>CP192047.1:0-5735265 GCA_050942275.1 Spirillospora sp. CA-255316 | reverse complement strand
CGCGGTCTCGGCGGCCGAGCTGTTCGTGCGCGGCCTCCCCGTGGACTGGGCGTCCTTCTACGCCGGAACCGGTGCACGACGCGTGCCGCTGCCCACCTACGCGTTCCAGTACCGCCGCTTCTGGCTGGACCTGGTGGAACCGGGCGGGGACCCCGCCGCGGCGGGCCTGGCCTCCGTCGCCCATCCGATCCTGGGTGCCGCCGTGTCACTGGCGGGCCGGGAGGGCACCGTGCTGACCGGGCGGCTCTCCCTGGAGACCCATCCGTGGCTGGCCGACCACGCGGTGTTCGGCACGGTGCTGCTGCCCGGCACGGCCTTCGCCGAGCTGGCCGTCCAGGCCGGTGACCAGGTCGGCTGCCCCGTCCTGGAGGAGCTGACCGTGCGGGCGCCGCTGGCGCTGCCCGAGCGGGGCCACGTGCGGCTCCAGATCGTCGTGGAGCCGGGCGACGGACCGCACCGCCAGGCCGTGTCGGTGCATTCGCGTCCCGAGACCGCCGACGCGGACACGCCCTGGACCCTGCACGCGGACGGCGTGCTGGCGGCGGCCGCCCCCATGGCGCAGGGCGGCGAGCCCTTCGCACCGGGAGCCTGGCCGCCGCCGGGCGCCGATCCCGTTCCGCTCGACGGGCTCTACCCGCGTCTGGCCGACCACGGCTACCACTACGGGCCGCTGTTCCAGGGGCTGCGCGCGATGTGGCGGCGCGGCGAGGAGGTGTTCGCCGAGGTCGACCTGCCCGAGGACGCCGGCGACGGAGGCTTCGCGCTGCACCCCGCCCTGCTGGACGCCGTGCTCCACACCGGCCTGGTCGACCACGACGGCCCGACCCTGCTGCCGTTCTCGTGGAACGGGGCGGAGCTCTACGCCACGGGCGCGCGGACGCTGCGCGCACGGGTGGCACCGGCTCCCGATGGCGGCGTCACCGTGCAGGCGGCGGACGCGGCGGGCGAGCCGGTGTTCTCGGTGGCCCGGCTCGACATGCTGCCCGTCTCGGCCGACGCCGTCCGTGCGGCGGGCTCGGACGACGCCGGCCTGTACCGCCTGACCTGGGCACCGCTTCCGGCGGCCGGAACCGCGCCGGCGGGCCCGTTCGCCGTGCTGGGCACGGACGGGTTCGGCGTGCGCGGCGTCCTGGCCGCCGGCGGCGCGGACTGCGAGCCGTATCCGGATCTGGCCGCGCTGGTGGCCGCGGTGGAGGCCGATGGACCCGTCCCCGGGGTGGTGTTCGCGGCGTGCCCGCGCGAACCCGCCGACGCCGCCGTTCCGGCCGCGGTCCGGGCGAGCACGGGGCGGGTGCTCGCGCTCGTGCAGGAGTGGCTCGCCGAGGAGCGCTTCGCCGGGTCCCGGCTGGTCGTCCTCACCGACTCGGCCGTCGCCACCGGCCCGGACGAGGCCGGTGATCCGGTGGGCGCAGCGGTGTGGGGGCTGGTGCGGTCCGCGCAGATGGAGCATCCCGACCGGCTCGTCCTGGCCGACGTCGAGGGCGGCCTGGGGGCCGCCGCGCTGGCGCGGGCGCTGGGGACCGACGAGCCGCAGCTCGCCTTCCACGCCGACGAGGTGCTCGTGCCCCGGCTGGCACGCGCCGCCGCCCAGCCGTCCCGGCCCACGGAGCCCACGGAGTCCACGGAGTCCACGGAGGCCTCGGAGGCCTCGGCGGGTGGCCGGTTCGCCGACGGCACGGTGCTGATCACCGGCGGCACCGGCGGGCTCGGCGCGCTACTGGCCCGGCACCTGGTGACCGGGCACGGGGCCCGGCGCCTGGTGCTGGCCGGACGCCGCGGTCCCGCCGCGCCGGACGCGATCCGGCTGCGCGACGACCTCGCCGGCCTCGGCGCCGAGGTGACCCTGGCGGCCTGCGACGTGGCCGACCGCGCGGAGCTGGACCGGCTGTTCGCCGCGATCCCCGCCGAGCACCCGCTGACCGCCGTGGTGCACCTGGCCGGCGTCCTGGACGACGGCATGATCGACTCGCTCACCCCGGAGCGGATCGACGCGGTGCTGCGGCCCAAGGCGGACGCGGCCTGGCATCTGCACGAGCTGACCCGCGACCGGCCGGACATCGAACTGGTCTTCTTCTCCTCGCTGGCCAACGTGCTCGGCGACCCCGGCCAGGGCAACTACGCCGCCGCCAACGCCTTCCTGGACGGCCTGGCCCGTCACCGCAGGGCGAACGGGCTGCCCGCGGTCTCGCTCGCATGGGGGTTCTGGGAGCAGCGCAGCGGGATGACCGAGCACCTCACCGACGCCGAGGTGGCCCGGATGGCGCGCTCCGGCGTCCGCGGGCTCTCCAGCACCGAGGGCTTCGCGCTCTTCGACCGGGCCCTGGGGCAGGACGAGGCCGTCCTGGCGCCGGTGCTGCTCGACGTGCCCGCGCTGCGGGCGCGCGGCGCGGCGCAGCTGCCCTCGGTGCTGCGCGGGCTCGTCCGCGCGCCCGCGCGCCGGGCCGCCGACCGGCCGGGAGGCGAGGCGGGCGGTACCCTGGCCGACCGGCTCGCCGGGCTGCCCGCCGCCGACGGCGAGCAGTTGCTGCTCGACCTCGTCGCCGCCCATGTCGCCGCGGTGCTCGGGCACTCCGGCACCGGGACGCTCGACCTCCGCCGCGCCTTCAGGGATCTCGGGTTCGACTCGATGACGGCGGTCGAGCTGCGCAACCGGCTGAACACCGCGACCGGCCTGAAACTGCCCGCGACGCTGGTGTTCGACCATCCCACCGCGGTGGACCTGGCCGCGTACCTGCGCACCCGGCTGCTCGGCGAGGCCGCGGCGTCCGGGACGGCCGCCGCCGCGCCCGCGGTCGCCCACACCGATCCGATCGCGATCGTCGGGATGGCCTGCCGCTTCCCGGGCGGCGTGAAGGACCCCGACGACCTGTGGCGCCTGGTCGAGGCCGGCCGGGACGGGATGTCGCCGTTCCCGGCGGACCGCGGCTGGAACCTGGAGGAGCTGTACGACCCGGATCCGGGCGTGCCGCGCAGGACCCACGCCCAGGCCGGAGGGTTCCTGCACGACGCCGCCGACTTCGACGCGGACCTGTTCGGCATCGGCCCGCACGAGGCCCTCGCCATGGACCCGCAGCAACGGCTGCTGCTGGAGACGGCCTGGGAGGCGCTGGAGTCGGCGGGGATCGCCCCGGACACGCTGCGCGGCGGCGACACCGGCGTGTTCGCCGGCGTGATGTACGGCGAGTACGGCAGCCGGGTCACCGACGCCCCGGACGGGCTGGAGCCCTACCTCGGGAACGGCAGCCTGCCCAGCGTGGCCTCCGGCCGCCTCGCCTACACCTTCGGCCTGCAGGGCCCGACCATGACCGTCGACACCGCGTGCTCCTCCTCGCTGGTGGCGCTGCACCTGGCGGCGCAGGCCCTCCGGCAGGGGGACTGCGGGCTGGCGCTGGCAGGCGCGGTCACGGTGATGTCCTCGCCCGAGGTGCTCATCGGGTTCAGCAGCCAGCGCGCCCTGTCGCCGGACGGCCGCTGCAAGGCGTTCGCCGAGTCCGCCGACGGCACCGGGCTGTCGGAGGGTGTCGGCGTGCTCGTCCTCGAGCGGCTGTCGGACGCCCGGCGCAACGGGCATCCCGTGCTGGCCGTGGTGCGCGGCTCGGCGGTCAACCAGGACGGCGCGAGCAACGGGCTGACGGCGCCCAACGGCCCGGCGCAGGAGGACCTCATCCGGCGGGCGCTGGCCGCCTCCGGGCTGACCGCGGCCGACGTCGACGTGGTGGAGGCGCACGGAACGGGCACCCGGCTCGGCGACCCGATCGAGGCCCAGGCGCTGCTGGCGACCTACGGCCGGGACCGTCCCGCCGGCCGCCCGCTGCTGCTCGGGACGATCAAGTCCAACATCGGGCACACCCAGGCGGCCGCGGGCGTGGCCGGCGTGATCAAGATGGTGCAGGCGATGCGGCACGGCGTCGTGCCGCAGACCCTGCACGTGGACGCCCCGTCCAGCGAGGTGGACTGGGACCAGGGGGCCGTCGAGCTGGTCACCTCCCGCCGTGCCTGGCCCGGCACCGGCGGGCCGCGCCGCGCCGGGGTGTCCTCCTTCGGGATCAGCGGGACCAACGCGCACGTGATCATCGAACGCCCCGCCGACCCGGCCACGGAACCGGTGGACACGGGACCCGAGGACACGCGACCGGCGGACACGAACCCGGGACACGCGGACCCGGGGGACACGGACCCGGCCGATGCGGAACCCGGCCACGAGGTCCCGTGGCTGCTGTCCGGCCACACCGAGCCCGCCGTACGGGCACAGGCGGCGCGCCTGCTGTCGCATCTGGAGCGCCGCACCGAGCGGGGCACGGCGCCGGCCCCCGCCGACGTCGGCCTGTCCCTGGCGACCACGCGTGCCGCGCTGGACCACCGGGCGGTGGTGACCGGCCGCGACCGGGCGGAGCTGATGCGCGGTCTCGCCGCGGTGCGCGACGGCGCGCATCCGGTCGAGCTCTCCGGCCGCGCGGCACAGGTCGCGTTCCTGTTCTCCGGTCAGGGCGCGCAACGGGCCGGAATGGGACGCGCGCTCTACGACGCGTTCCCCGCCTACGCCGAGGCGTTCGACGCGGTGTGCGCCGGGCTCGACCCCCTGCTGGAGCGCCCGCTCGCCGAGGTCGTGTCCGGCGACGCCGCGGCGCTGGACCGGACGGAGTTCGCGCAGCCCGGGCTGTTCGCCGTCGAGGTCGCGATCGTCAGGCTGCTGGAGTCCTGGGGCGTCCGCCCGGCCATGCTCGCCGGGCATTCCGTCGGCGAGGTCGTCGCGGCGCACCTCGCCGGGGTGTTCACGCTGGACGAGGCGTGCGCGCTGATCGCCGCCCGCGGGCGCCTGATGCAGGCGCTGCCCGAGGGCGGCGCGATGGTCGCGGTGCGCGCCGCCGAGGCCGAGGTCGTGCCGCTGCTGACCGGCGAGGTGAGCATCGCCGCCGTGAACGGCCCGGAGTCGGTCGTGGTGTCGGGCGCCCGGGCGGCCGTCGCGGCGGTCGCCGAGCGGCTCGCGGCCGAGGGCCGGTCCACCAGGCCGCTGCGCGTCAGCCACGCGTTCCACTCCCCGCTGCTGGAGCCGATGCTGGAGGAGTTCGCGGCCGTCGTCGAGGGGCTGGCGCCACGGCCGCCGCGGATCCCGGTCGTGTCCAACGTGACGGGGCGGGTGGCCGACCCGGAGGAGCTGTGCACGCCCGCGTACTGGGTCCGGCACGCGCGTGAGACCGTCCGCTTCCATGACGGCCTCCAGACGATGACGGACCAGGGCGTGACCGCGTTCCTGGAGATCGGCCCGGACGCGGTGCTGGCGTCGATGGGCGAGGAGAGCGTCCCCGGCGCGGTGTTCGTGCCGGCCCAGCGGCGCGACCGGTCCGAGCCGGGCGCGCTGGCCGAGGCGCTCGGCCGGCTCCACACGCACGGGGCGCGGATCGACTGGCCGGTCTACTTCTCCGGCGCCCGCCGCGTCGACCTGCCGACCTACGCGTTCCAGCGCCGCCGGTACTGGCTGGACGCCTCCGCCTCGGCGGGGACGCCCGGCGAGTTCGGCCAGCGCGGCACCGGGCACCCGCTCCTGACCGCGGCCGTGCCGCTCGCGGACGCGGACGGTGTGGTGCTGACCGGCCGGGTGTCGCTCGACCGGCACCCGTGGATCGCCGACCACACGGTGCTGGGCTCGGCGCTCGTGCCCGGCACGGGCCTCCTCGAGCTGGCCGCGCGGGCGGCGGACGAGGTCGGGGCCGCCGCCGTCCGCGAGCTGACGCTCCAGGCGCCGCTGCCGGTGCCGGAGCGGGGCGCGGTGCTGCTCCAGGTCGTGGTCGGCCCCGAGAACGAGGCGGGCGAGCGTCCGCTCGGCGTCCACGCCCGGCCGGAGGACGCCGGGGAGGACGTGGGGGAGGACGCCGGGTGGATCTGCCACGCGGCCGGGGTGCTGGGCCCGGTGCAGCCCGCCCCGCCCGCCGACCTGACGCAGTGGCCCCCGCATGGTGCCGAGCCGGTCGACCTCGACGGGGCCTACGAGGGCCTGGCCGACCGCGGACTCGGCTACGGGCCGTCGTTCCAGGGGCTCTCGGCGGTGTGGCGGCGCGGCGACGAGGTGTTCGCCGAGGTCGCCCTGCCCGCCGAGGCCGAGACGCAGGCGGAGCGTTTCCGCCTGCACCCGGCGCTGTCGGACGCCGCCCTGCACGCGATGCTGCTCGCCGCTCCGGAGGACGGCGAGCTCCGGTTGCCGTTCCTGTGGTCCGGGGTGTCGATCCATGCCGACGGTGCCGCCGCACTGCGGGTGCGTCTGGCGCCCGCGGGTGCCGACGGGATCTCCCTGCACGCCGCGGATCCGGCGGGGAAGCCGGTGCTGTCGGTCGACTCGCTGGTCTCCCGGCCGGTCCCGGCGGAGCGGCTGCGCGCCGCCGGCCGGCCCGAGGCGATGTTCCGGGTGGACTGGACGCCCGTGCCCGCCGACGGGGCGGGGCCGGCGCGATGCGCCGTACTGGGCGACGACGATCTGGGCCTGGCCGGTGCCGAGCGGCACGCGGATCTCGCGGCTGTGGCCGCCGCGGGCCCGGTGCCGGAGCACGTGGTCTTCCCCGTCCCGGACGCGGGCGAGGTGGATCCGCGGGACGCCGTGCGGACGGTGTCCGGCCGGGTGCTGGCCGTGCTGCAGGCCTGGCTCGCCGACGAGCGATTCGACGGCGCGTGCCTCACCGTGGTGACCTCGGGTGCCGTGGCGCGGCCGGACGAAGCCCCGAACCTCGCGCACGCGCCGGTGTGGGGGCTGGTGCGCTCCGCCCGCACGGAGAACCCGGGCCGCTTCGCCCTGGTCGACCTCGACGGCACGGGGGCGTCCCGTGACGCCCTGGCGGCGGCGATCGGCACGGCCGAGCCGGAACTGTCCCTTCGCGAGGGCGTGCCGCTGGCGTGCCGCCTGGCCAGGACGGCCGCGACGGAGGAGGAGGGCCCCGGGTTCGCACCCGGCGGCACCGTGCTGATCACCGGGGGCACGGGCGGGCTCGGGGCGCACATCGCGCGCCGGCTGGTCACCGGGCACGGTGTCCGCCGCCTCGTGCTGGCCGGCCGCCGCGGACCCGCCGCGCCGGGCGCCGCCGAACTGGTGTCCGAGCTGGCCGGCCTGGGCGCGTCCGTCGAGGTCGCCGCCTGTGACGCGGCCGACCGTGACGAGCTGGCCGGGCTGCTGCGGGGCATCCCCGCCGCCCACCCGCTCACCGGTGTCTTCCACACCGCGGGCGTGCTCGACGACGGGGTCATCCCGGCGCTCACGCCGGAGCGGCTGGAGACCGTGTTCCGGCCCAAGATCGACGCCGCGCTGAACCTGCACGAGCTGACCTCCGGCGACCGGCTCGCCGCGTTCGTGCTGTTCTCCTCGGCGGCCGGGCTGCTCGGCGGGCCAGGGCAGGGCAACTACGCCGCCGCGAACACGTTCCTGGACGCCCTCGCGCAGGCGCGGCGCGCGGCAGGGCTCCCCGGCCTGTCGCTGGTGTGGGGGGCGTGGGCCGCGGACGGCGGTATGGCCGACCGGCTGAGCGAGCCCGATCTCCGCCGGATGCGCCGCTCGGGCATCGTCCCCCAGAGCGCCGAGGAGAACCTCGCGCGGTTCGACGCCGCGCTCGCACTGGGCGTCCCGGTGCTCGTGCCCGCCCGGTTCGACCTCGCGCGGATCCGGGCCCGGGCCGCCACGGAGGAGGTGCCCGCGATCCTGCGCGGACTGGTCCGGAGCCGCGGCCGGACGGCCGCGCGGGGCGCCGACGGCCCGGTCCTCGCCCGGCGGCTGGCCGCGGAGTCCGCCGACGAGAGCCTGGTGCTCGCCACGGTCCGCGCCCACATCGCCGCCGTGCTCGGCCACGACGGACCCGAGTCGATCGACCCCGAGAAGGGCCTGCTCGATCTGGGCATCGATTCGCTGTCGGCGGTCGAGCTCCGCAACCGCCTCGGCGTGACCAGCGGCCTGCGGCTGCCCTCGACGCTGGTCTTCGACTTCCCGACCGCCGCGGCCATCTCCCGGCACCTGTTCGGCGAGCTGACCGGTGGCGGCGAGGCGGCCCTGGAGAAGGAGCTCACCCGGCTCGAGTCGGCCCTGGCGGGCACGGAGTGGGACGAGGAGCAGCGCCGCCGGATCTCGGCGCGGCTCCGCGGACTGGCCTCCCGGTGGGAGCGGGAGAACGAGGTCCGGGAAGAGACCGAGGCCCTGCGGTCGGCGAGCGCCGCCGAACTCTTCGAGATCCTGGACGAAGAGCTCCAGGCGTAGGGAAGGACGGTGACGACGACGGTTACGAGGAGTCTCCCGCTCCGAGCCGGCGGTGGACGCTCGGACCGTTCCGCTCTCCCACACCGACTGGCAGGACAGGCCACGGCCCGGGCTCCCGGCGTGCGGTAGCCGAAAGTCGCTTCGCCGTCCCATCTCCGCATGGGGCGGCGCCGACTTCCGTCGTGCCGCTACCGATGGCCGGTGATCAACGCGCTTTCGCGGGCCGCTGACCTACGGCGCGCCCTTGGGCACGCCCTAGAGAAGGTGCTTGGTGCGCAGGATGATCTCCATCTCGAACCTCCAGCCAGGATCGTCCATCTCGTCCGCGAAGAGATCATGAAGCTGGCGCATCCGGTACCGCACGGTCTGGGCGTGGACCTGGAGCCGGGCCGCCATCTCCGGCGCCCTTCCGCCGGTCACGAGCCAAGCCAGCAGCGTCTCCCCGAGACGGACCTGCTGGAGCGGCTTGAGGCCGGCCAGAGGGCCGTATCTCCGCCTGGTCATCAGACGGATCACGTCCTCGTTGCGGAACAGCAGCAGCGTGGAGAGCTCATCGGAGCAGCGGACGTAGCGGTCGCATCCGATGACGCCGCGCCGCATCAGCGCGAGGGCCTCGACGGCCAGGCGGAGCGAGAGGGCCGCGTCCTCCAGCGGCACGCTCGGCCCGATGGCGTACACCGACCCCTTCAGTTCGCGGGCCAGCGCCTCCTCGCGGCCGGGCGCGTCGGGATCCGGCACGAGCAGGCAGGGCTCCGAACGCGCCAGGTCCATGAGCACGCCGGGGCTGGCCGCCGGCGTCAGGTTCTCCGGGGGACGGTTCCCGGCGAAGGCCACGCATGCCACCGTGGCTGGAAGCGGCCAACGCGCCTCCCGCGCCAGGTCGGCCGGCGTGTCACCGGACAGGGCGGGACTCCTCGTCAGGAGCAGTTCGAGAAGTCTGCGGCGGATGGCCTGCAGCCGGTCGGTCGCGCTCTCGCGCGCCTGCGCGTGCCCCTGGAGCGCATGTGCGGTGATCTCCTCGACGTAGGTGAAGACCGCCTCGGCGAGCAGGGACATCGTCTCGGCCGGCCAGCCCGCCCGATGGCCGACGCCGGCGATCCGGGACCAGGCCACGCGCGCGCCCACGCGAAGGGCCGCCTGGAGGCCGTCCGGTCTCCGGCCCACTCGGTATTCGTGGCCGCCGAACGCGCGCCAGATCCCGAGTCCCCGGTTCCGTGCCGCCGGCGGATCGGCGAGCCGGGTCACGAACTGCCGCAGTGCCCGTTCGACGGCGGGCCGGATCGCCCGATGGCGGTCGTCATGGGAATGGCCGTCGAACTCCGCGACCGAGTAGGCGATCTCGTCAACGATCTCCGTCGCCAACGACGGCAGTTCCGGACGCAGCAGAGAGATCACGTCAGGAGGGAGCGCCTGCGGGCGGCGCGCGAGAGGGTGATCGTCCGAAGGCGGGGTCATGGTGGCCTGGGCCATGTACGGACTTCCTCGGTGAGTGCCGGGACCGCGAAAGGCGACCCCGAGGCTGATCCGGTCATGTGAGTGGGAGACCTGGGAGCGCGTGGGGTGCGGAGCACCGCAACGCCATCTGCCCGTTGGTGTTAATGCTGTTCTCTTATGGAGCAGTTCAGATTTTCGGTTTGGCGCAGCCATCAGGGCGCGGGGCGCAGAACAGCGGTCGAGCAGAACGCCCACATGTCCTCCGCGGTCGTCCGGCGAACGCCCGCCAGGATCGACATGTGGGCGTTCGCCAGCAGCAGCTCCTGCAAGAACCCGGCCTGCGCGCCGACGTCGATGTCGCCTCGGAGCCGCCCGGCCTCCTCGACCCCCTTCAGGAGTTCGACGATGAGGTCGCGCAGCGGATTGAGGGCGTGCGCGAGGTCGTCCGGCCGTACCTCGGCGAGCCGGAGATGGAAGAAGCTGAGCGCGCGATAGGTCACGTTGGTCGTCGCCGTGCGCTCGGTGAGGCTCACCAGCAGCGCCCTCAGCCTCAGTACGGGGTCGGTCTCCCTGGCGCACTCGGCCCGCAGGATCGGCACCGCCATCTTGCGGAGGATCGTCTCGTAGATGGCCAGGAGCAGGGAGTCCTTGCCGTCGAAGAACGAGTAGAACGTGCGGACCGACATACCGGAGCGGTCGACGACGTCCTGGATGGTGAAGTCGATGACGCCCTCTTCGACGATGAGTTCCAGGGCCGCGCTGACGAAGCGGTCGCTGCGTTCCCGCGCCCGCACACGGGCGCCCTGCAGCGAGCGTTCGAGGCTGCGCCGCTGCCAACCCGGGACGTCCTCCGGCGGCGGATCCGCGACCGGCCCTGCCTCGACCGGCCCTGCCTCGACCGGCCGTGCCTCGACCGGCGCCGCCTCGACCGGGCCCGCCTCGTCCGACTGCTGACGTTCCATGCGCTTCCCCTCGTCCCCGTCCCGGAGACCTCGGTCCCGTGTGCATGCCGGCAGGCGGCGCGACTTCACCGACCTCACCTCAGATGCCGGGGGGCGCCGGCCACGCCATGTTCCGGGCACCGTTCTCACTGTTCGGCCGGGCGCCTATGGATCTCTTGTCGCGGGAGGGGACACGCTCCTCGTGCCGCAGGAGCCGCTTCCTGCGCAGGATGATCTCCATCTCGAACTTCCAGCGGGGGTCGTCCATCTGGTCGCCGTAGAGCTCCCGGAGCTGGCGCATGCGGTAACGCACCGTCTGGGCGTGGACGTACAGCCGGGCGCCCATCTCGGGGGCTCGCCCGCCCGTCCCCAGCCAGGCCAGCAGCGTGTCGGCCAGGCGGGTCTGCTGGAGCGGCCCCAGTGCGGCGAGCGGCGCGTACCGGCTTCTGGCCATCAGGCCGATCATCTCCTCGTTGTGGCACAGGAGCAGCGTGGACAGTTCGTCAGAGCAGCGCACGAAGTGGTCGCACCCGATCACCCCGCGGCGGACGAGGGAGATCGCCTGCACCGCCAGCCGCAGGGACAGGGCGGCCTCGGCCAGTGCGACGCTGGGCCCGATGACGAATCGATGGTCTTGCAGGGCCGTGGCCAGCATGTCGTGACGGCCGGGCGCGTCGGGATCCGGCACGAGAAGGAACTGGTCGGGACGGCCCAGATCCATGAGGACGTCCGGTCCGACGGCCGGCGGCATGGTGCGGCCGGCCGGCCACCGGTCGAGGAGGACCACGCACGCCACCGTCGCCGGAAGCCGCCACTCCGACTCCCTGGCCAGGTCGGCCAGGTCGCCTCCGGCCGTGGCGTGGTCGCCGGCCAGGACCGTCTCGAGCAGGCGGCGGCGCATGGACTGCCGCCTGTCCCTTCTTCTCTCGTGGTCCTGTTCGCGTGCCTCGGCCGAGTACCTCGCGATGTCCTCGACGAAGGCGAAGACCGACTCCGCGAGGAAGGCCATCGTCCCGGCGGGCCATTCCGCCCGCCGCCCGGCCTCGGCGATCCGCCGCCAGACCACGCGGGCGCCGACATTGGACGCGGCACGCAGGACCTCCAGGTCTCTGCTCGTCCACCGCTCTTGGCTGCCGAGTTCCCGGTGGATCCGCAACCTGCCGGTCTGCGGCCCCAGCGGCTCGGCGATGTGCTCCACGAACTGCCGCAGCACCTGCTCGACGGTCTGCCGGACTTCGGCGTCGGTGCGGCGCTGGTGCAATCGGTCGAACTCCGTGACCGAGTATCCGATCTCTTCCACGATCTCCCTGGCCAGGGAGGACAGTACGGGGCGCAGGACCTGAACGATGTCGGAGGGAAGTGCTCGGCCGGCGGGAGCGGGAAGGGGCGGCACCGTGATCGTGGTGGTCTTCAGCATGGCGCACTCCCTCGTAACCCACGGGACCGTGGGAGCCGGTCCCCTCCGGGCGATCCGGTTCACATGGCGGGCGGCGGCCATGTGCGGCACCTCGTTCTCCCGGACCGCGGCGCCGCTCAGCGCGGCCTCCCGCCATGCCGGTGAGCACGTGGTGACGCGGAGCACTGTAATCCCATAGGCCGCGGAATGTAAACGCGCTTACCGAATGAAGCAGCTGATACTTTCCTCAGCTGAGTATGAGAATTTCACCTTGTTCCCGCTCCCGGATGGACGGCGGCCCGTACGACCTGGATCTCCTGAGGGGGATGGCGCCATGCCGGCGACGAAGCCTGCGGTTACCGCGTCGGGCCAGGTCGATGGCCGTTCATCGATCATCGGTGAGCCTGTCCGGAGGAGCCCGGCCTGAGCATGGCGCGCACGGGCAACCGGCACAACAGCTTCGGCCTGGGCATCCACCGCTGCATCGGCTCCAACGTCGCCCGCACGGTCTTCAAACGGATGATCACCCAGGCTCTGGACCGGATGCCGGACTACGTGTGCGACCCCGCGGGCGCCGTCCACTACGAGACGATCGGCGTGATCCAGGGGATGCGGAAGCTGCCGGCGACCTTCACCCCGGGAAAGCGGCTGGGCCGGGGGTTGGAGGAGACCCGGGACACCCTTCAGAAGATCTGCGGATGGTCGCCGACCTCGGCCGCCGAGCGGACGGAGGGCCGGTTGAGCAGTTCTGCGGCTCACTGAAGGGCGGTGCGCACCTGGCCCTCGGCGTGGAGTGTGCGTCCGCGGTCGTCCTCGGCGTCGAGGACGACCCGCACCGGCGCGCCTCGTCGCCGCTCGAGCACGCGCCGCTCCCCGCGGACCAGGTCGCCCGCCTGGCCGTCCCGGACGAGGTAGCCGTTCATCAAAGAACCTCCGAGGAAACCCCGGCCTTGAGGCCGGGGAGGAATCGGACTCCTGCGGAGCAGGGCAGGGAAAGGAGATTCGCCCCGCCGGGACGAATGTCCGTTGACCAGGCACTATCCAGCACGTTCTCGCCCCTGTGTTCGAGCGTGCACGCTACGATCGCCCCGTGCCGCGCTACCGCCTGAACCCCACGCCAGAGCAGGAGCAGGCCCTGCTCGCGCATTGCGCGCACGCCCGGTACGTGTGGAACCTGGCCGTCGAGCAGCATGCGCACTGGTCCCGGCACCGGGGCGGGGCGCCCGGCTACAACGAGCAGTCCCGGCAGCTCACCGAGGCCCGTGCCGAGTTCGCGTGGTTGCGGGCCGGGTCGCAGACCGTGCAGCAGCAAGCGCTGCGTGACTTCGCGCAGGCGATGAGCAACTTCTTCGCCGGTACCCACCGGCGGCCCACCTGGCGCAAGCAGGGGGTGCATGAGGGGTTCCGGCAGGTCGGCGTCAAACCGCACCAGGTCAGGCGGTTGTCGCGCAGGTGGGCCGCGGTGCTGGTGCCCAAGTGCGGATGGGTGCGGTTCCGCCTGTCGCGGCCGGTACCCGGGGGCGTGAGGTCCTACCGGGTGACCCGTGATCGGGCCGGGCGCTGGCATGTGGCGTTCGCGCACGTCCCGCCTCCGGTTCCCGGTCCCGGTGACGGGAGCGTGGTCGGGGTGGACCGGGGCGTGGCCGTCACCGCCGCGCTGTCGACCGGGGACCTGCTGCGCGTTCCCGGCCTCACGCCAGGGGAGAGGCGGCGCCTGCGACTGCTGGCTCGCAGGCTGGGGCGTGCCCGGCGCGGTTCTGGCCGCCGCGCGCGGCTCAAGGCCGCGTACGCCCGGCTCAAGGCCCGCGAGAGCGATCGCCGCAAGAACTGGGTGGAGCAGACCTCCACGATGCTGGCCCGCCGGTTCGAGGTGATCGGTGTCGAGGACCTCGACATCGCAGGTATGACCCGTTCCGCCAGAGGCACCATTGAGCGGCCGGGACGCAATGTGGCCGCCAAGGCGGGCCTGAACGCGGCGATCCTGGCCGGCGGTTGGGGGATGCTGGTGGAGCGGCTGGAGCACAAAGCGCCCGGCCGGGTGTACAGGATCGATCCGGCGGGCACTTCGCAGCGTTGCTCGGCGTGCGGGATCAGGGATCGGGAGGCGCGTGAGAGCCAAGCGCGTTTCCGGTGCCGGTCCTGCGGTTTCGCCTGCAACGCCGATGTGAACGCGGCACGCAACATCGCCCACGAGACCAGACTCGTGATCGAGCACGAGGCCGGGCTCGTGTGCACGCTCGTGGGCACGGCGGCCGGACCGGCCGTTGCTGCGCGGGGACGCTCCGGGTCGCCGGGGCGGACGAACCGCGAACCTCAACCTGTCCTCCTCTCTTGAGGCCACGGGTTGGAATCCCCCTCGTTCACGAGGGGGAGGAGGTCAAGACCGTGTCCACACCGGGCTCGTCGCCGGAGTGGGTGATGACATGCCAGTGCGATCGCGGGGAGGCGATGGCCCACAGGTAGTCGCCGGAGCGCGAGGCGCCCGGCCGGTGCGGACCCCAGGTGCGGTCCCGCAGGGAGAAGCAGTCGACCTCCAGGCGTTCGCCGTCCAGCACCGCCGTGCCGGTGGCGCGGCCCGGCTGGTCGAAGTGCCGGGCTCCGAGCATCGTCGAGAGGTTGTCGTAGCGGATCTCGTGCGGCGCCATCAGCGCCGTCCACTCCAGATCGAGCTCCAGCCCGGGTTGCGAGTAGGTGAGCCGGTAGCGCCGCATCGGCTCCAGCACCTGGTGCCGGAGGCCGTTGGGCAGCCGGAAGTCCTTGAAGTCGAGCGGGCCGGTGGGCGGCTGGTGCCACCGCCAGTCATAGAACCGGCAGTCGTAGACCTCCTCACCGCCGGGGTCCCAGATCGCCGGCCCGCCTCCGGAGACTCCCGTCCGGACGTCGTGGAAGAAGTACACGAAGCCGTTCATGTCGAGTTCGGGGACGGCGAAGCCGAACCATGCGCTCTCACTCCAGTGCGGGTCCTCGCCGGCTGGATGGAACACCTCGTCGGTCGCGTCGATCGGTGCGGGCATGCGCTCTTCTTTCTGCCGGGAGCCTCGACATTGACCACGACAGGAGACCGGCGGTGACCTCGTGCAGCTCACCCATGTCGTGGAGCCGGTGACCGCGTGGGCTCGGCCTCTTCCGCCGTGTCCGCGTTCGCGACAGGGGCGCGAGGACGGCCGGTGACTTCGCCGGAGTGTTTTGTGGCGGTCTGCGCGCAGTTCGGCGGGTGGGCGGGGCCGGTCCCGGGGCGTGTCGGCATCGATCACCCGCACCTCGTCGGCCGGCTTCACCATCTGCCCTCGTCTCCCCACGCCCAACGATCACCGGCGAGGACCCCGGCACACCCTGGTGGGACCGGCGTCACGGTCTCGAGCTTTGTATCTCTCCACACTATGAAAAGCAAGCGTTCACTCTCCGTATTGCCTGGTGAGGTGAGTGCTCAGAGAGTTCGACCGAAGCCCCGGCGCCTCGTCCGTCCGGTGGTGCGCCTGCCATGAGGGGGCTCATTGCGCAGAGGAGCAGGGGAGGTCCGGGGCGTTGGGCGGGCGTGTCGCCGACGATTCGTCCGTGACGGCGGGTTCCCGTGCCGTTTTGTCGTCATCCTCTTCGAGGTCGTGCTTGCGGCACCCTCGCCTAGAAGTTAGTGTTCACTCATTAAGAGGAGGGTGTCGCCTGAGCCGGGGGTCCCTCGCAGGAGGGCGCCTCGTTCACCGGCCCCGCTCGGCTCAAGGCTTGTGGGCCAAGGTCCGCATCCCACCCCAATCGCGGATTCGTCGCCTGACCCCACAGGTCCTGCTCGCTCCCTAGGCCCCGCCCGCCGCGCCCTCGGCAGGCGGGCCGAACACCTGCTCCACCGTTCGATCAGTCGGGGACAGCAACGAGGAGGATCCGTGAGATCGCATCGCCCCCTCGCCGCCCTGGTGGCGCTCACCCTGCTCGCCGCAGGGTGCGCCCGCAGCGGCACCAGTACGGAAGAGGCGCCCACCGGGGCCGCGCAGGCCGCGCCCGCCGACTTCGGCGACCTCAAGAGCATCTGCAAGCCCGGCAAGGCGACGAGCTCGCCGGCCCAGGGCGTCACCGCGAACGAGATCAACATCGGGGTCTTCAGCGACGTGGGCTTCACCAAGAACTCCGAGTACCTCGATACCGCCAAGGTCTTCACGCAGTGGTGCAACGCGGCCGGCGGCATCAGCGGCCGCAAGGTCGTCGCCAATATCCGCGACGCCAGGTTCATGGAAGTCCGCCAGCGGATGCTGGAGTCGTGCCGTGAGGACTTCGCCCTGGTCGGCGGCAGCTCGGGACTGGACGGCCTCGGCGTCAAGGATCGGCTGTCCTGCCTGCTGCCGGCCTTCCCCGCCCAGGTCGTGCAACTCGAGAACAACGGATCGGACCTGCAGATCGGCCAGACCGGCGGCCCGTCCTACAACCGCTACACCGGCTACATCACCTGGCTGGTGAAGGAGGCCTACCCGGCCAGCGCGGGCTCCGTCGGCATTCTCACGGGAGACTCCCCGGCCACCAAGACGCTGCTGGAACAGGCCAAGGAGACCTTCGCCGCCGTCGGCGCCAAGATCACCTACACCGACCTGTTCCCGCCGCAGGGCGTCACCGACTGGACGCCCTACGCCCATGCCATCAAGAGCAAGGGCGTCAAGGGCCTGATGTACCTCGGGGACTTCAAGGACCTGCCCAAACTGCAGCAGTCCCTGACCGGCATCGGCTACAAGCCCGACTGGATCGACGCCAACAGCAACGCCTACAACTCCGCGTTCATCCAGCTCGCCGCCACCTCGCTGGGCACCCAGAACACCCTGGCCGATCTCAGCGGAGTCCATCCCCTGGAGAGCGCCGCCGGCAACCCCGCGACCCAGCAGGTCATCGACCTGTTCAAGAAGTACGCCCCCAAGGCGCAGGTGACGCTGCCGGGCATACGGGCGTTCTCGACCTGGCTGCTGTTCGCCAAAGCCGCCTCCAGTTGCGGTGAGAACCTCACCCGCAAGTGCCTTTTCGAGACGGCCACCAAGGAAACCGCGTGGACGGGGGGCGGCCTCCAGGCACCGGTCGACCTCTCCAAGAACGACGCGCCGCTGTCCTGCTTCAACGTCGAAAAGGCCACCCCGCAGGGCTGGAAACCGGCCGACTTCAAGCCCAACAAGGGCGCCTACCGGTGCAACGCCCCCGCGCATAAGTTCACCGGCACCTACACCAAACCGGTCAAGCTCGCCGATGTCGGCAAGAGCATGAGCGACTTCAAGTAAGCGACTCCAAGTAAATGGCCGACTTCCTCACTCCCGGTGGGCGGGCCGCCGCATCGCGGCCCGCCGCCGGGCTCGGCGTCGACCGTCCGGCCTCTCCCTGGGAAGCTTCAGAAGACGCCCTACCTGCGCTTCTGGATGGCCCACCGGCCTACGGCCTGAACCTGCTCGCCGACCGTCTCCTGGAATCGGAACATCGCGGCGCATCACCTTCTCACGGGCAGGAGACATCATGACCGTCCAACCCTTCAACCCCGCCGACCCGCGCGCACGAGGCCTGCATCGAATAACGCGCCTTTCGACCCGCTCCCGCGCCCGAACCCCGCGACATCGCATCCTCGTGGTCGCGCCCGACATGGCCGATGCGGTGCGGTATGCGGGCGGCTGGCTGTTCGACCAGGCGATGGCAGGCTGGGACGCCCTGGTCCTCACCGCCGACCACAGCGATCCACGGCCGCTGCACATCCTCGGCGCCCACCCCATCGACCTTGAGTGTGCGCTGTCCTCCCCGGTGCAGGAGTCATGGCCGCCGCAGGCGCTCGCGGTGGGTGCGGATCTGTGCGCCTCCGACATGCGCTCCCGGAAGCGCCTGACCTCAGCTCCATGGTGCCGACATGGCAAGATCGCGCGCCCGGGCGGCGATCGGCGCAAGCCCAGCGCCGCCACGGGCCGGTCGCCAGACCACCGGTGGCCGCTGACCCGTGACCCGCCGATCACGGTCGTCCCCGATCCTCGACGCTGATCAGGACCTCCACCGGCTCGCAGTCCGGGGCCGAGGCGAGCAGGCGGATCTTGCCGGGCCCGGTGGGACGCACGATGGCCAGGGCGCGCCCCTCGTAGGTGCGGCGCTCGGTCGCGTCGAACCTCTCCTCGGTCGACGGGGCGGCGGTGCCGAACCCTTGCAGGACGCCGTCCCCCGATACCTCCACGCTCACGGTCCGGTCTGCCATGGGGTGGCAGACTCCGCCGGCGTCTCGCAGGGTGAAGGAGACGAAGGCCAGGTCGCCGCCCGCCGCGGTGATGGCCGACCGGTCGGCCTCGGCGTGCAACCGAACCTCGCCGTCCGCGGACGGCACGGTGCTCCGACCGGTCTCGGTGCCGTTCCGGTAGGCGACGGCCAGGAGCTCCCCCGGCTCGTAGACGGTGTCGAACTCGGCGCGGAAGCGGTGCTCGTCGCCCGCCGGCTTCCGGCCGAGGGAACGGCCGTTGACCAGGAGCTCCACTTCGTCGGCGTCGCTGTAGACCTCGACGGTGACGGGCGAGCCCTCGAAGCCGGGCCAGGTCCAGCTGGAGATCGCGTCGCTCCAGGTCCACGGGCCCGCGCCCCAGGTCTTGCCGTGGTGCTCCGGTCGCCGTACCGCGACGTAGGGCCGGGTGCGGAGGCCGAAGACGATCTCGCGGTAGAAGGAGGCGGGGCGGCGGTGCCCGGTGATGTCGATGTCGCCGCAGCCCGCCAGCAGGTGCGGGTACGGCGCCGTGTGCGCGGGACGCGGGGTCTCCGGGGACAGGTACTGGGGACGGCCGATGCCGACCTCGCCCAGGTAGTCCCAGCCGGTCCAGGTGAAGTCGCCGATGACGTGCCCATACCGCTCGACCAGCTTCCAGTTGCCGTCGATGCGGGTGGGGAAGGTCTCGGTGCCGACGATGATGCGGTTGGGGAACAGTTCGCGGTCCTGGGCGTACCGGCCTTCGGAGTAGTTCATCCCGGCGACGTCCAGCACGCCGAAGGACTCCGCCGTCCGCCGTGTCACCAGCTCCGAGGAGCTGATGCGGTCCATCGCCGCGCCGGCGTCGGCCATCATCGCGTTGATGCCCTTGCCCTCCTCAGCGGCGTCCTTGTCGGCCCCCTTGGCCTGCCGCATCATGGTGGCGAGGTCGGACATCACGGCCAGCATGCCGTTGACGCCGTTGGTGACGTAGCGGGTCCCGTCCAGCGACCGGACCTTCTCGGCGAGCCGGCGCCCCCACGCGGCGCCGGCGGCCGAGCCCGTCTCGGGGATCTCGTTGCCGATCGAGTAGAAGATGACGCTGGGGTGGTTGAAGTCCTTGGCGACCATCGCCTCGATGTCGCGTTCCCACCATTCGGGGAAGCTCAGGCTGTAGTCGAAGTCGCTCTTGGCCGAGGTCCACATGTCGAACGCCTCGTCCATCACCAGCATGCCGAGGCGGTCGCAGGCGTCCAGCATCGCCCTGCTCATCGGGTGGTGGGACATGCGGATCGCGTTGAACCCGGCGTCCTTGAGGATCTGCACGCGCCGCTCTTCGGCGCGCGCGAAGGTCGCCGCGCCCAGGGGCCCGTTGTCGTGGTGGACGCACGCGCCGCGCAGCTTGACGGTGCGGCCGTTGATCCGCAGTCCCCGGACGGGATCGAGGCCGAGCGAGCGGATGCCGAAGGTCGCCGTCTCGGTGTCCACCTCGGTGCCGGCGTCGGCGTCCTGCACGGTCACACCGGCGGTGTACAGGGCCGGTGAGTCGGGGCTCCACGGCGACGGCTCGCGAACGTAGAGGCGCTGGCGGCAGACGGCGGGCTCACCGGGCAGCACCGTGACCTTCGAGACCTCGGACGCGGCGGCGTTCCCCCGGGCGTCACGTATCTCGGTGACGACGTCGACGGTCCGGATCCGCATCGAGTCGTTCTCGATCCGCGTCGCCGCTTCGACGACGGCCCATCCGGCGTCGATGTCCGGCGTGGTGATCCGGACGCCGCCGGGGGAGATGCGGACCGGTTCGCCGATGAGCATCCAGGTGTCGCGGTAGATGCCGGCCCCGGTGTACCAGCGGGAGTCCCGGTGGCTGCGGGCCTCGACGCGGATCTCGTTGTCCTGGCCGAAACGCAGGAAGCGGTCGATGTCGACGTGGAAGAGCGAGTAGCCATAGGGGCGCTGCCCGGCGTAGTCGCCGTTGACGTACACGGCCGCGTCGCGGTAGACACCCTCGAACTCCAGGATGATGCGCTTGCCCCGGTGCCCTTCCGGGACGAAGAAGGTCTTGCGGTAGTCGAAGACCCCTCCCGGGAAATAGGCGCCGGCCCCGCCCTCCATGGAGACCTCGCCGTCCGGCGCGGCGCGCTCCTGCCCGATCATCGCGTCGTGCGGGAGCGTCACCTCCTCGAACGGGACGGAGACACCGCCCAGCTCGGCGAAGGGGTTCACCTTGGGCCGGGTCCGCCAGCCGTCGTTGAAGGAGAGACGGATCATGAGATCTCCTCGTGGTAGGGGGCGGGGATCGTGATCTTCCCGCCGCCCCGGATATCCTCGCCGCTGAGCCCCGGCATCACGGTGATCTCGCACGCCCCGATGCCGCGGCGCCCGTCCAAGAGCGTGTGGAACAGCCGCTTGCCCCGCGAGTTCTCAGCCAAGATCCGTTCTCTCCTCCTTGCTGACGAGGCATGGGCGGCCCGTGGGGCCGGTCCGGCGTCAGAGTAATGCGTATTAGTAGGGTAGATCTCCTCGCGGGACCGAACAAGGCGTGTGTTTGTCTCAGTCGAGTAACGGCGATGGGGGAGTGGCCGGAGGGGCCCTCCAGATGACTCGGTGGCGGGCCGTACGATGGGACGGCGCCGATGTGATCGGCTTCTCTGTGACGATGAGGCCATGACGCGATCTGCCAAGCGCCCCACCAGTTTCGATGTCGCCCGTGCGGCCGGTGTCTCGCAGACCACGGTGAGTTTTGTGCTGAACGACAGGCCGGGGCAGTCGATCCCGGAGGGGACCAGGCGCCGGGTGCTGGAGGCCGCCCGGCGTCTGGGCTATCGCCCTCATGCCTCGGCGCGCGCGTTGGCCGCCGGGCGCAGCGACATCGTCCTGCTGGCCGTTCCCGATCTGCCCATCGGGCAGGGCATCAGCCGCTTCGTGGAGGGCCTGGCCGCGGCTCTCGCCGAGCACGGCCTGACCCTGGTCACCCACCTGGCGGGCGCGCACGGGCGGCCTCTGCCCGATGTGTGCGCGGCCGTCGGCGCTTCGGCCGTCGCCGGGTTGGGGGCCTTCGACCCCGATACCGTCCAGGCCCTGCACCGCGCGGGCGCCGAGGTCGTGCTTCCCACCAGTACCGACCCGGATCTGGGGATGCGGTCCATCGGCCGTCTTCAGGCCGGGCACCTCATCGGCCGCGGGCACCGGCGCCTCGGTTATGCGATGCCGGCGCATCCCGCGCTCGTGCACATGGCCGAAGAGCGGCGCAAAGGCGTGGAGCGCGCCTGTGAGGATGCCGGGATCGAGCCGCCTGTGGCGGTGGGCACGGCCCTGGACAGCGGCAGCGCCGCACAGGCCGTCGCCCGTTGGGCGGAGCGGTCGGTCACCGCGGTCTGCGCCTTCAACGACGAGACCGCGATCGCGGTGCTGGCCGGAATGCGCGAGCACGGCCTGACCGCCCCCGCCGGCCTGGCCGTCATCGGCGTCGACGACATCCCCACCGCGCGTCTGGTGGCCCCGCCCCTGACCACCGTCGCCTTCGGCTTGGAGGACGTGGTCGCACGCCGGGCCCAAGCCATCGTCGCCGAACTCTCCGGCGACCCGCTCCCCGACACCCGCCCCTGGCTCCACCCGGAGATCGTGCAACGCGCCTCCACCTGAAACCTGCACCTGCACCCGGACGGAGCACCTGGACGGAGCCATCACACGACAGGTGACCGCGGGCCCCTGCCAGGCGCTCTGAGCGGCCCGCAGTACCTTCACCGCCGTGCGGGGATGGCGTGCCTTCGTCGTCAGGGCGATGTGACGAAGCCTTCGTGCCGGACGGTCCAGCGGCCGTCGCGGGGGAAGCCGGTCGGTCGGCGTCCCAGCCCACGGCCACGAGCGGGCAACGATCGTGCGGCGGCGGCGGACGCGGCGTTCAGCGGACGGACTTGACGCGCAGGGCGATCAGGAGACCGCCGAACAGGCTGAGGGCGCCCGCGATGAAGTACAGGAGGGTGTAGTTCTTCTCGCCGCCGGTCGCGCCGATCGTCAGGAACAGCGGGGCGACCAGGGGAGCGACCCCTTGCGGGACCGAGGTGGAGAAGCCGTAGATACCGGTGAAACGGCCGGCGGCGGTCTCCCGGTCCGGAAGCACGTCCAGCATCAGCGCCTGGTCCACGGAGGCGAAGACGCCCAGGCCGGCGTTGCCCAGGAACACCCCCGCGACGATCAGCGGCATGCTCGGCGCCAGCGCCATGACGACGGCTCCCGCGGCGAACACGCAGGCGCCGGCGAGCACGAAGACGCGGCGGCGGCGGAGCCGGTCGGAGAGGAAGCCGCCGCCGAGGGCACCGAGCATCGTGGCCACGACACCGGCGCCGCCCAGGACCGCCACCAGTCCCGACACCTCCTCCACGCTCCTGTCCATCCGGGAGGCCACGAAGAACGCGGTGAAGGTGGTGTTGAAGGTGAGGCCGAACATGAAGAGGAACTTGCCGAGCCAGTTCCAGGCGAAGTCGGGACTGCGGCGCGGGTCGAAGACGTAGGTCGAGGCCAGATTCCGCGGTGTCAGCGGCTCGGGGGCCGTGGTCGTCCGGCGGCTGTCCGGCTCGCGCACGAGGCAGACGAACAGGCTCACGGCCACCACGCCGACCAGTCCCGGAACCAGGAACTGCAGGAGCGGGCTCCCGGTGAGCCCGCCGGCGACGAGGACTCCGAGGATGGGGGCGATCGGCTGGACCACCCCGGCCAGGGCGGCGACCTTGCCGCGCTGGAACTCCGGCAGGCGGTCGGCCTGCGAGGCGATCAGGAGCGAGATGATCGTCCCCCAGCCGAGCTGCGCCAGGGCCCACCCCATCGCGAGTACGAGAATGGTGGGCGCCTGGGCCAGCACCACCAGCGCGACGACCCCGACCAGCGTTCCGGAGATCAGGAAGGGGCGGCGGCGGCCCAGCCGGCTGCGGGTGCGGTCGCTGAGCATCCCCACCAGTGGAGTCGCCAGGACGGCGCTGATGCCGCCCACGCCGGTGATGTAGCCGAGGTACTCCTCATGACCGGGGGCCAGGTGGTCGACCCTGATCGCCAGCGAGATCGCGATCGGGGTGACGAACGCCATGTACACACCGAACACGGCGAAGACGAGCAGCCGGATGTAGCCGGCCTCCACCGGCGGCGGGTCGCCGGAACCTCCCGGGGGCGTGTCGGTGCGTGCACCGGCGCCGCCGTGGAGGCTGTCGACGAGTGGTCCGTCCATCGGTGGCTGGGCAGGGGCGGGCGCCATGGTGTGACCTCGTCTTCGGGATGAGTACGTGCATGTCCGTGGACCGAACGCGTCAGGCGACCCGCCGGACGCGTGCCGGTACCGGGTTTCGCGTCGTCGGCTCCGAGCCGTGGCCCGGCGTCAGACCAGGCCGTTACGCCGGGCGATCGTTCCCAGGAAACGTGCGCTGCCCTTGACCGTGCGCTCCTGGGTGTCGCGGTCGACGGCGATGAGGCCGAACGTCGGCTTGTAGCCGAGCATCCATTCGAAGTTGTCCAGCGCGGACCAGTGGTAGTAGCCGCGTACGTCGAGGCCGTCGGCCACGCAGCGTTCCAGGCCCTCCAGGGCCAGGCGGATGTACTCGACCCGGCGGGTGTCGTCGCCGGTGGCGATGCCGTTCTCGGTGACGAACATCGGCAGTCCCGCCGGCGCCGCGCGGCGCAGGACGTTCTCCAGGGCCTGGGGGTAGAACTCGTAGCCCATCTGGGTGAGCTCGGCGCCCTCCGGGTGGGGCAGCGCACCGTCCTCGCCGACCAGCACCCGCGTGTAGGTCTGCACGCCGAGGAAGTCGTCGCCCTCCAGCACCGTCAGGAAGTCGTCGAACTCCTCGGACCATCGCCGGCCGGCGGCCTTCTCCCCGCCCGGGCCCGGCTGGTAGTCCTGCAGGGCGAGGGTGAGGCCGACCCGGGTGGACGGGCTGGCCTGCTTGATGGCGCGACGCGCCCGCACGTGCGCCTGCTTCACCACCTCCAGGCCGGTGTCGCTGAAGGTGAACAGGAAGACGTTCGGCCTGCCGGACGCGGCCCCGAACGCTTCACCGATCTCCTCACCGGGGCCGGCCTTTTCGGCTTGCGCCGAGTCCACCCCGACCGGCGCCTGCTCCGCCCCGGCCGGAGACGGGGCGGCGTCCGTTCCGGCCCGGTCATCGATCATCCCGCGGATCAGGCAGGCGATGTTGGCCTCGTTGATGGTGGCCGCGTACGGGATCAGCGGGCCGAGCTCGCTCATCACCGCCCGGCAGTAGGCGGCGAACCGTTCCGGTGTGCCCTCGTACTCCCAGCCGCCCAGCTCCATCAGCCAGCGCGGGCTGGTGAAGTGGTGCAGCGTCACCAACGGGGTGATCCCCTGCTCGTGGCAGGTCTCCAGCACGTCCCGGTAGTGCGCGATCGCCGCCCGGGAGAGGAAACCGTCCTCCGGCTCGATCCTCGCCCACTCGATGGAGAACCGGTAGCTGGTGAACCCCAGCTCCTTGAGCAGGGCGATGTCCTGGCGATAGAGCCGGTAGTGGTCGCAGGCGTCCCCGCTGGGCTCGGCGAACACCGAGCCGGGGGCGTGCTCCAGCGCCCAGAAGTCGCTGGCCGTGTTGGTGCCCTCGACCTGGTGGGCGGCGGTCGCCGTACCCCACAGGAACCCGTCGGGAAAGGCCACAGGCGGCTCCTCCTCGTGCCCCGCGCCCAGGATCGCACCGGGCGCTAATGCGAATTACCAATGCGTACTAGTACTCAAGGGCAGAGGATGCGGAGGCCGCAAGGGAGGTCTATGTAACGAATAGGTAACGAGCGGTGGAGTCGTTGCTCACAGGGTGATGACGACTTTTCCACGTGCGTGGTCGCCTTCGATGTGGCTCAGGGCGGCCGGGGTCTCCGGCAGCGGGTGGGTCCGCTCGATGACCGGCTCGACCTTCCCGGATTCGAGGAGTTCCGCCAGCGCGGCCAGGTCGTCATGCTTGGGGAACACGACGAACCGGCGCAGGTTCTGGCGCGTGAACGGGGACAGCAGCAGGGGCCTGGCCAGACGGATCATCATGCCGATCCCGCGTGCTCCGGTGCCGCTGTTGAGCAGGAGGGTCCCGGAGGGGGTGAGCGCGCGCCGGCAGTCGGCCAGGGAACGGTTCTCCACGTTGTCGAGGATGATGTCGTAGCGTCGTGCGCCGCGGGTGAAGTCCTCCGTGGTGTAGTCGATGACGTGGTGGGCGCCGATCGCACGGACCATGTCCGCGTTCGCCGGTCCGCACACGCCGGTCACCTCCGCTCCCAGTGACGCGGCGATCTGCACGGCGAACGTCCCCACGCCGCCGGAGGCGCCGTTGATCAGAACCCGCTGCCCCGACTCGGTCTTTCCCACGTCGCGCAGCGCGCGCAGCGCGGTGACCGCGGAGGTCGGGACGGCCGCGGCCGCTTCGAAGGTGAGCCCGGCCGGTTTGGGCGCGAGCCGGTCCTCTGACGTCCGGGCGTACTCGGCGCAGGTGCCGTCGCCGGTGCCGAACACCTCGTCTCCCGGCCGGAACCGCGTGACCTTGTCGCCCACCGCCTCGACGCGGCCGGCCAGATCGCGGCCGGGCACGCCGTACTTGGGCTTGCGCAGGCCGGTGTCCACGCGCACGGGGAGGGGCGTGCCGCGCACGGAGAAGGAGTCGCCCACGTGCAGGCCCGCAGCCAGTACCCGTACCAGCACTTGGTCGCCTGTGGGCACGGGCGTGTCGATGTCCCGCAGCCGCAGGTCGTCGGGCGGCCCGTAGCGGTCGCCGATGATGGCCTTCATCGCTGCTCTCCTTCACCGTCGGGGTACTGGAACACCTCGTCCAAAGGGACCTTGAACACTCGGGCGATCTGGAAGGCCATCTCCAGCGACGGCGAGTAGCGGCCCTGCTCGATGGCGATGACGGTCTGCCGGGTCACCCCGATCCGCTCCGCCAGTTCCGCCTGGGTCATCTGCCCGTGCGCGAACCGCAGGGCCCGGATCGAGTTGGTGACCCTGGTCGGCTTCACCACGACTGGAAACCCCGGCGGTAGGCGAAGATCTTGGCCACCGAGCCCAGGACGGCCGACAGCGCGAACGTCAGGTAGACCACGTTGGCGATCCAGAAGTGGTCGAGTTCGGCCAGCGACATGCTCAGCGAGGCCACGACGCCGATGACGACGAACGACTGGCCGATGTGGTCGCCCAGCCGGTTGATCTCCTGGTCGCGCCGGTCCTTCCTGGCCTTGTCGGGCGCGGCCGCCCCCGCCGCGATGGTGAGCACGATCGAGGCCGCGATCGCGGCGCCGATGCTCCACAGCAGCGTCGCCTCGTAGGGCACCTCGGCCAGTGGCGTGGGCCCCGCCCGCCCCAGCGTGACGACCGCGTACGCGGCGTAGGCGGCGACGGAGACCACCAGCATGATCCACGCCCGCTTCTCCTCGTAGGTCATGATCCGCTCCATGTAAAGCAAATTTGACATATGCGAGGAATGTAAAGCAGGCCAGACATGATGTCAAGTTTTCTTAACCTCTCGCGGCTTGGTGACCGGTGGCCCGGCGTTTGCGGGGGCGATGCCGTTCAAAGGCGGTAGGACGGCGATGTGCGGGTAAGCCCTCAGCCCATGAGTGACTTTCAGGCACCGATCTCCGGGACCGGATACGACAAGGTCGCGATCATCACCGGGGCTGACTCCGGTATCGGCAGGGCCGGCGCGGTGGCCCTGGCCGAGCGCGGCTTCGACGTCGGCATCACCTTCCGTTCGGACGAGAAGGGGGCGGAGGGCACGGCGGCCGAGGTGGCGTCCCGCGGGCGCCGTGCCGCGGTGCGCCGCCATGACCTGAGCGAACCGGTGACCGGCGCCGCGGCGGTGGACGAGCTGGCCGACGAACTCGGGGGAGTGGGCGTCCTGGTCAACAACGCGGGCACCGGGAGCAGCCGTCCGCTGCTGGAGATGGGCTACGACGAATGGCGCACGGTCCTGTCGGTCGATCTCGACGGGGCCTTCCTGTGCGCGCAGCGTGCCGCCCGGCGGATGGTCGACCGCGGTGAGGGCGGCCGGATCATCAACGTCACCAGCGTGCACGAGGAGTATCCGCGCGTGGGGGCGGGGCCGTACTGCGCGGCCAAGGGCGGCCTGCGCATGCTCGCCCGGGTGCTGGCGTTGGAGCTGTCACCGTACGGGATCACCGTCAACACCGTCGCGCCGGGCGAGATCGCGACCCCGATGACCGGTCAGGACGACCGGCCGCCCCGGCCGGACAGCAGGCCGGGCTACCCCCTGCCCAGGCCGGGGGACGCGCGTGAAGTCGCGGCCGCGATCGCCTTCCTGGCCGGCCCGGAGGCGTCCTATGTCACCGGTGCGTCGCTGTTCGTCGACGGCGCCCTCGGGCTGATGGGTCCACAGGCCGCCGGTGCGTTGCGGTCCTCCGAGTGGCGCGAAGGTTGACGCCCGATTCCGCCCCGTGGGTGCGGCGCACCGCGGTTCGGTGGAGATCGGCGATCGATCGAGCGGTCACGACCACGATGAGAGCCGCTGAGGGCGAGGGTTGATCGTGGTGTTCAGTCGCCGACGCGTTCCAGAACCGCCTGGATCTCGGCGACGCGGCGGGGAGCGTCGATGGCGCGTACCAGTTCCAGGGCCTCGGTGAGCGCCTCGCGCGCCTGGGCCGGACGACCGGCGTGCAGGTGGATCTCCCCCAGGATGGTCAGCATGGTGGCCAGACCCGCCTGGTCACCGGCGGCCCGGTGGTCGGCGAGGGGCCCGGCCAGGGCCTCCTCCGCCTCGGCGTACCGGCCCATCTGGTCGTATGCCACCGCAAGGTGCCACTCGCACCAGATGATCCCCTCGCGGTCGCCCAGGGCTCGGCTGTCGGCGCGGGCCTCGGTCAGTACCCGCACCGCGTCCTCAGGCTGCCCCAGATGCCGGTACGCGTCGGCGATGTGGGCGGACAGCCAGATCTCGGCGCCCTTGTCGCCGCGCTGCCGGTAGAGCGCACCGGCCTCGGCGTACCGCCGCAGAGCCTCGTCGGGACGGCCGAGGTCGCACTGCAGGTCGCCGTAGTGCGTCAGAATCCAGCCCACCTTGTCGTCGTCGTCGCGGCCACGGGCGATCTCCAGGGCCCGTTCGTACAGCGGGACGGTCTCCTCCCGGCGGCCCAGGATGCGGCGCGCCTCGGCGAGATGGATGAGCGAACCCAGCTCGGCGGCTCCGTCGCGCAGTTCCCGGGCGGCCTCCACGGCCATGGACTTGGTGGCCTCCATCTCGTCCCAGAGGCCCCTGTGGAACAGCAGTCCGTACAGCGATCCGCAGACCCGCACGACCAGGTCCCGCTCCCGGCGCTCGGACGCCGAGCGGACATTGGCCAGGACGTTCAGGGACTCGTCGGCGAACCAGGCGATCGCCTCCGCGGGCGGGCGTTCGTGCGCTCCCGGCAGCGACATCCACGCGTCGAGCTCGTCGGCGTACCACTGCACCGAGCGGCGGAACGCGGCCCGGCGGTCGTCCGGAGACTCCTCGCGCTCCGCCTGCTCCCGGGCGTACAGCCGCAGCAGGTCGT
Organism: Spirillospora sp. CA-255316; assembly: GCA_050942275.1. GTDB lineage: Bacteria > Actinomycetota > Actinomycetes > Streptosporangiales > Streptosporangiaceae > Spirillospora. The sequence continues at coordinate 5,706,574 of CP192047.1, read as the reverse complement.
GCAGCCGGAACCGGTCTCCGGCCGACCCGGCGACCTCGACCAGCTGCCGGTCGGCCAGCTCGCCGAGCAGCCGGTCGGCGTGCTCCGGGTCCGTGCCCGCGGTGCGCGCGACCAGCGGGGGGACGAAGTCGGCGCCCACCAGCAGGCCGAGATGCCGGAACAGCCGCGCGGTGTCCGGCCGCAGGGCGCGGTAACTGGTCTCGAAGCTGCTGCGCACGCTCTTGTCCTCCCCGTCCAGTTCGGACATACGCGCCTGCTCGTCGGCCAGGCGCTCGGCGTGGGAGGTCAGGGAGCGCTGCCGCATCGCGGGCGACGAGGCGTTCGCCGCGGCGATGCGGATGGCCAGCGGGAGGCCGCCGAGCAGCGACACCAGCGTCCGGCCCGCCTCTCGTTCGCGGGCGACGCGTTCCGTGCCCACGATGCGTTCGAACAGCCGCAGCCCCTCGGGGTCGGGTAGCGGGTCGACCGGAAGCCGGTCGGCGCCTTCCACCGAGGTCAGCGCCGATCTGCTGGTGAGGATGGCGGCGCTGCCCGGCGACTCGGGCAGCAGCGGCAGCACCTGGGCGGCCCGGCTCACGTTGTCCAGCACCAGCAGGCTGGGGCCGGCCCGCAGCAGCCGCTGGAGGGTGTACCTCCGCTGCCGCGGGTCATGCGGCATCTCGTCGTCGAACAGGCCGAACCCCTGGAGTGCCTGGACCACCGCGGCGTCGGGCGATACCTCCGGGCCTCCGCCTCCTCCCAGGTCCACCAGGATGCGGGCGTGGCCGAACGTCGTCCCCAGCCGGTGGGCGATCTGGTTGGCCAGGGCGGTCTTGCCGACGCCGCCCATGCCGTACAGCACCACGACCGGGGCGGTCTCGGCCAGGCGGTCGGTGAGCAGCGCGCGGACCCTGGCGATGGCCTCCTCCCGGTCCGTGAAGTCCGACAGGGGACGGCGCAGCGCCAGGTGCCCGGCCGCGGCGGCCGGTGGACGGTGCGCGGGCGGGTCTTCGCTCGGCAGCACGACCCAGTCGTCCAGGCCGAGCTGCCACCGCCGGGCGGGATCCTGCGCCTCCACGAGAGCCGCCAGGCGGGTCAGCGGCGCCACGGTCAACGCCGATGACCCTTCGGGCAGGTGATGCTCGATGACCACGCCCACGGCGAGCGGACCGTGCGCCGGATGGTCGCTGAACACCACCGCGCCGGACATGCCCTGCCACTCCGACTCGTTCAGGGAGCGGGCCGACAGCGGTCTCGGCGTCGAGGTCGTGCGCAGTTCGAGGAGTCCGCGCCGCAGGTTCGAGGCGGGCGGGATGACGCCCTCGATCTGCACGCTGTCCCGCAGCGGAGCGGTCCCCGGCTCCCGCGGGTGCTCCTTCCACCGGGGGTAGCCGATCGCCCAGCAGCGTGTGATCAGGTCGGTCTTCGTGCGATCGATCCGGGCGAAGCGGACCGGGGGGAGGTCGGCAGGCGGAGGGACGCCGGCCACCTGGAGGAGGGCGATGTCGTCCGCCGCGTCGGCGGCCAGGATCTCGGCGGGCAGTTCCCCGCCGTTGAGGCGGCGGACGAGCACCTCGCCGTCGGCGCGGCCGCCGGCACGGGCCTCCCGCGCGGCGGTGACATCGTGCGCGGCGGTGACATTGTGCGCGGCGGTGACGACCAGGCGGCCGCCCACGAGATAACCCGAACCGACCGTCCACCGGCCGTCGCCGCCCCTGTACAGGACCTCGACGGCACGGTCGCCCAGAGCGGTCACCGCCGGCGTCCGCGGACCGCGCTCAGGGCTTGACGTGGGAGTCGCGCGTCACCTGGACGGGCCGTCCGGTGCGGTCGACAGGAGCCTCCAGGGTCACCGAGATCCGCTGGACCTCCTCTTGCCGGTAACCCGCGTCGCCGCCCACTTCGACGACCCAGAACTTGGCCTTGGCCGTGCCCGTCGTCGCGCGTGCCACCAGGATGTTGAGCTCCAGTTGCACCTGCCCGACCTCGAACCGCAGGTCGGAGTCCGAGGCGTCGGTCATGGCCTCGGCCAGTTCGTCCCGGAGCGCCGCGATGGTCGCGGCGAGGCCCAACTCGCCCATGATGAACCCCCATGTCCCCGCGCGACCCGCTCCGGATCACGCCTCCGGCCCCAATGCTCTCCCAGTGGATGCTTGCTATCGGCGTGATTCTTCCGGCCCGACCGGTTGTGGCCGCCTCCCCGCCGCGAGCCACGCCGGGCCGGCCAGGTTTCCCGAAGCGGTACGTTCCGTCGAGGGCGTCTCCTTCGTTGCCCGACGGCGTCGAGATCGCATCGATGCGTGCGTGCGGAGTGCTGCGCCGACCGTGTGTCGTCGAAGGGCGAGGCGCGGATCCCGGTATCGGTCGAGAACGCCTGAACGCCGCACGCTGGTGTGGGCGAGACGGCCTCGTCAGGGGCTCGCTTCAGCGGTGCCCGGTCAGTGACGGCCCAGGAGGTTGTCGGCGACGTGGTCCAGATGGCGTCGCATGGCGGCCTGGGCGCTTTCGGAATCGCGGTCGCGCAGAGCCTCGACGATGGCGGTGTGCTCGAAGTGGTAGCAGCGCAAGCGTTCGGGGGTGGACGTGCGGCGTTTGAGGCTGCCCCAGATCGGCAGGGCGCGTGCGGTGTTCAGGACGTCGAACATGCTCATCAGGAGGCCGTTGTGGGCGGCCTGGGCGATGGAGTGGTGGAGCCGGGTGTCCCACGTCTCGAAGGCCTCGTGGTCGTCGCTCTGACCACCGCGGTCGAGGCAGTGCGCGATGCGCTCCAGGTCGGCCTGGGTGGCGACGCGGGCGGCCAACGCGGCGACCGGCGGCTCGATCAGTAGCCGGACCTGCATGATCTCGGCGGGGCTTGTGTCGGCCGGGGCGGCTTCGGGGGGAGGCGCCGCGGCCTCGGTCAGGAAGGTCCCGCGCCCCACCTGACGGACGATCAGGCCCTCCTGCTCCAGCACCTCCAGGGCGCGGCGGACGGCGCTGCGCGGCGCGGCGAGGCGCTCGGCCAATGCGCGCTCGGGGGGCAGCTTGGCGCCCGGTCCGAGGGTGCCGCTGCGCAGCCCCTCCAGCAGGAGGTTCCGCATCGAGTGCTCGACGATCATCACGGCCCCATGCTAGCGACGAAAACCAATTGAGACCAATTCTCACCGAATCGGAGATCGCGATCCGCCCCTGGACAGCTCGAACATCGAGCCATAGAGTTGCGGCCATCAGATTGGTTCGATTGGTTCAGATTGGTTCAGCCTGTGAAGCTGGTGACCCTCTCCCGCGCGAACACCGCCGGGCCCGAACGGCGCGTCGCCGTCGCCGACCACGAGCGCGGAATCGCGCACGACCTCAACGGCGTGCTCCCGCCCGGAACCGGGATGCTGGAGCTGATCGAGAGGTGGGACGAACTGGGGCCGCCGCTGCGGTCCGCCGCCGGGGACGCGCCCGCGCTCCCGCTGGACTCGGTCGAGTTGCTGGCGCCGATCCCGACCCCCCGCCGCAACATCTTCTGCGTCGGCAAGAACTACCGCGACCACGTGGTGGAGTTCGGCCGCAGCGGCTACGACACCCCGGACCGCTCCGAGGACGTCCCGGACAAGCCGATCATCTTCAGCAAGGCCACGACGTCGGTCACGGGCCCCGGCACCGCCATCGATCCCCACACCGGTGTCACCGCGGAACTCGACTACGAGGGCGAACTCGGTGTGATCATCGGCCGGGGCGGGCGCGGGATCTCCCGCGAGCGCGCCTTCGACCACGTGTGGGGCTACACGATCGTCAACGACGTGACGGCCCGCGACCTGCAACGCGACCACAGGCAGTGGCTGCTGGGCAAGTCACTGGACACCCACTGCCCCATGGGCCCCTACGCGGTCACCGCGGACGAGATCGCGGACGTGACCGCCCTGCGGGTCGAGACCACTGTCAACGGCGAGCCCCGGCAGAGCGCGCCGGTCAAGGATCTGATCTTCGACATCCCGGAGCTGATCGCCACGATCTCCGCCGGGACCACCCTGCTGCCCGGCGACCTGATCGCCACCGGCACCCCGGCCGGGGTCGGGATCGGCTTCACCCCGCCCAGGTTCCTGGCCGCCGGCGACCTCGTCGAGGTGACGATCACCGGGCTGGGCACGCTCCGCAACCGCGTCGGCTGAGCGCCGGACATGACGAGCAGAGAGGCGAACGTGAACGTCAACGGCAGGACACTGGCGGTCGAGACCGACGGGCAGGGGCCGGCGGTCCTGATGGTCCACGGTCTGGGCGGAACCTCGAACTTCTACCAGGTGCAGGCGGACGCTCTGGCCGAGCGCTTCCAGGTGATCCGGGTGGACTCGGCGGGAGCGGGACGGTCGCGCGCCACCGGGGAGATCGGCATCGAGAGCCATGCCGACGATCTCGCCGCGGTCCTCGACGCGCTGGAGGTGCCCTCGGCGGCGGTGGTCGGGCACTCGATGGGCACCCTGGTGGTCCGCGCGCTGGCGGCCCGGCACCCGCGCAGGGTCGCGGCGCTGGCGCTGCTCGGCGCCGTGCGGGTTCCCAACGAGGCGGCACGGCAGGCCCAGCGCGACCGCGCCGCCGTGCTGCGCGAGCGGGGGACCGCCGCGGTGGCGCCCGGCGTCGTCGCGGCCGCCCTGTCGGAGGCGACCCGCCGCGACCGCCCCGAGGTCGCCGCCTTCGTCCGGGAGCTCATCATGCGGCAGGACCCCGAGGGCTACGCCCGCAACTGCGAGGCCCTGGCCGCCGCCGGCGACCCCGGCCCGATCGATCCCGCGCTGCCGCTGCTGCTGATCACCGGCGACCAGGACAAGGTGGGGCCGCCCGAGGCCAGTGCCGAACTCGCCGACGCGCACGGCAACGCCACCGTGGAGATCCTCCCCGGCGTGGGCCACTGGACGGCTCTGGAGGCCGCCCGCCCCGTCACCGAGCACCTCCTGAAATTCCTCTGAAGCACCTCCGGCACCCGCCGGGTGCCGTCGTCACCACCGGGAGCACCTGCCATGCCGATCCCACCCCACAAGACCCTCTTCCGCGACGTGCGGATTCTCGACTCCACCGGTGCCGACCCCTATCGCGGCGATGTCCTCGTCGACGGCGACCGCATCGCCGCCGTCGGTACGGTCGACCCGGCCCAGGCCGCGGGCGGCCGGGTGATCGAGGGCCGCGGCCGCACCCTGATGTCCGGGCTGTGCGACGCGCACACCCACTTCAGCTGGAACAACAGCGCCGACCTGGACGGCCTGGGCACCTTGCCGGTCGAGGAGCACCTGCTGTTCTGCATGGAATCCGCGCGCACCTATCTCGACTCCGGCTACACCATGTGCGTGGGCGCCGCGTCCGCCAAGGACCGCCTGGACGTGGTCTGCCGCGACGCGATCGACGCCGGCCGCATCCCCGGCCCGCGCTACCTGGCCAACGGGCCCGAGATCGCCGTCACCGGCGGAGCGCTGGTCAAGTCGATCACCAAGTTCGCCGACGGTCCCGAGGGCATGCGCCGGGCCGTCCGCGAGCTGGTCGCCCTGGGCGTCGACCAGATCAAGCTGTCCATGACCGGCGAGGAGATCACCGGCTCACAGCGCGCCGAGGACACCTACTTCTCCGACGAGGAGGTCGCCGCCGCGGTCACCGAGGCCCACCGCCGCGGCAAACGCGTCTGCGCCCACGCGCGCAGCGCGGAGAGCGTCAAGATGTGCGTGCGCCACCACGTCGACATCATCTACCACGCCAGCTTCACCGACGAAGAGGGCATGGACATGCTGGAGTCCGCCAAGGACAGGGTCTTCGTCGCCCCCGGCGTCAACTGGTTGGTCGCCACCCTCTACGAGGCCGACTCGTTCGGGTTCCCGCAGGAGGCCGCCGAGGCCGTCGGCTACAAGCGCGAACTGGAGATCGCCACCGAGGGGCTGCGGGAGATGCACCGCCGCGGCATCCGCATCCTCCCCGGCGGCGACTACGGCTTCGCCTGGACACCGCACGGCACCTACGCCCGTGACCTGCAGCACTTCGTCGAACGTCTCGGCTTCACCCCGATGGAGGCGATCCTGTCGGCCACCGCGCTGGGCGGCGAGATCATGCTCCGCCCTCACGAGCTCGGCAAGGTCCGGCCCGGCTACCTCGCCGACCTGATCGTCGTCGACGGCGACCCGCTGGCCGACATCACCGTCCTGCAGGACCACGACAGGCTGCACTACATCATGAAGGACGGCCGCTTCCACAAGGAGCAGCAACCGGCGCACGCCTGACGGGCACCGATCTCAGGTTTCGGATGGGCACGGAGGTTTCGGAAGGGTGTCGGCGGCCACCTTCTGGACGGCCGCGGCGGGCCGGTACGGCCCCTGGCCTCCGGCACCGCCCTCTATCGGCGACTCGCGGCCCATCCGCACGATGAGCCGAGCCCTGACGCATGAGGCCGGCGACACAACCATCGGAGCCGAACCCGCATGGATTCGGCAGGGCGACACCGCGTCACGGCCGGAGTGAAGCGGCCCTGCTCGTCGAGATCGGTCCGGCCGAGTTCTCGCTTCCGGGACGGCGATCAAGCCGAATGGCGGCGTTTTGTCGTGTACCTGTCCTACGGTGTCGCTCCATGAGTGACGAGCGCTCCCCAGTGCGGGACGAGGATGTCCTGGTGCTTCCGCCCGAGATGCGGCGGCAGTTGCACCCGCGGCGCGGCGGCCATCCCGGCCCGGCGATCAAGATCGACAAGACCGCCGCGGCACGGTTGCGGGAGCAGCGCGAAAAGAGGTGGCCGGACCCCGCTGCCCTCAGCGCCAGGATCGTGCCCGGTCCGAAGTGGCCGGAGGCCGCGCGGCGGTACCTCTCCGGCGAGGCCGACCCGGTGGGCGCGGCGGCGGTCGCCCTGGTCCCGTGGAAGATCGACCAGACCGTCCCCGGCAGCAAGGACCCTTCGGAGTGGGCCTGGGAGGGTGACGACTCGACGGGGAGATGGGTGAAGAAATGGGCGAAGGGACGCGGCATCACCGATGAGCGCGCCCTGCCGCCCCGGAACGGCTACGACGGCGACTGGACCAGGTCAGGGTACGGCGGCTGGTCCAGGGGAAGCGTCCCCGAGTCGCTGCAGGACCTGCAGACCATGCTCGTGAACGCCTGGAGCGCCGAGCACGGGGTGGCGTTCGCGGCGTGCGCGCTGGTCGAGCTGAGTACGGCCGCGGCGACCTGGGTCGGCGACGCGAAGGTACGGTTCGAGGCCGGCCGGAATCTGTGGCTGGGCCAAGAGGGCGCCCAGCGCATGCGCACCCTCCTGGCGTCGGCCGATGACGGCGACTACCGGCAGGCGGTCGACAGGCTGGCGGAGCACCGCCGGACAATCCACCAGAAGGTCGTGGTGTCGTACCTGGTACCGACGCGGCAGGACTGGCTGGAGGAGTGCCAGGACTGGCTGGGGGACAGCCCGTACGGGCTGGAGTGGCTGCACCTCGCGATCGCCGCACCGGAGCAGCTCGCGAAGAAGAACGAGCTGGCCTGGGAGGGCTACCCCATGGGCTCGCTCGTCACGCTGGCCGACGGCGCCGGAGCGGACGCTCTGCCGCTGTTCGTCCAGGGCCTGGACGGCAATTCCGATGACACCCAGCGCAAGCGGCTGCTCAAGGTGATCGGCCTGATGCCGTCGGACGAGGCGTTCCAGGCGCTGGTCGACCGCGCCGACGATCAGCACGTCGGGCCCGTGCTCATCAAGGCGATGACCAGGTTCCCGGCGCGTGCGCTGCGGCTGCTGGCCGCGGCGGGCGCCACCGGTCTGCTCGCCGGCCACGTGCGGGCCCACCCGGAACTGACCGCCGCGATGCTGCCCGAGCTGCCGGCCGGGTCCCGTGCGGCCGTGGAGGCGGTCGCCGAAGCCGACGCGCTGGTGCCGGAGGCAGGGCCGGACGACCTGCCCGGGCTGCTGATCGAGCCGCCGTGGACCCGCCGGCGCGAGGCGGGGAAGCCGATCGTCATCGCGGATCTGGAACCGTCCCCCGAGCAGAAGATGACATGGGCGCCGGGCGAGCGGGAGGCGTGGGCCGATATCACCGTCACGTTCACCTCAGAGCTCGACTCGGCCGACCCCGACTGGGAGGCGGCGGCGAAGGAGTTCCGCGGCGGTCGCCTGTACTGGTACGACGAAGTCGCGCTGGTGACGCTGGGCCCTGACGAGGTGGTCCGGCCCTTGCTCGCCGAGTGGAAGGGAATCCCCTCATGGGACGCCGGTGACGTCCCCTCGATGAAGCGCCTGGTGGGCCGGTTCGGCCAGGACGCCCTGGGAGTGGTGTTGCGCGCCGCCGAGGGGAACCCCGCCGAATGCGGGAGGCTCCTCCTGCCGTACCTGAACGCGGAGATCGCGGCGCTGATGGCCGACTGGCTGGCCCGCAAGAAGCCCGCCCGGCAGGCGGCGCTCACCTGGTTCGACCGGCACGGCGCCGACGCCGCGCGGATGCTGTTCCCCGCCGCGCTCGGCAAGGCCGGACGGGCCCGGAGGCAGGCCGAGGGAGCGCTGCGGCTGCTGGCCGGCCGGAGCGGAGCCGAGGAGATCGTGGCGGCCGCGCGCGAACTCGGCGACGAGGCCGCGAGCGCGATCGGGGCGCTGGTGGCCGACCCGCTGGAGGACCTGCCGGACCGGATGCCGGCCGTGGGGGACTGGGCCAATCCCGGCGCGCTTCCGCAGATCCTGCTCCGCGGCCGCGAGCGGGCGCTGCCGGTGGCGGCGGCCGGTCATGTGATCATGATGCTGGCGATCTCGATGCCGGGCGAGATGTACGCGGGTGTCCGCGTGGTCCGCGAGTTGTGCGACAGCCGTTCCCTGGCCGAATTCGGCTGGGCGCTGTTCCAGCGCTGGGAGCAGCACGGCGCGCCGGCCAAGGAAGGCTGGGCGCTGGATCAGCTCGGCTGGCTCGGCGACGACGAGACGGTGCGCACGCTGGCCGCCGCCATCGCCGCCTGGCCGGGCGAAGGGGGCCACCAGAAGGCGGTGCGAGGGCTGGACGTGCTCGCTGAGATCGGTACCGACCTGGCGCTCATGCACTTGAACGGCATCTCCCAGCGGGTGAGGTTCAAGGGGCTCAAGGCCCGGGCCCAGGACAAGATCGAGCAGATCGCGGCCCACCGCGGGCTGACGCCTGAGCAGCTCGCCGATCGCATGGTCCCGGACTTCGGGCTGGACGAGGACGGCGGCATGACGCTCGACTACGGGCCGCGCCGCTTCACCGTGGGCTTCGACGAGGCGCTCGCCCCGTTCGTCCTGGACGAGGACGGGCGGCGGCGCAAGACGCTGCCCCGGCCGGGAGCCGCCGACGACCCCGACCTGGCACCGGCTGCCTACCAGCGCTTCGCCTCGATGAAGAAGGTGGCGCGCACCGCCTCCGCCGACCAGATCCGGCGGCTGGAGGCGGCCATGATCACGCTGCGGCGGTGGACCGCGGCCGAATTCCGGGAGCTGTTCGTCGCGCACCCCCTGGTCTGGCACATCGCACGCCGCCTTGTCTGGCTGGCCGAGGACGGCGGGGCGACGGCCGCGTTCCGGGTCGCCGAGGACCGCACGTTCGCCGACGCGCGAGACGAGGCGTTCACGCTGCCCGGGACGGCGACCGTCGGTATCGCGCACCCCCTGGACCTGGGCGACGAGCTCGCCGCCTGGCGGGAGGTGCTGGAGGACTACGAGATCCTGCAACCGTTCCCCCAGATCGAGCGGCCGACGTACGCGTTCACCGAAGAGGAGCGCGGGAGCGATCACCTCGCCCGCTTCGGGGGCCTCACGGTGCGCACGGTGCGGGTCCTGGCACTGCGCCACCGCGGCTGGATGCGCGGATACTCCGATATCTCCCGCCCGCTGCCCGCCGGCCGGCGCGTCCTGGTCGACCTGGACCCGGGCCTGGGCGTCGGCGGTCCGGACGACGAACCGGAGCAGCGCATCGAGGACGTCCGGCTGGCCGACGGGGCCCGCTTCGGCGAACTGGATCCCGTGACCGCATCGGAGATCATCGCCGATCTCACCAGACTGGCCGACACGACGGACGCGCCTGCTGGAAAGTGAGCCATCGGCCGTGGACGCCGAGGGGCGACCGGGTCCTGCCCGCCGTCAGGAGGAGGAGGAGCGGCGCCGCGATGGCGGCCGGATCGAATCCCAGGGGCGACGGGCGGGGTCGTCATCGATCAGCCCGGCGCGTCGGCGATTCCAGGCCGACATGGTGGCACCGGTGGTCAGCCAGGGCGTTTCACCTCGGCAAGGAAGTCGAGTAGGACCCGGTTGAACGTCTCAGGGACCTCCAGGTACGGTGCGTGCCCGCTGCCCGGCAGTACGACGCGCTTGGCGCCGGGGATGGCCGCCTCGAGGGCTCCGCTGTGGGCGTGCACGTCCGGGATGTCCAGCTCACCGGCCACGATCAGGGTCGGTACGGCGATTTCGCCGAGTCGCGGGAGCACGGGCTGCGCCAGATCCCGTTCCAGCTCCATCGGCGGACGCAGGTTCTGCGGGTTGGCGGTCAGCAGCGCACGCAGCCGTTCCCGCGCGGCGGTGCTGCCGGGCGCGGTGAACCAGGGGTCCTGCTCGCTCCAGTACGCGATCTGCTCGGCGTCCGGGGTGTCGGGTGTGGGGACCTCGCGGCCCCCACGGGTGAGGAAGTGCTCGCTGAGCGGCAGGCCGCTGACGGCCGGTCCGACCAGCACCATCGCGGCGACGAGTCCTGGATGGTCGAGCGCGCACCGTACCGTGACGAGGCTGCCGAGCGAGGAGCCGACGAGCACCGCCGGCCCATCGGACACCGCACGGATGACGGCCGCGAGGTCATCGACGCTTGAGAACGGTTCGGCCGGCCGGGGCGAGCGTCCGTATCCGCGCCGGTCCCACCGCGCCACCCGGTGGGCGTCGGCGAGTACGCCGAACTGCGCATCCCAGGACTCGCTGTGCAGCAGCCCATCGTGGGTGAGCACGACCGCCGCACCCGTCCCGGCCACCTCGCCATGGACGGCATCGACCGCGATAGGTTCCACGTCTCTGTTCACCATGCGCCCAACCTAATGACCGTCACCTGCGACCGCGTTACGAGCGAACGTATCGACGGCCGGCCAGTGATGTTCGGGAGGCGGAGAGCTGGGCCGCCGCGTCCGGCCCAGTCGATTAGCGTTCACGTCCCGGGCAGGGGCAGCGGCGACGGGCGCAGGCCACGCTGAACTGAAAGCAGATTCTGAAACGATGTTTCTGCCATGTCCAGCACACTCTGCCCGGTCTCGCCTCGGTCGCGCGGATCTGGAGCGATCGATGCAGGGCTTTGAAGCCCTATATCAGAGCCCGTTTCCCTTGCCTCGGCCATGGCCAGGCTGGGTGCTTGCCGGGTAACTTGGCGCTCCCTTGACGGAACGATGTTTGATTTCCATGCTCGAGTGGACGGGCCGCACCCTGGCGAACAGAGCGCTGAACTGGGCCGCCCCCGCCCCGGCGCTGTCGCCGGATCGGACGAACGGAAGTGAAATCCGGTTGTCGTACAATCGCGCGGTGGGTCAAGACTTCTTCCGTGCGCCGATCACCTCGATGACCCCGAATCAGCGCGCCCGCCGCGAGCGGCTCACCAGCGCGGTCATCGCGATCGTCTCCGAGACCGGGCCGGAGAACCTGCAGATGCGCGAGGTGGCCGAGCGTTCCGGAGTCGCCCTCGGCACCGCCTACCGCTACTTCGCCTCCAAGGAGCATCTTCTCGCGGCGGCGTGGGCGGACTGGCACGGGCGGCTGACCGAGAAGGTCATGGCCGACCTGGCCCGCCCCGACCGCCGGCAGATCACGGAGCGGGTGCTGGACTTCGCGTTGCGGCAGATGCGCGCATTCCAGCGCAACCCGAACTTCGCGCGGCTCGCCGTCCAGATCGAGGCCTCCCCGGATCCCTACGCCAGCGAGACCCTGGTCCAGATCGGCGAGGAGAACCAGCGGGTGATGGAGGCCCTGATGGCGGGACTGCCTCCCGAGATCGCCCGCCCGGCCCGCATCGCGATCTCCTCCACCCTCGGCGCCGGGCTGATCGGCTGGACGACCGGCCGGGCCACCATCATGGAGACGCTGCGCAACCTGGAGGACGTCGTCCGCCTGGTCCTGCCCGAGACCGACTGACCGCCGCCGGACCGCCGGACCGCCGGACCGCCGGTCCGCACCGCGACGCGGCCGGCACCTCCACCGCTATGGCCGTGAACACAGTTCTACCTGCTCGTGGCTGAGGGTCGGTGCCATCAGGCTCGGTTCAGGCACCACAGCGGGGCATATCGTGTGGAGCCGATCCGCGCCGAGTACCGCGACCGGGACGCCCGCCTGGCGGTGATGGACGCCCAGGGCATGGAAGCCTGCGTCATGCTGCCCACGCTCGGCGTCGGCATGGAGATCGCACTCGCCCACGACATCCCGGCCCTGGCCGCCGCCTTCCGGGCGTTCAACCGGTGGCTGGAGGAGGACTGGGGCTTCGCCTACCGGAACCGCATCTTCGCCGCCCCGTACATCACGCTCGCCGACCCGGCCAACGCCGTCCGCGAACTGGAGTGGGCGCTGGAGCGCGACGCGCGCTTCGTAGTGATGATCCCCGGCCCGGTCGTCACGGAGGTCGGCATGAAGGCGCCCGGCGACCCGATCTTCGACGACTTCTGGCGGCTCGCCGGCGACTCCGGCATCACCGTGCTCTACCACGGCGGGGAGACCCACTACACCAAGTTCCTCCAGGAGTGGGGCGAGAAGAGCTTCACGGAGGCGTTCCGCGCGAACGCCTTCCGCATGATCATCTTCGTACATCGAAGACCTGCAGAACTTCGACTACACGCTGGAGGAGTGCGAGACCGTCATGCGCACCAACGGCTGGGAACTGGCCACCCGCCGTCCTGCCTGAACGTGCCGCGAGGGGGCGCGAGTGGCGAGCCGTTCCCGCCCCTTTCCGGTGCGGCGACCGCCTGCGCAACGACGCCCCGAGACGGAGGAGCCCGCCATGCGGCTCTCCAAACTCAGCCTGATCAACCTGCTCCTGGGGGAGGGGCGCGGAGGACACCGCCGTCCTTGTCGCCGGCTCCGCCCTTCCCGACGAACTCGACCTGGAACCCGACCGCTCCCGGTCTCCGGGCGGCCGCACGATGGGGCCGGTCATCGCCGTCCCGCCAGGTCGTTACCGCTCAACGCGGCGGCCGGGAGTCGCCGGCCCGGCCGTCGCCGAAGGCCTGGTCGCGTTCGCTGAGCGCCTTGGTGAGCCCCTTCTCCTGCGCGGCCGCCATGAACGCCTTGAAGCCGTCGTTGTGAACGGCCAGCGCCGACAGTTCGGTACCGGCCCGCAGCGCGTCCCGCAGGCCCATGCGCTCCATCGCCCGGTGCACCGTGCGCTTGTTGACCTGCAGGACGTCGGCGGGGATCTGCGCGACCCGCCGCGCCCACTCCAGCACCCGTTCTTCCAGTTCGGCGGCGGGGAAGGCCCGGTTGGCGAACCCGTGCTCCACCGCCTCGACACCGCTCATCGAGTCGCCCGTCAGCATGAACTCCATGGCCTTGCGCAGGCCCAGCAGCCACGCCTGGTACTGCATGTCCGGCACGCCGAACCGCACCGCCGGGTAACCGATCTTGGCGTCCTCGGCGACGTAGACCAGGTCGCACCCGGTGGCCAGCTCCGATCCTCCGGCCAGGCAGTGGCCGTGCACCTGGGCGATCACCGGCTGGTCCAGGTCCCAGATGCCGGTCCACCGGTCGACGACGGTCCGCTGGAACGCGCCCTGCCCGCCGCCCTCGGTCCCGTACTCGCCCGGCTCGGGCGCGAGGTCGTAGCCCGCCGAGAACGATGTTCCCGCGCCCCGGACGATCTGCACCCGGACCTCCGGGTCGCGGTCGCCCTCGCGCAGGGCATCGATGATCTCCCGCTGCAGCGTGGCGTTCAGCGCGTTCCGCTTCTCCGGGCGGTTCAGCGTGACGCGCCTGATGTAAGGCGCGGGGGTGTCGACCAGGACCAGCTTGTAACTCACCATCACTCCGATCCGAGCAGGCGGGGGAGTGCCCTCCCGCAGCGGAACGCACGGTGTGCGCCTGCCACTGGAGCGCAGTGTTGTGAAACGTGATTCTAGTTCATTCGGCGGTCAGTGGCCCTCAGCCGGGGCCCGCATGGCGTGAACTGTCCGGTGTGCGGGGCGAGCGTGTGGATCGGGCTAGAGAAGGGCCGAAACGCGACCTGGCCGGCGGCGAGGCGGCCGGGCTTCATGAGAACGCCGCGCGAGCGTGTGAGCGGCGGCCCGCCATCGGGCGGTCATCGTGGGTGGGGGGCGTCGGGCCGGGGTGGGAGGGCGTGCTCGGCCAGGCGGCGGAGCAGATCGACGAGGTGCCGGCGTTCGGACTCGGTGAACCGGCCGAAGATGTGCTCGCCCACCTGTTCGGCGGTCCGCTGCGCCTTCTTCAGGGTCTGCTCGCCGCGCTGCGTCAGGACGATCGAGTGCGCGCGCCGGTCGTGCGGCGCCCGCTCGCGGGAGACCAGCCCCCCGTCCTCCAGTTCGTCGATGAGCCGGACCATCGTGGACTTGTCGATGCCGATATGGCCGATGAGGTCCCGCTGGCTGACCGGGCCGTACATCGGCAGTGCGAGCAGCACGGTGAACCCGCGGACGTTGATGCCGAGCGGGCGCAGCGCCTGGTTCAGCCGCTCCCGGCTCTGGTTGTGGGCCTCCGCCAGGAGCATGCCGAGCCCCACGTGATCGGCGGCCGGGCCGCCGTCCCCGGACAGGAGGCGTTCGAGGAGGTCGTCGAGCATGCTCCCACTCTAGTGCTCCCTGATATAGTCTCAGTTGAGATTATCTCAGACTCCCCTTTGTGTTGGATCAGGAGACGTATATGCCCGAGCTGATCAGCCGGCGCACACTCGAGGTGACCGCCGCGCCCGGCATGGCGGCGGCCGGTGCCGGCCGCGTGCTGTTCGGCACCGCCCGGCCCGTCGACTCCGACCGTGAGGCGACCCTTGACACCGCGGACCTCGACCGCGACCCCGGTCCGGGGTGCCGCACGCCCCAGGCCGGCGCATGGGACGAAACGGCGCGCCTGCCCCTCCGCCCCGCGGGAGGGCGTCGGTGATCGGAACACAGCCCGACGAGCGCGTCCGCGAACGGGTCATGGTCGCGGCCGATGTGGTCAAGACCTATGGCGCCGGTGACAGCGCGGTGAGCGCGTTGCGCGGGGTGTCGGCGGCCTTCGTCCGGGGCCAGTTCACCGCGATCATGGGGCCGTCGGGGTCGGGCAAGTCGACCTTCCTGCAGTGCCTGGCCGGGCTGGACACCGTGACGTCCGGCACCATCGTGATGGGCGAGGTCGATCTCACCGGCCTGTCGCGCACCCGGCTCGCCGAGTTGCGCCGCGATCGGCTGGGCTTCGTCTTCCAGTCGTTCAATCTGCTGCCGATGCTGACCGCCGAGGAGAACATCCTGCTCACCGGGCGGCTGGCGGGCCGTCGCGAGGATCGGCGCTGGTTCGACACGATCGTGGACGCGCTCGGCCTGCGTGAACGGCTCGGCCACCGGCCCGCCGAGATCTCCGGGGGCCAGCAGCAGCGGGTCGCCGTGGCGCGGGCGCTGCTGACCAGGCCGGAGGTGCTGTTCGCCGACGAGCCGACCGGCAACCTCGACTCCCGGTCCGGCGCGGAGGTGCTGGGCTTCCTGCGCGCCGCCGTCGACACCTACCGGCAGACGGTGGTCATGGTGACGCACGACCCGGTGGCCGCCGCGCACGCCGACCGGGTGCTGTTCCTGGCCGACGGGACGATCGTCGACGAACTGGCCGCGCCCACGATCGACGCGGTGCACGCCCGCATGCGCAAGATGGAGGGCTGACGCCGTGGGCAACGCCATGTGGCTGATCGCGCGCCGATCGTTCACCGAGGGCTGGCTGCGGCTGACCGCCACGCTGCTTGCGGCGCTGGGATCGATCGCGCTCATCGCGGGCTCGCTGCAGTTCGCGCTGCGCGCGCAGGAGGCGGTGTCGGGCAGCGACGCGAGCGAGTACTTCCGCGCGGACGTGCTCGTTCAGGGCGGGACGGTGGATCCGGACGACCCGTACGCGCCGTCCGGCGGCCGGGTCCGCCTGGACCGGATCGCGTCCCGGCCCGGGGTGGCGGCGGCCGCCGGGGACGCCGCGGTGGCGGTGACGGCCGCCCGTCCCGACGGACGGGCGATCATGGCGTCGGCCGAGGGTCGTACGCTGCTGCGTCCCTGGGTGTCCGACCCGCGGCTGAACCCCTACCGGCTGGAGGCGGGACGCGCACCCGCCGCGGACGGCGAGGTGGCGGTCGTCCGGCACATGTCGCGCGCCGGGAAGGTGAGCGTCGGGGACACGCTGACGCTGACGCTGCCCCGCGAGACACGCCGGGTGAGGATCGCCGGAGTCGTCAGCGTCCAGGGCCGCGGCGCGGTGGCGGCGGGCGACCTGGTGCTGGCCCCGTCCGAGACCGTGCGGGGAGCCGCCATGCTGCCCGCGGGCACCTGGCAGAGCGTCTGGCTGAAGGCCCTCCCGGGTGTGCCCGCCGATCGGCTGCGCGGCGAACTGGCCCGGGAACTGGGCGGCGCGGCCACGGTGCGCACCGCGGAGTCCGTACGGCACGCGCAGACCGCCGCCGCGGCGAGCGAGGGCGCCTCGATCGCCGGCGTCGTCGGCATGCTCGCCTCCGTGGCGATCTTCGTCGGCCTGTTCGTGGTGGCCAACACCTTCGGCACGCTGGTGCGGCAGCGGACCCGGCGCCTGGCGCTGCTCGGGGCGATCGGCGCCACGCCGCGGCAGATCAAACGGCTGATCCGTCTGGAGGCACTGGTGATGGGCGCGATCGCCGCGGCGGGCGGCGTGGCCGCGGGCTATCCGGTGTCCGCGCTGATCACCCGGCTGTTCGCGCGGGACGGTTTCGATGTCTCGGCCGCCGACGTCCAGTTCGGCTGGGTCGCGCTGGGCGTGCCGGCCGCGGCCGGGATCCTGGTCACCCAGCTGGCCGCCTGGCGGGCGGCGCACCGTGCCGCCGGCGTCTCGCCCGTTGAGGCGCTGCGGAGCACCGCCACCGAAACCCGGGAACGCCGCCGGCCGCGGCTGCTGGCAGCCTTCGCGATCTTCGCCGGTGCGGGCTTCTGGTGCGCGGTGGCGGTCGCGGTCCGCGTCGGTGATCCCCCGGGCCAGGACCGCACGTTCGCGGTCTCACTCATGGTCCTTTTCGGTTCGATGCTGGCCGTGACCGGGCTGGCCGTGCTCGCCCCGTTCTTCGTCGGACCGCTGGGCGGGCTGGTGGGCCGCGTCGGGACGCTGGTCAGCGGGGAGACCGGACGGCTCGCGCACGCCACCGTCACCCGCAGCCCGCGCCGGGTCTCCTCGGCTGCGTCGTCGCTGATGCTGGGCGTCGCGCTGGTCGCCTCCGTGGCGCTGGTGACGATGTCGGTGCACGACCGGTTCAGGGAGGCGGGACGGCAGGTCATGGCGGCCGATCACGCGATCGCCGCGACCGCCAGGACCGCCGAGGGCGCGCCCGCACCGCTGGCCCGGGACGTGGCGGCCCGGTTGACGGGCACGCCGGGGGTGTCACGGGCGGCAACCCTCACGCAGACCGAGGTCAAGCTGGTGTCGCCCGCGCCGGGCCGGGGTGAACCGGGAGAGGAGCCCGAGCCGTTCCACTTCGTGGTAAGCGGCGCCGAGCAGAGCGGGCTGCGCGACGTCCTGCGGCTGGGCGGCCGGCCGCCCGCGCTGCGTCCCGGACAGATCGCCCTGTCGTCGACCGTCATGAAGGATCGGGGACTGCGGCGCGGCCAGCAGATCGTCGTGCGGGGCGCCCAGGGCCGGGCCACGCTCACGGTGGCGGGCGCCTACCACGACCCGTCTCACCTGTTCGCCGAGCAGGCGCTCGTTGCGCCCGCGACGATGGACCGGCTCGACATCAACGCCGCGACCCAGGCGATCCTGGTACGGGGCGGCTCCCGGCACGCTTTGGCTCGCGCCGTGGCCGGCATGCCCGGCGTGCGGGTCCTCGACCGCGATGCCTACGTGAACGCGGCATCGGATTCGCTCACCCGCGCCCTGCGGGCAACGTACGGCTTCGTCGGCATGGCGCTGCTGCTGGCGCTGTTCGGGATGGCGACCACGGTCTCGATGAGCGTCGCCGAACGCACCCGGGAGTTCGGGCTGCTGGGCGCCGTGGGCGCGACCACGAGGCAGATCCGCTCGATCGTCCGATGGGAGGCGGCGACCGTGGTCGCCCTCGGCACGATCCTCGGCCTGGTGATCGCGATGGGAACGCTGGCGCTGCTCCATGTGACGACCGGCAGCTCGTTCCTGCGCCCGGACCCGCCATGGTGGCTGTTCCCCCTGGTGGCGGCGGGCGCGGCAGCGGCGACGCTGGCGACCTCGGCCCTGCCCGCCCGCCGGGCCGCGGCCGTGCCCGTCCTGGAAGCCGCCAAGGCCGAGTAAGCCACCACGGGTGCGCCACCCAGGACCGTCCCCGGCGGAGACCGCGCGGGGCGGTCCTGGGTGCGCCTCTGCCTCGGTGACTAGTCTAAGGACTCCGGCCACCCGCGCGCCCGGATTGCAGGCCCCGCCTACAATTGATCACTTTCAGTGCCCAACACACCGGTCCCTCGCTATTCGAAGGGTGCCGTGGTCCTGTGGAGATCCTAGGCTTGGGCAGCCAGACCTGGACCGTCCCCCCGCTGGTCAGACATGATGCGAAGCCCTCCGCGATGACACTTGAGGAGACAACGCGACGTATCGACGATCGACCAGTGACAGCCTGGCGGAATGTTTGTGTCTTCGCGGGTTGTCTGAGGGCCCCGGGGCGATTGGACGGTTCTGTTCCCTGTGTCGAAGGGGGAGCCGGTGTGGCGCGTCCAGGGCTGTCCTCGGATGCCGCGACACCGGATCCGCTGGGTGGGACCACTCCAACAGGCAGAGACCGCCGATCCATGGATAAACCTTCCTCTCCCGCCCCTGCGCGGGCGCCCCTACGGTCGAGGCTGCGGGTGCGCACCAGCCCGCCGCAACGAAGGAGCGAGAGCCCATGAAGATGACCGGCAACACGATCCTGATCACCGGCGGAACCTCGGGCATCGGGCTCGGCCTGGCCCTGCGCCTGCACGAGGCCGGCAACAAGGTGGTCGTCGCCGGCCGGCGCAAGGAACTCCTCGACGAGATCACGGCTGAGCACCCGGGCATCGACGCGCTCGTCCTCGATGTCGCGGACCCCGACTCGATTGCCCGGGCCCGTGAGACCGTGGTGGCGAGCCACCCGGGGCTGAACGTCCTGGTCAACAACGCCGGCATCATGCTGCGGGAGAACCTCCTCGACCCGGCCGGACTCCCGGTCGCCGAGGATCAGGTCATGATCAACCTGCTCGGCACGATCCGGATGACGTACGCCTTCCTGCCGCTGCTGGTGGGCAAGGACGGCGCGGCCGTCATGAACGTCACCTCTTCGCTGGCGTTCGTACCGTTCCCGATCACCCCGACCTACAACGCGACCAAGGCCGCGCTGCACTCCTTCTCCGAGAGCCTGCGCGTCCAACTCGCCGGTGCTGACGCCGGCGTCCAGGTGATCGAGGTGGTCCCGCCGGGCGTGCGCACGACCCTGTTTGGTCAGCAGGACGACGACCACGCCATGCCGTTGGACGACTTCCTCACCGAGACCCTCGACCTGCTGCGTGAGAAGCCCGACGCGAAGGAGCTTGTCGTCGAGCGCGCCAGGTTCTTCCGCGACGCGGAGGCCAACGGCTCCTACGACAACGTCCTCGCCATGCTCAGCGGCATCTGACCGACCTGCAATGACCGACGCGAAACACACGGACGAAGACGACGGCGACACGTCGAAACAGCACGCGGGCGGGCCCTGTGGGGTCACATCATGGACGAACGCGAGCTGGACCGCCTCGGGGAGGTCCTCACCGAAGCCGCGGAACGGTAAGGAAGCGGCTTCGGCTTCGCTCGGTCGTCGGGCTGGAGGCGACCGGCTCCGTCCTGAGTGCCGACGGGGACGCGAGTCCCCGTCACAAGATGAACATCGTCGTGTCGGAGGGGCCGAGCGATGAGCCCCGGGGGCCGGTCCAAAGCGTTGGGCGTCGTCGACGGGGGACCATCGCCGCAGGCCGTCTTCCATGCCGACGGCCTGCGGCGCGCCGCGGACGGTGAATTTCCAGCGGGTCATGTAGGTCAAGTGACCATGGGGCGTCTGGCTGCGAGCGCCCTCGGCGTCGGGCTTATGAGCGGCTTCGCGCGGGTGGGAGAGGACTGGGGACCGCTCATCCATGGATCGGCGGTCTCTGGATAGTCGGGCGGGATGCGGCGAGGATGGGGGCATGGACAAGAAGGACCTGGCGGAATTCCTGCGCCACCGGCGTGAGATGTTGCGCCCCCGCGACGTCGGGCTGGTCGAGGGGCCTCGCAGGCGTACGCAGGGGCTGCGCCGCGAGGAGGTCGCGCAGCTCGCCGGTATGTCCACCGACTACTACGCCCGGCTGGAGCAGCAGCGTGCTCCGCAGCCTTCAGTCCAGATCACCACGGCTCTCGCCCGGGCGCTGCGGCTGACCCTGGACGAGCGCGACCATCTCTTCGTCCTCATCGGCCACAACGCCCCGGCCCGCTTTCAGCGCTCCGACCATGTCAGCCCGACGCTGTTGCGGGTCCTGGACCGTCTGGACGACTCCCCGGCGCTGGTGCAGACCGACCTGGTCGACACCCTCGCGATGAACCCGTTGGCCGTGGCGCTGCTCGGCGACCAGACCCGCCACACCGGTCTGGCCCGCAGCGGCTTCTACCGCTGGTTCATGGACCCGGCCGAGCGTCTGGTGTTTCCCGAGGAGACCCACGAACGCCACGGCCGTGCCCAGGCGGCGCGCCTGCGGGCCGCGCTGACAGCCGGCAGCGACACCCCCCGAGCCGCCCGGATTCTCGCCGAACTCCAGGAACACAGTCCCGAGTTCGTCCGCATGTGGGAACTCCAGGAGGTCGCCCAACGCTACGACGACTGCAAGACCATCCTCCATCCCGAACTCGGCCGCATCGATGTCGACGGCCAGGTCCTGTTCACCGAGAACCGCGCCCAGACTCTGGTGGTGCTGACCACTCGGCCCGGCACGGAGAGCCACAGCAAGCTCGAACTGCTCTCCGTCATTGGGCACCAGCAGCTCACCCCCTGACGTCCTGGACCGGGAGGGGCGGGGCCAGGCTCGGCTCCGCGTCGTCAGCCTCGGCGATCAGCCGACCGGCCTCAGATCAAGGTTCCATATAGGACTGCTGTGGGCTCCGGTGTTGGTGTGTCGGTCTGGGCGGCTGGTAGCCGGCCCACGGCGAGGGGAACTCACGGTGGCTTCTACGGGCGAGCCGATGCCGTGTCGTTGCCAGCGGACAGGCCAGGGCAGACAAGGACGGACGGCGAAGGAGCGGACTGCAGTTGCAGCCGGTTCCCCGTCATGAGACTGCTGCGCGGCCAGGCCCCCGAGTCCTCGGCACAAGGTCAGCAGATCGCGCCACACCAGCATCAGCCGCCCCAGGGCCTATTCACTCGGAGTAATCGTCCCTGGTAGGGGTTCAGGGGCCATGATCGTCTCCAGCCCCGAACGACGAGCGAACAACGAGCGAACATGGTCCGTGCAGTTGGTCCCGCGGCGGTGCCTCGATGCCATCGAGCGCGGGCTGGTAGAGCAGGAGGATGCCGGAGTCCTGGAAGAGTTGATCGCCGTAGAGACTGTGCGCCCTGGCGCTGCTGGCCGGGACCGCGCGGGCGTTGTTCATGCCCGCCGAACGGGTGCGGTTCACCGCTGCGGACAGGGCACTGCTCTTCGACACCTTCTACAACGAGCACCGGCCTCACCAAGGCATCGACAACGCACGCCCATTGCATCCACTGCCCTCGCCGATCACCGAACCCGACCAGATCGCCTACCTGAACGTCCCAAGAAGCCAACGTCTGGGCGGAATCCTCAACGAGTACCGGCATGCTGCTGGACCTGCGTGGATGAGGTTTCGGCAAGCGCAACGTCATCCGCCCGCGGCGTCCTCGGCCTCCCAGCGCAGCAGGTCGCCCGGCTGGCATTTGAGCACCTCGCAGAGCGCGGCGAGGGTCGTGAAGCGCACGGCCTTGGCGCGGCCGTTCTTGAGTACCGCCAGGTTGGCGGGCGTGATCCCTACGCGGTCCGCGAGCTCGCCTACGGACATCTTCCGTTTGGCCAGCATCACGTCGATGTCGACGGCGATCGGCATCAGATCACCTCGTCCAGCTCGGCCTGCATCTGCGCCGCTTCGACGTCGCGTGCGACGGCCTGGGCGAGCAGCATCCGCAGCACGAGCACCAGGAGCGCGCCCCCCAGGATGGCCACGCCAACCCCGCCCATGATGACGGTGACGCCCGGGTCCTCCCGCTGGCCCGGCGCATTGAGGATCGTGACCGCGAACCACACGAGGGCAGCCGCCACTATCGCGCCGATGATGACGTCCACGTACCGGAAGGCGGCCTGGGAGAACACGGTTCCACGTCGCACCATCGTGACCAGCCGCCACAAGCAGAACCCGATGACCTGGATCGTCCCGATGCCCAGGATCGTGATCACGCGCAGCGGGGTCAGCGGGAGTGACCCGTCCTCCGGGTCGCTCCCGCTGGCCAACGCCCACACCATCAATGCCTGTACGAACACGGTGCCGGTGAGCACCACCGCGAGCACGGCGCGCAGCGCGTGCACTGTCAGCTTTCCCATGGCCCGCCCTTCTATCGAGTGACGATGGTAATCTATCGAATTTCGATAGGTGAGGCAAGGGAGCCGTGGTGACCGCGCCAAGGAGATCAAGATTCTTGTGCTTCGGCATCAGGTCGCGGTGCTGCGCCGTCACGTCGACCGGCCTGATCTGAACGACGGGGATCGGGTCTGCCGACCACTGGCGGGGCGAGCGCCGCCGAGGTGCTCTGAGAGCCGGTCCTTCGGCCTGGCGGCGGCGAAGGTCGGGAACGTCGCCGCGAGCGTCGCCGGGACGAGGTGACGGAGGCGAGACTGTCCAGCGCGACCGGCTCGACGTCCCGGACCTGCGCGTACGCCAGAGCACCGTAGGTAGCCCCGCAGGGACGTCTTCAGGGCCTTGACCGCCACCATGAAGCCCGCGAACACGCTGGCGAACAGCAGGGTCGCGAAGCGGACGAGGGTGACGGCCGTACCCGCCGTCGTTCTTGGAAGGCACAGATGAGGCTATGCCCCCGACAGTCAAGTCCCGCCCGATGTGTGACATGAGAGGTCCACTCGCCGCCTCGTGCGGGCGATCGGAAGCGGCCTTGGGTCACTCGGCGACAGGGTGGATGACCTGGCCGGAGGCGGTGGCTGGTGGCGCGGCCCGCGGCGGCGGACACGGCCCCGCCGGGCCGGGCGTAGGGTTCCGCGCCATGATCGGCGATCGGAGGCGGTGGTGTCTGTGGCCGGGTGCGGTCGCCCTGTGCGCCGGGCCGCCGGTGTACGGCTGGGTGGCGGGTCTGCTTGCCGGCGGCGGGTCTCTGATCGGCATCGGCGTGGCGGGGAGAACCTGCCCTGGGTGGGAGCTGCACTCGCGCGTGCAGTGGACGACGCGTGCTCCGCACGCTGCTGGACCATCCCCTCCTCGTGGCCGTGGCGGCGTTCGCGGTGTGGGCGATCACCTTCCGGCGGGCCGGGCCGGGCCGCGGGCTGGGCGGCGCTGGTGTTTCTGGCGTTCGCCGCGTTGTTCCGGCCACTCGCAAGAGCGTACGACCTCGGCCTCGGCGGGGACTGCCGCCGGCTGCGGGGCGCGCTCGATGATGTATCGCGCCTGGGACCTCTACTGGCTCCTCCCCGCGACGCTACTGCTGGCCGCCCTCTGGAAGGCGGTGTACGGCCGGGTCCTGGCGAGCGCGGCCCTCATCGCGGGCCTGCTGGCCGTGCTCCACGCCGACGCCGGGACGGACCGGACCATCGCCAGTGACCGTAAGTCATGCGCGAAGATCAGATGCCGCGGACGACCGAGTCGGAGTCACCGGTGCAGGCCCGGGCGCTGTCGATCGAGACCTTCGAGGTGAACGCATCCGTGCACGTGGCGCTCTCAATACCGATGGGTCGGCGCGGCCCCGATTTGACTGCTACCGCGCCCCTGAGCATGGAGACCCGTGATGGCCGGGCGTTCCCCCTACCCGACCGATCTCCTCCGATGCCGAATGGGAACTGATCGCTGCGCTGGTCCCGGCACCGAAGAACGGCGGCGGCCTCCGGTGCACGAGCGCCTGAAGATCATCGATGCCCTGGCCTACTGGGTGCGGGCCGGATGCGCCCGGCGATTGCCGCCCCCGCGATCTGCCGCCCTGGCAGACGGTCCACCACTACCGGCGCACCTGGCGCCTGGAGGGCCTCTGGGAACAGATCCTGACCCGTCTGCGGGAACGCGACCGGGCCGCGCAAGGCCCGTGATCCGACCCCCAGCGCGGGCATCATCGACAGCCAGAGCGTCAAGGCCACCGCCCGCGGCGGCCGGGACGGCGCCAAGAAGGTGGCGGGAGTCAAGCGGCACCTGCTGGTCGACACGCTCGGCACGGTACTGAAGACCAGCGCCGGCCCGCCGCCGTGACGACCGGGACGGCGCCGTGGTGCTGCTGTCACGTGCGTGCGACGACTTCCCCCGGCTGCGGCTGGTGTGGGCCGACCAGGGCTATCGCGGGCAGGACTTCACCGGCTGGGCCCAGCAGACCGCCGGGGTGAGCATCCAGATCGCCGTCCGCCGCGATGGCGGACTCGGCCGCACCTGGACCAAAGCCGGGGCGCCGCCCCGGCAGGTTCCGCGGTTCGCCGTGGTGCCCCGCCGCTGGGTGGTCGAGCGGACACTGTGCGCCGCGAGGCGCTCTGTTGTATCCCCGGTTCAGCCGGGAGGAACTTGGAGGGAGGACAAGACGCTGATCACCCACGCCCGAACGGGCGCGGCCCGATTCCTCGGCTATGAGATCATCGTCCAGCACAACAGCAGCAAGGCCACCCGCCGCCGCAGGTCGGTGAACGGGCAGGTCGCGCTGCGGGTCCCGCTTGATGTGATCAAAGCCAAATCAGCCCCCTACCTGTGGCGCGGCAAACCCGCCAAGCAGAAGGCCCTGACCAACGGCAGCGACCACACCATCGTCGCCACCTACGGGGCCATCTACCGGGGAATCGTCCAGTACTACCTGCTAGCCGGCGACGTCTTCCGGCTTCACCGGCTGCGCTGGGTCATGGAGACTTCCATGCTCAAGACCCTGGCGGGCAAGCACCGTTCATCGATGTCGAGGATGGCCGCGAAACACAAGGTCAAAATCCAGACACCACATGGACCGCGCACCTGCTTCGAGGCACGCCTCGAACGCGAAGGCAGGCAACCACTGGTCGCACGGTTCGGAGACCTCACACTCCACCGGCAGAAGACGGCAACGGTCACCGACCGTCAACCGATTCCGGTCGACTATCCGCGAAAAGAGCTGATCGCTCGGCTCCTCGCGGACACCTGCGAGATCTGCCAGCAGACCGGCGAGGTCCAGGTCCACCACGTCCGGAAACTCGCAGACCTCCAGGCCCCCGGGCCGCTTCAACCCCAGTGGGCCAAGGCCATGGCCAACCGGCGAAGGAAGACCCTCGTGGTCTGCGCCACCTGCCATGACCTCATCCACCGGAACCCAGCCCGACCCCTCACGCAGTAATCACTGGAGAGCCGGATGATCGGGAAACCATCAAGTCCGGTTCGGCGGGAGGCCGAGCGGAAAAGGACCAGCCCCGGCCGGCACCTCGCCGCTCGGCCGACCCATCCGCCTGGCCGGGCAAGCACCGCCGCCCCTCCAAGGACTACGAGTACTGATCGACACCTCGGAGAACGTCATCCACCTGGCGATGAGCATGATCCTGCTCCACCGCATCACCGGCCGCGCCCTGACCCCTTCAGACACCCTCTAGATAACAATCCCTGGTAGTAGTACCAACTCCAATCAAATGCCCTCTGAAACGACCCGACGTCAAGCTGCGGCGTGTCCGTTGCCGGCCCCGCGAAGTAGTGACGGACACGCCGGACTTCAGCGGGCGAGGACTGCGGTGAGGGCGTCCCACAGCTCGGCCTCCGGGTCGGCCGGCAGAGCCCTCGACCGCCAGCCGACAAAGCCGTCGGGACGCACCAGCGTTGCTCCGGACGTGCCGAAGCCGTACCGCTCCCGCCACGTGCCGCTCACGTCAAGCACGTCAGAACCAACGACATATACATCGAGCGTCACGCCCAGTCGCTCGGCCACTAGCGAGGCGGCGGCCGACCACTCCTGCCCTCCCGCCAGCAAGGTGAAGCCGTAGCCGTACAGGTCAATGGCGGAGATCCGGCTCCCGTTCCGGTCCAGGGGGACGTGCGGAGCCCGGGTGCCGGGCGCGCCGCTCGGCCGTCGTGGATCCTCGAGGAGCACTTCGCCCACCCCTGTGGCCGTGGCTCGCCGGCGCTGCACCGCGTCCTCCTCCGCCAGGATCTCCGGTGAGCGGTAGCAAAATCCCAACAACGCAACGAGTGGGTCGGCGAGCTCCGGCGTGTCGTCGTCCTTCAGGTGCGGTGCCATCCGGATGGCGTATTCGGCGAGCTGCTGGTCCGCCGTGAACGCACCCACGGGACGGCGTTCGGTGTCGTAGGCGTCCAGCAGGCCGGGCCCGGCCTGGCCGGAGAGGACCAGCGCGAGCCGCCAGGCGATGTCGTGGCCGTCCTGGGCGGCGGTGTTGGCACCCTGCCCACCGGTCGGCGGCATCGTATGGGCGGCGTCGCCGGCCAGGAAGATCCGGCCCTCGTGGAAGCGCTCGGCGATCACGTGGGCGAAGGGGAAGTCGGCGTGATCGACGATCTCGACATTCAGGTCAGGCGCGTCGGCGGCCACCCGCGCGAGTTCGACGCACCGCTCGAGGGTGAAGTCGGCCTTGCTCTGCCCACGGTCCGGGTAGTAGTTGACGGCGAGGCTGTGCCTGTGCTCCTCGCCGATGAACCCGCTGAGCAAGGCTCCGTCGAACACGTCGTTGTGCAGGTACCATATCGCGTACTTCCGGTCCTTCATGAGCTCGGTCAGGTCGGCCTTGAAAAGGATCACGTGCGTGTAGTTCAGGTCGCCGTTCCCGAGGGTGGGGATGCCGGCCATGCGGCGGACGTGGCTGCGGTGGCCGTCGGCGGCCACGACATAGTCCGCGTGGACCGTGGTTTCGCCTTCGGCGTCGCGAATGACCGCGGTGACCCCCTCGGCGTCCTGCTCGATCGACACGAGTTCGGTCGAGAAGCGCAGGTCGGCGCCGAACTCCTCGGCCTTCTGCCGGATGACCCGTTCTCCCTGAGCCTGAGCGACCGCGGCGAACGGAGCCGGGCTGACGGCGGCGAAGTCGTCCATTAAGGTCTCATCGTCGCCAAGGAACATTTCTGGTTCCGGATCGGCCAGGCTGGACGCGCTCGCCATTTTGAACTCTCTCGTGAAGTCGGGCAGCGACGCGGCCATGAGCGCGTCCCGTAGGCCGGGCAGCTGGCCCAGCAACTCCATCGTGCGCCACGACAGACCGAACGCTTTTGGCTGGATCGACGTGCTCGGACGCCGCTCCACCAGCAGCGGGGTCACTCCCCGCCAGGCCAGGAACGCCGCCGCGGTCAGCCCCGCGTACCCGGCGCCAACGATCAGCACCGAGACCCTCTCATCCGTCATGCATCCTCACTGCTCCAAGACAAAGCGCAGTATCGCCTCGTAATACGAGACGATACTTCGGTCGGATGTCAAGTCCTGAGCTGACCACTCAACAATCAAGATCAACCCTTAACTTGACAGACTGCGGTCGATCGGTCAGTAGTGGCCTGATGTGGCCACGATGGTGATCATTGCGATGTCCCGGTTCCGGTGACCAGCGCGGTCGTTCCGTGGTGCCGGACAAGTGGCATTGAAGTGAATTCGTGCGGCGATACGGGCGGCCACCTGCACTCGTTACGTTGGGTATCCGGATTCCTACGGGGTGCTGGTTGACTGGAGGTGGCCGGTTGATCCAATCATGGTTTCCAGGCGGGCGTCCGATGTGCGACAGGGGCGGTCCCGTCGGCTCAACTGAAAAGGCTTGCGGCACGAGGGGGTGCCGATTTCCGGGCGGTATCCCGGTGTCGTGCGGCCCCGCTCCCAGCAGGTGTGCGTCAGGTGGGCCGAGTCGTCCATGACCGTTCCTTCATGATCGTCACCGGCGAACTCGGTGTCCGCTGCGGGACCTTGAACCAGAGGATTGTGCGTGCACTCCATACTGTGGAAGTCGATCGACGGGGGAGCTTGTTGACTCCCCGAAACCTTTTTCATGATCCGGACTGTCCGGGTTTTCTGGAGAACCTCTATCTCGGCAATTTCCGGTGGGACAAGATCCACCCCTTTCCGCAGCAGGACTTCGCGGACGAGAAGGTCGGCGACGAGGCGCTCGAACGGCTGGCACGGCTGCTCACCGAGCGGGTGGACCCGACCGAGGTGGACGTGACCCGGCGACTTCCCGACGGCCTCGTGGAGGAGCTGGGGAGCGGCGGCTTCCTCCGCCTCCAGGCGCCGCGGGAACTGGGCGGTCTCGAACTGTCGTGCTACAACGTCTTCCGGACCGTGCAGCTCGCGGCCAGCCGGTCGGTGCCCGTGGGGCTGGTCATCGCCATCCAGAACGCGGTGGGCGTCGGGGCGCTGCTGCCCGCGCTCCCGCCCGGCCCGCTGCGCGACATGGTCCGCGACCGGGTCGCGAACGGGGTGATCTCGGGCTCGGCGGACACCGAGCCGAGCGGGTCGGCCAACGCCCGGCGCGACACGATCGCCGAGGAGGTCGAGGACGGCCGCGCGTTCCTGCTCACCGGAAAGAAGATCCACATCGGCAACGGGCCGATCGCGGAGCTGATCACCGTGTCGGCGACGGTGCGGGAGGGCGACCGCGAACGCGCCCGGCTCTTCTTCGTGGACACCGCGGCCCCCGGGTTCCGGGTGGAGTCGCGGCACGAGTTCATGGGGGTCAAGGGCTTCCCGAACGCGTCACTGATCCTCGACCGGGTGCGCGTCCCGCGCGAGCACATGTTCGTCGAGGCCGACCAGGGCGTCGAGGTCCGGATCACCGCCGAGCTGACCAACCTCATCGCCAGGGGACGGCTCTACCTCATCGTCGCGCCGTCGCTGGCGATCGCCAAGCAGTGCCTGGAGTGGTCGCGGCAGTTCGTCAACCGGCGGGCCATCGACGGACGGCCGCTGGGCGGGTACGACGAGATCCAGCGGATCGTGGCGGCCTCGATGGCCGACGTCTTCGCGATCGAGGCGATCGCCGAGTGGAGCCTGCTGTGCGAGGACCGGGACGACCGCGGGGTCAACGTCCGCTTCGAGCAGACCGTGGCGAAGAACATCGGCTCCGTCGCGTGCTGGCGGGTGGTCGACCGGGCGATGTCGGTGCTCGCCGGTGAGGGGTTCGAGACCGCGTCCAGCAAGGCGCGGCGCGGGGTGCAGCCGCTGCCGTTGGAACGTTGTTTTCGGGACGCGCGGAATTTCCGGATCTCCGGTGCGGTCGACTTCCAGATCGATTTCTGGTGCGCGCAGCTTCTCATCTTCAGCTACTACTACCCCGAACGCTACGACGAGTACGAGTCCGGCGGCGCCGAGGTCTCCTGCCCGGAACTCTCCCCGGAGAACCAGGAGCATCTGCGCTTCTCCGTCACCGAGACGCGGCGATTCGGCGCGGCCTGCCGCCGGCTCGCCGCGGACCAGCCCGCCAAGGAACTGTTCGAACGCGAGCACCTGCTCATCTCGCTGAACCGGATCGTGGACGAGATCCTCACCATGTCGCTGGTTCTCGCACGGGCCGCACGAATGGCCAGGGACGGCAACGACGAGGGCCAGAAACTCGCGAACATCTACTGCGTGGAAGCCCGCGACCGGATCGCCGCGCTCTGGCTCGAGGTCGAACGGCGCTCCGAGCCCGAGTACGCCGAAGTCAGCGACGGATGGCTGGCCGGCGACGGTTTCGCCGATCTGACCCGCGGCGTCATCACGGACGTGCCGCAAGTGTCCGCCGATTTTCTCGAACCGTAGAACGCGTTCCTGAGTCGACAACACATTTGAGTCATCTTTTCACGAACGGGGCGTAAGTCACCTTGTCTGTCGTGAATGTCGCCGAACCCGCCGGCTCCCATCCGCCGTACGACGACATCCCCCTGTCGGTGAGCCAGGAGTCCATGTGGATTCTCTGGCAGGCCGACCCGGACCGGGCCGCCTACCTCATCACGCTGCCGTTGCAAGTGCGGGGCGAACTGGAGCCCGAGCGGCTCCGGCGGGCCGTCGCCGAGCTCGGCGAGCTGCACCCGACGCTGCGCGGCCGGGTGGTGGAGACCGAACGCGGGACCCGGCTGAGCTGGAGTGGGGCACCGGACATCCCGGTGGTCGAGCGGCGCACCACCGAGCCCGCCACCGAGGCCGTGCGCCGGTACGCGCGCATGCCGTTCGACCTGCGTAGGGGGCCGCTGGCCCGGGTGGACCTGCTGCGCGGCCCCGACTACCTGATCCTGCTCATCAGCTGCCACCACATCGTCCTGGACGCCTCGGGGTGCGGCTTCCTCCTGAGGGAGCTGAGCGCCGCGTACGCCGGAGGCCCACTTCCGAAGGCCGACGACCCCGGGGTCCTGGCGACCTTCGCCGAACGGCAGTGGACGCTGGCGAACGGGCCGGAGGGCGAGCCGCATCGGCGGTTTTGGCGCGAGCATCTGGGCGAGGACGTACCGCCGCTCCACCTTCCGACGCCGCCGCCGGAAGGGGCCCGGCCCGAGTTCCTCCACACGAGCCTCGATGCCGAACTGGTCCGGCGCGCCGAGGAGTTGGCGGACAACCTGGGGGTGCACCGCCTGGTTCCGTTCTACGCCGCCTGCACCATTCTGATCGGCCGATACTCCGGCCAGACCGATCTCGTACTCGGCACGACCTATCACGGCCGGCGCGACGCCGACCTTCAGGAACAGGTCGGGTTCTTCTCCAACACGCTTCCGCTGCGGCACCGGCTGCCCCGGCACGCCACCTACCGCGAGGTGATGCTGAACCTGTACCGGGACCTGGTGAGCGCCGCGCTATACGGCGAGCTGCCCCTGCCGGTCATGCTGCGGGAGGCCGGGCTCGGCGGTGAGGCCGCGCGCCGGACGACCAACCGGGTCCTGTTCCAGTACTGGTCCGCCCCCTCGGCCGAGGTGGTCGACGTGGTCCGCGTTCCGCTCCACGGGATCGAAGGGGAGGCCACCCTGCGGCTGCTGCCCACCGAGGATCTGGCCGACTACGGGCTCACCGTCTTCCTGCGGGAGGACTCCGACGGCGCCACGATGACCTGGAAGGACCCCGAAGGCCTGGTCGGTCCCACCCTCCTGGAGCACCTCGCGGCCGATTACCCGCAGGTGTTGCGCGAGCTCGTCGAGACCCCTGACCGAGCACTGTCGGAACCGGCGTCCTCGATGACCTCCTACCTTGACCGGCTGCGCGATGACGAGGACCTCTCGCTCGCGGGCACGGCCGGCCTCCCCGATGCCGCGCATCCCTTCACCCTGCCGAGCGGGGTCCCGGCCGCCGCTCGGCGCCTCGACGTCACCGTGCACGAATGGCTGCTGGCGGCCGTGGCCGGGGTGCTGTCCTGGTACACCGGCCGGGAGCGGCTGCGGGCCGGTGTGGCGCCGCCCGGCGGTTCCGCGGCGCCGCTGCCGATCCGCCTGGACGTCTCGAACGACGAACCGTTCGACCGCCTTGTCAAGCGGACCGCGGACGAACTGGGCATCGCCCGCCGCGTGCGGTGGCCTTCGGCGCCGTACGTCGAGAGCCTGCTCGATGGCCAGGACCCCTACGGTCCGGCGCTGGTGGCGTTCGGCGACGCCGAGCAGGCCGTTGCCGACGGGGGCTCCCGGTTGAGGGTCACGCTGGACACCGAGGGGACCGGCGGACGGGTGGAGCCCGGACAGGGCGGTCCGGACGGGGCCGCGTTCGCCGAGCACCTCTGCCGCTTCGTGAGCGCGGTCCTGGCCGACCCCGAACGGGCGGTCGGCGATGTGGAGCCGCTCTGCGAACAGGAGCGCGAGCAGGAGCAAGCCTGGAACGAGACATCGGCCCGTTACCCGGAGGTGGCGCTGCCGGACCTGCTGCGGGAACGGGCCGCGGCGGAGCCGGACGCGGTGGCGCTGACCGGGGAATCAGGCTCGGTGACCTACGGCGCGCTGTTCGAACGGGTGGAGGCGCTGGCCCGCGGCCTGGTCTCACGCGGCGTACGCCCCGGCGACCTCGTCGGGCTGCTCCTGCCGCGGGGCCGCGCGCAGGTCGAGGCGATACTCGCGGTGCTGTTCGCGGGCGGGGCGTACGTGCCAATCGACGTGGCCACGCCGCAGATGCGACGCAGATTC
Source organism: Spirillospora sp. CA-255316 (assembly GCA_050942275.1). Classification (GTDB taxonomy): domain Bacteria; phylum Actinomycetota; class Actinomycetes; order Streptosporangiales; family Streptosporangiaceae; genus Spirillospora. Next base: position 5,674,266 of record CP192047.1, on the reverse strand, counting down.
ATCCTCGCCGACTGCGGAGCCAGGTGGCTCGTCGCAGCAGGCTCCGGGCCGCCGGCCGGGGAGACCGACGATTTCAGCGGCGAGGTCATCGCCCTGGAGGACCTGGCGGAGGGAACGGCGGCCGATGGCGGGCCGGCCCCGCTGCCGGAGATCGACCCGGACGCCGTCGCCTACGTCATCTACACCTCGGGAACGACGGGACACCCGAAGGGGGTGCTGGTCTCCCACCGTAACGTGGTCCGGCTGGTGGTCAACGACAGGCTGCCGTTCGAGTTCGGTCCGCACGACGTGTGGACGCTGTTCCACTCCTACGCCTTCGACTTCTCTGTCTGGGAGCTGTTCGGCTGCCTCGCGCACGGCGGCCGCCTGGTGATCGTTTCGGAGGGGCAGGCGAAGGACACCGAGCGGTTCTTCGACCTGGTCCGCCGTGAGCGGGTCACGGTGCTCAACCAGACGCCCAGCGCGTTCGCGCAACTGTGCACGGTGGAAGGCGACGAACCCGATGCCCTGGACCGCCTGCGGTATGTGATCTTCGGTGGGGAGCGCCTGCGGCCCCGTTCGCTGGCCGGCTTCGCCGCGCGGCACCCGGCGGTCGCCCTGGTCAACATGTACGGCATCACCGAGACCACGGTCCATGTGACGGTGCGGTACCTGACCGCGGAGGACATCGCCGAGGACCGCGGCAGCATCGGTGTCCCCATCCCGACCACCACGGTCCACCTGATGGACGCGCGGGGGCGGTTGCTGCCGACCGGGGCCGTCGGGGAGATCTGCGTCGGGGGCCTCGGGGTCACCCGGGGATACCTCGGCCGCCCCGAGCTGACCGTCGAACGCTTCGTACCCGATCCGTTCGGCCCCGGCCACCTCTACCGCAGCGGCGATCTGGCGCGCCGCATGCCGGACGGGACGCTGGAGGTGATCGGACGGGCCGACGGCCAGCTGAAGGTGCGCGGCTACCGCATCGAACCGGGGGAGATCGAGGCGCGGCTCCAGGAGCACCCCGGCGTCCTCCGGGCCGCCGTGGCCCTCGACGACGGCCGGCTCACCGGCTACGTGCAGCCGCGCGACGCGGCCGACGGCTCCGGCGCGAAGCTCGACCCCGACGATCTGAGCGAGCACCTGCGGGAGAGCCTGCCCGGCTACATGGTGCCCGCGGCGTTCGCCGGCGTCCCGGGATTCCCGCTCACCGTCAACGGGAAGCTGGACTGGGCCGCGCTGCGCGCCTCCGCGGTGCGGTTGGACTCCCGGACGGAATCGGCTCCCGCCCATTCGCCGACCGCGCGCGAGATCGCCGGGATCTGGTCGGAGCTGTTGGGCGTGCCCGCCGTCGGCGCCGAGGATTCGTTCTTCGGCCTCGGCGGGAATTCGCTGGATGCCAACCACGTGATCCGGGCCGTCGAGGCGCGGCTGGAGGTGCGCGTTCCGGTCCGGGTGCTCTTCGAACGCCCCCGGTTGCGTGATTTCGCCGACGCGGTCGACCGGCACGGGACGGCCGACGAAAGGCGGGGCGAACCCGAGCCGCTCCCGGCGACCAGCATGCAGCGCCAGATCTGGCTCGCCGAGCGCCTCGAACCCGGCCGCGGCCTGTACCAGGCGCCGCTGATCTGGAATGTGGCGGGCGTTCTGGACGAGGACCGGCTCGCCGAGGCGTTCACGCGGGTCATCGCACGGCACGAGCCCCTGCGCACCAGGTTCGTGGAGCAGGACGGCAGGCTGTGCCAGGTCGTCGGGCCGGCGTGGCGACCGGAGGTGGAACGGCACGACCTGCGTGGGCTGGACGCCGACGAGCGCGACCGCCGGATCGCAACGATGATCGAGGACGGCGTCGACCCGGCCTCCGGGCGACCGCTGCGCGTCGCCCTGGCCGACGTTGACGGCGATGGTGAGGGTGGCGAGAAGGCTCGCGCCCAGCTGCTCATCGTCCGCTTCCACCACCTGGCCTGGGACGCGGAGTCCACCGGGCCGTTCCTGCGCGACCTGCGGGAGCACTACGGTTCCGACGAGGGGCCGGTGGAGGACGGGGCCGCGGACGCTCCGGCGGTGTGGCCCACCGACGCGGCCGGGCAGATCGCCCGGATCTGGTCGGAACTGCTTGACGTGCCGGCGCCGGCCGACGACGACTCGTTCTTCGACCTCGGCGGCAAGTCGCTGGTCGGCGCCAGGATGCTGGCCCGCGTCGAGGAACGGCTCGGGGTCCGGCTGCCGCTGCGGGCGCTGTTCGAGAATCCACGGTTGCGGGATTTCGCCGAGACCGTCGAACTGCGCCGTGCGGACGATTTCGCCACGGCGGACGCCGGCGTCGAGGAGGCCGACACCGGCCCGGCGGATGCGCGATCGGTCCCGGCTTCCGGGTTCCAGGAGCGGATCTGGTTCGCTGCGCGGCTCGAACCCGACACGGCCATCTATCACGTTCCGCTCGCCTGGCGTGTGGCGGGCAGGCTCGCCCCTGAACGGCTGGAGGCGGCGCTTGCCCGGGTGGTGGAGCGGCACGAGATCCTCCGCACCCGGTTCGTCGAGCGGGACGGGAGGGTGCGGCAGGTCGTGGGGGAGCCGTGGCAGCCCGCCATCCAGTATCACGACCTGCGCGACGTGCCGTCCTGGGAGCGCAGGCATCTGGTCGACGAGCTGCTCGACCGCGCGTTGCGGGAACGGTTCGAGCCCCGGTCCGGCAGGCTGCTGCGCGCGCTGCTGCTCGACCTGGGCGATGATCTCGGCGATGGGGGGCAGCTGTTCTTCCTGTGCGTGCATCACCTGGTGTGGGACGGCGAGTCCGCGGTCCCCTTCCTGCACGACCTCGCATCGGCGTACGGTCCGGCGACCTCCGGCCCGACGGGGCCGGCCGGGACGCAGTACCGGGAGGTCGTCGCCCGGCTCGCCGCACCCCGGCCACGGTCCGACCTGGATTACTGGACGGAACAACTGGCCGGCGCTCCCGCCTATCCGCCGATCGAGCCGCCCGATCCGCATGAGCCGCACGGTGCCGTGACCGTCCCGCTGCCCGGCGACGCGCGCGACCGGATGCGCAGGGTACAGAACGACGGCGGCGTGTCGGCCTTCATGGTCGTGGCGACGGTGCTGGCGGCCGCGCTGCACCGGTGGACCGCCCGGGCCGACCTGACCTTCGGAGTCCCCTCGGTCGACCGCGGCGACGCCGCGCCGCGCGAGGTGGTGGGGCCCTGCCTGAACTCGCTCGTGCTCCGCTCGCGGAGCCGCCCGGCGGACACGTTCGGCGACCTGCTCGGCCGGATGCGGGACACCGTGCTCGGCGCGCTGGAGCATCGGGAGGTGCCGTTCGAGGATGTCGTCGAGCTGCTCAACCCGGTCCGCAGGGTCGGCTGGACCCCGTACCTCGACGTCTCGCTGAACATGATCGCCCAGCCCAGCGGCTGGCCGTCCGTCGGCGGCCACGAGCTGACCTGGGAACCGCTCGACTGGGTGTGGCGCCACGAGGTGAAGATGGGGCTGACCTTCAGCCTGACCGACGACGGCGACCGGCTGACCGGGTTCCTGTCCTACCGCGGCGACCGGTACCGTCGCGCCGACGTCGAGCGGCTGGCCGACTGGCTGGGCCGGGCCCTCGGCGCCGTCGACGAGCTGCTCGACCAACCCTTGGACGCGCTGGAGGAAGGCCCGGATTCGGCCACGACGTCGGCAGCGTCCGCAATATCGGCGGCCGGCGCGGTGGAGGACGCGGCGGGCCCCGCGCCGACTGCGGCGCGGGCCCGGTTCCAGGACTTCGTCCTGGCCGAGATGGCCGCGCAGCACGCTTCGGCGGACCTTGCGTACTGGGCCGGGGCGCTGGAAGGCGCGCCCGCCTACCTGGAGATGCCCGCGGCCGCCGGTTCCGATGGGCAGGGGGCCGTGCCGATTCCTATGACCAGGGAGGTGAGCGACGGGCTGCGGCAACGGTGCTCAGAGGAGGGAGTGACCGTCCACCAGCTGCTCGCCGCCGGGCTGGCCGCCGCGCTGCACGAATGGACCCGCCAGGACGACCTGACCTTCGGCACCCCGATGGCCTGCCGGGACCGCGACGAATTCGCCGACCTGGTCGGCCCGCTGATGAACCCGGTTGCGCTGCGATCCATCCGTACGCCGGACAGCACGCTCAGGGACGTGCTGCTCGCGGTCCAGTCGACGATGCTGGACGCGCACGAGCATTCCGCGGTCCCGTTCGCCTCGGTCGTGGAACGGCTCGCGCCCCCTCGGCGGATGGGCCGCACCCCTTACATCGACGTCATGCTGACCGTCGAGAACGAGCCGGCCGAGCCGGTCACGCTGGGTGGGCACCGGCTCACCACCGTGCCCACCGACCGGTACAACGCCGGATATCTCGCCAAGTTCGCGCTGACGGCGTACTTCTGCGAGAGCGGCGGCGCGTTCACCGGAAGCCTGGCCTACCGGGGCGATCGGCTGACCGGGCAGGACGCCGAGGCGCTGGCGGGGCTGCTCGGCCGGACGCTCGAACGTTTCGCCGGCGACCTGGACGCGCCGCTGGGCGACGGCACGCCGATGACTCCCGAGGAACAGGTCCGGTTGGCGGCGTTCGAACAGGGCGCCCCCGCCGCGCCGGTGTCCGCGGCGACCACGGTACCCGCATTGGTGGCCGAGCAGGCCGTCCGGTGCCCGGACGCCCCGGCCGTGAGGTGCGGGTCCGGTGTGCTCACCTACGCGGAACTGCATGCCAGGGCGAAATCCCTGTCGGCCCGTATCCGCCCGCTGGCCAGGCGGTCCGGCTCCGGACCGTCCGAGGCGCGGGAGCCGGTCGTGGCCCTGTTCCTTGGCCGGGGAGAGAACCTCATCGTCGCGATGCTCGCCTCGTGGTACGCCGGGTGCGCATTCTGCCCGATCGACCCGGACTACCCGGACGAACGATCCAGCCTGCTGCTCGGCGATTGCGGCGCCCGCGCGGTCGTCGCCGACGCCGGGACCGCTCCTTCGACGGACCTGCCGGTCCTCAGTGTCACTGAGAACGTCACCGGCGACACCGCCGAGGCGGGGGAGGAGAACCGGGCCGAGGAGCCGACCGCGCCCGACCCCTCAGCGGTGGCGTACGTCATCTACACCTCGGGCACCACGGGCGTCCCCAAGGGAGTGATGGTCACGCACGGGGGCCTCGCCCAGCTCGTGCGATGGCACATCGATGCGTTCGAGGTGACCGCTGCCGATGTGGCGAGCCACATGGCGAGCGTCGGATTCGACGCCTCGCAGTGGGAGGTGTGGCCCTACCTCGTGGCCGGCGCATGCCTTGTGCCCCACGAGCACCGCGTCCTGGTACCGGAAGTGCCGGGGTGGCTGGACGAACACCGGATCACGATGGCGTTCCTGCCCACCCCGGTCGCCGAGTCGGTCTGGGGCTCGGAGCGGCGACCGTCGGCGCTGCGCTGGATGCTGTACGGCGCCGCGCCGCTGACCGGCCGGCCGCCGTCCGGCCTGCCGTACTCCATCTGCAACAACTACGGACCGACCGAGGCGACCGTCGTGGCCGCCTGCCGGCCCGGGGTGCCCCCTGCCGACGGACCGCCGAACGTCATCGGCAGGCCCATCGCGGGTGCGTCGGTCCGCGTCCTGGACGAGGCCGGGCGCCGGTGCCCGATCGGCGTCGCGGGGGAGATCTACATCGGCGGCTCCGGGGTCGCGGCCGGGTATCTGGGCCGGCCGGAGCTGACCGAGGAGCGGTTCGTGACGCCTCCCGGGGGCGAGCGGATGTACCGCACCGGGGACCGGGGGCGCTGGCTGCCGGACGGTGACCTGGAGTACCTCGGCCGGGTCGACCGTCAGCTCAAGGTCCGGGGCCACCGGGTCGAGCCGCAGGAGGTGGAGCACCACCTGCTGGCGGACCCGAGGGTGGCCCGGGCGTTCGTGCACGGCGACGATGTGCGCTTGGTGGCCTACCTGGTGCCCGCTCCGGGCGTCGAGCGGGCCTCCGCCCCGGTGCTGGCCGGGCTCGCCGGGCGCGTGCCCGCGCACCTGGTGCCCGACTCGGTGGTCTGGCTGGACGAACTGCCCACCTCCGCGCACGGGAAGGTGGCCGTCGAACGGCTGCCGCGTCCCGGGGCGGACGCCTCGCGCACCGGCCGGGACCGGGCCGGACCCACCACCGACCTGGAACGACGGGTGGCCGCGGTGTGGGCCGCGGTGCTCGGCCACGACCGGGTCGGCGTGCACGACAACTTCTTCGACCTCGGCGGCAACTCGATGTTGCTGGCCGGCATGCACGCCCGGCTCCAGCAGGAGCTCGACAGGGAGATCCCGATCCAGCGGCTCTTTCAGCATCCGACCGTCCACTCGCTGGCCGTCGCCCTGACCGGCGACGGCGCCGCGGACGGCGCCGACGGGGCCGTGGCGGCGGCCGATCCGGGGCGCCCGGACGACGGGCTGCGCGAACGGGCGGAGCGGGCCAGGCGTTCCCGTGCGGCGCGCGGGCGAGGAGGGCGGAGCCGATGAGCATCGAGAACGCGGTGGCGGTCGTGGGAATGGCGTGCCGGTTGCCCGGCGCGGATCACCTCGACCGGTTCTGGGAGAACCTGCGGGCGGGTCGGGACACCATCTCGCGTTTCACGTCGGACGAGCTGCGCGCCGCCGGGGTGGCCCCGGAGAGCTTCCACCATCCCGACTACGTCGCCGCACGCGGTGTCCTGCCCGGCGGCGAGAACTTCGACTGGCCGTTCTTCGGCTACAGCCCGCGCGAGGCGGCGACCATCGACCCGCAGCAACGGGTCTTCCTGGAGTGCGCGGCGACCGCCCTGGACGACGCGGGCATCGATCCCCGACGCTTCGGCGGCTGGATCGGGGTGGTCGCCGGCTGCGAGCTGGCAGGCGGCCGGATCGACGAGACCGATGACCTGTTGACGCAGGTCATCGGCCTGGACAAGGACTTCCTCGCCACCCGGGCGGCCTACAAGCTCGGGCTGCGCGGCCCGGCGCTCACCGTGCAGACCGCGTGCTCGACCTCCCTGGTCGCCGTGCACGAGGCGGTCAACAAGCTGCTGGGGTACGAGTGCGACGCCGCCCTGGCCGGCGGGGTGTCGCTCTGGCTGCCGCAGGCCGTCGGGTACACCTACAGCGAGGGCCACATTCTGTCGGCGGACGGGCGATGCCGGCCCTTCGACGCCTCTGGCGGGGGGACCGTGCCCGGCGCCGGCGTCGGCGTCGTCGTGCTCCGGCGGCTGGAGGACGCGCTGGCCGACCGCGACCGCGTCCTTGCGGTGATCCGTGGCTCGGCGATCAACAATGACGGCGCCGACAAGCCCGGCTACACCACGCCCTCGATCGTCGGGCAGCGCGACGTGATCCGGCTCGCGCTGGCGAACGCCGACGTGGACCCCGCCGACATCGGGTACGTCGAGGCGCACGGCACCGGGACCCGGGTCGGCGACCCGGTCGAGGTCTCCGCGCTCACCGCCGCGTTCCGCGAGGGCACCGACCGCGTCGGCGACTGCTGGCTGGGCGCGGTGAAGGGCAACGTCGGGCACACCGGCGCCGCCGCCGGCGTGACCGGGCTGATCAAGACCGTGCTGCAGATCCGGCACCGCGAGCTCGTGCCGACCCCGCACTTCAAGCAGCCCAACCCGGAGATGCGACTGGAGTCCACCCCGTTCCGGATCAGCGTCGACCACCGGGAATGGACCGCGAAGGGGCCGCTACTGGCCGGGGTCAGCTCGTTCGGCATCGGCGGCACCAACGCGCACGTGGTGGTCGAGAGCGCGCCCGAGCCGGACCGGCGGCCCGCGCAGCCGAGGCCGAGGATCTTCCCTCTCTCCGCGGCCGCCACGGCGGCGCTGGAGCGGATGCGGACCGAGCTGGCGGACCGGATCGAGCACGCGGCCGATCCGCCCCGGCTCGACGACGCGGCGTTCACGCTGGCCGCCGGTCGGCGGCTGCACCCGCACCGGCTCGCCGTCGTGGCCGGCGACCACGCCGGGCTCGGCGCCGCCCTGCGGAACGAGGACGGCGGCGCCGTGGCCGAGGGCGGGCCGCGCGTCGTCTTCGCCTTCCCCGGCCAGGCGACGCTACATCCCGGTGCCGGGGCCGCGGCGTACCGGCTGCTGCCCGCCTTCCGGGCCGCCTTCGACGAGGTCGCCGGGCTGCTGGACGGCCGGTTCGGGGTCGATCCGCGGCGGCTGCTGGCAGCGGGTGATCCCGACTCGGTGCGCGACACGGGATTCCAGCAGCTCGCGCAGTTCGCCCTGGGGTACTCCCTCGGTCAGCAGCTGCGCTCCTGGGGCATCCGCCCGGCGGCGATGATCGGGAACAGCATCGGGGAGTACGTCGCGGTCGCGCTGTCGGGGGCCTGGGAACTGCCGGACGCGCTGGGCGTCGTGCACGCGCGCGGCCAGGCGATGCGGGAGACCGGGCCCGGCCGGATGCTCAGCGTTGCCGAACGGGACGCGACCTCCCTGGACCTCCCCGACGGCGTCCACGTGGCCGTGGACGCACCCCACCAGGTGGTGCTCTCGGGTCCGCCGGACCTCATCGAGTCGGTGCGCGATGAGCTCGTCCGCGGGGACGTGACGGCCAGGCTCCTGGAGACGGACCGGGCGTTCCACTCGCCCATGATGGAGCCGGCCGCCGCAGCTCTCCGCGCCGCCATCGCTGCGGCCGGCACCCGCCCGGCCGAAATCCCGGTCGTGTCCAATCTGACCGGTACGTGGCTGCGCGACGAGCAGATCGCCGACCCCCGCTACTGGTCCGATCACCTGCTCGGTACGGTCCGGCTCACCGACGGTATCGGCGCGGTGCTCGACGGGGGCTGCGAGGCCGTGGTGGAACTCGGCCCCGGCCAGAGCACCCTGCGCGCCGTCCGACGGCATCCCGCCTGGACCGACCGCACCCTCGCGCTGCCGGCGCTGGGACGTTCCGCGGAAGAGGAGGAGGAGAGCCTGCTGCGGCTCGCCGCCAAGCTCTGGCAGGCCGGGGCCGACATCGATCTGGCCGCGTTCCTGGCGGATGAGGGTCCCAGCCGTTGCGCGCTGCCCGCGCACCCGTTCGAACCGCTGCGCGTCGAGTGCCGCACCGGCGGACCGCGCGCCGCGATCGCGGCCGAGCCCGCCGGATCCTTCGAAGCCCTCGGCACCGGCAGGCCACCCCTGGTCTCCGACGCCTGGGGCGAGGTGACCGGCACGCTCGACGCATCGGCCTATGCGCTCGACTCCGATCTCGGGCGCGAGCTGGAGCTGCCGGGCGTGCCTCCCGAGGGAGCCGCGGACGCGGCGGCCCTGGCCGCCCGGGTACCCGACCGGCTCGACGGCGAGGGACTGGCCGCGCTGGACGCGCTCGCCGACCGCGCTCGGCGGGACGGCGCCGCGCTGCTGCTGGCCGGTCGCGACCTGGTGGACGTCCTCGGCACCGAGACGCTGCGGCCGGGTGCCGACCGGCTGCACGCATGGCTGGCCCACCGGCACAGCACGGGCGGCGTGATCGCACTGCTGGACCTGGGCCACGGCGATCTCCCGGCCCGGCTGCCCGGCCTGTCCGCCGGGGTGACGCGGTACGCGTGGCGGGGTAGCCGGTGGTGGGGCCTGCTGCCCCGGCCCGTCCCCGTACCGGCGCCCGGAGGGGAAGGGACGGACGGCCCCGACCGGCCCAGAGTGGTGCTGAGCACGGACGGCGGGCCCGACGACACCCGGTTCGCCGCCGACCTCGCCGCCGCCGGGGCGTCGATCGTCGACTTCACGGGCGTGCAGGCGCCGCCCGGCCCGGGTCCCGAGCGGGTGGACGGCGTAGCCACCTGGCGGCCGCCGGAGTCGCGCATGGCCGTGCGGCGGGATCTCCGCGACGGACTGGACGCCTACGCCGGGGGCCTGATCGGCAGGTTCGTCCTGGAGCAACTGCGTCCCGACCCTGGTGCCCTCACCGCCGAGGAGTTCCACCGTCGCATCGACCCGGCCGGGCGGCTACCCCGATTCGTGGACTTCTTCCGGCGCACCCTCGTCCAGGAACGCGTGCTGCTCGCCGACAACGGGACCTACCGGATCGCGGCGGACGCCAACGCGATCGTGACCGGGGCCCTGGAGGCGCGCGACCGGCTCGGGGAGATCGCCGGCGGCTGCCGCCTCCTGGCCTATATCGCCGACGCGCTGCCCGCGGTCTTCCGCGGCGAGCGCGAGCCGGTCGGGGTGCTGTGGCCGGACGGCGACGAGACGCTGCTGCTGGAACACCTGGCGGACTGCCACGTGGAGATCTACGACTCCGGGACATGCCTGGACGCGCTGCGCACGACGATCCGCGCCCTGCACGCCGAGCGCGGCGGGCGGCCGATGCGGGTGCTGGAGGTCGGCGCGGGGCACGGCGCGTTCACCTGGCCGCTGCTGGACGACTGGGACGACCGCGCGGGCCTGGACTACCACTTCACCGACATCAGCACGCTGCTGGTGCGCCGCGCGGCGGCTCGGGCGCGGGACCGCGGCATGGCCGGGATGCGGTTCTCGACCTTCGACATCACGCGCGACCCCGCCGAGCAGGGGCTCGCTCCCGGCAGCTTCGACCTCGTCGTCGCCTACAACGTCGTGCACGTCGCCCCGTCGGTGCGGGCCGCGCTGGCCGGGCTGCGTCGGCTGCTCGCGCCGGGCGGGATGGTGTCGCTGGTCGAGGTCACCGAGGTGGACCGGTGGAGCCACCTGTTGTGGGGGCTCGCGCCGGGCTGGTGGGACTACGACGACGACCTCAGGTCGGACTCGATCCACCTCCCCGCGCCGGCGTGGGCCCGGGTCCTGCGCGAGTCGGGCCTGCCGCGGGTGCGGACGTTGCCCGCCGACGCGCACCCGGACGTTCAGGCGAACCACTCTTTGATCTTCGCGGCGCCGGAGGAGGAGCCGGAGGTACGGCTTCCCCGGCTGCCGGAGCCGGGTGAGGAGGGCGCCACGCTGCTGTTCGCCGTTCGCGACACCACCGCGGAGGGGATCGGGGCCGCGGCGGCGCGTTGGAACGGGCTGCGCGCCGAGCTTCCCGAGCAGCACCGGGCCGTGCTGTTGAGCGTGAACGGGGAGGACGCGGCGGCCGAGGCGGCCCGCGCCGCCCTCGACCCGCCCGCCGGCGGAACGCGCGCCCCATGGCACCACCTGCGCGTGCCGAGGCTCGGCCCGGACGAGATCGCCGCACTGCCCCGCGTTCTCGGCCTGTCCGGGTCGCCAGGGCTGCCCGGCACGGTCCGGCTGGAGAACGCGGCCGCGCTGCTCCCGCCGCCGCGCGGTTCCGAACCCGGTCCCGAACCCGGCGCCAAGGCGGACGCGGCGGTGTCCGATCGGTCTCCGGTGACGGCGGACGACGACGCGCTGGCCGCGCTGTGGTGCGAGGAGCTGGGAGTGGCCAGCGCCCGGGCCGGAGACGACTTCTTCGCGCTCGGCGGCGAGTCGCTGGCGGCGGTGCACCTGCTGGCCCAGATCCGCAGGGGGCTCGGCGTCACCGTGGCGATGGCGGAGTTCGCGGGCAAGCCCACCTACGGACACCTGGCGGAGCTGGTGCGCGGGCAGGGCGGACTGAACGGGCAGGACAGGCGAAACGGTGAACTCCCCGCGCCGTCGCGCGAGAGCACCCTGTCCGCCGACACCCGGCGGGTCAACCTGATGACGCTGCGCGATTCCGGGCCGGGCGACCCGCTGTTCTTCGCCGGCCCGGCGGCCGGAAGCTCGCTGTGTTACCGCAACCTCGCGGCACAGCTCGACGACCGGCCCTTCTACGGCCTGGAGTCCCCCGGACTGCACGACGGCGGCTGGATGCCCGGGCGGCTGGAGGACATCGCGGCCCGGCACGTCGAGCTGGTCCGGCACGTGCGACCGCACGGCCCGTACCTGCTGGGCGGGTGGTCGTTCGGTGCGATGGTCGCGCACGAGATGTCCCGCCAGCTCGCCGCGGCCGGGGAACGCGTCGAGCTGCTGCTGGCGGTGGACGGCTTCCTGCCCGACACCCGCGGTCGCCCGGTCGCGGCCCGGCCGTCCTGGCTGCTGCGCAGCGTCGGATTCCAGATCCAGGCCCGGCTCGGCATCGGCGGCCCCCGCCGGGCGATCGAGCTGGGCGGCGCCCCGCGCGACGGCGGCCGGGTGCACCGGATCGGCGAGGTCTCCCGGGAGCACCGGAGCCGGGACAACGGCGCCGACGCCGCCCTGGTCCCCGACTACACGGGCGTGCACAACCGCAGCATCACCGCCATGTTGCGCTACACGCCTCGCCCGGCGCCGTGCCCGGCGGTGGTGTTCAAGGCCGGTGCCGACGCCCGGCTGTGCGCCCGGCTGCGGGCGCACCTGACCCCGCTCTACCCGGACGGGGGAGTCGAGGTGGTCCCGGTGCCGGGCGACCACTGGACGGTCCTCGACCAGCGGCACGCCGGCGCCCTGGCCGAACGCGTGCGCGCGGCCCTGGCCACTTACGGGTCCGACCCCCGCTCCGACGTATCCGACTCCCGCACGGAGTGACCATGACACAGCAGACAGAGCAGATGCGGACCGTGACGTTCGACCCGGACTTCATGCGGGACCCGTTCCCGCTCCTCAACGAGCTGCGGGAGGCCGGCCGGGTGCACCGGGTGTCGTTCCCGGACGGCCTGGACATCAGCCGGTGGATGGTGACCAGGCACGCCGACGTCGTCGACCTGCTGTCCGACCGGCGGCTGAGCAGCGAGATCGGCGGGCCGCTGCGGGAGCTGGCCGACCCCGAGGAGCTGCCGCCGCGCGTCCGGGTGATGAAGCGCACCGACGAGCTGCTCGGCCGGGCGATGGTGAACGTCGATCCGCCCGACCACACCCGGCTGCGCAGGCTCGTGGTCCCGGCCTTCAACGCGCGGCGGATGGAGGCGCTGCGGCCGCGGGTGCGGGAGATGACCGACGAGCTGCTGGACGCGGTGGCCGGCCGCCCCGGCTTCGACCTGGTCTCGACCCTCGCTTTCTGGCTGCCGGTCCGCGTGGTGGGCGAGCTGCTCGGCGCGCCGACCGACGGCGAGGGCATCTTCCGCGAGGCCGCCCGGGTGCTCGGCGGCTACCTGCCCGACGAGGAGTCGGCGCTGGCCAGCATCCGCGGCATGGACCGGTTCGAGGAGTACATCGGCGGGCTCATCGCCGACAAGCGCGCCCGTCCGGCCGACGACCTGCTCAGCGACCTGATCCAGAGCATGGAGGACGGCCAGCGGCTCACCGACCGGGAACTCGTCGCGATGGCCGCGCTGATGATCTTCGCGGGCCACGAGACGACCGTACAGCTCATCTGCAACGGCGTGCTCGCGCTGCTGCGCCATCCGGACCAGCTCGCCGCCGTACGCGCCGACCCGGACCTGCTGCCGGGCGTGGTCGAGGAGACCCTGCGCTACGACGGCCCGCTCAACCCGGGGCTGACCCGGTACGCGGTCGAGGATGTGCCGGTCGGTGACGTGACGATCCCGCGCGGCTCGTACGTCCTGCTCGCGACCTCCTGCGCCAACCGCGACCCGCGCGCCTTCCCCGACCCCGACACCTTCGACGTCACCCGGGAGTTCAACGAGCCGCAGCTGGGGTTCAGCCACGGGATCCATTACTGCCTCGGCGCGCGGATGGCCAAGCTCGAAGGGATGATCGCCATCGGCACGGTCCTCGAACGATTCCCTGACCTCCGGCTCGGGTGCGAGCCCGGCGAGCTGCGCTGGCGGCCGGGACTGATGCGCGCCGTAGAGGAGCTGCCGCTGCTGGTCTGAACGCTCCGTCTGATTACCTGGCCGGACCCGCCCCCGACCGAAGGGACCGCCGTGGAGGACGCGACCGCCGACCCCCGCACCCCGCGCACCGCAGAACGCCGCTGGGCGGTGCTCGTCGTGGTGTGCCTGGCGACGTTCATGAGCCAGCTGGACAACACCGTCGTCAACGTCGCCCTGCCGTCGATCCAGCGCGCGCTGCGCCTCGACCTGGCCGCCCTGGAGTGGATCGTCGGGTCCTACATCCTGGTGTTCGCCGCCCTGATGATCGCGGGCGGGCGGCTGGCGGACATCGTCGGCCAGCGCACCGTCTTCCTCGCCGGGCTGCTGCTGTTCACCGGGGCTTCGCTGGGCGCCGGGATCGCGCCGAACGGCACCGCGCTGCTGGCGGGCCGGGTGGTGCAGGGGATCGGCGCCGCGCTGCTGACCCCGGCCACGCTCACGATCCTGGGCAGCACGTTCACCGACGAGCGCGACCGCGGCCGCGCCGTCGGCGCGTGGGGCGGGGTGATGGCGGTGGCGATCGCGCTGGGCCCCCTCGTCGGCGGGCTGATCAGCCAGTACCTGCACTGGGGCTGGGTCTTCCTCATCAACGTGCCCGTGGGGCTGGCGGCGGCCGGGCTGGCCCTGGCGGTCATCCCCGCCGACCGCGACACCCGCCGGGTCCGGGTGCTGGACCTGCCGGGGATGCTCGCCTCCGCCGCCGGCCTGTTCGGCGTGGCCTACGTCCTGATCCACGGCCAGCCGGACGGGTGGGGCTCGCCCCGCGTGCTGGGCGCCGCCGCGCTGGCCGCCGTCGGCTGGGCGCTGTTCCTGCTGGCCGAGCGGCGGTCCGCGGAGCCGATGATCGACACCTCGGTGTTCCGCGACCGGGTCTTCTCCGGGGGCGCGTTGGCGATCACCCTGTGGGCCTTCGGCATCTTCGGCTGCGGCCTGTACGTCTCGCTCTACCTGCAGACCGTGCTGGAACTCGGGCCGGCCGAGGCGGGGCTGGCGTTCCTGCCGATGGCCGCGTTCATGGCGGCGGGCTCCCTGGTGTCGGGCGGGGTGGCGCGGCGGTTCGGCGTCCGCGGCACCGTCGCCACCGGCTACGCCCTCGTCGCGGGGGGCGTGGTCGCGCTCGCGGCACAGGGAACGCACGCCGGACTCGTTCAGCTGACCCCCGCCTTTACCTTGCTGGGCGTCGGCGCCGGGCTCACGATGCCCATGCACGCGGCCGTCATCGGTGCCTTCCCGGCGAGCCGGGCCGGGGTGGCCAGCGCGATCCTCAACGCCGTACGGGAGGGCGCGGGCCTGCTCGGGGTCGCCGCGATGGGCGCGGTCCTGGTGTTCGCCCAGGAACGGGCCCTGCGCGGCGGCGCGCCGTCCGCCTCGGCCTTCCTCACCGGCTACCGGACCAGCCTCGGCGTCGTGGCCTGCCTGGTGGTGGTGGGCGGCGTGGTCGCGCTGCGCACGCTGAGCCCCCGTACCCAACGGGCGGCGCCCGATCCGGCCGTCCGACACGAACAGCGAACCTCCCTTGACGAGAAGGATGTGCGATGAACGAATCCGCCGTCGCGGAGCCGATCGCGATCGTCGGAATCGGTTGCCGGTACCCGGGAGACGTGCGCTCCCCCCAGGACCTGTGGGACGTCGTCGAGTCCGGCGAGGAGGTGATGTCGGAGTTCCCGACCAACCGCGGGTGGGATCTCGACGAGCTCTTCGCCGACGACCCCGACCGGCCGCGGACGACGTACCAGCGCAGGGGCGGCTTCGTCCATGACGCCGACCTCTTCGACGCGGAGTTCTTCAGGATCAGCCCGCGCGAGGCGGTGGCGATGGACCCGCAGCAGCGGCTGCTGCTGGAGACCTCCTGGGAGGCGCTGGAACGGGCGGGCATCGACCCCACCTCGGTACGGGGCACCCGCACCGGCGTGTTCGCCGGAATGATGGCCATGGACTACGGGCCGCCACTGCACGGGGCGCCGGGGGAGCTGGAGGGGCACGTGCTCACCGGCAACACCGCGAGCGTGGCCTCCGGGCGGATCGCCTATGTCCTCGGGCTGGAGGGCCCCGCCCTCACCGTGGACACCGCGTGCTCGTCCTCGCTGGTGGCGCTGCACCTCGCGTGCCGGTCGCTGCGGTCGGGGGAGTGCACGCTGGCGCTGGCGGGCGGGGTCGCGGTGCTGGCCAACCCCGGGCTGTTCGTGGAGTTCAGCCGATTGCGCGCGCTGGCGCCCGACGGGCGGTGCAAACCGTTCGCAGAGGCCGCCGACGGCACGGTGTGGTCCGAGGGAGCCGGCGTCCTGGTGCTGGAACGCCTGTCCGACGCGCAGCGCAACGGCCACCCGGTGCTCGCGCTGGTCCGCGGCAGCGCCACCAACCAGGACGGCGCGAGCAACGGACTGACCGCCCCCAGCGGCGCCGCCCAACGGCGGCTGATCCGCGCCGCGCTGGCGGACGCGCGGCTGTCGCCCGGCGACGTGGACGTCGTCGACGCGCACGGCACCGGCACGCCGCTGGGCGATCCGCTCGAGGCCGGGGCCCTGCTGGCGACCTACGGGCAGGACCGGCCGCACGACCGGCCGCTGTGGCTGGGCTCGTTGAAGTCCAACCTCGGGCACACTCAGATGGCGGCGGGCGTCGCGTCCGTGATCAAGATGATGATGGCGCTGCGCAACGGCCTGATCCCGCGGACCCTGCACGTCGACGAGCCGTCGCGGCGGATCGACTGGTCGGCCGGGGCCGTGCGGCTGGCGGCCGAGCCGGTGCCGTGGCCTCCCGGCGACCGGCCGCGCCGCGCCGCCGTGTCGGGGTTCGGCATCAGCGGCACGAACGCCCACCTGATCATCGAAGAGGCCCCGGCCACCGTGCGGCCGACCGCCCCATCGGCCGAGGCCTTCCCGGCGACCGGTCAGCGTGAGGCCTCCGTCGTGCCGTGGGTGGTCTCGGGCCGGGGCGAGGCGGCGCTGCGTGGCCAGGCCGCGCGGCTGGAGACGATGGTGGGGACGATGGAGTCGGGCGGCCCCGCGGCCCGTCCGGTCGACGTCGGCCACTCGCTCGCGGTGTCCCGCGCGTCCCTCGAACGGCGCGCGGTGGTGCTGGGCGCCGACCTGCGTGAGTTCCGCCGCGGCCTGCGCGCCCTCGCCGACGGCGGGTCGGCCCCGAACCTGGTGACGGGGACGGCCGGCGATCCCGGCGGGATCGTCTTCGTGTTCCCGGGGCAGGGCGCCCAGTGGGACGGCATGGCCGTGGAACTGCTGCGTACCTCGGACGTCTTCCGCGCCAGGATGCTGGACTGCGACAAGGCCCTGGCCGCGGAGACCGGCTGGTCGCCGCTGGAGGTACTGAACGGCGCGCCCGAGGCCCCGGCACTGGACCGGGTGGACGTCGTACAGCCGGTCCTGTTCGCGGTGATGGTCTCGCTGGCCGAGCTGTGGCGGGCGCACGGGGTGGAACCGGACGCCGTGGTCGGGCACTCCCAGGGCGAGATCGCCGCCGCGTGCGTCGCCGGGGCGCTGTCGCTGGACGACGCGGCCCGGGCGGTGGCGCGGCGCAGCCGCGCGCTGACCCGGCTGGCGGGCAGCGGGGGCATGATGTCGGTCGCGCTCCCGGCCGAACGCGCGGAGCGGCTGCTGGCCCGCTGGGCGGACCGGCTCGCGCTGGCCGCGGTGAACGGCCCCGAGTCGGTCGTGGTCTCCGGGGGGCCGCACGCCTTGGCCGAAATGGAGGTTCGCTGTGAGGCCGACGGGATCCGCACCCGCCGTATCGCGGTCGACTACGCTTCGCACTCGGCGTCGGTCGAGGAGCTCAGGGAGACCGTCCTCGGCGATCTGTCCGGCATAGAGGCGCGCGCGGCGAGCGTCCCCCTCCATTCGACCGTGACCACGGACGCGCTGGACACGCGCCGGATGGACGCCGCGTACTGGTACGAGAACCTGCGCCGCACCGTGCGCTTCGAACCGACCGTGCGCGCGCTGATCGACGGCGGCCACCGCACGTTCGTCGAGATGAGCCCGCACCCGGTGCTGGTGACGGGCGTGGCCGAGACCGCCGACCGCGCGGGCGCCGAGGTGGTGGTGACCGGCTCGCTGCGGCGCGACGAGGGGGGCCTGCGACGGTTCCTCACCTCGCTGGCCGAGGTCCACGTCCGCGGCGTGCCGGTGGACTGGGCGGCGGCTCACGCCGGGGCGGACGCCCGGCGCGTCGACCTGCCCACCTACGCCTTCCAGCGGCGGCGCTACTGGCTGGCCGAGACTCCGCCCGCCGGCGGGCCGGACCCCGCGGTCACGGCGGCGGGCCAGGACCGCCTTGACCACCCGTTGCTGAACGCCGCGATTGAGCTCGCCGACGACGGGGGGTGGCTGTTCACCGGGCGCCTGTCCCTTGACGCCCATCCCTGGCTCGCCGACCACGCCGTGGCCGGCACCGTGGTGCTGCCGGGCACGGCCGTGGCCGAGATGGCGATGCGGGCCGGCGCGCACGCCGGCTGCGACCGGCTGGAGGACCTCACCCTGGAGGTCCCGCTGGTGCTGCCCGAGGAGGGCGAAGTCCGGCTGCAGGTCCTGCTGGGAGGCGAGGAGCGCCCCGGCCGG
This sequence comes from Spirillospora sp. CA-255316, assembly GCA_050942275.1. Lineage (GTDB taxonomy): Bacteria > Actinomycetota > Actinomycetes > Streptosporangiales > Streptosporangiaceae > Spirillospora. The sequence continues at coordinate 5,656,041 of CP192047.1, read as the reverse complement.
CGGCCGGTCAGCGTGTTCGCGCGCCCGGCCGACGGGGACCCGGTCGGCGTGGCCGAGTGGACCCGGCACGCCACCGGCACCCTGACCGCGGGCCCGCCGGAGTCGCAGGCCCCGCCGGAGACGGCGGCGTGGCCGCCCGCGGACGCCCACCCCCTCGAAATCGACGGTCTCTACGCCCGGCTCGCCGAACGCGGCCTCGGCTACGGGCCGGCGTTCCGCGGGCTGCGCGCGGCCTGGCGGCGTGGCGCGGAGGTGTTCGCCGAGGTCGAGCTCGACGTGCCGCGGCGCGCCGAGGCGGGCCGGTTCGGCGTGCACCCGGCGCTGCTCGACGCCGCGCTGCACGCCGTGGAACTGGCCGGTCTCCTCCCCGAGCCGGGGTCGGGGGCGGCGGTCCGGCTGCCGTTCTCCTGGGGCGGCGTCCGGGGGCGGGCCGCGGGCGCCGCGAGCCTGCGGGTACGGCTGGCCAAGGTGGGGGAGGACCGGGTTTCGGTGGCCACGGCCCACGGCGACGGCACCCCGGCGGTGTCGGTGGAGTCGCTGGTGCTGCGGCCGATGAGCGACGGTCAGCTCGCCGCGCCCGGACGGCGCGACGCGCTGCTTCGGGTCGCCTGGAAGCCGCAGCTGAAGGGTGCCGTCCCGGCGGGCGAGTGGGCCGTGGTCGGCCCCGATGACGCGGACCTGCGCGCCGCGATGCGGGCGGCGGGCGGTCACGCCGACACCTACCCGGACCTGGAGTCCCTCGGCGCGGCCGTGGCCGCGGGCGTCCCGACGCCCGACCTGGTGCTCACCTGCGTGCCCGTAGGCGCGGAGGAGACGGCGGAGGCGGTGCGCAGGACCGTGCGGGACACCCTCGCGCTGCTGCGGGCCTGGCTGGCCGACCCGCGGTTCGGCGCGGCACGGCTGGTGCTGGTGACCCGGGGTGCGACGGCCGTCACCGAGGACGAGGCACCGAGCCCGGCGGCCGCGGCCGCTTGGGGCCTGGCGCGTTCGGCACAGGCGGAGGCACCGGACCGGTTCGTGCTGGTCGACCTGGACGGGCAGGAGACGTCGTCGCGCGCCCTGCCCGAGGCGATCGGCTCGGGCGAGCCGCAGCTCGCGGTGCGCCAGGGCGGCGCACACGTCCCCCGGCTCGCCCGCGCCACCGCGCCCGGCCGGCCAGAGGTCGCGCTGGACCCCGAGGGCACCGTACTGATCACCGGCGGCACCGGAACGCTGGGCGGGCTGGTCGCCCGGCACCTGGTCGCCCGGCACGGCGCCCGGAACCTGGTCCTGGTCGGCCGGCGGGGCCGCGAGGCGGCGGGTGTCGCCGAACTGGAGGCCGAGCTCGCCGAACGCGGCGCCCGGGTCACCGTGGAGGCGTGCGACGTGGCCGACCGGGGCTCGGTGGCACGGCTGCTCACCGGCCTGCCCGCCCGGCATCCGCTCACCGCGGTGGTGCACGCCGCCGGGCTCCTCGACGACGCCGTCCTCACTTCGATGACACCCGAGCAAGTCGACCGGGTGCTGCGCCCGAAGGTGGACGCCGCGCTGAACCTGCACGAACTCGCCGACCCGCGGACGCTGAGGTCGTTCGTCCTGTTCTCCTCCGTCGCCGGAACGCTCGGGAACCCGGGGCAGGGCAACTACGCGGCGGCCAACGCCTTCCTCGACGCGCTGGCCGCGCGGCGCCGGGCGCGCGGGTTGCCCGCCGTGTCCATGGCGTGGGGCCTGTGGGCTGAGGCGAGCGGCATGACCGGGCACCTGGGCGCGGCCGACCACACCCGGATGGCCCGCTCCGGCCTCGCTCCGATGCCCACGGGGGAGGCCTTGGAACTGCTGGATCTCTCCTGCGCGACGGGCCTGGCCCAGGTCGTGCCCGCGCGGGTGGACAGGTCGGCCCTGCGAGCGCAGGCCCGGGCCGGTGCCGTACCGCCGCTGCTGCGCGACCTGGTCCGAGATCCGGCCCCGAAGCACCGAGCCGCCGATGGCGCGGACACCGGGGACGCCCTGTCGCTGCGGGAACGGCTGGAGGCGGCCCCGGAGGCCGAACGCGCCAGGCTGACGCTCGAGTCGGTGGTCGCCCAGGTCGCCGCCGTGCTCGGCCATCCCTCGCCCGAGGGGATCGAGGCGGGCCGGGCGCTCAAGGAGCTCGGGTTCGACTCGCTGACCGGCGTGGAGCTGCGCAACCGGCTGGCCGCGGCGACCGGGCTGCGGCTGCCCTCCACGCTGGTCTTCGACCACCCGACCGCCGCCGAGATCGCCGACTTCCTCGACCGGGAACTGGCGGCGCGAGACGGATGAGAAAGGACCCAGGCATATGAACCCACGTTCGTGGAGAACGCTCGCCGACGGCGGCGCCGAGGGCGTGGTCGCCGCGGTGGATTTCCCGCAGACCGGACGCCCGGAGGCCGGCTTCGCCGACCTCGCCGGCAACCTGACCGGAAACGGCCTGGTCGTGCAGACGGTCCCGCCCGCCCTCGCGCCCGATCCCGAGGTCACCGCGGCGGCCTACATCGGCCCGTGGGCGCGGGACCTGCGCGAGGACGGCCGCGAGGTCCGCGCTGTGCTGGGCTTCTGCGTGGGCGCCGGTTACGCCGCGGCGCTCGCCGAGGAGATCTCCCGGTGGCAGCCCGCCCGCCCCGAGGTCATCCTGTTCGACCCCGAACCGGCCGGCGCCCGGTCCGTGCACGAGGCGTTCACCGACGTGCTGGAAGAACTGGCGCCGATCCTCGGCGAGGCCGGGACCGCGGCGGCCGCCAAGGAAGCCGACACACTGCTGCGGACGCGCCGCGATGACCCCGCCGCCTGCGCGGTGGCCCTCCTCGACCTCTACCAGGAGGTGGGGCACGGCGCGCTGCGGAGCATCGGGCTCGACGACGCGCGCATCGATGAGATGACCACGTTGTTCGGGGCCTACCTCGCCTACCTGTCCACTGCCGGCACGCTCGACCCGCTGCCTGGCTGGCGCCGGGCCACCGCGCTCGGCTCCACCACTCCCGACCGGGGGCTGAACGCGCTGGCGGCCGGCACCGACGGCCCGGCGTCGTTCGCGCGGGAACTCCGCTTCGATGTCGACCACCGCGACCTGCTGCGCGACTCCGATGTCGCGCGGGCGGTCGAGGACCTGCTGCGAGCGTGGCGACCGGAGGAACGCGCGTGGACGCCGTGACGCACGAGACCGCATGGCTGATCGACCGGATCCTGCCCGGGGCGGGCAACCGCGCGGTGCTGTTCCAGGTGGAGGGCGCGGTGTCGGAGCGCGCGCTGCAGCGGGCCGTCCGCGCGCTGGTGGATCGCCACGACGCGCTGCGGACCGTGTTCCGTGGCGGCGAGGGCGGGCTGCGCCGCGAGGTGGTCCCGCCGGGTGAGGTGCGGGTCGAGGTAGCCGGCCTGGATGGGCGCGAGGAGACCGCGGAGGCCGCCGCGGCCGGCTTCGTCGCGATGCCGTTCCGGCCGGACGGTGGTCTGCTGGTGCGCGCCGCCCATCAGCGCCGGGCCGACGGGGACGTGGTGTGCCTCGCGCTGCACCCCTCGATCTTCGACGAGTGGTCCACCGAGGCCCTGTTGGACGATCTCGTGGGTCTCTACGAGGGGACGGCGGCCGACGTTCCGCCGCCGCGTCCGGCCCTGGAGACGGAACAGCCGGAAGGGGGACAGGAGGCGTACTGGAAGGGACGGCTGGACGGTTTCCGCGCCGACGGGCTCGACCTGCTCTGTCAGCGGCAGAACGCCTCGATCACCACGATGGCGGGCGCCGAGGCGTCCCTGGCGCTCTCCGAACGCGCCCGGTCGGCGGTCTCGCGCCTGCGCCGTGACCTGGGGGAACCGGAGGAGACCATCGCGTTGGCGGCCTACCAGCTCCTCCTCGCGGCGCACGGCGCCGGGCCCGACCTGCTGGTCGGCGTGCCGGCCGACCGGCGCGCGCACGGACGGGGGATCGGCCGTCACGGCACCGTGCTCCCGATCCGGGTCCAGGTGGAGGCGGACCAGACCTTTCGCGCGTTCGCTGGCCGCGTCACGCAGGCCCTGGGCGAAGCGAAGCGGCATCGAGACATCGCCGTCGAACGGCTGACGCGGCTGGTCCCGCGCCCCGACGCGGCCCGGCCGAACACGCTCGCGCGGCACACGTTCAGCTACCTGCCGACGGACGCGCCCATCCGGTTCACGATCGACGGGCGCAAGGCCGTGTTGCTGACGCCGGAGGCGCGGTTCAGCCTGTTCGATCTGGAACTCCTTGTCACCCCCGACCGCGCCCGCGCGGTTTTTTCGAGCGAGATGTTCCGGTGCGAGGACGTCGAGCTGCTGCTGGCGCGCTACGACGCGCTGCTGGCCCGGCTCGGCACCGCACCGGACGAACGGCTCGACGAGCGGGCTGCATGGTGCGACCGCGACCGGGCCGTGATCGGAGCGGCCAACGCGACCGCCCGCGCGTTCGCCCCGTCCACCGTGCTCGCGGCCGTGGCGGACACGGTGCGGGAACGCCCCGACGCGGTTGCGGTGGAGGAGAGGGAGCGGGCGACGACGTACGCCGGGCTGTGGGCGGCGGCGATCGCGGTCCGCGACCGGCTGCGCGGTGTGGCACTGGGCAACGGGGACGTGGTCGCGCTCGCCGCGCGCCGCGGCGCCGACCTGGCGGCGGCGGCGCTCGGCACCTGGCTGGCGGGTGCGACCTACCTCCCCCTCGACACCGCCCATCCCGCCCAGCGCATCGCCTACCAGCTCGCCGACTCCGGCGCCAGGGCGGTGCTGGCGGGACCGGAGTTCACCGCGCCCGACGAGGCCCCGGACGACCTGACGGTCATCGACCTCGGGACGACGGTGGCCGCCGCGCCGCGGGCCGCGCCGGCACCGCCACCGGACGCGGGGGACGCGGTCCGCCCGGACGGCCCCGCGTACATGATCTACACGTCGGGGTCGACGGGCCGGCCCAAGGGCACCCTCGTCGGCCACGACGCCCTGGCCAACCTCGTGCACCACTTCGCCGACGAGCTGGCGGCCGGGCCCGGAACCGGGACCCTGTGGCTGACGACGTTCAGCTTCGACATCTCCGCCCTGGAGCTGTTCCTGCCGCTGGTCGGCGGCGGTCGGGTGGTGGCGGCACCCGACGAGGCGCGGACCGACGGCGGCAGGCTCGCGGCGGTGCTGCTCGAGCACCGGGTGGGCGTCCTGCAGGCCACGCCCACCACCTGGCGCCTGGTGATCGAGCAGGTGGGCGGGCTCCTGGCCGGGACGCGGGTGCTGACCGGCGGCGAACCGCTGCCCGCCCCGCTCGCCCGGCGGCTGGCGGCGACCGGGTGCCGGTTGCGCAACGTCTACGGCCCGACCGAAACGACGATCTGGTCGACGTCCGGCGTGATCGAGGCCGGGGCCGCCCAACGCGTCGACGTCGGTTCACCGATCGCCAACACCGTGGTGTTCGTGACCGGTCCCGACGGCCGCGAACTGCCGCTGGGGCTGTACGGCGAGCTGTGCATCGCGGGCCGGGGGTTGGCGATCGGCTACCACGGGAGGCCGGAGCTGAACGCCGAGCGGTTCGGTCGGCACGACATTCACGGGCGGTACTACCGCACCGGGGACGTGGCGCGCTGGCTCCCGGACGGGAGGCTGGAGGTGCTGGGCCGGCTCGACCGGCAGGTGAAGGTCCGCGGGAACCGGATCGAGCTCGGCGAGGTCGAGGGCGTGCTGCTCGAGCATCCGGCGGTGCGAGCCGTGGCCGTGGTCGCCGACGATTCGGGCGGCGACACCGCGCTGGCCGCGTTCGTGGTGGCCGCCGACGGACCCGGTCCCCCCGGCGCCGCGTCCCTGAGGGCCGGGCTCTGGGAGCACGCGCGCGCCGCGCTCCCGGTCTCGGCGATACCGCAGGAGTTCCATTTCGTCGACGGTTTTCCGGAGACGGGCAACGGCAAGGTGGACTATCCGGCGATGGTCCGCGAGGCCGCCCGGCTGAGGGAGGAGCAGCCGACGCGGACCGGCGACGAGCGTGGCGGCGACGGACTGGCCCGGGACCTGATCGGGCTGTGGAACGAACTGCTGCGGCGCCGGGACGCCGACTCCGATTCCCACTTTTTCGCCAACGGCGGGAACTCCCTGCTCGGTGCCGCACTCCTGCAACGGATCGAGCGCGCGGCGGGGGTGGAGCTCCGGCTGAACGACCTGTTCGAATGCCCGACGCCCACCGGACTCGCCGGGCGGATCAGGGAGATCCGGGGCGCCGCGGGCGGACGGCCCGAGGACCGGGAAGGGACCGGACCGGCGACCGGACACACTAGAGTCGATCGGGAGTGACCACATGGCGTCTCCCGCCCTACAGGAAGGAGTCACATGACCCCGGGCAACCCCAGTGGCAAGGGACTTCCGCAGGCGTTCCTGAACTTGGAGTCCTCCTCGTTCGTGAAGTTCCTGGAGGCGCGCAGGCCCGAGCTGTTGCCGGGGCGGCGCGTGGGTGAGGTGGCGCCGGGCTCGGCCGAGGTCCCGCACGGCACGACGATCGTGGCGATGACCTGCGAGGGCGGCGTGGTCGTGGCGGGGGACCGCCGGGGAACGATGGGCCATGTGATCGCCCAGCGCGACGCCGAGAAGGTGTTCCGCGCCGACGAGTACTCCGCCGTGGCCTACGCGGGGGCCGGGGGCATCGGTGTGGAGCTGATCCGGCTGTTCCAGGTGGAGCTGGAGCACTACGAGAAGATCGAGGGGCGCAGCCTGTCGTTTCAGGGCAAGGCCAACCGGCTGGCCACCCTGGTGCGCGGGAACATGAACCTGGCGACGGCCGGGCTGGTGGTGATTCCGGTGTTCGCCGGTTTCGACGAGGAGTCGGGGACCGGCAGGATCTTCGGCTACGACTACGTCGGCGGCCGGTACGAAGAACGGGACTACCACGGCATCGGCTCCGGCTCGGTGTTCGCGTTGAGCGCCCTGAAGAAGTTCTACCGGCCCGGGATGTCCGCCGACGACGCGGTCCTGGCGGCGGTGCAGGCGCTGTACGACGCCGCCGAGGAGGACACCGCCACCGGCGGACCCGACCTGGCCCGGAAGTTGTTCCCGATCGTCGCGACGGTCACCGCCGAGGGTTTCCGCAAGCTGCCGGAGGAGGAGATCGAGGCCATTTCGCGGGATGTCGTCGACGGTCGCATGAACGCGCCCGGCGGCCCGGCCGCCCCGCTGCGGTAGGCAGCGCCCGCCGGTCGCGGCACGGTTCGAAAGGACGTAGTGTGCACACCGCACGGAACCGACCGCTACTGCCCGGACAGCAGGCCCTGTTGGCCGAGGAGGGGCGCGACGCGGCACTCCGCCACCTCCTCTACAACGTTCGCATCACCGGAACCCCCGATCCCCCACGCCTGGCCGCGGCCATCGAAGGGCTCGCTCGCCGGCATCCAGCGCTGCGTACGTCGTTCGTCGCCGACGGGGAGGCGGGCCCGTACCGCCGGATCGACGACCGGTGGCGGCCGGCACTGCACGAGCAGCACCTTCCCCCGGACGACACCGACCTGCTGGAGCGCGTGCAGGCCGTGGTCGCACGCTCTTGCACCGCCCTGCTCGCCCCTTTCGCGGCCCCGCCGGTCGTGTTCGTCCTGACTACCGCCCCTGGCTCCGGGGCGGGCGTGTTGAGCCTGCTGGCGCACCGTGCGGCGTTGGACGACCGGAGCGTGCGCCTTCTCCTGCGGGAACTCGCCGACTTTTACGCTTCCGGGTCCGATTTCTCGAAGCCGCTCGACCATGCCGAGGGACTGGACGGGATCGCGGCACGGTGGTCGGCGATGTGCGTTTCGGGAGAGGCCGATGCCCTTGCCGCGGAGCGCGCGGCGCAACTGTCCGGTGCGCCGACCACGGTCGAGTTGCCGGGGGATCTGCGCCGCCCGGCCGAGTTCGGGCCGGAGGCGGCCCGCATCCCATTCACCCTGTCGCCCGAGGCCGCCGGTGCGTGCGACCGGCTGGCGGGTTCGCTGGGCCTGACCCGTAGCGCCGCGCTGCTCGGCGCGTGGGCGCTGGTGGTCGCACGCTATTGCGACCTCGACGAACTCCTGGTCGGGACCCCGATGTCCAGCGACCCGGACCTGGTGGGGCCGTGCTCCCAGATCGTCCCGGTCCGCTGCCGTCTGCCCGCCGGCCTCTCGGTGGCCGACTACTTGCGCGGTGTCGGCGACGCGATGGGAGAGGCGGCCCGTTACGCCGACCTGCCGCTCGACAGGCTCGCGGACGAGATGGAGCTCAAGGGCGACGACAGCCGCAACCGGCTGGTGCAGATCGCTTTCGCCTCAGACGGTGAGTTGCCGCGCGAGCTCGCCGCGGGGGACACGCGATTCCAGGTCACCGACGGCTTCTGCGGAGCAACGGCGTTCGACGCCATGCTCCGGCTGCGCAGCTGGGACGAAAACACGGCCCGGCTGGCGCTGGAGTACCCCACCGGCGTCCTGCTTCCCGGCGAGGCCGCAGGGCTGGCTGAATCCCTCGACGCCGCCCTCGTACGCCTCGGAGCCGATCCCGAGGCCGCGCTCACCGGTGTCAACGTCGTCTCCCACCGGCAGGAGCGGCTCCTGCACGCTCGGGGCAGCGGCGGCGCCGCCGACATCGAGACCGGCCTGTGGGAGCTGTTCGCGGCCCAGGCCGACTCGCGGCCGCAGGCCCCGGCGGTGCGCGGCGACGGGCCACCGATCACCTACGGAGAGCTGCGGGTCCGGATCGAGGCGCTGGCCGGGCGCCTGGCCGAAGCCGGCGTGGGTGAGGGGGACCACGTGGTGGTGTCGGTTCCGCGGTCACCGGAGGAGATCGTCGCCGTCCTCGCCGCGGTCCGGCTCGGTGCCGCCTACGTCGGGATGGACGAGCACTCGCCGCCGACGCAGCAGGCGGCGGTGCTGTCCGCGGTATCGCCCCGGGCGATCATCACTGGCGATCCGCGTTCGCCGCTCGCGCTGCGGGCCGCGAGCGGCTGTGCCCTGGTCGACCCCGTCGCGGTCGGGTCACCGGACGTGCCGCCACCACCCGCCCCCGATCCGGACCGGGTCACCTACGTCTCCTTCACCTCGGGCTCCACCGGGACCCCCAAGGGGGTCCGGGTCCCCGAACGCGGCGTACTCCGGCTCATCCGCGACGACTACGTCCTGCGCGGACCGGAGGAGGGCTTCCTGCGGGTGAGTCCGCTCGCCTTCGACCTGTCGACCTTCGAGGTGTTCACCCCGCTGGCGAGCGGTGCCCGCGTGGAGGTCTTCCCCGGAGACCCGCTCGACCTGGCCCGGCTCGCACGCTTCCTCGACGAACGCCGGGTGACCGTCCTGTGGCTCACCTCCGGCCTGTTCCGGCTGTTCGTCGATCACCACGCAGACGCCTTCGATCACGTCCGCCAGGTACTGGCCGGCGGGGACGTCGTACCGCCCGAGCAGGTACGGACCCTGCTGCACGCCAACCCCCACCTGCGGGTCACCAACGGCTACGGACCGACGGAGAACACCACCTTCACCACGGTCCACCATGTCGACAGCGCCGCCGAGGTGGTCGACCCCCTGCCGATCGGCCGACCCATCGCGGGAACCCACGTGTCCGTTCGCGACCGCGACGGCCGCCCGGTGCCTCCTGGCGCGGTGGGGGAGTTGTGGACGGGCGGCCTCGGACTGGCCCTCGACTACATCGGCGATCCCGCGGCGACGGCGGAGGCGTTCCACGGACCAGAAGGCGACGGCCGCCTGTACCGGACCGGCGACCTCGTGCGCTGGGACACCCGCGGCCGCCTGCGCTACCTCGGCCGCCGGGATCGCCAGGTGAAGGTGGGCGGCCACCGGATCGAGCTGAGCGCCATCGAACACGTCCTGCGCCGGCACCGAGGCGTCCAGGACGCGTTCGTCGGCGTGATCGGCGCCGACGCTTCCGACGGCAGGCTCCTGGTGGGCGTCGTTCCGGCGAACTCCTCCGTTCCGACGGACACGCTGCGCGAGCACGTCGCGCAGCGGCTGCCCTCCTACGCCGTCCCCTCCCTGTGGGCCCAGGTCGCCGCCATCCCGGTCACCGACAACGGCAAGGTCGACCTCCGGGCACTGCACGAGTCCGCCCTAGCCCAAGCCCAGGCAAGTACGTAAACGACACCGCGCATCCGCCAACCAGGTCTCACTCAGGCAGGATCACCTCGCTCAGGCACTAGCCGTCACGACGCGAACTTCGGCCGCGGTGACGCCGCGCCCACGTGGTGTTCAACCGACCAGCAGCAAACTCCCGCAGCGTCATCTTCGCGTCGAACCCGCCGAGGCTTATAGGGCTCAAAAATCTGGATCGGGGCTGTGACCTGCAGTGTTCCGTCACGATCACGGTGGTGGCGCCGGCAGGATGGCCGGTTGTGCTGGTCTCGTTCCTCTACAAGGTGATCATTCGGTTGACTCAGTTCCTGATGCTCAGATTCCGTGCCGACGTTGATAAGGATGTAGAGATCCTCGTCCTGCGCCACCAGGTGGCGGTGCTGCGGCGGCAGCACAATGCCCCGAATCCGAATTCGTCAGCGCCCGCTGACGGCGGCAAGCCCTGCCCGGACCGGCCGAGCGGGGCCTTGCCGGCCGGGCGGTCAGCCCCCGATGCGGGGGGATTGCATGAGGGTCTCCATCTCGGTGTGCGTGAGAGCCGGTTCGGGCAGTGGGGTGAGGTCGGGTCGTGAGCGCAGGCCGTCCAGGATGACGGCCAGGTACCGCCGCCACGCCTCGGGCCGCACATGATGGGTGTGGATGCCGACCGAGCCGAGCATGTGATGGATGAGGGGGAGGTCGCTGGCATCGATGTCAGGGCGCAGCGCTCCGGCTTGCTGGGCGCGGCTGACCAGGGCCTGGAGGGCCGGTACCAGTAGGTCTCGGCGTTGAGCGATCTTGTCGCGGCCATGGGCACCCGACAGGATGACCTCCCGGAGGCCGCGGTTGGCGGCGAACTCCTCGGCGATGCCGGTCAGGAAGCCGGTGAGACCCTCCCACGGGTCGTCGTCTTCCAGGGCCTGGCGGGCCCTTTCCAGCAGGCGGTCGGCCTGGTCTTCGAAGAGCGCCTCGACCAGGGCCTCCTTGCCGGGGAACCGGCGGTAGACAGTTCCCACGCCGACTCCGGCGTGGCGGGCGATGTCGTCGAGGGTGACCTCCAGGCCGCGCTCGGCGAACACCTCCCGCGCCGCCTGCAGGATGCGCTGCCGGTTGCGCTCGGCGTCCTTGCGCAGCGGGCGCCCGGCCTCGGCCGCCGGGGTTGAGCTCACGCGGTCGGTCATGTCTCCCATCCTACTAACCGGAGAATGATTCTCCGGTCCTGCGCTAGAGTAACTGGAGGAATCTTCTCCAGTAAGAGTGGTGGCGAGCCCCCGTCACTGAACCGAACACGCCCCTCACCGCAAGGAGCCTCGACCATGTCCCACGCCCTCGACCCCGCCGAAGGCGGCGGCGACCGCCGTACCAAACCGCGCCACTTCAACCTGATCTTTGCGTCCCTGATGCTGGCCATGCTCCTGGCCGCCCTGGACCAGACGATCTTCAGTACCGCGCTGCCCACGATCGTCGGCGAGCTCAACGGCATCGAGCACATGGCGTGGGTCACCACCGCCTACATCCTGGCCGCCACCATCGTCATGCCGCTGTACGGCAAGCTCGGCGACCTGATGGGCCGTAAGACGATCTTCGTGACCGCCATCGCCCTGTTCATGCTGGGCTCGGCGGTGAGCGGCGCCGCGCAGGACATGGGCACGCTCATCGCCGGGCGCGCGATCCAGGGCCTGGGCGGCGGCGGCCTGATGATCCTCGCCCAGGCGATCATCGCCGACCTGGTGCCGCCGCGGGAGCGGGCCAAGTACATGGCACCGATGGGCGCCGTCTTCGGCCTGTCCTCGGTCATCGGGCCGCTGCTGGGCGGATGGTTCACCGACGCGCACTCCTGGCGCTGGGCCGTGTGGATCAACCTGCCGCTGGGCGCCCTGGCCCTGCTGGTGGCCGCGGTCACGCTGAAGCTGCCGCGCCGCACGGGCCGGGTGGTCATCGACCACTGGGGAACCGCGCTGATGGCCGCCGCCGTCACCTGCACCGTGCTGTTCGCCAGCTGGGGCGGCAGCCAGTACGCGTGGACCGATCCGCTCATCATCGGCCTGGGCGTCGGCGCCCTCGTCACCTGGGGGGCGTTCTTCGTGGTCGAGCGGCGGGTCGCCGAGCCGATCGTCCCGCCGCGCCTGTTCCGCAGCCCGATCTTCAACGTGGCGACCCTGCTCGGCATGATCGTGATCGGGCTCGGCATGTTCGCGGTCATCGGCTACATGCCGACCTACCTGCAGATGGTCTACGGCAAGAGCGCCACCGAGTCCGGGCTGCTGCTCATCCCGATGATCGTCGGCCTCATGGCCACCGCGATGGCCTCCGGCGCGCTGATGAGCCGGACCGGCCGCTACAAGATCTACCCGATCGCCGGCACCGTGGTCATCATGGTGGTCGCCGTGCTGCTGTCCCAGTTGCAGGTCGACTCCCCGCTGTGGCTGGTGTGCGTGTACCTCGGTCTGGCCGGCGCGGGCGTGGGCCTGATGATGCAAACCCTCGTCCTGGCGGTGCAGAACGACTTCCCGCCGTCTGAGGTGGGCACCGCGACGTCGGCCAACAACTTCTTCCGGGAGATCGGCGCCACCCTCGGCATCGCGGTGGTCGGTGCGATCTTCGCAAGCCGGCTCACCGACCTGCTCGCCGCCAGGCTCCCCTCAGGCGCGTCCGGGACCGTCGGCGACACCGACTCGCTCACCCCGGCCCTGGTCCGCTCCCTCCCGGACAACCTGCGCGAGACCATCGTGAATTCCTACCAGGAGGCGCTCGTCCCCATCTTCCTCTACCTGGTCCCGGTGTTCGCGATCGGCCTGGTACTGGCCTTCCTCCTGAAGGACAAGCCCCTGGCCGACAACGACGAGTGGCACGCCCAGAACGCCGACGCCCCCGACGACCACGACGAGAACACCCCTGCTCCAACTCCCTGAGCGCGGCTGTGGATGTCACGAGGGCGGTCGCCGCCGACTTCCAGGTTGCTCCCGCGGCCGGTGAGCACCAGCCTCCGGACGGCTCGGCGTCCGCAGTCGGGGTCCTGCTCGCCCCGGCCTTCGAGCCGGCCCCGCCCTCTGGCGGCGGCGCCGGGCACCGGCCGTCGCCTTCACGGTCATCGCGCTGAGTCCCGTGGTCCGCTGGGCCGCTGACCACGAGTTCCTCCGCCGCGGCGGAGGCGATGGTGACGTCCGCGCCGACAGCAGGTGGCGTACCGAGAGGATTCTCGGCCAATTCCCTGCTTGCTCCCCGGTGATCTTCGGGAGCGCTCGGGACAGTCGATCCGTCCTTGTGCGGGACGGCGTTGACACCCGGCAGTCCCGGCGTGGCGTCGACGTTCAACGCTCCCAGACTCGATCGGCTCCTTGGGAAGGCCATGACGCATACCCCTGGCGGTATTGGTCCGGCGACGGACAGCGCGACTGTTTGGTTCCAGCCCGCATCCGGCTCGGTCGCCGGAGTGGTCGCAACGGCGACGGTGGAGATCGTCATACCCGTTCACAACGAGGAGCGGGCGTTGCCGGGCTGCCTGCGCACGCTGCACGACTACCTCCGAAAACGGATGCCCTTTCCCTGGCGCGTCACCGTCGCCGACAACGCCAGCACGGACCGGACCCTGCAGGTGGCGCGCAAACTCGCCTCAGAACTGCCCGGCGTCTCGGTGGTCCATCTGAACCGCAAGGGCCGTGGGCTGGCCCTGCGCTCCACGTGGGGTGCGAGTGACGCGGAGATCGTCGCGTATATGGACGTGGACCTTTCGACGGGGCTGGACGGGTTGCTGCCGTTGATCGCGCCGCTGGCCAGCGGGCATTCGGACCTGGCGATCGGGAGCCGGCTGGCACCGGGGGCCCGTACGGTGCGCGGCCCGCGGCGCGAGCTGATTTCGCGTGGCTACAACGCGCTGCTCCGTCTTGGGCTGGGCGCCCGTTTCAGCGATGCGCAGTGCGGGTTCAAGGCCGCGCGTACCGAGGTGATCCGGCCCCTGCTGGCGGTCACCGCCGACGACTCGTGGTTCTTCGACACCGAGCTGCTGGTCCTGGCCGAGCACAACGGGCTGCGCATCCATGAGGTGCCGGTCGACTGGGTCGAGGACATCGACACCCGTGTCAAGGTCGTCAGGACGGCGGTCGACGACCTGCGGGGGATGTGGAGGATGGCGCGGATGAAATCGACCGGATCCGCCGATGTCGCCGTGCCCCGCCGCGCGGAGCCGTCCGCCGAGCATCCCGACGCGGTTCTGGCGCCCGGACGGGGGCGCTCGGCCCTGGCATGGGAGCTGGGATGTTTCGTGGCGATCGGCATCGCCTCGACGGCGGGGCAGGCGTTGTTCTACTGGCTGCTGCGGTCCTGGTGGCCGGTGGCCCTGGCCAATCTGGTCTCGCTGATCGTCCTCACGATCGTCAACACCGAGGCCAACCGGCGGCTGACGTTCCGGGGCTCCACGGTCGGTGCCGGCCGTGCGCATCTGGGTGCCGGTGCCCTGTTCGCCGTCGGTTACGCGGTGACGTCCGCGGCGGTACTCCTGTTCCAGAGGGCCGAGCCGAGCGCTTCGCACGCCGCCGAGACACTGGTTTTGGCCGCGGCGTCCGTGCTGGTCACCGCCGTGCGTTTCGTCGTCCTGCGGTCGGCGGTCTTCCGCCGCCGTTCTTCGTCCACCCCCACCGATGAGAGCGACCAGCGTTCATGACCCACTCTGCCGACACCATCTCCTCCTCCTCCGCCCCGCGGACGCGGCCTGCCGTCGTCGAGCGATGGCCCCAATGGGCTCCCGCCGCCGCGCTCGGCGCGATCCTGGTGGTCGCCGCCGCCTTGTACGGCTGGGCACTGGGATCGCTGGGCTGGGGGAACTCCTACTACTCGGCCGCGGTGAAGTCCATGGGCGGGAACTTCACCAACTTCCTGTTCGGCTCGTACGACCCGGTGGGCGTCGTCACCGTGGACAAGCCGCCCGCAGGGCTGTGGCCGCAGGTGATCAGCACCAAGGTGTTCGGGCTGCACGGCTGGGCGATTCTTCTGCCGCAGGTGGTCGAGGGTGTCCTGGCGGTCCTGATACTCCACCGGACGGTGCGCCGGTGGGCGGGGGAGGGCGCCGGGTTGGTGGCCGCCCTGGTCTTGACGCTCACTCCCATCACCATGGCGGTCACCCGCACCAACAACCTCGACACGCCTCTGCTCCTGCTGTTGGTGTGCGCTGCCTACGCGCTCACCCGGGCTCTTCAGGAGCCCGCGGGACGGGCCGCCACCTGGTGGCTGTGCGGTGCCGCGTTCCTGATCGGCTGCGGGTTCGTCACCAAGATGCTGGCGGCCTGGATGGTCCTGCCCGCGTTCGCGGCCGCCTGGCTCGTCGGTGCGGCAGGCCCGTGGCTCGCCACGATGCGGCGGATGCTGATCGCAGGCGGGGTCCTCCTGGTGGCGTCGCTGTGGTGGGTGGCGGTAGTGGCGGTGTGGCCGGGCGACCGGCCGTACATCGGCGGCAGTGAGGACGGTTCCGCCTGGGACCTGGTGATCGGCTATAACGGGCTCGGACGCGTCTTCGGAGAGGGCGAAGGCCCCGGGCCCGGGGCGATATTCAACGAGGACGCCGGTGTGCTGCGGATGTTCGGGGATCAGGTCGCCGGGCAGATCAGCTGGCTGTTGCCGGTGTGCGCGGTGGCGATCGGGGTGGCGGTCGCCGGGGCGGTCCTGCGCCGACGGAACCGCCTGCCGGAGGAGGCGACGCTCCCGGCGGCGGGCTGGGTCCTGTGGAGCCTCTGGCTGTTGGTGTGCGCGGCCGTGTTCTCCCTGCAGGAAGGCGTCTTCCACCCCTACTACACGACGCAGCTCGCTCCGGCCATCGGTGCCCTGTGCGGTGGGCTGGTGGCCGCGCTGCTGCGGGCTCATCGTGCAGG
Source organism: Spirillospora sp. CA-255316 (assembly GCA_050942275.1). Taxonomy (GTDB): domain Bacteria; phylum Actinomycetota; class Actinomycetes; order Streptosporangiales; family Streptosporangiaceae; genus Spirillospora. The sequence continues at coordinate 5,640,161 of CP192047.1, read as the reverse complement.
CGCTCGGTGGCCTGTGCCGGTAGGGGCGTTCACCGTCGCGGTGGCGGTGGCGTGGGCGGTGATCGTCATCCGGCGGGTGCCGGAGTGGCATGGATGGCTGATATGGCCGGTGCTCGCGGCGGGACTGGCGGCCATCGTCCTGTCGTGCGCCGCGTTCTGGCGATCCGGGCGGTTGCTGCCGGTAGCTCTGGGAGCCGGGACGCTGGCGGTGCTGATGGCACCGGGCGCGTGGGCCGTGATCGTCCCGGGCGGTTCGTCCTCACCGATGAGTGGCGCCATGCCCTCCGCCGGTCCGGCGATGCTGCCCTTCGGAGGCGGCCGTGGCATACCGCGCGGAATTCCTGGGCTGCCTCAAGCACCCGGTGGTGGCCAGGGCATGCCGCAGGCACCTGGCGGCGGCCAGGGTTCGCCGCAGGCGCCTGGTGGCGGCCAGCCGCAGGCGCCCGGTGGTGGTCAGGGTTCGCCGCAGGCACCCGGTGGTAGGCCTTCCTTGCCTGAGGCCTTCGGCCCGGGAGGCGGCCCCCCGGCCGGGTTCGCGGGTATGGGCGGTCCCACGTTGACCGCCGAACAACGCAAGATCCTCGATTACGTGCGGCGGAACTCCGGCTCGGCTCGGATCACCCTGGCCGTCGAGGGCGGCGCGATGGCGGCCTCCGGGTTCATCTTGAACAGCGACTCGAACGTCATCGGGATGGGCGGTTTCAGCGCAAGCGACGATGTGCCGTCGACGCGGCAGCTTCAGCAATGGACGGGGAACGGCGAGCTTCGCTTCGTCCTCGGTTCTGCCATGCCCTCTTTCATGGCCGAGTTCGGCGGCGGAGGGCGGGACACTCCGGCCACCCGGCGGACCGCATGGGTCACCCAGCACTGCCGCACGGTGCCGCCTTCGGCCTATGGCGGTTCCAGCGCGCCTTCCAGCCAGGGCCAGAGCGGGTCGCCCGGATTTGGAGGTGGGAATACCCTCTATGACTGTGCCGCCGGTTGAACGGGGGAAGGGGCGGACGGTGATCGAGCATGGTTGAGCAGGGCGCGGAACAGCCCCGGGATCGGGTGCTCGTGGTGGAGGACGAGGCCAGCATCCGCGTCCTGCTGGAATCCACCTTCCGGCTGGCCGGTTACGAGGTGAACAGCTGTGACACCGGCCAGGGGGCGCTGCTCGCGGTGGAGCGCTTCCGGCCGGACCTCATCCTGCTGGATGTGATGCTTCCGGACCTGGACGGCCTGGCGGTCACCGAGGGCCTGCGAGCGGCCGGCGTCCGCACCCCGATCCTGTTCCTGACCGCGTTGGGCGAGGTGTCCGACCGCATCGCCGGGCTGGCCGCCGGGGGAGACGACTACGTCACCAAGCCCTTCAGCCTGGAGGAGGTCCTGCTGCGCGTCCAGGCGATCCTCCGGCGGTCCGGCTCCGGCGACGGCGACGGCACGAGGAGGGACGGTGTGCTGCGTTACGCCGACCTGGAACTGGACGAGGCCGCTCATGAGGTGCACCGCGCGGGAGAGTACATCCGGCTCTCGCCGACCGAGTTCAGCCTGCTCGCCTATCTGCTGGCCAATCCGCACCGCGTGTTGAGCAAGGCCCAGATCCTCGACCACGTGTGGCGGTACGACTTCGACGGCGACGCCCGTATCGTCGAGACCTACGTCAAGTACCTGCGCCGCAAGATCGACCGGTTCGACCCACCCCTGATCCACACGGTCCGCGGAGTCGGCTACTGCCTCCGGCTGCCGCGCGGGCACCCGGAAGCGGCGGGTTCATGATCCGGCTGCTGCCCGGCAAACCGAGATCGCTGCGCCGCCGCCTCGTGCTGGGTGCCACGGCGCTGGCGACCGTCGCGGTGCTGACCTCCCAGGTGATCGGATTCGTGGTGCTGCGGTCCTGGCTCCTGGACCGGGTGGACGAACAGCTGCGCGCCTTCCCGCCGTTCACCGACCGGCTCGATGAGAGCCTGATCAAAGCCGATCACCCCATCCAACCCCCGCCGGAAGGGGTCGAACTGCCGTCGGACTTCCACGTCTACTTCTACGACTTCTCAGGGCGGCGTTCGAAGCGATTCATAGGCCGCGGCCTGAAATCGCCACCCCGCCTCCCTGAATCCACGAACCAACTGCGTCTACGACAGGGCGTCCCCACCACCCTCCCCACGGTGGCGGGAGACGGCAACTGGCGCGTGCGCCGAGGCACCGCGCCCAACGGCCAGACCTTCGTCGTCGCCCTCCCACTGGACACCTTCGACGGTGCGATGTCCACGCTCCTGTGGCTGGACGCGGCCATCCTCGCGGTCACCGTGGCCGGGCTGGTGACGGCCGGCCGCTGGGTCGTACGGCTGGGCCTGCTGCCACTGACCCGCATGGAACGCACCGCCGGGCGCATCAGCGCCGGCAGCCTGGACCTGCGGCTCAGCGACACCGACCCGCAGACCGAGATCGGCCGCCTGGGCAGCGTGCTCAACACCATGCTCGAACGGCTGCAGGGTGCCCTCCTCGAACGACAGTCCTCCGAAGCCCGGCTCCGCCGGTTCGTCGCCGACGCGGGACACGAGCTTCGCACCCCGCTCACCTCCATCCAGGGCTTCGCCGAACTCTCCCTACGCCACCACGAACTGCCCGCTCGTGACCGGCGCGAGGCGAACCGCCTGATCCAGCAGAACGCCGAGCGCATGAGCATGCTGGTCAACGACCTCCTTCTGCTGGCCAAGCTGGATCGAGAACCCGCATACCGCAGCGAACCCGTCGACCTGCTCTCCACCGCCGCCGACGCCATCAGCACCGCCGCCGTCCGCAACCCCGACCATTCGATCGACCTTGGCCCCCTGACCGGTGACGCCGCAGAACTGGAGCTGGTCGAGACCACCGGTGACCCTCACCGGCTCCGGCAGGTCGTGGCCAATCTCGTTTCCAACGCCCTGACCCACACCCCTCCCGGTACGCCGATCCACGTCCGGATCGGCACGGCAAAGGTCGACGCCTGCCACGGGACGGACCGCAGTGGTCGGATCAGCCCCTCGCCGCCGCTCCCCGAAGGGACACCGATCTGCGTCGTCGAAGTGGCGGACGAAGGTCCCGGCCTCACCCCGGATCAGGCCGCCCACGTTTTCGAACGCTTCTACCGAGTGGATCCGGCACGGGCCCGGGACCACGGCGGGAGCGGTCTGGGCCTGGCCATCGCCGCCGCCATCGCGCACAACCACAGGGGCCGTCTGGAACTCGACACCGGTCCAGGACGCGGCTGCACGTTCCGCCTCATCCTCCGCCAGGACTGAACGGCGTCCCGGGCTGAGCCTCGTCCAGGGCGGCCGTGCCCACAGGCACACCCATGGGATCCCGCGCCGCCGGGTCGAGGAGGTGATCGGCCTGGCGGGCCTGTCGCAGGTCGCGGGCAAGCGGGTCGGCGGCTTCTCCCTTGGCATGGGGCAGCGCTTGGGCATCGCGGCCGCCCTGCTGGGCGATCCGGCCGTGGTGATGCTCGACGAGCCGGTCAACGGCCTGGACTCCGAGGGCGTCCTGTGGATCCGCAACCTCCTCACCCGTCTGGCCGCCGAGGGCCGGACGGTGTTCGTCTCCTCGCATCTGATGAGCGAGATGGCGCTGACCGCCGAGCATCTGATCATCGTCGGCCGGGGGCGGCTGCTGGCCGACACCAGCCTGGCGGAGTTCGTCCGCCGGGCGGCGGGCGAGCGCGTCAAGGTCGTGACCCCCGAGTCGACGCGGCTGCGGGACGTCCTGCTGGGCCCGGCGTCGAGGTCACCGGCCAGACCGGCTCGCAGGAGCTGTCCGTCACCGGGCTGACCAGCGCCGAGATCGGCACCGCCGCGGCCCGGGAGGGCATCGTCCTGTAGTCGGCTGGGTCGCCTCGGGCACCTACAGCCCCGAGCAGGCCCAGCAGGGCCCGCCGGGGGCCCGGAGACCGCCTCGGACGCGGTCGGCCTAGCCCTGTCGGGAGCGAACCTCGCGCTGCTCGTGTTCGGCATCCTAGGTGTCCTGTTCGGGGCTCCCGAGTACACCACCGGGCTGATCAGGGCCACCCTGTCGGCGGTGCCGAAACGGTGGCCGGTCTTGGCGGCCAAGGCCGCCGTCGTCGGAACGGTCGCCTGGGTCGCCGCCACCCCGGCCCCCGTCGGGTTCCCACCGGCCTTCGACAACGCCATCCTCGGCTACCACGACGGCGGCCGCATCATCGACGCCCCTGACCTCGGCCAGTCCGTCGCAGGCCACCGCGCCGTCCTCGTCGACGGCCGCGTCACCGCCACCTGGATCGTGCGATCACGCGTCCCAGGTCGCGACTTGACGGGAGAGCTTGTGACTCCTGAGTTGCAAGCTTCCAGGGGGATCCCTGGGGACGCCGCCAGCCTCGGGATGCGCGGCGGCGGTCAGCTGTGATCACCCGACCATGCTGGCCGCCGGAGCCGGATCGTGAGTTGACATCCGCCCCGCCCCCTCTATTATGAGATAGTTTGATTCATAAATGCGCCGGTGTCCGCATCGGACGGGAAACGCGCAAGGAGGTCGGGTCGTGAGCAGTCCGGGAACGCGCAGTCCGGCGGCGGAGCCGGCCTCGGTCGTCCGCGATTTCTACCGGGCGATGAGCGAAGGGGATGGTGTCGCCATCCGCGCCCTGGTGCGGGAGCGGTTCGCCGATGGCGCCACCCTGTGCTGGCCGGAGTCCCTTCCCTACGGTGGCTCGCTGTCGGGCAGGACGAAGCTCGAGCGCGTGCTGGGAGCGGCCACGGACGCGGTCGAACCGGCGGGTGTTCGGAATCTGCGGCTGACCGGCCTCGTCGACGGCGGCGATCGTGTCGCCGCGCAACTGGAGTTCGACTGGTACTCGGCCGGCGGTGTCCTGGCCGTGGCCGGGACCGGCGCGGTGGAGTTGTGGACCTTCGCGAGCGGGCGGGTCACCGAGATCAAGGCCTACTACTGGGACACCGCCGTGCTCGGCCTGGCTGCCGGGGAACCGGGCTGACGCGCCCGGTCATCCGCCTGACAGATCGACGATCGAGAGTTGGGAGTCGCGCACGTGTCGCTGCTGGGGCCACTCGACGAACACCTGAACCACCAGACCGCCCAGCCGTTCCGGGTGCCGGGCTCGACCGACCACCGGTTCTACGATCGTCACTGGTTCGAGGCGATCAGCCCGGACGGTGAGGTCATGATGCTGGCCGGACTGGGCGTCTACAAGAACATGGGCGTCACCGACGGATTCCTCGTCGTGCAGCGGAACCGGCGGCAGACCAACATACGGGTCTCCCGGCCGCTCGGCGATGATCTCGAGCCGCACGTCGGTCCACTCGCGATCGAAGTCATCGAGCCGTTCCAGCGCTTGCGGGTTTCGCTGGACCCGGGGGACTACCCGATCGCCGCCGACCTCCACTGGACCAGTGTTCTCCCGCCGTACCTGGAGGCGCCGCACCTCACCATCGCGGACGGCCGGGTAGTGCAGGACACCAGCCACTACGACCAGATCGGACGCTGGTCCGGATGGATCGAACTGGACGGCGTGCGCCACGAGTCCGACGACTGGTGGGGCATCCGCGACCACTCGTGGGGCGTGCGGCCCGACGTGGGCGGGTTCGAGCCGGCTCACGGGCACCCGTCGCGTGGCTCGATGCTGTGGCTGTGGACGTTGGCGACCACACCGGAGATCGCCTGCCACTTCCAGCAGCGGGAGAACGGTCGTGGGGAGCTTCTGCATTTCGACGGTGAGGTCTCCTTCCCGCCGGAGTCGGGCCGGGACCCAGTGCGGATCGAACGGATCGAGCACGACATCGACTTCATCGAGGGCACCCGGGATTGGCGGACACTGGTTTACCACCTGTTCCTCGCGGGTGATGAAAAGGTGACCCTGGAGGCGACCGCTCTGCAGAGCGCGTGGGCCTACCGCGGCACCGGCTACGAGAACGGTTACGAGGACAGCCGGGGTGTCGGTGTTCCGCGTGGCGACCTGATCGAGACCGACCGGCTGGACCTGTCGGTTCCAGGCCGCGTCACACGCGACGGCGAGCGCTACTTCCCCGGCCACCGAGAGCAGCCCGCGCGCGTGACCGTCAACGGTATCCCGGGCACCGGGCACTTGCCGGTCATGAGCTCGGGCAGGGTCGAGCGGTACGGGCTCGGCCGGAAATAGTCGCGGGTGTCCGAGGGGCGGCCGGACGGCGTCCGCGCGTTCGCGGCTCCCTCTCCCTCCTTTGTGGACACTCGATCGAACCATGAAGGAGACGACAGGTGACAGATGACAAGCCCACCGGGGCCGAGATCACCGAAGCCGCGAAGGAACTCGGCATTGATATCGACGGTGCGGACATGGACATTTACCATGCCACCGCGCTCGACAACTTCGGCGTGTACGCCGAAATCGACGCCGAGGATGACGATCCGGGCCTTGCCTTCCGCGGCGGAAACCGGGCCTGGACCGAGCCGACCGAGAACCCGCTCGGCGCGTGGTACGTGAAGACCGACATCCAGACGAGCACCGAGGGGCCGCTGGCCGGCAAGACGGTCGTGCTGAAGGACAACATCAACCTCGCCGGCGTGCCGGCGATGAACGGAACCAACCTCCTGCGCGGCCACATCTCGACCGCCGACGCCACCGTCGTGACCCGGCTGCTGGATGCGGGTGCGCGGATCGTGGGCAAGGCGAACTGCGAGTCGTTCTGCTTCTCCGCCGGTTCGCACACCTGCGACAACGGGGTGGTGCGCAATCCGCACCGCCCGACGCACTCGTCGGCGGGTTCATCCTCGGGGTGCGGCGCTCTGGTGGGGGCGGGGGAGGTCGATCTCGCGGTGGGTACCGACCACGGCGGCTCGGTGCGCATGCCGGCCGCGTGGTGCGGTATCTACGGGATGAAGGGGACCTTCGGGTTGGTGCCCTATACCGGCGGGATGCCACTCGAGGCCGGTCTGGACCACATCGGGCCGATGACCGCCTCGGTGACCGACAATGCAGTGATGCTGCAGGTGATGGCCGGCCGGGACGGCCTGGACCCGCGCCAGGGTGTGCCGGAGGTGAGGAACTACACCGAGGCACTCGGCAAAGCGATCACGGGTATCCGGATCGGCCTGCTGACCGAAGGCTTCGGCAGCGAGGGCGCCGAGCCGGACGTCGAAGAGGCCGTCCGGGCGGCGAGCCGGGTACTGGCCGAGCTCGGCGCCGAGGTCGGCGAGGTATCGGTGCCGTGGCATCACCGCGCCCCCATGGTCTCGTTGCCACTCTCACTCGAAGGCGCGCTGCAGCAGATACTCCTCACCAACGGCCTCGGCGTGAATGCCCCCGGCTACCACGACCCGGCGATGGTCGCTCGACTGCACCACTGGCAGGACCGGGGCAACGAGCTCAGCGATACGCTCAAGGTCATGGCCGTCTCCGCCAACGTCATGCGGCGGCGGTTCGGCGGCCGGCACCTGGCCAAGGCCTACAACATGGTGCCCCGGGTGCGCGCCGCCTACGACCGGGCGTTCGAACAGTTCGACCTGCTGCTGATGCCCACCGTGCCGAAGAAGGCTCAGCCGCTGCCATCGGACGACGCGCCGCTCGGTGAGCGGCTCCTGCGGGCCTTCGAGCCGATCCCCAACGTCCAGCAGTTCAACGTCACCGGGCACCCGGCGATGTCGGTGCCGTGCGCCATGCGCGACGGCCTGCCGGTGGGGATGATGCTGGTCGGACGGTGGTACGACGAGCCCACCATCTACTCCGTCGCGCACGCCTTCGAGCAGGCCACCGACTGGCGCGCACGGTAACCGGCCGGCCATGTACCGAGCCACCCGGTACATGGCCGGCTCGGGCGGGGCCGGTTCGCGAACCGGCCCCGCGTCCGCCTACTGCCAGGCCAGCTGCTTGACCGGCAGGGCCGCACCGAACTGGTACGGCGACGGGTCGTAGTAGTCGGCCCACCGCAGGATCTTGTCGCCTTCGACGAGGAACCGCGACATCAGGGGTCCTTCGTAAGTGTCTTCGCCGTCTTCACTGCGGTTCGTTTCGACGCGCTCGGTCAGCACGATGTTGCCGTTGACGGCGATGTGCTTGAGGTCGACGGAGGCGAAGGGCCGGCGGAAGACGTGTACACCTACACGCCCGAGGGCAAGGAGGAGCAGCTCGTCGCGCTCGAGCACCAGCCCTCTGGTTTGGGATTCCTGCCCGACGGAAGCCTGCTTTACGTCAGCCAGCAGGACCACATCGTGTACCGGCGTGCCGTCGACGGCACGATCAGCGTGCACGCCGATGTCGGCGAGCACTGCACCGGTGACCTGAACGACCTGGTCGTGGACGGCCGGGGCAACGCCTATGCCGGGTTCTTCGGGTTCGATCCCTTCGCCGGTGACACGCCTCGAACGGCCGGCATCGTCCTGATCCGGCCCGACGGCAGCCACACGCTGGCCGCCGACGATCTGGTGTTCCCGAACGGGTCGGTGATCACCGACGACGGCCGGACGCTCGTCGTCGGTGAAGGGCTGGCCGGCCGCTATACGGCGTTCCCGATCAACGACGACGGCGGCCTCGGTGAGCGCCGCGTCTGGGCGAAGCTGTCCGGTGATCCCGACCTGAGCTCGTTCGAGGCCCTGCTCGGCGGGCTGGACCTGATCCTGGACGGGTGCTGCCTGGACGCCGAGGGCGCGATCTGGGCGGCGGACCCGAAGAACGCCCGAGTGCCGCGAGTGCGCGAGGGCGGCGAGATCGTCGACGAGATCGGGGCGCAGGACGGGCAGAATGTGTTCGCCTGCATGCTCGGCGGCGAGGACGGCCGCACGATGCTCGTGTGCGTGGCACCCGGCCTGATCGACAACGACCGGTTGGGCGGCCTGGCCGCCACGCTGTGGACGGTGCGCGTCGACGTCCCCCACGCGGGGCGGCCCTGACTCCGGCGGCGGCACAGTCCCGGACGGGCCAGTGGGACGGGCCTGTGCCGCCGCGCCGGTCACACGAACCCGAGCTGCTTCAACAGATCGTGGTTGTTCCAGAAGTCGCGGTTGCGCACGATCCGGCCGTTCTTGACCTGTGCGATCGACGCGCCCGGAACCGTGAACATCTTTCCGGTGGCGGGCATACCGGGCAGATCCAAGTCATGGCTGCCACCCATGTGCCACGCGATCCCGAACCCCTCGTCCGTGGCGTAGATGGTGTCCACCAGCCATTTGACGTTCAGTGCGCCCATGGTGGTGACGTAGAACTTCTTGACCGCATCGATTCCGTGGTGGATCTGCCGGACGGCGCAGTCTTCATAAACGATGTTGTCCGCGTAGAAGGGCCAGACCCGCTCGAGGTCGCCGGACCCGATCGCGTCGACATAGCCCTTGACCAGTCGCTCGGTGTCGGGATCGTTCGGCATCGGTGTGTCTCTCCTGTTCAGCGTGTCAGGGGGCTGAGGTCGAAGTAGTCGGTGTACCGCGTGATCAGGTCGTGCTCCACGACGACGACCCCGGCGATGCGGAACGCCATGAACAGCGACCCGTCGGCGCGGTACATCCGGTCTTCGCGCTCGGTGAAGACGGTTCCGCCGCGTGAGGCGATGGCATGCACGGTGATGCCGCAGTACTCCATCCCGGTGGTGTCATGCAGGGTGTCGAGGTAGTCCAGGCAGGCCTGCTTCCCGGTTCGCGGTGGCCTGCCCACCGACTCCCATACGACCAGCGCGGCGCGGTCCGGGACCCGGCCGGCGTTGCCGATGACGGTACCGCCGATGGTCGGCATGGCTCGCCTCGCTTTCGGACGTCTCCGGAGAACAACCACTAATTCTGATCCAAAATGTCGCAAAAGTAAACGGCCGGCCGTGCGACACGCGTCACGGGCACGGTGCGTGGGCATCGGTGAACGAAGGGATGTGAAACCGCTAGTCTCGTGAGTGACTGCGCGTGATCGATGGGAGGAGCATTCCCGTTATGCCACCAGCCAAGGAAAGCGCTCGCTCGGACGACGGTCGCGCGCCGGCCGCGCCCCCGCCGAGCCGTCCCCGCGGGCGTCCGAGGAAGGAGATCGCCCTTGACGCGGTCGCCGAGGCCGCCGCGGGCCTGTTCGCCGAGGGCGGGTATGACGCGGTCTCCATCGAGGCCATCGCCGAGAAGCTGGGCGTTTCCCGGGCGACGCTGTACCGGAGCGTGCCCACCAAGGAGGACCTGCTCGGCATCCTGTTCGAGCGGAGCACGAACGAGCTCCACGAGGAAGCGAGCGCGGTGGTGGCGGCGACCTCCGATCCGGCCGAGGCGCTGTTCGGGTTGATCCGGGTGCACGTCGCCGCGGCGATCCGGATGCGGCGCTACCTCGCCGTGTTCTTCGGCGGCGCCGGGCTGCCGCCCGAGGTGAACGCCCGGTGGCAGCGGTGGAGCCGCAATTACGAGAGGTTGTGGCTGAAGGTGGTGCGCCAGGCGATGGAGGCCGGGGTTCTCGAGCCCGGTGACCCCAAGGTCACCACGCGGCTGCTGCTGGGCATGGTGATCTGGGTGTCCCGGTGGTACCGGCCCTCCGAGCGCGTCTCGGCCGAAAAGGTCGCCGACGCCGCCATCCAGTTGATCGGCGCTCGTGTCCGGCTCGGAGACCAGGCGGCGTCAGGGGCGGCGGGCAGCCGCGCGCTCTAGGAAGTCCCCGACCCGTTCGGTGAAGACGTCGTTGTCGTCGCCGGCCACCATGTGCCCGGCTCCGGCGACGGCGAAGTGTTCGGCGCCCGGGATCAGCGCGAGCAGTTCCTCGATCCCGTCGGACGAGACGATGTCCGATTCGCTGCCGTGGACGAGCAACGTGGGTACCGTGATCCTCCGGGCGGCCGCGCGTGCCCGGTCGTCGTGGGTGTCCCGCCGGGGTTCGTCGCCCTGCTTGAGCAGGGCCGGGTCCCAGTGCCAGTACCAGCGGCCGTTCGGGTGCCGCCGGACGTTGCGGCGCACGCCATCAGTGGTGGGCGGCCGTTTGCGGTGCGGGTTGTAGGCCTTGATCGCCTCGACCACCTCGTCCAACGAGGCGAACCCGTCCGGTGCGGAGGACATGAAGTCCATGATCCGCTGGACGCCCGCCTGCTCCACCCGGGGGACGATGTCGACCAGCACCAGAGCCCGGCCCAGGTTCCCCTGCTCACCCTGACCGATCAGGGCCGTCATCCCGCCCATCGACGCGCCCACCAGCGCGCAGGGCTCGCCCACCTGGTGCACGATGGCCGCGAGATCACCGATGAGCGCGTCGGCCGAGTAGTCCCCGTCGGGAGCCCAGTCGCTGTCGCCGTGCCCGCGGGCGTCCGGCGCGATGGCCGTCCACCCCTGCGTCGCCAGGCGGTGACCGGTGGCGTGCCACGAGTGCCTGCGCTGGCCGCCGCCGTGCAGCAGTAATACGGTTCCCCGCCGGGCGGCGCTCCGGCCGGCGGCTTCCCAGCTGTCGGCGGCCAGGGAGATCCCGTTCGCGTCGAAGCTTATCCGGTGCGGGCCGGTGCACCCTTCGTCGGTGAGCATCGCGTCACGGTAACAGGAAGAACGATCGTTCACGACACGATGTGGCGCACCGCACGCGTCGCCGGCCTCTCATCGGGGCGGGAGATCAGCTCGCCGCCTCCGCGCCCGGTTGGTCCAGCCCGTCGAGCGCGGCGAGAGCGAGGCTGGTCAGCAGTGTCACCAGCTCCGGCGCGCGCTTGCCGCCGGGTGGGCGGGTCGCGTCCGAGGTGATCAGCGCGTGCAGGGCGCGCATCGTGGACGCCAGTTCCTCCGGCGAGCGGTGGGGGTACCGCTTGGCCAGCGCGTCGATCCAGCGTTCGGTGTAGCGGCGCTGCCTGCGCCGGAAGTTGCGCTGGTGAACTGCGGTGAGGGCGTGCTGCTCGCGCGCCCAGATGCTCGCCAGGCGCTGGTTGCCGACCGCGAACTCGACATGCGCGCGCACGAGGTGGGCCAGTTCGGCGTCCGGGTCGTCCCGTGGTTCGCCGATGTGCAGCAGGAGCGCGTCGGTGGCCTGGTCGAACAGCGCGGCGAGGATCTCGTCCTTGTTGGTGAAGTGCCGGTAGATGGCGGAGCCGGTGACGCCGGCCTCCTTGCCGATGGCGTCCACGCCCACGCCGTCGAAGCTGCGCTCGGCGAACAGCTTCTCGGCCGCCTCCAGGATCTTCTGCTCGCGGTTCACCTCGCCAGTCTAGGGGACTGGTCGTTCACCGGGGAGCACAGGGCACACTTACGAGAAGCCGCCACTCCACCATCAATCGAAGATCGGCTAGTGACCGATCGTTCACAGGGGGTGGGCTACACTCCCATCATGGTCCAGTAGAGGTCGATCGCAACGTCCGGCTGTACGTCCAGGATGTCGGCAGTGGTCCGCCGGTCGTGCTGGTCGCCGGGCTCGGGCTCGACCATCAGGTGTGGGACCGGCAGGTGCGTGTCCTGTCCGGGCGTCATCGGGTGATCTGCGTGGACCAGCGCGGGCACGGGCTGTCGGACAAACCGCTCGGCGGGTACGAGGTGGAGCGGCTGGCGCGGGACCTGGGTGCGGCGCTGGACCGGCTCGACGTCGGCGAATGCGCCCTCGTGGGCTGGTCGTTCGGCGGGCAGGTGGCGTTCAAGCTGGCGGCTGACCGGTCGGCGCTGGTCAGCCGCCTGGTGCTCGTGGGGTCCAACGCCGTGCGCGCGAGCCGGAGTACGGCCTTTCCGTTCGGTGCCGAACCGGAGAAGCTGGCCCCCGCGCTGGTGGCGGCGGAGGAGCGCGATCGGCTGCGTGCGCGGCGCGAGACGATCGCCGGCGCCTTCGCCCGTCCGCCGGAGGAGGACACCCTGCGCTGGCTCGTGGACCGCTCGCTCCAGATGCCGTCGTGGGCCGCGGTGGCCTGCTACCGCTCCATGCTGCACACCGACCTCATCGAGGACATCCCCCGGGTCACCATGCCGGTGCGGCAGATCGTCGGTTCCGCTGATCCGGTGCACTCGGCCAAGGGAGCGCGGTGGCTCACCGAACGCCTCGCCGACACCGACCTGGTCGAGATCGCCGGCTGCGGGCACTATCCGATGCTCGAGGCGCCCGAGGAGTTCGACGCGGCGTTGCTCGGCTTCCTGTGAGCGGGCCGTCTTGACGGGCCGCCGCGCCAGGGTGGGTGGTATGACGGCCGACTTTGAAACGCTGACCGTGTCGGAGAAGAACGGCATCGCCGAGGTGACGCTCAGCCGTCCCGGACTGCTGACGGTTCGACGCGGTGGGGGAGTCCGAGCTCGCCGTGGTGCTGCGCGGCCTCGCCGCCGCCGACGAGGTGCGGGTGGTGGTTCTGCTCGCCCAGGGGCGAGCGTTCTCCGCCGGCGGCGACTTCGGGTTGATGCTCGAGATCAACGTGAACCGGGTCGAGCAGCAAGCGACGCTGCGGCGGGCGCGACCTGCTCGACGCGATCCTGCGCCTCCCGCAGCCGCTGGTGGTGGGAGTGCAGGGGCAGCCATCGGTCTCGGCGCGACAGTTCCGCTGGGCAGCGACGCGGTGGTCGCCTCCCGGAACGCGACGATCGCCGACACTCACGTCGGCGTGGGGCTGGTGGCCGGTGACGGTGGCGCGCTGTTCCGGCCCCAGTCGGCCGGCATGCTGCGCGCCCGCCGGTACCTGCTCACCGGCGAACCGCTCGACGCCTCCAGGGCCTACGAGTTCGGTCTGGTCACCGACCTGGTCGACGAGCCGGAGGACGTGGCGCCCACGGCGCGGGGCATCGCCGCGCGGATCGCGGCCCTGCCGCCGCTGGCCGTCCAGGGCACCAAGGCGGCGCTCACACCACGAACCTCCTTGTTCGCTCGGGATGCGGGAACCCGTCCAGCGGCAGCCCGGGCGAATTTATTGGCTTGTCTGTTTCATAAAAGACTGGCCGCGTGGCTGCTCGATGTCCACGATCGCGGCGCTCGACCGCGACCCTGGGGCGGTTCTCGCGTCCTTGGCCATGCCGAGACCGATCACGAACAGTGCGACGACATGGTCGGCGCCGACTGGCCCGTTGTGATCGCGGAACCGCGACCGCGCACGCGCCGATCGTGTAGCCGTGAGGATCGGGAAGCGGGACGAGACCTTGTCGATCCAGGCGCCCAGCGTCACGCCGCCGATCACCCCGCCCAGGGTGCGGGCCGAGGTGGCGATGAGGGCGGCGCCCGGGCTCACTCCCGCGGTCGCCGGGGCCGGCGCGCCCGCGATCGTCCCGACCGTGCCGGACGCGACGACCGAGGTCAGGGCGGGAGCGGTGACGCCCCGGACCTTGGCGATCGCCGGCAGGGGAACTTCCGTCGATGAGGGCGAAGAGAAGGCTCACGGTCAGTGCCTTGCGCTGGAGCGTCGAGACCGGTGCGCGGTCGACGACTTCGTGCACGGAGCGGGACGGGGGCATGGCGACGTCTTGTGGCGGACTGGTGCCGTGCGACCAGGTTCACCGCCCCCCAGGCTTGTTTTTGATGTAGCGTGTCTCATTAAGCTGTGATGTCCGGATTGGAAAGTAGTCCACCCCCCGGCCCTTTGACGCCGTCCTCGCCGTCTCGTAACTTTGAGACTGCTGAGCTGAAAAAGAGTCGGTTGAGCTGCTGGCGAGGGAGTGTTTCGTGGGGGTGTCCGGTTCCGGCGGATCCGCACGCCGAAGCTCGCTCGGCGCGCCGATCGCCGTCGACCCGATCACGCTCGACATGGAGGTGGCGCGCCGTGGTCGCCCCGGCTCTACGACGGCATCCACGAGAAGGCGGCGTTCGGGGACGCCGGCTTCACTGCGCACCCGAAGTGGGGCCACGAGACCGGGATGCTCTACGGCTGGACGTACCAAGACCGCAGGCCCTACGTGACACCGCACTTCGTGCATTCGTCGGGCGCCGTCGACCGATCGTCGTCCTGGCGCTCATCCCGCGTCACGACATCCATGGTGAGATCCGGTGGACACCCTGGACGCGGATCCGCAGTACGTGATGCACACAAGGTCCGCCAACGTGACGGGCGACCGGCTCACCCGCGGCTACCGGTGCGGGTTTCGGCGATCCGGATCACGTTGACTTCCGGGTGAACCGGCATAATATGATACGAATGGGCTCAATATTGCCGGAGGATGGACTTCGGAGAAAAGGGGATTACATGTCCGAGGTGGACGGCCGTGCCGGGGCGAGCGATCAGGCCGGCGCCGAGCGGTTGCGGTCCGCTCTCGAGGCGGCGAACATCCCGACGTTGCTGCTGGTGCTCGCGCACCTGACCGGCGACGAACGCTGGCTGACCGAGCCGTACCGCCCCCAGCGCGGCGAGCCGCTGAGCGACAACGACACCGGCGGACTGCCCGAGCCGCTGCAACGCGAGGTGCGGGAGGCCGCTCACCAGGCGATTCTCGCGCACGAGCGGGGTGAGCTCGACCCGGCGCCGATCGCGGTCGACCGCATCGCGGGCATGCTGTCGGTCACCCTGGGCGAGGACGTGCCGGAGGAGTACGGCGAGCTGCTCGCCGAGGAACTGGCGCTCGTGCCGCGCGATGTGGACGTCCCGAACCCGCCCGACGGCTTCCGCGTGGTCATCATCGGCGCCGGCATGTCGGGCATCTGCATGGCGGCCAAACTGGAGACCGCCGGGATCGACTACGTCATCCTCGAGAAGGACAGCGACCTCGGCGGTACCTGGCTGGAGAACGTCTACCCGGGCTGCGGTGTCGACACGCCCAGTCACTTCTACTCGTTCTCCTTCGCGCCCAACGCCGGCTGGTCGCGCTACTTCCCGAAGCGCGACGAGGTGTGGGGCTACTTCTCGAAGGTGGCCGACTCCTACGGGATCCGCGAGCGGATCCGGTTCTCGACAGAGGTGACCGGCGCCGAGTTCGACACCGCCCGCGGCACCTGGCGGGTCCATGGTCGCGGCGCCGACGGCGCGGAGTTCGTGCTGGACACCCCGGTGCTGGTCAGCGCGGTGGGTCAGGTGAACCGGCCGTCCATCCCGCCGATCGAGGGGCTGGACGGCTTCACGGGCCCGGTCATGCACACGGCCCGGTGGCGGCCCGAGGTCGACCTGGACGGCAAGCGCGTGGCGGTGATCGGGACCGGCGCCAGCGCGATGCAGCTCGTCCCGGCCATCGCCGACGACGCCGAGCGCGTTCTGGTGTTCCAGCGCACAAAGCAATGGGCGATTCCGCACCCGAACTACGGCCGTGAGGTCCCCGAAGGTGTCCGGCATCTGATGAGCCGGGTTCCGCTGTACGCGCGGTGGTACCGCCTGCGCACGTTCTGGAACTTCGGCGACCGCCTCCACGATCCGCTGCAGATCGACCCGGAGTGGCCGCACCAGGACCGGTCGATCAACGCGGTGAACGAGAAGCACCGGATCTTCCTGACCAGGCATCGAGCGGGAGTTGGGGGAGCGGACCGACCTGCTCGACAGTTGTGTGCCGGACTACCCGCCGTACGTGAAGCGCCCGCTGCTGGACAACGGGTGGTTCCGCACGGTCACCCGGCCGGACGTCGAACTGATCACGGAGGGGGTCGCGAAGGTCACCGCGGACAGCGTGGTGACCGGATCCGGCGCGGAGCACCAGGTCGACGTGATCGCGCTGGCGACCGGGTTCAAGATCCTGCAGTTCCTGTGGCCGATGGAGATCCGCGGCGCCGACGGCCGGACGCTCCGCGAATTGTGGGGCGAGGACGACACGCGTGCCTACCTCGGCGTGACGGTGCCCGGGTTCCCGAACTTCTTCGTGATCAACGGCCCCAACACCTTCGCCGGGCACGGCGGCAGCGCGATCATCGCGACCGAGTTCGAGGTGCGTTACGCGATGCAGGCCATCCGGCGCCTGATCGAGGCGGACCTCGCCAGCATCGACGTACGTGAGGACGTCTTCTGGGACTACAACAAGGAAGTCGACGAAGCGCTGTCCCGGATGATCTGGTCGCACGGCAAGACCACGACCTACTTCCGCAACGACGCCGGCCGCATCGTGGTCAACAGTCCCTGGAAGTACATCGACTTCTGGGCCCGCACCCGGTGGTTCGATCCGGGTGACTACGAGGAGGTGCCGAAGGAGCCGGTCTCCCGGCCGGCTCCGTGACCCGCGGGTCGGGGCCGTACTGGTCCCGGGCGCCGAGGACGTCGCGCAGGGTCCGGCCTTCCCTGGCAACTTCGAGGGCGCGCTCCGAACGCGGGTCCTACGGGCCGGCCTGCGGACAGCGGCTCGTCGATCTGGTCGTGGTCCGGCGGCAGGCCGATCACGGCGCCGAGGTAGCGCACGCGCTGCCGCGGGTCCACCCAGACTCGTTCAGGAAGCGCCGCCGGTCGAGCGCGGCCCGGCGGGAGGAGGCGATGGTCGGCATGAAGCCGGCGAACATCTTCACCTCGTCCGGGTCGCGTCCGGCGCGTTCGGCGGCGTCACGCAGGGCGTTGTGCTGGGCCTGCCCGTCTTCGACGGTGCAGCCGCGTAGACGCCCTCGGCGTAACGGGCCGCCAACTCCAGGCCGGTCGCGCCGCCGCCCGCCTGGAAGACCACCGGCTGGCCCTGCTCAGACGGGGGATGGGCAGCGGGCCCGCAGTGGTTGCGGGCCTTGGAGGAGTACTTCAGCGCCTTCAGCGGGCTGCCGAACCCTTCATGGCCGCCGTCAGGGAACGCGAGCCGGACGACCCGCTGACCCTCCCGTGCGAGTGAGGCGGTGCTGTCCTACGCCTGTGCGGTGAAGGCGGAGTGGACGGCCTGCTGGAGGAATCGGGGACCGTGGACGTAGGCGGCGGCAGCCGAGGCGTAGCGGCCCGTGGTGGCGAAGTTCTGGGACAGCCATAGGCATCCAATGTGGCGCCAGACGTGGGACCACATGTCGAAGAACTGGGCGCCGATCTCGTTGGACACCCCGGTGGCGCCCCACGTCGCCGAGGTTTTCGCCCGGCACTCGGCGGTGACGAAGAACGCGCCGCCGAGCGAGTTGGCCCCGGGTTCGATCCACAGCGGCTCCGGGACCGGAATCCCGGCGGCGCGAAGCGTGCGCACCACCTCGAACTCGGGACCCAGCGACCGTGCCCCCCGTCCGGCCGGCACCTGGCGGAGGACGATCTCGCGGTGGGCGCCGTCCAAGGTGCACGCGACGAGAAGGGTGCGCTTGGAGAAACCGCCGTGGATGATCCGGACGTTGTGTGCCTGAGATGTTGTCGTTGAGGCCCTCGACCTTGGCGACCTGCTCCGGGTTGGTCAGGTCCCAGCGCTCCTGCCAGAACGAGTTGCCCTGGCGCCCGCGGCGCCGGCTCGGCTCGGTCACGTAGCCCGCGCCGGACAGGTACATGCGGAACTTCGGCTCGATCTCGAGGTCGTAGGTCTTGCCCTCGATGTCGGTGACCCGCAGCGTCCCCTTCAGGAACTGACGGCTGTCGTGGTCGAACTCAAGGTCGTGCTCGAACTGGACGAGCGGGGTGGTGTCGCCGTTCTCGGAGAAGATCGCCCCGTCCCGCACCTGGGGAACGCCATCGCCCCGGTCCCGGATGTGGATGACGAGCGAATAGTCCTTGAAGTCTCCGGCGACCCAGGCGAGCACGCCGTGGGGCAGGACTCCCTCGCCAGCGGCCCGCAGGCCCCAGGTCCGGTCGCGGTGGGCCCCGACACGTTCGAGTTCGAAGGTCTGGTCGTCCAGGGTGAGGGAGCCGTTCACCCGGCCCGGCTGGAACACGTAGACGTCACTGTGGATCAGCCGCCCGTTCTTGCGGACCTCGGGCTGGCGGACCATGTACGGCGCGCCGCGCGAGACGAACTCCAGGTCGTAGGAGATGCCACTCTCGTTGGGTTCGGCCCGCATCTTCCAGTGCTTCATCGGCGTGACGATCTCCATGTGGGACGGGCCCGCCCACAGGGGGTAGCGTCCGGCCGAGAGGTCACGCGAAGCGCGGAATGACCATTGCTTCCCCGGGACCGTCGCGATGGCGTACGCCTCCATCGCGTCGCTGTTGGGGTACATCGACATTCCCACGTCGATCGCGAACCGCTCCGGGTCACTGATCGTGATGTAGGTGCGGTCCCCCCAGCTGCGCTCGTTCTGCGACACGAAGGCGATCGGTTCGATCGTCTGGTGGCAGAAGAAGTCGTCGTACTCGGTGATCATCACATTCCCTTCTCAAGGCCGGTCCGTCAGTGCGCCGCGGCTTCGGCCTGGCGCGCCGGCTCGACCGGATCCACGCCGAACTCTTCCCGTTCGTACAGCTCGTCGATCTCGGCGGCGTACTTCGAGTGAATCGGCTTGCGGCGGACCTTCATCGTGGGGGACAGTTCGTCGGAGCCCGGAGTCCATTCCGCCGGCAGGATCCGGAACCGCTTGATCTGCTCGACCCGGGACAGCTTGCGGTTGGCCGCACGCACGGCTTCCGCGATCCGCTCCCGCACGGCCGGGTGTTCGGCGAGTTCCGCCGTCCCGAGCCCCTTGAGTCCCTGGGAGTGCGCGAACTGGGCCAGCGACTCGGGGTCCAGGACGATCAGAGCGACGATGAAGGGCCGCCGGTCGCCGACCGCGACGACGGGCCCGATCAGCGGACTGCTCTCGCGCAGCCTCGCCTCGATGTTGGCCGGGGACATGTTCTTGCCCGCCGCGCTGATGATCAGTTCCTTCTTCCGGTCCACGATCGAGAGGTACCCGTCGCTGTCCCAGGCGCCGACGTCGCCCGTGTGCAGCCAGCCGTCGTCGTCGATCGCCTCGGCAGTGAGATCGGGCAGGTTGCGATAGCCGCGCATCAGGAACGGGCTGCGCATCAGGATCTCGCCGTCGTCGGCGAGCCGGACCTCGACGCCGTCGACGGGCTTGCCGACAGTGCCGAGCCGGTAGTCGTCCGGCCGGCAGAAGGACACGAACGCGCCGCATTCGGTGATGCCGTAGGCCTCGAGCAGGGGGAGTCCCATCGCGAGGTAGAACGCTCCCAGGTCGGGGCTCACCGGGGCGGAGCCGATGAGTGCGACCTCGATCTGGTCGAGACCGAGGCCGGCCAGGACCGGCTTGCCGACCTGCTCGCGGAGCTCCTCCAGTTCCGCGGCATCAGCCGGTGGCAGTTCTCCACCGGCGCCGCGGACCTCCTCGTACCGAGATCCCAGTTCGATCATCCGCTGAAGCTTGGGCTGCACCTCGGGAGTGGCGCGGGCCAGGATCGCCGCACGGAACTTCTCCCAGAGGCGCGGCGGGCTGAAGAAGTACCGGGGACGCAGGCTCTGCAGCACCTCGGGGATCGCGCGGAGATCGGAGCAACAGGTGATCGTCATGCCGCCCACGTAAGCCCGGTAGTGGGACAACTGGCGCTCGGCGATGTGTGCCATGGGCAGGTAGGAGATGCTGGTGGCCCCGTCGGTGATGCCGATCGCCGAGTTGAGCGCCTGCTGGTTGCCCAACAGCGACCGGTGGCTGAGCTCGACGCCCTTCGGCTTGCCGGTCGTGCCGGAGGTGTACACCAGCGTCGCGATGACGTCCTGCGTGACCGCTCGCCAGCTCGCCTCGAAGTCGAATCCCGGGCTGGTCAGGTGCGCGACATCGTCCAGGGAACGGCAGCCGCCGCCGACCGGGTCGACCACCACGAGCTCGGAGATTCCGGCCCGAATCCGTGCCTCGTCGATGTTCGCGAGGAACGCCGCTTCGGTCACCACGACGGAGGCGGCCGAGTCGCGGAGGACGAACTCGATGTCCTCGACGGGGAGGGTGTTGTACACCGAAACGGTGGAGGCGCCCAGGTGCAGCGCGGCGGTGTCCACGAGGTGGAACTCCGGCCGGTTGGTCATCTGGATCGCCAGCGTCCCGCCCGCGCGCAGGCCCAGCGCGTGCAGGCCTTCGGTGATCCGCTCGACGAGCCGCCCATAGTCCGCCCAGGTGAGCTGGTCGTCGCGGCCTTGGCGGCGCAAGGCGACCCGGTCGGGGACGCGCCTGACCGTCCGCTGGAAGACCGCAGAGAGGGATGGTTCACCCGACAGGGTCCGGACCTGGGCCAGTGCCGGGTCAGAGATGTCGTTCATGAGAGCTCGTCCTCCTCGACGGACGTCATCAGCATCGGCCGGCCTCTCGGGGCGGCGCAGCTGAATATTGCGACTCATCGTATCGTATATAGGGCCACAGTCAACGATCGTTTCCGAATAGGTGAAGCGTGCTCCAGCGGAGCTGACCAGAGCAGCGTCTTGATGATGAAGTTCGGCACCGCTCATGGATCACGGCGAAACGAGCGTATATTATGAGACAAATAGGCTCAATAATCCGTCGTCCGTGGAGGAGGTGCCGGCCCTGTCGGAGGGCTTCCGCGTCGTCATCATCGGCGCGGGCATGTCGGGCATCTGCATGGCGGTCAGGCTCCAAGCGGCCGGCATCGACTACGTGATCCTCGAGAAGGACGCCGGCCCTGGGCGGAACCTGACTGGAAACGTCCATCCGGGCTGCGGTGTCGACACGCCCAGTCACTTCCACGGCAGCGGCTCCGCACCGTGTCGGCGATCTTCAGACGTTCTTTCTGCAGGCCGTTGAGCCGCTGCTGCGGCAGACCGCGGTCTCGCGCAGCCAACCCGCCGCGGTGAGATCCGCCGTCGGATCGTCGCGCATGGTCACGGAGGCGGACGACTTTCCCAGGCGGACGGCACGTCGCGCGGGGACCGATGCTCAGCCGGTGGCGGGGAGCCGGATCGTGAAGGTCGAACCGGTCCCGGGGTGCTGTCGGTGGTGAGCGTGCCGTCGTGCGCGAGGACGATCTCGCGTGCGCTGATGCCCAGTCCCCGGCCGCCGGTGTCGCGGCCGCGCGGCGTCGGCCCGCCAGAACCGGTCGAAAACCTTGGGCAGGTCCTCGGGCCCGATACCGCAGCCGGTGTCGCTCACCGCGATGACCGTGCCGCGCACGCCGTCCGGACGGTCCGCGTGGAGCGTCACCGAGCCGACCGGCGGCGTGGCCCGCACCGCGTTGGTCACCAGGTTGCCGATCGCCTGCCGCAGCCGGTCGGGGTCGGCGTCGACTGTTGTGAGGTCGCCAAGGCCGTCCACACTCTGCTGCTCCGCGACCGCCCATGCTCGGAAGCCTCAGTGATGTGCGTTCTTCCCTGTTGCCGAGCCCCCTGGAGCGCGATCGAGATGCGCTGGCGGAGACCAGGACGCCAGCGTCCTGGGCCTGATCGCTCATCGGAGGCTCGTAGCCGGGCGTCACCGGAGCCTGGTCACCCGTCCGGTGGTCGGGAGATCCGGCTGGGGCGGCGTCTGCCGCAGGTTGCCGGATACCTGGTCGGCGGGCGGGTTCTGTCATTATGCGGGCGAGTAGGTCAGCCTCTGGATGAGCCAGTGCAGGTGCTGGCGGAAGCGGCGCAGTGTCTCGGGATCGCTGGGTGGGCGCCGTCGGCCGGAAATGTCCAGATATCCGGCCTGCAGGTAGCCATGGACCGTCCAGACGAGGGTCCACAGGGCCGCCTCCGCATCGATCTCAGGCCCGAGTGCCGAGCGGATCAGGTCGACCGTCTCCTGTGTCGCGGGGCCGATGATCTCCTCGTCCAGTCTGGTGAGGTCGCTGGCGTCGGACATCATCCAGCGCTGGATCACCAGCTTGCACAACTCTGGACGCTCCATGCCGTAGTCCACATAGACGTCCATGACTTGAGCCACGCCGTTGGTGTCCGGTGTGTAAGTCCGGCGCAGTGACGCCAGTTTGAGACGCCACTCATGGATCGCCCACTCCACCACCGCCACATAGAGGCCGCGTTTGCCCCCGTAGCGGTCGGTCACCGTGCCCCGATCGACACCGGTGGCATCGGCGATCATCTGGGTGGAGGTCGCGTCGTAGCCCAGATCGGCGAAGAGCCGGGCGGCGACGGACCGCACGTGGGTTTGCTCGGCCCCTTCCTCCGTACCGGCAATGGTGTCGATGCCCGACCCGGTCCATGCTCCATGCCCTGCCATCGTGATCACCCGCCAGGGCGTCTACCTGTGAGAACGCCCTCGTCTCACGCTACACGGCAGGTCAAGACCGCCGACGAGTCCCGGGCGCGGCGCCGATCGTCCGGCGAGAACGATCATGTCCGAGCCCGCTCTGCCCCGGGTGCAGGAGCCTCCTTCGGATCCCCCGCTGGGCCGAGAAGGGGGCACGCCGCGAGCGGAACCGTCCGATTACCCGAGCCGCACCTCGGGTAGTCCGGCGTGTGCTGCAGTGCGGCGGTTTCCTTGATCCAGAGCAGGCCCTTGCGGACGTAGTAGGCCGACATGCCGGTGGCGACCATCAGCTGCTTGGTCGACAACCCGGCGGTGTCGATCGCATTGAACTCGTTGCTGGAAGGCTCACCCGACCAGCCCGGGGCCGCCACCTCATCCGGGAACGAATGTTCGGCACCAACCCGGCGCAGGTCGATGTCGCCTGCGAGCACCTTCCGGCTCCAGGCGGCGGGCCCCACGGCGGACCGCCGTCGCGGTGGTGAAACATGTGACCATATCGGTCACGAACCGAGAAGCGTCCGCCGCCGGGCCTTACCTAGGCTGATCTGCATGGACATCACCATTCACAACACCTTTCTCCCGCACGACGACCCGGAGGCCTCCCTGGCCTTCTACCGCGACCTCCTCGGCTTCGAGGTCCGCAATGACGTCGGACAGGGCAAGATGCGCTGGATCACGGTCGGGCCCAAAGGCCAGCCCGGCACCTCCATCGTCCTGACGCCGCCGGCCGCCGACCCCGGCATCACCGACGACGAACGCCGCACCATCACCGAGATGATGGCGAAGGGCACCTACGCGATCATTACCCTGGCCACGCCCGACCTCGACGGCGCCTTCGAGCGGCTGCAGGCCGGCGGCGCCGAGGTCGTCCAGGAGCCGACCGACCAGCCCTACGGTGTCCGCGACTGCGCCTTCCGCGACCCCGCCGGCACCATGATCCGCATCAACCACCTTCGCTGAGGACTACCGGAAGGTCCGGAGGCGACCGCCGGCACGGAGCCGGCAGGCAGCCGCGGGAAACGCCTGTGGCATGGTTCGTCGACGGTGAGGACGTATGGCTGAGCGTCGCGTCAGGCGGTAGCCACATGCCCGGTGATTCGACCCACTCTGGAGTAGCGGTGTACGCCCGCGTTCGGCCCCGGACGGGATCGATGGAGAAGGGGCCGGCGCGAGATCAACGAACTGGCGCGACGTGAAACTCATGCGGTACCGAAGGGGGCGAGGGGGGAGTGAACGCGGACTTCGCGTGAGCGCCGGACCTGGGTTCTGCCCCTCGGGGCGATGGAGTGGGTGGAGCCGCCGCTGCGTGAGCGGGCGCAGGCGCCGAGGCGCGGGACGAGGGAGGGGCGCCCACCGCGCGGCTGGTCTTCGAGTCGTGGGTGGCGGCGCTGGGCGACCCGGCGGCCAGGGACGAGGCGCTCGTAGACCGAGGACGGCAGACCGCCGATGGCTCCGCCCGCCACCACTCGGGAGGACCCAGCACGCCCATAAGCGTTCTAGAGTTGATCCCCGCCGACGCGAGCCAAAAGCCAGAGATTTCATAGGCGGGCCCGCCGGCGTGACGGCCGCCACGATCTGCGCACACGGGGCGCACTAGCCGATCAGCACCGAGCGGATGGACTTGGTCACCACGTCGGCGGCGCCATGCGAGGCCAGGCGTCCGGTACGGACTTCCTCCGCTGCGCCGTGCAGGATGTAGTGGACGACATTGACCAGCCAGCCGGTGGGCAGATCGGTGCGGAAGACGCCTTGATCTCGGCCCCGTTGAACGAGTTCGGTCATGCGCTGAGCGGGTTGGTCATGGAGTTCCCGAACCCGGCCTGCGGGCAGGACGCCCTCGGCGGCGGTCAGCAGGGCCGCCGACTCCGCCACGACCTCCCAGCTGGAGGCCAGCAGGCGGGTCAAGGCCTCGTCGGCGTCTCCCGTCAGGTCGACCGACGACAAGGTCGCTTCGCCGGCGCGTAGTGCATCCATGAGCGCGGCCTCCACCAGGTCGGCGCGGGTGCGAAAGTGCCCGTAGAGGGTCATCCGCCCGACGCCCGCGGCCTGGGCGATGTCGTCGGTGGTGGCGTTCGGGTTGGAGCCCAGTTGTGCGCGTGCCGCGGACACGATGCGGGCGATGTTGCGCTCGGCGTCGGCGCGGCGTCTGGGACGGGCTGCGGGTCCGGCCATGCCCACATCTTAACCCGTATGGACATGTACGAGTTATCGTCTACAGTGAAACTCGTACATCGAAGTACGAGTTATGTGTGGAGGGATCCGATGACCGAATCGCCGGTACGCCAGGCGACGCCGCACGAGCCGCACCCGGCGCGATGGCGCATCCTGGGCTTTCTCGGGGTGGCCCAGCTCATGCTGATCCTCGACGTCACCGTCGTGGCGATCGCGCTGCCCCACATCGAGACCGACCTCGGCCTCAGCCGCGAGGCGCTCGCCTGGACGGTCAGCGCGTACACGCTCACCTTCGGCGGGCTGATGCTGCTCGGCGGGCGGATCACGGACCTGGTGGGCGCCAAGCGGGTCATGCTGGCAGGGCTCCTGATGTTCACCGCGGCGTCGCTGGCCACGGGGCTGGCCGGGTCCGCCGCCATGCTGGTGGGCGGCCGGATCGCGCAGGGGATAGGGGCGGCGCTGCTGTCCCCGGCCGCACTGTCGCTGGTGGTGGCCCTGTTCGACGGGGACGAGCGGAACAAGGCCCTGGGCGTCTGGTCCGCGCTCGGCGGCGGCGGTGCCGCACTCGGCGTTCTTCTGGGCGGTCTGCTGACGGCCGGTCCCGGATGGCCCTGGGTGTTCCATGTCAACGTGCCGATCGGGCTGGTGATCGCCGCGGTGCTCGCCGTCCTGCTGCCGGCAAGGCCCGCGCCCGCCGAACGGCCCCGGCTCGACGTGCTGGGCGCGGTCCTGGTCACGGCCTCCTCGGCGTCGTTGATCTACGCTCTCATCGCCGCCGGCGAGCGGGGATGGCTCGCCGCGCTCACCGGGTGGCTAGTGCTGGCCGCCGCTGTGGGCTATGTGGTGTTCGTGCTGTGGCAGCGGCGGGCGCGGTCGCCGCTGATGGACGTGCGCTTGCTGGTCCGGCGGCCCGTGGCGACCGGCGCGTTCCTCATCCTGATGGCGACCGCGCTGATGATCGCCGTGTTCTTCCTGGGGACGTTCTACTTCCAGCACGCCCGGGACTACGGCGCGCTGCGGACGGGGCTGCTGTTCCTGCCGGTGGCGCTGGCGACGATGGCCGGGGCCCACCTGACCGGGCGCGTGATCGGCCGGTGGGGCGGGCGCGTGCCCGCCGTCGCCGGGCTGACGGCGGCGGCGATCGGCATGGCCGTCCCGGCGGTGTCGATGCATCCCGTCAGCGTCGTGATCGGCGTGGCCATCGCGGCGGCCGGCACCGGCGCGATGTTCGTCATCGCCTCGGCGACCGCGCTCGGCCAGGTGGCGCCCCACGAGGCCGGGATCGCCTCCGGGATCGTGAGCACCTTCCACGAGTTCGGCGCCTCCCTCGGCGCCGCCGTCGTGTCGAGCGTCGCAGCCGCAAGCCTGATCGGGACCACGCTGGACGGCTTCACCAGGGGGTTCACCGTGGCGGCGATCGCGGCGGCCGTCGGCGTCATCGCCGCCGCGCTGCTCACGCCCGGCCGCCCGAAGCCGCAGGGGGAGGCTGCCTCCTGACCGACCGCCCGGGTGTTCCCCCTTCGTACGGCATATGGCAGGCGGCCCGTCCCCGGTGATGGGCCGCCGCGCCCTCTTCGGTCAAATGGACCTCGCCGCTCAGCGCGAGTGCCGCCTGCACGGCGAAGACGGTCACCACTGATCGGTGACACGTCACTTGGTCGGCTTGTCTCCGCGCTGTTCTTCCGCGCTCCCGTCATCCGAACTGAACTGGCGCACCGTCGAGGTCACGAGACCGATGGCCACCCCTACGACGGCGCCCAACAGACCCGTTCCGATCGCGCTGTCCGCGCGCTCGTAGTCGTTGCCGAGCATGCCCCATGCGGCGCCAGTGCAGGTGCCGAGGATCAAGCCGACCAGCCATTCCCACCCGCGCAGCCGGGGAGCCCGTCGACGCATCCCTCACCTCCTCGCCTGCCCGTCGCGCGTTCTGCGAGAACTCGGTCTAGAAGACTGAGATGTGATTGTGCTCCATGTGCCTGGATGATGCTGTCGCGGTCGGACATCGTCCTCCAGCCGGGAGGCGTGCTCGATCGCGTAGGCGGCGACCTCCGATTCCGCTCACTGTCTACTGTTGTAGGTAGTAGTGACGGGAGGCAAACGGTGCCGGATGCCCGGCCCGCCCCGGCGGACGAGTGGTGATCGCTTGGCACGGTGGGACGAGCCCGTCGCGGATCGCTCGAAGCAACGCCCTGCCGGAGAAGGGCCTGGCCCGGATCGAACGCGAGCTCTGCGGGCTCTTCACCGGCGTTCGGCGTTGCGAACTGCACGCTCTCACCGTCCTGTCGACGCGCCCGTTGACCCATGGGCCGCGCTTGCCCAGCCGATCATCTGCCGTCGCGGCGGCTTCGAGGCTGTTGGCGCGACCTTCGAGCGCGTGGCCGCCGCGGAGTTCATCGCTCTGGCCGCACCGATGCCGCCGCCACCCGATGAGAGGTCAGCGGACGCTGGTATACCCGTAGGGGGTTACCGTAATATGGTGTCATGGAGGTACCGCAGAACCCTGAGCCGTCGCGTGGTTACAGCGCCACCAAGGATCAGCTGCAGAAGCGGCTGCGACGCCTGGAAGGGCAGGTCCGCGGTGTACAGGCGATGGTGGAGAACGATCGTTACTGCATCGATGTCCTGACCCAGATCTCCGCCATCCAGGCGGCCCTGGACAAGGTCGCGCTGGGGCTGCTGGACGATCACGTCGGCCACTGCATGAGCCACGGGAGGACGGAGGGGAGAGAGGAGGAGGCCAAGGTCGAGATGATGGCCGCCGTCGGACGTCTTATGCGCCGCGGTTAGCGCACACTGCTGATCGACCGGAGCGGAGTACCCGCTGACGACCTCATCCGTGCGCGTGAAGGCGGGGGCCGGCGTCGGAGGGCGAGCCTGCTTGCCGTGGTCAGGGCGTGTTCCGGGGTGGGACGTCCTTGAGGGCGGTGCGGAGGGCCTCGGCCTCTTCGGGGGAGAGGTCGGAGAGGAAGTGCACCAGCGCCGCAGGCTGGTTGTCGCTGGTGGCGAGCGCTTCTCGCATGAGCCATCATCGCGGCCTCGAGCTCACCGAAACGCTGCCTGGCCACACGCCCACCGCCCTTCCGGACCGCCCTGTCCCGGGTAACCAGTACTGCAACTGATAGTAGAGGTGGAGCGAAGCGGGATACGTGCTCGGAAGCCAGGTCTGAGCAGGATGTCGCGCTGCTCTCAGCCTACCCACTACGAGCTCAGTAGCAGGCATGGAGCCGCTCGCGAGCGTCCGGCCACCCCTGCCGGCAACGACATCACTGGTTGGACGGCAGGCCAAACTCTGACCCATTCCTACTATTATCCTTAGTAGTAATGGCGGGGCCTGGGGAGCGGCGGACGTTGTGGTCTCAAGGGTGATGTGACCTCCTGCAGAACGCAGGTCACGTTTATACGGATCATTCGGAAAGTGTCAGCCGCCTGAGCGGGTGACCCGTGGGTATGGAGGCCCAGATGAGCATGAACGATCGGCACGGCCCTTCGTCCGAGCCCGGTTCCGGGCACGTCGGCCACCCTTCCGATCACATGGGCCACGAGCGCGGCGCGCATGAGCATGGGCGTGATCACGTGGCGGCGGTCAGTTGGGGGATGGCCGCGCAGGCGACCCTGCACTGCCTGACCGGCTGTGCGATCGGTGAGGTGCTGGGCATGGTGATCGGCACGGCACTGGGTTGGGCGAACCTCCCGACCATCGTGCTGGCCGTGGCCCTGGCGTTCGTGTTCGGTTACGCGTTGACCATGCGGGGCGTGTTGCGTGCGGGCCTGTCCCTGGCGGCGGCCCTCAAGGTGGCGCTGGCGGCCGACACCGTGTCGATCACGATCATGGAGATCCTGGACAACGGGGTCATGCTGATCATCCCGGGAGCGATGCACGCCGGCCTGAGCAGCCTGCTGTTCTGGGGGTCACTGGCCTTCTCGTTCCTGGTGGCGTTCCTGCTCACCACACCGGTCAACCGGTGGATGATCGGCAAGGGCAAGGGGCACGCGGTCGTGCACCAGTACCACCACTGAGCAAGACCACACTGGGCAGGCCGGGACCGACCGCAGGCGGCGGGATCGCCGGTGCTTACCCCTCATGCCTATGCGTTGGGCAGAATGTGGGGCGAGATGAGGTGATCGCGTGGTCGGACTGGCAGGCTCGCTCGAGCGCGCCATCATGGAGGCGCTGTGGGCGGCGCCCGGCCCGCTGCGAGTCCGTGAATTGCTGGCAAGGCTGAACGATGGGGCGTCCAAGCCGTTGGCCTACAACACCGTGCAGACGGTGGCGGAGCGGCTGGCCCGCAAGGGCATGCTGACGAAGATCCCCGACGGCCAGGCCTTCCGCTACGGCCCCACACGCGACCGGGAGGAGCATGTGGCCGCGCTCATGCTCGATGCTCTGACCGATACCTCCGACCACGGCGCCGTGCTGACGCGATTCGCCGAAGGCGTCGCCGCCGAGGACGCCCGGCAGCTGCTGGAGGCGTTGCGCCGCCGGACGGCCGGCGAGGCGGGACCCTGATCGGATGCTCGTCCTCCTTATCGTCCTGATCGCGGCCGTGGTCCTGCTGGGCTGTGCGGACGGAGTCGCGCTGGATCGCGTGCGGCCCTCCAAGGTGCATCCGGGGACAGCCGTCGCCTGCTGGCTCGGGGCGTTGAGGGGCACCGTCGCGGCCGTCGCCGGGGTGATCGCGGTCGGTCTGCTGTGGCCGCCCACGCCCGGCCACGAAGTCGTCGAATGGCTGCGCGGTGGCGCTGCCGTTCATCGCGGCCGTGACCGCCGTCGCAAGACTGGTCGGCTCCTGCTGAGGCCCGCCGCCACACATGTGACTTGATGCGTGAGTCGAGCACTCGGGTGGCGTATTGGTCACAGCCAAGGCGGTGGCCAGGGGATACGGCGGCGATCGGCCCGTCGCCGCCTCAGGCAGATGCCCTCGCGGAGGTAAGCCGGTGGCCGCCGGAACCGGCGGCCACCACCCCGCCGGTGTCACATCTTCTTGAGCAGGCCCTGCAAGGTGGCGATCTCGGAGGTCTGGGACGCGGCGATGGACGCCGCCATTGCCTTCGCGGCCCGGAACCGCCCCGAGGCCGTTTCCTCACTTCCAACCTCCGGCATGGAGGCCCGCGTCCTGGCCGACTTCGCCATCTCCAGCGCCTGCGGCATCATCATCTGCGCGAACATGACGTCCTGCTCGTTGTGGCGGCTCGACTGCTTACCGGTGCCCGGTGCAGCGCCGGTGGACATCGGCAACACGGCCGATCTGAAGGTTCGGGAGTGGACGGGAGCGACCGGAGCCCTGAGTGCACGCCCGAGTGGTGCTGCGAAGCAAGATCCAAGGTCGCCACGCGCAGTGTGCGACCAGGAGAAGGGCGGCGAAGGCCGAAGGCGTCAGCAAGCCCAGGCAGATCTCGCCGCCGCGTGCCGCTCGTGGGCGTGCGGCTCACCGCCGTGCGATGTGCCGAGTCGTTCGCCACGCCACCGATTGACCTGCACATATGTGCAGCTCGAGCGGCCTGGAGTAGTGCCGGTCGGCATCGCCCAGGCTGACCCCGCGTCCTCTCTCCCTACCCGCTCATTTCTCTCGCATCCAGCCCGCTGCGGGGTGTGTGAGGAAGGGGGTGCTGCTCTTGGATGATCTGTCGACAAGATGCGAGAAGCTGCGGGCCGTGTGGACGGGTGAGGGTGATCACCACGTCGAGTGATACGGGGTAGGGGTAGTCCGAAGGCTGGCCTCATTTGTCGACTGGGCCGAGCTGCGGCGCCAAACGTCGCGCGGCCCTCTCGCTCAGCCTCGCCGGTTTCGCAAGAGGAAGGCCAGGTGGTCGATCTCCCTGCCGCCTACCCCGCGCAGATCGATGGCTTTGGCTCAGTGACTCACGCCACACTATTGCCGGGACTATACCCCTAGGGGGTATTATTCAAGTCTCTGGAAGATCGATTCTCAAGGAGGCGGACGATATGAGCGCGACCACGACCCACGGCGGCCACACCACGCACTCGGCGCACGACGGGCGCCACGGGCACGACGCGGGAGGTGTCCCCGGAGGGCTGCAGATCTCCCAGGACGGGTACAGCCTCGAGCTCGCGGACACGATCGTCCAGCGCGGGAGCACCGAACTCCGCTTCCGGATCCTCGGTCCCGGCGGTCGCCCGGTGACCTCCTACACGCCGGTCCACGACCGCGAGCTTCACCTGATCGTCGTGCGGCGGGAGCTGACCGGCTTCTGGCATGTGCATCCGGAACGCGACGGCGACGGCACGTGGTCAGTGCGCCTGGATCTGCCCGAGGCGGGGTCGTACCGCGTGTTCACCGACATCGCGCCTCAGGACCTGGGACGTACGATCACGCTCGGCGCCGACCTGGCCGTGGCAGGCCCGTACCGGCCGCGCCCGACCCCCGAGCCCCGGCGCTCCTTCATCGTCGACGGCTACGAGGTCGAGCTGGCCGGGGAACTGGTCGCGGGTGAGGGGCAGGCCCTCACCTTGACGGTGAACAAGGACGGCCGCCCGGTCACAGATCTGCAGCCCTACCTCGGGGCCTACGGCCATCTGGTGGTCGTGCGAGCCGGTGATCTGGCCTACGTCCACGTCCACCCGGACGGAGAGCCCGGGGACGGGGTGACCGAGCCGGGGCCTGGCATCACCTTCCACGCCGCCGTTCCCGGCCCCGGAACCTACCGGCTGTTCCTCGATTTCAAGCACGGCGACACCGTTCGCACCGCCGAATTCACCCTCCGCGCGTAACCCCGACCGTCCACCCCGAGAAGGTGCGACATGCTGTTCACAGCGGTCGCCAGGGTGCCCGCGGGTTCATCACCACCGATGACCTGGACCCGCCTGGTGCCGTGCTGCTCCAGTCACCAGGCGTAGCCGGCTCATGCCCGCGGGCAGGGTGCGCCTCCATCGGGATCGACTCGGCTGAGCCAGGACGCCGTCCGCGGACGCGTTCCGGTGGGGAACGCTTCTTCGCCGGGCCACGTCAGACGATCATGCGTCGCCTTGTTGTCGTCGGTATCCCTGTGGCCCTCTTCTGCGCCTGGGCCTTCTACCCAGCCGTTCTCGCCTACACGTTCGCGTACGGTGAGAAGGCCACCGCCACCGTCGCCTCATGCGAGCCATCCGGATCGCGGCGAGCCGACCAGAGCAGCTGCGACGGCACCTGGCGTACCGCAGGCGGGGAGCTCGGCCAGGGCGGGATCTACAACCTGAACCCCTATGAGGCCGCGGGCGACACCGTCCAGGTGCGGATCGGGCCGTTGGGCCCCTACGCGGGCGGGTGGGAGCGCGCATGGGTCCTGCCGGTCGTCTCCGGGGTCCCCATCCTGTCCAGCCTGATCGTTTACATCGTGGTGTACCGGACGAGAATCCGCCCCGGGCGCAGGCTCGCCGAGTCCATCCTCACCGCGCCCGGCGCGCTGATCGTGTCCGATGCCGCGGTGCACCGCCCCGATGGCTCACCGCATGTCCTCATCAGGCATCTACCGGATCCGCCGCTCGATCACCGGCGTCTCGAGCTGCCGGGCCGGACGGAGCGCAAGGACGAGCGACCCGGCCCCAAGGGCCGCCGCATCATCTTCCAGTCCGTACTGGACGCGGACGAACGACCGCTGATGATCCTGGAGCACCGTTCGGACCAGAAGCTGAACCCCGAGACCGTGCTGCTCGACCCGTCCGGCACTCCGAAGATGCTCGTCCGCCGGGTGGACGAGAACGAGTACCGGCTGCTGGACCCCACCGGCGCCGAACAGGGATCCGCCCGGCCGCCCGACGGCAAGCGCACTCCGGCTCTGGAGGTGCGGGACGCCGGCGACAAGGCGGTCGCCATGGCCGCCCGGCACCGGCAGAAGTGGGTGCTGCGCGTCGAGGAGGACGCGCCGCAGCCGCTGCGCGACGCCGCGCTCGCCCTCGCCCTCGTGCAGAACCGCACCATCTACTGATCGGCGGATCGGTGAGTCACTCCCGTGCACCCGGGGGACGTGGCGCGGACCTTGGCGTGATGCCGGTCGGAACAGCCGCGGGTTTCACGAAGGGCTGACGATCGTGCGGTCTCCGTCCAGTTCGTAGGCCACGACCTGGACGACCGGGAGGCGGGACGTCTCCGGGGGCGTGCCGCCGGCGCGCGGGCCCGGCACCACCAGCAGAGGCGTCCCGCCCGGCCGGTCCGCCTTCCTCTCGTGGGAACCCAGCTCGCCGATCGTCTTCAACCGGGAGACGTCGGGGCCCGCCGCCGCCACCAGATGCCAGCGTCGGGGCGACCGCCACCACAGGGCGGCGGCCATCGTCGCGGCGGAGGAGGTGGTGCCGCTGTTCGTCCTGCCCCGCTCTGACAGCACCCGCCCGCCATCGGAGGTCAGGATCGAGATGCCCGGGGCGCCCTGCGGCGAGGACGTGTCCACCGTCAGCAGCGTCGCCCGGCCGCCGCCGTCGGGCAGTTCGCCGCTCCACAGATGGCCGAGCAGCAGGTCGTCCGACTCGCTCAGCGTGGTCGGCGCCTCGCAGGCGACGGCGTGCAGCGCCGCCCAGCGGAACCGCTCCTGCTCGTCCGGCGGGTCGCGGAACCACACCTGCGGTGCCGCGGACTGCGGGTTGTGCGGGGCGAGCTGCGTGATCGTCTGCGTGCGCCCGCCGGCGGCCGGCCGGGACGTCATCTGGAACACCATGTAGTTCTGGCAGCGCGGCGTGAACCAGTGCCACGGCAGCGGGTCGCTGAGCCCGTCCCGGACCGTCACCGGCTGCCAGTCCGGGGAGCGCCCGGACGGCATCGCCGCCCGCAGGTCCCGCAGCCATGGCGGGACGAGGTAACGCCACGTCATGCCCAGCATGATGAGCTGCCCCGCGCCCGTCCCCAGCCTGCGGACCGACTCCACGCCGCGCGACAGGCGCCGCTCGAAGTACTGCGCCACGCTGGGCGCGTCCCGAGGGCCGGGGGAGTCGCGCAGCACGACGAGGGACGCGCCGTCCACCGTTCCGGCGTACAGGACGATGACGCGGCCGAGCGGCGGGTGGCGGCGGTCGGCCCGCCAAGCGCCGGCGGCCCGGCGCAGCAGGTCGGCGTCGTGCCGCAGCCCGCCCTGGGCGGGCCACTCGTTGATGGTCGGCGTGCCGGTCGTCCGCCACGCGCGCGGGTCGATCGCGGCGGGCTCGCCGGGTACCTCCTCCGGCCGGGCGAGGACGAGTCCGGTGACCGCCAGCAGCGCCGCCGCGAGCACGGCCGCCACGGCGGCGCGCCAGGCGGGCGGGACGGCGGCCGGCGGGCGGAGCCGGACCAGGTCGGGCTGGAACGCCTCGATCTCGGCCCGCTGGGCGGTCTCGTCCAGTCCGGTCCGGCCGTGCACGGCGGCGGTGGCCCGGTCCACGTCCCGGAAGCCGGTCCGGAAGCCGGCCTGGAGGTGGACGCCCATCTCGGCGGCGACCTCTGGTGCGGTGAGGCCGTCGCGGCGCAGCAGGAAGGCGAGCCGCTCGTGCGGCGACAGCTCCAGCAGCGCCGCCCGGACGGGCCCACGCGGGGTACGCGCGGGCTCGAAGAAGAGGCGGTGCAGCCGGTGCCGCCCGGCGGGCGGGTCGGTGAGCAGGACCTCGACAAGCCGCGCCCGCATGGCCGGGTAACCACCGTGCCGAACCCGGGCCGCGCCGGCGGCGACGCGGCGGGCGTGGGTGAGCGGGGCGTCGCCGTCGTCCAGCACCAGGTACGCCAGCCGCAGAAGGTCGGCATAGTGCTTGCGGTCCACCGTTCGCACCGGGGCACCTCCCGCACGCATTGTGCGCACCGGTTGGTAACGGCCGGGTTGAGAAGGCGCCGTCGCAACGAGCCGCGTCCGCCGGAGACGCGGCGATTTCACCATCGAGCGCCATGGCGCCGCTCACGATCATCTCTTCGTTGCCGTGAAGGTGAACTGTCCTGACGGCACCGAGTAGATGGCGTACTTCCCTTCGGTTCGCAAGAACGTCGCTCTGGCCGGTTTCCGGAGCTCCTCGTATCCGTCGGTGGGCACCCGCACCTCGGCGGTGGTGTTGGCGGGGATGGTGCTCCGCAGTTCGAACCGGTGGCCGGACTTGGTCCAGGAGCTGCGGGCGGGGCCCTGGGGGGTGTTGTAGCCGCCGCGCACGTGGCGCAGGTCCCCTACGGGGTTGGGCTGGACGATCAACTTGTCGTAGGCGGTGGAGCCGTCGGCCGGCCGGATGCCCGCCAGGTGCGACTGGAACCACGCTCATCCGCCTGTTCGAGCGGCCACCGGCCTGCCGCCGATGACCTATCTGGCTCAGCACCGAGTGGAGAAGGCGCCCTTCCTCCTCCTGCACAGCGACCGGCCCATCACGCAGATCGCCCAGACCGTCGGATGGGCCGACCATAACTACTTCGCCCGCCGCTTCAAGGCCCACTACGGACTGACCGCCACCACGTACCGGCAGCGCTTCACCCATCCCTCGATATGGCTGTAGCCAGGGCCACCACCTGCCGGCGAAGCCCACCGGTTCTGGTCACAGCAAGGCGCTCGCCGCTCCTCGCGTTGTGCCTCCGCTCGCTCAGGCCTGCGTCTGTCCGCTGACCTATGCCCGAGCTGGTCAGCTGGGGGAGGGGTCGGCGTAGACGCCGTGCAGCATGCCCGTCGCCTGCCCGATCTCGATCAGGTAGCCGTCCGGGTCGCGCAGATAGCAGCGAATCTCGGCCTTGCGGTCCAAGGGCTCGGTCACGAAGGTCGCGCCTTGGGCACGCGCGGCTTCGTAGAACGCCTGGATGTCGGCCACGCGGACGTTGATGAAGGACGACACCGGGTCCCCGGGCTCGGGCGGCCTGAGAACGATATCCGGCTTGTCCGGCGTCGGCCCGCCGCCGGGGTTGAGGATGATCCAGCTGTTGGCGACCCGCACGATCGCGGGGTTCTCGGCCAGCACGACCTGCCCGCCGAAGATCCTGGCGTAGAAGTCGCGGGACACCGCGACGTCCCGCACGGTCAGGAAGTGCGTGATCACCAGCCCCTGTTCGGGGGCCGGAAGGTCGTCTCGGTTCACGATCGGTCTCCTCCAGGGGTCGCGGACGCTACCCGTCACTTCCCCGGCGGGGATCATCGAGAGACCTCGGCTACGCAACGAACGGACCCGGAATCGACATAGGGACCCCATCCCGTGGCCTCGTCGTACGCTGAGAAAGTGCTCCTGGACGCCACCGTGGAGCGCATCGGCCACCACGGCGACGCGGGCCGTTCTCACGGCCTCCACCTCGTCGGCTATGTGCTCGATCGGCACGTCGTGGGACCGCAACCCGACGTCCGTCTTCCAACCGCCCACGCACGCCTCCCCGTTTCCAGGCCACTTCCAGTCGAACGGTGGCAGGCCCGGCGCGGGCCCGGACGGACGATCTTGGCGTGTGGCCTGTGGTGGCCATGGCTGAGGGGAGGCCGGCTCCGCCGGCGGCGCCGAGGGGGTGCCCGACGCCGCCGCAGGGACGGGTTACGCGCTGATGTAGACGTTCTTGGTCTGGAGGAACTCGTAGAGGCCCTCCTTGCCGCCTTCCCGTCCGAAGCCGCTCTGCTTGTAGCCGCCGAACGGGGCGCCGGGCGGCTGCCCGGAGTTGCCGTTGACCTGCACGGTGCCGGACTGGAAGAGGGGAACGAGGCGCTGCACCCGTGAGACGTCGCGGGTCTGGAGGTAGGTGCCGAGGCCGTAGGGGGTCGAGTTGGCCAGTTCGACCGCCTCCTCCTCGCTGTCGAACGGGGTGATCGACAGTACCGGGCCGAAGACCTCCTGCTGCGCGACCTCGCTCCCCGGGTCCACGTCGGCGAGGACCGTCGGCTCGAGGAAGTAGCCGTCCCGGAGGTCGGGCGCCAGGGTCGACCGGTCGACGCCGCGGCCCCCGGTGACGACCCGGGCGTCCTTGCCCGCGCGGTCGATCACGCCGAGGATGCGGTCGTAGGCGGCCTGGTCGACGACGGGGCCGACGATCGTGCGCTGGTCGAACGGATCGCCCACCTGGAGCCCGGCGACGGCCTGTGCCGTGGCCGCGACCACCTGGTCGTACACGTCACGGTGCACCAGCATCCGGGTGGCGAGGTTGCAGCCCTGCCCGGTCAGCGTGACGAGGGACCCGACCGCCGGAGCGATGGCCTGACCGAGATCGGCGTCGGGGAAGACGACGTTCGCCGCCTTGCCTCCCAGTTCCAAGAGGACCGGTTTCAGCGTGTGCCGGGCGGCCTCCAGGATCTTCTTGGCGGTCGGGATGCCGCCCGTGAAGGAGATCTTGGCGACGTCCGGGTGGCGGACCAGCCTGTCACCGGCCTCCGGCCCGCCCGGCAGGATGTGCAGGACTCCCGGCGGAAGGCCCGCCTCCAGGGCGATCTCGGCGAACCGGGCGACGGTGTACGGCGACTGCTCGGGCGCCTTGACGACCACGCAGTTGCCCGCGGCCAGGGCCGGCGCGATCTTCATGCCGACCGACACGATCGGCCCGTTCCAGGTCAGGATGATGCCGACGACGCCGTACGGTTCCGGGACGGTGTAGTCGAAGCCCTGCCCCATCATCGGGCTGGGGGGAATGGTCGCTCCCTCCAGCTTGTCCGCCCAGCCGGCGAAGTACCCGAACCATCCCGCGCAGAGGTTCGCCAGCGCGGAGGACATGATGGCGGGGACGCCGAGTTCGAGCGTGGTGAGGCGGCCGAGTTCGGGCACCCGCGCCTCCATCAGCTCCTCCACCCGCTGCAGGATGCGCCGGCGCTTGTCCGGCGACATCGCCCGCCACTCCGGGAAGGCCTTCTTGGCGGCGGCGACGGCCGCGTCCACCTCCTCCGGGCCGCTCAGCACGACGGTGCCGTTGGCGCGGGCCGTGGCGGGGTTGATGTGCTCCATCGTGCCTGCGGACGCCCGATCGAGCCAGGTGCCGTCGATGAGCGGTCCGGTGACGCCCAGATCGTGTGAGGTGGGTGGGGACACGGTCATTGCTGGTACCGCCTTGTTTCCTGTTCGGGGAAGGCGGGGCCGCCGCCCCGCCGTCGGTCGTTCTTCAGGGGCCGGGATGGTTCCCGAGCGTCGTCAGGGTCGTTTCGGCGAGTTCCGCGAGCGCGGCCGGGTGCGGGGCGCCGGCCGCGCGGGCGACGTCGAGCATGATGCCGACGTCCTTGCGCAGCAGCGGAAGGGCATGGCGCAGCCCGGTGGTGTCGAACCCCGAGGCGGCCAGGGTCGCGGCGGCACGGCTGCCGCCGCTGCCGTGGGCGAGGACCTGTGCCACCGCCGCACGGTCCATGCCCAGCCCGTCGGCGAAGGAGAAGGTGCCGAGGGCCACGGCCACCTGCGCGGTGAACACGAAGTTGTTGAGCAGCTTCGCCCGCTGGCCGCTTCCCAGCGGGCCCAGGTGGATCACGGGGTCGGCGAAGGTCTCGAAGACGGGACGGCAGCGCGCGACGTCCTTGTCGTCCCCGCCGGCCATGACCAGGAGCCTGCGCTGCGCGGCCGCGTCGCCGCCGCCGCTGACCGGCGCGTCCACCAGGGCGATGCCGTGTTCGGCGGCCCTGTCGGAGAGGCGCCGGCAGGTGTCGGGATGGACGGTGGAGTGGACGGCGACGACTCCGCCGGGGGACATGCCGGCCAGTACGCCGTCCGACCGCAGGAGCACGTCCTCCACGTCGGCGTCCGCGACGACGCAGATGCCGACCACGTCGCTCGCCGCGCCGAGCTCGGCCGGAGTCTGCGCCACCGTGGCGGCGGTGCCGGCGAAGGGTGCCGTGGACGCCGGGCGCCGGGCCCAGATCGTCAGGGGGTAGGACTCCTCCATGATGCGGCGGGCCATCGGAGCGCCCTGGCTGCCCAGTCCGATGAAGCCGACCCGCGTCATGGGGCGCCTCCCTTCCGTGCGTGGCGTTGCGGTGCGACGTTCACAGCCGCATGACCCAGCCGCCGTCGACGCTGATCGTCTGGCCGTTGATCCACTCGCCGGCCGGGGACGCCAGCAGGAGCAGCGTCCCCAGCAGGTCTTCGGCGGGCGCCTGCTTCTTGCCGGGGATGGCGGCGGCCAGGGCGGCGCGCGCGGGGTGGTCGGCGGGCAGGCTCCGCATGCCCGGCTCGTTCTCGACCAGGCCGGGGGCGATGGCGTTGACGTTGATGCCCAGCGGGCCGAGGGAGCGGGCGAGGCCAGCGGTGACGCTGACCAGGGCGAGCTTGCTGATCCCGTAGATGCCGCCGCCCATGAAGGCCCCGGCGGACACCTGGTTGATGATCCGTCCGCCGCCGCGCTCGGCCATCGACGCCTTGACCGCCCGCGAGCACAGGATGGCGCCCAGGACGTTCACCCGCATCACGCGGTCGAACCAGTCGGGCGGGAGGTCGAGGAGGTCGCCCTGGGGGATCTCGGCCATGAGGGCGGCGTTGTTGACCAGGATGTCGATGCCGCCGTGCGCGGAGACCGCGGCATCGGCCATCGCGGCCGTCGACTCGGGGTCGGTGATGTCGACGCGTACGCCGGTGGCCTTGAAGCCGTCGGCCGCCAGCGCGGCGGCGGCCCGTTGGGCGCCGTCGCCGTCCAGGTCGGCCAGGACCACCGCGGCGCCGGCCTCGGCCAGCGCACGGCCGTAGACCTGGCCGATGGCTCCGGCGCCGCCCGTGACGATGGCGGTCTTGCCGTCGAGGCGGAGTCGGTCGAGTGTGCTCATGGCGCTTCCTTGAGGAGGTGGGAGAGGTAGGCGTCGACGTCGGCCCCGTGTTCGCGGAGCTCGCCGGCGGCCTCTGGGGCGGTGAGGATGAGGAAACGGTCCTCGGTGACGCCGTCGGCGACGATCTCGCCGACGGTCTCGGCGTCGAGGACGGGGAAGCTCGGCCCTCGCGGCGGTGCCGGCTCCCCGTGGAAGGTGATCTGCTCGACGATGTTGGTGGCGACGCCGGCCGGGCACAGGCAGGAGACGCCGATGCCGCGCGGCCGCAGGTACAGCGCGAGCGCCTCGGACAGCCCGACGACCGCGTGCTTGGTCGCGGTGTAGGGCAGCCGGTCGTACCCGTAGGGGAGCAGCCCCGCGGTGGAGGCGGTGTTGACCACGTGGCCCGATCCGCGTTCCAGCAGCAGCGGCAGGAACACCAGGTTGCTGCGGACGATGCCGAGCAGGTTGACGTCGACGACGCGCTGCCATGTCTCGAGGGGGATGGCCTCGACGGGGCCGACGGCCAGGACTCCGACGTTGTTCATCACCAGGTCGACGCGGCCGAACCGGTCGAGCGCCAGATCGCGTACCGCCTCGAGGTCGCCGAGGCTGGTGACGTCGCAGGTCGCGGCGGCGCCGCGGTCGGCGAGCTCGGCCGCGACGGTGGCCGCGCGGTCGCCGTCGATGTCGGTGACCACGACGCGGGCCCCGCGCCGGGCGAAGGCGTGCGCGGCGGCACGCCCGATGCCGCTGCCCGCGCCCGTGATGACCGCGACGGCGTTGTCCAGATCGATGCTCATGGGACGCTCACTTTTCCGACGGGACGGACAGGCCGGTCCGGCCTGTCAGGGCTGCGAGAGCGGTATTGCGGGCTGCGAGAACGTGGCTACCGTCACCGGCTGGCATCAAAGCACGCGGCCATGAATGAAGTCAATCGCCTTAGTTTGGTGGCTGCCGCGAGGGCCCGGCTGCGAATGGATTGCCGAGGCTTACGCCCTCCGCTCGTGCCCTGGGAGTGACGCGTCAGTGTGCGGGCGGGGGAGTGGGACTGGTGCTGTATCGCCAGCTAAACGCGGTAGTCGCGCTTCCTGGACGGGACCTGTCGGCACGCCTGGCAAGTGGCGGCCGGTCGATCGCGTCGTCCGGATCATGGCGGATCACGTGCTCCAGGCCCCTTGTCCATGAGAGTCATGCGACTTAGAGTTCTGCCACTCGAACGGCAAAGCAGGGCGTCAGAGGAGAAGCGCATGGGCGACACAGCCGCGGCCGAGCAGACCTATCGCGAGGTCATGACCCGTGAGGCGGCGCCACCGGCCACGCCGTTCGAGGCGGCCACCCGCGACTTCGTCTTCGGCGAGGTGTGGCCGCGCCCCGGGCTGAGCCGGCGCGACCGCCGCTGGGTGACGCTGACCTGCGTCGGCGCGGCGGACGCGCCCGAGCCCATCGACGAGCACGTGTACGCGGCGCTCAACAGCGGGGACATGGAGCTGGAGGCGATGCTGGAGTTCGTGCTCCAGTTCGCCGTCTACTGCGGCTGGCCGAAGGCGTCCCACATCGAGGGCGTGATCCGCAAACAGTGGGCCCGGATCCAGCAGGAACGCGGCGAGGAGATCGGTCCGCTGCCCGTGCTCGACAACTCCACGCTGGGGCTCAACGACTGGGAGGAGCGGCTCAAGCGCGGGGCGGAGGAGTTCGCCGACGTCAACCTCATCCCGGCGCCGAGGGCCGAGACGCCGTACACCCATGCGGGCATCCTCAACTTCGTCTTCGGGCACGTCTGGCAGCGGCCCGGGCTCACCCGCCGTGAGCGCCGCATCATCACCGTGGCGTGCGTCGCCATCGATGACTCGCCGATGCCGTTGCAGTCGCACGTCGGTGCCGCGCTGAACTCCGGCGACATCTCCAAGGAGGAGATGGACGAGATCGTGCTGCAATTCTCCGCCTACTACGGCTTCGCCAAGGGCGAGGCGCTGGGTTCCACCGCCGATGCGATCTGGGCTGCGCGTGACCGCTGAGCGTCCGATCTGACAGGGCGGGTCGTGTCGGCGCCGGAGGATGGCGATCCCTGGGCGGGCGCATTCTCCTCGACCACCGTGAGAATCGCGACATTCGCGATCGCGCCCGGAACATGACCGCCGACCAGGCGGCCGGCCTGCCGGGCTGGTCGCCTGCTCGCCGCTCCCGATCGCCGGTGGCGGGCAAGAGGGTAAGTCAGGTTACTGAACTTCAAGTTATTTGACTTACATGTCTGCGATTGATTACATGACCGCCATGTCAATGCTTGCTCCCTCGACCAAGGCGCAGATAGTGGTCGCCGCCGAGCGCCTCTTCGCCCAGCACGGAATCGAGGGTGTATCGCTCCGTCAGATCGGCGCCGAGGCGGGCAACGGCAACAAGTCCGCCGTCCAGTACCACTTCGGGACCAAGGACCGCCTCCTCCAGGCGATCTTCGAGTACCGGTTGCCCGGCGTGTACGGGCGGCGCCGGATTCTCATCGCCCAATACCGCCCGGACGACCTCCAGGCGTGGGTCAAGTGCTACGTGCTCCCCATCCTGGAGCAGGGCGAGCAGGAGGGCAGCCACTACCTCACCTTCGTCAACATGCTGCGCCACCACGGCCGCCGGGACGTGTTCGAACGCCTTCCCGAGGAGTTCCAGGCATCGACGCGCGAGTTCTTCGGCCAGGTCTCGGCGCTGCTTCCGCACATTCCCGAACCGCTGCGGGGGCATCGCATCAGCCAGGCGGTGGCCTTCAGCGTCGACTCCGCGTCGCAGCGGGAACACGCCCATGCGCACGGGCAGCCGGTGCTGCCCTTCGCCGTCCACGTCGCCGATCTCCTCGACGGCCTCGTGGGATTCCTCCAGGCCCCCGTATCACCGGTCGCCCGCGCCGTCCTCGACGAGAC
Source organism: Spirillospora sp. CA-255316 (assembly GCA_050942275.1). GTDB lineage: Bacteria > Actinomycetota > Actinomycetes > Streptosporangiales > Streptosporangiaceae > Spirillospora. The sequence continues at coordinate 5,597,669 of CP192047.1, read as the reverse complement.
CCCGCTCGAGAAGACCTGGTCGCCCGTCCTCTGACGGGGGCGCGACCGGCGACCGCTACGGCGTTCCGGCGCGGGGCTCCGGCGCGACCGCGCTCAAGGCCGGTTCGGCCGGGCCCCGCCGGCGGCGGGCGCGGGCGAGTGCGCGTCCGGCGCACCGTTGAAGGCGGCCAGGCAGAACGCCCACAGGCGCTCGGTGGTGTCCTGGAGAGTCTCGCGGGAGGTGGCGAAGGCGTAGCGGTGGTAGACCGACATCACCAGCTTCATCACGAACCATGAGTCGGCGGCCGGATCGGTCGGCCTGAGCCGTCCCTGGGCGGCAGCCTCTCGCAGCTCCCGCTCGATCAGATCCGCGAACGGCTGGTTGATCCGCGCCATCTCGTCGGGGAAGAGCTGGTGGAGCCGCCAGTGCTCGGCCGTGACGAACCGCGGCCCGATATCGCCCGGCCGGTCGTCCGAGGCGTCGCCGTCCGGGCGGCGCAGCGTTTCGAGCGTGCTGGTGATGAAGAAGCGCAGGCGCGCGACGGGGTCCGGCAACCGGCGCGCGGCGGCGTCGCTGCGAGCGGCCTCGGCCGTGATCTCCTCTTCGAGTACGGCGAGCAGGAGCTGGTCCTTGTCGGTGAAGTACCGGTAGAAGGTCTGCAGGGCGATTCCGGCCTCCTGCGCCAGTTCCTGGACGGTGAAGGAGGACCCTTTGGCGCGGGACAGCCGGCGCGCCGCCGCGACGATCTCCCGCACCTGCCGGACGCTGCGCGTCCGCGACCGCTGGACGGAGGGGGACCGTTCCGCCGCCCGGTCGGCCCAGGACGCCGCGAGATCATCGGCCTCCGTGCCGGGGCTCGCCGCCGCGTCTCCGGCGGCCGGCTTCGCATCCTCTGTCGTCAAGGTGATGCGCCTTCTCGTCTCGGGTGAGCGCTGCGGCCGGGCCAGCCCGGTCGGGGCGCTTCTGTTCGTGTCGTCGCTCGGCAAGGATACGGTCGCGAGCTCAGGCACCATGACGCGGGCCTCGGCGCGTCCCCGGCCGACGCCACGACAGGCTGGCAGTCCTCCTCCGCCCCAGCTAGACCCGCCCCGGGCCGGTCCGCGCGCTCCCGGCGGGCGACCCGGACGCGGGCCTTGGGGGACGTGGGCTTCTCAGAGGGAGACCGAAGCGAAGGATTCGTGCTCGGTGGCCGCGATCCCGAGGCGGCGCAGGAGCGCGCCGGTGATCTCCGGGGCGACCTTCTGGGTGACGCCCCAGAGGTAGAAGCCGTAGAGGACGCCCCGGCGGAAGCCCAGCCAGACGTCGTCCCAGGACGGGGGTTCCACCCCGTTGGCGCGGAGGCTGTCGAGGTAGTGGCGCAGGAGGTCCTTCTCGGTGCGGCGCCGGTCCTCCACGGTGAGGGTGGAGGCGATGTGGTAGCCGACGTCGATGTACCAGGGGCCGCGCTGCACCAGCTGCCAGTCCACGAGCGAGGGGCGCCCGTCGCCGTCGAGGTAGAGGTTCCCGACGTGGGCGTCCCCGTGGATCACCGACCACGGCGAGGCGGTGAGCGTCTGCTCGGTGAGGGCCCGGTACGCCGCGTACAGCCGTTCCGCGTCGCGGACCTCGTCCGGCACGCCCGCGCCGATCTCGCTCTCGAAGTTGGCGCGGAGATCCTTGACGCCGCGGTGCACGAGGAGGGCGCCGAGTCGCGGCGTCAGCCACTCGGCCGCGGCGATCGTGGCATCGCCCCAGGTCGCGGCGTGCAGCTTGGCGAACTCTTCGAGGCTCTGGGCCGTCTGCTCCGGGGTGTAGTCGCTGAGGGCGTCGAGGAAAATGCCGCCCTGGGCGACGACGTCCTCGGTGATGACCACGCCGTGCCCGGTCTCCGGGTCGATGTCGGCGTACACGCTGCGCAGCGTCCGCACGCCGCTGGTGGCCGCCAGGAGGCGATAGAAGGACACTTCGGGGATCCCGGTCCGGCGGCCGTCCCAGGTGCCGATGTCGGAGAAGTAGCCCTTGCCGCACAGGTCCGGCGACAACCCGCCGGGGAGGTCGTCCTCGCACTCGATGTGGAACCGGACGTTGGTCGACACGCGGTTCACCACGGGCCCGGGGGTGACCCCGGTGATCCGGATTCCGGGAAAGCGCGGGGCGAGCGCTGAGGTGAGCCATTCCGGCGACATCAGTTCCGACGTCGTGCTGGGGACTGGAACGGTGGCTTGGTGCGGCATTCTCTATCCTTCGATCGCTGATGGGCGGCCGCCCCACCCGGGCCACGGCGGGACCGTTGTTCGGAGCCGGTCCCGCCGTGTCGGTGCCCGGGGGAGGCGTCGGCCGTTGCCGGGGATGCTCGGGGAGCGTTGGTCAGGCGGCCGCCTGCTGGGTGTCGAGACCGGGTGTGGGCGCCTTCCGCACGGGCGCCCGGCGGGCGCCGCCGATGAGCAGCGCGAGCAGCAGGCTCACCGCCGAGCAGGCGACCATGAACAGGCAGGCGGCCGTCAGCGCCTTCTCGGTCGGCAGGTGCGTGCCCGGCATGGTCGAGACGGTCAGGATCACCGCGGTGATCGACAGGCCGGTGGCCACCGCGACGTTCAGCGTCACCCGGTTCATCCCGGTCGCCGCGGCGGTCTGCTCGGACGGCACCACCTCGACGATCAGGTTCGCCAGCGCGCTGTAGGCGAAGGCCGAGCCCACGGCCAGGAGGCCGGTGCAGAGCACGGTTCCCGGCAGGCTCTTCGCCATGAAGATCCACATTCCGGCCCCGGCGATGTAGAGGACGCCCGCGACCACCAGCGCCCAGCGGGCGCCGGCCAGCTCGGCGATCCGCCCGCTCAGCGCGGCGCCGCCGTACCCGATCGTGGAGATGATCAACATCACCACGCCGGCGGTGGTGGCCGACAGCCCCTGCCCGATGGGGGAGGCGCCGGGCAGCTGCAGGATCATCGGCGTCAGGAGCGCGGCGGCCCCCATCGGCCCGACGCCGATCAGGATCGTCGCCAGGGTGGTCAGCGCCACCTTGCGGTCGGTGAACTGCCGGACGTCCACGATCGGCTCGCGGACGCGCATCTCCCACCAGACCCACAGGGCCAGCGCCACCAACCCGACGCCGATCGCCACGAGCACCCGCGCGTCGCTCCAGCCCCATTCCTCGGCCCGGGAGACCCCGAACAGCACGCCGCCGGTCGCCGGGACGAGCAGGACGGCGCCGACCATGTCGACCGAGGGCCGGGGCCTGATCCCGGAAGTGCTGGGCAGCCCCAGCAGTGCGGTCAGCGACGCGGCGACGCCCATCGCCGTCGCCACGATGAAGAGCAGGCGCCAGCCGCTCTGGTCGATCAGCACCCCGGCGAGCAGGGCCCCGGCGCCGGTGCAGATCGGGACGATACCGCCGAGCAGGGCGATGGCGAGCGGCACCCGCCGCTCCGGCAGCAGCTCGCGCACCAGGCCGAACGACAGCGGCAGCGCGCCGGCGGCCAGGCCCTGCACGCCCCGGCCGACCGTGATCATCCATAGGTCGTTGGCCAGCACGCTGATCAGCGAACCGCAGGCCGCTCCGGCCAGGATGACCACCAGGACGTTCCGGCGTCCGAAGATGTCGCCGAGGCGTCCGGCGGTGGCGGCGGAGGAGGCGCCCACCAGGAGGTAGGCGGTGGTGGTCCAGCCGGCGGCCGCCGCGTCGGCCTCGAAGACCTTCATGAAGTTCGGGATGGCCGCGACCGCCATCGCGGTCTCGAAGACCGCGAAGATCTCGATCACGATGAGGGCGATCAGGATGCGCGTCTGTGATCCACCTGGTGGGGTGGTCGTGTCTTGAGGGATGGTCATGTGCTTCTCCGGGCGCAGGGGTGGGGCGGGTGTGGTCGGCCGGAGCGAGTGCCTGGGCACGGAATGGAACCTCGGCGTGGGTGCGCGTCTCCGCGGCACGTCACGCCTGATCCGGCCCGTGGCGCTCGTATGGATGATGCGGGATGTCGCGTGGCCGCACGGCTGCGGCGTTGAAGCCGACCCGTTCGCCGCGCCTCGCGGGAGCGGGCGCGGTACCGGCGCGGCGAGCGGGGGCAGGAGGATCGTTCGGCGGCGGGCCGCGGCCTTGTTCCTCGCTGGTGAACGCCGCCCGGCCGGGTGGATCCTCTCTCAGGGATACTCTGGGAAGATTCGTTTCCCGGTGTCGGTGTCGGTGATGGTGATGGCCTCGACCGGGCACGACTCGGCGGCGTCCCGCACCGCCTCGGACGCCGGCAGCGTCTCGGCCGTCGCGTGTCCCTTCCCGTTCTCGTCAAGGTCCAGCTCATGGGGGGCGGTGGCCGCGCACAGGCCCGTCCCGACACACATGTGCCGGTCGAAGGTGACCGTCCAGCGGTCGGTCATCGGTGACCTCCTCAGATCGTTGTGGCGGAGTGATGCGCTCCGGTGGCCGAGGCGGCGGGGTGCGGCCCATCGGACGCCGGTCGGACCACCGCCGGTCGGTTACCGCGGCCGGCTCACCCGATGACGAGCGGCAGCGTCTTCCAGCCGCGGACTGTCGAGGTCTGGGCCAGCTCGGCGCTGTCCCAGTCCACGTCAAAGTCCGGGAAGTTCTTCAGGATCTCCTCCGCCGCAACGCGGCCCTCGAGCCGGGCCAGTGCCGCGCCCAGGCAGTAGTGGACGCCGACTCCGAAGGTCATGTGCTGGGAGACCCGGTGGATGTCGAAGCGGTCGGGGTCGTCGAAGCGCTCGGGGTCGCGGTTGGCGGCGGCGGCGATGAACACCATGGCGCTGCCTTCCGGCACGGTCTGGCCGTGCACCTCCACGTCCTTGCTCACATAGCGCGCCGTGAACGGGCTGGTCGGCTCGAAGCGCAGGATCTCCTCGATGGCGTTGGGGATGAGGGACGGGTCCGCCGCGAGTTCGCGGCGCTGCTCGGGGTAGCGGGCCATCAGCGCGCCGAACCACCCGATGAGGCGTCCCGTCGTCTCGTTCCCGGCACCGGCGATCACCGAGCAGTAGGTGAGGACCTCGTCGTCGGTGAGCGTCCGGGTGACCCCGTTCTCGTCCTCGAACTCGGCGTTCATCAGTTCCGTCATGAGGTCGTCGGAGGGGTGCTCCTTGCGCCACTCGAGGTAGGCCCTGAACCCCTCGATGTCGAGGATCTCGCCCTCTTTCGGGTTCATCTTCTCGCGGCCCTCGGTGCTCAGCACGGCGTCCACCCTGTCGCGGATGGCCGGCTGGTCGGGCTCGGGGATGCCGAGGAGCATCCCGATGACGCGCATGGGCATCTCGGCGCCGACGGCCTCGATGAGGTCGAACCGGTCGCTTCCGATCACCGGTTCCAGGGTCCGCTCGCAGTAGGCCCGGATCTGCGGCTCGAGCATGGCGATCCGGCGCGGGGTGAAGATGCGCGCGAGCAGGCGGCGGTGGATGTCGTGGATGGGCGGGTCCTCCATGATGAGGGTGCCCGAGGGCCACTCGATGCCCGACTGGACCACTTCGAGGATGTCGCCGCGGACGGAGGGGTAGGTCCGCCAGTCCGCGAGGCCGCGCTGGCAGTCGGCGTAACGCGTGACCGCGTAGAAGTCGTGCTTCTCGTTGTAGTACAGCGGTGCTTCCTCGCGCATCCGCCGGAAGATGGGGTAGGGGTTGAGCACGAGCGTGGGGTCGTAGGGGTCCCAGTACAGCTCGTCGTCCTTGCTCATGAACTCGCCTCCTGGTGGCGCGCGGTCGCGCCTGCTGTGGCGGCCGCGGTCGGGGTGTTGAAGCGTTCACGTGCGCGTTCACATGCGGGTGCGCGTCGGAGACGCCACGGGCGGCGCCGATGGGAAGAGGCCTCCGAGAGGGGCGCCTTCCCGCCCTGTGGCGCGACGCGCCGGTGGGCCGCCGGCCGCGCCGAGGTGGCCCGTCGAGCGGCGGCCGGCGGCCGGTGGCTCACTTGAGGAGCGCGCCCGCGTCGATCGGAAGGGTCACGCCGGTAAGGAACCGTCCCTCGTCCGAGGCGAGGTACACGATCGCGTTGCTGATGTCGAACGGCTCCACCCACGGGGTGGGCAGGACGTGCATGCCCTGCGACACCGCCGCGAAGTCGTCCTTGGTGGGGTTCTCCAGGTCGGGGCGGAACATGCGGTACGTGGCCTCGTGCATCACCATCGGCGTGTTCACCTGGCTGGGGTGCACCGTGTTGACCCGGATGTTGTACTGGCCCAGTTCCACCGCCAAGGTCCGCATCAGGCCCACCACGCCGTGCTTGGCGGCGATGTAGTGCCCGATGTGGGCATGACCCTTGAGCCCGCCGACGGAGCTGGTCAGGATGATCGACCCGCCGCGGCCGCCCTCGAGGATGTGCGGCGTCGACACCCTGGTGGTGATCCATACGCCGGTCAGGTTGACGTCGATCATGTCGCGCCAGGTCTTCTCGGTCATCTTGTGGAGCACGGTGCCGTCGCTGCCGAGACCGGCGTTGGCCACCACGATGTCCAGGCGCCCGAGTTCGGTCACGCCGTCGTCCACCGCCGCCTTGAGGGCGTCGTAGTCGCGCACGTCCGCCTGCACGGCGACGATGCGGCGGCCCAGCGCCTTGACCTGGGCGACCGTCTCGTCCAGGTCCTCGGGGGTGGACATCGGGAAGGTCACGCCGTCGAGCTGCTTGCAGACGTCCACGGCGATGATGTCGGCGCCCTCCTCGGCCAGCCGCACCGCGTGGCTGCGTCCCTGGCCGCGTGCCGCACCGGTGATGAAGGCGACCTTGCCTTCGACTCGTCCAGGCATGTGAGACCTCGTTTCCTGTGGTGGACCGGACACCGACGGTTTCGTCGCGCCGATCGGAGAGGGGCGGTCGGAGGAGGATGGATCGGCCCGTGCGGGGCCGCTGAACCGATGGCGGGCGGACGGGGGCGTGCCGCCCTCGCCGCCCGCCGGGGGAGACGTTCGGTCTCCACGGCGTGCGGTGGCCGCCGGGACCCCTGTGCCACGGGGCCACGGCGATGCTGAACAAGTGTGTAACACGTGGCTCCGGGTGAGGTCAACCATGCTCCGAGCACGATCTGCGAGCCCGCGTCTCCGCCGGAGCGGCCCGAGCGCGATCACGCTCAGCTGCGCTGTGAAGCAGGTCGAGGTGTTACGGCCGATGGCCGATCAAGGTGCGATCACCGTGCCGGCGCCGAGCGCGTGCCGTCGGGGATCGGCTCACTTCGCGTCCTTGGGTGTAGCGGGCGGGCCGTCGATCTGGAGCACGGAGCGCTCGATCAGGTCGAGGGTCTCGGCATGGCCGGTGGTGAGCCCCATCGTGCTCTCCATGACGAAGATCCGGGAGATGGCCGAGATCACGACCAGGACGGCGAGCGGATGCAGTTCGTCGGTGTCGATCCCGCGCTCCTTCAGGTACCCGTCGAGGGACTCGATCTGGGCGTTGCGGAACCGTTCCGCATAACTGGCCAGTTCCTGGCGGATCACCTTGCGGTGGTTGGAGAGGGCCGTGAACTCCATCATCAGCGTGGCGCCGGCGGGATGGCTGCTGTATTTCCACAGGGCGCGCAGGGGCTGGGCGGACTCCAGGGCGCGCGACTGCATCGCGAACTCCTGCTCGGCGCGCCGCCGGAGCACGGCGAGAAAGAGATCGTCCAGTGACGGGAAGTAGTAGTTGACCAGCGCCGGCGTGACGTCCGCCTCCCGCGCCACGCGCCGGATCCCGACGGCGGCATAGCCCTCCTCGAGCATCAGCCGCTCGGCGGTGTCCAGGAGGAGGAAGCGTGTCTTGGAGTTCTCGGTGCCCCTGCGGCGAGGTGAGGTCATGACTGCCATTGTTCCTTGACGGCTCGCCCGAAGCGATGCTACACAGTCGTTCAGCATTCGCCGCCGGCGGGCGGCGCCCCGCCGGCCGGTCGCGAAGATCGCCGGGCGGTTCCCGATTTTCGGGGCGACCGGCGAGGGCGGATGCGTCCCAGCTGAACGGAGGATCTGTTTGTGACGCGGATCACGCTCTTCACTCGTGCGGATCGGCCGGCGAGGATGATCGAGGGCGTCCTGGCATCGGTGGACCGGTGAGCGGCCCGCCCGCGGGCGCCGCCCGCTACGCCGGCGCCCGCGTCCCCCGGGTGGAGGACCTGCGGCTGCTGACCGGCCACGGCGGCTTCGTCGACGATGTCGTGCGCCCGGGAATGCTGCACGCGCATTTCGTCCGCAGCCCGATGGCCCGGGCCCGCATCGCCGGCATCGACGCCTCCGAGGCGCTCGCCCTCGAAGGCGTCCATGCCGTCTTCACGGCCGAGGACCTGAACCCGGACGTGCGTGATCCCTGGTACTCGCTGATCGGCCGTCATGTCGCGGACACGCCGCGGCCCCCGCTGGCCGAGGGCGAGGTGCGGTTCGTGGGCGACCCGGTGGCGCTGGTGGTCGCGGACGACCGCTACATCGCCGAGGACGCGGCCGAACTGGTCTTCGTCGACTACGAGCCGCTGCCGCCGGTCGTCGACTACGCCGCGGCGCAGGAGTCCGGGGAACTCGTCCACCCCGATCATCCCGGGAACCTGGTCGGTGAGCTCGGCGGACGCCCGGCGGCGGATCTCGCGGAGGTCTTCGACGGCGCGGCCCATGTGGCGCGGGAGACGATCCACCAGCAGGCCTACGCGGCCGTGCCCATGGAGACCCGCGGGCTGATCGCGGAGTGGTCGCCGCCCAGCGGCGAGATGACGATCTGGGCGTCCACCCAGGTGCCGCACGAGATGCGCCTGTTCTGCAGCCGGCTGCTGGGCCTGTCCGAGCACCGGATCCGCGTCGTGATGCGCGACACCGGCGGCGGTTTCGGGCAGAAGGCCGTCCCGCAGCGCGAGGACATGTGCATCATGCTCGCCGCCAGAAAGGTCCCCGCCCCGCTGAAATGGATCGAGGACCGGCAGGAGAACCTCACCTCGGCCGGGCAGGGCCGCCACGAGCACGCGGACGCCCGCATCGCCTTCGACGCCGACGGCCGGATCCTGGCCGCCGCGATCGACCACGTGCAGGACGCGGGCGCCTACCCGGTGCCGTGGCCGGTGCAGACGACCGCCGTGGTGGGGCTGCTCTTCCCCGGGCCCTACCGCGTCCCCCAGGCCACCTTCTCCTGCAAGTCGGTCTTCTCCAACACCACCGGCCGCACGGCCTACCGCGGCCCGTGGCAGTTCGAGTCCCTGGCGCGCGAGGTGCTGCTGGACATCGCGGCGCGCGAGATGGGGATGGACCCGGTCGAGCTGCGCCGCCGCAACCTGCTGCGCCGGGACGAACTGCCGGTGACGAACCCCAACGGCATGCCCTACAGCGACATCACGCCGCTGGAGACGTTCGAGCAGGCGCTGAAGATCCTGGACTACGGGGCCTTCCGGCGGGAACAGGAGCAGGCCCGCGCCGCGGGCCGCCACCTCGGGGTGGGCACGTGCACCTACGTCGAGCCGACCACGAGCGGTTCGGGGTTCCACGCCACCGAGGGCGCGACGATCCGGATCGAGCCCTCGGGCAAGGTCAACGTGTACGTGGCGGGCGGCTCGACCGGCAACAGCCTCGAGACCACCGTCGTCCAGCTCACCGCCGACGCGCTGGGCGCCGACATCGCCGACGTCAACACCATCCAGGGGGACACGGCGATCACGCCGTTCGGCGGCGGCACCGGAGGCAGCCGCTCGGGGTCGATGACCGCGGGCGCCATCGCCGAGACCGCGACGGTCCTGCGGGAACGCATAGTGGCGATCGCCGCGCACCGCCTGGAGGCGGCGCCCGGGGACATCGAACTCTCCGGCGGGCGCGCCCACGTCCGCGGCACCCCCGACATCGGGCTGTCCTTCTCCGAGATCGCCTCCATCGCCTACTTCCAGCCCGAGCAGCTGCCGGCCGGCGTGCCGGCGGGACTGGAGGCCAGCGGCCGCTACCGGGCGCAGAGCCCGATGATCTGGGCCAACGCGACGCACGTGTGCACCTGCGAAGTGGACGTCGTGACGGGCGAGGTGACGCTGCTGCGCTACATCGTCAGCGAGGACTGCGGCCCGATGATCAACCCGGACGTGGTGGAGGGCCAGATCGCCGGCGGCACCGTGCAGGGGATCGGCGGCGCGCTCTACGAGCACTTCAGCTACGACGCCGACGGCAACCCCCTCACCACCACCTTCATGGACTACCTCCTGCCGACCACCACGGAGGTCCCCACCATCGAGTACGGCCACATCGAGACGCCCGGCCCCGGCCAAGGAGGCTACAAGGGCGTCGGCGAGGGCGGCGCGATCGGCGCGCCGCCCGCCGTGGTGAACGCGGTGGCCGACGCGCTCGCGCCGCTCGGCGTCAAGATCACCAGACTGCCGCTGTCCCCGGCGTCCATCGCCGACCTGGTGAGCGAGGCACGATGAAACCGGCACCTTTCGACTACCACGCGCCCTCGACGATCGAGGAGGCGGTCGGCCTCCTCGCCGAACTGGGCGAGGACGCCAAGGCGATCGCCGGAGGGCAGAGCCTGACCCCCATGCTCGCCCTGCGGCTGGCGGCCTTCGGCCACCTCGTCGACCTGCGCCGGGTCGAGGGCCTGGGCGGCATCGAGCGGCGCGACGGATCCCTGTGGATCGGCGCCGGCACGACCCAGGCGGCGATCCAGCGGTCGGCGGAGGTCGCCGCGGCCGTCCCGCTGCTCGCCCGCGCCACCCCTCTGATCGGCCACTTCCAGATCCGCAACCGCGGCACCATCGGGGGCTCGATCGCCCACGCCGACGCCGCCGCCGAATACCCCGCGGTGGCCTTGGCCCTCGACGCACGGCTCGAGGCGTTCTCGCCCCGGGGGCGCAGGACCATTCCCGCCGCCCGCTTCTTCACCGGCCTGTGGAGCACCGACCTGGCGGACGACGAGCTGCTGACGGGGATCACCTTCCCGGTCGCCGGCGACCGCTGCGGGTTCGCGGTCGAGGAGTACGCCCGCCGTCACGGCGACTTCGCCATCGCCGGCGCCGCCGTCGCGATCGAGCTCGACGAAGATGCCCGGATCCGGCGCTGCGGCATCGGCCTGTTCGGTCTCGGCCCGACGGCGCAGCGCGCCCCGGCCGCGGAGGCGGCGGTGACCGGCACCGCGGCAGCCGAGGCCTCGCCGGACGAGGTCGGGCGGACCGCCGTGGCGGAGCTGCGGTCCGTCCCGTCCGACCTGCACGGGTCCGCCGGCTACCGCAAACGGGTGGGGGTGGCGATGGTGGCACGTGCCTGGCAGAAGGCCCTTCAGGAGGCGAGCGGTGGCTGAGATCGACATCCGGATGAAGGTCAACGGCAGGGCGCGCCGCGCGAGGGTGCAGCCCAGGCTCACCCTCGCCGACTTCCTCCGAGTGGACTGCCAGCTGACGGGGACGCACCTGGGCTGCGAGCACGGAGTCTGCGGCGCGTGCACCGTCCTGATGGACGGCGAGGCCGTCCGCGCCTGCCTGGTGTTCGCCGTGCAGGCCGACGGCTCGGAGATCACGACCGTCGAGGGGATCGCGTCACCGGACGGTGAGCTCTCGCCCGTGCAGGCCGCCTTCCGTGACCACCACGGACTCCAGTGCGGATTCTGCACCCCCGGGTTCATCGTCTCGGCGACCGCGTTCCTGAAGGAGAACCCCGACCCCACCGACGAGGAGATCCGCGACGCCCTGTCGGGGAACCTGTGCCGCTGCACCGGCTACCAGGGAATCCTCAAGGCCGTCCGGGCGGCGGCGGACGCGTCCGCCGGCGGCGAGGCGTGAACCGTTCCCGGCGCTGAAACCACTGACATTTAAGGATTCGGATGAAGCTGGAGAACAGCCTCAGCATTCCCGTGGCGGCACCGGAGGCTTGGAGGGTTCTGCTCGACATCGAGCGGATCGCCCCCTGCGTACCCGGGGCGACCCTGACCGCACGCGACGGCGACCGCTACACCGGCAAGATCAAGGTCAAGCTCGGGCCGATCGGCCTGACCTACAACGGCACCGTCACCTTCGTCTCCCAGGACGAGGACGCCAAGGTCGCGGTCCTGGAGGCCACCGGCCGGGAGCTCCGCGGCAACGGGACCGCGAAGGCCGTCATCACCTGCCGGCTCGTGGAGGCCGGCGAGGCGACCGACGTCCTGGTGGAGACCGATCTCGCCATCACCGGCAAACCCGCCCAGTTCGGCCGCGGCGCCCTGGCGGAGGTGGCGGGCACGCTCATCGGCCAGTTCGCCGCCAATCTCGCCGAAGAGATCTCCGCCGGGTCTCCCGACGGCACGGGCACACCGCCCCCGGAAGCCGACGTACCGGGGAACGACCGCACCCTCACGTCCGGCGGAACCACCGCCTCCCGCGAACCCGCCGCGCCGATCGACCTGCTCGGCACCGCAGGCGGCGGGATCGCCAAGCGCGTCGGTCCCGCGGCCGCGGCGACCGCCGTGCTGCTGCTCCTCCTCGCGCTCCGCCGTCTCAGCCGACGAGCCGCCTCCACCGACGGCTAACGGGGCGAGCAGCGCGTTCCGTCCCGCGAGCACGTCATGAATGGTAGGCATGGGGACGCGCCTGCCGTTTCGGGTGTGTCTGGTGTTCGTCCGGCCGGTCGGGTGCGGTTCATCTTCGCGTTACGAAGTGCGGATCGGATGATCGCCCGGGATGACAGCAGAGAGCAGGCCGAGCGCGGCGGTGTGGCGGGCCGGTGACGTCATCGACGGCCGGTACGAGGTGTCCGGGGAACTCGGGCGCGGCGGGATGGGTGTGGTGCACCGGGTCCGGCACCTGGGCTGGGGCACCGATCTCGCCGTGAAGTCACCGCGTCCCGAGATGTTCCGGGACGCGGGCGACCTTGAGCGGTTCGTCGTCGAGGCGGAGACCTGGGTGTCGCTGGGGTTGCACCCGCACGTGTGCACCTGCCACTACGTCCGCACCCTCGGCGGCGTTCCCCGGGTGTTCGCCGAGTACGTCGCCGGCGGCAGCCTGCGCGACCGGATCGCCGACCGCCGGTTGTACGCCGGCGGCCCGGACGAGGTGATGGCCCGGATCATGGACATGGCGATCCAGATCGCGTGGGGTCTCGAGCACGCGCACGGCCGCGGGCTGGTGCACCGGGACGTCAAGCCGGCCAATGTCCTGGTCGACGACGCGGGAACAGCGAAGATCACCGACTTCGGGCCGGCCCGCGTCCGCGCGGCCTCCGCCGGCACCGGGCCCGGCGTCCCGTCCGGCGCGAGCGTGCCGGTGACGGGCAGCGGTGGCATGACGCCCGCCTACGCCTCCCCGGAGCAGGCCGCGAGCCGGCCTTTGGGGCGGGCCACCGACGTCTACAGCTTCGCGGTGACGGTCCTGGAGATGCTGGTCGGCGAGGTGACGTGGAGCATCGGGCCCGCCGTGGGTGCCGCGCTGGAGGCCTACCTCGACGACGGCGCGGGCATGGCCGTCCCGCGCATCCCGGTGGAGCTTGCCGATCTGCTCGCGCGTTGCCTGCGGGACGAGCCCCACGACCGGCCGCGTTCGATGACCGAGGTGGCCGCCGACCTCGTCGAGGCCTACGGCGGGCTGACCGGCGGCGCGTACCCGCGTCCGATGCCGCGCGCCGCCGAACTGCGCGGCGACGAGCTCAACAACCGGGCGCTGTCGTTGCTCGACCTGGGCCGGTCCGCCGAGGCCGAGCAGGCCTTCGCGGAAGCGCTGGCCGCCGATCCGCGGCATGCGCAGGCCGCCTATCACCTGGGGTTGCTGCGGTGGCGGCAGGGCGCCATCACCGACGAGGCCCTCGTCACGCGGCTCGACGCCGTCCGCGCCGATTCCGGGAATTCCAGGCGGGCGCGGTTCCTGCTCGCCCAGGTGCAGATGGAGCGCGGCGACCTGGACGCGGCCCGCGACCTGCTCGAAGGGGTGGCGCGGGAGGATCCGGAGGAGCCGGACGTCCAGGCGGCGCTCCGTACGGTCAACACCGGCCGGGTCACCCACGCCCGCTGCACCGCCACCCGGGAGCCGGCCTGGCGCGCGGACCCGCCGCCGCGGACGACCCTGCCCGTCAGCCTCGGCGCCGACGGGAACCTGGCGCTGACCGGAGAGGCGGACGGCACGGTCAAGCTGTGGACACTCCACGACGGGCGGTGCCGCCTGACCCTCACCGGACACGACGGCCCCGTGCAGGCCGTCGACCTCAGCGCCGACGGGACCGTCGGAGTCTCCGCGGGCGCCGACGACACGGTCCTGTTCTGGGACCTGACCGAAGGCCGCCGCACGCATGCCCACCGCAAGACCATGGCCGGCAGCGTCCGGCTGAGCGCCGACGGCCGCGTCGCTGTCTACTCGTGCCAGGACGGCGCCTTCCGCGTGGTCGACACGCCCAGCGGCCGGATCACACGGAAGGTGAAGGTCGACAGCTGGGGGCTGCGGTCGGCGGTCATCAGCCCGGACGGCCGATGGGCGATGACCTCCGACGTCCGCGCCAAGGCCGCCGTGCGGTTGTGGGACCTGGCCACCGGCGAGTGCCGGCACGTCCTGCCCGAGGCCGTCCCAGGGTCGGCGAGCGCCGGGTGCTTCAGCGCCGACAGCCTGTTCGCGGCCACCTACGGCGGCTTCGACGGGCCGATCAGGATCTGGGACGTGGCGACCGGCCGCTGTGTCAGGGTGCTGGAGGACGCGGCACCGACCGGGCCCATGTCGCTGAGCGACGGCGCCCGGTACCTGCTGTCGGCGAAGGGCGGCTACCTGCGCTACTGGGACGTGGGCAGCGGCCGCTGCGTGCGGACCTTCGTGGCGCACCGGGGTGGGACGAAGGCCGTCCGGCTGAGCGCCGACGGCCGATCCGGCCTGTCGACCGGCGACACGGAGAACGTGGTGCGGTGGTGGCGGCTGCCGCGGGAACGGCATGTCGCCGCGCCGAGCCTGAGCCGTCCGCGCCCGCACACCGAGCTGAGCGACCTGGACACCAAGGTCGACGCGCTGGTCACCGAGTCGCGGCGGGCACTGGAGGACGGCCGGCTCCCGTTGGCCCTCGACCTGCTGAACCAGGCCAGAGCGATACCGGGCCACGAGCGCGCGCCGCGCGTCATGTCAGCCTGGAACGCCCTGGGACGCCGCGTGGCGCGCACGGGATTGCGGGGCGCCTGGGCGGCGGTGAGACTGGAGGGCCACCGCCGCAGAGTGAACGCCGTCGACATCACCGCAGACGGCCGGCTCGCCGCGTCCGCCGGGGACGACCGCACCGTCCGTGTCTGGGATCTGGGCACCAGGACCTGCGCACGCACACTCGCGGGCCACCGTGCGCAGGTGACCTCGGTGTGCCTGAGCACCGACGGCACGCGCCTCCTCAGCGGCGCCTGGGACGGCGAGGTCCGGCTCTGGGACATCGGGAGCGGGGAGTGCCTGCTCGTCCTGCCCGGCAACGTCGCGCTGCTGGACGCCGCGCGGTGGCCGGCCGCGACGAGCGCATCCGAATGCGTCATGGTGGCCGGCGGCCCGCCCGGAGGCGTGCCCGACGCCGCGATCTTCGGTACCGCGCACGTCCGGTTCAGCGCCGACGAGAGGTGCGCGGTCGTCGGCGGCACCGACGGCCTGGTGCGGCTCTGGGACCTCGGAACCGGCGGCCTCGCACGCGCCATGGACGGCGTGGAACACGGCAAGGAAGGCCTGCGGCCCGCCGACTTCGCCATCGGCGCCCTGGCGGTCGGTGCCGACGGCCGCCTCGTCGCGTCCGGCCAGGGGAGTTCGGTCCGGTTGTGGGACGCGCGCGAGGGGCGCAGCATCGGCACCCTGCACACGCCCATCGAGGGCAGGTCGGTCCTACGCCCGCAGGTGACGGCCCTGTGCCTGAGCGCCGACGGCCGTTTCGCGCTGTTCAGCAACAAGGCCACGTGGAAACTCCACCTGTGGGACATCGCCGCCGGCCGGTCGGTGCGGGAGATGGGCGGGAAGTCGGGATGGGCGACCGGCGCCCAGTTCACCGGGGACGGCCGTTTCGCGGTGTCCAGCCACGTGGGCGGCATCCACGTGTGGGACGTCGGCGCCGGGCGGTCGTTGCGGGTCCTTCACGATGAGGAGGGGAAGCGCACGAACTGCCTCGCGTCCACTCCCGACGGCCGTTTCGCGGTCGCGGGTGACGACCGGGGCGGTGTCCGGCTGTGGGAGCTGGACTGGGAGCTGGCCGTCGTGTGAGGGACCTCCCGTACGTCCCCGTCTCCGGACGAACCCGGCCCCGCTCGGTCAAGGAACGGGCAAGAACCCGCGTTGATTGCACAGTGCCTCTGAAGCCGGCCCCTGACGTCCATAGGGTCCGCTGGCATGACTGGTCGGAGATGCTGGAAGGCCACCGCGGCGGCGGCCGGAGCGGTTGTCGTGGCATCCGTCCCCGCGGCCTGGCCGACCGCCGGCGGGGCCGTGTCCGGAAGCACCACAGGGCCCGATCCCAGGCGATGGTCGCTGGTGGCCCACGAGGGCTTCGACCGGCCGCTGCGCGTCGACCGGGCTTCGTGGCGCCTGGACCCCCACGGACCGCGCAGCCCATGGCACGTCGACGCGTTCGACGACGACGGCGAGGCCTGGAGGAAGATCAGCGGGTCCCTGTTCGAGCGGCGGCTCGCCACCCTGAACGTGTTCCGAAAGCGCGTCGCGTTCGGCCGCCAGGGCTGGCTGACCGCCGAGGTCGCGGCCGTCGACAAGGACCGCGACGGGCGTCCCGACTCGCGGCCCGGCCTGTCGACCGCGGCCCTGCCGGACGGGCAGCGGGTCGCGCGGATCTCCGAACCGAGCTGGGACGCCGGGGTGCTCATCAGGCCCACCCGCCCGCTGCCGCCGCGCTACCGCGTGGAGATGACGCTGCGTGGCATCGACTTCGGCGGTGAGCGGGGCGGCCGCTTCGACTACGGCGGCAAGCACAACGGCTACACCAGGGAGCCCTGCAAGACCCGCTACCCGTGGACGTTCCAGGGCGCGCTGCCGGGCAGGACGCGCTGCGACTACCCCGACGTCACTCGGGAGAACGGGTTCTACTACCTGACGATCCTCGACTACGCGACCCCCGCGCCGCACGGCAACCCCGGCATCCACTACCGGCGCAAGGTCATCATGGACGGCTACTACAGCGACGACGACCGCTGGGAGAACGCCGGGACCTGCAACCCGAAGACCGGCCGGATCTACCGCACCTTCGACGGCACCTTCAACGGCGTCAACGCGCTGTTCGCCCGCGGCGACAGATTCCGCGAGGCCGCCAACAACAACATCAGCAACGAGTACTACATCAAGACCGCCTGCGGGAACGTCTCCATGGACGAGGCCTACGGCCCGGGCCGCCGGTTCCGCGGGCACCTCACCAGCGCCGAGCTGCGCCCGGAGCTGCTGCCGAAGGCCGCCTACCGGTTCGCCGTGGAGCGCGGCCGCACCGGGTACACGCTCGAGATGAGCGGGCCGTTCCTGCACGTCGGGCAGACCACGCTGCGCGTCCACCACAGGTTCGTGGAGGACGGGCGCCCGATCTGGCACTACAACCAGACCCCCGGCGAGTACGACGGCCGTTTCGACCGCAGGCTCACCCACCGGGGCCCCGCGGGGACGTACACGACCGAGCACTCCTGGCCGAAGGGCTCGGCCTACCCCGACTCCTTCATCATCGGCGACCCGCACCTGAACTACTACGAGGGCTCGGCGTATGTCGACGACATCCGCCTGTACGTCCCCAAGGACCACCGGTGAAGCCCGCCCGCCGGCAGGCCGTCAGGTGGTGACGAGTGTGGACAGGTGGGCGAGCATGCGGTCGGGGTCGGGTTGGAGTCCGGTGAAGAGGTGGAAGGCGTGGGCGGCTTGGTGGACGACCATGCCGCCGCCGTTGAGGGTGCGGCAGCCGAGCTGGTGTGCGTGTTGGAGGAGTGGGGTGTGGAGGGGGCGGTAGACGATGTCGGCGACCCAGAGGCGGGGGTGGAGGAGGTCGGTGGGGAGGGGTGTGCCGGGGTGTGCGGTCATGCCGATGGGTGTGGTGTTGATCAGGCCGTCGGCGGTTTGGAGTGTGGTGGGGAGGTCGGCGGGGGTGGCGGTGTGGGCGCGGTGAGGGCCGAAGTGGTGGCGGAGGGCTGTGGTGAGGGTGTGGGCGCCGGTGGGGTGAGTGTCGATGATGGTGAGGTGGTCGGCGCCGAGGGTGAGGAGCGCGTGGGCGATGGCGGCGCCTGCTCCGCCGGCGCCGAGTTGGACGATGTGCTGGGTGGGGGCGTCGGGGAGGCCGCGGGCGAAGGCGTGGGCGAAGCCGGTCCAGTCGGTGTTGTGGCCGGTGGTGGTGCCGTTGAAGGTGATGGTGTTGACGGCGCCGAGGCGGGCGGCGTCGGGGGAGAGTCGGTCGAGGTGTGGGATGACGGTTTGTTTCCAGGGGTGGGTGATGTTGAGTCCGGTGTAGCCGAGGCGGCGTGCGGCGTGGATGAGTTCGCCGGGGTCGGTGGTGCCGGGGGTGAGGTTGTCGAGGTCGATGATGGTGTAGAGGTAGCGCAGGCCGTGGTGGGCGGCTTCGCGTTCGTGCAGGGCGGGGCTGAGCGAGGTGGCGATGCCGGAGCCGATCAGCCCGATCAGATGCGCGGTCATCGCGTCCGCCCCTCGCCCATCGGCTCGGCCACGTGCAGCAGCGCCAGCTCGTAGCCGTGCGCGCACGCGGCCGGGTTGATCACGATCCCGTCGGCGCCCTCCTGGACGGCGTCCACCAGCGCGCCCTCGTGATTGCTCTGGCGGAAGTTCATGCCGAGGCCGCGCTCCGCCGCGAGGGCGCGGCACCGGGTCTCGATCTCCGCGAGCGTGACGGTGCCGTACAGCTCCGGCTCGCGCCGTCCGAGCAGGTTGAGGTTGGGTCGGTTCAATTCCAGAACGGTCGGTTGCATTGGGGTCCCCGATATCTGTGTGCGGTGTTCAGGCGATGCGCGCTATCCGGTGGCGGAAGAGGGCACCACGTCGGCGTCCCCGTCCACCAGCCGCAGGCGGTCCCGCGCCCCGCGCAGCCGGGCGAGGTCGTCGTCGCTGACCAGCCGGCGTTCCCGTTCGACGCGCCGGGCCCAGGGGCCGGTCCAGTACTCCAGTTCCGACCGCTGGAGCACGTCCCGCCGCGTTCTCGAACGCGGCGGCGGTGCCGGTGTGGTCGTAGTGCAGGTGGGTCAGGACGACGTGGTCGACGGAGCCGGCGGCCACCCCCAGCTCGGCCAGGAGCGTCATCGGCGAGGCGTGGTAGTCGATCCCCTCGAGCCGGTGGGCCGTGTCCGGGGCGATCCCGGTGTCCACGACGACCGTGTGCCGCCCGGAGAGCGCCGGCCAGACGTAGTAGGCGGTCGGGTGCGGCTCGTCCCAGCGTTCGTCGTAGCCGTGGAAGTGCTGGCCGCGTCTGCCCTCGCGGCGCGCGTACCGCAGGGCGTACACCCGGAAGAGGCCGCCGGTCATGCCCGCTCCGCGAGCGAGGGTACCGGGGCGGCCGCGGGCGTGGGACGGGTGCCCAGCTGCTCGGTCGGGACCTTGTAGGTCTCCCGGCCGGTCGCCACGGCCGCCACGTTCACGCGGTGCCGTAGATGAAGAAGTCGTAGTACTCCAGCGCGCTGCCGATCCAGGCGGCCAGCGCCGCCCTGCGCGGCCGGCCGCCCTCGGACGGCGCCGCCGGAACGGCGGTCGGGTGGTCGCGCACGTGATGCTCCTCGGTGATCAAGCGCAGAACGAACTAGATAGTTAATTAACCGGGCCGCCACGTATGGTCTAGTGCGCGGCGTCACATGTCAAGAGGCAGGACCAGGTTCACCTGCGGTGACGCCCGCCCGGCCCCGGCGCGCACGGCAAAGGCATCGGGAAGGGGTGCGGCGCGCGGGGGCGAGGCCCGGCCCGGGGCTCCGGGATAGAAGAAACGGGAGCCGGGCCCTGGTACAGTGGCCCGCGCACGTCACATCGAGGACTAGGAGACCAGACGTGGCAGGTGACGACGACATCTCCGGGTGATCCCGGAGTGATCGGCCACCGGCGGGCGCCGAGGAGCGCCGCCGCGGTGGCCGTGCCGTCGTTTCCCTGACCCACGTCCACGGCGGAGCCGCCGCGTCGGCGCGCCCGCGTCACATCCGAGGTCTCTCCCATGTCCGATGCGTTCATCGTCTGCTCGAACCTGTCCTTCTCCTGGCCCGACGAGACTCCGGTCTTCCAGGACCTGTCCTTCACCGTGGGCGGCGGCCGTACGGGCCTCGTCGCGCCCAACGGCGCCGGCAAGAGCACCCTGCTGAAACTGATCGCGGGACGGCTGCGGCCGTCCGGCGGGAGCGTGTCGGTGAGCGGGCCGGTCGGCTACCTCCCGCAGACCCTCCCCCTCACCGGGGACATGACCGCGGCCGAGGTCCTGGGGATCGCCCCGGTGATCAAGGCGCTGGACGCGGTCGAGTCCGGGGACGTGAGCGAGGAGCACTTCGCCGTCATCGGCGACGACTGGGACACCGAGGAGCGGACCCGCGCCCAGCTGGACCGGCTCGGCCTCGCCGAGGTCGGCCTCACCCGGAGCCTGCGCACCCTCAGCGGCGGCCAGATCGTCTCCCTCGGGCTGGCCGCCGAGCTGCTGAAACGCCCCGACGTCCTGCTGCTCGACGAGCCGACCAACAACCTCGACCTGGACGCGCGCCGCCGGCTCTACGGGGTGCTGGAGGACTGGAACGGCTGCCTGCTGCTGGTCAGCCACGACCGGGCGCTGCTCGACCGCATGGACCGCATCGCCGAACTCGACCGCGGCGAGATGCGCTTCCACGGCGGCGACTTCACCTCCTACGAGCAGGCCGTGCGGGCCGAGCAGGAGGTGGCGGAGAAGAACGTCCGCAATGCCGAGCAGGAGCTGAAGCGGGAGCGGCGGGAGATGCAGCAGGCCCGCGAGCGCGCCGAACGCCGGGCGAGCAACGCCGCGCGCAACCTCAAGAACGCGGGGCTGCCGAAGATCTTCGCGGGGAACATGAAGCGGGGCGCCCAGGAGGCGGCGGGCAAGGCGGGCCAGACCCACGCCGCCAGGGTCGGCCAGGCCAAGGCGCGCCTGGACGAGGCGGGCCGCGCCCTGCGGGACGAGCAGACCATCGTGCTGGACCTGCCGCAGACCAGCGTTCCCGCGGGGCGGACGGTGTTCCAGGGCGAGCGGCTGCAGGTCCGGTACGGCGACCGGCCCCTGTTCGCGGACGGCGGCGTCGACCTGACGATCCGCGGACCCGAGCGCATCGCGCTGACCGGCCCCAACGGGACGGGCAAGTCCACGCTGCTGCGGCTGGTCGACGGCGAGCTGCGACCGGACGGCGGGCATGCCAGGCGGGGCGGCGGCCGGGTCGCCTACCTGTCCCAGCGGCTCGACCTGCTCGACCTGGACCGGACCGTGGCCCAGAACTTCGCCGCGTTCGCGCCGGGCATGGCGGAGGCGGAGCGGATGAACCTGCTCGCCCGCTTCCTGTTCCGGGGCTCCCGGGTCCACCTCCCGGTCGGGGTGCTGTCCGGCGGCGAGCGGCTGCGCGCCACCCTGGCCTGCGTGCTGTGCGCCGAACCGGCGCCCCACCTGCTCCTGCTGGACGAGCCCACCAACAACCTCGACCTCGTCAGCGTGGGTCAGCTGGAGGGCGCGCTGAACTCCTACCGGGGCGCGTTCGTGGTCGTCAGCCACGACGAGCGCTTCCTCACGGAGATCAACGTGGGCCGGTGGCTGCGGCTGGAGGAGGGACGCCTGCTGGAGACCGGCGCCCCGGAGCAGGGTTCCCGCTAGGCCGTGGTCGCGGCTCCGGCCTGCCTCTTGCGGGCGCGGTAGGCGGCCGCCTTGATCTTGTTGCCGCACGTTTCCATGCCGCACCATTCCCGGCGCCGGCCGCGCGAGCGGTCGATGTAGATCCGGGTGCAGCCGGCGCCGGCGCACTCCTTCATCAGCGGCGCGTCCGGGCCGCCGAGCAGCTCGATGGCGTGCCGCGCGACGGTGGACAGGGCCTGGGCGGGCGTGGCCTCCGTCCACCGGCCCGCGGCGGTGAGCTGCGGCGCCGCGGGGGGCGTCCGCGCGGCGGCGTTCACCAGCGCGAGGGCCCGGTCGTCGTAGGGGGCGCCGCCGAGCCTGGCCGCGACCAGCGTGTAGATCGCCTCCCGGACCTCGACCGCCTTCGCGAGGTCGTCCGCCCCGCAGGCGGGCGCCGCGTCGACCAGCCCGGACTCCAGGTACCAGGCGCCGAGGCTCTCCGGTGAGTCCAGGACGTCGGACGGGGTCTCCGAGCGGCGTGCGCCGAGCGTCCCGGCGAGGTCGAGAGCCGGGTCGCCGGACAGGAAGGCGTGTTTCACGTCACCATCCTGACAGGTGATGTCATCGGGTGACCATCGCCGGCGGCCGCGAGCCGATTGAATGGGGCCCGACGGGCGGGGGCAGACGCGGAGGAGGGTCACGTTGATGAGGAGACTCGCGGCTTCGGTCGGCGGCGCCGTGATGGCCATGGCCGCATTGCAGGGGACGGCCGCCGCGACGCCGGGGTCCGGTGTGACGGGGACGATCCTCGCGCGGCACACGGCGGGCGGCACGGACTACGTCCTGCGCGAGGTGGTGATCGCGCCCGGAGGCACCACCGGCTGGCATTTCCACGACGGGCCGCTGCGCGGGGCGGTGAAGCAGGGCACGCTCACCCACAACGCCGCCGACTGCTCCGTCGACGGGATCTACCGGCAGGGGGACGCCATCGAGGAGCCCGCAGGAGCCGACCACGTGCACGTCGGCCGGAACCTGGGCTCCACGCCCGTCGTCCTGACCGTCCTCTACACCCTTCCGCACGGGAGCCCGCTGGCCCAGGACGCCCCGAACCCAGGCTGCGACTTCCAGTGATCCTCATCGGTCCATCGCCGGGACGACGGAGCGGAGGAATCCGCGGATGGCGGCCTCGATGTCCACCGAGTCCCGGTCGAAGAGCCACTGCGCCTGGAGGCCGTTGATGAGGGCGATGGTCATCGTCGCCAGCGTGCCGGGATCGATCTCCGAACGCCGGCCGCCGCGCTCTTCGAGGGCCGTGAACGCCCTGGCGTAGAAGAGGCGGAGGTCGCGGTACCGCTCGGCGTAGTGGCGGTGCGCGGGGTGCTCCGGGGAGGTCGCCTCGCCGGACAGGACGCAGTGCACCTCGACGAGCCCGGGCCGCAGCTCGTTGTCGACCAGGACCGCGAGCATGCCCTGGAGCGCCGCGACGGGGTCGGAGGCCGGATCGAGCGCACCGGCCGACTCGAGCATGCGGGCGCTGCGCTCGGCTCGGAACTCCAGCAGCGCGGCGAGCAGGTCCTCCTTGCGCGCGAAGTGGTGCAGCAGCCCGGTGTGGCTGATGCCGGCGCGCTTGGCGATGTCCTTCATGGTGGCGCCGTAGAAGCCCGTCTCGCCGAAGGCGTCGACGCAGGCCTCGAGGATCCGGCGCCGCACCGCCGCCGACTTGGCGTACGGTCCGCGCCGCGTCGTCGGAGTCATGCGTCGGCTCTCCCGTCGCCCACCCGGATCCAGCACCCCGGTTCGATTTTCATCGTAGCGGCGAGCGGCCCTCCCACGGAGCGTGACGACCTCGCCGAAAGCCCGCCGAAGGATGCCCCGGGGTGAGGAGAATGATCCCGGACGAGCACAGGAGGGCGCATGGTGGGCGGGCTCAACGATCTGCGGCACATGGCGCGGGAGGTCATCGACGGCGACCTGTACCTCACGCTGGGGACGACCGAGCCGGACCAGCGGCCGCGGCTCTCGCCGCTGTGCTGCACAGGGGTGGACACCCGCCGCGAGGTCTCCCTCTGAACGCGGGCGTCAGGTCCGCGGTCGTGTCCGCTCCGACGCTTGCCACTTTTGGCATCGAGTGCCATCATGGCGATGGCCGCTCGGTGAGCTGGCCTTTTCACCGGGCCGGGCGCCGCCTGGAAGGGCGCTGAGTCCGCGCTGTACGGTCCGACCACCGTGGAGGTAATGCAATGGGTCGTTTGACGGGCAAGGTCGCCTTCATCACGGGTGCCGCGAGGGGGCAGGGCCGGGCCGAGGCCGTCCGGCTGGCCGCCGAGGGCGCGGACATCATCGCGGTCGACATCGCCCGATCGCCCAGTTCCCACGTCCGGTACGAGGCCGCCACCGAGGCCGAGCTGAACGAGACCGCCAAGCTGGTGGAGGAGCAGGGGCGGCGCGCCCTGGTCCGGGACGTGGACGTGCGCGACCTGCCGGGCCTGGAGGCGGTGGTCCGGGACGGCGTCGCGCGGTTCGGGCGGCTGGACGTGGTCGTGGCCAACGCGGGCATCGTCAACTACGGCCGGGCCTGGGAGCTGACCGAGGAGCAGTGGCAGGACCTGATCGACGTCAACCTCACCGGCGTCTGGAAGACGGTCAAGGCCACCGTGCCGGTGCTCATCGAGCAGGGCCAGGGCGGGGCGGTCATCATCACCAGCTCGGTCGCGGGCTTGAAGGGGCTGCCCTTCCTGGCGCACTACGCCAGCTCCAAGCACGGCGTCGTCGGCCTGGCCAAGAGCCTGGCCAACGAGCTGTCCGAGCACGACATCCGGGTCAACACCGTCCACCCGCACGGCGTCCGCACCGGCATGACCGACGGCTCGATGCAGTCGTACATCGAGGGGTCGCCCAACCTCGGGCCGCTGTACATGCCGGCGCTGCCGTACGAGATGGTCGAGCCGGATGACGTCGCCAACATGGTCGCGTTCCTGGCCTCCGAGGAGGGCAGGTACATCACCGGAGCTCAGCTGCCCGTCGACCTCGGCGCCCTCAACCGCTGAGCCGCGCAAGCGACCGCCGAGCCCGCCGCCGGACGGACGAGAGCCCCTCGGGGAACCGGACGTCAGGCAGCAGGGGGGCGGCGGACCGGGCGCGCGCCGAGGCCGCCGTCACCCCGGACCCGTAGGCGGCGTCCTCGGCGAGCCGCAGGACGGTGTAGCGGACGGGGTCGACGTCGGGGCGGCGCCGCAGCCACTCCAAGGCGATGGGCGCGAGCATGGTCACGGCGGCGGCACGGGCGAGGCGGCTGCGCGGGCAGGCCGCCAGCGCGAGCAGGCCGGCGGGCCACCACTCGCGCCGCAGCGCGTGCCCGAGCGCCGCGGCGTCGGCGACGGTGCCCTTGGCGACGATGGCGATGGCCAGGCTCCAGTCGGCGGGAAGCCGCGACAGGCGCCTGGCCAGCAGTGCCGCGGCCAGCCCCCCGCAGGCCGCGGCCGGGACCGGGTGCCCCCGGGCGAGCAGGGCGAGCACGGCCAGGTTCCACATCGAGGGGCGTGCGGGGGCCAGCCTGCCGGGATGGCGGCGGGCCAGGTCGGCGGCGGACGTGCCGTACTGGTGCCGCCGGCGCGCCCAGTCCAGGGGGCGCAGCCGCGGCGTGTGGGCGACCTGGGCGGCGGGCTCGTAGCGGACGTTCCAGCCGAGATCTCCCAGCCGCCAGACGAAGTCGACGTCCTCGCCGAGCCGCAGCCGCTCGTCGAAGGGCGCGTCCTCCAGCGCCGCCACGCGGACCAGCAGCGTCGCCGTGGGCACGAACCCGAGCCGGCCGCCCGGGCGCACCAGCGCGGGCCGGACGCCCATGTCGAGCGCGGACCGGGCGGCCTCGTACCGGGCCAGCAGCCGGGCGTCTCCGGACCGGGGCACCACCCGCGGCGCCACGGCCGCGACGCGCGGGTCGTCGAAATGCGGCATCAGGACGTCCAGCCAGCCCTCGCCGGGGCGGCAGTCGGAGTCCACGAACGCCACGAACGGCGTCCGGGCCAGCCGCAGCCCGGTGTTGCGGGCGGCGGCCGGCCCCCGGTTGCGGTCGTGCCGGACCAGCCGTGCTCCGTGCGCGGCGGCGGCGCGGCGCAGCGGGCCGGGGTCGGGCGACCCGTCGTCCACGACGATGACGGGCACGCCCTTGACCGCCTCCAGGGTCCTTTCGAGTTCGTCGGCGCGCCCGAACGCCGGGACGACCACCGTCACCTCGTGCGGGCCGGGCCGCGGCACCGGGACCGGGTGGGCCAGGCCGTGGTCGATGAGCTGCCGGGCCAGCGCCCGCCCGACGCGGGAGTCGCCGGCCAGGCCGCGCGCGCCGGCCCGGCGCAGCGCGGCCAGGTGAGGGCGGGCGGCCTCGCCCAGGCGCACGACCTTCCAGGGCGATCCTCCGGTGGCGACCCGCCCGCCCGACCACAGCGACGTCCCCCGGTCCAGTGCGATCGGGAAGCCCGCCGGCAGGGCGAAGGAGTGCCGGCCCGCCGTCCGGGAGTCGCGCGAGGTGCCGTCCGGGCCGCTCACGGCCGCCGTCCGGGGGACGGGACGCCGGGGTCGAGAAGCCGTCCCCGGGCGTCCACCCGCCCGCCGTCGATCCGCGCGGCGACGGACGCGACCATCGCCTCCACGATCCGGCGGCCCTCCTCCGCCGTCGCCCCGGCGGGGTCGCCGAGGACCCCGGAGGGCGATACGGCGCGGACGCCGTGGGCGATCAGGTCGGGCATCAGCGCGGCCAGCGGCCGGCTGTCGCCGGTGACGGCGCCGAACGGCCGCACCAGACGCGGGGCCAGGTGCAGCATGACCGAGGTCTCGGTGGCCCCGGCGTGCGCGTCCCCGCCGGGGAACTCGCAGCCCGCCCACGCGGTGCCGTGCCCTTCCGCGCGCATCCGGCTCACGGCGGCGTCGAGCGAGGCCACGTTGCCGCCGTGCCCGTTGACGAAGACGACCCGTCCCGCCCACAGCGCCAGCGAGCGGACGGTCTCCACGATGACGGCGCGCAGCACCTCGTGCCCGATCGAGATCGTCCCCGGGAAGCCGGCGTGCTCGCCGCTGGCGCCGAAGGCGACCGCCGGCGCGACGAGCACCGGCGCGGCCGAGCGGGGGCGCAGCACCTCGGCCGCGCCTCCGGCGACGGCCTGGGCGATCAGGGTGTCGGTGGAGAGGGGCAGGTGCGGCCCGTGCTGTTCGGTCGACCCGACCGGCACCAGCACCAGCGGATCGGCCTGCACGTCCGGCCACACCGCCTCCGCCAGGTCGCGGCCCCCCTCCTCCGGCACGTCAGCTCGCCGGGGCGCCGGGTACCGCGCCGCCGCCCAGGGTCAGGAGGAACCCGGGCGGGATGACCAGGTCCTCGGGGGACAGCTCGTGGACGCTGGAGTGGCCCAGCCCCAGGACCGCGGAGTCGAGGCCGCCGCGCAGGATGTCCAGGACGTTCTCCACCCCCGCCTGCCCGTTGGCGGCCAGCCCCCACAGGTAGGCGCGGCCGATGAGCACGGCCCGGGCGCCCAGGGCCAGCGCCTTGGCCACGTCGCCGCCGCGCCGGACCCCGCCGTCGAGGAGCACTTCGGCCTGGCCGCCGACCGCCTCGACGATGGACGGCAGCAGGCGGATGGTGGCCGGCGTGGTATCGAGGTTGTTGCCGCCGTGGTTGGACACCGACAGGGCGGTGACGCCCGCGTCGACGGCCTTCTTGGCGTCGTCCACGCGGGTGATGCCCTTGAGCATGAAGGGACCGCCCCACTCCTTGCGCAGCCACGCCACGTCCTCCCAGGTGGGCGGCGGCGTCTGCATCCACTCGCCGTAGGCGCCGAAGAAAGTGGGTGCCTGGCCGCCGGGCGGCTGGAGGTTGGGCACGGACAGGTCGGGAATGCGGCCGGTCTTGGCGAAGCTCCACAGCCACCCCGGGCGGGGCAGGACACCGGGAGCCAGCTTCATCGCGGTCTTGAAGTCGATCTTCTCGGGGATGACCGGGCTGCCCCAGTCCCGGCCGTTGGAGAACGACCAGTCGAGGGTGGCGATCAGCGCCTTGGCCCCGGCCTTGCGGGCCCGCTCCATGCGCTGCACCATCGCGTCGCGGTCGCCGCTCCAGTACATCTGGAAGAAGACGTTCGGGTTGGCGGCGGCGACCTCTTCCACGGGCTTGCTGGCGTACGAGCTCAGGCCCATGATGACGCCCCGGTTGGCCGCGGCGCGCGCGATCGCCACCTCGCCCTCGGGGTGGACGGCCTGCACGCCGGTGGGGGAGATGAGCACGGGCAGCGAGGTCTCCACGCCCATCACCGTGGTGGACAGGTCGCGCTGCGCCTGTTGGCCGGCGACGTGGGGGGCGAAGCCGAGGTCGGCGAAGGCCGCCATGTTGTCCTTGATGGTCCGGCCGCGTTCGGACCCGGCGACCAGCGCCCCGTACACCATGGCCGGCAGCCGCTTCTTCGCCCTGCGCTGGGCCTCGGCGACGGTCTCGAACCAGGGGTTTCTCGGCATCGGGATGTCTCCTTGCACGGGGGCGGCGACCGGGACCGGTCCCGCTCGCCGCCCGAGAGAAGAGTAGGGCTGTCTCGTCTAGGGGACCCGCAGGCCCGCCAGCGGGTCCTCGGCGCACGCGCTGACCGGGGGCCGGTCCAGGTCCGGGCGGCGCCCGATCTTCACCGGTACCGGCTCGCGACGGGCCGGAGCGGTGCGGCGCGAGTGGTCGGCCGACGGCCTGGGGATGCCCGCCCGGTCTTCGGGGCGCCCCGCCAGCAGCTTCTCGCCGTGGCCCTGGACGCACTCGGGGTCGGGTCCGTCCAGCGGCAGGCCGGTGAAGAACTTGGCGGCCATGCAGCCGCCCTTGCAGCTGTCGTAGAAGGAGCAGGACGAGCATGCCCCGCCGGTCTGCGGCTCGCGCAGGCCGAGGAACAGCTCCGACTCGCGCCAGACCCGGGCGAAGCCGCCGGGCTGCCGCACGTTCCCGGCCAGGAACTCGTCGTGGATCGCGAACGGGCAGGCGTACACGTCGCCGATCGGATCGATGAGGCACACCACCCGTCCGGCGCCGCACAGGTTGAGCCCGGGGAGCGGCTCGCCGTAGGCGGACAGGTGGAAGAAGGAGTCGCCGGTCAGCACCTTGTCGCCGTTGGCGACCAGCCAGTCGTACAGCTCGCGCTGCTGCGCGGGGGTGGGGTGCAGCTCGTCCCACACGTCGGCGCCCCGGCCGGAGGGGCGCAGCCGGGTCAGGCGCAGCTGGGCGCCGTACTCGTCGGCCAGCGCCTTGAACGCGTCGATCTGCGGGATGTTGTGCCTGGTGCACACCACCGAGAGCTTGAAGTTCCGCATCCCGGCGTCGGAGAGGTTGCGCATGGCGCGCAGGGCGGTGTCGTAGGAGCCGGGGCCGCGCAGCGCGTCGTTGACCTCGGCGGTCGCGCCGTCCAGCGAGATCTGCACGTCGACGTAGTCGTTGGCGGCCAGCCGCCGGGCCGCCTCGGGCGTGATGCGCACGCCGTTGGTGGAGAACTTCACTCCCACGTGGTGGGCGGTGGCGTAGTCCAGCAGCTCCCAGAAGTCGGAGCGGACGGTCGGCTCTCCGCCGCCGATGTTGACGTAGAAGACCTGCATGGCCTCCAGTTCGTCGATGACGGCCTTGGCCTCGGCGGTGCTCAGCTCGCGCGGGTCGCGCCGCCCCGAGCTGGACAGGCAGTGCTCGCAGGCCAGGTTGCAGGCGTAGGTGAGCTCCCAGGTCAGGCAGATCGGGGCGTCGAGCCCGTGCTCGAACAGGTCGACCAGCCGGGTCCCGGACGCCGGCCGCGTGGTGGTGCTCATGGAGTCCTTTCGACGAGCATGGACGACCCGTGCAGCGCGGCGAGTGCCGCGCCGTACCGGTCCAGGTCGGGCGCGGGGACCCCGGCGGCCGTGCACGCCGCCCGCGCGGTGGGCGCGTCCCCGAGGCCCCGTACGACGGCCAGCAGCCGGCGGTCCTTGAGGAACGACAGCTTGCGGGTGCCGAAGTGGTACAGCAGCGCGCCGAAGGGTTCCGGCCGCACCGAGACCTGCGGGTGCAGGTCCCAGGCGCGGTCCAGGTCGATCCCGGGCATGGCGCTCTCTAGTAGACGCCGCACATGCCGTCGATCGAGACCTCTTCGATGAGGGACTCGGCGTCGGCGAGCTCAGCGGTCCGGTCGTCGGTCTGGTCCGTGGCCTGGACGTCGGGGGTCGTGGTCTCCATGGGGCCTCCTCGGCTGTTGAGCGGTGGACCGCCCGTACGGGGGCGGGGTGGCGGGCCGTGTCGCCTGTGGGCGATAGTAAGTGCATCGAGTGTCAAAAGAAAGAGGCGGGGGCCGATTCGGTGGGAGGCTGCTGTGCCGGTGCCCGGTGAGCGCGCGGGCCGCGTCGAGGGACGGGCGGGTGCGCGCGGCTGTCCCCGGCCCGATGTGCTCGTGGTGGGCGCGGGCGGCAGCGGCGCCGTTCTGGCGGCCCGCCTCAGCGAGGACCCCGGCCGCGAGGTCCTGCTGCTGGAGGCCGGGCCGGTGCCGCGCACGCCGCCGGAGTTCCCCGCCGACCTGCTCGACGCTCGCCTCGTGCCGGGCGCGCAGCCGGGCCACCCCGCCGTCCGCACGTTCCCGGCCCGGCTCATGCCCGGCATGCCCTACACCGTCACCCGGGGGCGCTTCCTCGGCGGCTCGACCGCCGTCAACGGCGGCTACTTCATCAGGGCACGGCGCGGCGACTTCGACCGGTGGGCGGCCAGGGCGGGAGACCCCCTCTGGTCCTACGAGCGGGCGCTGCCCCTCCTGCGCGCCCTGGAGAACGACCTCGACCATGGGGCCACCCCACTGCACGGCGATCGCGGACCTATCCCCGTCGGCCGCACCGATCTGCGCCACCCCGCCGCCGCGGCCTTCCAGGCCGCCGCCCGCGAACTCGGCCACCCCGAGGAAACCGACAAGAACGCCCAGGACCCGCCCGGGTTCGGCCCGGTGCCCTCCAACGCGGTGGAAGGACGGCGGATCAACACCGGGATCGCCTACCTGCACGGAGCGCTCGGACGTCCCAACCTGACCGTGGCGGGCGGCTGCCCGGTGCGGTCGGTCGTCGTCCGGCACGGACGGGCGACCGGGGTCGTGGTCGAACGCGAGGGACGCCGGACCGTCGTGGAGGCCGGGGAGATCGTGCTGTGCGCCGGCTCCCTGGCCTCACCGCACCTGCTGCACCTGTCGGGGATCGGCCCGGCCCGCGACCTGCGCCGGCTCGGCATCCCCGTCGTGCACGACCTCCCCGCGGTCGGGGCCGCGTTGAGCGACCACCCGCAGGTCGTGCTGGAATGGATGCCCGGACGGCCGATGGACGAGCCGTCAGGCTCCTGGCTCGGCGGCGCCCTGCACCTGCCCTCGTCGGACGGCCACGACGAGGGCGACCTGGAGATCCTCCAGTCCCTGGTCCCGATGGCCGGGCTGGTCGCCGGGCGGACCGCGGTGCCCGGGGCGCCCCTGGCCTTCCTCGCCTCGGTGCAGACGCCCCGCCTCACCGGCGGCCTGCGCACCGTGTCGCCCGACCCCGCGACCCCGCCGCACATCGACTACGGGTACCTGCGGACAGCGGACGACCGGCGCAGGATGCGCGAGGCGGTACGGGCGACCGCCGCCCTGGTCGGCACGGCCGCCTTCGCGGAGGTCGCCCGAGGGCCGGTGGACCCCCTGCCCCGGACGCTGGACGACGACCGCCTGCTCGACGAGTGGATCCAGGCCCGTCTCGGCACGTCCCAGCACACCTGCGGGACCGTGCCGATGGGCCCGGCCGGCGACCCGTCCGCCGCCGTCGACGCCCGCGGCAGGGTGCACGGGCTGTCCGGGCTGCGCGTCGCCGACACCTCCATCCTCCCCACCGCGCCGCTGCGCGGCCCCGCCGCCACGGCCGTCCTCATCGGGGAGCTGATCGCCCACGCCGTCCGGCGTGACGGCGGCTGAGCCCGCGGGAACGGGGAGAGGAGGGTCAGGGCGTGGCGGGCGTCCCGGCCAGGTCCAGCACGGTCGCCAGACCGGCCGCCACGTGCCGGATCGTCTCGTCCAGCAGGGCCGACAGCGGCGGCTCGTCCTCGCGCGCCAGCCAGTGCTCGTAGGCGCTGAGCGCGGCGGCCAGGACGACGTTGCCCGCGAGCAGCGGGATCATCTCCGTCGGCGGGAGGCCGGTGCGCCCGGCAACGAAATCGGTGATGATCGCGCGCCAGGAGGCGTAGCGCAGGGTCGCGTCGGCCTGCAGCGTCGGCACCTCCAGGATGAGCCGCATGCGCTGCCGGTGCCAGGGCACCTCCTTCGGATCGAACCGGTTGAACTCCACCACCGCGCGCCGGATGGCCTCCACCGGCGGCACGGACGGGTCGGTCTCGTCCAGCAGCCTGCGCAGCCTCTGCAGGTGCCCCTCGAAGTCGCCCCAGACCAGGTCGTTCTTGGAGGCGAAGTAGCGGAAGAACGTCCGCCGGCCGATCCCCGCCGCGGCCGCGATGTCGTCGACGGTGGTCTCGTCGAAGCCCTGCCGGGCGAACAGCCCGAAGGCCAGCCTTTCCAGGGCGGCCCGCGACGTCACACGCGGCCTGCCCATGGAGGTGGACGCGTTCCGCCTTGCGCTGCCGGTCGTCACGGACACCAGCCTGCCACGGCGGAGCCGCCTTGGTGATCAGGTAGTCGAACGGCCTGCCCATGCGTTCGTCCCCCGCGGGCGCCCGGCGGGTGCGTGCGCGTATGCTGCCGTTCCGGCCGCGCCCGCCGCGAGGTCGGGCGGCTTGCGCCGGAGGGGCCTGGACCGTGAGCCGGGAGGGAGCCGTCCATGCAGGTGATCGCCGCTCCGGAGCCGCGACCATGAAGCTCTCGGCGGTCGCGCCGGAACTGCGCGGCAGGGTGCGCCTGCTGCCGCCGATGCCGCTGGAGCGCACGCCCGCCCGCCGGCTCATACGGGTGATGACGCAGCGGATGCCCGCGGCGCGACTGCCCGGCGTCACGCTCGGGCTGCCCGGAGGGATCACGCCTGGTGTCCGGGTTCACAGGCCGCACCGCCGCCGCTCGGACGCCGCGCTCCTGTGGATCCACGGCGGCGGCCTGGTCATCGGCGGCGCCGCGCAGGACGACCGGCTCTGCGGCTCCACCGCGCGGGAACTCGGCATCACCGTCGTGTCCGCCGAGTACCGCCTCGCGCCCGAACACCCCTACCCCGCGGCGCTCGACGACTGCCATGCCGCCTGGATCTGGCTCCAGGAGCACGCCGCGGCGCTCGGCGTCGACCCGTCCCGGGTGGCCGTCGGCGGGCAGAGCGCCGGGGGCGGGCTCGCCGCGGCGCTCGCGCAGCGGCTGCACGACGCGGGCGGCCCCCGGCCGGTCGCGCAGTGGCTGTTCTGCCCCATGCTCGACGACCGCACCGCCGCCCGGCGCGACCTCGACGCCCTCGGCCACCGCGTCTGGAACAACCGGCTCAACCGCTTCGGCTGGAGCTCGTACCTGGCCGCCGAGCCCGGCTCGCCGGACGTGCCGCCCTACGCCGCACCGGCACGGCGCGCGGATCTCAGCGGGCTCCCGCCCGCCTGGATCGGCGTGGGCGACATCGACCTGTTCCATGACGAGGACCGCGACTACGCGCGGCGGCTGCGCGCCGCAGGTGTCGACACCACCTTCCACGTCGTGCCCCGCGCGCCCCACGGGTTCGAGGCCTGGGCGGCGGGCACAGGCCTGGCCCGCGACTACCTTGCGACGGCCCGTGCCTGGCTCCGGAAAGCCCTCCCCGCCGACGCCTGAGCCCGGCCGCGGCCATCAGCCGGCCGTTGAACCCCCTCGCCGAACCCTTCGCTGGTCGTCCAGGCCTGGCGCTGGGGCGAGTCCTCTGCCGCGGCCAGGCCCATCGCGGGCATTGGGCGTGGCCTTCGCCACCGGCTCATCTCGTGTCGCCCGGCGGTCACCCCGGGCAGAGATAGAGCAATAGTCTTGCAATACTTGTAATGATTGATGCGGCCATGTCAGGATGCGGAACCGGGCGGATCCCCGGCACGGGCGGCCCGCCGGTACGGGCCTGACGGGTCCCTGGTCGGTCAAGGAAGGGCGGGTCACGAGTGTTTTCGGCGATTTCCATCGAGCAGGGCGAGGCGGGGCGGAAGGTCGCGCTCACGACCCTGGACGAGGCCGATCTCCCGGACGGCGACGTCACCGTCGAGGTCGCCTACTCGACGCTGAACTACAAGGACGGCCTGGCGATCACCGGTAAGTCGCCCGTGGTCCGGAAGTTCCCCATGGTCCCCGGTATCGACCTGGCGGGCGTCGTCACCGAGAGCGAGCACGCGGACTGGAAGAAGGGCGACCAGGTCGTGCTCAACGGGTGGGGCGTGGGGGAGACCCACTGGGGCGGCCTCGCCCAGCGCGCGCGCCTCAAGGGGGACTGGCTCGTGCCGCTGCCCACGGCGTTCACCGCCCGGCAGGCCATGGCGATCGGCACCGCCGGCTACACGGCGAGCCTCTGCGTGGACGCCCTGCTCGACCACGGCGTGAGCCCGGACCAGGGCGAGGTCCTGGTGACGGGCGCGACGGGCGGTGTCGGCAGCGTCGCGGTCGCGCTCCTGTCCAAGGCCGGGTTCAAGGTGGCCGCGGCGACAGGGAAGTCCTCCGAGGGCGAGTACCTGACGCGGCTCGGCGCCTCGACGGTGCTGGACCGCGCAGAGCTGGCCGAGGCCGGCAAACCGCTGCAGAAGGAGCGCTGGGCGGGCGTCGTCGACTCCGTCGGCAGCCACACCCTGGCGAACGCCTGCGCGCAGACGCGCTACGGCGGCGCGGTCGCCGCGTGCGGCCTGGCCCAGGGCATGGACTTCCCGGCGTCGGTCGCCCCGTTCATCCTGCGCGGCGTGTCCCTGCTGGGCATCGACAGCGTCATGGCCCCCATCGAGCGGCGCAGGACCGCCTGGGAGCGCCTGTCACGCGATCTGGACGTGAGCGCGCTCGAGGCGATCGCGCAGGAGATCGCCCTGGGCGAGGCCATCGACGCCGCGGACCGGCTCCTGGCGGGCAGGGTGCGCGGCCGCCTCGTCGTCGACGTCAATCGCTGATCGGGACCTGGAGCCGGAGCGGAAGAGGAAGCGGGAGCGGGAGTACCAATGAGCAAGAAGTCCTCGAAGGCCGAGATCACCGAACTCGACCTGACCGACGTCGACCACCGCGTGGGCAAGCCCGTCGGTGGCGGGCAGCTGTGGGAGCCGTGCAGCTCCTCCGACATCCGCCGCTGGGTGATGGCGATGGACTACGCCAACCCGCTGCACTGGGACCAGGAGTTCGCACGCGAGTCCAGGTTCGGCGGCATCGTCGCGCCGCAGTCCATCGCGGTCGCCCTGGACTACGGGCACGGCGCGCAGCCCGCGTGCGTGGGGTACATCCCCGGCAGCCACCTGATCTTCGGCGGCGAGGAGTGGTGGTTCTACGGCGTCCCGGTGCGGCCGGGGGACAAGCTGTTCCAGGAGCGGCGCTTCCACGACTACAAGGTGACGGACACCAAGTTCGCCGGGCCCACCATGTTCTCTCGCGGGGACACCGTCCACACCAACCAGCACGGCGCCCTGGTGGCGCGCGAGCGCTCGACCGCGATCCGCTACCTGGCCTCCGAGGCGGAGAAGCGCGGCATGTACGAGAACCAGCTCGGCGAGATCAAGCGGTGGACCCCGACCGAGCTGAACGAGATCGAGAAGGTCCGCCACGACTGGATCCTGTCGAACCGCGAGGGCGCCTCCCCGCACTTCGAGGAGGTCAACGTCGGCGACAGGCTGCCGCGGCGCGTGATCGGCCCGCACAGCATCGCCAGCTTCACCACCGAGTACCGCGCCTTCCTGTTCAACATCTGGGGCACCTTCCACTGGACCGCGCCGCCCGGCATCGAGGACCCGTGGATCAACCAGGATCCCGGATGGGTCGAGGGCTTCGGCTTCGACGAGGAGGGCGCCAAGATCGACCCGCGCAAGCGCGACGGCCTCTACGTCGGACCCTCGCGCGGCCACATCGACGCCGACAAGGCCGGCGAGGTCGGCATGGCCCGGGCCTACGGCTACGGCGCCACGATGGGCGCCTGGTGCACCGACTACCTCGCCTACTGGGCCGGTCACGACGGCCTGGTGCGCCACACCAAGGCCGACTTCCGCGGGCCCGCCTTCGAGGGCGATGTGACCTACTTCGACGGCGAGGTCGTCGACAAGCTGACCGAGTCCGCCTGGGGCGTGCCGCTCGTCCAGGTGAAGCTGCGGCTCACCAACCAGGACGGCGGCGTGCTGGTGGCCTGCACGGCCGAGATCGAGCTGCCGTTCTAGCGGCCGGAGACGATGGGGTGCGAGCGATGAGCGCCGAGACAAAGCCGGAATCGTCGATCGTGTCGGGCCCGCCGCTCAGCGCCGAGCCGGGGCTCGGGCCGCTCACGCTGCCCGGCTACCTGCGCGAGGTGACGGCGAGGTACGGCGAGCGCGAGGCGATCGCCTTCCGCACGGACCAGGGCACCGTCCGCTGGACGTACGCGGACCTGTGGGAACGCGCGGTCGAGGTGGCGTGCGCGCTCCGCGCGTCCGGGCTGGGCAAGGACGGCCGCGTCGGCGTCCTGATGACCAACCGTCCCGAATGGGTCGCGGCGGTCTTCGGGATCTCGCTCGCCGGGGGCGTGGCCGTCACGCTCAGCACCTTCTCGACGCCGTCCGAGCTGGACCACCTGCTCCAGGTGTCGGCCGTCTCGGTGCTGCTGTTCGAGCGGACGGTGCTGAAGAAGGACTTCGCCGGCATCCTGACCGAGCTGGAGCCGGAGATCGGGCGGGCCGCGCCCGGCGCCCTGCGGTCGTCCCGGTACCCGTTCCTGCGCGGTCTGGCGATGGTCGGGGACGCCGTGCCGGGCGCCGGCATCGACACCTGGGACGACTTCCTGGCCCGCGGCCGGGAGGAGCCGCGCGGGCTGGTCGAGGCGACGGCGGAGACGACGCGGCCGAGCGACGCGGCCGTGCTCTTCTTCTCCTCCGGCTCCACCAGCAAGCCGAAGGGCATCCTGAGCGCGCACCGCGGCGTCACGATCCAGCTGTGGCGCTTCCGGAGGATGTACGGGTTCGCCCCGGAGGACGACATCCGCTGCTGGACGGCCAACGGCTTCTTCTGGTCCGGCAACTTCGCCATGGCGCTCGGCACCACCTTCTCCAGCGGCGGCAGCCTCGTGCTGCAGACGACGTTCACCGCGGAGGAGGCGCTCAAGCTCATGGAGGAGGAGCGGGTCAATTTCCCGGTTGCCTGGCCGCACCAGTGGGCGCAACTGGAGGGCGCCCCCAACTGGAGCACCGTCGATCTGAGCAGCGTCCGGTTCGTCGACTTCAGCACCCCGCTCGCGCACCACCCCACGGTGTCGTCGGGCAAGTGGTTCGAGCCGGGCCACGCCTACGGCAACACCGAGACCTTCACCATCTTGACGGGCTATCCGGGGGACACCCCGGAGGAGGAGCATCTGGGCAGCAGCGGCGTACCGCTGCCGGGCAATACCGTCAGCGTCGTCGATCCGCTCACGGGCGCCGTCGTCCCGCGCGGCGAGCGAGGTGAGATCTGCGTCAAGGGGCCCACGCTCATGCTGGGCTACATCGGCGTCCCGCTCGACGAGACGCTCGACGCCGAGGGCTTCTTCCACACGGGCGACGGCGGCTACATCGACGAGGCCGGCCGGCTGTTCTGGGAGGGGCGGCTGACGGACATCATCAAGACGGGCGGCGCGAACGTCTCGCCGCTGGAGGTCGACGAGGCGCTGGCCGGCCATCCCGGGGTGAAGGTGGCGCACACGGTCGGCGTGCCGCACGAGACGCTCGGCGAGGTCGTGGTCGCGTGCGTCGTCCCGCACGAGGGCGCGACCGCCGATCCCGAGGAGATCCGCGCCTACCTGCGGGAACGGCTGGCGAGCTACAAGGTCCCGCGCCATGTGCTGCCGTTCCGCGAGGACGAGATCGCGCTCACCGGCAGCGCGAAGATCAAGTCCGGCGAGCTCCGCGAGCTGGCCGCGAAACGGCTGCGGGGCTAGAGCCGGGCGGCGGGGTTCCGCCGCGGCGGAACCCCGCCCGTCCAGCCCGCCCCGCCGCCCTCTCGCCACTCCGGTGACCGGGGTCAGGGCCGCCTGAGCAGGCACACCGCGAGCAGCGTCGTCCAGGTCCAGCCGATGGTGACGGCGATGCGCTGGAGCAGGCCGCCGAGATCCCCGTTCTGCTCGAAGGCCACGGTGGAGGCGACCATGACGGCCGCGAAGCCCAGGCCGCTGAGCACGGAGTACACCCGCCAGGCGACCGGCCCGCGGCGCGCCATGACCAGGCAGGCGATGGCGAGCGCGGCGAAGCCCACCATCGAGATCAGGTCGTGCAGGAGGCCGGGCATCGTGGGGACGGGGATCCGCTCGGGGGTGCCGAGCGGGTAGCCGCCGATGGGATCGGCGACGAAGACGCCCGCTCCGAGCAGACCGAGCCCCCATACGCCGATCAGGGCGGGTCCCCAGCGCGAGGGGTACGAGGCCGTCCGCAGCCCGGCGGCGAACGCCACGGTGAGCGTGCCCGCGACGAGGAAGTTGGCGATCTGCGTCCAGCCGTGCTCGCCGAGGGCCAGCGAGCTGACGGCGTGGCGGAGCGGGTCGTAGTGGGCGCGGGTGGCGCCCTCGACGAGGTAGGTCAGCGTGAAGAGCGGGCCCGCGACGGCCCCGCAGAGCAGCAGCGTCCGTGATCGGAGATCCATGCCGTCAACGTAGGTTGACAATCTGGCGTTTGTCAACCTACGTTGACGGCATGGCCACGGCGCTCTTCCCTGTACCGCGGCGCTCAGCGCTGCCGGGCGGGACGGACCACGATCTCGTTGACATCGACGTCGGCGGGCTGGGCGAGGGCGTACGAGACGGCCCCCGCGACGGCGTCGGCGGGGATCGACGCCGCGCGGTAGGTCCGCATCGCCTCGGCGGCCTCGGGGTCGGTGATCGTGCCGGCGAGCTCGGACTCCACCACCCCGGGGGACACCGTGGTGACGCGGACGGACGGGTCGGCCTCCTGGCGCAGCCCCTCGGTGATCGCCCACGCGGCGTACTTGGTGCCGCAGTACACCGCGGCCGTGGGGGAGACCTCGTGGGCCCCGATGCTGGCCACGGTGACGAAGTGCCCGTGGCCCTGCTCCTGGAAGACCGGCAGGGCCGCGGCGATGCCGTGCAGCAGGCCCCGCACGTTGACGTCGATCATCCGGTTCCACTCGTCGACCAGGAGCGCGCCGAGCCGGGAGAGGGGCATCACCCCGGCGTTGTTGACGATGACGTCGAGACGGCCGTGCTCGGCGCGGGTCTCCCGGACCACGGCGGTCACGGCATCGAGGTCGGTGACGTCGGCCGGCTTGGCGGACAGGCCGCCGCCCGCCGCGTCCGCCGAATCGCGGGTCTTCTCGATCAACTCGGTCAGGCGGTCGGCGCGGCGCGCGACCGCCACCACATGGTGGCCCTCGCCGGCCAGGCGCGCCGCGGTCGCCGAGCCGATGCCGCTGCTGGCTCCGGTGACGATCACGACCTTGCGCCCGGTGCCCGTACCGGTGGTGTCCGACATCTGATCTTCCTCGCCTTCGCTCTGGTATCCCGGGGCGGTGTGCCCCGCTGCGATCCAGAGTCCTGCCCGTGGAGGACGTTCTGGCAGGTCGCGGGTTTCCTGGGAGTACCGCACCCAGGCTCGCCCGGCGCGGGCGCCCTACGCTGGGGCCATGAGCACTTCGGCTCTCGGGGAGTACCTGACCACCCGGCGCGCCCAGATCACCCCCGCCGCGGCCAACCTGCCGGTCGTCGGGCACCGGCGGGTGCCGGGCCTGCGCCGGGAGGAGGTCGCGATGCTCGCCGGCGTCAGCGTCGACTACTACGTCCGGCTGGAGCAGGGGCGCGAACGCAACCCGTCCGCGCAGGTCGTCGAGGCCCTGAGCGTCGCGCTCCGGCTCGACGGCGACGGCCGGGCCCACCTGTTCCGGCTGGCCGGTCTCGCGCCCAAGGGCGGCGGACGGGCGGTCGCCGACCGGGTGGAGCCCTCGCTGCTGCGGCTGATGGACGCCTGGCCCGACAACCCCGCCCTGGTCTACAACCGTGCCTACGACGTGCTGGCGGCCAACACGATCGCCGACGCGCTCTTCGGCGACTACGGCCCCGAGCGCAACCTGATGATGCTCCTGTTCCTGGACCCCCGCGCCCGCGGCTTCTACGTCGACTGGCCCCAGGTCGCGGCGAACTCGGTGGCCGGCTTCCGCCTCGGCCACGGCGCCGCCCCCGACGACCCGCGCGTCCGGTCCGTGCTCACCGCGCTGCTGCAGCGCAGCCCGGAGTTCCGCGAGCTGTGGGCGCGGCACGACGCGCGGGGCAAGGCGCTGGAGACCAAGACGTTCGACCACTCCGAGGTCGGCCTGATCACCCTGTCGATGCAGACCTTCGACATCCGCTCCGCGCCCGGTCAGGAGCTCGTCGTCTACCACGCCGAAGCCGGAACGCCAAGCGCGACCGCGATGAGCCTGCTCGGCAGCATCGCCGCGACCCGGCTGAAGGACCACGCGCCGCCGCGGTGACCGGGGTCAGGGCTCGACCTCGCGGAGCCGGCCGGTCTCGACCTCGTGGACTTGCCGGAGCGGCCGGCCGACGTGGCCTCCCGCGGCCTAGGCGTCCGAACGGAGGGAAGCCTGGATCCGGTCGGAGATCTCCGTGAGCGAGTCCAGTTGGGACCGGGTCAAGGGGGAGATGAGCCGGCGGCGGATGTGGTCCGCGCGGAGCGGGTGGGCCGCGGTGATGGCGGCGCGGCCT
Source organism: Spirillospora sp. CA-255316 (assembly GCA_050942275.1). GTDB lineage: Bacteria > Actinomycetota > Actinomycetes > Streptosporangiales > Streptosporangiaceae > Spirillospora. The sequence goes on along the minus strand of CP192047.1, from coordinate 5,557,312 downwards.
TCGGCGGTCAGGGCGACGACGGCGGCGCGGGGGGCCTCGGGGGAGGGCTCGCGGGTGACCAGCCCGCGCCTGGCCATCCGGGTGAGGTGGTGATGCAGCCGGCTCTTCTCGAAGTCGGTCACGCCGCCGAGCTCGTAGGGGCGCAGAGCTCCGCCGGGCGCCTCCAGGAGCGCGCTGAGGATGGCGAAGTCGGGTTCGGAGAGGCCGGTGTCGCGCTGCAGGTCGCGCGCCATGCGCCGCCAGAAGAGGACCTGCGTGTCGAAGAACGCCTGCCAGGCGCGGTCCTCGTGCTCGTCGAGCCACTCGCCGGTGCCGTCGGGCATGGGATGGAGTCTAGCCCGAGGTCAGGGGGCGGCTGGGCAGCTCCCGGCGCAGGACGGGAGCGATGTCGGTGAAGAAGAGCTCGAGGGTGCGCAGGTAGTCCTCCCGTCCGAGGATCTTGGCGTCCACGTGGATGTGCAGCGCCTCGTGGCCGAACAGCGCGTGCTGGGCGTGCACCTTCTCGATGATCTGCTGCGGGCTGCCCACCAGCACCGAGCTGTGCTCGATCCACTCGGTGACGTCGACGAAGGGGATGGACCCGCCGTCGAACCTCCGGTTGGCCGCGATCAGGGCCTCGAAGACCGGGCGGTAGCGGGCGACGGCCTCCTGCGAGGTCTTCGCGCCGAAGTACCCGGAGGTGCCGATCCCGACGAGGGCCTCGGACGGGTCGTGCCCATGGTGCGCCCACCGCTCCCGGTAGTACCGGATCAGTTCGGCGTACGGCTCGGGCCGCCCCCGGCCGTTCGAGGAGAAGATCGGGTCGCCGTGCCTGGCCGCGAAGTCCGCCGACTCGGGGCTGGTGGCGCTGCCGTGCCAGACCCGCAGCCGCTTCTGCAGCGGGCGCGGCAGGGCCTCGGTCGGCGCGCTCCAGCGCGCGCGGGCCGTCCCAGGTGACGTCGTCGCTCTCCCACAGGCGGCGGAACAGCTCGTAGTTCTCCTGGAGCCGGGTCCAGCGGTTCTCCGGGGTGATGCCGAACAGCTTGGCCGTGCGGGGGTAGCCGCCCTTGCCGATCATGAGATCGAGCCGGCCGCCGGACAGGTTGTCCAGGGTGGAGTAGTCCTCGAAGGCCCGCAGCGGGTCCAGCATCCCGAGCGTGGTGACGGCGGTGAACAGCCGGATCGTGGACGGCCTCGCCGCGAAGTGGGCGAGGATGACCGGCGGGGACGACGAGACGACGGGCCTGTCGTGCCGCTCGCCGATCCCGTAGCCGTCGAAGCCCCACTCCTCGGCGCGGACGGCGTTGTCGACCAGCTCCCGCAGTTGGAGCTCGTCGGATTTGTCCTGGCTCGGAAGTCCGGTGCTGTGTCGTATTCGACGTGTCGTATTCCGTCAGCTTGTTGGTCGGTAGGCGGCGGCTAGGTGGTCTTGGAGTTCGGCGTGGCGGAACTGGTAGATGGGGCCGATTGCGCGCAGTAGTCCGAGGCGGTGGCAGTCGTGCAGGAACGGCATCAGTCGCCGTGGCAGACGGTCGGCCCGGGCCAGCCGCCAGGTGGCGATCAGGTACGCCGCCCAGGCCCGATGATCCCGGCCGTGAACCCGACCGCGTGCCCGGCCGTGAGCCCGAGCCAGAGCCCGATGGTGCTGATACGAGCAGATTCAAGGTCCGGTCTGCGCGCCAACTGCCCATTGGTGTCGTGGCGTGGGAGACCTGTGCCGGTGTCTCCGCCCAATCTGTGAGCCCGAACACGAGCCCGACCGCGAGCCCGATTGTGAGCCCGACGGCGAGGGTGGTGAGCAGTGCGAGGGTGAATGTGGTGGTGCGGGTGATGGCGTGGGTGGTGGCGGCCAGCCGCCACCAGGCGAAGTCGCGGGTTCCCGGGCTGCCGCCGGTGGTGGCGGGTTGGTGGGTGAGGTGGTGGGCCAGGTAGCCCAGCCAGCGGCGGGTGTCGCCGGGATCATGGCGATGGCGGGGCCGGAACGGCTCGGCAGGGTCCTTGCTGGGCTCGCGAGTGGCGATCACGGCGGGAATGAGCTGGTCGAACAGGTGTGCTCGTAGCGCGGTAGGGGTGGGGAAGCGGGCGGGGTCGGTCAGTGCGGTGGGGTCGGCGCCGGGGGCGGTGTAGACGGTGCGCAGCAGCCACAGCCCCAGCGGGGTGGCGGCCACGTCGGCCAGCACAACTCCCGGTCCGTTTGCCGCCGCGCCGGGCGAGGCCTGGTCGGCAGGGGGCGTGGTGCGGAGGGTGGTGATGATGTGCTGCCAGGCCGGTCCAGGGTTGGGGGGCAGGCAGTGGGTGACGTAGTCGGCGGCGGCCGCGGGGTCTAGGGGGCGTGGTTCGAGTACGGCGGCGGAGGTGGCCACTTCTGCGGCTGCGGTGACCGCGGTGGTGAACTCGGTGGTGCGGCCGGTGAGGATGAGCTGGTCGTCGCCGCCCAAGGACCGGTTCAATGCGATGATCACCTTGGCCTGGGCGGGCCAGGGCAACTCGTCCAGTCCGTCCAAGACGGGCAGGATGTGCCCGCGCCCGGTCAAGGCCCGCACGACGCCGATGCCCAATTCGGGGGAGCGCAGTGCCGGGTAATCGCGGGCGAGCCGGTCGGCCAGCCAGTTGTGCAGCCGGGGTACTGCTCGGTGTCCCAGCCGGCCACCGGCAGCAGCACCGGGACTGGCTCATCGGGGTGCTGGTGGCGGGTGGCCAGCAGGTGCAGCAGCAGTTGCATCGCCAGGGTGGTCTTGCCGGTGCCCGGTCCGCCCAGGATGACCAGGCGGCGGCGCCGGGTGCGGCGGAACCGGTCGGCCAGCGCGGTGATGTCGGCGCTGGAGGCCGTCCACCACAAACCCTGCCCCGACCCGGTTTGGATGTTGGCCGGGTGGTCCATCAGCGCAGCCTGCTCGCGCGTCCGCCATCGCACCGGGATCGGGTCGGGGTCATCCAGCGACCGCAGTCGCGCCTCGTCCCTCCACTGCTGGGTCACCACGCCCGCCAGTAGGTCTTTGGCGTGCTCCACCACGTCGGTGGCGGGGGTGGCCGTGGCCTGTGACGTGCGAGTGGTCCGCCAGGCCCATACCACCATCACCACCGCTGCGGTCCCCGCAGCGACCAGCAGCGCGGTCAGCTGCGCGGTGTTGGCCGAGTTCTGCAGCCCGTCCTTGCCACCGAGTGGGATCGCCGTCACCACCAGCAGGACCACCAGTCCCGTCCCGGCCGCCGCCCACGCCCATCAGCCCCTGCCGCCTCGCATGGGCCTTATCGTGGCCACCGTCTGACGCAGCGCGCAGGCAATGTCCACGACCGGTCCACTGGATGCGGAAAATTCGCAAGCAAGGTTCGCGCGGTGTTGAGCGTCGAGATGTTGTCGACGCCGTGCGTCGAGTTAACGTCAGTGGCATGTCGGCCTGGGACTGAGGGTCTCACTCTCGCTCAGTCGCTGTCGGTGGCGGCCAGGATCGCGATCGTGTCCCGGCCCGGCCACAGCGCCGCGATACCGAGATCCCAGAACGCGGCCATCCGGGTGTGCCACGGAGAGCTGAACATCAGCCATTCGCACTGGCGAGCAGCTCTGGCGATCTCCCGACGCTCCGGTACCGGACCTTCCGCGTCCGCGGACAGGGCTCCGGACAGGGCGGCGTACGAACTCCACGCGTCCAGCTCAGCGTGCTCTCGGTTCCGACCGTGACTGAGGAGACCGTCGCGGCGGGCGTAATACTGGAGCGCCTTCCGCACCTCGTCGGTATCGGCCTGCCGAACGTTCAGGTCGCCGCGCCGGTCCTCCCAGATCGACTCCGCTTCGAGCCGCAGTAGGACGCTCTTGCCGAATCTGACCCGGCCGAGCGGCCGGCCGAGCTTGAAGAGGCTCGCCTCGCAAATCGCATCGTCTTGGGCCTGGTAGGCGAGCAGCACGGCCTTCGCGTAGCGAGCGGCCGGCCACCCGACCTCCACGACCTTGAGTTCGGACGGTTTCACGGCGCGCAACGGATCGCCGGAGGGCTGAAGCGCACCATCTTGATCCTTTTCCGTCAGGGGCGGATCACGCTACCGGCTCGTACCGAGCCGTGAACCGCAGCGCCGACACCCAGCCCGCACGGCGCCCGGCAGCCCACATGTTGAGCACGGAATCTTCGTCAGTGGGAACGCGGACTTAATGTCACGCCAAGGGCGGGGCAGCCTCGAAAAACCGGTGTGTGAACGGAGCCGAGCGCACGTACGTCTGACCGGTCATGGGAGCCATAGGACCGAACGCCGCGCCGACCGAGCCTGATCCTGGGAAGACGTGGCGTGGCCGCCTTGCGCGAGCCGGGCTGGTTGTCGCCGGTGTCACGGTGGCGGTCGTGGTGGTGTGGGTGCTGGGCCCAGGGGCCAAGTGGTGGCTACTCCACGTGGACGGGGTCCAGGTCGGCGGTAGGGACGGCCTGTCAGGTAAGGATCTGACCGAGGCGCTGGACCGGGTGCGGGGCCGGGCGATGGCAGTGGGCACCGGCCTGCTGGCGCTGGTGGCGATCTACTACACCGCCTCTAACGCCGCCTCGGCCCGCCGGGCCGCCCAAGCGTCGATCGACAATGTCGATGCGGCCCGCCGCACCGCGGAGATGACCGAGGCCGCCCAGCGCCGCACCTTCGAACTCACCGAGTTGGGGCAGCGCCGTACCCATGAACTGACCGAACTCGGGCAGCGCACCGACCGGTTCACCGCCACTGTTGAGCAACTGGGCAGTTCCTCGCCCGCCGTCCAACTCGGTGGCGTGCACGCACTGGCCGGCCTGGCTGACGACTCCCCAACCCGTGAGTTCCGGCAGACCTGCATCGATGTGCTGTGCGCCTTCCTGCGCCTGCCGCACGACCCTGATCCCGGCGACGCTCCCGAGCAGCAGGCGGCGCGCAAGCACGTCCGGGCCGTGCGCGAGGTCCGCCGTACCGTCGTCCGCATCGTCGGCACGCATCTGCGCGACGGCGCCGCGATCTCCTGGCGAGGCCACGACTTCGACTTCACCGACGCCGTCTTCGACGGCGGCGACTTCCGCGATGCCGTCTTCGACGGCGGCGCCGTGTCCTTCCGCAATGCCTCCTTTCGCGGCACCACCGACTTCACCAATGCCCGCTTCCAGGACGGTCACGTCGACTTCACGGGCGCGGTGATGGAGGACGGCGCAGTCGGCTTCATCGGTGCGCGGTTCACCGGCGGCGACGTGAGCTTCAGAGGAGCGCGGTTCACCGGCGGCAGCGTCAACCTCGCCGGCGCGCGGTTCGAGGGCGGCCGGATCAGTTTCGCGTTCGCGGAGTTCGAGGACGGCACGGTCAGCTTCGCGAGCGCGTGGTTCCTGAAGGGCAGGGTCAGCTTCGGCGGCGCGACGCTCTCCGGCGGTACGGTCAGCTTCGGCGGCGCGCAGTTCGCGGGCAGCGAGGTCGACTGGTCCGGCGCGCTGTTCGAGGAGGGCACGGCCGAGTTCGGCGGGGCACGGTTCAAGGACGGCCTGGTCACCTTCGCCGGCGGGCGGTTCACCGGTGGAACAGTCAACTTCGGCGGCGCGCGGTTCTCCGGCGGCAAGGCCAGCTTCGAAAGGGCGCAGTTCGCCGACGGCAGGGTCTCCTTCACGCACGCGCTGTTCACCGGGGGCGCGGTCGGGTTCAGGGGAGCACGGTTCCACGAGGGTGTCGTCGGCTTCGCCAACGCGCGTTTCGAAGGCGGCGCGGTCGACTTCACGGACGCCGACGGCTCCCGTCCGGGAGATCTTCCGGAAGGCATCGCTCCCCACCTGGCCTAACTCGGGAAGCTGATGGAAGCCCGACGGCCCCCCGCGCACTGACGACTACTCTGCGCTGACCTGCGCGACCACTGACAACTAGCCCGCGTTCCCGCTGACATGCAAGAACTCGTCGCGCAACACCCCAGACGCTACGCGCGCCCCCCGCCCGTGTCTACAGGACTGGTCCTGTAGCTCCTATTTATGTGCTAGAGCTCCTGACCGGTGCCCTGTCGTACTCGACTGTGTCGTATTCGTGGGCGGGCTCAGGAGGTTCGGGGACGTTCGCGATCGGGCAGTCCGAGTTCGAGGACGTGGCCGTTGGTGGTGAAGCCCAGTCGTTGATAGAGCGGTCGTGAGCGGGTGCCGGCGCGGACTGATAGGTACTCCAAACCGAGTGCCGATGCGGTGTTGATGACGGCCTCGATCAGCCGGCGGCCGATGCCCTGGGCACGGAAGTCCGGCAAGACGAAGACGCTTTGCAGGTCACCGGTCGGCCGGGCGGGCGCGCCCGGCTCGGGGACTCGTTCCGAGAGCACCAGCCAGGCCATCCCCAGAACCGGCGAGTTCGGTGAGCATTGCGGCGAACGGTTCGGGCACCGGGGTGGGCGGGTCGCCCAGGCGTGGAGAGACTTGCCCGTCGTCGTGGATGACGTCGTGAACGGCGAGGCGAACCAGGCGGCTGACGGGTTGGGCGTAGAGCAGCACGAGGCATCCGGCGACGCGGGCCAGGCCGCGCAGATATTGCGGGACGCGCGGGTTGTTGCGGATCCAGACCAGGCCGCGAACGGGGTTGGGCATGGAGACCAGGTTGAGCCAGAGCCCGGTGAGCTGCTGTCGAACGGCGCCGCTGCCGTCGTCGAGCAGACCGCGCAGGACCGCGTCGAGTTCGTCGCGGTCGGGGGTCCACCAGCGTGCGCTCGCGCGCTCCCAGGCACGGTAGGCCGCGTCGTCGGCCAGGGCGTCGTCGGAAGGCCAAAGCAACGCCTGGACGCGGGCGTTTTGATGAGGGGGGTCGTCGAGGATCACCACATGCCGGTGAGCGGTCATGACTCGGGGCGTATCCGCGCGCGGGCGGGACGCAGGTCAGCGAGGTCGATGACGGGGTCGCCCGCGCCGGTGGCGGCCTTGCGGGCGATGTTCTGGGCGGTGGTGTGGATGAGGTCGGCGGGGGTGGCGTTGAAGATGTCGCAGAGCGCGGCCAGGACGGGCAGCGACAGCCGTTCAGGGGTGCCGCTGGCCAGGCGGTGGACTTGTGAGGTGGACAGGTTGATGCCGCGGTCGACCAGGTGCAGCTTCGCCGAGCCCGGCGCGAATCCGTCGGCGCCCACGGCATCCCTCCGACCCATCCCGTTGGATGCGAAAGATTCGCATCCGATGCGAACGGAAGTGAAGCACCCTGGTGAGGCCGTTGGGGCCGGTTCGCCGAACTTGGTCTCCGGCCGGAGCGCAGATTCCCAGCCCCTGCTCGTGGGCGTATTTCAACCGTGCTGTGTTCGCACCTGATGCGATACGACACAGAGCGTACGGCGGGAGCAGGAACTTCATCGGGGCCCTCTTTCGGCGATTTCCCTGGTCAGGCGACCTGGAAAGTAGGGAATGGTCTCCGCCCGCCCGGGGCGGCGGGACAGGGGCATCATGGACGGGGGCGAGTTGACACGTCAACTCATGTTTCCCTACTTTTTTGGTAGGTATTGACGACAAGGGGGGAGGGTGCCTACCTTGTCGGCAGGTCGGACCGCTGAAGGGGAGAACCGCGCGTGAGACGAACGTGGAGTGCCGGAGCCTTGGCCGGGGGAATGGCCGTCGCCGTGGGACTGGCGAGCGGGTGCGGCTCCGGTGAGGCCGACGCCGGCGCCGCGGGCCCGCCCCGGTCCGGTGGCACCCTCACCTTCGCGGTCGGGTCGGACTCCGGCTGCGTCGACCCGCAGCAGGTCGGCAGCAACGACACGATCTACTCGGTGCGGCAGCTGGTCGACTCGCTGACCGACCAGGACCCCGCGACCGGCAAGATCGTGCCGTGGCTCGCGCAGAGCTGGACGGTCAGCGAGGACGCGCGGACGTTCACCTTCAAACTGCGTCCCGGAGTGACCTTCAGCGACGGGACGCCGCTGACCGCCGAGGTCGTCAAGGCCAACTTCGACGCCGTTCCCAAACTGGGCGTGCTGGGCATCCTGCCGAAGGGCTACCTGAACGGCTACGAGAGCACCACCGCCGTCGACGACCTCACGGCGCGGGTGGCCTTCAAGACGCCGAACGCGCAGTTCCTGCAGGCCACCGCGACCCATTCGCTCGGGATCGTCGCGGCGGCGAGCGTGCGCAAGACGCCCGAGCAGCGCTGCAGCGAGGGGATCATCGGGTCGGGGCCGTTCGTGCTGTCGAAGTACACGGCGAACCAGTCGATCACGCTGACCAACCGCAAAGGCTACAACTGGGGTTCGTCGCTGTGGAAGAAGCAGGGCGGGGCCTACCTGGACCGCCTGGTCTTCAAGGTGCTGCCCGAGTCCGGCGTGCGGACCGGCAGCCTGCAGTCGGGGCAGGTCGACGCCGTCGGCAGCGTGGGACGGGCGGACGAGGCGGCGCTCAAGGCGGCCGGTGTCCGGCTGCCGGCCCGGGCCAACCCCGGGCTCGTCTTCGCCCTGAACGTCAACAACGAGCGCTTCAAGGAAGAGAAGGTCCGCCAGGCGATCAGCGCGGCGATCGACCGCGGGCAGATCGCCCGGACCGTCTTCCCGACCGGTACCCGTCCGGCCACCAGCATCCTGGCCCACACCACGCCCGGGTACTCCGACCTCGGGCCGCTGCTCGCCCACGACCCGGCCAAGGCCAAGTCCCTGCTGGACTCCGCCGGGTGGACGGCCGGCGCCGACGGCATCCGGCAGAAGGACGGCGCGCGCCTGACCGTGACCGTCAGCTGGTTCGCCAACGCGCCCACCAACCGGCCCTCGCTCGAACTGATCCAGCAGCAGCTCAAGGCCGTGGGCGTCCAGGTGGAGATCAAGGAGCAGCAGGTCGCCCAGTTCGCGCAGGTCCAGCAGTCGGGCGGCTTCGACGCGATCTGGGGCAACGGCACCCGCGCCGACCCCGACCTCCTGCGCACCTCGCTCTCCACCCGCCTGTCGAACGTCTACCGGCTGCCGCCCACGCAGCTCGACGAGGTCCTGGACGGTCAGGCCGCCGCCGCCGACCCCGCCGAGCGCCGGCGGCTGGTCGACCAGGCGCAGCGGCAGGTCGTCGAGCACGCCCACGTGATCCCGGTCGTGGAGCTGCAGACCGTGCTGGGCGTGGCGAAGAAGGTCCACGACCTGAAGTTCGACGCGTCGAGCCGCATCCAGCTGCACGACACCTGGATCGGTTAGGCGACCGGCCCGCCCAGCCGGGGCGCCGGAAGAAAGGTGCGCAGACATGCGTCGTTACGTGCTCAGGCGCCTCGCGCAGGCGGCCGGGGTGCTGTGGGCGGCCTACACGGTGTCGTTCCTGATCCTGCACTACCTGCCGGGCGACCCGGTGTCGGCGATGGCCGGGCAGGGGGCCGACCAGGCGAGCGTCGACCCCGCTCAGATCGAGGCGCTGAGGGCCGAGTACGGCTTCGACGAGCCGCTGCCGGTGCAGTACGCCGAGCACCTCGGCAGGGCGCTGCGCGGCGAGTTCGGCGACTCGGTGGCCACCGGCAGGCCCGTCACCACCACCATCGGCGAGGCGCTGCCGCAGACCCTCGTGCTCACCGTGGCGGGCCTGCTGCTCGCGGTCCTCTTCGGGGGCGGGCTCGCCATGGCCGCGACCTACACCTCCCGGCGCTGGCTGCGCCAGGCGCTGCTGTCGCTGCCGCCGCTGGGGGTGTCGGTCCCGACGTTCTGGGCGGGCCTGATGCTGGTGGAGGTGTTCTCCTTCCAGGCCGGGCTGCTGCCGGCGTTCGGCAACGAGGGGCTGCGCGGGCTGGTGCTGCCGGCGGTGACGATCGCGATCCCGACCGGGGCGGTCATCGCGCAGGTGCTGGCCAAGAGCCTGGCGCGGGCGCTGGACGAGCCGTACGTGCAGACGGCCCGCGCAAAGGGCGCGGGCCGGGCGCGGATCCACTTCCGGCACGCGCTGCGTAACGCCTCCCTGCCCGCGCTGACGATCGTCGGCTTGCTGGTGGGCCAGCTCATGGCCCAGTCGGTGGTCGTGGAGACGGTGTTCTCCCGCAACGGCCTGGGACGGGTCACCGCGAGCGCGGTCACCGCTCAGGACATCCCCGTGGTGCAGGGCGTGGTGGTGTTCGGGGCACTGGTCTTCGTGCTGGTGAACCTGGCCGTCGACCTGATCTACCCGTTGATCGACCCGCGGATCGTGGTCGCGGGCAGCCGGCGATGGAGCCTGGTATGAGCCGCACGCTGGACGAAGAGCCGGTGGCCGAGGCCGCCGCACCCGCACGTCCGGCCGAGGAGCCGGACGCGGGCCGCTGGACCCCGTACCGCCGCTTCGACCTCGCGCGCACCGGGCGGTTCTTCCTGCGCAGGCCGGGCCTGGTGGCCTCGGTGGTCGTCATCGCGGCGGTGTTCACGGCCTCGTTCCTGCCCGGCCTGTTCACCTCGCGCGACCCGCTGGCGGGGACGCCGGCGCTGAGCTTCCGCCCGCCGGGCGGCGCGCACTGGTTCGGCACCGACGAACTCGGCCGCGACCTGTACGCCCGGGTCGTGCACGGCGCCGCGCTGTCGCTGCAGGCCACGCTGATCGCGCTGGCGGTCGCCTTCGTGGTGGGCGGCCTGCTGGGCCTGCTGGCCGGGTTCATCGGCAGGTGGGTCGACGACGTCCTGATGCGGTTCGTCGACGTGCTGCTGTCCATACCGGCGCTGTTCCTGTCCCTGGCGCTGGTCACCGCGCTCGGCTACGGGACGGTGAAGGTAGCGGTCGCGGTGGGGGTCGCCAGCGTCGCGGCGTTCGCCAGGGTGATGCGGGCCGAGGTGATGCGCGTCCGCCAGGCCGTGTTCGTCGAGGCGGCGCGCTCCTGCGGGGCGCGCTGGTACAGCGTGCTGGGACGGCACGTGCTCCCCAACGCGATCGGCCCGGTGCTGGTGCTGGCCACGGTGGACTTCGGCGCGGCGATCCTGGCGGTGTCGTCGCTGAGCTTCCTCGGGTACGGCGCGGCGCCGCCCGCCCCGGAATGGGGCAGCCTGATCTCCAACGGACGCAACTACCTGGCCAACGCCTGGTGGCTGACCGCCCTGCCCGGGCTGACGATCGTGGCGACCGTGCTGGCCGCCAACCGGATCGCCCGGGCCCTGGACGGAGAGTGGGCGAGGCGGCGATGACCGATATCGACGGCGAGCACGGCGGCGGCCGGGCGGAGGGCGCGCTGCTGGAGGTGGCCGGTCTGTCGGTCTCGTACCGCACGCGCACCGGCGTGGTGTCCGCGGTCCGGGACGTCGCTCTGGAGGTGCGCCCGGGCGAGATCGTCGCGCTGGTGGGGGAGTCGGGGTCGGGCAAGAGCACCACGGCGCACGCCATCACGCGGCTGCTGGCCGGCAACGCCGCCATCGACGCGGGCCGGATCCTGTTCGGCGACCGGGACCTGACCACCCTGTCGGAGCGCGAGCTGCGCACCGTCCGCGGCGCCCGGATCGGGCTGATCCCGCAGGACCCGGCGGTCTCCCTCAACCCGGTCAAGCGGGTCGGCGAGCAGGTGGCCGAGGTGCTGCGCCTGCACGGGCTGGCCACCCGCCGCTCGGCGCCGCTGGAGGCGGTGGAGGTGCTGCGGCGCGCGGGGCTGCCCGACCCGCGGGTGCGGGCCCGGCAGTATCCGCACGAGCTGTCGGGCGGCATGCGGCAGCGCGCGCTGATCGCGATCGCCATCGCCGCCGGGCCGGAGCTGATCGTCGCCGACGAGCCGACCAGCGCCCTGGACGTCACCGTCCAGCGCCGGATCCTCGACCACCTCCAGGACCTGACCGGCGAGCTCGGCAGCGCCGTCCTGCTGGTCACCCACGACCTCGGCGTGGCCGCCGACCGCGCCGACCGCATCGCGGTGATGTCGCGCGGCCGCGTCGTCGAGGAGGGACCGGCCGGGCGGATCCTCGGCGACCCCCGGGACCCCTACACGCGGCGGCTGCTGCGGAACGCGCCGAGCCTGGCAGTCGCCGAGCCGACCCCGCGCCCGGAGGGCCACGCCGCGGCGGCCTCGGCTCCGGCCGCGTCGGAGGAGGCGCCGCTGGTCGTCACCGAGCACCTGGTCAAGGAGTTCCCGCTGCCCCACGGGCGGGGGACGGCCCGGACCGTGCGCGCCGTCGACGACGTCGGCCTCACGATCCACCGCGGGCGGACGCTGGCGCTGGTCGGCGAGTCGGGATCGGGCAAGTCGACCACCGCCCGGCTGGTGCTGCGCCTGGTCGAGCCGTCCTCGGGACGGATCGTCTTCGACGGCGATGACGTTACCGCCGTGCGCGGGAACGGGCTGCGGCGGCTGCGGCGCCGGGCCCAGCTGATCTACCAGAACCCCTACGCCTCGCTCGACCCGCGGTTCTCGATCGGCGAGGTGATCACCGAGCCGCTGCGGGCCTTCCGGGTCGGCGACCGGGCCGCGCGCTCCGCCCGCGCCCGGGAACTGCTCGACCGCGTCGCCCTGCCGGCCTCGACGCTGGACCGCAGGCCCGCCGAGCTGTCCGGCGGCCAGCGGCAGCGGGTCGCGATCGCGCGTGCCCTCGCGCTCGGCCCCGACCTGGTGGTGTGCGACGAACCGGTCTCCGCCCTGGACGTGTCCGTGCAGGCCCAGGTGCTGGAGCTGCTCGCCGAACTCCAGGACCGCACCGGCGTGGCCTACCTGTTCATCTCGCACGACCTCGCCGTCGTCCGGCAGATCGCGGACCGGGTCGCGGTCATGAAGGACGGGCGGATCGTCGAGACGGGCGCCACCGGCGAGATCTTCGCGGCCCCCGACCACCCGTACACCCGCGAACTGCTGGCCGCCATCCCCGGCGCCCGTGCGCGCGCCGGCTCCGTTCCGAACCCACGTCGTGACGAGCGACCGAGAATCGAGGAGACGACATGACCGCCGCGAGCACCGGAACCGACCTGGACAGGTTCATCGAGGAGTGGCACGTCTGGCACCGCGCGCAGGAGGCGCGCCTGGCCGAACCGCACGGGTTCCTCGCCATCACCGGCCTGCACTGGCTGGGCGGCGAGCCGGAGCGTTTCGACGGCGCGCCGGGCGCCTGGTCGACCGGGCCGGACGGCGTCGTCGTCGCCCTGGACGAGGGGGAGGAGATCGTCGTGGACGGCTCGCCGGTGCGCGGCGAGCACCGTTTCGGCGTGCTGCCCGAACGCGGCGGAGTGACCGTCCTGTGGGGCGACGCGGCGATCGAGGTGGCCAAGCGCGGCGGGCACGACATCGTCCGGCCGCGGCACCCGGACCATCCGCTGCGGACCGGCTTCGCCGGCACGCCCGCGTTCGCGCCCGACCCGCGCTGGGTCACCGCCGGCCGCTACGTCCCCTTCGACGAGCCGAGGCCCACCACGGTCGGCGCCGCGGTCGAGGGGCTGCGGCACGTCTACGACGCGCCGGGCCGCGTCGAGTTCGAGCTGGACGGCCGGGCGCTGGGCCTCACCGCGTTCAACGGCGCGGCGCCCGGCTCCCTGCTCGTGCTGTTCACCGACGCGACCTCCGGCGTCACCACCTACGCCGCCAACCGGGCGCTGCACATCGACGCGCCCCCCGACGACGGCACGGTGACGCTCGACTTCAACCGCGCCGCCAACCTGCCCTGCGCCTACACCGCCTTCGCCACCTGCCCGCTGCCGCCCGCGGAGAACCGGCTGCCCGTCGCCGTCGAGGCCGGCGAGAAGATCCCCTACGAGCACGGCTGACGCATGAGCGCAATCCGTTCCTCTCCTTCCTCAGCCCTGGCAACTACCCCGACGACGACCCGCACGCCGGCCTGGAGGCCACCCTGCGGCTGTTCGAGTTCGGGGAGGCGGAGGGCTGCCCTACGAGTTCGATGCGGGCGACTACGAGCAGATCCTGCACGACGTCCGCACGCTGATCGCGCCCGAGCTGGGCTGGCGGCCCGCGGACGTGCCCTCTGCGGCGACCTCGGCCTCCTGATGCCTACCTGAAGGCCGGCCCGGCTTCCTCAGGCTCCTCCTCAGGCTCCGAAGGTCCTGGCGGTGGCCGCGACCGAGTGGCGGTCGCCGTTGCCGGAGTCGCGGACGTTCACCCGGCCGAGTCCCGCGTTCAGCTCGGCGGTGGCGACGACCGGTCCGACGCGCACGGGCTGCAGGTAGCGCAGCCCGAGGGAGCACAGGGTGTCGCCCGGCGCCAGGGACAGCACGGCCTCCTCGGCGACCAGGGCGATGAGCCCGCCGTTGACGGTGTTGGAGGCGTTGAGCCCGTCGTGGGAGCGCTGGAGGACCGCCACCCCCGGCTCGCGCCGCCGGCAGTTGGCCCGCTCGGCCAGCGGGACGGAGAGCAACCGCTGCGGGGCCGGCATGTCCACGCTCAGCTGCTCCGGCAGCCTGACGCTGGGGTCGGGCGCGAGCATGAACGATCCGGCGCCGATCGCGATCGGCTCGCCGTCCCCGGTGGTGAAGTCGACACCGGCGACGAAGATCGAACGGCCGGCCTTGATCGTCCGGGCGACCCCCCGGACCTCCCCCGAGGAGGGCGCCGGGCGGTACAGGTGGACGTCGAGTTCGATCGTGACCGGGACCCGCGGCGCCATGGTCCCCGCGGCCAGCAGGCCGGTGAGGGTGTCGGCCCACGTGGCGAGGATCGAGGTCCGCAGGTGCGTCGTGCCGGGCGCGTGCATGTGGGGGGTGATCACGGCGGAACTGTGGAGCTCGTCGCCGACCTGCATGGTCGTGAGGCCGAGTTCGCGGAGGATGTGCCCCCGGCTTTCCTGGTCGGTTTCCTGGTCGGCGTCGACGGTCACTGCGGCACCCCTTCGCGCTCGCGCCACGGCGGCGAAATCTCACTTGCTCATTGAGAGAATTATATTCTCACCGTGAGTGGCCGCGGAGCGGCGCCCCGCCGGAGGCGCGACGCGTCATACCGGGGTTCCGGACCGTTCACCGGGTGCTCGCCCGCCCGGGTTAGCGTCGCCCGGGTGGAACTGCGCCATGTCAGATCGTTCCTCGCCATCGCCGACGAGCTGCACTTCGGCCGGGCCGCGGCCCGCCTCCACCTGGCGCAGCCGTCGCTCAGCCAGCATCTGCGGCAGCTGGAGCGCTCGATCGGGGTGGAGCTGGTCTCCAGGAACTCGCGCGAGGTGCGGCTGACGCCCGCCGGCGTGGTGTTCCGCGAGCTGGCCGGTGACATCGTGGAGCGCGTCCGGCGGGCGGAGGAGGCGGCGCGGGCCGCCGCCGCGGGCCGGGCGGGCACCATCAGGGTGGGGTACAACTTCCCGGCGGGCCGGCAGGTGCTGCCCGGCACGCTCGCCCGCTTCAACGCCAGCCACCGCGAAATCGACGTGGTCATGGCCGAGATGCGCACGGGACCCCAGCTCGCCGCGCTCCAGGCCGGGCGCCTGGACGTCGCCATGGTCTACGGCGAGCCCGCCTCGAACGGGCTGCGCAGCCGCCGCCTGCTGCGGGTGCCGCTGGTGGCGGTGGTGGGCCTGGAACACCACTGGGCGGGCCGGGGCGGCGTGCCGTTCGAGGAGCTGGCGGGGGAGAGCTGCATCCTGTTCCACCGGGCGCAGTCGTCGGCGATGTACGACGCGATCCTCTCCGCCGCACGCGTCAGCGGCATCCGCCTGAACGTGGCCGAGGAGGTGGACGACCCGGGCGCCACCGCGATCATCGCCGCCGTCAAGCCGCTGGTCGGTTTCGCCTCCGCGCTCCGCGGCGGGTTCGCGGAGGCGGCCCCCGGCGGGCCGGGGACCACCATGGTCCGGCTGTACGACCCGGTGCCGGTCCTGGACCTGCACGCGGTCTGGAACGCCGATCCCGGCCCGCTCGTGGAGTCCTTCCTGCGCTGCCTGCCTCCCGGACACGACCGCCTCCGCGCCTGACCCGCCGCTACTTCAGGCCGGACCGGACGAACGCGTTCACGATGTGCCGTTGCAGGAACACGTACAGGACCAGCACCGGCAGGCCCGCCAGCCCCGCGGTGGCCATCAGCGGCCCCCAGTCGTTGCCCTCGGTGCCCATGAAGCTGCGCAGTCCGAGCTGGATCACCGAGTTGGACCGCTGGAGGACCATCGCCGGCCAGAAGTAGTCGTTCCACGAGGTGATGAACAGCAGGATGCCCAGGGCGGCCAGCGCGGGGCGCAGGTTCGGGACGACGACCGTCCACAGCGTGCCCCACGACGAGCGCCCGTCCATGCGCGCCGCGTCCAGCAGTTCCCGGGGGAAGCTCATCAGGTGCTCGCGCAGGAGGAGGACGCCCAGCGCCGAGCACAGGTTCGGGACGACCACCCCGGCGATCGTCTCCAGCAGCCCGAGCTGGGCCAGCAGCGCGTAGTTGGGCAGCATGGTCACCTGGAAGGGCACCAGCCAGGTGCCCACGAACAGCAGGTGCGCGAGCCGCCGCCCGCGGAAGCGCCAGGCGGCGAACGCGTACGCGGCCGGCAGGGCGACCAGCAGCTGGCCGAGCGCCGACAGCGCGGCCATGACCGTGGTGTTCAGCAGCATGCCCGCGACGTCGTTCTTGGCCATCGCGTCGGCGTAGCTGGCCAGCGACAGCGGCCAGGGCAGCGGTGACAGGTCGTGGACGTCGCCGGGCGCGCGCAGCGACGTCGCGTAGATCCAGTAGATCGGGAAGAGGCAGGCCAGGCCGAGCAGCCCCAGAGCCGCGTGCCCGGCCGCGCGCTCGATCCCCCCGCTCCTGTCGCGCCCGCCCGCCTCGTGCCCGATCGTGTCGCGCCCGCTCCTGTCGTGCCCGCCCGCCTCGTGCCCGATCGTGTCGCGCCCGCTCCTGTCGTGCCCGCCCGCCTCGTGCCCGATCGTGTCGTGCCCGCTCATGGTCCCTCCTCGCGCGGCGCGCGGTCGGCCAGGCGGGCCGGCAGCGCCGCGACCAGCAGGAAGCCCACGAAGAAGATCATTCCGGCGGCCGCCGCAAGCCCGGCGTCATGGCTGCGGAAGCCGTACTCCCAGAGCAGGTAGTAGACCGTGGTGGTCGAGCCCGCCGGGCCGCCCTGGGTCAGCGTGTCGACCAGGGGGAACGTCCACTGCGCCGACAGGAGCACGGTCACCAGCGCCAGGAACGCCAGCGTCGGCGACAGCAGCGGCAGCGTGATCCACCGCGTGGTCTGGGCCCGCGAGGCGCCGTCCACCCGCGCCGCCGCCGCGTACTCGGGGTCGATGCCGGTCAGGCCCGCCGAGACGACCAGCACCGCGAACCCGACGACATGCCATCCGGCGATGACGATGATCGTCCACTGTGCCGTCGTGGCGTCGTTCAGCCAGTTCACGCCGGTGCCCAGGACCGCGTTGACCGCGCCCGCCGACGGGTCGAGCAGCCACTGCCACGCGGCCGCGCCCGCGACGGGGGCGACCAGCATCGGGGCGAACACCATGCCCCGGTACGCGGCGCCCGCCCGGCCGCGCACGCCGCGTGCCAGCAGCGCGACCGCCAGCGGGATCGCCACGGTGAACGGCAGCATCCCCGCGATGACCACGAGCGTCCGCACGACCGAGGCGCCCAGCTCGGGCGTGGTCAGCAGCCGCTCGTAGTTGGCGGTGCCCACCGGGACCAGCGGCGAGGTCGGGCTCAGGTCCCAGGAGTGGAACGACAGGTAGAGCGTCTGGCCGAGCGGCCGGTAGGTCCACACGGCGAGCAGCGCCAGCCCGGGCGCCAGGTAGAGGTACGGCGGGGCCGCCCGCCGCAGCCGCGCGCCCAGCGCGGGCCTGGCCGCGGCGGGCGGCGCGCTCCCCGCGGCCGCGGGCCGGGACGGCGGGGCGACCTCGACGAACGTTCCGGTCACCATGCCCCGACCACGTTCTCGATCATGCGGATCCGGTCCGCCGCCGCGACGTCGTACACCTCGGCGGCCGACGGGACCGGGACGGAGGTCGCGACCACCTGCGCGCCGAACACGTCGATCCGGCTGAACGCGGCCTCGGCGCCCGCGCGGAGCCTGCCCCGCGGCGGGAATCCCGCGACGCCGTACGCCAGGGCGGGCCCCACCCACACGGGCACGCCGGACAGGGCGCCCGCCGCCGCGTGGTGGGCGTGACCCGCGACCACCAGCCGCACGTCGCTGCCCCCGATCACCTCCGCCAGCCGCTCCGCACCGCGCAGCCGGAGCAGGTGCACGGTCGGGACGGGGGAGGGGAGGGGCGGGTGGTGGCACACCAGGATCGTGCCCAGCGGCGCGGGTGCGGCCAGCACGGTCGCGAGCCAGTCCAGCTGCGCGTCGGACAGGTGCCCGTCGTGGCTGCCCGGCTCGGTGCTGTCCAGCAGCACCACGCGCACGCCGCCGATCGTCCGCACGGTGTCGCAGGTGTCCGTGGACGGCTCCTCGCCCAGCAGCTCGGAACGGAACGCGGCGCGCTCGTCGTGGTTGCCCATGGCGTACAGGACCTCGGCGCCGATCCGCCGCGCCGCGGGCTCCACCAGCCCGCGCAGCCGCCGGTAGGCGCCGGGGCCGCCGTCGTCGGTGAGGTCGCCGGTGAGCAGCAGCGCCGACACCGGCTGCCCCGACCCCTCGAGCATCGCCAGCGCCGCCCGCAGGTTCGCCGCGGTGTCGACGACACCGTGCATCAGCTCGCCTTCGGCCAGGATGTGGGTGTCGGTGAGCTGGACGAACGTCAGATCGGGCCGCGTGCCCGTTCCGTTTTCGGGCGGGGTCATCCGCGGCCGGCCTTGATCAGCCCGCCCAGCTTGTCCTGCTCGGCGCGCAGCGTGGTGTCCACGTTCGCGCCCTGGAAGACGGCGCGCTCGACCGCGGCCATCATGCCGTCCCGGACCTGAAGATAGCTCGCGCCCGGCATGGACACCCACGGCTGCATCCTGGCCAGCTGCTCCAGGTTGGGCTTGAGGTAGGGGTTGGCGTCCGCCCAGGACTTGAGCCCGGCGGGGTCGCCGACCAGGCCGGTGCGCAGCGGCAGATAGCCGATCTTGGCGGCGATGGTGGTGAAGGCCCGCTCGCTGGTCAGGAACCGGATCAGCTCCCAGGCGGCGCGCCGCTTGGCCGCGTCCTTGGCGAACACGAACAGCGCGGCGCCCGAATTGGTCGGCATCGCCTGCCGGCCGGCGAACGCCGGCATCGCCGCCGCGCCCAGCCGCCACTTGCCGGTCGAGGCCTTGAGGAAGGTGACCTGCATCGCGCTGGATTCGAGGATCATGCCGATGTCGCCGCGGGCGAACCCGTCGACCGCCTGCATCTGCGTGCGGTTCGGCATCGCGCCCGAGGAGACCAGGCCCTGCATGGCCCGCACCGCGCCGGCCGTCTGGGGCTCGGCGAACGTCAGGCGCGTGCGGTCCTGGGAGATCACCCGGCCGCCGTTGGACAACGCGAGCGCCTGGAAGCACCAGTCCTTGGCGGCCTTGGTCAGGCAGTCCACGTAGACGCCGTCCTTGCCGCCCTTCTTCTTGATCGCCAGTGCGGCGGTCCGGACCTCGTCCCACGTCGTGGGCGGCTTGGACGGATCGAGCCCGGCCTTGGTGAACAGGTCGGCGTTGAAGTACAGCATGGGGGTGGACAGCACGAACGGCACGCCGTAGGTCTTGCCGTTCCAGTCCCCGAGCGTCCGCGTCGTGGGCGCGTACGGATGCTTGGCGCCGGCGAAGTTCCGGGCGACCTCCTCCTTGCCGACCAGGTCGTCCAGGGGCAGCGCCTTGAGCCGGTTGACCGTGAAGTCGAGGTCGCTGAAGCCGAGCTGGGCGACGTCGGGCGGGCTGCCGCCGGCCATCTGGTTCTGCAGGCTGGAGATCGTGTCGGTGGCGGGGTTGGCGCTGTTGCCCTGCGGTTTCTGGGCGGTGACCTTGATGTTCGGGTGCTCCTTCTGGAAGGCGCCGATCAACTCGGTGAAGGTGTCCGTCCACGCGCCTGCCTGCCCGAAGTTGTAGCTCTCCAGGACGATGGACACCTTCTGGTCGGGGGCGAGTTCCGGGACGCGGGCCACCGGGTCGCCGGCCGCGTCCCCGCCACCGCCCATCCCGCAGGCGGCGGCCGTCAGGAGCAGGGCCGAAACGGCGCATGCCGAGGACAGGGTTCTTCTCATTGCGTACTCCTCAGAAAAAAAGGGATTCAGACGGTCGTCGCCTGGACGCCGGCGGGCTCCCAGACCAGCCGGCGCCCGCTTCCGGCGTCGAAGAGATGCAGGTGCTCGGGACGGGCCGACAGCCCCACGCGGTCGCCGGGCGAGACCCCGAGCGGACGCGGCCCGCGCACGCTCACCTGCGCGGAGCCCACCCGGCAGTGCGCGACCTCCTCGCCGCCCAGGTTCTCCACGGCCGTGGCCTCGGCGCGGAACGGCGCGCTTTCGCGGGGCGCGAACCTCAGGTGCTCGGGGCGGACGCCCAGGGTCACCGCCCGGTCGGGCAGCCCGGCGCCGTCGATGCCGAGTTCCACCTCCGCGTCGGGGGCGCGGGCGAGGAGGGTGTCCCCCGCCGCGTGCAGGGTCGCGTCCAGGAGGTTCATCGGGGGAGAGCCGAGGAACCGGGCGACGAACACCGAGGCCGGCTCGTCGTAGACCTCGGCCGGGGTGCCGGTCTGCTCCACCCGCCCCTCGTTCAGCAGCACGATCCGGGTGGCCATGGTCATGGCCTCGACCTGGTCGTGGGTGACGTAGACGACCGTGGCCCCCAGCCTGCGGTGCAGCGCGGCGATCTCCGCCCGCGTCGTGGCCCGCAGTTTGGCGTCGAGGTTGGACAGCGGCTCGTCCATGAGGAAGGCGCCGGGGTCGCGGACGAGCGCCCGGGCGAGCGCCACCCGCTGGCGCTGGCCGCCCGACAGCTCCCTGGGCTTGCGGTCCAGCAGCCCGGTCAGCTCGACCATGGCCGCGACCTCGGCGACCTTGGCGCGGACGGCGGCCTTGGGCAGCCGCCTGGCCCGCAGCGGGAACCCGATGTTGCGGGCGACCGACAGGTGCGGGTAGAGCGCGTAGCTCTGGAAGACCATGGCCAGGTTCCGCCGTTGCGGCGGGGTGTGGGTGATGTCGGCGTCGTCCAGCAGCACCCGCCCGGCGGTCGGCTCCAGCAGTCCGGCGATCATGCGCAGCAGCGTGGACTTGCCGCACCCGCTGGGGCCCAGCAGGACCAGGAACTCACCGTCGGCCACGTCCAGCCACACATCGTCCACGGCGGTCACCGGACCGAACCGCCGCGTCAGGCCTTGCAATCGAATACGGCTCACGGCCGCAGAGTGCAGCAGCGGCCTGTGTACAAAGGGTGAACGCCAGGCGTGGCTTGTCGGCGCCCTAGGAGAGCCATTTGCGGTGTGAGCTGCGGCGATGCGGTTCGCTTGGGCTGGGGCCGATAGGCAGGAGCTATCAACCGAGAGTGATGCCCTCTCGATCCCGCCGCCCGGATTCGCCGGGGGGCGGCCTGGTCGGCCCGTGCCACTCCAGGAGCAGGACGGTCGCGTCGTCGTCGAGCCGGCCGGCGTGGTGGTCGAGGATGCTGCGGATGAGCCGGCGGAGGGTTTCGGGGACGGGGAGCCCGTCGGCGTTGCGGCGGATGATGAAGTCGACGAACCGGTGCAGCCCGAACTCCCGCTTCTCGGCGTTGCGGGCCTCGATGATCCCGTCGGTGTACAGCAGCAGCCGGTCGCCGGGCTGCAACTGCTCGGTGCACAGGGTGGCGCTGTCGCCCAGGCCGGTGCCCAGCGGGCCGGCGGGTGCGCACTCCAGGGTGGTGACCCAGCGTCCGCCGCGGATGACCACCGGGGGCGGGTGGCCGTGGTTGGTCCACGACAGCAGTCCGGTGCGCGTGTCCAGGGTGGCCAGCAGCGCCGTCACATAGCCGCCGGAGTCGAACTGCCCGCTCAGGGTCTCCTCGATGCGCCGGCCGGTCTCGACGAGGCCGGATCCCTGGAGACGGCTGTTCCGGCAGACGGCGACGGCGAGGTTGGCGGTCAGCCCGGACGAGGTGTCGTGCCCCATCGCGTCGAAGATCGCCAGGTTGACGATGTCGCCGGCCAGCCCGTAGTCGAAGGCGTCGCCGCCGATGTCGTAGGCCGGTTCGAGGGCGGCGCCGATCGACACCCGGTCGTTGGCGAAGGTGAGCGGCGGCATCAGCCGCCACTGCATCTCGGCCGACACGGTCATGGGCCGGACGCGGACGAGCCGGGCGTGGGTGTCGCTGAACGGCCGCTTGCTGACCACCATCAGGGCCACCAGGCCGGTCATGCGCCGCAGGAGGCCCAGGGCCTCGTCGTCGGCGGCGTCCAGGGTGGCCCGTAGGACGCCGATGCGTTCGGCCCCGTCCAGCAGCGGCACCCACCACACGTCGGTGCCCGCGTCCTGGCCCTGCGCCTGGACCATCTCCAGGGTCTGGAAGGCGCGGCCCGCCAGGGTTCCCTCGACCCGCAGCTCCGCCGCCTCATCGGGACGGCATGGCGTCCCGTCGCGCTCGGGCAGCAGCCGCAGCACGTTCTGCTGCAGGTCGGCCACGTAGATCAGCACGTTCCGGAAACCGGCACGCTCGGCGTGCTCGGCCAGGGCGGTGGGGATCTGCTGCATCGACATCAGGTGGCTGGCCTCCACCAGGTCGCCCAGCAGCCGCTCCCCCCGGTCGGCTCCCATCGCCTCTCCATCGTCAGGTCGCGCGCGGTCCGGGCCCGCGTGTCCACCGGAGCCGCGGCCGTGATCGGCGGCCGATTCCGCGGCTCCTTACTGCTCTGCCCTGCCGTCCGGACGGGAAAACCCCAGGTCCGGGCCCTGCCAGGCGTCCATCGCCGGTGGGACGGCACCTCTCCGGAAGCCGCTGCGGCCTGCCGGCCACCCTGGCCGCCGCCGGTCCGCGGCGGCTGATCGACTAGATTTCGCCTGGCCGGAAACAGGGGAGTGTCGGGATACAGGGGGAGGTGAAACCGGTGGGCACGCGCGGCACGTGGCGCATCTACCTGGGCGCCGCGCCCGGCGTCGGGAAGACCTACGCCATGCTGAACGAGGGGCGGCGGCGCGCGGGTCGCGGCACCGACGTGGTCGTCGGCTTCGCCGAGGCGCACGGGCGCGCCCGTACCGCCGAGCAGATCGGCGATCTGGAGGTGGTGCCGCGCCGCACGCTGCGCCACCGGGGGGCGGAGTTCACCGAGATGGACCTGGACGCGGTCCTGGCCCGCAGGCCCCAGGTGGCGCTGGTGGACGAGCTGGCGCACACCAACGTCCCCGGATGCCGCAACGCCAAGCGCTGGCAGGACATCCAGGAACTGCTGGGGGCGGGCATCGACGTGATCTCCACCGTCAACGTCCAGCACCTGGAGTCGCTCAACGACGTGGTGGAGCGCATCACCGGCGTGCGGCAGCGGGAGACGGTGCCGGACGCGGTGGTGCGCCGCGCCGACCAGGTCGAACTGGTCGACATGACGCCTGAGGCGCTGCGCCGCCGCCTGGCCCACGGCAACGTGTACGGCCCGGAGAAGATCGACGCCGCGCTGGCCAACTACTTCCGGACCGGCAACCTGACGGCGCTGCGCGAGCTGGCGCTGCTGTGGGTGGCCGACCGGGTGGACGAGGGGCTGGCCCGCTACCGCGACCAGCACGGGATCACCGAGCCGTGGGAGGCGAGGGAGCGGATCGTGGTGGCGCTGACGGGCGGGCCGGAGGGCGACACGCTCATCCGGCGGGCCGCCCGCATCGCGGCCCGCGCCGGACGCGCCGACCTGCTGGCCGTCCGGGTCGTGCACAGCGACGGCCTGGCCGAGAGCTCGCCGCGGGCGCTGGCCCGCCAGCGGGCCCTGCTGGAGAGCCTGGGCGGCACCTACCACCAGGTGGTCGGAGACGATGTGCCGACGGCGCTTCTGGAGTTCGCCCGCGGGGTCAACGCGACCCAGCTGGTGCTGGGGTCGAGCCGGCGGCGCGGCTGGCAGATCCTCCTCGCCCCGGGGGTCGGCGCCGCCGTGGCCCGGGAGGCGGGCGAGCTGGACGTCCACATCGTCACCCACGAGCACGCCGGCAAGGGCCGCAGGATCGCCGGGACGGCAGGGTCGGCACTGAGCGGGCGCCGCCGGGCCGCCGGGTGGGCGCTGGCGCTGCTGGGCCCACCCGTCCTGACCGTCCTGCTGGCCGGCGTCCGCGAGCACGTGGGCCTGGTCACCGACATCCTGTTCTATCTCGGCCTGACCGTCGGGGTGGCCCTGGCGGGCGGGCTGTGGCCCGCGGTGGCCGCCGCCGTGCTGGGCACCCTGCTGGCGAACTGGTTCTTCACCCCGCCCATCCACACCCTCACCATCGCCGGCCTGCAGAACACCGTCGCGTTGCTGATCTTCATCGGGGTCGCGGTGTCGGTGTCGTCGGTGGTCGACCTGGCCGCCCGCCGTACCCGGCAGGCGGCGCAGAGCAGCGCCGAGGCCGAGACCCTGAGCATGCTGGCGACCAGCGTGCTGCGCGGGGAGAAGGCGCTGCCCGCGCTGCTCCAGCGGGTCCGGGAGACCTTCGCAGTGGGGTCGGCCGCCCTCCTGGAGTGGGACGGCGACCGCTGGGAGTTGGTGGAGGCCGCCGGGCCGGACCCGTGCGCGGACCCCGGCCGGGCCGAGACCCGGGTCCAGGTGGTCGAGGGGGCCGCGCCGGACGGAAGGGGGAAGATGGTGCTCGCGCTGTGCGGGCGGGTGCTGCCCGCCGCCGACCGGCGGGTGCTCTCGGCCTTCGCCGCACAGGCCGCCGCGGTGCTGGAGTGGCGGCGGCTGGACGAGCAGGCCGCCCAGGCCCGCCGGCTCGCCGAGGGCAACAGGATCCGCACCGCGCTGCTGGCGGCCGTCTCGCACGACCTCCGCACCCCGCTGGCCTCGATCAAGGCCGCGGTGAGCAGCCTGCGCGCCGACGACGTGACCTGGTCCCCCGAGGACGAGGCCGAGCTGCTGGCCTCCATCGAGGAGTCGTCGGACCGCCTGGACGGGCTCATCGGCAACCTGCTGGACATGAGCCGGCTGCAGTCGGGCGCGGTCGTGCCGCTGACCCGGCCGGTCGCGCTGGACGAGGTGGTGCCGGGGGCGCTGCGGGGCGTGCCCGCGGGCCGGGTCGAGGTCGACGTGCCCGAGACCCTGCCGGCGGTCGCCGCCGACCCCGGGCTGCTGGAGCGGGCGCTGGCCAACGTCGTCGAGAACGCCGTCCGGCACAGCCGCGAGGCCGTGCTGGTGTCGGCGGGCGAGCTGCGGCTCGGCCGCGGATCGGGCCGGGTCGAGATCCGCGTCGCCGACCGCGGCCCCGGCGTGCCCGACAGCGCGAAGGAGCAGATCTTCGCGCCGTTCCAGCGGCTCGGGGACGCTCCCGGTGGCACGGGGGTGGGGCTGGGCCTGGCCGTCGCGCGCGGCTTCACCGAGGCCGTCGGCGGGACCCTGTACGCCGAGGACACCCCGGGCGGCGGCCTCACCATGGTCTTCGCCCTGCCGCTCGCCGGATCATCACCGGACCGACCGAGGGAGTCGCCGTGACACGCGTTCTCGTCATCGAGGACGAGCCGCAGATCGTCCGGGCCCTGCGCATCAACCTGAGGACCCGCGACTACGAGGTGGACACCGCCCCCGACGGCCGCACCGCCCTGGAGACGGCCGCCCGCCGCCACCCGGACGTGGTGCTGCTGGACCTCGGGCTGCCGGACATGGACGGGGTGGAGGTGATCCGGGGGCTGCGCGGCTGGCTCAACGTCCCGATCATCGTGCTGTCGGCCCGGCACGCCTCCGCGGAGAAGGTCCAGGCCCTCGACGCCGGCGCCGACGACTACGTCACCAAGCCGTTCGGCATGGACGAGCTGCTGGCCCGGCTGCGCGCGGCGGTCCGGCGGGCGGCGCCCGCCGAGCAGGCCGCCGTGGTGGACACGGGGGACTTCACCGTGGACCTGGCCGCCAAGAAGGTGAACCGGGACGGCGCGGACGTCCGGCTGACGCCCACCGAGTGGCACATCCTGGAGGTGCTGGTCCGCAACGCCGGACGGCTGGTCGGCCAGCGCCAGCTGCTGCGCGAGGTGTGGGGGCCGGCGTACGAGAAGGAGACCAACTACCTGCGCGTCTACCTCGCCCAGCTGCGCCGCAAGCTGGAGCCGGACCCCGCCCACCCCCGCCATCTGATCACCGAGCCGGGCATGGGCTACCGCTTCGAGCTCTGACCGGCGCGGCCGCGTCCCGTCACTTCTCAGGCGGTGAGGGCGTCGTAGGCTGCGAGGACGATGCTCAGGGCCCGCGTGTAGCCGTCGTCCCAGAGCACCTGGTTCATCACGTACGACACCGTCATCCGGTGGTCGAGGTCCACCAGGACCAGCGAGCCGCCCCAGCCGCCCCACGAGCAGGTGCGGTTCTCCAGCCGGTAGCCCATGCCCCAGCGGATCGGAACGCCCAGGATCCGGTCCTCGCCGCGGAACTGCTCGTCGAAGACGCGCTCGCAGCCGCCCGGCGACAGCAGCCGTACGCCGCGGGCGGCGCCCCCGCACGCCAGCACCGACTGCACGGCGCCGACCGAACGGGCGTTGCCGAATCCGCTGATGGCGGGCATCTCGGCGCGCCGCCACGCGGGCGTGTTGGCGTCGGCCACCCCGACCAGGAAGTCCTCGGGCCGGTCGCCCCGGGGGTCGGGGATCAGCGGGGCGACCCGGTGGTCGTGCTCGGGCGGCAGCCCGATGTGGAAGTCGGCCCCCAGCGGCCCGGCGACCTCCTGGGCGAAGAACGCGCCCAGGCCGTCACCGGTGACGCGGCGGACGACCTCGCCCACCAGGTAACCGAAGGTGATCGAGTGGTAGCCGCCCTCGGTGCCCGGCCGCCACCGCGGGGCCTGCGCGGCGAGCCGCGCGGTGACGGCCGGCCGGTCGTAGAGGTCGGCGACCGTGGTCGGCCCGTCCCAGTCCGGCAGGCCCGCCGTGTGGCCGAGTAGGTGCCGCACCAGCACGTCCTGCTTGCCCGCCGCCGCGAACTCGGGCCAGTAGCGGGAGACCGGGGCGTCCAGGTCGAGCTCGCCGCGGTCGGCGAGGATCAGCGCGCACAGCGCGGTCATCGTCTTGGTGGTCGACCAGACGTTGGTGATGGTGTCGCGGCCCCACGGGGTGGTGCGCGCCGCATCGACGTGGCCGCCCCAGAGGTCGACCACGGGCTCGCCGTCCACGAACACGGCCGCCGAGGCGCCCACGTCCTCGGCGGCCAGCGAGGCCGCCAGCGCTTCACCGACCTTGTCGAAGCGGCTCTCGCACGTGCCCTCGATGCTCGTCATGGGGCGCAACGTAATCCCGCCCGCGTCGGCCGGGCGAACCATTTTCCGGACGGCCCGGCGCCCTCACGGGGATACGGTCGCGCCGGATCCCCCGGCCCCGGCGCCGCGCCGCCGCCTCAGGTGCAGGACGCCGGGCGCCAGCACGATGACGACGATCGCGGCGAGCAGGACGGCGGTGATGGGCTGGGTGAGGAACCCGGTGAGGTCGCCTCCGAAGATCCGCATCGACCGCCGGAACGACGACTCCAGCAGGGAGCCGAGCACGAAGGCCAGGACGAGCGGGCCGGGCTCGAACCCGACCTTCTTCATCAGGTAGCCGACGACGCCGAGGCCCACCATCAGGAACATGTCGAAGACGCTCATCCGGACCGTGTAGACCCCGATCATCGTGATCAGGATCGTCAGCGGGGCCAGGATGGCCGCCCGGACGCGCAGCACCCGCACGAACAGCCCGATCAGCGGCATGCTCATCGCCAGGAGCAGCAGGTTCCCGACGTACATCGAGTTGACCACGCCCCAGAACAGGTCGGGCTTCTCGTCCACCAGCGTCGGGCCCGGCGTGATGCCCTGGATGGTCAGCGCGCCGAACATGACCGCCATGGTGGCGTTGGCGGGCAGGCCCAGCGTCAGCAGCGGGATGAACGAGGAGGTGGCGGCCGCGTTGTTCGCGGTCTCCGGGCCCGCCACGCCCTCGACCGCGCCCTTGCCGAACCGCTCAGGCCTCCTGGCGACCCGCTTCTCCAGCGCGTAGGAGACCATCGACGACATCGTCGCCCCGCCCCCGGGCAGGATGCCGAGCAGGAACCCGAGCACCGAGCCGCGGCCGATCGCCGCCTTGGACTCGCCGATCTCCTCGCGGGACGGGTAGACCGATCCCACCTCGGCCATCGGGGCGCTCGGCCGCCGCAGCGACTCCAGGTTGTGCAGGATCTCCGCGACGCCGAACAGCCCCATCGCGACGATCACGAAGTCGATGCCGTCCAGCAGCGCGTCGACGCCGAGGGTCAGGCGGGCGGCGCCCTCCAGCGGGTCCTGGCCGACGGTGGCCAGCAGCAGCCCGACCGTCGCCATGAGACCGCTCTTCAGGCGCGACCCGCTGCCGAGCGTGGTGATCAGCAGGATGCCGAGCAGCGCGAGGGCGGTGTACTCCGACGGGCCGAAGTCCAGCGCGAATCCCGCCACCAGCGGCGCGACGAACGTCAGCGCGACGATCGCGACCGTGCCGCCGACGAAGGAGCCGATGGCGGCGAGGCCGAGCGCCGAGCCGGCGCGCCCCTGCAGCGCCATCGCGTGGCCGTCCAGGGCGGTCACCACGCTGGAGGCCTCGCCGGGCAGCCGCAGCAGCACCGAGGTGATCGTGCCGCCGTACTGGGCGCCGTAGAAGATCCCGGCCAGCATGATGATCGCCGCGGTCGGGTCGATGTTGTAGGTGATCGGCAGCAGCACGGCGATGGTGGCCGCCGGGCCGAGGCCGGGCAGGACGCCGACCAGCATGCCCAGGGTGACGCCGAGCAGGCAGTAGAGGAGGTTCTCCGGCTGGAAGACCACCCCGAAGCCCGAGATCACCGGGGAGAGGAAGTCCATGTCGTCGTCCTCGCAGGTGGGTACGCAGGTGGGTACGGAGGTGGATACGCAGGTGGATGCAGGGGTGGGTTCAGAGGTGGATCAGGTGGGGCAGCGACACCCCGAGCCCGGTGATGAACAGCAGGTAGAGGGCCGCCGTCGCCGCGACCGAGACCGCGGCGGTGACGCGCCAGCCCTCCCGTCCCAGCCCCTTCATCCACAGCACCAGCAGCGCGACGGTGGGCACCTCGAAGCCGATGAGCTCGAACAGGAACGCGTAGCACAGGAGCGAGGCCACCGCGACGGCGACCGTCACGACGTCCTTGGTGAACGGCTCCTCGTCGCCGCGCGGCCGCGACCGCAGGACCAGCAGCGCCGCGAGGACCACCATGACGACGCTGACCAGCAGCGGCCACAGGCCCGGCCCCGGGGCCGGCAGCGAGCCGACCCCGAGGTTCCAGGACATGACCGCGGCGACCGCCCCGATGGCCAGCGGGACCAGTGCCGCCGCGACGTTCTGCGCGCGTGCGCGCGGGACGTCGGGTGCGGGCGAGGCCGCGGCCCCGTCTTCGGCGTCGGTCTGCTGCGTCACTGCTGCGCCTTGAGGTCGATGCCGAGCTGCTGCGACATGGCGGAGAACCGCTTGAGGCTCTCGTTGATCTGGGCGGCGGCCTGCTCGCCGTTGGCGTTCCACGGCACGATGTAGCTCGCCTTCAGCAGCCGGAGGTAGTCGGGGGAGGCGACGGCCTTGTCGATGGCGGCGCCGAGCTTGTCGCGGACGTCGGTGGGCAGCCCGGCCGGGGCGGCGACGAACCGGCGCTGGTCGACCAGGACCTGGTAGCCGGACTCCTTGGCGGTGGGCACGTCCGGCAGCGCCTCGTGCCGCTTCTCGGAGAAGACCGCGAGCGCGCGCATCTTGCCCGCCTGCACGTGCTTGAACCCCTCGGCGATCTGGACGGAGGCGACGTCGACCTTGCCGCCGAGCACCGCGGTGACCGTGGGGGCGCCGCCGTCGAACGGGACGGGCGAGGCCTCGACCTTGGCCGTGCCGAACAGCAGCGCCTGGGAGAGCTGGCTGCCGGTGCCGGGGCCGGTGGTGCCGTACTTGAGGCCGTCCGCGCCGAGCAGGTCCTTGAGCGTGCGGTACCTGGAGGACGCGGGCACCACCAGGACGTAGTCCTCGACGGCGAGCCCCCTGACCAGCGTCATGTCCTTGAGCTGGATGGCGTCGGGGTCGTCGAGCATCAGCGGGCCGATGGCGAACAGCGACTGGGGCATCACCGCGACCCGGTAGCCGTCCGGCTTGCTCCCGAACACGTCCTTGCCCGCGATCTTGCCGTTGGCGCCCGGCTTGTTGACCACGACGGCCTTCTGCCCGAGCGGCTTGTCGATGTTCTTGGCGAGCGCCCGGGTGAGCAGGTCGGTGCTGCCGCCGGGGTCCTGCGGCACGGTGAACTCCACGGGCTTGGTGGGGTAGCCGGAGGAGGTCTTGTCGGCGCTGCCGCCCTGGACGGAGCAGGCGGACGCGGTGACGGTGACGGTGACGGCGGCCAGGAATACGCCGATTCTCATTTCTTTCTCCGTTTCACCAGCGCGGAAGGGAGGGCTGGACCTGAGCGTGGGCTCGGTCGGGGGAACCAGTCGGGGTGGACTCGGTCTGGCTGGGATGGGGGTGGGGCGGAGAGGGCGGGGTAGGCGGCGGGGCGGGAGCGAAGGAAGGGAGCGACGGACGGGAGCGGGGTCGGGTCAGCGGGTGGCGCCGACGAGTGCCAGGCCCGTGGTCAGGAGGGCGTCGAGTTCGTCCAGGTGCCGGGGATCGGGGTCCACCAGCGGGGCGCGCACCGGGCCGACGTTCGCGCCGCGCAGCCTGGCCGCCGCCTTGACCAGGGAGACCGCGTACCCGGTTCCCCGGTCGCGCAGCTCGACCAGCGGGATGTAGAACCGCTCGAGCAGCTCGTCGACGCGCTCGTGGTCATCGGTGTGCAGGGCGGTGAAGAAGGCCCGGGAGATCTCGGGGGCGAAGGCGTGGACGGCCGAGGAGTAGGCCGGTACTCCGATGCTGCGGTAGGCGCGCGCCTGCATCTCGGCGGTGGCCGCGCCGTTGAAGAACAGCCAGTCCGCCGGGGCGGCCAGCTTGATGCGCTGGAGCCGGTCGAGGTCGCAGTGCCCGTCCTTGACGCCGATCACGCCGGGGATCGCGGCGAGGGCGGGCACGTCGGCGACCTCGATCCGCACCTGCGCCCGCTGGTAGACGATGAGCGGCAGCGCGGTGCTCTCGGCGACGCGGCGCACGTGGTCCACCAGTCCCTGCGGCGGCGTCTCGACCAGGTAGGGCGGCAGGAGGAGCAGGGCGTCCGCGCCCGCGCGTTCGGCGATGGCCGCGAACCGGGCGGCCTGCGCCCAGCCGTACCCCGCGCCCACGACCACCGGCATGGTGCCGTCCGCCTCCTGCACCGCCGCCGTGACGAGCGCCTCGTACTCGTCCTCGGCGAGGGAGAAGAACTCGCCCGTTCCGCAGCAGGGGAACAGCGCGCCGGGTCCGGCGGCGAGCTGGGAGCGCAGGTGGGCGCGGCAGGCGTCGAGGTCGACGCGGCCGCTCGCGTCCAGGGCGGTCAGCGGGAACGAGAGCACCCCCGCCGCCATGCCCCGGCGCAACCGTTCGATCGTGTCGCCATGGGGCGTCGTTTGCGCCAACTTGTCTCCATATATAGTTGGATGACATGTGGCGAGCAGCTTGGCCGCATTTCGGTACGGGTGTCAATACTCCGGCCGTGATCGATATCGGAGCCTGCCGAGAGGTGTGATGACTCTTCCCGCACGAGGGCGCCGGGCCGCCCGCCCCGCCCTTCGCGCGGACGGTCTCCATCGCGCCCGGACGGCCTGACGGGTGGACCTGTCCTCGGGCGCCCTGCTGATGGCGGCGGGCCTGGCCTCCGGGCTGGCCGGCTCCATCGCCGGCCTGGCCTCGCTGTGCAGCTACCCGGCGCTGCTCGCCTTCGGCCTGCCGCCGGTCGTCGCGAACGTCACCAACACCGTGGCGATGTTCTCCACCACGGTCGGCGCCGCCACCGGATCGCGTCCCGAGCTGCGCGGCCAGGCGCGCCGCGTCGTACGGCTGGTCGCGGTGGCCGCCGCGGGCGGGTCGCTCGGCGCGTGGCTCCTGCTCACCACGCCCGCCTCGGCGTTCGAGGCGGTGGTGCCCTGGCTCATCGCGCTCGGATCGGCGCTGCTGCTGGCGCGCGACCGGCTGCGCGAGTGGGCCGAGGCGCGGTCGGCGCGCGCCGCGGCCGCGGCGGCCGATCCGGACGAGGTGCCCGAGCCCTCGTTCCTGCCGCTGGTCGTGCCGGTCGCGCTCGTCGGGCTGTACGGCGGCTACTTCGGCGCCGCGTCCGGGGTGCTGATGCTGGCCGTGCTGTGCGCCACCGCGACCGAGCCGCTGCCGGTGACCAACGCGGTGAAGAACCTGGCGACCGGCGCGGCCAACGTCACCGCCGCGGTCGCCTTCGCGTTCCTGGCCCCGGTGCACTGGCCGGCCGCGGGGCTGCTGTCCTGCGGCTGCCTGGTGGGCAGCTGGCTGGGGCCCAAAGTCGTACGACGACTTCCGGAGCGGCCGCTGCGCTACGCGATCGCGATCGCCGGTTTCGGACTTGCCCTCTCCCTTCTCGTCGTATGATGTCTTAAGTTGTCATCATGATGACTCGTCCCGACCGCATCGCCCGGGTCCGCCTGTCCTCGGTCCGCCTCCCCCTGGCCACGCCGATCAGCGACGCCAAGGTCCTCACCGGGCGGCAGCGCCCGATGACCGAGATCGCCTTCCTGTTCGCCGAGATCGGTTCGGAGCAGGGGCACGAGGGCATCGGGTTCGGCTACTCCAAGCGCGCCGGCGGGCCGGGGCAGTACGCGCACGCCAAGGAGATCGCGCACGAGCTGGTCGGCGAGGACCCCAACGACATCGCGCGCATCTGGGACAAGCTGGTGTGGGCCGGGGCCTCGGTCGGCCGCAGCGGCCTGGCCATCCAGGCGATCGCCGCCCTCGACGTGGCCCTGTGGGACATGAAGGCCAGGCGCGCCGGCCTGCCGCTGGCCAAGCTGCTCGGCGCGCACCGCGACTCGGTCCGCTGCTACAACACCTCCGGCGGGTTCCTGCACACCCCCCTCGAGCAGGTCCTTGAGAACGCCACCGCCTCCCTGGAACGCGGCATCGGCGGCATCAAGATCAAGGTCGGCCAGCCCGACACCAGGACGGACCTGGCCAGGCTGGACGCCGTCCGCGAGCACCTCGGCGAGGACGTCCCCCTGATGGTCGACGCCAACCAGCAGTGGGACCGGGCGACCGCGCACCGGATGGGCCGCGCCATGGAACGGCACGGCCTGGTCTGGATCGAGGAACCGCTGGACGCCTACGACCACGCCGGGCACGCCGCGCTCGCCACCGCGCTGGACACCCCCGTCGCCACCGGTGAGATGCTCACCAGCGTGACCGAGCACGCCGAGCTCATCAGGGCCGGAGGCGCCGACGTCGTCCAGCCCGACGCGCCGCGCATCGGCGGGATCACGCCGTTCCTGCGCCTGGCCGCCCTGGCCGACCACGAGCACCTGCAGCTGGCCCCGCACTTCGCCATGGAGATCCACCTGCACCTGGCCGCCGCCTACCGGTCCGAGCCGTGGGTGGAGCACTTCGAGTGGCTGGAGCCGCTGTTCGACGAGCGCCTCGACATCCGCGACGGGCGGATGATCGTGCCCGGCCGGCCCGGCCTCGGCATCACGATGAGCGGGCAGGCGCGGGCGTGGACCACCGAGAGCTACTCGACATGACGACCAGGACCCAGCGCCTCGTCGACCTCCTCACCGCCCGCATCCAGGAGGGCGTGATCAGGCCGGGGGAGCGGCTGCCGACCGAGGTCAGCCTCGTCGAGACCTACGGCGTGAGCAGGACGGTCGTGCGCGAGGCCATCGCGCGCCTCAAGGCCGCCGGGCTGATCGAGACCCAGCACGGCCGCGGCAGCTTCGTCCTGGCCAGGCCGAGCACGACCGGGTTCGAGCCGGAGCCCCGCGACCTGCGGGACGTGCTCGACCTGCTCGACCTCCGGATGGGGGTGGAGACGGAGGCGGCGGGCCTGGCCGCCGACCGCCGTACCGAGTCGGCCCTCACCGGCCTGCACCAGGCCCTGGAGGGCTTCGCCCGCGCGGCCGCCCACCCCAGCACGGCGGTGAACGCCGACTACCGGTTCCACCTGCGGATCGCGCTGGCCACCGGCAACCGGTACTTCGGCGACCTGCTGGGCTCGTTGGGCCCGTCCATGATCATCATGCCGCGTGAGCGGCTGCATCCCCGCCGCCCCGACTTCGCCACGATCGTGACCGAGCACGAGAACATCTACGCCGCGATCGAGCGCCAGGACCGCGAGGCCGCGCGCGCCGCCGTCCGGGTCCACCTGTCCAACAGCCGCGCCCGCCTGCTGGCCGCCAAGGCCCCCGACTCGCCCTGACCCGCTCGCCCTGACCCGCTCGCCCTGATCGCTCGGCCTGACGGGCTCGGCCGGGCCGAGGTGCTGCCTTGGTCGTCAGGAGAAGTCGTCGATGAGGCGTGCCAGTTCGAGAGGCCTGTCGCCCTGGACGGAGTGGCCCGCGCCCTCGACGGTCTCGATCCGCGCCCCGGGGAGGCGGCGCGAGAACTCGGCGACGTCGTCGGGCGAGACGACACCGGAGAGCGAGCCCAGGACCAGCATCGTCGGCGCCTTCACCGCGGCGAGATCCTCCCAGAGCTCGCCGAACCCGAACGGGTCACCCGGCGGCCGCAGCCGGTCATAGCGCCACTGCCAGGTGCCGTCGGGCAGCCGCCGGGCGTTGTGCAGGATCCCCCTGCGCAGCGAGCTCACCGATCTGCCCGGGTTGTACTGGACCGTCCGCTCCAGGAGATCCTCCAGGGAGGGGAAGGTCTCGGGGCCGTCGACGAACGCCGCGATCGGCGCCGCCTTGTCCCGGTTCACCCCCGGGCTCACGTCCACGACGACGAGCCTGCGCACCAGCGAGGGGCGCAGCGCGGCCAGCCGGATCGCCGTGAGCCCGCCCAGCGACATGCCGACGACCGCGTCGGCCTCCGGTGCGAGCCGCTCGACGACGGTCGCGACCGCCTCGGCGTTGCGGACGGGCCAGTAGTCCCGGTCCTCGCGCCAGTCGGAGTGCCCGTGGCCGGGAAGGTCGACCGCGACCAGGGGGCGATCGAGGGCCAGCGCGACGGTGTCCCAGGTGTGCGCGTTCTGCGCGCCGCCGTGCACCAGCACGAGCTGCGGCGGCCCCTCGCCCCAGACCAGGGAGCTGACCCGCTGCCCCGGGGCGACCTCGACGGACTCCCGGCGCACGGCCGGCGGCCCCGTCCACGGCAGCCCGGCCTCCCGGGCGTTCTCCTCGAAGAGCCCGAACTCGTCGTACTCCATGTCACTCCCGCCGGTAGCAAGGTGGGCCGTGCTCCCGGGACACCATATCCCTAGCTTTTCAGTATGAAATCAGAGGGGTGCCGTGAGCGCCCGGCGGGAGTGTCGCGGAGGCCGGGGCCGCCCGCCGCGGCCTCAGCGGGCGACGTAGCCGCCGTCCACGGGAAGGGCCGTGCCCGTGATGAACGACGACTCGTCGCTGGCCAGGAAGAGCGCGGCGGCGGCCAGCTCGGAGGGCAGGCCCCACCGGTCCATCGGCTGGACCGGCATCCTGGATCCGGGCGGCGGCTCCGGGTCCTCGCGCGTCGCGCCGGCGAGGCCGGTGTAGGTGTTGCCCGGGCAGATCGCGTTGACGCGCACGCCCTCCTTGGCGTAGTCCAGCGCCGCGCTCTTGGTCATCTGGACGACCCCGCCCTTGGCCGCGGAGTACACCGAATGGTGCTTCCAGCCGACCAGGCCCGCGGCGGAGGCGGTGTTGACCACCGAGCCCCCGCCGGTGCGCAGCATCGCCTCGATCCCGTACTTCATGCCCAGGAAGACGCCCTTGAGGTTCACCGCGACGACGTCGTCGAAGGTGCTCTCGTCCTGCTCGACGATGGGCTTCCTGGGGCCGCCGAAACCGGCGTTGTTGCACAGGACGTCCAGCCGCCCGAACCGCCGCTCGGCGGTCTCGATCATCGCCCGCACGTCGGCCGCGGACGACACGTCGCAGTGGACGGCGGCGGCCGCCTCCCCGATCTCGGCGGCGGTGTCGTCCTGCCGACCGCTGCGGTCGGCGCAGACGACCCGCGCGCCCTCCGCCGCGAACAGCAGCGCCATGGACCTGCCGATTCCCGAGCCCGCGCCGGTGATGACCGAGACCTTGCCGGCGAGCCGGCCCTTGCTGAGCGTCATGGCGTCCATCCCTACGGTTCCGCTATGGCGTGCTGGTGGTGGTGCGGTGCCGCGCCATGGGCGCCAGCGCCGCGTCGTGGTTGGCGAGGATCTGCCGGAACCGGGCCTCCGCCAGCGGCCCCAGCCCGTCGTAGATCCGCGCGAAGAGCCGCCGCGCCCGCCTCCCCGGCCACGCGGGCGGGAGCAGGCTCTCCGGCAGTTCGGGGTCGACGCTCACCAGCTCGCGCCAGGAGTCCTTGACGCTGGTCCTGGCCACCAGCGCCTCCGACGTCCCGACCCGGCCGTGCTCGACCCGGTCCAGGAGCGGCTCGAACTCGGCGATGAACTCCTCGTACTGCGCGCCGATCGCGGCGACGTCCCACGCCGTGAGGGGGTCGCCGCGGTTGGCCGCGTACGTCACGGTCGAGCGCAGCACGGTGGCGTTGGCGACCGCGATGCTCCTGAACAGCTCCGCCGTCTGGTCGCCGTCGGCGTGCGGCGACACCCACACGCCGTCGTAGAGCGGGGCGTAGCCCAGCCACCGCAGCCGCGTCCGGATCACGTACCGCAGGTCGCGCTGGTCGTCGGGGACGGAGAACACCACGGTCGTCCACGAGCCGTCCCACTCCCGGTCGCCGGACCCGAACTCGACGGTGCGCCGCTGCGCCCCCTCCAGCACCCGGTTGGCGGTCGGGGTGAGCCGGTAGAAGGTCCGGCGGCCCTGCCGTGCGGACTCCAGGACGTTCCGCCGCGCGAGGCGCGCGATGGCTGCGCGCGCGCTCGCGGGCGAATTGTCGAACTCCGTCAGGAGCGCCACCAGGGCGGCGGACGGCAGGAACTCCTCCCGGTCGAACCAGTAGTCGGTGAACAGTCCCAGCACCGCGTGCTGGGGGTTCGACCCGGCCTGGACCCGCGGGAGGTCGACGCCGGTCTCAAGGATCGCTTCCATCACGTGGAAACGCTATCCGCCGTCGCCGCCCGGCTTCGCTTTCGACGATCCATCAGGTGTTGCGCCCGCCGTTCACGCCGATGATCTGACCGGTCACGTACCCGGCCTCGTCGGACACGAGGAAGGCGCACGCGGCGGCGATGTCCTCCGGGCGGCCCGGGCGGCGGACCGGGGTCAGCCGGGTGTGCTCCTCGACCGTGCCGCCGAACATCCCGCGCCGCTCCGACTCCCTGAGCATGGGGGTGTCGATGAAGCCGGGAGGGATCGTGTTGACGGTGATCCCCTTGGGCCCGAACTCCAGCGCCAGCGACTTGGTCATGCCGATCAGGCCGGCCTTGGCGGCGACGTAGTGGGCCATGTACTGCTGGCCGCCCTGGGCGCTGGAGGAGGAGATGTTGACGATCCGCCCCCAGCCCGCCTCGATCATGTCGGGCAGGACGGCCTGCGTGCAGTAGAAGGGCCCGTCGAGGTTGACCGCCAGCATGCGGCGCCACTTCTCGTCGGTGATCTTCATGAACTCCCGGAACCCGGTGATGCCGGCGTTGTTCACCAGCACCAGCACCGGCCCGAGACCCTCGCGCACCCGCTGCACGGCCGCGTCGACCTGTGCCCGGTCGGACACGTCGACACCGCCGACCGCGAGCGCCTCGCCGCCCTTCTCCCGGACCTCGCCGGCGACGGCCTCGGCGCGTTCGGCGTCGAGGTCGACGATCGCGACGGGCAGCCCGTCCTGGGCCAGGCGGTGCACGATCGCCCGGCCCATGCCCGAGCCGCCGCCGGTCACGACCGCCGTGCGCCGTCCGGGCACGGCGGCCGCGTTCGGCTCGCTCATCGCACCTCCTCCTCCCCGGCCAGGCTGGTGCGGTGCATCAGCCTGGAGGAGTTCTCGCCGTAGGGCTGCGCCCGGTGGAGCATCCCGGTGTTGTCCCAGATGACCAGGTCGCCCGGCCGCCAGCGGTGCCGGATCGTGAAGCGGGGGCCGGTCGCCAGCTCCAGCAGGCGGTCCAGCAGCGCCCGGCCCTCCTCGGCCCGGCGCCCGACGACCTCCCCGGCGGTCGCGCCGATCAGCAGCGACTTGCGGCCGCTGCGGCGCGTCCACACCAGGGGGTGCTCGCGGGAGGGCACCTTGTCCCACGCCGCCCGCTCCTTGGGGGAGGGGTCCGGGTACACCAGCGACTGGGAGGCGGCGAAGCTGTGCACCACCCGCAGGCCCTCCAGTTCGCGCTTCTCCTCCTCGGTCAGCGCCTCGTACGCCGCGTAGGTGTTGGCGAACTCGGTGTCGCCGCTGCCGTCGTCGGAGACCTGCCGGGCGGTGAGCAGCGTCGCCTTGTTCGGCACGGTGTCGGTGGTGCCGTCGATGTGCCAGAAGAAGGTCGCCTCGCGGTAGGCGGCGAGCTTGCTCTTGGACGCGTCGCGGGTGATCTTCTGGATCTCCGGTCGCTCGTGGCCGCCCATGGCCAGCGGGACGACCTCGCCCAGGAGCGCGCTGAAGGCGACGAGGTCGTCGTCGCCGACATCGGCGTCGCGGTAGATCACCACGCCGTAGCGCTCCAGGGCGGCGAGGCAGTCGTCGGCCACGCCGCGGTCGACCAGCGCACTGCCGTGCAGGCCGGTGATCTCCACACCGGTGGTCGGTCCGATCGGGGTGGTGGTGACGGGCATCGGTCGCTTCCCCCGTTCAGACGGCCGGTTCGACGGCGGTGTCGAAGAAGGCGGCGCCGGAGTCGGGGATGCGCGGCTGCATGAACACGTTGACCGCGTACGACACGAGGATCATCGAGTAGAGCAGCTGCAGCAGGCGCGTGGCGTCCTCGGGCAGATCGTTCAGGTCGAGCCCGTTGAGGTACTCGATGGCCTCCTCGGCGCGCGGGGCGATGGCGTCGTAGAACTCCGCCAGCTCCTCGAACGTCTTGGACAGGCGCATGTCGTAGCGTTCCTGCCGGGTCGGCCTGGCCCAGTCGGCGACGAAGGGCTCCAGCTCGCTGAACTGCTCGGGCAGGCTGCGCGTGGTCGTGGACATCAGCCCTCCTGCCGGCCGAGACCGGCCTGGTGCGCGGCGACGGTGTCGCGGACGGTCTTGTGGAACTTGCGGATCAGCAGTTCCTGGTCGCTGAGGTGGAAGGTCTGGTTGGCGCGCGTCGACAGGCCCTGCTGGGTCGCCTCGATGGTGTTGACGTCCTGCATGGCGAACTCGATGGTGCTGTCGACGATCAGCTCCTGCGCCAGCCGCTCCTGGGCGTTGCGGGGCGGCACGAAGTACAGGTCGATGTCGTAGCGGTGCGAGTCGACCGCGTCGGGCCAGTAGGTGTAGGTGATGTAGAAGCCGCGGGCCCAGATCTGGACCGACAGGTTGGGGAACAGCCAGAACTGGTCGTTGCCCCACGACTTGATCTGCCCCTTGTTGAGGAACTCGGGCAGCGGGCCGATGTCGGGGATGTCGTCCGGACCGAACAGGCCCGCCCTGAACAGGCGGTAGACCCATTTCTGGTCGCGGACGGCCGGGCCCGCCGTGCCGGGCTCGCGCGGCGGCAGCGGCGGCGGGCCGGGCACCGAGGTGAGCATGTGCGGCGTGAACAGGTCGTAATGGTAGGAGTCCACCGGGGGCACGAGCTTCTCGGCCTTGGAGATGTCGCGGTCGATGAAGCGGGCGTGCACGTACGGCGGGTGGTACCACTCGCAGACCGAGTCGACGGCCAGCTTCCAGTTGCCCTTGATGGGGGCGGAGAACCCGTACCGCTGCGTCATCAGGCGGAACGGGTAGGCCTCCAGCTCCAGGAGGCGGTCGCCGAGGTAGGTCCGCAGCGGGACCGGGTTCTCGGAGAGGTTGACGAAGATGAAGCCGGCGAACTCCTCGACGTGCACCGGCGGCATCCGCAGGGAGTCCTTGTCGAGGTTGAAGAACTCGCCCTCGTTGGTGACGTGCGTGACCCGGCCGTCCAGGCCGTACCGCCAGCCGTGGTACTTGCAGGCGAACTCGCGGCACGAGCCCTTGGACTCCTCCTGCGG
Organism: Spirillospora sp. CA-255316; assembly: GCA_050942275.1. Lineage (GTDB taxonomy): Bacteria > Actinomycetota > Actinomycetes > Streptosporangiales > Streptosporangiaceae > Spirillospora. The sequence continues at coordinate 5,517,497 of CP192047.1, read as the reverse complement.
GTGCTCCTGCCAGACGACCTTGTTGCCGCGGTGGGCGCACACGTTGTGGAAGGCGTTCACGGACCCGTCGCGGCCGCGGGTGATGACGATCGAGGCGAGGCCCGGCAGCTCGCGGGTGAAGAAGGTCCCCTTGCGCGGCAGCAGCTCGGAGCGGCCGACGTACAGCCAGGACCGCTTGAAGACCGCTTCCCGCTCGGCTTCGAAGAACTCCGGGGAGATCGAGTCCTCGTAGTTGACGGGCTCGGTGTCGAGGTCCTCGTACGTGGGGGTGAATTTGCCCTTGCCAGTGGCCAGGCGCTGTTGAAGGTCGGTCATGACCTGTCTCCTTGGCGTCGTGTCTCTTGGATAGTAGTCACTTTTTTCAAGGACGAACAGACTTCTGTCTTCTTTTGGGGCTGGATCACTTGGTCCACGGGTTGTCGTTCCAGGCGCGGTCCAGCGGCTCCATCCCGCCGCCGAAGGGGAAGAACTCCTGCTGGGCGTAGGTTTCGCGGGCCACACCGTGGCCCAGCTCGTCCAGGTAGGCGCGCTTGATCTGGTTGGTGAACAGCTGCCGGGTGTAGCGCAGCACCATCGGCGGGCGCTTCACCAGCTCGCGGGCCAGCTCCCACGCCCGGTCCATCAGCTGGTCCTTCGGCAGCACCTCGTTGACCGCGCCCCACTCGAGGGCCTCCTGGGCCGACAGCTTCTTGCCCGTGAGCAGGAAGTAGCGGGCCCGGTTGTGGCCGACCAGGTAGCTCCAGATCACGTGCTGGCCGTCGCCCGGGACCTGGCCGCGCGGGAAGTGGGACACGTCCTGGAACCAGGCGTCCTCGGAGGCCAGCACGATGTCGCCCATCAGCGGGACCTCGGAGTGGATGTTGCACGGGCCGTTGACCACGCTGATCATCGGCACGTCCACCTCGAGAACGTTCCACTGCAGGTGGCGGTTGTACCAGGCCTTCTCGTCCAGCTTGTAGAGCCCCCTGACGCCCGGCATCACGTCGTAGACGGGCGGGTCGGGCAGCTCGCCGTTGGGCAGCCGGCCCCAGTCGGCGTTGTAGTTCTCCCCGGTGCCGGTGTGGATGAGGACCTTGATCTCGCGGTCCCCGGCGACGTCGGAGAAGGCGTCGGACATGTCGTCGTGGGACTTCCAGTCCCACACCAGGCTGCCGCCGTTCGTGTGGCACTGCATGAGCAGGATGCCGTCGTCGCTCAGCTCGAACCGGTAGTTGGGGTAGCTGTCCTTGTAGTCCTCGTACCTCGCGCGCTTGACCATCGCTCGTCCCTTCGCCGTGGCGGTGAGCAGCGCTCACCGCGGTCGTGCCGCGCCAGGGGGGATGGCGCGGCTCCTGCACGACACACTATTATCGCACGGTGGAAAATATGCATCCTTTCCGGTTCGCCGTCCAGGCGACCAAGGCGAAGTCGGCCGCCGAGTGGCGCGAGCTCGCCCGCAAGGTCGAGGACCTCGGCTACGCCACGCTGTTCGTGTCGGACCACTACGTGGGGCCGGGTCAGGTGTCGCGCGAGATGCGGTTCCCGCCGCAGCACCTCGCCCCCATCGCCGCCATGGCGACCGCCGCGGCGGTCACCGAGACGCTCCGCGTCGGCTGCCGCGTCTTCTGCGCCGACTACCACGTGCCCGCCGCGCTGGCCAAGGAGGCCGCCACGATCGACCTGCTGTCGGAGGGGCGGCTGGAATTCGGCATCGGCGCCGGGTGGAGCGACGCCGAGTACCGGGCGATGGGGCTCACCTTCGCGCCGCCGCCGCGCCGCGTCGACAAGCTGGAGGAGGTCGTCGCCCTCGTCAAGGCGCACTGGAGCGGCGAGCAGATGGACCTGCGGGGCGAGTACGCGACCGTGACCGGCTACTCCGGCCTGCCGGTGCCGGTCCAGAGCCCCCGCCCCCCGATCATGATCGGCGGTGCCAAGAAGCGGGTGCTGTCCCTGGCGGCCCGCGAGGCGGACATCGTCAGCATCAACAACGTGCCGTTCGAGGCGGTGAACGAAGCGGGCCGCACCCCGGCGCAGGAGGCCGTCCACCGGTACGGCATCGTCCGCGAGGCCGCCGGCGACCGGCTGGACGACATCGAGATCGAGAGCTCGCCCTTCTTCACCCAGATCACCGACGACCCCGGCGAGGCCGCCGCCCGCGTGGCCAAGGTGCTCGGCGTGGACGCGGCCCTGCTCCCCGAGCACCCCAACGTGCTGCTCGGCTCGCTGGAAGAGGTGGCCGAGCGCCTCCAGGAGCGCCGCGAGGTCTTCGGCCCCAGCTACATCAGCGTCCAGCAGACGGAGTTCGAGCGCTTCGCGCCCGTCGTCGCCCGCCTCACGGGCCGGTAGCGACCCGCCCGCGGGACAGGGGCCGCAGAGAGCCGGCGCGAGCCGGCACGGATCCAGCAGAGAGGCGGCGGAGAGGCAGAATGGTCGAACGAGAACGATCGGCGGGCGGCGGGCGCGGCACCGGCCCGGACGAGCGGGGGCCCTTGCACGGCCTGCGCGTCGTCGAGACGGCCACCCTCGCGGCGGGCCCGACGGTGGCCACCGCGCTCGGCGAGTTCGGCGCCGAGGTGATCAAGGTCGAGCCGCCGCGCACCGGGGACCCGATGCGCACCTGGGGCGACCGCAAGGACGGCATCGGCCTGGTCTGGAAGAGCATCAGCCGGAACAAGAAGTGCGTGACCCTCGACCTGCGCAGGCCCGCCGGGCAGGACCTGCTCCACCGGCTGCTGGCCACCAGCGACGTGCTCGTCGTCGGCACCCGGCCGAGCACCCTGGAGCGCTGGGGGATCGACTACGCGTCGGTCCACGCCGCGCATCCGCACATCGTGTTCGCGCACATCAGCGGCTACGGCGCCGGCGGACCCAAGAGCGACCGCCCCGGGTACGGGACGCTCGCGGAGGCGATGAGCGGCTTCGCGCAGGTGACCGGCCAGCCCGACGGGCCGCCCACGCTGCCGCCGTTCATGCTGGCCGACGGCGTCGCCGGGATGGCCGCCACGTACGCGGTCATGATGGCGCTCTACCACCGCGACGTGCACGGCGGCGAGGGCCAACTGGTCGACGTGAGCCTCATCGAGCCGCTGTCGCGGCTGCTGGAATCCTCGACGCTGGCCTACGACCAGCTCGGCACCGTCAAGGGACGGGTCGGCAACCGGCTCGACGCCAGCGCGCCCCGCAACGCCTACCGCACCTCCGACGGCCGGTGGCTGGCGATCTCCAGCGCGTCGCCGAGCATCGCGGTGCGGGTGTTCCGCGCCATCGGACGGGACGACCTGGCCGTCCACCCCGACTACGTCGACCCCGTGCGCCGGCAGGAACGGGCGCTGGAGGTCGACGGGCTGGTCGCCGACTGGGTGGCGCAGCGGACGCTGGACGAGGCCATGGCGGTCTTCGAGGCGGCCCAGGTGACCGCCGCGCCCGTGTACGAGGCGCCCCAGCTGCTGGCCGACGAGCACCTGCGGGCCCGCGGGATGTTCCTGCCGGTGGACGACCCGGACTTCGGCCGGGTGACGGTGCAGGCGCCCGTCGTCCGGCTCAGCGGCACGCCGGGGCGGGTCGGGCACCTGGGCCGCCCCCTCGGCGCCGACAACGACCACGTGTACGGAGAGCTGCTCGGCCTGGACCCCGCCGAGATCGAGAAGCTGCGGACGGAAGGGATCATCTGATGCGCGAGCCGAGAGCACGCCGGTCGGAGCTGGCGACGCCCGCCAGCAGCGAGTACATGTGCCAGAAGGCGGCCGGGTCCGGAGCCGACCTGGTCTTCCTGGACCTGGAGGACGCCTGCGCCCCCGCCGCCAAGGAGTCGGCGCGCGGCATCGCCGTCAAGGCGCTGACCGGGCTGGACTGGGGCCGCACCGTCCGCGCCGTCCGCGTCAACGGGCTCGACACGCGCTGGTGCCACGACGACGTCATCGAGGTCGTGACCGGCGCGCGCGACGCGCTCGACGTGATCATCGTGCCCAAGGCGCGCACGGCCCGCGACGTGTGGTGGGTGGACGTCCTGCTGACCCAGCTGGAGGACAAGCTCGGCCTGTCCAAGCGGATCGGGCTCGAGGTGCTGATCGAGGAGGCCGAGGGCCTGGCGAACGCGGTCGAGATCGCCCGGTCGAGCGACCGGCTGGAGGCGATCATCTTCGGCGCCGGGGACCTGTCCGCGTCGATGCACGCCAGGGTCGACGGCAACTTCGACCCGCTGGGCGACTACCCCGGCGACTTCTGGCACCACGCCCGGGTCCAGGTGCTGACCGCCGCCCGCACCGCCGGCATCGACGCCATCGACGCGCCGTACCCGGCCTACAAGGACGCCGACGGCTACCGCCGGGCCGCCACGCACGCCGCCCTGCTGGGCTTCGACGGCAAGTGGGCCATCCATCCGAGCCAGGTCGCGGTGGCCAACGAGGTCTTCGCGCCGACGCCCGAGGAGGTGGCCGAGGCCCGGGAGTCGATGGAGGTCTACCAGGCCGCCGCCGAAGGCGGCACGGGCGCCATCGGCCGTGACGGACGCCTCGTCGACGCCGCCCACATGCGCCTGGCGGCCAACGTCCTCCACAAGGCGGCGCTCGCGAACGTGCAGCCGTCCGCCTGAGACGGCCCCGGGCACCCGACTCTCTCTCCCGTGGTCCGGCCGTGCGGCGGCGTCACCCGCCGGCCGGGCCGCCCGGCTTGATGATCAGCGAGGCGCCGTCGGCGTCGGCCGTGACCGTCGAGCCGGCGGCGTGCCGGCCGTCCACCAGCGCCCGGCCCAGGGGCTGGACGAGCACGTTCGGCCCGTACCCAGGCGAGGATCCGGTCGTGTCGCATGTCGAACTCGCTTCCGTGCGTCATTGATCCGCCATAGGCGGTGAGCGGGGAGTGGAGCGCCGTGCGGGACGGCTACGAGCCGGGTCGCTCGATCATGTCCAGCCGGCGGCGCAGGAGGGCCCGTTCCGGTTCGGTGCCGGCCAGGTCGAGCGCCTCGCGGTAGGCCGCGGCGGCCTCGGCGTCGCGGCCGAGCCGGTGCAGGAGGTCGGCCCGGGCGGCGGGGTAGGGGTGGTGGCCGCGCAGCAGCGGTTCGCCCGCCAGCCCGTCGAGCAGTTCCAGGCCCGCCTGCGGGCCGTCGCGCATCGCCACCGCCGCGGCCCGGTTCAGCGCGACGACCGGCGACGGCGCGATCGCGAGCAGCACGTCGTACAGCGCCACGATCTGCGGCCAGTCGGTGGCGGCGACATCGGCGGCCTCGTCGTGCAGGGCGGCGATCGCGGCCTGCACGCCGTACGGGCCGGGCGGGCCGCCGGTCAGCGCGACCGGCACCAGGGCGCGGCCCTCCTCGATCATCGGCCGGTCCCACCGGCCCCGGTCCTGCTCCTCGAGCAGCACCGGTTCGCCGTCCGGGCCGGTACGGGCGTCGCGCCGGGCGTGGACCAGCAGCATCAGCCCGAGCAGCCCGGCGGTCTCCCGCTCGCCCGGCAGCAGCCGGTGCAGGATCCGGGCCAGCCGGACGGCCTCCTCGGCCAGGTCGAGCCGCTGCAGCAGCGGGCCCGAACTGGCCGCATACCCCTCGGTGAAGATCGAGTACACCGCCTGGAGGACCCCCGGCAGCCGTTCCGGCAGCTCGTCGGCGCCGGGGACGCGGAACGGGATCCGGGCTTCGCCGATCTTCCTCTTGGCCCGTGTGATCCGCTTGGCCATGGTCGCCGTGGGGACCAGGAAGGCGCGGGCCACCTCGGGCGTGGTCAGCCCGCCCAGGTAGCGCAGCGTCAGCGCCGCCCGGTCCTCGGCCGCGAGGGCAGGGTGGGCGCAGGTGAAGAACAACCGCAGCCGCTCGTCGGGCAGATCGCCGCCCGGCTCGGCGGCGGGGACGGGACCCGCCCGGTCCGCTTCCACCTGCAGGACGGCCAGCCGCGCGGCGAGGGCCTGGTCGCGCCGCAGCCGGTCGACGGCCTTGCGCCGCGCCGTGGTCATCAGCCACGCGCCGGGCTTGGGCGGGACGCCGTCGACCGGCCAGCGCTCCAGCGCCGCCTCGACGGCCTCCGAGGTGACCTCCTCGGCCAGGTCGAGATCGCCGAAGCGGCGTACCAGGGCCGCCAGCAGCCGGCCGCGCTCCTCCCGGAACACCGCCTCCACCGACGCCATCGGCGACCCGTCCGGCGCCGGCACTCCGGCGTCCCGCCCGCCCATCGTGCTCAGGCCCCGAACTCGGCGACCGGCCGGACCACGACCGAGCCGTCCCGCGCGCCGGGGCAGCGGGCGGCCCAGTCGAGCGCGGCGTCGAGATCCGGCACGTCGATCACGTAGAAGCCGCCGAGGAGTTCCCGGGTCTCGGCGAACGGGCCGTCGGTCACGACCCGCCGGCCGTTCTCGTCCACCCGCACCCTCGTGGCGGTGACCAGGTCGGCCAGCGACTCGCCGGAGACCATGATCCCCGCGTCCCTGACCTCCTTGTCGTAGGCCGTCCAGTCCTCGACGGTGCAGCCGGCCGCGCCGCCGTTCTCGTCGGCGGCGTCGGCCATGATCAGCATCATGTACTTCACGGTGGGACTCCCTCGTCGTCTGTCGTCTCCGGTACGGCGGGGCCGCCGTACGTCATCACTACGAACGGGACCGCCCCGAATGGACACGCCTCCGGAAGAAATTTCGCGCGGTCGGCGCCACGCGGGTGTCAGCCGCGGGACGGCAGGCGCACCACCGTGACGAAGAAGTCGTCGATCTGGCGGATGGCCGCGATGAACTGCTCGAAGTCGACCGGCTTGGTGACGTAGGCGTTGGCGTGCAGCCGGTAGCTGCGCAGGATGTCCTCCTCGGCGGAGGAGGTGGTGAGCACCACCACCGGGATGGCCGCCAGCTCGTCGTCGTTCTTGATCTGCTCGAGGACCTGGCGGCCGTCGTAGCGGGGCAGGTTGAGGTCAAGCAGGATGAGGTCGGGCCGCGGCGCCTCCGCGTGCTCCCCGCGGCGGTAGAGGAAGTCGAGCGCCTCCAGGCCGTCGCGGACGACGTGCAGCACGTTGCCGACCTTGTTGTCCTCGAACGCCTCGCGCGTCATCAGCTCGTCGCCGGGGTCGTCCTCGACCAGGAGGACCTCGATGGGCCGGGCGGGCGTGGTCATGATGCGGCTCCCTCGGAGACGTCGGTGGTTGCGGGCTCGCCGCCGGACTCGGTGGGGCCGTCGGGACGGGGCAGGAGGAAACGGATGCGGGCACCCCCGGAGTGCTCGGTGTCCAGCCAGATCCGGCCGCCGTGGCTCTCCACGATCTTCTTGCACAGGGCCAGGCCGATGCCCGTGCCGCTGTAGGCCTCGCGGCCGTGCAGCCGCTGGAAGATCACAAAGATCTTGTCGGCGAACTCGGGCGCGATGCCGATGCCGTTGTCGGTGACCGACAACTCCCACCCCTCGCCGCTCTCCGCGCACTCGACACGGACGACGGGCGGACGGCCGGGGGAGCGGAACTTCACCGCGTTGCCGACCAGGTTCTGCCACAGCATGGTCAGCATGGTCATGTCGCCCTCGACCTCGGGCAGGCTCTCGGGACGCTCGATGACCGCCCCCGACTCCTCGATCGACTCCTGAAGGTTCGACAGGGCCTTGTCCAGGGGGTCGTCCAGGCCGATGCGGCGGCGGTCGTCGTAGAGGCGCCCGACGCGCGAGAAGCTGAGCAGGTCGTTGATGAGCACCTGCATCCGCTTGGCGCCGTCGACGGCGAACTCGATGTACTGGTTGCCGCGCTCGTCGAGCTTGTCCTGGTAGCGGCGCTGGAGCAGCTGGCAGAAGGACGCGACCTTGCGCAGCGGCTCCTGGAGGTCGTGGCTGGCGACGTAGGCGAACTGCTCCAGCTCGGCGTTCGAGCGGCGCAGCTCCTCGGTCTGGGCGTCCAGATCGGCGGTCCGCTCCTCCAGCTGGCGGGCCCGCCGGGTGGAAAGGCCCAGCTCGTGCACGATGCGGTGCCGCATCGCCTCCACATCGGAGGCCACCGCGCGCAGGTCCGCGGGCCCCAGCGGCGCGATCACGTGGTCGAAGTCGCCGTCGGCGACCCGCCGCGAGGAACGGCCCAGCCGGGCCAGCGGCCGCCCGACGGCGAAGTGCAGCACGGTCGCGAGGAGCACCCCCGAGACCAGGATCGCCGCGACCATGGTCGCCAGGGCCGCGTCGCGGGTGGTCCGGTTCCGCTGGAGGTCGGCCCGGCCGTCGGCGACCATCCGGTCGAGCCGGCGGTTCTGCTCGCCGAACGCGGCGCGCAGCCGGTCGAAGCCGGCCTTGCCGCCGCGGACCGTGGCGGCGTCCACCGAGTCGGGGCCGTGCTCGGCGACCCGGTCGATGACCGGCTCGGTGTAGGTGGTGCGCCAGGAGGTCGCCAGCCCGTCGATCCGCCGCACGTCCGCGGCGGCGTCGGGGACGTGCCGCACCAGGGCGAGGAGCCTGCCGTACGCCTGCCGCTCCGCGCGCTGCCCGCGCCGGTAGGGCTCCAGGAACGAGGGGTCGCCGGTGAGCACATAGCCGCGCACGCCGGTCTCCTGGTCGAGGAGCGCGGCCTGCACGCGGTACGCCTCGGTACGGGCGGGGGAGAGTTCGCCGAGCAGCCGGTCGGAGGCCTCGCTCGTACGGTTCAGCACGGTGTAGCCGACGACTCCCGAGACGGCCACCAGGAGCCCCACCGCGGCGAGGACCAGCATCAGCCACTGCTGCACCGTGAGCCCGCGGCTCCGCCCCCGGCGGACCGGGCGCTCCACCGCCTCGGCCGCGCCCGCGCCGTCCGTGCCGGCGCCCGTGTCCGTGTCCGTGGCCGGCTCCGTGGCGTTGAGGTCGTCTCCGGTCGCGGTCACGGGCCTTTCCATCCCAGGCTCAGCACGGCGACGTCGTCGCCGAGCCCGCCGTACTCGGCCGAGGCCGCCTCGGCGCCGGCGATCAGGGCGTCGACGAAGTCCGCGGCGTCCAGGCCCCGCGCCCGCCCCGCCAGCTCCAGCAGGCCGTCCAGGTCGAGCCGCTTGCCGCCCGGGCCGACCTCGCCCTCGAACAGCCCGTCGGTGAACAGCACCAGCTCGGTCCCCGCCGCCAGCCGGACCTCCTCCTCCGGCCACTCGCCGAGGCCCGGGATGAGGCCCAGCGCCATCCCGCCCACGGGCTCGACGAGCCGCACCGATCCGTCGGGCTCGCGCAGCATCATGGCCGGATGCCCGGCCCGCAGGACCACCGCCGTCCGGTGGTCGGGGGTGAGGGTGAGCGTCGTGAGGGTGACGAAGCTCTCGTCGTCGTCGCGCTCGGCGAGCAGCAGTTCCTCCAGCAGCGCCGCCAGGCGGGCGCCGCGCGCGCCGGTGAGGATGAACGACCGCCACGCCACGCGGAGGCAGACCCCCAGGGCCGCCTCGCCCGGCCCGTGTCCCGCAACGTCCCCGATCACCGCGTGGACGGCGCCGTCGGGCGTCTCGACCACGTCGTAGAAGTCGCCGCCCAGCAGCGAGGTGGCGCGTCCCGGACGGTACCGGGGGACCACCGTGACGTCGTCGGTGGTCAGCAGCGGGCTCGGCAGCAGGCCGCGTTCCAGCCGGGCGTTCTCCTCGGCGCGCAGCCGGCCCGCCTGGAGCACGGCCGCCGAGATCTCGACCTGTTTACGCTGGACGGCGTAGCGGATCGCCCGGCCGAGCCATTCCGGTTCCAGCTGGCCCTTGACGAAGTAGTCCTGCGCGCCCGCCGCCACCGCGGCCAGGCCCGCCTCGGCCTCGGCCAGGCCGGTGAGGACGATCACAGCGGCCTCCGGCGCCTCGGCCAGCACCACCTTGAGCGCGTCCAGGCCCTGCGCGTCGCCCAGGTGCAGGTCGAGGAGCACGCAGCGTCCCCGCCCGCCGCCCGCCAGCTCGGCGCGAGCCTCCTGGAGGGAGCGGACCCAGGTCAGCCGGTTGTGCACGTTGCCGTCGACCAGCAGTTCCTCGACCAGCAAAGCGTCTCCGGCGTCGTCCTCGACGAGCAGCAGCTCGATCGGCTCGGAGCCGTCGCTCGCCCGCACCGCGTCCGCCGGGACCGGCGGGACACCGTGCCCTGCCACGTCCTGCAACGGTGACCTCGGCCCACCGGCCATCCCGGGCAGGACCACGCTTCACCCATCCGCTCGTCGCCAGAGTCGATCCAACGCCGAAGAATACTCAACCCACAGCAAGTAACGCTAGGTAACCGGCAAGCGCCGGCGGTGGCGCATGGCATCGGGAATCAGGGGTAATGCCGCTCCAGCACGACACGATGCTCAAAGGAGGACTCAATGGCCATAGCCGTGATCGTGGCCGTGTGCGCGGCCCTGCTCGTCCTCGCCTTCCTCGCCCCGCGCCTGTCGCGGCATCCCCAGCGCGGGACGCAGCGCGCGCTCGGTATCGGCTCCCGGACCGGCAGCAGCGCGCCTGGCCCTCTCGGGCGGCTGCTGAGCAAGCCCTTCCGCAGCTCGTCCCGGGCCGTGAGCCGAAGCGGGTCGGCCGGCCGCCGGGCCCGCTGGCGCTCGCCCTTCTGAGTCCCCGGCTCCGACGATCCCCGGGCGCCCGCGCAGTTCCCTGCTGCGCGACGGCGGATGGAGCGAGGAACCTTCGAGATCAGGACGCTCGACGCGCCGTGCCGCCCAGGGACCTCGGGTCCCTGGGCGGCACGGCGCGTCGTCGAGGAGCCAGCCCTGAGCCCGAGGGGCCCTGAGCCGCGGTCGGCCCGCTTCAGGTGCTCATTCCGGCCGGTCGACCTGGCCGCGCCAGTCGCCGGTGGGGGTTCCGCGCTTCTCGATGAAGGTCTTGAAGCGCTGCATGTCGCCCTTGACCCGGCCCTTGAGGACGCCGAGCTTGTCAGCGACCTTCTCGGTGAACCCTTCGGGGTCGATGTCCATCTGGGCGGTGACGCGGGTCGTGGTGTCGTTGAGCCGGTGGAAGGTGACCACGCCGGCATGCGTCGGGCCGTCCACCGACTTCCAGGCGACGCGCTCGTCGGGGAGCTGCTCGGTGATCCGGGCGTCGAACTCCCGGCGGATCCCCCCGATCTTGGTCACCCAGTGGGTGCTGGTGTCGTCGAGCTGCCGGATCTCCTCGACGCCCTCCATGAAGCTCGGGAAGGTCTCGAACTGGGTCCACTGGTCGTAGACGGTGCGGACCGGAACCTCCACGTCGACGGACTCGACGATGGTGCTCATCTTCTTCTCCTTCCGCTGTTCGGTCGACAGGCGCGGTCATGCCCGAGGCCGGGCGCTGTATGCAGCCGCTCTCCGCCGAGTTCGCCCGATCGGTGCCGGCGCGATCGCGGGCCGTGGCGTGACGGAAGGTGTGGCGGCCGTGGCGTCGGGTAGGGGGTCGGGCCCGTGGGGAGAGGGGGATCGGCCATGGAGATGGCTGTGCTGGAGTCGCTCGACGAGCTCGCTGCGCTGCTGGAACGCAAGCCCGGTCTGTACGTTCGCTGGTCGCGCGGGCCGGAAGCCGATTCCGGCGAGTCCAGTACCGACGATCTGACCGGGGCGAGGCTGCCGGGGTTGTCGGCCCATCCTCTTCGCGTCGAGGAGTGGTGGGAGGGGTCGCGGCAGTTGTGGGCCGCCCGCAGGCTGTTCGACTACCGCCATCTGCGCAAGGAGAAGGGGCCCGGCGTGCGGCCATGGGTTCTGGAGGGGGAGGAGCTGGCGCGGGGCCCGGACGACGAGCCGTTGGTCCGGTGCCGCCTCCCGCTGGCATGGGTGGCCGACTCGGTCCTGCACGAAGCCGAGCGCATGATCGTGGAGAAGCATGGGGAGTGGGGGCCGTTGAAGCGCACGGGAGGCGGGGGTTGAGCGGGGAGCCTCCGGCCTTCGCCGACCTGAGGTTCACAGGCGGTCCGCCAAGGCCTTCTTGTCCATCTTGCCGAGCGGTGTGAGGGGCATCTCCTCGATGCGGACGACCTGGTCCGGGGCCTTGTAGGCGGCCAGTCCGCGGTCGCGGAGGAAGGCGGCCAGGTCGGTGCGGGTCAGCGGGGCGTCGGCGACGACGAAGGCCACCGAGCGCTCGCCCAGTTCCTCGTCGGGGCCCGCGACGAGGGCGACGGAGCGGATGGCGGGGTGGGCGAGCAGGTGACCCTCGGCCTCGGTCCCCGCGACCTCGAGGTCTTCTATGTCGTCGCCCCCGTGATCGGCGTCTCCGGCCTGCTCACCGCCGCCGCGATCTACCTGCTGGCCTGGCGGCGGGGCGTGAGCACGGGGCGGCTGGTCCTCGTCGGCGTCGCCACCGGCGCCATGCTCCAGTCGGTGGTCGCCTACCTGCTCATCCGCGGGGACGTCTACAGCTCGCAGTCGGCGCACATCTGGCTGGTCGGAAGCGTGACGGCGGCGACGTGGACCCAGGTGGCCGCGCTGATGGCCGCGATGGCGCTGCTGTTCCCCGCCGCACTCGTGCTCGTCCGGCCGCTGGACCAGCTCCAGCTCGGCGACGAGACCGCCCGTGCCCTCGGAGTGCAGGTCGAACGGACCCGCCTGGGCATCACCGCCACCGCGGTCGGACTGACCTCCGTCGCGGTGGCGACGGCGGGACCCATCGCCTTCGTCGCCCTGGCGGCCCCGCAGCTGGCACGCCGCCTCACCCACACCCAGGGCACGGGCCTCGTCCCCGCCGCCCTCATGGGCGCCGCCCTCCTGACGGCGGCCGATTTCGGCACCCGCCTCGTCCCGCTGCCCGGCGAGGTGCCGGTCGGGGCGGTCACCGGGGCCCTCGGCGGCTGCTACCTGGCCTGGATGCTCCACCAGCGCCGCTGAGACGACACCTGCCGTGGGCCCGGAGTTCACGAAGCCGTGGGGAAGGAGAGGCCTGGCTTTCCACCGGTGTGGGGTTTCGTAAGATCACGAGTTAATGCAAACTATTTGCAGCGCCTCGGACACGAGTCATCTCAACCGCTCCCAAGGAGGACCATGTCCGCGCAGCAGACCCTGGCCACGCCCTACGTCGAGGAGGTGGCCCGAATCGCCGCCTCCGTCCACCACCATCCGGCGCTCGACAACGACTTCTACAAGCGCTGGATGGCCGCGCCCCTGCCCTACCCGGAGGTCGAGACGTTCGCGCGCGAGTTCTACGCCCGCACCGTCAACACCTCGGTGATGGTCGCGCTGTCGGTCCTGAACACCGAGGACCTGGCGGCACGCGTCGAATGCGTCAAGAACCTGTACTCCGAGTACGGCAACGGCGACCCCGCCAAGGCGCACCTGCTCCTGCTGGAGCAGTTCCTCACCGACCTGCTCACGCGCCTGCGCGGCGCCTCCTACACCCTGGACGAACTGCGCGGCGGCGAGCCGCTGCCCAGCACGCGCGCGTTCAGCGAAGGCCAGCGGGCACTGTTCACCGACGCCGACCAGCGGGTCGTGCAGGGCGCGCTGCTCGGGCAGGAGCACCTGGCGTACTCGATGCTCGTCCGCCTCTACGAGGGCGTCCGCAACTACAAGGACCTGTACGGCGAGGACGAGTTCCACGAGGCCTGCGAGTACTTCTACGTCCACATCGGCGAGGCGGAGAAGGAGCACAAGGCCGAGGCCGTGGTGTCGGCCGCCGCGGTGTGCCACGGCGACGACGACCTGGCACGGGTGCGGCACGGCTTCGACGGGTTCCTCGAGCTGACCGCCGGCTACTGGAACGGCGTCCACGAGGCGATGCTCTCCGCGTCGTGACCGGACCCCTCATCACCGGCCGTCCCATGGCCGTCCCGGCCGCGACGGCACGGCCATGACCTCCGCCGAGGGCCGGCGGAGGGCGCTGGCACCGGCCCTGGTCCCGATCCAGATCACCAGCCTGCAGGTGGGCGCCGCCGCGGCGACCCACCTGTTCGACCGGATCGGGACCTGGGGCACGGTCTCCCTGCGCGTGATCCTGGCCGCGTGCGTCCTGGCACTGCTGCCCGGACGCCGGCTGGGCGAGATCCGGCGCGGGCACCTGCCCGGCATCTGCGCCTACGCCGCCGTCATCTCCGGGATGAACTTCTGCTTCTTCGCCGCCATCGACCACCTTCCCCTCAGCATCGCCACCACCATCGAACTGCTGGGACCGCTGGCGGTGGCGCTGCTGGCCGCCGGCAGCCGCATGGACGTGGTCTGGGCGCTGCTGGCGATCGGCGGGCTGGCGCTGCTGACCGTGCCCGGCGCTCTGTCGGGGACGGGGCTGGCGTTCGCCGCCGCGGCCGCGGTGCTGCGCGGAGCCTACGTGCTGCTGACGCGCCGGCTGGGGCGCGACTTCCCCGACCGGACCGGCCTGGTCGCCGCGATGATCCTCAGCGCGGTGCTCTGGGCGCCGGTCGCCGCCACCCAGACGGGCGGGCCGCTGGCGGAGGGCCGGGTGCTGGCGCTGGCCGTGGCCGTCGGGCTGTTCTCCTCCGCGCTGCCCTACAGCCTCGACCTGCTGGCGCTGCGCCATGTCAGCGCGCACACGTTCGGCATCCTGCTGAGCCTCGGCCCGGTGATCAGCCTGGCCGTGGGGTACGCCGTCCTCGGCCAGCAGCCGCGCGGTCTGCAGATCGCGGGCATCGCCCTGGTCGTGATGGCGTCGGCAGGCGCGGTGCGGGCGGGCCTGGAGCGGAACGAGCCCCCGGACCTGTCCGGCGAGGAGCATCTCGCATCGGCGCCCGCCCCCTCCCGGGAAGGACGTTGATGCGGCTGCCGCCCGAACCCAGCCGACCGAGGTACTGATCTACAACGTAAAGGCGCCGGGCCGATGGCGCGGAAAAGACGAGCAGGAAGGCCTGATCCGGCACCCGTGGCTCCCTTGTGCGGGGTGCGCATGCCCACGGACCGATGAGACGCAGACCACTGAGCCCGTCGCCCGGGAGACGGTCGCCGCCGTCGAGGGACTGCGCGGGGGGCGGCTGCGGATCGCCTCGATGCCCTCGCAGGTCGTCAGCCCGCTGACCGCCCTGCTCGCCGGATTCTCGCGCCGCTACCCCGAGGTGAACGTCGCCGTCGCGGCGGCCGCCCGGCCCGACGACGTGCGCGACACTCTGCGGCGAGGCGTCGCGGAGATCGGAGTGGTCGCGACCGCCGGCCACACCGAGGCCCTGTCCGACCTGGACCGGCTGCCCATCGAGTCCCAGTCGTTCGTCCTGGTCGCCCGCGACGACGCCACCCTCCCGCCCGGCGACGACGCACTGACCATCGGCGAACTCGCGGGGCTGCGACTGGTGGCCGGCCAGCCGGGCACCGGGATGCGGCGGGTGGCCGACGCCATCACCGCCGTTCTGGGACGAGCTGGTGAAGGAGGCCGGTGCCCGATTCCCGCGGTGACATGGCGCCAGGAGCACATCGACGCCCTCGTCGCCAAGGTCGTACTGGACCCCGCACGCTTCGACGTCATCGTCGGGTCCAACCTCTTCGGCGACATCCTCAGCGACCTCGCCGCGGCCGTGGCGGGCGGCATCGGTATCGCCCCCGCCGCCAACCTCAACCCCGAACGCGACCACCCCTCGATGTTCGAACCCGTCCACGGCTCCGCCCCCGACATCGCCGGCCAGGGCAGCGCCAACCCCCTGGGCGCCATCTGGTGCGCCTCGATGATGCTCGACCACCTGGGCCACCCGGAAGCGGCCGCCGGGGTCTTCGACGCGTTCGCCTCCGTGCTGGCCACCACCGGCGCCCGCACCCCGGACCTGGGCGGCACCGCCACCACCAAGGAGTTCACCGACCTGGTCCTCCAAGCCCTCGCACGTCAGTCAGCTACTCGGCTCTAAAGGACCGAGCTTGCCGGCTCAGTCTGGAAGGGCTCTGCCTGTCGCTACGCCTCGGCGAGCACGATCGCGGGGTTCTCGACGCAGTCGGCCACGTGGCGCAGGAAACCGCCGGCGGTGCCGCCGTCGCAGACCCGGTGGTCGAAGGTGAGGGACAGCTGGGTCACCTTGCGCGCCGTGACGGCGCCGTCGTGCACCCAGGGCCGGTCGATGACGCGGCCGACGCCGAGGAGGGCGGCCTCCGGATGGTTGATGATCGGGGCCGATCCGTCCACGCCGAAGACCCCGTAGTTGTTGAGCGTGAACGTCCCCCCGGTCAGCGCCCCGGGAGGCAGGTCGCCCGAGCGGGCCAGGCCGGTGAGGCGGGTCAGCTCGGCGGCGAGCCGCGCGGTCGTCATCAGGTGCGCGTCCCGGACCACCGGTACGACGAGGCCCCGGTCGGTCTGCGCGGCGAAGCCCAGGTTGACGTGCCCGTAGCGGACGATTTCGGCGCGGCCGGCGTCGACCGAGGAGTTCAGCTCCGGGAACCGCCGCAGGCCCTCCACGCAGATGCGGGCGAGCAGGGCGAGCAGCCCGATGCCGAGGTCCGGGCGGGCCCGCCGGAGCGCGTCCCTGGCTTCGAGCAGGCCGGTGGCGTCGACGTCCACCCAGGTCGTGGCGTCGGGGATCTCGCTGCGGCTGCGGCTCAGCTTCTCGGCCACCGCCCGGCGCAGCCCGCGCAGCGGGATGCGCTCGTCCGCGAGCCCCGTCGCCGCGGACTCCCGGGTCTGGGCGATCGCCTGCTCGACGTCGCGGCGGAGGATCACGCCGCGGGGTCCGGTGGGGGTGACGGCGGTGAGGTCCACTCCGTGCTCGCGGGCGATCCTGCGGACGAGCGGAGAGATCACGCGGGGCGCGCGCCCGGGGCCGGACACGGGCGCCTGCGGTGCCGCCTCGACGGCCTCGCGACCTGCGGGACGGGAGCCGCCGCGGCGCCGCCTGCGCCTGCCGGGCGCGTGGCCGGTGCCGTAGCCGATCAGGACGTTGCCGGAGCCGGCCCTCTCCTCCTCGCGGTGGCGGGCCGCGCCGGAGTCGGAATCGGCCAGGCCGACCGCGATGAGGGGCTCGCCCACCGCCAGGACGGTGCCCGTCCGCGCGTGCAGTTCCACCACCGTCCCGGCGTAGGGGACCGGTACCTCGACGGCCGCCTTGGCGGTCTCGACCTCCACGACGATCTGGTCGACCTCGACCGTGTCGCCGACCGCGACCCTCCACTCGACGATCTCGGCCTCGGTGAGGCCTTCGCCGAGGTCGGGCAGCCGGAACACCCGCGGTGGGGGAGCGGTCGTCATGACGCCTCCCGGGCCAGGTGGAGGACGTCGGGCCGGTCGTCGAACTGGAGCCGGTCGACCGCGTCGAGGATCCGGTCGGCGTCCGGCAGGTGCGAATGCTCGAGCTTGGGCGGCGGGTAGGGGATGTCGAAGCCCGTGACGCGCAGCACGGGGGCGGCCAGCGAATGGAAGCAGCGTTCCTGCACGCGCGCGGCGATCTCCGCGCCCACCCCGGCGAACCCCTGGGCTTCCTGGACCACCACACAGCGGCCCGTCCTGCGGACCGACGCCACGACGGTCTCGTCGTCGAAGGGTACGAGCGTGCGCAGGTCGACGACCTCGAGGTCGATGCCGTCGCGGGCCGCGGCCTCGGCGGCCTGCAGCGCCACCGGCACGCCGGGACTGTAGGCGACGAGCGTCGCGTCGCGTCCCTCGCGCCGTACCGCCGCCCGTCCGAAGCCCGCCGCCCGCCGGTCGCCGGCGGCGGTCTCGTCCTTGGACCAGTACAGCCGCTTGGGCTCCATGAAGATCACCGGATCGGGGTCGGCGACGGCGTCGCGCAGCAGCCGGTACGCGTCGTCGGGGGTCGCGGGGGTGACGACCTTCAGGCCCGGAGTGTGCGCGTAGTAGGCCTCGCTGGAGTCGCAGTGGTGCTCGACGCCGCCGACGCCGCCCGCGTACGGGATGCGGATCACCATGGGCAGCGCCAGCCGCCCGCGGGTGCGGTTGCGCATCTTGGCCACGTGCGAGGCGATCTGCTCGAAGGCCGGGTAGGCGAAGGCGTCGAACTGCATCTCCACCACCGGGCGGAAGCCGCCCATGGCCATGCCCACGGCGAGGCCCACGATCCCCGACTCGGCCAGCGGCGTGTCGAAGCACCGCTCCTCGCCGAACTCGGCGGTGAGCCCGTCGGTGATGCGGAAGACCCCGCCCAGCGGGCCCACGTCCTCCCCGAAGACGAGGACCCGCTCGTCCTCGCGCAAGGCGTCCCGCAGTGCGATGTTGAGCGCCTGCGCCATCGTCATCGCTGTCATGTCAGGCCTCCGGGGCGGTCAGTTCGGACGCCAGCAGCGCCCGCTGCTCGCGCAACTGCGGCGTGGGTTCGGCGAAGACGTGGTCGAACAGCTCGTACGCGTCCGTCTCGGGATCGGCGTTCAACTGGTCGCGGACGCGGGAGGCGAAGTCCTCGGCGGCCTGGTGCGCCGAGGCGACGCCCTCGGCGTCGAGCAGTCCCCGGTCGCGCAGGTGCGTCTCCAGGCGGGCGAGGGGATCGGCCGCCTGCCACCGCTCGACCTCCGCCTTCTCCCGGTACCGGGTGGCGTCGTCGGCGTTGGTGTGGGCGTCCATGCGGTAGGTGTGGGCCTCCACCAGGAACGGGCCGTTCCCTTCGCGCGCGTGCCGGACGGCCGCCGTCAGGACGGACAGCACCGCGACGAGGTCGTTGCCGTCCACCTGCTCGGAAGGGACGCCGTAGCCGATGCCCTTGTACGCGAGCGCGGGGGCGGCGGTCTGCCTGGCCAGCGGCACGGAGATGGCGTACCTGTTGTTCTGCACGAAGAACACGACGGGGGCCCGCAGGACCGCGGCGTAGTTGAGCGCCTCGTGGAAGTCGCCCTCGCTGGTGCCGCCGTCGCCGACGAAGGCCATCACGGCGTGATCACCGGCTTCACGGCCGAGCTCGCGCCGGAGAAGGCGGGCCTGGGCACCAGCGCGTACGTCTCGGTCGCCATCGAGCAGAACTCCTGGCGCTCGGTGTCGGCCAGGCTCCAGGACATCCAGTACGTCGAGCATTTCGCGATGGTCGGGGGCGACTACGACGTGCTGGTCCTGGTCAGGGCGCCCGACAACGCGGCGCTCAGGCACGTGGTGCTGGAGCGCGTCCAGGAGATCCCCGGCGTCCGCGCCACCCGCACGTGGCTGGTGTTCGACGAGGCGCGCGGCCGGGGTGCGGAGTGGGTGAAGCGGGAGAGGTGAGGGAGGGGCTACCGCCCGGACGCGATGACGATCGCTCAGGTGGCCATCGGCCTTCTCCGCCAGCAGACGCGCGCGGGGCGGAGGGCGGTCCTGGACGGCGCCGCCGCCATGGCGTGGACCGTCATCGACCTCGCCCGCCCTGAGCCCGCCCGCGGGTCAGCGCGGGGCCTCGTGCACCTCGCCGGAGTACATGGCCGTGGAGGCGACGTCGTAGGTGGCCGCGTCCTCGGCCGCCGCGGTCATCTCCGGGCTGGTCAGCGCGGTCTTGAGGGCGTCGGCGTCCTCGAACCACAGCTCCGCGACGAGGTAGGGCCCCTCGCCGCCCAGCGGGCGGGGCCGCGACAGGGTGAACGACTTCAGCCCGGGGAGGGCGCGGACCAGCGGCACGTGCCGGGCCTCGTAGGCCTCGTCGAACGCCGCGGGGTCGGCGGGGGAGAAGTACTGGACGGTGACGCGGTGCATGTCAGGCCTCCGGAGTCGATGGCGTGGGCCAGGTCTTGGCCACGAGGGTGAGCACGTCGTAGGTGGCGACCGGCCGGCCCTCCTGGTTGGACACGACGGCGTCCCAGCGGACCTCGCCGTAGTCGGCGCCGCTGCGCGGAGTGATCTGCTTGACGGTCAGCACCACCCCAATGGTGTCACCCGCCTTCACCGGGGTGAGGAAACGCAGCGCGTCGACGCCGAAGTTCGCCAGGACCGGGCCGGGGGCCGGGTCGACGAAGAGCCCCGCCGCCAGGGACACCACGAGGTAGCCGTGGGCGACGATGCCGCCGAACAGGGGGTTGCGGGCGGCGGCCTCGGCGTCGGTGTGGGCGTAGAAGGTGTCGCCGGTGAACTCGGCGAAGTGCTCGATGTCGGCGAGTGACACCGTCCGCGGCGCGGAGGTGATCGTGTCGCCGACGCGCAGTTCTGCCAGGGACTTGCGGAAGGGGTGGACGCCGGACTCGGCGCGGGCGGCGCCCGTCGTCCAGCGTCCGGTGATCGCGGTGAGCCGGTCGGGGGAGGCTTGGACGGCGGTGCGCTGCATGTGGTGCAGGACGCCGCGGATGCCGCCGAGCTCCTCGCCTCCGCCGGCGCGCCCGGGGCCGCCGTGGACGAGCACGGGCAGCGGCCGCCCCTCGTCCGCCGCGCGGAACCATCGTCCGGCGGCATAGCTCTCCAGCAGCGCGCTCACGCCGTCTCCTCTCCGCGGGCCCGGTCGCGCGTCTCGATCACGGCGGTGTGTTGCGCCGGCGGGCCGACTCGTGCGACCTTATTACTGACCGAGCGATAAGTAAATAAGCCGACGCCTCGGGAGGAACGATGACCACCGCGCCCACGGAGCCGGCCCCGGAGGCGCCGCTGCGGGCCGCGTTCGACGCGACCATCGCGCGCGACGACCGCATCGAGCCCCGGGACTGGATGCCCGACGACTACCGCAGGACGCTCGTGCGCCAGATCGCCCAGCACGCGCACTCGGAGATCATCGGCATGCAGCCCGAGGGGGCCTGGATCGGCCGCGCCCCGTCCCTGCGCCGCAAGGCGATCCTGCTGGCCAAGGTGCAGGACGAGGCCGGCCACGGGCTCTACCTGTACTCGGCGTGCGAGACCCTCGGCGTCTCCCGCGCCGAACTGACCGCGCTGCTGCTGGCCGGCCGGCAGAAGTACTCCTCGATCTTCAACTACCCGGCCCTGTCCTACGCCGACGTCGGCACGATCGGCTGGCTCGTCGACGGCGCCGCGATCTGCAACCAGGTGCCGCTGTGCCGCACCTCCTACGGCCCCTACGGCCGCGCCATGATCCGCATCTGCAAGGAGGAGTCCTTCCACCAGCGGCAGGGCTACGAGCTGCTCATGACGATGATGCGCGGCACCGACGCCCAGCGCGCCATGGTCCAGGAGTCGGTCGACCGGTTCTGGTGGCCCGTCCTGATGATGTTCGGCCCGCCGGACGCGCATTCGCCCAACAGCGGGCGGTCGATGGCCTGGGGCATCAAGCGCAACTCCAACGACGAGCTGCGCCAGCGGTTCGTCGACATGACCGTCCCGCAGGCCGAGGCGCTGGGCGTGACGCTGCCCGACCCGGATCTGCGCTGGAACGAGGAACGCGGCCACCACGACTTCGGCGAGCCGGACTGGGAGGAGTTCGCCGCCGTCGTCCGCGGCGACGGGCCGTGCAACGCCCAGCGGCTCGCCCACCGCCGGGCCGCGCACGAGGACGGCGCCTGGGTGCGCGAGGCCGCGACGGCGTTCGCCGAGCGGTCGTCGGCCGGGGCGGGCGCCCGATGAGCGCGGACCGGCGGGAATGGCCGCTCTACGAGGTGTTCGTCCGCGGCAAGCGCGGCCTGAACCACGTGCACGTCGGCTCGCTGCACGCCCCCGACGACGCGATGGCCCTGCGGCACGCCCGCGACGTCTACACCCGGCGCAACGAGGGCGTGAGCATCTGGGTCGTGCGCGCCGACGCCATCACCGCCTCCAGCCCCGACGAGAAGGACCCCCTGTTCGCGCCCAACGGCGACAAGGTCTACCGGCACCCGACGTTCTACGACATCCCCGAGAACGTCCCCCACATGTGAGGGCGGATCACCATGAGCGACGACCGCGGCAGCGTCTTCGACGGCCTGATCGGCGGAGACTCCTCGCAGTGGGCGTTCGGCACCGACTTCGAAGACCCCCTCGCCGGCGTCGACACGCGGGTGCCCGGCGGAGTCGACCGCGCCGCACTCGCCGCCTACTGCCTCATGCTCGGCGACGACGCCCTGATCATGTCGCAGCGGCTGTCGGAGTGGTGCAGCCGCGCGCCCGACCTCGAAGAGGACATCGCGCTGGCGAACATGGCCCTGGACCTCCTCGGGCAGGCGCGCCTGCTGCTGGCGCGGGCCGCCGCCGCGGACCCCGGCGTCGTGCCCGTCCTCCCCGAAGGCTCACCGGTGCCCGCCGAGGACGCGCTGGCCTTCTTCCGCGACGCCGGCCAGTTCCGCAACGTGCGCCTCGCCGAGGTGCCGAACGGCGACTTCGCGCACGTCGTCGTCCGCCTCCTGCTGTTCTCGGTGGCCCGTCTCGCCCTGCTGGAGCGGCTCCGCACCAGCAGGGACACGGTGCTCGCGGCGGTGGCCGCCAAGGGGGTCAAAGAGGTCGCCTACCACCGTGACTGGGCGGGCCGCTGGTTCCTCACCCTGGCGCAGGGCACCGAGGAGTCGCGCCACCGTCTCCTCACCGCACTCGACGCCCTGTGGCCGTACCGGGCCGAACTGGTCTCCGCCCATCCCCTCGAACTCTCCCTCGCCCGGGCCGGCGTCGGCGTCGACCCCGCCTCCCTGCGCGACGAGGCGGACGCCGTCCTCCACCAGGTCCTCGCCGTGAGCGGCGTCGACCGGCCGGACCGCGCGCCCCTGGCCGGCGTCGCCGGGCGGACCGGCCGCGACGGCCTGCACACCGAGGCCCTCGGCCGGCTGCTCGCCGAGATGCAGGTGGTCGCGCGCGCACACCCGGGCGGGCGCTGGTGAACGCCCGCGAACGCGCCGCCGCGGCCGCCGGGCGCGTCCGCGACCCGGAGATGCCGATGCTGACCCTCGCCGACCTCGGCGTGCTGCGCGGCCTTGAGGTGGAAACGGACGCGGACGGCCGGGAGACCGTCATCGTCTCGATCACGCCGACCTACACCGGCTGCCCGGCCATGGCGACCATGCGCGACGACCTCGTCCACCGGCTGAACGGCGAAGGATTCGGCCGCGTCGAGGTGCGCGTCGTCCTCGACCCGCCCTGGTCCAGCGACTGGATCTCCGAGCGCGGCCGGGCCGCCCTCCGCGCGGCCGGGATCTCCGCGCCCGGTCCCGCCCCCCGCCCCGCGGGACCGGTGCGGCTCACGCTCGGCCCGGTCCGGCCCGCCCCGCCCTGCCCGCGCTGCGGCTCGGCGGCCACCCGCCCGACCTCCGAGTTCGGCGCCACCGCCTGCAAGGCCCTCTACGCCTGCACGGCCTGCCTCGAGCCGTTCGAGCACGTCAAGGAGATCTGACATGCCCACGTCCGCGCCCGCGCCCGCCCGTGCCCGGTCGGCCGCCTTCCACCCGCTCACCGTGGCGGCGGTGGACCGCCTGTGCGAGGACGCCGCGGCGATCACCTTCGCCGTGCCCGGCGAACTGCGCGACGCCTACGCCTTCCGGGCGGGCCAGTCGCTCACCCTGCGCCGCGTCGTGGACGGCCGGGAGCACCGCCGCTCCTACTCGATCTGCGCACCGGCCGGCGCGGCGCCGCGGATCGGCGTCCGCGAGATCCCGGGCGGGCTCTTCTCCACCTGGCTCGTCCGCGAGGTCGTCCCGGGAACGCGGATCGAGGTGCAGACCCCGACCGGCCCCTGGCAGGCCGACCCCGCGCCGGGCGAGCGGCACCTGTGCATCGCGGCCGGGTCGGGCATCACCCCGATGCTGTCGGTCGCCTCGACCGTGCTCACCCACCCCCGGGCCCAGGTGTCGCTCCTGTACGGCAACCGGACGAGCCGCACCGTGATGTTCACCGAGGAGCTCGGCGACCTGAAGAACCGCCACGGCGCCCGGCTCCAGACCGTCCACGTGCTCTCACGTGAGCCCCGCGAGGTCGAGCTGTTCTCGGGCCGCCTCGACGGCGACCGCCTGCACCGCCTGCTCACCGCACTGGTGCCCGTCGAGGTGTTCGACCACGTGTGGCTGTGCGGGCCGTGGCAGATGGTCGAGGACGCGCGCGCGGTGCTCACCGGGCTCGGCGTCCCCGCCGAGCGCGTGCACGTCGAACTCTTCTACGTCGACGCGCCGCCGCCGCGGCCCCGCCGGACCGAGGAGGGGGTCCCGCCCGGCGCGACGAGCGAGCTGACGACGGTGCTCGACGGCCGGCGCACGACCTCGACCGTCTCCCGGGAGGCGACGCTCCTGGACGGCGCCCAGGCGGCCCGCTCCGACCTGCCGTTCGCCTGCAAGGGCGGCGTCTGCGGCACCTGCCGCGCCGTCGTCCGCGAGGGCGCGGTCGACATGCGCCGCAACCACGCCCTCGAACGCTCCGAGGTGGACGCCGGATTCGTCCTCACCTGCCAGACGTTCCCGGTCGGCGAGAAGGTGACCGTCGACTACGACGCCTGAACCCGGCCCGCCCTCCGGCGAGTTCAGCGTTCGTGCCGGGCCAGGCCGTCGAAGGCGATGGCGGTGATCGCGTCGGCGACCGTCGCGGGATCGTAGGCGCCGTCCGCGCGGTACCACTCGACCAGCGAGTTCACCATGCCGAACAGCAGGCGGCTCACCAGTGCCGGCGGCACATCGTTGCGCAGGGCGCCCTCCTCGACCGCGTCGGCGACGAGCCCGGCGAGGCGGTCGTCCAGCCACCGGCGCCGCTCCAAGGCGGCCAGTTCCACCTCGCTGTTGCCCCGCACCCTGAGGAGGAGGGTGACGGACGGCTGGTGCGCGACGAGCACCTCCACGCTGCGCCGTACCACCTGGCGCAGGCGCCCGTAGGCGGTGGCCCCGGCCTGTCTGCGGGACGCCTCCGCCACGACGGCGGTCAGCTCGTCGAGAGCGTCGTCCAGAGCCTGGCCGAGCAGCTGCTCCTTGCTCGTGACGTGGTGGTAGATGGCCGGCTTCGTCAGCCCCAGCTCCTTGGCCAGGTCGCCCATGCTGGTGGCGTCGTACCCCTTGCGGTTGAAGAGCTCCACCGCGGCGCGCAGGATCGCCGGCTGGTCGTAGCCGGGACGGCCGCGCCGCCGCCGCGGCGCTGGTTGGGCAGGCCCGGTCGTCGTCACCAGTGCAGCATCTCACGTGGCCATATGCACCATGACGGCCCGGCCGGGGCCGCTCGAGCGGGCCGGCGCGTGCACGCAGCCTCAAGCAACTGGCGCTGCGCGCGAGCGCCGAGGTCGCCTAACACGGCCGGATCGCGGTGCTGCGGGCGCCCCGGGGCGGGGGCTTCCTGATCAAGAGGGTGGCGGCGCTGCCCGGAGATCCCCTGCCCGCCTCGGTGACCGGCCTCGTCGCCGGCGGCGGCACGGTGTCCGACCGGCACCTGGTGCTGCTCGGGGACAACGCGGAGGTGAGCTACGACTCCCGTCGGCACGGTTGCTTCCCCGACTCCCTGCTCCACGGCGTGGTGATCAGAAGGCTGCGCCCCTCTCCGCGGAAAGGAGGACGACCGCACCACCACCACGATCGACCACCCCACGAAAGGACGAACCGATGATCACATTGTTCCGGAGGGCGGGCGACGGCCTGCTGTCGCTGCTCGTTCCCACCGTGCGGGCCTCGGCCGCCTGCCAGATCACCTGCTGGACCGAGGCCAGGTGCGTCGGCGGGCGGGCCTGGACCCGGCGGTGCTGCCGGGACTACCTCTGCGACGTCCAGTGCCGGCCCTGGCAGCCCACCCAGGTGATCTGCTGACGGTGGGCGACCACCGGCCCGACCGGCCGTGAACGACCCGGCGATGCGCTCGGCCGGACCTTCCGGCCGAGCGCTTCCCGTCATTCGGCCGGGACGCGGACCTTCTCGGGGAGGGCGGGCGCGTTGCGGGGCATCCCGGTGCGGGCGTGCGTGGCGTACAGCGTGAGTCCCACGAACGTCAGGCCGCCCACCAGGTTGCCGACGACCGTCGGGATCTCGTTCCACAGGAGGTAGTCCGCGACCGAGAAGTCGCCGCCGAGCATCAGGCCGGAGGGGAACAGGTACATGTTGACGATCGAGTGCTCGAAGCCCATGTAGAAGAAGACCAGGACGGGCATCCACATGGCGATCACCTTGCCTCCGACCGACGTCGCCATCATCGCGCCGACGACCCCCGTGGAGACCATCCAGTTGCACAGGACGCCGCGGATGAACAGGGTCAGCATCCCCGCGGCGCCGTGGTCGGCGTAGCCGACCGTCCGCGACTCGCCGATCGAGCCGATCTGCTTGCCGATCTCGTTGGGATCCACGCTGAAGGAAAAGGTGAAGATGCACGCCATCATGACCGCGACCGTGAGCGCGCCGGCGAAGTTCCCGACGAAGACCAGCCACCAGTTGCGCAGCACCGCGCGGACGGTGACGCCCGGACGCCTGTCGATCAGCGCCAGCGGGACCAGTGTGAAGACGCCGGTCAGCAGGTCGAAGCCCAGTAGGTACAGCATGCAGAACCCGACGGGGAAGAGCACGGCCCCGGCGAGGGGCTCGCCCGTCTGCACAGTGATCGTGACCGCGAACGCCGCGGCCAGGGCGAGGATGGCACCGGCCATGTACGCGCGGAGGATGGTGTCGCGGGTGGACATGAAGGCCTTGGCCTCGCCCGCGTCGATCATCTTGGTGACGAACTCTGCGGGGTTCAGGTAGGACATGGCGTCGCTCTTTCGTGGGGGCGGCCCGGCGGTCACCAGCGGACGAGGCGCTGGGCGTGCCCGGATTCCGGCTCGTGTCCCGGTCGAGTTTGGGGACCGTTTATTTCCGGCGTGTGACAAGGTAAAGATCATCCCGTCACCGGGCGCTCACAGTGGCGCGCGACGGCTGTTAATGCCCTACCTTGCCCCCATGACCCCGATCATGAGCAAGTCCGACGCGGCCGCGCTGGTGGTGGCCGCCCGGATCCGGCGCGGCCTGTCCTGGTCCGAGATCGCCGAGGAACTCGGCACGCCCGTCGTCTGGACCACCGCGGCGCTGCTCGGTCAGCACCCGATGTCGAAGGAGCAGGCCGACCGGGTCTGCGCGTTCCTCGGGCTCGAGGAGGCGGTCGCCGAGAGCCTCCGGCTCCAGCCCGCGCGCGGCGCCGACCCGGCCCTGATGTCCGACCCCACGATCTACCGCTTCGTCGAGGCCCTGTCGGTGTACGGGCCGGCCCTCAAGGAGCTCATCCACGAGGAGTTCGGCGACGGGATCATGAGCGCCATCAACTTCAAGGTCGACATCTCGCGCCGTCCGGATCCCGACGGCGACCGGGTCGTGGTCACCTTCGACGGGAAGTTCCTCGACTACAAGTGGTGAGCGGCCGGTGACCCTACCTCCGAGGTAATCGATCCCGCCCGGGGCGGACCGGGAGGGTGGGCGGCATGGAACGCGCACTGGAGGCGGCCGCGGCCGGCCGTGTCGCCTGGGGAGCGCTGGCGCTGGCGGCCCCCGGCCTCAACGTGAAGCTGGCGGGCATCGGCGGCCGGGACACCCCCGAGCTGAGGTACATGATCCGGGTCTTCGGGAGCAGGGCCGTCGCGCTGGGCCTGGGCTACCTGCTGGGCGACGAGGCGGCGCGGCGGCGCTGGCGGAGACTGTGCCTGGTGGTGGACGTCTGCGACACGGCCGCCGGGGCCGTCCACCTGGTCCGCGGGGACGTGCCGCGCGGGTCGGTGGCGGGCCTGGTGGCGATCACCGGCGGCTACGCGGCCCTGGGGGCCCTGGCGCTGCGCAGGGAGGGGCGCGAGCCGTCCGGCTGAGCCCCGGGGCGGGCGGGCGCCCTCAGCGGTCCTGGAAGACGTCGGGGACGCCGTCGTGGTCGAGGTCGAGCGTCTCGAGCCTGTGGATGCGCCGGTAGGCGCGGTCGCGGACGCGCAGGACCAGGGCGGCCAGGGTGGTGGCGGTCAGCGAGGCGCCCAGCACGGCGATCTTGACGTGCTCGTCGATGGCGGATCCGCCGCCGAACGCCAGCTCGCCGATCAGGAGTGAGACGGTGAAGCCGATCCCGGCCAGCAGGCCCAGGCCCAGCACGTCCAGCCAGGCCAGGTCCTCATCCAGGTCGGCGTGGGTGAAGCGCGCCACCAGCCAGGTCGCGGCCATGATCCCCAGCGGCTTGCCGACGACCAGGCCCGCCAGCACCCCGATGGCGACCGGGTCGCCGAGGGCGGACGCCAGGCCGTCCACGCCGCCCAGCGGTACTCCGGCCGCCAGCAAGGCGAAGACGGGGACGGCGACCGCGGCCGACAGCGGGCGGAAGCGGTGCTCGAAGTGCTCGGCCAGGCCGGGGCCGGCGTCCGGACCGCCGGCCCGGTCGCTTCGGATCACCGGGACGGTGAAGGCCAGCAGCACTCCGGCGACGGTGGCGTGCACGCCCGAGGCGTGCACGAGCGTCCAGGTGGCGGCGGCCAGCGGCAGCAGCAGCCACCAGCTGCGCACCCGGCGCTGGACGAGCACGGCGAACAGGCCGAGCGGGACGAGGGCGCCCAGCAGCGGGAGCACCGCCAGGTGCCCGGTGTAGAACAGCGCGATGATCACGATGGCGATGAGGTCGTCCACCACCGCCAGGGTCAGCAGGAAGGTGCGCAGGGCGGTGGGCAGGAACCGCCCGATCACCGCCAGGACGGCCAGGGCGAAGGCGATGTCGGTGGCGGTCGGGATCGCCCAGCCGCCGGCCGCGCCCGGCTCGCCCAGGGTGAGCGCCAGGTAGATCAGCGCGGGGACGATCACTCCGCCGACCGCCGCGAGCACCGGCACCAGGGCCCGGCGCACATCGCGCAGGTCGCCCGCGACGAACTCGCGCTTGAGCTCGAGCCCCGCCACGAAGAAGAAGATCGCCAGCAGCCCGTCGGCGGCCCAGGCGCCGAGGGACAGGTCCAGGTGCAGTGCCGCGGGGCCGACGGTGTGGTCGCGCACGGACGCGTACAGGTCCGACCACGGCGAGTTTGCCCAGACCATCGCGGCCGCCGCGGCGGCCACCAGCAGGACGCCGCCGACCGTCTCCTGCCGCAGGATGTGGCCGATGCGCCTGGCCTCGGGCCAGGAGCCGCGGCTGAACAGGGCTTTGGTGCGGCCGGTGGGGCGGTTGCCGGGCGGGTTGCGGCGGTTCGGACGGATCACCGGGCTCCTTCGACGATCGACGGATGACGGACCTCGCCGACCAGACTTCCCGGCACACCTGCGTAAAGGCTACCTGGTGCGGTCCGGGGCGCCGGCGGGCGACCCGGTCCTGAGCGGCCGCGATGCCTTCTACGCTGGGTGCCGTGGCGGAGAGGTGGCCGGCACGCGCGGTGCGCGACGTCGAGGTGCGGTACGGCACCGTCGGCAACTGCGCCCCCGACTTCGCCTGGTTCAGGCTGGACTTCGAGCCCCTTCCCGAGGGGCGTTCCGGGTACGAGTTCATCGACGATCTCGACTACGGGTTCGACAGGTACGACCGGGAGATGCACGAGGAGTACGCGCCCTGGATCAGCCTCGGTGTGCGCCTCAACCTCACCGGAAGGCCCCAGGCCCGCTACGTGACCCTGGCCGAGTCCGAGCCTCCCGCCGTGCCGATCGACCGCCTCGACGGGGTGGCGGGCGGGCCGCTCATCGCGGTTCGCG
This sequence comes from Spirillospora sp. CA-255316, assembly GCA_050942275.1. Lineage (GTDB taxonomy): Bacteria > Actinomycetota > Actinomycetes > Streptosporangiales > Streptosporangiaceae > Spirillospora. The sequence goes on along the minus strand of CP192047.1, from coordinate 5,488,359 downwards.
TGGTGCTGACCCGCGTCCGGTACCACGCGGTCGACTCGGGGGACGGAGTCCACCGGTACGCCGGGTGGCGGGCCGCGCACAAGGCCAGGCGCCTCCTGGAGGGCGCCCGTCCCGACCCCGATCCCAGGGACCGCATCGGCCTGAAGCCGTAGCCGCCGGGCGGGGTTCAGTCCTCGCGGACGGTGTCGAGGTCGCGGCGCGCCTTGTCGAGCAGGTCGCGCATGGCCTCCTCGGCCCGGCTACCGCGTGGACCGCGAGGGGACGGTCACCGCGGCGGTCGGCGGGCTCACCGTCCCCAACGGCCCGGCCTTCACCGCCGACGGCCGGACGATGTACCTGGCCGACAGCGCGCTCGGGCTGATCTACCGCGTCCCGGTCGATCCCGCTTCGGGCGAGGTGGGCGGGCGCGAGGTCTTCGCGCGCGTGCCGGACGGCTCCCCGGACGGGATGACCGTCGACGCCGAGGGGGTGCCTGTGGTCGGCGGTCTGGGGCGCGGCGGCCGTCCACCGCTGCGCGCCGTCCGGCGAGCTGCTCCAGGTCGTCCCGGTGCCCGCCGAGCAGCCCACCAGCGTGTGCCTGACGCCGTCGCTGCCGTACCGGATCGTGGTGACCACGGCCCTGTACGGCCTGGGCGAGCGGCCCGAGGGCGCCGCCGACGGCCGGGTCCTGGCCGCGCCGGTCTCCGTCGGGGGCCGCCCGGCCGATCCGTTCCGCCCCGCTCCTTCCGCGGCTCCGCGAGCGGTCTGACCGGTCGGCCCGGCCAAGCCCGATCGGCTCGGCGGATCCCCGCCTCGCGGGGGCGTACGGCCGTGGCGGCGGCCTGGGCGGTTGCGGACGCCTGTCGGCGGGCATGCCCTCGAAGACCCCCTCCCGGCGCAACGCCGAACCGTGACGCCGCCGAGCGGCGAGATGAGACCAGGAGGGACGACATGCCCGACGATCCGCAGGTCGCCACGCGCGAGGAGTGGCTCGCGGCGCGGCGGGAGCTGCTCGCGCAGGAGAAGGAGCTGACCCGGCACCGCGACCGGGTCAACGCCGCGCGCCGCGCGCTCCCGATGGTCGAGGTCACCAAGGACTACACCTTCGAGGGCCCGCAGGGAACGGTGGGGCTGCCGGACCTGTTCGACGGGCGCGGCCAGCTGCTGATCTACCATTTCATGTTCGAGCCCGACGCGGGCGAGGGCTGCCCGAGCTGCTCGTTCGTGATCGACAACGTGGGCCACCTCGGTCACCTGAACGCGCGCGACACCTCGTTCGCGATGGTGTCCCGGGCGCCGCTGGACAGGCTCGAGCGCTACCGGCGGCGGATGGGGTGGACCTTCCCGTGGTACTCCTCGCGGGGCAGCGACTTCAACTACGACTTCCACGTCACGCTCGACCCGTCGGTCGCGCCGGTCGAGTACAACTTCAAGGACCAGGACCAACTCGTCCGCGACGACCCCGCCTGGCGGGGATGGTCCGGTGAGCAGCCGGGAGTGAGCGCTTTCCTGCGGCGCGGCGACCGCGTCTTCCACACCTACTCCTGCTACGCGCGCGGCCTCGACCTGCTCGCGGGCACCTACAACTGGCTCGACCTCACCGCCCGCGGGCGCCAGGAGGACTGGGAGCCCGAGCCCCGCGGCGGAGACGACCCCGCCATGAGCTGGCTGCGCCGCCACGACCAATACGCCCGCTCCCAAACGCCGTCCCAGAACTCCCTCGAGGACTGACAAAGGACGTGGGCCTCCTGTCATCGGCGTCCGGTGCCAGGGCAGGAACCCGCGCAGTGGGCCGACGGAGGTTCGGGGCATGGCGAAGCAGACGGTCGCGGAGCAGTTCATCGACCTGCTCGTGGACGCGGGCGTCCGGCGCCTGTACGGCGTCGTCGGGGACAGTCTCAACCCCGTCACCGACGCCGTGCGGCGCCACCCCTCGATCGAGTGGGTGCAGGTGCGGCACGAGGAGACCGGCGCGTTCGCCGCCGGTGCCGAGGCGCAGCTGACCGGGCGCCTGGCCGCGTGCGCCGGCAGCTGCGGACCGGGCCACCTGCACCTGATCAACGGGCTGTTCGACGCGCACCGGAGCATGGCGCCGCTACTGGCGCTGGCCGCGCACATCCCCAGCGCCGAGATCGGCACCGCCTACTTCCAGGAGACCCACCCGGACCGGCTGTTCACCGAGTGCTACCTGAACCCCGCAGAGTTCGTCACCAAGATGATCGACGCGGGCGAGGCCAAGGCCTTCATGTCCACCCGCGACACCATCCTCCGCGCGTACATGGCCGGTGCCATCCTCGCCCTGGCCGCGGCGTTCGCGGTCACGATCTCGGCGGCGGCGTCGGGCGGATGGTCCAGCTCGCCCGCGCGAACCTGCGCAACATCCCGAGGCCGTGACGCGCGGGCCCGGCTCCGCGCGGCTATGACCGAGGTCACCGGGCGCCGCGCGAACCGCCCGGCACGCCGCGCGGTCGGAGGAGGCTATGCGACAAGGGAGGCCTCGCATGATGGACATCGCGCTGGATCTGGCCGGGGAGTGCTTCGGCCGGCTGGCGAGCAGGGCCCGGCGGCGCTTCAAGCGTGACCGCCGCCGCTGACACCCGCGCGACCCTGCCCCCTTATTCGCGGACCGGGCGGGTAATGGGCGATCATGGAGATCAGCGTTGTAGTCGCCGCCCGCCCCGGACCCGGCGCGCAGGCCGACCTCGGCACGGCCCAGACCGCCGACCGGCTCGGCTACGGCGAGGTGTGGATCGGCGAGGGCTTCATCTGGGACGCGTTCGTGCTGGCCACCGCCGTCGGGCAGGCCACTCGGCGGTGCGCGATGACGGTGGGGCCGATCCCGGTCGCCGTCCGCGACCCCGCGACGATCGCCCGCGGCGCCGCGTCCACCGCCGCGCTCACCGGCCGCCCGGTGGGGGTGGCGCTCGGCACGTCCAGCACCAGGGTCGTCGAACGGATGCACGGCCGGTCCCGGCGACGGCCCGTCACCGCGCTCGCCGAGAGCGCGCGGGCCGTGCGCCGGCTGATGGACGGCGACCGGGCCGACCTGGACGGCGAGGTCCTCTCGACCCACGGGTACCGGATCGCGCTCGAACCGCCCGGCGGTCCGCTCACGGTCGCGGCGTTCGGCGACCGCGCCATCGGCGTCGCGGCACGCTACGCCGACCGCATGGTGCTCGACCTGGTGACCCCCGACCTCGCCGCCGGGTACCGCGCGAAACTGCACGTGGCGGCCGAGGACGCGGGACGTCCCGCACCCCGGCTGGCCGCGTGGATCCCCGCGGCCGTGGACCCGGGCCCCGAGTCCTACGCGGAGATCATGTCGAGCCTGGTCGGCTACCTGGAGGTGGCCGGGTACGGCGAGATGTTCACCGCCGCCGGTTTCGGCGAGGCGGTGCAGATGGCCGCAGCGGGCGCCGGTCGCGAGGAACTCCTGAAGGCGCTCCCGGAGGACGCGGGTCGCCGGATCGGCCTGGTCGGGGACGCTTCGACCGTCCGATCCCGGCTGGACGCCTACGCCGCGGCCGGGCTGGACGAGATCGTGCTCGTTCCCGCGACCGCCGGCGATCCCGGGGGAGAACGCACGCTGACGGCCATCGCCGCCATGCGCTGACGGCGTCCGCACGCCCTGCGGTGGAGCCGGGCCGGAGCGCCTCGCGAGAAAGCGCCGGTCAGCCGTGGTCGTACTCGATGTCGAGGTGGTGCGGGATTTGAGTGTCGCTGGGAGACGGTAGGGCGGCGGGTCGGTCCTGACCCGGGACACGGCAACGCGAACCTTACTTTGTCAAGGCTGCGGCCGTGAGCGCGGTCGAGCCGATTCGCGTTCAGGAGGCCCGCAGCTTCTCGAGGAGTTCGACCATGTGCGCGCGGAAGAGTGCGCGGGCCTGGGGGTCCTCCGGATCCAGGAGCGTTCCGTCGAGACGCGGAGCCCCTCCGGTCGTGAAACCCAGCAGGCACCACGCGAACACCAGACCGATCAGCTGGAATTCCGGGCTTTCGACGACATCGGGCCCGAGAACGGCCAGGACCTTTTGGTGGATGGGGAACTGATAGAGCTCTTCGAGATCGTCCATGTCGGCCGCGTCCATCATCCTGCGCTGCCGCCAAATGGCCACCAGATCCAGGTGTTCCAGATAGAAGTCCATGAGGTGCTCGAGCATGACCGCCATCCGGTCGTCGTCCTCGGTGAACCCCGCGGCGAGCTCGTCCAGCTTGGAGCATTGCTCCTGGCGGTAGCGCTCCAGCGTCTGCCGGTACAGCCCCCTACGCCCGCCCGCCGCCAGGACGGACTCCCGCGGGACGCCCGCCGCGTCGGCGATCATGTCCGTGGTGGTCCCGTCATAGCCGAGCCCCGCGAACAACCGGATCGCCGCGTTACGGATGCGGGCCGATTCCGCGGTGTCCGGTGCGGGACCCCCGGACTCTTCTGTGCTCATGCTTCACGATAGCCAGCGCCCTTTCACCCGCCCGGCCAAAGAATCGCCACGTCTCCCCAAAGATGAAATCCCCTTTGTTTCCATAGGCCCCGGTCCAATGACCACACGGCGGCGTGCCGCCTCTCCCCGCCGTCCGAGGGCCCCTGCCGTGGCGGTGGAGGCGATCACTGTCTCGCCCCCGAGGACCGAGACGAGGACGGGTGCGGGGGAGTCCGGGGGCCAGGCGATGGCGCTGGGACCCCAGGGCGGTGATGAGCGGGATCACCTACATCGCCTGACGGCGAGGTCGATGGACGGTTTCCAGGCCGCGACGTGGGATGTCGGCCGACAGGACCGTCCGTCCTCCAGCCCCGGAGCTAACCTTACTTTGTCAAGGCGCCGAGCGAAAACGATCAACAAGGGCGTCCCCGATACAACACATTCCACCGGTCACCAGTACCCGAATGAGCGCTACCAAGGCTGCGTGTCGGCCCGTGCGGCCCAGTCGCCTCACGCGGTCAGCCGATGAAGGACTCGGGGCCCAGGCGGCCCCACGCCACGAAAGCGGCAAGGGCTAGATAGATCAGGTTCAGCACCACGAAGGGGGATTCGCCGCGTCGGCCGTGGGTGGTCATCGCGCCGAGCATCAGCAACACCCAGCAGCCGGCGGTCACCGGCACCAGAACCGGTGCGATGTCGACCACGGCGGGCAGGATCAAGCCCGCCGCAGCCAGGAGTTCAAGGACGCCGAGGGTCTTGACGAACCCGACGCTGGCGTCGCCGGTCCATCCGCCGCCTTTGGCCGCAGCCAGTTTCTCTTTCGGCACGAACGTCTTGCTGATGCCTCCGGTCAGGGCGACCACGGCCAGCAGTCCGGCGCTTATCCACAGGGCGAGGTCCATGAGCTTTCTCCTGGCAGGGATGTAGGGGGATCCGGTCTTGGAAGGAATCGAGGCGGCGATCGGTTGCCGCGTGGGGCCCGGTCAGTGCTTCGGGCTTGGTTCGTACACAAGGCGCCGCTGCCTCGATCTTTGTGACGGCTTGGCCATATGACGTGCACCACAAGCAGGCGGCGGCTGTCGGGCCGCCGTGGTGTGAGCTCGTCCGGCATCTACCGCTCAGGCGGTACGGTCCCTTCCTTACTGGTTCGGCACCACCGGTGACGGCCCCATGGAAATCCTCAGCCTCTTCGGCCGCCAGGGCGAACGCATGCACATCCGTGCCAGACCACGCACCGGGCAGAAGTCGGCCACCTGAGCAGAGGTGCAACCGGTGACGCTGAGGCGGGGTTCTTTGTGGTGTTGCCGGTGGGAGGAATGGTGAGACCGTGGAAGCTCCGACAGGACGTGAGTGGGGCGTCGCAGGTGCGGATCGGCCGGGTAATGCCTGGTCGGTGATACAGCGGTTCTATGAGGCCGAGGCGGCGTATGTGGCCGCGGGCGGATACGAGAAGGCCAGCTATGACCAGGTCGCCGCCTACCTGGATCCGGAGATGGTGCTGCATCAGGCGCCGGGACTGCCGTTCACCGGGACCGGCACCTGGCGGGGCCGGGACGGCATGGAACGGTTCCTGGCCCTCTTCAGTGAGCTTTGGGAGTCGATGGAGTTCCTGGACCAGGAGCACTGGGGTGACGACGACACCGTGGTGGTGCGCAACCGGGTCCGGTTCCGCGCCCGCGCCACAGGACGGGAGATCGAGACGTTGATCCTGCAGGTGGTCACCGTCAGAGACGGACGCATGGTCGAATGCCGCCCCTTCTACTGGGACCCCGCCTCCGTGGCCGCGGCCTGCGCCCCGGCGCTCCAAGACAGCGGAAACCCAGATCAGCGGCATGGGGCGGGATAGATGTGTCTCCACGTGCGCGGCGTCGGGCGGCGGCATCGTGTGCGACGGTGATGCGGGCGGAGGCTTCCTCTGAACGCACGATGATCGCCACCGGCGTTCTCAACCGTGGATGCATGACCCCGCACCCGTCGCCGCGGCCTTCGCGCAGCTACGCGAAGGCCGCGGCGACCGGTTCCTGCTCGGTAGCGGCGGTGGTTGATGCGGTGCTGGAACCCGGACCCAGGGGGGCGAACCATCAGGTCGGACGGCTCTGATCGCACAAACGGGGGTCTCGATTGGCTGGTGACACGTCCGTCAACGGCACCCCAATCCCGCCAGGATTCAGCGGCTCAAGGTGGTCTCCCGCTGAACGTGCGCCAGCTTGTCGGGATTGCGCACGTAGTAGAGCCCGGTGACGTAGCCGCCCTCGACGCGCACCGCCAACACGCCGTCGATCTCCCCGTCGAGCCGGACGATCAGAGCAGGGCCGCCATTGATCTGTACCGGCTCCACCGATATCTGGGCGCCGACCCTGTTCAGACCGGCGGCGTACAACCTGGCAACCTTGTCGGCGCCCACGATGGGCCGCGGGACGGCCTGTTTGACTCCGCCGCCGTCGTTCAGGGCAACGACGTCGGGCGCGAGGACGTCGAGCAGGCTCTGCAGGTCGCCCGTTTCGACCGCCTGTTGGAAGGCCTGGAGCGCGGCTCGGGTCGCGGTCGGGGAGGCCGCGTCGCGCGGCCGGCGGGCGGCGACGTGGGTGCGTGCCCGGTGGGCGACCTGGCGGACCGCGGCGGGCGTCTTGTCGACGGCTTCGGCGATCTCGTCGTACCCCAGGTCGAACACCTCGCGCAGCACGAACACCGCCCGCTCGATCGGGGTGAGCGTCTCCAGCACCAGAAGCATCGCCATCGAAACGCTGTCGGCCAGCTCGACGTCCTCGGCCACGTCGGGCGCGGTCAGCAGCGGCTCGGGCAGCCAGGGGCCGACGTAGGACTCCTTGCGCCGGCCGAGCGTGCGCAGCCGGGTCAGGGCCTGCCGGGTGGTCACCCGGACCAGGTAGGCGCGCTGGTCCCGCACCGTGGCCAGATCGACGCCCGCCCACCGCAGCCAGGTCTCCTGCAGGACGTCCTCGGCGTCGGCGGCCGAGCCGAGCATCTCGTAGGCGACGGTGAACAGCAGGTTGCGGTGGGTCACGAACGCCTCAGTGGCGGGATCCAGGCCGCGTTCCTGGCTCGTGGTCCCGCCGGGGCGTGTGGCGCGGTCTGCATCGGTGCTGCCCATGGGTGTTCCTGCCTGTCCGCTGTCGACTGTGTCCCCATAAGACACCGGTCTCCGCCGTTCTGTGACACCACGATGGGCTCTGCGATGCGTCGGCCTCCAGTCGGTGGCACAGGTCACACAGGGTGGGGCGTCACAGGGGTCGGGCCGCCGGCATCTCTTGTTCGATCAGTCACTCCAGCGGGAGGCCAGCATGGACGCTCGCTTGAACCTCAACGCCAACCCGGTCGCGGCCAAGTTCGCCGCGCACGCAGGAGACCTCCACGCGCCTCAACCTGGTCGCGGCCTGGCGCGAGGCCACGGTGTTCACCGACGCCGAGCGCGCCGCCCTGGAACTGGCCGAGCAGGGCATCCGCATCGCTGATGCGGCCGGTGGTGTCACCGACGAGGCCTGGGCGTACGCCGCCAAGCACTACGACGAGGACCAGTTCGCCTGCGCGCCTCGGACTCGGAGGTGCACGCGATGATCGAGGGCGCGGTCCGGCACGGCACCACCTCGAACGTCGAGGGCAACTATGTCGACTCCCGCGGCCAGACAGACCGATCAAGTGGGAGCTGATTGCGCAGAACTACGACCAGATGATCAAGTACGCGACCGCGATCAAGCAGGGCACCGCCTCCACCGAAGCGATCCTGCGCCGCTTCACCGAGTCTGCCTCCCATCCGACCTACCAGGCCATGCTGGAGGCCGGCCGGGCGCAGAAGACCATCTTCGTCGTCCGCTATCTGCGGCTGCGGGAGCTGCAGCGGGAGATCCAGGAAGGGCTCAACGTGGTGGAGTCCTCCAACGGGGCCAACGGCGTCATTTTCTACGGCAAGACCGGCGACATCGCCACCAACCGGCGCGAGGAGTTGGAGATGAGCGTTTTGTGCCTGCGCATCCTGCAGGCCGCGCGCTGGTGTACATCACACCCTGATGCTCCAGGACGTCCTGGTCGACCCCGGATGGGCCACGCTGCTCGAACCCGCCGGCCGGCGCGGGCTGGCCCCGCTGTTCTGGCAGCACGTCCAGCCGTAGGGCGAGGTACGGCTGGACGTAGCCAAGCGTCTGCGGCTCGGAGGCGCTGCGCAGGCTCCGCTGCTGGGCAACCCGGAATAGAGGTTCGCATCCAGCGCTGCAGGGATCATCGGGGGTCGGCGGCTCCCGCCATGTTCGCGGCGCGCCGATATCGATCTAGGCTCAGCGGTTGTTCCTGGGTGCCCCGGCCTTGGCCGAATGCTGGCCGATACCGTGCCGGTAGGCGAGGAGGGCGGCCTGGGTTCGATTGGCGCAGCCCAGCTTGACCAGGATGCTTGACACGTAGCCTTTGACGGTTGCCTCGGTGAGGTGCAGACGGGCGGCGATCTGGGCGTTGGACAGGCCTTGGCCGAGGCAGAGCAGAACTTCGGTCTCGCGGTCGCTGAGATCGGCCATCAGAGCCGACTCACGATCGAGGTCGCTACGCCGGTCGCCTGCGGCGGCCAGCAGCCCACGGGTCGCCGTCGGCGACAGCACCGTGTGCCCTTCGGCGGCGACCTGGACCAGATCGACCAGATCGTCCGGTGGCGTGGACTTGACCAGGAAACCGACCGCCCCTGCGTGCAGCGCCCGCAGGACGTAGTGGTCGGCGTCGAAGGTGGTGAGGGCGACGATCCTGGGAGGAGCGGGCAGAGTGTTGATGCGTTCGATAGCGGTCAGCCCGTCCACCTCGGGCATGCGCAGGTCCATCAGGACAAGATCGGGCCGGTGCCTCGTTACCGCCTCGATGGCCTCGGCGCCGTCATGCGCCTCGGCGACGATGTGGATGCCGTCGGTGGTGAGGATCGTGCGAAGGTGCGCGCACACCATCGGGTCGTCGTCGACCACGAGGACCCGGAGGCAGCGGCTCACGGTGCCGGCTCCAGGGCCCCGGCGGCCAGGACCGAGGCGGGAAGCCGCGCCTCCAGGTGGAAACTCCCGTCCGCCGAAGGACCGGCTTGGAGGGTGCCGCCAAGTACGTCCACCCGGCGGCGCAGGCCGAGCAGTCCGGTGCCGCGGCCCTGTCCGGCCCATGCCTGGTCGGGGGCACCGGCCGCCGGAGTGTTGCGTACGCTGACGTCCACGCCGCCGGCGGCACAGCGCACGAGGACCTCCACCCGTGCCCCGGGGGCGTGCTTGCGTACGTTCGTCAGGGCCTCCTGCACCACGCGGTAGACCGTACGGCCCACTGCGGGCGACACCGCCTTGTCCCGGCCTGAGACCGTGAGGTGCACCGGTACGCCCACCGATTCGGAGGCGGCGACCAGAGCGGAAAGGTCTGGCAGCGGTTCTTGTATCGGTGGAATGTCGCCGGTCGCGTCGCCGGCCGGATCACGCAGGAACGCGAGAAGGTGACGCAGTTCCTCCAACGCCTGGCAGCCGGTGGCCCGCAGGTTCTCGGCGGCGGTGCGCATCTGTTCGTCGGGTGCGCTGGTGCGCATCGCCCCGGCTTGCAGCACCATCAGGCTCACTCTGTCCGTCACGACATCATGCATGTCCGCCGCCAGCCTGGCCCGCTCATCGGCGCGTGCCTGCTCAGCCAGCAGGTGCTGCTCGCGCTCGGCGCGTTCGGCCCGCTCGATGAGCGCCTGGTCCAGTCGCCGCCGGGCTGCAACGTACAGGCCCAGCAGCGCCGGACCCGCAACGAGCACCAGGCCAGGCCCGATGCGCTGCGGGGAAGGCGCCCACGGCGCGGTGGCCACAACCATGAGAAGGATGATCGGCAGCCATGCGGGCCACTGCCGCCTGCTGTAGAGCACCGCGCTGTAGGCGGCGAACGGCGCCGCTGGCGGGATCCACACCGTCGACATGTTCTTTTCTGAGGAGAACACCTCCGGCATGAGGACGTCTTCGGCCGCCATCGCCACGCCCGCCAGCGCCGTCACCCACACAACCGCCACCGGCGCCCACCGCCGCCGCCATAGGCAGGACGCCGTGACGACAAGCCCCGCCAGCAAATACCAGCCAGACGACCCCGGCGCTTGTCCTGCCGCCATCACCACGCTCAGCGCCACCGCGCACAACACCACCACGGCGTCGATGCTCGCCTCGCGCCTGGTCGCGCTCCCCACAACAACACGCACCGCCCCACCCTAGGCACGCCGAGACCACCTCCACGCCGCGAAACGGGCATTGAGCCGCAAGACCCTACGAAAGTAGGGCGGCGCACCGGCCTACCCGACTTCGGAAGGGGCGAAGACCCTTCCTTCTCCACTGGCCGGCTCCCGGCCCGCGGCCGTGGAATCGACGACGGCAACACCATGCCGAAAGACCATGCCCACCCATCGCGGCGGCGCACGGCGCCGCACGGCCGATCGATCAGGAGACCACCCGATGTCCATCCGAACAACGTCCCTAGACCCGGCTCCGATGGAGCTTCGCCGCCGGCGAGTGACAAAAGGGCTGCTGACGTGCGGCGCCGTCGGTGCCCCTCTGTTTCTTGCGGTGATCCTCATCGAGGGCGTGCTGCGGCGCGGGTACGACCCGATACAGCAGATGAGCAGTGCCCTGAGCCTTGGCGACCGGGGCTGGATCCAGATCACCAACTTCGTGATCACCGGTTCGCTGATGATCGCTTTCGCGGCCGGTCTGCGCCGTGCACTGCACTCAGGCCGATCCTCGGTTGCGGGCCCGCTCCTTGTCGGCTGCTACGGCGTGGGACTGATCGGAGCCGGCATCTTCGTCGGTGACGCCTCCAACGGCTACCCCCCGGGCACCCCACCTGGTCCCGTTACACACACGACATTGCACGGTACCCTGCACAACGCATTCTCGATCGTGGTTTTCCTGTCGCTCGCCGCAGCCTGCCTGGTGCTCGCCGCCAGGTTCGCCACCGAGCGGGGCGGGCGGCTGTGGATGCTCTACAGCGCCGCAACCGGTGTGGCACTCCCAGCTCTCCAGCCGCTGCTCAATGCGCTGACTCCGGCAACCGATGACAGCGGTCTGATCCAGAAGATCACCATTGCGGTTGGCTGGGGGTGGATTGCGCTTGTAGCCATCCGCCTGATCATCCGGCCCCTGCACCGGCAGTAATCATCGTCCTCGACGAGGCGAACATGGCGGCACCCCGCCCCCACTCCCCTGAGCGTTCTGGTCACGCCCTGCCCAACCCCAACACCGTCCGCGCCTACGCCGTCGGCGTCGGCAAGAGGCCGGGCGAGCCGAGGAAATCCTCGGCCTCGACATCGAGGACCTGGACCTGATAGCCCGGCAGGCTCGGGTGAAGACCAAGGGCGCCCGTGCCGAGACCCGCCGCCGCGGCCAGGCGCGGGAGGACTGCGTGCTGGAGACCGTCTACTGGGATGCCGGCGCCGCCCGACTGCGCCGGCGCCCCTGCTGATGCTGATGGCCAAATCCCGGCACAAGAAACCGGAGAATCTGCGGCGGTACTTCAAGCCCTCCCCGGACGCCATCGCCGAGATCACCAGTCTGCTTGCTCCTTGCACCAGTAGCTGACCTCGCTCGATTCGCTCAACCAAGAACGCGATTGTGGGTTGGCTACACCCTTTAAGCAATCACACTCGTTTGGGGCTCTTGACATGTTTCTTACCGGCCCCCCTTCATCGGCTGACCGCCTACACCGGCTCCAGGATCACCGCGGTCGTCTTGCCCGGCCTTCGCCTGTATGAGCGGTGGGGCGGTCATGACGTCCCACAACGGCCCTCTCTCCTGCGGCGCTGAAGTTCGTGCTTGCGTCTCCGGTTCGTTCATGCCGTCGCACGCGGCGTTCAGAGTGGCCAACAGGCGGAGGGCCTGGACGGGCGGGACCGGTCTGGAGGGCGGCCCGTTTCCAAAGCGGGTCACACGCATCCCTCGGCGCGGGGGTGGTGGAATTGGATGTCACAGGTCGTGCAGGGCGTGGCGTACGGCAGTGCCGATCTCGGTCACGGCCTGGGCGGGGCGCCGGGCGTAGGAGCCCCAGCCGAGGAAGCCGTGGTCGAGTCCGGTGCCGGTGATGAGTGTGGTGGGGACCCCGGCGGCCCGCAGGTGCCGGGCGTAGTGCTCGGCCTGGGGGCGCAGCTTGTCGTACTCGGCCGTCGCGATGATCGTCGGGGGGAGTCCGGCGGGGTCGGGGTCGAGCAGCGGGGAGACCTCGGGGCGGGTGCGGTCGGTGTCTCCGAGGTAGAGCCGCACGATGCGGGCCAGCCCGGACGGGCCGAAGTCCAGCCCGTCGGGGTCGGGCGGGTCCGGCGGGATCTCCCGCAGGTCGACGGCCGGATAGACCAGGAGCTGGAGCGCCGGCACCGGTTCGTGGGCGTCGCGGAGGCGCAGGGTGGCGGACGCGGCGAGCTGCCCGCCCGCGCTGTCGCCGGCGGCGCCGATCCGGGCCGGGTCCAGGCCGACGTCGCGGGCGTGCGCGGTGACCTGGACGATCGCGGCGACGGCGTCGTCCACGGGGGCGGGGAAGGGGTGCTCGGGCGGGCGGCGGTAGTCGACCGACACCCAGCCGACGCCACTGGCGACGGCCAGGGCGCGCACGACCGGGTCATAGCTGTCGACGTCGCCGAGTGCCCAGCCGCCGCCGTGGAAGTAGACCATCGCAGGGACGGGCGTGTGCGAGGAGGGCCGGTAGAGGCGGGCGGGCAGGGGGCCGCCAGGCCCGTCCAGGGTGAGGTCCTCGACGACGTCGACGGCGGGGCGGGGGAGCGGGGCCAGGTCGGCGGCGTGCTCGCGGCGGATCTCTTCGATGCTCCGGCGTCCAGGGGGAGGACGGTCGGCCAGGCGCCGTCGCATGAAGGCCAGGTAGTCGGGGTCTCGGCCCATGATGCTCCCGTCCGCGCGGTTCTCGTGGGTTGTTCGTCAGCGTACGGGACCCTGAACCTTACTATGTCAAGGCGACGGGTAGGAGTGCTGAACTTGAAAAACCAGTTGGATCCTATGGCGGGACGTTCCTAGACTCACCGGCATGTGCGCAGTAACCAACAGCGCGGTCCAGGCGGCCGCGTACAGGGCCGCCGTGGCGCGGCCTCGCGCGCGTCGCCTCGTCCTGGACCAGCCAGGTCGCGCCGGCGCCTGATCGTCTTCACGCCTGATCCCGCTCGCGGCGTGCCGTCCTCAGGGGCGCCGACGGCGTTCTTCTGCGTACCTGTGCACGCGTTCGTGCGGTGATGCCTTCCTGCCTGTCCAGGGCTTTCGAGCGTCCATGACCCTCGTATGCCCGGCGGCCCTGTGCGGCCGGCGGCTAAGGACAGGCGACCGTGCCTCACCGTTCCACTTCTCATCGCTCCTTCTCGAACCGCTCCGCCGCTCCTGCCGTGCCCCTGGACCGGGGACGCAGGCGGCGCGTCCTCTCCCAGAACCTGCTGGCCGACCGTGCCGCGCTGCGCCGTTTCGCGCGCGCGGCCGTCGGCGGTGACGGCGGTGGCCTGATCGTCGAGGTCGGCGCCGGCGACGGCCGGATCACCACGGCGCTGGCGGCCCGCGCCGACCGCGTCATCGCCTACGAGATCGACCCGGCGATGGCCGAGCGGCTGCGCGCGCGCTGCGCCGGCCTGGACAACGTCCGCTGCGTGACCGGCGACTTCCTGCGGGCGCGCCCGCCGCGCGGTCCGTTCCACGTGGCGGGCAACATCCCCTACGCGGCCACGTCGGCGATCGTGGACTGGTGCCTGCGCGCGCCGGGGCTTCGGTCGGCGACGCTGATCACTCAGCTGGAGTACGCGCGCAAGCGCACGGGCGGGTACGGCGGCCGGTGGAGCCGGTTGACGGTGGAGACCTGGCCGGTGTTCGGCTGGTGGTTGCTGGAGCGGATCCCACGCGAGCGTTTCCGGCCGGTGCCGCGGGTGGACGCCGGCGTGCTGCGTCTGGAGCGGCGGGAGCGGCCGCTGCTGCCGGGCGCCGCCATGGCCGCGTACCGGCGGTGCGTGGCGGCGGGGTTCGGGGGGAGGGGAGGGACGCTGCACGCCTCGCTGCGCCACGAGTATCCCCGGGGGAGGCTGGACGCGGCGTTCCGTGCGGCGCGCCTGGAGCGGGGGACGGTGGTGGCCTACGTTCACCCCGATCAGTGGGTGAGGCTTTTCCGCGTGCTGCACGGCCTTCCCGACGCGCCGGCGCTCGCCGCCGACCCGGACTGAACCTTACTTTGTCAAGGCTGCGAGTGGTTTGCAGCAAAAAACTCCAATGTTTGAGGTTCACCTCCTCCTATTTCAGCGATCGCAGGGGTCACCTCATACAGCTCGTGGTGGGAGCCGATGGTGCGGAACAGCTGCCAGAGGTGGTCCAGGTGCTCGACGGTCACGGCGTCCCCGTACAGGTCGAGGGCTTGGCGGTGCCACTGTTCGGGAGAGGGCTGCGGGTAGGTGATGGGGGTGCCGGCGTTGGTGTAGGCGTGGACGATCTGCTCGACGGTGAGGATCTGCCCGGTGAGCCGGTACACCGGGTCGGGGTCGAGGGCGGGGTCGGCCAGGATCGCGGTGGCGACACGGGCGACGTCGAGGGCGCCGATGAGCGGTACGACGGTGTCGGGCGGGCCGAGGGGGATGGACAGTTCGCGTCGTCGGCCTGCCTGGACCAGGAAGTCCAGGTTCTCGAAGAACACGGCCGCGCGCAGGTGCACCGCGCCCACGCCGGCCCACTCGAAGACCTGCTCGGCCAGCCAGTGGCGGCGCATGTGGGGTGTTCCGGCGTGCGGGTCGGCGGCCAGCTGGGACACCGCCACCACGCGTTCCACGCCGTGCCGGCGCGCGGCCGCCGCGACCGCCGTCGCGGCGGTGAGCAGGCCTTCGGTGACGGGATAGGTGAAGTAGACGCGGCGCACGCCGTCCATGGCGGGCAGGACGGAGGTGATCTCCCGCAGGTCGCCGGTGACGACCTCGGCACCCAGTGCGCGCAGGCGGGCGGCGCGGTCGTCGTCGGTGTGGACGAACGCGCGGACGGGGTGGCCGCGTTCCAGGAGCATCTGGGTGACGAGGCGGCCGGTGGAGCCCTGCTGTCCGCCGCCGGCGCCGGTGACCAGGATCGGTTCCATCGGGTTTCACCCGTTCCCGTCGGCCGCGGCCGCGCCCGCCGCCCCGGTTGCGGTGGCTGCGGGGAGGTGGAGGGTGAAGGCGCCGAGGCCTTCGAGGTCGCGCAGGAAGGGGCGGGCGGGGAAGGCCTCGGCGGGGCTGAGCACGCCGGTGGCGGCGGGGCCTTGCCCGTCGGCGATGCGCACGGCGGCCTCGACGGAGGCCAGTGCGGCGGCGCGCCACAGGTCGCGGCCGGTGAGGTGCCCGGAGAGTCCGGGGCCTTGGGGTGCGACGGTCTGGACGGCGACGGTGAAGTCGGTGGCGGCGCGGGTGTCGGGGTCGGTGTTCTCGGAGTCGAAGGCGCCGTCCTCCTGGAAGGTGGCGGCGGTCAGCATGAGGTCGACGTTGCGGGTGGCCAGGTGCCGGGGGATGGTGATCGTCTCGAAGGAGGGCAGTGGCGCGATCATGGTGCGGGGGCCGAGGGGCGGCGGGAAGGCGAAGACGGCGTTGCGGGGTTCGAGGTAGCCGGTGCGGAGGGCGCCGTCGGTGTAGGTGATGCGTTCGGTTTCGGCGAACAGCTGGGCGGCGGTGTTCTTGGCGCCGGTGGTCAGGCGCCAGCCGCTGACCGCGTAGGCGACGACGATGCGTTCGGCGTGCGGGGTGCCGTCGGGGCGGTCCGCGCGGTCGGGGTCGTGGGTGCCGTACAGGTCGGCGGCGACGGCGGAGGCGAGCAGGTCGCCGAGGCCGCCGTAGAAGCTGAGGCCGGGGATCATGACGATCCCGGCGTCGCGGGCGGGCTTGTCGTGGGCGTCGAAGAGTCGTTTGACGTGGTGGGACTCGATGGCGTGGTCGATGTAGTGGCAGCCGGTCGCGGTGGCGGCGGTGGCGAGGGGCTCACCGGTCTGGGAGAAGGGTCCGGCGCAGTGCACCAGGACGCGGGCGTTGGCGGTGAGGTCGCGCAGTGCGGTGGTGTCGTCGACGGCGGCGGGGTGGACGTGGACGCGGCCGGGGTCGTCGAGGGGGCTTCGCAGGTGTGCGGCCAGGTCGTGGAGGGCGGTGGCGTCGCGTCCTGAGAGCACGATGTGCCGGCCGCGTTCGAGGAGTTCGGCGGCCACCAGGCGGCCGGTGTGGCCGTAGGCTCCGTAGATCGCGATGAGCGGTGCGGTCATGGCCTGCTCATTTCCATACCTGGGGTATGTAACAGCCCGGAAATTACATACTGGGAGTATGTCCCGTCAAGAGGAGCAAGAGGAGGAGGACGCATGGCGCGCCGTACCCAGGCCGAACGCTCGGACGAGACCACCTCCCGGCTGATCGCCGCCGCCCAGGAGCTGTTCGGGGGAGAGGGCTACGCCGCCACCTCGATCGACGCGATCGCCGCGGCGGCCGGGATGACCAAGGGCGCGGCCTACCACCATTTCCGGGGCAAGGCCGCGCTGTTCACGGCGGTGTTCGTGCGCGAGCAGGAGCAGGTCGCCGCGCGCCTGGAACGGTCCGCGGCCGCCGAACCCGACGCGTGGTCGGCGCTGCGCCGGGGGTGCCGGACGTTCCTGGAGCACTGCCTGGATCCGGGGTTCCGGCGGATCGTGCTGCTGGACGGGCCGGCGGTGCTGGGCTGGGACACCGTCCGCGCGATCGAGTACGAGCACACCCTGCGGGTGCTGCGGGCGGGCATCCGCCAGGCGGCTGCCGAGGGGGCGATGGCGGACGGGCCGCTGGACGTCCGCGCCCAGATGCTCTTTGGTGGGCTGTGTGAGGCGGGCATGATGCTGGCGCGCTCGGAGGACCCCGAGAAGGCCCTGTCCGCCGTGCTGGGGGAGGCCGAGCGGCTTCTGGGAGGAGTGGCGGCCCGTCCGCGGGCAGGGGAGTGAGGCCCCGCCCGCACAGCCGACCGCGCTCGGTCAGGGGAGCGAACGTCCGGGCGGCCGGTGGGAGCACCGCCCCTCGACCATCGGCTTCTTGTGTTCGGTGTCCTCCACCTCTAACCTTACGCTGTCAAGCTGGCAGGCGTTGGCAATAATTCCACCCACAAAAGCTCCAACAACGTCAACACCTAGGAGAGACCCGACTCGCGGAGAGTGAGGTTCAGGCGCCCTTGGGTGAGGCCGATGTCGGCGGGGCCGGTGCCGGGGAGGATGCCGGTGACGCCGTGATAGGCCAGGCGTGACGGGCCGCCGAAGACGAGCAGGTCTCCTGATTCGAGTTCGATGTCACGCCATGGCCGTCCGCGGTTGTCGGTGTTGCCGAAGCGGAAGCGTCCGGTGTCGCCGATGCTCAGCGAGACCACGGGGGCGCGGCTGTGTTCGTCGCGGTCCTGGTGCAGGCCCATCTTGGCGGTGCTGTCGTAGAAGTTCACCAGGGCGACGTCGGGCCGGTAGTCGGGGGCGTCGGGTCCGTAGGCGTCGGCCACGGCGCGGCGGCCGAGTTCGGCGAGCCAGTGGGGGAAGGGCTTGACCGGTACGCCGTCGGCGTGGCGGAGGTAGTGGTAGGGCTCCCAGTGCCAGCCCAGGCAGACGGTCTGGACCGACATGACGCCGCCGCCCGGCAGGCGGGTGTGGCGCATTCCCGCCGGCGGGCGTGCCCACTCGCGGCTTGCCTGGACCAGGCGGCGTTGGAGGCCGGTGTCGAGCCAGTCGGGGATGTGGACGGCGCCTGGTGCGAGTTCGGAGCGTTCGCGCGGGATGAGCGTCGGCATGGGCCCACCGTAGAGCGGGTGTCGTCAGGGTCGTTGCCCGGTCCGCACTTGTCGCGGGCCTGGGCGCCGCAGCCGCTGGATGCAGGCGGGGGACGGCTTCGGCGGTACGGAAGGGGCGCTGATCAGCCGTTTCCTGCTGCCCGCGTCCCCGGCGCCTCAGGGCGGGGTCGGGGATGGGGGTTGCCGCGTTCCGGCTCGCGTGGTCTGGTCGCTCGTGGCGTGGTGGTTTTAGGACGTCGGCGGCTGTGAGGTGGTCTGGCGTTTCCAGGTGGCGGCGTCGATGCGGTAGAGGACGCTGGCGCGTACGGGGCTGTCGGCGGGGACGAGCGGGTGCTCGAAGTCGCCGTCGGGGTCGCGGGTCATGCCGATGCGTGTCATGACCGCTTGGGAGCGGATGTTGGCGGGCGTGGTGAAGGACACGATCTCCTCCAGGCCGAGGTCCTGGAAGCCGTGGGCGAGCGCGCGGCGGGCGGCTTCGCTGGCGTAGCCGTGGCCCCAGGCGTGGCGTGCGAGTCGCCAGCCGATCTCGACGGCGGGGGTGAAGTGGGCGGTGAAGGAGGGGATCGACAGTCCGGTGAAGCCGATGAATTCGCCGTTGTCGGTGGTCTCGACGGCCCAGAGGCCGAAGCCGTCGCGGTCGAAGCCGTCTTGGATGCGGTCGGCGAGGGCGTCGCTCTGGGTGCGGGTGAGGCGGGCGGGGAAGTGCTCCATGACCTCGGGGTCGGCGTTGAGGTCGGCGAAGGGGGCGCGGTCGGAGGGGCGCCAGGGGCGTAGGAGCAGCCGGGGTGTGGTCAATGTGGGCGCCGGCCGGTGGGGGCTGGGCGCGGGTGGGGTGTCGTGCCGGGCCGCGTGGTGTCGGTCCACTGGTTGGTCCACTCGGCCGACCTTAACGGGTCCTGCCCCGTCCGCGGGGGCCGGTTGCGGACGGGGCGCGGCTCAAGAGGGTGCCAGCCGGGGTTCAGAAGGGGTGGGGGGCGATGTCGCCGCGCATGGTGAGCCACTGGGTTTCGGTGAAGGCCTCGATGTTGGCGTCGGGGCCGCCGAAGCGGGCGCCGTTGCCTGAGGCGGCAAGGCCGCCGAAGGGGACGACGGGTTCGTCGTTGACGGTCTGGTCGTTGATGTGGACCAGGCCGGTGGGGACGGCGTCGGCGATCCGCATGGCCTGGCCGACGTCGCCGAGGATGCCTAGTGAGAGGCCGTATTCGCTGTCGGTGGCCAGGTCGATCGCCTCTTGGACGGTGCCGAAGGCCAGGACGGGGGCGACGGGGCCGAAGACCTCTTGGGCGTAGGCGGGCATGGCGGGGGTGACCTCGGCCAGGACGGTGGGGCGGTAGAAGAGGTCTTGGTGGGTGCCGCCTGCGGCGAGGCGGGCGCCTGCGGAGACGGTGTCGCGGACCAGGGTGTCGATGTGGTCGAGCTGGTGGCGGTCGATGATGGGGCCGAGGGCGACCTGGGCGGTGGCGGGGTCGCCGACGGGGAGCTTGTCGGCCTTGTCGGCGAGGGCGTCGATGTATTCCTCGTGGAGGCTGTGGTGGACCAGGTGGCGTCCGGTGGTCATGCAGATCTGGCCCTGGTGCAGGAAGGAGCCCCAGGCGGCGGCGGAGGCGGCCTTGTCGATGTCGGCGCCGGGGAGCACGATGAGGGCGTTGTTGCCGCCGAGTTCCAGGTGGGCGCGTTTGAGGAGGCGTCCGCAGGTTTCGCCGATTCTGCGTCCGGCGGCGGTGGATCCGGTGAAGGAGACCACGCGGACCTGGGGGGCGGTGACGACGGCCTCGCCGACGTCGGCGCCGCCGGGCAGCAGGTGCAGGAGGCCTTCGGGGAGGCCGGCCTCCTGGAAGATGCGGGCGAGGGCGACGCCGCCGCAGACGGCGGTGCGGGGGTCGGGTTTGAGCAGGACGGCGTTGCCGAGTGCGAGGGCGGGGGCGACCGAGCGCGTCGAGAGGATCAGGGGGAAGTTGAAGGGGGCGATGACGCTGACGACGCCGGCGGGGCGGCGGCGTGCCAGGCTCCAGCGGTCCTGGGCGGAGGGGAGGACCTGGCCTTGGGGGTGGGAGGGGAGGGCGGCGGATTCGTGGCACAGGCTTGCGGCGAAGTGGGTTTCGAGTTCGGCCTTGGGCGGGATGGATCCGGCCTCGCGGACGATCCAGTTCTGGATCTCGGCGGCGTGTTCTTCGAAGAGGGCGCCGGCGCGGCGCAGCACGGCGGCGCGTTCGGGGTAGGGGCGGGCGGCCCAGTCGTGTTGGGCTTGGGCGGCGGTGGCCGCGGCGCGTTCGGCGTCGGAGGCGTCGGCGCGGCCCAGGACGCCCAGGGTGGCGCCGGTGGCGGGTTCGACGGCGTCGTAGGTGCCGGCGGCGGCGGTGGTCCAGGTTCCGTTGAAGATCTTGCCGGACCATGTGTCGGGGTCGAGTAGCGGCATTCTGGGTCCTCCTCCTGGGCCGGCGGCGCTCGCGCGTTCCTTCCAACCTGCCCGCAGGGTGGGCGTGGCCGGGCAGGAGCTTTCCGGTGGGTGGAAGGGGTGGCGGTGGGGGTGGACGGAAAATGCGTTGCGGGGCGGGGTGGCGTGCGGGCAGTCTGGTGACCACAGGCCGGGCGCCCCGGGTGGGGCGCGGCCGGGGCGGCGCGTGAGGGACGCGCATGAGGGACACGGAGGGAGTGGAGCGGGTATGGCGATGCGGTGCGGTCGATGTGATCGACGCGGCGGTCGCGATGGCCGGGTGGTGACCGCTCCGGTGTGTTCCCGCGGGCGACGGCGCGCGGCGTTCTGACCCGCGCGGCGTTCTGATCGAGGTCGGTTTCTCGGGTTCGGGGGCGGTTTTCCCGTCCTTTCCGTTCTCCCCCTTTCCCGGCTTTCCTGGTTTTCCTTTTCTGTTCGTGTCGCAGACCGGTAGCTCAGTGGCGAGAGCATCCCGCTCACACCGGGACGGTCGGCGGTTCGAGTCCGCCCCGGTCTACGAAGGCCTCGTAGCTCAGTGGCGAGAGCACCGGTCTGTCTCACCGGGGGCCGTGGGTTCGAATCCCACCGAGGTCGCGGGTCCGCCCCGCGGGGAGGGCGGGCCGTGTGGCGCTGTGACCGAGTGGTTGAGGTGACGGTCTGCAAAGCCGTTCTACGTGGGTTCGAATCCCACCAGCGCTTCCTCCCTGTAGCTCAGCGGACAGAGCGCCGGCCTCCGAAGCCGGAAGTCGCAGGTTCGAGTCCTGCCAGGGAGACCGTGTCACCAGGGGACGGCGCCGACGCTGATGTGGTCGTCGGCGGGGTTGTAGTAGGACATCAGCAGGTCGCGGCCGGTGCTGAGTTCCGGGTGCCCGATGAAGGCGCGGCACAGGTCCACGCCCGACTGGCCGCCGCAGGGCATCCGTCCGTGCCGCGTCGGCCGCCACGGTCCGGCGGGGGAGGGTGCGCGCCATATCCGGAAGTCGCCGTTGACGCCGTGCTGTTCGATGAGCGCGTATCCCTTGCCGAGGTGGGTGTAGTCGGCGACGTGGACGCCGGTGGGGGCCGCGCCGTACAGCACGGACTGGGCCTGGGAGGCGTCGGGTGTCCAGCGTCCGGCGTTCCAGTATTCGTAGGCCGATGCATTGCCCCAGGCGTCGGGGTCGGCGGGGACCCGGGTGAGGGTGACGCGTCCGCCCTGGCAGGTCCCGAACGCCTGGTCGTCGCAGACTGAGGCGTACAGGTAGAGGTGGCCGCCTGCGAAGACGGGTGAGCCGAGGTTGTGCTGGAACGGCAGGCCGTGGGGGGCGGTGAACACCCGGACCTGCCCGCCTAGGGCGTTGGTGGCCGGTTGGTAGGAGACCAGCCCGAATCCCTGGGTGCTGATGACCTGGCCGCGTACGCACACGTCGGTGTAGGCGATCAGGAGGTTGGGAGTGCCGGGTTGGCGTGCCATGCCCGAGGCCCAGGAGGCGCTGTAGGCGTGGCCGGGGATCCGGCACGGCTGGTAGGGCGGCGGTGCGCCGGGGGCCGGTGCGGCGAGTCCTGTACCGGCGCCTGTTCCTGGGGCGGGGGCGGGGGCGGGCAGGACGAGCCCGGGTGGGGTGGGGAGCATTCCCTGCGGCGGGTGCGCGGAGGGGCCGGGGCGGGGGGCGGCGGGCGGGGCGGGGATCTCGGTGAGGGCGGTGGGGACCCGGCCGGGGCGGTAGGGCCCGGACGCGGCGGTCGCGCCCATCCACAGCCCGCGGTGCGCGCCCGACCATACGGTGTCGCAGAACAGCCACAGGGCCTGTCCGGCGGCACGGGGGAGTGGTGCGGAGAAGCCGCAGTCGCGGTCGACGCGGTTGCCTGGGGCTGCGGTCTCGTACCGCGACAGGACGCGGGCGGGCGGGGGCGCGTCGGTGACGGGCGGAGGCTGGGAGGGGCCGAGCAGGGGCGTGATGACCAGGGTGGTCAGTGCCGCGGCGGCGATGAAGGCCAGCCAGGCGCCGGACGGGCGGCGCCCGGGGGGTCGCGCCATCGATGCCCTCCCGCTGCCGTTCCGGCGGATGAACACCACAGGGTGCCGTGCTCGCGGGCGCCGATCAACCCCGTCCCGGCCCGGGACGGCGTACCGGGCTCGCCGCACCCCCGCGAGGGCGCGGGCGGCGGTCGTTCTCGGCACTGGTTGTTCGTAGAAGCGGCAGGTCAGG
Organism: Spirillospora sp. CA-255316; assembly: GCA_050942275.1. Classification (GTDB taxonomy): domain Bacteria; phylum Actinomycetota; class Actinomycetes; order Streptosporangiales; family Streptosporangiaceae; genus Spirillospora. Next base: position 5,465,600 of record CP192047.1, on the reverse strand, counting down.
GGCTGTTCCGGGGTGGGTTGCGGTGCCGTGGGCCGCGTCGCCGTTGGGGTGAGGGCGCCTCCCGCGTGCCGCCCGTGCCGGTGCCCCCTGCGCTGCCTTTGCGCTGCCTCTGCGCTGGTCGTGCGGGGGAGGGGCGATGTTTGCCTGTGGTCGGCCGGGTAAAGCGGCAGTGAACGGCACTGACAGTACGCCCCGGGCATGACGACCGGACGAGCCTCCTGGGAGGGCGGCGCAGCGGGACGGCCCAGCGGCTGGCCGGCTGGCCCCAGTGCCCCTTCACCCCCCGACATGGAAGGACGACATCGATGCCGACCCCCTCGATCCGCAAGGGCGCCGACCAGGTCAAGCGCGGCGCCGCCACTGCCAGCGACACGGCCAAGGACACGGCCAAGGGCAGGACCGGCGGCAAGGTCGCCGACCGGGCCAAGGAGACCGCGGGCGGCGCCAAGCACGCCGTAAAGGACGCCGCCGGTAGCGCGGGCCGTTCCGCGCGGCGTGCCGGGCAGGGCGCGCAGCAGGCCGCCGGGCAGGTGGGCGGTGCGGTCGTGGCCGTTCCCGGCCAGGTCGCCAAGCTCACCAAGCTGATGACGTTGCGGCGGGTGCTGCGCGCCGCTCCCGCCGTCGCCGCCGCGGGCGTGGCGGTCCTGGTGGGCCGCCGCATGATCCGCAAACGCTGACCGCGGCAGCTCGCCACAGCCACCTCAGCCGGTCTGCGCGGGCTCCAGTCCGGGCGGCCCTGGGCGCGGGGCGCTCCTCCGGTGTGCTCTTCGGCGTGCTCTGTCCGGGGCGCCGACAGGGGAGTTCGGGGCGCGAGGCTGCGGCGTGGGCCGTGTGAAGGGCCGGGACCCGGGAGGGGCCCGGCCCTGCGTCTTGGCACGTGCATGACCGAATCGTGGCGTCCCGTTTAGGCGAGCACGCTCGGGTACGAGATCGGCCTGACAACCACACGCAAATCACCACAACTCACTCCGGCATCAGCCGGAACGGCAGTACCGACCCCCGACACCCCCTGAGGAGGGAACGACATGAGCGGACCCATCGCTCAACAGACCGCCGGGACCACCACCTACCAGCCCGGCCAGGCCGGCCAGGCCGGCCAGCAGGGCGGCGGCCGCGGCGGCGGCCTCGCCGACGTCGTGGACCTCATCCTGGAAAAGGGCCTGGTCATCGACCTGTACGCCCGCGTCGCGCTGGTCGGCATCGAGATCCTCACGGTGGACGTGCGGATCGTGGTCGCCAGCGTCGACACCTACCTGCGCTTCGCCCAGGCCTGCAACCGGCTCGACATCGCCAACACCGGCAACGCCCAGGGCCTGCCCGACATGGTCGGCGGCCTCACCGAGTCCGGCGCCAACCGCAAGACCAAGGGCGCCCTGCAGGGCGCGCAGGAGAAGTTCAAGGAGACCTTCGGCTCCGGTGACGAGGAGGACCGGGAACCGGCCAAACAGTCCTCGCGTCGCCGCTCGGCCCGCAAGGAGGACAAGGAGGACGACCAGTGACCGCCCCCACCGACACCGGCGCCGTCGCCGGTCCCGCCGCCCAGTACGTCTACGGCGTCACCCGCGCCCGCGCCGAGCTTCCCGACGAGCTCACCGGCCTGGACGGGCGGCCCGTCACCCTCATCACCCACCAGGACTGCGCCGCCATCACCAGCGACCTGCCCGCAGGCCGGCCCCTGGGCGAGCGCGCCGACCTGCTCGCCCACCAGCACGTCCTGGAAGCACTGCTGGAGACCGGCACCGTCGCCGTTCCGTTCCGGTTCGGCGCCGCGCTCGCCGGCCCCGAGGCGGTGGAGAAGGAACTGCTGGCCGCCAACGCCGACCGCCTCTCCCAGATCCTCGACCAGCTCGACGGCCGCCTGGAGATGCGGGTGCGCGGCACCTACGTCCAGGACGCGGTCCTGCGGGAACTGCTCAACGACGACCCGCGGATCGCCGAGCTCAACGCCCGGCTCCGCCAGATCCCCGAGGACGCCGCCGACGCCGCCTACTACGACCGCGTCCGCCTCGGCGAGATGATCGCCCAGGCCCTCGAACAGCGCCGCGAGCACGACGCCCAGGCCCTCCTGGAGCCCCTGGCCGGCGCCGCCGAGGCCACCGTCCGCAAGCAGCCCGCCCGCGAGGACGACGTCGTCGACGCCGCCTTCCTCGTCGACGCGGGGCGCCGCGAGGACTTCGAGAACGCCGTCCGCGACCTGGGCGCCGCCCACGCCGACCGCATCACCCTGCGGCTCATCGGGCCGCTGCCGCCCTACGACTTCGTACCGGAGGCCTGAGCCGCATGGGACTGTTCACCGGCCTGGTGACCCTTCCGCTCGCGCCCGTCCGCGGCGTCGTCTGGCTCGCCGAGGTCCTGCAGGAGCAGGCCGAGGCGCAGCTGTACGACCCCGGCCGCATCGCCGCCGAGATGCGCGACATCGCCGACGCGGTCGCGGCCGGGGAGATGAGCGAGGAAGAGGCCGCCGAGCGTGAGGAGGAACTGGTCCGCAGGCTCGCCCGCCGCCCTCCGGGGGAAGGCTGACCATGCTCTCCGCCGCCGAGGCCGCCAAGCGCGCCGTCCACCACGTCACCGAGATGACCGGCCGCGCCGCCGAGAGCGTCATCGGCATCCAGCGCGCCGCACCCGACGGCGACGGCGCCGACCGCGACGCGGCCGGGGGAGAGGGCGGATGGTGCGTCACCGTCGAGGTCGTGGAGACCCACCGCATCCCCGACTCCGCCGACATCCTGGCCACCTACCAGGCCGAGGTCGACGCCGACGGTGAGCTGGTCTCCTACCGGCGGCTCCGCCGCTACCTGCGCGGACGAGCCGGCCACGACTGACCCGAGCACTGGAGGACACGTGAGCGAGATCTCCTGGACCGGGGCCCGCAACCCGGCCCGCACCACCGCCGAACGGCCCGGCGGGCCGCCCGCGGCCAACCTCGCCGACCTGCTGGAACGCATCCTGGACAAGGGCATCGTCATCGTCGGCGACATCCGCGTGAACCTGCTGGACATCGAACTGCTGACCATCAAACTGCGGCTGCTGGTCGCCTCGGTCGACCGCGCCAAGGAGATGGGCATCGACTGGTGGGAGCACGACCCCTCGCTGTCCTCCCGCGCCCGCCAGAGCCAAGCAGTGACGTCCTCCACCTCCGAACTGTCCTCCGAACAGGCACTGCTGGAGGAGAACCGGCGCCTGCGCGAACGCCTCGACGCCCTCGAGGCCGCGCACACCCCCACCGGCGACCCCGCCAACACCACCGACACCACCGACACCGCCGAGGCGAACGGGCGCGGGAGCGGTGAGGGGACCGGTGACCGAGCCCAAAGCCGACGAAAGGCCGACCGCACGTGACCACCGACACCACCACGACCACCACGAGCGCGGCCACCGCGGTCTACCTCTACGGCGTGGCACGCGACCTGGACCCGGCGACGCTTGAGGGCGCCCACGGAATCGCCTCGGCCCCCGTCCGCGCCCTCACCTCCTCCACCGGCCTGACCGCCCTGGTCAGCACCGTCCGCCTCGACCAGTACGGCGAGGAGGCACTGCGCGCCAACCTGGAGGACCTCACCTTCCTGGAGGACACCGCCCGCGCCCACCACCAGGTCGTCGACCTGGCCGCACGCGCCGCACCCACCGCGCCCGTGCGCATCGCCACCCTCTACCGCGACGACGACCGCGTCACCCGGCTCCTCACCGACCGGCACGACCACTTCACCCAGATCCTGGACGCCATCACCGGCCGCACCGAATGGGGCATCAAGGCCTACGCCCACGCCGAGGCCTACCAGAACCCCCCGGCCGGGACCGCCACAGAACCGGCAGCAGGCACGGGAGCGGGCGACGGCACGGCCGCAGGCGCGAGCGGAGGCACAGGTGGAGGCGCCGCGGGCGGGGCGGGCACCGCCTACCTCAAACGGCGCCAGGACGAACGCCGACGCCGCCAGGACGCCACGCGCCGCATCACCGAGCAGGCCGAAGCCCTCCACGCCGAACTGGCCGCCCACGCCGAAGCCACACGCCAGCACCCGCCGCAGGACCCGCGCCTGTCAGGCCACGAAGGCACCCTCGTCCTCAACGTCGCCTACCTGGTCGACGACGCCCGCACCCACACCTTCCTGCAGACGGCACGCGACTTCGACGACCGCCTCCCCGGCATCGAGATCCAGGTGACCGGGCCCTGGCCGCCCTACTCCTTCATCGAAGGGACGCACATCGAAGGGACCCACGCGGCCCCATGACCATCCCCCTCGACACCGGCCCCGGCAACGGCGCCGGCGCGCCGATGGAACGGGTCGCCCTGGTCGACCTGCTCGACCGGCTCCTGGCCGGAGGCGTGGTCATCACCGGCGACCTGGTCATCTCCATCGCCGACGTCGACCTCGTGCACGTCTCCCTGCGCGCCCTGATCACCACCGTCCAGGAAGAGATCCTGCCCGGACTCACCGCCGACGGCAGAACCCGGCCCGGCGGCAGGAAGGAGCAGCCATGAGCCGCGACCCCCTCACCGGCGAGGTCACCGTCCACGACGCCACCCCCGCCACCGCCCCGTGGAACACCCGCCCCACCGCCCCCGTCCAACAGGTCGCGCTGCCCGAGGGACCGGTACGGGCACAGGCCGTGCGCTCCACCCCGGGCTCCAGCGCCCTGAAGCAGCGACTGCGCTCCGACCCCGAAACCGTGGAACGGGACCTGGTCAAACTCGTCCTCACACTCGTCGAGCTCATCCGCCAGCTCATGGAACGCCAGGCGCTGCGCCGCGCCGAGGGCGGCGACCTCACCGACGAGCAGATCGAACGCCTCGGCCTGGCCCTCATGCGCCTGGAAGAGGCCATGACCCGGCTCAAGGACCACTTCGACCTCGACGACCACGACCTCAACCTCGACCTCGGCCCCCTGGGTCCTCTCCTGCCCGACGACTGACCCCGGCACGCGCGGGGGCGGTGCCGGGGCCTGTACGAGGATCGAAATCCAGAAGGGGACTTGAGAGGGGACGTGGAGGGGGACGTGGAAGGGGGTCGGCTACGGCTACTTGGCCGGCTCGGTGGAACGGGAGGTCTGCCGGATCGCCTCGACCAGCTGCTGCTTGCTCATCTTGGAACGCCCGGGAATGTCCAGCTCACGCGCAAGCCGGTACAGCTCCTGCTTGCCCATGGACTCATCCACCTCCACCGCCGTCCCGGTGCCGGCCCCGGCCCCGGGCTCGGTGTCGGTGTCGTCCGTGCTCGCCCTCACCTCTTCCTTCGCCACCGGCTCAGCCTCAGCCCCAGGCTGGGGCTCGGGGGTGGGGGCAGGGGCGGGGGCGGGCGCCTCTGCCTCCCCCGACGGTTCGGCCGGCTTGGACGGCTTGGAATCGTCAACCGCATCGGCCGTCTCGGCCTCGGCCGGCTCGGCGGTCTTGGGCTCAACCGGCTCGGACTGCACGCTCACAGGGTCAGGCTGCGGCTCGGGGTCTGACTCGGGGGCCTCGGCCGCAACCTCAGGCTTGGACTCGGGCTCGGGCTCGGCCGCCTCCGTCCCCGCTCTGGCCTTCCCGGACCCGGAAACGGACTCGCGGCCGGGCTCGGGCTCAGGGGCGGGCTCGGTGGCCGCGGGCTTCTCGGGCTCGTCCGGCCGCTCCGCCTTCGGCGGCGCCTCGGCCTTGCCGGAGACCTCGGCCGGCTCCGCAGACTCCGAACGCTTCGCAGGCGCGGCCGGCGCCTCAGACGTCTCGTCGGTCTTCGGTGTCTCGGCCGTGGTGGTCTGGGCGGCCTCGGCCTTGCCCAACCGGGTCCCCAGCATCGTCAGCGCCACGTGATACACCCGGGTGCCCTCGCCGTGACGCTCCGCGGCCGAGGCGCGCGCCCGCGCCCACCGGTCGCGCACGGCCGCCGGCACCTTCCCTAGACCCGCCATCGACGTACGCCCCTTTCAACATGGTTCAGCAAACCTTGTCGCCGCCTTTACCCGCGACACCACCCTCCATGCCGGAAACGGCACCGCCCGCGCGCACCCGGCGCCCGGGCGGAAGAGGGCCGTCTCAGGCGGCCAGGAGCTCAGCCTCCCACAGATCCCGGTACGGACCGGGCCGTGCCAGAAGATCACTGTGCGTCCCGCGCTGCACCACCCGCCCGCCGTCCATGACGACGACATCGTCGGCGTGCTCCAGCGCCGCCAGCCGATGCGTCACCAAAAGCAGGGTCCCGCCGCCCGATCCCGACAGCAGATCCGCGACGATCGCGTCCGCGGCCGCCGGTTCCAGGCCCTCGGCCGGCTCGTCCAGCACCAGCACCGGCGGATCGGCCAGCAGCGCACGCGCCAGCAGCAGCCGCTGACGCTGCCCGCCCGACAGGCCGTGCCCGCCCGCGCCCACCACCGTGTCCCACCCCTGCGGCAGCCCCTCCACCACCTCGGTGAACCGCGCCCGCCGCGCCGCCGCGCGCACCTGCTCCTCGGTCGCCTCGGGCCGGGCCAGCAGCACGTTCGCGCGGACCGTGCCGGCGAACACGTGCGCGTCCTGCGCCAGGCCCCGCACCGCCGCGCGCACCGCGTCCCGATCGCACGCCGATACCTCCCGCCCGCCCAGCAGCACCGCCCCCGCAAGCGGCGTCACCTCACCGCACGCCACCGCCAGCAGCGTGCTCTTGCCCGCGCCGCTGGCCCCCACCACCGCGACCCGCCGGCCCCGCTCCACCTGCAGATCCAGCCCGTCCAGCGCCACCGCCCCCGACCGCCCGCGCCCCGCACCGGCGCCGCCCACGCCACCCTGGTTCCGGTTGTGGTTCCCCTCGCCGTAGGAGACGTGCACGCCCAGCAGCTCCACGCTCAACGGGCCCGGCGGCAGCTCGGACGGCCGCGCCGGGCCCGGCGGCGGGGGAGTGCGCAGCAGCTCGGCGACCCGGCGCGAGGCCGGCAGCACCTCACGCAACCGCTGCGCCGCGGACGCCAGCGGCAGCACCGCCTCCACCGCCACCAGCGCGGTCAGCGCCACCACCGCGACCGCCACCTCATCGGCCCCCGCGCCCAGCGCCGCCCACGCCACCGCCGCCGCCGTCAACCCCTGCACCGCGAACCCGGCACCGGCCACCAGCGCCGACACCCGCGCCGCCGACCGCTCCGCACGCTCCAGCCGCCGCGCCGCACCCTCGGCCGCACCCGCGAACCGGTCCCGGGCGCCGAACACCTCCAGATCCTGCCCGCCCTCCAGCACATCCAGCGCCCGCACGGCCAGCGCCCGACGCTCCCGGGCCGCCCGCGCCGCCGACCGGCCGCCCGCAACCGCCGCCACCAGCGGAAGCAGCACCCCCGCCACCACCAGCCCGGCCGCCAACACCGCCGCCGCCACCGGAACCGCCGCCGCACACACCGCCACACCCGCCAGCCCGCACACCACCGCCGCCACCGCCGGCAGCAGGCACCGCAACAGCAGATCCTGAACGGCGTCCACGTCGGCGACCAGTCCGGTCAGCGCCTCACCCTCCCGCAACCGATCCCGCCGCTCCCGCGGCGCACGGCCCAGCGCGTCGAACACCCGGCCCCGCAACTCCGCCAGCGCCCGCAACGCCACATCGTGACCGGCCAGCCGCTCCACATACCGCAGCGCGCCCTTGCCCACCGCAAAAGCGCGCACCGCCACGATCGCCATCCCCAGCGCCGCCATCCCGGGCTGCTGCGCCGCCCGCGCGATCAGCCACGCCGCCGCCGCGATCAGCCCCAGCCCGCACAGCTCCGCCGCCACCCCGGCCAGACCCGCGGCCACCAGCCGCACCCCATGGGGACGCACCGCGTCCCACATTCCGCCGCCCGCGATCACGCCGCCTCCTCATCACCACGGCCCGCACCACCACCGGCCCCCGCCCCGGCCCCGTCACGAGCGCCACCACGAGCGCCACCACGGGTGCCACCACGGGTGCCATCAGGGGGGCCACCAGGGGGGCCACCAGGGGTGCACGCGCCCGCGCCGGCAGCGGCCGCGGGCCCCTCCCACGCCACACGGCCGCCCTCCAGCCGCACCACCCGATCCACCAGCGACAGCAGCGCCGGACGATGCGCCACCACCACCGCCGTACGCCCCTCCAGCAACCGGCCCGCCGCCTCCACCAGCAACCGCTCACTGCGCACGTCCAGCCGCGCCGTCGGCTCGTCCAGCAACATCACCGGCGCCCCGCGCAGATACGCCCGCGCCACCGCCAGCCGCTGCCGCTGCCCCGCCGACAACCCCGCGCCCCGCTCGCCCAGCACCGTGCCGTACCCCTGCGGCAGCGCCCGGATGAACTCCGCCGCCTCCGCGGCACGCGCCGCCCGCTCCACACTCGCCTCGTCCGCGTCCGGCACCCCCAGGCGGATGTTGTCGGCCACCGACGCCGCGAACAGATGCGGCCGCTGCGGCACCCACCCCAGCATCCGCCGCCACGCCCGCAGATCCAGCCGCGACAGATCGACCCCGTCCACCAGCACCCGGCCCGACTCCACCGGGCACAACCCCAGCGCCACCAGCAGCAACGTCGACTTGCCCGCCCCCGACGGGCCCGTCACCGCCACCCTCTCACCCGCGGCAACCCGCAACGACACCCCCTCCAGCGCAGGCCGCCGCGCACCCGGATACCGCGCCGTCACCTCCTCGAACACGATCTCCGGCACCCTCCCTCCCGCACCACCGGCTGCGGCCGAGGCCCCGGACCGAGCCCCTCCCATGCGCCCGGCTCCGGTGCGTGCGGCGGCTCCGGTGCTGCGAGGCGCCGCAACACCGGCCGCGCCCGCTCGCTCCTGCACCCGCTTCCCGGCCCGCCGCACCGCCGGCACGGTGGCCGGTTCCGCGGCGGCGTCGATCACCGCGAACGCCTCCCGCGCCGCCGCGACCCCCTCCGCACTGGCGTGGAACCGCGTCCCCAGCGCCCGCAACGGCAGATACACCTCCGGCGTCAACACCAGCACCAGCAGGCCCGTCGCCAGCGCCATCTCACCGCCCAGCAACCGCAACCCCACCGGAACCGCCACCAGCGCCACCGACAACGCGCACACCAGCTCCAGCACCAGCGACGACAGGAACGCCACCCGCAGCGCCGCCACCGTCGCCCGCCGATGCTCATCGGCCAGCCGGCGCACCACCCCGGACTGATGCCCCACACGCCCGTGCGCCCGCAACGTCCCCAGCCCCGCCAGCACGTCCCGGAAATGCCCGCCCAGCCGGTGCAGCAACTCCCACTGCCGCCCCGTCAGCGCCGCCGTCCGCATCCCCACCAGCGCCCCGAACACCGGCACCAGCGGAACCGTCACCGCCACCACCAGCGCCGACGCCCAATCAGCCGCCGCCAGCCGCCCCAGCACCAGCACCGGCACCACGCACGCCGCCACCAGCTGCGGCACATACCCGGTGAAGAACGGGTCCACCGCGTCCAACCCGCGCGTCAGCAGCGTCACCCGCGCACCCGGCGGCGCACCACCCTCGGGGGCCGCCAGCAACGCTCCGCGCAACCCCCGCTTGACCGCGGCAGCCGAACGCCCCGCCACCACCGTCACCGCCCACGCCACCAGCGCCCGGGCCACCACCGCAGCCGCCAGATACGGCAGCGGCCCCGCGTCCAGCCCCGCGACCGAACGCGCCAGCAACTCCGCCTGCACCACCAGCAGCACGCCCTGCAGCACCGCCGCCGCACCCAGCACCACCATCACGCGCCGGGGAAGCAACCCCATCAGCCGCCGGCCGACCGCATCACCGCCGCCCATCACCACCCCCGCACACCCGCGCCCACACCGGCCGCGCCGACCATGCCCGCGCCGACCGCGTTCACCGCCGCGCTCACAGGTACGAGGGGGAGTCCACACGCCCCCGGAACGTCCACCACACCAGCGCCTGCGCCGCCAGCAGCAACGGCAGCAGCACCACCGTCATCACCGCCGTGGCCGCCAACGCCGTCCCCGACGAGGCCGACTGCGACCACGGCAACCGCGTTCCCGCCGCCACCACGACCACCACCAGCGCCACCGCCGACACCCCGTACCGCGCCGGGAACCGCCGCGCCCGCTCCAGCACCGCACCCGCCGACCGCAACCGCGCGAACCCCGCACCATGCGCCGCCAGCAACACCGCCAGCGGCAACCCCAGCGCACTGCCCGCGTTCAGCCCCAGCTCCGCATCACCGCCGCCCACCGCGATCGACCCCAGCAGCGCCCCCCACACCAACGCCAGCGCCCAACTGCCCGCCACGATCGCCGCGTCACAACCGCCACGCCACACCGCCGCATCCACCCGGCCCCGCAGCCACAACCCCATGTCCCGCACCACCCACGCCACCAGCAGCACCACGAACAGCGGGAACAACCCCTCCAGCAGATGATGCTCCAACCCCGGGAACGCGCCGGCGGTGATCCCCGCCACCGCCACCAGCCACACCTCGTTCCCCAGGAAGAACGGCGCGATCGACGCGATCACCACCCGCCGCTCCGCCTGGTCACGCCCCAGGAACGGCAGCAGCATCCCCACCCCGATATCGGCGCCGGCCAGCACCAGATACCCGGCGGTGAACACCGCCAGCATCGCCACCGCGAGCATTTCCATCATCGACCTCCACTGCCACCGGCCGGCGCCCCCACCGGCACCGACACATCTCAGGAGAAACCACCCAGCAGACAAGACCCCGGCCCGGCCCGGAGGGAACGGCCCCCGGGGTCGGCCCCCGGAGGGGCGCCGTGGGGCCGTGCCCGGGGGCCGCAGGTCAGTGCCCGCGACCCCCTCCCGGTCAGAACGTCGGCGTCAACGCCGGAGCCGACGCACCCGGCGCCTCATCCGGCGGGGGAGCGGCCCCCAGCCGCGCACCCTCCGGACCCCGCCGCGCATACCGCACCAGCAACCACGCGTTCACCGCCACCAGCACCGCGAACAACCCCGTGAACGCCACGAACGACGCCGTGATCAACCCCGGACTCACCCCCGACAACGCGTCCTCGGTCGTCAGCACCCCGTACACCGCCCATGGCTGCCGCCCCACCTCACGAAACAGCCAGCCCGCCAGCATCGCCACATACGGCAGCGGCACCGCCGCCATCACCACCACGTGGAAGATCCGGCCCCGCACCAGCCATCCACCGAACGCCGCCTTCACCAGCGCCACGATCGCCAGCAGGAACAGCAGCGCCCACACCGCCGTCATCACGCCCTCACCCACCGACGCCAGCCCCGGCGGCAGATAGTCACCCGGCCCGAACCGCGCCGCGAAGCCCGCCGCGGCGGCCTTCGCCTCATCCGAGCCCGGATGCTTGGTCGGCTGCAGGTACTCGAACTGCATCCCCCCGAACACCACCACCGGGAACACCGCCACGACCAGCGCGACCAGCCCCATCCGCATCGAACGGCCGAAGAACTCCACCTCCGCCGTCCGCCGGAACAGGTGATAACCGCTCACCCCCGCCATGAACAGCCCCGCCGTCAGCAACCCCCCGAACCCCACATGCAAGAACGCCAGGACCGCCGTCGGATTGCTCAGCAGCGCACCCAGATCCGTCAGATGCGCCACCCCGTCCCGCATCTCATAACCCACCGGCCGCTGCGTCCACCCATTGGCCACCAGGATGAAATACGCCGACAGATACGCCGTCAGCGTCACCACCCAGATCAACCCCAGATGCACCCACCGGTTCAGCCGATCCCACCCGAAGATCCACAACCCCAGGAACGTCGACTCGACGAAGAACGCCACCACCGTCTCCATCGCCAGCGGAACGCCGAACACCTGCCCCACCAGCGACGACATACCACCCCAGTTCATCCCGAACTGGAACTCCATCACCAGCCCGGTGACAATCCCCACCGCATAATTGATCACATACAACTGGCCCCAGAACCGCGTCATCCGCGCATGCAGCGCCTTGCCCGACAACGTCGCCCGCGTCTGCATCAACGCCACCAGCGTCGCCAGCCCCAACGTCAACGCCACGAACAGGAAATGCGACCCCGCCGTCAGCGCGAACTGCAACCGGGCCAGCATCAACGGATCGTCCACCACTCACCCCCAACCCTCGATCGGTCCCACCGATCCTCGGCCCACCACCCCCACCGGCGAATCGGGCCCGAGCATGCACCCGCACTGCACCTTTCGCGCACACCCACCCCACCGCCTACATCCCGGGATGTACGCACACACCCGCCCACCACAACACCGGCATGACACCGCAACCGGCGAAGACCACCCGCCCACACGGCACCGCCCCGGCCCGATCAACCCCCTGCGCACGACCACGCGGCCGGGGGAGCGGCCCGAACCAGGCGGCCATCCTGTCGGTGCACGAGACGACGCGGCCAGCGCGCAACACCACCGCTCCGATGACGCCGACGGGGACGTTGCAGGCCGCCCTGCTCCGGCTGGAGTCGCCGCACGGGCCGGTGACCGGCATCCACCAGCCCCATGCCATGGACGCGCATTCGCCCAGCAACCGCACGAACCCGTTCGGAGTCGTGATCACGTGGCTGGAAAAAGATTGGACGGGGTGATACTCGGGCTTGTAGCTTGCAGTCGACCGCGACACCGCCCGAGGAGGTGAGACCCATGAACGCTGTATCGATGTGGGTGCTCCCCTTCCCGTCACGGTCGGGCGATTGACGTAGGTGTCGCCGGGAGCGCCTCGCCAACAAGGCACTCCCGAAAGGCAACACCTATGCACTCTCCACAGTTCACCGCCGAGCCGTCGTCGAACGATATGGTCGAGCGCGACTTCACCGTGGGCGACGTCCCCGGACTCCGGTCGCCGGCCTCCAGCGCCGATCGCGCGCCCCTCATGTTCGATGTGATCATCGCCGGGTGCGGGCCGACTGGTGCGATGCTGGCCGCCGAACTGCGGCTGCACGATGTGCGGGTACTCGTCCTGGAGAAGGAAACCGAGCCCGTGTCGTTCGTCCGCATACTCGGTCTGCACATTCGCAGTCTCGAACTGATGGCGATGCGCGGACTGCTGGATCGCTTTGTCGAACGCGGAAGACAGCGTCCGGTCGGCGGTATCTTCGCCGCGATCACCAAACCCGCCCCCCAGGGCCTGGATCCCGCGTACGCCTATCTGCTGGGCCTCCCGCAGCCGGTCATCGTCCATCTGCTCGAAGAACATGCGACCGAACTGGGTGCGCAGGTCCGGCACGGTTGTGCGGTGGCCGGTTTCGAGCAGGACGACGAGGGTGTGACCGTCGAACTGGCCGACGGGGAACAGCTGCGTTCGCGCTATCTCGTCGGCTGTGACGGCGGACGCAGTACGGTGCGCAAACTGCTCGGCGTCGGCTTCCCCGGCGAGCCCTCGCGGACCGAGACGCTGATGGGCGAGATGGAAGTGGGTGTGCCGCAGGAGGAGATCGCCGCCAAGGTGACCGAACTCCGCGGGATCAATGAGCGATTCTGGCTCAGGCCCTTCGGCGAAAGGGCCTATAGCGTCGTGGTCCCCGCCGCGGGAGTCAGCGATCGCGCGGAACCACCCACCCTGGAGGATTTCAAACAACAGTTGCGCGCCATCGCCGGAACCGATTTCGGCGTGCACTCCCCGCGCTGGTTGTCCCGCTTCGGGGATGCCACCCGGCTGGCCGAGCGTTATCGGGTGGGGCGGGTGCTGCTGGCCGGCGATGCGGCCCACATCCATCCACCCGCCGGCGGTCAGGGCCTCAACCTGGGCGTTCAGGACGCGTTCAACCTCGGCTGGAAACTGGCCGCGCAGATCCGCGGCTGGGCGCCGGAAACATTGCTGGACACCTACCAGGCCGAACGCCATCCGGTCGCCGAGGACGTGCTGGACAACACCCGCGCCCAGATGGAACTGCTGTCCACCGAACCGGGCCCGCAGGCCGTGCGCAGGCTGCTCACCGAACTGATGGACTTCAACGAGGTGAACCGCTATCTGATCGAGAAGATCACCGCGATCGGCATCCGCTACGACTTCGGCGAAGGCCCCGACCTGCTCGGCCGCCGCCTGCGCGACATCGACGTGAAACAGGGCCACCTCTACGGTCTGCTGCATCGCGGCCGCGGCCTGCTGCTGGACCGCACCGAACGCCTGACCGTCGGCGGCTGGTCAGACCGGGTCGACTACCTCGCGGATCCCACCGCGGACCTGGATGTTCCTTGCGTCCTGGTACGCCCCGACGGCCACGTCGCCTGGATCGGCGACGATCAGCAGGACCTGGACGACCACCTCTCCCGCTGGTTCGGCAAGCCCGCCAACTGATCTCGCCTGAGCAACCAAAAATGAAGGCGAACACGCCTGTCTCGGGTCGAAATTATGGCGGGGACTGGCCCGTGAGGACGATCGGACCGGCCAGTAGCGACTGACCATCGGAAGGCTGGAGAGGCAGCATCAGCCGCGGTGCTCTAACGCCAGGGTCGGCCTGCGAGGAGGGTTAGCCTCCGAGTGACGACCGGAAGACGGCGGAAGAGCACCGCGGGGTGGATCGGCGCAGGCGTCCGCGCGTTCGTATAACGGCGTTTGATGAACGGAAGGCGGCCCGCCGTGGCGCTCACCGGCCTGGTCCGGGTCAGCACCGACAAGCAGAAGACTCAGCGGCAGCATGGCAGGGTTACCACCGTCAGGGCCGTGACCTGGTGCGACGCCGTTCCGGGGACCGGACAGAATGACAATTCTGTCCAGCCTCCACTTTGCCCCTGGCCGTAGCTTCGGGAGTCCTTAGGCCTTACCTCCGCCTCGGTGAACACGCCTCCGCCCGCGTCACCGCCGACCCCGCCGCCCGCCGCCGCGCTCGCTAGGACGGATCCGGACCCAGTAGCCGCCGACCACTGCCGCCAATTTCTGCACTGATCCTCCTCGCGGGCCTACGAGCGTGATCAGCCCCCGCAAACTCAAGTGACCGCCGCCCTCGTCAATGAGCGGGCACCGACACGCAGACCATCGTGGTGTCCTCGAGGGCCTCGACGACCCCGGGCGCCTGCTCCGGAACGTGCACGAAGTCGCCTGCGCGCACCGTCACAGCGTCGCTCTCGGCGCCCACTCGCAGCGCTCCGCTGAGCACCACCCAGACCTCCGCGTAGGAGGCCGGCAGGTCAGCACGCGCTCCCGCGGAGAAGAACGACGTGTAGGCGCTCATCGACCTGCCGTCCTCTTTGCCGAGGGCGGGCGCGATGAGGATCCCCTCGCCGAAGCGGACGGCGTCGTCGCCGATCGCCGAGCTGAACCTGCGGGCACGCGAGGGCGTGACAGCCATGCCGAAACCTCTCTCCCTGCATAGTGGTCAGGCGTCGAGCTCGGTCGCGGCGACGGCGTGCACGGGCGGCGCCTGGATCCCGAGCTCTCGTGCGATGGCCGGGATCTCAGGATCCGCCAGAAACCCGTCGTAGTCCTTCGCGTCCCAGTCGAAGACGGACCACACCCGGTGCGCGTCGTCGGGATCGAAATAGACCCGGGCGCCCCGGCAGCCGTGCTCCCGCCGCTTCTCCGCGCCGACGGTCTCGAAGACCTCCAGGAACCGATCGGGGTCGGTAACCCTGGCGATGGTGACGATCACTACCTGCTCCTCAGCACCGTGGACGACTTCCGGCCAGTCGATCAGAACCATAGAACCTCAACTGTGGTTGAGGACAAGCCTGACGGCGTCGCCCCGAAGAGGGACCCGTGGGGTTCTTGCGGACAGGCTCGCGAGGAGGATCAGTGCAGAAATTGGCGGTGGCGGTCGGCGGCTACTGGGCCCGGACGCGTCCTAGCGAGCGCGGCGGCGGGCGGCGGGCGGCGGGGTCGACGGTGACGCGGGCGGAGGCGTGTTCGCCGAGGCGGACGTAAGCGCCGCCTCCCGGTGCCGGCGCTCCAGCTTGTTCAGCATCGCCTTCTGCCGCGGATCGGTGTAGTCGTCGGGGGTCAGACTTTTCTCGGCATCATCCAGCTCGCTGTCTGGCACCGGTGAGGGATCGGTGGATGCGGGGACGAGCGAACGGCGGCGGGTCTCCCTGTTGTATGTGCGCGGAGGTGTCCCCGGCCTGCTGCCCGGGGCCCTCTGCGCCGGTTTACGGGGAAGGCCCTTCGTGAGGGGAAGGCGAGTCGACAGGACTCTGAGCCCGTCCAGATGACGCCGCACGACAATCCCACGCTTCTGGCCGAAAAAGTCAGCCGAGATCCTGGCCGTGGGCCAAGCGGGGGTGAGCGATCTATGCCTCAAGGCACAGGACGCGAACACCAGCGCCGTCCGACGAGAGGAAATGACAAGGACGTCGCCGCCCCTCCCGGCCCCGCGCCTTCCGCTTCCCCACCCGGTCAGCGGGGCCCCGAGTGTTCGTACCGCAGCACGCGATCGTAGCGGCGGTCTGCATCGTCGTCGGCGTTGTGGCCGGGATTCTGGTGCTCGCGCCAGCCGTGTGGCCACCGGTGGGCACCGGGATCGCGGTGACCGGGCTGTCGCTGACCTTGTATGGGCTGTGGCACGGACGACACCGGGCTTGACGAGCGGCCGACAAGGCGGTGGCGCGTCGTTCAGTCACGGGCCTCGCGTCGGCGCTGTTCGGCTTCGAGTTCGTCCGCAAGAGCCGAGCGCTCGGCCTGATGACGACGAAAGAGTTCGGCACTGAACTCCGTCCACGCGGCGTCTTGCTCGTCGGTCATCTGGGCCCCGGGAACTTCGGATTCGACATCTGGATGGGCGTCGAGGAATCTCGCGAACAGCGAACCGATCTCCCGGCTGTGCCGCCGGTTGAGTGCGATGCGTCGCGGATCCATCATCCTCACCTCCAGCAGCCAGCACCCTATGCGCCCCGCCGGGACGGCACAGGGTGGGCGTTGGAAAACGATGGTTCACAACAGGCGCCGATCGCGGGAGCGACCCCCGGCCGGTACGGAAATGAGCGGTAGAGCCGGTGACCTGCGGCGATACCGAACCGCAGACCGGACAGAGTCGGCACTCTATCCGCTCTGATCAGGTGCCGGCCTACTGATGACCAGCCGGAACACAGCGGGCTACCTGCTCACCTGAGAGGAAATCCACAGGCATGAGCAGGCACGCCAGGGCGCTCGACCAGGGCGCTCGACCAGGGCGCTCGACCAGGGCGCTCGACCAGGGCGCTCGACCAGGGCGCTCGACCAGGGCGCTCGACCAGGGCGCTCGACCAGGGCGAACAGTCGTCGTCACCGAATCGTCGTCAAGAGCGACTCTCTAGCGCCAAAATCCGGTCCGATCCTCCCCGGACGCCGGCCGCGCCGGGGGAGTGGGACACCGAGCCGTCACCCCGGCCCGAACGCCCGCCCGGGCAGGCACGGGGCGGGCGCCGGGCGGGCGTGTGCAATCGAATACCACTACGAACTCAACCGCGCACCACGCCAGGGGGAGACCTCACGGCACCAGCAGCCACCGCCCCCGCTGCCCGCCACCGGCGACCTTCCCGTACGCCGTCCCGGCCTCGGCCAGCGGCACCTGACCGGCCACCCGCACCTCCAACACCCCCGAAGCGGCGAGCGCGAGCAACCCGGCGAGCCTCGCGCCGTCAGGCTCAACGCTCACGATGCCGATCTCGATACCCCGCTCCGACACCGCAAGAGACGCCGAGGGCACCCCGACGAACACACCACCGTCACGGACCGCCACCAGCGCCTCCGCATGCAGCACAGCGCCGTCGAGGACGGCGTCGAACGACGGCCCCGGCACCTCCGTGACGAACGCACCCGCCCCGGCTCGCAGCACGAAGCCCCGGTCGGACTCGCGCGCCAGCCCGGTGACCCTCCAGCCCGCGCGAGCGGCCAGCGCCACAGCGAACCCGCCCACGGCACCGGCGGCGCCGGTGACCAGCAGGCTCCGCCCATCGGCAGGGCCGAGCCGCTCCACCATCTGCGCCGCGGTCGAAGCGTTCAGCGGGAGCGAGGCCGCGCCGACCGGATCGAGACCGCCCGGCAGCAGCGCGGACGCCGCCGCCGGCACCACGGTCTCCTCGGCGTGCGCCCGGACCGGCGCCGTGAAATCGCCGTGCACGGCGGCGACCGGATCGCCCACCGAGAAGCCGGTGACCTCGGCACCGGTCTGGGTGACGACCCCGGTGAGAGACAACCCGAGACCGACGGTGCCGGTGAGGCCGAAGATCGCCCGGGCCGGTCCGCCGGCCACCAGGATGTCGACCGGATCCACCGAGGCCGCCGTGACACGGACCCGCAGGTCACCAGGCCCCAGCGGGGGAGGCGTCACCTCCTCGAGCGTGGGCGCCGAGGTACCGGGCTTGGACACCAGTGCGAGCGTCATGATGGATCTCCTTCCGAAGGATGGACGACTCCACCATCGGTGACTTACTCTCCAATGGAAAGTAGGCACTTTGAAGTGGTGTAGGAACCCAGAGGTGAGCCATGGACGCGACCACGACCGACGAGCCGGCGCCGCGGTTCAACGCATTCGCCGCCGCCTGCCCCAGCCGGCGGCTGCTCGACACGATCGGCAACAAGTGGGCGAGCCTCGTGATCGTCGCACTGGGCCTGGACGGCCGGATGCGCTACTCCGAACTCTCCGCGCGCATCGACGGCGTCAGCCAGAAGATGCTGACCCAGACCTTGCGGAGCCTCGAGCGGGACGGACTGCTCACCCGCACGGTGACCCCGTCGGTGCCCGTCCGCGTCGACTACGAACTCACACCGCTGGGCCTGTCCCTGCTGGAGCCGATCCGCCACCTCAAGGAATGGGCCGAGGCGCACATGGCCGAGGTCGACAGAGCCCGACAGGACTACGACCGCCAGAGCGCCTGACCCTGCGCCGGCCCCGCCCTGACATGCCGGACGCGCCACTCACTGACCCCGGCGGAGCTGCCAGGAGGGCCCCGCCAGGTCGAGCGGCCAGGAGGGAGCCGGGGAGAGGAACGCGGGGGAGCGCCACTACAGAACTCTCCCTGGGCCGCGCATGGCTGAACCGCGCAAAGTCGGGGGACGTCGCCGTACAGGACCTCGGCATCCCGCTCGAGCCGACAGCACCCGTGACGCCCAGCGCGTCGCGCGTCGCGTATCGCGCGCCATCCCGACCGGCCGGGGCACCGCGCGGGCGCCCGGACGGCCGCCGTGGGTGAGGGGGCAGTCCCGCCAAGGCAAAGCCCGGGGGATCGGCCCCAGCGTCTCATTTCAGGCGCTACTTAACATAATGTTCATTATCGACCATCCAGAGAACGGTCTTGAAGAGGGCGAAACGGGCTGAACGCCCGGCACTCGACCGAGCATCGCACCATCGGCCACGCGTTCGCCTCGCACCGCTCGGCGCGCGGCCGACTGGATTGCGTGCCGAGCCCGTGCACGACGTCAAGGAAGTTGGCTGGCGTGCCGCAGCATGCACGTCGCAGCGGCTTCGCACCGCGGAACATTTCGAATTTTTCAGTGTCGGGCGACTCCGGGTCGAGTTCTCGGGTGGCTCCAGGGTCGCGTTCGCCGGGCCTTGGAATGGATCATGCTGGTGACAGTGGGCTGCCGGATGCACCGCTCTGCATGTTCGAGCAGGCCAGGCGATGGTTGTGCAGGCCACCGGCCTGCCACCGGCCCCCTCGAGCCGAACACGAAAGCCGACAAAATAGGCTAAACCAGACAGAAGCTGGATTCTGTTCGGTCTGATTCAGGGATCCTCAGCGGGATGCGGGGCGTTCCTGCAGGACCCACTGGTTGCCGTCAGGATCGCTGAAGTGGACGAAGGAGTTCCAGTCCTCGCCCGGACCGTCCACCAGGCCGCCGTCGGCCTCGTAATGCTGCACCTTCCCCGCGTCCACGCCGCGCTCGAGCAGCTGGGCGCGGGCGGCCTCGATGTCGGAGACGACCAACTGCAGGCCGCGCAGCGTGCCCGGCTCCATCTGGACGACGCCGGTGCCGATGACGATCGAGCAGCCCGACCCCGGCGGGGTCAGCTGGACGATCCGCACCTCGTCACCGGCGCGGGTGTCGTGGTCGACGGCGAAGCCGACCTGCTCGCCGTAGAAACGCTTGGCGCGGTCCACGTCGGTGACGGGCACGGGCACCACTTCGAGGGTCCAGTCCATGACGGGTCTCCCTTCGTCGCTCTCCCCCGTTGGACCTCGCCCGGACCGCGAACTCATCGCCCCTCTCCCCCATCGTTCCCGCCCGCACGCCCGCGACGACATGTGATCACGCAGAGTGATGATCGCAATGCGGCGGTGTTCTGTCAGAGCGGGACGGTAACGTCCCCGGCGTGCGTCCCAGCGATGTCCAGCGCCTCACCGTCCACGAGACCGCCGACCGTTATGCCGAGATGATCCGGGCGAAGGCCGCCACCGGCGCCCTGGCGCCGGGCACCGCCGAGGTGTACACGCGTGACGTGCACACCTTCGCCGAGCTGGCGGGGCCCGATCGGGTGCTGGACGATCTGGGCGGCGGCGACGTCGACGAGGTGCTGCTGAAGTTCGCGCACAAGCCCGACGCGCGGCGCCGCACGCCGGCGGCCGGTGAGGGCGGCGCGGCGCCGGGTGGTGCGGGGCCGCGGCAGTCGGCGTCGTCGCAGGCGCGTTTCCGCAGGTCGCTGTCGGCGTTCTTCCGGTACGCGGCGCTGGTGGGGTGGGTGCAGCTGGATCCGATGCGGGCGGTGACGCTCAAGCCCAAGGAGCGGGGCGGGCTGCGGGCGCGTCGTCGTGCGCTGACGGTGGAGCAGGCCGACGGGCTGGTGGGCGCGGCGCGCGGCCTGGTGGGGGCTCCGTCGGATCCGGGGCGGCGGGCCGATCAGCGCACCGAGCTGCGGGACGCGCTGATCGTGCTGCTGCTGGCGGCCGTGGGGCCGCGGGTGTCGGAGCTGACGCGGGCCGATGTGGAGGACTTCTTCGTCAACGGGGGTGTGCGGTACTGGCGGATCTTCGGCAAGGGCGGGCGGACGCGGGACGTGCCTCTCCCCCGGCCCGTGGCGGCGGTGCTGGAGGCGTATCTGGCCGAGGGGCGCGGCGCGCTCGACCGGGGGCGTGAGCCGAAGGCGTTGCTGCTGTCGTGGCGTGGTCACCGGCTGGCGCGGGGGGATGTGCAGGGGGTGATCGATCGGGTGCTGGCGCGGGTGGATCCGGAGCATCGGCGCGGGGTGACGCCGCATGGGCTGCGGCATACGACGGCGACGCATCTGCTGGCGGCGGCGACGGACATGGACGCGGTGCGGCGGGTTCTGGGGCATTCGGATCTGTCGACGCTGGGGCGGTATCGCGATGAGCTGCCCGGTGAGCTGGAGGCGGCGATGCGGGTGCATCCGCTGCTGCGGCGCGAGGACGCCTGAGCCCCCCTGCGCTCCCCTTCGCCCCTTGCGCTCCCTGGGCGTGGCGCCGCGGGCCGGTGAGGTTCCGGGCGAGGGTCACACCCAGCCGAGGTCGGTGGGTTCGGGGAAGCCGCGGTGCCAGATGCCGTAGATGACGAGCATGAGGAGCGCGGGGGCGAACGCGATGAGCAGGAGGCGGCCCAGGCGGTGGCGGGTCGTCCAGCCCCAGGCGGCGAACGCGGCGGTGATGGCGATGGAGGGCAGGGCGGTCTGGCCTTCCAGGGCGTTGGTGGTGTAGGTGAGCCCGGTGAGGAGGGCCAGGATGACCGGGAGGGGGCCGCGGGCGGGGTCGCGGCGGGCGAGGGTGGCGGCCAGGGCGACGAAGACCAGGGTGAGGCCGCCGTACCAGAGGTAGTGGCCGACGTACTCGTCCCACAGGTGGGCGATGTCGCTGGGGGCGTGGTTGCCGACGGAGTTGGCGGCCAGGTGGATGCCGTGGCCTTCGACGTAGGTGAGGGCGCCCACGAGGTAGAGGGTCCAGGTGCGGGGGCGGGCGTGTGCGGCGCGCAGGGCCGCGGCGGCGGGGAGGAGGACGGCGTAGGGGGTGAGGAGGTCGATCCAGTCGGCCCAGCGGGTGTCGCCGATGTCTCCGAGCCAGGCCAGGCCCACGCCGACGTGGTGGGTGAGGGCGTAGGCGATGGCGGTGAGGGCGAGCCATGGCAGGGGGCCGGTGCGGTCGTGGTGGGGGCGGGGGGTGTCGGAGGGGTGGGCGGTGGCGTCGGTCGGGGCCATGGGCGCGCCCTCCGGGGTCGGGGATGGTGGTTCCATCATGGCGCGGCCGCGGGGCTGGGGGTGGGGTGCGGCGTGGGCGGCGGCGGTGTGCGGCCGCGGGTGGTGGCCGGAGGGCGGGGTGTGGGTGGTGGCCGGAGGGTTGTGTGTGGGTCAGTGGGTCGGGAGGAGGGTGCGGGCCAGGCGGTAGGCCTCGGTGAGGTCGTTGCCGCGGTAGTCGAGGGCGGCGATGTCGGCGAGGTGGTGGTCGGCGTTGACGGCGACGGTGTTGGGGAGGTGGTGGAAGAGGGGTGCGTCGGACATGGAGTCGCCGTAGGCCAGGCAGCGCTGCAGGGGAAGCCGGTGGCGGGTGCGGAGTTCTTCGGTGATGCGGACCTTGTCGGCGGGGGTGAGGATGGCGTCGGGGTCGAGCGGGTCGGTGAAGGGCAGGGGCGGGAACCTTGAGGCGATGACGTCGTCGAAGCCCAGGTCGAGCAGGTGCCGGGCGAAGAAGTCGGGTGACATGGTGATGACGGCGGAGTGTTCGCCGCGGGCGCGGATGTCGGCGCAGACCTCGCCGATGCCGTTGAGCCAGGGGCCGGCGGTGTAGGCGGCGGCGACGTGGTCGGGGGTGAGGTGGCGCCAGAGGCGGTGGATCTCGGCGGAGAAGCCGCGGGTGTCCAGGTCGCCGGCGGCGAAGCTGGCTTCCAGGGCGTGCAGTTCGGGGAGGGTGCCGAGTTGGCGGGCGACCTCGAGGTTGGCGGTGGTGCCGGTGAGGAGGGTGCCGTCCATGTCGAAGATGTGCAGGGTTCCCACAAGTGGATCAGTGTGACCGATCGGGTGGCGGGGGGCGAATCGTTTTCGTTCGCGGGGCCGGTGCGCGGGGCCGGTGCGCGGGGGTGAGGGCGGGGCTGGCGCGTGGGGGTGGTGCCAGGCGTGCGGTCGTGGTCCGTCAGTCGTCGTCGCGTTCGGGCCAGAGGGCGTAGGAGAGCAGGATGGCGCCCCAGATGCCGAGGGGGACCATGGGCCAGTAGAAGGGCCAATCCCCTTCCCGGACGGCGTTGACGGCCCAGATGGTGGTCATGATGAGGGCGCCGCCGGCCCAGTAGCTCCATTCGTTGCGCCATTCGCGTTTGTCGGCCTGGGCCTTGGCGGCTTTGCGGGCCGCGGCGGCCTTGGCGTGGGCGGCGCGGGAGACGGGCAGGTCGGCGGTGAGCGGGTGGAGCTGTCCGAGGGTGGTGGCGGTGGCGGCCCGCTCGAGCCGTTGGTTGTACTCGGCGGTGTCGAGGGCGCCTTCGGCCAGGGCGTCACCGAGCCGTTCGATGGTGGCGTTGCGGTCGTTGTCGGAGGCGCGCAGGTCGGGGGCGTGCGCGCCGCCGGTGTGGCCGGTGGGCTGGGAGGGTGCGTGCCGGTGTGTGGCGGGTGGTGTTTCCATCGGGGCTCCCCGTGAGGTGGCGGTGGTTCCAGGATGGCCGCCGGGGGTGGGCGTGGTCGTCCTCCAGGGTGAGGAATCGGCGGTACATCGTTCGCAGGATGTCGCCGGGACCCCTGCCGGAAGTAGGGGGTGGACGGCGACGTAGGTGCGATGTGCGGCGGGTTGGTCGTTTTCTAGCGTCGTGGCATGGACGGAGTGCTGGATGTACTGCACGCGGCGGTGACCTCGCCGTGGTTCTACGTGGCGCTGTTCGCGGTCGCGATGATCGACGGGTTCTTCCCGGCGGTGCCGAGCGAGAGCATGGTGATCACCGGTGGGGTGTACGCGGCGTCGGGTGAGCCCGATCTGGCGCTGGTGATCGTGCTTGCGGCGCTGGGGGCGTTCGTGGGCGATCACGTGTCCTATCTGGTGGGGCGGGGGTCGGGCGGGCGGTTGACGGCGCGGCTGCGTCCGGGGTCGCGGCGGCACGGGGCGTTCGCGTGGGCGCGGCGGGTGATGGACGAGCGCGGCGGGCTGATCCTGGTGGTGGCGCGGTACGTGCCCGGCGGGCGTACGGCGGTGACGCTGACCATGGGGGCGGTGGGTTTCCGGCTGCGGTCGTTCACGTTGTTCGCCGCGGTGGCGGCGGTGAGCTGGGCGTTGTACGGGGCGCTGCTGGGGTTCGTGGGCGGTAGGGCGTTCGAGCACGATCCGATCAAGGGCGTGGCGCTGGGGATCGGGTTGGCGATCACGTTGACGGTGGTGGTGGAGACGGTGCGTTATCTGCGCAAGCGTGCGCGGGTTCGGGCGGGGCTGGGGTCCGGCGCCGCAGGCGCCACCGCGGGTGCCGGTGCCGGTGCTGGTGCGGGTGCGGGTTCCGGTGCCGGGGTGGACGGGCGGGCGGTCTCCGAGGGCGCCGGCGCCGATGCGGCGGGCGAGGGCGTCCGGGCCGGTTCGGAGCAGCCCTAGGGGCAGCCGGTGAAGCCCGTGTGAGGCGCTCCCGGCACGCCTCCCGAGCACACCGCCCCAGCACTCCCCCGGCGCTTGCGCCAGGCGTCCCCTCAGGCGTTCCCCCGGCGTGGTCGGGAGGGCGGGGCGCGGTGGGCCGGGGTGGGCGAAGCGGGGAGGGTGACTGTGCGAATGTCGGAGCGAAAGCGGACTATGGCGTGACATTCTCTACATGTTCGTGAACGCGAAGTGAACAAAGGCGGTCCGTTGCGGGATCTCATCCCGTGTACGGGCCGTCTTCGAGCGTGAGGGAGAGCATGCAAGCGCCTGGCTTCAGCGCCGACTGGTATCGCGCCGTGACCGAGTTCGCCCACGGGCTGCCCTCCTGGGTGCATCCGGTGGCCGAGGTCGGGACCGATGCGGGTCTGCTGTTGTTCGCCGTGCTGTTCGTGGCGGGCTGGTGGCGCGCCCGCGGGCGGGGCGAGCGGGAGATGGGGTTGGCGCTGCTGGCGCCGGTGGTCGTGGTGGCGGCGTACCTGGTCAGCGAGGTGTCCAAGTCGTTCCTGGAGGAGGAGCGGCCGTGCCGGGCGGTGGCGGGGGCGATGAACATCGCCGAGTGCCCCGCTCCGGGCGACTGGTCGTTCCCCAGCAACCACGCGACGATCGCGGCGGCCTCGGCGGCGGCGATCGTGGTGGCCTGGCGGGCGATGGCGCCGCTGGTCCTGCCGCTGGCGGTGCTGATGGCGTTCTCTCGGGTGTTCGTCGGGGTGCACTACCCGCACGATGTGGCGGCGGGTTTCGTGGTGGGCGTGGTGGTGGCGCCGCTGGTGGCGCTGGTTCTGGTGCGTGCGGTGGCGCCGTTGGTGAGGTCGTTGCGCGGGGTGGGTGCGGGCGCGGTGCTGCTCGGTCCGCCGCCCGCGGTGGCGGCCGCCGCGGGCGGCGTCCCGGGCACGTCCGTCCCGGGCACGTCCGTCCCGGGCACGGCGGGGCTGGGGCCGGCCGGTGGGAACGGGCGGAGGGGCCCGGTGGGCGCTGCTGCCGCTCCGGCGGCGGCTCCGGCGGTGACCACTCCCGACGTGCTGGCAGGTGCGCACTCCTCCCCCATGCCCCCGCGGACCTGAG
The DNA here is from genome assembly GCA_050942275.1 of Spirillospora sp. CA-255316. Classification (GTDB taxonomy): domain Bacteria; phylum Actinomycetota; class Actinomycetes; order Streptosporangiales; family Streptosporangiaceae; genus Spirillospora. The sequence goes on along the minus strand of CP192047.1, from coordinate 5,440,221 downwards.
CTGGGTGAACGGGGCGACGCGACTGCGTCGAAGGCCCCGTGGCGGCGCCGGTGCCGGCGTTGCCACGGGGCCTTCGTTCGTCTGGGGGTGGGTCGGGCGGCAGGGGCCGGTGGATCGGCGGCGCGGGGTCAGGTCTCGCTGATCAGGCCGGCCTCGTAGGCGATGATGGCGGCCTGGACGCGGTTGCGGACCTCCAGGCGGGTCAGGATCGCGCTCACGTACGCCTTGACGGTCCCCTCGACCACGTGCAGCCGCCGTGCGATCTCGGCGTTGGACAGCCCCGCCCCGACCAGGGCGAGGACCTCGCGTTCGCGTGGGGTGAGCGTCTCGGTGCGGCGCCGTGCCGCCGAGCCGTGCGTCATCCGGCCGCCGCCCAGTTCGGTGATGACGCGGTGGGCGACCTTGGGCGAGAGGTAGGCGGCGCCCTCGGCGACGGCGTGCACGCCGGCGATGAGTTCGCGGGGGTCCCCGGATTTCAGCAGGAAGCCGCTGGCGCCGTCCGACAGGGCGCGGGCGATGTACTCGTCCTCGCCGAAGGTGGTGAGCATGACCACCGAGGCCTCGGGGAGGACCCGGCGCAGTTCGGCGGCCGCGGCCAGGCCGTCCAGGCGGGGCATGCGGATGTCGAGCAGGACGACGTCGGGACGGTGGGCGAGGGCCCGTTCGACGGCCTCCCGTCCGTCGCCGGCCTCGGCGACGACCTCGATCGTGGGGTCGGCGGCCAGGATCGCCCGCACGCCCGCGCGGATCATCGCCTCGTCGTCGGCGAGCAGCACCCGGATCACTGCCCCGCTCCCCCCGCTCCGGCTCCCCCGGCGGGGACGTCGCCGCCTCCGCTCCCGCCGTCGCCGCCGTCGGGTTGGGCGGGCGGCCGCAGGACGTCCTTGGACGTCAGCCGGCCTGCGGTGAAGCACAGCCGGTAGATGTCGTCCACGCCCAGCACGTTGGCGGTGGAGCGGTAGTAGCGGCAGCGGGCTCCGGCGGGTTCGGGGTAATGGGTGCGGCGTGCGCCTGAGTCGATGGTCTCCATGCGGGGCAGGGTCCGTTCCACCTTGTCCTGTGGGGTTCCGGTCCGCAGCGCCGCGTACTGGGCGGGCCGCAGGACCGAGTTCAGGGTCGCGTACACGTAGTAGCCGACCATGATCCCCGACAGAACGGCCACCAGGACCGCGGGGACGGCGATCGCGGTGATCAGTTCGCGGCGGACCTGGCGGCGTTCGCGTGCCAGCCGCCGCGCCGATTCCGACATCGCCGCGTGCCCATCCAGGCCGGGTCCGGAGTCGCCGTGGCGGTGGTCGTCATGACCGTAGTCGGCTTGTCCGTGGTCGTCGTGCGGGACGGCGGGACTGCCGGGCGCGGCGGCAGCCGGGATGGGCGGCGTGGTGCCGGAACCGGTGGACGGTGGTGTGGCGGGCAGTCGTGCCGTGACCTCGAACCCGCCCTCGGGCGTGGGGCCGGCGTGCAGCGTCCCGCCCGCCAGGCGGACTCGTTCGGCCAGGCCCGCCAGACCATGGCCCCCGCCCCCGCTCCCGCCCGCGCGGTTGGAGGTGGTGGTGGGCAGCAGCGGGGCGCTGGCGGGCGGTGCCTGGTTGATGACCGACACCACGATCCCCCCGCCCGTCCCCCCGGCGGGGGCGTCGGCGGTGTGGGCCAGCCGTACGGTGACGGGGGCGCCCGGGGCGTGCTTGACCGCGTTGGTCAGGGCCTCCTGCACGACCCGGTGCGCCGCCAGCGCCACCATCGCGCTGGTCTCGGGCAGGACGCCCCCCTCTCCCCCGGCGGCAACGGGCGTGGCCAGGTGGACCGGTATGCCGGAGGCGTGGGCGCGTTCGACCAGTTCGGCGATGCTCTCCCGGGCCGGACGCGTCAGAGCCGCATCATGCAGGCCGGGGTCGTGCAGGCCGGCATCGTGCGGCCCGGGATCGTCCCAGGCCGTGCCGGCCGCGGGGTACGCCGCGGCGGCGGGCGCGGTGCGGTTGGGGCCGCTCTCGCGGAGCACGCCGATGATCTCGCGGAGGTGCTCGGTGGCCTCCGCCGCGCCCGCGCGCAGTTGCGCGGCGGCCGCGCGGTGCTGCTCGGCCAGATCGGGCGCGACCTGCAGCGCGCCCGCGCGCACGGCGATGAGGGCCAGTTCGTGCCCCAGGGAGTCGTGCATGTCCTGGGCGATGCGGGCCCGCTCGCGCAGCCGCTCGCGTTCGGTGACGATGCGCTGCTCGCGCTCCAGTTGCTCGGCCCGTTCCCATCCGGCGTGCAGCAGTTCCTGGTACTGCCGCCAGTAGCGGCCCGCCAGCCACGGCAGCACGCCCAGCAGCACCAGGTAGATGGTCACGGGGAACCAGGTGGTGACGTCGATGCCGCGGACGATGTTGAGGACGGTGCCGCCCACGAAGATCGCGGTGAACGTCCACAGCACCGGGCGGGCGCGGTCCAGGCGGCGGCCGGTCAGGTAGGCCGCCACGGGCATGCCGAACACGAAGTTGGAGTGCACCAGGATCAGCGCGACCACGGTCGGCAGCAGGACCAGGGGGCGGGTGCGGCCGAGCGCGATCGCGGCGGCCAGCACGCCCAGCCCCACGCCCTGCGCCCACCAACCAAGGTCCTGGGGCTGGGGCGTGAACATCCCGATCATGACGGGGAGGGCCAGGATCATCCACAGTGCCGCATCCAGTAGGACGGTGCGCCGCGAGGCCACGGACGGCGCCCCTCCCCCCAGGCCCCGCTCCAGGCTCCGCTCCAGGCCCTGGGCCTGGTCCCGGTTGGGGTTCGGCCCGCGCTGATCGAGGCGGCCGCGCTCGAGCCCGCGGTCACCGGGGTCGGGACGGAGGCCGGGCGGGGCGCCGGACGCGCCGATGGCGGGGTCGTTCACGCCGTTCACCCTGGCCACGGTACAAGTCGCCCGACCCGGCCGGTACTGACGAAAGTCAGGGCCCGTCGGCCCGGCACGAGACCATGACGAGACCACAACGGGACGGCGGGCGCCGGGCGGGCCGGCCGGGGCGGGCGGCTGAACTACGGTGGTGCCGTGAACGCGATCAGCTGGCCGCGGGGCCAGGCAGCAGACCTCGTGGTGGCGGTCGCCATGATGGTGGTCACCCTGGTGATGTCCGCCATGGCCGCCGGGCCGTCCGACCGTCCGCTGTGGCCGGGCGGGGTGCTCCTGATCGTGGTGGTGTCGGCCTCGCTGGCGGTGCGGCGCCGCCATCCGGTGCCGATGCTGGTGGTCACGACCCTGCTGACGCCGCTGTACTACCCGCTGGGGTATCCCGACGGGCCCATCGCGTTCGTGTTCCTGGTCGCGCTGTTCATCGCGGCCGTGGAGTGCCGGCTGCACGTCTCGCTGGTCGCGGTCATCGTGATCAACGCGGGGTTCGTGGTGGTGGGCGCGGTGCGCGGTGGAGGGGCTGCCGAGGATCCCAGCGCGGTCGTCGGCGCCGAGGACGTGGCCGGTGTCGGCGTGCTGCTGCTGGTGGTGGTCGGGATGGGCCAGTACGTGCGCAGCCGGCGGGCGCAGCTGGCCGATGCCGAGCGGCGCGCCGCCGAGGCGGTGCGCGACCGTGAGCTGGAGGCCCGCCGCCGCGCCACCGAGGAGCGGCTGCGGATCGCGCGGGAACTGCACGATGTGCTGGCCCACCAGATCTCGCTGATCAACGTGCAGGCTGGTGCCGCGCTGCACCGCCGCGACGACCCCGAGCAGGCCTACGCCTCGCTGGAGGCCATCAAGCAGGCCAGCAAGCAGACGTTGCGGGAGCTGCGCGGGGTGCTGGGGGTGCTGCGGCAGGTCGACCAGGACGGGGACGGCGCCGGGCCGGTGGAGCCGGCGCCGTCCCTGGCCCGGTTGGCGGGGCTGCTGGAGCGGACCTCGGCCTCGGGGCTGCGGGTCCACCGCGCCGGGGAGATCACCGAGGAGGAGCTGGCCGGTATGCTGCCGCCGCCGGTGGCGCTGGCCGGGTACCGGATCGTGCAGGAGGCGCTGACGAACGCGGTGCGGCATGCGGGCGCGGCGGAGGTCACCGTCGCGATACGGTGCGCGGACGGCGCGGTGATCGTGCAGGTCGACGACGACGGGCCCGGGCCGGTCGATGTGTCGGCGCTGGAACGCGGCAACGGGCTGCGCGGCATGCGCGAGCGCGCCGTCGCGGTCGGCGGCGAGGTCACCGCCGGGCCCCGGCCGGGCGGCGGGTTCCGCGTCCTGGCGCGGCTGCCGCTGGCCCAGGCCGGCGACATCCCCGCCACGGACGCGACCACGAACGCGGCCGGGATCACCGAAGGCACGACAGGCGGGACGGACGGGACGGCGATGCGGGAACGGGCGGAGCGGGGGCCGATGGCGGGCCGGACGGGAGACGACGCGTGATCCGGGTGGTGCTGGCCGACGACCAGACGCTGGTACGGGCCGGGTTCCGGTCGATCCTGGAGGGCGAGGACGACATCGAGATCGTCGCCGAGGCCGGGGACGGGGAGCAGGCGGTGCGGCTGGCCTCGGAGCTGCGGCCGCACGTGGTGCTGATGGACATCCGGATGCCGGTCCTGGACGGTCTGGAGGCCACCCGCAGGATCGTCACCGATCCCCGCCTGGCCGACGTCAAGGTGGTGATCTTGACGACGTTCGACCTGGACGACTACGTCTACGGCGCGATCAAGGCGGGTGCCAGCGGGTTCCTGGTCAAGGACACCGAACCGCCCGAGCTGATCCACGGGGTGCGGGTGGTGGCGCGCGGGGACGCGCTGCTGGCGCCGACCGTGACCCGGCGGCTGATCGCCGAGTTCGCCTCCCGGATCTCCGCGCCGCCGCCCGCCGCCGAGCTCAACGCGCTCACCGACCGTGAACGCGAGGTCCTGGAGCTGGTCGCCGCGGGCCTGTCCAACGAGGAGATCGCCGGGCGGCTGGTGCTCAGTCCGGCCACCGCCAAGACCCACGTCAGCCGGATCCTGGCCAAGCTCGGCGCCCGCGACCGCGCCCAGCTGGTGGTGATGGCCTACGAGACGGGAATGATCCGTCCCGGCTGGCTCGGCTGACCCGCCCCACACCGCCCGAGCCCCTCACACCCCTCGCCCGCAACTCCCCTCCTCTCCCCCGGTTCAGTGGACGCAACGCAACCGCCCACCGCGGTGTTGACAGGGATGTGACGGTAACGGACGAACAGCTCCAACCCGCCGCCGGTGCGGCCGGGGAGAACGGCGGAGCCGACCCGGCGGCCGCGCACGTCGTCGCGGCGCTGGGCGAGGACCTGGACGCCGGGTTCGCCGCCCTCTACCAGGCCTACCGCGGCGCCGTGTTCTCCACCGCGCTGCGCCTGTGCGGGCGGTGGGCCGAGGCCGAGGACCTGGCCGCCGAGACGTTCCTGCGCGCCTACCGCGCCCTGTGCGGGTACGCGCCGCAGCGGCTGGCCGAGCTGCGTCCCCGCGCCTGGCTGCTGACGATCCTGATGAACCTGTGGCGCAACAGCCTGCGCACCGCGGCGCGCAAGCCCGCGCCCGCGCCGCTGGAGGAGGCCGCCGATCCCGCCGACCCGGCCGAGGGCGTCGAGGCCGCCGCCGTCCGCCACGAGACCGGCCGGGAACTGGCGGGCCTGCTGGCCCGGCTCAGCCCCGCCCAGCGCGCCGCCGTGGTGCTCCGGCATGTCGCCGACCTGCCCGTCACCGAGATCGCCGCCGTGCTGGACCTGCCCGAGGGCACCGTCAAGTCGCACATCTCCCGGGGCCTGGCAAGGCTCCGCACGCTCCACCCGCTCCGCTCTTGGCAAGGGGGCACCCCATGACCCACCACGACCCGCACGCCGGTGACGCCCTGGAGGCGGCCCTGGCCGCGCTGGCCTCCGACGCGCCGCCCACCCTCCTGGACCGTGTCGCCGCGCGCCGCGTGCACCTGCCCGGGCCGCTGGAGGGCCCCCACCGCGACCTGCAGGTGGCCTTCACCGACCAGGGCGTGGCGTTCCTGCGCGCCGGGCTGGACGAGCGCGCCTTCACCGAGGCCTTCCGCCGCCGCTTCGCCCGCCCCCTGCTGCCCGCCGACCGCCCGCCCGCCGGACTGGTGTCCGCGCTGCGCACCGGGCGGCTGGGCGGGCTGCGGCTGGACCTGCGCGGCCTCAGCGATTTCGAGGCCGCCGTGCTGCGCGCCACCGCCACCATCCCCCGCGGCCAGACCCGCCCCTACGCCTGGGTCGCGCGGCAGGCCGGCAACCCCAAGGCCGTCCGCGCCGCCGGATCGGCCCTGGGCCGCAACCCGGTGCCGCTGCTGATCCCCTGCCACCGCGTCACCCGCTCCGACGGGACGATCGGGCAGTACGTGTTCGGCGCCGACGCCAAGGAACGCCTGCTGCGCGCCGAGGACGTCGACCTGGACCACCTGGCCGCCCTGGCCCGCCGGGGCGTCCACTACCTGGGCAGCGACACCACCGGCATCGTGTGCTTCCCCACCTGCGCCGACGCCCGCCGCATCACCCCCGAGCACCGGCGCGGCTTCGCCACCCTGGCCGCCGCCCAGGCCGCCGGCTACCGCCCCTGCCTGCACTGCCGCCCCGGCCAGCCCCAACCCGCCTGAGAGGTAACTGGAGGCGGGCCCGGAGACCACCCCGGCGGTACGGGTGCCGACCAGCGGGCCCAGGCCGAGGTCCTTGACGGCGGCGGCGAAGTCGTCGCAGGCCGAGGCACAGGCGCGGTCGGTCAGGACGACAGGGCGCAAGCTCAGCAGCGGGACGTCGTCGTCGGTGCGGGCGGGTTCGCAGAAGCCGTCGGCCTCGCACTGGTAGCCGGTGATCTTGCCGTGGACGAAGCCACCGAGCAGCCGGTTGCCCTCGGCGGGCGCTCCTCCGCGGTTGCCGCGCAGGTCGATGACGACGCCGCGGAGCGTGCGACCGCCCTGCCGGAGCGCCTCGATGGCCCGCAGGGTCCGGTCGGCGGCGCCGGGGAAGAAGGCGGGCAGTCTCACGTAGGCGACGTCGCTTTCCAGGAGCTTGGACGACACGGCCGGTGCGGGCTCCCGGTACGGTTCGGGCTTGATCGGCACCGTCCACTGGCGGCCGGTGGAGGGCCTGCTGAGCTTCAGCCGCACCGCCTTGCCGTCGGCGGGGCTCATCTGGTCGATGACGTTCTGGGAGAGCTCGCCGCCTATGAACGGGGGCAGGCCGTTCACCGAGACGATGACGTCGCCGGGCCGTACCCCCTTGTGCGCCGCCGGGACCGGCGCCCCGGATCCACCGGGCGTGGTTGTCGTGGAGCGCGGCGAGCATGCCGTTCACGGCTGCCTCCGCGCGAGCCTGCCGTGCCGGCCGCGGCCTTGACGCGCTGGTAGGCGGCGCCGAACGCGGCCCAGTCGCGATCGCGGTCGCCGGTCGTCGCGGGCATGGTCGCGGCGGCCTGGTCGATGCCGCGCCGGTGCATCTCCTGGGTGAGCGAGGCGAACGCCGACGCCAGCAGCTCCCGATGGTCCAGCGTCGAGCCGCCGTAGTAGTGCGCGAAGACGCACCGATAGGCCTGTTCGAGCGTCGTGGCCGTGGTCGGTTTCAGAGGACGAGCGGGTGCTGGCGGACCTGGTCGCCGCGGGGCTCCGCAAGCAGGCCATGGCCGTGGACGTGGTGTACGACGGCGCGGCGGCCTCCGAACGCCTCGCCGTCCACGACTACGACGTGCTGGTCCTCGACCGCGACCTGCCGGAGGTCCACGGCGACGACATCTGCCGTGAGCTGGCGCAGGCGGGCGCCCGTACGCGGATCCTGATGCTGACGGCCGCCTCCTCCGTGCCCGAGCGGGTGGCGGGCCTGGGGCTGGGTGCTGATGACTACTTGCCCAAGCCGTTCGACTACTCCGAGCTCGTGGCGCGCGTGCGGGCGCTGGGGCAGCGTGCCGAAGCACCGTTGCCGCCGGTTCTGGAACGGCACGGGATCGTGCTGCACAGCCACACCCTGCAGGCCTTCCGCAACGGCCGCTACCTGCCGCTGTCGCGCAAGGAGTACGCGGTGCTGGAGACCCTGATGCGCGCCGACGGCGCGGTCGTCAGCGCAGAGACGCTCCTGGAGAAGGCGTGGGACGAGCACACCGACCCTTTCACCACCGTGGTACGCGTGATCGTGAGCAGGCTGCGGGCCAAGCTCGGCGAACCGGCGTGCGTCGAGACCGTGCCGGGCGCCGGGTACCGGCTGTGACGCGCCGCACGGTACGGGTACGGCTGACCGCCCTCTACAGCGACCTGTTCCTGGCCACCTCGACGATCCTGCTCGTCGTGGTGAACCTGCTGGTGCAGAACACGCTGGCCGACCGCGTCAGCGCAATCGAGGCCCCGTCACCACCGCCCCGGCCGCTGCCCCCGCTGTCGGGCGCGCCCCCGCCGATCGAGACGATCCGGGCGGTGAACGATCTGCGCGCCGCCGTCCTGAGGTTCCAGTGGAGCGTCACGGCCGTCACGGTCGTGGTCCTGGCGGTGGTGTCGGTTGCCGCAGGGTGGTGGCTGGCGGGGCGGGTGCTGCGGCCGTTGCATCGGATCACCGCCACCGCGCAGCGCCTGTCGCTGTCCAACCTGCATGAGGAGCGGATCGCGCTGGACGGCCCGCGCGACGAGCTGAAGGAGCTGGCCGACACCTTCGACGCGATGCTGGAACGCCTGGAGCGGTCGGTGGAGGGTCAGCGCCGGTTCGTCGCCAACGCCTCGCACGAGCTGCGCACCCCACTGGCCATCCAGTGCGCCGCGATCCAGATCGGCCTGGACGACCGGTCGCCCGAACGGCTGGCCGAGGTCCGCGAGGAGCTCCTGACCGCCAATCGCCGCACCGAGCGCCTGAGCGCCTGATCGACGGCCTGCTCATCCTGGCCCGGGGTGACAACGGTCTCGACACCGACGACCCCGTCGCACTGCATTCCCTCGTCCGGCAGGTCGCCGACGAGACCATGGCGGGCGACGGCGGCGACCGCGACCGGGCCCGGCTGGCTCTGGACCTGGCACCCGTCACGGTGTCCGGTGACCCGGTGCTGCTGAACCGGCTCGTCGCCAACCTCCTGGACAACGCCGTCCGCTACAACCGTCCCGGCGGGAGCGTCGAAGTGGGCCTGTCCGCGGCCGGGGTGCTGACCGTGCGGAACACCGGCCCGCAAGCGGCTTGGAGATCACCGTCGGTTTCGGTCCGGCAAGCACCGGTCGCCGGGTTCGTGAGCTCCCCGTGGTCGGTTGACCAGGTGGAACGGCCCCGGCCCTCCGGCGCCGGAACCCTGCCGAAACGGGGAGGTCCCCGGTAACGTTCAGCCAAAAACGGGGACATCCCCCTATAGGAGGAGACGATGACCCTCACACCCGAGGAGCGCGCCGCGATCACCGAGCTCATCTCCAGGCACGGCCACCTGGTCGACGCCGGAGAGCTCGACCGCCTCGAGGAGGTGTTCACCGCCGACGTCGTCTTCGACACCACCGACCTCGGCGCGCCCGACCCCATTCGCGGGACGACCGCGCTCCGCCGCGCCGCCCTGGACCTGGGCGAGGGCAACCCCGTCGGCCACCACGTCACCAACATCGTCCTGACCCCGCTCGCCCCGGGCCGGGTGCGCGCACGCTCCAAGGGGATCGGGATCAACGCCGACGGCACCTGGGCCAGCGTCACCTACGACGACACCATCACCCGCGCCGCCCAGGGCTGGCGCATCACCCACCGCACCGTCCGAGCCCGCCGCCGGCCCCTCGGCGCCGCCTGAGACGCGGGTGTAGCGGGCCAGGGACGCGACGGAGGCGTGGCCGGAGAACGCCAGGAGGGCGCCGGTGTTGGCGCCGTTCTCTGCGGCGTGGGTGAGGGCCGAGTGGCGTAGGTCGTGCAGTTTCCAGCCGGGGGCTGAGGCCAGCTGGTCGGGGTCGGTGACGTCGGGGTGGGCCAGGGGCTTGGGCAGCAGCCGGGCGGTGCCGGTCTGCCAGACGATGATGTCGACGGCCGATCCTTTGCGGGTGACCTTGGCGCGCCGGTTGCGCCGTTCCAGGTCTTCGATGTCCAGTTCGCCGCGATGATGCGCGCCGACGGCTACGCGGTGTCGACGTCGACCGTGGAACGGGCGCTGCGCCGAGGTTGGGTACTCAGCGCCTGGTCTCGTACCTGGTCAGCACCACGCCGTCGGGGAACGTCCGGGTCTCCATCAGGGTCAGGTTCACCCAGTTGTCCAGGGCTGTGAAGAACGGCGTGCCGCCGCCCACCAGGACCGGATGGGTGACGATCGCGTACTCGTCAATCAGCCCGGCCCGCATGGCCGCCGCGGCGAGTGTGGCGCCGGCGATGTCCATGGGGCCACCGTCTCCGGCCTTGAGGCGGGTGATCTCGGTGACCGCGTCGCCGGTGACCAGGCGGGTGTTCCAGTCGACCGTGCTGGTCGTCGAGGAGAACACCACCTTCGGCATGTCCCGCCAGCGGCGGGCGAACTCGATCTCCGCCGGTGTGGCGCCAGGCTGCTGGTCGGCGGTCGGCCAGTGGGAGCTCATCGTCTCCCACAATTTGCGCCCGTACAGCGCCAGGCCGGTCGCCCCCACCCGGTCGGACCACCACTGGAACAGCTCGTCGCTCGGTACGCTCCAGCCGAGGTCGTCGCCGGGCGCGGCGATGTAGCCGTCCAGGCTCAGGTTCATGCCGTAGGTCAGTTTCCGCATGGCGTCAGCCTCCTGTGAGTCGGTACTCGGCGTACAGACCAGCACGGCGTGGAAGAATCACCGGTCAGGCCACACCGAGGGCCGGTTCACCACCACGCCAAGTGGATGCTGCGTACGGATGGGAACCCCGTACGTACACCCGACGCCAGGACGCTCGGACCGCCATGACCTTGACCTGCCTCCCGCCCGACAAGGACGACAGGTCACTGCTGCGAGATCGCCGACTCTCAGGTCCACAGCAGACCGGAGTCCTACGGGCGTAGCGGGCGCCAGCCGCCGGCCGGGTCGAGTTTGGCGAGTTCCTCTTCGACGTCGACGGTGATGACGCCGAAGAAGTTGATGTTCTCGCTGTGCGCCGTGGAGATGTGGGCGGGCAGTTCGTCGGGGGTGCGCGGCCCTGGGCGCGCAGCTGGCCGACCGCCAGGGAGTAATTCTCGGTCGACCAGGTGATCACCGCGTTGGTCAGTATGGTCAGGCACCGGCTTGCTCGGTCTGGTCGGCCAGGTGCGGTCTGGTGATGGTGCCCTGCTGTTGGTCACGCTGGGAACGCCGTCGCGGACCATGGTGATCTTACCCAGGTCCCGGATCCGCGGCGACATTTGCAGCCCGACCAGGTCGAACAACGCGAAGTTGACCAGCGTCACGCCATGCGTGTCTGTGGCGCGCTCGCGGATCGGCAGGTCGGTGGCGTTGCCGAGCAGGTCGTCCAGAACGTAGTGGGCTTCGCGGGTGATCGGGATGATGACCTTGGTGCCGTAGGCGAGTGCTGGTCGGAGACATGGGTGTAGGTCGACAGGACCTGCCCGCCGTGCACCACCATGTCGCGGCCGGTGAGGGTCTCGCCGCGGACCGGGAACCGCTGCCCGTCCGAGGAGGACATGGTGCCGCCGCTGAACAATTGGTCAGCCCCAGCGAGTGGCGATAGTTCACGATCACCGTGTTGGCCTCGCGCAGGGTGTCCTCGCGCACGTACCACTCCTGGGTCCAGGCCAGCACGTCGCAGGGCACCCCGCACGCCTCGGCCATCCGGGTCAGCCCCAGGTTGGTGGCGTTGGCGATCAGCACCGCCAGGATGTTGCGCTCGAGCTCGGGCGAGCGGGCCTGCTTGTGCCCTCCGGCGTGGGTGAAGCAGTCCAGGAACCCGGTGCGCACGTCCAGCTCGATCAGCAGCGAGGCGATCAGCGCGAACGGCAGCATCCCAGCCAGCTCGTCCCGCAACGCCTTGGCCTCGGCCGGGACCTCCTCAGGCACAGAACTCGGTCCGCCGTGGCAGCCATCGCTCGCGGGTGAACCGGTAGGTGGCCGGGTCGGCGTACCGGCGCGAGCCGGGCACGTACACCTCCCGCTACGCAGCCCGTCCCGCAACGCCAGGAGCACGCACAACTCCCAGCAGTGCCGGTAGGGTCCTCGCCTGTCGAGGTCGGCCTGGGCCAAGTACTCGGCGTACCGGGCCGGGACGAACCCGGCCGGGGCATGCGCGGCCTGCCCGGACCCCGAGTGATCAGTTACCCCTTATCCGCGCATGGCCCCCCTGCAGTTCGCCACCCGCGGAATCGTCCCCCTCGGCTACGCGGGCTTCGCCTTCGTCCTCGGCGTCGTCGTCGGCCTGCTGGTCCGCCGCACCATCCCCGCCATGGCCATCACCCTGGCGATCTTTGCCGCCGTTCAGGTCGCGATGCCGCTGGCCCGGCCCCTGATCTTCGCTCCCACCGAAACGACACCCAAGATCACCATGGCGAACCTGGAGGCGTTCAGCCGTTCGGGCACGCTCAAGCTGAAGGGGGCGACATCGCACACCGGCGACTGGGTCATCTCCAGCCGCGTGCTGGACTCCAAGGGCAACAACCTCGGCGACACCATCACCGTGCCGAACTCGGGCCCCTGCCCGCCCAAGCCGCAGCCCGGGGGAGGCGGATCGCCAGGCGGCGTAGAGCCCTGCCTGGCCGAACTGAACCGGCTCGGCTACCACATGGAGATGTCGTACCTGCCCTCCAGCCGCTTCACTACCATCCAGGCGGCCGAGACAGGGCTCTACCTCGCTCTCGCCGCGGGCTTGTCAGGGTTCTGCTTCTGGTGGATTCGCCGCCGACTGAACTGACCGCACGTGACCCAAGCCCTCGCAGAGGGGTGCGGGGCAGCCCAGACCTGGCCGCCCCGCCCGGCGCGGCTGGACGGCCAGATCGAGCCGGGCCGCAAGTGCGCCCGGGGACCTGTGCGTGTCGGGGCACTGGGACTATCCGGCCGAGAATTCCCGCTCAGGGCTGAGGTGCGGTAGCTCTCCGGCGGGTCGGGCTCGGGCTTCAGAGCGATTCGGAACGAGATCCGGCGTCAGTGGGGGTCGCCGCCACCGTCCAGGCCGGGGAAGAGACCCGCATCGCATGGTGCGGGGACTCCAGGGCGTATGTCGGCGTACTCCCGGACGCGCAAAGACGCGTACAGCTCGACGTACAGAGCGTCAGGGAGTCAGACCAACGCCGCGTGGCGTTGGGGAGGACGACCGTCAGCCGGCATCGTCGAGGACCTCGTGCAGCCTGCGTGCGAAGGCTTCCGGCTGCCCGGCATAGCCGAACTCGCCGCCCATGAATCCGCCGTGGTGGCTCGGGAACACCGTCGCCTGCTGACCGAGCAGTTCGGCGGTCGCCACCGCCGAGCGTCCGGTGACGGTGCCCTGGGACTCCTCACCCACCGCGATCACGATCCGCGTCGGTGCCGCGGTCAGCGCCTCCACGTCGGGCCGGTAGCCGCTGACAGCCCAGGACCGACCGGACAGAAGCGGATCGTCACGGGAGCCGTCATCCTCGGCCGGCAGCCCCAGGACGGCGGGGTCCGGCGTGGGCTGGGCGAAGTAGTCCTGGGTGAACTCGCCCTGCCACGACGTCATCGCGATGAAGGCGGCCATGCCGGCCCCCCAGCCCTTGGCCTGGTAGGCATCGCGTATGCCGGCCTGGGCGCGCTCGGCGGCCTGGGCGTCGGGGAGCACCGACATCAGCGGCGGCTCGTGCGCCACCAGGGTGGTCACGTCGTCGGGGTGGGCCGTCACGAGGGCGAGCGCGGTCACCGCACCGCCGCTGCTGGCGAACATCTCGACCGGGCCCGCGTCCAGCGCCTGGATGAGGGCGTGCACGTCGGCGGCATGGGGCTGGGGCGCGTGGTCGGCCCGGCCGTCCTTGCGGGTGCTGCGGCCCAGGCCGCGCGGGTCGTAGGTGATCACGGTGCGCTCGGGGAAGTGGGACGCCAGCGTGCCGAAGCCGCTGGCGTCCATGGGCTGGCCGATCATGACCAGCGGCGGGCGGCCGTCAGCGGTCGGCAGCCGACCGTGGACGTCGTAGACGAGGTCGACCTCGGGAGTCTGGAGCGTGTGCGTCGTCATACCCCTATTGACTCCCGCCACGTGGAGAACTCATCGGACCCCACGCCCCGACGAGCTGGTGCTGCTGTGCTCGGATGGCGTCGTCGACGGCCTGCCCCACGGCCGCCTGCAGGAGCTCGGGGCTGAGGAACATCGGAACGAGATCCCGCGCTTAGGGTTTCCTCCCAGCTCGTACGTTCTGGGGGCATGCCAGTTGAGTTCCTCACCGATGAGCAGGCGGCCGGGTATGGCCGCTACGACGGGCCGCCCTCGCGCGCGCAGCTAGACCGGTTCTTCTTCCTCGACCACGCCGACTGGGGGCTTATCGGTCCCAAGCGACGGGACCCGAACCGGCTGGGTTTCGCGGTGCAGCTGTGCACGGGGCGGTTCCTGGGGACGTTCCTCACCGATCTGGGCGAGGTGCCTGAAGAGGCCGTGGTCTACCTGGCCGAGCAGCTCGGGGTCGACGATCCCGGGTGCCTGGACGAGTACGCGGAGCGGGAGCAGACCCGCCTGGATCATGCCGAGGAGATCCGCCGCGAGTGCGGCTTTACCGACTTCGCCGACCGTCGCGACGATGTCCGCGCGTGGCTGGAGGCGCAGGTGTGGACCACCACCGATGGGCCCAAGGCGTTGTTCGACGGCGCGGTGGCCTGGATGCGGCGGCGCGCGGTGCTGCTGCCGGGCGTGACGACGCTGGCGCGGCTGGTGGCCCAGGTCCGCGATGAGGTCACCGGCCGGTTGTGGGAGGAGCTGTGCGCCCTGCTGTCGCCGGAGCAGCGGGCGGGTCTGGAGACGCTGCTGGTGGTGCCCGAGGGCGCCCGGATTTCGAACCTGGAGCGGGCCGACCCGCCGGTCGGGGCAGGAGATGGTGCGCGCGCTGGATCGGGTCGCCGAGCTCTTTGGGCTGGGGCTGGGGGAGGTGGATCTGTCGGTGTTCCCGGCCCGGCGCGTCACCGAGCTGGCCCGGTATGGGCTGGCGGGCAAGGCGCCGCTGCTGCGCCGTCACGATGACCACCGTCGGCTGGCGACGTTGCTGGCCACTGCTGTGCGTCTGCAGGCCCGCGCGGTCGACGACGCGTTGGAGCTGCTGGACCTGCTGATGACCACGCGGCTGCTGGCGCAGGCCGAGCGGGAGTCGGCCAAGGAGAAGATCAAGCGGCTGCCGCGTCTGAACGCCGAGTCGGCGAAGCTGGCGGCGGCCGTGGCGGTGCTGATCGAGGCCACGCCCGGTCCCGGCGACGATGTCGACGCCGCGGCGGTCAGCCTGGCGCAGGTGTGGGAGCGCATCGAGCAGGTCGTGCCCCGAAGCCAGCTGGCGGCGGCACTACGGACGCTGGGGGAACTGCTACCCGCTCCCGATTCCGACGAGGACGCCGAGTGGCGTGCCGAGCTGGTGTCGCGTTACGGCAGCGTGCGCGGGTTCCTGCCGATGCTGACCGAGGTCATCGACTTCGGGGCGACGGTGGAGAGCACGCCGGTGCTTCAGGCGATGCGCCTGACCTTCTACAACCCGGCGAAGATGAAGGTCGAACGCTACCGCTTCCGCGGCGCGCAGATCAGCACCCCCTACAACATCGACGAGGTCGACCCGGACGGAGCACGCTTCCGCCGCACCGGCCACGACGACCAGGGCTTCGTCGGCCAGGTCAGCGAACTCATGGCTTGACCCCTCGGATCACGTGGAGAGCCGGATGCACGGCCAACGTGCACGTCCGGTTCGGCGGGCGGGGACGAGGAAACCGACACCCGAAAGGCTGCACGGCGCCTCGTCCCCGACCCAACACATGGAGCTCGACCGCCGCGGCGCCGAACTCCTCTTCCAGGTCTTAACGGAGCGTGAGGAAAGAATTCTGTCGCGATCGCTTCGAACGAGTCGTTCGGAGGGTGGACGAAGACGTTCACCGATCCCAGGCTCTGCGCGGCCATCGTCGACCGCTTCACCTTCGGCGGCAACATCATCGAGACCGGCACCGACTCCTACCGCCTCGCCCAGACCCGCGCCCGAGCCGAACACAACGCCGACTGACCTCCGCCGTGTCCCTTGCCATCGAAGAGTTAGGCATCGGGCTGGAGCCGCGACCTGCGGTGCCTCAGGCTGAGGGCCAGAATGTCCGGCCGGAGTTTGACACTCAATCTGAGACACAGCCGGGCGTTCCTACTCTCCAGTGGCTCCGTCGATGCGCTCGCGGAGCAGGTCGGCGTGGCCGTTGTGGCGCGCGTACTCCTCGATCATGTGGGTGAGGATCCAGCGGAGCGAGAAGTCCTCGTCACGACGGCGGCCGGTGACGTCGAGGGACTCGGCGGCGTCCACGAGGTCACGCGACCGCGCGCACTCCTGGTGCCAGATCTCGAACGCTTCGTCGGGGTCGGCGGTCTCAACGTCAAAGTCGGCGTGCTCGCCGTTTTCCCGGGTCCAACGGTCCCGGCTGTTCTCGCCGTTCAGCACGTTCCGGAACCAAACCCGCTCGACCTCGGCCATATGCCGCACCAGCCCGAGCAGGGACAGGTCCGAAGGCGGCACGGCCCTGTCCCTGAGCTGCTCGGCGGTCAGCCCCGCACACTTCATGGCCAGGGTCTCGCGCTGGTACTGCAAAAAGCCGGTCAGCGTCGCACGCTCGTCGGCCACCCGTGAAGGGTCGGTTCTCTGGTGATCGTCCACCGGATCATCATGCCAAGCCCGCCATGGCCCACCACGGCGAACTGGCCGTCCCCCGGCACTGAACGTGGAGCTACCCCAGCCTATTGGTACTTCTCAACCAAGCTCCACCCGGCCAGGAAGTGGTGCCCAAACTCACCGACATTCTCAGCCCTTCGATCACCAACTGGTGCCCAAACCCGCCGACAAACGGTGCCGGACCTCGGCGGCATAGCCATCTGGAGGTCGGCGTTGAAAAGGCCCTTGGGATTGGACGTGTCGTGTTGGACGGTCAGGCTCAGGTAGTAGTCGATGCCCAGGAAGTCCACCGGCGCGGCGATGGCTTCCAGGTCGTGATCTCGCACTGCGTCAGCCGGCCAGGTGGCGCCGTACCAGTCAATGAGCACCTGAGGATAGGCGCCGCGCCATTGCGGATCGAGTGCGCTGAGGTTGAGGTAGGCATCGGCCCGCTCGGCGGCGGCGATGTCACGCTCGTCGTCCGTGGCAGCGGTGACTGGAATGAGGGGGTGCTGGCTGCCTATCTGGCCCTGGGCGCCGCTGGCCCGAAATGCCTGGACCGCATGGCCTTGACCGAGCAGGAGATGGTGCAGTGCGCGCAAGCCGTCTGTGATGTCGGTCTTCTCCGGCGGGTGTGTGCCGACGACGTGGCCGACTTGGCTGAGGAAACGCGGCTCGCACATGGTCGTCCAGTACTGGACCCGGTCGCCCAGCCGCGCGTAGACGACGGTGGCGTAGTCGCTGAACCACTGGGACATGTCCCGATTGAGCCAACCGCCCCGGTCCTCCAGCTCGGCCGGGTGGTCGAAGACGTACAGATTGCACAACGGCACGATTTCGGCTTCCAGCAGCGCGTCGACCAGCGCGTCATAGAAGTCGAGTCCGCGCGGGTTGATCCGCCCTCTATCGTCGGGCAGGATCCGTGACCAGGCCGTCTGGAAGTTGTAGGCGCGCAGCCCGAGCTGGCGCATGAGTCTGACGTCGTCCCGGAAGCGATGGTAGAAGTCGGCCGAGACGTCGAAGTCCTGGCCGGTCGGCACCCGCTTCGGAGCGTGCGCCCAGCGGTGCATGATCGACTGTCCCGCCCCATCGGCGAGGGGGAGCCCTCGTGCTGCAGCGCCGACGTCCCGGCACCCCACAGATAGCCTTCCGGGAAAACACTGCGGGGCCGCACCGGTCCAGCCGCTCTCGCCTGTCTGTCGTCAGTCATGGAAGAAGCCCAGCAGGCGTTGCGCGACGAGGTCCGGTTTGCCGCCGTTGTCGGCGGCCAGGTGGCCCAGGTGGGGCAGTTCCACTCGTCGGGCGTGCGGGATGGCGGTGTGCAGGGCGCTTAGCGCGTCCTTGAAGGGCTGTGCGCTCCGGCCGCCGCCGAGCAGAAGGACCTCGGCCCGTACGGCGGTGGCCGCGGAGATCAGGTCGGTGGCGTCGAGAACGAGGCGGGCTTCCTGGCGCATGGTGGAGATGAGGTCGTTGAGGGTGACCTCGCCGTCGGCCTGCCGGGCTTGAGCGCGCATCCCTAGGCTCATGAGCGGTACCAGGACGGCTCGGGGCAGCATCCTGATCACCCGCGAGTCGTCGTTGGTGCCCTTGGCGACGGTCACCAGCGCGGCCCCTGGCCGAGCTTGGGCCATCTCCCGCTCGTAGCGCGGCAGCCACGCCACCGGCGAGTGGTCGCCGACCGGCAGCGGCGGCTCGTACAGGGCGATCTTGTATTCTTCGGGGCAGGTCAGCGCCCACTGCAGGATCGGGATCGCGCCGGCGCTGAGGCCGAAGACGTTGCGCGCCCCGGTCTGCTCCATCAGGGCCTGCACGTCCTCGGCGGCGTGCCGCAGCGTGAAGCCTGGTCCGTACGGGCCGCTCATTCCCCGGCCCCGGCGATCGGGCAGGTAGACGGTGAAATCGCCGCTGAGCGCCGCGCCCAGCCGCATGAAGTTGTGGGAGGCCATCATCGAACCGTGCATCAGCACGACCCCCGGCCCCGCCCCGAACCGGCGATAGCCGATGACGGTGCCGTCCCGGGAGGTCACCGACCCGGTCTCGTAGGAAGTCTCCGTTGCTTCGCCCATCGAGTCTCAGACCGTTCCGAATCGCGCGCGGATGGCGGTGCGATCCGCGCCGAGCGTGTCCAGCAGCACCGCTGCCGGATCAGGGCGCTGGTTGGACAGCAGGCTGAGCAGGACGTGATGGATGCCGACCCGCTCCCGGCCGGCCTGTTTGCCCAGGCCGGTGAAGACCGCCTTGGCCGCCGGGGTCAGCGGGAGGCGATCACGTTCGCGGCCCGGCAGGACCGGCCCGGCGGACGTGGCCTGGACTCCCATCGACGCCAGCGCGTCCTGGTCGAGGCTCTCCAGTGTCCGGCGCGCGGCGTCCAGGCTCGCCCCCAGCGCCTGGGCGGTGATCGACTGGGGGTCGATCAGCAGTGCCAGGAGCACGTGCTCGGTGCTCACCTTGCGGTCGCCCCTGCGCAGGGCCTCGGCGTTGGCGTCCAGGTACACCTGGCCCATGCCGGACGGCGGCTTCAGTCTCACCATGGCTGCCTCACTTCCCGTACTTGGTGTGAATGGATTGGCGGGTGACGCCCAGGGCGTCACCGATCTGCTGCCAGGACCAGCCCGCGCGACGGGCGGCGGCCACTTGATTGGCCTCCATCCGTTCGGCGAGCCGCCGCAGGGCCAGCACCGCCCACAGGCCCTTCGCCGGGTCGTCGGACGTCAGTGCGGAGGACAGACGATTCACGGACATGGCGTCAGTTTGATTTGACACCCCGAGAATGTCAAATCAAACTGACATCATGGACCGAGGAACGCGCTTGACCATCCGGTCTCCTGGCACGGCATCGCGGCCCCGAGCGCGCGTCAGGCACCTGCGGACCCGCGCCGAGCGCCAAGCCGATGGCATCGCCGCCGCCAAACGCCGCGAAGCCATCGGTGCCATGCTTCCCGGCAAGAAGAAGACTGGCCGGCCGCGCGCTATCGGCCCCGCCGAACTGGTCACAACTACGCCGCCTCGTCGTCGACGGCGCCTCGGTCCTCGAAGCCGCCCGCACCCTCAAAAAGGCCACTCCACCGCCTACGCAGCACTCGCGCGGCGCTGATCAGCAGCTATCCCGCGACATTCCGTTTCTGCCCGTCGGCACTCCAAAGAAGATCATTCTCACCGATAACGGCCTTCCGCCGTTTCCCAAGCCCGGAACCGCAGCGCCAGCATTCGCTGGGGGCCCTTTGAGCACGGCGAGAGCAGGGACTGCCTGGGCGGTTCCTGCTCTCGCACCCATTCAGGGCGAAGAGGACACCCGGGCACCGCCGAGCGGCAGGCGCTTGGCTACGTCCAGCCGTACCTCGCCGTAGGGCTGGACGTGCTGCCAGAACAGTGGAGTCAGCCCGCGGCGGTCGGCGGGCTTGAGCAGTTTGAACCATTCGGGGTCGGCGAGGACGTCTTGCAGCATCAGGGTGTTGATGTAGACGAGCGCGGCCTGCAGGATGCGCAGGCACAGGACGGTCATCTACAGTTCCTCGCGCCGGTTGGTGGCGATGTCGCCGCCCTTGCCGTAGAGGATGACGCTGTTGGCGCCGTTGGAGGATTCCACCACGTTGAGCCCTTCCTGGATCTCCCGCTGGAGTTCGCGCAGGCGCAGGTAGCGGGCGACGAAGATGGTCTTCTGCGCGCGGCCGACCTCCAGCATGGCCTGGTAGACCGGGTGGGAGGCGGCCTCGGTGAACCGGCGCAGGATCGCCTCGGTCGAGGCGGTGCCCTGTTTGATCGCGGTCGCATACTTGATCATCTGGTCGTAGTTCTGCTCGATGACCTCCCAGCGGATCGGCCGGGTCATCGCTGGCGTCAGTCGCGGGTACAGGTCGCTTTCGCCGCTCTCGACGCGGTAGAGCTTGACCTTGTTGATCTGCTTGATGCGCGGCAGCAGGTCGAAGCCCAGGAGCCGGGTGACGCCGAAGCCGATCTCGGTGTGGCCATGTGAGTCGACGTAGTTGCCCCCCGAGGTCGGCGGTTCAACCCGCTGCTCACGCAGATGCTTGAGCAGCTCCTCCCGGGCCCGCTCGGGCCGACGCTCGGCGTGGGCGACGTTCTCGGCCAGCCACACCGTGACCTTGTCCGCGTCCGCGGTACAGACGCGAAAGTCCAGGTGGGTACGAATCTGACCACGGTGATACTCGATCGTGGAACCAGCCCACTCGTAGAAACCGAACTCCGAGGCAGGCACCTGGACCTGCTTGGCCACATGCTCGACAGCCTCGTCGGCCAGCTCCGAGCGCCCTCGCGGAAAGCGCCCGTGCTGCGTGTAGAACTTCAGCAAGATCGCGAAGCCGAGCCGCGTTGCACCACGCTTCCCGGCGATCAGCTCACGCTCCTCGTCCAAGACCGTCCAGTGCTCGACAAGCTCGTCGATGTGCATCGGGGGTGCGTCATAGCAGCCCAGCATTGACCAGCCAAATCACGGCCAGATCAACACCGTTTGGGGCTCATGACGCGTTTCTTACCGGCACCCCAACACCGTCCGCGCCTACCGCACCGCGCTGACCGCGCTCGCCGACTGGCTGGACAGCCAGTCGCCGGTCTCGGTACTGGACGGCGAGCGGATCCCCGAGCGCATGGTCGCGTGGTTCACCGCGACCTGGGGACAGGCGGCACCGGCCACCTTCAACGCCCGCCTGAACGCGGTGTCGGCGGCCGCCGCCTGGTGGCGCGAGCAGGGGTGGCTGTCCGGCAACCCGCTGAGCCGGATCCGACGCCGGCCCCGCACCCCCGACCCCACCCGCGCCCTGGACCGCGCCGACATCGAACGCCTGCTCACCCACGAGGGAACCGCGCTGCGCGAACGCGTCCTGTGGCGGCTGCTGTAAAGGGCGGCGCGGCCGACATCATCACCTGGCGCACCGCCACCGCCCGGCTGCTGCCGCGCCTGCTGACCAGACGCACCTGCGGGCCGGTGTTCCTCACCGACCGGCGCGCCCGCCTCGAACTCCCGCCCCGCGACCTCGACCCGGCCACCGGCCGGGCCCGGCTGTCCTACCGCCGCGCCGCCGAACTGTTCGAGCACGCCTCCGGCGGCGCGACCCTGCACCAGCTCCGCCACTCCGCGCTCACCCACGCCGCCGAAGACGGCGCCAACACCGCTGTCCTGCTCGCCTACTCCGGACACACCTCGGTGAACAGCCTGGCCCGTTACACGCGAATCTCAACCGCAGCGCTCACCGCCTGGCAAGCCGAACGCGACCCCGCCACCCGACGACGCTGACCCGACACGCTCAACCGCCCTCTTCCTCGTCTGCGCAGGCCTGCTCGTCACGGCGATCAGCCGCCGACTGAGCACGGGAATCGAATCCCGACCGTGCCGAATTAGACCCCGGGCTCCTCACCGCGGCCGATTGGATACGCGCGGCGGCGTCCTTGTCCATGCCCGTGCCCTTGCCGGTCATCTATCCGAACCCACCGGCCCGCCCCCTGACCAGGGGCAGCCTTAGCGCGGGGTTTCGTTCCGATGTTCCTCAGCCCCGGAGCTGCGGCATGCGACGAGTCTCACAGATGAGCAGATCCGTGCGGCGGTGGAGTGGATGGAGCGCGAAGACCACGATGACCTGTGACGACCGGGCGTCGGGCGCTCTACCGGACAGAACGCGAGCTCTGTTTCGTCAGCGCTCGCGGGCCGGCGGTGTTCTCCCGAACGTGTCCTGAGCCGCCAGGCAGCCGAGCGTGATCGGCGACTCGACAGAGTGTCCGGTGGGCCGGGCCGTCGACGTACGACGGCCCGGCCTACAGCGAAGGGGGGCAGGTGCCGGTGATCCGGAACCGGTGCTTGTCGAGGTAGGAGCAAGGGGAGGCCCCCGAGCGAATTGGCGGATTCAAGGGGTCGTCGCAACACCGATGGTCAACTGGCTTCGGTCAGGAGCTTAGCGAGACGCTCGGCTGGGGTCTCCCAGCCGAGCGTCTTTCGTGGGCGGGAGTTGAGTTCGGCGGCGACGTCGTCCAGGTGCTCTCGGCCGTGGACGGCGAGGTCGGTGCCCTTGGGGAAGTACTGGCGCAACAGTCCGTTGGTGTTTTCGTTGGAGCCCCGCTGCCAGGAGCTGGAGGGATCGCAGAAGTAGACGGGCATGTCGGTGGCCATCGAGAAGTCGTGGTGAAGTCCCATCTCCGAGCCTTGATCCCAGGTGAGCGAACGGCGCAGATGGGCCGGGAGCGTGCCGATGGTGTCGATGAGCGCGTCGCGGACGGTCGCGCTGTCACGGGCCCCGGGGAGATGGACCAGCATCACATAGCGGGTGGCCCGCTCGACCAGCGTGCCGATCTGTGACGCCTGGTTCTTGCCGATGATCAGGTCGCCTTCCCAGTGTCCGGGCACCGCCCGGTCGGCGGCCTCGGCCGGGCGCTCACTGATCATCACCATGGGCTGGGGAAAGCGCGGGATGCGCTGGCCGGGTTGGCGGCGTGGTCTGCGCAGCGCGCGGCCGGTGCGCAGCGCCCGGGTGAGTTCGCGGCGCAGCTCGCCCCGGCCTTGGACGTAGAGTGCCTGGTAGATCGTCTCGTGCGACACCTGCATCTCCGGCTGGTCGGGGTAGCGCAGACGCAGACTGCGGCTGATCTGCTCTGGACTCCACTTCATGCCCAGCCGGTCCTGGATCACCTCACGCAGCCGCGGGTTGTTCGCGATCTTGCCGCCCTTGGGGCGGGGCCGCCTGGCCCTGGCGCGTGCTTGGGCGGCATGGGGCCGGTACTGGTGGCTGGTGGGGTGCCGGTTGCGACGGATCTCCCGGCTGATGGTGGAAGGGCTGCGGCCCAGTTCGGCGGCGATCGTCCGGACACCGGCCTTCTCACGCAGCCGGTCGGCGATGTGGATGCGCTCGTCCTCGCCCAGGTAACGCCCCGTCCCCCGGGCCTCGATCACCCGCTGGTAGGACGTGCTAGAGGCCGAGGTCGCCGGCGCGTCCTGCGCCGCCAACCTCGGCCTCTTCCTGCGGCCCTCGGGCCGCCCGTAACGCCACTCCCGCCCGGTTCGTGGGTTCACGCCCACGACCCGGCTCGCCTCCGCGTTGCTCATGCCCTGTGCCACCAGGGCAAGGTAGCGATCACGCTCGCGGAGAAGCTTCTTACGCCCTTGCGGCCTTCGGTCCTCACGGATCTCGAAGTCGTCCACTGCACATCCCCTGCGACGGGATGTTGCAACGACCTCTAGAACTCAAGATTGCTCGGGGGCCTTGTGGTGCCGGGTCAAAGCCGGCGGCGGCGGTGGTGGTTGCCGACGATCACGTGGGCGATCACGCCGACCATGGCGACGATGACGGTGATCAAGGCGATCGCCAGGGCGATGCTGACCCAGACCGGGGCGCCGGCCACGTAGCCGTCTCACACCCTCGCCCGCGTACCGCACGACAAGTAACCGGCCTGCGGGTTATCGACAGGTTCGTTTCCGGAAGTCCGTCCTCTTCCTACGCTATCGCCCCAATTCAGAGCGTTGAGGAGGATCATCGTGGCCCCCGACCAAGCAATTCACCCTGACGTACCAGTTCGCCCCGCGGCCCAGGGCCCCACTCGCCGCAGGCACCGCCGACACGGCCTGCGCGTCGGCCTGATCGCGGCTCTCACCACCACCTTGATCGCCACCGGACCGATCACCGGCGCCGACGCGGCCGGCCTCGACGGCGGCTACGTCGCGCTCGGCGACTCTTATGCCTCGGGCCCCGGAGTGCCCAATACCGTGCCCGATTCCGGCCCGTGTGCACGATCCGACCACAACTACGCCTCACTCATCGCCCAGGCCGTCAAGCCCACCAGCTTCACCGACGTGACCTGCGGCGGCGCAGTCACCGGCAGCATCACCGGTTCCTTCCTCGGCCAGCCACCACAGCTGGACGCGGTGAAGGCCGACACCAAACTGGTCACTCTCACCATCGGGGGCAACGACGCCGGGCTGCTCTTCGCCGGCAGCATCTGCATCGCCCTCGGCTACGCCGACCCCAACGGCGCCCCATGCAAATGGTGGTTCACCAACACCGGCACGGACACGCTGCTCGCCGGCGTCGACGCGACCGTCCCCAAGATCGCCAACGTCATCGGCCTCATCAAGCAGAAGGCCCCCAATGCCAAGGTCCTGTTCGTCGGCTATCCGGATGTGGTGCCCGAGTCCAAGGCCAAGTGCGCCCTCCCCGACCAGCCCTTGGCCGTCGGAGACGTCCCCTATCTCTACGACGTCATCAAGCAGATCAACCAGAAGTTCGGCGCCGGGGTCACCGCTGCGGGCGCCATCTACGTCGACACCTTCACCCCCAGCATCGGCCACGACGCCTGCCAGCTCCCCGGCGTCCGCTGGGTCGAAGGCATCAGCGACATCCAGAACGGCGGCCCCCTCCATCCCAACACCACCGGCATGCAGGGCATGGCCAACGCCGCGCTGTCCCAGCTCAGCTGACTTGCTGGGCGATGCACTCCGCTGGCAAGCGGCCCGTTCCCGCGGCATGCGCTCACCTTCTCGGTGGCGCGTTCCGGCGCGGAGTGCCGCGACTACCTGGCGCATGCGACACGGTGTCTCGACTGTGTGATCGACATATCCCCTGCATATCGCGGCCGCGGCCGCGAGGGTGTAGGCCTGTCGTCAGGAAGCCACCACCGGGGACACCGCCCTGTTCTCGGAAGTGCTGAGCTGGGCGTACGGCACGGCCCGGCCCTCGTTCTCGGAAGTCCACGGCCCGAGGGCCTCCGAGAACACGGTCTTCTCGGAATGCACTGACCTGCGCGGACGGGCTCGGGTGTACTTCCTCGCAGCTTCCTTAACGACCAGCCATCACCCACCGCATCGTCCGAGCCCGCCGCCGGGCCGCGGCCGCGCCGCTTCGACCTGCCCGCGACCGCCGGCATCACCCTGCTCGTCCTGACCCTGGCCCAGGGCCCCGCATGGGGATGGACGTCCGCGCCCGTCCTGGCCTGCACCGGTACGGGCCTGGCGCTGCTGGCGGCCTTCGCCGTGATCGAGGCCCGCAGCCGCGACCCCCTCATGCCGCCGCGCATGTTCGCCAACCCCAGCCTGGCCGCCGCCATGGCCATCACCGCGGTGTTCGGCGCGGGACTGGGCGCCCACTACTACCTGCTCACCGTCTACCTGCAGGACATCCTGCACTACGACCCGCTGCGCGCGGGCCTGGCCTACCTCCCCCTCACCCTCTGCAACATCGCCGGCACCAAGGCCGCCGAACGGCTCATCGCCCGCACCGGCATGCGCACCACCCTGGACACCGGCCTGCTCACCGGAACCGCGGGGCTGGCCCTCCTGGGCCTGGCCGTCTCCCCCGACGCGCCCTTCGCCGCCGTGCTGCCCGGCATCATGGTGACCGGCCTGGGCATGGGCATCGTCTGGACCTCCATGTGGATCGCCGCCGGCACCGGCGTCGCCCCCGAGCGCCAGGGCGTCGCCTCCGGGATGGCCTCGGTCACCCACCAGACCGGGCTGGCCATCGGCACCGCCCTCATGGTCGCCGTCTCCGCCGCCGGAACGGCCGGGCTCGACGGCCACGCCCTGCGCGTCGAGCTCTCCCAGGGCCTCGGCTCCGCCTACTACATGGCCGCGGCCGTCACCCTGGCGGGCGTCCTGGTCGCCGGCACGGCCCTGGGCCGGAGCCGCCGCTCCCCCGTCCCGCACACGACCTCCACCGGCGAGGACGTCCCCGCCCAGCCAGGCGTCGCCGCCTGCGCCGCCGACCTGCGCTGACCCCGGCACCGCCTTCTCGACCGACGCCCACGGCGGACGGGTCGCCCGCGCCCCTCACCGCCGAAGGCGGCGGCCGCGGGCGGCCCGCCCCGACCCGCACCCGGCCCGCAACCGGGAACCCTCGCGCAGCCCCTTCAGGGGACCGGGACCTCGACATGGCCCAGCGCACCCCGGCGGGTCCGCGCACGCCCCGCAGTCACCTCCGCCACCCACGCCTCGAACGCCGCCGCCTCCGGCACCGGCACCGCCACGTCCAGCTCCACCGCATCGGCGTAACGCACATCCGAGGGCACCCGGCCCGCACCGTGCAGATCCCCCAGCAACCGGCCCGCCACCGCGTGCTCCACCCGCACCGTCACCGTCACCACCGGCCGCAACTCCACCACGCCCACCGCGTCCACCGCCGCCGACACCGCCTGCCCGTAGGCGCGCACCAGCCCGCCCGCCCCCAGCTTCACCCCGCCGAAATACCGGGTCACCACCGCCACCACGCCGGTCAGCCCCCGCCGGACCAGCACCTCCAGCATCGGGATCCCCGCCGTCCCCGCCGGCTCCCCATCATCACTGCTCTTGGTGATCTCCCCGTGCCCGCCCACCACGTAGGCGGTGCAGTTGTGCGTCGCGTCGCGATGCGCCCGGCGATGACGCGCGATGAACTCCGCCGCCGCGCCCTCATCCTGGACGCGCGCCAGCGTGCAGACGAACCGGGACCTGCGGACCTCCAGCTCATGGGAGCCCGCACTCTTGATCATGCGCATGGTGTGCCCCGAGTCTAGGCCCCCGGGGGACGCCGCGATCAGCCCCGCGGGAACGGCCACGGATTGGCCCGGCACCCGTACAGCGACATGGTCTGCTGCACCATCACCGGAGCCACCCGCCCCGGCCCCGGACACCCCCGGTGCCCGTGCCCCAGCGCATGCCCCACCTCATGATTGATCAGGTACTCCCGGTACCCGGCCAGATCACCGCCATAAGGCGCCGCACCCAGCCCCCACCTCCGCGCGTTGATCACCGCGCGCCCCCCGTTGTGGCACGACAGCCACCCGTGCGTGCGCGCCGGCAGGCACATCCGGTCGGTCAGCGCCGGGCTCGACAACGACACCGTGAACCGCACCGGCCCCCGCGCCACCCGCGCGAACCGGAACCGGCCGCCCCGGCCCCACCCCCGCGGATCGTTCAGCACCCGGTGCACCTCGGCGGCGAACCGCCCCGAACGGAACGGCAGCCCCCGCTCCACCTCCACCGCGTAGGGCACCAGCATGCCCGTACCGGCGGGCGGCGCTGCGGCCAGCGGCACCCTCCAGTACCGGCCGGTGGCCGCACGCGGCACCCGCACCCGCGGCGGCTGCACCCGGCCGTTGACCACCGCCGGCCCCCGCACCGACGCCGGCCCCGACACCGGCCCGCCCGGACGCCCGCCGCGCTCGCCACCCGTCGCCGAGGCGTTCCGGTCAGGACCCCCGACCGACCACACCGCCAGCCCCGAACCCGTCGCCACCACGCACACCGCGCACGCCGCGGCCGTCCACCACCACCGGCGCCCGACGCCGCGCCGACCCGGCCCCTCCCATCGAGGACCCTCCGGGCCCTGCACCAGACGCATCGGCTCCTGGAGTCGCTGCATGACGCCGCGCCGCCCTCAGAGCGCCGCCCCGCCCGCGCCCCGCCTCCGGCGGCGGCACGCCCCATCCCCGACCGCGCCGAGCCCGCCGTCCACGCCACCGTCCATATTGGTGACCACACCGGCGCCCAAGCTTTCGTCCATGCCCGCCCCCCGAAGCGACGCACTGCGAAAAACCCAATGATCAATACGCAGCGTAGCGAGAAAGCCGGGTTGGGTGACGTACCGCGACATCGGCGTGCCGCGGAGCGAACCGCCCCGAACCCCACGACACCGCACGCGCACGCCGCAGACGCCCGCGCAGGGCGCGGCCGGCGGATCAGAGACGGGGACGGGCAGAGGCAGCCGGCCGGTAACCGCCGGGCAGGAGCGGGGTGGGGGACGCCGGGTCAGGGGCCTCGGGGGCAGGGGGCGCGCGGGTCAGGGGTCGGAACGTTCCCCGATCATGGGCAGCACGTCGGCGATCGAGGGCAGCACGTGCGAGGGCCGGAACGGGAACCGCTCCACCTCCTCCTTGCGCGTCACCCCGCTCAGCACCAGGATCGTCTCCAGCCCGGCCTCCACGCCCGCCACCACGTCGGTGTCCATCCGGTCGCCCACCATCGCCGTGGACTCGCTGTGCCCGTCCACCCGGTTCAGCGCCGTCCGCATCATCAGCGGATTGGGCTTGCCGACGAAGTAGGGCTCCACCCCGGTCGCCTTGGTGATCATCGCCGCGACCGCGCCGCACGCCGGCAGCGACCCCTCCGTGGACGGCCCGATCGGATCGGGGTTGGTCGCGATGAACCGCACGCCACGCTCGATCAGCCGGATCGCCCGGGTGATCTGCGAGAAGCTGTAGGTGCGGGTCTCCCCCAGCACCACGTAGTCGGGCTCGATGTCGGTCAGCACGTACCCGGCGTCATGCAGCGCCGTGGTCAGCCCCGCCTCACCGATCACATACGCCGACCCCTCCGGCCGCTGGTCGGCCAGGAACTGCGCGGTCGCCAGCGCCGAGGTCCAGATCGCCTCCGCGGGCACCATCAGCCCCATCGACGCCAGCCGGGCCGACAGATCGCGCCGGGTGTAGATGGAGTTGTTGGTCAGAACCAGGAAGCGTTTGCCCGACTCGGTCAGGCGCCGGATGAACTCGTCGGCCCCGGGGATCGGTTGGCCCTCGTGCACCAGGACGCCGTCCATGTCCGACAGCCAGCACTCGATCGGCCTGCGTTCGGTCATGCGCCCATTCTCGCAGCCCCCCACCCCTCCCACGACCACGCGCGTCTGCCGCCGGATCGTTGCCCGGCCGCCGGACCGGACATAGATTCGCCCCCAAACCGGCCGAATGATGTTCGGTGAACCGAGGTGGCGCAATTAACGGCGCACTGCGCAGCATCGCCGAGGCCCGGGCGGCCCTGACCGCACCCGGGCAGCCCTTCGAGATGGACGAGATCGACATCCGCGGCGCCCGCACCCGCGTCTGGAAGCACGCCCCCACCGACCTGCGGCAGCTCCTGTACCTCTCACGCGCCCACGGCGACACCGGCTTCCTGGTCTACCAGGACGACCGCCTCACCTTCGCCGACCACCACGCCCGCGCCGCCGCCTTCGCCCACCTGCTCATCGACCGCTTCGGCATCGCCAAGGGCGACCGGGTCGCCATCGCCATGCGCAACCACCCCGAATGGTCGGTCGCCTTCTTCGGCGCAGCCATCGCCGGCGCCGTCGTCGTCCCCCTCAACGCCTGGTGGACCGCGCGCCGAACTTGAATACGGCCTCACCGACAGCGGCGCCAGGCTCCTGGTCGCCGACGCCCAGCGCGCCGAGGTGGCGTTGGCCTTGGCGTGCTGGGCTCGGTAGGACGGCAGCACCTCGCCGACGGCCGCTTCGAGTGACTCCACGGTGACCACGCCGGTGGCCGCCGCCAGCGCTCCCAGCGTCACCATCGTCCCGACACGGGCGTTGCCGAACCCGGTCGCCGTCCCGGTGGCCTCGACCGTGACCACGGTCAGCACGTCGCGGGCCGGCTCGCCCCGGAAGACGCTGCCGTCCGGTTCTCTAAATGGGGGAACATGGGAACGTCGGCGACAGATGTCAAGGGGCGCAAAAGAATGTCTCGCATCGCCGCCGGCGGGCGGGGCGGCGATGCGAGACGGCGGCGTCCCGCGCGCCGGTGCGCGGGACGCCTAGTGCTACCTGCGGGAACGTCCGTTCAGGCGGCCGCCTGCTTGGCGCCGCCGAGATCGGGCGTCGGCGCCCGTCCCGCCGCCATCCGCCCGGCGTTGCCGATGAACGCGGTGATGAGCAGGCACACCAGGGTGGCGCCGATCATGAACAGGCATACCGACGTCAGCGCCGCCTCGGTCGGCAGGTGCGTGCCCGGCGCGGTGGCGGTGGCCAGGATCACCGAGGTGAGGGACAGCCCGGCGGCGATCGCCACGTTCATGATCACCCGGTTCATGCCGGTCGCCGCGCCGGTCTGCTCGGCCGGCACCACCTCGACGACCAGGTTCGCCATCGAGGCGAAGGCGAACGCCGAGCCCACGCTGAGGAGGCCCAGGCAGATCGAGGCCCCCACCAGGCTCTGCACCGTCACCATCAGCAGACCGGCCCCGGCGAGATACAGAACGCACGCGATCATCATCGACCAGCGTGCGCCCACCACCTGGGCGATCCGCCCGCTCAGCGCCGAGCCGCCGTAGCCGACCACCGCGGCGATCAGCAGCACCCCGCCTGCGGCGGTGACCGAGAGGCCGTGCCCGACCGGCGCGGACGCGGGCAGCTGCAGGATGACGTGCCCCAGGATGGAGGCCGCCCCCATCGGCCCCACCCCGATCGCGATCGTCGCCAGCGTGGTCAGCGCCAGTTTGCGGTCGGTGAACTGCCGGACGTCCACGATCGGCTCGCGGACGCGCCGCTCCCACCACACCCAGGCGGCCAGCGCCGCCAGCCCGACCAGCAGCGAGGCGAGCACCCGCCCGTCGGTCCAGCCCCAGTCCTCGCCCTGGGTGACACCGAACAGCAGGCCGCCGCTCGCCGGGACGAGCAGCACGGCGCCGGCCATGTCGACCGGGGGCCGGGGCCTGATCCCGGGCGTGCGCGGCAGCCCGGCCAGCCCGGCCAGCACCGCGGCGGCGCCCATCCCGGTGGCCACCATGAACATCAGGCGCCAGCCGCTGTGGTCGATCAGCACCCCCGCGAGCAGCCCCCCGGCGCCGGCGCAGATCGGGACGATGCCGCCGAGCAGCGCGATCGCCAGCGGCACCCGCCGCTCCGGCAGCAGCTCGCGGACCAGGCCGAACGACAGCGGCAGCGCGCCGGCGGCCACGCCCTGCACGCCGCGGCCCAGCACCACCATCCACAGGTCGGAGGCCAGCACGCTGATCAGCGAGCCGCAGACCGCGACGGACAGTACGAACACCAGGACGTTCCTGCGGCCGAAGATGTCGCCGAGGCGTCCGGCGGTGGCGGCGCAGGCGGCCCCCACCAGCAGGTAGGCGGTGGTGGTCCAGCCGGCCGCGGCGGCGTCGGCGTCGAAGACCTTCATAAAGGTGGGGATGGCCGCGAGCGCCATCGCGGTCTCGAAGACCGCGAAGATCTCGATCACGATCAGGACGATCAGGAGGCGCGTGTGCGCGTCCTCACGGGGTGGGGTGATTCTGTCCGGCGAGACGGTCATGGGCATCTCCAGGCGTGGGGGTGGGATTGCCGGAGTCGGCTCGGGCGTGCGCTCGGACGATCGCGAGAAATCCGCGGAATCCGAAGCTTAAATTGCCGATGGAATGGTTCGGCTCACGTGGAGTCCGACTATTGCACAGCGCGGGCCAATGTGACTTTCCGGGGCCGGGGCACGCCCTTCTCTGAGGCGCTGGCAGGGTTATGGTAACCAGGGTAAGTCGGTATGTCCATAAGCAAGAGAAGATCGTTCTCATGGAAAAATTACAGTATTTCCGCAGGTAGCGTGGTTTCAGCGGCCCTGCTGTCGCCGGGACTCCACCGCCCCGCGGCGGCACACGCCCCGGCACCCCACCGGAAACGATCTTCCTTCTCGGCGCTTCGAAGGGGCGGCACTGCCATTGAATCGCGTCAGGGCCGTACCTGAATATCCGTCGCGTGAATGAGACGCCGGCGGCGGCCTCGGGACGGGAGGCGCCTGCCTATCGGCCTATCGGCCGGGAACGGCGTCCGGGCCGCCGGAGGCCGCCGCGCCGGGATGCTTCGCGCCGGAGTCCTCGGCGCCACGGTGCCCCCGCTCGCGAGACGCCCCCGAGACCCGGGCGTAGCCGGTCACGCCGTTCCGCAAGGGCGGGCAGTCCGCGTGGAACGGGATGGACCGCACGGTCGAGTCGGATGCCGTCCGCGGCCACGGGGCGCGGTCAGAGCGCGTCAGGGCGGGGAGGGGTCAGGCTTCCGGCCTGCGGGCGACCGCGCAGGCTCCCAGGTTCGCGATCTCGTCACCGGGCTCCTGCTCGGCGGGCCCCAGCCCCGGCCGCCACCGGTACGGGTCGACCAGGCCCGGCTCCAGGAACTCGAAGTCGCCGAACAGGGCGGTGATCTCGTCCCGGTCGCGCAGCGCGCCCAGGCCCATCGCCCCCTGGTACGCCCCGGCGACCTCCTGCAGCGCCGGGAGCACGTGGCTGATCGTCAGGAAGCTGCCGGGCACCAGCCGCTCGCGAAGGCGGGCCGGCAGGTCGGCGGGCCTAGCGGGAAAGGTCGCGGAGGCTGTCGGTCCCCGCTCGCGGCTGATCCCTCGCACCTCGTTGATCGTTACTTCAGGCGTTCTTCACGGAGTTGTCTGCGGCGCAGCTTGCCTGCCTCGTCACGCAGGGGAAAGGTCGCCACTTCGTAGGTGTAGGGCAGCTTGCGCGCTGATAGGCGCGTGCTGAGGAATGCGTTCAGGTCCTCGGGTGCGGGAGGCGAGTGCCCGGGTTCCAGTTCGATGATCGCGTGGGCTTTGGCTCCGAGGTCGGGGTCGGGCAGGCCGATCACCGCGGCGGCCACGACGCCGGGTACCTGTTCGATGGCGGCCTCGATCTCGGCCGGGTACAGGTTCACGCCACCGGTGAGGATCATGTCGGTGCGCCGGTCGGCCAGGTAGAGGTAGCCGTCGTCGTCAAGGGAGCCCATGTCGCCGTAGGTGCGGGGCTCGTCGGAATGGTCGAACGGGTTGCCGGGCGGCGGCCGGAACCACACGACGCCGATTCGCCCTGTTTCCAGTGGGACGCCGTCGTCGTCGCGGATCTCGGTGCCCGCCGGTGCCCTGCCGACCGAGCCGGGGTGGCGGAGCCACTCCACTCCGTTGATCATGGTGGCGCCGTAGCCTTCGGTGCCGGCGTAGACCTCCCAGATCGCCTCGGGGCCGACCCAGTCGATCCAGGCCTGTTTGACCCACGGCGGGCAGGGAGCCGCCATGTGGATCAGGACTTCCAGCGAGGAGAGGTCGGCCGCGGCGCGCACCTCGTCGGGGAGGGCGAGGATGCGGCTCATCATGGTGGGGACCAGGTAGGCCCACCGCACCCGGTGCCGCTCGACCGTGCGCAGCCACTCAAGGGCGTCGAAGCGCTCCATGAGGATCACGTGGCCGCCCCAGCACAGCGCCCAGTTCGTCTGCGAGAACGCCGCGTTGTGGTAGGCCCCGGCCGGGTGCAGGACGACGTCCCCGGCCCGCATGTGCAGGATCTCGATGGGCTGCTCGGGGTGGATGAGGGAGTTCCGGTTCTCCAGGATGAGTTTGGGGACGCCGGTGCTGCCGCCGCTGGTGCTCGCCTTCCACCTGGTGGCCACGACCTCGGGTAGGGGGCCGTCCGGCAGTGACGGGTCGGGCTGCTCGCCGGCGGGCATCGTGGCGTGGCCGGGGAGACGGCCGGGTTCCACGCCGATGATCAGCTTGGGGTCGCCCGCGGCGGCGAGCTGGCGCAGTTCCTCGTCCACCATGCGAGGCGGGAGCGGGATGACCAGAGCGCCCAGCTTCCACAGGGCCATGCAAGTGATCTGGTGGCGGGGGCCGGTCGGCAGGACCACCGCCACCGGGTCGTCCTGGCCGATGCCGCGCTCGGCCAGGGCGCGGGCGAGACGGTTGGCCGCGCGGTCGAGTTCCAGCCGCGTGTAGGTGACATCGCCCATGGTGAGCGCCGGACGGCCGGGGTCGCGGGCGGCCTGCCAGCTCAGCGCCAGCCCGATGGACATCTGACGGGCGGGCATGGCGGCGAGTTCGCCGTAGGCCTCGGGCAGGTCGCTGGGTGGCATTCCGGTCTCCTCGGATCAGTGGGGGAACGGCCCTGGAGTCATCGCTCGTCCGTCGTCGACCCGCGGCCCTGGGTGAAGGCCTCGATGCCCGCGCGCAGGGACGGGCTGGAGGTCACGTGCAGATGGCGGGCCGACTCGACCTCCACGTAGTCGGCGATGCCGGTGGTCTCGGCGGACAGGACGTTCGCCTTCATCATGCGCAGCGGGAACGGATGGCCGTCGGTCAGGCGGCGGGCGAGCGCCATCACGTCGTCGTGGAGGCGGTCCGGCTCGAACAGCCGCGTGACCAGCCCGTACTCCAGCGCCTCGGCCGCGCTGATCTTCTCGGGGAAGAACAGCATCTCGCGTGCCCGCGCCGCCCCGACCAGGCGCGTGAGCGACCAGACCAGCCCCATGTCGCCGGACACGCCGACACTGAGGAACGCGGTGTTGAAGCGGGCGCGGGTGGAGGCGAAGCGGAAGTCGCAGGCGCACGCCCACCCCATGGCGGCGCCGGCGCATCCGCCGTCCACCGCCGCGATGGTGACCTGCGGCATCGTGTGAAGCAGGGTGGCGGAGTGATACACGGGGCCGAGTTGTTCCAGCGTGGCGGGGGCGGACCGGTTCCCGCCGAGGTCGGCGCCGACCGAGAAGTCCGCGTCGGCGCCGCGGAGCACCAGGACGCGGGCGTCGCTCGCGGCGAGCTCCACCAGCGTGCGGTGCAGCCGCTCGCACATCTCGATGGTCACGCCGTTGCGCCGTCCGGGCCGGTTGAGCGTCACGACGGCGATGTCGTCCACGCGCTCGGTGAGCACGCAGTCCGCGGTCACAGAGGACTCCACCGAGGCGCGCGCTTCTCGGCGAACGCCCTCGGCCCCTCGGCGGCGTCGGGGCCGCTGAACAGCGCTTTGACGGCCGGCAGCGCGAACATCTCCGCGATGGAGGGCTGGACGCTCTGTCCGTCGGCGGCGTCGGCCATCGCCTTGGTGGCCCGGATGGACGCCGGCGAGCAGGCCACGATATCGGCCGCCCAGCGGCGCGCGGCCGCCAGCAGCTCGGCGTGCGGCACCACCTCGTTGACCAGGCCGAAATCCAGCGCCTCGGCCGCGGTGATCTTGCGGGCGGTGAGCAGCAGCCCGTGCGCCCGCTTCGGGCCCAGCTCCCGGAGGATCCGCGGGACGCCGCCGCCCAGCGCGGCCAGGCCCACCCTCGGCTCGGTCAGCCCGAACGTGGCATGCTCGGCGGCGACGACCAGATCGCACGCCAGCGCCAGCTCGAAACCGCCGCCCACGGCCGTGCCGTTGACCGCCGCGATCACCGGCTTGGCGCGGCCGAACCGGGTCGTCATCCCCGCGAACCCCGACGCCGGCACGGGCGGCATCGAGTCCCACGCAGCCTGCCTGAGGTCCGCGCCGGCGGAGAACGCCTTGTCGCCCGCCCCGGTCACGATCGCCACCCGGTAGCGCGGATCGCTCTCGAACTCGTCGAAGACCTCGCCCAGCTCGTGGTTGGCCTCCGCGTCCAGGGCGTTCCTGCGCTCTTGGCGGTCGATCGTGACGGTCAGCACCTGCCCGTCCTCCGTGACGTCGCAGAAGCGTCTCAAGGTCACCCCCTGGTCGCGGTCACCACTGGTCAGACGAGTTCCAGCCCGTCAACCCGCAAGCGATCCTCTCCAGGGCCAGAATTATACTCTGACTCGCAAGAATCATATTCTCACAGCGAGGAGACGCAGTGCAATGTCACCGCACTGTGTCTCGGCCCCGGGATCAGTGAGGGGGTAGTAGTGGCCCCAGCGGACCTGGCCTCGATCTTTCGTGAGACGGGCCTTGTGGTTTCTCCTTTCGGGTTGTTGGGGCGGGTTGGTGCTGGTCAGGGCGCGGGCAAGGTCTGTAGGCGGGTGATC
Organism: Spirillospora sp. CA-255316; assembly: GCA_050942275.1. GTDB lineage: Bacteria > Actinomycetota > Actinomycetes > Streptosporangiales > Streptosporangiaceae > Spirillospora. The sequence continues at coordinate 5,404,170 of CP192047.1, read as the reverse complement.
GCGGTGGTGATCAGATCGGCCCAGGGCCAGTGGGCGGCCAGACGGAGCCGGAGCCGTCTTCCGCCGCGGGCCAGGCGTCCGGCCACAGAGAACACGCGTAGTCGCAGGCGTTTGGGTTCCCAGCGGCGGGCGGGATGCTCGTGCAGGGCCGGCAGGTCGCAGGCCAGGGCGACCGGCTCCAGCCAGATCCGGTTGGCGGCGGCGTGGTGCAGCGGGAGGTTGCGCAGGCCGGTGTTGGTGGCAAAGCAAGTGAAGCCGCTGGACGATCTCGGCGATCGCCCGGCATCTGGGCCGGGACCGCAAGACGGTCCGGGCGAATCTGTACGGGGAGCGGGAGCCGGGCAAGCGACGTCCGGCCGGGCCGGACACCTTCGTGGTGGTGGAGGAGTACTGCCGGATCCGGCTGCGTCAGGATCCGCATCTGTCGGCCACGACGACGTCGGCCAGCGTCTCCCGGCGCTCGGGGTCCTCGATCAGCTCCTCCAGCGCCGCCGCGATCGACGACGCGTCGGGCTCGGTGGAGGCAACCGCGTCCCCGCCGACCTTGCAGCACAGACACAACCCGGGAACCGCCTGGTCGCAGCGCGCCACCGCGGGAGCCGCTAGCCGGACCGCCGGCCCAGGCGGGAGCGGTACAACTGGCCCGTGAAATCACCCATGAGCTGATGCGGTGCGTCGCCTGCTGCCAGGCCGCCGCACCGGTCGGCTGGCCCTGATTTCCGTTGGGTTCTCCAGCCTGGTCAGGCCCGCGCGGGCATAGACCTCGTCCAAGCCTGCTTCGAAGTCGAAGGCGGGTCAGCGGCCGAGTGCTTGCCGCAGTGTGAGGCCGTGGCGGGTTCTGAGGCGCCGAAGTTCCCAGAGGCTCACCGCGGTGACCGACAGCGGACCGCCGAGGATCAGCGCGGCCCGCACCGCTACGGGGGCGCCGTCGTAGGTGTTCGAGAACAGATCCACGACTGCGAGTTCCCAGACCAGGACGATCGCGATGACCGGGGGCAGGACCTCGTGAATGTCGGCGGTGCGGAACATGTGCACCAGCGTGAGGGCGGCCCCATAGCACACGAACACCAACACCCACAGCGCCAAGAGGACGAGGAAGACGAAGTACATGAGCAGCACGTAGAAAGACGCGGACGGATTCTCAGGCGGCTCCCCGACGGGGCCGCCGGTCAGTACGCCTTCGGCGAGCAGGACGAAGTACAGGACCGCGCCGGCCAGAGCCAGCAGCGCCCCGAGCGGCTTCCGCGCCCGCAGAAGATACAGGCGGCGGTTGTGCGGACGGCTTCCGACGATGAACGCGCCGACGACGATCGGGAACGTGGCCGGTAGCAGGGCCGCGGACGTCATGATCTGGTCGAGCCGCTGTGCGGCCAGGGACTTGGCGTCCGAGGCGAGGCGGTACGACACCAGGACCCACACCACCGCGACGAGACCGACCACCGCACGCAGGACCTGGACCTTCCGCACCGCCGGATCATCCACCCGGCCCGGCCGCGACGGCCTGCACACCTGGCGAACGGCCAAGACCGGGTTGAGCAACCGGAACACCCGCCGCATCCGCGACGGCGACCGCGGCGGTCCGGGCGGCGGTCCCCAACCCGGTTGGGGGCCACCACCGTACGGCGGACCCGGCTGCGGGCCCCCGCCGGGCGGCCGGCCCCGCGGCGGCACCCCTCGGCCCTGCGGTTGCGGTGGCCACGCGGGCGGCTGTGGTCCACCACCGTACGGCCCCCACGGACCCTGTCCAGCACTCATCGACGTCCCGAACTGTTGAGGATGCGGCCGATCGCTCATGGTACTGGGCAACATCACATACCAAGATCCGAAAATGCGCGGAATCCGTCGAAGTCGTTTAGGAGGGGCAATCGGTTTGATCCGTGACAGGGGGCAGGAGAGCCGCCTGGTCGTCATCAGCGGCCAGGTGCCCCTGGACGCCTCCGGCGCCCTGGTCGGACCCGGCGACCTGGCCGCCCAGACCCGCCAGGTCTTCACCAACCTGGCCGCCGCGCTGCGGGCCGCCGACGCCGGCTGGGAGCACGTGATCAAACTCGGCTACTTCATCCGCGACGCCACCCAGGTCGCCACCGTCCGCGCCGTCCGCGACGAGTTCCTCCCCGCCGGGACCACCCCCGCCAGCACCCTGGTGCAGGTCACCGCCCTCTTCCGCGACGACCTGCTCATCGAGATCGAGGCCCTGGCCGCCGTCCCCTTCACCACCTGACCCCGAGCACCCGGCCCTCGAGCACACGGGCCCGAGCGAAGGGCCTCGATGACCCCGGCCCGCGCGCGGACGGAGACGCGACCCGCGCACGAAAAGGGAGGGCGCCGGGCCGTTCGGCCCGGCGCCCTCCCATTCACGATCACAACGCCCCCGCACCCCGTCACGCCGCCCCGCGCGCACGCGGAGGGGGCGGCACGGGGCACCGGCGCCCGTCCCGAAAACCGGTTCCTCAGACGTTGACTCCGAAGTCGGAGGCGATCCCCGACAGGCCCGAGGCGTAGCCCTGCCCGACCGCGCGGAACTTCCACTCGGCGCCGTGCCGGTACAGCTCACCGAACACCATCGCGGTCTCGGTGGAGGCGTCCTCCGACAGGTCGTAACGCGCGATCTCGTTGTTGTCGGCCTGGTTGACGATCCGGATGAAGGCGTTGCGAACCTGGCCGAAGCTCTGCTGCCGGTTGTCGGCGTCGTAGATCGACACCGGGAACACGATCTTGGCGACCTCCGCCGGCACCGTGGCCAGGTTCACCTTGATCTGCTCATCGTCGCCCTCGCCCTCACCGGTCAGGTTGTCACCGGTGTGCTCGACCGTGCCGTCAGGGCTCTTGAGGTTGTTGAAGAACACGAAGTGCTTGTCCGACAGGACCTTGTTCTCCTGCGAGCACAGCAGGGCGCTGGCGTCCAGGTCGAAGTCACTGCCGGTCGTGGTCCGCACGTCCCAGCCCAGACCCACCACGACCGCGGTCAGTCCGGGAGCCTCCTTCGTCAACGAGACGTTGCCGCCCTTGCTCAGACTGACTCCCACTGTGTCTACCTCCGTATCGACTCCGCGCGGGCGCCTGTCACCCGTACGGTCTGTAACGAGAACGGTAGTCAACCGGTACCGGTTCCCACCGCCGCTTCCGCTACTCGGCGCGCCAAAAACCGCCTCACCACACCGTAGGGGAACACCCCCCGCACCCGCAGGCCCTCCACGCCCGCCGGGCACAAGCCCGGAGGAGAACTCAGCGGGGGCTTGGGGGCTCGGCGGGGCCGTGGAGGGGTGGGTCACATGCCCGGTACGAAGGAGGTCGGCGCGGTGATCTCCGCGGGCAGCTCGAACGCCTCCGCCAGCTCCTGCGCCCTGGGCGCCAGCACGTCCCCCACCTCGCCGCGCAACGCCCACACCCGCTCCAGCGACCCCGGCGCCAGCACCCCCTCGTCCAGCAGCTGCCCCGCACGGCGGTCCATCCACCCCAGCGCGTAGAAGCGCAGCAGCCCCCGCAGCGGCTCCGGCGCCCCCTCCCATGCCTGCGCCAGCGTCTCCAGCACCATCCGGTCCGCGCACGCGGTCGCCGTACGGGCCGCCAGCACCAGGTTGCCGTTCCAGGCCTCGAAACCGTCCAGGCCCGCCTCCCGCGCCGCGCCCACACGAGCCGCCAGCCGCGCGCCCATCCTCGCCTCGCACGCGCGCGCCATCCGCACCCACTCCCCCGGCGACAGCGGATCGGCGCCCCCTGGCGGCTCCGGCTCCGCCGCCGGGGGCGCGTAGCGGTCCCCGTCGGCCATCGCCCGCGCCGTGTCGAACAGGATCAGCTCGTTGTCACCCCCGGCGTTCATGTACGCGTGCGACAGCCCCCGGTAGGCGTTGAGCCGGTCGGTGGCGGTGAACCCCGGCGCCCCGCAGTGCACCCGGCACAGCGACACCGTCTCCTGCGCCTCCACCGTCGCCGCCGCCTTCAGCAGCGCCAGATCCCGGTCGACCGCCGACCACGGCGCCCACGCCGTCGCCGGCCCCCCGCCGGCATCCGACCCCCGCTCCGGCGGCGGGCTCCCCGCGGCCGCGCCGCCCGCCTTCACCCGTCCCGCCACCGCCGTCAGCGCGTACGCCGAGGCCAGCGATCCCAGCACGGCGTCCCGCTGGTTGCGGTAGTCGGTCAGCGGACGCAACGGCGCCAGCCGCCCCAGCGTGACCCGGCCCGCCGAATGCGCCAGCAGGATCCCCGCCGACGCCCGCGTGATCGCCGCCGACACCGAGATCACCGCCCGCCACACCGCCGGGGCGATCCCCATCGACCGCGTCAGCCGCTGCGCCGCACCGCCGGCCGGATCGTGGAAGGAGCCGTCGGCGGCGATCTGCGCCCCATCGCGAAGCCACGCCCGGTAGGGCACCCGCAGCCCCCGCAGCCGCACCGCCGCGTAGTCCACCTGCAGGCCGGAGGTGTCGGGCGCCTCGAGGATCTCCACCCCCTCCGGCGGCGAGCCGTCCGGCCCGCGCAGCGGCACCACGAACACGAACACCCCGCGCTCCCGCCCGCCCTGCACGAGCGTGGCGTAGACCGCGGCGGTCTTGGGGATCCGCGGATGGGCGGTGCTGGTGGGGAACTTGGCCGCCTGCGCGTCCGGGGTATCCAGCACGAAGTCGCCGGTCACCGGATCGTGCCGCGCGATCGTGCGGGGCGACAGGTGGCTGTTGCTGCGGCCCAGCTCGGTCATCAGCAGCGTCCCGAACGAGGACATCGACTCCAGCCCCGCCCGCTCCTCGCTCGTACCGCCACCGCCACCGCCGTCGCCGCCGTCGGGCTCGGTGCCGAAGCGCAGGATCGGGCCCAGCACCAGCGTGTAGTGCAGCAGCATCACGTGGAACAGCGCGGGATCGGCGATCGCGGCACGTTCCAGCAGCGCGCACAGCGCGGGCGGATCGGCCAGCAGCTCGGCGGCCGGCGGCGCGCACAGCCCCGCCGCCCGCAGCCGCCGGTAGGTCAGCGCCTGCCGCTCGCGCGGCGTCAGCCCGTCGGGGTGGAGGAAGAACTCCCCCGGGACCGCCTCGGCGATCCGGGCGCGCATCTCCTCGCTCAGGGACGGGCCGCGCACGAAACGCAGCAGATCGGGATCGGGCCGGGGATCGGATGACTGGTCCAGGACCGTGCCGTCGGTGCCCATCACGCGCTCCTGTCGCGGTCGGCGGGATCGGATGCCAAGGGGCTGGGATCACAAGGGGATGAGATCCCGTGGGGGCTCGGTTGCCACGCGGCTCGGATGCCGGTGGGCCGATGCCAGGCTCGCGACGCCGGGAACACGGCGCGGTCAGGAACCGGAGGGAGCGGGAACCGGTCCCTGCCGGGGGCCCGGCCGGGAACGGCGGCGGTCGGGCAGCGGCACCAGCGTCCGCGCCCCCGGCACGCACGCCTGCGCGCACTGGCACAGCGCGTCCCCCGCCCCCGCCTCCACGAACGCCCGTGCGCCCGCCGCGTCCACCTCCCGCAGCACCTCCGGCAGCCGCACCGGCTTGACGATGCAGTCGGCCAGCGCCCGGTGCAGGTCGTCGGAATCGCGGTAGGCGCGGCCGCGGACCGGGGAGTACACCGGCATCCGCAGCTCCCCCTGCGGGAACGTCCGGATGATCTCGTACCACTGCGCGTCCGCGCCCGCCATCGCCGGATGGTGCGACAGGTAGGGCACCGCCAGCCGCACCGCGCGCACCCCGGCGCCGCGCGCGTGGGCCAGCACCTCCTCCAGCGGACCCTCCGGGCCGCTGACCACCGTCACCGACGGCGCGTTCACGCAGGCCACCACCACCTCGGCGCCCGCCCCCGCACCCTCGATCAGCGCCCGGGCGCGTTCCTCACCGTCCAGCAGCAGCCCCAGCCCGCCGCCCGCGCCGGCCCGGACCAGCACCCCGACCAGGCTCAACGCCATCCGGGCGCCCTCGGCCACCCCGAACACCCCCGCGCTCACCAGCGCCGCGATCTCCCCGAAGCTCTGCCCCACGGCGAACCCCGGCACCGCGCCCGCCGCCCGCAGCACGCGGTCCACCGCCACCGAGGCGGTGTAGGCGGCCAGCTGCGGCACCCCGTCGATCGTGGCCGCGGCCGGGTACCGGTCCGGGTCGGTCAGCAGGATCTCCCGCAGCGAAGGCCACTGTGAAGGCCGCCCCGCAGGCCCCGTCGGCACCGCTTCCGCCCCCTCGGCCAAGGCCTGTCCGGCGGCCGCGTCGACGGCGTCCAGGACCTCTAGGACGGCGCCCGCCGCGGCGGGATGGGCGGCCGCCAGGGCGCGCAGGTCGGGGGGACCGGCCGAGCCGGTCCCGGGGAACAGCAGGGCGTACGGGCCGCCCGCACCCGCCTCTCGCACCCACCCGGAAGAAACGTCACCAGAAACAGACATGCTGGCCTTCTCCTTACCGATGAGCAAGTTTCTCCTGGCTTCGTGGATAAAGTGCGCTGGGGGCGCCGATATGGAAGGAAAGTGCTGAAATGGGATTATTCACGCAAGGGATCGGGCTGACAACCGTGCGCGAGCACTCCGCCCGGCCCCCGCGCCAACGGCCCAGGTCAGGGGCCGGTGGATGTGGTAGAGGTGAGGAGGGCGTGGTATGCCCGTCGGATCACGAGGAGAACATCGACACGGCCCCGATCGGCACACCCCGGATCAACACACCCCGGATCGACACGACTCCGATCGGGACGACTCCGACCGACAAGGCTCCGGGCACGCCCCCCGGCGCGCACGCGACCACGAGACCGCCGACGAGACCGGCCACCGGTGGCGCTGGGCGATCCGCGGGACCGGATCCTTCCTGCCCGAGCAGCGCGTCTCCAGCGAGGACCTCTCCCGCACCCTGGGCCTGCACCCCGCCTGGATCGAACGGCGCACCGGCATCCGCCACCGGCACATCGCCTCCGCCGACCAGGCGGCCTCCGACCTGGCCACCGCCGCGGCCCGGCGCGCCCTGGAGGCCGGCGGACTCGAACCCGAGGACATCGGCCTGATCGTCCTGGGCACCTCCACACCCGACGAACTCGGCCCCTCCACCGCCTGCCGCGTCCAGGCGCTGCTGGGCGCGTGGAACGCAGCCGCCTTCGACGTCGCCGCCGCCTGCTCGGGGTTCGTCTACGGGCTGCAGACCGCCCTGGGCTGGCTGACGCTGCAGCGCGGCTCGGCCCCCTACGCCCTGGTCATCGGCGTCGAGATCTACTCCCGCTTCCTGGACGAGCACGACCGCGCCACCCGCGCGCTGTTCGGGGACGGCGCCGCGGCCGCCGTCGTGGGACCCGTCCCCGCCCCCTACGGCATCGGCCCGGTCACCTTGGGCTCGGACGGCTCGCGCGCCGGCGACGTGCTCATCCCCGCCGGCGGCAGCCGGCTCCCCGCCGGGCCCGCCACCCTCGCCTCGCGCGGGCACACCATCCACATGAACGCCAAGGCCGTGCGGGACTTCATCATCGACATCCTCCCGCGGCTGGTGGAGGAGGCCACCCGCGACGCCGGCCTCAAGCCCCGCGACCTGGCACTGGTCGTCCCGCACCAGCCCAATCCCAGCCTGGTGGCCTCCCTGGCCGACCGGGCCGGGCTGGAACCGGACCAGATGGTCATCGCCGGGCACGAGGTCGGCAACATCGGCGCCGCCAGCCTCCCCTTCGCGCTCGACCACGCCGTGCGCACCCGCGGCATAGCGCCCGGCGAACTGGTCCTGCTCGCCGGGTTCGGCGCCGGGCTGACCTGGGGGCACACCGTCATCACCTGGCCGCCCTCCTGACACGGGACCCGGCCGCACCGTACCCCGTGCGAACATGCTTGCACGGTTATATTCCTGCTAAGTTATGTGAAGAGGTGATCGCACCGACGAAGGGCAGGACCAGGACATGAACGACGCGACCAACGACACGTCCGCACCCGGCGCCCAGGGGCCCGCGCCCGACGGCACCGTCACGATGCGGGAGGGGCGGGGGCGCGCGCTGCTGCGCTTCGAGCGCCGCCTGCGCCACCCCGCCGAACGGATCTGGCGCGCCCTGACCGAGCCGGCCGAGATCTCCGCCTGGCTGGCCGAGGCGCAACTGGAGCCGCGGGTGGGCAGCCGCTTCCAGCTGCGCTGGCTGAACGCCGGCGACCAGGAGCCCGCCATCGCCCGCGGCACCGTCACCGCCTTCGACCCGCCCCGCCTGCTGGAACTGGACTCCGACATCCACGGCACACTCCGCTGGGAACTCGTCCCGCTGCCGGGACCGCCGCCGGCCACCCTCCTGGTGTTCACCAGCGACCTGGAGACGCCCGAGGAGTTCATCCCGCAGACCCTGGCGGGCTGGCACGTCCACCTGGACTACCTGGAAGAGGCCCTGGAGGGCGCCCGCGTCGACTGGCCCAACTGGACCACCGACCGCTGGCAGGTCCACCACGACCGCTACGCCGAGAACCTCGGCGTCCTAGAGGCCGTGCGGGAGCTGTACCGGCGCGTCCTGGAGGGCTGGAACGCCCGCGACGCCCGGGCCTTCGCCGCCCCCTTCCGCGAGGACGGCTTCTCGATCGGCTTCGACGGCACCGTGCACGCCGGCCGCGCCACCATCGCCGAGCAGATCGGCGCGACCTTCGGCGACCACGCCACCGGCTCCTACGTCGGCAAGATCCAGGACGTGCGCCTGGTCGGGCCCGGCGCGGCCGTCCTCCGCGCCGTCGCGGGCATGGTCCCGCCCGGAGGGGACGACCTGCGCCCCGACCTCAACTCCGTCCAGACCATCACCGCCGCCCAGACCATGGGCAGGTGGCAGGTCGCGGTGTTCCAGAACACCCCGGCCCAGTACCACGGCCGCCCCCACCTCGCCCAGGCCCTCACCGAGGAACTGCGCCAGACCCTGCGCGACCGGCGGCCCCAACCCGCACGCAACTGACGGCCCGCACAGGCCCCGGCGAGAAGGCGCCGGGGCGGTCGGCCACCCGACCGCCCCGGGCCGACCCACAGAAAGGCCGGCGATCGAGCGATTCGTGTTCTCGAGCGGCTTCACGTTCTGTGATCGCCACCGCGGGCGTAGCGGCCCCATGGGATGCCGACCTCGACGGTGGTGCGTGCGGCCTCCCGACGATCGAAGACGCCGCTGCGGTCGTGGTCGGCCACGTTCGCGGGGCACTGGGTCGACCTCCGTGGCCGGTAGACGAACATCGTCCGCTGATTGACGCCACCCTCGCCGAGGCCGCCGGACGCCTTCCGAGCCCGACCGGGAGGCCACCGCCTCCGTACCCACGGCCAGACCATGCGCGGACGGCCACGTCATCACAAACCCGCTGGACCGCCGCACTACGTCTGTGCGGTGTCAGTGGTTCGGCGGCTCGTGCCGGTCGATGTGAGCCCGGAACCAGTCGAGCATGAAGCGGTGTGAGGCCATGCCGTAGTCGAGCGTCGCGCGCTGATGGGCGGCGAGGTCGCGGTGCTCCTCAGGGATGTCCAGGGTGTCGAGGTGCTTGTCGAGGGCCGAGAGCGCGGCGAGGTCGGACTCGATGCGCGCTGTGATGCGGCGGAGCACCGGTGCGCGCTCGACCGGCTCCACTCGACCCGGGGGCCGTACTGGCCGGAGGAACGGAGAACCTGTTCCATGGGCTCCATCCCGCTGAGGAGTTGAGCGCAGAAGTCGGGGTCCAGCCGGTCGTCCTGGCCGGTGGCCCTGGACAGATCCCAGATGTGCATGAACACATCAGCGGTGTAGAACCGGTCGATCGCGGTCTCCAGAGGCAGGCTGCCGATGTGCGGGTTGGTGAGTTCCCAGTGCGCGGTCTGCGGATCGTCCAGTACCGCCTGCACACCATCGCAGTGCACCTGCCAGGCCGCCACCGGGTTCTCCTCCACCGACGGTCCGCGGCGCAGTCGGATGCCGGCGCCGGACGCCAGGAACCCGGGGAACCATTCGGTCAGGTGACGCACGATATCGCGGGCGCTCCAGCCGGCGACCGGGGACGGCGTATCCCAGGACCGGGTGCCGCGGACCCGGTCGGTGAACAGCCCGGCCACCTGCCGGTGCCGCTCGGCCGGACGATCAGACAGCGCCATCGGTGAGCATCCTCTCCAGCTTGGCGTAACCCTCCACGACACCGGTCTCCATACCGCTGCGCAGCATCGCGTCACGGCCTTCGAAACTGTCGACCAGCGACTGCGTCCGCAGCCGCGTACGGCCCCCGCCCAGGTCCTGGAACCACAACGTCTCCAAGGCGACGTGGTCGGGATCGCCCTCGAAGGCGAAGGTCTGCACGATACGGTCCGGCCGTACCTCGTGGAAGCAGCCGTGGAACCGGTACTCGGCGCCGCCGCGCACCGAGACGTACCGCCAACTGCCGCCGGTACGCGCGTCCCAGTGCTCGATCCGGGTGGTCATGGAATCGGGCCCCACCCACCGGGCGAACAACGCCGGATCGGTGTGGGCGCGCAGCAGTCGCTCGGGCGTTGCCGCGAAGTCACGAGCCGTCCGGATGACCGGCAGCCCCGGATCGGCCTCGATGGCCGTCTGGGTGATCGTGTTCATGCTCGTCCTCCTTCATCTGCGCCAGGACGGTGTCGAGGCGGCGATAGCGCTGCTCGACGCGGCGCCGGTGGCGCTCGATCCAGGTGTCCACCAGGTTGAACGCCTGGGCCTCCAGGCGCACCGGCCGAGGCTGCGGCCCTTGCGGCCGGCTGACCAGCCCGGCGCCCTCGAGCACCCGCAGGTGCTTGTAGACGGCCTGCAGTGACATCCGGTACGGCTCGGCCAGCTGGCTCACGGTCGCGTCGCCCTCCGAAAGCCGGGCCACCATGTCGCGCCGGGTCGGATCCGCGAGGGCGGCGAAGACTCGGGACAGCGCGTCCGCGGTCATCCCTCTCACTTTCAACTCGATGGTTGAAAGCACTGTAGGCCGCGAACCGGCCGTCAGTCAACCGTGCGGTTGAAAGTGCTGGTCTGTCGCGTGTCGGCGCAACTGCTCGGTGGCCTGGCTCAGGCTCTGCGGCCGGCTCGACAGCAGAGCCCCGAGCGCTCTCGGTCCCACCCGCATCCGCTCTCGCTTCACACTTGCAAGCCGATGAGAGACCGGTGAAGCAGGGAGCTGCTGTGGGCCAGCGCAGCGGTCAACGCCTGGAACGACCGGCGCGCGTCGGTCGGCTGCTGGCCGGCCTGGTGCCGCGAACGCCGGTACCCGGGGCTGGCCTCGGCAGGGAACGGTTCCCACGTGAGAGGGAGCCCGATGGCGGGGCGTGGAGGGACAGGCCCGGAGCCTCGTTGCACCGGTGGGCCGTGCATATCTCCGAGCAGAGGGCACAGCCCGGGCAGGATCTGGAGCGTGAGACATCCCTGCGAGATCGTGCGCTAAGCGTTCGGGGGTCGTCTGTGGCGGTTTGCCTTGGGTTATTAACGCGAGAAGCGTTCAGGGCCGCCAGAGCAGCGGGTCTGACGGCCCCGTTCGCGTGTTGCTGTGGCCTGGTCCCCCGACGGTGGGCTCGGTCAGCGGCTGGGGTCGCGGCTGAACAGCTTCACCGACCAGAGAGAACCGACGAGGGTGATGCCCAGGGACCAGGCGATGGTCTGGTAGGCGCTGTTGCCGATGGCGTCGCCCATCAGCAGGCCGCGCAGGGTCTCGATGGCAGGGGTGAACGGCTGGTACTCGGCGAACCAGCGCAGGGCGGTCGGCATCGAGTCGGTGGGCACGAAGCCGCTGCCGAAGAAGGGCAGGAGCATCAGGAGCAGGGGCGCGTTGCTGGCGCCCTCGGGGTTCTTGGCCGTCAGGCCGAGCGCGACCGCCAGCCAGGTGAGCGAGAAGACGAACAGCGTCAGCAGGCCCGCGGCGGCGATCCACTCGGCGGGGTTGGCGTTGGGCCGGAAGCCGATCGCCAGGGCGACGAGGGTGACGACCACGATGCTGATCGCAATGGAGATCATGCTGCCGATGACGTGTCCGGTGAGGATCGACGATCGGGAGATGGCCATGGTCCGGAACCGGGCGACGATCCCCTCGGCTGTGTCCATGGCCACCGAGATGGCGGTGCTGGTGGCGGCGCCGACCGTGGTCATCAGGATGATGCCGGGGGTCACGTAGTCGATGTAGGCTCCGCGGCCTCCTCCGCCGGCGAGTCCGTTTCCGAGGGTGCCGCCGAAGACGTACACGAACAGCAGCAGGAAGACGACCGGCATGCCGATGAGCTGCACCGTCATGGCCGGGTAGCGGAGCATGTGTTTCAGGCGCCGGCGGGTCATCGTCGCCGAGTCGGCCAGGGTGTGGGTGGCAACGGCGGTGCTCATCGAGCTTCGTCCTTGTCCTTGGGGTTGCCGGTGAGGGTGAGGAAGACGTCGTCGAGGTCGGGGGTGTGCACCGACAGCTCTTCGACGTCGATCGACTGGTCGTCCAGGCGGGCGAGCAGCTGCCGCAGCGAGCCGACGCTGCCGTCGCTGGGGACCTGCAGGGTGAGAGCGTCGCCGTTCAGGAAGCCGGTGCCCAGCGCGCGGAGCGCGGAGTCGACGCCGTGCTCGTCGGCGAAGCGCAGGCTGACGTGCCCGCCGGGGATGAGCCGCTTGAGTTCCTCGGGGGTGCCTTCGGCGATCAGCGTGCCGTGGTCGAGCATCGCGATGCGGTCGGCGAGCTGGTCGGCTTCCTCCAGGTATTGGGTGGTGAGGAAGATCGTGACTCCGCGCTCTGCCAGGTCCCGGATGATCTGCCACATGGTGCGGCGGCTGCGCGGGTCCAGGCCGGTTGTGGGCTCGTCCAGGAAGATGACGCGCGGGTTCCCGACCAGCGTCATCGCCAGGTCCAGCCGGCGCTGCATGCCGCCGGAATAGGTGGACGCGGGCTTGCCGGCGGCCTCGACCAGGTCGAACTGCTCCAGCAGCCGCGCGGTGAGCCGGCGGCCCTCGCGCCGCGGCAGGTGGTGCAGGTCGGCCATGAGGTCGAGGTTCTCCTCGCCGGTCAGGAGCTTGTCCACGGCCGAGTACTGGCCGGTGACGCCGATGGCAGCGCGGACCGCCTGGGGGTCGGTGGCCAGGTCGTGGCCCGCCACTCGGATCTCGCCGCCGTCGGCGCCGATCAGGGTGGACAGGATCTGGACTGCGGTGGTCTTGCCGGCCCCGTTGGGGCCGAGCAGGGAGAAGATCGTTCCTTCGCCGACGGCCAGGTCGATGCCGTCGAGCACGACCTTCTCGCCGGTCTTGTCGCGGTAGGACTTGCGCAGTCCGTTGGCCGCGATGGCCAGGTCGGCCATGATGGGTGCTCCTCACAGGGGACAGGGGGATCAGAGGTTGCGAGAGGTGCCGCCGCCGTTGCTGAGGGGTTGCCGACGCGGGTGCCGATGTGGCCGTGGCCGGTGTCGCCGGGACTGGCTGCGCGGCGGAACCGTGCCGTGCCCGGCCTCGGCGGCCGAATGCCGCTGTGGTGCTGATCGGCGCGGGGCTTCAGGCGGCCGACCTCGCCGAGGCCGCACGCCTTGGCGTAGGCGTCCCCGGCCCCGGCCGTGGCGGCGGTCGCCGACCCGCTGCACCGGCGCGAGTTCGTCACGCCAGTCCAGATGGTTGCGTTCGATGACGATCGCGCCCGGGATCTCACCGTCGGCTGCACGCTGGAGGTGCGGGCGGGTGTCCACCAGCCGAGCGCCGCGAGCGACCGCAACGGCGGCTTCAGCGGGAGAGCCGGCGCAACTCGGCGCGCGCAGCGGCAAGCAGGCCGTCGACGGCGCAGGGGGCAAGGTTCTCCTTCGGCTCACCCACCGAAGAACTCCGCCAGCCCCGGTCGGCGGGTGTTACTTCTCGGCCGTGCCGGGTTTCCCGCTGATGGACTCCTGATAGATGTCGGCGTAGGTGCGCGAGTCTTTGATCAGGTCGTCGCAGAAGGCCGCGACATCGTTGCCGATGAGTTCCAGCACTCCCCTGTTGGCCGCGACGCCCTCATCGAAGAAATCGATGATTTCGGAAAGCAGGGGACCGTCGAGCATGTCGACCGGTCCAACCTTGAAGAGGTATCTCTGCATCTCCTTGTAGACGATCCGATAGTCCGGCGGGAGCGCCTTGACCCGCGCCACGTGCGCCCGCCACTGCTTCTTGCCCTCGATGATGTCTTGGATGCCCACGTCAGCCTCCTAGCCGACCCAATTTCCTTGCGACGTTCCTGTTCAACTGCTCGCGCCACCGGTCGCGATAACTCCGAGCCCCTTCTCCACCGGCCAGCGCCGCGCAAAAGCCCGCGATGTCGTCACCCAGCACCTCGTGAATGCGCTGCCCATCGGACGCGGCCTCTTCCAGCAGCCCCAGAGCATTGTCGACAATCGGCATCAGGTTTCGACCCGTGAAGTCCGAGTAGGAAAAAATGTGGCCCTTGATCTCTTCCCACGCCGCCCGGTAGTCGGCCGGCAACACCTCGGCCCGGGCTTCGAACGCCTTCCATTCCCTGGTGAGGTCGCTGCCTGTCATGGTCTCCCAGAAGTTCATCTCCCGCCCTCCTTGAGCTTGTCGATCCGTGATGTGACGTACTCCCATTTAGCCCAGAACGTCGCGAGTTCTTCGCGCCCCGCGTCGTTGAGCGCATAGAACTTGCGCGGCGGGCCCTGCCCGGACGGTCGTTTCGTCACCTGGACGAGCCCGTTCTTCTCCAGCCGCAGCAGGATGGTGTAAACCGTCCCCTCGACGACGTCGGCGAAGCCCAGTTCGTTCAGCCGCCGCGTGATGGCGTACCCGTAGGTCTCCTCGCTGCCGATGATTTCGAGCACGCAGCCCTCAAGCGTGCCTTTCAGCATCTCCGTCAGGTCGTCCATCGCGGGCCCTCTTCAGTCTCCGGGTACCTTGTAGTACCGAGTACCGCTATAAAGTACCACAAGGTAGTGAAACCAACGCCGGCCTCCGAGGAGGATCGGATCCTGGCGGCAGCGGGCGGTGCTGATGACGGTTCGGTGACCGCGGGTCCTGGCGTAGTAGTGCGGCAGCGATCATCAGGCTTCAAGAAACCAACGTTTTCTGAAGACGTCGGCGCGGGCGCCGATGCGGTGCACTGTGGCGATCAGCAGATCCACCAGCGCGTCGGTGACCTCTCGCTCCCGCTCCACCAGCAGCGCCGCCAGCAGCGTCACCGCGGCCGCCGGCGAGTTACGCGCGCGGCGCCGCAGGTGCGACGGCGACTCCACCGCCGCGCGCGCCCGCCAGGACGCCAGGACCTTCGGTGCGACGTCCGCGAACAGGTCCCCGGGCAGGCCGATCGCGCGGATCGCGGTCAGCTTGTCCATCCCCCGCAGCATCGACTCCAGGCTGATGTTGCCCGGCATCGCCTTGATCAGCGCCAGCACCGACTCGCCGTCAGGCTCTTCGTCGGCACCCGGCGAAGACCCGTACTCCTGTGCGGCATGCCCCGCGTCCGGCGCGTCGTCGTCGGGGCTGAAGTCGACCAATCCCAGGACCCGGCCGTGCACCTGCTCCTCCAGCAGCGCCGCGATCACCGCGAACCAGTTCTCCTCCGCGACGTGCAGCGCCGACCGCACTATCCGCGTGACCCGGTCCGGGGTCGGGGGCTCGATCCGCTCCTGGCGGCAGTGCCGCAGCAGTTCCTCCCGCACCCGGTCCGGGTGGCGTTCGGCGTGCGCCACCTCGGCTGCCAGCCATTGCGTCAGCTTTTCGGCGTCGACCACCCCGCACACCCGAAACCCCAGGTGATCATGGATCTGAGCGCGGTGATACTCGATCGTCCGGCCGGTCCATTCGTACAGCCCAAGCTCCGTGGCCGACACCTTGACCTGCCGAGCGACGTGGTCCACGACCTCGTCAGCGAATTCCGCCCGCCCCCGCGGGAACCGGCCATGCCGCGTGGAGAACTTCAGCAGCAGCGCGAACCCAACCTCGTCGGACCGCGCTTGCCCGCCACCAGCTCCAGCTCGTCCTCCAGCACCGTCCAGTGCTCGACAACCTCGTCCATCCCGACCGGTTGCCGACCCATGGGCCAAATCATCGCGGACCCCAGCCCAGACGGGCCTGATCACACGAAAGGCGTCTCGTTTGCGTCCGGTGACACGTCCGTTACGGCACCCGCGGTAGGCCGAGGTAGGCGGCGGTGTCTTTCTGCCGTATTCCGGCCGCCCCCAAACTAGGACCAACCAGCCCGCAACCAACCCCCAGCGATCAAAGCGTTACCCAGAAATCGGCGGGCGAGGGGCCGGGGCTCGGGTCAGCCACTCAACCGATCACCCAGGAGCATCCGAACGGCCAGTCACGCTGATCAGGAGGCCGCGGGCTGCTTGGCGTGACTTCTCGTTCCGATGTTCCTCGACCCCCGACCTGATCCCCACGACCTCGCGGTGGTGGCGATCAGTGTCCCGCTGTGGCGCGCAGGGCGGAGGCGAAGGTGCGCAGCGCCCTGCGAGCGGCCGGCTCGGACGGGCGTGATTTCAGGACGACGCTGCGGGTGGGCAGCGGGGGGAGGCCGAGTGATTCGCCCATGTCCATGGTGCCGGGTGGGGCCACGCGCGGGCTGAGCGCCGCCACGGCCAAGCCTGCTGCCGCGGCCGCACCGATGGTCGCGATGCCGCCGCCCACGAACACCTCTTGCCAGGCGATGCCCGCTTCGTTCAGCGCGGTCACCGCCATCTCGTGCACATGGCATGACTCGGCCTGCAGGGCGAGGCGCAGAGGCTCGCCGGAGCGGTGTTCGAAGTCGGATGAGGCCATCCAGCCGAAGGACTCCTCCATCAGGACTTCACCGTCGGTGCGGCGGCCCTCGTGGCGCAGCACGATGGCCGCGTCCAGCGCACCGCTGTCGAACAGGTCAAGGAGCTCCCATGAGCTGGCGATGCTCACCTCCAGCGTCAGGTCTGGCTCTGCTCGCCCTATCTGGCGCAGGAGGTGGGGCAGTTCGGCGCCGACGACATGGTGGCTTATGCCGATCGATAGGCGTTGCCGCTGGACGCCGAACGAGCCCAGCGCGCCCGCGTGGGCGGCCAGCAGTTCACGTGCGGGCCCGAGGAAGGCGGCGCCGTCTTGCGACAGGCGGACCAGGCGGGGCGTACGGTCCAGCAAGCGGCGGCCCAAGGCGTCCTCCAGCCGCTTGATCTTCAGGCTCACGGCGGACTGCGTGGAGTCCATCGCCTCCGCCGCGCGCGTGAAGCTCTTCATCTCGGCGGTCAGCACGAAGGCCTGCACAGCGTCCAGGGCGAGCATCTTCATCGTCACACCGATCATTGGAATATTTAATGACTGAAATATCTTAAGATGACTTTTTTGAATGATCAAGTGATGGCTACGCTGCGAACCGTCCCGAGGAACGGAGTCAGACCATGCCCTTGGTCCAAGTGTCGTTGCGGCGAGGCAAGTCCGCCGAGTACCACCAAGCCCTCTTCGAGGGCGTCTACCGCGCCATGCGTGAGACCTTCGACGTGCCGGAAGACGACCGCTTCATGACGATCACCGAGCACGACAGCAGCACCTTCAGCGTCAGCCCCACCTACTACGGCGTCGAACGGAGCGACGAGGTGGTCATCATCCGGATCACCGCCAACAACACGCGCGGCCTCGCCCAGAAGCAGGCGCTCTACCTGCGCATCGTCGAACTCTTGCAGGCGAACCCCGGCGTGCGCCCCGAAGACGTGTTCATCAATCTTGTGGAAGTACTGCCGGAGAACTGGTCGTTCGGCAATGGCATCGCGCAGTACGCGGTGCAGCAGGGCTGAGGGGAACGGTTCGCTCCGCGCCTTCTGTGTTCCGGTGCCATATGACTGTGCCATATGGCACCGTCGCCGGTCGTGGACAGTTTGGACATATCGCCGGAGCCCGGTCAGTTGGAGGCTACGCGTGAGATTGTGACGGCTGTCACTGCTCCGGTGAGGGTTCGGGGTGCCCGAGAGGTGTCGGCGGTCCGGCCGCTCAGCGTCCATTCCCCACCCCTGGAGCACGTGATGGCACGTTCACCGAGACGACGCGGCATCAGATCCCGCATCGCCCGACGATGGTCGGCACTCATATGGCCGGAGCCCTGCTGATCGGGGGCATCGCCCTGGCCTCTCCCGCCGGCGCCGCCGGTCTCACGCAGATCAGCGACTTCGGCTCCAACCCCGGCAGCCTGAACATGTACATCAGCCCTCACCGGCTGTGACGCGGGCCGTGATCAAGACCGCCACCAACACGACGACGATCACCTAAACAGCGACGCCAGCCCGCGGCCCCTTTCTGCCGTATTCCGGCCGCTCCCCTGGTTGGTCACCAACGTCCAGTCCGTGGTGCCGGGGTGGTCGATGGCCTGGTCGGTGGCCGCACCCCGGATCGGCTGACCAGCGCCGGTGCGCGTCCGCGCACCGACGGCAGGCAATCGCATCAGCCGATCCACGAAAACCTCTGCCGATCAAGGTAGATATTCGCGGCGGAGTGAGGTAGTGTTCCTACCATCGAAGAGGAACAAGTCCATGAGACGCGGCAGATGACGAACTGCCCGCACAGATGGATCGCGCGGGCCGGACGTGCCGGGGTCAACGCAGTGAAAGGGACCCCGGCAGCCGGCCGCGCACCCGGCGGCCAACGGGCCGCCGGCAGCACCAACGCAAGTGGCAACACCGCAACAAACACACAAAACACCGGTAGGAAGAACACGGAAGGAGGGTGTCGGCACCATCGGGATCGCCCGTCGCAGGCTCCAGTCACGCCGCACGGGTACCGCAGCCCCACAGATTGGACGGTGGTCTACGGTCACGCATTCGCGATCCCCGCGCCCCCGCCTCAGGCGGCCGGCGCGGAAACCAACCGGCCACAGCGCCGGATAGATGGTGTTGTACCTCATGGCCCCGGCGCCGCCCTCGGCGCCGGGGCCCCGTCGTTCCCCACACCACACCGGCACACACTCCGGCACCCGCCACCCGCACCCGCACCTGAACCCGCACCCGCACCCGCACCCACGACAGTACGGAAGGTTTTGTGAGAGCACCCCAGCCGGTCAGGCCCGGCACCCAGCCAGCCCCAAGCGACCCGCACCCCGCCCAGCCCGGCCCGGCGCAGAACAACCCCGACACCGGGCTCGCCGGGAGGCTGGACGACAAGCTGGACGATGAGGACTACCCCGCCTACAGCATGGGCCGCGCCACCGAACTCCTGGGCGTCACCCCCGGATTCCTACGCAGCCTGGACGCCGCCAAGCTGTTCGTCCCGCAACGCTCGACCGGCGGCCACCGCCGCTACTCCCGCTACCAACTACGCCTGGCCCAACGCGCCCGCGACCTCGTCGACCAAGGCACCGCACTGGAGGCGGCCTGCCGCATCATCATCCTGGAAGACCAACTCGCCGAAGCCCAACGCATCAACACCCAACTCCAACAACGCATCGACCAAAACACCAAACCACACTGAACCACCATGACCGCCGACACCCACGCCAACACCGACACCGACACCAGCACCGACGCCGCTGCCTGCTGAGGTCCTCACGCACGCCCCCAGCAACCCAGCACACCCCGACCGGAACTCCGGCCTAGGCGGCCATGGCGAGCGGGACCACTCCAGCGGTGCCCGCCGCGGGCATCGAGGCAAAGGTCACCTCCTACTGGCCGGCCTCCGCCTTCCGCTGGCGACCGCGGGTAGTAGCGATCTGGGAAGCGGTCACCAACGCCACGGCACACGACCGCACCCCGGCGCCCGCCGTGGACATTCGCCTGTCGCCGACGGGCGACGAGGTCATCGCGACCATCACTGACCACGGGCCCTGTTTCGCCCCCGGCGCCGTGCCCGACCGGCTGGCCCCGCAGCGGCTGCGGCCCGGTGGCCGGGGTCTGTTCCTCATCCACTGCTGCACCGACATCGGCGACTACACCTCCCCGTCGTGCAGGAGGGTGTCATCGGGGTCGCGAATCGACAGGTCTGGGGGGTCCCGGACCTGTGCCGGTGCCGATGCCGGTGGTGGCGTGGTGGACCAGAACGGTGCCCTCGGCGGGCCAGCGGCCGGGTCTGGGGTGGCGGCGTGGCTGGGCGAGTCGAAAGCGCTGTCCGCTGCGACGGGCGGCGCCTGGGTGCTGGCCGGAGTGCGTAGGCTCCCGGCAATCGAAGGACTCGTCGGTCCGACATCCGATCAGCCGTTCGCGACCCCGGCGATCCGCGGGGCCTCCTTCTGCCGCGAGAGCTCACCGGGTCGGCCGCGTGTGGGAGGTCAGCCCCGCGAACGGGCTCGAACCACGAACACCACGCTTGCCCAGCCACCGCCGCCGTGACGGGAGAATGCCGGGACGGCCGGTCTGGTGAGAGGCCTCTGATCTGGCACCCGGCCTTCCGCAAATCAGGCTCATCGCCCGGCATCCACCGGCCACGACGCCGGAATGTTCGGGGTGAGCAGACGCCGATCTGACCGGTCTGGGGACAGGCATTTGATGCCCTCGCCAAGTCAGGCTCTGCGGCCGACGCCCGCTCACAGATGCGATCAGCCGCCAGGTAGGCCTTCCACTCGGGTCGGCGTCACCGGGGGCAGTGCGCCACGAGGCGCTGTTTGTCCGAATGGAGGGCTTGTTAGGCGGAACTGACGGCAGTCCCGTGCCGACCGGACCGGGGTCGGTCGGCTCGGCCATTGTCAGGTGTACTTGACACCGCAGCGGGTGCCTTCTACCGTGTCAGGTCTACTTGACTTCTCGGTGCAGGGAGGGCAACTCGTGCAAGCACGCAACGAGACCGAGGTCTATCGGGACTCGATCATGACAACCATTCGACTTGCACTCTGGACGCTCGCCTGGTTGGTGACCCTTGCCTTGGCCAGGTTCGGTCCTGGACTCTTGTGGGATTTGCGGCAACCGGTGGCGAGCTGGGCCGCAGTTGCCGCCAATCTTGTCGTCGGCATCGGATGGATCGTCGCCTTCGCGCGCTTTCTCCGAGGACAAGATGAGTTGCAACGGAAGATGATTCAGGATGCGCTGGCGGTCACCTTCGGAGTGGGGTGGGTCGGCGGATTCGCCTACGTCGTCGCGGACGCCGCCGACCTCGTCGTCTACGACGTCGATGCCGCAGCCCTCCCCCCGCTCCTAGGAGCCGTCTACTTGATCGCCATCATCGTCGGCAAGATCAGATACCGATGAAGAACCGCCTCAAGGACCTCCGGACCGAACGCGCCTGGACGCAGGCTGACCTGGCTCAGCGTGTCGGCGTGTCAAGGCAGGCGATCAACGCAATCGAAACAGGGAAGTTCGACCCGAGCCTTCCAGTCGCCTTCCGTCTCGCCAAGCTGTTCAACCTGAAGATCGAAGAGCTCTTTCTCGACGATCAATGAAGCGCCTCTGGTGTAGCCTGCGGCCGCACATGCCTACGGCTCGGCACCGCCACTTCGCCTGCTGCGCTTGCAGGAACGGTCGGCGGTTTGATTGCGCCGCAGTGCCCTGGCAGGAGTGTCGGGATTGGAAGGTTTGACGACACCAACGGGAAGGCCACCGAGAGGCCTCAGAAAATCTGATGACAAGGGACGAAACACCCCGATGCGTGGCGGATTTCGCGCTGATTGACGACAGGATTTCCCGACAGATAGAAACGGGGCTCCGTGCTACCGAGGAGCACCGGTGTGGATCGTTTACTCTCGCTCGCCTACCGCGCCCCAATCGCTGCTGCGGCAGCGGCACATCCTCGCCCAGGCCGGGCTGCTGATCCGGACCGAGGGAATCGCCGAGGGGTTCCACCCTGCCGAGGGAGTGCTGCTGTTCGAGGACACGGCGACCAGCTCCAAGATCCCCGCCCTGGAGCGGCCCGCGTTCGCCAAGGACGCCGCGGCCGAGGCCGAAGGCCGCTACCGAGGCCGGCCTCCCGCACTCAGCGGGGACCAGCTTGAGGAGGTGCGGTCCGCCTTCCGTGCCGAGGGTGCCTCGATCGCGGGTCTCGCGCGCAAGCACGGAGTCAGCCGGGTCGCCGTACGCACCGCACTGGCCGATCTGCTGCCCGACCCCGCCCCCCGGTCTTGATCGAGAGATGGACCACCCGCATCAGAACGGCGGACGGCGGTAACTCCATCTGGACCGGCTCGCCATCGCCTTTGGCCGTTCGGTTGTCGGCCAAGGGCCGACTACAGCCGGAACATGATCGTTCTCACCGATTTCCGCTGTACCAATGTTCCCCACGGCCGGACAAGGGTCACGATCGCCATCTGACAAGACCCGCCTGATTCCTCCGGGTTGACGCATGCCGATATGGGCATATGATGGCGACCATGGCACGAGCAGCGACGACGTCGGACGTCTTCAACGCGATCGCCGAGCCGCAGCGCCGGGAGATCCTCGTACTGCTGCGGGCGGGTGAGCGTCCGGTGACCGAGTTGGCCCAGGAACTGGGGATGACCCAGCCGGGGGCGTCCAAAC
This sequence comes from Spirillospora sp. CA-255316, assembly GCA_050942275.1. GTDB lineage: Bacteria > Actinomycetota > Actinomycetes > Streptosporangiales > Streptosporangiaceae > Spirillospora. Next base: position 5,381,917 of record CP192047.1, on the reverse strand, counting down.
ACCTTCGGGTGCTCCGGGAGGTCGGGCTGGTGCGGGACCGCAAGGCAGGCAAGCAGCGCCTGTACGGCCTTGACGCCCGCGGGCTGCGACCGGTCCACGAGTGGACCGGCGGGTTCGAGCGGTTCTGGAACGAAAGCTTCGACCGGCTGGACGCGTACGTGCAGGACCTCAAGCAGGCAAGGCAGGAGGAGTGACCGATGGCAGCAACGAAACGGGACGCGCCGGCGCAGTCAGCGACGGCCGACCGCGAGATCGTGATCTCCCGGGTCATCAGTGCCCCACGGGAGCTGGTGTTCGAGGCGTTCACCGAAGTCCGGCACCTGTCGCAATGGTGGGGACCGGAGGGGTTCACCACCACCACGCGGGCGTTCGAGTTCCGCGTCGGCGGGGAGTGGGACTTCGTGATGCACGGACCGGACGGGACGGACTACCAGGAGTGGATCTCCTGGACCGAGATCGCCCCGCCGGAGCGGATCGCGCTGCTGCACGGTGAGTCCCGCGGCGACCCGAACGCCTTCGAGTCGGTCCTCACGTTCGCGCCCGACGGCGCGGCGACCCGGATCGAGATGCGCACGGTGTTCCCCACCAAGGAGCTGCGCGACGAGGCGGTCGAGAAGTACCACGCGATCGAGGGCGGCCGGCAGACCCTGAGCAACCTGGCTGCCTACGTCACCGAGATCGTTCGGAAGGGAGTTGAGGACTGATGGCCGGAAAGGTGTTCTTCAGCGTGTCCATGTCGCTGGACGGCTTCATCGCGCCGGAGTCGCTGGAGGGGTTCATCTCGCCTGAGCGGCAGGACGACCCGCAGCTCCAGCGCTGGGCGGCGCAGTGGATGGAACTGCAGCAGTGGATATTCCCGCAGCGGTTCTTCCGGGAGAATCTGAAGCTCGGCGAGGGCGGCGAGGAAGGGCGCGACAACGACATCGTGCGGGAGACGTTCGAGCGCACCGGCGCGAGCGTGATGGGCAAGCGCATGTTCGACGCCGGCGAGCAGGCATGGCCGGAGGAGGCGCCGTTCCACACGCCGGTCTTCGTCGTGACGCACGAGAAGCGTGACCCCTGGGAGCGGCCGGGTGGGACCACCTTCCACTTCGTCAACGACGGCATCGAGATCGCGCTCGACCAGGCCCGCGAGGCCGCCGGCGACCGAGACGTCCGCATCGCGGGCGGCGGCGCAACGATCCTGGAGTACGTGAACGCCGGCCTGATCGACGAGTTCTCGATCGCGCTCTCACCCGTGCTGTTCGGCTCCGGAATCCGCCTGTTCGAGGGCGTGGACGCGGGCCGAGTGGCCCTGGAGCCGGTCCGCGCGGAGCCGACGCAGCGGGTGACCCACCTGACCTACGCAGTCCGGGAACGGTAACTGTCTCGACCTCAGCGCTCCCCCGCCGAGGTCAGGAGCGCGGTGAGATCCTCGACGCTCTGAGCCTCAGGAAGGGCGAGCGTTCGGGCCGCGCCCTCGGCCGCGCGCTGTTCCGGGAGGGATCCCACGGCGTTGTCGTGGAACTCTTCGCCAGCTCAGGCTTCGCCAGCGAGTCCGGGGTTGAGGAACCTGCGGACAGCCGTTGGCGCTGAGGTGGATCTTGAGGGGTTCGCCTCGCTCACCGGGCGACCCTCCGCCAAGGATTGAGCGGGCTTCCATGCCGCCCCCGTGGGCCCCGGGTTCGGCGGCGAGCCGCCTCGCGGTACTCGGCCCGGATGGGATCACCACGCGGCAGAACTGTGATGGGTCACGCCGGCGGGGCGGACAAGCTGCTGATCAAGCCAACAGGTGGGCCAGGACGACGTCGGCACCCGGGCAGACTTCGGCACACAAGGCAACCTCCAGCTCATCGCTGTCGGCGCCGGTTCGGTTGTGGGTCATGCCAAGCGCCGACGTCGAGCCTGGCAGGCCCATGCAGGCCATGACCAAGAAGCGCAGTTCGGTTGCTGCTCAAGCCCCCGATTCCTGACCGCGGCCGACGAGCTCGAGACCTACCTGCCCCCGGGCGGCCGGGGGCCGCCGTGGACCGCTCCCAGGAACGCTGAACGCGTTCGCGAACAGCAGGAGCCACGAGGCCACCGCGGTTCGGCCACTGCGCCGCCTAGGGAACCTGTAGCCTTTCGGCGGGCGGCTGCGGCCGCCTCCTTCGCCGCCACCGGGATCGGCCTTCGGACCGGTATGCGGGTGACCAGGGTCGAGCGGCACGTCGGCCAACGGTCAGGTGACCATGCACCTGGCTGCGGCTGCTGGAGGAGGAGTACGGGTGGGCCCTTCATCGCATCGTGCTCACGTACGGCTGAGCACCGGAGGTCGGTGCGCGACAGGACAGTGGCACCGCCCATCTTCTCCCCCGTCCGCTACGCCTCTCCGACGGCACCACGCACGTGTGCGGTTCGCGGTTTCTGCCCCGTCGCCATGGGTGAGTGCGTCGTCGGCCGAGTCTTGATCGAGACCTGACGGAAATGGGATCCTGACGAAGCTCCCGCTAGCTGCTGACTTGGTCGCGCGGACCGATGGGCACTGAAGGGTGTAAGGGGCATGGGGTCGCTATCTGGGGGCACGCCGCTGCTGGATCGGCAGCGCGAGCGTGCTGAGCTGGATGGCCTGCTGGGGGATGTGCGCTCTGGTCGCGGGCGAGCCCTGGTGCTGCGTGGAGAGGCGGGTGTGGGCAAGTCGGCGCTGCTGCGGCATACGGTGGGGCAGGCAGCCGATATGCGGGTGGTTCGCGCGGTGGGGGCGGAATCGGAGATGGAGCTGGCGTTCGCCAGTCTGCATCTGCTGGTGGCGCCGCTGCTGGACCGGATCGAGAAGCTGCCCGGCCCGCAGCGTGACGCGCTCGCGGTGGCGTTCGGGTTGCGTGAGGGGCCCGCGCCCGACCGGTTCATGGTCGGGCTGGCGGTGTTGACGCTGCTGGCGGAGGCGGCGGAGGAGCGTGCGCTGCTGTGTGTGATCGATGACGCGCAGTGGCTGGATCAGTCGTCGGCGCAGGTGCTGGCGTTCGTGGCCCGGCGGCTGCTGGCCGAGCCGGTGGGGTTGATCTTCGCGGCGCGTGAGCCGGGCAGCCAGTTCCAGGGGCTGGTGGATCTGGAGGTGCGCGGTCTGCCCGAGCAGGAGGCGCGGGCTCTGCTGCGTTCGGTGGTGCGTTTCCCGCTGGATGAGCGGATCAGGGACCGGATCCTGGCCGAGACCAACGGCAATCCGCTGGCGCTGCTGGAGTTGCCGCGCGGGTTGAGCCCGGCGCAGCTGGCGGGCGGGTTCGGGCTGGTGGAGGCCCAGGCGGTTCCGGCGCGGGTCGAAGAGGGCTTCCGCCGGCGGCTGGCGGGGCTGCCGGCCCAGACCCGGTCGCTGATGCTGGTCGCGGCGGCCGAGCCGACCGGTGACCCGGTGTTGATCTGGCGTGCGGCCGGGTTGCTGGGGGTTCCGGCTTCGGCGGTGGAGCCGGCGCTGGCCGAGGGGTTGCTGGAGATCGGGACGTGGGCGCGGTTCCGGCATCCGCTGGTGCGGTCGGCGGTGTATTCGGCGGCGTCGTTGTCGCAGCGGCGGGCGGCGCACGGGGCGCTGGCCGAGGCGACCGATCCCGCCTCGGCCCCCGATCGCCGGGCCTGGCATCGCGCGCACGCGGCGCTGGAGGCCGATGAGTCGGTGGCCGGGGAGTTGGAGCGGCTGGCGGGCCGGGCTCAGGCGCGCGGCGGTATCGCGGCGGCGGCGGCGTTCCTGCGGCGGGCGGCCGAGTTGACGCCCGATCCGGCCGGACGCGGCGCAAGGGCGCTGGCCGCCGCGCAGGCCGCCTTCGACGCCGGCGCCCCGGATATGGCGCTGGAGCTGCTGGTCTCCGCGGAGATGGGCTCGTTGACCGAACTCCAGAGCGGACGGGTGGCCTGGCTGCGCGCCCAGATCATCTTCGCGCGCAAGCGCGGCGGTGAAGCCCTGCAGCCGCTGCTGGAGGCGGCCGGCCGGCTGTCCGGCGTCGATGCGGGACAGGCACGCGAGGCCTACGCCGACGCCATCGGCTCAGCGGTCTTCGCCGGTAGACTGGGCGAACCCGGCCTCCTGCGGACAGTGGCCCAGACCGCCCGCGCCGCGCCTGCGGGCCCACTGCCGGCACGCCCGGTCGACGCACTGCTCGACGGGCTGGTGGCACGGTTCACCGAGGGCTACGCCGCGGCGGCACCGCAGCTGATGCGCGCTCTGCGGGCGTTCCGGCAGGAAGCCAAACGCAACCCCGACGACAACATGCGCTGGCTGGGGCTGACCTACGTGGTGGCCGCGGACATGTGGGACGACCAGACCTTGCATGACCTGTCCGAGCACGCGGTCCAGGCCGCCCGCGAGATCGGCGCGCTCAACTTCCTTCCCCAAGCCCTCATCTACCGCGCCACCGTACACGTTTACGGTGGCGAGCTCGACGCGGCCGCCACGTTGATCGAGGAGTCCGACGCGATCTTGAAGGTGACCGGCAACTCCCCTCTCGGCTTCGCGGCGAGCTTGCTCCGGAGCTGGCGTGGCGGGCCCGAGGTGCCGGCGCGGCTGGAGGCCACCTTCGAGTGGGCGAGCACTTGGGGTGAGGGTCGGGTGATCGGTACGCACCTCAACATGACAGCGTTGGTGTACAACGCTCTCGGCCGGTACAAGGACGCCCTGGCCAGCGCGGAACGGGCGTGCGAGCACGACGATCTGGGGGGCACCGGGTTCGCCCTCCTCGAACTGGTCGAGGCGGCCGCCTACAGCAACACCCCCGAAATGGCCACGACCGCGTTACGGCAGCTCGAGGAACGCACCACCGCCAGCGGCACCGACTGGGCCCTCGGCGTGCTCGCCCGATCGAAGGCGCTGCTCACCGACGGCCAGGCCGCCGACCCGCTGTACCGCGAGGCCATCGAACGCCTTCAGCGCAGCCGCGTCGCCGTCCACCTCGCCCGCACCCACCTGGTGTACGGCGAGTGGCTACGTCGCGAGAACCGCCGCCGCGACGCGCGCGAGCACCTGCGCACCGCCCACGAGATGCTGCAGCGCTTCGGCGCCCACTCCTTCGCCGACCGCGCCCGCCGCGAACTCCTGGCCACCGGCGAGACCGTCCGCAAGCGCACCGCGGACACACCCGACGGCCTCACTCCCCAGGAAGGCCAGATCGCCCGACTGGCACGGAAGGGCCTGTCGAACCCCGAGATCGGCGCCCAGCTGTTCCTCAGCCCGCGCACCGTCGAATACCACCTGCGCAAGGTGTTCACCAAGCTCGCCATCACCTCTCGCCACCAGCTCGCACAGGCGCTGCCCGACCAGGACCATGACGGTGCGTGAGCCACCCCGCCCAACCCCCTGCCGGCAATCCCCCTGCGAAACGGAGAGTCTCACATGACCGAACAACAGCCCTGGCAATGGGACGAGCAGACCTGGCGTGGCCACGTGGCGCGGGTCCGCGCCGGCCGCTCCCTGCACCCCGCGTCCTGGCCGGGCGGCGCCCGCGTCGCGGTCGCGCTCTCCTTCGACTCCGACCACGAAACGATCCCTTTGCGCGATGGCGAGACCCAGCCGGGCAAACTCGCCCAGGGTGAGTACGGCTCCCGCGTCGGCACCCCCCGGGTGCTTCGCCTGCTGGACCGCTTCGGTATCCCGGCCTCGTTCTTCATACCGGCGGTCTCGGCACTACTGCACCCGGAGGAGGTACGCGACTACGTCGCCGCCGGCCACGAGGTCGCCATGCACGGCTGGATCCATGAGAGCAACGCGCTGCTGGACCCGGCCGACGAGCGCGAGCTGGCCCTGCGCGCCGCCGACACGCTGGAGAAGCTGTCGGGCACCCGCCCGGTCGGCATCCGCACTCCAGCGTGGGACTTCTCCGACCACACCCTGGCCATCACGCGTGAGCTGGGCCTGCTCTACGACTCCTCCCTCATGGCCGACGACGAGCCGTACGAACTGCTGGCCGACGGCGAGCCGACCGGCGTCGTGGAGATCCCGGTCGAGTGGATCAGAGACGACGTGCCGTACCTGTTGCTGGAGTACGGCGGCATGCTGCGGACGTGCCCGCCGCCGCGGGACGTGGCGGGGATCTGGCGCGACGAGTTCGACGCCGCGCTCGAGGAGGGCGGACTGTTCCAGCTCACCATGCACCCGCATGTCATCGGCCACCGCTCCCGCATGGCCGTACTGCGCGAGCTGCTGGAGCACATCGACGCGCAACAGGGCGTCTGGTACGCCACCCACGCCCAGGTCGCCGAATACGTCCTGGAGCAGGCTTCATGATCCTAGCGAGCGTGCGGTGCGGGTGCCCCAGGACCTGACGATCCCGGAAGGAAGCCGTCCGCAGGCTCGCCTCCCACGTCCGCCTCGATGAGCCGGACGTCCCCGAACCCACCTCGGCTTCCGCTGAATCCCTCCGGGTCGATTGGGATCGCCAATCGCCCCGCTGCCGGGCATGGCCGGATTCTCGCAGCTCATCGCGGAAACTGCAGCCGAGATGCGCGCCAAGGTCGACGAGGTCGCCGGCATCGTGGGTCTCACCGAACTGCCGGCCGACAAACCCCGGGGGCTGTCCGGCAGCCAGCAGCAGCGGCCAGCGGATTCTTGTTCTCCCAGAAGCAGGGGCCGATCCGATCCACCGCGTGAAGTCGTGACATGACCTCGGTGTATTGCTCGTCCAAGGGTGCATCTCGGATCTTCACAAGGGCGATGTCGCGACCGCGGTCGTCCACAAACCGTCCCGACAGGCGCAGGTCGAGGTCTGCGTTGAGATCTACTGCCATGACGTCGACGAGGCCCAGCGCATCGCCGGTCCACAGCGGCTTCGTGGCAGCCAGGTCTGGAGTCGACCTGTACTCCGCTCGGATCGCGGCCAGACAATGCTCGTCCTCGACAGAAGTGCGCCATGCGAGGATGCGCAACCCGTCAACCAACTGCACCGGCGAGCGGCGCACAACACCTCATCGGGGCGATGAGGACCAGCCCGACGGCGGCGCACAGTTGCGCGGCATCACGTTGCGAACCTTCGTGGGGACGATGAGGACCTAGTCAGCCCCGCTCCACAAGCAGGGGCACGGCCGGAATAACGCCGGGAAGGATCATCGCGCAGGTCAGAAGGCCGGAGCGGGTCGTGTGCTTTCGGCTGTGGATAGCAGCTCCGAGCAAGGGGCCGGAACCCCGTCGCCCTCGCCTTGATGCGCTGAGCTGAGAAGACAGCGCTGAGGAGATCGGACAGAGCTCACGTTCTGTCTGGTGAGCCGTCCGGGCAGCCCCCTCACCGAGGCAGACGGCGATAGCCCGTAGACTCCGCCGTGATCACCGGCGCCCCTTCCCCGTCGCCAGCACCATGGCGAAGGGGGAGGAAGCCCATGCGCGTCTACGTCGAGCTGCCGCCCGGTTGGGGCCCGGGCCGGCTCATCATCACCGCCTGGACGCAGACCGCCTACGCCGTCGACGAGGTACGGCACCCCGCGACTGGGAACGGCGCCTCATCGTGCGCGGCGGAGACGCCGAGCCGCCGGCGACCGACAACCCGACGCCCCCGTCATAGCCTTACCCCCGCGTGTGCGGGGAGCCGCCTTGTACCACGGTACTGAGGTCAGGTGCGCCCGAGCATCCGCAGCGGGCTGTCGTTAACCCCCATGTCACCAGAAGACGTTCCCTTGGCGGTCGTATGGCCGTCCCGACATATCTTCTAACCGTCTGTTATCGATCATTTACGTAGGGTACGCACACGGCATGACGCTGTACGTGAAATTCACCCAGCTGGAGTGCGTCGCCCAGAACGAGCCCTACGGCGACGAGCCCTACCTGAAGTGGAAGGAGTCCGGGCGCACGATCTGGGGCCGGACCCCCGACAACGAGGGCAAGGTCGGCCAGGTCTGGAACCTGCAGGAGGACCTGGGCGGAAACCTGAAGCCCATCCCGCTGTTCCTCGTCACCAGCAGCTCGGTCATCGAGTTGTGGGAGTACGACCCCGACACCAACGACGACTTCCTCGGCTTCTCCGAGATCCCCAACGCCGTCACCGCGGAGAAGGCCTACACCCTGCGCGGTGACGACGCCGAGTACAAGCTCACCTACAAGGTGGTCGACGTCTAGGCCACCCCACCGCAACCATGTCCGGACGGCCCCCTGGACGGGCACAAGCCCCTCGCCCCGGCACCGGAGCGAGGGGCTCGCGCCGTCCACGGGTCCGGCCGGAATACGCCCGGGAGGGGCCGCGCCAGGACGCTGACCGGACAGAACGGTAGCTCTATCCGATCTCCTCAGCGCTGTCTTCGCAGCTCAGCGCATCAAGGCGAGGGCGACGGGGTTCCGGCCCCTTGCTCGGAGCTGCTATCCACAGCCGAAAGCACACGACCCGCTCCGGCCTTCTGACCTGCGCGATGATCCTTCCCGGCGTATTCCGGCCGTGCCCCTACTGGGCCTTCCACCTCAACCGCGAGCAACACCGCCTCCAGCAAACCCGCAACCAGGAGGAATACACCCTCACAGCTTGATCAACCCGCTGCCGCAAAGGGCGCCCCGCACCGGAACGCTATGCCTCATCGTTCAGGAAGCGGCGCTCTTGCAGCAGGAAATCCAGTTCCTCTGCAGCGACTTGATCACCAGTTTCGATCAAGTCGCGATAGACGCGCTCGGCCTCCTCTGCCCGGCCGTGCCGGTCCAGCATCCGCGCCAGTTCCAGGGCAGCGTCAGGGTCCCCGGCGGCGGCACCGGCCCGCAACTGCTGCGCTGCGTCATCTATGCGCCCCTGACGCTCCAGACTGAGCCCCAGATCTCGATGGGCAGTGATCTCACCAGCGGCGATCCGGTCGTGCCAGATCTGCTGCGCCTCGTCCCACCGGCCATTGCGTTGCAGGAGCAACACCAGCTCGCCCCGTGCGGAATCCCCGAGAAGACCATCGGCACCGGCCTCGGCCCGCAACAAGCGCTCGGCTTCATCGGCCCGCCCGTGCCGATCAAGAAGCGACCCCAACTCCTGGAAAGCCACCAAGCAGACCAGGTGATCATCAGCGCCCGCCGCCTCGCGCAGCAATCCCTCGGCTTCCTCGACACGACCGGTGTGTTCAAGCCACAACACCAATTTCCGCAGCGTTTCCGTATCGCCCACCGAAACGGCGCGTCGCCCCAGCCTCGCTCGTGATCGTCGAGTCGGCAACCACTTCCAGTGTGACGGCATGGCAACCCATGATGCACCAGACGCCGAGTGGAGAACTGCCTTCAAAGGAGCCACACCCAACGGATATAGCACTGACCTGCGGTGGCTCTCGGTCTTGAAGGTAGGAACTCTGGTCCGAGGCCCAAAACCATTGGTAGGTCGGGACCAACTCTGTTGGATTTACCGCCGTTGCTACCAGGCCCCGCTTCGCGGCTTCAGCCGACGCCGGTTGGCCCGTCCAATGCCGTGGTCGTGGACTCGTCGTCCTTGGGTGCTGGCAGCATCGGTGGCACGCTGGCCCGCCGCTTAGACAGCGCCTTGGCCGGCCCCGTGGCGCCCATCCTCTGCAGTTCCATGAGCAGGTCTGCCACGTCCCTGGTGTTGGTGATGTCGACCATGGACACGGCCCGCTCGGCCAGCGCCTCAGCCAGCTCCGGGGCGTTCATGCTCCGCAGTTCCATCAGCAGCTGCCTCACATGGAACGCGTTGGTGACCTCAACGGCGGGGACGACCCGCTCAGCCAACGCCAGGGCAAGCAGCGGGCGCAGCCTCCGCACTTCCTGCAGCAGCTGCGTCACGTTGAACGTGTGGGTGACGTCGACGGCCGGGACAGCTCGTTCGGCCAATTCCAACTGTTTTGCCCGCCCCAGGGCGCCCAGCCTCTCCCCCAGTTCCAGCAGCAGCCGCATCACGTTGAACGCGTCGGTGACCTCAACGGCCGGAACGGCCCGCTCAGCCAACGCCTGAGCAAGCTCCGGGGCGTTCATGCTCCGCAGGGCCATCAGCAGCTGCGTCACGTTGAACGCGTCGGTGACCTCAACGGCCGGGACCGCCCGCTCAGCCAGTGCCTGAGCAAGCTCTGGGGCGCCGAGTTGCCAAACTGCCCCCAGCAGCTGCGCCGTATTGAACGCATCGATGACGTCGACGGCCGGGGCGGCTCGTTCGGCCAATGTCTGAGCGGGCTCTCGGGCATCCAGCTGACGCAGCTCCTTCAGCAACCGCGCCACATCGCGGGTGTCGTCGGTGACGTCGACGGCCGGGACGGCTCGTTCGGCCAACACCAGAGCAGCTTCCTGCGCGTCCACCCTGCGCATTTCCTCCAACAAGTGCGCTACTTCGCCTGAGTCGGTGACGTCGACGGCCGGGGCGGCTCGTTCGGCCAATGTCTGAGCGGGCTCTCGGGCATCCAGCTGACGCAGTTCCTCCAGCAACCGCGCCACGTCGCGCGTGCTGGGGGTGACATCGACCTCAGCTACAGCTCGTTCGGCCAGCACCAGAGCTTGAGACCTGGCAGCCGCCTCCCGCAAAGCCTCCAGCATCACTGCCACGCTCCCTGGGTTGGTGAGCGGGATGTCCTCGGCGGTGCCAGCCGGGCCATCACTAGGGGCGTCATTGCGAGGGGAGTCGGCCGGGTCGCCAGGAGGTGCAGCTTGCAGGCGGCTGAGGATTTCCTCGAGTTGCAGGCAACGCAGTTCGGCCTGGGCGCTGCGCTCTTGAGCCTGCTGCAGGCGGTGGGTGAGTTCGGCGATCTCCTGCTCCAGGCGGTGCCTCTCCGCTTCCCTGGCGGCGCGGTCAGCATCCCAGGCGGTTCGCAGTTGGCCGTGCTGGTCGGTGAGTTCCTCGACCTGGCGGATTCGCTCGGCCAACTGCTCCTGCAGCGCGCGGGCGTATCGTTCCGCCTCGCGCCGGCCGACGTGGGCCAGCTCCAACTCGTCGCTGACCCGCCGCACCCGGTACTCCTGCGGGTGCGCGGCCTGCAGCGCCTCCAGTTGCAGCCCCGTGAGGTGTTCGCGGACCTGCTGGGAGACCTCCTTGCCCTGCTCGGCCAGCACGGCCAGCAGCGTGTTCAGCAGCCAGGGGTCCCGCGGTACCCGCTTGCCGTTGAGGTAGCGCGACAGGGTGCCCTTGTCGAGCGGGTAACGGCCAGCGAACCGGCCCATTGACATCCCGGTGGCCGTCCAGATGGTGCGCAGCTCACTCGTCCAGGCCGCCACCTCAGGGCTGAGTGTGGAGTTCAACGGCGCGAATCCGGCCGGGCTGCGCGGGGCACCCGGAGTGCGGGGAGCCAGATCGGTCATGGACTCCATCATCGGCGCCCACGCCCGACCAGGCCGTGCGATGGCCGCCTTCAGGTGTTGCCGCTTGCTGCAACCCCTTCCCGCACCCGTTGCGGCGTGGCGCAACCCCACGCGGGGCTGGCTTGCTGGAGGCATCCCCTCCACGGGCACCCTCGGCGCCCGGAGCACGCCGCCGCCCGGGCCGGACGGCGCTTGATGAAAGGACGGTCAGCAATGTTTCAGCCCACCCGCAGCACCTCCCAGCCGCCCGTATCCCCGCCGGGCTGCGGAGGCGGAGGTGGGGATGGGCGTGGCCCGGGTGTGTTCGTCCCCCAGCATGTGATCGCGGCCGCGGGCTGCATCCTGGCCGGGGTGGCGGCGGGCGTGCTGGTGTGGCGGGCGCCAGAGGCGTGGCTGCCGGTGGGCGCCGGGATCGCGGTGACCGGGTTGGCGCTGGCGCTGTACGGGCTGTGGCACGGACGCCACCACCCCTGAGGGGGCACGGCCGGAATACGCCGGGAAGGATCATCGCGCAGGTCAGAAGGCCGGAGCGGGTCGTGTGCTTTCGGCTGTGGATAGCAGCTCCGAGCAAGGGGCCGGAACCCCGTCGCCCTCGCCTTGATGCGCTGAGCTGCGAAGACAGCGCTGAGGAGATCGGATAGAGCTACCGTTCTGTCCGGTCAGCGTCCTGGCGCGGCCCCTCCCGGGCGTATTCCGGCCGGACCCGCTCAGGGTGGAGGTCCAGCCCACCGCGAACGCGTCACGGCTCGGGGCGCCGGTCGACGTCGGCGAGGACACGGTACAGCGAGGCGGCTGGCCCGCGTTCTTCCCCGTGGCGATCTTCAGCTTGGTGGCGACCTGCGGCACCGGCACCCCCTTGGCGCGCAGCGCCTGGGCGAAGGTGAGCATGTCATTGTCGATCACGCGGGGGCGGCCGCGGTCGTTTCCGGACATCGGGCGGGAGGAGCTGATCAAGTTCTTCAGCCCGATCCCCAGCTACGGATCGTTTCCAGGAGTACGACTCGTGCGCAGCGCCCAATACCGCGCGCGGCACCACTGACGTCACGTCGTGTGCGACCGCACGAACATGGTGCGAGAGGGGGAGTCCATCCAGGCCTCGTTAATCCGCGGGGTGTCCTCGGCCAGTGCCTCGTCGAAGTCCTCGCTGTGCAGCCAGCGCTTGTTCAACAGCGCGGCTCCCAGGGGGGTGGCAAGCTCCGGCGCCACGGTGGGCGCGGTGACGAGATTCCATTTGTGGTTGCGCTGGAGACGCTTGGCATCCGCCGGGCGAAGGACGACGACTGCCTCGATCGTGTAGACGCCAGGTCCGATGGGAAGCCGCCCTCCGGGCGGGGTCTTCTCAGTCCAGAAAACCGCCGAGAAGCGTCCAAGCGCAGGAAAGAGTTCCTCGATCGGCTTGCGATCCTGGAGAACCCTCACGGGCGGGGTGGGCTTGGCTCCTCGCGCCGACTGAGGCTGCCCTCCGCACCCGAAACAGGCGATGGCAAGAAGCATCGCCACAGCGCCCCACCGCATGACGTTCAACGATGACCTCCTGCTCGCCCCCATTTGCGACGCACACACCTCCGCAACAGTTCCCTGCGCCCGAATGGTTGTCCGCCGACCCTCCACCTCAGCCAGTTCAGGAGCTGAATCACCTGCGCTGAACTGGGCCGACCCGCCTACTTTGCGGCTCACCGTAGCTATAGGAAGTTCGAGGCCACCTGCTGCGGCCGGCGATGCGCAGCGGGCAGCCTCGGCCGGGCGAGCGCCTGCTCAAGCCGGTCCGGCAACTGATCGAGTCGGTCAACGACACTCTCAAAGGCCAGCTCGACCTCCACCACGGCGGCCGCACCATCGAGGGCGTCGCCCAGCGGATCCTGGCCAAGACCGCGGCGCTGGGCACATCCCTCCCGACGCGGGAATCGCCCCTCCGACTCGAAGAACTTCAGCAACAAGCTGAAGCCCCGCTCGCCAGCGGATCAAACACCGCCTCATCCAGCGTCCAGCACTCAACGAGGTCTGCCAGCTCCATTCGCGCCGCGTCGCGGGCCCTTCTCCTGATCTGCACGAAGATCGGGAGAAGCATGTTGCGTGACCATGCGAATACCGCGTTACATGCCGCCCCTGAACATCACACAGAGTCGCTTTGGGGCTCATCGCGCCGACCCGAGCGGAGGGCCTCCCAGTTGGAGAGGGCGAAATGGAGGGTGTCCAGGATTCTCGACCATGAGGCGTCCTCGTCGCGCACGGCGCTGGAGTGCGCGAAGGACCCCGCCGTCTCCAGGCTCACGAACCCGTGGAAGGTGCTGCCCAGCAGGCGGATCGCGTCGATCTCGTCGGACTCGGGGACGCGGTAGCCGCGCAGGATCGCGCGGCTCAGTTCCACGTGCCGGGCGCCCGCGCCGCCCGCCGCCGATTCCGGGTCGAGCCTGAAGCGGGTGGCGGCGTACCGTCCCGGATGCTTCTTGGCATAGTCCCGGTAGGCGTTGGCGAAGGCCACCAGGGCGTCCCGGCCCGAGCGTCCGGCCAGGGCCTCGCCGGCCTGGTCGGCGAGCTCGTCCAGCGCGAACAGCGCCACCTTCACCCGCAGGTCCCGCATGTTCCTGATGTGAGAGTAGAGGCTGCCCTCCTTGACTCCGAAGTTGCGGGCCAGCGCCGTGACCGTGACGTTGTCGAAGCCGATCTCGTCGGCCAGATCCGCCGCCGCCCGGGTCAGGCGTTCGACGGTCACCCCCGCGCGTGCCATGGAGCATCCTCTCTAACCTAAGTAGTTTAGCAATTTGCATAATAGCCATAGGCTGGCTAGCCTCGCCCTCCATGAAGGCAATCACCGAGGGTGACATCCGTGCATCCTTCGTCAACTGCACCAAGGGAGAGGCCAAACGGCTCAACCTTCCCAGGGACCTCGCCGACCAGCCATGGGACGATCTGGACTTCCTCGGCTGGCGTGACCCCGGCGCGCCCGAGCGCGCCTACCTGATCACCGAACGCCACGGGAGGCCGCTCGGCATCGCGCTGCGGGTGGCCTCCGGCGGCGGACGCGGCTTCACCTCGCGCAGCATGTGCTCGCTGTGCCTGACCACGCGGACCGGCGGTGGCGTGGCCCTGATGACCGCGCGCCGCACCGGCGAGGCCGGCCGCCAGGGCAACACCGTCGGGCAGTACGTGTGCGGCGACCTGCACTGCTCGCTGTACCTGCGGGGCCGCAAGGAGTCCGTGGCCGGGCGGGACCTGCAGGAGACCCTCACCCTGGAGGAGAAGGTCGCCCGCCTCCACGCCAACCTTGGCACATTCCTGCACAAGATCACCTGCTGACGGCGCGGAAACGCCCTCACCGCCCCGCCGCCGCACGCTCAGGCGCGACCGTGTCCGGCGGGCAGACGCGGCCCCAGCCCCATCGGCGACCTCCGCCGACGTGATTCGTGACGGTTGGTCCGCGGCTTGGGCCGCCGTTGTCGGTGGACGAGCACCCGCCCGCCGCCGTCAGGGGACGGTCAGGCAGTGCCGGCGGGTCGGCGGCGGTCCGGGTCGGCGTCGGGGTCGTTGCTGCCGCGTCCGCAGCCCACCAGTGCCGAGCGCGGCCCGGGACGGGACGCCGCCCGCCGCCGCACGGCCGCCCGCCGTACGAGCAGGCCGTCGATCCACCCGATGAGCAGGCCGACCGCGCAGATGCCGCCGAAGACCGCCAGCAGATACACCAGGCTCCACACCACCGCGCCCGACCCCCGTTCCTTCGGCAAGAAGGACGCGCACCGGGTCGATTTAGTTGCCACGCTTTGCACACCTCTGCGTCCATGTCGGCAACGGAGGAGATCAGCGCCCTGGAGACGCTCAAGGCCCTGGCAGGCGCCCTGGACCTCAACACCGGCGCCACCAGTTACCACCTGCGCGAGCCGGCCAGGCGCGGCTTCGTCCAGGACGTCCCCGAACGTGCCCGCAGGCGCGAGCGCTGGTGGCGCGCCGCACACCGCGACCTGCGCTTCCCCCGATGCTCCGAGCAGGACATCGCGCTCCTCAACCGCTGCAAACGCCCCGAAGGGCACCTCCCCCCAGGGGCGCGCACGGTTCCTGGCTCTCCCCGCCTCGCCTAGCGAGGACCCCTGATCGGCGCGACGTGACAGGAGCGCGGGTCCGGGGTCAGGTGCGGGTGACGGCCAGGCGCACGCCCAGGCCGATCAGCGCCGCCCCGGTCAGCCCGTCGATGGCGCGCCGCACCCGTTCCCGCGAGAACACCCGCCGCAGCGCCCCCACCACGTTGGCCACCACCATGAACCAGGCGCACGCCACCGCCGCCGCGACCAGCGACAGCACCAGCGTGTCGGTCACCGCCGGGTGGTCGCCCAGGAACTGCGGCATCAGCGCCACGAAGAACACCGCGGCCTTGGGGTTCAGTACGTTGCAAAGCAGCCCCTGGCGGAACGCCGCCCACCACGGCACCTCCGTGCGCTCGTCCGCCCCTTCGCCGGGGCCGTCGCCGCCGCCCCGCGCCGCCGCCCGCAGCGACCGCACGCCCAGATACAGCAGGTACACCGCCCCGACGATCTTGACGGCGGTGAACGCCGTGGCCGAGGCCGCCAGCAGCGCGGCCACCCCCAGTGCGGCCGTCGCCGCCCACACCAGCACGCCCAGCGCCACGCCCAGCGCCGCGGCCATCCCGCCGCGCCGCCCGCCAACGGCCGCGTGCCGCACCACGATCGCGAAATCCGGGCCCGGCGACATCGCCCCCAGCCCCATCGTCACCGCGAATGCCACCAGCTGCCCCGAACCCGCCATCGAGATCCCGCCGTCCCTTCCGCATCGTGCGATCCGCCCCGGCCCAGGCTAACGGCGGACGATCAGTCCCTCACCCGCCGGGCAGCACCCGTCCCGCCAGCAGTTCCAGCGCCCGGTCCACGTCCTGCTCGCAGGTCGACAGGTGGAACGCGCAGCGCAGCCGCCCGGCCCGCACCGAGGCGACCACCCCCTCCGCGGCCAGCAGTTGCGCAGTCCCCTCCGCCACCGGCACCGACACGATCGCCGAATCCCCCGGCGGCAGCCCCAGCCCCGCCCGGAACCGGTCCGCCAGCGCCAGATCGTGGGCGCGCACGGCCTCCACCCCGACCCGCACCAGCAACTCCAGCGCCGGAACATGCCCCACCCAGCTCTGCCAGGCAGGCGACAGGTCCAGCCGGCGCGCGTCACCGGCCAGCCGCAGCGGCCCGCCGTAGATCGAGTCCCAGACGTCCTCGCCCGCGTACCAGCCCGCCCCGACCGCGGGCAGCGCCGCCAGCGCCTCGGGCGTCCCGGCCAGGAAGCACGTGCCGCGCGGGCCCAGCAGCCACTTGTAGCCGCCGCACACCAGCAGGTCCACGCGGTCGGCGGGCACCGGCAGCCAGCCCACCGCCTGCGTGGCGTCCAGCAGGATCCGCGCGCCGTGCGCCCGCGCCGCCCCGATCAGGTCCTCCAGCGCCGCGACCCGTCCGTCGGCCGACTGCACCGCCGACACCGCCACCAGGTCCACCGCGCCGTCCACCGACCCGGCGATCTCCTCCAGCGGCACCGACCGCACCACCAGATCCGGGCGGGCCAGGAACGGGAACAGCAGCGAGGTGAAGTCGCCGTCGGCCACCAGCACCGTCGCCCCCGCCGGCAGCGACGCCGCCACCAGCCCCACGAAGTAGGACACCTGCGCCCCGCACGCGATCCGCTCCGGCGGCAGCCCCACCAGCAGCCCGAACAGCTCTCGCGCCCGCCGCACCGCCGCGTCCCCCATGGCCGTGGTCAGCAGGCCCGCCGCGCGGTCCCGCTCGGCCGCCAGCATCGCCTCGTGCGCCGCCCGCGGCGGCAGCCCGTAGGAGGCGGTGTTGAGATAGGCCACCCGGGGCGCGAACTCGCGGCGCGCCTCCCGCGCCGGAAGGCTCCCGCTGGACGGATCGGAGGAAGTGCCGGACAAGGCGCTGGTCGTGTCGGTCATGGCCCGATCATCGGCGAACCCGCACCCATAGCACAAACGACTATCTTCTAGGGCAGACCCAGAAAGGATTGATAGCTTGCCGCCATGCTCGATCTCAACCGCGCCCGGGTGCTGCGCGAGGTCGCCCGGCTGGGATCGATGACCGCCGCGGCGCGCGCCCTGTCCTACACCCAGCCCGCCGTCTCCCACCACATCGCCCGGCTCGAGGCCGAGGCCGGCACGCCCCTGGTCGTCCGGCACGGCCGCGGCGTCCGGCTCACCGAGGCCGGCCGCATCCTGGTCGAGCACGTCGAGGACGTCCTGGCCCGCACCGACGACGTCCGGGAACGCATCGCCGCCATCGCCGGACTGCGCGCCGGACGGGTCAGGGTCGCGGTGTTCCCCACCGCCGCCGCCGCCTTCCTGCCCGACGCCCTGGCCGCCCTGCGCGTCCGCGCGCCAGAGGTCACCGTCTCCCTCACCGAGGCCGAACCCCCCGCCGCCCTCGCCGCGCTGCGCGCCGGCGACACCGACCTGGCACTGGTGTTCGCCTACCCCCACACGCCCTCCGACACCGACGCCGGATTCCGCGAGATCCCGCTGCGCGAGGACCCCGTGCGCCTGGCCGTCCCCGTCGCGCACCCGCTGGCGGGCGCCGCCCGCCTGGACCCCGCCGACCTGGCCGAGGAGACCTGGGCCTCGGGCTGCGAACGCTGCCGCGGCCACCTGCTGCGCGCCTGCGCCCGCGCCGGGTTCAGCCCCCGCATCGCCTACGCCACCGACGACCACATCGCCGTGCAGCGCCTGGTCGCCCGCGGGCTGGCCGTCACCGCCATGCCCGCCCTGGCCTTCGCCCTGCACCACGAGCCCGGGGTGGCCCTGCCGCCCTGCCCCGGGCTGGGACGGCGCCGCATCACCGCGCTGGTGGCCGCCGGACCCGTCCCGCCGGCCGTGGCCGCGCTGCTGGACGAGATCATCGCCGTCGCCCGCGACTCCCAGGACGACGCCGAGGACGACGCCGAGGACGACGTCCGGGACGACCTGGCCGGGAAAAGCTCCGGCGCCGACTGAGACGGGGAGGGGCGCGGCGGGCCCGGTCAGCGGTGCCAGGGGCCGGTGATGGCGAACGTCGTGCCCGGGTCGTAGACGTTGACGAACATCGTCCGCCCGCCCGGGGAGAAGGTCACCCCCGCGAACTCGCCCCACTCCGGCTCCTGCTCGGTGCCGATGTTCTGCCGGTTGCGCGCCACCGGGTACACCTCGCGGTCGCGCGACACCCCGTAGACGTGCTGCGCGCCGCCGCCGTCCTCGCACACCATCAGCCCGCCCTGCGGGGCAAGCGCGATGTTGTCGGGCGACTCGCCCGGCTTGCTCACATCGGTGTCCGGCCCGAACACGATCACCAGAGTCAGGCGCCGCGACCGCGGCTCGTAGGACCACACCTGACCGAAGTGGTCGGCCTGCGACCCCTCGCTCCTGCGCGCGAAGCTGCATACGAAGTAGACCCGGTCACCGCCCCAGTAGCAGCCCTCCAGCTTCTGCCCGTGCGTGATCCCGCCGGGCCCGAATTCCTGGAACCGGATCGGGGTCTGCCGGGCCAGCGGGTCGGGCACCGGCACCCACTGCACGCCCTTGAAGGTGGTCCCCGGCTCCTGCACCACCGCCAGGTCGGCCACCCCCGGCACCCGCAGCGCCTCCAGCCGCCCTCCGGCGCGCAGGCTGCCGAGCCCGCCCTTGGGCCGGTCGGGCAGGAACCGGTAGAACAGCCCGAACGGCTTCTCGAAGGCGTCCTCGGTCTCGTACACCACGCCGTCGCGCGGGTCGATCGCCACGGCCTCGTGCTGGAAGCGGCCCATCGCCGTCAACGGCACCGCGCCGCTGCGCTCGGGCCGGGACGGGTCGACCTCGAAGACGAACCCGTGGTCCTTGCTGTAGCCGTTGGTGCCCGCCTTGTCCTCGCTCTCCTCGCACGTCAGCCAGGTGCCCCAGGGGGTGGGGCCGCCCGCGCAGTTGATCGCCGTGCCCGCGATCGCCACCCGTTCGCCGCGGACCCGGCCGTCGGCGGAGACCTCCAGGGCCGTGCACCCGCCCTTCCCCTCGGGGTCGTAGGTCAGCCCCTCCACCGCCGGGACGCGATGCTCGGCGTCGGGACGGTTCTCGTGGTTGCGCACCAGCCGCGCACCGCCCCGGCGGCCAGGGAAGGCGGCCATGCCGTCGGCGTGGCTGGGCACCGGGCCCTCGCCCGAGCGCAGCGGCTCGCCCTCGCGCGACAGGATCGTGTAGCGGAAGCCGCGGGGCAGGTCCAAGATCCCGGCCGGGTCGGGCACCAGCGGTCCGTACCCCGCCGCGCCGCCCGCCGCACCGCCCGCGGGGGCGGCAGACGCGCTCCCGGCGAAGAGCTGCTCCACCGCGCCGGTGAAGGCGATGCCCGCCCCCACCGCGCCGCCCCGGGTGAGGATCTGACGTCGCGTGACGGACATGGCCCCTCCTTGCGCCAGGCTGTAACAGGGAAGTTTGTAACACATGCCCCACTGTGTGTGAACCGTCCTGAACCGCTTTGTAGATCTTGACCGACGGATCAGCGGCCAAACGCGCGGCGCCCCCGCCCCGGCCCGCTACAGTTAACGAACGAACATTCACAAACCTGCTCGACGCAACCGATGAGGAGCCCGGACGTGGCGCGCCCCCGTACCACCAGTGACGAGGCGATCCTGCTCGCGGCGGCCCGCGTCCTGGGCCGCCTGGGGCCCGGCCGCCTCACCCTGGCCGCCGTCGCCGGCGAGGCCGGCCTCGCCCCCGCCACGATCGTCCAGCGCTTCGGATCCAAGCGCGGGCTGCTGCTGGCGCTGGCCCGGCACGCCGGTCCGGGCGCCCGCCGCTATTTCGACGACGCCCGCCGCCAGGCCCTCGACGGCCCCGACGAGCCACTGGAGATCCTGCACTCGGCGCTGGGCGCGATGGCAGCCACCGTGCGCACACCCGAGGAGATGGCCAACAGCCTGGCCTTCCTCCAGCTCGACCTCACCGACCCCGAGTTCCGCGAGCCGGCCGCCGTCCACTTCCGCACCGTCCGCGAGGAGATCACCGCGCTGCTGCGCGAAGCCTCCGGCACCGGCGGTCTGGCCCCTGGCACCGACACCGCCGCCCTGGCCCGCTCGGTGCACGTCACCTACAACGGCGTGCTGATCCTCTGGGCGATGACCGGCGAGGGCGGCACCCTGCAGGAGGCCCTGCGCACCGACCTCGACCGCATCCTGGCCCCCCACCGCCCCTGATCATCACCGCTCGGGACGCTCCCCCGCGGCGGGACGCTCGGCCGCGGCGGAAGGCTCGGCGGCGGTCGAACGTTCGGCGGCGCGCCGCAGGCGGCCGCCCAGATCGCCCAGGCGCGCGGCCAGCTCCGGCGGCTCCCGCACGGTGAAGTCGATCTCCAGGAACGCGATCCGCAGCGCCGTCCACTCCAGCGAGTCGGCCGCGGTTCGCAGCGTGCAGGTGTGCTCGTCGACCGGCTCCACCTCCGTCCCCGCCACCCGGAACCGGTCGGCCAGCTCCGCCGCCGACGCGTGCACCGTCAGCACCGCCTCCCGGACGGGCCGCGCCGCCGCCAGCGACCGCTTCACGAACGCCGCCGCGTCCGCCGCCGGCAGTACCCGCTCGCCGCCGCGCACACCGGTCGGCAGCGGCTCCTCCAGCCGGTCGACCCGGAACGTCCGCCAGTCCTCCCGTCCCAGATCCCACGCCACCAGGTACCAGCGCCGCCCCGCCGACACCAGCCCGTACGGCTCCACCAGCCGGCGGCTCTCGGCGTCGCCCTTGTCCCGGTAGGCGAACCGCAGCCGCTCCCGGTCGCGGCACGCCGCGGCCAGCACGGTCAGCGTCTCGGGTGCCACGCTCGGCCCCGCCGGCGGCGCCGCGATCGGCATGGTGGCCGTGGCCAGCGCCTGGACCCGGCGCCGCAGCCGGTCCGGCAGCACCTGCTCCAGCTTGGCCAGCGCGCGCACCGAGGTCTCCTCGATCCCGTCGACGCCGCCGCCCGCCGCCGCGCCCCGCAGACCCAGCGCGATCGCCACCGCCTCCTCGTCGTCCAGCAGCAGCGGCGGCAGCGCCGTCCCCGCCTCCAGCCGGTACCCGCCCAGCATGCCCAGCTCCGCGCGCACCGGATAGCCCAGCTCGCGCAGCCGCTCCACGTCGCGGCGCACGGTGCGGACGGTCACGCCCAGCCGCGCGGCCAGCTCGGGGCCGGTCTGCTCGCGGCGGGCCTGCAGGAGCGAGAGCAGCTGGAGCAGCCGCGCCGAAGTGTCGGTCACGCACACCAGTATGCGATCGAAACAGGACCGATCCTGACCTCATTGCCTCCTAGCGTGACCGTCATGACGCCGACCGACCACGCCCCCGCCGCGCACCACGACCACATCCTGATCAAGGGCGCCCGGGAGAACAACCTCAGGGACCTGTCACTGCGCATCCCCAAGGAGAAGATCGTCGTCTTCACCGGGGTGTCGGGCTCGGGCAAGTCCTCGGTGGTGTTCGACACCGTCGCCGTGGAGTCCCAGCGCCAGCTCAACGAGACCTTCACCTGGTTCATCCGCAACCGGCTGCCCAAGTACGAGCGCCCCGACGCCGACGTCATCGACCACCTCGCCCCCGCCATCGTGGTCGACCAGAAGCCCATCGGCGGCAACTCCCGCTCCACCGTCGGCACCATGACCGACATCTACTCGGTCATCCGGGTGCTGTTCTCCCGCTGCGGCGAGCCCAGCGCCGGCGAATCCTCGGTGTACTCCTTCAACGACCCGCAGGGCATGTGCCCCGAATGCGACGGCCTCGGCCGGGTCGTCCGCGCGGACCTGGAGAAGATCCTGGACACCGCCAAGAGCCTCAACGACGGCGCCATCCTCTTCCAGCCGTTCGCGGTGGGGACCTTCCAGTGGCAGCTGTACGCCGAGTCCGGGCTGTTCGATCCCGACAAGCCGCTGCGCGACTTCACCCAACAGGAATGGGACCTCTTCCTGCACGGCAAGGGCTTCCGCGTGCCGCGCCTCAACCACACCGGCCGAATGGGCTCCAACGCCTTCGAGGGCCTGCTCGAACGGTTCGAGCGCCTCTACATCAAACGCGACCTGTCCACCCTGTCCGAACGCAGCCGCGAGGCCGCCGCCGGAATGGTCTCCCAGCGCACCTGCCCGGCCTGCGACGGCGCCCGCCTCAACCAGGCGGCGCTGGCCAGCCGCATCGGCGGCCGCAACATCGCCGAGCTGTGCGCCTTGGAGGTCGGCGACCTGATCGGCGCCCTCGCCGAGATCGGGGACCCGATCGGACGGCCCATCGCCGCGGCCGCCATCGAACGCCTGCGGCGCCTGGAGGCGATCGGCCTGTCCTACCTGAGCCTGGACCGGCAGACCTCCACAGTCTCCGGCGGCGAGGCCCAGCGCCTCAAGGTCGTCCGGCACCTGGGCTCCAGCCTCACCGGCATGACCTACATCTTCGACGAGCCCAGCACGGGAATGCACCCGCGCGACATCGGCCGCCTCAACGACCTGCTGCGCCAGCTGCGCGACAAGGGCAACACCGTGCTGGTCGTCGAGCACGACCCCGACGTCATCGGGGTCGCCGACCACGTCATCGACATGGGCCCGGGCGCCGGCACGCACGGCGGCAACGCCGTCTTCCAGGGCACCGTCGAGCAGCTGCGCGCCTCCGACACCCTCACCGGACGCTGCCTGCGCCGGTCCGCGCCGGTCAAGCAGGCCTTCCGCGAGCCGTCCGGCTGGCTCACCGTCACCGGCGCCACCCTGCACAACCTCAAGGACGTCACCGCGCGCTTCCCCACCGGCGTGCTCACCGCCGTCACCGGCGTCGCCGGCTCCGGCAAGAGCACCCTGGTCTCGGAGGTGTTCACCGCCGCCCACCCCGAGGCCGTCGTGGTCGACCAGTCGGCCATCGGCACCTCCCGCCGCTCCAGCCCCGCCACCTACATCGGGATCATGGACCCGCTGCGGCGGCTGTTCGCCAAGGCCACCGGCGCCGACCCCGGCCTGTTCAGCCACAACTCCAAGGGCGCCTGCCCCGACTGCGACGGCAACGGCGTCATCTTCACCGACCTGGCCTTCATGGACCCCGTCACCACCGTCTGCCAGGCCTGCCACGGCACCCGCTACCGCCCCGAGGTCCTGCGGCACCGGCTGCGCGGCCGCTCGATCGTGGACGTGCTCGCCCTCACCGCCGAGGAGGCCCTGGACTTCTTCCCGGAGAAACCCCTGCGGACCAGGCTCCGCACCCTCAACGAGGTCGGCCTGACCTACCTCACCCTCGGCCAGCCCCTCAGCTCCCTGTCCGGCGGCGAACGGCAGCGCATCAAACTCGCCGACCAGTTGCACCGCACCGGCCAGGTCTACGTCCTGGACGAGCCCACCACCGGCCTGCACATGGCCGACGTCGACACCCTGGTCGCGCTCCTGGACCGGCTGGTGGACGGCGGCAACACCGTGATCGTCATCGAGCACGACCTGGACGTGATCCGCCGCGCCGACTGGGTCATCGACCTGGGCCCCGACGGCGGCAAGCACGGCGGCCGCATCGTGTTCGAGGGCACCCCCGCCCGCCTGCTGGAGTCCTCCGACTCCATCACCGCCGCCCACCTGCGCAAGGCCGTCCCCTCGGCCGGCTGACCCCTGGCCGCGTCGCCCGGCGGTCCAAGAGTCGACTTTGGTCTATCGGCCGTGGCACATGGGCTGATGCCCGCCGGCCCCGCCGCCCGGCAGGCTGCGTACAGGGCCCGCATACCGGCCCTGTACGCAGCCACCGCCACCAGGGGGAAGACTCGATGGCCGCCACCGCCCGGGAACGCTGGGTGCTCGAAGTCGACGGGCGACGCCTGGAGGTGGAGGGCCCGCCCGGCCGCTCCGCCCGGGAGGTCCGCCTGTTCGTCGACGGCGAGCAGGTCGCCGAGGAACGCGTCTCCGGTAAGAAGGCCGCCAAGCTCACCCACGAGGACCTCACCGTCAAGGTCACCTGGGACTGGCTCGGCCACCTGAGCATGGTCGCGCTCCTGCCCTCTTCCACCGACCTGGAGGTCAAGGACGTCCAGGACATCAAGGACCTGGTCAGCCGGGCCGGCGAAACCTGGTTCGCCCCGCCCGAAGGCAGCCGCGCCGCGCGCCGCGAGCGCCTGGCCCGCCGCTACCCCCGCCTGTACGCCTCGCGGCACGTCGCCGCCGCGGTCGCCAAGGTCCTGCTCCCGCTGCTGGGCATCGGCGTGCTCATCAGGATGCCCAAGCCCGACATCGACCTGCCCGAGGTGGACCTGCCCGACCCGCCCGATCTGCCGCGGCCCCGCATCCCGTGGCCCGACATCGACCTGCCCTCCATCCCGTGGCCGGACGTCACCCTGCCCGGCTGGGTCCAGGCGATCCTGCAGACCGCCAAGTACTGGGGCCCGATCACGGCGGCCGTGTTCATCGCCGTACAGGAGCACCAGCGGCGCAAGAAGCAACGCGAGAAGGCCGCCGAACGCGCCGCCACCGCCCAGGAAGCCGCGCGAGAACAACCGCGCGAGCAGCCCGGCAAGGACGAAACCGAAAAGGGCACAGCCGGAAACGACGAGGCCGGCCCGGGCAAGGCGGGCGGGGGCAAGGCGGGCGAGGACGACGCCGTCGAGGCTGAAGGGGCGCAAGCGGCGGACGGCAGCGCCGCACGGGAGGGGGAACGCGAGACCACCACCTCCCCGAACCTCAACCGCTGAGCAGCGCGAGCAGGCCCGCGCAGGTCAGCGCGACCATCACCGCCGCGACCGGTGCCTGACCGCGCCGCGTGCGCTCGCGCGGCCGGATCCGCAGCGCCAGGTCGTGGGCGGCGATCGTCGCCGCGATGTGCCCCAGCACGATCGCGTTCACCTGCACCTGCGCGGTCAGCGTGGGCCCGGCCAGGTCGTGGTCGATGCGGTGCCCGGTCGAGCCCAGCAGGTTCCACCCGGTGCCGAACGGGTCGCTGGCCAGGATGAACGTCATCTGGCCCTCCAGCACGAAGAACGAGAAGTAGTGCGCGAGGGTGTAGCCCAGGGCGATCGGCAGCAGCGTCGCGGCGAAGCGTCCCGGCATGGCCTCCGGGTCCGGGTCCCTGGTCAGCGCGGCGCTCAGGCGCATCGCCCCCACGTACAGCAGGGCGACCGCGCCGATGGAGCACGCCAGCCCCAGCGAGCCCGTCGCCAGGTCGCCCGGGTCGACGTTGTCGCGCCAGAAGGTGGTACGGGTGATGCCGTCGAACCCGGTCGAGCCGATCAGCACGCACGCCACCGCCACCAGCCCGGGCTCGGGCTCGGGCTCGGGCTCGGGCTCGGCGGCCCCGCCCACCAGCCCCGTCAGTGGCGTGCGCAGCACCAGCGCGCCGTCGTCGCGGCGGCCCAGCGGGGACATGCGGGCCAGCAGGCTGGAGTAGGCCTCGAAACCGTCGCCGCGGATGAACCACTCCCGCCCGAACACCTGGGCCAGGGCCAGGTTGACCGCCGCGTACGCCAGGATCAGCCACCCGACCAGCCGGGGATCGGAGCGGTTGGGCGCCACCAGTTCCAGCCAGACGAACGCCGTCAGCCAGCAGGCCGCCGGCCAGTACCCCAGCCGGGCCGGCGGCGGGCGGCGCCCCTCGGCCGCGCCGTCCCCAGTGATGCGGCACAGGAGGGCGTGCAGCGTGCGCAGCGGGTTGACCCGCCGCCACACCGGCCCCAGCAGGACGCTGGCGGGCACGAGACCGACCCAGAAGGTGACGTACAGCGCCCAGGGCGCCAGGTTGGCCGTGTCGCCGGGCGGCCCGCCCAGCGCGACGACCACGACGAACACCGCCGCCGCCAGCGTCGCCGCCCGCCCGGCGCGGGTGAGTGCGGCCGAGTCCAGGAGCCGCGCCGCCGCGGGCGGCAGGGGGCGCCCGCCGCGCGGGCTCAGCCGTGGCCGTCTCCAGGCGGCCGCCAGCACCAGGAAGGACGCGGCGACCGCCGTGCCGCCGCCGATGATCGCGGCCACGGCGTCCAGCGGAAGGTCGGTCCGCCCGCCCAGCCCGTGCGCCAGCACGCCCTCCGCCGGGGCGGCGCCCGCCGCGGCCGCCGCCCGCGTCACGACCGTCACGGTGTCAGCCCACCTGCAGTTCGAACGCGCGGGCACCGGAGTGGTGCAACTCGGCCTCGAACACCCCGGGGGTGTCGGCGACCAGCCGCAGTGTGCCCGCCCGGCCGGGGCGCAGCGCAAGCGTGCCGTCGTAGCCGTGCAGGTGGAACTCATCGGCGGCGTCGCTGGTCACCGTGATCTCCACGGTGGCATCGCGGCGGACCTTCACGCGGCCGGAGGCGGTGCGGGCCTTGCCGTCCGCCACGGTGACGGCGATCCGCGTGACCTCGGCGGGCCGCGCGCTCGCGGTGGCCGCGCCCGCCCTCGGCGACGCCGCCGGGTTCGCGTCCGGGCCGGCGGGCTCGCCGCAGGCCGCGCAGGCCGCCGCCAGCGTCCCCGCGGTCACCGCGGTGACCAGTACCCGTCGCGCAGCCGCCCTCATGCCACTCCTCTCCGCCGGGTGCTTCACACCACAAAATGTGACACTAGACAATGACACATTCAAAGATGACATACTCCGGCCAGGGGGCGTTTGTACCCGCTTTTGACGGCTATAGGAGCATCCGTGTGGGATCAAGTGACGTACACCGGCGTGGACGGCGGCGCGCTGTGGCTCGCCTCGGCCCCCGTCCAGGCCCTCCAGCAGGAGGCCAAACCCGCCGGCGGAGCCGCACTGGACCAGATCCTCATCGCCTCCGGAGGAGCCGCGCTGCTCACCGCCGCCCTGCTCGTCCTGGGCTGGGGGCACCGCACCGGACGGATCACGCTCCTCACCCGGCTGGCCGCCCTGTCCGAGCGCGGCGCGGGCCGAGGCCTGCCCGGCTGGGCCGCGCTCCCGGCCACCGTGTCACTGCTGTCGCTGGTCACCGCCCTGCTCGGCATGTACTGGGACATCTCCCTGCACATCTCGCACGGCCGGGACGAGGGCCCGCTGGCCAACATCGCCCACTACCCGATCCTCATCGGCCTGTTCGGGATCTTCACCGCCGGAGTGCTGGCCATGGCGCTGCCCCGCGGCGGGCGCCCCGGCCGCCCCGGCCGGGTCAGCCGGTTGGGGCATCGGGTGCGCCGCCGGAGGGCGCGCCGGGTGCGCCGCGGCGGCGCACCAGCCCTTCCAGCCCGTCCAGCAGGATCTCCAGGCCGAAGACGAAGTCGTCGTCGGGCTCGCCCGTCCCCTCGAAGAAGACGCCCTCCGCGACGATCGCGCTCAGCTCGGGAAAGCGCGCGGGGTCGGCGAGCCTGGCGAGCATCGCGCCGTAGTCGCCGATGACCTCCTCCTCGGAGGACTGCGCCGCCTGGAACGACGACTCCAGGTCGTGCCACAGCGTGACCTCCGACCGGACGTAGTTGCTCAGCAGGATCAGCAGTGAGATCCGCGGGCCCGGAGGGAGGCCCATGCCGCGCATGGCGCTCAGCCCGGCCTCCATCCACAGCACGTTCCTGGGCATGATCGGCGGGCCGGTGATCGGTGCGCGCAGCAGCCACGCGTTGCGCCGCAGCGCCGCGCGCAGCGCCCACATCCAGGCCGACAGTGCCTCGCGCCAGCCCGCCTCGGAGCCCGGCAGCGGCGGCGGGGGGCCCATGACCTCGTCCATCATCAGCGCGAGCAGGTCGCTCTTGGACGGCACGTACCGGTAGAGCGCCATCGTCGACACGCCGACCTCCGCCGCGACCCGGCTCATCGAGACCGCCTCCAGGCCCTCCGCCGAGCCGATCCGCACCGCGGCGTCGATGATCCCCTTCAGCGTGAGGGCGCGCTTGGGCCCCTTGCCGGGACGCTCGCGCAGCCCCCAGGCCAGTTCGATGCTCTCCGGCAGCCCGGTGCCGCTGTCCTCGCCCATCACGTCCTCGGGATTGACCGCGCCTACGTGGATGTGTATACCCTACGCAGTACCGCGTAGCCCATACACAGTAACGCGTACGCCCTACACGAAAGGCCTCCCATGAGGGAACCACCAGCGCAGACCGCCGTCGAGGCGGCCGGGCTGCGCAAGTCCTACGGCGCGATGACCGTCCTGGACGGCATCGACCTGCACGTCACCAGGGGCAGCGTGTACGCGCTGCTGGGTCCCAACGGGGCGGGCAAGACCACCACCGTGCGGATCCTGTCCACCCTCACCGCGCCCGATGGCGGCACCGCCCGCGTCGCCGGACTGGACGTGGTCGCCCAGCGCGGGCGGGTGCGCCGCGCGATCAGCCTCACCGGCCAGTACGCCGCCGTCGACGAACTGCAGACCGGCGAGGAGAACCTGCGCATGATGGGACGGCTGCGCAGGCTGTCCCGCGCCCAGGCCCGCCGCCGCGCCGCCGAACTGCTGGAACGCTTCGACCTCACCGAGGCCGCCGGACGCCGCGTCGGCACCTACTCCGGCGGCATGCGCCGCCGCCTCGACCTGGCCGCCGGCCTGCTCACCGACCCCGACGTGCTCTTCCTGGACGAGCCCACCACCGGCCTGGACCCGCGCAGCAGACGGGCCATGTGGGACGTGGTCACCGACCTCACCGCCGGCGGCGTCACCGTCTTCCTCACCACCCAGTACCTGGAGGAGGCCGACCGGCTCGCCGACCGCATCGCGCTGCTGGACGCCGGCCGCGTCGTCGCCGAGGGCACCGCCGCCGAGCTGAAGAAACGCGTCGCGGACCAGCGCCTCGACCTGGTCGCCACCGGCCCCGCCGCGTTCGACGCGCTGACCGCCGTCCTCGGCCCGCGCGTCGCGCACCGCGACCCGGCCCGCCTCACCGTCGGCGTCGCCAGTGACGGCACGGCCGCGCACGTGCGCGCCCTGCTCAACGAACTCGACCCCGCCGGCACGGCCGTGGAACGCTTCGCCGTCCACGACACCACCCTGGACGACGTGTTCCTGGCCCTCACCGGCCGCACCGCCACCAGAACCCCCGCCCCCGCCGACGACACCGACGACACGAGCGCCGCCGCGGATCAGACGAGCACCGGCGCCGGCAAGGAGGCCTCCGTTGTCTGAACTCGCCGCCTGGCCCGTCCTGGCGGGCCGCAGCCTGCGCCTGACCATGCGCAACCTGGACGCGCTGTTGACCGCCGTGCTGCTGCCGGTCATGGTGCTGCTGCTGTTCGTCTACCTGTTCGGCGGCGCCATCCAGTCCGGGACGTCCGAGTACGTCACCTACGCGGTGCCCGGCGTGCTGGTCATGTGCGCCTCCTACGGCGCCTCAATGACGGCCGTGATGGTCGCCAGCGACCTGGAGGAGGGCATCGTCGACCGGTTCCGCTCCATGGACATCGGCGGCCGGATGCTGCTGTCCGGCCACGTCACCGCCAGCGCGCTGCGCAACCTGTTCTCGGTCGTCGTGGTCTTCGCCGTCGCGTTCGCCATCGGCTTCCGACCCGGCGCCGGGCCGGCCGCCTGGTTGGCGACCCTCGCCCTGCTCACCGCCTTCATCGTGGCCATGTCGGCGATCTCCGCCATGGTCGGGCTGCTGGCCCGTACCGCCGAGGCGGCCAGCGGCTTCACCTTCTTCGTGCTGTTCCTGCCCTACCCCAGCAGCGCGTTCGTCCCGATCGAGACGATGCCGGACTGGCTGCACGGCTTCGCCCGCAACCAGCCCGCCACCCCCATCATCGAGAGCGTGCGCGGCCTGATGCTCGACCAGCCCGTCGGCGACCGGCCCTGGACCGCGCTGGCCTGGTGCGCCGGGATCCTGCTGGTCGCGGCCGCTCTCTCCGGCGTGCTTTTCCGGCGCCGCACCCGCTGACCCGCCGCCCCGGCCAGGTGGCGGTCAGGCCGCGAACCCAGTCGCGCAGCCTCATCGCCCAGGCTCAGCCGTGCACGCTCGGCCGTGCAGACTCAATCCCACAGGCCGGTCAGGCGGACCGCTTCGGCCGGATCGGCCGCGTACCGGACGCCCTCGATCGGCCGGCCGTCCCCGTCCACCACCCGCCAGCCCCCGAGCTGGACGACGGGGACCCGGCCGCGGCGCATCGCCATCGCAAGCTCCGACAGCGTCCCCCACGACCCCCCGACCACGATCACCGCGTCCGCGGCGTTCACGATCAGCGCGTTGCGGGCCTGCCCCAGCCCGGTCGGCAGGACCACGGTCAGATCGGGAGCCGCCCCGGCGCGGTCGGCGCCCGACAGCATGCCCACCACCACGCCGCCGGCCGACCGGGCGCCGGCGGCCACCGCGGCCATCACCCCGCCGTAGCCGCCGCAGATCACCACCGCGCCGCGACCGGCCAGCAGCCGGCCCGTCTCGTGCGCCCGCGCCCGCTCCCGCCCGGTGCACTCGGCCGGCCCGCACACCGCCACCTGCACCCCCACGGGCGCCCTCGCCCGGCCCTACTCGGCGTCGTGCCGGGAGGCGATCGCGTCGATCCGCGCCGCCAGATCGAAGTCGCGGCTGGTCAGCCCGCCCGCGCTGTGGGTGGTCAGGGCGAAGGTCAGGGTCCGCCAGCGGATGTCGATGTCGGGATGGTGGTCGGCCTCCTCTGCGGCCCGGGCGACCTCCGCCACCAGCTCGATCCCCGCCATGAACGACGGCGCCTTCACCCGGCGGCGGATCTCCTTGCCGTCCCGCGTCCAGTTGGGCAGGTCCTTGAGACGGGCGGTGATCGCGGCGTCGTCGAGCAGTTCTGCCATCGGTCCGTCTCCTCGCTCGTGCTGCTCGCTCGTGCAGCTTGTTCGGTGCCTTCCTCGCGGCCTCTTCCCTCCGAGTACCCCATCACGCCGGTCCGATCACGAGGACGGCGCCGTCAGGTCGTAGAGCGTGACCCCGCCGACCGTGACGGCGGTGAAGTTCTGCTGCACCCACTCGCCGATCCGCTGGGCGGCGTCGCTGCCGCTCTGTGCGCGCCGCATCCCCATCGAGCCGCCGCCCACGAAGTAGTGGATCTTCCGGGCGGCGACCAGCTCCTTGAACCGCTCCAGCGTCGGCGCCGGATCGGTCCCGTTGAACCCGCCCACCGCCATCACCGGCTTCCCGGTGGCGAGCTGGTAGCCCGAGGCGTTGTTGGAGCCGACCGCCGCCGCGACCCAGGTGTAGGAAGCCGCGCCGGCCTTGAGTGTCGCGGTCACCTCGGCCCCGGGCTCGGCCGCGTTCAGCAGCCCGCCCGGACCACCCGGGCCCCCAGGACCGCCCAGGCCGCCACGGAATCCGCCGGGCATCCCCCCGCCACGGCCGGGACGGCCGCCCGGGAACGGCATCCCGCCCTGGCCCATGCCGCCCGGCGGCGGCCCGGCGAACCTTCCGCCCGCACCGCCGCCGCCAGGCCGCCGCATGCCCCCGGGCCCACGGCCCCCTCCCGGCCCGAAACCGGTCGACGGGCCCGCCGTGACGATCGCACCGGTGTGCGGGGTGCCCGCGGTCTCCAGCGCGTACGCCGCAGGCCCGGCCAGCCCGCACACCACCGCCGACACCGCGGCCCCCGCCGCCAGCGAACGCGGCAGGCGACCGGCGCCCAGCAGCGCGCCCGCGCTCACCACGCCCGCCACCAGCACGATCGGCGCCAGTCCCGGATACCAGTCCCCGGTACGGCCCAGCAGCACGTACGCCCAGAGCGCCGTCACCAGCGCCACGCCCGACAGCGCCACCGAGGCCGCCGGGCTGCGGCGCCGCTCCCACAGCAGCGCCGTGCCCATCCCCACCAGCGCCGCGATCGGCGGCGCCAGCGCCACCGTGTAGTACTCGTGGAAGATCCCCTGCATGAAACTGAAGATCACACCGGTGATCAGCAACCAGCCGCCCCACAGCGCCAGCGCCGCACGGACCGGATCGGTGCGCGGCGCCCGCCGCGTCAGCCACAGCCCCGCCGCCAGCAGCGTCAGCGCCGCGGGCAGCAGCCAGGAGACCTGCCCGCCGATGACCGCGCCGAACATCCGCAGCGGCCCGGCGTCCTGGTCGAGGTTGCCCAGGCCGCCGACCTCGTCGCCGTTCAGCCGGCCCAGGCCGTTGTAGCCCAGCGCCAGCTCCAGCACGCTGTTGCCCTGCGACCCGCCGATGTAGGGGCGGGACGACGCCGGCACCAGCGCGACGACCGCGACCCACCAGCCCGCCGAGACCACCAGCGCCGCCCCGGCGGGCACGAGCTGCCACATCCTGCGCCGCACCGGCCCCGGCGCCGCGACCAGGTACACCAGCGCGAACACCGGGACCACCAGGAACGCCTGCAGCATCTTGGCCAGGAACCCCGAACCCACGCAGCAGGCCGCGAACACCAGCCAGCGGGTGCTCGCCCCCTCCTGCGCCCGCACCATGCCGTACGCGCCCAGCGTCAGCAGCAGCACCAGCAGCGCGTCGGGGTTGTTGAACCGGAACATCAGCGTCGCGACCGGTGTCAGGGCCAGCACAGCACCCGCCAGCAGCGCCGCACCGGCCGGGAACCGCCGCCGGACCGTGGCGTACACCGTGCCGACGGTCGCCACGCCCATCAGCGCCTGCGGCACCAGGATGCTCCAGGAGTTGACCCCGAACACCCGGGCCGCCAGCGCCATCGGCCACAGCGCACCCGGGGTCTTGTCCACGGTGATGGCGTTTGCGGCATCGGACGAGCCGAAGAAGAACGCCTTCCAGCTCGTCGCGCCCGCCTGCACGGCGGCGGAGTAGAAGGAGTTGGCCCAGCCCGAGGCGCCCAGCCCCCACAGGTAGAGCAGGGCGGTGCAGGCCAGCAGGCCCAGCAGCGCGGGCCGTGCCCACGGCGGGTCCTGCTCGGGCCCGCGCAGCGCCGTGCGCAGCGCCCTTCGTGCCGTGCCTCGCAGGCTCGTTCGCCGGCCGCCGGAGGCCGGTGTTCCGTCCCGGCCGCCCGGCAGCGCGCCCGGCAGAGTGGTCGTCATCGTCGGTTCCTTCGCAAGAAACGGGAGGGAGGCGGGCCGGCCGGCGGAGTGGAACAGCGGGCCGGCCCGCGGTCTGAAGGTCAGCCCAGCTTGTAGAGCCGGGCGCCGCTGCCACCGGACGAGTCCGAGGAGCCGGCTGAGGAGGAGGACGAGCCGCCGTAAGCGCTCGGGTCCACAAGGGTGCCGTTCTTCTGCACCCATGCGGTGACCTCCGAGTCGCCGCCGCCCATCCCGCCCGGGCGTCGGCCGCCGTCACCCTCGATGAGGATGTGGCGGAGCCTGCCGCTCTCGACGTACTCCTGCAGCTTGGCCACCGTCATCGCCGGGTCCCGTCCGGTGAAGCCGCCCATGGCGATCACCGGCTCACCGGTCTCCACGATGACCGACGAGGCCTGCTGCGCGCTGCCCACCGCCACCAGCCAGCTCGCGCCGTCGCGGTTCTCGCGCAGGTACTCCAGCATCCGGTCGCTGACCTGCCCGCCCGGACCGCCTCCGGCGCGTCCGCCACCGAAACCGCCCGCGGGCGGCCGGAACCCGCCGGGCATCGCCCCGCCGGGCATCGCTCCGCCGGGAGCCGCGCCCGGGCCTGGCATCGGGCCGCCCGGGAACCGGCCGCCGTCGGGCATCCGGCCGGGCCCGCCGCCCGGACGCCCACCCGGGCCGAACCCCGCCCCCGTCACCGGCCCCGCCAGCGGGTTGGTGGCGATCACCTGCGACGAGGCCGCCGACACCGCGTACGCCGCCGGACCGGCCAGCCCCGCCGCCAGCGCCAGCGCCAGCCCCGCGACGGCCACCCGGCCCCCGCGCCCGCGCAGCGCGCGCCCGGCCGCCAGCCCCACCACTGACAGGACGGTCACCGCGGCCACCGCCCAGCGCAGCCACGGATTCCAGTCGGGCGTACGGGCCAGCAGCGCGAACGACCACGCTCCCGTGACCGCCACCCCCACCGGCAGCACCCACGCCCAGGCGAGGGAACGCCGGTACGCGCCGTACAGCAGGACCGTGCCCGCACCCGCCAGCGCGCCGATCGCCGGGGCCATCGCCGTGGCGTAGTACGGGTGGAAGGTGCCCTCGGCGAAGCTGAACACCACGAAGTGCACCGCCAGCCAGCCGCCCCACACCAGCAGCCCGGCCCGCCCCGGGTCGGTGCGCGGCCGCTTCCACAGCAGCACCAGCCCCGCCACCAGCGCGATCGCCGCGTACGGCAGCAGCCAGGAGATCTGGCCGCCGAGCGTGTCGTTGAACAGCCGCCCGGCACCGGCCGCGCCGCCGAAACCGCCGCCCCCGCCGGGACCGCCGCGGCCGGCCCCCGGGCCGCCCTCCTCGCCGAGGATCCGGCCCAGGCCGTTGTAGCCGATGACCAGGTCCCACACCGTGCCGTCGGAGCTGCCGCCGATGAACGGCCGCCGGTCCGCCGGGATCAGGTCGACCACGGCCATCCACCACAGGCTCGAGACCGCCAGGGCCGCACCGGCCGCGACCAGATGCCGGACGCGCCGCCAGAACGGGGCCTTGGCCGCCACCAGGTAGGCCAGCGCCAGCGCGGGGACGACCAGGAACGCCTGGAGCATCTTGGTGTTGAACCCGCAGCCGACGAAGAACGCCGCGGCCGCAAGCCAGCGCAGCCGCCCGGACTCCACCGCCCGCTGGCACGCCCACGCCGCCAGCACCAGCAGCAGGACCAGCAGCGTGTCGGGATTGTTGTCGCGGTTGATCGCCACGGTGATCGGCGTCAGCGCCAGCACCCCCGCCGCGACCAGCGCCGCCGGATGGCCGGACGCCCGCCGGACCGTCGCGTACAGCACGGCGACGGCGGCGGCGCCCGCCAGCGCCTGCGGCAGCAGCAGGCTCCACGGGCCGAACCCGATCACCCGGGCGAACAGCCCCATCACCCACAGCGCCATCGGCGGCTTGTCCACGGTGATGAACGACCCGGAGTCCAGGGCGCCGAAGAAGAACGCCTTCCAGCTCTCGGTGCCGCTCCTGACGGCCGCCGAATAGTAGATGTTGGCGTAGCCGTTCGAGGACAGGTTCCACGCGTACAGCCCGAAGGCCAGCAGCACCACGGCCCACAGCGCGGGCCTGGCCCACTTCGGATCCTCGGGCCCGCCCAGCGCGAGCCGCCGCAGCCGTTGCCGCCACGGCGGCCGTCCCGACCGTCCGGCGCTCCCGGCGGGTCCGGCATGCCTTCCAAGGCCGCCGCGGGCCGCTCCGTCAGGCGTGCTCCCGACCGTGTCGGTGCCGGTGAACGTCATCGCGCCCGCCCTCCCGTCACTTCCTGACCGCGTGCCGCATCGTGCGCGTCCCCGGCCGCCCCGGACTCGGGCCCCGGCACGGCATCCGGCACCGCGGTCCCGACCGTCCGGCCGCGGCGGCCCAGCCTGCGCGGGTGGAAGATCCACGCGCGCATGAGCAGGAAACGCACCAGCGTGGCCACGCCGTTGGCCGTCACCAGAGCGAGCACCTCGACCGTGCGGGAGGCGCCCGGCACGGTCGCGTGCAGCAACGCCAGCCCGCCGCTGCTCAGCGCCAGCCCCAGCAGGAAGGCCAGCCCGCCCTCCAGCTGCTGCCGGAACGCCCGCTCGGGCCCGGTGACCCCGAAGGTGAACCGGCGGTTGGCGGCGGTGTTGCCCACCGTGGTGATCACCAGCGAGATCGCGTTGGCCCACAGCGGGCCCGTCACCGTGCGCAGCAGCACGAACAGCACCAGCTGCGCCAGCGTGCTGACCACCCCGATGATCGCGAAGGAGGGCAGCTGCCGCGCCATCCCCGCCGGCAGCTCCGCACGCGCCCCCGGCCCGCGCCGCCCGCCCACCGGGGCGCGGAACGCGCCGGTCAGCATCCGCCGCCCGACCCGCGCCATGCCCTTCAGGTCGTCCAGCGCCGTGCGCAGCACGTCGACGCGGCTGTCGGGATCGTCCACCCAGTCCACCGGGACCTCGTGGATGCGCAGCCCGTTGCGCTCGGCCAGCAGCAGCAGTTCGGTGTCGAAGAACCAGGCCTCGTCCTCCACCGCCGGCAGCAGCGCCTGCACGATCTCGGTCCGGGCCGCCTTGAACCCGCACTGGGCGTCGGAGAACCGCGCCGCCAGCGCCGTCCGCAGC
Source organism: Spirillospora sp. CA-255316 (assembly GCA_050942275.1). GTDB lineage: Bacteria > Actinomycetota > Actinomycetes > Streptosporangiales > Streptosporangiaceae > Spirillospora. The sequence continues at coordinate 5,345,819 of CP192047.1, read as the reverse complement.
AGCAGGTTGTAGGAGCGGGAGATGAACTCGCGCTTGGGCCCGCGAACCACCGCCGACCCGCGCGAGAGGCGGCTGCCGATCGCCAGGTCGCTGTGCCCGGAGATCAGCGGCGCCACCAGCGGCAGGAACGCGTCCAGGTCGGTGGACAGGTCGACGTCCATGTAGGCGACGACGTCGGCGTCGCTGCGGCTCCACACGTGCCGCAGCGCCCGGCCCCGGCCCTTCTGCTCCAGCCGCACCGCCCGCACGTGCGGCAGCCGCGCCGCCAGGTCCTCGGCGACCCACCGGGTGGAGTCGGTGCTGGCGTTGTCGGCGATGGTGATCCTGAACGGGTAGGGGAAAGTGGACTCCAGATAGTCGTGCAGGCGGCCCACGCTGGCCTCCAGCACGTGCTGCTCGTTGTAGACGGGAACGACCACCTCGACGAGGCGCCGCCCCCCGCCGCCGTCATCCCGGCGGCCCGGTTGCGCCCCGGCCGGGTCGGCCGGATCGGTGACCAAGTGGTTCATGCGACCAAGGTCGGCGGCCGGTGTGGGAGGGGCCTAAGGCGATCATTAATCCCCGATGAGAAAGCCTCAGTCGGCCCGCTCCGGCGCGCCGGGCAGCCAGATCCGGGCGACGGTGCCGCCGCCCCCGCCGGCCGGTTCCAGGCGCACCTTCCCGCCGCCCTCGGCGACGACCCGGGCGACGATCGACAGGCCCAGCCCCGACCCCGGCAGGCTCCGCGCCGACGGCGAGCGCCAGAACCGCTCGAACACGTGCGGGAGGTCCTCGGCCGGGATGCCGGGGCCGTGGTCGCGGACGCTCAGCTCGCCGCCCGCCAGCCGCACCCGCACCTCCCCGCCCGGCGGGCTGAACTTCACCGCGTTGTCCAGCAGGTTCACCACGGCGCGCTCCAGCGACGCCGGATCGCCGGTCACGAACCACGGCTCGACCCGGGCGTCGATGGTCAGGCCGGGGCCGCGCGGCCGGGCCCGCTCCACCGCGCGGGCGGCGACCTCGTGCAGCGCGACCGTCTCGCGCGCCGGCTCGGCCTCCTCCGGACGGGCCAGCTCCAGCAGGTCGCCCACCAGGCTCGACAGCTCCCGCATCTGCGACCGGACGTTCACCATCAGGTTGTGCCGGGTCTCGGCGGGCAGCTCCCGCCCCGACGCCTCGGCCCGCAGCAGCAGGTCGATGTTGGTGCGCAGGCTGGTGAGCGGGGTGCGCAGCTCGTGCCCCGCGTCGGCGATCAGCTGCTGCTGGTGGTCGCGGGAGGCGGCCAGCGCCGCGGTCATGGTGTTGAACGAGCGGCTCAGCCGGGCGATCTCGTCGGCGCCCTCGGCCGGGATGCGGGTGTCGAGATCCTGGGTGCGGGCGATGTGCTCGGTGACCGCGGTCAGCTCGTCCACCGGCCGCAGCGAGGCCCGCGCGATCAGCAGGCCGGTGCCGGCCGAGGCCAGCACGCCCAGCGCGGCGACCGTCACCAGCGCGAGCGCCAGCCGGTTCAGCGGCTCCTCCACCTGGTCGAGGCGCAGCGCGAAGGACACCGCCGCCCGCGTGCCGTCGGTCGCCGAGAACGAGCGGGTGTGGATGCGCACGTCCACCCGCTCTCCGTTGGCGGTCACCCCGATGCCGTCGTGCACGGCCCACACCGCCCCGCCCCTGGCGACCCTCGCGTCGGCGGCGGTGACGGTGAGCGCGCCGGCGTTGGGGATCGTGCAGGCACCGCCCTTGGAGTTCACCAGCTGCATGATGTCGTAGGGGCCGGGCGGCCTCAGCTGGGCGCTGGTGGTCGTCGCGGTCGGCGAGCACCGCTCCAGCGCGCCCGTCAGCTCCCACGAACGGCGCGTGTCGCGCGGTGGGCCGCCGTCCGGCTGGGGCCCCGGCAGCGGGTAGCCCCGCCCGCCCGGCGACAGCGGGCCGCCCATCGCGCCCAGCCGCTTGTCGAGCTCCTTGTACAGCTGGTCGCGGACCAGGAACCAGCTGGCGGTGGCGCACGCCGCCACCGCGACGGCGACCGCCACCGCCACCAGCAGGGACAGCCGCCCGCGCAGCGACAGCCGCCTCATCACGACGCCGTTCGCAGCACGTACCCCACCCCGCGCACCGTGTGGACGAGGCGCGCCAGCCCGCCGGCCTCGGTCTTGCGGCGCAGGTACATCACGTACACGTCCAGGGAGTTGGAGGCCGGCTCGAAGTCGAACCCCCAGACCGTCTCCAGGATCCGCTCGCGGGTGAGGACCTGCCTGGGGTGCAGCAGGAACATCTCCAGCAGCATGAACTCGGTGCGGGTCAGCTCCAGCGGCCTCCCGGCCCGGGTGACCTCGCGGGTGGCGGTGTTCATCCGCAGGTCGTCGAAGGCCAGGACCTCGCCCGGACCGCGGCCCGCCGGGGCGGCCATCGCGCTGCGCCGCAGCAGCGCGCGGATGCGCGCCAGCAGCTCGTCCAGCTCGAACGGCTTGGCCAGGTAGTCGTCGGCGCCGGCGTCCAGCCCGGTGACGCGGTCGCCGACCATGTCGCGGGCGGTCAGCATCAGCACCGGCATGGTGGCGCCCTGGGCGCGCAGCCGGCGGCAGGTGGTCAGCCCGTCCATCCGCGGCATGAGGACGTCCAGCACCACCAGGTCGGGCATGTCGTGCTCGACCCGCTCCAGCGCGATCACCCCGTCGGCGGCCTCGCCGACCTGGTAGCCCTCGAACTCCAGACTGCTGGTCAGCGACTCCCGTACCGCGGGCTCGTCGTCCACGACGAGTATCCGGGCGGGCGCCGCGCCGGTGCTCCCAGGCTCCATGAACACAACGTAACCAGCGCTGACATGCGGTCATGCCGCGCAGGCCTGTTTCTCATGGTTATTTCAGGAAGTTCTCAGGCCGCCGGGCCGGGTGGTGCGGTGGCGGCCGCCCAGGGGTCGCCCTCGTCGCGGTCGCCCCGGTCGTCCCGGTCGCGATCGCCCTCGTCAGGGCCGCTTCCGCGCTCGCCCGCGTCGCCGTCACGCTGGGCGGCGGGAGCGGGCGGCCCGGCGGGGGCCGCGGTCGCCATGAAGCCGGCGGTGGCCTTGGCGGCCCGGCCCAGCAGCCCGGTGAACGACGCCAGCACCTCTCCGGCCTCCTCGACCTCCCGCTCCGCCGGGCGCGGCACCGGCCCGGCCGCGGTGGTCCAGGTGGTCTTGGCGACGTCGACCACCACGTCCCGGGCCACCTCGAACATCAGCCCGCGGAGCCGCTCGCGCATCGCCAGCTTCAGCGCCTCCCGCATCAGCTCCGCCAGCACGGCCTCGACCGCGGCGGCCGCGGCGCGGCCGGCCAGGTCGCGTGCGGTACGGGCCACCGCGCTGCCGGCCACCGCGGCCAGCAGCCCACCGGCGGACCGGACCGTGTCGCGGACGGTGTCGCTCCCGGCGGCGCGGGCGGCGACCTCGGTGGCCACCTCGCCGGCCATCTCGGCCGCGGCGGCGGTCACCGGCGTCATCGCGGCGGCCTCGCGGGCCCGCCCGCCGACCATGACGGCCAGGTCGCGGGCGGTGTCGCGGGCGGTCTCCCGCACCACCCGCAGCACGACGTCGCGGGCCACGTCCAGGGCCACGTCGGCGGCGACCTCGGCGACCGTGTCGATGGTGGAGTCGACCACCGTCCTGGTCGCGGCCTGCACCACCGGGGCGGCGACCGTGCGGCCGGCCACGTCGAGGGCGGTCGCGGTGGCGGCGCGGGCGAGGGGGTTGCGGGCGGCCAGCCGCGCCGCGGCGACGGCCATCGGGTGCGAGGCGGCCTGCCCGGCGATGGTCATGGCGGTGGTGGTGACCTCCAGGGCGGCGCCGGTGACGGCGTTGGACTCGGCGGCGGTGCGGGCCTCGGCGACCGCCTTCTCCGCCGCCGTCGTGGCGATCTTCACGGCGGCCTCGCGGGCGGCCTGCTCCACCGCCCGCATCGCCGGGGTGCCGGAGATCTGGTCCAGGACCGTGACGGCGGCGCGGCCGGCGGCCTCGCGCGCGGCCTGCCGGACCGGGTCGCTGACGGTGACGGCCAGCCGGGCGGCCTCGACGGCGGCCGGGCCGACGCCGTTCCACAGCTCTTCCATGCGCTCGGCCGCGGCTCGGTCGAGCCTGGCCGCCAGCGGCGCCGGGTCGACATCCCGGTCGCCGGGGCGGTCGACTTCGCGCGGCGCCACCACGCCGGGCTTCTCCGACTGTTCCTCCACGGCCACGCCCCCACGATGGTCGAGTCTTTGACATCACCTTAACCGGCGCTGACGCGATTCATCCTTTTCGTTCCCCGCCATGGCCGCCGGCTCACCGGCTGCACTCTGGGCATGCCGGACGGGTCAACCTGTGGTACCCGAATGCCGCCGCCGCCATCCCGGCCCCCCACGCCAGGTAGGAGGGCACCGCGAACCAGAAGAACGCCTCCGGCAGGTCCAGCCCGCCCGACGGCGGGAAGGGGTTCCGGCCCCGCAGCCGCTCGGCGATCATCTGGAGGAGCATGAGCCCGAAGTACACGACCAGTCCCGCGGAGATCCCGGCCGCCGGCCACAGCACCAGCCGCCGCGGCACCGCGCGCCTGCCCAGGCCCGGCACCCACCGCGGCCAGACCCGTCCCCAGGAGTGCACCAGCGACAGCGGCAGCAGGCCCCCGCCGAGCAGGAACCCCAGCTCGAACAGCAGCACGGAGACTCCGGAGGTGAGCGGGGACCGGTCGAAGCCGACCGCGGCCTGGGCGCCGATCCGCACCGCGCAGCCGGCCACGGCCCCGTACGCCGCCACGAACGCCCAAGCCGGCACGTGCCCCGGCCGCCCGGGAGCCTGCGCCGGGCCTGTGCGGCCGCAGGCGGCGCATCCGGCACGGGTGGCGCGCTGGTACGACAGCGCGGCCGTCCCGACGATGACGCCGCCGCCCGCGCACGCCGCCCGGCTCAGCGCCCCGAGCGGGAAGAACTCGATCCCCAGGCCGGGCAGGATCCCGCCGACCACGTCCAGCAGCACCATCGCCGCGGCGGCGACCAGCGTGACCGCCGTCGCCCATGACGCCAGCAACAGCAGCCGCCGCGCCGCCCCCGACAGGCGCAATATCGCCAGCCCCGCCAGCAGCGTCACGGCCGCGCCGCACAGGCCCACCACGCCCCAGCCGTTGAGGAACACCAGGTCGTCGCCGACCGGCGAGAGCTCGGCCGGACGGTGGCCCAGCCGCCAGTAGGCCTGCAGCATCCCGTAGGCGATCAGCCAGGGGACGCCGATCGCCGCCAAGGCGCGGGGCCGCGGCCGCCGCAGGGAGTTCATCGTCATCGCCGCCATGCGTCCGATCTTCGGGCGGCGGCGCCCGGTGCTCCTCCCCGCGCAGGCCGATCCCGCTCCCCCGCGCGGGTGAACGCGCTTGACCTCGACTCCGCTTGAGGTTGCACCGTTGGACCGGGCCCTTCCAGGGAGCCCGACAGCGGCGGCACCGTGAGAGGACGAATGTGAGCACCTTCGAGATCGGCGTGATCCTTCCCGGCATCGCCGTCCAGCGCCACGAGGGCGTCGACCTGGCCGCGGCGGCGCGGCACGCCGAGGACGCCGGGCTGGACGGGGTGTGGCACGGCGACCACCTGGCCGTGGGACGTCCCGTTCTGGACGCCCCGGTCGCGCTGGCCGCGGCGGCGACCGCCACCACCCGGATCCGGGTCGGGACCAGCGTGTTCGTCCCCGCGATCCGCCCGCTGGCATGGGCGGCCAAGCAGATCGCGACCCTGGCCCACCTCGCGCGCGGCAGGCTGGTCCTGGGCGCCGGGTCGGGCGGCGGCCCCGAGCAGTGGGCCGCGGCGGGCGTCCCGTACGGCGAGCGCGGGCGGCGCACCGACACCGCGCTGGAACTGCTGCCGCGGCTGCTGGCGGGCGAGGAGGTCCCGCTCCCCGACGCGCCCGGTGCGCCGCCGGTGAGGCTCGAGCCGGCGGTGGACATGCCGCCGGTCTGGGTCGGGAACGCCTCGGCCGCCGCGATCCGGCGGGCCGCGCGGCTGGGCGACGGCTGGTTCCCCTCGCTGATCTCCCCCGAGGAGGTGGCCGAGGGCGCGGAGCGGCTGGCCGAGCAGGCGACCGGGCACGGCCGTCCCGTGCCGGTCGTCGCGATCGGCGGGACCTGCGCGCTGGGCACCGGCCCCGGCCTGCCCTCCCGCGAGGACCTGGCGTCGGGCATCAGCGGCGCGTACGGCAGGCCGCTGGAGGAGGTCCTGGACATCCCGCTCACCGGGAAGCCGGAGGAGGCCGCCGAACGGCTCGCGGCCTACCGGGCGGCGGGCGCGCGGCATGCGGTCATCGGTGTGGCGGGACCCGGCTGGCGCGCCCAGGTCGACCTTCTCGCGGAGGTGCGCGCCCTGCTCGCCTGAGGCGAGCATGACCGAGCCGGGGACGGCCTGGACGGAAACCGGGTGGCGGGCCGGGGTGGGAGCCGGTAATCTCGCGGGCGGAACTGCGGAAGGACTGCGGGTCTCCGAGGGGAAAGGGAGGTGGAGTGTATGGCCGTCGCGGCGATGGCTGCTGCGCGCAGCACTCCGGCCGTCCTCCTTTCCCGGGCCCGGAGCTGACGCCTTCACGGCCGTCGCCGGGTCCCTTCACGCAAGGGTTCCACACCGTTGTTCTCTGCATCTTCGCAGGCCCTGTCCGCCTATGGCTGGGACGGGGACCTGGAGCAAGCTTTCGCCCCGTACCGTGAGACGGGGCTCGTGCCCGCCCGCGTCGCCGCCGTCGACCGCGGCCGCTGCGACGTGATCACCGAATCCGGGCCGATGCGGGCCGACACCGCGCCGGTCGCCTCCCGCGGCCCGCTGGAGGCCCCGTGCACCGGGGACTGGGCGGCGCTGCGGACCGGGGAGCACCCGGCCCTCGCCGCGCTGCTCCCCCGCCGCACCGCCATCGTCCGCGCCGCGTCCTCGGGCGAGTCCCGCGGGCAGGTCCTGGCCGCCAACGTCGACACCGTCGCCGTCACCGTCTCCCTGGCCGAACCCATCGACCTGGGACGGATCGAGCGGCTGCTCGCCCTGGCCTGGGAGAGCGGCGCCCGGCCCGTGGTCGTCCTCACCAAGGCCGACCGGCTCGCCGACCCCGCGGCCGAGCGGGCGCGCATCGAGGAGGTGGCCGCCGTCGCGCCCGGGGCCGACATCGTCTCCTGCAGCGCGGCCGACGGCACCGGCATCGACGTCGTCACCGCCGTGCTCACCGGCACGGTCGTGCTGGTCGGGGTGTCCGGCGCGGGCAAGTCCACCCTCGGCAACGCGCTGCTGGGCGCCGACCTGCTCGCCACGGGCGCGGTCCGCGCCCAGGACGGCAAGGGCCGGCACACCACCGTGCGCCGCGAGCTGCTGCCGCTGCCGGCCGGCGGGGTGCTGATCGACACGCCGGGGCTCCGCGGCGTCGGGCTCATCGACGCCGCGGACGGCCTCCGGCAGACCTTCGCCGACGTGGAGGAGCTGGCGCTGGACTGCCGCTTCGGCGACTGCGCCCACGACAGCGAACCCGGCTGCGCGGTGCTCGCCGCGGTCGAGGCGGGCGAGCTGCCCCGGCGGCGGCTGGACAGCTACCGCAAGCTGCTGCGCGAGAACGAGTGGATCGCCGCGCGCGGCGACGCCCGGCTGCGCGCCGAACGCGAAGGCCGGTACAAGGAGATCAGCCGGTCGCTGCGGCAGCGCTACAAGATCGAAGGGAAGAAGCGGTGAGCCCCGCGATCGAATGGCGGACCCGGCCCGAGACCGGCCGGGACGCCGCGGCCGTGCGCCGGGTCGTGCTGGCCGCCTTCCCGACGGCCGAGGAGGCCGACCTGGTGGACGCCCTGCGCACCGACCCGGCCTGGATCCCGGGCCTGTCGTGGGTGGCCGAGGCGCCCGGCGGGCGGATCGCCGCGTACGCGCTGCTCACCCGCTGCCGGATCGGCGGCGCGGACGCGCTCGCCCTGGCCCCGGTGGCGGTGCTGCCCGCCTATCAGCGGCAGGGGGCGGGCGGCGCCGTGACGCGGGCCGTCCTGCGGGCCGCCGGTGAGAGGGGCGAGCCGCTGGTCGTCGTCCTGGGGCATCCGGAGTACTACCCGCGGTTCGGGTTCGTCCCGGCCTCGCGGATGGGGATCCGGGCGTCCTTCGAGGTGCCGGACGAGGCGCTGATGGCGCTGGTCCTCGACGAATCGCTCGGCGGCTCGCTCGGCGGCTCGCTCGGCGGCTCGCTCGGCGGTTCGCCCGGCGGGTCCGCGGCCGTCCCGTCCGGGACGATCGAGTACGCCGCGCCCTTCGGGGTCTGATCCCCGTGCCGTCCCGCCGGCCGGTCCGGCCGGCGGGACGGTCTCGCCGGCCGGCCCGTCAGCGGCCCTTGCGCCGGTAGGTGCGGACCGACAGCGGGACGAACACCGCCAGCAGCACCGCCGACCACAGCAGCACGGCCGCCGTGGGGTGCGCGACGGGCCACGCCGCGTCGCCCGTCGCCACGCCGGGGTTGCCGAACAACTGCCGGGACGCGGCGGTGAGCGCGCTGACCGGGTTCCAGTCCGACAGGAACCGCAGCCAGGCCGGCATGCCCTCGGTCGGCACGAAGGAGTTCGACAGCATGGTGAACGGCAGGATCAGCGGCATCAGATGGTCGGCGGTCTGCTCGTTCTTCACCACAAGCCCCAGGTAGCAGCCCACCCAGCTCAGCGCGTACCGCATCAGGAACAGCAGCGCGAACGCCTCGACCGTCGGCAGCACGCCGCGGTGCGCCCGCCAGCCCACCAGGAGCCCCGCCCCCGCCATGATGCCCAGGCTCAGGAGGCCGGTGAGGATGTCGGCGCCGGTCTGCCCGAACGGCACCGCCGACCTGGCCATCGGCATCGCGCGGAACCGGTCCATGACGCCCTTGGAGGCGTCGGTGGCCACCTGCATCGTCAGGGCCATGACGGAGGTGAAGGTGACCATGGAGAACAGGCCCGGCATCAGGTACTCGCGGTAGTTCCCGCCGCCGGGCACCTGGATGGCGCTGCCGAACACGTACCCGAACAGCACGACCATGATGGCCGGGAAGACGAGCGCGCCGACCAGCGCGCCGGGCTCCTGGCGCATATGGCCCAGCTCGCGGCCGACGAGGGTGAGCCCGTCGCTGAAGGTCCAGCGCACCCGTTCCAGGACGGTGGGTGCGGCAGGCGCGGTGGGGGCGGTGAAGGTCCGGACGGTGGTCATCGCACGCTCTCCTTGGTCTTTCCGGTCAGGCGCAGGAAGACCTCGTCCAGCGTCGGGCGGCGCACGCTCACGTCGGCGGCGTCGATCCCGGCCCGGTCCAGTTCCCGCACGACGTCGGCCAGTCGCACTGTCTCCCCGCCCCCGCCGAGGGGGAGGCTGAGGCGGCCGGTCTCGGGTTCGGTCTCCGGCTCGCCGCCGGTGAGCGCGCCCAAGACGGTGCCCGCCCGTCCCACCAGCGCCCGGTCCGCCAGCGCCACGTCGAGCCGGTCGCCGATGCCGCCCTTGAGCTCGTCGGGCGTGCCGGCGGCGATCACGCGGCCGTGGTCGACCACGGCGATCGAGTCGGCGAGCCGGTCGGCCTCCTCCAGGTACTGGGTGGTCAGCAGCACGGTGGTGCCGTCGGCGACCAGTTCCCGGACGCTGTCCCAGATCTCGTTGCGGCTGCGCGGGTCCAGGCCGGTGGTGGGCTCGTCCAGGAACAGCACCCGGGGACGCAGGATCAGACTGGTGATCAGGTCGAGCCGGCGCCGCATCCCGCCGGAGTATCCGGCCACCGGGCGGTCGGCGGCCTCCATCAGCCCGAAGCGTTCCAGCAGCTCGTCGGCCCGGCGGCGGGCGTCGGCGCGGGACAGGTGGTAGAGCCGTCCGAACATGCGCAGGTTGCCGCGGCCGGTGAGCTTCTCGTCGACGGCGGCGTACTGCCCGGCCAGGCCGATCAGCGCCCGCACCCGGTCGGCGTCCCGGACTACGTCGTGCCCGGCGATGCGCGCGCCGCCGCCGTCGGGGTCCGACAGCGTCGCCAGGATTCGGATCAAGGTCGTCTTGCCCGCGCCGTTGGGGCCGAGGACCCCGCAGACCCGGCCGGCGGGCACGGCCAGGTCGAGCCCGCGCAGCGCGTGGGTGTCGCCGAAGCGTTTGCGCAGCCCCTCGGCCAGCACGATCGGTTCCGTCATACAGCCCTCCACTGGGTACGTCGTACGCGGTTTAATGCCGGTAGGCTAAACAACTGGGTACGACGTACGCAACTAGAATCCGGGAGGATCCGGGGAGGAGGAGGTGGGGCCCGGTGGCCGACGGCACCGAGAACGGCGACGACAGCGAGTACGTGAACATCTGGATGCGCCCCGAGCGGCCGGCCCGGGGCCCGCGCCCGACCTACAGCCGCGCGCAGATCACCGAGGCGGCGGTGCGGATCGCCGACGCCGAGGGCCTGGAGGCCGCGTCCATGCGCCGCATCGCCGCCGAGATCGGCACCGGAGCGATGTCGCTCTACCGGTACGTGCCCGGCCGCGACGACCTGCTGGAGCTGATGGTCGACCATGTCATCGGCGAGCTCGACCTGCCCGAGCGGCCCTCCGGCGACTGGCGCGCCGACCTGACCCTGCTGGCCGAACGCACCCGCGCGATGCGGCTGCGCCACCCGTGGATGTCGGAGCTCCAGCGCGCGCGGTCCTCGTTCGGCCCCAACCAGCTGCGGATGCTGGAGTTCGGCATGGGCACGCTGGACGTCGGCATCCCGATCGACGACATCATGGTCCTGGTGGGCCTGGTGACGGGGTACGTGGACAACGCCGTCCAGGAGGAACTGGCCTGGGAGTCGGAGTGGCGCCGCAGCGGCCTCAGCAAGGAGAACTGGATGTGGCGCAGCGCGCCCTACGTCCACCAGCTGATCAACAGCGGGAAGCACCCCATGCTCACCCGGATTGTCAAGGACGCGCGGCAGCCCCACATGGACCCCGAAGCCGGGTTCCGGTACGGCCTGGAACGGGTCCTGGACTGCATCCAGGCCGCGCTCCCCTCCGCACCGGAACCCGGCGGCGGCACGTGACCGGCACCTGACCGGCGGGGCCGGTCAGCGGTCCAGGCGGCGGAAGCGGCGCACCGACAGCGGCAGGAACACCACGATGATCGCCAGCGGCCAGAGCACGGCCAGCAGGACCGGATGCTGCGCCGCCCAGGAGTCACCGCCCATTCCGGGGTTGCCGAACAGCTCGCGGCAGGCGGCGACGGTGGCCGACAGCGGGTTCCAGGCGGCGAGCGTCCCCATCCAGCCGGGCATCTGCTCGGGGGACACGAAAGTGTTGGCGACCATGGTCAGGGGGAACAGCGGCGCCCAGGCAGCGGCGGCGGCCTCCGGTCTGATCATCAGCCCGACCAGGATGCCGACCCAGATCAGCGCGAACCGCAGCAGCAGGAGCAGCCCGACCGCGGCCAGCGCCTTGACCGGGCCCTGGTTCCAGCGCCAGCCGACGACCAGCCCGCAGCCGATCAGGATGGCCAGCTCGAGCACCGAGTTGATCAGGTCGGACAGGCTGCGTCCCAGCACGACCCCCGACGGCGACATCGGCATCGAGCGGAACCGGTCGGTCACGCCGTAGGAGGCGTCGGTGGAGACCGCCGTGAGGGTGGTGGCGACGCCGAACATCATCGTCTGGCCGAACAGGCCCGGCATCAGGAACTCGCGGTAGTCGCCGCCGCCCGCCACCACCATCGCGCTGCCGAACACGTAGCCGAACATCAGCACCATCATGATCGGCCAGAGCAGCTGGTAGGCGATCACGCTGGGGTTGCGCAGCCAGTGGATCAGGTCGCGGCGGGCCACCGTCCAGCCGTCGGTGACCGCCCAGCGCAGCCGGGCCGGCGCCGTACGGGGCGGGGCGGGTGGACTGGGCGGGGTGGGCGGGGCGGGCGAGGCCAGCGCGGTCATGCCGCCACCCCCCGGCCCGTCGTCCCCGAGCCTTCGGACGGCGCCGAGGCGCCGCCCGGCCCATCGTCCGGCCCATCGAACGGCCCATCGGGCGAGCCCCCGGTCTGGGCATCGGCCGGGGGCGTGGCGGCGCCGTGGCCGGTCAGGCGCAGGAAGACGTCGTCGAGGGTGGGGCGGCGCAGCGTCACGTCCTCCACCGCTACGCCGTCCTCGGCGAGCGTCCGCATGATCTCGGTGAGCGCGCCGATCCGGTCGCGCACCGGGGCGTCGACGCGCCGGGCGTCCGGGTCGACGCGCGGCTCGGCCCCGGTGACGCGGGCGACCACCTCGGCGGCCCGCGCCGGCCCCTCCGGCTCGCGCAGCACCAGGTCGATCCGGTCGCCGCCGATCCGCGACTTCAGCCGGCCGGGGGTGTCGTCGGCGATCACCCGGCCGGAGTCCAGCACCGCGATCTGGTGCGCCAGCCGGTCGGCCTCCTCCAGGTACTGGGTGGTCAGCAGCACCGTCGTGCCGCCGTCGACCAGGGCGCGGATGGCGCGCCAGACCTCGTTGCGGTTGCGCGGGTCCAGGCCGGTGGTGGGCTCGTCCAGGAACAGCACGCGCGGCGCCAGGATGAAGCTGGCGGCCAGGTCGAGCCTGCGCCGCATGCCGCCGGAGTACTGCTTGACGCGCTTGCGCCCGGCCTCGGCCAGGCCGAACTGCTCCAGCAACTCGTCGGCCCGGCGGCGGGCGGTGCGGGCGTCCAGGTGGTACAGCCGTCCCCACATCTGCAGGTTCTCCCGGCCGGTGAGGATCTCGTCCACGGCCGGGTGCTGGCCGGCCAGCCCGATGCGGTGGCGGACCTCGGTGGACCTGCGGGCCACGTCGTAGCCGGCGACGCTCGCCCGGCCGCCGTCCGCCCGCAGCAGCGTGCTCAGGATCCGGACGGCGGTGGTCTTCCCCGCGCCGTTGGGGCCGAGCAGTCCGCACACCGTGCCCTCGCGTACCGCCAGGTCGAAGCCGTCGAGGGCGGTGGTCGCGCCGAAGCGCTTACGGACCCCCTCGGCGACGACCGCGGATGCCGTTGGATCCACAGCGGGCTCCTTCTTTGGGACATTGATGTCCCATTTAGAGTTGCACAGCTCCCACGATGGTTGTCAAGTGATACGTTTTGGCGCAATGAGCACGACCGAGATCCCCGAGTCCGGTGCCCGCGGGCGCACCCGCCGCGCGATCCTGGCGGCCGGCGCGTCGGTGCTGGCCCGCGACCACGGCGCGACGCTGGCCGACATCGCCGAGGCCGCCGACGTGGGACGCAGCACGCTGCACCGCTACTTCTCCGACCGCCGGGAGCTGATCAAGGCCGTCGTCGAGGATTCCCTGGAGGTCCTCGAGCGCGCGGTCGAGCAGGCGCAGATCGACGACGGCCCTCCGCTGGAGGCGATGCGCAGGCTGATCGCGGCCATGGTCGCCGTCGGCGACCGGATCGTGTTCCTCTTCGGCGACCCCCGGGTGTTCGAGGAGTACGGTCCCGCGCGTCCCGGCGACGGGTGCGAGGACGGCGGGGTCGTCGCCGAGGATCCGGTGCTGCGGCTCATCGAGCGCGGCCAGGCCGAGGGCGTGTTCGATCCCGAGGTCACCGCCACCTGGATCCAGCACGTGCTCTGGGCCCTGGTCTTCACCGGGTTCGAGGACGCCGACAAGGGCCTGCTTCCGCTGCACGGCGTCACCTCGACCGTGATACGCACGTTCGAGAACGGCTTCCGGATCCGGGCCTGACCGGATGCTCAGGGGACGCGACGCGCAGCGCGCCGAGCTGGCGCGGCTCGTCGAGGCGGCCCGTGCCGGGCGCAGCGCCGTTCTGGTAGTGCGCGGCGAGGCGGGCATCGGCAAGACCGCCCTGCTCGACGAGACCGCCCGCCTGGCCGCGCGACCGGTCGCACCGCGGGACACCGACCGACCGGACCCGCCGCGCGTGCTGCGCGCCACGGGAGTCGAGGCCGAGGCGGCACTGCCGTTCGCGGGCCTGCAGATGCTGCTGCGACCCGTCCTGCCGCGCCTGGACGCCCTGCCCGCCGCGCAGGCGGACGCACTGCGCGGCGCGCTGGGCCTGGCCGGGGCGGGAGGCGGCGACCGGTTCCTCATCGGGCTGGCCGTCCTGACCCTGCTGTCGGAGCTGGCGGCGGAACGGCCCGTGCTGTGCCTGGTCGACGACGCGCACTGGCTCGACCCCGCCTCTGCCGACGCCCTGGTGTTCGCCGCCCGCCGCCTCGGCGCCGAGGGTGTCGCGCTGATCTTCGCCGCCCGGGACGGCTTCGACGCCCCCGGCCTGCCCGAGCTGGAACTGGACGGCCTCGGCCGCGAGACCGCCGCCGGGCTGCTCGCCGAACGCTCACCGGGCCTGGCCGCGCCGCTGCGCGACCGGATCCTGGACGAGGCCGCCGGCAACCCGCTCGCACTCATCGAGCTGCCCGCCGGGCTGAGCGAGGAGGAGCGCTCCGGGCGGGCCTCCGCCCCGGCGGCGCTGCCGGTGACGGGGCGGGTGCTGGCCTCGTTCGGCGTCCAGATCGACCGGCTGCCCGAACCGTCCCGGCTGGTCCTGCTGGTCGCCGCGGCCGAGGGCGGCGGCGACCTGGGGACCGTGCTGCGCGCCGCCGGGCGACTGGGCGCCGGCGCCGCCGACCTCGCGCTCGCCGAACGGGCCGGGCTGGTGCGGGTCACGGCCGTGTCGGTCGCGTTCCGGCACCCGCTGGTCCGCGCCGCGGCCTACCAGGGCGCCCCGCTCGCCACCCGCGTCGCCGCGCACCGGGCCCTGGCCGAGGTCGTGGACGGCGACCGCCGCGCCCTGCACCGCGCCGCCGCCTCGCCCGTCCCGGACGAGTCCGTCGCCGCCGAGTTGGAGCAGACCGCGCAGCGGGCCCGCGAGCGCGGCGCCCTGGTCTCCTCCCCCGCCCTGTACGAGGAGGCCGCGCGGCTCAGCCCCGGCGGCGCCGACCGGGCCCGGCGCCTGACCCGGGCCGCCCAGGCCGCGATCACCGTCGGCCGCACCGAGCAGGCCGGCGCGCTGGCGCAGCGGGCGCTGGCGATGACCGGCGACCCGCTGCTGCACGCCGGGCTCGCCATGGTCCGCGCGACCGTCGAGCACGAGCGCGGCACCCCCGGCGGCAGCGCCCTGCTGCTGGCCCGCGGCGCCGAGCCGATCGCCGGCGACGCCCCCGGCCTGGCGCTGACGCTGCTGGTCATCGCGGCGGGCAACGCCTGGGCGTCCGGTGAGGAGGCGGCGCTGCGCCGGGTGGCCGGTCTGGCCGCGGAGCTGATGCCCCGGGTCCCGGGCGCCGCTCCGGTCGCCGCCGCCCTGGTGGCGCTGGAGCGGCTCGCCGCGGGCGACCACGCCGCCGCGCTGCCGCCGCTGCGCGACCTGGTCGGACGATCCCGGGCCGAGCCGCACGAGAGCCTGATCGTGCGCCTGTTCGTCGTCAACCTCGCGCTGCTGCTGGGCGACGACGAGGCCGCGGCGGAACTGGCCTCCGCCGACGCCGCCCGCAGCCGCGACCTTGGATTGGCCGGGGCGCTGCCGCTCACCCTCCAGATGCTCGCCCAGGCCCAGGCCGCCGCCGGACTGCACCGCGACGCCCGGGCGGCGGCGGCCGAGGCGCTCGGCTTCGCCCGCGACACCGGCCAGAGCCACCGCGAAGGCCGGATCGCCGCGGTCAGCGCCCGCCTCGCGGCCATCGAGGGCGACGCCGAGGCCTGCCGCGAACTGGCCGAACGCGCCCGGGCCCGGGGCGGCGGCCAGGACGAGGCCGCGGCCGCCGCGGACTGCGCGCTGGCACTGCTCGACCTGGCTTTGGGCCGGTACGAGGAGGCGCTGGACAGGCTCACGGAGATCGTCCAGGGGCCCGCCCGGCACACCGCGGCCGTCCGGTTCGCTACCGCGGACCTGGTGGAGGCCGCCGTGCGGGCCGGGACGCCCGAGCGGGCCGACGGGCCGTTCCGGCGGTTCGCGGCCTGGTCCGAGGCGGCCGGGCCGCCGTGGGCCCGGGGCGTCACGCTGCGCTGCCACGCCCTGCTCGCCCCGCCAGGGCAGGCGGGCGAGCTGCTCGCGCGGGCGGCCGCCGCGCACCGCGAGGACGGCGGCAGGCCCCTCGAACGCGCCCGTACCGAACTGCTCCACGGCGAATGGCTGCGCCGTGCCAGGCGCCGCGCCGACGCCCGCGCGCCCCTGCGCTCCGCGCTGGCCGCCTTCGAACGGCTCGGCGCCGCGCCGTGGGCCGGGCGTGCCCGCGCCGAACTGCGCGCCAGCGGCGAGACCGCGCCCGAAACCGCGGCCCCCCGGGACCGGCTGGCCGCCCTCACGCCGCAGGAGCTGCAGATCGTGCGGCTCGCGGCGGGCGGGGCGAGCAACCGCGACATCGCCGCGCAGCTGTTCCTCAGCCACCGGACCGTCGAGTACCACCTCTACAAGGCCTATCCCAAGCTCGGGATCACCTCTCGCGGCGAACTGTCCCGCTTCACGGCTTCCTGAACTTCGGAAGCCGGGGCCGGCACTACCGTGATTCCACGGATTCGCCCGTGGCGCCCCGCCTCCTAGCCTCATGACCAGTGGATCAACACTGAACGAAGGAGCCGGAGATGAGCAAGGCGATCGCTTTCCACGAGCCCCGGACCCGAGGTACTGCGGCTGATCGATGTGCCCGAGCCGCAGCCCGGTCCGGGCGAGGTGCTGATCGGGGTGAAGGCGGCGGGGGTGCAGCCGTTCGACGTCGCGGTGGTGGAGGGCTGGCTGCCCGCCGGGGCGGAGGCCGCCTTCCCGCGCATTCCCGGCAACGAGTTCGCGGGCATCGTGGAGCGGACGGGGGAGGGCGTCGCCGGGTTCGCGCCCGGTGACGAGGTGCTGGGATTCGGGCTGCTCCAGGCCTACCAGGAACGGCTGGTGGTCCCCGCCGACCAGATCACCGCCAAGCCCGCCTCGATGCCCTGGGCGGTCGCGGGCGGTTTCAGCGCCGCGGCGCAGACCGCGCACATCGCGGTGGGGGAACTGGCGATCGCGGCCGGCGACACGCTGCTGGTGCACGGCGCGGCCGGGGCGGTCGGCACCGTCGCCGTCCAGCTCGCACGGCTGGCGGGCGCCACCGTGATCGGCGCGGCCCGCGAGGCGCACCACGACTACCTGCGGTCCCTCGGCGTCCTCCCCATCGCCTACGGGCCGGACTTCACCGGACGGGTCCTGCGCTCGGCGCCCGAGGGCAGGGTGGACGCCGCGCTCGACGGCGTGGGCGGCCACGCGCTGGAGGCGTCCCTGGACCTGGTCAAGGACCGCGGCCGGATCCTCACCCTGGTCGAGCACGGCAAGGCGGACAAGCTGGGCATCCGGGTCACCCCGCCCGCCCGCTCGGCGGCACGGCTGGCCGGGCTGGCCGACCTGTACGCGCGGGGCGACCTGACGGTGCACGTCCGCGAGACCTTCCCGCTGGAGCGGGCCGCCGACGCGCACCGCTCGTACAAGGCCGGGAACATCCGCGGGAAGATCGTCCTCACGATGGACCTGGCGACGACGGACTGAGCGACGAGCGCGGCCGGGCCGGCCCGGGGCCAGGCGGGGCCGGCCGGGTCAGGCAGGGCCGGGCGCTCCCGCGGCGCGGGCCGCGCGGGCGCCCAGGTCGCGCAGGTACTCGATCAGCTCCGGCGGCTCGTGCACCTCGAACTCGCAGCCCAGCATCATCAGGCGGCTGGCCAGCCACTCCAGGGTGTCGCTGTGCCCGTTGAGGCGGCAGCTGTGCTCGTCGATCGGCTCTATCTCCTCGGGGTTGCCGCCCAGCCGCCCGCGCACCCGCTCGGCGGGCAGGTGGAGGGTCGCCACCGCCCGGTAGGTGGGCGCCAGCGAGGACATCCGGTCGATGACGAAGGCGGCCGCGTCCTGCCCGGGCGGTTCGCGCGTCTCGAACCGCTGCCCGATGGGGCGCGGTTCGCTGATCCGGTCGACCCGGAAGATCCGCCAGTCGTCCCGGTCGTTGTCGAAGGCGACCAGGTACCAGCGCCGCCCCGCCGGCACGATCCGGTGCGGCTCCACCAGCCGCCGCGACGCCTCCCCGCTCACCGACTCGTAGGCGAAGCGGAGGCGTTCGCGGCCCGCCGCGGCCGCCGCCAGCACCGCCAGCGTCTCCGGGTCGACCCTGGGGCCGTCCCCCCACTCCGGCAGCGGGACGGTGACCGCGTTCAGCGCGGAGACCCGGTGCCGCAGCCGCGACGGCAGCACCTGCTCCAGCTTGGCCATGGCCCGCAGCGACGCCTCGCCGATGCCCTCGACCGCGTTACCGGCGGCGGTGCGCAGCCCGACCGCGATCGCCACCGCCTCCTCGTCGTCCAGCAGCAGCGGCGGCATCGCCGTGCCCGCGACCAGGCGGTAACCGCCGACCGGGCCCATGGTGGCCTGCACCGGATAGCCCAGATCCCGCAGGCGGTCGATGTCGCGCCGGACCGTGCGGGGGCTGACCCCCAGCCGTTCGGCCAGTTCGCTGCCGGCCCACTCGCGCGGGGTCTGCAGCAGCGACAGCAGGTTCAGCAGCCGCGCCGACGTGTTTCCCATGTCTTCGAGGATGCCCGAAGTGGCGGACAGATCCTGACCTAGACGCTGCGTAACCTCTGGGGCATGACGACGAACACCGGGGTCCAGGACGTGATCCACTGGCCCGAGGGCAACGCCGCCGCGCACTTCGCCGCCATGGACGCCCCCGGGCTCCCGGCCCGCGAGATCCGCACCTTCTTCGGAAAGGTGCGCTGAGGTGACCGTCCGGATGACCTGGGAAGAGGTCCGCGCCCGGCGGCTGGAGCGGCACGCGCTGTCGGCTCCGTCCGCCGGGGCGCGGCCAGCCACGATCGTGACCGCGATGGCGGGCGTGCACGCCCAGGTGATGTCGGCCGCCGAACTGGGGATCGCGCTGCGGATCCAAGGCGCGACCCGGCTCGACGTGCGGGAGGCGCTGTGGGGCGACCGCAGCCTGGTCAAGACCTACGGGCCGCGCGGCACCGTCCACCTGCTGCCCTCCCGCGACCTGGGCATGTGGGTGGGGGCGCTGACGGCACTGCCGCCGTCCAACGGCTTTCCCCCCGGCCAGCGGCTGACGCGCGCGCAGACCGACGAGATCGTCGCGGCGATCGGCGACGCTCTCGCCGACGCCGAGCTGACCGTCGACGAACTCACCGACGCGATCGTGGAACGCACCGGCCCGTGGGCGGGGGAACTGACGATGCCCGCCTTCCAGGGCATGTGGCCGCGCTGGCGGCAGGCCCACCACGAGGCGGGGATCCGGGGCGTCCTGTGCTTCGGCCCCAACCGGGGCCGGAAGGTCACCTACACCAGCCCGCACCGCTGGGTGCCCGACCTGCGGCCCATGGACGCCGAGGCGGCACTGGGCGAGCTGGTGCACGCCTACCTCCACGCGTACGGGCCGTCCACCCCGCAACGCTTCGCGCACTGGTTGAACGCGCCGGTGACGTGGGCGAACGAGCTGTTCGGCGCGCTGGGCGGGCGGCTCGAACGGGTCGAGGCCGAGGGCGCCGCGGCCTGGGTGGCCGCGGGGGACACGGCCGCGCCGGCCACGTCCCCGCGCGGCGTGCGGCTGCTGCCGTACTTCGACACCTACGCCTACCGGGTGGGCAACCAGCCGCCCGAGCTGCTCTACCCCGGCCGGGCCGCCGAACGGGTCCTGGGCGGCAACTACCAGGTGCTCCTGGTGGACGGGGAGGTGGCCGGGCTGTGGCACCAGCGCCGTTCCGGGCGCAGGCTCGCCGTCACCGTCGAGCCGCTGGCCCCCCTCTCCCCCGCCCGGCGCGAGGAACTGGACGCGCAGGTCGAGCGCGTGGGAGAGATCCTCGAGGCCAGGCCCGAGCTGACCATCGGCCCGGTCACCGTGGGCGGCCACGCCTGATCGGCGGTTGACCTCAAGCGCGCTCGAGGTCACAGGATGGCGGTCATCACCGATCACCGTCCGAACGAGGTGCGCTCGTGACCGCCGACCCCGGCTTCTACTCGATCATCGACTACACCGTCGACGGCCCCGACACCCAGCGCGAACTGGTCGAGGCGTTCGCCGGGATACAGGAACGCTGGGTGCGGTTCTACCCCGGATACCGTTCCGCCCGCTTCCTGGTCAGCGTGGACGGAACGCGCGTCTACAACCTGGTCCACTGGGCGAGCGAGGCCGACTTCCGGCACTTCGAGGAGGTCTCCGACACCGAAGGCCGCATCGCGGCGATCCAGCAGGCCCTGGACGGGCTCAAGGGCAAGGCCGAGCCGCGCATGACCGAGTCCCCGCGCTACACCGTGGCGCGGGAGGTCGGGCCAGGCCCGCGCAGGACCGGCTCCTGAACCAACGCATCCGCCTGGCGGTGACGGTCGGGGTCAGTCCTTCGAACGCCTGATCCGGACCACGTTGTCGGTGCGGGTCCCGTGCTCCCCGCCGGGCCTGCTCCACTCGCTCGTGACGGACTCGCTCACCTCGACCTCCCAGCGGCCCTCCTCCAGGTCGAAGGAGTCGATCATCTCCGTGAGCGTCGGGAAGCGCACCTCATGATCGCGGTGTCGTTCCGGCGCGGGGAATCCGGCGTGCCCGACCACGAGCAGCACGCCGCCGGGCGCGACCGCCGCCGCGGCCGACCGCATGATCCGCTCCTGCGGCAGCTCCACCGGGGAGTGCAGGAAGTGCGCGCAGACCAGGTCGAACGCGCCGGGTGGGAAGGAGCCGGCCAGGTCCCGCCGCTGCCAGTCGATCGCGCCGGCCACCCCGGCCTCGGCGGCGTGCCCGGCCGCCCGTTCCAGGGCCACGGCGGAGATGTCCACCGCGGTGACCCGCCAGCCGCGCCCCGCCAGCCAGATCGCGTCGGCGCCCTCGCCGCAGCCCAGGTCCAGCGCCGTGCCGGGCGGCAGGTCCGACACCTCGCGGACCAGCAGCGGGTTCGGCCTGCCGCTCCAGATCCTGTCGCTCTTGCCGTAGAACTCTTCCCAGAACTGCTCGGCCGTCTGCTGGGCCGGGGATCCCTCGGTCATCACGCGCCCTCTCCGCTCGCACCACCAGGGGCGCCGAACCGGGCCCCTGGTGGACTACCCTGCTCCGACATCCCCGGAAACGACAAACCCTGTTGCTGTTTCGGCAACGGGGCGGGCGCGTGGAGGGGCCTCACTCGTCCAGCCAGAACCCCGAGCGCCGGAGCCACAGGTCGAGCAGCGCCCGGTCGCCGAAGATCTCGACATCGTCGGCGGGCCGCCTGTACAGCAGCATCACCAGGCCGGTCAGCGGGCCTCGCGCGGCGACGGCGGCCTTCTGGTGGGCATGCCGCCAGACCGGCCGGTCCCCGGTGAGGTCGACCACCCACTCCCCCGCCGTGCCCGGTGACGTGCCGGTGGCGTGGAAGTGCAGCGTGCGGCCGGGCCCGAGCAGCGCGGGACGCCCCGGAGCGTCGCGGTAGGCCTCCGGGGAGGCGCCGAACTCCATCCATTCGTCCACCACGTCAAGGGCGAGGTCCTCGTCGAGTGTGTACGCGGTGCCGGTGACCAGCGCCGCGTCGGCCCTGTGCAGGGCCGTCTCGAACGCCATCCGGCGGGCCCAGAACGCCGGGGAGGCCACCCCCGGCAGCGGGGCCCACACCTCGGCGCCCGGGCCCGCCTCGGCCAGGGTCTCGGCCAGCCGTGCGGCGCCTTCGGCCAGCCAGTCGTCCAGCACGGCCGCGTCCTCGTGGGTGTGGGCGGACACGTCCTTGATCTGCTCGTCGGGCCGCGTCCCGGCCGCTCGCGCGCGGACCAGTTCCTCGGCCCAGCGGTGCACCCCACCGAGATGCCGGAGCAACTGGCCGAGGTTCCAGTCCGGGCGGGTGGGCACCCGGGCCGTCATGTCCGCGCGCCCGGGATCCTTGATGGTCTCCCTCAACAGCTCCGTCTGGCGGACGATCTCGGCGCGGTGGCGGTCGAAGCTCAGTGGCGGCATGACACACCACGCTAGCCACCCGCCGCCGTGCGGGCCCGGCGGACGCTGCCCCGATCCGCTTGGGTTGCGCCCGGGCGTTGAGGGTTCATCCTCGAATCTCCTGCGAGATCTCGCCGAGAACGTAAGCAAAGTCTCTACGAGAACTTCAATGACAAACTTGAAGGCATGAAGACAAGGGCGCATCCTGACGACAGCCCGGAAAAGACCGCTCGTCAAGTGAGCGACGGCCGGCCCGCCGTGGAGGTGCGCGGGCTCGGCATGCGCTACGGCACCGCCGAAGTGCTGAGCGCGGTGGACCTGCGGGTGGCGCGCGGCGAGGTCGTGGCCCTGCTCGGCCCTAACGGCGCCGGCAAGACCACCACGATCGAGATCCTGGAGGGCTTCCGTAAGCGCTCGGCGGGCGAGGTGCGGGTCCTCGGCGCCGACCCCGCCCGTGGCGACGAGGCCTGGCGGGCTCGGCTGGGGATCGTGCTGCAGTCCTGGCGCGACCACGGCAGGTGGCGGGTCGGCGAGCTGCTCGGCCACCTGGGCCGCTACTACGCCCCGTACGGCACGCCGGAGCGGCCCCGGCCCCACGACGTCGCCGAACTGCTCTCCCTGGTCGGGCTGGCCGAGCGGGCCGGCGCCAGGGTCGCCGAGCTGTCCGGCGGGCAGCGCCGCAGACTGGACGTGGCCGTCGGCATCGTCGGCCGTCCCGACCTGCTGTTCCTGGACGAGCCGACCGTCGGCTTCGACCCGCGGGCCAGGCGGGACTTCCACGGCCTGGTGCGGCGGCTGTCGGAGCTGGAGGACACCGCCATCCTGCTCACCACGCACGACCTGGACGAGGCCGAACGGCTCGCCGACCGCATCCTGATCCTGGCGGGCGGCCGGATCGTCGCCGACGGCACCCCGGCGCAGCTGGCCGCGCAGGTCTCCCGTAAGGCCGAGGTCCGCTACAGCCTCGACGGCGAGCCGCACACCCGCTCGGTCGAGGACGCCACCGGTTACGTGCGCGAGCTGTTCGCGCGGCACGGCGCGTGGGCGGTCGCGGGCCTGCTCGTGGCACCGGTGGTGCTGCGGCGGATGGCGCGGCACGAGTCCGGATCGAGTGTCACCGCCCGGAAAGAAAAAGCCGTACAGCGTACAGTATAGGCCATACAGTATAGATTGCCTCCCACCATCGACAGAAGGGTCTTCGTGGTCTCCAGCCAGCAGGCAAGCGGCGTCCGCCCGTCCGATCACCGCGCGGCGGACGCGCACGACCTCATCCAGGTCCGCGGCGCCCGGGAGAACAACCTCGCCGGCGTCTCCCTCGACATCCCCAAGCGGCGCCTCACCGTGTTCACCGGGGTCTCCGGCTCCGGCAAGTCCTCCCTGGTCTTCGACACGATCGCGGCCGAGTCACGGCGGCTGATCAACGAGACCTACACCGCGTTCATCCAGAACTTCATGCCGAGCCTGGCCCGGCCCGAGGTCGACGCGCTGCGCAACCTGAGCGCGGCGATCATCGTGGACCAGGAGCGGATGGGCGCCAACTCGCGCTCCACCGTGGGCACCGCCACCGACGCGCACACCATGCTGCGCATCATGTTCAGCCGGATCGGCACGCCGCACGTGGGCCCGCCCCTGGCGTTCAGCTTCAACGCGGCCGAGGGCATGTGCCCCGAGTGCGAGGGGCTCGGCCGCGTCTCCGACATCGACGTCGACGAGCTGGTCGACCGGGAGCTGTCGCTGAACGAGGGGGCGATCAAGGTCCCCGGGTTCGGCGTCGACACCTACTACTGGCAGCTGATGGCGCACTCCGGCCTGTTCGACCCCGGCACCAGGCTGAAGGACTTCACCGCCGCAGAGTGGGAGGACTTCCTCCACAAACCCCCCACCAAGATCAAGATCGACAAGTACAACACCACCTACGAGGGCCTGGTCGTCAAGGTCCGGCGGCTCTACCTGGCCAAGGACCGCGAGTCCATGCGGCCGCAGGCGCGGGCGTTCGCCGACCGGGCGGTCAAGCTCACCCCGTGCCCGGCGTGCGGCGGCGCCCGGCTGAACGAGGCCGCCCGCTCCTGCACGATCGAGGGCCGCACCATCACCGAGTGCTCGGCCATGCAGATCAGCGATCTGGCCGAGTTCGTCCGCACGATCCACGACACGGCCGTCGGGCCGATGCTGGAGGCCCTCCGCGACACCCTCGACTCGATGGTGGAGATCGGCCTGGGCTACCTGAGCCTGGACCGCGAGTCCTCGACGCTGTCGGGCGGCGAGGCGCAGCGGGTGCGGATGGTGCGGCATCTGGGCTCCAGCCTGACCGACGTCACCTACGTCTTCGACGAGCCCACCGCCGGGCTGCACCCGCACGACATCCAGCGGATGAACGACCTGCTGCTGCGGCTGCGCGACAAGGGCAACACGGTGCTGGTCGTCGAGCACAAGCCCGAGATGATCGCGATCGCCGACCATGTGGTCGACCTCGGGCCGGGCGCCGGTGCGCAGGGCGGCCGGCTGTGCTACGAAGGCGACCTGGACGGGCTGCGCAAGTCCGGCACCCTCACCGGCGACTACCTCGACCACCGGGTGGAACTGCGGGACAAGCCGCGGCGGCCGGCCGGGCACCTGCGGATCGAGAACGCCTCCCTGCACAACCTGCGCGACGTCAGCGTCGACATTCCCCTGGGAGTCCTCACCGTGGTCACGGGCGTGGCCGGGTCCGGCAAGAGCTCCCTGATCCACGGGTCGCTTCCGCAGCGCGAGGGCGTGATCGTCGCCGACCAGTCGCCGATCCGCGGGTCGCGGCGGTCCAACCCGGCCACCTACACCGGGGTGCTCGACCCGATCCGCGCCGCGTTCGCCAAGGCCAACGGAGTCAAGCCGGGCCTGTTCAGCGCCAACTCCGAGGGCGCCTGCCCGAAGTGCAAGGGCATCGGCCTGATCTACACCGATCTGGCGATGATGGCCGAGGTGGCCTCGGTGTGCGAGGAGTGCGAGGGCAGGAGGTTCACCCCGGAGGTGCTGTCGTACCGGCTGAACGGCAAGAACATCAGCGAGGTCCTCGCCATGTCGGTGGCCGAGGCCCGCGAGTTCTTCACCACCGGGCAGGCCGGTGTGATCCTGGACCGCCTGGCCTCGGTCGGGCTCGGCTACGTCGCCCTCGGGCAGCCGCTCACCACCCTGTCGGGCGGCGAGCGGCAGCGCCTCAAGCTGGCCATCCACATGGCCCGCAACGGGACCACCTACATCCTGGACGAACCCACCACCGGCCTGCACCTGGCCGACGTGGACCACCTGCTCGCCCTGCTGGACCGGCTGGTGGACGACGGCAACACCGTCATCGTCATCGAGCACCACCAGGCCGTGATGGCGCACGCCGACTGGATCATCGACCTGGGGCCGGGCGCCGGGCACGAGGGCGGCCAGGTCGTCTACACGGGGACCCCGGCGGAGCTGGTCGACGAAGGCACCTCGCTGACCGCCGTGCATCTCCGCGAGTACGTGCACCGGCCCTGAATCCCTTGGACGGCAGCTCCTCCGGGGCGGTACGGCCTCCGCCCCGGAGGCGTCCCAGCCCGGAGGCTCCCCCGCCCCGGCGGCGTCCCAGCCCCGGCGGTGGGCACCGCCGCGGCGGGCCAGGGTCACACGTCGCGGCGGTGGACGACGACCACCGCGACGACCACCGCGACGAGCGCCCACGCGCCGTACACGGTCCAGGCCTCGCCGATCCCCACCGGATAGCGGGCGGGCACGTGCCTGGCCGCCGGGTTCTCCACCAGCGCCGACCACGCCGAGACCGGCATCGCGTTGCCGATCTCCTTGGCCCACCGGTAGGTCTCCCCCGCGAAGAGCCTCGGCAGCACCGCCAGCACCACGACCACGGCCACCACCGTGCCCGCGACATGCCGGACCAGCGCCGCGAGGGCCATGCCGACCAGGCCGCACAGCGGCGCGAGCAGCGCGGATGCAGCGATGGCGCGCGGCGCTCCGGGCGCGTCGGCCGGCAGCCCGATCCGCACCTCGTCGTAGATCGCCTGGGTGAGCCCGAACGAGGAGGCGGCCACGACCGCGCCGAACACCAGCAGGGCCGCCGTCACCACGGCCGCCTTGGCCGCGATCACCTGGCGGCGGGCGGGCACCGCGGCGAACGTCGTGCGGATCAGCCCGCTCGCGTACTCGCCGGAGACCGCCATCGCGCCCACCGCCCCGGCGAGGATCATGATGATCAGGTAGGCGTCCGGGACGAACGCCGCGTGCATCGGGTCGATGGCCAGCCGCTGCTCCTCGGTCCCGTTGGCCTGGATGAGGTGGACGTTGGAGCGCGCGGAGTTGGCGCAGATCCCGATGACGGCAAGCGCCCCCGCCACCAGGACGCCCCACGTCGAGCGCAGCGACCGCAGCTTGATCCACTCGGCGGCGAGGAGGTCGGCGAACCGGGCCCGGGGCTCGGCGGCGCTCTCGCGGCGGGGCGTGGACGTCACGCCCTCCGGCATGCTCGCGGTGCTCACCGGCTCTCCCCCGTTCGCTCGCCGGCGTCCCCGCCACGGCTGTCCCCGCGACGGGCGTCCCCGCCGGCCGCACCGCGTGCGGCGTCGCCGCGGAACTCGGCCTCGCCGGCGGTGAGTTCCATGAACGCCTGTTCCAGCCCGGACCCACGCGGCGTGACCTCGTGCAGCATCACCCGGTGCTCGAACGCCAGCTCGCCGATCCGCGCCGCGCCGAGCCCGGTCACCACGCACGTCCCGTCGTCCTCGCGCCGCAGCTCGGCGCCCTCCGCGGTCACCAGCGCCGCCAGCGCCGCCGGGTCCGGCGTGCGCACGGCCACGCTCGCCCGGGCGCCGCGGGCCGCGAACTCCTCCAGCGGCTCGGCGGCCACCAGCCGCCCCCGGCCGATCACGATGAGATGGTCGGCGGTGTTCTCCATCTCGCTCATCATGTGGCTGGAGACGAACACCACCCGGCCCTCGGCGGCCAGGCGGCGCAGCAGGCCGCGCAGCCAGAGCACGCCTTCGGGGTCCAGGCCGTTCAGCGGCTCGTCGAACATCAGCACGGGCGGGTCGCCCAGAAGCGCCGCGGCGATCCCCAGCCGCTGCCGCATGCCCAGCGAGAACCCGCCCACGCGGCGGCGCGCCGCGTCCGCCAGGCCCACCTCCTCCAGCACCTCCGCGACCCGGCGGCGCGGGACGGCGTTGCCGCGGGCCAGCGCGGACAGGTGCGCCAGCGCGCTGCGCCCGCCGTGCACGTCGGCCGCGTCCAGCAGGGCGCCGACGTGCCGCAGCCCGCGCGGCCGGTCCCGGAACCGGCGGCCGCCGACGGTCACGCTGCCGCCGGTCGGCTCGTTCAGGCCGAGGATCATCCGCAGCGTCGTCGTCTTCCCGGCGCCGTTGGGCCCGAGGAACCCGGTGACGACCCCCGGGCGCACGGTGAAGCTCAGCGCGTTCACGGCCGTCACGCGGCCGTAGAGCTTGGTCAGTTCATGGGCTTCGATCACCCGGCCCACGGTGCCCGAGGCTGCCTGGGCGTGACATCGGAGCACCGTCGGCAATCGGGCCGCGGCCGTCGACCGCGGATGTAGACCGCAGGTCCGATGCGCCGCCGCGGACCAGCCCATACGATCACGGCATGGACGACACGCCGCCTCCTCCGCTGATCAGGCGACTGCCGCCGGGAATCTGGACGGCGCTGGCCTGGCTCGCCGCGGTGGCCTACTCGTCCATCACGAGCGTCCGGCTGCCGGGCGAGGTGCAGGATCTGCGCCCCTCGCCGCTCTTCTCCGGGATGGGGGCCGGGCACCTCTACACCCTGGCGGTGGCGGCGCTGACGACGCTGGCGGGCAGCGCGCTGCTGGGCCGCCGCCCGCTGACCGCGCTGGCGCTGCTGCTCGGCGGCTCGGTCTGCATGGCGATGGCGCTGAACTCGACGGAGATCACGTTCGAGCAGTTCCTGCCCGCCGAGGTCGCCCTCTGCCACATCGCCGTGACCCGGCCCCGCCGCGTCTCGGTCGCCGCCGCGGTCCTCGCGCTCGGCACGCTGGCGGGGTACGCCTCCGTGCGGCTGCTCCTGGGCTACCCGATCGGAACGGCGATCGAGCTGGCCGTCGGGCTGACCGCCGTCATCGCCTGGCTGGTGGGCAACTCGCTGAGGCAGGGCCGGGAGCACGCGCGCACCCTCAACGCCCAGGCGGTCACGGCCGAACGCCTCCGGATCGCCCGCGAGCTGCACGACATGGTGGCGCACAGCATAGGCATCATCGCGATCCAGGCGGGGGCGGCCAGGATGGTCATCGACACCCGGCCCGCGGCGGCGGGAGAGGCGCTGGGCGCCATCGAGAACGCCAGCCGGGAGACGCTGGCGGGCCTGCGCCGCATGCTCGGCGCGCTCCGCCGCGCGGAAGCGCCTTCGCCGGGCCTGGCCTCCTTCCTGGGAGAGCCGGCCTCCGCCGCGCCGGCGCCGCCGCCCGCCGGGTCCGCGCCCGGGCTGGCGGACGTGGAGCGGCTGGTCGCCGCGACCTCGGCCGCCGGGGTCCACGTCGACGTGCGCTGGCAGGGCGGCCGCGACCCGCTCCCGCCCGAGATCGACCTGTCGGCGTACCGGATCGTGCAGGAGGCGGTGACCAACGTGGTGCGGCACGCCGGCGCCCGCCGCTGCCGGGTGACGATCGAGCGCCGGGACGCGGAGCTGTCCATCGAGGTCGTCGATCCCGGAGGCGGCCTCGGCGGGCACGGCGGCCATGGAAGCGGCCATGGGAGCGGCCACGGTCAGGGCACGCCGGGCGGCGGGTACGGCATCGTCGGGATGCGCGAGCGGGTCGGGCTGCTGCGCGGCGACTTCACCGCCGGGCCGCGTCCCGAGGGCGGGTTCCGGGTCGCGGCCCGGCTACCGCTGCCCGCGGGGGTGCGATGAGCATCCGGGTGCTGCTCGCCGACGACCAGCCGCTGGTGCGGGCGGGCCTGGCCATGGTCCTGGCCGACGCCCCCGACCTGGAGCTGGCCGGGGAGGCCGGGGACGGCGCCGAGGCGGTGCGGCTGGTGCGCGAGCTGCGGCCCGACGTTGTCGTGATGGACATCCGGATGCCCGGCATGGACGGCATCGAGGCCACCCGGATCATCACGGCCGGCCCCGGGACGGCCCGCGTCGTCGTGCTGACCACCTTCGACGACGACGACCACGTCTACGGCTCGCTGCGCGCGGGCGCCTCGGGATTCCTGGTCAAGGACATGGCGCTGACCGAGATCCTCGCGGCGATCCGCGTGGCCGCCGCCGGGGACGCGCTGATCGCGCCGAGCGTGACCCGCAGGCTGATCGAGGAGTTCGCGGCCCGTCCCGAGGCCGCGCCCGCCGCCGCCAAGGCGCCGCTCGTCCCGCCCTACCGGCCGGACGGCGGCGCCACCGGCCTCACCGAGCGGGAGCGCGAGGTGCTGACGCTGATCGGCACCGGCCTGTCCAACGCGGAGATCGCGGCGCGGCTCGTGCTCAGCGCGGCCACCGTGAAGACGTACGTGACGCGGCTGCTGGCCAAGCTCGACGCCCGCGACCGGGTGCACCTGGTCATCATCGCCTACGAGATGGGCCTGGTCTCCCCTTCACCCCGCTGACATGCGGCGACGTGGCTCAAGCGGCCGGTGCGGCCGGTGCGTCGTTACCGGTGCGCGGGCGGGATCACGTGGTTGGCCCGCAGCAGGCCGTCCGGGTCGTACTGCGCCCTGAGCCTGGTGAGCCGCTCGTAGTCGGCGGGCGCGAACGCGGCGCGGACCTGGTCTTCCTCGAGCGGGCCGTAGCTGAAGTTCAGGGACCGCCCGAGCGCGTGCGGGACGAACGGCGCGAGCGCGTCGTGGTGGAGGCCGCGCACCGTCTCCTCCTCGCCGGGCTCCACCGGCGAGAGGATCATCACCGAGTACGCGGCGTCCCGATGGCCGACCGGATTGGCGACGCGCGGCGCCCGGGAGAGCGCGCCGCCCAGATGCCGCAGCCCCACCACGCACATCACCGGCGCCGACGGGTCCGCCGCCTTGGTCAGTCCGGCCAGCGCCCCGGCGTCGAGGTCGCGCACGAGCAGGTTCTGCGCACGGTAGGCGTGCGGCTGGTCGGGCTCGTCGAACACCGCGCCGGACTCGGTGTACGGCAGCACGCGCAGCGTGTCGCGCAGGACCGGGCCGAGCGAGCGCAGCGGTTCCACCAGGCGGCGCCCCTCGTCCTCGCCGCCCAGGTAGGAGATCTGGATCTGGGCGACATGCCGTCCGCGCAGGGGTTCCGGCAGCACCGGCAGGTCCGGGTACGGCAGCATCGACACCGCCGAGCTCATCTCCTCGGGGACTCCCGCCGTCCAGCGCCGCCAGGCGTCCAGCACCTCGGGGACCTGCGCGGCGTCGAAGAGCAGGCCGCCGCCGTAGATCCGGCCGACCGGCATCAGGTCGATCTCCATGCCGGTGACCACGCCGAAGTTGCCGCCGCCTCCGCGCAGCGCCCAGAACAGGTCGGGGTCGGAGTCCGCCGTGACCCGGTGCAGGCGGGCGTCGGGGGTGACCAGGTCGACGCGGCGCACGTGGTCGGCGGCGAGGCCGTACCGCCGGGCCATCAGGCCCACGCCGCCGCCCAGGGTGTAGGAGACCGCGCCGACTCCGGGGAAGCTGCCCGACAGCGGCGCCAGGCCGTGCGGCGCTGCCGCCTCGATGACGTCCCGCCAGGTCGCCCCGGCCTCGAACCACGCGGTGCGGGCGCGGGGATCGACCCGGACGGCGGTCAGGCGGCGGGTGCTGATCAGCACACCGCCGCCGGCGGGGCGGGCGAGGCCGTGGCCGGTGGCCTGGACCGCCAGGGGCTCGCGGTGCTCGGCGGCGAACCCGACCGCGGCCCGGACGTCGTCCTCGCAGGTCGCGGTGACGACCACCGAGGGGCGGTGCGGATCGAGGAGCTGGAAGCCGGTCCTCTCGTCGTCGTATCCGTGGGTACCCGGCACGTGGACGGGACCCTGCGTGCGTGTGGCCAATTGATGTGTCGTGTCGTTCATGCGTCCCACGCTAAGAGCCCTTGAGGACACATCCTGTCCTCAAGGGATGGCAGTCTGGTTCTCATGGACGCGGAAGGCGGCTCGGCGCGCAAGGACATGCCCGGGAGGCTGCTGCGCCTGCTTTCACTGCTGCAGAGCCGGCGCGAGTGGTCGGGCGCCGAGCTGGCCGAGCGGCTCGGCGTCACGGGACGCACCGTGCGCCGCGACATCGACCGGCTGCGGGCGCTGGACTACCCGGTGGAGAGCACCACCGGCACCGCGGGAGGGTACCGGCTGGCGTCCGGCCGGAACCTGCCGCCGCTGCTGCTGGACGACGAGGAGGCGATCGCCGTCGCCCTCGGCCTGGTCACGGCGGCGGGCGGCAGCGTGGCCGGGATCGAGGAGAGCTCGGTGCGGGCGCTGGCGAAGCTGGAACGCGTCCTGCCCTCCCGCCTGCGGCCCCGGCTGGCGGCACTCGGCGGCGCCGCCTCGGCCGTCCCCGCGCGCGGCGCGCCCCGCGTCGACGCCGCGGTGCTGGCCGTCCTGGCCTCGTGCTGCCGCGACCGGCAGCCGTTGATCTTCGATTACCTGAGCCGGGGCGGGGAGGCGAGCGCGCGCCGCGTCGAGCCGCACCACCTGGTGACCCTGCAGGGGCGGTGGTACCTGATCGCCTACGATCCCGGCCGCGCCGGCTGGCGAACCTTCCGCGTCGACCGGATCGGGAGCCCTGTGCCCGCGCACGGCCGCTTCGCGCCGCGCGACCTGCCCGCGCCCGACGCGGCGGCCTACCTCACCCGGTCGCTGGCGGCGGCCGCCTACCGGTACTCGGCCCGGCTGACCGTGGGGCTCGGCGCCGAGGAGGTGCGGTCCCGGCTGTTCGTCCACGTCCCCGGCGAACTCGAACCCCGCGGGCCGGACGCGTGCGCCGTCCGGCTCAGCGCTGAGTCCGCCGAGCTGGTGGCCCAGTACGTCGCCGCACTCGCGGCGCTCGGCGCCGACGTCACGCTGGAGGACGCCTCCGAGGAGGTCATCTCCCGGCTCCGCGACCTCAGGAGCCGGCTGCCGGAATGATCACGAGACGGCGGCCGCCGCCTCACATGCGCTCGGCGGTCCCCTCACCCGATCCGGGTTCCTCGCTGATCATCGCGTCGGCCGGGCGCCGGACGGATTCGGGTTCCGGGCCCTGCGAGGCGCCGAGCCGCGGCGGCATCTGCGGATACCGCCCGTCGCACAACCGTGTGCGGATGAAGTCGCGAAGTTCGGGGATCTCCACAGGGGCGAAGGTCCCCTGTTGCGGGACGCAAGCCACGGCCGAGGGCGGGCACGTCACTTCCAGCTGGGGCCCACCGACTTTGGGACGCCCCAACCGGGACCCTGGTCCCTACTTACGGTGAGAAACGCCGACTAAGGATGTGAAGAGATCCACCGGTTCCATCGAGAAGGCAGGACGATGAGCATGTCCCGACCGGCCGCCCGGGGAGGGCTCCCGCAGCTGACGGCCTCCATCAAGGGCTCGACCGGCCCTGTGACGCGGCTCGGCGCGAGCGGTGAGCTGGACCTTGCGACCGCCGGGGCGTTCGGCGCCCTGCTGGCCGACATGATCACACCCGACCGGCCGAGCGTCGTCATCGACGCCTCGCGGCTGCGTTTCTGCGACTCCCACGGGCTGGACGTCCTGGAGATGGCCGACGCGCTCGCCGGAACGTGCGGCGGAACGGTCACGCTGACCGGCGTCCGGCCCCTGGTGGCGAAGGTTCTGAAGATCACCGGTTTGGAGGACCGTTTCGTCGGTTCAGCGCCGCGCTGAACCCGTCCGGCACCACCCATGGCCAGGCGGGGGCATGGCGGCGCACGATGGAAGTGGTGCCGGGGCCGTGGCGGCCGTACCGGCCGGCGGTCCCCGGCGCGCCCACCCATTAGGAGGGCCCCATGGAGACCACCGTTGAAAATGTGATGACCACCGATGTGGTGACCGTTCCCGAGACGGCCTCCTTCAAGGAGATCGTGGAGGTGCTGCACCGCAACCGCATGCACGCGGTTCCGGTGCTCGACGCCGAAGGCCGCGTCGCCGGGATCGTCTCCGCCGAAGACCTGCTCCTGAAGGAGTGCGACCCCACCGCCGCGGAGGGGGAGCACCTGCTGGCCACCAGGCGCCGGCACCGCGAATGGCGGAAGTCGGCGGCCGCGACCGCGGCGGAGCTGATGACCGCGCCCGTGCACACCATCGGCCCGCACGTCACCGTCCGCGACGCCGCCCAGGAGATGCGCCGCCGCCGGGTCGGCCGGCTTCCCGTGATCGACCCGGACACCGGCACCCTGACCGGGATCGTGACCCGGTCGGACCTGCTGCGCGTCTACGAGCGCCCGGACGAGGAGATCAGGCGCGACATCCTCGCCGAGATCGCCGGCCGCGGCATCGGGCCCGACCCGGCCGGGATCGAGATCACCGTGGAGCAGGGCCGGGCGCAGGTGCGCGGCAGCGTCGACCTCCGCTCGCGCATCCCGGCCCTGATGCACGACATCCGCCGCGTCGAAGGCGTCGTCTCCGCGCAGTCCGAGCTGGAATGGCGGACCGACGACCTGATCACCCGGCACTACCCCTACATGTGACGCCTCGCCTGGATCGCGGCGTGCCGCCACGGCCACCTTTTCGCGGACGGCAGCCGCGGGTAAGGCGGTGCGGGCCGCCGGATTGAGGACCTTCGGCCCTGATGGCGGATTGCGGGGGCGGGCAGGCTAGGACCATGCGACTCGACCACGGCGGGCTGGAGATCCTCGACGCCGAGGAATGCCAGTCCCCGCTCGTGGCCACCCCCTGGAGCGCATCGTCTTCACCGACCGCGCGGGAACCCTCTGGGGGTCCGTGGGCAGGAGCGGTACCTGCGAGTCGGGCAGTGCCAAGATGAGGGCATGTCCCAGGATCGTCGGCTGCGCGCCACCTTCGACAGTGCGGCTTCCCGGTACCAGCAGGCGCGTCCCGACTACCCGGACGAGCTGTACTCCGACCTGCTCGCGATCACCGGGATCGGACCACCGGCTCACCTGCTGGAAATCGGCTGCGGGCCGGGCAAGGCGACCGTGCCGCTGGCCCGGATGGGTTTCCGGATCACTGCGGTCGAGCTGGGCGAGGCACTGGCGGCGGAGGCGCGGCGGCGTCTCGCCGGTTTCCCGGACGTTTCCGTGGTCGCCTCCTCCTTCGAGGGCTGGAGGCCGCCGCCCGGTGCGGTCTTCGACCTCGTCTACGCGGCGACGACCTGGAAATGGGTGAGTCCGAAGGTCAAGTACGTGAAGGCGGCCGCGCTCCTGGGGCAGGGCGGCCACCTGGCGGTGTGGAGCGCCGGGCACGCCTTCCCCGCGGGATTCGACCCGTTCTTCACCGAGATCCAGCAGGTCTACGACGAGATCGGCGAGGGTGACGGCTCCCCCTGGCCGCCGCCCCCG
Source organism: Spirillospora sp. CA-255316 (assembly GCA_050942275.1). Classification (GTDB taxonomy): domain Bacteria; phylum Actinomycetota; class Actinomycetes; order Streptosporangiales; family Streptosporangiaceae; genus Spirillospora. The sequence goes on along the minus strand of CP192047.1, from coordinate 5,311,615 downwards.
CCCGAGGATCGGCCCGACCCCGCCGCCGCCGGGTTCGAGGACTCCGGACACTTCACGATCGTCGGGACGCGTCGCTACCTCTGGGCCCTGAGCTACACCGCCGAGGAGTACATCGCCCTCCTGGACACCTTCTCCGGTCACATCGCCATGGAGCCGGCCAAGCGCGAACACCTCTACGGCGAGATACGACGCCGCCTCGCCGCCCGCCCGGACGGGCGGCTGACCCGCCACTGGTCCGCCGTCCTCACCGTGGGCCGCCGCCGATGACGCCTCGTCCTGACCGGCGGGGTTGCGCGTCTCTGTATTTTTGATATCGGTCGTGGTGCAGTCGGGCGGGCTTTCCAGATGAGCGCGGCGCGTCGAGGAGTGGGCGGGTGGCCATTCGCAGCATCCTGTTCGGGACGTCCGACATCCACGCCGGACAGGGCGCCGACGAGGAGCCGGAGCATTTCCAGGATCTGAACCTCGACCAGATCGTGCGAGCGGCGGCGAAGGCGGGCGGCGTGCCGGGCCTGGCCGCGTACTTCCACCGCCCGCTCCGCGATGCCGGCCTCATCGGCTTCCGCCAGCAGATCTTCCGTGAGCTGGAAGAACCGGCGGTGCGCGAGGTCGCCGAGCGGTTCACGGCGTCCATGGACAGGACGCGGCGGCGGCTGGAGGCGCTGGCGCGCAGGAAGCATCCGCCGCAGGCGCACCGCCGGTTCCTGGAGATCGTGCTGGCCCACGCCGAGGTGGTGACCGCGCTCGCCGAAGGGCTGGACGCGGCCGGGGTGACCTCGCCCGGTCTGCGGGCCCTGCGGGACGACGTGGCCGAGCACACCCGTACGGCGGCCTTCACCGGGCTCCGCGAGCGGGCGCGGCGGCTGCTCGGGCGGCTCGGCGAGATCCGCTACGACCTGCTGGTGCGCGGCGACCGGATCACCGTCGCCGAACACGACGCGGAGGGCCGCTTCGACTACGCCGAAAGGGTGCTGGCCACCTTCGACCGCTTCCGGCAGAAGTCGCGTCCGGAACCGCGCACCGAACCGCCGGACGAAATGGGGCTCGACTTCGCCCAGGCCGGTGTGCTCGACCTCGTCGTGGAGCTGTTCCCCGGGGTGTTCGAGGACCTCGCGGCGTTCCGTGAGGCGAACCGCGGCTTCCTGCCGGACGAGATCACCCGCGTCGACCACGAACTGCGGTTCTACCTCGGCTACCTCGCCTACCTGGCGCCGTTGCGGGCGGCGGGCCTGCCGACCTGCTACCCGGAGGTGTCCGGCACCGACAAGAGCCTGCTCGCACGGGACGTCTACGACCTGGCGCTGGCCGCGAAGCTGACCGAGGAGGGCGGGCGCGTGGTGGGCAACGACCTGAGCCTGGACGACGCCGAACGCATCCTGGTCGTCTCCGGGCCCAACCAGGGCGGCAAGACGACCCTGTCGCGGGCGTTCGGCCAGCTCTACCACCTGGCCGCACTGGGCTGTCCCGTCCCGGGACGCGAGGTGCGGATCTTCCTCCCCGACCGGATACTCACCCACTACGAGCGTCCCGAGAGGCGCGACGGCCTCGCCGGCAAGCTGGAGGAGGAACTGCTGCGGATGCGCGCGCTCCTCGACCGGGCGACGCCGGACAGCGTCGTCGTCCTGAACGAGATCTTCACCTCGACGACCCCCGACGACGCGCGGGTGCTGAGCGAGGCGGTGCTCGCGGCGATCGCCCGGCTCGACGTGCCGTGCCTGTGGGTCGGCTTCGTCGACGAGCTGTCCCTCCTGAGCCCCAAGGCGGTGAGCATGGTCGGCACGGTGGCCGGCGACGGCCGGGCGACGCGGACGTACAAGGTGGTGCGGCGCGCCGCCGACGGGCGCGCCCACGCCCTCACGATCGCGGAGAGGCACGGCCTGACCTACGCGCGGCTGACCGAGCGGGTACGCCGATGAGACCTCACCTGCTGTTCCGCGCCGACGGCATGCCCGCCGGCGGCGTCCGCTCCGGGGAACCGCAGCAGGCGCTTCCCGACGAGGTCATCGACGACCTGCGGCTCGAGCACCTGTGGACGGCCATGGCCCGAGGCGACGAACGCCTGTTCGCGGTGGCCCGGTCGGTGACCTCGGCCCCGCTCACCGACCCGTCCGCCATCGCCCACCGGCAGGAGGTGCTGGACGACTGCCTGCGGAACGCATCGTCCGTCCGGGCGCTCTACGAACTGGCCGGCGAGGCGGTCTCGGCGGAGGAGAAGATCTTCTGGACCGGTGCGGCAGGGCGCCCGCAGGGCCTGCTGAACCGTTCACTGCGCCTCCTGGAGCTGTTCTGCGACCATCTGCGCCGCCTGCGCGCCTTCGCGGCCAGGCAGGAGCAGGGGCAGGGGTTCCGGTCCGCCGGTTTCACGCGGCTGTTCGCATCGATTCGTGCCGAGACCGCCGAGGACTACCTCCGCACAGCGGAGACGCTCATCGAACAACTGGGGTTCGAACACGGCATCATCGTCAGCGCGCGCCTCGGACCCGGGAACATGAGCACCGGGTTCCGGCTGCACGAACCTCCGGGAAAAGGGCGCTCGCCGTCCACCCGGCGGTTCCGGAAATCCAGCCTGATCTACACCGTCCCCGCCGAGCACGAGGACAGCTGGCGCGCGATGGCGGCGTTCCGCGACCTCATCCTGGCAGACGTGGCGGGCGCCACCGCCGAGTCCGCCATGCACGTCCGCGACTTCTTCCGCGCGCTGCGGGACGAACTGGGCTTCTACGTCGGCTGCCTCAACCTCGCCGAGGCCCTCTCCGGGGCCGGCCTGCCCATCTGCGTGCCCGAACCGCAGGCTCCCGCGAACGCGGCCCTTTCCGCGCGGGGGCTGTACGAGCCGTGCCTGGCGCTGTCACTCGGCGGCGCGGTGGTGGACAACGACCTCGACGCCGACGGCGCGGGTCTGATCATGGTCACCGGAACCAACCGTGGCGGCAAGACGACCTTCCTGCGCAGCGTCGGCCTGGCGCAGCTCATGATGCAGAGCGGGATGATCGTCGGCGCGCGGCGTTTCGCGGCGTCGCCCGCCGACGGCGTCTTCACCCACTTCAAACGGGAGGAGGACCGCTCGATGGAGCACGGCAAGCTGGAAGAGGAACTGGTCAGGATGAGCGCGGTCGTCGACCGGCTGCGGCCCGGCGCGCTGGTGCTGTGCAACGAGTCGTTCGTCTCCACCAACGAGCGGGAGGGCTCCGCCATCGCCGCCGAGATCCTGCGGGGGTTCGCCGACGTCGGCGTCCGGGTGGTGTTCGTGACCCACCTGTACGCGCTCGCGGACCGCTTGCACACCGATCCGCCCGTCCGCAGCCTCTTCCTCACCACAGGGCGCGACGCGGAGGGCGAACCCACCTTCCGGCTCGCGCCCGGCGCACCGTCCCGCAGCGCGCACGCCATGGATCTGTACGCCCGCGTCTTCGGCGAGCCCGCCCGTCCTCAACCGCCCCGCGAAGGCTGACGCCCGCGGATCGTCCACGGAGCGGCGTCGAACCAGGGCAGGAACGCTCGAACACGGGAGTCGTGGGCGCGGCGATGGCGATGGGCTGCGGGCTCGGCCCGGTGAGGCAGATCCGATCAGAGTGCGCGCTCAGGCCGGCTTGTGGCGCTGGTAGTGGCGGGCTACGCGGACACGGTTGCCGCAGCGGGCGGCCGAGCACCAGCGGCGGCGCGGATGGGCGGGCAGGAACAGCATCACGCAGTCGTCGGCCTCGCACTGGCGGACCTTGGTGACCGAAGGGTCTGACACCAACTCGGCCACCGCCTCGGCCAACCACGCGACCAGCCGTGCTCCGGAGGGACCGGTGCGGCGGCGGGCGGCGGTCACCGCGTCCCCGTCCCAGGCGAGTTCGGCGACGGACGGCGCGGCGCGCTGCGCCCGGTTGAGAGCCTCCAGATCGTCCGCCGACGGCCGCGCCCGACGGCGGACGTGGTCGAGGACGCGTGCGGTGCGGTCACGAAGGTCGCGGACTGCGGCCAGGCCGACGTCGTCCGGTCCGGCGGCGGCGAGATCCCGCGCCTCGGGGAACCTGTCGGCTTCCGGCTCGCCGAGCGGCATCCCGAGTGGATCGCCGGCCTGGTCGTCCAGAACGGCAACGCCTACGCCGAGGGCCTGTCGGACGCCGCCCCCGAGTTCGTCGCGCTGCGTCCTGAGACGCCCGGTGCCGAGGAGACGGTCCGCGGCCTGCTCACCCTGGAGGGCACGCGCGGCCAGTACGAGACCGGCGCCGGCGAGCCGGCCTTGATCACTCCGGACGGCTGGACGCTCGACCAGCACTTCCTCGATCAGCCCGGCCGCAAGGAGGCCAGGTGGCACTGGCGTTCGACCACCACTCCAATGTCGAACGCTACGACCGCTCGCAGGCGTGGCCGCGCGAGCACACCCCGCCGACCCTCATCACGTGGGGCACCGGCGACCCGTTCTTCCCCGAGCCCGGCGCCCATGCCTACCTGCGCGACCTTCCGGACGCCGAACTCCACCTGTTCGACACCGGCCACTTCGCCCTCGAGACCCACCTGCCACAGATCGCCCCGCTCATCGCCGGCTTCCTGGACCGGCTCTCGGACGCGCGGTGAGCAGGCCGCCCAGCCGGTAGCCGTTACTCATCGGGGCATCCGCCCGTGCCCGGCTATCCCGGCCGCCCCTCGTGCACCTGGCCCGCGGCGCTGATCATCGGGTCATCACGAAGACGAAGCCGGCGCCGAGGTCGGGGAATCCGATGAGTTCTTGCCCCGATCATGGTCTGACCTGTCGAGCACGAGGAAAGGGAGTATCTGTGGCCAAACTGCTGTACTCGGCGATGATGTCGCTCGACGGATACATCGCAGGACCGGGCGGGGACATGTCCTGGTTGACCGAACACCAGGACGCCCCGAACCCGACAGCCGACCGCCTCCTCCAGCAGGTCGGAGCCATCCTCGCCGGCAACGGCACCTTCGGAGGCGGGGATCCCAACGAGGGCACCGACAAGGAGGGCGCGTTCGGCGGCCAGTACCACGGACCGGTATTCGTCCTGACCCATCACCCGCCGACCGACCCGCCCGAGGGTGTCACGTTCGTCGGCGACCTCAAGACCGCGGTCGCAGAGGCCAAGGCCGCCGCCGGAGACCGCTACGTCAACGTGCTGGGCGCGAACGTGGCCAGGCAGTGCATCGAGGCGGAGATCCTCGACGAGGTGCTCGTCTTCATCGCCCCGGTTCTCCTCGGGGATGGAGTCCAACTGTTCAACAACCCCGGCGGGGAGCGCGTGCGGCTGGAGCCACTGGCCGACGAATCCGCCCACTGGTACCGAGTCGTCTACTGACGTCGCGTCGCCACCTCGCTAGAAGTCCTCACCACGTGCGATCCCGGGTCCGCGCCAGTCCCGGGACTGCCCGAAGGCAACGCCTCGGCCGCACGGCTTGAGCGGCTACCGGCGGTCCTTGACGCCGTAACGCACATAGACCACGCCGTTACCGAATCGCCGCTCGTCCAGCAGTTCGAGATCGACGCGGACATCGTCGGGGAAGAACGGATTGCCGCCGCCGACGATCACCGGGCCGACGAAGATCTGGTACTCGTCGACGAGCCCGGCGCGGATCGCCTGGGCCGCCAGGTGCGGTCCTTCGACGGTGATGTCGAGATCGGACCCGGCTTTCAGTTCGCGCACCGCGTCCGGGTCGAACGACCGCTCTATCCGGGTCCGTGCGCTGGCGACCTCGCTCAGCGTCGTGGAGTGGACGATCTTGTCGGTGGCCTGCCAGATCCGCGCAAACTCCAGCAGGAAAGGCGGCTGATCGGGCACCGTGTGCGCGGTCTCCCAATAGACCATCGTCTCGTACATCCGCCGGCCGTACAGATTCGTGCCGATCGACCGGAATCGCTCGTTGACGAACTCGTGCACCTCTTTTTCGGGAGCACCCCAGCCGAAGTTGCCGGCGGGATCGCTCACGAACCCGTCGACCGAGGTGATCATCGAATAGATCAGCTTGCCCATTGGCGCCTCGCCCCTTCTGCGGGAACCTTCATTCGTAATGGCGGCGGACACTCGAACCCACCCTGGACACGTCCGTGCCGTAGATGTGCAGGGAGATGGCGGTGGTGGCCGCTCGGTTGCGGACGCGGTGAAGGTCGCCCGGCGGTGCGAAACCGCTGACTTCACCGGCGCGGAGGTCGTTCTCTCCGATCGGGTTCAGGTCCTCGTCGTACAGGACCTCGTGCACGACGCCTTGCATTCCGCCGAAAACGCACCAGGTGGTGTGGTCGTGGATACGGGTGCCCTGCCCAGGCCGCCAGACGACCGCCAGAAGGGAGAACGATGAGTCGGGCTCGACGTGCAGCACGTGGCCGCGTGCCCGATCAGGTTCCCCGAACCGTTGCTCGGGAGTGAGGACGTCGGGGGACGGCAGCCGCCGGCGGAGCTGCTCGGCGACGAGCCCGGCGGTCGTGGGCCAGTCCGCGCGGGCCCCGACGGCACCGCGCACCGCGACGACCAACTGGTTCAATGCCGGGTGAATACGGCGCAGCGTTCCGGTCACGTCATCTCCCTCGGAGGCCGGTGAGGAGGGCTCTTCTCGTTCCGGCCTCCAGCCTGCCGGTGACTCGGTACACCGGTAAGGTCCGGTTGCATGCCGATCGAGTGGACCGGTTCGGATCCCGAACTGTCGTTGCGGCTGGACCGCACGCTCGGCGAACCACTGCGCGTTCAGCTCGAACGCGCGTTGCGCCAGTCGATCCAGTCGGGCCGCCTGGAGGCCGGGGAACGGATCCCGTCCACCCGGCGGCTGGCCGCCGAGCTGGGCATCTCGCGCGGCCTGGTCGTCGACTGCTACGCGCAGCTCGAGGCGGAGGGCTACCTGACCAGCAGGCCCGGATCGGCGACGCGGGTGGCCGAGGGCGCCGGTCCCCCGACCGCCGTCCAGCGGCCCGAGGTCCCGCCCCTGCTCCTGCCGCTCCCGCCGGGAGGGACCGACTTCCGGCCCGTCCAGCCCGACCTCTCGTCCTTTCCACGGCGCGACTGGCTGTGGGCGCTGGGCGAGGCCGGTCGCTCCGCGCCCAGTTCCGCGTTCGGGTACGGCGAAGCGCAAGGAAGCGGCAGGCTGCGGGAGGTGGTCGCCGCCTACCTCCGCAGGGTCCGCGGAGCCGTCGCCGAGCCGCAGCTGATGGTGATCAGCAGCGGCTTCGCCCAAGGGCTCGCGCTGGTCCTGAACGCGCTCGCGGCCGAGCGGATCCATCGCATCGCCGTCGAGGAACCCGGTCCGACCTACCGCGACATCGTCACGACCCGGGCGGGGATCGAGGCCGTACCCGTCCCGGTCGACGAAGGCGGCATCGACGTCGAAGCGCTCGCCGCCACCGGCGCCCGCGCCGTGATCCTGACGCCCGCCCACCAGTCCCCCACCGGCGTCGTGCTGAGCCCCGAGCGGCGCCACGCCCTTCTCAACTGGGCGCGCGAACGGGACGCGACGATCGTCGAGGACGACTACGACGCCGAGTTCCGCTACGACCGCGAACCCGTCGGCACGCTCCAGGGCCTGGCACCGGACCACGTCGTCCTGCTCGGCACGGTGAGCAAGTCCCTGGCCCCCGGGCTGCGCCTGGGCTGGGTCCTCAGCCCGCCACGTCTCGTCCCGGCCATCGCCCATGCCAAGCGATACGACGACCGAGGCTCACCCACCCTGGACCAGTTGGCCCTCGCCAGGCTGCTGGAGTCGGGCCGGTACGACCGGCACCTGCGCCGCATGCGCAAGGTCTACGCCGGACGCCGGGCGGCCTTGGTACGGGCACTCCAGGACCGGGCGCCACGAACCGGCGTCGGTGGCCTGGCCGCCGGCCTTCACGCCGTGGCCCACCTTCCCGACGACGTGGACGAACGCCATGTCGTGCGCGAGGCGATGGCCCGGTCGGTCGGCCTCCACGGCATGAGCCATTACCGGATCGGCGCGGCCGCCCGTCCGCCACAGCTCGTGCTGGGCTTCGGCCACCTCACGGAGACCGCCATCGACCACGGCATAGCCACGATCGCGGACCTCCTCGGCTGATACCGGCGGACACCACCCGGGCGACTCGCCGTTGACGCCACCCAGCCCGAAGGGTCGCCCAAAAAGGCCGACCGACCTGCAACGGAGCGCGCTCAAAGAATCGAGTGGACGCGATGACCGGTCCCCGTTGAGCGGCACGCGAACCAACGCGGTCGCGCCGCAGTGCTGCGCCGTGGCGACGTGCCACCGATGCTTTGGTGGGGATGCCGTCGTGCGTGGCGAAACAGGTGACCAGAGCGATCAGGATTCGAGAAGCCCTGATGACCGTGCCGCAACTAGCGTGACCGCCATGGACATCACCATTCACGCGAGCTTCCTCCCGCACGACGACCCGGAGGCCTCCCTGGCCTTCTACCGCGACACCCTTGGCTTCGAGGTCCGCAACGATGTCGGATACGACGGGATGCGCTGGATCACGGTCGGTCCTCCCGGCCAGCCCGGCACCTCCATCGTCCTGCAGCCGCCGGCCGCCGACCCCGGCATCACCGACGACGAGCGCCGCACCATCGTCGAGATGATGGCCAAGGGCACCTATGCCGGCATCATTCTGGCCACCGCCGATCTCGACGGCACCTTCGAGCGTGTGCAGGCCGGCGACGCCGAAGTCGTCCAGGAGCCGACCGATCAGCCGTACGGCGTCCGTGACTGCGCCTTCCGCGACCCCGCGGGCAACATGATCCGCATCCAGGAGCGGCGCTGAGCCGTCCGGCGATCGCGTCCATCTTGTACACAGACGGCTTCCGCGCACGATGCCGACGGTCTCGTTCTGTTCCAGAGCCAGTGATCGCCGCGGTTGCTCGGGTCGCCCATGCCCCGGCACAGGCCCACCACAAATGGCGTTGCCCCACGGTCACCACGGGCCCGGCTCCACCGGGCGGTGACAACCTGGTCGCCACCTGGACCGTCCGGCCACGGCTACTCAAGATCACCCCGCCGCGGCGGCGGGGTGATCGGTCGCCGCGCACCGGCCAGTCTCGCCGGGGCCCAGAAGACACGAGCGGCGCGGTGACTCCCATCTCGCCGAAATGTTCTCCAGTTACTAACTGGCGGATCCGGGGCCGCGCCGCGACCGCCGACGCAGGGCGGCGCGCCGGGTCGCCAGCCACAGCACCAGCCCAAGCCCGAGCACCACCAGCAGCGCCGCTCCCAGCACCGATGCCCCGGCCGGCACCGCACTGCGTACCGGCCGAGATCGCTCCAATGCGCCCAGCCGCCGCCGATGTGAGGTCGAACTGCCGGGCTCGGCGTCGGGAGACCACGCCTCCACCAGTTCCCAGGGAGCGCTGAGCTTGTCCAAGGCCCGGGCTCGGTGCGTCGCAACGCTCCCCACCGCGATGCCCAGCAGGTCGGCGACCTCCTGGTAGGAGCACTCCTCCTCCACCAGCAGGAAGATCACCGCATGCTGGGGCGCGGTGAGCTGCCGCCGCGCGGCGGCCAGTTCGGCGGCCGGTTCGCACCGCAGGACCTCCTGCTCGGCCGAGCTCGCCGCCAGGCCCAGGGCCCAGGCCGCGTCCTCGCCCACGGGCTCGTCCGGCCAGGCCTCGACCTGGAGTGATCCCTGCGCCGCGTGGTCGATCATGCCGCGCGATGTCCTGACGCTTCTGGTAAGGACCCCGAGAACAGCCTTCGGCGGCTGAGAACGATCACGGAGGGGCGGACAGAGCATCTGCTCTGTCCGCCCCCTCCATCACGTCTCCGCAGATCACCGCCCCGTAGGAAGTTCCCGCACCGATTCGGGGCTGACCGCCTGATGGCCCATCTCTGCCTGACCGTCCTGGACGCGGAGGACGGCGGAACGGACTCATCCCCTCCCAGACCGTGCCGGGAGGCCGGCGAATCGACGGCGTCGCGTGTTGACGGCTACCGGATCGGCATGGTGCCGCTCCGGTTCGAATGCCAACTCGTCGACGGCAGCAGTTTCGTCACATCTTCGGTGCCCGGATACGTCAATCCGGGCGCAGGAATCCTCGGGCTGACGGCAGGCATTTGCACGCTCCTCTCCAGGGCCGCGGACCGCCCCTCCTCCAAGTCGCCCGCTCCAAGAGATGACCTGAGCACTCCCTAGGGGAATTGTTCCAGCGAGTCGTTCCGCCGGCGCCGACGCGGCCGCGAGGTGGCGGGTGGACGGTCGGGCGATCCTGGCGGCGATCGTGTACCTGGCCACCACCGGGTGTGCTGGCGACGGTCTGCCCCTCGCTGTGGCGATCTGCGCCGCCGACGTCCACGACAGTCTGGGCTTGGAGCCGCTGGTGCGTCGTAGCACCCGCCGATCCGTTCCCGCCGCGGGCTCGTCGGCCGGGCAAACTCCACGGTGGCAAGGGCTACGACTATCCCCATCGGCCGACCTTCCTCACCGCTTTCTCCGAGGCGTTGCGGCAGGAGGTCACCGCCAGCGGCGTGCGTGTCGTGGTGATCGAGCCCGGCTTCGTCGCCACCGAACTCGCCGGCCACATCACCGATCCCACGATGCAGGCCGCCGCGCAGACGCTGGCCGCCTCCATGCGCACCCTGCAGCCCGACGACATCGCCAATGCCGTCGTGTACGCGGTCACCCAGCCCGAGCACGTCGCGGTCAACGAGCTCCTCATCCGCCCGACCGACCAGACCCGGTAAGCCAGCCGCCGGCAGCGTCTCGTATCGGCCCATCAGCTCCAGGGGCGGGACCATCGCGGTCGTCAGCGTCGCCAGGCGCAAGGCCGGGCGGGGGTGGGGCGGGGGTATTGCAGGGCGCGTTCCTTGGCGGACGCGCCATCTCGTGGCGCGCCCGTTCGGCCAGTCGCCGCTGGATCTCGTTTCGGTCTGGACGGGCCCGAGTCGCGCCCCAGCCGCGCGGGCTGAGCCGCAGGTCGGCATGGTCGCCGGGCACACCTTGCCAGACCCGATCGGAGTGCCTCTCCCCCGAAGCCACCCGGACAGGAGCCAAGCAAGGACATTGGTTGACGGCCACGAGGTACCGGTCCAGGATGTGGGCCACTCCGGCAGGGCGGTGAAGGCTCGTGGCCGTCGCTCACGGCATGCCGACGCGGCCGCTGCGGCTTTGCCGAGAGGACCCGACTTCTGGGACAGACGCACCCCTGAGCGAATAAACGTCCAGATCGACCCTCAAGGGACTTCTTTATGCGTGTGGCTTGACGGTTTCCACGTCAGCGTGCCATCCTGATTGCGGGCTCGAGGTTGACGAGTTTCATATGTGTGGACATTAGTCTGCAGTTTGCTTTATGCTGCCCTTTCGCGCTTGCCCTCGGCGTCCCGCTCCTCCGTCTTGGCCGTGATGTCGTCTGGCGCGCGTGTCGTCAGTCCGCTGCGAGCCCTCGGAAGGACCACTCTTGGCAGCCTCGCGCAATGCCTCCGCCATACCCGCCGGTCCCCGTCGCGTCTCTTTCGCGCGCATCAAGGAGCCTCTGGAAGTTCCTGACCTCCTCGCCCTCCAGACCGAGTCGTTCGACTGGCTGCTCGGGCACGAGAGGTGGAAGGGGCGGGTCGAGGCGGCTCGCCAGGCCGGGCGCAGGGATGTCCCGACCCAGTCGGGCCTCGAGGAGATCTTCGAGGAGATCAGTCCCATCGAGGACTTCTCCGGGACCATGTCCCTGTCGTTCCGTGACCACCGGTTCGAGCCGCCCAAGTACTCCGTGGAGGAGTGCAAGGACAAGGACATGACCTTCTCCGCCCCGATGTTCGTCACGGCGGAGTTCATCAACAACACCACCGGTGAGATCAAGAGCCAGACGGTGTTCATGGGCGACTTCCCGCTCATGACGCCCAAGGGCACCTTCATCATCAACGGCACCGAGCGGGTGGTGGTCTCCCAGCTGGTCCGTTCGCCCGGTGTCTACTTCGACCGCGCCTTGGACAAGGCGTCGGACAAGGACATCTACGGCTGCAAGGTCATCCCGAGCCGGGGGGCCTGGCTGGAGTTCGAGATCGACAAGCGCGACAACGTCGGTGTGCGCATCGACCGCAAGCGCAAGCAGCCGGTGACCGTGCTGCTGAAGGCCCTGGGGTGGACCGAGGAGCGGATCCGTGAGCGGTTCGGGGGCTATGAGTCGATCAATGTGACCCTGGAGAAGGACCACACCTCCGGGCAGGACGACGCGCTGCTGGACATCTACCGCAAGCTGCGGCCGGGTGAGCCGCCGACCAAGGAGTCGGCGCAGACCCTGCTGGAGAACCTGTACTTCAACTCCAAGCGCTATGACCTGGCCAAGGTCGGGCGTTACAAGGTCAACAAGAAGCTCGGTCTGGACCTGGACATGAACCAGGGCACCCTCACCGAGGACGACATCGTCGCCACCATCGAGTACCTGGTCCGGCTGCACGCGGGCGAGGAGGAGGGGACGCTGGGCGCGGTGTCGGTGCCGATCGAGGTGGACGACATCGACCACTTCGGCAACCGGCGGCTGCGCACGGTGGGCGAGCTGATCCAGAACCAGGTCCGGCTGGGGCTGGCGCGGATGGAGCGGGTGGTCCGGGAGCGGATGACCACCCAGGACGTCGAGGCGATCACGCCGCAGACCCTGATCAACATCCGGCCGGTGGTGGCCTCCATCAAGGAGTTCTTCGGCACCAGCCAGCTCTCCCAGTTCATGCAGCAGAGCAACCCGCTCGACGGTTTGACGCACAAGCGGCGGCTGTCGGCGCTGGGTCCGGGCGGTCTGTCGCGTGAGCGGGCGGGCATGGAGGTCCGCGACGTCCACCCCTCGCACTACGGCCGGATGTGCCCGATCGAGACCCCGGAAGGCCCCAACATCGGCCTGATCGGGTCGCTGGCGGCCTTCGGCCGGGTCAACCCCTTCGGCTTCGTCGAGACCCCCTACCGCAAGGTCGAGAACGGTGTGGTCACCGACCAGATCGACTACCTGACCGCGGATGAGGAGGACCGGTTCGTCATCGCGCAGGCCAACTCCCTGATGAACGAGGACGGCTCGTTCGCCGAGTCCCGGGTCCTGATCCGCAAGAAGGGCGGCGAGGTCGAGCTCGTCCCTCCGGCGGAGATCCATTACATGGACGTCTCGGCGCGGCAGATGACCTCGGTGGCCACCGCGATGATCCCGTTCCTGGAGCACGACGACGCCAACCGGGCGCTGATGGGCTCCAACATGCAGCGGCAGTCGGTGCCGCTGTTGCGCAGCGAGGCTCCGCTGGTGGGCACGGGGATGGAGTACCGCGCGGCGGTCGACGCCGGTGATGTGATCACCGCGGAGAAGGCCGGCGTGGTCGAGGAGGTCTCCGCCGACTACATCACGATCATGAACGATGACGGCACGCGGACGACGTACCGCGTGACGAAGTTCAAGCGGTCCAACCAGGGCACCTCGTACAACCAGAAGCCCATCGTGGACGAGGGCGCCCGGGTCGAGGCGGGCCAGGTCATCGCCGATGGTCCCTGCACCGACGATGGTGAGATGGCGCTGGGCAAGAACCTGCTGGTGGCGTTCATGCCGTGGGAGGGCCACAACTACGAGGACGCGATCATCCTGTCCCAGCGGCTGGTGCAGGACGACGTCCTCTCCTCGATCCACATCGAGGAGCACGAGGTCGACGCCCGCGACACCAAGCTGGGCCCCGAGGAGATCACCCGGGACATCCCGAACGTCTCCGAGGAGGTGCTGGCCGACCTCGACGAGCGCGGCATCATCCGGATCGGCGCCGATGTCGTCCCCGGTGACATCCTGGTCGGCAAGGTGACCCCGAAGGGTGAGACCGAGCTGACTCCGGAGGAGCGGCTGCTGCGCGCGATCTTCGGTGAGAAGGCCCGCGAGGTGCGGGACACCTCGCTGAAGGTGCCGCACGGTGAGCAGGGCAAGGTCATCGGCGTCCGGGTGTTCTCCCGTGACGAGGGTGACGAGCTGCCGCCGGGTGTGAACGAGCTGGTCCGGGTGTACGTGGCGCAGAAGCGCAAGATCACCGATGGGGACAAGCTGGCGGGCCGGCACGGCAACAAGGGCGTCATCTCCAAGGTGCTGCCGGTCGAGGACATGCCGTTCCTGGAGGACGGCACCCCGGTCGACATCGTCCTGAACCCGCTGGGCGTGCCCGGCCGGATGAACGTCGGCCAGGTCCTGGAGACCCACCTGGGGTGGATCGCCGCCCAAGGCTGGGACATCAGCGGGGTCGAGGAGGCGTGGGCCGAGCGGCTGCGCGACAAGGGCTTCCACCGCGTCGAGCCGCGCACCAACGTCGCCACCCCGGTCTTCGACGGCGCCGACGAAGAGGAGATCATCGGCCTTCTGAGCAGCACTCTCGTCCACGGTGACGGCGACCGGATGGTGATGCCCAGCGGCAAGGCCCGGCTGTTCGACGGGCGGTCCGGCGAGCCCTTCCCCTACCCGATCGCGGTGGGCTACATCTACATCCTCAAGCTGCACCACCTGGTCGACGACAAGATCCACGCGCGGTCGACCGGCCCGTACTCCATGATCACCCAGCAGCCGCTCGGCGGTAAGGCCCAGTTCGGCGGCCAGCGCTTCGGTGAGATGGAGGTCTGGGCGCTGGAGGCCTACGGCGCCGCCTACGCCCTGCAGGAGCTGCTGACCATCAAGTCCGACGACGTGCTCGGCCGAGTGAAGGTCTACGAGGCCATCGTCAAGGGCGAGAACATCCCCGAGCCCGGCATTCCCGAGTCCTTCAAGGTGCTCATCAAGGAGATGCAGTCGCTCTGCCTCAACGTCGAGGTGCTCTCCAGCGACGGCATGTCCATCGAGATGCGCGACACCGACGAGGACGTCTTCCGCGCCGCGGAGGAGCTCGGCATCGACCTGTCCCGGCGCCCCAACGAAGGGGCGATGAACGTCGACGACATCTGAGGAACGACGGTCCGGCCCGAGCACCGTCCGCCGCGCTGAGCGCCTGTCTTCGGTCCCCGAAGCGGTGGTGGTCAGGAGTGGCTCCTGGAACACGTGAGGAACGGCGTCCCACCAGGGCGCCGTTCCCGATATGAGGTTCCGCCACGACGTCGTCAGACGACGTCGTAGGTCAGGTGCGTCGCGGTCGATGTCGAGGTCACGCTCCGCTGCACCAGCGTGCGCGGCGCTCCGCCGGTGAACAGCGGCGTCCCGGCGCCCAGCACGACGGGCGCGAGGTGCAGCGTCAGCGCGTCGACCAGCCCGGCGTCGAGCGCCGAGCCGATCGTGGCGCCGCCGCCCATGAGGACGACGTCGAGGTCCTCGCCGCTGCCCGACGACGCCGCCTCCGCGCGCTCACGCGCGGCGGCGACGGCGTCGGGCAGACCGGTGGTGACGAACGTCCAGTCGAGGCCGGTGAGCCGCACCGACTCCGGCGGCGAGCTCGTCACGACGACGAACGCGGGCTTGCCGACCTCGCCGGCGCCGTAGCCGGAGTCGTCGTTCCAGCCTTTCGGCCCGTCGACCACGTCGAAGAGCCGGCGACCGAGGACGACGGCGCCCGAGCGGGCGGTCGACTCGCGCAGGACCCGGCGGTCGTCGGGGTCGTCGGAGAACGCCCAGGTGTGCAGGGCCTCGCCGCCGATGCCCAGACCGTTGTCCGGGCCGGGGTCGGGCCCGGTGACGAAGCCGTCGAGGGAGACCGAGATGTCCGCAATGATTCGAGCCATGCCAGGGCAGACCCGATCCGCTGCCCGAACTCATCGCTCATGCGTCAAGCGCGTGCCGGATGCTCCAGGATCACCGGTGGCGCTTGCGGGTGAGGCGGCGGGTCCTCAGGGTGATGGCGGCCGCTGTTGTCGGATCGGCGGGGGCCGACGAAGCCGGCGTTCGCGTTGATGCTGCGGTTCTACGCGCTGATTGGCGGGTTCCCAAGGGCCGGCACGAGCTGCCGGACCAGGTCGTCGGTTATGTGGCACGGCTGGCCAGAGTCCCTGGGGCGGATGCTTCGCATTTGCTGGATGCACATCGAGGCCGAGGGTGCCATCGCCCAGGCCGTCCAGGAGATCATCGGCTCGCGGCAGGACCCCGGTCGTGCCGCAGAGTCGTCAACCAAGGCAAGAACCCGCGGAAACGTTGTTGACGACCGGGTCGCGCGGACGCGACCCGATCCAACGAGAGGATTGGCCAATGCTGGACGCCGATGTGATCATTGTGGGCGCCGGCCCGACCGGCCTGATGCTGGCGAATGAACTGCGCCTGACCGGAGTGCGACCGCTGGTGCTGGAGCGGCAGCCGCGCCGCCGAGACACCCCCAAGGCCGGTGGTCTCGGCGGCCAGATCCTGGAGCTGCTGCGCTACCGAGGCTTGCTGGAACGATTCGAAGCAGCCTGCACCGACCCTGTCCCGGCTCCCCGCTTTCCGTTCGGTGGTGTGCATCTGGACTTCACCCGGCTGGCGGATCCCCCGATGCACGCCCTGCCGCTCCCGCAACCGCTGCTTGAGCGGCTGCTCGACGAACGCGCCGGCGAACTCGGTGTCGACATCCGCCGCGGGCACCAGGTGGTCGGGGTGAGCCAGGACGATGCCGCGGTGACCACGGACGTGCGTGGCCCGGACGGGCTATACCGGATGAGCGCCCGGTACCTCGTGGGTTGCGACGGTGCACGCAGCCGGGTCCGTGACTGGGCCGGGATCGGCTTCCCCGGCACCACCTATCCGGAGGTCAACCGGCTGGCCCAGGTCTCCTTGCCCGATACGGTGACCGTGCTCGGCAACGGCGATCTCGACGTCCCCGGCTTCGGCACGATCCGCGCGGGTTTCACCCGGACGGATCATGGTCTCTTCGGAGTCGGCGCGTCGCCCGCCTCCAAGGTCGTCTCCCTCTACACCATCGAAGACGAGACCACCGAATACGACGACGACACACCGATGACCGTGACCGAACTCCAGGACAGCGTCCGCCGCGTGCTCGGCGTGCATCTGCCCGTGGGAGAACCGATTCGGCTGTCGCGGTTCACCTTCAAGGCTCGGCAGGCCGAGCGATACCGTGACGGGCGGATCCTGCTGGCCGGTGACGCGGCACATCTGTTCCCCGCCACCGGTGTGGCACTCAACGCCGGCATGCTCGACGCGGTCAACCTGGCCTGGAAGCTGGCCGCCGACATCCACGGCTGGGCGCCGTCCGGCCTGCTGGACACCTACCACGACGAACGCCACCTCGCTGGCACCCGCACCATGCTGCACACCCGAGCCCAGGTGGCACTGCGGCGCGGGCACGACCCTGCCGCCGAGGCACTCCGGGAAGTCTTCCAGGAACTGCTCACCGACGAGCAGCCGTTGCGCCGTATGGGAGCCCTTGTCGCCGGCACTGACATCCGCTACCCGATGCCCGGCTCCCACCACCCCGAGCTGGCCGGCACCTTCGCACCCGACCTCACCCTGCACACCGACCAGGGCATGACCAGCGTCGCGCAACTCATGCACACCGCGCGGCCCATCCTCCTCGACCTCGCCGACCGCCCAGATCTCCGCGAGACCGCCCGAGACTGGCAGCACCGCGTGGACATCAACACTGCCAAAACCGATCAGCGACCAGCCGACGCCCTACTCATCCGCCCGGACGCCCACATCGCCTGGGCCGCAACCACCGATGAACCCGCCGACACCGCCGCGCCCGCACTGCGAGAAGCGCTCTCCGGCTGGTTCGGTGCCCCTTGAAAAGACCACCAGATCGCCACGCGGATATCTGCGACTGAATGACAGGCAGCCTGGCCCGGCTCACGATCATTTTCGCAGCGGGCCAGGCCCGCGCAGCCCCGCCCGCGGCCACGGCGACCCGGTTCTCGGGTGCCGGGCCCTCGATGGACAAGTCGGCCTCGCCGCAGGTGGCGGCGGCCTCGGCTGACATGCGCGTCCCGTCGCTGGTCCACCCGCGCCACAGGTCAGCGATGGGTTCGTTGGATCTCCCTCGATTGCTACCGAGACCCCGGATCGGTGCTGCTGCGGTATGGGGGTTTGGAGGTCCCACACGTTCACCTGGCGGTCTCGTCCGGCCGTGATCGCGACGGTCGGGCGGAACGGGTGAGGCCTCACTCAGGTGTCGCCTTCTGACGGGGCTTCGGCGAAGGCGCCGGCGGATGCGGCGAGGGCAGCGGTTCTGGCCGCGTGATCGGGCAGGTCCGGGTCGGGTGGCGTGCGCAGGAGCACCAGCTGGTGGTACAGCGGCGCGGTGGCGGCGATGAGCAGCCGCCGGGCGTCGGTGTGCGGCGGGAGTTCGCCGCGCCGGACGGCCCGGGTGACGATGATCTCGCAGCGGGCGTAGCGGTCCTCCCAGAGCCGCCGTTGGGCGTGCTCGGCCTTCTCGGAGCGGAAGGAGGCGGCGATCAAGGCTGCGACGATCGGCGGGTGTGCGGTCAGGGCGTCCTGGATCTCATGGTTCAGCGCCGCCAGGTCGCCTTCCAGTGACGCGGTGTCGGGGGGTTGCCAGTCGTCGTCGCTTGCGGCGTCGAGGACGTCGGCGAGCAGGCCGCCGACGTCGCCCCAGCGCCGGTACACCGTGGTGCGGTGCACGCCCGCGCGGGCGGCGACGGCCTCCATGGTGAGCCCGTCAAAGCCGTGCTCGCCGAGCTCGGCCAGGACCGCGTCGATCACTTGCGTGCGATTGCGGGCGGTACGGCCACCGGGGCGGCGTCGGCTCGGTGGCGCAGGCGCGGTTTCCTCGGGTCGTGGTGTTGCAGAAGTCATCGCTGATCGTCCGGTTGCTCAGATGGTCTCGGTTGTGGCATCTTAATGCAACAGTCCTCGCACTAGTGGAGTCGCCGATGCTCTTCCGAAGCGTTCACCCGGTCACGCGGTCCTTCTCGGCCGCCCCGTCCCCGAATGCTTTGGAGTGCCCGCATGCCCACACAGATCACCGCGCTCGACGTGAGCAAGTCCTTCGACGGCAGGCTCGTCCTTGATTCGGTGACCTGCTCGCTCGCCGCGGGCGAGCGCACCGGGATCGTCGGTGAGAACGGATCCGGCAAGACGACGCTGCTCCGCCTGCTCGCCGGGCGCGAACGGCCCGATCAGGGCCAGGTCGTCGTCCAGGCCGACGGCGGTGTCGGCTATCTCGCCCAGGACGGGCGGCTGCCGCCGGACGCGACCGTCCAGCAGGTCATCGACCGGGCGCTGGGCGATCTACGCGCGGTCGAAGCACGCATGCGCCACCTGGAGGCGGCGATGGCCGAGGGCGACGAGGCGGGCATCGCCGAGTACGGCGACCTGCAGACGGCCTTCGAGCTGCGCGGCGGCTACGACGCCGACGCCCGCGTGGAACGCGCCCTGCACGGACTCGGCCTGGGGCTTGTCGACCGCGACCGTGCCGTGGGCGGTCTCTCCGGCGGAGAACAGGTCAGGCTGCGGCTGGCGGCCGTCCTGGCGGCCGCCCCGGAGGTGCTGCTGCTGGACGAGCCGACCAACCACCTCGACGAGAGCGCCCTGGACTGGCTGGAGGAACACCTGCGCACCCGGCAGGGCACCACCGTGGCGGTCTCCCATGACCGGGCGTTCCTCGAACGCGTCGCCACCAGCCTGCTGGAGGTGGACGCCGACCGGCGCCGCGTCCTCCGGTACGGCAACGGCTACGCCGGCTACCTCGCCGAGAAGGCGGCGTCCCGGCGGCGCTGGGTCCAGGCGCACGAGCAGTGGCGGGCCGACATCGACCGGCTCCGCGAGGCGGCCGCGACCACCGCCCGCCAGGTGGCCCCCGGCCGTGAGATGAAGGACCGCAACAAAATGGCCTACGACCGGGCGGGCGGTCGGGTGCAGCAGTCGCTGGCCAGCCGGGTGCGCAACGCCGAGGAACGGCTGCGCCGCCTGCTCGCGGACCCGGTCCCGACTCCGCCGGAGCCGCTGCGCTTCACCTCCGTCCTGCGGGCCCGCCGTCTGGACGGCGTCGTACTCGACGCCGTCGACGTCGCCGTCACGGGTCGGCTCCACCGCACGAGCCTCACCGTCACGGCGGGCGAGCGCCTGCTGATCACGGGGTCGAACGGGGCGGGCAAGAGCACCCTGCTCGGCATCCTGGCCGGAGAACTCGCCCCCGACAACGGGAACGTCACCCGCCGCGGCAGGATCGGCTACCTCCCCCAAGAGCCTGGACCCGGAAGGCCGGACGAGACCCTGCTGGCCGCCTTCGCCCGTGGACGGACGGGGGAAGCCGCC
Source organism: Spirillospora sp. CA-255316 (assembly GCA_050942275.1). Taxonomy (GTDB): domain Bacteria; phylum Actinomycetota; class Actinomycetes; order Streptosporangiales; family Streptosporangiaceae; genus Spirillospora. The sequence continues at coordinate 5,291,558 of CP192047.1, read as the reverse complement.
GAGCACACCGAACGGCTGCTGTCCCTCGGCCTGTTCGGACCCGACCAGCTCACGGTGCCGGTCGGGCGGCTGTCCACCGGGCAACGGCAGCGGCTCGCCCTGGCGCGATTGCTCAGCGAGCCGTCCGATGTCCTGCTGCTGGACGAACCCACCAACCATCTGTCGCCCGCCCTCGTCGAGGACCTGGAAACCGCCCTGGCCGGCTACGACGGCACCCTCGTCATCGTCAGCCACGATCGCCGGTTGCGCCGGAGCTGGCAGGGCGCCCATTTGGCCATGCAGGCGAACGCGACGTCCGCCGCCAACGCCTGACGTCCTTCAGGACCCGCAGACACCTCTTAAGGAAGGAAGCGATACACGATGCCAGCTGTCCCCGCCGACCCGACCGTGGTGCATCCCATGCCCGAGCAGCCGCGGGTGGTCCTGCTGAAGCCGCTGGTCACCTCGCCGCTGATCGAGGTCGGGGAGTTCACCTACTACGACGATCCGGATGATCCGACCGCCTTCGAGACCCGCAACGTGCTGTATCACTACGGGCCGGAGAAACTGGTCATCGGGAAGTTCTGCGCGCTGGGCGAGGGTGTGCGGTTCATCATGAACGGCGCCAACCACCGTCTGGACGGGCCCTCGACGTTCCCGTTCCCGATCATGGGCGGTTCCTGGGCCGAGCACTTCGACCTCATCACCGGCCTGCCCGGACGGGGTGACACCGTGGTGGGCCACGACGTCTGGCTCGGCTACCGGGCCATGGTGATGCCCGGCGTCCGCATCGGCCATGGAGCGATCGTCGGCTCCGGTTCCGTCGTCGTCGACGACGTGCCCGACTACGGCATCGTCGGCGGCAACCCGGCCCGGCTCATCCGCCGCCGCTACAGCGACGCCGACATCGACCGCCTCCTGGCCCTGGCATGGTGGGACTGGCCGCTCCAGCACATCACCGAACACGTCCGCACGATCATGTCCGGAAGCATCGACGACCTGGAGAACGCGGCGCCCCGGCACGCCGGAGAGACACCTCAGGGGCCGCCGCCCGGCATGGCGACAGGCCGCTGAACGGTCTCACCGAAGACGGCCGGATTCGCGGGGGCCAGGGTCACGCCCCTTTGCCCCACTCGCAATCCAGTACTGAGAAACGAGCTGACAGCATGCCTGCTTCGTCCCCCCACAACGTGTTCACCGACTGGATCGGCGGCCGCGCCATCCCGCTCACCCACCTCGGCACTGACGCGCCGCTCGACGACCTGGAGCCGCTGGGCGACATCGTCGGCGACGCGCGCGTCGTCGCGATCGGTGAGAACTCCCACTTCATCGACGAGTTCGCACGCATGCGCCAGCGCATCCTGCGGTTCCTGGCCGAACGCTGCGGTTTCACCGTCCTGGCCTTCGAATACGGCTTCAGCGAAGGCTTCCCCCTTGACGCCTGGGCCCAGGGCGAGGGGACGGATGATGATCTGTCGGCCCATCTCGCCGAGGCGATCCCCGTGGGAGTCGATGAGCCGCTGCGCTGGATGCGCCGGCACAACGCCACAGCCTCGAAGCCGGTGCGTTTCGCCGGTATCGACATCCCGGCAGCCGGTGGATCCTTGCTTCCCGCCCTGGCCCCGGTCGCCGACTACCTCCGCCAGATCGATCCCGAAACCCTACCGGCGCTCCAGAGGGCGATGCGGATCGCCGAATCGTTCGCCGGTGCCTCCGCGGCCTCGGCCGCACCGGCCTGGACACGCCTGGCCACCGCCGAACAGGACGCCCTCAGCGCTATCCTGATGCGCCTGCTCATCCGGTTCCGCGCCGTCGAAGCGCTGTACGTCTCCCGCGGTGACCAGCGCGGCTACGACATCGCCCTGCGTCGCCTCGAAGGCGCCTGCCATGCCGACTACGGCTTCCGCGCCATGGTCGGCCTCTACGCCGGAAACGGGCTGACCGCCGACACCTCGGCCCGCGACGTCTACATGGCCGGGTCGGTCCTGTGGCATCTGGAGCGCCTTGAACCTGGGACCCGGGTCGTGCTGGCGGCCCACAACGCCCACATCCAGAAGGTGCCGATCTCCTTCAACGGCAATCTCACGGGGCTCCCGATGGGACAGCACCTGCGCCGCGTTCTCGGCGATGAGTACTTCGCCCTCGGCCTGACGAGCACCACCGGACACACAGCCGATATGCGCCCCGACGAGAACGCGCGCTTCGGTTTCGCCATCGACGACACCGCGTTGGAGGCACCCGAGCCGGGAAGTGTCGAAGCCGCCTTCGCCGATGCCGGCCTGGGGCTCAGCATCGCGGACCTTCGCCGGGCACGCCAAGAGGTTCCCGGGGACGCCGGTCTGGCCCTTGGTCCTGACCGCATCCGGATACAAAGCGCCTACTTGCACACCCCCGTCCTCGACGCGTTCGACGGCATCCTCAACACACCGACCTCCACTGTGGCCGACGACGTCGAAAACACGTGAGCCCTCGCTCGTCGTTGTCGATGAGTACGTATTCCATGTCGGCGACCTCGTCGAGATCGTCGGGTGCGAGGCCCAGCGGCACCAGATCGCGGGGCAGCCGAAGGTCATCCAGTATGAGCCCGCGCACGTGATCGCCTGGAGCGTTCTTGGGGACGGGGTTGAGGAACATCTCTGCAGGATCGTGCGCTCAGCGTCTGAGGCGTTGGATGGCGGCCGGGTACGGGGCGTTTTGTGGTGCGCCGCAGCTGGCAGACCTGCCCGACTCAACATGATGGGCCGCTGCTCCTTCCAACTCCCCGAACTGCCCGGTGGGCTCCGCCCGTTCAACCCCGCTCCGTAGAGCGGCGGTCCAGGTCAACCACGTGCTCGGTGGCGCGGATCGGCCGCGCCACCACGGCCGGGGTCGCGTTCCCAGCCGGCAGGGCGGTACCACAGACCGGCCGGAACCGCCTCGCCCAGCGGGCGGCGCGCGGCTTCCAACTCTGGGTAACCGGTGTCGCCGACCCGGGTGGACGCCTCGGCGGCCTGTACCGGCCTATCACTTTGGATCACTGTGGCTGCGTTCAGGAACCGTTGCGGTTGAGCGGGGGCATCCTGCCGAGGCCTTCCCGCGGATGGCCCGAGGCCGGCGGAGCGCTCACTGATAGATGTCACTGACCAGATTCAGTCATTGACGAATGTCAGCGATAGGCGTAGAACGTGAGAATGGCACTACCGGCTGAAGAGAAGCAGACTCGGCGTGACGTGCAGCGGCGGGAGACGCGGCGACAGGTGTTCGAGGCCGCGATCGCCGAGTTCAAGCGGTCGGGCATGGCCGGCGCGGACATCGGCGCGATCGTCAAAGCGGCGGGCGTGGCGCGGGGGACCTTCTACTTCCACTTCCCGACCAAGGAGCACGTTCTCGCCGAGTTGGCGCAGCAGGAGGAGGATCGGACGGCCGGGGAGCTGGGGCGGTTCCTCAGCACCGCGCACGACATTCGGTCGGCGCTGGCCGAGGTGATCCGGCTGGTCGTGGCGGTCGAGCAGCGGGTGGGAAAGGTGGTGTTCCGGGAGCTGCTCGGGCTGCACTTCTCCCCGTCCCGGCCGCCCATCCGTCCCGACGCACACGCATGGGCGGATTTCCCCCTGCTGGCCCTCATGGTGAAGGAGATCGAGCGGGCCCGCGATCAGGGCGAGGTGCAGCCCGAGACCGACCCTGTCCTGGCTACACAGTTCTTCATCCTCGGCCTGTATGCGGTGCTGATCACCAGCCACGAGTGCGAGGCGTCCGCACGGGCCGGGATCCTCGACAACTTTGTGACCACCACGCTCCGCGGCCTGGAACCCCGATGAAGCGGTCGCCGCGGTCCCACCCCCACCCCCGCCGCCGGCCGGGCGGCAACCCGTCGATACGGAGGTCCCCTCATGCTGGAGAACATCTGGAATCTTGCTTTGACCTGGCCGGATCTGGTGCGCTACGGCCTGGCCTGGCTGGTCTGTGCCGGGATCGTCGTCTTCTGGTATTGGGTGATGAGCCGCATCGGGACGTTCTGAAGCCCTCGCCCTGCGGCCCGCGGGGGGAGCGGTGATGGCTGAGCCCGCGCCCCCCGCGATGCGGATCGAGCGGGCCTGCGCTGTGCTCGCGGTCGCCCTGTCGGAGGGACGCCGCCAGGGCGCCCGGCTCAGCTCGGGCGAGCGCCGGGGCTTCGGTCTGAACGCGGCTCGCAGCCTGGTGGAGGTGCCGCACCCTGCTCCGGAGCCCGGCTGGACGCGGCGCACGCTGACCTGCGGGGTTGCGTTGCAGTGCGCGCCGTCCAAGGACCGCATCGCCCAGTGCCGGGTGTCCTGGCTCTCGGCCCGGGAACTGCGGGCGCTGTCGATCGCCGAAGGCGAGGTCGCACTCGGCTGGGCCGGCGCGCGCTGGCCCGGCCTACTGCCGGAGCTGCGCCGGCTGCTTCCGGGGCTCCAGGTCGGCGAGAGCGGGCTGGAGGGTCCGCAGATCGTCGAGCGCGCGGTGCGCCTGGCCCGGTCTGGGGATTCGCTGGTCCCGCACCCGCTGCTCGGACGGTTGCCGCTGCCGGTCCCGGCGGGCCGCGGTCTGGCCGCGACCGCGCGCAGGGTGTACGGGCGGATGCCGTGGACTTCCCAGCGCAAAGACTCCTACAAGGAGTACTCGGTGCCGGTCGGCGGCGACGGCGGGGCGCAGAACCCCAATATTCCGCCGCCGAGTCGTCCCGAGGAGGAGATCGAGATCCGCCGCGACCGGCGGGCCGGGATTCCCTACCCGGAGTGGAACGTCTGGACCGAGGGGTTCCTGCCCGATCACGTCGCCGTCCTGGAACGCAGACACGCGTCCGGTCCCCGGCCCCGCCCCACCGCGTCCCCTCAGCTGCGCCGCTGGTTCCAGGCGCACACCCGGCGCATGATGACCGGCCCGCTGGAGGACGGCTCCGACCTCGACATCGACCGCTACGTCGCCCACCACATCGCCACGATCACCGGTGCCCCGTCGGAGCCCCGTCTCTTCCGCGACCTGCTGCCCGCCGCCCGGGACGTCACCACCGCCCTGCTCCTGGACGGCAGTTCCTCGCTGGGCGCCCAGCACGGTCGCATCTTCCGCTTGGAACTGGAATGCGCCGACGCGCTCTCCCAGGCCATGGCCCTGGCCGGGGAACGGCACGGGATCTTCATTTTCAGCGGGAACACCCGGCACCGGGTCGAGGTGCGCTGCCTGAAGGACTTCACCGATCCGCACCTGGCGGTCCTTGGCGACATGGGGCTGGTGGCCGGCGGCTACACGCGGCTGGGGGCGCCCGTGCGGCACCTGACCAGCCGGCTGCTGGAGCAGCCGTCCCAGCGGCGGCTGCTCATCGTGATCGGGGACGGCCTGGCCTCCGACGAGGGCTACGAGGGCCGCTACGCCTGGGCCGACGTCGCCCATGCGGTGCAGGAGGCGGAAGAGGCCGGAGTCTGTCCCTACTACATCGGCGTCGGCCCCACCCGGGTCGATCCCCTGCCGGAGATGTTCGGACCGCGCAGGTCCACGCGCATCCGGCGGGTCGAAGAGCTCCCCCGGGTACTGGCCCACGTCCACCGCGAGCTGGTCGCCGCATGAGCACGCGACCTACCGGAGGCCCTATGCCCACGTACTTCCCCCAGGGCGACGAAGTCACCCTGTTCGAGCGTGCCCACCGGCAGCAACTACCGGTGATGATCACCGGGCCGACGGGCTGCGGCAAGACCCGGCTGGTGGAGCACCTAGGGGAGCGGCTGGGACGGCCCGTCGTCACCATCAGCTGCCATGACGACCTGACCAGCGGCGACCTGGTGGGCCGCTTCATCGTGGCGGGCGGCGACGTCATCTGGAACGACGGCCCGCTCACCAGGGCGGTCAAGGACGGCGCCCTGTGCTACCTGGACGAGGTGGTGGAAGCCCGGCACGACTCCCTGGCTGTCCTGCACTCGCTCACCGACCACCGGCGCACCCTCTATCTCGACCGCGCCGGCGAGGTGTTGCGCGCCCCCGAGGAGTTCATGCTCGTCTGCTCCTACAACCCGGCCTACCGCAGCTCGCTCAAGGAGCTCAAACCCTCCTTCCGGCAGCGGTTCGTCACCCTGGCGATGGACTACCTGCCGCCAGATCGCGAGGCCGAGGTGCTGGTGGCCGAATCGGGTATCGACCGGCCCGCCGCCGAACGCCTCGTCCGATGCGCCACCAGCATCCGCACCGCCGACCAGATCTTCCACTTCGAACCGCCCTCCACCCGCGCGCTGGTGGCGGCCGCGCAGCTCATCGCGGCCGGCGTGGACGAGCTCCACGCCACCCAGGCGTGCGTCCTGGCACCGCTGAGCACCGACGGCGCCGTCACCGACGGACTGCGGGAGATCGCGGCCGCCGCCCTCCGCACCGACGAGACGTCCATCGCCTGAGATCCGCCACCCCCGTGAAGAGAGCAGGCCCATGAACGAACAGGACCGGCAACGACGACGAGCACTCATGGCCTTCCAGGTCTTCATCTACGGCTACCTGCTGCTGATGTTCCTGATCCAGCTGCACATGTACTCCCAGCGGGACTGGTAGGACGCGATGAACCTCCCACTCGGCAAACGCGCAAAGCCCACCGCAGACCGGCCCCTGCCCGACTCGGTCTCCTACGACGACCACCTCGAGGAATCCCGCAAGGCCCAGCGCCACGCAGACAAATGGCTCATCAGCGGCACCGTCCTGATGGGCATGACGCTCCCCGGGATCATCGGTCTCCCGATCTTCCTGCGCGGCCTGGTGCTGCTGCGCAGGGCGAGCAAAAGGGGACTGACCGTCCGCCCGCTGATCATCACGCTCATCGGCTACATGGTCATGCTGGACGCGGCACTCAACTCCTTCGGCTGGATGCTCGACCTGCTGGCCAGCCACGGCGTCCTCTGGCAGGTCATGATCAACGCCTGGGGGAACATCTTCGACGCCGGCTACTACTGGCACTACAACGAACTCGGCATCGGCGGCGCCGGGGCGCCAGGTGAGAAGGCCTGGGAGATCGCCTGCATCCTGACCGTGTTCCCCATGCGCATGGCAGCCTGCATCGGCCTGCTGCGGATGAAGCGCTGGGGCCACCAGTGGATGATCGTCACCTGCTGGTTCGGCGCGGTGATCTGGATCGGCTACGTGGCCAACATGACCCTCTTCGCCGATGTCCGCTTCGAAAACGTGCTGCTGCCGGTGATCGGATGGTGGCTCTTCGACATCATCTACATCACGCCGTTCATCGCCATCCCCTACCTCCACACCGTCAACCGCGAAGTCTTCTCCGACTGATACGAGGGAGAACCGTGTCCACGTCCGAGAAATCCGCACAGCCGGAGAAGAAGGAATTCCCGATCGGCACCACGGCGGTGACCGCGCGACTGCACACCACCATCCGGCGGATCTGCTACGTGCTGCTGTTCGCACTGGTCGTCGAGGGTGCCTTCCTGCTCCCCTTCAGCCTGGTCTGGTACGGCTGGCCGACGCTGTCGGTGCAGCAGATCTGCAGCGGCCTGCACCAGGTCATGTACAACGACCCCACATTCCACTGCAAGTCCCCCTACCCACTCAGCGGGCCGCCGTTCGGCGGCCCCGCAGCACACGAAGGCCAGACCACCGCCAAGGACAGGTGGGGCGTCCAGCCCAAGCCCGGATACTCGCGCATCGGCTTCCGGGAACTCATCACCATTTACCGCGAAAACGAAAAGAAGGCCGCCGCCGCTCAAGGCGGATAGTCCCACCTCCCGCACGGGTTCGCGGCGCCCCGACCGGCGGCCCGCAGTGCGCCGCTCTGGAGCAGGCCCGTTCCGATGAGCTGCGCACGCAGGCCACCATCGCGGCTGGCCTGGCGGCCGGAATGCGCCGGGATCTGCTGGCCAGAGTGATCTGGCCGACCGCCCGCCATCCCAGGGCCGGACCCGGCGGGTACACCACCGCGGCCGCCGATCGGGTCCTGGCGGCCGCGGTCGCCGCCGACCGCGCAGCCGGCTGTCCTGGGACGAGGTCGGCGACCAGTTCGGTGTGGCGTTCAGGCCGGTGCGCGCTGGCGCACGATCGCCACGTCCCACAACCGCGCGGTGTGGTCGTCGCTCGCGCTGGCGAAGGTCTTGCCGTCGGGACTGAACGCCAGCGCGGTGACGGTGTTGGTGTGGCCGGGGAGGGGCCGGCTGAGGGGCCTGCGGGCGGCCACGTCCCACAAACGCACCGTCTTATCGCTGCTCGCGGTGGCCATGAGCTTGCCATCGGGACTCAATGCCAGCGCGCCGACAGAGCCGGTGCGTGCGAGGGGATCACCGATGGGTTTGCGGGTGCGCGTGTTCCACAGTTGCACCGCCCAGTGGCTCGCGGTGGCCAAGGTCTTGCCGTCGGGGCTGAACGCCAACGCGCCGACGGCGTTGGTGTCGCCCTTGAGGGGCCGGTAGACGGGCCTGCGGATCGCCACGTCCCACAAATCCACCCCAGTGCTCGAGGAAGCCAAGGTCTTGCCGTCCGGGCTGAACGCCACCGCGCTGACACCGTTGCTGTGCACGAGGGGCACGTCGGTGTGTTCACGGGTGCGGAGGTTCCACAACCACACCGTCCCGTTGCCGTCTCCGGTGGCCAGGGTCTTGCCGTCGGGGCTGAACGCCACCGCCCTGACAGGATCGATGTGGTCGGTGAAGGGCTTGCCGAGAGGGGCGCGGCTGACCGCGTCCCACAACCGCATCGTTTCATCGGCGCCTCCGGTGGCCAGGGTTCTGCCGTCGGGGCTGAACGCCACCGCCTCAACAGCGTCGCTGTGGCCGGTGAGGGGCTGGTTGAGGGACGTGCGGGCGACCACGTCCCAGAACCGCACCGTCTTGTCCCGGCTGGCGGTGGCCAGTGTCTTGCCGTCCGGGCTGAACGCCACCGCGCCGACAGGCCCGCTGTGGCCGGTGAGGGGCCGACCGAGGGAAGGTGGGCCGACGGGGGCGGGAGTGTGGTTCCTGCGGGGCTGTCCAGCCCGCTGGTCGTGGGTGACGAGGTAACCGGCGGGGACGGCCAGGGCAAGGGCGGCAGCGCCCATCGTGACGAGGAAGGCGCGGCGCGAGAGCTGCGGGAACGGTGGTATGGGGGCGGCGCTCGCCAGGTCCGGTGCAGTGGCAGGTGATGCAGCGGCAACGGGTTGCATGGCGGCAGGTGGTGGGGCCGCGGCTGGCGCGGCGGCCACCGCGGCGAGGGTGGCGGCGGCGGCCCCGGCGGTGGGACGCTGCTGAGGATCACGGTTCAGCAGGTCGCGCAGGATGGGTGCCAGGCGCTGCGCTCGCCGGGTGGGGGCGGGTTCGCCCTGGGAGATGGCCAGAAGCAGCGCTGCGAGGGTGCCGCCGGTGAAGGCGGGACGGCCTTCGACGGCGGCGTACAAAGTGGCGCCCAGGGCCCACATATCGGAGGCGGCGGTGGCTTCGCGGTCGTCGACCTGCTCGGGGGCCAGGTAGGCGGGAGTGCCCAGCAGGGCGCCGCTGGCGGTGAGGGTGGTCTCTCCGGGGACGGCGGCGATCCCGAAGTCGGTGACCACTACCCGCTCGTCTTCCAGAAGGATGTTGGCGGGTTTGATGTCGCGGTGCACGATCTGCGCCTGGTGCGCGGCGGCCAGCGCCGCGGCGATCTGCGCACCGATCCGGGCGGCCTGCACCTCGTCCAGCGGACCGTCGTCGGCGATGACGGCGGCCAGGGAGCGGCCCCGCACCAGTTCCATCACGATCCAGGGCAGATCGTCCTCGTCGTGGAACTGGTCATGGACGGTGACGACACCGGGGTGCTTGAGCATCCCGATGGACCGCGCCTCCCGCTCCATGCGCGCCACCAGATGTTCACGCAGCCCGGCGTCCAGGCTCAAGGGGAGCTTGAGCTGCTTGAGCGCCACGTCCCGGCGCATCCGCTCATCGTGCGCGTGCCAGACGGCGCCCATCCCACCCTCGCCCAGCACCCCCATCAGCCGGTACCGGCCGATCACGACCCTTCCCGCATCCTGTGCCACAGCCGCACATAACCACACCAGCACATGGTCCGGTACCGTCACCGGTCCGATTGTGATCAGTTCGGCGGTGCCCCGGGGCCGCCCGGTCGCGGAACGGTCCGCATCGGCGGTGTTCCGCGCAGCCTTGCCAACAAGGGGTGATGCGTCCCTTGCGATGGTTCGTGGCGCTAGCGAGCCGACGGACGATGCAACGAAGGGTGATGTGCGGCTCAACGACCCAGGGGCGAACGTGCAGATATCCGCAAAGGTGAACGGCAACGTCCAATCCCCCTCCGGGGGCACCGTCACCTGGAGCGGCACCGGCACCCTGCAGCGCGGCGACAAGCCGTCGGCCGCAACGGTCGGCTTCACCGTCGCCGACCGGCATCCCGATCCGGGAGACCACGCCATCCGCATCACTCACGCCGGGCAGAAGCGCAACGCGATCCTGCGCCTGCCCGACGACTACGACGGCACACCCCGTCCTGTGCTGTTCCACTTCCCTGGCCTGCTGGAATGGCCGGCGGCCGCGGAATTCTTCGGCCGGATGGCCGACCACGCTCAGACCCGCGGCTACATCATGATCACGCCCGAGCACTACGGCGCCGGCTGGCAGGGCGTGCCCGGCGGCCCCACCTCCCCCGACGTCGACGATCCCGGCTTCATCACCCGGCTCCAGGACATCCTCATCGAGCGGTTCAACACCGACCCCGACCGCCTGTACGCCTCCGGAATGAGCAACGGCGGGTGGTTCACCACCAAGATGGCCTGCGAGAACAAACGCTTCGCAGCCTACGCCCCCGTGGCGGGCCAGCTCCGCGACCAGGCCGGCTGCCGGCCCGGGCGCCGCATCCCCATCGTCATGATCCACGGCGACGCCGATCCCCTCGTCCCCTACGGTGACGTCCCGGACGCCGCCGCATTCTGGGCCCGCAGCAACGGCTGCGACACCACCGCGACACAGACGCAGCTGCCCGACACACATCCCGAGGACAACACCACCGTCGTCCGCCACGACTACCGCAACTGCTCTTCGTCCGCGCCGGTCCAGCTCTACCAGATCAAGGGCGGCGGCCATAACTGGCCCGGCGGCATCCCCTACCTCGGCCCGCTCCTGGGCGGTACCACCTACGACATCGACGCCAACGAGGTGATCCGGAACTTCGCATCCCAGTACACACTGCCCTGACCGCGCCCGGGAGCACGAGACCCCGCTGCAACGGCGTAGGCGATTCATCGTCACCGGCACGCCTTCCAGCGCCCACCCGGCGGCCAGACACAATCCGCCCGCTCGCGCGGCAAGACCATGGGCGGATCCGGCGTCACCGACGACGCCAGTGCTTTTCCGCGCCCTCCACCGTCCCGCCCATGCCCGCGAACACGACGAAGAGGCCGTGCCGAAGCCGAGGCGAAAGTGGTGTCGAGCCCGGCCTACCAGGCAGGCAGCGAGCGCTCCGGCCGAGAACCGGGTGTAGGAGAAGTTCCCAGCGATCCGCCCCGGGCCTGTGGCAGGAAAGGCTCACTCCTGCTGTCCTCCAATGGTTCGTCGGGGTCGCGCAGCCCCGGAAGCATCCGGCATGTCGGGCGGCAGGAAGGAGTAAGGCCGTTGACGTTCACATGCTTGCGGGCGAAAAGCGACAAGATCCTGCTCGTGTAAATGCGGGAGGCGGCACCAAAGCCTGCCCTGCCCGCGCCAGCCTGGCCTGACGACGGCACGGTGCACGATCGCGCGGCAAAGCTGCTGTGGCGCCGGGGCCTGCTTCCGGTGAAGATCGCCAGCCGGAGGGCGGCTCCTCCCAGCTTCATGCGGTGACCGCCTCCGTCATCACAGCCGGGCGCATGGCGCTGGGCCTATGATCACGGGCGATGGGTACGGATGCGGTTGCAGAGCTGGCGCGGGAGCCCTATCCGCTGGTAGGGCGGGTCGCGGAGGTCACGGGAGTGAGCCGCCGTGGCGGCATCGGCTATGCCATCGCGTGCCGGCTGGCGGCCTACGGAGCCAACGTCTTCCTGCACCACTTTTCACCGCACGACCGCCAGCAGGAATGGGGCGCCGACGACCTCGACGCGGTCGTGGAAGGAGTGCGTTCACATCTGGGCGTCACCGGAACCTGTGTTGCACAGATGCATGCCGATCTGACCGAACCGGGCGCGCCGCAACAGGTCATTGATGCCGCTGCGGCGGAGTTCGGCCACGTCGACATACTGGTGTGCAATCACGCCCTGACCGGACAGGACGGCCCTCTGGGAGCACTGTCGGAACACGAGCTGGACCGGCACTGGGCAGTCGACGCCCGCTCCTGCATCCTGCTCGCGCAGGCCTTCGCCAGCCGACACGACGGGCGCCCCGGCGGGGCCGTGGTGTTCATGTCGTCCGGGCAGCGGCTGGGACCGATGCCGGGTGAGGTCGCCTATGCGGCGGCCAAGGCCGCATTGGAAGGCGTCACGGTGACGCTGGCCGACCAGCTCGCCGATCAGGGCATCCGCCTCAACACCGTCAATCCCGGCCCGGTCGACACCGGCTATCTCACCGCGGACATGTGGCGCCTGGTCGAGCCGATGTTCCCGTTCGGCCGGTACGGAGAGCCGGACGATCCCGCCCGGCTGATCGCCTGGCTCGTGACCGACGAGGCACGCTGGCTCACCGGCCAGATCATCGACCCCGAAGGCGGCTTCGGCCGCTGGCGACCCCGCGGGCGGTGACAGGAACACCGCACCGAACCGCAGATCATTCCAGAAGTGACCGCATACCCGGCGGCCGCGCGGGAGTGGTCGTCCTCGAGCGCGGTCAGCCAGGGCCGGGCGGGTTTGCCCCGCTCGTCGATCACCCAGATGTCCAGCTCGGTGTGGTCGGCCTGCCAGATCTGGTTCGGGTGCTTGGCCTCGCGGCAGCGGACCAGGTCGTACTTGTTCTGGTAGGCCTTCGTGCGGGAGTGTCAGCAGTGCCTGGTCGAGCTCGGCGACGGTGCGGTAGCCCGGTTCCGGCCAGCCGCGGGCGGCGGCCAGGCTGGCGGCCTGCGGCAGGGAACTTGCGTCGGCCCTTGTCGGACCGACCGGCGCGGGCGAGGCCCGCCAGGCCGCCCGCGCGGTAGGCGGCTGCCCACCGCTGCAGCGTCCGGTAGGTCACCTCCGCGTCCTCGGCGGCCCTGGCCAGCGGAACCTCGTCGTGCAGGTGGGGCAGCAGGATCCGATACCGCTCGCTCGCCCGCTCGTGTGCGGCCTCCGGCAGCGGGCCGGCAGGGTGACCGGGATGCGGATCCGGCGCCGATGGGGGCGGTGACACGGCGCTCATGCATTCATAGTGCGCATGAGGTGTGGGTTCTCACCCCAACCTGTGGGGTGACGGGTGAGAACGGTAGCGGTGAGGTCGCGTCAGGCGGCGGGCCCGCGCAGCAGTGCCGGTCGGTCGAGGTCGAGGCGGTGCCGGCCGAGGTGATGGGGACACGGTATCTGCATCGACAGCGCCGGGCGGTGGCGGCGGTCCACCGCGAGGTGGTGCTGCGCGGAGGCTTGGTGGAGTTCCACGGGCCTGGCGTCCGAGGCAGATTGACCCATGAGACTAGCATCAGAATGAACCTTTTGACGGGTCTTTGGCTCTCCTAGATTCATTGATGTCAGCACGAAGTGCCTGGTGGGAAGCCGGGCCGAGCATCTGGGAGAAGTCATGGACGCCGTTGTGAACCAGCCGGTTAGCCCTGTCCTGGTCCGTCCGGAGAACGTTGAGGTCATTCAGGATGGTGCGCTGAGCCTGATCGGTCTGCTCGCCGACGCCGGAGAGACCGGTGGCGCGCTCACTGCGAACAAGGCGACGTTCCGCAAGGGTTCGCCGGGGGCTCCTGCGCACTTCCACACCAAGGCCAGCGAGATGTTCTTCGTCCTGGACGGCACGATGCGGTTCCTGGTGAACGACGAGATCGTGACCTTGGGCAAGGGCGGTTTCCTGACCGTTCCGCCGACCGTGCCGCACGCGTTCGCGCCGGCTCCCGGTAGCGAGGCCGAGCTGCTGGTGGTCTTCGCCCCTGGCCTGCACCGCTTCGACTACTACCGGCTGCTGGAGCGGGTGTACCGGGGTGAGGCCACGGTGCAGGACATCCGCGACAGCTCCCAGCAGTACGACAACCACTACTTCGACAGCCCCGTGTGGTCGAAGGCGCTCGCCGAGCGCTGACCCTCCGGCCGGGCCACACCGCCCCGTGGCCCGGCCCGGCAACCCCTCCTGAACTCCTCCGGAAAGCAGTCTCGTCATGCCCTCGACCATGCCCACAGCACTGCGCCGCCGCCCGGGAGCGACCCTGGCGCTGCTCGCGTTCGCCCAACTGATCATCTCGATCGACTACAACATCGTGTACGTCGCCCTGCCGGAGATCGGTTCCGGTCTCGGCTTCTCCGCGCAGAACCTGCAGTGGGTGATCAGCGCCTACGCCGTCGCGTTCGGCGGCTTCCTGCTGCTCGGCGGGCGGGCCAGCGACCTGCTCGGACCACGGCGGATGTTCGCCGTCGGGCTCGTCCTGTACGCGGTCTCCTCGCTGCTCGGTGGCCTGGCCGAATCAGCCGCCGTGCTGGTCGCGGCCCGGGCCGTGCAGGGGATCGGCGGCGCGTTCCTGTTCCCCGCGACGCTCACCCTGGTCTCCACCGGCTTCGCCGAAGGACGCGAGCGCAACCGCGCGTTCGCGGTGTGGGGCACCGCGGGCGGCAGCGGGATGATCCTCGGTTCCCTGCTCGGCGGTGTGCTGACGGATGCGTTCGGCTGGGAGTCGGTGTTCTTCGTCAACGTGCCCCTCGCCGGTACCGCCGCGCTGCTCACCGTCGCGCTGATCGCACCGGACGCGCCGCGCGCCGGTGGCCGCTCGCTGGACGTCGCGGGGGCGCTGACCTCGACGATCGGTGTCACGGCCGTGGTGTTCGCGCTGGTGCAGGGGCCGGAGTCCGGATGGCTCTCGCCCGCCGTGCTGACCGGGGCGCTCGCGGGGGCCGTCCTGCTGACCGCGTTCGTCGCGATCGAACGGCGCAGCGCCGATCCGCTGATGCCGCTGCGGCTGTTCGCCGACCGTGACCTGAGCGTGGGGACGGTCGTCACCTTTCTCTACATGGGCACCTTCGGCGCCCTGCTGTACTTCCTGACCGTGTACTTCCAGGGCGTGCACGGATACGACGCGCTGACCACCGGGCTGGCGTTCCTGGTGCCGATGGGCGCGATCGCCGCCGGTTCGCAGACCGCCGGACGGCTGGCCACCCGGTATGGGACCCGGCCGGTGCTGGTCGCCGCACTGGCGGCGGGCGGCGTCGGTGCCGCGATCATCGGCGCGACCATGGCGGCCGACGCCTCCTACATCGCGCTGATCCCCGGCCTGGTCGTGCTCGGTATCGGCCAGGGCGCCGGCTACACCCTGATGTTCGGCGCCGCCACCGCCGGGGCCGCCGCCCGGGACCAGGGCATCGCCTCGGGCATCGCATCGACCAGCCAGCAGGTCGGCGGCGCGGTCGGCCTCGCGCTCCTGGTGGCCGTCGCCAACGCCGGCCTGCACGGGCTCAGCGGCCAGGCACTGCGCACCGCGACCAACGACGGGCTGCGCACCGCGGTGTTCCTCGCCGCCGCGGGCATCGCGATCACCACCCTGGCCGCCCTCGGTCTGCGCAAGACGAAGCCCCAGCAGATCACCCAGCCCCTGCCGCAGGCCGAGCCGAAGGCCGACGACCGCC
Source organism: Spirillospora sp. CA-255316 (assembly GCA_050942275.1). GTDB lineage: Bacteria > Actinomycetota > Actinomycetes > Streptosporangiales > Streptosporangiaceae > Spirillospora. Next base: position 5,275,939 of record CP192047.1, on the reverse strand, counting down.
CGCTCTCGCACGTCTGATCAAACCCGACACCGATCCGCCGAAAGCGGTGCCCCTTCCCAGGGCGGCACCGCTTTCGGTGTTCGGGGTTCAGGCGTCAGGTGGCAGAGCTTGGCACAGCGCGTCGAGCGCGGGCCGGTAGCGGTGTTCGGGGGGTGTGGCGTAGCCGACGACCAGGCCGTCATGGTGGGGGTCGGGGCTGTCGGGGTGGCCGAACGTCGCCAAGCCGTCGAGGGCCAGGCCCATCCAGGTGGCCGCTTTGACGGTGGACGCCTCGGTGCCCGGCGGCAGCCGCAGGACCGCGTGCAACCCGGCCGCGATGCCGGTCACCGCGATGTGCGGGGCGTGTTCGGCCAGCGTCGTGACCAGCAGGTTGCGGCGGGCGCGGTAGCGCTGCCGCATGCGGCGGATGTGCTTGTCGTACTGGCCGGAGGCGATGAACTCCGTGAGCGCGAGTTGGTCGGTGACGCCCGTCCAGGCCTCGCGCAGCCCCTTGGCCGCGAGCACGGCGTCGACCAGGTGCGGCGGCAGGACCATCCAGCCGAGCCGGATCGCCGGGGACAGGCTCTTGCTGACCGAGCCTATGTAGACGACATGGTCGGGATCGAGCCCTTGAACCGCGCCCACGGGTTCACGGTCGTAGCGGAACTCGCCGTCGTAGTCGTCCTCCAGCACCACGCCGCCACGGCCGCGCGCCCAGTCGACGGCCGCGGCACGCCGCGTCGAATGCAGCGGACCACCGGTCGGGAACTGGTGAGCGGGAGTGAGCAGGACGGCCCGCGCTCCACGCCGAGGCGACAGACCGGAGTGCGACGCCAGCTGATCGGTCCGCACGCCTTGGCCGTCCATACCCAGCGGGACCGTGCTGACTCCGGCGTCGGCCAGGATGCCGCGGTGGAAAGGCAGGCTGTACGGCTCGACCGCAAGCGGCCCGGACAGCACCCCGCCGCCGAACAACAGACGCAGCGCGTGCGCGAACCCGGCACAGACCACGATCTGGTCCGGTGAAGCCGACACACCGCGCGCCCGAGCCAGGTACTCGGCGAGTGCACGGCGCAGTTCGGGACGTCCCTGGGGATCGGGTGGGGCGAACGCGTCGTGCGGTGCGGCCGTCACCGCCCGGCGGACGGCCGCGGCCCACGCGGCGCGGGGGAAGGACGTCGCGTCCGGCTGCCCCTGCTGAAGGTCGTGGAGCACGGCCTTGCGGCCGGGCGCCTTCTTCGGAACACGCTGCGGCTTGGCCTCCACCCGCCTGGCGACCCGGGTACCGGACCCCTGACGGGCGATCAACCAGCCCTCGGCGACCAACTCGGCGTAGGCGTCCGCGACCGTGTTGCGCGCGACCCCCAGGTCCACCGCGAGCGACCGGTACGGCGGCAGCAACGTCCCCGGCGCGAGCCTCCCGCTGCGCACCGCCTCGCGCAGCGCCTCCGCCACCGCAGCCCGGCGAGGCCCCGTCAGAGACAGCTCAAGATGCAGGTCAAAGCCCGCCTCCTGAGCAGAATTGACCCGTGAATCCGCCATCCAATCGCACCCCTTAACCAGTCTTTCAGGTGCATAGGCTAATCGACATGAACAACACAGACGTTAACGCCGGCCCCTCCCGCATCAACTTCGCCGCATCCGCGCCGCGCGCGTTCAAAGCCCTGATCAGCTTCGATGCCGCGTCCCGCGCGGGCCTCGACCCAGCCCTGATCGAACTGGTCCAGATCCGCGCGTCCCAGCTCAACGGCTGCGCGTACTGCCTCCATATGCACACCACCGACGCGAGCAAGGCCGGCGAAAGCGAAGAACGCCTCCACATGGTTCAGGTGTGGCACGACGCAACCCACTTCTTCACCCCATCCGAACAAGCCGCCCTGGCCCTGACCGAAGCCATCACCCAGATCGCCGACGGCGTCCCCGACGACGTCTACAACCGCGCCACCGAACACTTCGAGGACACCGAACTTGCCCAGCTCATCTCCGTGATCCTGACGATCAACACCTGGAACCGCATCGCCATCACCACAGCCAAGATCGCCGGCACCGACGAACGACACTGAACGCCCCAGCAACCACGCCACCACCCCTGGCCAGCCGCGGATCACGAGCCCTGCTGCCCACTTCTTGCGGCTGTCCGCGGACGCAGGAAGTAGGCAACGGGAACGAACGCCCCTCCGGAGGCATCGAGGACGACGAAGACCCACTCACCACCGTGGAGCGCGAACTCGCCGAAGAGATCGGCCGCAGCGACCCGCTCGCCCTGGACCCGGGGTGCGCCACATGGTGCGACCACGACGTGTCCGGCTCGGGCCGCAAGGCAGACCCTCATTCTGATGAGGTCGAACGCCGCCCGTGTCCGCGCTGCGACGCCCCGGCCGGATCCCGTGCCGGCGCGGTCGCCGGGAGCTACCACACCGGCCGCTTCAACAAGATCCCCCGACTGGCCAAGCGGCTGCGGGTGACCACGCCGCCGACCGGAGGCCTGGGCCAGCCGTGGCGGCCCGGCACTCCACTCCCCGCGCCGGTCGCCCCCGAAGCCTCCACCGCCGACATTTGCATCGGCTCACGCCCGCTGCTCCTCCCTCACCCAGGAACTGCAGTCCCAACTCGACGCGCTGGCCTCCCGCGGTATCGACCGCGACAAGATCTTCGCCGAGAAGATCTCCACCCGCGTCTAGGTCCGCCCCGAGTTCGAGAAGGCCCTGGCCACCGCCCGGCAGATCAAGGCGCACGCCCCCACTCCCGCGTCATCCTCACCGTCTACGAGATGAAGCGCCTCGGGCGTGACGCCGCCGAACTCACCGCGCCGGCCGACCACCTGACCGCGCACGGCCTGGTCCTGGAGATGCCAGGTACAGCACGGAGAAATCCATCGTGACGAGGAATGTGGGCCAGCCGAGCACAGCCAGCCCAACCCATTTCCGCCGCCCAGCTCCCTGCCGCGTGTTCGCAGTGGTCACGATCTGGTCCTGTCGCAGGCGCGCACCTGTGGCGACGCGCTGTCGTGTGCTTGTTGTGGCGGCGCGATCGGTCGCCGGTTCACTCGCTCAGTGTGGCTTCGGCCTCGACGTGGATGCCGACCTTGTCGTCGGACTCCCCGGCTGTGTCGAACACCCTTCGCCGACGCCGTCGACGAAGGCGCCTCAGTGGTGGCCGTGCCGGCCGAGGGTCTTCACGGGGGTCGCGCCCGGGGCGGGCCAACTGCGGCACGGGCGGCTGGTCGGGCCCCGGGTGGCGTTCCCGTCCGGCGTCCGCGGTTCCAGGCCCGGCCCTCGAGACGCGGGCCACCAGGCACTTTCTGGCCAGGGCCTGGCCCTTGAGCAGCAACCGAACGGCCACTGGCGCGAGCGGGCTGATGCGAGGATGTACCTGATGGTCATCTAGGTCGACGACATCACCTACCGGAGGCAAGCTCGGCCAGGTGGTGCAGCGAGTTGGTGAGATGCTCAGGGCCGAACGGCGGGAACTGGAGGTACTCCCGGATGGACTGCGGCACCGCCGACCAGTCGTAGGTGAGCGTGACCTCAGTCTCGGACGGACCGAGCGGCACAAGGTCGTAACGCCAGATCCAGCCGCCGAACTCCAGGTGACCGTCGCCCTTGTCCTGCCCCGTCAGCCAGCCGATGGCGCGCGGCGGGTCGAGAACCTGGACCTTGTTGGCCACCTGGTAGCCGCCGTCGGGATGGCCTGGGTGATACATGTCCATCCGGAAGATCTGCCCCACCTCGGTCAGCGGCGCCCGGTCGGCAGGTTCCTGAACCCAGCCGGTGCCGTCGATCGCAGCATGGGTCGTCGGGTCCGCCAGCACCGCGAACACCCTCGCGGCGGGCACGGCGACAGTCAGGGTGGCGCTCACGTTCTCCTGGTCCACGGTGTGCACGCTCCTTGTCATCTCACTCATCTCGGGCCTCCCGCCCCCAGGCGCGCCCGGCGCGTCTGCAGGAAGGTTCGTTCGGTGTCGTTGGTGGCAAGGGTGATGGCCTCGTCGTAGGCGGCGATGGCCTCGGTGGTACGGCCGAGGCGGGTGAGCAGGTCCGCGCGGGTGGCGGGCAGCAGGTGGTAGCCCGGCAGGTCCAGCTCCTCGATGACGGCCAGCGCCGGCGCCGGTCCGTGCACCTCGGCGACGGCGACCGCGCGGTTGAGCGCCACGATCGGGGTCGGGGTGTGCTGCAGCAGCTGGTCGTAGAGCGCCAGCACCTGCACCCAGTCGGTCGCCGGCCCGTCGGTGTGCACGGCGTTGATCGCGGCCTGCAACTGGTACGGTCCCGGCTGACCACGGCGCAGGCACCGCCGCACCAGCTCATGCCCCTCGGCGATCAGCTCCCGGTTCCACAGCGACCGGTCCTGCTCGGCGAGCACCACCAGCTCCCCCGACGGCCCCACCCGCGCGGGCCGCCGGGCTTCGGTGAGCAGGAGCAGCGCCAGCAGCCCGATCACCTCCGGCTCGTCGGGCATCAGCTCGGCCAGCGCCCTGGCCAGGCGGATGGCCTCCAGGCACAGGTCTGTGCGCAGCAGCTCCCCCGAGGTGGAGGTGTATCCCTCGTTGAAGACCAGGTAGAGCACGGTGAGTACCGAGGTCAGCCGCTCGGGGAGTTCGGCGTCCTCGGGCACCCGGTAGGGGATGCCGGCGTCGCGGATCTTCTTCTTCGCGCGGACGATCCGCTGGGAGACGGTCGCCTCCGGCACCAGGTAGGCCCGCGCGATCTCCGCCACCTCCAGCCCGCCGAGCAGGCGCAGGGTGAGCGCGGTCTGCGCGAGCGGCGACAGCGCCGGGTGGCAGCAGGTGAAGATCATGCGGAGCTGGTCGTCGCGCACCGGTCCCACCTCCTGTGGCTCGTCGGGTTGGTGCAGCAGCAGCGCTTGGGCGTGGCGGGTCTGGCGGGTGGATTCCCGGCGCAGGCGGTCGATCGCCCGGTTGCGGGCGGTGGTCACGATCCACGCGCCGGGATTGGGCGGCGGCGCCTGGTCCCACTTCTGGACCGCCACCGCGAACGCGTCCTGCACGGCCTCCTCGGCCAGCCCGATGTCACCCAGCAGGCGCGTCAGCGTGGCCACGCACCGGCCGTACTCCGCCCGGTAGACACTGTCCAGATCCATCCGCGCTCAGTCCCACTGTGCGTCTTGGAACGGGCGCACCTCGATCGGGGCCCCGCAGGCCAGCGCGCACTTCTCGGCCCAGGACAGCGCCTCGTCCAGGTCCTCGCACCGGATCACCCAGAACCCGCCGAGCTGCTCCTTGGTCTCGGCGAACGGGCCGTCGGTCATCGTGGTCGTGCCGTTGCCGGGGCGGACGACCGTGCTGGCGTGCGAGGGCAGCAGGCCGCCGACGAACACCCACGAACCGGCGGCCTGCATGTCGGCGGTGACCTTGGCCGTCCGGGCCATCTGCTCCTGCATTTCCTCGTCGGACTCCGGAGCGCTTTCGTCGAACTGGACGGCGAGCAGGTACTTCTTCATGGCGAACTCCTTTTCCGGTGAACTTCTTCGTAGGATCAGGCGGGCAGGCGGCGGGCGATGGCCGGGATCACGATCGCGGCGGCGACCACGTGCGTCAGCATCAGCAGTGCCTTGGTGGCCGCGGAGGCGTCCGCGAGCACATCCGGTACCAGTGACAACGCGGTGAGCATGATCGTGGTGCGGACGAACGCCGTGCGCGGGCGGCGGGCCGAGCGGACCAGTACCAGGGCCAGCACCAGACCCACCACGGAGAAGATGACGGTCAGCACGGCGAACCCGGACAGCGGGATCGGCGCGCCACTGACAACCAGGCTGATCCCGGCGAACTCACCCACTGCGGCCACGGCCGGGGTCGCCGCGGCGGCGACGGCCACGGCGGTCAGGCCACCAGTGATCAGCGACTTCGCGGGAGCGGTGGTTGCGGCGGTGGTGGTGACGGACATCGTGGGCCTCCGGTGTGTGGCGACCGGCCGTTGCCGGTCTCTCACCTTGGCTACGAACGGGCTCGACGCCATTCGACACCCCCGCAGAAAAAATCAAAGAAGTAGGACCGCCCTACCAGCAACCAACACACAGCGACCGAACCATTACAAAACCCACGCCGGCCTCACCACCCAACATCCGAACGCTGGACGGCGGTAACTCCGGCAGCATCAGCTAGCTGACTCCACTGGCCGTTCGGTTGCTGCTCAAGGGCCGTGCCGTCCCGCTCCCCCCGTACGGCTTAGAGACAACGGGTCCTCGATGTCCAGCTACTCGGGCAGGTACTCGGCCACTTGCACCGATACCTTCGGTCAGAAACTCGACCGCCACTGCACCCTCCGAAGATCGACAAACGACCCGACGGCCGACCCGCGACCGGGCCACTCCCCGGCTCCCGCCCCGCAAGTCCCGCATGGCGCTGGTGTCGGCCAGCCCGCCCCGGGCGTAGCGGACTGTCGATCCCGTCGGCTGGCTCGTCCGCGGGCACCCCTGGTGGCCGTGCGGGCGCGGCTGATCCATCAGGACTCTTCCGCGTCCTCGGAGACGTTGGCCCGACGGGCGGCAAGCGCTTCCTCGGCGGCCTGGGCTCGTTGGTCCGCGACTGCGGCACGTTCGCGTTGCTGGTCGGCGGCGCGGCGGGCTTGCTCCAGCTCGGCCTCGGTCCGGGTCAGCAGCTTGTGCACGGCGGCCGCCTCTCCTTGGGCGGCGGCAAGATCCAGGCGGGCCTTCTGGGCGTCCTGACGGGCTTGGTCGGAGCGGCGCTCGGCGGCCTCGGCGCGGCTGGTGGCTTGCTCGGCCTGGCCATGGGCCGCTTCCAGCTGGGCCTGCAGGGCGACGGCGCGTCGTTCGGCGTCGGCAAGCTGCCGCTGGGCATCGGCCAGTTCGACACGCACGGCGTCCAGCTCGACACGGACGGCGACCAGTTCGGCGCGGGCGTCGGCCAGTTCGGCACGGACGGCGTCGCGCTCGCCGAGGGCGGCGGCCAGCGCGTCCCGCAGCCGCTGATTCTCCATCGTGGCCTCGGCGTGGGCCCGCTGGGCGGCGGTGGCTTCCTGCTGGGCCGTCTCACGCAGTTGTCTCTCCCTGGCCAGTGCCCGTTCCGCATCCTCGCGGACCTGCTTGTGGCGGCCCGTCTTCTCGGCTGCGTCGCGGGCCTGCTGCTGGGCCTCGTGGACGTGCGCCTGCGCCTGGCGGACCTGGGCCTCACAGTCGGCGGCCACCTCCTGAGCTTGGCGGCGGTCCTGCTCGGCGCGGTCCTCGGCCTGCCGGGCGCGCGTGTCGGCCTCGTCGGCGGCGCGCCGGGCGGCCTGCGCGTCGCGGCGGGCGTCTTCCGCCTCGGCCAGCGCCTCGGCCACAGCGTCGTCGAGCCGGTCCCCGACCGCCTGCACCCGCTCGTCGAAGGCGGCCAGCAGCGCGGCGAGCGCGTCGGTCTCCTGTCGCAGGGTTCGGGTGGGCACCAGTTCCTCGGTGTCCCGGCGGCGGCGCGCCCGGTTGTAGGCGTTGCGGTGCGCATCGCTGCAGAACCGCGCGTCGGCCCGCACGGTGCGCGGAATGGGGCGGCCGCAGTGCGTGCAGGGGCGGCGCCCGGCGGTCCGGGTGGCGTCGGTGCGCGCGGCGACCGCCTCCGGACTCAGGTCGTCGCCGCCCACCGGGCCGTCGCGCAGCGGCTCGTCGGTCGTGGCGCCCGGGGTGTCGCGTCCGGCGCCGCCCTCGCCCCGCTCCTCTTGATCACGATCCACAAGCCGTACTTTAGCCGATCCGATTTGTTGACTAGACGATTTCGATCGGATCGGATCGGCTAGACGCATGGGCGACCTCTCGGGGTTGATTCGCGATAACATCACTTATCGCGACCCAGAATCGACCCCGGAGAACCCCGATGACGAGCCCCCTCCAGCCCGCCCACACGGCCCTGCCGGCGACCGCTGCGGCAGGTGACGCCGGGGGCGCCCCAGTGGCCGCGCACACCACCGCCGACTTCACGCTCAGCGAGCGGACCCGCCGGTTGCTGTTCGCGGGGGTGGCGGCCAACACCCGCCGCGCCTACACCCGCCAGTGGGACGCCTTCCAGGCCTGGTGCGCCATCCGCGGCCGATGCCCGCTCCCGGCCACCCCCGAGACGCTGACCGAGTACGTGGCACATCTGTGCGACCAACCCGGCCGGGACGGCTCCGGGCCGGCCCCGGCCTCCATCACCCAGGCGATGGCGGCGATCCGAACCGCGCACGCCACCGCCGGGCACCAGGGCCACCCCGACACACCGGGCGCCCGCACGCTGCTGCGCGGCTACCGGCGCCGTCGCGCCGAGACCGGCCACCGCAACGCCACCCAGGCCCCGCCGGTCACGATCGCGGCACTGCGCGCCATGGTCGACGTCTGCGACCTGTCCACCCCCGCCGGGACCCGGGACCGGCTACTGCTCGTGCTGGGCCTGGCGCTGATGGGCCGCCGCTCGGAGTTGGCCGCCCTCCAACTGACCGACGTCGCCGAGACCGGTGAGGGCCTGGAGGTGACGATCCGGATGTCCAAGACCGACCAGGACGCGGCCGGCGAGGTCATCGCGATTCCGCGCGGCTCCCACCCGCTGACCGACCCGGTCACTGCCTGGCGGGAGTGGATCAAGGTTCTGTCGGGGGCGGGCATCACCACCGGGCGGCTGCTGCGCGGCGTGGACCGGCACGGCCGGATCGGCGCCCAGATCACCGGGGACGCCATCAACAGGCGGATCCGGCACCTCGCCGTCACCGCCCAGGTGCCCGGCGCCGCGACCTACACCGCCCACAGCCTCCGGGCCGGAGGCGCCACCGTCGCCTACGCCGCCGGGATCCCGGTCTCCACCATCGCGCGGCACGGCCGGTGGGCGCCGGACTCGCCCGTCGTCCTCGGCTACATCCGCGCAGTCGACCGCTGGCGCGACAACGCGATGCGCAACGTCGGTCTGTAGGGCACACCACCGGCCCTCGATCTGCGGAGGCCAGCCCCGGTGTGGAGGATCATGACCTGCTCGAAGACCAACACCGCAGCCGACCTTGCCTCGTCCACGCCCGTGCCGGGGACGGGGAGGTCCAACCCGGTTCCCAGGGGGCGGGGCGGGCCCGGTTCAGAGACTGCGAGGCGACCGGCAGGCATTCGGCCACCTGAGCGCCCCGCCGCCCGCCCCACTGGCAGGGCGTTAGTTGCCGACGCCGACGCGTCAATGAGCCGGGGCGAACTGGAGTCGCTCGGCGGGCAGGTGCTGGGTCCCCAGGCGATGACATGACATCCATACGCCATCCATGAACTCGCACAGTAGTCACTTGACTACCGAAGGTCATAGCGTGGTCGGCGGCCACGTTCGATAACCGGAGGATGTCATGTCTTCTCTCGTCAAGACCACCATCATCACCGCCAGTGCCCTGGCCTTCCTCGGATTCGGCGCTGCCGCCCACGCGCGGTCGGCGCCGCACGACCCGCGCCCGAACGGCGCCTTCAACCACAACCTCAGCGCCTGGAGCGATGCTCACACCTCCTCCATCAAGAAGCTCGTCGAGCGGCTACAGCAGGCTGCCATCGGCCGCCACTCAGAGCGGTAAGAAGGTCTCGACTGGTCATCATGGTGAGGGGGCCGTTGCTTCAGACGGCGATGGGCACCTGCTCGAGCGCCCGGAGCTCTTCCACCGCCGGTCGGCGACGGCCCCTGCCAGCGCGGGCCACCGACTCTGCGCCCTCGCCTCGTCCCGCACTAGGGCTGACGCCCTTCTCGTCATGACTAGGCGCCCGGAGCCCGTAACCCCGCGACCACTGGGCCCGGGATTCCGGGGGCTTGCCAGTATGTCGTTGCGTACTCGTCTGAACCGACGCGGAAAACAGGGTTGAGGCTCGTCACTCGGCCACCTGAAGCAGGTGGGTCTCCAGAGGGGTCTCCGCCTCGGTGGTGCTCTGGCGGCGGCAGAACTACCGCGAGCGTGGACGCACAGGCGGCCCTCAAGGAGGGTCGGGCCGGATTCTGGCGGTGGCGCCAGTGCGGCCGGTCGGTCGGCGGCAGGGGTTCAGCTACCGGTGGGAGCGTGCCGGGCGAGCTTGACCGCGGAGATCAGCAAGAGGGCGGCGAGAATGGGGATGAGGACCAGGTCGGGGATGACGCCCAGCAGCAGGCCGCCGGCCAGCGCACCGGTGATCGATCCCGCGACCATGATCGCGACGAAGCGCAGGTGGGCGCCTAGCACGGCGAAGCTGTCGTCGCGGCTGTAGCGGGCGAAGGCCACCAGCATCGTGGGCAGCGACACCAGCAGCGACAGGCTGCCCGCGGTCTTGATGTCCACCGCGTACAGCAGCACGATCGCAGGGATCAGCAGTTCACCGCCCGCCACGCCCATGATCGCGGCCACCACGCCGATGCCGAACCCGGCCGCAACGCCCGCCGCCGCCTGCACCGGGCCGGGCAGCGCCGCCGAGCCCACGTCGGTGGTGTGGGTGACCGCCAGCGCGGCGGCCATCAGCACCATCAACCCCGCCAGCACCTTGTACAAGGTGGCCGAGCGCATCCGCACCGCCCAGGTCGCCCCCGCCCACGCACCCAGCAGGCTCCCGGCCAGCAGGTTGACGACCACCGTCCAGTGCGCGCCCAGATCGGCGAGCGAGACGGCCGCCAGCCGGGCGGGCAACGCGGTCACCACCACCATCAGGCTCATCGCCTTGTTCACGATGACCGCCGACAGCGCTGCGAACCCGAACACCCCGATCAGCAGCGGCAACCGGAACTCGGCACCGCCCAGCCCGATCATCCCGCCCAGCACTCCCACCGCCGCGCCGGCGACGAACACCAGCGGCGCCGCACGCACCGCACCGACCGGCACCAGGCCCTTGTTCCCGCTCACCAACCACGCTCCTCAGCCGAGCCCCGAGCACGCCCAGAACGTGGACGCTGCCGGAAGCGACGCTACCGACAGAGAATTCCGATTCTGCGTCGCAGTCGGCCATGTGCGGCCCGTGGCCTGGCAGGGGTTCAGAAGGCACCGTGGTGTCCAGACCGGCGGGGCTCACCCTTGCCGGTCAGCCGGCGCTGGCGGCGTGGGGGGGCGGTGCGCCAGGCGAGGGCCATGATGGTCAGGACGGGGTTGGCGCCGCCGTTGGTGACGTGGAGGCTGGCGTCGGCGATGTAGACGCGGTCGGTTCCCCAGAGTTTGCCGTCCGGGTCGGTGGCTCCGTGCCGGGGCGAGTCGGACATGCGTGCCGTTCCGGCCTGGTGCTGCCCGCCCGACAGCCCTCTGCTCTGCGCGCCATCCGCCAGGTGCGGGTGGCGCCGGAAGCGCGCAGCCATTCCTCGGCCTGGACCGGCCTTGAGGAACATCGGTACAGCCGTTGGCGCTGAGAACGATCTTGGTCGTTTAGTGCGTGAAAGTCCGCCGGGCGAGTCCTAGATCTGGCTAAAGTCCGGTCGTGCCGGTGGAGTTTTGACCGATGAGCAGGCCGATGCCTACGGGAAGTTCGCCGAGGAGCCGACAAGGCCCGAGCTCGAGCGGTTCTTCTTCCTGGACGATGTCGACCGGGATCTGATCGCGCTGCGGCGGACCAAAATCATCAGCTGGGGTTCGCGCTGCAGATGTGCACGGTCCGGTACGTGGGCTTGTTCCTGGAGGATCCCCTGGACGTGCCGTGGCCGGTGGCCGAGCACCTGGCCGCGCAGCTTGGCATCGAGGACCCGTCGGTGGTGAAGCGGTACACCGAGCGGCCGAAGACGGCGTACGAGCATGCGTGGGAGATCCGGGATGCCTACGGCTACCGCCCGTATGAGGACGCGGAGTGGGGTCGGCGGTTCCGGACGTTCCTGCACGGGCGGGCGTGGACGCATGCTGAGGGTCCGCAGGCGCTGTTCAACCAGGCGGTGGGCTGGTTGCGCCGTCATCGGGTGCTGCTGCCGGGCGTGAGTGTGCTGGCCAGGCAGGTGTCGGAGGCCCGCGCGGTGGCGGAGAAGCGGCTGCACGCCACCGTCGCCAAGGCCGCCAGCCGGGCGGATCCGCGGTTGCCGGGCGACTTGGTGGCGCTGCTGGAGGTCCCGGAGGGTAGGCGGTACTCGGAGCTGGAGCGGCTTCGTCGTCCGCCGACCCGCACGACGGGAACCGCGTTCGCCCGAGCGTTGGAGCGGGTGGAGGAGATCGGCGCGTTCCAGCTCGGCCGGCTGCGGCTGTCACAGATCCCGCCGAATCGGCTGGCGGTGCTGGCCCGGGTCGCGTTCGGGTCGAAGGCGCCGCTGCTGGAGCGGACGGCCGAGCCCAAGCGCACGGCGCTGCTCACGGCGGTGATGCGGCATCTGGAGGCGAAGGCGATCGACGAGGCCCTGGACCTGTTCCAGGTGCTCATGGCCACCAGGCTGATCAGCACGGCCAGGCGCGCCACCGACAAGGAGCGGCTGTCCACGCTGCCGCAGTTGGAAAAGGCGTCCCGCACACTCGCCCGCGCGGCGAAGGCGCTGTTAGAGGAGCTGGAGCTGGTCGAAGAACTCGACGCGGACGTGGACGTGGCCGCGCTGTGGGCGGTGGTGGAGGAGGTGGCGCCCCGGGCCGCGGTGATGAGCGCGGCGGCCACCGTGGTGGCCTTGGTGCCGCAGGACGAGGATTCCGCTGAGACCGCCATGCGGTCGGCCCTGGCCACCCGGTACAACACGGTGAAGCCGTTCCTTGCACTGCTGGGCGAGTCCAAGGCGCTGTCGGCGGCGACGGGCGGTGCCCGGGTGCTGGCCGGGGTTCACAGGCTCCCGGCGCTGGCCCGGCGGAAGGTTAGCGTCAAGCCGCTGCTGCCACGCGAGGTGGACGACAAGCTGGTGCCGCCCGCGTGGCGCAAGGCTGTCTATGCCAACCCCGATCTGCCGCCTGCGGACCAATCAGGTCCGCGCCTACGACTGCTGCGCATGTTCGGCCGCGAGGGCCGCCCCACCCCGCTGGGCACCGCGTTCGCCGAGTACGGGCGGATCGCCAAGACCGAGCACCTGCTGCGGGTGGTGGACCCGGTCGACGACACCCACCGGCGGCAGATGAACCGGCAGCTCACCGTGCAGGAGTCCCGGCACAAGCTCGCCCGCGACGTGTGCCACGGCAAGCGCGGCACCATCCACCAGGCCTACCGCGACGGGATGGAGGACCAGCTCAGCGCGCTCGGGCTCGTGCTGAACGCCGTGGTGCTGTGGACGACGCGGTACATCGACGCCGCCGTCCAGCACTCCGCGTCACCGGCCACGAGATCCGGGACGAGGACGTCGCCCGGCTCTCACCGCTCAAGCACCGCAACCTCAACGTCCTCGGACGCTACAGCTTCACCGCCTCCACCCGGCCGGAGGGGGCCTGCGGCCCCTGCGCGACCCGGACGCGCCCGAGCTGGACGAGGACGAGACCGGCGCCGAGTGAACGGTCGTTGCCGGGCGCGGTGCCGAGGTAGAGGTGGCCGGTCAGATGGCACCAGGCCGGGGAGCGGCCGGACTAGAGCTGATCTTGTCCCCGCCTGCCCCCGTGTCCGGGGCAGGTCACGTACTCCTGAACAGCCGGTCCAGATGCACGTCGATCGCGGCGAGCGCGTCCTGGGGCTCGATCACGTCGAGTTCGATCAGGGAGGTGAAGCCGGTGAGGGCGAGGAGCAGGTTGGTCTCGGTCGCCGGGTCGCGGCCGCAGTCGATGTGCCCGTCGGCGATCGCCTGGCGGACCAACTGCTCGACGAGGGCCCGCCCTTGGACGAGGCCGCGACGCGCCTGCTCGCGCACGGCCTCGTCGTGCAGCGCCTCCAGGACGTAGGCGGCGCTCATCCGGCTGGTCGCGCGGGCGTCGGCATGCAGGGGCAGCATTTCCGCGAGCGTCAGTCGCAGCACGTCACGGGGGTGCGGACGGTCACCGAGCTTTTCGAGTCCCTGGTGTACGCGCACCGAGGTCTGCTCGGACGCGAAATCCATGGCGAAGGAGAGCATGGCGGTCCGGGAGGCGAAGTAGTGCTGCAGCTGCCCGAGTGACATGCCCGCCTCCTGCGCCACCACGCGCATCGTCAGCTGTGTGACGCCGCGCTGCTCCACCACCCGCCACAGTGCGCGGGCGATCGCTTCGCGGCGTCCGCGGTGATCCACCTGTTTCGGCATCGCCGGCCCCTCCCTCGTACCCCGGGACTGTTCCAATACAGTTGACATAATACATCTGACCCATAATCCTGGGTCCACTCGAGGGAAGGAATCGTCATGTCCGAACAGCCAAAGATACGGACCACGGAAGGCGTGGTGCAGGGGCGCCGGCGGCAGGGGCACGCGGTGTTCCGCGGCATCCCCTACGCCCAGCCCCCGGTCGGAGCGCTCCGCTTCGCCGAGCCCGCGCCGCCGCACCGCTGGGAGGGGACGAGGCAGGCGGTCGAGTTCGGCCCCGTGGTGCCGCTGTCCCTGCCGATCGACGTGCCCCCGCAGGGCACCGACTGGCTGACGCTCAACGTCGGCACTCCGGATCCCGGCGCGGCGGGACTGCCGGTGCTGGTGTGGATCCCCGTGGGCGGCTACCTCTCGGCGGCGTCGAGCGACCCGATGTTCGACCCGGCAGCGCTCGCCGAGGCGGGACTCGTCGTGGTGACCATCAACTGCCGCGTGGGCGCGGAGGGTTTCGCGTTCCTCGACGACGCGCCGCCCAACCGCGGATTCCTCGACCAGATCGCGGCGCTGGAGTGGGTGCAGCGCAACATCGCCGCCTTCGGAGGCGACCCCGGCCGGGTCACCGTGGCCGGGGTGTCCGCCGGGGCAGGGTCGGTCGCCGCCCTGCTGACGATGAAGCCGGCGCGCGGCCTGTTCCGGCGGGCCATCGCCCATTCGGTGCCGGGGCTGCACAGCACCCCCGCGCTGGCACGGCAGGTCACCGCCGCGTTCGCGGACCGGCTCGGCGCGGCGGCCCCCACCGCCGAGGCCCTGCGCGACATCGACCCATGGCACCTGGCCGCCGAGCTCACCTCCTTCAACGCCGGCCTCCACGCGCACCGGGAGAGCTGGGGACGCCTCACGGAGACCGGCACCGCGCTGTGCCCCGTTGTCGACGGCGAGGTCCTCCCGGAAACGCCCTGGCCCGCGCTGACCGGCGCGCGCGCGAGCGGGACCGAACTGCTCGTCGGCCACACCCGGGACGAATTCCGGTACTTCAGCGTCATGAGCGGACGGTACGGCACCTTCACCGAGGAGGACGCCCACGCAGCCCTGGAACTGCACGCCCCGCAGCCGGACGGCGCGCGGGCCTACCATGCCGCGTTCCCGCAGGCAGGCCCGGAGGAGCTGGTGGAGACGGTGTACTCCGACGCCCTCTTCCGCATGCCGTCACAGAAGCTGGCCGAGGCGAACGCCGCAGCCGGCGGCACCTCGTACCTGTTCGAACTGTGCTGGGTCGCCCCGGCCCTCGGCGGCATCCTGGGCGCCTGCCACAGCCTCGACGTGCCCCTGGCGTTCGGCACGCTGGACAGCCCCGTCGGCACCCAGCTCATCGGCGAGGAGCCCACTCCCGAGGCCGTCGCGCTCTCCCGCGAACTCCAGGAGGCATGGGTCCGCTTCGTCACCACCGGCGATGCGGGCTGGTCCGCCCACCGGCCCGGCGGGCACCTCACCCGCGTCCTGGACACCGAGTCGAAGACTCTGCCCTACCCCGAACAGGCATCCCGCCAGATCTGGGAAGGCCACTCCCCCGCCCCCTTCGATCTCTCGTAATTGTCCAGGTCGGCTCCTACGACTGCGACGCCGCCACTCACCTGCCCATCGGGCACAGCGCGAATTGGCGTACAGCCAGGCAACACCCGGCCCGCTTGGCATCAGATCCCACCCGAGGGTGAGGGACGACATCAAGAGCCGGGAGAGGCCGACGGGAGAGGGCCCAGGTCACGGATGATCCCGGCCAGGGCCCGGATGGGCTCGCTCTCGGCCTCCCTCCGCCACACCAGCGCGTACGGCAGCGGCTCCAGATGCGAACTCGGCCACCCGCAGCGTCTGCTCGGCTGTGGGCAGGGTGCACGCGGAGGGAGCCCATCCCAGGTCAAGGGCGACGTTCTGTGTCATACCTCGACGGTGAACCTGTACCTAGGTACCGAATGCAAGCCCTTCTCGCGTAGCGCCAAAATCCGGTCCGATCCTCCCCGAAGGCCTGACGGCCACAGAGCAGAGACAGCGGCGCTCCAACCGCCTGCGGTTGAGGCGGCGGGTCATCCGGGAGCCGTCGGCTCGATATCCAAACCCTGTCGGCAAACGATCGTTTGAAGACGGGCGTCGCGCGCGGCCAATGACCCGGGCGTGACCAGGGCGCCGGGACGGCGGCGATCCAATCAAATCCGATGGTGATTGATGACAGGGTTTGACGACAGATAGTGTCCGATTCCGCAGGGAAGGGCCCCGATGGCGGACCTGATCTACAAGCGGGTCTCGACCGACCAGCAGTCGACCGCCCGGCAGCACCTCGTCCTCGCCGAGGCCCGGATCGCCGATCCGGTCACCTTCGAGGAACAGGCCGGTACCTCCAGCCGCCTCCACCCGCTCCAGCGGCCCAAGTTCGGCGAGCTGCTGACCTACGCGCGGCCCGGCGACACGTGCACATCTCAGAGATGTTCCGCCTCGTACGCGGCACCCAGCACATCCTCAACGTGCTCGACACCGCGGCCGTCTCGCCCTGCGCATCCACGACGGCGCGTTCTCCGCGATGGCTCACCGCCCGCCACCCGCGCAGCGGGGAACTGCTGTCCACGGTCAAGTTCATGGTCCAGGCCCTCGCGGCCGCCGGAGAACTCCAACGCGACCTCCAACGCGAACTGACCTACGACGGACTACGGGCCGCCGAGGCCAAGGGCAACAAGGGCGGCCGCCGCCCGGCTATCCCCGCCCACAAGACCACCGCCGTCCGCACCGCCTACCTGAACGGCCGATCCATCGCCGCACTGGCCCGCGAGCACGGCGTCAGCCGCGGCGCCGTCCGCACGGCCGTCGCCGACCTCATGCCCAACCACACCGCGACGGCCGACCATCCGAACACCCCAGCCCCCGAGCTGCCGATCCCGCTCGACATGCCCGGCAAGGTCGCCGACTTCCTCCGCACCGCCGAACTGGAGCCCGCCGAACGGGCCGCGCTCGACCACGGCGTAACCGTACGGCGCGGCCAGGGCTACACCCTGCGCGTCAGCGCCACGCCCGCGATCCACCGCCAGCTCCTCGCACGCTGCCAGCCCCTCGACGGCAGCACCCCCGGCATCCCCGCACAACGCAAGGCCCGCCGCGAGTACGAGAACCGCGTCAACGCCCTCCCAGCGGCCACAGCCGGACCGTGATCGTTCTCAGCGCCAACGGCTGTACCGATGTTCCCCAAGGCCGTTCTCAGATTCGGTACGGCCCGCTCCACGCGGCGTCTCGAGCGGTGTCGCCGACCAGCCGGTGCGTGGAGCCTTCCGCGTCGGCCGGCTCCACCGGCCCTGCGTTCGAGGTCATGGCCACGCTGTGAAGCCCTCGTGGCGTACGGTCCAGGTGCCGTCGTCGGGGAAGCCAGGACAGTCGGTGCCGGCGCCTTCCCAGCCGGCGGCCATGAGGGACACGGCCGCGAGCAGGGCGCCGTTGGCCGGGAGGTAGATCGGCAGGAGGCTGCCGATCTGGGGGCTGTGGCCGGTGGGCAGGTACCCGTTCTTGGGACCGTCCATGAGCAGCGCGTCCACGGCCAGGTCGGGGCGCCCGACGCGGGTCGCGGTCATCGCCATCACTGGGAAGTCCCAGCCCCACGCGGTGTTCCAATCCCAGCTGTCGCGGACGTCGAGGAGTGTCGCCTCCATGGTGGCGGCGTCGATGAGGGGCGTGGCGGGCACGACGCCCAGAGCGCACAGCATCGAGGGATGGTCGTCGCGGCGGAGGTAGGGTTCCGTGGCGATCGCCGAGTAGACGCCCTTGTCCTGGTGGGGAGCCGCAAGGCCGTCCTGCACGCGCTGCCAGTGCTCGTGCCGTCGCAGGCCGAGGCGTTCGCGCCAGCGTTGGGCGATCTCCAGGCCCCACCACCAGTAGGCCAACTCGAAGGTGGGGTCTTCGGTGGTCTTGGCGTCGTAGAACTCTTGGGCGGGCACGAGCGGCGCGGGCAGATGGTAGGTGCCGGCGCGGTCTTCGGCGAAGGACGCCATGAACGACGCCGTCTCCTCGACCAGTTCGGCGAAGCGGGCCACCAGCCGTTCCCGCTTCGGCTCGTCGCGGCCGCGGTAGAGCAGTTCGAGGAGGTAGAGCGGGTGCGGCTGCTGCCAGATGAGCAGTGCGCCGATGTCGTTCGGGCTCTCCCGGCCGTCCGGGCCGACCTGCTTGGGCCAGCGGGCCCCGGCATAGCGCTGCCGTCGCGCGGTGCCACGCGCCGAGTCCAGGATGGACAGGTACCACTCCATGCTGCGTTCGAGCAGCTCAGGACGCCCCCAGGCGGCGAAGTGGGCGGCGTGCCACCAGTGCATCTCCAGGTGGAACTTGCCCTGCCAGGAGTTGGTGACCAGGCCCGTCTCCTGCGGCGGGAGCGTACCCGAGCAGTTCACCGCGGTCAGGTACTGCGACAGGACGACCCGTCGTTCCAGCTCGGCGGCGCGCGGATCGGTGCTGCCGGCCAAGTCGATCGCCGCGCCCGAGGTCCAGAAGCGACGCCACCAGCCGGCGGCCGTGCCCTGGATCGTCAGGAACTCCCCGCAGCCGGATTCGTCGCCGGGAGAGAAGGTGGCCACGAGCTCCAGCACCGTGTCCGAGCAGGTCAGTTCGTAGGTGTGCCCGTCGCCGCGGACGACGCCGCCGGACCAGTCCAGGCGTACCGTGTAGGCGGTTTCGTCGAGAGCCCGGTCGAACCGGCAGGCGTGCTCGCCGAGTGGTTCCAGGGTGGTGGTGTGCCGGTCCGGGGCGGTCCAGTCGGTGGTCTGGAAGAACCCGTCGCTGGCGTAGGGAAATCGGATCGAGACGGCGGCCTGGCCGGTGGCCAGCAGCGCCGACTCGATCCGGAAGGCGACCCTGGCGTGATAGGGGTCGGCCACGGTGGCGATGCGCACCTGGTGTCCGGCGTAGTCGAAGAGGCTGGTGATCTCGCCGGTCCACAGGTCGAGCCGCTGACGCGGATCGTCCAGAACGGCCGGGTCGCTCTCCGGCTCGGCGCCTGGTCCCGGCCGGAGCGCCAGTCCGATCCGGCCCAGGTCGAGCCGCTGCGGATTGACGTTGAGCCAGGTCCCGGCGCGGTACCCCGCGGCGACCTCGCCACCGAACATCGCGGCCATGTCGAACTTGTCGGGGTACTCCACCGGACCGCGAGCGGTCTCATACGTCGACATCGCGTCCGCGAGGACGAACCCGTCGGGGTTGGGCATCGAGTGCCAGCCCCACGTCGACATCGTCGCGGTGTTCACAGCCAGGCGACCTTGGGAGTGGGCGGTGGCCTGGTCGTGGAAGGCGGTGAAGGTCTGCATGCCGGTGATGTCGGCGGTGTAGGCGAAGTCGCCGTTGCCGACCGTCAGCGCGCACGATGGATCGGCTCGCGTCAGTTCGACGGTGTGGCGGCGGACGAGGGACTCGCGGTCAATCATGGTCATCGTTTCTGAGAGATCTGTGCGCGGTGTTCCGGGTCGTTCCGATTGCGGTGTGGTGCGCTATTCGATGCGATCGAAGGCCCCGGAGGCGTTCGACGCCCGCCGTCTCCTGGCGTCCCGGCCGGGAGCAGCGCGGCCTTCGCCAGCGAAAGAGCCACCAGGAAGCCCTGATGTCGATGTTGCCGTGCACCGCGAAACCCTTCGTGTGGTCTGCCAGGAGGTGCCCGCTCACTCAGCGGAATCGCTCAGCGGACGGATCTGACGCGCAGGGCGATCACGAGGCCGCCGAGCAGGGTGAAGGCTGCCGCGACGAGGTACAGCAGCGTGTAGTTCTTCTGTCCGCCGGACGCGCCGACGGCCAGGAAGATCGGTGCGATGAGGGGCGCGACACCCTGCGGGATCGAGTTGGAGAAGGTGTAGATGCCGGTGAAACGACCGGCGTCGGTGTCCCTGTCCGGGAGCACGTCCAGCATGAGCGCCTGGTCCACGGCGGCGAAAACGCCCAAGCCGAGATTGCCGAGAACCGCCCCGACCATGATCAGTGGAACGCCCGGGGCCAGCGCCATGACGGTGGCCCCCGCGGCGAACACGCAGGCTCCGGCAAGCACGAAGACACGGCGCCGGTGGAGCCGGTCGGACAGGAAGCCGCCACCGAAGGCGCCGATCATCGCGGCGGCGATGCCGCCTCCGGCCAGCACCGCGATCATGCCCGCCACCTCCTCCACGCTCACCTCCATCCGGGAGGCAAGGAAGAACGCGGTGAAGGTCGTGTTGAGGACGAGGCCGAACATGAACAGGAACTTGCCGAGCCAGTTCCAGGCGAAGTCGGGGCTCTGCTTCGGATTGAAGACGTAGGTGCGGGACAGGGAACGCAGGGTCAACGGCTCGGCGGCCATGGCCATCCCGCGGCTGTCCGGCTCCCGCACGAGGCAGACGAACGCGATCATGGCCGCCACGCCGGCCGTTCCGGGCACCAGGAACAGCAGGAGGTCGTTCCCGGCGAGGCCGCCCGCGAGAAGGGCTCCGGCGACGGGCGCGAGTTGCTGGACGACCCCGGTCAGGCCAGAGACCTTGCCGCGCTGGGACTCCGGAAGCCGGTCGGCCTGCGAGGCGGTCAGGAGCGACACGATCGTGCCCCACCCGAGCTGGGCCAGGATCCAGCCGAGTCCGAGCACGAGGATGCCGGGCGCCTGGGCCATCACCAGCAGCGCGACGACCCCGACGCCCGTCAGCGCGATCAGGTACGGGCGGCGGCGGCCGAGCCGGCTACGGGTCCGGTCGCTGAGCATCCCGAACAGCGGGAAGGCCAGGACGGCGGCGATGCCGCCCGCGCCGGTGATGTAGCCGAGGTACTCCTCGTGCCCGGGGGCGAGCTGCTCGACCTTGATCGCCAGGGATATCGCGATCGGCGTGACGAAGGCCAGAAAGACGCCGAAGACGGCCAGGATCAGCAACCAGATGTAGGAGGCGCCCACTTCCGGAGGGTCGCCGTCCTTGGTCGTGCCCGCTCCGACATGGCCGGGGACGTCGTCGATGCTGTCGGGAAGCGGTCGGCTGAGCGGCGGCTGGTTCGCGGGGGTGAAGGCCATGAGGACCTCGCAGTCGGATGAGTGCACGTCAGTCGCGGGACGGCACGGGCGGGGTGGGCGGGGTGGGCGTGAGCCGGCGCGGGCTCAGTGGCTCGCGAGGCGGTCGGAGTCCAGGCTCAGTCGAAGTCCTCGATGCGCCATTCGTCGTGCCAGTCGAGGTAGGGCATGTCGCCGTCGAAGCGGATCGGCAGCCAGACGTAGTCGGCTATGGAGGTGTTCGGCTCCAGCAATTGCTGGGGCGCCCCGGAATCGTCCGCGCCGGTAAGGCCCCCGCCGGAGGCCAGCACGCTCTCCATCCGCTCCAGCGCCTTCGCGGAGACCTCGGCGGGCACCTCCGGAAGCCACCGGTCGGCCAGGGCGATGTAGAGGTCCTTCTTGTGCGGGTGCTTGAAGACCGAGGAAATCTGGGATCGGTAGGAGGTCCCCGCGGGGTCACCCGGGTGGGGGTCGCCCAGGACGGTCCAGCGGCCGTGGTAGGTGTCGGCGACGGCGACCTCGGTCGGATTGGGGAAGTAGCCCGAGGTCCCGGAGGTGAACAGGTAGTGCTTGGCGCCGCGGCGGAAGTAGGCGGGCGCCTCGCGGACCGACGGCGGGTGCGGCCGCGGGAAGTGGGTGGAGTAGTAGCCGGTCACGTCGGTGTAGTCCGCGGTGAGGTCGGCGCAGATCAGTTCGCTGTGGACGCGTTCGAAGTAGTAGTAGCCCTTGCCGTCGGTGGGGTCGACGACCATGTCGAAGTCCCCGGCGCTCATGCCCAGCGGCCGCAGCCCGGTGCGCACGATGCGGTACGGCCCCTCGATGGCGTCGGCGACCAGCACAGTGGACTCCTGGACCTCGCCCATGAGCTTGAGCCAGCACACGAATCGTCCCGTGTGCCGGTCGTGGATGATGTGCGGCCGGTCGACCTGCTTGGCTGGGTGCAGCGGGCTGGCGGGGTCATCGGGCTCCGGCGGGATGATCAGGCCGCGGTCCTCCCAGTTATAGAGATCCTGGGAGGCGTAGCAGCGGATGCCCCAGTGCCAGATCCCGCTGCCGGTGAGGGTCTTCTCCTTGTTCTCCCCGTACCAGTAGAACGTGCCGTCCAGTTCCAGGATGGACCCGCCGTGGGCCTGGATGCGCTCGCCCTTGGTATCGAGCCAGGGCTGCCCCGGCCGGATGTGCGTCTGCGCGGGATTGCCCACGATCGGATCCCTTCAGCGGTGATAATGCGCATTACTTACGCGCGTTAGCAGTGAACAGCAGGAGTCCGGGACCCGGCAAGTCGCCGTCTTGTCACGAATAGGTAACGCCGGCCCGGTCAGCTCTCCCCGGAGGAGGTTGGACGCCTGCTACCGCTAACGCGTGTCACACCCCGCCGGCGCCTCCCCATGCGGCAAGGTCAGCACGACCGGCATCCCCTGCGTCAGGGTGTCCGGGAGATGGTTCACCTGCTCCTGCGGTTCGGCGATGCGCACGGCAAGCTCGTCGAGCACGATCGCGCGCATTCACGGCTTGACCGAGAGCTTCGGCGAGCATCGGTGCCGGGCCATTTGTTCCGAGCGCAGTGCGGTTTGGATGCTGCCGGTAGGCGGGGGCAAGTAGCGGTGGCGGCCGCCGCGTCCAAGCGCCGCTCCGGACCGACCGGCGGCGACCGGCGGCGAGCGTCTGCGCGGTCCGACTTGGCCCGCCAGGTCGAGTACCGGCACGGGTCACTCGGTTCCGCGACGGCGGGTCGTCCTCATCGCCTTCGAGGGCATGGACTTGCTGTGGCCCTTCTGCGGGCAGGCCGAGCAGCGGTGAGCGGTATCGCTCTGGCCTGCGGCGGCCGTCGAGGCGTCTGGGGGGAGGGGCTGCGCGGTGGGGTCCGCGGCAGGCTGGGCGCGTGCATGTGGGCCTGTCTCAAGGGCTGAGCCTGAGTCCGCGGGCGGCGAGGTGGGTGAGGTTCCTGACGATGGTCTCCTGGTCGTCCAGTGGCAGGAGCAGGTGGCTGACCAGGAGCCGTACGAGGGCGTCGGCGGTGACCTGGACGTCTTTGGGGTCAAGGTCGGGCGCCCGGCTGGTGATGTAGTCCTTCATGACCTGGCCGGCCAGGACGAGGAGCGGTTCGGAGCCGGTGGTCATCAGCGGGAGCAGGGTGTCGTCGCCGCCCTTCAGGGGACTGGACAGGACCGCGCGCAGGAGCGGGTTGGCGGTTCCGTGGCTGATGCCGAACCGCAGGCTGGCCTCGATGGCGGCCACGACGTCGGTGTGCCGCTGGATCTCTTCGGCGACGCCGGCGATGAACCTCTGCGCCTCGCGGAGCAGCAGCGCCTCGCCGAGCTGCTCTTTGGATCTGAACTCCTTGTAGAGGGTCTGCCGGCTGACGCCCACGGCGGTGGCGATGGCCGTCATGCGGACCGCGCCCCAGCCCTGCTCCTCCACCAGCCGGTAGGCGGTGTCGAGGGCGTCGTCTCGGATCTGGCGGCGGACCCGGGAGTGGAAGTCCGCCGGTGCTGAAGTATCCATTCTCTAGACATTACCAACACCGAAGTCCAACTAGGCGACATCCAGGGGTGGCTGGGATGCGAGATTAACAATTATCGCGCTAGACATTCAATGTTGACAGTCACGGGGATGGGTTCTCAGCGTTGACAAAAATCGCGTGGCTGTCCACCCTGTGGTGGGGCGAACGGCGTCCCGCCGGTGGAAGGAGCACCCGATGGTCTCGACCCCACCCCCCACCGACCCCGTCACCGGCCCGGCTACCGGCCGGGCCGGGCCCGCTGCGGCCGTGGCGCGTGCCGACCCGGAGGCGGAGGCGCTGTTGGCGGAGATCATGCTCAATCCGCTCAACGAGGACCCCTACGAGGACTACCGGCGGCTGCGGGAACTGGCGCCGGCGTTGCTGACCGGGGACGGCACCGTCGTGCTGACCCGGTTCGAGGACTGCGACGCCGCATTCCGGCATCGTGCGCTGGGCAAGAGTGCGCAGGTGTTCGCCCCGGGCCCCGGTGAGGCCCCGGCTGCGCGGGCCGGTTCGCTGGTGGATCTGCTGTTGCGCAGCATGCTGTTCGCCAATCCGCCCGACCACACCCGGCTGCGGCGGCTGGTCGGCACGGCCTTCACCGGCCGCCATGTCGAGGCACTGCGAGACGCGGTGAGAGCCCGTACCGGCGCGCTGCTGGAGGCGCTGGCGGCCGAGCCCGGCGGCGATTTCATGACGGCTGTGGCGCTGCCGCTGCCCGTCAGCGTCATCTCCGACCTGCTGGGGATTCCCGAGACCGACCGGCTGGCGTTCACGCCGAGGGTGAACACGCTGGTCGCGGCACTGGACCCCTCGGCCGACCAGGACACCATCGCCGACGGAGAGGCGGCCGGGCAGGAACTCTACGGGTACTTCTCCGGGCTGCTCGCCGGCAAGCGCGCCAGCCCGGCCGACGACCTGCTCAGCCGCCTGGCCGCCTCACACGTGGACGACGCGCTGGACGAGGCGGAGATGATCGCGACGGCGCTGCTGCTGTTCGCCGCCGGGTTCGAGACCACCACCAATCTGCTCGGCAACGGCCTGAACGCCCTGCTGGCCAACCCCGACCAGCTGAGCAGGCTCCGCGACCACCCCGCACTGATGCCCACGGCGATCGAGGAGCTGCTGCGCTACGACTCGCCCGTCCAGTTCGGCCTGCGCACCGTGCTGGAGCCGGTCACCCTGGCGGGCACCGAACTCGAACCCGGGCGGATGGTGCTCACCCTGCAGGGCGCCGCCAACCACGACCCCGGGCGGTTCACCGACCCCGCCCGGCTGGACCTCGGCCGCGACGAGGGCGGGCATCTGTCCTTCGCCGCCGGCATCCATTTCTGCCTGGGCGCCCACCTCACCCGGCTGGAGGCGCAGGTGTTCCTGCAGTCGCTGGTCAATGGATATGACGTCGAACGGGCCGGAGACCCCGTACGGCGGCCCGGCTTCACCCTGCGCGGCTTGGAGCGCCTTCCCCTCACCCTGTCACCGCGGCCCGGCCGGGATCCCAGATGAGAGCGACGCAAACAAGGCAGAGGCCAGTGAGGCAGACGCGGCGCCCATCCCCGCCAGCGCGGCCGAGACCGCCGCCGCCGAAGGTGCATCCTCGCCCCGCTCAGCACCGACGGGGCGATCAACGACGGTCTGCGCGAGCCGGAAACCGGCCGCCCAGACGCTGGCCCGCCCACTGACCCGTCCACCCTGGGCGAACTGCCCCGACGACCCGGCAGGTCAACGACCCGAGAAGCCGACAGCCCGGCAGGCCCGGAGAAGGGAGCCCATTCGATGGACGAAAGGGACCGCCGCCAGAAACGGGCGATCACGGCCTTCCAGAGCGTCGTCCACGGCTGACCACTGGTCATTTCCTGGTCCGGCTCAGCATGCACATGCTGGAGAGAAGAGGAAGATATGCAGGTCCTTACAGAGAAAGAGGAGTCATCCATCTCGGCTCTGCGGTCCCAGCAGGTGATCCTGTGGTCCGCGCCCGTGCTCGCGCTCGTCCTGCTGGTGCTGTTCGTGGCCTTCCCGGGCTTCTTCCCGCCCATGTCCCCCGACATGAGCGCGGCCGAGGTCGGGGCGTTCTACCGGGACAACACCCCGCTGATCCGGTTCAGCATGGTCGGCTTCAACCTGTTCGGCATCCTGATCGTCCCGTTCTTCGTGCTGATCATGGTGCAGATGCAGCGGATGCGCAGCGAGAGCCACATCTACGCCTTCTCCTACCTCACCGCCGTCGTGGCGGGGGCGACCCTGTTCGCGCTGTCGAACGTCTTCTTCGCCGTGGCCGCCTTCCGGCCCGGCCGGGGCGACGACCTGATCCAGGTGCTCAACGACCTGGCCTGGATCATCTTCATCGCGCCGATCGGCATGCTGGTCGCCCAGTTCGTGCTGCTGGCCCTGGCCGTCTACGCCGACGACCGCCGGACGCCGGTCCTCCCCCGCTGGGTGGGCCACTACGCGCTGCTGACCGCGCTGGCCATGGTGCCCTCGGCGGGTGCGGCGGTGTTCCGCGACGGTCCTCTCGCCTGGGACGGGCTGGTGTCGTTCTGGCTGCGCAACGGCGCCTTCGCCCTCTTCGCCGTGGTGATGTTCTTCGTCCTGCGCACCGCGCTGCGACGCCAGGCCGAGAAGGAGGGGGTGATGTCATGACGGACACGGCCACCGCTGTCACCGAAGACGGCTCCGGCAGGCCGGCGAAACCCAAACGCGCGGGCAAGCGGGAGGTCTGGCTCTTCTACTGGGCGTTCAGCATCTTCTACACCGCCCTGACGGTCGGGATATGCCTGCTGGGACGGGCCACCCCGCCGCCCCGCCCAGACGTCAACGCCATGCAGGCCACGGCCTGGTTCGACCAGCACCAGCTGGGCATCCAGGTCGGCTTCGTGTTCCTCCTGGTGATCGCCGGAGGCGCCGCGATCTCCAACGGCATCATCGGCTACTTCATGATGCGCATGTCATCCGGCAAGATGCTCGCCTACGCCTACATCGCCACCATGGGTGTGGGCGCCATCCCCGGATTCCAGGTGCTGCTGGTCTGCTGGCTCACCGCGACCTTCCGCCCCGACCGCGACCCCCGCATCCTGTACATGCTCTACGACCTGGGCATGTTGTCCTACAACGGATCTCTCGGCTGCTTCACCGCCGCCTACACCGTCGTGGCCATCGCCATCCTCTACGACAAGAACCGCATCTTCCCCAAATGGTTCGCCTACGTCACCATCTGGCAGATCGTCACCGAGATCCTGGCCAGCCAGATGTGGCTCTACCACTCCGGCGCCTTCGCCTGGAACGGCATGATCACCCTCTACATCGCCATCGTCATCTTCGGCCTGTGGATCGTCTGCCTCCTGGCCCTTCTCCGTAACGCCGCCGGCCGCGAAACCGCGCAAACCCCCGCCCTCTACGAGCCGGAGGGCACCCGATGACCACTCCCAGCACCGCCACGCGAACCCGCCCGCCAACCCGGCAACGGCGCCTGCCCGGCGACATCGACATGTGGGTGATGGTCCTCGGCGACCTGTTCATCTTCGGCTGCTACTTCGTCACCTACATGGTCTTCCGCGCCATGTCCACCGAAGAATTCACCGCCTCCCAGCGGCACTTGAGCATCGGCATCGGCGTCACCAACACCGTCGTCCTGCTCACCAGCTCCCTGTTCGCCGCCCTCGCCGTGATCGCCGTCCGGGAAGGGGCGTTGCGGGACGCCCAGCGGCTGCTCGCGGCCACCGGCGCGTGCGGCGTGCTGTTCACCCTGATCAAGGCCTACGAGTGGCACGCCGAGATCAGCCGGGGCTACACGATCCAGGACGAGTTCTTCAGCTTCTACTACGTGCTCACCGGCGTCCACCTCGTCCACGTGGCCTTCGGCCTGCTCATCCTGGGCGTCGCGGCCCGCGAACTGCGCGACCCCCGCAGGCGACGACCCACGATCGTCGAGCAGAGCGTCCTGTTCTGGCACATGATCGACCTGCTGTGGGTCGTCATCTTCGCCCTCCTCTACCTGATGAGGTGACCCGCGTGACCACACCCACCTACCAGCACCTCAAGAAGGACAAACGAACCGTCCTGATCGCCTGGGCCGCCCTGTCGGCAGCGACCGTCCTCGCCTGGCTCCTCACCCCCGGCGAATCCCAGTCCGACACGACCCTGGGCAAGGAACTCGTCGCCGCCATCGTGGTGCTCGGCCTCGTCAAATGCCGCCTGATCATCCGCTACTTCATGGAGGTCCGCCATGCTCCCCGCTGGCTCCAGGCCGCGACAGACGGATGGCTCGCCGTCCTCTGGCTCACCCTGCTGATCATCTACCTCGTCTGACAGCAGCATGCCGACCACGGCCGTCGCCCGGTCATCGCATGGCCGGGCGACGCCTGGCGGCCCATGCCCACACGGCCACCAGACCAGGACCGGCAGATCGTCCCGCCAACGCGGCTCACTGAGCCACGGACATGTGATCGAGCGAGAAGCTGTCACGCAGCGCCTGCTGCTGCACGGTCTGCGACCCGGCCCGCAACCATGCGAACTCGGCGCGGGCCTGCGTGAGCTGCCGGGACTGCTCGTGGTAGTTCGGTGCTCTCCCCCGGTACCGGGACCAGTACGTATGCTGCTCGACGGCCAGGTTCCACACGTACCGGGCGGGCGCGCAATGCGAGAGCAGGGCTTGCTCCTGCTCGGACGTGGGGTCCAGGCGGTAGCGCGGCACTGGGCCGATCGTAGCGTGCACACTCGAACACAGGGACGAGAACGTGCTAGATCGTGCCTGGTCAACGGAGATTCGCCCCGGGGGCGAATCTCCTTTCCCTGCCCTGCTCCGCAGGGGGAGATCTTCCCGTGGAAGATCCGGGTGACCCTGGCCGCGCGCAGGGCGGCGAGCTGGGTGTCCAGCGCTTGGCGGACGGTGGAGGCGCGGGCGTACCCGATCCGCGCGCGCCCGGCCGGTTCGGCGGCGGCCGCGGCTGGCGCCCGGCACGACGGCATCGGGCACGCGTCCGTTTCCGCGAGTGCGAAGTCGCCCTGCCCGCCGAACTCGGCCCCGGGACCGGCTCCGGTTCGGCTGCTGGGTGTGTTCACGTGCGGATCGTTTCATGAGTGCGTTGCAGCCCCAGGTGATTTGCAACGCCCTCTGAAACAACACAGAGAAAGCTCAGGATGGCGCAGGCCGGGCGCGGCGTTTCGTAGGCGGTCGCCTATGAAACAGCCGGGTTCAGGGGGCAGGGCGGGTGATGCGGATCATGGCGCGGTACAGGGCGCGGGGTTCGGGGGCGGGGGGCAGGGGCGGCAGCGGGGCGGTGGGGGTGGCGTAGGAGCGGAGCATGTGGCCGGCCAGGCGTTGCCAGGCGTCTGGGGCGGCGTCGCCGGTGGCGGCGATGACGCCGGCGTTGGCCATGAGCAGGATGGGCAGGTCGCGGTCGGTGAAGTCCTCGCGCAGGTGTCCGGTGTTCATGGCGCGGGCGATGAGTTCGAGGAAGTCGTGGTAGGCCTGGGCGCGGCGGGATTCCAGGGCTTTGGCCGTGGGGAAGGTCATGGTGAGCACGTCGGCGAAGCCGCGGTCGGCGGCCTGCATGGCGCACACGGCGTGGATGTAGCCGGTGAAGCCGTGCCAGGGGTCGGGGTCGGCCAGGGCGTCGGCGACGGCGGTGGCGTAGGCGTCCATGCGGTCGGCGAAGACGGCGGTGATGAGGTCTTCGCGGGTGGCGAAGCGGCGCGACAGGGTGGCCTTGCCGACGCCGGCCTCGCGGGCGACGGCGGCCATGGACACGCCGAGCCCTTCGCGGGCGTACAGGCGGCGCGCGGCGGCCAGGATCCGGTCGCGGTTGCGCTCGGCGTCGGCCCGCAGCCCGTGCCCGGGCTGTTGGTCCGCACCCAGCGCGGGTTCGTCAGCTTGGGGGACGTTCGCGGAGGTCATGACTTCATCCTACTCAACTGGAACAACCTTCCCACTTAGGTTGTACGCTGGGCGGCACGGAAACGGGAAGGCCGTTCCAGTTGATGTGGGGAGATCGTATGCGTGCTGTGGCAGTGGACAGTATTCCGGCGGACCCGCAGGTCAGTGATGTGCCGGTGCCGCGCCCGGAGGCCGGGGAGGTGCTGGTGAAGGTGGCCTCGGCATCGGTGAACGGGTTCGACCTGTCGGTGGCGGCCGGCTACGTGCAGCAGATGATGGAGCACCGCTTCCCGCTGGTACTGGGTAAGGACTTCGCCGGGCAGATCACCGAGCTGGGCGAGGGCGTCGAGGGGTTCGCGGTCGGCGACCAGGTATTCGGCGTGGTGATGAAACCCGTCCTGCAGGTCGGGTCGCTGGCCCAGTACGTGACCGCGCCCGCCGCCTACGGCCTGGCCCACATCCCGGATGGGCTGTCGGTACAGGATGCCGGTGCGCTCGGCCTGGCTGGGACCGCCGCCCTGGACAGCCTGAATGCGGTCGCGCCGAGCGAGGGCGAGACGGTGCTGATCTCGGGCGCGACCGGCGGCGTGGGCGCGCTGGCGGTGCAGCTCGCGGCCGCCCGTGGCGCCCGAGTGATCGCCACCGCCCGTCCCGGCGCCGAGGCCGACTTCGTCACCGGCCTGACCGATGTCCCGGTGCAGGTGATCGACTACACCGGCGACCTGGAGGCCCAGGTCCGCAAGATCGTGCCCGACGGCGTGGACACCGTGCTGCACTTGGCGGGCGATGGCGTCCAACTCGCGGGCCTGCTGCGGTCCGGCGGCCGGATCGCCTCCACCGTCGGCCTCACCCCCGACGCCGTCCAGGGCCGGAACGTCACCGTGCACACAGTGATGGCCGACCCCAACGCCCAGACCTTGAACGCGCTGGCCGAGCAGGCCGCCTCCGGTGCGCTGCGGGTGCCGGTCACCGCGACCTACCCGTTGGAGCAGGCCACCGACGCGTTCGCCGCGTTCGGCGCCGGGACGCTCGGCAAGCTCGCCGTCACCTGCTCCTGAGCTCCCGGCTTTCGACCTCCACGTTCGTCCACACACCCTGAAGGGGATTTTATCGTGCCTACCATCGCCATCGTCGGTGCCGGACCCAGCATGGGCCTGGCCATCGCGCGGACCTTCGGCGCCAAGGGTTTCGACGTCGCCCTGATCGCGCGCACCAAGACCAGGCTGGACGCGCTGGTCGAGCAGCTTCACAGCGAGGGCATCACCGCGGCCGCGTTCCCTGCCGACGTGCTGGACCGGCCCTCCCTCACCACGGAGCTGGAGGCCGCCCGGACCCACTTCGGCGGCATCGACGTGCTGGAGTACTCCCCGTCTGCGGCCCAGCCCGGGCCCGAGTTCACCATCGCCACGCCGTCGGAGGCCACGGCCGAGAACGTGCAGCCCTACCTCGACTACATCTTCTACGGCGCCCTGACCGCCACCCGCGCGGTGCTGCCGGCCATGCGCGAGACCGGGGCGGGAACCCTGCTGTTCACCACAGGCGGCGGCTCGGTCGACCCGGTCCCGATGTTCGGCAACGTCAACGCCGCCGCCGCGGCCCTGCGCAACTGGGCGATCAACCTGCACAACGAGCTGGCCGCGGCCGACAGCGGCGTGCAAGCCGCGCACGTGGCCATCAACGTCTGGATCGGCGACGGCGGCCCCGAGGGCATCCCATCGGCCACACCCGAGCAGATCGCCCCCGTGTACTGGGACCTGCACACCCGCCGAGACCAGTCCGAGGTCGTCTTCAGCGGCTGACCGGCGCCCGGGGAGGGGCCGCGCCCGGTCTCCCTCCCTCGGTTCCTGGTCGTTGGCCCCCGTCCTCTTTCTTCTTCCTGTCTCCGCCCCCGAGCCGCGAGCAGATGTCCTCCATGGGATTCCTGACCGAGCCGCTGCTCGCCGGGTCCGGCGACCGCGTGCGCCACCGCTCCGAACGCCGCATCCGCCTCGCCCAAGCCCGAGCCGGAGCAGCCGAACGCACCGGTTCCCAGGCGAGTCTGTTCCGTGGGCCGCCCTCTGAACTGGTCGTTACGTGGAAGCCACCCACACAAAGCCGTCCGGGTCGGTGAAGGGCCCAGCATCGCTGCCAATCATGAGCCGGTGCGATCCGGTGCCGTCAGGAGCGACGCCGGCGACCTTGGCGAGGGCGCGGCGCTTGTAGAGCGACAGCTTGATGGGACTCGACGGAGTGGCGAACTCGACGTATTTGCCGCCGTAGCTCTTCGTCACTTCGAAACCGCGGTCGACGTAGAACCGCTTGCTCGCGGGCACGTCCGCGACTCCCAACTGGAGTACGATCTCGTCGATCCGCCGCGTGGCCGGGCCGGTGTCCTTCTTCGACGAGGACGCGACCGTCCAGATGGTCCCGTCCGGGGCTTGTACGACGCCGCCGTAGCCCCAAAGCGACTTTTTGGCCGGTTTCAGCGGCGTGGCTCCGGCGTCGAGGGCGGCGTCGATGAGGGCGTTGGCGTTGGCCGGCTGGGACACGATGAGCGACATCGTGAACCCGCGGAAGCCGGTCGTCAGTGCGTCCGAGGCTTGCAGGCGCACCTGAGTATCCATACCGAAGGCAGCAGTGTGGAAGCGATCGGCGGCCGTGGGGTCGGCCACCTCAAGCGTGACGAATTCAACGGAAGCCATAGCGGTCACGTTAAATGGGTTCGGTGCCCGGCGCTTCTCCATTTCTCATCGGTCTGGTCACGTTTCCCCTACGCACGGCGACAGTTCCGCGCCGTCGCAACGGGAGCCTACGTCACTCGCAAAGCCTCGTCGCGCTGGCCAAACGCGCCGCCGCTCGTACCGAACCTCACCGACACTCGCGTAGTTCGCCGACTCGTGGAGGTCCTACGTGAGATGGGCGCGCGCCCATGGCACCGTGCTGCTCAGGCGGCTGCCTGCTGCCGGGGGTGTTTGGGCGCACTTGTAAGAAAGCCAGCTCCAGGAGCGGTTCCGGTACCCCGCCGAGCCCGATGGGGCCCGGCTGGCCATGGGTGGGATGCGATTTGATCAACAGTTTCGATCAAGTCGCGATAGACGCGCTCGGCTTCATTAGCCAGCCAATGCCGATCAAGAGCGACACCGACTCCTGGAAAGCGACCAGGCAGGCTAGATGATCAGCAGCGCCCGCCACCTCGCAACAACCCCTCGGCTTCCTTCACACGACCGGGTGTTCAAGCCACAGCCCCAGTTTCGCAGCGTTTCGGTGTCGCCCGCCGAAACGGCGCGTCGCCCTAGCCTCGCCCGTGATCGTCGAGTCGGCGACCACTCCCAGTGCAACGGCATGGCAACCCATGCTGCACCAGGCGCCGAGTGGAAAGCCGTCTCCAAAGGAGCCACACCCGACGGCGACTCCATGCAGGATCGACCTGCGGTCGACGTCGCTCCATGGCGTCCCACCAGGCACAGCCAGGCATCGTGTGTAGAACGGGAGACCGCCGTGGGCCGCTCAGGCCGGAAGGACCTACAGCCCGCTGCGCCTCGGAGATCACATGTTTGCCGCTGCTACGGCCACCTTGCCAAGGAACTCCCGCCGGTTGTCACGCGACTCACCAGTCCGATGCCCTCTCAATGCGGCGAATGGAGCAGCTTGACGGCCCCGATGGACGGGCCGGCATGGCGCCGCTGTTCTCATGAACGGTCGGTTCTGCGAGGACGTTCTGTGAGATCGGCCGGATGGAACCGACACCGGAAGAGGCCGCTGAGGCGGTCGAGCGCCACGACTCCCGAATTGCGAAGCGAGGGCTCCCTCGCCGTGCCGGACACGGGGCGGAAAGTTCGCTTCCAAGTACCACACCGCGCGGCTCATCCTGGTGCCGCGTTGTGCGAGTTGCTGGAGGTGCCGGTCCAGTCCGGGCGCAGGCCCGAATCGCTGTGGCAGACGCTGCCGCCGGTGGCGGCAGCCGAAGTCGGCACGACCGCACCGCCGTTCCGGATCGGGTACGCGCGATGCTCGACCAGGGAACCCGACTCCGAGGGCCACGGCCCGTGCTCGTCCTCGGTGGTGGACGGCAGAGCGGCTGGGGGCACCGGACTCGGCGCTGCCTCGGTGACCCTCTCGCATTCCCTGGTGCAGTTCGTTGCCGTCGGTACCTTCCACTTCGGCCCGCAGCCTGGCCTCTGTCGGCGGCTGTTCCTGTGGGAGATGGTGCAGGCTGGCAGAGCATCCGCGCAGGGGCGGCGCCTCACGCGCGGCCTTGCGGATGGCCTGCCGGTCGGCCGAGCCATCCGCGTTGACCACGGCATTGACGAAGGCGCCCATGCCGGAGGGCGGGGCCGGGCGATCGCCGCGGCGGCGAGGGCGTCCGCCTCGGCGAACAGACCGCCGAACGCGCACGCTGGATCGGTGTACCGTGCAGTGTCCGACGGCGGGTCGGCAGCGGGGCCGCAGGGCTGATCGCCGGGTGGTGATCGGTATGCTGGTGTCGGCTCCGGCTGATGGCCGGGGCAGCGGTGGTGGGGCTCACCGCCTTCGCCTGCGGGCGGGGTAACCGTGACCCGTGCCTGGTTCTGCCGGGGCGGGCCGCCAACAGTCCCTACCTGATGACGACCTGATGACGTCCGTCATGCCGGTAGGGAGACCTTGATGCCTGAACGCCGCGCAGAAGCCGCCCCGGACGCTGTCGACCCCGATGTCGATCT
This sequence comes from Spirillospora sp. CA-255316, assembly GCA_050942275.1. GTDB lineage: Bacteria > Actinomycetota > Actinomycetes > Streptosporangiales > Streptosporangiaceae > Spirillospora. Next base: position 5,241,862 of record CP192047.1, on the reverse strand, counting down.
GCATGTGCCGGGGCAGCGAGCCGAACTGCGGGCCGCGCCCGCCTCGACGCTGGCGGCGATCTCGGCCGGGGGAATCATCGGCGCGCTGGCCCGCTACGCCATCACCACCGCCTTCCCGCACCCGCCCGGCGCGTTCGCCTGGGCCACGTTCGCCATCAACGTCTCCGGGTGCCTGCTGATCGGGGTCCTGATGGTGGCCATCACCGAGCTGTGGCGGGCGCACCGGCTGGCCCGCCCCTTCATGGGGGTGGGGGTGCTGGGCGGGTACACCACCTTCTCCACCCACATCCTCGACGCCCAGCAGGCCATCGGTGCGGGCGCGCCCCGTACCGCGCTTGCCTACCTGGCGGCCACCCTGGCGGCCGGACTGGTGGCGACCTGGGCCGGGGTGCAGTTGACGCGCTCGGCCGCCCGCGCCGGCACCGGCGTGCTGGCCCGCCGGGAGAAGGGGCGATCATGAAGCTGGAAGGGGTCGCGCTGCGGTTGGCGATCTTCGACGGGGAGAGCGACACCTGGCACCACAAGCCGCCGTATCACGAGGTCGTGCACCGCGCCCATCGCGCGGGTCCGGCCGCGGCCAGCATGGTCCGCGGTATCGAGGGACCTGGGGCGTCCTCGGGCGTTCACACCATGCGGATCCTGGCTCTATCGGAAGACCTGCAATTGGCCATCGTCATCCTGAACGCCGAATCCGAGATCCGCGCATTTCCGCCGCAGCTGGACGGGCCGGTCGCCGAGGGTCTGGTCATCCTCGACCCCGTGCAGGTGGTCCGCTACGCGGGCCGCGGCGCCGACCGCACTGCCCGCCTAGAGGATCGAAGATGAGCGTGCCGACCGTGCTGCTGGTCGCGCTCGGCGCCGCGGTGGGCGCGCCACTGCGGTATCTGGCCGACCGGATGGTGCAGGCCCGCCACGACGGCCTGTTTCCCTGGGGCACCTTCACCGTCAACGTCTGCGGGTCGGCGCTGCTGGGCTTGTTGTCCGCCCTACCCGCCAGGCACGGGACGATGGCCCTGGCCGGCACCGGGTTCTGCGGGGCGCTGACCACCTACTCCACCTTCGGGTTCGAGACGGTCCGGCTGGCCCAGGACGGCGCCCGCACCCACGCCGTGCTGAACGCGGCCGCCTCGATCGGGGCCGGACTGGGCGCCGCCTACTGCGGCATGGCCCTGGCCCAGGTACTGGCCGCCCCTTAGCCAGGGCCTGCACTCGCCGAGACACCACTCACAGCTCGTTGGCATGGTGGCGCCGGCCCCGGAAGCGCCCTGGTAAGCCGGTGCGGTGGCCAGGTCATCGGAGTAGGTGACGTGGGTGGCGTGCCGAACACGAAACACCCTGGAGCCGGCGGCTCTCGGTCTGCTTGTGGTCCTCGGGCTGGAACCGGGCAGCACCCGCAGCGCCGCGGTAGCTTCCTCCCATTAATCCACTACACCGCTGACGCGGCCGTGTGCGACGATGGCGACGTGATGGGCAGGGCACCGGTGAATCGCTTGCACGCCGTTGGCGGCGGGCGTGTTGCCGTGCTCGCTCCTGGACGTCGATGAGTGCAGCCCCCTCGTGGGGCGTGCCGCACTTCTTTCTCATCGACCTTTGCCCAGGAGCATTGCCATGTGCGTTGTCGAAATCCGTCCTGGAGAGGGCGGTACCGACGCCCTCGCCTTTGCCACAGAACTGGCCGACGCGATCGCCGCGTGGGCCGTCCGCCGCGGCTGGCCCGTCGATCGTCCGGCGACCGATCCGGGACGCACCATCGTCATGACGCTGTCCGGGGTCTCGGAGGAGCGGGTGGCATGGCTGTCCGGCACTCACCGCCTCCAGCACGAGCCACGCAATGACCGCCGCGGCCGCCGGCACACCTCCACCGCCACCGTTGCGGTGATGCCCGAACCCACTGGCCCCGCCGCGCCGCTCGTGCACGACAAGGACCTGCGGGTGCAGACCATGCGGGGACGGGGACGCGGTGGCCAGCGCAAGAACAAGGTGGAGACCGCCGTGCGGCTGCACCACGTGCCGACCGGTATCGTCATCACCCGCACCTCGGGACGATCCCAGGCCGCCAATCTGGCCTCTGCCCGAGCCGACCTGGAACAACGGCTCCGAGTCAACGCCGCGCGGCAGTCGCGGCGCACGGCCGAGGAACTGCGCCGCGTCCAGGTCCACTCCGAACGTTCCGCCAAGACCTTCACCCACAACGCCCAGCGGGGCCAAGTCGTCGATCACAGCACCGGGCGACGCTGGCCCCTACGCGCCTGGCGCCAGGGGCGGCTCGACTCGAGGTAAAGGGGCGACCATTCAGGCTTCCTTCCTTACCGCGGGTCGGATCACGAGCAGCTCCCGCACACAGGACGCCTGTGGGCAGGTCGCGCAGAAGGTCACCGCTGACGATGGCGGCAGGTGACTACGCATCCCGCGTCCGCGACCTCAGCTCATGCCGACCGCCATGGCGTGGGGGCGGCTGCTGCACCAAGCCACGAGAGGAGGCCTCGACCTGTGAGGTTGCAGGTCGAGGCCTCCGTCGGGCAGCGCGAAGGCCGGCGCGTTCGAGGCCGGGCCGCGGGAGACAGTGGATGGCGAGGGCCAGGCCAGGGCGAGGGCGTCGAACGCAGCGCCGCGGCGAGTTCTTACCAGTGCCTCCCTCCCGAACCGGGGGGCACGCTGGCGGGCCAGGGCTCTGGGTGGTGCACAGCGTGGCCTGGGCTCAGCGGGATCTAGGGCTCGTGGTTCTTGGGACGGGAGGAGACTGTTCTGTGCCTTGTGGCTATGGCCGTTGGCTTTTCGGGTCTTTGTCGGGTCCTCTCTGGTGATGGCGGAAATCAGTCGGTGCGGTACGCGGCGGCGGAGGCGAGTTCGGTCAGGGCCTGACGGGCGAGGGCAGGGAGGGGTGCGGTGGCGAGGGTCGCCATGGCCTGTTCGGCGCGTTGGGTGATCATGCGTTCGGTGGCTGAGCGTGCCCCGGTGTCGATGAGCACCTCGCGGAGCCGTCCGGCTCCCTCCTGGTCCAGGGTGGGATTTCCCAGCAGGGTGTGGATGAGGTCGCGCTGGGCGGGGTCGGCTTTTCGGAGTGCGAGGGCGACGAGCACGGTCGGCTTGCCTTGGCGCAAGTCGTCGAGGTTGGGCTTGCCGGTGGCGGCGGGGTCGCCGAACGCGCCCAGGATGTCGTCGCGCAACTGGAACGCCTCGCCGAGTGCCAGCCCGAACGCCGAGTAGGCGTCCAGGAGCCGTGAGGACGCCCCCGCCAGCGCGCCGCCGAGTTGCAGCGGGCGCTCGACGGTGTATTTGGCCGATTTGTAGCGGACCACCTTCAGGGAACGCTCGGTCGTGGACGGGCCGCGGGCCTGCTCCAGGAGGTCGAGGTACTGGCCGTAGCACACCTCCGAGCGCATGTGGTGGTAGTACGGGCGCGCGGCGGCGAGGCGCTGCAGGGCGAGCCCGCTGCTGTGGAGCAACTCGTCGGACCAGGTCAGGCAGAGGTCGCCCATCAGGATCGCCGCTCCGACGCCGAACTGCCGGGGGTTCCCGCGCCAGTGCCGGGCTGCGTGCTGGTCGGTCAGCGCGCGGTGCAGCGCCGGGCGGCCGCGGCGCAGGTCGCTGTCGTCCATGATGTCGTCGTGGATGAGGCAGAAGGCGTGGAAGATCTCCAGGGCGGAGGCGACCTGGAGGATTTCGGTGCAGTCGTCACCGCCGGCGCCGCGCCATCCCCAGTAGCACAGCAGCGGCCGGATCCGTTTGCCGCCCTGCAGGACGAAGTCCCTGGTCGCGCTGAAAGCGGGGTGGGAAGCGGCACCGTGCAGGTCGTGCAGGCGCGTGTCGAGGAGTTCGGCCAGCGTTTCCTCCAGACGGGCCCGTACCGGCCCGGACAGGTCCCGCGCCCCCCTCTCGCATTCGGTGTCCATTGTTCGTCTCCTTTCCGGTGGCGGCGGGCACTTCCAGGTATGCGCCCGCCCGGACCTGGCCTGCGCGAGGTGGCTCACCCGGGGCGGGTGGCCTGGCGATGGCACGGCGGGCCGCAGGTGGCGCGCGGGTTCCGCCGGGACCACCACAGCAGCGCCGCGGCGCCGGCGGTGAGCACGGCGGCCGGCGGCAGCGGCAGCGGCCCTCCGCGGCCCCGGGCGCGCTTGTCCCGCAGCCGCCCCACGCGCAGGGTGAAGTCGCGGTCGGCCACGTCCCGGGTGATCCCGCGGAGCTGCTCGGGCGCCAGCAGGTTGCCGATCATCAGGTCCATGGCCGTCCGGGCGGCCTGGATCTGCGACACCGACTCGGTCGCGAGCGCGACCAGGATGCCGCGCAGTTCCTCCTGGAACACCTCGGTGAGCGCCAGCTCGGGGGCCAGATAGCGCACCGACCCCTCGACGTTGGAGAACGACTTGCCCAGCAGGGAGATCACGGGACTGGTCTGGATGCCGCGGCGCGTGGAGTACTTCAGCACGGAGGTCAGCGTGACCCCGAAGTCCAGGTCCTCCAGCGACGCGGTCGCGACCTTGGGCACCAGGATCGCCATGTCGCCGGCGAAGCCGGTGATGTCGGCCCAGGGGGTGGCCTTGCCCAGTTCCACCCAGGCGCGGGCGAGCCCGGGTCCGTCGTTGTGGGCCAGGCTGAGCAGCACGGTAATGAGTGTCATGCTCATCCGCCGGTCGATGCGCCCGACCATCCCCCAGTCGATGAGGTGGGCCTTCTCGCCGGGGGCGACGAAGATGTTCCCCGGGTGCGGATCGGCGTGGAAGAACCGGTCGACGAAGTACCCGCGGTACATGAACGCCAGCAGGTCCCGGCCGATCCCGACGCGTTCCTTCTCGGTGAGGGCGTCCCGGTCGACCTCGCGGATGGAACGGCCGGGCGCCAGGGTCTGCACCATGACCCGCGGAGTCGCCAGCACCACCTCGGGCACGTCCAGGTACTCGAAGTTCTCCACCAGCCGCCGGGCCCTGCGCATGTTGGCGGCCTCGACGGTGAAGTCGAGCTCGGACTCCATGGCGTCGAAGATGACGTTGAGCGCGGACTCCACGTCGATCACCGCGTTGAAGTCGGGGAACCTGCGGGCGACGAGGCGGGCGGCCCTGCGCATCATCGCCATGTCGTCCAGCACCAGCGTGCGGATGTCGGGTCGCTGGATCTTCAGGACCGCGCTCTCGCCTCCCCTGAGGACGACCTTGTACGCCTGCGCGAGCGACGCCGACCCCAGTGGGCGGTCGCGGTCGATGCCTTCGAAACGGTCCTCCCATCCCTCTCCCAGCTCCTCGGCCAGCACCGGCTCGAAATCCGAGAAGGGGACGACGGACACGTGGTCGTGCAGCAGCGCCAGCTCGGTCATGACGTCCTTGGGGACAATGTCGGGCCGGTTGGACAGCATCTGCCCGACTTTCACATAGAACGGGCCCAGACGTTCGAGGGCCAGCCGGATGGCGCGTGCCCGGTCGTTTCCCGCCTCCTGTTCGGCACCGGTTGCGGTCGCGACGCCGCTATCCGCGACGCTCTCACCCTCGGTGTCCTCGCCCGTGGTCCGCTCATTCGTGACGGGCGCCGGCGGGCGCCGGCGGCGGGACGATACGGCGTGGACGGCCTGGGCACGGGCCAGCTCGGCCAGCACCTTGACCACGGTGAGGAAGCGTTTGGCGCTCACGCCTCACCCCGGGTGCCGCCGGTCAGGGCGTGCAGCAGACGCTCCACCGGCCCGGTGAGGTCGATGGCCGCCGGTTTCCAGCCCCCGTGGGGCAGCGCCCTCAGCAGTACCTCGACCAGCACTTCGTTGGTGCAGTCGGTGCCCGTGTGCTGGCGGTACGCCCGGAACGGCCGTCCGCGGCGCAGGTCTTCGCACAGCTCGTCCAGGCTGACGGGGCGGTGGTGGTGGAGGTCGTGCAGCGTCCCGTCGGCGGCCCTGCACAGGCGCCGGAGCCCTTCCGGTCCCGTCCGCGGAGTCATTCGCCTTCGTCGGGCTGCGGCTCGCGCACCTGGCGGGACAGGTCATCGACCCGGCGGTCGAGCATGGCGACGGCACGCGCGAGCTCGCGCACGGCATCCTGGGGCGCCCCCGCGCTCCGGTCCCGCCCCGGAGGGCGGCGCGCGTCGTCCCGCCCAGGCCTCCTGCCGGGGCCGCGCCTGCCGCAGCGGCGCAGCTTCCGGCACAGATCGAGGAGATCCTCCACGATCTCCTCGATCTCGTCGTCGGAGCAGTCGTCCCAGTCCCAATCCCGGTCCCAGTCCCAGTCCCGGTCGCGGTCGCGGTCTCGACGGTCGTCGTCCCGGTCGTCGTCGCGGTTCTCGACCGCCGAGCGCGCGGCCCGGCGCAGGTCGTGCTCGACGTCGCTGGCACGGTCGAGGGCCTCGTCGAGGAAGTCTCCGATGTAGCGGGTGGCGCCCCGGCGGCGGCGTCTGCTCATGGTCGTTGGGCCTCCTCAGGAGATCGGGTGTGCGGGCAGGGCCTCGTCATACGTCCCACCACCAGGAGACGGAAGGGATGGGCAGCGGCTCCGGGCTGTCGTCCAGCGGCCTGTCCGCCCAGGTGATGGAGTCGGGTGCGGCCACCTCACGGTCGCCGCCGCGGCTGAGGTAACGCGGCACGCGCGCCCCCCAGTCGGCGTTGCCGCGGATGCCGTGCGCCAGACCGTCGACATAGCGGCGGCCGGGCTCGCTCAGGCGGGGCCGGACGCGGTCGCGCAGCCGCAGGAACCGTGTGAGGACGCGGTCGCGCAGGCATCCGGCGGCGTGCAGGGTCTCGCGCATCGAACCGCCCCGTTCACGGCGCAGCACGGTGTAGATGTTCTGGCCGGCGTCCCCGCGCCCCCACTCCCTGAGCAGCGAGTGGCCGTCGTTGTCCAGAGCCGCGACCATGATCGCCATCTCGGTGAGGGCGCGCACGGCCGGCGAGTCCATCTCCGCGGCCGGCACCTCGGCGCCGTCGGCCAACTCCAGCATGGCGAACGTCGGCTCGCCTCCCGCCGAATGCAGGCGCATGGTGAGGTAGTCCTCCAGGCCAGGCAGACGGCCGCGCGACTGGTTGGCGATCTGCCACGCCACCCCGGTCAGCCAAGCCCGGTGCGCCGTCACGAACCGCTGGAACTGCACGGCCGTGCCGCCGGCCAGGAAGCGCGCCGCGATGTCCTGCAGCGCACGGGCGTAGGCGTCATCGCCGACGGCGGAATGCGGGCACTCAAGGGCCCGCTGGATCCGGGCCGCCATCGGCACGAACTCCGACGGGCGATCGCTGTAGTAGCCGACGTCGCAGCGGGAGTCGTCGAAGGCGAACCCCCAGTACACCCACAGCGAGGCCGCCAGCAGCCCCTCCTCGCCGGCGTGCGGCGCGAACCGCGCGTAGAACTCCGCACTGTTGGTACCGACGACGCGGCGCCGCTCGCGCGCGTCGGCGCAGATCCCCCACCGATCGATACGCTCGACGGCGCGCCGCTCCACGCGCCGCCAGGCGGGGTTGATCGCGGGCTCCAGCGGACAGAAGACCGGCGGCAGTTCCAGACCCTCGACCAGGTCGTCGGCCACCGTCATCCCGTCCCCCATCCCCGCTTCCCTCCTAACGACGACGTAAAGCGCGAGCCGCCCACCAGCAGGCTTACCTCTGTGTAATCAATAATAACTCTAAGTAGTTGCCATGGGGGTGTCAACACTCCTCCCCATCCCCCACAACCGGGTAAGAGGGATCACCGGCCGGACGACGCCCCTGTCCATGACGGCCGCCGAGCCGTCGGCGGCGGAGACTCCATGTGGCCTCGCTTGCGCGTACCCCCTCGGAGGGATCGGCGTCGCGACCGAGGGGTGACCGCCTGTCGTGAGCGGACGGAGGGCCACGTCCCCCAGGACTTCCAGACGACCACCACGCCCATGGCCAGCGCGCGTTCTTCAAGTCGGCGGTGCCGCAGATATCAGCCGCTCAGGCGTCCTGCGCCCAAGCGACGTAGCCGTCGGGACGAATCAGTGCCGCACTCACCCTGGACCAGTCGGGACGGTGCGCTTCCGTGAGTGAGACGCGGTGAACGACGAGCTCCGTTGGAACGAGCGTGTGCGCGTCGCGTTCCAGAGCGGCCATGGCGTCGTCAGGAGAAACGGACAGCGCGAGCAGCACGTGCCGCCCCCGGTGCAAGAGAGAGAACAGGTTGCCCTCCGCGAACGCCAGATCCGGTGCGCGGCGGCCGGCGAGCGCGTGGTTTTCTCCGGCCCGGGTCCCGTTGTCCGGGAGGTGGGTGACGTCCAGTCCCGACAGGCGCTCGGCCAGGACCCTGGAGAACTCCGGCACCGTCGCGATGGTCCCGCTCAGGAACGAGCGCAGCGCCTGCCCTTCGGGAGTGAAGGCGGTCATCAGCGCGGTCTGCGCCCTGCTGGCCTCCAGCAGGGAGGCCCCGACGGGGTGCCGCTCACGGTGATAGGAATCGAGCAGGTCGTCGTGGGCGTCGCCCCGCGCTACGGCGGCGAGCTTCCATCCGAGGTTGGTCGCGTCGTGGATCCCAACGTTGAGCCCCACGCCCCCGGTGGGGAAGTGCTGGTGCGCGGCGTCCCCGGCGAGCAGCACCCGTCCCCGCCGGTAGCGCTCGGCCAGCCGGGCGGCGTTGCCGAAGCGCGACAGCCACGCCGGGTCGCGCATCCCGAAGTCCGTGCCCGCAATGGCGACGACCTTGCCGCGAAGTTCGTCGAGGGTGAGGTCCCCGGGGTGCTCGGCGCGCATGTCCTCTGGGGTGATGCCGACCAGGCGGTGCAGTCCGTCCGGCAAGGGCACCACCATGACCCCGCCCGCACTGCCGGACGCGCCGAACCCGACCTGCCGCGGCGGATCGTCCAGGACGACGTCCCCCAGCCAGCCGTAGACGCTGGACGGCGTCCCGGGAAAGCCGATCCCCGCGGCCTCGCGCACCGTGCTGCGGACACCGTCGCACCCGACCACGTGATCGGCCTCGATCTCGTACGGGCCGTCGGGCCCTGACACCCGGACCGCCACCGACGCGTCCGCCTGGACGAGGCCGGTGACCGCGTGACCGCGCCGGACGTCCGCGCCCATGGCGAGGGCGTGCTCTTCCAGCAGTTCCTCGGTCCTGGCCTGTGGCTGCACGAGGGTGAAAGGGAACGGGGTGTCCAGCGCGCCGAAGTCGAGACGTGCGTCGAGACTCGCGAAATGTCCCGTGGGGACGCGGACGCCGTCGGCGAGGAACCGCCGGTGAAGCCCGCGCGAGGCAAGGATCTCGATGGTGCGCGGGTGCACCGTCAGCGCCTTGGAGCGGACGTCCCGTTCCGGCCGTTGTTCCAGGACGGTGACCGCGGCCCCGCCCAGCCGCAGCTCCGCCGCCAGCCACAGACCCACCGGCCCGCCTCCCGCGATCACGATCATCCAGCCTCCTTGGTCGCTGACCAATTTTGGTTCGTAGTAAACTAGGTCAGTGACCAAGAAGCAAGCGGGGCGACCGGCCGGGACACGGCTCACGCCCGCCACGGTCGTCCGCACCGCGCTGGAGGTGCTGGACGACACCGGCTGGGACGGCGTCTCCACCAGGGCGATCGCCGACCGCCTCGGCATCCGGATGAACACCGTGCTGTGGCACGTCAAGAGCAAGGCGCGGCTCAGGGAACTGATGGCCGACGCCATCGTCGCCACGGTCTCCCTGGACGATCTGCCCCGAGCCTGGGACGATCGCGTCGCCGAGATCGCCCGCCGCTACCGGCGAGCGCTGCTGTCCCACCGCGACGGCGCCGTGGTCGTCGCGGGCACGTACGCCGCCGAGCCCGGCACGCTGCGCGCGGCGGAGGCGCTGGTCGCCGCCCTGCTGGAAAGCGGGGCGGATCAACGCGACGTCGCCTGGACCACCTGGACGATCGTCTACTACATCCTCGGGCTGGCTCAGGAAGAGCAGGGGGCGAACACGGCCCTTCCGGACCGTCTCTCCGAGGCCGTCTCCAGCACGACGCACCCCGCACTGCACAACGTCCTCGGGCACATGGAGGTCGCGGCGTTCGACGAACGCTTCGAGTTCGGCCTCTCCCTCATCCTCGACGCACTGCGAGCCCGCACCACCCCGGAAGGAACCTGAACTCCGGGAAGGACGTTCCCGTGCCGAAGGCCAACAACGACCCGCACGGCCACGAGCCGGCGACCGACACGGTGCGGGTCGGCCGCCGGAACCGGTGGCGGCTCATCCTGTGCTACCGGGAGCTGGTGGAGGGGAAGGAGACGGCCGGTCTCACATGCAGGACCGGGACCTGTCGTCCGAGCGCCTTGAGACACCCGAGCGGGGGCCTTCTTGTCCGGCTTGGTCAGTCCCATGCGTTTCCTCCCGCGCCTGGCGCATGCCTGCTTCCTCTGTTCGGAGGTTCGCGCCATCGAGGAGCAGTCGCGTGTCGGTCGCCCAGACGGCCAGCGCGCAGGCCGCGAATCCGGTCCCGAGGAGACTGGAGCCCGCCCAGCCGTGGGCGGCGAACATGGCGGTGGTTGCGGCTGCGCCCAGGGCGGAGCCGAGCGAGTAGAAGACCATGTAGCTGCCGATGACGCTGCTGGTGCGATCCGGATGCGCGGCGGTGAGCAGGTGCTGGTTGCTCACGTGCACGGCCTGGACCGCGAAGTCGAGAACCACGATTCCGATGGCGAGGAGCCACAGTGACCACGGCAGTTGCGCGATCGCTGCCCACGAGAGGATGAGCAGGGTGAGTGCGAGACCGGTGACGGGGGCCGCCCGTCCCGCATCCGCCCACCGTCCCGCGCGTGCCGCGCCGAGTGCGCCGGCGAGTCCGGCGATGCCGAACAGTCCGATCTGGCTCTCGCTCAGCTGCCACGGCGTGTCCGCCAGCGGCAGGGACAGTCCGCTCCACAAGGTTCCGAACGATGCGAACAAGAAGAACGCGATGAGCCCGCGCGTCAGGAAGATGCGCTGCCCGGACAGTCCGCCGAGTGAGACGACGGCCCGCCCGTACCCCGGAGATCGGTTGGGGCGCTCCTCTGACGGCAGTACGACGAGGACGAGGGCCGCGAGCCCGAATGACAGCGCCGCGAGCACGGCGTAGACGCTCCGCCAGCCCCACACCTCGGCGAGCGTGCCGGTGACGACCCGCGCGCCCAGGATGCCGACCACAACGCCCGAGGTCACGACACCGATGTTCCGTCCGCGTTCGGCAGGCGGCGAGACCGACGCGGCGTAGGCCACCGCGGTCTGCACCACGACCGCGAACACCCCAGCCGCCGCGAGCCCCACGAAGGCCACCCATGCGGCTGATGCCGAGGCCGTCAGGATCATGCCCACCGCGGTGAGCGCCAGGTGCACGGCGATGAGCCGGCGCCTGTCGACCACATCGCCGAGCGGCACCAGCAGCACCAGCCCTGCCAGATAGCCGACCTGGCCGGTGGCGACGATCCACCCGGTGAGTTCTGCCGACACACCGAGATCGCGTCCCATCGGCTCCAGAACCGGTTGCGCGGCATAGACGCTCGCCACAGCGACACCGCACACCACCGCGAGCAGCAACCGCCGCCACACGTCCATCGCACTCCCACCCCTAGTCAGTAGCAAATTGCAACCAAAACGACCGTACGGCATAATGGTTTCAATACGCAACCAATCGGGAGGTGTCATGTCGCGCCCCACCACGCGCGCCCCGAACCCCGGCTGGACCGACCCCGACTGCCCCGTCGCCCGCACGCTCGACCTCGTCGGCGACAGATGGAGCCTTCTCGTCATCCGCGACGCGATGGACGGGGCACGATCGTTCACCGAGTTCCAGCGACGCACCGGCATCGCCCGCAACATCCTCACCGACCGCCTCCGCAAGCTCACCGCTCACGGACTCCTCACCCAGCGCACCGCACCATCGGGCCGCCGCCAGGAATACGTGCTCACCGGCGCCGGTCGCAGCCTCTTCCCAGTCATCCTCACCCTGCGACAGTGGGGAGAACGTCACGCCTTCGCCCCTGGCGAGACCCACTCCACCCTTGTCGACCAGCACGGCGCCCCTGTGCCGGAAATCGCGCCGACCAGCGCCGACGGCACCCTTCTCGACCCCGAGACCACCCACGTGCTGAAGACCCGATAGAGAGCAGACCCTCGGCGCCTTCAGACCTCGCGGACACCCCGCCGCCCACGCGCCCGTCAGGGCAGCCGGTGGTAGAGGAGCCGGCCGCGGCGGCACGCCCGCGCACTGCGGCCTGGTTCGTACGCCGCCGCGCCACCGGCGACGCGACGCGGGAGACGCTCTGCGGGATCGGCCCACGCAGGCGGTCGACATCGTGGCGCATGGTGCGCGGGCCGACCTCCCGCTGCTCGGAGAAGAGCACACCCCGGGTCATCGTGCTGATGTCTTCGACTCGACGCTGCTTGCCCGGAGTAGCGGTCACTCCCTGACCGCTACTCCTGCGACTGTGTGTCTCGTGCCGAACAACGAGAACGGACAGAAGGACACGATCACGATGACCGCCACGACCACGGCCCCCCGCACTCTCGACGCCGAGCGGGCCGATCTGCTGGACGCCCTCGCGAGCGCGCGATCGGCCCTGATCGCCACGACGCGCGGCCTCGGCGACGAGCAGGCCGCTGATCGCCCGACGGTCAGTGCGCTGTGCCTGGGCGGGCTGATCAAGCACGTCGCGTCCATGGAAGAGGTATGGATGCGCTTCGTGGTCGAGGGCCCGTCGGCGATGCGTTACGACCTGCCCGACGGTGTCACCTGGGCCGACATCGCGGCGGGCGCCGCACGTGAGTTCCCGCAGTGGATGATCGACCACCAGAACGAATTCGGGATGCTGCCCGGCGAGACGCTGGCCGGGATCCTCGCGCGCTACGAGCAGGTCGCCGCCCGCAGCGAGGAGATCATCGTCTCCATCCCCGATCTGTCGGTCACGCACCCGCTGCCCGAGGCGCCCTGGCATGAGCCGGGAGCGGTGCGCAGCGCGCGCCGGGTGGTGATGCACGTCATCGCCGAGACCGCCCAGCACACCGGACACGCCGACATTCTCCGCGAGACGATCGACGGGCAGACCTCGACCTGACCGGTGACGGGTCCGGCCGATTCGGGCCGCCGCCCCGAGAACGAGGGCCGGGGCGGCCGCCCGCAGGCCGCCCCGCCCTGTCCGCAAGGCCGCACGGAAATCGAAGGGAACGACACCACTGTGAAGATGCGCGAACCGGGCCGAACCGCTATCCGGGTCGGCCCGTACCGGCCGGGCAGCAGGAGGTTCGGACGGGCCCGGGACGCCGACCTCCTGTGCGGCGCCCTGAACGTGTCCTGCGCCCTGAACGTGTCCTGTGCGCCGCCGGTCGTCACCCGTGCGGCATCACGCCGGCGACCTACCGGCCGGCGCGCGGCGGCCCGACGCCGATGACCGTTCTCGACACCCGGGCGCTCAACCGCGCGACGCTCGCCCGGCAGCTGCTGCTCGACCACGCCGACATGCCGGTCCTGGACGCCGTCGCGCACCTGTGCGGCCTGCAAGCCCAGGAACCGCAGGAGCCGTTCGTGGGGCTCTGGTCCCGGCTGCGCGCGTTCGACCCCTCCGAGCTCTCGGACCTGCTGATCCAGCGGAGCGTGGTGCGCACCCATCTCATGCGCCGTACCGTCCACCTCGTCACGGCCGACGATGTTCTGGCCTGGCGGGCCCGCCACGACACCATGCTGCGCCAGCGGGTAGTCGGAACCTACCGTCGCGAACTGGCCGGGGTGGACCTCGACGAGCTCGCGGCGGCGGGCCGGGCGGTGATGGCCGATGGCGAGCCCCGCTCGATGACCGAGCTCTCGCGGGCGCTCGCTGATCGGTGGCCGGCGCCGGGGCCGCGGGTGCTGGGCGAAATGCTGGTCGCCGCCCTCGTCCCGATGGTGCAGCTGCCCCCGCGCGGGGTGTGGCGCGCGAAAGCGGGAGTGCGCAACGTCATGCTCACCTCCTGGTTGGGGCGTGAGATCGACCCGCCCGCCCCGGACGGCTCCGATCCGGTCGGCCAAGCCCTGGTGCGGCGCTATCTGGCCGCCTTCGGCCCGGCCGCCACGGCCGACCTGCGCGCCTGGTGCGGCCTGGCCGGGCTCCCTGCCGCTGTGGCCGCGCTGCGCGGAGAGCTGGTCGCCTTCCGCGACGAGCGAGGACGGGAACTGCTGGACCTCCCCGACGCGCCGCGTCCCGATCCCGACACCCCGGCGCCGGTGCGGTTCCTGCCTGCGTTCGACAACGCGATCCTCGGCTACCACGACCGCGGCAGGATCATCGACGACGCCCACCGCGGCCTGTCGGTCGCCGGTGCCCGCGTCGTCCTGGTCGACGGCCGGGTCTCCGCGACCTGGACCGTCAAGGCCGGAACCGTGATCGTCACCCCGCTGCATCGCTTCTCCCGCGCCGACCGCACCGCGATCGCCGAGCAGGGGCAGGCGCTGGCGGCGTTCCTCTCCGAAGGCGACGCCCACCGCGTGGAGATCGCCGCGTCTCCCCCCTGAGCGATGCGGTGCGCCTACCGGTCCTCTGACAGGGACATGATGATCCGTTCGAGTTGGACGGCCCGGTTCTCGGGGGTCCTGGCCTTCATGAGGCGGAGGAACAGGGCGTACTGCTCCGTCCTGCCGAGAAGCTCGAACCGGGTTCGGGCCCGTTCGTGGTCCGCGAGCGCGGCCGCAAGATCGGGCGGGACGGTGGCGTCGCGCTGCGACTCGTAGGCCGCGTCCCATCGGCCGTCGGCCTTGGCGGCCAGGATCGCCGCGAGGCCGGGCTCGCGCATCCGCCCGGCGGCGATGAGTGCCTCGACCTTCTCGACGTTGACCCGCGACCATGCGCTCCCCGGCCGGCGGGGCGAGTAGCGCTGGAGGTAGTGGTCCCTATCAAGGGCCCTGCGCTGGCTGTCGATCCAGCCGTAGCACAGGGCGACGTCGAGGGCCTCGGCCAGCGTGATCGAGGCCTTGCGCGACCCCTTCTTGGCGATCCTCAGCCAGACGCCGGCCTTCAGCTCATGGTTCCCGGCCAGCCAGGACTCCCACTGGGCGGCGTCGGCGAAGTCGAGGACGTCCGCGCCGTCGAGTTCCTCCATGTGATCTCCCCCGCCTACGATCCGGCCGGCTTGCCGGCGAGAACGTCCAGGTAGTGGGGGTTGTACATGATGCCGAGGATGTTGCCGAACGGGTCGACCACCGATGCGGTGACGAACCCCGCCGTCCCCCACTCCGTGATGGGCTGGTGCGGCTGCGCACCCATGGCCACGAGACGGTCCAGGGTCGCCTGCACGTCATCCACGTGCCAGTGCAGGACGGCGCCGGCGGGGGCGTTCGCCATCCCGCCGGGGGCGTATCGCCGGTCGATCAGGCCGAGTTCGTGCTGGTAGTCGCCGATGCGGAACTCGATGTACGCCGGCCGCCCGTCCGGGCCGGGCCGGTCGAAGTACGGCTCGACGCCCAGCAGCTCGGTGTACCACTGCCTGGCCGCCTCCAGGTCGTCCGCCCAGTAGTTGACGGTGGCCATTCCTCGGAGCATCCCCTTGTTCATGGTGAGCACGCTACGCGGCCTTGTGGAATCTGCGGTTCCTCAAATGGTGGGAGACTGGAAGAATGTTGGAAACCTCGGTACGGCTTCTGCGGCTGCTGTCACTGCTGCAGGGACGCCGCGACTGGTCGGGCGCCGAGCTGGCCGACCGGCTCCAGGTGACCTCCAGGACCGTCCGCAACGACATCGGGCGGCTGCGCCTGCTCGGCTACCAGGTCGACTCGACCACCGGCACCGCCGGGGGGTACCGGCTCGGTGCCGGTGCCGCCCTCCCCCCGCTGCTGCTGGACGACGAGGAGGCGGTCGCGGTGGCCGTCAGCCTGCACGCGGCCGCCGGCGGCACCGTGACCGGCATCGAGGAAGCATCGCTCAGGGCGCTCGCCAAGCTCCAGCAGATGCTCCCGTCGCGCCTCGGCCACCGCATCGAGGCCGTGCGCGCGGCCACCGTTTTCGTGAGCGGCGGCGCACCGGCCGTGGAGGCGGGCACCCTGACGGCCATCGCCGCCGCCATCCGCGACAGCGAGCAGCTGCGGTTCGACTACCGGGGCGGGCGGGACGCGAAGTCAGGAGCCCACGACGCGAAGCCCGGCGGCGAGAACACGAAGGCCCGCACCCGTGCCGCGGAGCCGCACCGCCTGGTCTTCACCGGGCGGCGCTGGTACCTGCTGGCCTGGGACTGCGACCGTGACGACTGGCGGACCTTCCGCGTCGACCGCATCCGCCTCCGGACGCCCAACGGCCCTCGTTTCACCCCACGCGAGCCCCCGGGAGGCGACGCCGCCGCCCACGTCCTACGTGGCGCCGGCTCCACCGCCTGGCGGCACCAGGCGCGAATCCGCTTCCACGCTCCCGTGTCGACCCTCGCCGAACGCCTCACGCCCGCCGCCGGTCTCCTTCGCGGCGACGACGACGGCACCGCGATCCTCGAAACCGGGGGCGACAGCCTCTACGAGCTCGCGACCTTCCTGGGCTCGCTCGACGTCGACTTCACCGTCCTGGACCCGCCCGAGCTCCGCACCCTGCTCGATACCCTCGCCGACCGCTACAGGGCCGCCGGTCGATGACCCGCCACCCCGGGCCGGGACGGCACGCGAGGTGCGATTGCCTCAAAGCGCTTTAATCGCCCGTCCTGGCGACGAAGAAGGTGCTCTCAATCCGTCACGCCCCGCGCAGGCCGTCGCCCAGATACGGCCGGCGCAAACGTGGAGCTCAACGTCATGGCCGGATTGGAGATGTCCGGCGCCAGCCCCTTGCCGGCCACCCATTTCTTCCTGTCAGGCCAGTGCTTCATTTTGCCGCCTTTGCCAGCTCGCAAGACCGCTGATGTGCTGTCCAAAACCACACTTCGAGCGCTGACATTTCTCGCCCGCGAAGCCATGACCTCTGTGTCAAAGAGGTGAGTCAGCCAGAGGCGATGTTCGCCTGGCGTTGCGGCAACGTGAGGGTGGCCGCCTTTTCGTTCGGCCCTCCCCTGGACACCGCTCGCAACTCACTGCTATCAATTAATCACTCTCAGCGAGGGGGTTGTTCAGTGACATCAGAAGTCGCCGTGACCGTTGAAAGCGTTGGGCACCACTATGACCGGCTTGCCGAGAATTCTCAGCATTCGGCGGCGGTGCGCGCCATCCACCTCGGCTGCTGGGAGGAGGACGGGCGGGGCACCATCGAGGAGGCGATGGATCGCCACACCGACCTGCTTCTGACCCGGACCGGACTGCGGGCGGGCGAACGGCTGCTGGATGTGGGATGCGGATACGGGCAGCCGGCCCTGCGCGCGGCCCGCGAGCACGGGGTCCATGTCACCGGGATCACCAACAGCGCGGCGCAGCGCGAGATCGCCGAGCGGATGGCCCGGCGGGAGCCCGAAGAGGTCGCCAGGCGGGCGCGTTTCGATTTCGGTGACGCCACCCGGCTGCCTTACCCCGACGCGAGTTTCGACGCCGCCTGGGCGATCGAGTCGCTGGTGCACATGCCGGACCTGGGCGCGGTGCTCGCCGGCATCCACCGGGTGCTGGCCCCGGGCGGACGGCTGGTGATCACCGATGCGGTGGAGCACCGCACGATGCCCGACGAGCTCCGCCGGCTGTGGCGGCGGTTGCTGGTGGCCGAGCCGCATGACGCCGAGGCGTTCCCTGACATGCTGGTGGCGGCCGGCTTCGAGGTGGTCGGCATCGAGGACCTGACCGCTCGGACGCGCTATCACTGGCAGGCTGTGGCCGAGTCGTTCCAGCGGTTCAGCACCTCTCTGCCCCAGTCCGGCGGCGGCCCCGAGACCGGGCCCCTGCGGGAGAGGTCGGCGCAGCTGGCCGCCGCTCTGCCCCGGCTGGGTGCCGCCTTCGGCGACTACCTCAGCTACGTGCTGGTGAAGGCCGGGCGATGACGATGCTGACCGACCAGCAACTGTGGCAGCACTTCAGCGGGATGTGGGCACGGTTCGAGGAGCCTGACCACCCGCTTCCGCCCCTGGGCGAGGACCCCCGGCACCAGGGGGCCGGCTGCAGGCCGCTGGCCCGTGTGAGCCTGCCGAACTACACCTCGGCGTGGCTGGTCACCGGTTACCGGGAATGCGTGACCGTGCTGACGAACCCGGTGTTCCGCCGTTGCCCGGCCGAGCACCAGGAGACCTCCGGACCCGCGAGCCCCATCGGGGACCTGCTATCGGGAATCGACCCGCCGCGGCACACTCGCCTGCGTGCGCTGGTGGCGCGCGCGTTCGCGGCACGCAAGGTGGAGACCATGCGGCCGGTGCTGGAGCGGCGGGTGGCCCGCCATCTGGCGGCGGCGGACCTGAAGTCCGGATCGACGGTGGACCTCTATCGGCGGTTCTGCCTCCCGCTGGCCACGGAGACCACGTTCGCGGTGACCGGGTTTCCCGCGCAATTCCATGCCGCTACGTCGGACTGGGCTCACCGGGTGCTCACGCAGAGCGACTTCTCCACGCCCGAATTCGCGCGGCTGGCCGGCGAACAGGTCGATCTGGTCGAAGCCATCATCGCCGCCAAACGCCGCTCCCTGGGCTCCGACGTGCTGACCGATCTGATCGGCTACTGCGATCGCGACCGGCTCATTTCCGAGGCGGAACTACGGGCCATGGTGGCCTCCCTGCCCGTCAGCGGCCATGTCAAGGGCGCCATGCAATTGGCGGCCATGCTGCTCATCCTGCTGAACCGGCCCGCCGATCTGGAACGGCTGCGTCGCGAGCCGCGCCTGATCCCGGTGGCGCTGCAGGAAATGCTGCGGTACGCGCCGGTACCGGCCCACCTGCTTCCTCGTTTCCCAGCGCGTGACCTGGAGTTCGGCGGCACCGTGATCAAAGCCGGCGAAGCGATGTTCCCGGCCGTGTTCGCCGCCAATCACGACCCCGCCGTCTTCGCCACCCCGCACCGACTCGACCTGGGGCGTGCGGGCGAGCGTCCGCTGACCTTCGGGCACGGCGCCCATTTCTGCCTCGGAACCCACCTCATGCAGCTGATGATGACCATCGCGCTGGAGCAGGTTCTGGAGCCACTGGCCGCCCGCGGCGCCGGGGCCCCGGTCGACCATGCCGACTGGATCACCGGCGGGACGGCCCATGGCGTGGTCGGCCTGACCGCCACCCTCCCCTGAAGCGTGGTACCTGAGTGCCTTTCAGGTATCGCAGTCCATCCGCCCTCCAGCAAAGAAAGGAGGTGACCTCAATGTCCCTCTCGGTGAACTCGACGGTTGAGAACCGGGGCCAGGTCAAGCACGAGACCGCGGCCGCCGCGTTCTCCTTCGCGGTCAAGCACGAGACCGCGGCGGCCGCGTTCTCCTTCGCGGTCCAGCACCAGCCCGCGGCAGCCGCGTTCTCCTTCGCGGCCGTGCGTCACTAGTGCACAAGGACTGCTCCCGGTGGCCTCGTGGCCACCGGGAGCGGTCGGTGGCCGGGAGTGACCGCGACCGGCGGCTCCCGGCCGTCACGGCACCCCACCCTCCACGCCGCAGGCATGGCCGGGGCCGCCATCACACCCTCCGCCCGCGACCGGCGATCAATGCCCCAAGCGGTTCGGTCGCCCAGTGGTTCGTCCCCCAGCTCGGATAAGAGAGCCCGCATGCCCGGCAATGACCTCGACACCGTCCCGGCTCCTGGGGACCCGAGCGGCGACAACGCCATTCGAACCCTCGGCCCGCAAAGTGTCTCCACTGTGCTGCGCAGCCCCATCGAACGCCATTCCGAGACCATGTTCGCCAGCGGCCCGAACGCCGCGCTGGACTTCCTGATAGCCAGCCGGATCCACCGCCACGACCGCGAGTTGCCGTTGTCCACCGGCCATTATCTGGCCGATAACGGCGTGCGGTTCGTGGCCCGCACCGACGAGGAAATCGTGCCTGCCGGCCGTCAGGTGCGATTGCCTGAATCACTGCCACTGACCACGTCACTGGCCGCGGCGATCGCGGCCCGGCGCAGCGTGCGCGACTTCGGCGACGAGCCGATGGACGTGGCGGCATTGGGAACCCTCCTGCGTGCCGCCGGCGCGATCACCCACCGGCAACAGGTCCCCCTGCACTCGGGTGAGGTCGTGGACCTGGCCCAGCGGAGCGTCTCCAGCGGCGGCGGGCTCTACCCCGTGGAGTTGTACGCGGCGGCGGTGAATGTGCGCGGCCTGGCCGAAGGCATGTACCGCTACGCGCCCAAGGCCGATGCCCTGGAGCGCACCGGCGGCGCAGAAACCCTCGCCGCCTTCCGGGCCGGAGTGATGAAGGTGGAGACCCTGCCCGGTCTCGGCCGAGCCGCCGCCCTGCTCCTGCTGGTCGGACGGCCGTGGAGATCCATGCGCAAGTACGGCCCCCGCGGTATGCGCATGACCCTGCACGAGGTCGGAGCGATCGGCCAGCAGGCGCATCTGGCCGCGGTCGCGCTGGGCCTGGGCAGCCTGGACTGGACCAGTTTCTACGACGGCGAGGTCAACCAGGCGCTCGGCTTCGACGGCGTACGGCGCGCAGCGCTTCACATGATCCTGCTGGGCCACCCCGCTCCGGGCGGCCACGCCGCCCCGTCCCCCACCGCCTGACTCATGGAGGTACCCATGCCCGCGGAGCCGGCACCCCCCATCAAACCGCGCGTCAAACGGTCCTTCGCCGTCATCGGGCACAGCCCCAACGTCGTGGAGTTCCGCCACGGCACCTGGAACACCGTCGCGCACACCGTGAGCGACGACTCCCGCAGCGGCCGCCTGCTCACACTGATCTCCGCTCTGGACGGCACATCGACCCCGGCCGAACTGGCCGCCCTGCACCGCATCGAACACGACGAGATCGACGCGCTGATCGCTCACCTGCGGGGCCTGGGCGTGCTCGAGGACACCCCGTCCACCGCGCTGGACCACTATCTGGACACGCATGCCGCCCCACTGCGCGCACCGCAGCCGCCACCGGCTCGTCCGGTCCGGGTTCTGGGCGATGCCGACCTCGCCGAACTGGTGACCGGACTGGTGCGCCAGGCGCTGCCGGGCGCCGATGTCGCCCCCGACACCGCCGGCATCGCGCTCAAAGCGCTCAATCCCCAGCCTGGCTGGGCCCGCGATGAGCTCTGGCTCAGCGAGACCGCCGCACAGTTCGACGACTACCAGGACGCCATCGTGGTCTGGGCCCAGTACCGGCCAGACCCGCTGCGCATCGAGGTGTTCAACCGGATCGCGCTGCGCCGCGGCATCCGCTGGGTGCACGGCACCATCGACGGCCCGTTCATGATCATCGGCCCGGCCGTCCTCCCCGGTGCCACGGCCTGCTACCAGTGCCTGGAGACCCGGGTACTGATGAACCTCAAGAACTCCGCCTCCTACCAGGACTACAAGACCGCGCTGGCGCGTGCGGCCGTCTCCGGCGGCGATCCGCCGGTGCTGGCGCCGTTGCGCCACATGCTGGCCGCCTACCTCGCCCTGGAGACGGTCAACCTGCACAGCACCGCCGCCGCCTACACCACCGGCAAGACGCTCACCATCTACCTGCCCACCTGGGAACACGCCGTGCAGGACCTCCTCGCCGTGCCCGACTGCACCGCCTGCGGTGGCGCCGAAGAGGAGGAGTTGTACTTCGACGCGGGAGCGTGGCTGGATGCCCGAGACTGACACGCGGCCGGTGCTGACCACACATACGACCCCGCCCGACGCGCACGTCCAGGCACTGGCGCGGCGGCTGGTCGCACCGCTGTGCGGGCTGGTTCCCACCATGGGCATCACCGCCCGGCACCGCCACGGCCCGCGTTTCCTCCTGGGCAGCGGCGACCTCACCAAGGTGCACCGGCTGCTGAACATCGAGATGCCCGGCACCTACAACATCGGCGCCTGCGGAACCTCACTGGAGGACGTGGTCCTGCGCACCCTCGCCGAGGGCATCGAACGGTACTGCCCCGTCGCCGCCGCACGCACCCGCACCATCCTGTACGCCCGCCACCAGGACATGCTCGACCAACCGGGCCAGACACCGCCACTGTCGACGCTGACCCCCTTCAGCACCGCCCAGTACGCGCGGCCCGGCTTCCCCTTCACGCCCTACAACCCCGACGACCGGCTCGGCTGGACTCCCATGCGCTCGCTGACCGACGCCACGCACTGGTGGGTACCGGCCCAGTTCGCCCTCACCGGTTACGCCCTCGGCCGCGCCGCCGACGAACCGCTGCTGGGCCCGGCCGTCAGCACCGGCACCGCCGCGCACACCGATCCGGGCCGTGCACTGCTGGGCGCGCTCCAGGAACTGGTGCAGATCGACGCCGTCATGGGCCACTGGTACACCGACGCCCCCGCCTTCGAAATCCTGCCCGACGCCCGCACCCGCGCCCTGTACGACACCATCCAGGCGCGCTGGGGACCTCACACGCCACGCCCCCGGTTCCATCTGCTCGCCAATCCGGACCTCCCCGGCTTCTCGGTCGTGTGCCTGCTGCCCGGTGCAGGGGCACCGGCGCTGAGCACCGGATTGGGCGCCGACTTCACTCTGGTCCGCGCGATGTACAAGGCGCTCCTGGAGGCCGTCACCCTCACCACCCTCTGCCGCTGGAAGCTGGCCGAACGGGCGAACCGGCAAACGCCACCGCTTCCCGCCGACCAGATCTACGACATCGAGAACAACGCCCTGCACTACGCCCTACCCCAGCACGCCCCCACTGTCTGGGAACGCTTCGCCCGTTCCTGTCCTCTGCACGCCAGCGACCTGCCCCCCGACACCACCGCGAGCCCACGCGTCCTGACGCGGCGCATAGTGGAGGCGTTCGCCGGCACCGGCAAGCAGTTGCTCTACGCAGATCTCACCACCCGCGACGCTCGCCGACTCGGATTCACCGTCGCCCGCGTATGGTCACCGGACACGCTCAGCCTGTGCCTTGCCTCAGCACCACCCGCGGCTCACCCACGCTTCACCGCCTACGGCGGCCTCACCCACGACCGCCCGCACCCCTATCCCTAGCCCGCTGAGCGCCACCACGCCCTGACAAGCCGCTCAATCCGCCCCCCGACCTCCGGAGCCACCGTCGCAGCTCTCAGACTCACCGACAACTCCAGGCCCTTGGCACTGCATCACCCGTCTGTGTCGGCATACCGCCGCAACTCTTCGACGTTGAGGATGATGACCCTTCCTCGGGTGCCGGGACTGAGGATTCCGGCCCGGGTGAGCCGACCGAGTTCTCGCTCGACGGTCCGGACCGACGGCCCCACCCAGTCGGCGATGTCCGCCCGAGTGAGCTGCAGCGTCGTCGGTCCGGCCACCGGGCCACCGTGACGTTCGATGAGCCTGCACAGCAGGTGGCAGATCCGGCGACGGGACGGATGGCCGCGCAGGCGCTGCAGCTCGGCGGCCACCCGTGCCGTGGTCTCCACGGTGGCCCGGTAGGGGTCCCCGTAGTACTCGGGAAAGATCGGGCGGATATGAGGAAGGGTTGTGACACACGCTCCATCGCCCGCTCCCGGCTGGAGACCCTGTTCACCGACGACACCCTGCCGCTGCGCGACCGAGTGCTGTACCGGATGCTGTACGACACCGCCGCCCGAGCCGAAGAGATCCTCTCCCCCGACATCGAAGACTTGGACCTGGAGTTCCGCCGCGCCCGCGTGACCTCCAAGGGCGGCGCCATCGAGTACGTCCACTGGGGCACCGCCACCGCCCGCCTGCTGCCCCGCTTGCTCAAGGGCCGCACGAAGGGCCCGGTGTTCCTCACCGACCGCCGCGCCCCCACCAGCGGCGTCCGCGCGCCCGCGGCCGCCGACATCTGCCCCGCCACCAAACGGGGGCGGCTGTCCTACCCGCGCGCCGAGTACCTGTTCAAGAAGGCCACCCGCAAGATCGATCCCCACGGTAATGGCTACACCCTCCATCAACTCCGCCACAGTGCACTCCAGCACCTGGCCGCCGCCGGACGCTCCGCCCCCGAACTGCAGGCCAAGTCCCGCCACCTACACCTGGCCAGCCTCGGCCGCTACGTCCGGCTCGGCGAAGAGACCTCCGCCGCCGTCACCGCCGACGCCGACCCCCACGCCCGACGCCGCCGCGGTTCCCCTACAGCGCGCCGGAGGCGCTGAGCTTCATGTGGGATGAGGAGCGGGGCTGGGGGTTCGCGCGGGTGACTCGTCGAGGAGCTTGGACATGAACGGCATCATCCTCAATACCGCGCAGGACAACGAGGTCTCCTGGAAGCTCTGCACCTGCGCCGACCCGCCGGTCGCGGCGCTCGCGCCGTTGTTCGTCGCCGCGCACCTGGACCGCGCCCCCGACGAAGCGGTGCGGCTCCTGGAACTGCTCGACGAGCGCGGCCTGGCCGCGCTCGAAGAACTCGTCCGGCCCCACCTGGCGAAGGCCATCGAGGAGATGGACCGGGACAACCTGGACGACGACAGGCAAGAGTACGAGAACCCCAGCCACTGGTATGTCTTCGACGCCATGACCGAGTTTTCAGGGCCGTCAGCACCGGAGGAGGAGGTCATGGACCGAGTGATCGCTGGGCAGCCGCCGCTCGTCGACGACCCGGCTAAATGCGCTTGGGTATACACGGGGATCGGTCGATCACGCCGTCGTAGGTCTGCCGGGAGTTGCTGAGCGCCATGCGGCTGTAGATCTCCAGAGGGAGCGGTCGACCTCGAACCCCTGACGAATCACGGTTGGCCGCGACCGATGAGTTCTCCGCCCGCCCGTGGTCTCTCCTGGCAGAACGGCAAGATCGACGAGGCGGAGGCGAAATGGGCAAGGTTGTTGCGCAGGCATCGGTGTCTCTGGACGGGTTCATCGCGGGGCCGGGCGGTTCGGGATTCGACCGCCTGTTCGCGTGGTGCACCGCTGGGGAGGTGGCGACGCCGTCGGCGCAACCCGACCGGCTCACGTACCGCACCTCGGCCGGGACGGCGGGCTATCTGCGCGACACGATGGCGCGCACCGGGGCCTGGTGGTCGGCCGGGGCCAGTTCGATCTGACCGGTGGATGGGGGGGTCGCATCCGATCGGGGACGTGCCCGTGTTCGTGGTGACCCACCGGCCACCGGCGGGCTGGGTGAATACCGTCACCCCGTTCACCTTCGTCACCGACGGCGTCGAGTCGGCGGTCCGGCAGGCGGTCGCGGCCGCCGGCGCGCGCGATGTCGGCGTCGGCCCGGGGAGCCTGGTCGGCCAGGCCCTGGACCTGGGGTTGCTGAATGAGTTGCGGCTGGACCTGGTGCCGGTCGTGCTCGGCGGCGGTGTACGCATGCTGGACGGCGTCGGGGCGGCGCCGGTCGACTTCGGCGACCCCGAGGTGATCGTCGGCGTCGGGGTGACACACCTGATCTACCGGCGTTCCGTTCCCGCCACCTGATCTGTTTTCTACCTGGAGTGTGCGTGATGACGCAGATGAAGTTCGAACTCGTACCGGTGCCGGTCGCCGACGTGGACCGCGCCAAGGCCTTCTACACCGACAAGCTCGGGTTCGCGGTCGACGTGGACGTCGAACCCGTGGCGGGAACGCGGGTCGTGCAACTGACCCCACCGGGGTCGGCGTGCTCGATCTCGTTGAGCACCGGACTCCCGGGCATCGCGGAGATGACGCCGGGCTCATTGCGCAGCCTGCATCTGGTGGTCGCCGACGCGCGCGCCACCCGCGCCGAGCTCGCCGCGAAGGGAGTCGACATGGGTGAGGTCGACGAGCACGAGGGCGCCATGCTGTTCGTGCCGTTCGCGGACCCCGACGGCAACACCTGGCTGCTCCAGGAGATGCCGTGGCGCTCCGCCGACTTCACGCCCTGACCGTTGCGGCGGGGCCGACAAGCTTGGCCTCCCGCGCTCGGCCGCCGCAGACCGCCTCCTCACCCCGGCGACCCAGGACGCTCCCGGGCCTGGCCGCGGAGGCGTCCTGGGAGGGTGTTGATGGTGGCAGTGGGGTGTTGCTGGCGGACTTTCGTGTGCGCGAACGTGCTGGTCGGGAGGACTCCGCCGTTTGCGCCCCGGCGACGGGCCGGCGCCCGCCCGTCACCACTTATCGGCGGTCCACTCGGGTCCGCGCGATACGACCCAAAGTAACGGTATGTAACCGGCGACTTCACATAGTGTCCGAACCCAACCAGCGCCAGGGCCTCCGCGCGGCCGCCGGAACCGGCTCCTGACCTGCGGGGTCGTTCTTCGTCCTCATGATGGACGCCCGATTATCGAGCCGGCTCGGCGCGTCCGGTACCGGACCTATCCCCGCGCGTCCAGACCGGAACCCGCCCGGCGGCCGGGCGGCGCGTACCGTCCGTGACCTGCGTTGATCTCCCCACCTGGCACCTGGGCCAGCTTCGGGAATAGGACGCCCTAACCGGATGCCGCGCACACCAGACGGGCCCCGACCGATCCGAGCTCGGTCGGGGCCCGTCCACGTCCATCATCACCACGTCCACCGACATGGACAGCGACGCACGCAATCGCGCGGTGAGACCGAACGGGATCCGGTGTTAAGGCGCCCCCGCCCAACCTGGCCGGAACGATCCCGCTGACCTGCGACGACCTCGCTAACGCCGGATCCCGTTCCGAATCACTGAACCCCGACTTCCGCCCGCGGGAGGGATATCGCCTGGCGCATCGGAACGCTGGTTGGCGGTATCTCCCGAGCCCGCGGCTCACTATCGCCATTGAGCGTTCGGTTGTTCCCGTTGGGCCGACCCCGCCCGATCGTTGTGGGCCGCCCGTTCGGCACCCGGACTCCGGGCCGCCCCGCCTGCGGCGAGCCCGGCCCCGAGCTGACCTGGTGGCCGACCGACCACAAGCCGCCCAACTACGAACTGCAGGTCTGGACGGCCGCTGCCGGGCGGCGGTCGTTGGGCTGGTTCAGCGGCCGCCAGAGCGCCGGCATCGCCGCCGGCCTGCTGCGCATCGGGATCGTGACGCAAAGACGGGCCCTGCCCCTCAGCAGCGCGCGCCTTCCCGCACCTCCAGGAGCGGCAGGCCCGCCGCGTACCGGCGGAAGAAACCGGCGGTCGGGGTGTCCGTCGTCGCGACGGTGTCCGGGGTGCCCTCCGCGACCACCGTGCCCCCGTCCGGGCCGGCTCCCGGCCCCAGGTCGATCACCCAGTCCGCGGACGCGGCGACGGGGATGTCATGTTCGGCCACGACGACGGTGTTGCCCGAGTCGAGCAACACATCAAGCGCGTCCACCACACGCTGGATGTCGGACGGGTGCAGGCCCGAGACGGGCTCGTCGAGAACGATGAGGCCCGCCTTGCGGCTCGCAGCACCGCGCTGGATCGCGGACGCCAGCTTCAGCCGCTGCGCCTCGCCGCCGGACAACTCTGTGGCGCTCTGGCCGAGTTGGAGATAGCCAAGCCCGACCTGGTTCAAGGCTCCCAGGGTCTCCGCGAGCTGCCGGGGCTCGGAGAACCGCTCTACGGCCTCGGCGACGGTCAGCTCCAGCACCTGATCGATGGCCAACCCCTGATACCTGATCTCCAATGCCTCTGGCTTGTAACGTCGGCCCTCGCACGCGTCGCAGACCACCCACACATCCGGCAGAAAATGCATGTCGACCAGCTTGCGGCCGTAACCGGTGCAGGTCTCGCAGCGGCCGCCATCCGCGGTGTTGAAGCTGAACCAGGAGGCGTTGACTCCGCGCCCGCGCGCCACGTCGGTCTCGGCGAACAGCTTGCGGACGATGTCGAACGCCTTGCTGTAGGTAGCCGGGTTGGACCGCGGCGTCCGCCCGAGCGGTTCCTGATCGGCGACGGCGACCCAGCCGAACCCCTCGAGGCCGGTCACCTCCCGGACCGTGTCGGTCGCGGTCCCGTTCAGGGCGGCCTCCACGCTCGCCCCGAGCGCGCCGAGCAGGCTGCTCTTGCCGCTGCCGCTCACCCCGGTCAGGCAGGTGAGCCGACCGGCGGGGAAACGCACCAGGTCCGCGGTCACGTTGTGCGCACGCAGGCCGTGCAGTTCCACCCAGCCGGTGTCATCCCCGGCCGGGCGGCGGGTCCGGCGCAGCCGCGGCCCCTCACCGGCCAGATAGCGCCCTGTCAGCGACTTCGGGTGGGCGGCCGCGGCGGCGGGAGGCCCCGACACCAGGACCTCACCGCCGAGGCGGCCCGCGCCGGGCCCCATATCGATCACCCAGTCGGCCCGGGCGATCAGCTCAGGGTCGTGCTCGACCAGAAGCACCGTGTTGCCGGCCTCGCGCAGCTCCAGGGCGATGTCGAGCAGGTGCGCCTTGTCCGCCGGATGCAGCCCGGTCCCGGGCTCGTCCAGGACGAAGACGATGCCGCTCAGCTCGGTGCTGAGCTGCGCGGCGAGCCGGGTCCGCTGCAACTCACCCCCGGACAGCGTCGCCGCGCTCCGGGACAGCTGGAGATGGGCCAAACCGAGCCGGTCAAGGATTCCGAGCCTGCGGCCCAGGTCCTGCAGCAGCGGCTCACCCACCTCGCGCTGCCGGGCACCCAGGTCGTCCGCCACACGCTTCGCCCAGTCGCGTACCTCCCGTACTTCCGCTGCGAGCAGGTCGGGGTAGGTCAGCCCGCCGAGCCGCACGGACCGGGCCACCTGGTCGTACCCGCTGCCGCCGCAGGTTTCGCAGGGCTGTTTGCGCATGTACGGCAGGTAGCGCTGCTTGGCGCTTGGGGTCTGGGCGTTCACGAACACCCGCTCCACCTCGGCGAGCGCGCCCCGCAGCGGCTGGCTCGAGGTGTAGGTCATCAGGGCCGTCTCATTCTTGTTCGGCATGTCGACGGTCACCTCGACCTTCTCCTCACCCGTGCCGTACAGCACGCACCGGCGGAACTCCTCAGGCAGCGACCGCCACGGCCGGCCGAGGTCCACGCCGCGTTTCTCGGCGAGCGCCGGCACGAACGCGTGCTCTCCCGACCGCCACTTCGCGTACCAGGGCGAGGCGCCCTCGAAGAGCGGAAGCTCCGGGTGGGTGATGATCAGGTCCTCCTGCGCCTGCCAGCGCCCGCCCACCCCGTGGCAGTCCACGCAGCTCCCTTCTGGTGTATTGCGGTCGAAGTGAGCGGTCGTCAAGGGCCCGTCCCCACACTCCGCCGCCGGGTCCGCGCCGATCCCCGGAAGGCGCGAGTACAGCAGCCCCAGGTGCCCGTCGATGCCGGTGATCGTCGCGACCGTGGAGCGGGGGTTGCGGTTCAGGCGGCGCTGGTCGACCGCGAGCGTCGCGCCGAGTCCCAGGACGCGGTCGACCTTCGGCCGATTGCGCTGGGTGATGTACTGCCGCACGAACGGCGAAAGTCCCTCCAGATACCGCAGTTGGGCCTCGTTGTGCAGAGTGTCGATGGCCAGCGAGGTCTTGCCGCTGCCGCTCACTCCGGTGAAGGCGACGAGCCGCCCCTTGGGGATGCTCACCGACACGTCCCGCAGATTGTTGGTACGAGCCCCCACCACGTCGATGGTCCCGCGCCCCATACTCGCGACGTCCCGTACGAATACAGTCAATCTTCGTCCACCCTCTCGCAACGCAGCAGGACATGGGCGGCCAGGCCCCCCATGCCGAACAAACCGATCACGCCACTACGCGACGGCCGCTCGTCACCAATGGCGCCGAGCGGCCGCTTCACCAGATCGCCCGTGCTGCGGATCAGGACCGGGATGCCGCAGTGAGCTTGGCGATATCGGGGGCGTAGACGCTCATCCAGTGCGGATGCAGCCGGTAGTAGACCACGTCGTTGTCCCAGTCGAAGAAGTCGTCGCCGTAGAAGTCCTTGAAGTAGGCGAGCAGATCCGGCCAGTCCGCGGCCGGCTCGCCGTGCTGGTGGTTGAGGATCTCCACCGTGCCGTGCGTGAACACACCCAGGTCCTCACCGCGCATGTGCGCGGCGCTGACGGCCGGGCGGGCGGCCAGGTGGCGGGCCTTGGCGGCGCCGCGCGCCGTGCCGAAGTGCCACTTGCCGTGCAGGAAGTGTCCGTCCACGCCGCTGATCCGCGGTTCGCCCTTCGCCGTCACGGTGGACAGGGCCAGGGTGCACATGCCGGTGAGGACCCCGGTGAGCTGCTCTGCGGTCAGTGTGCTCTCGGTGTTGATGATCGAGCGGAGGTGCGAGGTGGAGCGGGACAGAGAGGCGTCCAGCAGGGCCTGCAGCTCTTTGAGATCTTCTCGAGTTTCGCGCATGGAGTTCCTTCTTCATCCGTATCTATCGTGGTGCCCGGTCCACGCCCTCAACGCCGACCGGTGAAACCATGCTCGCCCCAAAGCCTGACACCTTGTGTCGTACTTCTTTGTCCGTCTTGCGGACGCCACCAGGCCGCCTGGCCGGACGCCACCCACGGCGACGACGACCTGATCCGCCTCCTCGACCGGCGCCCCGAGCAGCTACCTGCTGCGCATCGACAACCACGCCCGCGTCGTCAGCGGCATCGCGGGCTTCCGCGGCGCGGTCTCCCTGGCCGCCGCCCTCGGCGTTCCCACCGTCCCGGCCTCGGGCGCACCGTCCCCCGACCGCGACCTCATCATCTTCGTCACCTCCGGCGTCGGCGGCGGGCCTGGCGGCCGGTGCGCAACGTGTCGGCCCTGCGCTCCAGGCCGCCGCGGTGCGGGAGGTAAATCGCCTGGTAGATGGTCTCATGCGCCAGGTGCCGGTCTGGCTCGTCGGGGAAGGTGGTGCGCAGGGCTTGGCTGATCTGCTCCGGGCTCCATCGCCGGTCCAGGTGGTCCTGGATGAACTCCTTCAGCTCCGGATCGCGTCGGATCTTGCCCTGCTTGGAGCGCGCCCGCCGCACCGCCGCACGCCGCTGGGCGTGGAAGGGCCGGTAGGCCGGTGCGCGGGTCGCGGTTGCGGCGCACCTCGCGGCTGATGGTGGAGGGAGCGCGGCCGAGCTCCTTGGCGATCGTGCGCAGCGAGCTGCCCGCCTGGAGCATCTCGGCGATCACGATCCGCTCGTCCTCCGACAGGAACCGCGCCGAGATGGCACCGTCGTCGGGCTGCTCGGTGATCGGTGCATAAACGCGCTCGCGCCCGGTCCGGTCGATCTCCTTGCGTCCGTACCTCCAGCGAGTACCGGTCCTGCGGTTGATCCCGACCACACGGCACGCGGCCGAGTTGCTCATCCCCTGCGCCATCAGGCGAAGGTATTGGTCTCGCTTGTCCGCCGGCGGTGCGGGTCCACGCTTCTTAGCTGCGCGACGCGCCTTGGTCATGGCAACACCCCACGGGGTCAGGTGTTGCGATCACCTTTTAGAACCCAAGCTTGCATCTGGGGCCCGTTCTCGCTCGCCGAATCATCCGGCGTGTAGCCGGGGGTGGATGACCGACGGTCTGTAGGACCAGTCTGTTCCAGGTCTTCACGGTGACCAAGTTCTGGCGAAGCAGCCTCTGGGAGACGAGCGGTCGCCATGCGACCAATCACCCCGTAATGCTTGTAGCTCTGCTATACCTGTTACCAGGAGGTGGCATGGAGATCCCCATCGACGACTACACCTGGGGCGTGGCGGTCGCGAACGACCTGGTCGCCACCTCGCCCACCGTGCGGACCAGCGGAGACGCGCTGCCCGACCCGATCGCGCTGGCGGACTTCCTCGCCGAGCACCGGCTGCGACGTGACGACCCGCCCACCGACGAGGACGTCCGACAGGTGCACTTCCTGCGCCGCGAGGTGCGGGCGATCATCGAGACCGAGACCGCCGAACAGGCCGTCGCGGGCGCGACCGTGCTGATCCGACGCGCCGGGCTGCCCCCGACCCTGGCATGGCAGGACAAGGGCCAGTGGGAATGGCTGGTACCCACCGCGCCGGGAGCCGACCTCGCCGACGAACTCGCGGCGCTCGTCGCCATCGGCATTCTGGGGGTCGTGCGAACCCTGGGGCACGAACGTTTCCGTCCGTGCGCGGCCCCCGGCTGCCGAGGGGTGTTCGCCGACATCAGCCGGGCCGGACGGCGCCGCTACTGCAAGCCCGACCTGTGCGGCAACCGCGTCAACGTCGCCAACCACCGCGCACGCCAACGTGACGGGAGCCCGATCCGATGAACACCTCCATGCTGCCCGGGGCCGTCCGCCTGCCCGACGGCGCCTACATCCGCGGCCGCGGGCTGCGCCGTCCGCCGCCTGAAGGGCCCACGCCCGACGTCGGCCTCTACCTCGGGTCCGGCCGGTTGCGCCGCCGCCACCAGGCCGCGTTGTCCTGGCCTCACACCTGGATCGACTGGCCCGACTTCCTGCTGCCCCGCGAACCCGACGAGGCCGTCCGGCAGATCCACCACCTGCACGAACAGGCACGGGCCGGCGCGTTGGCCGAGGTCGCGTGCGGCGGCGGCGTCGGCCGTACGGGCACGGTCATCGCCTGCCTGGCCATCCTGTCCGGGGTGGCCCCCGCCGACGCGATCGATTGGACCCGCGCACACCACCACCCCAAAGCCGTGGAAACCCCCTGGCAACGCCGCTGGGTGACCCGTTTCCCGCAGGTCATCCCCGACCGCTGACATGTGGGCCCAACCGAGCACGCGGTGGGCGACAGCCGGCAATCCGGACGTTGAACTGGCTGCGGAGCAGGTGGGCGGGGCGGTCGGTTCGTAAACAACCCGTAAACCGGTTCCGCCACGCTACAAACACACGGAAACAGCGGACCGGGCAGGCCCGGCGCTCCCGGGATACGGCTTCCGCATCTGAAAGGAAGAACCTCATGCGCACGTTCAAGCTCCAGGTCCAGACCACCGTCGACGGCTACATGGCCGGACCGAACGGCGAGATGGACTGGATGACGTTCTCATGGAGCGACGACCTCAACACCTACGTCGACGCGCTCACCGAGACGGTCGACACCATCGTGCTGGGCCGTAAGCTCGCCGAGGGGTTCATCCCGGCCTGGGAATCCGGCCCCGAGGGCGAGGACCAGGCGGCCATCGACTGGATGAACAACACGCCCAAGGTCGTGATCACCAACACGCTCACCGAGTCGCCGTGGAAGAACGCGGTCGTCGCCGGCGGCGACCTCGCCGAGACCGTGAACGGGCTGAAGGCCGAGCCGGGCGGCGACATGATCGCCTACGGGGGCGGCACTTTCGTGCGGAACCTGATCGCCGCGGGGCTGCTCGACGAGCTCTACCTGTTCGTCAACCCGGTAGCGATCGGGGCGGGGATGCCCGTGTTCCCCAAGCTCGACGCCGACCAGCCGCTTCGTCTGGTGACCGCCCGGCCGTTCGAGTGCGGGATCACGGCGCTGCACTACGAGCCGCAGCGTTCCTGACGGTGTCATCGTGCCCGTCCGGTGCCGCCGGTCTGCGGGGATGCGGAGCGTCCCCGGGCCGCGGCGCCGTCACGGACACGACCGGGCCGACCAGGGAGGCGGGCGGGCCGGCGTCCTCGGGCTGGACGTGCTCGACGTCCTCAACCTGCGTGTCGGCGGGTTCGACAGCCATGGGTCGTGCTCCATCGCCGACCTGTTCGGCGTGCTGGCGGACCCATCTGCGCGACACCGCCGCCGACCCGCCCCGGGCGGCACGGTCTACTGCTTCGGCTCGTAGACGTGCACGACGATGCCGGAGGCGAACGGCTTGGACTCCTTCAGCTTCAGGTGGGTCGTGCCCAGGCCGTCGAAGAGGCGCTGGCCGCTTCCGGCGATGACGGGGAACACCCAGAAGTGGAATTCGTCCACCAGATTGTGCTCCAGGAGCGTGCGGTCGAGTTCACCCGTCCCGTACTTGAGGATGTTCTGGCCGGGCAGCTTCTTGATCCGCGCGACCTCCTCGGCCACGTCGCCCTCGATGATGGTGGCGTTCCAGGTGGCTTCCTTCAGGGTCCTGGAGGCTACGTACTTGGGGATCGCGTTCATGCGGACGGCGTCCTTGTCCCCGGCCTTCTCCATCGCCGGCCATGCCTGGGCGAACCCCTCGTAGGTCTCGCGGCCCAGCAGGAGGGCGTCGGAGGCGGAGAAGAGGAGGTCACCGTATGCTGCGTGCTCCTCATCCCAGTACGGCGAGCCCCACTTCTCGGGCGAGGAGATGACCCCGTCCAGCGTCACGAACGTTGACTCGACGAGCTTGCGCATGGTTCGTCCCTCTCGTTGCGGTTCTGGAGAACGGCGGCGATCCGCTCGGCTCGCCGTTTCAGGTGCTTTGAGCTTGGCGGAGCCCGTTTACGGGTTGTTTACGGCTCCCCAGTGGACGTACCTGTCGCGAGATCGCCCAATCCTTCGTTGGGGGTTCCCGCCGCAGATCAGGCGCTCGTCTTGACCTTCTTGGGCGGACGGATCTTGTGCCATGCGGTGCGGATGTAGCCCTGGAGCCGTTCGCTGACGCGGCGGGCGGCGGGGAACTCGGTGCCCAGCAGCCCGAGGCCCGCCAGGATCGCCACCACCCCGGGCCCGGGCAGCACCATCATCACGATGCCCGCGAGGATCAGCAGGACGCCGCCGACGGCGACCGCGATCTTGCGGACCAGCCGCAGGCGGGTGCGGGGCTGGACGCGCGCCGCCGGAACGACGTCGACTCCGGTCCTGGCGGTGGTCTGGTCGGGCGCGGTGCTGGGCACGGAAACTCCTCACTTGCGGTGACGCGGCGCTTCGGCTCTTGTATCTACAGACGTCCGGAACGGCGCCGACGACTCCACGCGCCGACATTGTGATCACCGCCATATTCCCGCGTGCGGCCTCGTCCGGGCAGGTCGGCGGCGCCGGGCGCGGCTCGTTGTCGGACGCGGCCCCTACGGTGTGGCGGCATGGACGAGGACTCCTTGGTCGTACCGGCTTCCTGGCGGCGCCGGCTCCACCCGCGCCGCGGCGGGGCGTCCGGGCCCGCGCTCAGACTCGATCCCGGCGCGGGCGCGGCCCTGCGCGAGAAGCTCGCTTCCGTGTCCTCTGAGGTCGAGGAACTGCTCGGCAACCCCAGCAGCGACCCCGGGCTCGTCGCGGCGGCCCGCCGCCACCTCGACGGCGGGGACGATCCGCTCGGCGCCGCCGTGGCCGGTCAGATCGCGATCCGCCGGGAGGACTGGCGCAGTGATCCGCACGCCGGGCTCGTGGACGCCTGGTGCGCCGAGCGCGGGATCCCCTACGCGGCGGCCGCGGTCGCGGCGATCAGTAAGGCCGAGACCACCTGGAGGTGGATCGAGCAGGGGAGCGTGTCCGAGGCGTGGGTGCGCCTGCGGGATCCCTGGCAGCAGCACGGCCACTGGTGGAGCACCCGCGGCGCGCTCCGCCGGATGCGCGCGGTCCTCGCCGCCGCCGGCGACGCCGAGTACGAGGAGGCCGTGGCGCGCCTGGCCGGGTTCCGTGACACCTTCCTGCTGCGGCTCGTCACCGCCTACCTGGTGCCCACCCGGCAGGACTGGGTGGACGAGTGTCTGGCGGAGAGGGGCGGCGCCCGGCGCGCCACGCTGCACCATCTGCACGACTGGCTGCTGTGGTGTTCCATCGGGTCGGCCGGGCAACTGCCGCGGCTCGGCCCGC
This sequence comes from Spirillospora sp. CA-255316, assembly GCA_050942275.1. GTDB lineage: Bacteria > Actinomycetota > Actinomycetes > Streptosporangiales > Streptosporangiaceae > Spirillospora. Next base: position 5,206,626 of record CP192047.1, on the reverse strand, counting down.
TCGGCTGGTACGGCTCGCAGGCCGACATCGCCACCACCGTCGTGGAGGGCGTGGGCGCGGCCGTGGCGCCGTTGCTGGCCGCCGGCTACGACTCGGCGCACAACGCGCCGGGCCGGCGCCACACGTCCGAGTTGCTGGCGATCATCCCGACCGATGAGGCCTTCTGGGCGCTGGCCGACCGCGCCGATCTGGACCGTGTGCGCCCCGCGCTGGCGGCCGCGGCGAAGCGTTTCCCAGGCCGTGCCGCGCGGCTCCTGCCGCAGGCCGCGGCCGGGAACGGCAAGGCCGCCGCGATCGCCGCCGAGTTGCTGTCCGAACACCGCGTGGCCCACCCCGAACTGTTCCCGGGCGACGGGGCGGGCGCGTCCGGCGCGGCGGGCACCCCGGACGCAGAGGTCGCCGCACGCGTCCCGGACGCTCGGAGCGCCGACCTGCCGGGCACGCTCGCCGACCCGCCCTGGGAGCGCGAGCACGCCCGCCGCGACGCCGTCGTCATCGACGATCCGGTCGAGCTGGACTACTCCGCCGTCACCTGGAGGCCGGGGGAGCGCGAGTCGTGGTCGCCCGCGTCCGGCTGGATGAGGGAGGACCATTGGGACCGGGAGATCGCCGACTTCGAGGCGGGCGCCCTGGAGGATCGGAGGGCGGCGGACCTGTTCGCCGACGGGCCCGAGGAAAGGCTCCGTCCCCTGTTCCGCCGGTGGTCTCCCCGCGAGCTCCGGGTCATCGGCTGGCGCGCCCAGCGGCTGGCGGCGCGGTACGAGCTCGACGCCGTCCGGCTGCTCGTCCGCGCCGCCGCCGAGCATCCCGGCGAGTTCCAGAAGGCCCTGCTGCCGTTCGTGACGCCGGAGGTGGCGCTGCTGATGGCCGGCTGGGCGCTGCGGTCGAAGTCGGCGCGGCCGACCGCGGTCGCCTGGTTCGAACGCCACCGCCTCGCCGCCGCGCTGCCCCTGATCCCGGTCGCTCTGGGCCCGCTGGGACGGGACCGGCACGCGGCGGAGGCGGCCCTGCTGCGCATCGCCGCCCGAGATGGCGCGGAGCCGATCGTGGCGGCCGCGCGCATCCACGGCGACGCCGCGGCGGACGCGATCGCCGGCCTGATGCGGACCGACCCACTCGACCTCGCGCCGGTCCGCGCGCCGAAGATCGGCGACTGAGCCGAGCCCGCCCATCTCCCCCAGGTTCTGCTGGAGGGCCGCGACCGGGCGCTGCCCGCCGCGGCGACGCGCGCACTGCTGGCGCTGATGGCGCTGGTGCGGCCCGGGGTCGACTACGCCGGCGTGCACGAGGTCCGCGAGGCCTGTGACGAGGCGTCGCTGGCCGAGTTCTCCTGGGCGGTCTTCGAACGCTGGCAGGCGGCCGGTGCCCCCGCCAAGGACGGCTGGGCGCTCACCCAGCTCGGCCGGTTCGGCGGCGACGACGCGGCCCGGCGGCTCACCCCGCTGATCAAGGCGTGGCCGGGGCGGAGCCGCCACAAGAACGCCGCCGCCGGTCTGGAGGTGCTGGCCGGGATCGGCACCGACGTCGCGCTGATGCACCTGCATGGGATCGCCCAGAAGCTGCGTTACAAGGGGCTCCAGGCCCAGGCGCGGGAGAAGATCGCCCAGGTCGCGGCCGAGCTGGGACTGTCGGAGAACGAGCTGGCCGACCGCCTGGTGCCCGACTTCGGGCTGGACGCCGCCGGCGGCATGGTCCTGGACTACGGCCCCCGCCGCTTCACCGTGGGCTTCGACGAGCAGCTCAGGCCGTACGTGCTGGACGAGCGGGGCAAGCCGCGCCGCGCGCTGCCCAAACCCGGCGTGAACGACGATCCCGGCCTGGCGCCCGCCGCGTACAAGCGGTACGCGGCCCTGAAGAAGGACGTCCGCACGGTGGCCGGGGCCCAGATCCGGCGGCTGGAGACCGCGATGATCGAGCGCCGCCGCTGGCCGCTCGCCGACTTCCGGCGCCTGCTGGCCGGGCATCCGCTGCTGCGGCACATCGTCGGGAGGCTGGTGTGGCAGGCGGACGACGGCACCACCTTCCGGGTGGCCGAGGACGGCACGTTCGCCGACTCCGCCGACGAGACCCTCGAGCTGCCCGGCGGCGCGCACGTCCGCATCCCGCACCGCCTGGACCTGACCGACTCGCTGGAGGCCTGGGCGGGGGTGTTCGCCGACTACGAGATCGCGCAACCGTTCGCGCAGCTCGACCGCCCGGTCCACGCCCTCACTCCCCGAGAGCGCGAGACCGGCGACCTCCCCCGCTTCCAGGGGATCAAGGTGCCGCTCGGGCGGCTGCTGGCGCTGGAGCGCCGCGGCTGGGAGCACGAGGCGCCGGCCGACGCGGGGATCGTGGGCGGGCTGTCGCGCCCGCTGCCCGGCGGCGCCACCGCCATCATCGGGTTCGAGCCCGCCGTCGCGATCGGGTACCGCGATCCCGCCCAGGAGGTCACCATCGGCGCGTGGATCTCCGGGGACGCCGCCGCTCTCGACTCGATCGCCGCCTGCGAGCTCCTCGCCGAGCTGACCGCCGTCACCGGGCTCCCGGAGGCCTGACCGCCCGCCCACTCGAGCCAATTTGCCGGAACGGCAACAAAGGTTGCCATGCCCGGTTCCCGGGGCGCACTCTCTCCCGTGAACGGAGGTATGGACCATGAACGCATCGAAGCGCTATGACGTCGCGGTCATCGGCGGGGGCGCCGCCGGACTGGGCGGGGCCCTGGCACTGGCGCGGGCGCGCCGTTCCGTGCTGGTCGTCGACGCCGGCCGGCCCCGCAACGCGCCCGCGTCCCACGCGCACGTCTACCTGGGGCGCGAGGGCACCCCGCCGGAACGGCTCCTGGCCGACGGGCGCGCGGAGGTGGCCTCCTATGGCGGGGAGGTCGTCACCGGTGAGGTCGTGTCGGCCGAGCGCCTGGACGGCGGCGGTTTCCGCGTCGTCCTGCGGGAGGGGCCGGCGGTGGAGGCGTCCAGGCTGCTGGTGACGACCGGGGTGGTGGACGAGCTGCCCGACGTCCCCGGGCTGGCCGAACGGTGGGGCCGCGACGTGCTGCACTGCCCGTACTGCCACGGCTGGGAGGTGCGGGACCAGCCGATCGGAGTCCTGGCCACCGGCCCGCTCGCGGTGCACCAGGCCCTGCTGTGGCGGCAGTGGAGCCAGGACGTCGCGCTCTTCCTCCATACCGGCCCCGAGCCGGGTGAGGAGGAGTACGAGCAGCTCGCGGCGCGCGGGATCGCCGTCGTCGACGGGCGGGTCACCGGCCTGGAGGTGAGGGACGACCGGCTGCAGGGGGTGCGGCTGGAGAGCGGCCGGGTGATCCACCGGCGGGCCCTGGCGGTCGCGTCCCGGCTCACCGCCCGCGCGGACGTCCTGGCGGGCCTGGGGCTGGCGGCGGTGGACCAGGAGATGGGCGGGCATGTGATCGGCACGCGCGTCCCGGTCGATCCGTCCGGGGCGACCGAGGTCCCCGGGGTGTGGGCGGCCGGGAACGTGACCGCCCCGTTCGAGCAGCTCATCGGGTCCGCGGCGGCGGGTGTGCGGGCCGGGGCGGCGATCAACGCCGACCTGATCGCGGAGGAGACGCGGCGGGCCGTGGCCGCCCGCCGCGAGCCGTTCTCCGCCCAGGCGGAGCGCGAGTCGGCCGAGCGCGCTCTCAGCGACGCCCGCCACGGCCTCTAGCGCCCAGCGGCGCAGGCGTACGCGGGAGGTCCGGCGTACGCGGGAGGCACGGCGTCCGGGAGCGGTCTCAGGAGCGCTCCCGGACGAGCGAGGCCAGGGTGGCGATGGCCTCGTCGATGGCGCTCGGCGGACTGGCGGCGTACCCCATGACCAGGCCCTGCAGATCGCCGCCGGGCGTGCCAGGACAGCGGGTGCACCTTGACGCCGCGGGCGAGCGCCGCCGCGGCCAGGTCGGTGTCGCGGAGGCCGCCGCCCAGGCCGCCGCCGAAAGTGATCATCAGGTGCAGGCCGGCGGCGGCGCCGTGCACCACCGCGCCGGGCAGCTGCGCCCCGATAGCGCGGATCATGGCGTCGCGGCGGCGTCGATGGCGGCGGCGCAGGAACCGCAGCTGGCGTTCCAGCTCACCGGACTCCATGAGGCGGGCCAGCACCAGCTGGGGCAGCGCGGCGTTGCCCAGGTCGGCGAAGCGCTTGGCGTCCACGAGCGCGTCCCGGTACTCGGCGGGCGCGACGATCCAGCCCACGCGCAGCGCGGGAGCCAGGAGCTTGGAGACGCTCCCGGCGTAGCAGACCCGTTCGGGGAGCATCGCGCGCAGGGCGGGCACGGGAGGGCGGTCGTAGCGGTGCTCGGCGTCGTAGTCGTCCTCGACGACCAGACAGCCGCCGTCGGCCCAGCGCATCAGCTCGCGGCGCCGCCCGCCGTCCAGCACCACGCCCGTCGGGAACTGGTGGGCCGGGGTGACCAGCACGGCGGGGGCGCCCTGGGCGCGCAGCTCGTCGACGCGCAGGCCGTCGGCGTCGACGGGCACGGGCGGGGTCCGCATGCCCCAGTACTCCAGGTGCTGGCGGGCGCCGAGCGAGCCCGGGTCCTCCATGGCCACCTCGCGGATACCAGCATCGCGGAAGACCCGCGCGAACAGGCCCAGCGCCTGGGCCGTGCCGGAGACGACCAGGATCTCGCCGGGGTCGGCGGTGATGCCCCGGTTGCGGGCCAGCCAGCCGGAGACGGCCCGGCGCAGCTCCAGGGTGCCGCGCGGGTCGCCGTATCCGAAGCCGGGCGCGGCCAGGTCGCCGACGACGGCCCGCTCGGCGCGCAGCCACGCCGCGCGGGGGAAGGCGCCCAGGTCGGGCAGTCCGGGTGACAGGTCGATCCGGGCGGGGGCCTCGCGCAGCGCGTCGTAGACGTCGGCTCCGGGCGGCACCATTATGGACCGGTCGGAGGCGGCCTGATTGGACCTGTTCACGCGGTCCATTGTGGCGGCACCGTGGGACGCATGAACGCGATGACGACCCCCGCGCCCTACGTCCACGGCTACTCCGAGCTCGAGGCGCGGCGCCTCGGCGACCAGGCCGACACGCTGGCGCAGCTGCTGCACGCGGGCACGAGCTACCCTGCCGGGAGCCGCGTGCTGGAGGCCGGATGCGGGGTGGGCGCCCAGACGGTGCACCTGGTGGCGTCGAGCCCGGGCGCCCGCCTGGTGTCGGTGGACGTCTCCGGCCCGTCACTGGACCAGGCCCGCGCACGAGTGCGGGCCCACTCCCCCGGCGCCGATGTGGAGTGGCACCGCGCCGACCTGTTCGACCTGCCGTTCGCGGACGCCTCGTTCGACCACCTTTTCGTGTGCTTCGTCCTGGAGCACCTGCGGGACCCGCTGAAGGCGCTGACCGCCCTGCGGCGGGTCCTCAGGCCGGGCGGGACGATCACGGTGGTCGAGGGCGACCACGGTTCGGCGTTCTTCCACCCCGACAGCGACCTCGCCCGCGCCGCGATCGGCCATCTGGTCCGGCTGCAGGCGGACGCGGGCGGGGACGCGCTGATCGGCCGGCGGCTCCAGCCGCTCCTGAATGCCGCCGGCTACGACCAGATCACCGTGCGCCCCCGGACCGTCTACGCCGACCGGACCCGGCCCGCGCTGGTCGAGGGCTTCACCCGCAACACCTTCACCGCCATGGTCGGGGCCGTCGGCGAGGAGGCCGTCGCGGCCGGCCTCACCACCCGTGCCGACTGGGACCGGGGCATCACCGACCTGTACCGCACGGCCGAAGACGACGGCACCTTCCACTACACCTTCTTCAAAGCGGTCGCAGTGAAGCCATGACCTCCGTACTCGCCGACCTGCTGCTGCTCGCCGCCGTGGTGTACGGGCTGGAGCGCAATCACCGCGGGCTGCACGGCCCCCGCACCGTCGCGCGTGCCGGGAGCAGCGAGGTGCGCGACCGCGACGCCGAGCGCGTCCTCGCCGACCTGCACCAACAGCGGATCGGGCAAGTCCACCCGCCCGCAAAGCCGAGAGTTCACCCCCCGGGCAGATGGCCGAGTGGTACCGCGAGCGCGACCTGCTCGAGGGGTGCGAGGAGGTCGCGTGGCCGACACCACCGAACTGATCATGCGCCGCCGCGGCCTTACGCACCTGTCTGAGCAGGACAGCGGTGCCGCACATCGGCGACGGCCACCCCACGCATGCCCCGCAACGCCGAAGCCGACACTGCAAGAACGGGAACCGGATCCCTGTCCCCGCCCGTTACGCTCCTGCGGTGATGGATGTGATCTTCCCTCCCAAGCTGAACGAAGGCGACGTCGTGCGAGTGGTGGCGCCGGCCAGGTCCCGCGCGATGGTGATGGAGCACGACCACACCGACATCATCAGGTCTCGGTTCGCCGAACTCGGCCTGGCGCTCTCCTACGGCACCCATGTCGACGAGCGCGACGCGTTCGACTCCTCCGGCATCGCCGCACGGGTCACCGATCTCCATGAGGCCTTCGCGGACCCGTCGGTGGCGGCGATCCTGACCGTCATCGGCGGCTACAACAGCAACGAGCTCCTGCCGTTCCTGGACTGGGAGCTGATCCGCGCCAACCCGAAGATCCTGTGCGGATACTCCGACATCACCGCGCTGCAGAACGCCGCTCTCGCCCGAACCGGGCTGGTCACCTACTCCGGTCCGCACTGGTCGACGTTCGGGATGCGAGACCACTTCGAGCAGACTCTGCACTGGTTCGCCTCGGTCATGTTCGACGACGCCCCACTGCCCCTGACCCCGTCAGCACGCTGGAGCGACGATCTGTGGTTCCTCGACCAGGACAACCGCGAGCTGATTCCCGGCGAGGGATGGTGGCAGATCCGGCCCGGCACCGCCGAGGGACGCGTCGTGGGCGGCAACCTGTGCACCCTGAACCTGCTGCAAGGCACGCCCTACATGCCATCCCTCGACGGCGCGATCCTGATCGTCGAGGACGACTTCGAGTCGCACCCGGCGACCTTCGCCCGCGACCTGACCTCCCTGCTGCAGCTTCCCGACGCCCCAGGAATCCGAGGACTGGCGATCGGACGGTTCCAGCGCGCCAGCCGCATGACCCGCCCCTTGCTGGAACAGATCATCGACGCCCAACCGGCACTGACCGGCCTTCCCGTCCTGGCCAACATCGACGTCGGCCACACCTACCCCTTGGCCACCTTCCCGATCGGCGGCCAAGCCCGACTCACCATCACCGAAACCCAGGCAAGCCTGACCCTGCTGCGCCACTGACAGGCCGGCCCCTCCCGCCCAACCGTGTGTGGATCGGCCTCAGAGGTCAGTTGGTGCGGGTGCTGACCAGGTGTTCCCCGATGTAGCCGATGTAGACGGTTCCGTTCCTGGTGAGGTCGTCGAGGAAGTGCAGCCTGGGCGCGGGGGGCGAGGTGTCGATCTTTATGTGGGCGCCCATGTAGGCATAGCCGGAGGGGTCGGTGGCCGGGGCGACGGGGAACGTTCGGGCCTGGCGGTATCGCTGGTTGCTCTCGGAGAGGTCCGATTCGCCCATCGCGGCGATGTGCGCGCTGATGAGAGCGCCGGTGTGCCCGGACCTGAGAAAGCTGTAGAAGCCGGCCAGTTCGGGTCCGGGTTCCTGACCGGTGTCCAGGCGTTGGCGTTTGACGGCCGCGTAATGGTGCAGCGAGGCGAGGGCGTCGGAGATCTTGCGGCGCCAGGCGTCGGCCTTGGGGTGCTGGTCCAGCGCGTACGCCGGGCGCTTGTCAAGGCGGGTGAAGTCGAGCAGCGGGTACCGGTGGGCCGCCTGTGCCAAGAGTTCCTGCATGCTCCCGGGGACGGTGTCGTCGCCTTCGTCGATGACGGCGGCGTCCGCGGCCGCCCCCGTGGTACGGGCCAGGGAGGCCAGCCGCAGGGCGAGGACGCCGCGTTGGCGTACGGCGAGATCTCGTTCCTCGGTGAGGAGGTGGCACTCATCCAGGTAGGCGTCACGTTCGGCGGTGAGCTGCGCGATCTGGTCGAGTTGCGGGCGGGTCGCCTCGGCCTGCTCCCTGAGCTCGGTGAGCTGGGCGAGCAGGCGCTGGTTCTCCTTGCACAGGCGCTGCTTGTCGGCGCGCAGGGCGGCGAGGTCCCGCCGGGCCTCGACCAGTGCCGCTCTGTCCCTTTCGGCCTGCTCGGTGAGATCGTCCCGCTCGCGGGTGGACGGCTCGAATCGGTCCGGGCGGTGGTCGCGGGAGGCCGCCGGGGGTGACGCGAGGTCGGTCTTGGCGGCGGAGCGGAGCCGCAGCCGCGGGTGGTCGTCCAGGAGCCGGGCGGCCTCGGCGGCCTGGCCGTCCGGGTCGCGTCCGGTGCATGCCCCTGCGGTGATGGCGAACAGCGGTGCCGTCCATCCGGGCCGCCGCAACGCGCCCTTGGCCAAGACCATGTCATGCTCGGCCCCGGCGGCGGCTGCGAAGAGCCTGGCGCCCCCTACCGGGACGGGCCGTGCGGGCAGCTGCTGTGCCAGGTACTTGCGTACTCGGCCGTCGATCAGCATCACCGTGCACGCCCCGGGCCAGGCGGCGGCATTCAGTTCCCCGCCGTCGGGGATCCTGCCCGCGTGCATCGCGACCGCCAGCACGGCGGTGGTACGCGCCGGATCGGCCAGCGCGCGGGCGATCTGTTCGTGCTCGTGTTCCTCGCCCATGGCTATCAACCGCCCGGTCGCCGCGAGCGGGGTCAGGCTTTGGACCCATTGGGGGGCGTCGGTCACCACGATGGGACCGTCGAACAGCGGCACTCCGCTGGGATCGTGGACGCCGGCGCCGTTCAACCCGAGTGTGCTGAGCGGTGATGTGGCGGCACTGCTCCAGCCGGAGTCGGCGTGCGCGCTCAGCCCCCACTCCACGCGCCCTTGGCCTTCTGCGGTGGCCGCTTCGCGGAGCGCGAGCGCGGCGATCACCAGGCCGGCGGCCGGGTCTCGCCAGGACGCCGTCGTCGCCAGGCATCCCTCGCCGGAACCCGCGGCCTTCCACGACCTGATGGTGATCTCGTCGCCGTCGGCGTGCCGGGTCAACTGAGCGGCCAGCGCCCCGACCGGATCGGAAGGGCTGCTGTGCAGTTCGCCTCGCATCCACAGACGATGGAGTGGCTGCCGGGTCTTGATGGCGGGGCGGGCGGTCGTCGAGCCCGGGGTCGCGGTCATGCGGAAGTTCCCTCGTGTGGCTGGGAGTGGGCCGTCCGGGGTGACAGAGAACCTGTCCACGTGCTCCAAGAGATGATGCCGGACCTCGGCCTGATCACGGAGGTGATTGAGGGAGAGGGCTGGCCGGCACGGCGCCGCCCGCGCCTCGCGGGCACAGCGGAGGGGAGGCGGGCGGGCCCGCCTCCGGGCCGGGTTGGGGACCGGTCCGGAGGCGGGTGATCATGCCGACCGGGGCCGACATCCGTTACAGCGCCGGAGAGCCCCGACGTGTCACCTGCCGATCTCAGCCGGTGACGATGTTGGCGATGCGGCCGGGGACGATGACGAGGCGGCGGACGGTGCGGCCGTCGACGTGCGCGGCGAAGTCGGCGTGCCCGGTCAGGAGGCGTTCGATCTCCTCGCGTTCCGCGCCGGCGGGGACGTCCAGGGTGAAGCGGATCCGGCCGTTGATCTGGACCGGAATCGTGACGGCCCGTTCGGCGGCCAGGGACGCGTCGGCCTCCGGGAACGGCGCGTGGGCCAGCGACTCCCGGTGGCCGAGGCGGCTCCACAGTTCCTCGGCGATGTGCGGGACGAGCGGCGCCGCCATCAGCACCAGGGCCTCGGCCAGCTCGCGCGGCATCGTCTCCAGCCTGGCGGCATGGGTGTTGAGTTCCATGAGCCGTGCGATGGCGACGTTGTAGCGCAGCTCGCCGAAGTGCTCGCGGACGACGGCGATGGTCCGGTGCAGCGTGCGGAGCGTGTCGGGGTCGGGCGGCGTGTCGGCGACGCGCGGGAGGCCGGTGTGCTCGTCGATGACGTTGCGCCACAGCCGTTGCAGGAAGCGGTGGACGCCCGCGATGCCGTCGGTCCGCCACGGCCGGTCGGCGTCCAGCGGCCCCATCGCCATCTCGTGCAGGCGGAGGGTGTCGGCGCCGTAGCGCTCGTACAGCCCGTCGGGGCTGACGCCGTTCTTGCGGCTCTTGCCCATGCGGCCCGCGCGGCGGGTCACCGGACGCCCCTGGTGGGTGTACGACCCGTCGCCGTCCTGGACGACCTCGGCCGCGGGGACGTACATGCCGCGTTCGTCGGTGAAGGCGTCGGCCAGGATGTACCCCTGGTTGAACAGGCGCGCGAACGGCTCCTTGGTGGAGACGTGGCCGAGGTCGTACAGGACCTTGTGCCAGAACCGCACGTAGAGCAGGTGCAGGACCGCGTGCTCCACTCCCCCCACGTAAAGGTCCACTCCCCCGGGGCCGGCCGGGTCGGGCGGGGACATCCAGTAGCGCTCCACCTCGGGGTCCACGAACGCCGTGTCGTTGGTGGGGTCCAGGTAGCGCAGGTAGTACCAGCAGGATCCCGCCCACTGCGGCATGGTGTTCAGTTCGCGGCGGTAGCGCTTGGGCCCGTCGCCCAGGTCGAGTTCGACGGTCGCCCATTCCCTGGCCCTGGCCAGGGGTGGTACGGGCGGGCTGGTGTCGTCCTGCTGCGGCTCAGGGCGGAAGTCGGTCATCTCGGGTAGTTGCAGGGGCAGCATGCTTTCGGGCAGCGCGATGGGCATTCCGTGCTCGTCGTAGACGATCGGGAACGGCTCGCCCCAGTAGCGCTGGCGCGAGAACAGCCAGTCGCGCAGGCGGTAGGTCCGCGCCCCTTTGCCTATGCCGTGCCGTTCCAGCCATGCGATGGCTTCCGTGACGCCGTGCCCGTTGGGCCATTGGGCCGGGGGCTCGGATTCGGGGCGGACGGGCAGCCCGAACTCGTGCGCGAATTCGAGGTCGCGCTGGTCATGTTCGGGCACCGCCATGATCGCGCCCGTCCCGTATCCCATGAGCACGTGGTCGGCGACGAAAACCGGCATCGGGGTTCCGGTGACGGGATTGACGGCGTGGGCACCGGTGAAAACACCGGTCTTTTCCTTGCTGTCGGCCGTGCGCTGCCGGTCGCTGAGGCGCTCCGCCTTCTCCCGGTACGCGGCGACCGCGTCACTCGGCGTCCATTCCCTTGTCCCGGCGCGCCCCCGGGGAAAGCGCCACGCCTCCGGGGTGCCCTCGGGCCAGGCGCCGGTGACGAGCCGGTCCACCATCGGATGCTCGGGTGCCAGCACCACGTAGGTGGCGCCGGGCAGCGTGTCGGGACGGGTGGTGAACACCTCGATCCCGGCTTCCGAGGTCCCGGCTCCGGAGATTCCGGCTCCGGAGATTCCGGCTCCGGAGATTCCGGCTCCCGACGGGTCCCCGGCGAGGGCCAGGGTGATGTGGGCCCCGTCGCTGGCGCCGATCCAGTTGCGCTGCATCTGCTTGAGCGAGGCGGGCCAGTCCACCTCGTCCAGGTCGTCGATGAGCCGCTGGGCGAATGCGGTGATCCGCAGCATCCACTGGCGCAGCGGCCTGCGGTAGACGGGGTGGTTGCCCACGTCGCTGCGGCCCTCGGCGGTGACCTCCTCGTTGGCCAGGACGGTCCCCAGCCCCGGGCACCAGTTGACGGGCTCCTCGGCGACGTAGGCCAGCCGGTGGCCGTCCACGACGCGGCGGCGCTCCACCGCGGTCAGTTCCGCCCAGGTCCGGCCGCCGGGGACGGGCCGTGCGCCGCTCTCGAACTCGGCGACCAGGTCCTCGATCGGGCGGGCGCGGCCGGTGCCCGGGTCCACCCAGGCGCCGAAGAGCCGCAGGAAGATCCACTGGGTCCAGCGGTAGTACCGGACGTCGCTGGTGGCGAGCCCGCGGCGCCGGTCATGTCCCAGGCCCAGCCGCCGCAGCTGGCGGCGCATGGCGGCGATGTTGGCCTCGGTCGTCTCGCGCGGGTGGCGGCCGGTGTCGATGGCGTACTGCTCGGCGGGCAGTCCGAACGCGTCGTACCCGAAGGTGTGCAGGACGTGGTCGCCGGCCATGCGCCGGTAGCGCGCGTACACGTCGGTGCCGATGTAGCCCAGCGGGTGGCCGACGTGCAGCCCGGCGCCGCTGGGATAGGGGAACATGTCGAGGATGTAGAACGGGCGCCGGCCCGCCATCCGTTCGAATCCTCCGGCGAGCGGCCCGGCGGGGTTGGGCGAGTCGAAGGTGCCCTCGCGTTCCCAGCGTTCCTGCCAGCTCAGTTCGATCTCGTTCGCCATCCGCGCGTCGTAGCGGAATGGCGGCCGGTCGTCATTCTCGTTCATCGTCCTCGTCACCGCGGTTTCGCCTGGGCGGGGAAATGAAAAAGCCCCTCAGTGCATGAGGGGCGGCCGCGCTGACAGCTTTTCAGTGTGTCAACGCGGCTCGAGAAGAAGGAGGCTGTGAGGGAAGGCCATGGTGTGAGGCTACCTCACCGAGGCCCTATGGGTCGCGCATTATGATGACGAGACGGTCAAGACGCATGTGAGCCGGGTGGCTGCGCAAGCCGGGGCTGCGCGACCGCGTGCAGGCGGTGGTGGCGGCCTGCGAGTCCGGGCTGGTCTCACCGCGGGCCGACCCGGCGGCCGATCACGGCCGCCGGCTCGATCACGCGTGAACCCCCTTCGCCCCGCCCTGGGCGGTCAGCGGCCGATGGGCGGCTGGTGGCGCAGGAGGGCGGCGGCGAGGACAGCCAGGGCGAGGACCAGGACGGTGCTGACCAGGGCTGCAACGTCCAGACCGGTCATGAACGCCTCCCGCGCGCCGTCCAGCAGTTGCCCGGCCAGCGGGGACGGGAGCCCTTCGGCGGCGGTCACGGCGCCGCCGACCGATTCGCGCGCTGCCGTCTCCGCCTCGGGCGGGGTCTGCGCCGGGACGTCGAGCATGGTCCGGTACGCGGCCGTCCCGGCGCTGCCCAGCACGGCGACGCCCAGTGCGATGCCGAGTTCGCCGGAGGTCTCGGAGACGGCGGAGGCCGCCCCGGCCTTCTCCGGCGGCGCCGATCCGATGACCAGGCCGATGCCCAGCGCGCCGATGGGGGCGGTGCCCAGGAAACCGACGGTCATCCCGGTGACGAGCGCGGCGGGCCCGTCGGCGGCGGCCATCCCCAGGAACCCGGCCGCGGCGGTCAGCAGACCGGCGGCGATCAGCGTGCCGGGGCGGACGCGGCGCGCCGCCAGCGGGCTCAGCAGCGAACCGGCGACCAGCGCCAGTGTCGGCAGGGCCAGCCACATTCCGGACCGCAGCGGCGGCAGGTCCTCGACCGACTGGAGGTACTGGCTGGCGAACAGGTAGATCCCGCCCTGCACGACCATCCCGAACAGGACGATCAGGAGCGCGGCGCTGAACGCGCGCCGCCGGAACAGTCGCAGGTCCAGCAGGGGGTGGGGCACGGCCCGCTGGCGCCGTACGAACAGCGTCCCGAACAGGGCTCCGGCGGCGAGCGCGGCGTAGGCGGGCGGCTGGGCGGGGTCCTTGGCGATCTCCTTGAGCCCGTAGATGAGCGGGAGGATGGCCAGCAGGGACAGCGCGACGCCGGGCAGGTCGACGCGGCCGGCGCCGGGGTCGCGGTTCTCGGGCAGCAGCGGCGCGGTGATCAGCAGGAGCAGCATCACCGGGACGCCGATCAGGAACACCGAGCCCCACCAGAAGGTCTCCAGCAGCGCCCCGCCGACGACCGGGCCGAGCGCGCCGCCGGCCATGAAGCAGCCGGTGAACACGCCGATGGCCAGCGTGCGCTGGCGTTCGTCGCGGAACATGGTGCTGATCAGTGCGAGCGCGGAGGGCATCAGGGTGGCGCCGGTGACGCCCAGCAGCACCCGCGCGGCGATCAGCGCCTCGGGGGTGGGGGCGTAGGCGGCGAGGGCGGAGGCGGCACCGAAAGCGGCGGCGCCGGTCACGAGGAGCCGGCGGCGGCCGATCCGGTCGCCGAGGGTGCCCATGGTGACCAGGAACCCGGCCATCATGAACCCGTACACGTCCATGATCCACAGCAGCTGGGTCGGGCCCGGGCGCAGGTCCTCGCCCAGGTGCGGCAGGGCCAGGAAGAGCACGGTGTTGTCCAGGGACAGCAGCAGGGTGGGCAGGGCCAGCACGGCCAGACCCGCCCATTCCCTGGCTCCGGCTCGCGGGGCCGGTCCGGGGCCTGTCACTGGGCCTGTCACTGGGCCGGGGCCCGGTTCGGGCGCGACGGTTGCGGACATCGTGAGTTCGCCTCTCTCCCAGGGGTCGGCTACGCGGCGACCGGAACCTCCCGGCCGCCTCCGATCACCCTGGAGCGGGGGTGTTATGGCGGGATTCGGACGCGGTTATGGCCGGGCTAGTGTTGGGGGCATGCGTTTCGGGGTGCTCGGCCCGCTGGAGGTGTGGACCGGTTGCGGGCGCACGGTCCGCATCCCCGAGCTGAAGGTCCGGCTGCTGCTGGCGGTGCTGCTGGCGGCCGACGGCCGGCCGGTCTCCTCGGGCCGGTTGATCGAGGACCTGTGGGGCACGGAGCCGCCGGGCAAGCCGGCCGCCGCGCTGCGGGTGAAGGTCTCGCAGTTGCGGCGGGCGCTGGAGGAGGCCGAGCCGGGCGGGCGCGGGCTGGTGGAGTCGGGCCCGGCGGGCTATCTCCTCAAGGCCGGGGACGTCGACGCCCGAAGTTTCCAGGCCCTCACCGCGAAGGCACGCCGCACAGGCGACCCGGCGTCCAGGGCGGCGCTCTTGAACGACGCCCTCGCCCTCTGGCGCGGCCCGGCGTTCGCCGACTTCGGCGAGGACGCCTTCGCCCGCGCCGGAATCACCCGCCTGGAAGAGGAGCGCCTGACCGCGCTGGAGGAGCTGGCCGAGGCACGCCTTGCGCTGGGCGAGCACCACGCGCTCATCGCCGAGCTGAGCGCACTGGCCGAACGCCATCCGCTGCGCGAACGCATCCAGGCGTCCCTGATGCGGGCGCTCTACCGGGCCGGGCGGCAGCACGACGCCCTGGAGGGCTACCGCCGGCTGCGCGCCAGGCTGCGGGACGATCTCGGCCTGGATCCCAGTCCCGAGCTGGACGCCCTCCATCAGGCGATCCTGCGCCAGGACCCGGCCCTGCGGGCGCCCGCGGCCCCGCCCGCCCGGGCCCGTGCGCACCTGCCCGTTCCACCCGACGAGCTGATCGGCCGGGACGCGGAGGCGGAGAAGGTCGTGGAGGCGCTCGCGGGGGCGTCCCGGCTGGTGACGCTCACCGGTCCGGGCGGTGTGGGCAAGACGCGGCTCGCCCTGGAGGCGGCGGCCCGTGCGCGCGGCTCCTTCCCCGACGGGACCTTCTGGGTGGAGCTGGCCGGTCTCCCCCGCGACACCACCTCCCCCGAAGGCGTGGCCGAGGCCGTGGCCGCCGCGATGGGCATCCGCGGCGACGCCTCGGACGGTGTCGTGGAGGAGCTGGCCGACCGGCGGGCGCTGCTGGTCCTGGACAATTGCGAGCACGTGATCGAGCCGGTGGCCAAGCTGGTCGACGGGCTGCTGCGGTCGGGGCCGGGTCCGCGGATCCTGGCCACGGCGCGCGAGCCGCTGGGCCTGTCGGGCGAGCTGCTGCGGGTCGTCCCGCCGCTGGAACCGCCGCCCGACGGTGAGATCGGGGAGCACGATCCGGAGGCGCTGCGCCGTGCCGCCTCGGTGCGGCTGTTCGAGGCGCGCGCCTCGGCGGCCGCGCCCGGTTTCGCCCTCGACCGCGGCAACGCCGCGGACGTCGCCGCCATCTGCCGCCGCCTGGACGGGATCCCGCTGGCCCTGGAGCTGGCCGCCGCGCGGGTGCGGGCCCTGGGCACCGCCCAGCTGGCCGCCCGGCTGGACGACCGGTTCCGGCTGCTGGGCTCGGGCCGGCGCGGCCTGCCCGAACGGCAGCGGACGCTGCGCGCCGCGATCGACTGGAGCTGGGAGCCGCTCGACGGGACCGAGCGGGCCGTGCTGCGCCGCCTGGCCGTGCACGCCGCCGCCTGCACACTGGACGCCGCCGAGGAGATCTGCTCCGGCGACGGCGTCGAGCAGGCCGAGGTGGTGGACGCGGTCGCACGGCTGGTGGACCGCTCGCTGGTCGTCGTCGCCGACGGCCCCGACGGGCCCCGGTACCGGCTCCTGGAATCGGTGGCCGCCTACGCCCTGGAACGGCTCGGCGAGGCGGGCGAGCGCGAGCGCGTCCAGCACCGCCACGACGAGTACTACACCCTGGTCGCCGAGTGCGCCGAGGTGTTCCGGGAGGGGCACGCCCGGCGGCGCTGGCTGGCCCGGCTGGACGCCGACACCGCCAACCTGCGTGCGGCGATGGAGAGCGCGACCCGGCGCGGGCAGGACGAGCTGGCGCGGCGGCTGACCCGGGCGCTGGCCTGGTACTGGATCGAACGCGGCCGGACGGGCGAGGCGGGCCGCTCCCTGTGGGCCGCCCTCACCGAGTCGGCCGACGCGCACCGTCTCGACGGCCTGGCCGCCACTCTCAGGGAGCTGGCGCCCGATCCTGGATAGGTTCCGGGTTCGTCCGGAAAAGGGTGCGGAAGGATGTCGAGAACGGGCCGGGCGCTTCGACCTCCAGGTGACAGGCGCCCGCGATGGGGGCCGTGAGGTGAGGAGCACCCGATGAAGTACCTGCTGATCATCCACATGAACGACGAGGCCTGGGAGGACCTGCCGGAGGAGCGGCGCAACGAGATCATGAACGGCCACGAGGGCTTCCAGAAGATGCTCCGCGAGTCCGGCGAGATGGTCGTCACTCACGCGCTGGCCGATCCGTCCACCAGCGCGACCGTCCGGGTCAAGGACGGGGTGCCGGCGGTGACCGACGGGCCGTTCGCCGAGGCCAAGGAGTACCTGGCGGGCTACTACGTGGTCGACTGCGAGAGCCGGGAGCGGGCGCTGGAGATCGCGACGCAGATGCCCGAGTCCGGGTTCCTGGGCGTGGAGGTGCGCCCGATCATGTACAGCGCGGGAATGGAGATGTGAGCGTGGACGGCACGCCCTCCCAGACGGGCATGGCGGCGGGCACCAGGGCCGGTGCCACGGCCGGTGCCACGGCCGGTGTCGAGGAGCTGCTGCGGGCGCTGGCCCCTGGGGTGCTGGGCCTCCTGGCCCGGCGCCACGGCGACTTCGACGCCGCCGAGGACGCGGTGCAGGAGGCGCTGCTGGCCGCCGCCGTGCAGTGGCCGCGGGAGGGCGTGCCGGACAACCCGCGCGGCTGGCTGGTCACCGTCGCCGCCCGCCGGATGGCCGACCAGGTGCGCAGCGAGCAGGCGCGGCGGCGGCGGGAGGTGGCCGACGCCGTCGCCCGCCCCGCCGACGACCTGCTGGCCCCGGCCGCCGACGCCGCTCCGGCCGCGGCCGAGCGGGACGACACGCTGACCCTGCTGTTCCTGTGCTGCCATCCCGCGCTGTCGGGGGCCTCGCGGGTGGCGCTGACGCTGCGCGCGGTGGGCGGTCTGACGACGGCGCAGATCGCGCACGCGTTCCTGGTTCCGGAGGCGACCATGGCGCAGCGGATCAGCCGGGCCAAGCAGAAGATCAAGGCGGCCGGGGCGGTGTTCGCGCCGCCGCCGCAGGCCGAGCGGGGCGAGCGGCTGGCCGCGGTCCTGCACGTGCTGTACCTGATCTTCAACGAGGGCTACACGGCCACGGCCGGTCCCGACCTGCAGAGCGGGGAGCTGAGCGGGGAGGCGATCCGGCTGGCCAGGGCGGTGCGGGCGATGCTGCCGGGCAACGGGGAGGTGGCCGGACTGCTGGCGCTGATGCTGCTGACCGACGCGCGCCGTCCCGCCCGCACGGGGCCGGGCGGGGAGCTGATCCCGCTCGCCGAGCAGGACCGCACGCGCTGGGACCGGGCCGCGATCGACGAGGGAATCGCGCTGGTGTCCGAGGCCCTCCCGCACGGTCCGGTGGGGCCGTACCAGCTGCAGGCGGCGATCGCGGCCGTGCACGCCGAGGCGGAGCGGGCCGAGGACACCGACTGGCCGCAGATCCTCGGCCTGTACGCGCTGCTGGCCAAGGTCGCGCCCAACCCGATGGTCTCCCTCAACCACGCGGTGGCGGTGGCGATGGTGGAGGGGCCCCGGTTCGGGCTCGGCCTGCTGGAGGGGTTGCGGTCGGACGAGCGGCTGGCGCGGCACCACCGGCTGGACGCCGTCCGGGGGCATCTGCTGGAGATGGCCGGCGAGCCCGAGGCCGCCCGTGAGGCCTACCGGACGGCCGCGCGCCGTACCGCCAGCCTTCCCGAGCGCCGGTATCTGGAGGCGAAGGCCGACCATGTCGCGGAGGCGAAGGCCGACCGGGTCGCGGAGGCGAAGGCCGACCGGGTCGCGGAGGGGAAGGCCGACCGGGTCTGAGCCCGCCGGTCAGGCGAACGTGGTCTCCAGCCAGGCCTGCCAGGCGGTCTCGAGCCGTTTGTCGTCCACGTCGTCGGTGTAGTCGTGGTACTCGACGACGACGTGGCCGAGGTGGCCGTGCAGGAGCATGTAGAGGCCGGCGTCGGTGCGGACGCCCATGAAGCCGTGGTCGGCCCATTCCAGGACGCCCTCGGCCGGCGGCAGCCCTTCGACCGAGATGCGGACGGGGTCGCCCGGGCGGATCTCGCCCTCCAGGCCGAAGGCGTCCTTGAACGCCGCCCACACGCGCCCGGAGTCGGGGACCTGCGGCCCGGGGGCGAACAGGTTGTAGGTGGAAGTGCGGCCCGGGAAGTACTTGAGGTAGGCGGCGAGTTTGCGCAAGTACATGCGGTCGCCGACGCTGAGGGCGTCGTATTCGGCCTCCCAGTCGTCGCCCAGGAAGCCGTTGTGCACCAGCCGCAGCACGGTGCTGCCGCCCCCGCGTCCCTCGATGAGGTACTCGAACGCCACGAACGTGCCGTCGGGGTTCTCGTCGGAGGCGTACTTGAAGCGCCGTCCCGGCTCGTAGGCGGTGACCGTGCCGAGGTGGGCGAGGCCTCCCATGGTCATGCGGGTCCGTCCGCCCTCGCGGCCCTCGATCTCGTTGCGTCCCATGAACCAGGAGTCGATGCCGGGGCCGGTGGAGATGGCCTCCCACACCTGCTCGGGGGTGGCGTCGATCTCGATCGACTCGCGCACCTCGAACTCGTGCGTCATGTCAGGACTCCTCGTCGGGGACGCGCTCGGGGACGGGATCGGTTCCGGGCGCGGGTTCCGTTTCGGGCTGGGGGCGGCGGACGCTGGGGTGGACGGCGACGACCACGCGGTGCGGGCGGCCGCGTTCGGCGGTCTCGTCGTGGTACTTGGAGACCAGGGCGGTGACGGAGGAGGCCAGTTCCTCGGCGAAGGCGGCGCGGTCGGCGGCGGAGGCGAACCGTACCTCCCCTTCGATGGCGAAGGTGGCGAGGGGCCTGCCGGCCCGTTGGGCGCCGGTGATGAGCGCGCCGACGTCGCGGACGAGCCGGGCGGCCAGGGCGAGCAGCCAGCGGGCCGACAGCCGGTCGGGCGAGCGGCCGGGGTCGGGCTGCACGGCGCCCAGCGCGGCGGGCGAGATCACGAAGGACGCGGCGGTGGCGCGCATCATCCGCTCGTTGACGTTGCCCTTGCGGCGCTCCTCGACCAGCTCGACGAGGCCGTGCCGTTCCAGGGCCTTGAGGTGGTAGTTCACCTTCTGGCGGGCCAGGCCGACCCGGCCGGCGAGCATGGCGGCCGAGGCGGGTCCGGCCGACAGTTCGGCCAGCAGCCGGGCCCGGACGGGGTCCAGCGTCACCTCGGCGGCGGCGGGGTCCTCGATCACCGCTACCTCGATCATGCGGCCATCCTCCTCGCCGACAACTTTTCTTGTCAAGGTTGGGCGGAATCGTCGGTGAGGTAGCGGTGGAGGTGCCCGGAGCCGTCGAGCATCCAGGTGGCGCGCTGGGTGATCGTCTCCTGGCGCTCGGCGATGGCGGCGCGCAGGGCCTCGCTGCCGCCGGTGCGGCGCAGGCCGTCCAGGACGGCGCGGATCCGCTCCAGCGGGTAGCGGCCCTGGCGCAGCATGTGGATCATCTGCGCGTCGCGGATTTCGGCCGGGCCGAAGACCCGGTAGCCGGTGATCGGCTCCCGCCTGGGGGTCAGCAGCCCGGCTGACTCCCATACGCGCAGCGCCGAGGTGCGCACGCCCAGCCGGGCCGCGACCTCGCCGATGCGCAGGCCCGAGCGCGGCGGGCCGGGCGGGCCGGGGTCCTGCCGGGCGACGGCCTCCAGCGCCTCGCCGGTCGCCTGGAGGGCGAGCCGCTGCTCGTGCAGGGCGGCGTGGGCCGCGTCGACCAGGGCCAGGGCCTGCGGTGCGTCCCCGGCGTGCACGGCCCGCATGATCTGTGCCGCGGCGGTCCGTCCGTAGCCCTTCTCCAGTGCGCGGAAGGTGATCAGGGCGTGCCGGTGCCGCTCGTCGAATGTGCGGTAGCCGGAGGCTGTGCGCGGGGCCGGGGGCAGGATGCCCTCGTCGAGGTAGTTGCGGATCTGCTGGGTGGAGACGCCGGCCGTCCGGGCCAGGTCGACGGGGCGCAGCGCCCTGCGCCGCTCCGCCTGCCGGGCGGTCATCGGAGGGCGAGGGCGCCCGCCGAGGCGGCGGCCGGTTCCAGGGCGTCGGTGATGAGCCCTTGGGGGCTTCCCCAGCGCCGGTAGACGGTCGTCTTGTGCACGTCCGAGCGTGTGGGGATCCGGGCGGCGCGCCCGCCGGGCCGCACTGTCCCCGGGCCCGCTTCCGGCCCCGTTCCCGGGTCGGCTCTTGGGTCGGCTCCCGGCGCTGCCCCGGCGCCGGTTTCCGGAGGGCCGGCCTCCCGGGCGCGGGTTTCCGAAGAGGTCACATCCCGACGATATTCGGTTGTCACGTCCCGACGCGGACCGTTACAACGGTCGGCATGTTGCGCAAGTACCCCCGGACCCGGCATGTCGAGGGTTCCCGGCTGCAGGCGGGCGACCACGACCTGGCCGCGGTTCCCTTCCGGGACGTGGCCGGGCGGTACCTGGTGGTGGAGGAGAAGCTGGACGGCGCCAACTGCGGCATCAGTTTCGGCTCCGGCGGTGAGCTGCGGTTGCAGAGCCGCGGCCACTTCCTGACCGGCGGGCCCCGGGAGCGGCATTTCGCGCCGCTCAAGGCGTGGGCGGCGGCGGTGCAGCATGTGCTGTGGCCGCGGCTGGGCGACCGCTACGTGATGTACGGCGAGTGGCTGTACGCCAAGCACACGATGTTCTACGACGCACTCCCCCACTACTTCTGCGAGTTCGACGTGCTCGACCTGCGGGACGGGACGTTCCTGTCCACCCGGCGGCGCCGCGAGCTGCTAGAGGGGACGCCGGTGGTGCCGGTCCCCGTCCTGTACGAGGGCGAGCTGGAGGGGCCGGAGGCGCTCACGGCGCTCGCGGGGCCCTCGACGTGCCGTACGGCGCGCTGGCGTGAGGCGCTGCGCGAGGCGGCGGCCGGCGGCGGCGCCGATCCCGACCGGGTGACCGCCGAGACCGACGGGGCCGAGGAGATGGAGGGCCTCTACATCAAGGTCGAGGAGGGCGGGCGGACGGTGGACCGGCTCAAATGGGTGCGGCCGAGTTTCCTGAACGCGATCCTCGACTCGGGCACGCACTGGCTGGACCGGCCGATCGTCGCCAACGGCCTGGCCGATCCGGAGGTGTTGTATGCGGGTGTTTGAGGAGCTGTGCCCGGCGCCGCCGCACTGGCGGGTGCCGTGGGAGGAGATCCGCGAGGCGTTCGCGTGGGTGCGGGCGCTGGCGGGCGTGCCGCAGGACGCGGTGCACCATGCCGAGGGCGACGCCGAGGTGCACACCCGGATGGCGTGCGAGGCGCTGGCCGGGTTGCGGGGGTGGCGGGAGCGCCCGGCCGAGGAGCGGGTGCGGCTGTTCACGGCCGTGCTGATGCACGACATCGCCAAGCCGTACTGCACCCAGGTGGAGGCCGGCGGCCGGATCACCGCGCACGGCCATTCCCGCCGCGGCGACCTGATGGTGCGGCAGATCCTGTGGGCGCTGGGCGCGCCGGTGGCCTGGCGCGAGCACGTGGCCGCGCTGGTGCGCCACCACCAGGTGCCGTTCTGGGCGCTGGAGCGTCCCGATCTGCAGCGGATCGCGTTCCGGGTGAGCCTGCTGGCCCGCAACGACGACCTGGTGCTGCTGGCGAACGCCGACATCCTGGGGCGGGTGTGCGGCGACGCCGCGGAGCTGCTGGAGAACGTGGCGCTGTACGGGGAGTACTGCGCCGAGCTGGACTGCCTGGACGCGCCGCGCCGGTTCCCCTCCGACCATGCGCGGTTCTGGTACTTCCGCAAGCCGGGCCGTGATCCGGACTATGCGGCCTATGACGACACGCGGCTGACGGTGACCGTGCTGTCGGGCCTTCCGGGGGTGGGCAAGGACACCTGGATTGCCGCGCACCGTCCGGATCTGCCGGTGGTGAGCCTGGACCGGATCCGCGCGGAGCTGGGGGTGGCGCCGTCGGACGACCAGCGTCCGGTGGCCACGGCCGCGCACGAGCGGGCGCGCGAGCATCTGCGGGCGGGGCGGTCGTTCGTGTGGAACGCCACCAATGTCTCCAGGCTGCTGCGCGAGCAGTGCACCGGGCTGGCCGCCGACTACCGGGGCCGGGTCGAGGTGGTGGCGCTGGAGGCCCCGCCGGAGGTGATCGCGCGGCGCAACCGGTCGCGTCCCTCGCCCGTTCCGGACGCGGTGATCAAACGCATGGTGCGGCGCTGGGAGACCCCGGACCCGACCGAGGGGCACCGGGTGCGGTGGCTGTCCACCGCCTGACCGGCCCGCGCTGATCGGGCCTGGCCGGGACGTGCGGCCGGAACCCGCGGCCGGGACCCGCGACCGGGGCGCCGGGCGGTGTCAGCGCGCGAAGAGTTCGGCCGGGCGGCAACGGCGAACGCCCCGTCCATGCGCGTGCGCGCCCGGGAGATAGGCTGCGGCGCATGAGCACCGCCGCGCCCGCCGCGCCCGGCCCGCCGTCCTCCGCCGTGCCGGCGTGGAAGGCCGACGGCGGCGGCGGGGGCCGCCTGGGCCCGGTCGGGCGGTCGCGCGCTGCCGTCGGGGCCCTGCTCGGCGCCGCCGGCCTGACGGTCTGATCGCCGTACCGTGCGCCCTGCGGCTGAGGCGCCGCCCGGGACCGCCGGGCTGGACGCGACCGCCATGGCGGCGCTGGTGCGGCGGCGCGAGGTGTCGGCGGTGGAGCTGGTGACGGCCGCGCTGGCACGGCTTGAGGCGGTCGACGGGCGGTTGCGCGCGTTCACCCGGACGTGGCCGGAGCGGGCCGTGGAGTCGGCGCGGGCGGTCGACCGGGCGGTGGCGCGCGGCGAGCGGCTTGCGCTGGCCGGGGTGCCGATCGGGGTGAAGGCCTGGGCGCGTTCGCAGGCCGCGCAGACCGGTCGGCTCGAGCGGGCGGGCTGCGTCGTGCTGGGGTCGACCTCGGTGCCGCTTGCGCGCACCGACTGGCAGACCTGGGGTCATACCGACCGAGGCCCGACGGTCAACCCCTGGCGCGCGGACCGTACGCCGGGCGGGTCGTCGGCGGGTTCGGCGGCCGCGGTGGCGGCCGGGATCGTGCCGCTGGCCACGGGCAGCGACGGTGCCGGGTCGCTGCGGATTCCGGCGGCGTGGTGCGGGGTGGTGGGGCTCAAGCCCACCAACCGGCGCCTGCCCGCCGCCGACCGTGCGGGTCTGGCGGCGCTGGGCGCGCTGACCGGCACCGTGCGCGACACCGCGCTGTACCTGTCGCTCATGCTCGGGGAGGACTTCCGGGGTTCCGGCGGCGGGCGGCCGTTGCGCGCCGCCTGGTCGGCTTCGCTGGGGTTCGCGGAGGTCGATCCGGAGCAGGCGGCGGTCGCCCGTGCCGCGGCGGAGCGGCTGGCGGAGGCGGGGGTGATCACCCTGCGGCCGCGGGATCCGCGGCTGCTGGATCCCGAGCCGGTGTGGCGCGCGCTTCGGGCGGGCGCGCCCGGTCCCGGCGCGCTGCGCGTCCGCCGGGCCAACGACGAGCGGCTGGCCGCGCTGTTCGGGGAGGTGGAGGTGCTGCTGACGCCGGCCACGCCGGCGCCTCCGCACGGTCACCAGGGGCCGGGCGAGGCGATGACCGTCGACCTGACGTGGGCGTTCAACGTCAGCGGCCATCCGGCCGCCAGCGTCCCGGCGGGGCTGAGCGCCGCCGGGCTGCCGGTGGGGTTGCAGGCGGTGGCGGCGCACGGCCGCGAGGTGCTGCTGCTGCGGGTGGCCGCCGGCCTGGAGGCCATGACGCCGCCTCTGCACCCGCCTCTGCACCCGCCGCTGTGATCACGCCGGGCCGCGCGGGGGTCAGGCGGGGTCGGTGACGAGGTCGTGGACGAGGGAGCGGTACTCGTCCTTCATGGGCAGTTCGCGTTCGACGTGGACGCGGCGGCGGGTGGCGATGACGTCGACTCCGCGTTTGGGGTCGTGGCCGGCCTTCTCGTAGGTCTCCCACCACAGGCCCACGCCGCGGCGCTGCCAGGCGGGCAGTTCGTTGAAGTTGACGCCGCGCGCGTAGAGCAGCTCGTTCTTGGCGGCGGCGCCGGTGCCCGCGAGGCGGCGGTCGGCCTGCCGGGCGGTGCTGCCCTCCTTCCGCAGCGTCCAGTAGCACCAGCCGTTGAGCGCGCAGCGGGCGGCGTCGGCCTGGCGCCAGGACAGGTAGTCGACCACGTCGGCCGCGCCGGCGCCCATCCAGACGCGGGAGTCGAAGACGGCGGGCTCGCCGGCGGCGTGGGTGAAGGCGGCCGAGGCGATCCCGGCCGACAGCGACACCAGTTTCTCCACCTCGCGGCCGAACAGGTCGAAGGCGGGGTCCAGGACGACGGAGATCTCGTCGCTCTCGGTGTAGGCGTACCGGCCGGACAGCTCGGTGAGCAGGGCCTGGGCGGTGGTGGTCATCAGTTCGGAGAAGCGCGGGTCGAAGGGCTTGTCGAAGCGCCGCTCGGTGTAGCGGGAGAAGCCGCGGCCGTCCACGCGCACGATCGCCCACGCGCCCGGCAGGAGCGTCTGGGAGTGGAACCACTCCCGCTCGCGCATCCGCGACTCAAGGTCCTTCAGCCGCACGTCCGGTCCCTTCCTCGCCGGGGTCTGGGGCGACGGGGGTGACGGCGAAGCCGCCCGCTCCGTCCAGGCGCACGGCGCGCAGCACGTCGAACCCGTCGGCGTGCCGCGGCCGGCGCAGTCGCTTGAGGGTGGCATAGACGCCGACGTCGGGCACCCGGTTTTCGCGCGGGCGGGCGGCGTTGCGGGCGAGCGCGGCGGGCACGTCCGGCGGGAACCAGTAGCCGGTGATCCGGGCGCCGCGCCGGCGGCCGGTCTCGATCAGCGGGCGCCACTCCTCGGGCGAGGGGTTGGTGTTGTCGACGGCCACGTCGCGTCCCGCCTGCAGCGCCTCGGCGATCAGGCGCAGCTGGCGGGCCTGCTTGCCGCGCGCGGAGCGGCCGAACAGGTCCTTGCTGACGTGGACGTGCGTGGCCGCCAGGTGCCGCCGGTAGAAGGTGGTCTTCCCCGAGGCCTGCAGCCCGATCAGGATCGCCAGTTCCATCGCCTCTCCCCTTCGCCCCTCGCCCTTGCCTGCCCGGTCTTCAGCGGTCGGCGCTGGCGCGCAGGGAGTCGGCCAGGTCGCGGACGGCTTCCCGGAGCCCGTCGGGGCGGCGGACGGTGAAGGGGTGTCCGAGCCCGGCGAGCATCTGCGCCATTCCGCGCAGGCTCTCGGCGCGCGCGGCCATCAGCACTCCCCCTTCGCTTTCGCGGAGCGTGGCGACCGAGGCGGGCAGGGCGCGCCGGGCCTCGGCGAGGGTGGCCTCCAGCAACACCTCGACCTCGTGGGTGTAGGGGACGGCGGCCAGCGAGCGGGTCACGTGCTGGACGGGGTCGATGCCCTCTGGCACCTGGTAGGTGTCGTCGCCGAGTTCGGCGGACCGGACGCGGTCGACGCGGAAGGTGCGGATCTCGCCGCTGGCGTGGTCGTGTCCGGTGACGTACCAGCGGCCGGAGTGGAAGACCAGGCCGTAGGGGTCCAGGTCGCGTTCGCTGGTGCTCTCGCGCCAGGAGCGGTAGCCGATCCGCACGCGGCGGCGGGAGCGGGCGGCCTCGGCGAGGGTGAGGAGGGCGGCGGTGGCGGGGGCGGTGCCGTCGCGTGCGGCGAGGGTGAAGCCGAGGGTCTCCTCCAGGGCCTGGACGCGTTCGGCCAGGGCGGCGGGCAGCACGCGCCGTACCTTGGCCAGGGCGCTCTCGGTGGCGCGGCCGGGCAGGCCCAGGCGCCGCCCGGCCAGCAGGCCCAGGACGACGGCGGTGGCCTCGTCGTCGGTGAGCATGAGCGGGGGCAGCTTGTAGCCGGGCATGAGGCGGTAGCCGCCGTGGCGGCCGCGTTCGGCGACGACGGGGACGCCGAGGTCGTCCAGCCGCGCGGCGTAGCGGCGGACGGTGCGCTCGTCGACCTGCAGGCGGCGGGCCAGTTCGGCGCCGCCCATCCGGTGGTTGGCCTGGAGCAGTTCGAGCATGGTCAGGATGCGGGTGGTGGGATGTGACACGGGTCACGCTCATAATCCGGGCGGGTTCTGTCCGGTATTGATTCTACCGTGGTGTCATCGCAGGTGAGAGAGGGAGTGCGTGATGACGACGTTCGTGCTGGTCCCCGGTTTCTGGCTCGGCGGCTGGGCGTGGGAGGAGGTGGCCGGCGCGCTGCGCGAGGCGGGGCACCGGGTGTACGCGGTGACGCTGACGGGTCTGGCCGAGCGGGCGGGTGAGGCCTCGCCGGAGGTGGACGTGCGGACCCACATCGACGACATCGTGGGGCTGATCGAGGGTGAGGACCTGCGGGAGGTGGTGCTGGTCGGGCACAGCGGGGCGAACATGCCGGTGACGGGCGCGGCGGACCGGATCCCCGAGCGGCTGGCCCGGGTGGTGTATGTGGACTCGGCGCCGCTGCCCTCGGGCATGGCGCAGATCGACTTCAACGAGCCCGGCGAGCGCGCGGAGGTGGAGAAGCGGGTGGCCGAGGAGGGCGAGGGATGGCGGATCCCGCCGCCGCCTTTCGACCCGGCCGCCGAGCCGGAGATGCTGGCGGGGCTGGACGAGGCGATGCTGGCGCGGCTGCGTGAGCGGGCGACTCCGGAGCCGCTGGGGGCGGCGACCGAGCCGCTGGTGCGGCCGGAGACGGTTCCGGACACGCCCAAGACGATGATCGCCTCCACCATCCCGCTGGCGGCGGTGCGGGAGATGGTCGCCGGCGGCAATCCGGTGTTCGCGGTGCTGGCGGGCCCGGAGTGGACCTTCCACGAGCTGCCCACCGGGCACTGGCCGATGCTGTCGCGTCCCGCCGAGCTGGCGGAGTTGCTGGGCGGCCTGTGAGGGGCGGGGGCGGCGCCGTCCCGCGCCCCCGTGATACTGGCCCCGCGGCCCCGGCCTGCCGCCACGCCCGGGGCGGCGGGCCGGGGTCAGGGTGCGGTGAAGGTGCAGGGCAGCCGCTTGAAGCCGTTGATGAAGCTGGACAGCAGCCGGTCGGGTTCGCCGTCGGCGCGGATGTCGGGCAGCCGGGTGAACAGTTCCCGGAACATCACGGTGATCTCGCGGCGGGCCAGGTTGGCGCCCAGGCAGAAGTGCGGGCCGGGGCCGCCGAACCCGACGTGCGGGTTGGGCGAGCGGGTGATGTCGAAGGCGTCGGGGTCCTCGAACACGCTCTCGTCGCGGTTGGCGGAGTTGTAGAACAGCATCACCTTGTCGCCCTCGCGGAAGGTGTGGCCGTTCATCTCGTGGTCGCGGGTGAGGTTGCGGCGGAAGCAGATGACGGGGGTGGAGAGGCGGACGATCTCCTCGACGGCGCCGCCGATGCGGCCGTCGAAGTCCTCCAGGAGCAGTTCGCGCTGGCGGGGGTGGTCGGTGAACAGCTTGAGGCCGTGCGCGATGGCGGTGCGGGTGGTCTCGTTCCCGGCCACCACCAGCAGCAGGAAGAAGGTGCCGAACTCCTGCGCGGTGAGCTTCTCGCCGTCGACGTTGGCGTTCACCAGGGCCGAGGTGAGGTCGCCGGTGGACGCGCCGGCGCGTTCGCGGCCGAGCCGTGCGGCCAGCCGGTGCAGCTCGCGGCTGGCCAGGGCGACCTTGGCCAGGCCCAGCCCGGTGCGCAGGCGGCCCATGTCGGGGGTGATGCCGGTGTACTCGGGGTCGGAGTTGCCCAGCACGATGTTGGTCAGCCGCAGCACCCGCGGGTAGAGGTCGTCGGGGATGCCGAGCATGTCGCAGATGATCTCGACGGGCAGCCGGACGGCGACCTCGGCCACGAAGTCGCCGGGGCCGGAGGCGATGAGTTCGTCCACGATCCGGGTGGCGCGGGCCTGCACGTCGTCCTCGGTCCTGGCCAGCATCTTGGGGCTGAACGCCCGCGACACGATGCGGCGGATCTTGGCGTGCCGCGGGTCGTCCATGTTGATCATCGAGTCGACGTAGCGCTGCAGCCAGCCGGGGGCGTCGATGACGCTGGTGGCGTTGGGCTCGCTGCTGAAGATCTGCGGGCTGCGGCTGGCCTCCAGCACGTCGGCGTGCCGGACCAGGGCCCAGTAGCCGGGGCCGCGCTTGGCGAAAGGCACCGGCGGGTCGGGGTAGAAGCGGGGGGCGCCCTCGGCGCGCAGCCGGGCGAAGGCGGCGGCGCGCTCGTCCAGGGGGCGGCTCCAGAACCGCAGGTCGCTCAGGTCGGGGTCGTCTGTGATCGTGCTCGTCCGCTGGCTGGCCACCGCCGCGTCACCTTCCGTCGTCCTACGCACCCTTAGCTTGGATAAGTGTCCGGTTACGGTCAATGGCGCGGCGGGTCCTGTGAGCCAGCACACACCCGCCCGCGCCGGGGCGGTGCGGGGTCAGGCGTCGGCGGCCTGGTCGGGTGCGGGTGCGGGCCGGCCGTCGCGGCGGCGTTCCTCTTCCTGTTCCTGGACCTTGGACTTGATCGCCTGGGTGGTGGCGCCGATGAAGGTGTCGCGGTTGGCGGCGGCCCAGTCGCGGCTGGCGGCCAGGGGGTCGGCCGAGCCCTGGAAGACGGGGGCGACGTAGCGGGCGAACAGTTCGTAGGAGCGGCGGGTGCGTTCGGTGTCGGCCCAGTCGTGGGCCATGAGCAGATAGGTGCCGAAGCCGCCGGACTGCTCGGCCAGCCGCCGGATCTGCGCGATCGCGTCGTCGGGGGTGCCGATCACGCCCATCCCGGTGGCGTTGATGGCCTCCACGAGCGTGGCGGGGTCGTCGGCGTCGGGGGCGATGGGCAGCGCGGCGACCTTCTGGAAGTAGGCGACCCAGTCGGCCAGGCCGAAGGCCACGTCGCGGGCGGCCTGCTCGCGGGTCTCGGCCAGGTGCATGGGGCCGACCAGGCGCCAGTCGCGGCGCTCGGCGGTGTTGCCGTACTTGGCGGCGCGTTCTCGCATGACGCCCCAGTGGTAGCCGAGCGCGTCGAACCCGGCGGTCTGGGTGGCGCCCAGCGACAGCAGGCCGCAGCCGTAGCGGCCGGCGGCGCGCGGGCCCGAGGGTGAGACCATCGCGGCGACCGCGACCTCCAGGTCGCCGCCGTAGGGGCGCAGCTGGAGGCGGGCGTCGCGCAGCTCGAACCAGTCGGTCTTGCGGGTGACGGGTTCGGTGCCGCGCAGCAGCGCCAGGATCGCCTCGAGGGCCTCCTCCATCATGTCGCGCTGGCGGGCGACCTCGATGCCCATCATGTAGGCGTCGGAGGGCAGCGCGCCGGGCCCCACGCCCAGCATCACCCGCCCGCGGGTGAGGTGGGACAGCAGCACCATCCGGTCGGCCAGCATGAGCGGCTGGTGGTAGGGCAGGGAGGAGACGCCGGTGCCCAGCCGCAGGTGGCGGGTGCGTTCGGCGGCGACGGCGATGAACACCTCGGGCGAGGCGATGATCTCGTGGCCGGCGGAGTGGTGCTCGCCGATCCAGGCCTCGTCGAAGCCGAGCCGGTCAAGGTGGACCAGCAGGTCCAGGTCGCGTTCGAGGGCGAGGGTGGGGTTCTGGCCGCAGGGATGGAACGGGGCGAGGAAGACGCCGAAGCGCCGCGGGCCGCCGGGGGTGGAGGTGCTCATCGGGACCCCTTGTCCTGGAGGGAACATCGGACTAGAACACGTTCTACTGTCCCTATCACAGGATCGCCCCGGCGGCCCGCCGACGCGCAGTCCACCCCGCCGGACGGCGCGCGGCGGTCGCCGTCCGGCGGGGCGGGTCTCAGGCGGCGGGGTGCGGGTCGACGCGGGTGAGGGGGGAGCGTCCCGTCCAGGTAGGCCTCGCGGCAGGCGGTGCGGGAGATCTTGCCGCTGCCGGTGCGGGGCAGGCCGCCCGGCTCGATGAGGACCAGTTCGTGGACGCGCACGTCGTGGTGGTGCTTGACGGCGGCGCGGACGACGTCGGCGACCTCCCGCGGGTGGAGGCGGCGGATGGGGACGCGGCGGTTGCGTTCGGCGACCACGATCAGGTTCTCGGTCTCCTCGCCGGCGACGGCGAAGGCGGCGACGTATTCGGATCTCAACTGTTCCGCGGCCCGTTGTGGAGGCGTTTGACAAGGACGCCGGGGGCCGTGCGGGAGCCCGTGGTCAGGGCGGCGTCAGGAGTGGGGGGCGGGCGGGACGGGCGGCCGGCGCTCGGTCAGGTTCGGTTCGTGTTCGGAGCACGATCTGACTGATCTGGTATCAGCTGTCATCCTGACGTGCCCGGCACAGTTCCCGCGCAGTTCGATTGAAGTGGTCCCGCCGGTTCGGGGGCAACCCCTTTTCCCAGGTGTTCAGGTGGTGGTGGACGTCAGGTCGTGGTGACCGTGGTGAACAGGGAGGCGTAGACGGCGCGGTCGCCGTCGGTGACGATCTGGCCGGCCAGGTGCGCTCCGGTGACGGTGGACAGCCTCAGGTTCAGGTACCGCTCCTCTTCGAGGACCTGGACCGGGCCGGTGGGTGTGTCGGCGAGCCAGCCGGCGATCTCGGCGATGCGGGCGGCGCGGTCGTGGTCGAGCGCGGCGCGCAGTTCGCCCAGGTCGCGGGCGTCGAACGGCTCGGGGTCGGGGCCGTGTCCGGCGCCTGTGCCGTCGTGGGCGGCGCCGGTGCGACGAGGGGCGCCGGTGGGGGCCGTGGCGTACCAGGCGGCGACGCCGTAGGCGAAGGAGACCAGGGGCGTCCAGATCTCGGCGAAGTAGCGGGGGTCGGGGGCCAGTTCGAGGCCGGCGAAGCGGCCGTCGAGGAAGAACAGCGCGCCCAGCTGGCCGGGCTGCAGTTCCAGGCGGCTCTGGAACTGGGTGAGGACGGCCCGGCGGCGGGACAGGATCTGTTCCAGGTGGCCGCGGCGGGGCAGGCCGTAGCGGCGGTTGAGGGCGGCGATGTCGTCCCACAGCTTGGCGTAGTCGGATGCTCCGCGCAGTCGCAGGGCGCGGGCGCGCAGTTCCAGCGGCAGGATGAAGAACCACTGGTCGCGTTCGGCCAGGTAGCCGCCCTGGCTCTCCTGGACGCAGCAGGCGTCCTCGAACATCAGCGTCTGCCCCGCGGCCAGGAACGCCGAGCGGCACAGCGCGTGGTTCTGCGCGGCATCCTGGACGTGGCCCATGTGCAGGGGCACGATCGCCACGCCCTGTGCGGCGCCGTTGCGCAGTTCGACGCGCCCGTACCCGGCGACGCGGGTGAGCTTGAGGCCGGTGCGGGGCGGGACGATGCCCGGGTAGGCGGGGCCGCTGATGGGGACCATGGTGAGCGCGCCGGCGCGCTGCGGCGTGCCCAGGCGGTGCCCGGCCAGGCTGAGCGGACCCGGGACGAGGGTGTCGAGCGTGGTGGGGTCGCTCATCGGCGACGTCCTCCTCGTGTGGGGCGCTGTGCGGGTGGGCGCTGTGCGGGTTGGGCGCGGTGCGGGGCGTGGGTGGGACGGGGCGTGGGGTGTCAGGCGGCGCCGGCGAGGTCGGTGGCGCGGCGGTCAAGCAGGTCCAGGCGTGCGTGCAGGGTGTCGCGCAGCCAGGGTTCGCCGGCGGTGCAGTGCCCGAACATCCAGGGGAGCAGTTCGGCGAAGTCGTCCTGGTGCCAGAAGCCGCGCTGCGGCAGCGCCGGGGCCGGGCGGCGCAGCGTCAGGTCGTCGCTGCCGGTGAACATGGCGTGGCAGAACACCACGGGGGTGGTGATGCCGGCGCGGGGCAGGGTGGCCACGACGCGGGCCAGGTCGCCGGGGAAGAGGTTCTCGTAGCCGTCGGAGACGACGGCGACCAGGTCGGGGCCGGTGGCCAGGGCGTCGAGCACGCCCATGGCCAGGTCGGTGGCGCCGCGCGGGGTGCGTTCGTCGCCGCCGACCTCGACGACCTCCAGGCGGGCGCACACCTCCGAGAGCACCATGCGCAGCGCGGCGGCCTGGGACAGGATCGCCCATTCGCGGTCGCCGTGGCCGCGCATGGACGCCGAGGCGTCCAGGACCAGCGCCAGCGTGCCCTCGAAGCGGGGGAAGGCGGCGGCGACCGCGCCGATCTGGCCGCCCAGCGCCACGTACAGGTCCTCGGCGGGGCCGCCGCGGTAGAGGTGGACGAGGGTGGCGGCGATGTCGCCGCGGCTGGTGGGGGTGACGGTCTGGGGCCGTTCGCGGACGGTGTCGATCGTCAGCGGTGGTTCGTGTGCGCCGCCGGGGCGCGCGGTCGCAGCCGGGGTCGCAGCCGCGGTGGCGGTGGCGGCGGGCTGGTAGAGGGCGCTGACGCGGGGCAGGGCGGCGCGGGGGGCGGTGAGGAAGCGCAGCAGCCGGCGCTGGAGGTAGTCCGAGCCGGTGTCGCCGTCGGCGATGCGGCGGGCGCAGCCGCGGGCGGTGGCCTTGCCGAGGGCGTGCTCGAAGCAGTCGAGCAGGGCGGGGCGGCGGGCGGCGATGAGGGCGTCGGCGTGGGGGTGCTCCAGGACGAACCGCAGCGCGGCGCGGGTGGTGTGCTTGTGGTTGGCGCGCAGCCGCCGCAGCGCGAGCAGGACGGTGATGACGTGCGCGGGAGGCAGCGCGAGGGTCAGCACGCGGGCGGTCTTGGCCAGGGTGGCGCGGGTGGCGTCGTCCAGGCCGGCGTGGGAGGCGGCCAGGATCTGCAGCAGCACGCGGGCGCGCTGCCAGGACCTCACGCCGGGGGCCAGGCCCAGCAGCGCGTAGCCCTCGGGGTCGTCGGTGTAGGCGGCGCGGTGGAAGTCGGCGTCGTCCCAGCACAGGGTGCCGCCCCGGGGTAGCGCGAGGGGCGGGGTGCGCGTTTCCAGATGGGTGAGGAGCGTGGGGGTGTCCATGATTGTTTCGCCTCCGCAATCATGGAGTCTAGGAATCTCCGCGAGTGCCCCGACACTCATTTTCCGCCGGGCGCGCTCCCACCGTCGCCGGGCCCGGCGCCCGCGCCGGCGGGGCGGCCGGCGGGCCGCTCGCCGGCGTCCTCGGCGCCGCCGTCCGCGCCGTGGTCCGTGCCCTCGTCCGTGCCCTCGTCCGTGCCCTCGTCCGCGGCGCCGGCGGCGGGTTTGACGGCGTAGCCGCCGATCCCGTTCTCCAGCAGGCCGTAGACGCGCTCGACGGCGGCGTAGACGTCGGCGCGCATCTCCTCCAGGGACTCCCCCGCCAGTTTGCGCTGGACGATCTCGCCGCTGAGCACCTGCTGGGCGGAGAAGATCATGGCGGCCGCGATGCGTGGGCCGAGGTCGTCGGGTCCGGCGCCGGTGTCCTCGGCGAGCGCGGCGGCCAGTTCGTCCTGGGCGCGCTGGCCGATCTCGCGCTGGCGCGCGGTGAGGGCGGGGCTGTCCAGGACGGTCTTGGTCCAGGTCTCGGCGCCCTCGTGGAAGGAGGTCTGGGGGGCGTGCTCGTCCAGGCCCCGGAGGAACTCGCGGTGGAAGACCGCCACGGCCGACTCGCCGGGGCGGCGGTCGCGGAAGGCCCGGGCGGCCTGGCCGACGATCTCGTCCTGGCGGTCGAAGAACAGGTCCTCCTTGGTCTTGAAGTAGTTGAAGACCGTGTTGACCGACACGTCGGCGGCGCGGGCGACGTCGGCGATGGTGACGTTGTCGAAGCCGCGGGCGAGGAAGAGCCCGGTGGCGATGTCGGACAGCCGCCGCCGCGTCTCCAGTTTCTTGCGCTCGCGCAACCCCATCCGTTCGGTCATGGGGACGATCCTACCCGTCCTTGGTGTCGGTTGAATTTTGGTGTCACTTAAATTTTGGTGTTACTCTAACGATCGATTCGAGGAGGCGACTGTGATCGAGGCACACGGGCTGGCCCGTACCTTCAGCACCGGCGGCGGGCCGGTCGAGGCGGTGCGGGGCGTCGACCTGGCCGTCGCGCCGGGCGAGATCGTGGGGTTCCTGGGCCCCAACGGCGCGGGCAAGACCACCACGCTGCGCATGCTCACCACGCTGCTGGCGCCGACGGCGGGGACGGCGCGGGTGGCGGGATGCGACCTGCGCGCGGACCCGGCGGGCGTGCGGCGCCGCATCGGCTATGTCGGGCAGGCCGGCGGCACCGATCCGGCCGTCCCGGCCGGTGAGGAGCTGCGGCTGCAGGCCGACCTGTACGGGGTGGCGGGGGCACGCGGCCGCATCGCCGAGCTGTGCGCGCGGCTGGACCTGGAGGGGCTGCAGGACCGTCCGTCGGGGTCGCTGTCGGGCGGGCAGCGCCGCCGGCTGGACATCGCGCTGGGGCTGGTGCACCGTCCGCCGCTGGTGTTCCTGGACGAGCCGACCACGGGGCTGGACCCGCACAGCCGCGGCAACCTGTGGGAGCACATCGCGCGGATGCGCGACCAGGACGGCACCACCCTGTTCCTGACCACGCACTACCTGGAGGAGGCCGACGCTCTGTGCGACCGCATCCTCATCATCGACCGGGGGCGGATCGTGGCCGAGGGGACGCCGGCGGAGCTCAAGCGGCGCGTGTCGGGCGACGCGGTCACCCTCGAGCCGGCCGGCGGCGAGGCCGCGGCGGGCCGGGCGCTGGAGGTGCTGGCCGGGCGGGCCGGCGTGCGGGAGGCGCAGGCGGCGGGCCCGGTGGTGCGGCTGAGGGTGGAGGACGGCGACAGGGCGCTGATGGAGCTGGTGCGGGCGCTGGATGCGGCGGGGATCGAGCTGGCCTCGGTACGGCTGGCGCGTCCCTCGCTCGACGACGTCTTCCTCACCGTCACCGGCCGATCGCTGCGCGACGAGCCCGCCGCCTGACCGCCCCCCATCCCCTTTTCTCCTTTCATTCCCCCTTTCTCGTTCGGGAGGTTTCCTGTGCGCACGGTGCGCGACTCGTACCTGATCTTCCGCCGGTGTCTGCGGCAGACGCTGCGCAGCAAGGTCGCCGTCGTCTTCGGCCTGCTGCAGCCGCTGCTGTACCTGGTGCTCTTCGGGCCGCTGCTGACCCGGATGACGGGGGTGCGCGGCTTCGGCGCCGACGACCCCTGGCAGGTGCTGGTGCCCGGCATCCTGGTCCAGCTGGCGCTGTTCGGCGCGGGCTTCGCGGGGTTCGGGCTCATCGCCGACCTGCGCTCGGGGGTGGTGGAGCGGCTGCGGGTCACCCCGGTCAGCCGGACGGCGCTGCTGCTGGGCCGGGTCATGCGCGACACGGTGGTGCTGGCGGTGCAGGCGGTGATGCTGCTGGCGGCCGGGCTGGCGCTGGGGCTGCGGGCGCCGGCCGGCGGGCTGCTGATCGGGCTGGCGTTCGTGGTGGGGCTGGCGATGGGCATCGCCTCGCTGTCGTACGTGCTGGCGATGGCCACGCGCAGCGAGGACGCCTTCGCGCCGCTGCTGTCGACGGTGACGCTGCCGCTGATGCTGCTGTCGGGGGTGCTGCTGCCGATGACGATGGCGCCGGGCTGGCTGGACGCGGTGTCGCGGCTGACGCCGTTGCGGTACGCGGTGGACGCGGTGCGGGCGGCGTTCGGCGGCCAGTACGCGGGCGCGGCGGTGCTGTGGGGGACGGCGGTGACGCTGGTGCTGCTGGCGGTGTCGGTCGCGCTGGGCGCCCACCGCTTCCGCCGCGAGAACGCCTGACCGGCGTTTGGGCGCCGTCCGGCCGGCGGGCGCGGGTCAGCGGGTGGTGAGGGCGGGCGCGGGGGTTTCGGGCGAGGCGACGGCCGGCGCGCGGTCGATGACGGCGCGCTGGGCGATGAACGCCCCGGCCAGCACCACCGCCCCGCCCACGGTCTGCGCGAGCGTGAGCCGTTCGCCGAGCGCGGCCCAGGCGATGAGGGTGGCCGCGACCGCCTCGGTGTAGCAGATGGCGCCGGCGACCTGGGCCGAGAGGCGCTGCACGCCCGCGACCCCGGTGAGGTAGGCGATGACGGTGCTGACCAGGATGATCCAGGCGGCCAGCGCCCAGCCGGGCGCGGTGTGGCCGCCGACGGGGACGGCGGCGGGCAGCACGTCCCAGGGCAGCGTCCAGGGCACGGCCGCCAGGGTGAGGACGGCGGCGCCGACGACGCTGCCGACGGCGGTCATGGCCAGCGGGTCCACGTCGCCGGTGAGCCGGTCGATGATGAGGAAGTAGGCGGCCTGGCAGGCGGCGGCGCCCAGTCCGGCGGCCAGCCCGACGGCGTCCAGCCGCAGGCCGTCCCAGACCTGCACGACCATGGCCAGCCCGGTGACGGCGACGGCGACGCCCAGCGCGGCGGTGCGGTGCACCGGGACCCGGCGCACCAGCCGCAGCCAGGCCAGCACCATCACCGGGCCGGTGAACTCCAGCAGGATGGCGATGCCGACCGGCAGCCGGGAGGCGGCGACGAAGTAGAGGGCCTGGCAGCCGGCCAGGCCGGTCACCCCGTAGAGCGCCAGCTTGGGCAGGTGCGGGCGCAGGGCGCGCAGGGCGGCGGGGCCGCGCAGGACCAGCACCAGCGGCACCAGCACCAGCGCGGCGCCGGCGACGCGCAGCCAGGTGGCCTGCAGGGGGCTCATCCCGGCGTTGATGAGGGCCTTGCCGAACGGTCCCGAGGCGCCGAAGCAGATCGAGGAGAGCACGGCGAAGGCCAGCCCGGTCGTCCTGGTGCGCGCCGCGTGGTCCATCCTCGCCCCTTCCACCTAGTTAAGGAGCATCTTGGCATAACACTCATTACAGGTCGATGGGCGGGCGGCTTCCGGCCGCCGTCCGGACGGCTCACCGCCTGTACGGCCGGGGCACGGCCGGCACGCGGACTCGGTTCGGGTGTCTCGCAGCGGATCCGGAGGAAGATCGGTTAGGGCGCCCGGAAGGGCTCGCCGGCGTTCGCACGGCCCGGTCGGTGAGGGGTTCCCGTGTTGTCGGATCGATGCGGGACCGGGCCCGGTGAAGCACTACCATTCGCCAGGTGAGCTGGCAGGCGGCCGGGGCGGCACCCGGCGGAAGCGGGGGCGGGACGGCCGGTGACCTCTTCACCGCGGTGGAGGGCAACGTCCGGGAGCTGGTGGCCTCGGCGTGGTGGCGCACCGCCCCGCCGCAGCAGCGCGCCGAGCAGGTGGTCGCGCGGATGCTGTGGGGCTCCAGCGAGTGGTGGCTGTACGGGGCGTGGGGCCGCTGGTACCGCTGCGGCCTGGACGGCAACTGGCATCCCTGCCCTCCCCCGGCCGATCCCGCCGACCGCGCCGCCGTCGTCCCGGCGCCGCGCGGGGCGGGGACGCCGCCGGTGCCGCCGCAGATGTTCCCCACCGGCCCGGACCTGGCGGCGGGGCGGGTGGCCTCGCTGGGGTTCCTGGGGCCGGTGCCCGAGACGGCGGTGGTGGCGCGCATCCAGCAGGCGCTGACGACGGCGTGGGCGGTGAACCCGGCGCAGTTCGCCCAGCAGGACCCGATGTTCCAGCCGGGCACGCCCAGCACGGTGGCGGCGGCGTGGGGCGCGCTGCTGTGGTGCGCGGGGTCGCCGGTCGTGCTGATCGAGCATCCGCTGATCGAGTCGTTCATCCCGTTCCTGACCACGCCGGCCGAGCGGCTGCACTGGATGATGCCGCCCGACTTCAGCACGCTGGCGGGGTACTACATCAACCGGCTGCTGGCCGGTGACGGCGGCGGCGCGGCCCATATCGCCCGGGTCATGTACGAGGTGGCGGCGGGGTTGCAGGGCGACGCGCGGTTCCGGCCTGGCGCCGACGCGCTGGCGGCGGTGACGGCGTCGTCGCTGCGGCTGGTGCAGCAGGACATCGCCACCGCGCGGTACGGCCCGGCGGCGGTGCTGCAGGAGTGGCGGCGGCGCTGCCCGGCCGAGTACGCCACGCCGATGGTGCGCGACGCCGCGCCCGGGGAGTACCTGCGCCTGGCGCTGTACGACCTGCAGCAGATGGTGGCGGGGCTGACCGGTGCGCGGCAGGTCACCGGGGGCCGTCCGCACGACGAGGTGCGCCGGGCGGGGGTGGCGGTGCTGGCCGCCGATCTGCAGGGCGCGCCGAACGCGATGCCGGCGCTGCAGCGGTGGCTGGATCCCGACAGCGCGCGCACGCTGCAGGCGGTGCTGACCGACGCGTCCCATCCGCTGCGCGATCTGTGGCCGCGCGAGGGCCGTTTGCCGGAGGTGCTGCGCACCAGCGACGCCGACGCGCTGGCGGCGCTGCTGGCCACCACCTACACGCTGGGGCTGACCTGGTGCCGGCTGGCGCAGGTGCCGCCGCCGGCGACGGGGTACGCGCTGCCGCAGGCGATCGCGGCGGAGCTGACCAGCCCGGCGATGCACACGCCGCCCTCCACCGACGAGCTGAGCGCGTGGGACATCATCAAGGCGGCGCGGGCGCATCTGGCCTCCGAGCGGGAGACGCAGTCGCCCTCGCCGGCGCAGCCCGACGCGCCGGTGGCCCCGGTTCCCGAGCCCGGCCCGCCGCCGGGGTCGCCCGGCGGGGCCGGTGTGCCCTCTCCCCCGCCGGCGGCCGCGCCGGCGCCGCCGCCGCAGGGGATGCCGGACGGCGGGGTGCCCGGCCCGGCCGCGCCCGGCCCGGGCGCGGCCGGTCCCGGTGTGCCGGGGGCGCCGGGCGTGCCGGGGCAGGAGCAGGCGGGCGTGCCGGGCGGTGTTCCCGGTGGTGTTCCCGGTGGTGGTGCGCCGGTGCCGGGCGGCGGGCTGGGGCCGCTGGGGTCGGAGGCGGCGCCGCCGCGGATTCCGCCGCCACCGCCGC
Organism: Spirillospora sp. CA-255316; assembly: GCA_050942275.1. GTDB lineage: Bacteria > Actinomycetota > Actinomycetes > Streptosporangiales > Streptosporangiaceae > Spirillospora. The sequence continues at coordinate 5,167,688 of CP192047.1, read as the reverse complement.
CGCCGCTGCCCGAGGGCGTGGAGCCGCAGCAGAGCGCGCCGCCGGGTCCGCCGGTCCCGCCGTCGCCGCCGATGGTGCCTCCGGCGCCGCCCACGGCGCCGGTGTGGCCGTCGGCCGACGACCCGGGGGCGCCCGCGCACTCCGCGGCCGGCGGGGTTCCCGGTGAGGCGGGCGGGCCGGGTTCGGGGCGTGAGCCGGTCTGGCCGTCGGATCCGTCGGTGACGCACATGGATGCCGATCCGCTGGCGACGCAGCTGGATGCCGGGCGCGGTTCTGGACGGCCCGGGTGGCCGGGGGCCGACGCTCCCGCGGTGGGCGAGCCGCCGGCGCCGCCGGGTCCGGGGGGCGGGGCGCCGGGCCCGGTCGCCGAGCCTTCGCTGCCCCCGCCGCCGGCGCCGGTGCCCGAGCCGCCGCCGCCCGTCCCGGCCGCGCCCGATCCGGGGCCGAGCCCGCAGGTGGCCGAGGCGTACGGGATCCGGTTCCTGTGCGGCGGCGACGACATCGAGCGGGTGGTCACCGAGGTGCGGCGCCGGGGCAAGTGGGCGCAGCGGCTGCGGGGGCAGGAGGTGTCCAGCGCCTCGGTGCCGGCGCTGCTGCTGATCGGCGCGCCGTCGTCGGGGCAGCGGCGTCTGGCCCGGATGGTGGCGCGCGCGCTGGCGGAGGTGGAGGTCTCCAGCGGCGAGGTGCGCGGGATGCACGCCGACGAGCTGCGCGAGCGGGGCCCGGACGGGCTGCGCGCGGCGCTGGACGACCATGCGGGGCATGTGCTGCTGCTGGAGGGCCTGGAGACGCTGATCCTGGACCATCCGCAGGGCGCGGGGTTCGCCTCGGCGCTGTACCGGGCGCGGCTGGAGGGGGTCAGCGACACCGCGCTGCTGGGCACGTGCGAGCCCGAGCGGGTCGGGGAGCTGTCGGCGGCCTCGCCGGAGCTGGTGACCGATCTGCGGGCGGTGCGGCTGCCCGATCTGAGCGAGCCCCGGGTGCGGCACGCGCTGCTGGAGCTGCTGGCCGAGGAGCGGCGGCTGCGGCTGGACGCGGGCGCGTGGCGGGCGGTCGACCGTGATCTGGCGGTGCTGCGGCCGCTGGGGCGGCTGACCGGGGCGCGCCTGATCGAGGCGTATCTGGACCGGGCGGCGACGCGTCATCTGGGTCGTGCGGAGGCGACGCAGGCGATCGGGAGCACCGCGATGCTCTCGCTGACGGCCGAGGACTTCGAGGGCGTCGCGGCCGAACTGTCCTAGCGCCGGGCCGTCTCGCACGGAAATTCTTCCGGCGTTGTCCTGTTCGGGCGCGCCGGGCTGCCGGGTGTCCGTCGTCTCGGCGCTGACCTGCGCGAAGGCGGCGGAGGGTCCCGGGGGCGGCGCGGCGCGGTGCGGTCGCGGTGCGGGGGGCGGGTGGTTGCGGGGCGGTGAGGTCAGGCTTGCCGGGGCCTGAACAATGTCGGAGGCGCGGGTCACCATGGTGGGCGTGAATCGCGTGGACCGGTTGCTCGCCCTCGTCGCCGAACTGCGCGCCGCCTCCCCCGAGCCCCTGACCGCCGATGCTCTGGCCGACCGGCTGGAGGTCAGCGGGCGCACCGTCCGCCGTGATCTGGAGCTGCTGATCCACGGCGGGCTTCCGGTGCGGCTGGAGCGGGGGCGCGGCTATGTCCTGCCTGCCGCCGAGCGGCCGCCGCCGCTGTCGGAGGTGGCCTCGCTGATGGGGCCGGTGCACGACACCCTCGCCGAGGCCGTCCGGACGCGCCGGATCGTGCGGCTGGCCTACACCGACCAGTCGGGCAGCCGCAGTTTCCGTGACGTGGAGGCGCACGGGCTGGTGGTGGCGCCGTACGCGGAGTACCTGGTGGGGTGGTGCCGGATGCGGGACGGGCCGCGGATGTTCCGGCTGGACCGGGTCGGCGCGGCCTACCTGTCGGGGCGTGCGGCGGGCATGCGGGATCTGGACGATCTGCTGGCGGCGCTGCGGGTGCCGGTGCCGCGCCCGCCGGCCGACGCGGCACCGCGGGGTCCGGCGGGCGCGGCGCGGGCGCGGGCGTGGACGCTGGACCGTCTCGACCATGTGCGGGGCCGGTTGCGTGAGGCGACCTCGGAGGTGCGGGCCGGGCGCGAGGGCGCGGCGGCGCTGCGCGGGGTGCTGGGCCATCTGGCCGAGTGGACGCGATGGCAGGTGGCGGCGGTGCGCGCGGCGGCGACCGGCGGCGCGCCGGTGTACGAGGGGCGCCGTCCGTGGTTCCCGCCGGAGTTCGAGGGTGATCTGCCCTATGACACGCGGGAGCGGATGATCCAGGACGCGATGGCGCTGCGGTCGCTGGGCGAGCTGGCGCGTGATCTGCAGGAGGTGCTGGAGGCGGTGGGGCATTGGTGCGCGGAGTCCGATGACGCCCTGTGGGAGGGGGAGTTCCCCGAGCCGAGCCCGTCGGGTGCGGCGGGTCCGGCGCGTCCGGCGCGTCCGCTGGCGGATCTGCTGGCGGGGTGGCGGGGGCCGCTGGCCCATGTGGAGTGGCATCTGGACCGGTTGACCGACGAGCCGCCGTCGCTGCCGGTGGTGGTGGAGGGCGATGAGGAGGAGGTGTGGCTGACCGATCGGTGCCCGCTGCAGGTCTGAGCCTCGCCCGTCCGATCGTTGCGGCTGTCGTTCGGGCTTGTCGTTGCGGCTTGTCGTTGCGGAGGGTGCGGTCCCGCCCGCGCGCGTCGTGCAGGGTCCGGGTGTGGACGCGAGCGGGCGCCAGGTCGTCTGCAGGTCCGTCCGGGGGTGAGGGGTCAGGGGGTAGAGGGTTTCTCGGTTTCGAGGGGTCGCCGGTGCCGGCGGTCAGGGGGAGGTGAGGGGTGCGGTGCCCGCGGGCGGGATGTCGGCGGGCGGGAGACCGGTGGTGGGGGCGTGGCCGTTGAGGGCGTGCAGGGCGCGGGAGAACCAGACGGTCTTGCCGCAGCCTTCGGGGCGGGTGCCGTAGGCGGTGGCGAGGGCCCCCACCAGGAGCAGGCCGCGGCCGTCCTCGGCCCATTCGAGCAGGTCGGGTTCGCCGCCGGGCCCGGGCGGTGCGGGGGCGGCGGGGTTGTCGTCGCCGACCTCGGCGATCAGGTGCGTGCCGTTGAGGCGCAGCCGCAGCCGGACGGTTCCCTCGCCGTGCACGATCGCGTTGGTGACCAGTTCGTCGACCATGAGGACGATGTCGTCGCGGTCGCCCTGGTCGTTCACCTGCCATTCGCGCAGGGCCTGGCCGGTGAGGGCGCGCGCCACGGCGGCGCTGCCTGTGACGGCGGCCAGGTCCCAGTGGGCGACCCGTTCGTCCTGCCGCCCCCGTCCTTCGACTCCGAGTCCGTTCGCGCTCAATGCCCCGTCTCCTTACATGTACCCGTTCCCGCAGGTCAGCGCGGCTACCTGGCATGTTCCCGGCCAGCGTCGCGCGATAGGGCCGCGCCCGCAGATCTGGCCGGACCGGGAGTTCCCCGTGCCGGTGCGGGTGAGGGTGCTGGCACCCTGCCGCAACGGCTCTCCGCGGCCGGTGGGCGCGTCCGCGCGGGGGCGGGTGTGCCCGGACCGGATCTGGAACGGGGCCTTGGCTTTTCCCCGCGTCCGTCACCAATCTGGACGCGTCCCCCGGGAGAGCGGTGCACGGGCCCAGGCCGGACTTACTCCGGGGACAGGTGATCAGAGACACACGGCTAGATCGGGAATGTGCACCCCTTGGTAGCCGTTATGGTGGTTGGTGTCGGTGTGGCATGTGTCCCCCGGGCTCTACCCTTTGCCTTCGAGGAATACCGCCGGGCCGCAAGGTCCGGGCTGGAGCTTCGTTGTGCCTTTCGCCGTGAGGCGACCACCACACCGGCCTGAACGCCGAGGCCCCGGCGAGATCGTGATCTCGCCGGGGCCTCGGCGGTCTCCGGGCCGGTTCGGGTTCCTCGTCGGTTCCGGGCCGGTTCCGGGGTTTCGTTCCCGGGTTCCTCGGGTGGCGGCCGCGCTGGTGCGGTGCCGCCGCCGACGGGGCCGACGGGTCAGGTGATGGCGGTGGCGATCGCGGCGACGGTCGCGGCCAGGACGGCCAGGGCGACGACGGCGGCCGCGGCGATGAGCCGGGTGCGGCGGCGCCGCCGGCGGGGCGGGGACGTGCCGAGTTCCGCGAAACGATGGGCCAGCCGCGGGTCGTCCTCGCTGAGTCGGACCTCGATCTGTGCGAGGATTCGCCGCTCCTCCATCGACAGCGCCATGCTCATACCTCCGGGGGCTAAAAGGTGACTGGTTCCTGCCCCGGCTTCAAGATCATTATCCCCGGGCGGCGGTAACCGTCGCCCCCCGTGCCGGGGCGCTCTCGTGATGCAGCCGGTCCAGCGCTGTGACGTAGTAGGTGTAGGTCTTACCGGCCTTGGCGCCGGGGTCGATGATGCCGCCGCCGCGCACGGCGGCCACGAGCGTGGCCGCGTCGACGGGCGCGCATCCGGGCCTGCGGCCCTCCACCCGGTAGATGGCGTAGGCGCGGGCGTCGCGGGAGGTCCGCCACTGCACGCGCACGCCCTTGCCGCCGTCCTCGGTGGTGGCGCGGACCTCCTGGACGGGTGTGGGGGCCCGTCCTCCCCTGCCCTTGACGGCGGGCGGAACGGCGGGCCGCGCGTAGTGGTCCTCGCGCAGCCGCTGGGCGAAGCCGAGCTTGTTGCCGGCCAGGCTGGAGGCGCTGAAGTACACATCGCCGCGCACGGCCGGGTGGCGGCGGTTGAGGGTGAGGTGGCGCGACAGCTCGCCGGGCTTGCGCCAGGCGGCGGGCTCGCCGACCCGGTAGGCGGCCTGCCCGATGGTCAGCTCGACGTCGGTGCCCTCGACCTGCTTGGACCACCAGTCGACCAGGGCGGCGTAGTCGGCGCGGGCGTCGCCCACGGCCCAGTACAGCTGGGGGGTGATGTAGTCGACCCACCCCTGTTCGATCCATTTGCGGGTGTCGGCGTACTGGGCGTCGTAGCTCTGCAGCGCCTTGGTGGGCGAGCCGGCGGGGTCGGTGGTCTTGTTGCGCCACACGCCGAAGGGGCTGATGCCGAACCGCATCCAGGGCTTGGCCTCGTGGATCTTCTGCGAGAGGGTCCGCACGAGGGTGTCGACGTTCTGGCGGCGCCAGTCGGCCTTGTTCATGCCCTTGCCGTAGGCCTTGTAGGTGGCCTGGTCGGGGTAGTCGGCGCCGCCCTCGGGATAGGGGTAGAAGTAGTCGTCGAAGTGGACGGCGTCGATGTCGTACTTGCGGACGACGTCCATGACGGCCTTGGTGGCCAGGTCGCGGACCTGGGGCAGGCCGGGGTCGTACCACAGGCCCTTGCCGTACTTGCGGACCCAGTCGGGGTTCTGGCGGGCGGGGCTGTTGGGGGCGAGCTTGTTCAGGTCGTCCTGGCGGCTGATGCGGTAGGGGTTGAACCAGGCGTGGAATTCCAGGTTGCGCTTGTGGGCCTCTTTGAGCATGAAGTCCAGCACGTCGTAGCCGGGGTCCTTGCCGGGGGTGCCGGTGATCCACTGCGACCAGGGCTCGTACGGGGAGCGGTAGAAGGCGTCGGAGTTGGGGCGGATCTGCACGAACACGGCGTTGAGGTTCATCGCCTGGGCGGTGTCGAGCAGTTTGCGGAAGTCGGCCTGCTGGCGTTCGGTGCTCTTGCGGGCGGCGTCCTTGGGCCAGTCGATCCCGGCGACGGTGGCGATCCACATGCCCCGCAACTGGCGGGCGCGCGTGTCGCCGGGCGGCCGGATCGCCGCGCATTCGGCCTTGGCGCCGGGCGGCACCGGCGCCCTTTCGCCTTCGCCGCTGGCGGTCAGGCAGGCCGTCATCGTGCCCGCGGTGAACGCCGCGGCGGCGGTCTTGGTGAGGATCCCGGGTCGCCTTGTCATAGGCGAGCCATTGTTACGTATCCGTTGCGATGCTCGGGACGAAACGCGCGGGCGCGCCGCCGATCGGCGGGGTGAGGCGGCCCACTCCCCCGGTTTGCGATCATCGAACACCAGTTCTATCGTTCAGGTGTTCGAGTGAGGGGGTGTTCGTGCGCTGGGATCATCTGCGGCTGGTCGCGGACGGCGAGGGTGAGGCGGGTCCCGGTCCGGTGCCGCTGATCGAGCGGGGGGCGGTGGCGCGCACGTTCGACACTCCCGAGTTCCGCGGCATGACGTTCTTCGAGGTCCATGCCAGGACGGTCGTCAACCGGGTGCCTGCGGCCTCGCGGGTGCCGTTCCGGTGGACGGTCAATCCCTATCGCGGGTGCTCGCACGCGTGCTCGTACTGCCTGGCGGGCGAGACGCCGATCCTGATGGCCGACGGCCGCACCAGGCCGCTGAAGGACCTGCGGCCGGGCGACCGCGTCTGCGGCACCGGCCGGGCGCCCGGTGCGGGCGGCTCCGCGGCGGGGGCGGGGCGGCGGCTGGTGGCGACCGAGGTCGTGGACCACTGGCGGACGTTCAAGCCCGCCTACCGCCTGGTGCTGGGGGACGGCACCGAGCTGGTCGCCAGCGGCGACCACCGCTTCCTGACCGAGCGGGGCTGGCGGCACGTCGCCGCGCACGCCGGCGGACGGGCCGCCGCGGGTGAGGGGCTGGCGGCCGGTGACCGGCTGGTGGGCGTGGGCGGCGGTTTCGCCGAGCCGCCCAAGGGCGACGGCGATTACCGGCGCGGTTACCTGTGCGCGATGGTGCGCTGCGGCGCGGGCGGCGGTCACGTCCTGCACCGGCTGGCGGCGTGCGAGGAGCCGGTGCGGGAGCGGACCCTGGCCTATCTCGCCGATCTGGGCGAGGGTCCGGCCGTTGCGGCGGCCGGCTGGCCGCGCTCACCCTCGGAGTCCTGGCTCAAGGGCTTCCTGGCCGGCGCCCTGGACTCCGGCGCCCTGGACTCCGGCGCCCTGGACTCCGGCGCCCTGGACTCCGGCGCCTTCGGCTCCGGCGAGTGGCGCTCCGGTGCGTTGGGCTCCGGCTCGTCGGGCGACCGCGCGCTCGAGTCGGGTGTCGCGGGCGAGTCGGTCGCCGGCGCCCTCTCCCCCGAGGTGCGCGTCCACATCAGGCTGGGGCTGGAGCGCCTCGGCCTGGCGGCGTGCGAGGGGCCGGTCGCACGCCTGCGGCTCGCGGTGGCCGTCGATCCGGCGGGTGCGCGCGGGCCAGCGGGCACGCCGCTGGAGCCGGGGGAGGCGACACGGGTGGTGTCTGTGGAGGCGCTGGAGGTGGAGACGGCGCTGTACGACATCACCACCGGGACGGGCGACTTCGTGGCCTCCGGGGTGGTCTCGCACAACTGCTTCGCGCGCAAGACGCACGAGTATCTGGATCTGGACTCCGGCGCCGACTTCGACTCCAAGATCGTGGTGAAGGTGAACGCGGCCGAGCGGGTGCGGCGCGAGCTGGCGGCGCCGCGGTGGCGGGGCGAGCACATCGCGATGGGCACCAATGTGGACTGCTACCAGCGGGCCGAGGGCCGTTACCAGCTGATGCCGGGCATCTTGGAGGCTTTGCGGGACGCGGCCAATCCGTTCTCGATCCTCACCAAGGGGGCGCTGATCCTGCGGGATCTGCCGTTGCTGCTGGAGGCGCGGGAGCGTACCGAGGTGAGCACGGCGGTGTCGGTGGGGTTCGTCGACCGCGCGCTGTGGCGTCTGGTGGAGCCCGGCGCGCCGGCGCCGGCCAGGCGGCTGGAGGTGTGCGCGGCGCTGAACGAGGCGGGGATCGGGTGCGGTGTGCTGATGGGCCCGGTGCTGCCGTACCTGACCGATTCGCCGCGGCAGATGGAGGCGGCGGTGCGGCGGATCGCCGAGGCGGGCGCGACGTCGGTGTCGGCGATCACGCTGCATCTGCGGCCCGGGGCGCGCGAGTGGTTCCTGGCCTGGCTGCGCGAGCACCATCCCGAGCTGGTGGGCCCGTATGCGCGGCTGTACGGTAACCGCGCCTACGCGCCGCGGGAGTTCCAGGAGCGGATCTCCGCCCGCGTCCGGGACCTGGCGGAGCGCTACGGCATCGGCGGCCGGTCATCGCCTTCGGCGCCGTCCCCGCACCGCGGCGCGCGCCCGTCCCCACCGCCGGTGGCCGAGCCCGAACAGCTGACCCTCCCCGCCCCCTGAGAGGTACCTGCGAGTCGCATCCAGGAGGTGGCTGCCGTACTCGTGACGGGTTGGTGTCCGGGCCTTCGCCCAGCTTGCCGGCGAGCGGAACTTTCACCCTGCCGCTACGCCTGGCCGGGCGGCCGGCCGGGATGGGGCCGGGGCGCCGGTGGGGACGGGGTTCCGCCGGGACGGTGTGGGGCCGTCCCGGCGGAACCGGGCGGTGTGCGCGGCGGTCAAGTGCCGGCGCCGACGGGGTCGGGTGGGAGGGAGACGGCGGCGGTTCCGGTGTCGTTGTGGCGGTCGGTCCAGGCCGTCAGGGCGGTGCGGCAGGCGTGGTCGAGGTGGCGCAGGCCTGACAGGTCCAGTTCGACGGGGCGGTCGTGGGGCAGGGCCTCCAGGGTGTCGAGCATCTTGGGCAGGCGCAGGAAGGTGGCGTTGCCGGTGAGGGCGACGTGGACGGTGCCGTGTCCGTCGTCGGTGACCTCCAGGTGGATGTGGGAGGTCTCCCAGGCGGTCTTGAGGACGGCCAGCAGCAGGCCCAGCAGGACGCCCTCGAACAGGTTGAGGGCGAACACGGCGACGGCGGTGCAGATCAGGATGATCGCTTCGCCGCGGTGGCGTCGCCACAGCGGGTGCAGCTGGGCGGTGGGCAGCAGTTTCCAGCCGGCGTGGAACAGGACGCCGGCCAGGGCGGCCAGCGGGATGAGGCCGAGCGCGGCGGGCAGCAGCGCGGCGAACAGCAGCAGCCATACGCCGTGCAGGACGCCTGCGGCCTTGGTGCGGGCGCCGGCCTGGACGTTGGCGGCGCTGCGGACGATGACGGCGGTCATGGGCAGGGCGCCCAGGGCTCCGCAGATGGTGTTGCCGGTTCCTTGGGCCATGAGCTCCTTGTTGTAGTCGGTGCGGTGGCCGTCGTGCATGCGGTCGACGGCGGCCGCGCTGAACAGGCTTTCGGCCGAGCCGATGAGGGCGAAGGCGATGATGGTGCCCAGGCCGGCCAGTTCGGTGAGCGGGGCCAGGTCGCCGGGGCCTGGCGGTTGGATGGCGTTGAGCAGGCCTTGGACCTGGAGCCTGTCGACGGGCAGGCCCAGGGCAGGTACGGCGGCGGTGGCCAGGGCGACGGCGGCCAGGGGGCCGGGGACGAGCCGGATGCGGGCGGGCAGGCGGGGCCACAGCGCCAGCACGGCGATGGTGGCGGCGCCGAGGCCCAGGGCGGCCGCGACGGCGGGGGTGGCCAGGGCGTCGGCGGCCAGGCCGGGCAGGCCGGCGAGCTTGGCCGGTCCGGAGCCGGGGGCCTGGACGCCGGCCATGGCGTACAGCTGCCCGGCGATGAGGCTCAGCCCGATGCCGGCGAGCATGCCTTCGACGACGGCGACGGAGATGGCGCGGAACCAGCGGCCCATGCGCAGGGCGCCCAGCAGGATCTGGACGAGCCCGGCGGCCAGGACCAGGGTGCCCAGGGCGGCCAGGCCGTGGCGCTGGACGGCTTCGGCCACCAGGACGGGCATGCCGGCGGAGGGCCCGGAGACCAGCAGGCTGCTGCCGGGCAGCATCCCGGCGACCAGGCCGCCGACGATGCCGGTGACCAGGCCGAGTTCGGCGGGTGCTCCGGAGGCGACGGCCACGCCCGCGCACAGCGGGAGGGCGACCAGGAAGACGACGAAGGAGGCGGCGATGTCGCGCCGCCAGGTGAGGGCTGTCATGGGGTTCCCCGAATCGGCTGGGAGCGGAGCGGTCGGTCAGAGCGGCCAGAAGGCGCCGGGGCCGTGGCCCTGGCCCTGGCCGTGGGCGTGGGCGTGGGCGTGGGCGGGTTCGGGGTCTCGGGCGTGGTCTGCGGCCCGGTCTCCGGCGTCGTCCCGGGTGTCGCCCCGGGCCTGGTCGTGAGCCTGGGGCTGGGCGGGGGCGGGGTGGTGGGCCAGGACGGTGCCGGTGTGGACCTCGTAGTACCAGCCGTGCAGGCCGATGCGTCCGTCGTGCAGGCGGTCGGCGACGCAGGGGTAGCCGCGCAGCCGGTCGAGCTGGGCCAGGACGTGGTGGCGGACGGCCTCGGCGAGCTGCGCCTCGGCCTCGGTGGCGGCCTCGGTGGCGGACGCGGTGGCCTCTGCGGTGCCGTCCGTGGTGGCGGGGCGGGAGGGTGCGGCGGGCTGGTTCGCGGGTCGGTTCGCGGGTCGGTTCGCGTAGGCGGGTCCGGTGGCGGAGTGGGTGAGCCAGCCGTTCATGGCGGGGACGTGGGAGAGGTCGTCGCCGCGGACGCGGGCGGCGACGGCCGCGCACTGGGAGTGGCCGCAGACCACGATGTCGGCGACGCCCAGGACCTGGACGGCGAATTCGATGGTGGCGGCCTCGCCGCTGGGGCGGGTGAGGTCGTAGCGCGGCACGATGCCGCCGGCGGTGCGCAGTTCGAACAGTTCCCCGGGTTCGGCGCCGGTGATGAGGGAGGGGATGACGCGGGAGTCGGAGCAGGTGATGAACAGGGCCAGGGGTTGCTGGCCGTGGGCGAGCGGGGCCAGGGTGCGGCCGTCGGCGGCCATGCGGTCGCGGAAGGTGCGGGCGTTGTCGACGAAGGAGCGCATGCGGAATTCCCCCAGGGTGCGCCGCCGTCGTGGCGGGCACGTCGATGGAGCGGACATCGGTCGTGCTGCGGTGAGGTCGCGCCGTGGCGTGGCCGGTGGCGTGGTGGCGGTCCGCGGTGTGGTGGCGCGGTGCGCGCGTGCGTGCATTGGCCGGGGTGCGGTGGCGCGGGTGGCGTTGGGTGCGAGGCGTGGCGCGGTGGCCGTCGGCGCCCTGTGGTGCCGCGGTGTGGCGCGGTGGTGCCCGGGTGCGCTCGTGGCGGGGCCGGTGGGTGTGCCGGGTCGGCGGCGTGACGCCGTCGCCGGTCGCCGCAGGTGCCGGTGTCGGCGGGTGCCCTCGCCCGTCGCCCGGCCGGGCGGCCCGGTGGTGCGCGGGTGTGCGCGGTGGGCCGTGGCGGGACGGCTGCGGTGGCGCTCGCGGGTTCTCGGCCGTGCCCCGTGCCAGGCGCCCGCGTCCTCGCCGATGTCACACGTGGTGACGTGTTCCGCACGGACCGTGTCCGGTCGTGGGGTCGGTGGCGGGCGCGGCCGCGTGATCGGCTGTGGCGATCAGCGGTGCGTGCGGCGGGAGATCGGCCGGGACGTGCGACCGGACGTGCGGTGCGGCGTTCGTCTCGGCGTCCGGCGTGGTGCCGGGCGGGCGGGTCGCCTCGAGGGGGCGGGGATCAGCAGCGGAACACCTGGAGGAGGGTGCGGGTGTCTTTGGCCGTGCGGGTGCGCAGGCCGCGGGGTCGCCCGTCGTGGTCGCGGGGGTGGACGGCGGCGTGGGCGCGGTGGTCGTCGAGATAGGGCTTGGAGAGGTCGTCGGGGGTCTTGAGGAGCCGGGTGTCGGAGACGGTGCAGCGCAGGCGCACGTGGGAGTGCCCGACGCCTTCGCGTTCGCTGGGCCCTTCGCGCTCCTCGCAGGCCTCGGCCAGGTCGGTGGCGGCGCCGGCGGGGCTGCCGGGCGGGGGGCCGGAGGGGCCCGCCGTCAGCGCGGTGGCGGGCGCGGGCAGGGCGGGTCCGGTGTCGGCTCCGCCGGGCACGGCCGCGCCGAGCGTCAGGAGCATCCAGGCGCCCAGCAGCAGGAGGAGCGCCTTCCGGGTGATCGCGGCGGTGGGCCGGGTCACGCGCACCTCCTCCCCCACTGCGGTCACGCCGGTGGGCGCACGACGGCGAAGCGCCCCTGTTGATCTTCTGTGCACGAGAATAGACGGCAGCGCGTCACGACGGTATCGCTTTGCGTACAACGACACGCGAATTAACCTTCACTCTCCGGCATGGTCGTCGCCGCCGACGGCGGGAACCGGAGCGGATCAGGCGTGTTCGGGGTCGAGCTCGACGGGCTCGGCGATGACGTCGACCATGGCGCCGTTGCGCAGCACGGTGATCTGCAGGGGCCGTCCGATCGCCTCGGCGAACATCAGGCGCTGCAGGCTCTGGGCCTGGCTGACGGGAGCGCCGCCGGCGGTGAGGACCAGGTCGCCGGGGCGCAGCCCGGCGCGGGCGGCGGGGCTAGCGGCGACGACCTCGGCGACCCGCAGCGCCTGGTCCTGGCCGAGCCGGGGGCGCAGGGGGGCCGGCACGGGCACGGGCGCGGCGACCACGCCGAGGAAGGCGCGGCGGACGCGCCCGTCGCGCATCAGGGATCCGATGATGCGGCGGGTGGTGGCGTTGATGGGCACGGCCAGGCCCAGGCCGATCCCCGCGACGGCGGTGTTGACGCCGACGACGCGGCCCGCCGAGTCGGCCAGCGCGCCGCCGGAGTTGCCGGGGTTGAGGGCGGCGTCGGTCTGGATGACGTCCTCGATGACGCGGGCCGAGGTACCGCTGCGGGCGGGCAGGGAGCGGCCCAGGCCGCTGACGACGCCGGCGGTGACCGAGCCGGCCAGGCCGAGGGGGTTGCCGACGGCGACGACCAGCTGCCCGGTGACGAGCCGGTCGCTGTCGCCGAGGGTGACGGGGCCGGGGGTGGGCCCGTCGGCGCGGATCACGGCCAGGTCGGACAGGGGGTCGGTGCCCACGACGGTGAAGGAGACGGTGGTGCCGTCGGAGAAGGCGGCCTGGCCGGCGCGGGCGCGGTCGACGACGTGGGCGTTGGTGAGCAGGAACCCGTCGTCGGTGAAGGTGACCGCCGACCCGGCTCCCTCGCGGCCGCGGTGCCGTACGCGCAGGGCCGCCACGCGGGGGGTGAGCAGGCGCGCGACGGCGGAGACCACGCGGGAGTAGGCGTCCAGCGGCGCCTCGCCGCCGTCGCCTGCCGATCGGCTCGCCGGTTCGTCCTGTGGCGGTTCGCCGTGGCCGGTGCCGGCGGGTCCGGGTTGCTCGTGGCCGGGGCCGTCGTGGGACGGTTCGCGGGCCGGGTCCTGTGCCTGGGGGCTCATCGCACCTCCCGATGATTACATGGTTACACGGCAACACCGAAAGGTGAAGAAGGCTTCCCGCCCCCGCGAATCCGCGCACCCCTCGCCCCGCACCCTGCCTCCACCCTTCCCGCAGCCGTCGCGCAGCCGTCGCACAAGCTGCGGCGACGGGACGGATCGAAACGGTTGCGTACATCTGGACGGGGGACTAGTGTACGAAACCGTTTCGTTTCGATGGGGGTTGCGGTATGGCGGTCGGGCGCGGTCCGGCGCGGGAGGAGGCGATCCTGCTGGCGACGCTGGGGTTGCTGGCGGAGGTCGGCTACGACCAGATGACGATGGACGCGGTCGCGGCGCGGGCCCGTGCCAGCAAGGCCACCATCTACCGGCGGTGGCCCGGCAAGGCCGAGCTGGTGGTGGCGGCGGTGCGGCGGCACGCGGGCGGGGCGGCCGTGCCGGCGCCCGACACCGGTGACCTGCGCGGTGACCTGCTGGCGGTGCTGGGGGTGATGCGGGCGGGCCTGACCGGGCAGGACGCGGCGCTGCTGCTGGGGCTGCTGATCGCGATGCGGCGGGACGAGGAGCTGGCGCGCACCGTGCGGGCGCAGGTGGTCGGCGACAAGCGGGAGCTGTTCGGCGTGGTGGCCGGGCGGGCGGTGGAGCGCGGCGAGCTGCCGGCGGCCGCGGCGGCGTCGTCGGTGGCGACGCTGGCGGAGGTGGCCTCGGCGATGCTGCTGTCGCGGGTGATGGTCACCGGAGAGCCGCTGGACGAGGAGTTCCTGTGCCGCCTGGTCGACCAGGTGCTGCTTCCCCTCCTGGACCGGCGCCCCCCCTTCGACGGCCGGTGACGCCCCGGGGTGACCCCGGTCGGGGTGTGAGCACGGAGCATGACCGATGACCGAGAGTGAGGATGGCTTATGTGGCAGGCGATCGTACTGGGGCTGGTGGCGGGGGTGCTGGGCGGTAACGCCGTCCCGCATTTCGTGCGGGGCATCACCCGCAGGCCGTACCCGTGCGCACTGGGCAACGGCCCGGTGCCCAATCTGGTGGGGGGCTGGGTGTGCCTGGTGGCGGCCGGGCTGGTGTGGAACTGGGCGGACACGGGAGATCACCGGGGGTGGGCGCTGGGGGCGGCATCGGCGGGGGTGCTGCTGATCGGGTTGTTCCATGCGGGTCCGGGTGCGTTCGGGAGTTCCGAGCCTCCCGCCCGTCCTGCCGGCCTCGGCGGCGCCGTGAGGTGACCCACTGCCGCCTCCCGCCCGCTGATGACGGGTGCCTCCCCGCGGTGGGCGGGTGGTCAGCGGAGGGTGGACAGGCCGCCGTCGACGTGGACGACCTGGCCGGTGACGTAGGAGGCGCGGTCCGACAGCAGGAAGACGGTGACGTCGGCGACCTCCCAGGCGGTGCCCTGGCGGCCCAGCGGGATCCGGCGGGCGGCGCGGTCGCGGCCGGCGTTGCCGGAGGAGGCGGCGCGTCCCATGGCGGTGTCGATGAGGCCGGGGGCGACGACGTTGGCGCGCACGCCCTCGCGAGCCCCTTCGGCGGCGATGTGCCGGGCCAGGCCGGTCAGGCCGGCCTTGGAGGCGTCGTAGGAGGGGGAGCCGGTGCCGGGCTTGGTGCCGGCCAGCGATCCGGTGAACACCAGGGCCGCGCCCGGCTCCAGCAGCGGGAGGGCGGCCCTGGCGACCAGGAACGGGCCGCGCAGGTTGACCGCCAGGACCCGGTCCCAGTCGCCGGGGGCGGTGCCGGCCAGCCCGTGGCCGATGCCGATCCCGGCGTTGTAGACGACGCCGTCCAGTCCGTCCATGCGGTCGGCGGCCTCGGTGACCAGGCGGGCGCAGTCCTCCTCCTGTCCCGCGTCGGCGGTGATGACGTGGGCGGCGCCGGCGCCGGGCTCCCTGCCGATGAGTTCGGCGGTCGCGGCGGCGGCGTCCCGGTCGCGGTCGGCACAGGCGACCTGGGCGCCTTCCCGGGCGGCGGTGACGGCGATGGCGCGGCCGTTGCCGACGGGCGCGGCGGGGTCCCGGCTGGGGCGGGTGCCGGCGCCCACGACCAGGACGCGCCGTCCGGGCAGGAGTGCGTGCATGGCCGGGACGCTAGCCCACCGCCGCCGCGCCGCCCAGGCCCAAGATCGCGCCTCCGGAGGGCGGGCGGCGGGGGCCCGGGGTGCCCGCCTGCGGCACGTCCGCACGCGCCGCGGGCCGGAGATCATTAGGGTCGTGGGCATGGTGCTTCCCGGAACGTCGCAGGAGCCGGTCGTCGTCGAACGCGCCGAAGGACAGGGCGGCGAGCTGGTGCTGCGACGCGCCGCCGACGGCCACCACGAGATCATCAGCAACGGGGTGTTCCTGATGGACACCCGCAACGGCGAGTCCGAGCGGCTGCTGGTGCGCGGGGCCGTCCGGGGGCTGGAGGCGCCGGTACGGGTGCTGATCGGCGGGCTGGGCGTGGGGTTCTCCTTGCGGGAGGCGGTGCGGTGTCCCCGGGTGTCGCATGTGCGGGTGGTGGAGCGCGAGCCCGCCGTGGTCGGCTGGCACCGCGGGCCGCTGGCGTCCTGCTCCGGCGGCGCACTGGACGATCCGCGCGTGCGGGTCGAGCTCGGCGACCTGGTCGCCTGGCTGGCCCCGCCCCCGGAGCCCGGACTCGGGTCCGGGGCGGGGTCCGGGTCCGGTGACGGGCCCGCGCCGGGGACCGCGCTCGAGCCTGCGGGCGGGGCGGCGGGCGGGGCGGCGGAGCGGTTCGACGTGGTGTGCCTGGACATCGACAACGGCCCCGAGTGGACGGTCACGCCCGGCAACGCGCGCCTGTACGGCCCGCGGGGGCTGGAGTCGCTGCGCGCCAGGCTGACCGCGCGCGGGGTGCTGGCGGTGTGGAGCGCGGGCGCCGCGCCCGCGTTCGCGGGCCTGCTGAGGGAACGGTTCGCGCACGTGGAGGCCCTGGAGGTGCCGGTGCCGCGCGGCGAACCCGACGTGGTGTACCTGGCCCGCGACGAGCCCGCTCCCCCGGCCTGAACGGCGCGTCCGGGCCGCCGGGGCGCCGCAGGGGGAGACCCGCGCATGTCCGGTCATCACCCGGTTCGCTAGGTTTCGGCCAGACACAACCTATTTGGAGGGACTTGTGGCTACCGTTCACGCAGCCCGGCGGCGCAGCGCCGTCCTGGGCGACCTGCTGCCCGGATCCCTGGCCCGCGACACCGCGCTCGTCGCGGGCTCGGCCCTCTTCGTCGGCCTGGCCGCCCAGATCGCCGTGCCGCTGCCGGGCACCCCCGTCCCGGTGACCGGGCAGACCTTCGCCGTGCTGCTGGCCGGCGCGGCGCTCGGCTGGGGCCGCGCCGTGCTGGGCATGGCGCTCTACCTGGCCGCCGGGATGGCGGGCGTCCCCTGGTTCGTCGACGGGCAGTCGGGCACCGGTGTCCCCACCCTCGGCTATGTGATCGGGTTCGTGGCGGCGGCCGCGGTCGTGGGCCGCCTGGCCGAGCGCGGCGGCGACCGCACCCCGCTGCGCACCGTCGGCACCATGGCGCTGGGCACGGCGATCATGTACGCGGCGGGGGTGCCCTACCTGATGGCGTCCCTGGGCGTGGACCTGGGCAAGGCGCTGGATCTGGGACTCACGCCGTTCCTGGCCGGCGACGCGCTGAAGGTGCTGCTGGCGGCCGGTCTGCTGCCGGCCGCCTGGAAGCTGGTCGGCCGCCGCTCCCACGCCACCGGCACCACCGGCGAGGCCGGCGCCGGCACCCGGTAGCACGCGCCGGCTCGAGCGGCCCGCCCCCCCGGCAGGGGGCGGGCCGCGACCCGGCGTAGCGGACGAGGGCGGTGCGCATCCCGAAGCGGGTCCGCACCGCCCCAGCGGATCCACCGCCCTCGCCTTCCACATGGCTGCGCCGGCCGCCGGGCAGCGGCCGGGCGGGGCCGGCCGGATGTGGCGGACACCTCAAGCAGACCGTCCGGCACGCAGGTTTGAACGGGTTCAACTCTGTCGTAGAGTGGCACCCGTGAACCTGGCCGTGAGCGCACCCGACCGTCTGGTCGTCCGCACCGTCCACATCCCCGACCCCGGCGACCTCATCGCCCGCCTCCCCCACCCGGCGGCACTCGCCTGGATCCGGCACGGCGAGGGCATCGTGGGCTGGGGCCAGGCCGCACGCCTCGACCTGCCCGGCGGCCCCGACCGCTTCACCAACGCCGATCGCTGGCTGCGCGAGCTGTTCACCGCCGCCTCCATCGACGACCCCCTCCAGGTCCCCGGCACCGGCCCCGTCGCCTTCGGCGGCTTCGGCTTCGACCCCAAGTCCGCCGACTCGGTCCTCATCGTCCCCCGCTGGATCCTGGGCCGCCGCCGCGGCCACGCCTGGCTCACCACCGTCGGCGCCGACGGCGACCCCCTCGACCTCCTCCAGCCGCCCCGCCCCACCACCCGGCTCACCTGGAGCGACGGCGCCCTCACCGCCCCCGCCTGGCAACGCGCCGTCGCCGCCGCCGTCGACCGCATCCGCGCCGGACGCCTCGGCAAGGTCGTCCTGGCCCGCGACCTGCACGCGCACGCCGCCGAACCCATCGACGCCCGCGTCCTGCTGCGCCGCCTCGCCGACCGCTACCCCGGCTGCTACACCTTCTCCTGCGCCGGCATGGTCGGCGCCACCCCCGAACTCCTCATCCGCCGCACCGGCGGCACCCTGGACTCCCTCGTCCTGGCCGGCACCACCGCCCGCGGCACCACCCCCGACGACGACGCCGCCCGCGCCGCCCGCCTGTTCGCCTCCGCCAAGGACCGCCAGGAGCACGCCTACGCCGCCGAGATGGTCCGCGACGCGCTCGCCCCGCTGTGCGCCGAACTCACCGTCCCCGACCAGCCCGAACTGCTCACCCTCGCCAACGTCATGCACCTGGCCTCCGCCGTCCACGGACGTCTCGACGGCGACCGCTCGGTCCTGGACGTCCTGGCCGCCCTCCACCCCACCCCCGCCGTCTGCGGCACCCCCACCGACACCGCCCTCCACCTCATCCGCGAACTGGAGGGCATGGACCGCGGCCGCTACGCCGGCCCCGTCGGCTGGGTCGACTCCCGCGGCGACGGCGAATGGGGCATCGCGCTGCGCTGCGCCCAGATCGAAGGCACCCGCGCCCGCCTGTTCGCCGGCTGCGGCATCGTCGCCGACTCCGACCCCGCCGCCGAACTCGCCGAAGCGCAGAACAAGTTCCGCGTCATGCAGGACGCCCTCGAAGGCTGACCGCCCGGGCCTCCAACCCCGCGCCTCCAGCCCCGAGTCACCCGGCACCAGCCGCCTCGGCACCCCACGAGCCAGCGCCCTCCCATACCCGGCCAACCTCCGGCACCCGGCCAACCTCCGGCACCGCCCCGGCCCCCGGACGGCACACACGGCCGCCCGCCGCGGCCCCGGCGACCTCATCGCCCGCCTTACCCTTATTTCGGCATTACGTCGCCTATCTGCGATCATGGCGGACCGTGATCACGGGACGGCCGCGACCCGCGCACCGCGAGCGACGCCGCCCGGCCACCCGAAGGCGCACCACCCACGCGAAGGAAAGAGAAAGATCGTGGACGTCGAACGGACCGCACTGCCCGGCATCGGCCTGCAGCATGTCCTCACCACCGGGCGCGGCCGGCAGATCGGGGTCGTCTCCCACCGCACCGGACGCAAAGACCTCGTCATCTACGACAAGGACGACCCCGACAGCTGCGTCGTCACCGTCAAACTCACCACCGAAGAAGCCAACGCCATCGCCGAACTCCTGGGCACCGGACGCGTCGTGGAACGCCTCGCCGACCTGCACCGCCAGGTCGAAGGCCTCATCACCGAACAGATCCCCATCGCCCCCGGCTCCCCCTACGCCGGACGCCCCCTCGCCGACGCCCGCGTCCGCACCCGCACCGGCGCCTCCATCGTCGCCATCGTCCGCGACGGCCAGGTCATGGCCAGCCCCCGCCCCGACTTCACCATCGAAGCGGCCGACATCGTCGTGGTCGTCGGCACCGACGACGGCGTCTCCGCCGTCGCCGACATCTTCACCCAGGGATGACGCCCACCCCGCACACCCCGCCCCACAGGCGCACCCCGCCCGACACACACCCGGCCCCACCCCCGCACGGCCGCCCGACCGCCGACGACCACGCCGACGGATAGAGAACCATGCACACCGCCGTACAACTGATCGAACTCGGCGCCATCATCCTCGCCCTCGGACTCCTGGGCGCGATCTCGACCCGCTTCTCGATCTCCCCCATCCCCCTCTACCTCCTGGCCGGCCTCGCCTTCGGCTCCGGCGGCATCCTCCCCCTCGGCGCCAGCGAAGACTTCGTCGCCATCGGCGCCGAAGTCGGCGTCATCCTCCTGCTGTTCACCCTCGGCCTCGAATACACCGCCGACGAACTGGTCGGCACCCTGCGCACCTCCGCACCCGTCGGCCTGATCGACCTCGTCCTCAACGCCGCACCCGGCGTCATCGCCGCACTCCTGCTCGGCTGGGGCCCCGTCGCCGCCGTCGCCATGGGCGGCATCACCTACGTCACCTCCTCCGGCATCACCGCCAAGGTCATCGGCGACCTCGGCTGGCTCGGCAACCGCGAAACACCCGCCGTCCTGTCCGTCCTGGTCTTCGAAGACCTCGCCATGGCCGCCTACCTGCCCATCCTCACCGCACTCCTCGCCGGAGCCGGCCTCATCGGCGGCGCCACCGCCCTGGGCATCGCGGCCGTCACCATCGCCGTCATCCTCTACATCGCACTACGCCACGGAAACCTCGTCGAACGCTTCGTCGCCAGCCCCAGCGAAGAAGTCCTCCTCCTCAAGGTCCTCGGCCTCACCCTCCTGGTCGCCGGCATCGCCCAGCAACTCCAGGTCTCCGCCGCCGTCGGCGCCTTCCTCGTCGGCATCGCCCTGTCCGGCCCCCTCGCCCACACCGCCCAGAAGATCCTCTCCCCCCTGCGCGACCTGTTCGCCGCCGTCTTCTTCGTCTTCTTCGGCCTCCACACCGACCCCGGCGACCTGCCCCCCGTCCTGGGCATCGCCGCCCTCCTCGCCCTGACCGGCATCGCCGCCAAACTCGGCACCGGCTGGATCGCCGCCCGCCGCGCAGGCGTCGCCCTCACCGGACGCCTGCGCGCCGGAGCCGCACTCACCCCCCGCGGCGAATTCAACATCGTCATCGCCGGCCTGGCCGTCTCCGCCGGCACCAACGCCCAACTCGGCCCCCTGGCCGCCGCCTACGTCCTCATCCTCGCCATCGCCGGCCCCCTGCTCGCCCGCACCGCCGAACCCCTCGCCCACGCCATCCGCGCCAAACGCACCCCCCACCCCCACCACGCGGACGAGGACCCCGACGAGATCCCCGCCCCGCCCGCCACCACCGACCCCACCCGCGAAAGCGACACCACCGGCGTCGAAGGCACCGCCGAAGCCAACCGCTAACGGCCGCCAACAGCACGACGGACCGGCGCCCGCGACGCCGGTCCACCCCACCCACACCTCAGACCCACAACCACAGACCGCCACGACACGGCCTCAAGCCGGCTGGCACACCGGACACCAGAACAGGTTCCGCCCCGCCACCACCTCGGTACGCACCTCCGCCCCGCACACCAGGCACGGCAACCCCGCCCGCCGGTACACATACACCTCGCCCCCATGCTCATCCACCCGAGGCGGACGCCCCATCGCCTCCGGCGTGTGCTCGGGACGCACCGTGTCGATCCGCCCCACCCGCACCCCCTCGGCCATCAGCACCCGCAGGTCCTCCCAGATCGCCGACCACCGCCCCCGACCCAGCTCACGCCCCGCCACCAGCGGATGAACCCCCTGCCGGAACAGCACCTCCGCCCGGTAGATGTTCCCCGGCCCCGCCACCACCGACTGATCCATCAACAGCACCGCCACACTCGTCCGCGTCCGCGAGATCCGCCGCCACGCCACCTCCGGATCGGCATCCGCCCGCAACGGATCGGCCCCCAGCCGATCCCGCAGCACCTTCACCTCACCCCGGTCCAGCACCTCGCACGCGTTCGGCCCGCGCAGATCCGCAAACCCCGCCCCACCCGTCAACCGCAACCGCACCGCACCCACCGGCGCCGGAGCCTCACCATCCCCGAAGAAGTACTTGCCATAGATCCCCAGATGCACATGCAGCACCCGCTCCCCGTCCTCACCGAACCCCAGCAGCAAATGCTTGCCATGAGCGTCGGCCTCCCGCAGCACCAGCCCGTCCAGCAGACGAGCCCCCTCACCAAACCGCCCCTGCGGACTCGTCGCGCGCACGCGCCGACCGCCGAACATCCGCTGATGCTCGGCGGCCAGACGGTGGATCGTATGACCTTCAGGCATGACCGATCAGCATAGGACCGTCACGACCGAAGCGGCTCCCCAACCTCATGCATATGCCGCAACGCCTGACCATAGGAGGCCACCAGCCCCGTCTCCACGTACGGCAGCCCCACCCGCTCGCAGTGCTCCCGCACCAACGGCTGCAACCTCCGCAGATTCGGCCGCGCCACGCTCGGGAACAGATGGTGCTCGATCTGGTAGTTCAACCCGCCCAGCAGGTAGTCGTTCACCGCACCACCACGCACGTTCCGCGACGTCAGCACCTGCCGCCGCAGATGATCCCACCGCTCCCCCTCACCCGGCATCGCCATGCCCTTGTGATTGGGCGCGAACGCACTCCCCAAGTGAACCCCGAACAACCCCTGGTGCAGCAACATCAACGCCACCGCCTTCCCAGGCGACAGCAGCACGAACGCCAACCCCACATACGCGACCATGTGCGCCGCCATCAACGACCCCTCAAGCACACGATCCCGCACCGGCAGCCGCCTGAGATCAAGCACGCTGCTCACCTTCAGGTTCAGCCCCTCCAGCAGCAGCAACGGGAAGAACAACCACGCCTGCCGCCGCGTCATCCACTCCGCCAGCCCGCTGCGCCGGGCCGCGGCCTGCTCCCGCGTCCAGACGAACACCCCCTCCCCCACATCCGGATCCTTCCCGACGTGATTGGGATTGGCGTGATGCCGGTTGTGCTTGTCGTTCCACCACCCGTACCCCATGCCCAGCATCAGGTTCCCCAGCAGATACCCCAGCCACCGGTTCGCCCGATGCGACGAGGCGATCTGCCGATGCCCCGCGTCATGCCCCAAAAACCCCGTCCGCGCCGACAGCACCGCCAGCGGCAGCGCCATCACCAGCACCCACCACGACCCGCCCAGCCACCCGACAGCGGCCCACGCCCCCGCGGTCGCCGCCAGGTTCGCCCCGATCGCCCACGCGTAGTAACCCCGCCGCCGCTCCAGCAACCCGGCCTCACGAACCCGCCGCGCCAACGGGCCGAAGTCGCTCGCAGCCGAACGGCGACCGGGCCGGGATTCCAGGATGACGGTCATACGGGGCCTCTCTCTTCGAGGGGTACGGTGGGTGCCGCGCGCCCGGCGCCACGCACCGGGTAGAACGCACGCGCAACGGCGTGACTCCGAACGCTACGGATCCCAAGATCAGTCGGTCGCCCCGCCGCAGAGCCATCTCGCATCTGGCTCACAGGTCTCATGTCCCGCCCCGCCGCATCACCCCCCAAGGGGGGACCGCGCCCCGCCCTCTGGTCCCCAGGCCGGGTGAACGCCCAGCCGCACCCGGCATATAGGCTCAGAAGTCATGAACGCGCGCTCACGGTGGATCGATCTGGACGGGGCGGTCAACGTCCGCGACCTCGGCGGACTCCCCACGGCCGACGGCCGGACGACACGGCGCGGCCGGGTGCTGCGCTCCGACAACCTGCAGGACCTCACCGTCTCCGACATCCGGATCCTGCTCGACGACTACGAACTCAAGAACGTCATCGACCTGCGCAGCGAGGCCGAGGTGCGTCTGGAAGGCCCCGGCCCCCTGACCCGCACCCCCTCGGTCACCGTGCACCACCTCTCCCTGTTCTCCGAAGGCGGCCGGCACACCGACGTCGCCGCCGACACCTCCGGAGCGCGCGACGGCGCGGTGGACGTCGACAAGGCCCTCCCCTGGCAGAAGCGGACCGAAGACGGCCCCGAGAGCGACCGCTCGATCGGCCACTACCAGGGCTACATGCGCGACCGCGCCGACTCCATCGTGGCGGCGCTGCGGGTGATGACCCGCAACGACGGGGCCTCGCTGGTGCACTGCGCGGCGGGCAAGGACCGCACGGGCGTGGTGTGCGCGATGGCACTGGAGGTCGCGGGTGTCACCCGCGAAGCCGTCGTGGCCGACTACGCCCAGAGCGGCGAGCGCATCGAGGCCGTCCTGGGCCGGCTGCGCGCCAGCGAGACCTACGCCGCCGACCTCGACTCCCGTCCGGCCGACACGCATGTGCCGCAGGCGGCCACCATGGAGAAGTTCCTGGCCGGGGTGGACGAGGAGCACGGCGGTGTACTGCCGTGGCTGTCCTCCCACGGCTGGTCCCAAGAGGACACCACCACCCTCCGGGTTCGTCTCCTCGATTAGGGTTTTTGTGTTTTGAGGGTAGATGGAGCGCTCCATCTACCCTCGGCCTTTACATTGTAAGTTCAGTGTGGGATCCCCTCCGGGGGGCATGATTCCGGCGTCACTCGGCGAGGAGATCTCCCCCGCCGAGTGACGCCGCTCCCCTGCCTCTCGGTCACCGTGAGGCCCGGCGATAGCCATCACTCTCCCACCTGCGGTTGAGCGTTTCAGACGGCGGGCAAGCGGCGCCGGACCGCCGGACCGGCACCTGGCAGCATGGCGGGTATGGACAGAGATACCGTCGAAAGGTGGGTCGCCGGGTACGAGCGGGCGTGGCGCACGCCCGGAACCGAGCCGCTCGCCGAGCTGTTCTCGCCGGAGGTGTCGTACCTGCCGTCGCCGTGGGCGCGCCCGATCGCGGGCCTGTCCGATCTGGGCCCGTGGTGGGACGCCGAGCGCGACGGACCCGATGAGCCGTTCACGATCACGAGCGAGGTCGTGGCCGTCGACGGCGACACGGCGGTGGTGCGGATCGAGGTCGAGTACCAGGGCGAGGAGCCGTCGCGCTGGCGCGACCTGTGGATCCTGCGCTTCGACACCGACGGACGCTGCGCCAGGTTCGAGGAGTGGCCCTTCACCCCGGATCAGCCCGACGGGCACTAGCCTCACGCCCCGCACCGACCTGCGCCTGCCGTGGCCGCCAGGTTCACCGCCCGGCGGTCACCGGCCCCGGACCACCTGCGCCGCCACCCCGGCCTGGGCATCGGCAGCAGCCTGGCCGGCGCCGTGGGCGCCGACGTCGGCTCCCGCGACGTCCGGGTCGGCCCCGCCCACCTCCTGTGGCCCCCGCTCCCGAGCCCGGCACCCTGAGCCACCGCTGAAAGGCGCCCCATGACCACCACCCGCACCGACGAGGACTTCCCCCTCGAACGGGTACCGCGCTCAGCCCGCTACCCCTGGTTCAACGTGGCCGTG
Source organism: Spirillospora sp. CA-255316 (assembly GCA_050942275.1). Lineage (GTDB taxonomy): Bacteria > Actinomycetota > Actinomycetes > Streptosporangiales > Streptosporangiaceae > Spirillospora. Next base: position 5,143,306 of record CP192047.1, on the reverse strand, counting down.
CAACGCTTCGGGCAGCTGTCCGACCTCACCCAGTTCCTGCTGGGCGCGACGCTGGGCGCCGGGTTGTCGTTCTGGGGCGCCTTCTGGGCCTTCACCCTCGGCTCGGTGATCCTTGAGGTCGTGTGCATCTTCGTCGGCGTCGCCGGAATGCGCGAGGGCCTGTCCACCTCCGTGCTCGCCCGCTGGACCGGGTTCGGGCGGTACGGCTCCACCCTCATCGGCCTGGTCATCGCCATCAGCCTCTTCGGCTGGTTCGGCGTGCAGACCGCCGTCTTCGCCGAAGGCCTGCACTCCCTGGTGGGCGGCCCGCCGCTGTGGGTCTGGGCCGTCATCACCGGCCTGGGCGTGACGCTGCTGGTCCTCAAGGGGTTCAAGGCCATGGGCTGGACGGCGTTCGTCACCGTCCCGGCCTTCCTCGGCCTGGCCGGATGGGCGATGAGCGTCCAGATCTCCAAGCACAGCATCGGCGACCTGGTCGCCTCCCCGCCCTTCGGCGAGGCGATGTCGATCGCCACCGGCGCCACCATCGTCGCCGGCTCCTACATCGTCGGCGCCGTCACCACCCCCGACATGACCCGCTTCAACCGCAACACCGCGGACGTGGTCAAGCAGACCGTGCTGGGCATCTCGCTCGGCGAGTACGTGCTGGGCCTGGCCGGGGTGCTGCTCGCCTACGCGGTCAAGACCTCCGACGTGGTCGCCATCATCACCGCCTCCTCCGGCGTCGCCGGCGTGATCATCCTGATCTCCGCCACCGTGAAGATCAACAACTGGAACCTGTACTCCGCCACCCTCGGTCTGATCAACTCCGTCGAGACGCTCACCGGCGTACGGCTGCACCGCGTCGCCGTCACCGTCGGGATCGGCCTGCTGGGCAGCGCGCTGGCCGCCGCGGGCATCCTCGAGCGCTTCGCCGACTTCCTCACCCTGCTGGGCGTCCTCACCCCGCCCATCGCCGGGATCATGGTCGCCGAGTACTTCCTGGCCCGCCGCTGGCGCCCCGCCCTCGACGCCTCCCGCGCCACCGGCCGGCTGCCGGAGACCGAACCCGGGTGGGTCCCCGCCACCCTGATCGTGTGGGCCGTCGCCGCCACCGTCGGCTGGATCGGAGAGCACTACCAGTGGCCGGGGATCCCCGCGGTCAACTCGCTGCTGCTGGCCGGCGCCGGCTACCTGCTGGCCGCCCGCCTCGGACTGGTCCGCGGCACCGGCGACCTGCCCGTCGAGCAGCCCGAGCACCCCGCCGCGGCCCTGGAGATCGAGGCCGCCTCCACCCCGCGCTGACCCCGCCCGCTGGGGCCCGCCCCACCAGAGCAAGGAGAATCCGTGCGCATCGGCATCGACGTCGGAGGCACCAACACCGACGCGGTCCTGCTCGACGGCGACACCGTCCTGGCCACGGTCAAGTCGCCCACCACCGCGGACGTGACCACCGGTGTCGTCCAGGCCGTCACCGCGGTGCTGGACGGCCCGGGCGCCGCACCCAGCGCCGTCACCGCCGTCATGATCGGCACCACCCACTTCGTCAACGCCCTGGTGGAAGGCGACCGGCTCGCCCCCACCGCCGCCGTCCGCCTCGGCCTGCCGGCCACCGCCGCCCTGCCACCGATGGCCGACTGGCCCCCGCGCCTGCGCACCGCGCTCACCCCCCGCCCCGACGGCGGCGAACACGATGGCGCCACCGGCGGCGAGGACGGCGACCGGGCCGGGCCCGCGGTCTACCTGTGCCACGGCGGCCACGAGTACGACGGCCGCCCCATCTCCCCGCTCGACCCCGCCGAGCTGCGCGCCGTCGCCGCCGACATCGCCGCCCGCGGCATCGGCTCCGTCGCCGTCTCCGCCGTCTTCTCCCCCGTCACCGCCGAGGACGAGACCCGCGCCGCCGAGATCCTCGCCGCCGAACTCGGCGACGGCGTCCACCTCTCCCTCTCCCACGAGATCGGCCGCGTCGGACTGCTCCCCCGCGAGAACGCCACCATCGTCAACGCCGCCCTGCGCGACCTGGCCGACACCATCGTCGAGGCCTTCGGCGGCGCCCTCGCCCAGGCCGGCGTCACCGCCCCGCTGTTCCTGTCCCAGAACGACGGCACACTCATGGACGTCGAGTACGCCCGCCGCCACCCCGTCGCCACCTTCGCCTCCGGCCCCACCAACTCCATGCGCGGCGCCGCCTACCTGTCCGGCCTCACCGACTGCGCCGTCGTCGACATCGGCGGCACCACCACCGACGTCGGCATCCTCACCGGCGGATTCCCCCGCGAGGCCACCGGCGAGTCCGAGACCGCGGGCGTGCGCACCAACTTCCGCATCCCCGACGTGCTGTCCCTGGGCATCGGCGGCGGCTCCCTGGCCGACCTCACCGGCCCCGGCGCGCCCGCCGTCGGCCCCCGCAGCGTCGGCTACCGCCTCACCGACGACGCCCTGGTCTTCGGCGGCTCCACCCTCACCGCCACCGACCTGGCCGTCGCCGCCGGACACGCCGCCATCGGCGACCCCGCCCGCGTCGCTCACCTCGACCCCGCCGGCGTCCGCCGCGCGCTCGCCCACCTCGCCGCCCAAATCGCCGACACCGTCGACCGCATGCGCACCTCCCCCGCGCCGCTGCCCGTCGTCGCCGTCGGCGGCGGCAGCGTCCTGCTGGCCCCCGGCGGCGGCCTGCCCGGCCTCCCCGACGTCCGCCGCCCCGGCCACTTCGCCGTCGCCAACGCCATCGGCGCCGCCATCGCCCAGGTCGGCGGCGAGATCGACCGCGTCTACCAGATCCCCCCGGGCCGCCGCGACGCCGTCCTGGACGAGGCCAGGAACGAGGCCGTCCGCAACGCCGAGAACGCCGGGGCCCGCCCCGGCACCGTCACCATCGTCGACATCGACGAGGTCCCCCTGGCCTACCTCCCCGGCGGCGCCACCCGCGTCCGGGTCAAGGCCGTCGGCGACCTCGACCCCACCCGCCTGGAGGCCACCGCCCATGCGTGAGATCCACCCCGGCGACCTCGACGACCTCGCCCGCGGCGCCGGCATCCTCGGCACCGGGGGCGGCGGCGACCCCTACATCGGCAAGCTGCTGGCCCAGCGGGCCATCCGCGAGCACGGCCCCGTCACCGTCGTCGGCATCGACGAGGTCCCCGACGACGCCACGGTCGTGGCCATCTCCGGCATGGGCGCCCCCACCGTCTCCCTGGAGAAGATCCCCGCCGGGACCGAGGAGGTCACCGCGCTGCGCGCGCTGGAACGCCACCTCGGCCGCACCGCCACCCACCTGGTCCCCATCGAGGTCGGCGGGCTCAACTCCATGGCCCCCTTCATCGCCGCCGCCCACACCGGCCTGCCGGTCGTCGACGGCGACGGCATGGGCCGCGCCTTCCCCGAGGCACAGATGATCCTGCCCGGCCTCATCGGCGTCACCGTCGCGCCCATGGCCGTCGCCGACGACAAGGGCAACACCCTGGTCATCGACAGCGTCTCCGACCGGTGGTCCGAACGCCTCGCGCGCACCGCCTGCGTCGAGATGGGCTGCTCGGTCTCCTGCGCCGACACCGTCATGCGCGGCGGCCAGCTCGCCGCCGGGCTCGTCCCCGCCACCCTCACCCTCGCCGCCGACCTGGGGCGCACCGTCCGCGAGGCCCGCGCCGCCCACGCCGACCCCGTCGCGGCCGCCGCCCGGCTGCTGGCCGGCGTGCGGCTGCTGACCGGCAAGGTCGTCGACGTCCGGCGCCGGACCTCCGGCGGCTTCGCCCGCGGCACCGCCGTCCTGGAAGGCGTCGGCGGCGACGCCGGCCGCACGCTTGAGCTGTCGTTCCAGAACGAGCACCTGCTCGCCCGCCGCGACGGCACGGTCGTGGCCACCACGCCCGACCTGATCTGCGTCCTGGACACCGACACCGGCGACCCGGTCACCACCGAGGGCCTGCGCTACGGGCTGCGCGTCACCGTCCTCGGCGCGCCCTGCGACCCGCGCTGGCTCACCCCGGGCGGGCTCGAGCTGGCGGGACCGCGCTACTTCGGCTACGACTGCGACCACGTCCCCCTGCCGGCGGCCTGACGACCGGCCGAACCGGCAGGGGGACCGGCGCGCTCAGGTCCGCTCGACCGGCTCGTCGCCGGCCGCACGCGCCCGCGCGCCGTCAGCCGAGGACTCCACCGGCTCCAGCACGACCACGGGCAGCACCCGCGTGGTGCGCTCAGGGTTGTCAACGGGGCGGGTGACGCCGCCCGACGCCTTTACATAGTAAGTTGAACGTTGAAGCAACCAGCCCGCCGCAGCCTCGGCCGACCTGTGGTCGACCACCCGATCCCGCCCTCGCACTTGTAGTTCGCTCCACGAATGAGTATGGTTCGTAGAACGAATTTAATTTCTCGCCTTGAGGATGGGATGAGGGACATGGGACGTGTCGTCGCGGTCATCGGTGGCGGTTATGGCGGTTCGGCGGTGGCCAAGGCGATGGACCGGGAGACCGATGTCGTGCTCGTCGAGCCCAAAGACGCGTTCGTGCACGCCGCCGGGGCGCTGCGCGCGCTGGTGCGGCCCGACTGGGCGGGCAACATGTTCTTCCCGTACGACCGGCTGCTGCGGCGCGGCAGGGTGGTCCGCGAGCGCGCGGTCTCGGCCGATCCGGGCGGCGTCACCCTGGGTTCGGGCGATCGGATCGAGGCCGACTACCTGGTCCTGGCCACCGGTTCGGGCTACCCCTTCCCGGCCAAGCCCGACACCGACTCCTCGCGGGAGGCACTGGACCGGCTCCGCGCCGCCCACGAGGACCTCTCCGGCGCCGGACGGGTACTGATCACCGGGGCCGGGCCGGTCGGGCTGGAGCTCGCGGGCGAGATCAAGGCGGTCTGGCCGGACAAGCAGGTGGTCATCATCGATCCCGCCGAGCGCCTGGTGCCGGCCTTCCGGCCAAAGATGCGGGCCGATCTGCACCGCCAGCTGGACGCGCTGGGCGTGGAGCTGCGGCTGGGCACGGCGTTGACCGGGGAGCCGCCGGTCGAGCCCGGGATCGCCAAGGACTTCACCGTCGGCACCACCGGCGGGGAGGTCTCGGCCGGCATCTGGTTCCGCTGCCACGGCGTGCGCGTGCACAGCGACTACCTGGGCGAGGAGCTGGCCGCCGCCCGCACCCCCCAGGGCCTGGTGAGGGTGACCGAGACGCTGAGCGTCCAGGGCCACGACAACGTCTACGCCCTCGGCGACATCACCGATCTCGCCGAGGCGAAGATGGCCGGGCACGCGATGCGGCACGCCGAGGTCGTGGCGGAGAACGTCATCGCCGCGGCGCGCGGCGAGCGGCCCACCGCGACCTACCGCCCCTCCCCCGTCCCGTCGGTGCTGCTCCCGCTGGGCCCCGGCGGGGGCGTCGGCCAGGTACCCGCGCCGGACGGCGACGGCGCGGCGGTACTGCCCGCGGAGACGGTCGCCGAGTACAAGGGCGCCGACCTGTTCGTCGGGCGGTTCAGCGCGCTGTTCGAGGTGGCCTGACAGCGCGCCGGCGGTGCCCGTGACCTGGGTGCCCGCGACCTGGGTGCCCGCGGCATGGGCGCCCGCGGCGTCAGTGCCCCTGCGGGGCGCCGGTCTCCTCGTCGAGCTCCATGAAGACCACCGGCACCTCGTTGTCGAGCACCACGCGGCTGAGCAGGGCGGCCAGCCGGGCGCGCTCGGCGTCGTCCAGCCCCTCGGGCAGCACCTCGACCCGGCGGCAGGTCTCGGCGTAGAAGTCGTCGGCGAGCGCGGCGCCCTCGTCGGTCAGCGCGACGCGGACGGCGCGGCCGTCGCCCGGCACCGGCTCGCGGCGCACCAGGCCGCGCTGGACGGTCCGGTCGACCAGGCCGGTGAGGCTCGACTTGGCCAGCCCCAGCGTCCGCCCCAGCTCGCTCATGCCGTACGGGCGCGCCATCAGCACGCACAGCAGCTCGCCCTGCTGGGGCGTCAGCCCGTACTCGCGGCTGGAGCGGGCGTACACCGCGTTCACCAGGAACGCCGACCGCACCAGCGCGGTGACGATCCCCATCCGCTCTTCCACGACCTTCGCCATCCGAACAGAATACGGCAGGCGCGGCCGGTTCCGCCCCGAGACTGCCGTTCGTACAGCGAACTGATTTTTCGATGACCGCGTGAGCGGAAAGGATGTCCACAATGACGGAAGCATTGACGGAGCGCAGGACCTGGTTCGGGGCCGGCATCGACTCCGCGGCCGCCGCGGGGCTCCCGGCCCTGCGCCAGGCGATCCAGGCCGACCGCCAAGGGCTGGATCTGTTCAGCGTCTCCGACCACCCCTACTTCGGCGGCCGGCTGGACGCCTACGCGGTCGTGGGCGTCGCGCTGGGCGCCACCGAGCGCGTCGCGGGACTGGTGAACGTGACCAACCTGCCCGCCCGCCCCGCCCCCGTGCTGGCCCGCACGGTCACCTCGCTGTCGGCCCTGTCGGGCGGGCGGGTGGTGCTGGGGATGGGCGCGGGCGGCTCCTGGGACGACATCGCCAGGCTGGGCGTGCCCCGGCTCGACCCGGGCGCGGCCGTGCGCGCGTTCGAGGAGGCGATCACGCTGGTGCGGGCGCTGTCGGGCGGCGGCGCCCCGGTGACCTTCGAGGGCGAGTTCTACCGGGTCACCGCGCTGGAACCCGCGGCGGTCCCGGCCCCGCCGGTGTGGACGGGGTCGGTGGGGCCCCGGTCGCTGGCCGTCACGGGCAGGCGGGCCGACGGCTGGATCCCCGGGCGCGCGGCGGACTGGCTGAGCCCGCGCTACCGGGAGTCGCGCCCGGTCGTGGACGAGGCCGCCGCGGCCGCCGGGCGCGATCCGGCCGAGGTCGCCACCGTCTTCAACCTGCCCGGGGTGATCACCTCCGCGCCGCGCGCGGCCATCCGGGACCGCGAGGGCCGCTGGACGGGCGGCTCCCCGGCGCAGTGGGCCGAGGAGCTGACCGGGGCGGTGCTCGAGCACGGCGCGTCGGGATTCGTCTACTTCCCGGTCGGCGCGGAGCCGGTCGACGCGGCGCTCGGCCGGTGGGCGCAGGAGGTCGTCCCGGCGGTGCGGGAGGCCGTCGCCGCCCACGTCTGACGGCTCCTCCCGGCCCGGGGGTCTCCTCAGGCGGAGAGAAAGTCGCGGACGGCCCGGTGGGCGGCGTTGCGCAGGTCGGCGTGCAGGGCGGCGTTGGCGTCGCGGTCGGTGCGGGCCTCGATGATCCGCAGCCCCTCCCCCGCGATCGCCTTGGGCAGGTCGGCGGCCGACTCCAGGGACCGGTAGGGGACGCCGTGCGCAGCCGCCACCGAGGCCAGGTCGACCTGGTGCGGGGTGCCGAAGACCCGCTCGAACGGCCCGCGCAGCGCCGCCTGCGGCAGCAGCGAGAAGATCCCGCCGCCCTGGTTGTTGACCACGACCAGGGCCAGGTCGGGACGGCGGTCGCCGGGGCCGATGACCAGGCCGTTCTGGTCGTGCAGGAACGCCAGGTCGCCCAGCAGGGCGTAGGAGCGGCCGCTGTGCGCCAGGGCCGCGCCGATCGCGGTGGAGACCAGGCCGTCGATGCCGCTGGCGCCGCGGTTGGCCATGATCCGGATGCCGCGGCGCGGCCGCATCACCTGGTCCAGGTCGCGGATCGGCATGCTGGCCGCGGTGAACAGCAGCGACCCGCCGGGCAGCCCGGCGACCAGGTCGCGGGCCAGCCGCGGCTCGGTCACCTCGGGGACGGCGTCCAGCACCCCGTCGACGGCCGCGGCGGCGGCCCGGTCGGCCGCCCGCCACGACTTCAGCCAGGCGTCGTCGCCCGACACCACCGGGATCTCCACGTCCTGGGCGACCTGCGTCGCCGAGCGGACGGGGTCGGGCCAGCGGGCCAGGGCCGGCGACAGCACGATGTGCTCCTCCGCGCGCCTGAGCAGCGACAGCAGCGGCCGGGAGAGCCCGGGCTTGCCGAGGGTCACCACCACCTCGGGGCGGTGCCTTTCGACGAACTCAGGGACGCCCAGCAGGAAGTGGTGGGAGGACAGGGCGTGGTCGCCGTAGCGGGCGTTGCCGTTCGGCTCGGCCAGCACGGGCCAGCCCGCCATCGACGCCGCCGCCACGTACCGCTTGACGTTGCTGGCCCCGTCGCCCACGACCAGCACGCCGCGGCGGGTCGGCGGGACGTGCAGGACCGAGCCGGGCGTGGCGGCGCGGATCTTGGTCCAGGCGCCGGTGGCGTCGCCGTCCAGCGGCTCGCACCAGTTCTCGTCGCCGTCGGGGACCAGGGGCTCGCGGAACGCGGCGTTCAGGTGGACCGGGCCGGGCTCGGGCGCCTGCGCCAGCCCCCACGCCCGGCTGACCAGCGACCGCCAGTAGGCGACCATGCCGGGCCGGTTCTCCGGGACGCCGATCTCGCAGCTCCACCGCACCGCCGTCCCGTACAGCTTGACCTGGTCGATGGTCTGGTTGGCGCCGGTGTCGCGCAGCTCGGGCGGCCGGTCGGCGGTGAGCAGGATGAGCGGGACGCCCGACTCGTGCGCCTCGATCACGGCCGGGTGGAAGTTGGCGGCGGCGGTGCCTGAGGTGCACACCAGCGCGACCGGGCGGCCCGAGCGCTTGGCCATGCCCAGCGCCAGGAACGAGGCCGACCGCTCGTCGATCCGCACGTGCATGCGGACGCGCCCGGCGGTCTCGGCGGCGTGCAGGGCCAGCGCGAGGGGCGCCGAGCGGGAGCCGGGGGCCAGCACCACCTCGGTCATGCCGCAGCGCAGCAGCTCGTCGACCAGCACGGTGGCCAGCGCGGTGGCGGGGTTCATCGGCCCACGGCTCCGCTCACCCGCTCCGCGCCGTCCGCGGCGTCGAGGATCCGCTCGGCCTCGGACAGCCGGCGCCGCCAGGGCCCGGCGAGGTCCTCGCCGGCCTCCGCGCGGCGCAGCGCGTCCTCGTCGATCCCGGGGCGGCGCACCGGGATCGCGCCGTCCACCGGCCGCAGCGGATCGCGGACGACGTCGTCCTCCAGCAGCGACAGGGTGCCCAGCCCGCACGCGAACGGCAGCTCGGGCAGCGCGGCGGCCAGCGCCAGCCCGGCGGCCAGGCCCACCGAGGTCTCCACGGCGCTGGAGACCACCACCGGCAGGCCGCAGGCCTCGGCCACCCGCAGCGCCGCCCGCACCCCGCCCAGCGGCTGCACCTTGAGCACCGCGATGTCGGCGGCCTCGGCGGCGCGCACCTTCAGCGGGTCCTCGGCGCGGCGGATCGACTCGTCGGCGGCCACCGGGACGTCCACCCGCAGCCGGACCCGGGCCAGCTCCTCCAGCGTCGCGCACGGCTGCTCGGCGTACTCGAGGTCGAAGCGGTCCAGCGAGCGGATCATGCGGGTGGCGGTGTCGACGTCCCAGCCGCCGTTGACGTCGATCCGGACGCGGCCGGCGGGCCCCAGGGCGTCCCGGACGGCCTCCACGCGGGCCAGGTCGTCGGCCTCGTCCTGGCCGCGCTCGGCGACCTTGACCTTGGCGGTGCGGCACCCGGACGCGGCCGCCATCGCGTGCGCCTGCTCCGGGCCGACCGCCGGGATCGTCACGTTCACCGGGATCCGGTCGCGCCGCGGCTCCGGCCACCCGTCGAAGGCCGCCTCCCGGGCGGCGGCGAGCCAGCGGGCGCACTCGGCCGGGCCGTACTCGGCGAACGGGGAGAACTCCCCCCAGCCGGCCGGGCCCTGGACGAGCACCCCCTCCCGCCGCGTGATGCCCCGGAACCGCGTCCGCATCGGGATGGCGTAGACCCGCACCCGCTGAACCCCCTGCCGTCGCGCTTCGGACGATGAGAACGATGAGTGGTACCCGGTTAGTAATACCAGGGGAAACGCGACCAATCAGGGTCACGCTTCTCAAGGAACGAATCCCGCCCCTCGGCGGCCTCGTCGGTGCCGTAGGCCAGCCGGGTCGTCTCCCCCGCGAAGATCTGCTGCCCGACCAGGCCGTCGTCGATCGCGTTGAAGGCGTACTTGAGCATCCGCTGCGCGGTGGGGCTCTTGCCGTTGACCTTGCGGGCCCACTCCAGCGCGGTGCGCTCCAGTTCGGCGTGCGGGACGACGGCGTTGACCATCCCCATCCGGTGCGCGGCCTCGGCGTCGTAGGTGTCGCCCAGGAAGAAGATCTCGCGGGCGAACTTCTGGCCGACCTGGCGGGCCAGGTACGCCGAGCCGAACCCGCCGTCGAAGCTGGCCACGTCGGCGTCGGTCTGCTTGAACCGGGCGTGCTCGCGGCTGGCCAGCGTCAGGTCGCAGGTGACGTGCAGGCTGTGCCCGCCGCCGGCGGCCCAGCCGGGCACCACGCAGATCACGACCTTGCCCATGAACCGGATGAGCCGCTGCACCTCCAGGATGTGCAGCCGCCCGGCCCTGGCCGGGTCGATGCTGTCGGAGGTCTCCCCCTCGGCGTACTTGTAGCCGTCCTTGCCGCGGATCCGCTGGTCGCCGCCCGAGCAGAAGGCCCAGCCGCCGTCCTTGGGCGAGGGCCCGTTGCCGGTCAGCAGCACGCAGCCGATGTCGCTGGACATCCGCGCGTGGTCCAGGGCGCGGTACAGCTCGTCGACGGTGTGGGGGCGGAAGGCGTTGCGGATTTCGGGACGGTCGAAGGCGATGCGCACCGTGCCCTGGTCGACGGCCCTGTGGTAGGTGATGTCGGTGAAGCCGAAGCCCTCGACTTCCTTCCAGGCTCCGGGGTCGAACAGCTCCGAGACCATGTCGTGGGGGTTCCTCTCCGTCGGGGATCCGTTTGGGCCGCCGGAGGACATTCAACCCCCTCCCGGATTCGAACGCGTTCAGTGGGGTCGTCTACGCTGGCCGCGTCATGTCACAGCCCCCGCACGCGAGCGTGCTGCCCCCGGGCCCGCGCCAGTTCGAGGCGCTGGCCGCGGCCCTGGACGGCACCGGCCCCGCCCTGTGCCCGATCGCGCCCGGCCTGCCCGGGCCCGCCCTGGAGCGCCTGCTGGACGCGCTGGCGCCCGGCGCGGTGGAGACCGCCGGCGGCGTGCGGCCCCGGGCCGGCGGCGTCCCGGTGACCGAGGGCACGGCCGTGCTGGTCGCCACCTCCGGCTCCACCGGCACGCCCAAGATCGTGGAACTGCCGGCGTCGGCGCTGCGCCACTCGGCCGCCGCGACGCTGGCCCGGGTGGGCGCCGAGCCGGGCGAGCGGTGGCTGTGCTGCCTGCCCACCAGCCACATCTCGGGGATCCAGGTGCTGGTGCGGGCTCTGGTGGGCGGCACCGAGCCGGTGATCCAGCCCCGCTTCGACCCCACGGCGGTGGCCACCGCCGACGCCGCGCACCTGTCGTGCGTCCCGACCCAGCTGCGGCGGCTCCTGGACGCGGGGGCGGACCTGGGCAAGTTCCGCTCGATCCTGCTGGGCGGCGCGGCCGCTCCCCCGGACCTGCTGGCCGAGGCGCGGCGGCGCGGGGCCCGGGTGTTCACCACCTACGGGATGAGCGAGACCTGCGGGGGCTGCGCCTACGACGGCGTGCCGCTGGACGGCGTGCGCGCCGCGGTCGGCGGGGACGGCCGGATCCGACTGGCCGGCCCGGTGCTGTTCTCCGGCTACCGGCTGCGCCCCGAGCTGACCGCGGCGGCGCGCGAGGATGAGTGGTTCGTCACACAGGACCTGGGCGCGTTCGACGCCGAGGGGCGGCTGCGGGTCCGCGGGCGGGCCGACGACGTGATCAACACCGGCGGTGAGAAGGTCGTGGCGGGCGAGGTCGCCGCCGTGATCTCGCGCCATCCGGGCGTGCGGGACGTGGTGGTGGTCGGCCGGCCCGACCCCGAGTGGGGCGAGCGGGTCACCGCCGTGGTGGTGCCGGGCGGGCGCGCCGCGCCCGGCCTGGCCGAGCTGCGCGCCTGGGTGCGCGAGACGCTGCCCGCCCACGCGGCGCCCCGCGAACTGGAGGTGGTGGCGGCGATACCGCTGCTGCCCTCCGGCAAGCCCGACCGGGAGCGTTTGCGCCGCGCCGCCACCTGATCACCACGCCCGGTCGCGCCCGGTCACATCCGCTCGCGCCCGGTCACGGCGGGGCGGATGGTGCCGCGCCCGGCGAGGCCTGCCGCGGCGGGCGTCCCGTACATGGCAGTCTGGTGCCCCAGGGGCGACCATGGCTGAACAGCAGCAGGAGAGCGCGCTGACGGTCCTGGTGGCGCTGGGCGCCAACCTCGGGATCGCCATCGCCAAGATCATCGCCGCCGTGCTCACCGGCTCGGCGTCGCTGGCCGCCGAGGCCGCGCACTCGGTCGCCGACACCTTCAACGAGGTGCTGCTGTGGGTGGGGCTGCGCCGCAGCGGCCGACCGGCCGACCGGCTGCACCCGCTCGGGCACGGCAAGGAGCGCTACATCTGGACGCTCCTGGTCGCCGTCGCGATCTTCGGCATGGGCGCGCTGTTCGCGTTCTACCAGGGCGTGGAGACGCTGCTGGGCCACCACGTCGGCGAGGCCGACCCGCTGGCCGGCTACGTGGTGCTGGCGGTCTCGTTCGTGCTGGAGGGGATTTCCTGGCGGCGGGCGATGCGGCAGGTCCGCGCCGGCGCCCGGGAGGCGGGGCTGTCCGTGCCGGCCTTCATCCGCGGCACCGACGAGCCGACCTCGATCAGCGTGCTGCTGGAGGACTCCGCCGCCCTCGTCGGGCTGCTGCTGGCCTTCGCCGGGCTGGGGCTGCACCAGCTGACCGGGTCGGCGGCGTGGGACGGGGCTGGCTCGATCATGATCGGCGTGCTGCTGACGGCGGTGGCGCTGGTGCTGGGGCGGATCAACCTCAGCCTGCTGGTGGGCCGGCAGGCCGACCCGCGGCTGGTGCGCGACATCCGGCGGCGGCTGGGCGAGGCGGCGGAGGTCGAGTGGGTGGCCGACATCGTGACGGTGACCTTCGGCGCCGGCCTGGTGCTGGTGTGCGCCCGGCTGGACTTCCGGGACGCGCTGACCGCCGGGGACGTCGAGCGGACGTGCGTGCGGATGGCGCGGGAGCTGCGGGAGGCGCACGAGGAGGTCGATGAGGTCTTCCTGGAACCGGTCCCACGCGACGATCCCGAGCTGCGCGCCAGGGTGATCAGGCGGTACGGCCGGATCACCCCGCCCCCGGCGGAATCTTCGTGAACAATCGGGAAATACCGTGCCATGAGGCCCTATGACCGACTCGAAGGAGAGCTGTGGGACGCTTGATACCGGCCGATGGGAACAAGGACCCGGCCGCGCAGCGTTCCGAATAGTGCGCGCGAAACCACCGCACACAATCTCCGCGCCGCACCACACCACCGAAGGGAGGGGGTGTCCCCATGCCACGAACCGCCATGCCGACCAGCGCCGAGACCCCGCCGATCGAGGGCGCGAGCCCCGCGCTCGACGCCCTCCTTGAGCGTGGCCGTGCCCAAGGGCGCCTCTCGCTCGCCGAGGTGCGCCAGGCCTTCGAGGCCGCCGGGATCAGCCCATCGCAGGGCCGTTCCATCCTGCGCGAGCTCTCCGAGGCCGGCATCCGACTGGCCAGCGAGGACGAGCCGGCCCGCAAGGCCGCCGCCAAGCCCCTAGCAACGGCGGAGCAGGGCAAGGACGCCCCCGCACCGACCCGCAGGTCCACGAACACCGCCGGGCGCGCCGCCGCCAAGACCGGCGACGACACGCCGCCCGCCGCCGCGCAGCCCGCCAGGACCGCCGCCGCGAAGGCCGCGGTCGAGGACGGCTCGTTCGAGGTCACCGAGGTCGAGGTCGACGACACCGCCGTTGACCTGGACGACCAGTCCACCACCATGGGCGACTCCGTCCACACCTACCTCAAGGCCATCGGCCGCCGCCAGCTGCTCACCGCCGAGCAGGAGGTCGACCTGGCCAAGCGCATCGAGGCGGGCCTGTACGCGGAGTACAAGCTCGAGAACGAGGACCCCGCCCCCGACCTGCGCGCCGACCTGGAGTGGATCGCCGCCGACGGACGCCGCGCCAAGGCCCACATGCTGGAGGCCAACCTCCGCCTGGTGGTCTCGGTCGCCAAGAAGTACTCCGACCGCGGCCTGTCGCTGCTGGACGTCGTCCAGGAGGGCAACCTGGGCCTGATCCGCGCGGTGGAGAAGTTCGACTACTCCAAGGGCTACAAGTTCTCCACCTACGCGATGTGGTGGATCCGGCAGGCGATCCAGCGCGGGTTCGCCGACTCGGCCCGCACCATCCGCCTGCCCGTCCACGTGCTGGAGATGCTGAGCAAGCTGAGCCGCGTGGAACGGGACATGCACCAGCGGCTGGGCCGCGAGCCCACCCCCGAGGAGCTGGCCACCGAGCTGGACAAGAGCCCCGAGCAGGTCCGCGAGCTGCTGCGCACCAGCCGGCAGCCGATCAGCCTCGACTCCACCATCGGCGAGGACGGGGAGACCCGGATCGGCGACCTGATCGAGGACACCGACAGCCCGGAGGCCTCCGAGCTGGTGGACCGCCAGCTCATGGCCGACCAGCTGCGCCGGACCCTCGACATCCTGTCCCCGCGCGAGGCCAAGATCATGGCGATGCGGTTCGGGCTGTTCGACGGCACGCCCCGCACCCTCGACGAGATCGGCAAGGCGCTGGGGCTGACCCGCGAGCGGATCCGCCAGCTGGAGAAGGAGTCGCTGTCCAAGCTCCGCCACCCCAGCAACGCCCGCCCGCTCCTCGACTTCGCCGTCTAGCGTTCAAAGCGCCCACGGCACGTGGGCGCTTTCACTCTCCCGGCGGAACTCCCAGACGGCCACGGCCATGAGGCCCAGGCCCATGGCCAGGACGAGCAGGATCTCCAGGGCCACCGGAACGGCGTTCAGTCGTTCAGGCGGATGACCGAGAAATGGCCGCCCTGCGGGTCGCTGAGCACCGAGAACCGGCCGATCGGCAGGTCGGACGGCGGGACCGGCACCGCCCCGCCCAGCTCGCCGGCCAGCGCCGCCGCCCTGTCGCAGTCGGCGACGGCGAAGTACACCATCCAGTGCGGCGGGATCTCCTGCGGCCACTGCTCGTCCATGAGGACCATGCCGGCGATCGGCGGGCCACCGGGGTTGCGCCACTCGGTGTAGATGGTGGTGCCGAACGGGCTGGTCTCCGCCTCCCAGCCGAACACCGCGCGGTAGAACGCCTCGGCCGTCTCGGTGTCGCGGCACGCCAGCTCGCTCCAGCAGTAGGCGCCCGGCTCGTTCACCACGCCCGCGCCCTGGAAGTCCAGCGGCTGCCAGGCGCCCACCACCGCGCCCACGGCGTCGGCGAAGATCCCCATCCGGCCCTGGTCCAGGACGTCCATGGGCTCCATCAGCACCTGGCCGCCCGCCCCGCGCACCGCGTCCACGGTCGCGTCCAGGTCGGTGACGCCCACGTAGGTGCACCACGCGACCGGCTGGCCTTCGACCGTCTGCGGCATCAGCGCCGCCACCGGGCGCGGGTCGTCCTCGCCCAGCGTCATGATCGTGTAGCCGCCGGTCGCCGGATCGTCGGACGCCTGCGCGTGCCAGCCGAGCAGCCCGCCGTAGAACGCCTTGGAGGACTCGATGTCGGGGGTGCCCAGATCCACCCAGCACGGCGTTCCCGGCTCGTAGGAGGTCCTCTCCGGCATGGGCCGACTCCGTCCTCACCTCGGCTCCCCCGCCGGGTCGCGACGTCCCGGCGGCTCATCTGAAGCCTAGGGCGGGCCCGGTAAAGACTCCGGCCCCGGCCAGGAAGCACAGCCCCAAGGACCGCTCGCGGGCGCTCAGGCCACCGGGACGGCCGCCGCCGAGTAGACGCGGGCCTCGTCGAAGCGGCGCAGCACCAGCCGGGCCAGGGCGTCATGGGCGCCCATCGGCGCGCTGAGGTGGTCGGGGCCCGCCGCCGCCATCCGTCCGTGGAAGAATCCCGGCGCCAGCAGATGCGCGGCCACCAGGACCCGCTCGGCGCCGCGCGCCCGCTGCTCGGCGACGACCTCGGCCAGCGCCGGGCCGCCCGCGGCCACGAACCCGTACGGCACCGGCCGCCGCAGCCGCCGCGACAGCAGCCGCGCCGCCGTGCGCACGTCCTCGACGCCCACCGGATCCGAGGACCCCGCGGCGCCCAGCACCACCGCGTCCGACGGACGCGGTCGCGCGGTCTCCAGCAGCCGGTCGGCCGTGGCGGCCGCCAGCAGCGAATGCGGCCCCAGCGGACCGGCCATCACCACCTCGGGGCACAGCCGCTCCACCCGGCCCGGAATGTCGATCAGCGCGTGGTAGCCGCGCGCCAGCATCAGCGGGACCGCCACCACCGGCCCCTCGATCCGCCGCGCCGCCTCCTCCAGCGACGGCTCCGCCAGCTCGGCGTACGCCTCGGCGACCGGCAGCCACGGCCGCCGCGCCCGCACCCGCTCCAGCAGCGCCCGCACCACCGCGGGCCCGCCCGGATCGCGGGTGCCGTGCGCCACCGCCAGCAGCGTCGGAACGCCTCCCCCCTCCCCCCGGATCGAACGCTCAGCCACTGGTCTCCGCTCTGATCGACTCCACCAGCCTCGGGTCGCACGCCAGCCGGTACCCGCGCTTGACCACGGTCTCCACGATCCCCGACCGCCCCAGCCCGCGGCGCAGCCGCGCCACCGCCATCTCCACCGCGTGCTCGTCGGCCTGCGGACGGCCCTCCCGCGACCAGGGCGTACCGCCCACGATCAGCCGGCTCGGCAGCACCCCGCACAGCTCGGCCCGCGACACCACGTGCCCGGGGCGCCGCGCCAGCGCCCGCAGGATCGCCATCGGCGCCGGCGCGATCGGCCGCAGCTGGCCGTCCAGGACGACCGCGTGCCCGCGCAGCTCCAGCGACGCCCCGCGCACCTCCAGCAGCCGCGACCGGCGGCGCGGCAGGTCCGACACCAGCGCCCGCACCAGCGCGCCGATCCGCGCCCGTTCCGGCTGGACGGTCGGCACGCCCCGCTCCGCCAGCGGCTGCGCCGTCACCGGGCCCACGCAGGCGGCGACCACATGGGTGCGCAGCGCCTCCAGGAGCGGCTCCTCCAGCCCGTCCTCCGCCGCCACCGCCAGCGTCGCGGCCACCGCCGGCGAGGAGGTGAACGCGATCGCGTCCACCGTGCCCGCCACCGCCTGGCCGACCAGCCGGCGCAGCGGCGTGGAGTCGTCGGTCCGCGACCACCGGTACACCGGGATCTCGATCACCTCGGCGCCCGCGGCGCGCAGCGCGTCGGTGAACTCCGGGAGCTGCTCGCCGTACAGCTGCACCGCGACGCGGGCGCCCCGGACGTCCTTCTCCAGCAGGTGCTTGAGCACCTCCGCGCAGCTCTCCGACTCCGGTGACCAGCGCTCCTGCAGCCCGGCCTGCCGGATCGCGCCGCGCGCCTTGGGCCCGCGGGCCAGGATGTCCACCTGGCCCAGCCGCTCGATCAGGCCGTCGCGCAGGCCCCACCCGTCGGCGGTCTCCAGCCAGGCCCGGAAGCCGATGCCGGTGGTGACCACCACGTGGTCCAGGGGACGCTCGATGCACTCGTGCGTGGCCTGCAGCAGCTCGGCGTCGTCGGACAGCGGGATGAGGCGGATCGCGGGAGCGTGCACGACCCGGGCCCCGCGGCGCTCCAGCAGCGTGGCCAGTTCCTCGTGCCGCCGGGCCGCGGTCACCCCGACGGCGAATCCGGCGAGGGGCTCACTCTCGGTGTTCATCGGGGCCGATCACCTCCACGGGCACCTCCGGGGCCGCCTGCCGGGGCGCCCGCAGCGCCACCTCCACGCGGTCCCCGGCAGGCACGCGGCGGATCGCGAAGGTGGGCAGCGCCACCTGCGGATCGTCCAGGCAGGATCCGGTGCGCAGGTCGAAGACCTGCTTGAACATGGGCGAGGCGACGGTGGGAGCGCCGCCGCGGGTGCCCAGGATCCCGCGGGAGATCACGTAGGCGCCGCTGAACGGATCGAGGTTGGACGTGGCGTACAGCTCGCCGTCGAAGGTGCGGAACACCGCCACCTGGACGCCCTCGACCATCGCGCAGGCGCCGCGTTCGGCGATCAGGTCGGAGTAGGAGCAGATGTCGTGCCAGCCGGCCCGCGCCGCGGCCGGGAGCCCGGCGAGGGCGAGGTCGGGAGCGAGGTCGGACGTCGTGGTCATGGTGCGGCCACCTCCAGCCGTGGGCCGGCCACCAGGACCGGCTTCATCTGGTCGCGCTCGGGTTCGAAGGCGATGCTCGGGTCGGGTGTGTCGGGTGCGTTGACGAAGGAGACGAAGCGGCTCAGCTTCGCGGGGTCCTCGAGGGTGTCGCGCCACTCGTCGGAGTAGGAGCCCACGTGCCGGTCCATCGCGGCGTCCAGCTCCGCGCAGATCCCCAGCCGGTCCTCCACGATCACCTCGCGGAGGTAGTCCAGGCCGCCCTCCAGGCCCTCCAGCCAGCTCGCGGTGCGCTGCAGCCGGTCGGCGGTGCGGATGTAGAACATCAGGAACCGGTCGATGTAGCGGACCAGGGTCTCGTCGTCCAGGTCGGTGGCGAACAGGTCGGCGTGCCGCGGGCGCATCCCGCCGTTCCCGGCGACGTAGAGGTTCCAGCCCTTCTCCGTGGCGATGATCCCGAAGTCCTTGCCCTGGGCCTCGGCGCACTCGCGGGCGCAGCCCGACACCGCCGACTTCAGCTTGTGCGGGGCGCGCAGCCCGCGGTAGCGCAGCTCCAGCTTGATGGCCATGCCGACCGAGTCCTGCACGCCGTAGCGGCACCAGGTCGACCCCACGCACGACTTCACCGTGCGCAGCGCCTTGCCGTAGGCGTGGCCGGACTCGAACCCGGCGTCCACCAGCCGCTTCCAGATCAGCGGGAGCTGCTCGACGCGGGCGCCGAACAGGTCCAGCCGCTGCGCCCCGGTGATCTTAAGGTAGAGGCCGAACTCCTTGGCCACCTCGCCGATCACGATCAGCTTGTCCGGGGTGATCTCGCCGCCGGGCACCCGCGGCACCACCGAGTAGGTGCCGTTCTTCTGCATGTTGGCCAGGAAGTGGTCGTTGGTGTCCTGCAGCGCCGCCTGCTCGCCCTCCAGGATGTGCCCGTTCCCCAGGCTGGCCAGGATCGAGGCCACCGCCGGCTTGCAGATGTCGCAGCCGCGGCCCCGGCCGTGCTGCTCGATCAGGTCGGTGAAGGTGCCGATGCCGCGCACCCGCACGATGTCGAACAGCTCGGCGCGGCTGTAGTCGAAGTGCTCGCACAGCGCCCGGCTGACCTCGATCCCGGCGGCGGTCAGCTCCGCGTCCAGGATCTTCTTGGCCAGCGGCACGCAGCTGCCGCAGGTGCTGCCCGCCTTGGTGCAGGACTTGATGCCCGGGATGTCGGTCAGGCCCTCGTCGCGGATCGCGCAGCGGATCGTGTCGGCGCTGACGTTGTTGCAGCTGCAGATCACCGTCGCGCCGGGCAGGTCCCCGCCGGCCGCCTCGGTGCCGCCGAACAGCGCCTGCTCCGGCGAGCCGGGCAGCTCGGCGCCGACGTAGGCGCGCAGTGTCGGGTACGACTCGGCGTCGCCGACCAGCACCCCGCCCAGCAGCGTCCGCGCGTCGTCGCTGACGATCAGCTTCTTGTAGACGCCGGCGACCGGGTCGGTGTAGGTGACGTCCAGGGCGCCCTGGTCGGGCCCGGCGAACGGGTCGCCGAAGCTGGCCACGTCCACGCCCATCAGCTTCAGCTTGGTGGACAGGTCGGCGCCGTCGAAGCGGGCCGCGCTCTCACCCCCCGACGCCAGCGCCAGCAGCCGGTCGGCGACCACCTCGGCCATGCTGAAGCACGGCGCCACCAGGCCGTACACCTGGCCGTCGACCAGCGCGCACTCCCCGATCGCGTAGATCGCCGGGTCCTCGGTGCGGCACGAGCCGTCCACCACGATCCCGCCGCGCTCGCCCACCGGCAGGCCGCACTCGCGGGCCAGGGCGTCGCGGGGGCGGATCCCGGCCGAGAAGACCACCACGCCGGCCTCGATCGCCGTGCCGTCGGACAGCGCGACCCGCGCCACCGAGCCGTCGTCGCCCGCCTCCAGGCCCTCCATCGGCGTCCCGGCGTGCACCTTCATGTCCAGGGACTCGATGTGGCGGCGCAGCATGGCGCCGCCGCCCTCGTCGAGCTGGCGCGGCATCAGCCACGGCGCGACCTCGACGACGTGGGTGTCCACGCCCAGGCCCTGCATCGCCCGGGCGGCCTCGAGCCCGAGGAGCCCGCCGCCGACCACGACGCCGCCGGCCCCGGTGCTTGACGTTGTAAGGTCCGCGCAGTGCGCGCGGAGCGCGTCCAGGTCGTCGATCGTGCGGTAGACGAACACGCCGGGGAGGTCGTGGCCCGGCACCGGCGGCACGAACGGCGCCGAACCCGTCGCCAGGACCAGCGCGTCGTAGGGCGCCTCGCGCCCCGACGCGGTGCGCACCGTGCGGGCCTCTCGGTCGATCGCCACCACCGGGTCGCCGGTCACCAGCTCCACGCCGGCGTCGTGCGGCGGGCAGGCCAGATCCGCGTCCTCGGTCAGGTAGGACGTCAGCGCCACCCGGTCGTAGGCCGGGCGGGTCTCCTCCCCGATCACCGTGACGCGCCAGGAACGGGCCGTGTCGCGCTCGCGCAGCGCCTCGACGAGCCGGTGGCCTGTCGGCCCGTGGCCGACCACGACCAGCTCCATGGGTTCGTCCCCTCCGTCGTTCATGGGCCCGATCCTCAGCAGGAGCCGTTTCACGGTTGCGTCCCCTTTGTCACCGGCGTGTTAAAAGACGCTCACCTCGAAATCGAATCGTGGTCACCCCGCAATCAACCGCCGCAGAATTTCCGTGCATCCTTCCGAATAGGCGAAAACCCGCCGCGATGCCCGGCCGACCTTGTCGACCGGGCCCGCGACGGGCCTTCGTCCCGATTCCCTGTGATCCGCACCACGGCCGCGACGTCACGGCCGGGCCGTCACGGACACGGGGCCGCACCTGCGGCGTCTCCCGCGCGGGCTCACCCGGCGGGAACGGAGTCCTGCTCCCCCAGCCAGCCCACGATGCCCTCCAGGGCGTCCCGGCAGCCCCCGCAGCCCGTGCTCGCCCGGGTCCGCGCCGCCACCTCGTCCGCCGTCCGCGCGCCTTTCTCCCAGCACGCCCGGATCTGCCCCTTGGTGACGTTGTTGCACTGGCAGACCGTCGCCGCGTCCGGCATCCGCACCGGCGAATCGGCGGGCTGCGCGCCGCCCATCCCCGGGAAGAACAGGCTCAGCCGGTCGGCGGGCAGCGGCGCCGCCCGGTCGTACAGCTGGGTCAGCGTCCCCGCCGTGCTCGTCTCCCCCAGCAGGATCGCCCCGATCACCCGGTCCTCGCGGATCGTCACCTTCTTGTACGTCCCGCGGCTGGCGTCGGCGAACTGGATCACCTCCACGTCGGGATCGTCGTCGCCGTGATGGGTCTCCCCCATCGCCACCAGGTCCACGCTGGCCGCCTTCAGCCGGGTGATCTGCCGGGCCCCGGTGAACCGGGCCCGCGCGTCCGCGCCGGTGAGCAGGTCGGCCAGCACCGTCGCCTGCTCCCACGCCGGCGCCACCAGTCCGTACACAGTGCCGCCGTACTGGGAGCACTCGCCGATCGCCCGCACCGACGGATCGGTCACCGACCGCAGCATCTCGTCCACCACGATCCCGCGGTCGACCTCCAGCCCGGTGGCCCGGGCCAGGTCCACCTCGGGCCGCACGCCGCACGCCAGCACGACCAGGTCGGCGTCCAGGGCCTCGGGCCCGCCCTCGCCGCCCGGCGCGGCCAGCTCCACCCCGGTCACGCGCGGACCTTCGGCGCGCCGCTCGACCCGCAGTGCGGTCACGTTGACCTCGACCCGGGCCCGGATGCCCAGCCTGCTCAGCGTGCGGGCCAGCACCTTGCCGGCCCCGGGATCGAGCTGGCGCTCCATCAGGTGCCCGGCCAGGTGCACGACCGTCACCTCCAGGCCGCGGCCCACCAGCCCGCGCGCGGCCTCGATGCCCAGCAGCCCGCCGCCGATCACCACGGCCCGCCGGGCCCCTTCCGCCGCGTCGATGATCGCGCTGCAGTCGTCCAGGGTCCGGAACGTCACCGCGCCGGCGGGCAGCCCGCCCTCGGTGCCCGGGATCGGCGGGACGAACGAGCTGCTGCCGGTCGCCATCACCAGCGTCCCGTACGGCACGGCGCTGCCGTCCGAGCCGTGCACGACCCGGGCCCGGCGGTCGATCTCGACCACCTCCACGCCCAGTCGCGCGTCCACGCCGCTCGCCTCGTACCAGGCAGGATCGACCAGGCCGATCTGGTCGGGGCCGGTCGCGCCGGCCAGCACGTTGGACAGCAGCACCCGGTTGTAGGGCTGCCGCGGCTCGGCGCCGAACACCGTCAGCGGCACCCGCGGGTCCCGCGCGCGGATCTCCGACACCAGCCTGGACCCCGCCATCCCGTTGCCCACGACCACGATCCCGCGGGATCCGGCCATCGGCTCGTCGGCTTCGCTGATCACGTACTGGCTCCTTCGTCGATCGGGGTGATGACGGCCCGGGGCTGCGCTGACTCGGGATCCGGTGACTCCAGCGGTTCGAGGCGGACGGCGCACACCTTGAACTCCGGCATCCGCGATATCGGGTCCAGCGCCGGATTGGTCAGCAGGTTGGCCCTGCCCTCGCCCGCCCAGTGGAAGGGTATGAAGACGGTGTCGGGGCGGATCGCGTCGCTCAGCCGCGCCCGCACGGTGGCGGCGCCGCGCCGGCTGGCCACCCGCACGTCCGCGCCCTCGGCGATGCCCAGCCGCCCGGCCAGGTCGGGGTGCAGCTCCACGAACGCCTCGGGCGCCGCCTCCACCAGCGGCCGCACCCGCCGGGTCTGGGCGCCGCTCTGGTACTGGGCGAGCACCCGGCCCGTGGTCAGGTACACCGGGTAGTCGGCGTCGACGTCCTCGGCCGCGCCGCCGTGCTCGACCGCCGTCATCCGGGCACGGCCGTCGGGCGTGGCGAAGCGCTCCAGGAACGGCCGCGGCGTGCCCGGGTGGTCCTCGGAGGGGCACGGCCAGAAGACCCCGCCCTCCTTCTCGATCCGCTCGTAGGTGATCCCCGAGTAGTCGGCGAGACCGCCCGCGCTCGCCTCGCGCAGCTCCTCGAACACCTCCGCGGGCTCCACGCTCCAGGTGCCGGGGGCGTGCAGCCGGTCGGCGAGCACGGCCAGGATCTCCAGATCGGTCCGCACCCCCTCCGGCGGCCGCAGCGCCCGCCTGCGCCGCAGGACCCGGCCCTCCAGGTTGGTCATCGTGCCGGACTCCTCGGCCCACTGGGCGGTGGGCAGCACGACGTCGGCGCGGCGCGCGGTCTCGGAGGGCACGAAGTCGGCGACGGCCAGGAAGTCCAGCGCGTCCAGCCGCTCCTCCACCTGCGAGGCCCGCGGCGCCGACACCACGGGGTTGGAGCCGAACAGCAGCATCGCCTTGGGGCCGTCGGCGGTGCCCAGCGCCGACAGCAGTTCGTAGGCCGAACGCCCCGGGCCGGGCAGGTCGGCCGGGTCCACCCCCCACACCGCAGCCACGTGCGCGCGGGCGGCGGGGTCGTCGATCTTCCGGTAGCCGGGGAGCTGGTCGGCCTTCTGCCCGTGCTCGCGCCCGCCCTGGCCGTTGCCCTGCCCGGTCAGGCAGCCGTACCCCGAGCCCTCGCGCCCCGGCAGGCCCAGTGCCAGCGCCAGGTTGATGAAGGCGGTCACCATGTCGGTGCCGCGCGCGTGCTGCTCGGTGCCGCGCGCGGTCAGGACGTAGGAGCGCGTCCCCCGCGCCAGCAGCCGCACGGCCTCGCGCATGTACGGCACCGGCACCCCGGTGATCCGCTCGACCCGTTCAGGCATGTAGGCGTTGACCACCCTGCGGACGGCCTCGAACCCCGAGGTGCGGGCCGCCAGGTACTCCTCGTCCAGGAGGCCGTCCACGATCGCCAGGTGCAGCAGGCCGTTGGCCAGCGCCAGGTCGGTGCCCGGCGTCGGCTGCAGGTGCAGGTTGGCCTGCCGCGCGGTGGCCGTGCGGCGCGGATCGACCACGATCAGCGCCCCGCCCGCCTTCTGGGCGTCGGTGAGGTGCCGCATGAACGGCGGCATCGTCTCGGCCACGTTCCCGCCGACCAGCAGGATCGCCTCGGCCCGGCCCAGGTCGGTGATCGGCCCCGGCAGCCCCCTGTCCATCCCGAACGCGCGGCCAGACGCCGCCGCGGCCGACGACATGCAGAACCTGCCGTTGTAGTCGATCTGCGAGGTGCGCAGCGCGATCCGGGCGAACTTCCCGAGCTGGTAGGCCTTCTCGTTGGTCAGCCCGCCGCCGCCGAAGACCGCGACCGCGTCGGCGCCGTGCGCGCCCTGCACCCGTGTGATCTCCGACACGATCCTGTCCAGCGCCCGGTCCCACGTGCACGGCTCGAGCGGGGCGTCCCGCGAGGCGCGCATCAGCGGGGAGGTCAGCCGGTCCGGGACGGCGAGCATCTCGGTGGACGTCCAGCCCTTCTGGCACAGCCCGCCGCGGTTGGCCGGCACGTCCTCGCGCGGCACCACGCGCAACGGCACCGCGCGCGAGGGCAGCGGCCGCGCACCGTTCGCGCCGTTCGCGCCGTCGCCGTTGACGCCGTTGACGCCGGTGGCGCCGTCCGAGGCGGGCGCCTCCGCTCCGTCGTGGCCCAGCGACATGCCGCACTGCAACGCGCAGTAGGGACAGTGCGTCGGGGTATCGGTCATGGCCCCGAGAGTGTGCGGGCGCCGTTTCACATCTGCGTCCCTCGTGTGACCCCGGTGTTAAAAGCCGCTCACGCGGTGCCGTTCACCAAGGTAAGAGCCGTACGCCTGAACGGTCCCCGGCCTGGGCCGGGGCCGCCCGGCGGCACGTTGACGATCACGTGTCAAGCGTTGTCGACCTTTGTCAATGCCCTTTCGGCGCTCCCCGCCCGGTTACCGAACGGATCGGCGGCGGCCCGCCGGACCGGCGCGCGAACCGGCCCCGGGAGCCCGCGAACGCCCGTGCGGGCGGGCCCGCGCGGCCTAATCTCGACTCATGCCCGACGCTGCTTACTACGCCTCGCTGCCGCGCACCCGCGGCGCCGCCGCGGCCCTGCTCCTCGACGACCTCGGGCGGGTGCTGCTGGTCAAGCCCACCTACAAGGAGGGCTGGTTCCTGCCCGGCGGGGTCATCGAGGAGGGCGAGTCCCCGCTGGCCGCCTGCGTGCGCGAATGCGAGGAGGAGCTCGGCCTGGTCCCCCGGCTGGACGGGCTGGTGTGCGTGGACTGGGGGCCGCCGCGCGACGGCGTGGACGCGGTCAACGTCTTCGTCTTCGCCGGCGCCATCACCGCCGCGCAGATCGGCGCGATCCGGCTCCCGCCCGACGAGCTGTCCGACCACGTCCTGGTCTCCCCCGAGAAGGTGGCCGAGCTGGCGCCGCCGCACATCGCCCGGCGGATGCCGCCCAGCCTGCGCGGGATGGCCGAGGGCCGCGCCGTCTACCTGGAGGACGGCCGCGCGCCCTCCTTCGGGGCCGCGGCCGGGGTAGCCTCCCCCTGAACGGGTAGGGGCCGCAGCAGACAACCGACGTCCCAGGGGGAAGGACCGTCCATCATGGCTGCCTGCGAGGTCTGCGGCAACGACTACGCGATGAGCTTCGAGGTGCACGCGCAGGGCGTCGTGCACACCTTCGACTCGTTCGAATGCGCGATCACCCGGATGGCGCCGATCTGCGAGCACTGCCAGTGCCGGATCGTGGGCCACGGCGTCGACGTCGACGGGCACTGGTACTGCTGCGCCCACTGCGCCCGCGCGTCCCAGCCGCAGGCCGCCGAACTGGTGTCCGACCGCGCCTGACCTCACGACACGGCACGAGACGGCCCACGGCACGGCCTACGACACGACCTCACAGCACGGGCGGGCACGCGGTGCAGTGGAATTATCACTGCCGCATTACGTGACACACACCTGCGAAATCCGGGGTTCCTAACTTCCGTGGTGGCACATCGACCACGAGGAGTCCCCGATGACCGTCACCACCGACGTCAAACCGAGAGGCCGCGGCTATCCGCTGACCCGCCTCAAGGGCCGCTGGATCGATGACTGGCGGCCCGAGGAGCCGGAGTTCTGGCAGGGCGGCGGCGCCAAAGTGGCCCGGCGCAACCTGATCTTCTCGATCTTCTCCGAGCACATCGGTTTCTCGGTATGGACGCTGTGGTCCGTGCTGGTGCTGTTCCTGGGCCCCGCCTACGGCATCGACCCGGCGGGCAAGTTCACGCTGACCGCAGTCCCGGCGCTGGTCGGCGCGGGACTGCGGATCCCCTACACCTTCGCCGTCGCCCGGTTCGGCGGGCGCAACTGGACGATCTTCAGCGCGGCGCTGCTGCTGGTGCCCTCGGTACTGGCCGCCTTCCTCATCGAGCCCGGCGTCTCCTACACCACGCTGCTGCTCCTGGCGGCCGTCGCGGGCGTCGGCGGCGGCAACTTCGCCTCCTCCATGGCCAACATCAACGCCTTCTACCCGCAGCGGCTCAAGGGCTGGGCGCTGGGCATCAACGCCGGCGGCGGCAACCTCGGCGTCGCCGTCGTCCAGCTGGTCGGCCTGCTGGTGCTGGCCACCGTCGGCAACGGCAGCCCCGGCCTGGTCGCGGGGATCTACATCCCGCTGATCGTGCTGGCCGCGCTCGGCTCGGCGCTCTACATGGACAACCTCTCCCAGGCCCGCAACGACAAGCGGGCGATGCGGGACGTGTGCAGGGATCCCCACACCTGGATCATGTCGGTGCTGTACATCGGCACGTTCGGCTCGTTCATCGGCTTCGGCTTCGCCTTCGGCCAGGTGCTCCAGGTGCAGTTCAAGGCCGACTTCGACACCCCGATCAAGGCGGCCTACCTGACCTTCCTCGGCCCGCTGCTGGGCTCGCTGATCCGACCGGTCGGCGGCTGGCTGGCGGACAAGATCGGCGGGGCGAAGGTGACGTTCTGGAACTTCGTGGCCATGGCCGTCGCGGCCGGGGTGGTGCTGCTGGCCTCGGCGCAGGCGTCGCTGCCGATGTACCTCACCGGGTTCATCCTGCTGTTCGTGTTCAGCGGGGTCGGCAACGGGTCGACCTACAAGATGATCCCCGCGATCTTCCGCGCCAAGGCGCAGCTCGGCGTGGCCAACGGCGGCGACCCGGACGCGGCCGAGCACGAGGCGCGGCGGATGGCCGGCGCGCTGATCGGCATCGCGGGTGCGATCGGCGCGTTCGGCGGCGTGCTCGTCAACGTCGCCTTCCGGCAGTCGTTCCTGACCTACAAGACCGGCGACGCCGCCTACATCGCGTTCATCGCCTTCTACGCGCTGTGCTTCGCCCTGACCTGGCTGGTCTACCTGCGCACGCACCCCCGGAAGCTGGCCGGCGTCTGATCCCGAGCCCCGATCGGCCCGGCCCGTGCCGAGGGCGCCTTCCCAGCCTCCGGGAAGGCGCCCTCGGGCTTTCACCGTTCAGGACCACGGAGCCGGCAAGGGGTCACCGGTACGGCAGGGTCACCTGTCGGACAAGAAGTCCCCGTCCGGCCAGGAAGGCGAACGGCCCGAGGACCGCAGCACCGCCTCCCACGCGTCGCCGGAGGCCAGCGGCAGATGCGGGACGCCCCAGTGCCACGCCGACACCAGCAGGCCCGGATCGGCCGGGCGGTAGTCGGCGCCTATGGCGCGCGCCAGGTCCCAGGCGTGCAGGTGCCACTCCACGCACGCCGCTCCCGCGTGGTCGCCGACGGTGTACTTGGTCCCCCGGTAGATCAGGTGGGTGCGGTCCCACATGTCGGGCATCAGGTCGGCGTAGGCGCCCGCCGACACGGTGAACGCCATGATCCGCTCGGGGCCCGGCTCGGGCGGCAGCACCGCCAGTTCGGCGGCGTTCTGCCGGGCCTGCTGGCGGATCAGCACGGCCGCGGCGGCGTCCCGGGCGAACAGCTTGGCCAGCCTGCTGTCGGGCGCGTCCTGCAGGTACTCCAGGAAGTTCTCCGCCACGCAGCGCAGATGACCGGCCAGGTCGATCGCCAGCCAGTCGGAGCACGGGGTGGGCGCGTCCCAGTCCTGAACCCGGGCCGCCAGCGCGCGGACGGCCCGCACCCCGTCCTCGTAGCACTCGAGGACGCGATGCCGGTCAGGCGGCGTGCGCTCCACAGTTTCCCCCCGCGATCGCGACAACGTCCGGACGACGGCGGTCGATCCCGGCCCATCCCCCCGTACGTGTGACCCTCCCCGGGGGCCTCCCCGCTCCCCCGGGTGGGTAGATTCTCAAAGTTCGGCGGCCGCTGCCACCCGGCGACGCCGTGTCACCGCGCCGCCGGTCCGCGCTCAGACGGCCACGGCGGGGACGACACGGTAGCTCAGGCGGTGCGCCTCGCGGGCGGTGCGCAGCCGGTCGACCTCGTCGGTCCAGGGCCGGACGGCGGTCTTCGCCTTGGCCCGCCGGAAGGCGATCTCGGCGGCGCGCCGCGCCTTGGCGTCGGCGCCTTCGGGGGCGTACACCTTCGGCCCCGCCGCCACCCGCTCGGCGGCCTCGGCGGCCGAGAGCGCGGCCGTCAGCGCGCGGTCGAACGCGATCGCCTCGGCGCGCGGGCCGGCGTCGGTGGAGTCGGCGCCCTGGGCGGCGCGCAGCGCGGCCTCGGCCTCGGTGGCCTCGGCCAGCCGCTCGCGGTAGGTGTCGGCGAGCACCCGGTCGGCCTCGAAAAGTTCCGCGACGTCCTTGCTCATCCGGCGGCCCAGCGGCATAGCGGTGCTCCTCACGATCCTGCGGCCGGGGATCCCGCGGCCATCCTGCGATGCCGCGCGGTCTCCGGCGTGCCTTCCCATCCGGTCGGTGACAGCGTACGCTCGGCCCCGGCGTGTTGGGCGGGGGGACACCCAACTCGCGTCCTTTACGCAGTAAGGTTGCGGCTATGGTCCGGCAACCGGCGCTCAACGCCAAGCACCGCCCACCGCTGTCCACCGAGCGCATCATCGAGGCCGCGCTCCAGATCATCGACGGCCAGGGCCTGAGCCGTCTCACCATGCGCCGGCTCGGCGACGCGCTCGAGGTCGAGGCCATGGCGATCTACCACCACCTCCCCCGGGGCAAGGAACAGCTCCTGGACGGCCTGGTCGCGCACGTGGCCGCCGTCCCCGCCGACGTGCCGGCCACCGGGCGCGGCGCCACCCGCTGGAGGGAGGCGCTGCGCGGCTGGGCCCGCACGTACCGCGAGCGCCTCCTCGCCCACGCGGGGGTGCTGCCGCTGCTGGTCACCCGCCGCAACCCTGCCGCGCTCGCCACCACCACCGCCTCGCTGAGGGAGATCCTCCGGCAGGGCGGCATCCCCGAGCGGACCGCCGCCGTCGCCGCCCACACGCTGCTGTCCTACGTCATCGGGCACGCCGCGATGGAGGTCCGCGGCACGACGCCGGGCGGCCCGGAAGGCCCCGAGCCGGCGGTCACCGCCGCCGAGCCCGAGGGCCCGGTCGACTGGGACGCGCGGTTCCTGGCCGGTCTCGACCTCCTCCTGGCCGGTCTCAACCCCTGAGAGACCACTGAGAGAACCCTGGGAGCCCGGGCGGCGGCGCTCAGTCCTCGACGACGAAGACGTCCAGGACCCGGGGCCCGTGCAGCCCCTCGGTGCGCTCCAGCTCGATCTCGGCGGTCGTGGCGGGACCGCTGATCCAGGTCAGGGGCCGCGCCGGGTCGAGCCGGGCGACCGCCTCGGGCACCGTGCCGACGATCTGGTCGGCGTGCACCACGCACAGGTGGTACGGCGGGACGAGCGTCAGCGCCCGGCGGCCCTGCGCGCGCCCGCCGTCCAGCACGACCGTCCCGGTCTGCGCGATCGCCACCGCGCAGCCGGTGACAACGCCGTCCAGGCCGTCCAGGGTCCCCGCGTCGACCACCGGCGAGTCGGCCTGCGCCTGCACCCCTTCCAGCCCGGCCAGCCAGCCGAACGGCAGGTCGGCGGGCGCGATGATGCGCTTGGCCTCCCGCCCCCACAGC
Organism: Spirillospora sp. CA-255316; assembly: GCA_050942275.1. Lineage (GTDB taxonomy): Bacteria > Actinomycetota > Actinomycetes > Streptosporangiales > Streptosporangiaceae > Spirillospora. The sequence goes on along the minus strand of CP192047.1, from coordinate 5,113,443 downwards.
GCCGCGGCGATCGCGGTGGGCAGCTCGTCGGCGCTCACGTGCCGCACCGCGGCGCGGCGCTCGGCGACCCGCTCGGTGAACAGCGCGAGCACGTCGGCGCGGGTCGGCGCCTCCGCGCCGGTCAGCCGGCGCCGGTAGCCGCGCGGGACCGGCACCTGCGTGCCGCGCGCCGCGCCCAGCGCGTCGCGGACCCGGCCCAGCACCGTGTCGCGGGAGCTCATCGCCGCACCCCCGCCGCCCCGCCGGGACGGGACGCCCACCAGGCGCGGAAGCTCTGCCTCGGCGGCGCCGGCACGTCCCGCGCGTCGGTCCACTTGCCGAGCAGGCCCGGCAGCCGGCGGATCCGGCCGCCGCGCGACAGCAGCCGCGCCCAGCGGGTGCCGCGGCGCAGCGCAGCCTCGTAACGGCGGCGGTCGCCCATCGTCCAGGCCAGCGTGCGCATCAGGGCCAGCTCGGGGGTCGGCACCGGCCGCCGCCGGCGCGACTCGATCACCTGCCCGCGCAGCCGGACCAGCAGATCCGGGATGTCGATCTTGACGGGGCAGACGTCGGAGCAGGCCCCACAGAGCGTGGAGGCGTAGGGCAGCGACGCGTTGGCCGCGCTCTCCACGCCCCGCATGTGCGGCGTCAGCACCGCCCCGATCGGGCCCGCGTAGACCGCCCCGCGCCCCTTCCCCGGGGACGGCCCGCCCGCGACCGCGTCGTAGGGGTGCCCGCCGGTCCGCTCGTAGACCGGGCACACGTCCAGGCACGCCGAGCACCGGATGCAGCGCAGCGCGGCCCGGCCCGCCTCGTCGGCCAGCACGGAGGTCCGGCCGTTGTCCAGCAGCACCAGGTGGAAGGCGCCCGGCCCGTCGCCCGGCGTGACGCCCGTCCAGGTGGAGGTCGCGGCGTTCATCCGCTCCCCCGTGGCCGAGCGCGGCAGCAGCTGCAGGAAGACCTCCAGGTCGGCCCAGGCCGGCACCACCTTCTCGATGCCCGCGACCGTGATCAGCGTGTCGGGCAGCGTCAGGCACATCCGGCCGTTGCCCTCCGACTCCACCAGCACCGCCGTGCCGGTCTCGGCGACCAGGAAGTTGGCGCCGGAGATCGCGACCCCGGCGGGCAGCATGCGCCCGCGCAACCTGGCGCGGGCGGTCTCGGCCAGCGCCGCCGGATCGGCCCCCAGGTCGGCGGGCGCGCCGGGCAGGCCGCGGGCGAACAGCTCCCTGATCTGGGCCCGGTTCTTGTGCAGGGCCGGGAACAGCGGGTGCGAGGGGGCGTCGTCCTCCTCCAGGCCCACGATCAGCTCGCCCAGGCCGGTCTCGTGCGCGGTGATCCCGGCGCGGTGCAGCGCGTCGTCCAGCCTGATCTCGCCGAGCACCGACGAGCGCACCTTGAGCACCTCGGCCTCGCCGGTGCCGCGGACCAGCCGGGTGACGATCCGCCGGGCCTCGGCGGCGTCGGCGGCCCAGTGCACCACTCCCCCGGCCTCGGTGACCGAGCGCTCCAGCTCCTCCAGGTAGGAGTCGAGGTTGAGCAGGGTCTGGTCCTTGATGGCGCGTCCCGCCTCGCGCAGCTCGTCCCAGTCGGCGGTGGCGGCGGTGGCCGCGGCGCGGCGCGCCCGCATCGCCGCGGTGGCGCCCGCCAGGTTGCGGCGCAGCCGGGGGTCGGCCAGCGCGGTACGGGCGGCGTCGGCGAACTTCGGCGCCCGGGGCCGCCCGGAACCGCCGCCCGCGCTGTGGTCCGCGCTCGGGGGCGTGCTCGGGGGCGTGTTCGGTGCTGTGTCCGGGCCCATGCTCGAGGAGGAGGTCATCGTTCTGCCGGATGAGTCGTCGGAGGGCACCGTCATGTGACCTCCGTTCCGGCGAGTATCTCCGCCAGGTGCAGGACGCGCACGCCGCCGCGCAGGCGGGACAGCGCTCCGCCGATGTGGGCCAGGCAGGAGTTGTCGACGGCGCAGAGCACGTCGGCGGAGGTCTCCTGGATGTGCCGCACCTTGTCGGCCACCATCGCCACCGACACGTCCGCGTTCTTCATCGCGAACGCCCCGCCGAACCCGCAGCACTCCTCGGCCGCCGGCAGGTCCACCAGCTCGAGCCCCTTGACCTCGCGCAGCAGCCGCAGCGGCCGGTCGCCCACCTCGAGCGTCCGCAGGGAGTGGCAGGTCGGATGGTAGGCGACCCGGTGCGGGAAGGCCGCCCCTACGTCGGTCACCCCCAGCACGTCGACCAGGAACTCCGACAGCTCGTACACGGCCAGGTCCTCCGCGGCCCGGGCCAGCCCCGCGTCGCCGGCCGCCCTGGCCATGCGCGGGTAGGCGTGCCGCACGGTCGCCGCGCAGGACGCCGACGGCGTCACGATCACATCGCCCTCGCCGAACGCCGCGGCGAACCCGCGTGCCAGGTCGGCGGCCTCCCGGTGGTAGCCGGTGCTCCAGTGCGCCTGGCCGCAGCAGGTCTGGCCGGGCGGGAACGTCACCTCGTGCCCGAGCCGTTCGAGCAGGACGGTGACGGCGCGGCCCGTGCCGGGGAACATCGCGTCGTTGAAGCACGCGACGAACAGCGCGACGCGCATCACGGCTCACCTCCCCCAAGGCCGTCCCCCGGGGGTCATCGTAGAGGCGCGGCGGACACCGGTTTGCCGTCACTCGGATTCTGGGGAAACGTTTCTCGTCCGGTCGGCGTGTCGGTCTCCGGCCGTTCTCCGAAGCGGGGGACGCTGGGCGTGGCACCGCAGGGTGAGACGGGTCACAGCCGCGCGGTACTTCGGTACCACGGGACAACCGTCCCAACGGGCTATGGCCGGGGGCGGCGAACCGTTCCACACTGAGGTGCGTCAGATCAGACGACCGCAACCGAGTAACCAGACCGGAGGCACGCCGATGTGCCCGCACCAGCCGCCCTGTCCCTCGGCCGACGGCCCGAACCGCGAGGCCGCACGTACCCTGGCCACCCACCCCGAGCAGGGGTGGAGCCTGCTGTGCAACGGCGTCGTGCTCTTCGAGGACACCGGTGAGCTGCTGCCCGACGGGGGAATCATCGCACCGCACCGGCCGACGGACCTCCCGGAACCGTCCGCCGCCTGACCAGGGGACCGGCCCCCTCGGGCCGGGACTAGTCCAACTGGGTGATCTTCCTCGGGGGCCAGCCCGCCCGCCCTGAACCTCTGGGCCCGTCCAGGGCCCGGAGGGAGCACGGGCCCTTCACGTCGACCGTCGCTCCTTCTTCGACCGTCACCCCTTCGATCCGTCTCCCCATCGACCGCCGCCCGACCGGCCCCGGTCGCACCCGGCGCGCCGTCATCCGCCGGCGGCGCACCACCGGCGCAGCCACGGCGCGACCGCGGCGCCCACCGCCGCCGGATCCTTCGCCAGCTCGTGACGCTCGCCCGGCAGCACGACGACCTCGGCGGCGTCCACCGGATCCGGGATCCCGAAGGGGTCACGGTCACCGTTCACCACCAGCACCTCCACGCCCGCGTCGCGCGCCTCGCGCAGCTCGCCGGCCCGCGACCGGTCCGGCTTCCCCGGCGGGCGCAGCGGGAACGCCAGCGCCACCACGCCCCTCGCACCGGCCGCCGCGGCCGTGCGGCAGGCAACCCGGGCCCCGTTGCTGCGGCCGCCCTGCACCAGCGGCACCTCGCCGTACCGGTCCCGGAGGACCTTGATCACCTGGAGCCAGTCCTCGTCCTGGCGGACGGCCGAGCCGGGCGCCCGCCGCCCGGCCGCGCGGAAGGGTTGCAGCACCCGCGCCACCGCCCCGCCGAGACCGAGCGCCTCCTCCCGCACGGCCAGCAGGTCGGGGGCGTCCACGCCGCCGTTCGAACCGTGCGTCAGGACCAGCAGGAACGCCGCGCCCTCCGGCCCGTCCGGCCCGTCCAGCGTCACCTCGGCGGGCCCCCGCCCCGTCACGATCTCCATGTCACTCACCGTAGCCGGTCCGGGGCGACACGCCGGCACCGGGCCGGACCCGCAAGATCGCGTAGGGCAGACTGACGGCATGGGGAAGATGACCGGCAGTGAGTGGCGCGACTTCGTGTCCGAGGGCACCCGGACGGGGAAGATCGCGGTGACCCGGGCCGACGGAAGCCCGCACGTGACCCCGGTCTGGTTCGTGCTCGACGGCGAGGACCTGGTGTTCAGCACGCACACGACGGGGGTGAAGGGCAGGGCGGTCCGCCGCGACCCGCGCGTGTCGATCGCCGTGGACGACCAGACGCCTCCCTTCTCCTTCGTGACGATCATGGGTGAGGCGAGCGTCTCGGAGGACCTGGACGAGCTGCGCCGCTGGTCCACGGTCATCGGCCGCCGCTACATGGGCGCCGGCCGCGCCGAGGAGTTCGGGGCGCGCAACGCCGTCCCGGGCGAGTGCCTGGTCCGGGTGCGGATCACCAAGGTGATCGCGGCGAGCGACGTCGCCGGATAGCCGCCGCGGGGATGACCGGGCCCGGCTCTCGGACCCTCGGCTCCCGGACCCTCAGGTCTCGGAGACGGGCTCCACGTCGGGCCACCCCGGCGGCAGCCCCGGGTCGGGCGCGCCCATGGCCAGCCGCAGCCGCTCGGCGAAGCTCTCGTGCAGCAGCGGGCCCCAGGCGTAGTCGCTGGGCACCCGCACCGCCTGCCCCATGACCTGGTGCGCCTCCCCGGCCTCGTCCTCGCGCGGCTCGGGGCGCCGGGCGTACCGGACGGCCAGCAGCGCGTACATGTGGTCCAGCGCGCCGAACGCCTCGCCCGCCAGCGCGGGCAGCGTCCCTTCGGACACCGCCTGCTCCACCACCGGCTCCCACCACAGGTCGGCGGGGTCGGCGTCGGCCGCGTCCTCGTCGTCGGGGGCGAAGTCGCGGCGCAGCCGCGCCCGGACCTGCCCGGCGACGCCCGGGTCGGCCAGGCCGCGCCGCCACACCTCGCGGGCCTCGGCGCCGCGGCCGCGCAGCGGCAGCGTCCGCGCGAGGAGCTCGATGGCCAGCGGCCCGACATCGCCGTCGGCGGCGGCGCCGGGCTCGCCGAGCGCCGCGGAGAACGCGCCGATGGCCTGGTCGAGGTAGGCGATGCCCATCGCGACGGCCAGCCGCGTGTAGGCGTAGGGGGCGCTCTCGCGGTCGATCAGCCTGAGGCCGGCGGTGAGGACGCGCAGGGCGCGGGACGGCTCGCCGCGTTCCAGGAGCCGCTGCGCCAGGTCGTGCGCGGCGACCGGGCCGTACTCGGCGTCGCCGGTGCCGACCGTGTCCTCCCAGCGGCCGCGGGCGGTCTCGAAGTCGCCCTGGTCGTCGGCGAGCCGGGCCAGGGCCAGCAGCGCCGGCGGCAGGTAGGCCGGGTTGCCGAAGTCGACCACGACCCGCCACGCCGGCCCGGCCTGCTCGTGCTCGCCCGCGCGCTCGTGGGTGAGCGCCAGGTGGTAGGCGGCGCGCGGCCCGTACTCGGGGTCGCCGGTCGCGATGGCCGCCCGGTCGGCCTCCCGGGCGCCCTCGACGTCGCCGTCGTCGTCGAGGACGACGGCCAGGCCGAGGGCCGCCTGGGCCCGGAACGGGGTGTCGCCCAGGGCGAGAACCCTCTCGAACAGGGCGGCGGCCCGACCGGGCTCGCCCGTCTCGGCCAGCCGCCTGGCCTCCTCGCACAGCCGCGCCGGGTCGGCCGGGTCCGGGGTCTCGCTCATGCTCCGCCTCTGGGGGTCGGGTCGGTGTGCCGAGCCTACCGACGGCGGGCCCGCGCGCGCCGGGACGACACCCGGATCGGCGGGCATGATCGACGAAATCCCCCCGAACCCTCCGGGCCCGGGCGGGTCAGTCCTCGAAGGCCTCCGGCGGCGGGCAGGAGCAGACCAGGTTGCGGTCGCCGTAGGCCTGGTCGATGCGGCGCACCGGGGGCCAGTACTTCCCGTCCCGGAGCACCGGCAGCGGGTAGGCGGCCTCCTCGCGGGTGTAGGGGTGCTTCCAGTCCTCGGTGACCAGGCACGCGGCGGTGTGCGGGGCGTTCTTGAGGGGGTTGTCGTCGCGGTCGTGGGCGCCGTCGGCGACCCGCTGGATCTCCCGCCGGATCTCGATCATGGCGTCGCAGAACCGGTCGAGCTCGGCCAGGTCCTCGCTCTCGGTGGGCTCGATCATCAGCGTGCCGGCCACCGGGAACGACAGGGTCGGGGCGTGGAAGCCGTAGTCGATCAGCCTCTTGGCCACGTCCTCGGCGGTGACCCCGGTCTCCTTGGTGATCTTGCGGAGGTCGGCGATGCACTCGTGCGCGACCAGGCCGTTGCGCCCGGTGTAGAGGATCGGGTAGTGCGGGGCCAGCCGGGCGGCCAGGTAGTTGGCGGCGATGATCGCGCTCTCGGTGGCGGCGCGCAGCCCGTCCGGGCCCATCATCGCGATGTACGCCCAGGAGATCGGGAGGATGCCCGCCGAGCCCCACGGCGCCGCGGAGATCGGCCCCACGCCGGTGTCCCCGGGCCCGGCCTCGGGGCGCAGCGGGTGGCTCGGCAGGAACGGCGCCAGATGCTCGCGGACGCCGATCGGGCCGACGCCCGGGCCGCCCCCGCCGTGCGGGATGCAGAAGGTCTTGTGCAGGTTGAGGTGGGACACGTCGGAGCCGAACTCGCCGGGACGGGCCAGCCCGACCAGCGCGTTGAGGTTGGCGCCGTCGACGTAGACCTGGCCGCCGGCGGCGTGCACCGCCGCGCACACGTCGGTGATCGTCTCCTCGAACACGCCGTGGGTGGACGGGTAGGTCACCATGATCGCCGACAGCGCCGCGCCGTGCTTCTCGATCTTGGCGTGCAGGTCGTCCAGGTCGATGTTGCCGCCGTCGTCGCACTTGACGACCACGACCCTCATCCCGGCCATCACGGCGCTGGCGGCGTTGGTGCCGTGCGCCGACGACGGGATCAGGCAGACGTCGCGGTGCTCCTCGCCGCGCGAGGCGTGGTAGCCGCGGATGGCCAGCAGGCCGGCCAGCTCGCCCTGGGATCCGGCGTTGGGCTGCACCGAGACCCTGGCATAGCCGGTGATCTCGGCCAGCCGGTCCTCCAGCTCGCCGATCAGCTCCAGGTAGCCGCGGGCCTGGTCGACCGGGGCGAACGGGTGGACGTTCGCGAACTCCGGCCAGGTGATCGGCTCCATCTCGGCCGTGGCGTTCAGCTTCATCGTGCAGGAGCCGAGCGGGATCATCGACCGGTCCAGTGCGATGTCCTTGTCCTGCAGCCTGCGCAGGTAGCGCAGCATGGCGGTCTCGGAGCGGTGCTGGTGGAAGACCGGGTGGGTGAGGTACGGGCTCTCGCGCCGCAGCTCGCCCAGGTCGTCGCCCTCCGCCCCGGCCGAAGGCGCCCCCTCCAGCCCGAACGCGCGCCAGACCGCGCGGAGGTGCTCGCCGGTGGTGGTCTCGTCGCAGGCGATGGCGACGTGGTCGGCGTCGACCGGGCGCAGGTTGACTCCGCCCTCGCGGGCGCGCTCCACGACTTCGGCGGCGCGCCCCGGGACGCGGGCGAGGACGGTGTCGAAGAAGCGGTCGTGCACGACCTCGACGCCCAGTGCCTCCCGTAGCCCGTACGCCAGTGTCCGCGCGTGCCGGTGGACGCGCTGGGCGATCGCCGCCAGCCCCTCGGGGCCGTGGTAGACCGCGTACATGCTCGCCATGACCGCCAGCAGGACCTGGGCGGTGCAGATGTTGCTGGTGGCCTTCTCGCGGCGGATGTGCTGCTCGCGGGTCTGCAGCGCCAGCCGGTAGGCCGGCGCCCCGTCGGCGTCGACCGACACCCCGACCAGGCGTCCGGGAAGCTGCCGCTGGATGCCCTCGCGCACCGCCATGTAGCCGGCGTGCGGGCCGCCGAACCCGTAGGGGACGCCGAACCGCTGCGCCGAGCCCACGACGATGTCGGCGCCCGACTCGCCGGGAGGCCGCAGCAGGGTCAGGGCCAGCAGGTCGGCGGCGACCACGACCTGGGCGCCGCGCTCGTGCGCCTGCGCGCTCACCGGCGCCAGGTCGCGGACCGCGCCGGACGCCCCCGGGTACTGCAGCAGCACGCCGAAGAAGTCGCCCTCCGGCAGGCCCTCGGACAGGTCGGCGGTGACGACCTCGATGCCCAGCGGGACGGCGCGGGTGCGGACGACCTCGATCGTCTGCGGGAGCGCGTCGGCGTCCACCAGGAACGTGCCGGGCTCCTTGCGCTTGGAGACGCGGTGCGCCAGCGCCATCGCCTCGGCGGCGGCGGTGCCCTCGTCCAGCATGGACGCGTTGGCGACCGGCAGCCCCGTCAGGTCGCTCACCACGGTCTGGAAGTTCAGCAGCGCCTCGAGCCGGCCCTGGGAGATCTCCGGCTGGTACGGGGTGTAGGCGGTGTACCAGCCGGGGTTCTCCAGGACGTTGCGCATGATCACGCCCGGGGTGATCGTGCCGTGGTAGCCCAGCCCGATCATCGAGGTCAGCACGGTGTTGCGGGACGCCAGCTCGCGCAGCCGGTCGAGGGCGGCGCTCTCGCTCAGCGCGGGCGGCAGGTCGAGGGGCCGGCCGGTGCGGATCGCGGCGGGCACCGCATCGTCGATCAGGGCCTCGGCGCCGGAGTAGCCGATGGCCGCCAGCATCCGGGCCTGGTCGTCCGGGGCGGGCCCGATGTGCCGGTCGGCGAACGCCGACCGGTGCTGCTGCGGCGAGGCCACGGGGGCGAAGTACTGGGCGGTCATCCTGGGGAGCCTCCTGGGCTGCTGCGGTCGCTCAGGGCCGCCGCCGGGCTCTGCCGGGCCGGCGGCGGTCTCCCCCTCTGTCATCGGCACCTGAGAGATTCGCCCGCGGTACGGGATTTCCCCTTCGGTGAGACCGTTCCCCCCTGCGGTGGGGACCACGCCTGCTTTCCAGAGGTGCCTCGCCCAGCGGTCCTTTTGCCTGAGAGGTTCCGGGGAGGGTTGCCCCTTCGGCGCCCCACGCTGGCTGCGTGGGATCTCTCCCGCACAGGGTCGACGGCGTCGTTCTCCCAAGAGCCTATCCAACCGCCGGGCGGAACGATCGTGACGGGTCGCGGTCACGGGCGGCGGGCATGCCGGGGGCGTCCGCCACCGGCCCCGAACCGTTGATCTCGGGCGGCTACGGACCAGTACGATTACCCACAGCTCACGGGGAAGGGACCTGCCGTGCGAGCGCTTGGTTCGGCGGGTCGGGGCGCGGGCGGCGCCCTTTCTCCGCGGGGTCCGGCGACGGACCCCGAAAAAGGGGGCCGCGGGGGCCAGAAGGGTACGAATCACCTTGAACGTGCGAGCGGTCGGAGCGGGCGCCGCGCCCGACGGCGCGACGCCGCTCCTGGGACGCTGATCACAGTGACGGGTCCGGACGGCGGTGTGGGCGTGACGCAGACCCACCGGCAAGAGCACGAGGACAAGGACGAGGCGGTGCGGCCCGGTACGGCCGCCGCCACGGTCGTGCCCGTCGACGAGCCGCCCCGTCCCGACCGGATCCGCCGGCCCGGGGACGCCATCCGCTTCGCCGCCTCGGTGGCCGGGCTGGCGGCGGTCATGCTGCTGGTCTCCTTCGCCCAGCAGACCACGCACGGCCTGCAGACCGACATCAAGGAGACCACCGCCCACGCCCCCCTCTTCCTGCTGACGCTGGCCACCCTGGCCTCCAGCTTCGGGGTGCTGGCGGTGCCGGTGGCCTTCGCGGTGGAGCGGCTGTTCCACAAGGACGGCGTGCGGGTCGCGATCGCGCTGCTGGCCGCGGTGATCGCGTTCGCCGTCACCATCCTGCTGGACGACCTGGTGATCTCCTCCGCCCCCGGCGGGATGCTGGACTCCCTCATCTGGGGCGGCACCGACACCGCCCCGGTGCACACCGACATCGCCCCGGTGATCGCGTTCGTCAGCGCGGTGGGCATGGCTGGCCGCACCCGCTGGCAGGCCGCCACCTGGTCGATGATCGGGCTGGCCGCGCTGACCGGCCTGACCGCCGCCTACGCCTCGGTGGCCGCGCTGGCCGCCACCTACTTCCTGGGCCGCGCCATCGGCCACGGCACGCTCTACGCCGTCGGCACCCCCAACCCGCGGCCGCCCGGCATCGCGGTCGTCGCCGCGCTGGAACGCCTCGGGCTGCGCACCGTGCGGGCAAAGAGGCTCGAGCCGGGCGACCTGTCCGAGGTCCGCCGCTACGGCGTCCGCGTCGCGCACGAACCGGGCGCCGTCCCCACCGACACCTCCGGCGTCGCGCTGCCGCCCGGCGACTGGCAGCTGGAGGTCCGCGTCCTGGACCGCGACCAGCAGACCGCCGGGTTGCTGTACCGGGTGTGGCGGCTGGTTCGGCTGCGCGAGGCGGCGCCCCGCCGGCCGGTGCGCTCGCTGCGCCGCTCGCTGGAGCAGGAGTCGCTGATGTCGTACGCGGTCGACGCCGCCGGCGCCCGCACGCCGCGGCTGGTCGGCACCTGCGAGGTCGGCACCGAGGCGGCCCTGATGGCCTACGAGTACGTGCCCGGCGACCTGCTCGACGCCGTCCCCGACGACGACCTCACCGACGCGGTCCTCATCGACATCTGGGGGCAGCTGAAGCGGCTGCAGTCGGCCCGGCTGGCGCACCGCCGGCTGGAGGGCGGCGCGATCCTGATCTCCGACCGGGGCCGCGCGTACCTGACCGACCTGCGCTCGGGCGAGATCGCCGCCGGCGACCTGACGCTGCGCCTGGACCTGGCGCAGCTGCTGACCACGCTCGCGCTGCGGGTGGGGCCCGAGCGGGCGGTGCACACGGCGGTCGAGGTGCTGGACGAGCAGGCGCTGGCCGCCGCGGTGCCGCTGCTGCAGCGGGTGGCGCTGTCCCGCGACACCCGCGCGGTGCTGCGGCGCGAGGACCGCGACCTGCTCACCCGGATCCGCGAGCAGATCGTGCGGCTGAAGCCGGAGAGCGAGGCGCCGCCGATCCGGCTGGAGCGGTTCCGGCCCCGCACGATCTTCAGCATCGTGGCGCTGACCGTCGCCGCCTACATCGTCGTCCCGCAGCTCAGCAGCGTCGACCCGGTCCAGCTGGTCGCGGACGCCGAATGGTGGTGGGTGGGGGTGGCCCTGGCCGCCGCCGCGCTCACCTACCTGGCCGCCGCGTTCATGCTGATGGGGTTCGTCCCGGAGCGACTGCCGCTGGGCCGCACCGTCCTGGTGCAGGTGGCGGCGTCGTTCGTGAAGCTGGTCGCGCCGGCCGCGGTGAGCGGCGTCGCGCTCAACACCCGCTACCTGCAGCGCTCGGGAGTGCGGCCGGGGCCCGCGGTGGCCAGCGTGGGCGCGTCGCAGCTCATGGGCATGGTCACGCACATCCTGCTGCTGATCGTGTTCGGGTTCGTCACCGGCTCCACCGACACCGCCACCCGCGATCTGGCGCCGTCCCGGACGATCGTGATCGTGCTGCTGGCGCTGGCCGTGGTGACCGCGGTCGCGCTGACCATCCCGCGGGTGCGGCGGTTCGCGACGGGACGGCTGAAGAGCATGTTCTCCGGGGTGGTCCCCCGGCTGGTCGACGTGCTGCAGTCACCGAAGAAGATCTTCACCGGGCTCGGCGGGACGCTGCTGCTGACCGTGGGGTTCGTGGTGTGCCTGGACGCCTCGATCCGCGCGTTCGGCGGGTCGCTGCCGTGGACGGCGGTCGTGGTCGTCTTCCTGACCGCCAACGCGGTCGGGTCCGCCGCGCCCACCCCGGGCGGGCTGGGCGCGGTGGAGACGGCCCTCACGGTGGCGCTGACGATCTCCGGGCTGACCGCCGAGACGGCGACCTCGGCGGTGCTGCTGTTCCGGCTGCTGACGCTGTGGCTGCCGGTGCTGCCGGGGTGGGCGGCCTTCGCCTACCTCCAGCGCAAAGAGGCGATCTAGGGCCGCTCAGCCCGTCTTGCGGGCGCGGCGCCGGTGGGCGAGCTCGTCGTGGGGGTGCTCGTCGGGGTCGTCGGTGGCGGCGCGTTCGGCGGGGAGCTCTGCCAGGCTCCCCTCCACCTCCTGCCAGACACGGCCGAGGGCGATCCCGAAGACCCCCTGGCCGCCCTGGAGGAGGTCCACCACCTCGTCGGCCGAGGTGCACTCGTACACGCTCACGCCGTCGCTCATCAGCGTGATCTGCGCCAGGTCCCGGACGCCCCGGTCGCGCAGATGCGTCACGGCCGTCCGGATCTGCTGCAACGAGACCCCGGTGTCCAGCAACCTCTTGACGACCTTCAGGACGAGGATGTCGCGGAAGCTGTAGAGCCGCTGGCTGCCCGACCCGTGCGCGGCCCGCACGCTCGGCTCGACCAGCGCGGTCCGCGCCCAGTAGTCCAGCTGCCGGTAGGTGATCCCGGCGGCGGCGCACGCCGTGGGCCCGCGGTAGCCCACGTCCTCGGGCGGCGCGGACACCTCGGTGTCGAAGAGCAGGCCCTGCTCTCCGGCGCGCCGAGACGCCATCTGCCTGTCGGGGGTCGCCTTGCCCTCGCCGCTGCTCACCGCCACGCGGACCTCCGGCTTCTATCAGCCCGCGGGGCTTCGTCAAGGGGGTTTGACGACTGACGCCACGGGTGTTCCACCAGCACGGTAGGTGCCGGTCAGGGTGTGGTCAACGTTCGCCGTCGGCGCGTCGCATGCCCGGATGAACCGGCTTCACGTGGGCAAACTGCGCACCTGCGGTCCCATCGGGACTCCTACCCCGTTCAGCCCCCACCGGAACCGGCCCCGCCGCAAGATCACCCACACCAGCGCATGAACTTGCAGGCGAACGGCCCGCGACCGCAACCGGCCGCCCGACCACACGCCCTTCGACGTGCCCAACGCCCCGACCGTTCCCCCGAATCCCGCTTCTATTCATTGTGGAGGGGCGACGATTCACTGTGGAGGGGCGACCCTCCACACCACCCGGGACGGCGCGAAACGCGCCTTCCGCTCGCCTGGGGGCTCGCTACGGAAACGCTCCCCGCCGCCTGCCCGTCCCTCCACTCCGCTGGCGCTCCGCTCCGGGCCGAGCAGTGGAAAACGCGGTCGTTGCGGGGCCGGGGTCGGTGCGGACGGCGCTTCGGGCCGGGCGGGGGAAAGACGGGTCGTAGCGAGGCAGGTCGTTGCTTTTCGTCGCCGGAAAGTGGGGCGATCCGTGAACGGGTGTGGTGGCACCCTCCACGATGATCTAGCCGGCGCGGCCGAAGTCCTCCGGCGAGATCGTGTCGAGGAACTCGCGGAACTTCTCGACCTCGTCCTCCTGCTCGTCGGGGATCGCCACCCCCGCCTCCTCCAGGACGTCGTCGCTGGCGAAGATGGTGGCGCCGGTGCGCAGCGCGAGCGCGATCGAGTCGGACGGCCGCGCGCTGACCTCGACGCCGTTGGAGAACACCAGGTCGGCGAAGAAGATCCCCTCGCGCAGCGCGGTGATGTTGACCGTGCGCAACTGCACGCTGAGGGCCTCCAGCACATCGCGGAACAGGTCGTGGGTGAGCGGACGGGCCGGTAGCACCCCCTGCTGGGCGAAGGCGATCGCGGTCGCCTCGACCGCCCCGATCCAGATCGGGAGGTAGCGGTCACCCTCCGTCTCCTTCAACAGGACGATCGGCTGATTGGAGGGCATCTCGACCCGGACGCCGACGACCTCCATCTGCTTCACTGCGGCTCCCTGCTGGTCCTCGCTGTCTCGATCACCGTGCCCGGACCGATCCTTGACCGAACCCTCTAGCCAACGTACACCCAGGGTCGGACCGCGCGTCGCGCCGACCGCCGGGGAAAATCCTGCGAAATGCGAGAATCAAGGGTCGAGACTTTCCCGCAGCCCCGTGGAGACCAGGGCGGCGTGCAGTCGTACGGCCAGTGCGGCGATCTCCCGGGCGGTCTCGGTGGCCCGTTCGTGGGCGTCCGGGCTGCGGCGGCGCAGCTGCGGCGCGACGACCTGGTCGATCAGGCCGACCTGGCGGTCGGCGGCGGCCTTGAGGGCGCGCAGGTGGCGGACCTCGAAGCCGAACTCGCCCAGGGCGGCGGCGGTGCGCGCGACGGTGAGGGCCTCGCCCTCGTAGTGGCCGTTGGCGCCGGCGGTGCGGCGGACCAGGCCGTACTCCTCGAGGCGGGCCAGCAGGCCGGCGTCGATCCCGGCGCCGTCGAGCAGCTGGCGGCGGGTGAGCCGGACGGGCGCGGGCTCCTCGGCGGTGGTGTCGGCCGCGACGAGGGTGCGGGGCCGCCGGACGGCGCCGTCGAGCGGCCGCGCGGGCGGCGGGACGGCGGGACGGCCGGGATCGGCCGCGGCCCCGGGGACGGGCGGCGGCACGGCCTCGCCGCGGTCGCGGGCCTCCAGGTGCTGGCGGATGACCCGCAGCGGCAGGTAGTGGTCGCGCTGGGAGGTCAGGATGAAGCGCAGCCGCTCGACGTCGGCGTCGGCGAACTTGCGGTAGCCGGCGGGGCTGCGCTGCGGCTCGATCAGCCCCTCCGCCTCCAGGAAACGGATCTTGGAGATGGTGATGTCGGGGAACTCGGGCCGCAGCCGCCCCAGTACGTCCCCGATCGTCATCAGGGCCCGTGCCGGCTGCGCGCTCATGGCCCCTCCCCTCCTCGCGTCCCCGTGATCGTCCCTTTCGTCCCCGTGGCCCGGCCCGCGGCCTGCCGGCCGCCGAGCGGGCAGGTCAGCCGTGCTGCGGGTTGGTCAGGAAGACCATCCGGAACTTGCCGATCTGCACCTCGTCGCCGCCGGACAGGCCGGCCTGGTCGATCCGCTGCCGGTTGACGTAGGTCCCGTTGAGGCTGCCGACGTCGCGGACGTAGAACGCGCCGCCCTCGCGGGCGAACTCCGCGTGGCGCCGCGACACGGTCACGTCGTCGAGGAAGATCTCGCTCTCCGGGTGCCGGCCGGCCGACGTGCGGTCCTTGTCGAGCAGGAACCGGCTGCCGGCGTTAGGGCCGCGCCGGACCACCAGCAGGGCGGTGCCCGGCGGCAGCGCCTCCACGGCGATCTGGTCGGGCCCGGCGGTCTCCTCGGCGGCCCCCTGGTCGGCCTCCAGCGCCTCCAGCCCGCCGATGGAGATGGTGGAGGTGGACTCCCCCGGCGACTCCCGGTACGGCGTGGGCGAGGGGGCGCTCCGCGTCAGCGGAGAGCCGCAGTTCGAGCAGAAGCGGGCATCATCCGGGTTGGCGTGACCGCACTGCGTGCAGTAGACGCTCGGCATCGATCGGCTCGGCCTCCTACCATCGGCGTGCCGCCTGCCGGTTGCCCGCTCTCGCGGTGCCCCGCCCTGCGCCACGCGCATCCTGTACCAACCCACGCCGGGGACCCGCCCCCGACCACGGTCCTTCCGCCGCCCACCAACACGACGGTTGCCGCAACTTACGCGGGTAGGGCCCGAGGGGTCAACTGGAACGGTGAGCCGGCTGCCCCCCAAGCTACCGCCGTCAATGATCGCAGGTCTACGGCGCCGCGCGGACGTGTCCCGATACTCCCGCGGCGCGCGCCGGGCGGGCGGCGGGCCCGCGGGGCCGCCGACCTGCGGCGGCATGATCAACAATACCCCGGCGGGCGCGTGTCAGCCCGGCCGGGTGACCCGGATCTCGATCCTGGCGCGGGACGTGACGGCGGTCGTGGCGCCGACGCCCTGGAGGGTCCTGACGACGCCGCCCGGGATGTTGAGGGCGGTGGTCATGGTGTGGGCGTCGCCGATCACCAGGAAGCGGTACGGGGCCGTGAGGGGCGTCCCGTCGGCCTGGATCCCCCCGCCGGGCGTGTCGAGGAAGTAGGTGGCGGTGCCGGCCCGGACCTGGTTGACCTGGATCACCTCGGCGCCCGCGTCGCGCAGTTCCTGGAGGGCGTCCAGCAGGTTGACCGCACGCACGCGGCGGGACGGGTCGCCGATCACCAGCTCGATGCCGGGGCCCTCGGCGGGCAGGGCGCCGGCCAGGAGGCCGTAGGTGGCGGCGCGCTCCCTCGCCTCGCGCAGCGCGGTCTCGCCCTCGGCGTCGCGTTCCAGGCCCGCCTTGGTCTCCTCCAGCTCGCGCAGGTCGCCGCGGAGCCGTTCGGAGCGCTGTGACAGATCCGACAGGACGCCGACCAGCTCGTCCTGGCGGGCGGTGGCGAACGTGGTGTCCCGCTGGTTGGATCTCACCTGCGCCACGGCCGCGAAGCCCACCAGCAGGCACAGCAGGCCGGCGACGAGCTGGCCCCAGGTCCGGCGGGGGCGCAGCAGTTCCAGCAGCGGCGCGCTCCCGGCGTCTTCGGCGGCCTCGCGCTTCTCGGGCTCTGCGGACTTTGCGGGCTCTTCGGGCTGGTCGCTCATGCTCCGAACAGCTTCCGGCGGATCGCGGCCACGTTGGAGAAGATCCGGATGCCGAGGACCACCACGACCCCGGTGGACAGCTGCGAGCCCACGCCGAGCTGGTCGCCCAGGAAGACGATCAGCGCGGCGATCACGGTGTTGGCGACGAAGGAGACGACGAAGACCTTCTCGTCGAAGATTTCCTCCAGGCGAGCGCGGACGCCGCCGAACATCGCGTCCAGCGCGGCCACGATCGCGATCGGCAGGTAGGGCTGCAGCCACAGCGGCACGGCCGGGTCCAGCAGCAGGCCCAGCACGATCCCGATCATCAGCCCGAGCAGGGCGATCACCGTCGGTTCCCCTCTCCCCCGTCGAGCGGCGGCGCTCACGGGCCCTCCTCCGGCCCCGTCCCGGGCTGCCGCGCGTACCGCAGCCGGAGCGCGCCGGCGCCCGGCAGGCGCACGCGGTCGCGGGCGCCGATCTCGACCCGGATCCCGTAGCGCTCCTCCAGCAGCCGGGCCCGCCGGCCGGCGGCCGAGTCCCGGAACGCCCGTTCCAGGGCCGCCGGGCCGCCCGCCGCGCCGCTGATCGCGGTCACCTCGTACGGGGCGCTCAGCGGCCGGTAGTCGACCAGGACGGCCTCCCCGGCGGTGCGGATCGCCGTGGTCGGGGTGAGCCGCTGCCCGTTGACGCCGACGGCCGCCGCCCCGGCCGCCCAGAGCCCGTTCACCATGATCTGGAGGTCCTGATCATAGACGCGCCCCTCGTCGGGACGGTCCCGGCGCTCCGCGGCGTCCTCGCGCGGCGCGTCGTCCAGGACGAGGACCAGGGCCGGGCCGGTCATGGCGGTGGCGGCCGCGGCGTTCCCGGCGGCGGCCACGTCCTGGCGGGCCCGCCGCCCGGCGGCGCTGCGCGCCAGCGCGGCGGCCCGCTGCCGCTGGGTCTGCTCGCGCAGCGCGTCCACGCGGCGCTGGAGGTCGTCGGTGCGGGCGGTGCGGTCCCGGATCTCGGCGACCAGCCGGGAGCGCTGGGAGGCCGCCACGGGCTCGCTGCGGCGCACCTCGGCGGCGGCGACGGCCGCCAGCAGGCCGATGGCGGCCAGCACGGCCGGGACGCCCGCCCGGAAGAGGCGCCCGCGCCGCGCCGAGCGGCCGCCACTGCGGCCCTTACTGGGGCCCTCACCGCTCTCCGGCCCGCCGCCCGCGGCGCGGGCGGCCTCGCGCCGGGCGGCGGCCTCGGCGTAGCCGGGGTCGAGCGCCTTGCCCGCGAACAGGTCCGCGAGCAGGGACATGGAGGCGTCGGGCCGCCGCCAACCGTGCCGCTCCCGCCGCTCTTCGGGGTCCTCCCGTGGCCGTTGCACCGCCCCATCATGGCAAGGCCCGCCAAATCGAGGCGCAGGTCAGGACGGCGCGTCGGGCGGCCCGCCGGGCGGCGGGAGGGTGACGCGGAAGGCGGCGCCGCCGCCCGGCGCGGCCCCGGCCTCCACCCGGCCGCCGTGGGCCTCGGCGACCGCCGCGACGATCGAGAGGCCGAGGCCGGCGCCGCCGTGGTCGCGGGTGCGGCCGGGGCTCCCGGCGGCCCGGTAGAAGCGTTCGAAGACCCGGGCGCGGTCGGCCGGGTCCAGTCCTGGGCCCGCGTCGACCACTTCGAGGACGGCGCCGCCCGCGCCCGCCTCGGCCCGGACGGTGGCGGGGGTGCCGGGAGGGGTGTGCCGCCGCACGTTGGCGAGGAGGTTGCCGAGGACCTGGCGGAGCCGTTCGGCGTCGCCGCGCACCATGACCGGCCCCGCGGCCTCCAGGGTGAGGGGCCGGTCGGGCTCGACGGCGGAGGCGTCGGCGACCGCGTCGGCGGCGAGGGCGGCCAGGTCGACCGGCGCGTTCTCCAGGGGACGGCCCTGGTCGAGCCGGGCCAGCAGCAGCATCTCGTCGACCAGCCGGCCCATCCGCTCGGCCTCGGACTCGATCCGGTCCATCGCCTTGGCCAGGTCGCCCGGCCGGTCGGCGGCGCCGCGCCGGAACAGCTCGGCGTACCCGCGTACGGTCGCCACGGGCGTGCGCAGCTCGTGGGAGGCGTCGGCGACGAAGCGGCGCAGCCGTTCCTCCGAGGCCTCCCGTTCGCGGAACGCCGACTCGATCTGGGCGAGCATGGCGTTGAGGGCGGCGCCGAGGCGTCCCACCTCGGTCCGGGGCCCGGAGGCGGGGACGCGGCGGGACAGGTCGCCGTCCCCGATCGCCCCGGCCGTCTCGGCGATCTCCTCCAGGGGGCGGGTGGCGCGGCGCACCGCGCGCCAGGCGAGCAGGCCGACCCCGGTCAGGACGGCGGCGGTGACCGTCACCTGGATGCCCAGGCTGCGGCCGAGGAGCTCGTCCTGCTCGGTGGTGCGCATCGCCATGACGAGGGTGCCGCGGCCCTCGGGGAGCCAGGCGGTGCGGATCCGCCAGTCGGGCACGCCGCGGCCGAACGGGCCCTCGTTCTCGTCGCCGGGCCGCACCCGGGCCTCGATCCGGGTGAACCGCTCGCCGTCGGGGTTGTCCCGGGTGATCCGGCCGGGCCGCAGGCCGGCGGGCAGCCGGGGGGTGTCGGCGAACGCCACGGTCTGCACGATCCGCCCGCCCGGGTCCCTGATCTGCAGGAACGAGGGGAAGCCGCCCTGCCGCCCTCCGGCCCGCCACAGCAGCGGCAGGTCGGCGGCGTCGTCCGGCAGCCGCAGCGAGCCGTGCGCGGCCGCCAGCGCGCCCGCCTGGCGGCCGACCGAGCTGAGCAGGCGGTCGCCGGACCTGGCCTTCCATTCGAACAGCGCGGCGAAGGTGGCGGCGCCCGCGACGAACAGGCCGAGCGCCAGCAGCCCGAGGACGGTCACGACCAGGCGGCCGCGCAGCGACATCATCCGCCGTCCTCGCGCGGCAGGCGGAGGATGTAGCCGACCCTGGGCACGGTGTGGATCAGCCGCGGATCGCGGTCGTCGACCTTGCGGCGCAGGTAGCTGACGTAGGTCTGCACGACGTTGTCGCCGCCGCCGAAGTCGTACTGCCAGACGTGGTCGAGGATCTGCCGCTTGGACAGCACCCGGCCCGCGTTCAGGACCAGGTAGCGCAGCAGCTTGAACTCGGTGGGCGTGAGGTCGGCCGGCGCGCCGCCGCGCCGCACCTCGTAGGTGTCCTCGTCGATCTCCAGGTCGGCGAACGACAGCAGTGCCCGCTCCCGCTCCGGCGGGTGGACGCGGCGGAGCACGGCGCGGATCCGCGCGATCAGCTCCTCCAGGCTGAACGGCTTGGTGACGTAGTCGTCGCCGCCGGCGGTCAGGCCCCTGATCTTGTCCTCGGTGGCGTCGCGGGCGGTGAGGAACACCACCGGGACCCGGTGGCCGCCGCGGCGCAGCCGGGCGCAGGCGTCCACGCCGGACCCGTCGGGGAGCATCACGTCCAGCACGATGAGGTCGGGCCCGAACGAGGCGACCTCGGCCACCGCCTCGGCCGCGGTGCCGGCCACGGCCGTCTCGAACCCCTCGTAGCGCAGCGCGGTCGAGACCAGGTCGGCCAGGTAGGACTCGTCGTCGACGACGAGGACGCGGGTGGGGCGGGAGGGGGGGCGGCGCGGGCGGTGTCGCCGTGGGGGGTGTGGTCGTCACGCCGCCAGTCTCGCCCGACTTCTCTGTGGGCGCGTTGCGGAAATCCTGAGAGATCCCTGTGAAGGGGGGTGCGGGCGGGATTCACAGGGGTCCTTATGAAGGCTCCCACGGCTCTCGAAGAGCGGGCCGCTGCACTGGTCGGCATGAACGGATTCTCCGGTTTCGTGCTGAGGCACAAACGACTGATCGGCCTGCTGTGGCTGGTGGTCGCCTGTGCGGGCGCCCTGGCCACCGCGCAGGTCACCGACCGGCTCAAGGAGGAGTTCACCCCGCCGGGGTCGGCGGCCCGCGACGCCAACGAGGCGATCGCGCGGACGTACGGGACGGGCGGCGCCGAGAAGCCGCTGGTCCCTGTGATCACGCTGCCGGCGGGCCGGGACGTGGAGGCGCCCGAGGTCCGGCGGGCGCTGCGGCAGGCGTTCGCGGCGGCCGAGGAGCGCTTCGGGGCGCGGACGGTCTCCTACGCCGCCGGCGGCGACCGGCGCCTGGTGGGCGCGGACGGCCGGACGACGGTCGGCCTCGTCTTCCCGCGCCAGGCCGCGGGCGGCCCGGGCGGCGGGGACCGCATGGCCGAGGGCCCCGATCTGACCGCCGCCCTCGCCGAGGTGATGCGGCCGCACCTGCCGGCGGGCGCCTCGCTCCGCGTGACGGGCATCGAGTCGCTGGAGGAGGACGCGGGCGGCGAGGGGCCGAGCGTGCTGGTGGAGACGGTCGTGGGCGGCCTGGGCGCGCTGGTGGTGCTGGCCTTCGTGTTCGGGTCGCTGCTGGCGCTGGTGCCGCTGGTGGTCGCCATCGTGTCGATCCTGGCGTCGTTCCTGGTCGTGTACGGGATCACCGGCGTCACCGACGTCAACTTCATGGTGCAGTTCGTGGTGGCGCTGATCGGGCTGGGGGTGGCGATCGACTACTCGCTGCTGCTGGTCACGCGGTGGCGGGAGGAGCGGGCCGCCGGGCACGAGGGCGAGGAGGCGGTGCGCCGGGCGATGGCGACCGCCGGGCACGCCGTGGTGTCCAGCGCCGTCGCGGTCGCGATCGGGCTGATCGCGATGCTGGTCGTGCCGGTGGGGTTCCTGCGCAGCGTGGCCTACGGCGGAATGATCATTCCGGCGGTGAGCGCGCTGGCCGCGCTGACGCTGCTGCCGGTGGTGCTGGCCACCGCCGGTCCCCGGCTGGACCGCCGCCGCCTCGGCCGCCGCGGGACGCGCGGGGCCGGCGACGGGGCCGGGCGGGCGTGGACCGCGTGGACCCGCAAGGTGATCAGGTTCCGCGTCCCGGCGGTGCTCGGCTCCGCCGCCCTGCTGGGCGCGCTGGCCTGCGCCGCGCTCGGCATGAACCTCGGCGAGGCGCACAGCGGCGCGCTGGCGAAGTCCGGGCCCGCCCACGAGGGGCTGACCTCGCTCCGCGGCGCGCGGCTCCCCACCGGCGTTCTCACGCCCGTGGACGTCCTGGTCCCGGACTCGGCCTCCCCCTCCGCCGTGGCCGCCCGCCTGCGCGCGGTGCCGGGGGTTCACGCCGTCGCCGCCCCCGGCGGGCCCGCCTGGCACCGCGACGGCACGGCCGTGATCACCGTGATCCCGGTCGCGGAGGGCGGCACCGGCGCGGGCAAGGACACCGTGGGCGCGATCCGCGCGGCCGTGCCGCCGGGCGCCCAGGTGGGCAGCGAGACGGCCGCCGACCTGGACTTCACCGCCACCGTGTACGGGATGTTCCCGCTGGTCCTGGCGGTGGTCGGGCTGCTGACGTTCGTGCTGCTGGCCCGGACGTTCCGGTCGCTGCTGCTGCCGCTGAAGGCGGTGCTGCTCAACCTGGTGTCGCTGGCGGCGGTGCTGGGCGCGATCGTGCTGGTCTGGCAGCTCGGGTACGGCAGCGAGACGGTCTGGGGGATCTCGGCCACCGGGTCCATCGCGGTGTTCGTCCCGGCGATGGTGTTCGCGTTCCTGTACGGCCTGTCGATGGACTACGAGGTGTTCATCCTGGCCCGGATCCGGGAGGAGTACGACCGCACCGGGTCCACGGAGGCGGCCGTGGTCGAGGGCATCGGCCGGACCGGGCGGCTGGTCACCAGCGCCGGGCTGATCCTCTTCCTGGCGTTCGCCTCGCTGGCCGCCGCGCCGATCGTGGAGGTGAAGATCTTCGCGACCGGGCTGGGGCTGGGCATCCTGCTGGACGCCACGGTGGTGCGGGCGCTGCTGGTGCCGGCCCTGGTGTCGCTGTTCGGCCGGTGGAACTGGTGGCTGCCGGGGTGGGCGGCGCGGCCGCTGCGCGTCCCGCCGTCGCCGGCGGTGGTCGAGCGCCGTCCCGAAACCGGGGACCGCGCCCCGGCGCTCACCCCCTGACGATCCCCCGCGCCGCCGTCACGGAGCGGCCGAGGCGGCGGCGCGGGACCGGTCGAGCCCGAGGTGCAGGGCCATCCCGGCCAGGACCGACCCCATCAGGTACCGCTGGGCGCGCTGCCACAGCGGCCGCCGCGCCAGGAACGCGGCGATCGACCCGGCGCCCAGGACGATGAGGCCGTTCACGCCGATCGCCACCGTGATGTGGGCGAGGCCGAGCAGCAGGCTCTGCAGCGCGACGCTGCCGCGCTCCGGGTCGACGAACTGGGGCAGCAGCGACACGTACAGGATGGCGATCTTGGGATTGAGCAGGTTGGTGACCAGGCCCATCGTGAACAGCCGGCGCGGAGGGTCGGCGGGCAGGTCCCTGGGCGCGAACGCGGAGGCGCCGCCCGGCCGCACCGCCTGCCAGGCCAGCCACAGCAGATACGCGGCACCCGCGATCTTGATGCCGGTGTAGATCGCCGGGACCAGTGCGAAGACGGCGGTCAGCCCGGCGGTGGCGGCCAGCACGTAGCCGGCGAACCCGGTCGCGACGCCGCCCAGCGAGATCATCCCGGCCCGCCGTCCCTGGGTCACCGACCGCGACACCAGGTAGATCATGTTCGGCCCGGGCGTGAGGACCAGCCCGAGCCCCACGACGACGATCCCGGCCAGCGCGGCCGACGAGACCATGGCAACCCCCGATGAGTCCGGTACGTGCGAAACGACCCTAGGACCCCCGACGATCTCGGAGCAATAAGAGGAATTGCACTCAGAGCAATCGGAACGGACCGATGGACGACTACCGGCACGTGGCGGACGAGATCGCGGCGGCGATCAGATCAGGGCGGCTCCGCCCCGGCGACCGCCCCCGCAGCGACCGCAAAGGCGTCCCGGGTGGGGTGTGGAGGGTCGCTCCTCCACATGGTTACGTGCCCGCTGCCTCTACCACGGCCGCCCATTCCTCCAGGGTCTCCTGGGCCGCGTCGGCGTCGGGGCCTTCGGCCCAGAGGTGGGTGACGGCTTCGGAGGGGTCGGGAAGGACGAGGGCCCACCGGCCGTCCTCTTCCACGACGCGGACGCCGTCGGTGGTGTCGATGCCGCGGTCGCCCGCGGCCTCGACGACGTGCCGCATCACTCCGCCCTTGGCGGCCCAGGGGGTGGGCATGGAGCGGCGCAGCAGGTGGGCCACGGGGATGCGCCGGTCGATCTGCGACAGGGTCAGCCGGGTGCGGGCGACCAGGCCGACGAGCCGGACGAAGGCGGCGATGCCGTCCACCGTCGTGGAGAACTCCGGCATGAGGAACCCGCCCCGCCCGTCGCCGGCGAAGACCACGTCGGGGCGGGCTGCGGCCTTGGTGAGCACGTCCTGGGAGGTGGAGGTCCATTCCACCTGGACGCCGTGGAAGCGGCAGACCTGCTCGGCGACGCGGGTGGTGGTCACCGGCAGCGCGACACGGCCGCCGCGGCGTTCGGCGGCGACCAGGTCCAGCATCACCAGCAGGGCGCGGTCGTCGCCGATCAGCTCGCCGCTCTCGTCCACCAGGGAGATCCGCTCCCCGACCGGGTCGAACCGGACCCCGAACGCGGCCCGCGAGGACGACACGAGTTCGCCGAGCCGCTGCAGGTCGCGCATCCGCTCGGCGAGCGTCTCGGTGGGGTTGGCCTCGTCCAGCCGGTTGTTGCGGGTGAGCACCTCCACGCCGACGCGGCCGAGCAGGGTCGGCAGCACGAGGGACGCGGTACCGCCCGCGCAGTCCAGGACGATCTTCAGCCCGGCCTCGCGGACGCCGGTCATGTCGACGCGGCGCAGCAGGTCGCGGGTGTAGGTCTCGATGGTCCGCGCCGGGTAGGTGAGTTCGGCGATCTCGCCGGGGAACGCCCGCCGGTACTCCTGCCGCCCGAAGACCCGTTCCAGCTTGCGCTGCGCGGCCTGGGACAGGTCGGCGCCGTCGGGGTCCAGGAACATGATGTCGACGCCCTGGGGGTCGCCCGGCGTGGTGCGGATGTAGAGGCCGCCGGCGCAGTCCTCCCGGGCGGTCTCGAACCGCGCCACCGGCAGCGCGCACGCCTCCAGGTCCTGGACGTCGATCGCGGTGGAGGTCAGCGCGCTGATCATCGCGCGTTTGAGGGTGCGGGCGGCGCGCGAGGCGTCCCGTCCGGTCACGACCGCGGTGCCCTTCTTCAGCGTGGTCGCGTAGGCGCTGGCCAGCCGGACCGCCAGCTCCGGGGTGATCTCCACGTTGATCAGCCCGGACACCCCGCGCGGGCCGAACAGGCTGCGCTGCCCCCGGGACTCCCAGATGACGCTGGTGTTGACGACGGCGCCGGCCTCGATCGTCTTGAACGGGTACACCTTGACCTGGCTGGAGACGTACGCCTCGGCCTCGATCACGCACTCGTCCCCGACGATCGCGCCCTCCTCCACCCGGGCGCCGGACATGATGTCGGTGTTCTTGCCGATCACGCAGCCGCGCAGGTTGGTCGAGGGGGCGATGAAGACGTTGTCGTGGACGACGGCGCGGTGCAGGAAGGCGCCCTCCTTGACGACGACGTTGCTGCCGAGGACGGTGAACTCGCGCAGTTCGACGCCGGCCTCCACCTTGGCGTAGTCGCCCACGTACAGGGGGCCCTTCAGCACGGCATCCGCGTCGACCTCGGCGCCCTCTCCCACCCACACGCCGGGGGACAGCTCGAAGCCGTCGAGGTCGATGTCGACCAGGCCGGAGAGCATGTCGGCCTGGGCCTTCATGTAGCTGGCGTGGGTGCCGACGTCCTCCCAGTAGCAGTCGGCGACGTAGCCGTACAGCGGGGCGCCCTCGGCGAGCAGCTTGGGGAACACCTCGCCGGACCAGTCGACGGCGGTGCCCTCGGCGACGTGGTCGAGCACCTCCGGCTCCATGACGTAGATGCCGGTGTTGACCGTGTCGGAGAACACCTGCCCCCAGGTCGGCTTCTCCAGGAAGCGCTGGATGCGGCCCTCGTCGTCGACGATGATGATGCCGAACTCCAGCGGGTCGGGGACGCGTTTGAGCCCGATGGTGACCAGCGCGCCGTTGTCGCGGTGGAAGCGCACCATGTCGGTCAGGTCGATGTCGGTCAGCGCGTCCCCGGAGATGACCAGGAAGCGGTCGTCGCGCAGCGCCTCCGCGGCGTTGCGGACGCTGCCGGCGGTGCCGAGCGGGATCTCCTCGGTGGCGTAGCTCAGCGACATGCCGAGCTCCTCGCCGTCGCCGAAGTAGTTGCGGATCAGCGCGGCGAGGAACTGGACGGTCACCACGGTCTCGTCGAACCCGTGCCGCCTGAGCAGGCGCAGCACGTGTTCCATGATGGGCCGGTTGACGAGCGGGAGCAGGGGCTTGGGCTGGTTGGCGGTCATCGGGCGCAGCCGGGTCCCCTCGCCGCCCGCCATCACAACGGCCTTCATCGCGGTGTCCGCGCTCCCTTCTGGTCGCCGGCCGGAGGACCCGGGTCGGTCTCGCCGGGCGGGGCGCCCGGGTCGGCCTCGCCGGGCGGGCGCGGCGGGGGGCCCGGGGGGCCGGCGCGGCCGGCCAGCACCAGTTGCCGCGTCTGCTCCCAGTAGAGAAGGGCCGCCCACCAGTACAGGACCGTCCCCCAGATCGCGAACGACCAGCCGATGACCTTCGCGGCGGTGGCCGCCCAGCCCTGGTGGTCGCCGAGCAGCAGCAGCGGGAAGGCGTACAGCAGGCACAGCGTCGCGGCCTTGCCCGCGAAGTGCACCGGCAGCGTGCCCGAGTACCCCAGCCTGCGGGTGATCGGCGCGATCGGGACGATCGCGGCCTCCCGGGCGACCAGCACGGCCACCAGCCACAGCGGGATGATGTCGCGGACCGTCAGCCCGGCCAGGGTCGCGAGAATGTAGAGCCGGTCGGCGGCCGGGTCGAGCACGGTCCCGAGCCTGCTTGTCTGCTCCAGCGCGCGGGCCAGCTTGCCGTCCAGCCAGTCCGAGAGGCCGGCGAACACCAGCACGCCCAGCGCCCACCAGTCGGCCTCGGCCAGGACCAGCCACAGGAACAGCGGCACGCCCAGCAGCCGGGCGAAGCTGAGCGCGTTCGGCACCGTCCAGATCCGTCCCGAGACCGCCTCCGCCGCAGCGGCCGGCACGGTCTCTGGGGCGGGCCCCCCGCCCGGTTCCGGCGGCCTGTCGACATCAGGGCTCACTGACGCCTCGCCTCCCCTATCCCCCAATGCCCCGACCTTATCGTCAGGGTCGGCGGGGCCTCCGTCGCCCCGGCTCCGCCTCGGGGCGGGCGTGGCGGCCTAGCGGGCGTCGGCGCGCCGGTCCGCGCCCTGGTCAGGGGCGTGCCGGTCACCGGCCGTGTCGTCGCCGGCGCCGAGCGGGAGCACGGCCGCCACGACGAATCCGCCCGCGGGGCCGGGTCCGGCCTCGACCGTCCCGCCGACGCTGCGGGCGCGCTCGGTCATCCCGACGATCCCGAAGCCGGCGCCCGCCCCGGCGCCCGCGCTCCCCGGCCCGGGCGGCGCGGCGGGGCCGCGGCCGTCGTCGGCCACGGTGATCCGCAGGTTCCCGGCGGCGCGTTCCAGCAGCACCTCGACGGCGCCCGCCCGGGCGTGCTTGACGACGTTGGTCAGCGCCTCCTGCACGATCCGGTAGGCGACGATCCCGACCTCGGGCGCCTCCCGCTCGGCGCCGCGCTCCTCCAGGACGGCGTCGAGCCCGGACGCCCGCGCGGCGTCCACCAGCTCGGCGATGCCGGCCGCGCCGGGCGGGACCGCGCCCGGCGCGCCGCCCTCGGCCTCGCGCAGCACCTGGAGGGTGGCCCTCAGCTCGGTGCGGGTGTCGCGGCAGGTCGCGGCGATCTCGTTGAGGCATCCGGCGATCTCGTCGCGGTCCAGGGGACGGTCGGAGGCCACCAGGTGGGCCGCCGCCCCGGCCCGCACGCCGATCAGTGTGATGCTGTGCGCGAGCAGGTCGTGCAGGTCGCGGGCGATGCGCAGGCGCTCCTCGGCGACCCGCCGCCGGGCCTCCTCCTCGCGGGTCCGCTCGGCGCGCTCGGCCCGCTCGGTGGCGGCGGCCAGCCGGGCCCGGTGCACCCGCCAGGTCTGCACGCCGACGACCACGCCGACGATGGCCTCGATCACGCCGATCTGCTCGAGCCCGCTGCGCCCGCTGGCGCCCATGGAGAACAGCACCGCGCAGACCAGCAGCAGCGCGGCCGTGCCGAACAGCACCATGCGCACGCGGCGTCCCAGCACCGCGAAGGTGAACAGCGCGAACACCTCGGCGGGCGTGGCCGCGTGGTGCTGGTACTGCAGCAGGTGGTAGGGCAGCGCCACCGCGACGACCAGGGCCAGTACCGGCCCGGGCCGGCGGCGCCGCCAGGCCAGCGGCGCGTGCGCCCCGGCCAGCAGCAGCGCGCCGAGGGGGTCGAGGGACCGCACGCCCGGCCAGGCCAGCGCGGCGGCCAGCGCGCCCGCCGCCAGCACGGCGGCGAGCAGGGCGTCCAGCGTCACATCCCGCACCCGGGCTTTGATCAGCACACCCGCAATCCTGCCCGACCGGGCCCGCTCCCCCAAACCGCCCCCGGGCGAGCCCGGTGGACGGCGGCGCGGGCGAAAGGTTAACGTCGTGCCCGACAGATCGCGGGGGCCCGGCGAACCGGGCTGAGATTGCGGCTGGGACGGCCGCTGACCGCTGGAACCTGACCGGGTAATGCCGGCGTAGGGAGAGATCCAGTCATGACCAAGGACGGCTCTGTTCAGCCTGCCCGCAAGACGTACCTGACCGGCTCGCGCGCCGATGTGCGCGTGCCGATGCGTGAGGTGCCGCTGACCAACGGGGCCTCGGTGGTGCTGTACGACACCTCCGGCCCGTACACCGACCCCGCCTACGAGGCCGACGTGCGGCGCGGGCTCCCGCCGCTGCGCGAGGCGTGGATCGCCGGGCGCGGCGACACCGCCGCCTACGAGGGGCGCGCGGCCCGGCCGGAGGACGACGGCCGCCGCTCCGGCGACCCGCTGCGCGACGGCGCGGCCTTCCCGGAGAGACGGCCGCGGCGGGCGACCGGGAAGGCGGTGACGCAGCGGGCCTACGCGCGCCGCGGCGAGATCACCCCGGAGATGGAGTTCGCGGCGCTGCGCGAGGGCGTCGAGCCGGAGCTGGTGCGCGCGGAGCTGGCGGCGGGACGGGCCGTGCTGCCCGCCAACGTCAACCACCCCGAGATCGAGCCGATGGTCATCGGGCGGAACTTCCTGGTGAAGGTCAACGCCAACATCGGCAACAGCGCGGTGGCCTCCTCCATCGAGGAGGAGGTCGAGAAGATGACCTGGGCGACCCGCTGGGGCGCCGACACGATCATGGATCTGTCGACCGGCCGGGACATCCACACCACCCGGGAGTGGATCCTGCGGAACTCGCCGGTGCCGGTCGGCACCGTGCCGCTGTACCAGGCGGTGGAGAAGGTCGGCGGCGACCCGGCCGAGCTCACCTACGAGGTCTTCCGCGACACCGTGATCGAGCAGGCCGAGCAGGGCGTGGACTACATGACGGTGCACGCGGGCGTGCTGCTGCGGTACGTGCCGCTGACCGCGCGGCGCAAGACGGGCATCGTGTCCCGGGGCGGGTCGATCATGGCGGCCTGGTGCCTGGCGCACCACGAGGAGAACTTCCTCTACACCCGCTTCCGGGAACTGTGCGAGATCTTCGCCGCGTACGACATCACCTGGTCGCTGGGCGACGGGCTGCGGCCGGGCTGCGTCGCCGACGCCAACGACGAGGCGCAGTTCGCCGAGCTGCGCACCCAGGGCGAGCTCACCCGGATCGCGGCGGGGTTCGACAACCAGGTGATGAACGAGGGTCCCGGCCACGTCCCGATGCACAAGATCAAGGAGAACGTGGACCTGCAGCGGGAGTGGTGCGACGACGCGCCGTTCTACACGCTGGGCCCGCTGACGACCGACATCGCGCCCGGCTACGACCACATCACCTCGGCGATCGGCGCCGCGATGATCGGCTGGCACGGCACCGCGATGCTGTGCTACGTGACGCCCAAGGAGCATCTGGGGCTGCCGGACCGCGAGGACGTGAAGGCGGGCATGATCGCCTACAAGATCGCCGCGCATGCCGCCGACCTGGCCAAGGGCCATCCGGGCGCGCAGGCCTGGGACGACGCGCTGTCGGACGCCCGGTTCGAGTTCCGCTGGGAGGACCAGTTCAACCTGGCGCTCGACCCGGACACGGCGCGCTCGTTCCACGACGAGACGCTGCCGGCGGCGCCGGCCAAGACGGCGCACTTCTGCTCGATGTGCGGCCCGCACTTCTGCTCGATGAAGATCACTCAGGATGTGCGCCGGTACGCCGGGGAGCAGGGGCTGGCCGAGGACGAGGCGCTGGAGGCCGGGATGCGCGACAAGGCCGCCGAGTTCACCGCCTCCGGCAACCGCATCTATCTCCCGATCGCCGACTGAGCGCCCGAACGGCCGCGGGTCCGCGCGCGTCAGACAGATCACCGCTACGCGAACGGGCGGGATCGCGAGAGGATGAAGCGGCGCCGCCCGCCGCGGCGCGCGCGGACCTGTGGTCGGTCAGGACGGGTGGTGGTGCCGGTGGACGCGCCTGGGCCTGCGGTGGCCCGCGACGAGGAGTTGCGCGCGCGCCTCGCCGCCGGGGACGAGACGGCGCTGGCCGAGGTGTACGACCTGTTCTCGCCGCTGGTGTACGGGCTGGCCCGGCGGGTGACGGCGGACGCGGACGCGGCCGGGGACGTGACCCAGGAGGTGTTCGTCGGGCTGTGGGAGCGTCCGCTGGCGTTCGATCCGGCGAAGGGGTCGCTGCGCACGTGGCTGGCGACGCTCGCGCACCGGCGCGCGGTCGACTGGGTGCGCCGTGAGAGCCGCCACCGGCGGCCGCCTCCGGTCACGGTCCGGGAGGGGAACGGGCGGCCCGGCGTGGAGGAGGAGGTCCTCGAGGAGGAGCTGGCGGCCGGGGTGCGGCGCGGGCTTGAGGGCCTTCCGCCGAATCTGCGCGAGGTCCTGGAGCTGGCCTATTACAGCGGCCTGACCTACCGCGAGGTGGCGGTGCGGCTGGGCATCCCGGAGGGGACGGCCAAGTCGCGGATCCGCAGCGCGCTGGCGCGGCTGGCGCGGGAGCTGGAACGCGAGGGGCTCACCTCGTGAGCACCCGCGCGGACGCGGACGCGGCGACCGCGAACGCGACGGCCACTGGTGGAACGGGCGGGGGCGGCGTACTTTCGGAAGGAGGCCGGGCTTGAGCGAGGAAGGACATCCTGACGTGGACGGGGCTCTCGCCGCCTGGGCACTGGACTCCTGCCCGCCCGATGAGGCCGCCCGGATCTCCGAGCATGTCGCCTCCTGTGCCGGCTGTTCCGAGGATGCCGTCCGGCTCCGCGGCACCGCGGGGCTGCTGGCGGCCGTGACGCGGGCGGCTCCCCCGCCGGAGCTGCGCGCGGCGGTGCTGTCGGCCGCGCTGCGCAGGCGCCGGCCGGGAGTAGCGGTGGACGTCGCGATGGGCGTTCACGGGCAGCTGGCGGGCGCGTACGCGCGGCAGGTGGCGCGCATGGACAGGCTGCTGGCCTCGCTGACGGCCGCCGACTGGCGGGCGCCGCTGCCCAAGTACGACTCGGTCCGGCACCTGGTCGGCCATCTGATCGGCAACGACGCGGCGTTCGCGGGCGATCTCGGGCTCGTCCCGGCGCGCGCGGCGCACGATCCGCGTGGGGTGTGGCGGGCGCAGGCCGACGCCGTCGTGCGGGGCTTCAGCGCCGACGCGCGCCTGCTGGAGCGCGAGGCGTCCCTGGCCGGGGCCCGGCCGGTCCGCGCTCCGGCGCGCACCGGGCTGGTGCAGCGGACGTTCGAGACCTGGACGCACGCCGACGACATCCGCGCCGTCGTGGGCCGCCCCGCCGAGCCGCCGCCGGGCGGGCATCTGCGGCTCATCGTCGAGATGGCGGTGCCGATGCTGCCGCAGGCGATGCGCGCGTCGGGGCGGGCGCGGCCGGGCCGTACGGCGCGGCTGAGGCTGACCGGGCCGGGCGGCGGCGGATGGCTCGTGCCGCTCGCCCCCGGGACCCCGCTCCCGCCGGGCGGTCCCGGCGGGCCGGCCGCCGTGGACGTGACCGTCACGGCCGGTGCCGAGGAGTTCTGCCGGCTGGTGGCCAACCGCCGCCGCCCGGAGGCGTTCCCGCATGTCGCGGACGGCGACGCGGCGCTGGCGTGGGACCTGCTGCACGCCGCCGCCACGCTCGGCTGCGACTGAGACGCCGTTACGGCGGGCGGGGTTGGGATCTGGCCCCATGCGGCCATCGGGCCATCCGGGAGGCCTCCGCGCCACGAAAGGCGGGTCGGATGCGGTGCCGCGCATGGCGCCGCCGGACGCGCACAAAAGGACGCAGCGATGTCACGATCCCACCCGGCCCGGTTCCGGACCGCCGCGATGCTGGCCGCGGGCGCGGCCCTCGCGGCGAGCGGACTCGCGGGCCTGCAGCCCGGCGCGGCCACCGCCTCCAGCCACCGCGAGGCGCCGCTGATCTCCGGGCAGCCGCAGTACGACAACACCGACGTGTACGCCTTCGTCAGCCCGGACCGGCCGGACACGACCACCCTGGTCGCCAACTTCCTGCCGTTCGAGGAGCCCGCGGGCGGTCCCAACTTCTACAAGTTCGCCCAGGACGCGCGGTACGAGATCAACGTCGACAACGACGGCGACTCCCTGCCGGAGTGGACCTACCGGTTCACCTTCAGGGACTCCTTCCGCAACGGTGACACCTTTCTCCACAACACCGGTCCGGTGGGGAGCCTGGACGACCCCGACCTCAACTTCCGGCAGACCTACGACCTGACGCTGATCCAGCGGCAGGGCGGCGCGGTGCACAGCACGCGGACGCTGGCGTCCGGCGTGCCGGTGGCGCCGTCCAACGTGGGCCGCGCCTCCATGCCCGACTACCGGACGCTGCGGCAGCAGGCGATCAGGACGCTGCCCAGCGGGGCGAAGGTGTTCGCCGGGCAGGCCGACGACCCGTTCTTCCTGGACCTGCGGGTCTTCGACCTGCTGTACGGCGGGAACCTCAAGGAGGTCGGCAACGACACGCTGCGCGGCTACAACGTGCAGGCCGTCGCCCTGCAGGTTCCCACGCAGGCGCTGGTCAAGCAGGGGCAGCCGACGATCGGCGTGTACTCGGCGGTGCAGCGCCGCAACGCCTCCGGTGAGTACGCGCAGGTCTCCAGGCTGGGCATGCCGCTGGTGAACGAGGTGGTCGTCCCGGTCAAGGACAAGGACAGGTTCAACGCCTCGGTGCCGTGGAACGACGGCCAGTTCGCGCGGTACGTCACCGACCCGGAGCTGCCGCGGCTCATCCAGCAGATCTACAAGATCCCGGCGCCGGCGACGCCGCGGAACGACCTGGTGCAGGTCTTCCTGACCGGCGTGCCGAACCTCAACCAGCCGCCCGGGGTGCGCCCGGCCGAGCTGATGCGGCTCAACACCTCGATCCGGCCGTCCCGCGCCCCCAAGCGGCTGGGCGTGCTGGACGGCGACAACGCCGGCTACCCCAACGGGCGGCGGCTGACCGACGACACCGTCGACATCTCGCTGCAGGTCGTCGAGGGCGAGCTGCTCGGCAAGAAGAACGACCTGGGCGACGCGGTGGACGGCAACGACGTGCCGCTGGAGAAGAGCTTCCCCTACGTGGCGCTGCCGACGTCCGGCTCCACCGTGAAGGGCAGGGTCACCGGGGCGAGCGGGCGGCGCGGCGACGGGCCCCGGATCAACGGCGGCCCGGTCTCCAGCAACGAGTCCACCGGCGGCTCACCGGCGATCCCGCTGCTGGCGATCGGCGCGGGCGCGGCCTTCCTCACCGGTGGCGGGCTGCTGTGGCTGCGCCGCCGCGGCGGCGTCGGCTGAGGCCGCCCCCCACGACCGAACCCGTGGACGCGGGCCGGGCCGCACGGCGCGGCGCGGCCCGGTCCGCACGGAGGGACTCCCGATGATTCGTCCTGTCCTGGTCGTCCTGGCGCGTGTGCTGGCGGGCGGCTTCATTCTGGCGGTGGTGGTCGGCCTGACGCTGGCGGCCGCCGTCACGCCGGGCGGCGACGGCGCCGCGACGGCGCCGCCCGCGGGGCCGGTGGCCGTCGAGCAGGTCTCGGCGTCGACGCTGAGCGCGGGAATCGACCGGCTGCAACGGCACCTGCGCGAGCAGCCGCGCGACGGGCGCGGCTGGGCGGCGCTGGGGCTCGCCTATGTGGAGCGGGCCCGGCTCACGGGCGACTCCTCGTACTACCCCAGGGCCGAGGGCGCGCTCCGGCGGTCGCTGCAGACGACGCCGGACGGCAACGACACCGCCCACGCCGGCCTGGCCGCGCTCGCCGCGGCACGGCACGACTTCACCAACGCCCTGGGGCATGCCGACAGGGCGCTGGGCATCAACGCCTACGGGGCGCGCGCCCACGCGTCGCGGATCGACGCGCTGGTCGAGCTGGGCCGCTACGAGGAGGCGATGGCGGCGGCGCGCAAGGCCGACTCGATCGCACCGGGCATCCCGGTCTTCACGCGGCTGGCGTACGTCCACGAGCTGCACGGCCGTACCGGCGAGGCCCGGCGGATCCTGACGCTGGCCGCCTCGTCGGCGACCGACCGCGGCGACATCGCCTACGTGCGGACCCGGCTCGGCGAGCTGGCCTGGGCGGAGGGCGACCACCGGACGGCGGGCCGGGAGTTCGCGGCGGCGCTGAAGGCCGACCCCGCCGACCTGGCCGCGCTGGCGGGGCGCGCCCGCGCGCTGGCCGCGTCCGGTGACCTGCCGGGTGCGGTGCGGGTCCAGGAGGCCGTGGTGTCCCGCGCCCCGCTGCCCGGGTACGTGACCGCGCTCGGGGAGCTGTACGGGGCGCAGGGGCGGGCGGAGCAGGCCCGCAGGCAGTACGAGGTGGCGGGGACGTGGGCGACCCTCGCCCAGGCCAACGGCGTGGCGCCCGATCTCGAGACGGCGCTGTACGCGGCCGACCACGGGGACAGGGCCGCCGCGCTGCGCGCCGCGCGGGCCGAGTGGTCGCGGCGCCGCAGCGTGCACGTCGCCGACGCGCTGGCCTGGGCGCTGCACGTCAACGGCAGGGACGGGGAGGCCCTGCCCTACGCCCGGCGGGCGCTGCGGCACGGCTACCGCGACGCCGCCTTCCGCTACCACCTCGGCATGATCGAGAAGTCGCTGGGCATGCGCGCGGAGGCGCGCCGGGACCTGGCCGCGGCGCTGCGCCTCAACCCGCGCTTCTCCGTGCACCACGCCCCGGCGGCGCGCAGGGCGCTGGCCGAGCTCGAACGCGGGAGCGGGGGCGGCCGGTGATCGGCGCGACGGCGATGGCGGCGGCCGGCGCGGCGGGCGCGCTCGCGCTGGGCCAGCCGCTCGGCCAGCCCGTCGGCCGGTCCCCGGGGCTGCCGCTCGGGCACCCGCTCGGCGGCTTCACCGTCAGCCGGTACGACGGCCTGGTCGCCGCGCCGCACGAGCTGCGGATCGACCACGTCCAGGACCACGCCGAGATCCCGGCGGCGCAGGTGCTGCGGAGCACCTCCGACCTGCCGCGCTGGGCGGCGGCCGAATGCGCCGGGGCCGCCGCGTCGTTCCGCGTGACGGTGGACGGCCGGCCGGTCGCCGCGACCGTCCGTTCCTCGTCGGCACGGCGGCAGGCGGGGCAGGCGGGCCTGCCGACGCTGCGGCTCGAATGCGGGATCGCGGTCCCTTACGGGGACGGCACGCACCGCGTCACCTTCCAGGACTCGGGGGCCGCGGGCCGGATCGGCTGGCACGAGGTCACGGCGGCCGGGGACCGGATGACGATCGTCTCCTCCGACGTGCCCCGAGCCTCGCGCAGCACCCGCCTCACCTCCTACCCGGAGGACCTGCTCGGCTCGCCGCCCGACCAGCGCGGCGCCGTCCTGACGGTGCGGGAGGGCGGGCCTCCCCTGGCGTCCGGCGGCGGGCGCGAGGACCGGGTCCTCCCGCGCGACGCGTACTTCACCGACCTGGTCAGCCGGAACGCGCTCACGCCCGGGTTCGCGGTCCTGGCCCTGTTCGTGGCGCTGGGACTGGGCGCCCTGCACGCCCTCGCGCCCGGCCACGGGAAGACGATCATGGCCGCCCAGGCGGCCGGGCAGGGGCGCCGGTCCAGGCGGGAGGCCCTCGCGCTCGGCCTGACGGTCACCGCGACGCACACCGCCGGGGTGGTGGCGCTCGGGCTGCTGGTCGCGAGCGGCTCCGCGGTGGCCTCCCCCGCGCTGTTCCCCTGGCTGGGCGCGGCCTGCGGGGCGATCGTGGCGCTGGCCGGGCTCGCCCTGCTCCGCCGGGCCCTCCGCGGCCGCCGCGACCACCACCATCACCACCACGGGCACGGGCATGGGCACGGGCACGGGCACGGGCATGGGCACGGGCATGGGCACGGGCATGGGCACGGGCATGGGCACGGGCATGGGCACGGGCATGGGCATCACCATCATCACCATGCGCCGGCGCGGGGGCGGAACGTGCTGCTGATGGGGTTCGCGGGCGGCCTGATGCCGAGCCCGTCGGCCGTCGTCGTGCTGCTGGGGGCGAGCGCCCTCGGGCACGCCTGGTTCGGGGTGCTGCTGGTCCTGGCGTACGGCGCGGGCCTGGCGGTCACTCTGGTGACGATCGGCGTGCTGGTCACCGGCACCGGCCGGATGCTGGCCCGCCGCCTGCCCGCGATCGGGGAGCGGGTCCGCGCCGCGCCCGCCCTCCTGCCCGCCGGGACGGCCGCGATGGTCATCCTGCTCGGGCTCGGCCTGGCCGCCCGGAGCCTGGCGTCCCTCACCGCGTGACGGGTGCGGCGCGGGCGGCCCGGCAGGCCGTCCGCGCCGCGCGCCCCCGCCGCTCACGCGTCCTTCCCCCACACGTACAGCCCGAGCGCCATCACCAGGAGGCTGACCGAGCAGGCCACCGCGCGCAGCGTGTTCCAGGCCGTCCAGCGGGCGGAGTGGTCCTTCCAGATCCGCGCCGCCTCGGCCGTGTCGGCCGGGATCTCCACGGCGTCCAGCGCGTTGTTCATCGGCACGTTGACCACCGCGGTCGGCGCGATCGAGCCGAGCAGGTAGACGACCGCCGCCACGAGGAACAGCAGCGCCGCCTGCCGCTGCCCGGCCACCAGCAGCAGGACGCCCGCGGCGGCCCCGGCCAGCGGGGCGCCCATGAAGTGGACGAGGAAGACGGGGTTGATGATCTTCTGGTTGATCTGCTGCATCACCGCGATCGCCGAGGACGCCCTGGCCGCGTCCAGGCCGGGCATCACCGCGACCGAGAAGGCGAAGAAGAGCCCCGCCATCCCGCCGGTCAGCAGCACCGCGATCGTCGCCGCCGTCGCGGCAAGGGTGGTCTTCACGGTCGTCGTTCCTCTCGGTCGTTCCGGTCGTTCGTCTCCGCGGTTCGTCGCGGTCGTTCGTCTCGGCGGGCTCAGGCGTCCCACGCGCCGCCGGCGGCGGCGTCGCGGGCGAAGT
This sequence comes from Spirillospora sp. CA-255316, assembly GCA_050942275.1. Classification (GTDB taxonomy): domain Bacteria; phylum Actinomycetota; class Actinomycetes; order Streptosporangiales; family Streptosporangiaceae; genus Spirillospora. The sequence continues at coordinate 5,076,852 of CP192047.1, read as the reverse complement.
CGGCGAAGTCGCGGGGCTCGCGGCCCAGCGCCCGCCGCACCCCGTCGGCGGGGAGGGAGTTCCGGCCGTCCAGCACGGTGGTGAACAGGTAGACCAGGACCTGGATCAGGCCGTCCGGCAGGCCGTGCTCCTTGAGCACCGCGGCGTACTCCGCGGCGGGCACCGGCACGAACGCGATGTCCCGGCCGGTCGCCGCGCCGATCTCGGCGGCGGCCTCGGCGAAGGTCAGCGCCCGCGGGCCGGTGATCTCGTAGATCTCGCCGGCGTGGCCGTCCTCGGTGAGCGCGGCCACCGCGACGTCGGCGATGTCCCCGGTGTCGGTGAACGGCTCGGGCACGTCCCCGGCGGGGACCGCGAGCACACCGTCCAGGACCCCGTCGCGGAGGAAGTCCTCGCTGAAGTTCTGCATGAACCAGCTCGACCGCAGGATGGTCCAGTCGGCCCCGGAGTCGATGAGCGCCTGCTCGCAGACCCGCGCCTCCTCCTCGCCGCGCCCCGACAGCAGCACCAGCCGCCGCGCGCCCGCCGTGATGGCCGCGGAGGCGAGCGCGCCGATGTCGTCGGCGGCGCCCGGGACGGTGAGGTCGGGGACGTACGCCACGTACACCGCGCCGACGCCCTCCAGAGCCGGCCCCCACGTCGAGCGGTCGCCCCACTCGAAGGGCGGGGTGCCCGAACGGGAGCCGATCCGGACCGGCAGCCCGCGCCCCTTCAGCCGCTCGACCACCTTGCGGCCCGTCTTCCCGGTGCCGCCCAGCACCAGCGTCGTGTCGTTCGCGTTTCGCGTGTTCTCCGTCATGTGCACAAGTGAACCGGCGCGCGGTCCCGGCGCCCATCGTCGAGAGGCTGGACCGCATACGCGAGCGTCCACGTGCGGCGGCCCCGCGGTCTACGCTTGGCGCATGGACGCGCTCACCGATCTCCTTGACGGGCCGCGCGCCCGCGGAGCGTTCATGCTGCGGATGATGATGAGCCCGCCGTGGTCGATCGTGTGCCGGGACCGGGCTCCGCTGAGCGTGCTGGCCATGGTCCGCTCGCACGCCTACGTCCACACCGAGGGCCGCGAGCCCGTGCGGGTCGAGCCGGGCGATGTGGCGGTCACGTGCGGCCCCAACGTGTACCACGTCACCGGCGAGCCCGGCACCCCGGTCCAGGTGATCATCCATCCGGGGCAGAAGTGCACCACGCCGGACGGGCGCAGCCTGACCGAGGACATGGACCTGGGCGTGCGCAGCTGGGGCAACGACCCCGGCGGCTCGGTGGAGATGCTGATCGGCACCTACGAGAGGCGCAGCGCCGTCACCCAGCGGCTGCTGTCGGCGCTGCCCCCGATGCTGGTGCTGACCGCCGACTCCTGGGACTCGCCGCTGGTCGGGCTGCTCCGCCAGGAGATCGTCAAGGACGAGCCGGGGCAGGAGATCGTCCTGGACCGGCTGCTCGACCTGCTGCTGATCGCGGTGCTGCGGACCTGGTTCTCCCGCCCCGAGGGGGAGGCGCCCGGCTGGTACCGGGCGCACGGCGATCCGGTCGTCGGCCCGGCGCTGCGGTTGCTGCACGACAACCTCGCCCACCCGTGGACGGTCGCCGAGCTGGCCGCCAAGGCCGGCGTCTCGCGCGCGGCGCTGGCCCAGCGGTTCGGGCGGCTGGTCGGCGAGCCGCCGATGGCGTACCTGACCGGGCTGCGCCTGGCGCAGGCGGCCGACCTGATCCGGGAGACCGACGCGACGTTGGAGTCGGTGGCCCGGCAGGTCGGCTACGGCACCGCGTTCGCGCTCAGCACGGCGTTCAAGCGCGAGCGCGGCGTCAGCCCGCAGGACTACCGGGCCCGCTCCGGCTGACCTCCCTTCCGGGTTCTAGCGGGTCTTCGGGACGTAGAGCCGCACGTCGTCGACCTGGGCGCTGCCCTCGTAGAAGTTCATGTGCGGGTCACCGATCATGAAGTGGTCGGGGTAGGCGGACCCGGCCGGCCAGGTGCCGCGGTCGACGAGGGTCCCGCCGGGGCCGTTCCACGTCCAGTCGGCGTCGAAGCGCCCGTCGTACTCCTCCGGCTTCTGGTTGTAGTGCCAGATCGGCTCGCCGTCCTGGACGAACGCGCGCGTGTAGCGGTAGGTCGCCCGCCCGACGTGCGCGAACACCCCCGACATCTCCATCGTGTACGCGCCGTCGCGCCGCTCGATGGCGAACCGGTAGGTCTCCTTGGGCAGCAGCTCGGGCCGCAGGTCGACCTGGGAGACGATGGCCCCGCCCTTGGCGACGCCGCACTCGCTGTGCATCAGGTACTCGGTGCCCGGCTGCGTGGCGTACCGCCGGTCGTCGGTCATGAAGATGGCGTTGACGCCGTTGCCCGTGCCCGCGGGGTAGGGCTCGTACTGCTTGGTGGCGGGGTTGCAGTAGCGCAGGCCTGCGCCGGTGTACTTGTAGCGGTTGTAGGAGTCCATCGCCACCTTGCGGTGGGTGTGGATGAAGACGTTGTTGTGCGGGGCCACGCGGCCGTAGTCCATGATGCCCAGGTAGTAGAACCCGTTGGAGTCGGTGCGGACGTCGGCCCACGAGCACTCGGGACGGGAGAAGTCACCGCCGGAGGCCCAGGGAAAGTTGGTCTTGCAGCCCTCGGGCGAGTACCCGTTGATCCGCCCGTCCGGGTAGTCCCACGAGCCGTTGCGCTGGCCGCCGAAGTCCAGGCCGCGCAGCGTCATCTCCACCCGGTACTGGGCGGGCAGCGCGCCGGTGGAGCGGATGACCACGCCGCCGTGGTGGCTCGGCTCGTCCAGGTGCGCGACGCCCTTGCGCGTGGTCAGGGTCGGCGGCGCGTCGGGCGTGCCGTCCTTGTCGGCGTCGCGCGCGGCGAGCTCGGCGGTCAGCCAGCCCTTGGCGCCGAACCGGAACGACTTGCGGTAGGTGTCGAAGGTCGAGAGCTGCCGCCGGAACGCGGGGCCGCCCACGGTCTCGAAGAAGGCCCCGTCGTTGTCGTAGACGTCCACGTCGTAGGGGCTGCCGGGGCCGTCGTCGTCCCGGGTCCATGGGGCGCGCGCGTCGTCCAGGGACCGGTCGAAGGTCTCCTCGCCGACCAGCCGCCAGTCGCCCGCACGGCCCTGCGCCTGGGCGGCCTTGCCGGACGGGGCGTCCGCCCGTGCGGTGGCCGGGAGGGCCGGTACCGCCGCGAGCGCCGCCGGAAGGGCCAGCGTCACCGGTACGGCCAGTGCCGCCGCTCCCCTGGCCCATCGCGTTCCCCTGGACCGTCTGCTCATGTCGCCGTCTCCGTCCCGCGCCTCGCCGCGCGCCGCTGTCGATCGCAGCGAGAGATTAGACCGATCCAACCCGGTTTGCCACGGCAAACCTGCACAAGACTGGTATTGACCACTCTGACCGAGCGCCCAATTATCGCCTCAAACCCTGGTCAGCGCGCCCTCACCAGCCTCGTTCGACCGAAATAGGTATTTACCACTTGCCGCGGGACCGATCGCGCGGACCACCGTCGCGCATGAGCCGAGGGCCCACTGGGCAGGGCATGCGGCATGAGCGAGAAGAACCACGGACAGGCCGCGGACGATCCCAGGAGCCGCCCGGAGACCCGGCGGGACGAGGCCCGCCGCGACGAGGAGGGCGCGCCCCGGCGCAGCGGCGCGGACCTGGTGGACGAGTTCCGCCCCGAGCCGGTCGAGCAGCGCGAGTCGGAAGGTCAGCGAGGCCAGGCGGAGGGGCCTCAGGTTACGCCCGAGGACGGGTGAGGACCGGCGAGACCCGCGCTCCGGAAGGCCGGGAACCAGCGCCCGCACGGCGGCGTTTCTCAGCCAGACGGACCCCGTCGATATGACATGATGCGGGGCACATCGGACCGATACGAGGAGTGATATGACCACCAAACCGACCGGGGACGATCTCCATGCCGTGTTCGCGCGGTCGGACCTCGGCGGTGATGACAGGCTCGATCTGATGGAGTTCGGCATGGTGCTCGACAGCCTCGGGCTGTCGTGGACCCGCGCCGAGGTCCAGGACCGGTTCGAGCGGGCCGACACCAACCGCGACGGCTTCATCTCCCTGCCCGAGCTCCGCATCCTGCTCGAGGCGCAGGGATGGTCGGAGGGCGGCATCCGCTCCGTCCGCGGCTGACCTCGAGACCTCGACGGGCAGCGCGGGCGGGAGGGCGCTCCGGCACGTTCTCCTCGCCGCGGCCCGTCCCTCGCGTCCCCGCGGCCCGGGATGACCGGGCTTGAGCGGTGGGTCGGCGAGTGGCCGACGGTAACGGCACGACGCACAGGGCCCCGCCGATCCGCGCATGGCGCGATCGGGCGGGGCCGTTCCGCAGGGGCCCGTTCCGCCGGGGCCCGTTCCGCCGGGGCCGCGGAACCGCGGGCCGGCGGCCGGGCGCGGTCAGACCGCGCGGCCGCGCAGCCGCCGGTAGGTGCGGACCAGCGCCGCCGTGGACGGGTCGGGCAGCGCGGCGGGCGGCTCCGCGGACGTGAGCGCGGGCGCCAGGTCCTGCGCCATGACCTTGCCCAGCTCGACGCCCCACTGGTCGAAGGAGTCGATGCCCCAGATCGTGCCCTCGACGAACACGACGTGCTCGTACAGCGCGACCAGCTGGCCGAGGGTGGAGGGGGTCAGCTTGGGCGCCAGGATCGTGGTGGTCGGCCGGTTGCCCGGCATCACCTTGTGCGGGACGAGCTCGACGGGCGTCCCCTCGGCGGCGATCTCCTCGGCGGTCTTCCCGAACGCCAGCGCGGAGGCCTGGGCGAGCATGTTGGCCATCAGCAGGTCGTGCATGCCGCCGCCGTCGGCCTGGACGTCCTCGAACGGCTCGGCGAACCCGATGAAGTCGGCCGGGACCAGCCGGGTCCCCTGGTGCAGCAGCTGGTAAAAGGCGTGCTGCCCGTTGGTGCCGGGCTCACCCCAGAAGATCTCGCCGGTCTGGGCGACGACGGGCGCGCCGTCGGCCCGCACCGACTTGCCGTTGGACTCCATGGTGAGCTGCTGCAGGTAGGCGGGGAAGCGCGCCAGCCGCTGGCTGTAGGGCAGCACGGCGCGGGTCTGGGCGCCGAAGAAGTCGGTGTACCAGACGCCCAGCAGCCCCATCAGCACGGGCAGGTTGGCCTCGAACGGGGCGGTGCGGAAGTGCTCGTCGATGGCGTGGAACCCGGCGAGCATCTCCCGGAACGCCCCGGCCCCCACCGCGATCATCAGGGAGAGCCCGATCGCACTGTCCATGGAGTAGCGGCCGCCGACCCAGTCCCAGAACCCGAACATGTTGTCGGTGTCGATACCGAACGCGGCCACCCGCTCGGCGTTGGTGGAGACCGCGACGAAGTGCCGGGCGACGGCCTTCTCGTCGCCCAGCCGGCCGACCAGCCAGGCGCGGGCGGCGCGGGCGTTGGTCAGCGTCTCCAGCGTCCCGAACGTCTTGGAGCTGATGATGAACAGCGTCTGCTCGGGGTCGAGGTCGGCCAGGGTTCCGGTGACGTCCGCCGGGTCGATGTTGGAGACGAACCGGCAGGTGATCCCGGCACGGGCGTGGTCGCGCAGCGCCTCGTAGGCCATGGCGGGGCCGAGGTCGGACCCGCCGATGCCGATGTTGACCACCGTGCGGATGGGCTTGCCGGTGAAGCCGGTCCACTCCCCCGACCGGACCCGCTCGCTGAACTCGGCCATCCTGTCCAGAACGGCGTGCACGTCGGCGACCGCGTCCCGGCCGTCGACGCTCAACTCGGCCTCGCGCGGCAGCCGCAGCGCCGTGTGCAGGACGGCGCGGTCCTCCGAGACGTTGATGCGCTCGCCGGAGAACATCGCCGCGATCCGCTCGCGCAGGCCGGCCCGCTCGGCCAAGGCGACCAGCAGCCGCAGCGTGTCGCCGGTCGCCCGGTGCTTGGAGTAGTCCAGGTGGAGGTCGGCGGCGGTCGCGGTCATCCGCTCGGCCCGTCCCGGGTCCTCGGCGAACAGCTCGCGCAGGTGCCGCCCGGCCAGCGCCGCGTGGTGCTCGGCCAGCGCCGTCCACTCGGAGGTCTCGGTTATGTCGGCCATCGCCCCTCATCTCCTCGCCGTACCGGCCGGGCCGCGCCGTCCGCACCGCCCCGGCGCGGCTCCCCTGTCCCTGCCCGCGCCGCCGGTCCCACACCAGAGGCGATCATAGGTGGGGCGCCCGCCGCACCGTGGCAGGTCCCCCGAGAACGGAGGGTGGTTCGGCGCCCGTCCTGATCGGGGCCGTGCGGTGCGCGGCCGCCCGCCGGGCACGGGTTTCCCCCCGGTCGCACCGGGCACCACCCCGGCGGGACCAGCCGACGCGATCGGCGGACACCGACCAGCGGACGGCCGGCGCGCGGCCGCCCGGCACGGGGGGACATCGGGCATGAGCATCGCCACGACCAATCCGGCGACCGGAGAGGTGGAGCGGACCTTCGACGCGCTGGCCGAGAAGGAGATCGAGGAGCGCCTGGAGCGGGCGCTGGAGGCCTTCGACCGGCACCGGGCCCTCCCGGTCGCCGAGCGCGCGGCCCGGATGGAGGCCGCCGCCGGCATCCTGGAGGAGGAGACCGACCGGATCGCGGCCCTGATGACCACCGAGATGGGCAAGACGATCAAGGCGGCCCGGGCGGAGGCGCAGAAGTGCGCCAAGGCGTGCCGCTTCTACGCCCGGCACGCCGGGGGATTCCTTGCCGACCGGCCCGCCGACGCCGCGGCCGTGGGCGCCGAGCGCGCCTGGACCCGCTACCTGCCGCTCGGCCCCGTGCTGGCGGTGATGCCGTGGAACTTCCCGCTCTGGCAGGTGATCAGGTTCGCCGCGCCGGGGCTGATGGCGGGCAACGTGGGGCTGCTCAAGCACGCATCGAACGTGCCGCAGACCGCGCTGTTCCTGGAGGAGCTGTTCCGCCGTGCCGGGTTCGCCGAGGACGCGTTCCAGACCCTGCTCATCGGCTCCGACCAGGTCGAACGGGTGATCCGGGACCCGCGGGTGAAGGGGGCCACGCTCACCGGCAGCGAGCCGGCCGGGCGCGCGGTGGGCGCGGCGGCCGGCGCCGAGATCAAACCGAGCGTGCTGGAGCTGGGCGGCAGCGACCCGTTCGTGGTCATGCCGTCGGCCGACATCGCCCGGGCCGCCGAGGCCGCCGCCGCCTCCCGGTGCCTCAACAACGGCCAGAGCTGCATCTCCGCCAAGCGGTTCATCGTGCACGCCGACGTCTACGACGACTTCGAGCGGCGGTTCGTGGAGCACATGCGGTCGCAGCGGGTCGGCGACCCGATGGAGGAGTCCACCGACATCGGCCCGCTGGCCACCGAGCGGGGGCGCGACGACGTCGAGTCGCAGGTCGCCGACGCCCTCGGGGCGGGCGCCACCGCGCTGTGCGGCGCGGAGCGTCCCGCCGGACCCGGCTGGTACTACCCCCCGACGGTGATCAGCGGCGTGACCCGCGGGATGCGGATGTTCGACGAGGAGGTCTTCGGGCCGGTCGCCTCCCTCTTCCGGGTCGCCGGCATCGACGAGGCGATCGAGCTGGCCAACGCCACCGACTACGGCCTCGGGGCCAACGCCTGGACGCGCGACCCCGGCGAGCGGGAGCGCTTCGCGAACGAGCTGGAGGCCGGCCAGGTCTTCGTCAACGGGATGGTGACGTCCTATCCCGACCTGCCGTTCGGCGGCGTGAAGCACTCCGGCTACGGCCGCGAGCTGTCCGAGCAGGGCATGCACGCGTTCTGCAACATCAAGACCGTCTGGGCCGGCGCGTAGCGGGACGGCGGGGCCCCCGGCGGGCCCGGCCGTCGATCAGTCCTCGGGCGGGTTCGGGCGCCTCGCGCCGCGCCCGGTCCCCCCGCGGCCCGTCCCGCCGTGGCCGGTGTCGCCGTGGAAGTCGCGGCCCATGATGACCGTGCCGTAGGCGTTGCCCCTGAACTCGTTCCGCATGTCACCGGATCCGGAGCCCGCCGAACGGGCCCGGACCGCGCCGTAGACCGCGAGCACGAGCCCCGCCAGGCCGATGAACATGCCGCACACGCTGGCCCACTTGTCGGCCTTGTCCAGCCCGACCGAGGCGAGATGGACCGCCAACCCCACCGCGGCGCCCACCGCGACCACCGCACCCGCCCAGAGCAGAATCCGAGCCCGCATGCTCTGCACCCTAAACGCCGGACCGCGGCCACGCCCGGGATCCGGCCGCCGCCTCAGCGGGTGACGGAGCGCGCGACGCGGAAGCCCACGTCGTCGGTCTGGAACGTCGGATGGCTGCGGCGGCGCACCGAGGCCCGGCAGCTCCAGTGCTCGTCGAACCACCCGCCGCCGCGCAGCACCCGGTAGGAGCCGTAGACCTCGGCGTCGTAGAGGTCCCAGCACCACTCCCAGACGTTGCCCAGCATGTCGTACAGGCCCCACGCGTTGGGCCGCCTGCCGCCCACGTCCTGGACGGCCTCCCCGGAGTTGCGGCGGTACCAGGCGATCTCGTCCAGCGGACCGTACCGCGCGCCGGTCGTACCGGCGCGGCAGGCGTGCTCCCACTCGGCCTCGGTCGGCAGGCGGTAGCCGTCGGCGGAGGCGTCCCACCCGACGTCCTCGGCGCCGCCGCCCAGCCGGTAAGCGGGTGCCAGACCCTCGCGCCGGGACAGGTCGTTGCAGAACCGGACCGCGTCCAGCCACGAGACGCTCTCGACCGGCAGCAGGTCCCCCTGCGCGGCGCTCGGCCGCCGTCCGGTGACCTGCGCGTACCCGGCCTGGGTGACCGGGACCGCGGCGAGCCGGTAGGGCGCGAGTTCCACGGCCCACCTGGTCCGCGTCCGCCGGTCCGACAGCGTCACGTGCCCGGGCGGAACGTCGACCATCTCGATTGCCGCGCCCCTGTCCATCGGCGAACGATCTTACCGGCGGCCGTTCCCGTCCAGGGCCCGCACGCGCGCACGCGGCGCGAAGCCCCGGAGACCTCGTCTCCGGGGCTTTCGCCGCTCTTTCGAACATCACCGAGCGGGGGTCACCCTCCGCCATCACCCCCGTTCCCCTCCTGATCGGGCTGCCCCGGGTTCGCCGGCGCTTCCGGCTGCTGCGGTTGCTCGGGTTGCTGTGACTGCTCCGGCTTGGCCGGCTCGGCCGTGTCGGGCTGGGCGGGCTGCGGGGCCTCGGGCTCCATCGGCTGGGCGCCATCGGGTCGCACGCCGCCATCCGGCTGGGCGCCGCCATCGGGCTGAGGACCGTCCGGCTGCGCGTCTCCACCCGGCGGGACGGCGTTCTGCGACTGGGTGGCGTCCGGCTGTGCTTCTCCACCCGGCCGGGCCGCATCGGGTTGGGCGGCGTCCCGCTGGAGGGCGTCCGGTGGAGCACTGCCGTCCGGCTGCGCACCGCCGGGCATGGGCTCTGCCGGCACGGCGGGGTCGGCCTGCTGGTGCGGGTCCGCGGGCTGGTCGGGCCGAGCGGGCTCGTGCGGATCGGCCGGGACGGGCTCCGACGGATTCTGCGGGGCGGGGTGCCCCGGGGACGCCGGTGTGCGCGGGTCCGCCTGCCTCGGGTCGACCGGTCCGGGGGCCGCGGGCTTCGACTCATGCGGCCTGCCGGGAGCCTGGACCTTGACGACGTGCTCCTTCTTGAACCAGGTCCACGTCGGGCCGGTGTAAGTCGCATTCTTGGTGGAAATGTCCTTGTCCGGCAGGGTCAGCGGGTTACCGCAATTGCACTTCACCACCGGGGTTCCGTGCTTGTCGGCCAGCACGCCCATTCCCGCCTGGAGCACCGCCGGGCCGCTGGAGTCCTTTCCATCCTTGTAAGTGTGGTTGGTGGTCAGCGTGTCGGTGTGCAGATAGGTCGGGGTCAGCCCTGAAAGGAAGCCGCGGATCTCGCGCGGCTTGATGCGGTGCGCTCCGGCCCAGGCCCGCGCCTTGTCCGGGTTGGCCCGCAGGAAATCCGCCAGCCTGCCGGCATCGCATTTCGTCGCCTGCCCGGTTCCACCGCCGGAGCCGGTGGGCCGCCCCTGCTCCTGGCCCTGGCCCTGGCTCTGACCTTGCCCCTGGCTCTGGCTCTGCCCCTGGCCCTGGTCCTGGTCCTGGCTCTGACCTTGTCCCTGGCTCTGGCTCTGGCTCTGCCCCTGGTCCTGGCCCTGGTTCTGAGCCTGGCTCTCGGAGGCCGCGGGTTTCCCTGGTGCGGAGCCGGCCTGCTTGTCGGTGCCGGCGACGCGGGTGTACGGGCTGGGGCCGGGCGAGCCCACTGTCATGCGGGTGATGGTCTCCGCGCCCGCGTCCCCGCTCGTCGCGCTCCAGGCGGCGCCGGCCGCACCGGCCGCGACGAGGACGGCGGCCGAGCCGAGACCGATCTTCCGGGCGATATTCCGAGGATGAGCCGTGGGCACTGTTCTCCCTCTCGGGCCTGATTTGCTGGACACCCCTTTCGATGTCGGCCCGGCCCGTTAAGTGCGTTTTCAGCAGCCCATATACCGGCAAAATGCACGTCAGCCTCAGCCCTTCCCGCCCGGCTCCGCGGGTTCGGCGCCTTCGGCGGGTTCGGCCGGTTCGTCCAGGCGGCGCTTGTAGTAGACCCAGGGCGAGTCGAAGTCGGAGGGGACGATGAGTTCCCAGCCCTGGTCCTCCAAAAGGCGCCGGCGGCGGCGCGAGGGCCACCACAGCCGCCGGTGCTCCCACTTGTGGGACGACGCCTCGACGAGGTGGAAGAGGTAGCCGTAGTCGACGGCATGCCACCCGCGGCGGCCCTCCCTCGCCAGTGCCTCCATCTCGTTGAAGGCGTTCAGCGGTTTGAGCACCCTGCGGGCGGGGGCGTCGTCCGGCGCGGGCCCATCGCGGCCGGTAGCCGGGGTGCCGAAGCGCTGCTGGGCGGCCTGGCGGCTGATGCCCAGCAGCCGTCCGAGGGTCTCCCAGCTGTGCCCCGCGGTGCGGGCACCGGTGATGGACTGGCGCAGCAGCCTGCTGGTCTCCTCCGCGGCGACGCTCGACGCGGCGACCATGAGCAGATGGGCGTCCGGGTCGCTGTCGAGTCCCTCGCGTCCCTGCTCGGACGCGGTCAGCACGGCCTCGGCGACGGCCTCGCGGATGGCGCTCGCCCGCTCGTCGGGGAGGCGGCCTCGGGTCACGCTCACCCGCGCTCCACGTCGCCGTCGGCGGCGGGCGGGAGCGGCTCCAGTTCGTCCAGGCGGGCGGCGTCGGCGGCGGACGCGACCTCGGAACGGCGCGCGGCGGCGGCAGCCGCCACGCCCACGGCGAAGACCGCGAACGCGACGACGACGAAGAGGGCCCACAGCACATTGCTGCCGGACATGGCCTGCGCCACGAGCAGGAGTCCCATGAGCGGCATCAGGACGGTGAGGGCCAGGAGCCAGGGGAAGGGGCTGCGGGAGGCATGGCGATTCATGACGTCAAGGATTCCTTGACATAAGCGCCATGTCAACGATTTCTTGACAGGCGCTCGCGTCCGGGAGGTCCGGCCGGTCGGAGGAGGTCCACCCACAGCGGGTCGCCGGTGGCGTCCGGGTCGCGCAGCGCGCGCAGCAGGCCGCGCAGGTCCTTGAGTCAGCAGCGGCGCCGACTCCGCGCCGGGGTCGGCGTCCAGCGTGACCTCCAGCCCGGCCGCCGCCATCCGGCCCACGGAATCCTCCAGCACGCCCTCGGGATCGGTCTCCCGCCGCCGGCGAACAGCCGGATGTGCACGGCGGTGCCCGCCCCGGCGTGCTTGAGCACGTTGGTCAGTCCTTCCTGTACGAGGCGGGCCGCGCAGGCCCGCACCCGCTGGAGGTCTCGGTGACCAACCGGGCTCCGTCCGGGGCGGAGCCGGCGCCGCTGCCGTCGTCGGGGCACGGGCTTGCGGGCGTCCGGGAGCGGGTCGCGGTGCTCGGCGGGCGGGTCAGCGCCGGTCCGGAGGGCGGCGGCTGGCGGCTGGCGGCGTCCCTGCCCTACGGGGAGAGCGCCTATGGGGAGACCGCGTGATCCGGGTGCTGATCGCCGATGACCAGCGGCTGGTGCGGGCCGGGGCCCGGGTGCTGCTGGAGGCGGCCGGCGACATCGAGGTGGCGGGCGAGGCGGCCGACGGGGCCGCGGCGGTGCGGCTGGCCGAGCGGCTGCGGCCCGACGTGGTGCCGATGGACATCCGCATGCCGCGGGTGGACGGCCTGGAGGCGACCCGGCGGCTGCTGACCGGCCTCCCTCGGCGAAGGTCGTGGTCCTGACCACCTTCGCCGAGGACGAGAACGTCTACGCCGCGCTGCGCGCCGGGGCGATCGGGTTCCTGGTCAAGGACGACGAGCCCGAGGCGATGATCGACACCGTGCGGCGGGCGGTGCGCGGCGATCTCTGGCTGGCGCCCGACGTGCTGCGCCGCGTGGTGGCGCGGGCCGTCGCCGCCGACGAGGGTCCCGCGCGGCCGCCCGACCCCGGGCTGACGCCCCGCGAGCGCGAGGTGCTGGCCCTGCTCGGCACCGGCCTGTCCAACGCCGAGATCGGCGCCGCGCTGCACATCGGCGTGACCACGGTGAAGACCCACATCGGGGCGGCCATGGAACGGCTCGAGCTGCGCAACCGCGTGCAGGCCGCCGTGGCCGCGCACCGCCTCGGGCTGGTCGACCCCGACCACTGCGCCCCCTCCTGCTGAGCCGCGGCTACCCGAAGCCGGGCGGCATGCGCATGGGCCCGCCGCGCGGCGGTCCGCCGGCCACCTCGACCGACGGGCCGGTCATGTACGAGAACTCGCCGGTGGCCAGCGCCGGCACCGCGTAGGCGATCTCGCCGGGCTCGGCCATGCGCTTGAGCGCGTTGACGTTCAGCGGCCCCCACGCCTTCCGGAACTCCTCCCACTGGGCGTCGGACAGGCCCGCGGGACGGACGAAGGGCGTGTTCGTGGTGCCGGGCACGATCGCGTTCACCCGGATGCCGCGCTCCCCGTAGTCGAGGGCGGCGCACTCCACGATCCCATGATCGCGCGCTTGCTGGCGGTGTAGGCGGCGCCGCCCGGCCGCGTCGACCACGACGCGGTGCAGATGATGACCCCGCCCCGCCCGAGCATGTGCGGCACCTCGTACTTGATCGACAGGTAGACGCCGCGGTTGTTGGTGCGGTCGACGTTCTCCCAGTCCTCCTGCTCCAGCTCGTGGACCGGCTTGGCGGCAGGGTGATGCCGGCGTTGTTGAAGGCGATGTCGGAGGTGGCCTGGCCGCCCGCGCGCCCTCCTTCGCGAACTCGCGCGCCGTCGCCTCGCCGATCCGGACGTCCCCTCGGTGATCAGCATGGTCTTCCCCTGGAAGCGGCGGGCCGGCGGCGCGGCGGCGGCAGCGGGGGCGGGGGCGGCGGCCCCGGCCAGTCCCACGGCGCCCGCCGCCGGACGCCGGTGAGCATCGCCCGCCGGCTCGGCCCCCGCCGCCGCCCGGCCCCCTCGCGGTGCGGCGCGGCCGGGCCGCCGCCCGCGTTCTCGTTCTCTTCGTGTCCGTCCATGTGAAGCAGCATCCCGGCCGCCCGCCCCCGCGCCCCTCCTCCGTCCGGCCCGCCTTCCGGCCACTAGGAGGAGGCGGACGGGCCCGCCCTCCGCCGTGGAGGGCGCCCTCCGCGCCGTCCGGTCGATCCCCAGCTCAGTTGATCTGCTGCGGGACGTCCCAGGGGTTGTCGTCGCGCAGCGGCGGCGGCAGCAGGTCCTGGGGCCAGTTCTGGTAGGTGACCGGCCGCAGGAACCGCTCGATCGCAGCCGTGCCGACCGAGGTGGTGGACGGCGTGGTCGTCGCCGGGAACGGGCCGCCGTGCTGCATCGCGTGCGTCACCGACACCCCGGTGGGCCACTGGTTCCACAGGACCCGGCCGCTGCGGTCGGCCAGCACCCCGGCCAGGGCGCCCAGCTCGGCGGACTCCTCCGGCTCGGCGTGCAGCGAGGTGGTGAGCTGGCCGGGGAGCTTGGCGATGACCTCGGCCACGTCGCGCAGGCTCTCGTAGGTCACCACCAGGCCCAGCGGTCCGAAGCACTCCTGCCCGGCGGCCTGGCTGTCGGCGGCGAACGCGGCCAGGTCCATGGTCAGCAGCCGGGGCGCGGCAGAGGCGGCGTCGTCCGGCCAGACCACGCGGTCGACCCCGGGACGCTCGGCCAGGCGCCCGGCGGCGTCCAGGAAGCCCGACTCGATCCGGTCGTTGAGCATCGGCGCCGCCGCGACGTCCCTCAGCAGCCCGGCGATGCGGTCGACGACGCCGGCGCCGGCGGGCGCGAACAGCAGGCCCGGGTTGGTGCAGAACTGGCCCGCGCCCTGCGTCACCGAACCGACATAGCCCTGGGCGATCTCCTCACCGCGCGCCTTGGCGGCCGCGGCGGTGACCACCACCGGGTTGGTGCTGCCCAGCTCGCCGTAGAAGGGGATCGGCGTCGGGCGCTCCGCCGCGATCCTGGCCAGGGCCAGCCCGCCGCGCTCGGAACCGGTGAACGCCGCCGCGGCGATCCCCGGGTGGCGCAGCGCGTCCACGCCCTGCTGCTCGCCCTCGATGAGCCCGAACGTGCCGTCCGGGGCGCCGGCGTCCTTCAGCGCGGCGGCGACGATCTCGCCCGTCCGCCGCGACAGCCGCGGGTGCCCCGGGTGGGCCTTCAGCACGACCGGGCAGCCCGCCGCCAGCGCCGAGGCCGTGTCACCGCCCGCGACGGAAAAGGCGAACGGGAAGTTGCTGGCCGCGAACACCAGCACCGGGCCCACCGCCGTGCGGTAACGCCGAAGGTCGGGGCGCGGCCCGGTGGGCCAGTCAGGGTCGGGGCGGTCGATGCGGGCGTCGTAGAAGCCGCCCTGCTCGACCTGCCGGGCGAATAGCCGGAGCTGGAAGGTGGTGCGGGTCAGCTCGCCGTTCAGCCGGGTCTCCCCGAGGTGGGACTCGGAGTCGGCCAGCGCCACCAGTTCGGCGCGCGCCGCCTCCAGGGCGTCCGCGACCGCGTCCAGCGCCCGGGCCCTGTCCCGCGGCGGGGCCGCCGCCCAGTCCTCCGCCGCCGTGACGGCGGCGTACAGCACCGCGTCCGCCTCGCTCATGGGTTGCTCCCTTCCTCGATGGTGTGCGGCAGCGCGCCCCGGCGGTTCTCCGCCGAGTTGCGGTAGCCGTAGAAGCCGTACACGACCAGGCCGAGCGCCATCCAGCCCGCGAACCGCGCCCAGGTGATCCAGTCCAGGTTGCCGATCAGCCACAGCGAGAACCCGATCCCCACCACCGGCACCAGCGGCACCAGCGGGGTGCGGAAGGAGCGCGGCAGGTCGGGACGGGTCCTGCGCATCACCATGATGGCCACCGCCACCACGATGAACGCCGACAGGATGCCGATGTTGGTCAGGTCGGCCACCTCCCGGATCGGCAGCAGTCCCGCGATGATCGCCGAACCGATGCCGATCAGCCAGATCACCCGGGTGGGCACGGCCCGCTCCGGGTGGTTCCGGGCGAAGTAGGAGGGCAGCAGCCCGTCGCGGCTCATCGAGAACCACACGCGGGTGACCGCCAGCATGTTGGCCATCGCGGAGGTGGCGATGCCCAGCACGGCGCCGATCGCGACGATGGTGCCCAGCCAGGCCAGCCCGACCGAGGCCAGGCCGCTGGAGAACGGGCTCTTGACGTCGATCTCCCGGTAGTCCTGCATGCCGATCATGACCAGGCAGACCAGCAGGTAGATCACCGCGGCGATGCCCAGGGAGATCACGATCGCCTTGGGCAGCACCTTCTTGGCCTCGGCGCTCTCCTCCGCGGCGGCGCTCATCGCGTCGTAGCCGTACACGGCGAAGAACGTGGTGGCCGCCCCGGTGATGGCGCCGCCGATGCCGAACGGCAGGAACGGGGTGTAGTTCCCGCCCGAGATGTGGAAGGCGCCCGCGATGATCACCAGTGCCACGATACCCAGCTTCACCACCACCAGGATCGTCTCGAACCGGGCGGACTCCTTGGTGCCGCGCGACAGCACGAACGCCAGCAGCAGGCACAGCAGCGCCGCGAACAGGTCCACCTTGTGGCCGGAGCCGGTGCCGGGCGCGCCCAGCATCCACGACGGCAGGTCGAGGCCGACCTGCTCGCACAGGTACGACAGGTAGCCGGAGATGGCGATGGCGACCACCGCGACGATCGCGGTGTACTCCAGCAGCAGGTCCCAGCCGATCGCCCAGCCGACCAGCTCGCCGAGGGTGGCGTAGGAGTAGGTGTAGGCCGATCCCGCCTTCGGGATCATCCCGGCGAACTCGGCGTAGCACAGGGCGGCGGCACCGCTGGCCACGATCGCGATCAGGAACGAGATCATCACGCCGGGGCCGGCGTCCTCGTGCGCGACCACGCCGGCCAGCGAGAAGACGCCGGCGCCGACCAGGCCGCCGAGGCTGAGCGCCACCAGCTGCCACAGGCCCATGGTGCGGCGCAGGCCGCCCTCGGTCTCCTCCTCGGAGGAGTCGACGGGCTTGACCCGGAACAGGCCCGTCCTGGAGAACAGGCCACCCCCCGGCGGGGCGGGGCGGGAGCGCTTTTCAGGCATGACTCGGGACATGGAGGTCCCTCCCGAATGGGTGAGAAGAAACGGGGTGGAAACGGGCCGGGCGGGTGCCGGGCCGGAGGAGCCGCCCGGACGCCCTCTTCAAGGGAGCGAGGGCCGTCCGGGGTCGATGCGGTTCCTCAGAGGGGTCCCTCAAGGGGGACCCGGGGTCCGTCAGAGGACGAAGCCCTCGGGGAAGGGGTCGGCGGGGTCGAGCAGGTAGTTCGCCGTGCCCGTGATCCAGGCGCGTCCGGTGAACTCGGGCACCACCGCGGGCAGCCCGCCGACGGTCGTGGTGCCGACCAGCCGCCCGGTGAAGCGGGTGCCGATGAACGACTCGTTCACGAACTCGGTGTGCAGCGGCAGCTCGCCGCGGGCGTGCAGCTGGGCCATCCGCGCGGACGTGCCGGTGCCGCAGGGCGAGCGGTCGAACCAGCCGGGGTGGATCGCCATCGCGTTGCGGGAGTGCCGGGCGTCCGACCCGGGCGCCAGGAACTGCACGTGCTTGCAGCCGCCGATCCCCGGGTCCTCGGGGTGGTGCGGCCGGTTCTGCTCGTTGATGGCCGCCATGATGTCCAGGCCCGCGCGCAGGATGTCGTCCTTGCGGGCCCGGTCGAACGGCAGCCCGAGCCGCTCCAGCTCGGTGACGGCGTAGAAGTTGCCGCCGTAGGCCATGTCGTAGCGCACCTCGCCGAGGCCTGGCACGGTGACCGCGGCGTCCTGCTCGACGGCGAACGAGGGGATGTTGCGCAGGGTGACGTTCTCGGCCACCCCGTCGCGCACCGCCACGCGGGCCTCCACCAGGCCGGCGGGGGTGTCCAGCCGGACCACGGTCTCCGGCTCGGTGACCTCGACCAGCCCTGTCTCCACCAGGACGGTCGCGACCCCGATCGTGCCGTGGCCGCACATCGGCAGGAAGCCGCTGACCTCGATGTAGACCACGCCCCAGTCGGCGTCGGGGCGCAGCGGGGGCTGCAGGATCGCGCCGCTCATCGCGCCGTGCCCGCGCGGCTCGTCCACCAGGAAGCGGCGCAGGCCGTCCAGGTGCTCCATCGCGTACCGGCGCCGCTCGGCCGCGGTGGCGCCGGGGATCGGCGCCACCCCGCCGGTGACCACGCGGGTCGGCATGCCCTCGGTGTGGGAGTCGACCGCGCTGATCGCACGGGCCGAACGCATCAGGCGGCCCGCCGCTGGAGGGCCTCGATCGCGCGGGCCATGTCGGCGGTGACGCCCTCGCGGTGGGCGTCGGTGAGCGGGCCGCGGGGCGGGCGGCAGGGGCCGCCGTACCGGCCGACCTGCTCCATGCCGAGCTTGATCGCCTGGACGAACTCGGTGCGCGAATCCCAGCGGAAGGCGGCCACCAGCGGCTCGTACAGCGCCCGGGCCTCCTCCAGCTTGCCCGCCAGGGCCAGGTCGTACAGCTCGGCGGACTCGGCCGGGAAGACGTTGGGGAACCCGGCGAACCAGCCGGTGGCGCCCATCAGCAGCGCCTCCAGGGTCACGTCGTCGGCGCCGGCCACGACCTCCAGGCCGGGGGCCTTCTCGCGGATCTCCAGGACGCGCCGCACGTCGCCGGAGAACTCCTTCACCGCGACGACGCCGTCGATCTGCGCGATCTCGGCGAGCAGGTCCGGGGTGAGGTCGACCTTGGTGTCGATCGGGTTGTTGTAGACCATGACCGGCAGCCCGGCCGAGGCGACCGCCTCGTAGTGGGCGATGATCTCGCCGCGGTTGGCCCGGTACATGGTGGGCGGCAGGCACAGCACGCCGTCGGCGCCGTCCTCGGCGGCCAGCTCCGCCCAGTGCCTGGCCTGGTGGGAGCCGGGGCCGTGCACGCCGACGACCACGACGCCGTCGCCGCCGACGGTCTCGACCGCGGTGCGGGCGACCCGGCGGCGCTCCTCGTCGGTCAGGGAGGAGTACTCCCCGAGGGAGCCGTTGGGGCCGACGCCGCGGCAGCCGTTGTCGACCAGCCAGCGGCAGTGCTCGGCGAACCGGTCGTAGTCGACCGCGAGCCCGGCGGGGGCGGAGGCGTCCTCGTAGTAGGGCAGGGCGGTGGCCACGATGACGCCGCCGAGGACGCCGGCCTTCTTGTCGCCGCTCATTCTGCGCTCTCTTTCTGTTCCTTTTCGGGGTCGGTGGCGGGGGCCGCCAGCTCGCCGAGCCGGATCGGCTGGGTGACGGGGCGGTTGTGGGGGTTCGCGGGGGGCAGCCCGGGGGCGGGGCGGCCGGGCGCGCCGGCGCCGCGGCGGGCCAGCAGCTCGGCGACGGTGGGACCGCACACCCGTGCCTGGCAGGGGCCCAGACCGGCCCGGGTGCCGAGCCTGACCGTGCGGGCCGCGCCCCCGGCCCGCTCTCCGGCCGCGTCGCAGAGGGCGCCGTAGGAGGTCTCCTCGCACCGGCACACGACCGTCTCGGGACGCAACCAGCCGGGCCAGGCGTCGCCGATCGGGTGCGCGGCGGCGAGGCGGCGGGCGAACGCGCGGCCCTGGTCGCGGCGGAGGCGGGCGCGGTGGCTCTCGGGCGCGGCGGGGGTGCCGCCGGCGGCGAGCCAGCCGGCCAGCAGGCCCTCGGCGCGGGCGGCCGGGGCGCCCGCGATGCCGGTGATCTCGCCCGCCGCGTACACCCGGGGGACGCTGGTGAGCTGGTCGTCGTCGACGCGCACGAAGCGGCGGGCGGCATCATTCTGGGAGGACGACCCCCCAGACCCCTCGGTGAAAGCCGAGCCGACATTCCTCGCTCCGCCGCGGATGCCGGCTGGGCCGTCGGTCAGCGCGCAGCCCGCGGCGACGGGCAGCTCGAGCTGGGGCGAGAAGCCGTGGGAGACGCAGACGGCGTCGGCCGGGACGGTCCGCTCGGTGCCGGGGACCACCGACCAGTCGGCGCGCAGCCGGGCGGTGACCACCTCCTCGACGCGGCCGTCGCCCCGTGCCTCGACGACGGCGCGGCCCGTCCGGTACGGGACGCGGTGGCGGGCGAGCAGGCCGGTGTACTCGGCGAGCTCGGCCGCCTTGCCGCCCTGGGAGGCCAGCTCCCAGGGGCGCCGCGTCCAGCCGCGCAGGACGGTCGCGACCGGGTTGGCCTCCAGCACCTCCAGGACGCGTGAGCCCGTCTCCAGCAGCGAGGCGGCCACGGGCAGCAGGAAGGGCCCGGATCCGGCGATCACGACCCGGTCGCCGACGGCGATCCGCTCGCCCTTGGCCAGGGCCTGGGCGGCTCCGGCGGTGAACACCCCGGGGAGCTCCCAGCCGGGGAAGGGCAGCACCCTGTCGTGCGCGCCCGGGGCCAGGACCAGGGCGTCGGGGGCCACGACGAGCCGTTCGCGGCCGTCGCCGTCGGCCGGGCCGCGCAGGGCGTGGACGCGCGGCGCCTCGGCGGCGCCGGGTTCGGACCGTTCCAGCGCCCACACCGCGGTCTCGGCCCACCACGCGCAGCGCGGATGGCCGAGCACGTGGCGGAGCAGCCGGTCGAACTCGCCCCAGCCGTGGTGGAGGCGCTCGGGGCGGCGGGCCCCGAAGGCGTCCGGCAGCATCCGGTGGTACTGGCCGCCGGGCTGCTCGGCCGCGTCGAGCAGTGTCACCCGCGCGCCCGCGCGCAGGGCCGCGGCCGCGGCGGCCAGGCCGGCGGGCCCCGCCCCGATCACGGCGACGTGCCTGGTCATCGCCCCTCCCCCGGTTCGGTGCCGGAGCCGTCGGTGCCGGAGCGTTCGGCGCGGGACTGGGTGGTGATCTCGTCGCCGTGGCGGGCGCGGCGGCGGCAGGCGCGCACGTCGCGCCGGCCGTTCACGGTGACCAGGCAGTCGAAGCACACCCCGATGCCGCAGAACACCCCGCGCGGCGCCCCCGACAGGCCCTCCCGCCAGGCGCGGCGGCCCGCCGCCAGGAGGACCCCGGCGATGGTCTGGCCCTCCACGCCGTCCACGGGACGGCCGTCGACGGTGACCCGCAGCGCGGTGTCGCTGCGGCCCACGGCGTCGTCTTCGGCGCGTACCAGTCGAGGGCTCATCCGATCTCTCCTTCGGGGACGCGGGGCCCGCTCGCGGCCAGGACGGCGGGACGGTCGACGCGGAACGGCGCGGGGTCCATGGCCGGGGCGCGGCCGAGGAGCAGGTCGGCCAGCAGCCGGCCGGTGCCCACCGAGAGGCCGATCCCGGCGCCCTCGTGGCCGGTGGCGTGCCACAGACCGGACAGCCGCGGGTCGGCGCCGATCACGGGCAGGTGGTCGTCGACGTACGGGCGGAAGCCGCCGTAGGCGCGCATCACCGGCACGCCCGACAGCCCCGGGAACAGCCGCAGCGCCTTGCGCGCGACCACCGACAGGACCTCGGGGCGCAGCCGGTCGTCGAAGCCGACGCGGCGGCGGGAGGAGCCGAGCAGGATCGTCCCGGCGCGGGTGGACTCCACCACCGCCGAGGCCTGCAGGTCGCCGGCGCCGCTGCCGACCGCGCCGACGTAGTCGGCGTCGTAGACCTTGTGGCACACCGTCGGCGGCATCGGCGCGGTGACCAGCACCTCGCCGCGCCGGGGCCGCACCGCGACCGGGGCGCCGAGGCGGGCCGACAGCTCCCCGGCCCACGGGCCCGCCGCGTCGACGAACGCCTCGCCCTCGATCAGGCCGAGCGAGGTGCGCACGCCGGTGATCCTGCCGCCGCGGGTGACGGCGGACAGGACCTCGCAGCCGGTGCGGAGCACGGCCCCGGCGCGCAGCGCGTCCGCCAGCAGCACGGTCGCCGCGCCGGTGGGCTGGACCTGGGCGTCCTCGGGGTAGGCGACGGCGGCGGTGACGTCGCGGGTGAGATGGGGCTCGGCCTCGGCCAGCGCGGCGGCGTCCAGGGGCTCGGCCCGCACGCCCGCCTCCCGCTGGGAGGCGGCGAAGCGCTCCAGCTCGCGGGCGCCGTCCTCGGTGGTGGCGACGACGATGCCGCCCTTGGGGTCCCATTCGGCCGCCCCGGCCGCGCCGGCCGCCCCGGCCTCCGGGGCCGTCCGGCCGTGCCCGCCCGGCCGGGCGGCGAGCACCTCGGGCCACAGGCGGCGCGACAGCCGGGCCAGTTCCAGCTCCGGGCCCGGGCCCTTGTCGGAGACCAGGACGTTGCCCTCGCCGTGCGCGGTGGTCGCCGCCGCCGGGCCGCCCCGTTCCACGACGGTGACGGCGCATCCGGCCAGCGCCAGCTCGCGGGCGCAGGCCGCGCCGACGATCCCGGCGCCCAGCACCACGACCCGCGTCGCACGCACGACACCCTCCCTCAATCGTTCGTTAAACCGAACGATGCCGAGGGTATGGGCACGGCCCGCACCGTGTCAACGGGCCCCGCCCGGGGCCGTGCGGCGGGCGCTCAGGACGAGGCGGCCAGGCAGGCCGGATGCCCGGTCGAGGGGTGAAGCCGCTGGCCAGCACGGTACTGCAGGAGGAGCACCGACCGCACCGGCCCGTCCAGGGCGGTGTAGCTGTGCGGCAGCCGGGCGTCGAAGCCGACGTAGTCGCCGGGGCCGAGCTCGACCTCCCGGTCGTCCACCCGAACGCCCAGCCGCCCGGCCTGGACGATCGTGTGCTCGGTCCCGACATGGCCCAGGGAGTCCTGCCGGGAGCCGGCCCTGACCTGCTGGTCGTACACCTCGACGATCCCGTCACCGGCCTCGATTCCGCGCAGCGGGCGCAGGTCGACGCCCTCGCCGCGCAGCACCTCCACCTCGGCGGCCCGCACCACCGTCAGGCCGGCGGCGCGGCGGTGGTCCAGCAGGTCGGAGATGGGCACCTCCAGCGCCCGCGACAGGCTGAACACCGTCTCGATGGTGGGATTGCCCGCACCGGCCTCCAGCTGGGACAACGTCGCCTTGCCGATCTTCGACCGGCGGGACAGCTCCGACAGCGACAGGCCCAGTTCGGTCCGCGCGCGCCGCAGGTTGGCCGCCAGCATGTCGCGCACGGACGGGACCGGGGCCCCGGACGCGGCCTCCGCGCCCGTCCCCGTGCCCGCCCCGCTCTCTCCGCCGCCGACCTCTGCCATGCGTCCTCCGCGCTCTCACCGACGGGCTTCACCCTACGGCTCGCTCACCACTGTTCGCTTTACCGAACGAGAATACAAGCCCCGTCCACACCCTCCGCTCCCGCACGCCGCCCGCACGGCCGGGCCGGAGGCGGTCACCCCGGCCGTCCTTGACTTATGCTAAACCTACCTGAAATATAGGAAATACCTCCCGACGAGAGGCTCACCATGCCCACCACCCTGCCCACCGGCGTGCCCGCACGCCTCCTTGCGGCCCGCGCCCGGGCCCCGCGCACCCACCCGCCGCGCCTGGCACGGCCGCGCCTGGCCGCCTGCGCCGCGGCCGCCGTCCTCCTGCTGGCCCCACTCGCCTCCGCCTGCGGCGGATCGGCGAAGGCCGGCGGCTCGGCCGCCGGCGGCGGGCCGGTGCTCAAGCTCAAGGACCCCGGCAACGAGGGCGTGCTCGCCTACGCCAAGCGCGAGGGCATCCTGGAGAAGCGGCTCGAGGCCGTGGGCGCCAAGGTGCAGTGGGGCGGCACCTACGCCTCCTTCACCGCGACGATCGACGCCGTCCGGTCCCGCTCGGTCAACGTCCTGGAAGGGGCGATCTCCCCCGCGCTCGGCTACCTGTCCAACAGCCGCGACATCAAGATCTTCGCGTTCACCGACCCGGTCGCCCACCCGTCCGCGCCGCGCGAGGACGGCCTGGTCGTGCCCGCCGACAGCCCGGTGCGGAACATCCGCGACCTGGTCGGCAGGCGGGTCGCGGTCAACAAGGGCGGGCGCGGGGAGTACCTGCTGCTCCTCGCGCTCGAACAGGCCGGGATCCCCGCCGACAAGGTGCAGCGGGTCTACCTCAACCCCGACCAGGGCGCCTCGGCGTTCGCCACCGGCAAGGTGGACGCCTGGTGGGCGATCGTCCGCGCCTACCCCGAGGCCGTCGCCAAGGGCGCCCGCGTGCTGGTGAACGGCCGCGACCTGCCCGACAAGGACCTCAACATCTGGGCGGCCCGCACCGAACTGCTCGACGAGCACCCGCAGGTCGTCCGCACCTTCCTCGACGTGCTGCGCGAGCTGGGCGAGCAGGAGAGGCGCGAGCCGGAGAAGTTCCAGAACGTCTTCCTCAAGAAGGGCCCGACCGCCGTCACCGGGGCCCGGCTCGCCGAGGACATCGAGAAGGCGCGGCACGGCAACGTCCCGCGCTACGCCGGCAGCGCCGACGGCGCCTATGTGAAGGCGGTCGGCGGCCTGTTCCGCAAGTACGGGGTGATCTCCACCGAGGTCCGCCCCGACCAGGTGATCTTCGACCTGCGGGCCGTCCCCGCCCGGTCCCCCGCCGCCTCCGGCTCTCCGGGAACGGCGTCATGACCGTCGACCGGATCGAGCGGGCCCCCGCCGCCAAGGGCCGCGCGGCCGAACCGGGGGCCGGGCCGGAGGCGGGGCTGGAGACCCCGCCGATGCTGGGCACGCGGCGGCGCAACCCGGCGCTGTCGCTGGCCGTGCGCGTGAGCGTGCCGCTGCTGCTCCTGGCCGCGTGGTGGTACGGGTCGTCGTCCGGGCGCATCCCGGCCGACGTGCTCGCCGGGCCGGGCGCGGTCGCCGGGGCGCTCGGGGAGCTGGTGTCCACCGGGCAGCTGACCGACTTCCTCCTGGCCTCGGCACGGCGGGCGGCGCTCGGCGTGCTCGCCGGCGCCGGGCTGGGCCTGGTGCTGGGCGTGGCGGCCGGGCTGTCCGCGCTCGGCGAGGAGCTGATCGACCCGACCCTGCAGATGAAGCGGGCCGTGCCGTTCCTGGCCCTGGTCCCGCTGTTCATCTCCTGGTTCGGGGTCGGCGAGACGTTCAAGATCGTGCTGATCGCGGTGGCGACGCTCGCCCCCGTGTACGCCTACACCTACCTCGGCGTGCGGGGCGTGGACCGCAAGGTGGTCGAGGCGGCCCGCGGGTTCGGGCTGCGCGGGCCGCGGCTGGCCGCCGCGGTGGTCGTCCCGTCCGCGCTGCCCAGCATCATGATGGCGCTGCGGATCGGGCTGTCGGTCTCGCTCACCGGGCTGATCGCCGCCGAGCAGATCGGCGCCACGGAGGGGATCGGCTACCTGGTGACGCTGGCCCAGCAGTACTACCGCAACGACTACATGGTGCTGTGCATCCTGATCTACGCGTTCCTCGGGCTGGTCATCGACCTGGCGATCCGCGGCCTGGAACGGCTGGCGATGCCCTGGCGCGGGCAGGTGGCGGCCCGATGAGCGACACGACCGGCCGCCCCGTCCGGGACGGGGGCCTGGCCGTGCGGGTGCGCGGGCTGCGCAAGGCGTTCGGCGACAAGACCGTCCTGGCCGGCGTCGACCTGGACATCCGCCGCGGCGAGTTCTTCGCGCTGCTGGGCCCCAGCGGCACGGGCAAGACGACGCTGCTGCGCGTGCTGGCCGGCCTGGAACGTTCCGACTCCGGCACCGTGCTGACCGCCCCGCGCCGCACCACGGTCTACCAGGAGCCGCGGCTCGTCCAGGCCCGGCGGGTGCTGGCCAACGTCACGCTGGGCCTGCCGCGCGCGTCGCGCCGGGCGGGCCAGCGGGCGCTGCGCGAGGTGGGACTGGCCGGGTACGAACGGGCCTGGCCGGCGACGCTGTCGGGCGGCGAGGCCCAGCGGGTCGCGCTGGCGCGGGCGCTGGTGCGCGACCCGCAGGTGCTGCTGCTGGACGAGCCGTTCGCCGCCCTGGACGCCCTGACCCGGCTGCGGATGCAGGAACTGGTGGCCGAGCTGTGCGCGCGGCACCGCCCCGCGGTCGTCCTGGTCACCCACGACGTCGACGAGGCGCTGCGGCTCGCCGACCGGGTCGCGGTGCTGCGCGACGGCGCGTTCGCCGCCGACCGCGTCATCGGCCTGCCGCGGCCGCGCGACCGCGACGACCCGGCCGCGGCCGAGCACCGCCGCTCGTTCCTGTCCCACCTCGGCGTCGCCGCCCCGGCCGCGCCCTGACCGTGCTCTTCCCCCTTTCCTTTCCCTTCGCTTCCCCTTCCCTTCCTTCCGTCCCACGATCTGAGGAGGTCACGTGCCCGCGGTAGACAAGATCTGGTTCACCCGCTGCCCGGTCCCCACGGCCAGCGGCCTGGCGCACGGCCGGGGCCGGCTGACGGAGGCGTTCGCCGGCCTGGGCGTGGAGGTCGGTGTCCTGCAGGACGCGGGGCCCGAACTGGCCCGCCACCACTTCGACCACGACCTGACCGGGCTGTTCCGCGAGGGCGGCAACGTGCCCGCGCTGGCCGCCCGCTCGGCGGGCGCGCCGACCCGATTGGTCGGCCTGACCTGGATCGAGGAGTGGCAGTCGATCCTGGTCCGGCCGGGGTCGGGCATCGGCCGGGCGGAGGACCTGCGCGGCGCCCGGGTCGCCCTGCCCGCCTGGGCGGAGACCCGCGCCAAGAGCTTCCCCCGCGCCATGGCCCTGCACGGCGTCAAGGGCGCCCTCGCGCAGGGCGGTCTCGCCCTCGACGACGTGACGTTCACCGAGGTCGAGGCCGACCTGTCGCCCTCGGTCGGGCGCGACGCCGGCGACCGTACGCTGTCGTGGCCCGGCCTGCGGGAACTGGCGCGCGGCGAGGTCGACGCGGTCTACGTCAAGGGCGCGCGGGCCGCCGACCAGGCCCGTGAGCTGGGCCTGGTGGTCGCCGTCGACCTGGACGCCCACCCCGACCCGCGCACCCGCGTCAACAACGGGACGCCGCGGCCGATCACCGTCCACGAACGGCTGCTGGAGGAGCGTCCCGACCTGGTCGTGACGTTCCTGCGGGAGTCGCTGCGGGCCGCCGACTGGGCGGCGGAGGACCTCGGGGGCGTCCGCGAGATCCTCGCGCGGGAGACCCGGTCCGGCGCCGAGGGCGTCGCCACCGCGTACCGGGGCGGCTTCCACCGCTCCCTGCACCCCGGCCTGACGGAGGAGCGGCTGGACCTGCTGCGGATCCAGAAGGACTTCCTGCTGGTGCACGGCTTCCTGGACGCCGACGTCGACCTGGACGCCTGGGTCGCGCCCGAGCCGCTCCGCCTCGCCCGCCAGGCCGACGAGAAGGACGGCAAGGTGGCGGCG
The DNA here is from genome assembly GCA_050942275.1 of Spirillospora sp. CA-255316. GTDB lineage: Bacteria > Actinomycetota > Actinomycetes > Streptosporangiales > Streptosporangiaceae > Spirillospora. The sequence continues at coordinate 5,050,373 of CP192047.1, read as the reverse complement.
GCATGACCGGGCCGAGGTTCTACATCACCCTCCCCACCCGCGGGGACGGTGCGCGCGGCGGCTGGGGCACGGCACCGGCGGCCACGTCCCCGCTGGTCACCGACCTGCGGCCGGGACGGTACGGCCCGTTCGACCATCTCGCGCAGATCGCCCGGGCCGCCGAGATCGCGACCTTCCACGGTGTGCTGGCCCCCTTCGACCCGGCGGGCGAGGAGTCGCTGGTCGTGACGGCGGGCGTGCTGCGGCAGAACCGGTGGCTGCGCGCGGTCGCCGGGTTCCACCCCGGCATCGCCACCCCCGTGTACGCGGCCAAGCTGTCGGCGTCCGTGCAGCGCTTCTCCGGGGACAGGCTCGAATGGCGGATCGAGGTGGACCTCGACCCGGCCGCGGCGCGCGCCCAGGGCGACTTCCTGCGCGGTCCAGACCGTTACGCGCGCGCCGACGAGTTCCTGACCGTGGCCAAGGGGGTCTGGCACGAGGAGGACTACACCTACGAGGGCCGGTTCTTCCAGGTGCTCGCGGGCGGGTTCGCCGGACCGCTGGCGGGCAGCGCGTTCCCCCGCGTGCACCTGTCGGGGACCTCCGAGGAGGCCCTCGCCCTGTCGGCCCGGCACGCCGACCTGCACGTCTTCGACCCCGGCGACGACCTCGACGCGCTGGTCGCCGACCTCGGCGGGCGGGCCGCGGCCCACGGCCGCACTCTCGCCTACGGGCTGCGGCTTCCGGTGCTGGCCCGGGAGGACGAGGAGGAGGCGCGGGCCGAGGCCGCCCGCCGCGCCGCCGCCGGTTTCCCGCCGGCCCGGCTGGTCGGGTCGTACGGCGCCGCGGCCGAGGCCGTCCGGGCGTACGCCGACCGCGGCGTCACCGCCTTCTTCCTGGAGGCCAGGCCGTCCATCGAGGAGACCTACCGGCTCGGCGAGCAGTTCCTGCCCCTGCTCACCGGGGTCGCGGGGAGCGGGACGGGCGCGGAGAGCAAGGAGATCGAGCATGCCGATTGACATCTACTGGCGCATCGGCACCCACGGCGACCAGCCGTCGCTGCGCCGCCGGATCGCCAGCCGCGGCGGCTGGGCGCCGGACGCGCCCGGGCGGGTCGCGCCGGGCGTGCGGGACGGGCGCCCCGACGGCTACACCCATCTCGACCACATGGCGGACGTGGCGCGCGCCTCGGAGCTGTCGGGGTTCGTGGGCGGGCTGCTGCCCTCGTTCCCGTTCACCGACGACCCGTGGGCGGCCGCCGCGAGCCTGGCCCGGGAGACCACCACCTACCGGTTCATGATCGCCTACCAGCCGGGGTTCCTGCACCCGGTGCAGGCGGCGCGGATGTCGGCGAGCCTGCAGCGCGCCACCGGCGGCCGGGTCGTCTACAACGTCATCTCCGGCGGGGGCGGGCCCGCCCAGCTGTGGTGGGGCGACAAGGTCGACCACGACGACCGCTACGCCCGCACCTCGGAGTTCCTGGACGTGCTCAAGGGCGTCTGGGACGGCGGCCCGTTCGACTACGAGGGGCGCTTCTACCGCGTCGAGGGCGCAGGCCTGCCCGAGCCGCTCGCCCGGCAGCCCTTCCCGGAGATCTACTTCTCGGGGTCCTCGCCCGCCGCCATCGCGGCCGCCGGACGCCACGCCGACTACTACCTGTCCTGGCTGGAGCCGTTCCCGGCGCTGGCCGCCAAGTTCGACCAGGTCCGCGCGGAGAGCGCCGCCATCGGGCGGTCGCCGAAGTTCGCGGTGCGGATCGACGTGCTCGCCCGCGAGACCGAGGAGGAGGCCTGGGACGAGATCCGCCGCGGCTGGCGGCACGTCGACCCGTCCGCGCTGCGCGGCCCCGAGGCCTCGGGCGACTCGGTGGGCTGGCTGCGCAGCGCGTCGTTCATCGACTGGCCGGTGCAGGACTTCCGCGAGTTGGAGGCGTCCCCGAACGTGTGGGGCGGTTTCCACCTGCTGCGCGGCGGCCCCGCCTTCGGCCTGGTCGGCTCCTACGCGCAGGTCGCGGCCCGCCTGGACGAGCTGATCGCGCTCGGCGCGGACGCGTTCATCCTCGCCGGCGTCCCGCACCTGGAGGAGTCCTACCGCGTCGGCGAGAACGTCCTGCCCCTCCTGCGCGGCGCCGCCGCGCCCACCGCGGCCACCGCCCGGCCGGCACAGTTTTCCGCAACGAGAGGAACCCTCTGATGAGTCCCAAGGTCGGCTACTTCCCGAACAACAACTCCCTCTGGGTGCTGCGCCACCGCGGTGTGCTGGAGCGCGCCCTGCCCGAGGTCGAGTGGGTGGACCTGCGGTCCCTGCCCGCCGGCGAGCGCCCGGCGCCCACCGAGGGACTGCCGTCGCTGCACGGCGACCACCTGTTCGACGGCGGGTACGACTTCATCGGCACCGGCTCCACCCCGCCCGTCACCGCCCAGGCCAAGGGCCACGACATCGTGTACGTCGCGGTGTCGGGCCCGCGGCACGAGAACGGCAGGCTGGTCGCCCACGAGGACTCCGGCATCACCTCCCCCGCCGATCTGAAGGGCAGGCGGGTCGCCCTCGGGCACGGCTCGTGGCAGACCACGCTGCTGCTGTTCGCGCTCGACGACGCGGGGCTGACCTGGAACGACATCGAGCCCGTCGACGCCTACTCCGACGCCGCGCAGCTGTTCCTGGACCGCGAAGTGGACGCCTGGGTCGGCTCCTACCCGGCCCTGACCCGGGTCGAGGAGCAGGCCTCGACCCGCACGCTGGTGGACACCGACGGGCTGTTCAGCCACCGCTCGCTGTGGTTCACCCGGCGCGACTTCGCCGCCGAGCACCGCGAGGAGCTCGCCGCCATCGTCGCCGCGCTCCAGGAGTCGGACGCCTGGATCCGGGAGAACCCGGGGGAGGCGGCCGAGCTGTTCGCGGCCGACGACGGCGGCGACGTGGCGACCTGGGAGAACGCCCTGCGCCGCCGCCCGTTCGGGCTGCGGCCGGTCGAGCCGGAGTTCGTGGCCGAGCAGCAGCGCGCCGCCGACCTCTTCCACGCCTCCGGGCTGGTCGACCGGAAGATCACCGTCGCCGACGCGGTGCTGCCCAGCCTGTCCGAGCTGCTCGAACCGGCCGGGCGCGCCGGAGACTGACGGCGCCGTCCCGCCCCGGCGGCCGGGCGCCCCTACGGGGAGGGGCGCTTGGCCACCAGGGTGAGGACGTCGTACTTGGCGACCGAGGCGCCGTCCTGGTTGGTCACGTCGGTGTCCCAGCGCACCTCGCCGTGGCCGGCGCCCTCCCGCGGGGAGATCTGCTTGGCGGTGAGCGTGACCGTCAGCTCGTCCCCCGGGTAGACGGGCGTGAGGAAGCGCAGGTTCTCCAGGCCGTAGTTGGCCAGGACGGGACCCGGCTCAGGATCGACGAACAGGCCGGCCGCGAACGACACCACCAGGTAGCCGTGCGCGACGCGCCCGCCGAAGAACGGGTTGGCCTTGGCCGCCTCGTCGTCCATGTGGGCGTAGAAGGTGTCACCGGTGAACTCGGCGAAGTGCTCCACGTCGTCGAGCGTGACCGTGCGGGGGCCGCCGACCGCGGTGTCGCCGACCCGCAGGTCCTCCAGATGCTTGCGGAACGGGTGCACGTCGGTGACCGTGCGGTCGGTGCCCGGCACCCACCGGCCCGTCAGCGCCGTCAGCATGGCCGGCCCGGCCTGCACGGCGGTGCGCTGCATGTGGTGGACGACGCCGCGGACACCGCCCAGTTCCTCGCCGCCGCCCGCGCGTCCCGGCCCGCCGTGGACGAGGGCGGGCAGCGGGGAACCGTGCCCGGTGGACTCCGCGGCGTCCTCGCTGTTGAGCACGAGCAGCCGGCCGTGCCAGGGGGCCGTGCCCAGCACGACCTCGCGGGCGAAGTCGGGGTCGGCCGTGACGACCGAGCCCGCCAGGCTGCCGCGGCCCCGCGCGGCCAGCTCCACGGCCTCGGCGGCGCCCCGGTAGGGCAGCAGCGTGCTGACCGGCCCGAAGGCCTCCACCTCGTGCGGCTCGGCCCGGCGGGGGTCGTCGGCGCGCAGCAGGATCGGCGACAGGAACGCGCCCCGCTGGGCGTCGGCGCCCGCGACCTCCACCGTCTCCGGGTCGCCGAAGACGGGGCGGCCCGCGTCCAGCAGCGCCTTGAGCGAGCGGCGCACCTCCTCGCGCTGGTCGAGCCCGGCCAGCGGGCCCATCCGCACGTCCGGGAGCGCCGGGTCGCCGACCGTGGTCGCGGCCAGCCGCTCCCGCACGGCCTCGGCCACCCCGTCCATCAGCTCCCCGGGGACGAGGGCGCGGCGGATGGCGGTGCACTTCTGCCCCGCCTTCACCGTCATCTCGGCGACCAGCTGGTCGACGTACAGGTCGAACTCCGCGGTGCCGGGAACGGCGTCCGGGCCCAGGATCGAGCAGTTCAGCGAGTCGGCCTCGGCGTTGAAGCGCACCGACCGCCCGACCAGCGCGGGATGGGTGCGCAGCCGCTGCGCGGTGCCCGCCGACCCGGTGAAGGCGACCAGGTCCTGCTCGGTCACGTGGTCGAGCAGATCGCCGGCCTCCCCGCACAGCAGCTGGACCGACCCCTCGGGCAGCAGCCCGGACTCCACGATCAGCTCGACCAGCCGGTGGGTGAGATACGCGGTCTGGCTCGCGGGCTTGATCAGGGTCGGCATCCCGGCCACGAACGCGGGCGCCAGCTTCTCCAGCGGACCCCAGACGGGGAAGTTGAACGCGTTGATCTGGATCGCGACGCCGCGCAGCGGCGTGCACAGGTGCTGGCCGACGAAGCCGCCGCCCTTGCCGAGCGGCTCCACCTCGCCCTCCACCAGGACGGTCTCGTTGGGCAGTTCCCGCCTGGCCTTGCTCGCATAGCCGAACAGGACGCCGATGCCGCCGTCCACGTCGAACCTGGCGTCGTTCCGCGTGGCGCCCGCGCGGGCCGACAGCGCGTACAGCTCGTCGCGGTGCTCGCGCAGGTGGGAGCCCAGGGCCTTCAGCAGCGCGGCCCGCTGGTGGAAGGTCAGATCGCGCAGCGCGGGACCGCCGGCCCGGCGGCCGTGCTCGAGCGCCGCCGCGCGATCGACGCCCGCGGCGGAGAGCCGCGCCACCTCCTCGCCGGTCACCGCGTCCCGCAACGGCGCCCCCTCCCCCTCGGGGACCCGCCACGCACCCGCCACATAGCTTCGCAACACCACCACTGGGACCTCCTCGTCCGCACCGGCTCGGTCATGCCGTCCCGTGCAGGGCGGCCGGTAGTTACCTTTCACCGATCCGGGCGTTTCACGCATGGCAGAGGTGACAGCCCCCGGCCGGGTTCTTCGTCGGGATCAACCGCGCGGGGCGTAGTGCTCCACCGAGCGCGGCGAGGGAAGGTACAGCCGGACGGTGCAGCCGTCGCCGACGGAGCGGATCTCCAGCCGCTCGCACAGCTGGCGGGCCAGCCACAGCTCGTCGCCGGGCCGCGCCCGCAGGCCCGGCGGGCGGAACCCGATGAACGGGTCGGGGATGCGGCCGCTCTCCTGCCGGAAGTCGCACACCAGCGCGCCCGGGGACGGCCACATCCGGACCCGGGCCGGCCCTCCCACCTGCATGAGGTAGGTGCCGGTCTCGGCGGCGGCGACGGCGGCGTCCAGCGGGGCGGGGGCGCCCAGCGCGGCGGCCCGCCCGGCGACGAACCGGCGCAGCGGGCGCAGGTCGCCCGCGAAGACGAACTCGGGGACGCCGTCGGGCGGGGCGGGCAGCGGCGCGGCGTCGAGGCCGCGCGCGTAGGCGACCGGGTCGGCGTACTCGGGGCAGTCCCGGGTCTCCGGCCCCTCCGCCATGGACGGGTGGGTGCGGCGGGCCTCGGCGACGATCCCGGCGGGCAGCACGCGGGCGTCGTACGGGCAGATCATCCACAGGCCGGTGCCCGCCAGGGCGACGTTGAGCCCGGACTCCATCCGCTGCCAGGCCCGCACGTCGCGCTCGGCGCGGCCGGTCCAGACGGGCTCGGCCAGGATCCGCACCCGGCCGCCGCGCTCGCGGGCGCGCCGCCAGTAGCGGTGGAAGGCGGCCACCCGCTGCGGCGGGCGGCGGCCGAAATAGGCCGTCTCGGCGTAATCGACCTCGGCGGCGCGATCTCCGAGCGCGGTATTGATCAATTCGAGATTGGCGGCGGTGGTCGTGACCAGCACCGGGTCCCCGGCGGCCAGGCCCTGCCGCACGAACGGCAGCGCCATGGCCAGGAATTCGGCGTCGGAACGGTAGATCGAGCCCTGGTGCAGAAGGGCACCGGCGGCGCGCGGGCTCATTCAGGCCTCTCCCTCCCCCAGTCGCAGCTTGTCGATGTCGTCCCATCCGGCCAGTTCGATCAGCCTGCGGATGCGGGCCGGCAGCGGGGCCAGCACCAGCGCCCGCTCCCCCTCCAGGGCGGCGGCCGCGGAGGCCAGCACCCGCAGCCCGCCGAGGTCGATGTGGCGCAGCCTGCTCAGGTCGAGGTGCAGGTCGTGCCGGGACCGGCTCACCGCGGTCAGCAGGACCTGGGAGAAGGCGGCGCGGGTGGTGGCGTCGACCTCTCCCTCCACCCGCAGGCCCGGGGGCTCCTGCACGCGCGTGATCCGGAGCCGCCCGTCGTCGAACTCAGCGCCCACTGCCCTACCTCCACGGTGAGGATGCCATTTCCGGTTCGCCCGCGCAGGCCTTTCCGGAACAGCGGGCCCGGCACCGCGCCAGCGTTTCCGAATATCAGGATATATACCGATATCGCATTGTCCATGGCGGCCCATTGGCGTGCCCGGGCCAGGCTCCGTGGAATACGCGGCCGATGCTAATCTCACTCATTCCCAGCGTGCGAACCGCAGGTGCACACATGCGCATGATCGATACGGGCTCCGGCTCCGGAGCGGTTCCCCCTCCGCGCCCCGGCACGGACGCGCCGCCGCCCCTCCGCGCCCCCGTCTCCCCCGTCGAGGTCGAGGCGGGCGGCCGCCGGCTGCTGCTCAGCCCGGGCGACGGGCCGGTCGTCTTCTGGAGCTGCCTGGCCGCCATCGGGGCGGGCGGCCCGGCGAGCGGCCCGGCCGGGCCGCCGAACGTGACGGGCGGCCCGGCCGCCGGCACGCCGCTGGCCCACCGCACGCCCCTGCTCGGCCCGGTGGACGTCTGGAACCTGGTGGGCGGCTGGGCGGCGGCGGTCCACCCCGACGACCTGGAGCGCTGCCTGGCCTCGTTCCGCGACGCGTTCGGCGGGCGGCGCACCTTCGAGGTGCAGTACCGGCTGCGGCGGGCGGGCGGCGGCCACGGCTGGGTCCGCGACCGCGGCTTCCCGTGCTTCGACCCGTCCGGGGCGTTCGCCGGATACTTCGGGACCGTCACCGACATCACCGGCCTGCGCCGCGATCTGGAGCGCGAGCGGATGCTGGCCGACATCGCGGCCGCACTGGACACCTCGCCGTCGCTGACAGCGCGGCTGCGGCTGACCGGCCATGTACTGGTGCCCGAATTCGCCGACCTGTGCGCGATCGAGCCGCCTCCGGCCGGCGGCGGCCCGGGGCGGCCGCTGGTGCTGGGCGACTCCTCCCGGCCGGCCGCGGAGTCCGTCGACGAGCGCGCCGTGCAGGCCTGGCTGGAGGAGGCCTGGCAGCGTGCCGCGCCGGTGCCCCCGCCGGTGCCCCCCTCTGGGGCCGGGGCACCTCGGGGCGGCCCGGGGCCGTCCGGCGGCGGGCCGCGCGTGGCGTCCGCGCCGCTGGCGGCGGGCGGCCGGGTCATCGGCACGCTGCTGCTGCGCCGCGCCGCGTCCAGGGCGCCGTTCGGGGCCGAGGACGGCGCCGTCGTGCAGGAGCTGGCCCGCCGCCTGGGCCTGCATTTCGACTACGCCCGGCTGCTGGGGATCGAGCGGGCGGCCCGGGCCAAGGTGGAGCACGCCGCGGGACGCGCGGCCCGGCTGCAGCGGCTGGCCGCGGAGCTGTCCAGCGCCCTGACCGCCGACGAGGTGGCGCGGGTGATCGCCGCGCACGCGCAGGCCGCGACGGAGATCGACGCGCACGTCACCGTTGTCGGCACGCGCGGCGGCGCCGGGACCGGGCTGCATGTCATGGCCTGCACCGGCCCGGGCCACGAGCCGCCCGAGCCCGGGGACGGCGCCCCGGCGCCCACCGGCCCGTGCCCGCACGACGACGCGGCGGCGGGGGCGGGCGGCGCCGGGCTCCCCGTGGCGCGGCCGCTGCCGCACGCGCTCGACCGGCTGCTGGCCCGGCCGCGTCCGTTCTGGACGGGTCCGCCGAAAGAGGGCGCGGGCGTGTGCCCCGCGTGCCCGCCGCCCGGCGGCGGGGGCATGGCGGCGCTGCTGCCGATCAGCCTGCTGGGCGAGCCGGTGGGGGCGCTGTCGGTCGTGCTGCCCTCGGGCCGCGAGCCCGGGCGGGCCGAGCGCCGCGACCTGATCGCGATCGCCGAGCTGGGCGCCCAGGCGCTGGGGCGGGCGCGCCGCTTCGACCTGGAGTCGCGGGTGGCGGGCAGCCTGCAGCGGAGCCTCCTGCCCGACCGGCTGCCGTCCGTGCCCGGGGTGACCGCCCGGGCCCGCTACCGGCCCGCCGCCCAGGACCGCCTCGGCGGCGACTGGTACGACCAGGTCCCGGTGCACGACGGCCGGGTCGCGGTGGCGGTCGGGGACGTGTCCGGGCACGGCATCGGCGCCGCCGCGGTGATGAGCCAGGTCCGGGCGGGGCTTTCGGCGTACCTGGCCGAGGGCCACCCGCCCGCCCGCGCGCTCCAGCTGACGTCGGCGCTGACGGCGGCGCTCCCGGCCGAGACGATGGTGACCGTCTGCTGCGCCGTGGTCGACCCGGCCGCGGGCACCGTCGAGTACGCCAACGCGGGCCATCCTCCGCCGCTGGTGCGCTCCCCCGGCGGCGGGGTCGCGTTCCTGAACGCCGTCCTGGGCCCGCCGCTGGGCATCGGCGAGACCAAGGCCCCGGCGATGACCCGGGTGCCCTTTCCCGCCGGGTCGACGCTGCTGCTCTACACCGACGGGCTGGTCGAGCGGCGCGGCGAGAGCCTCGACCACGGGCTGGAGCGGCTGGCGCGGCGGCTGGGCGGGTGCTCCGGCCCGCTCGACGAGACCGCGGACGCGCTGCTGGCGCTGACCGCCCCCGCCGCCCAGGACGACGTCACCATCCTGCTGCTGCGCACCGACCCTCCCCAGCCGGCGCCGCCGCGCGCGGCGGCGGCGGACCGGGTCGCGACCGGGCGGAGGGAGGCGGCGGTCGCCGTGCCGGGGCTCGCGCTGGAGCTGACCGGCGACCGCGCCGGGCTGGCCGCGCTGCGCGAGCGGCTGCGGGCCTGGCTGGCCGTGGCGGGGGCCGGCGACGAGACCGTCTACGAGATCGTCCTGGCCTGCGGCGAGGCCGCCGCCAACGCGATCGAGCACGGGTACGGCCTCGAGCCGGGCCCGCTCGAGCTGCGCGCCGCGCTGGAGGGCGGCACGGTGCGGCTGGCGCTCGCCGACCGGGGCCGGTGGCGCGATCCGCACGTCACCGACCGCGGGCGCGGCCTGCTGGTCATGCGGGAGCTCATGGACACGGTCGAGGTCGCCCCCGCGCCGGGCGGCACGGTCGTCACCATGACCCGCGGAGGCCTCCTGCGGCCGCCCGGCTGAGCGCCCGCCGGCCCTCACCGGTCCGGTCCGCCGTCCGCCTCGATCTCCCAGGCCTGGGCGGCGATGTCGACGCGCCCGGAACCGCGCAGCCGCTCCAGCGCCGCGCGCCAGTCGTCCGTCCAGCCGGCGTCGGGCCCGCCGATGGCGACCAGCGCGACGGCCATCAGCTCGGCGGTGGTGTGGTCCTCCTCCAGCAGCCGCCGCACGATCGGCAGCAGCAGCGGCGGCGGGACCTTGGACGTCCCGTAGCCGCGCAGCCGTTGCCGCAGCTCCTGGTCGCACAGCCGCGCGGCGAGCAGCGGCCGGTCGCGCAGCCGTCCGGCCAGCTTCAGCAGCTCGGTCTCCAGTTCCTCGCCCAGCCGTTCGGGGACGGTGCCGCCGCGTCCCTCGGCCACCGGCAGGCAGTACACCGCCAGCCGCGCCGCCGCGGGCAGGTACAGCGGGTACCGCGCCATCCGGTCGGCGGCCCGGCGGGCCAGGTCGCGGCGCTGTTCCAGCACCAGGCGGCCGGCGAGGGCGCGGGCGATCCGGGTCACGCGGGCCCGCGCCTCGGTGCCGGGCCCGGTGCCGGGCCCGGTGCCGGTCCCGGTGCCGGTCCCGGGGTCGAAGAGGCGGTCGAGGACGTCCACGACCTCGTCTCCGATCGTGCCGGTGTCCAGGAGCGACAGGAACACCGGGAGGTCGCGCCACCCGTCCGGATCGCCCGGGTCGCCGACCGCGGCGATGATCTCGCCGAGGCCGCCCTCGTACCAGCGCACCCAGGCACCGAACGCGCGGGCGCCGCGGAACCGCACGCCCGGTCCGCCGGCGGCCTTCAGCAGGCGCCGGACGAGGGCGGCGTAGCGCGGGCGGTGCTCGAGGGCGTACTCCCACGGCTGGGCCTGGTAGAGGGCGCGGTGCAGGACCTCGTCCGCGTACGGTCCGGCCGCGTCGTCGAGCGCCTCCAGGGCTCCCGGCGCCTCCGGCATGTGGCGGAGCGCGACGGCCACCGCGACGCGCAGGTCCCTGTGCAGGCCGGGGTCCCGCCAGGCGGCCAACAGCAGAGCGGCCGCGCCCGGGGGCCGGTGACGTTCGAGCTGGCGCGCGGCCTGCTTCCGAACGGTGATCTTGCTGTCGGTTCCGGTGAGCGCCGCGTTCAGCAGGTCGCCGAGCGGGCCGGGCTCGACCCGCGCGCAGCAGCGTCCCATCGCCGCGACGGCCGCCGGCGAGGCCAGGCCGCGGCCCCCGGTGAGCAGCGCCTCCAGGGCCCGGGCCGGTTCGCCGCCGTGCGCCAGGGCCTCCAGCGCCGCCTCGGCCAGGACGTTCTCCTCCTCCCCGGCCCAGGCCGCCAGGACCTCCAACGTCCCGGGCAGGCGGCCGAGCGAGCCGACCGCCGCCAGCCGGGAGGCGACCGGCAGCGACTCCTCGGCGGCCCGGCCGAGCAGCAGGGCGCGGACTCGGTCGCGCTGGGCGGGCGTCCAGCGTCCCGCGTCGCCGGCGGCGACCTCGGGCGCCCAGTCGGCGGGCGGGCCGCCGTCCAGGGCCGGGATGAACAGGGCCGGGGCCAGCAGATCCGTGCGGCGGCCCGCCGCCACCCGCCAGACCCGCGGGTGGACGATCGCGTCCGCGCCCGCGCCCAGCAGTTCGGCGGCGCGTTCCTCCCGGGTGGCGGGGTCGTCGAGCCAGAGGTGCGCGGCGGTGCGGGCGAGCGCGTCGGGGGCCCGCCGGACGGCGGCGCGCAGATCGTCCTGGATCTCCTCCAGGCCGTGGGCGCGGCGGTGGAGGGAGGCGGCCAGCGCCACGGCCAGGGAGAAGTCGTCCCTCTCTCGCGCGGCCCGCAGGTGCGGGCGCAGGCGTTCCAGCAGGTCGCGCTCCTGCCCGCGGCGCAGCACGCGGTCCAGCCGGTGGTCGTCGGCGACGGGGTGGCGCTCCGCCCCGCGGCGCCTGCGGCGGGGGCCGGGGGCGGCCTCGGGCAGGGCGGCGAGGCCGCCGGCGCCGTGGTGGGCGACGAGCCGCACGTAGACGTCCATGGCCCACTCGTTGAGCGCCGGGCCCGCGGCGTGGCGGAGGACGCGGGCGGCCAGCGCGCGCAGGGCCCGGCGGGTGCCGGGCGAGGAGTCGCGGGCCTCGATGGCGGCGGTGGAGAGCCGGCCGAAGGGTTCGGTGAGGGCGTCGTCGAGGTGGCGGGGCCGCAGCGCGGCCAGCGCCTCCAGGAGCGAGCCCCGCACCGGGTCCTGCTCGTTCACGCTGCGCAGCGCCAGTTTGGCGACCACCTCCACGAGCACGTCCCGGTCCCCGGCACGGGCGGCGCAGTCCAGCAGCAGCGTCCTGGCCAGGCTCCGCCGGTGCGCGTCGCCGGAGAACGCGGCCTCCCCCAGCGGTCCGGCTGCCTCGTCGTACGGCAGGAACGCCTGGAGCTTCAGCGGCAGGTCCGGGTCGTCGGCGTGCGAGCGGGAGGAGTGCCACACCGAGCCGTGCCAGTCGAGCATGCGGCGGGCCTCGGCCGCCGCGCGCGCCGGGGGAAGCAGCGGCAGGAACGGCAGCGCCCGCAGCCCGGTCAGGACGTCGTTGCCGCGCTCGACGGCGGCGTCGAAGGCGGGCTCGCGCAGACCGGGCGGCAGCGCCTCCAGGAACGACCTCAGCCGGTACGACGTGGCCGGGGCCCGCCTGACGATCTCTTCGGCGGGGACGGCGCGCAGGTGGGCGAGCAGTCCGCGCCTCACGCCCGGGTAGCGCCGCCACGACCCGCGCAGCAGCAGCCGTGCCACGCGGTCGGGATCGGCCTTGGACAGCGCCGTGGCGGCCACCGGCGACAGGGACGGCAGCAGCACGGTCCCCGTGCGGCGCTCCACGTGTTCCAGCAGGGACAGCACGCGCGCGGGCGCGTGCTCGGCCGCGGCCTCGATCCCCGCTCCGCGATGGCTCCACCAGTGCCCCGCGTACCTGATCTCGCCGGTCTCCTCCTCGGCGGTGTCCAGGACCGGCCCTGGATGCCGCCTGCCCAGGGCCCGCCAGGCGACGACGGCGTGCTTGAGCCCGGGGAGGGCCTCGGCCACCACGGGGCCGCTGCACGCGGGCAGCAGGGCGGCGGCCTCGCGGTCGCCCCAGCGCTCCCGCACCGCCGGGAGCAGCCGGTCGGCAAGCGCGCTCCGCCGTGCGTGCAGCAGCGTCCGGTAGAACGCGCGGCGCAGCGCGGTCGGAGCCTCGTGCAGGACCGCCTCGGCGGCCTCGTCCGGGACGGGCAGGGTCCGCACGGCGCGCAGCGCGGCACGGCGCAGGTCCAGGTCGGGCCCGGCCAGCACGGCGGCGATGTGGTCGAGGTCGCGGGCCGCCATGGCCATGTGCAGCGCGGTGCGGCGTTCGTACGGGCCGCGCGCGGCCAGCTCGGACAGGAGCGCGGCCAGCTCCGGCGTTCCGGCCAGGCGCCGGGCGTGCAGGGCCAGCGCGCGCATGCGCCGCGGGTACGGGAGGGGTTCGACGCCGGTCAGCAGCTGGTCGGCCGCCTCGGCGGGGTGTTCAGCCGGTTCCCTGACCGGCCGGCTGGGGCTCAACGGCCCGGGCGGAGACCGCCCTTCCTCTTGATCATGCCGATGATGATGGCGCACCGGCGCCCCGGTCCGCAACCTCGCCGGCGGACAGGCGGTCGACGAGCAGGAGGGTGCCGGGGCCGACGCGGGCCCCCGGGCCCGGCCGCACGGTGGTGTCGTCGGCGCCGAGCGGGCCGCCGCAGTGCGAGCAGGTCATGACCGGGGTGGTGTCGTGGCCGCAGGTGTCGTGGCGGACCAGCGCCGGGGGCCCCTCCTCGCCCGCGTACCAGCGGTCGCCCCAGTCGATCAGCGCCAGCAGCACCGCCGACAGCTCCTTGCCCTTGCGGGTGGGGACGTACTCCTCGCGGGGCGGGCGGTCCTGGTAGGGGCGCCGTTCCAGCACGCCCTCCTCGACCAGCCGGGACAGCCGGGCGGCCAGCACCTTGCGGGAGATGCCCAGGTCGCGCGCGAGGTCGTCGAACCGGTTCACCCCGGCCATCACGTCCCGCATGATCAGCGCCGTCCAGGCGTCGCCGAACAGGTCGGTGGCACGGGCGATCGAGCAGGCCACATCGGCCAGGCGGACGCGGGTCACGCCCCGACCCTATCCGAGTTCCCCGAGGGAACGCGGGCCCCGGGCCGCCGCCGTCCCGGACCCGCGCTTCCCGCCCGGTGAACTGAATCGCCGCCGCCCGAACGGGCACGGGAAGACTATGAACGAGATGACACTGCACAGCCCGGCGTTCGACGACAACGCGCGGATCCCGGCCGAGTACTCCCACGCCGGCGGCGACGTCTCGCCGCCGCTGGAATGGTCGCAGGCGCCCGAGGAGGTCGTGGAGATCGCTCTGGTCTGCGAGGATCCCGACGCGCCGAGCGGAACGTTCATCCACTGGCTGCTGGCGGGGATACCGCCCGACACCACCGCGCTGGAGCCGGGCGAGCCGCCGGCCGGGGCCGTCTCCGGGCGCAACGACTACGGGACGCGCGGCTACGGCGGCCCGCACCCGCCGCAGGGCGACCGGCCCCACCGCTACCTCTTCCACCTGTACGGGCTGTCGGAGCCGTCCGGGCTGGACGAGGGGTTCTCCGCCGAGGACTTCCGGGTCGCCGAGCAGGAGAAGGTCGTGGCCTCGGGCACCCTCGTCGGGACGTTCGGGAGGTGAGCGCGTGGACCGGCCCGGCGCGCCCGGCCACCACCGGCAGCCGCCCGGTGACGAGCCGCTGACGGCGCGGAGCCCGCTGCGGCTGCGCGCCGTCCTGTCGACGGTGGCGCTGCTGGCGGGCGCGGTCGCCGCGGTGCTGTTCGCGGTGGCCGGCTCGCGCGGCGGCGGCCCCGGCCCCTGGACCGCCGCCGCGATCTGCGCCGTCATCGCCCTGGTCGCCCTGGTCGACCTCGTGGTGATCGCCCGCCGCGCCCGCACCTGAGCCGGGCCCTCCCGGCGACCGGCCGACCGTCCGGCGCGGCCCTCAGGGGTGCGCGGCCAGGTCGATCATGTCGCGCGCGGCGGCCACGATCGCGTCGGCGTTGATGCCCGCCGCCTCCAGCTGCTCCTCCGGCGTCGCCGAGGCGGGCATGGCACGCACGGCGAGCCGCGACATCCGCGGCACCGGGCGGCCGTCGCCGAACGCCTCCGCCACCGCGTCGGCCAGGCCGCCCTCCGGCCAGTGGTCCTCCACGGTCACCAGCCGCCCGGTCGCGTCCGCCGCCTCCCGCAGCGTCGCCGCGTCCACCGGCTTCAGCGAGTACAGGTCGATGACGCGGGCCGCGATCCCGGCGGCGGACAGGCGGTCGGCGGCCTCCAGCGCCTCGTGCACCGTGATCCCGGCGCCGATCAGCGTCACCTCGTCGCGGTCGCTCGCGCGCAGCACCCTGCTGCCGCCGATGGCGAACTCCTCGTCCGGCCCGTAGATCACCGGGGTCTCGCCGCGGCTCGTCCGCAGGTACTTGATCCCCCGGTCGGACCGGCTCGCGGCGGCCATCGCCTCGACCAGCCGGGCGGTCTGGTTGGCGTCGCACGGGTACAGGACGGCGCTGCCGTGCACGGCGCGGAACGCCGCCAGGTCCTCCAGGCCCATCTGGGACGGCCCGTCCTTGCCGATCGCCACCCCCGCGTGGGAGCCGACCAGGTTGACGTCGGCGCGGCTGACGGCGGCCATCCGCACGAAGTCGTACGCGCGGGTCAGGAACGCCGCGAACGTGGAGGCGAACGGCACCCAGCCGCGCGCCTGCATTCCCACGGCCGCCGCGACCAGCTGCTGCTCGGCGATGTAGACCTCGAAGAACCGTTCCGGATGCTCCTTGGCGAAGATCCCCGACCGGGTGGAGTCGCTGACCTCGCCGTCCAGCACCACGACCTCGCCGTACCCGGCGCCGACCGCGGCGAGCGCCTCGCCGTAGGCGTCGCGGGTGGCGACCTCGTCGCCGGGCTCGTACCGGGGCAGGGTCACCGGGCCGTGGTCCAGCGGCCGGGCGCAGTGCTCGGCCTCCGGATGCCGGGTCTCCACCGTCAGCTCGCGGCGTCCGCCCAGCTCGGCGACCGCCTCGTCGGTGTCGGGCAGCGGCTTGCCGTGCGCGCCCTCCTTGTCGGCGACCGCGGCCACGCCGTGCCCCTTCTCGGTACGGGCGATGATCGCGGTCGGGCGGCCGGTGGTGCCGCGGGCCTCCCGGTAGGCGGCGTCGACCGCGGCCACGTCGTGGCCGTCGATCTCGATCGTGTGCCAGCCGAACGCGCCCAGCCTGCGGGCGTAGGCGCCGGTGTCCCAGCCGTGCCGGGTGGGCCCCCGCTGCCCCAGGCGGTTGACGTCGATGACGGCGGTGAGGTTGTCCAGGCCCTCGTACCCGGCGTGCTCCGCCGCCTCCCAGATCGACCCTTCGGCCATCTCGCTGTCGCCGCAGAGCACGTACACGCGGTAGGGGAGCCGGTCCAGGCGTTTGCCCGCCAGGGCCATCCCGACCCCGACCGGCAGCCCCTGCCCCAGCGAGCCGGTGGCCACGTCCACCCAGGGCAGGCGCGGGGTGGGATGCCCTTCCAGGCGGCTGCCGAGGGAGCGGAAGGTCAGCAGCTCCTCGTCGGAGATCGCCCCGGCGGCGGCGTACAGGGCGTACAGCAGCGGGGACGCGTGCCCCTTGGAGAAGATCAGATGGTCGTTGCAGGGATTGGAGGGCGCCTCGAAGTCGCAGCGCAGATGGTGGGCGAGCAGGACCGCCATCAGGTCCGCCGCCGACATCGAGGAGGTCGGGTGGCCCGACCCGGCGGCGCCGGACGCGCGGACCGCGTCCACGCGCAGCCGCTGCCCGAGTTCGCGCAGCTCGTGTTGGTCCATGCCGGGCCCCTTACCCGGCACGGGCACAGGAATGCGGGCCGGCGGGCCGGGTCAGTGCGCGTGGTCACGGACGGCCGCGTCCGGATGGGCGTGCAACCAGGCGATCCGCTCGCGGCTCGCCTCGTCCACCGGCGTGTAGACCACCACGCGCAGGCCCGGCGCACCGGTCACCTCCAGCCCGGTGGTACGGGTCGCGATCTCCCCCACCCCCGGGTAGCGGAACAGCTTGTCGCACGGCCGCGGCCCGGCGATGTCGTGCCTGGCCCAGAGGCGCGCGAACGCGGGGCTGGCCTCCGACAGCCTGCGGACGAAGTCGCCGTCAGTACCAGTATCAGCCCGCTCTTCTACCGGTACACGAGTCCAGGCACGCTGATGGTCATGACAGAGGCAACCACCGTCCGTCCAGGGAGCCCGGGAAGCGCGCCCCCGGCGGAGCGGCGGAGCGGGCCGCACGGCGGCCGGGTGCTCGCGCTGCTCCTGCTGGGGCACTTCATGGCCATCCTGGACGTCAACATCGTCAACGTCGCCCTGCCGACGCTGCGCGCCGACCTGCGCGCCTCCGGCTCCGGGCTGCAGCTGGTGGTCGCGGGCTACGTCATCGCGTTCGCGGTGCTGCTGATCACCGGCGCGCGGCTGGGCCGCCTGCACGGCCACCGCCGCGCCTTCCACGCGGGCCTGGCCCTCTTCACGCTCGCCTCCCTGGCCTGCGGGCTGGCGCCCGGCACCTGGTGGCTGGTCGCCTTCCGGTTCCTGCAGGGCGCGGGCGCCGCCCTGATGTCGCCGCAGGTGATGAGCCTGCTGCAGCGCACCTTCACCGGCGCCGCGCGGGGGCGGGCGCTGGGCCTGTACGCCGCGGTGACCTCCGGCGGCGTCGTCGTCGGGCAAATCGCCGGGGGCCTGCTGGTGAGCGCCGACCTGCTCGGCGCCGGATGGCGCGCCGTCTTCCTGGTGAACGTGCCGATCGGCGCGCTGCTGCTGGCCGCCGGGCCGCGCGTGCTGCCCCGGGACGAGGGCAGCCGCGACGGCGGCCTCGACGTGCCCGGCCTGCTGGTGCTCACCCCCGCGGTGCTGCTGTTCGCCGTCCCGCTGATCCTCGGCCACGACCTTGGCTGGCCGGCGTGGGGCTGGGTCTCCCTGGCCGCCGCGGTCGTGCTCCTGGCCGTCTTCGTCGCCGTGGAGCGCGGCGTCGCCGCCCGCGGCGGGCGCCCCCTCATCCCCGGCCGGGTGCTGCGCGCCCCCGGCCTGCCCCTCGCCCTGGCCGTGCTGGTGTGCGGGCCGGGCTCGTGGGGGTCGTTCCTGTTCACCACGACGCTGCACCTGCAGGGCGATCTGGAGCTGACTCCGCTCCAGTCCGGGCTGGCCTTCGTGCCGTGCGTCGCCACCTTCGCCCTGGTGGGGCTGACCTGGTCGCGGCTCCCGGAACGCTGGCACCGCTGGACGATCCCCGCCGGGTTCCTGCTGGCCGCCGCCGGCTACGCCTGCGTCGGGCCGCTGGCGGGCGGCGGCGCGCCGTACGAGGTCCTCACCGGCGTGATCGGGCTCGGCCTGGGCGTCATGCCGATCGTGATGACCACGGCGCTGCGGCACGTGCCGGCGGACTCGGCCGCCGACGCCAGCGGGCTGCTGCTAACGATGATGCAGCTCGGCCAGGTCGTCGGGGTCGCCACCATCGGGACGCTCTTCCTCACGCTGGCCCGCGACGGCGGGTCCACCCGGCACGCCGAGTACGCCACGGGGTGGGCGCTGGCCGGGAGCGCCCTGGTCGCCGCCGTGCTGGCCCTGGCGCTCGCACGCCGCACACGTCAGGGCGGTACGCCCTCAGGGCAGTACGCGTCAGGGCCGTACGCGTCAGGGCCGTACGGCCGGCGCCCGCCCGGCCCCTCGCTCGGGGCCGGGCGGACGTCCGGCCCGCCGGGAGGCGTGTCCGCTCGGAGGCGTCATCCCGCGCCGGGCCGCGTGCTACCGGCTGGCGGTGGGCCGGGGCAGGGCGCACTCGCCGCCCAGGACGACGTCGTTGCCCGCCCCCAGGCAGCGGGCCAGCAGGTAGGTCTGCTGCCCGTAGTTGGTGCCCTTGCGGACGGTCACCCTGCCGTCCTTGCCGACCTCGCACGGGTTGTTGAGGGTGCAGCGCTCGCCGCTCTCGTTGCCGGTGTTGTTGACGCCGACGACCTGGCGGGAGCGGGCGTCCACGATCGGGGACCCGGAGGTGCCGCCGATCGTCTCGCACTCGGGCGTGTAGCGGACGGAGTCCTTCCAGGTCCAGTCCGCCTCCCGCATCCGGTGCACGAAACCGTCGATCTTGCAGGAGTAGATCTTCTTCCAGTAGCCGGAGACCACCCGGATCTGGGTCCCGGCCTTCGGGCGGGCCAGGGAGAGGCGGAGGGCGGAGATCCCGTACTTGCGGCGGATGTCGGCGTAGGTGCTGCTCAGCCGGTACACCGTCACGTCGGTGTCGGCCATGGTCGCGTACTCGATCCGGGTGGCGGTGAGCGTGCCCAGCTCCCGCCGCCCGGACGGGTCCAGCAGCGTGAACGTCCTGGCGGACGGCCGGTCGACGATCACCTGGCCGGCGGACGGCATGCCGGTCTCCAGGCAGTGCCCGTTGGTCAGCACCAGCGCCTTGTCGCCGTCCCTGGTGCGCGGCCCGCGCACCAGGGAGCCGGAGCAGTTGCTGAGCGCCACCGTGCCGGCGAAGTCGACCTTCTCGGCGGGCGCGGCGGCCTGCGCGGGGCCGCCGACGGCGGTCAGCGCGGCACCGCCCGCCGCGGCGGCGAGGGCCGCTCCGGCCAGGGGTCTGATCATGGGTGTCCTCTCTGCGGGGGCGGCGCACGGTCACGGCCGCCGGGCATGCCGATCGATGATGTCCGGCGGCCCCGGCGCCCGCAAGGCCAATGGCCGCGGAGCCGCGAATCCCCTGCCACGACGGGGAATGCGGAGATCATCCAAACCCGTACGATGTGCCGCATGGCCGACGAACCGATTCGCTGGGGGATCCTGGGCACGGGCGGGATCGCCGAGGTCTTCACCGCGGACCTGCTCCGCCTGGAGGGGCACGAGGTCGCCGCCGTCGGGTCCCGATCCGCCGCGACCGCCGGGGACTTCGCCGCCCGCCACGGCATCGGCCGGGCGTACGGCTCCTACGCCGAACTGGCCGCCGACGGGGACGTGGACGTCGTCTACGTCGCCACGCCCCACCCCGTCCACTTCGAGCCCGCGCGGCTGTGCCTGGAGGCGGGCCGGGCGGTGCTGGTGGAGAAGCCGCTCACCACCTCCGCCGCCGACGCCGAACGGCTCGCCGGGATCGCCCGCGACCGCGGCGTGTTCGCCATGGAGGCGATGTGGACGCGCTTCAGCCCACTGATCCGGCGGCTGCACGCGCTGGTCGGCGAGGGCGCGATCGGGGACGTCTCGGCCGTGTACGCCGACTTCGCCACGGCGCCGCCGTTCGACCCCGAGCACCGGCTGTGGTCGGCCGACCTGGCCGGGGGCGCGCTGCTCGACCTGGGCTGCTACGTCCTGTCGGTCACCTGGCCGCTGCTGGGCCCGCCCGACACCGTGCAGGCCACGGCGTCACCGGCGCCGACCGGCGTGGACGCCAACACCGGGATCCTGCTCGGCTACCGCTCGGGCGCGGTGGCGCTGCTGCACTGCGGCCTCATGGGCGAGTCGCCGCACACCGCCACCGTCGTCGGCACCCGGGGCCGCATCGGGCTGGCCTCGCCGTTCTACCGGCCCGAGTCGCTGACACTGACCCGCGCGGGCGGAGAGACCGAGATCTTCACAGTGGACCTGGCGGGCAACGGCTACACCTACCAGGCCGAGGAGGTGGCGCGGTGCCTGCGGCTCGGCCTGACCGAGTCGCCGCTGCTGCCCCTGGAGGAGTCGGTGGCGGTCCTCCGCGTGATCGACGAGATCGCCGCCTCCTTCCGCCGCCAGTCACCCGGACGGGACGGAT
Organism: Spirillospora sp. CA-255316; assembly: GCA_050942275.1. Classification (GTDB taxonomy): domain Bacteria; phylum Actinomycetota; class Actinomycetes; order Streptosporangiales; family Streptosporangiaceae; genus Spirillospora. Next base: position 5,029,991 of record CP192047.1, on the reverse strand, counting down.
CGGCGCCGCCGCCCGCCGGCGCCGAAGGGCACGGGGACGGCGGCGCCTACAACAGCGAGGCCCGCTGAGCGGGTCTCGTACCAGCCGTACCGCTGGTCGTAGGGCTTGGGCTAGTCGACCTCGACCCAGCCGAAGGTGCGCTCCACGGCCTTGCGCCAGCCCGCGTACCCCTTCTCCCGCTGCTCCTCGTCCCACTCGGGCTCCCAGCGGCGGTCCTCGTTCCAGTTCTGCCGCAGTTCGTCGGTGGTGCGCCAGAACCCGACGGCCAGGCCCGCGGCGTAGGCGGCGCCCAGCGCGGTGGTCTCGGCGACGACGGGGCGCGAGACCGGCACGCCCAGGACGTCGGCCTGCAGCTGCATGCACAGCTCGTTGGCGGTGACGCCGCCGTCGACCTTCAGCACGTCCAGGGAGACGCCCGAGTCCTCCCGCATCGCCTCGACCACGTCGCGGGACTGGTAGCAGATGGATTCGAGGGTGGCCCGGGCGAGATGGGCGTTGTTGTTGAAGCGGGACAGCCCGACGATCGCGCCGCGCGCGTCGCTGCGCCAGTACGGGGCGAACAGCCCCGAGAACGCGGGCACGAAGTACACGCCGCCGTTGTCGTCGACCTGCCGGGCCAGCGACTCGCTCTGCGCCGCGCCGGAGATGATCCCCAGCTGGTCGCGCAGCCACTGCACGGCCGACCCGGTCACCGCGATCGAGCCCTCCAGCGCGTACACCGGGGCCTGGTCGCCGAACCGGTAGCAGACCGTGGTGAGCATCCCGGCCTTGGAGCGCACCAGCTCGCCGCCGGTGTTGAGCAGCAGGAAGTTGCCGGTGCCGTAGGTGTTCTTGGCCTCGCCGGGCGCGAAGCACACCTGGCCCACGGTCGCGGCCTGCTGGTCGCCGAGGTCGCCGGACAGCGGCACCTCCCCGCGCAGCGGCCCGGACGCGCGGGTCGTCCCGTACGGGTCGGGCGCCGACGACGGCCTGATCTCGGGCAGCATGGCGCGCGGGACGCCGAAGAACGACAGCAGCTGGTCGTCCCAGTCGAGGGTCTCCAGGTCCATGAGCATGGTGCGGCTGGCGTTGGTGGCGTCGGTGACGTGGACGCCGCCGTCGGTGCCGCCGGTCAGGTTCCACAGCACCCAGGTGTCGATGTTGCCGAAGACCGCCTCGCCGCGCTCGGCGTCCTCCCGCACGCCCTCGACGTTCTCCAGGATCCACTGGATCTTGCCCCCGGAGAAGTAGGTGGCGGGCGGCAGCCCGGCCCGGTGCCGGATGGTCTCGCCGCGCCCGTCGCGCTCCAGCGCGGAGGCGATCCGGTCGGTGCGGGTGTCCTGCCAGACGATCGCGTTGTAGTACGGGCGGCCGGTGCGGCGGTTCCACACGACCGTGGTCTCGCGCTGGTTGGTGACGCCCAGCGCGGCCAGGTCGGTGTGGCGCAGGTCCGCCTTGTTGAGGGTGGTCTCGATGACGGCGCGGGTCCGTTCCCAGATCTCGGTGGGGTTGTGCTCCACCCAGCCGGCCTGGGGCAGGATCTGCTCGTGCTCGAGCTGGTGGCGGGCGATCTCGTTGCCGCCATGATCGAAGATCATGAACCGGGTGCTGGTCGTCCCCTGGTCGAGAGCTCCGACGAAGTCGGCCATCGGGCCACTCCCTTTCTGCCGGGTCGGGCGCCGGGCTCGGCGCGGTCACATGGAGGCGGTCGATACGGAGGGGCCGGACGGGTCCGGCCGCCGGGCGGGCGGGTCAGGGGGTTCGCGGGTCGTACTCCGGTTTGTGCTCGTTCTCTGGGGACGGCTCCTCCTCGGGCGGCAGGTTGCGGCCGATGAGGAACAGGTACAGGGCCGCGCCGAGGACGCCGCCGATCAGGGGACCCACGATCGGGACCCAGAAGTAGAGGTCGCCGTACTGGTCGCGCCACGCGCCCCCGTATCCGGTGAGGTACTGCGCCACCCTCGGTCCGAGGTCGCGGGCCGGGTTGATCGCGTATCCGGCGTTGGTCCCCCACGCCATCCCGATCGCCACCACCAGCAGGCCGATCACGACCGGGGTGAGGTTGGCCAGCGGCGGGTTGTTGCGCAGGTCGGTGAGGGCCATGACGACGAACAGCAGGATCGCGGTGCCGATCACCTGGTCGCGGAAACCGCCGAACATGCCCACCGGCAGCTCGCCGTTGCCCGGCAGGGTGGAGAACACGCCCTGGGTCTTGATGGTGTGGCCGGGGTCGGCCTTGGCCAGCACCTCGGTGTAGTTCCACCGGACGATCAGCGCCGCGACGAACGCCCCGGCGAACTGCGCGAGCATGTACGGGGCCACCTTGACCCACGGCAGCCGCTTGAACACCGCGAGCGCGAGGGTCACCGCCGGGTTGATGTGGCCGCCGCTGAGCCGGGCGGCGACGTACACCCCCAGCGTGACGCCGATGCCCCAGGCCCAGGCGATGCTGTCGTGGTCGCCGATCTCGGCCGCCACGACCTGCGCCACCACCCCGACCCCGAACAGGATGAGGATCATCGTCCCGGCGAACTCCGCGGCCATCTCGCGGGCCAGCGGAGGGAATCTCAGTCGTTCCGCCATCTCTCCTCCTCGGGGCGGTGTGACGTGAGACACATCGTCTTTACACGACGGTAAGGAGCCGGTCAGGGCCGGTCAACCGGGAGATCGCCGGCAGCCCCGGCCGATGCCCCTTGTACCGGCCGGGAGGCGTCGGAGCCCGCCGATGCGGGTACGGGTGCAGCGTGGCGCCCCCGGCCCCCGCGGCGGCGCGTTCACGACGAGACCATGCCCAGCGGGCAAGCGTTCATAGCGCACCGTGACGATCTTTTGGGGGGCCGGATGACCGCCATGGACGCCTCGGCCGGGGCCACCGCGGCGGCGACCTCGATGCGCGGCCGGCGCCTCTACCTGGCCCTCGCGGCATGGGCGGTCCTGGCCGACAGCTGGGCATGGACGATGATCGGGCCGCTGGGCCCCGGCTACGCCGCGAGCCTCGGGCTGTCGACCGCGGAGATCTCGCTGCTGTCGGCGGTGCCGCTGGTCACCGGTGCGCTCGGCGCCGTCCCGGTCGGCGCGCTCACCGACCGGTACGGCGGGCAGGTGATGTTCGCCGTGGTCGGATTCCTGGCGTTCTTCCCGGTGCTGTACCTGGCGTTCATGGACACCTCGTTCACGTTCATGGTGGCGGGGGCGCTGGCGCTGGGCGTGGCCGGGACCGCGTTCGCGGTCGGCGTCCCCTTCTGCAACGCCTGGTACGAACCGGCCCGGCGGGGCCTGGTGACAGGGGTGGTCGGCGCGGCGGCCGCGGCCGGCGTGGCGCTGTCGGCGTTGCTCCTGCCGTGGCTGGCGGACGCCGCGGGCCGCACCCCGACCTACCTGGCGACCGCCGCGGTGGTCGCGCTGACCGCCGCCGCCATGCTGCTGCTCACCCGGGACGCGCCCGGCTGGCAGACCTCCGAGGACCTGGTCGGGCCGCGGGTGCGGGCCGCCCGGGGCCTGCCGGTCACCCGGCGGGCGTGGCCGCCGTACGCGCTGGCCTTCGGCGGCTTCCTGGCCATGCCGCTCTACCTGCCGACGTACCTGCGGGAGGTGTACGGCGCCGACCCCTGCGACGCCGCCGCGCAGGCGGCCGCGTTCGCCCTCGCGGCGGTCGCGGGATGGCCGGTCGGCGGGTTCCTGGCCGACCGGATCGGCCCCCGCCGGCTGCTGGTCGACGCGCTCGGCCTGGCCGCCGCGCTGACGCTGGTGATCACGGCGGGGCCCGCGGCCGGGATCGCCGAGGCGCTGTCGTTCACGCTGCTGGCGTTCGCGCTGGGACTGGCGGCCGGGAGCGTGTTCGCGCTGGTCGCCCGGTGGACGGAGCCGTCCCGGGTGGGTGCGGTGACCGGGCTGGCCGGGGTCGCGGGCGTGCTCGCGGCGTTCGTGCCGGCGCTGCTGCTGGGCGGCGTGCACGCGATCACCGGGTCGTACGTGATCGGCCTGCTGCTGCTGGCCTGCGCCGCGCTGGCCGGGGTGCTGCACGCCGCCATCGCCCTGCGCCGGTGACCGGAGCCGCGCAGCCGGCCGGGCCGCCGACAGTGACGCCGCCCGGGCCGCCGACAGTGACGCCTGCCGGACCGCCGCCGGGCCGCCGTCAGGGCCGGCGGCGGCCTAGTGGCCCCGGAACGCCTCCTCCAGCCACCACGACGGGGCGTTCGCGGTCACCTTGGCGTCCACCACCATCGGCCGGTCCCGCGGACCCGCCAGCCAGTCGGCCACCGCGCCCAGGTCCTCGCGCTTGCGCACCGTCGCGGCCCGGCAGCCGAAGCCCTGCCCGATCGCGGCCAGATCGGCGGGCGGGAAGGTGACGGTGTCCAGCGGATGGCCGTCCGGGCCGAAGTGGTGCACCTCCGCGCCGTAGGCCTCGTCGTCGTACACCACCACCAGCAGGCCCAGGCCCAGCCGCACCGCGGTCTCCAGCTCGGCCACCGACATCAGCGCGCCGCCGTCGCCGAGCGCGGCCACGGTGAGGCGGTCGGGGCGGGCCACCGCCGCGCCGATCGCGGTGGCCAGGCCCAGCCCGACCGACTGGAACGCCTGGGTGAACACCAGCCCGTCGGCGTCCGGGACGTCCAGGAACATCGCCGGGTAGCCCATGAAGTTGCCGGAGTCGACGGCGACGGTCCGCTCGGCGGGCAGCAGGTCGTCCAGGGCGATCGACAGCGTGCGCGGGTCGATGCGGGAGCCGTCGGACTCGTCGTCGTACGGGTGGTCCCGCCAGCGCCGCTTCCGCGCCAGCCGTGCCCGCACCCCGGCCGAGCGGTAGCCGGACGAGGAGTGGCCGCGGGCGGCGAGCTCGGCCTCCGCGGCGCGGGCGGTCTCCGCCGCGTCCCCGATCAGGCTGAGGTCGACCGGATGGTGCGCGCCGAGCGCCTGCGGGTCCAGGTCGACCTGGACGACCGCGGCGTCCTTCGCGACCAGGGCGCCGTGGCGCAGCGTCCACATGTTCAGCGACGCGCCCCAGCCGACCAGCAGGTCCGCCCCGGCGACCAGCTCGGCGGCGGCCGGGGTGGCGAACCCGCCGCTGACGTCCAGGTCGTAGGGGTCGCCCAGGAAAAGCCCGCGGGCGACCGCCGAGGTGGCCAGCAGCGCGCCGCAGCGGGCGGCCAGGGCGCGCAGCGGCTCGCGGGCGCCCGACAGCCGGGCGCCGCGCCCGGCGATGAACACCGGGCGCCGGGCGGCGGCGAGCGCGTCGGCCAGCCGCGCGACCGCGGCCCGCGGCGGCACCGGCAGGAACGGCACGGGCGCGGGCCGCGCGAAGACGTCGCGCGACGGCGGCCCGGCGCCGGGCGCGGAGCGTGCCGCCGGGCGGGGCACGGGACGGCCCAGCCCCTCCGCGCCGGTGTACTCGGCGGCCTGCACGTCCAGCGGCAGCCCCAGCACGACGGTGCGGCGCTCGGCCACGGCGGTACGGCAGGCGCGGGCGACGTCGGCCAGCGCGGTGCGCGGCGAGTGCACCCGCTCGGGCACCGCGCCGACCGCCGCGGCCAGCGCCGCCTGGTCGATCCGGAAGTTGGAGCGCACCGCACCGGCCGCCACCTCGCCGGTCAGCACCAGCAGCGGCGTGCGGCTCTTGGCGGCCTCGGTGATCCCGGTGAGCGCGTTGGTCAGCCCCGGGCCCTGGTGGACCGACAGCACGCCCAGCCCGCCGGAGACCCGCGCGAACGCGTCGGCCATCGTGGCGGCGCCGCCCTCGTGCCGGGCCGCCACGAACCGCGCGCCGCCCGCGACCAGGGCGTTGGTGACATGGAAGTTGCCGCTGCCGACCACGCCGAAGACGGTGCCGGCGCCGAGCCGTACGAGCGCGTCGCCGACGGCGGCGGCGACGTCCGGCGGTCCCGCGCTCACCGCTCGACCAGGGCCAGCACGCGGGCGGGGCTGCCGGAGCCGCCGACGATGGGCAGCGGCGTGGCGACCAGGACGGCGCCGCGCACCGGCAGCGCGTCCACGTTGCGCAGCTGGGTGAGGCCGTACTTGCCCGCGCCCAGGAAGTAGGAGTGGCAGGGGAAGGGCGGCTCGAAGCCGTGCGCGGCGCCCGCGTCGGTGCCGACGGTCTCCACCCCGAGCCCGAGGACGGGCGTCTCCTCCGCCAGCCAGCGGGCGCACTCGGCGGAGATCCCGGGCGTGTGCGGGCCGTTCTCGTCGGCGTTGAGGAAGGTCTCCTGGTCCCCGGCGCGGGCGTCCCATCCGGTGCGGTAGAGCAGCCAGCCGCCCTCGGGGAGCGGGCCGTGCCGCTTCTCCCACTCCCGCACGTGGTCGATCTCGAGCAGGAAGTCGTCGTCGGCGGCCACGTGCGCGGAGGCGTCCAGGACCACGGCCGGGGCGACCAGGCGGGCCGGCGGGACCTGTGCGACGTCCTCGCCGTCGCGCCCGGTGACCCAGTGGACGGGCGCGTCGAAGTGGGTGCCGACGTGCTCGCCGGTCCGGATGTCGTTCCAGTACCAGGCGGGGCCGCGGTCGTCGTACCGGCTGATCTCCTCGAGCGCGAACGGCACGGTGTTGGCGAACGGCTCGGGCAGCCGCAGGATCGGCGTCGACTCCGACAGCGGCGCGGTCAGGTCGACCACCTCCACCGATCCGTCGGCGAGGGCTGCGAGCAGTTCGGCGAGCACGGGCATCGGTGTTCCTCCCACGGGTGCGCGACGGTGCGGTGCCCGCGGTGCGGGGCCCGCGGTGTCCCGAACGTACCGGCGAACGGTGTGCCCGGCCACAGGACCGCGCCCGTGGTTCGTTGCACACGCACATTTACTCTTCGGCGTCGGCCGTGGACGATCTGGGCATCCCTTGATCATCATCGTGATGATCAAGTCGAGGATCCCACCCAGGGAGGTCCGCGTTGCGCAGCAGAACCCTTGCCGCCGGTGCCGTCGCCGCGGCGGCGGTCCTGGTCGCCGGCACCGCACCCGCCGTCCAGGCCGGCCCGCTCCCCGCCCCGCCGTCCGCCGCCACCAGGGAGGCGACCCGGGGCTTCGACGTGCTCCGGCCGTCCGGCGACCCCGTCGTGCTGCGCGACGCGCCCCGTGAACTGAACGTCACCTACACCTACAACGGGCAGCGCCGCACCCTCGACCAGTTCCTGGCCGTCACCGGCACCCAGGGGTTCGTCGTCGTGGACGCCTCCGACGGCCAGGACGTGGTCTTCGAGCGCTACTCGTTCGCCTCCCGCGACACCCGCTTCCAGTCCTGGTCGGTGGCCAAGTCGTTCACCTCCGCCGCGGTCGGCATCGCCCTGGAGGAGGGCGCCATCGGCTCCGTCGACGACGCGGTCACCGAGTACCTGCCGGATCTGGCCGGTTCCGGCTACGACGGCGTGTCCATCCGCGACCTGCTGCGGATGTCGTCCGGCATCGCCTGGGAGGAGGCCCTCGACGTGCCGCCGGTGCACGTCGCCGCGAGCCTCGGCTCCCCCCTCCCGGCCATGGCCGAGCAGCGCAGACGGGGGTGGGAGCCCGGCAGCCGGTTCGAGTACACCTCCATGAACTCCTTCGTACTGGCCTGGCTGGTCGCCCGCGCCACCGGCGTCCCGTACCACCGCTACATCGAGCGGAAGCTGTGGCGGCCCGGCGGCATGGAGTCGACCGTCCACCTCGGCAACGACTCCAACGGCAACAGCATGGGCTACTGCTGCTACTACGCCACCGACCGCGACTTCGCCCGGTTCGGCCTGCTGTACCTGCGCGGCGGCCGGGCCAACGGGCGCCAGGTCGTGCCCCAATCGTGGGTGAAGGAGTCGACCCGGCCCTCGGCGCCGTTCAACGAGGACTACGGCCTGCACTGGTGGCTCGGCGAGGACGGTGATTTCATGGCCAATGGTCTCGCCGGGCAGCACATCTACGTCTCGCCCGAGCACCGGGTGGTCATCGTGAAGTCGACGCTGGCGACGATCCTCGGCCAGGACGAGACCGAGACCGCGTTCCGCGCGGTGGCCGCGGAAGTGGCCAGGACCCGTACGTCCTGAGACGGAGCCCCGTCCCCGGGGCTCTCGCGAGGAGGCCGAGACCGTGACCCGAACCCCTCTGCCCGGCCGGGCCGGCGCCGCCGGAACCGGTCCCGTCGTGAAGACCGCGGCCGGCGCCGTGCGCGGCGAGAGCGACGGGACGACGGCGGCGTTCAAGGGCATCCCGTTCGCGGCGCCACCGTTCGGCACGGACCGGTTGCGCGCGCCCCGGCCGCCCGAGCCCTGGGACGGCGTCCGCGACGCCGTCGCGTTCGGCCCCCGGCCCCCGCAGTCCGGCGCCGAGTTCGGCATGCCGCCCTGGACGCCGGACGAGGGCCTGGACTGCCTCACCCTCAACGTGTGGACCCCCGACCCGGGCGGCTCGGGCCTGCCGGTGATGGTGTGGCTGCACGGCGGCGCCTACATGGCCGGGTTCTCCGGCCAGCCCGACTACGACGGCGCCCTGCTGGCCGGCGCGGGCGTCGTCGTGGTGACCTTCAACTACCGCGTCGGTGTCGAAGGTTTCGGGGCGGTGTCCGGCGCGCCCGCCAACCGGGGGCTGCTCGACCAGGTCGCCGCCCTGCGCTGGGTGCGCGGCAACATCGCCGCGTTCGGCGGCGACCCGGACGCGGTGACGGTGTTCGGCGAGTCGGCGGGCGCGGGCTCGATCGCCTCGCTGCTGGCGATGCCCTCGGCCCGCGGGCTGTTCGGGAGAGCGATCGCGCAGAGCGTGCCGGGCACGTTCTTCTCCCCTGGGCTCGCCGCGCGGCTGGGTGCCGGCATCGCCGGCGAGCTCGGCAGGAGCGCGACGCTGGACGACCTGGAGGGGACACCGCCCGAGGACCTGCTGGGCGCGGCCACGGCGTTCTCGGCCACGATCCGCAACGACTTCGACACGTGGGGGCCGGTGGCGTCCACCGCCGTCGCCTTCTCCCCCGTGGTCGACGGCGAGACGCTGCCCGAGACGCCCTGGCGGGCCGTCGCCGGCGGGGCCGCCCGCGGCATCGACCTGGTCGTCGGCTTCAACCGCGACGAGTACCGGCTGTTCATGGGCCTGGGCGGGCTGTTCGGGAAGATCACCGACGATCTGCTGGAGGCGACCGCGAAGGCGCTCGCACCCGCGGGCGCCGTCGAGGCCTACCGCGCCGCCCACCCCGCGGCGGGCCCCGACGACCTGTACGCGCTGCTGTGCTCGGACTGGCTGTTCCGCATGCCCAGCGCCCATCTGGCCACCGCGCAGGCCTCCGCCGGGGGCACCGCCTTCGCCTACGAGCTGACCTGGCCCTCCCCCGCCATGGGCGGCGCCCTGGGCGCCTGCCACGGCCTGGACGTCCCGCTCACCTTCGGCAACCTCGACGCCGGGATCTCCGCGCTGCTCTGCGGGACGCCCGCGCCGGAGGAGGCCGCGGCGCTGTCGGAGCGGATCCGCGGGGCGTGGACCGCGTTCGCCGCCACCGGTGACCCCGGCTGGCCCGCGCACGGCCCCGACCCGGAGACCGCGACCACGCACGTGCTCGACGTGGCGCCGCACGACGTCACCGGCGCGGAGTCCTTCTCCCGCCGCCTGTGGGCCGGCCACCGCTTCGACCCGCTGGACTGAACGGGGCCCTGACCGTCTCTGTGGCACCGCACCCTGGCTTCGGTGCGGGCCCGTCCCGGCTGGGCCCGTCCCGGCTTGGGCCATCCCGGCTCGGGCCGTCCGGCGTCAGGGCGTGCGGTCGGCCGGAACCGCCGTCCGCACGCCGCGTTCGGGAGCCGTGAGTTCGGGGCAGGGCACCGGGACGTACTCGATGAGCGCGTCGGCGATGGCGCGGGCGCCGCTCTCGTACCGCGCGCGCAGTTCGTGCAGCACCTCCTGGGCGCGCACCGCCGGCCACTCGGGGGGCAGGTGCTCGACGGGGAGCCGCGGGTCCACCCGCACCAGGCCCAGCCACTCGGTCATCATCCAGAGGAAACGGGCCAGGTCGTCGGGGGCGCCCGGCAGCGGCTCGGGACGGTCCCAGCGGTCCAGGAACGCCCGGTACCCGGCGGCCAGCCCGTCGAGGTCGAACGCGTCCCGGATCATCCGGCCCACGTCCGTGGGCTCCTCGGCCGTGCCGTGGAAGACCTTGACCCGCTCGGCGAAGCCGCGGTCCTGCCCGCCGGGCGCGACCACCTCGCGCACGTCGACCCGCGAGGGGGCGATCCAGATGCCGTTGCCCAGCGGCCCGAACCCCGCCCACACCAGCCGGGAGCGCAGGTCGTGCCGCTGCCGCTGCCACGACTCCGGCATGGAGAACGACAGGACGGTCCAGCGGCCGTCCCAGTCGGCGTTGACGGCGCCGCGCCGCCACACCCGGGCCTCGCCGTCCAGCAGGATCCGCTCCGAGCGGCCGGTGAGCCCGAAGTGCATCCGCCGGCCCCGCCGGTGCCGCGCCAGGAGCCCGCGGCCGGCCATCCGGGTGAGGGTGGAGCGGATGGCGTGCTCCCCGACCCCGAGCCGGCCGAACACCTCGATGAAACTGCCGGAGAACACGGCGATGTCGCGCCTCAGGACATAGTTTCCCAGGAAGGTCAGCATCAGCGACTGGGGCCGCGGGGTCGGGTCGGTACGGTCCAAGGATTCGGCTCCCATGCGGTCAGGGTAAGGGCACGGCAACGATGTTCGGCAGATTATTGACTGCTGCAACAGTTCCGCCTATCTTCGCACTACTCCAGCCCGCCCCGACTCCTGATCCGATGATCCAGGGAGCTTCGATGCACAACGAGGGACTCGGTTCCTGGCCCGCCCGCCGGGCCCGGAAGACCCCCCGCCGCGCCGCCCTCGTCCACGACGGCCGGACCCTGACCTACGCCGAGCTCGACGAGCGCGTGACGCGGCTGGCGCACGGCCTGCGCTCCCTCGGCGTCCGGCGCGGCGACCGGGTCGCCTACCTCGGCACCAACCACCCCTCCTTCCTGGAGACGCTGTTCGCCGCCGGGACGCTGGGCGCGGTGTTCGTCCCGCTCAACACCCGGCTGGCCGCCCCGGAGATCGCCTACCAGCTCGCCGACTCGGGCACCTCCGTGCTCGTTTACGGGCCGTCTCACGCCGGGCTGGTCGAGGAGGTCCGGGGCGAGGCGCACGTGCGCGCCCACGTGGCCCTCGACGGCGGCGGGCAGGGCGGCGGCGCGCACGACTACGAGGAACTGCTGGCCGGGGCCGCCGCCCACCGCATCGACGAGGGGGTCGGCCCGGACGACCTCTGCATGATCATGTACACCTCCGGCACCACCGGGCGGGCCAAGGGCGCCATGCTCACGCACGGCAACCTCACCTGGAACGCGGTCAACGTGCTGATCGACCACGATCTGGCCGCCGACGAGGTGGCCCTGGTGTCGGCGCCGCTGTTCCACACCGCGGGCCTGAACATGCTCACCCTGCCGGTGCTGCTCAAGGGCGGCCGGTGCGTGCTGGTGCCCAAGTTCGACCCCGACGCCACCTTCGACCTGATCGAGGAGTACCGGGTCACCTTCATGTTCGGGGTGCCCGCGATGTTCCAGCAGGTCGCCCGCTCGCCGCGATGGGACGGCGCCGACCTGTCCTCGCTGCGCATCCTCACCTGCGGCGGCGCCCCGGTGCCGCCCTCCCTCATCGCCGCCTACGGCGAGCGCGGGCTGACGTTCCTGCAGGGGTACGGCATGACCGAGGCCTCGCCCGGCGTGCTGTTCCTGGACGCCGAGCACGCCGAGAGCAAGGCCGGGTCGGCGGGTGTGCAGCACTTCTTCAGCGACGTGCGCGTGGTGGCGTCCGGCGAGCCGGGGCTGCGCCCCGCCGCGCCCGGCGAGACCGGCGAGGTCGTCGTGCGCGGCCCGCACGTCTTCCGCGGCTACTGGGGGCTGCCGGACGAGAGCGCCGCGGCGTTCACCGACGGCTGGTTCCGCAGCGGCGACGCGGCCCGGGTCGACGAGGACGGCTACGCCTACATCGTCGACCGGATCAAGGACATGATCATCTCGGGCGGTGAGAACATCTACCCGGCCGAGGTGGAGCACGCCGTCCTCGCCCATCCCGACGTGCTGGAGTGCGCGGTCATCGGGGTGCCCGACGACAAGTGGGGCGAGGTCGGCCGGGCCGTCGTGGTGGCCCGGCACGGCTCCGGCCTGACCGCCGAGGACGTGCTGGCCGCGCTCGCCGGGCGGCTGGCCCCGTACAAGATCCCCAAGTCGGTGGTGTTCACCGACGCGCTGCCCCGCAACGGCGCGGGCAAGCTGCTCAAGCAGCCGCTGCGCGCCGACTTCGGCAGCCCCTAGCGGCCCTCCGGCGTGCCCGGCCGCGCCCCGCCCTCCCGGCGGGGCGCGGCCCCCGAGGACATCTCAAGAGCGAGCCCCACCAGCAAGCCCCCGTGCAGTTCGGAACCACCCCCGATACCACGTCCGGACCGACCGAGAGAAGGTGCGAGCACCGTGGGCAAATTCTTGACCGGGGTAGGGAGGGTGCCTAGATTCGAGGGGCGCCCGGTGAGCCGTCCCACCTCCCTGGAGGTAGCCGTGCGACGTCCCTCCCCCCGCCGCCTCCGCCTGGCCGCGCTCACCGCGCTGGCCCTCCTCTTCCCGCTCACCGCCGCCTGCGGGGACTCCTCCTCCGGCGGCTCCGGCCCGATCAAGATCGGGCTGATCACCTCGCTCACCGGCAACTACGCCCCGCTGGGCAGCGAGGACAAGAAGGCGGTCGAGCTGGCCGTCGAGCAGTTCAATGCCAAGGGCGGGATCCTCGGCCGCAAGGTCGAGATCGTGTTCCGGGACGACAAGACCCAGCCCGACCAGGCCGTCCTGGCGCTCAACGCGATCAAGCGGGACGTGGACGCGGTGATCGGCCCGGTGTTCTCCAACTCCGCGCTGGCCGCCGAGCCGATCGCGCAGCGCGACAAGATCCCCTACCTGTCGCTGGCCCCGGCCACCGAGCAGGTCGAGCCGATCAAGTCCTACGTGTTCGTGACGCCCGCGCTGTCGGCCATGTACGCCGAGCGCTACCTGCAGTACTTCCAGCACGAGAAGATCACCAAGATCGCGGTGGCGCACGACAGCAAGAGCGGCTACTCGGTCGCCGGGCACGAGTCCACCCTCCAGCTGGCCGCCAAGTACGGCGTCCAGGTGGTCAAGGACGAGTCCTATGAGACCACCACCAGCGACTTCAGCCCGATCTTCACCCGGATCAAGGACTCCGGCGCCCAGGCGTTCCTGTTCTGGGGCACCGGCGCGCCCGGCGTCACGGTCACCAAGCAGTACGTCGCCTCCGGCATCAAGATCCCGCTGATGCTCACCGCGTCCCAGGCCAGCACGCTGTGGCTGAAGCCGGTGGGCGCGGCGGCCGAGGGCATCACCGTGCAGAGCGCGATCGGCGTGGTCGGCGACCACCTCCCGGCGGGTCCGCAGAAGCAGATCATCGACCAGCTCGCCGGGCCGTACAAGCAGAAGCACGGCTACGCGCCGCCGCAGTTCGCGCAGGACGGCTACAGCGCCGCGCTGCTGCTGTTCGAGGCGATCAAGAAGGCGGGCGGCACCGACGGCGAGAAGGTGCAGAAGGCGCTGGAGACCATGGACCTGGTCACGCCCAACGGCCGGTTCCGCTACTCCGCGACCGACCACTCGGGCCTGGGCCCGGAGTACATCTCGGTCAACACCGTCAAGAACGGCCAGTTCATCCCCACCGACTGGGCCAAGGAGCAGCTGGCCAAGACCGTCGCCGGGGGGTGAGGGGTGCTCCGGATCGAAGGGGTGTCCCGGCACTTCGGCGGGGTCTACGCGGTGCGGGACGTCGACCTGACCGTCGGCGAGCGCGAGCTGCGCGGCATCATCGGGCCCAACGGCGCCGGCAAGTCCACCCTGTTCAACCTGATCGCCGGGCATCTGCGGCCCGACCAGGGGACGATCGCGCTGCGCGGCCGGCCGCTCGGGCGGCTCCCCGCGCACTCCCGGGCGGCGCTGGGCGTGGCGATCGTGTTCCAGGCCGCCCGGGTGTTCCGCGGCATGTCGGTGCGGGAGAACGTGATGGTCGGCGCGCACGCCGCCACCCGCGCCGGGTTCTGGACGGCCGCGCTGCGGCTGCCCCGGCACCACCGGGAGGAGCGGCTGATCCGGACCAGGGCGGACGCGGCGCTGGCCCGGGTCGGCCTGTCCGGCTGGGCGGACCGCCCGGCCGAGTCGCTGCCCCTGGGCCAGCAGCGCTCGATGCAGCTGGCCCGCGCGCTGTGCGGCGAGCCCGAACTGCTGCTGCTGGACGAACCCGCCTCCGGGCTGCGCGCCGCCGAGCGGGAGGCGCTGGCCGACCTGATCGCCGAGCTGCGCCGGGCCGGGCTGACGATCATGCTGGTGGAGCACGACGTGGGGATGGTGACCCGGCTGGCGGACCGCATCACCGTGCTGGACCTGGGCCGGGTGATCGCCGACGGCACCCCCGAGGAGATCCGGTCCGACCCGCGGGTCATCGCCGCGTACCTGGGCGAGGAGGTCGGCACGTGATCGAGGTCGAGGAGCTGACCGTCCGGTACGGGTCGGCGACCGCGCTGGACCGGGTGTCGCTCACCGTCGGCGACGGCGAGATGGTCGCGCTGGTCGGCCCGAACGGCGCCGGGAAGTCCACGCTGGTCGACACGCTGTCGGGGATCGTGCCGGCCGCCTCGGGAACGGTCCGGGTCACCGGCCGGTTCGCGCACGTGCCCGAGGGGCGGCAGCTGTTCCCGGACCTGACCGTGGAGGACAACCTGCGGCTGGGCGCCTGGCGCGTCAAGGACCGCGACACCTCGCCGGTGTACGAGCTGCTGCCCGGCCTGCGGCGGCTGCGGGACCGCCGCGGCGGCACCCTGTCAGGCGGCGAGCAGCAGATGGTCGCGGTCGGCCGGGCGCTGATGGCCCGTCCCGAGGTGATCGCGGTGGACGAGCTGTCGCTCGGCCTGGCGCCGCTGGTCATCGCCGACCTGGCCCGCCACCTGGCCGAGCTGAACGCCGAGCACGGAACCGCCGTGCTGCTGATCGAGCAGAACGCCCGGCTGGCCTTCGAGCTGTGCTCGCGCGCCTACGTCCTTGAGGCGGGCCGGATCGTCGCCGAGGGCCCGTCGGACGAGCTGGCCGGCAGCCCCGAGGTCGAGGGCGCCTACCTGGGCGGCCCCATCCAGGAGGCCGAGTGAGCGCAGCGAACCAGACAACACGGCAGCCAAGCTCACGCATGGCCGAGCCGCCAGGCGAGGGGGCCGCGTGAGCGACTTCCTGAGCTACCTGATCAACGGTCTGGCGGTCGGCTGCGGGTTCGCGCTGATCGGCAGCGGGCTGGTGGCCGTCCACCGGGTCACCCGGGTGGTCAACTTCGCCCAGGCGATGTTCGCCGTCGTGGCGGGGCTGAGCGCGGCCTCGTTCCTGGCGGCCGGGCTGCCGCACGGCGTCGCGGAGGTCGCGGCGGTCGGCGTCGCGGTCGGCGCCGGGCTGCTGGTCGGGCTGCTGGCGATCGGCCGGCCCGGTACCTCCCCGCTGTCCTCGCTGATCATCACGCTCGGCATCGGCATCCTCGCCTACGCGGTCGAGGTGATGATCTGGGGCGACCAGCCGCGCTCGTTCCCCGGGCTGCGCGGGTCGATCACCGTCGCGGGCGCGACCGTGCAGAAGCAGTACCTGCTGGTGATCGCGGTGACGGCGGTGACGTTCACGGCGCTGGCGCTGTTCTTCGGCCGCACGTACGCGGGCAAGGGCCTGACCGCCTGCGCCTCCAACCCGTACGCCGCCCGGGTGGTCGGGATCGACGTGCGGCGGATGGGGCTGCTGGCCTTCGGGCTCGGCGGCGCGCTGGGCGGCATCGCCGGGGTGCTGGTGACGCCGCTGCAGCCGATCTCGTTCGACTCGGACGTGACGCTGATCGTCAACGGTTTCGCCGCGGCCATCTTCGGCGGCCTGCTGCGCCCCGGCGCGGCGCTGGCCGGCGGGCTGGTGCTGGGCGTGGCGGAGGCGATGGTGGCCGGGTACGGGAAGGCGTCGTACCAGATCGAGGTGGCTCTGGGCCTGATGCTCGCCCTGATGATCTGGCAGGCCGTCCGCACCCCCGCCCTGCAGGAGGAGGCGGCATGACCGAGCGAAGCGAGGGCATGAGCGCGGCTCTTGCCGGGTGGTGTGGGGGCACGACCGGCCGAGTGCCCGGAAGGCGGTCGTGCTTCGTTGCCGGGGAGTGCGGGGAGCCGTCCTCCCGCGAGGGGGACGCGTGAGCGGGCGCGGGGAGGCCGTGAAGGAGCGCGCCGGGCGGGGCGGGACGGGATTGGCCGGGTTGCCGGCGCGGCTGCGCGGGCAGGGCGAGCCGGCCGGGATCCGGCTGCCGCACCTGGCGGCGCTGTTCGTGCTGACCATGGTGCTTTCGGCCACGCTGGGCGAGGGGCAGCTGTCGGTGTTCATCCTGCTCGGCCTGGCCGCGATGGTCACCGTCGGGGTCTCCCTCCTCATGGGGTACGCGGGGCAGGTGTCGCTCGGCCAGGCCGCCTTCTACGCGATCGGCGGCTACACCGCGGGGCTGATGAGCGTGCACGGGTTGCCGCGGCTGCTCGGGCTGGCGGCGGCGCCGCTGGTGGCGGCCGCGTTCGCGGTGGTCATCGGGATCCCGCTGCTGCGGCTGCGCGGGCACCATCTGGCGTTCGCGACGCTGGCCACCCAGCTGATCCTGCTGTCGCTGGCGGGCGAGCTGGACTTCCTCGGCGGCAGTATCGGGCTGCAGGGGATCCCGCGGCTGGGCGCGGGCTCGGCGGAGCTGGAGGACGACCGCGGTTACGCGTTCATCACCTGGGCGGCGGTGGCTGTGGTCGTGCTGGTGGCCCGCAACGTCATCGGGTCCCGGCAGGGACGGGGGCTGCGGGCGCTGGCGACCAGCGAGGTGGCGGCCGAGTCGGCGGGCGTGGCGGTGGGCCGCGCCAAGCTGGCGGTGTTCGCGCTGTCGGCCGCGTTCGCCGGGCTGGCCGGGGGCGTCTACGCCTACTACGTCGGCTACATCGCGCCCGGCTCGTTCCCGGTCCTGCTGTCCATCGAGTACGTGGTGATGGCGGTCGTCGGGGGCCTGGGCACGATCTGGGGCGCGCTGGCCGGCGCCGCGGCGATCACCCTGCTGATCCAGTTGCTCAACAACGTCGGCACGATGGAGGGCATGCCCAGCTACGCGCCGAGCGTGCTGTCCTACGCGGTGTACTCGGTGCTGCTCATCGCCGCCGTGCTGTTCATGCCCGGCGGCCTGGTGCCGGCCGTGCGGGCCCGTCTGTCCTCCCGGGCATCGGGAGCCGAATGAACACGAGAGGGAGAGCCATGGCCCTTAGAGACGAGCCGCCGTTCCGGGCGGACCACGTGGGGAGCCTGCTGCGTCCGCAGGAGCTGCTGCGCGCCCGCGCCGACCACGCGGCCGGCCGGACCAAGGACGAGGATCTGCGCCGCGCCGAGGATGAGGCGATCCGCTCGGTGGTGGCCGCCCAGCGCGCGGCGGGGCTGCGCTCGGCGACCGACGGCGAGTTCCGGCGGACGTCCTGGCACATGGACTTCATCTACCGGCTGGGCGGCATCAGCCCGGCCGACGAGCAGATCAAGGTGAAGTTCCACCGGCGCAACGGCGACATCGAGTTCACCACCGCGGCGCTGCGGGTGCACGACCGGATCGCGCTCAACGAGACGATCTTCGCGGAGGACTTCGCCTACCTGCGGGACCTGACCGAGGGCACGGGCGTCACGCCGAAGCTGACGATCCCCTCCCCGAACATGGTCCACTACCGGGGCGGGCCGGCCTCGATCGATCCCGCCGTCTACCCCGACGTGGCGGAGTTCTGGGCGGACCTGGCCGCCGCCTACGCCGAGCAGGTCCGCCGGCTCGGCGAGCTGGGCTGCCGCTACCTGCAGTTCGACGACACCAGCCTGGCCTACCTCAACGACCCCGAGCAGCGCGCGATGATCGAGGCGCGCGGGGACGACGCCGAGCACCTGCACCTGCGCTACATCCAGCAGCTCAACGGCGCGCTGGCCGGGCGGCCGGAGGGGATGCGGGTCACCACCCACATGTGCCGGGGCAACTTCCGGTCGGCGTGGACGGCCGAGGGCGGCTACGACTTCGTCGCCGAGGCGTTGTTCGGCGAGCTTCAGGTGGACGGGTTCTTCCTGGAGTACGACGACGAGCGCTCCGGCGGGTTCGAGCCGCTGCGGTTCGTGCCCGAGGGGAAGATGGTCGTGCTCGGGCTGGTCACGACCAAGAGCAGCGTCCTGGAGAGCAAGGACGACCTCAAGCGGCGGATCGAGGAGGCGAGCCGGTACGTGCCCGTGGAGCAGCTGTGCCTGTCGCCGCAGTGCGGCTTCTCCTCCACCGTCGAGGGCAACGAGCTCACCTACGACCAGCAGATGGCCAAGCTGGCGCTGATCGTGGAGACCGCCGAGGAGGTCTGGGGCTGAGCGGTCCGAGCCGGGCGTCCCGAGGAGGGTACCCTCCGCCCGGCAGCGCGCGACGATCTCGACAATCACCCGGATTGAGAGGTTAGGCTTACCTAATAAGCGCGAACGGAGGGACCTATGGCGAACGAGCCGGCACGCAGGCGTCGTCCACTGAACACCGGTACGGTGCTGCGCACCGAACGGCTGACCCCGCACATGATCCGGGTGGTGCTGGGCGGCGAGAGCCTGGCGGGCTTCGGCGCGGGCGAGTACACCGACCACTATGTCAAGCTGCTCTTCCCGCGGCCGGGGGTGACCTATCCCGAGCCGTTCGACATGGAGACGATCCGCGCGGAGATGCCCCGCGAGCAGTGGCCCAGCACCCGCACCTACACCGTGCGCGCCTGGGACCCGGACGCGGTGGAGCTGACCATCGACTTCGTCTACCACGGCGACGAGGGGCTGGCGGGGCCCTGGGCGGCGGCGGCCAAGCCCGGCGACGTGCTGTGGTTCCAGGGGCCGGGCGGGGCGTACGCGCCCAGCCCCGAGGCCGGCTGGCACCTGCTGGTGGGCGACGAGAGCGCGCTGCCGGCGATCGGCGCCTCGCTCGAACGCGTCCCCAAGGGCGCCCTCACCCGGGTGTTCCTCGAGGTCACGGGCCCGGAGGAGGAGCAGGAGCTGACCACTCCCGGGGACGCCGAGATCGTCTGGCTGCACCGCAACGGGGGCCCGGTCGGCGACTCCCTCGTGGCGGCGGTGGAGGCGCTGGACTTCCCCGAGGGGGACGTGCACGCCTTCGTGCACGGCGAGGCAGGTTTCGTCAAGCGGCTCCGGCGCCATCTGCGGGTCGAGCGCGGCCTGCCCCTGGAGCGGCTGTCGATCTCCGGGTACTGGCGGCAGGGCCGGGACGAGGACGGCTGGCAGTCGTCCAAGCGCGACTGGAACCGCCAGGTCGAGGAGGAAGAGGCCAAGGCCCTCTCCGCCTGACGCGGCGTGCCCGCACCGGCGGCACCCCGCCGCCGGTGCGCGTGCCGCCGGTGCGCCTGCGCCCAGGGACCGCGTGAGCTAGGCGGTGGCCTCGCCCTCGGCCAGCCCGGGCACCCCGGGCACCCCGGGCACCCCGGGCACCCCGGGAAGACCGGGCACCTCGGGAAGACCGGTGAGGCCGCCGTCCTCGGCGCCGCCGGAGTCGTCACCCGCGGCGAAGCCGGGCAGCCAGCGCTCGGCCTCGGCGCGGAAGGTGCCCTCCGCCTCCAGCTGGCACAGCACGCCGCCGCAGCTGGTCAGCGCGCGGGTGACGGCCATGTACTGCGGCGGGAGCCGCAGATGCCGCGCCAGGCCGCCGGGCCGCATGTCGGTGGCGATGCCGAAGCCGCGGGCGGTCTCCTGGCGCATCCATTCGCGGGTGTAGCGGAACCGCTCGGTGGCGAACGGGAAGGCGTGCGCCGACACCAGCGCGGACAGCTGCTCGGGGTCGATGTCGCCCTCGGGAGCGAGGAAGCCCTCCTCCCGCATGGCCTCGACCATCTCCTCGGGCGTGCCGAGCGTGCCGATGCGCAGCAGCCGCCCGATCGACCACTGCAGCTCGGCCGGGACGCGGGCCGCGCCGCCGAAGTCCATGACGCCGAGGCGCCCGTCGTCCAGCATCCGGAAGTTGCCCGGATGCGGATCGATGTGGATCATCTCGCAGCGGGCCGGGCCCGACAGCAGGAAGCGGAACAGCAGCAGCCCCGCGCGGTCGCGCAGCTCCTGGGGCCCGTCGGCGATGACCTTCGCCAGCGGGGTGCCGTCCAGCCATTCGGTGACCAGGACGTGCCCGGACTGCGCCACCACGGCGGGGACGAGGAAGTCGGGGTCGCCGGCGTAGGCGTCGTGGAAGGCCGACTGGGCGCGGGCCTCGTCGTCGTAGTCCAGCTCCTTCTCCAGCCGCCGCTTGAGGTCGGCCACCACCGGCTTGACCTCGACGCCGGGGAACAGCGGGGTGATGAGGCGGCTGAGCCTGGAGATCTGGTTGAAGTCGCTCATCAGGGCCTTGCCGGCGCCCGGGTACTGCACCTTCACGGCGACGGCGCGTCCGTCGTGCCACACCGCCCGGTGCACCTGCCCGATCGAGGCGGCGGCGGCGGGCAGGTCGTCGAACTCGGTGAACCGGTCGCGCCAGTCTTCGCCGAGACCCTCGGCCATGACCTTGTGCACGGTGGCCGCCGGCATCGGCGGCGCGGCCTCCTGCAGCTTGGTGAGGCTGGCGCGGAACGGCCCGGCCACCTCCTCGGGCAGCCCGGCCTCGAAGATCGACAGCAGCTGGCCGACCTTCATGGCGCCGCCCTTGAGCTCGCCGAGCACCCGGAAGAGCTGGTCGGCGGTGCGCCGCTGGACCTCCAGCGCGACCGTCTCGGCGGGGCGGCCGAAGGTGCGCTTGCCCAGTCCGAGCGCCGTCCGGCCGGCGAAGCCCAGGGGCAGCGTGGCCAGCTTGGCGCTGCGTGTCACCGCGCGGCGGGGGATGTCGCTCACTCGTTCAGTAGTACCAGTCTTGAAAGCCAACGGTAAGAGCGTTCTCGCCACCTATTGACCTTCCAATACCGACATGTCAACGTCGATGGATATACTTCGGAACATGAGTCTCCGCTACGCCGTACTGGGACTGCTGGCCGAGCTGGACGGCGCCAGCGGCTACGACCTGCTCAAGACGTTCGAGCTCTCCCTCGCCAACGTCTGGGTGGGCACCCAGAGCCAGATCTACGGCGAGCTGGGCAAGCTGACCGCCGACGGCCTCATCGAGGTCCTGGAGGAGGGCCCGCGGGGGCGCAAGGCGTACGGGATCACCGAGGCGGGCAGGGCCGAGCTGCGCCGGTGGCTGCTGGAGACCGAGCCGCGCAACGCCCGCCGCGACGAGGCCCTGCTGCGCGTCTTCTTCCTCGGCCAGATCAAGCCGGAGGAGGCCGTGGCGTACCTGCGCGGCCAGGCCGAGCAGGTGGCCGGATGGCAGGCGGAGCTGGCGGGGGTCGCCCGGAAGGTGCCGTGGGACGACGACAACCTGTCGATCTACGGCCGCCTCGCCCTCGAGTACGGCCAGCGCTTCACCGAGATGCGCCGCGAATGGCTGGAGTGGGCCGTCCGGCAGGTCGAGGAACGGCGGCAGTGACCTGCCCCTCCCGGTAGTGGCCAAGGTCGCGGATTCCCCTTGACGCACTGTGCCCGGGGGACAACCATGGCAGAAGCTGTGTGAGACACATCACAACAGTGTCTCGGGGTGGCGGTGCGCCGCGCCCGGGACGCCGTGCTCCGTGACTTCCGTGCCGGAGGGAGGAGGCACCCGCCGACGTGAACGCCACGACGACCGCCCTGCTCGCGGTCGGCCTCTATTACGTGGGCGCGGCGCTGTTCAAGGCGGCCGGCATGCGGATGGAACCGCTCAGCGGAACTCGCCCGCTGCACATGGCGGGGTTGCTGGCGCGCAGCCGGCTGTGGCTGGCCGGCCTGCTGGTCTTCATGATCGGCTTGGAGTTCCAGCTGATCGCCTTCGCCGAACTGCCGCTCGGGGTCGCGCAGCCGCTGTTCTCGGCCACGCTGATCGTGCTGCTGTGGATGGCGCTCACCTTCTTCGGCGAGCGGCTGGCCCTGCGCGAGTGGCTCGGCCTGGCTCTTTTCGCCGCCGGGACGCTGTTCGTCGCCGCCTCCGTGCGCCCCGGCGAGGGCGGCATCGGGGACCTGCCCCCGACCCCGCTGCTGCTGGCCGTCATGATCCCGTCGGTGCTGCTGCCGCTCGCGCTGTTCTCGGCCGGCGACCTGCGGCCCGCCGGGCGCCATGCCCGGCCGCTGTCGGGGGTGGCCTACGGGCTGAGCTTCGGCGTCCTGATCGGTGCCGGGGAGGTCGCGGTCAAGGGCCTGGCCGTGCTCGGCACCGAGCGCTCCCCCGGCCTGGCCCTGCTGGCCTCGCCGTACCCGTACCTGATCGTGCTGGCCATGGGCCTCGGCCTGGCCCAGGGCATGATCGCGATGCAGCGGTGCCGGATGGCGGTGTGCGTGTCGGTGTGCACCATCGTCGCCAAGACCTACCTGGTGCTCGTCGGCAGCCTGCTGTACGGCGGCGACTGGCCGGCCGACCCGCTGTGGGGCATGCTGCGGCTGGCGGGCGCCGGGCTGGCCGTCAGCGCGATCTTCCTGTTCCCCCGCTACGACCCGTGGGAGCCCGTCCCGTCGCCCGCCCCTTCACCCGGCCCGTCGCCCGGCACGGCCCCGTTGGCCGCCGCCGGTCCTGCGCCGCCGCCGGACGGGCGCAGCAGCAGCTCGATGACCTCCAGCGCGGTGTCGATCTCCGGGCGGCCGCCGCCCAGGTAGTGCGCGTACATGAAGGAGTCGGAGATCCGGACGATCGCCTGCGCCAGCGTGCGGGTGGGCAGCGCCACGTGCAGCGCGCCCCGGTCGATCTCCCGCTGCAGCTCGCGGCTGAGCAGCGCGATGGCGCGCTCCTCGATCGGCCCGGGCGTGGTGGCCAGCCGCACGAACAGCCGCGGCTCGCGCTCGGTGAACGCCTTGAGCGGCGCGGCGTCCACCACCGCCCGCATGAACCGGTCGAGCATGGTCAGCAGCCGCTCGGGACCGCTGCCGCCCACCCGGCTCAGCGCGACCTGGTAGGTGCGCTCGGTCATCTCCGCCAGGATCGTGCCGAGCAGCTGCTCGCGGCTGCCGACCCAGCGGTAGAGGGTGGCGCGGCCGACCCCGAGCTCGGCGGCCAGCGCCGACATGTCGATCGGGTCGCCGTTCAGGTAGTGCGCGGTCGCCGCGGCGATCGCCGCGTCCGGCCCCGTCGCCCGCCCGTCTTCGGCACCCCGGTCGTCCGCGACCGGAGTGCGTCGAACCCGATTCACCCGCACAGCATGGCACAGTCCGGCCGCCGGAAGGCGCGGAGAGGCGCAGCGGAAAGGCGAAGGTCGCCCGGCGTGTACGCTGCGTTGACCGGACGGCCGCGCACTGTCAGCGGAGCGGTCAGAGGCGGGGGAAAAACGCCCCGGGACGCTCCGGGAGGCTGCAGCGCTCAATTGATCCGGTCGATGTCGGTCTCAAGGTCGTGCCGGTCGACGTGGCCGTCCAGGCGCCCCTCGCGGAGGGCGTCGAAGAGGGCGCCGGAGCCCTCGTCGTCGGGCAGCAGCACGTTCTGGTCACCGATCCAGCCGCTGCCGCCGGTGGGCAGGGTGACGAACGAGACCCGCTCGGGACCGATCCGCGCCAGCCGAACCGCCAGGGACCGCAGCGTGCCGAACTCGGTGCCCGCGTCCAGCGCCAGCGACCGGCTGGCCGCGCCCAGGAAGGCGTCCAGCTTGAACGGGCTGGTCAGGGTGCCGGAGCTGACCGCCTTCTCGGCCAGGGCCATGAGGAAGGCGTGCTGGCGCCGGACCCGGTCCAGGTCGCTGCCCGACAGGCCCTTGCGCTCGCGTACGAAGCGCAGCGCGTCGTCCCCGTCCAGCCTGTTGCGGCCCGCGGGCCACGACCAGCCGTTGCTGGGGTCGTGGATCGGCTCGTCGAGGTGGATCTCCACCCCGCCGAGCGCGTCGGTCATGGTCTTGAAGCCGGTGAAGTCGACGGCGGCGACATGGTCGATCCGGACCCCGCCGAGCGATTCCACGGTCTCGGCCAGCAGCCGGGAGCCGCCGTGCGCGAACGCCTCATTGATCTTGGAGCGGTCGCGGCCGGGGACCGGCGTCCACAGGTCCCGGGGAATGGAGATCACGTAGGCCCGGCCGCCGGTCTCGGGCATGTGCAGCAGCATGATGGTGTCGGCCCGGGCGCCGCCGCCCGGGCGCCACTTGCGCTCGGCCGGGACGCCGCGCAGGTCCGAGCCGATGAGGAGCCAGTTCTGCCCCGGGTCGGGGGGCGGGCGCTGCCGCGAGTCGGGCGGCAGCGCGTTCTGCAGCCGCTGGATGTCGCGGTCGTAGGTGCCGGTCCGCCAGCCGGTCAGGGCCACCGCGGCGGCGCCCAGCAGCACGCCCGCCATCACGAACCCGGCCAGCAGCCGGAGGCCCCTGCCCCGGCGGCTCCACCCTCCGCCGCGGAACGCGGGCCGGCCCATGACCCGTCACCTCCGGCACTGCCTGTACGGTTTGCCTGGCTAGATTTGTCCTGGTTTGAGTGCCTCTTTCCCTAATAACGACCTTCAATTCGCAGCGGTTCCGATCTCTCCCGCTTCCGGGCCTGCCAGGGGCCGGAACCCTCGCCTCAGCCGAACGCCACCATGGCAAGGGCGCCGAGCACGGCCAGCGCGACCGCGACCGAGGTCGTCACCACGATCCACCTCCGCCGGGACGGCCGGGGGGCGCCCACGGTGTCCTTGGCCCCGCCCAGCCCGTCCTCGGTGCCCTGCCCGCCGGCCCCCGCGGCCCCTTCTCCCGTGCCCTCGCCCGTGCCCGGCCCCGCGACCCGCACCGGCGGCGACAGCGAGGGATGGGACGAGGGCGACACCGCGGACCGGCCCGCCCCGCCCCCCGACGCGTCCGGCAGTGACAGCCGGAGCCGCCCGGTACGGGCGATCTCGGTGAAGTCGAGCAGCCGGTGGCCGAGGGTCTCGGCGTCCGGCCGGCCGGCCGGGTCCTTGGCCAGGCAGCTCTCGAGCACCGACCACAGGGCGGCCGGGAGGCCCGCGACCGGCTCCGGACGGGCGGTCAGATGGGCGTGCATCACCGCGCCGAAATGCTCGCCGCGGAACGGGACCCGGCCCGCGACCAGCTCGTACAGCGTGATCCCGGCCGCGTACACGTCGGCGGGCGGGCCCGGCGGACTCCCCTCCAGCAGCTCGGGCGCCAGGTACGCGGGCGTCCCGGTGATCCGCCCGGCCGAGGTCACGGTGGCGTCGTCGAAGACCCGCGCGATGCCGAAATCGGCCAGCCGCACCGGCCAGGACGGCCGGTCGTGGTCGAGCAGCACGTTGGCGGGCTTGAGATCGCGGTGCACCATGTCGGCGCCGTGCACCGCCGCCAGGGCCGCGCAGATCTGCGCCATCAGCCAGGCGGACTCGGCCGGGGGCAGCGTGCCACCGCGGCGCAGCCGGTAGGCGCGCAGGTCCTCGCCGCGCACCAGGTCCATCACCAGCGCCAGCCGGTCGCCCTCGACGATCATGTCGTGCACCGCGACGATCCCCGGATGGCGCAGCCTGATCAGCGCGTTGCGCTCGCGGACGAACCGGGTCAGCGCCGCCGGGTCGCCCGCCAGCTCCGGCCGCAGCAGCTTGATCGCGTACACCGTCCCGCTCGCGTGGTCGTGGCCGCGCCACACCACGCCCATGCCGCCCTCGCCGATCGGCTCGTCCAGGCGGTACCGGCTGCCGAGCGGCGCCCCGTCCTCGCTCATCCCGCTCCCGCTCCATGTGATCGCGTGCCCCCGAGATGCGGCACGGCGCGCAGGGCCGCGCGTGCCCGGAGGGGCGCACGGCCTGCGATCACGACATTAGGGGAATCGGGTCAACCCGAGGTCACGGAGCCGGCGGAAGGCCCGCGTAATTCTCCGCCAGCGACGTGGCGGCGGCCTTGGAAGAGACCACGTAGTCCAGGTGCGAGCGCTGCAGCCGGCGGGCGAAGTCGTCGGCGGCCGGGTCGGTGTGCAGCAGCGTCGTCATCCAGTACGAGAAGTGCTCGGACCGCCACACCCGGCGCAGGCAGGCGGCCGAGTAGCCGTCCAGCGGCGTCTCCGAGCCGGAGGCGTAGCGCTCGGTGAACGCCGCGGCCAGCATCGTCACGTCCGACACCGCCAGGTTGAGCCCCTTGGCGCCGGTCGGCGGCACGATGTGCGCCGCGTCCCCGGCCAGGAACAGCCTGTCGTGCCGCATCGGCTCGGCCACGAAGCTGCGCATCGGGGTGATCGCCCGGTCGGTGATCGGGCCCTCGCGCAGCTCCCAGCCGTCGTCGGTGGCGAACCGGGCGGCCAGCTCGCTCCAGATCCGCTCGTCCGGCCAGGCGGCCAGGTCCTCGTCCGGCGCCACCTGGAGGTAGAGCCGGCTGACCTTGGGCGAGCGCAGGCTGTGCAGGGCGAAGCCGCGGTCGTGGTTGGCGTAGATCAGCTCGTCGGTGGACGGCGGCACGTCGGCCAGCACGCCCAGCCAGGCGAACGGGTACTCGCGGGTGAAGGTCCGCAGCCCGGGCACGGCCGGCCGGCTCACCCCGTGGAAGCCGTCGCATCCGGCGACGTAGTCGCATTCGAGGGTGACGGTGCGGCCGCCCTGCCGGTAGGTGACGCTCGGCGCGGACGGGTCGATCCCGACGACCTGCGCCTCGAACCGGATGTCGCCGCCGTCGGCCAGCCGCCGCGCGACCAGGTCCTTGACGATCTCGGTCTGGGCGTAGACGGTCACCGTGCGGCCGGTCAGCTCGGTCAGCGGGATCCGGTGGGCGGCGCCGCCGAACCGCAGCTCCAGCCCGTGGTGGACCAGGCCCTCGCGGTCGAGCCGCTCCCCCACGCCGCTGTCGCGCAGCACGTCGGTGGTGCCCTGCTCCAGCATCCCGGCGCGCTGGCGCTGCTCCACGTACTCCCGGTCGCGGCTCTCCAGTACGACCGAGGCGATGCCCTGCCGGTGCAGGAGGTGCGAGAGCAGCAGCCCCGCCGGTCCCCCGCCCACGATCGCGACCTGGGTGCGCATGGTGTCTCCTCCCGCTCCCGGGAACCTGCTCCCGGGCCGTCCCGTGCCGATCGGCCGTCCCTGCGATCCTCGCGGGCATCGCCGCAGGGTCAGCGGCTGATTTTCCGTTCAGCGGAAGACTCTTCGGGCCGGGGCACGGGCTCGTCGGCATCATTCTGGGGGGACGACCCCCCAGACCCCCCGGCAACGGCTTCGCCGACATTCCTCGCTCCGCTGCGGATGTCGGCGGTCCCTCCGCCGCGCCAGTGCACGGCGACGTCGCGGGACAGCGCGCGGGCCGCGGTGGTCAGCGGCGGCAGCAGCCGCCGCATGTCGGCGCTGCGGGTCCGGGCGACCAGCGACAGCGCCGCCACCACCGTCCCCTGCGCGTCGCGGACCGGAGCCGCCACGGACGCGGCGCCCAGCGTCATCTCGTCGCGGGTCAGCGCGAAGCCGTTGCGGCGCACATGCTCCAGGCAGCGCCGCATCTCGCCGGGATCGGTGATGGTGCGGGCGGAGTGGCGGGGCAGCCCCGCGGCCAGGACCTCCTCCCGGACCTCCTCCGGCGCGTACGCCAGCAGCACCTTGCCCACGCCGGTGGTGTGCAGCGGCAGCGTGGCCCCGACCTGCGTGACCACCGGCACCGAGCGGGTGCCGCGCAGCCGCTCCACGAAGAGCGCGCGGCCGTCGCGCAGCACGGCCAGCTGGACGTTGTCGTGGGTGGCCTCGTACAGGTCCTCCATGTGCGGCAGGGCCAGCTCGCGCAGCCCGGTGACGGCGGGGGCCTGGCTCCCGATCCGCCACAGCCGGGTGCCGATGCGGTACGTGCCGTCGGGCACCCGCTCCAGGAAGCCGCCGGAGACCAGCTCGCCGACCAGCCGGTGCCCGGTGGCCAGCGGCAGGCCGGCCCGCCGGCAGATCTCGCTGAGGTTGAGGCGGACGCCGCCGAGGGCGAACGCGTCCAGGATCGCCATCACCTTGCGCGCCACGCTCGGCGGGCGGGCTGGCTCCTGCGTGCGCCCGCGCGGACGGTCCGGCACGCGATCCGACATCGTCTCCCCGGCTCGATCGGCCCCTGCTACTCCCCCGCGTCCTCTTCCTCGTCCAGTACCCGCTGCGCGACGGCGAAGGCCGAATTGGCCGCGGGAACTCCACAATAGACGGCCGTCTGCAGCAGGACCTCCTTGATCTCGTCGCGGGTGAGGCCGTTGCGGAGCGCGGCGCGCACGTGCATCGCCAGCTCGTCCAGGTGGCCGCGGGCGACCAGGGCGGTCAGGGTGATGCAACTGCGGGTCCTGCGGTCCAGTCCGGGCCGGGTCCAGATCTCGCCCCACGCGTACCGGGTGATCATGTCCTGGAAGTCGGCGGTGAACTCGGTGGTGCGGGCCCGCGCGCGGTCGACGTGAGCGTCGCCGAGCACCTCGCGGCGCACTTCCATGCCGGCGGCGTGCCGCCGCTCATCGTCCGTCGCCGAGTGCATCGCCGGGTCCGTCGCCGGGTCCGTCGAGGGCGTCATCGCGGGGATCCCTTCCAGGTGCGGTCCAGATGCGCGGTGATCGCTTCGGCGGCGGGGCCGGGCCGTTCGACCACGGCCAGGTGCCCGGCGCCGTCGACGACGGTGAGCTCGGCGCCGGGGATCCCGGAGGCCAGCCGGTCGGCGTGGCCGCCGGGCGGGGTGGGGAGGTCCTCCGCGCCCGCGATCACCAGGGTCGGCGCGGCGATCTCGGGCAGCCGCGCGGTGGCGTCGAACAGCGCCAGCGCGTCGCAGCAGGCCGCGTACCCCTCGGGGTCGCTGGAGCGCAGCATCGCCACGTAGGGGTCCGCGCCGCCGAACCCGGGCGCGAACCAGCGCTGCGCCGCCGTGTCGGCGACCGGTCCCACGCCCTCGCGGCGGACCAGGGCGGCCCGCTCCCGCCACGCCTCCGGCGGGCCGAAACGCGGCGAGGTGCAGATCAGGACGAGGCTGCCGACGCGTTCGGGGGCGGCCAGCGCCAGCGCCGTGCCGACCGCGCCGCCCAGCGACACCCCGGCGTGGGCGGCCTGCCGGACGCCGAGGCCGTCGAGCACGTCCACGAGCGCGGCGGCGAGGTTCTCCACGGTGAACCCGGCGCCGGGGACGGGCGATCCGCCGTGACCGGGCAGGTCGTAGCGCAGCACCCGCCACCGCCCGGTCAGCGCGGGCAGCACCGGCGCCCACAGCTCCATGGACGTGCCCAGCGAGGGGCCCAGGACCACGACGGGCGCGCCGTCGGGGCCGTCGAGACGATGGTGCAGGATCATGCTCCTCCGTTCGGGGGGCGGTCTCCCGGGCCCGTGTCCGCCGGCGATGCGGCACCCGCCCGGTACGCGGCCAAGGCGACGTCCACCAGGCGCGGGGCCGCGCCCGTGCCCGTGTCCGAGCCCTGCTCCTCCAGGATCGCCAGCAGACCGCCGAGGTTGGCGGCCATCTGCTCCGGCCGCACCTCCAGGCCTTCGGCCAGCTCCGCCGCCGTCTCCGCCGCGCCGCCGGTCAGCCGCAGGCACTCGCGCAGCGGCTGCCACTCGGCGTGCCACTCCCCGGCGGGCCGCTCATGCGGGGCGGCCAGCGACGCCATCAGAACCTGCGCGTACGCGGGGACCTGCAGCGCCGCCGAGCGGATCATCGTGGCCATCGCCGGGTTGCGCTTGTGCGGCATCGCTGAGGAGCCGCCCCGTCCGGGCGCGGCGGGCTCGGCCACCTCGTCGACCTCGCTCTGCGCGAGCAGCACGACGTCGGTGGCGAACTTGCCCAGCGCGCCGGCGGTCAGCGCCAGCGCCGAACCGAGCTCGGCGACCGGTGTGCGCCGGGTGTGCCAGGGCGCCGAAGGACGGTCCAGCCCGGCCTCGTCGGCGAACGCCGCCGGCAGGTCGAGGGCCCGCTCCCCGTACGCGCCGAGGGTGCCGGCGGCCCCGCCCAGCTGGGCCGGCAGCGGCACCGCGGCCAGCCGGTCCCGGGCCTCCAGCACGCCCAGCAGCCAGCCCGCCGCCTTCGCCCCGAAGGTCGTGGGGAGGGCCTGGCGGCCGAGCGTGCGGCCCGCGATCGGCGTGTCGCGGTACCGGTCCGCGATCCCGGCCAGCGCGTCCAGTGCCCGCTCCAGCGGGGCCAGGACGGCGCGCCTGGCACGGGTCGCGACGATCATGGCGGCGGTGTCGACGATGTCCTGGCTTGTCGCGCCGCGGTGCACATGCTCGCCCGCGGCGCCCGCCAGCCGCCGCAGATCGGCGACCAGCGGCACCACCGGGTTGCCCGCGCCGCGCGCGCGGCGGGCCAGGCCGACCAGGTCGAAGCGGTCGGCCACCGCCGCCGCGGTGATGGCCGCGGCGGCCTCGCCGGGCACCACGCCCAGCCGGGCCTGCGCCCGGGCGAGCGCCGCCTCGGCGTCCAGCATCGCCGCCAGCCAGGCCCGGTCGCCGGTGGCGGCCTCGGCCCCGGTCCCCGCCCGGACCGGCGACAGCAGCCCCGCGTCCGGCGAGACGCCCTCCCGCGGCCCGCCCCCGGGCGGCGCGCCGTCGCCGGGCGCGACCTCAGATCGCAAGAAAGACCGTCTCCCGCTCGCCCTGGAGGCGGATGTCGAAACGGTACGAGCCGTCCGCCTCACGCTCCGCGACCAGGGTGGCGCGGCGATCGTCGGGGACCTGGGACAGCAGGGGGTCGGTGGCGTGCCCGGCGGCGTCCTCGGGGAAGTACAGCCGGGTGAACACCGGCCTGAGCAGACCGCGGGCGAAGACCAGCACCGAGATGTGCGGGGCGTCGGCACCGGTCGCCCCGGGCCTGAGCGTGGTGAACCAGTAGCCGCCCGCCGCGTCGGTGCCGCAGCGGCCGAAGCCGGAGAAGCCGTGCCCGTCCCGCTTGAGCCCGCCCGGGCGGCGCGGGATCTCGCCCGAGCCGTCGGCCTGCCAGATCTCCACCAGCGCGTCGGGCACCGGGTCGCCGGCGCCGTCCAGGATCCGCCCGCGCACCGTGATCGCGCCCTCCCGCCAGCCGGGGACGACCTCCGGGCCGCCCTCGTAGGGCAGGGCGTACCCGAAGAAGGGGCCGACGGTCTGCGAGGGCGTCGGGGAAAGCTCGGTCATCAGGCCTCCATCGGGGTGTCGCCCAGGACGATGTCCCACTGGTATCCCAGCGCCCACTCCGGCTCGGTGGTGTCCATGTCGAACCGGCAGACCAGGCGATCGCGGGCCTTCTGGTCCGGGACGGACCCCATGATCGGGTCGTAGGCGAACAGCGGGTCGCCCGGGAAGTACATCTGGGTGACCAGCCGCTGGGTGAACGCCGTGCCGAACACCGAGAAGTGGATGTGCGCGGGGCGCCAGGCGTTGGGGTGGTTGCGCCACGGGTAGGCGCCCGGCTTGATCGAGACGAACCGGTAGCGGCCCTCGTCGTCGGTCAGGCAGCGGCCGGCGCCGGTGAAGTTGGGGTCCAGCGGCGCCGGATGCTGGTCGACCGCGTGCGCGTACCTGCCGGCCGCGTTGGCCTGCCAGACCTCCACCAGCGCGCCCCGGACGGGACGGCCCGAGCGGTCGAGCACCCGGCCGGCCACGATGATCCGCTCGCCGAGGGGCTCGCCTGGGTGCCGCCGGGTGAGGTCGGCGTCCTGCGGGTGCAGCTCCTCGTGCCCGAAGACCGGGGAGGTCAGCTCGATGCTGTCCGGCCCCAGCTTGGGCATCACCGGCTCCCGCGACGGCGCCCTCAGCAGGGTGCTCTTGTAGCCGGGGTACAGGTACGGGGGGTGCGTCATGCCCGGGCCCCTTCCTCTGTCTCGGGCTCGGCCACGAGACCGGGCGCGATCGTCACTTCCGGTTCGGTGCGGGCGCGGATCTCCGCGACGCCGACGCCGGGCGCGGTCTCCACCAGCACCAGGCCCTGCGGGGTCACCTCGAGCACGCCCAGCTCGGTGATGATGAGATCGACGCAGCCGGCCCCGGTCAGCGGGAGATCGCACTCGTCGACGATCTTGGGCGTGCCGTCCCGGCTGGTGTGGTTCATCACCACGATCACCCTGCCGGCGCCGTGCACCAGGTCCATCGCGCCGCCCATGCCCTTGATCATTTTGCCGGGCACCGACCAGTTGGCCAGGTCGCCGCGCGCCGAGACCTGCATGGCGCCCAGCACGGCGATGTCGATGTGGCCGCCGCGGATCATCCCGAACGACAGCGAGGAGTCGAAGTAGGCGGCCCCGGGCAGGACGGTGACCGTCTCCTTGCCCGCGTTGATCAGATCGGGGTCGACCTCGTCCTCCGCAGGGTAGGGCCCGACGCCGAGCACGCCGTTCTCGGCGTGCAGGACGACCTCGCGCCCCGCGGGGACATGGCCCGGGATCAGGGTCGGCAGCCCGATCCCGAGGTTGACGTAGGCGCCGTCGGGCAGCTCCGCCGCCGCCCGTGCCGCGATCTCGTCCCTGGTCCAGGCCATCAGCCCTCCCCTGTTCCGGCGTCCCGGGGCGCGGACACCGTGCGCCGCTCGATCGGCTTGTCGGCGGCCTGCTCGGGCGTCAGCCGCACCACCCGCTGGACGAACACCCCGGGCAGGTGCACCGCGTCCGGGTCCAGTTCGCCCGGTTCCACCAGCTCCTCCACCTCGGCCAGGGTGATCCGGCCGGCCATGGCGCACAGCGGGTTGAAGTTGCGGGCGGCCTTGTCGAACACCAGGTTGCCGTGCCGGTCGCCCTTGGCCGCGCGGACCAGCGCGAAGTCGGTGGTGATGCTCTCCTCCAGGACGTACTCGCGGCCGCCGAACTCCCGCACCTCCTTGGGGGGCGAGGCGACGGCGACGCCTCCGTCGGGCGCGTACCGCCAGGGCAGCCCGCCCTGCGCGACCAGGGTGCCGACGCCGGCGGGCGTGTAGAAGGCGGGGATCCCGGCGCCGCCGGCCCGCATCCGCTCGGCCAGCGTGCCCTGCGGCATCAACTCGACCTCGATCTCGCCGGCCAGGTACTGGCGGGCGAACTCCTTGTTGTCGCCGATGTAGGAGCACCTCGCGCGCGCGATCCGCCCGGCGCCCAGCAGCCGCCCCAGCCCGCGGCCGTCCAGGCCGCAGTTGTTGGAGACGACGGTCAGCCCGCCCGGCCCGCGGTCGTACAGCGCGTTGATGAGCACCGCGGGAACGCCGCAGAGCCCGAATCCGCCGACGGCCAGCGAAGCCCCGTCCCCGATGTCGGCGACGGCCTCCGCCGCCGAGGCCACGACCTTGTCCATGCCCATAACCCCGGTGCGCCTCCCAGTCCGCGTGCGTGAGTCCCGCGCCCTCGGCGGTGCCGCCGGGCCGCGGATCTCCCCCACAGTGGCATCCATCGCCGCCGCTGACGCACCCGGCCTTCCATCCAGTGGAAACATCCGCAGGCGCGGACCCCGCGCCCGGAAGCCGGCGCGCGGGGCCGGGCGGGGCGGACGGGTCAGGTGGTGGGGAGGGTGTCGGGGAGGCCGAACTTGGGGAACAGGGTGGTGTCGAAGAAGACCGCCGCCCGGGTGATGCCCTCGCCGGTGATGGTCAGCACCTGGATCTGGTACGGCCGGTGCACGCCGTCCTCCTCGCGCCTGTACATGGCGAAGGCGGGCTGCCCGTTGCCGGCGGTCGGGACCAGCCGCAGCTCGCCGGGCTCGGGATCGCACTGGGCGAGGATGAGGCGGGCGATCGCGTCGCGGCCGACGAACCACTCGGGGAACGGCGGCATCTCCCAGACCGCGTCCTCCTTGAACAGTTCGACCAGGCCCTTGATGTCGGCCTTCTCGAACAGCGAGGCGTAGCGGTCGAGCAGCTCGCGCTGGCCGGGATCGGTCGGCTCGACCAGCTCGTCCTCGCTGGGGGCGACCTGCTGGAGCTGGGCGCGGGCGCGCTGCAGCGCGCTGTTGGCCGAGGCGGTGGAGATCTCCAGCAGGTCGGCGACCTCGGCCGCCTTCCACTTCAGGACGTCCCGCAGGATCAGCACGACGCGCTGGTTGGGCGGCAGGTGCTGCAGCGCGGCGACGAAGGCCAGCCGGGTGGTCTCGCGGGAGGCCACGATGGTGGCCGGGTCGGCCGAGTCGGCGCCGAGCACGGTGTCGGGGACGGGCTCCAGCCAGGGCACCTCGGTCGAGGCCACGACCGGGCGCTCGGGGTCGTCGCTGGGCGCGCCCAGGCCGGAGGGCATGGGCCGGTTGCCGCGCTGGTCGATCGCGGTCAGGCAGCAGTTGGTCGCGATCCGGTAGAGCCAGGTGCGCAGCGACGAACGGCCCTCGAAGTTGCCGTAGGAGCGCCAGGCCCGCAGGTAGGTCTCCTGCACCAGGTCCTCGGCGTCGTGGATGGAGCCGAGCATGCGGTAGCAGTGCGCCAGCAGTTCGCGCCGGTAGGGATCGGCGAGGCGCTGGAAGTCCTGTTCCTGCTCGATGGTGCTGTTGCTCATGGGTCGTCACCTTCGCTCGGGCGGCGGGCCTGGGCCGTCCACCTGACCGTAGGCGATGCCACCGACAGAACGTGCGCGAAACCACATGATAGGCGCTGACCTGCGAAGGGACGGAATCTTCCGGAGGACCGATGAGTTGCGGGCGGGCGCACGGTCGGTATCGGCGACTCATATGAGAACGCTGAACGGACGGAGACCCCCCGTGAAGACCGAGACGGACACGAGCGCGGACGCGAGCCCGGCCCGGCGGGCCGGGCGCAGGGAGTGGATCGGGCTGGCCGTGCTGGCGCTGCCCACGCTGCTGATCTCGCTGGACATGAGCGTGCTGTACCTGGCGCTGCCGCTGCTGAGCGCGGATCTGGGCGCGGACGCCGCGGAGCAGCTGTGGATCATGGACGTGTACGGCTTCATGATCGCCGGCTTCCTGGTGACGATGGGCACGCTGGGCGACCGGATCGGCCGCCGCCGGCTGCTGATGTACGGCGCCGCCGCGTTCGGCGCGGCCTCGGTGCTGGCGGCCTACTCCACCAGCGCCGGAATGCTGATCGGCACGCGGGCGGTGCTGGGCGTGGCCGGGGCGACGCTGATGCCGTCGACGCTGGCGCTGATCGGCAACATGTTCCGGGACGCCCGGCAGCGCGGCCTGGCGATCGCGGTGTGGATCAGCTGCTTCATGGGCGGCGCGGCGATCGGCCCCGTGGTGGGCGGGGCGCTGCTGGAGACCTTCTGGTGGGGGGCGGCGTTCCTGCTGGGCGTGCCGGTGATGGTGGTCCTGCTGGTCACCGGCCCGATGCTGCTGCCGGAGTTCCGCACCCCCGGCGCCGGGCGGATCGACCTGGTGAGCGTGGGGCTGTCGCTGGCCGCGATCCTGCCCGTGGTGTACGGGCTCAAGCAGCTGGCCAAGGACGGCTGGTCGGGCGTCCCGGTCGCGGCGGTCGTGGCGGGCGCGGTGTTCGGGTTCGTGTTCGTCCGGCGCCAGCGCTCCCTGCCGAACCCGCTGCTGGACCTGACGATGATGGCCGACCGCACGTTCCGCTCGGCGCTGGGGGTCTGGCTGCTGTTCGGCGCGATCCAGGGCGGGAGTTTCCTGTTCATCACGCTCTACCTGCAGATGGTCGCCGGGCTGACCCCGATGGAGGCGGGCCTGTGGCTGGTGCCGGGGGCGCTGGCGATGATCACGGGTTCCCAGCTGGGGCCGGTGCTGGCGCGCCGGGCGCGGCCGGGATCGGTGATCGCGGCGGGGCTGGGCGTCGCGGCGACCGGCTACGTGCTCCTCACCACGATCGACGGCGGGGGCGCGCTGACCACGCTGGTGACCGGCATCGTGATCATCAATTTCGGGTCGGGGCTCGCGGCGGCGCTGGGCACCGACCTGATCGTGGGCTCGGTCCGGCCGGAGCGGGCCGGGGCGGCGTCGGCGCTCTCGGAGACCGGAGCGGAGCTGGGGATCGCGCTGGGCGTGGCCACGCTGGGCAGCCTGACCACCGCGCTCTACCGCGGCGGGCTGGAGGACGCGCTGCCGGACAACCTGCCCGCCGGGGCGGCCGAGGCGGCGCGCGAGGGGCTGGCCGGGGCCGTGGGGGCCGCCGGGCGGCTGCCCGCCCCGCTGGGCGGTGACCTCCTGACGGCGGCGCGCGAGGCGTTCGCCTCGGGCCTGGCCACCCTGATGGGGATCAGCGCGCTGCTGTTCGTGGTCCTGGCCGTGCTGGCCGCGGTGACCCTCCGCCAGGCGCCGCCCCTCGGCGGCTCCGACGGCGGCGAGCAGGAGTCCTCCGAGGACGCGGCCGGCGGCCTCACCGCCGCCGCGCACGAGACCGCCATGGACGAGACCGCCCTGGACGAGACCGCCATGGCCGGGGCCTCCGTGGACGGGGCCTCCGTGGACGGGGCCCGCGGGCGCGCGGCCGGACCGGCGACGGCGAAGGGGCCGGAGGGACGGCCGGAGACCGGGGACCTGGAGCGGCGGCCGCTGACGAAGGTCGCCGGCTGACGCCGGCGCAGGCCTTCGACGGAGGCGCGGGCGGTGGCCGGGCCGCCCAGCGCGTCGAGCGAGACGTGCCGGCGCACGCCGCGGGTCGGAAGCGGGTTCAGGAGCGGGTCAGAACGCGAAACCGCCCGGGCGCCCGTTGCGGTCGGCCAGCAGCCCGGCGAGGGTGGCGACGGCGATCTCGGCGGGCGTGCGGGAGCCGATGTTGAGGCCGATGGGGCGGTGCACCCGCGCGATGTCCCCGGCCGCCACACCCAGCTCCTCCAGCGCCGGGACGTGCGGGGCCGGGTGGCGCGGGTTGCCCATCACGCCCACCCACCGGACCGGGCGGGCCAGCACGTCGCGCAGCACCGGGCCCAGCTCGGGCCGGTGGTGGTCGGTGACCACCACGTCCGCCGTGCCGTCCAGCCAGGCGGGGGGTTCGGTCACCACGTCGATCGCCGGGCCCGCCGGGGCGTCCGGGCCGCTCGCGCGCTCCTTGTCGGGCTCCAGGAGGACGCCGCGGAAGCCGAGGTCGGCGCCGTACCGGAGCAGGAACGCCGCGACCGGCGTGGCGAACACCGCCACGAGGGCGCGGTCGGGATGATCGGGCTGGACGGCGCCGTGCGCGACGTCGCACGACGGGTCGGTTGCGCTCATGGTGGCAGTCTCCCGCGCCGGGGAGACGAGGTCCACCCGGCCCCCTGCCCTCCGGGCGGACGGACTTCCCGGGAGAAGTCGGACCTAACCTCGCCCGAACAGCGGTGAAACTCTTCCGCCAGAGCGGGTATACCTGCACTCTGGAGTGCACACATCCGTGCGTCCGGCTCGGGAGGGACAGTGAACGCGAGACCGGAGGGCGGCCCGCGCGTGGTAGTGGGAGTCGACGACTCCCCAGGGGCGCGGTGCGCACTCTCCTGGGCCATCGGCGAGGCGCGGCTGCGCGGGCTGCCGCTCATGGTGGTGCACGCGGCGCCGCTGCCGCCGCACGTGTCCGCCGCGGGCCAGCTCGGCTGCGGCGTGACCGAGGCGCTGCGCGGTGCGGGCGCCGAGCTGATCGCCCGGCTGCTGGACGAGGTCGCGGGCGGCGCGCCGCCCGGCCTGGAGATGACCGCGCTGGCGCTGGTCGGGGAACCGGGCGCCACCCTGGTCCGCCTGTCCCGTGAGGACGACATCCTGGTGGTGGGACGCGGGTCGCGGGGTCCGCTGTCGCGGCTGATGAGGCCCTCGGTGCGGCTGCACTGCGCGCGCCGCGCCAAGGCGACGTTCGTGTGCGTCCGCCCGCCCGCGCTCGACACGCTCCTGGAGTCGCTGACCGCGCGGGAGGGGCCGCAGTCCCACGCCTCCGACCGCTCCAGGCTGCGCCGCCTCGTGCGCCGCCCCCGTCACATCTGACGCGCCCGGGACGCCCCGCCCGCCGTCGGGTCAGGGCTCCCGGCGTGCGCTGCCCGGGCCGGTCCGTGGGCCCGGGCCGGAACCGGGCCCGGGCGCGGGCGCGGCGGGGTGCCCGCCGCCGGCGGGCGACTCGGCGATCTGCTTGATCGCGGCGAGGCGGGCGTCCCATTCGGCGGCGACCCCGGCCATCCAGCGGGCCATGGCGGTCAGCCGTTCGGGACGCACCGCGTACCGGACCTCGCGGCCCCGCCGGCGGGCCTCCACCAGGCCGGCCGCGTCCAGTACGGCCAGGTGCTTGACCACCGCCTGGCGGGAGACCGGGAGCCCGGCCGCGAGCGTGGTGGCGCTCGCCTCGCCGCGCGCGGCCAGGGCCTCCAGAATCCCGCGGCGGGTCGGGTCGGCCAGCGCGGTCAGCACCTCGCCGGCGGTGTCGCGGTCGACGGTCATGCGGGTAGTGTCTCGATCTTCTTCCCCTCGGTGTAGTCGCGCACCCGCTCCGTCATGCCGGTCCAGCCCCCGCTGTTGCTCTGGAACGAGCGCTCGCGCTCCTCCTCGGAGACGGGCAGGGCGGCGAAGCCGCTCTCGACGATGCGCAGCAGCGTCCCCTCGCCGTCGGGGCTCAGGGTGAACTCGACCAGCGTGGAGTTGTCGTCGGTCGCCTCCTGGCCGGGCAGGAGGCTCGCCCAGCGGTAGGAGAAGACCCGCGGCGGCTCCACCGTCACGATCCTCATCGGGAAGACCCCGTGCTCGCCGTGGTCGACCACCATCCGCCCGCCGGGCTCCAGCCGGTCGATCTCGGCGGGCTTGCCGTCGGCGGCGAACCAGGTGCCGACGTGCCCGGGCTCGGTGATCACCGCCCAGACCCGCTCCACCGGCGCCGCGATCGCGATCTCCCGCTCGATCCTGTCCTGTGCCATGGCGTGCTCCTTGTCCTCCCCGAGGCTCTCGCGGCCCCGGCGACTTCACGTGCAACCCCAGGGTTGCACTATGACGACCCAAGTGCAACCCTCCGGTTGCACCAGCATGCCGGGTTCCCCGCCCGGCACCCGGGCGTGCAAAGGTTCGGTCATGCGCAAGTACGTCATCATCGGCGTGCAGGGAAGCGGCAAAGGGACGCAGTCGCTCCTGCTCGCCCGCGACCTGGACCTGGTCCACATCAGCGTGGGCGACATATTCCGCTGGCACGTCCAGCACCACACCAAGCTGGGCGCCCAGGTCCGCCGGATCATGGCGGCGGGCGAGCTGGTCCCGGACGACCTGGTGGAGAAGGTCGTCCGGGACCGCCTGGAGCTGCACGACTGGAACTTCGGCTTCGTCGTCGAGGGCTTCCCGCGCAACCGCAGGCAGGCCGAGTTCTTCCTGGAGAGCTACGACCTGGACGGGGTCATCCACCTCGACCTGCCCGACGCCGAGGTGCGCCGCAGGGTGCTGGCGCGGCGGCTGTGCGCGCGCTGCGGGATGGACTACAACCTCATCGCCCACCGGCCCAAGGCCGACGGCCGCTGCGACATGTGCGGCGGCGAGCTGGTCAGCCGCGAGGACGACACCGAGGAGGCCCTGGCCGAACGGCTCCGGACCTACCACGAGAAGACCGACCCGGTCCTGGAGCTGTTCCGGCGCAAGGAGTACGTGGTGACGGTCGACGCCCGCGCCGGCGTCGCCGAGGTCCAGCGGAACCTGCGGATGAAACTGGACCTCCCCCTCCCCGCGGCCTCGTGACCGGAAAAGGGGGTTGCGGGGCGGGGGCGGCGCCTGCCACCATCGCCGCATGATCGTACGAAAGGACCACGGCGAAGTCGCTCGGTGAGCCGGGCCACAGCCGTCGAGCGGTTCCGGCGGGCGCTTGCGCTCCGGGACGAATGGCTCGACCACGGACTGTCCACCTTCCCCTCCGACCGGGTGGCGGCCGAGGCCGCCGTCACCGAGCTGTACCGGCTGATCGGCAGGGACGCGCCCCGCTTCCGCTGGGTCGAGTCGCCCGCCGCCGCCCTCTCCGAGTTCCCCCCGGGTGAACCGCCGCGCCTGAGATCGGACGCGCTCCCCGCGCGGGGGGCCGACTGGCCGGCCGTCTCCCGTCTCGCCTCCCTCATGTCGGCCCTGCGCGGCCGCCTGGACGGGCTGCTCAGAACCCCGCGCGGGCACCTCTGGTCGCCGCGTCCCCCGGATCTGACGGGCGCCGGCATCGGCGAGGACCCCGAGGAGGAGCTGCGCGAGGGGGCCGGCCTCCAGACCCTGCTCAACCTCACCCTCCGGGACTCCCTCACCGCCTCCGTCCGGGACGGCCTGATCGGCCATGTCCGGATGGCGCTGCGCGAGGAGGCCGGCAGCGCCACCGGGCTGCCCTGGTACGGCCAGCACGACGCGTTCTGGGTCGCGCACTACGACGTGCCCAGGCGCCTGGGCATGGTCTCCTACGGCCCGGCCAACGACCACCAGCTCGACCTGTGGGCCGCCCTGGCCCGCTCCTGCGGCTGGTGGTGGCCGTACGACGGGGTGTGCGTCATGGCGGAGCGCACCACGGCCGTGCACACCGAACCGGTGCCCGGCTCGACGAACGGCGCGGTACGGCTCCACAACGCCACCGGCCCGGCGCTGCGGTACGCCGACGGCTGGAGCCTGTACGCCTGGCACGGCACCCGCGTGCCGGCATGGGTGGTCGACGATCCCAGCGTCCGGCGCATCAACCTGGAGCCCAACGCGGAGGTGCGCCGCTGCGCCATCGAGCACCTGGGCTGGGACTCCTACATCGAGCAGGCCGGGCTCGCCCTGGTCGCCTCCTCCCCCGACCCCGGCAATCCCGGCTGCGCGCTGCACCTCTACGAGATGCCCCCGCAAGTCTGGGGCCGGCAGCCGCGGGTGCTGCTGGCCGTCAACGGCTCGGTGGAACGCGACGGGCACCGGCGGCGGTACGGGCTCAGCGTCCCGGCCGTGTTCGACGATCCCGTCGCCGCCGCGGGCTGGTCCTACGGCCTGACCGGCGACCAGTACGCGCAGCTCGTCCGGCGCACCTGACCGTACGCGCCCCCCTCTCCCTCCCGACCGCCCCTCCGAGCCACAAAGGTGATCTTCATGAGCATGACCACGTCCGGCACCACGCTCTCCGACCTCACCCGCCGCACCGGCCTCGACGTCCTCGACCATCTGGAGAAGGAGGCGGCCGTCCCGGTCGTCGACGGCCTCCAGGCGCAGGGCGATCTGATCGTGATCCCGTTCGCCATGGTCGAGGACGCCGTACGGCTGCACGTCCCGGCGCGCTGGCGCCCCGTGCGCGCCGCCGGGGTGGAACTGCTGCGCGGCGCCGCGGGCGGCAACGCGCACACCCTCGTCGCCGACCCGGGCACCTGCGAGTGGACGACCGCCCTCCACGACCGGCAGGCACTGGCGCTGGGCGCGTTCCACGCCACCCGGGTCGTCTACCTGCTCCACCCCGAGCACGGCGGCAGCGGCGTCGCTCCGGGAACCTACGTGGTCCGCCGCCAGCGCGAGGCCGCGACGCCCGAGCCGCAGCGGCAGAGCCGCGGGTTCGCCGCCGGCAACCGCTACGTGGCCGACTGACCCAGGCCGGCCGGGCCCTTTCCCCGCCGGCCGGGCTCTTCCCCGCCGGCCGGGAAAGGGCCCGCGGGCCCCCTGGGGGACCACGGGCGTTCATCTCACGGTCGTCTCGGGCTGTTAGGTCTGGCCCCGTGAGATGCGCCCTCCCCTCTCCCCGCCGGCCGGCGGCCCGGATCGCCGCCGCGTGCCTGCTGCCGATCCTGCTCCTGGTCCTGCCCGGCTGCGCCACGGCGACCGGCTCGGACTCGATCGCCGGACGGGACGCCCTGGTGGTCGGGGTCAAGGCCGACCAGCCCGGGCTGGGCCTGGCCGGGCCGGACGGGAAGTTCAGCGGCTTCGAGGTGGAGGTCGGCCGGTACATCGCGCGGCGCATGGGCGCCTCCCGCGTCGGCTTCAAGGCGGTCACCTCGCAGAACCGGGAGCGGATGCTGGACGAGGGCGAGGTCGACCTGGTGCTGGCCTCGTACTCGATCACCGCCGACCGGTCCACCCTGGTGACCTTCGGCGGCCCCTACTACGTGGCGCACCAGGACATCATGGTGCGGCGCGGCAACACCGCGATCCGCTCGATCCGGGACCTGACCGGGCGGCGGATGTGCCAGGCCGCCGGCTCGGTGTCCACCGAGCGCGTCGTCGAGGGCCTGGGGGTGCGCGCACAGCTCGTCCCGGCGCCCTCCTACGCCTCGTGCGTGGACAAGCTCCTGAACGGCGGGGTCGACGCGGTGTCGACCGGCGACCTGGTGCTGGCGGGTTTCGCCGCGCGGGCGCAGGCCTCGCTGCGGATCGTGAACGCGCCGTTCACCGAGGAGCGGTACGGCGTCGGGCTGCGCAAGGGCGACCTCGACGGGTGCGAGGCGGTCAACACGGCGATCACCCAGATGTACCAGTCGGGGGAGGCCGCCCGGCTGCTGCGGGTGTGGTTCGGATCGACCGAGCTGAAGCTCACCCAGTCCGTGCCCGAGTTCGAGGGCTGCTCCTGACAGGGGGCCGTCAGGGCGCGGCGACGGCGTCCATCGCGATCGCGGCGGGCGGCAGGGGCGGGGAGGCGTCGACGACCTCGCGCAGCGCCCGCAGCCCGTGCCGGACGAGAGGATGGTCGCGGCCGCCGCGCCGGACGCAGACCAGCACCCGCCGTATCGGCAGCGGGTCGCCGTCCAGCGGCACGCGCACCACGGGCCGCCCGGCCGACACCTCGGCCAGCCTGGGGATCAGGGAGACGCCGAGGCCGTGCCCGACCAGGGCGGAGATCGTCGGCCACTCGGTCGCGTAGTGCGCCACCCGCGGGTTGTAGCCGGCCGCCGCGCAGTAGGTCAGAATGCGCTCGTGGTGGTGGCAGGTGCCCTTGGCCGGGATGATCCACGGCTCGTTCGCGGCCTCGGCGAGGCGGACGGCGGGCCTGGCGGCCAGCGGGTGCCCGGCCGGAACCAGCAGGTCGTGCGGCTCCTCCACCAGCAGGTGCTGGTCGAAGCGGCCGTCGCCGGGCGGCGGGGCCTCCTCGGTGGGGTCGATCAGGGCGATGTCGGCGTCGGTGGCCAGCAGCATGTCGAAGCCGTCGGCGGTGCCGCACTCGCTCACCTGGATGTTCAGGCCGGGGTGCCGGTCGCGCAGCAGGGCGGCGGCCGGGGCGAGCAGCCCCACGACGGCGGTGGCGAAGCCGCACATGCGCAGCAGGCCCGCCTCGCCGGCGCGGTAGGACTCCAGCGCCGTCTCGGCCTCCTCCCAGCGGGCCAGCAGGGCGTCGGCGTGCTCGACGACCAGGTGCGCGGCCGAGGTGAGCCGGATGCCGCGCCCGCGCGGCTCCACCAGCGGGACGCGCAGTTCCCGGGCCAGCTCGCGCAGGTGGTGGGAGACCGCCGAGGGGGTCAGGTGCAGGACCTCCGCGGCGGCGGTGACTGTCCCGTGCTGGTGGACGGCGCGCAGCACCTGGAGGCGGCGTAGATCGATCATGCAATATCTTTTCACATATCACGGCGGAAATGTGAAATGGACCGCAACGCTCGGTGGGCGCAGACTGCTGTCATGGGTTCCACCGAGAAGATCGTCTCCCGGCACGCGACCAGTGACGGCATCGTCGTCTGGAGCCGCTGCGCCTGCGGCCGGCTCCGTATGACGCTGATCCCCTACGACCCCTCCCCCTGCGGGAACGGCCGGCAGCTCACGGCCGGCGGCCGCTGCCCCGACTGCGGATGAACCCGCGCCGCCCGGCGACGAGGGGGCACGGCCCCGGGCGGATCCCCGTCATGGCGGGGAGCATGCCCGGGGCGGGCACGCGACGATCAGGCGGGCGGCAGGTCCACCAGAGAGGCCAGGGCGGCGCGGTGGCGGTCGGGAGTGCCCAGCGCCAGCGCGGCGCTCTTGGCGCGCTTGAGGTAGAGATGCGCCGGATGCTCCCAGGTGAAGCCGATGCCGCCGTGCATCTGGACGCACTCCTCGGCGGCCTTCACGGCGACGGCCGAGCAGTGCGCCTGCGCGACCGCCACCGCGACAGGGGCGTCCGCGTCGCCGGTCGCGGCGCACACGGCGGCGTGGCGGGCCACCGCGCGGGCCTGGGCGATCGAGGTCCACAGGTCGGCCAGGCGGTGCTTGAGCCCCTGGTACGACCCGACCGGGCGGCCGAACTGGTAGCGGGTCTTGAGGTACTCCACCGTGGTGTCCAGGCAGCGTTCGGCCAGGCCGAGCTGTTCTGAGGCCAGCATCGCGGCGCCGGTCGACAGCGCGGCCCGTACCGCGGCCTCCCCGTCGGCGCCGGCGGCGACCTGACGCGCCGGGGCGCCGGCGAGGGCCACGTCGCACAGCCGGCGGGTCATGTCCAGGGACGTGACGGGGGTGCGCACGGCGTCGGCGGCGTCCACCGCGTACAGGCCGTCGGAGGCGGGGACCAGCAGCACCTCGGCGGCCTCCCCGCCGGCCACGCCGGTGATCTCGCCGGTGAGCC
This sequence comes from Spirillospora sp. CA-255316, assembly GCA_050942275.1. GTDB lineage: Bacteria > Actinomycetota > Actinomycetes > Streptosporangiales > Streptosporangiaceae > Spirillospora. The sequence goes on along the minus strand of CP192047.1, from coordinate 4,985,798 downwards.
GGCCGCCCGCGGCCCGTACCGTCCCGCCCAGGGGCGCGTCCGGCGCGGTGCCGAGCGGCACGGCCAGGACCGCGATCCGCTCGCCCGCGGCCACGCCCGGCAGCAGCTCGCGGTCGCCGGCCGCGCCGAGCGCGGCGACGGCGAGCACCGCGGCGCCCAGGAACGGCACCGGCGCGACGGCCCGGCCCAGCTCCTCCATGACCACGGCGGTCTCCCGCCAGGTGGCGCCCGCGCCGCCGAGGTCCTCGGCGACGGGCAGCCCGGTGACGCCCATCCGGGCCAGGGCCTGCCAGAGCGCGGCGTCGTAGGGGTCGTCCTTCTCCGTCCCGGCGAGCACGCCGGCCCACCGGGCCTTGTCGTCGAGCAGCTCCCGGACCCCGGCGCGCAGGTCGTTCTCGATCTCGCTGTAGAGGAGGTCGTTCACTTGGGCAGGTCCTTCCACGCCACGTCCTTGTCCACGCGGATCTCGCCGGGCAGGCCCAGCACCCGCTCGGCGATGATGTTGCGCAGGATCTCCGAGGTGCCGCCCTCGATGGAGTTGCCCTTGGCGCGCAGGTAGCGGTAGCCGGGCGAGCGGCGGGTGAAGTCGACCTCGTTGGGGCGGCGCATCGTCCAGTCGTCGTAGCGCAGCCCCTCGTCGCCGAGGATCTCCAGCTCCAGCCCGGAGATCTCCTGGTTGAGGCGGGCGAAGGCGAGCTTGGCGGCCGAGCCCTCCGGGCCGGGAGCGCCGGCGGCCAGCGCCTGCCGCAGCCGGGCTCCGGTGAGCCGGGCGGCCTCGGCCTCCACCCACAGCCGCAGCAGCGCGTCGTGCAGGCCGGGGGTGCGCAGCTCGGGACGGTCCCGCCACAGCCCGGCCACCACGCCGATCATGCCGCCCTCGCGCGGGGCGGCGGCGCCGCCGATGGCGACCCGCTCGTTCATCAGGGTGATGGTGGAGACCTTCCAGCCGTCGCCGACCGCGCCGAGCCGGTGCTCGTCGGGGATCCGCACGTCGGTGAGGAAGACCTCGTTGAACTCGGCCTCCCCGGTGATCTGCCGCAGCGGGCGCACCTCGACGCCGGGCGCGTGCATGTCGCAGACGAAGTAGGTCATGCCGCGGTGCTTGGGCACGTCGGGGTCGGTCCGGGTGACCAGCAGCGCCCAGCGCGCCTCGTGCGCCATCGACGTCCAGACCTTCTGGCCGTTGACGATCCAGGCGTCGCCGTCGCGGACGGCGCGGGTGCCGAGCGCGGCCAGGTCGGAGCCGGCGCCGGGCTCGCTGAACAGCTGGCACCAGATCTCCTCGCCCGTCCACAGCGGGCGCAGGAACCGCCTGCGCTGCTCCTCGGTGCCGGCGGCGAGGATGGTGGGCGCGGCCATGCCCAGGCCGATGCCGTTGCGCTCGGGGTTGTTGCGCGGGGCGCCCGCCGCGGCGAAGGCGGCGTCCACGCCCGGCTGCAGCTCCCGCGGGGCGCCGAGACCGCCGAGGCCCTCGGGGTAGTGCACCCACGCGAGCCCGGCGTCGAACCTGGCGCGCAGGAACTCCAGGGGTTCCATGCCGGCGGGATCATGACTCGCGAGGAACTCCCGGACCCCCCGGTCCAGGTCGTCGGCGCCGGGCGGTGCTGTGCTCACAGGGCGAAACCTCCGCGGGACGGGGCGGGACGGCGGCGGGGCGCCGCCGGGAACGGGACATACCAACCGGTCGGTATGGCCCTACCCTAGAAATCCGGCCCGGGGCCGTCAACGTGACCGCCCGAGGTTTGGAACGCTCACAATCCGGAGGGCGACCGGCGGCGGGCGCCCACACCGCTCGCGCTGGACGGCGCTGGACGGCGCTGGACAGCGTGGGCGGCACGCCCGGAACGGCGTCGACCCTGGAAGCGGTCAGGGCAGGCGGGGCAGCGGGGCCCGGTTCAGCCACGCGTCCAGCAGCTCCCGCACGGCCACGTGGGCGTACGCCTGGGCGAACAGGACGAAGCGTCCGGTGGTGACCGAGCCGTGCCGGTTCTCGGCCGTCCAGGCGCGCAGCATCGCGAAGAAGCGGGCGTCGCCCATCGTGCGCCGCAGCGCGTGCAGCGCGAGCGCCCCGCGCTTGTAGACGCGGTCGTCGAAGATGCGTTCCGCGCCGGGGTCGGACAGCACCAGGTCCTGGGGCCGCCGGGAGACGCGGCCGTGCCAGCGCACCGCGTGCTCGTCGGCGGGCTCGCCCCCGGAGAACTCCGACCACAGCCACTCGGCGTAGGTGGCGAACCCCTCGTGCAGCCAGATGTCGCGCCAGTCGGCCAGCGTCAGGCTGTTGCCGAACCACTGGTGCGCCAGCTCGTGCGCGACCAGCCGCTCCTCCCCCCGGGCGCCGTCGGCGTGGTTGGTCCCGAAGACCGACATGCCCTGCGCCTCGACCGGGATCTCCAGCTCGTCGTCGGCGACCACCACGGTGTACGCGCCGAACGGGTACGGCCCGAACAGCTTCGCGAACCGCTCGATCATCTCGCCCTGGCGCCCGAAGTCGTGCCGGACCCGGGCCTCCGCCTCGGCCGGGTACACCAGCCGCTGCGGCACCGGCGCGCCGGTCACCTCCACGCTGCGGTAACGGCCGATCTGGACGCTGGCCAGGTAGCACGCCATCGGCTCGGGCTGCTCGTACACCCAGGTGGTGGTGGCCCCGGACGAGCGCCGGTCGGCCAGCCGCCCGTTGGCGACCACGTGGTACGCCGACGCGGTCGTCACCGAGATCCGGTGCCGCGCCTTGTCCTGGACGCGGTCGTTGCACGGGAACCACGACGGCGCGCCGGTCGGCTGCGCGGCGACCAGCGACCCGTCGGTGAGCTGCTCCCAGCCGAGCCCGCCCCACGGGCTCGCGAGCGGGCGCGGGTTGCCCGAATAGCGGACCTCGACCGTGCGCGCCTCCCCGGCGGGGAGGGTCCGTGCCAGGGTGAGGTGCAGCTTGTCGCGGCGGTGCCTGAAGCGGGCGGCCCGGCCGTCCACCAGCACCTTCCCGATCCGGAACGGTCCCAGGTCCAGCGCGAGCCGGTCGAGCGGGACGCGCGGGACCACTTCCAGCCGCGCGACGCCCGTCAGCCGGTTGGGCCCGACGCGGTAGTCCAGTTCCAGGTCGTAGAAGCCGACGCGGTACTCGTCGCTGCCGCGTTCGGGGAAGTAGGGGGGCCGGTCGCCGGTCGTGCCCGCGCCCCGGTCATGGGCTGCGGTCACGCCGCCGCTCCGGTGGCGCCGTCGCCTCGGTCACGTGCCTTGGTCACGCGGGGTCAGGTCCTCTTTCTCGTCCAGGCGGCCACCGGGTTGCCGAGCCAGCCGGTGCGGGCGGGCAGCTGCTCGCCGCGCATCACCAGCGAGGCGGGGCCGACGGTGGCGTCCGCCCCGATCGTGGCGGCGGGCAGTACGACACCGTTCGAGCCTAGCGTCGCGCCGCGCTCCAGCACGACCGAATCGACGCTCATGATCCGGTCGTGGAAGAGATGGGTCTGCAGCACGCAGCCCGGGTTGACCGTCGCCCCGTCGCCGAGCCGCACCAGGTCGGCCTCGGGCAGCCAGTACGTCGCGCACCACACGCCGCGGCCGACGCGGGCGCCCAGCGAGCGCAGCCACACGTTGAACGGCGCGGTGCCCAGCCACGCGTCGGCGAACCAGGGCGCGGCGAGGACCTCGACGAAGTTGTCGGCCAGCTCGTTGCGCCAGATGAACGCGCTCCACAGCGGCCGTTCCCCGGCGCGGATCCGGCCGACCAGCGCCCACTTGGCCGCGGTCGCGACCGCGGCGGCGAGGACGCCCGCACCCGCCAGGACGGCGCCGCCCAGCAGCGCGGCGGCGGCGAAGCCGTGGGCGGCGGCCAGCCATTCCACGGCGGCGACGGCCAGGACGCCGACCGCGACCGTGGCCATGGCGGGGACGGCCCGGCAGGCCTCCACGGCGGCGCGCGCGGCCTTCAGCCGGCGCGTCGGCCGGTAGGTGCGGGACTGGTCGCCGGTCCCGGCGGCGCGGTGCAGCCGGACCGGGGGCATGCCGAGGTAGGACGCCCCGGCCTTGGCCTTCTTCGGCGCGGCCGACAGCACGCCGATCAGGCCGCCCTTGGGGACCTTGCGTCCCGGGCCGGCCATGCCGGAGTTGCCGAGGAAGGCGCGCTTGCCGATGCGGGCGCGGGCGACGCGCATCCGGCCGCCGCCGAGTTCGTAGGGGGCGACCATCGTGTCGTCGGCGAGGAAGGCGCCGTCGGCGACCGTGGTCATGGCGGGCAGCGCCAGGACGGTGGACGCCTCCACGTCCCGGCCGATCCGCATGCCCAGCGCGCGCAGCCAGGCGGGGGTGAGGATGCTCGCGTACAGCGGGAACAGCCAGACCCGGGCCATGCCCATCAGCCGGCTGGTGGCCCACGCCTGCCAGGCCTGCCGGCCGTGCACGGGGTGGTCGCCCTCCACCAGGCCGACCGACAGCAGCCGTACGCACGCCAGCGTCACCGCGGCGAAGGACAGCATCGCGGCGAGGGTGGCCGGGGGGACGGCGAGCAGCGCGGCGCCGAGGGCCTGCGGCAGGGTGGCGGTGCCGTCCAGGAACAGGCCCAGGACGGCGAGGCCGGGCAGGGCCGCGACCAGCGGGACCGCGCTGAGCACCAGCGCCGAGGCCCCGTAGGCCACCGACCAGCGGCGCCTGCGCGGCGGCCGTCCGGCGGGGTGGGCGCGCGCCCGGCCGCGGCGCACCGCGGGCGCCCCGGCCCAGCGCTGCCCGGCGGGCACCCGCCCGGTGACGGCGGCGCCCGGGGCGACCTGCGCGTTCTTGCCGACGCGGGCGCCGGGGAACAGGACGGCGCGGGCGCCGACGGTGGCCCCGGGGCCGACCCGGATGCCGCCGATCCGCAGCACGTCGCCGTCCAGCCAGTGCCCGGACAGGTCCACCTCGGGTTCGACGGCGGCGGCGCGGCCGAGCCGGAGCATGCCGGTGACCGGTGGCGGCGAGTGCAGGTCCACGTCCCTGTCGACGCGGGCGCCCAGCGCGCGGGCGTACAGCGCGAACCACGGCGCGCCCGACAGCTCGGCGGCGCCGAGCCGCAGCGCGATCTGCTCGGCCGTCCACAGCCGCAGGTGCACCGCGCCGCCGCGCGGGTAGCAGCCGGGGCGCACGCCGCGCAGCAGCAGGCGCGCGGAGACGGCCGACAGGCTCATCCGCCCGGCGGGGGTGACGAACAGCAGCGCGCCCGCGAGCACCCACCACCAGGACACGGTGGGCGCCCACGACAGCCCGGCCACGTTGTTGAACGCGGCGACGCCCACGACCCAGCGCATCGCGCCCAGCGTGAGCAGCGGGGCCATGAGGACCGTCTGCGCGAGGGCGGCCCGGCGCGGCAGCGGCGCGACCTCACGGCCCGCGCCGGCGTCCTCCTCCTCGGCGGCCAGGTCGTCCGCCGGCACGCCCAGGTGCGCGGCGAGGTCGCGCAGCGTCGGGTGCTCGTAGACGTCGCCGACCGCGACCGACGGGAAGCGCGGGCGCAGCGCGGAGACCAGCCGGGCGGCGCCCAGGCTGCTGCCGCCGAGGGCGAAGAAGTCGGCGCCGGGGCCGTCCGGCTCCTCCCCGAGGATCTCGGCCCAGCGCCCGGCCAGCCACTCCTCGGCCTCGGTCAGCGGCTCCGCCGGCGTCCCGCCGCCCGCGTCCGCGGCGTCGTCGGCGGGCAGCGGCCAGGGCAGGGCGTCGCGGTCGACCTTGCCGGAGATGCGGGTCGGCAGCGTGTCCACGAGGGCGAGCCTGGGGACGAGCGCGGCGGGCAGCGTCCGGCCCAGGTGCTCGCGCGCCGCGTCACGGTCGAAGCCCTCGCCGGCGACGACGTACCCGACGAGCAGCCGGTGCCCGGCCGGGGTGGACTTCACCGCGGCGGCGGCGCCGGTCACCCCGGGCAGCGCCTGGAGGGCCGCGTCGACCTCGCCCAGTTCGATGCGCCGCCCGCCGAGCTTGACCTGCTCGTCGGCCCGGCCGACGAAGACCAGGCCCGCGGGGTCGGCGCGGACCAGGTCGCCGCTGCGGTACGCGCGGTCCCAGCCGAGCGCGGGCAGCGGCGCGTACTTCTCGGCGTCCTTGGCCGGGTCGAGGTAGCGGGCCAGGCCGACGCCGCCGATGACCAGTTCGCCGGTCTCCCCGAGGGCGACGGGCTCCCCGGCCGCGTCGACGACGGCCAGGTCCCAGCCGTCCAGCGGGAGGCCGATGCGGACCGGTCCGTCTCCGCCCAGCGGCGCGGCGCAGGCGACGACGGTGGCCTCGGTGGGCCCGTAGGTGTTCCACACGGCCCGGCCGGGGACCGCGAGCCTGGCGGCCAGTTCGGGCGGGCACGCCTCGCCGCCGAAGATCAGCAGCCGGACGCCGGACAGGGTCTCCACCGGCCACAGCGCCGCCAGCGTCGGGACGGTGGAGACGACCGTGATGCCGCGCCCGGCCAGCCACGGGCCCAGGTCCACTCCGGCGCGCACCAGCGAGCGCGGCGCGGGGACCAGGCAGGCGCCGCCGCGCCAGGCCAGCCACATCTCCTCGCACGAGGCGTCGAAGGCCACCGACAGCCCCGCCAGCACCCGGTCCGCGGGGCGCGCAGGGAACAGCCGCGCCTCGGCGTCGGCGAAGGCCGCCGCGCTGCGGTGCGTCACCGCCACGCCCTTGGGTCGTCCCGTCGAGCCCGAGGTGAAGAGGATCCACGCGTCGTCGTCGGGCCCGGGGCGCCCGGTGGCGCCGCCGGGCTCGCCCCGCAGCGTGATCTCGCGGCCCTCCCCGACGACCGCGCACACCCCGGCCTCGCCGAACACCAGCGCGGCGCGCTCCTCGGGGTCGTCGGCGTCGACGGGGACGTACGCGGCGCCCGCGGTGAGCACGCCCAGGATCGCCACGTACAGGTCCACGGTGCCCGAGGGCACGCGGACGCCGACCCGGTCGCCGCGCCCGACACCGGCCTGCTCCAGCTCCTTGGCCAGGCGTTCGGCCTCGGCGCGCAGGCCGGTGTAGTCCAGGCGGGTGGTGCCGTCGTCGAGTGCGGGCGCGCAGGGGTGGCGCAGCGCGGTGGCGTCCAGGACGTCCAGCAGGGTCCGCGGCGGGGGCGGCCCGCCGCGCGAGCGGAACACCGCCCGTTCGTCGACGGCCGGAACCGGACACACGTCGTCACGCAGGCCTTGGCGCAAACTCTCCCCCGGGTTCGGGCGGTCGGGCGGCCCCCTGCCGTCGCCGCACCGTCCGCCCCGGTTCCCTCACCACGGGAAACCCTCGGAGCCGGTGCCTGCGTGCCGCACGAAGGCGCGCGCTGCGCGCCACAAGCGCGACACTCTACTCGATGCGGGAGAACGCGGGAGCCGCCCGGCGGCCCCGACGGTCGCCGGGCGGCTCCTCGCCGGGCCCGTGCCGGAGGCCCGCCCCTGCAGCGGACCAACCGGTGCGGAAGGCCTCCCGGTAGCGCAGGCCTCCCGGTAGCGCGGGCCTACTTGTGCCGCGCGACCTCGTACGCGGCGCAGCCGATCAGCTCCAGGGACACCTGCAGACGCTGGAGGCTGACGTTCTTGGCGATGGTGTCCTCGGGCGTGTGGTAGATCGGCTCGAGCTGGCTGGGCGCCTCGCCGCCGCGCCAGCTGAAGTTGCCGGCCGCGATGCCGCGCTCGTAGAACGCCTCGTGGTCGCTGGAGCCGCGGGCGGTGGGGCCCTTGGTCTGGCCGACGTAGCCGAGCCGTTCGGCGGCGGCGCCGACGGCGGCCGTGGTGGTGTTCTGGGCGCCGTCCACCGACAGCAGCCAGTACGTGCCCGCGGGCGGGTGGCTGGTGGCGACCATGTCGTTCTGGAAGCAGCCGGTGATCTGCGCGACGCCGGCCTCGTCGAGCTGCTTGACGTAGTGCCGGGCCCCGATCAGGCCGTACTCTTCCGAGCCCCACAGGCAGATGCGGATGTCCTGCTGGGTCGGGAGCCTCTTGAGCACGCGGGCCAGCTCCAGGCACAGCACGGTGCCGCTGCCGTCGTCGTTGGCACCGGGCGAGCCGGGGACGCTGTCGTAGTGCGCGCTGACGATGACGGCCTTGCCGCCCGGGTTGGGCAGCGTCGCCCGCCGCGAGGCGAGCACGTTGTACGAGGTCAGCCCGGTGTGGTGGGTGACCTTGAACGACAGCCGGCGGGCGCCCGCGCGGATCCGCTCGCCGTGGTATTCGGCCAGGCCCAGCACCGGGATGGAGACGGGCTCCTTCAGCGAGGGGGTGAAGGAGGCGGCCTTGCGCTCGGGGAAGGTCGCCGAGCGCACGTTGGCGATGAGCACCGCCTTGGCGCCGCGGGCCGCGGCGGCCTTGACCTGCTCGGTCTCCATGCCGGTGACGCGGTCGAACAGCGCCAGCCTGCCCTTGAGATCGGCGGTGACCTCGGTGACGGCGCCCAGGTCGACGACCTCGCCGTCGGCGCGGGTGACGGGCGCCTGCGGGGAGGCGCTGCACTGCCAGCGCGGCTCGCCCTTGGCGCGGATGTCGGCGAGGTACTTGTCGGCGACGGGGAACGGCTGGAGCTCGACCTTGTAGCCGAGGTCGCGCAGCTCGCCGGCGATGTAGCGGGCGGCGCGGTGCTCGGACTCGGTGCCGGCGATGCGCCAGCCGATCTCGTCGCTGAGGACCTTCAGGTGCCGCAGCGCGCGGCGGGCGTCGACCCTGGCCACCACGGCCTTGTCGCCGGTGGTCAGCGTCGGGGGACGCAGCGCGCCGGGCCGCTGCCGGGTCGCGGCGGCGGCGGTGCCGGGCAGCAGGCCGACGGTCGCGAAGCCGGCGAAGGCCGCCGCTCCGGCCAGCAGGTCGCGGCGTTTGACCTCGGACATTGACGTCTCCTCGAGGTTGGGCGGGTGTCCGCGACCGCCCGGCCCGGATCGCGAGCCCTTCGGCGGACGTCGGCCACCGCGGTGTACTGGGCCCCCGTACGCCGCGAACCTACGAAAGAGCCTCATATCCGGGCAAGATTCCCGTACCGCAACGCAACCGAACCGTGATCATCAGAACAGGCGATGAACGACCGTTGATCGCCGATCGGCGGATCGGTATCGTGAGCGCCCCCGGTGATCCAGATCACAGCGATCGCCGCTCCGGCGAGGAGGTCGATGCGGCATGGGCGGCGCCGACGGTCTCCTGGCGACCGGCGTCACGGTCCGGCGCGGGAAAGGCGCCCGGCCGTCCGGCCCGCTGCTGGACGGCGTCACGCTGGCGGCCCCGCCCGGCACCGTCACCGGCATCGTCGGCCCCGCCGGCGCGGGCAAGACCACGCTGCTCGACGTCGTCTGCGGGCTGCGCCGCCCCGACGGCGGCACCGTCCGGCTCGACGGGGAGGACCTCGCGGGACGCCCCGCGCACGCGCGCGTCCGGCTCGGCCTCGCCCGCACCTTCCAGGATCCGCGCGCGTTCGGGGCGCTGACCGTCCGGCAGAACGTCCGGCTGGCCGCCGAGACGCACGCGATGACGTGCGCGATCGCGGGCAGGGGCGTGCGCGACCGGCACCGGCGGCGCCGCGCGGAGCGGCGGGAGGCGGGCCGCGCCGCCGACGCGCTGCTCGCCCGGCTCGGCATCGCCCGGTACGCCGGCGACTCCCCCGGGCGGCTGCCGCCCGGCGTGGTGCGGCTGATGGAGCTCGCCCGCGCGCTGGCGACGCGGCCGAGGGTGCTGCTGCTCGACGATCCGTCCGCGGACCTGCCCGAACGCGAGGCCCGCGCGCTGGAGGTGCTGCTGCGCGACCTGGCCGCCGAGGGCCTGGCCGTCGTGGTCGCCGAGCGTGAGCTGGAGCGGGTGATGGGCGTGTGCGACGAGCTGTACGTCCTGGAGTCGGGCCGGACGGTCGCCTCGGGCCCGCCGTTCCAGGTGCGCGCCGACCTCCGCGCCGAATCGCGCACCGACCTGCGCGCCGCTCCGCGTGCCCCGGCGCTGAGGCCCTAGTAGTCCATCAGTTCGGGGTACTCCTCCTCGATCCGCTCCTCCAGGAACTTCAGGTCGTCGCGCCCGGCCCGGTAGATGAGCCGGAGGATGGTGGTCTCCTCCTCGTCGAGGAGGTCGATGCGCGCCCCGGCGTCCAGCAACGCCCTGACGAGCTCCACCGACCCGTCGAGCTCGACGGCTCTGTGCAGGGCGGTGCGTTTCTCCTGCTGCTCGCCCTCCTCCACGGCCTCCAGGTCGAGGCCCGCCTCCAGGAGCCGGGGCAGCAGCTCCTCGAAGTCGACCAGGTGGAGCAGATGCAGGAGCGTGCGGCCGTAGCCGTCTCGCACGTGCGGGTCGACGCCCAGGTCCAGGAGCCTCACGACACCCTGCGTGTCGCCGTGGTGCGCGCGGTCGAAGAGCTCCTGCCGCTGCTCGCGCAGCACCTTGGGCAGCCTGCCCTTGCCGGTGCGCCACGCCTTCCGCACGGCGAAGCAGCCGCCGACGTCACCGCCCAGCGCCTCGAGGGCCTTCTCGCGCTCCTGCTCCTGCGCGCTGTGCGGGACCGCGAGAACGCCGTCCTGGAACCGGACCTCGTGCCACTCGCCGCGGCAGCGGACCCGTACGGGGGCGGGCGCCTGCGGCTCGGGCGGCCCGCACGGCAGGCCGTCCCGCCCGGCGCGCGCCTCGCGGCCGGGGAACAGCGCGTCGTGGACGAGCGGATGCAGCCACTCCGGCGGCAGGCGTCCCTCCCGCAGCGCGCCGAGGTCGGGCAGCCTGCGCCACACCGCCTCCGCGAGGACCTCGGCCTGGTGCAGCTCCTTCTGGTCCTCCCGCTCCTCTTCGTCGTAGCCGTCGAACTCGACGACGGCCGCGCGCAGGCGGCGGCCGCCGTCGTGGTCGAACAGGACGGCCGAGTGCTGGGTCCACGGGATCTGGAAGCGGCCGCCGCCCAGGCGCCGCAGCTCCGGCCCGAGCCGGGTCAGCGCCAGCGGCATCCGCGCGAGCTGGTCGAGCGGCCCGACGGTGTACCACTTGCGGTACTCCTCGGAACCGGGCCCGGGAGGGAGCAGCTCGATGCCGGCGGCGGCGAACGCGGCCTCCACCTCGCCGCGCTCGTGCAGCATCGTGACCCACTCGGCGTGCCCCGCGGGGTCGTCCGGTCCCGGGTCGGCCCCGGGCAGGTCTCCGGCGGCGCGGGGCGTGCCGTCGGGATCGAGGAACGGGACCCGTTCCGCGTCACCGCCGCAGCGTTCGCGCAGCTCGCCGGTGTGGCGGTCGTCCCACAGATGCCGAGCCGCGGCCCACGACTGGACGATGCCTCGCCAGAAGCCGGTGTGGGCGTGGTCGGTGCAGATGTGCACGGGGTCGCGCATGAAGACCGGGCCGAAGCGCAGCACCATCCGCTGCGAGCCCTGGAACAGCCACCGGTGGGGGGTGACGTGGAGGCGGGGCGCGTTCTCGCCATGCAGGCCGTAGTCGTTCAGGACCAGCGCCTGGCCGGGCGTAAGCGTGGTGCGCGTCGGCCCGACGCGGGGGGCGTGCCAGCGGACCAGGTCAGGGACGAGGTGGATCAGGTCGTCCTCGACCCGGGCCGCGACGTCGGCACCGTACCTGTCCTCGATCGCGGGCAGGTCGACGGCCACGTCCATGTTCGCGGCGGCGCAGGCGCCGCGCCAGTCGCCGGCAAGGCGGCGCTCGGTGGCCCGCTCGATCATGTGGCGCGGCACGGCGAACCGGCGGATCCTGAGCATCCGGGCCGTCTGCTCGGGGCGCCGGTCGGAGAACCCCGGCGCGGCGGTGCTCCCCTGCGGCAACGGCGCTCCCCTGTCCCAGTCGGCGCTGCGGCCGAACCCGTACCGGCGAAAAGTAGGCGGCAAGGCTGGTCGGATTCGAACCGACGTCCTCCAGCCCGCTGCAAGGCGCGACGACCTCTGCGCTACAGCCTTGCCTGGCCGGGAGTATAACGATCACCGGTGGTCATGGGCGGGCGAACACCTCAATATCGGCACAAGACCGGTGGGTCACCAGGTGTCGATCCAGCGCCGCGGCCCGGCGGAGTCCGGGCCGGGAGCGGGCGGACCGGAGGAGGGCGGGGCCGCGGCGAAGGCGGCGGAGATCCAGCGGCGGGTGTCGGCCGGGTCGATGACGTCGTCCAGCTCGAACACGGAGGCGGCGTTGAGCGCCTTGCCGTGCTCGTAGGCGGTGGCGACCATCTCCTTGAACAGCGCCTCGGGGTCCTCGGCCGCCTCCAGCTCCTTGCGGTAGCCGAGGCGGACCGCACCCTCCAGGCCCATGCCGCCGATCTCCCCGGTCGGCCACGCCAGGGTCGCCACCGGCGCCTTGAAGCTGCCGCCCGCCATGGCCTGGGCGCCCAGCCCGTACCCCTTGCGGAGAACCACCGTGACGACCGGTACCCGCAGGTTGGCGCCGGCGACGAACATCCGGCTGAAGTGCCGCACCGTCGCGGTCCGCTCGGCCTCCGGACCGACCATGAACCCCGGGGTGTCGCACAGCGAGACGACGGGCAGGCCGTGGGCGTCGCACAGCTGCAGGAAGCGGGCGGCCTTGTCGGCGGCGTCGCGGTCGATGGCGCCGCCCAGATGGGCCGGGTCGTTGGCGATCAGGCCCATCGGGCGGCCCTCGACGCGCACCAGCGCGGTGACCATCCCGGCGCCGAACCCGCGCCGCAGCTCCAGGACCGAGCCGGTGTCGGCCAGGTGGCCTACGGCCCGGCGGACGTCGTAGGCGCGCAGCCGGTTCTCCGGGACGACATGGCGCAGCAGCCGCTGGTCGTCGCACTCCCAGCCGTCCGCGGGCCCCTGGAAGTAGGACAGGTACCGCTTGGCGACGGCCACCGCCTCCGCCTCGTCCTCGACCAGGACGTCGATGACCCCGTTGGGCACCTGGTCGCTCACCGGCCCGATCTCCTCGGGCCGGAACACCCCCAGCCCGCCGCCCTCGATCATCGCGGGCCCGCCCATGCCGATGTTGGCGTCGCGGGTGGCGATGATGACGTCGCAGCAGCCCAGCAGCGCCGCGTTCCCGGCGAAGCAGCGGCCCGCGGCGATCCCGACGAGCGGCACCCGGCCGCTGAGCCGCGCCATGGCGTGGAAGCTCGTCACGTCCAGGCCGGAGACCGTGCCGGTGTCGGTGTCGCCGGGCCGCCCGCCCCCGCCCTCGGCGAACAGCACCAGCGGGAGGCCGCGGCGCCCGGCGAGCTCCAGCATCCGGTCGGTCTTGCGGTGGTTCTGGTGGCCCTGCGTGCCGGCCAGGACCGTGTAGTCGTACGACATCACCACGGCCGGGCCGCCGCCGATCTCGCCGACGCCGCAAACCAGGCCGTCGGCGGGGGTGCGGGCGATGAGGTCGTCCAGGGACCGGCGGCGGCGCTGCGCGGCGATGGCCAGCGCGCCGTACTCGGTGAACGTGCCCGGGTCGCAGAGGGCGTCGATGTTCTCCCGGGCGGTGCGGTGGCCGCGGGCGCGCCGCCCGGCCACGGCCTCGGGACGGGCGGCGTCCAGGCCGATCTCGTGGCGCCCGCGGACCTCGGCGAGGTCGGCGCGGATCTCCTCCAGGTCGATCCGCTCCTCCTCCTCGGCGTGGTCGCCGCCGGCGTCGGCCGGTTCCAGGAAGAGCAGCGGCGCGCCCTCGGCGACGGTCGCCCCGGGGGCGGCGGCGATCCTGCGCACGATCCCGGCCCGCCCGGCCCGGATGACGTGCTCCATCTTCATGGCCTCCAGGATCAGCACCGGGGCTCCGGCCCGTACCAGGTCGCCCTCGGCGACCTCGGCGCTCACCACCGTGCCCTGCATCGGCGCCGGGACGGCCACCGTCCCGGCGGGCGCGGCGGCGATGTCCGGCGCGGCGGTCTCCGGCGTGGCGGTGTGGGGGCGCGCGGCGGGGAGGCCCGCCAGGAGCTCGTCCAGGTGGTCGGTGAGGAAGCCGGTGTCGAACCCGCCCGCCGCGAAGCCGGGGTGCCGCAGCACGGCCCGGAGCAGCGGGACGTTGGTCTCCACGCCGCCGATCTCGAACTCGGCCAGCGCACCGGAGACCCGCGCCACCGCGCCCAGCAGGTCCGCGGCCCGCGCGACGACCTTGGCCAGCAGCGGGTCGTAGCGCGCGCCCACCTCGTAGCCGGCGTGGCCGTGGGTGTCCACGCGGACGCCGGGCCCGGACGGCGGCGCGAACGCGGTCAGCGTCCCCGAGCGGGGGCGGGGCGTTCCGCCGGCGTCCAGCGTCTCGGCGTTGACCCGCACCTGGATCGCGGTGTGGCGCGGCTCGGGCGGCGGGGCGTCCAGGCCGACGGCCGCCAGGTCCTCCCCGAGCGCCAGCCTGATCTGCGCCTGGACGAGGTCGATGCCGGTGACCTCCTCGGTGACGGTGTGCTCCACCTGGAGGCGCGGGTTGGCCTCCAGGAACCAGAACTCCTCCCCCGCCACGAGGAACTCGAAGGTGCCCAGGCCGTCGTAGCGGACGCGCTCGGCCATCCCCACAGCCGCGCCGATCACCGCCTCCCGCACCGCGGTCGGCAGCGCGGGCGCGGGCGCGATCTCGACCAGCTTCTGGTGGCGGCGCTGCAGGCTGCAGTCCCGTTCCCACAGGTGGGTCACGGCCCCGGAGCCGTCCCCGGCGATCTGCACCTCGATGTGGCGGGCGCGCGGTACGTACCGCTCGGCGTAGAGGCCGCCGTCGCCGAACGCGGCGAGCGCCTCGGAGCGGCACCGCTCGTAGGCGGCGGCCAGCTCGTCGGGTGACCCGACCACGCGCATCCCCCGGCCGCCGCCCCCTGCGAGGGCCTTGAGCATCACCGGGGCGCCGCCCTGCGCGTCGATGAACGCCCGCGCCTCCTCGAGTGTGACGGCGCCTCCCGTCCCCGCGGCGACGGGCACGCCCGCCTCGGCGGCCAGCGCGCGGGAGCGCACCTTGTCGCCGAGCAGCTCCAGCAGTTCCGGGCGGGGGCCGACGAAGGTGATCCCGGCGTCGGCGCAGCGGGCGGCGAACGCGGCGTTCTCGCTGAGGAACCCGTATCCGGGATGGATCGCGCCCGCCCCGGCGTCCTTGGCGACGGCCAGGATCGCGTCGGCGTCCAGGTAGCCCGCCGCGCCCTCGCCCGGCAGCTCCCGCACCTGGCCCGCCCTGCGCAGCCGCGCGAACGGGGCGTCGTCGCTGGTGCGGACCGCCACCGTCGCCAGGCCCAGCTCGTCGGCGGCCCGCAGGATCCGCAGCGCGATCTCGCCGCGGTTGGCCACCAGGATCACGCTCGCGGTCACCGGACCTCCTCGCCGCCCTCCGGCCGGGCACCCGCACGGCCGTCGCGCCCCCTGCCTACCATCCTGGCCGAACGCCGTTCAGTCCCGGGTGGCCCGCAGCGAGTGCATCAGCGGGACCCGGGGCCGCCTCGATCGCGGGCGCGGAGAAGTCCAGCCAGGTCACGTGCGCTCCGTAACGGCCTGTTCAGTCTTCGATAGTCGTCGTCGGCCGCACCCGGAGGATAATGACGGAGGCGGCCCGGCGGCCGCCGGGAACGCGCGACGACCGGCCTTCAGCCCCGACACCTGGAGGAACATCGATGAGCACCGCCCGGCCCTCGCATCGGGACGCCCTGCTGGACGCCGCCGCCGAGCAGCTCGTCCAGCGCGGGTACCGGGGCGTCCGGATGCAGGACGTGGCCGCGGCCGTCGGGGTGAGCCGGCAGACCGTCTACAACGAGTTCGGCGACAAGTGGGGCCTGGCCCAGGCCGTGGTCGTCCGCGACAACGAGCGCTACCTGGAGGGCATCAACCGGCTGCTGTCCGAGCACGACGACCTGTACTCGGCGGTCGAGGCGGCGGTGCTGTTCACCCTGGAGACCTCGGCCGACGACCCGATCAAGAAGGCGGTGCTGACCGGGGCGGGCGGCGACGAGCTGCTGCCGCTGCTGACGACCCGGGCCGAGCCGGTGCTGTTCACCGCCAGCGCCCGCATCATCGACCACGCGCTGGAGCAGTGGCCGGAGATGCGGCGGGAGGAGCTCGCGGAGATCGCCGACGCGGCGGTGCGGCTGACGATGAGCCATCTGGTGCTGCCGTCCGAGCCGCCCGAGCGGGTCGCGCAGTTCATCGCCCGGATGGTGACGCGCTACCTCGGCACCTCCACCGGCACCCGCTCCGGCGAGTCCTGAGCCGGGTCGCGGAAAAGCGCTGGCCCGCCCGGGGCGGGCGGCGCTAGATTCGTCCTCACCTCGCGGCTGCTGAACCGGAGGCCCACGGCGGGTCCACCCCCGCCCTCTTGTCATGCCATCGGCCCGTGCCTCCAGGCCGCTCCCCAGCAGCAGCGAAGGAATCCCCCTCTCATGCACGCACGCCAAGACCACCGTCTGGAACGCGTCGACGACCACTGGCTCCGCCTGCCCAACCGCTGGAACATCCCGGTGGAGATCTGCGCGGGCCCGGACGTCCCCCTGGAGCCCGCGGCCGTGGACGAGGTCCTCTCCGTCCTGGAGACCGCCGAGACCCTCGAACGGCTCGCCGACGCCACCCCCGGGTACGAGGGCCCCGCGCCCCGCATCACCCGGGTCGCGCTGACGCCCGACTTCCACAAGGGCGCGGGCATCCCGATCGGCACGGTCCTGGAGACCGAGCACGCGCTGATCCCGCAGGCGGTCGGCAACGACGTCAACTGCGGCATGCGGCTGGAGGTGACCGGCCTGGACGTGGACGCCGTCCGGCCGCGCCTGGACGCCCTCGAACGCAGGCTGCGCCACCTGTTCTTCGAGGGCGGCCGCCGCATCGCGCTCACCCCCGTCCAGCGCGAGGCGCTCCTGCGCGACGGGCTGCCCGGGCTGCTGCTGGCGCCCGGGCCCGCCCGCTGGCCCGGGCTGCGGCCCGGCGACCCCGACGACAGCGTGGACCGCGCGCACGCCTGCGCGTTCCCGGCCGGCACCGCCGCGGCGTTCGCCGACTGGATCGGCAGCGCGGGCGGGGCGTCCGGGGAGCCCAGCAACGACGGGATCATCGGCGGGATCGGCGGCGGCAACCACTTCGTGGAGCTCCAGTACGTCGCGCGGGTGCACGACGCCGCGGCGGCGCACGCGTGGGGCCTGGCGCCGGGCACGGTGGTGACGATGGCGCACAGCGGGTCGCTGTCACTGGGCCACCAGGCCGGCGGCACCGCGCTGGACCGGCTCCGCGCGGGCTGGCCCGCCGGCCTGCCCCGTCCCCGCAACGGGATCATGCCGTTCCTGCCGGACCGCCGCCCGGAGGCGGAGGCGTCCCGGCGGCGCTACCTGGACGCGTTCGGCAACGCCGCCAACTTCGCGCTCGGCAACCGGTTCTTCCTGTCGCTGACGATGCGGGCGGGGCTGGCGGCCGAGTGCGGCGAGCCGGGCTCCCGGCTGCTGTACGACGCGCCGCACAACCTGTTCTGGCAGGACGGCGGCGGCCCGCAGGAGGGGCCGCACGACGGCTCGGGCGGCGACCTCGCGCACGGCCGGGTCGTCCACCGGAAGGGCGCCACCCCGGCGGGCGGGCACGCCGACACGGCGGGCGGCCCGTTCGCGATGTGGGGCGAGCCGGTGATCGTTCCGGGGTCGATGGGGGCGGCGAGCTTCGTGCTGCGCGGGCTGGGCGAGCCCCGGACGCTGGGCAGCGCCTGCCACGGGGCCGGGCGCCGGGTGCCGCGCGGGGCCTCGGCGCGGGCGGACGACGCGGAGCTGGAGGCGTTCCTGCGGGAGTTCCGGGTGGTGACGCCGCTGGACCACCGGGATCCGGTGGTGGCCCGCCGCGGGGACGTGATGGCCGCCTGGCGGCGGGACCTGAAGCAGGAGGCGCCCTGGGCGTACAAGGACATCGGGCCGGTGGTGGCGGGGCTGGCCGGCGGCGGGGTGGCCGTGCCGGTCGCCGAGCTGCGCCCGCTGCTGACGGTGAAGGGATGATGCCCGGGGCCACAGCGCCGGGGCCACAGCGCCGGCGTCCACCTGCGTCAGTGCCCACTTACTCCGTGGGTTACGGTAGTCCGCACGGGCCGCTGGGGCGGGCCGCCGAGACGAGGCCGCGGCACGAGGCCGCGGGACCAGGCCGCGGCCACGAGGCCGCGAGAGACCGGGTTGCCAAGGAGGCGCGCATGGACTTCGACCTGCCGGAGAGCGCGATCGCGGTGCGCGAGGGCGTGACGAAGATCGCCGGGAGGTACGGCCAGGACTACTGGGACGAGTGCGACACCGCCAAGCGGTGGCCCGAGGAGGTCTGGCGGGAGCTGGTGCGGGGCGGCTGGCACAGCCTGGCGATCCCCGAGGAGCACGGCGGCGCGGGCCAGGGCCTGCTGGAGCTGGCGGTGGCGCTGGAGAGCCTGGCGGCGGGCGGGGCGGGCGGCGCCGCCTCGTTCATGTACCTGCTCACCCCGGCGTTCGGCGGGCTGACCATCACCCGGCACGGCACCGAGGAGCAGCGGCGGGAGTTCCTGCCGGCGATCGCCGCCGGGGAGCTGGAGACCTGCTTCGCCATCACCGAGCCGGACGCGGGCAGCAACGCCATCGGCATCGCCACCCACGCCCGCCGCGAGCCCGGCGGCGACTTCCTGGTCAGCGGCCAGAAGATCTGGATCTCCGGGGTGGAGCGGGCCGACTTCATGGTCCTGGTCACCCGGACGATCCCGGCCGCCGAGGCCAAGCCCCGCACCGCCGGGTTCACGGTGCTGCTGGTGGACGTCAAGGAGGCCGTCGCCCAGGGCACGCTCACCTACCAGCCGATCCCCAAGCTGGGCACCAACACGGTGGCCTCCAGCACGGTGTTCCTGGACGAGGTCCGCGTGCCCGCCGGCCGCGTCCTCGGCCAGGTCGACCAGGGGTTCGCGGTCCTGTGGGACATCCTCAACCCCGAGCGGATCCTGGCCGCCGCCGGGGGCGTGGGCTCGGGCGAGCTGGTCCTGGAGATCGCCTGCGCGTACGCGCGGGAGCGGGCGCCCTTCGGCAAGCCGATCGGGGCCAACCAGGGCGTGGCCTTCCCGCTCGCCAAGACCAAGGCGCAGCTGGAGCTGGCCCGGCTGATGACCTACAAGGCCGCCTGGCTGTGGGACCGGGGACGGCCCTGCGGCTCGGAGGCCAACGTCGCCAAGCTCACCGCCGCCGACGCCGCCTGGCAGGCCGCCGACCGCGCGTTCCAGACCCACGGCGGCATGGCGTACTCGCTGGAGTACCCGGTGGCGCGGATGTTCCGCGACGCCCGCATCGCCAAGAACATCCCGGTCGCCGAGGAGATGGTGCTGGCCCACATCGCCCAGCACGAGCTGGGCCTGCCCCGGTCGTACTGAGGCCACGGCGCACGGACCCGAGGCGCACGGGCCCGAGGCCCGCGGCGCACCTGGCCCCGAGGCCGCGCCGACGGCACCACCGGCACGGCGGAAACGGCATGGCGCCGTTTCCGCCGTGTTAAGCGGATGTTAGATAACCCGCCCTCCCCCTTTACGGAGGACGCCCCGCCGGAGAGGCTCCCACCTGCAACGACTCCCGCAGGAGGTCTCCCCGTGACGACTCAGGCACCCACGCGCACGCCCTGGAGGGCGGTGCTCGGCGGCTCGGTCGGCAACATGGTGGAGTGGTACGACTGGTTCGTCTACGCCAGTTTCGCCACCTACTTCGCCGCCTCGTTCTTCCCGAAGGGCGATCCGACCGCGCAGTTGCTCAACACCGCCGGCATCTTCGCCGTCGGGTTCTTCATGCGGCCGGTCGGCGGCTGGCTGCTGGGCCGGTTCGCCGACCGGCGGGGCCGCAAGGCGGCGCTCACGCTGACCGTGACGCTGATGTCGGGCAGCGCGCTGCTGATCGCGATCGCCCCGACCTACGACTCGGTCGGCTACTTCGGCGCGGTGGTGCTGCTGGTCGCCCGGCTCCTGCAGGGCCTGTCGGTGGGCGGCGAGTACGCCGCCAGCGCGACCTACCTCACCGAGGCCACCCCGCCCGGCCGGCGCGGGTTCGCCTCCAGCTTCCAGTACGTGTCGATGACCGCGGGCCAGCTCGTCGGCCTCGGCCTGCAGATCGTCCTGCAGCGCACGATGTCGGAGGAGGCGCTGCACTCCTACGGCTGGCGGATCCCGTTCATCATCGGGGCGCTCGGCGCCGCCGTGGTGTTCTACCTGCGCCGCAACCTGCTGGAGACCGAGGCCTACGACGAGGAGGCGCACGGGCGCGAGGGGCACCCGGGCGCCGACCGCGGCACGATCCGCGAGCTGCTGCGCTACAGGAAGGAGGCCGCGCTGGTCATCGCGCTGACCATGGGCGGCACGGTGGCGTACTACACCTACACCACCTACCTGACCAAGTACCTGTCCAACACCGCCGGGCTGGAGAAGTCGACCGCGACGCTGGTGAGCTTCTGCGCGCTGTTCGCCTTCATGTGCGTCCAGCCGGCCGCCGGGGCGCTGTCGGACCGGATCGGCCGCCGCCCGCTGCTGATCACCTTCGGGATCGGCGCCACGCTGGGCACGGTGCCGCTGATGACCGCGCTGTCGGGGGTGAACGGGTTCGCCGGGGCGCTGGCCCTGTCGCTGCTCGGGCTGATCATCGTCACCGGGTACACCTCGATCAACGCGGTGGTGAAGGCGGAGATGTTCCCCACCCACGTGCGGGCGCTGGGGGTGGCGCTGCCGTACGCGATCGCCAACGCGATGTTCGGCGGGACCGCCGAGTACGTGGCGCTGTGGTTCAAGAACGCCGGCACCGAGTCGGGCTACTACTGGTACGTCGCCGGATGCGCCGCGGTGTCGCTCGTGGTGTACCTGTTCATGCGGGAGACCCGGGACACGGCGCTGTCCCGCCGGGAGCGCGGCGAGCGGGCCCCCGATCCCGTGGCGGCGCGCGTCTGATCCACGTCTAACCTGGGCGCATGCGCGTTCTCCTGGTCGAAGACGACGACCGGCTGGCCGGGGCGCTCACCACCGCGCTGGCCCGGCACGGCCACGAGATCGTGCGCGCGCACCTGGCCGTCGACGCCCTCCGCCTGGCGGGGGGCGTCGACTTCGTGCTCCTGGACCTGGGCCTGCCGGACATGGACGGGCTGGAGGCGCTGCGCCGGGTGCGGCGGGTGTCGGTGGTGCCGATCATCGTGGTGACCGCCCGTACCGAGGAACGGGACGTGCTGCGCGGGCTGCGGTCGGGCGCCGACGACTACCTGGTCAAGCCGTTCCGCACGGCGGAGCTGATGGCGCGGATGGAGGCGGTGGCGCGGCGCGGGACCCGTCCCCTGCCGGTGCGCGACCAGGTGGTCACGGTCGGGGACGTCCGGATCGACCTGGAGACCCGGCGGGTCACGGTGGCCGGGCGGCCGGTGACGCTGACCCGCCGGGAGTTCGACGTGCTGGCGCTGCTGGCGCGGGAGCCGGGCGTGGTGCGCAGCCGCGAGGAGATCCTGGACGCGGTGTGGGGCGACCCGCTGCTGTCGGCCTCGCGGTCGCTGGACGTGCACGTGGCGGGGCTGCGCTCGAAGACGGCCCGGCCGGGACTGGTGGAGACGCTGCGCGGCACCGGCTACCGCCTGGGCCGCCTCATCGCGCCCGCGGAGAACGGAACCGCGCCCGGCGACCTGCCCGGCGACGCCTCCGGCAGGACGTCTGGGGGCGCGTCCGGCGGCGCGTCCGGGGGCGCCTCCGGGGGGCCGGGCCGGGAGGGCACCGGGACGCCATGAGGCGGCGGCTCGTCATGACGTTCGCCGCCCTGATCGCGCTGGTGATCGCCGGGCTGGCGGTGCCGCTGGGCCTGGCCTACTCCTCGCACCGCACCGGGCGGCTGCTGCTGGACCGCCGCGCCGACGCGACCCGGTTCGCCGAGCTGGCCGACCAGGCCGTCCGGGAGGGCGACCTCTCCGGCCTGACCGCCGAGATCACCCGCTACGCCGGGCTGTACGGCGCGGCGGTGCGGGTCCGTGGCCGGGACGGGGCGGTGCTGGCCGAGGCGGGCGCGATGCCGGGCGACGACCGGGCCGCGACCCGGCTGGCGCTGTCGGGCCGCACGACCGAGGACCTGCCGGCGGTGACCCCGTTCGGACCCGCCACCGTGCTGATCGCCGAGCCGGCGGGGCGGGACGCCCAGCTGTCGGGCGCGGTGCTGCTGCGCGTGCCGACCGGCCACGCCCGCCGCGACGTGGGACTGGTGTGGGGCGCCCTGGCACTGGGCGCGCTGGCGGCGCTGGCGTGCTCGATGCTGGCGGCGCGGGGACTGGCACGCTGGATCCTGCGTCCGGTGACCGAGCTCGACCGCACCACCGGCGCGATCGCCCAAGGGCACATGCAGGCGCGCGCGAGCCCGGACGTGGGGCCCTCGGAGCTGCGGCGGCTCAAGGAGCGGTTCAACGCGATGGCCGACGCGGTCTCGGCCGCCCTGGAGCGGCAGCGCGCGTTCGTGGCCGACGCCTCCCACGAGCTGCGTACCCCGCTGACCGTGCTGTCGCTGCGCCTGGAGAACCTCCAGCCGCACCTGGAGGCGGCCGGCGCGGCCGAATACGAGGAGGCCCTGGCCGAGGTGGACCGGCTGGCCGCGCTCGTCGAGGACCTCCTCGCGCTGGCCAGGGTCGAGGCGGGCGCGGTCGTGCGGGACGTGGAGGTCGTCGGCGAGCTGCGCCCGCGGCTGGAGGGCTGGCGGGAGGTCTTCGCCGCCCGGGGCCTGGCGCTGGAGACCGACCTGCCGGAGTCGGCGCACGTGACGGCCGTGCCCGACGCGGTCGCCCGGATCGCCGACATCGCCCTGGACAACGCGCACAAGTTCGTGCCCGAGGGCGGCACGGTGACCGTCCGGCTGGACGGCGGGGTGCTGCGGATCGCCGACGACGGGCCCGGCCTGCCGGAGGCCGAGCGGCGGGAGGCCCTCGGCCGGTTCTGGCGTTCGGGCGGGCACGCCAACGTCCCGGGCAGCGGCCTGGGCCTGGCGATCGCCGCCGAGCTGGCGGACCGGTCGGGCGGGACGCTGGAGCTGCTTCCCAACCGGCCGAGCGGGCTGGTCGTCCGCCTCACCCTGCCCGGCGGCCCCGACGGCGACCACGACCCCCACGGCCGGGGCGCTCAGCCGTAGACGGAGCGGTAGTAGGCCGCGGCGCCCCGATGAAGGGGCACCGAGCCGGTACCGATGGCGTAGCGCTCGTCGAGCCTGCCGCCGGGCGCGTCGGGGACCCGGAGCCGGTCGCGGCTGGAGAACAGGATCCCGGTCACCGAGCGGGCGTGCCGGACGGCCAGCCCGCTGCGGCAGACCAGGTAGCTGGCCGTCCCGACCGTGGCGACCGGGCCGCTCAGGCCGTACGAGCGGGCCGGTACCGAGGCCTCCTCGTACAGCGGGCCGTGGGCGCGGCGCAGCGGCGCCACCAGGCCGTCCAGGGCGATCAGCCGGATGGGCGTCGCGCGCCGGAACTCCTCAAGCGCGGGCGTGGGCACCCCGCCCGACCAGAAGAACGCCTCGATCCGGCCGCTCCGCAGGGCCTCGATCGACTCGTACAGGCCGAGCCGCAGGACGCGGGCGCGGCGGCCGCGGGCGGCGGTGGCCCCGGCCGCGGCCAGGATCCGCTCGGCGGTCACGGCCGTCCCGGACCCGCCGGCGTTGATCGACACCGTGCGGCCCGCCAGGTCGGCAGGAGCCGTGATCCGCGACTCCGCCCGGACGATGAGGTGGACGTAGTTCATGTACAGGCGGGCCAGGGCGGCGACGGGCAGGCGCCGCACCCGCACGGCGTCCTCGGCGCTGTCGGCCAGGGCGAAGCCGAGGTCGGCGCGGCCCTCGGCGAGCATGGCGAGGTTGGCCACGCTGGCGGCGGTCGGCAGGACCCGCACCGTGAAGCCGTGGCGGCGCAGCTCGGCCGCCAGCCGGGCGCCGAGCGCCTCGTACGGGCCGCCCCGGCCGCCCGTGGCCAGCCTGAGAACGGCCCCGCCGCCGTCGCCGGAGGAGCACCCGGCGACCGCGCCGGCCGCCGGCAGGGCGGCGGCGCGCAGCAGGGTCCTGCGGGACGGGGCCATGTGAGTACGCTACCCACCCCGTCAGGGCGTCCGGCCTGATCAGCCGTTCTGCCGGGCAGCCGGACCGCCGCGGCGGGCTCGTGGCGGCGCGCAGCACGTCGCGGGTGAGGAGCGCGACGCGGTCGCCCGCCCAGGCGAACGCGGTCCGGTCCGGCCAGAGCGCGGCACCGCGACGGGCCAGGTCACCGAGCAGCACGTGCGATCCTCCCGGGGCGGGACCGGCCCCATCTTTCCGAATCACCTCCGGTCGGCCAACGGCCCCGAGGGGTGTTGCCTGGATCACATCCAAGGCCCAGCATGGGACGCAACGATCTTCCACCCCGCCCCGCGCTCTCTCGACGCCGAGGAGAACGTCCGATGCCCAAGTCCTACGCCAGCGCCGTGCTCAACGCCCCCGCCGACGAGGTGTGGTCCTACCTGCGCGACTTCGGCAACCTCTGGGAATGGATGCCGGGCGTGGAGACCGGCGTCATCGAGGACGGCGGCCCCGCCGACCGGGTCGGCTGCGTGCGCCGCCTGATCGGCCCCGGCGACTCGGTGTTCCGCGAGCGCCTCAGCAGCCTGGACGACGACGCCCGCACCTACACCTACGACGTCCTCGAATGCCCGCTGCCGGTGCGCGGGGCCCGCAGCCGGATCCGGGTGGCACCGGTGACCGACACCGGACAGTCGTTCGTGGAGTGGTCCGGCGAGTTCAGCGCCGACCCGGCCGACCGGGAGGCGATGGAGAAGACCTTCGCCACGGCCATCTACGCCTCCGGCATCGGCGCCCTCCGCAAACGCTTCGGGTGACGCCCGCCCGGCGCCCCGCGCCCGCGGTCAGGTGAACCTCGGCGGGCGCTTCTCGCGGACGGCTGCGACGCCCTCGCGAACGTCCGGGCCGGTGAAGCCCAGGAACTCCAGCGCCAGCGACGCGTCGAAGGACGGGCCCGCCATCCGCAGCCAGTTGTTGAGCGCGTGCTTGGTGTGGCGGATCGCCTCGGCGGCGCCCCCGGCCAGGCGGCCCGCCACCTCCAGCGCCCGCTCGTGCACCAGGTCGTCGTCCACGCACACGCTCACCAGGCCGATCCGCTCGGCCTCCTCGCCGGTCAAGGCGTCGCAGAGCAGCAGGTGGTACTTGGCCTTGGCCATCCCGCACAGCAGCGGCCACACGATCGCGGCATGGTCGCCGGCCGCCACGCCGAGCCGGGTGTGCCCGTCGATGATCTTCGCGGAGCGGCCCGCCACCGAGATGTCGGCCAGCAGCGCCACCGCCAGGCCCGCCCCCACCGCCGGGCCCTGGATCGCGCTCACCACCGGCTTGGAGCAGTTGATCACGTTCATCACGATGTCGCGGGCCTCGCGCATGATCCGGGCCCGGGCCGCGTGATCGGCCATCATGTCCTCGATCATGGCCAGGTCGCCGCCCGCCGAGAACGCGGTGCCCTCGCCCCGGACCAGCACCGCGCGCACCTCGTCGTCGGCGTCCACGTCCCGCCAGATCCCGGCCAGCTCGCCGTGGCCGGCGGCGTCCACGGCGTTGAGCCGGCCGGGCGTGCTCAGCGTGATGCGCAGGATCCCGGGCCCCGCCCAGTCGATCTTCAGCCGCTCGTAGGCGCCGTACCTGCCGTCCCGGGCGTCGCCCATGCCGTTCCTCCCGCTCGCTCCGCGTCTCGCGCGTCCGCCGGCCGTTCCCTGCCTCCCGCCCCGCGCCCCGCGCCTACGCGGCGCTGTCCCGCCGGGGCGAGGCGGCGAACGCCGCGCGCAATCGTCGCACAGCGAACTCCATCGCCTCGGCACCGGCGTCGAACAGCTCGGGCAGCAGGAAGAAGGAGTGCACCACGCCGTCGTAGCGGCGCAGCTCCACCGGGACCCCGGCCTCCGCCAGGCAGCGCGCGTACGCCTCGCCCTCGTCCCGCAGCACGTCGTACTCGGCCGTGATCACGGTGGCGGGCGCCGCGCCGGCCAGATCGGGCGCGCGCAGCGGTGCCAGGCGCGGATCGGCGGGGTCGGCGCCGCCGCCGTAGAGCTCCAGGAACCGGGCCATCCCCTCGGCGTCCAGGCCGTACCCGCGGCCGTACTCGGCGTAGCTCGGGGTGTCCATGGCGGTGTCGGTCACCGGGTAGACCAGCAGTTGGTGGGCCAGGCGCACGCCGCGGTCGCGGGCCATGAGCGCGGTGGCGGCGGCCAGGTTGCCGCCCGCGCTGTCGCCGGCGACGGCGACCGCCCGCGGATCCACCCCGAAGCGCTCCGGCTCGGTGGCCGCGGCGCAGGTCACCGCCCAGGCGTCCTCGACGGCGGCCGGGAACGGATGCTCGGGCGCCAGCCGGTAGTCGACGTTCAGGACCGCGCAGCCCGCCTCCGCCGCCAGCTCGCGGCAGGCGACGTCCACGTTCTCGGGCCCGCCGACCACCCACCCCCCGCCGTGGAAGTACACCAGCGCGGGCAGCGGCGACCGCTTCTCGGGACGGTAGAGCCGCAGCGGCACGGGGCCGTCCCGGCCGGGCACGGTCAGATCCCGCACCTCGGGCAGCTCTCGGCGGTCCAGGGGGGCCACGGCGCCGACCTGGCGGCGCATCTCCTCGATCGACGGCTCCCGCCGGCCCCCGTCCGGGCCGTCCGGTCCGTCCGGGCCCGAGGCGTCCTCGGGCTCCGTCCAGGCCCGCAGGAACTCCAGGTACCTGCGCGTCTGCGGATGCAACGGCGCCTCCGGATCAGCGCCCGGCGGCCTCGGCCACCAGCGCCTCGAACAGGCGGCGGTCGTCGCCCTCCTCCGGATGCCACTGCACGCCCAGCCCGAACCGGTGGCCCTGCAACTCCAGCGCCTCCACGACGTGGTCGTCGGCGCGGGCGACCGGGGTGAGGCCCTTGCCCAGGCGGTGCACGGCCTGGTGGTGGTAGGTGGGCACGTCGGAGGAGTCGCCGAGGATCTTGCCCAGGGCGCTGGTCGGGTCGATCTGCACCCGGTGGCGCCCGACCATCCCGAGGGTGGGGGCGTGCGCCTCGTGGCCGACGGCCTGGGGCAGGTGCTGGATGAGGGAGCCGCCGCGCGCCACGTTCAGCACCTGCATGCCCCGGCAGATCGCCAGGAACGGCAGGTCGGCGTCGATCGCGGCGCGGACCAGCGCCAGCTCGAACCGGTCGCGCTGCGGCTGCGGCGGGCCGGTCTCGTGGTGCCGGTCGGCCCCGTACAGCTCGGGGTCGACGTCGCCGCCGCCGGCGAACACGATGCCGTCCAGCCGGGCCACCAGCGCGTCCAGGCCGCGCAGGCCGGCGGTCGGCGGCAGCATCACCGGGAAGCCGCCCGAGCGCTCCACGGAGCGCACATACGGCGCGGGCAGCAGCGCGGCCTCCCGCACCCACACGCCCCAGCGGGCCGGTTCCAGATAGCTCGTGATCCCGATGAGCGGTGGTGCGTGGGCGGCGTCGCCGGGACCGCCCGGTGCGCCGCGGGTCGCCTCTCGCATGCTTGGTGTCCCTCCCGTTGTGCACCGGCCACGGCTCGTCTCCACGGGTGCGGTGGTCGCACCGCCTCGCGGGGTCATCATGACGCATGACCCCGGTTTTCGGACCGGCCCTCCCCCGGCCCCGTACGGTCCAGCCTGCCGCACGTCCTTGACACGCGCAGGGCGAAGAGCCTAGATCGCCGCCGCGGCGGGCGGGACGCCCCCGGCCGCCGCGACCGGAACACGACCGGCGAATCCGAAATCTCCTCCAAGGGTAGAGAACTCTCCACCGCGGCAACAGACCCCGGACATCGGCGGACAAGTAACCCTCGACACACCTATTCACCCGTCTGTTCACGGCATTTATCCGCAATTGATCATCGAGTCACCGCCATCCCTCCGATACCGAGGAGTATTCTTCGCCCGCGACAATACGACACCGTCACGGAGAATCCGGAGCACTTTACTCAACGTCACGACACCATGATCCTTCCCTCGAACCTGTTGAGGACCTGCCTCTTCCGGTGCGAGAATCTCAGCGAGCCGGGCACCCCGCGCGCGCCGGAACCAGCGGAACCCGCGAGCCGATGACCGAAAAGGCCGGGAGGCGAGCTTGGCGAATGTCCTGGGAACCGCGAATCATCAAAGAAAGCTTTACCTGGCTCGAACCGGTCGCCGATGAGGCCATCGCCTATTTCTACGGCCGATTGTTCGCCGCGGAACCCCGCCTCCGGGCGCTGTTCCCGCCCGCCATGGACCTCCAGCGCGACCGGCTCTTCCACGCCCTGACCGCCATCATCTGGAGCATGGACAGCCCCGGCGCGCTGGCCGAGATGCTGGGCCGGCTCGGCCGCGGCCACCGCAGGTACGGGGTGCTCCCCGAGCACTACCCCGCCGTCGGCGCGGCGCTGATCGCCACGCTGCGCAGGTTCGGCGGGACGGCCTGGACGCCCGAAACCGAGGCCGCCTGGACCGCCGCCTACCGGACCGCCGCCGAGATGATGATCGCGGCCGCGGCACGGGACGCCGAGCACTCCCCCGCCTGGTGGGTCGCCGAGGTCACCGGGCACGACCGCCGCGCCGACGACCTGGCCGTGCTCGCCCTGCGCCCGGCCCGCCCGCTGCCGTACGAGCCCGGGCAGTACGTCCCCGTCCAGGTGGCGCGCTGGCCGCGGATCTGGCGGCCCTACTCCCTCGCCGGGGCGCCCCGCCCCGACGGGACGCTGCGCCTGCACGTGCGCGCGGTCCCCGGAGGATGGGTCAGCGGGGCGCTGGTCCGGCACACCCGGCCCGGCGACTCGGTGCTACTGGGGGGCGCGCTCGGCGGCATGACCCTCGACCCCGGCTCGCGCCGCGACCTGCTGCTGGTCGCCGGAGGCACCGGGCTGGCCCCGCTCAAGGCGCTGGCCGAACGGGTCGCCCTGTCCGCCCGCGACCGCGACGTCCACCTGGTGGCCGCCGCCCGCACCGAGCGCGACCTCTACGACCTGCCCGACCTGCTGCGGCTGGCGGCCGCCTACCCGCGCCTCCGGATCACCCCGGTGATCTCCGACGATCCGTCCTACGACGGGCCGCGCGGCACTCCCCCGGACGTCCTCGGCCGGGTCCCCGGCCTGGACGAGCGCGAGGTCTACGTCGCCGGCCCGGTCGAGATGATCAGGAGCACGGTCGACGCCCTCCAGCGACTGGAGGTGCCGCCCGCCCGCATCCACCACGACCTGCTGGAGGCCGAGCACCGGGAGAGCGGGGAACCGAGACGACCGGCCCCGGAGGGCGGGGAGGACGCCCTCACCAGCCCGCACGTTCCCGCAGGAACGCCGTCGTCGCCTCGTCCGCCGGATAGAACGACTCGATCGCCAGTTCCGCCACGGTGATGTCGATGGGCGTGCCGAAGGTGGCGACCGTGCTGAAGAACGACAGCTCGCCGTCGCCGGTCCGGATCCGCAGCGGCACCACGACCCCGTCCCCGCCCGTCACCGGGGCGGGGACGGCCGCCGGCTCCTCCGCCCCCGGGTAGTCGCGCAGCTCGCGGTACAGCTGGGCCAGCGACGGGTCGGCGGTGAGCGCCACGTGGCGGCGCACCCGCTCGATCATGTGCGCCCGCCACTCCCCCAGGTTGACGATGTTGCGGGCCATGCCCTCGGGATGCATGCTCAGCCGCAGCACGTTCAGCGGCGGCTCCAGCAGTTCGGGCGGCGCGCCCTCCATGAAGAACGCGGCCGCCGCGTTGGCGTCGATCAGGTTCCAGAACCGATCGACGACCACCGCCGGGTACGGCTCGTGCCCCTGCAGCACCTGCCGCAGCGCCGCACGCACCGAGTCCATCCGCGGCTCGGCGATCGGGGTCTCGGCGTACACCGGGGCGTACCCGGCCGAGACCAGCAGCAGGTTGCGGTCGCGCAGCGGCACGTCCAGGTGCTCGGCCAGCCGCAGCACCATCTCGCGGCTGGGCGCCGACCGGCCGGTCTCCACGAAGCTCAGGTGCCGGGTGGAGACGTCGGCCTCGGAGGCCAGCTCCAGCTGGCTGAGCCGGCGCCGCTGCCGCCAGGCCCGCAGCTGCTCGCCCACCGGCCGGACATCCCTGAGAGAGGTCGTCATCGTCGTCACGCTGCCGACGCTATCCGGCCCCTGGTCATGCCTGCGATTACCTCCCCGGTAATCGCCAGGTGCAGGACAGATGCGTGTTCTCGGCCGGAGGGAGCCAACCGGGGAGCCAACTCAGGCGGACTTGCTGCTGCGCTTGCCGAGCAGGACCGAAGCCGGTGGGACCGTACTAATCGAGGAAGGGCACGCCTCGTCCGCTGATGCCTGCGCCTTGACCGGCCGGGTGCCTACCAGCTCCAGGCCTCCATCCAGGCCGAACAGGCCGTGCTCGGGACCGGCGCCAGGTGACGGCGTCGAAACGGGCCTCCCCGCCCGCGCCCACGGACAGGCGCGCGGTCCTGCACGCCCTGTCGGGCCTGGTCCTGGCGAAGGCGGGGTCCGCCCCCGGGCCCGTCCAGGCGGCCTACGGCTCCGGGATCGCCGAGGTGTTCCTCTGGGCCACCTCATCGGCCGCGATCGCCCTCCTCGCCATCGCCTTCCTCCGCGAGATCCCGCTACGCACGACCGTCGGTACCGACCGAACGCCGACGCCAGGAGCCTAGGCGGCCGTGGTCGCTTTCTTGACCGTGGGGGTGAGCAGGTCGGCGAGGCCGACGCGGGTGAGGAAGCGGGCGCGGATGACGTCGGCGACCGCGCTGACCGCTTCGGAGCCGTCGTCTGCTGGGTCGATGTGGACGCGGAATGGGCGTTTGCCGTGCGGGGTGTCGATGATCCGGGCGATGGCGTCGGCGACCAGGGAGACGTCGGCATCGGGGGGTTGCAGCGCGGCCAGCCGCTCGGCCACATGCTCCATCAGCCCGCCGTACCGTTCGTCGTAGTCGGGCAGCACGATGTCCTCGGACGGGTGGCCGGCGTTGGCGAAATGGTTGGTGCCCGAGGTGAACGCTCCCGGGACCACGATCGTGGTCTCGATGCCGAAGCGGGCCAGTTCGGCCGCGTACGACACGGCCAGGGCGTCGGCGGCGGCCTTGGCCGCGAAGTACGGGGCGAGGTAGGGCGGGGTGCCGCCCTTGGTGGAGCTGGACCCGATCCACACCAGCAGGCCGTGCTCCCTTTCCCGCAGGTGCGGCAGGACCGCCCGGTTGAGCCGCTGGCTGCCCAGGACGTTGGTGTCGTAGACGGCGGCCAGTTCCTCGGGTGTGAACGCCTCGGCGGGCCCGAGCACCATGTGCCCGGCATTGTGCACGACCACGTCGATCGTGCCCGCTTCGGCGAGCACGGTGTTCACGGCCGCGTCGACGGACTCCTGCGACACGACGTCCATTTCGACGGTGCGCAGGTCCACATCGTGCTCTTTGGCGTAGGCGGCGGCTGCGGCGACGCGGTCGGCGTTGCGTCCGCTGGTGTTGCGCATCGCCGCGTACACGGTGTGCCCGGCGCGGGCCAGGGCACGCGCGGACAACGCGCCGAACCCGGAACTCGCACCAGTGATCAGGATGTTCTTGCTCATGTGTCGCTCCCGTGGTGTTCCCAGTCGGTCACGCGAAGGCGATGACGCGGCGGCCACCCCCGGCCCCGGAGCCCATGGCGTCCAGGGTCGCCGGGACCTCGTCCAAGCCGATCGGCGTGACCGAGGGCAGGATCTGGTGGTACGCGGAGAAGGCGAGCGTGTCGCGCAGGTCGTGGGGCGAGCCGGATGGCGAGGCCATGACGTGCAGGCGGTTGAGCACCATCGGCTGGGCCGGCAGGGTGAGCGGCGTGGTGTCGTAGCCGCAGAGCACCAGCGTGCCATCGGGCGCGAGACCGGTGAGGACGTCGGCGGCGACCTGCGTGGACGGGGCGGCGTTCAGGATGACCTCCGCGCCGCCGTCCCAGGCATGGAGCGCCGCGGCGGGATCGGTGTCGCGGTTGGCGATGTACAGTTCCGCACCGAGTTCCTTGGCCTCCGCCTCGCCGTCGGCCCTGCGGCCGATCACCGCGACCCGCGCGCCCATGGCCCCGGCGTACCGGACGGCGAGCGCACCGATGCCGCCGCTGCCGATGACCGCCACCCGGGACCCGGCCGCCGCGCCGGCCCGCCGTAGCCCGTTGAACGCGGTCAGGCCCGCGCACATCAGCGGTGCCGCGGCCACCGGGTCGAGCCCGGCGGGCAGCGGCGTCACATAACCCCCCTTGAGCAGGGCGTATTCGGCGTATCCGCCGTCAGCGACGATGCCGGTGATCCGCTTGGACGGGCACAGGATCTGATCACCGGACACGCAGTAGTCGCAGTGACCGCACGAGTCGTACAGGAACTGGGCGCCGACCGGGTCACCCACCGACAGCCCCGGCACGCCGTCGCCCACCGCGGCCACCGTGCCGGTGATCTCATGTCCCGGGACCACCGGGAAGCGGGCGAACGGGTAGTGCCCGCGCAGCAGGTTCAGATCGGTGAAGCACACCCCGCACGCTGTGATCTTCACCAGGACCTCGCCCGGCCCCGGCTCGGGGACGGGGCGTTCCGATAGGGACACCGAGGCGTCCACCCCGGTGGCGATCGCCGCACGCATCATGACCGTCTCCCTTCGCGTTGACACGTACTGACAACGTCAGGATGCCGCGAAGACCGGCGGCCGCGACAGCGCGCAGCCTGGGGTCGTCAACCCCAGTTTTCTGAGATACCGAACGCCGGGCCCGGCGTGTCGCGCCAGACCTCGACCGGGTCGAGCGCGTGCAACCTCGGCACGATGTCCGGATCGTCCGGGACCAACCACAGCAACCGTTGTGCGGCGTCGGCCGTGACGATGCTGTTGCAGGTCACCTTGACTGTGCCTAGGGCCGGGTTCACGATGCGCTTGTGCTCCTCGTGCCGCACGCTGACCTCGCGGGCGCGCCACAGCCCGGCGAATTCCTCGCTGGCCGCCAGCAGGTGATCGACCAGCGCGGCACCGGTCCGGTCGGCATTGCCGCGGCGGGCCAGCGCGGCCCGCAGATCGGAGACCAGCAGGCGGGAGTGGTAGTCGTGGTCGTCCGGCGGGTAGAGGTCGCGGGTGGCCGGGACGGTGAACCAGTGGTAGAGGAAACTAGCCCGGATCCCGCGTAACCCCGCCTGCGGCCCGACCAGCACCTGCGCGGCATGGTTCTGCACCACCACCTCGTGCATATCGGAGATGACCAAGGCGGGGGTGTCCTCCAGGCGCTCCATGAGCTGGCGCAGCGCCGCCTGCATCTGCAGCGGCTCCCCGCCGAACGGCACCGCATACCCCGCGAGATGGAACAGGTGGCCGGTCTCGTCGGTGTCCAGCCGCAGCGCCCGGGCCAGCGCGTGCAGCACCGGCTCCGACGGACACTGCCCACGGCCCTGTTCCAACTCGGTGTAGTAGTCGGCGGACATGCTGGCCAACCCCGCCACCTCGTCCCGACGCAGACCAGGCACACGCCGCCGCGCACCGGGTGCCAGCCCGACCGCCTCCGGCCCTAGCCGATCCCTGCGCGACTTCAGAAACGCCCCGAGCTCACCGAGATCCACCACACCCTCCCCAAGATGAACAAACCCCCGATTATGAGCCTAAACCGCCCGGTCGTCGGCGGACGGTCAGGTGAGGTGTCCGTCCGGTCGTACGAGTCCTGCTTCGGTCTGGACGTGTTTTCCGGTGCGCAGTGGTTCGAAGAGCGATATCAGTGCGCGAAAGTGCGCCGGTAGGCAGTGGGAGTGGTTCCCAGCATCCGACGGAAGTGCAGCCGCAGGTTGGCGGCGCTTCCCAACCCGCAATCCCGAGCCACCCGGTCGACCGAGTGGTCGGTGCTCTCCAGCATTTCCCGGGCCATGCCGAGACGGGCATTGACCAGCCATCGCAATGGTGTCGTGCCCGTTTCATCAGTGAACCGGCGCATGAACGAACGCTGCGACATGCCTGCGTGCCGGGCGAGTTCCCCCACCGTCAGCGGTTGCTCAAGTCGCTCCAGGGCCCACTGCCGAGTGGCTGCAAGTGAGGCGTTGCCGGCCACAGCGACCGGTGTCGGGACGTACTGCGCCTGCCCACCGTCGCGATGCGGGGCCGCTACCAGGGCGCGAGCGATCTGGTTGGCCGCCGCCGCACCCAGGTCACGGCGCACGATGTGCAGGCACAAGTCCATGCCGCAGCACACGCCGGCCGAGGTGAGCACGTCCCCCTGGTCGACATACAGCACGTCACGATCTACCTGGACGGATGGGAAGCCCTGCTCAAGATCTGCGATGTACCGCCAGTGAGTCGTGGCATGCAGCCCGTCCAACACACCCGCCGCGGCTAACGCGAAGGCGCCGGTGCAGATGGACACCATCCGCTTGCCCCGATCGCGGGCCTCGACCAGTGCGCCGAGCACGTCCTCCGGGAGCGGCCGGACAGGCGGCTGGAAACCGGGGACGATCACGGTATCGGCGGCCCTCACCTGCTCGACGCCCCCGGCGACGACCAAGTCGAAGCCGGCGGTAGTGGCCACCTGAGGGGTCAACGCACACACCGTCACTTCATAGGGAGTCTCCACACGTACGCCGAAGACCTGTGCCGGGATGGCCAGGTCGAGTGGCGTCACCCCATCCAGCACCAGCACCGCGATTCGATGAACTGCCATGGCAGCATCCTAATGAAAGGAGGCAAATCTGCCGCTCGCGGTCGCACACGGGACACAGCCAAGCTGGAACCCATGACAGGACCTGTACCCCGTTTCCCGCCTGAACCGGTGACCGATCAGGCAGGCGACGCGATCAACGAGACCATAACTGAGCTGATCACGCTTCCTGACATGCTTTTGGCCAAGCTACCTGCGAGTGATCTTCGTTCGATCATTTTAGTGAAGCACCAGGTCACGGGGCGGGCTCGGAAAACAACCAAATGCCGGAGGACCAGCAATCTCGCCACGACCCCGCTCACCGGGGAACTCGCAGGAAGGACGCAGGGTACGGACATCACCATCTCGGCTTTTCAGCCCAGGGTGGGCGCCACCGAACCCACCCGTGAAAGGACACTGCACCAGGCGCTCGTACAGTCCGGCTGGGCAAGGCCCTTCTCCCTCCCGAGCAAAGCACCGAACCGCTGCCGCATGGTGCCTGAGGGCCTCGCTCCCGCGAACACCCAACGCGCCCTGACCCGAGCCACCACCCGGAGACCTCCCGCCTCGCGTCGGCGACAGGCCGGCGGCAAGAACGTACCAAGACCGCGGCTCGATTGCGGAACCGTCCAGCGGTCGAGGTCGAGTTAGCGCCTCAGCCGGTCCCGAATAGTCAATTGCAACGAATGAGATCGCTCCCATGACACGTACCCGTGTGCTAGACCGGCCGAGGGCCGCCGCCCGGAGAGTTCCCGTAAGGCGACAGCGTGACCTCGCGTGCGTCACGGCCCTACCCCGCAACGACGCCTGCGACGACTCGTTCTCGCGAACACTGTACGAGCGGCACGGCACGGTCCTGCTGACCTTCGCCGTCCAACTCTGCAATGGCGACCGCCACCTCGCCGAGGACATCGTCCAGGAGACCGCCCTGCGCGCCTGGCAGCACCGCGGCATCCTCGACCCGACGACCGACCGGGTCCGCACCTGGCTGTTCACCGTCGCCCACCGGCTGGTGATCGACAATCACCGCGCCCGGCAGGCCCGGCCGCCGGAGGCCGACGACCACGAGCCCCCCGAGTTGGCGGTGCCCGACCCCACAGAACACCTCGTCACGCTCTGGGCGGTGCTCCCCAGCATGACCGGGCTCAGCCAGCAACAGCGGGAGGTGCTCATCCGCACTCACTACCTCGGCTACAGCGTCGAGCAGGCGGCGGCCATCCTCGGCCTCGCACCGGGCACGGTCAAATCCCGCGTCCACTACGCCATGCGCGCCCTGCGCGCGTCGCTGCGCGCCCGCGCGGTCATGGACTGAGCGGAGGGTGACCCCTGTTCTGGGCGCTGCGCGGTGGTGGCGGCGACTTCGGTGTGGTCACGGCGATGCGCGCCCGCCTTCACCCCTTCGCCGCCGACGCCATCGGGGCACGTGGTGGGCTTCCTGAGTCGCGACGCTCACTGTCTGGACAGCGACTCCAGTGTCGTTGGCCGTAGCGGCCGACCCAGCTTCCGGCATACGTGGCACTCAACCCGCCAGATGGCGTAATTCGCCCGGCGGGTTCACGAGTGACTCTGCTCTGCGAGCAGCATTGAACCGGATGTCGCGGTTTACGTATGCCGGATCGTGGCCACCATGTCGCGACGCACCGGCCGACATGCGGATCACCACGCATCACATGCAGAAGTCATCCATTCACATCTATCCGAGGAAGCCATGCCCTTCAAAGGAGCCCTTGCCGAGCCCTCTCCGGCCGAGGCGGAGGCATCGCGGAACGCCGACACCCTTTTCCAGATGCTGACCGGACACTGGGTCACACAGACCATCCGGGCCGCCGCCGAACTGCGGATCGCCGACCACCTCGCCAACGAGTCCCGCACGGCCGAGCAGGTGGCCGAGGCGGAGGCGAGCGACCCCGCGACGACCTACCGGCTGATGCGCGCCTGCGCCTCGATCGGACTGCTGGTCCACGAGGGCGGGCGGAGGTTCTCCCTGGCCCCGCTGGGGCAACTGCTGCGCGAGGATGTACCCGGTTCGATGCGCGAGGCCGCCTTGGTGCAGGGAGCCCCGGGGCACTGGCAGAGTTGGGGGCTGTTCCCGGACGCGGTTCGTGCGGGCGGGCCCCAGACCGAGCGCGCTCTGGGTAGCGACATCTTCGAGTACTTCAGGCGGACCCCTGCCGAGGGAGCCCTGTTCTCCAAGGCCATGACGAACGTAACGGGACTTCTTGTCCTCCAGGACACGGTCGCGCTTCTCGACCTCGACGGGGCGACCCGGGTGGTCGACATCGGCGGGGCGGAGGGCGCCCTGCTTCTCGCGCTGATGAGGGAGCATCCCGAGATCGAGGGACAGATGTTCGACCTTCCCCACGTCGTGCGGGACGCCCAGGCAGCCGCCGAAAGAGCGGGTATGTCCGGCCGCTTCTCCACCGTCGGCGGGGACTTCTTCGAGGGCGTTCCGGAAGCCGACTACTACCTGCTCAAGTGGATCCTCCACGACTGGAACGACGAGCAGTGCGTGAAGATCCTTGGCAATATGCGCCTGGCAGCCCGGCCGGGTGCTCGCGTCCTGGTGATCGAGGCCGTCGTCGATGCCCTCGGCACGCCCGACCCGGCCGCTCTTCTTGACATGAACATGCTCGCCGTGACGTCGGGGCAGGAGCGAGACCTGGACGAGTTCGATGTCCTGTTCGAAGCTTCCGGTTGGAAGCGAACGGCCGTCGCACCCACCCGCTCGCACTACTCGCTGATGGAGTTGGAACGCATGGAATAGCGCACCACGGCAGCTGGATCCTCGATCCAGTCTGACGGCCGTCCCTCCATCGGGTGCGCCCTGCCTGATCGAGGGACGAACCGTCGGTCCATGCTCCGGGGCAGGCAGCGGGCCTGACATGGCCGCCACCCGATCCGCTCCAACCTCCTCGCGCTTCTCGGTCAGCTCCCGCGCGGTGGCCCTGCCCAGGGAGTGCTCGCGTACAGCCCCTGGGCAGAGCCCTGGATGCGTTGACCGCCCGCTGTCCGTGTGTCTCCGAGACGCAGATGTCGCGGAGCTCGCCGATGCCTTCGATCGTCGTCAACAGCGTGGACCCAGGCGGCCGATGACTTCAGGACGGTCGCATCCACGCGGATGGACGTGGCCGAAAAGTATCGGCACATGTCCGGGCGGCCCCTTCTTGGCCTCCCCCGCTGCCCGGACACTTGCAGCTAGAGCCGCCGACCAGCACCAACTCCCGTTTCCCGATCGGCGATGCTCTCAGGCCCGCGCTGTGGGCCGGCAAGGGTTCGATCCACTCGGAGGCACCGTGAGTATCGCCGAAGACACACCCGGCAGCAGGTCACAGACCGGCTGGACAGAAATCCAACGCAGCTCCGAGTTCGTCGAACTGCGCCGTCGGCAACGTGGCTTCGCCTTCCCGCTGACCGCGTTCTTCCTGGCCTGGTACCTGCTCTACCTGCTGCTGGCCGACTACGCCCACGAGTTCATGGCCACAAAGGTGACCGGCACCATCACGCTCGGGCTGGTCCTCGGTCTCCTGCAGTTCGCGTCCACCTTCCTGATCACCATCGGATACGTGTGGTACGCCAACCGCAGGCTGGACCCGATCGCCGACGACATCCGCAACCGGGTCGAGAGGTGATCGTGTGAACAGCGGCAACCCGGGCCTGAACATCGGCATCTTCGCCGTGTTCGTCGCCATCACCCTGGTCATCGTGTTCCGCGTGAACCGCGGCAGCCGGACCGCGTCCAGCTTCTACACCGCCGACAACGCGTTCACCGGCCGGCAGAACGGGATCGCCCTCGCCGGCGACTACCTGTCGGCCGCCGCGTTCCTCGGCATCACCGGGGCCATCGCCGTGAACGGCTACGACGGCTTCGTCTACTCGATCGGCTTCCTGGTCGCATGGCTCCTCGCGCTGCTGCTCGTCGCCGAGCTGCTGCGCAACACCGGCCGGTTCACCATGGCCGACGTGCTCAGCTTCCGCATGCGCCAGCGACCGGTACGCACCGCGGCGGCGCTGTCCACACTCGCCGTGACCTTCTTCTACCTGCTGGCCCAGATGAACGGCGCCGGCGGCCTTGTCGCCCTCCTGCTCGGCGTGACCGATGAGGTGGGACAGGCGGTGGTCGTGTCGGTGGTCGGCGTAGTGATGATCGTCTACGTGCTGATCGGCGGCATGAAGGGCACCACCTGGGTCCAGATCATCAAGGCGGCATTGCTGATCACGACGGCGTTCGCGATGTCCGTCTGGATCCTCGGCCGCTACGGATTCGACTTCTCCGCCCTGCTCGGCGACGTGGTGGCGCGCGGCGGGGCCGACGGCGAGGCGATGCTGGCTCCGGGCAAACAGTACGGCGCCAGCGGCATCACCCAGGCCGACTTCCTCTCGCTGGGCATCACGCTGGTACTCGGCACGGCCGGGCTTCCCCACGTGCTGATGCGGTTCTACACCGTGCCCGACTCCCAGGCGGCCCGGCGCTCGGTGGTGTGGGCGATCGGCCTGATCGGCGCGTTCCTGCTGATGACCATGGTGCTCGGCTACGGAGCCGCCGCCCTGGTGGGCTCGGAGCGCATCCTCGCCGCGCCCGGCAAGGCGAACTCGGCGATTCCGCTGCTGGCGGCCGAGCTGGGCGGGCCCGCGCTGCTCGGCCTCGTCGCCGCGGTGGCGTTCGCGACGATCCTCGCCGTCGTCGCCGGGCTGACGATCACCGCCGCGACGTCGTTCGCGTACGACATCTACCTGAACGTGATCAAGAAGAACGCGCACAGCGCCGGCGCGTCCCAGCTCGTCGTGGCCCGCTGGGCCGTTGTGGTCATCGGCCTGGTCTCGATCGCCGGCGGCATCGTGACCAACGGCCAGAACGTCGCGTTCCTCGTGGCGCTGGCGTTCGCCGTGGCCGCCTCGGCGAACCTGCCGACGATGCTGTACTCACTGTTCTGGAAACGGTTCACCACGACCGGCGCCCTGTGGAGCATCTACGGCGGGCTGACAACGACCCTGACACTGATCGTCTTCTCCCCCGTCGTCTCCGGCAGCGAGACGTCCATCTTTCCGGCGACCGACTTCTCCTGGTTCCCGTTGTCCAACCCCGGCATCGTCTCGATCCCGCTGTCCTTCCTGCTCGGTTACGTCGGCACCCTGCTGTCCGCCGAGAGCGCCGACGCCGCGAAACACGCCGAAATGGAGGTCCGCGCATTGACCGGACTCGGCGCCGAAGGCACCACCGCGACGAAAGGAACAGCATGAACCTCGACCGCCCGACAGCCCCCGATCCCTACGAACTCCTGCCGGCGGTCCCGTCCTTCCAGCTCACCTCGACGGACGTCGCCGACGGCAAGCATCTGCCGGAGGAGCACACACTGGACGGTGCGAATCTCTCTCCCCAGTTGAGCTGGGCCGGATTCCCCAGCGCGACGCGAAGCTTCGTGATCAACTGCTTCGACCCGGACGCGCCCACCCCATCGGGCTTCTGGCACTGGTCGGTGCTGAACCTTCCGGTCACCACGACCGGACTGCCGACCGGCGCGGGAACCGGTGACCGGACGCTGCCCCACGGCGCTTTCCACATCCGCAACGACTTCGGCGCCCGCGCCTACGGCGGGGCGGCGCCGCCTCCCGGCGATCGCGACCACCGCTACTACTTCGCGGTGCACGCGCTCGACGTCGAGCGGCTCAGCCTCACTCCCGACGCCACACCGACCGCGGCGGCGTTCACCCTCCTCTTCCACACCCTCGCGAGAGGAATCGTCGTCCCGGTCTACTCGCGGTGAGCGAGCGACTTCGAGCGAGACGACGAGGGCCCCTCCACGACAGACCGACGACCGGCACCACGAGCATGACGACCAACGCGAACGGAGTACACGACCGATGATCCCGCACGACCAGCCCTTGGCGATCGGCTCGCTGCTCTTCGAGGGACTCGACCAGATCGACCTGACCGGGCCCTTCGAAGTGCTCTCGCAGATCCCCAACTCGACCTACCACGTGTACGGCAAGACGGCCGAACCGGTCCGGGACATCCACGGATTGAGGCTGGTCGCGGACGCCCCGCTGGCCGACGCGCCGCAGCTCGACGTGCTGCACGTGCCGGGCGGGTTCGGGCAGGAACTGCTGATGGAAGACGAGGAGGTGCTGGAATGGGTCCGGCGGCAGGCGCTCGGGGCACGGGCGGTGTTCTCCGTGTGCACCGGGGCACTCATCTGCGGCGCCGCCGGCCTGCTGGAGGGCCGCCGCGCGACGACGCACTGGTCGGCGTTCCACCTGCTGCCCTACTTCGGGGCGACCCCGGTCGACGAACGCGTCGTCGTCGACGGCACCTGGGTCTTCGCCGGGGGCGTCACGGCGGGGATCGACGGGGCGCTACGGCTCGCCGCCGAGCTGCGGGGCGAGCGAGCGGCCCAGGGCATCCAGTTGGCCATGCAGTACGCGCCGGAGCCGCCGTTCAACAGCGGAACGCCGGAGACCGCGCCGGACGAGGTGCTGGAGGCGGCGCGGCGGTCGGTGGCGGACCTGACCGCACGGCGCGAGGCGACCGCACGGCGGATCGCCGCGAAGCTCGGCGTGACGCTGCCGGCCACCGCCGCGGTCTGATCACCCGGTACGGAGCCCCGCCCTAGCCGCCGGGGCACCGTCTGCGGCCTCCGCCCACGAGGACGGGGCGTCGGCCCGCTGAGGCGCTGATGCCTCGTCCGGCGTGGTGCGGAAGGCCCGCCGGTAGTCCGAGGGGGAGATGTGCACAAGCTCGCGGAATCTGCGCCGGAAGGCCACCGTCGACTCGAAGCCGCACCGGGTGGCGATCTGCGCGATGGTGAGATCCGACGTCTCCAGCAGCCGCTGTGCTCGCAGCACGCGCTGCCGCGCGACCCACTTCCACGGGGAGGTCCCGAACTGCGCCTGGAAGTGGCGGCCGAAGGAGCGGGTGCTGTAGCCGATGTGATCGGCCATCTCCGTGACGCTCAAGGGCTGCTCCAGCCGGTCGTCGAGCCAGCTCAGCAGCCGCGCCATGTCGATATTGGACGAGACGGGCCGGGGGTCGCGGTGGTCGACGAACTGGGCCTGGTCGCCCGCGCGGTGCGGCGCCACCAGCGTCCGGCGCGCGATCCTGTTCGCGACCTCGGCGCCGAAATCGGTGCGCACGATGTGCAGGCACAGGTCGATGCCCGCCGCGACGCCCCCCGAGGACAGGACATCGCCGTCGTCGACGTACAGGACGTTGGCCTCGACCTTCGCCGCCGGGAACAGACGGCTCAGATCCTCGGTGACCGCCCAGTGCGTGGTCGCCCTTCGCCCGTCGAGCAGGCCGCTGTGCCCCAGGGCGAAGGCGCCGGTACAGATCGACACCATCCGGGTGCCCTTGGCCGCGGCCCGGGACAAGGCCGATGCCGTCGCGCCGGGCAGCGGGTCGGCGATGGGCCCGTAGCCGGGGACGATCACGGTGTCGGCGTCGTCGAGCAACTCCAGCCCGCCCTGCCCGGCGACGCTCGCGCCGCAGGCGGAGCGCACCGGTTCGCCGTCCGCGGTGCAGACCCGCAGCTCGTACCGCGCCGGGTCGGGATCACGATGGCGGTGCCCGAAGAACTGCGACGCCGCGCCGAAGTCCAGCAGGACCAGGCCGTCGAGCGCGAGGATCACAACGCGATGCATGACCGGAAAGTATCACAGGATGTCACTTACGCCACTCCCCTGCGAGGGCGGCACCGTGGAGGATCGGGGCATGAGTGAAGCCGTCGCTCTGACCAGGCGCCTCGTCGCCCTCGACACCGCCGGGCGCGCAGAGAGCCAGGCCGTCGCCGTCCTGGCCCCGATGCTCGAGGACGCGGGCTTCGACGTCCGCGCCACCGAGCACGAACCCGGGCGGCGCACCCTCATCGCGGAGTGGTCGATCGACCACGACGTGCCGCCGCTGTGCCTGTCCGGCCACCTGGACACCGTCCCGCTCGGAGCACGGCCCTGGCGGCACGGCTCGCTCGCCGGCGAAGTGGACGGCGACCGCCTCTACGGCCGCGGCACCAGCGACATGAAGGGCGGGGTGGCCGCGATCGTCACGGCCGCCACCCGGCTCACGTCCGGACGCGCGCCCAGGGCGGGCCTCCGGCTCGTGCTGACCGCGGCCGAGGAGACCGGTTGCGACGGCGCGCGCGGTGCGGCCTCGCTCCTGCGCGGCAGGCCCAGCGGGCCCGTGGTGATCGCCGAGCCGACCGCCAACACCGTCGCCCACGGCCACAAGGGAGCACTGTGGCTCAAGGCACGCGCCGCCGGGGTCACGGCACACGGATCGATGCCGTCGCTCGGTGTGAACGCGGTCACCCGGCTCGCGCACGCCGCCGTGCGGCTGGCAGATCACTCCTTCTCCCACGCCGCGCATCCGGTGATGGGAGCGGCGACGCTCAATGTCGGCACCTTCCACGGCGGTCTCAACACCAACTCCGTACCCGACCGGGCGGAGATGACGATCGACGTCCGCACCGTCGCCGGCCAGCGGCACGACGCCGTCCTGGCGGAGCTGGCCGCCTGCGCCGGACCGGAGGTGGAGTGGGAGCCCATCGTCGACCTGCCCGCGGTGTGGACCGAGCCGGACGGCGAGTGGGCGGCCTCCGTCGCCTCCACCGTGCAGGCGATCACCGGTGTGCCGCAGACCGAGCCGAGGGTGATGTCGTACTTCACCGACGCCGCCGTCCTGGCTCCCGCGCTCGGTTCGGTGCCCACGGTGATCTGCGGTCCTGGCGAACCCGACCAGGCGCACGTCACAGACGAGTGGTGCTCGATGGACCGCATCGAGGAGTCCGTGGCGATCCTGGACCGGCT
The DNA here is from genome assembly GCA_050942275.1 of Spirillospora sp. CA-255316. GTDB lineage: Bacteria > Actinomycetota > Actinomycetes > Streptosporangiales > Streptosporangiaceae > Spirillospora. The sequence continues at coordinate 4,942,621 of CP192047.1, read as the reverse complement.
CTGCCGGTCATGGTGCGGGCTGTGAACAGCGCACGAGCCGGACCGATCCGCCCTGCGGCGCGGTAGACGCCGCGCCGCCCGACACAATCGCATACGCCGTTCGAACTTCAGCGGGAGATCTGGGTTCCTCCCAGAGCCGTAGGAGCAATCCTCCCCGGAAATCTCTCAGGCCACCGAACCGCTGGGGCGAGGCAACTCTGGAAAGCGTCCTTCCCTGCGGAAGGAGCACCGACGGGGCAAGCGGAGCGATCCGCGAATCTCTCAGGTCCGACGACAGAGCGGGGAGACCCGGCACCGCACGGTGCCGTCCGCCCTCGATCTCTGGAGTGCGTCCATGCCGACCTTCGCCAGCCGTCACATCGGCCCCGACCCGGCCGCCGAGCGCGTCATGCTCAAGGCGATCGGTCACCACGACCTCGACGCGCTGATCGACGCCGCCGTGCCCCCCGACATCCGGACCGGACGCGAGCTGGAGCTGCCGGACCCGATGAGCGAGCACCAGGTGCTCGCCGCGCTCGGGGCGCTGGCGGGGCGCAACCGCCAGATGGTCCAGATGATCGGCCTGGGCTACCACGACACGATCACCCCGCCGGTGCTGCGCCGCAACGTGCTCGAATCCCCCGCCTGGTACACGGCCTACACCCCCTACCAGCCGGAGATCTCCCAGGGCAGGCTCGAGACGCTGCTGGTCTTCCAGACGGTCGTGCAGGACCTGACCGGCCTGCCGATCGCGGGCGCGTCTCTGCTGGACGAGGCCACCGCGGTCACCGAGGCGGTGCTGCTGATGGTCAGGGCGAGCCGGGAGCCGGCGGCCAACGCGCGGATCCTCATCGACGCCGAGTGCCTGCCCCAGACGCAGGCCGTGCTGCGCCGCCGGTGCGAACCGCTGGGTATCGGGATCGAGGTCGTGGATCTGTCGGCGGGCGCCGCGGCGCTGCCTGAAGGCGCGGTGACCGGCGTCGTACTGCAGAACCCGGGCGCGAGCGGTGTCGTGCGCGACCTGCGGCCCGTCGTCGCTGGAGTTCGCGAACGGGGAGGGCTGGTGACGATGGCCGTCGACCTGCTTTCCCTGACCCTGCTCGTCCCCCCGGGCGAGCTCGGCGCCGACATCGCGGTCGGCTCGGCTCAGCGGTTCGGGGTCCCGCTGTTCTTCGGCGGGCCGCACGCCGCCTTCATCGCCGTCCGGTCCGGGCTGGAGCGGATGCTGCCCGGACGGCTGGTCGGCGTGTCGCGGGACGCCGCCGGCCGCCCGGCCTACCGGCTGGCGCTCCAGACGCGTGAGCAGCACATCCGCCGGGAGAAGGCGACGAGCAACATCTGCACCGCACAGGCGTTGCTGGCCAACCTCGCCGCCCTGTACGCGGTGTACCACGGTCCCGAGGGACTCCGGGCCATCGCCGAGCGGGTGCACGGGCACGCCGAAGCGATCGCCGCGGCCCTGCGCGATCTGCGCCTCACCGTCGTCCACGATTCCATCTTCGACACCGTGCTGGCCCAGGTGCCCGGACAGGCCGCGGACGTGGTCGCCAAGGCCGCCGCCGACGGGATCAACCTGCGGCACGTGGACGCCGACCACGTCGGGATCTCCTGCGACGAGGTCACCGACGAGGGCATCGTGCGACGCACGGTGGCGGCCTTCGCCGCCGGCGGCGCGCCCGCCGCCGTCCCGGCGGTGACCTCGCCGATCCCCACCGCGCTCGCCCGGACCAGCGCCTACCTGTCGCACCCGGTGTTCTTCACCTACCGCTCGGAGACGGCGATGCTGCGTTACCTGCGCGGATTGTCCGACAAGGACCTCGCGCTCGACCGCACCATGATCCCGCTGGGCTCGTGCACGATGAAGCTCAACGCCACCGCCGAGATGGAGCCGATCGGCTGGTCCGGGTTCGCCTCCCTGCACCCGTACGCACCCGCCGACCAGACCGAGGGCTACACGGAACTGGCGGCGACCCTCAGCGCGTGGCTGGCTGAGATCACCGGCTACGACACGGTGTCGCTCCAGCCCAACGCAGGGTCGCAGGGCGAGCTGGCCGGCCTGCTCGCGATCCGCGAATACCACCGCTCCCGGGGCGAGAACGACCGGACCATCTGCCTGATCCCGCAGTCGGCCCACGGGACGAACGCCGCCTCCGCCGTGCTCGCGGGGATGACCGTGAGCGTCGTGGCCACCGCCCCCGACGGCGGCATCGACCTCGACGACCTGCGGGCCCGGCTGAGCCGGCACGGGCCCCGCGTCGCCGCGATCATGCTGACCTACCCGTCCACGCACGGCGTGTACGAGCCCGACGTGCGGACCGTCTGCCGGCTGGTGCACGAGGCGGGCGGCCAGGTCTACATCGACGGAGCGAACCTGAACGCGCTGGTCGGCCTGGCCAGGCCCGGTGAGTTCGGCGGTGACGTCTCACACCTCAACCTGCACAAGACCTTCTGCGTCCCGCACGGGGGCGGCGGCCCCGGCGTCGGCCCAGTGGCGGTGCGATCCCACCTGGCGCCGTTCCTGCCCGGCGACCCCCTCGCCCCGAAGGGGCGCGCGGTCGCGGCGGCCCGGCTCGGCTCCGCCGGGATCCTCCCGATCAGTTGGGCCTACATCGCGATGATGGGCGCCGAAGGGCTCACCGCGGCCAGCCGGTACGCGGTGCTCGCGGCGAACTACCTCGCGGCGCGGCTCGGCCCGTACTTCCCCGTGCTCTACACCGGGCCTGGCGGTCTGGTCGCGCACGAGTGCATCCTCGACCTGCGGGAACTCACCCGCCGTTCCGGCGTGACAGCCGAGGACGTGGCCAAGCGCCTGATCGACTACGGCTTCCACGCCCCCACGCTGTCGTTCCCGGTGGCCGGGACGTTGATGGTGGAGCCGACCGAGTCCGAGAACCTGCCCGAGCTCGACCGGTTCGTCGAGGCCATGATCAGCATCCGCGCGGAGATCGACCAGGTCGCCGATGGCACGTGGGCGCTCGCCGAAAGCCCGCTGCGCAACGCGCCGCACACCGCCGAGAGTCTGCTCGGCCGGGAGTGGGCGCTGCCCTACACCCGCGAGCAGGCGGCCTTCCCGGTGCCGGGTGTGCGCGCCGCGAAGTACTGGCCACCGGTCGGCCGGATCGACGGAGCCAGAGGCGACCGGGAACTGGTCTGCTCCTGCCCGCCCCTTGAGGCGTTCGACCCGGAACCCGACCCGGCTCGGAACCCACGATGACCGCCCACGCTCGGCCCCGCTCACCGGGGAGCGCGGAAGGCTCGGCGCCGACCTTCCCTCCCCCCTTCACCGGCAATGACGGGAGATCACGATGAACCTGCCCGAGAACCTCAGCTACACCAGCGACCATGAATGGATCGACATCCCGCCAGGCAGCGACGCCGCACCGCCCGGAGAGGTCAGGATCGGCCTGTCGGCCGTGGCCGTCGAATCCCTCGGTGAGATCGTCTTCGTCGACCTTCCGCCCGCGGGCACCGAGCTGACGGCCGGAGAACCCTGCGGCGAAGTCGAGTCGACCAAGACCGTCTCAGAGGTGTTCAGCCCGGTCACCGGCACGGTCGGGACGGTGAACCCCGGCCTCGCCGACAACCCGTCGCTGGTCAACGAGGACCCCTACGGCCAGGGCTGGCTGTTCACCGCCGTCGTGACCCAGCTCGGTGAGGTGCTCGACGCCTCCGGCTACCGCGCCATGAACGAGGGATGATGAAGATGAAGCCGCGCACCTCCATCCTGGACGCTCCCCTGCACGAGCTCGACCCGGACGTGGCCGAGCTGATCGAGCGTGAACTCACCCGCCAGCAGACCGGCCTGGAGATGATCGCCTCGGAGAACCACGCCCCCCTCGGCGTGATGCAGGCACAGGGCTCCGTGCTGACCAACAAGTACGCCGAGGGGTATCCCGGCCGCCGCTACTACGGCGGCTGCGAGCACGTCGACGAAATCGAGCGGCTCGCGATCGAACGGGTCAAGGCCCTGTTCGGAGCGAGCTTCGCGAACGTGCAGCCGCACTCCGGCGCGCAGGCCAACGCCGCGGCCATGCAGGCGCTGATCGACCCCGGCGACACGATCCTCGGCCTGTCGCTCGCCCACGGGGGCCACCTCACCCACGGCATGCGGATCAACTTCTCCGGCCTGCTGTACAAGGTCGTCGCCTATGAGGTCGCCGAGCACGACCTGCGGGTGGACATGGACCAGGTGGCCCGCCTCGCCCGCGAGCACCGGCCCAGGCTGATCATCGCCGGGTGGTCGGCGTACAGCAGACACCTGGACTTCGCCCGGTTCCGGGCGATCAGCGATGAGGTGGGCGCCTTCCTGATGGTGGACATGGCCCACTTCGCCGGGCTCGTTGCCGCGGACCTGTACCCCTCACCGGTACCGCACGCGCATGTCACCACATCGACCACGCATAAGACGCTCGGCGGCCCGCGGGGCGGGTTCATCCTGACCAACGACGCCGCACTGGCGAAGAAGGTCAACTCCGCGGTCTTCCCGGGCCAGCAGGGCGGACCGCTCGAGCACGTGATCGCCGCGAAGGCGGCGGCCTTCCGGATGGCCGCCCGGCCCGAGTTCGCCGAGCGCCAGCAGCAGACCCTGGCCGGCGCGCGGATCATCGCCGAGCGGCTCATGCGCTCCGACCTCGCCGCGGCCGGGATCAAGGTGCTCACCGGCGGCACCGACGTCCATCTGGTGCTGGTCGACCTCACCGAGGCGGCCCTGGACGGCAAGCAGGCCGAGGACCGGCTCGCCGCCGTGGACATCACGGTCAACCGCAACGCCGTCCCGTTCGACCCCCGGCCGCCGATGGTCACCTCCGGGCTGCGGATCGGGACCGCCGCGCTGGCCACACGCGGGTTCGGGGCCGGGGCCTTCGCCGAGGTCGCCGATGTCATCGCCCGCGCGTTGCTGCTGCCCGCCGCGTCCGCGGCGCACGACCCGGCCGTGGTGGCGCTACGCGAGGAGGTTCGCGAGCTGGCCCGCCGCCACCCGCTCTACCCCGGGCTCGGGTCCTTGACATGACCATCAGCGTGTTCGACCTGTTCTCTGTCGGCATCGGACCGTCGAGTTCGCACACCGTGGGTCCGATGCGTGCCGCCGCCCGGTTCGCCGAAGAGCTCGGGCGTACCGGGGCGCTCGATCGCGTCCGTGATGTCGAGGTACACCTGTACGGCTCCCTTGCCGCCACCGGAGCAGGGCACGGCACGTTCCCGGCGGTGCTGCTCGGGCTGGAGGGCGCCCACCCGGAGCGGGTGACCGACGAGGAGGTGCGGGAGCGGCACACACGGATCGAGCTGACCCGCCGAGTCCGCGTGGGTGGCGTGCGCGAGGTGGCGCTGGGCGTCGAGGACATCGTCCTGCACTCCAGGACGGTCCTTCCGGAGCACCCCAATGGGATGCGGTTCTCCGCGCGGGACGCCTCGGGGGCGCTGCTCTGCGAGCGCACCTATTTCTCCGTCGGCGGCGGTTTCGTCACCGACGGCGGCCTCCACGAGCGGCCGGCGACCGGCGACCGTGACACGGCCTTCGCAAGCGGGGCCGAGTTGCTCAAGCTGTGCGCCCCCGACGGTAGATCCGTCAGCGACGTCATGTTGGCGTTCGAAACCCTGAGCAGGCCGGAATCAGACGTCCGCGAGCGGCTCCTGCACATCCGGGACGTCATGTGGGAATGCGTCGAGCGCGGCATCAGCCGGGACGGCCTCCTTCCGGGCGGCCTCGGCATACGGCGGCGAGCCCCCGAGTGGCACCGCAGGCTCGCCGCCGAGGACCCCCACCGCGACCCGGCGCTCGCTCTGGACTGGGTCAACCTCGTCGCGCTCGCGGTGAACGAGGAGAACGCCGCGGGCGGGCGGATCGTCACGGCGCCGACCAACGGAGCCGCCGGTATCGTGCCCGCCGTGCTGTTCTACGCCACCCACTACACCGAACGGGGACGCGGCGACCCCGACGAGAGCGCCGTCCGCTTCCTGCTCACCGCGGGCGCGATCGGTTCCCTGTTCAAGGAGCGCGCCTCGATCTCCGGCGCTGAAGTCGGCTGCCAGGGTGAGGTCGGCTCGGCGTCGTCGATGGCGGCGGCCGGCCTGGCCGAGGTGCTGGGCGGCACCCCGGAGCAGGTCGAGAACGCCGCCGAGATCGCCATGGAGCACAGTCTCGGGCTCACCTGCGACCCGATCGGCGGGCTCGTGCAGATCCCCTGCATCGAACGCAACGCGATCTCCTCCGGCAAGGCGGTGAACGCGGCTCGGATGGCCCTGCGCGGCGACGGGACCCACCGTGTGTCGCTCGACGAGGTCATCACCGCGATGCGCGAAACCGGCCGCGACATGAGCGAGAAGTACAAGGAGACCTCGCGGGGCGGCCTCGCGCGGGCCGTACTACCGGTCAACGTCGTGGAGTGCTGAACACCGTCACGTACGGGAGCGGGTGTCCCGGCGAACATCGGACGACCGAACGTCTCGACTCCATCGTGCGCCCACGATCGTCAAGCGGGCTGATCGTCGCCCACCACCTGCCGTCAGGGTGTTCGCCTGCCAGGTCCGATAGCTCCGTGACGGGGCGGCCGAGAATCCCGATGAGGTCATCGGGCGCTCCTGGCAGCTGGGAACTCTCGATCAAACAAGGTCATGTCACCGGCGCGTGAGGAGGTCGGCCGCTCGCTCCGCGATCATGATGGTCGACGCCTGCGTATTGCCGCGTGGAAGCGTTGGCATGACCGATGCGTCGGCGACGTAGAGTCCTTCCACACCACGGACCGCGAGATCCGAGCTGACGACGGCGTCCGCGTCGAGTCCCATGCGGCATGTGCCCCCGAAGTGCCACCCGGCGGTGGTCTGCCGGCGGACGAACTCGCGGAGTTCACTGGTGTCCATGTCCGGCGAGGGCATGAGCGCGGGCCCGCAGAGCGAGGTGAGTTCGGGCTGGGCGAACAGTTCGTCGCGGATCCAGGTCAGTGCGCGGACGAGGAGGTCGTGGTCGCGGTCGTCGGTGAGGTAGCCCGGGTCGATCGTAGCTGGGACGTCGGCCCGGGAAGACGTCAGCTGCACGCATCCGCGGCTGTGCGGTGTCAGCAAGATCGGCGCAACGCCGAGCACGGGTTCCGCCCGGTCCGGCGACACCACTGCCCCAGCCAGAATACCGAAGTTGAACTGCAGGTTCGGAGCGGGCTCATCTCGGCCGAACTTCTTGAACGCCGCGACCTGCATATAGGTGCTGAGCGGTCCACGCCGCAGGAGCTCGTACTCCAGCTGGGACTCTGCGGACGCCGGCGATGCGGCCGCGTCCTTGCTCGTCGGCCACACCGCGATCACGAGCGGATGGTCCTGCAGATTCTGGCCGACCCCGGGCAGGTCGTGCACGACCTCGACACCGACCTCCCGCAGGTGCTCAGCCGGGCCGATGCCCGACCGCATCAGCAGCTGGGGACTTCTCAGCGCGCCCGCGGCGACGACTACCGCGCGACGCGCCCGCACGTCACCCGACGCACGACCGGAGACCCGAACGCCCGTGACCGTGGTGCCGGTGAGCAGTAGGCGCTCCACGGTCGCGCCCGCGACCACGGTGAGGTTCGGCCGAGTGGCGGCCCCGCGCAGGTAGCCCTCGACCACGCTGTGCCGCTTTCCGTCGCGGATGTTCGACTGCACCGGTCCCACGCCTTCGACCGCCGAGCCGCTGAGGTCGTGGTTGACGCCCAGACCACGCCGCGCGGCAGCCGAGGCGATTGCGGTCGCCCAGGGGTCGAGGTGTCGTGGGGTGCTGATGGTGATGGGACCGCCGGCACCCCGGTGGTCCTCCCCGCCGGACTCGAAATGCTCCATGCGCTTGAACACCGGGGCGACGTCAGACCAGGACCAGCCGGATACACCGGACGCCGCCCACCCGTCGTAGTCTGCCGGGCCACCGCGCACCCACATCATGGTGTTGATGGCGCTGCCACCTCCGAGACAGCGCGCGGCGAGCAGCGGCACCTGGCGACCGCCCAAACCGCGCTGACCGACACTGAGATCGCCCCAGTACCACGGCGCGTCCGGCGCTTGAAGCCCTCCTGCGAGCCCTGGGGTTTCGAACTCTGTACCCTCAAGCGGGTCTCCGGCCTCAAGCAGCACCACCGAGTACCGGCCGTTCTCGCTCAGGCGGGCGGCCAGCACCGAACCGGCCGCACCTGCCCCCACCACCACGAAGTCGCCGTCCCCTGGCAGCCGGCTGGTCTGAATGCTGTCGAACGTCGTCACGGTCGTCTCCTCGTGCAGGGTTGTCGTCGGAGGTGGATTACGCCAGGTGGGGCTGGCCATTCGAGGCCGTGACGCCTCCGTCGACGACCACCTGTGCACCTGTCATGTAGCTGGCTTGGGGGCCGGCCAGGAAACCGATCACCGCTGCGATTTCCTCCGGGCGAGCGGCACGGCCGAGAGGGATCCGGTTCAAATAGGGCTGCATGATCGCCACGTTGCTCCGGATGGCCGAGGTGCTCTCGGTAGCGATCAGGCTTGGGTGGACGGCGTTGACGCGCACCCCGTCGCCGGCGTGGTCCAGGGCCAGGGCGCTTGTGAAATTGGCCAGCGCCGCCTTCGCGGCGTTGTACGCGGCCAGACCCCAGTCGCCCCCCAGTCCACTGGCCGCCCCAACGTTCACGATGCTGCCCCGGGATGCTTTCAGGTGCGGGAGCGCGGCGCGGGAGGCAAAGAACGCGCCATGGACGTTGACGTCGATGCAGGCTCGCCAGGCGTCGGTGGTGACGGTCTCGATTGTTCCCAGCGCCACCATGCCCGCGTTGTTCACGAGTGTGTCCAGGTGGCCGAACTCCTTGGCGACACTGTCCAGGAGCCGGGTGATGCCCTCCTCATCGGTCACGTCTCCCGGACGCGGGACGATCGGGTGAGCACCCCGGCCGTGACCGGCGGTCTCCGTGAGCGCGGCCTCGGTGCGTGCAATGGCGACCACCGTGGCCCCGGCCTCGGCGAACCAGAGCGCCGTCGCCGCGCCCAGTCCGCTGCCCGCGCCGGTCACGGCGACGACCTTGTTCGCCCATGGGTCGATTGTTGTCATCAGTGTCCTCTTGCTCGGGGAACGCGTTTCGCAACCCGAGTAGACACTTCGTGCTCGACGAGTTAAAGCGGTATTCGAGGCAGGAAGTTTCAAGATCGTGCCAGGGTGCGATCCGGTGCTGCCGGCGATCGGGTGCTGCGAGGACGGCGACCGTGGGCATGTCCAGAATCCAGCCCGCCGTTCGCCAAGTGATGGGGATGCAGCTCTGCAGTTCCAGGGGTTTGGCATTATTGCGTTGAAGTCTGTCATTAATGTCACTGGCCCGCGCGCAGGCGTCCGTTTAGCGTAGCCCCATGCATGTACAAATTGTTTTGTTCGACGGATTCGACCCACTCGACGTCGTCGCTCCGTACGAGGTCCTGTACGCCGGGGGTAAAGCCTCGGCGGGAGCCGTGACCGTGGAGTTGGTCTCGGCGGAGGGGCCACGTGAGGTCGTGAGCGGTACGCGGGGCCTGGCACTGCGCGCTGCCGCCACCCTGGACCCGGCTCGCCCCGGCCTCGTTCTCGTCCCCGGAGCGTCGGGCCCCATCGGCGAGACCGGAGAAGACCCCGGCGAGGACACGATCCCCATGCTGCTCGGCCGCGCCCTGACGACCGCGCTGCCCGTGCTCCTCAAGGAGGCCATGGACAACCCGCAGGTGACCCTCACGTCGGTGTGCGGCGGCTCCCTGATGCTGGCCATGGCCGGCCTGCTGGAGGGCCGCCACACCACCACCCATCACCTGGGCTGGGACCTGCTGGACGCCACCGGGGCGCACGCCGTACGCGCCCGCGTCGTCGACGACGGCGACGTGGTCACGGGCGCGGGCGTCACCTCCGGCCTCGACCTGGCTCTCTACCTGTTGGAACGCGAGATCGGACCGCAGGTCGCGCACGCCGTGGAGGAACTGTTCGCCCACGAACGCCGAGGCGTCGTATGGCGCAACGACGGCCCCATCCCGGCGGCTCTCTGACATGCCGGTCGAAGGCACATGGGATCTGGTCATCCCGACCCCCATCGGCAAGATCAACGCCGTCGTCGACCTGCGTCGAAACGGTGAACAGCTCACCGGAACCGCCCACGGAGCGGGCGAGGAGGTACCGCTCATCGACGTCACCCTGGACGGTGATCGGCTGACCTGGAAGCAGGCCATCACCAAGCCCCTGCGCCTGAACCTGACCTTCGCCGTGACGGTCGACGGCGACACCCTCACCGGCACCTCCAACGCCGGACGCCTCCCTGCCTCCAAGGTCACCGGCCGCCGCCGACCCGCCCCGACGAACTGAACTCAAGGTTCCTGTGAGGGGGTGCCACCGCGCCGGGCAGACGAGTGAAGGCGCCCGGCGAGGACTTCGGATTCTCAGGGTTCTCCCAGAAGCACGCATGAACCGGCCAGCCCAGCCCGCCAGGATCTCGCATTATCGTGGCCAGCGCGTCTGCGGGTAGCCGAGCGGCGGGCGCGGCCGCGGCTCGCAGCCGCCAGATCGAGGCGCTGCAACATCCGCGACGTCACCTACCGCGAAGACGCCACAAAAGTCCGTACCGGCAGCGGACCCGCCGTCATGGCGGCCCTGCGCAACCTGGCCATCGCGCTACTGAAACTCCGCGGCCGGACCAACATCGCCCGAGCCAACCGGCGACATCTCCAAAACGCCCGCCGCTGCCTCACCACCCTCGGCCTCACAACCGGACATCAAGACCCATAACACGAGAACGCTGGAGCCATGGCCTTGCGTGGGTCTTGGGGCGGGACGTTGGCTGGACGGTTCAGAGCCACGTGGTGCCGAGCCAGATGATCGCCGCGGCGGTGGCCAGGAGCACGACGTTGAGCCAGATCAGCCGGGCCTCGCCGCGGGACACGTGGACCGCGATGCCGCCGACCTGGATCAGGACGAGGCCGATCGCTGCGGCGATCGCGACCCACGAGGCGATCCCGGTCAGCGGCGGCAGGATCAGACCAACCGCACCGAGGACTTCCAGGACTCCGATCAGACGGACGAGCGGCATCGGAACGGTGTCAACCCACCCCATCATCGGCCGCAGCCGATCCTGACTCTGTGTGATCTTCTTGCCTCCGGCGTAGAGGTAGAAGACGGCAAGGAGGGCTGCGACGATCCAGTAGGAAATCTCCATGAGGGACACCCCGGGAAGCTAGTGACCTAGCGCTGGCAACGATGGTTACCAGTCGTAAGAAGCCTCATGATGCGTCACTATTGAAGGCCTTACAAAAGGCACATACGTGTGCGTTGCACACAGGGGGCTGTCGTGTCGGAGTACGAGCACACCTGCATGATCCGAGGGGACGGGGGGCGAACGATCCGCGCCATCCTCGACCGCATCTGCAACAAGTGGACACTGCTGATCGTCGCCACCCTCGACCAGGGAAAACTGCGCTTCACCGACCTGCATCAGCAAATCCCGGGCATCTCGCAGCGCATGCTGACCCTGACGCTCCGCAACCTCGAACGCGACGGCCTGGTCTCCCGGACGGTGTACGCGGAAGTCCCGCCCCGGGTCGAATACGCGCTCACCCCCACCGGGAAGAGCCTGCTTCCTCCCGCACTGACCCTCGCCAGTTGGGCCATCGAGCACGTCCCGCACATCGAGGCCAGCCGCGAGGCGTACCAGACCCGAAACCAGTGACCCGGTGCTCCGCCTCCAATCACTCTCCTGCGCTCCGAGTTCATGTCCGTGGGAGTGATGTATAGGTCTGTGTGACCTTCTGCCGGGCATCTTCTCTTGTGATCACGAAGCGTCGACAACTTCATGATCGCCAGGGCCGTTCCTGTACGCATCTCCACGCCCGCAATCCCGCCACTCGAACCAGACAATCAGGTCGTGACTTCACTACACCGGAGCCTTGGGTAGCTTGACGGGGTCTAACGATCCAGCCAGGGTACGATCCGCCGCTGCCGACGATCCGGTCAGCGTGAACCAACGGCGGTAGCCGACCGGGGTGCCGCCCACGATCCGGCCGAAGTGGTAGCGCAGCGTCGATTCACTGCCGAAGCCGCTGGCGTGCGCGATGCGGTCGATCGGCCACGAGGTGGTCTGCAGCAGCTCCTGGGCACGTTGAACGCGCAAGCGGACCAGCCAGTCGGTCGGAGTCGTGCCAACGTAGGCTCGGAAGTAGCGGTGGAACGACCGGACGCTCATGTGAGCACGGTGGGCGAGATCCTCGACCGCGAGCCCGGTGCTGACGTTCGCCGCCGCCCACCGCAACGTCTCCTCTAGCGGGTGCTCGTGCCAGGATTCTCCGTGATCTGTCAGCTGGGTAAAGGAGCCGTGCCGCCGAGGCGGGCTGAGCAGGTACCTTGCGACGACGCCGGTCAGCGTCGCACCGTGGTCCTCGGCGATCAGCTGTAGCAGGAGATCGAGTGTCATCGCGCATCCCGCCCCCGTGTACACGTGCCCGTCCTGTACGAACAAGGCATCGGGGCTGACGCGGGATGACGGGGACCGGGCGGCGAGGTCGTCCGTCCAGTTCCAGTGCGTCACGGCCGAACGGCCGTCGAGCACGCCGGCCGCGGCCAGCAGGAACGGTCCCAGGCAGAGCGCGCCTACGCGGGCTCGCCGCTCGCTCGAACGTCGGAGGAGAGCGAGGTAATCGGCCGGGAGGTCGCGGCCCTCCTTCTCGGCGAGCATGCTGTGGCCGGGCACCAGGACGGTATCAGCACCATCAGCCCAGGCCAGAGGATGGTCGGCGGTGATGGTCAGGCCGGTCCCGCGCACCACGGGCTTATCGGCCACGACGGCGACCTCGTACAGCGGGTGACCTGAGCAGACGTTGGCGGTCTCGAACACATCCACGATCGTTCCCAGCTCCATCGTGAACACGGTGTCGGTGACGACGACGGCGACTCGGTGGGGAGGGCCGGTCGGCGCGCCGGTCCGAGTCGGAGAGTCCGCACTGGCATGACGCCGTCCCATGCGGACTGCCAGCCGAGCGGCCTCGGGGGGCTGCACCAGATGCCGAGGCGTCGGAACGGGACGCTCGCGCCACCGTGCCTGCCCGAGACGCAACTCGTCGTCGCAGGAACTGTACGTGCCCGAGGTCGCGCCGTCGGGATCGAGTTCCATGTACTCGTGCATTGTGATTGTTTCTCCGTCTCTGCTTTCGTCAGCACCGACTCGCGCGGTCCTGCGTCATAGCCCAAACCGGTGCTCGGTGCGTCACCGAAATATGGCGGTCACCGATCCCGAACCCGCCGACGAGGTCTGATCAGAATTCCGTAGCGGAGGCGACGAGCACGCCGGGGCCCGGAGATGGGCCGCGTTCTCCAGGAGCGCCGCGCGTCCGCCCTCCGGGCCGACCGGCGCCTGCCCGCGCGGGTCGGCCGCCAGGTCGATCGCCTCCGCGGCCAGCCGCGTCCGTGGCCAGCACGGAGAACCCGGTGGCTGGTAGTGGCGGCGTTGGATGAACTAGCACGAGCGCTCGATGACGATCCGGATGTAATAGCGGAGCTCCTCGTTAGGGTGTCCCTCCCTCGTAGAGGTCATGGCACCACCTGGGGCAAGGAGCCCGCCGGGTGGGTGAGCAGTTCGGCCTCGACGTCGGTCACCGGGATCCTCCCGTTACCGATTCGTTCGGATGCCCGGGCGAGCATTTGGATGCCGTCCCGGCCATCTGGACGGCCAGGTCGCCCGTGTCGTCCCAGCCGTCATCATGCTCGGCAATGACGATGAGCTCTCAGCTGTCACGTCCCAGCGTGGCCAAAGCCAGAACACCGCCGCGAAGAAAGAGACGAGCGGGCCGCTCAGCAGTGATCTCACCGTCGGAACGCAGATCCGGTTCCACCGCGGCGCCCGGCCGACCGGCGCTTTTCGCGGCCCAGCCGAACGTACAGCGTATTGGAGGTGTGCAGCACCCCTTTCGGCTCCCCCGAAGTCCCCGAGGTGAACAGGAGCGGGAACACCCTGTCGGCATCCTCGCAAGAGTCATCCAGCGCCATGGGATGCGACTCTTCACACGGTGTCTCCTCGAAGTGCCGGGCGAGGTCGACCTCGTCATCGGCCACGGCCTCACCGAGCACAGCCCGGTGCCGCAACGCCGGCAGCCGCGGAGCGATCTGGCCAGCGCCGCACTGTGCGCGAAACCGTTCCATCGGTCGGCGGTCAAAGTCGGTCACACCCCCGCATACGTAGACTGCGGCATTCGGTTCACCAACCGCCCGATTACGGGTTGAGTTCGGGCCTCCCCGGCTGACACGGCTGGGACGGTTCAGATGTGCGGCCGCCACGGCCTCAGTCAGGGCATCTCAGGCCGGCCCTCGGCGACCGCCGGCAGCGCAATGCGAGCACGTTCGCCCGACGACTTGTCGCGACAGCGAAGTCACAGATCGTGACCATTGGCGTGAGAAGCTTTGAACATCATGTATGACCGCAACGCCGACGGCGAGTTCCTTCAGGCGTACACCGAGACACGGGACAACCTGTTCTTCGAGATCGTGCAGCGGATCGGGGACCACGGAGCGTTCGGCGCGGTGAACTCGCCGGTGCGTCGCGCGGCTCAGCGACGCTTGGAGCCATGCCGACAACCGAGCTGGCTTGACGCCGGCGGCGTGGCGACGCCAGGCGATGCGGGGCGCGCAGAAGCGGCCGCCACGTCCCAGTGCACCAGGTTGACGTGGGCCGGCGGTGATGCCCCATAGCGATGAGGTCCGATGAACCTGAGCGGTTAGTCCGCGCTCCGCCGTACTCAGGGTTGGACCGCGACGTCGCCCTCGACCCGATATTGCCCAGCCGCTCGCGGGGCGCGAAGGAGCCGAACTTTCCATCCGGGCTCGCGAACACCCAGTCGGACGTCGCCGGAGCGGCAGGGAGGTCGGTCGGTGACGAGCGCCGACACGGCGATGAGAAGCCACCGACGACGAACGGCGAAACGCCCTCGGCGTCCGCACCAGAGACGCCGGATGCCGCGCCGCCTCGTCCGTGGCGACAACATGGCACACCATCTTGCGCGGATGCCGCACCGCGCCCGGCAGCTCGGCGGAGCCGCAACCGGCGCGTCAGCCTGAGTCTTCAGGCGCCGGCCACTGCGCCGCGACGCCGAGCAACACCTGCACCGGGTCGTCGCCGACGGGATAGACCCCGACGTGGTCCGCGCCGGCCTCGATGTGCGCGAGGAGGCCCCGCGCCACGGCGGGCGGATCGCCGTGCGCGACGAGCGCGTCAAGGAGGCGGTCGCTGGCGGAGTCGGTGTCCACGACCGCGAAGTGCCCAGGCAGCAGCAACTTGTCCGGGCCGAGCAGCGCCCGTGTCCGCCGTGTGTGCTCGGGGGTGACCATGCACGGGATGGTGCCGGCCCCGGCGGCGCGCAGGCGGTCGTCGGCAACAACCGCTGGCCATCGCGGTGCCGGTCGGCGGGTACGAGCAGATCGTGCTGGACATGGCGCTGTCGGAGATGGCACTCGGCAAGATCGGGCTCGCCGCGCAGGAGGGCCGCCACATCCCGTCGACCTGGGCGACCGATGCCCAGGGCCGTCCTACCACCGACCCCGCCGCCGCCATCTCCGGGCTGCTGCTGCCCACCGCGGGGCCCCAGGGCTACGGGCTGGCATTTATCGTCGACGTACTCAGCGGGGTGCTGTCGGGAGGAGCGTTCGGCGGCGCGGTCAAAGGCCTGTACGCCGACACTGCGGTACCCAACGACTGCGCCCACTTCGTCCTCGCGCTCGACCCGGCCGCCTTCGGTGGCCCGGCGTGTTCACCCGACGGGGCGCCGAACTCGCGAAGCGGGTCCGCGGCTCGGAGCGCGCGCCCGGGGTCGAGCGGCTGTTCCTGCCGGGTGAGCCCGAAGCGGAATGCCGTGCAGCCATGGCCCGGACCGGACTGGTCCTCGACCCCAGCGTGCTGGTGGCGCTGCACGAGACCGCGTTCGCGGTGGGCGCGGAGGCCAGTCCTCACGGCCGACGGCTGTCGGGGCCACCGGTCATGCCTTCAGCGCTCGGGGCCCTTCCCTGGCCGGGCCGGAGCGGATGAAGGAGCCCAGATTGTCCAGCGCGTCGGCCGCTTCTGGGAGGAACGACCAGTAGAGCTGGAAGACGTGTGTCGTGACCGGGTAGAGCTCGAGCCGGGCGTCGACGCCGTGCTCGCGGGCGCGGTCGGTGAGGCGGCGGGCGTCGGGCAGGAGAGGGTCGCCCGTTCCCACCTGGATCAGCATCGGCGGGAGCCGGGACAGGTCGGCGGTCAGAGGGGCCAGCACGGGATCGTCGGCCAGGGCGCCGCCGAGATATGCGGTCGCGAACAGGCGCAGCAGCGCGTTGGACATCACGGGCTGCGCCTCGTTGGCCGGCGCGACCTCGTCCGGGGTGGCGTTGAGATCGACCCAGGGGCACAGGAGGGCTGCGCGGCCCGGCATCGGCTGGCCGTGCCGTTCAAGGCTGAGCAGGAGCGAGAGAGCCAGCCCGCCGCCGGCGGAGTCGCCGGCGACGATGACGTCCTCAGGCCGCGTTCCGGCTTCCAGCATCCACTGGTAGGCGGTCAAGGCGTCCTCCAGGGCGGCTGGGAACGGATGTTCTGGAGCCAGCCGGTATTCGGGGAGGAGGAAGCCCGCTGGCGTGGCGGCGGCCATGGCCCCCACCAGTGGCCGGTAGCCGTAGGCCGAACCGGCCACGTATCCGCCGCCGTGGAGGTAGAGAACCGTGAGGGGCGGCCGTTCCGGCTCCAGCGTGAGCCACAGCGAGGGGACGCCGTCGGCGTTGACCGGCTGGACGGCGATGCCGGGCGGCGGCTCGAACTGGCCCTGCAATGCTTCGTATCCAGTGCGCAGCTCCTGGATGTCGGGGTCGGCGGCGACGAGGGGACTGCCCTCCCAGAGCCGCGCGATCCGTCCGGCCAGTTCACCGCCTATCGAACGGGTCGCGGCGACGGCGTCGTCCAGGTCGAGCAGCAGCTGACGCGCGCGTTCGAGCAAGGCCTCACCGGCGAGCGTGAGCTCCACGCGGTGGGTGGAACGCCGGAAGAGGTCACAGCCGATGAGCCGTTCCATGACACGGATCTGGCGGCTCAACGCGGGCTGCGAAATATAGAGCCGGGCGGCGGCGCGGCCGAAGTTGAGCTCTTCGGCGACGGTGACGAACCCGCGCAGGTGACGCAACTCGATGGCGTCCGGCGCCTGAGCCAGGGAATGCACCGTTCCGGGTTCGTGGTCCATGCCGACGATTATGCGGCGTCGCGCAGGACGCGGCCATGCGCGTCATGCACGACCGTTATGCGCAACCGGCCTTTCCCTTGTTCCAGCGCGTGATGCCAGCCTTCCAGACATGACCTCACCAACACCGCCAGGTCAGCACCGGTTCGCCGACCTGCGGTTGCGCGGGGCGTCGGGGCGGTTGCGGGCACGCCTGCACTGGCCCGCGCCAGCCGATGAACGGTCACGCCCGGCTTTATTGGTGTTCTTTCACTCCATGGGGGAGGCGCAGCCCCTGGGGCATGCGGCCGATCCGCTCTTCCGCAGCCTGTGCTCAGAGGCGGGCGTACTCGTTCTCGCCCCCTGGCGCCAGACCATGGTCGGCGATCTGCGACTCCACGATGCGATCGAGGTCATGGAATGGGCTGCCGACCACGCCGCCGAACTCGGTGCCGACCCGGCACGGCTCCTGGTCGCGGGGGCGGGCTCCGGGGGCGGCCTGGCCGCGGCCGTGGCGTCGCACGCCTGGAATCAGGGCTGGCCGGTGCTCACGCGGCAAGTCCTGATCGACCCGATCCTGGACACCGTCCAAGCGGGGACCGCATCCGGCGAACCGGCCGGGATCGCACCCGCCATCGTGATCACGTCCGGCCCCGACCCGCCCCGAGCCGTCCGCCGGTTCGCCGCGCGGCTGCGACAAGCCGGAATCGAGGTGGATGAACGGCACTATGCCGGTGCTCTGGTCCAGGACGAGGGCGGCACGGTCGAACGGATGCTCGCCGATCTGGCGTCCTCGTTGCGAGGTGCCCCCGGCTGACCGCTGATTCCAACCAGCATCACTCGTGAAAGGACTGTTTGTGCGGCTCAACATCAGGAAGCATGCCGTCGCGATGGCCGGCGCCATCGCGTTCGCGTTCGCGCTTGCAACGCCCGCCCTGGCCTCTGTCTCAGCCTCCGTCCCAACGTCCGCCTCGGCGACCGAGCACGGCTGGAAGGGAACGTGGGCGACCGCCGCGCAGCGCCCCGACGCGGGCCCCTTTGAACCCAACTGGTCCGTCGACGGCTTCGCCGACCAGTCCGTTCGCCAGGTGATCCGCGTCAGCACCGGCGGCTCCAGCCTGCGCATCAGGCTGTCGAACGTCTACGGGACCAAGCCGCTGCACCTGGCCGGCGCGACGATCGCGAAGGCGAGCGACGGGGCCTCCGTACGTCCCGGTACCGTGCGACCGCTGACCTTCCGCAAGTCGCCGGCCACCGTGATCCCCGCGGGCCGGCAGACCGCCAGTGACGGGCTCCGGGTCCGCGTCTCCCCGATGGAGCGGCTGACTGTGACGCTGTACTTCGCCAAGCCGACCGGCCCGGCGACCTTTCACATGTTCGCGTCAGCGAAGACCTACCGCGCCTCCGGCGACCGCCGGTACGACTCCGGCGGCGCGTTCAGCCCGACCGACACGAGCACATCGTCGTACTTCCTCACGGGCGTCGACGTGCTCGGGAAGCCGGGGCGCGGCGCGGTCGTGGCCTTCGGCGACTCGATCACCGACGGCGTGGGGTCATCCACGGACGCGAACAACCGCTATCCCGACGAGCTCACCGAACGACTCGCCGCCGCCCACCGGCCGGGGAGCGTGCTCAACGCCGGTATCGGCGGCAACCGGCTCCTGAACGGCTCACCCTGCTTCGGTGACGCGGCCGTCACCCGGTTCCAGCGGGACGTGCTAGAGCAGACCCGCCCCCGGACCGCGATCGTCCTCCTGGGCATCAACGACATCATCGCCAATGACGCCGAGGGCTTCGCCTGCTACGACCCGCGGCCGACGGTGACGGCCCAGCAGATCATCGAGGGACACCGGACACTGATCCGAGCGGGGCACGCCCGAGGCATCAAGATGATCGGCGCGACCATCACCCCATACGAGGGCTTCCAGTTCTACACCGCCACTGGGGAACAACTACGCCAGAAGGTGAACCAGTGGATCCGCACGAGCGGTGAATACGACGCGGTGGCCGACTTCGACCGGGCTTTGGCCGACCCCGCCGACCCCGGCCGCAACCGCATCCGCACCGAGTACGACAGCGGCGACCACCTGCACCCCAACGACACCGGATACCGGGCCATGGCCGAAGCCATCGACCTAAGGACGCTCTGACCATCGAGCAAGCCCCGTCCGCCCCGGCGTTTCCAGGACGCCGGGGCGGACCTATCCCTTGGACGGGCCGCCGACCGTCACGGGCCCGCCGGTAGCCGCAGTCAAACGCGCGTTAACGGCCAGCCCCAGAACGGCATCCCGGTCACGCGGACCCGCTCCCGTGAACGTAAGGACCGACGAAGCGGATCACCAGCTCGGACGTCGCCCGCGAGGTCGTCGTGTCGGTGCCGGAAATGCTGTCACCTCATGCGACCTGCGAGCGCCATCTCCAGCACCAGCCGACGGATCACCGCCGCAGTGCGTGGACGTCCCGGGCGCGGGTGCGGAAAGGTTCAGCGGCGCTGCACCAGGCGGGCGTGCCAGCACAGCACCGTGCGCGGCGATACAACCAACCGCAGCCGCCGCCGATCACCGGTGAGCATCAGCCGGACCAATGCCGAGATCGCCGCTCGATCCGCCCACGAAGGACCCAAATCACTTACTCCGCCGGCCCTCAGAACATCAGCGCAGTGAGTAAGGCGGCTATCCTTTTGTCACCTTACTTGCCTGAAAAGCGAGTGCCGCCTTTGGCATCAGGCAACTAAAATGCGATCCGCAAGGGACTGCTCGGCCCAGTGTAATATCCGGACAGGCACCGCTCGCGTCAGACCATCGGACTCGTGTAGACCAAAATCCGATGGTCGTGGGTCTTCAATGTCGCCCGCAGCAGGGCGATGGAAAGCCGTCTCCGGCGAGGCGGAGGGCAATCTCAGCCCCCAGTCCTTGTGCCGCTCCCGTGATGACGGCCACGCGCCGGTCCAGTGCTTCCTCGGCCATCGCTGACGCTCCTCGTTCCTTCCTCGCCTGGCGCAACGCCTCGCCTCCCGCGCCGTCCCCCACGGACAGGTCAACGATCTCGAGCACCGGTCACGCCCTCGTCACATCGTCGTGATTCGGCATGCCAGGCATGGTACGGGCACCGTTCGTTCACTCTTCGCCGAACTCACCCATTCATCCCATACAGTCTGTTTGGTCCATCGATACATCATGGCTATAGATCGATCCCTGCCGGAGCTCCGGTCAACGATCGCCAATCCCGTGATCCCCACGCGTGGGATCGCCGAGCCTAGCAGGCATTATGCATCAGACGTATGATTCTGATGGAACTCCGCGAGCTTGAGTGGTTCGTCACCCTGGCCGAGACCGAGCATGTGACGATCGCGGCCGCGCGGCAGAACATCAGCCAGCCCACCCTGTCGAGGGCCCTGGCGCGTATCGAGCGCAAGCTCGGCGTCCGGCTCTTCGGTCGGCATCAGAACCGGCTGCGCCTCAACAAGTACGGCGAGATCTTCCAGGCCCATGCCGTGCGGGCGATGAACGAGATCGAGCAGGGAGAGGAGCGGATCACCACCCTTGTCGACCTGGACCGAGGGGTAGTGTCACTGGGATTCGTCCACTCCTTCGGCGGGTGGCTGGTGCCGGAGTTGCTGACCCTCTATCGCGGCATCGCCCCGAGCACCTCCTTCGAACTCAAGGGCGGTGCCGCTGACGCCGTCGTCGACAACGTGCGCAAGGGCCGCATCGACGTCGGATTCGTCGCTCCCCCGCCCGCCGCCGACGATCTCCAATGGATTCCGCTCGGTCGTGAGGATCTGCACTTCGGCGTGCCGCCGGGGCACGAGTTCGAGGGTCGGGGCCAGATCGCCGTCGCCGACATGCCCATGGTGGCGCTCAAGCCTGGGTACGGGCTGCGGCACGTGACGGACCGGCTGTTCCAGGAGGCCGGCCCCAGCTCGCGGATCGAGATCGAGGTGACAGAGCTCTCCACGCTTCGTGCGCTGGTGTCCGCCGGAATAGGAGTCGCCATCGTGCCGGCCCTGCAACCCGGTCACCTCTCCACGCCCCGGAGCATCCCGCTCAGCGATGCGGGGGCTTTCCGATGCTACGGCGCGGTAGCACGCCAGTACGGCCCGAGTGGCCGTGCCGCCCGGCGCTTCCTCAGGTTCGTCGCGAGCAGGACGGTCCCCCAGCCTCCGGGCGATTCGGCACGTTCCGCGGACTGACGCGCTGCGGCGGCAGTCGATCGGCCCTATGCGTTGAGTGCATCGTCAGAGCAAAGTTCCTGGGCTTGGCACCGTCACCTGGGACTCCTCATGCTGGCGGAGTCAGCGATATCGATGCCGACATCCGTTGACCCATGACAGGCGGAGGTCTCACCGTGACAGCATCGTCGATTGCCGCGGCCACCGGCATCTGGGCCCCGACGCCGAGATCATCGCCCGCGCCACTGAGCTCGTACCGCTCATCCGCGAGCACGCCGCACGGGGCTCCGAAGCCCGCCGAGTGGGCCCGGAGGCGATGAAGGCGCTGGATGAGGCAGGACTCTTCCATCTACTCTCCTCTTCCCCTCCCCCTCGGCTCGGCGGCGCCGGGGCGACGATCCGCACAGTCGCCGGCACGCCCCCGCATCACGAAGGACGTGATTCGTCGAGTGAGCCCTCCGCGAATCCATCATCATCCGCCACACCCACCCCAAGGAGTCGCAATGACTGACGTGACGGAGTTGTCGCTCACCCCAGCCTCGGGCATCGAACTCCCTGACAAAAAAATCGTGGGCCGTGCCACAGATCTCGTCCCCCTCGTCCGCGAGCACGCCGCCCAGGGCGCCGAGGCCCGGCGCGTGGTGCCCAAGGTGGTGCAGGCACTGGAGGACGCGGGGCTGTTCCACCTGCTCGTTTCCGAGCGCTGGGGTGGCGCCAACGCGACCATCCGCACCGCGGTCGACGTCGTCGCCGAGATCGCCCGTGGTGACGGGTCGGCGGGATGGCTCGCCACCCTGTTGATGAACGGCGCGGGATTCGCCTCGACGTTCTCGGACCAGGCGCAGCAGGAGGTCTTCGGGACGAACCCGCGGGCCAAGGTGTGCGGCGTCTTCGCGCCGGGCAGCAAGTCGGAGCGCGTCGACGGCGGATACATCGTCAGCGGCCGCTGGCCGTATTCCTCCGGCTCCTTCGTGGCGGACTGGGCGGCCCTGGGGATCCTGCTCGAGGGCGACGATCTGGGCGCGGCCCTCGTCCCCGCCGAGGCCTTCACGATCGAGCCGAGCTGGTTCGTGACCGGGATGAAGGGCACGGGCAGCGACACGATCGTCGTCGAGGATCACTTCGTGCCCGACCATCGGGTGCAGCGTTTTCAGGACATGGTCGACAGTAGCTATCTCACGTCGGACAAGGAGCATCGGCTGGCGTCGGTGTCACTGCCCAGCGTCACGGCCTTCTTCCTCGTCGTACCGCAGCTCGGCATCGGCAGGCATGCGCTCGAGGTGACGCGTGCGAAGCTGCCCGGGAAGCCGGTCGCCTACACCGACTACCAGCAGGCGCGGCTCTCCCCCACGCATCACGCCCTTCTGGCGAAGGCGGCGACCAACCTGCATCTGGCGGAACTGGCAGCGCACCGGGTCAGTCTCGACCTCGACCAGGCGGCCGACGCACGGCAGCTGCTCGACCTGCTCACCCGCGGGCGTATCCGCAATGACACCGGCGCGATCGCCGAGCTGGTCACGGAGGCGATCGACCTGCTGATGACGGCGAACGGCGCCGGTTCGTTCGCCGAGGCCAACGTGCTGAGCCGGATCTGGCAGGACTCGAACATCGCCGCCCGGCACGCCTTCGTCACTCCCGAGATCGGCAGGGAAGCCTACGGGCGGCTCCTGCTCGGCAACCAAGAGCCGACGCTGCCGCTCTGACTGACGAGGAGGAACCCATGACGACCACCCCCACGTCCGAGATCGACCTGTTCGCCTCCTCCGATCAGCACGTCCGCTACGAGCAGTACCGCGAGCTACGAGAGCTGGGCGGGGTCGTCCGGGTCCGGGAGCCCGACGCGTACGCGGTCGTGCGCTACGACGAGGTCAGAGCCGCCCTCGCCGACCACGACACCTTCATCTCCGGGCAGGGCATCGGGTTCAACCCCGTGCTGAATCAGATCATGCAGGGCAACACGCTCGTGAGCGATCCGCCGGAGCACGACGTTCTGCGCTCCGTCGTCGCGGACGGGCTGAAGCCCCGCGCCATCCGTGCGCGCACCGAAGAGATCGTGCAGAAGGCGCGGGATCTGGTCGCCCAGGTCCTCGACAAGGGCGAGTTCGACGGTGTGACGGAGTTCGCCCAAGTGATGCCGATCTCGGTCGTCCCCGACTTCATCGGCCTGCCCGAACGCAATCGCGAACACCTCTACGCATGGGCGCAGGGCGGCAACGATCTGCAGGGCCCCGTCACCGAACGCACCCCGCGCAACCTCGAATTGACCCAACACATGGTCGAGTTCACCAACGAGCTCGCGACGAACCGGGAACTCACGCCCGGGACGCTCGGTGCGGCCGTGCTCGAGGCCGCCGACCAGGGGGTCATCCCCGCGGAGAAGTGCCCGCTCCTGTTCATCGACTACATCGGCCCCTCGCTGGAGACCACGGCCACGGCCATCGGCCATCTCCTCGTCATCTTCGCCGAGCGGCCCGACCAGTGGGCGGCGCTGCGCGCCGAACCGGGGCTCGTGGCGTCGACGATCAACGAACTCGTCCGGTTCGAGAGCCCCCTGCGCGGGTTCAGCCGCATCGCCTCACGCGACACGGAGCTGGGCGGCGTGCGCATCCCTCAAGGCGCCAGGGTGTGGACTCTCATCGCCTCGGCGAACCGCGACGAGCGCAAGTGGGAGCGCCCCGACGAGTTTGACCTTCGGCGCAACCCGCTCGACCACCTCGCGTTCGGATACGGCACGCACGGCTGCGCGGGGCAGGGCGTCGCCCGCCTCGAACTCCACGCCCTCATCCACGCGCTGCTCGACGCCGTCGAGCGCTTCGAGCTCACCGGCGACCCGCTGATCGCGGAGAACTCGATGGTGAACACGCACGCCGAGATCCCCGTCCGGTTCGTCCCCCGAAAGGCGGCATGATGCGCATCGAGGTCATCCGGGAGCGCTGCGAGGGGCACGGGCTCTGCGAGGAACGATCGCCGGCGCTCTACGGCCTGGACGACGAGGGCTACGTGGTGTTCGCGTACGCCGACCGCGACGTGCCGGCGCACGACCAGGAGGCCGCGTCAGCCGGTGCCGGGGTGTGCCCCGTAGCCGCGCTACTCGTGCGGTCCCACGCGTGACGCGCACGCCCCTCTCGCGCGTCGTCATCGTCGGCGGGGGCCCGGCGGCCGCGGCGGCCGCCGGGGCCCTGCGCGATCTCGGGCACGACGGCGCGGTCGTCATGGTCAGCGGCGACGCCTACGGCCCGTACTCGCGGCCGCCGCTGTCCAAGGCCTTCCTGCGGGGCCGCGCCGAACGCGGCGACCTCGCCCTTGATGTCGCGGGGGCCGAGGTGCGCCGCGGCGTTCGCGCGGTGCGTGTCGACCCCATCGCCCGCGTTGTCGACACCTCGGACGGGGACCGCCTTCCCTACGACGGGCTGGTGCTGGCCACGGGAACGCGGGCGAGAAGGCCGGAGGACGCCTCCGTCGCGGTGCTCGCCACGCTCGACGACGCCCGGTCCCTCCGGCTGCGGCTGCGCACCGCCACTTCCGCGGTGATCGTCGGATCGGGGTTCCTCGCCTACGAGCTCGCCTCCGCCGCGCGGGACTCCGGGGCGGAGACGACGATGCTCATCCGGCCCGGCGCCCTCGAGGCGAAGATCGGCGACCTGGCGCACACGCTCCGCGACCGTGCCCGCGAGCACGGGGTGCGGATCATCGCGACGCGCGGCGGCTCGTTCTCGGACGGCGGCGTGGTCACGGCCGAGGGCGAACGCGTCGACGCCGGCCTCGTCGCGGCGGCGCTGGGAAGCGAGGCGGAGACCGGTCTCCTTCCGGAGCACTCCGTTCCCGGCACCGGGTTCATCGTCGACGAACACTGCCGCGTGGCGCCGGGGATCGTCGCGGCCGGCGACGTCGCGGTGACCCGGCGCGCGGACGGATCACTGCGCCGCGACGCGACGTGGACCAACGCGCTCGCGCAGGGCGCCGCCGCGGCCGGGGCACTGCTGAGCGCCGACGCGCCACCGTTCGACCCGATCCCCTATGGGTGGACGGAGGCCTTCGGCCTCGACCTCAAGTTCGCCGGAGCCTTCCCGAGGTCGTCGACGCCGGAGATCGTCGACGGCGACCTCGCCGACGGCCGCGCGCTGCTGCGCTGGCCAGGCACCGCCGCCGCGATCGGCTACCGCATCCCGGTGGCGAAGCTCAAGCGCCTCGCGCGTGCCGTGCCGGCCGAACCCGACGCGGACAGGACGCCCGCCCGCGCGCGGGCGCGCTGATCCTCGCGTCCCTCCCGCGCCGAGGTCGGACGCGTCTTGGCGGCGTAATAGGTGGACGGGGCGATCTGGACGCCGGCGCCTCGCATGACGTGGCAGATCGGCTCGACCCCGAACCGATCACGATGTTCGTCGATGAACGCGACTACCTGGGCAGTCGCGGGTCGAGCTCCCGCGCGAAGAAAGCCGACGCGTGTGGGGTGCCAGTATCACGCACATGGGTGTTGAACTGGGCTGTTGCGGAGGCCTCAGGCAGCGCGATGGTGCTCGTTGAGCAGTCCGTTCATGACGGTGCGGCGCTGTATGCGAGCGTTAATGTCGACCACGCGTGCAGGATCGTCCAGCGGTGGGCGGAGTGCGCGGCTTTGGTGCGGGCGGTGGGTGTTGTAGTGGCGTTCGTACTCGGTCAGGATCGAGCGCAGGTGCCGTTGCCAGTAAATGAGCAGGTGGTCGAGGCATTCGCGGCGCAAGGTGCCGACGAATCGTTCGGCGTGGGCGTTGGCACGTGGTGAGCGCGGCGGTGTCTTCACCACCGCGATACCCGCCGCTGTGAACACGCATCGAATACAGCGGTGTACTTGGCGTCGCGGTCGCGGATCAGAAACCTGAACTCCTCCACTCGCTCCCCCAGGTCCATGAGCAGGTTGCGGG
This sequence comes from Spirillospora sp. CA-255316, assembly GCA_050942275.1. Taxonomy (GTDB): domain Bacteria; phylum Actinomycetota; class Actinomycetes; order Streptosporangiales; family Streptosporangiaceae; genus Spirillospora. Next base: position 4,916,428 of record CP192047.1, on the reverse strand, counting down.
CCTGCTGCGCGGTCCAGGACCCGGTCGGGTTGGTGGTGACGCCCAGGATGTGCACCCGGCGAGTCTCGGTCTCCATCGCGAACCACACGTACAAGCGCTGGAGCCAGACGGTGTCGACGTGCAGAAAGTCGCACGCCAGCACACCGAAAAGCCTGCGCGGCCAGGAACTACCGCCAGGTCGGCGAGGCCCGCCGCGGCGCCGGCCCCAGCCCGGCCGCCGCCAGAATCCGCCGGACGGTACCCTCACCCAACCGGTAACCCAGGCCGAGCGGCCCGCCCTGGATCCGGCGATGGCCCCAGCGCGGATTCCCGGTGGCAAGTCGAACCACCAGGTCGCGGACCTCTTGCGAGACAGGTGGACGACCGGCCTCGCTCGGGTAGGTCCAGTGCTCGGCCACCAGGCGCCGATGCCAGGCCAACAGTGTTCCCGGCGTCGGTGGTGGACGATGTCGCGGACCGTCATGCCGTGCGCATAGAGCGAGATGACCATGTCGTCCAGGCCGCCCGACACCCGTCCGGCGCGTTTGGGCACCAGCTACCGGCTCGAAGGTCCCGGCCCGGTCCCGGGGCACGGCCAGGCGGACCGGGCCGACCCCGGTCTGCACGGTCTTGGCGATCCGCCCGTTATGTCGGTCATGTGTTGAGTGCAGTCTCCATCGACGAGAGCGGCATTGGCGGTCACGGCATCATTCACCGTGAGCATCGCGCATGTTGATGATCTTTAGTGGGACAGGGGGTCCTCCCTCGCTCCGGGGAGCCACGGGAGCCAATCAGGGGAGCCAACGTGGCCCGACCCTTCACGATTTCGCGGGACCGCCTCAGAGCATTGTGTGAGTGAGAGGCGCCCCGGTCGACGCCGTCCGATATGGCCAGACGCACGGAAATGACATCCCCGGTAATCGCCAGGTTCGGTCAGATGCGTGTTCTCGGCCGGAGGGAGCCGACCGGGGAGCCGACTCAGGCGGCCGCTGTCGAGCAGGTACTCCGGCGAATTGCCGGGGCCTCGGTCGAAGGCAGCGGGTACCAGCGGGCGGCCGTCGGTCAGGAATCGCGTTCGCGACGCGGTGCATCGCGAATGTTCTCCGGCCGCCGGGGCGACGCCGTCTGGCCATGCCGGTGGGGACGGCTGGAGTGTCGTGGAGGAGTTCGTCAGGCGTCTCTCTGGAGGTCTTCGTCGAAGTCCAAGTCGAAGGAGCCGAAGAGCCAGGCGAGTGTCTCGTAGGAACCGACCGTGAAGATGACGTCCATCAGCTGCCGTGTGTCGAGCTTGCTGGAGAGCGCCGTCCAGGTCGGCTCTGTGATCGCGCCGTCTCGGACCAGTTCGTCGGTCGCGCGGAGCAGGGCCGCTTCAAGCGGATCCCAGTACGGTGCGTCCGGCCCGTAGGCGACGCGGCCGATCTCCTCCTCGTTGAGGCCGACGTCGAGGGCCATGTGAACGTGCTGGGCCCATTCGTAGGAGGACTTGCGCAGCGTCGCGACGCGCAGGATGAGGAGTTCGCGCTGCCGTTCGGTGAGCGTGGTCGCCATCAGGATATGGCCGTTGAAGGTGAAGAACGCGTGGGCCAGAGCGGGGTGATGGGCGAAGGTCCCCAGCGTGTTGAGGGCTTTCGGGCGTCCCTCTTTGGTTAGCTGCGGGTGCCGGGGGGCCGGCGGTGTCATCGCGGCCAGGGCCTGGCGCATTTCCGGCGGCCATTGCTTGATGGGAAGTGGCTCGATGCGTGCCATGTCAGATGGTCCTTCCTCCGTTGACCGCGATGACCTGGCCGGTCAGGTAGCCGGCCTCGTCGCGTACCAGGCCGGCGCATGCGGCGGCGATGTCCTGTGGGAGCCCGACTCGGCGGACCGGGGTCGTGCGCTCGTGAGAGGCGATCCCTTTCCCGAGGAGTCCTTTCGCCTCCGTCCTGCGCAGCATGGGGGTGTCGATGAATCCCGGTGGGATGGTGTTGACCGTGATGCCGTGCGGGCCGAGCTCGTGTGCCAGTGCCTTGGTGAACCCGACCACGCCCGCCTTGGCCGCCGAGTAGTGCGTCATCATCGGGTTGCCGGTCTGCGCGCTGGATGAGGAGATGTTGACGATGCGGCCCCAGCCTTCCTCGACCGTGTGCGGCACGACGGCCTGGCAGCAGTTGAACGTGCCGGTCAGGTTGACGGCCAGGATGCGCTCCCAGGTCCGCGCCGTGATGTCGAGGAAGGGTTGGAAGCCGTCCAGGCCGGCGCTGTTCACCAGGATCGTGGGGCGTCCCAGCTGTTCGGCGACTTCGCGGACCGCGTCCTCGATCCCTTCTCGATCGGTGACGTCGGCCTTCAGGCCGATCGCCGTTCCGCCGGATCGCCTGATCGCCTCCGCGGTCTTCGTGGCCGATGCGCCGTCGAGGTCGAGCGCGGCGACCGCGGCGCCCTCTGACGCCAGCCGCTCGCTGATGGCCCGTCCGATCCCCGAGCCGCCTCCGGTGATGATCGCGGTGCGTGGACGGTCCCACGCGGGTGGTGTCATCCCATGATCTCCTGGTGCTTCCGGTGCGCCGTCCTCGCGCCTGCCGCGACCATCGCGGCCGTTCCATGGCCGTACGGCCGTTCGCCCGTCAGGCGACGGCTTCTTCTCCGACCAAGGTCGTGCGGCGCATGAGCCTCGGAGAGGTCGGCCGGTAGGGCAGCGCCCGGTGCAGCATTCCGGTGTTGTCCCAGATCACCAGGTCGCCGGGGCTCCAATGGTGCCGCAGGGTGAACCGCGGCTGTGTCGACCATTCCAGGAGACGATCCAGCAGGAGGCGGCTTTGGTCGTCCGGCATGCCGACGACGTGGTCGGTGGTGGCGCCGATCAGAAGTGACTTGCGGCCGTTGCGCCGGGTCCAGACCAAGGGATGCTCACGCGTGGGCACTCGCCGCCAGGCGGCCCGCTCCTTCTCTGACGGGTTGGGGTTCGCCAGCAGCTGGGAGGCGGTGAAACTGTGCACCACCCGCAGGCCCTGGAGCTCCTCCTTCCGCTCTTCCGGCAGCGCCTCGTAGGCGGCGTAGGTGTTGGCGAACTCCGTGTCGCCTCCTTCGTCGGATACCTGACGCGCCACAAGGAGGGTCGCCTTCTGAGGGACCTCGTCATTGGCGCCGTCGATGTGCCAGTTGAAGGTACCGGCGCGGTAGGCGGCCAGTTCGCTCTTGGCGGGGTCCAGGCTGATCGTCGAGATCTCTGGATGAGTGGCGTCTCCGCCCATGGGGGCCACGACCACTTCCCCCAGGAGTCGGCTCAGGGCGACAAGGTCGGCATCGGAGATGTGGGCTTGCCGGCAGATCACGACGCCGCGGTCGGTCAAGGCGGCGCGCAGCTTCTCGGCGGTCTGCGGCTCGAGCAGGTCACGTCCCGTCAGGCCGGTCGCCTCGGCCCCGATCGCGGGGCCGAGGGGGGTGAAGGTGATGGACACATCTCTCCTCTAAGTCCGATGGCCGCCCGGCGAGCGCGCCGGTGAACCAGGCCGACGACGCCTTCCGCAACGGCGACGTTGAGGAAGTCCGGCCCAGGAACACGCGGGACCGCTCGCCGGTCGCGCGGCAGGTTGCGTCCCTTGATCCGGCTCGTCGTGGTGGAGGTACGGATCGCGTACCGCCTTCCGCTTGGTACTTCGGGCACGTCGTCCATGTTCGGCGGATGCGGCGGACCATCGCGCCCGATGGCGGCGAGCACGCCCTGCCGTGCCGTGACGACGATCTCCCGCGGCACGTCGCCGTCTCCCTCCCCGGGTCTGCTCATGAGCACTACCGCTCCGCCCGGTCTACTAGGCGTCCGCCTAGGAATTCCTAGGCATATGACTAGCAGCGCTGAGTTACAGGGTCAAGGGCCGATACAGTGGCCGAGTGCTTCCCGCCCTGACCTCCGCTGCCGTCCCGATTCCGGGAACGACATGAGCGGTCCCCGTCCGGCCAGGGATTCCACAGGCCGCACGGCCCTGCTGGAAGCGGCCACGCAACTGCTGCTCGAGGAGGGGTACGCGGCGGTCACCACCCGCAAGATCGCCGCGAGGGCGGGGGTCAACCAGGCCCTCGTCTACTACCACTTCCGCACCATGGACGAACTGTTCCTGGCCGTCTTCCGGCGCGGAGCCGACGCCACCCTCAAGCGCCTGGAGCGCGTCGCCGAGGTCGACCAGCCGCTGCGCGCCCTGTGGGAGGTCAGCAGCGAGCCTCGCGACAGCGCCCTGACCATCGAATTCCTGGCTCTGGCCAACCACCGTCCGGTCATCCACGATGAACTGGTCACCTACACCCGCAGATACCGGCGGATACAGAAAGAGATACTCGAGCGCGCCTCGAACGGCCTGACGGACGGCGACGGTGGCCTGACCCCGGCCGCACTGACCGCTCTTACCGTCGCGCTCTCCCGCGGACTGGCCATGGACGGCATGCTGGGCATCACCGACGGCCACGACGAGATCCTCACCCTCGTCGAACAGCACCTGGCACGCGTCGAGCCCCCGGCCGATCCTTACCCGAGCCCAGCGGAACACTGATCGGAAGCCGAGTGGGCAGAGGCCCAGCGCCGTGCCGGCCTGCGACAACGTGGCGATGTCAAGCCGACCACCCCGAAGGGGCCTTGTCATCGCCCCCGGGAAGCCGGATCCAGCCGAATCCGGAGGCGACCGAGCCTGCCGAACCACGATCCACCCGGCGAAGACCCGACATTCCCGGCCGCTGAGCCCTCGACCCGAGCAACATCGGCTTTGCCGGTTGACCGGCATCTGGGGCCAGCAGTTCATGGGGGCGGCGCCTCGGCGGCCAGGCGAGAGCCGCCGATCTCTTGACTCTCGGCGGCCCACCCTTTCGGCCTGGAAGTGAACAGGCCGCATGAATTAGCAGACACAAAGGCCGAAATGGTACAGCCATGACACTGCCGAGGGCTGATCCTCCCGCGTTCTTGGGCGGCGATGAGTCCTTGCCGGCGGCGCGTCAGCCGACGATCGCCGGCATGGAGTCCCAGCCTCGGACCGTAGTCGTGGGGGCGCGGCGGGCGTTGGTCGTGTCGATCTCCCATTCGGGGAAGCGGTTCAGTACCTCGTCGAGGGCGATGCGTCCTTCGAGGCGGGCCAGGGCCGCGCCGAGGCAGTAGTGTGCGCCGTGCCCGAAGGTCACGTGGGTGCCGATGGCGCGGTGGATGTCGAAGCGGTCGGGGTCGGTGAAGCGGCGCTCGTCGCGGTTGGCCGAGGCGACCATGAGCAGCATTGCAGCACCGGCGGGGACCGTCGTGCCGTGGTATTCGACATCTTCGGCGACGTAGCGTGCCACGTGTGGGCCGGGCGGTTCGTAGCGGAGCAGTTCCTCGATCGCGTTCGGGATGAGTGAGCGGTTCTCGGCCAGTTCGCGGCGCTGGCCGGGGTGCTCGGCCAGTACCTTGCCCATCCAGCCGAACAGGCGTCCGGTGGTCTCGACGCCGGCGCCGGCGATCACGGCCAGGAAGGTCAGGATCTCGTCCTTGGCCAGTCGGCGGACCGTGCCGTCCACGTCTTCGAACTCGATGTTGAGCAGTTCGGTGATGAGGTCGTCGGAGGGGTTCTCTTTCCGCCAGGCGACGTAGTCGGCGTACATGTCGCCGTCGAAATAGTGGTCCTTGTTGACCGGTAGCGGCTCGCCGGGCCGGTTGCGCAGGCTGCGCTGTGCGTGGTCGCGCACTTTCGGTTGCTCGGCGTCGGGGATGCCGACCAGCATGCCGATGGCCCGCATCGGCAGCTCGTTTCCGAGATCGACCACGAAGTCGAACCGGTCGGAGCCGGCGAGGGGGTCGAGGCAGGCGATGCAGAAGGCCCGGATCTTGTCCTCCAGCATCTTCATCCGTTTGGGTGTGAAGGCTCGTGAGACAAGGGCGCGGTGGACGGTGTGCTGCGGCGGGTCCTCGTTGATGAACACGCCGGGCGGCATGACGGGGTCGGCCTTGACGACCTCGAGGATGTCACCCTTGGCCGAGCTGAGGCGCTTGTTGTCCTTCAGGGCGGCGTCGACGTCGGCGAAGCGGCTCAGCCCCCAGAAGTCGTGGCGCTCGTTGTAATACAGCGGCGCCTCGTCGCGCAGCCGCCGGTAGGTCGGGTACGGGTCGCGGTCGATCTCGACGTCGTAGGGGTCGTAGTAGAGGTCACTCTCGCTCAATGTTCCTCCTCGGATGCTCTTGCACGATCGTACAGCACCTGCTGTACAGTCGTATAGCAGAGCGGGTTTCTTCGGAAGGCCCGATCGCCGAACCGGGAGGAACAGGTTGAGTCGTGTAGCGGTCGTGACCGGCGGTGCGTCCGGACTGGGACTGTCGATCTGCGAGCACCTCGCGCGCCGAGGTCGGCGCGTCGCGGTGCTCGACCTGGACGCCGACGCCGCCGCCAGGGCGGCGGAAGCCCTGCGTGCGCAAGGACGCCAGGCCATCGCGGGTGAGGCCGACGTCGCGGACCGGACCTCGGTCGACAAGGCGTTCGATGAGGTCCGCACGGCGTGGGGACCGATCGAGATCCTGGTCACCAGCGCCGGAGTGTCCGGATTCGTGTCGTTCGAGAAGCTCACGTCCGACGACTGGTCACGGACCATCGCGGTGAACCTCACAGGGACGTTCAACTGCCTGCAGTCGGCGATCCCCGACATGGTGGCCGGGGGCTGGGGCCGGATCGTCACCATCTCCTCGGCCGCGGGGCAGACGGGCACGCCCCGCCAGGCGCACTACTCGGCGTCCAAGGGGGGCGTCATCTCGCTCACCAAGACGGTCGCGCTCGAATACGCCAAGAAGGGGATCACGGTCAACACGATCCCGCCGTTCGCGGCCGACACGCCGATGACGCGCGCCAAACAGGAGGCCAAATATCTGCCGGGCTCCGATGTGCTGGCGAGGATGGTCCCGGCGGGACGGCTCGGCACCGGCGACGACATCGCGGCGGCGTGCGCGTTCCTGTGCTCGGACGAGGCCGGCTACATCACCGGTCAGGTCATCGGTGTCAACGGAGGTGCAGTCACATGAGCGACCGGTTCGATCTGGAGGGGCGGGTCGCCGTCATCACCGGCGGCGGCACCGGCATCGGCCGTGGCGCGGCGCTGGTGCTCGCCGAGCACGGGGCCGATGTCGTGCTGGCGGCACGGCGCCCCGGGCCGCTGGAATCCACGGCCAAGGAGATCGAGGCGCTCGGCCGCCGGGCGCTCGCCGTACCGACCGACGTGACCAGCCCCGCCCAATGCCGCCAACTCGTCGACACCACCCTGCGGGAGATGGGGCGCGTCGACATCCTGGTGAACAACGCCGGCGGAGCCGAGCCCAAGTCGCCCATGAAGTGGACCGAGGACGAATGGCAGGAGGTCCTGGCGCTCAACCTGGGCAGCGTGTGGTTCCTCTCCCGCGCCGCCGCCGAGCCCATGATCGAGCAGGGCAAGGGCGCGATCGTGAACATCTCCTCGGGGGCGAGCCTGCTCGCCATGCCCCAGGCCGCACCCTACGGCGCCGCGAAAGCCGGAGTGAACAACCTCACCGGCTCACTGGCCGCGGCCTGGACCCGCAAGGGAGTCCGCGTGAACACCATCGCCGTGGGAGCCGTCCGAGCCGCGACACTGACCGAAGAGACCGAGCGCCTCGGGCTCGACCTTGAGACCATCGCCATGACCAACGCCTCCGGCCGCCTCGGCGAACCAGAAGAGATCGGCTACGGCGTCCTCTTCTTCGCCTCCGACGCCTCCAGTTTCTGCTCAGGCCAGACCCTCTACATCCACGGCGGCCCCGGACCCGCAGGAGTCTGAACCGTTCGAGGCAGGCCAGAGCGCCGACCGCGGCCAGTATCCATCTGCCCGGCATCGGGGATCGTCCATAGCCGTACGTACCGGCTGCCGAGACCTGAATTCGGGCGCGGAGTATGCGGCGTGCGTCGACCACGCGCACGCCGCAACGTCGCAGGTCCACACCCACAACATCACCACGCATTCCTGCGACATCGACGGCGACGTGGCCCACTGCGACAGCTACGTCATCGTCGTCCTGCTTGGCAAGGACGGGCGGACCACCCAGTCCATCAGCGGGGGCTACCTCGACCGCCTCGAACGGCGCAACGGCCGGTGGAGGATCGCCCTGCGCCGCTCCACCGTCGAGGTCATGTTCACCGCCGACACCTCGGTCATGCGGTCCTCGTTCCTCGTTCCTCACCGACCAGGGCTACCAACCGGGCCGCCTCGGCCGTCGCCCGCCATCGTCGGCGACAAGGCCTCGGTGCGCACCCAACTCCAGTCCCTCCTGGACGCGGGTGCCACCGACATCTGGGCCGCCATCGTCCCCATCGGCCCCGATCCGGCCACCTCGGCGCGCCGCACCCGGGACCTCCTCCGCGAACCCACCACTCCGCCTGTCAGGTCGTAGGTCGAGCACCACCGTTCTCTAGATCGACAGATCGCCTCCCCGGTAGTGAGGGGCAGCCAGTTCGTGGAGGTCCTCCAGATCGTGATTCTCAGATCATGGGCGGGGTCGTGGAGCCGGATTCTGATGGACGCGACGTCGATGGTGCCCTGGTAGGGCGCTACGGCGCGCCGCCGAGCGCTTCCAGGTCGGCCACACCACGGCGGCGCGGTGGTCCGACCGGTGCCACCAGCTCCGAGCCGCGGACATGACCGACCACTCCAGCCGACCCCGCCACAGCCCAGAACAGGTCATCGAGCCCGGTTTCCGAGCAGGACAGGGTGCCGGGAAGTCATGCCCGGTCCGCGAGGCGCTCCGGTCCCCGCATGGACGTGTGGCTGCCGGAAACTCCGTCAATGGCGCTGACCTGCGGGTAAGCGCGGTGGGCGCTCGACCCGCGTTCGACTGCGGGAGGGTGTGAGCGTGCCGCTGTGCCGGATCTGCGCCTGACCCTCAATCGCGAGTCCAGGTTCAGCGAGCGGGAGCGGCGGGACGAACCCCCCGGAACGGGCGCCGCGGCTCGCGGTCGCGGCCTGGAGCTGACCGTGGTGGCGCACAACCAGGCCGACGGCGCCACGGTCGACGAGTACTCCATGGGCCTGCCTCTGGAGCGGCCGTCGGACCCCCGATAACGGCGTAAGCCGACAACTCCGGCATTGCCGAAATTTCCTATAGGGGCGGCTTTTTGGGGAACCCGATTCCGGACGGCAGTGATCGTTTACCCTGGCGATCCGTAATGTGGAGAGGAGATGAGCGGAAGGCGTCGGTGCGGCGAAGGGAGATCGCCATGCCCGAGATCAGCTCGTTCGAGCCGGGCGCTCCGGTGGGAGTGGAGCTGGACAGCCCGGACATCCAGACCTCGCGGAGGTTCTACCGCGGCCTGTTCGGCTGGAGCTCCTACTTCGTCAGCTTCCGCGACACCCATTTGGACCAGCTCCTGTTCACCCTCGACCCGCACGGCAGGCTCAGTGTCGCCGGGCTGATGGCCCTCGCCGACGACGCCATCGCCCCCACCTGGACCTGCTATTTCGGCGTCCGGGACGCGTCGAAGGCCGCCGCGGCGACCCGAGAGGCCGGGGGCGAGGTGTATCTCGAGGAGACCGATGCCGCGAACCTGGGGCGGGTAGTGCTCGTCGGCGACACCGAGGGCGCGGCGTTCGCCTACTGGCAGGCCTACGATCTTCCGGGGGCCTCCGTGATCAGCGAACCGAACACCCTGTGCTGGGTGGAACTGGTCTGCCAGAACGTCGTCGCGGCCGGTGACTTCTACCGCCATGTCCTGGGCTGGGACGACCCGGTCGTCTTCCAGGGCCTCACCGACGCCCCTTCCTACCTGTGGCGGCTGGCCGGGCGGCCCATCGCCAGCATGGTGCGCGCCGACCTGCCGGAACACGCCGCGCCGTACTGGCGTCCCTGCTTCGCTGTCACCGACTGCGACGCGTCCGCGGCCAAGGCCAGGGAACTGGGCGGCACCGTGACAGCGCCGTGCGTCGACTCGCCGCACGGCCGGTCCGCCACTCTCCGGGACCCCACCTCCGCGCCCCTGGTCATCATTGAGTGCGCCCACGGGACACACTCGCTAGTGGGATGGCGATAAGAGCCATCGGCCCCCGGCCTGCACGTGCTGGAAACCATGTCACGTCTTCGAGGCGCTGCGCGGCGGCGCCAGCGGCTTCCTCGGCAAAGAAGTCCAGCCGGCCGCCCTGTTCGACGGGATCCGTGCCCTGGCGCGCGGAGCGCTCATCGTCCACTACCTCTCCCCCAGCCCAAGCCCGCGCCACACTCGGAAGCGAACGTCTCACCGAACGAGAGCGCGAGGCATTACCAGACGGGTTTCACCCGCACGTAGCCTCGGCCTTTCGCCCGGATGGCGGCGTGGCGCGACGGCGATCGCGCCGATCGGGTCGGACTTGCCCTGGAACCGGCGGGCCTTGCGGTCGAGACCAGCATTCGATCCGTTCAAAGATCGTGCCGACGAGTTCAGGCCCGTGCGAGGCGCTGTGCGATTCGTGTCTCTCCAGACAGGGCCGCCGGAGGTAGCTGGAACAGATGGGCACTGGGATCGACGCGCCGGGCCGTGTGCTGGCCCGGTTGCCGGTCAGCCTACCGGCGGGGGTGCTGGTGGCGCCGCGCCAGGCCTCGGTGCGCTGCCCGGCCGGCACCTGCTATCCAGCAGCGCACGATCACAACTCGACATCCTCTTCGACCCACTCCACGGCACCGATGCCGGTGTCGAATGGCACCGGAGAGACGACGATCCCGTCCTGCACGGTCCAGCCCGCCTTCCGCACCATACGGACCGGAGCCACGGTCATGTACTCCCACGGGTCGCCGTTCGACTCGTACACACCGTCCACGGCGACCGCTATGCAGTGCCCCAGCACTTCGATGTACACGTACCACGGGGCCAGCTCGGGCGGTAGCGAGCTGTGGTAGGCCCGGTCCGGGACGACGCTTTCGGTGGAGCAGGCCGCGGTCATCAGTTCGGCCGCCCGGATGGGAGGCAGGCCAGTCGGCACGCTGGGCCGGTGCACCGGGATCGTCTTCTGGGAGTGGGCGGCGCCGGCCCGGACCCACGCCATGTACCGGTCGCCCGCCCCCATGAGTTCGCGGATCTCGTCCGGGTCGCGCCCAGCGGCCGACCTCCACTACGAGGTGTTCGGCTCCGATCTGTGGCTCGCCCGCTCCTGACACCGCCGAACGGAAGACCGCACAGATGACACCGTTGGTCAGGCTCAGCAGCGCACGCACCGCCGACGCGCGCCGGACCTGACCCCAACGGGGACGACCCATACTCGGCATCCTCCCGCTCTCCTCTCCGAGGCCACCCGCATCCACTCCTCCCCCGCCGGCGCCATTCCCCCGCACGACGACGGCGAGGCCAGAACCGCGAGGCCGGCCACAACGCGGCCCTACGCCGGCTCGGCAACCGCCTGGTCGGCATCCTGCGCGGCTGCCTCGAATCCCGCACCGCCTGCGACCCCGCAACCGCGTGGGCCCACCGCCAACAGCACCTCGCGGCTCGACCGGCCTAGGCGGTCGGGGTGTCCTGTCGGCGTAGGAGGCGATCGCCCGGCGGGTCAGGCCGTCGACGATGCCGTGCACACGGGCCGCGGTCAGGTCGTGGCTGAAACCGGGCGGCGCCCCCGAGCCCCGGATCAGCTCGCCGTGCGGATCGGCGGGGACCGCCGACGCGGCCGCCAGCGTGGCCGCGCTGCACGGCGATCGGCTCCTTGTGCCGACCAAAACCTGACCACGGCGCTGGACCTGCTCGATGAGCGGAGCATCAACCTTGGCCATCAGCTTTCGTGGCGCCCCGCAGGGACGCGCGGCACCAGGCATGCCGGTGCGGGAGCGGTCCAGGAAGCACCGGCTGCGTCATCGGACGGCGCTCGATGCGTTGGTCCGTAAGGAATCGCTGTCGGGGGGCGGCCTAGGTGCTGGGTGCGGACGTCGCCCGGAATCTGCTCAGGGCGGGACTGCTGGACGAGGTGCACATCCGCCTCGTCCCGCTGCTGATGGGCGAGGGGACGCGACTGTTCGCCGGGGAGCGGGCCGAACTGATCCTGGAAGGGGGACCCGTCGCGGGGTCGGCGACCCACCTGCGCTACCGCGTCTCCAAGCCCTGACGGCCGTAACACTCGCCTGCCCAGCGCGACGACGGGGGTTGGTGCCGGGCTTGGTGTGGCCGGTGGCCGGCACCATCGCCAGGTGCCGCTCTCCCGGATCAGGGCCCCGTCCGGCAGTGCGCGGCGAAGGGTTCCGATCACGCGTTCGCAGACGGCGTTCATCTGTGGCGTCCGCCGCAAGGTCGTGATGATACGCAGGCCTCGGCCTTGAACACCTCATTGGATGCGGCGGTGCGGACGGGATCACGGTTGTGGATCAGAAAGCGCAGCGTGCCGATGCGGTCGGCCGGTCCATGGCCGGGTTGCACATACAGCCGTTTGAGCGGGACCGCCTCCACCACCAGGACGTCGCACGCGATGATCGCGTGCGACTGGGCGGCCGGGAACTGGCGCCGGGTCGGCCCGGCTCGGCGAGGCGCGGGATCGATACCGGCGGCGTGCAGGGTCTCCCACACCGTGCGAGCAGCGATTGCTTACCCCAGACGGGCCGGCTCACCCTGGATCCGCCGGTGCCCCCACGCCGGGTTCGCCCGGGCCATCCGCAGAATCAGCGTCCTGGTCGACGCACCGGTGCGTAGCCGTCCTGGACGGCACCGGTCGGTAAAGGTCCACTTATGCGCGGCGAGGTCGCGGCGCCAGCGCAGGATCGTCGCCGGGGTGACCGGACCCGGAGCAACCGGTAGAGCACCGACAACACCTCGGGATGGTCGAAGCCGCGGCTAGATCCCGCGACAGAACCCCAGCACACGGCATATGGACGTCTACCAGGTCACCGGGTGACCGAGGCGGCATCGGCGCGGTCGAGCGCGGACTCGCACTCCACCACGGTCGCCACGCGTGTCTTCGACCGATCGAACAGGCGCTTCTCGTTCCCGCCTCCGGTCCGGCCGCCCCTTCGGCTGACGGATCTTGACGGTCGTTCACCGGAGATCACCGCCCGTGTGCTGCGGCCGCCGAGCCTGTGCCGCAGCCGAGAAGGTCCGCAGTTCGCGGGCCACGTCTGGTCCACTCGGCGTGTAGATGAGTTCCTGCACGCCGAGGTCCTCCAACCGGGCCAGTTCGGCTCGGATCTCGTCCGGCTCTCCGATCATCGTCGGGAATCCGCCGTCATAGCCGACCAGCGGATGGTCACGCTTCGTCAGGTGGGTGACGTGTCCTTCATAGGTCAGCAGATGGCGTTCGCCTTCCGGAGCGAGTCGCTCGAGCGCCTCCCGCCACTCCGGCCCGCCGGGCATCGCGTCGACGGCCGCGGCCCCTCCGATGGCGTAGGCCTCGTGAAATGCGACCACCTGCCATGGGCCGACCGCTTCACCCACCCGCCGGCCGTCGCGGTCTTCACCCGGTTCGAGCACCGTGCCCGCTCGCATGGTCGCCGCCGGAAGCGTGGCGTGTGCGGACTGACCGATGATTCCGTCGGCGATGCGCGCGGCCAGTTCGACAGCGCGCGGACCGAACGCGCTCAGCCAGATTTCCACGTCGACGGGACGTGGCGCCGCCAGCCCGTCCGCGTGCAGCATCCGCGCGGACTCGCCCTCGATCTTCACGGTCTCGCCCGCCAGCAACGCGCGCACGGCCGATACGTACTCCTCTAAGGCGCGCAGGGTCAGCGGCCGCCGGCCCAAGGCGCGGCGTGCGGTGGCGCCCGTGCCGAAGCAGGCTCGAAACCGGCCGCCGGACAACCGGGCGATGGCCGCGATCGCCGACGCCATGGCCATCTCCGAGCGCTCGCTCGGAACCAGGACCGCGGTGCCGAGTCCGATCCGCGACGTGCGTTCCGCCGCCAGAGCGAGGTGGACGAACGGATCCTCCCACAGGGGGGCCGAGTCGAAGATCCAGACCCGTGCATAGCCCAGATCCTCGGCGAGAACCGCCAGATCACTGAACGCGGGACCGGGGGGCAGCCCGGATGACAGCTCTACCGCCACTGACATCGCCTTCCGGAAGCTTGGCCTCGCTCAGGGGCGCGAGCCGGACACGGTGCCCGCCTTGCCCCGATCGATGGAGGTCGCCGAGAACACTGGTCGCCCCGTTTCTCCTCAACGAATCGAGGCCCAGCAGGGCCCTGCAGCGCTGGGCCGCCCATGCCGCGGCCCAGCGCTGATTCGCATCGTAGGCACATCCCGTCATCATTGCAAGGATTGTAAAACTATTGCTTTTGAAGGTCGTTGCCGAGGGGTCCTCGCCGTGACGAGGTCGCCGGCGATCCGTTCGCCCTGCCAATGTCGAGGCACCACTCAGCGAGGTAGTGATCAGACCGGGGCGCCCGGCCCGTCCCGGAGGTCAGCGCCCGTCTGGCGCCCGGTCCTCCCCGGGCAGGTCCGGCACCGGTTCCTTGGCGCGTGACTTGATCATGAGCCGGTCGAGTTGGCAGGTCAGCGGCCGTCGCCCCTCTGCCGTGCTCGCCGGCCGACGATGTCAGCTCGTGGCGGGATGGGCGCGGTACTCCTCGTCGGTGACCTGCTCGCCCCATTCGGTCTCGGGGACGCCCGCTTCGCCGGTGCCCTCCCACATGGCCAGGTGGGCCATGAAGTGGTCGGGGGCGGCGCCGTGCCAGTGCCATTCGCCGGGCGGGGTGTGGACGGTGTCGCCGGGCCGCATCACCACGATCTCGCCGCCGCGGGACTGCACCAGGCCGATGCCCTCGGTGACGTGCAGTGTCTGGCCGGCGGCGTGGCGATGCCAGGCGGTGCGCGAGCAGGGTGCGAAGCGCACGATGTTGACCCGCATCCGTGACGGTTCGGTACCGGCGTAGACGACGTCGAACCAGACGTCGCCGGTGAACCATTCGGCAGGTCCCTTGCTGGTGGGGCGTTTCTGCAGGACTTCCATGCGAAGTTTCCTCCGTTGCCGGGTACGTGCCCGAGCCTCGGCGGCGAAGGGCGGCAGCCGATCGCCGGCGACCTGTGGTGCGAGGGCCGCGCGCGCTGCCGCCGCCTGCCGGATCAGGCCGGAAGGCGTAAGTTGCCGAGCTGGCTGACGATGGCCGGGTCGCGGTGGTCGAGGAACAGCGAGCTTCCGGTGTCCAGGTCGGCGATGCCGCCCATCTGATCGTCGGTGAGCTCGAAGTCGAAGACGTCGAAGTTCTCGGCCATCCGGTCGGCGCGGACCGACTTGGGGATGACCACGACGTCGCGCTGGATGAGCCAGCGCAGCACCACCTGCGCCACCGACTTGCCGTGCTCGTGGGCGATGTCGCTCAGGACCGGGTGTGAGAACAGGTTGCCGCGGCCCTCGGCGAAAGGGCCCCACGACTGGATCTGGACGCCGCGCTCGCGCATGAGTTCCTGGTCGGCGGTGCGCTGGAAGAACGGGTGGGTCTCGATCTGGTTGACCGCGGGCGTGATGTCGTTGTGGTCGATGAGGTCGATCAGCCGATCGGGGTAGAAGTTGGAGACCCCGATCGCTCGGACGCGCCCCTGCCGGTTCAGGTCCTCCATGGCACGCCAGGAGCCGTAGACGTCGCCGAAGGCCTGGTGGATCAGGTACAGGTCGAGGTGGTCCAGGCCGAGCCTGTTCAGCGAGGTGTCGAAGGCGCGCTTGGTGTTCTCCTCGCCGGTGTCGGAGACCCACAGCTTGGTGGTCACGAACAGCTCGCGGCGCGGAATGCCGCTGCTCTTGATCGCGCGGCCGACGGCCTCCTCGTTCATGTAGGCGGCCGCGGTGTCGAGCAGTCTGTAGCCGGCCGCGAGGGCGTCGGTGACCGCCTGTTCGGTCTGCTCGGGCGGGATCTGGTAGACGCCGAAACCGAGGATCGGCATCTCGACGCCGTTGTTGAGGATGACGGTCCGCATGAGACGTCCTTTCCGTGCGGTCGTGGGGGGAGGCGGACGGTCAGCGTTCGATCATTCGCATCTGTTCCTCGTTGTGGTGGTCGCCGGCGGCCGGCGGCAGGGCGTCGAGCTCGGCGATCTGCCCGGCGGTCAGTTCGACGCCGTCGGCGGCGACGTTCTCCTCCACGCGGGCGACCCGCTTGGTGCCGGGGATCGGGGCGATGTGCTCGCCCTTGGCCAGCAGCCAGGCCAGCGCGACCTGCGCCGGGGTGAGGCCGGCCTCGGCGGCTATGGCCTGCACCCGATCGGCAAGGTCCAGGTTGCGCTGGAAGTTCTCGCCCATGAAGCGCGGGCTGGTCCTGCGCCAGTCGGTGTCGTCGAATTGCTCGGGAGAGCGGATCTGGCCGGTGAGGAAGCCGTGCCCCAGCGGCGAGTACGGCACGAACCCGATGCCCAGCTCGCGCAGCACCGGAAGGACCCGCTCCTCCACGTCCCGGGTCCACAGCGAGTACTCCGACTGCACGGCGGTGACCGGATGGACGGCGTGGGCGCGGCGGATCGTGTCCGGCCCGGCCTCCGACAGGCCGATGTGGCCGATCTTGCCCTGCTCCACCAACTCGGCCAGGGCACCGACGGTCTCCTCGATGGGAGTGTCCGGGTCGACGCGATGCTGGTAGTACAGGTCGATGCGGTCGGTGCCCAGACGCTTGAGCGACCCTTCGACGGCGGTGCGGATGTTGGCCGGGCTGCTGTCGAGGTGGCCGGGGCCGCCGTGCGCGTGCGAGATCATGCCGAACTTGGTGGCCAGCACGACCTCGTCGCGGCGGCCCTTGAGCGCCCGGCCGACCAGCTCCTCGTTGACGTAGGGGCCGTAGATCTCGGCGGTGTCGAGGAAGGTGACGCCCAGATCCAGCGCCCGGTGGATGGTGCGGACGGACTGGGCGTCGTCACTGCCCGCTCCGGTGTAGCCGAAGGACATGCCCATGGCGCCGAGGCCGATGCGGGAGACGTCCAGGTTTCCCAGGGTGGTGTGCCTCATGGTCA
Source organism: Spirillospora sp. CA-255316 (assembly GCA_050942275.1). Taxonomy (GTDB): domain Bacteria; phylum Actinomycetota; class Actinomycetes; order Streptosporangiales; family Streptosporangiaceae; genus Spirillospora. The sequence goes on along the minus strand of CP192047.1, from coordinate 4,899,596 downwards.
CCTTTCGGGGAGGAGTTTGATCGTGGCGGCTCGGGCGCCGGGGTTGACGACGCCGCCGATGATGCCGGCGCCGTAGCGGCGGTACTTGGTGCGGTAGACCTCGTCGATCTCGTCGTCGAGGGCGCGGTCGGCGTCGGCGAAGGCGACGTCCGCCTCGATGCCGCCCGCCGAGACGTGGCCCCGGCGGCGGGTCCGGGTGCCGCGGTACCAGGCGCCGGCGGGCCCGTTCATGGAACGGACGTACAGGTCGTCGCCGACGCGGACGACCCACATCGTCACCGGGCGGCGCAGTGTGCCGTCGTCGCGGCGGGAGGCGAGGTCCAGTTCCACGGCGTCGCCGATCGCGGTGAGTTCGTCGCTGGTCCAGGCTGCCATCGTTCTCCTTCGGGTCATGGCCGGACGAGGACCTTCAGCGCCGTCCGCTCGTCCATCGCGCGGTAGCCGTCGGGCACCCGCTCAAGGTCGATCGTGCGGTCGAACACCCGGCCGGGCTCGACCCGGCCCTCCAGGACGTCGGGCAGCAGTTCCTCGATGTAGGCGCGAACCGGGGCGGGGCCGCCGGTCAGCGTGATGTTGCGGCCGAACAGGCTGGTGAAGCCGATCGGGGCGTCCTCGTACTGCGGCACGCCGACCCGGCTGATCACGCCGCCGGGACGGACCACGCCGAACGCCGTCTCGTAGGCGTTCATGTAGCCGACCGCCTCCAGCACCGCGTGGACGCCCTGGCCGCCGGTCAGCTCGCGCACCTTCTCGACACCCTCGGTGCCGCGCTCGGGCACGACGTCGGTGGCGCCGAAGTCGATGCCGAGCTTGGTCCGGTCCTCGTGCCGGCCCATCAGGATGATCCGCTCGGCGCCGAGCCGCTTGGCCGACAGCACCGCCATCAGCCCGACCGCGCCGTCGCCGATCACCGCGACCGTGGTGCCCGGGTCGACCCGGGCCCGCTTGGCGGCGTGGTAGCCGGTGCCGTACACGTCGGCCAAGGTCAGCAGCGACGGCAGCAGCTCAGACTCCTCACCGACGGGCAGTTTGACCAGCGTGCCCTGCGCCAGCGGCACGCGGATCGCCTCGGCCTGGCCGCCGCCCACGCCGCCGGCGGCCCAGAAACCGCCGTCGGGGCACGAGGTGTGCAGGCCCTCGCGGCAGAACACGCACGTGTTGTCGGAGTAGGCGAACGGCGCCACCACCACATCGCCGCGCCTGAGCCCGGACACCTCCTGGCCGAGGTCCTCGACCACGCCGAGGAACTCGTGGCCCATCGGGGTCCCCTGCTCCGAAGCCGGCAGGGAGTGGTACGGGTGCAGGTCGCTGCCGCAGATGCACGACCGCACGATGCGCACGATCGCGTCGGTGGGCTGCAGCAGCACCGGGTCGGGCGCGTTCTCCACGCGCACGTCACCCGCGCCGTACATGAACGTAGCTCGCATCAGAGTCTTCCGTATCTCTATTCGTCGTCGGACCTACCCGCCGCCGATCGATCGGCAGCCCGGTCCAGGTCCGTTACGGGTAAATCCGCCCTGCCGCGGCATGGAATCGGCGGCACGCGCCGCAGGCGTCGTCCGCGCGCGCGAACCGTCCCATCACCACGTCACCCGGCCGCGGGCCGGGAGCGGCCGGCGCCTCGACCTGTTCGGCGAGCCCTGCAAGCTCGTCGCCGGTCTGGCCGAGGTGAGGCCCCAGGCCGATTTCGGACTGGAGGGCCGCAGACCTGCGCCGCATCCGCAGAACCACGACACTCGCAGCACCGCGTCGGCCGGTTCGTGCGACTCGGGGTACGGCAGGGGCCCCACACCCCTCACGTCACCGGCGCCGCAGATCAACGTTGAGCTCATGCGCCCTTTCGTCGTGAATGCTGGGATTCTGCCTGGCCAACCCCCATCATTCGCGTTCGCGTGGCCGGGCGGCAGGGGCTGCTGTTACAGGTAATGGCATAACCCCCCAGCGGGGCACGGCCCCCTGCACAGCCGCGCCCCGGGGCCGACCAGAGGTGCGGGCGCGGCGCGGGGACGCGTCCTGGACGCGCTGGAATGTGCGAGGGAAGGGGGTCAGCGGCCACTTCGCGGGAGGCGGTCGGAGGCGCGGGTCAGGACTGGTCTGGGGCCGCCTTATGCGCCTCACTGAGGTCCTGGGTGGCCGCCCAGCTGGCGAGCATCTTGAGCCCGTCGGCGGCGGGGCTGCCGGGGGCGGCGGTATAGACGTTGAGCGCCAGGCCGGGCTCGGAGGGCAGCTCCATCGACTCGAAGTTCAGGTCGAGCTGACCGACGACCGGGTGGCGCAGCCGCTTCCGGCCGCTGCGGTGGAACTGCACGTCGTGGGAGGCCCAGCGCCGCCGGAAGACCTCGCTCCGCGTCGAAAGCTCACCGATCAGTTCGATCAGCGCAGGGTCGTGCGGGTTGCGGCCCGCTTCGAGCCGGAGCATGGCGGCGGCGTCGTTGGCGACCCGGTCCCAGTCGACGAAGAACTCGCGCGCGGCAGGGTCGAGGTAAAGGAAACGGGTGGTGTTCGCCGGGCGGCGGGGGTCGGCCAGAACGGGAGCGTAGAGAGCACGGCCGAGGCGGTTCAGGGCGACGATGTCGTGGCGGCCGTTGCGCACCCAGGCCGGCGCGTCGGTGATGGCGTCGAGCACCTGCTGGATCGCGGGCCGCACACTGGTCGGCGGCGTGCGGCGGCGGCGAGGACCCGGACCTGCGGTCCGGGCCAGGGAAAACAGGTGGTCACGCTCGGCCTCGTCCAGCTGCAGGGCGCGGGCCAGGGCGTCCAGCACGCTGTCGGAGGCGCCGGAGAGGTTCCCCCGTTCCATACGGACGTAGTAGTCGATGGAGACGCCGGCGAGCATCGCGACCTCCTCCCGTCGCAGTCCCTGGACGCGACGGTTGCCGCCGTAGGCGGGCAGTCCTGCCTGCTCGGGCGTGATGCGCGCCCGCCGCGAGCTGAGGAACTCGCGGACCTCGGCGCGATGGTCGATCTGGCCCATGACCCCAGGGTATGCAAGGCGGCGGGCCTGAAGGAGGTACCGCCAGTACCCCGAACAGGGGTCGCCCGCGTCCCTGGCCGCCCCGGTCTCGCGCCATCGACACACGGGGCCGGGCCCTCGCGTCGAACCGCGTCCAAAGCCTCGGGCGGTGCTGACCTCGCGGGCCAGGGCGACTTCTCCGGTTCGCTACAGGTGACCCACCAGGAACGAAGGATGCCAGGCCGATCTCTCGGAATGGCGAACAAACACGCCGGTGCGAGCAATGGTCCCGCCCTGCCCCGGACCGGCCTTCGCCCGGGTCAGAGCCCTTGGCCGAACACACCCGGACGAGGAGAACGGATCCTCGGTTCAGGTCAGCCTGGTGTGCTTGGCTTCGAGCCCGTGGTGTGTCCGGTCCCAGGTGTCATGAGTGACGCCTTCAGTGCGGAGACGGTGTTTCTCGATCTTGTTGGTCGGGGTCTTGGGAAGCTCGGGCAGGACGCGGATGTAGCGGGGCACCATGTAGTGGGCGGCACGGGACGTGAGGAACGCGAACAGGTCTTCCGGGGCGAGCGTGGTGGAGGCCTTCAGGGAGATGGCGACGAGGAGGTCGTCCTCTCCCTGCGGGCTCGGCACGCCGACGGCCGCGGCCTCACGGACGGCCGGATGGGCGAGGACCTCGCGTTCGACCTCGAAGGAGGAGATGTTCTCGCCGCGGCGGCGGATGGCGTCCTTGCGCCGGTCGACGAAGTAGTAGTCGCCCTGCGCGTCGACGCGGAACACGTCGCCGGTGTGGAACCAGCCGTTGCGCCAGGCCTCGGCGGTGGCTTCGGGCATGTTCCAGTAGCCGGAGTTGAGCGCCCACGGCTGCTGCGTTCGCAGGATGAGCTCACCGGGGCTCCCGCCGGGCACCTCGCGATCATGCTCGTCGACGAGCCGTGCCTCGACGCCGGGACGCAGGCGTCCGCAGGAGGCCGTGTTGGTCGGATCGGGCGGGGAGATGATGGGCACGGAGATCTCGGTCATGTTGTACATGGAGACCGTGTGAACGCCGAAGCGCTCGCCGAACTCCTCGAGCCGCTCGATCAGGGGCAGCATGATCACGCGCTTGAGCGGGTGGTCGCGGTCGCGCGGTGAGGGCTCGGCGGCGGCGAGGAAGTTCGCCATCGCGCCGAGAAGGGTGACGTGGGTTGTGCCCGAGGCGCGGATGTCGTCCCAGAAGGCGCGGGTGTCGAACCGTTCGACCACCGACAGGGAGCCGCCGAGCAGGAGCGAGGCATAGACGCCGATCGTTCCGCCGGCGTGGAACAACGGCAGGTTGACCATGTAGCGGTCGCCGGGGCCGAAGTCGTCCTCGAAGGCCGCCAGGCTCGACGTGGCCAGCTGCACGTAGGAGCAGGTCACGCCCTTGGAGGGGCCGGTGGTGCCCGAAGTGAAGATGATCGCGTAGGGATCCCAGGGGTCGGTTTCGACGATCGCCCGCTCGTCGGCGGTCGATGGCCAGTCGCCGGGACGGAGCGCGATCACGGTCGTCAACTCGGGGGTGTGGAGGCCGTCGAGATGCGCCACGAGTTCGGGATGGGCGAGCAGCACGGTGGCGCCGGTGAGGTTGATGGCGTGTTCCAGCAGGGCACCGCGGTAGGCGGTGTTCAGCGGGGCGTAGATCGCGCCGGCGAGATTGACGCCGTACCACGCGCGCAGCGCGTCGGCGCCGTTCGGCAACCAGGTCAGCACGGGTTCGCCCTTGCCGACGCCCAGTTCGCGCAGTCCGGCGGCGACACCGAGACCGGCGTGGAAGGCGTCGGCGAAGGTCCATTCGGAACCGTCCTGGAAGCGGGCATGGACGGCGGCTCCCTGCTCGTGGGCTCGGCGCCGGAGCATCCGGCCGAGCACGCGCCCTTCGCAGAGCCGGGACCGCGTGTCCCAAGGGTTCATCCCACCCACCTCCGTTGTGGTCGTCGCGAAATTCACTTTAGTATATGAGCGTTCATACATGGAGGTGAAGTATGGCCGTCTTCGTGCTGGGCGGAGCGCAGACCGATTTCGCGCGCAAGTGGTCATCGGAGGTGAGCCTGCCGCTGCCGGCGATGATGGAGGAGGCATCGCTGGGGGCGGTACAGGCGGCGGACGTCTCGGCCGCGGAGGTCCAGACCGCGCACGTCGCGAACTTCGTTTCGGAATCGATGACCGGTCAGGCCCACCTGGGGGCCATCGTGCCGATGCTCGATCCCGCCTGGCACCGGCTTCCCACCGCACGGCACGAGGCCGCATGCGCCTCGGGGAGCGTGGCGTTGCTGGCGGCCATGGCGGAGTTGGAGGCCGGACGCTACGACGTCGCCCTGGTCGTGGGGGTAGAGGTGATGCGGAACATGCCGGGCCCGGATGCGGCCCGGCGCCTGGGGGCGGCGGCGTCCGTGCCCACCGAACTGCGCGCCGGAGTCCTGCCGTGGCCGGATCTGTTCGACCAGATCGCGGCGGCGGTCGATGAGCGATACGGGCTCGACGCCGCGCACCTGCGACGGATCGCGGAGATCAACCGGGCCAACGCGCGGCGGAATCCGCTGGCGCAGGCGCGGGACTGGAGCGTGGATCCGGCGCGATTCGCCGCCGATGAGCGGACCAACCCCATCGTGGCGGGGCGGCTGCGCCGCAGCGACTGCGGGCTCATCACCGATGGAGCGGCCGCGGTGGTGCTGGCGAGCAAGCGGTTCACCGAGGGCTGGAAGCGCCGTACCAAGGCGAAGGCCGGACGGGCCAGCCTCATCAGAGGGTGGGGACACCATGCGGCACCGCTCCCGCTGGCGGACAAGCTGCGGCTCGGCCGCGACGAGCCTTACCTGTTCCCGAACGTGCGTCAGGCCATCGTCGACGCCTACGGCCGGGCCGAGGTGGACGCGGCCGAACTCGACCTCGTGGAGACGCACGACTGTTTCACCGTGAACGAGTACGTCGCGCTCGATCACCTCGGCATCACCGGCCCCGGCGAGGGGTGGAAGGCGATCGAGGACGGCCGGATCGAGCCGGACGGCGCGATCCCGGTGAATCCGTCCGGCGGGCTGATCGGCGCCGGCCATCCCGTGGGAGCCACCGGTGTGCGGATGCTGCTGGACGCCCACCGCCAGGTCACCGGGACCGCCGGGGACTACCAGGTGCCGGGCGCCCGGCTGGCCGCGACCTTGAACATCGGCGGGAGCTGCAGCACCGCGGTCAGCTTCGTGGTCGGCGCCGACCGGCAGGACTGATCAAGCCGGACGGGCGGCCGGGTCGGACGGCCGCCCTGGAGCGCGCGGACCGGCGGGCTGCGGGATATCAGTCGGCGGCGGCTTCCTCCTCCGGGAGTTCGCTCGCCGGGACGCCGACCATCTGCAGGATCAGGGCGGCGTACTGGTCGGCGAGTGCCTGGGGGGTCAGCCGCCCGTCCTCGCGGAACCAGGCACCGGCGCTGATGATCTGGTCGAGGATCGCCTTGGCCACCACGGGGACGTCGGCCAGACGCCCGCCGGGCAGGGCCAGTGAGAACCGGCCCGATGCCAGGCCCCTTTCCAGGATCCGTTCGACGGTCCGGCGGATCTGGCGTTCCCGGGTGAGCATCTGGGCCGGTTCGCTGCCCGGCAGCCGGTGCCACTCCCGCTGGCTGACGATCGCCTCCTTCTGCCGGACCGTGTAGAAGCCGGTCAGCGCCCGGCAGACCTCCCACAGCTGCCGCGTCGCGTCATTGCCCGCCGCCAGCAGCGCGCGCTCGGTCGTCTCCTCGAGGGCGGCGTGGGTCTTGTTGATCACCGCCGACAGCAGCTCCTCCTTCGAGCCGAAGTGGTTGTAGAACGCCCCCGGCGTCAGCCCGAGTTCGGCGGTGATCCCTCGGATACTCGTCTTCGGGTAGCCCTCCCGGAAGATCATCTCGACCGCCACGGCCTCGATGCGCTCCGCCGTGTCACCGCGCGGGTTCACCACTCGTCCCGCCACCGACCGCAATGCCATGCCTCGACTCTAACGCCCATGAACGTCCGTTGACATTCAGCACTTCCCGAAGGTAAACAAGTGTTCATGCACGCTACTTCAACCGGGAGCACGCCGGTGGTCGACGTCTGCGAGGTCGCCTATGACGAGGCCTGCTGGCACGCGTACCTGACGAACCTCGCCGGCGAGGCACCGGGATACCTGCGCCTGTTCGGTGCGCGGCTGTGCCGCCTCGCCGGACTCGATCTGCCGGCCTACCGCCAGGTGGTCGAGCGCGACCCCTTCGCCGCCGCCGAGGAACTGGCGCGGGCCGGAGGTCTGACGGTGGACTTCGACCGGCATGTGGCTGCACTCCGGGCTCAGGGAGTGGTGGCCCAGGTCGTGCACGGCGGGATGTGGAAGATCCCCGGTGGCAACGTCAACGACCGGCTCGCCGAACTGGCCGCCGGACGTCCGGAGCTGCACTTCTGGGCGGGGCTCGGCCTCAAGGTCCCCGAGGACGCTCAGCGTGAGCTCCATCGGGCGCATCGCGAACTGGGGGCGCGCGGCGTCTCCCTGGTGCCCTTCCTCGACGACGTCGACGTGCTCGATCCGCAGTACGCCCCGGTCTTCGGTTATGCCGAGCGGCACCGTCTGCCGGTCTGGATCCACTGCGGCAACCACCTCGCGGTGGATCGGCCGCTGGACTGCTTTTCGTGGTGGCACCTGGACCGGCTGGCCGCCCGTCACCCCGAGCTGGTTCTCATCGCGGGGCACGGCGGGTGGCCGTGGCTCGCGGAGATGGCGGCGGTCGCCCAGCGCCATCCGCACGTGTACCTGGACAGCTCCACCCATCGAGGCGCCGCCATGGCCAAGCCCGGTTACGGGTGGGAACCCGTCCTCGCCCGCGCCGACACCACCTTGCGGTCCAAGCTGCTGTTCGGCAGCACCACCTGGACCACCGGCCGCACCCCGCGCGAGCTGGCCGGCGAGTTCGCCGCGCTGGGCCTGCGCCCCGAGACCGTCTCCGCATGGGTCGGCGGTAACGGAGCCCGCCTGTTCGGCCTGGAACCGGAGCGGTCATGACCGCGCGAACGGCCATCGTCACCGGGGCGGCGGGCGGAATCGGGGACGCCGTCACCCGCCGCCTGGTCGAGGACGGATACCGGGTCGCCGCCTGGGATCTCCAGCCGCCGGCCGACCGGTCCGAGGCCACCCTGCCGGTCATCGTGGACGTCGCCGACCCCGGCGCCGTCACCGCGGCCTGCCGCGAGACCATCGACGCCCTCGGGCAGATCGACGTGCTGGTGAACAACGCCGGCGTCGAGTTCCGCGGCACGCTCGCCGAGCACACCCCGCACGACTGGCGACGCGTCCACGACGTCAACACCACCGGGCCGTTCCTGATCGTCCGCGAACTCGGCGACCACCTCGCCGCCGGCGACGCGCCGGCCGTGGTCAACGTGGCCTCGGCGGCGGTGGTCGGATTCGGCGGACAGGTCGCCTACGACTCCTCCAAAGGCGCGCTCCTGACCCTCACCCGGTCCCTGGCCGTCGAGCTCGGGCCGCGAGGCGTCCGCGTCAACGCCGTGTGCCCCGGCTTCGTCGCCACCGAGATGGTCCGCACCGCCGGTCTGGCGGAGATCGGCGCAAAGATCGCCCGCGGCCTGCCGCTGCGCCGCGTCGGGCAGCCCGACGACGTCGCCGGCGCGGTCGCCTTCCTCATCTCACCCGCCGCCGGCTACATCACCGGACAGGCGCTGTTCGTGGACGGAGGCTGGATCCGATGGTGACGGACGGCACGGCCCGCGTCGACGGCCCGGCCCGCCTCGCCGGCGAGGGTCGCTTCGACGGCAGGGTGGCGCTGGTGACCGGTGCCGCCGGAGGCATCGGCGCGGCGACGGCACGGCTGCTGGCGTCCCAAGGCGCACGTGTCGTCCTCGCCGACCGCGACGGCGAACACGCACGCGCGCACGCCGAGTCGATCATCGCGGACGGGGGCGACGCCGTCGCCGCCACCTGCGACCAGACCGACCCGGACCAGGTCGGCCGGCTCTTCGCCGACACCATCGGGGAACGTCTCGACATCTGCGTCGCCAACGCGGGCTACGGGCGCTTCGGATCGGTACTCACTCAGGATCTGGCCACCTGGCGGCGACATGTCGATGTCAACCTCACCGGGACCTTCCTGATCTGCCAGGCCGCCGCGCGCGCCATGGCCCGGCGCCGCGGCGGAGCCATCGTGATCAACGCCTCCACCGCCGCGCTGCGCTCCTGCACGCTCTTCGCCGCCTACGCCGCCACCAAAGCCGGCGTGGAGATGTTCGCCCGCTGCCTCGCCGACGAACTCGGCCCCCTCGGGATCCGGGTCAACACCGTCTGCCCCGGCGTCACCGACACCGGAATGACCACCGGCCTGCTCTCCGACAACGGCATCCGCACCGTGGTCGAGACCGAAACCCCGCTGACCCGCGTCGGCACGCCGGAGGACGTCGCCCGCGCGATCGCCTTCCTCGCCGGCGACGACGCCGGATTCATCACCGGGTCCGCGCTCCTGGTCGACGGCGGGCAGACCCTGCGCGGCTACCCGCGCTGGTTCGTACCCGACACCCGAGCCGACACCGAACCGGCGCAATGGCGGCTGCTCACCGCACCGCCCTCCGGCACGACCCCCGTAGCGCCGTTGTCACCGCCTTCCACCCCGGTCAGATGACCCGTACGAGGAGACAGCTCATGGCAAGCCGAGAAGCAGGCGCACTGCGCACGATGTACCAGTCGCTGTCCGATCGCTCCGCGGCGGCACCCGATATGGACATCACGGCCATGCGCACCCTGTTCGAGGAACTCCACCGTGTCACACCCGAACCGACGGACGTCACCTACGCCGAGGCCGACGCCGCGGGCACCCCGGCGATCTGGTGCCTGCCCGTCGACCGCGCCGACGACCGCGTGCTCCTCCACCACCACGGCGGGGGGTTCATGGTCTGCTCGATGTACACCGATCGCAAGATGGCCGGACACATCGCCAAGGCGACCGGAACACGAGCACTGGTGCTCGACTACCCCCTCGCGCCGGAAAACCCCTTCCCCTCCCAGATCGAGGCCTCGGTAGGCGCGTTCCACTGGCTGCTCGACCAGGGGTTCGCCGCCCGGCACATCGCCGGCATCGGCCATTCCGCAGGCGGAAACCTGTGCACTGCCATGACGCTCGCACTCCGCGACGCCGGAGCCCCGCTCCCCGCCGCCGTCATGCCCATGTCGCCCTGGTACGACATGGAGCTCATCGGGGCGACCTTCGACAAGCTCGCCCATCTCGACGCGGTGGTCCAACGTCCCATCCTCGAAGCCATGCGAGCCGCCTTCCTCCCCGACACCCCGCACACCCATCCGCTGGCCAACCCGCTCTACGCCGACCTGCACGGTTTCCCGCCGGTTCTGATCTACACCGGCGCCGAAGAGACCCTCGTCAGCGACACCGAACGCTTCACCGAACGCGCCCGCGACGCCGGTGTGGACGCCCGCTACGAGATCGTCCCGGAAATGCAGCACTCCTTCGCCTTCCTGGCAGGCAGAGCCCCCGAAGCCGACAACGCCATCCACCACATGTCCGGCTGGCTCCGCAATCACCTCGCCCTCCCGCCGGCCACATGAACGCCGGGGCGGCGCGGTCACGCAGCAACTCCGGAGCCCCGTGGGCGTTCGTCCATCCCGCATCCACTGCCTCCACCGCCGCCTGCTGCAGGTTGTCATCCTGCTGGGATCACGCGTCCGGGAACTCCCCGAGCGGATCGGCGCGAACAGGCCCCTGGTCGAGCAGGTGCGCCCGGGACCGAGCGTTCGGCTTCCATTACCTGGTGCGTAATGGACGCGGGGTCGCACGGCCCGCCAGGGTGGCGGCACCTCCGGGTGGAGCCGCCAGGGTGGCGGCTCCACCCGGAGGTGGACGTCCCGACAGACAGGTGCCGAGGAAGGAAGTGCCGCGTGACCGACGGAATCGTCGACACCATGCCGTTCGCCCGCGAACTGGGCGTCGAGATCGACACCGCCGGGCCGGAGGAGGTGACCGGCCGCCTGGCCTGGGCACCCGAACGCTGCACGGCGGGCGGGGCCATGCACGGCGGCGCGCTCATGGCGCTGGCCGACAGCCTGGGCGCGGTGTGCGCGTTCCTCAACCTCCCACAGGGGGCGTCCACGACGACGCTGGAGTCCAAGACCAACTTCTTCCGGGGCGTGCGGGAGGGCGAGGTGCGCGGCGTGTCCCGGCCGCTGCACACCGGGCGGCGGTTCATCGTCGTGCAGACCGACCTGTACGGCGGAGGCGGCCGGCGCGTCGCCCAGGTGACCCAGACCCAGGCCGTCCTCGCGGACTGACCCCCGCGACCTGGGGGAACGTGCCACCATGAGAGCCGTCTCGCAACGGGAGGGACCATGGACGACGTCGTACTGGTCATCGGAACCCGGAAGGGCCTGTTCACCGCCCGCGGCCGAGGCGGCGGCTGGGAGGTCGACCCGGTGCGTTTCACCTCGACCCCGGTGACGGCCGCCGCGTCCGACCCCGCCACGGGACGGATCCTGGCCGCGGTCAACAGCCCCTTCTGGGGCGTGTCGCTGGTGGTCTCCGAGGACCACGGCCGCACCTGGAGCGAGCCCGCCGAGAAGGCCGAGGACGCGCCGATCGCGTTCCCCGCGTCCGCCGGCGCCTCGCTCAGGGACATCTGGCAGCTGCGCTTCTCTCCCGCCGAACCCGGGGTCGTCTACGCCGGGGTCGAGCCCGCGGCGCTGTTCCGCTCCGAGGACGGAGGGCACACCTTCGGCCTCGTCCAGGGCCTCTGGGACCACCCGCACCGGCCGACCTGGCAGCCGGGAGGCGGCGGCCTGTGCCTGCACACCGTCCTGCCGCACCCCACCGATCCGCGGACCCTCACGGTCGCGATCTCGACGGGCGGGGTCTACCGCTCGGCCGACGGCGGGGCCACGTGGGAGCCGCGCAACAGGGGCATCCGGGCCGACTTCGTCCCGGAGGACCCCTATCCGGAGTACGGCCAGTGCGTGCACAAGGTGGACGCGCACCCGTCCAGGCCGGACCGCTTCTTCCTCCAGCACCACGGCGGCGTCTACCGCAGCGACGACGACACCGCCTCCTGGACGCGCATCGACGGCGGGCTGCCCGGCGACTTCGGCTTCCCCATCGCGGTGTCCCCGTCCAGGCCGGGAACCGTCTACGTGATACCGCTGACGGCCGACGTCGACCGCACCCCGGCAGGCCACCGCTACCAGGTCTGCCGTTCCGACGACGCCGGGGAGAGCTGGACGGCCCACACCAAGGGCCTGCCGGACGAGCCGTGCTACGCCACCGTCCTGCGGGACGCGTTCTGCACCGACCAGGGCACCGGCCTGTACTTCGGCACCCGCGACGGCTGCGTCTACGCCAGCCGCGACGAGGGCGAGTCCTGGACGGAGGTCGCGCGCCACCTGCCCGACGTGCTGTGCGTGCGGGCGGCGACGCCGTGAACGTGACGATCCGCCTGCCGGGCGCCCTGCGCGACATCGCCGGCGCCCGGGCGGCGATCCCCGTGGAGGTGCCCGCGAGCGCCACGGTCGGTGACGCGCTGGACGCCCTGGGCCGTGACCTCCCGGCCGTGGGGCGCCGCGTCCGCGACGAGCGGGGCGCGCTCCGGCCGCACGTGAACGTGTTCCTCGGGGCGACCAACATCCGGGACATGGCCTTTCTCGCCACGCCGCTGAGTCCTGGCGCCGAGGTGTACATCCTGCCCGCGGTCTCGGGCGGCTGACGCGCCACCGGCCCGGCGCCTTTACATTGTAGATCACGTACACGGACTGTCACACCCGCCTGCCATCCTCGATCCGACGGGCTTCGGCGAGACGACGGGTGGTGACGATGGACCGCGACGACCGCGAGGGCTGGCGGCCCTGGCTGCAACGGTGGAGCGAGGAGTGGATCGACGCGCACGACCCCGAGCGCGACCGTCCCCACGACGACGACGTCCTGCGGCACCGCTGGCTGGGCTTCGCCCCCGCCGAGCCGGAGGCGATCGCCGCCGCCGAGGCCCGGCTGGGGCTGGCGCTGCCGGCGTCCTTCCGCGAGTTCCTGCTGGTCACCGACGGATGGCGGTACGCGGGCACGTTCATCTGGCGGCTGGGCGGGGCGAGCGAGATCGGCTGGATGCGCGACATGGCAGCGCACTGGATCGGGGCCTGCGCGGAGTACTTCGAGGCCCTCGGCACGCCGAACATCCTGGAGCGGGCGCTGCAGGTCTCCCTCGACGGCGACGCGGCCGTCCTGTTCCTCGACCCCGGGGACGTTGGCCCCGACGGTGAATGGGCCGCCTACTTCCACGCCTCCTGGACGGGCGACGGCCCCCGCCGCCATCCCTCCTTCCACGCCCTCATGCGGCACCTGTACGCGGACTTCCACGCGCTGCGCCGCCCTCCGGGCCCCACCCGGGACTCCTGGACGGCGGCGACCGAGCGGGCACGCCTCGCCTCGCTCGCCGGCGAGGTCGAGGGGCCGCTGGAGGTGCTGGAGGAGGCCGGCCGGTTCGGGATCGAACGCGCCCGGCTGCTGCGCTTCCAGATGCTCACGCTGCTCGGCGACCATGAACTGCGCGTGCAGCACCTCCTCCTGGGCGGAGAGGAGGCCTGGCTCGCCGACGATCCGATCCTGGAGGCGGAATTACTGCCGCTGCTGTACTCCGAGCACCGGCGCAGGCACCGGTGGAGCGGTTCGGCGCTGGAGTTGCTGAAAGAGCGGGGCCCGGAGCGGCTCAGGCGGCTGGTGGCCCGGTACGAGGCCCGGGCCGGCGAGCCCGGTCACCGCACCCCGTTCGGGCCGCCGGAGTTCGACGAGCGGGTGCGCGCCGTCCGGGCGGGCCTCTCCCTCACGGCGATGGACGCGGCGTGGCCGGCGCTGCGGGAGGCGATGGCGTTCTGGCAGCCGGTGAGCGAGCACCACATCGCCCCGGTGGTCCTGTTCAGCGATCCCCTGCTGGCCACGCTGATCACGCCGGAGCGCGGCCGGGAGATCCTGGGGATGCGCCGCGGGCCCGCCCGCGGCGGCGGGGAACGGTGACGGCGGGGGCAGGGAACGGTGACGGCGGGGGCGGTGACGGGACGCCGGGCGTTCAGCCCTTGGCCCCGGCCGCGGGCCCGGCGGGCGCGACCAGGTGGGAGTCGAAGAAGGAGAAGATCCGCTCCCAGCCGTCGACGGCGTTGTCCCGGCCCTTGCCGTGCCCCATGATCACCTTGGAGATCGCGCTCATCGGTGCGGGGAGCTCGGCCTCGGTGAGGAAGCTGTGCCCGGCGCCGGGGTACTCCTTCACGTCGTGCGGGACGTCCAGGACGGTCAGGGCCCGCTCCAGCTTCCCGGCCGCGCCCGACAGCATGCGGTCCAGGCCTCCGTAGCTGGCCACGACCGGGCAGGCCCCCTCCAGGACCTTGGCCGGGTCGCGCGGCAGGATGCCGTAGTTCACGGCCGCCGCCTGGAAGTCGTACCGGGCCGCGGCCACCAGCGCGAACCCGCCGCCCATGCAGAAGCCGGCGACGCCGACCCGGCCGGTGGAGTCGTCCCGCCCGGCGAGCCAGGCGCGGGCGCCCTCGATGTGGTCGAACATCGGGCCGCGCCTGGCGAACAGCTGCCGCATGGCGGTGCGGACGCAGCGCAGCCACGGCGCGCCCCGGTAGAAGTCCGGCAGGAGGGCCAGATAGCCCTGGGCCGCGAAGCGGTCGGCCTGGGCGCGCATGTCCTCGTTCGCGCCCAGCGCCTCGAACACGACGACCACGGCGGGCCAGGGCCCCTCGCCCTCGGGCACAGCGAGGTAGGCGGGCAGCCGCCCCGCCCCCGCGGGAATGGTGATGTCCGGCATGCGACCCAACCTTGGCCCTCCCCGGGCCGCGTGCCCAGACCCAGCCGGGTGTGACGCGCGTCTCAGCGCGGCCCAGGGGCAGGCCGGACCGGCGACGCCGTGGTCAGACCTTGCGCCACTTGGGGATCCAGGCGCCGTCCTCGATCTCGTAGTCGCCGAACAGCGCGGGGGCTTCCCGGCGCATGACCTCGCCGACCCGGCCGAACAGCAGCCGGATCTCCTCCTCGGCGCCGGGCGCGGTGCGGTTCTCGACGATGTGCCGCAGGGTGCGGACGTTGGCGGTCCACACCAGGCCGGTGGCCACGCCCTCGGGCGCGAAGCGGCGCATGAACGAGGTCTTGTGCTTCTTCTCCTTGAACGGCACGCCCTCGTCGTCGAGCCCGAAGTGCCCGGCCATCCAGCCCTGGAACTCCTCCATCTGCTCCAGCAGCGCGGTGGCCCGCTTCATCAGCTCGGGGTCCTCGCGGGCCCACTCGGGGAACCAGAACGGGATGTCCTGGAGCCGCACGAACCGCAGCGACTCCTGGGAGATGGCCACGCCGGGGCGGTGCCGGACCAGTTCGTGGGTCAGTACCCGGCTCACGTTGTGCAGCACGAAGCTGAAGCTGACGTGCTCCAGCACCGATCCGTGCATGCTCCGCAGGATGTTCTCCAGGTACTGGTCCTGGTCGGTGCGGATCTTGGTGACGTTGGGGTTGAGGCCGGGTTCCCAGGAGCGGTAGCACAGCCGCCCGGCGAACTCGGCGAGGTTCTGCGGGTCGTTCAGCTCGGCGTCCAGTTCGCCGCGGTCGAGCCGTTCCAGCCACGACTCCCCGCCGACGTCCCGCAGGTAGCGGGCCACCTCGTCGTAGTCCAGCTCCGGCCGCGCGACCAGGTAGACCTCTGGCTCGACGCTCTTCACTCGTTGGCCCCCACGCTCTCCGCACCGTCACATGGAACACAGCCCAGGGCTGCGACTAAGCACGCTATGCCATCCGCGCTCCGCTCCCGCTTCCGCCCCCGCGGTTCGACAGGTGCGTCTGGGATGACACTCATGAATCTATGCCGCACACTGGAGGTTTCCAGGCAGAAGGGGCATCTGTGGGCGCGACGTGGGAGTGGACCGTGGTGGACCACGAGCGGCGGCTCTGGCCGCGGCAGGTGCCGGCGCGGCCGGAGGGCACGGACACGGCCGGCCGTCTCGGTGACCGTTCCGAGGGCGAGCTGTGAGAGAGCCGAAGCCGTGAGCGTAAGGGAGCCGGAGTCGTGAGCGAGCTGAAGGTCCTCGGCGCCTGCCCGCTGGACTGCCCCGACGGCTGCTCGTGGGTGGTCACCGTACGGGACGGGGAGGCGGTCGGCCTGCGCGGCAACCCCGGCCACCCGTACACGCGGGGCGCGCTGTGCACCAAGGTCAACCGCTGGCTGGAGCACGCGTCCCAGCCCGACCGGATCCTGTACCCGCTGCGCCGGGTGGGCCGCAAGGGCGAGGGGCGTTTCGAGCGGATCACCTGGGACGAGGCGCTGGAGGAGATCGCGACCCGGGTGGGCCGGATCGTCGAGGAGCACGGCGGCGAGGCGATCTGGCCGTACTGGGGCACCGGCACGCTCGGCTACGTCCAGGGCCTGGAGGGGCAGGCGGGCCGGCGGCTGTTCAACCTGCTCGGCGCGTCCGGCCACGACGCCAACATCTGCTCGGCGGCGGGCATCACCGGGCTGAAGTGCACGATCGGCTCGGCCGGGGGCATGGACCCCGAGGACCTCGCGCACGCCCGGCTGATCCTCCTGTGGGGCACCAACCCGCTGACCAGCGGGCACCACGTGTGGAAGTTCGTGCAGGCCGCGCGGCGGGAGGGCGCGCACGTGGTCGCGATCGACCCGGTGCGGACACGTACGGCGGCGCAGGCCGACGAACACCTGGCGCCGGTGCCGGGCACCGACGCCGCGCTGGCGCTGGGGCTGATGAACGTCGTCGTCCGCCTCGGCGCGCAGGACGAGGAGTTCCTGGAGCGGCACACGCTGGGCTGGCCGGAGTTCCGGGCCCGGATCGCGGAGTTCCCGCCCGGCAGGGCAGCGGAGATCACCGGGGTGCCCGAGGACCGGATCACGGCGCTCGGCGAGCGGATCGCCCGGACCCGCCCGACCGCGATCCGGGCGACGCAGGGCCTGCAGCGGCATGCGGGCGGCGGCTCGGCGCTGCGGACGCTGGCGTGCCTGCCCGGCGTGACCGGCGACTGGGCGCGGCTGGGCGGCGGCCTGGTCTTCTCCACCTCCGGGCACATCAGGCTGAACCGAGGAGCGCTGTACCGGGACGACCTGCGGCCGGGCGGCCCGGGCTTCCGCCGGGTGCTGTCGATGAGCCGGCTCGGCGAGGGCCTGCTGGAGGTGGACGACCCGCCCGTCAAGGCGCTGTTCGTGATCGCCGCCAACCCGGCCGGCAGCACGCCCCACCAGAACAGGGTCCGCGAGGGGCTGTCCCGCGAGGACCTGTTCACGGTGGTCCTGGAGCAGTTCCCGACCGACACCGCCGACTACGCCGACATCGTGCTGCCCGCGACGATGCAGCACGAGCACGCCGACCTGCACGAGGGCTACGGGCACCTCTACCTGGCCTGGAACGAGCCCGCCGTCGACCCGCCCGGAGAGTGCCTGCCGACGACGGAGACGTTCCGGCGGCTGGCCCGGCGGATGGGCCTGGACGACCCGGCGCTGCAGGAGTCCGACGAGGCGCTGGCCGAGCAGGCGCTGGCGTCCGGGCACCCCTACCTGGAGGGGATCACGCTCGACCGCCTCCGCAAGGAGGGGTTCGTGCGGCTGGCGGTGCCCGACCCGTTCATCCCGTACGCCGACGGGTTCCCCACGCCGTCGGGGAGGCTGGAGTTCGTCTCCGCGCGGGCGCGGGGCGCCGGGCTCGACCCGGTCGCCGGGTACACGCCGCCTGCCGAGATCGCCGATCCCGAGCGGGCCGCGGCCTACCCGCTGGCGCTGATCTCGGCGGCCTCGCACCACTTCCTCAACACCGTGTTCGGCGGCAACGGGGAGCTGCGCCGCCGCGCCGGGAACGGCCCGTCCGTGCGCCTGCATCCCGGCGACGCCGCGGCGCGGGGCCTGGTGGACGGGCGGCGGGTCAGGGTCTTCAACGACCGGGGCGCGTTCGAGGCGGTGCTGGAGGTGACCGACGCGGTGCGGCCCGGCGTCGCGGCGACGACGAAGGGCCACTGGGCGAAGTTCTCCGGCGGCGCCAACGCCAACGCCGTGGTGGGCGAGCGCGACACCGACCTGGGCGGCGGGCCGACCTTCCACGACACCCGCGTCGAGGTGGAACCGCTGCCCTGATCCGGCGCGTCAAGATCTTCCGGAGCGGTACGGTGTACGGCGCACGGAGGAGCGGATGACGATGCGGGCCGAGCTGGATCGGGCGAGGAAGTACGAGCGGCAGGGCAAGCCCGAGCAGGCGGCCGCCCTCTACGCGGAGGTCGCCGCGGCGCTGGAGGCGCGGGGCGACTGGGCGTCGGCGGTGGCGGTCAGGGGCCGGCACGCCCGCGCGCTCCAGGACGCGGGCCGCACCGGGGAGGCGATGCGGGCGCTCGCGGCCGCCGACCAGGCCGCCGCGGGGCTGCCCGCCCAGGCCGCCGAGGCGCGCGCCGTCCTGGACGGGCAGGCGGCGCACGTGCTGGCGGGCGCGGGCCTGCCCGCGGAGGCGCGGGGCCGGGCGCTGGCGGCGATGGGCGGGTTCCGGGCCGTCCAGGACCACCGGCGGGCCGACCGTGCGGCGCTGCACGCCGCCCGCCTGGCGGTCAAGGAGATGGGGCACCGGGCCGCCGTCCCGGCGCTGCGCGAGCTGCTGGCGTCGGTCGACCCGTCGGGGGACGTCCACCGCCAGGTCGCCGCGCTGCTGGCCGAGGCCGAGCGGCGCCCCGACCGGGACCACGACGTGATCGTCACCGATCCGGACGTGCCGTCGTGGGGGCGGCTGGCGGCGGCGATGGCGGTCGGCGCGCACCTGGCGGTGAGCAACGGGGTGGCCTGGAACCTGCCCGACGGCGGCGACGAGGACCCCGCGGACAACAAGGAGCGGCTGGCCGGGAGCTGGGGCGTGACCGACCACGACAGCTGGCGGGAGCAGATCGACGCGCTGCTGGTCGCCGAGAACAGCGATCCGGCGATCCAGGCCGTGCTGGACCTGCGCCGCCGGGGCGACGACGAGTACGCCTGGCAGGAGGCCATCGCCGTGTGGTGCGGTGAGAAGGACGTCTCGGCGGAGTCGACGACCGCGCTGATCCGGCTGTCCACGCGCATCCTGCGGTACGAGGCGCGGTTCCGGGCCGACGGGGTGCTGGCCCCCGACGGCCGGATCGGCAGCGTGTACGGCTATGACTTCGGCCGCGCGGTCAACATGGCGCGCTGGGGGCGCAACGCCGGGTACTGCGCCGCCGACGAGGCCGAGAAGTGCGTCCTGCTCGCCGGTGACCGGGCGCGCCGCACGTACGGGTCGTGGGCGGAGTTCTCGGCCGGGTACACGCTGGGCCGGATGCTGCGGTTCGACGACGACGAGTTCGGCGAGTGGTACGCGCGGTCGGTCGCCGGGCACCGCGTCCTGATGGACGATCCCGGCAGCCCCTGGCGCCGGCTCGCCTGGGGCTGATCAGCGTTCTCGGGTGCCGGCGGCGTCCCACGCGGCCGTGAGCACGGCGGCCTCGCCGTCCTCGATCAGGTGCGGCGCGCCGAAGGCCATCGCCGCCTCGGCGGCCGCGCAGAACGCGTGGTGCCAGAGCGGCTCGAAGTACTCCTCGGTCTCGCCGTCCTCGACGACCACGCGGATTCCGGGGCGGCCGCGCGACCCGGCGGCCAGCCACGCCATCCGGTACACCGCCGTGAAGCCCGGGCCGATGGGCGAGGCCGCGGTCCCGATCGGGCGGGCGCCGGGGATCGCCGTGACCCCTTCGTGCGGGGTGCCCAGGTACGGTTCGGGGTTGGGCTGCGCGGCGAGCCAGCGGTCCCAGGCGGCGCTGTAGGCCTCGCCCGCGCGGGGGTCCCGCGCGGACGCGAGCCGCTCGGCCCCTTCCTGGGTCAGGCCGCGCGCCGCCTCGATCACCTCGACGACCCGGTCGCCGTGGGGGCCGAACAGCGCCGAGACGGGCGGTTCCGCGACGACGTCCACCGACATCGCGCGGGTGTAGCCGGCGTCGCGGGCCAGTTCGGCGTTGGCCCGGTCGATGCGCGCCCGCCGTTCGGGGTCCTCGGGCGGGACGACCTCGACCTGGAAGAGCCGGCCCGGCCAGTTCCAGACCGTGAGGCCGCCGAGGGAGTGCATGACGACGATCCACGGCGGCTCGGGGGCGGGGATGGTCACCCGCCGTCCCGCCTCCGCCCCGGCCATCGGGCCGGGGTCCGCGTCGGGGACGTAGACGAACCCGCCCGCGGCGCGGGCGCGGGGGGCCGGGGCGGAGGCGGGGCCGGTCACGCTGCGAGGACCGCGTCGATGTCGGCGTTGATCGCCCGCTTGCCCGCCTCGTCCAGCGAGGAGGCGGTCACGGCGTTGCGGGCGAGGGCGGCCAGGTCCTCGCGGCCGAGCCCGAACGTCTCGGCCGCCACCCGGTACTCGCCGGTCAGCGTGGTGTCGAACATGGGCGGGTCGTCGCTGTTGAGGGTGACGAACAGGCCCTCCTCCAGCATCGTGGGCAGCGGGTGCGACGCCACGTCGGGGATCTGGCCGGTGCACACGTTGGAGGTCGGGCACACCTCCAGGGGGATCTGGGTCTCGCGCAGGTGCGCCACCAGTCTCGGGTCCTGGACGCAGCTGAGGCCGTGCCCGATCCGCTCGGCGCCCAG
Organism: Spirillospora sp. CA-255316; assembly: GCA_050942275.1. GTDB lineage: Bacteria > Actinomycetota > Actinomycetes > Streptosporangiales > Streptosporangiaceae > Spirillospora. Next base: position 4,879,016 of record CP192047.1, on the reverse strand, counting down.
TCCGTCCACGACCTCCCAGATCGTCTCCGGGCCCGTCATCTCCCCGGCGTGCGGGAGGCTGCGCAGCCCGGCGGCGCGGGCGGCGCGGAAGGCGTCGCGGATCGCCTCGGTGTGACCGGCGCGGGCCTGCTCGATCCCGGCCAGCCCGAAGCCGACCAGGGCCTCGGGAGGGTGCTCGAGGGCCTGGTCGAGGGTGCCGCCGACGAAGTCCCCGGGCAGGTCGGCGGGGACGTCGAAGATGTAGGCCATCTGGACGCCGTGCCGTTCGCGCGCCTGCCGGGCCGCGATGTCCAGCGCCTCGGTGACCGCGGCGGGCGGCATCCCGACCAGCCGGTGGGCGTGCGGGGTGACGGTCAGCTCCACGTAGCGGGCGTTCTGCGCGGCCAGGTCGCGGGCGGTGCCGAGCACCAGGGTGGCGATGTCCTCCGGGTCCCGGACCAGCGCGTTGACCGCCTGGTACACCTCGGCGAAGTGCGGGAAGTCGCGGAACTCGTAGAAGCGCCGCAGTTCCTCCTCGTCGGCGGGAACCGGGCCTCCTGGGTGGCGGCGGGCAAGTTCCAGGACGGTGGGGACGGAGGCCGAGCCGACCAGGTGGACGTGCAGCTCGACCTTCGGGAGGGCGTCGATGAACGCGTTCAGGTCGTTGATCGTTGTGGGCACGCGGGGACGCTAACAGCGGTTTCACCGAGCGCGGTAGGACATCCTGCGTTATCTGACAGAAGAATGTCAGAATGGCGGTATGCGCGCGTCCCGGCTGATCTCACTGGTGCTCCTGCTGCAGTCGCGGGAGCGGATGACCGCCGCCGAGCTGGCCGGCGAGCTGGAGGTCTCCGAGCGGACCGTGTACCGGGACGTGGAGGCGCTGTCGGCGGCGGGCGTCCCGGTGTACGCCGAGCAGGGCCGCGGCGGCGGCTACCGGCTGGTCGGCGGGTACCGGACCCGGCTGACCGGGCTCAGCCGGGAGGAGGCCGAGGCGCTGTTCCTGGCCGGGCTGCCGGGGCCGGCCGAGGACATGGGGCTGGCCGACGCCGTGGCCGCGGCGGAGCTGAAGGTGCTGGCGGCGCTGCCCGCCGCGCTCCGGGACGCCCCCGAGAGGGCCGGCCTGCGCTTCCATCTGGACGCCCCGGGCTGGTTCGGCCGCTCGGGCCCGCCGCCGGTGCTGCGCGAGCTGGCCCGGGCCGTGTGGCGGGACGAGATCGTCCGGTTCCGCTACGGCCGCGACCGCGACCGGGCGGTCGAGCGTGCCGTCGAGCCGTACGGCCTGGTCCTGAAGAGCGGCACCTGGTACCTGGTCGCGCGGGTGAGCGACCGGCACGGCGAGGGCCACCGCACCTACCGGGTGGACCGGATGGCCGACCTGGTCGCCACCGGGGAGCACTTCGACCGTGACGCGGGCTTCGACCTGCCCGGATACTGGTCCGTGCAGGCCGAGGCGTTCCTGCGGGCGATGCTGCGCGAGGAGATCAGGGTGCGGCTCAGCCCGGCCGGGATGCGGGCGCTGCGGTACGCGGTCGAGCCGTACGCGGCGCGGCGGGCGGCGGAGGCGGCCGGGGAGCCCGACGGCGACGGGTGGGTGGTCACCACGCTGCCGATCGAGTCCCCCGAGGTGGCCCGCTACGAGCTGCTGCGCCTGGGCGCCGACATCGAGATCCTCGACCCGCCCGAGCTGCGCGCCCAGGTCGCCGGGATCGCCGCCCGCGTCGCCGCCCTCTACGGGGAGCCGCCCGGACGGCCGGTCAGCGGTAGCCGGTGACGTCGGCGGGCTTGCCGGCCCACTGCACCTCGTCGATGTAGCGCCAGGCGTCGGGACGGCTCCCGTCGGCGTCGGTGAATCCGTACACCTGGGCCAGCCCGCCGCTCGACAGCGACCGCCCGTTCCAGCGCGCCCGGTCCGGGTCGGCGGCCAGGGCGGCGACCGCCCGCCCGACGAAGGCGGGCGACTCGGAGATGGCGAAGTGCTCGTTGACGCGGGTGCCCTCCATCCAGGTGTCCTCGGTGACGCCGAAGTGCTCCAGCATCGCCTCCGACCGCAGCCAGCCGGGCGTCAGCGACACCGCGGTGCCGCCGTGCTCCTTGATCTCCTCCGACAGGGCCAGGCCCATGCGGATCACCGCCCACTTGGCGATGTCGTAGAAGAAGCCGGTCTCCCAGCGGTAGGCGGCGTTGCTCTCGGCGGTGCCGTCGGTCATCTCGACGACCAGCCCGCCGGGGTTCCTGATCAGCAGCGGGAGGGCGCGGTGGCTGGTGATCGCGTGGGTGTCCAGCGCCAGCCGGAACATCCGCAGCCCGTCCTCCAGCGGCAGCTCCCACAGCCTGGTGTGGAACGTGGTGAGGTGGTCGGCGCCCCAGATGTCGTTGACCAGCACGTCGAGGCGGCCGTGGTCGGCGTCGATCCGGTCCACCAGCCGCGTGACCTGGTCGGGGTCGAGGTGGTCGACCGGGACGGCGATGCCCTCGCCGCCCGCCGCGGTGACCAGCTCGGCGGTCTCCTCGATGGTCTCGGGACGGTTCATCTCCGAGCGCCGCTCGCGGGTGGTGCGCCCGGTGGCGTAGACGGTGGCGCCGGCGGCGCCCAGCTCCACGGCGATGCCGCGCCCGGCGGCGCGGGTGGCGCCGGCGACCAGCGCGATCTTCCCGGCCAGCGGGCGTTCCCGCCGGTCGCCCTGAAGGGTGTTCTCGGTCGTGTTCTGGCTCATGGGAACGATGCTGGCAGCCAAACCTGACAACCCGCGTCAGCGTTTCCGGCGGGTCGCGGCCGCGGTGCCCGCGGCCGGCTCTCGTTCCGGTTCCGGCCCCTGCGCGGCCGGTACGAACGCCATGCCCGCCGGACGAGCGGGTAGGACGGGTCCGGCGGGCATGACGGGCTTGCCGTTCAGGGTGTGCACCGCAGTCAGGGTGTGGAGCGTGGTCAGGGTGTGGAGCGTGGTCAGGGTGTGGATGGTCAGGCGGGGCCCGCCCGGGCGGGCGCCCGTGCGGGCGGACCGGGGACGGGGCGTCGGACGCGGGTCAAGGATTGAAGATGCTGACGCCGCCCGGCCCCACCAGGAAGCCGAGGACGATCAGGACGATGCCGAAGATCAGCTCGCGTCGCGCGATGATGACGTAGATGCCCGCGATGATCAGGGCCACCGCGATGAGCCACAGCAAGGTAAGCATGGTCGCGGGGTCCCCGGCCCCGCGACCATGAAACGGCCATCCGGTCACGGATGTCCGAAATTACCATTTTGTTAAGTTCTATCGGGTGGCGGCGGGCTCCCTGCACAGCCGCAGCGCGTTCGCCACGATCCGGTGCCCGGCCCGCCCGGTCGCGGTCAGGATCGACTCGGGGTGGAACTGCACCGCCCACCGCCGCCGCTCCGGGTCCTCGATGGCCATCACCACGTCCCCGGTCAGCGCGGTGACCTGGAAGCCCTTCACCCGGTCGGGCGTGGCGTGCAGGGAATGGTAGCGGGCCGCGGTGAACTCGTCCGGCAGGCCCTCGAACAGCGTCCCGCCCGCCACCTTGACCCGCCCCGGCTTGCCGTGCGACGGCTCGGGCAGCAGCGCCAGCTCGCCGCCCGCGTGCTCGACCATCGCCTGCAGCCCCAGGCACACCCCGAAGACGGGCAGCGCGCGCTCGTCGAGGGCGTCCAGCAGCGCGCCGGTGGCGAAGTCCTCCGGACGGCCCGGCCCCGGCGACAGCACGACCAGGTCGGGGGCGTGCTCGTCCAGCATCGCGACCGGGAAGCCGTGCCGGAGCGTGACCACGTCGCAGCCCTCCTGGCGGAAGTAGTCCGCGAGGGTGTTGACGAAGGAGTCCTCGTGGTCGACCACCAGGACCTTCAGGCCCTCCCCCGCGCGCTCTCCCTCCGGGCCGCCGGGCGCGGCGGCCCCGCCGTCCTGCGCGCCGGAGGCCTGCGACTCGGCCAGCGCCCCGAGCAGCGCGCTCGCCTTGAGGTGGGTCTCCCGCTCCTCCTCGTCGGGGTCGGAGTCGTACAGCAGCGTGGCCCCGGCCCGGACGGTCGCGATCCCGTCCTTGATCTGCGCGGTGCGCAGCGTGAGCCCGGTGTTCATCGAGCCGTCGAAGCCGACGAACCCGACCGCCCCGCCGTACCAGCGGCGCGGGGTGTCCTCGTGATCTTCGATGAACTGCATCGCCCACGTCTTGGGCGCGCCGGTGACCGTGACCGCCCACATGTGGGTGAGGAAGGCGTCGAGCGCGTCGAAGCCGGGCCGCAGCCGCCCCTCGATGTGGTCGACGGTGTGGATCAGCCGCGAGTACAGCTCGATCTGCCGCCGCCCCAGCACCCGCACGCTGCCCGGCACGCAGATCCGCGACTTGTCGTTGCGGTCCACGTCGGTGCACATGGTCAGCTCCGACTCGTCCTTGGCCGAGGACAGGATCGTGCGGATCTGCTCGGCGTCCTCCAGCGCGTCGGCGCCGCGCCGGATCGTCCCGGCGATCGGGCAGGTCTCCACCCGGTCCCCGCTGACCCGCACGAACATCTCCGGCGAGGCCCCCACCAGGTGCTCACCCTCGCCCAGGTTGAACAGGAACTCGTACGGCGCCGGGTTGGTCTCCCGCAGGCGCTCGAAGAACGCCGGGGGCGAGTCGCAGCGCGCGGACATCGCGTGGCCCGGGGTCACCTCGAAGAGGTCGCCGCGAATGAACTTCTCCTTGGCGTCCCGCACCATCTGCGCGTACACGCCGGGGACCGGCTGCGGCGGCAGTTCGGCGGCGGCGGAGGACGCCGGGGCCGGCTCGGTCTCGCGGGGCAGCCCCGCGGTGCTCGCCCCGTCCACCTCGAACTCGTAGGACATCCGGTGCGAGGTCTCCCGCTTGCGGTCGACCACGATCATCTCGTCGGCCAGATGCAGGACCAGGTCGCGCTGGTCGGCGGGACGCTCCAGCCGGGTGCGCAGCGGCTCGAACTGCAGCGACAGGTCGTAGCCGAACGCCCCGTACAGGCCCAGGTGCGGGTCGTCGCAGCGGAACAGGTCGATCACGGCGCGCAGCGCGGTGAAGACGGTGGGCTGGCGGCTGCGCTCCTCCTCGGAGAAGAACCCCTCGGCGGGCGGCACGTGCACCCGCACCAAGCCCGGGGGGCGGCGTGCTGCCTCGTCGGCCCGGGTCTCCCCCGTCCCGCGCAGCACGGCCGCGACCGCGGGCAGCACCACCCGGCCGCGCCCGTTGAGCGCCCGTGCGGTGACCGTGCGCCCGCGCGCGACGATCTCCAGGCACGGGTCGAGATAGGCCATGTGCCAGCGGCTGTAGCGGCCGGGATACTCCATCCCGGAGCTCAGCACGCCGCCGCGCCGCTCGCCCAGGGCGGCGACGAGGTCGTTGAGCACGTCGGACTTGCGCTCGGAATCGACCGGTGTCGCCGTACGGGTCACCCGTACTCCCCCGGCCGTCGTGAACTCGCTGGACTGCGATCGTTCTGGGACGGTCTCCACCGCGGTGGCCCTTCGAGATCGGGCCCTCTGCCCGTGGCCGCCCGCACGCGAGACGACCGCCGGGTGAGGGCGGTCGCCTGGATGTCGGAACAGCTCGAACCGGCGCGCCGCCTCAGCGGCGCCACCACCACCGGCGCTGGCGGGTCACGGTTCGCATGCGGAGAGCGTACCCGCAGGCGGGGCCGCGGGCCAAGCGCCCGCCCGCCGTGTCGCCCCGGGGTTTGCATCGCCCGCGGACCTTGCCATCATGAGGGTGCAAGGGTTCGCTTACGGAACGGGGGCGCCCCCATGACGGGCTCGCCGGACAGGAAGAACACCGAGTTCGAGCTGCGCGGCGTCAACCACCTGGCGCTGGTGTGCAGCGACATGAAGCGCACGGTGGACTTCTACCAGGGCGTTCTGGGCATGCCGCTGATCAAGACCATCGAGCTGCCGATGGGCTGGGGGCAGCACTTCTTCTTCGACTGCGGCGGCGGGAACGCGCTGGCCTTCTTCTGGTTCCCGGACGCGCCCGAACCGGTACCCGGCGTGTCGGCGCCGAGGACCCTCCCCGACCGGGGCGAGCTGGTCTCGGCGGTCGGGTCCATGAACCACATCGCCTTCGACGTGCCGCCGGAGAAGATCGAGGAGTACCGGGACCGCCTGATCGCCAAGGGCGTCGACGTCGGCACGCTGCTCAACCACGACGACAGCGAGTTCGGCGTGGCGCCCGAGATGCACGACGGGGTCTTCGTGCGGTCGATCTACTTCAAGGACCCCGACGGGATCCTGGTGGAGTTCGCCGCCTGGACGCGGGAACTGGACTCCCCCGACGACGTCCGGCACGAGCCGAAGACCTCCGCCGACCGCACCGCCTGATCCCCGAGCCGGGTGCGGCACGGCGCCCGCGGCACGGCCCGGCATCCGCACTTGACAGGGAAACCCCAGGTCAGCAGCCTTCTCTTCGAGCCGATTCGGGTGGAACGATCCACCCAAGTCGTGCCGCGACCGAGATCGACCTGTGATCCCGGCCGGGGTAGGCTCACGCAGTTTTCACCCCTGTGACCGGGCCGGTCCGCGATCCGGGCGGCCCGCGCGACGAGGAGGACCCGTTGGCCTCGAGCTCCCGGGAGCGGCCGCCGCAGCGGCAGCGGCGCTCCGACCGCAGCCCCTGGAACTGGCTACTGATCGTTCCGGTGCTGATCCCCCTGCTGACCTTCCTGTTCAACCATGACGAGCCGCGGCTGGCCGGCTTCCCCGCCTTCTACTGGATCCAGTTCCTGTTCATCCCGCTGGGCGTGACCTGCACGGTGATCGTCTACCGCGCGACCAGGAAGCGGGGCTGAGCGATGTCCGACCACATCCCCGAACTGGTCATCTTCGCCGCGCTCTTCCTGCTGGTCAGCGGTATGGGCTTCGTCGCGGCCCGGTGGCGCCGGCCGGACACGATGGACAGCCTCGACGAGTGGGGGCTGGGCGGCCGCAGCTTCGGCAGCTGGATCACCTGGTTCCTGATCGGCGGCGACCTCTACACCGCCTACACCTTCGTCGCCGTCCCCGCCCTGGTCTTCGGCGCGGGCGCCGCCGGCTTCTACGCGGTGCCGTACACCATCGTGGTCTACCCGCTGGTGTTCCTGGTGCTGATCCGGCTCTGGTCGGTGTCGCATGTGCACGGCTTCGTCACCCCGGCCGACTTCGTCCGCGCCCGGTTCGGCTCGCCCACCCTGGCGCTGGCCGTCGCGATCACCGGGATCGTGGCGACCATGCCGTACATCGCGCTGCAGCTGGTCGGGATCGAGGCGGTGCTGAAGGCGATGGGCGTGCACGGCCATCTGCCGATCGTCATCGCGTTCGCCATCCTGGCCGCCTACACCTACCAGTCGGGGCTGCGGGCGCCGGCGCTGATCGCCTTCGTCAAGGACGTGCTGATCTACCTGGTGATCATCGTGGCGGTGCTCTACATCCCGTCCCGGCTGGGCGGCTGGGACGGCATCTTCGACGCGGCGCAGGCCAAGTTCGAGAAGACGCCCGCCCCCTCCGACGGCGTCCTGCTGGACGGCACCAACCAGCTCAACTACGCGATGCTGGCGCTGGGCTCGGCACTGGCGCTGTTCCTCTACCCGCACAGCATCACCGGCGTGCTGGCCAGCAAGAACCGCGACGTGATCAAGCGGAACATGTCGGCGCTGCCCGCCTACAGCTTCGTGCTCGGCCTGATCGCGCTGCTGGGCTTCATGGCGATCGCCGCCGGGGTGACGCCGGTGACCACCGACGGCAAGCCCGACACCAACACCGTCGTGCCGCTGCTGTTCGACCGGATGTTCCCCGACTGGTTCACCGGCGTGGCCTACGCGGCGGTCGGGATCGGGGCGCTGGTCCCCGCGGCGATCATGTCGATCGCGGCGGCGAACCTGTTCACCCGCAACATCTACAAGGAGTACATCCGCAAGGACGCCACCGACAAGCAGGAGGCCGCGGTCAGCAAGATCGTCTCGCTGCTGGTCAAGGTCGGCGCGGTGGCCTGCATCCTGCTGCTGGACCCCGAGTTCTCCATCGACCTCCAGCTGATCGGCGGCGTGATCATCCTGCAGACGCTGCCGGCGGTCGCGCTGGGCCTGGTCACCCGCTGGTTCCACCGCGGCGCGCTGGTCGCGGGCTGGGCGGCGGGCCTGGTGGCCGGCATGTGGATGCTGTACCAGATCCCCAACCCGGCCAAGGGCAAGGAGCACTTCGGCGGCTCGGCGTACAAGCTGAGCGAGCTCGGCCTGGACACCAAGATGACGGTGTACGTGGGCATGCTGGCCCTGGCGGTCAACCTGGTCGTGGCGGTCGCGGGCACGTTCGTCTGCCGTGCGGCCAAGCTCGCCGACGGCGAGGACGCGACCAAGGCGTCCGACTACGTGGCCGACGAGGGCGACCCCAAGGTCAAGGAGCTTGAGCTGACCAGCAGCACCTGATCCTCCACGAACCCCCGCTCCGGAACGAGAACGCGCAGGGCCCGGTCACCGCGACGCGGCGGCCGGGCCCTCGCGCATGCGCGGCGGGTCCCCCTTCCACAGCCACGAACCCGGTCAGGTCGCGAGATGGCCGGGGTTGGCGACGCGGAGCTTGTCGCGGACGGCCTCGGTCAGCGCCGCCTTGACCTCGGCGTGGCGCCCGTCGGTCTCGCCCGCCCGGATCGCCGAAGCCAGCGCCGCGTCGTCGGCGTAGCCCAGGGCCTCCAGGCGGGCGCGGTGCCGCTCGGCCTGGGCGGGGCCCTCCGCCATCTCCCGCTCGACGATCGACAGCGCGTTCACCGCCACGAGGGCGTGGAAACGGGTGCGCCCCTCCAGCACGCCGAGCACGTCGCGTTCGAGGAACTCCCGTACCGCCTCGACCAGCTCGCGGGCGGAGGGTGCGTCATGGGGCTGGACCATTCCGGGACTCCTCGGTCGAGAACGGAACGGGATCCTACAGAAGCACCGAATCCGATTCCAGATCTTGACCCGCGAGCCCCCTGCCCGCGCTCCTGGCCTGCGCGCTTCCCGCCGCGGCCGCCGCCGCGCCCCCCGCCTGACACTCCGCCCGCCTGACAATCCGCTCAGAACAGTACGCGTCCCCACCAATGGCCGGGCCCGAGCCGGGAGAGTCGGCAAGAGTCGGCAAAGAAACCTCCGTCGGCGCCTTGAGCGGGGAGAGGCTCGGGAATCACACCCGGCGGTGAACGGTGCCGGACGGCGCCGTTCACCGCTTTGGGCCGTCCCGCGCCCGCGAGCCCCCCGGCGGGCCGCGTCGCAGGAGACAGGGGACACGGAGGGTGAGAGCACCATGAGGGTCGCCACCGCACGAGCACGGACCGTCACCACCATCACGCTGACCGTGACCGCGCTCGCCCCGGGAGCCGCGTTCGCGCCGGCCGCGCGCTCCGACGACCTCGACATCGCGCCCGCGACCGGCCGCGCGGGGCGTTCGGTCACCGTGTCCGGCGCCTGCCAGACCGACGACCGCCGGGTGACCCTCAGCGGCGCCGCCCGCGGCACGGGCGAGGTGGACGACGGCTGGTTCAGCATGCGGGTCCGGGTCGTCCCCGAGCGCTCCGGCAGCTACCGGATCAGGGCCGTCTGCGCGGGCTCCGGCTTCACCCAGGAGGGCCTGATCAGCGTCACGGCGCCGGTCCGCCGGAAGCTCCCCGAGCCGCGCGGCTGGGCGAAGACGGGCGGCGGAGGCGCACAGGACGACGGCTCCGGATGGACGCTCACGGGACTGGCGCTGCTGATGTGCGCCGGCGGAGTCGGGGCGACGGCGCTGATGCGCTCGCGGGCTGCACGTGGGAGGCCGTAGCCGCGGGTACGCCGTCGCGGCGGTGCTGGCCGTCGCCGGTGCCCTCGCGGTCGGCCACGGCGCGCGCGACCGCGAGCCCCGCGTGCACTACCGCGACTACGGCGGGCCGCGGGCGCTCTGGCACATCCCCGACGGCGGCGCGCTCCCCGCCTCTCCCCCGTCCCGGATCGAGATCCCCGGCATCGGCGTGGACGCGCCGGTGATGCGGGTCGGCCTCAACCGGGACGGCACGGTCGGCGTCCCGCCGCTGAGCCGGGCCGAGCGCACGGGCTGGTACGAGCACGGCCCTCCCCCCGGCAGCCGCGGGCCCTCCGTCATCCTCGGCCACTACGACGACACGGGCGGCCCCGCCGTCTTCCACAGGCTGCACGAGATCCGCCGGGGGGCGCGCATCCGGGTCACCCGCCAGGACCGCAGCGTCGCGGTGTTCCGGGTGGACGCGATGGAGCGCGTGCCCAAGTGGGAGTTCCCGCGCGCGCGTGTGTACGGGAAGGTGCGGTACGCGGGCCTGCGCCTCATCACCTGCGGCGGCGAGTACGACAGGGCCGACCGGTCCTACGACGACAACCTCATCGTGTACGCGCACCTGGTCGGGGCGGACGGCCGCTAGGGCAGCATCCGCAGCAGGTCCCACTCGTTCTCGGCGACGCGCCGCCCCAGGACGGCCAGCTCCACCGACCGCTCCCCGCCCGACAGGTGACGCCGCGCCTGCATGGCGCAGATGACGCCCCAGCGCGCCACGCCGAACATCTCCCACCAGCGCAGCTCGGCGCGGTCCACCGCGCCGCCGCCGGCCTTCTCGTAGGCTTCCAGGAGCTGCTCGTACGGGCCGAACCCGCCGACGGGCTGCTCGGACCCGAACCGCCAGGCCTTCGCGCACAGCCAGCCCAGGTCCTCGATCGGGTCGCCGAGGTGGACCAGCTCCCAGTCCAGCACCGCGCGGACGCCGTCCGGGCCGACGATGAGGTTGCCGTTGCGGAAGTCGCCGTGCACGACGGCGGGCGGCCTGGCGGGCGGGCGGTTGCGGTCCAGCCAGCGCAGGCCGAACTCCAGGGCCGGGTGCGGCTCGCCGATCTCGTCCAGGACCTGCTGCCAGGTCCGCAGCTGGTCGGCGTGCTCGAGGCCGTCGACGGCGTCGACCGGGATGCGGTGCACGGCCGCGAGGATCTCGCCGCACTGCGCCGCCAGCCGGCCGCGCACGGCGGCCAGCCCGGGGTCGCGCAGGATGCGGCGCGGGATGCTCTCGCCCTCGACCCGCTCCATCACGACGAACTCGGCGCCGAGCGGGCCGTCGTCACCGCCCGCCGCGATCACCTCCGGGCTGGGCACGCCGGCCGCGGCCGCCGCCCGCATCAGCGCGGCCTCGCGCGTCAGCGGCGCCCCGGCCAGGGCGCCCTCGGCGCCCAGCCGCAGGATCAGCGGACGGGTCTCCCCCGCCGCGGTGACCGCCTCGAACGCGCAGGTGATCCGGGAGGCGCCGCCCTTGGCCCTGCTCAGGCCGCGGACCTCGACGCCCGGGCCGTACCGTTCGGCGAGCACACCGGCCAGCGGGCCGGCCAGCCCCTCCAGATCCATCCGCACTCCCAGCCGCCGGGACGACCACCGGATAAGTGATCGCTTCCCCATCCTGGCATGCGGACCGGCGGGCGTGCAGGCCCGTGCGCACAGAAGCGGCAGGCGGCGGACGGGTCAGGTGCGCCCGTAGGAGTCCTCGAGGCGCTCGATGTCGTCCTCGTCGAAGTCGCCGAAGGCGATCTCCATGACGCGCACGGCGGGGCCCGAGGAGCTCAGCCGGTGGGTCTCGCCGGCCCGGATCAGCACCCGCTCGCCGACCTCCGGCTCGATCCGCCGCCCGGCCACCTCGAACACCGCGCCCGGATCGAGCGCCACCCACAGCTCGTCGCGGTCGCGGTGGCGCTGCAGGCTCAGCCGCTGGCCCGGCTCCACGTGGATCAGCTTCACCGTGGACGGCTCGTTCAGGGTGAAGCGCTCGAAGCTCCCCCACGGCCGCCGCTCGGTCACGACGGAGGGTTCGGGCCTCAGGTCGGTCTGCACAGTCACCTCGGAGATCATCGTTCGTGGCACGTCTCGGCGGGACGCCGGGGCAGCCCCCCGGGCAGTCCCGCCAGGATCAGGTCGGCGAGGCTGTCGACGACCATCGCGCGGGGGACCTCCCCGGCGTGGTCGAGCCACCAGTCGCCGGCGGTCTGCACCATACCGACGACGGCGTGCCCCCACACATAGGCGCGGGTCGGGTCGATCCCGTCCCCCTCGGCGATCATCACCTCGGCCAGCTCCCGGCTCACCTCGCGGATCATGGTGCTCATCACGCTGTGCGTGGCGGCGTCCTCCGCGCTGGCGCGGTGCATCAGGAACCGGTACAGGTTCAGGTTCGCCGAGATGGTGGCCAGGTAGGTGTCGATGGTGGAGCGGGTGCGGGCGCGCGCCGAGCCGGAGCGGGAGAACTCCGCCCGGATGCCCTCCACCAGCCGGCGCGTGTGCCGCTCGGCCAGCGCCTGGTAGAGCCCGCTCTTGTCGCCGAAGTGGCGGTAGAGGATCGGCTTGCTGATCCCCGCCTCCGCGGCGATGGCCGCCATCGACGCCTCCGGGCCCTCCCGCTGGATGACCCGGTCGGCCGCCTCGAGCAGGGCACGCCGCCGGTCGGGATCGCGCCGCGATCCCACCCTCGCCGTGCCCGTGGTCGCCATGGTCAGAACCGTACGCTACTACCGGGGCCGGGGACCGGTGGCCGGGCACCGTTCATGATCGCTCCCCTCGCCGGCGGGCGGCCGGGTAAAGATGTCGCCAACCTCGTCCCTAGGCAGGGAGGTCGCCGGGTATGGCCCCGGACATGACCGTACGGTCAGCGGACCGGAAGGCCCGTGACGGTACGGCCGATGACCAGTCGCTGAATTTCACTGGTCCCCTCGAAGATCGTGAAGATCTTCGAGTCGCGGTGCATCCGCTCGACCGGGTACTCGCGGGTGTAGCCGTTGCCGCCGAGGATCTGGATGGCCTCCTCGGTGACCCGGACGGCCGCCTCGCTGGCCATGAGCTTGGCCATCGAACCCTCGGCGTTCTCGAACTCCTTGCCGGTGCGGGCCATCCACGCGGCCCGCCACACCATGAGCCGGGCGGCGTCGATCTGGCACTTCATGTCGGCCAGCTTGAACGCGATGGCCTGGAAGTCGCCGATCTTCCTGCCGAACTGCTCGCGCTCCCGGGCGTACTGCAGGGCGTAGTCGTAGGCGGCGCGGGCCACGCCCAGGGCCATGGCGCCCACCGACGGGCGGGTGGTCTCGAAGGTCTTCATGGCGGCCTGGCCCTTGGCGCTCTTGCCCTCGCGCACCCGGGCGATCCGCTCGTCGAACCTCTCCTTGCCGCCGACGATCAGCCCGCCGGGGACGCGGACGCCGTCCAGGATCACCTCGGCGGTGTGGGAGGCGCGGATGCCGTGCTTCTTGAACTTCTGCCCCTGCTTCAGCCCGGGGGTGTTGGGCGGGACGATGAAGCTGGCCTGGCCGCGGCTGCCCAGGTCGGGGTGCACCGAGGCGACCACCACGTGGACGTCGGCGATGCCGCCGTTGGTGACCCAGGTCTTGGTGCCGTCGATCACCCACTCGTCCTTGGCCTCGTCATAGACGGCGCGGGTGCGGATGGAGCCCACGTCGCTGCCCGCGTCCGGCTCGGAGGCGCAGAACGCGCCCAGCCTGACGTCGTCGGGGGTGCCGAACATCTGCGGGACCCACTCGGCGGTCTGCTCGGGGGTGCCGACGGCCGCGACGGAGGCGGCGGCCAGCCCGGTGCCCACGATGGACAGCGCGATGCCGGCGTCGCCCCAGAACAGCTCCTCGAAGGCGACCGGGATGCCCAGGCCGGTGGGCTCAAGCCACTGGGTGGCGAAGAAGTCGAGCGAGTAGAGGCCGACCTTGGAGGCCTCCTGGATCAGCGGCCAGGGGGTCTCCTCGCGCTCGTCCCACTCCTCGGCGGCGGGGCGGATCACCTCGCGCGCGAACTCGTGGACCCAATCCCGGACCTCGCGCACGTCCTCGCCGAGGTCGATCGAGAACGGCGTCGGCTCGGTGCTCGTCATCGTTATTGACCCTCTCTCCAATATTAGCTGTTACCAACGGTAGCACCTGGGGCGGCCTGCACGGGGGACAGCGTGGGCAGAGTCACAGAGAGCGAGCGGATATGTGCGGATTAACACAAAGAGCGCCGGAAAACACTCACTTGAGTAGTGATCGCGTACGGCGGCCCGGCGGCACCCGCGAGAGCCGGGGACGGACCGCACCCGATGCGGCAGCGACGCTGCTGCCGGCACCAAGGCGAAGGCCGGGCGGAGGCCCGAGAGAGGGCGCCCCGGACGCCGTCGGCCGGGGCGGGCACCGTCCGGCGGGTCCCGGCAGGCACCCGGGCGGGCCAGGCCCGGGGGCGGCTCAGGAGAGCAGCGGGCGGCGCGCCGAGGCATACCCGGGCACCTCGGCCATCGGCGGGCGCTCGCCCACGCTCACGTCGCGGACGTGCGCGTCATGGCCGCCGGGACCGCGGCGGAACTGGGTCAGCGAGGTGGCGGGCGCCTCCAGCGGAAGCATCCGGCCGTGCCGCTGCAGCCGTGACCACGCGGTCAGCAGGATCTGCGACGACATCGCGCCGAGGGCCTCGTTGGACTGGTGGGAGTGGACCCGGCGGCCGAGGTCCACCTGGGCGATGGCGTCCAGCCCCGCGTCCTGGAACACGTCGAGGAGCAGGCCCAGCTCCACGCCGTACCCGGTGACAAAGGGCAGCCGCTCCAGCAGGGCGCGGCGGCCGGCGTACTCCCCTCCCAGCGGCTGCATGACGCCCGCCAGCAGCGGCCAGTGCAGGTTGATCAGCGGCCGGGCGACCAGCTCGGTGACCCGCCCGCCGCCGCCCTCGACCTGGCGCTCGCCGTTGATCAGCGGGCGGTCGTAGCAGCCCTTGACGTAGCCCACCGACGGGTCGGTGAGCAGCGGGCCGAGCAGGCCGGTGACGTAGGCGGTGGAGAAGCCGCGCAGATCGGCGTCCACGAAGACGATCAGATCGCCCCGGGTGGCCGCCAGGGACTTCCACAGCGCCTCCCCCTTCCCCGACATCCGGCCCGTCTCCGGCAGCACGGCGTCCTGCGCGACCACCTCGGCGCCGGCGGCCGCGGCCACCTCCGCCGTGCGGTCGGTGGACCGGGAGTCGATCACCACGATCTCGTCGACCAGGGGAGCCTGCTCGATCAGTTCGGTTCGGATGGCGGCGACGATGGCGCCCACCGTCTCCTCCTCGTCGCGGGCGGGCAGCACCACGCTGATCCTGGTGGCGCCCTTCGCCGCGAGCAGGGTGTCGAGCGGCCAGTCCGCCGTATCGCTGGTACGGCGGCGCCACCACGACGCGACCTCAGGCAGCACGCGATCTCCCTTCCGTCGGGATCGTCCGGGGGGACAAAGACGTCCTTAAGACAGGAAACGCCATGTCAGCGCAGATGATTCACCGTTGGAACGGACCCGTTCGAGCCGACCCGAGAACTTAACATCGGGACAACACATCGGTCATTCAGCGGCATGCCGGTCCAAGAAGGCGTAAACATCCGCCTCGTCCACTCCCGGGAAGGCCCCCGGAGGCAGCACCGACAGCACGTGGGAGTGGGCGCGCGCCGAGGGCCAGGCCATGCCCTCCCAGCGTTCGGCCAGCTCCACCGGCGGACGCTGGCAGCAGTCGCCGTCCGGGCAGGCCGACCGCACCCGGTTGGTGGTCTCCCGGCCGCGGAACCAGCGGGAGTCCTCGAACCGCACCCCCAGCGTGATCGCGAAGTCGCGCTCGTGGCTGGGGTCGATGTGCGACAGGCACCAGTAGGTGCCGGTCGGGGTGTCGGTGTACTGGTAGTAGACCGAGAAGCGGTCGGCGGTCTGGAAGACGTGCCGGCCGGCCCACTCGCGGCACATCCGCTGGCCCTCGATGGCGCCGTCCTCGTCCTGCGGGAAGATCAGGCCGTCGTTGGCGTAGGCCTTGTAGATGGTGCCGTTCTCGTCGTTCTTGGTGAAGTGCAGCTGCAGGTCCAGGTGGTGGGTCGCCACGTTGGTGAAGCGGTGCGCGGCCATCTCGTACGAGACCGAGAACACGTCGGCCAGATCCTCCACCGACAGCTCGCGCGCCGCCTTGGCCTCCTGCAGGTAGGGCACGACGGCCCGTTCCGGCATCATCATCGCCGCGCCGAAGTAGTTGGCCTCCACCCGCTGCCGCAGGAAGTCGGCGAAGTCCCTGGGCACGTCGTGGTCCAGGGCGATGTGCCCGAGGGTCTGGAGCAGGATGGTGCGGGGCGTGTGCATGCCCAGCTGCTCGCGCTCCAGGTAGATGCGGCGGTTGCGCAGGTCGGTGATGGAGCGGACCGAGCGCGGCAGGTCCTGGACGTACTGCAGCCCGAACCCGAAGTGGTTGACCAAGGTCATCAGCATGCCCTGCGACACGGCCCCGCCCCGGTAGCCGATCGCGTCGAGGGTCTGGGTGGCGACCCGCTCGATCTCGGCGAAGTAGTTGCCCCGCTCATGCATCTGGCGGCGCAGCTCGGCGTTGGCCTTGCGCGCCTCCTCCGGGCTGGCGGTGGGCTTGGTGCGGCTGCGCCGCAGCTCCCCGTACAGGGCGAGGATGTGCTCGATCACCTCGTTGGGCATCCGCTTGCTGACCTTGAGGTGGGACAGGCCCAGGGAGCGGTAGAGCGGGTCGCGCTGCGCCTCCTCCAGCGCGATCTCCAGCTGCGCGCGGCGGCTGGGCGGCTGCCGGCGCAGCAGCTCCTCGACCGGGACCTCCAGCGCGGTGGCGAGGGACTGCAGCAGTGACAGCTTCGGCTCGCGGCGGCCGTTCTCCAGCAGGGAGAGCTGGGAGGGGGCCCGGCCGACGCGCTCGCCCAGATCCGACAGCGTCATGCCGCGGGCGCGCCGCAGATGCCGCAACCGCTGCCCGAAGGTGACCAGGTCTACGTCGCTCGTCAAGTTGAGGGGTTCTTCTGGCCGCAAGGTCGTCACGGCTTCAGATTACCGGAAATTTCGCAGATCTTCTGTTACTTCCGAGTCCATCCGGGGGTTGCGGCCGGGGCATAGTCGAGGCAAGCACCCAGGGGACGACACGGAAGGGCACATCATGAGCGACAGTCGCCTCAAGGGCGCAGCCGAGGAGCTGCAGAGGCAGTGGGAGACCGACGAGCGCTGGAAGGGCATCGAGCGGACCTACACCGCCGAGGACGTCATCCGCCTGCGCGGCTCGGTCCAGGAGGAGCACACCCTGGCGCGCCTCGGCGCCGAGCGCCTGTGGAAGCTGCTGCACGAGGAGGACTACGTCCACGCCCTCGGCGCGCTGACCGGCATGCAGGCCGTCCAGCAGGTCAAGGCCGGCCTCAAGGCCATCTACCTGTCGGGCTGGCAGGTCGCCGCCGACGCCAACCTGGCCGGCCAGACCTACCCCGACCAGAGCATCTACCCGGCCAACTCGGTCCCGGCCGTGGTCCGCCGGATCAACAACGCGCTGCTGCGCGCCGACCAGGTCCAGTGGTCGGAGGGCGAGGGCGACACCCACTACATGGCGCCCATCGTCGCCGACGCCGAGGCCGGGTTCGGCGGCGTGCTCAACGCCTTCGAGCTGATGAAGGGCATGATCGCCGCCGGTGCGGCGGGTGTGCACTGGGAGGACCAGCTGGCCTCCGAGAAGAAGTGCGGGCACCTGGGCGGGAAGGTCCTCATCCCGACCTCGCAGCACGTCAAGACCCTCAACACCGCCCGGCTGGCCGCCGACATCTCCGGCGTCCCGTCCCTGATCATCGCGCGGACCGACGCCGAGGCCGCGACCCTGATCACCACGGACGTGGACGAGCGCGACCGCGAGTTCCTCACCGGCGAGCGCACCGCCGAGGGCTTCTACCGGGTCCGCAACGGCATCGAGCCCTGCATCGCCCGGGCCAAGGCCTACGCGCCGCACTCCGACCTCATCTGGATGGAGACCGGCACGCCCGACCTGGAGGTCGCGCGCAAGTTCGCCGAGGCCGTCAAGGCCGAGTACCCCGACCAGATGCTGGCCTACAACTGCTCGCCGTCGTTCAACTGGAAGAAGCACCTGGACGACTCGACCATCGCCAAGTTCCAGCGCGAGCTGGGCCACATGGGCTTCAAGTTCCAGTTCATCACGCTGGCCGGCTTCCACGCGCTCAACTACGGCATGTTCGACCTGGCCCACGGCTACGCCCGCGAGGGCATGACGGCCTACGTCGACCTGCAGGAGCGCGAGTTCGCGGCGGTCGAGCGCGGCTTCTCCGCGGTCAAGCACCAGCGCGAGGCCGGCACCGGCTACTTCGACCAGGTCAGCACGGCCATCGCGCCGGACTCCTCGACCACCGCCCTCAAGGGCTCCACCGAGGAGGCCCAGTTCCACTAGGCCGGCGTCCTCGGCCGCGGCCCCTCACCGCTTCCTCAGTCGTAAGGCTCACTGAGGAACGCCGACCCAGCCCCGGTCGGCACGAAGAAGGCCCCTCCTCCGCTCCTACACCCGGAGGAGGGGCCTTCTGACGTCCAAGGGCCACCTCTCCCCCGGTTCCGTCCCCTTTGCCGCCTCCGCCGCGGTCGCGACGCGGCCACGACGCGCGAGGGGCGGCCGGGGTTTTCATCGCTGGCCGCTACCGGGCAGCGCCATCGACAGATTCCCGCACCGCGGTCAGGGTCGTGCGTACGACGCGATCAATCGACGGAAACGCTCAACGGAGAGGAATCCGACCGATGGCGGCTCCCCCCGCGGCATCGACGGCCCTGCGCCGCTCCCCCTTCCTGCTCGCGCTGGCCCTGGCGGCGATCGGCGCCACCGCACTGGCTCCCGCGGCGCTGGCCGGAACCGAGTTCACCCCCGGCGCGTCCGGGCTGGGCGACCCCTACTTCCCCGAGCTGGGCAACGGCGGGTACGACGTCCGGCACTACGGGCTCGACACCGCCTATGACCCCGCCACCGACGTGCTGAAGGGCACCGCCGTCATCAGCGCCACGGCGACGCAGAACCTGTCCCGGTTCAACCTGGACCTCTACAAGCTCAACGTGCGGTCGGTGCACGTGAACGGCAAAACCGCCCGCTACACCAGGACGGGCGAGCGGGAGCTGGTGGTGACGCCGTCCAGGGGGCTGCGCAAGAACCGCGGCTTCACGGTCACGGTCCGGTACGACGGCGTCCCGCAGACGCTGGGCGGCCCCATCGTCTTCGGCCTGCCGTACGGATGGGTGCCCACGCCCGACGGCGCCTCGGTGTCGTCGGAACCGGACGGGGCCTCCACCTGGTTCCCCGCCAACGACCACCCCAGGGACAAGGCGCTGTTCACCATCAGCACGACCGTCCCCAAGGACCTGAAGGCGATCGCCAACGGGCACCTGGTGAAGCAGTGGACCAGGGGCGGCACCGCCACGTTCGTGTGGCACGAGGACCGTCCGATGGCGCCCTACCTGGCCACCAACTCCATCGGGCGCTTCAACGTGAGCACCACCGAGACGGCCAAGGGGATCCCGCAGCTCGACGCGGTCGACCCGGACGTGGCGGCGCACCCCGACGCGGTGGCCACGCCGGGCCACACCACGCGGGCCACCGACGAGCTCGCCGACTACTTCGGCCGCTACCCGTTCACCACCACCGGCTCCATCGTGGAGAACAACGGCGTCCCGCCGCTCAGCACCGGGTACGCGCTGGAGACCCAGAGCCGGCCGATCTACCACCGTCCGCGGACGGAGGGAACGGTCGTCCACGAGATCGGGCACCAGTGGTTCGGCAACAGCGTCTCCACGCACCGGTGGAAGGACATCTGGCTGAACGAGGGATGGGCCCGCTGGATCGAGTGGTACTGGCTGGAGCGGCACGGCGGCCCGACCGCGCAGCAATCGTTCCAGCAGACCTACGACAACCCGCCGGCGGTGCCGCCGGACCGTCCGCCGTTCTGGGAGCTGGTGGTGGCGGACCCGACCCGCGACCAGATGTTCCACGGCGCGGTGTACTCCCGCGGCGGCCTGACGCTGCAGGCGCTCCGGCAGAAGATCGGGGACGAGCGGTTCCTGCGGCTGGCCCGGACGTGGGTCGCCCAGAAGCGCTACAGCACCGCGACGACGGAGGAGTTCGTCGCGCTGGCCGAGCAGGTCTCCGGCCAGGACCTGGACGCCTTCTTCAAGGTGTGGCTGTACACCCCGTCCAAGCCGGCGTCCTGGTAGCCGCCCGGCGGTGAGGCCGGACCCGGTTCGCACCGGGTCCGGCCTCACCGCCGGGCACCGCGGCTCTGCTCCCCGGATGGTGTCCCGATTGTTGGCCGTCCCCGCAGTTCCTTGATGTCCGGTGACCAGGGTGTATCGCGGGCGTATCGAAAAACGCATACACCACCGCAACAGTCGTCCGTCTTGGGTGGAGGCATGGATCACAGCGCATCAACGGTCGGTTCGTCGATCGAAAAAGGGCCATGATCATGGATTCGGGTTCCACAGGTGATGTCGACCGGCGGCGGCTGCTGGGGTGGGGCGGGCTGGCGGCAGCCGGCGTGGTCGCGGCGGGCGCGCCGCTGGTGGGCGCCCGACCCGGCCGCGCCGACGCGGCCCCGACCGGCTCCGGCATCCCGCCGGACACCCGGCCCGGCGGAGCTTACGACCGGTACGTGGCGAAGCTGGCCGCCGAGGGCAGGTTCTCCGGCGTGGTGTTGCTGTCGCACCGGGGCCGGACGGTGCTGTCGCGCAGTTACGGCATGGCCGACAAGGAGAAGGGGATCCCCAACGGCGAGAACACCGCGTTCAGCCTCAGCTCGGCGGGCAAGCCGTTCCACGCGATAGCCATCTTGCAGCCTGCGCAGCGGGGCCGGCTCCAGCTGTCGGACACGGTGGGCACTCACCTGAAGGGTTACGCCAAGGAGATCGCCGAGCAGGTCACCATCCACCACCTGCTCACCGGCACCTCCGGGATGAAGACTCCGGATGAGGACGTGCAACGCATCTTCCAGAGCCGGAAGGAGGTGCACGAGTTCTACGAGCAGTGGGCCCGGCAGGCGACGCCGGAGGCCCCTCCCGGCACACCCAGCAGCCACTCCGGCGCCGAGGTCGCCATCCCCGCGCAGATCATCGAAGCCGTGACCGGCACGACCTACTGGGACTACGTCCAAGAGAACATTTTCAAGCGCTGTGGCATGACGGGTTCGGGGTTCTACACCAGGCCGCAGTGGCTCACCGATCAGCACATCGCGCACCCCTACATGACGCTGGCCGACGGCAGCCACGTGGACGCAGTTCGCAATCTGGACAAGGGCAGTCCAGACCCGTATGTACTGGGCAAGAACCCGGGCCGCGCCTTCATCGATGCCCCCGGGGACGGCGGCTTCGCCACCGCGCCGGATCTGGTCCGGTTCGCGCGTGCGCTGGGCGACGGCACAGTGCTGGACCGACACTACGCAGAACTGTTCACCGGACCTAAGATCCCCCTGGCCCCCGAGGGGGGCGGCCCGGCCCGCCGGGCAGCCCCCGCCGACGCGTCGTTCGGGGCCTACCAGATGCCGGTCGGCCTCGTCAGCGGCCAGTGGGTGTGGAGCCGCGCCGGCGCCAACCCCGGTGTCGGCGCCAACTGGACGATCTACCCCGACACCGGCTGGGTCGGAGTCATCCTCACCAACCGCGACGGCGCGCCGCTGTGGGAGATCATCGAGCAGGAGACCCGGGCCGTCATCGGCCATGGCTGACGCGCGCCCACCGCTGACCGACACGCGTCCAGTCAGCTCCAGGGCTCGCGTTGACTCGCTCGAAAATCCGGTGCCCCTGCGTGGTGGTCAGCGGCCGGGATATTCGGGTGATTCCTTGGGACGGATTAGGGGGTTGGAGCGATGAGTTTCGCCGGGCCTGCTGGTCTTAAAGGGTGAATCCACCACACCGGGGAGAGCACGGATGACCGAGCACGACAAGGCGCGCATCATCGCCCCCGACGGGGCCGTGACCAGCATCGCGCTGGTCCCCGGCGAGTCCACCGGCGTCGACACCGGGATCAGGCTCAACGCCGGCGACGTCCCGGCCGTCCACGCGCGTCTGAAGGGGCAGGGTGTCGACGTGGACGACCTGCTTCGGTGGCCTGGAGTGCCGCCCATGTTCACCCTTCGGGACCGTGACGGCAACATCCTGGTGATCGTCGAATAGGAGCGCGCCATGACCGCATTGGACAAAGAGTTCACCGCGACGCTGCAGAAGAGCCCGAACAAGGGCGGCTGGACCTATGTGGTGATGCCCGGATCGGCCGAATACTTCGGCACCCGCGGGCTCGTGAAAATCCGAGGGACGATAGACGGTCATCCATTCCGGAGCTCTTTCATGGCGCTGGGCGACGGCACGCACAAGCTGCCCGTCAAGGCCGACGTACGCGAGCTGGTCGGAAAGGGGCCCGGCGACAAGGTCACCATCCACCTCGAGGAACGCATCAAGTGACACCGGAAGGCCTTCCGCCCCTGCAAGCTGTTACAGGCGGCGACCTCAGTGTCGACGTCGGTGAGGACACGCTCCAACTCGGCCGGTGCTCGTCCTGGCGCCGGGCTGACCGTGATGGGGCTGGAAGCGGCCCGTGCTGCAGCCTTCGACGCTGGCGGTGAAGGCGTTGGTCCGGGCGAGGGCGCATGGGCAGTGTTCGGACGGGTGCCGGGTGAGGTGGTACCGCGTGCCTTGGCGGGGCTCGTGTGTGTTATGTGGTTTCCCGGCGCACGACGGTCGCGTTGAGGTCAGGTAGTGCTGGTGGGGGTTCCCCGTCTGCGCCGAGGGAGTGAAGGACGGCGTGGGCGATGTGCCTGCCCATGCCGACCGCGTCCACGCGGACGCTGGTCAGTCCCGGCAGGAACAGCCGGGCAAGGGGACTGTCGTCGTGGCCTACGACGGCGAGTTGCCGGGGCACTGCCACGTCGGCGCGGATCGCCGCCCGGACGACGGCTGCGGCGACGTCGTCGTCGTAGGCCACGACGCCGGTGACAGCCTTGGTCACCCAGTCCTCGATGACCGTGGTAACCGCGTCATCGCGGTTGGGGATCGTCCGTTCGTCGATCACCTCCAGGCCGAGTTCCGTGGCCCGCTCACGTACGGCGGAGGCGCGGGCCGCCGCCAGCCTGGCGACACGTGCGTCGCCGGGGGCGGCGAAGGCCAGCCGGGTGTGCCCGAGTTCGTGGAGGTGCTCCACCTGCAGTGTCGACCCGATCCGCATGGCCGGTAGTTGCTCGGGGTCGAGTTCGGCGTCCCGGAAAAGCTGCGGGGCGCCGTCCGGGCGGAAGGCGGCGATTTCGTCGTCCGCGAGCGGGGCGATGGGGACGACCATGTCGGGACCGAGCGTCTCCAGCAGGGGGCGGGGCCGGCCGCCGTTTCGGTTCGTTCCCGTGACCATGGTGTAGCCGGCCGCGGCGAGGACGCTCTCCGCACCATCCAAGTACCCGGCGAAGGTATGCCCGACCGGCCAGTCGGGCAGGAGGAACAGCACGACCCGGCTGCTGCCCCGGGCGAGCGCCTGGGCCGCCGCGTGGGGGCGGTACCCGAGGCGCTCGGCTTCCGCGAACACCTTGGCGCGGGTGGCCTCGGAGATCGTCTGGCCGGGCGTGTTGTTGAGGACATAGCCCACGGTGGTGCGGGAGATGCCCAGCGACCGTGCGACGTCGCTCGCCGTGACCCGTCGGGCCTGCCTGCTCATGCTCGCATCTTCCTTCCGCGGAGATGCACCCAGGGTACTTGTGCGCGAAAGTGACCTGGGCTACATTCGCTCTACTTGCGCGCGAAAGTTACGAAAGTGATGACGGCCGTAACTGCGCCGCCACTCGCGACGACGCCGGTGAGCCGCCAGAAGGCGTAGTGCCCGAGGAGACCTGCCTTGAGTAAGGGCCGAGACGACCACCCCAACGTGCTGCTGATCCTCGCCGACGATCTCGGCTGCTACGTCCCCTACACCGCTCCCCGTTTCCCCGTTGCATGCCGGCCCGGCCGAGTCGACCGACCTCGCCGGTGAGCAGCTCGGCCTGGTGCGGGAGCTTGGCCACGCCTGGGCGGAATGGTCCGCTCGCTGCGGTGTCGTGCCGCGTGAACGCATCCTCGAACTGGCTCGATGGGGGCTTGGGTCCTCGTCCTGGAGTCGCTAGTGACCGAGCCCGCCTGTCAGCGGCGCGAACTGCCACCCCCCGATCGGAAGGCGAGAAGTGACCGAGATCCAGCGCACCGTATCGACGCTCACGCTCGAAGAGAAGGCCCGGCTCGTGTCCGGTGGCGGGCTGTGGGCGACCGCCGAGGTGGCGCACGCCGGTGTGCATGCGGCGGTGCTGACCGATGGCCCCCATGGAGTGCGCCTGACGCGCGACGGTGTCGACACCGGGCACATCAGGAACTGTTTCCCCGCCACGTCGTTTCCCACGGCGGCGGCACTGGGTTCGTCGTGGGACGTCGACCTGCTGCGCGAGATCGGCGAGGCGCTCGGCGCCGAGGCCCTGGCTCTCGGCGTGGACGTGCTTCTCGGCCCCGGCGTCAACATGAAGCGTTCCCCGCTGTGCGGCCGCAACTTCGAGTACTTCGCCGAGGATCCGCTGCTGGCCGGCGCCCTGGGGGCGGCGTGGGTCGAGGGTGTGCAGTCGCGTGGCGTGGGCGCCTCGGTCAAGCATTTCGCGGCGAACAGCCAGGAGACCGACCGCATGCGGGTGAGCGCCGATGTCGACGAGCGCACACTGCGCGAGATCTACCTGCCCGCGTTCGAGCATGTGGTCCGCCAAGCGCGCCCCGCCACCGTCATGAGCTCCTACAACCGGATCAACGGCGTGCACTCCGCACAGAACCGATGGCTGCTGACGACGGTCCTCCGCGAGGAGTGGGGCTTCGACGGCTATGTCCTCTCGGACTGGGGAGCGGTGCGCGACCCGGTCGCGGCGCTGCGGGCGGGCTTGGACCTGGAGATGCCCTCCAGCTGGGGGCGCAGCGCCGCTGAGATCGTCGAGGCCGTCCGCGGCGCCGCGCTCGATGAGCGATGCCTGGACCTGGCCGTGGAGCGCCAACTGGCCACGCACCGGCGGTTGCGGCTCGCGCGCCAGGACACGCAGGAGGCGCCCGACTTCGCCGTGCACCACGCGCTGGCCCGGCGCGCGGCGGCGGAGGGCGCGGTGCTGCTGAAGAACGACGGCGACCTGCTCCCGCTCGACCCGGAGTCCGGCGGCCGGATCGCGGTGGTGGGCGAGTTCGCGCGCACCCCCCGCTACCAGGGCGCCGGAAGCTCGAAGGTCAACCCGGTACGCCTGGACGACGCCCTGACCGCGATCCGTGCCGCCACGTCACGCGAGGTCACGTTCACACCCGGTTTCCGTCTCGACGGCACCGCCGACCCCGCCCTGCTCGCCGCGGCGGTCGAGGCCGCCGGTGACGCGGAGACGGTGGTGGTCTTCCTCGGCCTGCCGGAGCAGACCGAATCCGAGGGCTTCGACCGGACCGACCTGGACTTGCCCGCCGTCCAGATCGAATTGCTCGACGCCGTCGCCTCGGTCAACCCGCGGGTCGCGGTCGTCCTCAGCAACGGCGGGGTGGTGCTGACCGACCCGGTGACCTCCCGCGCCGCGGCGCTGCTGGAGATGTGGTTGTCCGGTCAGGCGGGCGGCGGCGCCGCCGCCGACCTCGTCTTCGGTCGTGTGGCTCCCGCCGGTCGGCTGGCTGAGACGATTCCGCACCGTCTCCAGGACACCCCCGCCTACGCCAACTGGCCGGGCGCGGAAGGCCACGTGGTGTACGGGGAGCGGATGTACATCGGCTACCGATGGTACGACCACACCGAACGGGACGTCGCCTTCCCGTTCGGCTTCGGCCTGACCTACACCACCTTCGCGTACTCCGATCTCGCCGTGCACGTCCAGGACCCGTCCCGGCCGGAGGCCCAGGTCGAGGTCACCGTGACCAACACCGGTTCTCGGGAGGCGGCCGAAGTCGTCCAGGTATACGTCAGCGACCCGGTCGCGGATGTCGACCGCCCGGCGCGCGAGCTACGTGGCTTTCGCAAGGTCCGCCTGATACCCGGGCAGAGCGCACGGGTGGCGATCGACCTCGACGCCCGGGCCTTCAGCTACTGGAGCACCGGCCAGGGGCGGTGGGTCGTCGAATCCGGGACCTACGTCATCCACGTGGGTTCCTCTTCGCGGGATCTGCCACTGACCAGACAGGTCCACTTCGACGTGCCCGCCCCCACCTCGCCGCTCACCGAGGACAGCACCCTCGCCGAGTGGTACGCCCACCCGCGCGGGCACCGCATCGTGCGAGATCTCCTGGGCGAGGCGATGGGTGCGGAGGACGGGCGGCTGGACAATCTGGACACCTGGCAGTTCGTCGCCCAGATTCCGCTGACCAGTCTGCTCAAGATGTCGCCACCCACGGACACCGAGCCCGCCACCTCACTGCAGGACCTGCTGCGCTCGGCGAACAACGGCAGCACGGCTGAGCAGCCGAACGCCAGGCACTGACGACCCCAGCCCACCCCACCCAAAGGACACGTCTCATGCCTCGCCTTTCCCCTCGTCGGCGACCGCTACCACGGATCCTCGCCGCCGCGACCGCCGCCGTCGCGCTATTCGCCGCGACCTCATGTGCCGGTGCCGGACAGCCGTCCGCATCGGGCGATCGGACACTGTCCCTCGCCATCCAGGCCGTGCCCAATTCGTTCGATCCGGCGCAACTGATACGCAACCAGTCCTCGTTCATCTGGAGCGCCATCTACGACACCCTGGTGTACCTGGACAACAGGGGTAAGTTGCAGCCCAACGCGGCGGAGAGCTGGAACTACTCCGACAAGGGCCGCACGCTGACGCTGAAACTGCGCCCGGGGATGACGTTCAGCTCGGGGGCGCCGGTGAACGCGTCCGCGGTGAAAGCGACGCTCGATCGCACCAAGAACACGCCGGGGCCCGCCAGGGAAGGGCTGACCGGCGTCACATCGATCGAGACTCCCGACGACCGGACGGTCATTCTCCGGCTCTCCCAGCCGAACGCCGCGCTGCTGGACTTCCTGGCGACGAACGCGGGCGTGATCGCGGATCCGGCGACGCTGAACGCCCAGCGCACCTCCCTGAACCCGGTCGGTTCGGGCCCCTACGTCCTGGACACCGCCTCGACCGTGAACGGCTCGACCTACGTGCTCAACCGCCGCAAGGACTACTGGAACGCCAAGGCATACCCGTTCGAGACCCTCAAGATCCGGGTCATGCCGGACCGCACCGCGGCCCTCAACGCACTGCAAGGGGGCGAACTCAACGCCGGTACCGTCGAGGTCTCCCAGGTCGACCGGGTGAAGGCGGCGGGCTTCGACGACACCCTCGTCCAGGCCAACTCGCTGGGGTACCTGGTTCTCGCGGACCGTTCGGGTGAGAAACTGAAGCCGCTCGGCGACCCGCGGGTCCGGCAGGCCATCAACATGGCGTTCGATCGGCAGAAGATCGTCGCGCAGCTCCTCAGGGGCGCGGGCCGGCCGACCCAGCAGATGTTCAACCCGAAGGGCGCCGCGTACGACCCCGCGCTGGAGAAGACGTACTCCTATGATCCCCAGGGCGCGAAGCGGTTGCTGGCCCAAGCCGGATACCCGGGCGGGTTCTCGGTGACGATGCCGGAGCTGTTCCTCAGCAAACCGTTCCAGCCGACGATCGCCCAGTCGCTCGCCGCGATCGGGATCAAGGTGACCTGGGAGCCGGTGCCGTCGCAGCGGAGCGACTCGGCGATCGCGTCGAAGAAGTACCCGATGTTCTTCATGGTCAGCGGACTGCAGACCCCTGCGAGCGACACGCTGCAGACCTTCACCGTGGACGGGCACTTCAACCCCTACCACAGCGAGGATCCGGACTTGACGGCACTGCTGGCGAAGGCGGACCAGGCGCTTGAGCCGCAGCAGGCGGCCGCGGCGTACAAGCAGGTCGGCGCCTACGTCGTCCGCAACGCGTGGAATGCTCCGCTGTTCTACATCGGGGTTCATTGGGCCACCAAGAAGGGCATCGCCTATCTCGGCGACGGTTCGTCGACGTTCAACACCGTCCGCGCGTTCGGCGTTTCCGGCTGACGGAGACTCTCATGATCGGCTATGTCGTCCGCCGGGTGGCCGCGGGCGTGGTGCTCGCGCTGCTCGTCACGATGATCACGTTCTCCCTGCTGAGCCTGTCCTTCGACGGAGTGGTCAGGAGCCTCCTCGGCCCCGCCGCCACGCCGGAGACGGTGCGGGATCGCAAGGCCCAGCTGGGACTCGACCGTCCGGTGCTCGTGCAGTACCTCGACTGGCTGGACAACGCGGTGCGCGGTGACCTCGGCGTCTCGTACTTCACCAGCGAGCCGGTCGTCCAGGCCGTGACGAACCGGTTGAGCGTCACCTTGTCGATCATCCTGGTCGCGCTGCTGCTGACGGCGGCCGTCAGCGTCACCCTCGGCGTTTGGGCGGCCAGCCGCGGTGGCGTCGTCGACCGGATGGCCCAGGGCGTCTCGCTCTTCGGTCATCTCGTGCCTCACCTGCTGCTGGCGATCGTGCTGGTCACGGTGCTCGCGATCAACCTGAAGCTGCTGCCGGCCACCGGTTTCACGCCTCCGGCGGACGATCCGGCTCGTTGGGCGGCCACCGTCACCATCCCGGTCATCACCCTGGTGGTGGCCAGTATCGCCACGGTGACGGCGCAGGTCCGCGGCGCGATGATCGACGAACTGCGGAAGGACTACATCCGGACCTTGCGCACCCGCGGGATCTCAGGCCGCTCGATCCTCTTTCGTCACGCGCTGCGCAACGCCGCCGGGCCCGCGCTCACCGTGCTGTCCCTGGAGTTCATCACCATGTTCGGCGGTGCGCTCGTCATCGAGAAGGTGTTCGCGCTGCCCGGCTTCGGCAGCTACGCCTTCGACGCGTCCCTGCAGGGCGACGTGCCGATCATCATGGGCGTCACCCTGTTCGCCGTGCTGCTCGTGGTCGGCGTCAATCTCGTCGTCGACCTCGCGAACGGCTGGCTCAACCCGAAGGCGAGGGTCCAGTGACCACGCTGACATCGGCCACCGGAACCACCAAGCGCACCTCCGCCCTGCGGCGGCTGAGCGGGGACCCGCAAGCGGTCGTCACGGCGAGCCTGCTGCTGATCATCGTGGTGCTCGGCCTGCTGGCGCCCCTGCTCACCTCGCGCGGTCCGAACGACGCCTCGCTGGACGCGGTCGACGCCGAGGCCGGCACCCCGGGCTACCCGCTCGGCGGCGATCAGAGCGGTCGCGACATCTACGCGCGGCTGCTGTACTCCATCAACACCAGCGTGCTCTCCGCGCTGATCGGGACGACGGTCGCGCTGGCCATCGGAGTCGCCTGCGGACTCGTCGGCGGCTACTTCGGCCACCGGATCCGGGGCGTCACCGAATGGGTGTTCAACCTCGTGATGACGTTTCCGGGCCTGCTGCTGCTGATCGTGCTGATGCCGGTGACCAAAGGCGACTACCGCGTCACGATGCTGATCTTCGGAGTGCTGCTGTCGCCCAGCGTCTACCGGATCGTGCGCAACCAGGTCCTCGGCGTGCGCAACGAGCTGTTCGTCGACGCCGCGCGGGTCTCCGGGCTGCCCAACCGGCGCATCCTCGGACGGCACGTCCTCTTCGTGGTGCGCGGCCCGATCATCATCGCCGCCGCGTTCCTCGCCGGGGCCGCAATCGGCGTGCAGTCCGGTCTGGCGTTCCTGGGCGTCGGATCGGGGTCGGTCCCCAGCTTCGGCGCGATGATCGCCGACGCGTTCACCAACCTCTACACCGCGCCCCTGCATGTCGTCTGGCCGAGCGCGATGCTCGGCCTCATCACCGCCTCGCTCGTCCTGTTCGGCAACGCGCTCCGGGACACTCTCGGAGCGGGGCAGCGCCCGCCACGCAAGATCGCCGCACCCGAGCACCACCGGCCAGAGGAACCAGGGCCGGCCGCCACGCCTGACGGTCTGCTCACGATCCGGGATCTCACCATCGCCTACCGGTCGCCATCGGGCGAACCGAAGGAGGTGGTCCGCGGAGCCACGATGAGGCTGGACGCGGGTGAAACACTCGGTCTTGTCGGCGAGTCCGGCTCGGGCAAGACGCAGACCGCGTTCGCCGTCCTAGGCGTGCTGCCGCCGGACGCGGTGGTCGTCCGCGGCTCCGTCACCCTCGGCGGCCGTGAACTCCTCGGCCTGCCCGAGGGCGAGCTGCGCGGCATCCGAGGCGGCTCCATCGCCTACGTCCCGCAGGAGCCCATGTCGAATCTCGACCCCTGCACCACCGTGGGAGCGCAGCTCGTCGAAGGGGTGCGCGCGTCCGCGCCGATGTCACGGCGAGCCGCGCGCGAGCGGGTGCTCGCTCTGCTGGACCGCGTGGGCATCCCGGACCCGCGGCGCACCTTCGACGCCTATCCCCACCAGATCTCCGGTGGCATGGCGCAGCGCGTGCTGATCGCCGGCGCGGTGGCGAGCCGCCCGCGGGTGCTCATCGCCGACGAGCCGACGACCGCGCTAGATGTCACCGTCCAGGCGGAGATCCTGGACCTGCTCCGTGACCTGCAAAAAGAGCTGGACATGGCCGTGCTGCTCGTGACGCACAACTTCGGCGTGGTGGCCGACCTGTGCGACCGGGTCGCGGTGATGTGCCAGGGCGAGATCGTCGAGACCGGCGGCGTGCTCGACATCTTCCGTGCACCGCGCCACGAGCACACCCGGATGCTGCTGGATTCGATACTGGACGGGAACACGGTGCGGACCGATCAGCCGGCCGAGGCGGTACCGACCGGGAAGGAGGCGTGTTGAGTGCCCTGCTCGAGGTGACCGAACTGCGCGTCACCTACCCGCGCCGAGGCTTCCGCGCCCGGCCCCACGAAGTGCTCCACGGTGTCTCCCTGACCGTCGGCGCGGGCGAAACCCTCGGCGTCGTGGGCGAATCCGGATCGGGCAAGACCACGATCGGCCGCGCCGTACTCGGCCTGGTGAAGCCGAGCGGCGGACGCATCCTCTTCCAGAACAGGGACATCACCCGCGCTCCCGCGAAAGAGCGCCGCATGCTCGCCCGCGACCTCCAGGCGGTGTTCCAGGATCCCTACAGCTCGCTCAACCCGTCGCTCACCATCGGCGACATCCTCAGCGAGCCGCTCGTGGTGCAGGGCGTGCCCCCGCAAGACGCCAGAGCGCGCGTACGCGCCTTGCTGGACCTGGTGCGACTGCCCAAGGACGCCCCCGAACGCCTCCCGCGCGAGTTCAGTGGCGGGCAGCGCCAACGGATCGCAATCGCCCGCGCGCTGGCACCCGAACCAGAGCTCATCGTCTGCGACGAGCCCGTGTCCGCGCTCGACGTCTCGACGCAAGCACGTGTGCTGGACCTGTTCATCGACATCCAGCGCCGCACCGGCGTCGCCTATCTGTTCATCTCGCACGACCTCGCGGTCATCCGGCACATCAGCCACCGGGTGAGCGTCGTCTACCGCGGCGAGGTCGTGGAAACCGGCCTAGGCGCTGTCGTCACGTCCATCCCCGCAGATCCCTACACCCGGCGACTGCTGCTCGCCTCTCCTGTCGCCGACCCCGTCCAACAGCGCGAACGCCGCGAGCAGCGGCGCCGCCTCGCTTCCTGAGTGAAGGGCTGACCGGGAAAGCCATCGTGGTGATGCTCGACAGCCTGAACCGGAGACCAACCCGTCGCTGGCGCCATGGGACGACCTGCCGGACACCCTGCGCGACGCCAATCGTGCCCAGGCCGCCGACATCGAGCGCAAGCCCGAACTGGCCGGCTGCACGATGACGCCGAGCCTGGAGAGGCATCGCAGCGCTCACCTCGTCATGGCCGGCAGATCCGGCAACGGCGCGGGCGTGTAGCAAGAGGCCGCGCGGCGCGCGCCGGTCGTGGTCAGGCCGCCCTCGGCGAACGCCTCGCATACCACCGCAGGGGGAGGTGTTCAGCCACCCTCCCCGCGCGGCAGGTCAGAACGGGAGCGTCCGGCAGTGGCAGTCCTCGGTGTGCGGTTCATGATCGCGTCCGGCTCCCGTGCTGGTGAACCCTCCGCGTGCCACAAAGACCGGCAGGGCAGCGGCACGGGCTTGCGGCGCCTTCGACTCCGTCAAATGACGCGGGCTTCGGCCAGCCAGCGCCACAGTTGGTCCTGGTCGACGACTGTGACCCCGAGCTTTTCGGCCTTGCCGGTCTTGGCCGCACCGACGTTGTCGCCGGTGAGCAGGTAGTCGGTGTTGGCCGAGACCGACGAGGAGGTCGTGGCCGCCGCCTGCTCGACCAGGCGCGTGACGTCCGGCCGGCTGATCTTCGCGCCCGAGCGCGGGTCGGTGAACGCGCCGGTGATCACGACCGACTTGCCTTTCAGCGGCGAATCGCCCGCGGCCGCCGCATCGACCGGCCGGTCCTCGGCCAGCACATCCAGATCCACACCGCGCTCGCGCAGCGCCGCGATCTCCTCCTGCACGTCCGCGCGGGCGAAGAAGGCCACGATGCTCTCGGCGGCCTTCGGCCCGATATCGCGGATCGCCACCAGCTCCTCAACGGTCGCCGCCGCGATGTCCTCGATGCGCTCGTAGCCGGCCAGGCACAGGCGCTTGGCCGTGCCCTCGGAGGCCATCGGGATCGCCAGCCCGATCAGCGCCCGCCGCAGCCCCATCCCCCTGGAGGAGGCGATCGAGTCGACCATGTTCTTGGCGCTGACCTCGCCCATCCGCTCGTAGCCGAGCAGTTGCCCGGCCGTCAGGTCATAGAAGTCACTGCGGCGTTTGAGCACGCCGTCCTCGGCGAGCTTCTCGATCCAGGTGTCGCCGACGCCCTCCATGTCGGCCGCCTGCCGCGACGCCCAGTGCATCAGCCGGCGCGTCGCCTGCGCCGGGCACTGCAGGTTCACACACCAGCGCTCTTCGCCGGTGCCGCGGACCTCCAGCTCGGAGCCGCACGACGGGCAGTGCGCCGGCGGGACGATCTCGACCTCGCTCCCATCACGACGCTCCGGCAGCGAGCGGCCCGCGAACGGGATCACATCGCCGCGCCGCACGACCGCGACCGTGTCGCCGATCCGCAGGTCGCGCTCGCGGATCAGCCGCGGGTTGTGGAGGGTGATGTTCTCCACCGTCACGCCGCCGACGAACACCGGCGCGACCTTCGCGCGCGGCGGGACGCGGCCGATCTTGCCGACCGGCCACTGGACCGACAGCAGCCTCGTCAGCTTCTCCTCCGGCGGGTACTTGAACGCGATCGCTCCGCGCGGCTCGGCGCTGTTGAAGCCCGCCGCGTCGAACGCCGCCGGCTCGTGCAGCCGCACGACCGCGCCGTCGATGTCATAGTCCAGCCTGTCACGGCGGCCGCCGATCTCGTGGATCGCGTCCATCACCTCCCCGACACCGGCGCACACGTACTGGGCGACCGGCTCAAAACCCGCCGGGACCTTCACCGCCACGCCGTCGCGATCAGCGCCGAACGCGAAGAACCGCAGCAGCCGCTTGGCCTTCGCCGCCGCCTCGGGGTCCTTCAGCACCAGCGTCCCGGCAGCGCCCGACCGCGGATTGGTCAGCGTCCGGTCCGGGTGCGCCTCGTTATAGGCGGCCCACACTGACCGCAGCATCACCGCCTCGCCGCGCACCTCGACACGCCCAGGCATCGCAATCTCGCTCGGCAGGCCCGGAATCACATGGCGCACCTTCTCGGTCACCAGCTCGCCGACCGTGCCGGTCCCGCGCGTGGCGACGTACTCGAGCAGCCCGTCAACGTAAACGACACTGAGCGACAGCCCGTCGAGCTTCTCCGACACGCGGAAGACCTGCCCGCCGAACCGTTCACAGAACGTGCGGATCTGCTCCTCGCCCGTCGCCTTCGCCAGCGAAAGCATCGGACGCGCGTGGCGCATGGTCGGGCCGGTCAGCTCCGCCGGCGCGTTGACCTTCCCGAGCGGGCTGTCGGCCGGCTCCAGCTCGGGATGCTCGGCGACCAGCGCCGCCAGCTCGTCCTTCAGCGCGTCGTAGTCAGCGTCCGGCAGCGGGCTGTCGCCGGTGCCGTAGTACAAATCGTTCAGCCGCTTGACCTCGACGGTCAGCTCAGCGATGCGCTTCTCAACGTCCACCCCTCGATTAAATGCGATGGCACCGACAACGTTCGCCGCCACCAGCACGACCGCCAAGAGCCGCACCCCACACGCGGACCTCCATTCGATCAGCGGCGGGTGGCCATCCAGCGTTTCTATGCCGCCGTTTGCGGGCCCAGCGCGACCGGTTGCCCTACCGGGGCCCGTTCCAACGCTCTCCGTACCCGGTTCGCCGTATCAGGCGCGTTGTTCCTGATACAGGGCACCGTAAGGCCGCCCGGCAATTGCCGGCGCTGCGGATCAGAGGTGCTGCGAAGCAGCAGCACCTGCTCACCACCCCACCCGGTGACCGCCGTGTGGGCGGTCACCGGGAAACCGGGAGCCTTCATCGCTACTTGGGGTGTTCGCGGGTCGTCCTAGACGAAGCGCCGCGCTGCTCATGCGAGGGTGCGAGCCGATCCGATCGCTCGGCGCCTACGCCAGGATGACGCCCCGGCTCCGAGAAGAGGATCCCGCGGATTCCGTCGGCTGGGCCGCGCTGCACCAACGACGTCCGTGGCCAGACCCGCCGGCACCGAACCGGAGGGTGTTCAGCCGGCGTCGCGGCCGGCTGAACCCCGGGCCCGACCAAGTGAGCGCGTAACATTGGCCGTCGACGGCTGGTCACGTTGGTTCTCGTTGGCCCCTCAGTTTTGACCTGCAGGCAGATTCGCCGCCGCCCAGCGCCGTCCCGGCTCCGGGTCGACGCCGAAGCGCTCGGCGTAGCGTTCGTAGATGTCCTTCCAGGGCTTGTGTGCCTCCTCGTCGGAGAGGTACTCACCGGCGAGATGGGGCTCGAGCCGCGAAAGGTAGGTCTCCCAGCCGGTTGCGGTCTGCGCGGCCGGGCAAATCGTCGATGACGTGGGTGAAGGTCAAACCGGCAGCCGCCTTCTTCCGCGACCAGTTCGAAGCTCCGCGGCTGGCCGGCGAACGTCCACGCCAGGCGATGTGGTGCGTTGACGTCAGTCACCTCAAGGGTTGCGCCGCCGAGGTCGGACTCGCCCCCGTCAAAGCCGTTAACCGTGCACTGGCCAAGGCGGGCAAGGGATTTAACGAACGGTCAGTCCTTGAGGTGAACGAGGCCTTTGCCGCCCAGGTCCTCGGCTGCCTCGCCGAGTGGCCCGAGCTCGACCCGGCGATCCTCAATCCCCAGGACGGCGCGATCGCGCTCGGCCACCCGCTCGGCGCGTCCGGGGCCGCCTCGTCGGTACCGTCGTCCACCAGCTCGCCCGCAAGGGCACGGGCACAGGCGTCGCTACCCTCTGCATCGGCGTCGGCCAGGGCCTCGTCATCGTCCTTGAACGCTGAGCAGCCCGGTCCGAACGCCAACGACGAGCGTCGGCGCCGGCTCGCCCGGCGCGTTGATAGCCAACCAGCTATCCAGCACCTCAGCATGGCCCAGTGGGACTCATGGCCGAGCTCGGCCGACCTACGCTCTTCCCATGGGTTGATCAGAAGCGGGGACTTGCGCAGGTTCGAACCCACTGCGGGGAGCCACACAGACGCCTGCACCCCGCACACCCACGACACGGCGTGCGTGGTCACGGTCGCCAACGCCTATCAGCTGGCGTGAACGCCCCCTGCCCAAGCCAAGGCGTGACGCGATCCGCCGTGCGATGTATGAGTCGACGTCTCGGTTTTGTGGGTGCCCTTGCAGGGGCGGACTTGCGCGCACGGTTCCGGAGACCGGCATCTACCAACTCTATGACCTGTAAGAACGCATGCCAAGCTACGTAACACGGACGCACATGGAACGGATTGGCTACGGTCGCACCGCCGACTACATGTGCCCAGGGAACAGCCGACGCCTATCGCGCACGCACTCGAACTCTGCTGAGTGAGAGGCCCGATTCACCCCTAGGGAGCTTCCGGGCGCGGTGGTGGTCGGCCGTGCTCGTCTGAGGTTGCGCAGTGCAGTTCGGGAACTAGCTAAGTGCAGAGGCGTGCCCGACTATTCGTGACCTGCGCGCCGCTCGCTGGCAGTCGCGTCACCTCCCGCTCGCCGCGCGCTAGCCGACCAACTCCCTGCCCGAGCCGGCTGCGGAGGTATCTCTCCAGGTGTGGAAAGTGATCTTGCTGGGCAGCAAGTGATCTGTGGGCTGGGCCCACTTCTTCGGGGGGAGAAACACACATCATGTCCGTGATCGACCGTGTCGACGACCCAACCTCGACTACCGTAAGTGATCTTCCGTCTACTGTGGCGGGCATGGCAGAGTCCGAGCAGGAGGCCGCGCGTCGTCCGATCCGGGAGCTGGTCGATGACCGGCTGCTGGATGAGCTGCTGGCCCGCTCCCGTGACGAGGCCGGCGGGCTGCGGCTGACGGGCGAGGGCTCGATGCTGGGCGAGCTGGTCAAGGCGGTGCTCGAGCGCGCGCTGGAGGCCGAGCTCACCGCGCATCTGGGCTATGACAGGCACGCCGTCGACGGCCACGGGTCGGGGAACTCCCGCAACGGGCGGATCGCCAAGACCGTGCAGACCGGGGTCGGCCCGGTCCGCCTGGCCGTGCCCCGGGACCGGGCCGGGACCTTCGAACCGGTGCTGGTGCCCAAACGCGCCGGGCGGGTGTCGGGCGGGCTGGACGACATGGTCATCTCGCTGTATGCGCACGGCATGACCGTCCGCGACATCGTCCACCACCTTGACCAGGTCTACGGCACCCAGCTGTCCCCGGAGACGGTCTCCCGCATCACCGAGCAGGTGATGGAGGAGGTCAAGGCCTGGCAGCGCCGCCCCCTCGACCCCATCTACCCGGTGGTGTTCCTGGACGCCCTGATGGTCAAGGTCCGCGACAACCACGTCGTCCACAACAAGCCCGCCTACCTGGCGGTCGGGATCGACACCGACGGCGACAAGCACGTCCTGGGCATCTGGGTGCCCAAAGCCGCCGACGGCCCGACCGGCGAAGGCGCCGCCTTCTGGCGCAGCGTCACAGCCGACCTGCGCAACCGCGGCGTCACCGACATCCTGATCGCCTGCGTGGACGGCCTGACCGGCTTCGAGGAGGCCATCACCGCCGCGTTCCCGCACACCACCGTCCAGTCGTGCGTGGTGCACCGGAGCCGTAAAGAAATAAGGCGTTGTTTCCGTGTTGGTGGTTGGATGCGGTGGTAGGGCCGTGTCAAGCGAGGTCCGCGAGCAGCTGGGCTTGAGGTTCGAGGTGTTGCTGCCTCATTTGAACGAGCGTCAGCGGCGGCTGTTGTTGGCGGCCGAGGCCCGGTTTCTCGGGCACGGCGGGGTGCGGGCGGTCGCTGAGATCGCCGGGGTCAGCGAGACCACGGTCCGCAAGGGCGTGTTTGAGCTGGAGGGCGGTGAAGGGCCGTTCCCGGACGGGCGGGTGCGCAGGCCTGGAGGAGGCCGAAAGCAGGCCGCTGACCAGGATCCCGAGCTGCTGACGGCGTTGTTGGGGTTGGTGGAGCCGGACGAGCGGGGCGATCCGATGTCGCCGCTGCGATGGACCACCAAGTCGTTGCGGAACCTGGCCGAGGAGCTGACGCGGCAGGGGCACCGGGTCTCGGCGCCCACGGTCGGCAGGCTGCTGAAGGCCAGCGGGTTCAGCCTGCAGGGGAACGTCAAGACGCTGGAGGGCAGGCAGCATCCGGATCGGGATGCCCAGTTCCGCTATATCAACGAGCAGGTCAAGGAGCATCAGGCGGCCGGGGAACCGGTGATCAGCGTGGACACCAAGAAGAAGGAGCAACTCGGGCGGTTGCCGATGGCCGGGCGGCAGTGGCGTCCACAGGGTGAGCCCGTGCAGGTCGAGGACCACAGCTTCTTCTTCACCGGCCCGGACGTCCAGCAGGCGATCCCGTACGGGATCTACGATCTTGCCGCCGACAGCGGCTGGGTGAACGTCGGTGTCGACCACGACACCTCGGCGTTCGCCGCCGCCTCGATCCGCCGCTGGTGGCAGGCCCGAGGCAGCAGCGATTATCCGGAGGCGACCCGGCTGCTGATCACTGCGGACGCGGGCGGCTCCAACGGCTACCGATATCGAGCCTGGAAGGCGGAGATGGCCGCGTTCGCGGCCGAGACCGGCCTGGACGTCACCGTCTGCCATTTCCCTCCAGGCACCTCCAAATGGAACAAGATTGAGCACCGGTTGTTCTCCCACATCACGATGAACTGGCGCGGCCGCCCGCTGACCAGCCACGAAGTCGTGGTCAATACGATCGCCGCAACCCGGACCCGGACCCGGACCGGGCTGAGGGTCGAGGCGGAGTTGGACACCGGCAGCTATCCGACCGGGGTGGCGGTCACCAGGGCGCAGGTCGAGGCGCTGCCGATCGACCGGCACGCCCACCACAGCGAGTGGAACTACACGATCCGGCCGACGGCCGGCGAGCCCGGCACCAGGCTGGTGGGCAAGGGCGGAGCACGATCCCGGGCGGCTGCCCTGGCACTGCTCGCCGATCCGAGGCTGACCGGGATGAGCCGCGCTGAACTGGACAAACTTGCCGCTCAGCTGGCACCGGCCCAGGCTGCCCGGGCCGAAGAACGCCTCTACCAGCAACGCGGCGGACGGCGCCGCAAAGCCAAAGGCGCCCACGGCCGTCCGCTGTTCACCGATGCGGACCGGGTCCTGATCACCGTGGTCTATCTGCGGCAGGTCTGCTCCCAGAAAGTGCTCTGTGAGCTCCTGTCGACCAACCCGGTCACGATCGGCCAAGCGGTGCGGGAGACCCGCAAGCTCCTGGACCAGCAGCACATTTCCCTGCCTTCGACCAGCCTCGGCTTCGCCACCGTCCAAGACCTGCACAACTACCTCGAGCACGGCACGACCGTCGGCCGTCCGCCCCTGCCCGAGGCCCTGTCCGACCCGGCACTCACCGGGATGAGCCGTCAGGAACTTCACCGGCTCACCGAGCGCCTGGCGCTGCCGCACGCAGCGGCGGTCGAACGCCGCCGCCACCGCCAGCGCGGCGGCGACCGCACCCCCGGCACCCGCCGCGGCGTGTTCAAACAGAAACTCACCGACCCCGAACGCATTCTTGCCACCGTGCTCTACCTGCGCGCACTCTGCACCCGCGAAGTCCTGGCCGACGCGTTCTCCGTCAGCCGGGGCACCATCAGCAACGCCATCGCCGAGGTAGTACCACTCCTCCAAGACGCCACCATCAGCATCGACCCCGCAGACACCCGATTCCAGACCGCCGCCGACATGATCGCCTCCACGACCTCAGGCAGGCAGAGCAAGGGATCCACAGAACCGCCGTGTTGAATTTTTACGGCTCCACCTGATCAGAAACAGCCTGCGGCCGGTCCCGCGCAAGCACCGCGCCGCCGTGGCCGCCGAACTGCGCAAGATCTACACCGCGCCCGACGCCGACGCCGCCCTGGACGCACTGGCCGCCTTCGCCGGCACCGACCTGGGCAGGCGGTATCCCCAAGCGGTCAGAGTCTGGGAGACGGCCTGGGAACGGTTCGTCCCGTTCCTTGCCTTCACCCCGGCCGTCCGCAAGCTGCTCTACACCACCAACAGCATCGAGTCGCTGAACTACCAGCTGCGCAAGGTCACCAAGGCCCGCGGGCACTTCCCCACCGACGACGCGGTGGTCAAGCTGCTGTGGCTGGCCATCGTCAACATCGAGGACAAACGCGCCCGCGAACGCGCCGCCCGCGCCCGCCAGGACGGCACCCGCGCCGGCTACCCCGGACGGCTCATCGAAGGCACCAAGACCTACGGATGGGCCGAGGCCCTCAACGAACTCGCCGCCGCCTACCCAGGCCGCATCCAGTAAAGACAACCAGACACCCTACAAAGATCATCTTTACACACTTCGAGTTACAAGCTCCCGGCTGCCTCGGCAGGTGCGGGCAGGGTTCGGACAACGCTGGCTCAGTTCTGAAGCCGCCTGCACATGGGAGTCTGTGCGGCAGTCGCTACCCGGTCATCCAGGTGTAGTTACTCGGTAAGTCACCCGAGACGCGACAAAGCTCGGGTCCGATGACCGGAACCGGCCTCTGACCTGGTGCTCCTGCGCCGGGACGGCGGGATCTGAACCCACTACCCCTTGCCCTCCAGGCACTTTCACCGTGCGAATCTGCAGGTCATTGCCCGTACGGAATTTGTTTCAGCGTCCGTAGAAGTCCATGAGGGTACGGCGCCGTCGTCACTCAGTTGGTCACCCACCCAAGGCGTGTAATCTACGGGCGATCAAGGCTGAGGACGTCCGTGGGAGGTTGCCCCGCCCGCATGGCTATGTGTCGCGGCGAGCACCGTGGGCGCTCTACGGCCGTTAACCTTAAGGTGACCGCCAGCATGCAGTTGATCAGCTTTGATCGTATGGTCCGAAGAAGTAGTGAACGGACATCTGATGCCAGCGGTCAACGACGCCACCGATATGGAATAGCGGGTGTCGGACTGAGGGGATGTGGGCTGATGGCTGGGACGCTGGTGAAGCGATGCGTGGCTGGTGGCGGTTCAGTTGCGGTGGCGGCGGCGGTGAATGTCGCGGCGGGGATGCTGACGCAGCGTTGGGATCTAGCGTGGTGGTTAGCTACTGCGGTGCTGGTGGTGCTGGGCGTTGGGCTGCAAGTCTGGCTGTTGGCGAGTGACGGGGCCAACCAGCCGGGACGAGTGTCTGCCTCAGGGGACGGGGCTATAGCTGCTGGTGGATCAGTGCGGCGGGTATCGACCCGGGTAACGCGCCCCAAAGACTCGACGGCGACACCGACTTCTTCCAATGATGATGCGCAGGTGTCGGCCTCCGGGTTGGGGGCGATCGCTTCAGGCCAGGCAGTCGATGATGCACAGACCCAGGTCTCCGAGGAGGATCCTGCTCCGTGATGCGCGATCGTCGGCCGCGGGTTCACGCATCAGGTGCGGGATCGATCGCCGCGGCGGGCAACGTCGAGCACGCCTTTGCCCATGTGGGGGATACCTATGGGATTGAGGCGGTCCCGTTGGTACGGGCGCTGCTGGACTACGGGCCGGTCGTTGACGATGCGGGAATCGAGCAGTTCACCGGCCGCGAATGGTTGATCGAGGCAATCGAGGAACGGTTGACCGGTGGGCTGGGGACAGGGGCGCCCGCCGGAGCAGGTCGGTGGGTACTGGTGGAGGCACGGGCAGGGTTGGGCAAGACCACGCTTGCAGCCCATTTGTCCAGGACGTGGAATTGTGCCTGCCATTTCTTTACGCCTCGGCTAGGCGGCGCACGGGAGTGGCGGGTAGCTCTACAGAGTCTGGCCGCGCAACTGATCACCCGCTGGGACCTGCAAGAGGAGTTCGCACCAGGGGGAATGCTGCCCGGGTGGGCAGGCGATCCTGCCAGGTTTCCGGCGATCTTGTCTGCGGCAGCGCGCGTGGCGTCCGCGCAGGGCATGCAGGTGCGGATCGTGGTGGACGGGCTGGAAGAAGCTGCTGGGCAAGGACGCGACCTGGGTCTACCTGACCTGCTGCCTGCCGGGGTTGGGATAGTGGCAACGTTCCGGACTGGGATGCCGCCCGATCGGTTGCCGACCGCTGATCACTCACCGAGGATCGTCATCGACGCCGATGACCACAAAAACCGGACTGACGTGCGCCGCTACCTCAGTCGGCAGGTCCGTGAGGATACGGTTGCGGCGTGGCTGGCCAAGCACGGGATTGATGAGAACGAATTCGTCTCCCGCGTTACGGAACGCTCAGGCGGGGTCTGGGTCTACTTACGGTACGTTCTGGCCGCGATCCGATACGGGCTGTGGACGCTAGATGATCTGAACGGATTGCCGGCCGGGTTGGCGGGCTACTATCGGCAGCACGTGATCGGCCTCCGCTCTGATCCGACGTTTCTTGACGAGGACCTCCCGGTCCTGGCAGCGCTTGCAGCAGCGCAGCAACCTGTCACCGTGGAGCAACTATCGCGATGGACCGGACTTCAACGCGGTCTCGTGCGATCCTTGTGCGGTTCCCGGTACCGGCCTTTCCTGACCGTCCACGCCGTTGACCGCGTCCGGCCGCCACAATTCGCGATCTATCATGCCAGCCTCCGCGAGTACCTCAGCGGTGACGCCTCCGACACTGATGACGATCCTCTGGATTTGCATGACCTACGGCAGGCCGCCGTCACAGCACACCGCCAGATCGCCGACCACTATCTAACCCTGCTGGGCGGCCTCATCACAGACCCGCACACCGGTCATGTCCACGGCCTAACCGCGGTACTCGACGCTCCGGAACTGGCCGAGAGCGATGACCAGTACCCACTGCTGCACCTGCCCCTGCATTTGGGCCGCACCCAACGTCACGATGAGTTGTATGCGTTACTGACCTGCCGCTGCCCTGCCCCAGGCAGCCGAGCTGGGGAAGTGTGGGCGGACTTGCACGACCGGACCGGGACCCTGGACATCTATCTCGCCCAACTTGCCCTAGCCCGAACCCTCACCGAAAAGCGCACTGACCACGAGGTCGCCCGCGGCCGACCCGCGCCCACTCTCGGCCAGGAAATTGTCTACGCCTGGCTCGCCTCTACCGCTGTCAGCAAATCCAGCGCCATTCCCATCTCACTACTGCAAGCCCTGGTACGCACCCGGACCTGGGACACCACTCGCGCACTCGCTAACGCCAGCCGTATCCACGACCTCCAGCAGCGCGCTCAAGCTCTCATAGTCATCACGCCTTACATCATCGACCCAGTCCAAGCCGACCGCACCCGTCGACAAGCCCTTACAACCGCCATCGCCATTCGGGATGAGGGGGTCCGGGCGCAAGCGTTGGTGTCGGTCGCCGAACATCTGATCGACCCAGCCCATTTGACACAGGCGCTACAGGCCGTCCAGGCCATCGGGAACGAGGGTGCCCGAGCGAAAGCATTGGTTGGGGTCGCCGGGGGGTTTTCGGGGTCTGCCCGAGATCAGGTCCTGATGCGGGCGCTGCAGGCAGCCCAGGCCATCCCGGACGCGTGGTCTCGGAAGGAGATGTTGGCAGCGATCGCTGGGCGGATGACCGACTCCGCCCAGTTGGCGCAGTTGCTGGAGGCTGCCCAGGCCAACCGATACGCCTGGGAGCGGGAGAAGTTGTTGGCAGTGATCGCTGGGCGGATGACCGACTCCGCCCAGTTGAGGCAGTTGCTGGAGGCTGCCCAGGCCAGCCACAACGAGTGGTCCCAGGCGCAGATACTGGCTGCCGTCGCTCAGCAGATAACTGACCCAGCCCAACTGATGCAGGCACTGCAAGCCGCCCAGGCCATCAAGAGCGAGGGTGCCCGAGCGAAAGCATTGGTTGCGGTCGCGGGAAAGCTATCGGGGTCTGCCCGAGACCGGGTCCTGATGCAGGCGCTGCAGGCAGCCCACACCATCCCGATGGAGTTTTCTCGGGCGGAGGCGTTGATTGCGGTCGCGGGAAAGCTATCGGGGTCTGCCCGAGACCGGGTCCTGATGCAGGCGCTGCAGATTGCCTATGCCACCGAGGACGAGTGGTCCCGAGCGCAGGCATTGGTTGCGGTCGCCAGACAGATGACCGACCCAACCCAACTGACACAAATACTCCAGGCTGCCCAGGCCATCGAAGACAGATGGCACCGGGCGAAAGCGTTGGCGAGCATCGTTGGCCAGCTCCCGGGAACTGCCCGCGATGAGGCTTTGACACAGGCACTGCAGACAGCCCAAGCCATAGAGGACGAGGATGCAGAGAAGGAGGTGATGCTATTACTCGCCGAGCACTTGACCGATCCAGCCCAGTTGGCGCAGGTACTGCAGGCCGCCCAGGCCATCGTGGACGAGTCCGCCCGGGCGAAGGTGTTAGCAGCGGTCGCTGAGCAGTTGACCGATCCGGCGCAACTGATTCAGGCGCTGCAGGCTGCCCAAGCCGTCCGATATGAGGAGGACAGAGCGAAGGCGTTGGCTAGGGTCGCCGGGCAGCTTTCGGGGGCTACGCGTGAGGAGACCTTGGCGCAGGCGCTACAGGCCGCCCGGGCCATCCGGAACGTGCAGTCTCGGGCGCAGGCATTGGTTGCGGTCTCCGAGCAACTCTCGGGGGCTGCGCGTGATGAGGCCCTGACGCAGGCGCTACATGCA
Source organism: Spirillospora sp. CA-255316 (assembly GCA_050942275.1). Taxonomy (GTDB): domain Bacteria; phylum Actinomycetota; class Actinomycetes; order Streptosporangiales; family Streptosporangiaceae; genus Spirillospora. The sequence goes on along the minus strand of CP192047.1, from coordinate 4,835,203 downwards.
GCCCAAGCCATCGACGACGAGTGGCCCCGAGTGGAGTCGTTGATTGCGGTCGCTGAGCAGTTGACCGATCCATCCCAACTGGCACTGGTACTGCAGGCTGCCCAGACCATCGAAGACAAGGACGGCCGCGTGCAGGTGATGCTTGGGGTCGCCGAGCAGCTTTCGGGGACTGCTCATGATGAAGCCTTGACGCAGGCACTGCAGACAGCCCAAGCCATAGGGGACGAGGATGGACAGACGAAGGCATTGATGTCGGTTGCCCGGCAGTTGACCAATCCAGCTCAACTGGCACAGGTGCTCCAGGCTGCCCAAGCCCTCTGGGACGAAGAGAACCGGGCGTACGTGTTGGCAGTAGTCGCTGAGCAGTTGACCGATCCGGCGCAACTGATTCAGGTGCTGCAGGCCGCCCAGGCCATCGAATATGAGGAGGGCAGGGCGCTCGCGTTGGCAGCGGTCGCTAGGCGGTTGACCGATCCGGCCCAACTGGCGGAGGTGCTGCAGGCCGCCCAGACCATCGAAGACGAGGACGGCCATGTGCAGGTGTTGCTTGGGGTCGCCGAGCAGCTTTCGGGGGCGGCACGTGGTGAGGTCTTGGCGCAGGCGCTGCGGGCTGCCCAGGCCATCCCGATGGAGTTTTCTCGGGCGGAGGCGTTAGTTGCGGTCGCGGGACAGCTTTCGGAGGCGGCACGTGATGAGGTCTTGGCGCAGGCGCTGCGGGCTGCCCATGGTGTTCCAACCCAGTGGCTCCAGGTGAATGCCTTGGTTGAGGTCGCCGAGCAGCTTTCGGGGGCGGCACGTGATCAGGTTTTGGCGCAGGCGCTGCGGGCCGTCCAGGCAATCCCATCGGAGTGGGAGCAGGCGCACGCGTTGGCGACGGTTGCAGGGCAACTGACCGATCCGGACCACCTAGCGCAGGCAATACGCATCACAGCCACACAGGCAACGCCACAACGCAGAAGAGCTTGCCTCTTGCTACTTACGCAGGTAGCCAACCACGCCGAGAAGGACCCTGCGGTATTTCTAGTTCTCTTCCGGATCTATCTCCGGGCGCTCGTCCCCTTGGACCTACTACTCGAAGGGCTAACCCCCATATTCATGCATGTGAGTCGCCTCAGCGGCACTGATGGGTTGAGCTACGTATCCAAAGTGATTTGAGCCATTCGATCTTCGACAGGAAACAGCACCGCACGACGCCTCATCTTGTTACCTGCGTGACGCCCGCTTTAGGAGACACCACCTCGACGTGCTGATTACCTGCACCGATACATGATTGTCCGTGTGGATAGATCGGGACGGTACGCCCCGCGGGGCGTACCCGGGAACGTCCGATGTCTGTCGCATCCACGACCCTCGACCTTCGCCCCCTCCAGGAGGAGGAGTCCGTCCTGGAGCGACCGACGCCCCCTGTCTCTGTTTGACCCTGCCAAGAGCGGACGGCCCGTATATCCTTCGAACGTAGCGACTATGTGGCGGTATATTGGGGCTTGGCTGCATGCATGTGTACTTAGCCAATGAATCCATCACAGCAATAGAGGGCTTGAAATTTGGCTCACGCAAAGAAGCATCACTTCATCCCACAGTTTCTCCTTAGAAGATTCTCTGACAAGAATGAAAAATTGGTCGTCCACCGTCTAGAAGCGAAGCAAAGCTTCATCTCCACGGTTCGCAATGTTGGACACCGCAACCTCGGCCATACCATCGTTAGACCGGGACGCGAGCCAGATCACGTCTCAATGGAAGCCGCTATGAGTGCAGTGGAGGGTGAAGCAGCAAGTGCCATATCCGAGCTTGCATCAGAGACCCGCAAGGAAGTTCCGATTGATCTCCGCTCGCCGATAGCTTGGTTCTTGGCGCTCCAATGGTACCGAAACCGCTTCCTCTTTCATGTTATGCATGAGAGACTTAATCCCGGGGATGATCAGATTGATGTAGAAACTCATAAGTTCGTTATGCTGACTCATATCAGAGCAAGCGTCCTGACTCCGTGGGAGATGCGGAACGATCAGTATGCCCGCCCGAAGGATAGCTGGAATCATCTAGTCTCAGTGCTGCTGAGGTCAGGAATGCACTGGTCCTGCTATCGTCCTCATGGCATTCCATTGATAGTTTCAGACACCAGCGTCTGCTTCTCTGGAGCTCGAGATGGATTCAATGCCGAACTTCCTGCGGCTTTTCTGGATCATGGAGTAGGGGCTGGCTTTTCTGACGTGCGGCGCGTTACGGTTCCGCTCGGATCCAACCTTGGATTGATTATCTCCCGTGACGGGCATGACGCCGCACGAATTCGTGCTGCCGAGTTCAATAGATACACAATCTTCAATAGTCGAGAATTTGTAGCCTATGCCCCGGACTGGCCAGCTAGGCATTCAACCCTTGATAGAGAGTTTCGGGCTAACCTACAGACTCAGAGATTTGTTGCCCCTGCCTTCCTCTGGGGCTACAAGGGGAACATGTAAATCTCCCGTGTCATCTGCCGACGGGGAAATGATAGGCGGTTTGTTTCCGTCTTTTCCCTGGCGTGAATATTAAGCTTGAAGGTAAATGAGCCGCGCCCGTTTCGCTGGCGCGGCTCATGCTGGACCTCAGGCTATGCATCCAAGTATCTGAAAGCTGGCTTTGGGTGCATGAGGAAGTCGTGGTGGGAGATGTTCCAGGCGTAGGCACCGGACATGGAGAAGGCCACTAACGGTGGTTTGTTGGATCAAGGCTTTTTGTGGGTAGGTGTTGTGGTGGCCGCGCCTTGGCCTCGTGTGAAGTGGGTCGTGGTGACCAGGCCGAAGCCGTGTCCGCCCGCGCCGGGACCGTTGGAGGGGTACGCGGCCCGATTCGATGATCCGTTCTCGCATCTGGCGCAGCGGCGGGGGTTCCGGGAGTACCTGGCGGGGTTATTGGCGCCACGAGAGCGGAGCAAGACGCTGACGTGCCTGGCAGGTGCTGAGCCGGTGGTGGGGGCGCAGCATCCGGCGGTGCAGCGGCTGCAGTTCTTCCTGACCGAGTCGTGCTGGGACGCCGACCAGGTCAATGACCGGCGGCTGGAGTTGCTGCTGGATGCTCCGGCGGCGGCCCCGCACGGAGGCGGGGTGCTGGTCATCGACGATTCCGGTGACCGCAAGGACGGTGCCGCCACCGCGCATGTCGGCCGCCAGTGGCTGGGCCGCTACGGCAAGACCGACAACGGGATCGTCACCGTCACCACGCTGTGGGCCGACGAACGGGTGTGCTACCCGCTGCACGCCCAGCCCTACACCCCGGCCAGGCACTTCACCAAAGGCAAGAGCGACCCCGGCTTCCGCACCAAGCTTGCGATCGGTGCGGAGCTGGCGCGAAGGGCCGACCGGGCGGGGTTCGTCTTCCGGGCGGTGGCGGCCGACAGCGCCTACGGTGACCAGGACAACTTCCGTGCCGAGCTGCGCAGGGCCGGGCTGCCGTTCGTAATGGCGCTCAAACCACGACACGGCGTGTGGGCCTACGGCACCGACACCTGCACCCCGGCGGATGCGGCCCGTGCCCTGGACTGGGGCGGGTCCGGCGACCGGGGAGACTGGCAGCCGGTCGAGCGTCGTTTCCGTGACGGGCACACCGAGCGCTGATGGGCCGCCGAGGCCACGCTGGGCTGGTGGGGCCCCGACGGACACACCCGCCTGGTGGTGGCCACCGCCGACCCTGCCACCCTGCCGGCCAAGGCCACCTGGTATCTGGCCGGCAACCTGCCCCGCCACGGCGGACCACATGACCCCGCGCTCGGGGGTGACAGCCCGCACCCGGCCGCCGACCTGGCCGAACTCGTCCGGATCTACGGCATCCGCTACTGGATCGAGCAGTCCTACAAGCAGATCAAGGACGAGCTCGGCTGGTCCGACTTCCAGGTCCGCTCCGACACCGCGATCCGCCGCCACCAGACCCTGGTCAACTGCGCGTTCAGCTTCTGCTGGGACACCTGGTTCACCGACCAAAAACACGCGCTTCCCCCACCTGAGCCCATCCCCGCCACCGCGTCAGAGAGGGGGCACCACCCTCGGAGACCAACAGACCCGAGCCTGTCGGCGCGCCCCATCAACACCAAGCTGGCCCCACACACTGCGTGCCGTCCGATCCTGGCTGACACCCGCGATCACCCTGAATCGCTGGTGGACGGCATGGTCGAAGACGACCCCGCCCACCGAACTCCAGGACCTCCTCAGCGCAGTCTCCGCAGGCCACGGCCTGCACCTTTACCTCCCACCTTGATCCAACAAACCACCGTTAGCGGGAACTGGCTGTCGCTTCGAGTGCAACTCATGCTCTTGCCTCAAGAACTCGTGGGGACGAGGTGTTGGAGTAGTAGTTTCTGACTCGCCTCCTGGGCTGCGTGGACCGTGCCCATCGTAAAGACGAACTCGCTGTCCGGCACGAATGTGCTCATGAGGCCCCAGCTATTAGCCCGCAGTTCCGTGCCGTGCATCCTTGCTTGATGGGCAGTCAGAGAGCGCTTCTTGTAGGCGTCCGCCAACAGTGCGGCAGAATCTTCACTAAGCACACTTCGCACCGCGGTGTCGAAACGGTCCCGGCTGCCAAGAGTCATCTTGCACTCAGGGCATCTTTGTGGCTTCTTAGTGACCTGCGCGGTCGCTTCGATGGCTGAAACGAATGCGAGTAGCGCCATTGAGGAGTGGTCGCTGCGGAAGGCAAGCCCATCGTGATGGGCAAATAGTGCGTGCCTGAGGCGTGGCTTCTTGAGCAGTGTGGCTTCTGCGTGCGCCAGCCAGGTCGGCACGGTGACGGGTGTAGCTCCCAGAGCCAGCAGTGACTCTTCGGGCAGTTCCCGCGACGAATGGCCCGTCAGTGGCCCTTCTGTGTTCGCCCACGAGAACCTTGGATCTCTCGGACCTTCGCGCAGGGTCCAGTAGCCGCCCCAGGCGAGAGACAGTAGCGCGATGATCTCGCGCAGCCGGACAGAGGTCTGCCACTGGCCATCCGCTTCCCAATGGAAGCACTCTGCCGAGCCGGTAATTTTTATCGGCCAGTGTGGATACTGGCCCATCGCCTTGCCGCTCCCTGGAAAATATACGGGAACATCAGAAATGAAGCCGTCGGCCGCCAGGTCAAAACTCAGGCCATTGACCGTGGTAGCTGAATCCAGCTTCTGGCTGGATGGGCCGTGGTCCGGCATTTGCTTCTGCTCGATGATTGCTAGCCAGTCTACTGACTCCCGATTTCCCATTCGATTGAGCGCGGCAGTAATTCCGCGCTCCCAGAGTTCCACCTCGACATCGCGCGGCTCATGCTCTGCAGCTAGGGCCAGGTGGAGCGCGGAATCTCGATTGATGACCCACAGGCGTGCGAGATCACTGCCGTCGGCGGTGTTGAGATTCCATTCTTCGATACGGCCAGCGGGTGGCCAGAGGAGCGTTCGTGTGCTGCTTCCATGGTCATATTCCTCGCGCATGAAGGCGAAGAGGTGATGTTGGAACTCATCCTTGGTGTCATCGGGCAACTCAAGGTGGCCGTGTGTCGGTAGCTCGCGTAGGTAGGCAGCGGAGGCGATCTCCATGTGTCTGATTGTCCTGCAGGGCTCCGAGCGCGAGCCAACGCTTTTAGTAGAGCGCTGCTTCGACCAGCCAACTGTTAGGTCAGGAGTGTCCGCAGCATCAGCCTCGGGCTTGACCCGGCGTACGCCCCATCGAGAACGAGGCTGCCTCGGTGTGAGCGGAGGTGGTGTAGGGCGCCACATATGGCTCACCGCCTGCTGTGGAGGCGTCTAGCCTCGCCCGGCGTCCGTACGACCTGCGCACGCTGACGTCTCGTTGCGGCTCCACGCGGGCGTACCGGCCCCCAGGTGGCCGAGTGGGCCAGCCACGATGTTGAGGTCCTGCTCAAGGTCTAGGCCAAGCGCATCGCCGGGCAGGATGACCTGTGGCAAAGGGCACGTGGACCGCGCTCTAGAGCCTTGGGAACGCTGGAACACAGATGGAACGTGGTGGTGGCATACGGCGTCTCTGGGTGACGTCGGGTGTCACATGCTCTAGAGACGAGAGGAGCCGGTCTCCGCTGGTCAGGCGCGGAAACCGGCTGTTCGTTGGAGGGTGCCCCTGCGGGGCACCAGACGGACGCCTGCACCCCGCACACACACGCCCCGGCGTGCGTGGTCACGGTCGCCAACGCCTATCAGCGGCGTGACCGCTTCTGGCCCAAGCCGAGTGCGACGCGATCCGCCGTGCGATGCATGAGTCGACTTCTCGGGTTTGTGGGTGCCCTTGCAGGGGCGAACTTGGGCGCACGGCTCCAGAGACCAGCGCTCAGGAGGGGCACTACCTGCGATAACTCCGCAAGGAGCCTGTTTCTCGGACGTGCATGGAACGGAAGACTCGCGTGACAGCGTTCCCAGACCAGCTCCCAGACAGGCGGTAGTCCGCGTGGCTGGGCTTTCGGGAGCCAACCGGTGTCGGAGAGGTCGGAGCCGCGAGCTGCATGTCTACGGTCGCTCTCCGGCTTGATAACCGGGGACATGGCGGGCGGCACACCAGTAGCGTTGTGGGATGCCGTTCCCCATTGATGCCTCCTCAGCGTTCCGCTTTCCCAGTGAGTTGCTGTCGCTCGCCACAGCGGTACGCGACGCCGGCGACTACGACGAGAGCCGTTGGATTGAGTGGAAGAGCAGACTGCCCCTGGCCGACCACCACGGACAGGTGCACTTGGTCAGGCAGATTCTGGGGTTCGCCAACCGAGACCCTAAGACGGCTGCTCAGTGGGCCGAGGGATATGGCTACCTGCTGGTTGGAGTGAGCCCTGGAGAGGTCAGGGGCGTCACGCCAGTAGATCCTCAAGTTTTGAGTCAGGACCTGACGCCTTACCTTGGCGCCGATGTGATGTGGTCACCGGAATACATCACGCTGGACGATGCCGCTGTGCTGATCGTGGTGATCGGGCCGCCACGGCCGGGCGATCTAATTCACTTCTTGCGCAAGGACATCGTCAACCCCAAAGACCAGAGCGTCACTTACCGAGAGGGGGCGATCTTTGTGCGGCGGCACGGCGAGGTTCACGCGGCCAACCACGACGAGCGACTGATGCTGCAGCGGCGGCTACGCGCTGGTGCCGACGTTTTGGAAGGGCTGACGGTCTCGTCAGGTCCTCTTGAGGTCTCCCCGTTGTCCCAGTTGCGGATACGGGAAGCAGTGACCGAAGATCGCGACAGGCTTCTGGCCGCTCAATACGACCCCAATGACGACGAGGCGAGTCCTGTGCGCTGGCGGACAAAGAGTGACCCGCGCACACTGGAGGAATATACTCAAGAGGTCGATACCTATCTGGAAAAGATGTTCCTCGCCTACCGTAATCGACTGGAGACCGAACTAGCCGAACACGAGGCTGCGGGCCTGATCCTATCGATCTGCAACGGCACTGACCGTTCGTTCCTGGGTCTGCAGCTAACGGCGACGTTGCGGGGTGCGTCGGTCCAGATCGCAGAAAGTAAAACTCGGGCTTCGGGACCGATGAACCTGCCTCGGGAACCGGAACCTCTTGGTACGCCGCAAATCGAGACGTCGAGCTTTTTCTCTTCTAGTGTGACTTTTCCGTTGCTAGACCAGTCGCTTTTCGTGCGGCCTGCCTGGGAAGCTAGGGAGATCTCCGACGGCATCTTCCTAAAGTTCGACCCAGTGGACCTGCGTCCCCACACTTCGCTGGAACTGGAACGTGTACCGCTGTGGATTGAGGCCGCCCCCGGAACCACGTTGACCATCGAATGGCGTGCCGCCAGCACTAGCGCCCAAGGCGACATGGCCGATACCCTCACCGTCGAGACTATCAACTCGACACTAGAGCCCTTCGCCTCCGTCACAGAGGACCGTGTCTGATTGCAAATCATCTCTTGTGCAATCAGTGTTCTTGAAATCTCGTCCGGATGTGATGGCGCCAATGCATGAGACGGTGTGTCTCTGGATGTGTACATTGCTCAACCATCAAGGCTAAGCCACCAGCGACGTAGCGCTTCTCCCGCGATATACGTGCCACTTGATCTGGCAGATGATCGTGGACGCGCACGCGGTTAGTCTTGAGTTGCCTGCTGTCGGTTGATTTGTTGGGAAGGCGTGAAGAAGGGTGTAGGGCCCAAATTTGAGTTCGCCAACGATCTCTGCGTCAGAGTAGAGCCCGAACTCTTCCCGAAGAGGTAGCACCAACGAGCTTCGCGTTTGGGAGACTGATCGTGCCGGGATTCCGAGGCGTTGTGCTTGCCAGTTGAGCCAGGAGTGAGGTCCCCTTAGGGAGTTATCGGCAATGGTTTCTTCCTCTGTAGAGGGTTCCATGCTCGAATCTGTAGGCGGTTCGTCGGGTTCTGGGCCGGTCATAGCGCAACAGTAGGCGAGTGGCTGCTGCGGTTGAAGTCATTTTTATGCAGGCCCTTGATGGCTCTGTGGTGGGACGCGGTGATACCAAATCCCCGGCCTGAGGTACATCCGGGCCGGAGTTTCGTGTGCGAAGGGTCACTACCCTAAGTAGTGGAACGTTGGCTTGGGGTGCATGAGGAATTTATGGTGGGAGATGTTCCAGGCGTAGGCGCCGGACATGGAGAAGGCCACCAGGTCTCCGATGGCGATGCGGTCGGTGGGGACTTCGCGGGCGAAGACGTCCTTGGGTGTGCAGAGTTGGCCGACCAGGGTGACCGGTTCGTCGGTGGTCGAGGGGCGGCGCCGTTGCTCGGTAGGACGGTGGGTGGTTGTGTTGCTTGGTGACTGGTGTCCGGATCTGCATGGTGCCGCCGCGTAGGACGGCGTACCACTGGCCGTGGGCTTTCTTCACGTCCAGGACCTCGGTGACATACCACCCGGCGTAGACGTTGATGGCGCGGCCTGGCTCGATGCGCAGGGTCTCGCCCGGCTGGCTGAGTGCGGCGACGTCTTGGCCGTACTGCTTCCACTCGAACTGGTTGCTGGGGTTGCCGTAGTCCACGGCCATGCCACCGCCGGGGTTGATCTCTCGCGGCCCGTCAGGACTGATCTTGTCCAGGCAAGAGCGGCCCCACGCGAGGATCTCGGCGGACTGGCGCACCATGGCGGGCGCGTCCAGGCCGGATGCGAGGTGGACGTGGATGCCGCGTAGGTGGAGCCAGGGCGAGGCCGACAGGATGTCGGTGCACGCGTCGATGAGTTCCACCGAGAGCGCGGCCTGGCCGGCGGCCGCGTGGTCCCGGAGCGCGCCGAGGTCGTACACGAACGCCGGTAGTTCGGCCGACGCTGCCAGAGTCTGCGCTTCGTCTTCTACGAGACGCGTGATCATGGACTGTGACCCTTGCGGATATCAGGCGGGCGGGAACTCGTGCTGTGCCGTGAGGTAGCGGGCGGGGCAAATGAGACTGTCACCTCAGCGGTTCGGCCTTCGGCGGTCATGCCCTCGTGAGTGATCTCCACGACCGTGCGCTCTGGGCTGATCTCCAGTGCGTTCGCTTCCGTTCGGACGGTAGACGGCTCGGAATGATCCGCTCGCGCGCCATGACCTGCGGGTAGCCGAGTTTGCCGACGGCGCTCTTGACGCCGCGTCGCATCGATCAAGGGCCTGATCACCATTGCTGGTGACAGACACTGGTAGAAGCCACCCGGGACGGGAGACCTCAACTGTTCGGCGATCTCGTTAGGCCTGGGTATCGGATGCTTCGGCGGCCTGGTTGCACAGCCACATCACCCAGATGGTCTTGCCGCCGCGGTGGGTGTGGGGATGCGGGTCGATGCCGAACTTGTCGGCCATGTGAGCGGCCACCCAGAGTCCTCGTCCACCTTCGGCGTTCAGGTCGAGTTCGGCAGGGACCTCTGGGATGACGTCTGAGGAGTCCCAGACCTCCAGCCGCAGCCAGCCATCCCGGAGGTGGAGGGCGACCTGGATCTCCGTTCCGGGGACCTCTTTGCTCGCATTGGTGACGAGCTCCGAGACGACGGTCGTCACGGCGATGCAAAGGTGAGGGAGGTTCCAGCTGGTGAGCGCGATCTCGGCCAGTTTCCGGGGGACGCGGATCGTCGTCACGTCGGCGGTGAGGGCGAGCCGGTACGTGAGGCCTTGGGGGAGGGGCTCTGGGAGGGGCGTCATCGGTGGTCCTTCTATGCCGCTGGCGGGACTCGTGCCAAGAAGGATGCGCTGAGTAGTCGAGTGGTGACTAGAACGGCACCGCATGAGAAACGGCTCGCGGCTATGCGTCGATGAATAACCGGGGCGCGGACGGCCGGAGAGGCTAGACCATGAGCGGCATGCGTAGGTTGTGCTCCCGGTGTGATCAGCCGCTGAGCCGGTACACGACGGGTGAGATCTGTGGTCCGTGCGTCGCTGCTGGGAGGGGCGCCCCGCGTTCCACGATCGAGCTTCCCCTCGGGTTCTGGTTCTCCGAGAGAATTGCTCAAGCGTTGGCCGTCTGGGACTGGGCGACGGTGCTTCAGGGTGTGCACCGACAGACGGGGGCGACGCAAGGAGCCATCGCGCAGCAGACCGGCCTGTCACAGGCCACGGTCTCGCGTCTTATGGCGGGCAGGTCGGCCGGCGGGACCATCGAGACAGCGGTCAAGCTGTTGGACGGACTCGGGGCGCCACGCATCCTTGCCGGACTCACGCCCAAGGGCCTCGGCCATCTCACGGGACAAGGAGAAGATGGCATCTCGCGTTCGGCGAGCGGCAGGGCAGGGGGATCGGTGAAACGCCGCGAGTTCACGCAGAAGGTCGTGCTGGCAGGGCTGTCCATCCCCTTGGCGGGCTCAGCGGTGCCCGGTAGTGCCGTTGACGTGGTCAACGGGCTGGATCGCCCCGCAGACGTGGTCGCCGACTTGTACACGCTGGACAGCCGCTATGGCGGCGCCTCGCTGGTCGACTTGGCGGAAGCACGGTTGGCCACCATCACCCGGCAGCTCAAGCATGTGACGCTGAAGTCGGCGGACGAACCCTTCGTCCACTCCGTCATAGGACAGGTCGCTACGGCGGCCGCGTGGTTCGCCTACGAGCGCGGTGATCTGGAACGAGCCGAGTCCTTCCTCAAAGACGGGCTGTACGCCGCCCACAGTGGTGGGGACACTGCTCTTCGGCTTCAGGTGCTCAACATCATGAGCATGACCGCCAATGCGGCCGACGAGCCCGCGAAGACCGTTGCCATCGCGCAAGGGGCCTTGGACGCCGGAATGCATGTTGATCCGCAGCTCAAGGCTCTGCTGACCATGCGCCTCGCACTCGGGCACGCACGCATTGAGCAACGACGAGAGTTCGAAGGCGCCAGGCGCGTGGCCTGGGAGAGCCTGGGGCGTACACCTGAGCTCGGTGACCGTGCCGAGTGGTTTCGCTTTTTCGGGTAGCAGGAGATGCACGGCCTTGAGGCGATTGGGCGCATCTATCTCGGCGACCATGGCGTTGCCGCGGACCTGCTGGAGGACGCGACGGCCGAGATGTTGCCGCGTAACCGGGCCTACTACTCGGTGATGTACTCGGCTGCGTTGGTGCAGTCCGGGGAGGTGGACGAGGGCATCGGCAGCTTCCATCGGAACCTTCCACTCTTGGTGGAGATGACCTCGCACCGCATCATCGACAAGGTCCGAGAATTCACTCAAGCGCTCGCGCCGCATGACAGCGCCGACGCCCAGGAGACTCGCCGCATCGCGCGCGGCCTGATCGGAGGATCGTCCCATGCCTGAAGGCACCGGGTACACGCTCACCCGCCACGACGGCAAGGACACTATGGCGATGTTGGAGGAGGTCACCGCGATCTACCTTCCTGCCTATGCTGAGCCGCCTTACAACGGCCAGCCGCTGTACAGCCGCGAGAAGTTCACCGAACGAACGACTGCACAGGCTCAGGATCCGCAGTTCAGGCTTATCGCCGCCCGTACGCGGGAGGGGGAGTTGGCCGGCTTCAGTTTCGGGCTGCCGTTCGGTGTAGGCCGCTGGTGGCACGATGTGTCCGGCTCGAAGCCCGACCCGGGGATCGTCGAGGCTCCTAAGTTCTCAGTCATCGAACTCGTCGTCGCGGCCGCACACCGCGGCCAAGGTCTTGCGCGCCGATTGATGGATGCACTCCTCGACGGACGACCGGAGGCCTACGCCATGCTCCTGGCGCATCCTGAAGCGAGAGCGCGTGCGATATATGACCGCTGGGGCTGGACCGAAGTGGCCAAGGTGCAGACCGGGCCGACACAGACCCTGCTGACGCACTCGTCCTGAAGATCGAGTGACTTCTCACGCCGCTATTCGCCGGCTCCTATCCAGCCTTGAGCTTTCGATGCCAGTCGGTCCTTGATGTCCATTCGGCCGTCCGCGCCATTCGGGCCGTGATCACGGCGGCGGGCGGTGAACCATCAAGGAGGTGGCCAAGGACATAGCCAGACATAGCTGGGCCTACGGCTCTTCGAGCGAGTGGCTGCGCCGCTCCGAGCCAATGAGCTGGCGCCGGACGTACCCGGGCAGGGGAGATCAGGTTGCGGTGGCGCGTAAGTTCGCTGCCACGCTCTTCGCCGGAACAGGGCGTGAGGACGAGATCGAGTCCGTCGTCGCCGAACTGATCTCCAACGCCATTCTTCACACCCGGTCGGGTGAGAAGGGCGGCTGGTTCGGCCTCGAGCTGGCGGTGACAGAGCTGGCGTACGTCGCGGTCACCGACCTGGGCGGCGGTGGTGTGCCGCACTTGATGGTCGAGAAGCATCCGAGGGGTGTGGACACTCGGTGCGAGGCGCTCAGCGAGCACGGGCGCGGTCTTCGCATGGTGTCGGAACTCGCCGTCGCCATCGGTATCCATGGGAGCCCGGCGCTGGGGCACACGGTCTGGGCAGATCTGGACCTGAGCGGCGCGCCAGGTCGCCAGGCGCAGGTACTGGCGTCGTAGGAGGGCCCAGCCTGACTCCACCAGGCTGGCCCCTCGAAGCTCATCGTAGGTGCGCCTGCGCTCGGGCAAGGCCCTGTTCGTCCGCTTGACCCTTGAGGCGGACGGGCAGGGCCTGCTTGCGCATGTGTGACGAGGATGCGCCGCTTGGAGGAACCTCGCCAATCGGGGTGCCGATCGGTCGGCAAGTCGGTCGGCAGATGTGGTGGACGATCTGAACTGCCACCCCTCGCAGCCGGGTCTACGCAGGTAGAAGCACCTATTGAGGTGGCCGATGATGACCCGGGATGACTCTGGGGAGTCCCTAATAGGGGGCGCCTACGGATGTGAGCCTGTCGGGCAGGGTACTGCACTACCTCTCGGACGGCTCCAACACGGATCACTGACGCGCAGCCACAATGGGCCCGATTGCCAGAAGCGGCATGGGCTCGGCTGGCGCCGCCATCCGAGCCCATGCCGCTGCGTGCTGTGTCTTGCGAAGCCTCAGTCCGCTGCCCCCGGACGTGCGATGGAGCCGCCCATGATGCGGCACGCGCGTTCGTCCTGGTCGGTCAGGACGACGATGGGCAACTCGGCGACGCCGGTTTGGATGGCGTGATGGATCCGGTGCCATCCATCGATCACCAAGGGCTCGTCCGTGGTCGGGATCGGGACGGCCAGCAACGGCCGGGACAGATCGAGCGTCCGGGTGAGGACGGAGTCGGTGCGGATGACCGTGAGAAGCCACGCCAACCGTTCGACTCTCACGCGCCCTCCCGAGTACCCGGCTGCCAGACGCGCGGCGGTTGCGACGTCCCAGGCCCAGCCGAGCAGTACGAAAATCTGCCCATGGGGATCGTCTGCCAGGCCACCCGCTGTTTCTTCATGCACCTCACCGGGCATGTAGCGTCTCCTTCGTCATGACAACCTCACCTGCTGTGGTGGAGGGGCCGTAAGGCCCTGGTCATGACGGGGCGGACGGGCCGCTACCCGTCCGCCCCGCCTCAATGTCACGCGGCGCTGCTGCTGTCCGTGTTGCCGCTCTCAGCGCCGCGAGCGTCGCCGCTTGCGAAACCGTCGGCTCCGTCGGTGCCGGTGTTGACCGCGCGGAAACGGCGAGGGCGTTCGCAGGTGAGGATGGCGACCCCTTGTCCGACAAGGGTGTCGAGGGCGTTGGCGACGGCCCCAGACGATCGGCCCAGGACTCTGGCGATCTCACCAGGCGTGAACTCGCTCTCGGGATGTGCGTGGAGGTGCTCAGCGACCAAGGGCCGCAGAGGCGACGGCGCACCACGGTCACCCGTGGCGCGCGGAGCACGCTGTCCGCGGCTGCCTGCGGCGGTGCCGGTCGCACGCCGGACGGTGGCGGCGAGTCGGGCGATCTCTTCCAGACCCTGCGCCACTCGGTCGTCTTCCTCCGATGTGACTGCGGCGAGCGTGGTGGTGACCATGCTCAGCAGATCCGCAAGTACGACGCGTACGCTCTCGCGCTGCTGTGCCTTGTGCATCTCGGCATCGACATGGGCCCGCCGCGCGGCCTCCTCTTCCTGCGCCTTTCGCAGCGACTCGGCCGCCGCCACCCTCCGTTCGGCCTCATCCGACAGCACCCGCATGGCGGTGGCGAGGGCGTCAGATGAGATCACCCCTGCGTTCGCCTCCGTTGCGTCGCGACGGGTGTCCGCGTCGTCCTTCGGACCACCAGCTGGAACGGTGCCGCTCGTGTCGGTGCCCGATGCCTCGGGGACTGGTCCGGTTGCGGTGACCGCCGTCCAGAGGTCCGGGGTGCGGTTGCGACCTGTGCCCTTGCCAGGCGTGCGGACGGCGCATCCGGCGTCGGCGAACGAGATCAGGGCCTTGGTCACGGTTGCGCGACTGACACCCGACGCCTCAGCCAGCGCCGTGACGGTTGCACCGTCCTGCGCGGCGCTGAGCGCGTCCCACACGGCCCCGGCCGCCCCGTCCGGACGTGGTCGGTCCCCGTCCCCGTCCGTGGTGTCGGCGGTGGCCGTGTCCGTGGTCGCGGTGGTGTGGGGCGTGATGATGTCTGTCATTTGTTCCTGCCTCCTGGACGGCGCACTGTTTGGCGGGACTTTCCCGTTCGGTATCGCCATCACGTCGACCATTTCTCGACGTCGCAGAAATGGCAACTAGGAGCGCCGTCAAAATTCGTCACCGCAACGGCTGGAGAGGCTTACCTCAGTTGGCAAGGAACTGGCGGAACCGCTGACGTTTGCGCCTTGTCGCAAGGTCCTGGTGAGACTGCTCGCACTTCATCAAGTCAAGTCGTAGCACTCGCGGATTAGCTGGGCAGTGTCGGCGTCCGCGTGTGTCTTGTGAGTCATGTGCAGGTAAAAATTTGCGGCGAGATGTCCAGGGTCGAGCCGAAAGCGGTCTTTTACTGGTGAAAAGAGATTCCGTGAAATCTGGCTCGTTCGGCGGTGCTTCATGGCTGACGGCAGATGTTCGTGGAGCACCGCAACAGGGCGACGGAAGGGGAGAACCATGGGTAGAGGGCTCAGTGGCCGCACGCTGACGGGCAGCCGAGCCACGCAACGGACGCTGCTGGACCTGGCGAGCCGCTTGACGCCTCGGGACCGCCAGGTGATCCGCGCCGTGGCCGATCAGCGGGTTCTGACCACGGGGCAGATCTGTGATCTGGCCTTCTCCAGCGAGATCACCGCCCGGCACCGGCTGGCAGTACTGACCGGGCTGGGAACGCTCGCCCGCTTCCGGCCAAGGCTGGACCGGGGCTCGGCGCCATGGCACTACGTGCTGGACGTGCACGGCGCGGCAGTCCTCGACGCCGAGGACGATGCGAACGACGACGCCGAAGACAAGACCCGCAACCCGGCGAACAAGGCCAGGCCTGAGCTGTTGGCGCGAGTGCGCAGGGACAAGTCATTGGCGATCGCCTCCAGTCCGCGCCTGCGGCACACGGTGGAATGCAACACCTTCTTCACCACGTTGATCCGCAACTCGAGAACCGCCCGTGCCACCGGAGTGCGAACCGGTGAGCTAGTGGAGTGGTGGCCTGCAGCCCGTACCGCGACATGGGCTCGCGGAATAAGACCGGATGCGGTTGCACGCTGGCAAGAAGGAGGCAACGCAGTCGACTTCTTCTTCGAGTATGACACCGGCAGCGAGAACCTGAAGCAGTTGGCGGACAAGCTCTACCGCTACGCCGAGGCATGGGAATACAACTTCCCCTATTCCTTCGACGACTCCCGACGTCTACCGTGGCTGATCTTCGCCTTTACTCGGCAAGGGCGAGAACCTTCGGCACGGCGCGCGCTCGATCAAGCCACTCCATCGGCCGGAAAGTATGGAGGCTTGTTCCCTTTCCCGATCGCCACAGGAGTCCTGGACGAGCAAAGCTGGGCAGATCCTGCCGGCCCGTGGTGGCTCCCACTCAACACGTGGGCCCACCTGTGCGATGGGAGAGCACCTTCCCGGTCGTTGCTGGTGGCACAGCCAACGGGACCACGAAGGTTGCGACTCGCGCAGCTTCCGCCCGCCGTTCGTGCCAAGCGAGACCCGGACGCCGACACCCATCACGGGACCGGAGAGGACACGTGGTGAAGGACGCGAACTCCGAAAACACACCCGGAAAGGGTGCCCAAGACCGCTGCGCGTCGGCGCCCGAGGCCGGGCGTGCCGAGACCGCCATAGGCCCTGATAGAGGCCGGCGTCCGGGCATGGGCCTTGACCTTCAGGGCCGAGGCGAGCGTCCATCGACCACGTCCGCACACCCACCCACCACGGCGGGAGTGCAGGCAGTGCTCAAAACCAAGCGTCACCAGCGCAAGCGCCGGAGGACCAGCGGTTCAGAGCAGAAGCAGGCATCCAACCCGCTCGTCTTTGAGTGGACGGTCATCACCGCTGACGGCGATCTGGCCGAACGACTCGGGCACGCGCAGGCGCAAGCGATCACGGAGGTACTTCGATGGGCCATGCACCAAGGACAGGACAGGCGTCACAAGCACCCATCTCGCTCGAAGTCCTGCGGGCCGGCACCCGGGGGAGCAGTCGGGGAAGGCTGACCGGCCTCGGCCCCGGCCACCGTCCGCCAGGGCCACTGAGGCTGGCGTTTGCGGGACGCGTCTCCACTGAAGATCAGCAGGACCCCACGCTGTCGATCCCCAGGCAGCTCAACAATTGCCGGGCGGTGCTGCCCGAGCACGCGGTGATCGCCGCGCACTTCTACGACATCGAATCCGGCCGCAAGGATCTGGCCTCACGTGGACGCGGGCAGGGGCACGAGCGCTTCGTCATCCCCGTCCCCCGCGAGGGCGGTATCCAGGACCTGCTCACCGAGGCGGAACGTCCAGACAGGCGCTTCGACGCGGTGATCTGCGAATCCATCGACCGAATCGCGCGCCGCACCTACATCGGCACTCTCATCGAGAACCGCCTCGAAGAGGCCGGCGTGCTCCTCCTCGCCGCAGACGAGCCCATCAACCTCGACGGCAAGCGCGCCTCGCAGATCCTCACCCGCCGCGTCAAGCAGGGCGTCTCCGAGTGGTACGTCCTGGAGTTGTTGGAGAAGTCCTGGGGCGGGTTCGAGGCCCACACTGCCCAAGGTTTCAACATCGGCAAGCCACCGTACGGATACATCGCCAAGAAGATCCCGCACCCGGTGTCCGCCCGCCGGGCCGAAGGCGCCTCCAAGCACCTCCTGCAGCCCGACCCCGTCCGCGGACCGGTCGTCACCACGATCTTCAGTTGGCGCGTAGACGAGTGCCTCGGCTATCAGGCGATCGCCGACCGCCTGAACACCGACCTCGACCGGTACCCGCCGCCGCGCCCGGTCGACCCCGCACGGTCTGTCGGACGCTGGACGCACTCCTCAGTCCGCGAAATCCTCGTCAACCCCAAGCACACCGGCTACATGGTCTGGAACAGGCGAGCCACCAAACGGGACGGCGGCAAGCACAACCCGCCCGAAGCATGGGTGTGGTCACCGGCGCCCACACACGAGCCGCTCGTCTCCGTTGAGATCTTCACCGCCGCCCAACAGGTCGCCCGCCGTCGTGAACGCTCCAGAAGCGCCTCAGGGCTCAACACCTGCCCCGGTACCACCCGCTCCTACATACTGCGCTCCTACCTCGTATGCACCGACTGTGGACGCCGGATGTTCGGCCGGAACAACCGTGTCGGTACCGCGTACTACATCTGCAAGCCGCCCAAGGGCTACGTCCCAGAAGGTCACCCGCCCAGCTACTGGATCCGCGAGGACCTGCTCCTCAAGGGTCTGAACGACTACTTCAACCGGGACGTGTTCGGCGAGCACCGCCGCTCCCGCCTGTCGGCGCTCTTCACAGACGCCGAGACCCAAGCCGCGAACGAACATCAAGCCGCCGTGGAGGCCATCCGCAAGACCATCAACGACCTCACACAACGGCGGGAACGACTGATCGCGAGCCTTGAACACGTTGAGGTGCCCGACCCCGAGTTCACCCGCGACGTCAACGCCCGCGCCGCCCACCTCAGCGCCGAACGTGACGAGAAGAAGACCAAGCTCGCCGAACTGGAGAACGCCCGCCCGACCCGGCAGTGCCCAACCTTGCTGGACGAGATCCCCGCCGGAAGCATCGATCTCGGCCGGGTGCCGGAGGCGACACTGCGGAAGTTGTTCGAGGCTTTCCGGCTGGAGATGCGCTACGACCGCAAGACCAACAAGGTGCGCTGCCAGGTGACCGTCACGCCCGAGGTGATCCCGGCCCAGCGCAAGGCGGTCAAGGACGCCTTGGAAGACGAAAAACCCGTCCACGATGGTGATCGTGCACGGGTCTGTGGGGTGCCCCCTGCGGGGCACACACAGCATCTACGCCGTCACGACCAGGACATGTGGCCATCTGGTCGTGGAGGCACGGATTCCCCTGGAACGGTAGGCAAGCGGGCTGGACGAGAGGATGTGGACCTGTGACCTCTTGTCAAGGTCGTCCCAATCAACCGCCGACCTGCCCGTTGTGGAAGCGCCGCAGGTCAGGCGCGATCGTTGACCCCGATTGACGCCTGTTCAGAACGGTTCAGGAACCCTGCGTGCTCCCCGCTGCTCCCCGCTTCGGGTGGGAGCAACGGAGCATCCCAGGGGGACAGGTGAGGCGGCGACGGGGCGGGTCCGCGCCGCGCTCGACCGGCTGGGCGATCAGGAGGGGGTGCAGTCGTCGTGCGGGATGCCGCGTTCCCACAGCATCTCGAACATGCCGACGATGGGCAGGACCTTGCGCGGGTCGGCCACGCTACTCCATCCGGCCGGTGTCGGTGCCGTCGGCTGCGGTGAAGTTATAGGCGATGAGGCGCTGGTCGTACATGAAGAAGTCGGCGACAGGATGCGGCAGGTCGTAGGCCAGGTGACGGAGCAGCCAGCGCAAAAGGACATACTCGGGACCAGGGTTCGAGGATCCGTCAAGCGGTCTCACGCTCTCCAAGCGGGACCGCGACCCGGATATGCCGCCCCAGATCACCCGAGTGCTCGCAGTCGAAAGGCTGCGCAAGGTCAATACGCTGATCGGGTTCACCCGGATCGACGCCATGGACCGCAGCGGGGACCTGCCCCACCGGCTCGCCCCGCTGACCCGCCCCCCACCCTTCCTGGACCGTCGCCACCGAGGACCGCGGCGAAGGCATCTTCCTGCAACTCGACGACCAGGCGGTCGCCGGGTGGGAGGAGCGCATCCACACCACCGGCATCTGGCGCGCACACCGCGACGCCCACCGGCTCAACCTCCGCCGCCGCTTCTTCGAGACGGCCGCCGAGGTCGACCCGGACACCCGGCGTCGGCCACCACGCTACTGGCTCGTCCACACCCTCGCCCACGTGCTGATCCGCGAACTGGCAATGACCTGCGGCTACTCGGCGGCCAGCCTGAGCGAGCGCCTGTACGCGTGGCCGGAAACGAGGAACGAGCGGCTGCCGCGCCGGCCTGCTGATCTGCACCACCGCCTCCGCCGGCGGAGGTACGCTCGGCGGCCTGGTGCAACTGAGCGAGCCGGTGCGTCTTGCAAGGGGGCATCTCCAGAGCCCTCTACCGTAGGGCCCGGTGCTCCTCGGACCCGATCTGCGCGACACGCACCCCCAAGACCCGGAGGACTTCCTCCACGGCGCCGCCTGCCACTGTTGCGTCATGGCCTCGGAGACCTCGTGCGAACGGGCCAACCGGTTCCTCGACCGCCGGTTCCTCGTCGACCTGCCCGGGAGCAACCCTGGCTTCTTCGGGCACGCCGATTGACGCCGCAGCGGCGAGGAGGCTCGGGCAACTCCGCACCGGTACCGAAGCCCGGGAAAATAGCCGATCGCCTCGCCGACGGCGACACACTGACCGCCGCGCTCAAGGTCGCCGCCGCCGGTCGCAGGCCCGAGATCCGGGCCCTGCTGGAAAGCGCGCCGCACCGGCACCGCCGGGATCAGCTCAGACCATGGCCGTGCTGCGGGCGATCCAAGAGGCGCGGTCGATCACCACTGCCCTCGACCCGCTCTGGACCATGCCCGGCCAATTGGCCCAGAGCGGCCCGCTGACCAACCCCGTCGCCCACCTCGTCGACAACAACCGCCAGTCTGTCACCTGCTCGAGCTTCAACTTCTGCTGGGCGATCCACCGAACAGCAGGCCGATGGTGCCGGTGGCGTGGGCGTAACCGCGGGCGAGGGCGAAACATGAGGGTGCGGCGGCGGCGGGCGGTGGTGGGGCGGCCTCGAGGTGTGCGCTGTCTGTGGGGAGTTGTGTCATGGCCGCGTGGCATCACCTGACCGGGCGGGTGTTCCCGGCGTCGCGCGGCCGACCGTGGTGAGGTCGGTCGCAGGGTCGGCGAGCAGGTCGAAGCAGCCCCGTGGGGCGTCCGCGATGATCCGCCGGAGTTCGGCGATCTCGTCGGGACGGCCGACCCCCGCCGCGCCGACAAGCCGGTCGTCGCGCCAGAACAGGGCCGTGAAGTCCAGGGCCGTGGGCTCCCCACGCACGGTGTGACCGCGTTCGCCGTAGAGGTCGGCGGCCGCGGGCCAGCCGCAGATCTCCAACTTCGCGCCGTACTGCTCCGATGAGGACCAGGGAACGGGCGCGTAGGGGATCTCGGTGCCGAGGAGGTTGCGGGCCGCAGCCGCCCCCTGCCCTTGGGCGTTGCTCCAGTGCTCGATCCGGTAGCGGCCGCCGAGCAGCGGGTGAGGTTGGGCGGTGACGTCACCCGCCGCGAAGACCCCGGGTGCGGAGGTACGGGAGAACTCGTCCACGACGATGCCGCCCTCGACCTCCAGCCCGCCGGACTCGGCGAGGCCGACCTCGGGCGTCATCCCGAGCGCGGCGACCACCAGGTCCACTCGCCCCAGCCCCAACCCATCGGTGCCCCGCCATAACGCCTGATTATCGACCACGCCACCCTCGGTTATCTCACCGACCGAGAGTGGGAGCAGACCAGCGACGACTGGCTAC
The DNA here is from genome assembly GCA_050942275.1 of Spirillospora sp. CA-255316. Taxonomy (GTDB): domain Bacteria; phylum Actinomycetota; class Actinomycetes; order Streptosporangiales; family Streptosporangiaceae; genus Spirillospora. Next base: position 4,813,982 of record CP192047.1, on the reverse strand, counting down.
AACGGGCCCTGGCCTACACCGCCACCCCGTGCAATGGGATCCCCGGCATCCTCACCCCGGTCAAGACCGGCACGCCACGCAGCTGCCTGCGTGGACGATATTTTCGGCACCCGCAGGGTCAGGGCGGTGCCCGGTGGCGGCCGCGCGACCGGGGCGCTCGGTCGCGTTCGATGCCTTCGCCGCGTCCGGGTACAGAGCACGTGCCACGCGGCAATATCACCCGCGGTCCGTCATCACAACCGCGAAAGTCGAGTCACCAGTCGCCGAACCGCTCTTCGTCGTTGCTGGTCCAGCCTTCCGCCCCAACGCCGCCAAGCCAGTCATCAAATCTGGCAGCCGCTCTGCCCTCGGCGACGCGATCTTCGGCAGTTGGCTGATACCACCGAAGACCAGTACGCGTGGTGAGCAAGTCGACGATGTAGGAGCTGATGTCCACGCGGTCCCTTTCAACCCGGCCGCTGCCATCCTGCGCATAGATGAGCCCGTGTTCGGCGACGTTCGACACCAGTTTGGCCACGTTCTTGCCACCGATGCCGGTCCTGCCCATCAGCGAGAGCTTGAGGCCGAACACGTACGCGACCTGCGCGTACCATCGTTCGTGTTCACCTTCGGCGAAGGTACAGCCCAATGCATGACCGACCCGTGTGGCCACTTGCTCCAGCGTCTCATCGGTGTCCGCGCGCACACTGAGATAAAGCACCTGTCGTTTCATTCGATCCTCTCCCCAGGCTAGAAACCGAGTGCAGGGCCGTTCCCAGCCCTGCAGTCGCTCGTCGATGGCAATTTCACCATCAAGGATGTGACCAGGCGGATCACAGCCGAGGTCGGGATCAGCGGCTTCCTGCCCGGCCACGATGGTGTACTGCGGGTCGGCTGCACTGCCACCTTCGACATGGACCGCAACGATGACAACGTCACCTTCCGCAAAGTTCTGGAGACCGGAGGCGTCGTGGTCGGTGAATGGGGCTGCTGTAGGGTTGCTCAGGCGTTTGATCAATGTCCTGTCGCCGCGGTCCGGGGCCTGCGAGTGGTCGCCTCAGGTGCCGGAAAGGCCTCACGGCGAGCCCCCGTTCGACTTGGCCAGGAGGATGCCGGCTGCGCTTGCCATCAGCGCGATGAGCTACAGGCTCATCTGCCGACTCGCGCTCCTACCGGGCCGACCCGGACGCCGGCCCCGTGGAGAGTTCCGCAACACGCTGGCGCGGCCATGCTCCCACAGCAACAGTGAGGAGGGTCATGAACGTGATCAGCACGGCTGAGACTCCAGCGGGAGAGGAGTTCTCCTTCTGGCGCGAGGCAAGCTCGAAGGCCTGCGTGCCCCACGACGTCCGCTGCGAACCGCGGCTGGAGAGCCGATTCCGGTCTCAGGTCGAGGTCAGTGAGTTCGGCCCGCTGCAGGTGACGCTGTTGACCACGACGCCGTACTCGTTCCATCGCACGCCCAAGCTCATCCGCCAGGCCGATCCCGACGCATTCAATCTGAACTGCGCCGTGCGCGGTCGCGGCATGATGGCCCAAGAGGGCCGACAGGCCGATTTCGACCGCGGTGATCTGGTGCTGTCCGATACCTCGCATCCCTTCCAGGCCGAATTCGCGCCGGACGTGCCAGCGAACCAGATGGTGATGCTGCGGTTTCCTCGCTCGTCGCTGCCGCTGCCTCATCGGGATCTGCGGCGCCTGACCGCAGTCCGCATTCCGGGGGACTACGGCATCGGTGCGCTGTCATCCCAGTTTCTACTGCAACTGGCCCAGCGCATTGACGAGTTCAGCCCGTCCGAGGCCGCCCGGCTGTCCACTCTCGCGCTCGACGTGCTGACCGCGGCGCTGGCCAGCGCGCTGGAGAAGGAGAGCGCGGTACCGCCGCATGCCCGGCGGCGTGCGCTGCTGGCCCAGATCCATGCCTTCATCCAGGCCAACCTCGGTGATGCGCGGCTGACCCCGGAGGCGATCGCCGCAGCGCACCACATCTCCCTGCGCTACCTGCACAAGCTGTTCCAGCAAGACGGGCACACCGTCGCCAGCTGGATCCGACGGCGCCGTCTGGAACGCTGCCGGCACGATCTGGCCGACCCGCTGCTGGTCAACTTCCCCATCGGCGCACTGGCCGCCCGGTGGGGCTTCTCCAGTCACGCACAGTTCAGCCGGGCCTTCCGCAATGCCTACGGCATCTCCCCGCTGCAGTTCCGAGAGCAGCAGGCCGGCACCACCAACACCACAGTGCGCTGAGAATCAAACGGCGGGCGCTCAGCGGTAAAGACAGCAGCGGACCACGGTGAGCAGGATGTGGGACAGCGCGTCGACGGTTTCGGCGACGGTGTAAGGGCTTCGCCCGTCTCCGCGCCGACGGCCGGAGGGTAATCCCTTGCACAGTTGGGCCCTGCAGGAGAAGCAGCCACACCGGCAACCGGCACGCCAGACGCTGTGCCCAAATGCTGGCAAGCCTTCCAAGGAGACAGGTGTGAATAAGAATGAGTCGGCCAACCTCGGGGCGCCGGTGGCCGACGCTACCCATGCACCGAGTCTTCCCGCGGTCGTCGAACGGGCCACCTTCGAGGCCGAACATAAGAGGCTGCGGTTCAGGGAGAAACGGCACACGCGGGAGCACGACGCGATCGTCGCGGCCCGATGGCGCCTGCCCATGGCAGAGGTGCAGGCCGACCTTACGCTGACCGGCCGACCGGGCCGCCCACCCTGCCCGAGGCGTTCGCGAAGGGCGGCGGCAGCCCATCGCCTACTGCTTCATGTGGAAGCCCGGCCGACCGACGCCCCAGCAGTGTGAAGGCCGCACCTGGAACAACACCCAGGTCACAGAGGCGTTCTACCTTCATTCCCGCGAGATCACCTATGCGGTCTTCTACCAAGGTCCCTACGACGAAAGGTTTCGCTACCGCGATTTCATGGGCTGGGACATGCCGTGGTACTCGACGCCCTCCTCCCCCGACGCGCTCTCATCGGGCGGCGCACCGGCTCGATGCACCTGGTGTGCTACCTACACGACGGTGACCGCGTCTTGAGAAACCTGCTGGACGACCGGCCGCGGCGTGGACGCGATGGACATCGTCCCCACGCTCATGGACCTCACCATCAAGGGCGCCAAGAGCCGTAGGAGGACTCGCCCCCAACCGGCCACAAGGTTGGACGGGCACAAGCGAACGACTCCGCGCCAACGGCCGCCCCATCGCCCAATGGAGCCGCATCCAAGCAGGACGCTCAGATGACCTCACCGCTGATTCCTGACTACCGGAAGAAGAACACGGTTCTCGAACCAAGGAGCGGAGAGATGGCACAGACCGAGACCTCCGACGGCCCGCAGCGCCTCGGCTGGATCGGGGCGATCGCCCGGCGGTGGCCCACGTGGCTGGCCATCGCACTGGCGACCGTGAGTTCGGTCGGGGGTGAGGACAGCACGCAGGACACCGTTCACGGGTTCGGGGAGGCCCTACCGCTCTTGGCCCTGGGATATCTGATCCTCGCCAAGCTGGAGCGCCGACGGGCCACCTGGCTTGTCGTGATCACCGCGCTGGTGTCCATGACCGTCCTCCGGGCGCTGAACCTGATCCCACCGGTCGCCGTCATCATCGCGGTGGCGCTGGTCGTGCTGGTCTGGGGCACCCTGGGCAGGCGACCGGAGGACAAGGGCCTGTTCCGGATCCAGGCGATCGGCATGGCCGGATTCGCGGCACTGGCGGTGACCGGGCTGGCCGTCGACCCGGACTTGGGCCGCTACGTGGTGGCGGCCGGCTGGTTCTGCCACGGGGTCTGGGACTACGTGCACCTCAAGCTGGACAAGGTGGTGTCCCGCTCCTTCGCCGAATGGTGCGGCCTCTTCGACATCCTGATCGCCGCCATGTTGATCTTCCAGTCGTAGGGCCGGGAGACCGCTATTGGTCTCCCAGTGCGCGGACTGGCCGCTGGATCAAGCCCGGCCGCAGGGGCAGAATGGAAACGTATGGGAACGGCTGGACCAGACTGGTCCAGCACGGACCGACACAGAACGACATGAATGCCCTTGAAAACCCGGACAAAACGCCACGAATCATCTTCATTCTTCACCGTCCGATCGATCCCGTGTGGATCGATTCCCGACTCTTATTCCGTGGGTTCGGGGTTCAAGTCCCTGACGGCGCACCCTGCCTGTCCAGCTCATTCTCTTCCGAACCGAGAGTGTCTCTGGTCGTTTTGCACCGGTCCAATTCCCCATGTTCGCGCGTCGTTCCGGACTGGGACGATCATGGCGCCCCTGAACCCTGTGCAGTGCCGAGATCGCTCCCACAGGTGTTGGGCTGGGCTTTCGTGCAGGCCTCAGACAGCGCGGTGGTACTCGTTGACTAGCCCGAATACGACGGTGCGGCGGTGACGTCCAGGACGCGGCCCCGGCGAGTGCGGTGCTCGATCACCGCCAGCACGTACATGCGCGCTCCGCACAGCGTGTCCGTATCGAAGGAGTCGCAGGCCAACAGGGCGTCGGCTTAGGAACGCAGGAAGGCGACCCACGTGCTGGAAGCGCGTTCGGGAACCGGATCGATACCAGCACAGCCAGTCGTCATGACGCGGCGACCGCCTCGCCGTGGACGTTCTCGTGCTGTGTCAGGGCGACAAAACCCGGCACCTGGGATCGCCGACCGTCATGACTCTCACCTGCTCGGACGAGGTATTCGGCGCCCGCAGGCCGCCCTCGTCACACCCTCGCCAGCCAAGATCACGATCTGCCACTGCCGTACTGGCTAGGGTGACCGCATGTCGCTGGTGGGAAGGGACGTCGAGCAAGCCCGTATTCAACGCCTGCTGACAAATGCGCGCGACGAACGCAGCGGCGCGCTGGGACTACGGGGCGCAGCGGGCATCGGGAAAACGGTCCTTCTCGACCACGCCGTGTCGATCGCCGAAGCCGAGGGCAGCATGCACGTGGTCCGCGGGGCAGGGGTCGAGTCGGACTCCGAACTGGCGTACGGCGGCCTGCACCAGCTCTTGTTTCCTCACTTGGATCGGTTGAACGCCCTCCCCGCTCCCCAGGCCACGGCACTGCGTTGCGCTTTCGGCCTGGCCGAGGGAGACGAAGCCAACCGGTTCCTGGTCTCCGCCGGCACCTTGTCGTTGCTCGCCGATCTGGCCGAGGATGCCCCGCTGCTGTGCGTGGTCGATGACCTGCAATGGCTCGACCAGGGTTCCGTGGAGGCGCTGCTGTTCGCGGCCCGCCGCTTCGTGGCCGACCCGATCGCGATGCTGTTTGCGGTGCGCGAAACGTCGGTGCCGTTCGAAATCGCAGGCGTCGAGGTCATTGATCTGTCCGGCCTCGCCGCACCCGATGCCGCCCGACTGCTCGACGACCACGCACCGGAACTCATCGAGCCGGTGCGGACCCGTGTCCTCGCAGAGTCCGGCGGCAATCCCCTGGCGATCATCGAGCTCGGGTCGTCGCGGATCGCGGCACGCGATGTCGACGAATCCGACCCGGCCGAGCAGGTCCGCCCGCTGCCGGTGACCCGCCGCGTGCAGGAGGCGCTCCGCCACCAGATCGTGGAACTTCCCGATCCCACTCAACGCGCGCTTCTGGTGGCGGCAGCCGACACCGCGGCGCCCCTTGCGACGATCCTGCACGTGATCGAATCCCTCGGTGGCACCCCCGGCGACCTGGCGCCCGCCGAACGCGACCGACTGGTCCGGATCGACAGCCAGATTACGTTCCGCCACCCCCTGGTACGGGCAGCCGCCTACCAAGACGCGCCGCTGCACCGGCGGATCGAGGTACACCGCGCGTACGCTGAGGCGCTGCGCGCGGACGCCGATGCCGACCGCCGGGCCTGGCACCTCGCCGCTGCCACCACCACCCCCGACGAGGCGGTGGCAGCCGAACTCGAACGCGCGGCGGAGCGGGCCTGGCACCGAGGCGGCGCGATGGCGGTGTCCGCTGCCTACGAACGCGCCGGTCGACTCAGCGCCGACCGGGAGCTGAAGGCACGGCGTATCGCCCGGGCCAGCCAGGCCGCGTTCGATGCCGGCAAGGCCGACCGCGCCGCCCGGCTGGCGGCCGAAGCGCTCGCGCTCACCACCGACCCCGGCATCCGGGCCGACGCCATCTATACCCGTGGCGCCGTGGAGTACGAACGCACCTCGCCGCGGGCCGATGCGGAGCTGACGATCGAGGCCGCCGCGTTCATGCGCGAAACCGATCCGGAGCGCGCCGCGCTCACGCTCTTCGAGGCCGCGCACGCCGCCCGGCACGGAGCGGCGCACGACCTCCTGCAGCGTGCCGCCGATCTGATGCGCGGGTTCACCCCGCCGGAGCAGTGGGCACCGGTTGTCGCCGCCCTTCTCGGGTGGGCGGAGCTCTTCGCCGGACGCCCGGAGCTGGCCGTCGGCCCGATGCGCGGCCTCCACACCGCCACCCGCAGCGGCGGGCACGACCTGATGCATCGCATTACGGCCGGGTTCGGCGGGCTCATGATCGCGGACGACGACGGTGTCATCGCCGGGACCGAGGACATGCTGGCCGAGGTGCGGGCTACCGGGGCGTTGGGGTGGGTCCCGTACACCCTGAACGTGCTCGCCGTGGCGCGGCTGTTCCGCGGCGAATTCGCGGACGCCCGCGCGTGTGTGGCGGAAGGCGCATCCGTGAGCGACGAACTCGGGAACACGACCGAGAGCCTGGCACACCGATCGGTGGAGGTGTGGTTACACGCCGTGTCGGGTGACGAGGCACGCTGCCGAGCTCTTGCCGATGAGGTGCTCCCGCGAGCCCGAGCCCGGCATCGGGTCAATGCCGAGATCGCGGCCTGGGGTCTCGGCATGCTCGATCTTTCCGCCCGGCGGTTCGGGGAAGCATTCGACCGGCTCGAGCGAGTGTCCGGGGGACCTGCGAGCCGCGACCTCCTGGTCCGGGCGGTGCCGGATCTGGTGGAAGCAGCCGTGCGCAGCGGCCAGCCGGATCGCGCCCATGGACCACTGGCAACGTTCCTGCACTGGGCTGAGCACATCGACCGCCCGATCGCCACCGGGCTCGCACTACGCTGCCGGGCCTTGCTGGCCGATGACGGCGACACCGACGCGCAGTACGCCGAGGCGCTGCGGCTTCACGAGCGGCACGGCGGCCCCTATGAGCGCGCCCGTACCCAGCTGGTCTACGGCGAGTGGCTGCGCCGCCGGCGCCGCCGTACCGAGGCCCGCTCCCATCTCGCGGCGGCGGTGTCCGCGTTCGACCGCCTCGGCGCGGGGCTCTGGGCCGAGCGCGCGCGCGGCGAGCTAGCCGCCTTCGGCGAGCGGGGCGATGAGCCTCAGCGCAGCGGCCCGCTCACCCTGTTGACCCCGCAGGAGCTGCAGGTCGTCCGGCTGGCCGCCACCGGTCACACGAACAAGGAGATCGCCGCGCAGCTCTTCCTCAGCCCACGGACCGTCGGCCACCACCTCTACAAGGCTTATCCGAAACTCGGCGTCACCGGTCGCGCCGAGTTGGCTGACCTCGTCTAGCTGGTGACCGACGCCAGTCATCGGTTTCCCGGACACCGGTCACGATGACCGATGCGTCGCCGGGGAGCCCCCGCCTAGCGTTTCCAGTGTTCGGACACCGGCCGTCGGCCGCAACGCTCGAATCCGTCCGGAACAACCATCGAGGGCAACACCCACGACGAGGAGACGACAATGACGAAGTACTTTCTGAGCCTCCCCCACGACTCCGCCGAGGAGCCGACGATGGAGGGCATGGACTCCGCGGAGCTGCAGGAGATCATGGCCGCGGTCGGTGCGTTCAACACCGCCCTTCAGGAGGCGGGCGCGTTCGTTACCGCTGGAGGCCTGCACCCGCCGTCGAACGCGACCACGGTGGACTACTCCGGTGACAGCCCCGTACTCACACCGGGCCCGTTCGTCGAGGCCGAGGAGTACCTCGGTGGCTTCTGGATCATCGAGGCCGAGAATGACGACGTCGCGATCGAATGGACCAAGCAGGTCTCGCGGGCGCTGCGAAGCAGGATCGAGGTACGTGCCCTCCAGGAGGAACCCGCCGCCTGACGGCGCGGCCGGCGACACATCAACGGCCCGAAGGCATGCGGCTTCGCTCTGATCCGACCCGGTTGGTAGATGCCACTGGCACCGTGCTTGCTCGCGAAGGCGACACCTCCCGAGGAAGATCTGGAAACCCAAGGTTCTGATCAGTACCGGCGTTCGCGTGCCGTCCCCCACAACCTGCTGCACACCGCCGGCCGGCGGACCCCACACGCCCAGCCGCACCCGACCAGCAGGACAAGATCAACTCAGCGGGCGAGACTCACCACGCAGGCTGATGCACGGATCGTGGCGAATAGCGACCCGGCCGGTCTCCCCGGACCTCGAGCAGTCCGTACCAACAACAACCGCACAGTCTTCACGTTAGGAGTAGTCATGAGCGACTACTTTGTGTGCACGATTGCCAAACAGCGGCAGGCGGAGCTGGTCGCAGAAGCCAGACAACGTGCGCTGGTTCGCACTGCACGCCGGGAACGGCGACAGCGCCGCGAGGGAGTCGGCTTGGCAGCGATGCCAGGCAAGGTCACTGCTGTAGTGCGCGCTTTCGCCGGTCGGATCGCGCTTGCGACCCGCAGCGGATAGCCCGGACACCGCCATGACAGTCATGGCCGCGGCCGCAGCCGCAGGGCCGCTCATGGCACTCTGGGGCTTCAATGGCCTGCTCGCCCTGGCCGCACCACCACCGACCACCGCGACGGCCGGATCGTCAATTCCAACCTCGCCGACTACCTCGTCCCCGTCAACGCCGACGTACGCAACCTGAACGCGGTCTTCCTCGAAGGCCGCGACGACTACGCAGACCCCATCAGCGTCAAAGGACTCGGCGAAGTCGTCCAAGTCGGCATCGCCCCGCGATCGCCAACGCCGTCTTTCACGCCACCGGCCGCCGCATCCGCGAGCTCCCCATCACCATCGAGACCATGCTCTAACACCAAACCGTCAAGCCGGTTGGAAGACCGATCGCCCGCAGTTTGTCGATCTCGGTCATCATCGACACCAGGCTCACGTTGCCCGGCCCGGACTTGATCAAGGACAGGACCGTGGCCGCCGCACCCTCGCCGTCCTCCGGTTCGCCACCACCAACCTCGTCACTTGCCGGGTCGTCGCCGCCAGCCGCGACCAGTGCACGGAGTCGATGGGTGGTTCGCCGATCAAGCTGCCTGCTGATCTGAGCCAACCGCCTGTCGATCTTGGGGGTCGGGTGTGGCACCGTCGATGACGCGCAGACGGGCTTTGGCCAGGAACTCCAGGCCCATGTAGCGGCGGGCCTCGATCCATTCGTCGGTCTGTTCCATCAACACCGCACCCACCAGCCGGACGATCGCGGCCCGATCAGGGAAGATCCCGACCACATCGGCGCGGCGCCGGACCTCCTTGTTCAGGCGTTCTTGCGGGTTGTTGTCCGGCGGCCGTTCGCGTGGCCCTCCCCCGGGTTTTTCCGTATGCTCACCGCAAGTGGGCGTCTTTCCGTGGGTGGCGTGGTACGCGTTCCGGCGGCACACCGCCTACCCGCTCGGCGCCGTCGCGGAGGCCCTCACCAACACCGCGTTCGGGTTCATCCGCGCGTACATCCTCATCGCCCTGTGGAACGAACGCCCGTCCCTGGGCGGCTACGAGGTGGCGGACGCGGTCACCTTCTGCTTCCTCACCCAGGCCCTCATCGGCCCCGTGCAGCTGTTCGGCGGGCTCGAACTGACCGAGCGGATCCGCAGCGGGGACGTGGCGATCGACCTGCACCGGCCCGTCGACCTGCAGGGCTGGTGGCTGGCCGACGATCTGGCGCGCGCGTTCGCGGCCCTGCTGCTGCGCGGCGGCCCGCCGCTGCTGGCGGGGGCGCTGGCCTTCGAGCTGCGGTTCCCCGGGCCGTGGGGGCTGGCGGCGTTCTCGCTGGCGCTGCTGCTGGCGGTGCTGGTCGGCTTCGGCCTCCGCTACCTGGTGGCGCTGGCCATGTTCTGGCTGCACGACGACCGGGGGCTGCAGTCGGTGGCGCTGATCCTGGCGATGTTCTTCTCCGGGCTGATCCTGCCGCTGGTGGCCTTCCCCGGCTGGCTGGGCGGGTTCGCGCAGGCGACGCCCTGGGCCGCGCTGATCCAGGTCCCCGCGGACGTCTTCCTCGGCAAGCACGCCGGGGCGGGGCTGGTGGAGGCGCTGGCGTTCCAGGCGGCATGGGCGGTCGCGCTGCTGGCGGCGGGCCGCATGCTGACGCTGGCGGTACGGCGGAGGCTGGTGATCCACGGTGGCTGAGGGGACGGCCCGCCGGGCGGGGGCGGTGGCGGAGGCCTGCGACCGGACGGTCGGCATGTACGGCCTGCTGGCCTGGACCTGGGTGCGGGCCGCCGCGCGGTACCCGGTGTCGATGCTGCTGCTGAGCCTGGCCACGGCGGCGGTCGGCGCCCTGGACCTGGCCGCGATCGTGCTGATGTTCTCCCGGACCCCGACGATCGCCGGTTTCACGGCCGTCGAGGTGATCTTCCTGTACGGCACCTCGGCGCTGGCCTTCGCGCTGGGCGACGTGCTGCTGGGCACCACCGAGCGGCTGGGCCGGCACATCCGCGCGGGCTCGCTGGACCCGATGCTGGTGCGGCCGGTGAGCCCGCTGATCCAGATCGCCACCGAGGACTTCTCGCCGCGGCGGCTGGGCAAGCTGATCCCGGCGGTGGCCGTGCTGGCGCTGGTGCTGCCGCGGCTGGAGGCGCCGTGGGACGCCGGGCGGATCGCGATGGTCCCGGTGATGGTGCTGTCGGGCGCCGCCATCTTCGCCGGGCTGTGGGTGCTGACCGCCTCGGTGCAGTTCGTGATGATCGACGGGCATGCCGCCACCAAGTCGATCACCCATGGCGGCTCGTTCCTGACCCAGTACCCGATGAACGTGTTCGCCCGCGACCTGGTGCGGGGGCTGACCTTCGTCGTGCCGCTGGCGTTCGTGAACTGGCAGCCGGCGCTGTACGTGCTGGACCGGCCCGACCCCACGGGGCTGCCGGGGTGGCTGCGGTTCGCCTCGCCGGCGGTGGCCGTGGCGGTGTGCGCGGCGGCGGCGCTGGCCTGGCGGGCCGGGCTGCGCCGCTACCGCTCGACGGGGAGCTGACGGCGGACGGGCGCGTGGGTGCGTGGGCGCGTGGGGCGCGCGGGTCCGGGCGCCCGCGAGGAGAGAGCGAGGAGAGGGCGGGCATGATCGAGGTCGAGGGCGTCTCCAAGGCGTTCACCGTGCGCAGGCGCGAGGGGCGCCGGATCCGCCGGGCCCGGAGGAGCGTGCGGGCCGTGCACGGGGTGTCGTTCGGCGTCGGGCGCGGGGAGTTCGTCGGCTACCTGGGGCCCAACGGCGCGGGGAAGTCGACGACGATCAAGATGCTGACCGGGATCCTCACCCCGTCCTCGGGGCGGGTGCGGGTGTGCGGGCTGGACCCGTCCCGGCAGCGCACCGCGCTGGCCCGGCGGATCGGCGTGGTCTTCGGCCAGCGCACCACGCTGTGGTGGGACCTGCCGCTGCGCGACAGCCTGACCCTGATCCGCCGCCTGTACCGGGTGGAGGCGGCCGCGCACCGGGCCCGGCTGGCCGAGCTGACCGCGCTGCTGGAGCTGGAGCCGTTCCTGGACACCCCGGTGCGCCAGCTGAGCCTGGGCCAGCGGATGCGCGGCGACCTGGCGGCGGCGCTGCTGCACGATCCCGAGCTGCTGGTGCTGGACGAGCCGACGATCGGGCTGGACGTGGTCAGCAAGGCGACGGTGCGCGAGTTCCTGGAGCGGCTCAACGCCGAGCGGGGCACCACGATCCTGCTCACCACGCACGACCTGGGCGACATCGAGCGGCTCTGCCGGCGCGTCCTGATCATCGATCACGGCCGGCTGGCCTACGACGGCGATCTGGACCGGCTGCGCGAGACCGTGGACGCCGACCGGGTGCTGGTGGTGGAGCTGGCCAGGCCGGGGCCGCCGGTGGCGCTGCCGGAGGTGGAGGTGGTGGCGAGCGAGGGGCCGCGGCAGTGGCTGCGGCTGCCCCGCACGGCCAACGCGGCGGCCGTCGTGGCGGCGCTGGCGGACCGGTACGAGGTGCGGGACATCGCGCTGCGGGACGCCGATATCGAAGAAGTGGTCGCGCGCCTCTACCGTGGAGATCATGCGTACGAGCGTCCCGGCCGTCCGGTGGCGCCGTGACGCCGGGCGGAACCGGTCAGCGCCCGACAGCGGAGTAGTACGCCTCCTGGGCCTCCGCCTCGTCCTCGCGGCCGGCACCCCAGCGGCGCGGCGCCCAGGTCGGCATCAGCAGCGCGAAGCCCATCATCGCGTAGACGCCCGAGCCCATCAGCATCCGCAGCCCGAAGTCGAGGTCCCCGGCCGGGGGCACCTTGCCGGGCAGGTCCAGCATCCGGCCGGGGTCGACGAGGAAGTAGACCGACAGGCCCAGCAGCGCCAGCGCGGGGACCAGCGACACCAGCGGCGACGCCCAGCGGGCCACGATGATCACTCCGGTGACCAGTCCCACCGCCGCGAGGAGGGCGAACGCGCCGTACATCCGGGTGCTGTCGGTGATCTCCTGACCGGCCCCGTCGAAGGACTGACCGGCCTGGACGTAGCCCCAGGCCGCTCCGTAGGCCAGCGCCGGAGTCAGCAGGACGCCGAGCAGGAATCCGAACGCATGGCGCACCGGGCATCACTTCCCATCGCACGAGCCCGCGCCCTGCCGCGCGGGCGTCCGTATGGCCCCCATCACAGCATGGGCGTCCCGTACGGCGCAGTAGTTCCGTCCGTATCACACCACATAGGGATCTTGAGGTCGATATCACCGCAGGTCAGCGCCCGTTTCCGGCCAGTCTGGCAAGTAAACTCCGGGAACGCATGAGACGTCCCATAGTGCAGGTTCGTACGGGTTGGCGATCACGATCAGGGGAGCGGCATGGTCCGCGTTGACGAGCAGGCGGCGGCGCAGCGGGCGCGTGAGGCGGATCCGGAGGGCCCCCTCGCGCGGGGCGCGGCCCTCACCCGGGCGCTCGACCGCGGCACCGACGTCCTGGTGGTCGCGTTCGCGCTGTGGACGGTGATCTACCATCTCAGCCTGCCGCTGGACCCGCCCACCTGGGCGATGCTCGCCGTGTGGGCCGTGGCGGGCGTCGCGGCGGGTGCCGGGTACGCGCGGTGGCGCCGCGCGAGGGCGGGCGCCACCGGCCCGGGCGGCGACGGCGCGGACGGCGGCGGCGCGGACGGCGACGGCGACGGCCCGGGCGGGCGCGGCCCTGGGCGCGAGTTGTGGCGGGACGCGGCCGTGCGGACCTGGAGCGGGGCGCCGCGCCTGGCCGCCCCCGTCGCCGTGGTCGCCGGGGTGGGCGCGGGCACGGCGGCCGGCCTGCGCGAGTTCGGCGTGCCGTGGTGGTGCACGTGGACGCTCGGCGCCGTCAGCGTGGCCGCGACCGCCGTCGGACTGCTGCGGGCCCGCGCCACGGCGCCCGCGCCCGGCCCGGAAGGACGGCCGGCCGCGGGGCGGGATTCGGGCAACGACGGCGCCGCCCCGCCGCGGGAAGGCTCCGGAGGCGGCCTCGGGGAGCGCTGGGGTTCGCTGATCGCCCTCGTCACCGCGGGCGGGTTCGCGGTGGCGTCGTGGTTCACGGTCAACCCCGACGGCGACGACGCCTACTTCGTGTCCCGTTCCGTGGCCACCGCCACCGAGGGCCGGATCCCCGCGCACGACGTCATCTTCAGCACCCACACCACCGGGCCGATCGCGGGCGAGCCGCCGGTCTCCTCCGTCGAGGTGCTCGCCGGGGCGCTGGCCCGCGTGGTAGGCATGCACCCCACCTCCTTCCTCTGGTACGTGGTGCTGCCCGCGGTCACCTTCGTCGCCGTCTGGGCGCTGTGGCGGCTGATCCGCGCGTGGGCGCCGCGCTGGGCGCCGGCCTGCTTCGGCGTCGCCGTGGTGTACCTACTGTGGTCGGGGGTCGGGCAGGCCTCGCTGGGGTCGTTCCACCTGCTCCGGATGTGGCAGGGCAAGGCGATGATGGTCTCGATCATGGTGCCGCTGCTGTACGTCTACCTGACCCGGTGGGCGGAGCGCCGCACGGCCGGGGCGCTGGCCCTGGCGGCGGCGGCCGGGACCGCCGCGGTGGGGCTGTCGTCCTCGGCGACGCTCGTGGTGCCGCTGGTCACCGTCGCGGCGGCCGGGGCGCTGGTGCTCAGCGGGCGCGTCCGCACCGGTGCCGCGGCCTGCGCGGCCATGGTCTACCCGCTGGGCGCCGGGCTCGCGGTGGTGCTGCTGCACGACGACATCCACGTCATCGGGCCGTTCACCGACGCGCCCGTCAGCTACTCGTGGGTCCTGCTGAGCGCGACGCTGGGGGTGCTGACCGGATGCGCCCTGTGGCTGGGGTCGCGGGCGGCGCGGCCGGGCGTCCCGGCCCTGATCACCGGCGGGGTGGCCGGGGTGGCCACACTGCTGTTCCTGCCCGGCGTGCTGGACCTCGTCGCCGGCGCCACCGGCGCGGCGCAGGTGATGTGGCGCACGATGTGGACGGTCCCGGCGCCGGCGCTGGTCGGGCTGCTGGCCGCGGCGGTGCGCCCGCCCGCGCGGCTGCTGCCCTCCCGCCTCTCCTCCCCCGGGGCGCGCGGTCCGCTCGCCGCCGCCGTGCCGGTGGCGCTGTGCGCGGTGATGGTGGCCGGGGGCGTGCCGCTGTGGTCCAAGGAGAACGGGACGACGGTGGCGCAGCGCCCGTCCTGGAAGATCTCGGCGCGGGATCTGGCGACCGTGCGGGCCGTCCTGCGGGCGGAGGCGGCCCGCGGTACCGACGGGCCGGCGGTGGTGCTGATGCCGCAGCAGTACATGCGCGTGATGCCGCTCCTGTCCACCACCGACCACGCGATCAACCCCAACAGCCACTACCTCAGGCTGCTGCCCGCGCCCCGCCCCTTCATCGACGACCGCCTGATGCTCTCGGCGCTGGTGACCTCTCCGGGGGCCGCCGATCCGGCGGCGGGCGAGGTGCGCGGCGCGCTGCGGCGGACCGGTGTCACCGTCGCCTGCGCGCGGCGGTCGGACGAGGACGGGCTGCGCCTGCTGGAGGCCGCGGGGTACGGCGGCCGCTCCCGCGCGGGCAGGCTGACCTGCGTCTTCCCCGGCCGCTCCTGACCCGCGAACGCGGCGGAACAGGGCACTTCCCGCGCTAAGTCTGTTTTGAAGGCGTTTGTCGGGGCATCGGCGGTGCATCGTCCAGTCGCACCACCGCACGCGCTGGACCGCACGCAACTGGGAGGAGCAATGTCGACCGTCCTCATGGTCGTCCTCGCCGTGGTGATCATCGCGCTGCTGGCCGGTGCCGGGTACGCGCTATGGGCCGGGGCCCGCACCCGAGGGCTCCGCCGGCGGTTCGGCCCCGAGTACGACCGTGCCGTGGAGCGCCACGGGAACCGGGGCGCCGCCGAGCGGGAGCTGATGTCCCGCCGGCGGCGGCACGAGGAGCTGGAGCTGCACGATCTGGAGCCGCGGCGCCGCGAGCAGTACCGGCGGGAGTGGATCCACGTGCAGGAGCAGTTCGTGGACGCCCCCGCCCCGGCCGTCGAGCAGGCCGACCGCCTGGTGACGACCGTCATGGGCGAGCGGGGCTACCCGACGGGGGGCTTCGACGACCGGGTCGAGCACCTGTCGGTGGAACACGGCCGGACCCTCGACCACTACCGGCAGGGCCACGACATCAGCGCCCGCGCCTCCCGGCAGGAGGCCAGCACCGAGGACCTGCGCCAGGCCATGGTGCACTACCGGGTGCTCTTCGAGGAGTTGCTGGCCGTCCCCGCCGGGGAACGTTCCGGAGGAGCCGTCGTTCCCGGGCGTCACGACGGCGAGAAGGCCCAGGGGAGCTGACGAGAGATGACCGTTCCCAACACACCGCCCGGCCCCGCCGGCAAGGCGCCGGGCGACGACGTCCGGGTCGCCGGGCGCACGCCCGCGCCGCCCGCGCCCCCGTCCGAGCTGGAGGACACCGCGCCGGACCGCCCGATGGCGGCGCAGAACCGGCCCGCGGCGGCGCAGGACCGGCCGCCCGGTGAACCCGGCCGGGCCGCTCCGGCGGGCCCGGCCCCGGCCGCGGAGGGAGCCGCCGCCGAAGACGAGGGCGCGCTCCCCGCGGAGCCCCCGTCCAAGCCCGCGACCGAGCAGGCCGCCGCCGAGCCCGCGGCCGGGCCCACAACCGGGCACGCGGCCGACCGCGGTGCCGACCGGCTGCTGGACACCGTCACGGCCGACGGATTCCGCCTGCGCCTGCGCGGGATCCAGAGCGACTTCGTCGACGACCCCGGCGCGGCCGTGCGCGGGGCCGACGAGCTGGCCGCCGAGATCGTCAACGCCGTCGGCCAGGCCCTCGCCGACCGCAAGCGCGCCCTGGAGGAATCCGCGCGGGCCCGAGGCGAGGGCGCGCCCGACGGAGCGCCGGACACGGCGGCCGGCACCGTCTCCGACACCGAGCGGCTCCGCCTGGCGCTGCACGACTACCGCGACTTCGTGCACCGCCTGCTCGACCTCTGATCCCATTGGTCCCGCGAATTACGCCCATCACGCCCATCCCGTTCCCCCGGCCCCGGCGGTCTCGCCCGACCGCCGGGGCCGGTCTGCCGGACAGCGTCCGTTCCGGGCGATTCGCGCATTCCCGCTCCGGAAGGCCCGGTCGCTGTGTACCTTGTGCGGTCGCGTGATCATCTAGGTGCGGAGGAACGGGAATGTCGTCGTGGGCGGAACTCGTCGCTGCGCTGGGCGCGCAGGAGCCGCAGGCCGTGCGACCGCTGCTGCGCCGCGTCGCCGAGCACGAGCCCGAACGCGCCGGGGACGCCCTCGACCTGGTCCACCGGGCCGCGCAGGACCGCTGCCGGGACGGACGCCCGGGGGACGCCAGGGCGCTGTTCGAACTGGCCGTCGAGTTCGGCGGCGCGGTGCGGGCCGGATGGGCCCGGATCGGGCTGGCCTCGCTCGCCGCCGACGAGGGCGACCTGCCCGAGGCCGAACGGCTCGCGCTGGCCGCCACCGAGAGCGGCGATCCGGAGCTCACCGGGGTGGCCTGGGACCACCTGCGCACCCTACGGCTGCGCCGGGACGACACCGCCGGCGCCGCCACGGCCGCCCGGCTGGCCATGGACGCGGGGCATCCCGGGAGTGCCGCCGCCGCGGCCGCCTGGCTCGCCGCCGCGTTCGACGGGCCGTCCACCGCGGGCGGCCCGCCTGCCGGGGGACGTCACGCACCGGACGGGCTCCCGGGGTGGCCCGCGGCGCCGCCGGGGTGAATACTGAACGTCATTCGGTAGGCGCACGAAGCGGAGGATCGACGTGTCCGACTTCACGATGACCATCGGCGGACGGGCCGTGACCGCGCCGCGCACGTTCGGCGTGATCAACCCGGCCACCGGGGAGGTGGCCGAGCAGGCGCCCGACTGCTCGCGCGAGCAGCTCGACGAGGCGATGACCGCGGCCCGCGACGCGCTGCCCGAGTGGCGGCGGGACGAGGCCGCGCGCCGCAAGGCCCTCCAGGCGGCGGCCGACCTCATGTTCGCCAGGTCCGAGGAGATCGGCCGCGTCCTCACCCTCGAGCAGGGCAAGCCGCTGCAGGACGCCACCATGGAGGTCATGGGCGCCGGGGTCTGGCTGAAGTACTTCGCCGATCTCGAACTGCCCCGCGAGGTCATCCAGGACGACGACAACGCGCTGGTCGAGGTGGTCCGCCGCGCGATGGGCGTGGTCGCCGCGATCACCCCGTGGAACTACCCGCTGCTGCTGGCGGTCTGGAAGGTGGCCCCCGCGTTGCTGGCCGGCAACACGATGGTCCTCAAGCCGTCCCCGTTCACCCCGCTGTCCAGCCTGAAGCTGGGCGAGGCGCTGCGCGACGTGCTGCCGCCCGGGGTGCTCAACGTGGTCACCGGCGGCGACGACCTGGGCGCCTGGATGACCGGGCACGACATCCCGCGCAAGATCAGCTTCACCGGCAGCGTGGCCACCGGCAAGCGGGTCGCCGCGGCCGCCGCGCCCGACCTCAAGCGGGTGACGCTGGAGCTGGGCGGCAACGACCCGGCGATCCTCCTCGACGACGCCGACCCGGCGACGGTGGCCGACAAGGTGTTCGGCGCCGCGTTCATGAACAACGGGCAGGTCTGCTCGGCGATCAAGCGGGTGTACGTCCCCGAGGCCCTGTACGGCGACGTGGTGGACGCGCTGGCCGCCAAGGCGTCGTCGGTGAAGGTCGGCGACGGCATGACCGAGGGCGTGGAGTACGGGCCGATCAACAACCGGCCGCAGTTCGAGCGGGTGGGCGAGCTGGTCGCCGACGCGATCGCGGGCGGCGCGCGCGCCGCGGCCGGCGGCAAGCCCGTCGACGGCCCCGGCTACTTCTTCGAGCCGACCATCCTCGCCGACGTCGCCGACGGCGCCCGGATCGTCGACGAGGAGCAGTTCGGCCCGGCCCTGCCGGTCATCAAGTACACCGACCTGGACGAGGCGCTGGCCCGCGCCAACGGCACCCACTTCGGGCTGTCCGGCTCGGTCTGGGGCGCCGACGCCGACCGCGCCGCCGAGGTCGCCGCGCAGCTGGAGTGCGGCACCGCCTGGGTCAACACCCACCTGGCGCTGGCCCCGCACCAGCCGTTCGGCGGGTTCAAGTGGAGCGGCGTGGGCGTGGAGAACGGCCCGTGGGGCCTGTACGGCTTCACCGAGATCCAGGTGATCCACCGCTCCAAGCGCTGAGCGCCCGGCCTCAGGCCGCCGCACGCCGCCGCACGCCGGGCGGCCGCCCCCGTACGGGTCCCCTGATGATCCGCGCGGGGACGGCCGCCCGTACTCATGGTGCGGAAGGTCACGACTTCGAGTCCGGAAAGTGATACGGCCACCACTGGTGGGCGACCATGGAAATGGGACACTCTCTGCTCAGGGGCCGCGACCGCCACATACCCGACCGCGGAGGGCGCCGGATGCACACCTGGGACGTCATGCGCCAGGACGACAACGGCAACGAGTTCCACATGGCCTCGCACGACTCCCGGATCTCGGCCCTGGCCCAGGTCCTGGCGATGGAGAGCGGCGTCCCGCACAAGCAGATGTACTGGGTGGCGGGTCCGGCCTCGCCCACCGTCCGCACCAACCGGGAGCTGTACCTGCATTTCCTGCAGCTCGGCCAGGAGGCGCGGGCGGCGTCGTGGTCGCTGTCGGCGTTCCTGCGCGCGCTGTGGAAGGTCAGCGCGCCGCGCCGGCACCTCGAGCGGCTCGAAACCGACGAGGTGGCCGCGATGTTCTCCGCCGCCGCCGCGGTGCCGCCCGCCGAGTACGACCCGGCCTGGAGCACCAGGGACCTGTCGCTGCCGGGCGAGGAGCCGGTGGGGTACGCCGACTGGGAGCGGGTGATCCTCTCCCAGCTCGCCGACCTGGAGGACTTCCTGGCGCATCCGCCGGGCCCGCAGGCCCGCTTCGGGGTGGACGCGCCGCGCCCGGCCGGGACGGGCCGCCGCGCGACCCCGCGGCGCTGGTACAACTTCGATCCGGCCACGTACCTGGAATGCGCCGTGGCCGGAAGCCTGGGCGGCTGGGACGCCGGCGACGGCGCCCGGGTGCCGCTGCCCGCCCCGGAGGGCGCGCCCCCCGCCCGCTCCTACGTACGCGAGATCACCACCATGACCTGGGGCGACCTGGCCCGGATCGCGGTGTGCGGCCAGATGTACGAGTGATCCCTCCCCCGGCGCCGCGGACCGGGGCGGGGCCCCTCCCCGTCCGGGCGTTCTGTCGGTGGCGGGTGCGAGACTGGCCTGGTGAGACCGGTCAGGATGGAGGATCGCGGCGGCTGGTGGCTGGCGCAGGCGCGCCCGCATCCGGCGCTGCGCCCCTTCCTGGCCTCCTATGACGGCTACTGGGAGGACGCGGTCGTCCCCAGCCGCATGCGCACGCTGCCCGGCCGCCGCGCCGTCGTGATCATCAATCTCGGCACGCCGCTGCACCTCACCGTGCCGGGCGCCGGGTCCGGGTTCTTCGGCTCGTTCATCGCGGGCCTGTACGACGCGCACGGCGCCTACGAGCATCCCGGCGGCCAGCGCGGCGTCCAGCTCGACCTCACCCCGCTGGGCGCCTACACCCTGTTCGGGGTGCCGATGGGGCTGCTCACCAACATCGCGGTCGAGCTGGCCGATCTGATCGGCCCCTCCGCCGGCGAGCTGGTGGAGCGGCTGGCCGGGGAACCGGGCTGGGCCGCCCGCTTCGACCTGCTCGACCGGTTCCTGCTGCGCCGGCTGGAGGTCGGCCCCTCCCCCGCCGACGAGGTCGTCCGGGCCTGGCGGATGCTGGAGGCCTCCGGCGGGATGGCGCCGGTGGGCGAGCTGGCGGGCGAGGTCGGATGGAGCCGCAGGCACCTCACCCACCGTTTCAAGGAGCAGGTCGGCCTGCCGCCGAAGGTCATGGCCCGGGTGCTGCGCTTCCAGCGGGCGCTGGAGCTGATGGCCGGCGGCGAACCCGGCTGGGCCGGTGTCGCCGTCCGCTGCGGCTTCTACGACCAGGCCCATCTCATCCGCGAGTTCCGCGCGCTGGCGGGCTGCACCCCGACCGAACTGCTGACCGAACTGGGCCCCCGGCCCATCGGCGACGCCCGCGAGGCCGCTCCCGCCCGGGCCTAGGGCCTGTCTCGGAGGGGCCTCGGGTACCGATCGAGCGCGATGTCGCGCTCGCCAGGGCCCGGGAGGCGGGAGCCGGTGAGGCCGGCGCCGCCAGGCGAGCGCGGCTGGGCGGGCTTTGAAACACAGCCTGGCGGCCCCCGTCCCGGGGGTGGACGGCGGGCGGTCTCGGGGTAACGATCCAGGTATGCCGCGTCTGATCCTGCTCGGCGTCGGAGCGGCGCGGTCGCCCCGGTTCGCCCCGGCGGGCCTGCTCGTCGAGTACGGCCACACCCGGGTCGGTATCGACGGCGGCGCGGGCTCCGAACCGCCCGAGAACGTGCACGCCTGGCTCGTCCGCGACGGCGGCGCGCACTCCGACCTGCACCGGATCGCCGCGGAGACGGGCATGCGCCCGCCCGCCGTGGCGGCGTTCCGGCACGGGCCGCTGCATGTCGATCCGCTCCCGGCCGGCGGCGGGATCTACGGCTACCGGATCGTCTCGGGCCACCGCACGGCCGTCTGGGCGCCCGAGTTCACCGCGTTCCCCGGCTGGGCGGAGCGCGCCGACCTGGCGTTCGCCGGGACCGGCGGCGACCTCGGCGCGACCGCGGAGGCCGCCCGCCGGCTGGAGGTGCGGCGGCTGGTGTTCGTTCTCCTGGACGAACCGGTGTTCGCCGCCCTGGACGCCGGAGCGCATCCGCCGTTCGGGGAATGGGGCGAGGAAGGGCGGCAATACCGGATGTGAGGCCGGGCACGGGCCCGGCGTCCCCCCGGAGGTAACCCATGATCGTCGCCGGACTCCTCGCCCTCGTCGCGGGCGGCGTGCTCGCGCTCACCGCCGACGGCTCGCTCGGCGGGGTCGACCTCACTGCCGCCGGCGCCGCCGTCATGGTCGCCGGCGCCGTGCTGCTCGTCGCGGGCCTGCTGCGGCTGCGCCGGGCGTCGCGGCGGGCCGCCGCGCGGCGGCCCGGAGCCGCGCTGGAGCCCTACCGCACCGGCAAGGGCAAGATCCTCGCCATGATCGCGGCGGTGGTCTACATCGTGTCGCCGATCGACCTGGTCCCCGACGTGTTCCTGCCGGTCGGGGTGGTCGACGACGCCACCGCGCTGCTGTGGCTGGTGTTCGCCGCCGGGCAGGAGATGGCGCGGCGACGGGCCCGGCCGCTCGGCGACGGCTGAGCGGCGGAGTCGGCCGGGGCCGCGGCGGCCAGGGTGGTGTACGCGTCGTACCAGGGCGTGGCGACGCGCCAGGCGGTGTGGTCGTGCACCCACGCGGTCGCGAAGCCGAGGTCCTCCGCGCGGCGCCACAGGTCGCCCGCCTCGGGCCACGACCGCTCCGGCCACATCACGGTGCTGATCTTCACGGGCCCGTCCCCTCACCCGGCGGGCGCCGGATCCACTCGCGCAGGGCCCACCACCAGTGCACCGTGTGCGCGACCGCGCCGGCCGGGGGCGCGGGGGGCGCGAGGGTCCCGCCGGTCAGCTCATGGAAGCGCCGCAGCCGGTACTTGACGGTGTTTCCGTGGACGTGCAGGGCGGCGGCGGTGGGCTCGATCCGGCCGCCGTGGTCGAGGAAGGCCAGCGCGGTCTCGGCCAGCTCGCGGTGGAACGGGTCGTCGGGGTCGAGGCCGTCCAGCAGGCGGGCGGCCAGCAGCCGGCCCAGCTCAGCCTCGCCCTCGGCGGCGGTGACCAGCGCGAGGTCGGTGAGGGGCCGCAGCCCGCTCAGCCCGGACGCGGTCCCGGCGCGCAGCGCGCGGCGGCCCAGCCGGTACAGCGGGGCGACCGCGGCGGGGCGGACGGCGGGCGCGGCCACCAGGAGCGGGCGGCCCGTCCCGTGCGGGCGGGCGAGGCCGCGCAGCAGCGCCGGATCGGGCAGCCGGGCGACCAGGCCCGCCAGCCGGCCGTCCACCAGCCCGCACAGGGCCGGGCCCGCCGAGGTCAGCACCGCCTCCAGCCGGCCCGCGACGGCGGGGTCGCTGATGTCGGACACCACGCAGTGGTACGGCTCGTCCGCGGCGAGCGGCGCCGGGACCGCCGCCGGCTCCCCGTGCAGCAGCTGGCGCAGCGCCTGGAGGCGGCCCTCGCGGGCGGTGCGGGCCATCTCCAGCTCGGTGACCCGGTGCGCGTGGACCATCCGGTGGACCAGCGCGGTGGTGATCGCGTCGATGCGGGTGACGCCGTCCAGCAGCACGTCGGCGGGGACCCTCAGCCGCCGCCCCTCCTCGATCAGCGCCTCGACCAGGTGGGCGCGGCCGGCCTGGAAGCCGTCCAGGAACGCGGCGACCGGCACCCCCTGCCGGGCCCGGTCGGAGCCGAGCCGCTCGGCGGCGGCCAGCACCTCCTCGCCGGGCTCGCCGCCCCCCTCCAGCGCGGCCCGCACCCCCTGGACCAGGGCGCGGGTGTGGCGCCGGGTCTCCTCCTCGGGCAGCGCCGCGACCAGCTCGGACCTGCCGCGGGCGGCCCGGACCGTGGACTCCAGCAGCTCGGGGTCCTCCGCGCGGCCGGCCAGCAGCCGCAGGAAGCCCTCGACGTCCGCCATCGCCCCTCCGCCACGGTTGTCCCGCGCGGACAACCACCGCCACGCCCCTTGACCCCGACCAGCCTAGACGAGCCCGCCCCGGGTGGGGTTCGGTGTGGTCAGGCGAGCCGGTGACACGACTGCCGGCCCGCTCCCCGAGCCTGCGACCGTGGACCGCGCCCGAGCCCGCCCCCGGGGCTCGTCCCGAAGGAGCCGCCCGATGTCCGACGACGAGAAGTTCCTCGACAAGCTCGCCACCGACCTGATCTTCCGGCTGCCGCCGACGTTCGAGACCGCGGAGGAGGAGCGCCGGCACCGCAAGGAGCGGCTGGCCGCGGCGCTGCGCATCTTCGGCAAGTTCGGCTTCGAGGAGGGCGTGGCCGGGCACATCACCGCCCGCGACCCCGAGCACACCGACCACTTCTGGGTCAACCCGTTCGGGATGTCGTTCAAGCACATCAAGGTCAGCGACCTGATCCTGGTGAACCACCAGGGGCAGGTCGTCGAGGGCCGCTACCCGGTGAACGAGGCGGCCTTCGCCATCCACTCGCAGGTGCACCAGGCCCGACCCGACGTGGTGGCCGCCGCGCACAGCCACTCCACGCACGGCCGCGCGATCTCGGCGCTCGGGCAGAAGCTGGAGCCGATCACCCAGGACGTGTGCGCGTTCTACCAGGACCACGGGCTGTTCGACGACTACACCGGCGTGGTCACCGATCTGGAGGAGGGCAAGCGCATCGCGGCGGCCCTCGGCGACCACAAGGCCGTCATCCTGCGCAACCACGGCCTGCTCACGGTCGGCGACACCGTCGACGCGGCCGCCTGGTGGTTCATCACCATGGAGCGCTCGTGCCAGGTGCAGCTGCTGGCCAAGGCGGCCGGGCAGGTGGTGCCGATCGAGCATGAGAACGCGGTGCTGACCCACCAGCAGATCGGCAACGACCTGGTCGGGTGGATCAACTACCAGCCGCTGTTCGACCAGATCACCCGCGAGCAGCCCGACCTGTTCGACTGACGTCCGCACCGGCCGGGCCGCACCGCCGCCTGCCTCAGGCCAGGCCCGCGCCGCCCGCGTACAGCCCGGTCAGCCGTTCGGCCGCCGCCATCACGGCCTTGGCCAGGTCGGGCAGCCGCTCGCCGGTGAAGCGCACCGCCGGCCCCTGCAGCGTCACGGCGGCGACCGCCTGCCCGGCCGGGCCGTGGATCGGCGCGGCCAGCGCCCGCACGCCGACGATGCGCTCCTCGTCGTTGGTGGCGTATCCGCGGCGCCGGATGCGGCCCAGCTCGGCGTCCAGCCCGGCCCGCGTGGTGATCGTCGCTGGGGTGTAGCGGCGGTACGGCTCGGCCATCGACACCCGCGCGTCGTCGTAGGCCAGCAGCGCCTTGCCCATCGCGCACACGTGGATCGGGTTGCGCGCGCCGGGCTCCTGGTCGTACCGCAGCGGGTGCACCGAGGGGATCTGCACCAGCACGGCCACCTCGTCGCCGACGCGCACGCCCAGGCTGACCGCCTCCCCGGTCTCGTCGCGCAGCGCGGTCAGCTCGGGCTGCATCAGCGTGGTGCCCATGCGCTCCAGCGCCAGCCGCCCGAGGATCGCGGTGGCGGGGCCGAGGAAGTAGCCGTCGGTGCGCGGGTCGCGGCCCAGCATGCCGGCGGCGCGCAGGGCGCGGACGATGCGGTGGGCGGTGCTGACGGTCAGGCCCAGCCGGTGCGCGATCTGCGTGGGCGTCTGCTGCGGGGCGCCCTCGAACGACCGGAGCACGGCGATCGCCCGGTCCACCGCCTGGGTGCCCGGCCGGGCGGACGCCGCCTCTCCCCCGTTCCGGCCGGGGACCTCCGTCATGCGCCCGCGCCGCCGCGACCGGTGCCGCCGCCGTCGCCACCGTCGCCGCCGTCGCCGCCGGGGCTCTCCACGTCGGCCCACAGGCTCGGCAGGTTGACCACGATGCCCTCCTGCGTGCTGCGCGCGATGACCACGACCGCTTCCTCGTCGGCGGAGGGGTTCTCCTCCCGGTGCGGGACGTAGGGCGGCACGAAGACGTAGTCGCCCGGCTCGGTCTCCACCCGCACCTCGCGGTCGCCCTCGGCGAACACGAACACCGGATGCCCGGAGACGACGTAGATGGCGGTCTCGGCCTCGCCGTGGTGGTGGTCGCCGGAATTCGTGGCGGGACCGACATGGGTGCGGCCCATCCAGAGCCGCTCGGAGCCGACGGTCCTGCCGGAGATCGCCTCGAAGCGCCGCATCCCGGAGGTCTGCGCGGTGTCGGAGCCCAGCGCGCCGCCGCGGACGTGCTCGATCCGCCCGTGCCAGGCCGCCGTGCCCGCCGCGCGGGCCGTCTCGCGCGCCTTCTCCGAGGTCCAGGTGTCATCGGTCACGGTCTGATTCTCGCATTCTCTAGTATCTTGACCTTATTAGTAGAGATTACTACAGTGCGGCACATCGACACCGCGATATGGGAGGCCGGCTATGACGGTCGAGTTCATCGGCATGATCCGGACGGCGGACGCCTCCGAGACCCGCCCGCCCCGGGGACCGGAGATCGATCCCGGCTATACCCGCCGGTTCGCGCAGGCCCACGAGGAGGCCGGGTTCGACCGCGCGCTGATCGGCTACCACTCCTGGGACGCCGACGGCTTCTCGGTCGCCTCGTACGCGGCGGCGCACACCGAACGGCTCGGCCTGCTGCTGGCCCACCGCCCCGGCTTCGTCTCGCCTACGCTGGCCGCGCGCAAGCTCGCCACCCTCGACCGGTTCACGGGCGGGCGGCTGGCGCTGCACGTGATCAGCGGCGCCAGCGACACCGAGCAGCGCCGCGACGGCGACTACGCCGGCAAGCCCGAGCGGTACCGCCGCACCGACGAGTACCTGGACGTCGTCCGGCGGGTGTGGGCCGCGGAGGGCCCCATCGACCACGAGGGCGAGTTCTACCGCTTCGAGGGCGCGCACTCCAAGGTCAAGCCGGTGCGCGGGCGGCTGCCGATCTACTTCGGCGGCTCCTCCGCCGACGCCTACCGGGTCGGCGGCCGGCACGCCGACGTGTACGCGCTGTGGGGCGAGCCGCTGGCCGAGACCGCCGAGCAGATCGCCTCCGTGCGGGCCTCGGCGGCCGCCCACGGACGCGACCCCGGCGAACTGGGGATCTCGGTGTCGTTCCGGCCGATCCTGGGCCGTACCGACGAGGAGGCCTGGGAGCGGGCGCACGGCATCCTGGCCGCCATCGAGCGCCGGACCTCGGCGACCGGCCGGGACGGGGCGATGCTGGCCTTCCCCTCCGGCGAGCGCGGCGTCGGGTCGCGCCGGCTGCTGGCCGCGGCGGACCGGGGCGAGCGGCACGACCGCGCGCTGTGGACGGCCACGGCGCGGGCGACCGGCGCGGCGGGCAACTCCACCGCCCTGGTCGGCAGCCCCGAGACCGTGGCGCAGGCGCTGCTCGACTACGTCGACATCGGCGTGACCACGATCCTGATCCGCGGCTACGACCCGCTGGAGGACGCGGTGGACTACGGCCGCCGCCTGCTGCCCCTGGTCCGCGCCGAACTCGCCGCGCGCGAGGCGTCCCGGCCCGCCGGCGCCCGGACACGCCCCCTGCGGGGTGCCGGGGCGGCGGCCCCGGCCGGGACCGAGGCCGTCGCTCGGTGAGCACGCCGATCGCGTTCCCGTACCGGACGGTCTCCTGGCTCGCCCCGGTGTGCGTGCTGGCGCTGTGGGAGGTCCTGGCCCGCGGCGGCGCGCTGCCCGCGCAGGTGCTGCCGGCCCCGAGCACCGTCGCGGCCACCGCCACCGAACTGACCGCCAACGGCGAGCTGCCCCGGCACCTGCTCGCCAGCCTGCGCCGCGCGGCGTCCGGCTTCGCCATCGGCACCTCGGCCGGGCTCGTGCTCGGCGTGGCCGTCGGGCTGTCGCGGATGGCCGAGGCGCTGGTGGACCGCAGCGTGCAGATGATCCGCGCCATCCCGTTCCTGGCCGTCCTGCCGCTGGTCATCGTGTGGTTCGGGGTGGGCGAGTCCGGCAAGGTCTTCCTGATCGCGCTGGGCACCGCGTTCCCGCTCTACCTCAACACCGTGCTGGGCATCCGGCAGATCGACCCCAGGCTGCTGGAGATGAGCCGGGTCGTCGGTCAGGGCCGGCTGGAACGGATCCGCTGGGTGATCCTGCCCGGCGCACTGCCCTCCATCCTGGGCGGGCTGCGGCTCTCGCTCACCCACGCCTGGCTGGCCCTGGTGATCGCGGAGACCATCGGCGCCACCGCCGGGATCGGCTTCATGGCCACCAACGCCCGCGAGTTCCTGCAGGTCGACGTGATCGTGCTGGTGGTGGTGCTGTACGCGGTCATCGGCATCGCCTGCGACCTGCTCGCCCGGCTCCTGGAACGGCGGCTGCTGAGCTGGCACGCCACCTACGCCGGCCTAGGCGCCTGACCACTCCCCTCCGCCTGACCACTCCCCTCCGGCTGACTTCTCCCCGCCGCTTGACTTCTCCTGCCGCCCCGTCCCGTGCCTCGTCCCCTTGGAGTTGACCCACATTGATCGAACGACCCCGCGTCCCCCGCCGCGCCGTGCTGACGGCCACCGGGCTCGGCGCGCTGGCGGCGCTCACCGGCTGCGGTTCCGCGGACGGCGGGACGGGCGGCGGCTCGGCGAGCACGGTCCGGCTCACCCACGGCACCATCTCCGTCCCCAAGATCCGCGGCGTGCTGGACCGCACGCTCAGATCCCAGGGCGTCACGGTGAAGTGGATCGGCCCCTTCCCCAACCACGCCCCCACCCTGCAGGCGGTGGCCACCGGCACCGCCGACTTCAGTTTCGGCGGCAGCAGCACCCCCGCCGACCAGGCCATCCTCTCCGGCGCCGACCTGGTGTACGTGGCGTGGGCGACCACCGAGCCGCGCACCACCGCCATCCTGGCCCGGCCCGGCTCGGGCATCGCGAAGGTCGCCGACCTCGCGGGCCGCACGGTCGCCGTCAACAAGGCCGGGCTGGGCGAGTTCCTGCTAGTCGCGGCCCTGGAGAAGTACAAGGTGCCGCGCGGGCGGGTCAAGGTGCTCTACATGAACCCGCCGGAGGCGGCGGCCGCGTTCGCCTCCGGCAAGATCGACGCCTGGTCGATCTGGGAGGGCTTCCGGGAGATCGCCGAGGTGGAGCACGGCGCCAGGACCATCTTCGTGGAGGGCGACGAGCTGGAGCGGCAGATCGACTTCCGGTCGTTCCTGGTGCGGCGCGAGTACGCGGAGAAGCACCCCGACACGGTCCGGGCCGTCATCAAGGCGTTCCAGGTCGAGCAGCAGTGGCAGAACGACCACTTCAAGGAGGCCATCGAGCTGGGCAACGACGTCTCGAAGTACCCGCCGGGGGTCGTCGCGCAGATCGTCCGGCACCGCACCCGGCAGAACCTCTCCCTGATGAACGACGAGGGCGTCCGGCAGCTCCAGTGGGGCGCCGATTGGCTCACCGAGCGCAAGATCCTCTCCGGGCGGATCGACATCGCCGAGCACACGGTGAAACTGTGATGACCGGCGACACCCTCACCGCCCCGCACGCCGAGCCGCCCGTCCAGGTCAGCGGGCTGGTGCGGGCCTTCGGGGCGCGGACCGTGCTGGACGGTCTCGACCTGTCGATCGGCCGCGGCGAGTTCGTGGCGCTCATCGGCAAGAGCGGCTGCGGCAAGACCACCCTGCTGCGGCTGCTCGCCGGGATCGACCGTCCCGACGGCGGCGCGCTGCGCGTCCCGGACCGGCGCATGGTGGTGTTCCAGGAGCACCGGCTGCTGCCCTGGCGGCGCGTCTGGCGCAACGTCGCGATCGGGCTGCGCGGTCGCGACCCGCGCCGCGCCGCCGAGGAGGCGCTGGCCGAGGTGGGCCTGGCCGCGCACGTCAACGCCTGGCCGCGCACGCTGTCGGGCGGCGAGGCCCAGCGGGTCGCGCTCGCCCGCGCGCTGGTCCGCGACCCGGAGCTGCTCCTGCTGGACGAGCCGTTCGCCGCCCTCGACGCGCTGACCCGGATCCGGATGCACGCCCTGGTCCGCCGGCTGGTCGACCGGCACCGGCCCGCCGTGCTGCTGGTCACCCACGACGTGGACGAGGCGATCCTGCTGGCCGACCGGGTGGTGACCATGCGGGACGGCCGGCTGGCCGCCGAACACGCGATCACCGCTCCGCGCGGCGCCGGCCGCCAGGACCCGGAGTTCCAGCGGCTGCGCACCACCCTCCTGGCCGAGCTGGGCGTCTCCGAGGACGCCGGCTCCCTCCCTCCCGAGCCCGCCGTCCCCGAGCCCGCCGACGGCGGTGCCTCCGACCGCGGCCCCGCCGACACCGTGCCCGCCGACACCGTGCCCGCCGACACCGTGCCCGCCGACACCGTGCCCGTCAGCGCCCGGTCCGTCGATGCCGAGGGGACGCGCCCGTGACACACCGCGCCGGGCGGACGGGCGGAATCCCCGGCGGCGCCGCCGCCCGCCCGCCGCTCGACGCGGCCGCGCTCCGTCCCGGCACGCCCCGTCCGGGCGATCATGGCGGGGACGTCGCGGCGGAGGAGGACTCATGAAATGGTCCACGACGACCTCGCACTGGGGTGCGTACCGGGTGGCCACGGGCGCGGACGGGGCGCTGCTCGTGCGGCCGCACCCGCAGGACCCGGCGCCGTCGCCGCTGCTGGGGAACCTGGCGGACGCGGCCCGGCACCGCACCCGCGTCGCGGCGCCCGCCGTCCGGCGCGGCTGGCTGGAGCACGGGCCGGGCCCCTCCGGCCGGCGCGGCCGCGAGGAGTTCGTCGAGATCGGCTGGGACCGGGCGCTGGACCTGGTGGCGGGCGAGCTGGAGCGGGTGCGGCGCGAGCACGGCAACGAGGCGATCTACGGCGGCTCCTACGGCTGGTCCAGCGCCGGGCGCTTCCACCACGCCCAGAGCCAGCTGCACCGCTTCCTCACCGTGATCGGCGGCTACACCGCCTCCCGGAACTCCTACAGCCTGGGCACCTCGCTGGTGCTGCTGCCGCACCTGGTCGGCGACGCGGACGCGGTGCTGCGGGACGGCTCGAGCTGGCCGGCGATCCTGGAGAACACCCGGCTGCTGGTCGCCTTCGGCGGGCTGCCCGCCAAGAACGTCGCGGTCACCCCCGGCGGCGTCACCCGGCACGCCACCTCGGCCGCACTGGAGTCGCTCCGCGCCGCGGGGGTGGAGGTGGCGCTGGTCAGCCCGCTGCGCGACGACGCGCCCGCGAGCGCGGCGGCCCGCTGGTACCCGATCCGGCCGGGCACCGACGCCGCGCTGATGCTCGGGCTCGCGCACACGCTGCTGGAGGAGGGACTGCACGACCGGGCGTTCCTCGACCGGTACTGCTCCGGGTTCGGGGATTTCGAGAAGTACCTGCGCGGCGCCTCCGACGGCACGCCCAAGGACGCCCGCTGGGCCGCCGGGATCTGCGACGTCCCCGCGCGCGAGATCGTGGAGCTGGCGCGGAGGATGGCCGCGACGCGCACGCTCGTCACCGTGACCTGGTCGCTGCAACGGATCGAGCACGGCGAGCAGCCGGTGTGGGCGGGCCTGGCACTGGCGGCGATGCTGGGGCAGATCGGCCTGCCCGGCGGCGGATTCGGGCACGGGTACGGCTCGATCGGCGATGTCGGCGACCACGGCCCCGACCTGCGGCTGCCCCATCTCCCCCGGGGCGAGAACCCGGTCGAGGCCTTCATCCCGGTGGCGCGGGTGGCGGACATGCTGCTGCGTCCGGGCGAGACCTACGACTACGACGGGCTCCGCCTCACCTACCCCGACGTCCGGCTGGTGTACTGGGCGGGCGGCAACCCCTTCCACCACCACCAGGACCTCGGCCGCCTGCGCCGCGCGTTCGGCCGGCCCGCCACGGTGGTGGTGCACGAGCCGTACTGGACGGCCACGGCCCGGCACGCCGACATCGTGCTCCCGGTGACGACCCCGCTGGAACGCGAGGACATCGGCGGCGGGCGGCGCGACACCCACCTCATCGCGATGCGGCGCCCCGCCGAGCCGTACGGCCTGGCCCGCGACGACCACGCGGTCCTCGCGGGGCTGGCGGAGCGGCTGGGCGGCGGAGCGGCCGAGGCGTTCACCGAGGGCCGCACCGTCCGGCAGTGGCTGGAGCACCTGTACGGGACCTGGCGGGAGGACCTGGTGGCGCGGGGGCACGACGTCCCCCGCTTCGACGCGTTCTGGGAGGCGGGCGAGTACGTCCTGCCGCCCGGCCCTGAGCACCGCACGCTGTTCGCCGGATTCCGCGCCGACCCCGAGGGCCGTCCGCTCGACACGCCCAGCGGCCGCATCCAGCTCACCTCCGAGGTCATCGCGGCGTTCGGTTACCCCGACTGCCCGGGCCACCCGGCGTGGCTGCCGCCGCGCCGCCGCCCCGGCGAGCGCCACCCCCTGCACCTGATCGCCAACCAGCCCGCCACGCGGCTGCACAGCCAGCTCGACGTCGGCGCCACCAGCCGGGACTCCAAGGTCTCCGGGCGGGAGCCGATCCGGATCCATCCCCGTGACGCCCGCGCCCGCGGCATCGCCGACGGCGACGTGGTCCGGGTGTTCAACGACCTCGGCGCCTGCCTGGCGGGCGCGCGGATCAGCGACGCGCTGCGGCCCGGCGTCGTCCAGCTCGCCACCGGGGCCTGGTACGACCCCGACGACGACCGCGGCGGCCTGTGCGTGCACGGCAACCCCAACGTCCTCACCGCCGACGCACCCGCGTCCCCGCTGTCGCAGGGATGCAGCGGGCAGCATGCGTTCGTCCAGGTCGAACGCCATACCGGCCCGCTCCCGCCGCTTCGCCACACCGCACCGCCGCCCATCGTCAGGAGACCGCGATGACCCCACCCGCCGAGACGACGGCGCCGGACGCCCCCGCCGCCCCGGACGCCCCCACCGCCTTCGAGGAGGCGCTCGCCGGGATCGCCGGGCGGGCCGCCGGGCACGACCGCGACGCCTCGTTCCCGTTCGAGGCGTTCGAGGCGCTGCACCGGGCCGGGACGCTGAACCTGACCGTTCCCGCCGAGCTCGGTGGCGGCGGCGCCGACCTGCCCGAGGCGATCCGGGCCGTCCGCGCCGTCGGGGCGGCCGACCCGTCGGTCGCCCTCGTCCTGGCCATGCACCTGATCAACCACGCGGCGCTGCGCCACCCGGACAACCCCTGGCCGGCCGCCGTCCGCGCCGAGGTGCAGCGCAGCTCCCTGGAGGGCGTCGCGCTGATCAACGCGCTGCGGGTGGAGCCCGACCTGGGCACCCCCGCCCGCGGCGGCCTGCCCGCGACCGTCGCCGAGCGGACCCCCGGCGGCTGGACGCTGCGCGGCCACAAGATCTACTCCACCGGGGTACCCGGGCTGCGCTGGCTGCTGGTCTGGGCCCGCACCGCGGGCGACGAGCCGTCCGCCGGATCGTTCCTGGTCCCCGCGGGGACGCCCGGCTACCGGGTCGAGCCCACCTGGGACCACCTGGGCATGCGCGCCACCCGCAGCGACGACGTGATCCTGGAGGGCGTCACCGTGCCCGCCGAGCACGCCGTCGACCTCGCCCCGGCGACCGGCCGCCCGTCCCGCCCGGCGCCCTGGCTCGCCGTCTGGAACACGCTGCTGATCACCGCGGTCTACGACGGCGTCGCCCGCGCCGCCCGCGACTGGCTGGTCGGCTACCTCAACGAGCGGGCGCCGTCCAACCTCGGACGGCCGCTGGCGACGCTGCCGCGCTTCCAGACCGCGGTCGGCCGCATCGAGGCGCTGCTCCTGGCGAACGACGCCCTCCTGGCGGCGCCCGACACGGCGCGGGCCGGGCTGATCAAGCACACCGTGACCGGGAACGCCGTGCGGGTCGTCGAGCTGGCCCTCTCCCTGACCGGCAACCCCGGCCTGTCCCGCCGCAACCCGCTGGAACGGCACTACCGCAACGTGCTGTGCAGCCGGATCCACACGCCGCAGGACGACACCATCCTCCTCGACGCCGGAAGCACCGCCCTGGCCCCCTGAAACGGACCCGGCGCGCACCCGGCCCCGCGACGTGCGAAATGATCGGTCCATGGCATTGCGGGTGGCACTCATCGGCTACGGCACCGGCGGCGCGGTGTTCCACGCACCCCTCATCGACGCGGTACCCGGCCTGCATCTCTCCGCCGTCGTCACCGGGAACCCCGGACGGCAGGAGGCCGTGCGGCGCCGCTACCCCGGCGCGAAGGTCCTCGACAGCGCCGACCGGCTGTGG
The DNA here is from genome assembly GCA_050942275.1 of Spirillospora sp. CA-255316. Taxonomy (GTDB): domain Bacteria; phylum Actinomycetota; class Actinomycetes; order Streptosporangiales; family Streptosporangiaceae; genus Spirillospora. The sequence goes on along the minus strand of CP192047.1, from coordinate 4,780,660 downwards.
GAGACGCCCGAGGCCTACGACCTGGTGGTGGTCACCGCGCCCAACCGGCAGCACGCCCCCCTCGCCCGCACCGCGCTGACCTCCGGCATACCGGTCGTGGTGGACAAGCCGGTCGCCGCGTCCGCCGACGAGGCCCGCTCCCTGGCGGCGCTGGCGGCCGTGCGCGGGCTGCCGGTCATCCCGTACCACAACCGGCGCTGGGACGGCGACTTCCGCACCGTCCGGCGGCTGCTCGCCGACGGCGCCCTCGGCGCCGTGCACCGCTTCGAGTCCCGTTTCGAACGCTGGCGCCCCGAGGTCTCGGCCGGATGGAAGGAGAGCACGGACCCGCTCGACGCCGGAGGGATCCTCTTCGACCTGGGCTCCCACCTCATCGACCAGGCGATCACGCTGTTCGGCAGCCCGCACCGGGTCTACGCCGAGATCGACATCCGCCGTCCCGGCGCCGCCACCGCCGACGACGTCTTCCTCGCCCTCACCCACGACGGAGGCGTCCGCTCGCACCTGTGGATGAGCGCGACCGCCGCCCAGCTCGGGCCGCGCTTCCGGGTGCTGGGGTCGGACGCCGCGTACACCGTCTCCGGCATGGACGGCCAGGAGAAGGCGCTGCGCGCGGGCCGCACGCCGAAGGACGCGGGCTGGGGGCAGGCGCCGCCCGAGGCGTACGGGCGCCTCGGCACGCCCGCGGCCGACCGTCCCGAGCCCACCGACCCCGGCGCGTACCAGGACTTCTACGCCGAGGTGGCCCGGGCCCTGCGCGGCGACGCCCCTCCCCCGGTCTCCCTCGACGACGCCATCGCCGGCCTGGAGGTCATCGAAAGCGCGATCGGGCGGACCGCCGGACCCGCGCGGGGTCAGTAGCGGAGGTCGGCGAGCACGCCGTAGTGGTCGGAGGCGACGACGCCGTCCACCGGCCCGTACGGCCGCTCGATGTCGTAGGCCATGCGCGCCGAGCCTGCCATGCCCTCCCGGGTCAGAGGACGGACACGTGGACGTGGTCGTAGTGGTTCTGGGTGATGCTGCCGCGGTCCTCCATCTGCCGCCAGCCGCCGCTGCCGCGCATGTCGTAGATGCGCTGGCGCCAGATCACGTACTTGATGCCGAGCCGGGAGGCGTTGTCGATCACGTACTGGGCGACGGCGTCGCCGTGGGCGCGGGCGGAGGCGCTGGGCATCTGCCCGCCCGTGCTTTCCATGAAGTCGCAGGCCTTGCCCTGCCCGTGGTCCTGCGCGTCGCCGGGCCGGGCGCACCCGATGGCCGGGAACGGGCCGAACTTGGAGTCGATGGCCACCATCGCCGTGCGCATGCGGGCGGTCATCGAGTTGCCGATGATGCTGGACTTGGTGCCGCTGGCGCCGTCGGGCCTGCCCGCCCCGCTGCTCGGCGCGACGGGGGCCTCCGGCTTGTACTTGTCCAGCAGCTTGCGGACCCGTGCCCGCTGGCCCTCCAGGTCCTCGACCTCCTTGCGCACCTGGTCGACCTTGGCCTTCGCCGTCCGCTGCGACTGGGCGGCCTGCGCGGACAGCGTCTCCAGGCCCCGCAGCCGCATGCCGTTGTTGCGCGACATGTGCTCGATCACCGCGGCGTCGCGCACGGCCGCGCGCGGGTCGCCGGAGGAGATCATCGTGGTCGTGTCCAGCCTGCCGGTCATGTACGTGGACGCGGCGATCCTGCGCACGTCGGTCCGCGCGACCTCGAACTCCTGCGCGAGCCGTTCGGCGTCCTTGCGGGCGCGCTGGGCGGCGGTCTTGGCCTCCTCCAGGGAGACCAGCTCGCCGCGGTACTCCTTGGAGAGCTTGGCGGCCCGCTGCTCGAGCTTGGCGAGCTCCTTGGGGTCGCCGGGGGCGAGGGGCAGCCCGGCGGCGCTGCCCGGGCCGGCCGGCAGCGCGGCGGAGGCCCCCGCGAGGAGGGCGATGACGGCACAGCTCCGCGCCGCGCGCGCACGGAACGAGATCCGTTTGCTGCCGTGAGGATCGAGGGCCGCCACTGCTTTCTCCTTAACACCAACGAGAAGATTGGCGGCACGCTACCACAATCACCCATTTACCTCTCGATACCCACGTCAACTCACATAGCGTCACACGGAAACTACTCCCCGCATTTCCAATCCACGAAATGACCAGTCGGATCGCGCCACAGCCCCTGAAATTAAGGACCTTTTTCGATCTCACCGCGTGCGGGCGCACGGTCGGCGCCCGTCGCATGGCGGGGTGGCCGGGTGGGGGCGGTCGGCGACCGCCCCCGCTCAGCGGACGAGTTCGTTCCAGTGGGGGACGCGCAGCTTGGCGCGCAGGTGCATGCCCGCCTCATGCGGGGTGCGGCTGCCCTTGCGGTTGTTGCACTTGCCGCAGGCCAGGACGGTGTTCTCCCAGGTGTCGCCGCCGCCCCTCGACTGCGGCAGGACGTGGTCGATGGTGTGGCCGCGCTTGCCGCAGTACCCGCACTGCCCGCGGTCGCGCAGGTAGACGCCGCGCTTGCTCCACGGCGGGCGCCTGCCGTGCCGCCACCGCATGGCGACGTACCTGACCAGTCTGAGCACCCGCGGCACGGGGTACCGGCCGATCGTCCGGCCCTCCTCCGCCTCCTCGACGACGGCCACCTCGCGCACCAGCATGCGGATGGCGTGCCGCAGGTCCACGCTCTGTAACGGCTCATACGAAGCGTTCAGGACGAGCACGTTCACCGGTCACCTCCTCACCCGTCACGGCCACTCCATCGGCGGGCCCGGCGCCCGCCCGTCCCAGCAATGGGCCGCCCGCCTTAACGGCATGACGATCACCATTGAACGCGAAGGGAATGGTCGGCTAATTTCCCGGCCCTTCGGTCTTTCCGATGGCCTCCTTCAGAGTGCCGATCTTCGTTGCGGGCGGCAACGCATTTTCGGCCCGGCCCCGGGGACCGCACGAGCGCGATGCCGTGCTCGCCAAGGCCCGGCAGGCGAGAGCCGATAAGGCGAGCGCCGCCAGGCCAGGGCCGTAGGACGCGGCTTAGAAGCACAGACTAGAGCGGCGTTCTGTGGATGGTGGGGAGGTCGCGTGCGGCCGCCTGGTATTCGCGGGACTCGCGCTGGCGCCGGAATCCCAGTTCCTCGTTGACGGCGAGCATGTGCGCGTTGTCGCCGACGTTGTCGGTCTCGATCTCGCGGACCTCGGGGCGCTCGGCGGCCAGCCACTGGAGCATCGCGGCCTTCACCCAGATGCCGAGGCGGCGGCCGCGGTGCTCGGGGACGACCGCGGTGTCGTACTGGGCGGCGCGCTCGGGGGCCTCGGCGGGCACCACGATCTCGGTGAAGCCGGCGACCGTGGAGCCCTGCACGGCGGCGACGGTGTAGAGGTCGTCGCCGCGCTTGGCGACCATCTCGGCCATCTCCCGGACGCGCCGGGCGTTCCACGGCAGGCCCTCGTACTCGGCGAGGTCGGCCATGGCGTGCTTGGCGCAGGCCAGGGCGTCGGCGTACCGGTCGGGCACCGAGCCGCGCCAGCGCACCAGCCGGTACCCGGGCGGGCCGGCGGCGACCAGCGAGGGGACGCGGTCGGGCGGCAGGTCGTCCAGGCGCAGCAGCAGGCCGCTGAGGGTGAGCACGCACACGAAGCCGTGCGACTCCAGGAACGGCACGGCCGGGGTGTCGGCCAGGACCTGGGCGATGACGCTGGTGCGGCCGTCGGCGCGCAGGCCCTCGGCGGCCACGGCCATGAGCCGGGTGCCCAGTCCGCACCGCCGGTGGGCCGGGTGCACCCGGATGTCGATCTCGCCGGGACGGTCGGCGCCGGGCCCGCCGGGCAGCCGCAGGACGGCCACGGCGACCGCCTCGCCCCCCTCGACGGCCGCCCACAGGCGCTGGTGCGGCGTGCCCAGCAGGTGCTCGGCCGTCTGCTCCCTGGCCGGGGCCGGCTCGCCCGCGGGGTCGCCGGCGTGGACGGCCTGGAGCACGGCGTGCCACTGCCCGATCTGCGCGTCGGTCGGATCATCGAGCGAGATGACGTCCATCAGCCTGTTGTACAGGATCCGGGGCGTCCGCGACCGTCAAACCGTCACCGGGTGAAGGCGTTGAGTATTCGCTCGGCCGCGAGGGCGGGGGTGAGCGTCCCGTCGGCGACGGCCGCCTCCAGCTCCGGGGCAAGCTCGCGGACGGCGGGATCGGCGTGCAGCTCGGTGAGGAGGCGGTCGCGGACCATGGACCAGGTCCACCCGACCTGCTGCCGCCGCCTGCGTTCCTCCAGTTCGCCGGTGGCGGCCAGGGCGTCCTGGTGCTCGACCAGGTGGCGCCAGAGGGTGTCGAGGCCGGTGTTCTCGCGGGCGCTGCACGTCAGGACGGGGGTGTCGCGGACGCGTTCGTCGCTGCGCAGCAGGCGCAGCGCCCCGGCCAGCTCGCGGGCGGCCTTCCTGGCCTCCATCTCGTGGGGGCCGTCGGCCTTGTTGACGGCGATGACGTCCGCGAGCTCCAGCACGCCCTTCTTGATGCCCTGCAGCTGGTCGCCGGTGCGGGCGAGGGTGAGGAAGAGGAACGAGTCGACCATTTCGGAGACGGCGGTCTCGGACTGGCCGACGCCGACGGTCTCCACGAGCACGACGTCGTACCCGGCGGCCTCCATGACGACCATCGCCTCGCGGGTCGCCTTGGCCACCCCGCCGAGCGTGCCGGCGGTCGGGGACGGCCGGATGAAGGCCGCGGGGTCGGCGGCGAGCCGGTGCATCCGGGTCTTGTCGCCCAGGATGCTGCCCCCGGTGCGGGTGGAGGACGGGTCGACCGCCAGCACGGCCACCTTGTGCCCCTCGGCGGTGAGATTGGTGCCGAGGGCGTCGATGAAGGTGGACTTGCCCACCCCGGGCACGCCCGTGATGCCGACCCGGCGGGCGTGCCCGGAGTACGGGGTCAGCTCCACCAGGAGCCGCTGGGCCAGCTCCCGGTGGTCGGGGCGGGTGGACTCCACCAGCGTGATCGCCCGTGCGATCCACGCCCGGGAGCCCTCCCGCACCCCCTTGACGTAGTCGTCGAGGCCGGGGTTCAAGCCGTGGTCCCCGCCTGGTGCCCCAGCCTGGCGGCGAGGTCGTCCAGCAGGCCCACCGCGGCCTCGGCCAGCACGGTGCCGGGCGGGAAGATCGCGGCGGCGCCGGCTGCGCGCAGCTCGTCGAAGTCCTGCGGCGGGATGACCCCGCCCACGACGATCATGACGTCCTCACGGCCCAGCGCGGCCAGCTCCTCGCGCAGCGCGGGCACCAGCGTGAGGTGGCCGGCGGCCAGGGAGTTGACGCCGACGACGTGCACGTCCGCCTCCACCGCCTGCCGGGCGACCTCGGCGGGGGTCTGGAACAGCGGGCCCACGTCGACGTCGAAGCCCAGGTCGGCGAAGCCGGTGGCGATCACCTTCTGGCCGCGGTCGTGGCCGTCCTGGCCCATCTTGGCGACCAGGATGCGGGGCCGCCGCCCCTCGGCCGCCTCGAACGCGGCGGTCGCCGCGCGGGCCTTCTCGATCGCGGTCACCTGTCCCGCCTCCTCGCGGTACACACCGGAAATGGTACGGATCTGCGCGGCGTGCCGGCCGTAGGTCCGTTCCAGGGCGTCGGAGATCTCGCCGACGGTGGCCATGGCGCGGGCGGCGTCGACGGCCAGGGCGAGGAGGTTCTGCTCCAGCCCGGGGCCCCGCGTGCCCTGCTCGGCGGCCTCGGCGGCGCGGGTGAGGGCGTCCAGCGCGGCCCTGGCGGCGTCCTCGTCGCGCTCCTCGCGGAGGCGGCGCAGCTTGTCGATCTGCTGGGCGCGGACGGAGGCGTTGTCGACCTTGAGGACGTCGATGCTCTCGTCGGCGTCGGGCCGGTACTTGTTGACGCCGATGACCGGCTGCCGTCCCGAGTCGATCCGCGCCTGGGTGCGGGCGGCGGCCTCCTCGATGCGCAGCTTGGGCAGGCCCTCGTCGATGGCCTTGGCCATGCCGCCGGCCTCCTCGACCTCGGTGATGTGCGCCCAGGCGCGGCGGGCCAGGTCGTAGGTGAGGCGTTCGACGTAGGCGCTGCCGCCCCAGGGGTCGATCGTGCGGGTGGTGCCGGACTCCTGCTGGAGCAGCAGCTGGGTGTTGCGGGCGATGCGGGCGGAGAAGTCGGTCGGGAGGGCGAGGGCCTCGTCGAGGGCGTTGGTGTGGAGCGACTGGGTGTGCCCCTGGGTCGCGGCCATCGCCTCGACGCACGTACGGGCCACGTTGTTGAACACGTCCTGCGCGGTGAGCGACCACCCCGAGGTCTGGGAGTGGGTGCGCAGCGACAGGGACTTGGGGTTCTGCGGGTCGAAGCCCTTGACCAGCCTGGCCCACAGGAGCCGGGCGGCGCGCAGCTTGGCGACCTCCATGAAGAAGTTCATGCCGATCGCCCAGAAGAACGACAGCCGCGGCGCGAACGCGTCGATGTCCAGGCCCGCCTCGCGCCCGGCGCGGATGTACTCGACCCCGTCGGCCAGCGTGTAGGCCAGCTCCAGGTCGGCGGTGGCCCCCGCCTCCTGGATGTGGTAGCCGGAGATGGAGATCGAGTTGTACTTGGGCATCCGCTGGGACGTGAACGCGAAGATGTCGGAGATGATCCGCATCGACGGCCCGGGCGGGTAGATGTAGGTGTTGCGGACCATGAACTCCTTGAGGATGTCGTTCTGGATGGTCCCGGCCAGCCGCTCGGGCTCCACCCCCTGCTCCTCGGCGGCGGCGATGTAGAGCGCCAGGACGGGCAGCACCGCGCCGTTCATGGTCATCGACACGCTCATCCGGTCCAGCGGGATGCCGTCGAAGAGCTGCCGCATGTCGTAGATCGAGTCGATCGCCACCCCGGCCATGCCCACGTCGCCGGCCACCCGCGGGTGGTCGGAGTCGTAGCCGCGGTGGGTGGCCAGGTCGAAGGCCACCGACAGGCCCTTCTGCCCGGCGGCCAGGTTGCGCCGGTAGAAGGCGTTGGACTCCTCGGCGGTGGAGAAGCCGGCGTACTGGCGGATCGTCCAGGGCTGGGTGGCGTACATCGCGGGGTAGGGGCCGCGCAGGTACGGGGCAATGCCCGGCAGCGTGTCGAGGAAGTCCAGCCCGGTGAGGTCGTCGCCGGTGTAGAGCGGCTTCACGCCGATGCCCTCGGGGGTGTCCCAGGTCTCGGCGTCCGGGTCGCGGCCGGTGGCCTCGGTGACCGCGGCGCGCCAGCGCTTGGCGGCCTCGTCGGCGGGGGCCGCCGTCCCGAGCTCGATCTCGGAGAAGTCGGGGATCATCGGTTCACTCCTAGATCGTCGAGGGTGGTCTCCAGCACCGCGACCGCGTCACAGCCCGCGAACACGTGCGCGTCCACTCCCTCAAAGGTCCCCTTACCCGCGAGCCACACCTTCACCGCGCCCGCCTCCTTGAGAGTACGGGCGGCGTCCACGGCCTGCTCGCCGTAGAGCTTGTCGCTGGAGCACAGGCACGCGACGGCGGCGCCGGAGGCGGCGAACCCCTCCGGGGCGCCGCTGACGGTCTCGATCCCGCCGGCCTGGAAGAGGTTGGCGGCGAAGGAGGCGCGGGCGGTGTGGACGGCGATGGGGCCGAGGGTGGCCAGGTAGACCTTCGGGCGGGACCCGGTGGCCTCGGCGTGGGCGTCGGAGCGGTCGCGGAGGGCCTCGAAGTCCTGCGCGTACCGGACGACGGGCAGCCCGCCCGGCGCCGGGGCCCGCTCGGGTGCGGGGGCGCGCTCGGGCAACTTCTCGGTGAGGTCGGGGAACTCGCTGACGCCGGTGAGGGGGGCCTTGCGGCGGGCCACGTCCTTGCGGCGGCGCTCCCAGGTGGCGGCGAGCCGGTCGGCGACCATGCCGGAGTCCAGGGCGGCGGCCAGGCCCCCGGCCTTCTCGATCTCGGTGAACCAGGCCCAGGCGGCCTGCGCCGTCTCCTCGGTGAGCCGCTCGACGTACCAGGAGCCGCCCGCCGGGTCGACGACGCGGGCCAGGCTGGACTCCTCCAGGAGCAGGGTCTGGGTGTTGCGGGCGATGCGCCGGGCGAAGTCGTCCGGCAGCCCGAGCCGGACGTCGAAGGGCTGCACGGTGACGGCGTCGGCCCCGCCGACCCCGGCGGCGAAGGCGGCGACGGTGGTGCGGAGCATGTTCACCCACGGGTCGCGGCGGGTCATCATCGCCGAGGAGGTCACCGCGTGCAGCCGGGCGGCGCGGCGCCCGGCGTCGTCCTCCCCGGTGCCGCAGACCTCGGCGACCCGGGCCCACAGGCGGCGGGCCGCGCGCAGCTTCGCGATCGAGGAGAACTGGTCGGCGTTCACGGCCAGCCGGAACTCCAGCTGCCCGAACGCCTCGTCCAGGCCGAGCCCGGCCGCGGTGAGGGCCCGCAGGTAGGCGACGCCGGCCGCGACGGCCGCGCCCAGTTCCTCGGCGTCGCCGCCGCCCGCGTCGTGGTAGGCGGTGCCGTCGATGGTGATCGCGCGCAGGCCGGGGAATTCGCGGGCGCACCGCACGGCCAGCTCGGCCGCGCCGCCGGGCCCCTCGAGCGGGGCGGGCTCGCCGGTACGGGCGCGCAGCCCCAGCGGGTCGGCGCCCAGGTTGCCGGTGGCCGCGGCGGCCTGGCCGCGCTCGGTGATCAGGCGGAGCAGGGCCTCGGCGGCCTCGGCGGTCCGGGAGCCCGCGTCCAAAACGACGGGCGCCAGGTCGAGGTGGACGCCGCGCAGCACCTCGGGCAGCGACTCCACGGGCGGGCCGGGCTCTCCGAGGGCCAGCCAGACGGAGGTGGCGCCGTTCTCCAGGTCGGCCAGGATCGCCTCGCGGGCGGCCGCCGGGTCGGGGTGGTCGTGCCGCTGCCGCACGTCCCAGCCCGCCAGGCCCTCGACCTCGGGCCGCACCGTCCGCAGGTAGGGGGCGAGGCCGGGCCGCCCCGGCACGGTGTCGTCGCCCGTGTAGAGGGGCGCCACCGGGACGCCGTCGTAGGACCGGCGGGTCAGCAGGCCCTCGATCTCGTCGAGGGGGGTGTCCTCGCTCGCCGCGCCCGACTTGCGCAGCACCCCTTTCACCAGCTCGCGCCACCGGTCGCGTTCCGCCGGGGGGAACGCGGCGGCCAGTTCGAGTTCTTCAGGCGGCACCGTCATGCCCTGGATGGTAAGCGAGCGCGTATCGGCGGCCCGCGACCGGGGTGGCCCTTCGGGCGAGCAGGGACGTCTCGGCACAAAGCGCCCCCTTAACCGGCCGGCCGGTTAAGGGAGGAGGCGCCGGGAAGAGGGAGAGGCCCGCGTCGAACCGTCGATGTCCACGTTCTTCGGCGTGCACACCGGGCTGGCGATGGGCAGCATCGCCCGCTGCGGCTCCGCCGAGCAGCGGGAGCGCCGGCTGCCCCCGATGGGCCGGATGGAGCGGATCGGGGCGTTCGCGCTCACCGAGCCGGACGGCGGCTCCGACGTGGCGATGGGGCTGCGCACGACGGCGCGGCGCGACGGCGACGGCTGGGTGCTCAACGGCGCCAAGCGCTGGATCGGCAACGGCACCTTCGCCGACCTGCTGGTGGTCTGGGCCCGGGACGAGGACGACGACCAGGTCAAGGGCTTCGTGGTCGCCGGGGACGCGCCCGGCCTCACCGCGACCAGGATCGAGAACAAGATCGCGCTGCGTACGGTGCAGAACGCCGACCTGGTCCTGGCGGACTGCCGGGTCCCCGAGGCCGACCGGCTGCCCGGCGCGCGCGGGTTCCGCGACACCGCCGCGATCCTGCGCCGTACCCGCAGCGGCGTGGCGTGGCAGGCGGTGGGGGTGATGCTGGCCGCCTACGAGATCGCCCGGAACTACGCGGTGGACCGCGTGCAGTTCGGCCGCCCGATCGCCAAGTTCCAGCTCGTCCAGGACCTGCTGGTCAGGATGCTGGGCAACGCGACCGCCTCGCTGGGCATGGTCGTGCGGCTGGCCCAGCTCCAGGACGCCGGGCTCTACCGGGACGAGCACTCGGCGCTGGCCAAGGCGTACTGCACCAGCCGCATGCGGGAGACGGTCGGGTGGGGGCGCGAGCTCATGGCCGGGAACGGGATCGTGCTGGACTACGACATCGGGCGGTTCGTGGCGGACGCGGAGGCGCTGTACTCCTACGAGGGCACCCGCGAGATCAACACGCTGATCGTCGGCCGTGCCGTCACCGGGATGGGCGCCTTCGTCTGAGCCGCCCCTGAGCCGCTCCCCCGGCGGGCCCGCCGGACCCTCCGGGAGGCACCCCGGATCCGGTTCGCGCGCGGGCGTTGCTAGTGTTCGGGAGGGAAAACCCCCGGCACAACGCTCGGGTTGGATCGGTTCGGATCAGCTCGGACAAGAAGGAATAGCGCATGTCGACTGGCAGCCACGCGGGACGGCCCAAGTCCTGGGTCGCCGTGGCCGTGATCTTCATCGGTTTCACCGTGGGCGGCGTGGCGCTGTGCGTGGGCCCGAACTGGCCGATGTTCTGGGGCGGCGCGGCGATCATCGCGGTCGGCGGCGTGCTCTCCTGGATCGTCGACATCATGAGCGACGTCGTCACCGACGAACCTCGCCAGTGAGCACGGCCGGAGCGCTCGCGTAACGCTCTTCTCCCGGCCCCCGCCCGACATGCGCACCGCCGTACGGCAGCGCGGGCGGGGGCCGTCGAAGCGTGACCGCCCTTTCCGATCCCGGCCCCTGACTCGCTCCCCTCGGATTCCAACCTTCCCTGTTCCTCGGCAGCCCTCCTTCGAGCACGGGCCTTTTCGCGCGCACGGCCCTGGGGGGACGCCTCCGGCCACGGGGGCGTGCGAATGTTCCCGTCACGACGTAACGTCGGAAGGGCTTCGCCACGGCGCGGCCGCCTGCTCCGCTCCCGAGCACGAGGTGGTGGGATGGCGCTCAGATTCGGAGTCGAGGAAGAGTACTTCGTGGCCGACCCGGGCTCCCGGATGGTGGTCCCCCGTGCCCCCGCGGTTGTGGAGGGGGCGTCGGAGTCGCTGGGCGAGCGCGCCTCCACCGAGCTGATCGCCTTCCTCGCCGAGGCCAAGACCTCCCCCTGCGACGATCTGGGCAAGCTGGAGGAGCAGATCCGGGAGATGCGGGCGGAGATGGCCGCGGCCGCCGCCCGCGAGGGAGTGCTGCTGGTCGCCACCGGCACCCCCGTGCTGGGCGAGCTGCTGCCGCCGCCGATCGTCGCGGGCGCCCGGTACGCCGAGAGCCTGGCCACCTACCGGGCGCTGGACGACGAGCAGTGCATCTGCTCCTGCCACGTCCACGTCGAGATGCCCGATCCGGAGCGGGCCGTGCTGGTGAGCAACCATCTGCGGCCCTGGCTGCCGACGCTGCTGGCCCTGGCCGCGAACTCCCCGTACTGGGCGGGCCGCGACACCGGGCACGCCTGCTGGCGGGTGATGTCGTGGGCGCGCTGGCCGGTGGCGGGCCCGCCGCCGTTCTTCCGGTCGCTGGCGCACTACGAGGAGCTGGTGGAGACGCTGCTGGGCTGCGGCGCGCTGATGGACACCGGGACGATCTTCTGGGACGTGCGGCCGTCCGCGCGGCTGCCCACGATCGAGATCCGGCTCGGCGACGTGGCGATGACCGTGGCGGAGGCGGTGCTGTTCGCCGCGCTGGCCCGGGCGCTGGTGCGGGTCTCGCTGACGGCCGTGGAGGCCCGCGAGCCGGCCCCCGACCCCGCGCCGGAGATGCTCCGGGCGGCCTACTGGCTGGCCGCCCGCAACGGCCTGCCCGGCGACGGCATCGACGTGGGCACGGGGCGGCGGGTCCCGTTCCGCCGGCTGGCCGGGGACCTGCTCGCGCACGTCCGGCCCGCGCTGGCGGAGGCCGGCGATCTCGACCGCGCCGCCGCGGGGCTGGCGGCCGTGCTGGAGGAGGGCAACGGCGCGCAGCGGCAGCGGGCCGCCTACCGGCGCCGCGAGCGGCTCGCCGACGTGGTGGACGTGGCAGTGCTGGACGAGGGCCCGCCCCGCCGGGGATGATCGTCGGGTCGGCGGGGCCGTGACCACCGGGCCGTTGTCCTGAGCGTTGTCCGGAGCATGCGCGCCGGACCGGCATCATGGGGGTGACGCGGGCGCGCCGAACCCGGCTTTCTACCTGCCCTAAATGGGTCGTTTTTCCGCGAAGTCGGGCGGGTAGCGGTCATCATGACGGTCCGCGCCCGGCCGAGCCGACAGGGGGAATCCAGCATGACGCTGCACCATCCGACACCGATGGTGCGCCGAACGAGGTGACCGGCCGATGACCACCGGGCCCGGCGCGCCGCCGGAGGACGCGTTCGTCCATCCCGCCCTCTTCTACCGCGACCGCGCCGAGTACCTGGAAGGCACCGTCCCGTTCGTCCTGGAGGGGTGCGAGACCGGCGAGCCGGTGGCGGTCGCCGTCCCCGGGCCGCGGCTGGAGATCCTGCGCAACGCGGTGCGCCGGTCCTCCGCCAAGGCGGCGACACGGGTGGAGTGGATCGACATGTCGGAGGCGGGCCGCAACCCCGGCCGGATCATCCCGGGGGTGCTGCGCGCCTTCAGCGACCGGCACTCCCCCGCCCGGGTGCGGATCATCGGCGAGCCGATCTGGCCCGGCCGCTCGTCGGCCGAGTACCCCGCCTGCGTCCAGCACGAGGCGCTGATCAACGTCGCGTTCGCGGGGCGCCCGGCGACCATCCTGTGCCCCTACGACGTCGCGGGCCTGGACGGCGGCGCCGTCGCCGACGCCCGCGCCACCCATCCCGTGATCATCGACGGGTCCGGGGAGCGCCGCAGCGCCGAGTACGCCCCCGACCGCGTCCTGCGGGCCTGGAACCGCCCGCTGCCCGAACGCGCCGACATCGAGGCGACCCCCTTCGACCTGGACGCCATCCCCGTGATCCGCACCCTGGCCGCCGCCCGCGCCGCGGCCCTGGGCCTCGGCCCGTCCCGCGCGGGCGACCTGGAGCTGGCCGTCAACGAGCTGGCCGCCAACTCGGCCCTGCACGGCGGTGGCACCGGCGTGCTGCGGATCTGGGCGGAGGACGGCCATGTGGTGTGCGAGATCCGCGACTCCGGGAGGATCACCGACCCGCTGGTGGGCCGCCGCCCCGCGGGCATGAGGACCGACGGCGGTCGCGGCGTTCTCATGGTCAACCACCTGGCCGATCTGGTGCGCGTGCACACCGCGCCGGAGGGCACCACGTTCCGCGTCTACATGCGCCTCTGACCTGCGCGCTCGCGCCGGGGCGCCCGGGCGCCCGGGCCGCACGGCGGCGGCGTGCCGCATTCCCGTGTCATTCCCGGGTAGGGATCCGGCGAGGCCGCCGGGCCGCCGCCCGGACCGGTGGAACGGGTCCGGGCCCCCCGCGGCCACGTGAGGGGACGGTAAAGGTGGAGCTCCTGAAAGTGTCGACCCGCTCGCTCGCGCGCCACGCGGTCCTGGAACTGCGCGGGGAACTGGACCTCAGCGGCCTGGATGGGTTCTGCGGCCACCTGCGCACCGCGTGCCGCACCCACGACGACCGCATCATCCTCGACCTCAGCGAGCTGACCTTCATCGACTCCAGCGGGCTCTCGGTCCTGGTGGAGTACGACGCGTCCACCCGCGACGCCGGCGGGGTCCTGGCGCTGGTCGCCCCGAGGCCGCCGATCCGCAAGATCCTCAGCACCACGGGGCTGAACCGCCGCCTCATCATCCACGACCGCATCGAGGACGCGGTCGCCGCAGCCTAGCCCCCGCGGCGCCGCCCGGCCGTACACCCTGCGCAACCCGGCCGGCGGCACGGCCCGCACGGCCGCGGAAGGCCCGTTAGGGGCCGTGCCCATCGGGAACAGGCGCCCCATGGACCACACGCAGGCTCCCGTACTCGACGCGATCGCCGCCTACCGCCGCGAAGGGCAGACGCCGTTCACCCCGCCGGGTCACAAGCAGGGCCGCGGCGCGGACCCGCGGGCGCGGGCCGTGCTGGGCGACGCTGTGTACGACGCCGACATCCTCGCCATCTCCGGCCTGGACGACCGGCGTTCCACGCACGAGGTCCTGCAACGCGCGCAGGAGCTGATGGCCGACGCCGTCCACGCCGACCAGACCTTCTTCTCCACCTGCGGCAGCTCCCTGTCGGTGAAGAGCGCGATGCTGTCGGTCGCCGGTCCCGGCGAGAAGCTGCTGGTGGGCCGGGACGCGCACAAGTCGGTGGTCTCCGGCCTCATTCTCAGCGGCGTCCTCCCGATCTGGGTGGACCCGTGCTGGGACCCCGAGCGGCACCTGGCCCACCCGCCGTCCGCGGAGGCGTTCGCCGCCCGGTTCGCCGAGCACCCCGACGCGCGCGGCGCCCTCGTCACCAGCCCCACCCCCTACGGCACCTGCGCCGCCCTGGCGGAGATCGCCGAGGTCTGCCACCGGCACGGCCGGCCGCTGATCGTGGACGAGGCGTGGGGCGCCCACCTGCCGTTCCACCCCGGACTGCCGTCGTGGGCGATGGACGCGGGCGCCGACGTGTGCGTGACCAGCGTCCACAAGATGGGCATGGGCCTCGAGCAGGGCTCGGTGTTCCACCAGCAGGGCACGCTGGTCGACCCGGTCGTGCTGAAGGCCCGCGAGGACCTGCTCGGCACCACCAGCCCGTCGGTGCTCCTGTACGCGGGCCTGGACGGCTGGCGGCGGCAGATGGTCGAGCAGGGTGAGGAGATGCTGCAGAACACGCTCGACCTCGCCCGCGAGGTCCGCGACGAGATCCGGCGGATCCCCGGCCTGCACGTCGAGCACGACGCGTTCCTCGGCGAGGGCCGGGCGCACGACCTGGACCCGCTGCAGATCGTCATCGACCTGACCGGCCTCGGCTGCACCGGCTACCGCGCCGCCGACCGGCTCCGCGAGACCCACCGCGTCAACCTCCACCTGGCCGACCACCGCCGCATCAGCGCCCAGCTGACCACGGCCGACGACAAGGAGTCCGCCGCCGCCCTGCTCACCGCGCTCGCCTACCTGTCCGAGCACGCGGGCGAGCTGCGCGGCGGCCCTTCCGTCGACGTGCCCGCCCCGGAGGAACTGCGGCTGGAACAGGTGATGCTCCCCCGCGACGCTTTCTTCGGCCCCGCCGAGCAGGTGCCGGCGGACCGCGCGGCCGGCAGGGTCTGCGCCGAGACGCTGACGCCCTATCCCCCCGGGATACCCGCCGTCCTGCCCGGCGAGCGCATCACCGAGCCGGTGATGGACTACCTGCGCAGCGGCGTGGCGGCCGGGATGGTCGTGCCGGACGCCGCCGACCCCGGCCTGGGCGGCGTGCGCGTGGCCCACGAACGCTGAATGTCTCGCCCCGAACGACGTACGTCCAGGCCTGACCCCGGGCTCCAGCTACCTCGACAGCGACCAGGGCCGCGAATGGTCGGCCTCCACCGGCCGCGCCATGGCGTCAACCTGGTGGCCGCCGCGCCGCGGATACGGGCGGCGCCGCCACGATTCCGGGATGACCACCGCGTTCTCGTCCGGTGCCGGCTGAAGTCGATCTTCCATGGGGACATGGCGGGAATTGCGGAGAGCATTACGGTGAGGCATCGGATGCGGTGAGCGCCCACCCCGCGAGCATGCGGGCACCGCACAACGGAAACGCCTCAGCCGCCGGGAAAGCGTCGTCTGGAAGGGCACGGTTCCTCCTCATAACGTTTGCGTTCCCGACGCTTGAACCGCGAGGTTCCTGATCAGCCGGTCGCGAATTCAGGGAGATTTCTTGCCCGCATCCGAACGGTCTCCGGCGTCCCGAAAAGGTCGACCTGCTCACCCCGGACATCCGGCCGGCCGTTCTCGGGGCGATCGTCGTCCTGCTGATCGCCGTCCCGTGCTCGGCGTGGGCCCTCGCTCGAGGAGACGTCCGGTCGTGCTCAGGTCCGGAGGAGCCCCCGGGCCCTCAGGTCGGCGAGCGCGGCGGACGGGATCGCGTCGCACTCGCGCACCTTGACCTCTTCGAGGGACGGGAGATCGATGACCGTGCCCAGGTCGGCCAGCGAGGGGCACCCGTACAGCCCCAGCCTGCGCAGGGACGGCAGATCACCGGGGGCCCCGAGCGCCTTCAGGGTGCCGGTGAACGCGATCACGAGGGTCTCCAGGTGCCGCAGCCCGGAGAAGGGGCCGAGATCGGTGAGCTGGTCGATGCCCTGGAGGACGAGTTCGCGCAGCGCGGGCATCGCGGCGAGGGCGGAGAAGTCGCGCAGGTCCGTCGCGTAGCACAGGGTGACCTCGGTGATCGACGGGTGCCCTTCGAGCCCGTCGAGCGAGGTGAGACCGTTGCGACCACCGATGGTGATCCCGGTCAGGGCCGGGAGCCGCGGTTCGGAGAGGTCCGTCAGGTTCCTGCAACCGGCCAGCCGCAGCGACCGCAGGCTCGTCAGATGCCGGACGCCGTCCAGGGACTCGCGCTTGCGCAGCTCCAGCTCGGTGCGCCCCTCCCGCACGAACGCGGGGGCGAGGAGGAGTTCGGCGAACCCGTCCGGATCGGGAGCCTGCGCCCAGAGTTTGAGCAGCTTGTCGCTGGAAGCCTCTCCGGCCTCCGCGAACTCGGCGGCCAGTTCGAGCGCGTCGCCCCCGCCGCCCAGGACGAGTTCCCTGACCGCCTTCCACGCCCGCGCCGGCGAGGCGGACGGGAGTTTGGCGCGCAGGGCCGGCAGATCGGGAGCCGCGGGAGCGAACGTCATGGTCGGGCACTCTACCGAGCGGTCCCGACGTTCACCCGACCCGTGATCACGTCCCCTCACGCCGCCCCACGGCCCCTTGCCAAGTGATCGCAAAGCCGTGCCAGGGGCCCGCTAGATCTATGCCGGCGGTGGGCTGTCCCCCGGGATGAAGCGGGCACACGGTACCTGTACGAGTGAACGTCCGAGCGCCTCAGGTCCGGGACGGACCCGGCGCTCACCAGCGACTCGCCCCTGGCAGATGACACCTGCGTTCTTCCGCCGCCGTTCCGGCAGGGAAGCCGACGCCGGCCGATCACCACTCGGCCTGGCGACGGAGGTCCCGTCCACGGTCTACCGCATCACCCGGCTGACCGTCACCGCCACACTGTCCTTCGTGCTGGCCCTCTCCCTGCTGCCGGAGGGCGGGCCACGGCCCCTCCTGGCCCCGCTCACCGCGCTGCTCGTCGTGCAGTACTCCGTCTACCAGACGATCAAGGCCGGCATCCTGCGCGTGGCCGCGGTCACCCTGGGGGTGCTGGTCGCGGTCCTGGCCGCGAGCACCATCGGCTTCTCCTGGTGGGCGCTCGGACTGACCATCCTCACCGCGCTGATCATCGGGCATGTGATGCGGCTGGGCGAGCACGTGCTGGAGGTGCCGATCTCCGCGATGCTGATCTTCGCGCTGGGCACGGCCAGCGAGAGCGGCGCGATCGAACGGGTGCTGGAGACGCTGATCGGGGCCGCCACCGGACTCGCCGCGATGCTGCTGGTGCCTTCGGTACGGGTGCGGCCGGCCGAGGAGGCCGTCGAGGACATCGCCGAGAAGCTCCGGGCGCTGATCCAGCGGATCGCCGACGGGCTGAGGGGCGAGCCCGCCGAGAACGAGGCGGCCGGGTGGCAGGACGAGGCCGAGCGGCTCGCCCGCGAGATCGGCCGCACCGACCGGGATCTCGGCGCCGCCGAGGAGAGCGTCCGGCTCAACCCGCGCACGCGGGCGCGGCAGCTCATCGACGCCGGGGTGGCGCTGCGCAACGCGATGGAGACGATGGAGCACTTCACGCTGTCGCTGCGCGGCCTGACCCGGTCCCTCGCCGACGATGAGCGGCTCGGCGCGCGGGGCAGGCTGCTGACCGACCCGGAGCTGCGCGGGGACCTCGGCGACGCGCTCGCCGCCATCGCCACGGGCATCAGCGCCTACGGGCGGCTCAGCCGCTCCGACCTGGCCCGCGACGCCCGCCCCTTCCTCGCCGAGCAGGCGTTGGAAATGCGCGTCGACGTGGCGCGCGAGCGGCGCGCCCGGCTCGCCCGAAGGCTGCACGGGCGGGCCGCGGCCGGAGACCTCTGGCCGCTGTACGGTGAGGTCTCCATGGACGTCGACCGCCTCATCGGGCATCTGCGCGTCGAGCACCGGGCCCGTGCCCGCCAGCGCTGGCGGCGGCAGCGCGGCGCGTCGCGGCACCTGCCCGAGCTTCCGCTGCGCGTCGTCCAGCAGGCCCGGCACCAGCTCCGCCTGGCCGCCGAGTCCAACGCCGCGGCCGAACGGGACCTCCGGGAGCCTGACGACCCGCACGACGAACCCTGAACCCCGGATCGGCCGGGCATGCGATGTCGTGGGGCCGCCTGATCAGGCCGGTGACCTCGGTGACGAGCACTCCGTTGGGCGCGCCGCTGAAGAGCCGGTCGCGGCTGCGATAGCGCTCTTCCCAGAACCGAGCGTCCATGGTCCTCTCCCTGGTGATCGGCGGGGTGTGGTCACCCCAACCTGCCCCCGCCCATGGCGAACCGGCAAAGTCCTTTGCGAAAGTGCAAATCGTGGCCACAGTGAGCACATGAGCGACGAGTTCGACACCGTGCTGGCGTCGGTCGGGCCACGGCTGCGCGAGTTGCGACACCGCCGCGGAGCGACCCTGGCCGCCGTGTCGGAGACCACCGGCATCCCGGTCAGCACCCTGTCCCGGCTGGAGTCCGGGCACCGCAAGCCCGGCCTGGAACTGCTGTTGCCCCTGGCCAAGGCCTACCAGCTGCCGCTCGACGAACTCGTCGGCGGCCCGGTCGGCCTCGACCCCCGGGTGCATCCTCGGCCGGTCACCCGCAACGGCATGACCGTCATCCCGCTGACCCGCAAACCCGGCGGTCTGCAGGCGTTCAAGCAGATCCTCCCCGCCGGCCTGACCGACCGCCTCGAGCCGGATCCGCGCTCGCACGAGGGGTACCACTGGCTGTACGTCCTCAACGGACGGCTGCGCCTCGTCCTCGGTGACCAGGACCTCGTCCTCACCGCCGGCGAGGTCGCCGAGTTCGACACCCACCTCCCGCACTGGTTCGGCAACGCCGACGAGCGGCCGGTGGAGTTCCTGAGCATCCTCGGCCCCCAAGGCGAACGCTTCCACATCAAGGCCCGCTACCGGCCCACCGACCTCCGCCCCTGAGCCTGACGGCCACCGTGTGCGCCGCGAGGCGGGGCCGTCACAGGATGGCGCGCCCGGCGACGGCTGCGGTGGCCGCCGTGCGGGGGAACGGCGGCTCAGTCGGGAGGCAGGAGCGGGCCCAGCGGGCCCAGGTCCAGGTTGAGGTCGCGGGCGTCGAGGTCGAAGCGCCCCCGCAGTTCCGTCATCGCCTCCTCGAGCCGCATGAGGGCGAGCCCGAGTTCCTCCACCTGGTCGTCGGAGAGATCACCGCCCTCGACGCGGCGGAGAGCCTGGCGTTCCATGAGCTGGCGTACGAGTTCCACGATGGTGAGGACGAGGCGGACCAGGTCACGCTGCACCTGC
This sequence comes from Spirillospora sp. CA-255316, assembly GCA_050942275.1. GTDB lineage: Bacteria > Actinomycetota > Actinomycetes > Streptosporangiales > Streptosporangiaceae > Spirillospora. The sequence continues at coordinate 4,761,320 of CP192047.1, read as the reverse complement.
TCGGCATCGGTTTCCAGACGCTGCTGCAGGCGGCGCTGCTGCGGCCGGTCGGCCCTCCCCCGGGCCGGGGCCCTCGGCTGCCGCGCGATCCCGCCGTCGCGCCGTGGCCCTGGTCCGTCTACCACGCCGTGTCCCGCCCGGGCGGACGCGGTGGTGCGAGCTCGTCCACATCGCGCACGCATCGCTCCATCTCCGGGCGGATCGAGGCGATGATCGCGCGCAGTGAGATGCGCACGAGATCGACGTCGGCGATCGAGATCGTGATGTCGCCGGTGATGACGACGCCGCCCGCCAGCAGGCGGTCCAGGAGGTCCACCAGCGCGACACGTTCGGCCGGGGCGGCCTCCACCTCCTCGGACGGCGGCACCGGCACCCCGGTCAGCGCCCGGTCCACGGCTCTTCCTCCGTCGCGAAGGAATAGGGCGCCCACGGCCCGCTCAGCTGCGCCGAGATCCCCCGCAGCTCCCCCAGCGATGCCACCGCCTTGCGGAACTCCTCCACCCTGTCGTCGCCGACCAGGTAGGACGCGTTGAGGATCATCAGCCCCCGGTGCCCGGACAGCTCGGGGTTCTGCGGCGGGTGGAGGTGCCGCGCGACGGCGATCTCGCCCAGCCGGGTGTCGATCTCGGCCGCCCGGCGCATCGCCTCATGCCGCGCCTCCTCCTCGGTGTGCCGTTCGGCGCGGCGGCGCAGCAGATAGCTCGTTCCCGGACGGGCGGCGTCGGTGTCCTCGGAGGCCGGGTCGCCCTTCATGAGGTCGCGCAGTTCCGCGAAGGCCTTCACGCCCCATTCCCTGCGCCCGCCGATCCGGCCGAACGCCTCGGCGAACTCCTCCCTCCGGTCCCGCAGCGCCTCGCGTACGCGCTCGTCGCCCCGGTAGACCGTGAGCAGCCGCATCGGAAGGGTCACGGCGAGGGCGGCGGCGTTGGCGACCACCGTGTTGTGGGCGCGTGCGGTGTCCTCCAGCCAGCCGAGGTCCTCCAGGTTGCGCCGGAGCGCCTCTTCGCCGAACTCCGCGAGGTCGACGGTGCTGACCAGCGCCTTCACCCCCTCGTGGGCGATGACGCGGACCGGTGCCCCGCCGACCCCCTGGGTCCGCTCGATGGTGTTCTCGGGCAGATCATGGGTGATCGCGTACACGTAGACGCCCGTCTCAGTCGCCACGCCGCCTCCCGGGCGACTCGTGCTCCTCCCGGACGGCCCGGGACGTCGGCTCGCGCTCGTCACCGGCCTCCAGGGCCGAGACCCGTTGACGCAGCTCCCGGTTCTCCTGTTCCAGTTCGCTGCCGCGCGAGGAGAGCGTGGGGTCGTGCTCCCACCAGTCGATGCCCATCTCCTTGGCCCGGTCGACCGAGGCGACGATCAACCGGAGCTTGATGGTCAGGAGTTCGATGTCCAGGAGGTTCACCTGGATGTCGCCGGCGATGATGATCCCCTTGTCCAGCACCCGTTCCAGGATGTCGGCGAGGTTGGCCGGTTCATGACCCCGGGCCGGAGCGGACGACCGGACGCCGGTCGGTGTCCTGACCTCCATCGGATCCGTCACGTCATTTCTCCCCTTGCTCGACCGTCCGCTTCCTGTGCATGGCCGCGCGCAACGCGTTGGCTGCGCCGGTGGGAGGTCGGCGCACCACATTCGGCGGGCTCGGCCCGGTGGGGCACCGCCCGCGGCTCCATCTCGACGTCCGGCCGGTCGGCCCGCATGATCACAGGCCCGTCTGCGTGGACGTGCCAGCCCACAGCCTGTCCAGCAGCAGGTCCTGAAGTTCCGCGGCCTCCTCCTCGGAGATCTCGCCCGCGGCGAGCGCCGCATCGACCTCCGCCAGCTGGCGCCGGATCACCACCGGATCGTAGAACTCCTGTTCGGCCTGGTCGCGGATCCGCGCCGCCACCCAGACGACACCCCGCACGGGGGCCAGCGGCAAGGTGAGCAGTCCGGTCAGGAGCCCCATGCCGCGGCCTCCTCCTTCTCCGGAGTCGGCGGGACGAAGTCGTACGGCGCGAGCGGGCCCAGCAGCCGGAGCCGGATACGGCCGGCCCAGCGACGACCAAGGTCTTCCACGGCCTGCTCGAACCGGTCCCGTTCCCTCTTGGTGACGAGAAAGGCCACGTCGGCGGCGGTCTCATCGCCGGCGGGCCGGCGCGGCGTCACCGCCACGGCGTGCGGCGCGATCGCCTCCGCGAGGGCAGCGCCGTCCGCCTCCCGCTTGACCTCCAGGGCTTGGACGATCAGCTCGCCCAGGCGCACACGCTCGTAGTATCCGGCGTCCTCGGACTTCTGCCGCACGCTCTCCCGCAGCCGCCTCGCCTCGGGATCCTCCGTGAGCACTTCGCGGAGGACCACGTCCTGCACGTAAGTGCCGATGACGATGAACTCGGCCCGGCCGGCGAAGTCGGCAAGGACGCCCGCGAACCAGTCGTGATGCGGAGCCACCAGTTCATCGGCCACCGCGTCGGCGGACCGGACCACGGCGCCGAACCGCAGCGGCAACACGGTGGTCTCCGCCGCCAGCGTCTCCACCACGCGTTCGTGCGCCAGCAGGTCCTCCCGGGCACCGAACGGCCTGCCCGTACTGACCGCGCTCACCACCACCGCAAGGTCACCATGCCTGACCAGTGAGAGTTCGCCCCCATCGGTGCCGCTCAATCCTTCCGGCAGCTCCGTGTCGCCGGGCACGATCGCGTACACGTACAGGGCCTCCGCCCCGGCCTCGCGTTCCCGGCCGCCGGCCTCCGGCTGTGTCTTCACCGCTCGCGCTCCCTCCGTGACCTGGTGCGACGCGGTTCCCGGACCTCCTCTTCCTCACGGTCGTCCACACGACCGGAAAGAGCCTCCTGGATCGTCTCCCCGGCCGCGTCGAGCACCCCCTTGGTCTTGCCCCGGGCCCCACCTCGGCTGCCGCTCTCCGTCACACTCTCGGCGAGTTCGGGCAGACCGCCGCCGCCCTTCTCGTAAAGGTCGAGCCGGTTGGTGGCCTCCGCGAAGCGGAGATAGGTGTCCACGCTCGCCACGACGATGCGCGCGTCGATCGTGATCACCTCGATGCCGACCAGCGACACGCGGACGAACGCGTCGATGACGAGGCCCTTCTCCAGGATCAGCTCGACGACATCCCCGAGGGTGCCCCTTGAGGACCGTTCAACCTGAGAACCCGGAACCTGGGAGACGGTCATCGGGAACCACTCCTTCGCCGCGACGGCACCCGTTCACGGGCGCGCTCTGCCGCGGGCTCGTCTTGGTCGATGTCATCCTCCTCGCCGCGCCGGGCCGCCGGCGTGCGGCGCCGCTGCGCGGGAGGACGCCTTCGGGGGGTCTCCTCCTCGTCCCGCTCTTCCTCTCCGCGGGGCGCCCTGGTCCTGGTTCTGGGGGCCTCGGTGTCCTCAGGCTCCTCTTCGGTCTCCGCGCGGTCTTCCTCCTGCTCCTCGTCTCGCTCCTCGCGAGGCTCTTCCTCGGCGTATTCGTCGCCCTCGCCCTCGTACTCGCGGTCTTCGCCGGCGAGTTCTTCGTCCGGCCGCGCGGCCCGGTCTTCGTCCTCCTCCTCGGCGGGCTCTTCCTCGGCGGCGGGCTCCTCCTCGGCGGCGGGCTCTTCCTCCGCGGCGGGCTCTTCCTCCGCGGCGGGCTCTTCGCCCTGCGCGGCCTCTTCCCTCTTCGGCTTTTCCTCAGGCTCGCCCTCTCCGCGTTCGCGCTCCTCCTTGAGGGCCTCCTCATGGGTCTTGACGACCTCGCCGTCGCGGATCTCGCCTCGCCAGCCCTCGATCTCGTCGGGCCGCAGGATCGCGTGCGCCATGACATGGCGCCGGAAGTGCTTGAGCTCCAGGCGGGCGCGCCGTCCCTGGGCGCGCCACAGGTTGCCCGTGTGCTCGAAGAACCCCTGGGGGTGGTACTCCATGACGAGCAGGATCCGCGTGAGGTTCGGGGCAAGTTCAGAGAAGCTCACTCCCCCGTCGACGTGTCCCTTCGGGCCCTTGGACCGCCACACGATGTGGTCGTCGGGAACCTGTTCGACGATGGTCGATTCCCAGCTGCGGTGCGACCACCAGATCTGCGCCTTCCAGTTGACCTTCTCCTCGGATTCCTGGTCGGCGCCCTCGATCTTCTTCATGAAGCTCGGGAAGTCCTCGAACTGCGTCCACTGGTCGTAGGCGAGGCGGACGGGGACCCCGACGTCCATCTGCTCGACGATGTTGGTGAGTTTGAGCGCCGATCTGCCGCCCTTGCCGCCGAACATCTGCTTGACCTTCTCCTTGAGCCCGGTGGCCCCGGCGCTCACCGCCGCACGGACCGGCGACTTGCCCGCCGCCAGCGCCGTGATGCCGCTGAGCGCCGACTTGATGCCCGGGCCCCCGTGCTCCATGTGGTCGACCAGCTGGTCGGTGGTCTCGTTGAGCTTGTCACTGATCGAGAGCAGCGCCTTCTCCGCGAGGGCGTTCAGGAAGTTCTGGGCCTCCTGCGCGAGCCTCTCCGTGGGCAGCCGCTCGGTCACATCCGTGCCCCTGGGAGGCGCTTGCTGATCGGTCATCGCACTGTCTCCTCATCGCCCGGCGCGTGCCCGCGGAGACCTGGCACGCGGCCTCGGGGGCGCTTCATCGCCTCGGGACACCCGCCGGCGGGCTCCCTGCCGCGGCGGTGGGGCCGAGCGGCGAGGCGCCTTCCGAGCCACCGGCTCCTCGGGTTCGGGCTCGTCCTCGTATTCGTCCTCGTACTCGTCCTCGTACTCGTCGTACTCGTCCTCTTCCGGCTCCGGCCGCTCGCGGCGGGACTCCTCGTCTTTCGACCGCCCCTTGCCGACCTTGACGTCCGGGTTGCGCAGACGGTCCGCGCGCTCTTGCAGGCTGTCGCTGAGCGAGTCGATACGGTTGCTCGCGGCCGCCATGACCACCGACTTGCCCGCATCGACCAGGTGGGTCCCCAAGTCGCCGGTGAACTTGTCCAGCGGGCCCCCTTCGGCTCCCAGGGGCGTGCGGCGCAGGAGATCACCCGGATCCACGGGAAGCTTCCCGCCCGCCGCCAGTAGCGCCATCACCGCGGCCAACCGCGTCTTCTGGCTCCGTCCGAGCAGGTAGCCGCCGACGATGGCGACCGCCATCCGGCTTCCGCACTTCATGCCCTTCTCCTCCCCGCGCGACCCAGAGCGGCGATGTGGGCGATGGCACGTGATGGGCGAGCAGAGGCGAGATTTCATCGGTCATTTCATCGGCGTCGCGGCATTGCGGCGGCCAATGACGAACGTCCCCAGCCCCAACGCACCCACCGGTTCGGGCCCCGCATGAACTGCTCGGACGAAATCGCCTCGGCAGTGGCCACAACGGCGGGTCGCGGCATGCTACGCAGCGCGCCCTACCCGGGGCAATTTACACGAAACCGGCCGATTCTGGCTTTATAGGTTCTTTGCTCGGACATGGGTGCGGTTAGACGATCGACGTTTTCTTGACCCATGCCCCGCGCACAATTGAGCAGGGCGTGCGCACCGACCTCGATCTTTCATGACTCTCGGCCGTCACGGCCGGCCTGGAGGTCGGTCCCCGGGCGGCTCGTGAGCCGCTCGCATCCCAGAACCGTCACAGCCGCCTCGCAGGCCACGCCGTCGCGAGCCCGGTCGCGAACCTGCGCCGGCCCTGAACCCGGCGGTGACCATTCCAGCAAGGCCCAGGTCCCGGCGGACTCCGCAAAGTACCGCGCCCACCTGTCCGCGATCTCGGTCGCCGCGCTCCCCTTCTTCTCCCTGGACGTGGGACGCTTTCCGCGACGCGTCTCGCGCCACGTCCACAATGATCAGCACCAAGTCGCCCGGAACCCGCGCCAGAATTCAAAGGAATTACTCAAACGACTCGAACAGCTCCGCGCCGCCGACATCATCACCGTCAGACTATGAACGACTGCTCGCCACATAAGGTTCGTCGGGGAAGAACGTTTGCGTAGCGGATTCGCGCGGCAACCAGAGCGGTTGTTCATGCACCCAGGCTCCCCACGGTCTCGGGCGAAGCGTCCGATGTCTGGGACATCTTCTCCAATGTGGCCACGGGCGAGGCCCCGGCGATTCACCGCCGAAAATCCGAACAGCGGCCCGATCAGGGACGGAACGAGAACCAGGCTGGTCCCCCGCTGCGATCGCTCCGGCAAAGTGCCGCAGCAGCGAACCGAGCGCCAGACCGAGCAGTGCCGTGGCCACGTAGCACAGCACCGCTCCGATCAACGCGGGTATCGGCCGTCCCGCCGCATGGCCCTCCTCCGGCATCACGGTGCCTGCGGCGTAGGCGGCCGAGCACGAAACGAGCGGAGTACGAAGGTCACGGCGGCGACCACCCGCCTCTTCGGGGCACGCGGCGAACGTCGCGTGGACCATGCCGGTTCCGTACTCGCCCGAGACCGCGGAGCACGCCGAAGACCACCGCCGCAAGCGGCCGAGCGCGGCGCCGGTGAGGCCGCCGCCCAGAACCGTGTCATCGGGCCGCAGCCCGGTGGTGCCGGAGCCAGGACCGCCATGGTCAGCGGCGTCCACACCGTCGACCGGACGGTACGAATCTTGGTCCATTCCGACATCACCACCTGCCGGAATCCCGGTGCTCCCGATCCTCCCATCGGGCGGCCACCTCCCTGCGATCCAGGACCCCCGGTACTCGACGTCGATATCGGTGAAGGCCATTAGACCTCCTCCAGAGAGGAGCGCACTGGCGTCAACTCGTGAAGGACGGCGCCTTCCCGTGCGGTGATCGTCCCGATGGCCGCGGCCGGCAGGCCGCCTCGCACAACCGCGGAGCGTCCGGCGAGCACAGGATCGTGGCCTGCCGCGAGTGGCGTTCGATGAACTCGCGCATCGTGCTGTCGGCCAGCAGCCGGCCCTGCCCGATCACGATCAGCCGGTCGGCCGTCTGCCGCATCTCGCTCATCAGATGGCCGGACAGCAGCACCGTGCGCCCCCGGCGGCGAGTCCCCGCAGCAGCTCGCGCATCCAGCGGATGCCCCCGGTGTCCAGGCCGTCCACGGGCTCTCCAAGATCAGCACCTGAGGATCGCCCAGCAGCGCCGCCGCGATCCCCACCCGCTGCCCGGCGACTTCGCCCAATCCGACCAGGTCGAGCACCTCGCCCACGCAGCTCTTGGGCATCCCGTTGCTGCGGGCCAGCCAGAGCAAGGCCTCAGTCACGCTGCCAGTAGCGGTCGCTCTCGTCATCCCCCTCAGTGTCCAAGCCCAGCAGCTTCCTCATTCTCGCCTGCTGCTCATGCTCGCTCTCCTCCCGCCTCATCCAGAGCGGGAACTCCAAGCGCGTGGCGACGAAGCCACCGATCACAATCACCAGCAAACTGACGCTCGCGAACACGGCCAGAGCAGTCATCGCGTCTCCTGGTAGTCGTAGACCGATTACAGTGTGCCCCGGCGCAGTTACCTTTGTCGCCTCCTGCTGTGCATCCCTCACTCCGCCGCTGGTCAGGCCCCGCGTTCACCAGGTCCAGCCGCAGCAGCGCCGACCGCACCGCCCCACGACTCCGCCCGAAGTGCTCCGCCAGGTCCGCCTGCCCCATCCCCGCATTGAACAGCCGCCGGGCGTCCTCCAGCATGGCTTGCCGTGGTTTGGATGTACCGAACGCAGCCGCGCCAGCCACCCCCGTTGCCCCGATCCGCCGACTGGAGTGCATGCCTACCGCACGCGGGTGCCACCCAAGGTGGGAGCCGCCACGCTCGTGATTTGGTTCCCAACCACCCCGACCCCCACCGCTTCCGAAGAGGCCGCCTCCGTCGGCCGCTCTACTTGAAAGAGCATGGGCGGCACGGTCAGCGCGCCCAGGCCGGCGGCCCGGCGAGCCGCCCCCACAGGCCAGACCAGACACGGGGCAGACCCGCGCCGGGGTTGAGCGTGCGCACGGTGGCCGGATACGTCCTTGCCCGAGGACCCCTCCGGCAGGCCGCCCCCAGCCTGATATCGGGCAACCGCACGGCAGCCCGGAGCCGCGGGAGGCCAGCAGCCCGCCGTCCCGGACAAAGCCACATCCGTCCACCCACAGTGCCGCCCTTGCCCCTGACCGGCAACGATGCAGCCTCAGACAGTTGTGCCACAATCCGGCATCCGTCTTGCCGGCGCCGTTGGGCCCCAGAAACCCGTCACGCTGCCCGGCCGCACCTGGAACGACAGCCCGTCGACTGCCGACCTGCCGTCGAAGTGTTTGCTGAGCTCCAGCACCTCGATCGCGTACCGCCCCCATGCCTGCGCAGACAGAAGGCTGGGGCACCGCCCGGCGGCCCCGCGTCACTCCAGGGAGTCCGCGTAGCTCTCAAGAACTACGAGCCTACGAAGCTCCGCGTCCTGACCTGAAGATCCAGCGCTGGGAGAGACGTGTCACCCCCAGCCCGCGTCCAGCGCCGGTGCACCGAAGGTCCACGGCAGGCGGCATACGCGAAGGCACTCGCTCCCGGGCATACCCGTTCGCCTTATCGGCCCTGTCGGCGCACAGGCAGGCACCCACGGGAAAGGCCCCGGCCATCGTGCGGATTCGCCACTTGAACGGGCGCGGACAGGGAGACGTGCATCACATTCGCCCGGTGTCACATCTCGCCGAGTTGTTCAGTCCTGAAGGTGTCATATCCCATCCCACAGGAGCATCAGCATGACGGCAGACCACGGGCGACTGATCTTCGACCAGGTCCAGATAGGCAAGGGGCTGCGTCCCCTTGCACAGCACGGTTACATCGTCATCGAACACGGCATGCTCTCGCTTCTCGGAACGAATCAGCAGCCGATCGACAGTGCCCCTCTCAACGCCATCGAGGCCGCCCCCGTCCGCTTCACACGCGGCCAGACCATCGCCCTGACCATGAACGGGACGAAGTACAACGTCGCACCAGGCTGGGGCGCGCACGCCGGCCAGCTGGTCCTTCCCGGCAGCACCAAGCAGGTGAAGAGCGCCGCCGAGTACATCCTGAAGCTGGTCCAGGCGTCCTGACGGGGCCGCTGAGCCCTGATCGCCGGTGCGGGCCGGTGGGGTGAGCGCGACGCAGAACGAGAGTGCCCTCCTGACCGGAGGGCATGTCGATCCGTACGTCCATATCCTGCCCGGCTCGCCCAGACCTGCTCATCGACGCGACGGCGCTGGTCGCGTGACCAGTGGATTGGCATTTGCGTGTGTTCAGCAGGCCATAAGCGAAGGTGCGCGACGCACGATGCCCGACACCCCTTGTCGTGCCGTTCACCCCAGCCACCGTGGCGCAAGGCGTCGGACCACGAGGGAAAAGCGCGGCTCCCCGCCGACCAGAGCCGGCTTGGCGTCCCTCAAACGCAGGCGACGAACACTCTCGGCGTCGAACGGGTTCGGGGCGATGGGGGTCAAGGCCGGGCCGGGTGCCGCCGGCGTCCTGGCGCGATACCAGAACGGTCAGGCACCTCAACCGTCCTTGACAGGCAAGCAACGACTTGCGTAACGTGCTCGCACGTGGATGACGTCTTCAAGGCCTTGGCCGACCCCACGCGCCGCACCATCCTCGACGAGCTGACCGACCGGAACGGCCAGACGCTCTTCGAGATCTGCGCCCGACTGGTGACCAACCACGGGCTCAGCTCGTCGCGGCAGGCGATCTCGCAGCATCTCGCCGTTCTCGAGACCGCCGGCCTGGTCGAGACCAGGCGCGAGGGCCGATACAAGTTCCACTACATCAACACCGGACCGCTCGAACCGATCACCGAGCGGTGGCTCAGCAAGCCCGCCAAGGACGCCGGCGGCCGCTCCGACAGCGGCGCCGATACACGGGAAGAGGGACTGGCATGAGAATCAACCTGGCGAGCGTGCTCGTTGACGACCAGGAGAAGGCGCTGCGGTTCTACACCGAGGTATTGGGCTTCGTGAAGAAGCACGACGTCCCGCTGGGCGAGGACCGCTGGCTGACCGTGGTGTCCCCGCAGGACCCGGACGGCACCGAGCTGGTACTCGAACCCAGCGGCCACCCGGCGGTGAAGCCGTTCAAAGACGCGCTGGTCGCCGACGGCATCCCGTTCACCTCGTTCGCCGTCGACGACGTCAAGGCCGAGTACGAGCGACTGCGCGGCCTCGGCGTGCGTTTCACCCAGGAGCCCGTCGACATGGGCCCCGTGACCACGGCCGTGCTCGACGACACCTGCGGCAACCTGATCCAGATCGCCCACCAGGCCGGCTAGCCGCTCACCTCGCTTCGAACAGACCCCGGGCGAGTGACGCCCGGTCCACTCCAGCGGCCGCGTCAGGTCGGCGAACCTGAGGACGACGTTGTGAAGCGCCGGCCGCTTCGCGGAAGCCGCCGTGGTCGTTCTGTACCGAAAGGGTTCGCACACAGGGCCGTCGGGGTTGCTGCGCCACCCGACGGCCCCGCGAGGAAGCGTGACCGGTCTATGCGATGCCCGTCGCGCTGGCATTGCAATCGAACTTCGCCCAGTCCGAACTGCGGACCCGGCAGATCCTGAAGAATACGGACGTGCCTTTCAGGGCGCTACTGCCGACGGTGTCCACCACGCACTCACCGTTGGTCGTCGTGTCGGCCACACGGTCGACGTACTCCCACTTGGTCCCCCGATACTGATAGAGGGTGGCCTCGGCCCTCAGGCCGTCCAGCGTGCGGTCGCAGACCTGGAACTTGTAGCCGCCGTCGTACACGAACCTCGCGCTGCCACCCGGATTGGAGTCGGTGGTGTAGGTCCAGTCGATCAGCGTCGCCGCCGACGCCGGAGTCGCGGTGGCCAGAACGGCTGCCGCGCCCAGGACACCCGCGGCCAGAGCTTTGCGCTTCTTGGCCCTCATCGAAGTCACACTCCTCACCAGTGGAACTACTCGCCGTTCCCGGTCACAGTTTCTGGGGTGGCGATCGAAAATCCTCACCTCCAGGCCGCCTGTCAGCGGGCCACCGGCCCCCCTTCGGTCGATCGAGGTGATCAGCACTTCCCTGACGCTCACGCCACGCCGCCGACCAGCAACGGGACTGCCTACTTGTGCGTCCGAGCACTTCTGCAGTGTTACCCAATCCGCCCCGCCTGTCTTTAACCCAGCCTTCATAGTTGCTTGACGCAGCGTCCACACCCCGCGCGGAAATAGAACGTTGAATCGGCTACTTCCCGGCGTGGCCGACTACATCGGTGTGAGATTGCTGCGGCAATGACCGTGCGCCGGAATAGGGCTTTCTCGAGGGTGTAGCGAATGGTCGCGGCACAGGTGCCCGTGAGCCGGGCGGGACGCCCCGAAAATGTGGCGGGCGCGACGGCGCACCATGCTGACCGGGCGTGGCTGCGCGCAGCCCCGCCGTCGCGAACACCAGCAACGTGCCCGAGCAAGAACATGTCCGCGGCTGATCCGATGCCCTCCTCGCTGAGGGACTGTGCGGGTGCCATGGACGCCGCCGTTGGGCGTTGCGCCGGTCGCCGTGGCGAAGGTGGCCTCCGCTGCGGGCGCCCTCGAAGTCGATGAGAACCGGCAGGCGCCGGACGAGCCGACCGCGCGGGTGCGCGGCGTCGGCGGACCAGCGGATAAATGTGCTTGTCCGCCGTTCCGGTACGGCACTACCTTGCCGAAGTGGATCTCTTCTCACGCTCTTGGACGGCGTTGCGCGCGGCGGTCGACGAACTGCACGACCAGGACTGGGAACGACCGTCCGGCTGTACCGGCTGGCTCGTGCGGGACCTGGTGTGCCACCTGATCATCGACGCCCAGGACGTCCTGATCACACTGGTCACCCCCGCCGAGACCGAACCGACCGTGGACTCGGTCACCTACTGGGACGTCCTCAGCGAGCCTCCGACCGGCGAGGACCCGCTCGATGCGCTGATCCCCCGGCTGGCCGCCGCGTACGGCGAGCCGAGGTGGCTCAAGTTCCACTTCGACGACGTCGGCTCCGCCGCCGGACGCGCCGCCGAACTCGCCGACCCGGACGCCCGCGTCAGCACCCGCGACGAAGTACTGACCGTCGGCGACTACCTCTCCGCGTACGTCATGGAGTGGACGCTGCACCACCTCGACCTGATCGCGCACCTGCCCTCGGCCGCCGAACCGCCCGCCGACACACTCGCGGCCGCCCGCGCTGCGCTGGAGAAGATCGCCGGGGCACCGATTCCGGCGACGTTCTCCGACAAGGACGCGCTGCTGGTCGGCACCGGGCGCCGGGTTCCGACGGACGCCGAGAAGTCCGCGCTGGGTGAGCTGGCCGCGAGGATTCCGCTCGTGCTCGGCTGAACGAGCCACGGCCCGCTCGTCCGGTCCAACGTGTTTCGGCGCGGGACGGACGTCGAGTCGACGGCGAAGGAACTCGCGGCCTTGCCGCGTCCCGGAGCGTCCCGGCCAGGAGCCCGGCCCGGAGTCTGCGAGGTCAGGCCGACGCGGCCGCCCCGGGGTTCTGCCGGTGCTGAGCCCTCGGGCGGGTCCTGGAACCAATGATCAGCCCGGAGCAGAGCAGCACGAGTCCGGCGACCAGGCAGCCGATCGGTGCGACGGTGGTGAGCATCAGCAGGCCCAGCCGCCCGCTCTTGGCCTGTGCCAGGGCCTTGCGCCGCCCGTCCTCGGTCATGCGCAGGTCCATGTCGGCGACCACCAGCCGTCCCGGCCCCTGCTTGGCCACCAGCGTGGAGTGCACCTTCTGCCGTACGTCCACCGGGGCCCCGGTACGCGGGTCGATCCAGTAGGTCGCGTCGCCCTGGTGGTGGCGCTCCACCGGAAGCGAGGCACCGCCCCTCATCCCGAGCAGGGAGGCGGGCACCGCGGGCACCTCACCCGGGACGACCGTGTCCGGGACATGCTGGACGAACCTGTAGACCAGCAGCCCACCCACACGCTCCTCGCCCTGGAAGGTGACCGGCCACGCCCGCTGGGTGGCGACGTCGAAGAGCATGTAGCTCCTCTTCTCCACCTGCATCGGCCAGAACTTGCCGATCCCCGACATGCGGATGCCCGTATGGCCGTCGATGGCCGCGCCGCAGCAGTTGACGAGCTGGGCGCTGCTCCGGTCGAAGGCGATCCGGTCCCGGGCGTAGCTCAGCGTCGTGTTGTTGGAGAGGTCCTGCGTCGCGGTGAACGACTCCCAGACCGCGACCCCGTCGCGACTGGCCCTCGGGACGCCTCGCACGGTCGTGGTCGAGGTGACCGTGGCCCCGGTGCGCACCTTCGCGGTGGACGCGTCGAAGTACGTCGCGTTCTCCGCCCGCATCGTCGCGATCGAGTAGACATCGGTGGGCGCCCTGGTCAGCTGCGGCGCCACATAGAAATGGAGCAGGGCGCTGGTGATCAACAGGAACACCGCCGCGCCGGTCAGAACGGGGCCGATCATCTGGCGCATTACCGCCTCCTCGTGCGTTGGAGCAGGTTCCCCGCCTGACTCGGGGTCATATTCGGTGTGAAGCTGCTCATCCGGGCTTTCGGGCGCCGAGGCCCTCGCCCGGCCCGCGGGCGGGCGCGAGCCGGCGGCGGTGGCCGCCGTGGTGCCGGGACGGCCGCCGGGCCCTTGCGCCGCAAGGGATGCGACACGGGCGTCGATCGCATCGCCCCCGTGCTCCGCCGCCCGGGCGGCGCCGCCTTGGAACAGCTCTGCACAACGACGCGGCCAAGGCTCTCCCAGCCTGCCGACCGGTTACTTGTCATGACCGGACAGTCGGGCTCGGGCCGCTTGTTGCCCGCGGGCTAAGCGGCGCGCTCGTCCCGGGCCGTAATCTGCTCGGCCGTACGCTGTGGAAGGGCAAGGTGGATCCGTTGTCGACAGCACAGCGCGTTTCCGAGCGGCGAGAGTCCTTTCCTTTTGCGACCGGCGGCGCGCCGCGCGTCGTGGTGACGGGAATGGGCGTCAAGAGCCCCGCGGGGAACACCGTCGCGGACGCCTACGAGACGGTGTTGTCGGGCAAGCCGCAGGCCGTCCACGTCCCCGAGCTCCTGGACTCCGGCCTGCCCATCACCATCGGCTGCCCGGTCCCCGACATCGCCCCCGAGACCTATTTCTCCAAGGTCGAGCGGCGGCGTCTCGACCGGGCCTCACAGCTCGGGATCGCCGCCGCCGTCGATGCCGTCACCGACGCGGGACCCGATTTCGCGAGCGACGCGGCCCGTTCGGGTGTCTACGTCGGAAGCGGCGGCCTGAGCCTGGCCTCGGCCGTGCTGCTGGCGGATCGCGATCCGGCCGAAGGACGGCCTGCGCTGCCCGTCCTCACCATCCCGAGGATCATGCCGAGCGCGACCGCCGCCCAGATCTCCATCAGGTACGGCCTGCACGGACCGGCCCTGACCTTCGCGGCGGCGTGCGCGAGCGGCGCGGTGGCGATCGGCGAGGCGGTGCGGGCGATCCGTACGGGTCACCTCGACCGCGCCGTCGCCGGCGGAGTCGACGCGCTGCTGACGCCGTTCTTCATCCATGCCTTCGACCGCCTCGGGGCCCTGTCACGGCGCAACGCCACGCCGTCGGAGGCCAGCCGCCCTTTCGACGGCGAGCGGGACGGCTTCGTCATGGGCGAGGGGGCGGCGTTCCTCACCCTGGAACGCGCGGACGTCGCCGAACGGCGCGGAGCGCGGGTCCATGGCGAGATCACCGGATACGCGCTGACCTCGGACGCGGCGGACATCGTGACCCCGCGCCCCGACGGAGCGCGGGCGGCCGAGGCGATGACCGCCGCGTTGGCCGATGCCGGGCTCGGCCCGTCCGAGGTCGGGCACGTCAACGCGCACGGCAGCGCCACGCTGAACGGAGACCGCGCCGAGGCGGCGGCCCTGCGTGCGGTCTTCGGCCGCGTTGAGGACGGCGCGGCGCCTCCCATCACCGCGCTCAAGGGCGTGACCGGGTACTTGCTCGGCGCGGGCGGGGCCTTCGAGGCGGCGATGGTCCTGTTGAGCGCCCGGGACGGGCTCGTCCCTCCCGTCGCCAACTTCACCGGAGGCGCCGATGCCGACGGGCTGGACATCGTCACCGCCGCCCCCAGATCGCTGCCGCCGGGACCGGTGCTGTCCTGCTCCGTCGGATTCGGCGGCCACAACGCGGCCCTGGTGCTGACCCCACCGGCAGTGCCCGGCACCTGACCCCGGCCCGGCGAGCGCGAGACCTGTCCGCCCTCCCGGATCGGCAGGACGACACCGAAGCCAGCGCGTCAGCGCACGTCTCGGTGACGCGCCCAAGCGTCGGTTGTCGCCGACCATGCGCACACCTCGACCTCCAAGGCTGGGGTCGTACCGGTGGCGGTCGGGCACGATTCGCGGGACGGCCCGTAGACGCCAAGCCAGGAACCGCCGCGGCGCGCGGCCGCACCGGAAAGAACTTCCCATACCCCCCGCGAACATGACAGGTCACGATCAATGCCTTACTGTACGTGGAACTCGCTACACCCAGACATCAATCGCTTCTCATCCGTCACGCCTGTGCACTAGAGTCCCGTGCCCAGGCGTGCCGCGGACGGCCCGTCTCCTTGCTCTCGGAACGGCTGCTCCCACGGCCACCTCACGAGGAGGTCACATGCACGGGGACCTGGAAACCCTCTACGACGCCCACGCGCACCGCCTGTACGCGCACTGCTGGTCGCTGCTCGGCGACCGGGACGCGGCCGACGCGCTCAGAGACACGCTCACCGAGGCCGTGCGGTATCCCCCGCGCGGCGAGACGGTGCCGTGGCTGCACCGCATGACCCGTACGGTCTGCTCCGAGCGCGGGGCGTTCGGCCGCCACGGCCGTCCCGTCTTCGCGCAGGCGACCACCGACCCGCTGCTGAACGCGGCAGCCAACCTGCCCGCCGGCCACCGCGAGGCGCTGCTGCTGTCCGCGGGCGAGTGGCTGGAGGTCCGCGACATCGCCGCCGTCCTGCGCGTCTCGCCGGGCACCGTGCACGAGCTGCTGCACGAGGCGCGCACCGCGCTGGAACGCGCCGTCCTGGACGCCCTCATGCGCGGCATCGCCGACCCCGCCAAGCACATGGACGTCATCGCGGCGTTCGAGAAGGGGCGGCTCCCGAACCTCCTGGCCCGCCGCGCACCCGCCTGGGCGCCCGCCCCGCTGCGCGACCAGGTGCTGGCCGCCTCCGACGGCCACGAGCGCGATGAGATCGGCCACGCACCCGCGGAGCCGGCGGTGGCCGCCGCGCCGACCCGCCAGCTCGTAGTGATCGGCTCCGATGCCGAGACCTCGGCCGACCCGGAACGGGAACGTGCCAATCGCCGCAAGGCGGCCCTGAAGGGCGTCGGCGGCGTGGCCGGGGTCGCCGCGTCGGTCGCGGCCGGTCTGGTGATGACGTGGCCGTCCGCGGGTGACGGCACGGTGAACGCCCTCGGGCCGTCCGACGGCAACACCCGTCCCGGCCCCGTTCCGGTGGGCAGCGTCACCGACGAGCCGGGCGCCCCGCAGCGTCCGAGCGGCGGGCAGAAGGACACCGCCCCCACCCCGACGACGACGACCGAGGGGCGTGCCCCCGTCGCCGAGGAGCCCACGGGTTCGGGCGGCGGCGCGACCGGCCTGGCGAAGCCCCCGAAGAGCGACACCCCGTCCGTCCCCTCCCCCGCCTCCCCGCCGGACTCGCAGCGGCAGACGTCCGCGCCCCCGCAGCAGTCGCCCGAGCCGCAGCCGGACGACGAACCACGCCAGGACGGCCCGCTCAAGCCCGTCACCGACATCGTCGGATCCATCACCTCCCCGATCCTCGGAGGGCTGACGGGCCAGCAGCAGTCGGGAGGCTGACAGGCTGTCGAGCCGCCCCAGTCGTAAGGCTCGGTGTGCCGCCGCACACGAGGCGCGCCCGGGGCTGCACGTGGACGCCGCCCCGCCGTCAGCTGCACGAGCCCGGCGGCGGACCACGGCCGCCTCGGTGACCCCTGTCCGCGCCAGGCGAGCCGCCGCCTGCCCCGGCGGCGGCGACACCAGCGGGCCGCCAGCCCGCCGCGTACAACCGCCGGGCGAGTCTCGCCGCTGCCGACGGCACACACTCAAACACACATCGCCCGGTGGGACGCAGCGGCCGTCTGCCCAGGTCATCCGTCCGGGGCACGGTCACCGTCTCCAGAGCACCGCCGACGAGGGCGGCTGCCGGGCGCAGGCCGTCGTGGGCCGTCCGAGAGGCCGGGCGCCCGACCGCTCACTTGGAGCGGGACACGTCCAGCATCCTGCGGAAGGCCACACAACCGGCGGAAGTGAAGAGGCGACGGTATCACCGTGGGCGCATGACCAGCGCGTCGCCACCGCCCCGGCCGGGTGCGCGGCGGCCCACTCGGTTGCCGCCGAGGATCAGACGAGGCCGTGCTGATGATGGCGAGGCCGGTCTCCCGCGTGTGCCGTACGGTCTTCAGTGCGTCCGCGGCCCTGCCGTTCTGCGTCGTCGGCACGCGGCTCGTGGCCGCAACAGTGATCGGGGTGAACGCCGCAGTCGTCCTGGCCCCAAGCGCCGCCACGGTGAGATGACCCGCAAGGGCCATGTCGACGACGCTTATGCACCGGTCGACCCAACCACCCTCGAACGGCGGCTGGAGGCGGCCCGATGGGGTCGGTCGTCCTGAAGGACCGTTCTTGGAGAGCCCGATCGGCGCGAGGGCGCGAGGACGGTTCAGATCGCCCAGCCGTAACCGGTAGAGCCGTTCAACAGGCGGGCGAAGGCATCGGCGTCTTCGAGGGCGATACGCCGAGCCTCGTCCACCAGGTCGGCGGACCCGGGTGGATAGCAGGTCCTTTCCAAAGGGAAGGTGGTTTGCAGGCTCTGCCTGAGTTGAGCGTCCTGGCAGGTGACGAAGGCTCCCAAGCACGTCAGCCAGAACCGCGGCCACAAGTCCGCGACCTCGTCACCGGGGCCGCGCGGAGGCTCGTGCCGCCGTACATACTCCTGAATCTCCCCGGCGGACTCGGCACCGGCCTCGTACGCCTCGCGCAGCAGATCCGCTTGATACGCGGGTTGCCAGGACCGAACCCAGTAACCGGCCGAGGCCGCGTTACCCCGGCCCTCCCAGGAACGCTCCTCGTCCCCGGCCATCTCGGTCAGGTGCTCCAGGACGGCCCGGCGGCCGATCGCCGCGATCAGCGGATGCACCAACTGGTTCGTGTGCCCCCGATCGAGCCCGATCGCCGCAAGGATCGTCCCCGCTCGTTCGGCCGCCAAGTCCGGCCGTTCTGCGAGCGCCCGTCCCAGCCGCAGCCGTGTGGCCTCGAGTCGCTCCCACTCCCACTGCTCCGCGGTCACCCCGGCCGGCGCCAGACGGGGCGGCGGCTCCCACTGCGGGCACACCTCCGCCAACAACCGGTCGATGAGTCTCTGGAGCGCCTGCTCGTCGGCCATCGCGTCCCTTCGCCACTCGGTGTCGGCACGTCCGTCCCCATGGCATCGTCGAGCGATCAAGCGCCCTTGGCTGCCCGACGCTCCGGGGTGGCTGTGACGCGGGCCAGGCCATCGCCGGACCATGGGGGCGTGTACGCCTCACTGCGCGGACAGTACTCCTGGTCCTCGGCGAAGGCGTGCGGGGGCGGCGGCCGCTCGAAAGCGGGTTCGACATCCGGCCGTACATCCCTTCCCGCAGCCGGGCCAGCATCTCCCACACCCGCTCCGGCGGCTCCCAGCCGCTCTTCGTCCCGTCCGCCGCGGTCAGTTGCGTCGCGACATGAGGCGTATCAATGATCAGCGTCGCACTCCTCGTCACCGAGCCAGGCCTCGAACTGTTCAGGCGTCTTCACCCCGGCCCGAAGAACCGCGTCGTAAATCATGGTGCTGGTAATGGTGTCGCGGTATCGGGGATCCGCCCAGTAGGCGCCCTTGACGCGCAGGATGGCGGCACGCGTCTCGGCGGTCAGTCGTGCGGCGAACGCTCGGGCCCTGGCGCGCGTGCGATCGAACGAATCACCGTCCAGAGCCCACAGGTCGAGCTTCCAGGCCCCATGCCGCGGGTCACCCTGTTTGACGCCGAAGTAGAGACCCGCGGGGAGATCGGGGTCGGCGCCTGACCGGTTGTCGCGGAACGACGCCTTGCGCGCGTCCACGAGCCGCGCGACCCGGCCGGCGAAGGCGAAGTACGCCGCCACGCTCAGCTCGGGCGCCCTGATGTAGATGTCGAGGTCGCGCCAGGTCATCAGGTCGGAGTGGTAGCTGCCTCCGACGAAGGTCTCCCCGACCTCGCCGGCCAGGGCGAGCAGGCCACGTTCGTGGAGGAGTTCCTCGGCCTCGATGCGGACGTCACCAGTCACGACGGACAGTCTCACATCCCTGCCGCACGACTCATCCCGGTGCAGTATGCAGCCTTTTCCAACTGACACGTAGGAATACCCGGCTGGATTACATGCATCATGTAGTCCTGCATGGTTCCGTGCGTGCCAACCGCTCCCGTCTCCCCGAACTGCCCCCGTCGTCGGGGACGCCCTGGCAGAGCAGGCGTAACTGCGGCTGCGCGAGGCGATCCTGCAACGGAGGCTGCCGCGCGGCGCCCGGCTGTCGGTGCCCGCGGTCGCCCACCGGCTGGGGTCAGCCGGAGCCCGGCCCAGGAGGCGATCTCCCGTATCGCCGACGACGGGCTGGGCGCCTTCGTCCCGCGCAAGGGAGCGGTCGTCGCCCTGATCACGGCGGCGGACCTGCTGGAGATCTACGAGCTTCGCGAGATACCAGAGGGCCTGACCGCCCGTCCGGCCGCCGAGCGGGTCACCGAGGACGGGCTCGCCGCCCTGCGGGCACTGCCGCCGTCGAGGCCGGCGGCGTGGCGCTGCACATGGAGCTCGACCAGGCGTTCCACCGTTCGCTCCGACTGGCCGCCGGCAACGGCGGCTGATGGAGCCGTTGGACCGGTTGGAGGCACACTTCCCGCTGTCAATCCCGGCCCGCAAGGTTGCGCCGCGCTCGCGGCCGACTGCGTGACCGTGCTCAAGCCGCCGGAGCTGACGCCGCTGTCCGGGCTGCGCTTCGCCGAGTTCCTCGAGCCGTTCGTGCCCTCGGGCGCGCTGCCCACCGTCGCCGGGGACGGCACGGAGAGATGTCCAACGCGCTCCTGGACGACCCGCGGGTGGGCGCGATCAGCTTCACCGGCTCCCCCGAGTCGGCAAACTGCTCGCCGGACGCGCCGCCGCCACGCTCACCAAACCGCTCCTCGAACTCGGCGGCCGCGCCCCCTTCATCGTCCGCGCCGACGCCGACCCGGACGCCGCCGCCGTGGAGCCCCTCCTGGTCGCCAAGTACCGCAACAACGGCGCGTCCTGCATCGCCACCAACAATGTGTTCGTCCACGAGAGCCTGTACGGCGGTTTCGTCGAGGCGTTCACCGCCCGCTCCCGCGCGCTGCGCGTCGGAGATCCACGCGACGAGGCCACCGGACTCAGCCCGGTGATCGACGCCTCGCACGTGAAACGGCTCGACGCCTTGGTCCAAGAGGCGCGCGGCCGGAGCCGACGTCCGGCCGGACGACGGCGTCCCGCCCGCCAGCTCCTTCGTCGCCCCGGCCGTCGTGGCCGTTCCGGGCGACATGCCCGTCTGTACGGAGGAGGTCTTCGGCCGGGTCGTCGGCGTGCGCCCGTACGCCGACGAGGACGCGCTGGTCGAAGAGGTCAACGGGTGGGACTTCGGGCTGGGCGGCTACGTGTGCGGCGCCGACGCGGCCGTGCTGGCCGGACGGCTCCGGATCGGCATCGTCGGGATCAACAACGGCGCCCCGAACTCCCCCGAGGTGCCGTTCGGCGGGTTCGGACTGAGCGGCTGCGGCGGCCGCGAGGGGCGGGCTGGCCGGTCTCCTGGAGTTCACCGGGCCGCAGGCCCTCTCGATCGCCCGCACGTGAAAGGCGGTCACCCTTCCTCCGGGCGCGGCGCGGTTCGCTCGCCGCCGGCCAGTGCCGGAGCACGCGATGGAACAGTGCCGGGTCCTCGGCGCTCCACGCGTGAGGCATCCCGGGCACCGTCCGCGCGACCGTCTTCGGCGCCCGGGAGGTCACCTCGCCCAGCGCCCGGTGTACCGCCTTCGGCCCACGCTCGCCCGCCGGCATCAGGATCGGCGTCTGTGTAGGCCGCAGCCCCTCAAGGTCCGCGGCCGGCACACCTTCCTACACCTGGGTCGGCATTCCTCGCGCCGGCGCACAGTCGATCCCCAGGTCGGCCTCGATCTGGGCGGTCGACCGGCAGCGATCGCCCCTCCGGCTTCAGCGGAACGCGTGCTACGCGATCGCGGGCATGATCTCTTCGGCGACCCATTGGGTGTAGTCGAAGTACTCCTGGATGTGCTGGACCTGGGGGATGGGGACCGAGCTCATCGTGACGCCCAGTTCGGAGAACCAGCCGAGCCGGTCGATGATCTCCTGTTTGGTCATGCCGGGCCGTGCGCGCGGGTCGTCCCGCACGGTGTGCCCCTCGCCGACGCGTGAGGTGGCGAACCCGTAGAACACCTCGGTGAGCCGGCCGGCGTAGTCGGGCTGGGATCTGATGAACTCCAGCCGGGCGGGGATGTCCTCGGGTTTGGTCAGGAACGGCCACCAGCCCGAGGCGTAGCGGCCGGCGCGTTTGAGCACGGCGTCGGCGTCGCCGCCGAACCATACCGGCACGTGCGGGGACTGGACGGGCTTGGGCTCGAACGCCACATCACGGAAGGAGACGTACCGGCCCTCGAACCGCGGCTCCTGTTTCGTCCACAGCTCGATGATCGCCTGGATGTACTCCTCACTCATCGCGCCGCGTTCGTGGAAGGGCACGCCGAGCAGGTCGAACTCCTCCTCCAGCCACCCGACCCCGAAAGTGACGGTGACCCGGCCGCCCGACAGCCAGTCGATGCTGGACAGTGCCTTGGCCGTGACGATGGGGTGCTGCGCCGGGAGGATCGCGATGCAGGAGTTGACCCGGATCCGCTCGGTCGCCCCGGCCAGGTAGGCCATCGTCGGATAGGCGCTGAGGTGGTGCGGGCCGGACAGCTCGAGGTGGGATTTGGGGATGATGTGGTGCTCGGGGACGCTGATCATGGCGTAGCCCAGCTTCTCGGCCCATTTGGCCAGGCGCGTCTGGTCCGCGCCCGTCACCGCCGCCTCCCACGGCTGGCAGGTCGCCTTCAGCCGCAGCAGATGCGGCATCGCAAACCCCAGCTTCACGTTTCCTCCCGTTCGTACCGGTCCTGTCCGGTCGTGTTCACAGCCTCAGCGCGGTGGTCCTTCCGCCGTCGACCAGGATGTCGCATGCGGCCACGGGTCTGAAGGCGGGCATGGCGAACAGTCGCCGGACTTCGTCCACTGTGAGCGGTATGAGCTGTTCGTGATCGCCGCCAACCGCCGACGGTTAGCCCGCAGGCACGGCGTCCCTTTGGTGTCGGTACGCCCCGCCGCCCCGCACTGGCGCCTTGCGTGGTCCGTCCCGCAGCCCATCCGGTGGACACCGCATATATGCCACCGCGTCCCCACGCCCGAACCAGTCGGTCCCCGCACGAACAACCAGCTCATCCGGCCTGGCACGCCCACCCCTCGCCCCTCGGATACGAACCCGCCGTGCAGAGGACGAGGCAGGAAGCCGCCGCAGGCTCGTTCCCCATCATGGTCCCGATAGGTGGGGCGGGTCGGTGAACGAGGCCAAGTAGGTGACGGTGCCGTCCGGGGAGGCGGCGAACCATCGCAGGTCCGGACGCCGCAGGTCAGGGCTTGCGAACGGCATAGACGAGGTGGAGCGCGCGATCGCCCTCGACGACCTGCGGGTTTTCCAGGAGCTGCCGTGCGCCGGCGTAGGACCCGAAGTAGCGCTTCCCGCTGCCGAACAGGAGCGGCACCACGCTGAAGTGAACCTCATCCACCAGACCGGCCTCCGAGCGCCTGCCCGCCGATGTAGCCAGCCGTCACCGAGACAGCACCGTCTCCGGCGAACGTCGCGCTCTCTGGATCCGTCGGATCGCGGAGGGCGAGGACCCACGACACGGCCAGTAGCGGTGCCCCAGAGCCGACCGCCCGTCCAGGTCGCGCCCGCGGATCGGCGCCTCCGTCCTGACACAGCCGGTGCGACGGTCACCACGCTGGTGGCGAGTGTTGCCCGAATCTCGAGGTCGGCGCCGACGGCCACTCCCCCACCACGTCCCGTTTCCGGTCGCCCGGCACACGCGCATCCCTCCTTCGACGGCGCCTCCACGAGACCAACGCCCAGTTCGGCCATGAACGGCCGGGCCTGCATCGCACCACAGCGGCGGCTTCGGCAGGCTGGTCGTCACGCCGGTGGGCAGTCGGCCAAAGGTTGGGGCTCGGGCCTCTACCGCCATCCTCAAGCGCCCGCCATCCATCACCAAAACCCCAGGTCAGAGCGGTTCTGCTGACCCGCGCTCGGCAATGTCGATCATGTGCCGCACCACGACCGGTTCCGCGACGAGGTCGCCAGGGTGCAGGCGGAGCACCCCGCCGTCGAGCTCTACGTGGTCTGGAGCGGGCCCGGGGAGCCGGTGCTCCTGCACTTCATCCGCACTTCTCCGGCGATGCGCGGCCAAGGGCTCGCCGAGGCCGCACTCCGTGACGTGCTCGCTCTGGCCGACGAGTGGCGATTGCCGGTCCGGCTGACCGCGGAGCCGGTCACCGGCGACACCGATACCGACCTCGCGCGGCTCATCGCGTGGTACGAACGCCACGGTTTCGCAATCCTCGGCGCGGCGCGCCCGGATGAGGACGCCGTGATCATGCAGCGCCCCGCACGCGGGAAATGACACCCACCCCGCCGCCGTCGGCACCCCGTCCCGATCAACGACCCACCATCTGCCCAGCCCTTCTTGGCTCGCACGGGCGTCGATCCAGGAGCGCGTGGGACTATCGAGCAGGTTTCGGTCGTCCAGGGAGTTAAGGCCTCCTCCGCAGCGAGCAACCTGCGCAAGCGAGCAGCATCAACGTCGGGCACGGGAACGCCCACGACGGCACCACTGCCTCAGCTCCACGCCAGGGTCCTGGCCACCACCTATCGGCTCAGGATCACTGCGAGCCCTTCTGGCCGGTTGCCTTGCGCACGATGTGCAGTGTGATGCGCTGGCAGCGGCAGGCGGGGGTGTCGATGATGCCGGCGGTCGGCTCGTCAGCGCGGTCCCGAGCGCGCCCGGGGAGGTAGCACGGTCAGGATCTGCTCGGGGACATGACGATTCAGCAAACTGGCTATAGGGACGCTCCAAGGGCGACCGGTGCATTAGCCCAACGGACCCGGCGGCTAGACCTTTGGACAATGTGCGCCTTGTCCGATCGCTTCAGGCTGTTTCCATGCAGACAGACGACAAGGTCGTGGCGCGCGGATCGGTGCGTGCCGGCGAGCGCGCCCTGGCGCCGGACCTCGCGCGCGGGGTCATGTTGCTCCTGATCGTGCTTTCCAACACCGTTTTCTATCTGTACGCGGAACGGCAGGGCGCGTCCGGATGGCATCCCCACGAGGGCTCCGCGGTGGACCGCGCCGTCCAGTTCCTCATGATCATGATGCTGGATCTACGCGTCTACCCGCTGTTCGCGTTCCTCTTCGGTTACGGGATGATGCAGCTCTACCTGCGTCAGACCGCCGCGGGCACGAAGGAACGGGCGGCGGTGCGGTTGCTGCGGCGCCGCAGTCTGTGGCTGGTGGTCTTCGGCCTCGCGCACGCCACGCTGTTGATGGCGGGCGACATCATCGGCTCCTACGGCGTGGTGAGCCTGGTGCTCGGCTGGTTGTTCCTGCGCCGCGCCACCCGAACGCTGCTGGTGTGGGCCGGAATCGTCGCCGCCCTCTCGATCGTTCTCGCGCTGCCCTCCATCTGGGCCGTGGCCACCGGGGACCTCGACTCGATGGGGAGTCTCGGGGCCGATCCGACCACGGTGGTCTATGCCTCGGGCGAGGAGAACTGGCTGGAGGCGGCGGGCAAGCGGCTGGAGACCGGCCTTTTCGTCACCTTCGTCGGCGGCGTGTTCTCGCTGCTGGGTCCGCAGTTCCTGCTCGGCTTCTGGGCGGCGCGGCGGCGGGTCCTGGAGGAGCCGCACCGCCATCTGCGGCTGCTGCGGTGGACCGCCCTCATCGGGGTGGCGGTCGGCTGGCTCGGCGCGCTGCCCCTGGCGCTCGCGCATATCGGAGCGCTGGACGTGCCCGCCGTCGCGGTGACCGAGGAGGGGGCGCTGTCCGGGGTACGCGACATCACGGGGATCGCCGGCGGCCTCGGGTATGTGGCGTTGTTCGCCCTGGCCGCGCACCACCTGCCCGAACGCGCCAGGCGGGGCCGCGCCACGGTCGCGGTGGCGGCCGTGGGCAAGCGCTCGCTGTCCACCTATCTGGCCCACTCACTGATCTTCTCGCCGATCCTGGCGGCCTGGGGGCTCGGCCTCGGAGCGCACATGAGCAGCGCCACCATGGCGCTGTTCGCCGTGGGGGTCTGGCTGATCACCGTGTTCGGCGCGTACACCCTGGAGCGCGCCCACCGGCGCGGACCGGCGGAGGTCGTGCTCCGCCGCCTGGTCTATGGCAGGGCCGTACGGTCGTAGTGCTCGGCGCCGCGGCGACCACGGGCGAGGGGCGCCGTACCTGGCGGGTCGTGCACGGCATCGTGTCGCATCCCGCCCGCACCGGCCCGCGTCTTCAGGGGCGAATACCCTAGGCGGGTGGCTACTCCGGCGGTCCCTCGCTCCAATTCGAGGCGCGACGCGCTCTACGCGGCGGTGCTCGACTCAACGCACCGCCTTGACCTTGACCAGGATCACCAGCCCGCCGATCAGCGCCATGGCCCCGCCCAGCAGGTAGAGGACGGTGTAGTTCTTCTCGCCGGCGACGGCGCCGATCAGGACCCTGCCGGTCATGCGCGGATACCTCAGGAAGTGCGGGGCCCGCGCCGTCGCGTGGGGCGGCTGTGGGGCGGGGCGAGGAGCATGCCGGTGACGATGTCGACGAGGGCTTCACCCACCATCGCCCAGTCCGCCGGCTGACCCGTCGAGGCCGCCGCGCGTTCCTGCTCGGCGCAGGTGTGAATGACCACGAGCCGCATGCTCTGGCTGCGCAGCGCCGCCACCTTCGGTGACAGCCCGGGGGCCTGCGAACGGATCGAGACGATCGCCTTCCGGAACACCGGGGCCTGCAAGGGTGCGGCGAGTTCGTCGGGGCCCAGTGCCGGGTCGGCGCAGATCTGGGCGGCGAAACGCGCGTACCAGGTCGGGTGGCCGAGCTCGGCGAGATGCTCGGTGTAGGGCAGCACCAGGCTGGCGACGTGGTCGCGGGGATCGGCGGAGTCGCGCGCCTCCCCCGCCAGCTGCTGGATGCGGCGTGCGATGGGTTCGCCGTGGAAACGCGCGATGGCGCGGATGAGATCGGCGCGCGAGCCGAAATAGTAGGCCAGGGCGGAGTTGTTGCCCTGGCCCGCCGCTTCGACGATCTGACGGTTGGAGACCTCCGAGAGGCCGTACTCGGCGTAGAGCCGTTCGGCCGTGCGCAGCAGCAGCACGCGCGTGGCGTCGGCCTGCTCTCGCCGCGAGACGGCCGGCCGGCGCGCGGCCTGCCGAGGCCGGCGCAGCGAGGTGTTGGCGTCCATGTGATCGTCTTCCTGTCGTCCGCACGGCGTTACCGCACCGCCCACACGGGAGGCGCACGCGGCCTCCTGCGAGGCGATCTCACTCCGCACGCGATAGTAGCGGCGCCTCGCCGGACGGAGGTTCGCGTACGGCGAGGGCGGCCCCCTTCATCAGCATCTTCTCAGATATTCCTCTGAGAAGAACCCTATGGTAGTAGTAAGAAGACCTTCTTAAATAAGGGCCGAGGAGCACCGTGCCCGGGCGCTCGGCACCGCTCGACAAGGAAGGCGGCGCCCGTGGAGATCAAGGCAGACCAGGACCGATGCGTAGGTGCGGGACAGTGCGCAC
Source organism: Spirillospora sp. CA-255316 (assembly GCA_050942275.1). Classification (GTDB taxonomy): domain Bacteria; phylum Actinomycetota; class Actinomycetes; order Streptosporangiales; family Streptosporangiaceae; genus Spirillospora. The sequence goes on along the minus strand of CP192047.1, from coordinate 4,734,613 downwards.
TCGCCGCTCCCGAGGTGTTCGACCAGCGAGAGGACGACGGGATCGTCGAAGTGCTGGATCGCAGGCCACCGCGGTCGCGCTGGAAGGCCGCCCGTGAGGCCGAAGCCCTGTGCCCCGCCGCGGCGATCGCGATCAGCGACGGCTGACCCGCCGCATCCACCGGTCACACAGAAGACGGAAGCGGGCCGAGAGGCCGAGCCGCATATCGGTCGACCTGCCCGACTCGGTCGTGCAGCCATATCGGCGTACCAACAGGAACGAGGTAGCAATGCCGGGACGAGTCGAAGACAAGGTCGCCTTCATCACCGGGGCGGCGCGCGGCCAGGGGCGCAGCCACGCTGTACAGCTGGCACGGGAGGGCGCGGACATCATCGCGGTCGACATCTGCCGGCAGGTCGAGGGCGTCCTGTTCCCCATGCCCACACCGGACGATCTGGCCGAGACCGTCTCGCTGGTCGAGAAGGAGGGCCGCCGGATCGTCGCCGTGCAGGCCGACGTGCGCGATCAGGGCGCGCTGAAGGCGGCCGTGGACGAAGGAGTCGCGCAGCTGGGGCGGCTGGACATCGTCGTGGCCAACGCCGGCATCGGCGCCACGGGCGACCTCATGCACTCGATGAAGGAGGAGGTCTGGCAGGACACCATCGACATCAACCTCACCGGGGTGTGGCACAGCGTCAAGGCGGCGATCCCGCACATCATCGAGGGCGGCCGCGGAGGCGCGATCGTGCTGACCAGTTCGGTCGGCGGTCTGCGAGGGGCCCAGCACATCGGCCACTACATCGCGGCCAAGCACGGGGTGGTGGGGCTGATGCGGACGCTGGCCCTGGAACTCGGGCAGTACAACATCCGGGTCAACACCGTGCACCCCACGCAGGTGAACACACCGATGCTCATGAACGACTGGACCTATCGAGCGTTCCGGCCGGACCTGGAGAATCCCACCGCCGAGGACTTCGCACCGATCTCGCAGGAGAAGCACGTCCTCCCGGTGCCGTGGGTGGAGCCGGAGGACATCAGCAACGCGGTGCTGTACCTGGTCTCCGATGACGGCCGCTATGTCACCGGAGCGACCCTGCCCGTCGACGCGGGAAGCCTGCTCAGGTGAGCGCACGCGCGGCGCGGTCCTCGGGCTTCCCGGCGACCGCCGAGCACGCCCCGGCCGGGCCGGCGCGCCACGCCCGCGGCACGACCGTTGCGCGCGGCAAGACGCTCTTCTCATGAGCACGGTGGCGGCTGAACCAGAAGGCCGTCTTTCTCGCTGCTTTCTTCCTGACGAAGGGAACATTCGATGAGCACCGCGAAGCAAGCCAACCGCCCCGCCTCCATCATCGGGCAGCGCCCGTTCCCGCCCGAGCAGGTCGAGCGGCGGCCGGGCTGCCCGTTCGACCCGCCGGAGGCGCGGGAGCGGCTGCGGGAGGACGGGCCCGTCTCGAAGATCCGGCTGCGCAACGGCGCGGACCTGTGGGTGATCAGCGGATACGACGAGGCCCGTGCGGTCCTGTCCGACGTCCGGTTCAGCTCCGACGTCATCCGGCGCACCAGCTCGTTCAACCTGACGCCGGAGCAGGTAGCAGAGGGGCCGTCCGGCTGCCCCGTCCAGGAGGTCGAGCGCCGCGACGGCATGTTCATCTTCATGGACCCGCCCGAGCACACCCGGCTGCGGCGGCTGCTGATCAGCCAGTTCACCGTGCGCCGCATGAAGGCCCTGGAGGCCCGGGTCCACGAGATCAGCGTCGAGCTCATCGAGGCCATGCGCGCCGCGGGCGGCCGGGCCGACCTGGTCGCGGACTTCGCGCTGCCGCTGCCCTCGCTGGTGATCTGCGAACTGCTCGGTGTCGCCTACGAGGACCGGGCGGAGTTCCAGGAACGCAGCGCGATCACCCTCAACACCAGCAGGAGCGCGGAGGAACAGGCACAGGCGGGGGCCGGGCTGCTGGAGTTCATGCGCACGCTGGTGGCGACCAAGCAGGACAACCCCGGAGACGATCTGCTCTCGGGCCTGATCCGCGGCGATCTCGCCGCCGACCCGCCCCTGTCGGACGCGGAGCTGGTCGACATCGGCCTCACGCTGCTCGGCGCCGGACACGAGACCACCGCCAACATGCTCGCGTTGAGCACCTTCGCGCTGCTGGAGCATCCGGACCAGCTCGCCGCGCTGCGCGCCGACCCCGCCCTGATCGACAACGGGGTCGAGGAACTGATGCGCTACCTGTCCATCATCCACACCGGGCCGCGCCGGATCGCCACCGAGGACCTGACCGTCGCCGGTGTCACCATCCCCGCCGGCGACACCGTCCTGATCTCGGTCCCCACCGCCAACCGCGACACCGCGCACTGGTCCGCGCCCGAGCGGCTCGACCTCACCCGGCCCCGCACCCCGCACCTGGGCTTCGGCCACGGCGTCCACCAGTGCCTGGGCCAGCAGCTCGCCCGGGTCGAGCTGCGCATCGGCCTCGTCGAGCTGCTCACGCGCCTGCCGAACCTGCGGCTCGCCGTCCCCGCCGGCGAGATCCCGCTGCGCACGGACATGGTCGTCTTCGGGGTCCACTCGCTGCCCGTGGCCTGGGACTGACGGTCACCTCCCGCCGGCTCGAAAGGAACGAGGCCCATGACCGAGACCGCCGCGGCCCGCTACGCGGGCGCCCGGGTCCACCGAGTTGAGGACGGCCGCCTGGTGACCGGACACGGCACCTTCGTGGACGACATCTCGCGGCCGGGCATGCTCCACGCCTGCTTCGTGCGGAGCCCCATCGCTCGAGCGCACATCACCCGCGTCGACACCTCGCAGGCGCTGGAGCTGCCCGGGGTGCACGCGGTGTTCCTCGCCGAGGACCTCAATCCGGACGTGCGGGAGCAGTGGTACACCTCGCTCGGCCGGGACGCGGGCATGGCATGGCCGCCGCTGGCCTCGGACGAGGTGCGCTTCGTCGGGGACCCGGTGGCCCTGGTGGTCGCCGAGGACCGGTACCTGGCCGAGGACGCGACGGAACTGGTGGAGGTGGACTACGACCCGCTGCCCGCGATCGCCGACTACCGGCAGGCGCACAGCACCGACATCCAGATCCACGAGGGCTACCCGGGCAACATCGCGGGCCGGTCGTCCGGACCGCCCCCGGAGACGGTCGAGGACGCCTTCGCCTCGGCGCCGCACGTCGTCGAGGAGACCATCTACCAGCAGGGCTACGCGGCGGTCCCGATGGAGACGCGGGGCCTGGTGGCCGAGTGGACGGCCGGCGCCGGCGAGATGACGATCTGGGCGGCCACCCAGGCCCCGCACGAGGTGCGCGCGTTCTTCTCGCGGCTCCTGGGGCTGCCCGAGCACTCGGTCAGGGTCATCATGCGCGACACCGGCGGCGGCTTCGGCCAGAAGGTCGTCCCGCAGCGGGAGGAGATGTGCGTCATGCTGGCGGCGCGCAAGGTCCCGGGCGCCATCAAGTGGATCGAGGACCGGCGCGAGAACCTGATGACGGCGGGCCAGGCGCGCCACGAGCACGGCAGGACCCGGATGGCCTTCTCGGGCGACGGCGAGATCCTGGCCGTGCGGCTCGACCACGTGCAGGACGTGGGGGCCTACCCCACACCAGGGCCGGTCAAGACCGCCGGCGCCGTCGGCATGTTCTTCCCCGGCCCGTACCGGGTGCCGCGCGGCACCTGGTCGACCACGTCGGTGTTCTCCAACACCTGCGGCCGCACCGCCTACCGGGGCCCCTGGCAGTTCGAGTCCGTCGCGCGCGAGGTGCTGCTGGACATCGCCGCCCGCCGGCTGGGCATCGACGCGATCGAGCTCCGGCGGCGCAACATGCTGCGCGGCGAGGAGATGCCCTTCACCAATCCGAGCGGCATGCCCTACGACCACATGGCGCCGCTGGAGACCTTCGAGCAGGCCCTGAAGATGCTCGACTACGAGGCGTTCCGCAGGGAACAGCGCGAGGCGCGCGAGGCGGGCCGCCATCTCGGCGTCGGAACCTCCGCCTACGTGGAGCCGACCGCGACCGGGACGGGCTACTACGGGACGGAGGGCGCGACGATCCGCGTCGAGCCGTCGGGCAAGGTGAACGTCTACGTGGCGGGCGGATCGACGGGCAACAGCATCGAGACCACCGTGGTCCAGCTGACGGCCGACGCGCTGGGCGTGGACATCGAGGACGTCGCCACCGTCCAGGGCGACACCGCGGTGACCCCCTTCGGCGCGGGCACCGCCGGCAGCCGGAGCGGTTCCATGACGGCCGGCGCGGTCGCCGAGACCGCCCGCATCCTGCGGGAGAGGATCGTGGCGCTGGCCGCCCACCGCCTGGAGGCGGCGGAGGGCGACATCGAGCTCGCGCACGGCCGCGCCCACGTGCGCGGCACACCGTCCGCCGGGATCGACTACGCCGAACTGGCGGAGCTGGCCTACTTCCGGCCTGAGGCGTTGCCGCCGGGACTGCCGGCCGGTCTTGAGGCGAGCGCCCGGTACAAGGCACAGAGCCCCCTGCTCTGGGCCAACGCCACGCACGTGTGCACCTGCGAGGTCGACGTGACCACCGGCGAGGTGACCCTGCTGCGGTACATCGTCAGCGAGGACATCGGGCCGATGATCAACCCGAACGTCGTCGAGGGGCAGATCGCCGGCGGCACCGTCCAGGGCATCGGCGGCGCCCTCCTGGAGCATCTCGCCCACGACGACGACGGCAACCCCCTCGCCACCACCTTCATGGACTACCTGCTTCCGACGACCACCGAAGTGCCCTCGATCGAGTACGGCCACATCGAGATCCCCGGTCCCGGTCCCGGGGGGTACAAGGGGGTCGGTGAGGGCGGCGCGATCGGCGCGCCGCCGGCCGTGATCAACGCCGTCGCCGACGCGCTGTCGCCGTTCGGCGTGGAGATCACGCACCTGCCCGCCAGTCCCGCGGCGATCATCTCCCTGCTCGAACAGGCCGAGCGGACAGGCGGTCCCACCTGAACCCCCGGGCCCCGCCAGAACCCCGAGCCCCGCCTGAACCCCGGCGGGGCGTCCGCCTGCGGCCATTTCGGATGACCGAAGCCCGGCGAAACGGGGTACCAACATCAACGGCGGGCAGCGTGGCGCGACGGTGCCCATTGAATGGGCCGCTCCGGGGGCGGATCGGCCGGAAGGGCGAACTGACTGTATGGGCGCAAGAGGGCCCCCGGATGCGGCCACGCCCTGTCGGTGGTGTGCAGCGGAGCGGTGCGACCCCGGCACCACTCGGCACACCGCCCGTGCACCGGTAAGGCCTGTGACGCCGGCGTCCAGACGGACACCCGGCGAGAACAGTCAACGCCGCCATCGCCGTACGGCGACGGCGGCCCCACCCCGAAGAACTGTGAATCAGCAGTAGCCCCTGACCGCTGATGAGAGGCCGACGGTGACCCGAACCAGACGTTTCCAGATACCCAGACGTTTCAAGGCGGCGGCCGCGGCCTGTGCCGCGGCGCTGGTCGCGGCCGCGTGCAGCAGCCACGCCGCCACCACCTCGACCGGGCCGGTAGGCGACCCCGTGCGGGGCGGCACCGCCCGCATCATCATGATCAACGAACCGCGGAGCCTCGATCCCGCGGCCATATCGAACGCATGGGCGTTCAGCGCCGTCCTCGGCAACGCCCTGTACGGCACCTTGATGACCAACAACGTGCAGACCGGCCGGGTCGAGTACCAGATGGCCGAGAGCTTCACCACCAAGGACAACGGCGCGACCTTCGAATTGAAGCTGCGCCCCGGGCTGACCTTCACCGACGGCACTCCGCTGGACGCCCACGCCGTGAAGTTCAACTGGGACCGGATCCGGAACCCGGCCACCGGATCCTCCTCCATCCGCGACGCGGCGATGATGGCCTCGACCGAGGTGCTGGACGCCCGGACCCTGAAGATCACGCTGCGGATGCCCATCCCCAACTACGCCCACGCCGTGATCGCCGGGGCGACGAACTGGATCGCCTCGCCGAAGGCGCTGGCGAAGGGGCAGCGGGCCTACGACGCCGCGCCCGCCGGCGCGGGCCCGTTCACCCTGAGATCCTGGGCCCGCCAGGACAAGATCGAGCTAGTGCGGAACCCGAAGTACTGGGACGCCCCCAAGCCCTACCTCGACCGCATCGTGCTGCGCGCCACGTCCGACACCATGCAGCGGTTGAGCAGCCTGACCAGCGGCGGCGCCGACGTGGTCGTGGACACCAGCTGGAAGACCATCGACAAGGCGCGCAAGGCGGGCTTCCCGACCCAGGTCATGCCGCTGAGCGGCGGCCAGTCCCTGACCATGAACACGCGCAGGCCGCCGTTCAACGACCTGCGCGCGCGCCAGGCCGTCGCCGCGGCGCTGGACCTCAAGGCCACCGACCTGTCGGTCTACAACGGCAAGGGGAAGATCCCCACCAGGCTGTTCACCGAGACCTCGCCGTTCTATCAGGACATCCCGCTGACGAGGCAGGACAAGAAGACCGCGCAGAAACTGTTCGACCAGCTGGCCGCCGAGGGCAAGCCCGTCTCGTTCACCTTCACCGCCCAGAGCAGTCCGGAACCCAAGGCCGTGGCGGAGAGCATCCAGGCGCAGCTCAGCGCGTTCAAGAACGTCAAGGTCAAGATCCGGATCATCGCCTCCGCCGAGACCGCCGCGCTCTTCGCCTCGCGCAACTACGACATGCTCATCACCTCGGCCCTGATCGTGGACCCCGAACCGCAGTTGTGGACGGTCCACCACGGCAGGTCCTCCTCCAACTACTCGGGTCTCAGCGATCCGCAGCTCAGCGCGGCGCTGGACAAGGGCCGCTTCTCAACATCGATGGAGGAGCGCAAGGCGGCGTACAAGGTGGTGCAGGAGCGGCTGGCGGCCCTCGTCCCCGTCATCTACTACACACGCGCCGCGCCCGCGGTCGAGACGGCCCCGAACATCCACGGTGCCAGGCTGTACGGCTTCGGGTCGCTGCTGCCCGAGGAACTGTGGATCCGGCGGTGACACCGGCCACCGCGTGAGGCCCGGATCGTGATTCCACGACCCGTGCCGCGGTCTTGGAAACCTGCTCGCCTGAACCGGCGGCCGCGTCACCGGCTCCCGACCGGGATGGCCGGCGGCTCAGATCGCGGGTGAGATCGCGGCCCGGCGTGGCCGAGGGCGGCGGAGACCTCCTCCGCCCTCGGCCATGCCGGTTACGCGGCGTCCCCCGCCGCCGTCGGAGCCGCCCCCTGCTCAGAGGGCCGTGCGCGGACCGGGCATGGTGCGGCGCCTGCGGGCGGTCGAGGCGCGTACCACCAGCTTCACCGGCAGGGTCATCGGCTGGCCGGTGCGCGGCACGGCCGAGCCACCCGAGGCGAGGACGGCGTCGACGGCCGTGTGCCCCTGGGTGCGCAGCGGCGCGGCCACCGTGGTCAGGCCGGGGGTGACGATCTGGGCGGCGAAGATGTTGTCGAAGCCGACCACGCTGACGTCACCGGGCACCCGGACGCCACCCGCCTGCAGCGCGAGCATCAGCCCGATCGCCATCTGGTCGTTGTAGGTCACGACGGCGGTCGGCAGGTCGCCCGTGAGGCTGCCCGCCGCCTCCCGGCCGCCCTGGACCGTGGGCGCGAACGGTCCCACCCGGTGGACGCGCTGCTCCCGCTCGGCGGCCGCCTCGCGCAGGCTGCGCCAGCGCATGCCGTCCACCCAGGAGGCCTCGGGACCGGCCACGTAGGTCAGCGCCTGGTGCCCGAGACCGGCCAGGTGCTCGGCGGCCAGGCGCATGCCGCACGGGTTGTCCAGGACGATGCTCGGCACGTCGGCGACATGCCGGTTGAGCACCACCGTCGGCCGCTGCTTGGCGGCCATGCGGATGGCCGAGTCCGACATCCGGGTGCCCGCCAGGACCACGCCCTCGACACCCGGCAGCGCGCGTTCCAGGCTGCTGCGCTCGAGCCGGTCGGACTCCTGGGCGTCGATGAGCAGCAGGACGTAGCCGACCTCGACGGCGGCCGACTCGGCACCGCGGATGACCTCGGCGTAGACCGGGTTGGTCACGTCGGAGACCACCAGCGCCAGCATCCGGGTGCGGCCGGTCGGCAGCGCCGAGGCCAGCGGGTTGACGCGGTACCCCAGCTCGGCGGCCACCCGGCGGATGCGCTCGGCGGTGGTGGCGTTGACCCGTCCCGGCTTGGCGAAGGCGCGCGACACGGTCGAGGGCGACACGCCCGCCGCCCTGGCCACGTCGTAGATCGTCGGCGGCCGGTCCGGGCGGGCGGCGCCCGGGCGCGGCTCCCCGCCCCCGGCCACCGGCGGCACCTCACGCTCGGTCACTCTCGCTCACCTCCGTCTTCCTCGGCGGAACCGGCCGTGGCGACAACATATGGCAACCGCTTGCCACACCGCTCGACCGATCCGCTTAATGGCTCGGTAACCACCCGGAAATGCCACGTCAACGCACGTCGTTCGGGGCCGGCGTGACTGACCTGCGGTGCCCCCTGTCCCAGCGGTCCACATCGAAGGAAATCTGCACCATGCGCATTCGCCCCCCGGGCTCACGACTACGGTCGCGGATCCTCACCCTGACGGCCGCCGCCGCGGCACTGCTGGCGACGGCGGCGTGCGGCGCCGGCTCGCAGGGCTCGTCGGCGGACGCCACGACGCTCTCCCTCGCCGTCCAAGGCGCCCCGAACTCGCTCGATCCGGCCCAGTTGGTGGAAGGACAGCAGGCCTACGTCTGGAACTCGGTCTACGACACCCTGCTCTACGCCGACAACAAGGGCCGGCTGCAGCCGAACGCGGCGACGAGCTGGAACTACTCCGACGACGCGCGCACGCTGACCCTGAAGCTGCGGCAGGGCATGGCCTTCAGCAGCGGCGCCAAGGTGAACGCCGCCGCGGTGAAGGCGACCCTGGAGCGCAGCATCGCCACGCCGGGGCCGAACCGGTTCAAGTTCTCCTCGATCGCGTCGGTCCAGGCCCCCGACGACCTCACCGTCGTCATCAAGCTCAAGAAGCCCGACGGTGCGCTGCTGAGCTCGCTGTCCATGGCGGCGGGCGTGATCGGGGACCCGGCGACCTTGAACGATCCGGCCACCAAGCTGACCCCCGTCGGCTCCGGCCCCTACGTCCTGGACAAGGCCGCGACGGTCAACGGTTCGACGTACGTGCTCAAGCGCCGGAACGACTACTGGAACGCCAAGGCCTTCCCGTTCGAGACCGTCAAGATCCGGGTGATCGCGGACCGCACCGCGACCGCCAACGCCCTGCAGGCCGGTGAGCTCAACGCCGGCACCGCCGAGGTCAACCACCTCGCCAGGCTCAAGGCGGCGGGCTTCGGCTCCACGCTCGTGCAGGCCATCACGACCGGGAACCTGGTGATGGTGGATCGCGAGGGAGAGGTGCTCAAGCCGCTCGGCGACGTGCGGGTGCGCAAGGCGATCAACATGGCCTTCGACCGGCCGAAGATCGTCCAGCAGTTGCTGCGCGGCGCCGGGAAGCCGACGGTGCAGCAGTTCAACCCCAAGGGCCCGGCCTACGACCCCGCGCTGGAGCAGACCTACTCCTACGACCCCGCCGGCGCCAAGAAGCTGATGGCCGAGGCCGGCTACGCCGGCGGCTTCTCGGTGAAGATGCCCAGCTTCATCTTCACCAAGCCGTTCGAGCCGACGATCACGCAGTCGCTCGCCGACATCGGGATCAAGGTGACCTGGGACCCGGTGCCCCCGCAGAACAACGTGGCGGCGCTCAGCTCGAAGAAGTACCCGATGTTCTTCATGCTGGAAGGCCTGAACATCGCCCCGGTCGAGGTGCGGCTGTACGCCGAGCCGGACGGTTTCCGCAACACCTTCGGCACGGAGGACCCCCGGCTGAGCAAGCTGCTGGACCAGGCCAACCGGGAGCAGGACCCGGCCAGGTCCGCCGACCTCTACAAGAAGATCAACGCGTTCCTGGTGCAGAACGCCTGGAACGCGCCGGTCTTCTACGTCGGGGCCAACTGGGTCACCAAGGGCGGGGTCACGTACCTCGGCGACGGGTCCCTGACCTTCCAGACCATCCGGGCGTTCGGCGTCTCCGGCTAGCCGCCGGTTCCGGGCGGGCCCGTCCCGCCCGGAACCGCCCCGGTCCGAAGGGATCCGTCATGATCTTCTACGCGCTGCGGCGCCTGGGGACGGGCCTGGTGCTCGCGCTCCTGGTGACCATGATCACCTTTCTGCTGCTGAGCACCTCGTTCGACGGCATCGTCGGCAACCGGCTCGGCACCTCGGCGACGCCTGAGGCGGTGCGGGCGATGAAGGCCCAGATGGGGCTGGACCGCCCGGTGCTCGTCCAGTACCTGGACTGGCTCTCGGGCGCCGTGCGGGGCGATTTCGGGGTCTCCTACTTCACCAGCGAACCCGTGGTGGAGGCCGTCACCTCGCGGCTGGCCGTCACCCTGTCCATCGTGGTCGTCGCGCTGCTGGTCACCGTCGCGATCAGCGTCGCGCTGGGCGTGCTGGCGGCCTCGCGCGGCGGCGCTGTTGACCGGATCGCGCAGGGCGCCTCGCTGATCGGCTACCTGGTGCCGAACCTGCTGGTCGCGATCATCCTCGTGGTGGTGCTCGCCATCAACCTGCACCTGCTGCCCGCCACCGGCTACACCCCGTTCACCGAGAACCCCGGCCGCTGGGCCGCGACGATCACCATCCCCGTGATCGCCCTGGTGGTGGCGGGGGTGGCCGCCCTGACCGCGCAGATCCGCGGCAGCATGGTCGACGAGCTGCGCAAGGACTACGTCCGGACGCTGCGCACCCGGGGCGTCTCCGCCCGGTCGATCGTGCTCCGCCACGCCCTGCGCAACGCCGCCGGGCCCGCGCTCACCGTGCTGTCCTTCGAGTTCATCACGATGCTGGGCGGGGCGCTGATCATCGAGAAGGTGTTCGCGCTGCCCGGCTTCGGCAGCTACGCCTTCGACGCGTCCCTGCAGGGCGACGTCCCCATCATCATGGGCATCACCGTGTTCAGCGTGCTGCTCGTGGTGGGCGTCAACCTGGTCGTCGACCTGGTGAACGGCTGGCTCAACCCGAAGGCGAGAATCCATTGAGCGTCGAAACCGTCACCGCACCGCAGACCGCACCGGAGACCGCCCGGCGCCGGTCGGTGCTGCGCAAGCTGCGCCGCGACCCGCAGGCGATGATCACCTCCGGGGTGCTGCTGGTCATCGTCGCGCTGGGCCTGCTGACCCCGGTCCTGGCCGGGCACGGCCCGAACGAGGCCTCGCTGGACGCCATCAACGCCGACGCCGGCACACCGGGCTACCCGCTCGGCGGCGACCAGAGCGGCCGGGACATCTTCGCCCGGCTGCTCCACTCGATCAACACCAGCCTGGTCTCGGCGCTGATCGGCACGGGCATCGCCCTGGCCATCGGCGTCACGGCCGGGCTCGTCGGCGGCTACTTCCACCGCCGGATCCGGGGCGTCACCGAGTGGCTGTTCAGCCTGGTGATGACCTTCCCCGGACTGCTGCTGCTGATCGTGCTGCTGCCGGTGACCCGGGGCGACTACCGCGTCACCATGATGATCTTCGGGGTGCTGCTGTCCCCCGGCATCTACCGCCTGGTCCGCAACCTGGTGATCGGCGTGAAGAACGAGCTGTTCGTGGACGCCGCGCGGGTCTCGGGGCTGTCGAACCTGCGCATCCTGGGCCGGCACGTGCTGTTCGTGGTGCGCGGCCCGGTCATCATCGCCACCGCCTTCCTGGCCGGAACCTCCATCGCCGTCCAGTCGGGCCTGGCCTTCCTCGGCCTCGGGTCGAACACCACTCCCAGCTTCGGCGCGATGATCTCCGAGGGCTTCATCAACCTCTACGACCATCCGCTGCACTTCATCTGGCCGAGCGCCATGCTCGGCGTGATGAACGCCTCCCTGGTGCTGCTCGGCAACGCCCTGCGGGACGCGCTGGAGGGCTCCCGGCCCAGACCGGCCAAGGTCACCGCACCGGCGCGGCGGAAGACCGCCGACGGCGACGGCGCGGGGACCGGCGGGCTGCTCACGATCGAGGACCTGGCCATCGCCTACCCCACGCCGTCGGGTGGGCTCAAGGAGGTCGTCAGCCGGGTCTCGCTGAGCCTGGCCTCCGGGGAGACGCTCGGCCTGGTCGGCGAGTCGGGGTCGGGCAAGACCCAGACCGCGTTCGCGGTCCTGGGCGTGCTGCCCGCGGAGGCGGTGGTCACCCGCGGGTCCATCCGGCTCGACGGGCGGGAGCTGCTCGACCTGAGCGAGCACGAGCTCCGCCGGCTGCGCGGACGGTCCGTGGCCTACGTGCCGCAGGAGCCGATGTCGAACCTCGACCCGTCGTTCACCGTGGGCGCGCAGCTGGTCGAGAGCATCCGCGCGACCTCGCGGATGCCGCGCAGGGAGGCGCGCGACCGGGCGCTGTACCTGCTGGGACGGGTGGGCATCCCCGACCCGGGGCGCACGTTCAGGTCGTATCCGCACCAGATCTCCGGCGGCATGGCGCAGCGCGTGCTGATCGCGGGCGCGATCGCCGGCCGCCCGATCCTGCTGATCGCCGACGAGCCCACCACCGCGCTGGACGTGACCGTCCAGGCCGAGATCCTCGACCTGCTGCGCGACCTGCAGAAGGAAATGAACATGGCGGTGCTGCTGGTCACCCACAACTTCGGGGTCGTCGCCGACATCTGCGACCGGGTCGCGGTGATGCGGGACGGCGAGATCGTCGAGACGGAGTCCACGCGGCAGATCTTCGACGAGCCGAAGCACGACTACACCCGGATGCTGCTGGACTCCATCCTCGACGAGGCCACCGTCCGCACCGATCCCCCGGCCGCCGCGACCGGGTCCGCCGCGACCGGCGCCCCCGGAAAGGAGGCGTGATGACGCCCCTGCTCGACGTCGGCGACCTGCGCGTCGCCTACCCCGGCCGGGGCTTCCGGGCCCGTCCGCTCGAGGTGCTGCACGGGGTGTCCCTGACGGTCGCCGAGGGCGAGACCCTCGGCCTGGTCGGCGAGTCCGGGTCCGGCAAGACCACGATCGGCCGGGCCGTGCTCGGCCTGGTCAGGCCGAGCGGCGGCCGCGTGGCGTTCCGCGGCCGGGACATCACGCACGCCCCGGCGAAGGAGCGCCGCGCCCTGGCGCGCGACATCCAGGTGGTGTTCCAGGACCCCTACACCTCGCTCAACCCGTCGCTGACGATCGGCGACATCCTCAGCGAGCCGCTGGTGGTGCAGGGGGCGACGCGGGAACAGGCCAGGGCGCGCGTGCGCGCCCTCCTGGACCAGGTGGGCCTGCCGAAGGACGCCTCCGAACGGCTCCCCCGCGAGTTCAGCGGCGGCCAGCGCCAGCGTGTGGCGATCGCCCGCGCCCTCGCCCCGGAGCCCGCCCTGATCGTCTGCGACGAGCCGGTCTCCGCGCTCGACCTGTCGACCCAGGCCCGGGTGCTGGAGCTGTTCATCGACATCCAGCGGCGCACCGGGGTGGCGTACCTGTTCGTCTCGCACGACCTCACGGTCGTGCGGCACGTGAGCCACCGGGTGAGCGTGGTCTACCGCGGCGACATCGTGGAGACCGGCTCGGCCGACCAGATCACCTCGGCTCCCGAGCATCCCTACACGCAGCGGCTCATGCTCGCCTCCCCGGTCGCCGACCCGGTCGAGCAGGCCAGGCGGCGGGACGAGCGCCGCCGCCTGGCCGAGGCGGGCGCCGGTGCCTAGACCGCACCGGTTCCCGCGTTCCCTAGAGGGCCGGGGGTGTCCAGGGCGTTCGGGGCGCCATGTCCGCCGCGCGGTAGATCGCGTCGATCGTCCGCATCATCGCGGTCGCCCGGCGCGCGTCCGTCACGACCGGGCCTCCCGCGCGGACCGCGTCGCGGAACGCCGCGAGCTGGAACGCGTAGGTGCTGCGCGGGTCGCCCGGCTCGGTGACCTCGCCCGCGCCGTCGTCGATCGTCATCAGGCCGTACAGGTAGGGGTGGTAGGGCATGCGGACGTGCAGGGTGCCCTGCGTGCCGGTGACGTGGAGTTCGGCGGCCATGCCGTCCTCCTCGCGCATGCTGGCGACCACCTCTCCGGTGATCGATCCCCCGAAGGAGAGCCGGGCGGTCATCGAGGCGTCGACGCCGTCCACGGCGTGGGCGCGCGCCCCGGCCACCTCAGGCTCGCCGAACAGGAAGCTCAGCAGGCGGACGGGGTAGCAGCCGAGGTCCATGAGGGCGCCGCCTCCCAGTTCGCGCCGCCACCGGATGTCGGAGGTGTCGAGGTGCGGCACGATGAAGCTCGCGCGGGCCGTGCGGATCTCGCCGATCGTCCCGGACTCCAGCACCTCGGCCATCCGCGCCCACATCGGGTGATGCAGGGAGTGGAACGCCTCCATGACGATCAGGTCGCCGGCGGCGGCGAGGCCGGCGATCGCCGCGGCCTCGTCGGCGTTGGCGGTGAAGGGCTTCTCGCAGAGGACGTGCTTGCCCGCCTCGATCGCGCGGCGCGTCCAGTACCCGTGCAGCGCGGCGGGCGTGGGGATGTAGACGGCGTCGACGTCCGGGTCGCCGATCACCTCGTCGTAGGAGCGGAGCACCCGCGGGATGGCGTGCTCGGCCGCGTACGCCGTCGCGCGGTCGAGGTCGCGGGCCGCGATGGCCGCGACCGTGACGTCCTGGAGTTCCGCGGCGGGCTCGAGCAGCGCTCCCTTGACGATCCGTGCGGCGCCGAGCACGCCGATCCTGAGGGGCGCCGAAGCGCTCGCGGGTGACGCCATCGCAGACTCCAAAATAGAATCGAAATTCGGTTTTCATAGTAGCTCAGGCCGCACCGTCCGGCCTCGACCAAGGGATCCGACGATGACCCGACTCGCCCCCGGCTTCCTCTGGGGAGCGGCGACCGCACCGCACCAGATCGAAGGCAACAACCTCAACAGCGACTGGTGGTCGCGCGAGGAGCAGTTCCCCGGCATGGAGCGCAGCGGCGACGCGTGCGACAGCTACCACCGGTACGCCGAGGACATGCGGCTCCTGGCCGAGGCGGGCCTGACCGCCTACCGGTTCGGCATCGAGTGGGCGCGGATCGAGCCCAGCCCGGGGCACTTCTCCCGCGCCGAGCTCGCCCACTACCGCCGGATGATCGACACGGCCCTGGAGCTGGGCCTCAAGCCCGTCATCACCCTGCATCACTTCACCCACCCGCGCTGGTTCGCCGAGGAGGGCGGCTGGCTCGGCGAACGGGGGATCGAACGCTTCCAGGCCTACGTGCGGGCGGCCACGTCGATCCTCGGCGGCGTCGAGTGGGTCTGCACGATCAACGAGCCGAACATGCTCGCCCTCATGGTCGGCCTGAGCCGCCTGGCCCAGCAGGCGGCGGAGTCCGGCGAGGACATCAAGAAGTGGATGAGCCCGACCGTCGAGGGCGCCGCCCGCCCCGTGCTGCCCGACCCCGATCCCGAGGTCGGGCGGCGCCTGGCCGAGGCGCACGACGCCGCCCGCGACATCCTCAAGAAGGACACCGACGCCGATGTCGGCTGGACGGTGGCCTGCCAGGCACTGGTCGCCAGGCCAGGCCACGAGGAGCTGATGCGCGAGCTGCGCTACGTCCGCGAGGACCTCTACCTGGACGCCGCCCGCGGCGACGACTTCATCGGCGTGCAGTCCTACTCCAGCCAGGACGTGGACGAGAACGGGATCGTCCCGCACCCGCAGGCCCCCGACACCACCCTGACCGGCAACGCCTACCGGCCCGACGCCCTCGGCATCGCCGTCCGCCACGCCTGGGAACGCACCGGCGGCGTCCCCGTCCTGGTCACCGAGAACGGCATCGCCACCGACGACGACACGCGGCGGATCGCCTACACCTCCGAGGCCCTGCGGCACCTGTTCGACGCCGTCGACGACGGCGTCGACGTGCGCGGCTACCTGCACTGGAGCGCCATCGACAACTTCGAGTGGGGCCACTGGAAGCCCACCTTCGGCCTCATCGCCTTCGACCGCGAGACCTTCGAACGCCGCCCCAAGCCGAGCCTGGCCTGGCTGGGCGAGGTCGCCCGCACCGGGCGGCCGTGAACGAGACGGCCTCCCCGAAGGCCGTCCGGCCCGAGGACCGGGCGCCCGTCGCCGCCGAGGCCAGGGTGAGCGGCTGGTACATCGCGCTCCTGATGACGGCGAACTTCGGCGTGTCGATGGCGCTGATCGTGCCGATGTCCTTCTCCCTGGCCCTGCGCGTCGACCAGCTCGCGCCGGGCAGGGAGGAGGTCCTCGGCTACATCCTCGGGGTCGGGTCGGTGCTCTCGCTGGTCACCGGCCCGCTGCTGGGGACGCTCAGCGACCGCACCCGGTCGCGTTTCGGGCGGCGGACACCCTATCTGGTGGTGGGCGGCCTGGTCGGCATGGCCGGACTGCTGGTCATGGCGTACGCGCCGAACATCCCCGTCCTCGGGCTGGGCTGGGCGCTGACCACCCTTGGCTGGGGGACGGCCATGGCCTCGCTGGGCAGCGTGCAGGCCGACCGGATCCCGCAGGGCCAGCGGGGTAAGGTCTCCGGGCTCGCCGGCTTCACCACGCAGATCGCGCCGGTGGCCGGCGTGCTCATGGTCGGCGCCGTCAGCGGGAGCGCCCTGCTGGTGTTCCTCCTGCCGGGGCTGGCGGGGGCGGCGCTCCTGGCGCCGTTCCCCGTCCTGGCGCGGGAGGCCGACTCCCGCCGCCGCACGTTCTCCGACCGGCTGACGGCCGGGCGCCTGCTCGGCACGTACGTCTTCGACCCGCGCCGCCACCGCGACTTCGCCTGGAACTGGCTGGGCGGCTTCGCCTTCTTCTTCGGCCTGTCGATGAACACCACGTTCGTCACCTTCCTCTACGCCCAGCGGCTGGAGATCGAGTTGCGGGACGTCGCCGGGATCGTCGCGATCACCGGGGGCATCAGCGTGGTCACCTCCACGGTCGGGTCGCTGGGCGGCGGCTTCCTGTCGGACCGGCTGGGGCGCCGCCGCCCGTTCGTCGCCGCCGGGGCCGCTCTCTTCGCGACCGGCAGCACCGTCCTGGCCTTCGCGGAGCAGTTGTGGAGCCTGCTGGCCGGATCGACGCTGATGAGCCTGGGCATCTCGGTGTTCGTGGCGGTCAACCAGGCCACCGTGCTGGACATCCTGCCCGAGCGGGACACCGAGGCCGGCCGGTTCATGGCGATCAAGGCCTTCTCGCAGAAGGTCCCCAGCGCCCTGGCCCCGATGGCGGCCCCCCTGCTGATCGGTATCGGCAGCACCGCCGGAACCAAGAACTACGCTCCGCTGTACCTGGTGTCCGCCCTGTCCGGCCTGCTCGGCGGGCTGATCATCTTCTTCCGGGTGCGGGGAGCGCCCTAGGGAAACTCATGGCAACCGATTGCCATCGCCGGGCCGCGGCGACGAGCATCCCCGGCAGGCCCCTTCGCACCGATCTCCGGGAGGAATGGACCCTTGATTCGCACGCCGTTCAACCTCGGGTGGGAGTTCCGCCCGAAGGCCAACCGATTCCTGGAGATGGGCGGGCGGGCCCCGGCGTTCCGGAGCGTGACGCTCCCGCACGACGCCATGATCGAGGCCGATCGCGACCCCGGAGCGGGCGGCGCGACCGGGTTCTTCCCCGGCGGGGTGTACGAGTACCGCAGGACGTTCCCGGTGCCGGAGGAGTACCGGGACAAGCGCGTCACCCTCGAGTTCGAGGGCGTCTACCGGGACGCGATGGTCTACCTCAACGGGGCCTTCGCCGGCCAGTGCCCCTCCGGCTACTCGACCTTCGCCGTGCGCGCGGACAACTTCCTGAAGTGCGGCGCGGACAACCAGATCCGGGTCGAGTGCCGGGCCCACCAGGACTCCCGGTGGTATTCGGGGGCGGGCATCCACCGGAGCGTCAACCTCATCGTCGGCGAGCTGGTGCACATCGCCCTCGACGGGGTGCGGGTCACCACCCCGGACGTCGACGCCGAGCGCGCCGTCGTCGAAGTGGCCACGATCGTCGAGAACGAGGGCCTGTCCGCCGCCACCACCGGCGTGCTGACCGAGATCCGCGACGGCGGCGGCGCGGTCGTCGCGTCCGACCGCACCCTCGCCACCGTCCTGCCCGGCGAGCCCGCCACCGTACGGCAGCGCCTCTACGTGGCGGACCCCGCGCTGTGGAGCGTCGAGACGCCCGCCCTCTACACGGCCGCCGTCACCCTCGACCAGGACGAGGAGCAGGTCTCCTTCGGCATCCGCACGCTGCGGCTGGACCCCGTCCACGGCCTGCGGATCAACGGGGAGACCGTCAAGCTGCGCGGCGCCTGCGTCCACCACGACAACGGCGTCATCGGCGCCGCCGCCATCGCCCGCGCCGAGGAGCGCCGGGTGGAACTGCTCAAGAAGGCCGGCTTCAACGCCGTCCGCAGCGCGCACAACCCGCTGAGCCGGGCGATGCTGGACGCCTGCGACCGGCTGGGCATGCTCGTCATGGACGAGACCTTCGACATGTGGACGGCCGTCAAGTCCGACCACGACTACGCCCTGGACTTCCCGCGCTGGTGGGAGCACGATGTCGAGGCCATGGTCCGCAAGGACGTCAACCACCCGAGCGTGATCTTCTACTCGATCGGCAACGAGATCCCCGAGGCCACGACCCCGCACGGCGCCGTCTGGGGCCGGCGGCTGGCCGAGAAGGTCCGCTCGCTGGACGGCACCCGCTTCGTCACCAACGCGACCAACGCCACCCACGCCGTCGTCAACGAGGCCATCGCCATCGCCCGCGGGCGGCTCAACGAGGACGCCGAGAACATGGGCGTCAACACGATGATGGCCGCCATCGGCGACATCCTGCGCGATCTGGGCGCCTCCGAGACGGTCACCAGGGAGACCGCCGAGATCTTCTCGGTGCTCGACGTGGCCGGGATGAACTACCTGGAGACCCGCTACGAGCCGGACCGCACGCTGTTCCCCAACCGGATCATCGTCGGCTCCGAGACCCACCCCACCCGCATCGACACCCTGTGGCGGCTGGTGGCCGGCAACGGCCACGTGATCGGCGACTTCACCTGGACCGGCTGGGACTACCTCGGCGAGGCCGGCATCGGCCAGACCGGCTTCGCCGACGACGACACCGCCGGAGGGCTCGGCATCGCGGCCTCGTATCCGTGGCTGGCCGCCAGGGCCGGCGACATCGACATCACCGGGCACCGGCGCGCCCCGTCCTTCTACCGGGAGACCGTCTTCGGCCTGCGCACGGAGCCGTACCTGGCGGTGCACCGGCCCGGGAACCACGGCCGGAAGATCGTCGCAGGCCCGTGGTCGTGGCCGGACGTGGTGTCGTCCTGGAGCTGGGACGGCCACGAGGGCGCCCCGGTCAGAGTGGACGTCTACAGCGACGCCGACGAGGTCGAACTGCTCCTCGACGGCGCCTCTCTGGGAAGGGCCCCCGCCGGGCGTGAGCACCGCTTCCTGGCCGGGTTCGACGTCGTGTACCGGCCCGGTGAGCTGGTCGCCGTCGCCTACACGGGTGGTGCCGAGACGGGCCGCACGCGGCTGGTGTCCGCGCGGGGTCCCGTCCTGCTGTCGGTGGAGGCGGACCGGCCGGAGATCCGCGCCGACGACACCGATCTGGTGTACGTGACCCTCACGCTCGCCGACGGCGACGGCGACCTGCACCACGGAAAGGACCGGCCCGTCACCGTCGAGGTGACCGGCCCCGGCGTGCTGCAAGGACTCGGCAGCGCCCGCCCCGCCACCGAGGAGTCGTTCACGGGCGGCACGCACACCACCTACGACGGCCGGGCCCTCGCCGTCGTCCGCCCCACCGGTCCGGGCGACATCACGGTCACCGTCTCGGCCCCGGAGTGCACGACCGTCACCGTGACCGTGCGGGCGGCACCGGCCGAGCCCGCGCGCTGAAAGGCCCCGCACATGTCCTGGTCAGAGGAAGACATCACCAAGCTGGTCTCCCGGCTCACGCTGGAGCAGAAGGTCGCGCAGCTGGGCGGGGCCATGCTGCCCGCCCTCCTCAGGCCGGATCCTGAGGCGGGCGCCGTCCTGGACACCGGCCGGCTCGCCGAGCGGTACCCGCATGGCGTGGGGCACCTGTCCCTGACCTGGTTCGTCGGTCATGATGCCGACGGCCTCCGGAGCTCCCTGCGAACGGTCCAGGACGCGGTGCGCGACCTCTCACCCTTCGGTATCGGCGGGCTGATCCACATCGAGGGCATCAACGGGTTCCTGCACGCCTCGGGTTCGCAGTTCCCCACGGCCTGGGCGCAGGCGGCCACGTGGGAGCCGGACCTCGTCCGGCGGGCGGCGGCGGTGACGGCGGCGCACATGCACGACGCGGGCATCCAGCTGGTGCTGTCGCCGGTGATGGACATCAGCCGGGATCCGCGCTGGGGACGCGTGCACGAGACCTACGGCGAGGACCCCGAACTGGCCGCGCAGTTCTCGGTGGCGTTCGTCCGCGCCGTCCAGGCGTCCGGCCTGCTCGCCACCGGAAAGCACTTCCTCGGCTTCGCCGCCTCCGAGGGCGGGCTCAACATGGCGGCCACGCGGCTCGGGCGGCGCGCCCTGACCGACGAGTACGCCGAGCCGTTCCGCCGGGCGATCGGCGAGGCCGGGCTGTCGGTGGTCATGAACTCCTACAACGAGATCGACGGCGTGCCCGCGGCCGCCGACCGCTGGCTGCTCACCGACCTCCTGCGCGGCGAGCTCGGCTTCACCGGCCTGGTCGTCAGCGACTACGGGTCGGTGGACATGCTCCGGACCCGGCACCGCACCGCGGCATCGGAGGGCAGGGCGGCGGTCCAGGCGGTCACCGCGGGGCTGGACGTGGAGCTGCCGCAGCTGGCGAACTACGCGCACCTGGTGGCGGAGGTCGCCGCCGGGAACCTGGACGAGCAGGTGGTCGACACCGCGGTGGCCCGGGTGCTGACGGCCAAGGCGAGGGTCGGGCTGATCCCCGCGTTCACGCCGCGCGGATCGGCCCCGCGCACCGCCCTGGCCGACGCCCAGCCCGCCCGGCCGGACCGTGCCGAGGCGGCCCGCCTGCGCCGTTCGATCGCCGAGCGGGCAACGGTCCTGCTCGGCAACGACGGGACGCTGCCGCTGCGACCGGGTACGCGGCGCATCGTCGTCACCGGGCCCGCCGCGGACGGGTTGCGCGTCCATTTCGGCGCCTACACCTCGGTGGCCGTCCCCGAGATGACGATGGCGCTCCGGGCGGTACGGCAGGGCGAGATCGCCGGGGTGAGCCCGGAGGGCTTCGACGCGACGGACATCACCCGCATACTCCTGCCGGGTCTGGAGCCGGCGTTCGAGGCGAACGCCCGGCGCCTGCACCCCGGCTCCCGCACCGTGCTCGCGGCCCTGCGGGAGATCGACGCGACGATCGAGCACGCCGACCTGGGCCGCTTCACCGAGGACGCCGGACCGGCACTCGATCCCGCGGCGGTCGAGGCCGCCGTCTCCGGCGCCGATCTGGTCATCGCGGTGGTCGGTGAACGGACCGGGCGGGTCGGAGCCAACACCGCGGGCGAGGGCCGTTCCACCGCCTCACCGTCGCTGCCGGGCGACCAGGAGCGGCTGATCGCGCTCCTGGCCGCCACCGGCAAGCCCCTGGTGACCGTCGTCGTGTCAGGACGGCCGCTGCTGCTGGAGGAGGTGGCGGGCGCCTCCAATGCCGTTCTGCTCGCACCGCTGCTCGGGGAGGAGGCCGGCGCCGCCATAGCCGACGCGGTCTTCGGCCGGATCAATCCCAGCGGGAAGCTGCCCGCCACCTTCCCCCGGCACCTGGGCCAGATCCCCATCTACCACGGCCATCACCACGGCAGCGGCTACGACCACCCCGCCGGGGCCGCCCACGACTACGCGGACCTGGACGATCAAACCCCCCTCTACGCCTTCGGACACGGGCTCTCCTACACCTCCTTCGAGGTCGAGTTCGATGACGAGCCCGCCGTGGATGTGGTGGGCGGGGCATTGCGCGTCCGCCTCAGGGTGTCCAACACCGGGGCCCTGGACGGGGAAGCGGTCGTGCAGCTGTACGCGCGCCACCAGGGGGCGTCCGTGGTCCGGCCGGTGCGCCGGCTGCTCCAGTTCCAGCGGGTGGCCCTGACCGCCGGGGACTCGATGCTCCTGATCCTCATGGCCTCGATCGAACGGCTCTCCTACACCATGCTCGACGGCCGCCGCGGCTTGGAGCCCGGCGAGGTCACGGTCATGGCCGGGATGAGTAGCGACGACATCAGGTGCGCGGCGACGATCTCGGTCCCCGGCCCCACCAACGCACCGGAAGAACCCATCGCACAGGAGGCAGTCTGATGTTGAAACCGCGTTCCACCGCCACGCGCGAGCTGGTGAACCTGGACGGGCTCTGGCGGTTCGCCGTCGACGGGACGGCCGGGGCCGAGCCGTGGGCCGGCCCGCTGGACACGCCGCTGGAGGCGGCGGTGCCGGCCAGCTACAACGACCTGTTCACCGACAGCGCCATCCGCGACCACGTGGGCTGGGTCTGGTACCAGCGGCGGGTGCGCGTGCCGCGCGGCTGGGCGGGCGAGCGGGTGTTCCTGCGCGTCGACGCCGCCACCCACCAGGGCAGGGTCTACGTCGACGACGTCCTGGTCGCCGAGCACGCCGGGGGCTACACCCCCTTCGAGGCCGACATCACCGATCACGTGCGCGCCGGTGAGGAGTTCCGGCTCACCATCGGGGTCAACAACGAGCTGACGAACGTGACGATCCCGCCCGGGACGATCACGGTCTCCCAGGACGGGAAGCGCAAGCAGACCTACCTGCACGACTTCTTCAACTACGCGGGCCTGGCCCGGTCGGTGTGGCTGCACAGCCGTCCCGCCGTCCACATCGCCGACATCACGGTCGTGACCGGTGTCGAGGGGACGACCGGGACGGTCGAGTACGCGGTGGAGACCAGCTCGCCCGCGGCGGTCCGCGTCCGGGCCCTGGACGCCGGCGGCGCACAGGTGGCGGCGGCCGAGGGAGCGGGCGGCACCCTGCGGATCGAGGACGTGACGCTGTGGCGGCCCGGCGCGGCCTACCTGTACGAACTCCTCGTCGAGGTGCTCGACGGCGAGGAGGTCGTCGACAGCTACGCCGAACCGTTCGGGGTGCGGACGGTCGAGGTCCGGGGAACCCGGTTCCTGATCAACGGTGAGCCGTTCTACTTCACCGGTTTCGGCAAGCACGAGGACTCCCCCGTGCGCGGCAAAGGGCACGACGACGCCTACCTGGTGCACGACTTCCAGCTTCTGGACTGGATCGGCGCCAACTCCTTCCGCACCTCGCACTACCCCTACGCCGAGGAGGTGATGGAGTTCGCCGACCGGCACGGCATCGTCGTCATCGACGAGACCGCGGCCGTGGGGCTCAATCTGGGCGTGCACGGCGGATTGTCGGGTCGGCCCGCCCCGTCCACGTTCTCACCCGAGACGCTCAATGACGAGACCCAGGCCGCGCACGCCCAGGCGATCCGGGAGCTCATCGCCCGCGACAAGAACCACCCCAGCGTGGTGATGTGGTCGGTCACCAACGAGCCGGCGTCCAACGAGGAGGGGGCGCGCGAGTACTTCGAGCCGCTGGTCGAGCTGACCCGCAAGCTCGACCCCACCCGCCCGGTGTGCTATGCGGTGGTGATGTTCGCCAACCCCGACAACGACCGCATCGCCGATCTGTTCGACGTCATCGGCATCAACCGCTACTACGGCTGGTACGTCGCGACGGGCGACCTGGCCACGGCCGAGACCATGCTCGAGGACGAACTGCGCCGCTGGGTGGAGAAGTTCGGAAAGCCCATCATGATGACCGAGTACGGGGCCGACACCATGCCGGGCCTGCACTCGGTGTGGGACCAGCCGTGGACGGAGGAGTACCAGCAGGCCCACCTGGCGATGCACCACCGCGTCTTCGACCGGATCGACGCGTTCGTCGGCGAGCACGTGTGGAACTTCGCCGACTTCCAGACCTCCAACGGCATCCACCGGGTCGACGGCAACAAGAAGGGCGTGTTCACCCGCGACCGGCGCCCCAAGGGGGCCGCGCACGCCCTGCGGAGGCGCTGGACCGGCCTCGACGGCCGCAGGCCATGAGCGCGCTGCTTCCGGGGGACGCCGAGGCCGCCGACCGCGCGCGTGCGCTGCTGCGCACGCCGGGACGGCTGGGCGTGGCGTTCTCCGGGGGCGTGGACTCCTCGGTGCTGCTGGCGCTGGCCGTGCGTGAGCTGGGCGCGGAGCGCACGATCGCCGTGCTGGGCGTCTCCCCCAGCCTCGCGGGCGACGAGCGGGCGGCGGCCCACCGGGTCGCCGCCCGCATCGGCGCCCGCGTGGTGGAGGTCTCCACCCACGAAGGCGACCTGCCCGCCTACCGCGCCAACGGCCCGGACCGCTGCTACCACTGCAAGAACGAGCTGTTCGTGCGCATCTCGGCGGAGGTGGCCGCGGCCCACGGGATCACCGCCGTCGCCTACGGCGAGAACGCCGACGACGTCCGGCGGCCCGACCGTCCCGGCGGCCGGGCCGCCGCACGCCACGGGGTGCTGCGGCCGCTCGCGGACGCGGGCCTGGACAAGGCGGCGGTCCGCCGGATCGCCGCCGCGTTCGGCCTGCCGTGCGCGGACAAGCCCGCGGCGCCGTGCCTGGCCTCCCGCATCCCGCACTTCTCCGAGGTGACGCCGGAGAAGCTGGCCCAGGTCGAGGAGGCCGAGCGGGCACTGCGGGAGCTGGGTTTCGGTGACTGCCGGGTCCGTCACCACGGCGAGGTGGCCAGGATCGAGGTGCCGGTCGCCGAGATCCCGCGGCTGGCCGGGGATCTGCGCGAGGACGTCCTGTCGGCGGTACGGCGGGCTGGGTTCCGCATGGTCGCGGTCGACCTGGCCGGGATCCAGTCGGGGGCGTTCACGCTGCCTCTGGTGGGAGTGCGGCATGACTGACTCCTTTATCCGGCTGGACCATGACAGGGCCGCGCGGCGCGGCTATCCGGAGGCGGTGTACTGCGAGGGCAAGAGCGGCGACCAGGTCCGTGCGATCGCCGCTCAGCTGCGCGAACGCGGCGAGGCGGTGGCGTTGTTCACCCGGGCCGGCCCCGAGCACGCGCGGGCGGTGCTGGCCGAGCTGCCCGACGCACGCCACGACGCGGACGCCCGCCTGCTCGCCTGGCCCCCCGAACCGCCCCTCCCGTCCGGCGGGCGGGTGGTCGTGCTGGCGGCGGGCACCTCCGACCTGCCGGTGGCCCGCGAGGCCGAGCTGACCGCCCGCTACCTGGGGCGGTCGTGCGAGCTGGCCGTGGACGTGGGCGTGGCCGGGCTGCACCGCGTCCTCGGCCTGCTCGACCTGCTGCGTTCCGCCCGGGTCGTGGTGGTGGCCGCGGGCATGGACGGCGCGCTGCCCAGCGTGGTGGCCGGGCTGGTGTCCGCGCCGGTGGTGGCCCTGCCGACCTCCGTCGGGTACGGCGCGGCGTTCGGCGGCCTGGCGCCCCTGCTGTCGATGCTCAACGCGTGCGCGCCCGGCGTCGCGGTGGTCAACATCGACAACGGGTACGGCGCCGGGCACCTCGCCGCCCAGATCGCCGCCCCCGCCTGAGTCAGGGGGACGCGTCCGGCTCGGAGGAGACCGGCTCGGAGGGGTCCAGTTCGGAGGGCACCGCGCCTCCGGGTATGAGCCCCGCCGCGTGCGCCGCCGCGGCTGCGGCGTCCAGGACCGTCCGGACCGGCAGGCCGCGCTCGGCCGCGAGCCGGGCGGCGGGCTCGAACTCGGCGGTCGCCTGGACGATCACGCCCTCGTGGTGCCCCAGCTTGACCGGCAGCCGGGCGCCGAGCACGTCCACCCGCGTCCATCCCCGCTCGATCGCGGTCTTGGCGACCGCCCGCTCCCGCACGCCCAGGGTGCTGGTCAGGCGGAACACCGCGGTGCGGAGCCCGTCCGCGCGCCCGGGCGGGCACAGGACGCACAGGGTGTGCGCCGGGCGGCCCTTCTTCATCAGCACGGGCACCAGCCAGGCGTCCGAGGCGCCCGCGTCCATCAGCGAGGACAGGACGCTCGGCCACACGCGGGGGTCGAGGTCGTCGATGTTGGCCTCGATGACCACGGCTTCGGCCACCGTGCGCCGCCCGGAGGGGCGGCCGAGGAGCACGCGGACGATGTTGGGCCGCCCCGGGGTGTCGCGGCCGCCCGCGCCGACACCTGTGGTCTCCAGCCGCATCGGCGGCAGCCCGGAGCACTCCCGGGCCAGCACGGTCACCAGCGCCATGCCGGTGGGCGTGGCCAGCTCGCCGTCGCCGCCGGAGAAGACCTCCCATCCGGCCGCCAGCTCGGCCACCGCGGGGACGGGGACCGGCAGTTCGCCGTGCTCGGTGCCCACCCGTCCCGAGCCCACGGCCACCGGGCCGGCGGTCACCTCCGTCACCTGGAGGTCGTGGAGCGCGGCGCACACCCCGACGACGTCCGCGATGGAGTCCCAGGCGCCGACCTCGTGGAAGTGCACCTCGTCCACACCGGCGCCGTGCACGCGCGCCTCGGCCTCGGCGAGACGTCCGAACACCGCCGACGCGCGGTCCCGCACCGGTTCGGGCAGCGCCGACCGGCCGATCGACAGGCGTATGTCCCGCCATGTGCGGTACGGGCCGCCGTGGCCGGCCGCCGTCACACGGACGCGCGTCGCGCGCATCCCGGCCCTGGTGACCGGTTCCCGCGCGAGCGTCACCTCGCCGGGGACGACCGCGTCCACGGCCTCGCGCACCGCCTCCAGACCGGCACCGGCGTCCAGCAGGGCGGCCAGGAGCATGTCACCGGCGACGCCCGCGGAGGCGTCGATCCACGCCCTCCTCATTCGCGCCTCATTCGCCTCATTCGCGCCTCATTCGCGCAGCCGGTAGAGGATCTCCCCCGCCTGCGGGACGACCAGGGTGTCCGGGTCGGCGGCGTAGGCGTCCACGTCCACGTCGGCGGGGTCGAGGTGGCCCAGGTTGGCCCGCCGGACGACGTCCGGGGGGATTCCGGTGGCGAGGGTGACGGTCACGCGGCACCGCTCGCCGTGCTCCTCGTCGTAGGTGCCCGCCCCGCGCAGGTGCGTGGAGTGGGCCAGGACGCCCCAGTGCAGGTGCTTGAAGCGGTCCCACTGCTTGGTGAAGTAGTCGCGGCAGTGGTAGCCGATCTCCTCGATCTCCGGATGCATCGCGGAGATCGTCCGCACGTGGGGGGCGTAGAGGATGACCTCGCCGCCGTCGGCCACCACCGGCTCCAGCTTGTAGAAGCCCTTGGCGGCCGTCCAGATGTCGTCGTATTTCTCCGGGATCAGTGACAGCACTCGCCGCACGGGGGCGTCCAGGTAGCGCACGTGCGTGCGGGAGGAGACCTCGGCCGCGGCGGCCCAGGCCTCTTCCGGCGTGCCGTAGGCCATCGAGTGCAGTTCCCCGGATCCGGAGGCGACGACCACGCACAGCGCCAGCCGCCGGGTGGGGATCAGCGCGGCGGCCTGGTCGATCAGCGCGCGGACCGGGGTGATGCCGCGGGTCCCGATGATCTCTGCACTGGTGATGAGGGCGCCCAGCCAGTGCGACAGGTCGATGATGTCGGCGCCGGCGACGCCGGGGAAGAAGTACTTGTTGCCGCCGGAGAACCCGACGACCTCGTGCGGGAACACCGGTCCGATGACCAGCGCGACGTCGTGTTCGACGACCGCCCGGTTCAGCCGCACGTCCACGGGGTGGCGCAGCAGCCCGCCCGACAGCTCGCCGACCCGGTCGGCGCTGATGGTGCCGAGGGAGGCGAACGTCGAGGGTTCCCACCAGGCGTGGTTGAGGACGGTCATGCCGGGGAGGGCTGGTGCGTGCGCGGCCAGCCGCTCCTCGTCCATCGGGGCGTGGGTGCCCAGCGCGATCAGCACGGTGAGTTTGGAGACGCGGCCGTGGAGCGCGCCGTGCACCGCCGACAGCAGAAGCGGGAGGGGGCAGCTGCGGGTGCCGTCGGGCACCACCAGGCACACGCTGCGGCCGTCGAGATCCTCCCCGGCCAACTGCCCGGTGACGAACTCGCGCACCTGGTGCTCGGTGAGGACGGTGTCCGGCCCTCCGATCCGTGGCGTCATGGCCGCCAGCGGACCACGGCCGCGGCCGCGTCGGCAAGGCCGCGCAGCAACATATGGCAACCGGTTGCCAAACGCGAGCCGCGCTGACGACCATGCCACACATGCCGCTCTACCTGCACCCCGATCGGCTGCTCCCGGTCGACCCGAAGGTGCGCGCCCTCGCCCGCCGCCTGTATGAGGCCGTGCGCGAGCTGCCGATCCTGTCGCCCCACGGCCATGTCGACGCGCGGCTGCTGGCCGGCGACGCGCCGTTCGCCGACCCGGCGAGCCTGCTCATCTCACCCGACCACTACGTGACCCGGCTGCTGCACGCCGGCGGCGTGCCGCTGGAGGAGCTGGGGGTGGGACGCGGCCCGCTGCCCGAACCGCAGGCCCGTCAGGTGTGGCGGCGGCTGTGCGAGCACTGGCACGCCTTCCGCGGCACCCCGGTCCGCTACTGGCTGGAGGCGGAGCTGGGCGAGATCTTCGGCGTCACCCAGGAGCCCGGGCCCGGCACGGCCGACACGATCTACGACCGGATCGCCGAGCGGCTGGCCGAGCCGGAGTTCCGTCCCCGCGCGCTGTTCGAGCGCTTCGGCATCGAGGTGCTGGCCACCACCGACGACCCGTGCGACGACCTGGACGCCCACCGGGCCCTGGCCGCCGACCCCGCATGGACGGCGAGGGTCATCCCGACCTTCCGCCCCGACCGCTATCTGGAACCGGCCCAGGAGGGCTGGGCCAAGGCCGTGACGCGGCTCGGCGAGGTCGCCGACGTCGACACCTCCACCTACGAGGGTTACGTGCGGGCGCTGGAGGAGCGGCGGCGGTACTTCATCGAGCACGGCGCCACCTCCGCCGACCACAGCCACCTCGACGTGCGCACCGATCCGCTGCCCCCCGAGGAGGCGGCCCGCATCTACCGCGCCGCCCTGGCCGGGGCGGCGAGCCCGGCCGAGAGCACCGCGTTCCGGCGCCACATGCTGCTGGAGATGGCCCGCATGTCGTGTGAGGACGGCCTGGCGATGACGCTGCACCCCTCGGTGTACCGCAACCACCATGCGCCCACGCACCGCCGTCACGGTCCCGACACCGGCCACGACATCCCGCTGCGGGCCGAGTTCACCGACGCGCTGCGGCCGCTGCTGGAGCGGTACGGCACCGCGGAGGGGTTCCACCTGATCCTGTTCACGCTGGACGAGACCGTGTTCTCGCGCGAGATCGCGCCGCTGGCCGGCTTCTACCCGGCGGTCTACGCCGGCGCGCCGTGGTGGTTCCTGGACGCGCCTGACGCGATCCGCCGTTTCCGCCGCGCGGTCACCGAGACCGCGGGCTTCTCCCGGACCTCGGGGTTCGTCGACGACACCCGCGCCTTCTGCTCCATCCCGGCCCGGCACGACATGTCCCGCAGGCTGGACTGCGGATTCCTGGCCGAACTGGTGGCCGAGCACCGGCTCGGCGAGGAAGAGGCGATGGAGACCGCGATCGACCTGGTCACCACCAACCCCCGCAAGGCCTTCAAACTGTGACCCGCTCGCTGACGCGGCCGCTGAACCGCGCGCGCGACGGCCGTCCCGCCGCCCCGGTGCGCATCCTCCACCTGGGGCTGGGCGGGTTCTTCCGGGCCCACCAGGCCTGGTACACCGAGCACGCGCCCGACGCCGGCCGCTGGGGCATCGCCGCCTTCACCCGCACCAGCACCACCACCCCGGCACGGCTGAACGCCCAGGACGGGCTCTACACCCTCACCACCCGCGCTCCCGACACCGACCGCCATGAGGTGATCAGCTCCCTGACGGCCGCCCATCCCGGAGGCGACCACGGCGCCTGGCTGGCCTACTGGCGCTCACCCGACCTGGCCGTCGTCACGCTCACGGTCACCGAGGCCGGCTACACCAGCGCGGCCGGGACCGGCGGCCTCGACACCGGGCGGCCGGACGTCCAAGCCGACGCCACCGCGCTCCGCGCCGACCCCGAGACCCCTGCCGGGACGGCGGCGGGCAGGCTGCTGGCCGGGCTGGCCGCACGGCGCCGAGCCGGGGGCGGCCCGGTCGCGATCGTGCCGTGCGACAACCTGGCGGGCAACGGCGACGTCGCGGCGCGCGCGGTCCGGGAACTGGCCGAGGCCGGCGGGGTCCCGGCGTTGCGGAACGCCGCCGGCCACGCCTCCTTCGTGACCACCATGGTCGACAGGATCACGCCGTGGCCCACGGAGGAGGACGCCGCCGCCGTGGCCGCCGCCACCGGCAGGGCCGACACCGCGCCCGTGGTCACCGAGCCGTTCACCGAGTGGGTGCTCGCCGGCGAGTTCCCCGCGGGCAGGCCAGCCTGGGAAGAAGCGGGCGGGAAGGGCGCGAACGGCGCCCGCTTCGTCGCCGACGCCACCCCCTACGAAGAGCGCAAGCTGTGGCTGCTCAACGGCGCCCATTCGCTGCTCGCCTACGCCGGTCCCCTCCGCGGGCACACCACCGTCGCCGAGGCGGTGGCCGACCCGCTCTGCCGGGCCCGGCTTGAGGAATGGTGGACCGAGGCCTCCCGCCACCTGGCCTTCCCCGCCCGCGACCTGGCCGCCTACCGGACCGCGCTGCTGGAGCGGTTCGCCAACCCACGGATGCGGCACACCCTGGCCAAGATCGCCGAGGACGGCTCCCAGAAGATCCCCGCGCGGATCCTGCCCGTGCTGCGCGCCGAGCGCAAGCACGGGGCGCTGCCCGCGGGCGCGATCGGGGTGATCGCCGCCTGGCTGCTGCACCTGCGCGGCCACGGCGCCCCGGTGCGCGACCCCGGCGCCCCACCCGCCACCGGCCCCCTGCACGAGGCCACGCGCGCCGTGCTGGCCTTCCTCGACCCGGCGCTCGCCCACGACACCGAGCTGATCGACGCGGTCACGCAACGAACCCGGGAGCTCACATGACCAGGGAAGCGCCCAGGGAGGTCGTCATCGGCCTCGACGTCGGGACAACGGCCGTCAAGGCCGTGGCCTTCGGGCTGGGCTCCGCCTGGCGGCACATGGCCGCGCGCGAATGCGGCACCGGGCCCGTCCAGGACCCCGCGCGCATCTCGGCGGCGGTCACCGACGCCCTGGCCGAATGCGCCGCCGCCTGCGCCGGCTCCACCGTGCTGGCGGTATCGGTCAGCACCGCCATGCACGGCCTGCTCGCCCTCGACACCGACATGCGCCCGCTCACCCCGCTGGTGACCTGGGCGGACGGCCGCGCGGCCGACCACGCCTGGCAGCTGCACGCCTCCGGCCAGGCCATCGAACTGCACCGCGTCTCGGGCACACCCGTCCACCCCATGACACCGCTGACCAAGCTGCTGTGGTTCCGCCAAGAGGAACCCGGGCTGTGGACGCGTGCCCGCTGGTGGGTCGGGCTGAAGGACTACGTGCTGCGGCACCTGACCGGCGACCTCGTCACCGAGCTGTCGTCCGCCTCCGGCACCGGCATGCTCGACATGGCCGCCCGCGGCTGGAACCCCGAGGCGCTCAAGCTCACCCACCTCGACGCCGAGCAACTCCCCCGCATCCTCCCCACCACCGCCATCCTTGAACTCTCGCCCGAAGCGGCGCACGGCACTGGCCTTCCCGCCGGAACCCCCGTGGTCGCGGGCGCCGCCGACGGCCCGCTCGGCAACCTCGGAGCGGGTGCGACGGCCCCCGGCGTCGCCGGGCTCTCGCTCGGCACCAGCGGCGCGGTACGGACCGTGCGTCCCGAGCCGTACTCCGACCCAGAATGCAGGACTGTTCAGCTACGCCCTCACCGATTCCGCGTGGGTCATCGGCGCGGCGGTCAGCAACGGCGCCGAGGCCGTCCGCTGGGCCAGCGGCGTCTTCTCCTCCCGTCCCGAGCCGGGCCCCGAGCGCGACGCCGAACTGCTCGAACTCGCCGAGAGCGTCGCCGCGGGCAGCGACGGCCTGGTCATGCTGCCCTACCTGCTCCCCGAGCGGGCGCCGCTGTGGCATCCCCGGCTGCGCGGCGCCTACCTGGGCCTCACCCACCGGCACACCCGCGGCCACTTCGTCCGCGCCGCCGTCGAAGGGGTCGCGCTACGCCTCGCCGACATCGTCGCCGACCTGGACCGCCTCCAGCCCGTCACCACCGTGCGCATCACCGGAGGCGCCTTCCACTCCCCGTTGTGGCGCAGCGTGGTCGCCGCCGCGGTCGGCCGTCCCACGCTGTTCGCCTCCGGCGCCGAAGGCTCCGCACTCGGGGCCGCCGCCCTCGGCCTGCACGCCCTCGGCCACGCACCCCGCCTCGACACCGCGCCCGCCCTGCTCGACCCCTCACACGCCGACGCCCAACCCGTCCCCGCCTCACCCGCCGACATCAAGGAGTACGACGACCTGCGCCGCACTGCGGCCTCCCTGATCGAGGAGCTGGCCCGATGAGATCCGTTCGGACGGCGAACGGCTCTTCGGCAGGCCCGTAATTAAAACGTTTTAATCAAGGATCTGACTCATGACCTCCACCCCACCCCCACCCTCCCCCCACCGTGCCAGACGCCGGCGCGGCGCCGGCAAGACGATGGCCATCGGGGCGATGGCCATCGGGGCGATGGCCATCGGCCTGAGCGTCTCCCTGGCCGCGGGCACGGTCGCCGCGGCGCCCGCGGCACCCGCCCCGCAGAGCGCCGTCGGAATCGCGCCCGACCGCGCGCCGGTACTGACGGCGGCCACCTTCCAGAACCCGCCGCCCGGCGTGCGGCCCAAGTACCGGTGGTGGGTGCCGCTCGCCCACACCGACGACGACCAGCTGCGCGCGGAGGTCAGGCAGATCGCGGCCTCGGGGGCGGGCGGCGTGGAGGTCGCCCCGTTCGGTGTGCCGGGAGCGGGGAACCAGGAACCCGAATTCCTGAAGACCTACGGCTGGGGCACCGGGCTCTGGACCCGCAAACTGCAGGTCATCCTGGCCGAGGCGAACAAGTACGGGTTGACGGTGGACCAGAACCTGGGTCCCCATTACCCGCCCACCGTCCCCACCGTCGCCGACGTCAACGACCCCGCGGCGGCACAGCAGCTGGTGCACGCCTCGGCGTTCGTGAGAGCCGGGACCGCCTTCCGCGGAGCCCTCCCCACCCCCAGGTCGGGCGTGCCCACCGGAGCCAGGACCACGCTCGTCGCCGTCGCGGCCGCCAAGTGCGTCGAAGACTCGTGCCCCCTGCCCGAAGGCGGGTCCCGGAAGCTGGACAGGTCCACCGTCACCGACCTGACCAAGACCGTCCGTGACGGCACGCTGGACTGGACCGCCCCGGCGGGAACGGGCACCTGGGCGCTGCTCGCCTTCTACCAGACGGCGGACGGCCTGACGAAGACGGGCATGTCCGCGACCTCGCCCAACTACGTCGTCGACCACCTCAGCGGCCGCGGCGCGAAGGCGGTCGCCTCCTTCTGGGACTCGGCCGTCCTCACCCCCGAGACCAAGCGGCTGCTCAGCCGGATGAACGGGCCGGGCTCCATCTTCGAGGACTCCCTGGAGATGGGGTCCAACCAGCTGTGGACCTGGGACTTCGCGAGCCAGTTCACCCAGCGCCGCGGCTACCCGGTCGTCGACGCCCTCCCGGCGCTCACCGGCATCGGCCAGCAGGGCACCGACGTTCCGGCGTTCGACTTCGGCGACGGCAGCGGAGCCCGCTTCCGGCAGGACTACCGCCAGACCTGGAGCGACCTCTACATCGACCGGTACGTGACCGGCCTGCAGCGCTGGGCCCGGTCGCACGGGCTGCACTACCGCGCCCAGGCCTACGGCAACCCCGTCCAGACCGGCCGGGCCGCCCGGGTGACGGGCGTCCCCGAAGGCGAGTCGCTCAACTTCGGCAGCCCGAACAAGCTCGGCGCCGAGCAGGACTACCGGGTCCTCGCGGGCGGGGCGCACAGCGCCGGCACCACCCGGATCTCGACCGAGTGCTGCGCGGTCTTCAACGGCGCCTACCGGTCCACCGTCGCCGGCCGCGACCTCTACCAGGACGTCACGGACGAGCCGTGGCTCAACGGCGACGCCCAGAACGGCAACCTCGACACCGCCTACAAGGCCTACGCCGGAGGCGTCACCCAGGTCGTGTGGCACGGCTTCGCCCACAAGGACGCACCGGCCGGACTCGCCTCCCCCAACCCGGGGGAGGGCGGCACGTGGCCCGGCTACAACCCCTGGATCATCCGCGGCTACCTCAACGTCGGAGAGCTGTTCGGACCGCGCATCCCGCAATGGCGGGACTACCGCTCCGTCAACGACCACCTCTCCCGCCTGCAGCTGGTCCTGCGCCAGGGCAGGCCGCGGCTCGACCTCGCGGTCTACTACCAGGATCTGGGCCTCGCCGGTAAGAGCGTCGGCTCCCAGGAGACACCGGCGCACATGCTCGGCGTGGACTCGGCCACCGCCGCGGCGGGCTACACCTACGAGTACCTGACGCCCGACACCCTCGTCGACGCCCCGTACAAGGGCCGCCGGCTCTCGCCCGACGGCGCCGCGTACAAGGGACTCGTCCTGAACGACCAGACCACCATCACCATCGCCGCG
This sequence comes from Spirillospora sp. CA-255316, assembly GCA_050942275.1. Lineage (GTDB taxonomy): Bacteria > Actinomycetota > Actinomycetes > Streptosporangiales > Streptosporangiaceae > Spirillospora. The sequence goes on along the minus strand of CP192047.1, from coordinate 4,700,136 downwards.
GCCGAACGCACCCTCGCCCTCGCCCGCCAAGGCCTCCCCGTGTTCGTCATCGGCGACGCACCCTCGGCCGTGGCCGGGGCGGGCACGCCCGGCCAGGACGCACGCGTCAAGGCCCTGACCACGCAACTGCTGCGCCAGCCGAGCGTCCGACACCTCTCGAACGAGGCCGGACTGCCGGCCGCGCTGAACGAGGCCGGCCTGCGGCCCGACGCCAGGGCCGCCTCGTCCGCGGGAGCGCTCGAGACGGTCCGCCGGGACGCGGGCGGCACCGACTACTACTTCGTCTACAACCGCTCCGCCTCCCAGGTCGACACCACGATCTCCCTCAACGGCGGCGGGCGCCCCTACCGGCTCGACAGCTGGAGGGGCACCATCAGCCCGATCGCCACCTACGCCAAGGAGCGGGACTCCACCAAGGTCCCGGTGAGGCTGGCGCCGTACGACGTCACGGTCATCGCGATCACCGACAAGGCCCACGGGGCCGAGCCGGGCGCCCGGCACGCCGTCAGCACGACCGCCGACGTCCGCTACGGCGGCGACGGATCGCTCCTGGCGAGGGCCACCGCCGCCGGCGGCTACACCGCCACACTCGACAACGGCCGTACCGTCTCCACCGTCATCGGGGACGTGCCGCAGCAGCAGAAGCTGACCTCCTGGCAGCTTTCCGCCGAGTCCTGGACGCCCGGAGCCGGCCCGGGCGAGACCACCAGAACCACCCTGCCGACGACCAAGGTGACCGCGAAGCAGGACGGCACGCTGCCGTCCTGGAGTGAGATCACCGCGGGCCCCGACCTCGGTAAGGCCTCCGGCGTCGGCACCTACACCGCCACGATCGCGCTGCCTGCCGGCTGGAACAAGCGCAACGGCGCCTACCTGGACCTGGGCAAGGCGGTCGACACCGTCCGGGTGGAGGTCAACGCCCACCCCGTGAGAGGGATCAACCAGAGCGATATCAACCGCATCGACCTCGGCGGGCTGCTACGCCCCGGCTCCAACACCATCACCGTGACCGTCTCCACCACCCTCCACAACGCGGTCAAGGCCACGGGAGGCGCCACCTACCGCCTGCCGAACCAGCGAACCGGCCTGCTGGGCCCCGTCGTCCTGACCCCGTACACCGAGTCCACCCTGCGCTGAAACGACCACCGAACGACGGTCTCTGGTCTCCGTCCTGGACGGGGACCAGAGACCGTCGTTCCCTTCCTCGGCGGGACCGCATGCCGGGGAGCCGGACGCAGCTCTCGCGTGCGCAGGCCGGACTCGGCTCAGGCGGTGTCGCCGCCGTCGGCGAGCAGTGTGCTGCCCGTCATGAAGGCCGACAGGTCGGATGCGCAGAACAGGACCACACGCGCGATGTCGTCCGGAGAGCCGCCGCGGCCGATCGGGCCGGTCAGCATGAGGTCGGTCGGCGGGGTGTCGCCGTCGGTCATCACGGCCGCGGCCGCCATCATGTTGCCTTCCGTGGGGACGTAGCTCGGCGCCACCCCGAGAACCCGGATTCCCATCGGAGCGAGTTCGAGGGCCAGTTCGCGCGTGAGACCGCGGACGGCGTGTTTCGACCCGACATAGGCCGCCAGGCCCGGCGCGCTTCCGCGGAACCCGGCGGTCGAGACGATGTTCACGATGACACCGCCCGTGCCCGCGGCCGCCATGCGCCGTGCCGCCTCGCGCGCACCGACGAAGACACCGCGCGCGTTCACGGCGAACACCTCGTCCCAGGTGTCCTCGCTCATCTCCAGCAGCGGGACGCTCGGGAAGATGCCGGCGTTGTTGACCCAGATGTCCAGGCCGCCGAGATCGTCGACCGCGCGGTCGGCCGTCGCGGCCACGGCCGCCGCGTCGGTGACGTCCATGGCGGCGCCGATCGCGCGCACCCCGTGACGTCCGGCGAGCTGCTCGGCGGCGGTCACGGCCGACTCCTCGCCGATGTCACCGATCAGCAGGTCGGCACCGGCCTCGGCCAGACGCGACGCGATCGCCTTGCCCAGCCCGCGACCGCCTCCGGTGACGACCGCGCGCCGCCCCTTCAGGGAGACGAGCTCGGCCAGTGATTTGCTCGAAACATCGGCGGTGGACATCCAAGGGCTCCTTCTGTCCAGGTCGGCCCGGGCGTGAATGCCAGGGACGGATCTGAGCACTCAAACTGATACTCGGTTTCATGGTAGCCCTCCAAGCTCGAATTCAGTGATGAATGTCCGGCTTGGTACCGTTGGCCGGTGGGGCACTCCAAGCGTGCGACGACCAGGGACATCGCCCGTACGGCCATCCGGGCCGAACTGGCCCAGGTGGCCATCGACCTGTTCCGCCGCGAAGGCTTCGAGCAGGTCACGATCAATGATGTGGCCGCGGCAGCCCGCGTATCGCGCAGCACCTTCCTGCGCTACTTCGGCAGCAAGGAGGAGGCCGTGCTGGGGGCCTTGGACGCCCAGGGCGTCCAAGCCGCCGACACGCTGCGCGCCAGGCCCGCCGATGAGGACGACTGGACGGCACTGCGCCGCAGTCTGGACCCTTTCATCGACCGCTGCCGCCAGGACCCGAGCGGCGCCCTCGCCCTGGCCCGGCTCGTCCAGGAGAGTCCCACCCTCAGAGGCCGGCAACTGGAGAAGCAGGCGAGCTGGGTCCCCGCCCTGGCCCAGGCCCTCGCCGACCGCTCGGGCCACGCCCGGCCCGTGACACTGGCCCCACAAGTGCGAGCCGCCGCCGCACTCGACTGCCTCAGCATCGCCGTCAGCCACTGGACGGCCTCCGACGGCGAACTCGACCTCGCCGAACTGCTCGACCAAGCCTTCGCCGCGCTCACCACCCGGTGACCCGTCCCCCGGGCGCGCATGCCCCGCCGGACACGGGCTGCTCGTCCCACCCCGGAATCGATCGACGGAACCGGGTGTGCATGATGGTCGGACGGATTCGATGATCGGGATGCGAGGAGCGGGAATGAGGAGTACTCATGACTTCACGGCGACGGCCGCGGACGGCAGCAGGGTTCCGCTGAGCGACTACGCGGGCAAGGTGCTGCTCATCGTGAACGTCGCGAGCAAGTGCGGGCTGACGCCGCAGTACGAGGGCCTGGAGTCGCTGTACCGCGATGCCGGGAGCCGCGGCCTGGAGATCCTGGGCTTTCCCTGCAACCAGTTCAAGGAGCAGGAGCCGGGCACCGACGAGGAGATCCAGAACTTCTGCCGGACCACCTACGACGTCACCTTCCCGGTGTTCGCGAAGATCGAGGTGAACGGCCCGGACGCCGATCCGCTGTACCGGTACCTGCGCGCCCAGGCTCCGGGCGATTTCGGCCCGCAGTACGGCGGCTTCTACGAGGCCATCTCGAAGATCCGCCCGGACGCGAACGGCACCGACGAGGTCAAATGGAACTTCACCAAGTTCCTCGTCGGGCGGAGCGGCGAGGTCATCAAGCGCTACGAACCCCCGGTGCCGCCCTCGGACATCAAGGCCGACCTGGAGAACCACCTCTGACAACGACGGTACGGACGGACCGGCCGCCCCATCGCGTACTGCGCGATGGGGCGGCCGGTCTTCGTGTCACCGGCCCCCTGAGCCGGTCGTGACCGTCGAGACACCCCTACGCCAGCGGGGTCCGGGGCGTGGTCATGGAATAGCCGGCGATGGTGGCGGTGGCGCATATCTCGCCGGTCGGGCCGTGTGCCGTCACATCGACGAGACGGAAGCTCCGGCCTCCGTGCACGATGCGTGCCAAGAACTCGATGTCGCCGTCCAGTTCCAGCCTGCGCAGGTAGGTGATGCGGGCCGAGGACAGGATCACGCCTTCCTCGGCAGGGAGCCACTGGGAAGCCGCGAGCTGGGAGGCGCACAAGGTGATGCCTCCATGCATGACGCCGCTGCCGTTCGCCAAGTCGCCATCACCCGGGACCGTCAACCGCACCTGCCGGTCGTCGGAGTCGATCGAGGCGTTCAGCATCTCGAGCAGGGACTCGCGGTGGGGCGGCTCTTCGGCCGAGGGTTCCAACGGTGCGGTCTCGGGTTCCCGGGGGATCCCGGGGGCGGCGGAGATGTAGCGGCTGCGCAGCGTCATCACCGCCAGGGTCCGCCCCGCCCCGTCCTCCACCCTTCCCGTGACCAGCGCGCCGCGGGGATGGAGGGATATGACCTCACTCCGGCTCGTGATCGTCTGCCCGTCGCACGGCGGGGGTGTGACGTAGTCGATGGAGAGTTCCGTGGTGACCGCCGAGCGGCCGTCCGGACGCCGGTCGGAGGCGGCGATGCCGAGGGTGTCGTCGATGAGGACGCCCAGGGCGGCGCTGCTGGGCCTGGAGTCCGGGCCGCGCATCCACGGGCCCGAGGCCATCGTCCCGTTCCGGCGGTCGCCGGCGGGGTCGGCCGTCACGGTGACCCCGAAGAGGCGTTCCGGCCCTCCCACACGCCGCCCGGACGGCATCGTCACAGCGTTGTGCACGGTCACTGCGATGCTTCCCCCTCGTGCTCCTGCCGCCTTCGGTGACGACCACGGTGTGACCGCGGACCAGCCGCTGATCACCATCACGCGCGAGACTAGCATTCTCGTTTCACGAGACGAAGATTCTCGCTCGTTGTGTGGTGCTCGCCTCACTGGGATGTGGCGGGAACCGGGAGGCGAGCCGTCGTCCACTCGGGCCGGGAGCTCTCGGGACTGAGCAGAACCCCGGGTCAGCCGAAGGGGAAGTAGACGGCCTTGACGTTGTCGGGATGCAGGTCGGTGGTGTCCCCGGAGGCCAGGATGTGGCCGTCGAAGGAGTCGGCCGCCTTGAGTTCGACGCAGGGCCGGTCGGCGAGCAGGACGTGCTGGTCGGTCTTGTTCTCGATGCTGAAGATCTGCCGGTCCGAGGTCTCCTGCGGAGCGTCGTGGCAGCTACGGGCGGCGGGATCCTTGATCTGAACGAGGTCGAGGACGAAGTTGTTGTCGTTGGTCCGGTCGATGATGTGGATGTCGAGGGTTCCTTTGGCGGCCAGAGCCGGTGCCGCGGGGACGAGGGCCACGGCGAGAGCGAGCGGCGAAGCGGCGAGGGCGGTGGACCAGCGACGCACAGTTGCACCTCCTGGAGCGGATTGAATACGGAGAGTAGTTTGGAGGGGTGGAGGGCCCCTCGGTACGCCCTGCCAGGCCACAAGCGCATGGCTTCTCAGCCATCCTGTGGGCGCCGTCACCGGCGATGGCCCACGCCGTGCCCTCGCGCGCCCGCGCGGCCCAGACCTCCCGCCGGCACAGGGCCGGCGCGTAAGGGCACGGGTCCCCGGTGAAGACGGGGACGACCTTGTCCTTCATCGTGGGCGGGTTGAGCTTGCTCATCAGGTCGGGCAGTTCCTCCTCGCGGGACCACCGCTTGAAGAACTGCTGCATCGGCATAGCTGTCGGAGAAGTGCTCCGACAGCCGCACTTTCCACGCACCAATGTCGTCTGCGGTGCACCCCTGCGGCGATCAACCCACTGTCAGTGTTCTCACTGGTCAGAGGGAGTGGAGCCTTCGGCCGGATTCGAACCGGCGACCTACCGCTTACGAGGTCAAACCGCCTGAGCGGTGTGCTGACCTGCGAAAACCCAAGTCACTGACGAGCGAGAAGCCGATCAGCGGATGTCAGCCCTTATCTCAGATGCGGAAAACCCGCGCACCCGGGTCTCTTGGGGCGGCACACCTCGACCACCTGCTCGCCGGCGGCTTCAGGGAAGGCCGCAAGACCCGCTGGCGGGTGAGCAACGGACCCGCGTGTGGCCCCGCCCCGGACACGCTGGGTGCCCGGGGCGAGGCCCACCTCAAGATTCGTGAAGGATGTGGAAGCGAGCACCGAATCAGCCGATCTTCCACAACTTCTTGTACTGTTCCTCATAACCCTTAGCGCCCTCGAATTTCGCGTCCTTGGGCACGCTGTCCGAGGTCCAGATCGGGTACCGCTCCGAGTCGTGCGCGACCGGGTCGATCTTCATGCCCAGACTGTGCCGCGCCATCATGTCGACGTCGAGCCAAGAATTGGCGGAGTTGGGCAGCATCGCCATCGCCCTGTACGAGCCGTTGGAAAGGCCCTTCACCTTCGTGGCATCCGGCGCCACCACATACACCTTGACGTCGTTGAGGCCCGCTGCCTGCAGCGCCTCGGGGACGCCATTGACGACAGTGTCGAAGGACGCCACCACGTACTTGATGCCGGGGTTCTTCCGCAGTGTGGAGACCGTCAGCGACGGGGCCTGGCCGCCGGTCAGGTCGGGGATGGACACGTCCTCGGTCTTGATCGAGCACTCGGGACAGTTCTTGGGGAACTGCGCCAGGACGTCCTTGGAGACCTTTGCCAGGATGGGGAAATCCGGCGTCGTGAGGAAGAGCACGTCGCCGGCGCCATTGCTGTCGACAACCACCTTGTCGAGAAGCCGGAGTGACGCGTCCTGCACGAACTCGTCGACCGCGTTTCCGTAGATCCCGTTCTCCTTCCCCGCGGGGTCGGTTGAACCAGCATGTGTGAATACGGGGATGTCTGCCTGCTTTGCGGCCGTGAGACCGTCGCCCATCGACTCGGCGCTGCCCCCCACCACGACGATGTAGTCAGCCCCACCCGATATCGCCTGCTTCATGGCGTTGCCTTGCGACTGCGGATCCGTCGGCTCCACCACGAGGACCTTCAGGTCCCAACCGAGTGCCTTAGTGGCGGCGCCCAGGGGGGCATCCACCCTGGCGGCGACCGGTTCGTTGTACCGAACCATGTAGACGGACTTCCCCTTGGGGGGCGCAGAATCGAGGGGGGCGGTGATCGCGATCTTGTCGACAGAACCGAGATAGGGCTCCAGCCTTTTCTTCGCGGCAGAGACAGCTGCCTGGTCCGTGGTTCCGCCGTTGCCCGAGTCCGACGAGTTGTTACAGGCCGCGAGGGCAGCGGATAGGGCGACTACGAGAACCGGGGACAGCAGCTGAATTCTCAGCCAGCCGCGCGGGGACTTCGACATTCTCATCGTTTCTGACCTCCAGTTAAGTGGATGACCAACGGGTGCGACTGCGAGGCCACGTGGCTGGCAGTTCTGGCGGTAGGGATGCTCCTCATTGGGTTGAGTGCGTCGCTGGTCGGTCCCGGCATCGCGCAGCGATTTTTGCAGGGGCCGGCAAGGTCACTCGCGCGAAGCAGGGGAGCTATTGGCCAAGGCCACGTCAGTCCGTTCCGAACTTGCTTTACTGTCCGACTGGTCACCGCCTTGTCCTGAGGCCTTTCGCTTTGCGAGAAGTCCGTGCCGCTTGCTGAACACGACGGCGGCGATGAGTGCCAAGCCGTCGAACAGCGGCGTGACCCAGAAGCCTCCGGTAGACGTCGCAAGTTGGAGACCCTGGACTCCGAGCGCCAACGTGAAGATCGCCAGCACCGTTCCCCAGACATTGGGCCGGAAGTTGAACTGGGTGGCACCCAGGAACACGGCCGCAAAGGCAGGGAACAGAAGTGGGCCGCCGATCGAGTTCGAGAAGACTCCGACCTGTGAGGCGAACACGACGCCTGCGATGCCGGCTATCAGCCCGGAGGCCACGAAGGATCCCATCACCATCGCCTCGGTACGAATACCGGAGAGGCGCGCCGCCTCTCGGTTCATACCGCAGGCGTACAAGTGCCGGCCGAGCTTTGTCCACTGCAGCACGTACCAGAGGATGATCGCCATGACGAGCGTACAGTAGAGGGCGTTCGGCACTCCCAGGGTTCTCCCCCGCGCAAACTCAACATAATCCGGCGAGAAAGTTGCCGACATCTGCCGATTATCGGAGAGGTAAAGCGCTATAGCGACCAGCACTTGACTGACCGCCAGGGTGGCGATGAATGAATTCACTCTTAGCTTGACGACCAGCAGGCCATTCACGACTCCGACCAGGCCGCTGACGAGAATCGCCACGAGAAACGTGATCATCAGGCTGGTCCCAGGCTGGTTGATGCTCAACCAGCACACGATGACGACCGACAGCGCCATGTTGAAGCCGATGGTGATGTCGAACTCGCCCGCGACAAAGGGAAGCAGAGCGGCGAGAGCGAGAATCGCCACGACCGCTTCGCTCGACGCGACGCTCTGCATGGTGATCGAGGAGAGGAACAGGTCAGGTATCGCCACGCTGAACACGACAAAGATCACGGCCAGCAAGTACAGGATGCTGACGCGTCGTGGACTGACGAGACGAAGAACGTTGTTCACGTCAGGCATGAGTTCCCTCATTCGTCAAGCCCGCATCGCCTACCGGCGACTGGAGCTCTGCTTCTGCGGGGCGGAGTAGCTCTTCTTCGATACGCTCAATGGTGAGCGCGGTGCCGGTGAGTTCTTCGCCGACGAGGCCGCGGCGCAGGACCAGCACTCGCGTAGAGACCCGGACGAGCTCTTCCACATCGGATGAGGAGACGACCACGCTGGCGCCGTCCGATGCCATCTGCTCGATGAGATCGTGAATGGCGGCCTTGGCGCCGACGTCGACGCCTTGCGTCGGCTCGTCGAGGACCAGGACTTTCGGTCCAAGGCGCAACAAACGGCCCAGGACCACCTTCTGCTGGTTACCACCCGAGAATTCCAGAATCGTGCGTTCTTCGTCTCGAGGCCGGACGTCCAGCTTGTCCATCCACTTCCTCGACTCGTTCGTTTCAAGTCGGCGGATCAGCCGGCCCCGTCGTGAAACGGACCCCAAGTCGGAGATCGTCAGGTTCTCGCGCAGGCTTGCTCCCGACAGCAGTGCATCTCGTCGGCGCTCCGCAGGCGCGTAGGCCAGGCCGCGAGCCAGAGCATGTCGCGGACTGCCGGGCACGAGAGGGACCCCGTCGATCAGGACCTGCCCTGAGCGATGGCCCTGCCCGGCCAACACGCCTGCGAGATTCTCTCTCCCCGAACCTGTGAGACCTGCTATGCCCAGGACCTCACCGCCGCGCGCCTCCAAGTCGATGCCATGGATCTGTTCGGCACGAAGATCACGGATCCTCAAACGGCATTGCGTTCCCTCCTTGGGCATCGACGAACCAGGACGTGCGACTGCGGGCGTGCGCGCAGCCATCTGCCTGCCCAGCATGAGCTCGGCCAGACGGTCGTGAGTGAGACTCGAGGACGAAGCCGTGGCGACGTTCCTGCCGTCGCGAAGCACGGTCACGGTGTCCGCGAGCCGCAGAACCTCATCCAGGTGGTGAGAAATGAAGAGCACCGAACCGCCGCTCGACGCCAATCGGCGCAGAGCATCGAACAACACCTCGGCATCCGGGCCCGGTAGCGACGCTGTGGGCTCGTCGAGCACGAGGAGCGCCGGCGGGACCTCGCCAACGAGCGCGCGCACGATGGCAACGACCGTCCGCTGCGCCGCGGACAGCGACGAGACCAGAGCGCCAGGGTCGATGTCGTAGCCGAAGTCACGGAGCGCGCGACCGGTGCGGGCCGTCTCGTCACGAGCCCTCAGCGGAAAGAGCCACTTCGAACGCGTCGAGACAAAGAGGTTCTCCGTCACGGTGAAGTTCTCGACGAGCCCCAGATCCTGGTGCACGAACCGCAGGCCCGCATCGCGAGCGGCAGCCATCGATCCGAGGTGGAACGGCTGATCGTTGAGCAGCGCCGACGCTCCCTTGTCCGGAGTGTGGTAGCCGCCGAGCAGCTTGACCAACGTCGACTTCCCACAGCCGTTCTGTCCCACCAGGGCGTGGATCTCACCCACTTCGACCGTGAGATCCACCGCGTCCAGCGCTCGTTGAGCACCGAACGACTTGCTCACTGAACGGAGCGCAACGGCATTGCGTGCTGTCAAGCCTGCCTCCCGGGCTGTCAGTGGGTCACCCCGCCGTGATCGGGTGTCGTCGACAGCGTGTTTCCAGGCGACACGCCATGTGTGACGGAGGCCATACTGCTCTGTCGACAAAATCGTGTCAAGCATTGCATGCAAAATTGCACCCTGCCATGCCACCGGCCACCGAGTGCCAGCTGCATGCCGAAAATTGTGTGCCACATCACACCAACGACAGCCTTGCCACGCTCCGGCGACATGCGGACTCCGTCGCCGATCGGGCGGGCAGGCACTTCGGACACACCGGAAAGACGAGTAGCGAGGGACGCATGGGACGCATGGCGGGAGTCGCCTTCATCACGGGAGCGGCACGCCGAGGTGAGCCCTTACCTCACTGCCGCCGAAGAAGACCTCGACGCGACGCGATCGATGGTCGAGGCCACGGGTCGTCGCGGTCTGGCGATCGAGGCGGACGCACGCGGGTCGCGGCATCAGTCGCGGCCATGCTGTCGCGATGGCCCTCGCGGCTGAGAGAGGCGCGCGCAACGGCAGGACGGAGATGCTCGCGCGCGGGCGACAAGTCGAGCGCCGCGAGCGCCGTGAGGTCCCGGCACAGGAGCGCCGTGAGGTCGCGGCCCGAGGCGTCGGACGCCGTCGCCCCCAGCCCCACGAGCAAGCCGAGGCCGCCGTCCATGTTCGCTGTGCCGCCGACGAAGATGACGACACGCCGCGCCCGCCGCTATGGCGGCGCGAAGGAGCGCGGCCAGACCGCGGCTGCTCGTTCGCACGACGTCCCGGTCCCCTTCGGCGAGCGGTTGCAGGCCGATGACGTCAGCCGCGACGAGGACGGCCGTCCTGGCGGCAAGGAGGCCGAATCTCGCCTCGGCGGAACGGCCAGGCGCATCCTCGGCCGGGACGTTCCTGATCTCGCCCCCGAGATGAGCGAGGAGTACGTCGAGCGTGCCCTCGCCGCCGTCAGCGATGGGGAACTCCAGCGGTGACCAACCGGCTTTGGACGCTCCGCGAGCGAGCGCCTGCCTGGGCCGCCGCAGCGGCACTCACCGCGTCACGCAGCTTGCCGGGGGCACAGAGCATGCGCAGGTTCGAGGGCGGGGAGGACTGGCCAGATGGCATGCAATGATGCACACTTGTCTGCCAAGTGATCTGGAACCGATCTGCCAGGGGAGCACGTGCCAGTCGAACAGACCCGGAAGCTGAGAACGGTCTCCGCGGTGGATGCGGTCGCCGAAGCCCTGCGCGACGACGTGCTCGCCGGGTGGGAGAGCGTCGGCCCGCTCACCGAGACAGGAGTCGCCGGCAGGTACGACGTCGCCCGACCGACCGCGAAGGCGGCGATCGAGCGCCTGGTCGCGGAAGGGATACTGATCAGAGGCGCCAGCAAGACAGCACGGGTCCCGCGCATCGGGATCGACGACATCGTCGATCTCTACCGCTTGCGCACCTGCTTGGAGGTCGAGACGCTCGAGCGGATCGCGGTCGAGGGCGAGGTGCCGGAGGAGGCTGTCGAGGCTAACAACCGTATCCAAGCTCTCGGCCCGGTGTCCTCGCCCCGGCTGGTCTCCTCCGACCTCGCCTTCCACACATCGCTGGTCGCGGCGACCGGCAGCACCAGGTTGGAGCGGCTGTACGGCTCGATCATGGGTGAGGTCCGGCTCAGCATGGCGCAGGTGCAGGCGGCACATCTGCTGGATGCCGCGTCGATCGCCACGGAACACGCCGAAATCCTCGCCAGGGTGGCCCAGCGCGACGTCTCGGGAGCCGTCCACGCCATCCGCGTTCATCTCTCCCGGACGGAACAAGCGCTCACACACTACCTCGACCAGCCAGAGGCCCTGCGCGCCCCGGGGGGAGGTTCATCATGACGGCCACCAGCACGATTCGCCTGGCGTACGGCGAGCGGGGGCTCGACATCGACCTGCCCGCGGACCGTACGGTCGTCATCGAACCTCGCTACCACGCGGGCGTCACCGAGCCCGCCGCCGCTCTCAGCGCAGCACTACGCTCCCCTGTGGCCGGCCCCCCGCTCCGTGAGCGGGCTGCCGGCCGGACCAGTGTCGCGATCTCCATCTGCGACGCCACCCGCCCGCAGCCGCGCAAGGAGATGGTCAGCGCCGTGCTTCTGGAGCTGGACGGGGTGGTCGACCTTGACGACATCGTCGTGCTGGTCGCGACCGGAACGCACCGTGGCAACACTCCGGCCGAACTCGAAGCCATGCTCGGTCGCGAGATCCTCGACCGCGTCCGGGTCGTCAACCACGACGCTCGCGACGCCGCGCGTCTCACCTGGTGCGGCGTCCACGGAGACGGCGTCCCGGTCTGGCTCAACGAGGAGTGGGTGGCGGCCGACTTCCGGATCACCACCGGCTTCGTCGAGCCCCACTTTTTCGCGGGATTCTCCGGTGGTCCCAAGTTGTGCGCACCCGGCCTTGCCGGCCTCGACACGGTCCTGGTGCTGCACGACGCCCGCCGTATCGGACACCCCGACGCGCGCTGGGGAGTCTGTGAGGGGAACCCGGTCCACGACGACATCACCGCCGTCGCGCTCGGGACCGGCGTCGACTTCGCGTTCGACGTACTGCTCAACCGTGACCATGAGATCGTCGCCGCGTACGCCGGTGACCTGCTCCCCATGCACAAGCTCGCGCGTGATCATTCGCGCCGCCTGGCCATGCGCGAGGTGCCCAGGGCCGCCGACGTGGTGGTGACCACGAATGCGGGCTACCCCCTCGATCAGAATCTCTACCAGTCCGTGAAGGGCATGTCCGCAGCAGCGACCGTGGTCAAGCGCGGCGGGACGATCGTGTGCGCTGCCGAGTGTCGCGACGGGTTCCCTGACCACGGCTCCTACCGCGAGGTGCTGGCCTCTGCCGCTTCGCCCGAGGCGTTGCTGGAGTCCATCCTCGCGCGCGACACGACAGTGCCGGACCAGTGGCAGGTCCAGGTGCAGGCGAAGGTGCAGTCGCTGGCCGACGTCCATGTCCACTCCGACTATCTGAACCCCGCAGACCTGCTCTCGGCACATCTGCAGCCCGTCGACGACATCGCCGCCCTCGTGCAGGAGCGGCTCGCCACGGCCGGCCCTGACGCCTGGGTGTGCGTGCTCCCTGAGGGACCGCAGACGATTCCCTACCTCGCCGGGAGCACCTCGTGACCCCGCTGAGCCTCGATGCCCGCGACAGCGCGGCGGTGGAGCGCGTCGAAGATCTCCTCGACGGCAAAGCGCCGCTGGGCGTCGCACTGTCGGGCGGTGTGGACTCGTCGGTGCTGCTCGCGCTCGCGGCACGCATGCACGGGAGGCGACAGGTGCTCGCGGTAGTGGGCGTCTCCGACAGCTTCGCCACGTCCGACCGGCTCACGGCTCACGACGTGGCCCGACACGTAGGGGTGCCGGCGATTGAAGTGGAGACACACGAAGGCGAGCGTCCGGAGTATCGCCGCAACGGCCCGGACCGCTGCTTCCACTGCCGCGACGAACTGTTCACAAGGATCTCCGAAGACGTGGTCGCACGTCTGGGCCTGCGCGCCATCGCCTACGGCGAGATCAGCGACGACAGGCGCCGACCGGACCGACCCGGTGCTCGAGCCGCCGCCGCCCACGGGGTGCTCGCCCCGTTGGCGGATGCCGGAATCGACAAGGCGGCCGTACGACGGCTCGCGCGAGCGCTCAGCCTGCCGTCCGCCGAGCGACCGGCCGCACCTTGTCTCGCTTCACGGATCCCCCACTTCGTCGAGGTGGAGCCGGCGATGCTCCGGCAGGTCGAGGCCGCCGAGGCGGCGCTCCACGACCTCGGGCTCACGGAGGTGCGGGTGCGGCACCACGGTGCCATCGCCCGGATCGAGGCCCCTTGGAGCGCATGGGCGGCGCTGGACGTCGGCGTCCGCGACGAGATCTGCCGGCGACTGACGGCGGTCGGCTTCGCCCACGTGACCGTCGACCTTGCCGGGCTGCGCTCCGGCGCTTTCACCATGACAGTGCTGGCAGCAGGGGACGCATCGTGAGCGACATGATCGACGACCTCGGGTTCGCCCGGCTCGACCTCGACCGAGCCGCACGTACCGGGGACCCGGAAGTAGTCTTTGGCAGCCACAAGTCGGCTGAGCAGATCGCCACCATCCTCCGGGCTCTGCACCTGCGGCATCCCGACCGCGCCGTGCTCGCCACCCGGCTCGACCGCGACAAACTCGCCGCGGTCGCCGGGGCGCTGCCGGCCGCCCAGGTCCACGATACGGCTGGAGCGCTCACCCTCGGCGCGCTGCCCGAGCCGCGCGGGCGGACGCTCGTGTTGTCCGCAGGCACCGCAGACGGTCCGGTCGCCGCCGAGACGGTGCTGACCGGCCAGGTCCACGGCACCGCCGTCGAGCACATCCCCGACGTCGGCGTGGCCGGCCTGCACCGGGTGCTCGCCGTCCGGGAGAAGATCGAGGCGGCCGACTGCGTGGTCGTGGTCGCTGGGATGGAGGGTGCCCTGGCGTCCGTGGTCGGAGGGCTGAGCGGTGTGCCGGTGATCGCCGTGCCGACTTCGGTGGGCTACGGCGCCGCCTTCGACGGACTTGCCGCGCTCCTCGGCATGCTGACCTCCTGCGCGCCGGGAGTGACGGTCGTCAACATCGACAACGGCTTCGGGGCCGGCGTCGCCGCCGCCCGAATCGCTCGCGCTACGGCATCGGTATGACGAGGGCCGCACCCGCATGGCTCGACGCGTCCGCCGGCGCGTCCGGCGACATGCTTCTCGGCGCGTTGGTGGGAGCCGGCGTCCCGCTCGCGTTGCTCCAGCGGGCCGTCGATGCGGTCGTCCCCGGGGCTGTCCGGCTGCGGACGGAGGCCGTGACGCGGCGGGGGTTGTCGGCGACGCGTTGCCATGTCGACGTGGTCGAGGAGGCGCCCCCGCGGCGCCACTACGCCGACATCCGAAGCATGTTGGCTGAAGCGGCCCTCCCGGCTCCGGTGCGTGAGGCCGCACTCCGCGTCTTCGGGCTGATCGCTGCGGCCGAGGGACGGGTCCATGGTGTACCCGCCGACGAGGTTCACTTCCACGAGGTCGGGGCACTCGACTCGATCGCCGATGTGGTCGGTGTCTGCGCAGGGCTCGGCTATCTCGGCGTCTCGTCATGGGTGTGCTCGCCGGTGTCGGTGGGATCCGGGACCGTGGACTGCGCGCACGGGCGGATCCCGGTCCCTGCACCGGCGGTCGTCGAGCTGCTCCGTGACGCCCCGACGCAGGCCGGACCGGGCCACACCGAACTGTGCACCCCGACCGGAGCCGCAGTGCTGCGAGCGTTCGCCGACGGGTACGGCGGGCAACCGCTCATGGCCGTCACGCGTGTCGGCGTCGGCGCCGGAGCCCGGGACCCCGAGAGTCATGCGAATGCGCTGCGGATCCTGGTCGGGCGACCGCGCGACGGCTCCCCTTCCTCGTCGACGGAGTGGATGCTGGAGACGAACGTCGACGACCTCGACCCACGGGTCTGGCCGCACGTCCTCGAGAAATTGCTGGCCGCCGGCGCGGCAGACGCATGGTTGACCCCGATCCTCATGAAGAAGGGACGCCCCGCCCACACCCTGCACGTGCTGTGCCCCGGAGATCGGTTCACGGCGATCCGAGAGGTGGTCGTCAGCGAGACCACCACCATCGGATTCCGGGAGCACGAGGTCACCAAGCACGCCCTGGCGCGCGAGATGATGGTCGTCGATCTCGGCGGAGTACCCGTGGCCGTGAAGGTCGCGCGGCACGCCGGACGGGTGGTCAACGCCCAGCCCGAGTACGAGGACGTGGCGCTCGCCGCCGCCCGGACCGGACGACCACTCGCCGAGCTGCTTCAGGAGGCTCGAGAAGCCGCCCGCCACGGACTCCGCTGACCCTGCGGATCCTTGCGCCGTCCTCACGCCGGTACGGGTGTGTGCGACAACCTCAGCCCTTGCCTTTGAGCGATCGCGGCGGCGGTCGCTTGTGAGCGACCGCCGCCGCGAGTCGATGTACGACGGGAGCGACAGCAGTGGGAGC
This sequence comes from Spirillospora sp. CA-255316, assembly GCA_050942275.1. Taxonomy (GTDB): domain Bacteria; phylum Actinomycetota; class Actinomycetes; order Streptosporangiales; family Streptosporangiaceae; genus Spirillospora. The sequence continues at coordinate 4,684,403 of CP192047.1, read as the reverse complement.
AGCGGGGAGCAGCGGCGCTGGCGGGCCGGGCACGCACACGACGTGCCCGAGCCGGCATGCGCCCTCTCAGTAGCTCCGCTCGAGGCCCAAGACCTTCTCGCTGATGAAGTTGAGCACCATCTGGTTGTTGACCGGGGCGATCCGGTGGGGTCGGAGCTCGATCCAGTGCCGTCCGATGTGGTACTCGGAGGCGAACGAGTAGCCACCGTGCACCTGCATGACGACGTCCGCCGTCTTGAACGCGGCCTCCGACGCCAAGTACTTCGCCGTGTTGGCGAGCCGGCCGATCTCCTTGGGATGTGCGCCCTCGTCGTAGGCTGCGGCGGCTTCACGAACGGCGAGCCCGGCTGCGCAGAGCTGGATGTAGGCGTCCGCGAGCGGGTGCTGGACAGACTGGTTCTTGCCGATCGTGCGCCCGAAGACGACGCGCGCGCCGGCGTACTCGACGCCGCGCTCCAGACACCACCGGCCCATGCCGACGCATTCAGCCGCGAGCAGAATCCGCTCGGAGTTCACGCTGGGCAAGATCTGCTTGAAGCCGTTGCCCTCCTCACCGACCAGGTCCGAGACGTCGACGGGCAGGTTGTCGAACCAGACCTCATTGGAGTCGACAGCGTTGCGCCCCAGCTTGTCGATCTTGCGGATCGTGACCTGCGGAACCTTCAAGTCCGCCATCAGCATCGACATGCCGGAGGTGTGCTCGACCGCGTTCTCGTCACGGGTCGAGGTGCGGCACAGGAGGAGACACTTCTCCGCGCGCTGAGCGTGAGAGTTCCAGACCTTCTGCCCGTTGACGATGTAGCGGTCACCGTCGCGCACGGCCGTCGTCGAGATCCTGGAGGTGTCCGTCCCGGCATCCGGCTCGGTCACCCCGAACGACACGGCGAGGTCACCGGAAACCATCCGGGCGAGGTACTTCTCCTTCAGCGCCGGCGAACCGAACTTGATGATCGAGCTGATGGCGATGTGGCTGGCATGGACCGTGCTGCATCCTGCGGTGGCCCCGCCGCCGGCGCCTACCTCCTCCAGCATGGCGCAGGCTTGACTGAGGGAGGCTCCGCCGCCGCCGTACTCCTCGGGCACCGTCATGGTGGTGAATCCGGCCTTGACGAAGTCGTCGAAGTACTCGGTGGGGAACTCCTCGCGCTTCTCCTTGCCGCTCCAGTACTCGAGCGGATACTTCGCATTGATCGCCCGCACTGCCTCGCGGATGTCGTCATGCCCCAGCGTCGTGATCGGAAGATGTTCCGGTCTGATCGTCATTGCCGAACCTCCGTCGGTCCTGTCGTCTCGGTCGCCGCGAGAAGCCCGGCGGCCTCGTCGTCGTCCAGCTCGATCTCGAGGAAGCAGATCGCGTCCGCGAGCGCCTTACCCTGGGGGTCGAGCCGAAGCGTGCTCGTCCCGCCTTTCCCCAAGATCCCGTGCAACAGGAAGTTGAGCGCGTGGATGTTAGGCAGCTCGTACCTGTCGGTCCGCTGCGCACGGTCCGAGAAGTAGTCCTGCACCACGTCCGCAGTCAGCTCACGGACGAGCGCCGCGTACCACCGCGGCTCCCGCGCGGCGACGCCGATGTTCGCCATGCCACCTTTGTCGCCGGATCTGGCGTAGGCGATCGTCCCGATCGGAACCTTCATCTGTCTCTCCTCACAACATCTCGGCGGAGGTTGACACGAACTCCCGGGGCACGAGCATCGGCCAGTAGCTGAGCACCTCCGACGCCCGGGCGCGGCCCGGAGTCAAGGTGGTCTTGCCCGGGGGACCGTGGAAGACCGTGCTCAGTTCCACGACGGCCCGTTGGAGGTCCGGCTTGGAGTGGGAGCGTGCCGCGAAGCGGAGCACGACCTCACTCGGCTCTCCGACCTGGGTACGCGGCGTGCGGCGCTCGTGGACCGCCCCCATCCCGATGAAGTCCCACCGGATCTCGTCGAGGTCCAGGTTGAGACGGTCAATGCGTTTCGTCAGGATCTCCTTGGCCTTCTCGGCTCTTCCCGGCGCGTTGGGAGCGGAGTAGAGGAACAAGGAATTCGCGGAGTAGCCATCGGCGTAGCACGCCGAGACCTTCAACGCGGCCGGCCGTGCCCGGCCCGTCACGCCGTCGACCTCGACCAGGTCGGTGCCCGCCTGCCGGACGCTCAGCGTGGTCAGATCGACGGTGACGTCAGGTGTGAGATACGCGCGCGGATCGCCGATCTCGTAGAGGAGCTGCTCGATCGTGGTCTGCTCGTCCACCAGCCCGCCACTGCCCGGTGTCTTGCCGAGCAGGATCCGGCCGGCCTCGTCGACTTCGACGATCGGGAACCCGATGTCGGCCATGTTCGGGACGTCTTCCCAACCGGCCTGGTGGTTGCCCCCGGTGTCGTGGGCACCGCACTCGATGAGGTGGCCTGCGACGATGCCCGCCGCGAGCAGGTCCCACTCATCGTGCTTCCAGCCGAACGCGTGACGCAGCGCGCCCAGCGTGAGCGATGGGTCCGCGACGCGACCCGCCACGATGACGTTGGCCCCGTCGTGCAGTGCGTCCACGATCGACTCACACCCCACGTAAGCGTTGGCGCTGAGCAGCCGGCTCGGGAGTTCGTCGTACGGCTGACCGGTCTCCATGCTGCTCAGGTCGACGCCGGCCGCCCTCATCTCGTCCAGCCGAGGAAGGAGGTCGTCTCCGGTGATCGCTGCGACGCGCACCCGGTCACCCAGCCCGAGCTCGTCGGCAAGGTCGCGCACGGCCTGGGCGCAGCCGGCGGGGTTCATCCCACCGGCGTTGCAGACGATGGCCACGTCGCGCTCGATGGCGTCGGCCAGGCAGTCCCTCAGGATCGGGATGATGTCGGTCGCGTAGCCGCGGCTGGGATCGCGTTCCATCTGCTTGCGCAGGATGGACATGGTGACCTCGGCCAGGAAGTCCATGACCAGGTAGTCGATGTCGCCTTCTCTGACGAGCCGCCCCGGCGCCCTGGTGTCGTCACCCCAATAGCCGAGGCCGCCACCGATCCGCACCGTCTTCTTCTCATCACCCATGCCGCTTCTCCCTACCGGTTCTTCCACACGGGCTTGCGCCCTTCACGGAACGCGAGGGGGCCCTCGATGGCGTCCTCGCTGGCATAGACATGCCGGAAGATCTCTGCCGCGATCGCCGCCGTCGCGCCGACTCCCGTCTCGCCGGCGACCCGCATCAGCCACTTGGACGCGGTGATGGTCAAGGGCGCGTTGGCGGCGATCGTGCGGGCGACTTCCCAGGCCCGATCGAGCAGCTGGTCGCCTGGCACCACCTCGTTGACCAGTCCGATGTCGTAGGCGCGCTGAGCGGAGATGGGTTGCGCGGTCAGCAACAGCTCGGCCAGGATCCGGCGCGGCACCATTCGGGTGAGCGGCGCGGCCCACGGTGCACCGCGGCTCCACTTGGCCTCGGAGATCGCGAACTGGGCATGTTCGGCGGCCAAGCAGATGTCCCCGAACTGAGCCAGCCGGAAGCCGCCTGCGAATGCCGTGCCGTTGACGGCCGTGATCACCGGCTTCTCGATGAAGTCGTCAGGGCCGAACTCCGCGAAGTAGTCAGGCGGCGACTGCTGGGTCTTGTTGTCGGCCATTTCCTTGAGATCCGCCCCGGCGCAGAACGACTTGTCGCCGGCCCCCGTGATGATCGCCACCCGCAGCGAGTCGTCGACCGCGAACTCGTGCATCACCTCACTCAGTTTTCGCCGCAGCTCCATGTTCACGGCGTTGCGCTTGTCGGGGCGGTTGAGCTTGAGGAGTAGCACTTCGTCCGACTCTTCGGTGATCAGTACGTCGTTCATAGGTCTCATCACAATCTATTGCGTGCCATTATGTATGCCAAAATGCCATTATGTGTGCCACATGACCGTCTCGCAAGTGCGCTGCGGCGGAGAGGCCCCAGGATCAGCCGGAACCGGCCGGGCGGCCCTCACGCTCCTCGACCGACCCGCTTCCAGGCTCCGCCAAATCCGCCCATATGCTCTCCTCGAGCAGCTCGAAATCGACCCTTCGTCCGGCGCCCGAGATCGTGATCGCCAGCGAGGTGGTGGCCGACGAGGTAATCGCGGTCAGGACATAGCGTCCGTTCGCGGGCAGCGGCATCACGTAGTGCCCACTACTCGTCGTAGCGGTGCCGACCACTCCCCCACCTTCCCGGGTCAGAGCCACGACAGCGTCGCGGACGGCGTCTCCTCTGCCATCTCTCACTGTCCCGGCGACGGTCAACCGTTCAGCCAGCACGATCGGCTCGATTGCGACGCCCGCGTCGAGATCGACCAGTCGGGATTCGGCCGTCCATCCTTCGGCGGCGGTCACGACGACGTAGCGCCCGGCTCCCGGGATGGCCACGGAGAAGTCACCTGCGCAGTCCACCTGGCTCCAGTCGACGTGCTCACCGGACGGAGTCAGGAGCGTGACCACGGCATTGCGGATCGGCTGACCGGCGACGCTCAAGACGCGACCTCTCACCACGGTGTCATGCACGTGACCCCGCTCCTCCGACTCGGCGGCGTACTCACCCATCCGGAACATAGGGATGGTCAGTAGGGCTGCCAGCAGCGACAGGACCGCGGACAACCAGAAGCCTGCGATCAGAGCGTTGTACGTGGGGAAGACGCTGCCCGCCGTCGTCGCGCCGACCGTGGCCAGGGCCGCCATGGTGGCGCTGGAACCCGAGGTGCCGATGGAACGAAGGAGCGTGTTGAGGCCGTTGGCCGACGCGGACTCGGTCACCGGCACGGCTCGCATGATCAGGGTCGGCATGGCGGAGAACGTCAGGGACGTACCCATCGCCACGATCACCGAGCCTGCGACGATCTGCCACAGCTCATGGTTCAGGAAGACTCGGCCGGCGTACGCACTCGACATCACCAGCGCGCCGGCCGTCAGCGTGGCCACGGGGCCGAAGCGGCGCGTCAGCGCTGCGGACACCGGGGCCATCGCACCGAAGCCCAAGGCGCTGGGTGCCATCCACAGGCCCGTGTCCAGCACGCCGAGCCCCAAGCCGAAGCCCGTGCTTGTCGGCAACTGCAGGAGCTGGGTCGTCACCAGCATGTTGGCGAACATCGCGAACCCGGTCAGGACCGATGCGATGTTCACCAGCAGCACCGCGGGGCGTGCGGCCACGCGCACATCGACGACGGGGTGCGGTACCCGGAGCTCGAAGGGCACCCAAGCGAACACGAGAACGAGACCCAAACCGGCGAGCGAGAGCGTGATCGGCGAGGCCCAGCCCCACTGCCCACCCTTCGATAGAGCAAGCAGAAATGCGGTGAGCGCGCCGGACAGCAGCAACGCCCCCCGATAGTCGAAAGAGCCTCCGGTGCGCACCGGGGACTCGGACAACGCCAGCCACACGACGGCGACCAGCAAGGAGCCGATGACACCGGTCACCCAGAAGATCGCGTGCCAGTCCAGGTGCGCGGTGAGCAGACCGGCCAACGGCGGACCCGCGCCCGCCCCGATCGCCAAGGTCGTGCTCATCAGCGCGACGCCGAACGGCACACGGTCCCGCGGTAGCTCATCACGCATGATCGCAATACCGACCGGCACCAGCGCCATGCCGACGCCTTGGAGGGCACGCGCCGCGATGATCAGGGGAAGCGCCTGGCTGAGCGCTCCAAGAAGCGAGCCGAGAACCATCACGACGAGCGCGATCACCATCATCCGCTTCTTGCCGAACATGTCGGCCAGGCGAGAGATGGTCGGAGTCGCGACCGCTCCGGTCAAGAGCGTCGCCGTCACCAGCCAGGTAGCGGTGTCCGCGGTGGTGTCGAGCAGCAGCGGGAACTCGGGAAGCAGCGGAAGCACCAAGGTCTGCTGAAGCGACACGACGGTGCCGGTGGACGCCAGCACCGTGAGCAACAACGCGCTATTGCGGTGGCGCGACGCGTCGTGCGCGTCGGGGGCGGCGCTGCTCGCAGTCTTCTTCATGGGAGCGACGGGCTGGTCGACAAGCCCTGATCAAGTTCCGAGCCCGCATGCCCGGCCGGCGACGAAGGCGGTACGGCCACTGTTGACCAGGACAACATTCGACCCTTCATTCTCCAGACGCCACGCGGCTCGAAGATCTAACTAGCGCCCCCGAGGGGCGCCCTGAAGCCCGGAACAGCGTCGGGTGCGGCGTCGCTCACCAAGACAGGCTCCCAAATAGTATGCCATACTGAATGCTTTTTTGCCGCCTCCATCGGCACCCGCTGGAAAATCGTGGCCGGCGGGCCGCAGGTCTCTGAAAAGCAGCTGGGTAGCGAGCTCGCAGAGACTACGGCCCTACCTCGTCACTCTGGGCGCGCTCTGCGGCAACAAGAGCGCGGGGTTCGGCGCGGGAGGCAGCAACTCCTGAAGAATGCGCTGAGTCGCGCCTCGATGACTGTCCATGAGAATGATCAACTGTTCGCCGTCCCGGCGTTCGATGGCCTCGATCATGCGGTCATGATCCTCGATCATCCGTTGCCGGGTGTCGGCACTCGACCCGTGTATCCGCCGATAGGGATCCGTCACGCGCCAGACGCGTTCGATCTCCGCCTTGAGCACCCGCTGGGGCGACCACGAGTACATCAGGAAGTGGAACCGATAGTTGGCCACGAATGCCTTATCGGCCGAGCCGTCGGCGACCGCCCGTCTGCACTCGTCATTGAGCTCACGCATTTCGTCGAGATGTGCGTGATCCGGCCACTCGATGGATCGTAGAACCTCCGTCTCCAGGAAGGTCCGCAGCGAGTAGTACTGGAGCAGGTCGGCGGCGGACAGCTTGACCACCGCGTAGCCTTGGTTCGGAGTCCGAGTGAGTATTCCGTGGGCGGCGAGTGCGCGAAGCGCCTCTCGCAGCGGCGTCCGGCTCACGTCGAGCCGGTCGGCGACCATGCGCTGGTCCACACGCTGGCCTGGCGACAGCTCGCCGTTGCGGATGAGCTCGTACAGCGCGTCAATGAGGGGGTCTGTGGACATCGCGTCGGTGAGCGTTATGAAGCCGAACCTTCGTGGCCGTCATCATTGCGAGACGAGCTCCTTGACCGCGCCGACCACCCGGTCGGACGTCGGAAGGAACTCGAGCCCGGAGGCGCCGAACGGAGCCGGCGTGTAAGGTGCGCCGATGCGCTTCACCGGTGCGAGCAGGTCACCGAACAGCGACTCATGGATTTGGGACGAGACCTCCGCCCCCGGGCCGCAGAACGTCGTGGCGTCATGCAGGACGACGGCACGCCGGGTCTTGGACACCGATCGAAGCACCGTCTCCATGTCCAGAGGTACCAGCGAACGCAGGTCCACCACCTCGGCGGAGACTCCCGCCGCAGCGAGATCGTCGGCAGCCGACAGCGCGGTGTGCACCGCGGCGCCGTACGTGATGATCGAGACGTCGGAGCCGACCCGCTTCACATCCGCCAGCCCGAGGGGAACGGTGTGCTCGCCGAGGGGAACCTCATCCTTCTGCGTGAACAGCATGCTCACGTTCTCGATCACGAGGCAGGGGTCGTCGTCGTCGATGCAGGCGGTGAGCAGGCCCTTGGCGTCGTTCGCCGTAGACGGCATCACCACCTTGATCCCGGGCGTGTGCATGAACCAGGCCTCGAGCGACTGCGTGTGCTGCGCCCCGAACCGCTGCTGTCCGACCGGTGTACGGACCGTCAGGGGGACGTTCGTGGCTCCTCCGGACATGTAGCGCAGCTTCGCGGCATGGTTGACCAGCTGGTCCATGGCCACGGCGATGAAGTCCATCAGCAGGATCTCCGCGACGGGGCGGTACCCGGCCATTGCAGCACCGACGGCGGCGCCGACGATCGCCTGCTCGGAGATCGGCGTGTTCCGCACGCGCTCCTCGCCGTACTTCGTCGAGAGGCCCTTGGTGACCTTGAACGAGCCCCCGACGGGATCTGCGATGTCCTCCCCCAGCAGGATTACCTTGCGGTCGCGCTGCAGGGCGAGATCCAGGCTCGAGTTGAAGGCCGCCGCCATTGACATCTTTGCCGTGTCGCCCGCGGTCGCGGTCTCCGTCATGGCAGTCACAGTCCTCGCACCAGCCCTTCGTCCGCAAAAACATCGTGGTATCCGACTTCAGCCGCCGGCGGAGCTCCGTTGATCGCACCCTCGAACGCCGCGTCCACCTGCGCACCGAGCTCACTATCAGTGTCCGAGAGGTCAGCCTCGGACTTGAGCCCACTCTCGAGGAGACTGCGCCGGAAGTTCGGGAGCGCGTCCCGCTCGAGGGCGGCCGCCAGCTCGTCCTTCGGAACGTACGAGAAGTCCGAGGCCGCCGAGTGTCCGGCGAGACGGTAGGTCATCGCCTCGATAAAGGTCGGGCCCCCTCCCTTCCGTGCGCGAGCGAGCGCGGAACGCATCACCGAGAGGGTGGCCAGCGGATCGAAGCCGTCCACCTTGACCGTGGCCATGTTGTACGCACGCGCACGGTCCGCGAGGTCCGTCGATGCGGCGTAGTCGGCGATCGCCGTGTGCTCCCCCCACTGGTTGTTCTGGCAGACGAACACGACCGGCAGCTTCCAGAGCCCTGCCATGTTCATCGCCTCGTGGAAGGCACCGATCGAGGTTGCGCCGTCTCCGAACGTCGTGAGGACGGCCCGGTCATTGCCGTCGAGCTGCACGCCCAGCGCCAGGCCGACGGCAATGGGAACCCCCGATCCCACGATGCCCGTGCTCGTCACGAAGCCGGCGTCCACGTCATGGAGGTGCATCGCACCGCCCTTGCCCTTGGAGACGCCGTTCGCGCGACCGTAGACCTCGGCGATGGTCCTGGTGAGGTCTGCGCCCTTCGCGACCGCGTCGCCGATGTTGCGGTAGGTGGAGACCAGGTAGTCGTCCGGGCGTACGGCGGTGCCCATGGCGGCGCACACGCCCTCCAGACCCCGAACCGGATAGGTCGCGGCCTTCAGCCGACCGGACTTGACCTCCTGGCCGATCCGACCGTCAACGAGGCTGATGGTCTTCATCAGGCGGTACAGCCGATCGTGGTCCTCGGCCGATGCATCCGCGCCAGATTCGGGTGAAACGGAAGACAGCACATCCGTCACGGCGTACTCCTATCCATCGACCCAGGCCACCTGTGCTGCCGGTGCCCTGAGGAACGTCGTCGCGGCCCCCGCGCCCGCCTGCGGCGGCGCAGCACTGGGAAATGTTCTACTATCTTGCACACAATATTGCCTCGCGCGAAGCGGTGTCAATTACCGGGGTCGCCCCCCTCGGCTGCGATGGATTCCGGCGATCGTCCGTAAACGCCTGCCAGCACCTCGTCGAGGGTGACTTCGGACGCGGGGCGGCTCACCTTCACGCGTCCCTGCTCGAGCACGACGACGTCGTCGGCGTAGCCCGACATCACCTCATGGACCAGCTGCTCGACCAGGAGGACCGCGGCACCGTCCGCCTTGAACTGGTCGACGGCCGCCAAGACCTCTTCCACCATCCGCGGAGCGAGCCCGGATGACGGCTCGTCGATCAGAAGAACCCGGGGCGCACTGGCCATCGCGGTCCCCAGGGCGAGCAACTGCTGCTGGCCGCCGCTCAACAAACCCGCCATGGACCTTGCCCGATCCCGCAGCACAGGGAACCGGTCGTACACGCGATCGATCGCCTCGCGCGACTCCCTGTGCTTGAGACCTCGCCGGACGCCGAGCAGCAGGTTCTCCTGCACGGTCAGCTGGCGCAGCACGCGCTTGCCCTCCTGCACGAGGACGATGCCGCTGTGCATGCGATTCCACGCAGACCGGCGACTGATGTCCTGCCCCTCGAACTCCAGGCTCCCGGACCGCAACGGGAGCAGACCGGCCAAGGCGGAGACCAGCGTCGTCTTGCCCGCCCCGTTGCGCCCGAGAAGTGCGGTCGTCCGGCCCGGCTCGAGACGCAGCGAGACATCCCAGACGACGGTGAGGTCACCGTGGGCGACGCTCGCGTTCGTGAGCGCGAAGAAGTTCGGTGATGTCACAGCGCCACCCCGTCCCGGTCGGAATCCTCGACCGTGCCGTGGCGGCGGCCCAAGTACGTGGCGATCACCGTCTCGTCCGTGCTCACCTCGTCGGGCGTGCCGTGGGCGAGCGGCTTACCCAGGTCGAGGACCCACACCGTGTCGGCGAGACTCATGACGAAGGGCACGTTGTGCTCAATGATCACGATCGTGGCCCCGGCCGCCTTCACCCGCCGCAGCAACTCCTTCAGCCTTTCCAGAGCGTCGTCGTCCAGGCCCGCCGCGGGTTCGTCGAGGAGCAGGACGGCGGGTACACCCGCCACCGCACGAACCACCTCGAGGAGCCGACGCGTACCCAGCGGAAGCGCGCGCGCGTCCTGGTCCGCGAGTGCCTCCAGATCGGCGAACCTGAGCGCCGACATGGCCGCCGCGCGGTCTGATCTGCGCGTGCGCCAGAACCCGGGAAGTCGGAGCACCGCGCGTACGACGCCCAGACGGCCATCACGAAGGCGCCCTGACTCGACGACCTCCAGTGCGGTCATCTCGGTAGGGATGTGGGGCGTCTGGAACGTTCGTCCCACTCCGGCCCGCGCGATCGTGCTGCTCTTCAGCCCGCTCAGCTCCCTGCCCCCCAGCCGGATCGAGCCGCTGTCGGCGCGGATGAACCCGGAGATCGCGTTCAGCATGGTCGTCTTGCCGGCGCCGTTGGGGCCGATCAGGGCGGTGATCTCCCCCGGTTCGGCGCGGAGGTCGCCACCCCGCAGCGCGTTCAGGCCTCCGAAGCTCTTGAACAGGCCCTCCACCTCCAGCCGCTGTCCCGGCAGCGTCAGGTCGAGCACGTCGTCGGCATCGCTCGGTCCGACGGCCCTCCTCGCGTCCGGCTTGGCGAGCCTGCGGATCGCCCACCGACCGAGGTCGGCCAGCCCACCTCGGAAGACGGCGCCCATCAGGACGACGAAGATCCCGTAGAAGATCAGCGAGTAGTTCTCGAAGCTCGCGGTCTGCGTCTGCCCGAGCACCAGGACCAGTGCACCGATCGGTGCGCCCCAGATGCTGCGGGTGCCGCCGACCACGGATGCCGCGACGATGGTGATGACCAGCGACAGCGAGAACGACGAAGGGAGCACGATGCCGAGCAGGTAGGCGTACAGGCACCCGGCCAGCCCCGGAGGCATCGCGCCGATCACGTACGCGGAGAACCGGAGCCGGCCAACGCCCAGTCCGAGCGACTCGGCCAACTGGTTGCTCTCCTTCATCACCTGGAGGGCCAGCCCGTAGCGCGACTGAATGAGGTTGCGGAGCACGAGGAAGCACGCCGCGACGAACAGCATGACGACGACGTAGAGGTCCTGCCGCGCAATCTCCACACCCAGCAGAGACGGGTTGAAGACACCCACGATTCCCCGGAGACCCTGCGTCCAACGCTCGAACACCACGATGACGTCGGGGATCAGCAGAACCAAGAAGAACGAGGCCAGCGCCAAGGGCCAACCCTGCATCCTCAGGGCCGGGATGCTGGCCAGGAATCCCAGCACGCCCGCGGCCGCCATGCTGACCGCAGCCGCGAGCAGCAGATCCGTGTGGTCGTGCAACCTGAGGATCGCTGTCGCGTAAGCACCGACCGCGAAGAAGGCGACCTGGCCCAACGCCAGCTCGCCGGCATAGCCCCAGGTGAGGTTGAGGCCGCTGACGACCAGCGCAAAGACGGCGACGAGCATGAGCTGCCGGCTCCAGTACACCGGCAGACCCAACGTCGGCAGGAGGAGCACGAGGACGAGGACGGCGATCGGGACCGCCGACATGCCGATGCGAAGGGTCCGTGCGGACATACGACTACACCACCCTCAGGTCTCTGCGGCCGAAGAGGCCTTGCGGCACGGCCGTCAGGAACGCCAGCAGCACAGCGAAGATGACGAGGGCGGACCACTCGGCACCCGCGTACCTCGCGACCAGTGCATCGACCACACCGAGACTCAGGCCGGCCACGAGAGCGCCCAGGTTGCTGCCGACACCGCCGACGGTCAACGCCACGAACCCGTGGAGGATCATTCCGAACGAGAGGCCGGGCGCGAGCCCTACCGCAGGCGCCAGCACCACGCCGAGCAGCCCCCCGAGCAGGCCGGCCAGCACCAACGAGCCGGTGCGCATGAAGTTCACGTTCACCCCCCTGAGCTGGGCGGCACTCGCGTCCTCGGTCGTTGCCCGGCCCTGGAGGCCCCACCTGGTGCGAGTCGAGACGAGGTGCAAGGCAACCGCAACGATGACGGCAACGGCGACGATCGTCACCTGCACGGGTGCGGTCCTGCCCCCCGCGAGCTCGAACGGCTCATCCCCGCCGAAGAATCCGAGGGAACGCGGCTGGTCGCCCCAGACGACCAGCACGACACCCTCGAGGATCACCGTGAAGCCGACCGTGGTCACCAACGTGCCGTGATGTGTGTCGGTCGCCAGTGGTCGGATGGCCACCAGGTCCTCCACGAAGGCGACGAAAGCGCACACCACCGCGGCGATCAGCGCGGCGATCGGCCACGCAAGTCCCAGCCGCGTGATGCACCCGTAGGTGACGAAGAACCCCACCACCATGATCTGTGCCTGCGCGAGGTTGAAGACTCCGGATTGGGCCAAGGGGAGGTTCAGCATCAGCGCGACCAGCGCGAAGACGCTACCCACCGCCAGCCCCGACAAGATGATCGTCATTTACGCTCCTCTCCGGTCGACCGGGCTCAGGGCGGGCGGCGCGTACGCCGCCCGCCCTGCCGAGCCCCAGCCCCTTCGTTCAGTTGGCCGGCACGAAGAAGCCGTGCTCGAACCCGCCCAAGGGGAACGAGATGTAGTCCTTACTCGTGAAGTCCGGGAAGTTGCCGCCGCTCCCGAAGAGCTTTCCGGAGGTGCCCGCGTACAGCGGCATGCCGGCGGTGTCGAGCGAGGTCCGTGCCTTGTACACCTGCTTCGGGGCCGTGCTGCCGGCTTTGTCCGCGGCGTACTTGGTCAGGATCAGCGACATGTAGGAGTGGATGTAGGCGAACATCGGGATCTGGATCGGTCCGCCGTTGAACTCCTCCATCCTCTTCACCGCCGTGGTCATCGCCCCTGAGCCTGCGATGGGGGTCCCCTTCACCAGGTACGACGGGTCGACGAGCTGGAAGTTCTTCAGGTCCGCCGGCGTCGCCATCCGCGGCAGGATGGGGACCGTCTGGTCGCCGTAGGTGGGCGTGTCACTCAGTCCGACCTTGGTGCGGGCCTTGAGCACGACGCTGACCACCGGACCGAACATGCTCATCATGATGGCGTCCGGCTTCGCCGCCCTGATCCGGTCCAGCGAGCCCGTCGCGTCCAGGGAATCGCCGGGGACCCGCTCACTTGCCACGAGATTGATGCCCGCGGCCTCCGCAGCCTTCTTGTACAGCTTGGTGGCCGTCAGACCTGTCTCGTCGTCACTCACGATGAGAGCGACCGACTTGGCTCCGTCGGCGACGACCTTGTCGACCACCGCCTGCGAGCCAGGGCCCGCCGGCGGTGAGGAACTCATGTACAGGTCGGTTTTGGCCATCGCCTCGTTCGTCGCCGTCGACGTTGCCAGGATGCCCGCGCTGGACGTCAGCTTGAGGCCACCCAGCACCTCGTTCGTGGACATTCCGGGAAAGATCAGGTCGGGAGGCTCAGCCTCGGCAACGGCCGCCTGGGTCAGCGCCGCCACCTCGGCCGGGTCGCCCTTGTCGTCCTTGATGGTGAGCCTCGCGTCGCGGCCGGCGAAGCCGCGGTTCTCGTTGATCACCTTGACGGCGGCCTTGAGAGCTGCCTCGCCTCCCTTGCCGTACACAGCGAGGGGACCGCTCAGCGGGAGGAAGGCCAAGATGTCGTACGTGCCGTCGCCGCCGGCCTTCTCGTCCGACTGACCACACCCGGCCAGACCGCTGGCGAGGAGGCAGACGATCGCGAGCGACGCAGGAATCGTACGGATTTCACGGAGTCTCATCTCTTACCCGCTCTGGCTGGTGTTACGTGGGTCACAGCAGCAGACACTCTTGCATGCCATTTGTGCGACCGTCAACGCCCTACCAACGCAATGGCCTACTATTGTGCATGCATACTGGCGCGTCGGCGCCGGCCCGTCTACGGGAGGGGTCGATCCATGAACACTTCGTACCGCCGGAGCCCACAACGGGTGTTCTGGGGCCCGATGGCACTCGACCACCTGGCGCGAGAGCTCGACCGAGAGGGTGCCGCCCGCCCCCTGCTGGTGTGCGGGGCCTCCGTCCGGGCTCACCCCGACCTTCTCCCCCGAGTGTTCGAGGCCCTGGGAGGCTCCGTCGCCGGAGTCTTTGACGGCGTCCGCTCCCACACCCCTCTGTCGAGCGTCCAGGAGGCGGCCGCGGCCCTCGACCTACTCCACGCCGACTCCGTGATCGCGATCGGAGGCGGGTCCGCCGCGGTCACGGCACGAGCCGCCTGCATCCTGCACGCGGAACGCCGGCCCATCGAGGAGCTCGCCACCCGGATGAGCGCAGCGGGCGAAATCGTCAGCCCGAGACTGATGCGCCCCAAGCTGCCCATCATCGCCCTGCCCACGACGCCGACAACAGCGGTCTGCAAGGCAGGGACGGCTGTCACCTCGCCGGACCACCATGGCCGGCTGGCCATGTTCGACCCGAAGACGCGGTCGCGGTCGGTCGTCCTGGCTCCGGAGTTCCTCGCCTCCAGCCCCACGGCCCTGGTGAGAGGCGCTGCGCTCAATGCACTCGTGATGGCGGTCGAAGGCCTGGCCACCGGTCGTTCACACGTCTTTTCCGACGCCTTGCTCGTCCACGCCATCCGGCAGCTCACCACGCTGTTGCCGGTCCTGGCAGAAGCAGACGTCAGTCCACAGCACCGTGGCGAGGCCGCGCTGGCCGGCATCATGGCGGGCGACGGGACCGATACGACGGGGGGCGGTCTCACGGCCGCGCTCTCCCACGCCATCGGCCACCACTACGACGCCCACAACGGCATCATCGACGCGATCCTGCTGCCCCGCGTACTCGAGGCGATGCCACTGTCGCGACCGGCCCTCATCCACATCGCAGAAGGCCTTGGTTGCGCGCCGGAGCAGGCGTTCTCCAGGCTCCGGGACGTTCCCGCCGCCGTCGGCGCGCCCGGCCGCCTTCGGGATGTCGGAGTTCAACTCGACGACATCGGTGGCCTGGCAGACGAGGCCACCACCGACTTCTCCTACCTTCGAGCCGCACACCAGCCGGGCGTGGACGCGGTCCGGGACCTCCTGAGCTCGGTCTGGTAACGCGCCCGCCGGTGATCTCAGCCTCGTCAGCCGGTCCGGCTCACCTGGAGATTTTCCGTGAAGAGGCGCTGATGGCCGACGAGCGGCGGCGGCATGAGGCAGGGCTCAACTGAGGACGTCCTGGCGGCGAAGCTCCTCGATGCGACCGGGCCAGTTCGCCTGCGTTCCTGACCGGCAGAGTTACGGTCTCGCATCGGCTCCCAGGCCGAACCCGTCGGCGATCCGGTCGAGGTGACCATCGGTGTGCCCTAGCAAGCGCGCCGACGACAGCGCCCGCTTGTAGTAGAGGTGCCCCGGGTGCTCCCAGGTGTAGCCGATCCCGCCCAGAACCTGGAGCGCTGCGGCGGCGGCACGTTCGATCGCGGGTGAGACATGGGCGGCGGTGAGCGCGGCGAGATCCAGCGGGTCCGCGGCGGGATCGACCGGGTCGGCGGTCGAGATCGCCCAGGCTCCGTAGCGCGCGACGACCCGGGCACTGTCCACCTCGGCATACGCGTCGGCCAAGAGGTGCTTGATCGCCTGGAAGCCACCGATGGGGCGTCCGAACTGCTGCCGGGTGAGGGCATGATCCACGGCGAGGTCCAGGGCGCCCTGTCCCACGCCGACCTGCTCGGCGGCTTGCAGGATCCGGGTGATCGCCTGGGCGCGCAGGAGCGCGGCCTCGTCGAGCTCGGTGGCGACGGCGGTCGCCTTCACTCCGTCCAGGACCACGGTGGCGAGCGAGCGGCTGGGGTCCAGCGGTGTCTCGCCTGTCACCGAGGCCGACCCGCGCTCGAGAGTGAAGAGGCCGAGGCCTCCCCCGGTCGATGCGGCCACGACAAGCAGATCGGCCGAGTCTCCGTGCGGCACGTGAGAGCATTCCCCGGTCAGGGACCAGCCCCCGCGCCCCGCGGTAGCGGTGACCCCGCTCGCGGGTCGCCTGGCGTCCACCCACGTGGCGGTGATCTCCGCCGACGCGATCGCGGCCAGCGCCGCCTGTGCACCAGGACCGGCGGCCCGGAGCGCGGCAACCGCTGCTCCCGCTGTCGCGAGCAGAGGCTGGGAGGACACGGCCTGCCCGGCCGCCTCGAGCACGACAGCCAGATCCAACCAGGTTCCGCCCGCACCATCGTGCTCGGCCGGCACCGCGATGGAGGGGAATCCGGCCTCGGCCATGCGGGCCCAGGCCTTGCGGTCCGGCTCCGCTCGACCGGCCAGAGTCGCCGCCTGGTCGTCTGGGAGCGCGTCGGTGAAGAAGCGGCGGGCCAGTGCCGCCAGGTCGGCCTGTTCGGCGTCGAGCTCGAAACGCATGTCTGTCTCCTACCGGGCAGCCGCGGTCGGGCGCTGCTCACGGGGCAGCCCGAGGAGCCGCTCGCCGATGGTGTTGCGCTGGATCTGAAGGGCGCCGCCGTAGATGGTGATCGGCCGGGCGTGCAGGGCATCCTCGATCCACGCCGCGCGGGAGGTCGGTTCGAGCCCCGGGGGCTGTGGGCCGAGCCCGGCGACGGTGTGGGGTCCGGTCAAGGCCACGCCGTCTGGGCCGAGCACATCCATGGCGAGCTCGGTGACTCGCTGCCGGTATTGCGAGACGAACCACTTGGTCACCGACGACTCGGCCCCCGGGACCGCACCCGACGACACCGCAGCCAGCGTCCTCAGGGCCAGGCAGCGGATCGCGTGCACGTCAGCGCGACACCGCGCCAGCCTCCTCATCACCGATGTGTCATCGACGCGTCCCCTGTCGGCGATCAGCTCTGTCAGGCGCTCCAACTCGACCCGCGAGGAGACTGCCGAGGCGAGGCCACCCGCACCTCTCTCGAAGCCGAGCAGCGCCAGGGCGACGGTTCCGCCCTGGCCGATCTCTCCCACGACATGCTCGACGGATGCCACGGCATCGTCGAAGAACACTTCGGCCAGTTCGGTCTCTCCGGCCATGTTCCGGATGCCTCGGACGGTCACGCCGGGCTGATCGATCGGGACGAGCATGAAGCTGAGACCCTTGGCACCCTTGACCCGAGGATCCGTCCGTACGAGGGTGAAGATCCAGTTGGCGGTAGTGCCGGCGGTCTGCCAGACCTTCTGCCCGTTGATCACCCAGGAGTCACCTGAGCGTTGAGCCGCGGTCCGCACGTTGAAGAGGTCGGACCCGGCCTCCGGTTCGGAGAATCCCTGCGCCCACCGGATCTCACCGGAGAGCGTCCGAGGCAGGAAGTAGTCACGCTGGCCCTGGGTGCCGTAGTGCATCAAGGTGGGACCGAGCAGCTGGAGGCCCAGGCTGTCGTTCGGCATGGGGTACTGGGGCGCGCCCACCTCGGCCAGCTCCTCTGCGACGATCGACTGCTCGATGATCGCGAGGCCGCCCCCGCCGTACTCCGCGGGCCAGCCCGCGGCCAGCATGCCGTTGTCGAGGAGCCGCTGCCGCCACCATGGCCCGAACTCGGCTCGTTCCTCCGCATCCAGCGACCCGTAGCCGGTCCATCCTGCGGGCAGCAGCGATCGCAGCGTCGAACGCACCTCTTCCCGATAGGCCTGCTCGGCAGCGGAGTAGCGGAGGTCCACGTCGTTCCCCTCGTCTTGGCAAGCCACGCATCATGGCGACTCGTTGGCATGCAGTATGGCATGCGAGCCTTCGGGGTGTCACGGCAGCTCCAGCGAACATGTGGAAACAACGCCGAGACGTCCCCGCCGCGAAGGTGCTCACGCCGGTTGTACCGACACATTTCCCCTGAGCACCGGGCACGGGCACTTGGCCGTGGGAGATCAAATGGGATACGAAGACAGCATGGCTTTCGCAAAGGCGCAGAACTTCACCTTCGATCCCGTCTCCATGGTGCGGATCGTGCGAGATCGCTACGAGGCCACGGCGAACGTGCGCCACAGGCAGATGCTCGAGCAGGTGCTCGAACACCTCGAAGGTGAGGTCGGGTTCGACCTGGACCGGCTCATGCGGGCGTATCCGGTACCCGAGCCCCGGTACAGGTTGTGGCACGACGGCGCCGATGTCGGGCCGAAGGGCCGCGAGGCGGTGCGCGAGTGGTATGCCGGACACCTCCGGGCACGGGGCCTCGTCCTGCAGTACGACATCGAGACGATCGTGGTCGACGATCGGACGATCGTCACGGACGGCTACATGTCCGCCGTGCTTCCGGGACAGAACATCCGGGACCGAGGCGTCCCGCTCGCCGATCCGTCGAAGGTTTATCTCAAGCGGTTTCGCAATTGCATCCTCTGGCCGTTCAATGAGGAGGGCGAGCTTATCGGCGAGGAGTTCCACGTCAGCGGCAACCTCGGCGACTCGCACCTTTGGCTCCTCGACGATGCGGACGTGCCCGAGGAGTTCCACCGACTGACGAAGGCCGCAGCGGCGTTCGAGAAGGCGGCGTCGGGGAGCTGACCTCTCCGCGGGCGGCGCCGGTGACGAAGGCGACCTTTCCGTGGCGCATTCCCATCTGGTTCCCCCGAGACACTCAGTGGGCCAAGGCCCCTTCTTGCGCTTCGTGGGCCTCAGGTCGCGCCGGCGTCATAGGTGGTGGTCAGACTCAGCAGCTTCGTCACCGGCGCCCGGTCGGTCTGGACAGCATCCGACATCTGGAGCTCGCCCGCTTCGACGGCGCAAGCAGGCTGGACCGTGGCCTCGAGAGCATCCGCCTTGAGATCCTTCAATCCCGGCCGGGTGCACTCCGCCGGAAGGTCACGAGACGCCGAGCTCGCCCATCATGCTGCCGAGGGTGGCCTCGGCAAGCTTCGTGTCGATGTACTCGTCCATGTGGTAGATCTTGCCGTCGCGCAACTGGAACAAGAAGATGTACTCGTTGTTGTACTCCGTGCCGTTGGCCAGCGTGGAGAAGCCCTTGACCTGGCAGACGACCCTGCCCTCTTCAGCAGTGACGCTCTCGGTCTCGAATCGAATCCCGTTCTTGAATATCGAGGGAACCGCGGTCAAGAACGCCAGGACATCTTCACGATTACGCAGACCGCAGATCATGGCGCTGCCCCGGGCCATGGTCTCGAAGTCGTCCGCGAGAACGGTGTCCATCAGCCCCGGGTCACCTTCGCCGAGGGCTTTGAGGTACGTCAGAGCGACATCTTTGTTGTCCCTGGTCATGACGACTCCTTCTTCGGAGCTTGGTGGTGAAGGGTCTGCATCGGTGCGCGCCGGGAAATTCGACGGGCCCGGTGTCAGGCAGTGACAGGCGTCGCGTCGGCGCGGGTCGCGGACGAAGCGGCCGCACCGCGGGTGACCCCAGCCGCGCTGCGACCGGCGATTCGCCCGTACACGAGACAGTTGGCGATCGAGTTCCCGCTGCCGACGTACAGGCTGCCGATCGCGCCGCCCGTGCACTCCCCGGCCGCGAAGAGGCCCGGCACGGGAACCTGACCGCTGTCGAGGACGCGGGAGTCCGCGTCGATGGCCGGCCCGCATGCGGTCAGCGCGATCAGCGACAGCCGCATCTCGCAACCGTAGAAGGGACCCTGCTCGACCGGCACCATGTGGGCGCCGTCCTTCATGAACAGGGAGTCGTGCCCCGCCCGCGCGTCCTCGTTGTAACGCTCGATCGTGCGGGGGAGGTTGCCCGGCTCGAGACCGAGTTTTTCAGCAAGCTCGTCGAGGGTTTCCCCGACCTGGACCTTCCCGGCCTCGATCTGTTCGTCGAGCACCTCGCCCAGCCAGTGCGACCGCACCACGCCATCCAGGTTGACCTTGGTCGCGGCCTTGATGCTCTCGACGGTCGAGTTGCTCTTGGCCGCATGGTCGAAGATGGCGAAGACCCGGTTCCCCTGCCCGCGCACGATCGGGTCGACCACGCTGTAGGGCGCCATCTCGTCCATGAACCGCCGGCCACTCCGGTTCACCAGCACCAACCACCCGGGAAGGTATCCCTGCGGCTCGTGATCGAAGTCGGCGCACAGCACCCAACCGCCCCGGTCGACGCCATCGATGTAGGCGTTGACCGGTTCGACGAGCTTGAAGACGTCACCGGCGGTCGGCACCTCGCCGCCGATGTACCACGCTGCATCGTTCGACGCCGCCAGCGGCAGGTACTTCTCGTGCAACTCAGGGTTGCCGCCGAATCCGCCGGTCGCGATCACCACCGCGCCCGCGCGAACGACATCGCCCCCCGCAGCCACGCCGACCACCGCCCCGTCCTCCACCACCAACCGGTCGACGCGTTGGCCGAGCGCGATCTCGATGTTGGGGTTCCTGTTCACGTGACGGGCCAGGACATCGGTGATGCCCTGTCCGTAACCGACGACGGCGTGGCCCCGGGGAACCCGCTCCTCGCCGGCCGGAATCAGATCCGGCTCGAACTCCACCCCCAGGTCTTGGATCCACTCGAAGGTGTCCGGCAGTTCATCCACGAGCCGGCGAACCAGGGAGGGCACCACATTCCACTGATTGGCGAGCATGTAGTCCTGGAAGAGCTCGTCAGGACTGTCCTCGAGACCGCTGGCTCGCTGGAGGCGGGTGCCGGCCGCCATCATGATTCCGTTGGACAGCCGGCTTGATCCGCCGAGGATCGTCGCGCTCTCCACCAGGAGCACACTCGCACCACGGTCGGCCGCTTCCAGCGCCGCCGCCATCCCGGCCATCCCGGATCCGATGACGATCACGTCCATGTCGTTCGCGCCGCCTGCGGTGTCTGCGACCTCGGTCATTCGTCTGCCTCTCGATAGGTCCGTTGAAGTCCGGCTTTCCTCAACCCCGCCGACCTGGTGCGCCATATCTTATGCAAAATGATCGTCATGTGTCTAGGGTCACACATGCGGAACCCGCGCCCACCCTCAAGGCGGAGACAACACGGGGTTGCCTCCGCGGCTGGTTTGCATGCAGGATGGCCGACTACCGAACGAGGAGGCTGCGTTGCGCAGGGTTTATGTCAGTACGGTGTTCGACCACTCCGTTGACAGCGTGTGGGCTGTCATAGGCGACTTCCATCGTGTCGACAGATGGATCGGCATCGTCCATGCTTCCGAGCCGGAGAACGGCGACCAGTCGCCGACCATCGGGTCCATCAGGAAACTGACCGTGGGCGACGACCGCCATACGACTCGGGAGCGGCTCGTCTCATACGACGCGGCGAACCGGCAGATGACGTATGAGCTCCCGGACGGTCCGCCCTTCGGCATGAGCCACTATCTGGGCACGATCCGGGTCCTGCCGGTCACCGACTCCGGCAAGGCCTTCGTCGAGTGGTACGGCGAGTACGCCTGTGACGACGTCGCCGACGTCCCGAAGATCGAGGCGGGTCTTCGGGACCGCGTTTACACCGCCTTCCTCGCGGACCTGCGCCGGCACCTCAAGGAGTCCGAACTCCCCGTCGCCTGATCGATCCCGCCAGGAACCCACCAACGAGACGGAGCACGTCATGGGAATGCTCGAGGGCAAGGTCGCACTGATCACCGGTGGCGCGCGTGGGCAGGGCAGATCGCATGCGATCACCTGTGCCCGCGAGGGCGCCGAAGTGATCATCACCGACATCGCCGCACAGATGTCGACGGTGCCGTACCCGATGGCAACGTGCGAGGATCTCGAGGCGACGGTCGATGCGGTCAAGGCCCACGGGAAGGCCCCGCTCGCGATCGCGGCCGACGTCAGAGACCAGGTCGCAATGGACGATGCGGTGAAGCGGGGCCTCGCCGAGTTCGGTCATATCGACATCCTCATCGCCAACCACGGGGTGCTGAACAGGGGCCCTTTCTGGAGCCTCACCGACCAGCAGTGGGAAGAGGTGATCGGCGTCAACCTCACCGGCGTCTGGAAGTCGGCCAAAGCCGTCGCGCCCCACATGATCGAACGCCAGAGTGGATCGATCGTCATCACGTCATCGATCAACGGGTTGCAGCCGGGCACCGACTACGCGCACTACATCTCTTCGAAGCACGGGGTGATCGGCCTGATGAAGGCCATTGCTCTGGAGCTTGCGCCGCACGGTATCCGATGCAACGCGATCAGCCCTGGCACCATCAAGACGCCGATGGTGGACAATCAGGGGATGTGGGACCTGTTCGCCGGAGGCGCGGGGGGAACGGAGGCTGATTTCGTCGAAGCCGGCTACCGCTTCAACCCGCTGAAGGAAACGACGTTCATGAATCCGCAGGTCATCGCCGACGCAGCGCTTTATCTCAACTCCGACCTCGCCGCCGCGGTCACCGGCGTGACACTCCCCGTCGACGCGGGTCACCTGCTGCTTCCCGGCTTCAATCACGAGCCCGTCAGGCAACCAGGGCACTCGTAGTCCCTGGGCCCTGAGACCGGTCGGGAGAACTCACCGCGACGGGGCGGATCCCATCTCATCACGCATGGCCCGGACCCCTGCCGCGATCTCACTCCAATGCTCGGCGGTGGTCTGATAAGGGGTCAATGCGCTGACGCGATCCGTGTGGCCGTCGAATCTACTGAACAGGGCGCGAGCGACATTTCGGGGCTCGGCGACCACGGCGAATGCGTGAAGCATCTCATCATCGACCAGGTCGCCCATTCTCGCGGTCTCGCCATCCGCGAGAAGCTTCGCCCAGCGTTCATGCGTCCGGCCCCACCCGTGGTGATCGAAGACGCGCCGATAGGGACGGGCTGCGCCTAAGAAGGCGATACGGGCGCGCACCTTTCGCTCGGCGGCCTTCAGTTCATCCTCATCGCGGCCGGTCGCCACCAGGGTCGGCGCGGTGGTCTCGAAGGGTCGAGTCAATGGCGCCCTGCGATTCTGCAGGCCCTTCGACCACGACGGCCGCAGGACCGATGTCAAGTAGTCGCGAGTCAGCAGCGAATGCAACACGATGCCCTCCGCGACTTCACCAGCGATCCGGACCATGACTTCCCCGGCTGCACCCAGAAAAACGGGGGGCGGGCCATGCGCCGAAGGGCGTGGCCTGAAGTAGTCAGGCATCTTGTCGATGGTGTAGTAGTCGCCCTGATAGTCGAGCTTCTCGCCTTCGTTCCACGTACTCCAGACGGCTTTCACGGCCAGGATGTAGTCCCGCATACGCGCTGCCGGGGGGTCGAAGGGCATCGAGAACCGGCGAACGATATGGCCGCGCATCTGAGTGCCGAGGCCAAGGACGTAGCGGCCGTCCGTCGCCAGCTGGAGGTCGTGCCCGAGCTGAGCCGCGATCATCGGGCTGCGCGCGAACGCCACGGCGACGCCATTTCCCAGCTCGATCGAGCTGGTGTGCAGAGCGCCGACAGCAATCGGCAGGAAGGAATTGTGTTCAACCTCGCGAACCCAGATCCCCGCATAGCCGTCTCGCTCGAGGTCGTGGAACTCCTTCGGAACCTTGCGGAGGTCGCCAATGGCCTCTTGGTAGGCGTAGTCGAACTTCAATCGATGCGTCTCTCACGTCGAAGTGGACGATCAACAATCGGTCAGAAGGTGCGCTCCGCCACCCGGACCCGCACGGCCTTCTCGAGAGCCGATCGCAGTTCGCCGGCCGACGCAGGCGAAGCCGGAGCCTCAAGCCTCTTCTCCGCGGGCGTGTCCGGGTCGGCGAGATAGAGGGTGGTGTAAGCGGCGGCCTCCGGCTCGAATCGCCAACTGTCCGCCAGCGAGCCGGCGTCGACGGCATCGAAACCGAGCCTGTCGATGACAGCCGCCGCCTCGCCCTTGGCGCGGGCGTCGTCACCCGCGATCGGCAGGGCGGTGCGGTCGGCGGCTCCGGAAGGGCGGGCCAGGAGCGGGATGTGGTGCGCCAGGATGTTGTTGAACGCCTTCACCAGAGGCACTCCGTCGAAGTGCTCCTGGACCAGCTCGCTCGTGGTCAGCTCCTCGGCGTCGAGCCTGGCGACCCGCCCATCGCGGAACGGGTAGTAGTTGTTGGTGTCCAGCATCGTCTTGCCCCGGAGCGGCGCAGCGGCGATGGCGGTGTACGCATTGAGCGGGACGGAGAGCAGAACGACCTCTCCAGCCTCGGCCGCCGTCTCGACCGTCCCGGCTGAGGCCAGCGGGCCCAGCTCGGCGACGAGGTCCGTGAGACTCTCCGGGCCACGGGAGTTGGCCAGGACGACCCGGATCTCAGCCGCTACCGCGAGACGAGCGACGGCCGAGCCGATGTTTCCGGTTCCGATGATTCCCAGGGTCTGCATCTCTCTCCGATTCTTGGCACGCGAGTCCGCGACGCCGCCGCGAGGCGCCTGTTCTGCTTACGTGCTGTGGACGACGACAGCCATCCGGGACCGAGCAGGGTCAGATGTTGCCCTTGATGTAATCGGTGAGCCGAGCGTGGAGGTGCCGGATCCGGCTCTCCTGGTAGGAGGCGAGGGTGATGCCGGGCTTGGTGCGCTTCAACGCCTTCAGGCCCCGCTGGATCTCCGGCATGTTGATGCGGTCCTGATTGACGATGGCGCTGAGGCTTCCCAGTTCCGGCGCTTCGAGCCAGTCGCCGTCACGCTCCAGCCAATGGATCTTGGCCGGTTGAGGCCGCTCCACACCTTCCGGGAGGGGCGAGAGGTAGAAGATCTCGAGGATGCAGGAGTCCGGGTCCTCGCCGTTGGGCCGGAACCGGTAGTAGATGTTCGTCATGCCCGAGTCCCAAGGGAAGAAGTTCGGGAAGACGAAGTACTGGATCGCGTCCATGAGCTGATAGGTGGGCGTGGAGTCGAGCTCGAGGTTCAGGCGCGGCGCGAGCTCGGTGCGAATCGTCTGCGCGATCCGCTGACGGGCGGTCATCCCCTCGGGAAGCCCGTCCAGGACCTCCCGCGGAACGTCGCGGGAGCTGGTCCCGAGCCGCTGCTCGTAGAACGTGCGCGCCTCCAGGTACTCCTCGTAGATCTCTTCTTCCTCGAGATCGAGCGTGCTGCTGCTCACTCCGCGAGCGGTGAGCACCCGGTTGACGTTCTTGCCGAAGAGGTCGACCTGGCCCGTGTAGTCCTGGATGCTCGGCGCGGTCTGCGGGTGCGTCGCCGGAAGGTGGTAAGCCTCGATGAAGGCCTCGAGGGCCACCTTCCAGTTGCACGACACAACCTGGGCCACGTGCGCCGACTTCCAACGATCCGCGTAGGAGGCATGCTCGAAGTGTTCCGGGATCGGGTCCAGGAACTCCTCGAGCGGCTCACAGTCCGGATCCATGTTGATGAACACGAACCCTCCCCACGTGCCCACCTTGGCCTCCGGGAGCGCGAACTTCTCCTGGTCCACGTGCTTGAAGTCCCATTCACCACACGGAAGACGCTTGAGGTCACCGTCGAGGCCATAGGTCCAGCCGTGGAACGGGCAACGGAACTCCGGCACCTTCCCGTCGACCGTCCTCAGGCGGCGACCGCGGTGGAGGCAGGCGTTCTGCAGGGCCTTGATGTCGCCGCTCGAGGTGCGCGTGATGATGAACGAGTCGTTGACGATCTCGTAGACGATGTGGTCGCCCGGTTCGGGGATCTCCTCCTCGCGACACACCATCTGCCAGGCCTTCCGCCAGACATGCTCCACCTCGAGCTCGAGGAACTCCCGAGAGGTGTAGCGGTCGATCGGGATGTCCTCGTCGCCCAGGTCGTGCCAGGACGGCCGCATGAAGTCAGGGACCTCATCCCCGTCCTCCTGCAGGATCTGCTGGTAGGTCTTGCCCGATCGGCCGGAGACCTTCCTCTCGATCAGAGCCTCGACATCGGCCGGGTCGGACGACGGTCCGGGAAGGTTCGTCATAGCGCAGCTTCCTCTCGTTGCTGAGGTCAGTCCTGGCCGGTGTATGCGCCGGCGACGTAGTCGAGCATCACCTGATCGGCGTAGTTCAGGTCTCCTGAGATCGGAGTGCCGTCACGTTTGAACACTCCACGCTGGCCAGTGTCCAGGCTCTCGACCTCGACGGTCCCGTCCGGGAGCAGGGTGAAAGCCATGTTGGTGCCGCGCTGCACAAGCCTCTTGCTCATGATTTGCTCCTCATTGCGGAAAATGCCCTCAGCGCAGGGCCGGGAGTCGCTCCGGTCCCGATCGGCGCATCATGCGCTTGCACGCACTCCCCGTTTGAAGACGACCAAGTCGCGTCTCGGCCTCACCTGGCACGCGAGCCGCAGCGGGCCCTTTCCGCCACGGTCGACGACTTCGGCCAGACCTTCGGCCTCGTAGGGCTCGACGGGATCCAGATGCTCAGCGCCCTCGATCACGGACATGAAGCAGAGGTGGCAGGTGCCCATGCCCTCACACGTCGTAGGCCACCGCACGTCCTGCTCAACGGCCGCCTCATATACGCTTTGACCTGGATCAACGGAGACGGTCACTCCACGCGGGAGGACGGTCACCGTGACTGCTTCCGGATCGGGCACCAGATTCCTCTAGACACTCGCTGTTTGGTCGGCTCAATATTATGCAAAATAGTGTACTGTGTCCACCGTCACAGCGCAACGATCTCAGGACACACCCGAGCGGACGACTCGGTCTACGTCAGCCGAACGCGAACGGGGACTCGACGACACCGAACGGGTCGTACTTCATGCCGCACGCGTGCGGTATGCATGCGATTGTGTGGGTATCGCGCCGCCGGAACGTCAGCCGATGCCGAACCTGCCGGGAGCGTTCCGTTCGAGGCGCCCGCGTACTTCCTCCAGCGTAGGAGCCTCCACCGAGACCACCAGCTGATCGACGCCCACCTTCTCGTACGCGTCCACCAGTTCCTTCGTGAGGCGCACCCTGGGGGTGATGATGATCTTGAAGTCATCAAGGTCGCGTCCCCGCGACTCGGCGTGCTTGTTCATCAGCTCACGGACCTCGGCCACCTGTTCGGGCGTGTGCCCGAATCCGTACCACCCGGAGCCCAGTTCTGCTGCGTCCTTGAGGGCTTGCGGTCCCATGCCGCCGAGCACCACCGGCGGACCCCCGGCCTGGACGGGGCGCGGATACGCGTCGATGCCGTCGAACTGCACGAACTCTCCGTGGAACTCAGGGCTCTCCATGGTCCACAGCGCTTGGAGCGCGGCGAGGTGCTCTCGGAAGCGGGCTCGCCGGCGCTCCATCGGGACGCCCGTGGCCCTGAACTCGGGTACGACGTAACCGACGCCGACACCGAGGACCAGGCGACCGCCGGACAGGACGTCGACCGTCGCCGCCTCTTTGGCGAGCTGGACAGGACCGCGCTGAGGCAGCACCAGAATTCCCGTGCACAGCTCGATGCGTTCGGTGAAGGCTGCGAGATGGCCGAGAGTCACCATCGGGTCCGCCATCGGCCAGTCCGGGTCCAACGGCGGCTTCTCCTGACGCGGCTTCGGTAGGACCATGTGCTCACCGGTCCATAGAGACTGGTAACCAAGCTCTTCCGCTCGGGCCGCGATCTCGCCCGCCCCGCGCGATGCCATCCCGCCGACGTTGGCTCCGAAAAACCCCAGTTTCATCCGTGTGTCTCCTGGCGACCGAGTGCGCAGCCTCGGTGGGTGGTTTATGAGATCCGGTCGCGGACCGCATCGCGTGCGCGGGCACGATCCGGGTGCCCCGATGTCTCGTCGAAGGCGCGCGCCTCGAGTTCGAGCTGCTCGGCCAAGTGGCGCCTGTGGGAGTCCTTCAACAGTCTCTTGGTGACAGGCACGGCAACGCCGGGCACGTCGGCGAGGTGCGTGGCGAGATCCACGGCACGGCCGAGCAAGTCGTCATGGGGAACGACCTCGTTCACGAGGCCCCAGGCGTGCGCCGCGTGCGCATCGAGTCGCGCACCTCCCAGGAGCAGCTCGAAGGCGCGCGTGTAGCCCAAGACGCGGACGAGGTGGTGCGTCGCACCGTTGTCGGGTGACAGGCCGACGGTGGCGAACCCGGCCGAGAAGGACGCCAGGTCGGATGCCAAGCGCATGTCCGCGGCAGCTGCGAGCGAGAGTCCAGCACCTACCGCAGGCCCGTTGACCGCTGCGATCACCGGGACCTCCAGCGCGTCGATCTGCTGGACGACCGGGTGATAGAACCGCCGCATCCGACGTGACGACGGGGCGTATTCCGACTTCGGCGCCCGCACGTCGCCGCCGACACAGAAGCCTCGACCCGCCCCGGTCAAGATGACCGCCGCCACCTGCTCGTCGACGGCCGCCAGAGCATCGGACAGTTCGTCGAACAGTTCCGGTACGACGGCGTTGAGTCGGTCGGGACGATTCATGGTGAGCAGCAGTACCGCCCCACGCATCTCACGGACGACAAGGGAATCCACGCACAACCTCTCAGCTACAGCCCCGTCGGACGCAGCATCCCAATCTTCCGACCTGGCGGCCACAGGCCACTAGTCTACCATTTTGCATGACAAATCGTTTACTCGATCGCCGAGGTGTTGGCCCTATCACGGCCCGGTTGCCCGGCGGCCGCTCGGAGATCCTGCTTCATCAGCTTGCCCATCGGGCTGGTCGGCCACCGGTTGTCGGCGACTTCGTAGAAGCGCTTCGGGATCTTGTAGCCGGCGATCTTTCCTCGGCAGGCCTCGCGAAGTGCGTCGGGATCGAACGGAGTGCCCGGCGCCAGCTCGACGAAGGCGACAACCGCCTCCCCCCAGCGCTCATCGGGTGCGCCGACGACCGCGGCGGCAACGACACCGGGGACCTCCCGCACCAGGAAGTTCTCGACCTCGGTCTCGGAGACGTTCTCGCCGCCGGTCTTGATCATCATCGAGTACCGGCCGCGGTAGTAGAGCCGCCCCTCCTCATCGACCCAGCCGTAGTCCCCCGTGTGGAAGAAGCCATCCTCATCGATCGCCTGCTCGGTCTGCTCCGGTGCCTTGTAGTAGCGGGAGAACAGGTTCCACCCTTTGAAGCAGATCTCTCCCGGGGTTCCCGGCGGCTGCACGGCCCCGGACACTTCGTCACAGATGCGCACGGTCACCCCCGGCAAGGGATAACCGTTGCTCATCCGGCCGCGCTCGGATTCGACGGCCGGTGTCGTTATGGACACCATGTTCGCGGCTTCGCTCATCGCGTACACCATGACGACCGTCGCGCCGACGTCCTCGAAACGGTCATGGACCGCCATCCCCGGCGCGCATCCGACCTTGTTGATCGGACACGGCCATCCGTTGCCGTCGAGCTCGCGAAGGAGCCGGGTCAGCACCAGGTCGAATCCCGCGGTCGCTGTGATGCCGTGCTGGTGGATCGCCTGCGCCATCTCCTCGGGCTGGAACCCATCGAAGATGTAGTGAGCAGTGCCGTACAGGGTGGTCCCCAGCAGTTGGACGATGCCGCCGGCGTGGAAGTACTGCCCCAGTCCGAGGAATCGATCCGCGTCCGTGAGACCCAGCCTGCCCATGAAGAAATGCGCCGAGCCGAGGAGAGACTCTTGGCGGACGACGACCGCCTTGGGGCGATCCGTGGAGCCCGAGGTGAAGAGGACCACCGAGTCCTGGGCCGGCGGCGGGGCCGGAAGGTCGAGGGGCTCAGAGCTCAACCAGCTCTGTAGCCGCCAGTCGTCCTGCTCGGCAGCGGTGGGATCATCCGCGACGACTGCGCGCAGTGACGGAAATCGGGAGGACGACACCGGGCCGCGCTCCGGTAGTCCGAGGCCGGCGATGCGTTGCGAGACTCTGGTTCCGGCCACGGTGGCGCTGGTGACGAGGTACTCCGCATCGGTGAGGTTCAGGGCGTAGTCGAGCTCGTCGGCCTCCCAGGCGGTGTTGAGCGCGACTGCCACCGCACCCAACCGCCAGAGTGCGAAGAGCAGGACCGCGTGCTCCCAGGAACGCCGCATGTAGACGGCGACGTGGGTCCCTTCGCCGACGCCGTGCTGCGACAGGGCACTGGCCAAAGCGTCGCGACGGGCGGCGAGGTCCGCGAACGTCAGGACTGTGTCGCCGTCGATCAGGGCAGCATGATCGGGTCGTGCGGCGAGCGCCGCTTCGATCGCATCATGGACGACCCTGCCGAGCCACGGGTTGCCGTCCGTCCCGTCGATCGTGGACTGGATGCTCTCTTCCGTCACGTCCTACCTCTTCCGGCCAGGCGCCTGTTCGCGGCCCAGCCTTGTGCTCGACTCCGGCTCGGGTGCGGACAAGCCGCGCCGAGTGCGTCAGTCGCGTACCTCGAACGACATCCAGAGCTCAGCCGGACCATAGGCGGTGTATACGCGCTGCATCCGGACGCTGTCGTCGCCGCGGGACAGCTTGAAGCCTTCAAGGCGGCGGAGCAGGGTCTGGAAGCCCAACCGCAGCTCGGCGCGGGCCAGCTGATTCCCGATGCACATGTGAATGCCGTGGCCGAAGGACAGGTGACTCTTGCTGTTCTTGCGCTCAAGATCCACATCGGCCGGGCAGGGGAACTTGCGGGGATCCCGGTTGGCGGCGCCGTATCGAACTTCGACGATGGAGCCGGCGGGGATGGTGACGTCATGGAGCTCGACGTCGGTCATCGCCCTGCGGAACATGGTCTGGAGCGGCGCTTCCACGCGCAGCGTCTCCTCGATGAACGGCTGCACACGATCCGGATTCGCCCGGATCTGCTCGACGAGCTCGGGCCGCCGCATCAACGTCAGCATGCCGGAGGCCAGCGTTGTCGTCGTCGTCTCGTTGCCCGCGACGAGGATCTGCAGGATCAGGCTCTGCAGCTCTCGCATCTCCAGGAGGCGCCCCTCAGTCTCAGTGTTGGCGAGCCTGCTGAGCAACCTGTCGTCGGGGTTGGCACGGAGCCCCTCGATGATGCGGGCCATGTACTGCTGCATCTCGATGAACCCGTGGGCGAGCTCGACCTGCCGTTCCGGCGGGAGCAAGGGGTCCATGCTTTCCATTGCCACGTTCGACCACCGCTTGAAGGCGGCTTGGTCCTCACGGGCCACACCGAGCTGCTCGGCGATGACGTACATCGGGAGCGGAACCGCGAAGGCCTGCAGGAAGTCGATCTCCGACTCGCCTGAGAAGCCATCGATCAGCTCGTCGACGATCTCCTGAATCCGCGGCTCGATGCCGGTGACCTTCTTCGGAAGGAACACCTTGTCCAGCAGCGAACGGTAGGTCCGGTGCCCCGGCGGGTCATTGGTGACCAGCGTGTTCATAGGCAACCAGCCCTCCCTGGCGAGCAGATCGAGCGCCTCGGGCTCCCACGTGAACTCGCCGAGCAGACCGGTGTTGCTGCTGAACGCGCTCACGTTGAGCAGAACCTTCCGGACGTCCTCATACCTCGTGAGGACGTAGTTCCCCGTTTGCGGGTCGTGATAGACGGGCTGCTCACCGTACAGCTTCTCGTAGACCGGGAACGGACACGCCGAGACGTCCGGATCGGCGAACGTGATGGAGTCGTCAAGGGCTGGCTGGTTCATCCTGGTCTCCGTGGAGTCGGGGTGGCCGGGCGTCATCAGGGCCTCACATGCGCCGCGATGCACGTCTGCAGAATTTTATGCAAAATAGTAGGCATGTGTCCAGGGTCACGTTGCCGGGACATGGAAGCCACCGCTCCGCGCCGCCACGGTAGGGACTCGGTCAAGCCGGTCCGGTCCTCCGCGGGCCCGTGCTGGTTGCGCTGGTCGAACCGGCGCCCGAGGAACTCGGAGGCGATCCTGATTCGGGGCGTCCCGGTGTAGCCGCTCAACCTCGTACTTTTCGGAATATCCATCACCGCCGTGGAGCTGGATCGCCAAGTTAGGTCGGACACACGTTTCGCCATCTCGTTGGAGAAGCACTTGGCCACCGGGCCCTCCAGTGGGTCGGGCACTCCGGTTCCCGCGTTGACCGCGGACATCGGTCAGGAACATGTCGGCAGAGCCGATGCCGCGGAACGCCATGAGGTTCTCCTGAGGGCCGAAGGTCAGCCCCGGCGCGTCCCGGTCGACGAGCACCGCGCCGATCCCCTCAGCGCCCTTCTGGGCTCCGAAACGGACGTGGACCAAGTACTTCTCGGAAAAGCCGACTCCCGAGCACCAACGCCTGGTGCATTGACTACGACGACGACGCCCTCAATCCGCGCGGTGGTGGAGGCGCATCCGGCAGCGCATCTGGTGGCGCCCGCACATTCGTCGATAGAACGGCCGCCAGCCGACGTTGCTCAGGAACGGTCGCAGGACGTCGAAAATCTTCGGGTCGTCGATGGTCGACGCCATCCGCGATGCCGCGCATGGTCTTGCGCAGGATCTTTCCCGAGCGTGTCTTGGGAGACCCGGGACGATTGCGACCTCTTTCAGCGAGTCGGCAACGCCGATGACAGCACACTCGGCGACATCGGGGTGGGACGACAGGACCTCTTCCATAACTCCGGTGGAGAGGCGGTGCCCTGCCACGTTGATGACGTCGGTACGACCCATGACGAACACATAGCCATACGCTCGATTCGCACGCCGTCGCCCGTCAGGTAGTAGCCCTCGAACGCAGAGAGGTAGGACCTGACGAAGCGCTCGTCGTCGTTCCACAGCGACGGCAGCGCCCCCGGTGCGGCATCGGCAGCCTGACCACGATGGCACCGTCCTCACCCCGCCGGCACTGGCTGGTCGGCATCCGGCGTGCTCAACCCCTGACCCGCCATCAATAGCATGGCACATTGCATGCCATGTGTACGCTCCAGACACCGGCGTCATGGCCGAGCTAGAACACGACGAAGCGGAGGACCCCCGGTCCGTCCCCGAACTGATCGAACCGGGCGGTCACCCGCTGCCCTACCTCGACCGCGACCACGGAGCGGCCATCGGACGCCACCAGGTTGGTGAGGATTCGCGGTCCCTCGTCGAGCTCGACGTACGCGAGAACGTACGGGGCGGACGCGGAGAACGCGCCCTCGCCCCGATGGACGACGGTCTAGCTGTACACGACGCCGCCACCTTCGACCCGCTCCCAGCGGATCTCGCTGCCAATGTGACGGGGACAGAAGGATCGCGGCGGCCACAGGATGCAACGGGCGATTCGTGCCGAACTCGTGCACGTGCCGTCGAGCGGCCAGGGCGTAGGACGCAGGGTTGCTGTGCCCGTACGGGGCCTCGAACGGATACGCGGGGGGCTCCGACGAAGGACTCCTGCGACCGGCGGACCGTGGGCGACCCCCCATGGTGATCAGCGCGACGGTGCACTTGCCGGCCGCGATAGCCTGAGCCGCACACGGCTCACCTCGGCGACGTAGGTCGAGGCCCCGAGATCCGTCGAGTCGATGTGGGTCACGCGGATAGCCCGAGGTAATCGACCATCGCGATCGCGCCCCCGGGAGCATCGCCGGAGCAACAGTGGCCGTCGACATCGGTCAGCTTCAGCCGGCGTCGGCCAGTGCGCCGACCGCGGACTCGTCATGGATCTGCGCGGTGGAGGTATTCGGCAGCACGCGGCCCGGATGCTCGTAGGCGCCGACGATGAACGCCGCGCGCCCTTGTCCTTGGCCAGGTCGACGACAGCGACTGCCGCACCGGCCGCGGCCAGCCGGTGAGCGGTGGCCTCACCGATTCCCTGCGCGGCACCGGTGACCACCGCGACACGACCTGTCAAGTCGGCGATCGCCCGCGTCGAGTCGTCGTTGGACACCGAACGAACGGCGTCGATCAGTGCGTCCCGAAGTTCGTGCATGCCATATTGGAGCCCGACGTCGCCGGTACATAGGCGACGCGAGCCGTCACCTACGACGCGTGCGGAAAGCACGGGGCGAGGCCGCACACTCGCATGCCACGCAGGCCTCAGGCGTCGCTCACGGCGGCGCGGACGTGAAGCTCCGACGCCGATTGGGGAAGGATCATCAGCGAGGGCGGCACCTGTGCCCCGAGCATCTCCTGCAGCAGATTGCGGGAGGCTGCGCGGTGCTTGTCCATGAGCACGATGAGCGCGTCCACGTCCTGTCGTTCGATCGCTTGAAGCATCTCGTCGTGGTCGCTCGCCACGCGCGTACGGCGCTCGGCGTTCGACAGGTGCAGGGCCCGATAGGGGTCGGAAACGCGCCAGACGCGCTCGATCTCCCCCACCATGATCTTCAGCGGCGAGAGTCGGAACTTGATGAAGTGGAAGTCGCGGTTGGCCGCTATGAGACGTTCCACGTCCCCCTCGATCGCGGCCTCCCGGCAGATCTCGTTCGCTGCACGAAGAGCCGCCATCTGCGCGTCGGTAGGCCACTGGATCGTCTGCAGCACCTCGGCCTCGAGGAACGCCCTAATCGAGTAGTACTGCAGAAGGTCCACCGCACTGAGCTTGGCCACGGCGTAGCCTGCATTGGGCGTCCGAGTCAGAATGCCGTCTGCTGCCAGCGCACGGAGAGCCTCCCGGAGCGGCGTACGACTGACCTCCAGCCGCTCGGATATCGCGCGCTGGTCGACCCGTTCCCCTGGCAACAGCTCACCAGTACGAATGAGCCGATACAAGGATTCGACGAGCGGATCCAGGGCCGTCATTCGTCTCCAATCTCATGAGCAAGAACGACTCTATGCTAGCCCAAGTTGCATGCATCACCCGTCGCCTCGCCGTATGGGGAACCTCAAGCGGTACGGACGTCTTCACGGTAGGCCGGATCTCGCCGACTCGGGCAGGGGGCATGCCAGGCGGTAACAGTGGTTTACCGAGACCCGTTTTCGCTCTACTCGCCCCGCAAGACTTGCCAGAGTGCAGTAGTGTATGCAAAATGGTCTGTTACCACCTCGCCGACAGCACACGATCGTGATCCCCCGATTGGATTCGCCATGTTGAAAGTGATCAAGCAGCTCGACCGCCTGATCATCCGGTTCGCCGGGGACTCCGGCGACGGCATGCAGCTGACCGGTGACCGGTTCACCCAGGAGTCGGCCGTGTTCGGCAACCACCTGGTGACGCTGCCCAATTTCCCGGCCGAGACCCGGGCCCCCAGGGCTCACTCCCCGGCGTCTCCGACCTGCCGCAGGCGATGTACGGCCGCAACGGCCAGGGCCCGGTCGCGATCGTCGCGCCGCAGTCGCCCGGCGACTGCTTCGCCGCCGCGGTCGAGGCCGCGCGGATCGCGATCACCTACCGCACCCCGGTGATGCTGCTCTCCGACGGCTGCCTCGCCAACGGCTCGGAGCCGTGGAAGGTCCCCGACGTCGACGGCCTGCCGGCGATCGACCCGGCCTTCGCGTCCGGCCCCGATCACCTCTCGAAGAAGTCCGAGAGCGGCGAGCCCGACGAGTTCTGGCCCTACCTGCGCGACGAGGAGACCCTCGCCCGTCCGTGGGCGATCCCCGGCACCGCCCGCCTGGAGAAGGCCGACGGCCACGGCGGCATCTCCTGCGGCCCGGCCGACCACGATCTGATGGTCCGCACCCGCCAGGCCAAGGTCGATCGGACCGCCGAGTCGCTCCCGCCGCTCGCCGGGACCAACGGCCAACCCACCAAGGAACTCATCCGGGACCTAGGCACCGGCGGCGTCAAGGTCGTAGACCTCGGTCCAGAGGCAGACCACTATGCCGAGGCGTTCCTCCTCGTCCACGACGCCCACACCCCCGCCCCCTCCACTGGCTTCGCCATCAGCAGACTCACCGACACCGGCTACCTCGACCGCTCCCCCATCGGAATCTTCCGCCAAGTCCAGCGACCCACCCTGCGACGACCTCGCCCGCCAGCATGTCGCCGACGCCAGGAACGCGGTCGAGGGCAGCGACACCGACCGGCTCACCCAGCTCATCGACACCGGCGACAACTGGACCATCTCCGACGGCTCCAGGACGAAGCTCCCCCGATGACATGCGTGAGCACCCAGCCACGCATCGCTGGCCGCCGGCTCCGACCCAGGACCGCCGCCGGCGCCCTCAAGGTACCGAGCGGCTCCCGCTTCCCGGACGGATCAAGGGGTCGCCGGCCGGATCTGCCCAAGCATCGCACTCAGCTCGTCCATCCCCGGCGGTCACCGTCATGGCCGTAGAACACACCGCCCGTCGATTGCATCGGCTCGTGGAGCCAATCGCCCTTGTCACCTACAGGTCCAAGGAGCCGACAGATGCACTCATGGCGCTCGGCCACCGGAACGCGTGGGCCGGCTACTTCGCGGGGCGGGCGGCACCGCTCGGCCGGCTGTCGGCCGAGGCGGTCCATGCGATCTTCTACAACTTCGCCGACGGCGAGGTCGCTCACCACATTCCCCGCGTCTGGGACACGGCGACTCCAGAGGCAGCGATTGCGGCTCGCGAGCACGGCAGCGTCGCTGCGCTGAGGCGCATTCTTGGCGACCTCGCCGACACCCCCGGCCTGGCACGGGCCGCCGACCTCGCCGCCAAGGCGGCGACCAATGCCCCGACGGAGGGGCGCATCATGTACGCCGCGCTCCGGGTGCTCCCCATGCCCGTGGAACCCCTGGCCCGGCTCTGGCACGCCGCCAATATGCTGCGGGAACACCGCGGAGATGGTCACATTGCCGCCCTGATGGCCGCAGGCATCGGCGGCACGGAGGCCCACGTCCTACGTGCACTCTCCGAGGGCATCCCCCCGGAGGAGTTCGGCAGACTTCGCCGCCTCCCCGCGGCCCGACTTGCCGCGGTCGTCAAAGGGATGCGCGACCGCGGCCTCATCGACGACTCCGGCCGGCTCAGCGACGCTGGGCAGGAAACCAAGAACTGGATCGAGTCGCGCACCGACGAGCTCGCCGCACCGCCGTACGACGGTCTGGAACCCAGCGAGCTCCACGACCTCATCGCGGACCTCATGCCAATCGCCACGGTGCTTGTGGCGGTCGGTTCCCGGTAGCTCCCTCGGACGACTCGCAACATGCGGGCCGGGAAGTCCGCGTTGCAACCATGCCTCCCACCTGCGAGGAATGATCACCATGGCGTCGGGGACGGCGGTCCCGGCGATCGCACGCCTGGTCGCGGCGTATGAGGACACCGTCCGGGACGGCGGCCGATGCGGAGCAGTGCATCGCGCTCATGGACCGGCACCAGGGCAGTTCGCGCACGATGTCGCAGGACATGCTCGGCCCCTCCACCGATCCGGCCGTGCTCACTCTGCCGCAAACCGCAGCCGACCGCGCGAGTACGAAGGTACCGGTCGGCTGAGAGCACGCGCTCACGAACTCGGGCTTCCCCCGGCCATGGATTGCATGCATAATTGCCCATACGCTACACGGAGGGTCACATGCGCAAGGTGTACGTGAGCACGGTTTTCGAGCAGCCCGTGGACGTCGTCTGGGCCTCACTCGGCGATTTCCACCGGGTCGACGCGTGGATGAAGAGGGTGCACGCCTCGACCCCGGAGAACGGCGACCAGTCGCCGACGGTCGGTTCGGTGCGCTGTCTCACGGTCGGGGACGACCGCCACACCACACGAGAGCGCCTGGTCTCCTACGACGCGCTCAACCGCCTGATGACCTACGAGATGGCACAGGAACCCCTCCCCTTCGGGATGACGGACTACCTGGCCACGATTCACGTCCTGCCGGTGACCGACTCGGGCCGTACCTTCGTGGAGTGGTACGGCCAGTACACCTGCCCGACCGTCGACGAGGTCCCAGCCATCGAGGCCGGTCTGCGCAACATCTACACGACATTCCTGGGCGATCTGCGCGCCTCCCTGGAGTCCTCTGTGGTCACGCCGGTCGCCTGACCACACCTCCGGCTAATGCTCCGGCGCTGACTTCGGGCTGGCCTCCCGCCGTTGACGGGCCCGGCTCCGCGGGTGGTGCCGAGAGCGCGGTCATTGCCCGTTCTCGTTGCAACGGAACAAGAAGGCGGCTCGATCGCCGGTTGGCGAACATCTGCAGATCGCTTTCCAGAACACCGGCCTCCCGCAGTCGTCGAGGATTCGACAGGGGTGCCAGGATCGCCTCGGCGGCGTCGGCCACGTCCGGTGGCGCGACGCCGAGGAGCGCCGCGATCGAGGTCAGAACCATCGGATCCCGCCGGTTCACCAGCCGGAGAACGTGCGGGGAGGTTCCAGCGCCGGGTCGTCAAGCCCTCCAGGGCCATGACGAGTGCGTTCAACGACGCCTCACACACCACCTGCTCGGGCGCTCCGGCAGTCAGCTCCGGATCGACGCTCACACCGCGCACGAGCCGCAGGATCGAACAACGCGAGACGGCTGGTCGAGTCCGGCCGGGTGAGCGCGGCCCCGGCCTTCGGCGCGGCGGCCGTCGGCGTGGTCGGCAAGGCGATCATGGGCGGCCTGGGCCGCTTCAGGCTGGGGCCGGTGAGCCCGCCAGCGGCATCGCGATGTGTCACGAGCACCTCCAGTCCGATCCGCCCGCGAGCCGGTCAAGTTCGCGCTCGACGGTCGTAAACAGCCGAGCCGACCTCAACGTGCGCTTGTCGTAGAGGTGGCCGGGGCGGTTGCGGTTCGTGATCGTCACGAGTCGGGCATACCGCGCGGTAGCGCATCCCTGGCATTCGAGGGTGCCGACCTGGGGGCCGATCGACCTGGCCGCGGTCACCACCGATCAGATCCGCCAGGTCGTTGCGCGGCTCATCCCCGCCGACCACCGGCATCGGGGCGACCCCGCCATCCTCATCGTGCTGGATGCCGGATACGACGCACCCCACATCGCTCATCTGCTGGCCGGCCTGCCCGTGCAACTCGTGGGCCTCTGCGCTCGGACCGGGCCATGCGCCGTCCGGCGCCCTCCCGCGAGAAGTTCCTGCAGGCCAACCCGTACGGCGGGCGCCCGCCCAGGCACGTGGCGAGTTTCGCCGGCAGCGGTCGACGTCGGCGGCCGTGGCGCCGGTGCCCGACCGAACCCACCAGGCTGACTCCGGCCCGGGTGCGGCGAGGGTTCCGGAACCTCCACGCGAAGACACCATCTCCAGGACGTGCACCCAACCCCACCCCGCCAGGCCCCGGACGGCCGCCCGACTCGAAGAACGGCCGCCCGGCAACCCGCCACGAGGTGGGACGCGTCCTGGCCACCGGCCAGGCCTACACCCGACCCACCCACCACAAGAAGGGACCAACCCCGCCGAACTGGATAAGCGACGAGCTCAGGCCAGGAAGCGGCGGAGCTCGTCCAGCATGCGGTCGGGACGTTCCTCGACGAGGAAGTGGCCGCACTCCTCGACCATCGCGCCGGTCACGCGTTCGGCGTAGGCGCGCCAGATCCCCAGCGCGTCGATCCGGGCGAGCAGGCCGATCTGCCCCCACAGGACGCGGAGCGGGACGGTGATCTTCCGTCCGGCCTCGGCGTCGGCGTCGTCGGCCGCGGCGTCGTCGGGGAAGGACGCGCGGTAGTCGTCGAAGCCCGCGCGCAGCGCGCCCGGCGCGGAGAACGCCCGGACGTACTCGGCGATGTCGTCCTCCGGCAGCGGTCGGTACGACCACGCGTCGAAGAAGTGCCGCAGGTAGCCGCCGATGTCGGCGCCGGCGAGCCGTTCAGGCAGGTTGGGTTGCAGGTGGAAGAGCCAGTGCCAGCTTCCGGCGGCCAGCCGGTGGTCCATCCGCCGCCACATCTCCCGGGTCGGGATGATGTCGAGCAGCATCAGCCGGGTGATGTCGCCGGGGTGGTCGAGCGCCCAGCGGTGGGCGACCCGGGCGCCCCGGTCGTGACCGACCACGGCCGCCGAGTCGAATCCGAGCGCGGCCACGAGCTGGTGCAGGTCCTCGGCCTTGGTCCGTTTGTCGTGGCCGTCGCGCGGTTTGTCGCTGCGTCCGTAGCCGCGCAGATCGGGCGCGACGACGGTGCGGCCTTCGGCGGCGAGCGGCTCCATGATCCTGTGCCAGCAGTGCCCGGTCTGCGGCCAGCCGTGCAGGAGCAGCAGCAGTGGCCCCTCGCCCGTCCGCCGGTAGAACACGCGGACGCCGTTGACCTCGGCGAAGTCAGTGATCATTTCTAACCCTCTCAACAGGTTAGAAAGGATACTAGCCGTATGATGGGGTTATGGGAAGAGAGTGGGTGTGGGACGGCGGCCGGTGCAGCGTCGACCTGCTCAACACCGTGCGCGACCGCGTCCGCGGCGGTCGCGAGACCCTGAACTCCCCTGACGACCTGGTGGGATGGCTACTGCGGGCGGGCTTCGCGGGGATCGAGGAGGCGGGCCCCGACGACCTGGCCAACGCGCGGCGGTTGCGGAACGCTATCGACTCGGCGCTGTTCGCCGCCGCGGAGGACCGTCCCGTTCCTCATGCTGCGGCACGCGTGATCAACGAGGTGGCCGCGGCGGTACCGCTCGCGCCACGGCTCACCCTGGACGTCGCGGGCCGGCCGTCGCGCGTCCCGTCCGGGCCCGCCGTGGCCACCGCCCTCGCGCAAGTGGCGGTGGACGCTATCGAGCTGGTGACCAGCCCGGACGTGGGGCTGATGAGGGTGTGCGCGGCGGACACATGCGGTCTGCGCTTCATCGACCGCTCGCCCGCCCGCAACCGGCAGTGGTGCTCGATGCGGCGGTGCGGGAACCGGGCCAAGGCCGGCAGACACTACGCCCGCGGCCGTTCCCGTTGACCACACGCCAGACGTCGTTGCCCAGCAGAGTGGTGATGACGGTCCGGCGGCCGCTGTGCGGGATGAGCCGTCGGCGGTCGCGATGTGGCCGCGCAGGAGATCGGTACCGTTCATCGCCGGCACGCCGGCGAGGTTGATGTTGTCCTTCAGCACGACCGTCCTGCCGGCCAGCGGCCCCTCGGTACTGGTCTGGATGTCGGTCTTCACATGCCACGCGCCGAGCGGGTTCTCGGCCGGCACAGCCCAGTCCCGGTTCCCGCCGCGGAAAGCAAGGCCCGGATCGTCATCCTCGGCGTCGATTTCGGCGTACACCCCGAAGTTGTCGAGCACCGCAGCCTGGTAGATGCCCATGTCCGCACCATCGATATCGATGCCGAGTTCCCTCGCGGCTTCGGTGATCTCGACCCCGGCGGGCTTGTCAGCTGTTGTCTCCTTTGCGGTCCACTGCTCAGTGTCTGTTGGCCTACGCGCCCCTTTCGGAGGGCGGGTGTGTCGACGAGGGTCCGCTGTGGGCCGAAGCCCTCGACGGCGTCGCGCTGAAGGACGGCTCCGAGCGGTGGCACCAACGGGCCGGCTCGCCCGCACGGTCCTACGACCGTGCGGGCAGAGTGACCGGCAGCGCCGCGGGACCGTGGGAGATGATCTGGCCGCCCCAGACGGCGTCGCCGTCGGGCTGGATGTCCGGGACGTGGTCGAGCACGTATTCCAGTACCACCCTCAACTCGAGCTTCGCCAGCGCCTCCCCCAGGCACCGATGCCGGCCGCTACCGAACGTGACGTGCTGCGTGCCGTTGGGCCGGCCGGTGTCGAACGTCTCCGGGTCGGGGAACTTGTCCGGATCCTGATTGGCAGCGCCGTAGACAAGCATCACCCTTTCCCCCGGACACAGGGGGACATCGCGGACCTCGGTGTCCTGCACGACCGTCCGCGCGAGCTGCCAGACGGGTGAGTGCAGCCGAAGGGATTCGTCGATGGCCGGACCGATCAAGGATCGGTCGGCGAGCAGCTTCTCGCGCAAGCCCGGCACGGCCATGAACTGGTGAACCAGCGAGCCGATGGCGTTCACCGTCGTCTCGTGACCGGCGATGATCATCGTCGTGACCATGCCCAGCTGATCGACCGGATCGA
Source organism: Spirillospora sp. CA-255316 (assembly GCA_050942275.1). GTDB lineage: Bacteria > Actinomycetota > Actinomycetes > Streptosporangiales > Streptosporangiaceae > Spirillospora. The sequence goes on along the minus strand of CP192047.1, from coordinate 4,642,936 downwards.
GGGGCTTCCCACCGACCTCGCCGTTGATCAGGTAGCCCAGCAGGTCCTCGACCGGCTTGCCGCGACGCATCTCGACTTCGCGTCCGAGGAATTCCTCCATCTCCTTGCCTACCGCGCGGACACGTTCCGGGTGCTCGAAGTCGGCGGCGCCCGACAAGTAGCGCTCGCCGATATCTGTGATCTTCTGCCAGTCCGAGGTGATGCCGAGTACCAGGCACAGGGCCTTGACCGGAACAGGTTTCGCCACCTCGGCGGCGACGTCTCCGTGCCCCCGCGCGACCAGCGGCGCGAAGCACTCCTCGACGATCGCCCGGATGCCGTCCTCCCATTTCTGTATCGCTTTGGGGGTGAAGGAGGGCTGGAGCAGTCGCCTGAAGTCCGCGTGCTCCGGCGGATCCACCTCCAGTGGGACAGCTCGGTTGGATCGACCCGTGGGCGGTATCGTGATGCCCTGCGCCGTGGAGAAGGTCTGCCAGTCCTGGGAGGCCTGGACGACATCGTCGTACTTGCTCAGCGCCCAGAACCCACCGGCCGCGGGACTCCAGGCGACCGGGCACTTCCGTTGCATCTCGACCAACGTCTCGACGAGGTGGTGCCGCAGCTCCGGGTCGGTGTTGTCGAGCAGGAACTGGTTGGTCTGCTTGCGGTCGTCGGTCATATGTCCGCCTTTTTGTCCTCGCGTGGCGGGTCAGGGTCGTGGGAGCACTCAGTCGATGCGCGAGATCGCGGCCGCGGGACACGAGGCGATGGCGTCCTCCAGATCCGGCACCAGCTCGGGCGGGACACCCGGCATTCGGACGACACCCAGGCCCGACTCGTCCACTTCAAAGAGGTCGGGCGCGAAACTGGCGCACAGTCCGTGGCCTCCGCAGAGGGTGGTGTCGATGCGCGCAACGGTCATGGGAATATCCTTTGACAACGGTCCTCGTGCTCCGGATCGACAGGTCTCGTCTCGGCGTAGAGGCTTCCCTTTGCCACTTCGGTTCCGTCCTTTCTCAGTGTTGCCGGTCGCTTGAAATGGCGTGTCCGGACCGCATCACGCGGTGGCCGTGGCCGATGGCACCTCCGGACCCGCATCAGACGGCACGGTCCGGTGCCGGGCAGCGGCCGCGTTGCGGCCGGCGATCCGCCCGTAGGCCAGGCAGTTCGCAATCGAGTTCCCGCTTCCGATGTAGATCTTGCCGATGACTCCGCCCGCGCACTCCCCGGCCGCGAACAGACCCGGCACCGGCTGCTGGCCGCCGCGAAGCACCCGCGCCTCCGCATCGATCGCCGGACCGCAGGCGGTGAGGGCGATCAGCGACAACCGCATCTCGCAGCCGTAGAAGGGCGCTTGCTCGAGCGGGCGCATCTGCTCGCCGTTCTTGAGGAACAGCGAGTCGTGCTTGCGGTGGGCGTCCTCGTTGTACCGATCGAGGGTTCCTGTCAGGTTCGCCGGCGGGATCCCGAGCTTCTCGGCCAGGTCCTCGACCGTGTCGCCGACCTGGACCTTGCCGGTCCCGATCTGCTGGTCGATGACCTCCTCGAGGAAGTGGGACCGCGACACGTTCAGGTTGACCTTGGTGGCCGCCCTGATGCTGCTCGGGTTCGACGCCCGCTTCGCCGCGTCGTCGAAGATGGCGAAGACCCGGTTGCCCTGGGCGCGCACGAGGGGATCTACCACGCTGTAGGGCGACATCTCGTCCATGAAGCGTCGGCCGCTCGTGTTCACCACCACCAGCCAGCCCGGCATGTACGCCTGCCGCTCGCGGTCGAAATCCGTACAGAGCACCCATCCGCCCCGGTCGACCCCTTCGATATAGGCGTCGACCGGCTCCACAAGCCTGAAGATGTCCCCGGCCGTCGGGCTGATCTCGTCGGTGATGTACCACGCCTTGTCGTTCGCGGCCGCCAGCGGCAGGTAGCGCTCGAAGAGGTCCGGGTTGCCTGCGAAACCGCCCGTCGCGAGCACCACCGTCGTGGCGCGCACGACGTCGTCCCCCACAGCCACCCCGCGGACCCGCCCGGCCTCGACCACCAGACGGTCCACCCGCCGGTTCAGGACGATGTCGACGTTCGGCCGACTGCGCAGATGCCGTGTCAGCACCGCGATGATGTCGTGGCCCTTCCCGACGGCGGCGTGGCCGCGCGGCACCCGTTCCTCGCCGGATGGAATGAGCTGCTCGGCGAACTCGACACCCAGGCCGTGGATCCACTCGAAGGTGCCCGGGAGCTCGTCGGCCAGGCGGCGAACCACCGACGGCTTCACATCCCAATGATTGGCCAGCAGGTAATCCTGGAACAAGTCGTCGGGATGGTCGTCCAGGCCGTTCGCCCGTTGCAGGCTGGTGCCCGTGGCCATCATGATGCCGCTCGAGAAGCGACTGTTGCCGCCGAGAACGGTATCGCCCTCAACCAGCAGCACGTTCGCACCGTAGTCCGAAGCCTCCAGAGCGGCCGACATGCCCGCCATCCCCGATCCGACGACGATCACATCGAAATCGACGGTACTCGCCACTTCCTGGTCGACGTCGTCCACGGTCTCTCCTCGTCAAGTCGTTCTCATGCAAGACGTTCGATGGCGGTCGGATTCATCCGGACGGGTCGTCCGCCTGGACGTCGGCATGAAGCCTGTTGACGAGCGAGGCCCACGCTTCGACCAAGCATCGACGTGGGTGCGCTCTTCGTGGGGTGTGCGGCCAGGTCACCAAGGGCGCTGGTGTCCGCCGCATACGGCCGGACCAGGGATCGGGGGATGTGCCAGGTGACCTCCATGGCCGATCTGACGCGTCAGCGCTGACGGAGAGATCACTAGTCGCTCCTCCGTGAGCACTGACACCGCAGATGTCTAGCGCACAATTTTGCATGACAAATTAGCCACATGCAAGGGACGCCCGCTGTCCATCGCGAGCCGCGCCGCAACCCCAGGCCGTGCCCGGCCGGCAACGCCCGTCTCCGCCACCGGCCAAGAAAGCCGCCTGAGGCGTGGGTGCGGCACAGATCGACCTCAACCCGATAGTGACCCTAGACACATGCCGACGATTTTGCATAAAATCCGGCCCACATGCTCGTCGAGGTGGGAGAGACCAGCATGCAGGGACTGTCCGACTCTGGCGGAGATGGCGCTCCATCCCGTCGGGTCCTCGCGTGGCGAATCCTCCACACCCTCGCTCGCCCCCAGTGGGAGCCGGTCGTCCGGCACGCCTGGTGTGAGCCTTCGAACCCGGCCTGCTGACGGTCCGGCAATCCACGATCAGATGAGGCAGTATGACCAAGCCAGTTCTGGATGACAGCATCACCTTCGCCGACCCGGACGTCTTCGAGTGTCCGTTCCCGGTCTACGAGAAGTTGTACGACGAGCAACCCGTCTATCGCGACCCGATGACGGGGAACTACGTCCTCACCAGGTACGAGGACGTCCGGAAGGCTCTGCTCAACGTGAGCGTGCTGAGCAGCAACACCGGTGTCCTGGGCGAGCTCAAGTGGGTGCCCGAGGCGATGGAGGTGTTCGAGCAGGGCTGGTTGCCGATGAACACGCTGGTGTCCAACGACCCGCCGGGGCACCGGACCTACCGTTCGCTGCTGGACAAGGTGTTCACCTCAAGAAAGGTGGCCGAGCTCGAGCCGCGCATCCAGGAGATCATCGATGGGCTGATCGACGGTTTCGTCGACGAGCCTGAGATCGACTTCCTGGAGGCCTTCGCGATTCCGCTGCCGATGGACGTCATCGCCGAGCAACTCGGTGTGGCCCAGGAGGATCGAGCCGACTTCAAGCGGTGGTCGGCCGTGGCGGTGGAAAGCACCGATCCGTCGCTCACGCCGGAACGGCAGGTCGAGCTCGCTCACGGGTTCATCGAGATGCAGCAGTACATCGCCCGCGCGATCGAGCGGGTCCGCGCCACCCCCGACGACAGGTTGCTCAGTCGGCTGGCCAACACCGAGACCGAGGGACGGCTCCTGGACATCCGGGAGCTGCAGAGCCTCATCCTGCAGATCCTCGTGGCGGGGAACGAGACGACCACGACGAGCCTGGCCGCCGGGATGTCGACGCTGCTGGAGCGGCCCGAACTCGTCGAGGAGATCCGGGCGGATCCGGATCGCGTCCGGCCGTTCCTCGAGGAGACGCTGCGCGTGGCGGCGCCGGTCCAGACCATGTTCCGCAAGGTGACCACCGACGTCGAACTCCATGGCGTCACCATCCCCGCCGGCTCCCTCGTCGAGGTGCGTTTCGGCGCCGCCAACCGCGATCCCCGCAAGTTCCCGTGCCCGGCCGATGTCGACCTGGAGCGCAAGAACAGCGCCAGTCACCTGGCCTTCGGCGCCGGTATCCACATGTGCATCGGGAACCAGCTGGCCCGTACCGAGCTGCGGCTGGCCTTCCAGACCCTGGTCCGGCGCCTCGAGGGCCTCAGGCCGACCCGTGGCGCGAACAGCGTCCGGATGCAGCGCGCCTACACCGCCTACGGGCCCGACCAGCTCTGGATGTCGTTCGACGTGCGCCGCTAGGAGCACTCGACCAGCATCCACCGATCCACTCCAGATGACCGAGGAGCCCTTCATGGGAAAGCACGACGGCAAGGTCGCCTTCATCTCAGGCGCCGCCCGGGGGCAGGGGCGCAGCCACGCGATCGCCCTGGCCAAGGAGGGGGCCGACATCATCGCGATCGACATCTGCGCGGACATGCCCTCGATTCCCTCTCCGCTCGGGACCGAGGCGGAGCTCCAGGAGACGGTCAACCTGGTCGAGAAGCTCGGCCGGCGGATCATCGCGACCAAGGTCGACGTCCGGGACCGAACGGGGGTGCGGGCCGCCATGGACGCGGGGGTGGCCGAACTCGGGCGCCTCGACATCGTTCTGGCCAACGCCGCTGTCATGACCCCATGCGCCGCCGAGGACATCAGCGAGGAAGTCTGGAACGCCGTCATCGGGACGAACCTGGGCGGCGTCTTCTTCACCGCCCAGGCCGCCATCCCGCACCTCAAGCGCAACGAGAACGGCGGATCGATCGTCCTGACCAGCTCCACCGCCGGGGAGATCGGGCTTCCCAACCTCGCGCACTACGTGGCGGCCAAGCACGGCGTCATCGGGCTCACCAAGACCCTGGCGAACGAGCTGGGAGCGTTCAACATCAGGGTCAACGCCGTCCTCCCCACGAGCGTGCGGACCGGGATGATCGACAACGAGGCGACCGTCGCTCTCTTCGACCCCGCCGGTGAGACCGACGGCACCATGGAGGCTGTCCAGGACTCCTACGCCGCCGTGCAGGTCCTGCCCTTCCCCTGGCTGGACGCGCAGGACGTCACCGACCTGGTCATGTTCCTGGTTTCCGACGAGGCCAAGCGCATCACCGGCAGTTCGATGCGCGTCGACGGCGGCGCCGTCACCAAAGTCTGACCCGAAGACCCGGAACTACCGGCGAGGCCGACGCCATCGGCGACGACCCCCAGGACCGAGTGAGTAGGTGCATGCGAGGCGGAGGCCGGCGAACATCGTCGGTACGACCGCGGCCATTCTGGCCATTCCGGCCATTCCCGATCCGAGATGATCACATCGACGTCGTTGGTGTCACTCGCGTCCTTGCCGGGTTCGCCCATGGGTTCCTCCTCGTTGGTTCGTCCCGTGGAGTCGTGTCGCGCCGCGCACGCGTCGCGCCAGAGTCGGCGAACGTGAGCCCCACGGACCGGTGCCGGCGGGGTGGATGAGGCACCGCTCAGCGCCCTGGCCAGCACCGTCTATCCCACCAGCGTCCGCACGACCGGCATGGGGTGGGCTTCGGCATCGGCCGGCTCGGCTCGGTCCTCGGACCGACCCTCGGCGGCCTGTTCCTGTACTCCACCGGCATCTCCTAAGCCACGTTCGCCACCCGAGCCGTCCGACACCGCGGTTGATCTGGGCAAGCGTCATGCCCCACTCGGTCAAGCATGTCCCGAGCCCGCAATTCGGCATCAGGCATCGGGCTTGGGGCTCAGCCGCGTCCGAGCGCATGTGCCTGCAGCGCGGCGCCGCGCATTGCCCGAGTGCCCTGGTTGTCAACGACAACCAGGGCACCCCCACCCATTCCGACCCCGTCCACCGCCGCTCAGCCGTCTCGGCAGGGTTGCCAGACGCGGACAGACCACTACGTCGCGTTCCCGCGCTGGTCGAAACGGCGTCCCAGGTACTCCGACGCGATCCTGATCCGCTGCATCGCGGGTGTGCCTCCGGCCAGCGCCCACCCGTGCGCGTCCCGATGCAGCCGTTCGACCTCGTACTCCTCGGAATACCCGTAGCCTCCGTGAAGCTGTATGGCCAGATCGGACACCCGCTTCGCCATCTCGTTGGCGAAGCATTTCGCCACCGAGGCCTCCAGCGTCGCCGGGGCGCCGGTTCCCGCGTTCATTGCAGCACGCGCGATCAACAGCCGTGCGGCCTCGACCTGGACCACCATTTCCGCGATCCCGGACTGCACCATCTGGAACTCGGAGATCTCACGGCCGAACTGGCGGCGCTCGCGAACGTAGCGGGCGGTACGGTCCAGTGCGGTCTGGCCGACCGCGAGGGACATGGTCGCGTTCCCGAGGCGCTCGATGGAGAAGGCCGTGAACAGCTTCCGGAACCCGCCCTTCGGGATGATCACATCGGCGGCGGGCACCCGGACGTCGGACAGGAACATGTCCGCGGAGCCGATGCCGCGGAAGCCCATCAGGTTCTCCTGGGGCCCGAAGGTCAGCCCCGGGGCATCGCGATCGATGAGCACCGCGCCCATTCCGGCGGCGCCCTTCTCGGGCCCGAATCGGACATAGACCAGATACTTCTCTGAGAAGCCCGCCCCCGAGCACCAGCGTTTGGTTCCGTTGAGCACCACCTCCTCACCCTCGACCCGCGCGCTGGTCATGGCGTCCGTGGCCGCCGACCCCGCGTCAGGCTCGGAGATCGAGACGGCGATCGTCGTCTTCCCGCTCGCCACCTCGGGCAGGATCCGCTTGCGCTGCTCGTCCGAGCCGAACAGGTCGATCACCCTGGCCGGCCCGGTCGAGGCCTCGAACACCGGCCAGGCCGCCACCGGGCTCGCCTTGGCCAACTCCTCCAGGACGATCAGCGCATCGATGAGCGGGCGCCCACCACCGCCGAACTCCTCGGGCAGCGTCAAGGCCAGCAACCCGAGGTCAGCGAGCCGCCTGCGTTCCGCCTCCGGCAGATGCACACGCCCGGAGTCCCACTCCCGCGCCCGAGGCGCGTACTGCTCGGTGGCCACATCCGCGGCCAGCGCCCTCAGATCCCGCTGCTCCTCGGTGAGTTCCCACATATATCCTCCTATGGTTGGCAACGTCGCCCGGTCCCGGCGTCAGCGCAAACACCCGGCGCACCGGCGGGTTCGAACAGAGCCCGACGGACGCGGACCTTGTGCCAACCGTGGGCCGGTGGACAGCTTGAACATCTCGACCTGGGGCGAGGGCAGCGCCAAAGATCTTCCAGGTCAGCGCTACCGTGCAGCGACAGCCCTCTGACCCGTTGCCACGAGTGAGCGAGGTCGGCCGGGCTGCGCCGGGGTGACCACCACCTGCTCGATCTGCTCGCGCAGGCGCCGCACTCACGCAGCGGTTCGCGGGGCTGCAGTCGGTCAGAGTCGCGCACCAACCCTGGCGCCCGACCGATGCCGGCGTCAGGCGCAGGACAGTGGCGCCGGTGCGGTTCGCGCCACTGCTCGAGCGGGGCCCTCGATCGTTCGGGCGCCAGGACCTGGACGCTGACGTGATCAGTACCGGCGTCGAGGTGGGCCTGGACCCGCGATCTCAGCGCGTCCACATCGCCCCAGGCGACGACCGCATCGGTCGCTCGCGGAGATCAACCGGCCTGAGACCCGGTGAGCGGTTCGGCGGACGGGTCGAAGCTCCAGTCCTGGCGCTTCGCCCACTCCTCGAAGATCTCCATGCTGATCGGGATCTCCCGGAGCACCGACGTCATGTCGGCCCTGAACGGCTGATGCGGGGAGTCGTTGTTGAACGAGTAGAAGCTGTCGAAGAACGCCGCGTAGGCCTCCTTCGGCACATCGCGCTCGTCGTACCCGAGGGCGGTGTGTGCGAGGAGGCCGAAGTCGTACGGGGTGACGTACTCATAGCGCAGGGGTTTGCCCATCACCCGGGAGAGCACGGCGAGGATGTCGTCGATGCCGAGGGTCTGCGGCCCGCCCAGCCGGATCCGCCTTCCGTGGAGGTCGGGGCGGTCGAGTGCAGCGACCATGAACTTCGCCAGGTCGTCCATGGACATCCAGTCCGCCTGCATGTCCGGCCGCTGGCAGTACCGATAGACGCCTTCCAGCGCCAATGCCGGCTTGGCGAATCGGGTGAGCAGGTTGTCCATGAAGAGGACGGGCCTGAACGTCACGACAGGCAGCCCGGAGTCAGCGAACAGGTTCTCAATCTCCAGTACCAGGTCGTAACGCGGTTCGCCGCATGGCCGATCCGGCGCCCACATCTTGGAGTTGAGTACGACGACGCTCGCCCCCGAGCTCTGCGCCGCGGCGATCACGTGCTCGCTCTGACGGAGCGCGACATCCCTGGGGACGGAGGCCGGCGAGTAGAAGATCGCGTCCGCCCCGGACACGGCCCGCCGCAACGAGTCCGGATCGGCGTAGTCGGCCGCCACGACGTCCAGGCCCGGCATCCCCAGACGCTCGAACAGCCCGGCACTACGCGTCACGGCCCGGGGTCGATGTCCCGCACGGATCAACTCGCGCACCTGCGCCTGCCCCATGCGCCCACTGGCACCGAAGACCGTGATCGTACGTTCGTTCTGCACGGTGCGCCTCCTCCTACCCGTCGAACGGCTCAATGTGTGTAAGTGTGCAGTGATGATGTGGACTGTCTGCCCTCATCCGGAAGATCTCCCTGGTGGGGGCGGAGTCGCCGGCGCGGCCACGTTCGGCTCCGAGGCGGCGCCCCATCGCGTCAAGAGCCGTTTCGGCGCATACAACCCGGCTGCGCCACCCTCGGCTTCGGTGACAGCGGCCGCCGTGGTCGGGCTGGTCCCCGCACTGACGACAACCGAGGTCGCCCTGCCGCTGACTCCGGTGTGCGAGCGGACCTCGCCGGCCGATGTCATCCGGCCGGCTGGTTGCCGATCCTCAAGGGCGCCAGCCCGTCGGCGGCGGTCAACGGAACCGCCTACTTCGGACTGACCGACGTCAGCAGCCATCTGAATCCAGCGGCTTGGCCGGTCATCGCCAGCCGAAATCGGCCAGGGCGGGGGCGAGTTCGCGCCACTGGGGGAGCGGGAGCCCGGTCGGTTCGGGCGGCAGAACCTGAAGACATACGTGGTCGGCGCCGGCGTCCAGGTGTTCTTTGACGCGGCCGACGATGGTGTCGGCGTCGCCCCATGGCACTACCGCGTCGATCAAGCGGTCGCTGCCGCCGTCGGCGAAGTCCGCTTCGGTGAACCCGTGTTTGATCAGGTCGTCGTGGTAGCTGTCGATGCCGAGGAAGAGCTGCGCGTACCTGCGGGCGATTGCGCGGGCCCGGTCGGGGTCGCGGTCGAGAATCACCGCCTGTTCCGGGGCCAGGAGGGCGTCAGGGCCGAGCACTTCTCGCGCTGCGGCGGTGTGGTCGGGGATGACGAAGTAGGGGTGTGCGCCCGCGCTGCGCTCGGCCGCGAGTCGGAGCATTTTGGGGCCGATCGCCCCAATGACCCGCGGCGGCGTAATGGCCGGCCGGGGGGAGACGTAGGTGGCCTTGTCCATGGCGTCGAGGTAGTCGGCCATCCGCTTCAGCGGGCGGGTGTAGACGTGCCCGCGCATGCCTTCCACGACGAAAGCCCGGCTGACGCCCATGCCGAGCAGGAAGCGGTTGTCGAAGGCCTCCGCAAGGGTGAGCTGGCCCGCGGTCATGGCGATCGGATCACGCGCGTAGATGTTGGCGATGCCCGTGGCGATGACCATGTGCTGCGTCGCGCCCAGCAGGATGGCGGCGTTGGCGAAGATTTCTCGCCGCATGGCCTCGGAGATCCACAGGGTGGGATAACCGAGTTCCTCGAGTTCGGCGGCGGCCTCCCGGACCTGAGAGGCCGGAGCCAGGTCGAGGGCCTCCGTCCACAAGCCCACGCGTCCCAGGCGGCCGAGAGGGCCGTCGCTTACATCGTGTTGTGCCGAGGTATCGGTCGTGGACATCTGAGTAGGTCATCTCCCTGTGCTCATCGCAGTTCCAGGCCTCGTCGGCCGGTCGCAGCCGGCCCAATCCTGACACGAAAGGGCCAAGATGCATACATTTTAGCATGCTACCTTCGATCGATGTAGAAGGAAGCCCGGGTCGGACTTGGCCGATCCCAGCGCCGGATCCCTCGCCAGGGAGTCACGGCCCTCGACTGCTTGACCACGCTTGTCGGGAACGAGTCTCGTTGCCTTTTCGGCACACACCGGCACCGCCTGGTCGATGACCAGATAAGGGCGCAGTGAACGACACTCTCGCCGCCGGCAGGCAGCACCCGCCGACCCTTCCGGACGGGTCGGCGGGTGCTTGGTCTTCCATGCGCGCCAGTAGCGATGCAGCGCGGCCCAGGGCACAAGCCAGCCGGACGGTGCGTAGGGCCTGGGGCCGGCAGGGCCGTGGAGCCTGGTGGTCCTTCCCCTGTTAAGGGACTTGTGCGGCCGTCAACGGGCTGCGGCGAGTTCCGCTGCGACCTCTTCCCCGGCACGCATTTCGAGAACGTCGCGGCGCCGGCCATGCGGAAGGATGAGGGTGGCGATCAGGCCGAGCACGGCAAAGAGCGCGACCAGCGCGAAGACGATGGTGTAGCCCTGCGGTGTGTACAAGGCACCGTTGCTACCGGGGATGACGTGTGCGGCCAAGGCCACGAATGCCATCTGGGTCAGAAGTCCCGTGCCGATGTTGCCGAAGACCGTCGCAGTCGTCGCGGCGATGCCCTGACTCTCGGGCGGCGCTGCCTGCAACACCAGATTGCCGTAACCACCGTAGGCCACACCCATGGCCACGCCGTACAGCACAACCCAGAACAATACTTCCCAGACAGTGCTGCGCAGGAACGCCAAGCCGAGATTACTCACCGCCAGGAACACGAAGGCGATGAGGATCGGAGTCCGGACTCCCCATCGCCGTGCCCCGCCGCCCACCACCAGGCCACCGATGACCAAGCCCAGACCCATCGGCCCCATGAAATACACCACGTTGGACGCGCTGATGCCGAAGCCGGAAGCTTCGCCGATCCCGTCCGGAGTCTGCAGCATCATGGGCACGATCGAAGTCGGCGGACCGAAAACAGCGAAGACGAAGAAGGTCGCCAGCAAGGTGGTCCACATCGGCTTGCTGCGCAGGAGGCCCATGTCGATCAACGGGTGGCTGAAGCGCTTGTCCCACCATAGCCAGGCTGCGAAGCAGGCCAGGCCGCCGACGAACAGGCCGATGACACGGGGTGAACTCCAACCCCACAGCGGGCCCTGACCGAGGCCGTACAGCAGGGCTCCACTGCCGAGGCCGATCAGGAGCGCGCCGGGCCAATCCAGCTTCGACCGGAGACGAAGAGGAGATTCGGGAATGGTCAGGAGCAGAATGACGATAACGACCACTTGATAGATCGTCATGAACCAGAACAGGGACAACACGCCGAAGGACTCGATCAACGCGCCCGCGAGGAGCGGAGACAAACCCAACCCTATGCCCGCACCGGTAAAGGTGATCGCGGTGGCGAAAGCGACGATTCGTTTCGGGAACACGTCCCGGATCAGCGAGTAGGCGAGCGCCGGGACGACGTTGAGCAGCCCTTGCAGTGCTCGACCGATGAGGAACACCCCGAAGGTCGGTGCCACCGCGGACACCACGGTACCGACCGTGGCCAGCGTCACCACAGCGACCAGGAGCAGCCGCTTGCCCCGCATGTCGGCCAGTTTCCCGGCCAGGCTGATCACCAGCACCGCCGCGAGGCTGGGGAGTGTCATCGCCCATCCGACCTGGCTTGTCTGGTAATGCGTGGCGATCCCGGGCAGCGCAGTCGCCACGAGTATGTATGAGGCGGCGGCCAGCTCACTGATCAGAATCACGGCCAGCAGCCCAGCGGCCTGCCGAAAACTCAATGATCTCTCTGGCGGCCCATCTCCGCCGCCGGTATCTGACGGGTTGTTCGTCGAGACGATGGGTTCCGGTGCCATGATGTGAACCTTCCGGGTGGGGAGAGAAGGTAGCTGTTCAGCTGCCGTGGTCGCGGCGAATCGCCTGGCAAGGATGTTGTTCAACGCCCTGACCACGTTCGCGCCGGCCAGGTACGTCTGCGCGAGTTCGCCGGTAGTGACCTGTCCGGAGTCGAGCTCCGCGATCCCTCCGTCGCGATGCGAGTAGGCGAGCTTGCTTCCGATTGTTTTCGTTGGGGGTCAGGCGATGACTCAGGACGGCGTCCCCTGCGCGACCGCGCCGGACGGTGCCGTCCCCGCCGTACCGCGTCCCCCCTGCCGGGCGGCGTTGCGGCCGGAGATGCGTCCGTAGGTCAGGCAGTTGGCGATCGAGTTGCCGCTTCCTATGTACACCTTGCCGATCACCCCGCCGGTGCACTCCCCCGCGGCGAACAGGCCCGGCACCGGCCGCTGGTCGCCGCGCAGTACCCGTGCCTCCGCGTCGACCGCGGGCCCGCAGGCGGTCAGCGCGATCAGCGACAGCCGGAGCTCGCAGCCGTAGAACGGCCCCTGCTCGACCGGGCGCATCTGCTCGCCGTCCTTCAAGAACAGCGAGTCGTGCTTGTGCCGGGCGTCCTGGTTGTACTGCTCGATGGTGCCGGCCAGGTTCGAGGGCGGAATGCCCAGCCGCCCGGCCAGATCCGCCAGTGTCTCGCCGACCTCGACCTTGCCCGCCTCGATCGCCTCGTCGATGACCGGCTCGATGAAGTGCGCCCTCACGACACCGGGCAGGTTGACCTTGGTCGCCGCCGCGGTGTTGGCCGGGTTGGCCGCCCGCTTGGCGGCGTGGTCGAAGATGGCGAAGACACGATTGCCCTGCCGCCGCACGATGGGATCCACCACGCTGTAGGGCGCCATCTCGTCCATGAACCGGCGCCCCTGACGGTTCACGATCACCAGCCAACCAGGCAGGTAGGCCTGCTGCTCGCGAGTGAAGTCCGAGATGAGGACCCACCCTCCCCGGTCCCTGCCCTCGATGTGGGCGCCGACCGGTTCGACCAGCCCGAAGATGTCCCCGGAGTCGGGAAGCTCGAGCTCGTACCAGCTCTTGTCGTTCTCGTGCGCCAGCGGCAGGTACTTGGCGTGCAGGTCCCGATTCCCCCCGAAACCTCCCATCGCGAGCACCACGGCCCCGGCGCGGACCACCTCGTCCCCGACGGCGATCCCGCGCACCACCCCATCCTCGACCACCAGCCGGTCCACCCGGTGGTTCAGGGCGATGTCGATCTTCGGATGCCTGCGGACGTGGCGGACCAGGACCTCGACGATCTCCTGCCCCTGCCCCGGCACCGAATGACCCCGCGGCGCGCTCTCCGCGCCGGCGTGGAGGAGCTGGTCGGAGAACGTGACACCCAGGCCGCGGATCCACTCGAAGGTCTCGGGGAGCTCGTCCACCAGACGACGGACCACCGAAGGCGCAACGTCGTAGTGGTTGGCCAGCATGTAGTCATGGAACAGCGCGTCCGGGCTGTCCTCGAGGCCGTTGGCCCGCTGCAGGCTGGTTCCGGCGGCCATCATGATGCCGGTCGACAGGCGGCTGGCACCACCCAGGATCGTCGCGGCCTCAACCAAAAGCACGTCCGCACCGTGCTCCGCCGCCTCCAGCGCCGCCGACAGACCGGCCATCCCGGAACCGACGACGATGACATCGACGTCGCCCGCCGCGGCGTCCTGAATGGGATTATCCATGGGTCACTCCTATCGGTGGGGTCAGGCGAGCTCGCTCCGTCCTCGACGGGCGACGCGTGCCTGTAATGAAGTGCCTCTCACGAGGCCAGGAACACCGCCGAGTCCGCCAGGTCCGCGGACCCGTTCCAGGGGACGCCGAGTTCCTGCATCGGCGACAATCGCTTCCCACTGCTGCGCCCTCGACCAGTCGGGCCGGCCGTGCGCCCGACCGGCACCCCATGGGGGCTGCCGGTCGACCCCGCGGGGTCATGGGTTGTCGTGAGACGCAGAAGCTTGGTCACCGGCGGCGGATCGGTCTCTACCGCATTCGCTATCCGGTGCGTGCCCGCGTCGAAAGCCGCGAGCAGGTCCTGGACCGCCGCCTCGAGATCATCGGCCTCGATCTCGTACACCGCGAACAGTCCTACGGCCATGACGAGTGGTCGCGCCCCGGTCGTTGTATTCGACGCCGTTGACCGTCACCGACCGCCCCCGCCACTCAGCGGAAGCAGGACCTTCTCCGCCAGCTGCGTATCCATGTACTCCGTCACCTGACGGATCCTTCCGTCACGGAACCGGAAGAGATGGATGTACTGGTTGTTGTATTCGACGCCGTTGGCCATCACCGACGACCCCTGCGACTCGCAGGCGACCCGATCCTCCTCGGCGGTGAGGCACCGGATCTCGAAGCTGATCCCCGATTTCGTCATGCTCGGCACGTCGCCCACGAAGGCGAGAACCTCGTCACGGTCCATGGTTCCGGACATCTTGCTGAACCCGGCGATCACGGCACGGTAGTCCTCGGTGAGCGTCGACGCGAACAGTTCGACGTCACCGGCACCCATCGCCTCGAAGTACGTCTTGACGACCTCTTTGTGAGCGTTGCTCATAACCAGTCTCCTCATTGGGGGGTGTGATGGCACTGCAGGCCGGGAGTCAGGCATAGCGAATCGTGACTGATGGGAAGACCGCAGCGAGCCGCATCCGCTACCCTGCGGTGGCGCTGTTCGACCTGGGCACGTGCGACCGCCGGTCGGGCAGTTGGCGATCGGGCCCGCCGATGCTGGTCGCGCAGGTCCGTGCGGTCAGGCGCGACCAGAGATGTAGTCCATGAGCCGGGCGGTGACCCCCGGTTCGGTGCGTTGCAGGGGCTTGGGGCCGCGCTGGACCTCCGCCATGTTCGATCACCGACCTCAAGCACAGGTGACACGTCCCCATGCCCTCGCACGGCGTCGGCCATCGCACGCCCTGTTGGAACGCGGCCTCCAACACACTCAGTCCGCGGGGGACCTCGACCACCACACCCTTCGGCTCGACCATGACCGTCACAGAGCCGGCGTCGTGCTGCCGCATCGGACTCCCTTCGCTCACAGCCGTTGGCAGGCCTGATGTTATGCAAAATAATCGCAACGTGTCTAGAGTCACAGCACTCTGGGATTCAGCGGATGCCCGAGCCCGCACGTGCCTTGCGAAGGCCTGGTCACACGGCTGCGGCTGAGGCCGGTCGTGGTGCCCGCCACTGCCGGAGCGGGTGCTGCCGGCCGCCCGCCACTACCGCGCGAACCTGAGGATGCGGCACTCGCGCCGCCGATCGGGGTGTCTCCGGCCATGGTGTGACGGGTGACCCCTCGGCTCGAGTTGTTCGCTCGCACTGGAGCCGCGGATCGCCCGGCTCGACGAGAATGTGGCAGCCGTGGATGTTCACCTCGACACCACCCGGCCGACCCGGCCGGGCAATTTGCGGCCGTCCGACGTGTAGGCCGCTCCGTCCGCCGCTCGTCGCGGGCGCCCGCCACTCGGGCACCTCGGTCTCCACGAATGGGCGTATGCCGCTGGTAGCGGAGAAGCTCGCTTACGTCGCTCGCGTCGAGCATGCCCAGAATCCTTCGGCCTCCGAGGGAGTTGAGGTCTTGGTATGCATAATCAAAGAGAAGAGTGCCGTAATGTCGGCACACGGCCTGCAGTGTCGGAAAGGCTGGGCGAAGCAGACCGGGGATGCTGACGGTGGGCCCAGAGGACGCCAGGGACGCGCTGCGCAAAGCGCTTTCCAGGGGCGCCGACCAGGGCGGCCCTGGTGGAGGACGACGACCTGCACGGCACGGATGTGGGCCCACCACATCGGCGAGCCGGTGGGTGAACGAATTGATCGCGGCCTGGAACGGACCTGTGCCCAGGTTCCTCAGCCGCCGGGAACGCGGCGTTCCCATCACCTGGAAGTTTTCCTCTGTTCGAGCGGCGTACATCTGCGGCGATCAACCCGTTGTCGATGTGCTCGTTGCTCAGAGGGGATGGAGCCTTCGGCCGGATTCGAACCGGCGACCTACCGCTTACGAGGCGGTTGCTCTGGCCGGCTGAGCTACGAAGGCGTGGCCCCTCGAGGAATCGAACCTCGGCCTCCCGGGTTTCGACCAGGCGCTCTTCCAACTGAGCTAAAGAGCCGCTGAGGAACCGGGATTCGAACCTGGATCGCCGCGTCCAGAGCGCGGTGTGCTGCCGTTGCACCATTCCCCACCGATCACTCACCACTCTGGCCCGTTCGCATAGAGCAGGGCAACTCATTAATTTCTCGGGTGCTGCTCGCGAGGCGGCCGCGGGCGGGGGCTGCGCAGCGAAGCTCAACTTCGACGTCGAATTCGGTTAGGGTGGCTCTGACACCGGCGAGCACGGAGCAGGAGGTACGGGCCGTGAGCATCGGACGGCCGCCCGCCGGCCGCTGCCGACGCGGCGAGCGGGGGGCGGCGGGAGGGCACCATGAATTATCGGCGGTCCTCCCCGGCATTGCTTCCCGAGAAAGGGCTCCCCATGTCTGAAACGACCAACCGCAGGGCCGCACTGTCGAACGCCAGCCGAGGGCGGCGCGATGGCGAGGGAAAGGACAGGCGCCGCGGCACCGGCCGCACCAGCCGCGGCCGCCAGACCCGGGCCCACCTCGTCGAGGCCGCCAAGGCGGTGTTCGAACGGGACGGCTTCCTGCATGCGCGGATCGCCGATATCTGTGACGCGGCGGGAGTTTCCCACGGCTCCTTCTACACCTACTTCATCTCCAAGGAGGAGATCTTCAAGGAGGTCGCCGATTCGGTCGAGCTCGATCTGCTCGCCCTCGATCCGGCCCCCGCCGACGCGGATCCCGTCCAGCGCGTGCGCGCGGCGAACGAGCACTACCTGCGGGTGTACCGTGCCAACGCCAAGATCATGAAGGTGATCCACCAGGTATCGACGATCGACGCCGAGGTCCGCGAGACGCGCCTGCAGCGGCAGGACGCCTTCGCACGGGCCATCGAGCGCCGCATCCGGCGCCTCCAGGAAGCCGGTCTGGCCGATCCCGGGGTGGACGCCGCCTATGCCGCCCACGCGCTCGGCGGCATGGTCGCCCACTTCGCCGACCACCTCTTCGACACCGGCAACGCCCCCGGTTCCGATCTCGCCACCGCGACCGACCAGCTCACGCGCATCTGGACCAACGCGGTCGGCATGCGTGCGGAGGCGCCGGCTCCCGACGTATCTCGACATTGACGTCGATATTGCTCGCTGTTTAGGGTGGCGGCATGGCATCACCCAAGCCCCTGCTCGGGCTGAGCCTCACGGGGCTCCAGAAGGCGGGACCTTCGCTCGCTGCCACGGCCCAGCAGGCCGAGCGGCTGGGCTATGACTCGGTGTGGTCCGCCGAGGCCTGGGGGGACGACGCGTTCACACCGCTGGCCCACATCGCCGCCGTGACCACCCGCCTGCGCCTCGGCACGGGCATCGCGCAGATGGCGGCGCGCACACCGGCCGCGACGGCGATGACCACCCTGACGCTGCAGCAGCTGTCGGGAGGCCGCTTCACCCTCGGGCTCGGGGTTTCGGGGCCGCAGGTCGTCGAAGGGTGGCACGGTGTGCCCTACCGGTCGCCCGTGCGGATGACGCGCGAGTACCTGGCCGTGCTGCGCAAGGCGCTGGCCGGGTCCGAGCGGCTCGAGTTCTCCGGCTCCTTCTTCTCGATCCCCTACACCGGGCCCGGCTCGACCGGCCAGGGGCGCCCGCTGCGGACGCCCGTCCCGCCCGCGGCGGACACGCCGATCCTGGTCGCCGCCATGGGCCCCAAGAACGTGGCCATGGCGGTCGAGGAGGCCGACGGCCTGCTCCCGTACCTGTGGAGCCCGACCCGGTGGCGGGACACCTGGGGAGACGCGCTCCGGAAGGCGCCGGAGGGATTCCAGGTCGCCCCCACCGTCCTCGCCTGCGTCGGGGACGACATCGCGGCCTGCCGGGACCGGGTGCGCCCCCGGATCGCGCTGCACATCGGCGGCATGGGCTCGCGGTCCAAGAACTTCTACGCCTCGCTGGTCTCGCGCTACGGCTTCACCGAAGAGGTGCGGCGGATCCAGGACCTGTTCCTGAGCGGCGAGCGCGCCAAGGCCTCCGCCGCCGTTCCCGACGAACTGGTCGACGATCTGGCGCTGGTGGGCCCGCCCGCCCGGATCACCGACCAGCTCGCCCTGTGGCGTGAGGGCCCGGTCACCACGCTGATCGTCGAACCCGCCGAGCCCTCGATGCTGGAGACCATCGCCAGCGTGTGGTGACGGCGCGGCCGCATCGCCCGGAGAGTGGAGACCCCATGCCGATCGGCGCTCCCGAGTTCCTCGCAGGCGGGTTCGTGTTCGCGGAGGGCCCGCGCTGGCGTGCCGGGGAGCTCTGGTTCTCCGACATGCACGGCGAGGCCGTCTACACGACCACGCTGCGCGGCGAGACCACGCTCAGGCTGGAGATGCCGGGCGAGAAGCCGTCGGGCATCGGCTTTCTCCCCGACGGCTCGGCGCTGATCGTCTCCATGGCCGAAAGGGCTCTGCTCCGGCTCGCCCCGGACGGGTCGCGCTCGGTTCACGCACGCCTGGACGGGCTGGTCGAGGACGAGCTGAACGACATGGTGGTCTCCGCCGACGGAACCGCCTACGTCGGCAGCTACCCGACCGGGCCCGACGCGGGCGTGCTCGTCCGGGTCGCGCCGGACGGCTCGGCGTCGGTCGCCGCCGAGCGCCTGGACTTCCCGAACGGGTCGGCGATCACCCCGGACGGTCGGACCCTGATCGTGGCCGAGTCCAAGGCCAGGCGCTTCACCGCGTTCGACATCGACGGCGGCGACGGCCTCGTCCGGCGCCGCGTCGTGGCAGCCACGCCGGACGCGGCCCCCGACGGGATCGCGCTGGACGCCGAAGGCGCCGTGTGGGCCGCGTTCCCGCTCGCCCACGAGTTCCGGCGGGTCCTGCCCGGCGGCGGCGTCACCGACCGCGTCCGCGCGGGCGACCGGATGGCCATCGCCTGCGTTCTGGGCGGGCCCGATCGGCGGACGCTGTTCCTGCTGTCGGCGTCCGATTGGAACGCCGGCAACCTGGCGGGAGCCCGGACCTCCGTCATCGAGACGGTCCGGGTCGGCGTGCCAGGCGCCGGGCTGCCCTGACGGCACGAGCTCACTCCCCCGGCGTGTTCAGGCCAGGGGGGTTCCAGCCCTCGTGGCGGGCGATCGAGCGCAGGACGCCGCGCGGGTTGCGGCCGAGGCGGCCGCCGAGGTGGGCTCGCCGCTCGTACAGGTGCAGGCCGTACTCCCGCGCACTGGACGCCGCCGCGGCCGCGGGGTTCTCCCCGCGGCCGCGGCGGCCGTCAGTCGGTCAGGGCTGCCGGACGTTCCACGACATCCGCGTCGCGCGGCTCAGCGCTCGCCCCGCTTGATCTGGTTGAACGGCACCCCGCGGTCGGCGGCATGCTCGCGCGGCATCCCCAGCAGGCGCTCGCTGATGAGGTTGCGCGCCATCTCCGAGCTGCCGCCGCCCAGGCTGCCCACCTGACGGCACAGGAAGTGCAGGCTCGCGTGGTCGAACACGTCGTCCCCGGGCGTGCCCACGCCGATCGCGGCCCCCGCGACCCGTACGACGGCGTCCGCGTGCGACTCGCTCTCCTCCGCGTGGAACAGCCGCGGCAGCGAGGCCGCCGCGGGCGGCAGGTGCCCGCCGGCGATCCCGGCCGAGACCCGCTCCACCAGCTGCCTGTGCACGACCGACATCGCGATCACCTCGCCGACCGTCCTGCGCACCTCCGGCTCGGACCCGCGCCCGGACCGCCGGACCAGCTCGACGACGTCCGGCCGCGGCCTGGTCGGCGGCTGCGCGTACCCGCTGGTGTAGATCGAGCCGCCCCCCACGGCGGTGCGCTCGTGGTACAGCTGCCGCGACGCCACCTCCCAGCCGCCGTTGACCCGGCCGACGACGTGCTCGGGCCCCAGGACGACGTTGTCGAAGAACTCCTCGCAGAACTCGTCCGTGCCGTCCGACATCCGGATCCGGTTCATCGTCAGGCCCGGCGCCCGCGTCGGCATCAGGAACATCGTCAGACCCTCGTGCTTGGGCTTGTCCGGATCGGTCCGCACCAGGCAGAGCCCGTAGTCGGCGCCGTAGGCGAAGGTGCTCCACACCTTGGCGCCGTTGATCACCCAGTTCTCGCCGTCCTTCACGCCCCGGGTCAGCAGGCCCGCCAGGTCCGAGCCGCCGCTGGGCTCCGACAGGAACTGGCAGAGGACCTCCTCGCCGCGGATCGCCGCGCCGATGTGCCGCCGCTTCTGCTCCTCGCTGCCCACCTCCAGCAGCGTCGCGCAGCAGATGCTGAACGACGGGATGTTCAGCACGATGGGCATCTCGTAGCCGTCGGCCTCCTCGCTGAACGCCTGCTGGTAGGCGTGCGGAAGGCCGAGCCCGCCGTACTCCTCCGGGAAGCAGATGCCGGCGAACCCCCCGGCGTACAGCTTCCGCTGCAGCTCCCGGGCACGCTCCCAGTGCGCCGGGTCGTCACCGCGCAGCTGCGGCCCGTCCGGATCCAGGCGCGGCATGTTGTCCGCCAGCCAGGCCCGCGCGCGGGCGCGGAACGACTCCACGCTCTCGGTGGTGACAGTCATCGGTCTCGTCTCTCCACTCCGCGTTCAGAGCTCGGCAAGGTCGGCCAGGCGCCGGCGGTGCTCGTCAGGGGTTCCGTACAGCGAGTGGTCCACGGTCGCGCGGCGCAGGAACAGGTGCAGGTCGTGCTCCCAGGTCACGCCGATCCCGCCGTGGATCTGCACGCAGTCCTGCAGGATGGTCAGCGACCGGTCCCCCACGAAGCTCTTGGCGACGCTGACGAGCTTCGCGGCCTCCCCGGAGTCCTCCTGCACCGCCGCCGCGGCCGCGTACGTGGTGGCCTGGCAGGCTTCCAGCCAGGTCCGCATGTCCGCGAACCGGTGCTTCAGCGCCTGGTAGGACGCGATCGGCCGGCCGAAGCTGTACCGGTCGAACGCCCACTTCAGCGTCAGGTCGAACATGCGGGTCAGCCCGCCGCAGACCTCCGCGCACTGGATCACCAGCGCCACCTGCAGCTGCCGCTCCACCGCGCGCACGTCACCGGGCGTCCCCACCAGCGCGGAGGCGTCCACCTCCACCCCGCCGAACCGCACCGACCCGAACTCGCGGGCCAGGTCCAGGCTCCGCTGCGGGGCGACCGACACGCCCTCGGCCGTCGCGGGGACCAGGAACTGCGCCGGCCCGTCCGGGCCGGCGGCGGTGACCAGCAGCAGGTCGGCCTGCCCGGCCGCCTCGACGCGGTCCTTGACGCCCTCCAGCCGGAAGCCGCCGCCCTCGGACGGGGACGCGGTCACCCCCGGCTCCAGCGGGCTCCACTGCCCGCCCGGCTCGTACACCGCCCACGTCGCGATGCTCTCCCCCGCCGCCAGGGACTCCATCTCGGCGGCGTGGTCGGGCCCGGTGCCGTGCGCCGCCACCAGGCCGGCCAGCACGGCGTTGGTCGCCAGCAGGGCACCGGGCGCGATGCCCATGCCCAGTTCCTCCGCCAGGAGGGCCAGGTCCCGCACGCCGTGCCCCGAGACGCTGCCGCCGCCGAGATCCTCCGGCACCAGCAGCGCCGTCCACCCCAGTTCGGCGGCCCGGCTCCACCAGTCCCGGTCGAACCCGGTCTCCTCCTCCCCGCTCCGCCGGATCCGGTCGAGCGGGTACTCCTTATCCAGGAACTCCCTCGCCGTTGCGAGGAACAGCTTCTGGTCCGAGGAGAGATCAAACTCAATCACGAGGTCCTCACCGTTCTCCCAAACAGCATGGTCTCCCAAGCGCCATGGTCAGTCCGAGGCCGGAAGCGGCCGGGCGTTCTTCTGCGTGACCGGGCTCCCGTCGACGGCCAGCTCCGCCGTCCCCGCCCGCACGCACAGCAGCTCGATGTCGACTCCCTCGGCGGTGTAGCGCTTGCCCAGCTGCGCTCCCCCGCCCTCGCCCGCGGACGGGGCGGGCGGCGCGGGCGGCGCGGGCGGCATGGACGCCTGCGGCACCATCTCCCGGCCGCCGCAGGTGACGGTGATCTCCGGGCCCGAGTGGCGGACGACGACCACGGCGGTCGAGTCCACGGCGCTGACCAGGGTCTGTCCGATCTTCAACTCCATCAGGGCTGTGCCTTTCTCGGTGAGGTCCTCATCTGGCCACGTAGCCGCCGTCGACCGGGAGGAGGACGCCGGTGACGTTGGCGGCCCGGTCGGAGGCCAGGTAGACGGCGGCATCGGCGCAGTCCTCGGCGGCGATCGGACGCCCGAGCGGATGCATGGCGCCGACCTGCCGGGCCGCCTCCTCGCTGATCCCGGCCCCGCCCGCCATGCCGCCCGCCGCCATGAAGTTCGTATACGGCATCCCGGCCGGGCAGATGGCGTTGGCCCGGATGCCGAACGGCGCGCCCTCGATGGCGACGGCGCGGGTGAGCTGGTGCACCCCGCCCTTGGTCGACCCGTACACCGACCCGCCCCAGCCGACCAGACCGGCGACCGAGCCGGTGTTGACGATCACCCCGCCGTCCCCCTGCTCCTTGAAGCGGAGCACGGCGTGCTTGCAGCCGAGGAAGACGCCGCGCAGGTTGACCGCGGTCAGCCGCTCGAAGTCCTCCACCGTGTGATCCTCCAGCAGGGCGCCGAGCCGGGGCGTCGGGATGCCCGCGTTGTTGAACACGATGTCCAGCCGGCCGAAGTGCTCGACAGCCGCGCCGACCATCGCGACGACGTCGTCCTCCGCGGAGACGTCCGCCTGGACGGCCACGGCGGTCCCGCCCGCCTCGCGGATGAGCCCGGCCGTCTCCTCGGTCCGTTCGAGGCTGATGTCGGCGCACACCACACGCGCGCCCTCCTCCGCGAACCGCACGGCCGACGCGCGGCCCACACCCGACCCCGCGCCGGTGACCACCGCGCTCTTCCCCTCGAGCAACATCCCTCTCACGCTCCATCCTCGTCCGGTGGCAGGCTCGGCGCGCCTGCCGGGCGCACCCCGACGGCGACCGCCGCGTCGGCCATGTCAGGCCGTCGCGAGGACGGGCGGCTCGGCCGGGGTGAACCGGTACAGGCGCTCGGCGTTGCCGCGGAGGATCTTGTACTGGGTCTCCTCGGGCAGGTGGCCGATGCGGTTCTTGATGACGCCGATGCTGTCGGGCCACGGCGTCGTCGAGATCGCGGTACCCGATGACCCCGATGACCGGCCCGAAGATCTCCTCCCGCGCCGCCGGGTTGGAGTCGCCGGGCAGGTCCAGGACGGCCGGCTCGAAGTAGTAGCCGCGGATGAGACCGGCCGGGCGGCCGCCCCCGAAGGCCACCCGGCCGCCCTCGGCCTTCGCCAGCGCGACGTACCGCTCGCACCGGTCCCGCTGCGCGGCGCTGATCACCGGGCCCATGAGGGCCGCGGGGTCGGAGGGAGGGCCTACCTTGATCCCCGCGTAGGCCCGGGACACCGCCTCGACGACCTCGTCCTTGCGGTCGTGCGGCACCAGCATGCGCGTGGCGGCGGCACAGGCCTGGCCGGCCGTCGCCGCCACGGCGGCCATCGCGCCCGCCGCGGCGCGGTCGACCGCGTCGGGCAGGTAGATCTGCGCCGACCTGCCGCCCAGCTCCAGCGCCACCCGCTTGATCGTCGGAGCCGCCTGCGCGAGGATCGCCCGGCCCACCGCCGTGGAACCGGTGAACGACACCATGTCCACGGCCGGATGCGTGGTGAGCAGCTCCGCTCCCGCCGAGCCCGGCTCGACCACCACGCTCAGCACGCCCGGCGGGATACCGGCGACCTCCGCCGCGGCACCGAACAGAGTCGCCGCCGTCCGCCCACTTGCCGGCCACGTACGAGCACCACTGAGGAACGACGACCACGATCGGTCCCTTCTCTCGGCTGACGGGCTCGGGACGGCTCAGCGCCGTCGATCTGCGAGTGGACGGCGGCGTCGGTCACCTGCTCACCGCCGGGGACGTCGACGTGGGCTCCGGGTGGCCGAGACGGGCCGGTGGTTCCGGCGACACGACCCAACGTGGAACAGGTGGGAAGTCAGGGGGTGGTGACAAGGGCGGGCAGTGATTGCTAGTATTCCAGCATTACTGCATTAAATGATAGCAATGAGGCCCTGGGCCGCGCCAGGGGTCCCAGGGGATGAGCCGTGCCCATCAACCCGTCGCCAGCCGTTCTCCGCGCCAGCCGGCTGCTGTGGCACCTGGCCCGGCGGCCGTCGGAGTCGTACTCGGTCTCCGAGCTCGCCAGGATCGCCGACATTCCCCGTGCGACCTGCGACTCCATCCTGCAGGCCCTCGCCGAGAGCGGCCTGGTCGTGCGCCGGGAGCCCGGACTCCGCTACGGGCTGGGCGGCTTCTGCATCGCGCTGGGCGATGCCGCCCGGCAGGCCGACCCCGTCCTCAACGCCGCCAGTGGTGAGGCGGAGGAGCTGGCGCGCAGGCTCAACGCCTGCGTGGCGGTGTCCGCGCCGGTGGCCAACGAGACCCGCGTGATGGCGGTGTCCGACTGGGGCCCGCCGCTGGGGCTCCGTCCGCGCCCGGGCCAGTCGATGCCGCTCGTCCCCCCGTTCGGCGCCGTCTTCGTCGCGTGGGACGACGCCCAGGCCGCCGCATGGCTGGCCCAGGCGGGCGAGGACCGGCCGGGCGAGGATCCGGACCGGTGGCGCGAGGCGCTGGAGGCCATCCGCCGCCGCGGCTACAGCGTCTCCCTGACCCGCGACCGGGTCTCCGACCCCGTGCCGGACTTCGCCACCCTGCTCACCTCGCGGGACGCCGAGGACGTCCAGCGCCGGCGGGACGAGTTCGTCGGGCTGATGCAGCACACCGAGTACTTCGCCACGGAGATCGACGAGGCGGCGACCGTCCGCCTGTCGCAGATCTCGGCCCCGGTCTTCGACGCGACCGGGCGCGCCGCGGCGTCGCTCATGCTGATGGGGCCCCAGCACGACCTCACCGGCAGGGAGCTGAAGGCCCTCGGCCGGCAGGTCCTCGAAGCCTCCCGGCGCGCCGGCGAGACCGCCGGCCGCGGCAACGGCACCTGACCCCGTCCGCGTCGTGCGGCCAGGCCGACAGCGGCCGCGACCCCATGCTGCCCCGCCTCCGCGCCGGCCAGCGTCAGCGTGCGGTCCCCCAGAGCCGGGCCACGAGTACGGAAAGCGAGCCTGCGGCGTCCCCCACCCTGGCGGGGGGCGCCGCGGCCCGGGTTCGGGCATTGACCGGCACGGGCCCTTCGAATAACTTCGACGTCGATATTGGACCACAGCTCCGGAGGGGTTCGCGGATGGGGCCGACCGAGCCGGACGAACTCCTCGCCACGCTCGACGCCGGGGTGCTGACACTGGTCCTCAACAGGCCCGAGTCCCGGAACGCCCTGTCGCTCCGCATGCTCGACGCCCTGGCGGCGGCCCTCGACGACGCGCTGGAACGCCAGGACGTCCGGGTGATCGTCCTGACCGGCGCCGGCAGCGCCTTCTGCGCGGGCGGCGACGTGGCCACGTTCGCCCGCGGGCAGAGCATCTTCGGACCGATGGACGAGCCCGAGCAGCGGACCCGTCGGCAGATCGAGAGCCAGCGCGCGACCGTGGTGCGCTTGTGGGAGTCCCCCAAACCCAGCATCGCCCTGCTCAACGGGCCCGCCGTCGGCGCGGGACTGAGCCTCGCCCTCGCGTGCGACCTCCGTGTCGCCGCGGCGTCCGCGGTGCTGCGCACCGGCTTCGTCCGCGTCGGCCTCGCCGGGGACTTCGGCTGCAGCTGGCTGCTCACCCGGCTGGTCGGCCCGGCCAAGGCCACGGAGCTGCTCTACCTCTCGGAGACCCTGCCGGCGGAGAGCGCCCGCGAGATCGGGCTGGTCAACGAGGTCGTCCCGCACGAGCGCCTCGCCGAGCGGGGCCTGGCGGTCGCGCGGCGGCTGGCGGAGGGCCCAGGACAGGCCCTGGCGGCCGTGAAGGCGAACATCGCGAGCGCCCTGCGCAACGACCTCGCCGAATGCGCCGACGACGAGGTGCGCACGCATGTCCGGCTGCTCGCGACGCAGGACCACCGCGACGCCGTCGACGCGATGGCGCGCCGCCGTTCCGGCTGAGCCGCGCGGCACCCGGGGCGACCGCCGTTCGCACGCGCACCCGCGTGCTCGCCCATGCTCCGTCTCCGCAGGTCGTCGGCGACGGATGCGCAGGCCACGGGAGCTCCTCCGCCATCTTGACGCGGTCCCCGCACTCCAGCATTATTGAAGTCGACGTCGACATTGAAACCAGTCCGGGGCGGGCCCCCGCCCGCCGGCCGGGAAGGAGGGGTGCGGCGGCCCCTGCCGGACGAGACCTCGCGCCCGACCGACACCACCGACCACGGCCGGCTCGATCCGCGTCCAGCGCGCGATCAGGACCGCCCGCCTGCCGTGGCGCCATCGCCTCTCACCCAGGAAACGACGCCATGGTTGCCCGCCCCCTCCGCTTCATAGACCGATGCGCGCACGGAGTGCACCCCGCCTCCGGTCCCCCGGCCGACGAACAGGCCCGAGACACGCTGAAGCAACGACTCGCGGTGGTCACGCCGAACACGGCCGAGGTGGTGCGGTTCGCGGGCGGCTGGCTGTTCGACCGCGTGATGGCCGGGTGGGACGCCACGGTCTACCGGGCGGACGAGGACGAGGACGACGACCGGCCGCTGCGGATCATCGGGGCCCGCGCGGCCGGCCTGGAGCAGGTCGTGGCCCCGCTCCCCCACGGCGCGGCACCGCAGGCCATCGCGGTCCACACGGAGATCTACAACCGCGACGCGCGCGTCCGGCGCATGGTGCTCGACGCCCTGGGCGACCGGTCCGCCAGGGTGAGCCTGTGGGGCGACCTGCGCACGGCGGGCGGCGACGAGGGGTCCTGCTCGGTGCTCTACCGTTTGAGCGCGGCGGCCCGCGCGTTCAAGGCCGAGGCGCTGGCGGCGACCGGCGCCGCGGCGGGCGCCGAGGACCCGGTCGAGAGGTTCCTCCACATCGAGCCGCTGCGCTTCAACACCATCTGAAGAGGTCAGCGAGGCAGCCCGAGCCCCCGCTCGGCGATCACGTTCCGCTGGATCTCGTCGGTGCCCCCGCCGAGCCGCAGCCCCGGGGCGAACAGCAGCCGCTCGATCCACGGCGCGGCGTCGGGATCGTCGGCCACCGTCGCCGCCGTCCCCAGGATCGCGGTCGCCGCGTCGGCGGTGAGCCGGGCGTGCTCGGAGTAGAGCAGCTTGGTCACCGGCCCGGCCGCGGCGACCTGGTGCCCCGCGGCGATCCTCGATCGCAGCAGGTCCAGCACGCGCTCGCGGATCACGGCGGCGGCCAGCAGGTCCTGGACGGCGGGGTCGTCCGAGCGTCCGAGCCTCCTGGCCAGCCCGACGAGCAGGGTGGCCGACCGCGCGCTCGTCCCGCCGCCGATGGCCGCGCGCTCGCTGGCGAGCATCGTCTTCAGCACGGCCCACCCCTCCCCCTGAGCGCCGATCAGCCCGCCCTCGGGCACGAAGGCGCCGTCGAGGAAGACCTCGTTGAAGTGGTAGCCGCCCGACATCTGGCGCAGTGGACGGACGTCGACCCCGGGCTGCGCCATGTCGAGCACGAAGCACGACAGCCCGGCGCCGCGCTCCTCCCTGGTCCCGGTCCGGGCGATGAGAAGCGCGAACCGCGCGCTGCCCGCGTGGGACGTCCACACCTTCTGCCCCGTGACCGACCAGCCGCCGTCCACCGCGTTCGCCCTGGTCTGCGCACCGGCGAGGTCGGAGCCCGCGCCCGGCTCGGAGAGCAGCTGGCACCATCCGTGCTCGCCCCGGAGAATGGGAGGGAGGTGGGCGGCCCGCTGCTCGGGCGTGCCGTGCGCGAACAGGACGGGCGGGACCATCTCGAGCGCGACGGCGAACATCTTGGTCGACACGCCCCACTTCGCCTGCTCTTCCGCGACGACCTCGTCCTGCCACGCGGGCGCCCCGCGGCCCCCGCACTCGGCGGGCCACGACCGGCCTGCCAGACCGGCGTCGAACAGCCGGCGCTGCCAGCGGCGCGTCACGGCCAGCGCGCGGCTCTCCTGCTCGTGGTACTCCTCCAGCGTTCGCGCGTTGATGACGTGCACGGCGGAGAAGTCCTCCGGCGACCCCTTGCGCGGCGCGTTGGCCTCGAACCAGGCGCGGACGTGGGCCTGGAACCCCTCCCGGTCGAAACCGCCCTCGGGTTCGGGTACGTGTGAGTCCGACATCGGGTCTGCTCCTCCAAGCCCTGGCACCGGGATCGGGTCTTCGGCGGGACGGCCGCCTCGCCCGCGCCGTCAGCCGCCGCGCGCCTGGACCATCGCGCCCCGGCTGACCTTGGTGGCGGCGCTGCGCGGGATGGCGTCCACGAACTCGACGGTCTTGGGCACCTTGTAGGCGGCCAGGCGCCCCTTGGCGTAGGCGATCACCTCGTCGGCGGACGGAGGGGCGGCCGGGTCGGCCGGTTCGACGACGGCGTGCACGCGGCGCCCCCACTCGGGGTCGCGCAGCCCGATGACGACGACGTCGGCGATCCGCGGATGGTCGATGAGCGCGGCCTCCACCTCGGCGGGGAACACGTTGGCGCCGCCCGTGATGATCAGGTCGACGGCGCGGTCCTTGAGGTAGAGGTAGCCCTCCTCGTCGAGGTAGCCGACGTCGCCGGCGGTGTGGAACCCGTCGTCGGTGGCGCCCGCCCGCTCGGCCGTGCCGCGGTAGCTGTATTTCGCGCCCCGCTCCCACCTCAGGTAGACCCCGCCGATCTCCCCCGCCGGCAGCTCCCGGCCGTCCCCGTCGAGGATGCGCACCTCGGTGCCCTGGAAGCCGCGGCCGACACTGCCCTCGTGCGTCAGCCACTCGTCGCCGCGCAGCGCGGTCAGGCCGAAGCCCTCGGTCATGCCGTAGGCCATGAAGATGCGCTCCGCCCCGATCAGCGCGGCCCAGCGGCGCACCAGCGAGGGCGGCATGGGCGCCGCGCCCTGCAGGATCCACTCCAGGCTGGACAGGTCGCGGTCGTCGATGCCGGGCAGGTCGGCGATGCGCTGCAGCATGGTGGGGGTGGCGGTGAAGGTCGACACGCGGTGCCGTTCGATGACGTCCGGGACCCGCGCCGCCTCGAACTTCTCCAGGACGACGAGCCGGTCGCCGGCCAGCAGGTTGTTCAGCGTGGAGAATCCGTTGGTGTGGTACATCGGCGCGAGCACCAGGATCGTCTCGGGACGCGGGACCGGCTGCCACAGCGCGGCGAACGGCACCACGCGCGAGGCCTCGAACACCGAGGGCCGCTCACTCATGATCACCTTGGGCGTGCCGGTCGATCCGCTGCTGCAGATCCCGAAGACCTGCGGCGACACCGCGTCGGGGAGGGCGGGCACCGGGTCGCCGGCGGTCGCCCGGAGCCAGGGCAGGTCGGACGGGTCGAGGTGGACCTTCGGGTCGATCACCTCCCGTACCCGCGACAGCTCCCAGTCCGGCAGGTCCCAGCGCATCGGAACGGGGACCGCCCCGAGCTTCCACGCGGCGAGCGCGCCGAAGACGAACTCGGGAACGTTCCGCAGGCTCAGCGCGAGCCTGTCCCCCGGCCCCAGCCCCCGGGCCTGCAGGGCGCCGGCCACCTGGCTCGAACGGCGGTGCAGTTCGGACCGGGTGAACGCGGCCTCCCCGCCGTCGAGCAGGCAGAAGCGCACCGCGAGATCGTCGGGCCGTTCGTCCGCCAGCGCGGCGATCTGCCGGCTGTAGCTGTTCGCGCTCTCCATCGGCGACCTCCGGCCCGCGCCCTCTTCTCCGGGCAGCATGCTAATTTCGATGTCGACTTCGATACTTGTGACCCTGCCCGAACCGTGTCAAGACCTGCGGGAGCACGGCCCCGCCTCCGGCCCCGCCGGGGGCGCGGCGCCGGTCTCGTCCGATTCGGACGGTCACCGGTGAGGCGCGGACCCGCGCGGCGGATGGGAGGGCTTGATGGAGTTCGGAGTGCATCTCGGTGCGGTGAACCCCCGGCTGTGGGCCGAGGTGGCCGAGGAGGCGGACCGCCTGGGGTTCGAGTCGCTGTGGGTCCCCGAGCACCTGGTCGTGCCCATGGAGTCGGCGGGGAGCCCGCACGAGGGTTCGGACCATCCGCCGATCCCGTCGGACGTCCCGATCTTCGACGCCATGGCCGTCCTGTGCCACCTGGCCGCGCGCACCACCCGCATCCGGCTCGGCACCTGCGTGTACAACATCGGGCTGCGGCATCCGTTCGTGACGGCGCGGGCGGCGGCGACGGTGGACGTGTTCTCCGGCGGGCGGCTGGCGTTCGGCATCGGGGCCAGCTGGCTGCGGTCCGAATGGGAGGCGGTGGGGCTGGACTTCGACCGCCGCGGCGCGCGGGTGGACGAGGCCATCGAGGTCTGCCGCCGCCTGTGGAGCGAGGAGAAGGTCATCGAACACCACGGCGAGTTCTTCGACTTCGGCCCCACGGCCTTCGAGCCCAAGCCCGTGCAGCGCCCCGGCCCCGCCCTGCACATCGGCGGCGACGGAGCGGCGGCACTGCGCAGGGCGGCCACCGTCGGCACCGGCTGGATGCCGATGAACCACTCCCTGGAGGACCTCCCCCGCTCGGTGGCGCGCCTGAACGAACTCGCCGAACGCGAAGGGCGAACGACCCCGATCGAGGTCACGCTGCCGGGCGCCGCGCTCAGCCGGCCCGAGGACGCCGAGCCCTATGCCGAGGCGGGCGTCACGCGCCTGATCGTCGCGCCGTGGTCCCGCTCTCGCGAAGCGCTGGACGGCCTGCGCCGCTTCGCCGACGAGATCCTCAGGCCCGCCCAGGTGTCCGGCTGACGCACCGCGCATGCGGCCCGCCGCCATCCTGCTTGAGGCGATCACTCGTACGGCCGCGCGAGGAGACGCTGGGCGAGCCGCCGGCGGTGGTGGGCCGCGTGCCCGAAGAGCACCTGCGAGCTGTGCGCCCGCTTGAGGTACAGATGGGCCGGGTGCTCCCAGGTGACGCCGATCCCGCCATGGACGTGGACGTTCTCGGCCGCCGCCCTGACGAAGGCGTCACCACAGCACGCCTTGGCCAGGTTCGCCGCCTCCGGGAGGCCGGGCGCTTTCCCGGCCGCGGCCCACATGCCGTGGTAGGCGGCCGAGCGCGCCGTCTCCACGTCGATGTGCATGTCGGCGAGCTTGTGCTTGACGGCCTGGAAGGAGCCGATGGGCCGGCCGAACTGGACGCGGGTCTTGGCGTACTCGACGGCCATCTCGAGCACCCGCGCCGCCCCGCCGGCCTGCTCGGCGGCGATGGCGACGGCGGCGAGGTCGAGCACCCGCGCAAGCGCCGGCCAGGCCTCCCCCTCCGCGCCGACCAGCCGGGCCGGGGCCGCGGCGAAGGTGACGGTGGCCTGCTTGCGCGTCTGGTCGAGGGTGGCCTCGGGCTCGCGGCGCACGCCGGGCGCGCCCGCGTCGACCGCGAACACGCTGATCCCCGTCCCCGTCCGGGCGGCGACCAGGAGGAGCGAGGCCGTGCCGCCGTCGAGCACGTAGGCCTTCGTCCCCTCCAGCGTCCAGCCCCGCGCGCCGCGGCGGGCCGTCGCCGTGACGCCGCCGGCGTCCCAGCGGCCCGGCGGCTCGGTCAGCGCGAGCGTGGCGACGGTCGAGCCGGCGGCGATGCCCGGCAGGTACTCGCGGCAGGCGTCCTCGTCGCCCAGGCCGAGCAGGGTCGACGCGGCCAGGACGACGGTCGACAGGACGGGCGCGCACAGCAGCGACCGCCCCGCCTCCTCCAGGACGATCCCCAGCTCGACGAACCCGCAGCCGGCACCGCCGTACTCCTCCGGCAGGGCCAGGCCGGCGATGCCGAGGTCGCCGGCGAGCCGCCGCCAGACATCGGGGTCGTGCCCCTCCTCGGTGTCCATGAGCCGCCGCACTTCGGCTTCGGGCGACGCCTTGGCGAGGAAGTCGCGCACCGTCCGCCGGAGTTCGTCCTGCTCCCGCGTGAACGCGAGATTCACGCGATCTCCCGCTGCTCGTCGGCCAGGCCGAGCACGCGGAGGGCGTTGTGCCGGAGGAACTTAGGCCACACGTCGTCCTTCAGGGGCACCTGGGCAAGCTCGGACATGATGCGGTCCAGGGTCAGGCCCATCGGGAAGTAGCCGCCGTACAGGATCCTGTCCGCTCCTCGGGTGTTGGCGTAGTCGATGATCTCCGCGGGGTAGTAGCGCGGCGCGAAGGCGCTGGTGGAGTAGTGCAGGTTCGGCCACTTGAGCATGAGCTTCACGGCCAGGTCGGTCCAGGGCTCCGCGCCGTGGCGCATGACGAACACCAGTTCCGGGAAGTCGTACATCACCTGGTCGACGAGTTCGACGCGCTGCACCATCGAAGGCACCCGGGGGCCCGCGATGCCGACCGTCACGAACACGGGGATTCCCAGTTCGACGCACTTGGCGTACACGGGGTACATCTGCGGCGCGTCGATCGCGACCTGCGGCAGGAGGCCGTGCGGGTAGAGCGCCGCCGCCCGCACGCCGTACTTCTCATGGGCGCGCACCAGGTCGCGGACGCCGTCCATGCCCCGGTTGGGGTCGCACGTCCAGGAGCCGGCGAACCGTTCCGGATGCTCGGTGAGCGCGCGCCCGGCCACGTCCTCGTTCGCGCTCACGCTGACCAGGGCGACGTCGATCCCGTGCCGGTCCATCTCGCCGAGGACGAGGCCGACCGGGTCCACGTCCCCGCCGGCATGCCCGGCGGGGACGTCGCGGAACATGTACTGCGCCGGCATCGCGAACTCGTCGCGGGACTGCTCGTCGCGGAGCATCGTCCGTATCCGCCGATACAGCGCGGCGGGGTCCTGGGGGAAACCGATCATCGTGTCGACCACCCCGACCCCGAACGGCCGGGGCCGGCCGGACGCGGCGGGCGGGTCCGCCGGGAACTGCTGGGCCACCTCAACGCCTTTCGTGGTTCCGCCGCGCCGGCACCGCGCCCGCGGCCGGACGGATGGTGACGCCCGGACCGCCGCGGAGGGTGCCGCCGGCCGGACGCTACGACCATAGCCCCGGAAGACGATTGATGTCGACATCAATATTGACGATCAGCCGGATTCCACGGGCACTGGAGCCCGCGGGGACTCAAGGAGATCCGCGGCGACTTCGAGGGCAGGGAGCACGGCGGGCAGGGGCCCAGGGGCCGTTTTCCGCCGGGACTTGACATGCCCGGGGCCCTGCCAGAGCATCGAACTCGACATCAAAGTTGATAATCTTCACCAAGAAAGAGCGCCATGACGACGGTCGGTGATCTGCTGCGGGAGCGTGCGGAGGACGACGGC
Organism: Spirillospora sp. CA-255316; assembly: GCA_050942275.1. Lineage (GTDB taxonomy): Bacteria > Actinomycetota > Actinomycetes > Streptosporangiales > Streptosporangiaceae > Spirillospora. The sequence continues at coordinate 4,609,533 of CP192047.1, read as the reverse complement.
GACGCGCTTCTGGTCGGCGACGGGCGGTGGTCCTACCGGCGGCTGCTGGAGGAATCGGCCCGGCGGGCGTCGCTGTTCGAGGAGATGCGCGAGGAGGGGCGGCCCCCGCACATCGGCGTCCTGCTGGACAACGTGCCCGACTACGTGTTCTGGCTGGGCGCGGCGGCGCTCTCGGGCGGCGTGGTCGTCGGCGTCAACGCCACCTACCGGGGCGACCGGCTCGCCCAGCTGGTGCGGCACACCGACTGCGGGCTGCTCGTCACCTCCTCCGGCCACCGGCCGCTGCTCGAGGGCGCCGACATCGGCCTTCCCGCCGACCGCGTGCTCCTCGCCGACGACCCGGAGTACGCCGCGCGGCTGGCGGAACGGTCACCTGAGCCGCCCGGCCGGGCGGTCCGGGACGACGACCTGCTCCTGCTCATCTTCACCTCCGGCTCGACCGGCCTGCCGAAGGCGGTGCGCTGCACCCAGGGCAGGCTCGCCCGCACCGGCGCCCATGTCGCCAGGATCGCCGAGCTGGGCGCGGGCGACGTCGTGTACTCCCCGCTGCCGCTCTTCCACTCCAGCTCGCTGTTCACCGGCTGGTCGTCCACGCTGAACGCCGGGATCCCGTTCGCGACCCGGCCGAAGTTCTCCGCGTCCAACACCCTGCCGGACCTCCGCCGCTTCGGCGCGACCATGCTCACCTACACCGGCAAGGTCCTGAACTACATCCTCGCCACCCCCGAGCGGCCCGACGACGCCGGCAGCCGGCTGCGGCTGGCGATCGGGAACGAGGCCTCGGCCCGGGACATCCGCGAGTTCTCGCGCCGGTTCGGCTGCGACGTCCGCGACAGCTACGGCTCCACCGAGGGCATCATCATCGTCCGGCGCGACCCGTCCATGCCCCCCGGCGCCCTCGGCACCGCCGACCCGACGGTCAAGGTCCTCGACCCGCGGACCGGCGAGGAATGCCCGCCGGCCAGGTTCGGTCCCGACGGGCGGCCCGTCAACCTCGAGGAGGCCGTCGGCGAGATCGTGGAGACGGCGCCCGGCGCCGGCTTCGAGGGCTACTACAAGAACGAGGAGGCGACGCGCAGCCGGTTCCGCGACGGCGCCTACTGGTCGGGAGACCTCGCCTACCGGGACGCGGACGGCTGGCTGTACTTCGCCGGGCGGTCGAACGACTGGCTGCGCGTCGACGGCGAGAACTTCGCGGCCGCGCCCGTCGAGGCCATCATCGCCCGCCATCCCGACGTCCGCTCGGTCGCCGTCTACGCCGTCCCCGACGATCCCGTCGGCGACCGGGTGATGGCGGCCCTGGAGCTGAGCGGCGGCGCCCGGTTCGAGCCGGAGGAGTTCGACGCCTTCCTCGCCGCGCAGCCCGACCTCGGCCCCAAGTGGCTGCCGGCCTTCGTCCGCGTCACCGCCGAGCTGCCCAAACTCGCCAGCATGAAGATCGACAAGATGCGGTTGCGGCGCGAGGCCTGGCGCCCGGACGGGGTGGTCTGGCGGCCGGGGAAGGGGCAGCCGCTGCGTCCGCTGTCCGGCGACGACCGGGACCGGCTCGCGCCCCTCCTCCCCTGAACTCCCTGAAGGCACGCGGGGATGCGGCGCCCGAACGCGGAGAGGCCGGAGACGCCGCCGGGCAGGAAGCCGTGAGATCCGGCTTCCTGCCCGCTCGCGCCGTTCCCGCACTCCGCGCGGGCGCTTCCGCGCGCGTCAGACGGTGAGGATCGACACGCCCGCGGTGCCGGGCGCGCCGTACAGCTGGGCGTAGCCGACGCGGGGCTGTCCTGGCACCTGCCGCTCCCCCGCCCGCCCGCGCAGCTGGAGCACCAGCTCGTGGACCTGGCGCAGTCCGGACGCGCCGATCGGTTCGCCGTTGGCGATGAGCCCGCCGTCGGTGTTGACCGGCAGGCGCCCGCCGATCTCCGTCGCCCCCTCGGCGAGCAGCCGCTCCTGCTCGCCGTCGGCGCAGAAGCCGTTCTCGGCCATGTGGATGATCTCGGCGCCGGCGTCGGTGTCCTGGAGCTGGATGACGCCGACGTCCTCGGGGCCGATGCCCGCCTCCTCGTAGGCGGCGCGCGAGGCGTACACCGTCGGCGCCTCCGCCTGCTCGACCGCGGCCCACGAGGCGTGCACCTCGTGCGCGCCGTAGGACCGCGTGCGCAGCGTCGTCGCCCGCAGGTAGACCGGCGAGGAGGTGTACCGGTGCGCGATGTCGGCGCGGCACATGACGACGGCCGCCGCCCCCTCGTCCGGGCTGCAGAACATGTAGTTCGTCAGCGGGTAGTTGAGCATCCGCGAGCCGAGGATGTCCTCCTCCGACAGCGGCTTGCGGCGGAACGCGTTGGGGTTGATCGCGCCGTTGCGGTAGTTCTTGGCCGCGACCCGGGCCAGCGTCCGGGAGGAGATGCCGTGGTCGTGCATGTAGCGGTTGATCTTCATCCCGAAGAACTTGGTCGTCAGGAAGTGGCCGATCTCCCCGTACCACGACGGCGCGCTGTAGTGGACGGGATCGGCGGTGAAGGCCCCCGACTCGTGCTTGTCCATGCCCACCGCGACGCCGATGTCGTACTTGCCGGACCGGATGCCGTCGGCGGTGAGCTGCAGCGCGGTCGCCGCGGTCGCGCAGCCGTTGTAGACGTCCATGAAGGGGATGCCGGTGAGCCCGAGCAGGCCGACGACGGCGTCCGGGTTGTCCACCTCGCGGCTGCCGCCGAAGGCGAACTGCACCTGCTTCCACTCGACTCCGGCGTCGGCCAGGGCGCCGCGTACCGCTTCGGCGCCCATCTCGATGGCGGACTTGGCACCGAAGCGCCCGAACGGGTGGATGCCGACTCCGATGATCGCAACGTTGTCCATGTCAGCTCCTCGCTCAGCGCGGCCTGAAGGCGTACGACATCACTTCGGTGCCGTCGCTCTCGGTACGGAACGGGAAGATCTCCAGTTCCAGCTCCATGCCGAAGCTGATCTGCTCCGGGTCGCTCACCGTCAGGCGCCCCTCGACCCGCACCTCGTCGCCGAGCTGGACCAGGCCGACGGCGAAGGGGCGGAAGGTCTCCTGCGTCTCGCCGCTGGCGTAGGGCTCCTTGGGCAGGAACTCCTGGGTGGTCCAGGTCCACAGGGTGCCCGTGCGGGGCAGGAGGACCCGCCCCATGCCGGTGTCGCCGCAGCGCGGGCAGGACGGCTGCATGGGGAAGGTGGTGGCCTCGCAGCGGCCGCACCGCCCCCCGATCAGCTGTGGTCGCTCGCTGGGCCAGGTGAAGACGTCTGGCGCGAAAGGTATCTGTGACAAAAGGAACCGCTCCTAGGATGCGGGCCGGTCGGCGAGACCATCGGATGTGATGAACCGGCATCGGCAGGCGGCGATGCGCCATCCCTCCGAGGTCCGGACAAGGTCGTCGACATAGACCGCGTTGCGGGAGACTCCGGTGCTCCGGTCGACGAACAGCAGGTTGCGCGTGGTCCGGGCCGCGTCGGCGCCGGTCATCTCGATGACCGGGACGCCCCCGAGGTGCATCCCTCCGGGTGCGGCCAGGAAAACCTTGCGCAGACCCTCGTGTCCGTCGAACGAACGTCCGTACACCTCGTAGCGGGCGTCGGGCGTGAACAGCGAGACCCAGCCATCCGCGTCCTCGAGGTCGAGGGTGAGGCAGTAGCGGGCCAGCAGCGTGCTGATGGCCGCGTGGTCCTCGGACGAGGCAGGCATCCCGCTCTCCAACTGAAAGGCCGTCAAGGCGATCGACGACTCATTCAGCACCAGGCCGCGATGCGGGATGGTCGACTCCGCGTCAAGCTAGCAACTCTCCGGCCATGGATCAATGTTGACATCAAAGTCAGCTCGCTGCCACGGCTCACACCTCCCCCACCTGCCGGTACATAGACAACATCGACGTCAATGTCGCCGGGGAAGGACGGCGATCTCGCGGCCCGGCTGCGGGAGCGATGAGCCGGGGCTCCCCGCCGGGGCTGTGGCACCCGCCACAGAATTTCGACTTCGATATCGAATTCGCTACACTTGACCAGCACTGTGGGGGGTTCGATGTCAGCAGGTCATGGCCGCCGCGAGCACCGGCCGGCCACCTGCCGCCGCGCCGGCGAAGGACCCGCGATGTAGGGACGACCCCGTGGCGGCGGCCGCGCCCCGCGCGTTCGCGGCCACGCCCACCGCCGCCGCCCGCCTGGAAGAATGGCGGGACAGCACCGGGTCTCAGCGGATCCCGCCGTACCCTGCCCCGGACGCGACCCGGGGGCCGCACGGTCCGCGGAGCGGTCGACGCCGCATGCCTCACCAGAAAGGAACACCGTGCCCGAGAAGACCGAACGCAGGGCTGTGCTGCCCAACGCCAGCCGTGGCCGGCGGGGCGACGACGAGAAGGACAAGCGTCGCGGCACGGGACGCACCAGCCGCGGCCGCGAGACCCGCCGCCGCCTCCTGGAGGCCGCCAAGGAGGTGTTCGAGCGCGACGGGTTCCTGCACGCCCGGATCGCCGATATCGCCGACATCGCGGGCATCTCCCACGGCTCCTTCTACACCTACTTCGTCTCCAAGGAAGAGATCTTCACCGAGATCGTCGACTCGGTCGAGCTCAACCTGCTCACCCTGGAGCCCGCCCCCGCCGACGCCGACCCGGTCGAGCGCATCCGCGCGGCCAACGAGCACTACCTGCGGGCCTACGGCGCCAACGCCAAGATCATGCGGGTCATCCACCAGGTCTCCACCATCGACGCCACCGTCCGCGAGACCCGCCTGCAGCGCCAGGACGCCTTCGCGCACGCCATCGAACGCCGCGTCCGCCAGCTCCAGGAGGCGGGCATCGCCGACCCCGCCGTGGACGCCACCTACGCCGCCCAGGCGCTCGGCGGCATGGTCGCCTACTTCGCCGAGTACCTCTTCAACACCGACAACGCGTTCGGTTTCGACCTGGCCACCGCGACCGACCAGCTCACCCGGATCTGGACGAACGCGCTCGGCATGAAGGACACCGCCGGCGGCACGGCGCCCTCCGACGGCTGAGCACGGGCTGCGCGAGGCCGAGCGCGGGCCGAGCGCGCCCAGGTCAGGCCATGGTGTAGCGGATCGGCAGGCGCTTGGGCCCGCCGACGAAGAGGGTCTCCATGTAGGCGGGGGTTCCCGCGAGCTCGATCGATTTCACGCGGGGCACCAGCTCGTTGAAGAGGGCCCGGCCCTCCAGGCGGGCCAGGTGGGTGCCGAGGCAGTAGTGGGCGCCGAACCCGAACGCCAGGTGGCGGTTCGGGGTGCGCCCGACGTCGAAGGTATCGGCGTTGTCGAAGACGTCCTCGTCCCGGTTGGCCGAGGGGTAGGAGAGCAGCACAGACTCCCCCTTCGCGATGCGCACGCCGCGCACGGTCGTGTCCTCGGTGGCCGTCCGCATGAACTGCTTGACCGGTGAGACCCAGCGGATCATCTCCTCGACCGCGGTGGGGACGAGGGCCGGGTCGCCGGCCAGGCGCCGCCACTGGTCAGGGTGCTCCAGCAGGGCGTGCAGCCCGCCGGCGATGGCCGCGCTCGTCGTGTCGTGCCCCGCCGTGGCGATCAGCACGTAGTACCCCACCGCCTCGAGCTCCCCGATCGGCTCGCCGTCGATCGTGGCGTTGGCGATCCCGGAGGCGAGGTCGTCGCCCGGGTTCGCGCGGCGGTCCTCGGTCAGCGTCTTGAAGTAGTTGAAGAAGTCCAGCAGGGTGTCCATGAACGCCTGGCCGTCGGTGCGCCTCGCCAGGTCCTCGTCGTCGGCGCCGAACAGTTCCTGGGTGAGCTTGAGCATCCTCGGGAAGTCACGCTCGGGCAGGCCCAGCAGGGACAGGATCACGTACAGGGGATAGTGGGAGGCGACGTCGGTGAAGAAGTCGCACTCCCCGCCCAGGCCGGCCATATGGTCCACGTAGCGCTTGGCGAGCTCCTCGATGCGGCCGCTGAGCCGCCGGACGCCGCTCGGCTTGAACCAGTCCGCGCTCACATGCCGGTAGACCGGGTGGTCCGGCGCGTCCATCTGCACCAGCGCGCGGATCGGGAGGTCCTGCCGGGCGTCGTCCTTGTGCTTGGGGCCGAGGGCCGGCCGCGGCGCGTTGATCCAGGTCTCGGAGTCGCGCGCGATCGCCAGGACGTCCTCGTGCCGGGTGATCGCCCAGAACGGGTTGAACTTCGGGTGTTCGACGAGATGCACCGGCGATTCGCGGCGCAGCAGCGCGGTGGCGGCGTGGAACCGCTCCTCGTCCGCGTAGGCGCTCGGGTCGGTGAAGACGGTGCCCGCTTCCTGAATGTCCATGTCCAGTGCCTCCGGGGGCGGCGTGGCTGGACGGTATCTCAATATCGACATCATCATCAATAGTCGGCCGGGGTCCGGAACCGGCTGGGGCCGGACATTGCTATATCGACGTCGATGTTGACAACGTTCCGAGCGGGCGGTGTGATGGGCGGGTGGGACAGGACAACTGGATCTTCGACTTCGACTCGCACTACTACGAGGCGGAGGACGCCTTCACACGGCACCAGGACCGCTCCCTGGGCAACCGGGGCGTGCGCTGGGCCGACATCGACGGCCGCCGCCGCCTGATCGTGGGCGGGAAGGTCGACAACTACATCGCCAACCCCACGTTCGATCCGGTGGCCCGCCCCGGCGCGCTGTACCACTGGTACCGCGGCAACCCCGAGCGCCAGGGCATCCGCGAGGCGTTCGGCGAGCTCGAGCCGCTGCGGCCGGAGTACCGCGACCGCGAGGCCCGCGTGCGGGTGCTGGACGAGCAGCACGTGAAGGCGACGCTGCTGTTCCCTACCCTGGGCGTGGGGCTGGAGGAGTCGCTCAAGGACGATCCCGACGCGTGCGCCAAGGTCTTCCACGGCTTCAACCGCTGGCTCGACGAGGACTGGGGCTACAACTACCGGGACCGCCTCTACGCCGTCCCCTACGTCCCGCTGCTCGACCCCGCGGCCGCCGTCGCCGAGCTGCGCGAGGTGATCGACCACGGGGCCTCCATCGTCAATGTCCGCAACGCCCCGGTGCCCGTGCCCGGCGGTCACCGTTCGCCGTTCGACCCCGCCTACGACGCCTTCTGGGGCCTGGCCGAGGAGGCGGACGTCGTGGTGGCCACCCATGCCGGCAACGACGGCTACGACGCCATCGTGCAGATGTGGGAGCCGGGGTCGGCCGAGCAGTCGGTGCTGCGCTCACCGCTGCGGGGCGTGCTGACCAAGGGGCGCGCCGTCACCGACTTCTACGGTGCCGCGCTCTGCCACCTGGTCTTCGAGCGCTTCCCCGGGCTGCGCATGGCCAGCGTCGAGAACGGCGCCGGGTGGATCCCCGACCTGCTCCACCGGCTCGACGACGCGGCCAACCGCAACCCCGGCTTCTTCAAGCACCACCCGCGCGAGGTGTTCGCCGAGCACGTCTGGGTCACCCCCTTCTGGGAGGACCGGATCGACGACCTCCTCGGCGACGTGCGCGTCGACCGGCTGCTGCTCGGCTCCGACTGGCCGCACGCCGAAGGCGTCGCCCAGCCGGTGGACTTCATCACCGAGTCGCTCTCCTCCCTCGGCGAGGACGATGTCCGGCGCATCTCCCATGACAACGCGCTCGAGGTGCTGGGCCTGCGGCAGACCTGATCGCCCCTTCACAGTCGCCCGGGGCTGCCCGCCGCCGCGTCAGGCCCCGTCCGGCGCGTTCGCGCCGGACGGCCTCGCACTCGCCATGATCGTCACTTCACGCTCGGTGAACAGGAGGCGGCCCGAGGCGCCGCGGCCGTACCGGTCGGCGTAGTAGCCGCTGAGCACACGGCCCTTCGAGCAGGACTTCCCGGCCCGCCCGTTTGATCCTCGCCGGAAGAGCCAACGACCTTTGGCAAGGACGCCCGCCAAGACCGATGCTGGAAGGGGGTGACAACCATGGAATCCAAGCAGTGGAACGCACAGGTCCTCATCAACGAGCGCGGCAACGACACCTATGTGCGCACCGTGCTGACGACGCAGGACGGCACCACCATCGAGGGCACGGGCCACGCACGGCGCAACCCCGCCGACCGGGCCGTCCCCGAGATCGGCGACGAGCTGGCCGCCGGGCGGGCCTTCCTGGATCTCGGCCACCGGCTGGTCGCGCTGGCCGGAGCCGACATCGAGCAGGCTCAGAGACTCGGTTGACTCCGCCGCGGGAGGACACCGCACAGCGCACGAGGCGATCCACTCCGCCACGATCTCGAGGCGGAGCGGATCGCCGTGTTTCCCGCCGGTGCTCGCCCTGCTCGAGGCCGATATGTACGCAACTCTCCCAAGGGTCGCCCTTCCCTACCCCAAGCTCGCTCCGGATCGGGGACAGGTTCCCGTCCAGGGGGTAAGAACCCTCGGCCGAGGATCGGCGAATGAGAGGAGTGGTGAGGAATGACCACCGTTCAGAGCACCAGGCCCACCAGGAAGAGAACGACCAGGACCACCGCCCAGAAGCGGGGGACGACCACCCAGAGGCGGGAGACGACCGCCAGGAGGCGGGAGCCCGCCAAGGCGCGGCAGAGCAGCCTCGGCGTGCCGATTCCGGTGGTGACCCCGCACGTCAAGGTCTACAACGTTCGCCTTCCGGGAGCGGGGATGCAGAAGATGGCGGAGACCGGCCGTTCGGCGGCCTCGCGCCTGCCTTCGCGCGAGCGGCTGGCCTTCTACGGGGCGCTGGGGGCGATGGCCGCGTTCGAGGTCATCTCATGGCCCGTCGCGGCAGCGGTCGGTGTGGGCACCGCGATCGCGGGACGAAGCCGCAGCCCCGAAGGGAGCCGCGCGCAGGAGTCGTGACGCGGCCCGGCTGAGGACGCTCAGCGACAAACCCGTCCGCGAGCATCAGAGCGAACGCCCCACCCGGCGCCGTATCAACAGCCGCCGCGCCTTGTCCCGGAGGCTTCCGTACGCCATCGCGGCGACGTCCTCCAACTCGGCCGGCATCACGGCCGCGTTCTGAGGCCGGTCGCCGGGCCCCTTGGGGCGCCGCCCGGCCTGACCCCGGGCGGCCGGGCGGACGCGATCACCGGGCCCGGTCAGGCGAGGCGGGCCGGGCGAGCGGCAGCCGCAGCACGAACCGGGCCCCCCGCAGGCCGTCGGTACGCTCGGCGAGTTCGATGGCGCCGCCGTGCGCGACGGCGATGTCGCGGGAGATCGCCAGCCCCAGCCCGGTCCCGCCCGGGTCGCGGCGCCGCCCGTCGGCCAGCCGCGCGAACCGCTCGAACACCCGCTCCCTGTCCTCGGGGGCGATGCCGGGACCGTCATCGACGATCTCGGCGACGGCGGTGTCCGGGAAGGCGGTCATGACGGTGACGGTGACCTCGGCGGCGGCGTGCCGGTCGGCGTTGTCGATCAGGTTCGTCAGCAGCCGTCCCAGTTCCAGGGCGTTGCCGCGCACGACCACCGGATCGGTCCACACCAGCGTGAACCCGGCACCGCGGGGCCGCCGCAGGATCTCCTGCTCGGCGAGCAGGCACAGGTCCACCTCCTGCGCGGCCTCCGGCGGGGCGGACTCCAGGCGCGCCAGGACGAGCAGATCGTCCAGTACGTCGTGGAGCCGTTCGGCGATCGCCAGGACGGTCCGCAGGGTCTCGCGGTGGTCGGTCCCTTCCGGCTCGGACAGGGCCAGTTCCAGTTCCATCCGGAGCCCGGTCAGCGGGCTGCGCAGCTCGTGCGAGACGTCCGAGACGAACCCTCTGGTCCGGATCCCGGCGTTCTCCAGCCGGTCCAGGGTGGCGTTGACGCTCTGGGCGAGCCGCGCGATCTCGTCGCGGCTCTGCGGCACCGGCACCCGGCGATGCAGGCCGGTGGCGGTGATCTCGTCCAGCTCGGCCTGGATGGAGTCCACGGGACGCATCAGCCGGCCCGTGGTGCGCCACATCACGTAGCCGACCAGCCCGCTCAGCAGCGGGATGCAGGCGGCGAGCACCGTCCCGATGAACGGGTTCGACAGGAACACCTGGGGCGCGCGGTCCAGCGCGTAGACGGTCCGCTGGCTCTCCCCTCTCCGGAACCTGTAGGTGACCACGATGTGGCACGGTCCGTCCGGGGCCCGGATACCGCAGCTGCGCCCGTCGCGGCGACCGTGGCCGGGCGGGGGCGGCGGGAAGCGGACCGGAGGGTATCCGGCCAGCGCGTCGGTCCAGGCGATGACCCTGCCGTGCGCGTCCACGACCTGCATCATCCTGACGCCGACGTGCTCGGGGTCGATGCGGCCCACGGCCGTCCGCGCGACCGGCCGGGTGGCGGCGATGGCGAGGTGGCGCCGCGTGTCCAGCGCCTCCTCGCGGCGCAGGAGCACCAGGAGCAGTATGTAGACGGCGATCCCGAGCAGCCCGGAAACCACGGCGGCCCAGCAGGTGATCTGGGTCCGGATCGAGAGGGCCTCGACCCTCCGGTTCCATTCGCGGAGGAGGCCCGCCCCCAGGGCGCGCGCCTTCACCGCGCGTCCATGCCCACCTCTGGGCAAAAAGGACCCCGCCCCGCCCTCAACAGAGGGCAATTCGCCCTTGGCCGGACCGGCGCCCCGTTGGCCGGAAAGGGCGTATGGATCCCGTTAAGAGATCTTGACGCCTCGGGCGGCTCCTGCTGTATCCAGGAAGAAATCCAGCTATTTCCCCATGGGACGGAAGTACGGAAGCGATGCACCCCCGGCGCCGTACGGCGCGGCCTCCCGCCCCCGAGCGACAGCGGGCGGAGCTCCCCGAATGCTGAGGGTGAACGGCTCCGAACGGCCCGCGCTGTTCCGGGCGACGGCGCTGACCTTCGCCGGCGACCGCTCGTACGTCGACCCCGTGGACGGCACGGTGCTCGCCAAGGCCGTCCGGCGGCCCCAGACGGCCTGGCAGTCCCTCCGCTCCGCCGCGGAGATGATGGACATCAGCGCGCCGGACGGCGCGGTGCTGCTGTCGGTGGGCCGGATACCGCCGGGGTTCCGCCCCCGCGCATGGGCGCCGGTGACCTGGCCGGCGGGGCCGCGGATCGGCGTGATCCGTCCCCGCGGGCTCTTCTACTGCGACTTCCAGCTGCGCGACCCGCAGGGCACGGTGCTCGCGGTGGCCGAGCGCGGCTCGAAGGAGTTCCGGGAGTCGTTCGTCGTCCGGGACGCCCGCCGCGGCGCGGACCTCGCCACCGTGGTCGAGCCCGAGGAGTCGGTCCGCGTCCTCGACGAGCGGAACGCGCCGCCGGCCGCCCGCCGGCTCGACGTCGAGTTCCTCTCCGGCCCGCCGCCGGACGTGCATGCCCTCGTTCTGGCGCTCCCCCTCGCGATCCGCATGCGCCACGGCTGGGACGACTGGCAGTCGTGAACTCCCGGCCAGGCGGGCCCGGGACGTTCAGGCGTGCAGCCGGGCGCCCTTGAGGACCTTGTCGACCGCGTTGCGCGGGCCGTGCACGGCCAGGCCGACGAGGTCGAGCTGGTCGCCCGGCACCGCGCGCACCGCGGCGCGGTTGTCCCGGTCGTTCCCGGTGGCGAACAGGTCGGAGGTGAACACCGACAGCGGCATACCGCGGCCGAGGGCCCGGAGGCGCGCGGCGGTCAGCGTCTCCTTGGTCCCGGCGAAGACCATCACGGGCTGGCGGAACATCGGCAGGTACCCGGTGCCGTCGGCGTCGGCGTAGGGCTCGCCGATCAGCTCCGGGACGGCCGCGGCGATACCGCTGACCAGGAACGCGGTCACGTTGAGGCGCTGCCAGGGCTCCAGGTCGTCGCGGAGCACGACGGCGATCTTGGTGTCGAAACGGATCGTCTCCATGGCACGGAATGCTGGGCCGCGCCGCGAGCCCGCGTCTTGTACGTTTCTTGGCATGGCCGCCGACGCCCAGGTCGCCGCGTGGCGTCCCGAGGTGCCGGGCGTCACCGAGGTCTTCCACGCCCGCTTCACCGACCGCAGCTACCCGATGCACACCCACGACGCGTGGACGCTGCTGATCATCGACGACGGGGCGGTGCGGTTCGACCTCGACCACCACGAGCACGGCGTGTCCCGCCCGCTGGTGACGCTGCCGCCGCACGTGCCGCACGACGGGCGGGCCGCGACGCCCCGCGGCTTCCACAAGCGGGTGCTGTACCTGCGGGCTTCTACGACCAGCCGCATCTGACCCGCGTCTTCCGGGCGGACGGTGGGGGTGAGCCCGGCCCGCTACGCCCGCGGGCGCGCGGACTGACCTGCCCGGGGGCGCTCAGGTCACCGGGGCGCGCAGCCGCGCGAGCAGCTCGGCCATGTACGAGCGGAACTGGGTGCGGGCGTGCGGGTCGTCCGGATCGAGGAGCGTGCCGTCGGGGCGGGTGGCGCCGCCGGTCGCGAATCCCACCAGGCACCAGCCGAACACGACGCTGATGAGCTGGAACTCCTCGCTCTGCGCGACGTCGGGTCCCACGATGGCCAGGAGCCTCTGGTGGATGGGCTGCTGGTAGCGCTCCTCGATGTCGGCCATGTCCGGGGCGTCCAGCATCCGGCGGTGCCGCCAGATCGCCAGCACGTCGCGGCGGTCCAGGTGGTAGTCCAGGATGCGGCCGAGCACGATCCCCAGCCGGTCGTCGCCGGCGGCGAGCCCCGCCGCGACCTCGTCCAGCATGGCGCACTGCTCCCGGGAGGAGCGCTCGAGGGCGCGCCGGTACAGTCCGCTGCACCCGCCCGCCTCCAGCACCGCCTCCCTGGGGACGCCGGCCGCCTCGGCGATCATGTCCGTGGTGGTCCCGTCGTAGCCGAGTCCGGCGAACAGCCTCGTCGCCGCTTCGTGCACGCGGACGGGGTCCGCGTCGGGAGCGGGGATCCCGACGTTCTCGGTGGCCATGCCTCACGATAGGCGGCGGCGGTCCGCGCGGCCGGTCAAGGGAACGTCACTTCACCATAAAGATCAACCGATCCTCGCGAGCCCCGGCTCCCGGGGCCCCAGGCGTCGATGCCGCGCAGCGGGCCTTCCTCGGCCACGACGCCTTCCAGGACGGCGACCTGCTGACCCTCTGGGACTCCACGCAGGGCCCCAACGCCACGCAGCTCACCGTGGCCGCCCAGCTCGGTCTGTCCCTGGCGCAGGTCAGGGTCATCTCCACCTTCGTCGGAGGCGGCTTCGGCTCCAAGGCCATGGTCTGGGACCACGCGGCGCTCGCCGCGCTCGCGGCCCGCCATGTCGGGGCGCCCGTGCGGCTGGCGCTCACCCGCGAGCAGATGTTCTCCTCGACGGGCCACCGCGAGGAGCAGGAGCCTTCCGCGCCTCGTTCCGCGGCAACGCCTCCTGACGATCCTTCGCTTCTCCGGACGTTCCCTCGTGTGGGCGGCTCTCCATCGGCGTTCCGCCGATGGCGCGAGCGGGAGATGCGGAGGGGATCACGGTTGATCGAGACGGTGTTCCGGACAAAGGACGTGCCCAGGGCGGACCGGTTCGACTACTGGCGGGAGCTGATGAGCCGGACGCACGCTCCCCTGGACCTGGCCAGCGAGCACTCCGCCGATTTCCGGGCGCACCAGCGGACGCTCCGGTTCGGTGCGGTGACGGTGTGGCCGACGGCCTTCCACCCGATGACCATCCGGCGGTCGCCCAGGCTCATCAAGCGGTCCGACCCCGAGGTGTTCCACCTCTCCCTCGTCCTCCAGGGGCACGCCGAGGCCGCGTGGGACCACCAGGAGGCCCTGTTCCGCCCGCATGACTGGGCGACCAACGACTCCTCGCGCCCGGGGACCTTCCGGGCCGTGCACGAGCACGGCGTGTTCAGGTCGATCGGCATCGAGATGCCCAAGGACCTGCTGTCGATCCCCCGCGACAGGGCCGACCAGGTGATCGGCCTGCCCATGTCGGCGCGCGAGGGGATCGGCGCGCTGCTGGCGGGAGCGCTGACGCGGCTCACCGAGGACACCGGCGGCTACCGGGAGTCGGACGGCCCCCGGGTCGCGACCGTCCTGGCCGACCTGGTCTCGGCGCTGTTCGCCCACACTCTCGAAGCCTGCGAGGACCTCACCCCGGAGACCCACCGGCGCACCCTGCTCCTGCGCATCCGCGACTTCATCGGCCGCCACCTGCACGACCCCGAGCTGAGCCCGGGCGCCATCGCCGCCGCGCACCACATCTCCGTCAGCTACCTGCACCGCCTCTTCCAGGCCGACGGCGTCACGGTCTCGGCGTGGATCCGGCGGCAGCGCCTGGAGCGCGCCCGCCAGGCGCTGGCCGACCCCGCCCTGCGGACGGTCCCGGTCCACCACATCGCCGCCCGCTGGGGCTTCACCCACCACTCGGCGTTCACCCGCGCCTTCCGCTCCGCCTTCGGACTCGCGCCCAGCGACTACCGCCACCGGGCCCTGCGCGCACCCGCATAAGATCCCAGGCGATCTTGATCCGGTCGCGAACACGGCGACCAGGGCCGGCGCCGCCCACAGCGAGTAGGCGTGTACCCGGCCACCGCTCCGGCCGGCGTCCACCGCCCGCGGTACCCGCCTACCACGGGCGCGGTAGGCGTCCGGCTCACGGCGACGGCCGGGCGGGGCGGCGCGGCCGCTGAGCGTGGCAGGAGTCGCACAGGGTCTTGATCCAGGCGCCCTCCCTGGGTTCGCCGGGGGCGCCGCAGGCCTCGCAGATCGTGCCCGACCTCTCCTCGGCGGCGTGGACGAGCCGCCGCGCCTGCCGGTCCTCCCACGCCATCCGCTTCGACTCCTCCTCGTCGGGCAGCGTGCCCAGCTCGAGGTACGGCCCGCGCAGCAACCCGCTGAGGAGGTAGACGCGCAGCATGCCGTACTTCTCCTTGACCTGGCTGACGCGGTAGTCCGGGATGACGGCGCGCAGTTCCTCGTGCAGCTCCATCAGCAGCGGGTGCCAGCCGCGGCCGACCGCGTGCAGGCTGTCGGGAATCTGTTCGGGCACGTGCTCGCTCCTCATCTCGGCGGTTCGTCGGGGGCCGCCCCCCCGGATTCCATCAGGTGTCCCGGCGGGGGCGCACCAGGCCGCTCTCGTAGGCGAGGACGACCAGCTGCGCCCGGTCGCGGGCGCCGACCTTGCCGATGATGCGGGTGACGTGGGTCTTGGCGGTGAGCGGGCTCATGAAGAGGCGCTCGGCGATCTCCTGGTTGCTGAGCCCGGCGGCGACGGCGGCCATCACCTCCCGTTCACGGCCGGTGAGGGCGTCCAGCGGCGGGCCGGGATCCGGGCCGCCCGGCGCGGGCGGCTCCGGCGGGCGGGAGAAGTGCTCGACCACCCGGCGGGTGACGTCGGGCGTCAGCAGCGCGTCGCCCGCGGCGGCCACGCGCACGGCCTGGCGCAGCTCGCCGGGACGGATGTCCTTGGCGAGGAAGCCGCTGGCCCCGGCGCGCAGCGCGGCGAAGATGTACTCGTCCATCACGAAGGTGGTGAGGATGACCACGCGGACCCCGGCCAGGTCGGGGTCGCCGATGATGCGGCGGGCGGCCTCCAGCCCGCTGACGCCCGGCATCCGGATGTCCATCAGGACGACGTCGGGACGCGTCCGGCGGGCCTGCGCGACGGCCTCCAGCCCGTCCTCGGCCTCGGCGACCACCTCGATGTCGTCGGCGCGTTCCAGCAGGCTGCGGAAGCCGGCGCGGACCAGGTGCTGGTCGTCGGCGACCAGCACGCGCAGCGGCGGGCCGCTCACGCGTCGCCGGCCAGGGGAAGCCGTGCCCGCACGATGAACCCTCCTCCTGGGGACGGCCCCGCCTCCAGGGTGCCGCCGACGCCGGACGCCCGCTCCGACAGCCCCAGCAGCCCGTTGCCCGGCGGGCCGGTCGCCGCCGGGCCCCGCCCGTCGTCGGTGATCCGCACGACCACCGACGAGGCGGCGTAGTCGAGGCTCACCTCGACGTTGGAGGCGCCGGCGTGCTTGACCACGTTGGTGAGGGACTCCTGGACGATCCGGTAGACCGTGAGCCCCACCGTCGCCGGGATCGGGCGGGGCTCCCCCGACTCGCGCAGCCGCACCCGCGGCCCCGCGCGGAACCCTTCGATCAGAACGGGCAGGTCCGCCAGGCCCGGCATCGGCCCGGGCAGCCCGTCCCCGTCCGCGGCACCCTCCACGGCTCCGTCCACGGCTCCGTCCACGGCGCCGTCGGCGGCGCCGTCCGCCACACCGTCGCCGCCGCCGAGGTCGCCCGGTTCGCGCAGGACCCGCACGGCGGTGCGCAGCTCGCCCATCGCCTGCCGGCTGACCGCCCGCGCGGTGTCCAGCGCCCGCTCGGCCTCGGCGGGCTCGTCGGGCAGCGCGTCGGCCGCCACGTTGATCTGGACGGCGACCACGGCCAGCGTGTGCGCGGTGACGTCGTGGATCTCCCGGGCGATCCGCAGCCGCTGCTCGACGATCGCCTGCCGCGCCTGCCGGTCCTTCTCGCGGCCGACCCGCCGCAGCCGCTCCCGGGTCTCCGCCGCCCAGCGGCGGCGGCTGCGCACGGCGTCCCCGAGCGCGATGGCCAGCCCGGCCACCACGGCGTCCGGGACGGCCATGCCGAGCACGGGCAGCACCGGGTGCCGCTCGGCCAGCAGCAGCCACCCGGTGTCCAGCAGCACCGATCCCGCGGCCACCGGCACGGCGACCGCGAGGCGCCCGGCGGAGGCGGCGGTGTACAAGCCCACCAGCAGCGGCCACACGAAACCGATCCCGGCGAACCCGGCCATGTTGTAGGCGATGGTCACGCCGGTCAGGCCCAGCAGCACCGCCACCGGGAAGCGGCGCCGGACCAGCAGCAGCGCGGCCACCGCGAGGGCCAGCAGCCATCCGGCCGCGCCGGGCTGCCGGCCGCCCGGCTCGTAGGCCTGCGCGGCCGCCATCGCGACGATCGCGCCGGTCCCCAGCGCCAGGACGACGTCGGCCAGAAGCGCCACGGCGCGCGGCGGGACGCCCGGCCGGCCGCCGGCGCCGACGTCCGCCCGAGCAGCGGGGTCCTCCGCCTTCGTGGTCATGAGGTCAATGATGGCCATGGCCGCCGTGCCGGTCACCACCTTCGCCGCCACCGGCCGCCCGGCCGCCGACCCTCGCCCGGTCCTGCGGGGAGACCACGACGAACTGGCCCATCATGCCCGCGTCCTCGTGAGCGAGCAGATGGCAGTGGTACATGTACGGGTGCACCGGGTCGGAGTGGCGCCCGAACCGCATGGCCAGCCGCACGGTGGTGTCCGGCGGGACGAACACGGTGTCCTTGCGGCCCCGCTGGTGCGCGGCCGGGGCCCTGCCGTTCACGTCCAGGATCTGGAAGCCGACCTCGTGGACGTGGAAGCTGTGCGGCAGCCCGTTGGAGGGGAACCCGCCCCGGTTGGTCACCGTCCAGATCTCCGCGGCGCCGGTCTCCACGACGTGGTCGATCCGGTGGTGGTCCATCGTCCTGCCGTCGAGGGTGAAGTCGCCCATGACGAACGACCGCGTGCGGGAGCCGGCCCCCGCCGGGATCGGCTCCGGCTCCGCCAGGCGCGCCGGCAGCGGCGGGGACGGCTCCAGCCGCCGCGCCGCCCGCAGCTCCAGCAGGTCGAAGGCGTCGTCGCCGCCCGCCAGCCGCTCGTACACCGGGTTGGCGCCCATCCGCGGCGGATGGCCGCGCAGGACGGCGCGCTCGCCGGGCGCGAACGCCACCACGATCTCGGCGCGCTCCCCCGGTGACAGCGGGACCCGCCGCAGCGTGCGCGGGGCGCGCTCCAGGCCCGCGTCGGTCGCGATGAGGCGGAAGTCCCGGCCGTCGGCGAACCCGATGTCGTACACGCGCGCGTTGGAGGCGTTCAGCAGGCGCAGCCGCAGGAGCGAGCGCGTCACCTCCAGGTACGGGTCGTGGGTGCCGTTCACCAGGATCTCGTCGCCGAGCAGGCCGGTCAGGGACAGCCCGCCGAACCGCATCCCGGAGGCGTCCAGCGCGCCGTCCCCGCGGAACTTCTTGTCCTGGATGATCAGGGGGACGTCGTCCACGCCGTACTGGGCGGGCAGCCGCAGGCCCTCGGAGACCTCGTCGTCGACGATGAACATCCCCGCCAGTCCCTGGTAGACGTGCGCGGCCGTCCGCTCGTGCAGGTGCGGGTGGTACCAGAGGGTCGCGGCGGGCTGGTCGATCGTCCACGCCGGCCTCCAGGTCGTTCCCGGCGCGATCGGCTGGTGGGGGCCGCCGTCCATCCTGGCCGGGAGCCGCATGCCGTGCCAGTGGGTGGTGGTCGTCTCGGCCAGGTCGTTGGAGACCTCGACGATCACCCTGTCGCCGCGCCGGGCCCGCAGCGTGGGGCCGAGGTAGGGGCCGTTGTAGCCCCAGCCCGGCGTTCGCCTGCCCGCGAGCAGCTGGGCGGTGCCCCGCTGGGCTCGCAGCCGGAACCTCTTCTCGCCCCGCTCGGTGCGCTCGGGGACGAGCAGCGGCGGGATCCGCAGCCGGTTGGCGAACGACAGCCTGCCCACGTTGGAACGGCGTGCCCGCGTGTAGAACCACCCGCCGACGCCCGCCGCGGGCACCGCCGTCACGAGGCCCGTCGCCCCGCTCCAGCGCAGGACGGCGCGGCGCGAGGGCGCCTTCACCGCCGCTTCTCCGCGCCTCGGCACCCTCGCGGCGCCGAGGCCAGGGGCATCGCGCCGACGCCCGCCGACCGCGGCCCGCCCCGCCGTACGCCACCTGCCGTCATAACGATCACGCCGTCACGCCCCTCACGTCCTCGTCTCCCGCGACCACTCAGGACGTTAAACAGGGAGGTCAGAGCGTGCGTACACCGAACGGTGGCGATCGTCGTACACCACGGGGAGTACAGGGTGCATGTCGCCCATCGCACCGGCGACGTCCCCGCCCGCGCGGCCGGCGGCGCTTCAACGGCACGTCCCGGAAATACCAAGGAACAATAAATCTGAAATCAAGTGCATATTGCTTGCTTTGTCGGTGTCTGTACGAGCGTTACCGTGGTTGCGTAAACGGCAGGTTCGCCGTGGGTTCGACGGGACGAGGGTTCAGTGAGCGGTAAACGCGGAAAGGGCGCGCTGGATCAGCCGGATCCCCTCCATCCGCACACGACCGGGGACCTGGCCTCCATCCAGGCCGTCACCACCCGGTTCGCCCTCATCGAACGGCTCACCCGCACCCTCGCCGAAGCCCTCACCACCGACAACGTGGTCGCCGCCGTCGCCGGCAGCCTGATACCCGCCTTCCGCGCCGACGGGCTCATCATCCTGGCGGTGGAGGACGGGCGCCTCTACCCCGTCGGTTCCACCGGTTACAGCCCGGGCTTCCTCGACGAGATCTCCGGAGCGCAGTACCCCGACGACTCCCCGGTGGCCGAGGCGCTGCGCACCGGCGTCCCGCAGTTCTTCGAATCGACCGAGGAACTCATCGCCCGCCACCCGCTGGTGACCGGTTATCCGATGGCCAAGGAGAAGAACTCCCGCATTTTCCTTCCCCTCATCGCCTCCGGCCGGACCATCGGCGTCGGCCTCCTCTCCTATACGGGCGCCCACCACATCGGCGGCGAGGACCGCACGCTGCTCACCGCGCTCGGCAGCCTGATCGCACAGGCGCTGGAGCGGGCGCGGCTCCACGACGCCACCGCCAGCCGCGCCCGCGAGCTCCAGCGCGCCCTCCTCCCCCACCTGCTGCCGTCCGTGCCCGCGGTCACCGCCGCCGCCCACTACCTGCCCTCGGGGCTCGGCGCGGAGGTCGGCGGCGACTGGTACGACCTCATCCCCCTCTCCGCCGAGCGGGTCGCGCTGGTCATCGGCGACGTCATGGGCCACGGGATACCCGAGGCCGCCACGATGGGGCGGCTGCGCACCGCCGTCCGCACCCTCTCCGACCTCGACCTGCCGCCCGACGACATCCTCGACCGCGTCAACGACATCGTCGGCGACCTCGGCGAGGACGACTTCGCCACCTGCCTCTACGGCGTCTACGACTCGGTGACGGGCGACTTCACCTTCGCCGGCGCGGGGCACCCGCCGCCGCTGGCCGCCTTCCCGGACGGCACCGTCACCTACCTCGCCTCGTCCACCGACCCGCCGCTGGGCATCGCCGACCCGCCCTTCGAGACCGTGACGGCGAACCTGCCCGACGGCGGCTTCCTCGTCCTCTACACCGACGGGTTCGTGCAGGCCGTGGACGGCGACGCCGAAACCGGCATGGCCCGTCTCGCGCTGGCGCTCACCGGCGCGGTGGGGAACGCGCGGACGGTCCCCGTCGAGAGGCTGCGCGACACGCTCGCCGCCGCGCTCCTCCCCGCGCACTCCAAGACCCGTGACGACGCCGCCCTGCTCATCGTCCGGGCCAACCGGCTGGCGCCCTCCAACGTGGCGTCCTGGCCGCTGCCCGAGGACCCGCAGGCCGCCGGTCAGGCGCGCGAGCACGTGCGCGGCCAGCTGGCCGCCTGGCACCTCGACGAGGACGTCGTCATGACCACCGAACTGCTGGTCAGCGAGCTGGTGGGCAACGTCGTCCGCCACGCCCGGGGCCCGATCCGGCTGCGGCTGCTGCGGAGCCGCTCGCTGACCTGCGAGGTCTCCGACGGCAGCCTCACCACTCCGCACATCCGGCGGACCGGTCCCACCGACGAGGACGGACGCGGCCTGCAACTCGTCTCGGCCCTCTCCCAGCGCTGGGGCGCCCGCTACACCTCCCACGGCAAGAGCATCTGGGCCGAGCAGCGCCTCCCCGCCTGACTTCGCGGTGACGCGCTCCCCTCCCACGGGTCATGGCCCTTCACGAGGGGCGGCCGGGCCCCGCGAGGCCCCACGCCTCGGCCAGCAGCCGGAAGGAGCGGACGCGGTCGGCGTGGTCGTGGGTGATCGTGGTGACGAGCAGCTCGTCGGCGCCGGTGACGCGGCGCAGCACCTCGAGCCCGGCCACGACCGTGCCGGGCGCGCCGACGAACTGGGTGTCGACCCGGTCGGCGACCAGGTCCCACTCCTCCTCCGTCCAGTCGCGGGCTGCGGCCTCATCGGGCGTGGGGAAGGGGACTGCGGCCAGCCGCGACCTGATGCTGTGCACCCACAGCGCGTAGGGGGAGGCCAGCTCGCGGGCCTCCTCGTCGGTCGGGGCGACCACGACGTCGGCGGAGACGATGACGTAGGGCTCGTCGAGGACGGCGGAGGGCTTGAACGCCTTGCGGTAGGCCTGCACCGCCTCCAGCACGCTGGACGGGCTGACGTGGTAGTTGGCCGCGAACGGCAGGCCCCGTTCCCCGGCGACCTGGGCGCTCTGGCCCCCGCTGCTGCCGAGGATCCACAGCTGCACGTCGGCGTTCTCGCCGGGCATGGCGTGCGCCGGGTGGCCTTCGGCCGAGCGGTACGAGCCGTCCAGGAGCGCGGCGATCTGGTCCACCTGCTCGGCGAAGTCGGGCGTCTCGGCGCCCGGCTGCTGCAGCAGCGCGCGGAAGAGCGACAGCACCGGCGAACCGGCCAGCCGCCGCTGGTCGAACGGCCTGGGGATGAGGAGCCCGTCCACCACGCTCGCCTCGCGCTCGGGGCCCGGCCTTCCCTCCCGGGCCAGGGTCTCCGCGTGGCGCTGCCCCGAGCGGCCCACGCCCAGGTCGATGCGGCCGGGGTGCAGGGCGTCGAGCGTGCCGAACTGCTCCACGATGGACAGCGGCGTCCAGTGCCCGGTCTGGACGGCCCCGGAGCCGACGCGGATGCGCTCGGTGGCGGCGGCGACCGCGGCGATCAGGACCTGCGGGGCGGCGGAGGCCACCCCGGGCGCCAGATGGTGCTCGGCCAGCCAGTACCGGTGGTAGCCGAACTCCTCGGCCCGCCCGGCCAGGCCGACGGTGTTGCGGAGGGCCTCCGTCACGGTGGAGCCGGCGGGGACGGGCGCCAGGTCGAGGATGGAGAGGGGAACGGCGGTCATGCTCACCTCCGGGCGGGCTCGTTGCCGTCGGGCTCGGGGTCGGCCGGCTCGGGGGCGGCGGATTCGAGGCCCGCCCGCGCGTAACGGCCGGCGGGGCGCGGAAGGCCGAAGTGCCCGCGCAGGGTCGTGGACTCGTAGGCGGTACGGAACACGCCCCGGCGCTGGAGCTCGGGCACGAGGCCGCGGGCGATACCGGCCAGGTCGTGCGGGAGCACCCCGGGGCGGAGCCGGAAGCCGTCCAGTCCCGCCTCGTGCAGGTCGAGGAGGAGATCGGCCAGCTCGCCGGGCGTGCCGGTGAAGATCCGGGCGTCGGAGTCCAGCGGGGCGCCGTCCAGGTCGTCCAGGCGGGCCTTGCGGGACGCCGCCGCGCCCGGCTCGTCGTCGAGGAAGACGACCAGGTCGGCGAGGATCTTCAGCGGGGCGCCGGTGCGGCCCACCGTGCTCTCGGCGTTCAGGACCTGCCCGATGACGGTCTCGGCCTCGGCCCGGCCGTGCGGCGTGATGTAGACGACGTCGGCGCCGCGGGCGGCGAACTCGTAGGGCAGGACGTCGTGCGCCAGCGCCGTCACCAGGGGCTGGCCCTGCGGCGGGCGGGGCGTGATCGAGGGGCCCCGGACGCTGAAGCGGGACCCCTCGAAGTCGATGTAGTGCAGCTTCTCGCGGTCCAGGAAGCGGCCGGTGGCCACGTCACGGATCTCGGCGTCGTCGTCCCAGCTGTCCCAGAGCCTCCGCACGACCTCCACCGCGTCGGCCGCCTCCCCGAACAGCTCCTCGGCGAACTCCCGTCCCTCCGGGGCGCCGAACCGGTCGGGGCCGATGTCGGGGAAGGCGCGGCGGCCGAAGTGGGCGGCGTCGGCGGCCCGCCACGAGATCTGCGGGCGCCACCCCGCCCGGCCCTTGCTCGCGTAGTCGAGCGAGGCGATGCCGATCGACACGTGGAACGGCTCGGTGTGGGTGGTGCTGGTCGTCGGGACGAGCCCCAGGTGCGAGGTGAGCGGTGCGAGCCGCGCGGCCAGCAGCACGGCGTCGATCGTGCCCTCCAGGCGGTCCGCGCGGCCACCGGGCGAGCGCGGGCCCAGGGCGTCCTCGATGGTCACGAAGTCCAGCAGGCCGCGTTCGGCCTCGGCGGCCAGGTCGGCCCAGTACCCGGCGGTGAACAGCTCACCGGGCCGCGCCGCCGGGTCGCGCCAGGCGGCCGGATGCCAGCCCGCGCCGTCCAGCGCGGCGGCGAGGTGCAGGGGCGAGGTCATCGGGAGGCCTCCTCGCGGATGCGGCCGTCGGCGGCGGGGCGCGGCCGGGCGGCCGTGCCCGGGCCGGAAGGGCGCGGCTCGCCGAGGCCGAGGTGGTCGCGCAGCGTGGCGCCGGTGTAGTCGGCGCGGAACACGCCCTTCTCCTGGAGCAGCGGCACTACCTGGTCGACCAGGTCGTCCAGCCCGCCCGGGGTCAGGTGCGGCACGAAGACGAACCCGTCGGCGGCGTCGGTCTGCACGAACGTGTCGATCCGGTCGGCCACCGAGCGCGCGGTGCCGACGAAGGTCTGCCGCCCGGTGGCCTCGATGACCACCTCGCGGATGGTGAGGCCGCGCTCGGCGGCCAGCTCCCGCCATTCCCGGATGGTCTCGCCCCGGTCGCGGCGGAACTGCGCGCGCCCTCTGGAGACGCCCTCCCCCAGGTCGGGCTCGATGTCGGGCAGCGGGCCGTCGGGGTCGTAGGCCGACAGGTCGCGTCCCCAGACGCCCTCGAGGTAGGCGATCGCGGTCTGCGGGCTCACCTGCGCGCGGCGGATCTCGGCGGCGCGCTCGGCGGCGTCCTCCTCGGTGTCGCCCAGGACGTAGGTCACGGCGGGCATGATCTTCAGGTCCCCGGGGCGCCTGCCGTGGCGGGCGAGGCGGCTCTTGACGTCCTTGTAGAAGGCGCGGCCGCCCTCCAGCGTGCGGTGCCTGCTGAAGATCACGTCGGCGTCGGAGGCGGCGAACTCGCGGCCCTCCGGGGAGTCCCCGGCCTGGATGATCACTGGGTGGCCCTGCGGGCCGCGCGGGGTGGTGAAGCGGCCGGCGATGTCGAAGTGGCGCCCCGAGTGCGCGAAGGAGCCCGCGCCCGGCCGGGAGAACACGCCCGCCCGGGGGTCGGCGGGCACGTCGCCGTCCGCCCAGGAGTCCCACAGCCGGCGGGCGGTCTGGAGGAACTCGGCGGCGCGGGTGTAGCGGTCGGCCTCGTCGAGGAAGCCGCCGCGCCGGAAGTTCTCGCCGGTGAACGCGTCGTAGCTGGTCACCACGTTCCAGGCGGCCCGGCCTGCGCTGAGGTGGTCGAGGGTGGCCAGCCGGCGGGCCACCTCGTACGGCTCGTTGAAGGTGGAGTTGACCGTCGCGGCGAGCCCGAGCCGGGTGGTGACGGCGGCCAGGGCGGACAGCACGGTCAGCGACTCGGGGCGGCCGGCCACGTCGAGGTCGTGGATGCGGCCCTTCAGCTCCCGCAGCCGCAGTCCCTCGGCCAGGAAGAAGAAGTCGAACCGGCCGCGTTCGGCCGTGCGCGCCAGGTGCGCGAAGGAGTCGAAGTCGATCTGGCTGCCGGAGGCGGGGTCCGACCAGACGGTGGTGTTGTTGACCCCGGGGAAATGGGCCGCGAGATGGACCTGCTTGCGGGGCGGACGGGGTTCGGCGGGCAACGGGGCACCTCCTTAATCCCTCTTTTCCTACTAGGTTAGTCGATTATTGTCGACGGGCGTACCCGGCTCTCATGCCGCGGCGGCGAGCGCCACCGCGGCCACGACCTCGACCCAGAAGTAGAACCAGATCGGATAGAAGGCCGAGGGCCGGTCGGCGGCCCGTGCCGCCAGGCGGCCGAAGGCCATCCCTCCCAGGGCACCCGCGACCGCGAGCACCGCTCCCCTCCCGGTGCCGGTACCGGTGCCGGCGCCGTCCAGGACGGCCAGCACCAGCACCGCCGCCATGGCGACACCGAAGCCCCCGTACACGGCGCGTATCTCCGTGCGCGCCTCCGGCCCCTCCAGGACGATCCTGAACGGCCTGACCAGGGCCGTCGGGGCGGCCAGCCCCAGCAGTCCCATCATCAGGAAGAAGGCGGCGACGAGAAGGATCACTGCGGTGCCCATGGCGGACGGCCTCCGATCGGCTCGCTGACGGCACCGGCTCACGGCGCCCGGCCGCCTCGGGCGGGTAGGCTCTGAGCCGGAGTGCCCCGGTGCCGAAAGGATGGGCGAGCAGGCCGTGCCCGCGCTTTCACGAACATGCTGCCCCGGGGAAACGCGCTGTCCCCGGGAATCGCGCTGCGCCGGGGACCTGGCGGGCGCCGTCCTGTGGCTGTGGCCGGGCCAGGCCCTCTACGCCGGGCCGTCACTGGACCTGGACGTGCACGCGGGCTCGGTGGCGTGCCTGGCGGTCGGCGTCGACGGGCCGGTGACCGTCGAGGTCCCGGGACGGGAGCCCCTCGCGGGACGGACCGTGCTGGTCCCGCCCCGCCTCCCGCACCGCCTGGTCGCCTCGGGCGGGCGGATGGTGTTCTGCTACCTGGATCCGGCCTCGGCGCACGCCCACGCCTGCGCCGCCCGGATGGCGGAGACCGGGGCGGCCGTCCGGCACGGCCACCGCGACGAGGACCGCCTGATCAGGCTCGGCGCCCGCCTGCGCCACTGCCCTGCCCCGACCGCGGGGGCCCGCTGGCTGCGCGCGGCGGCGCCCGCGCCGGCGCCCGCCGGCGGCGCCGACCGGATCCGCGCCGCGACCCGGCGCCTGCTGGACCGGCCCGGCTCCGCCGTCTCCGCCGCGGACCTCGCCGCGTCGGCGGGGCTGTCCGTCTCGCGCTTCCTGCACCTGTTCAAGGAGCAGACCGGGACGAGCTTCCGCCGCTACCGGCTGTGGGCGCGGATCCTGCGGGCGGGCGACCTCGTGGCGGCCGGGCACGACCTCACCACCGTCGCCGCGGAGTCGGGGTTCGCCACCCCGTCCCACCTCAGTGGCGCGTTCCACGCCATGTTCGGCCTGGCGCCGTCCCAGCTCCTGGCCGTCGGCCTCACGATCGTGCGGGGCGGGCCGGGCGGGCCCCGCGGGCCGAGGTCAGGCGGCGGCGGACAGGGGGCCGGCCGTCCCGGCCCAGCGGGCACGGGCGGTGCGCACGAGGTGGGCGGCCAGCTTGGCGGCGAGGGCCTCCAGCACGATGACCAGGGACTTGGCGAGGACGGCGGCGATGATCTCGGACATTGATGCCTCTCTGTACCGGGGAGTTACGCTTCGCGTCCTTTATCCCTGATTACCCGCCTGACCTGGGGAAACATCATATGGCGAACGGTTGAACAATCCCCCGTCCCCCGACCGTCAGGCCGTGCGGGCGCCCCGTCCCACCGGATGCCCTCCCTCCCCGATCGGCCTGCCGCAGTCGCCGCACACGACCTTGGGGTCCACGGGCGCCCCGCAGGTGTGCACCCAGCGGACGGGCGGGTCGCCGGCGTTGATGTGGCGGTCACCCCATCTCATGAGAACGGCCAGGACGTCGCTGAGCTCCCGGCCCGCGGGCGTCAGGTGGTACTCGTACCGCGCCGGATGCTCGCGGTACAGCTCCCGCCGGACGATCCCGGCGGCCTCCAGCTTGCGCAGCCGCGCGGTGAGGATGTCACGGGCGGCGCCGGTGTTGCGGACGATGCCGTCGAACCGGCGGACCCCGTAGATGAGTTCCCGGATCACCAGCAGCGTCCACCGCTCACCGACGATCTGGAGGGTGTCGGCGATGGAGCACTCGCGTGCCGTGATGTCCCTTGCCATGAAGTCACCCCTAGGTCGGGGGTTTTCCGGCCGGGCGGCGGCCCGGGCGCCGGTTCGCGGCGGGCCCGGGCCGCTGTCCTCGACGTTCCCCCGGTTCAGACTCGTTCGATGATGGTCGCGTTGGCGAGACCGCCGGCCTCGCACATGGTCTGCAGGCCGAAGCGGGCGTCCCGGTCCTCCAGGGCGTGCAGGAGGGTGGTCATCAGCCGGGCGCCGCTGGCGCCCAGCGGGTGGCCGATGGCGATGGCGCCGCCGCGCACGTTGACCTTGTCCAGGTCGGCGCCGACGTCGTGCGCCCAGGACAGGACGACCGGGGCGAACGCCTCGTTGACCTCGAAGAGATCGATGTCGGACACCGACAGGCCGGCGCGCGCCAGGGCCTTCTCGGTGGCGGGGATGACCGCGGTGAGCATGAGCAGCGGGTCGTCCCCGGCCAGGGCGAAGGTGTGGAAGCGGGCGCGGGGGCGCAGGCCCAGGCGGGCGGCGGCCTCGGCACTCATGATCAGCACCGCGGCGGCACCGTCGTTGATCGGCGAGGCGTTGCCCGCGGTGATCCGCCACCCGATCTCGGGGAAGCGCTCCTCGTAGGCCGGGGTGTAGTAGGCGGGCTTGAGGCCGGCCAGCACCTCGGGCGAGGTGCCGGGGCGGACGGTCTCGTCCCGCTGGCCCGTCCAGGCGACCTCGCGGTCGAACTCGCCGCGCTCCCAGGCCGAGGCCGCGCGCTGGTGCGACTCGCAGGCGAAGGCGTCCAGCTGCTCGCGGTCGAGCTTCCAGCGGGCGGCGATCAGCTCGGCGCTGATGCCCTGGCCGACCAGGCCCTCCGGGTAGCGGGCGGCCACGCCGGGCCCGAAGGGGTTGCTGCCGGGCAGGACGCTGGAGCCCATCGGCACCCGCGACATCGACTCCACCCCGCAGGCGATCGCGATGTCGTAGGCGCCGCTGATCACGCCCTGCGCGGCGAAGTGGATGGCCTGCTGGGACGAGCCGCACTGCCGGTCGACGGTCGTGGCGGGGACGCTCTCGGGGAACCCCGCCGCCAGCACCGCCGAGCGGGTGAGGTTCACCGCCTGGTCCCCCACCTGGGTGACGACGCCGCCGACCACGTCGTCGACGAGCGCGGGATCGATCCCCGCCCGTTCGACCAGGATCTTGAGCGTCCTGGCCAGCAGGTCCACCGGGTGCTCGGCGTGCAGCGCGCCGCCGGGCTTGCCCTTGCCGATCGGGGTGCGGACCGCCTCCACGATCACCGCGTCGCCCATGGGTTCCTCCTCAGATCGTTGGTGGTATTCACTGTCCGGCCCCCTCATGCCTTGCGCGGGCGGGGCAGGAACAGGCACACCGCCGCGGCGGCGGCCGTCGCCAGCAGCGTCAGCAGCCAGCCGGCGTCGAAGTCGGCCGAGGCGCCCTGCCCGGAGCCGAGCGCGGCCACCAGGACGGCGATGCCGAGGACCGTGCCGACCTGGCGCGCCATCGTCACCACCGCCGACCCGGTCGAGAAGCTCTGCGGGGGCAGCGCGGAGACGGCGGCGCCGATCAGCGTGGGCAGGGTCAGCCCGACGCCGACGCCGGTGAGCAGCATGCCCGGCAGCATCCCGGCGGCGTAGCCGTCCTCCACCCGCCACATCCACCACCCGATGCCGGCCGCGAAGCACGCGCACCCGATGACGGCGAGCGGGCCCGCACCCAGCTTGCGGGCGACCGGGGCCGCGCCGACGGCGAGCGCGGGCACCATGAGCGGCCCCGGCGCGATCGCCAGGCCGGTGCGCAGCGCAGACCACTGCCACACCTGCTGGCACCACAGCACGGCCGACAGCAGCATCGCCGCGAACGCCACCGCGAACAGGACGTTGGCCAGCGACGCCGGGCTGAAGGCCGGGACGCGCAGCAGGTCCAGCGGGAGGACCGGCGAGGGGTGCCGCGCGGACCGTACGACGAACGCGACGAGCAGCACCGCGGCCGCGGCCAGGGAACCGATGACCTCCGGCGACGCCCAGCCCCAGTCCTCGCTCTGGACGACGCCGAGCGCCAGGGCCGCGATCCCGGCGGTGAGCAGCGCCGCTCCCGCCAGGTCGGGCCGCGCGGCGTCCTTCTTGGCGGTGGTGCCCGGCAGGATCCTGGGTCCGAAGGCCAGCGCCGCGAGCCCCAGCGGCACGTTGACCAGGAACACCCAGCGCCAGTCGAACTGGGTGAGCAGCCCGCCGGCGACCGGGCCGAGCGCCGCCGCCAGCCCGCTGATGGCGGTCCAGCCGCGGATGGCGGGCAGCCGCTTCTCGGGCGGCGCGGCCGCCAGGAGCAGGCCGAGCGAGGAGGGGATGAGGATCGCGGCGCCGGCCGCCTGCAGGACGCGCGCCGCGACGAGCCACGAGACGCCGGGGGCGAGCGCGCACAGCAGGGATGCGAGGGTGAACACGCCGATGCCGAGCAGGTAGGCGCGCTTGGCGCTGGTGCGGTCGGCGAAGTTGCCCGCGGGGACCAGCAGGGCCGCGAAGATCACCGCGTAGGCGTTGAGCACCCACGACAGCGACGCCAGCGAGGCGCCGGAGAAGCCCTCCCCCACCTGGGGCAGGGCCACGTTGACGATGAAGAGGTCGAGGTTGGACATCGACACCCCGATCGCCACGATGGCGAAGACGGGGCCCAGCCGGGACGGTCCCGCCGCGCCGCCCGGCGGGGCCGCGGGCCGGGCGGTCGGGGTACTTGAAGGGTTCACGCCCCTCCTCCGAGAGTGAGTTGTGAAATCCAATCGACTCTCGGACCTTATTACCGGTGAGTTGGAAAACACAACCCTTTGCCCGTGTGGCGTACGTCCCCCGGGCCGGTGCGACCGCCTCGGCGCCCGCACCGGCCCGGACGGCCGCCGCCCGGCCGGACGCTCAGCCGAAGAACTCGAAGAACGCGTCGATGACGGCCTGGGGCTGCTCCTCGACGAGGTAGTTGCGGCTGTCCTTCACCTCGAGCACCCGCACATCGGTGCCCTGCTCGGGCAGGACCTTCTGCATGTAGTCGAAGAACGGGCCGTACGCCAGCCCGAGCATCGGCACGGTGACCTTCCCGTACCCGTTGAAGTCCTCGATGTCCTGCTGGTACGCCTGGAACCAGCTCTTGCTGGCGATGATCGCCTCCCGGGAGGAGTAGGCCCGCGCGTAGACCTCCCGGTCCCGCTCGGTGATCGCCTCCGGGTCGACCAGGCTCAGCCGGAACATGAACTCGATCATGGGCCGGTAGTCGCCCGCCAGGACCTGCTCGGGGAACTCCGGCACCAGGTTGAAGCCGAGCCACCACCGGTGCGGGCCCGGGTCCTCGGGCCGCGGCATGATGCGGAACTCGTAGTAGCTCTCGTCGATGTGGGTGGTGTTGAGCACCGCCACCTTCCCGGTGGCCTCCGGGTGGTTGACGGCGTGGCTGAAGGCGACCATGGAGCCGATGCCGTGCCCGGCGATGTTGACCTTCTCGTAGCCGAGGTGGCGCGACAGCTCCAGGATGTCGCGGGCCATCGCCTTCTTCTCGTAGCCGCCCTCCGGCCTGCCCGAGCCGCCCATGCCGCGGATGTCGACCGCGAACACCCGGTAGCGCTCCGCCAGCGCCGGCATCACCTTGCGGTACTCCCACCACGTCTCCGGCCAGCCGGGCAGCAGCACCAGCGGCTCGCCCTCGCCGCCGGTCACGTAGTGCAGCCGCACCCCGTTGACCTCGGCGTACCGGCTGCTGAAGCCCCCTTCCAGGGACGCCGCGAGCGCGGCGTCGCTGAGTTCATCGGAGTGGGCGGCCTGCTCACCGGCCGTCCGCGCGTCCTCGTTCACGGTCACTTCGCCTTCCTCTTTCGCTCGGGGTGGGGATGGGCTCGGACAGGAGTGGGCCCGGGACAGGGGTGGGCCCTGGACGGGGGTGGGCCCTGGACGGGCCTGGGCCCGGCCCGGGACATGGACGGGCCGCTCGGCGCCCGCTGGCCGTCATCCCGTCGTGACGGGAAGGCTGGCGTGGCCTCGCTGCACCAGCTGGTCGCGGAACGTGGGCCGTCCCGCCGTCGCCAGGTCGGGGAACCTGCGCAGCAGCAGCGGCACCGCGGTCTCGGCCGACATCCGCGCCAGCGCGGCGCCGAGGCAGAAGTGCGCCCCGCCGCTCAGCGTCAGCGGCTGGTTGTCGGGACGGGAGGGGTCGAAGACCGCCGGGTCGGGGAAGCGGCGCGGGTCGCGGTTGCCCGCGGCGATCAGCAGCGTCAGCGGGGTGCCCTTGGCGATGCGGACGCCGAAGTAGTCCAGGTCGCGTCCCGCCACCCGGTTCAGCGCCTGCACGGCCGGGTCGAAGCGGAGGGTCTCGTCGACGAAGCCGGGCGCCGCCGCGGGATCCTCGCGGAGCCGGTCCGCGTGCGCGGGGTATTCGAGGGCCAGCCGCACCATGTTGCTCAGCAGATCCTGCGGCGCCTCGGCCGCCGCGACGATCAGCAGCATGATGTTGGCGACCAGTTCCCGCTCGGTCAGCTCCCCGGTCTTGTCCCGGGCGCGGATGAACACGCTGGTCAGGTCCGAGCCCAGCGCCCTGCGGCGGCTGGCGACCAGCGCGTGGCAGTACTCGGCGAGCCGGTCCATGCCCGCGTCCCCGCGCTCCAGCTCGCTCAGGTCGCCGATGGGGTCGAGGGCGGTGGTGATGTCGCCGATCATCCCCCGCATCCCCTGCCGGTCCTCCGGCGGGATGCCGAGCAGCTCGCCGATGACGCCCATCGCGAACCGGAACGAGAACTCGGGGACCAGGTCGACCGTGGCACAGCCCGCGCCGAGCACGGCGACGTGCTCCACCACCTCGCCGGCGATGCGCTCCACCGTGGGCCGCCACGCCTCGACGCTGCGGGCGGAGAACGCGCTGCTGAAGAAACGACGGTACCGCTCGTGGTCGGGGTCGTTGGAGAACAGCATGTTCGTGGTGAGCCAGCGCCAGGACGAGTGCTCGCGCCAGCCCGGCATCTTCACGTCCTGGACGGCGCCGTCGGTGGACAGCAGGTCCGGTTCGCGCAGCGCCCGCGCGCATTCGGCGTAACCGGTGGCGAAGACGTGAGCGCCGCCCAGGTCCACCAGCGCCCCGTGCGCGCGCATCTCCTCGTAGAGCGGATAGGGGTCCTGTTTGCCCTCGGGCGCCAGCAGGCGCAGCATCACGTCGGCGGGGTCGGCCAAGGTCCCTGTCTGACTCACGCTCACTCCCGATCGTTGTAGGTCTCGGCGGTTCCATGGCTGGGCGGCGCGCGCTCCCTAGAGCGGGGCCATCACGAAGTCCTCCTTGCTCACGCCGCAGTCGGGACAGGCCCAGTCATCGGGGATGTCGTCCCAGGAGGTGCCCGGCGGGATCCCCTCCTCGGGCAGGCCCTCGTCCTCGTAGTAGACGAAGCCGCACACCAGGCACATCCACGCCTTGCCCTTCACCGCGCTCTCGGCCACGCCGGGCGTCGTCACTGGGCCGCCTCCGTCTCCGTGCTCGCGTGCTCGACGATGAACGCGCCGACCGACTCCCGGACCGCGGCGGCCATCAGGATCCCGAAGTGGCCGGGGCCGCCCGGCGCCGCCTCCAGCCGCACGTCGCGCAGCCCGGCGGCGACGGCCTCGGCCTCGCTGAACGGGACCACGTCGTCGCCCGGGTCGTGCACCGCCAGGACCGGGAGGTCGAGCCCGCCGCCGAGGCCGGTCACGTCCCAGTGCGAGACGGGCACGCCGTTGCGCCGCCGCAGCTCCCGGTAGATCTCCTCAACGACCGACCGGCGCAGCCGCAGCTCCGAGCGGGACCACCGCTCCAGCACACCGGTCAGCGTGCAGGTCGGCGCGATCAGCACCATGCAGTCGACGGGCAGGCCGGGACGCTCCGCCACGGCTCCCGTCGCGGCGATGGAGCCGAGGGAGTGCGCCACCACCACCCGCACGTCGCCGAGGGTGTCCAGTACGGCGCCGGTGGCCCGGGTGAACTGGGTCATCGTGGCCTGCGACCCCTCCGACACCCCGTGCCCGGGGGCGTCGAAGGCCGCGACCCGGTAGCCCAGCTCCCGCAGCGGGCCGACCAGGGCGTGCATGCTGCTGCTGTCCATGCCCCAGCCGTGGACGAGCAGGGCCACCGGCCCGCCCTCGTCCTCGCTCCACAGGTAGCCGCCCCGGACGTGCTCGTCGCCGTCGACCGCGAACCTGCGGGCCCCGAGCGGGACGACGTCGTCGGGATGCAGGCCGAGGGCGCGGGTCGTGCTGAACGCGTCGGTCGCCCGCCGCCCCGCGATCCCGGGCGCCACCGCCCCGAACGCCGCGTACCCGAGCCGCCGGGCCGCCAGAGGCACCCGGATCATCCGGATCATCGGGAACCTCCGAGGAGAGCCCCGCCTTCAGGCGGGGGAGGAATCGGACACCTGCGGAGCAGGACGAGGACCGGAGATCCGCCGCCACGGCGGATCTCCGAAACACCGAGCGCGACCCGCGGGCCGGTGCTACCGTCTGTGGCGCCTGGCCGGTGGGAGCACAAGGCCCCGGCCGGGTGCACACGATCGATCCCGCGTCCACCTCGCAGCGCTGCCGGGCGTGCGGGACCGCGGCTCGGCAGGTGCGCGAGAGCCAAGCGCGTTTGCGGTGCCGGTCCTGCGGCCACGTCGGCAACGCCGAGGTGAACGCGGCGCTCATCATCGCCCACGAGGTCGGCAGGCTTGTGGGCGCGGCGGCCGGACCGGCCGTTGCTGCGCGGGGACGCTCCGGGGTGCCGGGGCGGATGAACCGCGAACCTCAACCTGTTCTCCTCTCCTGAGGCCATGGGTTGGAATCCCCCTCATTCAGGAGGGGGAGGAGGTCAAGCCGCTTCCTTCACGGTCTCCGCGCGCCGCCCTTCCAGTGCCTCGGTGCCCGGCGCGACCGGCGTTCCTGCGAAGTCGGTGTAGAAGCCGGATTCGGTGTCGTAGAAGTGCAGCCGGCGGACGATGTGCCACAGCTGCCCGACCTTGAGCTCCCGCTCGCGGATCATGCCGGGGTACGCCTTCTTCAGCGCCTCCTGCGCCTTGGGCAGGTTGTAGAACGGCACGGGCGGGGCCACGTGGTGGGCGGTGTGCACCGAGATGTTGTGCGTCAGGAACAGCAGCCAGCGCGGGTACATGTAGTCGGTGGTCAGCAGCAGCCGGCCCGCGTTCTTGGTCCAGTGGTCGGAGGTGAGGTACGGCACGTCGCTGGCGCTGTGGTGCATCAGCGTGGTCGCGCTGAACCAGGCGTGCGTCGCCAGCCACGGCGCCACGAAGTACAGCAGCAGGCCGCGGACCCCGGTGAAGTAGACCAGCGGCGGGAAGTAGACCGCGCACGCCGCGAGCACGAACCAGATCGAGCGCCGCACGTCGCGGCGCATCTCCTTCTTCGGGAAGAAGGACGGCCGGAACCCCGACACCCGCCAGTAGTTGATCGTCCCGCCCCAGAACGCCCAGGTGCGGGTGCCCTGGTAGATCACCTTCTCCCAGAACGGCATCCGCTTGTACATGGCCGCCGGCATCGGCTTCCAGTCGGTGTCCAGCTCCAGGTTGTTGGTGTGCTGGTGGTGCAGGTTGTGCACGTGCCGCCAGGCGTGGAACGGATAGATCAGCGGCAGCAGCGACACGTGGCCGACTGCGAAGTTGAACCTCCGGGAGCGGGAGAAGGACCCGTGCCCGCAGTCGTGCGCGATGCAGTGCAGCCCCCAGCCGCCCAGTCCCGCGACGACCAGCAGCGGGATGTAGAGCAGCCAGTGCGGGGCGAACGCCATGCCGACGATCGCGCCGATGTACAGCGCCCAGCTGACGGCGAAGCCCAGCAGCCCGCGCGCGACGCGGGGGACGAAGAACTCCCGCGGGATGGCCGAGGCCAGCCGCTCGTCCTTGATCCGCTCGGACTTGCGCAGGAAGTCGTCGAATTGCTTGCCGGGGGACGACGGAAAACTGTAGGCAGACATGATCGCCTGTGTCCTTCCGCGTTCAGGCTCGGTCGGCGAGGTGCAGTTCCTTGACCAGGTGGGCGCTCAGCGCGTCGATGGTCTGGTGCTCGTACAGCAGCCCGGGCGACAGCCGCCGCTCGACGATCTTCTCCAGGGCGCCGGAGACCTGGACCGCGACCCGCGAGTCCAGCCCGTAGGCCTCGAACGTCTTGCCGGTGTCGATGTCGGCGGGCGACGCGCCGACCCGGGCGGCCAGGTGCTCGATCAGCCACCGGCGCAGCGAGTCGGCGCTCAGCGGGCCGTCGAGTTCCTGGACCTTCTTGTTGCGCTTGAACATGGGGCACTCCCGTCAGTGGGCCTGGTGGTCTGGGGCGGGCGGGCGGTCGATCGGGCGGGGCGGGCGGGCCGGGCGGGGCCGGTCACGCGGCCGTGCGCGACTCCTCCGACCCGGTCGCGGCGCCGCCGCCGGCCTTCGCGGCGGCCCGCGGCCCCCTCTTCCGGCGTGCGGCGATCGTCGGGGCGTCGGGCTGCCGCAGGTCCCAGACCACGCGGGTCCGGCCGAGGGCGGTCAGCAGCCAGCCGCTCAGATCGGGCTCCCACCGGCGCACGGCGTGCCGGTACGAGCCGGGGAAGGCATGGTGGTTGTTCTGCAGGCCCTCACCGAAGGTGAAGACGGCCACCGGCCAGTTGTTGGCGCTGCGGTCGCCGTTGTCGAACGGCCGGCCGCCGATCATGTGGCTGAGCGAGCCGACGCACCAGGCCGCCTGGTTGGCCAGGAACATCCGGGCCAGGCCGCCGAACACGAAACCGGTGAGCGCGGCCATCGGGGTCTGCTCCACCGCGAAGCCGATCACCGCGGGCAGCGCCAGCCCGGCGACCACCCAGACCTGGTAGGTGCGGTGGTAGAAGAACAGCCTGCGGTCGCGCAGCACGTCCGGCGCCCAGAAGCTCCAGCTCGAGCTCTCGTCGCTGAGCATCCACGGCATGTGCGCGTACCAGAGGCCGCGCAGCTTGGCGAGCGGCCCGTCCCCGGCCAGATTCGGCGAGTGCGGGTCGCCCTCCCGATCGCTGAACCGGTGGTGGCGGCGGTGCGTGGTGACCCAGTACATGATGGGCCCCTGGCCGCCCATCGACCCGGCGATCATGAGGACGCCCTCGAAGAACCGGGAGGTCTTGAACGATTTGTGCGCCAGGTAGCGGTGGAAGCCGATCGTGATGCCGGCCATGTGGACGAAGTACATCACCGCGAACAGGACCAGGTCGGTGGTGGTGAACAGGCCCTGCCAGAGGAACCAGGCGGCGGCGAGCGTGCCCAGGCCGGGCAGGGTCATCATCGAGAAAGCCGTGATCCACTTGATCCGGGCGCTGGCCGGGTCGAGCTTGACGATCGCCGCCGCGGGGGGCGCGGTCGTTGCCGTGGACATGGAATTACCTCCCCCGGCCACGTCGGCCGGCGTGCTTGGGGTAGCGAACGTCGGACACCAGGCCCGCCCGGTCGAGCAGGCCGATGAACGTCCCGGTGATGTCGATCTGCCAGAACGTGTGGCGGTTGTGGGCGAGCGACGGCCTGGCGTGGTGGTTGTTGTGCCAGGCCCCGCCGACCGAGAGCGGCGCCATGGGCGCGACGTTGCGGCTGTTGTCCCGGGTCCGGTAGGGGCGGTTCCCCAGGGTGTGGCCGATCGAGTTGACCCCCCAGGTCACCTGGTCGAGCAGGAAGATCCTGGCCAGGCCTCCCCAGAGCAGGCCGCTGACGGCCCCGCCGACGCTCCAGGTGAGCAGGCCGCCCAGCGCCGCGGGCACGGCGAGGCCGAGCAGCACCCACACGAAGTAGAGCTCGTTGATCTTCATGACGGTGCGGTCGGCCAGCAGGTCGGGGACGTGCCGGCTCCAGTTCGCCCGCCGCACCGTGAACAGCCACCCGACGTGCCCGTGCCACAGGCCGCGGACCCGGGCCAGCCGGCCGGTCCCGATCGGCCGCGGCGAGTGCGGGTCGCGGTCGGTGTCGGTGAACGCGTGGTGGATGCGGTGCGTGGCGACCCAGAACACGATCGGCCCCTGGGCGGCCATGCTCCCCGCCACCCCCCACAGGGCGGTGACGACGGGCCGCGCCGCGAACGCGCGGTGGGAGAAGAAGCGGTGCAGGCCGCCCTCGACGCCGATCGCGGTCACCAGGTACATGGCGCCGAGCAGGATGCCGTCGACCAGCGTGAAGCCGTACACGAAGGAGTACAGCAGCGCGGCGGCGAACCCCGCCGCGGGAACGCAGACGGTGACGTAGGCCAGGCGGCGGGCCGACGCGTCGCCGTCGGCGGCCTGCGCGGCGGGCGAGCCGGTCAGTTCGACGGTCATCCCCGTGCCTCCCCCGCCGCGGCCAGCGGGCCCGCGGCAGCGGTCCGCGGCCCGTCCTTCGCCGGGGCGAGCTCCTTCAGCGCGCCCCGCTCGTAGGCCTCCCGGGTCGCGTTGCGGCGCACCTTCCCACTGGTGGTGGTGGGCACGGTGCCGGGCGGGCCGAGGTGGACGCGGGCCGGGCGCACGGCGTGGTCGGCCGTCACCGCGGCGACGACCGCCTCGCGCACCGCGGCCAGGTCGGCGGCGGTGCGGCGGCCCGCGCGGCGGAACTCGCCGACGACCACCAGTTCCTCCTCGCGGCCCTCGGGCCGGACGGAGAACGCGGCGGCCTTGCGCAGCCCGTCGTGCGCGGTGAGCGCGGACACCTCGATGTCCTGCGGGTAGAGGTTGCGGCCCGCGATGATGACGACGTCCTTGAGGCGGCCGGTGACGTACAGCTCTCCGTCGAGGAGGAAGCCGGCGTCGCCGGTGCGCAGGTAGGCGCCGCCGTCCGTGCCGTTGTCAGCGCCGCCGTCCGTGCCGCCGTCCGCGGCGCCCTCAGCGGCGGCGGGCGTGCCGCCGAGCGGGCGCGCCTCGAAGGTGTCGGCGGTCGCCTCGGGCTTGCCGAAGTAGCCCTCCGCGACGTTGGCCCCGCGGACCCAGATCTCCCCGACGCTCCCCTCCGGGAGGGGACGCAGCGTCTCGGGGTCGGCGATGAGGACCTCGTGGCCGAGGGCGACGACGCCGCAGCTCACGACCTCGGTGGCCCCGTCGGCGCCCGTCCCGGCGACCTCCACGGCCCCGCGTTCCAGGGCCGCCTTGCCGATCCACGCGCTCCGCATCATCGTCCCGTCGGGCTTCCCGGAGACGAAGAGGGTCGCCTCGGCCATCCCGTAGCACGGGATGAGCGCGGACTCGCGGTAGCCGCAGGCGGCGAACCGCTCCCGGAACCGGTCCAGCGTGCTCTTGAGCACCGGCTCGGCGCCGCAGTAGAGCTGCCGCAGGGTGCTCAGGTCCAGGCCGGCCAGCTCGTCGTCGGCGATGGAGTCGACGCACATGTCGAACGCGAAGTTCGGGGCCACCGAGATGGTGACCCCGTGCTCGGTCACGGCCCGCAGCCACCGTACGGGCTGCTGCACGAAGTGCACCGGCGACATCATCACCAGCGGCCAGCCCCCGTGCAGGGCCAGCATGATCGTGCCCATCAGGCCCATGTCGTGGTAGGGCGGCAGCCAGGAAAGGCCCATCCGGTCGGAATCGGCGCCCATGCTGTGATGCAGCACCCGGCAGTTGCTGACCAGATTCTCGTGGGTCAGGACGATCCCTTTCGGATCACCCGTGGAACCCGAGGTGTACTGCAGCAGCGCGGGCTCGGAATGGCGGACCGGGAATGCACCGGGCGCGCTTTTTCCGTGGAAGAAGCCGTCGTCGACGAACAGCCACCGCACGGCGCGGGCCGCCGGGGGCAGCCGCCGCACGAGCTCGTCCGCCTCCGCCGCCAGCCACCCGGAGACGATCACGACGTCGGGTGAGCAGTCGGCGATGATCGACAGGAACCGGTCGGTCGCACGCCGTCCCACCGGCGGGAACGACGGCACCGCGGTGGCGCCGGCCCCCAGGATGCCGAACAGCGCGGCGACGTAGTGCAGTCCGGGGTCCACCGCCAGCACCACCCGCCGCCCGCCGGTCCCCTCCAGCCCGGCGGCCACGATCCCGGCGTGCGCGGCCAGGTCGCGATAGGTCCAGTCGATGCTCTGGTCACGTGTTCCGTCGGCCAGGAAAC
Source organism: Spirillospora sp. CA-255316 (assembly GCA_050942275.1). Lineage (GTDB taxonomy): Bacteria > Actinomycetota > Actinomycetes > Streptosporangiales > Streptosporangiaceae > Spirillospora. The sequence goes on along the minus strand of CP192047.1, from coordinate 4,570,983 downwards.
GGAACGCGAGCGCGTCGCCCTGTTCCTGTGACCTGATCCGGAGAATGTCGGGCAATGGGATCTCGGAATAGTCCATCAGCCGTCCCTGCGAGCAGTTCAGCCGCCGTCAACAGCTTCGGACAATTCCACGGGCCCAGGGCACGGTCAATGAAATGAGGGGAGACCCGGTCGAATCATGTGCGGGCGAACAGATGGGCCCGGACGATTGTGCGGCGGCACACCCCGCGAGGGGCCCCGGGAGGGGCGTGCCGCCGCCGTGGCGTCAGGTGCCGCGCAGGAGGCGGAGCTGGTGCGCGGAGCCCAGATGGGCGCCGGTGGGGTCCCAGGCGTCGACGGTCTCCTCGTTCCACCCGCTCGCGCCGGCGCTGCGCGTGCGGGCGCGCAGCAGGACCCAGGGGGAGCCCGCACCCGCCAGGCCGTCCCCGGGACGCACGGTCAGCTCGACGGTCGGGATGAGGCGCAGGCCCGTCAGCATAGCGGCGTAGGCGGGGGCGAGGGCGTCCATGAGCAGGATCAGGCGATGGACGTCCGGCGGGTCGTCGTCCTCCAGGAGCCGGACCCACGCGGTCAGCTCCGGCTCGGCGCCGCCCGCGTAGGGACGGTTCGGCCCGACCGGGCGGATCTGCCAGAACTGCGAGATGGGCACGAACTCCGGCGGGATCTGGAAGATCTCGCACTCCGGCGGGGGCGGCGCGGCGGGGGCCGGCGGGGCCAGGACGGGGCCGTCCACCGCGCGGGGCTCCGCGAAGATCGCCGACGCGTCGACCTGCGGCCCCTCCCCCGCGGCCGCGCCGTCCGCGCCCTGGTCGCCCGCGATCGCCTCGGCCGCGAGCGTCGTGACACGCCCCGGGCGCAGCACCCGGGTGACGATCGTGAACTCGCCGGTGAGCGCGCGGTGCAGCCGGGCGGATGCGCTGCGGAGCACGAGCCCGGGGGCGTGCCGCTGCATCGCCGAGGTCAGCAGCGCCAGGGCCAGGCCGCCGTGCAGGCCGCCGAAGCCGCGCAGCCGCTCGTCGGGGACGATCGGGCCGTCGTCGGGTGCCCGGAGCAGCACTCCGGGCGGCATGGGCGCGGCGGTCGTCATGGGCGCACCGCCCGCAGAGTAAGTTGGATCATCCAACTCACTCTACGGGCAGGCGCGCCCGCGTTCCAGAGGGGTCCCCTACCCGACGCGGCGCACGACCCGGCCCAGGTCGTCCGGGCCCCCGAAGTGCCGGAACGCCTCCAGGGCCAGGCCGAGGTCGATCACGGCCCGGGGCGAGGACAGCGAGCGTCCCGTGAGCTCCTCGATCCGCCGCAGCCGGTTCAGGACGGTGTTGCGGTGGCAGTGCAGGTCGGCGGCGACCTTGGCCACCAGCCCGTCGGCGACCAGCCACGCCTCCAGGGTCTCCAGCAGCAGGTCCCTGCGGCCCGCCTCCAGGGCGAGCACCGGGGCGAGCACCTGCACCTGCAGTTCGCGGGCGAGGGCGGGATCGGCGCTCAGCATCGCCACGGGCAGCCGCTCCTCCAGGAACGCCAGCCCCGCGCCGTGGAGCGTGCGCGCCGCCACCTCCGCCTGCGTGCGGGCGCGGCCCAGCGAGGCCAGCCCGGTCGTCGCGGCGCTGATCCCGGTGCGGAAGTCCCCGCCGGACAGCGCGCCGCCCAGGCGGGTGGGCTCCTCCTCGCCCAGCACCGCCACGCCGACCGCGTGCTCCCCGTGCATCCGCCAGATCACCCTCATCCCGCCCGCGAAGGGGACCAGGTCCTCCACCCGCGGCGGCGGGCCGCCCGGCGCGGGCTGCCGGACGATCACCGCATAGCGCCCCCGCTCCGGGAGGGCGAAGGCGCGGGCGACCGTGGCGGCGCTGGACTCGTCGGCGTCGCCGTTCAGCAGCGTGTCCAGCAGGAAGCCCGCCCAGCGCTGGTCGGTGACGTCCTGCTGCGCGCTGCGCAGCGCGTCGACCGCGATGACCGAGTGCTCGTCGGCGATCCGCCACACGCTCTCGACCAGCATGACCGACTTCTGGGGGTGCAGCCCCTCCTCGAACGCCCACTGCATGCAGGCGGTCGTCAGCACCTTGCCGCCGTCGTGGTAGGCCCGGAGCAGAGCGCGCTGCGGCACCCCCTGACGGGCCCGCCGCGACCCGGTCCGCTGGGGCATGTCGAAGGTCTCGGGAATCTCGGCGGGAGGCAGCGGCAGGGCGTCCAGGGCCCGGTGGATCGACTGCGCGATCCACTGCGGCGGCTCCTGGGGCGGTATCGCGCCGCTGCGGTAGGCCTTCTCGCTTTTGCGCAACGACACCAGCACCTGCTCGGTCAGATCGGGCACATGGCGCCGTATCGCCCGCTGGCATCGGTACAGGAAATTGCGGATCTCCGGGTCGCCCGGATCGGATGCGCCTCGATCGGCTGGCGTCCTGGGGCGCGCACGGTCGGTCATCGCCTTCCTCTCGTTCGGAGAGCGTTCCAAGGCCTGAATTCACACAGCCGAATTCGCGGGAAATCGGCTTTTCCGCAGTTCACGCCGGTCGGACAGAGAAAAGGCCGGATCGGCCTACGGAGGACCCCCGTAAACAGGCGCAACACCGTTGAAACAGCGTGGAAACAGAGCGCGCCCGTTCCACACCGAAGGCCGCCCACCGGAGGACGACTCGAACACCCCGGTTGCAGATCGATCAATATCGCGTTCGGAAGAATGGGCGATCGTGATCACGTTCCGTGACCCGAGAATCACCATCCGAGCCCCCCGCGCAACTCGATTGAACGAAGTCAACGTACCACGGTGGCAGCTAACCCAAACAAGCACTTTTCCGGCACCCCTCCCCCATTAGCCCGGCCGCCGCGGACCCGCCGCACTTCTGTCCTGACCTGGCAATTCTCAGGTACCGACGACCAGGCCTCGCCTGTTGTTGCAGATCACATCGGGACCGTTCCAATTGATCCGCACAGAACAACTCAAGGACAGGGCAGGGCACTCGTGACCGGCCACCCCGGCCCCCTTGACATCGGACGTTGAGGCTGAGATTGTCAAATGTTAGCCAGCGGCGAACTTGACGTCCGGAACGCTTTCGCGATCTCCTTCCCGCGTTGCCCGCCACAACAAATCATCGGCCTTTCAACGATCAAGCAGGGGGACGGCGGCCTCACCACCGGGAATGTTGCCTGTCAGCGAAGTCCCGGCCGCGAACCGCCAGCGTTCACTGGCAACGGCACGTCCTTTCACCAGGCGGAGACCGGAGAGCGCAGGCGCCGCATTTCCCGCCGGACGCGGGGCCGGCGGCTCGCCCCGGGGCCCGCCTTCTCCAGCCCGCCGCGTGCCCGCTCGCCCTCACCCACGAGGTCAGGGCGGCCCGGGGCCGCCCTGACCGACACGGCCGTCGGCAAGATCGCGCGACCGGAGCGGCGTCCGCCGCCCGCGCCGTGGGGAGCCTCGGCGGGCGCGGGGGCCTGGCGATCGCTACCGGCGGACCGGTCCGGCCTCCGTGGCCGGGGCGATGAACGACCCGGTTTTGCATGATCATGCAATGGTGTGCATATACTTCTACTCATGTCCAAGGTGCTCACCTCCCTGCCTGTCGGTGAACGTGTCGGGATCGCCTTCTCCGGTGGTCTCGACACCTCGGTCGCGGTCGCGTGGATGCGCGAGAAGGGTGCCGTGCCGTGCACCTATACCGCCGACATCGGCCAGTACGACGAGCCCGACATCGCCTCCGTGCCCGGCCGCGCCACGGCGTACGGCGCGGAGGTCGCCCGGCTGGTCGACTGCCGGGCCGCCCTCGTGGAGGAGGGACTCGCGGCCCTGGCCTGCGGAGCGTTCCACATCCGGTCGGGCGGCCGCGCCTACTTCAACACCACGCCCCTCGGGCGCGCGGTGACCGGCACCCTGCTGGTCCGCGCGATGCTCGAGGACGACGTGCAGATCTGGGGCGACGGCTCCACCTTCAAGGGCAACGACATCGAGCGGTTCTACCGGTACGGCCTGCTCGCCAACCCCTCGCTGCGGATCTACAAGCCGTGGCTGGACGCCGACTTCGTCAGCGAGCTCGGCGGCCGCACCGAGATGTCGGAGTGGCTGCTCGCCCGCGGCCTGCCCTACCGGGACAGCACGGAGAAGGCCTACTCCACCGACGCGAACATCTGGGGCGCCACCCACGAGGCCAAGGCGCTGGAGCATCTCGACGCGGGCATCGAGATCGTCGAGCCGATCATGGGCGCGCGGTTCTGGGACCCCGCCGTGGAGATCCCCGCCGAGGACGTCACGATCGGCTTCGAACAGGGCCGGCCGGTGACGATCAACGGCAAGGAGTTCCCCTCCGCCGTCGACCTGGTGCTGGAGGCCAACGCCGTGGGCGGCCGGCACGGCCTGGGCATGTCCGACCAGATCGAGAACCGCATCATCGAGGCCAAGAGCCGGGGCATCTACGAGGCGCCGGGCATGGCGCTGCTGCACGCGGCCTACGAACGGCTGGTCAACGCGATCCACAACGAGGACACCCTCGCGGCGTACCACAACGAGGGCCGGCGGCTGGGCAGGCTGCTGTACGAGGGCCGCTGGCTGGACCCGCAGGCGCTGATGCTGCGCGAGTCGCTCCAGCGGTGGGTCGCCGCGGCCGTCACCGGCGAGGTCACGCTGCGGCTGCGGCGCGGCGAGGACTACTCCGTCCTGGACACGACCGGACCGGCGTTCAGCTACCACCCGGACAAGCTGTCGATGGAGCGGACCGAGGACTCGGCGTTCGGGCCGGTGGACCGCATCGGCCAGCTGACCATGCGCAACCTCGACATCGCCGACTCGCGCGCCAAGCTCGAGCAGTACGCCGGGCTCGGCCTGGTCGGCAGCGCGCAGCCGCCGCTGGTCGGTGCCGCGCAGGCGGCCTCGACCGGGCTGATCGGCGCGATGCCCAAGGGCGGGGCCGAGGCGATCGCCTCCCGCGGGGAGGCCCCCGGCGGTGACGACAAGCTGCTCGACCACGCCGCGATCGAGTCCGGCAACGACTGACGGGCCGGGGGCGGTGATCCCCCGCGCCCCCGGTGCCGGGCGCCCCGGCCGGCGGCCGCCTACAGGGCGGCGTCGATCGCTGCGCTCAGTCCGGCGGCGTCATGGGGGCCCTCGTGCCGCCTGCCGTTGACGAAGAACGTGGGGGTGCCGGCGACCCCGCTGCGCTCGCCCCCTTCCCGGTCGGAGTTGACGCGGGCGCGATGGTGGTCGAGGTCGGCCCAGGCGTTCACGCCGAGCCGCTCGCCGTAGGCCGTCAGGTCGATGTCGGTGAGGGCCAGCTGGTTGGCGAAGAGCACGTCGTGCATCTCCCAGAAGCGGCCCTGGTCGGCCGCGGCCTCCGCCACCACCGCGGCCGAGACCGCGTGCGGGTGGACCTCGCGCAGCGGGAAGTGGCGGAACACGAACCGCAGCCTGTCGCCGTACCGCTCCCGGACCTGCCTGATCGCCTCCTCCGCGCGCCCGCAGTACGGGCACTCGAAGTCGCCGTACTCGATCAGCGTCACCGGGGCGTCGGCGGGCCCCAGCAGGTGGTCGCGCGCGGTGACCGGCGGGGGCGGGGCGACCTCGGCCTCGGGGACCGCGGGCGCGCCCGGCGGGGCGCAGACGGCGCCGCGGTCCCAGGCCACCCGGAAGATCGCCCAGCCGCACGCCGCGGCCAGCAGCGACCCCGCGATGATGCCGATCTTGGCCTGGGTCTGCAGCGCGGCGTCGTCGGAGAACGCCAGGTCGGTGATGAACAGCGCGACCGTGAACCCGATGCCCGACACCGCGGCGCCGCCGAGCACCTGGCCCCACACCAGGCCGCCGGGCAGGTCCCCCCAGTTCAGCCGCAGCGGGATCCAGGCGCCCAGTGCGATCCCGGCGAACTTGCCCAGCACCAGGCCGGCGATGATGCCGACGGTGACCGGGGAGCCGGCCGCGGCCCGCAGGTTCTCGGCGCTCAGCACCACACCCGCGTTGGCCAGCACGAAGACCGGCACGATCACGTGGCTGGTCCAGGGGTGCAGCCGCAACTGGAGCCGCTCGTTGATCGACACCGTCCGCTGCACGGTGCGGGTCGCCTGCCGCTCCAGCTCGGCGCTGGGCGCGCGCGACAGCGCCTGGACGATCTCCCCCGCCTCCAGGAGCCTGGTCTCGCTCGGCCCGTACACCGCCACCAGCACGCCCAGCAGCACCCCGGCCAGTGTCGGGTGGACGCCGCTCTCCAGCATCGCCGCCCAGACCCCGGCGCCGAGCACCGCGTACACCGACGCGCGCCAGACCCGCAGCCGCCGCAGCAGCATGATCAGCGCGATCAGGACCAGGGCGGCCAGCAGCGCGGGCACCGACAGGTCGGCGGTGTAGAACACCGCGACCACCAGGATCGCGACGACGTCGTCGACGACCGAGAGGGTCAGCAGGAACACCCGGAGCTGCTCGGGGCAGCGGGGGCCCATCACCGCCATCAGCCCCAGCACGAACGCGGTGTCGCTGGCCATCGGGACGCCCCAGCCGCCGGCGCCGGGGCCGCCCGCGTTCACCGCCGTGTAGATCAGCGCGGGCACGAGCATGCCGCCGAGCGCCGCCACGATCGGCACGGCGACCAGCCGCCGGTCGCGCAGCCGGCCGACCTTCAGCTCCCGGCTGATCTCCAGGCCGATGACGAAGAAGAACAGCGCCATCAGCCCGTCGTTGACCCACTCGCGCAGGTCCAGCGAGAAGCCGTGGTCGCCGAACCGCACCGCCAGCGTGGTGTGCCAGAAGGTCTCGTAGGTGTCGCCGAACGGCAGGTTGGCCCACAGCAGCCCGGACACCGTGGCCGCCAGCAGCACGCTGGTGCTGCCGGTCTCGGTCTTCAGGAAGGCGCGCGCTCCTTCCGGCAGCCCGCGCATGGCGACGGATCTCTCGGTCACACACCGGATGCTTTCAGATGCACCGCGCCGTCTCCCGCAGGACGCCCCCGGTGCGCCGCGTCACGCCCTCCGCCGACGCTTCCGGCCCGGAACCATCCGGCCCGCCCCGCCGGTACTCCCGGCGGGGCGGGCGGGGTCGTCAGGCGGCCAGTGTGCGGCCGGCGTCGCGGGCGGCGCTCAGGGCGTCCGAGTGCAGCCGGGCGGCGAGGTCCTGGAGCCCTTCCATGCCCGGCGTGGTGGCGGCCAGGGTGAGCTCGCGCTCGATGACCGTGAGGTCCGCCCCCCAGATGTCGGCCAGCACCCGCTTGAGGTACGGGGTGGAGTGGTCCCATCCCTCACGCGGGGTCCCGGGGCCGAAGCCGCCGCCGCGCACGGTGACCAGCACGGTGGGCTTCTCCTTCAGCACGGGCGTGGCGGGGCCCGCCGCCGCGATGACCAGGTCGACCCAGGTCTTGAAGTGCTGCGAGACGCCGAAGTTGTAGAGGGGCACGGCCAGGACCGCCGCGTCGGCGGCCTCCAGTTCCGCGGCCAGCGCCGAGGCGAGCGACAGGGCTTCACGCTGGCCGGGGGCGCGGTCGGGTTCGGGCGTGGCCCCGCCCGTCGTGGCCAGCGCCCAGGCGTCGGCGGGCAGCGGGTCGGTGCCGAGGTGGCGGCGCACCACCGGCGTCTCCGGGCGGGCCGCGGCCCACTCCGCCTCCACGATGTCGGCGATCTCGGCGCTGGCCGAGGCGCCGGGAAGGATGCTGGCGTCCAACCGGAACAGGCTCATGGTCTCTCTCCTGCGAAGAGTCGGTGCGCCGCCGCGTGCGGCGCGGTCTGCAGCATAAGCGGACTTTACCCCGCTTATTATTCCGGGCATAGGATCGGGTCTCGTGGAGCCACCCGTCGTCCCCCTGGGACCGCCCCGCGCCGAGCGCGCCGACGCGGCCCGCAACCGCCTGCTCCTGCTGGACGCGGCCCGCGCGATGATCGCCGAGGTCGGCGCGGAGAAGGTGACCATGGACGGCCTGGCCGAACGGGCGGGCCTGGGCAAGGGGACCGTCTTCCGCCGGTTCGGCACCCGCGCGGGCATCTTCCACGCCCTCCTGGACGAGGAGGAGCGGCTCTTCCAGGAACGGGTGCTCACCGGGCCGCCGCCGCTCGGCCCCGGAGCCGACCCGGTCGAACGGCTGATCGTCTACGGCCAGGCCCGGATCGCCTGGCTGCTCGAGCGGCACGCGCTCGCCCGCGCGTCCCTGGACCGCGCCCAGCCCGTCCCCGCCGGGACGGCCACGCTGTCCCAGCTCCACGTCCGCGTCCTGCTGCGGCAGGCCGAACTCGGCCTCGACGACGTCGACAGCCTGGCGGTCCAGCTCACCGCCGCCCTGGAGGGCCCCGTCCTGCTGTACCTGTCGCTGCCGGAGCAGGCCGACACCGCCCGCGACATCGAGCGCCTGGCGGGCAGCTGGCAGGTCCTCGTCGAACGCCTCTGCCGGGTCCGAGCGGGCTGAGCAGGGACGCCGCGGCCCGGGCGGCGCGCAGGCTGACCCCGCTCGAGTACGCCCTCGACGACTTCCAATCGGCGATCGACGACCTGGCGGCGGGCCGCGTCCGCCGCCAGGCGATCCTCACGCCCTGACCGGGTCGCGGGATCAGGCCGCAGCGGCGACCGGGGTGTAGTGGGACGCGTCGTCGCCCTCGACCCGGTAGCTGCGCCGCCCGTCCACGCCGGCCGGGACGTCCCCGGCGACGGTGACCCGGTGCAGGCGCCGGGGCAGGTCGCCGTAGTCGTCGGGCGCGTAGTGCTGGGTGATCCGGTTGTCGAACAGCACCAGGTCGCCCGGCGCCCAGGCCCAGCGGAAGATGTTCTCCGGGCGGGTGACGTACGACTGGAGGATGTCGAGAACGGCCCGCCCCTCCCGGTCGGACAGGCCGACGATCTTCTGCGCGAAGCCGCCGATGAACAGGTTGCGCTCCCCCGACTCGGGGTGCACCCGCACGACGGGGTGGGCGGTCTTCCAGACGCGCGACACGAACGCCTGCCGGTGCGCGGCCGCCTTCTCGGGGTCGCTGCCCTCGCTGCCCGGCCGGACGTAGTCGTAGTCGTTGGTGTGCACGGCCCACAGCCGGTCGGCGAACTCGCGCAGGACCTCCGGGAGGTCCTGGTAGGCGGCGGCGGTGTTGGCGATCAGCGTGTCGCCCCCGTAGGGCGGGACGACCACGCTGCGCAGCGTGCTGACCTTCGGCGGCGTCTGCACGAAGGTGACGTCGGTGTGCCAGTGGTTGGCCCGTCCCGACTCGCTGTCGACCGGGAGGACCTGCGGTGCCCCGTCGACCGACGGCACGGTCGGGTGCGCGCCCGTGAGGGGCCCGAACCGGGACGCGAACGCGATCTGGTCGGCGTCGGTCAGCTCCTGGCGGCGGAAGCCGAGCACCTTGTGCTCGAGCAGGGCGGCGTTGATCTCGTCGAACACCGGGTCGGACAGCTCGCGCACGTCGACGCCGACGACCTCGGCCCCGATGCGGCCGCCTACCTTGCGGACATCGAACTCGGACACTGGCATACCTCTTTCGCTACTCGCGGGGGTTTCACTGCTCGCGGGGGGCGGCGGGATCCGCGGCGCGGCGGGGGCGGGCCGGCCGCGTGCGGCGGGTCACCGCTCAGGGCTCTCGAAGGCTGGCCGTAGCGAATCACGCCGCCGCACAGCCAGTCAACTATCCCGACAGGATAGATAGGGAATATTTCCTATCTACTCTGTTGACTTAGTAGGGAATCGTGGGCCATGCTCACCGGCGTGAGCCGCCGAGCACCCCTCACCGCTCGCCTGCACGTCGACCTCCGGCGGCAGGCCAGCGCCCTGTGTCCGCCCGGGACCTGACGCCACCGCCCCCATCCCTCCGTCCCGGGAGACCCCCTTGAGCACGACCGGCAGCACCCTCGACCGCAGCGACCCCACGACACGGCGGCGCTTCATCTCGATCCTCGCGACGGCAGCGGCCGGAACCGCCGCGGCCGCCTGCGGCGGCGCCGCCGGCGACTCCGGCCCCAAGGGCGCCGCGACCCTGCGCTACCAGGGCTGGACGGGGCAGGTGACGCTCCCCGAACTGGCCCAGGACCTCGGCTACCTCGGCAAGGTGACACTGAAGTGGGTCGGCAACACCATCAGCGGCCCGCAGGACATCCAGTCCGCCGCCACCGGCCAGGTCGACTTCGGCGGCGCCTTCAACGGCGCGGTCGTCAAGCTGCAGGCGGCCGGGGCCCCGCTCACCTCGGTCATCGGCTACTACGGCACCGACAAGCTGTACCACCACGGCTTCTACGTCCCGGAGAAGAGCCCGATCAAGGGCGCCCGGGACCTGATCGGCAAGAAGATCGGGATGAACACGCTGGGCGGCCACGCCGAGGCCGTCCTGGACATCTACCTGCGGCGCGGCGGGCTGTCGGCGGCCGAGGCCGCCCAGGCCGAGCCGGTGGCGCTGCCACCGGTCAACACCGAGCAGACGCTGCGGCAGGGGCAGCTCGACGTGGCCGTGCTCAGCGGGATCTTCGAGGAGAAGGCGCTGGCGACCGGCGGCCTGCGCCGCGTGTTCGCCGACCACGAGGTCCTCGGCACCTTCACCGCCGGGACCTACGTCTTCCGCGACGACTTCGTCAAGCGCGCCCCCGAGAGCGTGCGGGCGTTCACCTCCGGGGTGGCCAGGGCGATCGAGTGGGCCCGCACGACCCCGCGCGAGCAGGTCGTCGCCCGCTTCGTCAAGATCATGCAGAACCGCGGCCGCAACGAGAGCCCCGACGCCCTGAAGTACTGGAAGTCCTCCGGCGTCGCGGACCGGGGCGGGGTGATCAGCGACCGGGAGTTCACGACCTGGATCACCTGGCTCGAGGAGCAGGGGCGGATCCCCAGGGGCAGGGTGCGCCCGCGCGACCTCTACACCAACGAGTTCAACCCCTACGCGGGCGGCGGGAGCTGACCGATGACCACGAAGATCAGCATCGAGCGGGTGGGCAAGACCTTCCCCGTGCGGGGCGGCGGCGAGGTCGCCGCCCTCCGGGACACGACCTTCGAGGTCGCCGAGGGCGAGTTCCTGGTCCTGGTGGGCCCGAGCGGCTGCGGCAAGTCCACCCTGCTGGACCTGCTCGGCGGCCTGGCGACCCCGACCACCGGACGCGTCCTGCTCGACGGCGCCGAGGTGACCGGCCCGGCGCTCGACCGGGGCATCGTCTTCCAGCAGTACGCGCTGTTCCCCTGGCGCACGGCGCTGCGCAACGTCGAGTTCGGCCTGGAGGCCAAGGGGCTGGGACGGCGGGAGCGCGCCGAGGCCGCCGCCCACTACCTCGACCTGGTCGGCCTGTCGGGCTTCGCCGACCGCTACCCCCACGAACTGTCGGGCGGCATGAAGCAGCGGGTCGCGATCGCCCGCAGCCTGGCCTACGACCCCGGCGTCCTGCTGATGGACGAGCCCTTCGCCGCGCTGGACGCCCAGACGCGCGACTCGCTGCAGGACGAACTGCTGCGGATCTGGGAGCGGACCGGCAAGACCGTCGTGTTCATCACCCACGGCATCGACGAGGCCGTCTACCTGGGCGGGCGCGTGGTGGTCCTCACCTCGCGCCCGGGCCGGGTGAAGGAGATCGTCGACATCGACCTCGGCCCGCGCCACGAGATCGAGGACCTGCGCTCCAGCCCGGAGTTCGCGGCGCACCGGCACCGGGTCTGGTCGCTGCTGCGCGACGAGGTCCGGGCCGCCCAGCGGCTTGAGGTGCCCAGGCCGCGCGAGGAGGCGATCCCCCTTGGCTGACACCGCGCAGGCGACGCAGACCGCGGACGCGCCGGAAGCCGGTGAGAAGGCACGGCCCGTCCGGAAGTCGCCGCAGGCACCGGACGCCGCAGGGCGCGCGGCGCCGGCCCGCCGCTGCCTCGGGCGCGCGGCCGGGGCGGGGAGCACGGCCCTGCGCCGCTCGATCGCGATCATCGCGTTCCTGGCCGTCTGGGAACTGGCCCCCCGCGCGGGCCTGGTGGACCGGATCTTCCTGCCGCCGCTGTCGGAGGTCGTCCCGGCCCTGGCGGACCTGGCCCGCACCGGCCGTCTTTGGAGCAGCACCGAGGCCAGCCTGACCCGCTCGCTGGCGGGCTTCGCGCTGGCGATCGCGGTGGCGGTACCGCTCGGGCTGGTCATCGGCTGGTACCGGCCGGTCGCCGACCTGCTCGGCCCGCTGCTGGAGGTGTTCCGCAACACCGCGGCGATCGCGCTGCTGCCGGTCTTCATCCTGATCCTGGGCATCGGCGAGACCTCGAAGGTGTCGATCGTGCTGTACGCCTGCACGTGGCCGATCCTGCTCAACACCATCAGCGCGGTGCGGACGGTGGACCCGACCCTCATCAGGGCGGCGCGGTCGCTGGGGCTTCCCGCGCCGCGCATCTTCCAGAAGGTGGTGCTGCCCGCCGCGGTGCCGACCGTCTTCACCGGCGTCCGGCTGGCGGGCGCGACCGCGCTCCTGGTCGTGATCGTCGCCGAGATGGTCGGCGCCAAGGAGGGGCTGGGCCACCTGATCAACGCGTCCCAGCAGAACTTCGCGATCGAGGAGATGTACGCGGGGATCGTCGCGATCTCGGTGCTCGGTCTGGTGTTCAACTACCTGCTGGTCCTGCTGGAACGCCGCTTCACCCGCTGGCAGCCCCCGGCGCCGCGTTAGGCCCCGGCGCCCTCGCCGGGGCGCCGGGGCCGCGGCCGGCCGGCGGTCACTCCGCCGGCGAGTCCGCACGGGTGCGGCGGCGGAGGAGGAGGCGCAGCAGCGGCCAGGCCAGCAGCAGCGCGATGGCGGCGTACACGGTCACCGACATCGGGGTGTTCACCAGGCCGGTCAGGTCGCCGTCGCTGATCTGCAGGGCCCGGCGCATCTGCTGCTCGGCGGCCGGGCCGAGGATGGCGCCGATGATGGCGGGCAGCACCGGCAGGCCGTAGCGGCGCATGCCGAAGCCGACCAGGCCGATGATCAGGAGCAGCAGCAGGTCCAGCACCTCGCCCCCGACCGCGTAGGCGCCGACGGCCGCGAAGAACAGGATCCCGGCGTACAGGTAGGGGCGCGGGATGCGCAGCAGCTTCGCCCAGACCGGCGCCATCGGCAGGTTGATGACCAGCAGCAGCACGGTGCCGACGAACAGGCTGGCGATCAGGCCCCAGACCAGCGCGGGCTCGCGCTCGAACAGCAGCGGGCCGGGCTGGATGCCGTACTGCTGGAACGCCGCGAGCATCACCGAGGCGACCGCCGTGGTCGGCAGGCCCAGCGTCAGCATCGTCACCAGCGTGCCCGCGGCCGAGGCGCTGGCGGTCGACTCCGGCCCGGCCACCCCTTCGATGGCGCCGGCGCCGAACTCCTCGGGCCGCTTGGAGAGCCGCTTCTCGGTCACGTACGACAGGAACGTGGGGATCTCCGCGCCCCCGGCCGGGATCGCCCCGAACGGGAAGCCGATGAGCGGGCCGCGCAGCCAGGGCCGCCAGGTGCGCCGCAGGTCCGCCCGGGACAGCCAGGGCCGGCCGACGGGGATCGGCTCGGCGGGCGTGCGCCGCAGGTGCGCGGCCACCCAGAGCGACTCGCCGAGGGCGAACAGGCCCACCGCGACCACGACCACGTCGATGCCGTCGGCCAGGTGCAGGGAGCCGAAGGTGAGCCTGGACTGGCCGGTCATCTCGTCCATGCCGACCAGGCCGATGGTGAGGCCGATCAGCAGGGCGGCGAAGCCGCGGATCCGGGACGACCCGAGCACCGAGGTCACGGCCACGAACGCCAGCACCATGATCGCGAAGTAGTCGGCCGCGCCGATGTCCACGGCGAGGGAGGCCACGGTGGGGGCCAGCAGCACCAGCGCGGTGGTGCCGATCATCCCGCCGACGAAGTGGCCTGCGGCCGCCGCGGCCAGGGCCTGCGGGCCGCGGCCCGCCCGGGCCATCGGATGGCCCTCGATCGCCGTCACGACCGCGGCGCTCTCCCCGGGCGTGTTCAGCAGGATCGAGGTGGTGGAGCCGCCGAACATCCCGCCGTAGTAGACCCCGGCGAACATGATGAAGGCGGCGGTGGAGTCGAGCCCGTAGGTGACGGGCAGCAGCAGCGCGACCGCCATCGCCGGGCCGATGCCGGGCAGCACGCCGATCGCGGTGCCCAGCAGGACGCCGAGCGCGGCGAAGAACAGGTTGGCGGGGGTCAGCGCGGTGCCGAAGCCGCCGATGAGGTCGGAGATCTGGTCCACGGTCAGAGCACTCCCATCAGCGGCCCGCCCGGCAGGGGCACGCCGAGCAGCTCGTTGAAGACGAACCAGGTGGTCAGCGACAGGGCCACGGCGATCAGCGGGTCGCGCGCGACGTTGCGGCTGCCCAGCGCGTACGCGGCGGCCCAGAACATGGCGGCGGACGAGAGCGGGAACCCGATCGTGTCGATCAGCGCGGCGTTGGCCAGGAACGCGCCGGCCAGCAGCAGCACGGCCCGCCGGTCGACGGGGCCGGCGGGGTCGATGTCCTCCCCGCCCTCGGCCTGGCCGCGCCCGCCGCGCAGCACGTCGACGGCGAGCAGCACGGAGACGAGCACGAGCAGCGAGCCGACCAGGACCGGGACGGCCTTCGGCCCGACCGGGCCGCGCTGGGCGAAGTCGGTGGGGATGCGCAGCGCGTCGGTGACGACCAGGATCCCGAGGGCCAGCAGGAAGGCGCAGACCCCGAACTCGGAGCGCCGGATGGTGTTCATGCCGGTCCTCATGCCAGTCCCAGCTCATTCAGTACCGAGGCGACCCGGGCGTTCTCCGACTCCAGGAACCTGGCGAACTCGGGGCCCGGCTGGAACGCCGGCGTCCACCCGTTGCGCCGCAGGGCCTCCTGCCACTGCGGGGTCTGCTGGAGGCGGGTGAAGAGCGCGATCAGCTTCTTCTCCCCGTTGCCGGTCAGTCCCGGCGGGGCGACGATCCCGCGCCAGTTGGTGAAGTCGACGTCCACCCCGGACTCCTTGAGCGTCGGGGCGTCGATGCCGGGCGCGCGTTCGCCGCCGGTGACGGCGAGGGGCCGCAGATCGCCCGCCGCGATCTGGTCGCGGGTCTCGCCGATGCCGGAGACCCCGAAGCCGACCTTGCCGCCCAGCATGGCGGCGGTGAGCTCGCCGCCCCCGTCGTAGGGGACGTAGTTGACCCGGCGCGGGGCGATGCCGACCGCCCTGGCCATCAGCATCGGGGCGAGGTGGTCGGGCCCGCCGGGCGAGGACCCGCCGCCGACCGGCACCTTGCCGGGGTCGGCCTTCCACGCCTCGATCAGCTGCCCGATGGTGCGGTACGGCGAGTTCCTCCCGACCGCGATCACGTCGGACTCCTCGGTGAGCCGGGCGATCGGCGTGGTGTCCCGGAGGGTCGAGGGGGTCTTGTTGGTGTAGACCGAGCCGACCACGCCCAGGCCCATCGACATCACCAGCCTGCCGTTGCCGCGCTCGCCGACGACGCGGCCGAGGCCGACGGTGCCGCCCGCGCCGGGCAGGTTGAACACCTCGATGTCGCCGTTGAGGCCGGCGTCCTCGATGGCCTTGGCGGCGGTGCGGGCGGTGATGTCGTACCCGCCGCCGGGCGCGTTGGGCACCAGGAACCGCAGCCCGCGGATCCGGGTGCCGGTGTCCTCACCGCCCGCCGACAGCACGGGTGGGACCAGCAGGGCGAGCAGCACCGCGGCGGCGGCCGCGAGCCAGGCTCTCGGATTCTTCATCCGGAGGACGCTCCTCCTCGGTGCGGGCACCCCGGCCGGGCGCGGAGCCGGAACCGGGCCGGGGGTGCG
Source organism: Spirillospora sp. CA-255316 (assembly GCA_050942275.1). GTDB lineage: Bacteria > Actinomycetota > Actinomycetes > Streptosporangiales > Streptosporangiaceae > Spirillospora. The sequence continues at coordinate 4,555,332 of CP192047.1, read as the reverse complement.
GGTGGGATGTCACGGGCTCTGAGATCGCGAGCTCTGGGGCGCCAGCATGCCGGGCACTGTGACCCCGGTCACGCTTGTGTGCATATCGATGCTTTTGCTCGTTCTGGTCACGCTCTGTCCAGGTCATACGCTGCTGGAGTGGCATGCCATAGTGAGTCGGGTCACACAGAGGAGGCACGCGTGTGAGTCCCGCCAGATCACTCGCCGGCCAGCTGCTCGCCTGGCAGATGCTGATCGTGCTCGCCGTGCTCGGCTGCGTCGCCGGCTTCTCCGCCGTCCAGGCGGGCCGCGGCTTCGTCGACGCCGAGGGCGGCAAGCTGCTGTCGGTCGCCGAGAACGTCGCGGCCACCCCCGGCGTGCGCGGCGGCCTCGCCGACCCGGTGCGCGCCACCGCGGGGGGCCGGCCCCCCACGCCCACCGGACCGGCCGCGAGGGACCCGCTGGCCACCTTCGCCGAGAGCGCCCGGACGCTGTCGGGCGCCGACTCGGTGATCATCGCCGGTGCCGACCGCCGCGTCCTCGCCGGCCCCGACCCGGCCCTGCTGGACGCCCCGCTCCCCCTCGGTGAGAGCACGGTGGCCCGGGGGCGCGCCTGGGTCGGCGTCGTCGACGGCCGGCTGGTCGCCCACGTGCCGGTCATGGGCACCCCCGGCAACGGCCGGGGGCCGCACATCATCGGCATCGTCGCCGCCGACAAGGCCATGCCGGGGCTCCTGGCGCGGCTCACCGACTCCCCCGCCGGCGCGCTCGCCCTCCTCGGCATCGCCAGCCTCCTCGGCGTCGCCGGGTCGCTGCTGGTCACCTGGTGGGTGAAGCGGCAGACGCTCGGCCTGGAGCCCAGGGAGATCACCGGCCTGGTCGAGCACCGGGAGGCGCTGCTGCACGGCATCAAGGAGGGCGTGCTGGCCATGGACCAGCAGCACCGGATCACGCTGGTCAACGACCAGGCCCGCGGGCTGCTGGCGCTGCCGCCCGGCTGCCTGGGCACCGCCGTCGACGACCTGGAGGTCAACGAGCGGCTCCGGGACGTGCTCACCGGCCGGGCCCGCGGCGCCGACCAGATCGTGCTGCGCGCGGGCCGGGTGCTGGTGCTCAACCGCATGCCGATCGCGCGCGGCGGGCAGCGGATCGGCGCGGTGGTCACCCTGCGTGATCGTACCGAACTGGCGGCGCTGCGCGAGGAGCTGGAGACGGCCGCGCGCGCCACCGACACGCTGCGCGCCCAGGCGCACGAGTTCACCAACCGGCTGCACACCATCGCGGGACTGATCGAGCTGGGCGAGTACGACGAGGTCCGCAACTACGTCGACCTGGTCAGCCGGACCCGCCGCCAGTGGCAGGACCAGGTCACGGCCCGGATCGCGGACCCGGCGGTGGCGGCGCTGCTCATCGCCAAGGCCAGCCTGGCCGCCGAGCGCGGCATCGGCCTGCGGCTGGCCGAGGACAGCCGGCTGGCGGCGGTCGACGAGCCGCTGTCGGCCGACCTGGTCACCGTGGTCGGCAACCTGGTGGAGAACGCGCTGGACGCGCTGGCCGGCGGGGGCGACGATTGGATCGAGGTGGCGATCCGGCACGACGGGGGCGCGGTCGCGGTCGTGGTGCGCGACTCCGGGCCGGGGGTCGCACCCGACATCGCCGCGGAGGTGTTCGCGCACGGCTTCACCACCAAGGCCGCCGGGTACGGGCCGCGCGGGCTCGGGCTGGCGCTGACCCGGCAGGCCTGCACCCGCCGCGGCGGGTCGGTGGAGGTCCGCAACGCGGGCGGCGCCGAGTTCACCGCGCTGCTGCCGGCCGGGGCGGAGCCCGGGCCGTGATCAGGGTTCTGGTGGTGGACGACGACTTCATGGTCGCCAAGGTCCACAGCGGCTACGTCGAGCGGACCGAGGGGTTCACCGTGGTGGAGGTGGCCCACACCGGCGCGCAGGCGCTGCGGGCCGTCCGCGACCTGCGCCCCGACCTGGTGCTGCTGGACATCTACCTGCCCGACATCGACGGGCTGACCGTGCTGCGGGAGCTGCGCGCCGACCCCTCCGGCGCCGACACCGACGTCGTGGTCATCACCGCGGCGCGCGACGCCGACACCATCCGCGGCGCGCTGCGGGGCGGCGCCCTGCACTACCTGATCAAGCCCTTCTCCTACCCCGCCCTGCGCGCCCAGCTGGAGCACGTCGGGGCGCTGCGGGAGCGGCTGCGGCGGCTCTCCCGCGGCGGCCCCGCGCACCAGCGGGAGGTCGACGACATGTTCGCCGCGCGGCCCAGGATCGCGCGCGGGCTGCCCAAGGGGCTGAGCGAGCAGACGGCCGAGCTGGTCAGGCGGGCGTTGCGGGAGCATCCCGAGGGCCTGTCGGCGAGCGAGTGCGCGCAGGTCACCGGGCTGTCGCGGCCCAGCGCCCGCCGCTACCTGGAGGAGTTCGCGACGACGGGGGCGGCGGTGGTCCAGCTGCGTTACGGCGGTACGGGCCGTCCCGAACGCCGCTACCACCCCCGCCCCTGAGCGGCGGGGCCGGTCGCGCGCGTCCGCCGGGAGGTCAGCCGATGCGGACGGGAAGCCTGCGCGGCCCGCGGACCTGCCCCGGCGCCCAGGTCACCGCCGCCGGGTCCTCGAGGGAGAACACGGGGATGCGTTCGAGCCAGACCTCCAGCGCCACCCGCAGCTCCATGCGCGCCAGGTGCGAGCCCACGCAGCGGTGGACGCCCAGTCCGAAGGCGGCGTGCCGGTTCACCTCACGGTCGATGACGACCTCGTCCGCCCGGTCGAACTGCGCCGGGTCGCGGTTGGCCGCCGGGAACGACAGCAGGATCCAGTCGTCGGCCTTCATGTCGACGCCGTTCCAGTGCATGTCCTCCTTCACCAGCCGCGCCATCGTGACCGGCGCGAAGGCCCGCAGGAACTCCTCCATCGCGGTCGGCAGCAGCGCGGGCTCGGCGACGAGCCGCGCGCGGTCGGCGGGCGTCTTCGCCAGGTGCCACAGCGACGCGCCGATCGCGCTCCACGTCGTGTCGATCCCGGCGATCAGCAGCAGCGCCATCGTCCCGGCGACATGGGACGGGTCCAGCTTGCGGCCGTACAGCTCGGCCTCGATGAGATAGGTGGTGAGGTCCTCGCGCGGGTTCTCGACATGGTCGCGGATCTGCGCGAGAAGGTAGTCGAACAGCGACTCCATGCGGGCGAGGCGCTCGTCGGGCGGCAGGTTGACGCCCTCCAGCGCGTTCTCGACGAACTCGCGGAAGCGGGGCCCGTCCTCCGGGGGGAAGCCCAGCATGTCGGCGATGACGCGCATCGGGACGTGCTGCGCGTACTCGTGCGCGGCGTCGACGACGTCCCGCCCGTCGAACGCGTCGATGAGCGCGTGGCAGTACGCCCTGGTCGCGGGCTCCTGCCGCCCGATCGCCGACTTGGTGAACGCCGGGAGCAGCAGCCTGCGCGCGTCGCGGTGGAACGGCGGGTCGGAGGAGATCGGCGGGGTGCCGCCCACCGGCGCCACCTCCCGCGGCGGGCGGAAGTTGCTCATGATGATCGACCGGGAGGAGAAGCGCTCGGTGTCGTGGGCGATCGCCGCGACGTCCTCGTACCGGGTCGGCAGCCATCCGCCGCCGAACCGCTCGGTGCGCGCGATCGGGCAGCGCCGCCGCAGGTCGTCCTGGATCGGGTAGGGGTCGGCGGCCCACTCCGGCTCCAGGTGGGAGAAGTCGGTCGCCCAGTCGGCGACCGGGCCGGTGACGATCTCGTTGCGCGTGCCCAGCGGGCGGTCCGCCCGCATCCTGCGGAAGTCGGTGGTGAAGCGTTCGTCGGCGGTCATCTCACGCCTCCTCGGCGAGTTCGATCGCGCGTTCGGGGCAGTTGGACTCCGCCAGCCGGGCGGCGCGCTCCGCGCCCGGCGGGACCGCGCCGCCGGCGAGGACCGTCCCGTAGCCTTCCTCGTCCTCGCCGAACAGCTCCGGGGCCAGGTCGTAGCAGCGGCCGTGCCCCTGGCAGCGCTCTGCGTCGATCCGCACCTTCATTGCCTTTCTCCCGTCTGTCGGATGCTGGGCGATGGGGCGAGCGCCGTCGCGACGCGGGCGAGCAGCGCCGACCACTCCTGGTCGTCGACCGCGTGCAGCTCGGAGGGGACGAGCGCGCCGCCCAGCGAGAGCAGGAAGCAGAAGTGGGCGAGCGCGCCGGGCGACAGGGCGGGGTCGAGCTCGCCCCGGCCCTGGGCGTGACGCACCAGGCCCGCGAGCAGGTCGGAACGCTCCCCCATGTAGTCGCGCATCGGCCCCGCGACGTCCGCGTCCCGGCGGGCCGCGACCAGCGCCTCCACGATCAGATGTCCGCGCGCGTCGCGGCGGCGGGGCAGGCACCGGCCGATGGCCAGCAGCGTCTCGGCGACCGAGCGGTCCGGGTCGGCGTCGAGCAGGTCGGCCAGCAGCCGCCGCCCGTGCGCGCGCAGCGCCGCCACCAGCAGCTCCGCCTTCGAGCCGAAGTGGGCGTACAGCGCGCCGTTGCTCACCCCCGCGGCCGCCGCGATGTCGGCCACGCGGGTGCCGTCGTACCCTCGCTCGGCGAAGGCGTCGGCCGCCGCGAGCAGCAGCCGTTCCCGGGTCTCCGCGGCCGTCACGCCCGCTCTGCGCCCCATGAAAGAATTAAAAGAACGTTCATTTGTTATGTCAAGGGGCGGGCGGCCCGGCGCCCGGGGCCGCGGCGGCGGCGTGATAGACCTGTGCGGTGATGGCGAAGAATCCGGCGGAGCAGGTCGCGCGGCGGCCTCTGACGCGCGACCTCATCGTCGACGCGGCCATCACGGTCATCGAGCGGGACGGCTCCAGGGCGCTGTCCATGCGAAAGATCGCCTCCGAGCTCGACGTGGGCGTGATGTCGCTGTACAACCACGTCCCCAACAAGGACGCGCTGCTGGAGGCCGTGGCCGACACGGTCCTCGCCGGACTGGACGTGCCGGCGTCCGCCACCGCCCCCGACCGGGACTGGAAGCTCAACGCCCGCACACTCGTCGCGGCCTTCCGGGCCACCGCGCGACGCCACCCGCGGACCATGCACCTGGTGCTGACCAGCCCGGTCTCGGCGAAGTCGGCCCGGCACGCGACGCGGCGCGTCCTGGCGCTGCTGGCGGGCGCGGGCTTCGACGACGAGACCTCGGTCCGCGCGCTGCGCGCGATCGTGGCCTACATGATGGGCGCCCAGATGCTGCAGGACGGCGCCGTCACGATGGCGCAGGGGCTTCCCGGCGACCTGGCGGAGGCCGGCATCGACGTGGATCCCGCGGAGACCCCGCATGTCGCCGCCCTGTTCGACGAGCTGACCCGGCCCGACCCGGAGGCGGAGTTCGAGCTCGGGCTCGAGATGCTGCTCTCCGCGCTCGACCGGCTCCCCCGCGACGGCCGCTGATCAGCGCGCGCGGCGTCCCATGGAGGCGATCGCGGAGAGGAACAGCTCCAGGCCGAACTCGAAGTCGGCGTCCGAGCGCGGGTCGGCCAGATCGGCCGGAAGCGTGACCAGGTGCGCGAAGGCCGCGGTGTCCGGATCGCCCAGGTCCGCGCCCGGGTCGCCGGGCCGCTCCCCCAGCAGCCTGCTCATGCCGGCCTCCCGCAGCTGGGTGCCGAGCGTGTAGGCGATCAGCACGCGCACGGCGTGCACCGAGGTCCTGCCGTCGAGGCCGGCGTCGGCGCACAGGGCGAGGGCGCGCTCGACCGCCCGCAGCCCGACCGGGATCTCGGCCTTGTTCGCCAGTACCAGCGCCAGGCTGCGCGGATACTCGTTGGCCGTGCTGCGGAAGGCCCGGGCGAGGTCCCGCGCGCCGGCGCGCCAGTCGCCCGGCGAGTCCTCGGGCAGGTCCAGGGTCGTCATCACGTACTCGGCGATCCCGCGGACCAGCGCCTCCTTGTTGGGCACGTGCTTGTACATCGCCATCGCGGTCACGCCGAGCTCGCCGGCCACCGCGCGCATGGACAGCGCCTTGGGGCCCCGGCGTTCGACGAGACCGACGGCCGTGTGGACGATCAGGTCGCGGTTGAGGACGATCCTCATGACCGGTTGTGGCGTGTGCTTCGGCATGGACTCCGATCTCCCGCGGCCGGGGCTTCCCGCGCCCCACTGGACCCGCAAGTCTACGCAGGCCCCCCGCGACCGGCGGATGGTACGGCATAAACCTTTTTTACATCGTACGCGGCATGACATCGTGGCCTGAGCCCGTCCCCCATCCGTTCGACCGGCGGGCAACGGGTCCGTCCCGTCCCCTTCCCGGACCTGAGACGAGGAGGCGCCAGTGCAAACTCGAGCGGCGATCCTGTGGGAGCCCCGCACCGACTGGAGCGTCGAGGACATCGAACTCGACGATCCCAAGGCGGGAGAGGTCAAGATCAAGCTCGCCGCGTCGGGCCTGTGCCATTCCGACGAGCACCTCCTCACCGGGGACATGGTCCTCGACCCCGAGTTGGCGGCGCTGCTGGGACTGGAGCAGTTCCCGGTCATCGGCGGGCACGAGGGCGCCGGCGAGGTCGTCGAGGTCGGCCCCGGCGTCACCACGCTGAAGGAGGGCGACCACGTCGTCCTGTCGTTCGTCCCCGCCTGCGGCCGCTGCCCCTCGTGCGCCAGGGGCCGCCAGCACATCTGCGACATGGGCGCCGTCCTCCTGGCCGGGCGCCAGATCGGCGACATGACCGCGCGGCACCACTCCAAGAGCGGCAAGGACCTCGGCATCATGTGCTGCACCGGCACGTTCGCGCCGTACACCGTGGTCAACGAGGCCTCCTGCGTGAAGATCGACGACTGGATCCCGCTCGACAAGGCGGCGCTGGTCGGCTGCGGCGTCACCACCGGCTGGGGCGCGGCCGTCAACGCCGCCGACGTGCAGCCGGGCGAGAGCGTCGTGGTGATCGGGCTGGGCGGCATCGGCATGAACGCCGTGCAGGGCGCTGCCATGGCAGGCGCCCGCCACGTCATCGCCGTCGACCCGGTCGAGTGGAAGCGCGAGAAGGCCACGGATTTCGGCGCCACCCACACCGCGGCGTCCGTCGAGGAGGCCGCGGCCAAGATCGCCGAGATGACCTGGGGCGCCAACGCCGACAAGGCGATCCTCACCACGGGCGTGGCCACCGGCGACCTCGTCGCCCCGATGATGGCGATGGTCGCCAAGGGCGGCCGCGGCGTCGTCGTCGCGGTCGCGCCGATCGCCCAGGAGGACGTCAAGCTCAACCTGTTCGACCTGGCCATGCAGCGCAAGGAGCTGGTCGGCAGCATCTTCGGCAACGCCAACCCGCGCCGCGACATCCCGCGCCTGCTGCGCCTGTACGAGGACGGCCGGCTCAAGCTCGACGAGCTGGTGACCACCACCTACGCCCTCGACGAGGTCAACCAGGGCTACCAGGACATGCGCGACGGCAAGAACATCCGCGGAATGATCAAGTACTGACCGGGACCGCCGCCACGCCCCCGCCCGGCCCGGGCGGGGGCGTGCCCGCGGACGGGCGCCGTCACCGCGACGCGGCGACCCCGTCGCCCTGGAGGCCGGCCAGGTGGCGCTCCTTCAGCAGGGCTTTGTGGATCTTGCCGACGGGGGTCAGCGGCACCTCGGCGGTGATGACGAACTGGCGGGGCACCTTGTAGTCGGCCAGCCGTTCCCGGCAGTAGTCGGCGAGTTCCTCCTCCGTGGGCGGCTCGGCCCCCTGGTCCGGCACCACATAGAACCGGCCGACCTCGCCGAGGACCTCGTCGGGCACCCCGATCCCCGCCGCCATCGCGACCTTCGGATGGGCGGCCAGCAGGTTCTCGATCTCCACCGGGTAGACGTTGAAGCCGCCCTGGATGTACATCTCCTTCTTGCGGCCGCGCAGCACCAGATGGCCGTCCGGCTCCATCTCGGCCATGTCGCCGGTGGCCAGCCAGCCGTCGGGCGAGAACACCTCGGCGGTCTCCTCCGGCATGTCCCAGTAGCCGGCGGCCACGCAGTCGCCGCGGATCTGCAGCTCGCCGGTCTCGCCCGGCGGCAGGACGGCCCCGTCCGGGCCGGTCACCCGGGCCTCGAAGTCGCCGATCACCACGCCCAGGGTGCGGGCGACGGTCTCCGGCGGGTCGTCGGTGCGCGACAGCACGCACGCCCCCGAGGACTCCGACAGGCCGTACAGCCCGTACAGCGACGCCTGCGGGAAGCCGCGCCGGATCGCCTCGCCCAGCGCCGGCTCGACGTTGGAGCCGCCCGCCGTGCAGATCCGCACCGAGGAGAGGTCGTGGCGGGCGAAGCTCTCGTGGCCGAGCATCAGCACGAACATCGTCGGCACGGCGCCCAGGAAGGTGACGCGGTGCCGCTCGACGGCGTCCAGCGCCGCCTCCGGGCCGAAGGCGGGCAGCAGCGCCACCGACGCGCCGCTGACCAGCGCGGCCATGACGGTGCAGGTGATGCCGCCGACGTGGTTGAACGGCAGGTGCCCGAGCAGGACGTCGTCCTGGCCCGTTCCGAAGTGCTCGGCCTGCGCCGATGCCGAGGCCAGGATGCCGCGGTGCGTGATGACCGCGCCCTTGGGCCGCCCGGTCGTGCCCGAGGTGTAGAGGATCATCAGCGGGTCGGCGGGGTCGACCGCCGCGCGCGCCTCGGCCAGCGCCGCCCCGCCGGGCGCCGTCGCGGCCAGCTCGTCGAAGGAGCCGCCGCCCGCGAAGCCCTCGCCGAAGAACACGTAGTCGCTCACGCCGGGGAGCCGCTTCCGGAACCCGTCGAAGAAGTCGGCGAAGTCGAAGCCGGCCGCGGCGCCGGCGCTGATGACCGTCCGGGCGCCGCTCTGGCCGAGCATGTACGACAGCTCTTCCTCGCGGTAGCGCACGTTGAGGGGGACGACGACGGCGCCGATCCGCGCGGCGCCGAAGAAGGCGGCAAGCCACTGCGGCGTGTTGAGGCCCAGCAGCCCCACCCGGTCGCCGCGCCGGACCCCGCGGGCCAGCAGCCCGGCCGCGACGCGGTCGGTCAGCTCGTCGAAGGCGGCGAAGGTGACGGTGCCGCCGCCGTCGTGCAGGAATGCCCCGTCCCTGGCCGCCGCGCCCTCCAGCGCCGCCCCGACCGTCGTCGCCCGCATGTCGCCCCTCTCGACCGATGAACCTTCAACGATCAATCATCGGCCGTACCGGCGGTGAATGTCAGGAGATGTCAGGACTTGCGGCCTACGCCCGCGTAAAACCAGGTCCGCTTGGCCTCCTCCAGGCCCACCGGGCGCTCGGGACGCCACAGCGGAGCCCACACCAGGCCGGGGTCGGCCAGCTCGAAGTCCCCGAACAGGCCGGTCACCTGGTCGTGGGTACGGGGCGTGCCCGGCGCGGAGGTCCGCTTGTAGACCTCGACGACCTTGGCGACCACCTCGGGGATGCCGTCGGCCGAGGCGTGGGTGAGCGCCAGATGGCTGCCCGGGGCCAGCGCGTCGCGCAGCTCGGCCATGATGCCGGACGGGTCGTTCTCGTCCGGGATGAAGTGCAGGGTCGCCACCAGCAGCAGCGCCACCGGCCGGGAGAAGTCCAGCAGCTTGATCTCGGGGTGCTCCAGGATCTCCCGCGGCCGGCGCAGATCCGCCTGGATCATCCGGGTGACGTCCGAGCCGGCGAGCAGCGCGCGCCCGTGCGCGACCACCTGCCTGTCGTAGTCGACGTAGACCACCCGGGCGCGCGGGTTCACCGACTGCGCGATCTGGTGCACGTTCTGCTGGGTGGGCAGGCCGGTGCCGATGTCGAGGAACTGGTCGACGCCCTGCTCCGCCAGGTACCGCACCGCGCGCCCGAGGAAGGCCCGGTTCTCCCTGATGGTGGTCAGCAGCGTGGGATCGGCGACGATCGCCTCCTCGGCGCGGACACGATCGGCCTCGTAGTTGTCCTTCCCGCCGAGGTAGTAGTCGTACATCCGCGCAATGTTCGGCAGATTCGGGTCGAAACCTCCCAGAAGCGGCCTGTCGTCCACCGTCTCTCCTCACCAGTGACCGTACTGATCACAAGTTAGTACGACGTCACGCCCATCGGGGGTTTCGCACGCCGGGCGCTTCCCGCGAATCCGCGCCGCGGGACGCGGCGAGACGGCGCCGCCCCCACGGCCTGCCGGTCGTGAGGGCGGCGCCCAGGACGATGCCCGGTGTTCAGGCGGCCTGCGCCATCACCGGCGCCTCCTGCTTCTCCCGGCCCGGGAGCGCGACGACCGTGGCGGTCTTCCGCTGCCGGACGGTGCCGGCGGCCAGGAGGCCGACGGGGACGGGCGCCCAGTGGGTGATGGCCCGGAAGATCAGCACGCCCGACAGCGCCTCCGCGGCCTCGACGCCGACGACGGCCAGCAGCGCGACCAGCGCGGCCTCGGTGGAGCCGAGCCCGCCGGGCCCCGGGACGACCCCGCCGGCCGCCGCCCCGATCATGTAGACGACGATCAGCGTGCCGACCTGCCCCGGCGACACCGCACCGGGGACCGCCAGCATGCACACCGCGAACGCCACGCCCATGACCAGGGTGGTCGCGGCGGAGGCGGCCATCATCACCAGCAGGTCGCCGGGGCGCCGCGCCATCTCCGCGCAGACCTCGGCCGGACCGCGGAGCCGGTCGCGCAGCAGCCACGCCGCCACGCCCGCCGCCAGGACCACGGCCGCGCCGATGACCAGCACCTCGGTGCTGACGACGTGCACGTGCGACAGCAGGGCGCCGTCGCCGGCGGCCACCGCGACCGCGACCACGACCGCGAACAGGAGGAGGTCGGCGATGGCGCCGCCGACCTGCAGGACGCCGGCCATGGCCACCGAACGCCCGGCCGGGACGCCCCGGCCGGTCAGGTACCGGGCGTTGACCGCCACCGTGCCGAGCCCGCCCCCGGTGAGCCTGTTCGCCGTCGCGCCGGTGAACTGGGCCATGGTCGCGTGCAGCAGCGGCATGGGCCTGCCCGCCGCGCCGCGCAGCGCCACCGCGGAGAACCAGAAGTGCACCACGACCAGGGCGGCCACCACCGGGACCACGGCCCAGTGCGCGTTGGACGCGGCCCGTGCCGCGCCCGAGACCGTGGCCGCCGCCTCGCCGCCCGCCAGGATCACGCCGGCGCCCGCCACGACCACCGCCCCGGTCACCACCCAGATGAGTGCCCGGATCCTGGGGTCGCCGTAGAACTTCATCGTTGCCTCCGCTGCGCCTGGCCGACGGTCATCCGCCCAACCCAAGCCAACCCGTCCAGGGCGCGAAGATCAGTGGTGCGACCATGCCGGTCGGGGGTGGGGTCAACCCCACCTACCTCCCACGGGCCAACCCGTCCGCCCCACCCCGCGGTGGTCGTTCGACGCCGCGGCGGCAGCGAGTCAAGGAGTGATGACGAGTTCGCCGCGCGCGTGACCGGAGCGGCTCACATCGAAGGCCGCGCCGGCCTCCTCCAGCGGGAAGGCGTCGGCGACCTCCACCGTGAGGGCGCCCCGTTCGGCGAGGGCGGCCAGCTCGGCGAGCCTGGCGCCGTCAGGGCGCACCCAGATCCAGTGGCCGCCGTGCCGTTCCACGGAGTCGTCGGCCACCGAAACGTGGCGCCCGCCCTCGGCGAGGGCCGCCAGCGTGGTGTCGAGCTGGCCGCCGACGAAGTCGGCCACCGCGCTCACTCCGGCGACGTCCCAGCCCGGGACGACCGGGAACCACACGTCCATCAGCCCGTCCAGGCCGCCGGCCATGAGCTTCCAGTCCACCGGGTTGACCCCGGCCGCCCGTACCTCGACGAGCACCTGGCCGGCCCCTTCCCACACGGTGGCGGCCCTTGCGAGCCTCCCTCCGCACCGAGGGCGTAAACCCCTACCGGCCCCAACGAAGGGCCGGGTCCAGCCCTCCCCCGGTGGATCGGGGCCAGCGAGCCGGCTGCCCGGCCGTACCGCTGGACGCTTCAGGTGAGCCTGCCCCGAACCGGGGTACCGCTCCCCGAAAGAACCCCGACACACCGGAGGGAGCAGGGAAAATGCCGATGACCACCAGCCGGGGCAAGGTGAAGAAGGAAGAGCTCCCGGACACCATCAAGCGTTCGGACGCCAAGGCCCAGCGCACCTTCGCCAAGGCGCACGATTCGGCCGTGGAGGAGTACGGGGAGGGGCAGCGGGCCCACCGCGTGGCCTACGCCGCCCTCAAGCACACCCACGAAAAGGTCGGCGACCACTGGGAGCCGAAGGCCGGGGGCGCCAAGGGGCCCTCCGACGAGCAGGCCGAGGGCGGCCGCGACACCTCGCGCAGGACGGCGGGCGGCGTGGATGCCAACGCCTCCAAGCAGCACCTGTACGACGTGGCCAAGCGGCTGGGCGTCTCGGGCCGTTCCAGCATGACCAAGGACGAGCTCGTGCAGGCGATCGAGAAGGCCAACCGCCGCGACACCGCCAAGGCCAGGTCGGGAAAGGGGTCCTGAACTCCGCGTCCGCCAGGTGAGGCCCCCGCTCACGCTGCGACGGCCGTGTGCCGCCGGCATTCGACCTTTGCAGCGCGAGCGGGGGCCTTCATCAACTTTTCCGAACATCTCTCACTCTCGACAAAGTCCGGCTCGTGTCCGATGGTGAAGGCGGCGCCTCTCCCCGTCCCTCCGGATCTCACCCCCTCCGGCCCGGCCGGAACGAGACTTCTTGCGAGGCCCCAGACATGAGCGGTACCGGCGTATGATCCGCTGGTCACGCTCCGGGCGGGCCTGGCCCTGGCCCGCAAGAAGACCGGCCTGCGCTACATGATGAACGTCGTGCCCCGGAACGGCGGCATGGTGCGGGGCAGCCACGGGCGCCTGCCCGCGGACCCCGCGGACGGCCCCGTGCTGATCTGCTCCGATCCCGCGGCGGCGCGCGGCCGTTACGAGGCCAGCGAGGTCGAGGAGCTGCTGATCCGGCTCAGTGGGTAGGGCCAGGACCGTGCGGGCCGCGCTGGTGACACCGTTGTCCGGGCCGCTCGAAACGTTCGGGCGGGCCGGAGCGGAGGCCCTGCGCCTGTGGGCGGGGTCCGCGGCCGAGCTGCCCGGATCGCACGGCCGGGTGGAGCTCAGCGTCCACGACTCGGGGCCGGGCACGGTGCCGGCGTTGCGGGCGGCCCTGGACGGCGGGCCCGATCTGCTGTTCGGCCCGTACGGGACCCGGGACGCCCTGGAGGTGGCCCGGGGCACCGGCCGGCTGGTCTGGAACCACGGCGGAGCGTCCGGACGGCTGAGCCGCCATGACCATGTCGTCTGCGTGCTCTCCCCCGCCTCCGCCTATTTCGAGGGCGCGCTGGAGGTGCTGCGCGGCGATGTCCGGACGGTGACCGTGCTCCACGCGGAGACCGTGTTCGGGCGCGAGGTCGCGGAGGGCGCGCAGCGCAGGGCGGAGGCGCTGGGGCTGGCCGTGCGGAGGGCCGGGTTCGAGCCGGGCGCGGCGGCCGCGGCGGTGCGCCGGGCCCCTCCGGCGGACGTGATCATGGTGGCCGCGGGGTTCGAGGACGAGCGCGCGGCCGGACGCGTGCTGGCCCGGCGCCCGTGGCGGGCGTGCGTCCTGGTCGGCGCGGGCGAGGAGGACGTGCTCGCCGGTCTGGAAGGGGCCCGGGACGGCTGGCTGGGGCCGGCGCAGTGGCTGGCCGATCACCCCTGGAAGCCCGACGAGGGGCCGGACGGGGACTGGTTCGTGCGGCGCTACGAGGAAATGACGGGAACGGTCCCCCCTTACCCGGCGGCGCAGGCGTTCGCGGCCGGGATCATCGCCGCCCGCTGCGCGCGGGAGGCGGGCGGTTTCGACGACGGCGCGCTCCGCGCGGCCGCGGGCGCGCTGGAGTGCACGACGATGTACGGCCCGTTCCGGCTCGACCGGTCGGGCGCCCAGACGGGACATCCGGTGCTGACGGTGCGCTGGGAGGGCGGCCGCCGCCGCGTGGTCTGGCCGCCCGAGCTGGTGCGGGGCCGCTGACCTGCGTGGTTTCGCCGGTACGGGCGGGGGTAGACGGGCCGCGTGGAGACATGGGACGCGATCAGATCACGCCGTAACGTGCGCGCCTACCGGGACGAGGCGCTGCCGCGCGGGCACCTCGACCGGATCCTGGACGCGGGCCGCCGGAGCCCCTCGTCCCAGAACTGGCAGCCCTGGGACTTCGTGCTGGTCACCGAGCGGCCGCGGCTCCAGGAGCTGGCCAAGGTGTGGCAGGGTGCGGGCCATGTCGCCCGTTCCGCCGCCACCGTCGCCCTCGTCGCCCCGGCCGAGGCCGAGGCCGAGGGGCGCCGGCGCGACCAGCTCCAGTTCGATCTCGGCCAGGCCACGATGGCGATGATGGTGACCGCGGCGGACCTCGGGATCGGCAGCGGCCACGCCGCCGTCAGCAAGCAGGACCTGGCGCGCGATCTCCTGGGGTTCCCCGCCGACCGGTTCTGCGCCTTCCTGGTCGCCTTCGGCGTCCCGGCCGACCGGCCGCTGCGGCCCGTCGAACGGCCCGACCGCCGCCCCTTCGACGATGTCGTCCACATCGAGCGGTGGTAGCGGGCCCGGGTGAAGGGCCCCGTGATGAAGGGCCCCGCCATGGCGCGGACGCCGGGCATCGCGGTGTCCCGCACACCGCCGACCTGCGGATCGAGGCGTGGGGGCCGACGCGCGAGCGCTGCGTCGCCGAGGCGGTGGCCGGGCTGGTGGAGTGCTTCGCCGACACCGCCGGCGTCGAGCCGCTGCGCACCGTCCCGGTGGAGGTGCCGCCCGGCGAGGACGCGGACATGCTCGTGGCCGTGCTCGACGAGGTGATCTACCGGCTGGAGGTGCACGGCGAGGTGGTGCTCGGCGCCGAGGTCACCGGGGCGCCGGACGGCGGGCTGGCGGCCCGGCTGACGGTCGGCGACGCGGCGCGGGCCGCCGCGGTCGGCGCGGTGCCCAAGGCGGTGTCGCTGCACGACCTGCGCTTCGGCCGCGACCCGGGGACCGGCGGCCGGTCCTGCGCGGTCACGGTCGACGTGTGACGGCCCGGAGCCGGCATGATCGTCGTCGGCGCCCTCCTGGTCGCCGAGCGGCTCGTCTAGCCCTTCACCACGCCGATCGGGGTCAGGCGGGCCACCCTGCGGCACAGTCCGGCCCCCTCGCTGGCCTCGACCACCGCGGTGACGTCCTTGTAGGCCTCCGGGGCCTCCTCGGCCAGGCCCCGCCACGACGTGGCGCGCACCGCGATCCCCTCCGCCTCCAGCGACGAGCGCAGCCGCCTGCCGTCGACGCCGCGGGCGGCCTGGTGGCGGCTCTGCACGCGGCCGGCGCCGTGGCAGGTGGAGAAGAACGCCCGCCCCTCCGGCACGCCCGCCAGGACGTAGGACGAGGTGCCCATCGTCCCCGGGATCAGCACCGGCTGGCCGGCCTCGCGCAGGTCCGGCGGAAGCTCGGGATGGCCGGGCGGCAGGGCCCGGGTGGCGCCCTTGCGGTGGACGCACAGCCGCCTCCGCTCCCCCGCCACCACGTGCTCCTCCAGCTTGGCGAGGTTGTGCGAGACGTCGTAGACCAGGTCGAGCCGGGCGCCGGCCGCGCGCCGGAAGACCTCGCGGGCCGCCTGGGCGAGCAGCTGCCGGTTGGCGCGCCCGTAGTTGGCCGCCGCGGCCATGGCGCCCAGGTAGGCGCGGCCCTCGTCGGAGTCGACCGGAGCGCAGGCCAGCTGCCGGTCGGGCACCTGGACGCCGTACCGGGACATCCGCCGGTCCATCGAGCGGACGTGGTCGGTGCAGATCTGGTGCCCCAGGCCGCGCGACCCGCAGTGGATCATGACGCAGACCTGGTCCCGCTCCAGCCCGAACGCCGCGGCGGCGGACGGGTCGTACACCTCGGCCACCCGCTGCACCTCGAGGAAGTGGTTGCCCGAGCCCAGGCTGCCGACCTGCCGGGCGCCCCGTTCCAGGGCCCGCGCGCTCAGCTGGGCGGGGTCGGCGTCGGCGACCGCGCCGCCGTCCTCGCACCGCAGCAGGTCGCGTTCCTCGCCGCGGCCGTGCTCGACCGCGTACCGCGAGCCGCCGGCGAGGATGCCGGTGAGCGCGTCGCGGCCGGGCTGCCGCCAGACCGCGCCCTTCCCCATGCCGCGCGGGACGGCGGGATCGAGGCCGTCCATCACCCGCTCCAGTACGGGCCGCAGCCGCGGCGCGTCGATGTCGGCGGCCAGCAGCCGGACGCCGCACGAGATGTCGAAGCCCACGCCGCCGGGCGAGACCACGCCGCCCTCGCGCGGGTCGGTGGCCGCGACGCCGCCGATGGCGAAGCCGTAGCCCCAGTGCACGTCGGGCATGGCGTAGGAGGCGTCCACCACGCCCGGCAGCGTGGCGACGTTGGCGACCTGTTCGAGCGCCCGGCCCGCTTCGCGCAGCAGCTCGGGAGAGGCGAACACCACGCCGGGCACGCGCATCGCGCCGGTGGGCTCGATCCGGTATCGGTACGGACCCTCCTGTACCGGCTGCGCCATCATAGTCGGGAGCTACCCGCCGGGCCGCCCGCCATGCACCCTCGACGGCCTTATCACCGGCCGAACTAGAGCCTGGTTTCCCAATTTGGAGAGGCTCCCTCTTCCGTTCCTGATAAGCCTGTGTACAATGCAGGCATGGGTCATTCTCCGGGCCGGGGGCGCTCGTTGAGGACTTTCCAGGGACGCGTGACGAGGTGACGATGCGCTTCATCTTCCATTACCCGGAGACGACCGGCCCCGACGGCGACGTGCTCGACGCGGGGCCGCTGCGCGAGGTGGCGGTCGCCGCCGAGCGGGCGGGCTTCGACGGGTTCTCACTCAGCGAGCACCCCGTGCCGGGCGCCCGGTGGATGGCCTCGGGCGGGCACCAGACGCTCGACCCCTTCGTCACGCTCGGCTACGTGGCCGCCGCGACCGAACGGCTGCGGCTGCTCACCTACCTGGCGGTCGCGCCCTACCGGAACCCCTTCCTCCTCGCCAAGGCGGCCTCCACCCTGGACAAGATCTCGGGAGGGCGCTTCATCCTCGGCCTCGGCACGGGCTACCAGAAGAGCGAGTTCTACGCCCTGGGCGTCGACATGGACGAGCGCAACGCCCTGTTCGACGAGGCCCTCGACGTACTCCCCCTGCACTGGAGCGGCGAGCCGTTCAGCTACCAGGGCCGGCACTTCAGCGCGCGCGACGTGATCGCACGTCCGCGGCCGGTCCAGGACCCCATCCCGATCTGGATCGGCGGCAACTCCAAGCTGAGCCGCCGCCGCGTCGCCGAGCGGGCCCAGGGGTGGATGCCGATGACCGGCGGGGCGCAGCTGAGCACGACCGCGCGCACGCCCTCGCTGGGCTCGGTCGGCGATCTGGCCGCCGCGATCGGCGAGCTGCGGGAGGCGGCGGCCGCGGCCGGGCGCACCGACCACATCGACGTGCTGCACTCCTACCAGGGCGAGGGCATCCAGACTCCGGCCGCCGAGCCGGACCGCCACCGGGAGGCGTTCGCGGAGATCGAGAAGGCCGGCGCCACCTGGGTGGTGGTCTCGAGCCGCACCCAGGACCGCTCCGCCACGCTGGAGTTCATCGACGCCTTCGGCTCGACCTACCTTTCGTGACGACCGGAGGGGAAGCGGCTCCCATGGGATGGTTCGAGGAACGCGCGGGCCTCGCCGGCACCGTCGCGGTGATCACCGGCGGCGCGGGCGGGATCGGCGAGGCCGTCGCGTCCGACCTGGCCGCCAACGGCGTCCGCCTCGCGGTGATCGACATCGACGGCGAGGCGGTCGACGCGCTGCGCCGCGCGCTGGACGGGCGGGGCGCCGAAGCGATCGTCCACCACGGCGACGCCCGCGACGGCGACGCGCTGGCGGCCCTGTTCGAGGCCGTCGACGAGCGGTGGGGCCGGGTCGACACCCTGGTCAACGTGGTCGGCGGCACCTTCCGGGCACCGTTCCTCGACACCCGGCCCAAGGGCTGGGACGCGCTCCTGCGCACCAACCTGCTGCACGTCCTGCACGCCTGCTCCCTCGCGGCGCCGCGGATGCGGGCGGGCGGCCGCGGCGGCAGCATCGTCAACCTCACGACCGTCGAGGCCCACCGGGCGGCGCCCGGCTTCGCCGTCTACGCGGCCGCCAAGGCCGCCGTGGAGCACTTCGCGCGGACGCTCGCCGTCGAGCTCGCCCCCGACGGCATCCGGGTCAACAACGTCGCCCCCGACTACACGCCGACCCCCAACATGGCCAAGCTCTCGGCCGGTGGCGGCGACAACGCGATGTCGACCCCGGCCGGGGTCCGCGTGGCCATCCCCATGGGACGGGCCGGCGTGGTCACCGACGTGTCGGGCTGCGTGGTGTTCCTGGCGTCGAAGCTCTCCTCCTACGTCACCGGGACCACCATCCACCCCGACGGGGGCACCTACGCGTCGTCGGGCTGGTTCAACTGGCCGGACACGGGGTGGGGCAACCACGCTCCGTCGAGCCTGCTGGAGCACTTCTCGCCCAACGGCGACGAGGGCTGAGGACGCGTCAATCCGGGCTCCGCGTGAATATGGCTCTTGTTCAGGCAGACCGACACTCTTGATCCGCTGTCCTGCTGCCCCGCCGCGGCGCGCGGCGGGCGGGACGGTCAGGCCGTGGTGAAGGTCTCGCGGACGAACCTCAGGAACCCCTCGGCGTCGAGCCCCGCGGGTTCGTCGCTGACCATCGGGTCCATGAGCGTGAAGCCGTCGACGAGGGCGCAGCACAGCCGCGACAGCGCGTGCGGGTCGCCGGCCCGGACCGTGCCCTCGTGCTGCCCCTCCGCGATCACCCCCGCCAGGAGACCCACGATCTCCTGGTAGTAGTCGCGGTAGACCTGCGGGACGTCGCCCGCGCCCGCTCCGATCTTGGTCATCTGGGCGTGCAGGCGGCCCCACGCCGGGTACCGGCGGCGGCACTCGATCTGCGCCCGCACCATCGCGACCAGCCGGTCGCCCGCGGCCGTCTCCTCCGCCGCGAGCCGTCCCATCTCCGCGCGCTGCTCGGCGCCGCGCCGCATGAGGACCGCGAGGTACAGGTCCTCCTTGCTCTCGAAGAAGGAGTAGATCGAGGCGACCGAGTACTCGCTCCGCTCGGCCACGTCCCTGAGGCTGGTCTCGTGGTAGCCGCGCCCGGTGAAGAGCTCCTCGGCGGTGTCGAGCAGCTGCTCCCTGCTCAGCTCGATCCGCAGCCGGCGCCGCAGCTCGCGCGGGCTCGGCCGCTCCGCCATCACGCACCCTCCGACCCGTCCGCCGGAGCCGCTCCCCGAGCAGGCGACACGCGGACCCCGTCCGCGCACCACACACTAGCCGAGGAGCCCGCCCCGCCGGCGCGCCGGGGCGGCCGCCACTCGTGCTCGGGCCCGGCCGTTCAGCCCGGGCTCCGCCGTGCGGTCACTTCCCCTTCCACTCCGGTGGCCGCCGTTCGGCGAACGCCCGCGCCCCCTCCTTGGCGTCGGCGCTGCCGAAGACCGACTCGACCTCGGCGGGAGTGCACCAGCGGCGCTCGCGCATGAGCTTCTTGGTCATGGCGACGCCGAGCGGGCCGTTCTCGGCGATCCGCTCCGCCAGCGCCAGCGCCTCCGGGACGACACGGTCGGCCGGCACCACCCGGTTGACCAGGCCGAACTCGTAGGCGCGCGCGGCGGTGACGGGGTCGCCGGTCAGCCCCATCTCCATCGCGACGGCCGTCGGGACCCGCTGCGACAGCAGCGTCCCGCCACCGGCCGCGAACAGCCCCCGCTTGACCTCGGTCACCCCGAGCTTGGCGCCCTCGGCCGCGACCACCAGGTCGCAGGCCAGCATCAGCTCGAAGCCGCCCGCGAGCGCGGGGCCGTTCAGCGCGGCCACCACCGGGGTCTCGATGCCCCGGTGGTAGAACCACAGCAGCTTCTTGAAGTCGGCCCCGCGGGCGAACGCCTTCAGGTCGAGCCCGGCGCAGAAGACGGTGCCCGCCCCGGTCAGGACGACCGCCCTGACCTCCGGGTCGGCGTCGGCGCCCCGGAGCACCACGGTCAGCTCGTCCATCAGCGCGGGATCGAGCGCGTTGCGGGCCTCGGGCCGGTTCATCGTCGCCACCAGGACGTTGCCGGACCGTTCGGTCAGGACGACATCGCTCATCGGCCGGCCGCCACCGCCCGGCGGGCCCGCTCCCAGTAGCCCTCGAGCTTCTCGGAGGGGGAGATCTTCCGGTGGCTGCGGGATTGGATGGAGACGTCGTGGCCTTCGGCGGCTTTGCGCAGGGCGCCGACGGTGGCCTTCTCGCGGGGGATGTGGGTGAAGGGGTCGAAGGAGTACCAGCGCATGGCGTTCTGGTGGGTCATCTTGTCGATGTCGTCGTCGGGGACCTGGCAGTCGGTCAGGACCTGGTGGAGTTCTTCGGGGGCGCCGGGCCACATCGAGTCGCTGTGGGGGTAGTCGGCCTCCCAGCAGATGTTGTCGATGCCGATGTCGTGGCGCAGCCGGACCCCGAGCGGGTCGCTGATGAAGCAGGTGAGGAAGTGCTCGCGGAAGACCTCGCTGGGCAGCCGGCCGCCGAAGTCCTGCAGGGTCCAGGTGGCGTGCATCTCGAAGGTGCGGTCCACCCGCTCCAGGAAGTAGGGGATCCAGCCGGTGCCGCCCTCCGACAGCGCGATCCGGATGCCGGGGAACTCCTTGATGACCCGTGACCACAGCAGGTCGGCGGCGGCCGAGACGATGTTCATCGGCTGCAGGGTGATCATCACATCCGGTGGGGAGTCGGCGGCGGGCACCGCCAGCCGGCCCGAGGACCCGATGTGCACGTTGAGCACGGTGCCGGTGTCCACCAGGGCGCGCCAGACCGGGTCCCAGTGCTCGCTGTGGAAGCTGGGGTAGCCCATCGCGGCCGGGTTCTCGGAGAAGGTGAGGGAGTGGCAGCCCTTGGCCGCCACCCGGCGGATCTCCTGCGCGCAGGCGTGGGGGTCCCAGATGACCGGCAGTGCCATCGGGATGAACCGGCCGGGGTGGGCGGCGCACCATTCGTCGATGTGCCAGTCGTTGTAGGCGCGGACCAGGGCCAGGGAGAAGTCGTGGTCCTCGGTGGCGAACAGGCGGGCGGCGAAGCCGGGGAAGGAGGGGAAGTTCATCGAGGCCAGGATGCCGCCGGCGTCCATGTCCTTGACGCGTTCGTGGACGTCGTAGCAGCCGGGGCGGATCTCGTCCAGGCCCTGGGGTTCCAGGCCGTACTCCTCCTTGGGCCGCCCGGCCACCGCGTTGAGGGCGGCGTTGGGGATGACGGTGTCGCGGAACTGCCACACATCGGTGCCGTCCTCGCGGTGCACCAGGCGGGGCGCGTCGTCCTTGTAGCGCTCGGGCAGGTGGTTCACGAACATGTCGGGCGGCTCGATGATGTGGTCATCGACACTGATCAAGATCATGTCGTCGCGGTTCACGACGGTTCCCTTCGGTCGAGAGCGGGCAGGTTCGGCGGCCCGGGGACCGCCGGGGCGCCGTCGCCGGCAGACCGGCGGCTCCCGGGTGGAGGAGCCTCCCGGGAGCCGCCGGCCTGGTCACCGGGACGCGGCGCCGTCGCCGGGATCGCCGGGCGAGTCCTTGTCGAGCAGGCGGTCGGCGAGAACGGTGAGGTCGTAGGACTGGCGGGCCATCCAGAACCGCAGGAAGCCGGTCAGGGAGTACCGCACGAAAAGCGCGGCGCCCACCACGCTCCCGGAGACGCCGCCGATGGCGAGCGCCAGGGCGTCGCGCTGGACGAGCGGGTCGCGGGTGCCGTGCGCCATGAAGAAGGCCGCGACGCCGAGCACCGGCCCCAGCGCCATCAGCACCGCGCCCAGCCGCAGCCAGAGCCCGGCCCGGGCGCTCGCCGGGTCGGGGATCTTCAGCTCCGCCAGCTCGCGGACGAAGCGGTCCGCGCGGGTCTCCGCCGCGCCCGCCGCCCCGGCCGGGGCGGCTCCGGCCGCGGAGCCCCCGGCCGCGGTGTCCGTGGTCGAGGCGTTCTCGGAGGAGGTCGTCTCCGTCGAGGTCATTGGGAACTCCCCAGGTAGAGGGCCGAAAGTTCGGTGCGCAACTCCTCGTCGGGATCGCCCTGCCGTTGGATCCGGCCGCGCACCAGGACGGCGGCGTGATCGGCGATGTCCAGGACGGCGGCCGCGAACTGCTCCACGACCAGCACGGCCACCCCCTGCCGGGCGATCTCGGTGACCTGCTCGTACAGCCGGCCGACGACCAGCGGGGCCAGGCCCATGGACAGCTCGTCCAGGAGCAGCACGGCCGGGTCGGTCGCCAGGCCGCGGGCCAGCGCGAGCATCTGCTGCTCGCCGCCGGACAGGGTCCCCGCCGTCTGCCCGGCGCGCTTGGCGAGGACGGGGAACCGGGCGAACGCGACCTCTTCCACCTCCTCCCGGCTGCGGCCGGTGAAGGTCATCATCAGGAGGTTGTCGCGGACCGACAGGTTGGGGAACACGCCCCGCCCCTCGGGGATCAGGCAGACCCCCTTGCGGGCCAGATCGTGCTGGGCGGCGCCGGTCATGTCCCGGCCGCCCAGCAGCAGGCCGCCGGACGAGGGCGGGTGGATCCCCGCCGCGACCCGCAGCGTGGTCGTCTTGCCCGCGCCGTTGGGGCCGAGCAGGGCCACCACCTTCCCGGCGGAGACGGCCAGGTCCACCCCGTGCAGGACGGTGATCTGGTCGTAGGCTGCGCGCACGTCGCGCAGTTCGAGCAGGGGACGGTCGTTCACGCGTCCTCCCCCAGGTAGGCGGCCAGGACCTTCTCGTCGCGCCGGATCTCCTCGGGCGCCCCGACCGCGATGACCTTGCCGAGGTCCAGCACGTGCACCTCGTCGCACACGCTCATGACCAGGCCCATGTCGTGCTCGACCAGGACGACGGCGGTGCCGTCGTCGGCCAGCGAGCGCAGCAGGGCGGCGAACCGCTCGGTCTCCTCGCCGTCCTGCCCGGCCGCCGGCTCGTCCAGGAGCAGGAGCCGGGGCCGGACCGCCATCGCCCGGCCCACCTCGACCAGCCGGGCGACCCCGGTCGGCAGCGTGTCGGCGGGGCTGTCGGCGGACCCGGCCAGGTCGAGGCGGTCGAGGATCTCGGCGACGGCGCGCTCGGCCCGCCGCCGCTCGGGCCCCAGCTCCGCGGCGACCAGCAGGTTGTCGCGGACGCTCAGCCGGCCGAACAGCTCCAGCCGCTGGAACGTCCGGGCCAGGCCGTGCCGGGCCCGCCGCATGGGGCCCAGCCGGGTGATGTCGCGGCCGTGCATGACGACCCGTCCCGCGGACGGCCTGCGCAGCCCGCACACGACGTCGAACAGGGTGCTCTTGCCGGCACCGTTGGGCCCGATCAGCCCGGTGATCCGGCCCTTCTCCGCGGTCATGGCGACCCCGTCGAGGGCCCGGTTGCCCCCGAAGGAGACCACGACCCCGCGCACTTCCAGCGCCACGCTATCCGGCGACGGCACGGGCCAGCACCTCCCTGTCCTCCGAGCGCCAGGGGCGCCGCACGCCCCACCACTCGACGGGGATCTCCGGCTCGGCCGGGGTCGCCTCCCGCCGCCTGGCGTACCACTGCACGATGTGCGCTCCGACCAGCAGGGCGATGAACAGCGTCCAGCCGTTGATCAGGCCGCCGAGGTGCAGCAGCCAGCCGGCGGCGACCAGGCCGAGCAGCGCGGTGACCGCGGCCCGGCTCCTGCCGAGCGGCTCCCATCCGGCGCGCATCATGGGCAGCACGCCGTCGGGGTGGCGGCTGACCGCGATCCCGATCGTGGCGGGCAGCAGCCCGATCGGGTTGATGGTCCACGGGGCCACGCCGACCAGCACCTGCGGGCCGACGGTGGACGCCCCGGAGAACATCCCGTTCCCGACCCGGCCCAGACCGGCGATCACCGCGACCAGGAAGATCGGCAGACCGGCCACCAGGTTGAAGTTCTCGGCGGTGACCGACCGCAGGTGCATCCCGTACAGCGCGCCGCCGAGCCCGGCCAGGCCCGCCGACAGCGAGAACACCATCAGCTTGGCCAGCAGCAGATTGCCGCCGAGAGTCGCGTAGGCGGCCTCGCTGTCGCGCAGCGCGATCAGCCGGCGCCCGAACGGGCCGCGGCGCAGCGCCGCCACCCCGAGCACGGCCAGCGCCAGGACCACCGCGGAGACCACCATGATCTCCCGCGTCTCGTCCGCCTGGAACCCGAACAGCCGCGGCCCGGCCATCTCCACCGAGCCCTGCTGGAACAGCGCGATCCGCACCCCGAACAGCTCGAACGAGGGCAGCGTGAAGATCCACCGGTCGAGGATGATGGTGAAGGCGGTGGTGCCCAGCGCCAGATACACCCCCGACAGGCGCAGTGCCGGCAGCGCGATCAGCGCGCCGACGACGGCCGACACCAGGACCGCGGCGCCCAGCGCCCACACCTCGCCGTTCGCGCCGAGCTGCGCCCACACCACCGCGCCGATCCCCGCGATGCTGAGCTGGCACAGCGAGACCTGGCCCGCGTACCCGGTCAGCGGCACGTACGAAAGCGCGACGATGCCGAGCGCGAACATCGACCCGTAGGTGATGGCCTGCTCGTCGCCCAGCGTCGTGGCCAGGAACAGGCCGCCGGCGACGATGCACGCGGCGAACACCGCGGTCCCGCGCGCCGGCGGCACCGGCACCTGGATCAGCTTGCGGTCCCGGCCGCGCAGCCGCCCGTGCGGGAACAGCAGCAGCACCGCGAACAGCAGCAGCGCGGGCGCGGCCAGCCGCAGCCCCGGCAGGAAGTCGTTCTGCGGCAGGTAGCCGGTGAGGTAGCTCTCGGTGCAGCCGACGACGACCGCGCCGAGGAAGGTGAGCGGCAGGCTGCGCAGCCGGCCGAAGATGGCCGCGGCGTAGGCGCTGACGATCAGCAGCGAGAGCTGCTGGGCGTCCAGCGCGACCGTCGGCGCGATGAGGATGCCGCCGATCGCCGCCAGCTGGGTGCCGAGAATCCACGCGACCCGGTTCGCCCGGACCGGGTCGGCGCCCGTGAGCCCGACCAGCGCCCGGTCGTCGACGGTCGCCCGCATCTCCGCGCCGGTGCGCGTCCGGTTCAGCAGCGCCCACAGCGCGATCGCGACCGCCACCGCGACGATCATGGTGGTGGCCTGGTGCCAGGTGACCACGGCCGGGCCGATGCGGATCGCCGGACGGTCCACGAAGAACGGCGAGAGCGGCCGGGCCTCGTTGGGATCCCAGACCCAGCGCGCCAGCGCGATGAACCCGCTCAGCAGCGCGACCGTGATCACCAGGCGTTGCGCGTCGCCCAGGGCCTGGGCCTCCCGCAGGACGAAACGTTCCAGCAGGAGCCCGAAGAGGGGGGCGACCACGAGCAGCACCAGCGCCAGGGCCAGCCAGGCCGGCAGGCCCCACCCGACGGCGAGCTGCCAGTAGGCGAAGGCCGCCAGCATGCCGGTCGCCCCGTGGGCGAAGTTGAACACGCCGGTGGTGGTGTAGGTGAGCACCAGACCGCTGCCGATGACGGCATAGATCGCGGCGGTGCTCAACCCCACCACACCGAATGCGAGGAACTGCTCCATTACTTGACGTCGCTCGGGCTCTTGCCGACGTCGGCGAGGGTCACGGGCTTGGGGTAGTTCCCGGTGTACTTGTACGGGGGCGCGTCACAGCGGTAGGCGCCGCTGTCGGGCTTGAAGTCGGCGGTCTCGAACCCCTTCGACGTCGCCTTGACGGCGTTCCAGCACGTGGGCGCGCTGTCCTTCTTGGACAGGTCCACAGGAGTGATGAGGCCGCCCGCGGTCCACCGCGTCTCCTTCTGGGCCGCCTCGACGACGCACTTGCGTGTGAGGTTGTCACCGCAGCTCGCCGCCGCCTTGGCGAACAGCAGCCAGGTCGAGAACGCGCGCAGGGACGGCAGCGTCGGCTCCTTGCCGGGGGCGTACTTCTTGAACAGGTCCACGAACTGCTTGGTCGCCGGGTTGCTGGAGGCCTTCTCGAACGGGTACAGGCCGCTGAGGTCGAGCACCACGTTCTGGTAGTCGAGCGTCTTGCCCGCGACCTTGATGAACCTCGAGTTGTAGGCGTTGGCGTTGGCGTCGATCCACTCGAGCTTGTAGTTGATGTTGGTCAGCGCCTGCATGAGCTTGGCGAGGCTGTTGAAGTCGCCGTAGAACACCAGGCCCTTGACGCCCTTGTCCTTGATGGACTGGGCGTAGGGGGTCCAGTCCGCGACGCCCGCGGCCGGGTGGAGGTCGCTGTAGACGATCTTTCCGCCGGCGGCGGTGAGGGACTCCTTGGCCTGCTCGGTGAGGATCTTGGGGCCGGGGCTGTCGCCGGCGATGGTGCCGATGGCGCTCGCCGAGGACGGGTGGGCCTCCTTCAGCAGCCAGCGCCAGAAGCCCTCGTACCGGTTGTAGGAGTGGCCGGCGTCCAGCGGGTAGACCTGGAGATCGGAGCCGTTGGCCTCGTGCTGGACGGTCTGGCCGGGGAAGTCGGGCAGAAGGCAGGACAGCCGCTCCTTGACGGCCGTGCCGTCGAACGCCGAACCTCCGCCGACCAGCGCGAAGTCCTCGCGGCAGGCCTCCAGCACCCGCTGGCGGGCCTCGAACAGCTTGGCGTCCCGGGTCTTGGAGACGAGCTTGCGGCCGTTGATGCCGCCCGCCTCGTTGCACCAGGAGGTGAACACCTTCGCGGTGTCGACGTACTCCGGGTTCTTGGTGAAGCCCATGTCGGTCAGGGTCCCGACATTGATGGTGTCGGCGGTGACGCCCTGGGCGGGGGAGCTTTTCGCATCACCCTTGTTGCAGATGCGCTTGAGGTCGCCGAAGTCGAAGGACACGGCGGCCTGGGAGCTGTCGGTGGGCGATTCTTCCGTACTGGATCCGCTGCGGCCGCAGCCTGCGGCCAGCAGCGCGACCGCTAGGAGGGCGGCGAGGCTTCTCTGCGGTTTCACGTTGTTCCTCCTCGGTACTGCCCCCGGCCGGTGTGGGTCAGACGATCACCACACGTGCTCCGTCGTCCCGTGAACCCCTCCCGGGTGGCCGGTGACCGGCGGGCTGGCCCAGGGGTGGTGGACCGGTGCCCGTCGACGGGGTCGGGGAGCGGAGCGGTGACGGCGGCCTGCTGGACGGAACGGTCTCCGGCCCTGTGACGGCCGGGACCTCCTCTTCGCGTCTCATCAGGCAAGCTCCTCTCGGTAGGAGGAAACTAGCTTTTCAATTGGTGAGAATCAACCATGCGTTTAAAAGAACGATGATCGTCCTCTTCCGGAAGCGGTCACCGGCCCCCGCCGGCCCCCG
Source organism: Spirillospora sp. CA-255316 (assembly GCA_050942275.1). Lineage (GTDB taxonomy): Bacteria > Actinomycetota > Actinomycetes > Streptosporangiales > Streptosporangiaceae > Spirillospora. Next base: position 4,528,209 of record CP192047.1, on the reverse strand, counting down.
AGGCGCCCGCCGCCCGGCGGCGAACCGGGCGCCACCGCGGGCCTTCCGCGCGACCGCGATGGTATTGACCATCTCGACTGCGAAGAATAGCGTTCTCGCGAGGTAGATCGGGAGGTCTCATGACTCAGGCAGGGCTCGACGTCGTCCAGTGGGCCACCGGGAACATCGGAACCCGCGCGCTCCGCGGCGTCATCGAGCATCCCCGCCTCAACCTGGCGGGGCTGTACGTCCACTCGGCCGAGAAGGAGGGCGCCGACGCCGGGACCCTCTGCGGGCTCGGCGAGACCGGGATCAAGGCGACCCGGAGCATCGAGGACGTCCTCGACCTCGGCGCCGACTGCGTCCTCTACATGCCGCGCGCGTGCGACTACGACGAGGTCTGCCGGCTGCTGGCCGCGGGGACGAACATCGTCACCACCAGGGGCGAGTTCCACCGGCCCGCCGGCATGAAGCCCGCCGTCCGCGAACGGGTCGAGGCCGCCTGCGCGAAGGGCGGCACCTCCATCCACAGCACCGGGAGCAGCCCCGGGTTCATCAGCGAGGCCGTCCCCCTGGTGCTGTCCTCCATCCAGCGGCGGCTCGACTCCCTGACGATCAGCGAGTTCGCGGACCTCTCCCGGCGCGACTCCCCCGGCCTGCTCTTCGAGGTGATGGGCTTCGGCAGGCCGCCCGCCGACTTCGACGAGCGCCGGCTGTCCCACGGGCGGGTCAGCTTCGGGCCCTCGCTGGAGCTGGTCGCCGACGCCCTGGGAACGCCGCTGGACGCGATCGAGGCGAGCGGCGAGGTCGCGGTGGCGGCGCGCGAGGTCACCATCGCCGCGGGCACCCTGAAGGCCGGCACCGTGGCCGCGCAGCGGCTGACGGTGTCGGGCCTGCGCGACGGCCGAGCGGTGCTGCGCTTCCGCGCCCTGTGGTACTGCACCCCCGACCTCGACCCGGCCTGGGACGTCCGCGCCACCGGCTGGCACATCGACGTCGAGGGGGACGCGCCGCTCGACATCGACCTGCGCTTCCCCGTGCCGCTGGAGCGGATGGCCGAGACCTCGCCCGGCTACACCGCGAACCGCGCCGTCAACGCCGTGCCCTTCGTGTGCGACGCCGCGCCGGGCATCCGCACGACCCTCGACCTCCCGCAGATCCACGCCGTGCTCGGCTGAGCGCGGGCCGTGCCCACCTCCCCCTCTCCCTTCCGCTCGGAGCGTCCGTGAACGACATGTGGAACGACCTGCTCGACTGCCTCGACCTGACCGACCTCACCCCGGGCGGGGAGTCCCCCGAGCCCTCGCGCGACGGCGCCGAGGGCCCCGCGCTCACGGTCTTCGAGGGCCGCAACCAGAAGCTGACCTACCACCGCGTCTTCGGCGGTCAGATCCTGGCCCAGTTCGCGCGGGCCGCCGCGCTCGCCACCCCCGGCAAGGCGATCAAGTCGATGCACGTGCTCTTCCCCCGGGCCGGCCGGAGCGACGAGCCCATCCGGTACGAGGTGGCGCGCCACCACGAGGGCGGCACCTTCGCCACCCTGGGGATCACCGCCCGGCAGTCGTCGGGCGTGGTGGCCACCGCCTCGGTGTCGCTGCACGCGGCGGAGGGCGGCCCGGACCACCAGACCGTCCCGCCGACCTCCGGCCCGCTCGGCGAGGAGCACCGCGCGGACTTCGACCTGATCCCCTGGGAGACCAGGGCGGACGCCGATCTGGACTCCCCCAAGTCGGCCCCTCCGCAGCTGGACGTCTGGATGCGCACCCCGCAGGTCGGCGCCGAGTTCGCCCCGGGGCTGACCGCCTACGCGACCGATCTGAACCTCATCGGCACGGCGCTGCTCCCCGTCGAGAACGTGAGCCAGCGGGACGCGCAGAAAGCGTTCACCTCAGCCGTCACCTCGCACACCCTCTGGTTCCACCGGCCGTTCCGCTGCGACGAATGGCTCCTGCTCCGCCACCAGAGCCCGATCCTGGCGCACGGCCGCTGCTTCGGGCGCGGCGACGTCCTCACCGCGGACGGCGACCTGGTCGCCTCGTTCGCGCAGGAGGCCCTCCTGCGGTTCGCCGAGTGAACCCTCGCCCGGTGCGGCGCCGCCTGCCGGGGGCCTCCGGTCAGCCGGACGCCCCCGGGAGGTCGCCGAACAGCCGCTCGACCGCGGCGTAGGGGTCGCAGCCGCCGTCGGCGACGGCCGCGGCCAGGTCCGCCAGGGCCGGATGGTCGCGCAGGCGGGTCTGGGCCAGCGACAGGATCTGGGCGCGGGCGCGTGCCGTGCGGCGCCCGAGGGTGTCGGCACGGTGGTGGGCGTCGATCGCCTCGACCAGCTCCGGGATCCCCTCGCCCTTCGAGGCGACGAGGGTCAGGACCTCGGCCCCCGTCTCGTTGCGCAGATCGCGGACGGTCTGCGCGGCCCCGTCGCGGTCGGCCTTGTTGACCACCAGCAGGTCGGCGACCTCCAGCAGCCCCGCCTTGGCGGCCTGGACCGCGTCCCCGGCCCCGGGGGCCAGCACCACGATGGCGGGGTCGGCGACGGCGGCGATCTCGATCTCCGACTGCCCGACGCCGACCGTCTCCAGGAGGACCAGGTCGTAGGAGAGGGCGGCGAGCACCCGGACGGCGGCGGGCACCGCCGCCGCCAGCCCGCCCAGATGGCCGCGGGCGGCGAGGGAGCGGATCAGCACGCCGGGGTCGGTGGTGTGCGCCGCCATCCGGATCCGGTCGCCGAGGAGGGCGCCGCCGCTGTACGGCGAGGACGGGTCCACGGCCAGCACCGCGACCCGCAGGCCCCGCTCCCGGTAGGCCCCGACGAGCGCCGCGACGGTCGTTGACTTGCCGGCGCCCGGCGGTCCCGTCACGCCGGCGACCCGGACCGGTCCGACCGGGCCGAGGGCGTCCAGCACCTCCTGGCGCCGGTCGCCCTCGACCATGCTGAGCAGCCGGCCGGCCGAGCGGATCGATCCGCCGCGCGCCGCGGCGACCAGGTCCGGGACATGCGCGGGCGCGCGTCCCGCCGCCGCGCTCCCGTCCCCGGCGCCGCCGGCGGGGGCCGCCCGGCCGGGCCGGCTCACGGCGCCGGGACCTCGATGACCGTGGCCGAGCCCATCCCGCCGCCGGCGCACATCGCGGCCACGCCGATGCCGCCGCCGGTGCGGCGCAGCTCGTGCACGAGCGTGACCAGCATCCGGGCCCCGGTGGCGGCGACCGGGTGGCCGAGCGAGCAGCCGCTGCCGTTGACGTTCACCCGCTCGGGGTCGATGCCCAGCAGTCCGATGGTGGCCACGCACATCGCGGCGAACGCCTCGTTGATCTCGAACAGGTCGACGTCCGACAGCGACAGCCCCGCACGCTTGAGCGCCTTGGGGATGGCCTTCACCGGGGCCAGCCCCGTCTCGGCCGGGTCGACGCCGACCGACGCCCACGACCGGACGGTGGCCAGCACGGGCAGCCCTTCACGTCCGGCGAGCCGGTCGCTGGCGACGACCAGCGCCGCGGCGCCGTCGTTGGCGCCGCAGGCGTTGCCCGCGGTGATGCTGAACCCCTCGATCTCCGGGTGCAGCGGCTTCAGCGCGGCCAGCTTCTCCAGGCTCGTGCTGCGGCGCGGGTGCTCGTCGACCTCGAAGAGGCCGTGCGGCGTGTCGATCGGCACGACCTCGTGCTTGAAGCGGCCCTCGTCGATGGCCCGCACGGCGTTGCGGTGCGAGCGCAGCGCCCAGGTGTCCATCTCGGCGCGGGTCACGCCCGCCTTCACCGCCGCGTTCCAGCCCACCGTGATCGACATGTCGAGGTTGGGCGCGTCCGGGCGGTCGGGATGGGTCGGCGGGTTCCACGGGTCGACCCACTCGCCGCCGACCTGGAAGCGGGACTTCGGCGCGGTCGACGCCGAGTTCACCCCGCCCGCGATGACGAGCTCGTCCATCCCGGCGCGGATGCTCGCGGCGGCCCCCTGGACGGCGGCCTGGCCCGCCGCGCAGTGCCGGTTGTGGGCCAGCCCGGCCACCGAGGTGAGCCCGGCGGTCACCGCGGCGTGCCGGGCCACGACACCGCCGCCGTAGAGGCCCTCGCCCAGGATCACGTCGTCGACCGACTCCGGGTCGAGACCGGCGGCCGCGGCGGTGACCACGTGGTGGGCGAGGTCGTAGGCGGTGGTGTCCCGCAGGGTCCCCTTGAACGCGGTGCCGATGGGGGTCCGCAGCGCGGAGACGATGACGGCGTCAGGCATGGGTGTTCTCCAATTCGGCCTGCAGGACGCGGCGAAGTACTTTCCCGGTCTCGGTCTTGGGCAGCTGCTCGCGGAAGACGACGGTGTCGGGCGTCTTGGAGGAGCGGAGCCGCTCCTTGACCCACCGCCGGATCTCCTCCGGCTCGGCGTCGCCGGCGACGACCGCGACGAGCCGCTGGCCCCACTCGGGGTCGGCGACGCCGACCACGGCCGCCTCCTCGATCCCGGGGTGGGCCAGGATGACGTCCTCGATCTCCGCGGGGGCGATGTTCTCGCCGCCCCGGATGATGGTGTCGTCGGCCCGGCCCTCGATGAACAGGTAGCCGCCCTCGTCCAGCCGCCCCCGGTCGCGGGTGGCGAACCAGCCGCCGGCGTCCAGCACGCTGCGCCCGCCGTACTCGCCGGAGATCTGGTCGCCGCGCACGAACACCAGCCCGGTCTCCCCCACCGGGAGGACCTCGCCGTCCTCGCCGCGGATCTGGAACTCCACGCCGGGCAGCGGCCGGCCCACCGACGCCAGGCGGGCCCGGATCCGCGGGTCGTCCGACGCCAGCGACTTGCGGTGGTCGCCCGGCCCGAGGACGGCCACCGAGGAGGCCGTCTCGGTGAGCCCGTAGGCGTTGACGAACCCCGTCCCGGGGAACACCTTGAGCGCCCGCTCCAGGACCGGGCGCGGGGTGCGCGCGCCGCCGTAGGCGAGGCTGCGCAGGCTCGGCGCCCCGGCGTCGTCGCCGTCCACCTCGGCGACGATGCGGGCCAGCATCGTCGGCACGAGCAGCGCGTGGGTGATCCGCTCGCGCCGGACGGTCTCCAGCCACTCCTTGGCGTCGAACGCCGGCATGTAGACCACTCGGCGCCCGTTGTAGAGGTTGGTCAGGAGGTTGGACAGCCCGGCGATGTGGTACGGCGGGACCGCCATCAGCGCCGCGTCCTCCTCCGCGGCCGACGCGTGCTCCAGGGTGTTCAGCACGTACGCGAGCAGGTGCCGGTGCCGGAGCACCGCGACCTTCGGCGCGGCGGTCGTCCCGCTCGTGTAGAGCAGCACCGCGACGTCGTCGCCGGTCACCGCCACCGCGGGCGCCTCGTCCTCGCCGGCGCCGCCGGACTCCAGGAGGGCGGGGTCGACGAGGGCGTCCAGGTCGCCGGGCCCCAGCTCCAGCGCGCCGGGATGGCGGCCCCGCAGATCGGCCAGCTGCTGCTCGCCGAGCCGGTAGTTGAGCGGGACGAACGGCACCCCCGCCAGCACCGCGCCGAACAGGGCGACAGGGTAGGCCATGTGGTTGGCGCCCAGGTACAGGACGGCCGGGCGGCCCTCGAACCGGCGCGCGGCGGCGCGGGCGAGGGTCCGCAGCTCGGACGCGGTCAGCGAGCGGTCCCGGTACGTCACCGCCACCCGGTCGCCCGCCGAGATCGCCATCTCGAGGATCATGCTGAGGGACATGGAGGCGTCCTCAGGCCTTGCCGGCGTTGAGCTCGGCGACGATCGCCCGGAAGTCCTCGCTCTGGAACGACATCTCCTCGGCGGTGGTGGCGAAGTCGAGGGTGGCGAGAACGGTGCGTTCGACCTGGAGGTTGAACAGCCGCTTGGTGTTCTCGACCGCCTGCCGCGGCAGCTTGGCGATCCGCTCGGCGCAGGCCAGGGCCTCGGCCAGCGGGTCGGCCACGATGTGGTTGACCAGCCCCATCTCCAAGGCGCGTTCGGCCTTGATGCGGGCGCCGGTGAAGGCGTACTCCTTGGCCCAGTGCATGCTGGTGTGCAGCGGCCAGGTGAGCGGGCCGCCGTCGGCCGCGACGAGGCCGACCTGCACGTGCGGGTCGGCGAGGTAGGCCTTCTCGGCGATGTACACCACGTCGCTGAGCGCGACCAGGCTGCAGCCCAGCCCGACGGCCGGGCCGTTGACGGCGGCGACCACGGGGATCCGGCAGCGGACCATGCCCAGGACCAGGTCACGGCCGTGGGCGATGCTCTTCGCCCGCAGGTCGGCGTCCTGGCGCAGCTCCTCCAGGTAGGCGAAGTCGCCGCCGGCCGAGAACGCCCTGCCGTTGCCGGTGATCACGGCGGCGCGGGCCTCCCGGTCCTCGTTCAGCCGCGGCCACAGCTGGGCGAGCCCGGTGTGGAGGGCGTCGTTGACGGAGTTGAGGGAGTCGGGCCGGTTCAGCGTGATGATCCGCAGCGGGCCTTCCGCACGGACCTCGATCTCTTCTGGCATGTCGTACATGTCAGGCTCCCAATCCCAGGATCCGCGACGCGATGATGTTCTTCTGGATCTGCGACGTCCCGCCCATCACGCTCTGGGCGCGGCTGTAGAAGTAGGAGTTCAGCAGCTCGGTGTCGCGGGTCCCGCCCACGGCCAGCGCCGCGTGCCCGACCGACTGCTCGACCCAGGTCATGAGCAGCTTGTCCAGCGAGCCGCCGGGGCCGTGCTCGACGCCGTCCAGCCGCTCGGAGAGCCGCCGCCGCACGTGCAGGCGGAGCATCTCGGTCTGCACCGCCGCCCAGGCCAGTTCCTCCCGGACCGTCCCGCTCGCCCCGCCCGCGGCCTCCGTGCGGGCCGCAAGCTCGCGGACGAGCTTGCCGTACCGGGCCGAGAAGCCCAGCTCCGCGGGCTCGCGCTCGTGCCCGACGACCGTCATCGCCAGCGCCCAGCCCTCGCCCGGGACGCCGACCATCTGGTCGGCCGGCACGCGCGCCCCGTCGAACAGCACCTGCCCGAACTCGGTGGTCACACCGTTGATCATCCGCAGCGGGCGCTGCTCGATGCCCGGCTGGTGCATGTCGACGATGAAGGCCGAGATGCCCTTGTGGCGGGGCACGTCGGGGTCGGTCCTGGCCAGCAGCAGGCACCAGTCGGCCACGTCGGAGTAGCTCGTCCAGATCTTGTGGCCGTGCAGGACGTACTCGTCGCCCTCGCGGGTGGCCGCCGTCTTCAGCGACGCCAGGTCCGAGCCGGCGCCGGGCTCGCTGAACCCCTGGCACCAGCGCTCGGTCCCGTTGATCATTCCGGGCAGGAACCGCCTGCGCAGCTCCTCGCTGCCGTGCCGCCCCAGGCCCTGGACCAGGTACCCGAGGCTGGGCCGCGGCGGCGCTCCCGCGCGTGCCAGCTCCTCGTCCAGGATGACGTCGTAGACCGAGGGCAGTTCATGCCCCCCGTACTCGCGCGGCCACGACAGGCCGAAGAAGCCCGCGTCGTACAGCGCCCGGTGCCATTCGCCCTGCCGCCTCCAGTACTCGTCCCCCGAGGTGGGGAACGTGCCGGCCCGCTCGCCCAGCCAGGCGCGCAGGCGGTCCCGGAAGGCCGACTCCTCCGGCGAGTCACGAAAGTCCAAGGTCGATCTCCTCCAGGGCCACGGGGAACAGGTCGGTGGACGTCAGCGCCCGCCTCAGGTGCACATGGACCAGGCACTCCCAGGTGTTGCCGATCCCGCCGTGCACCTGCACGGCCGTCTCGCAGATGGTCCGTGCGGCGCGGGCGCAGTAGATCTTGGCGATGCGGGCGGCCCGGACGGCCTCGTCCGGCTCCAGCTCGTCGACGGCCCAGGCCGCGTGCCGCAGGACGCTCACCGAGCCCTCGACCAGCGCCAGGCCCTCGGCCAGCATGTGCGCGACGGCCTGGTAGGAGCCGATGGTGCTGCCGTACTGCTCGCGCACCTTGGCGTAGTCGACGGCGACCGCGTGCGCGCCGCGGGCCGCTCCGAGCAGGTCGGCGCACGTCGCCACGAGTGCCAGCGCCCGCCACCGCGCGGCGTGCTCGGCCGTCAGCTCGCCGGCCGGTTCGAGCGGGCCGGCCACCTCGGCGGACTGCCGGGTGAGGTCGGCGCCGGGGAGGACGGCGCCGACCCGGCCGGAGGCGATCCGGGTCCCGGTGAGCGACAGGGCCCGGTCCATCCCGCGGGCGTCGAACGCCTCGGTTCCGGCCCCTTCGACGTCCACCGCGATCGTGCACGCCGCGGGGCCGTCGCCGGCGCCCGTGCCCAGCGCGTCGGCCAGCACGGGGCCCAGCAGCGGGACGTCGACGAGCCCGCGCCCGAACTCCTCGGCGACGATCGCCACCTCCACGCCGGACGCCCCGTCGGAGCGGAGCGTCCGCCATCCGGTGGCGGCGACCGCCTTCTCCAGCCGCTCCACGCGGTCGGTGTCGTCCAGGTCGTGGACCGATCCCGGTCCCAGCTCGTCGGCGAGCCTGGCGGCCGCCTCGCGCAGCTCTCGCTGTTCAGTCGTCAGACGCGCGTCCATGACGCTCCTTGAGTACTCGGCGCAGCACCTTGCCGGAGGGCAGGCGGGGGATCTCGGGCACGAACACCACCCGGCGGGGCCGCTTGTAGGAGGCCAGCCGTTCGCCGACGCGCCCGATGAGCTCGGCGGATGCGACCGGCCGGTGCACGGAGACGGCGGCCACGATCGCCTCCCCGTCGGCGGCGTCGGGGACTCCGAACACCGCGCAGTCGGCGACGTCCGGATGGTCGTGCAGGACCGCCTCCACCTCGGCGGGCGCGACCTGGAAACCCCGGACTTTGATCATTTCTTTGGAGCGGTCGGTGAGGCGCAGCCAGCCCTCGCCGTCGATGTGGCCGACGTCGCCGGTCCGGTACCAGCCGTCGCTGAAGGCCTCCGCCGTTGCCGCCTCGGGCAGGTACCCGGCCATGAGGGACTCGGCCCTGGCCTGGATCTCCCCGGTCTCCCCGGGCCCGACCGGCTTCCCGGTCTCCAGGGACACCACGCGCAGGCTCACGCCGGGCACGGCTCGGCCCGCGCTGTCCAGCCGCGCGCCGTCGAGGGGGTTGCAGGTGATGACGGGCAGCTCGCTGGCCCCGTACGCGGGGACCCAGCCGACCCCGGTACGGCGGGTGACGGTCTCGGCGACGCTCGCGGTCACCGGGGTGGCCCCCCACATGATGTAGCGCAGCGAGGACAGGTCGTAGGACTCCAGCCTCGGATGCGACGCCAGCGCCAGCGCGATCGGCGCGACCGCCATCTCGATCGTGATCCGGTCGGCCTCGATGTGGTGGAGCATCCGCTCCAGGTCGAACCGGCGGTGCAGCCGCATCCACGCGCCGGTCTCCAGCGCCGTGACGATGTTCAGCAGCCCCAGGATGTGCGAGGGCGGGGTGGTGATCTGGATCCGGTCCCGCGCGGTCAGCCCGAGCGCGTCCCGCCAGTGCGCGACGGCCGCGCCGAACGAGGCGTGGGTGTGGCGGACCGCCTTGGGCAGCCCGGTCGTCCCCGAGCTGAACACCAGCACGGCGTCCGCGCCCGGGTCGGGGGCCGGGTAAGGCCCGCCGCCCGGCCCGGGCGGCTCGACCGGCTCGTCCAGGTGCAGCATCGGCATCAGGCCGGCCAGCACCGGATGGTCGCCGACGGCGTGGCGGGGCTCGGTGACGGCCAGGGCGTGCTCGGCCTCCGCCTGCTTCCAGGCCGGGCTGAGCAGGACGACGGCCGCTCCGAGCCGCCATGTCGCCAGCACCGCCGACACGAACTCCGGGCGGTTGGAGGCCATGAGCGCGACCCGGTCGCCCGCGCGCACCCCGCGCCGCGCCAGCGTCCCGGCCAGCCCGTCGGCCAGCTCCTCCAGCCTGCCCCTGCCGTACTCGCGGTCGTCGAAGACGAGGGCGGTTCTCTCACTCGTCACGAGAAGCTCCCATCTTCGTCGCGGAAATACTGTTCTCAGATTACTAGAGTCATACTTCGCTTCGCGGGGCGGGCCCGGTCCGGGTGCCCCGGCCCCGGCCCGGCCCGCGGCACCCGCTAGGCCGAGTAGGGAAGGCCGCCGTGCTCGCCGAGGCGGGGCGGCGGCCGGTAGTCCGGCTCGTAGCCCGCGACCCGCACCGGGCTCCCGACCAGCCGGAAGCCGCCCGCCGTCACGATCATCTCCGGAGTCGAGTCCAGTGCCTCCGGAAGCGTCCGCACGGCCGCCGCGGGAACGCCCAGCGGCCGCAGCCGCGCCTCCCACCCCGGCGCCGTGTCCGCGGCCAGCGCCCGCGTCACGACCTCCAGCACCTCCTCGCGCCGCAGCGTCCGCTCGGCCATCGTCGGGAAACCGGTCACCCCGGCCTCGGCACAGAACGACTTCCAGAACGCGTCGTGGGTGATGAACAGCGCCAGATACCCCTCGGCCGTCGGGAACAGCTGGGCCGGGACGTAGTACGAATGCGCCCCGTTGGGCAGCCGCCGCGGTTCCACACCCTCGTTGAGGTACGCCGAGGCCCGGTAGTTGAGCTGCGACAGCATCACGTCCCGCAGCGACACCTCGACCTGGCCGCCCCGGCCGGACAGCAGCTGGGCCAGCAGCCCCAGCGCCGCGGTCAGCCCGGCGGAGTTGTCGGCGGAGGAGTACCCCGGCAGCGTCGGCGGCCCCTCCGGATCTCCGGTGAGCGCCGCGACGCCGGTGGCCGCCTGCACCACGTAGTCGAAGGCGGGCTCGTCGCCCGCCGCCAGGCCGTAGCCGGTGATCGCGACGCACACGATCCGCTCGTTGTACCTGCGCAGGTCGTCGTAGGTGAGACCGAGCCGCTGGATCGCCGACGGCTTCAGGTTGACCAGCAGCGCGTGCGCGTCCGCCACCAGCTCGCCCAGGCTCGCGCGGCCCGCCTCGGAGGTCAGGTCCAGCCGGATGCTGCGCTTGCTGCGGTTCAGGCTCGCGAAATAGGCGTCGCTCACCTGCCGCGACAGGTCCCCGCCCGGCGGCTCGATCTTGGTGACCTCCGCGCCGAGGTCGGCCAGCATCATGGTGGCGTACGGCCCCGCCAGGATGTGGCCGACCTCCAGGATCCGGTACCCGGCCAGCGGCCCGGCGTTCATCGCATGTCCGCCGCGAGGCCGGCGAGCATCTCCCGCGTCCGGTGCTTGGAGGCGACCAGTTCCTCCCGGCCCTCCCCGATCGGCAGCAGCCGCACCGACAGGTCGGTGACCCCGGCGTCGGCGAACCGGCGGAACCGCTCCGCGATGGCCTTCTCGTCCCCGGCCGCGCACAGGTCGCCGACGTCCTTGGCGTCGCCGTAGTCCAGCAGCCGCTGGTAGTTGGGCGAGATCTCCGCCTCACCGAGGATCCGGTTGGCGCGCTCGCGGGCCGCGTCGACCTCCGACGGCCGGCACAGGCAGACCGGGATGCCCGCGATGATCCGCGGCGCCGCCCGTCCCGCCTCCTCGGCCGCCTTGGTGATGCGCGGCACCACGTGCTCGGAGACCGCGCGCTCGTCGGCCATCCACAGCACCGTCCCGTCGGCCCGCTCGCCCGCCAGCTTCAGCATCACCGGGCCGAGCGCGGCCACCAGCACCGGAAGCGGCGCCACCGGGCCGAGACCGAGCGGGTTGTGCACGGTGAACGTCTCGTTCTCCACGTCGACCGGGCCCGGCCCCTTGAACGCCGCGTCCAGCACGTCCAGGTAGTCGCGGGTGAACCTGGCCGGCTTCTCGTAGGGCAGCCCCAGCATGTCCTGGATGATCCAGTGATGCGAGGGCCCGACGCCCAGCGCCAGCCGCCCGCCCGCGGCCGCGTGCGCCGACATGGCCTGCCGCGCCAGCGCGATCGGGTGCTGCGCCTGCAACGGGACGACCGCCGTCCCCAGTTCGATCCGCTCGGTCCGGGCGCCCATCAGCGCCACCGCCACCAGGGCGTCGAAGTCCGTCGGGACCTGAGGGATCCACGCCGAGTCCAACCCGGCCCCCTCCGCCCACAGCACGTCCTCGATCATCCGCCCGGCCTTGCGAGCGGAGTCACCCCGCTCCGGCCCGATCATCACGCCAACCCGCACGGTCCCTCCAAGTCATTCGTGTCCGAGATCTGCTCGCGAACGGGCCGGACGGTCGCCCGGCCCGGTCGCCTTCCGCACGGCGCGGCGTCAGGGCGGGGCGGGAGACGCGGTCAGGGCGCCGACCTCCGCCACGATGACGTCCAGCGCCGTGCCCGTCGGGAACACCGCGGCGGCGCCCGCCGCCTCCAGCGCCGGGACGTCGGCGGCGGGGATGGTGCCGCCGACCACCACCGCGATGTCGCCGGCCCCGGCCGCGCGCAGCGCCTCCACGGTGCGCGTGGTCAGCGCCACGTGCGCGCCGGACAGGATGCTCAGCCCGACGACGGCGACGTCCTCCTGGAGCGCGATCGCCACGATGTCGTCGACGCGCTGGCGGATGCCGGTGAAGACGACCTCGAAGCCGGCGTCGCGCAGCGCACGGGCGACGATCTTGGCGCCGCGGTCGTGGCCGTCCAGGCCGGGCTTGGCGACCAGAACCCTGGCCGGCGCCGAAGGCGCTCCGGGCCCCTCGGGCTCGCGCGGGGTCGGGGAAACGCTGGACATCAGAACACCACCGGCTGCTGGAACTCGCCCCAGACCGCCTTCAGCGCGGCGACCATCTCGCCGACCGTGCAGTAGGCGTTGGCGCAGTCGATCAGGGGACCCATCAGGTTCTCGTCGCCCTCCGCGGCGCGGGCGAGGTCGGCGAGACGGGCGCGAACGGCCGCGGAGTCGCGTTCGGCCTTGACCTTGGCGAGCCGCTTGAGCTGCCGCTCCCGGCCCTCGGCGTCGAGCTCGAAGGTCGCGATGTCGGGGGCGGGCTCGTCGGAGGCGAACCGGTTGACCCCGACGATCGGCTTGGTCCCCGCCTCCATCTCCCGGTGCAGGCGGTACGCCTCGTCGGCGATCAGCCCTTGCAGGTAGCCGTCCTCGATGGCGCGCACCATACCGCCGTGCCGCTCGAGATCGTCCATGATCTCGACGATCTTGTCCTCGGTGGCGTCGGTGAGCGCCTCGACGAAGTAGGAGCCGCCCAGCGGGTCGACCACGTTCGCGACACCGGTCTCGTAGGCGAGGATCTGCTGGGTGCGCAGCGCCAGCGTCGCCGACTCCTCGCTCGGCAGCGCGAACGGCTCGTCCCAGGCGGCGGTGAACATCGACTGCACCCCGCCCAGCACCGAGGCCATCGCCTCGTAGGCCACGCGCACCACGTTGTTGCGGGCCTGCGGCGCGTACAGGGACGCACCGCCCGCCACGCAGCCGAACCGGAACATCGACGCCTTGTCGGAGGACGCGCCGTACCGCTCCCGGACGATCGTCGCCCAGCGCCGCCGCCCGGCCCGGTACTTGGCGATCTCCTCGAAGAAGTCGCCGTGCGTGTAGAAGAAGAACGAGACCTGCGGCGCGAACTTCTCGATCGACATCCGGCCGCGCGCCAGGACGGTGTCGCAGTAGGTGACGCCGTCGGCGAGCGTGAACGCCATCTCCTGCACCGCGTTGGCGCCCGCGTCGCGGAAGTGCGCGCCCGCCACCGAGATCGCGTTGAACCTCGGGACCTCGGCGGCGCAGAACTCGATCGTGTCGGCGATCAGCCGCAGGGACGGCTCGGGCGGCCAGATCCAGGTGCCGCGCGAGGCGTACTCCTTGAGGATGTCGTTCTGGATCGTCCCGGTCAGCTTCGCCCGCGGCACGCCCTTGCGCTCGGCGGCGGCCACGTAGAACGCCAGCAGGATCGCCGCCGTCCCGTTGATGGTGAAGCTGGTGCTGATCTTGTCCAGCGGGATGCCGTCGAAGAGGATCTCCGCGTCGGCGAGGGTGTCGACCGCGACGCCGACGCGGCCGACCTCCTCGCCGACTTCGGGGTCGTCGGAGTCGTACCCGCACTGCGTGGGCAGGTCGAGTGCCACCGACAGACCGGTCCCGCCCTGCTCCAGCAGGTAGCGGTAGCGGCGGTTGGACTCCTCCGCCGTGCCGAACCCGGAGTACTGGCGGAACGTCCACAGCTTCTTCCGGTAACCGGAGGCGAAGTTGCCGCGCGTGAAGGGGAACTCGCCCGGAGCCGGTGGCTCCGTCCCCCGGTCCGCCGGTCCGTAGACCGTCTGGAGGGGGATGCCGGACGAGGTCTGTGCCGGCTCGTCGCTCATGACACCTCCTCCTTCATCAGTTCGCGTTTGTCGACCTTGCCGGTGGCGTTGAGCGGCAGTTCCTCCAGGAACTCCACCGACCTGGGCACCTTGAATCCGGCCATCTTCTTCCGGCTCCAGGCGATGAGCTCCTCCTCAGTGAGCTCGCCCCGCCGGACCACGAAGGCCTTGCCGACCTGGCCGAGGCGCTCGTCCGGCACCGGGACCACGGCGGCCTGGGCGACGGCCGGGTGCTCCATCAGGAAGCCCTCGATCTCGGCGGGGTAGGCGTTGAAGCCGCCGACGATGAACATGTCCTTCTTGCGCCCGACGATGCGCAGGTAGCCGCGCTCGTCCTGGGTGCCCAGGTCGCCGGTGTGCAGCCAGCCGTCCGCGTCGATCGCCTCGGCCGTGGCCCCGGGGTCGTCGAAGTAGCCCTTCATGACCGTGTAGCCGCGGATGAGGACCTCGCCGTCGGGGGCGATCTTGGCCTCCACGCCGTCGCAGGGCCGGCCCACCGTGGTGGCGATGTCCTCGAAGGAGTCCCCGGGCCGGGACGCGGTGGCGGTGCCCGCCTCGGTCAGCCCGTAACCGGTCATGATCGTCTCGAACGGCAGCTCGGTCACGATCCGGCGGATCAGCTCCACCGGGATGTCCGCCGCCCCGGTCACGGCCGCGCGCAGCGACGACAGGTCGTGCTTGCCCTGCGACTGCGCCTCCAGCAGCGAGTGGTACAGCGTCGGCGGGCCCGGCAGCATCGTGATCCGCTCCGTCTCGATCAGCTCGAGCACGCGCTCGACGTCGAAGACGGGCACCGGGTGGACGGTGGCCCCGCGGATCATGGACGCGATGCAGCCGGCCTTGTACCCGAAGATGTGGAAGAACGGGTTGACGATCATGTAGCGGTCGCCTTGCCGCAGGTCGGCCAGGTCGCACCACTCGGCGTACAGCCGCAGCGTCTGGGCGTGGGTCATCATGACGCCCTTGGGCCGGCCGGTCGTGCCCGAGGTGAACATGATGTCGCACACGTCGTCGCCGCGGCTCTCGCGCTCGAGCGGCGAGCCGCTGGACAGGAAGTCCGACCGGATGTCGATGGTCGCCACCTCGGGCGGGCCGTCGTAGTCCTCGCCGAGGAAGCCCCGCTGCACCAGCACCAGCTTGGCCCCGCTGCGGCGGATGATGTCGTGGGACTCGTCGGCCTTGAACCGGGTGTTCACCGGGACCATCACGCCGCCCGCGGTCAGCAGGCCGAACGCCGCGATGATCCACTCCGCGGAGTTGGGCGCCCAGATCGCCGCCCGGTCGCCCTTGCCGATCCCGGCCTCCGCGAACGCGCCGGCGGCGACGCGTACCCGGTCGGCGAGCTCGGTGAAGGTGAGCCGGAGCGGCCCGTCGACGACCGCCTCGGCCGAGCCGAAGCGGTCGCCGGTGCTGAGCACCATCTGGGGGATGCTCTCCCAGGTCATACCGACATCATCCGAGCCAGGTTGGCACCCATGATCTTGGCCTTGTCGGCCTCGCTCAGGTTGGTGAGCTCCTTGATGTAGCTCGCCGGGTCGGCCAGGCCCTCGGGGTGGGGGTAGTCGGAGCCGAACAGCACCCGCTCGACGCCGAGGATGCCCGACAGCTCGGCCATGTCCTCTTCCCAGAACGGGCTGATGTGGATGTTGCGCCGGACCGCCTCGATCGGGTTCTCGCCGAACTCGTGCGGCATCTTCTTGTAGACGTCGGCCAGGTCGCCGAGCAGCGGCTTGAGCCAGGAGGCGCCGTTCTCGATGACCGCGATCTTCAGCTCGGGGAAGCGGGTCAGAGCGCCGTGGCAGACCAGCGAGGCCACCGCGTCCTGGATCGGCCGCCACTCGTTGAGCTGCCGGAACGCGTTCGGCTTGAAGGGCAGCATCTCGTTGCGGTGGCCCTCCCAGTCGCTGGCGTACCGGGCGTAGCCGCTGTCGGAGGAGTGCAGCCCGACCACGACGCCGGTCTCCACGACGCGCTTCCAGAACGGGTCGAACTCCGGCAGCGCGAAGGACCGGGGGCCGCGGAACCCGGGCACCGGCGCCGGCCGGACCAGGATGGCCTTGGCGCCGCGCTCGACGCACCAGTTCAGCTCGTCGATCGCCTTCTCCACGATCGGGAGCGTGATGACCGGGGTGGTGAAGATGCGGTCCCGGTAGTTGAACGACCACACCTCGAAGAGCCACTCGTTGAGCGCGTGGATGACGGCGTGGATGAGCTCGGGGTCGTCCCGCATCCGCTCCTCGATGAGGCTGGCCAGCGTCGGGAACATCAGCGTGCGCTGGATGCCCTGCTCGTCCATCAGCTCCAGGCGGGGGGCCGGCTCGCGGAAGGCGGGGATCGACTTCATCGGGTCGCCGAAGATCTCGCGGCGGGTCTTCCCCTCGGGATTGCCCACGCGGAAGTACTCCTCCATGGCCCCGGGACGGGCGACCACCTCGAAGGTGGGGTTGGGGATGTACTCGCTGATCTGGCCCCGGATCGCGATCTTCGTGCGGCCGCGCACCTGAACGTACTCGATGGCGCCGTCGTACTCCTTGGGGAGGTACTTGGTCAGCGCCTCCTGCGGCTCGTAAAGGTGGTTGTCCGCGTCGAAGAGCGGATACGGCAGTTCACGTGAGGGCATCGAGATCCTCCCTTGCTTGATTTGAGAAGCCTATTCTCAACTCTGTCGCGCTGCAATATCGGCCCGGAGAACGAACTTCCGAACCTTGCCGCTCGCGGTGCGCGGGAAGTCGTCCACGACGTGCAGCTCCTCCGGCCACTTCTGCCTGGCCAGGCCCACCTGCTCGAGGTGGGCCCGCATCCCGTCGAGCGTGGGCGCCGTCCCGCCCGGGCGGAGCCGGACGAGGGCCGCCGCGTGCTCGCCGAGCCGCGCGTCGGGCGCGGCCACCACCACGGCCTCGGCGACGCCGGGCAGGGTCAGCAGCGCCTCCTCGACCTCCAGCGCGCTGATGTTCTCGCCGCCGCGGATGATGATGTCCGACTTGCGGTCGGTGATGGTGAGGTAGCCGTCCTCGTCGACCACCCCGATGTCGCCGGTGTGGTACCAGCCGTCGTCGTCGAAGACCCTGGCGGTCAGGTCGGGATCGGTGTAGCCGATGCACAGGTCGGGGCCGCGGCTGAGGATCTCCCCGTCGTCGGCGAGGCGGAACTCCACGCCGGTCAGCGCGTCCCCGTCGGTGTACAGCCGCTTGTCCTCGGGCGCGGTGTGCCGGGAGCCGGTGATCGACGGGTGCTCGGTGCTGCCGTACGAGCGGAACACCGTGATGCCCAGGCCGGCCAGCCTGGTGGTGACCGCCGCCGGCACCGCCGCGCCGCCGAGGCCCGCGTACTTCATGTGCGCCAGGTGCTCCGGCCTGAAGTCGGGGTGGTCCAGCAGGCTGGTCATGAAGTACGCGGCGCCGCCGCCGACCGTGAGGCCGTCGCTCCGCATCAGCGCCAGCGCCTTGCCCGGGTCCCAGACGTCGGCGAGGTTGATGGGCGTGCCGTCCAGGACGGGGATCAGGAAGGCGTTCAGCATGCCGATGAAGTGGCCCACGGGAGCCGCGGTGAGCTGCTTGCCGCGGTCGGGAGGGTAGAGCCCGGCGAGCTGGCGCGTCTCGAACCCCAGGGAGCGGTGGCTGTGCACGACGCCCTTGGGGTCGCGGGTGGTGCCCGAGGTGAAGGCGATCACGGCCGGGTCCGCGGGGTCCGCCGGGAGGGTGCCCCGCAGGGGCTCGTCGGCGAGCAGGTCGTCGAAGTCGCGGTCCACCACGCCGACCACGGGCACGTTCGCCGACAGCTCCGGCCGGTACTCCATCCGCCCGAAGCCCTCGGCCGTGATGAAGACCTTCGGCCGGACGCTGTCCAGGATGTAGCCGACCTCCTTGCGCCCGTAGAAGTGGACGATCGGCACCACCACCGCCCCGAGGATCGCCGACGCCCAGAAGACGGCCGCGGCCTCCATCCAGTTGGGCAGCTGGAAGGCCACCGCGTCGCCCGGGCCGACGCCCCGCTCGCGCAGCCCCGCGGCGAGCCTGCGGGCGACCAGGTCGACGTCCTGGAAGGTCCCCGACCAGGGCCGCACGGCCGAGTGCACGCGGAACTCGGCCTCCGGGGCGGCCGCCAGCCCGCGGGCCAGCAGGTCGCCGAGCGTGTCCCTGGTCCACCATCCCTCCGCCTCGTAACGCTTGACGAGCTCTTCGGGGACGGTCCGCAGCCGAGCCATGTGAGCACTCCTTCCGCCGGCGATAATTGCACTCTCGCATGAAGAGAAGCTAGATTCCACCTATGGCGCGAGACCATGGCTTCCATCCGGTCCGGATCAAGCGGATCGTCCAGGAGACGGCGGACGCGCGCACGTACGTGCTCGACGCCCCGTTCCCCTACCGGGCAGGCCAGTTCCTGACCTTCAAGGCCTGCGGCACGCTGCGCAGCTACTCGATGTCGAGCTCGCCGGACACCGACGACGAGCTGATGACGACGGTGAAGCGCGTCCCCGGCGGTCTGGTCTCCAACTGGATGCACGACAACCTCGCGGAGGGCGACGAGCTTTCGGTCACCCTCCCGGCCGGGGTGTTCTGCCTGCGCGAGACCGACGCCCCGCTGCTGGCCTTCTGCGGCGGCAGCGGCGTCACCCCGATCCTGTCGCTGGTCAAGAGCGCGCTGGCCACGACCGGCAGGCGGGTGCGGGTGCTGGCGGCCAACCGGGACGCCGGCTCCGTCATCTTCCGGGCGGTGCTGGACGAGCTGGCCGAGCGCCATCCGGACCGGTTCGAGATACGCCACCACCTGGACGACACGGGCGGGTTCGTCACCCCCGACCAGATCCGGGAGTTCACCGGCGACGACCGGGACGCCGACTTCTACCTGTGCGGGCCCGAACCGTTCATGGACCTCACCGAGGGCGCGCTGCTCGAGCACGGCGTCACCGCGGAGCAGATCTTCTCCGAGCGCTTCGAGCACTCCGACGAGCCTTCGTCCGGGGAGGAGAAGGAGGGCACGGTCACCATCGTGCTGGACGGCAAGCGCCGCACCGTCCCCCAGCACGCGGGCGAGACGCTCCTGGAGAGTGCCCGCCGCGCCGGCCTCACCCCGCCCTTCTCGTGCGAGGCGGGCAACTGCGCCACGTGCATCGCCCAGATCACCCAGGGCGAGGCCAAGATGCGCGTCAACAACGCACTCGACGACGACGAGGTCACCGAGGGCTTGGTGCTCACCTGCCAGGGCGAGCCGGTGACCCCCGAGATCACGGTCGTCTACGAATGAGCCCGCACGCATGAGCCCGCACGAACGTCCACGTCACCACGGAGAGCCGCATGGTAGATCTTGAGCTGGAGCAGGGGCTGGCGGTCGTCACCATCAACCGCCCGGAGGCTCGCAACGCCATCGCGCCGGCGACCATGGACGAACTGGAGAAGGCCCTCGACGCCGCGGCGGGCGCCCTGGCCCTGGTCATCACGGGCGCGGGCGACCGGGCCTTCGTCTCCGGCGGCGACCTGAAGCAGCTGGCGGCCATCCGCACCGAGGAGGATGCGCTGGCCATGGCGCTGCGGATGCGGGGCGTCTGCGACCGGCTCGCCGCCTTCCCCGGCCCGGTGATCGCCGCGCTGAACGGGCACGCCCTGGGCGGCGGCGCCGAGGTCGCGGTGGCCGCCGACATCCGCGTCGCCGCCGCCGACATCAAGATCGGCTTCAACCAGTCGGCGCTGGCGATCATGCCCGCCTGGGGCGGCGCCGAGCGGCTGGCCGCCCTGGTCGGCAGGGGCCGGGCGATCATGCTGGCGGGTGCCGGCACCCTGCTGGACGCGGCCGAGGCGCAGCGCGTCGGCCTGGTGGACCAGGTCCTGCCGCGGGAGTCCTTCGAGGAGGGCTGGCGGGCCCTGGCCCGGTCGCTGGCCACCGTGCCGGCGGGCGAGATCAAGCGGGTGACCTCCGGGTCCGTGCCCGCGCACGAGGCGGCGCGCGCGTTCGCGCGCCTGTGGGTGGCCGACGAGCACTGGGAGGCCGCGGAGAGGGTGATGAACCGTGCCAAGTGATGTGCCGAGCGATGTGCTGGTGGAAGAGGGGCCCCTGGGCCTGATCGTGAGTCCGCGCGGCGGCGCCCCCGGCCCCGTCGTGCTGTACGTGCACGGCGACCGGTACCTGTCGGGGTCGCTCGAGACGGGGCTCGACAGCGCCGGACGGCTCGCCGCGCGGACGGGCGACACGGTCGTCTGCGCCCGCTACCGCGCCGCCTTCCCGGCCGCCCTCGAGGATGTCGAGGCCGCCTATGCCGGCTGCGGCTCCACGGGGCCGGTCGCGGTGGCGGGCGAGGGCATCGGGGCGGGGCTGGTGGCCGCGCTGCTGGTCCGCCTGCGCGACTCAGGGGCGCCCATGCCCCGGCGCGCCGCGCTGGTCTCGGCGCTGCTCGACCTGAGCCTGCAGGCGGCCAGCCTCCAGTTGAACGCGGCCGCCGATCCGGGCTTCGACCTGGGTGAACTGCGGCGGCGGGTGGCCGGCTACGCCGGCGGCACTGCGCTGACCGACCCGCTGCTGAGCCCGCTGTTCGCCAACCTGCACGGGCTGCCGCCGGTCCAGCTGCTGGTGGCGGGCACCGACCCCCTGCTGGACGACTCGCTGGCGTTCGCCGCCCGCGGGGCGCGCTCCGGCGTCACGGTCGACCTGCGGGTGCGGCCCGACGCGGCCTCCCTCGCCGCCGTGGCGGTGCCGGCCATGGCCGCCTTCATCGGGGAGCGTTGCCCAGCAGAACCGTCAGCACGTCCCGCATGATCTCGGGGGGGCCGGTCCTCCCCCGGTCGAGCAGCCACTGCTGCTGCATGCCGTCGACCAACGCCACCAGCGCGGTCGCGACGGCCTCGGGGGTCAGGCCGCTCGGCAGGCGGTCCCCGTACCGGTCGGCGAGCCGCCGGACCGTCCGCTCCCGCACCTGCTCGTAGTAGTCGCGGAAGTACTCCTGGCGGCCAACCAGCACGCCGTCGTGTACGCCCTGCGGGCCGCGCTCCCGCTGATGCGCCGCAGGGGCCGCGGGTCGATTGTGATCATCGCGTCCGTCGCCGGGCTGGTCGGCCTGGAGGCCGACCCGTTCCAGTCGATGACCACGCACGCGGTGATCGGCCTGATCCGGGCGTCCGCCGGGCCGCTGGCCAGGGAGGGCATCAGGCTCAGCGCAGTCTGCGCCGACCCGTACTGCATCATGCCGGGCGGTCACCTCCACGACCGGACGAACCACGCGGGGACGAACCACAACGACCCCGGGGCGGCGGAGGCGTTCGCGCCGACCGCCGGCGATGTCGCCGAGGCCGTCGAGAACGCGCTCCGCACCGCCGAACCGCGCGCCCAGCTGGTGCTGCGGTCGGGCAGGCCGCTCGTCCCCTACGCGCCGGCTCCGCTTCCCTGAGGCCCGCGGGCGCGCCGCGCACCGTCCCGCCGGCGCGTGCGCGCCGGCGGGACGGCCCTCCGCATGACCGGCCTCACACCGGGGCCTCACACCACGGGCCTCACACCACGGGCCTCACACCACGGGGGCGGCGAACGTCTTGATCTGCAGGAACTCCTCCAGGCCCTGGACGCCCATCTCCCGTCCGACGCCCGACTGCTTGTAGCCGCCGAACGGGGCGTTGGGGCCGAAGTAGTTGCCGCCGTTGATGCTGAAGGTGCCGCTGCGGATCCTGCGGGCCAGCGCGATGGCCCGCTCCTGGTCGGCCGAGAACACCGTGCCGGACAGGCCGTAGATCGTGCTGTTGGCGATGCGCACGGCGTCGTCGTCGTCCTCGTAGGGGATCACCGCCAGCACGGGCCCGAAGACCTCGTCCTGCGCGATCTCGCTGTCGGGGTCGACGTTGCTGAGCAGGGTCGGCGCGTAGTGGAAGCCCGGCTCGGCCTTCTCGCCGCCGGTGACCAGCGTGGCGCCCGCCTCGACGGCGCGCTTGACCATGCCGTCCACCTTGTCGCGCTGCTTCTCGCTGATGAGCGGGCCCATGTAGGTCTTGGGGTGGGTGGGGTCGCCGTACCGGACCTTGCCCATCGCGGCCGCGACCTTCGCGGCGATCTCGTCGTGGTGCGCGCGGGGCACCAGCAGCCGGGAGGTGAGGGCGCAGCCCTGGCCGGCGTGCACGCAGATGCCGAACGCGGCGAACATGGCGGTGGCGTCGAAGTCGGCGTCGTCGAGCAGGATCATCGCGGACTTGCCGCCCAGCTCCAGGAAGACCCGCTTGATCGTGCGGCCGGCCGCCGCCATGATCCGCCGGCCGGTCTCGGTGGAGCCGGTGAAGCTGACGATGTCCACGTCCGGGTGGGTGGTCAGCAGCTCCCCGACCTCGACGCCCGAGGAGGACAGCACGTTGACCACGCCCGGCGGGATGTCGGTGTGCTCGGCGATCAGCTCGCCCAGTGCCAGCGTGGTCAGCGGGGTGTCCGGCGCGCCCTTGAGCACCACCGTGCACCCGGCCGCGAGCGCGGGGGCCAGCTTCGCCAGCGCGAGCTGGTTGGGGTAGTTGTACGGCAGGATGGCGGAGACGACGCCCCCCGCCTCCTTCTCGATCCAGCGCAGGTGGCGCTGCCCCATGCTCTCGACCTCGCCGATCTCCTCCCGCATCGGGTAGGTCCGCAGCAGGTCGGCGTAGTAGCGGACGATCTCCAGGGGGTCGTCCAGCTGGGCGCCATGGGTGAGCTGGCGGGTCGCGCCGACCTCGGCGATGGTCAGCTCCCGCAGCTCCTCCTTGTGCTCGACCAGCGCCTCGTAGAGCCGGTCGAGGCTGCGGATCCGCGTCTGCACGTCGGTCGCCCAGTCCGTGTCGTCGAAGGCGCGGCGGGCGGCCTCGATGGCGGCCTCGGCTTGCGCCTTGGTGGCGTCCGGCGCCTCGCCCACCAGTTCCCCGGTCGCGGGGTTGTGGGAGGGGAAGGTCCGTTCGCCCTCGACGAGCTTTCCATCAATCAGCAGGCGCTTCACGGCGGCACCACTTTCGTTCTCGGCGTCTCCGCCACCGGCACCCTGCCCTCTTCGGCGGCCCCGCCGGCCTCGGGCGCTCGACGGCCAGTCGCTGTGAAAACTACATTCTCCAAGTAGGTGAATCAAGCATTCGAGATTGAGAACGGATTCATCGGCAGTACCGCCAGGCGACCGGCTCCTCACTCCGGGCGGGGCCGCGGCACCCCCCGGGGCTTTCGTAGGATCGAACACCGAGAGTATGGTTCTCCCATTCGGAAGGGAGATTTCCATGACGGAGACGAGGGCTCTGTCCCCGAGCCTGGGGGTGGAGGTCACGGACGTCGAGGACCTGCTCGACGACTCGCTGATCAGCCGGTGCCTCGAAGCGCTCAAATGGCGCGGCGTCCTGCTCGTCCGCGGCCTGCACCTGGACGACGAGCGGCAGCTGGCGTTCAGCCGCAAGCTCGGCGAGGTGGTCGCGCTGCGCGGCAAGGAGATCTTCACGGTCTCGCTGGATCCGTCCAAGAACCCGGCGGCCGAGTACCTCAAGGGCACCTTCCACTGGCACCTCGACGGCACCACCGACCAGGTGCCGGTCAAGGCGACCACGCTGACCGCCCGGCACGTGGCCATGGTCGGCGGCGGGACCGAGTTCGCCAGCACCTACGCGGCCTACGAGAACCTGCCCGAGGGCGACCGCAAGCGCTACGAGGGCCTGCGCGTGGTGCACAGCTTGGAGGCCTCCCAGCGCCTGGCCAACCCGAACCCCACGGAGGAGCAGGTGAGGGCCTGGCGGACGCAGCCAACCCAGGAGATGTCGCTGGTGTGGCAGCGCCGCGACGGCCGCCGCTCCCTGGTCATCGGCACCACCGCCGACCACATCGTCGGCATGGACCCCGACGAGAGCAGGGCGATCCTGGACGAGCTCCTCGAATGGAGCACCCAGCCGCGCTTCTGCTACACCCACGACTGGGAGGTCGGCGACCTCGTGATGTGGGACAACACCGGGATCCTGCACCGGGCGCTGCCCTACGACGCCTCCTCGGAACGGACCCTGCACCGCACCACCATCGTGGGTGAGGAGGCGTTCGCGTGAAGACCGCAGTGGTGACCGGCGGCGGCTCGGGCATCGGCCAGGCCATCGCCCGGCGGCTGGCGGCCGACGGCCACCGCGTCGCCGTCCTGGACCTCAAGCCGACCGGGGACTTCTTCGCGCGCGGCGCCGACGTCAGCGACCGCGACCAGGTGGAGACCGCGATGGCCGAGGTCCGCGAGAACCTCGGCCCGATCGGGATCCTGGTCAACGCGGCCGGGCTGGAGGGCTACAAGCGGTTCACCAACCTGACGTTCGAGACCTGGCAGAAGGTGATCGACGTCAACCTCAACGGCGTCTTCCACTGCGTCCAGGCCGCGCTGCCCGACATGCTCGAGGCGAAGTGGGGCCGGATCGTCAACATCTCCTCCTCCAGCGCGCACTCGGGCCAGCCGTTCATGGCGCACTACGTGGCCGCCAAGTCGGCGGTCAACGGGCTGACCAAGTCGCTGGCCCTGGAGCTGGGCCCCGCCGGCATCACCGTGAACGCGGTGCCGCCCGGGTTCATCGACACCCCGATGCTGCGCAGGTCCGAGGACCGCAAGCTGCTCGGCGGCACCGTCGAGGACCACATCGAGCGCACGCCGGTCCGGCGCGTGGGCCGTCCCGAGGACATCGCCGCGGCCTGCGCGTTCCTGGTGTCCGAGGAGGCCGGCTACATCACCGGGCAGATCATCGGTGTGAACGGAGGACGCAACACATGACCCCCCGGCTGCCCCCCGTCCCCCACGAGGACTGGGAGGAGGGCGCGCTGACGACCCCGGACGGCCGCAAGCTGCCCCCGTCCAACGCGCTCGGGCTGCTGGCCCACAACCCGGCGCTCGCCAAGGTGTTCCTGCGCTACAACGACCACTTCCTGATCAACTGCAGCGTGCCGACCCGGGACAAGGAGCTGGCGATCCTGCGGGTGGCCTGGCGGCGGCGCTGCAAGTACGAGTGGGCCTCGCACGCGCGCTTCGCGCGGAAGATCGGTGTGACCGAGGAGGAGATCACCGAGGTGCGGGTGGGCACCCGGACGCTGATCAACCGGGCCACCGACGAGCTCGACGGCGGCCGCCCGCTGTCGGACGAGACCTACGCGGAGCTGGCCAAGGTCTACGACGACAAGCAGCTCCTGGACTTCGTCTTCCTCGTGGGCACCTACGGCCTGCTGGCCCTGGCCTTCGAGACCTTCGGCGTCGAACTCGACCCGGGCATCACCGCTGAGAACTTCGATAGCATCACCTGAGAATGCTATTCTCATCCGAGAAAGGAGTGTGACCATGCCGCACTTCCCCAAGCCGTCCGCGGGCAGCTGGACCGAGCAGTACCCCGAGCTCGGCACGTCGCCGGTGAACTACACGGACTCCATCGACCCGGCCCACTACGAGGCCGAGCGCGAGGCCATCTTCAAGAAGACCTGGCTGAACATCGGCCGGGTGGAGCAGGTGCCGCGCGTCGGCAACTACTTCACCAAGGAGCTGGCCGTCGCCGACACCTCCATCGTCGTCGTGCGGGGCAAGGACAAGGAGATCCGCGCCTTCCACAACCTGTGCCGCCACCGCGGCAACAAGCTGGTGTGGAACGACTACCCCGGCGAGGAGGTCAGCGGCACCTGCCGCCAGTTCACCTGCAAGTACCACGCCTGGCGGTACGACCTCGACGGCTCCCTGACCTTCGTGCAGCAGGAGGGCGAGTTCTTCGACCTCGACAAGAGCGAGTTCGGCCTCAAGCAGGTCCGCTGCGAGATCTGGGAGGGGTTCATCTTCATCAACCTCGACCAGGACGCCGAGCCGCTGAAGCAGTACCTCGGCGACCTGGCCAAGGGGATCGAGGGCTACCCCTTCCACGAGATGACCGAGGTCTTCAGCTACCGGGCCGAGATCGGCAGCAACTGGAAGCTGTTCATCGACGCGTTCGCCGAGTTCTACCACGCGCCCGTGCTGCACCAGAAGCAGGCCACCAAGGAGGAGGCCGACAAGCTCCTCGGGTACGGCTTCGAGGCGATCCACTACGAGATCAAGAGCCCGCACTCGATGATCTCCACGTGGGGCGGTATGGCACCGCCCAAGGACCCGCAGATGGTCAAGCCGATCGAGCGGGTGCTGAAGAGCGGCCTGTTCGGCCCGTGGCAGCGTCCCGACATCGAGGGCGTCGAGCTCGACCAGCTGCCCCCCGGACTCAACCCGGCCGGGCACCGGGCCTGGGGCGTGGACTCCTTCCACTTCTTCCCCAACTTCATGCTGCTGGTCTGGGCCCCCGGCTGGTACCTCACCTACCACTACTGGCCGACCGCGGTGGACCGGCACATCTTCGAGTCGAAGCTGTACTTCGTCCCCGCCAAGACGGCGCAGGAGCGGCTCCAGCACGAGCTGGCTGCGGTGACGTTCAAGGAGTACGCGCTCCAGGACTCCAACACCCTGGAGGCCACCCAGACGATGCTCAAGAGCCGGGCCGTCCTCGACTTCCCCCTCAACGACCAGGAGATCCTGCTCCGCCACCTGCACAAGGTGGCCGGCGACTACGTGAAGGAGCACAACAATGCTGCCGGCTGACTTCGCGGCGCTCGAGTCGTACAAGGAGTGGATCCTCCCCAGTGAGCCTGAGCGGTACGCCAAGCGGCTCGCCAGCTCGATGGAGGAGATGCAGGCGTTCTACGACGCGGCCTTCCCGCTGCTTGAGAAGGCCAACGCGCACCTCGAGAAGTTCCCCATCGACGACCTGCCCGAGCCCGAGCGCAACCTGCTGCTGCTCATGTGCTCCCTGGTGATGGTGTCCTTCCCGGTCGAGGTCTGGAAGCAGGCGCGGGTGCCCGACAGCGGCGCCGCCTACCTCGACGTGATCGCCGAGCCGCGGATCTGATGGCGCTCACCCTCAAGGCGGCGCGCGTCCTGCACGTCGAGACGGGAGAGATCGAGACGCAGGGCCGGGTCACCGTCGACGGCGACCGCATCACCGCGGTCGGCGGCGGCCCCGCGGGCGGCGGCGAGGCGGGCGAGGTCCTGGACCTCGGCGACGTCACGCTGCTCCCCGGCCTCATGGACATGGAGGTCAACCTCCTCATGGGCGGCCGGGGCGAGACCGCCCTGATGTCCCCCGTCCAGGACGATCCTCCCCTGCGCATGCTGCGTGCGGTGGGCAACGCCCGCCGCACCCTGCGCGCCGGCTTCACCACCGTCCGCAACCTCGGCCTGTTCTGCAAGACCGGCGGCTACCTCCTGGACGTCGCCCTGGGCAAGGCCATCGACGCCGGCTGGGTCGACGGGCCCCGCGTCATCCCGGCCGGCCACGCGATCAGCCCCACCGGCGGGCATCTGGACCCCACGATGTTCGCCGCCTACGCGCCCGGGATCATGCCCCTCTCCCTGGAGGAGGGCATCGCCAACGGCGTGGAGGAGGTCCGCAAGGCCGTCCGCTACCAGATCAAGCACGGCGCCAAGCTCATCAAGATCTGCGCGTCGGGCGGGGTGATGTCGCACACCGGTGTTCCGGGGGCGCAGCACTACTCCGACGAGGAGCTGCGCGCCATCGCCGACGAGGCCCACCGGCGCGGGCTCAAGGTGGCGGCGCACACCCACGGCGCCGAGGCCGTGCGCTCGGTGGTCGAGGCGGGCATCGACTGCATCGAGCACGCCTTCCTCATCGACGACCCGACCCTCGATCTCATGGCCGAGCGCGGCACCTGGCTGGTGCCGACCACGGCGCTGACCGAGGGGATGGACATGTCCCACGCGGCGCCCGAGCTGAAGGCCAAGGCCGCGGAGATCTTCCCGCGCGCCCAGACGGTCATCGCCCGGGCCGCCAAGGCCGGTGTGAAGATCGCGGCCGGTACCGACGCGCCCGCGATCCCGCACGGGCGCAACGCCACCGAGCTGGTCGCCATGGTCGAGCGCGGGATGACGCCGCTGCACGTGCTGCAGTCCGCGACCGTCAACGCGGCCGAGCTGATCAGCGCCGACGACCGCGGCCGGATCGCCGAGGGGCTCCTCGCCGACCTGATCGCCGTCCCCGGCAATCCCGTCGAGGACATCTCGGTGACGACCGATGTCCGCTTCGTAATGAAAGGAGGGAAGGTCTTCCATGACAAACGCGGTTGAGGACGTCATCGAGATCCAGCAGCTCCTGGCCAAGTACGCCGTCTCGATCACCAAGGGCGACATGGACGCGCTGCTGGAGGTCTTCACCCCCGACGGCACCTACAGCGCGTTCGGCGAGGCCTACCGGCTGGACGAGTTCCCCGCCCTGGTCGAGTCCGCGCCCAAGGGCCTGTTCATGGTCTCCACGCCGCTGCTGGACATCCAGGGCGACGAGGGCACCGGGGTGCAGAACCTGTGCTTCGTCGAGCACTCCAGACACGACATGCGCATCGGCTACTACAACGACACCTACCGCAGGACGGCGGACGGCTGGCGGCTGCGCACCCGCGCCATGACGTTCATCCGCCGCAACGGTGAGCACAACTCGGGGCGCCCGCACTCCCATGCGCGTCGATGAGTTCCGGACGGGGCTGCGGGCCTGGCTCGACGAGCACGACCTGCGCCCCGTCCACGACGGGTCGCTCGACGGCGAGATGGCGCAGCTGTCCCGGGTGCGCCGGGCGACGTTCGACGCGGGCTGGATGCGCTGGGGCTGGCCCGAGGAGGTCGGCGGCCTGGGCGGGCCTGTCATCCTGCGCGCGGTACTCGGCGAGGAGCTCATAGCGCGCAACCTCGCCGACCCAGGCCTCTACACGCTGATCGAGGTACTGGCGCCCACGCTGATCCAGTACGGCTCCCCGGATCTGCTCGCCTTCGTCCCGACGCTGCTGGCGGGCGAGGAGACCTGGTGCCAGGGGTTCTCCGAGCCCGGCGCGGGCAGCGACCTGGCCGCGCTGAGCACCCGCGCCGTCCGGGACGGCGACGAGTGGGTGATCGACGGGCAGAAGGTGTGGACGTCCCTGGCCCAGTACGCGCAGCGGTGCGTGCTGCTGGCCCGTACGGGCCAGCCCGGCCACCGGGGCATCTCGGCGTTCCTGATGGACATGGACAGCCCCGGGATCACCGTGCGCCCCATCCGGACCATGCACGGCCGGGACGAGTTCGCCGAGGTGTTCCTCGACGGCGTCCGGGTGCCCGCCGCGCGGATGCTCGGCACCGAGGGGCAGGGCTGGGAGATCGCGATGAGCATCCTGCCCGACGAGCGCTCCTCGTGCTTCTGGCAGCGGATCACCTACCTCTACACCCGGCTGGACCGGCTGCTGGCGGAGCAGCACGCGGCGTCGGCGCGCCAGATCGGCGAGGCGTACCTGGACCTGCACGGGGTGCGGTCGCGGTCCCGGCTCACCCAGCACCGCCGCGACCAGGGGGAGACGCTCGGCGCGGAGACCTCGATCGACAAGATCCTCCTGCAGACCGCCGAGCAGCGCCTGTACGACACCGCGCGGGAGGCCCTGCCCGGAGAGATCGAGTACGGCTCCTCGCCCTGGCGCGAGGAGTTCCTCTACTCGCGGGCCTCCACCATCTACGGCGGCACCGCCGAGATCCAGCGCAACATCATCGCCAAGCGGCTGCTCTCCCTGGGGGACGAATGATCGAGGCCTCCGATCTGGCCCTGCTCTCCTCGGGCCTGCGCTCCGCCATGGAGTCGCACTCCCCCGACGACCTGGACGCCGCCCTCGTCGAGCTGGGCTGGCACGACCTGCTGGAGGCCTCGCCGGACGAGGCGGTCGGCCTGGTCTTCACGCTGCTCGGTGAGACCGGCGCGCACGCCCCCGTCCTCAACGACGTGCTGCTGCACGCGATGAAGCGCCCGCCCGGCGGGGTCGTGGCGCTGGCGGAGAGCGGCCTCGCCTTCGGACGGCCCTGCACGGCCTCCGAGGGGCTCGACCCGGACCTGGGGCTGTGCCGGGTGGAGTGGGAGCCGCTCACCGAGGAGGCGCTGGCGGCGGGCCGGCGGGCGCTGGGCTTCCAGCTCGCCGGCGCGGGCCGCGCGGCCCTGGAGCTGGCCCGCGAGCACGCGCTGGCACGGGAGCAGTTCGGGCGGCCGGTGGCCTCGTTCCAGGCGGTGCGCCACCGCCTGGCCGAGACGCTGGTGGCCCTGGAGGCGGCCGAGGCCGCGCTCGCCCAGGCGGACGATCCCATGACCGCCAAGCTCGGCAAGGCCCTGGCCGGGCGGGCGGGGCTGACGGCCGTGCGGAACTGCCAGCAGGTGCTCGCCGGCATCGGCTTCACCGCCGAGCACCGCTTCCACCGGTTCGTCCGCCGGATCCTCGTGCTGGACGACCTGCTGGGCTCCGCGGCCGTCCTGGCCACGGAGGTCGGCGGAACGCTGCTGGAGGAGCGCCGGGCGCCCCGGCTCGGCGATCTTTGAGCGCCGTCCCCCGGAACGCCGAGGGGGCGGGACGCCTCGCGTCCCGCCCCCTCGTTCTCGTTCGGCCGCTCTCGTTCACCGGCGTTCACCGGGACGGCGTGCCGCGCTCCCCGTCGCCGGTGTCCGCACCGCCCGCCTGAGGCCGGCTCACCTGGGCAGGCCGAGGATGCGCTCGGCGATGATGTTGCGCTGGATCTCGGAGGTGCCGCCGGCGATCGTTCCGGCGAAGCTGCGCGCGTACCGCTCGAACCAGCTGCTGGTGAACTGCTCGGAGTTCATGTGGTTGAACGGCGCGGTCGCCTCGGGGTGGACCAGGGCGTCGGCTCCGCGCTCCTCCAGCGCGTGCAGGCTGGCGGCCTGGACGGCCTCGGAGCCGAGCAGCTTCAGCACCGACAGTTCCGCCGGGTCCCGGTCGTCGCCCAGCTGCTGGTAGCCCAGCAGCCGCAGGGCCTGCAGGTCCATCTCCAGCGTTGCGTACCACTCCTGGTCGCTGGGAGCGTCCCGCAGCAGGTCCTCGAGCCGCTCGGCGAAGCTGAGCCACAGCAGGGTGCGTTCGTGGCCGAGGGAGCCGTGCGCCACGCCCCAGCCCTTGTTCAGCGGGCCGATGAGGTTCTTGCGCGGCACGCGGACATCGGTGAAGAAGACCTCGTTGAAGTCGAGGTCGTCCGGGGAGGCGATGGATCCGAAGGGCCTTCTCACCACGCCTTCGGCGTCGGTGGGGATGAGCAGGACGCTGATGCCCTTGTGCTTGGGCGCGTCCGGGTCGGTCCGCACGAACGTCAGGATCACGTCGGCGTCGTGCGCTCCCGACGTCCAGACCTTCTGGCCGTTCACCACGAACTCGTCGCCGTCCAGGACGGCGCGCGTCCGCAACCCGGCCAGGTCGGAACCGGCACCGGGCTCGCTCATGCCGAGGGCCGCGGTGATCTCGGCCCGCAGGATGGGAACGGCCCACTCGCGCTTCTGCTCCTCGGTCCCGAACGTGAGGATCGAGGCCGCGATGATGCCCAGCCCCTGCGGGTTGAAGCTGTGGTAGATCCGCCGCCTCGACAGCTCCTCGAGGTGGGCGAGCTGCTGGGGCAGGGTGGCGTTGCGGCCGCCGTACTCGGGCGGGTTCCCCGGCAGCAGCCAGCCCGCGTCGAACAGCTTGCGCTGCCACCGCCTCGCCCATTCCGGCACGTCGGCGCTGGACCGGGCGCGGGGGATGGCCTCCTCCTCGCTGGGCAGGTTCGCGTCCAGGAATGCGGAGAACTCGGCGCGGAACTTCTCGAGTTCGGGGTCGATGCTCAGTTTCATGAGACCAGGGCCTTCCTGTGCACGGCCGCGGTACCCAGCAGCAGATCACAGGCCTTGGCCCGCTTCAGATGAACCTGCAGCTCGTTCTCCCAGGTGAACCCCATCGCCCCGAACAACTGCAGACCATGGGCGAACACCACCCGCTGACACTCCCCCGCCGCCGCCTTCGCCATCAACGCCGCACGACCACGACGCCCATCACCCTCCGCAATCGTCAACGCAGAAAAATACGCCAGCGCACGAGCCCGCTCGATCGCCACATACATGTCCGCGGCCTTGTGCTTCACCGCCTGAAACGAACCGATCGGCACACCGAACTGCACCCGCTGCCTCACATGCTCCACCACCAGATCCAAAATCCGCCGGCAACTCCCCACCGCCGTCACCGCCAGCCCCATCAAAGCCAGATCCGGCACACCCGCCACCAGACCCTGAGCCTCCACATGCGCCACATGCAACCTCGGATCGAACACATCCACCCGCTTGGCCACCACATCCGCGCCATCCACCACCACCACACCATCAGCGGTCACCAACGCGACCTCGTCCGCCCGATCGGCGTCCAGCACGAACCGGCCCGTCCCATCACACACCGCCGTACCCGCACCCTCAGGCAACCGACCCGCCAACGGAGCAAACCACGTCGCCGACGCCAAAAACGGCGTCGGATCGGCGACATAGCCCAACTCCTCCAGCACGATCGCCAGCTCTACCGCCGGAGCCTCCAGCCAGCCCAGCTCGCGGTACTGCTCCCACAACCGGTCCTCAGGCAGCGACCGCGACCTGGCCACCGTCTCCCGGACCATCTGCTGCAACAGCCGCTGATCCTCATCGAACTCAACATCCACCGGCGACCTCCACGAAGACGCACCGCAGGAATACGAGGGGAGAGCGCCCCTCGGCGAACATCGGGCAGCCCCCGGACCGCGCGCCGCGCATCCGGTGCGCACGGCCGTGCGGCCGGGCGGGGCCGGAGGGGGATTCGCGATGCCGGGCCCGTGCCCGGCCGGTTCCGCCGCGGCCTGCACGCCCGTCACTCGGGCATCCGGGGTGGAACATGATGCGATAGTATCATTCTCATTCTAGGGTAGTAACAGTCTCAAAGATGCAAGCAGCGATTCCACCGGGCGCGGCGGGCGCATCGCGCGCGTCGCGCGTCCCTACCGAAGAATTGGAATAACGTTCTGTCCGTGACCGACGTCTCCGAAGGACCCGCCTGGCGCCAGCGCGCCGTAGAGCGATCCATCCGTGCCGTCAGACAGCGCGCCGAGCAGCGCGTGCAGCGTTTCCTGGACACGGCACAGGAACTCATCGCCGAGAAGGGAACGACCGACTTCACCGTCCAGGAGATCGTCGACCGGTCCGAGCAGTCTCTGCGCAGCTTCTACCAGCACTTCGACGGCAAGCACGAACTGCTGCTCGCGCTGTTCGAGGACGCCATGGCACGGTCGGCGGACCGGATCCGCGAGGCGGCCTACGCCGAGCCGGACCCGATACAGCGCCTCAAGGTCGCGGTGGAGATGCTGTACGAGTCCTCACGCCCCGATCCGGACGTCCAGCGCCCCCTGTTCAACGACTTCGCACTGCAGCTCCTGGTCAAGCACCCCGCCGAGGTGACGGCCGCGCACGTCCCGCTCCTCACGCTCTTCACCGAGCTCATCGAGGAGGCGGCCAGGCACGGCGAGATCTCCTCCGACAGGCCGCGCCGCCTGGCCGCCCTCGTCATGCAGACCACCATGTTCACCGCGCAGGCCAGCGGCGCCGCCGTCGCCGGCCATACCGCGCCCGTCACGGCCGAAGAGGTGTGGCGGTTCTGCATCGGCGGCATCTCCGGCAGCTCCGACCCTCCCGCCGAGCCTCGCGGGTCACGCCCGTCCCGCAAGAAGTAGCGCACACGGCAGGCGCCGTCCCGCAGGTCGTGCGGTACGGCGCCGCATCGTCCTCCGCGGACTCGTGATCGCCCTAGGGCGTCTCCAGGGACTCGGGAAGGCAGGCGGCTCAGCCGCCGCCCGCCGGAGCCCTCACGCCCGCGAGCAGGAACGCGACCAGGCGGTCCAGGTCGGTCTCGGACGGGACCCGCGCCTTGAAGAGGTAGAACTGCATGGTGGCGACCGCCGCTCCGGCGACGGTCCGCGCGGCGTGCTCCGGATCCTGCGCCCCCAGCGCGGCCGCGGGGGCGGCGAACAGCTCCGTCAGCGCCTCCACGAGCGAGACCGACGCGTGCGGCTCGCCCGGCGACACTCCGCCGGCGTTGCTCAGCACGGCACGGGTCTTGCTGGCGAACCCGACATCGGACGCCTGCTTCATGACCGCCTCGACGCCGGCGCGCAGTTGCTCCTCCGGGTCGCCCGCACTGGCGATCCGGTGCCGGACGTAGCTGACCACGGTGCGCGCGCCCTGGTCGATGATCGCCTCCACCAGCTCGTCCTTGCTGGAGAAGTAGCGGTAGAAGGAGTCGTTGGACAGGCCGGCGGCGGCCACGATGTCGGCGACCCTGGGGCCGCGCCGGCCGTTGCCCTCGACCATCAGCGCCAGCCCGGCGTCCATGAGCGCGCGGACGTCGGACTGGGCGACCTCCTCCACCGCCGCCACCCGGCGGCGGACCGCCCGGTCGGCGAGCGTCCGCCCCGCCCGGCGGCCCTCGGCGTCTCTGTCGGAAGGCATGCGGCGATCCTCACTCGATCCCTGGGCCGGACGGCCACCCGCCGCCCGGACTCCCGTACGCGAAAATGATATTCCCCTGAGGGAGAACCATGATGCGCCGGGGCCGCCGCGCCGCCCGGACCGCCGTTCGGAACCGCCGGAACCGCCGCCGGGGCTTCAATGGGGGCGGTGCGGCGCTAGCGCCGGTGGCCCATGCGGTCCAGCGCGGAGTCCGCGGCGTCCAGCACCACGCCCCCGGAGGCCCCGGCCGCGCCGGCGAGGTCGGCCACCAGCCGGACGTCCTTCTGGAGCAGCGGCCCGGCATGGCCCGCCATCGCGTCGAGCGTCGCGCCTGCGGCGGCGACCCTGGTCAGCGCGAAGCTCGCACCGCTGCCGTGGGAGAGGACCTCGGCCAGCCTGGAGGCGTCGACGCCCAGCCCGCGGCCCAGCTCGAGCAGGCTGGACGCGGTGCCGAGATGGGCGGTGAAGAGCAGGTTGTTGAGCAGCTTGGTGACCAGCCCGGACCCCAGGTCGCCCAGGTGCACGACCGGGTCGCCGTAGCTGGCGAACACCGGGCGGCAGCGCTCGGCGACCTCGGCATCGCCGCCCACCATCACCAGCAGGCGGCCCTCGGACGCCGCCGGACCTCCGCCGCTCACCGGCGCGTCGAGCAGCGCGACGCCCCGTTCGGCCGCGAGCGCCGCCAGCCGGCGGCAGGTGTCGGGGTGCACGGTGCTGTGCACCGCGATCACGCCGCCCTTCCCGAGCCCGGCCAGCACGCCGTTCTCGCCGGTGACGACCTCCTCCACGTCGGCGTCGCCGACGACGCAGAGGCAGACCAGGTCGCTGGCCGAGGCCAGCTCGGCCGGCGAGGCGGCCACGTCGGCGGCCTTGCCGCCGAACGGCTCCAGCGTGGCGGGCCGGCGCGCCCACAGCGTCGTCGGATGGCCCGCGTCGATGATCCGGTGCGCCATGGGGGCGCCCTGGCTGCCGAGCCCGATGAACCCCACCCGCATCAGAGGGCCTCCCCCCGGCTCGCGGTGCTCGGGGCGGCGATCGCGGCGGCGCCGCGCCCCTCGGCTTGCTCGGTCATGTTCGCTCCGCTCATGGACGCTCCTTCCGGGCTGAATCGTAGTTCATAAGTCTTGAATTACGTTCACCGAATCTGAATCATTGCCTAACAGACTGGGTGTGCGTACGATCTTCTGTGACCTGAGTCGCTCGAGGAGGTGATGGCCCAGGTCGGCGATGCGACCCGCTCCGCGGCCGGTCCCGGGGGACCAGGGACGCCGCCCGGGCGGCGCGGGCCCCGGGCGCACCACCGCCGGGCCGGGTCGCGAGGCCTTCCGCTCCCACGACCGGGACGGCCCGCCACACGCGCTTTCGACGAAGGCGAACCGATGAACACGCCCCCCGCAGCATTCCGGACGGGTCGCCATGGAGCGGGCGCGGGCCGGCCGGTGGCCGTCATCCGCTCCGGCGACGCAGGCAGGGCGCCAGACCACACGAGGAAGGACATCGCACATGGGACGTGTCGAGGGGAAGGTCGCGTTCATCACGGGAGCGGGACGCGGTCAGGGGCGCAGCCACGCCGTGCGCCTGGCCGAGGAGGGCGCCGACATCATCGCGGTCGACATCTGCAAGGACTTCGAGACGGTCGGGTACAAGATGTCCGGCCCCGACGACCTGAAGGAGACCGTCCGCCTGGTCGAGGAGCTCGGGCGGCGCATCGTGGCGGTGCAGGCCGACGTGCGCGACGCCGCCCAGCTGCGCGAGGCGCTGGAGCGCGGCGTGGGCGAGCTGGGCCGGCTCGACATCGTGGTGGCGCAGGCGGGCATCGCGCCGCTGCGCGGCGAGCCGCCGCTGCAGGCCTGGTCGGACGTGGTCGACGTCAACCTGATCGGGACGATCAACGCGATCCAGGCCGCCATCCCCCACCTGGGCGAGGGCGCCTCCATCATCGCGACCGGCTCGGCCGCGGCGCTGATGAACCACGGCATCGTCCAGACCCCGGGCTCCAACCCCGGCGGGGCCGGGTACGCCTACACCAAGCGCGCCCTGTCGGCCTACGTGCACGAGCTGGCCATCAACCTCGCCCCGCTGAAGATCCGCGCCAACGTCGTGCACCCGACGAACTGCAACACGCCGATGCTGCAGAGCGAGCCGATGTACCGGTCGTTCCGCCCGGACCTGGAGAACCCCACCCGCGAGGACGCCGAGCCGGCCTTCTACGTGCAGCAGGCGATGCCGGTCCCGCACATCGAGCCGCGGGAGATCAGCGAGACCGTACTCTTCCTCGCGTCGGACGAGTCCCGCTACGTGACCGGAATGCAGATGCGGGTCGATGCCGGCGGCTACCTCAAGTGGCACGACTACCACGTCTGATCCCGTAACCACGAAAGAAGGACATCACGTGAAGGTGCAGGTCGATTCGGAGCGCTGCCAGGGCCACACGCTGTGCGCCATGATCGCCCCCGACAGCTTCGAACTCAGCGACATCGACGGCCACTCCTCCCCCGTCCAGGAAGACGTCCCCGCCGACCAGGAGGCCCAGGTCGCCGAGGCCGCCAGTTCGTGCCCCGAACGGGCGATCTCCATTTCCTGAGCACCTGCCGGCGACGTTCGCCCCCGGCCCCGGGCCGGCGGCGACGGTGGAGCCCTGAGCGGCGGGACCGAAGCCGAGGAGGGCCGCCCGCTTTCGGCGAAGCGGGCGGCCCTCCTCTCATGAGCCACGCGCCGCGGCGGCGCGTCAGGCCAGCGAGGCGGTGGCCTTCTCGGCGGGCAGCGGCTCTGCCGGCTCGGGCGCCTCGGGTTCGGGCTCGTCCCGGCGCGCCGGGATGGCCAGGGTGATCGCCGCGGCCAGCAGCGCCACTCCGCAGCCGAGCACCAGCCCGGTGCGGAAGCCGTCCTCGGAGGGCAGGGTGCGGGTGCCCAGCCGCACGGTCATCTGTGCCAGCACGACGCCGACCACCGCGGCCGCCACCGACGTGCCGATGGAGCGCATCAGGGTGTTGAAGCTGTTGGCCGACGCGGTCTCCGACTTGGGCACCGCGGCCATGATCAGGGCGGGCATCGACCCGTAGGCCAGCCCCACGCCGATGCTGCAGATGCAGGTGAGGGCCAGCAGGCCCCACGTGGAGCCGAGCAGGAGCATGGACGAGGCGTACCCGGACGCGATGACCAGGCTGCCGGCGAACAGCGTGACCTTCGGGCCGCGGGCGGCCGACAGCCGCGCGCCCAGCGGCGACACGATCATCATCATGAGGCCGCCCGGGGCCATCCACAGCCCGGCGGCCAGCATGGACTGGCCGAGTCCGTATCCGGTGGCCGCGGGCAGCTGCAGCAGTTGCGGCACGATCAGCGCCTGGGCGTACATCGCGAACCCGACGACGATGGAGGCCGCGTTGGTCAGCAGCACCTGGGGCCGGGCGGTGACCCGCAGATCGACCAGCGGGTCGCCGGTGCGCAGCTCCCACCAGCCCCAGGCCGGCACCACGGCCAGGGCGACCGCGAAAAGGCCGAGGATGGTCCCGCTCGTCCAGCCCCAGTCGGCGCCCTTGGAGACGGCCAGCAGCAGGCAGGCCAGCACGGTGCCCAGGCCGGCCGCGCCGACGAAGTCGAACCGGCCTCCGGCGCGCGCGGGCGTGGCCGGCACCAGCAGCCAGATCAGCAGCGCCACCAGCGCGCCCAGCGCGGCCGAGCCCCAGAACAGCATCCGCCAGTCGGCGTACTCGGCGACGGCGGCGGCGACCGGCAGGCCGAGCGCCCCGCCGATCCCCATCGACGAGCTCATCAGCGCGATGGCCGACCCGAGGCGCTCGGGCGGCAGCAGGTCGCGCAGCGCGCTCACCCCCAGCGGGATCATGGCCATGCCCACGCCCTGCAGCCCGCGTCCGGCGATCATCGGGACGACCGAGCCGGCCAAGGCGCAGATCACCGATCCGGTGACGAGCGGCACCGAGCAGGCCAGCAGCACGCGGCGCTTGCCGTACAGGTCCCCCAGCCGCCCGATCACCGGCATGGCGACCGCCGCGGCCAGGAGCGTCGCCGTCACGACCCAGGAGGTGTTGGAGGCGGTGGAGTGCAGCAGGCGCGGCAGTTCGCCGATCAGCGGTACCACCAGGGTCTGCATGAGCGAGGCGACGATACCGGCCACCGCCAGCACGCCGACGATGCCGCCGGCCCGCCCGGTGGAGGTCGAATCCCCCACGGAATCCCCCTAACGTGAAGGTAGGAGCAAAAGTCACCCCAAAACTGATATGCATCATACACACAATATGTGTCATACATATCAACTGTGATAAACCTGCTGTTAACGAATGCGGAGCCGGGCACCGGACGCAGGAGATCCGGGAGGAGGCCTGACATGGAGGATCCGGCGCGACGGATCGAGTACGAGACCATGCTCATCGGGCGGCACCGTGACATGACCGTGCTCCGCGCCATCCGCGGCGACCGCCATCTGGACCGCAGCGCCTACCTTCTCCTCAACCGCATCCTGCTGGAGGGGCCGATGTCCATCGGCCAGCTCAGCGAGGCCTTCGGCCTGGACGCCTCCACGCTCAACCGCCAGACGTCGGCCATGCTCCGGGCCGGGCTGGTCGAGCGCATCCCCGATCCCGAGGGCGGCATCGCCCGGAAGTTCCGCATCACCGACGAGGGCCTGCGCAGGCTCGAGCACGAGCGCACCGCGAACCTCCAGGGGCTGCAGAAGGTCCTGGCCGACTGGACGCCGGCGGAGATCTCCGCCTTCGCCGACATGCTCACGCGGTTCAACACCGACGTCGAGCGTCTCGCCGGGCGCCCCTGGCCCCGCACCTGAGCCCGCCGGGCCGCTGAGCCGCCGGGCCGCTCGTGGTCCGTCCCGCCCCGCCGGGGCCCGCCGCCGGGACCCGGAGTGCGGACCGGGGCGGCGGCGGGCGTCCGCGGTCAGCCGCCTTCGACGAAGGGGTAGATGCGCGTGAAGTCGGCGCCCGGCTCGGTCTCGGTGAACCTCTCCCACACCGAGGCCGTCACCGATCCGATCGTCGCGGGGCCGTCCTGGTCGCGGACGGCCTCCAGGTAGAGCCGCACGTCCTTGGTCATGAGCGCGTTGGTGAACCCGGAGGCGTACCGTCCGGTGAGCACGTGCTCGGGGAACTTGTCCCGGCTGGCGGCGCTCTGGCCGCTGGCCGCGTTCAGCACCTCGAGCATCGTGGCCATGTCGAGCCCGGACGCGAGTCCGAAGGCGACCGCCTCGCTGGTGGCGGCCAGCGCGGTCGCCGACAGGAAGTTGTTGGCCAGCTTCAGCGCCTGGGCCGCCCCGGGCCGGTCGCCGACCCGCCGGCGGCGGTCGCTCAGCCCCGCGAGGACGGGCTCGGCCCCTTCGCAGGCCGCGTCGGAGCCCGCGTACATGACCATGAGCGTGCGGGCGCGCGCCCCGGCCGGGCCGCCCGACACCGGCGCGTCGACGTAGCCGATGCCGCCGCGCGAGAGCGTGCCGGCGACGTCCTGCGCGGCGCGCGGCCCGATCGTGGAGGTGTCGACGACCTGCGCGACGCGCCGCCCGGCGGCCGCGACGATCTCGCCCGCGACCTGCTCGGAGGCCGCGCCGTCGGGCAGGCTGAGCACGACCACGTCCGCCTTCGCGGCCACCTGCGCCACGCCCGCGGCCGAGACGGCCCCCTCGGGCGTGCGCTGCGGGCCCGCGGCGTCGTAGGCGACCACCTCGAATCCCGCGCCGACCAGGTTCGCCGCCAGCGCGCCGCCCATGTTGCCCAGGCCCACGAAACCGGCCACCGTCATCGCGGAGCCTCCTCGCGCGCCTGGCGCAGGGCCTTGACGGTCCGCCTGGCCGCGACCCCGGCGGGCGCGCCGGCGTAGGCGGCGATCTGGAACAGCAGCTCGTCGACCTCCGCGTCGGTGACGCCGGCCCGGTGGGAGCTGCTCGCGTGCAGGCGGAACTCCTCCATCCGTCCCAGCGCCGCCGTCATCGCCATCACCAGCAGGCTCCTGTCCCGGGGCGTGAGCGGACCGCCGCGGGCCCACGCGCCCCAGGCCATCGAGGTGATGAAGTCCTGGAAATCGCGGCCGGCCGGGTCGGGGTCGGCGGTCGCGGCGTCGACGTAGGCGTCGCCGAGCACCGCGCGGCGCATCTCGCGCGCGGCGCGCAACTGGTCGGTCTCTTCCATGGGGTCTCCCGGGGCTCAGTGGAGGGACAGGCTGACGGTCTTGATCTGGGCGTACTCGTGGAGGGCCTCGACGCCCTTCTCCCGCCCGTAGCCGCTCGACTTGAACCCGCCGAACGGCGTCTCGATGCCGAGGGCTCCCCCGTTCACCGCGACCTGGCCCGCCTCGATCCGCTCGGCCAGGCGCAGGCCGCGGCCGGCGTCCCCGCTCCAGACGGCGGCCACCAGGCCGTAGTCGGTGTCGTTGGCGAGGGCGAGCGCCTCGTCCTCGCCGGTGAACGGCATCGTGACCAGGACGGGCCCGAAGACCTCCTCGCGCGCGATCCGCGCGCTCGGCGGCACGTCGGCGTAGACGGTCGGGCGCACGTACTGCCCCTGCGCGGCGGGCCCGCTGTCGTAGGCGGCGCCGCCGGTGGCGGGCTCCAGGCCCGCGGACCGGGCCTCGGCGAAGTGGTCCAGCACCTTGCCGAACTGCGCCTCGGTGATGATCGGCCCGAAGTCGACGCCCGGTTCGAGCCGCTCGACCGCCTCCACCACGGCCTCGACCACCCGGTCGTGCGCCGTGGCCTCGACCAGCAGCCGGGTGGTGGCCGAGCAGACCTGGCCGGCGTTCATCGCCACCGCCTGGACGGCCGCGGCGACCGCCCGGTCGAGCGGGGCGTCGGCGAACACCACGATCGGCGACTTGCCGCCGAGTTCGAGCGTCATGGGCACGAGCCGGCCCGCCGCGATCCCGGCCAGGTGGCGCCCGGTGGGGACGGAGCCGGTGAACGCGATGCGCCGCACCCCCGGATGGGCGGCCAGCGGCGTGCCCGCGTCGGGACCGGTGCCCGTCACCACGTTCAGCAGGCCGTCGGGAAGGCCCGCGTCGCGGGCCAGCCGCGCCAGGAGCAGCGTCGAGACGGAGGTCAGCTCGGAGGGCTTGGCCACGACGGCGTTGCCCGCGGCCAGCGCGGGGGCCAGGGCGCGGCACGCCTGGTTCAGCGGGAGGTTCCAGGGGGTGATCGCGGCGACGACGCCGTAGGGCTCGAGCCGGGTGTAGGTGTGGTGGCCGGCGCCCTGGTCGATCACGCGCCCGTGGTGGGCGCGCAGGACCCCCGCGTAGTAGCGGAAGTAGGCGGCCGACATGTCGACCTCCACGCGGAGCTGTGCCGGGACCTTCCCCGTGCACGCCCGCTCCGCCTCCATCAACTCGGCGGCTCCGGCCTCGATCGCGTCGGCCACCCGGTGGAGCGCCTCGGAACGTTCCGCCCCGGACCGCCGCGCCCAGTCCCGCTGGGCCGCCGCCGCGGCGGCGACGGCGGCGTCGACGTCGGCCGCGGAGCCCGCGGCGATCTCGTCGCCGGGCCGCCGCGTCGCCGGATCCAGGGTGGGCAGGTAGCCACCGGTCGCGGGCTCCGCCGTCTTGCCGCCGATCCAGTGGTCATGGCGAACCGGCATCCGAACTCCCTCTCACGGGCGAGAATCAGCTTCTCACTATTGCAATCCGGACTCTAATGGACCGGAAACCGCTCGGGAAGTCCCGGGGTGCCGGGAGGGCGGTCAGACCGACCGCCGCTCCCCCTGCCTGTACGGCGCGGGCCGCCCCTCTTCCTGCGGCGCGGGCTCGCCCTCCAGCCGCTCGAGCCAGCGCTCGACGAACGCCTCGGTCTCCTCGTGCCCCTCGGCGAGGCCGATCGCGTCCTCCATGACCAGCACCCGGGACAGGCTCGTCATGGCCACCATCAGCACCAGAGGGGGGAACTCCCGGGTGTCGACCCCGTAGCGCCGCAGGACCTCCGACAGCCCCTCGACCTGCTCGCGGCGGAACCGCTCGGCGTAGCGCGCGATCTCGGCCCGCAGCTCCTTGCGGTGGTTGGCGAGGGCGGCGAACTCCATCGTCAGCGCCGTGCCCGCCGAGTCGGTGCTGTACTCCCACAGCGCCCGCAGCGGCTGGGAGGCGGCCAGGGCCGCCGCCTGGCGCCGCAGGCCCTCCTCGGCGCGGCGGCGGAACATCTCCAGGAAAAGCTCGTCCATCGTGCGGAAGTAGTAGTGCACGAGCTGGGGCTTCAGGCCGGCCTTCGCGGCGACGCGCCGCGAGCTGACCGCGGCGTACCCCTCCTCCAGCATCAGCCGTTCCGCCGCGTCCAGCAGGACTGTGCGGTTCTTGGCGTCGGGCGACCCGATCCTCCGCGGCGATGCCATGTCCCGTCCTACCTTCCCGAATTCTCCGGTTCCCCCCACCGGGAACTGCCGAACATGGTATCGAGACCCGGCCCTCCCATTGCGGCGCCACCTGCGGCATGAGAAGTTATTTCTCAGTAGGAAAGAGCGCAGTTCTCACCGGCTCGCGGGCCGGATCCCCCTGACACCCCTAGGGAGGGACGAACGCATGACAAGCGTGGGCATCGCGACCGGCGCGGGACGCGGAATGGGCCTGGAATGCGCGCGGCGGCTCACCGGCATGGTGGACGTGCTGCTGATGGTCGACCTGGACGAGGCCACCGTGACCGCGTCCGCCAAGGAGCTCTCCGCCGCCGGTGACCGGGCCTCCGTCGAGCCGTTCGTCCTCGATGTCACCGACCGCGACGGGCTGTCCCGGCTCGCCGACCACGTCTCGCGGCGCGGGGAGCTGCGGGCGGTGGCCCACGCCGCCGGCATCTCCCCCACCATGGCGGACTGGCGGCGCATCTTCACCGTCGACCTGGTCGCGACCGCGATGCTCGCGGAGGCGCTCCGCCCGCTCGCCACCGCGGGGACCGCGATGGTCTGCTTCGCCTCGATGGCCCCGCTCCTGGCCGGGATGGAACCGGAGCCGGACGTCGCGGCGATCCTGGACGACCCGCTCGACGCGCGCTTCCTCGACCGCCTCCGCGACGCGTTCGGCCCGGGCGTCGAGGAGCCCGGAACCGCCTACACGCTGGCCAAGCACGGGGTGCACCGCTTCGTGCGCAACGAGGCGGTGCGGCTCGGGCCGCAGGGGGCGCGAGTCTGCTCGGTGTCCCCGGGGATCATCGACACGCCCCAGGGACGGCAGGAGGCGGAGAACCACCCGTCGATGAGCGCGCTGGTGGAGCGGACACCTCTCGGCCGCAGAGGGCGGCCCGAGGAGGTCGCCGCCGTGGTCGGCTTCCTGCTGTCGGCCGAGGCCGGCTTCATGAACGGCACCGACGTGCTGATCGACGGCGGCGTGTGCGCGGCCGTGCACACCCAGGCCGGCTGATCCCCCGAGGTTCCTTCCGGCGAAGACGGGCCGGCCGGGCGATGCGATGCGCCACCGGCCGGCCCGGCACCACTCCGGGAGTAGCGCGGTTCCACTCCGCCACGAGCCTGGCGGTTCCGTCCCTCAGCGCACCAGTTCGCCGAGGAACGGAACCGCCCGTGCCCTCGCCCCGGGGGGAGGACCTGGCCCATGTCGACGTGCGACGTCGTCGCGGTCGCCGGGCGGCCGGCCCCCGGTCAGCGGCCGGGACGGTTCCTGGGGAGTCCCAGGTGCCGTTCGGCGATGATGTCGCGGAGGATCTCACTCGTCCCGCCGTAGACCGTGGTCACCACGGCCGCGCGGAAGTCGTGCTCGAACATGCCGCCGGCCGGTGCGCCGGCCGCCTCCGGCGCCAGCACGCCCTCGGCGCCCAGGATGT
The DNA here is from genome assembly GCA_050942275.1 of Spirillospora sp. CA-255316. Lineage (GTDB taxonomy): Bacteria > Actinomycetota > Actinomycetes > Streptosporangiales > Streptosporangiaceae > Spirillospora. Next base: position 4,484,088 of record CP192047.1, on the reverse strand, counting down.
CGAGGGCGTCGCTGTAGTGCCGTTGCGCCATCTCGCTCCAGAAGAGCTTGCGCATGGACCCCTCGGTGCCCGGGACGCCGCCCTTGGAGGCCCGCCAGTTCATCCACTGGCCCAGCAGCCGTGAGACCTCCTCGTCGACGGCCATCCGGCCGATCCGCTCGGCGGCGAGGGGGTCGTCGAGCACCGCGGTCCCGTCGGGGCGGCGCGCCTCGCGGGCCCAGGCGGTGAGGTCCTCCGACAGTGTCTGGTCGACGGAGGTGGGCCCGGCCACGCCCCGCTCGTACACCAGGGCCACCCGCATCACGTTCCAGCCCTCGTCGACCCCGCCGATGCGCGCCGAGTCGGGGATGCGGACGTCGGTGTAGAAGGTGGCGTTGGTGACCTGGCCGCCCAGGGTGTGGATCGGCTGGATCTCGAAGCCGGGGGCGTCCGTCGGCACCAGGAACAGCGTCAGCCCCTTGTGCTTGGGCACGTCGGGGTTCGTGCGGGCGAGGACGAAGACGTGGCTGCACACCTGCGCCGTGCTGGTGAACATCTTCTGGCCGTTGACGACCCACTCGTCGCCGTCCCGGACGGCGGTCGTCTTGGCCGCCGCCACGTCCGAGCCGGAGTCGGGCTCGCTGTAGCCGAGCGCGATCAGCATGTCGCCGCGCAGCGCGGCGGGCAGGCACTCGCGCTTCTGCTCTTCCGTGCCGACGTGCTCGATCGTGTGGGTCACCATGGTCGTGGTGGCCCACCCGTCGAAGTGCAGGCCCATCTTGGCGCACTCGTCGAAGACGGTGCGGGCGAAGTCGGGGTCGACGTCGCTGCCGCCGTACTCCTTGGACCAGCCGGCGGCCAGGATGCCGTCGCGCGCGAGCAGGGCGTGCAGCTCGTTGGTCTGGTGGCAGCCGCTGCGCTCCTGCTCCTCGACCCACTCCGGCCGCACGTTGGCCTCGACCCAGGCGCGGGCCGCCTGGCGGTGCTCGGCCAGTTCGTCGGATTCCCAGAAATCCATCCTCACCCTTCCGTCGCGTCGAACAGGCGGCGGGGCAGCTGCGCGTAGACCGCGCGCGGATCGCCGGCCAGCAGGGGCCACGCCTTGGCACGCCGGAAGTACAGCTGGACGTCGTACTCGAGGGTGTAGCCGTAGCCGCCGTGGAAGTGCAGGCTGTCGGAGGCCGTCTTGAACGCGGTCTCCGCGGCGAACAGCAACGACATCGCGGCCAGTTCGGCGGCCTTCGGCAGCCCGGCGTCATGCGCCCACGCCGCCTTGTAGGCCAGCAGCCGGGCCCCTTCGAGGGCGGTGGAGTTGTCGGCCAGGCGGTGCTGGATCGTCTGGAAGGCGCCGATGAGGACGCCGAACGCCCGGCGCTCCATGACGTAGTCGATGCCGAGTTCGAGGGCTCTGGACGCGATGCCCACGAGCGCCGCCCCGGTCAGCATCCGCCAGTGGTGCACGGCGCGGTCGTGGGCGGCGACGGCCTCCCGGCCCTTCGCCAGCACGACCGCCTCTCCCTCGTCCAGGCGGCGGTCGGCGATCGGCATCGCGCCGAGGTTGGGGACGGCCTCGGCTGGGCCGCCGGTCAGCGGGACGGCCAGCAGTTCCTCACCGCGCAGCACGATGACGAGGTCGGCCACCGCGCCGGCCGGGACCAGCCGGGCGACGTCACCGGTGACCGGGTGCAGCGCCAGGGTCGCCAGCGACTCGCCGGAGACGGCGCGCGACACCAGCGGGTCCAGGTCCGCTCCCCCGGGCACCGAGGCGAGGACGAGGTTGGCGACCGCCGCCTCGATCAGCGGCACCGGTGCCAGTGAACGTCCCAGGCATTCGGCGGCGATGGCCAGCTCCACCCACCCGGCGCCGCCACCGCCCCGGTCCTCGGGAACGGCGATCGCGCCGAGCCCCATCTCGGCCGCCTTGCGCCACAGGGCGGCGTCGAACCCGAGCGGCTCGGCGGCCCGGACGACCGCGGGCGGCGACTCCTTCTCGAAGAACTCGCGCAGGGTGACGCGCAGCGCCTCCTGATCGTCGGAGAAATCCAGGTCCACGAACGGCTACCTCCGCGACGCTCTGCCGGCCGACCCGCGCGGCGCGGGCGCGATCTCCACGAGCCGCGCGCATCGCCGCGCGCCGCCCGGACCCGTTCCAGGGCGGCCTACGCGACGATACGCGCCGGGAACCTGGTACGGCAATAGTACTTGCAATAGATGAGAGGATTGTTCTCGCAGGGACGCCGTCCATGCCCGTACAGGGAGAGGGTCGTGATCGCTTCTGGACGCGTCCCCCGGGGCTCACGCACCGAGGGAGGCGCCGGCGCCGAGCGGGACGTCCACCGCCGCGGCGACGACCGCGCGCTTCGACGATCCCTCAGACCCGAAACCTGCGAGTCCACGCACAATGCCCGGCATCCGGAGGAGGAAATGCTCGCGGAAACCACAATCCGCCCCGCGAAATTCGCCCCCTTGCCCGACCGGGGTCGGAAGCGGCCACCTAGTCGCACCGCCGTGACCTGTACGGCTCCTACAAAGAGCGGCCCCGCCGATTGGGCGGAGCGAGCAATGCCCGAAGCCTTCACGGCCGCGTAAGATGGACTTGCGAGAATGAGACTGGCGAAAGAAGAAAATGTTATTCTTCTAGGGTCGTCCGCCCTCGCGCCTGTTCCCGTGCCGCGCTCATGACGGCGGCGGCCCGGGGCCCGTGCCCGTGGCCGCGCAGGAAGGCGGGGAGGTGGTGGCGGTGACTCAGGCCCGACCCGCGGCCCGGCCGCGTCCGGCGCCGGAAATCCGATCCACCTGCTGTGATGGTAAGCCTAAGTAGCATCACGATCCTGGGTGCCTCCCCCAGGGCGGGTGCTGCGTGTCGAGGAGGTCTTCCTCTGTGACCAAACAGGTCCAGCGACTCGACCGCGTCATCATCCGTTTCGCCGGGGACTCCGGTGACGGCATGCAGCTGACCGGTGACCGCTTCACCCAGGAGACGGCGGCGTTCGGTAACGACTTGTCGACGCTGCCGAACTTCCCAGCCGAGATCCGCGCCCCGGCCGGGACCCTGCCCGGGGTGTCCAGCTTCCAGCTGCACTTCGCCGACCACGACATCCTCACCCCCGGTGACGCGCCCAACGTGCTGGTGGCGATGAACCCCGCCGCGCTCAAGGCCAACCTGGCCGATCTGCCCCGCGGCGCCGACCTGATCGTCAACACCGACGAGTTCACCAAACGCAACCTGGCCAAGGTCGGCTACACCGCCAGCCCGGTCGAGGACGGCTCCCTGGAGGAATACCGCGTCCACGCCCTCCCGCTGACCTCGATGACGGTGGGCGCGCTGGCCGATTTCGAGATCTCCAAAAAGGACGCCGAGCGGGCCAAGAACATGTTCGCGCTGGGGCTGCTGTCGTGGCTGTACCACCGGCCGACCGAGGGCACCATCGCGTTCCTGGAACGCAAGTTCGGCCGCAAGCCCGAGATCATGAAGGCCAACATCGCCGCCTTCCAGGCCGGCTGGTCCTACGGGGAGACCACCGAGGCGTTCTCGGTGCAGTACGAGATCAAACCCGCCGAGCACGCCCCCGGCCTGTACCGCAACATCACCGGCAACCTCGCCCTGGCCTACGGCCTGGTCGCCGCCGGCCGCCAGTCCGGCCTGGACATCTACCTGGGCTCGTATCCGATCACTCCGGCCTCCGACATCCTGCACGAGCTGTCCAAGCACAAGGCGTTCGGGGTGCGCACCTTCCAGGCCGAGGACGAGATCGCCGCGGTCGGTGCCGCGCTGGGCGCCTCCTTCGGCGGATCGCTGGGAGTGACCACCACCTCAGGCCCCGGGATCGCGCTCAAGAGCGAGACCATCGGACTGGGCGTGGCCACCGAACTGCCGCTGCTGGTCATCGACGTGCAGCGGGCCGGGCCCTCCACCGGGCTGCCCACCAAGACCGAGCAGGCCGACCTGCTGCAGGCCATGCACGGCCGCAACGGCGAGGCCCCCGTCCCCGTCATCGCCCCACAGTCGCCCTCCGACTGCTTCGACGCCGCGCTGGAGGCGGCCCGGATCGCGGTCAAGTACCGCACCCCGGTCATCCTGCTGTCGGACGGCTACCTGGCCAACGGCTCCGAACCCTGGAAACTGCCCGATGTGGCCGACCTGCCGACCATCGAGCCCGCCTTCGCCGAGGCCGGGCAGGCCGACTTCCAGCCCTTCCGCCGCGACCCGGCCACGCTCGCCCGGCCGTGGGCGATCCCGGGCACACCCGGGCTGGAACACCGGATCGGCGGGCTGGAGAAGGCCGACGGGTCGGGCAACATCTCCTACGACCCGGCCAACCACGACACCATGGTCCGGCTCCGCCAGGCCAAGATCGACGGCATCGCCGGCGACATCGCCCCGCTGCACGTGGACGACCCCGACGGCGCGCGGGTGCTGGTGCTGGGCTGGGGCGGCACCTACGGCGCCATCTCCGCCGGCGTCCGCCGCGTCCGCCGCGCCGGCCTGCCGGTCGCGCAGGCGCACCTGCGCCACCTCAACCCCTTCCCCGCCAACACCGAGCAGGTGCTGCGCTCCTACGACAAGGTGATCGTGCCCGAGATCAACCTGGGCCAGCTCGCGCTGCTGCTGCGCGGCCGGTACCTGATCGATGTGATCGGCTACAACCAGGTCCGCGGCCTGCCCTTCAAGGCCGAGGAACTGGAAAGCGTCATCCGGGATGTGATCGACAGTGAGTGACAACACCGTGAACGGAACCAACGGCTCCCACACCAACGGTGCCAACGGTGCCAACGGGGCCAACGGTGCGAACGGGGCGAACGGGGCGAACGGGCGGTCGGCGCTGTCGCTGGTGCCCACCACCGACACCCCGCAAAAGGCCAAGGACTTCAAGACCGACCAGGAAGTGCGCTGGTGCCCGGGCTGCGGCGACTACGCCATCCTGGCCGCCGTCCAGTCCTTCCTGCCCGAACTCGGGCTGCGCCGGGAGAACATCACCTTCGTCTCGGGCATCGGCTGCTCCTCACGCTTCCCGTACTACATGAACACCTACGGGTTCCACTCCATCCACGGCCGCGCCCCCGCCATCGCCACCGGCCTGGCCACCTCCCGCCCCGACCTGTCGGTCTGGGTCATCACCGGCGACGGCGACGCCCTGTCCATCGGCGGCAACCACCTCATCCACGCCCTGCGCCGCAACGTCAACCTCAAGATCCTGCTGTTCAACAACCGCATCTACGGCCTCACCAAGGGCCAGTACTCCCCCACCTCCGAACTCGGCAAGATCACCAAGTCCACGCCGATGGGATCGCTGGACTCGCCGTTCAACCCCATCTCACTGGCCATCGGCGCCGAAGGCACCTTCGTCGCACGCACCATCGATTCGGACCGCAAGCACCTGCAGTCGGTCCTGCGCGCCGCCGCCCAGCACCGCGGCACCGCCCTGGTCGAGATCTACCAGAACTGCAACATCTTCAACGACGGCGCCTTCGACCCGCTCAAGGACCCCGACGTCCGCGACGACATCACCGTCCGGCTTGAGCACGGCGAGCCGATCACCTTCGGCGCCGACCGGACCAAGGCGCTGCGCCGCACCCCCACGGGAGGCTTCGAGGTCGTGAACGTCGCCGACGTCGACCCCGGCGACATCGTGGTCCACGACGCGCACAACCCCGACCCCTCCCAGGCGTTCGCACTGTCACGGCTGGACTCCCCGGCCTTCACCCACACCCCGATCGGAATCTTCCGCGACATCGACCGCCCCTCCTACGACGAACTCCTACGCGACCAGATCGACCAAGCCGTCAACACCCAGGGCGAAGGCGACCTGGCCGCCCTGCTCAGCAGCGGCGACACCTGGCGCATCAGCTGATCAGACGTACCGGCGGGCCGTCATCGGGGACGGTGGCGCCGGGCCGCGGGCCCGTGGTGGATCATGGTCGTCCGGGACGTGCGGAGTTCGACCCGCTTGGCGAAGCGGCGCCGGGGCGTGGGCGGCGGCGGTCCGAGGCGGTGCAGCAACCGGGCGAACATCGTGATCTTCGACGCGGAACGGACCATGCCTGGCTCCTGACGACGCTGCCCGCGGAGCGCCCGAGGGGCCGTTCCGGAGGCGGGTGCGGATAAATCCCGTACGTAATTGCAATTCTCCGCCGAGAGAAGGGCGATATCAACCGGTGTCGTCGAGGCCCCTCCCCCGGGGCCTTTCGCTGCGTCGCCACGCGCTTCCGGCCGCGCCGCACACCGGTGGGTTCGCCGCCCTGACCAGGCGACTCCTCCGTGGCGGCGCCCTCCGCCCGCCGACGCGACAACGCGGCCGGCCCCGGTATCGAGAACCCGCCGCGTGAACGGCTCGGGCCTCGTCGCGGGGTTGCCGCGGCGCCACGCCGCCCGCCGAACTTCTCAGGTCGTCCGGTCCGGCATGCCGCACCAACTACTATGCAAGTGTGCACACACTTACCAGCCGGGGCGTTGGAAGCGAGGAGACCTCTTGACCAGTTCGGCCACCGATTCGTCCGAGCCCGCGAGCGAGGCGCCGCGCCCCCGCCGGCGGCTCACCGCCGAGGCTCGGAGAAGCTCCATTCTGGCCGCGGCGAGGCGCGCGTTCACCGAGAGCGGTGACATGAGCGGCACGACGATCAAAGTTATCGCCGAGCACAGCGGCATCAGCGAAGGCGTCATCTACCGGCACTTCGAGAGCAAGGACCAGTTGTTCTTCGAGGCCGTCGTCGAACCGCTCAAGCAGGCGGTGGACGATCTCGTCGCCGCGACGGCCACGGTCGACAAGGACCAGCCGCTCACGCCGGAGCTGCAGCTCAGGACGATGACCGGGCTCTACCGGCAGTTGATCTCCACGCTGGAGGAAATACTCCCGCTGCTCGGCCTGGTGCTGTTCGGCGACCCCCAGGTGGCCCGGCGGTTCTACCGCGACAATTTCGCGGTCGCGATGGACCGGCTGGCGGAGGCGTGGCGCGAGGTCGAGGACCGGTACGGTTTCCCGTTCGAGTCGCCGGACATCTCCGCCCGGGCGGTAATGGGCATTGCGTTCATCCTCGCGCTGGAGAGTCACCACAACCGGGGATTCGACCGCCATCGCGCGGTGTCACTGATCAGTGAGGGCACCGTCAAAGGTTTCTTCCCGGCCATCGAGCCCGCGCGCAAAAAGCGCTGAAAAGCGTCCTTTTGCCCATCCGGGCCCCGGGCTCTCCCGGGGACGCACCGCGGAGGCGACGGCCGCGGGCAGGGGTCTCCGCGTTCTCCGGCGGTGACACACCTCCCACCCGTGCCCGGTTTGTCCTCTCCTGGGCGTTACGAGTAGCCGCTCACTCCCCCCATGCGAGGCCTTCAGCCGGGGCCGTACTCGCGGTGCGGGATCGCCACCGCCCAGACTGACTCGAACGCCTCCCGGCACAGCTTCACCGTCTCGCTGTCGGTGGAGAGCTGCTGTTCCGCCTGGCCGTCCGCGCCGTCGAGCACGTTGAAGATCACCATCTCGTCGTCCAGGAGGAAGAAGTCGTTGCCCGGCATCATGATGCCGGACACCAGGCGCCTGGGCGCCCACCGCACGTCCTCCCGGGGGTCCACGGCCTGCGTGGTGCACTCGAAGGCGAAGCGCTGGTACTCCGACAGCGGCTCCGACACCACCTTCACCCGCCGCAGGCCGGTCCCCGCCTCGACCCACGCGGCGCCCCTGCGGCGCGCGGCCCGGGCCGCGCGGGCGACCCTGTCGGCGTCCCCGGCCCGCCAGGCCGCGAACAGGACGCGGTCGACCGCGTAGTCGTCCCTCATCTCCATTTTCAGAATGCTGCGCGCCTGCCCGAGCAGTTCGCTCCGGCGCGCCACCGAAATGGGTTCCATATCCCCCCTTTGGCCGATCGGCCCGGCCGGAATCGTACGCCGGGCACACCCGCACCCGGCGGGGCGGCCCCTCCCCGCCGGGTCGGTGCGCGGGACGCCTACGCGGGCGCGGGCACGTCGAGGACGAGCGCGGTGGCCATGCCGCCGCCGGCGCACATCGCCGCGACGCCGACGCCGCCGCCGCGGCGCCGCAGTTCGTGGGTGAGCGTGAGCACCATCCGGGCGCCGGTCATCGCGACCGGGTGGCCGAGGCTGCAGCCGCTGCCGAGGACGTTCAGGAGGCCCTCGTCCAGGCCCAGGTCCCGCACGGCGGCGATGGGCACCGACGCGAACGCCTCGTTGATCTCCCACAGGGCGACGTCGTCGATCGACAGGCCGGCGCGGTCGAGCGCCTTGGGGATGGCCAGGGACGGCGCCAGGCCCGTGTCGGCCGGCGGCACTCCGGCCGACGCCCACGCCCGGACGACCGCCAGCGGCTCCAGCCCGCGCTCGTCGGCGAAGGACCGGTCGGTGACGACCAGGGCGGCGGCGCCGTCGTTCACGCCCGCGGAGTTGCCGGCGGTGATGCCGAAGTCCTGGATCTCGGGGTGCAGCGGCTTGAGCGAGGCGAGCTTCTCCAGGGTGGAGGTGCGCCTGGGGTGCTCGTCGACCTCGAAGGTGGTGCGCGTGCCGTCGCGGCGGGTGACCTCGATCGGGAAGATCTCCTCCTCGAAGCTTCCGGCGTCGATCCCGGCGACGGCCCGCTGGTGGGAGCGCAGCGCCCACGCGTCCATGTCCTCCCGGCTGATGCCGGCCTTCACCGCCGCGTTCCAGCCGACCGTGATCGTCATGTCCCGGATCGGGGCGTCGGGCGTCTCGCGGTGGCTGGGCGCAAGCCAGTCCTCCTCCCAGTCGTCGGTGCCGGGCACGCGCCGGCTGGTCTTGGGGGCGGTCGAGCTGGACTGGACGCCGCCGGCGACGACGACGCGGTCCATGCCGGCGATGATGGAGGCGGCGGCGGTCTGCAGCGCGGCGAGCCCGGAGGCGCAGTGGCGGTTGTGGGCGATGCCCGGGGCGTTCACCAGCCCGGCCTCGATGGCGGCGTAGCGGCCGATGGCCCCGCCGCCGTAGAGCGACTCCCCCAGCACGACGTCGTCCACGAGCTCGGGCGGGAGGCCCGACCGCCGGACGGCCTCGGCGACCGCCTTCGTCCCGAGCTCGAGCGCGTCGACGTCGGCCAGGGTCCCCTTGTACGCGGTCCCGATCGCGGTCCGGGCCCCGGAGACGATCACTGCCTCGCGGCTCACCATGCGTCACTCCCTTTCGTGGAACGCCCGCGTGGTCCGGCGCCCGCGGCCCGGGTGGCCGGGGGCGCGGCCGTCACGGGCGGAACTCGCGACTGTGAGGTTCGGGTCGCCCCTCCCCCGCGCGCCGCCGGGCGCGGAACCGCCGGTCGGGGCGATGCGACGGAAAGGGGCCGGGGTTCGCTTCGGCGGGAACCGCGTCGGCGACGAGCATCCGCAGTAAATGAGTAAGTGTTTCCTCAATTAGCGATTTCATAGTAACGTCGGCTCATGGTCACGGCAAGGGTGAACGGCCTGACGGTCGGCTACGAGGTGATCGGCGAGGGACGGCCCTGGGCGATCACGCCCGGGGGACGGGTCGCCAGGGACTCGCCCGGCGTGCGGGAGCTGGCGGAGGCGCTCGCGGAGCGCGGCAACCGGGTGCTCATCTGGGACCGCCCCAACACCGGCGAGTCGGACGTGTGCTTCACCGGCCCCTCCGAGTCGGCCATGCAGGCCGACACCCTGGCCGCGCTGCTGGCGCACCTCGGCATGACGCCCGCCGTGATCGCCGGGGGCTCCGGAGGCTCCCGGGTCTCGCTGCTGACCGCCGCCCGCCACCGCGAGGCGGCCGCCGGCCTGGCGCTGTGGTGGATCAGCGGCGGCGTCTTCGGCCTCCTGTCGATCGGCTCCTACTACTGCGCCGGGTCGATCCGCGCGGCGTGGGAGGGCGGCATGGAGGCCGTCGCCGCGCTGCCCGAATGGGCCGAGGTCCTGGAACGCAATCCGGGCAACCGGCGGCGCTTCCTCGACACCGATCCCAAGGAGTTCATCGCCACCCTTGAGCGGTGGCTGGCCGCGTACTGCCCCCGCGACGACGAGCTCGTCCCCGGCATGTCCAACGCGGAGGCGCGGGCGCTCGACCTGCCCGCCCTGGTGTTCCGCAGCGGGGCGAGCGACCTCCACCACCGGCGCGAGACCTCCGAGCAGGTGGCGCGGCTTCTCCCCGGCGCCCGGCTGGTGGAACCGCCGTGGGGGGACGCCGAATGGAGCGAACGGCAGGCCGCGCGCACCTCCGGGGACTCTCCCGGCCTCTTCATGCGCTGGCCCCTGCTCGCCCCGGCCCTGGACGTGTGGGCGCGCGAGGCCGTGCCCCTGGCCGCCGGGGCTTGACGGACGGTTCGACCGTCAGCGGGGGGTGACCACCCGGCCGGGCCGCTCGCCGGTCAGCTCGTCGTGCTCGACCAGGACCCTGCCGTTGACGATCGTGTAGTCGTAGCCGCGGGCGCGCTGGACGAACCGGTGGGCGCCGAGCGGGAAGTCGTCCACCATCTCGGGCGTGTGCAGGTAGAGGTTCGCCAGGTCGAGGACGTTGACGTCGGCGAAGGCGCCCGGGGCCAGGACGCCGCGGTCGGGGATCCCGAAGAGGTCGGCGCCCTCGAGGGTGAGCTTCTTGACGGCCCGGCCGACGTCCAGCAGGCCCTCGTCCCGGACCCAGTGCTTCAGGAAGTAGGTCGAGTTGCCCGCGTCCATCGTCAGGGCGACGTGGGCGCCGGCGTCGGCCACGCCCACCACGACATCGGGGTTGGCGATCATCTCGGCCACCGCGCCGAGGTCCTGGTTGAGCACCGGGTAGTAGAGGAGGCCGAGCCCGCGCGTCTCGACCGTGTAGTCGAGGAGCGCGGCGGCGGGGCTGGTGCCCCGGCGGGCGGCCTCGGCGGCCAGGCTGTTGTCCGGGCTCACGTCGTAGTCGGCCGACCCGGGGGGCATCAGGTAGAGCTTGGCGGGGTCCTTGGGCGCCAGGGGCCCCGACTGCTCGACCGGCTGCCCGGCCTCCTCGGCGAGCCGGCGGCGCAGCTCCGCGTCGGCCAGCGCCTCCAGCCGGGCGGCGAACGGCCGGGCCATGAGCTCGGCCCAGGACGGGAGCGCGTCGTAGGGGGTGCGGCCGACCAGGCCGTAGAGGATGGCGCTGCCGCGCACCGACGTCATCGGCCGCACGTCGGCGCCGCGGCCGCGCGCCGCGGCCACCTCGTCCATCACCCACTTCCACAGGCCAGGGCGGCGGTCGCTCTGCATGATGGAGAACGCCAGCGGCCGCCCGGAGGCGCGGCTGACCTGCTCCATCCACGCCATCTCGGCCCTGGAGTTCGTCCGCTCGGCGCCGTCGCGCTCGCCGATGCGCGGCACGACCTGGAAGGTGCCGCGGCGGCGGGCGGCCAGGACGCCGGCGATGGCGGCGAGTTCGGCGGGAAGCGCGAAGGTGCCCGGCACGGGGCGGCCGTCCGGGACGGTGTGCATGAACGTGCGGGAGGTCGAGAAGCCGAGGGCGCCGCCGTCCATCGCCTCGGCCACCGCGGCCGCCATGCCGGCGATGTCGTCGTCGGTGGCGGGCGCCTCCTCCAGGCTCCGCTCGCCCATGACGTAGTACCGCAGGGCGCAGTGGCCGACCAGGCCGCCGGCGTTGACGCCGAGCTCCCTGCGTCCCAGGGCCTTGAGGTACTCGCCGTAGGTCTCCCAGTCCCAGTCGAGCCCGGACATGATCGTGTCGGCCGGGATGTCCTCGACCGACTCCATCATCCCGGCGAGGTAGCCCTCCTGCCCGGGGCGGACGGGCGCGAAGGTGACGCCGCAGTTGCCCAGCACCACCGTGGTGACGCCGTGGTGGCACGACGGGGTGGCCGCCGGGTCCCAGAAGAACTGGGCGTCGAGGTGGGTGTGGACGTCGACGAACCCGGGGGTGACCAGGCGGCCGGTGGCGTCGATCTCGCGGCGGCCCCGCTCGTCGACGGCGCCCACCGCGGTGATCCGGTCTCCGTCGATGGCGATGTCGGCCCGCCTCGGGGCCGAGCCCGTGCCGTCGGCCACGTCACCGTGACGGATCACGAGGTCATGCATGGTTCACGTCCTTCCGACCGGAACACCCGACGGCAAAAAAGCGTGCACTCACTCACCATAGCCCGCGCGAACCGCCGGAGTCATCCCTGCCGAGCAGAGAGAGTGTGCGCTTACTTTGCTAGAGTTCAATCCGGGTCCGGGCCCGACCCGCTCCGACGAATCACCTCGGGAGTTCTCTTGGGATCGATGGACGGCCGCGTGGCGCTCGTCACGGGCGCTAGCCGCGGCATCGGGCAGTACATCGCCGAACGATTCGCGGCCGAGGGAGCGGCGATCGCCCTGGTGGCGCGCACGGTCTCCCCCGGCTCGTCATCGCTCCCCGGCTCGCTCGAAGAGGTCATGGGCCGCATCCGCGACGCGGGCGGCCGGGTCGAGGCCGTCCCCGCCGATCTGACCGTTCCCGCGGACGTCGAGACGATCGTGGAGCGCGCCGAGGCCGCGCTGGGGCCGGTGGACACGCTGGTGAACAACGCGGGCGTGAACTTCTACGGGCCCGCGCTGGACATCCCCCCGCGCCGCTACGCGCTGATGTTCCAGATGATGGTGCACGCCCCGTTCCGGCTGTGCCAGCTCGCGGTCCCCGGCATGGTCGAGCGCGGGCGCGGGTGGGTGCTGAACATCACCTCCAAGCAGGCCCGCCACCCGCTGGGGCCGCCGTACCCCGACTGGGCCAGCGACGGCTGCGTGCCCTACGGGATGTGCAAGGCGGCGCTCGACCGGCTCACCACCGGCCTGGCGGCGGAGCTGCACGGCACGGGAGTGAACGTCAACTCACTGGGAACGTCGGGCCTGGTGATGACGCCGGGAGTGGCCGTGGTGTCGCCGCACACGCCCGACAACGCCCCCGTCGAGGACGCCGCCGCCATGGCGGACGCCGCCCTCGAGCTGTGCGGGGCGCTGCCCGGTGCCACGACCGGCCGCATCGCCTACAGCTCGGAGCTGCTGGGACGCCCGTTCCCCGACGGGCCGTGGGCCCTCTCGGCGACGTTCTGACCGATCCGACGACGAAGGAGAACCACTGATGAAGGTCACCGTGGATCAGGACCGCTGCCAGGGGCACGCCCGGTGCTGGGAGATCTGCCCGGAGGTGTTCTCGCTCGACGAGCAGGGGCACGGCGTGGTGTCGGTCGCCGAGGTCCCCGCCGAGTTCGAGGCCGGAGCCGCCGAGGCCGCGGCCAACTGCCCCGAGCGCGCCATCAGCCTGCGCTGAGACCCGCAGCCTGCACTGAGACTGAGACCCGCCGGACCCGGAACCGGGCGCCCGCACCGCACCCCGCGGAGGCGGGCGTCCGGTCTTCGGCGTCCCGGGGCGCCTTCACCCGACACGGCGTCGCCGCCGCCCTTCCGGGCGGCGGCGACGGCGCTTTCGGGCCTGCGGGACGCGGGCGTCAGGGCACCGCGATGGTGGCGGGGTCGGCCGGGGTGAAGTTGTAGACCCGGGAGGCGTTGCCGACGGTGATCTTGTGCTGGACGTCCTCGGGGAGGTGGCCGAGCCACTTGTTGGCCATCTCGATGGTGTCCGGCCAGGTGGAGTCCGAGTGCGGGTAGTCGCATTCGAGCATCACGTTGTCCTCGCCGATGATGTCCAGCAGCCGGATGCCCGCCTGGTCCTCGATGAAGGTCCCGTAGACGTGGTCCTTGAACAGCCGGCGGATGTCGGTGTTCAGGTCGAAGGAGGCCTCGCCCTTCTGCTCGCCGCGGTCGTGCGCGGCGTTCATGTCGATGTCGAAGCGCGACGCCCAGAACCGCTGCTTGTCGACGACCTGCTCGGCCCGCTCCAGGAAGTAGGGGATCCAGCCGATCGAGCCCTCCGACAGGGCGATCTTCAGGTTGCCGAACTTCTCGAAGTTGCCGCTGAACAGCCAGTCCAGCAGGGTGCCCGCCTGGTTGGCCGCGGCCGAGTACGCCATGAACGCCAGCGTCGGCATGTCCTCGGACGTGCGGATCAGGTTGGAGGAGGAACCCACATGCATCGACACGACCAGGCCCGTCTCGTCGCAGGCGCGCCACACCGGGTCCCAGTGGCCGGTGTGGATGGACGGCAGCCCCAGCTTGGTCGGGTTCTCCGAGAACGCGATCGACTTGGCGCCGAGCCCGGCGGTCCGCTCGATCTCGGCGGCGGCGGCCACCGGGTCCCACAGCGGGATGATCATCATCGGGATGAACCGGCCCGGGTAGGCCTGCGCGAACTCCTCGAGGATGAAGTCGTTCCACGCCTGGACGCAGAGGAGCCCGAGCTCCTTGTCCTTGGCCTCGTGGAAGACCTGGCCGCAGTAGCGGGGGAAGGACGGGAACAGCATCGACGACAGCACGAAGCCCTGGTTCATGTCGGCCACGCGGGCGGCGGGGTCGTAGCACCCGGGCCGCATCTCGTCGTAGGTGATCGGCTCCGGCGAGAACTCCTCGCGCTTCTTGCCGGCCACCGCGTTCAGGCCGGTGGTGACGATCTGGCGGTCCTCGTAGACCCAGAACTCCGAGTCGCCGTCGCGCACGATCCGGGGGCCGGTGTCGCGCCGGCGTTGCGGCAGCCGCTCCTGCCACAGGCGCGCCGGCTCGATGAGGTGGTCATCGACCGAGATGAACCAGTTGAACGACATACAGCCCTCCCAACCGCTCACCCGGGAGCGGGGACTTTGAAAGCGAACGCTCACATACATCGTAGGCGGAGGGCCGCCGGTTCGCCAGAGGCAAATGGCCGGCGGCCGGCGGCAGCGGGAACCGCACGAGGAACCGCAGGAAGAGCCGCAGGGGGAACGGCGTGAGCAGCGCAACGAAGAACAGCGCGGATAACGCCCGTGGAGAACGGACGGAAGAACGGCCGGAGGCGAGCGGCCGGAGGGAGAAGGGCGGTGTCAGCGGTAGCGGGCGGCCAGCCGCCGGCGGTGGGACACCGGGGAGCCGAACAGCGAGCGGTTGAGCGCGGCCCGCTTCAGGTAGACGTGGACGCCGCTCTCCCACGTGTAGCCCATGCCCCCGTGCAGCTGCATCGCCTTGCCGGTGACGTCCACAGCCGCGCCGCAGGTGTACGACTTGGCCATCGACGCCGCCACCCAGGCCTCGGGGTCACCGCCGGACAGCGCCCGCACGGCGGCCGAGACGAGCCGGCGCGCCACCGTTACCTGCACGAGCATGTCGGCGCACGCGTGCTTGACCGCCTGGAACGAGCCGATCGGGCTCCCGAACTGCTCGCGCACCCCGGCGTAGGCGACGGTCGCCTCCAGCATGGCCTCGCTCAGTCCGAGGCTGTCGCAGGCGACGGCGACGGCGGCCCGGTCGTGGACCCGGCGGACGGCGGCCTCGGGGTCGCCGTCGAAGCGCCACACCGACGCCTCCCCCACCGCCACGCCGTCCGCGGTCACCGTGCCGAAACGGCGCGTGGCGTCCAGGACGGGCTGCGCGGCCAGGCCGAGCCCGGCGGCGTCCGCACCGACGTCGACGATCACGGGCGTGCCCTCGGGGTCGAGCGCGGGCAGCAGGAGGCGTCCGGCGCCGGGCGCGTCGAGCACGAAGGCGGCCCGGCCGTGCACGCGCAGGCCCTCCGTTGCGCGCTTCAGGCGGAACGGCGGCTCACCCGGAGCGCCGTCGCCCCCGAGTCCCTCACCGCCGCCGGCCAGCGCGACCGCCGGGACGACCTCGCCCGTCGCGGTCCGGCCCAGCAGCTCGTCCCGTCCGGGCCCCGGCCGCAGCAGGTTGAGCGTCCCGACGCCCAGGACCGCCGCCCCCAGGTACGGGCCGCACGCGGCGGCGCGTCCCATCTCCTCCAGGACGACGGCGACCTCGGCGAAGGTGGCGTCCGCGCCGTCCAGCGCCGCCGGTGCCTCCAGCCCGAGCCAGCCGGACTCGGCGATCCGCCGCCAGTCGGTCTCGGCGCCCGGGCCGGCCTTGCCGAGCAGGTCGCGCGCGACCGCCCGGAGCTCGTCGTGGATCTCGGACAGGCCGGGCAGGTCGGAGAAGTCGGCGGACATCAGCTTCTCCTCGGTTCTCGGGGCAGTCCGAGGCCGCGCTCGCCGATGATGGTGCGCTGGATCTCGCTCGTCCCGCCCGGGATCGTCCACTCCCACGAGCCGATGAAGTCCAGGACCCAGGCCCCCGACTCCCACCCGCTCGACATGGGCTTGCGCAGCTCGGTGTGGGCCGCGAGGCCGGCGACCTCGGCACCGAAGCCGGTCATGCGCTGCAGCAGCTCGCTGTAGTGCAGTTTCACGATCGAGGCGTCCGCCGGGCCGGCGGTGCCCGCGTCGTGGCGTTCCACCAGGTCGCGGCAGAGCGCGCGCAGCCCGGTGACCTCGGTCTCGAACGCCGCCAGCCGGTCCTGGACCAGCGAGTCGTCGATCAGGCGCTCCCCGCCGGGGCCCGGCCGGGCGCACGCCTCCACGAGCCGGCGGAAGCCGGCGTTGCCGAGCCGTTCCGCCAGCTCCAGCATCGTCATGCCGCGCTCGGCGCCCAGGGTCTCCTGGGCCACCCGCCAGCCGTCGTTCTCGGGCCCCACCAGGTTCTCGGCCGGGATGACGACGTCGTTGAGGAAGACCTCGCAGAAGTGCGACTCGCCGGTCGCCTGCCGGATGGGGCGGACGTCGATGCCGGGTGTGCGCATGTCCATCAGGAAGTAGGAGATGCCGCGCCGCTTGGGTGCGGCGGGGTCGGTGCGGGCCAGCAGCAGGCACCAGTCGGCGTGCGTCGCGCCGCTCGCCCACAGTTTCTGCCCGTTGACCACGTAGCCGTCGCGTTCCCTGCGGGCCGTCGTCTTGAGCGCGGCGAGGTCGGATCCGGCGTCGGGCTCGGAGAAGCCCTGGACCCAGATCTCGCCGTCCAGGATCGCCGGGAGGTGGCGGCGGCGCTGCTCGCCGGTGCCCGCGGCCAGCAGCGTGGACGCGGCGTGGTGGATGGAGACGAACGCCAGGACCAGCCGCGGCGCGTCGTGGGCGGCCAGCTCCTGGTAGAGGACGATCTGCTCGGCGACCGGCATCCCGCCGCCCCATTCCCGGGGCCAGTGCGGGACGGCGAACCCGGCGCGGCGCAGCTCCTGGAACCACTCCTTCTGGAAGGCGACGAACTCCTCGTCGGTGACGCCGGTCTGCGCACGCCGCCAGCCGGCGGGGACGTGGGTCCGGCACCATTCGCGCACGGAGGCGCGGAACTCCTCGAGGTCTCCGGGCGACGGCGCCATCGTCAGCGCGCCTTCCGCCGGAGGGCGAGCAGCCGCTCGCGGTGCTCCTCCGAGCGCATCGTGACGGCCTCGGCGGCGAACCCGGCCTGCACGGCGCCGCGCAGCGCCTCCGACAGGTGCATGTTGACGACCCGTTTGGTGCCGCGGAGTGCCTCCGCGGGCTGCCGGGCCAGCCGCTCGGCCAGCCGGCGGGCCTCTGGCAGGAGGTCTCCGGGTGCGACGGCGCGCGAGGCGAGCCCCAGCTCGACGGCAGTGGCGGCGGGGATGCGCTCGCCGGTGTACAGGTACTCGCGCGACCGCAGGATCGGGGTGAGCAGCGGCCAGAACGCGGCGCCGCCGTCGCCCGCCACGAGCCCGACGCTGACGTGCGGGTCGGCCAGGTGCGCGGTCTCGGAGATCAGCACGATGTCGGACAGCACCGCGATGCTGCAGCCCAGCCCGACCGCCGGGCCGTTGACGGCGGCGATCACCGGCAGCGGGAACCGGAGCATCTCCTCGATGATCTGGGCGCCCTCGCGGAGGCTCTCGTCGCGGGCGACCGGGTCGTCCAGGAATGTGGTGATCCAGTCCAGGTCGCCGCCCGCGGAGAACGCGCGCCCGGCGCCGGTGAGGATCACGACCCTGGCCTCCAGGTCGGCGGCCAGCTGCCGCCAGACGTTGGCGAACGCCCAGTGCAGCGGTTCGTTGACGGCGTTCAGCTCGGCGGGCCGGTTGATGACGACGGTGCGGACGGGCCCCTCGGCCTCGACGGTCAGCTCGCCGGGAAGGTCGTAGGTCACGCTCATGCGGTCACCCGCTGCGCGGCGTCGCCGAACAGCCCCGTCAGCCCGCGCCGGCCGACCTGGCGCGCCAGCCGGTCGCGGGTCGCCGACAGCCCCAGCGGGAGGCGGCGCAGCGGCTGGCTGTACCGCGAGATCCAGGACAGGGCGGCCTCGTCGCAGAAGCCGGTGGCGCCGTGCAGCTGGTGCGCGACGCGGAACACGGTCTCGGCCGCCTCGACGGCCGCCAGGCGCAGCGCGAGCGCGTCGTCCAGCGCTTCGTCGCGGCGGGTCTGGACGCTCCACAGCGCGTACTTGGCCAGCACCTCGACGCCGCTGCGCTCGACCTCGGCGTCGGTCAGCTGGAACTGCACGCCCTGGAACCGCGCCAGCGGCTGCCCGAACTGCTCGCGGACGAGGACGTGCTCCCGGGCGAGGTCGATGGCCCGGTCGAGCATGCCGAGCAGCGTCCAGCACGGCAGGACCAGGCCGAGCGCCACGTCGTCCTCGCCGTCGTCGTCGACCGGCCGCAGGTCCAGCCCGGTGACGAACGCCGACGTGCGCGGCGGCCCGTCCGGGGCGTGGGGGACGGCGAGGCTGCGGCGGCCGTCCAGCGTGACCGCCGCCCAGCGCAGGTCGATGCCCGCCACGGCGGCGGAGGGGGCGGTGCCGGCGACGACCAGCAGCCCGTCGGCGCCGAGGTCGGCGGGCCGTGCGAGGCGCTCGGCCACCGGGTAGGGGGCGGCCCAGTAGCCGGCGCCGCGGCACAGCGCCGCCGCCGCTTCCAGTTCCTCGGCGTCGCCGCGGGGGTCGAGCTCCCACGCGCCCAGCTCACCGAGGACGGGGGCCACGAGCTCGGCCCTGCGCGCGGGCTCGCGCTCGGCCGTCTCGGCGAGCCGGTCGCCGCCCGCCGCCTCCAGCGCGCGGAGCACCTGCCGCCCGTACTCGGTCGCCTCCCCGCTCAGCTCGATGTTCATGACGCCGCCAGCAGCGACCGGGACAGCAGGATGCGCTGCATCTCGATGCTCCCGGAGGCGACCGTGGAGGCCTGGGAGTAGCGCCAGTGGTCCTCCACCTCGGCGCGGAACCGGGCGCCCTCGGCTCCTTCGGGCGGCGCCGCCCCGACGATCTCCATGAGGACCTCGGCGCTCTCCTGGTCGAGCCGGGTCACCGCGATCCGGTACGCCGCGGCGTCGCCCGGCTGCACGGTGCCCTGGCTCTGCAGCGACACCACCCGGTAGGCGAGCAGCCGGGCGCGGCGGCAGTGCGTGAGCATCCGCGCCCACCGGCCCCGCAGCTCGGCCGGGATGTCGTCCCACCGGTCGCCGAGCACCGCCGGAGCGGCCTGCAGGAGCCGCTCGCAGCGGGCGTAGCGGGCGATGCCCACCCGCTCGTACGACAGCACCTCCTGCACCACCTTCCAGCCCTCGTCCACGGTGCCCAGGACGTCGGCCTCGGTGACCCGCAGGTCGTCGAAGAAGACCTCGTTGAGGTGGTGCGGCCCCATCATGCAGGGGATCGGCCGGACCTCGATGGCGGGGTCGGACATCGGCACCAGGAAGATCGTCAGGCCCTGCTGCTTGCGCTCGCCCCTGGAGGTGCGGGCGAGGAGGAAGCACCACTGCGCCATGGTGGCGTAGGACGTCCAGATCTTCTGGCCGGAGACGCGCCAGCCGTCGCCGTCGCGCCGGGCGGCGGTGCGCAGCGAGGCGAGGTCGGAGCCGGCGTCGGGCTCGCTGAAGCCCTGGCACCAGATCACCTCGCCGCGCGCGATCGGCGGGAGGTGCTTGCGCCGCTGCTCGGAGGTGCCGTGCCGCATGATCGTCGGCCCGACCCAGTTGACCCCCATGTACTGGGCTCCGCGGGGCTCGTGGTGCGCCCACATCTCCTCGCGGACCACGGTCTGCTCCCACGCCGAGGCGCCCCGGCCGCCGTACTCCTCGGGCCAGGCCATGCAGAGCAGGCCGCGCTCGGCGAGGAGCCGGCAGAAGCGCTGGGCGACCTCCAGGTCGGCCGGGTCGTCGGTGAACGCCCCGAGGAAGTCCGGCGGGACGTGCTCCCCCACCAGCCCGCGCAGCTCCCCGCGCAGGGCGGTGGCGGCCTCACCCATCGTGAAGTCCATGACGGAACAGTACGCCTATCCTTTAAAGGATTGCAATACTTGCTACTACATGCTTTCGATCATTAGACTCACCGGTGCCCCGACCGCCCGGCGCGGACCCGAACGGAAGGCCTGCCGATGCTCGACGACACCACGGTGGAGAACCTGCGGCGCCACTGGGACGAGGGGTGGAACGCCGGCGACCTGGCCACGATCATGGAGCCGTTCGCCGACGGCGTCGTCTTCAGCTCGCCGTTCGTCCCGAGGCTGACCGGCGACCCGGCGAAGAAGACCATCGACGGGTTCGAGGCGCTGCGCGACTACGTGGACCACGCGCTGCGCCGCACCCCGGGGATCCGGTACACGCTCGACGCCACCTACGCCGGGACCGACGCGGTCGTCCTGGTCTACACCTGCCGCGCCCCCGACGGGACGGTGCGCCGCGGGGCCGACTCCATGCGGGTCGACGCCGCGGGCAAGGTGGTCGAGTGGACCTGCCACTACTCCCTCGACTCGATGTGACGACGGCCTCGATGCGATGACGGCTCAGATGATGACGGTGCGGACCCCTTCGGCCTTGGCCACCAGGTCGATCCCGTAATCGATCTCGTCGAGCCCGATGCGCGTGGACACCATCGAGCCGAGATCGAGCTTCCCGGACTCGGCGAGCCGGATGAAGCGGGGAAAGTCGCGCAGGATCTGCGACCCGCCCACGACCGAGCCCGCCAGCCGCTTGCCCGAGAACACCGCCTTGACGGCCGGGAGCGTCAGGGTGTCCCCGAGCGCCGGCATCCCCACCAGCGTCACCGTGCCCTGGACGCGCGCCATGTCGAAGGCCTGCACCATGAGCTCGGGACGCCCGACGACCTCGAAGGTGTAGTCGGCACCCTCCCCGCCGGTCAGCGCCCGGACCTGCTCGATCGGGTCGCCCTCCGCCGGGTCGACGGCGTGGGTGGCGCCTTGGGCCAGGCTCGCCTCGCGCCGGCCGGCGATCGGGTCGATGGCGACGATGACCGCCGCGCCGGCGATGCGCGCCCCCTGGATCACCGACTGGCCGACCCCGCCGCAGCCGATCACCGCCACGCTGGAGCCCGGTGTCACGCCGGCCGTGTTGAGGGCGGCGCCCAGACCGGTCGTGACGCCGCACCCGAGGAGGGCGAGCTGCTCGTCGGCGAGGTCGGTCCGGACGGGGACCACCGACGCCTCGTCCACGACCATGGCCTCGGCGAACGTCCCGCAGCCGCAGACCGCGGGAGCCTTCCTGCCGTCGGCGAGCACGAACCGCTCGGCCGCCTTCACCACCGGGTTGAGCTCGCAGTGGTTCGACATGCCGTCCACGCACCGGCGGCACGTTCCGCACGCGGGCGTGACCGACGCCAGGACCCGGTCCCCGGGACGGACCCGGCGCACCTCGGGGCCGACCTCCTCCACCACCCCGCAGCCCTCGTGGCCGAGCGCGATCGGGAGCGGCAGCGCCGACAGCCCGTTGAGCACGTTGAGGTCGGTGTGGCAGATCCCGCTCGCGGAAACGCGCACCAGGACGTCCCGCGGTCCGACGGCCGGAACGGGCAGGTCCTCGACCACGGGCGGCCGGCCGACCTCGTAGGCGATGGCGACTTTCATGCGGAACCCCTTGAGATCCGGTCCGACACCGAGGAAGGACGTGTGCGGCGGCGTTGAAGATGCCCTGGAGCGGTGACGCGAGACGGCGCGGGATGGCGCGGGATGGCGCGCGCGGGACGATGCTCGCGGGACGGCGGGACGGCTAGCCGGACAGGGCCGGCGCGTGGTCGGGGATGCCCAGGAGCCCCGCGGTGTTCCCGCGGAGCACCTTGCGCGTGACCGCGGGGTCGCAGCCGGCGAGCCGGGAGAGGTAGTCACGTGGCTCGCGGAGCCCCTCGGGGTGCGGGTAGTCCGAGCCGAACAGGACGTGGCCGGCGCCGAGGACGCCGATGAGGTCGAGCACGTCGTCCTCGGGGAACGGGCTGATCCACAGGTGCTCCGCCAGCGCCTCACTGGGACGCGGCGGCAGCTGCCCGCCGATCATGGGGCCGCGGCGGCCCAGCGCCGCCGCCTTGTCGATGCTCTTGAACAGCGGTTTGAGCCAGTTCGACCCGTTCTCGATCGACACGATCTTCACATCGGGGTGGCGGCCGAACAGGTTGTGCAGCGTGAGGGCGATGAGCGTGTCGACGACCGGCCGCTCGGTGTTGCACAGGGCCCACTGCAGCGGGGACTGCGCGTGCGAGGGGTTGCCCGGGTCCTCCGACCAGTGGGTGCCGTAGAAGTGCTGGTAGCCGCTGTTGGAGACGTGGAACACCACCGGGATCCCGGCCTCGGCCACGGTCGCCCAGAACGGGTCGAAGTGCGGGTCGGCGGGCGAGCGGCCCCCCACCGGCCCCGGGCACAGGTGCACCAGCCGCGCGCCGGCCTCGATGACCCGGTTCAGCTCGAGCATGGCGCGGTCGATGTCGAGCAGCGAGAGCATGGGCACGCCGAAGATCCGGCCGTCCGCCCCGTACCCCCAGTCCTCCTCCAGCCAGCGGTTGAAGGCCCGCAGGCTGGCGTAGGTGAGCTCGACGTCGGCCCGCATGTCGTACTCGACCGCGACGCCCAGGGTGGGAAGCATGATGGTCGCCTCCAGGCCCTGGTCGTCCATCAGCGCCAGGCGGGCCTTCCGCTCCATGAACTCCGGATGGTCCTTGGCGTTGATCACCTCGCGGTGGGTGAACCCGTCGGCGACCTCGCCGGCGAACAGCCCCTCCAGGGCGCCGGGCGCCGAGGCGTAGTCGCCGGGCATCACGCTCATGAACGTCCGCCGTCCCCGGAGGTAGATGCGGCCGAGGCCGTCGTCGCCCCGCCGGACGCGGACGGTCTCGTCCCTGAAGCGCGCCTCGATGTGCCGGGAGAAGCAGTCGTCGGGCTCGTAATAGTGCCCATCGGCATCGATCAGCAAGTACTCCATCCCGGCCTACCTCCGGACGCCCCGTCGACAAAGGGATCGGACGCTTAGTAAGTGAGCGCCCAGTTACTACTGTTCCATCACCGGCTTCGGCGTGTCAAGGCGGGCCGCGACCTGCCCGCGCGCCGCGCGCACCGCCGTCAGGCCCCGTCAAGGGTGGCCAGCAAGGCGTGCGTGTCCTGCTGGAAGACCCTGATCTCGGAGATGAGGCCGTCGGCGAAGGAGAACAGCTCCACGACGTCGACCGTCGCCGAGCGGCCCGTCGCCTTCGCCGTCCACGTCTGCGCGGTGATCTGGACGACCGTGTCGCCGCAGCCGAGGATCCGCGGCTCCTCGATCGCGCGGTCCCAGTGCCGCGCGAACTCCGCGCCCATCTCGGCCATGCCCCCGGCCCCCAGGTGCCAGCCGCCGTGCGGCAGCGACGCCGGCTGCTGGAGGCGGAAGTCCGGGTGGAGCAGCGCGAACGCGCCGTCGCGGTCGCCGGCCTGGAACCGGCGCGCCATCTCGTTCACCAGTTCCACGCCGCCCTGTCGCGCGCTGTCGGTCGTGTTCATGCCTGCGGCTCCTCACGGTGGTCGGGCATGCCCGTCGGCACGCCGGTCGGGCTGGACGGATCTGTACGGATCTGTACGGATCTGTACGGATCGGCGCGGCGCCGGGCATCATGGGATCTCCGCGGCGCCGGGGGCTCGAGCCTCAGGGGATCCCGGCGGCGTCCTCCAGTTGCCGGGCGATCTTCCCGGCCAGGAGCGCGTCGGTCTCCTCGCGGCGCACGCCCAGTTCGGTGAGGACCTCGACGGTGTGCTCGCCGACGCCGGGCAGCATCAGCCGCGGCCCGCCGGCGGCGTCCGGCCCGCACCGCACCAGCGGGCCGATCTGCTCGAACCGGCCCCAGTCGGCGGTCTCATAGGCCACCACGCGGCCCATCCGGCGGTTCACCGGATCGTCCAGGACGGCCCGCCGGAAGCCGTCCCGGTCCAGCGGTTCCACCGGTTCGGCGAGAAGCCCCAGCCCCCGCAGCCGGTCCGCCCACTCGGCCGCGGGCGCCGTCGCGAAGGCCGCCTCCAGGACCGTCTCGGCCCGGCGGGCGAGATCGTCGGCGGCCCCTCCGCGCAGCGGCGCGTACGCCGGTGGAAGCGACTGCGCCTCGGGGATCGAGGCCAGCCGCCGCCAGGCCTCCTCGTCGGGGACGACAAGCGCGAACCAGCCGCCGTCGCCGCCCTCGTAGAGGCGGTACCCGGGCCCGTACCCCGTCTGCCGCGCGTCCAGCTCGGGACCGCGCACCAGCTCGCCGTCGCGCTCGAACACCCCGCTGTGCAGCAGCATGCCGGTGCCGAGCAGGCTGGTCACCACGCGCTGGCCGCGTCCGCCGCTCGCCCGCGCGTACAGGCCGGCCAGCAGGCCCATCGCCGCGACCCATCCCCCGGACATGTCGATCGGGATCCAGGTCGCCGCCAGCGGATCGTTCCCGGCACCGCCGACGGCGCGCTCGAACCCGGTCACGGCCTGCATGAGCGCGTCGTTCCCCGGGAACCTGGCCCGGCGGCCGGCGGTGCCGAAGGCGCTGGCGTGGCAGTACACGGCACCGGGGTTCAGGCGGGCGACGGTCGCCTCGTCGATGCCGAGCCGCTCGGCCACCCCCACGCGGAAGTTGTGCAGGACGACGTCGGCCCACTTCAGCAGCCGCTCGACGACGGGCCGGGCCTCGGGCGCCCCGATGTCCAGCGCCAGGCTGCGCTTCCCCCGCTGGCAGGCGGCGACGGCGTACGCGGCGGCGCGCATCGCCTCGCCGTCGGGCGGCTCGACCTTGACGACGTCCGCGCCGAGGTCGGCGAGGATCTCGGCGGCGAGCGGACCGGCCACGAACGCCGAGAAGTCCAGGACGCGGAGGCCGCCGAGAAGCCCCGTGCCCGCCGGGTCGTCCGCCGGGTCGCCGGGTGCCTCCCCGGTGGACGGCGCCTCCCCCGCCGGGGCGTCACCGAGCGGCGACACCGAGATCGGGGAGCCGACCACCACGTCGCGGTGGCCGCCGTCCGTCCGGGTGAGGGCCAGCCCGTTCTCGGCGAGGTGGGGGTCGCTCAGCGCCTCGCCGGGGCCGAGCACCGGCTCGCAGGCGACGCCCGCCTCACGCAGCAGCCGGATCCACTCGTCGCGGGGCCGGGTGGCGAAGACCGCCCCCCAGCGCGCGGCGCGCTCGCCCAGCCTGCCGGTCATCTGGTCGGTGTAGTAGCCGTCGGCGCTGGGCTCGTCCCCGAGGACCCCGATCAGCGCGGCGTACATCCCCTTGCCGCCGAACCACACCTGGACCAGCTCGCCGTCGGCGCACCGGTACAGGAAGTTGGGGAACGTCGAGCCCTTCTCCCAGTACCCCTCGATCTCGGGCGCGGCCCGCTCGGAGCGGCCGATCATGCAGCCGAGCGTGGCGAGCATCCCGTCGTAGAGGGAGGTCTCGGCCCAGCCCCCGGCGCCGGTCAGCGCCCGGCGGCGCAGCAGCGCCAGGACCGACACGGTCAGCAGGGACGCCGTGCCGGCGCCGGACGCCCGGACGTCGACGAAGATCGGGCCGGGCCGGTGGCCCTTGAGCTGGGTGCAGAACCCGGCGGCCGCCTCCACCAGGAGGCCGTAGTCCTCGACGGCGCCCTTGGCGTTGCGGCTGGGACGGCAGCGGGCGTAGACCAGGCCGGGGTTGGCCTCCCGCAGGTCGCGGTAGCCGAGGCCGCGGCCCTCCACGAGCGCCTCCGGGCCGTACACCAGGGCGGCGTCGGCCCCGCGGAGCAGCGCGGACACCTCGTCGCGGTCGTCGGTGGCGACGACGCGCTTGTCGCGGTGCCAGGCCCGGCCCCACGGCACGCCGGCGTCCAGGGGCGCCGGCCGCGCGCCCGCCACCCGGACGACGTCGGCCCCGAGGTCGGCGAGGAGCATGCCCGGCACTCCCCCGGCCAGGCCGAGGCCGAGGTCGCTCGTGCCCGCCGCGACCTCAACGACCGTCAGGCCGGCCAGCGGCGCCGTGGAGAGTGGGGCGCTCACGGGGCCACGCCGCCGGGAGCCGCGGGGACCGGGAGGGTCAGGCGCGGCAGCACTTCCTCCGCCGCGAGCGTGACGACATCGAGGGTGTCCTCGTGCGCCGCCGGGGAGATGACGAAGTGCCGGACGCCCGCGTCGACGTACTGCTGGAGCCGTGCCGCGACCTCCTCCGGCGTCCCCGAGGGGGCGATGCGGTCGAGCATGGCGCGCGGCTTGTCGCCGTAGGCGCCGCCGAGGAAGGCGGCGACGTCGTCGCGGGCGCGGTCGCCGTCGCGGCGGACGCAGCAGTAGAGGTACATCATCCACTCGAAGCCCGCCAGGTCGCGGCCGGCGGCCCGCGCCTCGTCCTCGATGGCGGTCACCGAGCGGGCGTAGGCGTCGGGTGACATCAGGTACGGCATCCACCCGTCGCCCAGCCGGGCGGCGCGGCGCATGGCCGGCGCCTTGCGGCCCGACACCAGCAGCGGCGGGCCGCCCGGCCGCATCTCCGGGGCGTCCGCGCCCGGCGACCGCACCGGCCGCAGCTCCAGGTCGTCGAAGTGGAAGAACCTGCCGTGGTGGGTGACCGGCCCGCCCTTCCAGAGCGCCCGCAGGATCTCCATCGCCTCGTCGGTCCGGGGGCCGCGCTCCTTGACCGGCACGCCGACGGCCTCGAACTCCTTGGGGAACTCTCCGCCGACGCCCACGCCGACCGAGACCCGGCCGCCGGTGCGGGAGTCGAGGTCGGCGAGCTGCTTGGCCGCGATCACCGGGGGGTACAGCGGGAGTTGGAGGACGGCGGTGCCCACCCGCACCCGCTCGGTCCAGGCCGCCATCAGGGCGAGGCGGGTGATCGCCTCGCCGGTCGAGGTCGGGGGCAGGAGATGGCCGCCCTGCCAGATCGATTCGATCGGGAGTCGTTCGGCCGCGGCGAGCCAGTCCCTGTCGGGTTCCGGAATCGCCGCCGCCCCGAAGATGATGCGATCGCCTGGCACCGAGGCTCCTTCGCGAGAGGCTCCGGCGCCGGTCGGCGCCGACGTGGGGAAGATAGCAAAGGCTCACTTTCTCCCGGTAGTGAGTATAGTGAGCGAACGCTCTCTTTGTCTCGGGTGAAGAAGGGGAGGCCCATGGCGGGACCGCTGTCCGGACTGCGGGTCGTCGAGCTGCAGAGCCGCGGGCCCGGCCCGTTCGGCGCCATGGTCCTCGCCGGTCTCGGGGCCGAGGTGGTGCGCGTCGTCCGTCCCGAGGACATCGCGCCCGCCGGCGAGGAGACCGGGACGGAACGCATGATACGCGGCCGCCGCAGGATCGACCTGGTGACGCGCGGCCGCACCTCCGGCCCCGACCAGCGATAGGGAGAAGATGGACGCGACCGTAGGGATACCGCCCGCCGTCACCGAGGAGACCGAGCCGTTCTGGACCGCGGCCGGGGAGGGCCGCCTGGTCGTCGAGGGATGCTCCTCCTGCGGCGCCCGATCCTTCCCGCCGCGGGGCATGTGCCGCTCCTGCCGCTCCAGGACCGTGGAGCCGGTCGAGATCACCGGGCGCGGCCGCGTCTACAGCCTCACGGTGAACCACCAGCGCTGGCTGCCGGACCTGGAGGTGCCCTACGCCGTCGTCCTCGTGGAGTTCCCCGGCCACCCGGGCGTGCGGGTGGCGGGCAGGCTGCGGGGCTGCCCGCCGGAGGAGGCGGTGATCGGCATGGAGGTCGGCATCGGTTTCGAGCCGGGGCCGGGCGGCTTCGCGATCCCCAGCTTCGTGGCCGCGGAAGGCGGCGGATCGTCCGCGCGGGAGGGGGAGGCCTGATGGGGACCGACCTGTTCGAGCGGCGGGCGGTGATCTCCGGGGTCGGGCAGTCCGCCATCGGGCGCCAGATCGACCGGTCGGGCCTGCAGCTCACGCTCGACGCCGTCCTGGCGGCCGTCGAAGACGCGGGGCTGACCCTGGACGACATCGACGGCCTGGCGATGTTCCCGGGCGGGGGCGCGGCGAACCTGCCCGGCTACGCCAACGGGAACCTCTACGAGGTCCAGGACACGCTGCGGATCACCACGACCTGGCGCCAAGGGCTCGTGGAGGGGATGTCGCTGCCCTTCTACGGCCCGGCCCAGGCCGTCGCCACCGGGCAGGCCCGCCACGTCGTCATCTGGCGGACCGTGAAGGAGGGCAGCGCGAGCCGCAACGCCGGGGGCCGTCCCGCCTACGGTTCGACCAAGCCGGTCGCCGAGGGCCCGCTGGCGTGGCTGCTGCCCATCGGGATGCTGTCGCCGGTCTGCCAGGTCGCCCCGTACGCCGCCCGCTACATGCACGAGTACGGCGTCACCCGCGAGCAGCTCGCGTGGATCCCGGTGACGCAGCGGGCGCACGCCGCCCTCAACCCGGACGCGGTGTACCGGACGCCGCTGACCGTCGATGACTACCTCGGGTCGCGGATGATCTCCACGCCGATGTGCCTGTACGACTGCGACGCGCCCTGCGACGGCGCCACCGCCATCGTCGTCTCCGCCGCGGAGACGGCGCCCGACCTGCGGGCGCCTGTCCGCATCGAGGCCATGGCCGGGGTCGTGGAGGGCAGGCCGTCGTGGGAGCAGTGGGAGGACATGGGCCGCGTCGGCCACGGCGCCGCGCAGGCGATGTGGGCGCGGACCGGCCTGCGCCCCGGTGACGTCGACGTCGCCGAGCTGTACGACGGCTTCACGATCGAGGCCGTCTGGTGGCTGGAGGCGATGGGCTTCTGCGGGCCCGGCGAGGCGGGCGCGTTCGTCGAGGGGGGCAAGCGCATCGCCCTCGACGGCGAGCTCCCCCTCAACACCTGGGGCGGCCAGCTGTCCGGCGGCCGCCTGCACGCCGCGTTCGGGCACACCGCCGAGGCCGTGCGGCAGCTGCGCGGCGAGGCCGGGGCGGCCCAGGTCGCCGGCGCGGAGGTCGCGGCGGTGACCAACGTGGGCGGCTTCGAGGCCGGCGCGGCGCTGTTGACACGCTGGTAGGAGGGGCGCCGGCGGCGGCGCGCCCGCGCGGGACGGCGCCGTCGCCGGGCCGGAGGCAGAACGGTTCGCACGAGGAAGG
This sequence comes from Spirillospora sp. CA-255316, assembly GCA_050942275.1. Classification (GTDB taxonomy): domain Bacteria; phylum Actinomycetota; class Actinomycetes; order Streptosporangiales; family Streptosporangiaceae; genus Spirillospora. Next base: position 4,455,058 of record CP192047.1, on the reverse strand, counting down.
GAAACGTCGGATGGCAGAGCGCGCCGGACGGGTCGAGGGCAAGGTCGCGATCGTGACGGGGGCCGGGTCGACACCGGGCCCGGGGGTCGGCACGGGAAAGGCGACCGCCGTGGCGCTCGCCCGGGAGGGGGCGAGCGTGCTGCTGGTCGACCTCCACCCCGAGCGCGCCGAGGAGACCCGGCGAATGATCGCTGAGGAGGGCGGCAAGGCCGAGGTGTTCGCCGGCGACGCCACCCGGGCGGAGGCGTGCGAGGCGATGGTCCGCACGGCCGTCGATGCGTTCGGGACGCTCGACGTCCTGGTGAACAACATCGGCCTGGCCTCGCTCGGAACGGTCGTCGACACGACCGAGGAGGCCTGGGACCGGGCCCTGGACATCAACCTGCGGACCGCGTTCCTCTCCTCCAAGTACGCGGTGCCGGTGATGGCCGCCAAGGGCGCCGGGTCGATCGTCAACATCGCGTCCATCTCGGCCCTCCGGGGGGACGGCACCGTCGCGTACTCGGCGGCCAAGGGCGGGCTCATCGCCATGACGGTCGACATGGCGTACTCGCACGGCCGGGAGGGGATCCGGGTCAACGCGATCGCGCCCGGGCACATCACCACGCCGATGGTGATGTCGGTCTCCGCGCCCGGTCCCCGCGCCGACTTCATGAACACGATGCGGTCCGAGGCGGGCCTCCTCGGGACCCCCGGCACCGGCTGGGACGTCGCCTGGGCGGCCGTCTACCTGGCGAGCGACGAGGCCCGGTGGGTCACGGGCGCGACGCTTCCGGTCGAGTCGGGCGTGCTGAGCGTGACCCCGCTGATGATGGCGCCGCGGCTGCGCGCCGTCCCCGAGCCCGGCGAGTGAGCGGCCGCCGGGCCGCACGGCCGTTGCGCATCGGCCGCGGCGCGCCTAAAGTAAGTGAGCGAACACTCTTTAATAACGCCGAAGGAGCTCACGCGGATGGCTGACCAAGACGCGGCCGGTGCCGCCCTGTGCGAGCGGTACGCGGTCGCCGACGTCGACTCCCACATCATCGAGCCGGCCGACCTCTGGACGTCCCGCGTCTCGTCGAAGTGGGGCGACCTCGTGCCCCACGTGCGGTTCCACGAGCGGCGGCAGGAGGACTACTGGTACATCGGCGACAAGAAGCTGTACGGCGTGGGCGCCTTCGCCCAGGCCGGCTGGCCCGAGTGGCCGCCCTCCCACCCCAAGAAGCTCTCCGAGGCGCTGCCGGCCGCCGTCGACCCCAAGGAGCGCCTCGCCTACATGGACGAGGTGGGCGTCTACTACCAGGTGATGTATCCCAACATCCTGGGGTTCCACAGCCACCGGTTCCTCAACCAGATGCCGCGCGAGCTGGCCACCGAGTGCGTCCGCGCCTACAACGACTGGATCACCGAGTTCTGCTCGGCCGACCCGCGCCGCCTCGTCCCGATGACGATGCTCCCGTTCTGGGACATCGACGAGTCGGTCGCCGAGATGAAGCGGGCCTACGAGATGGGCCACAAGGGCGTCCTGTTCGCCGCCCGCTACGACAAGGCCGGCTTCCCCCGCCTCATCGACGACTACTGGGAGCCGGTGCTGGGCCAGGCCCAGGAGATGGGCCTCAGCATGAACTTCCACGTCGGCTTCCTCGCGACCGACGACGAGCTCAAGGGTGCCGTCGACCAGTCCAAGAAGCTCGACTTCACCAAGGAGAGCGCGCTGGTCCTGCTCGGCAACGCGCAGAACATCGCCGAGGTGGTGCTCAGCGGCGTCTGCCACCGCTACCCGGACCTGAAGTTCGTCTCCGTCGAGAACGGCGCCGGCTGGCTGCCCTTCCTCGGCGAGAGCATGGACTGGCAGTGGCTGAACGTCGGCGCCCACAAGGAGTACCCCGACCGGATGCTCCCGAGCGAATACATGCGCCGGCAGATCTACGGCATGTTCTGGTTCGAGCGGCAGTCGGTGCGGTCGGTGATCGACCAGCTCGCCGACAACCTCATGTTCGAGACCGACTTCCCGCACGCCACCAGCCTCTCCCCCGGCCCGGCGTCGGAGTCGCCGAGCCCCCGCGACGTCATGGAGAGCGCGCTCGGCGGGCTGCCCGAGGAGACCGTCGGGAAGGTGCTCCAGCACACCGCGACGAAGCTCTACAACCTGGACCCTCCGTCCCGCGACTGAACCCCGGGGACGCCGACGCCTCCTCTGCGCCTGCGGGGCGCCGGCGTCCCCGGCCTCCCGCCACGTGCCCCAGAACGCCGGAAACCGGCTTGGGGCACGTCGTGTATACGGCGGCGCCGTGGCGTAGTGTTCGGGCCACAGGTATGGCGTCAATTCGGGGAGCGTCCGGCGACGCCCGCCGCCGCGGGAGAGGGGCAGTGATGACGGCGCCCGAAACGACCGAGGCGTACTACGACCCCTACGACGCCGAGATCAACGCCGACCCGTACCCGGTGTTCCGCCGGCTGCGCGAGGAGGCGCCCCTCCACTACAACGAACGGCACGACTTCCACGCCGTCTCCCGCTACGAGGACGTCGAGCGCGGGGTGACCGACCACGAGGCCTTCATCTCGGGCCGGGGCGCGATCCTGGAGCTGATCAGGGCGGGCATCGAGATACCGCCGGGCGTGCTCCTGTTCGAGGACGAGACCGGGACGCGCCGGCGGCTCACCCGCGAGGAGATCCTCACCTACGTCACCGTCATCGCCGGAGCGGGCAACGAGACCACCACCCGGCTGATCGGCTGGACGGGCAAGGTCCTGGCCGACCACCCCGACCAGCGACGGACGCTGGCCGAAGACCACGCCCTGATCCCCGACGCCATCGAGGAACCGCTCCGCTACGAGGCGCCCGCGCCCCACGTCGCCCGGTACGTGGCGAGGGACGTGGAGGTGCACGGCCGGGTCGTGCCCGCGGGCAGCGTCATGATGTTCCTGCTGGGATCGGCCAACCGCGACGACCGGCGTTACACCGACGGCGACCGCTTCGACATCCACCGGAAGGTCGGCTCGCTCCTCGCCTTCGGGCGCGGCATCCACTTCTGCCTGGGCGCGGCACTGGCGCGGCTCGAGGGGCGCATCGCCCTGGAGGAGGTCCTCAAGCGCTTCCCCGAGTGGGAGGTCGACCTGGCCGGGGCCGAGCTCGCGTCCACCTCGACCGTCCGGGGGTGGAACTCGCTGCCGGTGCACGTAGGGTGACACCGTTCCGGATGCCGAGACGGTCGCGGTTCCGGAGCATGACGGACGTGGAGGGGTCCTGAGCGATCCAGCAGGCGAGCGCAGAGCCTACGACAGCCCGCTGCGCCGGCGGCGCGCCACCGAGACGCGCGAACGCATCGTGGACGCCGGTGCCGAGATCATCCACGGCCTCCCCATCTGGAACTGGCACGCGCTGACCGTCCGGGCCGTCGCCGAGCGGGCCGGGGTCAACGTGCGGACGGTCTACCGCCACTTCGCGACCGAGCGCGACCTGCGCGCCGCCGTGCTGCACCGGCTGCGGAAGGAGGCCGGGATCGACCTCGCGGACATGCGGCTCGAGGACGTCGCGGGCATCACCGCCCGGCTGCTGCGGTACGTCTCCACCTTCCCCATCGAGCCGCGGACACCGCGTGACCCCAGCGTGGCCGCGGCCAACCGGGCCCAGCGGGAGGCGCTGCGCGGCGCGGTCGCCGGCCCGGCGGAGTCCTGGCCCGCCGCCGACCGGGTGATCGCGGCCTCCGTCCTCGACGTGCTCTGGAGCGTGGTCTCCTACGAGCGGCTGGTCACCGACTGGGAACTCGATCCCAAGGAGGCCATCACGGCCATCACCTGGGTCATCGGGCTGGTCGAGGACGCCGTCCGCGAAGGCCGCCGGCCGTCGTCCTGAGGCCGCGCGGCGAGCCACCGCTTCGGGTGTCGAACGCGCGTAAAGGATTGCAAATTTTATCCCATATATGTGATATTGGTGGCACACCATCATCCGCGGAAACCCTACGCCACGAGTGCACACTCACTTATCTCCCGCCTTCTTCCCCAAAGGGATAGAGAGGAGGCGGGGAAGAGAGCATCATGAGAGAACTTCCTTCACACAGGTTGGACGTGACGCTCTCTTGATCACGTGCCCCATTCGCCCGAACCGTCGTCCCCTCGGCGGCGGGTGACCTGCCCCGACGGTCCCGCCGCCTACCCGCCCGGTCCCCTTTCCGGAACCCCACGGTTCCGTTCACCCCATGGGAGGCCACAGTGAGCACCACCTCCGCGCACGCCGCTGCGCCCCGATCCCCCGGACGGCGTCCATGAGCGGCGTGCAGGCCCGCTTCTCCGGCCGGGGTTTGGGGGCTTTGGTCGCGACGGGTTCGTTGTTCGCGATCGGTTTGGAGGCGTTGCGGCGGTCGTGGGATGTGCGGGATTGGTTTTGGGAGTTTGTGGATCAGTCGTGGTTTTTGGCGCGGGTGACGATGTTGCCGTCGTTGCTGGTGGCGTTGCCGTTGGGGGCGACGGTGGCGTTGCAGGTGGGTGATCTGGCGGGTCAGTTGGGGGCGCAGTCGGCGACCGGTGGTGCGGTGGTGGTGGGGTTGGTGCGGGAGGTGGCGCCGATCGCGTCGGCGTTGATCATTGCGGGTGCGGGTGGGTCGGCGATGACCTCGGATATGGGGGCGCGCAATATCCGGGATGAGTTGTCGGCGATGGAGGTCATGGCGGTCAATCCGGTGCATCGGCTGGTGACGCCGCGGATGTGGGCGGCCAGTCTGGTGTCGTGCATGCTGGCTTCGCTGGTGATTTTGTCGGGGGCGGTGGGCGGGTTTGTGTTCAATGTGTTGTTGCAGGGTGTGACGCCGGGTGCGTATTTCGATGGGGCGCTGGGGTTGCTGCGGGTGTCGGATTTGTTCGTGACGTTGGGTAAGGCGTGGTTGTTCGGTCTGATCGCGGCGCTGGTGGCCTGTTATATGGGGATGAACTGCGAGCGGAGTCCGGCGGGGGTGGGGCGGGCGGTGAACCGGGCGACGGTGGTGGCGTTCATGCTGGTGTTCGCGTTCAACTATGTGATCACCACGGTGTATTTCGTGGCGTTCCCGCCGAAGATGTGAGCGGGGGCGGCTGATGCTGGTCAACACACCGCGCAAGGCGGTTTTGGGGACGGCCCGGGCGGCGGCCGCGGGTGCGGAGCGGGTGGCCGCTTTGTCGGCGTGGCCGCGGTTCATCGGGGCGGTGCTGTTGTACTCGCTGCGTGACATCGTCTTCCGGTTCAAGTACGCCAAGACGGTGGCGTTGCAGGTGAGTGACATCGTGGTCGGGGTCGGCGCGACCGTGGTGGGCGGCGGGATGATTTTTGTGATCTTCACGATGTCGCTGTTTCTGGGGACTGAGATCGGGTTGCAGGTCTACACCGGTCTGCAGGTGATCGGCGCCGAGTCGTTCATGGGGTTGGTGGGGGCGTTCATCAACGTCCGGGAGACCACGCCGGTGATCGCGGCGATCGCGTTGGCGGCGCAGTGCGGGTCTTCTTTCACCGCTGAGTTGGGGGCGATGCGGATCTCGGAGGAGATCGACGCTTTGGAGGTGATGGGCATCCACTCGTTTGTGTATCTGATCTGCACGCGGGTGGTGGCGGCGTTGATCGCGCTGGTGCCGTTGTATCTGATCGCGTTGTTCGCGAGTTTCTTCGCGACCCGGTTCATCTCCACGGAGTTCTTTGATCTGGCGCCGGGTGTGTATGACTACTATTTCCATTTGTATCTGCCGTTGATCGATTTGATTTACAGTGCGGTCAAGGTGGCGGTGTTCGCGTTCGCGGTGATCTCGATCCACTGCTACTACGGCTATTACGCCACCGGTGGCCCGGTGGGTGTGGGGCAGGCGGCGGGCCGGGCGATCCGGCTGTCGATCATCGTGATCGTCACGCTGAATCTGCTGCTGTCGTATGTGTTCTGGGGTCAGGGCGGAACAGTGAGGCTGGCCGGATGAGCGCCACTGAGGATTCTCTTTCCCGCCGCCTGGCGGTGTCGGTGCTGACCTTGGTGGTCGCGGCGGGGGTGCTGTATGGGCTGTTGACCAAGCCGTGGCAGGCCGAGGGGACGCGTCTCACGGCTGATTTCGATCGGGCGAGTCAGGGGTTGACGACCTCCTCGCCGATCAAGGTGCGGGGGGTGCAGGTGGGGCAGGTGGAGGCGATCGATCTGCTGCCCGACGGCCGCGCCCGCCTCACCCTGCGCATCGACCAGGGTGTCCAGGTCCCCCGCACCGCCCGCGCCTCTTTGGAGCCCGAGTCGGTGTTCGGGCCCAAGTTCATCAACCTCGTTCCGGGTGCGGGTGAGGCCGCCGGCCCCTACTACCCCGACCATGCGCATATCGCCGCGACGTCGGGGTCGGAGGATCTGGACAACATGTTGTCCAGTGCGGATCGGATGCTGGCGGCGATCGATCCCAAGGATGTGTCCGTCATCGTCGGGACCCTGGCCCAGGGGTTGGGCGGTCAGGGCATGCAGGTGCGTGAGCTGCTGGATGATGCCGACACGATCGTGGCGATCGGTCACCGGCACCGGCAGCGGGCGGTGCGGTTCACCGCCGACCTGGCCGACCTGGCGCAGGTGCGCGGCATCGGTGAGGGTGTGGCGGGGCTGGCGGGTGACACCAACGCCATCGTGGGCACGGCTGCCTCGGGGCAGGATCGGTTGCGGCGGTTGACCGGGCAGACCGCGCGGTTGTCGACGACGCTGGCGGGCGGGTTGGACCGGCACGGCGGCCAGCTGGGCCAGGGCGCCCGTTCCGCCGAACGCGCCGCCGCGTTCCTGTATGCCCAGCTGGGTGTGGGCGGCGGGATCGCCGGCCCGTCGGTGAACTCGATCATTGACCAGTTGCCGATCTATCGGGCGGTGTCGTGGCCGGTGGCTTCGCAGGGCAAGCACATGCTCGCGGCCAAGATCCTGCTTCCCTCCGATCCCTGCGAACTGATTCTGGGCATCTGCGGCAACAACACCACAACCGGCGCTGGGGCCGGCAGCGGCACAGGCACAGGCACTGTGCCGCGTTCTACCCTGCCGCTTCCTTCCCTGGGAGGGGAGTGACATGGCGGCGCGTCCGGAGAAGGCGTTTTCGACGCTGGTGCGGTTGCTGCTGTTTTTGGCGGTGACGCTGACTCTTACCGGTTTCATCGCGATGCAGATCGCCCGGCTGGATTTCTCCGATTCCTATCGGGTGACCGCGACGTTCGATGATGTGGGCGGGTTGCGCAAGGGCGACCGTGTCAAGATCGCCGGCGCGCCCGTCGGTCAGGTCGATGCGATCGAGGTGCGTAAGGGGCGTGCCGAGGTCAGGCTGTCGGTGCGTGAGCGGCATCGTCTCCCTGCCGATAGTGAGGCCGCGGTGCGGTGGCGGGATCCGATCGGGCAGCGGGTGGTGTATCTGATCCCGGGCACCGCGCCCGGGATGCTCAAGGACGGTGCCACCATCACCCGGACGCGGTCGGTGGTGGACCTGGGCGAGTTGATCAATCAGATCGCGCCGTTGACGCGGACGCTGGACCCGCAGCAGATCAATCAGCTGATGACCTCGCTGCACCAGGCTTTGGAGGGCAACGAGCGCAACGTGCACCAGCTGATCGCCAACATCGATCAGCTGTCGTCCACGATCGCGGTGCGCCGCCAGACGTTGCAGCGCACGCTGAATGATTTCGCTGCGGTGAGCCAGGTGCTGGCGCGCCGCGACAAGCAGATCGCGGTGATGACCGACAACCTGGTCACTCTCACGGGTGCGTTCGTGGACAACCGGCGTCTGGTGGATCAGGCGATCGCGCAGTTGGCGGCGATGGTGCGGACCTCCGAGAAGCTGACCGCGGGGAATGCGCGGCAGTTGCAGGAGGTGGTGGGGCGGTTGTCGGTGGTGATGGGCGGTACCAACCGCAATCTGGACCGTTTGAGGCCGATTCTGGAGTCGGCGGGGCCGAAGATGTCGCGGTTGTTCGACCTGATCAATGAGGGTGAGTTGTTCGTGGGTACCACCCCCTGCCTGACTCTGGCCCCGGGCCCCTGCCCCTACAAGACCGAGTTGAAGCCCTATCCCGAGCGTGGTTCCTCCCGTGACGCGCTGCGCGGCCTGGTCGTCGGGGGGAACTGATGGCGTTGAAGTCCTTCCGGGATCGCAATCCCCTCATCGTCGGTGTCGCGGGTCTGACGGTGCTGTCCCTGGCCGTGACGATCTCGTTCCTGACCGGGACGCTGGGGCTGCTGAGGGACCGGTACACCATGACGGGGGTGTTCGCCGATACCGGCGGGCTGCGCTCGGGCCATGAGGTGGAGGTGGCCGGGGTCGCGGTGGGTGAGGTGACCGAGGTCAAACCCGATTTCCGCAGCGGGCGGGTGCTGGTCACCTGGAAGGTGGACCGGAAGGTGGATCTGGGCCCGCGCACCCGCGCCGAGATCCGGATGTCCAACATTCTGGGCGGCCGCTACCTGCGGCTGAGCGGTCCGGTGGGTGAGCCGTACATGGCGGAGGTGTCGGAGGAACGGCGGCGAATTCCCTTGGAGCGGACCGCGACCCCGATCACGTTCAACGATCTGCTCAACGAGGGCACCGGGACGCTGTCGAAACTGGACGCCAAAGCGGTGTCCTCGGTGCTGGGCCAGTTGCGGGATGTGTCCCGGCAGGGGCGTGGCCGGTTGGGCGGGGCGCTGCAGAATCTGACCGCGTTGGCGGAGGCGGTGAATGAGAGTGATCCGCAGATTCAGCGGGTGCTGGTCGATGGGGATCGGTTGATCCGGTTGGTCAATGCCAAGGATGCGCAGTTGTCGCAGCTGGCGCGGAACGCCGGTGTGCTGCTGGGGCAGTTGCGTGACCGGCAGGCGGAGTTGAGTGTGCTGCTGGGCAGTGGTGACCGCACGGTGCAGAGCCTGTCGCGGTTGATCTCGGCCAAGCAGAGCGAGCTGGTCGACATCGTCAACGAACTCGACACCACGATGAAGACCCTCGAACCCCAGATGGCCGACCTCAACCAGACGCTGGCCTGGTCGGGGCCCACGATGGCGGGGTTTGTCAACACCGGGGTGGGCGGGCCGTGGTTCAACGCCATCTTCACCCAGCTCGGCCCGCTGGCGGCCAGTGACCTGCAAGGCCTGACCGGCATGCTCAAGACGGGACGGACCGCGCCATGAGACGTTTGATTCCGGTCCTGGCCGCCGCGGTGATGCTGCTCTCGGTCGGCGGCTGCGCCGTCGTCCCCGGCACCGATGGCACTTACCGGGTGAGTGTGTTCTTCGCCAAGACGCCGTCGTTGTATGAGAAGTCGCGGGTGAAGGTGATGGGCGCCGATGTCGGTGACATCACCGCTATCCGGGTGCACAACCGTCAGGTCCGGGTGGATCTGCGGATCCGGGAGGATGTGCCGGTCCCGCGTGATGTGCGGGCCACGATCGTGGCGGCCAGCACCATCGGCGAACGCAGCGTCGTGCTCCACCCCGCCTGGCGCCCCGGGACACCCCGGGCGCCTGCGGGGACGGTGATTCCGCAGGAGCGGACCACGCTGCCGGTGGAGATCGATGAGGCGCTCACCGCCTTCACCGCCCTCACCCAGTCCATCGACCCCGGCGCGCTCAGTGAGGTGTTCGAAGGCGGCGCACGCGCGGTCAACGGCCGCGGCGATGACATCAACCGGGCGTTGCAGTCCACGGGGACGTTGGCGGGGAATCTGGCGGCGCAGGATCAGAAGCTGGCCGGGATCGCCCGCGACCTCAACCGCCTGGCGGCCTCGCTCAATCGGCGTGATGAGAAGCTCACCGCCTTCATCGGTGACTTCTCGGCCGCCAGCCGGGCGCTGGCCGATGAGCGGGCGCGGTTGCGGACCTTCCTGGCCGGGCTGGAGGCACTGATCCGCCAGGGCGGTGCGGTGGTGACCGCCTACCAGGAGAAACTGCCGAGGGTGTTGACCGAGGCGTCGGAGATGGTGATGACGCTCAAGGCCAACAGCGCCTCCATCGCCCAGGCGATCGAGTCGCTGGCAGGGGTGACCGACGCGGTGATCAAGAGCTGGGACCGCAAGAGCGGCACCGTGGTCGTCCGCGCCCAGGTCAACGCCACCCTCCGGGTCTGGCTGCAGCCCATCTTCGACGCGATGGGCTGGGGCAAGGTCCCCTGCCTCGATGAGCGTCACACCGGATGCCAACCCACCGTGCAGCGGAAGGCCAAGCCATGAGCAGGACGGGGAGGGCGGTGGCCGCGGCCGTGCTGGCCGCCTCCGCCTGTGCGGGCTGCTCGGTGCAGACTCTCGGTGCGCCCAAGGGTGATCTCACCTTGTACGCGGTGTTCGGGGATGTGCAGAACCTGGTGACCGGGCACAGTGTGCAGCTGGCCGATGTGCGGATCGGGACCGTCATCAACGTCGGGCTGCAGGGCTACAAGGTCCGGGTGACCATGTCCATCGCCGACGGCCGCCGCGTCCCCGCCGGGACCAGTGCCTCGATCGCCAAGACCTCCCTTTTGGGGGAGAACTACGTCCGGCTGACCCCGCCCAAGGGGGCGATGGCCGCCGGGCCGTACCTGCCCCAGCGCGCCACCATCACCCACACCTCCCTGGCGCCGGACCTGGAATCGGTCACCGAACGCGTCGCGCCGATCCTGGCCGCCGTCGGCGGCCAGGACCTGGACGCCATCGTCACCACCCTCGCCTCGGCCACCCAGGCCAAAGGCCCCCAACTCAACCGCATCATCCAACAATCCACCCAGCTGTCGGCCAGCTACGCCGCCGCCGCCTCGGATCTGGGCAAGGTCATCGACGGGCTGGGGCGGCTGTCAGGATCGCTGGAGAAGGGGTCGCGGGAGCTGGACCGGCTGCCGGGCATGGTGTCACTGGCCACCCGACGCATCCACAAAGACCGCGCCGAACTGAAGGCCTCGGTGCGGGAACTGGTGCGGCTGGGCACCACCTTCAACACCACCTTCCACGACCGCCACGCCGCCCGGCTGCGCACCCTGCTGCTGCGCATCGACCAGATCATGACCTCCATGACCCGCGGCAGACAACAACTCAAAGAAGTGGTCGACCTGCTGGACAAGGGCCTGGTCAACGCCCCCTCACTCACCTACGACGGGCAGGCGCTCGCCCACGCCTGGATCGCCGGGTTCCTGCCCGGCACCGGCCCCCAAGCCCCCCAAGACCCCGCCCGCCAGCTGCGCCGCCTGCTGGCGCCCCGGTGAGAAGGTGACCCGGCCGTGAACACCCGCATCCTCACCAACCTGGCCTTCTTCACCGCCCTCGGCCTGACCCTGGTCGCCTGGGCCCTGACCAGCATCATCAGCGTCGACGCGCTGCGCCGCCCCTTCACCGTCACCGCCGACTTCGCCTCCTCCCCCGGCCTGCGCCCCGACCTGGAAGTGGCCTACCTGGGCGTGCGGGTAGGCACCATCGGCACCGTCCGGCTGCACCCCGGCAAAGTCGCCGTCCAGCTGAAACTGGACCGCGGCACCCACGTCCCCAACGGCGTCCGCGCCGCCGTCCTGCGCAAATCCGCCGTCGGCGAACCGTATGTCGAACTGTCGCCGCCCTCGGGCCCCGACGGGCCGCCGCTACGGGCCGGTGACCACATCCCGCTGGCGCGGACGTCGGTGACGGTGGAGTACAAGCAGCTGTTCGACAACGCCGGGAAACTGCTGCGCGCCACCCGCCCCCAGGACGCCGGCACCCTGCTGCGCGAGCTGTCCAACGGCCTGGAAGGCCGCGGCACCACACTGCGCGACCTCATCGGCGACACCCACCAACTCGCCGGCACCCTGGCCGACAACGCCACCACCCTCGACAGCCTCGCCGTCCAGCTCACCCACCTCACCGCCACCCTCGCCCCCACCGGCCCCCAACTCGGCTCCGGTGTCAACGACCTGGCCGCCTTCACCCACACCCTCAAACAATCCCGCCACCACCTCGACAGCCTCCTGGACCGCGGCCCCGGCATGGTCACCCAGGTCAACCAGCTGATGGACGCCTCACGCCCGGGGATGCGGTGCATGCTGCACGCGCTCGGCGCGCCCGCCCCACCGGTGTTCACCCCCGCCAACACCCGCCACTTCGACCACGCGCTACGGGTGCTGCACACAGACCTGCCCCAGGCCACCGCCTCCTTCATCGACAAACGCCCCGAAGGCAGCTACGTCCGCCTCAAATCCGTCATCTCCCTGGGCGGCCCCATCCCCGACGGCGAACTCTACGAACGCCAGACACCCCAACCCGCCATCCCACCCCTGTATGAATGCACCGGCACCACCCAGCACGGCACCACCCAGCAGGGCGGTGCTCAGCCTGGGGGACAGGCGACCACCCCGCCCAAGTCCGCCGCGGGCGCGGCCATGCCGCAGGGGCCGTTCGTCACCGCGGCGCCCCGCGCCGCCGAGCACAACACCCGCTCCCCATGGTCGCGGTGGCTGCCACTGCTCCCGGTCGCCGCCGCCGCGCTCATCCTCACCTACACCGCCTACCGGATGGGCGCCACCGTCCGCCGCCGACCCCCAAGCTGACCGGAGGCCGCCATGACCACCAAAACCAAGAAGACCGGCATCGAGGACAACGACGCTCAGGACGAGGAAGCCCGGGACGAGGAAGCCCAGGACTCCGCCACCGACACTGAGGCTGCGGAGAAGGCCGAGGCTGGTGACCAGGACGAGGCGGACGGCGACACCCCAGCCGAAGCCAAAGAGGCCAAGGGCGACCGGCGGAGGCGGACGGGATCATCTGTGCGCGGTCTGCTGGCGGGCCACCGGGACAAACTCACCACCGCCCTGATCCTGCTGATCCTGGCCGCGGTCAGCATCACCGCCGTCCTGCAATGGCGCCACGCCGACCACCTCGACCAGCAAGCACAAACCCAGCAGCAAGTCCGCACCCGCGCCGCCGAATTCGGCCAAGCCCTCCTCGCCTACAAACACACCGACCTCACCAACGCACGCACCCGCATCCAAAAACTCACCGCCACCGACTTCGGCAAAAGCTACGAAGCCGCCTTCGACGGCCTCGCCGACACCATCACCAAATACAAAGCCACCGCCACCGCCACCGTCCGCGACACCTACATCAACCAAATCGACGGCGACCGCGCCAAAGCCCTCGTCATCCTCGACTCCGAAGTCCGCAGCACCGCCGGCACCCGCCGCGTCATCGGCACCAAACTCCTCCTCGAACTCATCCGCGAAAAAGGCCAATGGCGCGTCAGCGGCCTCGCCACCCTCCAAGCCGACGACGAAACCATGACCAAACCCGACGGCACCCCCACCACACCCAACGACACGGGCGGCGATCCCTCCGTGCCCGCACCGCAGCCGGACAAGACTCCCTGACCATGTGCGTGCGGGGTCAGTCCGGCAGGAGGGGCCCGACCGGGACGGTGGTGGTCGCGTGCACGAGCAACTCGGCCGGTTCTCGCGGACGGCTGAGGAACGGTGAGTACGAGGCCTCGACCGTGAGCCGCTCGACGCCGAGTCGCCGCACGACGACGTCCGAGAACCGGCGGGGGGTTCGTCCGGTCCTGAGGCAGACGATGTACCTGCGTGGCAGGTCCGCCTCCCAGAACCCGGGGATCGACACCGTGGCGGTGTGGTAGTCGCCGAACGATTCGGGGGTTGGTCGTTCGAAGGCCCACCGGGCGGTCGGCTCGTCGCAGTCCTGGTGGAAGAAGTCCCGGGCGCCCTCGTAGTCGGCGAGTTCGGTCCGCCGGTCGTCGTGGAAGCGCAGGTATCGCGGCATTCCCGTGACGTCGCCGTCGTTCTCCCCGTCCTGGGCGTCGCGCGTCGTCATGGCCCCGGGGATGGTGCGACCCTCGCGCGGCAGTAAGGCCGCGAGGTACACGACATGGCGCACCAGGTCGGCCGACGCGTCCGCGGCGACCGTCACCTCGTAGCCACCGCCCGAATGGCCGACGAGGACGTCGCCCGGCCGCAGCGCGGACACATGGCGTCCCGGTGGCCTCCAGGTCGCCCGCCTCGTCGCGCCGCTCGCCGTGCCCCCGGCAGGTCGACGGCGACGGCCTGGTGCCCGAGCCGTTCCAGTTCGGGGATCGTCCTGGACCAGCACCACACACCGTGGAAGCCACCGTGGACCAGGACGAATCTCACGTGCGCGGGCCAGGGGCGAAGGTGATGGGCACCGAGAGCGGCGCCCGATTGAAGGTGGAGTGGAAGTCGATGTCGGCGCCCGGCTTGAGCCTGACGTCGGCGAGCCGCCGCGCGATCTCCTCCAGGGCGATGCGCAGGTTCATGCGGGCGAGGTTGGAGCCGACGCAGCGGTGCGGGCCGGCGCCGAAGGCGATGTGGCGGTTGCTGGCGCGGTCGGGGTCGAAGGTCTCGGCGTCGGGGAACTCGGCCTCGTCGCGGTTGGCGGAGGCCCAGTAGATGAGGATCCGCTCGCCCTCCTTGATCTGGTGGCCGTCGAACTCCACGTCGTGCCTGGCCGTCCTGCCGATGCAGATGAACGAGCCGTCCAGGCGCAGCAGTTCCTCCACGGCGGCCGGGATCCGCTCGGGGTCCTCGCGGAGCCGTTCCAGGATGTCGGGGTGCTCGCAGAAGCGCAGCATCGCGGCGCCCAGCACGCCTGCGGTCGTCTCCAGGCCGCCCAGCACCAGCAGCTGGACGGTGCCGATGACCTCCTCGTGGGTGATGGGGCGGCCCTCGACCTCGGCGTTCATGACCGCGTCGACCACGTCGCCGCGCGGTTCCTTTCTGCGCCGCCGCTCGATGAACTCGCCGATCCACCCGGCGAGCTTCATCAGGCAGTCCCGCGACTCCTCGATGTGCGGCAGGGAGGCCATGGTCGCGTAGTGGTTGACCTCGTCCAGGTCGTCCGCGGGCGCGTGCAGGGCCAGGTCGAAGAACGCCAGCCCCGGGTAGGGGCGGGCGAAGTCCTTCATGAAGTCGCACTCGCCCCGCTCGATGAAGTCGTCGATGAGCCGGGTGACCAGCCGCCGGGTGGGCTCCTCCCACGGGGCGATCTTCGCCGGGGTGAAGTGGACGTTGATCAGCCGTTTGAAGGTGCGCTGCAGCGGGGGGTCGATGGTGACCGGCAGGACCTTCATGCCCGCCCCGAGGTTGGGCACCGTGATGCCGAGCTCGGAGCTGAAGGTCTGCCAGTCCTGGGCGATGCGCAGCACGTCCTCGTACCTGGTGGCGTACCAGAACCCGCCGTACTGGTCGCTGTGGGCCACGGGGCACTTGGCGCGGGCGCGGGCCAGTGTCGGGTGGAAGTCGCGGGCCAGTTCCGGCGACAGATGGTCGAAATGGCGCTCGACCCATTCGTCGGTGATCGGGCCGCCCGACGCGCTCGTCTCCATCAGATCTCCTTGTCCGGCGGCCCCTTGCCGGCCGCTGCTCAGAGGTTCGTCACCCATCGTGTCGCCGCCGTGCGCCGGCGGTGCCGGACTCCGTGAGCGCGGCGCGCCCGGCGGCGTCGAGGCCCAGCTCCCGCAGCACCTCGTCGGTGTGCTCCCCGAGCCCGGGAATGCCCGCGGGCGCGGGGAACGCCGGGCCGGGGCCGACGCGGGGCGGGAAGCACGGCTGGTCGACCCGGCCGCGGGCGCCCCAGCGGTAGCCGACGACGCGTCCCAGCCGCTGGTTGACCGGGTCGTCGACGAAGCCCGCCGCGAACTCGGTGCGGTCGGCGTCGGGGACGGGTTCGGCGGGCACTCCGGCGGCGCGCAGCCGGGCCACCCAGGCCGCGGCGTCACCGGTGCGGAAGGCCTCTTCCAGCAGGGTCTCCTCGGGCTGCGGGCCGGACGGCCCGGTGCGCAGCGGCGGAGGCGCCTCGGGCAGCGCGTCGAGCCCGACGGCCTCGCGCAGGCGGTGCCACGCCCGCGCGTCCGGCACGGCAAGTGCGAACCAGGCGCCGTCACCGCCCTGGTAGAGGCGGTAGGCGGCGCCGTAGCCGGTCTGCTCGGCGTCCAGCAGCGGGCCGGCGACGACGCCGTCCGCCGTGCGGAACGCGCCCGACTTCAGGGTCAGCGCGGCCCCGAGCAGGCTGCCGGCGACCGACTGCCCGCCGCCGCTGCGGCGCCGGGCGTACAGGCCGGCGAGGATGCCGCACGCCGCCAGCCAGCCGCCGGTGACGTCGACCGCTCCCCACACCAGGTACGTCGGCGGGCGGCCGTCGCCGCCCTGGGCCGCCTCGACGCCGGACAGCGCCTGCATCAGCTGGTCGTTGGCGGGCAGGAGGGCGCGGGGGCCGCGGTCGCCGAAGCCGCTGGCGAAGCTGTAGACGACGTCCGGGTTGGCGGCGCGCACCGTCGCCTCGCCGTAGCCGAGCCGTTCGGCCGCCCCGACCCGCGAGTTGTGGTGCACCACGTCGCTCCAGCGGAACAGCCGTTCCAGGACGGCCGGGGCGCCGGGCGACTTCAGGTCGAGGGCGAGGGCGCGCTTGCCGCGCTGGCCGGCGGCGAACATCGGCTCCATGCCGCGGTGCGCGTCGCCGCCCGGCGGCTCGACCTTGACCACGTCGGCGCCGAGCCCGGCGAGGACCAGCGGCGCGATCGGCCCGGCCAGGTAGGCCGACAGGTCCAGGACGCGAACTCCGGACAGCAGCCCCGCGCCGCCGTCTCCGGCGGCCGGCGCCCCGCCGCCCCGGGGCGTGCCGCCGCCGGTCCGGGTGACGCGCACGACCGGGCCCAGCGCGGTGATCGTGCCTCGTTCGGGGTCGTGGTGGTCGACGCTCAGCCCGGTCTCCCGGACGTGGGGGTCGCGCAGCGCCTCCCCCGGCCGCCACACCGGCTCGCAGCGGAAGTTCTTGCCGCTCAGGTCCTTGACCCACCGGTCGCGGTCGCGGGTGGCGAACATCGCCGCCCACCGCTCGCCCCGCTCGACCATGGCGCCGCTCATCAGGTCGGCGTTGTAGCCCTTCTCGCTGGGCGGGTCGCCCACGTGGTCGAGGAACTGCTCGTAGGCGCCCTTGGCGCCGAACCAGAGCTGCACGTACTCGCCGTCGGCGCAGCGGTAGGACAGCGCCTCGGCCGGGCCCTGCTCCTTCCACAGCAGGGTGGTCGAGGGCGAGTGGTGCCCGACCCTCCCGATGATCATCGGGAGGAGGGCCTGGAGGCCGTCGTACAGGGAGGTCTCCGCCCAGCCGCCGAGGCCCGTCGACTCGCGCTCGTAGAGGCGGGCCAGGGCGCCGACGGTCGCGGAGAGCCCGGCGCCGGCGGAGGCGACGGCGAGGTCGCCGAACACCGGGCCGGGGCGGTGGCCGCGGATCTGGGTGAGCAGGCCGGCGCGGGCGTGGACGAGCAGTTCCAGGTCGGGGATCGGGCCCAGCGCGTTGTGGCTCGGGCGGACGCGCACCACGACCAGCCGCGGGCTCTCACTGGCCAGGTCCTGGTAGCGCAGCCCGTGCCGCTCGACCGCCTCCTCGGCGCCCGCGACGACGAGCACGTCGGCGTCGCGGGCGAGCGCGGCGACCGTGCCCGCGGCCCGGCGCGGATCCTCGTCGCCGATCTCGACGATCTCCTTGCCCCGGTCCCACACCCTGTCGAACTCCACGCCGGCGTCGAGCGTGGAGCGGCGCGCCGGGCGCACCCGGGCCACCTCCGCGCCCAGATCCCGCATCAGCGTCCCGGGCAGGCTGACGGCCGGGCCCGCGCCCACGGCGCTGATCCCGAGCGCGGCCTCGACGACGCGCAGTCCCTCCAGTGGTGCCATGGCGTCAGCTGCGCAGGAGCCGGCCGGGGGCGACGCCGGGAACGTCCTCGCCGCCGGTACGCGTCGCCACTCCGTTCACCCACATGTGCTCCACTCCGGTGCTGCGCACGATGAGGCGGTCGGCGCCGCCGGGCTGGTCGTGCACTCGCTCGACGGGCGTGGTGCCCACGGTCTCGGGGTCGAAGGCGACGAGGTCGGCGTGGAAGCCCTCGCGCACCAGGCCGCGGTCGGCGATGCGGAACGCCTTGTGCGGATGGCCGGTCAGCCGCCAGACGGCCTGTTCGAGGGTGATCGCACCGCGCTCGCGCACCCAGTGCCCGAGCAGGTGGGTGGAGTAGCAGGCGTCGCACAGCTGGGTGGCGTGCGCCCCGGCGTCCGACAGCCCGAGCAGCGTGCGCTCGTCGGCGAGCAGCTGCCCGACCTCCTCGTCGCCGTCGTTGTCCAGGACGATCCGGAACCGGGTGGCCATGCCGTCGCTCAGCGCCAGGTCGATGAGCAGGTCGAAGGGGGTGGTGTCACGCTCCTTGGCCAGCACGTCCAGGGGGGTCCCGACCGCGTCGGCGTGGACGCGGGTCTCCTCGACGCTGGTCTTCGGCCAGCGGTGGCTCCAGGCCTCGAGGGTCTCCGGCCGGGCCCGCTCCCGCCACGCCTCGTCGCGGTAGAGGCCGGCGCGCTCCTCGCGCGGCCGGGCGAGCACCTCTTTCCAGGCGTCGATCTCGCCGAGCGGGGTGGGGTCGGTCATGGCGATCTGCATGACGATCGGCCGGCAGGCGATCTGCGGGTAGACCTCTCCGGGGAGCTTGCCGCCGCGCTCGACCGTGCGCAGCGCGGCCCCGGGCTTGTCGGCGCGCGCCACCAGCGCCGTCCAGGTCACGGGGACGCCGTAGCGCACCGCGATCTCGGAGAACTGGTCGACGAACATGCCGGGGCCGATCGAGATCTGCATGACGCCCTTGCCCAGCTCGCCCAGGACCGACGCGACGGCGTGGATCTCGTCGGTCTCGGCGAACCGGCTCGGCACCGGGCGGCCGTAGGCGCCCTGGTGGGCGGGCTGCCGCGAGGTGGAGAACCCGATCGCGCCGGCCTCGATCGCCTCGCGGACGAGGCGGCGCAGGGTGGCGACCTCGTCCTCGGTGGCCGGCCGCTCCTCCCCGCCGACGGCGAACAGCCGCAGCGGCGAGTGCCCGACGAACGCGCCGACGTTGAGCCGCTTGCGGCGCCGGTCGATGGCGGCCAGGTACTCGGGGAAGGTCTCGAAGCACCAGTCGATGCCGGCCTCGAGCGCCTCCATCGACATGCCCTCGACGTTCTCCAGCGTCCGCACGATGATGTCGCGGTGCTCGGGACGGGTCGGCGCGACGCCGAACCCGCAGTTGCCCATGACGACGCTGGTAACGCCGTGCCAGCTGGACGGGGTGAGGTCGGCGTCCCAGAGGATCTGGGCGTCGTAGTGGGTGTGGACGTCGATGAAGCCGGGCGCCAGGACGAGGCCGTCCAGGTCTACCACCTGGGTGTCCGGGAGGGGGGCGAGCTCGCCGGGCGACCGGACGGCCGTGATGCGGTCGCCCTCGACCGCCACGTCGGCGGGCCGGGCCGGGCCGCCGGTGCCGTCGACCAACGTGGCCCGGCGCAGGAGCAGATCCATCGACACTCCGATCGGTTGCGTGTTCCGTCAGGTCCGCCGTGCGGCGGCTCAGGCGAGGTGGGCGGCCCAGCCGCCGTCGACCGGGATGACGGCACCGGTGACGAACGAGGCCCGGTCCGAGGCGAGGAAGCCACCTCTCCTTCTCGGCGCCGCTGATGTCGGCGGCGACCACCCGGGCGCCCTCGCGAAGGCCTTCGTCGACGCCTTCGCCATCCCGGATCCCGCTCCGGTGATGACGGCGACCTTCCCATCCAGCAGGCCCATCGGTCCCCTTTTCGGGTTCGTGCTCCGGCCGCGTCCGGCTGTGCGACGAACCTAACGGCCACCGCGGAAGCTTGGCAAGTGAGCCTTCACATACTTAGGGCGGATTATAGCGGGCGTTCACTCATCATGTTAGGTTGTGGGCCCCTTGGCCGAGGTGGGAGGCAGCGTGGAAGACCGGCTGATGTACCGGCGGGAGTTCTTCATCGGGGGCGACTGGGCGGCACCGGCGGGCGGGGACCGCCTCGCCGTCGTGTCCCCCTCCTCCGAGGAGGTCGTCGGGGAGGTTCCCGTCGCCACGACCGCCGACATCGACCGCGCCGTCGGCGCGGCCCGCGCGGCCTTCGACGACGGCCCCTGGCCCCGGATGGCGCCGGCGGAGCGGGCCGACGTCCTGGCCCGCGCCGCCGCCGCGCTGCGCAAGCGCGAGGGCGAGATCGCCGGGGTGACCGTCGACGAGATGGGCTGCGCGATCAGCCAGGCCCCCCGGGCCCAGACCGGCATGGTCGCCGCCCTGTTCGACTACTACGCCGAGCTGGCGCGCACCTTCGAGTTCGAGCGCGAGGTGACGGCCGGCGACCGCACCGCGCTGGTGACCAACGAGCCGGTCGGGGTGGTCGCGGCGATCGTCCCGTGGAACGCCCCGGTCACCCTGTCCTCCTGGAAGACCGCGCCGGCGCTGGCGGCGGGCTGCACGGTGGTGATCAAGCCGCCGCCCGAGGCCCCGCTGAGCAACTACCTGCTGGCCGAGGCCCTGGAGGAGGCGGGCGTCCCGGCGGGCGCGGTCAACCTGGTGCCGGGCGGCCGGGAGGCCGGCGAGCATCTGGTGACGCACCCGGGCACCGACAAGATCGCCTTCACCGGCTCCACCGCGGCGGGCAAGCGGATCATGAGCCTGTGCGGGGAGCAGGTCAAGCGGGTCTCGCTGGAGCTCGGCGGGAAGTCGGCCGCCATCGTCCTCGACGACGCCGACGTGGCCGGCGTCATGCCCACGCTCGTCGGCGGCGCGATGCACCTGTCCGGGCAGGTCTGCGGCGCCCACACGCGCGTCCTGCTGCCCCGGTCCCGGTACGAGGAGGCCGTCGAGGCCGCCGCCGCGGCCGCCGCGGCCGTGCCGGTCGGCGACCCGCACGATCCCGCCGTCCTGGTCGGGCCGCTCGTCGCCGAGCGCCAGCGCGAGCGCGTCGAGGGCTACATCGCCCTGGCGACCGAGGCGGGCGCCCGGATCGCGGCCGGCGGCGGCCGTCCCGCCGGCCTTCCCAAGGGCTGGTACGTCGAGCCGACCATCCTGGCCGGCGTGGACAACTCCATGCGGGTGGCGCGCGAGGAGATCTTCGGCCCGGTCCTGTGCCTCATCCCCTACGACGGCGACGACGACGCGGTCCGCATCGCCAACGACTCGCCGTACGGCCTGTCGGGCGGGGTGTGGACGGGCGACCCGGCGCGCGGGCTGCGGATCGCGCGGCGCGTCCGCACGGGGAGCATCGCGGTCAACGGCGCCTACCCGCCCTTCCCGATGGTGCCGTTCGGCGGGTTCAAGGAGTCGGGCCTGGGGCGGGAGCTGGGGCCAGAGGGGCTGCGGAGCTTCCTCGAGCCCCGGAGCATCGGCCTCCCCGCCCCGCTGAAGTAGGCAGCCGGGGGGTGGCGGCCCCAGAACACACCTTTGACGCCGTGGCGACCGTATGGTCCCGCGGCGTCCTTTCTTATGCTGTCAGTTGGTGCTAACATGCCAAATGAGTGAGCACTTACTTGATTGGTGGTGGATCGTGGCGCACACAGCCTCCCTCTCCGGTCCGCATCCGGGCGAGACCTTCCTTCCGGCCACCCTCGAGGCCGTCCACCGCTGCCCCGCCCGCGCGGACTACATCGAGGTGTGCTTCACGACCCCCGAAGGCCCGATGAAGTGGTGCTTCCCGGACCCGCCCCGGCAGACGGCGCACGCCACCGGCCCGCTCGCGCTGAGCATCGGGCCGTACGGCATCCAGGTCCGCGAGGTCGGGGAGGACGGCGGCCTGGGGCTCGCCCTGGAGAACTCCTCCGCCCTGTCGATGATCCTCGCGGGCGCCGAGGTCTACATCGCGCGCAGGCTGGTCATCGCGGGCCAGTGAGCGCAATGCCCGGCACGGCCTCACCGCCGCGCCGGGCACACCGAACCGGGCACACCGCGCGGGGCACACCGCGCGGGGCACACCGCGCGGGGCACCTCACACCGGGCACCTCACACCGGGCACAGCGCACCGGGCACACCGCCGCGCGCTACTCGATCAGCTCGTAGAAGGTGACCACCGGTGCCGGGTCCAGCTGCAGCGCGTCGCTCATCTCGACCTCGCCGGAGGCTCTCCGGGCCCGCAGCGCCGCGAGCGGAGCGGCCAGGTCGTCCGCCTCGATCTCGTAGATCGCGAGGTAGGACGGCCCCGCCTGGCCGCCTCCCCCGTCCAGCACCTTGTAGCGGCGGGCGCCCACGAAGCCCGGCACCGCGCACACGTCGGCCAGGTGCGTCGTGCTGTACCACTCGTTGTACTCGTCCTCGCGCGCGGGATCGCTCGGGCCGGACTGGACGACCATGATGCCCTTCAGCATGGACTGCCTCCTGGATGTCGGTCACGCTGTCACCGGGAACGCTTCTCACCGCGCCGGGGGCTAGGCCGGCGGCACGACCTCTTCTCGCACGGCGATGAACCACGACCGGCGGACCAGGTCCTCGCTCCCCTGCGCGGTGAGGTTCTCCCGGAACCACTCGATCCGCTTCCGCAGGCCCTCGACGTCGTCGAACCAGACCTCGTTCACGGCGTCGTAGGCCCACTCCCCGCTCGTCCGCGGGCTCGGGTGGTTCTGCACGTAGGCCTGGCCGCGGGCCTCGGCGGGGATGACGGCGGCGCCCGCCGGTCCCGTCCGGCCGACCCGTCCCGCGTGGTCGCGCCAGCGCTCGGAGAACTCCGCCGGGGTGAGCCCGCCGGCCCGCAGCGCGAGGGCCATGTGCTTGAGCCGTGCGCCGCCGTCCCGCCAGCGCCGGTCGAGCCAGTCCGCACCGCGCATGACGCACTCCTCGGCGACCACGACCGGACTGGCCCGGTACTCGACCAGCTCGATCGCCCTGCGCAGCAGCATCCGCCCCTCGTGCGACTCCAGCAGCCAGCCCTGGAACCTGCGCAGGTGCGCGGCGTCGGCGAACCATTCGATGCCGACGCCGTCGTGCCTGGGGGCCGCGCCCTCGAGGCCGGGCACGGTCGTGCAGACCGCGACGCGCGACGGGCGCACGTCCGGCGGCGCCTGCCACGCCTCGGCGACCATCCCCGGCCAGGCCTCCGCGAACTCCCCGGCCGACACGCCCCTTCCCCGGGTGGCGCACCGGATGCGCTTGATCATGCGCGTGGCTCCGCCGCGGCCGGGTCCCGGCCCGTGAGCTCGGCGACCCGCTCCCGCCACGCCTCCACGGCCGCTTCCTTGATGTCGGCATAGCCCTTGATCGACATCGCGGACCCGGCCAGGCGCACGAGCGAGGCGTACGGCACCCCGGCCGAGGGACGCACGGCCTCGCCGACCAGCCGCTCGTACTCCTCGATCAGGGCGCGCTCGGTGCGCCGGTCGCGGTCCCAGCCGAAGACGTCCAGCGGCGTGCCGCGCAGCCGCCGCATCCGCCTGAGCCCGCGGAACGCCAGCTCGTAGGGCCCGGCCATCGGCAGCTTCTTCTTCATCCCCAGGCGGCGCAGGAGGGGCGGATGGAGGTGGTAGGTCACCGAGTACGGCCCCTCGATCCCCAGTTCGCGCGCCACCCGGTCGTAGTCGACCTTGAGGTGCAGGCGCGCCACCTCGTACTCGTCCTTGTAGGTGAGGAGCTTGAACCACGCCTCGGCGACCGCCGCGGTGAGCGCCCAGCCGTGCTCGGCGCCGTCGCGCGCCGCGGCCCGCTCCACCAGGTCGAGGAACCGTCCGGCCCGCTTCGCGTTCTGGTAGTCGACCACCTGCGCGGCGCGCCGGGCGAGCAGGTCGCGCAGCTCGGCCGGCAACTCCGCCGGCAGCACGCAGCGGCCGACGAGCCCGGCCGCGGTCTCCACGGCGCGGGGCGAGGGATCGTAGATGCCGCCCGCTCCCCCGCCGCCGTCGCCGCCGGTGCCTTGGAGGGCCGCCTCGACGGCCGCGGGGTCGTGCACCGCCCAGCGGCCCCAGGCGAACGCCTCCCGGTTGGCGTCGGCGGCACGGCCCTGCCGGCTCATCGCCCGCTCGACGTCGTCCAGCGAGACCGGCAGGCCGCCGAGTTGGAAGGCTGCGCCGAGCAGGATCACGTTGGCGAGCAGGTGGTCGGCGAAGACGTCCTCGGCGATGCGCTGGGAGTCGAGGAAGGCCACGCGCTCCTTCCCGGTCCGCTCAGCGATCGCCTGTTCGAGGGCGGGCAGGTCGGGCGGGGCGAGGTCGCTCTGCAGCATGGCCGCGGTCGGGGTGAGGTGGCGGTCGACGACGGCGACCGTGCGGCCGGGGCGGATCTTGGCCAGATGGCCCTCGGCGGCGGCCTGCATGATGTCGCCCGACAGGTACAGGTCGGCGCCGCCCTCGCTCACCGCGGCCGAGCCCAGGGCGCTCCTGCTCGCGGCCAGGTGCAGGTGCGAGACGACCGCGCCCGCCTTCTGGGACAGGCCCGTCTGGTCCATGCCGCCGACGACGAAGCCCGCGGCCTCCGCGGCGGAGGCGATGATGCGGTTAGCGGTGACGACGCCGGTGCCGCCGATCCCTGTGAAGTAGACGCCGTACTGCCCGTCGACCGCGGGCGGGGCGGGATCGGGCAGCGTGCCCTGGGGCAGCGACGGGCGCGCCGTCCCTCCGTCCTGCCGCGCGCGTACCCTGCGCCTGCCCCGGCGCTTGGGCGTGACGGTCACGAACGAGGGGCAGTCGCCCTCCAGGCAGGTGTAGTCGCGGTTGCAGGACGGGTCGTGGATCTGCCGCTTCTCGCCGAACTCGGTGTCGCTCGGCAGCACCGACAGGCAGTTGCTCTTGGTGCCGCAGTCGCCGCACCCCTCGCACACGGCCTCGTTGATCACGACGCGCCGCGGCGGCTCCTCCAGCAGGCCGCGCTTGCGCAGCCGCCGGGACTCGGCGGCGCACCGCTGGTCGTAGATGATCACGGTGACGCCGCGGACGCCCCGCAGCTCCTCCTGCACCTCGGGGAGCCGGTCGCGGCCCAGCACCTTCACCCCCGAGGCCCACCGCGCCCGGCGGCCGTAGCGGTCCGGCTCCTCGGCGCACACGACGATCCGCCGGACGCCTTCCGCCTCCAGCGCCCGCGTCATCGCGGGCACGTCCATCAGCCCGGTGACGTCCTGGCCGCCGGTCATGGCCACGGCGGCGTTGTAGAGGATCTTGAAGGTGATGTCGGTCCCGGCGGCGACGCTCGCGCGGATGGCCAGCGTCCCGGAGTGGCTGAGGGTGCCGTCCCCCAGGTTCTGGATCACATGCGGCTCGGCGACGAACGGCGACAGCCCGATCCAGGGGACGCCCTCGGCGCCCATCGGCGTCGGCGGGAGGCTGCGCAGGCCCTCGTGGCGCGCCTCGAAGTACATGATCCCGTGGCAGCCGACGCCGCCGCCGACCAGCGCGCCGTCCGGGGCGACCGTGGAGCGGTTGTGGGGGCAGCCGCTGCAGAACCCCGGCGACCGGGACGGGGTCTGGACCAGCGGCAGGCTCGCCCGCCGCGGCGCCCGCGCCGCCTCCTCGGCCTCCCCGGCCTCCGCCCGGCGGCGGCCCAGCTCGGGACGGAGCCGGGTGAGGATCGCCGCCACCGCCGACGGGTCCAGCTCGCCCACCGACGAGGCGAGCGCCTTCCCCGAGCGGTCCCGCTTGCCCGACACCGGCACCGTGCTGCCGGCCTGATGCAGGACGGCGCGCAGATGGGTCTCGATGAACGGCCGCTTCTCCTCGACGACCACCAGCTCGCCGACCGACGCGGCGAACTCCAGGACCGTCTCCTCCACCAGCGGGTAGGTCATGCCCAGCTTCAGGATCCGCACCCCGGCGGCGGCGAGCCCGTCGGCGGTGACGCCGAGGTCGGCGAGGGCCTGGATCACGTCGAAGTAGGTCTTGCCCGCGCAGACCACACCGAGCGGCGCCCCCGGCCCGGCGCCCACGACGCGGTCCAGCCCGTTGTGGCGGGCGTAGGCCTGGGCGGCGCGGAGCCGGTGCTCGACCACCAGCGCCTCCTGGCCCGGCACGGCGTGCGGGCCGATCGTCTTCTGCGGCCGGTGCCGCCACGGCGAGCCGTCGACCACGACCCCGGCGGGCTCGCTCGGAGAGTGCCGCCCGGGATCGAGGTCGACCGTGCCGACGCCGTCGGCGACGGCGGTGACGATCTTCATCCCGACCCACGCCCCCGAGTACCGGGAGAGGCGGAAGGCGTGCACCCCGAAGTCGAGCACGTCCTGCTGGTCTCCGGGGAACAGCACCGGGACGCACGCGTCCTCGAACGCGTGGTGGCTGTCGCACGCCAGGGTGGACGACTTGGCGGCCGGGTCGTCGCCGCAGAACATCACGACCCCGCCGTTGGGCCCGGCCCCCATCGCGTTCGCGTGCTTGAGCGCGTCGCCGGAGCGGTCGAGCCCGGGGCCCTTGCCGTACCAGGCGCCGACGACGCCGTCGACGCCGTCCTCATACTCGATCACCGTGCCCATCTGGCTGCCCCAGACGGTCGCGGCGGCCAGCTCCTCGTTGAGCCCGGGGCGGTGGACGATCCCGTGCTCGGCGAGGGCGTCGCCCATCCGGTCCAGGGTCAGGTCGAAGGTGCCCAGCGGCGACCCCGGGTACCCGGAGACCATCGTGGCCGTGGTCAGCCCGTCTCTCTCGTCGAGCCGCCGCCGGAGCAGGAGCAGGCGGGCGAGCGTGTCGACGCCGGACAGGATCGCGGTCTCCGTCCCGGCCGGCCGGGTCTGCGTCACGGGTAGACCTCGGGGTTGACGTACGCGAACGCGCCGTCCTTGATCACGGCCCGGCGGAGCTCGGGCCGCCGCAGGACGGTGATGTCGGCGGTGGGGTCGCCGTCGACGATGACCAGGTCGGCCAGGTACCCCTCGCGGACCTGCCCGATGTCGAGCCCGCCGGCCGGTCCCATGTTGCGGGTGGCGGTGTGGATCGCCTCCGCCGGCGTCATCCCCGCCAGCTCGACGTACCTCTGCAGCTCGGCGGCGTAGGTGCCGTGGCGGGTCCACTGGTGGCCGAAGTCGCCGCCGGACAGCATCCGGATGCCCGACTCGCGCAGCCTGCGCATCCCCTCGACCTGGGACCGCAGCTCCTCGCGGTAGCCCGACGCCTCGATCCGCTCGGGCGTCATGCCCCACGGCTCGGCGTGGCCGTTCACCATCGCGTACAGGTAGTGCAGCCCGGGGCACACCCAGACGTCGTCGCGCCGGGCCTCCAGCGCGCGCAGCGCCGCGTCGTCGAGGAAGCAGGCGTGGTGGATGATCCGGACGCCGGTGCGCGCCGCCATGGCGACGCTCTGCGATCCGCGGGCGTGGACGGTGATGAACGCGCCGTGCCGGTCGGCCTCCTTGACGGCGGCGTGCAGCATCTCGTCGTTCATGTACACGTCGTCGGAGGGGTGCTCGGGCACGACGCCGTCGCCGGAGATGAACAGCTTGAGCGCCCGCGCGCCCATGTCGCACTGGCGGGCGACGATCTCGCGGAGGCTCTGGGCGTCGGCGGCGACCTCCATCAGCTCGCCCTCGGCGCCGAGGCCGCCGGCCTCGGCCACCATCGGGCCGCTGGGGATGATCCGCGGCCCGGGGATCAGGCCCCGGTCGATCGCGTCCTTGGCGAGCAGGTCGTCGCGCGGCTGGGTGGTGCCGGCGCCGATGATGAAGGTGTAGCCGCTCTCCAGGAACGTCCTCACCACGGCGGCGACGTCGAGCATGTGCTCCGCGGGCGGTGCCGCGGCGACGCCGGCGTGGTCGAACACGAAGTCCAGCGGCCAGCTGATGTGGGTGTGCGCGTCGCCGAGGCCGGGCAGCACGGTGGCGCCCCGCAGGTCGACGGTCCGGGCCGAGGCGGGGTCGGCGTCCAGCCGGCCCTCCGCGACCCTGGCGATGCGGTCGCCCTCGATCAGGACGTCGCCGTCGAACGGCTGCTCGGCCGCGTCGCCGGTGCAGGCGAGCACGCGCGCGTTCTTCAGGAGTGTCCGCTGAGCCATCTGCGTCCTCCCCGGTGGGGCGGGTGTCGGGTGCTGGGAAGTCACCGGGCGCTAGGAGGCCGCGCCCAGCCGCGGACCGGGCGTGAACGCGATCGGGAGGCTGAGCGGCGAGCGGGTCAGGCCCCGGTGGTATCCGATCTCGGCGCCGTCCTGCAGCCTGATGTCGTCCAGGCGGCGGAGCAGCTCCTCCAGGGCGATCCGCAGGTTGAGGCGGGCGAGGTTGGAGCCGGCGCAGCGGTGCGGCCCGACGCCGAAGCTGAGGTGCCGGTTGCGTGCGCGGTCGAGGTCGAACCGGTCGGGGTCGGTGAACTCCTCGCCGTCCCGGTTGGCGGAGGCCCAGTGGATCAGGACCTTGTCGCCCTTACGGATCCGGTGGCCGCCGAGTTCGGCGTCCCGCACCGCCGTGCGGCCGACGGACACGAACGACGGCTCCAGCCGCAGCAGTTCCTGGACGGCGTCGGGGATCAGCTCGGGCCGCTCGCGCAGCAGCGCGGGGATCTCCGGCTCGGCGCAGAACCGGGCGAGCATCAGGCCCAGCGCGCCCGCGGTGGTCTCCAGGCCGCCGAGGATGAGCAGCTGGACGGTGCCGATGATCTCGTCCTCGGTGATCGGGCGGCCCTCGATCTCGGCGTTCAGCACGGCGTCGACCACATCGCCGCGCGCGGGCTGCGCACGGCGCCGCGCGACGAACTCCTTGATCCAGTCGTACAGGCCGCGCCAGCACTCGCCCGCCTTGGGGTCATCGGGGACCGAGGACTTGGACGCCAGGTAGGCGACCTTCTCCAGGTCCTCGGGGGGCGCGTTGAGGGCGAGGGTGAAGAACGCCAGGCTGGGCAGGGGCCGGGCGAATGCGTCCATGAACTCGCAGGCGCCGTCTTCGATGAAGTCGTCGATGAGGCGGGTGACGAGGTCGCGGGTGGGCCGCTCCCACGGCGCGACGGCGGCGGGGGTGAAGAAGGGGTTGATGAGGCGCTTGTAGATGCGCTGCTCGGGCGGGTCGGCCTGGACGGGGAGGTTGCGGACGACGGTCGGCGCGTTGGACACGCCCAGGCCGTGCGCGGAGCTGAACACCTCCCAGTTCTGGGCGACGCTCAGCACGTCCTCGTACCGGGTGACGATCCAGAAGCCGCCGTGCTCCTCGCTGCGGGCGACGGGGCACAGCTCGCGCATGCGGGCCATGGTGGCCGGCATGGTGGCGGCGAGGTCGGGGGACAGATGGTCGAAGTGGCGCGAGCACCAGTCGTCGGGCATGGAAACGGCTTCCGACGTGCTCTTCTCCATCGATGTTCCCCTACGTGATCCGGGCCGTGCGGGCGACCGATCGGGCCTTCGCACTATAACAAGGTGAGTGATTACTTTCTAGGGTTCGAGAGGTCGGCCGCCCGGGACGCGACCCTGGTCGCGGGGGCCGGCACGAGGGGCGCCCGACCGGCGACCAGGCAATAGTGAGTGAATACTCTTTTATAAGGGCGCGGGCGTCGCTACAGTGAGCCCCACGACGGCGCAGCGTCCGAAGGAGTATCCATGTCGACGCTTTCCCACCCCGACACGCCGACGCTTCCCTTCCTCGACGGCCGCCCCAAGAAGCTGCTGATCGGCGGCAGGTGGGAGGAAGCGGCGTCCGGGAGGACCTTCCCCAGCATCAACCCCTCGACCGGAGAGATCGTCGCCGAGCTGGCCGAGGCCGGCCCCGAGGACGCCGACCGCGCCGTCGCGGCCGCCCGGGCGGCGTTCGAGGGGCCCTGGCGGCGCCTCAAGCCGCGCGACCGGCAGACCCTGCTGTGGGCGCTCGCCGACGCGGTGCAGGAACACTACGAGGAGCTCCAGCTCCTGGAGACGCTCGACATGGGAGCGCCGATCGGCAAGCGCCGCTCCGGCAGGACACCGCCCTGGGAGGCGGAGGTGCTGCGCTACTTCGCCGGATGGGCCACCAAGATCCACGGTGAGACCCTCCCGAACTCCGCCCCGGGCTCGGTGTTCAGCTACACCCTCAAGGAGCCGGTCGGCGTCGTCGCCGCGATCGTCCCCTGGAACCGCCCGATCAGCAACGCGATCTGGAAGATCGCGCCGGTGCTCGCCACCGGCTGCACGATGATCCTCAAGCCGGCCGAGGAGGCCGGGCTCGCCGCCCTGCGCATCGGCGAGCTGCTGACGGAGATCGGGCTGCCCGACGGCGTGGTGAACATCGTGACCGGCTTCGGCGAGGGCGCCGGCGCGGCGCTCACCGAGCACCCCGGCGTCGACAAGGTCGCCTTCACCGGTTCCACCGATGTCGGCCGCCGGATCGTCCAGGCCTCCGCCGGCAACCTGAAGAGGGTCTCGCTCGAACTCGGCGGCAAGTCCCCCGACGTCGTGTTCGCCGACGCCGACCTGTCGCGCGCCGTCCCGGGCGCGGCCTGGGGGGTCTTCTCCAACTCCGGCCAGATCTGCTGCGCGGGCACCCGCATCTTCGTCGAACGGCCCGTCTACGACGAGTTCGTCGAGGGGATCTCCACGTTCGCCGACGGCCTCAAGGTGGGCAACGGCCTGGACCGCGAGACCAAGATCGGGCCCGTGGTGTCGGAGGAGCAGCTGGAGCGCGTCACCGGCTACCTGGACCTGGGCCGCGAGGAGGGCGCCCGCACCACCGCCGGCGGGTGCCGCCTGGAGACCGGGGACCTGGCCAAGGGCTACTTCGTGGCGCCCACCGTCTTCGCCGACGTCCGCGACGACATGCGGGTGGCCCGGGAGGAGATCTTCGGCCCTGTCGCGTGCGTGCTGCCGTTCGACTCCCTGGAGGAGGTCGCCGCCCGGTCGAACGACACGCCCTTCGGGCTCTCGGGCGGCATCTGGACGCGCGACGTCGGCAAGGCGCACCGGCTGGCACAGGAGCTGCAGACCGGGACGGTCTGGGTCAACACGATGCTGCTCTTCGACCCCGCCGTCCCCTTCGGCGGTTACAAGTCGAGCGGCTACGGCCGGGAGATGGGCGAGCACTCGCTCGACGAGTACCTCAACCTCAAGTCGGTCTGGATCGACACCGCCTGACCCCCGGCCCACCAGCACCACCGGCACCACACACGCACTACCCGCACGGCCCGGACGGTGCCGCCGCCCCGGCGGCTCCGCGGCCGAGGCCGCCTCCCGCCCGCCGGCGATCCGTGCCCATGCCCGCACGCCCTCCGGCCGTGAGCGGTGTCCGTTTCCCGAGAACCCTGTGGCAGCACGCGCCCGCGCATTCGAGGCGGGGAGCGCCGGCGGCGGTCCCCGTCCGGGAGGAGAAGCGTTGACGGAACTATGGCAGTTCGCCCTCGTCGGGCTCGCCGGAGGCGGGGCCTACGCCCTGGTGGCCCTCGGCATCGTGGCGGTCTACCGCGGCTCGGGGATCCTCAACTTCTCCCAGGGCGCCATCGGCATGATCGGCAGCTACGCCTTCTGGGACCTGTTCGAGGGCGGCCGGGGGTCCCTGCCGGTGCTGCCCGCCCTGGCGGTCGGCGTCGTCGTCGGCACCGCGCTCGGAATGCTCTTCTACCTGGTCGTGGTGCGGTTCCTGCACCACTCCTCGGAGATGGCCAAGGTCGTGGCGACGCTCGGGTTCATGCTGCTCCTGCAGAGCGTGGCGGTGAAGATCTACGGGACCCAGCCCCACCTGCTGAAGCCGCTGTTCGGCTCCGGCAAGATCACGATCTTCGGCGGCATCGTCACCCACGACACGCTGGCGATCCTGCTCATCACGCTCGCCCTCGGCCTGGGGCTCGCGCTGCTCTTCCGGCGGACCCGGCTCGGCATGAACGCGACCGCGCTGCGCGAGAACCCGCAGGCCGCCGCCGCGATCGGCGTCTCACCGCACCCCACGGGCATCATCACCTGGGGCATGGGCGGCGCCATGGCGGCCTTCGCCGGCATCCTCCTCATCCCGGTCACCGGCCTCACCCCGGGCGCCCTGACGCTGCTGGTCATCCCCGCCATGGCGGCCGGCCTGGTCGGGCGGTTCGTCGGCATTTGGCCCACGATCGCCGTCGGCCTCGCGCTGGGCGTCCTGCAGTCGGTGATGCGCAAGTACGAGATCAACTCCGGGATCATCTCGTCCGTGCCGTTCGCGCTGATCATCATCGCGGTGGTGCTCGGCGGCACGGCCCTGCCCGGCCGCGGCGAGACGCTGACCCGCCGCCTGCCCCGGGTGGGGGCCGGGCGGCTCAGGCCGGTGACGGTGGCGCTGTGGGCCGCGGCCGGCGTCGCCGTCTCGGTGCTCCTGTCGCCCACCTGGGCGTCGGCGCTGATCAACACCGCCGTCTTCGGGCTGCTGGCGCTGTCGGTCATCGTCGTCACCGGCTACGCCGGGCAGATCAGCGTGGCGTCGGCCGCGCTGGCCGGCTTCGGGGCCTTCGTCGCCGCCCGGAGCAGCAGCGACCTCGGCCTGCCCTTCCTCGTCTGCGTGCTGCTCGGAACGCTCTCGGCGATCGTCCTGGGGCTGGTGATCGGCGGCCCCGCGGTCCGGGTGCGCGGCGTCAACCTGGCGATCGTCACCCTCGGGCTGTCGCTGGCCGTGGAGAACCTGATCCTGCTGCAGCCCGCGATGACCGGCGGCAGCGACGGCGTGGTCATCTCCGACGCCACCCTCTTCGGGATCGACCTCAACCCGGCCGCCTACCCGGACCGCTTCGCCGTCCTCTGCCTGGTCGTGCTTTCCCTCGGCGCGGTGGCGGTGCTGAACCTGCGGCGCGGCGAGTCCGGCAGGCGCTACCTCGCCGTGCGGGCGAACGAGCGGGGCGCGGCCTCCGTCGGCGTCTCGGTCGCCGGTGCCAAGCTGGGCGCCTTCGCGGTCTCGGCCGGGCTGGCCGGCCTGGCGGGCGCGGTGTCGGCGTTCCGGTTCAACATCGCCGACTTCTCCGGCTACACCGTCTTCCACTCGATCTCGACGCTGGCCTTCACCGTCGTGGGCGGCGTCGGGTACGTCGCGGGCGCGGTGTTCGCCGCCGTCACCGCGCAGGGCGGCGTCGTCGCCAACTTCGTCAGCAACGACCTGAACCTGTCGTCGATCGACGCCTGGCTCGCCATCGGCTCCGGCCTGCTCGTCCTGGACGTGATGGTCCGCACCCCGGACGGCATCATCCTCCAGTTCGCCGCCATGAGGAACCATCTCGCCCGCGTCCTGCCGGTCCGGCGGCGGCCGTCCGCCGTCACCAAGGCCGAGGAGGCGTCCGAAGCCCCGTCCGAAGCGGCCCCGGCGGCGGAGCGGGAGGAGGCGGCGGCGCTGCCGCGAGTCTCGGGCGTCGCGCCGGGGACGTCCGTCCTCGTCGCCAGGGGCGTCCGGGTCACCTACGGGAGCACCGTCGCGGTCGACGACGTCTCCCTGGAACTGAAGGCCGGCGAGGTCGTCGGTGTCGTGGGGCCCAACGGCGCGGGCAAGACGACCCTCCTGGACGCGCTGACGGGCTTCTCCCCCTTGGCCAGGGGCACCGTCGAGTTCCGCGGCCGGGACATCGGCGGCCTGCAGGCGCACCTGCGGGCCAGGCTGGGCATGGGCCGGACGTTCCAGAACCTGGAACTGTTCGACGACCTCAGCGTCCGCGAGAACATCCTCACCGCGCTCGACAGCCGCAGCCGGCTCTCCTACGCGCGGGACCTGGTCCTCCCCCGCCGCCACGACCTGAACGAGGCCACCAGGGCGGCGGTGTCCATCCTGGGTCTGGAGAAGGACCTCGACACCGTCGTCGCCGATCTCCCCCAGGGCCGCCGCCGGATGGCCGCCATCGCCCGGCTGGTCGCGCAGGAACCGGCCGCCGTCCTGCTGGACGAGCCCGCCGCCGGGCTCAACGGCTCGGAGCGGCGCACCGCCGGCGAGCTGTTCCGGGCGCTGGCCGACGAGCTCGGCGCCGCGGTCCTGCTCGTGGAGCACAACATCGACGTGGTCGCGGCGACCTGCGACCGGGTGATCGTGCTCGACCACGGCCGGACGATCGCCTCCGGGCCGCCGGCGGAGGTGCTGCGGGAACCGGCCGTCCGCGAGGCCTACCTCGGGCAGGTCAGGTGAGGGGGCGCCGGGTCGGGGGCCGGCCGGTCGACCCGTCGGCGAACCCGGCGTACCGGCGGGTCAGCCCCCTCGGGTCGACGGTGCCGGTCATGCGCGGCCCCCAGGCGACCATACCGCCGTCGGCCCGGATCGCCTCCCCGGTCACGAACGCGCTGTCGGGCCCGGCGAGGAACAGCACGAGCCCGGCGATGTCCTCCGGCCGTCCCAGCCGGGGCCAGGGCTGGAACGTCGCCATCCGCTCCCGGATCGGGTCCTGGTCCCTGCCCATCACCAGCGGAGTGTCGACGAGCCCCGGGCAGACGGCGTTGACCCGGATGCCGTGGGCGGCCAGCTCGACGGCCGCGTTGGCGGTGAAGCTGATGACCGCCGCCTTGGCCGCCGAGTAGGCGAGCGGACCGCCGCCGCCGACCAGCCCGGCCACGGAGGCGTTGTTGACGATCGTCCCGCCGCCGCCCTGGGCGATCATCACCCGCGCGGCATGCTTGGTGCCGAGGAACGCCCCCCGGCCGATCACCGCGAAGGTCCGGTCCCAGTCGGCGGCGGCGATCTCGGTCAGCGGGCCGAACGCGCCGCCCACTCCGGCGTTGTTGAACATGACGTCGAGCCGGCCGAACCCGTCGGCGGCGGCCTCGACCAGCGCCGCGACCTCGCTCTCCGCGGAGACGTCCGCGCGCACGAAACGCAGCCGCGAGGGGTCGTCCGCCTCGTCCAGGAGCCGCTCGGCGTTCTCGGCGTTCAGATCACCGAAGACCACCCGGGCGCCGGCGTCCAGGAAGCGCAGCACCGTCGCCCTGCCGATCCCGCTGGCGCCGCCGGTCACCACGGCCACCCGGCCGTCGAGCTCACCGCCCACGGTGGTCCACCAGTCCCGGCGTGCGGGGGTGCGGCATGCTGTGCACGGGCGGCGCCGGGTGCTGCACGACGGCGGACGTCACCCGGTGGGCGGCGGCGCCGTACTCGGCGAGGAGCGCGTCCTCGGTCGCGTAGTCGAACCGGTCGGTGAACGACGGGCTCGCGCCCGGCTCGAATCCGGGCCGCGCCTCGTACCAGGCGAGGAGCTCCTCCAGCGCCTCCACCGGGTCGGCGGCGGGACGGTAGTCCAGCTCGCGCCGCGCCCGCTCGGTGCTCAGCACGCAGTGGGCCGCCGTCGTGCCCGCCAGCGGGAGCAGCGCGGTCGTGGCCTCGACCGCGATCTCCCGCGGCACCGCCACCATCTCCAGCTCCACGCCCATCAGGCGCGCGACCGTCTCGGCCCACTGGCGCAGCGACCAGTTCACCGGGTCGCCGCAGTTGTAGACCCGCCCCGCGGCGGCGTCCGGGCTCCGCACCGCGGCCAGGACGAACGCCGCCGCGTTGCGCGCGGCGCACCGGGTGTGGATCTGGAGTCCCCCGTCGGGAAGGATCATCCGCCGCCGGCCGTCGCGGACGCGCCGCACCACCGACCATTCGTGCGGCCGGGCGTTGCCCGGCCCGTACAGCATGGGGAACCGCAGGATCGTCGCGCGCGGGTGGCGGGCGAACACCGCCGCCTCGGCCTCGGCGAGCCTGCGGGAGAAGCGCAGCGCCGGGTCGCCGGAGGACTCGGTGACGACCGGGTGGTCCTCGGTCACCGGGATCGGGAGGGCGGCCCCGCCGTCGCCCGGGAAGTACCCGCGGTAGACCGGCACGCCGCTGACGCCGACGTAGCGCCCGCACCGGCCGGCGAGGGCCGGGGCGAGGTGCCGCACCCGCCCGTACATGGCGACGGCCAGGTCGAACGCGCGCGTCCCGAGGGCCTCGTCGATCGAGTCGCGGAAGTGGGGGTCGCCGTGGAGGTGCTCGACGTCGGCGAGCCCCGGCGGCTCGTGCGCGCCGCGGTGGAAGATCGTGACGTCGTGGCCGTCCTCCAGCAGGCCCCGCACGATGTGCGGGCCCGTCGGCCCGGTCCCTCCGATGACCAGTACCTGCATCGCGTCCATCCCGCGCCGTGGGCCGATCGTGGTGGAACGTGGCGGATCGTGTTGGGCGCCCAGGGCACGCGGGCGGCGGAAGGGAGTGCCCGCGTGCCCCGGGGCCGTGTCAGATGCGGTAGAGCTTGGCGGCCGTCTCACCCAGGACCTTGCGGCGGGTCTCGGGGCGCAGTGCCGACATCCGCTCCTCGACCGCGGTCAGCGGGTCGGGGTACAGGCAGGTCGGGTGCGGGAAGTCGGTCTCGAACATCACGTTGTCCTCACCGACCTTGTCGATCAGGTACTGCAGGTCCCCGCCGTTCTCCTCGAACCAGAACGTGGCGTACCAGTGGTCCTTGAAGTACTCCGAGGGCTTGCGCGACAGCTCGGCCGCCTGCTCGGGCGCGTTCTCCAGGATCTCGTAGTCGGCGGTCTCCAGCATGAACGGCACCCATCCCATCCCGCTCTCCACCGACACCATCTTCAGATCCGGGTGCCGGTCGAAGATCCCCGCGTAGATGCTGTTGATCACCACCCGGGCGTTGTTGAGGAACAGCATCCCTCCGCCGACCGCGGGCTTGAGGTTCTGGTGCAGCGAGGGCCAGAAGTACTTGCCGTAGAAGTTCAGCGAGGTCAGGCTCGCGCCGATGTGGAAGTGCACCGGCAATTGCAGGTCGGCGCACGCGGCCCAGAACGGGTCCCACTCGCGGCTGGCCAGGTCCGGGGCACCGGTCTCCTGCGGGTCGGAGGTCATGTTCACCCCGCGGAACCCCGCCGCGGCGGCCCGCTGCGCCTCGCGCACGCATTCCTCCACGCTCCAGGCGGGCATGACGGCCATCGGCAGGAAGCGGTGGCCCGACCAGTCCTGCAGCTCGCCCAGGTAGTCGTTGAAGATCTCCACCGTCAGCCGGCGCAGCACCGGGTCCTGCACGTTGTTGGAGATGCCCTGCCCGCCGATCCCGATCGCGTTGGGGTAGAGGACCTGGGCGTGGAAGCCGGTCTGGTCCATGTACTCCAGCCGGGCCTCATGGTCCCAGGCCGCCCGGTGCACCCAGTCGATCCCGTTGTGCTTGCTCTCCTCGAACGGGAACTTCTCACCGTCGACGTTGACCACGCCACCGCCCCGGGCCGGGCCCAGCCGCCCGTCCCGCTCCACCACCCACCAGGGCGCGCCGTCGATCTCCACCACCCGGGGAACACGGTCCTCATACCCCTTGGGCGCGCGTGCGGTGAACAGATCATGTCGTTCGGTGAGATGCGTGTCGGCATCGATCACCCGCACCTCGTCGGCCAGCTTCACCATCTGCCCTCATCTCCCCGCGCCGCGCGACCGCCGGGGTCGCAGGCGAGGCTTCCATCGCGCTTGTCGTACCGGCTCGCGGTTCGAATCTATGTGTCGGCCCAATCAAAAGCAAGCGTTCACTCTTTACGTGCGGGCAGCCGGTCCCCGGACCCGTGCCGGGGCGGCTCCCGCGCCTCAGGCCAGGGCCTCGACGACCTCCCCGAACGCGTCCAGCGTCGCCGGGCGGGCGAAGTCGGTGAACCAGACGTAGAACCGCTCCACACCCCGGTCGGCGAGCGCCCTGAAGTGCGCGGTCAGCTCCCGGGCGTTACCGGTCGCCATCCCGCCCTCCCCCGCCATCGCGCCGAACCGGCGCTGCGCGGTCCCGACCGTCTCCTCACGGCCGGACTCGTCCGCCACGAACGTCACGAGCTGCTGCACCGAGACCCTGGCCTTGCCCGCGCGAGGCCGCAGCTCCTCCAGCCGGCCGATCGTGGCGATCGGCAGATTCCACCAGTCCGCGTACGCCGCGACCAGCTCCAGCGTCCGCGGCCCCGTCCCGCCGATCACGATCGGGATGCGCCCGAGCGGCGCGGGACGCGCGCAGACCTCGCGCAGCGTGTGGTGCGTGCCCTCGTAGCCGACCGTCTCGCCCGACCACAGCAGCCGCAGCACCTCCAGCGTCTCGGCCAGCCGCCCCACCCGGGCCTTGGCGGCGGTGTCGCCGACGCCGTACGCCTCGATCTCCGCCACGACCGAGCCCCAGCCCAGGCCGAGCTCGAACCGCCCCCCGGAGGCGTGGTTGAGGGTGACCGCCTGCTTGGCCAGCACGGCCGGATGCCGGAACGCGTCGCACAGCACCAGATGGCCGAGCATCAGCCGCTCGGTGCGGGCGGCCAGCCAGGTCGCGGTGACGACGGCCTCGAACATCGGGGCGCCCGGCGCGCCGGGCGGCTCCAGATGGTCCATGAGCGCCATCCCGGCGAAGCCCGCCCGCTCGGCCGCGCCGGCCCGCGCGACGATCTCGTCCATCGGCATCCGCATCTGCGGCAGGTAGAGGTGGAACTCGGCCGCCATCGCGCTCCTCACGGTCCGGGGCCGGGCCGTCCCGGCCCCCGCTCACGCAGTATCCCCCGCTCGCTTCCAGGGCGCCTCAAGGCAGCGCCTTCAGCTCGCTCACGCCGCGTCGCCGAGACCGCCGAGGTAGATGCGCTCGATCTCGTCCTCGCGCTCCGACAGCTCCGCGCCGGGCATCTCCGCCCGGACCAGTCCCTCGTTCATGATCAGGACCCGGTCCGCCACGCTCGCCGCGTAGTGGATGCCCTGCTCGACGAGCAGCACCCCCACCTTGGTCGTCTCGGCCACGTCGCGCAACCGTGCCAGCAGGCGCTCGCAGACCGTGGGCGCCAGGCCGAAGGACAGCTCGTCGATCAGCATGACCGGCGGATGGCGGCACACCGTGCGCGCCAGCGCCAGCATCTGCTGCTCGCCGCCGCTCAGCACGCCCGCGCGCAGCGACAGCTTCGGCCGCAGCTCGGGGAACAGCTCCAGTGCCTCGTCCCGGTCCGCCCCGGCCAGCTCCAGGTTGCCGGCGACCGTCAGGGACGGGAAGACGCTGCGCCCCTCCAGGACGATCCCGACCTGGCCGCGGCTGCGCTTGTAGGCGGGGCCGCGCAGCCGCACGCCGTCGACCCTCACCTCGCCCTCGCAGCGCCCCAGGAACCCGGCGATCGCCATCAGGGTGGTCGTCTTGCCGGCCCCGTTGCGCCCGAGCAGCCCGACGATCTCGCCGTGGCCGACCGAGAACGTCACATCGTGGATCACCGCCATGGCGCCGTAGCCCGCGGTCAGACCGCGGACCTCCAGCGCCCTGGCCGCGGGGGTCTCCGTCATCGTCCGTCCCCTCAGGTGACCGCGAAGTCGGGCGCCCCGGGGCGGGAGCCGCCCGGCACGCCGTCCTCGGCCGCCGCGAGCGCGGCGTCGAACCCGCGGTGCAGGTGCTGCGGAGCGGGCTCGTTGCGCCCGAACACGACCGTGTCGAGCAGGCCCGTCCGGACGCCGGGCTCGGTGCGGCCGGCGACCCAGAAGTCCTCCCCGTCGACCACCGTCTCGCAGATCCACGGCGCCATGTCCACCACCTTCGCCCGCTCCTCCGCGGTCAGGTCGGGGCGGAGGTAGGCGGTGTGCACGACCTCGGACGTGGCCTCGTCCACCGGAAGGATCTGCCACAGCTCGATGTGCCTGCTGTCGAAGGTCAGGCTGGTGTTGGGGAAGAGCGCGTACTGGTAGCTGAAGTGCTGCGCGACGTCGCCCCACTCCTCCTCGGGGATCCCCTTCAGCTCGTCGATGGACCGCAGCGCCGAGCAGTTGCGCAGGTGGGGGCCGAAGGCGTCGAAGGTCAGCACGCCGCCGTAGGCGTAGGAGGCCAGCGTCCGCCGGTGCAGGTAGTTGAAGTGGTAGTTCTCGCGGAAGGTGTCGAGGGTGACCTTCCAGTTGGCGTTGACGCGGTGGACGTGCGGCTCGCCGTGGGGCGCCCAGTCCTCGAAGGCGAACATGGCGAGCTCGTCGGCCAGGCCAGGCCCCAGGTAGACGTCGATGTCCAGGTCGGGGCCCGGCCGGAGGCGGCCGACGATCAGCCCGTAGCCCTCGGCGACCGGCAGCTCCACCAGGCCCTTGTCCTCCAGGCACATCCCCTCGAACGCCTCGGGGACGGGCACGCGGACGAGGCGCCCGTCCAGCTCGTAGGTCCAGGCGTGGAACGGGCAGGTCAGCCTCTTGGCCTTGCCCCCGCCGTCGGCGACGCGCACTCCCCGGTGGCGGCACGCGTTCGCCAGGGCGTGCACCTTGCCCCGCGCGTCCCGGGTGAGCAGGATCGGCGTCCCGCACACGTCGACGGTGCGGTAGGTCTCCGGCTCCGGCAGCGCTCCCGACAGGCACAGCACCAGGGGCTGGTCGCGGAAGAGGACCTCGACCTCCTTGTCGTGCCGCGCCCGCGAGTAGACGTCGGCGGGCAGTTCCATGAGGTCGTCGGCGAGGTCGGTGGTGCGGTTCTCGATGTGGTCCAGCAGCCGCCGTGCGAGGCTGCGTTCCAGGGCTTCCCTGTCCACGGTCATCCTCCTGATCGGCCGGTGGGGCGGGCTAGGGGCGCTTGATGGTGAAGGGCCTGGGTTCGGTGGCGACCAGCCTGCCATTCGAGATCTCGCCCTTGCTCGCCGAGATGTTCTTGATGCGCGGCATCGCGGGGACGGGCGAGGTCGTGAAGTCGATGGGGGCGGTCGCGCCGCCGGTGTCGAAGGCGGTCTGCTTGTCCAGCCAGGCCTTGATCTTCGCGGCGTCCGGCCCTCCGGCGGCCGGGACGACCTTGGTCAGCAGCTTGACCCCGAGCCAGGCGTTGACCGCGCTGTCGGCGATGGTGTTGTCGATGCCGCCGACCTGGCGCCCGTACTTGGCGACGTCGGCCTCGAACTCGTCGAACGCGGTCTGGGCGTAGGCCATGACGGTGGTGTTCGGCTGCTTGAGCTCGGTCACCGTCTTCAGCACCTGCGGCGTCATCTCGATGCTCGGGATGGCCCAATGCAGCCGGTTCAGGCCGATCTGGTTGCAGGTCTGGATGATGGAGGGGATCTGCGCCGGGTTGACGGCGATCACGGCGGTGTCCGCGCCGCTCTGCTGGATCTTCAGGCAGGTGGGCTGGAAGTCGGTGGTGGTCGGCGCCACCGTCAGGGGGGTGATCGGGATCGTCGGCGGGTAGTACTTGGCGGAGTTCTTCTGCCCCTCCTGGGCGACGACGGTGTCGGCGGAGATGTAGGCGACGCGCCTGGTCGTGGACGGCAGCATCTGCGGGACGATCCAGTACTGCACCAGGACGGGCTGCAGGACGTAGACGCGGTCGCTCTTGAGGGAGTCCAGGCTGGCACCCTGGCTGGCCCACGAGATCGTCTTGGCGACCTTGAGCGTCGGGATGAGCCCCGGTTCCATGGTGCCGTCGTTGCCGACCATCATGAGCACCTTCTCCTGCACCAGGAGCTTCTGGGCGCACAGGGCGGCGCCCTGCGGGGTGCCGTGGTCGTCGCAGAAGTGGACCTCCACCTTGCGGCCCATGATCCCGCCCGCGTCGTTGACCGCCGCCGCCGCGATCTTGGCGGCCTGCGGGACCCACGGGTGCGAGATGGCGTTCGTCTGCACCCCTGCCATGATTCCGAGTTTGATCGGCCCGTTACCGCTGGAACTGTCCGCCATCGAGCCGCCGCAGCCGCTCGCGACGACCAGCGACGCGGCGGCGAGCCCGACCATGAACCGGTTGCGGATGCGCATTTCACTCCATCACAGAAGGTGATCGGGATCACACTCGATCCTGGTCGGAGCTTAGACAGTAATCACTCACTCCGCAAGGAACCCATGCGAGGCCACCCGGCCGGACGGCCCCGTGAGCACGGGTCACGGCCTCGCGAGACCCCTCTCCGGCCGGCCCTGCACCCTCAAGAGAGTGAGGACTTGCTCAGTTGCACCCGGCGACCATATTCTCATGCCGATGCCCAGCCGGCACCCCCACGGGAGCCGGACGGCCGGAGGAAAGGGACGCACGTGAAGCGGATTTCGCACTGGATCGCCGGCACGGTCGTCCCCGGCGGCTCGGGGCGCTCCGGCCCGGTGTGGGACCCCGCCACCGGGGAACGCCAGGCGACGGTCGACCTCTCCACGGCCGAGGAGGTCGACCACGCGGTCGAAGTCGCCGCGGCCGCCTTCCCCGCGTGGCGCGCCACGAGCCTGTCGCGGCGGGCCGAGATCATGTTCCGGGCGCGCGAGATCATCTCCGCGCACGCCGAGGAGCTCGCCTCCCTGGTCTCCGCCGAGCACGGGAAGGTGCCCGCCGACGCGCTCGGCGAGGTCGCCCGCGGCCTGGAGAACGTGGAGTACGCGTCCGGGATCCCGAACCTGCTCAAGGGCGGCTACAGCGAGCAGGCCGCCACCGGCATCGACGTGCACAGCGTCCGCCAGCCGCTCGGCGTGGTGGCCGGCGTCACGCCGTTCAACTTCCCGGCGATGGTGCCGATGTGGATGCTCGCCAACGCCCTCGCGTGCGGCAACACCTTCGTCCTCAAGCCGAGCGAGCGGGACCCGTCCGCCCCCATGCTCCTGGCCGAGCTGCTGAAGCGCGCGGGCCTGCCGGACGGCTGCTTCAACGTGGTGCACGGCGACCGGATCGCCGTCGAGCGGATCCTGGAGCACCCCGGCGTCGCGGCCGTCAGCTTCGTCGGCTCCACGCCGGTCGCCAGGCACGTCTACGAGGTGGGGACGCGCAACGGCAAGCGCGTCCAGGCGCTCGGCGGGGCCAAGAACCACATGCTCGTGCTGCCCGACGCCGATCTCGACCTGGCCGCCGACGCGGCGGTCAGCGCGGCGTACGGCTCGGCCGGCGAGCGCTGCATGGCGATCAGCGTGCTGCTCGCGATGGACGCCGTGGCCGACGACCTCGTGGACCGGATCCGCGACCGGATCCCGGACATCGCGGTGGGCCCGGCGGACGAGCCCGGCAGCGAGATGGGACCGCTCATCACCGCCGAGCACCGCGACCGGGTCGCGGGCTACCTGGCGGGAGCCGCCGACGAGGGGGCCACCGTGGTCGTCGACGGGCGCGAGGGCGTCCCCTCCGCCGGCTTCTTCCTCAAACCGAGCCTCATCGACCACGTCAAGCCCGGCATGCGGTGCTACGACGAGGAGATCTTCGGGCCCGTGCTGACCGTCGTCCGGATCGGCGACTACACCGAGGGCCTGCGCCTCATCAACGACAACCCGTACGGCAACGGCACGGCGATCTTCACCCGCGACGGCGGCGCGGCCCGGCGGTTCGAGTTCGACGTGCAGGCCGGCATGGTCGGCGTCAACGTGCCGATCCCCACCCCCGTCAGCTACTACAGCTTCGGCGGATGGAAGGCCAGCCTGTTCGGCGACCAGCACATCTACGGGCCCGAGGGCGTCAACTTCTACACCAGGACGAAGGTCGTCACGAGCCGCTGGCCCGACCCCGCCACGTCCTCGGTCGACCTCGGCTTCCCGCGTACCCGCTGACCGGCGGGCGCGCGCGTCATCACCCCGGGGAGGGTGAGCCCGCGGTGAAGGTCTCGCGCACGAATCTCAGGAACTCCTCGGCGTCGATGCCCTCGGGCTCCTCGCTGATCACCGGGTCCATCAGGGTGAACCCGTCCAGGAGCGCGCAGCACAGCCGCGCCAGGGCCGGCGGGTCGCCCGGGCGGATCGTGCCCTCCCGCTGCCCCTCCTCGATGACCTTCGCCAGCAGTCCGACGATCTCGGCGTAGAAGTCCTTGTAGACCTCGGGGACGCCGGCGCCGGAACGCCCGCCGATCTTGGTCATCTGGGCGTGCAGCTGGCCCCAGGCGGGGTACGCGCGGCGCCGGTCGACCTGCGCCTTCACCATCGCGATCAGGCGCGCGTCGGCCGGTCCGCCCTGCGCCGCGATCCGTTCCATCTCCTCGCGCTGCCCGGATCCGCGCCGCATGAGCACCGCCAGGTACAGGGCGTCCTTGCTGTCGAAGAAGGAGTAGATCGAACCGACCGAGAACTCGCAGATGTCGGCCACGTCCTTGAGGTTGGTCTCGTAGTAGCCGCGTTCCGCGAAGAGCTCCTCGGCGGTCTCCAGCAGCTGCTCCCTGCCCAGTTCGATCCGCTGCCGACGGCGTATCTCACGGGGGCTGAGCCGCTCCGCCGTCGCCGGCCCGGTCTCGCCGCCCCCGCCCGGCCCCTCGCCGCTCTTCACCCCGGCGGCCTTTCCACTCGTCACACGCACCTCCCAGCCTCTGCCGCGATGCGGATTCCGCAAATCTGAACCCATCATCCCCCAACTGAACCGTCGCTCAGTCTAAGTCACACGGAGTTTGACGGCTTCCAGGCGCGGCAAGTCAGGCGCGGCGAGGGTATCCGAGGGCGCGCGGCCGATCGAGGCGGCGCACCCGCCGCCGGGCCGAGGCGCAGCTCACAGGGGACGGACGGCAGGTGAAAGAGAAGAAAGGAGAAGAAAGGAGAAAGGAACGACGGGGTGGACCGGGGCGGTTCGGAAGGTCAGCCGCCGGCCGGGGCGCCGTCGCCGTCCTGAACCATCGCCACGAGCTCGCGCCGCAGGACCTTGCCCGTCGGCGTCGTCGGCAGCTCGTCGAGGATCACCACGTCATCGGGGGTCTTCGAGCCCCGCAGGCGCTCGCGGACCCACTCGCGCAGCTCCGCCGGCTCCACCCGGTGCCCGGGCCGCGGGACGACGAACGCCCCGATGCGCTGGCCCCACTCCAGGTCGGGCACGCCCGCGACCGCGCACTCCAGGACGGCCTCGTGGCGCGCGAGGACGTCCTCGATCTCGGCGGGGGCGATGTTCTCGCCGCCGCGGATGATCGTGTCGTCGGCCCGTCCCCGGACGAAGAGGAAGCCGCCCTCGTCGAGATAGCCCCGGTCGCGGGTGGGGAACCAGCCGTCGTCGCGGACCAGGCTGCCCGACTCGACGTACTCCCCCGCCACCTGCTCGCCGCGCACGACGATGTCGCCGACTTCTCCGGGCGGGCAGGGCTTGCCGTCCTCGTCGTGCACCTCGATCTCCACCGAGGGCAGTGCCCGGCCCACCGACCCCAGCCGTGCCCGGACGGCCGGGTCGGAGGAGGCGGCGGCCTCGCGGTGGTCCTCGGGCCCGAGCACGGCGACCGACGAGGCGGTCTCGGTCAGCCCGTAGGCGTTGACGAACCCGGTCTCGGGGAACAGCCGCAGCGCCTCCCCGACGACCTCCTCGGCGATCTTCGCGCCGCCGTAGGAGAGCGAGCGCAGGTGCGCGGGCCCCTGCCGCCCGGACGTCTTCAGCTCGGCGACGA
The DNA here is from genome assembly GCA_050942275.1 of Spirillospora sp. CA-255316. GTDB lineage: Bacteria > Actinomycetota > Actinomycetes > Streptosporangiales > Streptosporangiaceae > Spirillospora. The sequence continues at coordinate 4,410,299 of CP192047.1, read as the reverse complement.
TCCGCGCCAGCATGGTGGGCACCACCATCGCGTGCGTGACGCCCTCGCGCTCGACCGTGCCGAGCCAGTCCGCGGCGGTGAAGCGGTCGAGGTAGACGATCCGGCGGCCGGAGTAGAGGTTGGACAGCGCGTTCGCGACCGCGGCGATGTGGTACGGGGGGACGCTGACCAGCGTGGCGTCGGTCTCGGCCACGGATCCGAACTCGACCGAGCCGAAGAGGTAGGCGGCCAGGTGCCGGTGCCGCAGCACCGCGCTCTTGGGCGCCGCGGTGGTGCCGCTCGTCATGAGCAGCACGGCGATCGAGTCGGGGTCGATGTCGTAGGCCTGGCGGGGCGCGGGCCCGCCGTCGGGCAGCGCGAGGAACTCCTCGACGCCGATGGTGCGCGCCCCGGGCGTGCGCTCCGGGGTGTCGGTGACCACCAGCGGCGCGTCCTGCCGGCTCATGACCTCGTCGAGCTGCTCGGCGCTGAGCCGGTAGTTCAGCGGCAGGAAGGGGACCCCGGCCAGCGTGGCGGCGAACAGCGCCACCGGGAAGGCGGGACCGTTCCCACCCAGGTAGATCAGCCGGTCCGCGCCCGCGGAGGCGACGTGGGCGGCGCCCGCGGTGGCGCGGGCGCGCACGGCGGCGCCGGTGAGCCCGTCCTTGCGGCCGCCGAGGAGGACGCGGTCGGCCATTCCGTCGGCGACCATGTCGAGGATCATGGCCAGGTTCATCGGAGGGCTCCTCACACGGTCCGGCCCCTGCGGCGCGCAGGTCGGGCTGTGCGGGAATCTCGGGCCGAGCCGAGATTCCCGCGCACGGAAATCAGACTCTCAATAAAAGAGATTATTACTTTCACCCCGGCGCCGCAACGGGCCGCACACGGCGCCGTGCCGCGTCCGCGGGCGGGGACCCGGCGGGCGCGGCACGGCGCGCAGTCCCTGATCAGGCGCCGGCGGCGCGCAGCAGATCCCCGCGGCGGAAGGTCTCGGTGCCGGCCGCGTCGCCGCCGGACGGGGCGGCGGCCGCGGCCAGGGCCTGCGCCTTGAACGCCCGCGCGGCCACGCTCAGCCGGTGCAGCACCGGGCTGTCACCCACGCCCCCGCCGAGGCCGGCGGCCTTCTGGTCGCCCCAGAGCCGGACGTCGGCCAGGCCGTCGTCGAGGGCCCTCAGCACGATCTTCCGCACCCGGTCGTCGGACCCGCACGAGTCCGCGCCGGCCGCGATCGCCTGGGGCGGCCACGGCCCCTGCACCGGCGACGACAGCGCGCACTCCAGGTCGACGGCATGGGCGCCCAGGATCCGCAGCGGCCGCAGATCGCCGTGGTCGGCCGTGAGGACCATGACCTCTCCCCCGGCCATCACCAGGTCGAACAGCCAGCCGCCCGCGAAGCGCACCGCGTCCACCATGTCCGGCGCGACCACCAGGATCCGGGGCCTCAGGGCCTGTCTGGCGGAGGAGCGAGCTGACGGCCGAGCGACCCGGTGTACTCCTTGAACACCTGGGTCAACGGAATCGAAGGGTCGAGCAGCCATATTGACTCCATCCCGTTGATAAAGGCGACGATCTCCACGGCCTTGATGGCTGGATCCAGGTCGGTGCGGTACCGCCCGGCACGCTGCCCCTCGCGGATGGCCCTGGCGACGATGTCGACCGCCGTCCGGTACCGGTCGACGAACCGGGCGTGCAGGGGGGCGTCCGGGTCGATGTTCTCCATCATCAAGACGGCGAACATGCCGACCAGGTCCGGTACCTCCTGCATGCGGTCGGCGGTCCGCTGCACCTCCACGACGATGTCGCCGGACATGTCGGCGTGCGACTCGTCGTAGGCGTCCCGCGCGTCGAGCGCCGCGTGGAGCAGGTCCTCCTTGGAGGCGAAGTGGTGCAGGAGTCCCGCCGACGTGACCCCCGCCTCCCGGGCGATCTGCCCGAGAGTGACGCCACGCCACCCGTGCCGCCTCAGCAGCCGCTGCGCTACGACCAGGATCTGCTGCCTCCGGTCCTCGCCCTTGGCGAGGAGAGCGGCGTACGGCCTTTGATCCGACACGGGCTCGTCCTCCAACTCACCAACTGAACATACAGTAGGTTGGTTTTCGGCGTGTGACAAGACTCACGTGGACGTCATGCGGGAGTCTCGCGGAGATCTGGCGGCCGCCTCCTTTTCCCCAGGTCAGTCGGAGGCCGGAAGCGGCTTGGCCGACTTGAGGCTCAGCGGGGCGCCGTCACTGCTCAGCTCGCCCGTCCCGGAGGCGGTGCACAGCAGTTCGAGCGTTCCGTCGGCGTTGACGTAGCGCTTGCCGATGAGCGTGACGGCGTCGCCGCCCGCGCCGGCGGCCGGCGCGGCCGGCGCGGAGGCCGCGGAGACCATCGGCTCGCCGCCGCAGGCGATCAGCGGCCGCCCGTCGGCGGGCGCGCGGACGACGACGACCCGCGTCGCGCAGACGGTGCTGGCGAGCTGCTCGCCGGGACGCAGGGCCTGGGCCGGTGCGGTCATACTGGGGATTCCTTTCGATAACGTTCCATCATTTGAAGTCGCTCACGCTCCGCCGACGTCGGCGAGGTGAGCGGCCTGGTACAGGAGCCCGTGAACTCGTACGCGGGCGCGTTGCACGGGGCGACTGGAGATCACAGCGCCGTCCGGGGCGCGGCGGCCACGGGACCGGCGGGGATCGGCGGGACCCCTCGGGCTGGACGGCGAAGGCAGGAGCGCACGAGGCCTCAGGCCTCGAAGGGCGTGTGGCCTGGGCGGCGGTGGCGGGGACCTCGGCTCATCTGTCATTCTCCTCCCAGTGAATGGAAACTAGCTTCTCCAGAACAGAGAAGCAAGAATGCGTAGGGAGCAACCGTGATGGGGCAGCGCAGAGGAACCGCCATCGCCATGACCCAGGAGGAACGGGACGCCTTCCTGCGCGAACAGCCGATCTGCCGGGTCGCCACCGTCGGCCCGGGCGGGCGCCCCCACGCCAGCGCCCTCTGGTACGTCTGGGACGGCACCTCGCTGTGGCTCAACTCCCTCGTCCGCAGCCGCCGCTGGGCCGACCTCGACCGGGACCCGCGGCTGAGCGTCATCGTCGACGACGGCGGCACCGACTTCCTGCGCCTGCGCGGCGTCGAGCTCCTCGGAAACGTCCAGATCGTGGGCGAGGTGCCCCGCAAGGGAGAGCCGGCGGACGAGCTGACCGCGCCCGAGCGGCTGTTCGCGGACAAGTACGCGGGCGGCGGAGAGTTCCGGTACGACGGCAAGCACGGGTGGCTCCGGCTGACCCCCGAGAACATCGTGAGCTGGGACTTCGGCAAGCTGCGCCGCTGAAGGTTGACGACGCCGCCGCACTCATGGAAACCTGACATTCAGAGATAGAGAATATTATTCTCGCGATCGGCGCAAGCGCCGGCACGAGCCCGCCTTCGACGTCGGAAGGGACCCCTCATGCGCGTGCCCCCGCCACAGAACGACACCTGGGACGAGCACGCGCGCACCGCGCTGGCCGTCCTGTCCGAGGGCGACCGGCGCGACCGGGACCAGGCCGGCGACGCGCTCGCCACCCTCGTCCGCCACCCCGACCTGGCCGAGGCCCTTCTCACCGTCAACACCCACCTGCTGCTGCGCTCCACGCTGCCGCCCCGCCTGCGCGAGCTGGCGATCCTGCGGGTCGCCCGGCGCCGCGACTGCGAGTACCAGTGGACCCATCACGCCCGGCTCGCGGCGGAGGCGGGCCTGACCGAGGCGGAGATCGAGGCCGCGGGGCGGGGCGAGGCCGCCGACGCGCTCGAGCTGGCCGTTCTCGACGCCGTCGACGAGCTCGACGACGACTCCGCGCTGTCCGCCCGCACCTCGGCCGCGCTCGGCGAGCATCTCGACGAGCACCAGCGCATGGACCTGGTCTTCACGATCGGCACCTACTGCATGCTGGCGATGGCCTTCAACACCTTCGGCGTCGAGCCCGGAGGCGGCCCGGCCGCGGGCCGCCCCGAGGCTGACTCCCGGACGCCGGCTCCCCGTTGAATTCGACGGCAGGGATGTAAGGTTCTCGGTTTGGGAGAGTAAGAATCTCGTATTAGTTCGGGGATACGCGATCGGAGCTCAGGTGGCCTACCGGTACCGTGCAGTAAGGTTCTGCATATGGCGCAGAGGACGGACCCGCCCGTGAGCACGACGAGCGAAGAGCCGGCTTGGAAACAGCGAGCGGTCGAACGCTCCACCAAAGCCGCGAAGCTTCGCGCGGAGCAGAGAGTGCAACGCTTTCTGGACGCGGCTCAGGCGATCATGAGCGAGAAGGGCACCACCGACTTCACCGTCCAGGAGGTCGTCGATCGCTCCCGCCAGTCGTTGCGCAGCTTCTACCAGCACTTCGACGGCAAGCACGAGCTGCTGCTCGCGCTGTTCGAGGACGCGTTGCGGCGGTCGGCCAACCAGATCCGCGCGGCGGCCTCCGGGCACTCCGACCCTCTGGACCGGCTCAAGGTCGCCGTCCAGCTGCTGTTCGAGCTCTCCCGGCCCGACCCGGCGGCGCAGCGCCCGCTGTTCACCGACTTCGCCCCGCAGCTGCTGATCTCCCACCCCACCGAGGTGAAGGTCGCGCACGCACCGCTGCTCGGGCTGTTCACCGAGCTGATGACCGAGGCCAAGGCGGTCGACCGGCTCCGGGGCGATATGAAACCGCATCGCGCGGCCGCCCTGACCATGCAGACCGTGATGTTCATCGCCCAGTCCGCGACCGGCGACGGCGACGAGGGCGCCCATCCCATCACGGCCGACGAGGCCTGGGAGTTCTGCGCGAGGGGTTTCGCGAAGATTTAGCGCGGCCCTTCACCTCTCGGCGCAGGGGTCGCTTCACGATCGATGCATGCCCGATGCCACGGCGAAAGTCCATGGCCTCGGGCATCGATCGTCGTCTCGGTCACATCTCGATCACGCTCCGCCCCTACCGGCGTCCTTGCGGGCCTCGCCGGGAGTCATGCTCCGTTCATCCTCGCGGGCGCCGGGCTCCGGCGGGGCTCTCCTCTTACTCCGGCCCGCATCGCGCGTCCCCGCGACACCCCCGTTTTGACCGGGTACGCACCCAAACCGATTCACCGGCGCCGCGCGGAGTTCCCGCCGCGACGCCAGCCGTAATGCCCGGAAACGACCGCCGCCCGATAGCGCCATTTCGGACTCTTGGCAATCGTCACGAGAATGATATTCTCATATCTTCAGAGTCTCGATTTCCTGAGAGGAAAACGTTGATGCAGATCAGTGGGAGCTCCGCGCTCGTGGTCGGCGGAACCGGCGGCCTGGGCCAGGCCACCGTCCGCCGCCTGCACGCCGCCGGCGCCAAGGTCACCGTCGCCGACCTCGCCGACGACAAAGGCAAGGCACTGGAGCAAGAACTGGGCATCCACTACGTACGCACCGACGCCACCAGCGAAGACGACGTCCAAACCGCCATCGCCGAAGCCGAAACCCACGGCCCCCTGCGCATCTCCGTCGACGTCCACGGCGGCCCCGCCACCGGCGGACGCCTCCTCAACAAAGACGGCACACCCCTGGACCTGGCCGGCTTCCGCACCACCATCGACGTCTACCTCACCGGCGTCTTCAACATCATGCGCCTGGCCGCCGCCGCCATCGCCAAACAACCACCCCTCGACGAAGGCGCACGCGGCGTCATCGTCAACACCGCCTCCATCGCCGCCTACGAAGGCCAGATCGGCCAACTCCCCTACGCCGCCGCCAAAGGCGGCGTCGTCAGCATGACCCTCGTCGCCGCCCGCGACCTCTCCCCCATCGGCATCCGCGCCGTCACCATCGCCCCCGGCACCTTCCTCACCCCCGCCTACGGCCAAGCCGGCGACAAACTCGAAGCCTACTGGGGACCCCAGGTCCCCCACCCCAAACGCATGGGCCGCTCCGAGGAATACGCCTCCCTCGTCCACCACATCTGCGAAAACGACTACCTCAACGGCGAAGTCATCCGCCTCGACGGCGCCCTGCGCTTCCCACCGAAGTAAGACACCCTTCTCACCGAGAGGGCCCGCACGCGACGTGGCCGACCGGGGCACCAGATCACTCCGGCCGGCCCCGCGCGCCGGCCCAGGTGCGCCTGGAGCCGGAATCACCGCGGGCCGGGGCGGCGGGGCGCGTTCGCGAACCCTTCGATGGCCGATGGGCCGGCGGCCACGTGCAGGTGCCGGGCGGACTCGATCTCCACGTAGTCGGCGATCGCGCTCGTCTCCGCGGACACCACGTTCGCCTTCATCATCCGCAGCGGGAAGGGGTGGTGCTCGGCCAGCCGGCGTGCCAGTGCCAGCACCTCCTCGTGCAGCACGTCCGGCTCGAACACGCGGGTGACGAGGTCGTAGCGCAGTGCCTCGCCGGCACCGAACTTCTCCGGGAAGAACAGCAGTTCGCGTGCCCGCGCGCCACCGACCAGACGGGTCAGCGACCACGCCAGCCCCATGTCGCCGGAGACCCCGACCCGTAGAAAGCCGGTGTTGAAGCGGGCGTCGACCGAGGCGAAACGGAAGTCGCACGCGCACGCCCACCCCATCGCGGCGCCGGCGCATCCGCCGTGGACGGCGGCGATGGTCACCTGCGGCATGGTGTGCAGCAGCGTGGCGGCGTGGTAGACGGGCCCGAGCCGCTCAAGCGTCGCCGCCCCCTCCCCCGCGTCGCCGCCCAGGTCCGCACCGACCGAGAAGTGCTCGCCCGCACCGCGGAGCACCACGACGCGGGCGTCGCTCGCGGCCACCTCCACCAGCGCGCGGTACAGCTCCTCGCACAGCTCGACGGTGACACCGTTGCGCCGCTCGGGCCGGTTGAGCGTCACGATGGTGACGGCGTCCCGCCGTTCGGTGAGCACGATCATCGTCGCCTCCGAGAGTCAGACCGGGCCGAGACCGTCGACCCGGAGCAGCGAGCCCGTCGTGTACGAGGAGGCACCGCTGGCGTAGTACAGCGCCGCGGTGACGATCTCGTGGGCGTAGCCGAAACGCCGGAGCAGCATGTCCGGCTCGTCCTTGCCCGGGATGGCCCACCCCTTGGAGATGTCGGTGTAGAACCCGCCCGGCGAGATCACGTTGAAGCGCACCTTGGGCGCGAACTCCTGCGCGAAGGCGACGCTGATCGCGTTCAGCGCGGCCTTCGACCCGGCGTACGGGCCGAAGTTCGGCGACGGCCGCAGCGCGCCGGTACTCGAGACGCTGATGACCGACCCGCCGTCTCCCGCCGCCATCCGCTCGGCCACCACCGCCGACAGCCGGAAGGGGCCCTTGAAGTTGACGCCGACGACCTTGTCGAACAGTTCCTCGCTCGTCTCCACCGATGACGGCGCCACCGGGGACATCCCGGCGTTGTTGACCAGCACGTCGATCTTGCCGAACCGCTCGTAGGACCGCTCCGCCAGCGCGTCCAGCTCGTCCCAGCGCCCGACGTGGCACGCGACCGGAAGCGCCTTCCGGCCGAGCGCCTCGACCTCCTTCGCCACGGCCGCGCAGGCGTCGAACTTGCGGCTGGCGATCACCACGTCCGCGCCGGCGGCGGCGTAGCCGAGCACGATCGCGCGGCCCAGCCCCCGGCTTCCGCCCGTGACGAGCGCGACCTTGCCCGAAAGGTCGAACAGCTCCGCCGGGGTGCGCACCTCGTTCTGTTCGCTCATCGCACCTTCCTGTCGTCCGTCGCCCGCTGGGCGGGGGTCGCCCAGCACTGTTCCAGCCCCGCCCGCGCGACCGTGCTGACCAGCTCGATGCGGAACCCCGTCGCGCTGCGCTGGAAGCTGAAGAACGGCCGACCGTCGGCCCCGTTCCTGCTCGCCTCCAGCACGTATCCGTTGCTCGCGAGCTCCGCCGAGTCCGCGGCCACGTCGTCCGACCAGAAGCCGACGTGATGGACACCGCCGGGAGCCGGTTCCCACATCGTCCCCGGAATGCTTCGGACGAGTTCCAGTCGCGGCACGGACGTCGAGAAGGCGCACCTCAGGTTGAGCACGGCCTCGCCGGTCGGCAGCGTCACGGCGATCGGCTCGCCGACCTCCGGACCCCACTCGTAGCCGAACAGCGTGGACAGCGTGTCCATCGTCGCCTCGAACTCGGCGGTGACGATCCCGAGGTGGAACTGGTCGGCGAGCTTCATGCCGCAACCGCCTCCGCCCGTGAAAGAATTGCATTCTTCATCACAAGAAGTATATTCTCACGAAGCGAGAGGAGGGTGCAATGGGGTGGGACTTCGAGACCGAGCCCGAGTACCAGAAGAAGCTGGACTGGGCGGACGAGTTCGTGCGCGAGGAGGTCGAACCGCTCGACCATCTCTGGGGGAACGAGACGTTCCTGCCGAGGGACGAGACCAAGCGCAGGATCCTGGAGCCGCTCAAGGCCGAGGTGAAGCGGCAGGGCCTGTGGGCGACGCACCTGGGGCCCGATCTGGGCGGGCAGGGCTACGGCCAGCTCAAACTGGCGCTCCTGAACGAGATCCTCGGCCGCTCACCGTGGGCGTCGCACGTGTTCGGGTGCCAGGCGCCCGACACCGGCAACGCGGAGATCATCGCGCACTTCGGCACCAAGGAGCAGAAGGAGCGCTACCTGCAGCCACTGCTGGACGGCGAGATCTTCTCCAGCTACTCGATGACCGAGCCGCACGCCGGAGCCGATCCGACCCGGTTCACGTGCCAGGCCGTCAAGGACGGCGACGGGTGGGTCATCAACGGCCGCAAGTACTTCTCGTCCAACGCCAAGGTGGCCTCGTTCCTCATCGTGATGGCGGTGACCGACACCGAGGTGAGCCCGTACAAGGGCATGTCGATGTTCCTGGTGCCCACCGACACGCCCGGCATCAGGATCGAGCGCAACGTCGGGCTGTACGGCGAGGCGATGAACGACGGCTTCCACGCCCTCATCCACTATGACAACGTGCGCGTGCCCGCGGACGCGCTGCTGGGCGGCGAGGGTCAGGCCTTCGCCGTCGCCCAGGCCCGCCTCGGCGGCGGCCGCATCCACCACGCGATGCGCACCATCGGGCTGGCGCAGAAGGCCCTGGACATGATGTGCGAGCGTGCGCTGTCGCGCGAGACCCAGGGCAGCCGGCTGGCGGACAAGCAGTTCGTCCAGGGCTACATCGCCGACTCCTACGCGCAGCTGGTCCAGTTCCGGCTGTTCGTGCTCTACACCGCGTGGGAGATCGACAAGTACAACGACTACAAGAAGGTGCGCAAGGACATCGCCACGGCCAAGGTGGTGATGCCGACGGTGCTGCACGACATCGCCTGGCGGGCCATGCAGGTCCACGGCGCGCTCGGCACCACCAACGAGATGCCGTTCTTCCAGATGATCCACGGCGCGGGCGTGATGGGCCTCGCGGACGGCCCCACCGAGGTGCACAAGGTCACCGTGGCCAAGCAGGTGCTGCGCGGCTACCAGCCCAGCGACGACGTGTGGCCGACCGAGTGGATCCCGAAGAAGGCCGAGGCCGCCAAGGCCAAGTACGCCGAGTACCTCGAGCACGAAGTGGGGAACCTGTGATCGATTTCCAAAGGCTCGCGGGCTGGATGGACGAGGCCGGGCTGCCCGGCAAGGGCGCCCCGATCGAGCACCGCTTCCTCTCCGGCGGAACCCAGAACGAGATCTACGAGATCATCCGCGGCGACGAGCGCTGCGTCATCCGGATCCCTCCGCCGGAGGCGCCCGCGGACCGCGACAAGGGCATCCTGCGGGAGTGGCGGATCGTCGAGGCGCTGGACGGCACCGAGGTCCCGCACGCCAAGGCGGTCGCGGTGTGCGAGGACGCGTCGGTGCTCGGCCGCCCCTTCTACCTCATGGGGTTCGTCGAGGGCTGGTCGCCCATGGGCCGCAGGACGTGGCCGGAACCGTTCGACAGCGACCTTGAGGCGCGGGCCGGGCTCGGCTACCAGCTCGCCGAGGGCATCGCCCTGCTGTCCAAGGTGGACTGGCGGGCGAAGGGCCTGCACGACCTCGGCCGCCCGGACGGCTTCCACGAACGCCAGGTCGACCGCTGGACCGCGTTCCTGAACCGGATCAAGGGCCGCGAGCTGCCCGGCTTCGAGGAGGCCGCCGCGTGGCTGCGGGCGCACCGGCCGATCGACTACATCCCCGGCATCATGCACGGCGACTACCAGTTCGCCAACGTGATGTTCCAGGACGGCGCCCCGGCGCGGCTCGCGGCGCTGGTGGACTGGGAGATGGGCACGGTCGGCGACCCCAAGCTGGACCTGGGCTGGATGCTGCAGTCCTGGCCCGAGGACACCGACGCACCGGAGGCCTCCGAGTCCAGCTACAAGGACCTGCGCGGCATGCCCTCGCGGGACCGGATGCTCGCGCACTACGCCGAGGTGTCGGGCCGGCAGGTCGACGACATCGACTACTACCTCATCCTCGCCAAGTGGAAGCTGGGCGTGGTGCTGGAGCAGGGCTACCAGCGGGCGGGCGACGACGAGAAGCTGCTGGCGTTCGGCCCGATCGTGCTCGACCTGATGAAGGAAGCCGCCGAACTGGCCGAGTCGAGCGAGTACAGGTCATGAGCGGCGAGCTGGTCAGGGAACGGCGCGGCGCGGTGCTGATCGTCCGGTTGAACCGGCCGGAGGCGCGCAACGCCCTCAACGGGGCGCTGATCGACGGGATCGGCCGCGCGGTGACCGATGCCGAGAACGACCCGGAGATCCGGGCCGTCGTGCTGACCGCCGCGGGCGATCGGGTCTTCTGCTCCGGCATGGACCTGCGGGAGTTCGCCGGCGGTGGCCGCGGCACGGCCTCGCCCGAGGGCATGGCGGGCTTCGTCCGGCTCTCGCAGGGGGAGGTCGGCGTGCCGGTGGTCGGGGCCGCCAACGGGACCGCGGTCGGCGGCGGGCTCGAACTGCTGCTCGGCTGCGACGTCATCGTGGCCGCCGAGACCGCCAAGTTCGGCCTGCCCGAGGTGAAGCGGGGCCTGTACCCGGCAGGCGGCGGCACCGGCATCGGCACCCGCATCCCGCTCGCGATCGCCCTGGAGATGACGATGACCGGCGATCCCATCGAGGCCCGCCGCGCCTACGAGCTGGGCCTGGTCAACGCCGTCGCGTCACCGGAGAAGGTGCTGGACGCCGCCGTGGACCTCGCGGAGCGGATCGCCGAGAACGCACCGATGGCGCTCGCGGCGATCAAGGAACTGGTCCGGCTCGGCGTCACCGACTCCGCGCGCGCGGCCGAACGCAACAAGGAACTGGCCGCGTCGGTGTTCTCCAGCGAGGACGCCAGGGAGGGCGCCGCGGCGTTCGTGGAGAAGCGCAAGCCGGTGTGGAAGGGCCGGTGAGCGGCTGAGGGCCGGCACCTACCACGTCGCCGCACCGGGCAGCGAGACCGGCACGGTGACCGAGGCCGCCGGCGACGCGCAGTCGCCGGCGGCCTCGGTCACGCGCACGAGTGATGGTGGAGAGGTCCGGAGCGGATCGCCCCGAGGTCGTGCTCCCCGCCCGGCGTGCGGGTCAGGACCCGTCCCCGTCGCCCGGGACGATCAGCACCTTGCCGGTGGACGTCCGGCCCGCGACGGCGGCCATCGCGGCGGCCGCCTGCTCCAACGGGTAGACGGCGTGGACATGCGGCTTCAGCTCCCCCGCCTGGAAGAGCCGGGCCAGTTCGGCGCGGTCGCGCCGCAGCGCCTCGGGGTCGCGCCGGCCCCAGCCGCCGATCTCGAAGCCGCGCACCGTGACGCCCTTGAGCATGACCAGGTTGAGCGGGATGCGCGGGATCTCGCCCGCGGCGAAGCCGACCGACACGAAGCGGCCGCCCCAGCGCATCGCGCGCAGCGCCGGCTCGGCGTGCTCGCCGCCGACCAGGTCGATGACCACGTCGGCGCCGCCCGCGCCGGCCAGTCGCCGCTTGAGGTCGTCGTAGGGCAGTGCGACCTCGGCGCCCTTGGCCAGGCACAGTTCGCGCTTGGCCGCGGACGAGGCGACGGCGATCACGCGCGCGCCGAACAGCCGGCCCAGCTCGACGGCGGCGAGGCCGACACCGCCGGCCGCGCCCAGCACCGCCAGCGTCTCGCCCTTGGCGAGCTCGCCCGCCAGGGTGAGCGAGTGGTAGGCGGTGGTGTAGGCGACGCCGAACGCCGCGGCGGCGCGCATGTCGACGTCGGGCGGCAGCGCGGTCAGGCTGGAGGCGGAGACCGCCACGCGCTGCGCGAAGGCCCCGACGAACGTCGAGCCGGACACCGCGTCACCGGGCGCGAACCCCTCGACATCCGGCCCGACCTCGACGACCCGGCCGGCGAACTCGCTGCCGGGGGTGAACGGGACGGGCGCCGGAACCTGGTAGGTGCCCTGGACGATGAGGATGTCGGAGAAGTTCACCGCGGCGGCGCGCACCTCGACGACGACCTGGCCCTGTCCGGCCGCGGGGTCGGGCAGCTCCTCCAGCGTGAGACCGTCCAAGGGCCCGTGGACTGAGCAGCGCAAGGCCTTCACCGATGTCCTCCTCGAACGCGACCTGTGGCAAGACCTCACGAGAATATCATTCTCTCTTACCAGAACAAGACTCTGAAGGCGCTCCATGCACGTGCCCTCCCCACCGGGGAGCTTGAAGGGCCGTCCTCCTCTGTGGTCACATACGTTCCAGAATCAGAGAATCGCATTCTGCCCGAGTGCGGCAAGGCCGCCGCCTCGGCGACAGCGTGGGGCTTGGAGGGATCAGGTGCGTACAGGGCTGGCGGGCAAGGTGGTCATCGTGACCGGGGCGACCGCCAACATCGGGCGGGCCACCGCGCTGGCCTTCGCCGAGGAGGCCGCGCGCGTGGTGGTCGTCGGACGCGACGCCGAAGCCGGCGGGCGGGTCGTCGAGGCGGCCCGTGAGCTCGGCGCGGCCGAGGCTTTGTGGCGCCCCGCCGACGTGACCTCCGAGGACGAGGTCGACGGGCTGGTCGCCGACGTGATCGCCCGGTTCGGGCGGATCGACGTACTGGTCAACAACGTCGGAGGCAACGCCGCCGTGACGCCGTTCGTCTCCTCCGCCCCGGAGCAGTGGCGCGCGGATCTCGACATCAATCTGATGAGCACGCTCCACTGCACCCACCGCGCGCTCCCGCACATGCTCGACCGCGGCAGTGGCCGCATCATCAACATCGGCTCGATGGCGGCGCTGATCGGAGACCCCTTCATGGCCGTGTACTCGGCGGCCAAGGGCGCGGTCCACTCCTTCACCAGAGTGCTCGCGCTGGAGATCGGCAAGACCGGCGTGACCGTCAACGCCATCGCGCCCTACGGCACCGTCCCCGAGGACCTCGCGGGAGAGACCAGCTCCGGCAGCCGTTTCAATCCGGAGACCGGGCTGTTCACACAGCCCGCGGCCAGCCGCGCGGAGGAGCGGGCCGCCTTCCGGCGGACGACCGCGCTGGACCGCGGGACCGCCAGGCCGCAGGAGATCGGCGCGGCGGCGGTGTACCTGGCATCCGACCAGGCCGCCTTCGTGACGGGGCAGGTTCTGCAGGTCGACGGCGGCGTCGCGCTCACCTGACCGGACACCGCCGCCCCTGGCCGAGACCGCGACGACCCCGGACGCACGCCCGGCACGCTCGACGCCGGCGGCGTCCGGCGTCCTGCGTCCGGCGTCCTGCGTCCTGCGTCCGGCGGCCGGCGGCCGGCGGCCCATCCTTCGCAAAGGGCGGCGCCGACGAGCATCACGACGTCATCGAGCGCCCGATCACTCGCCGCCGCGGTCGCCGGTCGAGGCGGCACGGCCCGCACGCCGTGCATCCCCCGGGGCATCACCCGTCGACGAACACGCTCTCCTGCTGGTCGTGGACGCCGGTGAACATCTCGGTCGGCGTGAGCGGGCGGGCCGCGACGGTCGGCATGATCCCCTCCCGGTGGGCGAGGTGGGCCATGCTCTCCCGCCGGCCGGAGTATTCGGCCGGCCGGCGCACCATCCAGGCGATCCCTTCGGCGGCGACCGCGGGCGCCTCCCAGTCGCCGTGGTCGACGCCCGGCATGTTGGCCAGGGTCCCCTCGGAGGCCACCGGCACGTCGATCCGGAAGCAGTTCACGGCGATGCGGTCGGCGGCGAGCTGCCGGGCGAGGTCGACGGTCATCCGCTCCAGCCCGATCTTGGCGATGCCGTAGGACATCAGGCCCGGCACCGGCTTCAGCGCCGCCAGCGACGACACGTTGACGATGCGGCCCCCGCCGGCGGCGCGCATGTGCGGCACGGCCTGGCGGGCGGCCAGCAGCGGGGCGTCCAGGTCGATCGCCATCACCAGGTCGTGGCGGCGCAGCGGGATGTCGAGATCGCCGACGAACGTCACGGCCGCGTTGTTGACCAGCACGTCGAGGCGGCCGAGTTCGGCGACGGTCCGGTCGACCATCCGCGTCACCTGGTCGCGGTCGGACAGGTCGACCGGCACGGGGATCGCCGTCCCGCCGCCCGCGCGGATCCGGTCGACGACATCGTCGAGAGTGCCGGGCGTCCGCTGCGGGTTCTCCCGCGTCGCGCGGGCGGCGCACGCCACCGCGTACCCCTCGCCGGCGAGGGCGAGGGCGGTCGCCGCCCCGACGCCCCGGCTGGCACCCGTGACCAGTGCGACCTTCTCGAAAGGAGCGTTCTTCATTCCAAGAATGCTACTCTCGCAAGCAAGATTTGCATATGCACGCCCAGAAGAGGAGGGCGCGTGAAGCCGGGGTTTCCGATGCCGCACTCATCGACCGGCTGGGCTGGGAGATTTATAGTTGACTATGTCGTAGATATCGAGGCGGGCAGAGAGGTGGGGCGAGTGGCTGACGATCTGGGCGCCGCCGGGTTGCGCTTCGAACGCCGGGGGCCGATCGGATGGTGCTTCATCGACCGGCCCGAAGCCAGGAACGCGTTCACCCCGGCGATGTACTTCGGCATCAAGCGCGCCGTGCGCCTGGTCAACGGCGATCCCGATCTGGCGGCTCTCGTCGTCACCGGTACGGGTGACGTGTTCGCCCCGGGCGGGGATCTGGGCGGCAGGGACCAGCCGGGGGACGCCGTCGTGCCGGACATCGGCCACGAGATCCTGCCCTTTCTCACCATCCGCGACAGCCGGGCGCCGGTGATCGCCGCGGTGAACGGCATATGCCAGGCCGGGGGGCTGCTGATCGCCATGCTGGCCGACATCGCCGTCGCCAGCGACCGGGCCACGTTCCGGGCCCCGGAGCTGCTGCGGGGCATTCCCGATGCCACGTTCGCCGCCGTCCTGCCCGCCCACGTCGGGGTGGCCGTGGCCCGGGACCTGCTGCTGTCGGCACGGCGGTTCGACGCGGCCGAGGCGCAGCGGCTGGGCGTCATCTCCCGGGTCGTGCCCCACGACCAGCTCCATGAGGCGGCGCACCAGGCGGCCTGCGAGGTTCTCCAGACCCCGCCGATGACCCGCATGCACGTGAAGCGGATGCTGAACGAACGCTACGGGTTCATCGACTACCAGACGATGTTCTGGGCCCTGGAAGAATCGCCCGAGCCACGCGAGGGCATGAAGGCGTTCATGGAAAAGCGCGCCCCGAGCTGGGTGCCGCCAGGGCTCACCGAGAACGGCGGCCCAGCCTGAGACGCCTCCGCCCGCAGACCGAGGCGACCAGGAACGTCCGGGCTCGGCAGTCCGGCCGGGGGGCGCAGCGCCTACAGTCACCTTCGTCCGTCCGGCACCCCAGTGTGTGAGGACACCGGGCGAGCGTGTCGCATCGCCGGTGTCCGGGAGCGCCACGGGAACGGGGTACAGATGAGCGAAGGTCGATCAGGCGTCGAGTCCTCGCCGCACGGGGAGCTCATGCCCCTGGACGAGACGTGGCTTCCTCCCCATCGACGCGTCCGCAAGGTGTCGCACGTTCTCGCGGCCGACCTGCGCCGGCGGATTCTGAGCGGGGAACTGGAGGAGGGCCGGCGGCTGCCGCCGGAAGCCGACCTGACCGTGTCCCTGGAGGTGTCCCGCGACACGCTCCGGGAAGCGCTGCGGATCCTCGAATCCCAGTCGTTGATCGAGATCCGCCGGGGCCGTGGCGGCGGGGCCGTCGTCCGCCGCCCCGGGCTCGCCTCGGTGAGCCGGTACGTCGCGCTCCTGCTGCAGGTCCGCCAGGCGACCCTGGCGGACCTCGAAGAGGCCAGATCGCTGATCGAGCCCCCCGCCGCCGGACAGTCCGCCGAAAGACTCGGCCGGGAGGAACTGGACTACCTCGTCACGCTCCACGAGACCGAGCGCTCGGCCGAGGGGAACGCACTGGCGTTCGCGACCGCGGTCGCGGCGTTCGACCAGGCCGTCACCGAACTGTCCGGCAACCGCTCCATCGGGGTGATCGCGGGAGTGCTCCGCGACATCTACGCGGGCCAGGTCTACGCGGCGGTCGGCGGCTCGGACGCCCGTTCCGCGGAACGGGTCGCCCGCAGGGTCGTCGTCGCGCACAGCGGGTTCCTGGAGGCGGCCCGGCGGCGGGACGGCGCCCTGGCCAAGGATGCGTGGAGCGACTACCTCTACAGCGCCGGCAGGCAGATGGTCAGCCGCAGCCGCAGCCGGCGGCCGATCGACGTCGTACCGCTGTGGCGGGCGCGGGCCGATCAGGCCGGTGGCGAGAACGCGCTGCGGGCGGCGGCGTCGGTGGCCACGGAGATCAGATCGCGCATCGCCGACGGCCGCCTCCGCGACGGGGAGCGGCTGCCTTCGCTCGCCGAGCTGAGCAAGGAGTTCGGCATCTCGCGGCCGACGCTTCGCGAGGCCCTGCGCATCCTGGAGACGGAGTTCCTCCTCGACCTCCGGCCCGGCGACCGCGGCGGGGCGACCGTCAGGGACCCCTCGCCCAGGGTCGCCGCGCAGCTGGCCGGCACCGTCTTCGAGACCCGCCGGACGACGCTCGCCGACTTCTCCCGTGCCCTCCGGATGGTCGAGCCCGCGATGATGGGGCTCGCCGCCTCCCGGGCGAGCGCCGGCCTGCTGAAGACCATGCGGGCCCTGGAGTCGGACCTGGCGGCCTGCGTCGACGACACACCGCGGTTCGTGAGGACATGGCGACGCGCCGTGCTCACCGCGTTCGCCGGGACGCGCAATCCCGCGCTGACCGTGATCGGGCAGATGCTCCAGTGGGTGCGCGCCGGGACCGGGCCCGCCGTGACCGCCGGGGCGACCGGCCTCCCGTGGGTCGCCACGACGAATCGGAACGCTCAGCGGATGTTCGCGGAACTGGTCTCCTCGCTCGCCGCCCACGACGCCGCCCGGGCCGGCGCCGTCTGGGCCGAATGCCTGGAGGTCACCAGCCCCTTCATCGAAGCCTCCGACCTCGGCCGGCGGCTGATGGTCGACCTCATCGAATGAGGAGCGGCGTCTCGCGGCCACGACGACGGCCCATGACAAGACCTAGGACTGAGTCAACTATTTTCAGCCGGCCTCCGAAAGTAGAGTTTCCCGGATTGAAAGGGAGATTCTTGCCGCGGCGGTCCGGTGGCCGGCATCCGGCCGACACCGCTCGACAGGAAAGGGAATGATGGAACCGGAACGGGTTCTCGCGCTGGAGGGCGCCACCAACTTCCGCGACCTCGGCGGCTACCGCACGGCGGGCGGCGGGCGGACCCGCTGGGGACGGGTCTTCCGTTCGGACTCGCCGCACCGGCTGACAACGGCGGATCTCGCCGTCGTCCAGAAGCTCGGCCTGCGCTGCGTGTACGACCTGCGCACCGACGAGGAGCGCGAGCACTCACCGTCGGCGCTGCCCGCCGGACTGCGACGGGAAACGCTGCCGATCGGCGGCGGCGCGAAGGAGACCAGCGGCATCGGCGCCCTCTTCGCCGAAGGCCGGTTCGCCGAGATCCCTCCGGACTTCCTGGACCGGGTGTACCGGGCCATGATCGACCACGGAGCCCCGGTGTTCGGCCGGCTGCTGACCGGGCTCGCCGATCCGGCCCGGCTTCCCGCGCTCGTCCACTGCACCGCCGGCAAGGACCGCACCGGTTTGGGCTCGGCGCTCCTGCTGACCGTTCTCGGCGTGGACGAGGAGACGGTGCTGGACGACTACGAGCTCAGCGCCGCGCACTACAGCGCGCCCCGGATGGCGAGAATGCGGGAGAGGATCGCGAAGGCGGGCATCGACGAGGCGCGGTACCTCGCCGTGTTCGGCACGCCGCGCCAGGCCATGGCCACCGCGCTGGCCGTGCTGCGCGACGAGTACGGCTCGGTGGAGCGCTACCTCCTCGACCGGGCCGGCCTCTCCCCCGGCGTCCTGGACGCCCTGAGGACGCACCTGGTGGAGCCCGCCCAGGCCGGACCGGGCGCGTCCTCCCGCAGCGCCGAGCCCGCCATGTAGAACGAGGCGTCGTCGGCCGCCGCCGCCCGCACGGCCGCGACGCGGTCAGCTCGGACAGCCGTCCCGGTGCCGGGTCAGGCCGTCATTCCGATCCCGCCGGCCCCGTAGCGTTCGCGCAGGAGACGCTTGTAGAGCTTGCCGCTGGGATCGCGGGGCAGCTCATCGACGAAGTCCACCGTCCTCGGGCACTTGTAGGTGGCCAGTTCGGCGCGGCAGTAGGCGAGGAGCTCGTCCGCCAGCTCGGGGCTCGCCGTCACGTCCTCGGCGGGCTCGACGACCGCCTTGACCGCCTCGCCCATCTCCTCGTCCGGAACGCCGATGACCGCGACGTCCGCCACGGCGGGATGGCCGACCAGGACGTTCTCCGCCTCCTGTGGGTAGATGTTCACCCCACCGGAGATGATCATGTGGGCCCGCCGGTCGGTGAGGTAGAGGTAGCCGTCCTCGTCCAGGTAACCGATGTCGCCGAGCGTCCGCCAGCCCCTGTCGTTGATCACCGACGCCGTCTTCTCCGGGTCGTTGTGGTACTCGAACGACCGGCCGCCCGCGAAGTACACCACGCCCGGCTCGCCCGGCGGCAGCTCCCGGCCGTCCTCACCGACGATGTGGCATTCCTGCGCGGGCCTGCCGACCGAGCCGGGGTGCGCCAGCCACTCCTCGGGTGTGATCGAGGTGTGGCCGACGTCCTCGGTGCCCGAGTAGTACTCGTGGATGATCGGCCCCCACCACTCCAGCATCCGCCGCTTCACCGAGACCGGGCACGGCGCCGCCCCGTGCGTGACGATGGCCAGGCTCGACAGGTCGAAGCGTTCCCGCTCCTCCCGCGGCAGCCGCAGCATGCGGATGAACATCGTCGGGACGAACTGCGCGTGGGTCACCCGGTGGCGCTCGATCAGCTCCAGGCAGCGCAGAGCGTCGAACCGCTCCATCACCACGACCGCCGCGCCGAGCCGGTGCATCGACATGGAGAACACCAGCGGCGCCCCGTGGTACAGCGGAGCGGGCGAGAGGTAGACCGAGCCGGGCCCGCCGCCCTGCATCACGAGTCCCTTGGCGATCTGGACGGGCGCCGACTCCGGATCGCCCAGCCGCGTGCGCGGCAGCGGCTTGCGCACGCCCTTGGGCCGCCCGGTCGTGCCGGACGAGTACAGCATCTCGCGGCCCTCGCACTCGTCCGGGAGCGGGTCCGCCGGTTCGGCGCCGAGCAGGTCCTCGTAGCGGTCGAAGCCCGCGAGCCCGCCCGCCGCCGTCAGCCGGACCGGTATCCGCGACAGATCCAGGCCCGCGACCACGTCCGCCATGGCCTCGCTGGTCACCAGGGCGGCGGCTCCGCAGTCGTCCAGCACGTACTGCACCTCACCGGGGCGGAGGTGGCTGTTGATCGCGGTGTAGTACAGGCCCGACCGCTGCGCCGCCCAGGCGACCTCGAGGTAGGCCCGGTTGTTCTCCATGAGGATCGCGATGTGGTCGCCCACCCGGAGGCCGCGGGAGCGCAGCGCCCGGGCGAAGCGCACCGACCGCTCCTCCAGTTGCGCGAAGGTGACGACCTCGCCGCTCGCGCCCATGATGATCGCGGGCGCGTCCGGGGTGGCCCGCGCATGCCAGGTCGGGGTCATGGGCTCGACCGTCATCGCCGGATCGTCACCGTCGTCCAGCCGCTCTCGTCGCACGACCATGCGCCCTCCTCGCCGCGGTCCACCGAGCAAGAATTATCTTCTCCGTAGAGAGAAGAATATTTTCGCGATGGGGCGGGCGCAATGGCGGGCGAGCGATCGGCGCGGGAGCGGAACGAGATCCACGGGTCAGGGCCTCGCGGCGGGCGCCCTCAGTCGCAGAAGGTGGCGGGCGGCGGCCATGAGGTGTTCGCGCAGCGCGTCATCGCCGAGGCGAGCCAGCCGGGGGTCGACCGGCGCGAGCGTGAGGCCGCCGCTGAGCATGACGGCGTTGACGAGTTTCTGGGCATCGGGGTCGGGGCCGGCCAGCAGGACGGTGATGCGCCGGTCGAGGTCGCGCATGTCCGATCGGGCGCGCAGAAGGCGGACCACGACGGGGTCGACGAGCAGGGCGGCGTTGAGGTGGCGGTTCTCGACGACCATGTCGACGATGCCGGCCAGGACGGTCTCGGCCCGCTCGGCCCGGCGCCCCCGGCGCTCGGCGGCCTCCACCAGGAGGGCGAGCCGCCGGATGTAGGGGGTGATGATCGCGTGGACGAGGTCGTCCTTGCTGGGGAAGTGGTAGTAGACGGCGGCCTTGGTGACGCCGATCTCGTCGGCGATCATCTGCAGTGATGTGCCGTTGACCCCGTGGAGGGCGAACAGCCCCAAGGCGGCGGCCCGCATCCGTTCTCGGACGGTTCCCGCCGTGCTCTCCTGGGCCACCCGCGGCAGTCTAGCAACGCCGTCCCGTTCATGTGCCAGTCTTAAACGATCGGCTAGAAATAACCGGCTCGTGTACGTAGAATCCCGTACACCATCCGTCGACCCACCCACCCCCTCCGCTCAGCCCGGATCAGCGCCTTCAAGGCGAGCGACCGATGGCTTCATCGACCATTTCTCGGCATCCTCGTCCCTCTTCTCCCGGCCACCCCACGGTCTGCCGCACGACAAGTGTCAGACAGCGGCCGGAGGAGGTTCCGCAATCGCTGATCTGCGGCTTTTCCCGCACGCCCGCGAGCACATGCCGGGCCCGCAACAAAAGAAAGGGACAACAATGAGCACCGTGCGCACGGTCCGCAGCTTCTGCAGGATCTGCACCTCGGTCTGCGGCATCCTCGTCGACGTATCCGGCGTCGAGGTCATCCGGGTACGGGGCGACCGGGACCAGCCGCTGTCGCGCGGCTATACCTGCACGAAGGGTCGGGCGCTGCCGAGGATGCACCACCATCCCGACCGGCTCGAACGCCCGCTCATGCGGATCGACGGGAGGCCGCGGCCCGTAACCTGGGAGGAGTGCCTGGACGATCTCGGGGCGCGGCTTCGTCCCATCATCGACCGGCACGGCCCGGAGGCGGTCGGTGTCTTCTTCGGCAGCGGCATCGGCATGGACGCCGCCGGGTACCGGATGGCCGAGGCGCTGTACGGTGCCATCGGGACCCCCGCCAGGTTCAGCCCGCTGACCATCGACGGCACGGCCAAGCCCCTGGTCGCCGACCTGGTGGGCGGTTCGCGGTCCCTCAGCGCCCGCCCCGACTACGACAACGCCGCCTTCGTCATGTACGTGGGCAGCAACCCGGTCGTGTCGCACGGCCACACCGTCGCGATGCCCAACCCCCGCGGCAGGCTCCGCGAGATGCGGACCCGCGCGGAGGTGTGGGTCCTCGACCCGCTCCACACCGAGACCGCGCACGCCGCCACCCACCACCTCGCGCCGCGGCCGGGCACGGACTACGCGGTCCTGGCCTTCCTCGTGCGCGAGATCCTGCGGGACGGGGCCGACCAGGAGGTGCTTCGAACGCGCGCCGTCGACGCTGACGCGCTGTCGGCCGCGGTGGAGGCGTTCACGCTGGAGCGCGCGGCGCGGATCACCGACGTGCCACCGCAGGATCTGACCCGGCTGCTGGCCGGAGTACGGCGGGCCGGGCGGGTCGCGATCGAGACGGGCACCGGCGTGACCATGGCCTCGAGCGCCAACGTGACCCAGTGGCTCGCCTGGGCCCTGATGATCCTCACCGGCTCCATGAACCGGCCCGGCGGCGCCTGGTTCCACCCCGGGTTCGCCTACCGGCTCGAGACCTTCGACCTGCCGGTCTCACCCGCCGACGGCTCCTTCGGCCCGGGCCCGCGCAGCCGCCCGGAGACGCAGTCGTTCCTCGGAGAATGGCCCTGCGCGGCACTGCCCGACGAGATCGAGGCCGGCAACATCCGGGCCCTGCTGAACCTCGGCGGCCACCTCATCACGGCCTTCCCCGACGCGACCGC
The DNA here is from genome assembly GCA_050942275.1 of Spirillospora sp. CA-255316. Classification (GTDB taxonomy): domain Bacteria; phylum Actinomycetota; class Actinomycetes; order Streptosporangiales; family Streptosporangiaceae; genus Spirillospora. The sequence goes on along the minus strand of CP192047.1, from coordinate 4,388,149 downwards.
CCTGATCCCGGCGCTGGAGAAACTCGAGGTCTTCGCCACCCTCGAGATCATCGGCAACGAGACGACCGCGCTCTCGACACACGTCCTGCCGACCAAGGACCAGCTGGAACGCGCCGATGTGACCCTGTGGGACTTCCTGAGCCCGCGCGTCTGCGCGCAGCACTCCCCCGCCGTGGTCGAGCCGGTCGGCGACCGCCGCTCCACCTGGTGGATCCTCGCCGAGCTCGGCCGGCGCCTGGGCCACGAACTCGCCGACACCACCGGCGAGCAGGCCACCGACGACGCACGGCTCGCCACAATCGGCCGGCGCGGCCGCAAGCCGTTCGAGGAACTGGTGGCCCAGGGCTGGGCCGAGGCGCCCCGCGAACTGCCCGCACCGTGGGTCGAGCGGCACCTGGAACGACTCGGCGGGTGGCGGCTGGCGCCCCGCCTTCTGGTCGAGCAGCTCGCCGAACTGCGCGAACCGGCACCGCTCGTCCTCGTGCCGCGCCGCCAGAAGCACCACCTGAACTCCCAGCTGACCTACCTGGGGGACTCCCCCGAGATCATCGTCCACCCCGACGACGCGGCCGCCGCCGGAGTGGCCGACGGCCTGCCGCTGGCCGTCCGCAGCGCGCACGGCGAGCTGACGGGGGTGGCGAAGGTGGACCCGTCCATCCGCCGCGGCGCGGTGTCGGTGCCCCATGGGCACGAGGGAGCCAACGTCAACGCGCTGACCTCCAAGGACGAGATCGACCTCATCACCGGCATGGCGCGCTACTCCGGAATCCCCGTCAGCCTCCACCCGGCCCCGCGGACCGCCCCGCACGCATGACGGAAACCCCCGGGCCGTGAGGAACACGATCACCGCCTCCCTCCAGCACGGCCCCGCGGCGATACGCTTATCCCTGGTACGACACCGCACGTCTGGACCGCACCGCTCATGACGCTCGCCGGCGAACACGCTCCCGCCCGGACGGTGGCCGACGCGATGGTCCGCGCCCCCAAGGTGTGCGGCCCGGCGACCACCGTCGCCCAGGCACGCGCCGTCCTCCGCGACGACCACGTCCACGCCGTACTGGTCGTCGACGGCGGCCACCTGGTCTCCGTGGTCGAACGCCCCGACCTCGACTCCCAGCCCGCGGACAGCCCTGCCCGACTGGCCGGACGCCTGCACGACCGCGTCACCGCACCGGACGCCGACCTCGACACCACCTGGCGCTCGATGACGAAGGCCCGGCGGCGCCGGCTCGCCGTGGTCGACGAAGGCGGCAGGCTCCTGGGCCTGCTGTGCCTCAAACGCACCGGACTCGGATTCTGCTCCGACGCCGACGTGCAGGCCCGCGCCGAGGAACGTCACCGGTGAACTCGGTGGTGGAACCACTGACCTCCTGTTCCGCCGGGTCTAGCCGTTGCCGGAGGGGCGGCGGCCGTTGAGGGAGCTCCAGCGTGCCCGCAGGGCGTGCGCGGCCGCCTTGGGGCGCCGGTCGCGGGTGAACACGCCCTTCTTCGCCGTCGACCCGGTGGATGCCGTTGGAGGTCTGGAAGTCGGCGAAGTTCCACACGTGCTCGCCACGACCTCCTCGCCGTCGAGCACCTCGACGAGGAGTTCGTACAGGTAGGCCGCGCCCGGCCGCCACAGCGTCACCTCCTCGATCCGCAGGGTCCCGCCCGCTCCCTCGGCCGCCGCCACCTGTGCGCCGCCGGCGTCCAGGGCCCGGACGCGGACCGCCGCGGGCGAGCTGGTCTCCACCGCGTACTCGACCGTCCCGGTCGTCCCCTCGACACCGGTCACGACCGTGATGTCGGCGATGTGGACGGCGGGACGGCTGTGCAGCCACACCGACCGGGCCAGGCCCGCGTAGTTGAAGAAGTCGTGCAGGTAAGTCTGCTTGCGCTTCCCGTCCTGGGAGACCGTGATCGTCCCGGGCGGGATCGTCACGTTCGTCAGCTCGTTGTTGACCCCGATGGTGAGCCGGAACTCCTCACCGGCGCGCACGTGATCGGTGATGTCGGCCTCGAAGGGGGTGTAGCCCCCGGCGTGCTCGGCGACCAGGACGTCGTCGACGTAGACCTTGCCCTGGTGGGTGGCGGCGTCGACGCGCAGGAACACCCGCTCGCCCGCCCAGCCGCGCGGCACGCGCACCCGCCGCTGGTACCAGACCCAGCCCACGTGGTCGCGGATGGCGCTGTCGGTGAACAGGTCGTTGTAGCTGGCCGGCACCGCCGCCTCCAGCGGCGTGTCCAGGGGCCCGGCCCACGGCTCGGCCCCGGCCGTCCCGTCGACGGCGAACCGCCAGAGCCCGTCCAGGTTCACCAGCTCGCGCGTGGCGGTGGAGCGGGTCTCAACATGCGATCTCCCTCAAGGAATCGTGGTGATTGCCGGCTCTGGGGTCCTAGTTCGAGACGCCGAAGGCCCGGACGGTGCGCAGGGAGCCGTCGCCGAGATACTTGATGCCCTTCTTGGTCACCCAGTGGACGCCCACGTAGAACACCGGCGCGTCCCAGGCGTTCTCGACCGTGAAGGCATTGATCTTCTTGTAGAGGCCGGCCGCCTTGGCGGGATCCTGCTCACCGTTGACCTGGTTCAGCAGCTTGGTGAGCTCGGGGTCCGTCGTCTTGAACACGTTGCGGAGGCCGGTCGGGGAGAAGTTGTTCTTCACCTCGTAGGGAGCCGTGCTCAGCGCGTCGACGATGAAGAACATCGGATACTTCCCCGAGGTCAGCGCCACGACGTTGTTCTGCGGGGGCACCGGAACCCAGGTGACCTCGATCCCGATGCCGGCGAGCGCCTGGCTGATCGTCGGTTCGAACGGCTTGCTGAACGGGAGGCTGGGCATCTCAACGGAGAATCCGTCCGGGTGGCCGGCCTCGGCCAGCAGCCTCTTGGCCGCCGCGGGATCGTAGGAGTAGGTCTTCTCCAACGCCGCGTCGTAGGCCTGCCCCTTGGGGTTGAACACCTGAAGCGTCGGCCGGCCCGCCCCTCGGAGCAGTTGCTGGACGATCTTCTTCCGGTCGAAGGCCATGTTGATCGCACGCCGTACCCGCGGGTCGCCCAGGGGTCTGAGGAGCGTGCCCCGCCGGTCGGCGATGACCAGGTTCCCGACCGAGGCGGCCTCGTCGACGGCGACCTCGAAACCCGCCGCTCTCATCCTGCCCAGATGGGTCGACTCGACGCTGCCGGCGTTGAGTTCACCGGCCTGCAGCGCGTTGACGGTGGCGGTCCGGTCGGCGATCACCCGGATCTTCACGGTCTGGAACGGGTAGGACTTGGCGTTCCAGTGATCATCCCGCCGCTTGAGCACGTAGGTCGAGCCGTTGACCGTCGCGGCCTTGTCCAGGACATAGGGCCCCGAGCCGACCGGATCGAGCGTGGTGCGCGCCTGCCTGAGCGTGGCCGGATCCCCGATCACCCCGGCCGCCATCGCCAGCCCGCTCAGCAGCGACCCGTCCGGGCGCTCGAGCCTGAGCACCACGGTGCGGTCATCAGGGGTTTCGACCGTCCTGATCGCCGTGACCTTGGCCTGGTTGGGCCCCGGTGTGGCGATGGTGCGTTCCAGTGTCGCCTTGACGGCCGCCGCGTTCACCGGCGCTCCCGAGCTGAACTTCATGCCCTGGCGCAGCTTCAGCGTCAGCACCCGCGCGTCGTCGGAGTAGTCCCAGCTCTCCGCCGCGTTCGGCTGCAGGCGGCCCTGGTTGTCGACGTACAGCAACGTGTCGTACAGAGCGCTCCAGACATAGGCCTGCTGCCCCTCGACCAGTTGGGCGGGGTCGAACGAGTTCGGAGCACCGAGCACGGCGAGCGACAAGGTCCTGCCGCCCGCGGGCCCTCCTGCCGCGCCGCCACAGGCCGCCGTCGTCGACAGCACGGCGGCTCCGACCATCAGGGAGAGGACCCGCGACCGCAGCCGCGAGCCCGTAGAACGAATGCGCAACATCCGGACTCCTATTTCCGAAATGCATGGACCTTCGACATCGCGATGTGCGCGAAGAGACCGGCCTACGGCCAAGCGTTTCCATCGTCGCTGCTCCCCGAATCTGAAAACGCTATCGAGAACACCTCACCCACTTCTTGCACCGCCGCGCCGGACCCGATGACGCCACATTGCGACCCCTTCAATGCCCGACAGGTCCACCCTCTCCTTTCAGGGGACCGCGCTCACGGGCTGCGCCGTCTAGAAGGGAATGCACGGGCTCTCATGGGGCGGCTGAGGACGCCTCGTTTCACCGAGGCAACGCCATCATCAAGCGGCCGGGGCGAGCAGGATGGCAAGCGGTTGCCACTTGTTGCCGTCACCTGGAGTGGGTTCTCGCGGCACGTCGGTGAACCGGATGACCGCGCATGGCAAGCCCAGGACGCTCTGGCGCACCACCGACGATCCATGCCGTGACCAGGGCGGCCGACGGGGCGCCGCCACCGCCGAACGCGGCCGCCGAGTGCGCCTGGCCGCCGGGCACCCGGCCAGGCCGGCGCATCCCCGCCGCCCGGCGGCCGGCGCCGCCACGCTGGGTCACAGTCGGGCGCACATCGACCGGTCGGAGCGGAACACGTCTCGACAGACGCCCGCCGGGCTTTTAGAATGAGACTCTCCAAAACGAGAACGTCACTCTGAGCGGATGGTCGTGCGGCCAGGAAATGAGGTGGCGCGGTGGACGCGCAGGCACTGCACGACAAACTCGAGATTCAGGAACTGCTCGCCAGGTACGCCCGAGCCGTGGACACGAAGGACTGGGAGCTGCTGAAGACGGTCTTCACACCGGACGCGTTGATCGACTTCGGCCGCTCGAGTGAGGAGTCGGCGGGCCCGCGTGACAAGGTCATCGCATGGCTGGAGCGGAGTCTCACGCCGATGCCGATGATGCAGCACATCATCACCAACGTGGAGGTCGACCTGGACGGCGACCGGGCCAAGGTCCGGGCGTACTTCCTCAACCCCATGCGCCTGCCGGGGATGACCGAGGAGAGCTTCTGCGGCGGCTCCTACCACCACGACGTGGTGCGCACCCCGGAAGGCTGGAAGAGCGAGCGGCTGTCGGAGGAGATGGCCTGGTTCGTCAACCCGCCCGAAGCCGCCGGGACCTGACGCCGCGGGCACGGCGGGCGTCCGGATCGGCCGCGCGGGCGACCGGCGGCACCGGCCTGCCGCCCGCGCCGTGATGAGAATGATATTCTCGGAATCCAGATTCTTGCTCGCCTGAGAGGAAAACGTTGATGCAGATCAGTGGGAGCTCCGCGCTCGTGGTCGGCGGAACCGGCGGCCTGGGCCAGGCCACCGTCCGCCGCCTGCACGCCGCCGGCGCCAAGGTCACCGTCGCCGACCTCGCCGACGACAAAGGCAAGGCACTGGAGCAAGAACTGGGCATCCACTACGTACGCACCGACGCCACCAGCGAAGACGACGTCCAAACCGCCATCGCCGAAGCCGAAACCCACGGCCCCCTGCGCATCTCCGTCGACGTCCACGGCGGCCCCGCCACCGGCGGACGCCTCCTCAACAAAGACGGCACACCCCTGGACCTGGCCGGCTTCCGCACCACCATCGACGTCTACCTCACCGGCGTCTTCAACATCATGCGCCTGGCCGCCGCCGCCATCGCCAAACAACCACCCCTCGACGAAGGCGCACGCGGCGTCATCGTCAACACCGCCTCCATCGCCGCCTACGAAGGCCAGATCGGCCAACTCCCCTACGCCGCCGCCAAAGGCGGCGTCGTCAGCATGACCCTCGTCGCCGCCCGCGACCTCTCCCCCATCGGCATCCGCGCCGTCACCATCGCCCCCGGCACCTTCCTCACCCCCGCCTACGGCCAAGCCGGCGACAAACTCGAAGCCTACTGGGGACCCCAGGTCCCCCACCCCAAACGCATGGGCCGCTCCGAGGAATACGCCTCCCTCGTCCACCACATCTGCGAAAACGACTACCTCAACGGCGAAGTCATCCGCCTCGACGGCGCCCTGCGCTTCCCACCGAAGTGAGCCGTCCCCCGGCCGGGAGGGCGGACCCGCACGCCGCCGGCCGGGGCCGTCTCCGCCACCGGCACCGGCGTGCGCCGGCCCTGGTCAGTGTCCATGTCCGGAGAGCCGGAGCGCGTGCTCGACCAGCGCGACCAGGACGTCCCTGACGACGTCGTGGCGGCGCGCGTCGCAGAGCATGACGGGGACGTGCGGATCGACGTCCAGCGCGCCGCGGATCTGCTCGATCGTGTAGCGGCGGGCGCCGTCGAAGCAGTTGACGGCGACCAGGAACGGGATCCCGCGCTGCTCGAAGAAGTCGATGCTGGCGAAGCTCGCGGTCAGCCGCCGGGTGTCGGCCAGCACGACGGCGCCGATCGCGCCGTAGGCGATCCGGTCCCACATGAACCAGAAGCGCTCCTGCCCGGGCGTGCCGAACAGGTAGAGCCGGATGCCGCCGGGGAAGGTCAGCCGGCCGAAGTCCATCGCGACGGTCGTGGTCGCCTTGCGCTCCACGCCGCGCAGGTCGTCAACCTTGTCGCCGACCTCGGTGAGCTCCTCCTCGGTGCGCAGCGGTCTGATCTCGCTCACCGCCCCGACCAGCGTGGTCTTGCCGACGCCGAAGCCTCCGGCGACCAGGATCTTCAGCGTGTGCCGCGGAACATCGTCCTCCACGCCCTGCGGGGAACGGACCGAGGCGTCAAAGGCGGCGGAGTTCATGGAGCAACCTCATCAGTATCCGGGGGTCGGGCCGGCCGTCCTGCTCACCCTGCTCACCCTGCACGGCCTGCGGCAGCTCCTCGATCAGGCCGTACTGGTGCAGGTCCTCCAGCAGGATCTGGACGACCCGGAACGGAAGGTCGGTCTCCGACGCGAGATCGGCGGGGGTGGAGGGCCGCCGGCACAGCTCCAGCAGCGTGCGCTGCTCGCGCGTCAGCCGCACCGGCTCGCCGGGCGCGCGGCCGGTGGCGACCAGGATGGTGATCAGATCGATGGCGAGTCCCCGCGGGCGCACCCGCCCGCGGGTGACCGCGTACGGCCGCACGATCGGCCCCGCGTCGCGGCCGACCCAGCGCTCCTTCGGCGCGTCCACGGGATCACCCCGGGGCGGCGGAGCCGGTCTGCGGCCACGGGCCGGCGCCCGGGGCACCCGGCGCGCCCGGTGCGACGCCCGAGGCGGCCCGCGGCTCCGCGGCCAGCTGCCGCCGGACCCGCTTGATCAGCACGGCGGTCTCGTAGGCGACCAGGCCCGCGTTGCCGCCCGCGTCGCTCAGCACCGCCAGGCAGCTGCCGCTGCCGGCCGGGATGACGAAGAACAGCAGCCCGTCCAGCTCGACGACGGTCTGCCGCACGCGCCTGGACTCGAAGTGCTCGCGCGCCCCGTTGGCGAGGCTGTGGAACCCCGACGACAGCGCGGCGAGGAACTCGGCGTCCTGCCGGGTGACACCGCCGGAGGCGGCCATCACCAGCCCGTCCCGCGACAGCAGCACCGCCTGGCGCACCTCGCCGACCCGCTGCACCAGGTCGTCCAGCAGCCAGTCCAGCTCGCCGGACGCCCGGGTCCCCTGGTTCATGATCGCCCCCATTCGTCGAGCGGGTCGTTGTCGTCCGGATCGTCGTCGAAGTCCCGGCCGCGCTGCCATCCTGACTGCAGCGAGCTCATCAGGTCGCGGCTCAGCTCGGGGCTCGGCTCCTCGAAGTCGTCCTCGGCCGCGGGGCCCCGGCCTGTCTCCGGCGGCTTTTCGGGCTCCGGCGCAGGCCGGTGGCCCGCGGGCCGGGGCGCCGGCCGTCCGCGCAGCTGCGGGGCCAGGTTCTGCTGCCGCACCCGGCGGGGCAGTTCTCCGGTGACCTCGCTCGACTCCGGCTCGGGCGGGCCACCGCCCGGGAGCGGACTGTCCAGGCCGTTGGGCGGCATGCCCCAGACCGGCGGCGGAGCCGGAGGCGAGGGCGGCGGCGAGGGCGGCGGCTCGTGGATCGCCGGGCCCGGCAGCGCGGGCCTGATCGGACGGTCGAGGCGGTGCGCGGGCACCGGCACGGCGTCGGCGGGCTGCGCCACCACCTCCGGCCCCTGCGCCGCGCCGTTCAGCGGCCGCCGCTGCTCGTCGTGGGTCACCAGCATGTGCGGGACCAGCACGATCGCGGTCGTCCCCCCGTACGCCGAGGGCTGGAGCGTCACCTGGACGCCGTGCCGCGCCGCCAGCCGCGCGACCACGAACAGCCCGAGCCGGTCGGCGTCGGCCAGGTCGAACTCGGCGGAGTCGGCCAGCCGGCGGTTGAGCTCGGCCCGCTCGTCCGGGTGCAGCCCGATCCCGATCCCCCGGTCCACCACCTCGATCGCCAGCCCGTTGGCCACCGTCTCCACCTTCACGGTGACCTCGGTGGTCGGCGGGGAGAAGGCCGCCGCGTTCTCGATCAGCTCCGCCAGCAGGTGGATGACGTCGGCGACGACGCGGCCGGTCACCGCGGACGACGAGGAGCCCGCCACCTCGACCCGCGTGTAGTCCTCCACCTCGGCGATCGCGGCGCGGACCAGGTCCTCGGCGGCGACCGGATGGTCCCACGCCCGGACGGTCGGCGCTCCCGACAGGATGACCAGGCCCTCGGCGTGGCGCCGCATCCGGGTGGTCAGATGGTCCAGCCGGAACAGCGCCTCCAGCTCCTCCGGGCTGGACGCCCGCCGCTCCATCTCGTCCAGCAGCCGCAGCTGCCGGTGCAGCAGCGACTGGCTGCGCCACGACAGGCTGACGAACACGCGGTTGATGCTCGCACGCAGTTCCGCCTCCCCGACCGCGGTGCCGATCGCGGTGCGCTGAACGGCGGCGAACGCGTCGGTGACCAGCGCGACCTCCCGCGTCCTGCCCGCGGCGGGACGCGGCGGGACGCGGCGCCTCGGCCTCCACGTCCACCCGTTCGCCGCGCCGCAGCCGCGCCACCACCCGCGGCAGCCGCTCGTGCGCCAGCTCCTGCGCGGTCCGCTGCAGGGTGCGCAGCTCGTCGGCCAGGCGCCGCGCGAACAGCAGCGACAGCACCACCGAGGCGACCACGGCCAGCAGCCCGACCCCGCCCGCCAGGTAGAAGCGGGTCATGATGCCCCGCTCGACCGGCTCGATCTCCCGCCGGGTCAGGATCTGCCCCGCCTGCTGGGTGACCTGCAGCCACATCGGGGACAGCGCGGTGATCGTGGCGCGCCACTCGGCGGTCCTCGGAACCGCTCCGCCGGCGACGACGCCCTCCTCCAGCCTGCGGTAGGCGAGGTAGGGCGGCGCGTCGGTGAGCCGGCGGAGGAAGTCGGCGATCTCGCGGTCGGCCGTGGCGCGGCCCATCGCGAAGAACTCCCGGCCGCTCCCGGCCCACCGGGCGAAGGCGGCGCGCTCGGTCGCGGTCAGCCGGCCCCGCGCGACGGTCGACAGCAGCAGGTCCTGGCGGAGCATGAAGTCGCGCGCCCAGTAGACGTTCAGGAGCGACATCGTCTGCTGCTGGACGGAGATGTCGTCGATCCTGGTCAGGGTGGTCAGCAGCATCGTCGTCGCCGTCACGATCCCGCTGTACTCGTCGATCAGGCGCAGCGGCGTGCCGCCCCCCGAGCCGGCCTGCGAACGCAGCGCCCCCAGGCCGGCGAAGGCGCGGTCGAGGTCCTGGTAGCGCTGCGCGGCGGCGCCCTCCCTCGGACCCCAGGCCTCCGGTGTGCCGGCCGCCTTGCGGACCGCCGCGACCGCCGCGTCCGTCGCGATCACCCGTTCCTGGAACCGGGCGGCGTTGGCGTCGGCGGAGTCGGCGAGCAGCGCGACGGCCGCGCCCCGCTCGTCCTGCAGCGCCTGAGCGAGCCCGCCCAGGGGCGTGCCGACGCGCTCGTAAACCGTGGCGAAGTCGAGGCGTTGCAGCGCCGCGGACAGCGTCGTGGACGCCGAGAAGCCCCAGAGCGCCACCAGGGACGTCAGCGGGATGACCAGCAGCAGCGCGATCCTGCGGCGGATGGGCCGCGTGCGCGGCCGCCCGTGCGAGCCGGCGGCCTGCTCAGCGTTGAACACGGTCTGCTCCGTGGGCTCAAGGGGGTGGGTCCCAGCGGTCGTCTCAGCCGTTCTTCATTTCAGGCGTTCCTTCATCACCTTGCCGGTGGCGTTCAGCGGCAGTTCCTCGAGGAACGCCACGGACCTGGGCGCCTTGTAGCCGGCGATCCGGTCGCGGCTCCAGGCGATCAGCTCCTCCTCCGACACCGGGCCGCGGCGCACGACATGCGCCCTGGCCACCTGGCCGAGCCGGTCGTCGGGGACGGCGACGACCGCGGCCTGCGCGACCGCGGGATGCTCCAGCAGGCACCCCTCGACCTCCGCGGGGTGGACGTTGAAGCCGCCGACGATGAACATGTCCTTCTTGCGGCCGGAGATCCGCAGCAGGCCCTTGCCGTCCAGCGCGCCGAGGTCGCCGGTGTGCAGCCAGCCGTCGGCGTCGACGGCCTCGGCGGTCGCCGCCGGGTCGTCGAGGTAGCCCTTCATGACCGTGTAGCCGCGGACCAGCACCTCGCCGTCGTCGGCGATCCGCACCTCGACGCCCTCGCACGGCCGTCCGACCGTGGTCGCGATGTCCTCGAAGGAGTCCTCGGCCGCGGTCGTGGTGACCGTCCCCGACGCCTCGGTCAGCCCGTACCCGGTCATGATCCTCCGGAACGGCAGCTCGCCGCGCATCCGGCGGATGAGTTCCACCGGGATGTCGGCGGCGCCCGTCACCGCGACGCGCAGGGACGACAGGTCGCGCCGGCCGGGCGCCTCCAGCAGCGAGTGGTACAGCGTGGGCGGTCCCGGCAGCATCGTCACCCGCTCCCGCTCCACCAGCTCCAGCACGCGGTCCACGTCGAAGACCGGGACCGGGATCATGGTGGCGCCGCGGATGAGGGAGGCGATGCAGCCGGCCTTGTAGCCGAACACGTGGAAGAACGGGTTGACGATCAGGTAGCGGTCGCCCTCGCGCAGGTCGGCCCGGCCGCACCACTCGGTGTACAGCCGGAGGGACTGCCGGTGGTCGCACATGACGCCTTTGGACCGTCCCGTCGTCCCCGAGGTGAACACGATGTCGGCGACGTCGCCGCCGCTCACCTCGGCTTCGCAGCGCGCGCCGCTCTCCAGGAATCCCGACTTCAGGTCGAACACCGGCACGCCGGGCGGGACGGGGAAGTCAAGGCCGAGGAAGCCCTTCTGGACGAGCACGGCCCTGGCCCCGCTCCGGCGGATGACCTCGCCCGCCTCCTCCGCCCGGTACCGCGTGTTGACCGGGACCAGGACCCCGCCGGCGGTCTGCAGCCCGAACGCGGCGATGATCCATTCGGCGGAGTTGGGCGCCCAGATCGCCACCCGGTCGCCCTTCCGGATCCCCGCCGCCGCGAACGCTCCGGCGGCGGCGCGGACCCGGTCGGCCAGTTCGGCGAAGCCGAGCCTGAGCGGGCCGTCCACCACGGCTTCGGCGTCACCGAAGCGGTCGGCCGCGCTCAGCACCATCTCGGGGATGGTGTCCCAGCTCATGCCCGTCTCACACGCCGACGAGCTTGGCCAGGTTGCCGCCCATGACCTTGGCCTTGTCCTCCTCGCTCAGGCGCTGCAGCTCGTCGACGTAGGTGACCGGGTCGGCCAGGCCCTCGGGGTGGGGGTAGTCGGAGCCGAACAGCACCCGCTCGATCCCGATGAGATCGCCGAGCTCGGCCATGTCCTCTTCCCAGAACGGGCTGATGTTGATGTTGCGCTTGATCTGCTCGATCGGGTTCTCGCCGAACTCGTGCGGCATCTTCTTGTAGACGTCGGCGAGGTTGCCGAGCAGCGGCTTCACCCAGGAGGCGCCGTTCTCGATGACCGCGATCTTCAGGTCGGGGAAGCGGGTCAGGGCGCCGTGGCAGACCAGCGAGCCCACCGCGTCCTCGATGGGGCGCCAGCTGCTCAGCTGCCCGAAGGCGTTCGGCTTGAAGGGCAGCATCTCGTTCCGCTGGCCCTCCCAGTCGCTGATGTAGCGGGCGTAGCCGCTGTCGGAGGAGTGCATGGCGACCAGCACCCCGGTCTCCACGACGCGCTTCCAGAACGGGTCGAACTCCGGCAGCGCGAACGACCGCGGGCCGCGGTACCCGGGCACCGGGGCGGGCCGGATCAGGACCGCCCGCGCGCCGCGCTCCACGCACCAGTTGAGCTCCTCGATCGCCTTCTCCACGATCGGGAGGGTGATGACGGGGGTGGTGTAGATGCGGCTCTTGTAGTCGAACGACCAGGTCTCGTGGAGCCACTGGTTGAGCGCGTGGATCACCACGTGGGTGAGCTCCGGGTCGTCCCGCATCCGCTCCTCGATGAGGCTGGCCAGGGTCGGGAACATCAGCGACTTCTGGATGCCCTGCTCGTCCATCAGCTCCAGCCGGGGCGCGGGCTCGCGGAAGGCGGGGATCGACTTCATCGGCTCGCCGAAGATCTCCCGGCGGGTCTTCCCCTCGGGGTTGCCGACCCGGTAGTACTCCTCCATCGCGCCGGGACGGGCGACCACCTCGAAGGTGGGGTTGGGGATGTACTCGCTGATCTGGCCGCGCACGGCGATCTTCGTGCGGCCGCGCACCTGCACGTACTCGATCGCGCCGCTGTACTCCTTGGGGAGGTACTGGGTCAGCGCCTCCTGCGGCTCGTAAAGGTGGTTGTCCGCGTCGAAAAGCGGATACGGCAGCTCACGCGACGGCATGGAGATCCTCCCTCGTCAGTTTGGAGAAGCATATTCTCTTATTAAGAGCATCGCAATATCGACCGGCTCCGCTCCAACCCGTGAGCACGTGCGCCGGAGCGGCCGGGCCGCCGGTCAGGCGTGGTGGCCGGCGCGCGAGGCGACACCGGGTCCACGGCGGCGACATCCCCCCGGCCGGCCCGGTCGCGACGCGAACGCGGCGTCCCGGGACGGACCCGGGACGCCGCGGCGCACTCAGGTGACCGCGCCCGCTTCCTTGAGGGCGATGATGCGCTCCCAGTCCAGACCGAGCTCCAGGAGGACCTCCTCGGTCTGGGCGGCGAACTCGGGCGCGGGGCCCAGTTCGGGCGCGGTGACGTCGAACTGCACCGGGTTGGCGACCAGTTCCAGCTCCCCGGCCTGGAGGATGTACTCGTTCGCCCGGATCTGCGCGTCCTCGCCCACCTGCAGGGAGTCCTGCACCGGCGCCCACGGCCCGGAAAGGGTGGCGAAGCGCTCGGTCCACTCCGCGAGGGTGCGCCCGGCGATCGCCTCGCGCAGGGCCTCGACGGCCTCCCCGGTGTTGGCCGCGATCAGCTCCGCGGTGGCGAAGCGGGGGTCATCGGCCAGCTCGGGACGGTCGATGTGCCGGCACACGTCCGCCCAGTACTTGCCCGGCTGCAGCATCACCAGCGACAGGAAGCGGCCGTCGGCCGTCCGGTACAGGCCGGAGAGGGGGTTGTTGGGCGAGCCGTGCGAGCCCGGGACGGGCGCCACCCCCGGCTCCTTGAGGTGCTGGGACAGCCCGATCAGGTGCCCCATGGCCCACAGCCCGCTGCCGAGCAGGGAGACGTCCACGACCGACGGCTCGCCCGTCCGCTCGCGCTTGAACAGCGCCGCGGTGATGCCGCCGGCGAGGTTGGTGCCGGAGATCGTGTCGCCGTAGGCGGGTGCGGGCGGGGGGATCATGCCGTCGATGGTGGGCGGGGTGATGCTGGCGGCCGTGGAGGCGCGGCACCAGAACGCCGTCATGTCGAACCCGCCGCGCTCGGACTCGGTTCCGCGCGGGCCGAGCGCGCTCCCCCGCGCGTAGATGATCTTCGGGTTCAGCGCGCGGATGTCCTCGACGTCGATGCCCAGCTTGCGGCGGGCCGCGGGCAGGAAGCTGGTGAGGAACACGTCGGCGCGGCGCACCAGCTCGTCCAGCACCTCCTTGCCCTCCGGGCGGCCCACGTCCAGGCCGAGACTGCGCTTGCCGCGGTTGGCGTGCTCGACGTTGGGGTTGGGGTCGCCCTCGACCTTCATGGTGCCGGTCTGCCGGAGCCCGCGCTGCGGGTCGCCGTTGACGGCGTGCTCGACCTTGATCACGTCGGCGCCCCAGTCGGCGAGGACGGCCCCCGCCGACGGGACGAAGCCGTACATCGCGACCTCAAGGACGCGGATGCCCTCGAGCGGCTTCATGCGACCACCACCGCGAGGGTCTTGCGCTCCTGGAACTCCTCAAGTCCGGCCACACCCATCTCCCTGCCGATCCCCGACTGCTTGAACCCGCCGAACGGCGCGTCGGGCGCGAACCACGCCCCGCCGTTGACGCCGATGGTGCCCGTGCGGATCCTGCGCGCCACCGACAGGGCCCGCTCCTGGTCGGCGCCGTACACCGCGCCGGACAGGCCGTAGATGGAGTCGTTGGCGATCCGCACCGCGTCCTCGTCGTCGTCGAACGGGATGACCGCCAGCACCGGGCCGAACACCTCCTCCTGCGCGACCTCGCTCGTCGGGTCGACATTGCTCAGCAGCGTGGGCTTGTAGTAGTAGCCCGGGTCGACCTTCTCGCCGCCGGTGACCAGCGTGGCGCCCGCCTCGACGGCCCGCTTCACCATGGCATCGACCTTGTCGCGCTGCCGCTCGCTGATGAGCGGGCCCATGTAGTTGCCGGCGTCGGACGGGTCGCCGTAGCGCACCTGCGCGAGGTTGGCCGCGACCTGCTCGACGATCGCGTCGTGGTGGGCGCGGGGCACCAGCATCCGGGACGTGATCGCGCAGCCCTGCCCGGAGTGCGAGCAGACGGTGAAGGACGCGATCATCGCGGCCAGGCCGAAGTCGGCGTCGTCCAGCACGATCATGGCGGACTTGCCGCCCAGCTCCAGGAAGACCTTCTTCACGGTCTCGCTGGCGGCGGCCATGATCTTGCGGCCGGTCGGGGTGGACCCGGTGAAGGTGATCATGTCCACCCCGGGGTGGGTGGTGAGCACCTCGCCCACCGCGACCTCCGAGGAGGTCAGCACGTTCACCACGCCGGGCGGGATCTCGGTGTCGGAGGCGATCAGCTCGCCCAGCGCCAGCGTGATCAGCGGCGTGTCCGGGGCGCCCTTGAGCACCACCGTGCACCCGGCGGCCAGCGCCGGGGCCAGCTTGGCCAGGGCGAGCTGGGTCGGGTAGTTGTAGGCCGTGATCGCGGTGACCACGCCCGCGGGCAGCTTCTCCACCCAGCGGCGGTGGCGCTGGCCCCGCACCTCGATCTCGCCGAGCTCCTCGGTCTCGGGAAGGCCGGCGACCAGGTCGGCGTAGTAGCGGACGAGCTCGATCGGCTCGTCGAGGCCGGCGCCGTGCGTGCTGACGCGGGGCGCGCCCACCTCCGCGATCGTCAGCTCCCGCAGGTCCTCCTTGTGCTTGTGCAGCGCCTGGTACAGCTGGTTCAGGCACTTGACACGGAACTCGCGGTCGCTCGCCCAGCGCGTGGTGTCGAAGGCGCGCCGCGCGGCCTCGACCGCGGTCTCGGCGTCGGCGACGGTGGCGTCCGGCGCCTCGCCGAGCGCCTCGCCCGTCGCCGGATTCAACGAGGTGAACGTTCTCTCGGTCTCCACGAGCCGCCCGTCGATGAGCAGACGCTTCACAGCCACACCACCCGTCCGCCGTTCACGTGCATTCCGGTGACCATCGGCACCCTGTCCTGAGTTCGCATCCTGTCCATCCTCCGCAGTGGTCGAAAACTACATTCTCCACACTGGTAAATCAAGTATTCACAAGGGAGAACGTCATCTCGACAGGACGATCAGAAGCAGCCCGTGGCGAAGGGCCGGCCGAGCGACGATATAGAGGACGCGCCACTCCGGATCACCGCGGGAATGCGGCTTCCAAAGGGCGGCGGAAAGGCGTGATCAATGCAGCGGGCGCGGCGGCGGGCACTGGGCGGGCACTGCGGCGGGCACGGACCTCGGGCGGGCCGCCGACGCCCGCCCGAGCCCGGTCCGTGGCCCGCCCGTGGCCTCTCGGTGCCCGCGGAGCCCGCGGTGCCCAGGGTGCCCGCGGACGCCCGCGGCTCACTGCGACTTGAGCTGCTTCTTCATCTCGTCGAGGCGGACCAGGACCGGGTAGCCGCCCTCGCTGAGGGCGTTGCCGTGCCCGGTCTGGTGGACGTCGAAGATCGACTGGATGGCGGCGTAGAAGCCCTGGACGTCCAGCGTCTGGTTGACGGCGCGCTTGGCCTGCCGGAGCGCGAAGGGGTGCATCTGCGCGATCCGCCCGGCCAGCTCCATCGCGGCGGTCTCCAGGTCCTCCAGGGGGACCACCTGGTTGACCATGCCGACCTTCTCGGCCTCCTCCGCGGTGATGGGACGGCCGGTGAACAGGATCTCCTTGGCCTTGCGCGGGCCGAGCTCCCAGGTGTGGCCGTGGTACTCGACCCCGCCGATGCCCATGTGCACCACCGGGTCGGAGAACTGCGCGTTCTCGGCCGCCACGATCAGGTCGCACGGCCAGCACAGCATCAGGCCGGCCGCGATGCACTTGCCCTGCACCGCCGCGATCGACGGCTTGGGCACGTTGCGCCAGCGCAGCGTGTACTCCAGGTACCGGCGCGACTCGTACTCGTAGACCGACTCGAGGGTGATCTTGTCGGGCGCCGGCCCGCCGCCCTTGATGTCGTGGCCGGAGGAGAAGTGCTTGCCGTTGGCCCTGAGCACGATCACCCGCACGTCCTCGTCGGCGGCGGCGCGGGTCCAGGCCGCGTCCAGGTCGTCCAGGAGCGCCATGGTCTGGGCGTTGGCGGCCTCCGGGCGGTTCAGCGTGATGACCGCCACCCGGTCCTTGACCTCGTAGAGAATCTGGTCCATCCGGATGTCCTTACCTGGGTAGGCCGAGGATGCGTTCGGCGATGATGTTGCGCTGGATCTCGGAGGTGCCGCCGGCGATCGTGCCGCCGAAGCTGCGCGAGTACCGGTCGAACCAGCCGGCCGACATGACGTCGAGCCCCATGTGGTTGAACGGCGCGGTCGTCGTGGGATGGAGGAGGGAGTCGGCCCCGTTCTCCTCCAGCGCGTGCAGGTTGCCCGCCAGCACGGCCTCGGAGCCGAGCACCTTGAGCACCGACAGCTCCGCCGGGTCCCGGTCGCCGGTCAGCTGCCGGTGGCCCAGCAGCCGCAGCGCCTGCAGGTCCATCTCCAGCGTCGCGTACCACTCCTGGTCGCTGGGAGCGTCCCGCAGGATCCACACCATCTGCTCGGCGTAGCCCAGCCACAGCAGGGTGCGTTCGTGTCCGAGGGAGCCGTGCGCCACGCTCCAGCCCTTGTGAAGTTCACCGATGAGGTTCTCCCGGGGGACCCGGACATCGGTGAAGAAGACCTCGTTGAAGTCGAGGTCGTCCGGGGAGGTGAGGGACCCGAAGGGCCTTCTCACCACGCCTTCGGCGTCGGTGGGGATGAGCAGGACGCTGATGCCCTTGTGCTTGGGCGCGTCCGGGTCGGTCCGCACGAACGTCAGGATCACGTCGGCGTCGTGCGCTCCCGACGTCCAGACCTTCTGCCCGTTGACCACGAACTCGTCGCCGTCCAGGACGGCGCGCGTCCGCAACCCGGCCAGGTCGGAACCGGCACCGGGCTCGCTCATACCGAGGGCCGCGGTGATCTCGGCGCGCAGGATCGGGACGGCCCACCTGCGCTTCTGCTCCTCGGTCCCGAACGTGAGGATCGAGGCCGCGATGATGCCCACGCCCTGCGGGTTGTAGCTGTGGTAGATCCTCCGTTCCGACAGCTCTTCCCGGTAGGCGAGCTCCTGAAGGAGGGTGGCGTTGCGGCCGCCGTACTCGGGCGGGTTCCCCGGCAGCAGCCAGCCCGCGTCGAACAGCTTGCGCTGCCACCGCCTCGCCCATTCCGGCACGTCCGCACTCGACCGGGGGCGCTGGGCCGCCTCCACGGGATTCGGGAGGTTGGCGTCCAGGAATGCCGCGAACTCGGCGCGGAATTCCTCGACCTCGGAATCGATGCTCAGTTTCATGAGACCAGAGCCTTCCTGTGCACGGCCGCGGTACCCAGCAGCAGATCACAGGCCTTGGCCCGCTTCAGATGAACCTGCAACTCGTTCTCCCAGGTGAACCCCATCGCCCCGAACAACTGCAGACCATGGGCGAACACCACCCGCTGACACTCCCCCGCCGCCGCCTTCGCCATCAACGCCGCACGACCACGACGCCCATCACCCTCCGCAATCGTCAACGCAGAAAAATACGCCAGCGCACGAGCCCGCTCGATCGCCACATACATGTCCGCGGCCTTGTGCTTCACCGCCTGAAACGAACCGATCGGCACACCGAACTGCACCCGCTGCCTCACATGCTCCACCACCAGATCCAAAATCCGCCGGCAACTCCCCACCGCCGTCACCGCCAGCCCCATCAAAGCCAGATCCGGCACACCCGCCACCAGACCCTGAGCCTCCACATGCGCCACATGCAACCTCGGATCGAACACATCCACCCGCTTGGCCACCACATCCGCGCCATCCACCACCACCACACCATCAGCGGTCACCAACGCGACCTCATCCGCCCGATCGGCGTCCAGCACGAACCGGCCCGTCCCATCACACACCGCCGTACCCGCACCCTCAGGCAACCGACCCGCCAACGGAGCGAACCACGTCGCCGACGCCAAAAACGGCGTCGGATCGGCGACATAGCCCAACTCCTCCAACACGATCGCCAGCTCTACCGCCGGAGCCTCCAGCCAGCCCAGCTCGCGGTACTGCTCCCACAACCGGTCCTCAGGCAGCGACCGCGACCTGGCCACCGTCTCCCGGACCATCTGCTGCAACAGCCGCTGATCCTCATCGAACTCAACATCCACCGGCGACCTCCAGGAGAGCCATGCCGACGGCGCGGCGGCCCGCGTTCGGGGCCTCCGCCGCCTCGGCGAACGAACGAACGGCAGGAATGTGCGGGGCGGGCGGGCGGTTCAGACGATCCTCGTTTCGTGGTCCCGCCAGTAGGTCTCCTTGAGCAGCCCCTTGCGGAGCTTGCCACTGGGATCACGGGGCAGACCGGGGACGAAGTCGACCCCCCGCGGGCACTTGTAGTGGGCGAGGTGCTCGCGGCAGTACTCCAGAAGCTCCTGCTCGGTCACCTCGCCGGCGGGCTCGACCACCGCCTGGACCCGCTCGCCCATCTCCGGGTCGGGGACGCCGATCACCGCGACATCGGCCACGCCCGGGTGCATGACCAGGACGTTCTCGGTCTCCTGCGGATAGATGTTGACCCCGCCGGACACGATCATGTGCGAGATCCGGTCGGTCAGGTAGAGGTAGCCGTCCTCGTCGAGGTATCCGACGTCGCCGAGGCTGCGCTCGCCGAAGTGGACGACGCCGTCGACGATGCGGACGTCGTCGCCCGCCTTGCCCACCGACCCGGGGTGCGCCAGCCACTCCTCGGGGCCGATGGCCACGTGGCCGTACCCCTCGGTGCCGGAGTAGTACTCGTGGATGATCGGGCCGAACCAGTCGAGCATCCGCCGCTTCACCTCGACCGGGCAGGGCGCGGCGCTGTGGAAGACCAGCTTGAGGCTGCTCAGGTCGCGGTCGCGCTGGTCGGCGGGGAGCTTGAGCATCCGGATGAACATCGTGGGCACGAACTGCGCGTGCGTGACCCGGTGGCGTTCGATCAGCTCGAGGCAGGCCGCCGCGTCGAACCGGTCCATGACGACCAGGGTGGCGCCCAGCCTGAGCAGCGACATGCAGTAGACGAACGGTGCCGCGTGGTAGAGCGGTGCCGGGGAGAGGTAGACGGTGCCGGGGCCCATGCCGTACCGGGCGAGCCCGAGCGCCACCTTCACGCACTCGGCCTCCGGGTCGCCCATGGGCCCGGCCGTGAGCTGCTTGCGGATCTCCTTGGGCATCCCGGTGGTGCCCCCGGAGAACATCAGCTCGCGTCCCTCGCACTCCCGCACGTCCTGCGTGACGGGCGTGGCGAGCAGCCGCTCGTACACCTCCTGGGTGACCAGGAGCCTGCCGTCCACCATGGCGTCGATCTCGGCGGGCTGGAGGTGGGTGTTGACCGGCGTGTAGTAGAGCCCCGAGCGCTGCGCGGCCCAGGCGACCTCGAGGAAGGCCGCGCCGTTGGGCATGCGGATGGCGATGGAGTCACCCGGCTCCCTGCCGAGCGCGGCCGCGAGGTGGCGCGAGCGCGCGTCCAGTTCGGCGTAGGTGACGGTCCTGCCGTCGGCCTCGATGACCGCGATCGCGTCGGGGTTCCGCTCCGCCTGCCATCCCAGATGATACATGGCTAGAAAATAACATTCTCGCTTCGCGCAAGTAAGAGTCTCGGAAGTCGGAATGACTACTTTCAAGCGGTGCGGACCGGGCCTCAGGCCGCCTGGTCCGCCTTCGCCGGGACCGGCCGCCAGAACGTCGCGAGCAGGCCCGCGGTCGCCACCACGGCCACCCCGAGCGCGATCCCGCCGCCGGCCCAGCCGGTGATCTCGATGTCGGCCGCCGCGTCCACCGACGCCTTCCCCGGGCCCAGCATGGCCAGCGCGAGCGAGACCACGGCCAGGACGAGCACGTACTCGTAGCCGTCCTTGAAGACGAAGAAGCCGTTGCTGCGGTGCGCGAGCAGGCCCGCGACCAGCATCACCGAGATGACCGCCGCGCACGCCAGCGGCGTGAGGAGGCCGATCACCAGCATGGCGCCCGCGCCGATCTCGGTGAGCACGCTCATCCACGCCTGCAGCTTCCCGTTCTTCAGCCCGAGACCGCTGAACCAGCGGGCGGTGCCCTCGATACGGCCACCGCCGATCCAGTGGTTGACCCCGTGCACGATCATGGTGATGCCCACCACCGCGCGCACGAGCAGCACCGCGAAGTCCGCGTCCGTCATCTCTTCCTCCCAAGGCAACGATCGGTCAGCGACCCGGCGCCGCGGCGTCGTCCGCCGCCGCGGTCCGGTCCCCCGCGGAGCCCGCCTCCTCGCGGGCCAGCACGCACTCCTCGGCGAACGCCAGGACCTTCAGGTGATAGGCCGCGGCGGACCGTCCGAGGCTGAGGTTGTGAGGACCGTACACCTGCCGGTCGACCACGACCCGGGGCGAGGCGGTGAACAGCGCCGCAACGCCCGCCATCGCCGGCGGTTCCGCGTCCCACACGCGCTCGTGGTCGCCCAGGCAGTACCGCACCGGGACGCGCACCTGGGCCGCGACACCGGGCAGCTCCTGCGTCCAGGTGCGCACCTCGACCGACTCGTAGGGGGGCGTGGGCGAGGCGATCTCGGCACGGCCCTCGACGTCCTCGGGATAGAGGCGCGCCGGCCCCCACAGCAGGTCGCGCAGCCCGAGCCGCCCCTCCTCCGGCGCCCTCTCCCGCAGACGCCCGTCCAGGATCTCCACCGAAGGGGGGTGGAACCGCAGGCCGGTGCCGGCGAGCTCCAGCCCCAGCAGGCCGGGCCCGCGCTCGTCGGCGGCCATCCGCAGGGCCAGCACCGACCCCAGCGAGTGCGCCATCACGAACACGCCCGCGCCCCGCGGGCGCGACCCGAGGAGCCGGTCCACCGTCGCGTAGGCCAGATCGACCCGGCTCTGGGCACTGGCCATCCGGTCGGCGTGAGCGGCGGAGGCGCCGTACCCCGGGCGGTCCAGCGCGATCACGGTGAACCCGAGCGCCGAGCCGGTGAGCAGCAGCGACTGCCGGTCCAGGCCGGGCGCGTGGAAGTAGGCCGCCCTCGCCGCGCCGCCGTGCAGCGCCACGATGACGGCCCGGGGCCGTTCCACCGCACGGACCAGGGCCGACATCGGGATCCCGTCGACATCGACCACGCGCGCCCGCACGGCGTCGTCCCCGCCGGGCGGCGCCGGGGCCTCGGCGCTCGCCGCCGGGTCTCCGGGACCGCCCGATCTCATGTGTCCGTCCTGAACAGGATCGCCCCGCCCGGCGTGAGACCGCCGCTGCTGACCGCGGCGACCCGGGCCCCCTGCACCTGCCGCGGCCCGCCCTCCCCGCGCAGCTGGACGATCGCCTCGTGGACCAGCCCCATGCCGTGGGTCCGCCCGTGGGACAGCTGCCCGCCGTGGGTGTTGAGCGGGAGCACCCCGTCCCGGGCGATGTTCTTGCCGCCGTCGAGGAAGTCCTTGGCCTCGCCGATGCCGCAAAAGCCCAGCGCCTCGATCCACGACAGGCAGTTGATGGTGAAGCCGTCGTAGAGCTGGGCCACGTCGACGTCGTCCGGCCGCAGCGAGGTGCGCGTCCAGAGGTGGGCGGCGGGCCCGAGCACCTGGGGCTCGTGCGTCAGCGTGCTCTGGTCCCAGTCGATCCGCTCGAGGATCTGGGTGCCGACGGCCTCCACCAGGACGGGCGGCCTGGGCAGGTCGCGCGCGGCGTCGACGGCCGACACGATGACGGCGACGGCGCCGTCGCAGGGCACATCGCAGTCGTAGAGCCCGAACGGCGTGGTGATCGGCCGGGCCTGGAGGTAGTCGTCCATCGTCATCGGCTCGCGGTAGATCGCGTCCGGGTTGAGGGCGGCGTTCGCCCTCTGGTTCAGCGCGATCCAGCCGAGCGTCTCGCGGGTGGTCCCGTAGCGCTGGAAGTGCCGCTGCGCGTTCTGTGCCAGGGTGTGCGCCGCCGACGTCGCCCCGAAGGGGTGGAACCAGCTCGAGGAGCCGGCCGCCCTGCCCCCGCCGCCCATGCTGAGCTTGCCCTCGCGCATGAGCTGGGCGTGGGTGGCCTCCCACAGCGTCCGGAAGCACAGCACGTGCCGGGCGAGCCCGCCGGCGACCGCCAGCATCGCCGCGATGAGCGAGCCTCCCGGCCCGAACGTCTCGATGCCGCCGTTGTACCAGGTCGGGCGGATGCCGAGGGCGGCCTCCAGCGCCGTCACCCCGCCCTCGCCGAACCCGCCGACGTTGCCGCCGCCCGGGTAGGTCGAGAGGCCGTCGATGTCGTCCAGGGTGAGGCCGGCGTCGGCGATCGCGCGCTCGCACGCCTGCACGGTCAGCGAGAGCGGCGGCACCATCAGCCGGCGCCCGATCTGCGAGCTGCCGATACCGGTGACGGCGACCTTGTCCTCGAACTTCTCCGGCGTGACCATGGGACGCACGTGGCGCCACACCTGGTCGGGCTCGATCTCGTCCTGCGGGAGCGGGGCCGGCTCGCCCTGCCCGGCCGCGGGACGGAACAGCGGCAGCCAGACGTCCTCGACGTGCTCGAAGACGACCTCCATGCGCATGCCCAGTTCGAGGCTCTCGGGGTCGCACTCGACCACGTTGGTCGTGAGCCGGACCCGCGGATCCTCCTCGATCGCGACCTGCGCCACGACATAGGGAGCGGGCAGCCCGGGCATGCTGAAGCGGTGGTTGACGGTGAAACCGATGAGCGTCGCGCGGCCGGAGACCTCCCGCACCCGCAGGCCGCTCCCCCGGCAGTGACGGCAGACCGGCTGCGGCGGATGGATCAGCGCGGTGCAGGACTCGCACTCCTGGAAGCGCAACCGGCCGTCGGCTCCGGACGTCCAGAAGAACTCGGTCTCCGGTGTGATCGACGGCAGGGGGCGCCCCGGCGCTCCGGTCACTTCGCCTCCTCGCTACCCTACGGGTAAGACTGCTGAGTCAGCATGCATCATTCTGAACTATAATTCAATTCTCGTATCTCCCATTCAGTCCCTCGAACCGCAGGCGCCACGGCGGCCGACCGGCCCCGGAGCGGGTCCGCGCGGCGTCGAGGCAGGACGAGAGGCAGATCTATGGGACCGATGCGAAGCGTCGTCGTGATCGGCGGCGGCGCCGCCGGGGTCGCCGCCGTCGAGACGCTGCGCCGCGAGGGGTACGAGGGAGCGCTGACCCTGCTCTGCGGGGAACCGGTGCTGCCCTATGACCGCCCGCCGCTGTCCAAGCAGGTCCTCACCGGGACCTGGGACCAGCAGCGGACCCGGCTGCGCGAGCGGCAGCAGTACTCCGACCTGGGCGTCCGGCTGCTCCACGCGCGGGCGCGCGAGCTGGACCCCGGCCGCCGCGCCATCCGGCTGGACGACGGGACGGTCCTGGAGTACGAGGGGCTGGTCATCGCCACCGGGGTGCGGCCGCGCCGCCTCCCCGGAGGATCGCACCTCACCGCCGGGGTGCACGTCCTGCGCGACCGCCCGGACGCCACCGAGATCCGCACCGCCTTCGAGGCCGGCGGCCGGGTCGTCATCGTCGGCGCCGGCTTCCTCGGCCTGGAGGTCGCGGCCGCCGCGCGCGGCATGGGTCTCGACGTGACCGTCGTGGAGCCCCTCGACCACCCCATGCTCCGCCAGGTCGGCCCCGCGATCGCCCCCGTGGTCGCGGACCTGCACCGCGACCGCGGCGTGGACCTGCGCCTGGGCGTGGGCGTCGGCGCGATCCGCGACGAGGGCGGCCGGGTCACGGCGGTCGAGCTGACCGACGGCACCGCCGTCCCCGCCGACTGCGTCCTGGTGTCCATCGGCGCAGTGCCCGAGGTGGACTGGCTCCAGGGTTCGGGGCTGCCGCTCGGCGACGGCATCGAGTGCGACGAGTTCTGCAAGGCCGCGCCCGGCGTCTACGCGGCGGGCGACGTCGCGTCCTGGTTCAACCCCCGGTACGGGCGGCGGATGCGGCTGGAGCACCGGATGAACGCCACCGAGCAGGGGACCGCCGCGGCGCGCAACCTGCTGCACGGCGACACCAAGCCGTTCTCGCCGCTGCCGTACTTCTGGACCGACCAGTACGACGTCAAGATCCAGGCCCACGGCCTGCTCCCGGCCGACGCCGAGGTGACGATCGAGGAGGGGACGCCTGCCGACGGCAGGTTCGTGGCGTCCTACCGCGCGGACGGCCGGCTCATGGGGGTGCTCGCCTGGAACGCGCCCAAGCTGATCCTGCCCTTCCGGAAGCTGCTCCTCGAAGAGCAGGCCGCCCGCTAGGGCATCCGGCAGGGCGGGCGGCACAGGGTCCGCGGAGCGCGTCCGCGTCGACGGCCACCCGGGTCACCCCGGGTGGCCGTCACGCGGCACGCGGCATCAGTCTGCGATCTTCGCCCTCGCGCTGCGCACCGTGACCGGCTCGGCGAGCCGCTGCTCGTCGCAGACCCGCTGGAGGGTGTCGAGCGTCTCCTCCAGTCCGGCACCGACGCGGGCGCCCGGGGTGAAGGTCGCCGGCAGGTTGCGCATGCCGTTGATGATGCCGACCGTCTCGTAGTGCACCGCGCCGCCGGGGTCGCACCGGAAGTCGGGCATCCGGTCGAGCACCTGGGTGATCATGCGCTTGAACACGGTCCGGGCGACGTTGGAGCCGATGCAGCGGTGGATGCCCAGGCCGAAGCTGGCGTGCCGGTTGCCCTTGCGCGCCAGGTCGACCCGGTCCGGATCGGTGAACACCGCGGGGTCGCGGTTGGCCATCGCCCACGACAGCCAGAGCCGCTCCCCCTCCTTGAAACGCGTTCCCGCGATCTCGCAGTCGGCGGAGATGGTGCGCCCGTCGCCCGGAGCCGGGGTGTAGAAGCGCAGGAACTCCTCGGTCGCCGAGTTCAGCAGCGTGTCGCGCTCGCGGCTGAGGCGCTCGCGCTCCCGCGGGTTCTCCGACAGCCACTCCAGGGCGTGCGCGGTCAGCGCCGTCGTGGTGTCGAAACCGCCGCCGATCAGCAGGGCGAGCACCCCGACCAGCTCGTCGTCGGGCGGCCGCCTACCGTTGATCTCCGCGGTGGCGAGCGCGTCCACCAGGCCGGGGCGCGGGTTCGCGCGGATCTCCGCGAGCGTGGCCTGGAGGTCGGCGACCATCTCCAGGAGCATCTCGGCGACCCGCGCCATCTCCGGCGAGTCCGGCGGGGTGTAGATCGAGGCGTGCGCCGGCTCGTTGTACATCTCCCACTTCTTCAGCGGGATGCCCATCATGGCCAGCGTCAGGACGGCCGGGACCACGTTGGCGAGATCCTCGACGAAGTCGATCCGGCCTTCCTCGATCCTCTCGTCCAGGCAGGCGCGCACCACCTCGTCGATCACCGGGATCCAGCGCTTGATGGCCGCCGGCGACAGGTACGGGTTCAGCGCCTGCCGGTAGTAGCGCTGGTCGGGCGGGTCCATCTCCAGGAAACCGCCCTGGGACGCGAACTCGGACGTCGGGATGGTGATGCCCTTGTACCCGCGCCGCTCGCCCTTGACGTCGTGGTCGTTGGAGAGGTACTCGGCCGACCGGGCGGCGAGCTCGAAGACCTCCCGGTTGCCGGCGGCCACCCAGTGCCCGCCGTAGGTGTCCGACCACGCGATCGGGCACCGGGCGTGCATCTCCTTGGTGATCGCCTCGAACCGGAGCCGGTACTCGGGGGTGTGCCGGTCGAAGTGGAACCGGACCTTCTTACGGTCGCCTTCGGCGCCCGGGTCGTCCGCGCCCATGTGCTCCCTCTCCGTTCAGACGTGGTAGTCGTGCCACTTGAGGTAGCCGCCGGCGCCGACGCGCAGCTGCATCCCGGTCACGTAGCGGGCCTCGTCGGAGGCGCAGTTCGCCGATGCCGCGTTCCACCGCCGTGCGCAGCTGGCCCAGTTCGCGCACGTCGGCCTCCGCGGTGACGATGCGCCGGCCCTTCTCCTCCACCAGGCGGGCCGTCTCCTTGAGGTCGTCCGGCCGCGCCAGCGGGTACTGGATCGTCTCGACGTCACGGCACAGGTCGACCGCGATGATGTCGGCGCCCTCCTCGGCCAGGCGCACCGCGTGGCTGCGGCCCTGGCCGCGCGCCGCGCCCGTGATGAACGCGACCTTGCCCTCAACTCGTCCCATCGCGGCGTCCCTTCCCGTCGTGGTCTCCGGCGGGCCGCAGCACGCCGGCCAGGCTGTCGAGCGCCGCCTCCAGGGCGCCGAGGTCCCCGCCGGTCTCGGCGGCGACCTTCCGGACGACGTCCACGTCCTTGCCGACGAAGGCGCCCGTCGCCTCGGCGAACGCCGCGACCGACCCCCGGTGGCGGACGCCGGCCAGCGCCCGGCTGGCGGAGCTGCCGTGCTGGAGCGCGTCGAGGAGGACGGTCTCCTCAAGCCCCCAGCGGTCCCAGAGCCGGGCCGCGTCGGCCAGCAGCCCGATGTGCGCGGCGAACAGGGCGTTGTTGACGAGCTTCACCCGCTGGCCTGCGCCCGTCGGGCCGACGTGCAGCAGCGGATCGCCGTAGCTCTCCAGCGCGGGCCGCACCCGCGCCACGGCGTCGTCGGCGCCGCCGGCGAAGAGCGTCAGGCGGCCGGCCTCGATGTCGTGCGGCCCGCCGCTGACCGGGCAGTCGATCACGTCGACGCCGCGCGCCGCGGCGCGGGCGGCGATGGCCTCGGCCGTCCGCGGGCTCCCGGTGGTGTGCACGACCAGGGCGGACCCGGCGGGCATCCGGTCGAGCAGCGGGCCGTCGAGGCAGACCTCGCGGACCTGCTCGTCGTTGAAGACGCACACCAGTACGGCCTCGGCCCCGTCGGCGACCCCGGCCGCGTCGGCGACGGCCCGCGCACCGTCCCCGGCGAGCGCCTCCCGCGTCTCGGGCGACCTCCCCAGCGCGCGGACCTCGTGGCCCGCCGCGACCAGGCGGCGCACCATGGGGCGGCCCATCCTCCCGGCGCCGATGAAACCGAGGCGCATCGCAACTCCTTCTCATGGAGGGCTCATGGAGGGTCGCCGGGGCGCGCTCCCGCGCGGCCCGCACCGGTGCCTTCGCGCCGGGCGCGGATCGCCCTCGGTCCGCCTTCCCGCACCGCCCCGTGAAGAGATTCAGGTCACAGAGATGTTAACCACACTCATCATATTGAGCAATGAATCAATAGTGTGAATCGCTGTTCAGCGTCCGGTCCGGCGCGGCTCAGCGCAGGGTGCCGGTGCCCTCGCCCTCCTTCTGGAGGGGCGGCCTGCTCCGGTCGTCCCGCAGGAGGAACCTCGTGCGGAGGATGATCTCCATCTCGAACTTCCAGTCCGGATCGTCCATCTCCACACCGAAGAGATCCTGCAGCTGCCGCATCCGGTAGCGCACGGTCTGGGCGTGGACGTGCAGCCGCGCCGCCATCTCGGGTGCCTTCCCCCCGGTCACGAGCCAGGTCAGCAGCGTCTCCCCCAGGCGCACCTGCTGGAGCGGCTTGAGCGCGGCCAGCGGCCCGTAGCGCCGCCTGGTCATCAACTGGATCACGTCCTCGTTGTGGAACAGCAGCAGTGTGGAGAGCTCGTCGGAGCAGCGGACGTAGCGGTCGTATCCGATGACGCCGCGCTGGACCAGCGAGAGGGCCTGGACGGCCAGCCGGAGGGACAGGGCGGCGTCGTCGAGGGGCACGCTCGGGCCGATGGCGAACGGGACGTCCCCCAGCGCGCGGGCGAGCCTCTCCTCGCGTCCGGGGGCGTCCGGGTCCGGGACGATCAGGCAGGGCTCGGGGCGTTCCAGGTCGACGAGCACGTCGGGCCCGACCGCCGGCGCCAGCCGCCCTTCCGCGGGCCGGTCGGCGACGGCCACGCACGCCACCATCGCCGGGAGCCGCCACCTCGCCTCCCGGGCGAGGTCGTCCAGCGCCTCCCCCGACATCGCCCGGCCCCTGGCCAGCACCAGCTCCAGCAGCCTGCGGCGCAGCGCCTGGAGCCGCTCGGCCGCGCTCTGCCGTGCCTGGAAGTGGCCCTCGGCCGAGTACGCCGCGATCTCCTCGACGTAGGTGAAGACCGCCTCGGCGAGCAGCGACATCGTCTCGGCGGGCCATCCGGCGCGGCGCCCGACCTCGGCGATGCGGCACCAGGCGACCCGGGCGCCGACGCGGTAGGCGGCCTGGAGGGCGTCCAGGCTCCGGCCCGCCCGGTACTCGTGGCGACCGAACCTCCGGCAGATCCCGATCCCGTCGCGGTGCGCGGCCGGCGGATCGGCGAGCCGGTCCACGAACTGCCGCAGCGCCTGCTCGACCGCCGGGCGGATCACGGCGCGGTGGCCGTCCTGGAGCGGGCCGCCGAACTCGGCGACCGAGTAGCCGATCTCGTCGACGATCTCGGCCGCCAGGGAGGGCAGTTCGGGCCGCAGGACCGAGACGACGGCCTTGGGAACGGCGTCGCCGCGCCGGGCGGGGGGCCGGTCGTCCGATAGCTGGATCACGGTGGCCTGAGCCATGTACGGACTTCCTCGTTGTGCGCGGGGACCGTGGGAGCCCGGCCCCCGGGGGGCGATCCGGTCAGGGGGGTCGGCGGGCCGGGGAGCCGTCCATCCTGACCGCCCCCTTCACCGACCGTACGGAGCACGTGTGACGCGGAGCACTGTAACCTCATGGGCCAGTGATGTGAATAGTATTTCCCGTAACAGCAGCTCAGGTTCTCATTAGAAAAGCATGAGAATCTCCGATCTTGCCGCGCCGGGGCCAGCGGCCGGCCGGACACGGCGACGGGCGGCCCCGGGACCGTCCCGAGCCGCCCGGAAGCACCGGCGCGCGGCCGCCGCCCGCTACGACGGGGTACGCAGGACCGCCGCCGAGCAGAACGCCCACATGTCCTCTGGGCGCGCCTGGCGGATCCCCGACAGGATCGACGTGTGCGCGTTCGCCAGCAGGAGCTCCAGCAGGAGCCCCGCCTGCGCGGAGACGTCGAGGTCGCTCCGGAGCAGCCCGGCCGCCTCGACCTCCTGCAGCAGCTCGACGATGAGGCCGCGGAGCGGGTTCAGGGCGTGCGCGAGGTCGCGCGGCCGGGTCTCGGCGAGCCGGAGGTGGAAGACGCTCAGCGCGCGGTAGGTCGGGTTCGTCGTCGCGGTGCGCTCGGTCAGGCCCGCCAGCAGCGCCCGCAGGCGCAGCACCGGCTCGGTCTCCTTGTCGCACTCCTCCCGCAGGATCGGCACCGCCGTCTTGCGGAGGATCGTCTCGTAGATGGCCAGGAGCAGGCTGTCCTTGCCGTCGAAGAACGAGTAGAACGTGCGGACCGACATGCCGGAGCGGTCGACGACGTCCTGGATCGTGAAGTCGACGCTGCCCTCCTCGATGATGAAGTCGAGGGCGGCGTTGACGAAGCGGTCGCTCCGCTGCCGCGCGCGCACGCGGGCGCTCTCCAGGGAGCGTTCCACGCTGCGCCGCTGCCAGCTCGGCAGCTCATCGCCCTGCGACTCCCTCGGCGGCTCGCCGTCCACGTGCTCCACCTCGTCCGGCTCGTGCCGCACCAAGCTCTCCCCTCACCCGCCCAGGGCAACGCTGTTCCACTCGAATGCCAGCGGGCCTCGCAGGTTCGGCCATGACCAAGTCTGTGAAGGACAACAACACTCTACATATACGATCATGATATTCCGCTTTCCGGGCAAGTGTGGACAGCTTGTGACATCCAGCACCGCCCCACCGCACAGCCCATCGGAGCCTCACAGGCCGCCCGATTCGGCGGATTCGCCTTGACGAACAGTGTTCTCGTATTACGATTACATCATTCTCGTATGAGGAAAGCATGATTCGAAGGCGGTGCCCGCCGCGCGGTCGTTGCCCAGGGCGCGAAGGAGAGTGGATGATGCCCGGCCGTCTCCCTGGAGACAACGCGCTGCGCCACCTGGAGGCGCTGGCCGCCGAGATGAGGACGATCAGCGACTTCGGCGTCGACCTAGTCGGCCCGGCGTCGCCCGGCACCGCCTTCCTCCGGGTGGCCGGTCCGCACGGCTCGGGCCTCACGGAGCGGATCCACTGCGTCGCGGGGGCCGGCTCCTGGTGGTTCACCTGGCCGTGGGGCGACCGGATCGGGCTGACGACCGACGTCGCGGGCACGGCGCGGGCGATCCGGCACGTCCTCACGATCCGCTGCGAGCTGACGACCCCCACACCCCCCGCACACCCCCTCGCGCCCCGCCGGCCCGCCCGACTGTCGCCCGCCGCTAATAAGTAAGCGCTCGTTTCCTCGCTTCCGTGACTAAGGGCCGCGCCAGGCCGCTTCCCATAATCGCTGCCCGGACACCCCGTCCAGCGCGACGAACGATCGGAAGCGGCCATGCCTGACAACGCCCCCACCACCCCACCCCCCGCCCCGGGACTCACCCGCCGCCGGCTGCTGGGCGCGGCCGCGCTCGGCGGGCTCGGCGCCGCGGCCGGCACCGGCATGGCGCCGGCGCAGGCCGCCGCGCGCCGGGCCAGGGTCCCGGTGACCGAGCAGCGCGAGCGGGCCGTCGTCGTCGGCACCGGCTTCGGCGGCGGCGTGACCGCCCTCCGGCTGGCCCAGGCCGGGGTCCGGACGCTGGTCCTCGAACGCGGACTGCGGTGGCCCACCGGCCCCAACGCCACGACCTTCCCCCGCGTCGCCGACATCGACCGCCGCTCCGCCTGGCTGAGCGACCACAGCCCGGTCCCCGGCCTCCCCGGCACCTGGAAGCCCTACACCGGCCTGATCGAGTCCCTGAAGGAGCAGGGCATGACGATCAACTGCGGCGCGGGAGTCGGCGGCGGATCGCTGATGTACCACGGGATGACGCTCCAGCCCACCGAGGAGCACTTCGCCGCCTCCATGCCGGGGGCGGCCGGCGACTACGCCGAGCTGGACCGGTGGGCCTACCCCACCGTCGCCCGCATGCTGAAGATCACCACCGTGCCGGACGACGTCCTGGCCGCCGACCCCTACCGCTCCTCCCGGCTCTTCATGGACGTCGCCCCCGGCGCCGGGCTGGAGACCTTCAAGGTCCCCCTGCCCATCGACTGGAGCTTCGCGCGCGGCGAGCTGGAGGGCCGGTACACCCCCACCTACATCACCAGCGACATCGTCTTCGGCGTCAACAACGGCGGCAAGCACTCCATCGACGTCACCTACCTGGCCGCCGCCCAGGCCACCGGCCGCATCCAAGTGGAGACACTGCACGTGGTGAAGGACGTGGCGCTGGACGCGCAGAAGCGCTGGGTGCTGCACGTGGACCGCATCGACACCGACGGCGTCCTGCGGGAGCAGAAGAGGATCATCGCCGACGCGGTGTTCCTCAACGCCGGCTCCCCCGGCACCACCCGCCTCATGGTGAAAGCGCGCGCCAAGAACCTGGTCCCCGACCTGCCCGACGCCGTCGGCACCCAGTGGGGCAACAACGGCGACCGCATCTTCGCCTGGGTCCAGATGAACGGCGACCCCGGGACCCGGCAGGGCGGCCCCGCCTGCGTCGGCGGACGCGACCCGCACAGCTCCATCCCCCTCACGATCATCCACGCCGGATCGCCCCTGCCGCCCCCGGAGGGCACCAAGATGATGACGGTGGTCGGCTTCGGCATCGTCAAGGCCGCCGGCACCTGGGCCTACGACGCGTCCGCCGACGACGCCCGGCTGACCTGGCCCTCCTCCGGCGACGCCGAGCTGCAGGCCCTCATCCGCGAGCGCGTCGACGCCATCGCCCGCGAGGGCGGCGGCACCATGGTCGACACCAACGCCCAGGAGGCCTCGACCTGGCACGCGCTCGGCGGCGTGCCCATGGGCGGCGCCGTGGACCGCTCCGGCCGCGTCCTCGGCCACCGCGGCCTGTACGTGCTGGACGGAGCCCGCATCCCCGGCTCCACCGGCGCCTGCAACCCGTCCATGACCATCGCCGCCCTGGCCGAGCACAGCATGGCCGCCATCGTCCGCCAGGACGTGGGGCGCGTCTTCTGACCCCCGCACTTCTGACCTCCGGACGCCGCGCGGCGCGCGTGGGAGCCGGGCCCACGCGCGCCCGCGGCACGGGCCGCGGCGGTCACGGCGCCCCTGGCGGGCGGGCTGGTCAGGGGCGCAGGTCCATCCTCGCCTCTCCGGTGGCCGGCGCGAACGGAACGGAGAGGTGCTGGTGGACCATCGCCCACGCCCCGTTCCTCCGCTCGAACACCCGGGTGCCGCGGGACCAGGACTCGGCGGTCCCGCCGTCGGGCCGCCGCACGCGCACGTGATTGAGCCCCCACGCGACCGCGAGGTCGTCCCCGACCAGGACCTTGAGGTCGGGCACGTCCAGGGCGACCTCGGCCGCGCCGCCCGCGTCGAGGTTGCGCTCGCAGACCTCCCGCACGGCCTCGACTCCGACGTACTGGAGCGGCTCCTCGTGCTCGTAGGAGACGACATCGTCGGCGAGGCGGGCCATCATCGCGTCCACGTCCCGCTCCGCGGTGCCCCTGGACCACTCCCGGTGCACCTCGCGCACCTCCTCCTCGGCCTTCTCGGCGCCGGCGGCCGGGTCGGGAACGGCGAGCGGGAACGAGTGGTGCTCGTGGACGACGACCCACCGGCCGTCGTCCTTGCGCAGCCCCAGCGTCAGCCGCAGGCGGTTGCCGGGGTCGGCGGCGAACTCCTCCGGGGTGCCGCAGCGCAGCAGGGCGTAGGCGAAGGCGACGTCGTCCCCGGCGACGACGTCCAGCGACTCGATCTCGAACGACGCTCCCCGCGCCTGCCACTCGAAGAAGGGCGGCCAGGTCCTGCGGTAGGCGTCGAGCCCGCGCACGCCCTCGTGGGGCGGCGGCACGTCGAACATCACGATGTCCTCGGCGTGGCCGTCCAGGACCGCGTCGAGGTCGCCGCGGTGGACCGCCTCGGCCCAGCGCTCGATCAGGGTGCGGATCTGCTCTTCGTCGGTGGTCATCGTCGATCCGTCCTTCCGGCTCGGTGCTTCCGTCAGGACTACAACCCGGGCCGGCCGGCGGAATCATCGCGGCGCGACGGGTCTTTGCCGGGAAGTTCCCCCGGCAGGCCGAAGGCTGGGAAGTCGGCGTCCAGGAAGGAGACCACCTCGGTGATCCGGGCACCGCGCAGGACGAGCAGGTCCAGGCCCGCGGGGACGTAGGCGCCCCTGTCCCCGTCCCACCTGTACGTGCCGAAGGCCAGCTGGCCGTTGGCCCGCGCGGGCAGGAAGCGCCAGCGTTCCCTCATCGGGCCTTCGACCAGGAAGCGGCGGATGCCGGCGTGGCCCTCGTACCAGGCGGCCAGCGGCGGCATCGAGTACTTGGCGTCCTCGGCGAGCATCGCCACGATCGCGTCGACGTCCCCCGCCTCCCAGGCCGCCGCGTACCTGCGGCCCAGCTCCCGCTGCGCCGCCTCGCCCAGCGCGTCCAGCGTGCGCTGCTGGCTGGTCTCGGGCAGCAGCCCGGCCAGGGTCTTCCGGGCCCGTTGCAGGGCGCTGTTGACCGCCGCGGTCGTCGTCTCCAGCAGCTCGGCGGCCTCCCGGGAGGCGTAGCCGAGCACGTCGCACAGCAGCAGGGCGGCCCGCTGCGGGGCCGACAGGTGCTGCAGGGCGGCGACGAACGCCAGCTCCACGCTCTCCCGGGCCAGGACGCGCGCCTCCGGACCCGGCTCGGCCGTCCGGTCCATCATCCGGTCCGGGTACGGCTCGATCCAGGCCGCCTCGGCCAGCGGAGCGCCCGCCGGGCTCAGGTCGGTGGGCAGCTCGCGCCGCCCGCGCCGCTCGATGAGCGTCAGCGCCCGGTTCGTGGCGATCTTGTAGAGCCAGGGGCGGATCGACCCTCGGTGGCGGTACCGCGCCAGGCCGCGCCAGGCCCGGTCCAGGGTGTCCTGGACGGCGTCCTCCGCGTCGTGGACCGACCCCAGCATCCGGTAGCAGTGCGCGCGCAGCTCGTCGCGGAACGGCCCGACCAGCCGGCCGAAGGCGTCCTGGTCGCCGGCGCGCGCCGCGGCCAGCAGCCGTGACTCGGCGGATTCCCCGCCCCGCCCACACCGGCCCCCTCCGCCCCGCCCGTCCTGATCGACGGGGCCAGCCTAGGGCAGGTCACCGGCGTCGTCCCGGAAGCCGCGCGCGCCCGATCACCCCCGACCGCCACCATGCGAGAACCGTACTTCCGCATGGCGAGATCCACAATTACGCCTTCCGGCCGGGCCGCCAGGGAACCCCCGACGATGTGGCCGCGCTGGTCGTCCACCTGGCCTCCGACGAGTCCGCCTACACCACC
Source organism: Spirillospora sp. CA-255316 (assembly GCA_050942275.1). GTDB lineage: Bacteria > Actinomycetota > Actinomycetes > Streptosporangiales > Streptosporangiaceae > Spirillospora. The sequence goes on along the minus strand of CP192047.1, from coordinate 4,353,451 downwards.
GGTGCGGACCACGTGGTGAACGGCGGGCGCACCGCCGGCTGGTGATGACCGCTCCCGGCCGGTGATCCGGCGCGGTGAAGGGAAGCCGGCGATGGCCAGGCGGCTGTTTGCACCGGTATGGCACTCTCGACCTTGGAATTCATGATCGGATGCCGAGAAAGGCGGGCGCGCATGGAGATCGTGGTCGACGACCTGTCCGGCCCCGAGATCGCCGCGTTCCTCGACGAGCACGTCCGGGAGATGCGGTCCATCACGCCACTGGAGAGCAAGCACGCCCTCGACCTCGACGAGCTGCGCAGGCCGGAGATCACCTTCTGGTCCGTCCTCGACGGCCGGACGCCGGTGGGCTGCGGAGCGCTCAAAAGGCTGGACGCGCACCACGCGGAGCTGAAGGCGATGCGCACGACCTCGGCCCGCAAGCGGAGCGGGATCGCCTCCATGCTGCTGGGGCACATCATCACCGAGGCGGGGCGGATGGGTTACTCCCGGCTGAGCCTGGAGACCGGCTCGGCCGACTTCTTCCTGCCCGCGCGGAAGCTGTACGAGAAGTTCGGGTTCGACTACTGCGAGCCGTTCGCCGGCTACACGCACGACCCGAACAGCACGTACATGACCAGGGCGCTCTAGGCGGCCGCCTCCGATCCGGGCGCGGGCGTTCGGGCGAGCAGGTCGCGCAGCGTCCCGGCGATCTCCGCGGGCGCCTCCTCGGCCATGAAGTGGCCGTAGCCGACCGTCGCGTGGACCAGGTCCGGCGCCCAGGCGCTCCAGAGCTCCCGGGCGTCGAAGCCCAGGGCGGCGCCCCAGTCCTGCTGAAGGACGGTGACGGGCATCCGCAGCCGGTTCCCGGCGTCCCGGTCGGCCTGGTCGTGGGCGACGTCGACGCCGGCGGAGGCGCGGTAGTCGGCGACGATCGAGGGGACGGCCGCGCGGCAGGCGTCCAGGTAGGCGGCCCGGACGTCGGCGGGGATCGCCCGCGGGTCGCCCGCCCAGATGTCGAGGAAGTGGCCGAAGAAGGCGTCCGCGCTCGCGGCGATCATCCGCTCGGGCAGCCCGGGGGGCTGGGCCATCAGGTACAGGTGGAAGCCGACGGCGCCGCCGAGGCCGTGCATCGCGTCCCACATGTCCAGCGTGGGCAGCACGTCGAGGCAGGCCAGGCGGGTGATCGTCCCGGGGTGGTCGAGGCCCGCGCGGAAGGCGACCAGGGCGCCGCGGTCATGCCCGGCCAGCGCGAAGCGCTCGTGTCCCAGGGCGCGGGCGAGGGCGACGATGTCGGCGGCCATCGTGCGCTTGGCGTAGGCGCTCGCGTGCCCGGAGCCGCCGGCGCCGTCCTCGGCGGGTTTGTCGCTGGCGCCGTAGCCGCGCAGGTCGGGGCAGATCACGGTGTGGTCGGCGGCCAGGTCCGCGGCGACGTGCCGCCACATCAGGTGGGTCTGGGGGAAGCCGTGCAGCAGCACGATGGGGCTGCCCGAGCCGCCGACGGCCGCGTTCAGGGACACCCCGTCGGCGACGGGGACTCGCCGGTAGTCGAAGCCGAGAATCGTTGGGGTCATGGTCTCGCCCTTTCTCTGAAGACGCTCCCCCAGCCTCGCGGGCGGCGATGAGCATCCGATGAGCGCGCTACCGTGACCAGGAGTGATGCAGGTGCCGGGAGTCTGGGGGCGGTCGGGCGGTGGGGGTCGTGTTCGGGGTGCTGGGGCCGGTGACGGCCTGGGACGCCGCCGGGGCGCCGGTCGCCCTGAAGGGACCGCGGCACCGGGCGGTGCTGGCCCGGCTGATCGTCGCCCGCCGGCGGGTCGTCCCGGTCGACCGGCTGGTGGACGACCTGTGGGACGACGATCCGCCCGCCGGGGCGGTGAGCGCGGTGCGCACCTTCGTGGCCGCGTTGCGCCGCGCCCTGGAGCCCGGCCGCCCGCCGCGCGCCCCGTCCCGGCTGCTGGTCACCGAAGGGCCCGGGTACGCGCTGCGCGCCGAGCCGGACGCGGTGGACGCCTGGTGCTTCGAACGCGAGACGGCCTCCGCCGCGACGCTGCCGCCCGGGCAGGCGCTGGAAAGGCTGGAGGAGGCCCTGGAGCGGTGGCGCGGCCCCGCCTACGCCGAGTTCGCGGACGAGCACTGGGCCCACGCTGAGCGGTCACGGCTGGCGGAGATCCGGCTGAACGCCGTCGAGCGGCGGGCCGAGACCCGGCTGGCCCTCGGGCTGGCCGCCGAGACGGTGCCGGACCTGGACGCCCACGTGGCGGAGCATCCCTGGCGCGAGGACGCCTGGCGGCTGCTGGCCCTCGCGCTGTACCGCACCGGCCGCCAGGCGGACGCGCTGGCCGTGCTGCGCCGGGCCCGGACGCTCCTGGCCGAGCAGCTGGGCATGGACCCGGGCGCGCCGCTGCGCCGCCTGGAGTCCGACATCCTCCGGCAGGCCCGCCACCTCGACGCCCCGGCCGGGCCGGGCGAGGCGGCGGCCCGGGTCTGGGCGCAGACCGCCGCCGTGTACGACCGCACGGTGACCGCGGGCGCCCGGGCCAGGCTGGAGTCGTCGGTGGGCCTCCTGCGCAACCTCGCGGTGACCGGCGGCACCGGCCTGGAGGCGGCCCGCGCCAACCGCCTGGCCGCCGTCGCCGCCGCCGAGGAGCTGGGCGACGCGGAACTGGCGGCCCGGGTGATCGGTGCCTACGACGTCCCCGCGATCTGGACCCGTTCGGACGACCCGCGGCAGGCGGCGCAGGTCGTGGCCGCCGCCGAACGCGCCCTGGCCGGTCTGCCGCCCGGCGCGTCCGAGGCGGTGCGGGCCCGGCTGCTGGCCACGATCGCCCTGGAGTCGCGCGGCACGCGTGACGAGCGCGGGCCCGAGGCCGCCCGCCTGGCCGAGGAGATCGCCCGCCGCCTGGACGATCCCGCGCTGCTGGCGTTCGCCCTCAACGGCGTGTTCATGCAGACCTTCCAGCGCGCGGGCCTGGCCCCGCGGCGCGACCGGATCGGCGCCGAGCTGGTGGAGCTGTCGGCCCGGCACGGCCTGACCACCTTCGAGGTGCTCGGCCACCTGGTCCGCCTTCAGGCCCGCGGTGCGCTCGCCGACTTCCCGGGGGCGGACCGGCACGCGGCCGCCGCCGACCGGCTGGCCGAGCGCCACGAGCTGCCGCTGGTGGGCGTGTTCACCCGCTGGTACGGGGCGCTGCGGCTGGCCGCGTCCGGGCAGGCCCCGGAGGCCGAGGTCGAAGCCGCCTACCGGGACGCCGCCTCCCTGCTGCATGGCGCCGGCATGCCGGGGCTGGAGCACGGCTTGCTTGCGCTGGCGCTGCTGTGCCTGCGCCTGCACCACGGGCTGCCCGCGCCCACCGGCGAGGACATCGACTGGGGCCCGTACGCGTCGTGGGCCCGTCCCCTGGTGCTGCTGGCCCGGGATCGCCGCGCCGAGGCGGCCGCGGCGCTGCGCGACGTACCGGATCCGCCTCGCGACCTGCTGTTCGAGGCCCTGTGGTGCCTCACCGCCCGGGCCGCGATCGCCGTCGGCGACCCGGCGACGATGCGGCGCGCGCACGAGGCGCTCGCCCCCGCGGCCGGGGAACTGGCCGGGGCGGGCAGCGGCCTGCTCACCCTCGGCCCGGTCTCGCGCCACCTCGACGACCTCGCCGCCGCGATGCGCGCCACCGGAGATCACCCTGGAGCGCGCTCCACCTGACCGCGCAAGCCCGGCCCCCTACCGGGCTCCCTGGCCTACGCGGGCACCTCGGAGTTCGGGCTTGCGCCGTCCCTGACCGCCGGGCGCGCGTCGAACCGGCCCGCCAGCGGCACGATCACCAGGACGAGCACGGCCGCCACCAGGTAGCACGCCCAGTACCCGGACGCCGGCTGCAGGGCGACGACGAGCCCGGTCCCCGCCACCGCCCCCAGGTAGTTGAAGATCCCGACCCGCGCCACGGCGACGCCCTGCCCGACCGGGTCGTGGCGGGCCGCCGCCGCGTACGCGCTCGGGGCCACCGAGCACAGCCCGAACCCGGCCACCGCGAACCCGGCGATGGCCACCCACGGGTCCGGGGCCAGGACGGCCGCCGCCAGCCCGAGGGCGGCCAGGACCGCGCCCCCGCGGACGATCCACGCGGCGCCGCGGCGGCGCACGACCAGGTCGGCCAGCGCCCGGCCGGTCACCGTCGCCGCCGCGAACGCCGTGATCGCCAGCGGCGCCACCGCCTCGGGGGCGTGCAGCTCGTCGCGGACGTACTTGACGGCGAAGCCCGCGATCGCGCCCTCGGAGACGTAGGCGCAGGCCAGGGCCGCGCCGAGGACCAGCAGCGGCCGCCACGGCACCGCGACGGGCGGTCCCCTCCGCTCCAGCGCCTCCGCCGCGCGCTCCCCGATGCGCCGCTCCTGCTCCCTGCCCAGCGGCATCCGCGCGGTGACCGCGGCGATCAGCAGGCCCACCGCGGCCGGGGCCAGGAATCCCGCCGTCACCGAGAGGCCGGCGTGGTTGGCGAACGAGGCCCACAGCGAGCCGGCGATGCCGGCCCCGCTCCAGACCGCGAAGAAGCCGTTGACCAGGGACCGGCCCGCGTGCCGTTCGATGGCGACGGCCTGGGCGTTCATCGCCGCCTCCAGCACGCCCAGCGCCAGGCCGAACAGCGCGACCGCGGCGACCAGCGGCGCCGTCCCGCCGGCCGCGCCGAGCGCCACGACCGCCGCGAAGAACGCCGGCTGCGCGTACCGCAGCACCGGGCCGGAGCCCCAGCGGGCGCACAGCCGCGCCGCCAGCAGGCCGCCCATGACCGCCAGCGCCGGGACCAGCGCCACCAGGACGTTGATCGCCGTGTCGCCGAGCCGGTGCGACCGCTGGATCTGCGGCACCCGTGCCATCACGGTGGAGAACACCAGCGCCTCGCCTGCGTAGCAGAGGTAGATCGCCGTGCGCACGCGCCGGATCGGCGGTTCCGGGCCGGACGCGGGCGTGGCGGCTGCGTGGGCTGCGTGCATCGCTCCCGTTCCGATCACCGGTTCAACGGCCGAGAAGTCATGTTATATGTGGGTGGTGTCGGTGCGGCCGGGGCGCCGTGCGACGCCCGCCGGCCGGCATCGGGGCCGCGTCACGACGGAGGTCGACGTCCGGGTGAACTCGGTGAACGCGGAGAGGCTGGGCTTCGGCGTGCTGGGGCCGCTTCTCGTGGAGGTCGACGGCGAGCCCGTCACGCCGCCGCGCTCCCCCATCCTCCGGGGCCTGCTGGGCGTCCTGCTGGCCGCCGGGGACCGCTCGGTCTCTTCGATCCGGCTGGTCGAGCTGGTCTGGCCGGGACGCTCCGAGGAGGTGGGGCCGGGCTCGGTGCAGGTGGGGATCTCCCGGCTGCGGCAGTGGCTGCGGCGGATCGACCCCGCTCCCGAGCCCCGCTGGAGCCTCGACCATGACGGCGCCGGCTACCGCCTCGACGTGCCCGCCCGCTCCGTGGACCTCGGCCGGTTCCGCGCCCTGGTGGCCGAGGCGGACGCGGCCGGGCGCACCGGGGAACGGGCCGGGCTCCTGGAGTCCGCGCTCGGGCTGTGGCGGGGTCCCGTCCTGGCCGACCTGGCCGCCGTCCTGGACTTCTCCGACCCGCTGCTCCGCTCGGTCGCCGAGGAGGTCCACGCCGCCGCCGCGGGGCTGGCCGCCGCGGCCGCGGCCGCCGGCCGCGCGGGCGCGGTCCTCGACCGGCTGCACGCGCTGGCCGAGGCGCATCCGCTGGACGAGCGGCTGGAGGCCGGCGTGATCGAGCTGCTGGCCGCCGACGGGCGCAGCGCCGAGGCGCTGCGCCGGTACCAGGCGTACCGCGAGAGCGTCGCCGAGGAGCTGGGCGTCGACCCGGGCGAGCGGGTCCAGTCCGCCTACCTCTCGGTGCTGTCGCAGGAGTCTGACCGGCACGCGGGTCCCGAGCGTTCGCCGGGGCCGCCCGTGCCGGCGCAGCTGCCGCCCGGCGTGCCCGACTTCACCGGCCGCGACGAGGAGGTGGAGGCCCTCACCGGCCTGCTGGCCGCCCGCGGCCACTCCCCGCTCGCGCTGATCACGGGCATGGGCGGGGTCGGGAAGACCACGCTGGCCCTGCACGTCGCGCACCGGCTCGCCGCCCGGTTCCCCGACGGCCGGCTCTACGCCCGGCTGCGCGGTCCCGACGGCGCCCCGGTGGATCCGGCGCAGGTCCTCGGCGGCTTCCTGCGCGCGTTCGGGATCGCCGGGCAGGACGTGCCCCCGGCGCTGGAGGACCGGTCGGCGCTGTTCCGGACCGTCCTGACCGGCCGCCGGGTCCTGATCCTGCTGGACGACGCCTCGGCCGAGGGCGAGGTGCGCCCGCTGCTGCCCGGCGCGCCCGGCTGCGCGGCCATCGTCACCAGCCGGCTCCCGCTCGCCGGGCTGGAGGGCGCGGGCCGGGTCGAGCTCGGGGTCTTCGAGCCCGGGCAGGCCGTCGCGCTGCTGGGCCGCATCACCGGGCCGGACCGGGTGGGCGCCGAACCGGAGGCCGCCGCCGAGATCGCCCGGCTGTGCGGGTACATCCCGCTGGCGGTGCGGATCGCCGGGTCCCGGCTCTCCCACCGGCGGCACCGCACGCTCGGCTGGCTGGCCGAGACGCTCGGCGACGAGCGGCACCGGCTGGACGAGCTGGCCGCCGGCGACCTGGCGGTGCGCGCCTCGTTCCGGCTCAGCTACCAGCGGCTGCCCGCCGAGGCACGCCGGCTGTTCCGGCTGCTCGGGCTGCTGGAGGCCCCCGACTTCGGGGAGTGGGTCGCGGCGGCGCTGCTGGACGTCCCGTACCGGACCGGCCGGGAGCATCTGGAGGCCCTGGTCGACGCCCAGCTCCTCACCGTCATCGGCGCCGACCACCAGGGGCGGCCGCGCCTGCGCTACCACGACCTGGTCCGCATCTACGCCCGCGAGCTCGCCTTCGCCGAGGACGACGCCGGGGCGCGGGACGCCGCCGTGCGGCGCGCGCTGGGCGCCTGGCTGGGGCTGGCCGAACGGGCCGCCGAGCGCGTGCCGGGCCCCTGCTTCGCCACCATCACCGGTTCGGCGCCGCGGCACCCGCTCCCGGCCGAGGTGGCCGAGGGCCTGCTGGCCGACCCCATGGCGTGGTTCGACACCGAGCGCGCCGCGCTGACGGCGGCGGTCGACCAGGCCTGCGCGCTGGGGCTGGACGGGTACGCCTGGGAGATCGCGGCGTCGACGGCGAAGTACATGGACGTCAGGAGCCTGACCCAGGACCTGATGAGGACGCACGAGAAGGCCATGGGGCTGTGCGCGTCGACCGGCGACCGGCTGGGCGAGGCCGTCATGCTCCGCGGCCTGATCGACGTGGCGACCTGGATCGCCAACGACCGCGCCGGCGACGCCATGGGCACCTCGTACGAGGACTCGCGGCGGCTGCTGCGGCTGTTCGAGGAGCAGGGCGAGCGGCGCGGGATGGCCGACGCCCTGGTGGCCCAGTGCTGGGGGCTGGTGGCCCGCGGCGAGGAGGACCGGGCGCTGGAGACGGCGCGGCGCGCGCTGCGGCTGGCCGAGGAGACCGGCCACCTCGGCGGCGAGGCCCGCGCGCACCAGGTGATGGGCGTGGCCTACGGCGAGCGCCGCCCGGAGGAGGCCGCCGAGCACCTCCAGCGCTGCCTGGAGCTGGCGCGGCTGCACGGCAACCCGCGTTTCGAGGCCACGGCCATGCAGTTCCTGGGGGCCGCGCACTGCCTGGCGGGACGCATCGACATCGGGCACGAGCTGCTGGTGGACTCGCTGCGCATCTGCCACGCCCTCAAGGACCGCTACGCGGAGGCTTTCTCCCTGCTCTACCTGGCCAAGCTCTATGCGGCGCTCGGCGACGAGCGGGCGCTGCCGACGGCGCACTCGGTGGTCTTCCTCAGCCGCCGGCACGGCATGGAGCACCATCTCGCCGACGCCCTGAAGGTGCTCGGGGAGTTGGAGCTGGCCGCCGGCCGGAACGCCTCGGCGAGGACGCATCTGGAGGAGTCGGTCCGCCTCTGGCGCGGGCGCGGCTGGCTCGCATTCCTGGCCGACGCGCTCCGCGTCCTGGGCATGGCCTACCGCGGGAACGGCGACGAGGAGGCGGCCAGGAAGAACTGGAGCGAGGCGGTCAGCGTGTACGAGCAGCTGGGCGACCAGGAGTCGGCGGCCGGCGTCGGCGCCCTCCTCAGCACGGACGGTGGGCACGGGCCGGCCCTGCACTGACTCGCACGCGGCCGGGCGGACCCCGGGAGTCCCCTGCTCCTCGGGGGCGGAGTCGCCGTCCGGTGGTCGAGCGTGCCCCCAATGACGTTCGAACACCCCGGCGAGTCCCCGACCGCCCGGCCGTCGGCCCCCACCAGGGCCGCCGGGCCGGCGGCGGAACGTGAAGCACCGCCGCCCCGCGCTCGTGTTCGTCCGGTGAAGACCTGGTGGGTGCTTCTCTGGCTGTGCTCATCGTGGGAGCTACACGGCCATACTGCCGAAGGGGCCTTACCAATCGCTTACAGGTTCTTCCGCACGGGGCGCACCGGGCCGCCCGGAGTGGCCGGGGTGGCCGGAAGCGGTCCTCGGGGCCCCCGGCGGCGGGGCCGCCGGGAGCCGGTGCGCGCCGGAGGTCAGAAGGCCAGGTCGCGGCGGCGGAACAGGGCCACGCCGGCGGCGGTGAGCGCGATCGCGGCGCCGGCCAGCACCGCCACGGGCGTCAGCGCCAGGTCGGCGGCGGGCAGCGAGGGGGTGTGGGTGAACGGCGAGAGGTTGGTGACCGGCTGCGGCAGCTCCAGGATCGGCCCGATCTGCCCGATCAGCAGGCAGGCGCCCAGCGCCGCCCAGGAGATCGCTATCGACCGGTGCGGCAGCAGGCCGATCATCGCGACCACGAACCCGGCCAGCGCCAGCGTCGCGGGCAGCTGCACCATGGCGGCCCCCAGCAGCGACGGCACCTTCTCCGTCGAGCCGGACGCGGCGGCGTAGGCCAGCCCGTTGGCGAGCCCGGTCACCAGCAGCACGGCGGCGGTGCCGAGCACGGCGCAGGCGACATGCGAGAGCAGCCACCGCGGGCGGCTCACCGCCGTGGCCAGCACCGCCTCCAGCGGCCCGGTCTCCTCCGCGCGGGTGCGCAGCAGCGCCTGGACGGTGTACCCGGCGACGATCACCCCGGTGAGGCCCATCATCGCGGAGAAGAAGACGTCGACCAGATCGCCTCCCCCGCCCAGGCGCCCGATGACGTCGGTCAGCCCCTCGCTGCTGCCGAGCACCTCCTCGGCCTCGTTGCCGACGGCGCCCAGCGCCAGGCCCATGACCAGCATGCCCGCGGCCCAGCCGTACAGGACGCCGCGCTGCAGCCGCCAGGCCAGCCCGAGCGGGCTGAGCAGGGCGCGCGGCGCCCGGACGGGCCCGCGGCGGGTGGGCAGCATGCCGGTGCCCACGTCGCGGTGGTCGGTGAGCTGGAAGGCGAGCCGGACCAGGACGGCCAGCAGCACGGCGTGCAGCGCCAGCGGCCACCAGTCCTCGTCGCCGAACGGGCGGACCCGCTGCCCCCAGCCGATCGGCGAGAGCCAGGACGGCCAGAGGCTGGTGACGGTCATGTCGTCCTCGACCGGGGCGAGGCCGTCCCCGGCGGCGCGCAGCAGGAAGGTCACGCCGAGGACGGCCGCGGCCAGCCCGGAGGCGGCCCGCGCGCTCTCGGTGATCTGGGCGGTGACGGCGGCGACCCCGGCGAACACCGCGCCGATCGCGCCCAGGGCCGCGCCCGCGGCCAGCGAGCCGGCCGCCGGAAGCCCGGCGGCGACCAGCACCCCGGCCACCAGGCCGGCCAGCACCAGATCGGCGCCGACGGTCACGATCAGCGCGGCGGCGAGGGCGGCGTGCCGCCCCACGACGGCCGAGCCGATCATCTCGGAGCGGCCGGTCTCCTCGTTCTGCCGGGTGTGCCGGACCACGGCCATGATGCTCATCAGCACGACCGCGACGGCCGCGATGGTGAAGGTCTCTGTGATGACGACGCCGCCCTCGCCGGCATCGGGCACGATGCCGTTGAAGACGCGGGAGACGGCGCTGGTGACGTTGGAGCGGGCGTAGGCGGCCTGCTCCCGCGCGGTGGGGTAGAGGCCGGAGATGCTGGAGGCCGTCGCGCCGACGATGGCGGCCGTCCCGAGCAGCCACAGCGGCAGCTGGACGCGGTCGCGGCGCAGCGCGAGCCGGATGAGGCGCGGGGTGCCGGTGAACGTGCCGGTGCGCGCGCTCATCGGGCGGCCTTCGCCGGTTCCGCGGCGGCGCCGGCGCCGCCGGCCGGGTCGCCGTAGTGGCGCATGAACAGCTCTTCCAGGGTGGGCGGGTTGCTGGTGAGCGCGCGGACGCCGAACCCCGCGAGGTGCCGGTGGACGCCCGCGAGCGCCTCGGGCTCGACCTCGAAGCTTGCGGCGGTGCCCTCGACGCGCAGGTCGTGCACGCCCGCCATCCCGTCCAGTCCGGTGAGGGGGCGTTCGGCCTCGACGCTGATGGCGGTGCGGGTGAGGTGGCGCAGCTCGGCCAGGGTGCCCGACTCCACCGTGCGGCCGTCGCGGATGATGGAGACCCGGTCGCACAGCCGCTCCACCTCGGCGAGGATGTGGCTGGACAGCAGGACGGTGTGCCCGGCGCGCTTGACCTCGGCGACGCAGTCCTGGAAGACCGCCTCCATGAGCGGGTCGAGCCCGGAGGTCGGCTCGTCCAGGATGTACAGCTCCACTTCGGACGAGAACGCGGCGACCAGCGCGACCTTCTGCCGGTTGCCCTTGGAGTAGGTGCGGCACTTCTTGCCCGGGTCGAGCTGGAAGCGCTCGACCAGGTCGTCGCGGCGGGCGCGGTCGAGGCCGCCGCGCAGGGAGCCGAGCAGGTCGATCGCCTCGCCGCCGGACAGGTTGCCCCACAGGTTGACGTCGCCGGGCACGTACGCCAGATGGCGGTGCAGGGCGACCGCGTCCCGCCAGGGGTCGCCGCCGAGCAGGCGGACCTCGCCGGAGTCGCGGCGCAGCAGCCCGAGCAGGACGCGGATGGTGGTGGACTTGCCGGCCCCGTTGGGGCCGAGGAACCCGTGCACCTCGCCGGTCCGGACGGTCAGGTCCAGCCGGTCGAGCGCCCGGACGTCGCCGAAGCTCTTGGTCAGATCGGAAACACGGATCGCGTCGGTCATCGCGATGGTCCTCATCGTCCTCGCGGTCATGGCGGCGGCCGGGCCCCCGGGATCCCGACTGACCGCCGGTCAGTTCCTTTGAGAGTAGAGGATCGCCGCCGCGCGGGCCAACCGGGGTCGGTCTAGGGTGGGCGGCGTGGACGACAGGAGATCCCCGGACACCCGGGAGCGGATCCTGGAGACCGCGCTGGACCTGTTCTCCGAGCGCGGCTACCAGGCCAGTTCGATGCGCGAGATCGCGGTCCGGCTGGAGATCACCAAGGCCACGGTCTTCTACCACTTCCCCTCCAAGGCGCTGCTGCTGGCGACGCTGTGCGAGCCGCTCACCGAGGACCTGGAGGATGTGCTCGGCACGGCCGCGGAGGTGGCGGACCCGGTCCGGATGCGCCGCGTGCTGATCGAGGGCACCCTGGACACCTACATCCGCAACCGCAGGGTGCTGCGCCTGCTGCTCAACGACCTGACCCTGCTGGCGCACGACCACGCCTTCCGCAGGCTCGTCGCGCAGGTGCGGCGGATCCACGAGCGGTTCGCCGGGCCCGACCAGGACGTCAGCGCGCGCGTCCGGGCGGTGCAGATCTTCGCGATGCTGAGCGATCCGGTGTTCTTCTTCGAGGACCTGCCGATCGAGCGGCTGCGCGCGGAGATCCTGGCGGGCGTGTGGGCGCTGCTCGACGAGCCGACCGCGTCCGGGCTGGTCACGCGGGAGGAGGCGGGGCTGGACGGTCGCGGCGCGGGCCCCGCGCCGCGGCGAGCGGGGCGGCCCAGCGTGATGGACGCCGAGAAGGCCGCCACGGCGCGGCGGATGTACGAGACGGGCTCGTACAGCGTCAGCGCCATCGCCGAGCGGCTGGGGGTGTCCCGCGCCACGGTGTACCGCCACCTGCGCGAGGACGCCGCATCCCCGCCGACCCGAGTTGTGCGACGGTTCTGAGACAGAACTGAGACAGATTAGGAGACGGTTTTGAGACAGTACCCAGGGGAGGCCGCTCCCCCGCCGGCCGGTCAGGCCGGCACCGGCGGCGGCCTCCCGAGAAGGGACAGGCGATGAAGATCGCGTTTTTCGGCGACGTCCACGGATGCGTGCTGCACGCGCTGGGCGCGGCGGTCATGCTCGGTGCCCGGCGGGCGGTCCGGCTCGACGCCCTGGTCCAGGTGGGTGACCTGGGCGCCTTCCCCACCCCGGAGCGGATGGACGAGCCCAGCCGCCGGTTCGGCGCGGGCAACCCCGCGCAGGGCGACTTCTTCCGGCTGCTCGATCCCCCGCCCCGGGTCGCCGACGGCGTGCGGCTCGTCCTCGGGCGGGTGCCCCCGTTCCTGTTCGTCAGCGGCAACCACGAGGACCACGACTGGCTCGCCGTCCTCCACCGCGAGGACGGCCGCGGGCCGGTGGCGGTGGATCCGCTCGGCTCGTACCGGCATGTGGCCTGCGGGAACGTCGTGGAGGTGGCCGGGCAGCGCACGGCCTTCCTCGGGCTGATCGAGTCCCCCGGCTCCATGGACCTGGACCCGGAGGCCTACGAGCGGCTCATGGAGACCGAGCCGGGCAGCGTGGACATCCTGGTCACCCATGACGGCCCGTACGGAATGTCGGAGTACCGGGGCCAGGTCCAGGGCTCGGCCAAGCTGACCGCGCTGATCGAGCGGCTCCGGCCGCGCCTGCACGTCGGCGGCCACTACCACCACGAGAACGGCCCGCGCCGCTACGGCCCCACGGTCTCCTACGCCCTGTCCCAGCTCGTGGGGCCCAAGACCGACAGGGACGGCGCGCCCGTCAACCCCCGCCAGCAGGTGGCGCCCGGCAGCGTCGGCCTGCTCGACACCGACACCTACGCCTTCGAGTACGTCCACGACGACTGGCTCGCCGACGTCCACGGCGACGATCTCGATCTCGCCGCCCTCGTCGCCGCCGCCCGCTGAGCGGGCGCGACGCCCCCTTCCGCCGCACGCACGGCTTCACGCGACGAGGCCCCGCCCGGACGGGAGGGGCCTCGCGGGTCGCCGGCCCGGTGCGCGCCGGCTGCGGCGCGGGCCGGCGGCCACGGTCAGCGGCGCTGCGGCGCGGCCTGGCTGGGCTGCCGCGGCACCGCGCCCGAGGAGGCGAGCTGCGAGATCAGGCCGTTGAGGGCCTGCTCGGTCTGCCGGCAGGCCTCCGCGCACACCCGGCAGTGCTCGTGGTCGCGGGCGTGCTCGGCGCAGGAGTCGCCGCAGGTCTTGGTCGCCTGGATCGCCGACTGCATCTGGGCCCTGGTCAGGTTGGCGTCGTAGCCGGTGTGCCGGGACAGGACCTCGGCCGTGGTGGTGCAGATCGAGGCGCAGTCCATGTTGTCGCGGATGCACCGGGTCAGCCGCGGCAGATCCTCCGACGACTCCGACAGACACGCGTCGGCGCACGCGGTGCATGCCTGCGCGCAGCTCATCAGAGTGTCGATCACCTCGGCCAGCCGCCCGCGGTCGAGGTTGATCTCCGCGGGATATGCCTTCATCATCTGCGCGGTGTAGGTCATGACGGTTTCCCCTCTGTGGTGAGTGGTGGCGCGACAGGGGTACCCGGCCTTCACCCCCCATATCGGACTTGAACAAGAACAGGCCGAGGATTGGCCATAGCACGCCTGAACAGGACTTTTCCCCTCTGTGGACTTCGCGGACCGGCCCGTTCACTCCGTGGCCAGCCCGGCCGGGACGTCGCCGGGGTGCCGGTCGGGGCGCGTCCGGACGAACCGCGCCGCATGCCTCCACCGGCCGCCCTCCGTCGCGGCGTCGACGCTGATCTCCACCACCGTGTCCGGCACCGTCCGCACGTACCGCAGGGGAGGTCCGCCCCCGTACGGCCCCCCGGCCAGCCCGGCGGGCAGTTCGGCGGGCCAGGGGTGATCGTCGCCCGCGGGCCGCAGGACGGCCCCCAGCTCGGTGCGGGCGGGGAGCGGCAGCGGTCCGGTCCGGGCGACCACGCGCAGCCGGCCCCCGGCGGCGCGGCGGCCGAGGACGAGGGTCTCGGGCTGTTCAGGGGACCCGGTGACGCCCCCGACGATCACCTCGACGGTGGTGCGGTGCTTGATCTTCCACCAGCGGCGCCGCCCGGGCAGGTACGGGTCGCCGGCGGCCTTGACCACCAGGCCCTCGATGCCCTGGGCCGCCAGCGCCGCGAACCACAGCTCCGCCTCGGCGCGGTCGGCGGTCTGCGGGCAGGCGATCACCAGCGCGCCGGGCGGGGTCCCGGCCAGCAGCCCCTCCAGCGCCCGGCGCCGCTCCCGCAGCGGGCGGGGCCGCAGGTCGGCGCCGCCGGTCTCCAGCACGTCGAAGGCCACGTAGTGGCAGGGCTCGGTGCGGGCCAGCTCGGCGCGGCGGCCGCCCGCGACATGGCGGCGCTGGAGGGCGCCGAAGTCCAGTCGCCCCGCCGCGCTCCACCGCACGATCTCCCCGTCCAGCACGGTCCCGGCCGGGATCCGCTCGGACAGCGCCGTGACGACCTCGGGGAAGGCCTCGTTCAGGCTGGTCCGGCGGCGCGACCACAGGTGCGCGCCGCGGCCGGCGCCGACGGACGCCACGGCGCGGAACCCGTCGAACTTGGGCTCGAAGAGGCAGCCGCCGCGGCACTGGGCCGGGCTCGGCAGGCGATCGACGGTGACCGCCAGCATCGGCGTGATCGGCGACCGGATGTGCATGGCAACCGTGCGGTTACCCGCTCCGGCGGCCGCCCAAAGGGCACCTGCCCAAGCTTGACCCTGCCTCTACCAGGCCGTTCCGTCCGGCGCCGCGGTCAGTCTCAGCCCCGCTGTCTGCCGGCGGCCTTGCGGACGGCGTCGCGGGTCCGGTCGACCACCGCGGCGAACGGCCCCACGAGCAGGTTGGCCGGGGCCGACTCCACCCCCGGGTGCGGGTGGGTGGGCGCCACCGCCACGGCGGCCTTGACGGCGGCGGCCATCCCGCGCCGTTCCGCGGCGGCCAGCTCGCGGATGCGGGGGAACTCCTCTTCCTCCTCGACGCGCGCGTGGTCGAGGACGGCGGTGCGCAGTTCCGCGAACCGCGGGTCGAACCCCTCACCGTCCGGGCCGATGTCCTCCAGCTCGGCGAGGATCGTCTTGGCCTGCTTCTCCTCCTCCAGCCTGGCGTCCACCATCGCGCCGCCGCCGTCCACCAGCCGGCGCGCATAGGGGTGCACGATCTCCTCCTCGGCGGTCTCGTGCACCGCCAGCAACCTGCGGAGCCGGTCGAACGCCGCGGCCCGGTCGTCGCCCTCGGCCGCCGCCACCTCCCCGAACAGCCGGCGGATCTCCATGTGCTGGCGCAGCAGCAGGTCCACCACGTCCTTCTCGGACATGGTCTCGGGGCGTTCGGCCATCGCGGTCTCTCCTGGTCAGGTGCTTCTCGGGTGCTTGTCGGCTGCCGTGAGCCTGCCCCCGCACCGGATTCGAAACCTCGCCGCTCAGCCGCCGGAGGAGGGACGGAGCGCGCAGAGCAGCTTCCCGCCGACGGAGCAGTACAGGTCGGGGCCGTCGGCAGTGAGGCCCTGCGCGGACGCCGTCGAGTCCTCGGGGACGTCGTCCCCGCCCAGCCGGTAGCGGGGGCGGCCGGTGGCCAGGTCGAAGCCGTGCACGCCGTCGACCATGGCCAGGTAGACGACGTTCCCCGCGATCACCGGGCGTTCTCCGAACCCCTGCGGCAGCGGGCGCCGCCAGCGGACCCGCCCGGTGGCGGCGTCCATCGCCGCCAGCGTCCCGTCGCCGTCGTCCAGGACGGCCAGGCCCCCGCCGACGGCGGGGAGCGGGTGCTCCTCCCCGCCGGGCGGAGCGGCGTCGGAGCCGCCGCCGTACTGCCAGCGCCGGCCGCCGCTGCGCGCGTCGAGGACGGTGAGGACGCCGCCCGCCCCTCCGACGTAGACGGTGCCGCCCGCGAGCAGCGGCGGCGGCTCGCCCGGCAGGCCGCCCGTACGGGAGGCGCCCTCCGCCGGCTGCGACCTCCACCGCGGTTCGCCGGTCGCGGCGTCGAACGCGTGCACGCGGCGGTCCGGGGCGAGCACGGCCACCAGGCCGCCGCCCACGGCCGGGGTCACCGCGCCGAGACGCTCGGCCACACGCTGCTGCCAGCGGGCGGCGCCGGTCGCCATGTCGACCGCGTACAGGAAGCCGCTCTCGTCGGTGAGGTAGCACAGGCCGCCCGCCGGCACGGCGTCGCCCATGACGCGCTCGGTCCGGTAGTGCCAGCGCCGCCGCCCGGTCGCGGCGTCGAACGCGAACAGGCCGTCGCTCCCGATCCCTTCGCTGCCGGGGACGCAGAAGACGCCGGCCCCCGCGAACGGTGCGGGCGCCATCGTGAACATCCTCAGCGAGGCCGACCACAGGCGCCGCCCGGTCGCGAGATCGAACCCGGTCAGCGCCGAACTCGACCCGCCCGCGTCGCACAGGAAGCCCGTCCCGCCCAGCACCGCGAGCCTGGAGTCCCTGGACGCGCCGAAGTCGCCCTGCCAGCGCCGCTCGCCCGTGCGCGGGTCGACCGCGTAGGTCGTGGTGTCCAGCCGCTGTGCCCCGACGATGAGCAGGACACCGGGCGCGACCAGCGGCCCGACGCGGACGGTCAGGTCCCCCGGCAGCGCGAACGTCCAGCGCAGCGGCGAGTCGTCGCCGCGCCCCAGGAGGAAGGCCGCGGCGCTGCCCGAGGTCAGGAGCGCCCCCGCGGTGCCCGCGCCGATGGCGAGGAAGCGGCGGCGGCCCGGCCCGGGCGCGGCGGGCTCGGTCCCCCGGCCGGCGACGGCGTGCGCGACCGCCGCCGGAAGCCAGCGCGTGCCGTCCGGCGGGGCCGCCTGATCGCCCGCCAGCGCGCGCAGCACTTCTCCGGGGCCGGGCCGGCGCGCCGGGTCCTTCTCCAGGCAGGAGGCGATCAGGACGCGCAGCGCGGGATCGGTGATCGCGCCGAGGTCGGGCTGCCGGTGCAGGACACGGTAGACCACCTCGTGGACCGCGCCGTGGCCGAACGGCCCGGAGCCGGTGAGCGCGTAGGTCAGGACGGCCCCCAGCGAGAACACGTCCGCGGCGGGCCCGGCGGTCTCCCCGGCGGCCTGCTCGGGGGCCATGTACGCGGGGGTGCCCAGCGTCGTGCCGGTGCGGGTGAGGGCGCTGGCGTCGATCGCGCGCGCGATGCCGAAGTCGATGACCCGCGGGCCCTCGGGGGTGAGCATGACGTTGGAGGGCTTGAGGTCGCGGTGCACGACGCCCGCGCGGTGGATGGACAGCAGCGCCTCGGCGAGTCCGGCGCCCAGCGCCCGCGCGGCGGGCGGGGGCAGCGGGCCGTGCCCGGCGACCGCGTCCTGAAGCGACAGGCCCGGCAGGTAGGCGGTCGCCAGCCAGGGCTGCGCGGCGTCGGGGTCGGCGTCCACGACGGGCGCGGTGTAGGCGCCGTCGACCGCGCGGGCGGCGGTGACCTCGCGGCGGAACCGGGACCGGAAGTCGGGCTCGTCCGCCAGCGCCGGATGGATGATCTTGATGGCGACGGTGCGGCCGCCGGGCGAGCGGCCGAGCAGGACCTGCCCCATCCCGCCCGCCCCGAGCCTGCCCAGCACCCGGTAGGGGCCGACCCGCCTGGGGTCTCCGGGCCGCGTCGGCGGCATCGGACCTCCTCGTTCCTCGTCACGTTCGCTCTGTCGCACCGCACCGCACCGCCCCGTCCCGGTCCGCGGGCTCCGGGCACCGGCCGCTCCGAGCCCGGAGCGGGGCCAGGCGGGTCAGCCGGGCGGCGGTACGGTGCCGGGGCCGCCGCTGGTGGCGAGCGCGTACAGGTACCCGTCCTTGGCGCCGAAGTAGACGATCCCGCCGGCCACCACCGGGCTCGACTCGGTGCCCTCCTCGACCTCGAACCGCCAGACCTGGCGGCCCGTGGCGGCCTCGATCGCGTACAGGACGCCGTCCGAGTAGATGCCGGCCGCGACGTAGAGCATCCCGCCCGCCAGCGCCGGATCGCCCTGCACGTGGCCGTCGATCTGCGCCTGCCAGCGCATGGTCCCGGTGGCGGCGTCGAGGGCGAGGACGTTGGAGTTCCGGTCGCCGACGTAGACCCTGCCGCCGGACACCTGCGGGCGGGCCGTGACGGCTCCGGTCGTGCGGTACTTCCAGCGGGGCTCGGCGTCGCGCGCGCTGAAGGCGTGCACCTGGTTCCCCTGGAAGTCGCCGCAGTAGACCACGCCGCCCGACACGGCCGCGCCTCCGGAGCCCTTGCTCATGCCGTACTCCCAGCGGAGCCTGCCGGTCGAGGCGTCGAGCGCGGCCAGGCTCTTGCTGCGCGGCACGTACAGCACGCCGTCGGCGACCGTTCGGTGCGAGACGTACCGGGTGCCGCCACGGCTCTGCCACCGGGGCGAGCCGTCGGCGGCGTCCAGCGCGCGCACGGGATCGTCACCGGCGAAGACCAGGCCGCCGGCGACGAGGGTGTTGGTCCCCGTCCCGGTCGCCCCCACCTGCCGCCGCCACCGCGCCCGGCCGGTCCCGGTGTCGACGGCGTGGACGTTGCCGTCCTCTCCGCCGACGTAGACCACGCCGCCGTCGACGGCGGGCCAGGAGATGATCCGGGTGCCGGTGGAGTACTTCCAGCGGGGCTTCCCGGTCCTGGCGTCGAAGGCCAGCAGGTCGCCCTTCTCACTGCCGATGAAGACGGCGCCTCCCGCGACCGCCGGGCTGGACATGAGGTACTCGGACCCGGTGTAGCGGCGCCACAGCAGCTTTCCCTGCCCCACCGGCGGGGGCGAGGACGGCGCCGGAGCGGCCGCGGGCCGGTTCCGCGCGGGCTGGGCGGGCTTCTCCTCCGGCCGCAGCACCGCGGCGGCCCCCGTCCCGGCCGCGATCGCGGCCACGGCGCCGGCGCCGCCGAGCAGCAGGACGCGCCGCCGGGTCGGCGCGAGGAACCCGGCCTCGTACGGCCGGGTGGCTCCCGCCTCGTTCGCCGGGGTCGCGGCCCCGGCGCGCGCGATCCCGGCGGCGACGGGCTCGGGCAGCCAGCCCAGGCCCCGCAGGTCCGCCTCGTCCGGGACGAGCGGCGCCAGCCGTTCCAGCAGCCGCGCGGGTGCGGGACGGGCGGCGGGGTCCGCGCCGAGGCAGTCGGCGGCGATGGCGCGCAGGGACGGGTCGGTGACCGCGTCCAGGCGGGGATGCTCGTGGACGGCGCGGTAGATCAGCAGGTGGGGCGGGCCGTCGCCGTACGGGCCGGTCCCGGTCGCGGCGTACACCAGGACGGCGCCGAGCGCGAACACGTCCGCGGCCGGCCCGGTCGGCTCGCCGCGGGCCTGCTCGGGGGCGATGAAGCCCGGGGAGCCGAGCGCGGACCCCGCCCGGGTGACGAGGCTGCCCTCGGCGGCGTGCGCGATGCCGAAGTCGATGACGCGGGGGCCGTCCAGCCCGAGGATGACGTTGGCGGGCTTCAGGTCGCGGTGCACGACCCCGGCGCGGTGGATGGAGACCAGCGCCTCGGCGAGCCCGGCGCCCAGCGCCAGCACGGCGGCGGGCGGCAGCGGCCCGTGCGCGGCCACGACCTCGTGCAGCGGAAGGCCCGGCAGGTAGGCGGTGGCCAGCCACGGCGGGTCTGCCTCGGGGTCGGCGTCGACGACGGGGGCGGTGAAGGCCCCGCCGACCGAGCGGGCGGCTGCGGTCTCGCGGCGGAACCGGCGGCGGAAGTCGGGGTCCTCGGCCAGGTGCGGGTGGACCACCTTGACCGCGACTTGCAGGCCTCCCGGCGAGCGTCCGAGGTACACCTGGCCCATGCCGCCGGAGCCGAGCCGGCCCAGCAGCCGGTGACCGCCGACGCGCCGGGGGTCCCCGGGCCGCAGTGTCTCCATCGGCGGTCTCCACCTCACTCTCGCGCCGTACCGGCGCCCGAAGCCGTACGCGAACGACCCTCTCCAGGAGACGCGGCCGTCCGCAACCGGGTTCGGGAGGAGATCATCTCGATATCGTCAAGGCGCGGCGACGGAGCGCTACCGGAGGCCGCGTTCCGGTGGCACCCGCCGGGTGAGACGGTCGGCACGGGCGTTCAGGTAGCGCTGCTCGGGGATGCTGCTGGTCAGGCGCGCGGCCGTCCGGTAGCAGGCCAGCGCGGCCTGGTGGTCCCCGGCCGTGCAGGTACCTCATCCCGCCCCCTTTCACGCCGGGCCGGCGACGCCGACCAGGCGGCCTCCACGTCGGGGACCCCCACGTAGAACAGGACCCGCGGCTCGTATCCCTCGCCGCCGCCGACGCCGCCGTTGATGCCGGTGCCGTCGCCGGCGGTGCGGGTGCTCTCCCCCGGCACGAACCCGTAGGCGCCGGGCGCGGAGACCGCCTCGGTGGCCGCGTCCCCGGTGTGGAACTCCCAGCCGAACAGGTCGCCGTAGTAGCCGCGCAGCCTCGCCGGATCACTCCCGATGATCTCGAAGTGCACCACCGGACGCTCCATGACCGCTCCTCCCCGCGCCGGACGGGCCGGCGCTCGCGGGCGCCCCCGGTGGGCGCCCGCACCTCAGAGGACGGAGCGGAGGCCTCGCTCTCGACGTCTCGCGGAAGATTTCTTTTCGGCCACGGTACCCGCGCGTGGCGTCAGGGCTTGCGCGCGACGCCGCCGTACCAGCTGACCTCCGCGGCGGACGGCCGCGGGCCCTCGGCGTCGGGGCGCCACTCGGAGACCAGCGTCAGGCCGGGCTCGACCAGCTCCAGGCCGCCGAAGGCCAGCGCGGCGAAGTCCTCCTTGACGCGGGCCTGGGCTGGGACGCCGGCGTTGCGGTAGGCCTGCTCCAGGCCGTGCACGCCGTCCGGGTCGTGCTCGGGCGTGACATGGGAGGCGATGAAGTAGCTGCCGGAGGGCAGCGCGTCCAGCAGCGTCCGCACGATCTCGGCGGGCCGCTCCTCGTCCACGATGAAGTGCAGGATCGCCACGAGCATCAGCGCCACCGGCCGGTCGAGGTCGAGGGTCTCGCGCACCTGCGGGGAGGCGAGGATGGCGGCGGGGTCGCGCAGGTCGGCGTGGATGTAGGCGGTCTTGCCCTCGGGGGTGCCGCGCAGCAGCGACCGGGCGTGGGCGAGCACGATCGGGTCGTTGTCGACGTACACCACCCGGCAGGCGGGGTTCTCGCTCTGCGCCACCTCGTGCACGTTGCCCGCGCTGGGCAGGCCGGTGCCGATGTCGAGGAACTGGGTGATGCCGGCCTCGCGCACCAGGTGCCGGACGGCCCGGCCGAGGAAGGTGCGGTTCTCCCGGACGGCGGTGCGCACGGAGGTCCAGCTCTGCGCCGCGATCTCGGCGGTCGCCCGGTCGGCCGGGTAGTGGTCCTTGCCGCCGAGGTAGTAGTCGTACATCCGGGCCGAGTGCGCCACGGTCGTGTCGATCTCGGGCGCGTCGGAGACCGGCCGCGACGACGCGCTCGGCATCTCCCACGGCTTGCGAACCTGCTCGGACATCCCGTCTCCCCCTTGTGTCGCGGCGCCGCCCAGATGATCTTAGTGGCGCGGGCCGCCCGGTGTGCCGCCTTTGCCGTGCCGCCTTCGCGGAGGCCCTCCCATCTCCCGGCCCGTTCCACTAGCCTACCTATCTAACAATTGTTAGAAAGAATTCTGGAGGGCGGCGGATGGATCTCGAGTTCGGGGCGGCCGAGGAGGACTTCCGCGCCGAGGTCCGCGCCTGGCTGCGCGACCACGTGCCCGCCGAGCCGCTCCCGTCGCTGGAGACGGCCGAGGGCTTCGCCGCGCACCGCGCCTGGGAACGAGAGCTGGGCGGGGCCCGCCTCTCGGTGGTGTCGTGGCCCGAACGCTACGGCGGGCGCGACGCCTCCCCGCTGCGCTGGCTGATCTTCGAGGAGGAGTACTACGCGGCCGGCGCGCCCGGCCGGGTCAGCCAGAACGGCATCAACCTGCTCGCCCCCACCCTGTTCGAGCACGGCACGCCCGAGCAGCTCGACCGCGTCCTGCCGCCGATGGCCGCCGGGGAGGTGATCTGGGCGCAGGCGTGGTCGGAGCCCGGCGCGGGAAGCGACCTGGCCGCGCTGCGCGCGACCGCGACCCGCACCGGCGGCGGCTGGCTGCTCGACGGGCAGAAGACCTGGAGCTCGCGCGCCGCGTTCGCCGACCGGGCGTTCGGCCTGTTCCGGTCCGATCCCGGCTCGGAACGCCACCGCGGCCTCACCTACCTGATGTTCCCCCTGGACGCCGAGGGAGTGACCGTGCGTCCGATCGGCCGGCTGGACGGCAAGCCCGCCTTCGCCGAGCTGTTCCTGGACGGGGTGTTCGTCCCCGACGAGGACGTGATCGGCGACGCCGGGCAGGGCTGGCGGGTCGCGATGGCCACGGCCGGCAACGAGCGCGGGCTGACCCTGCGCAGTCCCGGCCGGTTCACCGCGGCCGCCGCACGGCTGGCCGCCCTGTGGCGGGAACGGGCCGAGCCGTCCGACACCGCGCTGCGCGACCGGGTCGCCGACGCCTGGATCCGGTCCCGCGCGTACCGGCTCAAGGGCTTCGAGACGATCTCGCGCACCGACGACATCGGCGCCGAGGCCAGCCTCAACAAGGTGTTCTGGTCGGAGCTGGACGTGGCGCTGCACGAGACCGCGCTGGACCTGCTCGGCCCGGACGGCGAGCTGGACTCGGCCTGGCTGGAGGGCTACGTGTTCGCGCTGGCCGGACCCATCTACGCGGGCACCAACGAGATCCAGCTGAACGTGATCGCCGAGCGGCTGCTCGGCCTGCCGAGGGGGCCGCGATGAAGTTCGTCCTGGACGCCGAGCAGCGGCTGTTCGGCGAAACCCTGCACAAGCTGCTGTCCGAGGCCGCGACGGCGGACGCGGTGCGGGCCTGGGCGGCGGGCGACGCCGCGCCGGGGCGCGCGCTGTGGACGTCGATCGCCGGGGCCGGGGTGTTCGCGCTGGCCGTGCCGGAGGAGCACGGCGGGGCCGGGCCGCTGCCGGTGGAGCTGGTCACCGCGATGGAGGTGATCGGCCGGCACGCGGTGCCGGGGCCGGTCGTGGAGACGCTCGCCGCCGCCGAACTGCTCGGACGCCTCGGCGGACCGGCCGCCTCCGAATGGCTGCCCAGGATCGCCGAGGGGGACGCGCTCGTCTCGCTGGCACTGCCGCCGGCCATGCCGTACGCGCTGGACGCCGACACCGCCGGTCTGGTCCTGACCGGAGGCGGCACGGTCCGGGCGGCGACCACGGCCGGCGACCGGCCGGTCGCGTCCTCACTCGACCCCGCCCGGCGGCTGTTCGATGTCGTCCCGGGCGAGCCACTGGCCTCCGGGGACGCGGCGCGCGCGGCGTGCGGCGCGGCTCATGACCTCGGCGCGCTGCTGTGCGCCGCCCAGCAGATCGGGCTGGGCCGCGCGCTGCTGGAGGTCTCGGTCGGGTACGTCAAGACGCGCCGGCAGTTCGGGCGGCCGATCGGCGAGTTCCAAGCGATCAAGCACCATCTCGCGGGCGCGCTGGTGGGGCTGGAGTTCGCGCGGCCGCTGCTGTTCGGGGCGGCGCTGTCGTACGGGACGCCCGAGTTCGGCCGGGACGTGTCCGCCGCCAAGGTCGCGGCGTCGGACGCCTCGTACGCCATCGCCAAAACCGCCCTGCAGGTGCACGGCGCCATCGGCTACACCGACGAGTACGACCCGTCGCTGTGGATCAGGAAAGCGCGTGCGCTGCGCTCGGCATGGGGCGTGCCCGCCGAGCACCGCGCCCGGGTCGTCGCGGCGCTGTGAGACCACGACGCGACGGTCAGACGCCCACGGAATGCCACACCGTTGTGAGCACGGCGGCCGGGGGCCCGGCTCTGATCAGCGGATTCACCGGCGAGACCCTCGCGGGCGGTGTTCCGGCGCCCGCCGGGCGGTTTCGGGCCCCGGCCGGCTAGTCGGTCAGGCGGCGCCGGGCCAGGACCACCTCGGCGCGCCTGCCCTGAGCCGGAGGCCGGGCGTCGCCCGCCTCGGACGCGCGGCGCAGGCGCGCCAGCCGGGCGGCCACGGCGCGGGTGGCCTCCAACTCGTTGCCGAGCCGCTCGACCAGCGACCGCAGCCGGCCGGCCTCGCCGCGCAGGAGCTCGGCCTCGCGCTCCAGCGCGAAGATGTACTTGATCCCCGCGAGATTGATCCCCTCCTCCTGGGTGAGGCGGCGGATCTCGCGGAGCGTGGCGATGTCGCGGGCGCAGTAGCGGCGCCCGCGGCCGCTCGTGCGCTTGGGGCGGACCAGGCCGAGGCGGTCGTAGGTCCGCAGGGTCTGCGGATGCAGCCCCGACAGCTCCGCGGCCACCGAGATGACGTAGACCGGGGTGTCCTCGCCGACGGCGTCCACCGGGGCCCTCCTCTCCTCCGCTGTCCCGGGGGGGGGCGGCTCAGCCCGTGCCGTCGCGCTTCTCGCCGCCCTCGTCGACGACCTCCGCGTCGACCACCTCGTCGTCCGCGCCGTCGTCAGGGCGGGCGCCGCCGCCCTGGCCGGACGGGGCGTCCTGGGCCGCGTCCGCGTACATGGCCGCGCCCATCTTCTGGCTGACCCGGGCGAGCCTCTCGGCGGCCGTCCTGACGGCCTCGACGTCGGTGCCCTCCAGGGCCTTCCGGACGCCGGCGACGGCCTCCTCGACCTCGCCCTTCGCCTCCGCGGGGACCTTCTCGCCGTTGTCCCGCAGGAACTTCTCGGTCGAGTACGCCAGGGAGTCGGCCTGGTCGCGGGCCTCGACCTCCTCCCTGCGCCGGCGGTCCTCCTCGGCGTACTGCTCCGCCTCCCGCATCATCCGGTCGATGTCGTCCTCGGGCAGCGCCGATCCGCCGGTGATCGTGATCGACTGCTCCCGGCCGGTCGCCTCGTCGCGGGCGGAGACGTTGACGATGCCGTCGGCGTCGATGTCGAAGGCGACCTCGATCCGGGGCACGCCGCGCGGGGCCGGCGGGATGCCGTCCAGCACGAAGGTGCCCAGCTTCATGTTGTAGGCGGCGATGTCGCGCTCGCCCTGGAAGACCTGGACGCCGACCGAGGGCTGGTTGTCGCTGGCGGTCGAGAACGACTCCGAGCGCTTGGTGGGGATGGTGGTGTTGCGCTCGATGATCTTGGTGAAGATGCCGCCCTTGGTCTCGATGCCCAGCGACAGCGGGGTCACATCCAGCAGCAGGACGTCCTTGACCTCGCCCTTGAGCACACCCGCCTGCAGGCTCGCGCCGATCGCCACGACCTCGTCGGGGTTGACGCCCTTGTTGGGCTCCTTGCCCCCGGTCAGCTCCTTGACCAGCTCACTCACCGCGGGCATACGGGTGGAACCGCCCACCAGGACCACCTGGTCGATGCCGTCCACGGTGATCCCGGCGTCCTTGAGCACCTGCTTGAACGGCGCCTTGGTCCGCTCCAGCAGATCGGCGGTCATCCGCTGGAACTCACCCCGCGTCAGCTTCTCGTCCAGGTGCAGCGGACCCTCCGAAGAGGCGGTGATGTAGGGCAGGTTGATCTGCGTCTCCGAGGACGACGACAGCTCGATCTTGGCCTTCTCCGCCGCCTCGCGCAGCCGCTGCAGCGCCATCTTGTCCTTGGACAGGTCCACGCCGTTGGCGTTCTTGAACTTCTCCACCAGCCACTCGACGACCTTGTTGTCCCAGTCGTCACCGCCCAGGTGGTTGTCACCGGAGGTGGCCTTCACCTCCACCACCCCGTCGCCGACCTCCAGCAGCGAGACGTCGAAGGTGCCGCCGCCCAGGTCGAACACCAGGATGGTGGCCTCGTTCTCCTTCTCCAGGTGGTAGGCCAGCGCCGCGGAGGTCGGCTCGTTGATGATCCGCAGCACGTTCAGCCCGGCGATCTGCCCGGCCTCCTTGGTGGCCTGCCGCTGGTGGTCGGAGAAGTAGGCCGGCACGGTGATCACCGCGTCGGTCACCTTCTCGCCCAGGTAGGCCTCGGCGTCGCGCTTGAGCTTCTGCAGCACGAACGCGCTGATCTGCTGCGGGGTGAAGTCCTTGTCGTCGATCTTCGTCTTCCAGTCGGTGCCCATCTCGCGCTTGACCGACCGGATGGTGCGATCGACGTTGGTCACCGCCTGCCGCTTGGCGACCTCACCGACCAGCACCTCACCGTTCTTGGCGAACGCCACCACCGACGGCGTGGTCCGCGACCCCTCCGCGTTGGCGATCACCGTGGGCTCCCCGCCCTCCAGGATCGCGACGACCGAGTTGGTCGTCCCCAGGTCGATACCGACCGCACGTGCCATGTCCCTCGCCCTCCACGTGATCGCCCGCCCGGTGCGCGTCCGGGGCCCGGCATCGGCCGTCCTGCGGATGCCGGCGGCCCGGCATCCGCAAGGTTGCCCCAGCCCTTCGCGGGATGTCAACGCGAGTGAGTCTGGTCGACTCAACTTTGATGCGCCATGATCAGCAGGCTTGGCGGGCGGTCATCGCCGGGCCGCGCCCCACGCGCACGGCCCGGCCTGGGACGTCACTGCGGAAGGCCGCCCCGGGAGACGAGCTGGCCGACGATCACGTTCCGCTGGATCTCGTTGGTGCCCTCGCCGACGATCATCAGGGGCGCGTCGCGGAAGTAGCGCTCCACGTCGAACTCGGTGGAGTAGCCGTAGCCGCCGTGGATGCGGACGGCGTCGAGCGCGATCTCCATGGCCGTCTCGGAGGCGAACAGCTTGGCCATCCCGGCCTCCATGTCGCTGCGCTCGCCGCTGTCGTAGCGCTCGGCGGCGTGGATCAGCAGATGGCGGGCGGCGGTGAGCTTGGTCGCCATATCGGCGAGGTAGTTGCCGATGCTCTGGTGCCGCCAGATCGGCTTCCCGAACGACTCGCGCTCCTGGGCGTACCGGAACGCGTCGTCGAAGGCGGCCCGGCCGACGCCGGTGGCGCGGGCGGCGACCTGGATCCGGCCGATCTCCAGGCCCTTCATCATCTGCGCGAACCCCTGGCCCTCCACCCCGCCGAGCAGCGCCTCCCCCGGCACCCGGCAGTCGTCGAACGACAGCTCGCAGCTCTCCACGCCCTTGTACCCGAGCTTGGGGAGGTCCTTGGAGACGGTGAAGCCGGGGACCTTCTCGACCAGCAGGATGCTGATGCCGGAGTGGGCCGGGCGGGCGTCCGGGTCGGTCTTGCACAGCAGCGCGACGACCTGGGCGCGGCGGGCGTTGGTGATCCAGGTCTTGGCGCCGTTGATCACATAGTCGTCGCCGTCGCGGCGCGCCACCGTCCGCATCGCCTGCAGGTCCGAGCCGCCTCCGGGCTCGGTCAGCGCCATCGTGGCGCGGATCTCGCCGGTCGCCATTCGCGGCAGGTAGCGGCGGCGCTGCTCCTCGGTGCCGTAGGCGAGCAGCAGCTTGGCGACCACGGTGTGCCCGCCCATCGCCCCGGCCAGGCTCATCCAGCCCCGCGCCAGCTCCTCGGTGACCAGCGCGTAGCACGGCGTGGAGACCGCGGCCTCCCCGTACGGCTCGGGGACGGCCAGCCCGAACACCCCCATCTCCTTCATCCGGTCGATGAGCTCGCCGGGATAGGTGTCGGAGTGCTCCAACCCGCGGACGACCGGCCGGACCTCCCGTTCGACGAAGTCGCGGACGGTCTCCACGATGGCGCTTTCCTCTGCGCTGAGCCCGAACATGCTCACCCCTCCCAGAACATTCAGCTATAAAATATATGATCCTGGGCGAGGGTGAGAAGGCGGGGGGTGGAAGGCGGTGAAAGGCGGGGCGCGGGAGTGCGCCGTCAGCCGGCGTGCAGGGCCTCGCGCACGCCGGCCGCGATCTGGAGGTCCTCCCTCGCCTCGACCACCAGCGTCCGGACCCGCGCCCCCGGCGCGCTGACGTCGGCGTCGCCCCGGGCCGCGCCGTTGGCGTCCGGGTCCACGGCGGTGCCGAGGAACGCCAGGTCGGCGGTCGCGCGGCGGCGCACCTCCGCGTCGTGCTCCCCGACCCCGCCGGTGAAGACCAGCGCGTCCAGCCCGCCGAGCGCGGCGATCATGGCGGCGGCGCAGGCGCGCAGGCGGTGGTGGTAGACGTCCAGGGCCGCGGCCGCCACGGCGTCGCCCCGGCCGGCACGGGCCCGCACCTCCCGCATGTCCGCGGTCCCGGCCAGCCCCAGCAGCCCCGAACGGTGCTCCAGCGCGTCGTTGATCTCATCGGCGGGAATGCCGTGGCGCAGCAGCCACAGCGGCACCCCCGGGTCGATGCTGCCCGCCCGGGTCGCCATGACCAGGCCCTCCAGCGGCGTGAAGCCCATCGTCGTGTCCACCGAACGGCCGCCCTCGACGGCGGCGAGCGAGGCGCCCGCGCCCAGATGGCAGATCACCATCCGCAGCCCCGCCGGGTCGCGGCCCAGCATCTCCCCCGCGCGGCGCACGGCGTGGGCGTACGACAGCCCGTGGAACCCGTACCGGCGCAGGGCGAACCGCTCGCGCCACGAGGCCGGGACGGCGTAGGTCGCGGCGGCGTCCGGAAGCGTCGCGTGGAAGGCGGTGTCGAAGCACGCGACCACGGGCACGTCCGGCAGGGCGCGGCGGATCTCGCCGAGCGCGTACAGCGACAGCGGCTGGTGCAGCGGCGCCAGCCCGATCAGCCCGTGCAGCCGCCGGGCGACCTCGTCGTCGATGACGATGGGCGCGGTGAAGTCGGGGCCGCCGTGGACGAACCGCAGCCCCACGGCGTCCGCCCGGGGCATGCGGTGCACGGCCGCCGCCACCTGCTCGGCCTCCCGCTCCCCCGCCCCCGTGGCGACCTCGGCGTGCGCCGCCACCTCGTCGCCGGGTTCGAGCACGCTCAGCTTCAGGCTGCTGGACCCGGGGTTGACCGTCAGGACCCGCATCTCAGGAGGCTCCCTCGTACGGCCAGACCCAGTCGCGGACCTCGGGGGCGTCCTCGCCGTGCTCGCGGGTGTAGGCGCGCATGGCCAGCCGCTTGTCGGCCATCCGCTGCCGGATGTGGGCGACCCGGCCGCCCAGGGACGGCACGCGGTCGATGACGTCCATGACCAGGTGGTAGCGGTCCAGGTCGTTCATCATCACCATGTCGAACGGCGTGGTGGTGGTGCCCTCCTCCTTGTACCCGCGGACGTGCAGGTTGGGGTGGCCGTGCCGGCGGTAGGTGAGCCGGTGGATCAGGTACGGGTAGCCGTGGAAGGCGAAGATGACCGGCCTGTCGGTGGTGAAGATCATGTCGAAGTCGCGGTCGGGCAGCCCGTGCGGGTGCTCGGTGTCGGGTTGCAGCCGCATCAGGTCGACCACGTTCACGACCCGGACCCGCAGCTCGGGGAAGTACTGGCGGAGCAGGTCGACGGCGGCGAGGGTCTCCAGCGTCGGCACGTCCCCCGCGCAGGCCATGACCACGTCCGGGCCGGCCCCGCCACCGTGGAGGTCGGCGGGGTCGGTCGGTCCGGTGGAGAAGGTGCTGGCCCACTCCCAGATGCCCAGGCCGCGCGTGCAGTGCGCGATCGCCGCCTCCATCGGCAGCCAGTTCGGCGAGGGCTGCTTCCCGGCGACGACGACGTTGACGTAGTCGCGCGAGCGCAGGCAGTGGTCGGTCACCGACAGCAGCGTGTTGGCGTCCGGCGGCAGGTAGACCCGCACGATCTCGGGCTTCTTGTTCATCACCACGTCCAGGAAGCCGGGGTCCTGGTGGGTGAAACCGTTGTGGTCCTGCCGCCACACGTGCGAGGACAGCAGGTAGTTCAGCGAGGCGATCGGGCGCCGCCACGGCAGCCGCCGGGTCACCTCCAGCCATTTGGCGTGCTGGTTGAACATCGCGTCCACGATGTGGACGAACGCCTCGTAGCTGTTGAACAGCCCGTGCCGCCCGGTCAGCAGGTAGCCCTCCAGCCAGCCCTGGCACAGGTGCTCGCTCAGCACCTCCATGACCTGGCCGTGCGGGCCCTGGTGCTCGTCGGTGGGATACCGCTCGGCCTGGAAGACGCGGTCGCTCACCTCGAACACCGCGTCCAGGCGGTTGGAGGCGGTCTCGTCCGGCCCCATGAGCCGGAAGTAGCCCCGGTTGGCGGCGAGCACGTCGCGCAGCCACGCCCCCAGCACCCGGGTGGGCTCGGCGGTCCGCTCGCCCGGACGGCCGACCTGGACGCCGTAGGCGCGGAAGTCGGGCAGGACCAGCGGGCGCAGCAGCTCTCCCCCGTTGGCGTGCGGGTTGGCGCTCATCCGCCGCCGGCCGCGCGGCGACAGCTCGCGCAGCGCCTCCACCGGGCGGCCGTCGGCGTCGAACAGCTCCTCGGGCCGGTAGGACCGCAGCCACTCCTCCAGTTGCGCGAGATGCTCGGGATCGGAGCGGACGCCCGCCAGCGGAACCTGGTGCGACCGCCAGGTGCCCTCCACCGGCAGCCCGTCGACCTCCTTCGGCCCCGTCCACCCCTTGGGCGTGCGCAGCACGATCATCGGCCAGCGGCGGTGCGCGTTCGCACCGTCCCCGTCCCCGCCGGAGCGGGCCGCGGCCTGGATGCGGCCGATCTCCTCCAGCGCCTGGTCGAGCGCGGCGGCCATCTTCTGGTGCATCGCGGCGGGCTCGTCGCCGGCCACGATGATGGGACGGTAGCCGTACCCCGACAGCAGCAGCGTCAGCTCCTCCTCGGGGATGCGCGCCAGCACCGCCGGATTGGCGATCTTGTAGCCGTTCAGGTGCAGGATCGGCAGCACCGCGCCGTCCCGCACCGGGTCCAGCCACTTGCCCGAGTGCCAGCTCGCCGCCAGCGGCCCGGTCTCGGCCTCGCCGTCGCCGACGATGCACGCCACCACCAGGTCCGGGTTGTCGAACGCGGCGCCATAGGCGTGCGCCAGCGAATACCCCAGCTCACCGCCCTCGTGGATCGAGCCCGGCGTCTCCGGCGCCACATGGCTCGGCACCCCGCCGGGGAAGGAGAACTGGCGGAACAGCCGGGCCATGCCCGCCGCGTCCCGCGACACCTCCGGGTAGACCTCGCTGTAGGTGCCCTCCAGCCACGCGTTGGCGACCGCGGCGGGGCCGCCGTGGCCCGGGCCCATGATGTAGATCATGTCCAGGTCGCGGGCCTTGATGACGCGGTTGAGGTGGGCGTAGCAGAAGTTCAGGCCGGGCGTGGTGCCCCAGTGGCCCAGCAGCCGCGGCTTGATGTGCCCGGGCCGCAGCCCCTCCCGCAGCAGCGGGTTGTCCAGCAGGTAGATCTGCCCCACCGACAGGTAGTTCGCGGCGCGCCACCAGGCGTCGATGGCGGCGGTCTCCGCCGAGCCCAGCCGGTCCGCGGCGGCCGGCCGCTCGGTGCCGGTGACCCGCAGCGCCGCGGCGTCCCGCCGCCTTTCCCGCACGGCTTTTCTCAAGGGTCGTCCCCTCCGCATCGTGGGGGCGTTCGATCAACGCCAGGAGAGCAGTACCCTCGACGCCCTTCCCCGCGCGGGCGGGACCATTCGGGCCCGGCACGACCGAACCCGGCACGTCCCGACACGGGACGTACCGGGTCGGGTCAGCGGGCGGGGACGGCGATCGCGGTCACGGCCAGGCCGGCGCCCGTGGCCCACCGGCCCTCGAACGC
Organism: Spirillospora sp. CA-255316; assembly: GCA_050942275.1. Classification (GTDB taxonomy): domain Bacteria; phylum Actinomycetota; class Actinomycetes; order Streptosporangiales; family Streptosporangiaceae; genus Spirillospora. The sequence goes on along the minus strand of CP192047.1, from coordinate 4,321,871 downwards.
CGCGAACGGCGAGTCGTCCACCAGGATCCGGGCCCGGAACGTCCCGCCGGGATCGAAGGCGAGGGATGCGTCCTCGAACCCCAGCCAGCGGCCGGTGACCGGGAACCACGCCTTGTAGACCGACTCCTTGGCGCTGAACAGCAGCCGGTCCCAGTGCACGCCCGGCGCCCGGCGGCGCAGGCCGTCCAGCATCGCCAGCTCCTCCTCGCGGGCGACCGCCTCGAGCACCCCGTCCGGCAGCGGCCCGTGCGGCTCGGCATCGATGCCGAGGGCGGTCAGGTCGGCGGCCCTGGCCACGGCCGCCGCGCGGTAGCCGTCGCAGTGCGTCATGCTGCCGACCACGCCGTCCGGCCAGCGCGGCGCGCCCTTGTCACCGCGCAGGATCGGCACCGGCGGCAGGCCGAGCCCGGCCAGCGCGCGCCGCGCGCACCAGCGGACGGTGGTGAACTCCCGGCGGCGCTTGTCCACGGCCCGCGCGACGTCGGGCTCCTCTTCGGGGAGGAGCCCTGCCTCGGCCGGGTCGTCGTAGGCGGTGGCGGTGGCGACGCCCGCGGGCAGGATGCGCTCGATCATCCGGTGCCCGCCGCCGGTTCGGGGGGCGGGGCGGGGAGGATGCGCCGCGGCCCGCGCGGGCGCTCGCCGCGCTTGCGCCACTCGCGCGGGTAGCCGACCGACACCTCCTCGAACCGCACCCCGTCGCTCCACATCGTCCGGGGGATGTGCAGGTGCCCGTACACGACGGTCACCGCGCCGAACCGCACGTGCCAGTCGGCGGTGCGCTCGCTGCCGCACCACTGCGCGAACTCGGGGTACCACAGGATCCGGGTGGGCTCGCGGGTCAGCGGGAAGTGGTTGGCCAGCAGCGTGCGGGCGCCGTCGGGAAGCTCGGCCATGCGCCGCTCGGTGTAGGCGATCCGGGCGTCGCACCAGGCGTCGCGGGTCGGGTACGGGTCGGGGTGCAGGAGGACCTCGTCGGTGCACACCACGCCGGCGTCGTAGGCGACCTTCAGCGCCTCCTCCTTGGAGGAGGTGCCCTCGGGCCGGAAGGTGTAGTCGTAGAGGACGAAGAGCGGCGCGACCGTCACCGGGCCGCCCTCCCCCTCCCACACCGCGTACGGGTCCTCCGGGGTGAGGACGCCCAGCTCCCGGCACATCTCCACCAGCCGCAGGTAGCGGCTCTCGCCGCGGAGCTGGACGGGGTCGTTCTTGGGCGTCCACAGCTCGTGGTTGCCGGGGGTCCAGATCACCTTGTCGAACGCGCCGCTCAGGGTGCGCAGGGCCCACTCGACGTCGGCGAAGTGCTCGGCGACGTCCCCGGCCACCACCAGCCAGTCGCCGTCGGACTCGGGACGCAGCCCTTCGACGAACGCGCGGTTGTCGGCGAACCCGACATGGAGGTCACTGATCGCGTAAAGACCGCTCACCCCAGCGATCCTAAGGGCGTCACCCGAACGCGGCGGTGTGGCGTCGCACCCATTCGCGCCGGCGGAGCCCACGCTACGAAGAAAGCTAACTTTGCGTAAGAACGTACCTTTAGGTAAGCCCTGGAGGTGCGGGAAGGCGTTCAGCTCACGCCGCGGCCGTTGTCCGGCGGCGTGAGCCGTCTCACACGCCCTCCCGCCTCCCGGCGGCGCGGCTCAGGTGCCGATGACGCCGCCGTCCCTCTTGCGGATCACCAGCGTCGCGGGACGCGGGCGGCCGGCCGGGTCGAAGTCGGGCCAGTTGCTGACCGCCCGCGGGTTCTGCGGCGTGGGCGAGCCCCAGAACGTGGTCGCCTCGCCCGGGTGCTGGATGTTGACGAACATCGTCCGCCCGTCCGGCGTGACGCTGATCCCGGTCACCTCGCAGCCGCGCGGGCCGACCAGGAACCGGCGGACCTCCCCGGTGCGCGGGTCGGCCGCCAGCATCTGGTTGTTGCCGATGTTGTCGTGCCCGCGGTCCGGGCGGTTCTGCGTGGAGTTGGACACGTCGGTCTGGATCCACAGCCGGCCGTCGCCGTCGAACCACAGGCCGTCCGGCGAGCCGAACACGTCCTCCGCGGCCAGCTTCACCTGCGGGTCGTAGGCCGGGTCGCCGGCGAGCATGAAGATGTCCCACGCGAAGGACGTGGCGGTGTTGTCGCCGTCCTTCTCCCGCCACCGGATGATGTGCCCGTAGGGGTTGGGCTTGCGCGGGTTCGCCTTGTTGCCCCAGCCCGAGCCGTTGGTGAGGGTGAGGTAGACGTCCTTGTTCTGCGGGTGCACCGCCACCCACTCGGGGCGGTCCATCTTGGTGGCGCCCACCGCGTCCGCCGCGGTACGGGTCCGCAGCAGCACGTCGGCCTGGTCCTTCCAGCCGTTGGCGGCGGTCAGGGGGCCGGTCCCGAACGTCAGCGGCAGCCACGTCCCCGAGCCGTCGTCGTTGAAGCGGGCGACGTAGAGCGTGCCATGGTCGAGGGGGTTCTTGCGGAGCGCGCGCAGCTTCCGCCACGGCGCGCTGCCCACGAACTTGTAGACGTACTCGCCGTCCTGGTCGTCACCGGTGTAGACGACGACGCGGCCGCGCGACTCGGTGACCGTCGCGCCCTCGTGCTTGATGCGGCCCAGCGCGGTGCGCTTGACGGGCGTCGACCTCGGGTCGAACGGGTCGATCTCCACCACCCACCCGAAGTGGTTGAGCTCGTTCGGGTTGACGGCCAGGTCGAAGCGCGGGTCGGCGGCGTGCCACCGGTAGCCGAACCCCTCGGCGACGACCCCGTAGCGGGCCTGCTCGGCCGTCGGCTTCCAGGAGGCGTTCTCGGTGCCGAAGTAGCCGTTCCAGTTCTCCTCGCACGCCAGGTAGGTGCCCCAGGGCGTGTAGCCGTTGGAGCAGTTGTTGAGCGTGCCCATCGGCTTGTTGGCCGATCGCAGCAGCGGGTGCCCGGCGGGCACCGGGCCGCTGAACGTGACCGGGGTGCTGCCGGTGACGCGCCGGTTGTACCTGGAGTCGGCCTGCCGCCACCGGCCGCCGGACTGCTCGATCTTGACGATGCTGACGCCGTGCGCGGCCAGCGCCTTGTCGACCTTCTCCTTGGTCATGACCGCGTCGCCGTCGGGGTAGAGCAGCGTGCGGTCGTTGTACTCGTGGTTGAGGACCAGCAGCCCCTCCCTGCGGCCGGACGGGAAGAAGTGCATCCCGTCGTGGTGCATGCCGACCTGCTGGGCCTGCTCGGCCGCGGTGTTGGAGGCGTCCTTCTTCCATTTGGGACCGCGCGAGTTCAGCGGCGTGCCCCACGGGATCAGGACGTCGGCGACGTACCCTTCGGGCACCACCACCTTGTCGGCCGACCCGGCGGGCACCGCCTCGAAGCCCAGCAGGCGGCCGTGTCCGTGGCCGCGCCCGCCGGAGGCGGCGGGGGCGGCGGCGGCCGGGCCGGCGGTGGCGGCGCCGAGGAAGCCTGCGGCGGCGGCCACCGTCCCGCCGCGGATCACCGACCTCCGGGACCAGCGCGCCTCGACGACGTCCCGGAACGCCGGATTGCCCGACGGGTTGGTGCTGACGTCCTCGGGATCGGCCCCGCGGGCGACGTTGTCCACGGTCATGGGGAACCTCGCTTCTTTCACTGCTGAAGGCGCCGCCTCGTTCCCCGCGCCGCCCTCGGGCGCGGCAAAGATCGTCCGGCGGTCACCCGGAACCTAGAACCCGCCCATGACCGGAGAGCGGCGCATACATGAACAAACGCCCCTCAATCACCCCATGACCGGCCGAAACAGGCCAACCCGGGCCCATGGTCGCCCGGCCCGCCCCGCCTCCGGAGCGCCGGGCGCTCCGGAGGCGGGGGCCGCGGCGCGGCCTGGCGTCAGCGCACGCCGCCGCCGGTGCGGCCGCCCGCGTGAGTGATGATCCACTCGGTGGTGACCTGTACCCGCGCGATCCGGCGCTCCAGCTTGGTGCGCGCCGGGCGGTGCGTCCCCGCGGCGCGGCGGCGCGCGGGGGAACGGCGCGCGGGGGAACGGCGCGGCGGCTCGGGCGGCGCCTGGCCGCCCGCGAGCGTGCCCGCCAGCTCGGCCAGCCGCGTCCCCGCCCCGGCCAGCTCCCTCAGCGCGCGCCGCTCGGCCTGCGCGTCGGGGGTGTCGAGCACGCAGGCGAACAGCGCTTCGACCTCGGCCATCTGCGCGCCCAGCCGCAGCAGTGCCCGATCGCCTGTCTTCCGTACCTCGCCCACCCCTCCATGGTGGGCGAAACGGGCCCCCGATCGCATCCAGGTTTCCCCGGCCCGGAGCGGCCGTGCGGAAGGGCCGTGGGAGGATATGGGCGTCATGCCTCCCACGCCACCGCTGCGCCTGGTCCGCGCCACGGTCTTCGCGGCCGTCTGCGTGCTCCTCACGTCCCTGGCGCACTTCACGGCCTCGGGCATGGTGATGGCCCCGTGGACGGTCACGCTCGGGTTCGCGGGCGTGCTCGCCTTCGCGTTCACCCTGTCGGGCCACGAGCGGTCGCTCCCGACGATCCTGGGCGGGCTGCTGCTCGGCCAGTTCGCGCTGCACGTCCTGTTCGCCGCGAACCATGGGCAGCACCATCCCGGCGCCGCGCCGCCGATGGCGCCGGACGGCGGGCCGGACGCGGCCATGACCGCGGCCCACCTGCTGGCCGCGGCCGTGTCGGCGTGGTGGCTGCGGCGCGGCGAACGGCACGCCTGGCGGCTGGCGCGGCTGGCGGCGCGCGTGCTGATCCTGCCGTTCCTGCTGGTGTACGCGGCGTCCGTCCCGCCCGAGCGGCGCCCCGTCGCGCCGCCGGCGAGCCCGGACGTGCCGCGGCCGGTCACCGCCGTCCTGCGGCACGCCCTGGTGCTGCGGGGCCCGCCGGTTCGTTCCCGGGCGCTCTCCGGCCGCTGAGGCGGCCGAGGCAGCGAGCGCCGCAAGGTCACCGGCCCTCGTCCAGGGCCGTTCCCTTCACCGCCCGCGCGCGTGCACGCCGCGCGGGCGGCCGAGAACGTTCACGGAATCTGGAGAATCCGCATGTCTTCTCGTCGTACGCACGAGCCCGCCCGCGCCCGGGCCCGCCACCGCGCCCTCGCCGCCGCGACCGTGACCGCCGCCGCGCTCGCGCTGGGCGCCTGCGGTGGCGGGGACGCCGCCGCCCCGAAAGCGGCCGGCGCCGCCGCGACCCCCGCGAGGGCGACCGCGGCCGCCGCCCCGCTGACCATCACCGACCCGTGGGTGAAGACCGCCGCCCAGGGGATGACCGCGGCGTTCGGCACACTCGTCAACACCACCGGCGCCGACATCACCATCGCCTCCGGCACCACCCCGGCCTCCCCGAAGCTCGAGCTGCACGAGGTCGTCGGCGAGGGCGGCCAGATGAAGATGCGGCCCCGCGACGGCGGGTTCGTCATCCCGGCCCGCGGCCGGCTGGAGCTCAAGCCGGGCGGCTACCACATCATGCTGATGGGCGTGGTCGACCCGATCGAGCCGGGAGACCGGGTGCCGTTCACGCTGACCCTGGACGACGGCCGTACGTTCCGTTTCACCGCCCTCGGCAAGGCCTTCAAGGGCGGTAACGAGACCTACCACCCGGGCAACTGATGGCCGGGAAAGGGTTGAGCCGCCGCGGGCTCTTCGCCGCGGGCGGCGCGGCGGCGGCCGGCGGGCTGGCCGCCGGCGGCTTCCTCGCCGGACGCGCGGGCGACCGGTCCGCCGAGGCGGTACCGGCGTCGGCGCCGAAGGCCGCACCGGCCCCCGGGCCAGCCGTCGAGCCGTTCCACGGCCCGCACCAGGCGGGGATCGCGACGCCGCCGCAGACCTACGCGGCGTTCACCGGTCTCACGCTCAAGCCCGGCACCGACCGGGAGGCGCTGGGACGCCTCATGCGGCTGCTGACCGACGACGCGCGCAGGCTGGCGGCCGGCAGGGCGGGGCTGGCCGACGCCCAGCCCGAGCTGGCCGGGCTCCCCGCCCGCCTGACCGTCACCTTCGGGTTCGGACCCGGCCTGTTCAGGGCGGCGAAGGTGGCGGAGGCGCTGCGGCCCGGCATCGAGGTGCCGGGCTTCTCCGTCGACCGCCTTGAGGAGCGGTGGAGCGGCGGCGACCTGCTCGTCCAGGTGTGCTCGGACGACGGCGTCACGCTCGCGCACGCGCTGCGGCTTCTCGTCCGGGACGCCCGCGACTTCGCGACCGTCCGGTGGACCCAGCGCGGCTTCCGCCGGGCGGCGCAGCCCCGCGGGCAGACGCAGCGCAACCTCATGGGCCAGCTCGACGGCACCGTGCAGCCCACCGCCCTCGACCGCGCGGTGTGGATCGCGGACGGCCCCGAGTGGCTGCGCGGCGGGACCCTGATGGTGCTCCGGCGGATCCGGATGGACCTGGAGAAATGGGACGAGGCCGATGAGGGGGCCAAGGAGTTCGCCATGGGCCGCCGGATCGCCGACGGCTCGCCGCTCACCGGCCGGGCCGAGCACGACGAGCCCGACCTGGACGCGGTGGACGCCAGGGGCCTCCCGGTCATCTCCGAGGTCGCCCACGTCCGGCTGGCGCGGACGGCGGACCCGTCGCAGCGGATGCTGCGCCGCGCCTACAACTATGACGAGGAGGTGAGCGCGGACGGCGTGAGCGACTCGGGACTGCTGTTCGCCTCGTACCAGGCCGACATCGACCGGCAGTTCACGCCGGTGCAGCGGCGGCTGGCCAAGGACGACCAGCTCAACCTGTGGACCACGCCCATCGGGTCGGCGGCCTTCGCGCTGCCGCCCGGGTGCGGCCCCGACGGCTGGATCGGCGAGACCCTCCTCGGCTGACGCGGCCCCGGCGGGTCGGGGCGCGCGTTCCCGGAACGTCCTCCGGAGCGCGCGCCCCGTCCGCATGCCCGCCCTCTGACCGCACGCGGTCACCCGGTGGTATCGCGGCGCGGTCTCCCGATCCGCTCGGCGCGCAGGGCCGAACGGCGCACCTTCCCGGCGTCGTCGCGCAGCGGCGCGTCGACGAACTCCACGCTCCGCGGCCTCTTCATGCGCTCCAGCCGCTCCCCCGCCCAGCGGTCCAGCTCGTCGCGGAGCGCGTCGCCGCCGCCGTCCCGCACCTGGACGATCGCGTGCACCGCCTGCCCGAGGTCGTCGTCGGGCAGCCCGACGACCGCGCACGACAGCACCTCCGGATGTTCCTCCAGGGCCGCCTCGACCTCGGCCGGGTACACGTTCTCCCCGCCCACCAGGATCATGTCGGTGCGGCGGTCGGCCAGGTAGAGGAACCCGTCGGCGTCGAGGCTGCCGAGGTCGCCCAGCGACTCCCACTCCCCCAGCGACCGCGCCTCGGCGCCGATGTAGCGGTAGGTCGCCGGGGCCCCCTCGTCCCGCCGCATGTAGACCTCGCCGACCTCGCCCGGCGGCAGCCGCCGCCCGTCCGGGCCGAACACGGCGATCTCACCGTAGGCGGGGCGTCCCACCGAGCCGGGCCGGCGCAGCCACTCGGTGCCCACGATCACGGTGGTGGCGATGCTCTCGGTGCCGCCGTACAGCTCCCAGATCCGCTCAGGGCCGAGCCAGTCGATCCAGGCGCGCTTGAGCCAGGGCGGGCACGGCGCGGCCAGGTGCCACACGGTGCGCAGGGACGACAGGTCGTGGGCGGTGCGCCGCTCCTCCGGCAGCCGCCAGATCCGGTTCATCATCGTCGGGACGAGGTAGAGCCAGGTGGCGCGGTGCCGTTCCACCTCGCGCAACGTCGCCGCGGCGTCGAACCTGGGCAGGAGCACCAGGTGCCCGCCCTCCAGGAATCCCGCGAACGCCGAGGCGAACGGGCCGTTGTGGAACATCGGGCCGGGCATGAGGAGGGTGTCGTCGGCGCCGCAGCGCCAGAACTGCGTGGCGCGTCCCTCCACCACGCCGGGCGTGCCGGACACGATCAGCTTGGGACGCCCCGTGCTGCCGCCCGAGGTCGGGGCCTTCCACGAGGGCGACACCCGGTCGGGCAGCGGACCGCCGTCATGGCCGCCCGCCTCCAGTTCCGCGGGAAGGACGCCGCGCCGCCCGGGCACCGCCATCGGCCCCACGACCACCGGCGGGTCCGCCAGGTCCACGACGCCGGCCAGCTCGGCTTCCGGGAGCCGCCACGACACCGGTTGCGGCACCGCGCCCAGCTTCCACGCCGCCACGCACACCAGCACGAAGTCGACGCCGTTGGGCAGGGCGATGGTCACGAACCGTCCCTGGTCCGCGCCCGCGTCCGCCAGCGCCCGGGCCATCCGGTTGGTCCGCCGGTCCAGCTCCGCCCAGGTGACGCTGTCGTCGCCGCAGGTGACGGCGGGCGCGTCCGGCCTGGTCGCGGCCAGGTCGCGCACCCTCCGGCCGATCGGCACCGCCGTGACGTCCGTGGCTGTGGTCATCCGGTCCCCGCCTCCTCATGATCACCCTTGCCGCCAGGGTAGGAGCGGCAGGCGATCACGGCATCGGGCGCGGCGCCCAACGCGAGCGCCCGCCCGTTGTGGCCGGACGACAGCCGGGGCCCGGACTTGTGGGCGGACCACAGCCGGGCCCGGACGGCGTTGTGACCCGGACGATCCGGTCAGCCGCCGCCCATGCCCAGGGTGCGGGCGAGCCGGGGCGCCCACGTGCGCGCCTCTCCGGGGACGCCGACCGCGTCGTCGTGGTCCAGGTCCAGGACGAGGTCGGGGTGGTCGTGCAGGACGGCCCACACGCCCTCCGGGAGGTCCAGCCCGGCCGCGGCGCGCTCGCGGACGAGCCGGGCCAGCATCCTGGCCAGCGTCCGGTCGGCGCGGTCCCTCAGCGACGCCACGGCGGTCAGGGGGACGCCGGCGAGCGCGCACTTCAGCACGGCCCGGCGGAAGGAGTCCTGGTCGAGATGGCGCGCTCCGTACGGGCCGACGGCGGCCTCGATCAGCCCGGGGTCGTCGCCGCGCAGCGCGTCGTGCACCAGCGACAGCGCGGCGGACCCGGCGGGCAGCCGGTCGGTCAGGCGGGGCAGGGCGTGCAGCACGGCGCGGCGCTCGTCCGGGCCGCCGTCGTGGTAGAGGTCGCCGAGCAGGTCGAGGACGGGGCCGGTGGTGGCGTCGAGCAGGAGTCCGCGGCAGGTGTCGTCGAGGCGCCGGCCGCCGCCGAGGTCCAGGGCGCCGCGGCCTCCGCAGTGGCGGCCGGCGGCCGGGAACAGCAGGATGAGGGAACGGCGGTCGGCGGCGGCTCGGGCGCGGGCCTTCTCCAGCCATGCCAGGTCGGCGGGCGGCAGGGCGTCGCGTACCGGAGACAGCGGATCGGGCGCGCTCATGGGGACTCCTCGGCATGAGGTGCTGAGGCGGCGCACGCTAAACCCCAGAAAACCACCCGAACTAGGTGCTTCCTGACAAGAATCCGGGCGACGATCGCGCATCACCGCCACTACCGAGGCCGGCCCGCCGGCACTTCCGGCCGATCCGACCGGGACCGACATGCCCCTTACAACCGACATTAATCGCATTCGCCGTAATCCGCCGGAGACTTTCTCAGTGGCACCGCACAGCGCGCACCATCTTCGGACGATCCGATTCGCCTCTTCCAGCATCGACGCAATGCGGTCCGGCTTTTACGGACCCATAATCTGTGCATCGCGAATCGTGGTCACTGGAGGGTGGATGAGCGACATCGAGCAGGCCCCGCCGGGCGTCGACCCCACGATCCCGACCCCCGCCCGGCTGTACGACCACTACCTGGGCGGCAAGGACAACTACGCCGCCGACCGGGCGGCGGCCGCGCGGCTGCGCGAGCAGATGCCCGAACTCGAGGACGCGGCCTGGGCCAACCGCGGCTTCCTGCAGCGGGCGGTGCGCGACCTCGCGGACCGCGGGATACGCCAGTTCCTGGACATCGGCTCCGGCCTCCCCACCCAGAACAACACCCACCAGGTGGCGCGGTCCCGCAGGCCCGACGCCCGCGTCGTCTACGTCGACAACGATCCGGCGGTCCTGGCGCACGCCCGGGCCCTGCTCGCGCAGGACCGGCCGGGCGGCGACGGCGCGTCCGGACCGCGCACCGCCGTCATCACCGGTGACCTGCGCCGTCCCGAGGAGATCCTCGGCCACGACGCTACGCGGCGGACGCTCGACCTCCGGGAGCCGGTGGGCCTGCTGGTGGTCGCCGTGACGCACTTCCTCTCCGACGAGGACGACCCGTGGGCCAGGGTGCGGTGCCTGCTGGACGGCCTGGCACCGGGCAGCCACCTGGCGCTCTCCGCCGGAACCGGCGACCACCAGTCGCCCCGCGCCCTCAAGGCCATCGACGAGGTGTACTCCAACTCCACGGCGAAGGTGTACCTGCGCGGCAGGGCGGACATCGCCCGCTTCTTCGACGGCCTGGAACTGCTGCCGCCGTACCCCGGCGCGGAGCCGTCCATGGCGTTCCTGGGAGTGTGGGGCGCCGACGACCCCGAGGCCGCCGACAGCGACGGCTCGCGGTGGGGCTACTGCGGCGTGGCCCGCCTCCCCTGACCGGCCGGTGCGGCCCGGGACACGACGCACGACACGAACGACGCACGACACTAACGACGCACGACACTAACGACGCACGACCGCGAACGACGGCGGGCGACCACGAGACGAGAGGACGGGCGAACGATGAGCGAGCCGACCAAGGCGGGCAGGCCGGCCAAGCCGGCGGCCTGCGAACTGGGCGTCGACCTGCGGACCCTCGACTGGCAGCGGGCGGCGGGCGGCACGGGAACGGGAACGGGAACGATCGAGGTGGCCTTCACCGGGCCGTGGGTGCTGCTGCGGACGGAAGGGGACGGCGGCCACGTCTCGGTGTTCGACCACCACGAGTGGGACTGCTTCGTCCAGGGTGCGAAGGCGGGGGAGTTCGACCGCGCCGCCACCTGACCCGCGGGGCACCCCTTCAATCTGTGATTCACAAAATAGGAAGGGTTATGCTGGTGGGGATCGCAGGTCGAGCGAGGGAGCCGCGGTGAGCGAGGCCTACGGCGCCACCGTCGCCAAGTGGCGGCTCTCCCGGCGGCTGAAGGCCCTGCGGGAGGAGGCGGGCTACACCGCCAACCAGGTCTGCGACCGGCTGAACTGGGGCCGCGGCAAGGTCGGCAGGTTCGAGGCCAACAACTGGGTGCGGCCCGAGCTCAGCGACATCCGCGACCTGGCCCGCATCTACGGGCAGGTGGACGGCGACCTGGAGGAGCTGGAACGGCTGGCCGCGCTCGCCCGCGAACGCGCGTGGTGGCGCGACCACCCCGACGTCTTCCCCAACGAGTTCCCCGGCTTCGAGGCCGACGCGTCCGGCATCCGGGTCCTCACGCCGCTGGTGATCCCAGGCCTGCTGCAGACGCCCGCCTACACGCGGGCGCTGTTCGCCTCCGGCTCCAAGCCCGCCGAGTGGCGGGAGCGGGCGCTCAAGGCGCGGCTGCGGCGCCAGCGCGTCCTCGACCGCGACGACGGCACCGCGCCCGAGCTGCTCGCGCTCGTCACCGAGGCGTCCCTGCTCTACCGCTGGGGAGACCGGTCCGACCGGCGGGAGCAGATCGCCCACCTCGCCGAGATGGGCCGGCGGCCCAACGTCGAGATCAGGCTGCTGCGCTTCGCCGACGGGCTGCACCCCGGCATGTCGACCCTGGTCAACCTCTTCCGCTTCGACGGCGAGCCCTCGATGGTCTTCCTGGAGAACGACGTCGCGATCCAGGACAGCATCGACCCCGACATCGTGGAGGCCTATGAGCAGAACCTCGAACGGGTCCGCAAGGCGGCACTCGACCCGGCCGGCACCACCGAGCACCTCGACCGGCTGAGGCACACCCTCGGCTGAGAACCCGTTCCCGACCGTCGGGCGCGACGGTCCGACAAGACCATCCGAACACGAGGTTTCGTGCAGGACGTATCGCGCGGGACGTTTCACGCGCGGCGCCCGAGCATGACTCCGAGCATGACGTCCGAGAAGACCCCGCGAGCGAGACCATCAGTGGTCGGAGCCGGAGTAGAGATGGACCTGTCTCAGGCCGAATGGTTCAAGGCGACGGCGAGCGCCTCCAGCAACGGAGGCTGCGTCGAGGTCGCCGATCTGGGCGATGCCACCGCGTTGCGCGACAGCACCAGGCCGGACGCCGGCGTGCACGTGGTCGACCGTGCCGCGTTCGCCGCGTTCCTGGCGGACGTGCGCGCGGGACGCTACGACCTGTGAGCGCCGAGTCCCGGCCGCGCGGCGTCGCCTGAATCCGGGTCGTCTGAACCCGGGGCGGCGTCGCCTGAACAACGCGCCGAGTGAACCCTCGGCAGAGGGCGGATCCCCCAGGGCTGCATCCCCTGGGGGATCTGCGCGCTTGCCACCCGTCTCAGGGTGCGACCACCGTACCGGCCCGGTAAGGCCGCTCTGTTCCGGCCGCGACGAGTTCTGCCGCCGATGATGGTGTCCGCCCTGTTTTTTACAGTTATGACACTGTCGACGAACGTCTCGTCATTCAAGCCGGGAAGTTTCCCTCACTTCGCGGGACGGCCCCGCCGAATGTGCGACCATAACTGTGAATCACAGATAGTGACTCGCGAACGTGGACGCTCATATCCCGAATGTCCGAGTACGGCGACGGTGACGACGGCGGAGGCGAGCATGATGGAGGCGGAATCGGGGTTCCGGCCCTCCCTGTGTGTGGACCGAGGCGGCTGCGCGGCCATGCGGCTGCCCCCGGACGAGACCATCGCGCACGCGGCGCGCACCGGCACCGGCGAGACCCTGGAGGGGTTCGATCTGGGCCTGTCCGCCGACACCATCGACAACGCCACGCTGATGGCCAGCGAGCTGGCCACCAACGCCCTGCGGCACGGCGTCCCGCGCACGCCCGACGGCGCCCCCTCCCTCGCCCACCCGGTCGAGCTGTGGATCTACGCGCGCCACGGGGGCGACGGCCGGGACCGTTCCGAGCTGGTGGTCAAGGTCTTCGACGGCTCGCGGGAGTGGCGGGGCACCGCCCCCGCGGGCCCGGACGCCCCGGCGCACGCAGCCCCCGCCGATGACGTCCCGGCCCGCGACTCCTCCGCGTCCCCCGCGCACAACGCGCTCGCGCCGCCCGTCCCGGCGCACCCGACCCCGGCCTCGGCCGGCGACGAGGCCGCGGGCCTCTCCGGGGCGCTCGCCGAGCACGGCCGCGGGCTGCTCATCGTCGACGCGCTCAGCCAGGGCCGCTGGGGGCACCACCTGACCCGTTCGCGGCTGGGCGACCCGGCCGTGCCCGGCAAGGCGACCTGGTTCGGCCTGCCGATCCCGGCGCTGCGCCGTCCCGCGCACACCGGCGCGGCGCGCGCCGCCGAGGATCTGCACGCACTGCTCGTGCGGCGCGGCATCCGCCGTCTCATCCGGCGGAACGAGCGCGGCGTCTCGGTGCTGTCGGTGAAGCAGGACCTCACCGTGTGGTGCGAAGGGGGATCGTTCCACTGGCGGGTGCCCGGCGGCGGGTTCGCCAGGCTGCCCCGCGCCGACATCACCGAGGCCTGCGAGCAGATCGTCGAGCTCTACGAGAGCCTGTCCCGGGAACGCGCGGGCAGTCTCCACCGCACCGGCTAGGCAGGCGGCACGGCCCCTCCCCCGGCGCAGCGTCAGGTAGGCGTGCACGCTCCGCCGCAAGATCCCGGCCGGGGAGTGTCCGCCGGGGAGGTGCCGCCCTCCGCGGCGCCGGCCGGGGTACCGGCCGTCCCGCCGCCGGCTCGGCGGCCCGGGCGGAGAGATGCGCGACGATCTCATGCGCGGCGGTCACGGCGGCGAAGAAGCACTCCCGCAGGTCCCTGAAGTGGTCGTAGAACGCCCGGCGGGACACCCTGGCCCGGGCTACGACGTCGGCCCACGGTGGTACGCGCGCACCCTTTCTCCGCGATCGCGGCGATCAGTCAGGAGCCTTCCCAGGCGCCGTGCGGGCCGAGGCGAGGGCGCGTCCCGCCGTTCGGCGGTGGATGCCCGCCGCGTGGCGCTGTCGGCGGGGCCCTCGCGGGGGCGAGCATGGCATGGATCACACTTGTACCGCGCACGCCGGCGAGATCCCGAGACAGGAGAAGCGATGACCACCACCCCGGCTTCCTCCCAGCAGCCCGCCCCCGGCCTGGACGGCGCCCCGCCGCCGCCCCCGTTCGACACCGAACTGGCCGCCGCACTGGAGATCATCGGTATCGGCACGGCGGTGCCGTCCGCCATCACCCCGGACATGCTGCCGATGCTGCGCCAGGGCACGGGGCTGGCCGCGATCACCGACGACGAGCTGCGCCGGGACGGCGCGTTCGAGGTGGTCGAGCGCGCCGTGCCCGGCCCCGCGGGAGCGCCCGACATCTCCCTGCTGATCTGCACGCCCACCGGCCTGGAGGCGCCGGCCCCGGCGGTCTACTACGTGCACGGCGGCGGGATGATCGTCGGTGACAACCGGATGGGCCTCGGCGAGGTGCTGGACTGGGCGCAGGAACTGGGCCTGGTGGTGGTGTCGGTGGAGTACCGGCTGGCGCCCGAGCATCCGCACCCGGCACCGGTCGAGGACTGCTACGCGGGCCTGGTGTGGACGGCGGAGCACGCCGCCGAGCTGGGCGCCGACCCCGGGCGGATCATCGTGGCGGGCACCAGCGCCGGCGGCGGGCTGGCCGCCTCGCTGGCCCTGATGGCGCGCGACCGGGGCGGCCCCGCGCTGCTGGCGCAGCTGCTGCTGTGCCCGATGCTGGACGACCGCAACGACAGCGTGTCGAGCCGGCAGATGGCCGGCCGCGGCATCTGGGACCGCACGTCCAACGACACCGGCTGGACGGCGCTGCTCGGCGAAGCCAGGGGCGGTCCCGGGGTGTCGCCCTACGCGGCCGCCGCCCGCGCCGAGGACCTGTCGGGGTTGCCGCCGGCGTTCATCGACGTAGGCTCGGCTGAGACCTTCCGGGACGAGGACGTCGCCTACGCCGCGCGGCTGTGGCAGGCCGGCGGCCAGGCCGAGCTGCACGTGTGGCCCGGCGGCTTCCACGGCTTCGACCTGATGGCGCCGCAGGCGGCCCTGTCCCAGGAGGCGCGCGCGGCACGGGTGCGCTGGCTCCGCAGGCTGCTGGGGGCCTGACGCTCGCCTCCCGGCCGCCGGACGTCGAGGACGGGTGAGGGCGTGGCAGGACGTGTGACGCGGTGAAGGAGCTGGCCGGGCGGCTGGCGGCGCTGGATCCCGATGCGGGCGCGGCCCTCCAGGTGATCGCGTACTTCGACCGGCTGGTCGAGGGCCGGGCGGGGCTGGAGGCACTGGTGCGCGGCGCGGCCGTGCTGACCGGCCGTCCCGCCCGGCTGGTGGACGAGGCGCGGCGGGTGCGGATCCGGGTGGAACCCGGCGGGCGGCGTGCCGACGGGACCGGCCCGCCGGCCGCCGAGGCCGGCTGCACGCCGCCCGGCGGCTGGGGCTCGGCCCGAGGCGACCGTGGCCGCCGGCGGCCGGGCCGTCGCGCCGGGCGGGACGCGCCGTACCGGGGTCGGTCCTGAGGTGCCCGTCCTCGACCTGCCCGCGTCCCACCGGGCGGCGCTGACCGCGCTGCGCCTGACCGCCGAGGGCACCGAGCAGGATCCCGGGCCGCGGGTCGTCCACGCCGACCGGCTGGGCGGGCTGGCGGTGCTCGCCGCCGCGGTGGGCCCGGACACCGAGCCGGTTCCCGACGTGCACGCGCTCGAACGCGCCGCGGCGTCCGCCCCCTGGATGCCGGCCGTGCTGGACGCGGTCGCCTCCGCCCGCAGCCTGCGCGCCGCCGCGGAGGAGGTGGCGATCCACCACTCGACGCTCCAGGACCGGCCGGCGCACGCAGAGTCGCTGCTCGGCTGGTCGGTGCACGACCCGCAGGGGAGGCTGCGGCTACAGCTCGCCCTGGCCCTGCGCCGCCTGCACCGCAACACGTCCTGAACCGACACGTCCTGAGCCGATACTTTCCGAGCTTTCGGGCTCGAACCTGTTTACCGCTGGATGCGTACTCCTTGGTGGTTTGCGGTACGGGTGGCCGAGTCCCTCGCATGGCCTCGGGTATGGCACAGGGGTGAGTGCAGTGGAACCAGGACTCAGGCTCACCGAGCGCTACCGGCTGGTCGAGCGCCTGGACGGCGGCGGGACCGGACACGTCTGGCGCGCCTGGGACGAGGCGCTCAACCGCCCGGTCGCGGTCAGGATTCCCGGCTCAGCACGGCCGGGCGGCGGCGGGAACGGCCGGCGCGGCACAACCCACGCGCGGGTGGTGGACCGGGTGGTGGACGCCGTCCGGATCACCCACCCCGCGTTCGTGACCGTCTACGACTGCGACCACACCCGCGACGGCGACGGCCGCCTGGTGTACTACATCGTGACGGCGTTCCTGGAGGGCGAGACGCTGGCGGAGCGGATCGCGCGGGGGCCCCTGCACGTGCAAGAGGCGCTGGAATGCTGCGCGCAGGTCGCCTCGGCGCTGGCCGCCGCGCACGCGGCGGGGGTGGTGCACGGCGACCTGCGGGCGGAGAAGGTGTTCCTCACCCTCGACGGGGTGCGCATCGTGGGCCTGGGCATGGACGCGCCCGGCGGCAACGGACGGGACGGCGGCGCGGCCCGCGAGGCCGGTCAGGCCGCGGACGTGCTCGCGCTCGGCGAGCTGCTCGGCGCGTGCCTGCCGGAGGCCACGGCGAAGGACTCCGCGGAGTGCCCGCCGGACGGCTCGACGGAGGGCCCGCCGGACGGCTCGGCGTCCGTAACGTCCGAGACGCCCGAGGAGGTCGGGCGGCTCGTTTCCCTGTGCCGTTCGGCCGACCCCGCCCGGCGGCCGACGGCGGCCCGCGCCGCGGAGATCCTCGCGGGCGCGCTGGGGAGGGCTCCGGACGCGGGCGCTGAGCCCGCGTCCCCCGCCGCCGGCGGCGGCCCTGGGCCGTCCGACGCGACCGCCGTCCTCGACCGCGGTGAGGTCCGGAAGGCCGATCCACCGGAGCGCCGCCCGTCCCGGGGCCGGTCCCCGGCCCTGGACGGCGACCGGGTGGCGGTGTTCCGGGTGGCGGTCACCGTGACGCTGGTCGCGGCGTCGCTGGCCGCGATCCTGGTGGTCGCCGGACGCGGCTCGTTCTCCGGCCCCTCGCCGGGACAGGGCCGCTCGGCGCCGCCGCTGCCGGAGGCCGCGTCACCGCGCGGCACGGCCCCCACCGGGGCCGCGCCGGCACCCACCGGGGCCGGGCCTGCACCGAGCGGGGCCGCACCGGCGGATCGGGCGCCCGAGGTGTTCGCGACGCTGGGACGGCTGCAGCCGATCGTCGACCGCGCGCAGGCCTCGGGCGCGATCCGCTCCGACGTGGCCGTCGACCTGAACAACTCGATCACCAACCTGCGCAACGACCTCGCCTCGGGACGCACCGGCGACGCACCGCTCAAGCTGGCGCAGCTCAGGGAGAAGATCGAGACCAGGCTGCGCGAGCGCGCGCTCGACGACGAGGTCGCGGCCCGCATGACCGACGTGCTGTCGGGCGCGGCGGCCCCCTGAGCCGGACCGTCAGGATCCCTTGTCACCTGCGCCGATGTCGGCGGGGGTGACGATCCGCCAGGCGCGCTCCCGCAACGTCCAGGAGCGGTGCGTGTAGGGGCCCGTGACCTCGCCGTCGCTGTTGACCAGGAACTCCTCCCCGGTCACCGTCACGTTCCGGGCGCTGGTGTGGACGACGTCGTCGCGCCGCCGGTGCGTGCCGCGGCGCAGGCCGAGGGCGTACCCGACCCGGGCCAGCGGCCCGGTCGCCGCGGAGATCACCAGTTCCAGCCGGCCGTCGGCGGGATGCGCGCCGGCCGCGAGCTGGGCGGCGCCCCCGGCGATGCCGGAGGCGTTGCTGAGCGCGACCATCAGGAACCTGCCCTCCTGGACCGGCTCGCCGTCCGCGCAGACCCGCAGCCGCCAGCCGGACTCGCGCAGCCCGGCCAGGACCGCGCCGAGCGGGAACGCGGCCGCCTTCAGGTACGGCTTGAAGCGCGTCGCGCTGCGCGCCGCGACCGCGCCGATCCCGACGTGCACCGCGTTGAGGGCCACGCCGCCGTCCTCGTCGACGAGCAGGTCGAGGTCGCGGGGCGCGCCCTCGAGCAGCAGCCGGGCGGCCCGCTCCGGCTCCAGCGGGATGTCGAGGTTGCGGGCCAGGTCGTTGCCGGTGCCCATCGGCAGCAGCCCGACCGTCCAGCGGCCGAGCTCGCCGCGGGCGTGCAGGGCGGCCACCAGCCCGTGGATCGAGCCGTCGCCGCCCGCGGCGACCACCAGCGGGCGCCCGCCCCGACCGTCCGCCTCGCCCGGCCCGTCCGAGCCGCCGAGGCCGGCGGCGTACGTGTCCAGCGCACGCCCGATGTCCTCCGGCGACCGGCTCGGCCGCACGGTCACCCCGCCACCGCCCTCGCGGCGCAGCAGCCCGGCGACGTGCTCGATGGTCTCGGTGTCGTGCGTGCCCGCGTTGGCGTTGGTGAAGATCAGCATTTCGACGCTCAGCTCGCCTCCGTGACCGGATCCGGCGGCCAGGACCATCCGCGCCGGATCTCCTCGGCCGCCTCGCGCACCAGCGCGCGGTAGCGGTCGACGGCCTCCGGCGTGAAACGGTAGCTCGGCCCGCAGATGCTGATCGAACCGTGCACCTCGCCGTCGGGCCCGATGAGCGGGGCGGCGACCGAGCCGGCGTCGGCCTGCCGCTCGCCCAGCGACACCGCCACGCCCTCGGCGGCGATCGCGCGCAGCTCCGCGCGCAGCGCCGCCTCGTCGGTGACCGTGCGCTCGGTCAGCGCGGCCAGCGGCCGGGACAGCACCGCCTCCCGCCGCTCCTCCGGAAGGAACGCCAGGATGATCTTGCCGGAGGATCCGGCGTGCAGCGGGAACCGGGTGCCGAGGTCGACCGTCATCTTGATCTCGCGGGGGCTCTCGAACTGGTCGAGGTAGACCCGCTCGTCCCCGACGAGCCCGGACAGCGTGGTGGTCTCGCCCGTCTCCTCCCGCAGCCGGCGCAGCACGGGCGTGGCCGCGGCGCGGGCGTCGAACCGGCGCAGCGCGCTGGCGCCCAGCGCCACGGCGGCGGGCCCGAGCCGGTAGCCCGGCACGCCCTCGTCGGTGGCCAGGACCTCCCGGGACACCAGCGACTGCAGGATGCGGTACACGACCGCCTTGGAGATGCCGAGCTCGCGGCTGATCGCGCTCACGCCGAGGTAGCGCGGCCCCCCGGCGAACAGCAGCAGCACGTCGGCGACCCGCGCGGCCGCCTCGGTCCCGACGTTGTCCGCGCCGGGGGCGGCCTTGCGCACGGTGGTGCTCCTGGTCGTCACGGTGAAATCCTAGGGCGGTCGGGAGACTGCGGGCCGTTCAGCGTCCGCGCCGCAGATAGCGGCCGACGGGGTCGCCGATGATCTCACCGTCGGCGTAGACCCGGTGGCCGCGCACGAACGTGTCGGTGACCTTGGCCGTCATGGCGAACCCCTCGAACGGCGTGTACTCCTGGGTGGACTCGGAGTCGGCGGCGCGGACCGTCCAGGTCACGTCCGGGTCGACCAGGGCGATGTCGGCGTCGTAGCCCTCGGCGATCGCGCCCTTCTTCAGCAGGCCGTAGCGCCGCGCGGGGTTCCACGAGGTGAGCCGGGCCACCTGCTGCAGCGACATACCGCGCTTGGCGCCCTCGCCCACCAGGCCGGGCAGCAGGTACTCGGCGCCGCCGAAGCCGGACTTGGCCAGGAAGACGTCGTCGCGGTCGGCGCCGAACTTCATCTCGTCGCGGCAGCAGGCGTGGTCGCTGACGACCCAGTCGACCTCGCCGGCCAGCACGTGCCGCCACAGCGCCTCGACGTCCTCCCGCTCGCGCAGCGGGGGGTTGACCTTGCCGCCCAGGCCGTGCGCGGTGTCGACGTCGGCGAGCAGGTGCCCGATGGTGACCTCGCGGCGGAAATCGATGTGCGGGAACGCCGACGCCATGGTCAGCGCGGCCGACAGCGCCTTCTCCGAGGACAGGTGGAGCAGGTTGATGTTGGGCAGGCCGGTCTCGTGCGCCAGGTAGGAGGCGATGGTGACCGCCAGGCCCTCCGAGTGCGGCGGGCGGGACGCGCTGTAGGCGCGCAGGCCCGTCAGCGTCCCCTCCCGCTCGACCATCCTGGTGTACGCCGTCATGATCTCGGCGGTCTCGCAGTGCAGCGACAGCGACAGGTGGTCGGCGTACTCGGGGAGGGCCTCCCGCGCCCGCTGCAGGCCGCGCATGACGAACTCGAAGTGGGCCAGGTCGTAGCGCTCGTCCGGCGGGATCATCAGGAAGTCGCTCTGCGAGGCGGACCGGCCGTGCAGGCCGTGCGACCCGTAGAACATGAAGATCTTGAACGAGGTGACCCCGTGCTCCTCCACCAGGTAGGGGATCTCGTCGATGTGCCGGGCCATCATCGGGGCCAGGTGGAAGGCGTAGTCCACGTGGGCGCGGCCCTCGGAGGCGGCCAGCACCTCGGGGAAGAAGTCGCGGTAGGAGCCGCCCTTGTTCAGGTAGTACTGGCCGGTCCGCATGTAGGTCAGCGCGGTCGTCACGCCGCCCTGGGCGCCGGCGCGGCTCTCGGTGCGGGTGTCGGTGGACAGCTCGTTGTAGATGCCCCAGTGCTGATGGGCGTCCACGACCCCGGGGAAGGCCAGCCGGCCGCGGCCGTCGACGACGGTGGCCGCGTCGTCGTCCGGGAGCCCGGGCGCGACCCTGGCGACGGTGCCGTCGTTCACGGCGATGTCGAGGGCCTCCGGCCGGGTCCCGTCGGCGTCGTCGGGACGGACCACCCGGACGTTCTTGATCAGTAGTTCGGTCGTCGCCATGAGAGCTCCTCCGCGTTCGAGGTCAGGGTAGGTGGGTTCAGGGGGTGCGGCGTGCGGCCGGCGTGGCCGCCACGGCGTCGGCGGCCACGGCGTCGGCGGCCAGGTAGGCCAGGCCGAAGGCGGGCAGCAGGCCGTTGCCGGGCAGGTAGCCGGCGGCGCCGTGCCCGGAGATGCCCGCGGCGGCGCCGCCCGCCGCGTAGAGGCCGGGGATGGGGCGGTCGTCCGCGCCGACCACGGCGGCGTGCTCGTTCACGATCAGCCCGCCCTGGGTGTGGAACAGCGCCGGCACGACGCGCACGGCCGCGTAGCGGGACGCCAGCGGGCGCTCCCAGTTGGTGCGGCCGAACGGGTCGTCCCGCTCGCCGCGCGCGATGGCCGCCGCCGACTCCAGCTCCTCGGCCAGGGCGCCGGCGGGCAGCCCGGTGGCCCCGGCCAGCCCGGCCGCGTCGTCGGCCCACACCAGCACGCCGGACTCCACGGTGTCGCGGAAGTCCTGGAACGCCCGGCACTGCTCGTGGATCACCTCGTCCAGGACGATCCAGCCGGTCGCGCCGGGACGGGCGGCCAGCTCGGCGGCGTACTCGGAGTAGCCGCGGGTCTCGTCGCCGAACCGGCGGCCGAGCCGGTCGACCAGGATCGCGCCGTGGATGATCGTGGCCCAGCCGACCAGGGTGCCCGCGCCCGCGGCGACCGCGCCGTGGCCCTGGTAGGCGTCCAGGAAGCCGGAGGCGGCGCCGAGCCGCTCCCCGATGCGCAGCGCGTCGCCGAGCGAGTGCTCGCCGCCGTGGTAGAGCGCCCCGGCGATCTCGGGCAGGTGCCGGGCGACCAGGTCGCGGTCGGCGCCGAACCCGTTGGTGGCCAGCAGGACGGCGCGGGCCGGGATCTCCTCCTCGGTGCCGTCCGGGTAGCGGACGACGGCGGCGTCCACCGCCCCGCCGCCGCCGGTGCGGACGTCCACCAGCCGGGCCGGGACGAGCATGTCGATCAGGGGGTGCGCGGCGGCCCTGCGGGCCAGGTGGTCGATCACGTGCGAGCCGTGCCGCCCGGGGATGGAGTGGCAGCGCGGCACGGCGTGCCCGGGGTAGTTGAAGTCGGTGACCAGCGACATCGGCAGGCCCACCGAGTCGGCCAGCCACTCCACCAGCGGGGCGCCGACCTCGGCGAGGGCGCGGGCCGCCCGCGGGTCGGCCTCCCCCTTGGTCTTGGCCATGACGTCGGCGACGAACCGCTCCGGGGAGTCCTCGATCCCCGCCTCGGCCTGCCAGCGCGAGCCGGGGCCGGGGAACATGGCCGTGGACATGGAGGTGTTGTTGCCCCGCCGGTAGTGCTCGCTGGCCTCCACGACCAGCACGCTCAGGCCGTGCTCGGCGGCGCGCAGCGCGCCCGCCAGGCCGCCGCCCGCTCCGGCGACGACCAGGTCGACGGCGTCGCCGCCGCTCACGCCGCCGCCCCCTTTCCCGCCCCGGCCCCGGTCCCGCCGCCGGTCCCCGTTCCGGCCTCGGCCTCGGCCGCGAGCAGGCGGAGGGCCAGCGCGGTGGGATCGACGATCCGGGCGGCCAGGTCGGCCGGGACGACGTCCACGGCCGAGCAGCCATTGATCACCGCGGTGGCGCCGGCGGCGGCCAGGGCGCGGACGGCGCCGCCGAGCGCGGCGTTCCAGGCGCCGGTGTCGGCGATCGCCTCGAAGGGCAGCTCGAGCACCTCGACGCCCGCCGTGTACGGGTCCAGCCCGTAGGCGGTGAGGCGGCGCGCCAGCTCGTCCCCGATGGCCCGGTTGCGCACGACCGCGCCGAAGCGGACGCCCTTGGCCGCCAGGTGCATCGCGCTGAGCCTGAGCAGCCCGTGCACCGGCGGCGTCCCCTCGGCCACCGCGTCGGGGACGGCGGGGTCGAGCACGCAGTCGGGGAAGGCCGCGTCCCAGGCCGTGCCGTCGCCGGCCTCCCTCGCCAGCGCCGCGGCGACCTCGCGCTCGGAGGCGCGGACGTCCGCCTCGGTGTCCAGCGACCCGGGGGCGGCGGGGCCCGCGTCCCGCAACTCGACGCGCAGGCCGGGCGGCGCGAGCCGGTCGTAACGGTCCTGCCTTCTGCGGATCTCCTCTGCCGGAAGGTGGATGGGCGTCACCGCGAGGGCACGCATCATCTCTGCTCCTTCTCCTCTTCTCCCGCGAGGGCGCGCAGGGCGTCGCCCACCTGAGGCATGCCGGGCAGCTCGCGGGAGGTCCGCACGGCGTCGTCGATCAGCCGGGGCCGCTCCGGCAGCCACGCCTCCAGCAGCGCGACCACCTCCGCCTCGCCGAACGGGTGGTGGTCGGCGTCCCCGACCGGGTTGGGCACCTCCCGGACGGCCCGCGTCCCGTCCTCGAACACGACGGTGACGCGGGCGGCGCGCTCGCCGGGCAGCCGCGCCGTCAGGTCGCCCGCCCCGACGACCCGGACCCGCCGGGCCAGCGCCGCCACGTCGGGACGGTCCAGCGGCGAGCGCGGCCCGACCTCGCCGGTGAGGGCGGCGGTCGCCACGACGTAGGGCGTGGAGAACATCGCCGACAGCCGGTTGTCCCAGTCCGTCCGCGCCAGGCCGGCGCCCAGCGCGTGCGTCTCGACGAGGATCTCCGCGATCGGGCGGGCGGCCAGGCCGGTCTCCGCGGCCAGGGCGAGCACGGCGTCGGCGGCCGGGTGGGTGAACGAGCAGGACGCGTGCCGCTTGAAGTAGCCGCGCGTGATGTCCCACCGCCCGCCCAGCTCGCCGGTCAGCTCGGCGGGGTCCAGCTCGCCGAGCAGCGTGCCCAGCGAGAGCGCGGCGGTACCGGTGTTGCGGGCCAGGCCCGCCGCCGCCATCCGCGCCGCGGCGAGGCCGGAGAGGTTCGCCGCGCCCATCCAGGCGTCCCGGACGGGGTTGCCGGAGGTCGCCGAGTCGAAGTGCCCGGCGATCGGCATCCCGGCGGCGGTGTCGATGGCGGCGGCGGTCGCGGCGGCGTCCAGGCGCAGCAGCCGCGCGCACCCGGCCGCCGCGCCCGCGACGCCCCAGCTGCCGTGCGGGTGCGCGCCCGGCAGCGGCCGGGCGGCGCGGCCGAAGCGCGCCGCGACCTCGTAGGCGGCCAGCAGCGCGGCGGCGGTGTCGGCGCCGGTGGCGTCCCGCTCGGCGGCCAGCGCCAGCACCGCCGGGAAGCCGTGCGCGGCGGGATGGCCCTTGGCGTACTTGTTGCCCTCGTCCAGTTCGAGGGCGACCAGCGCCATCGCGCCGAGCCAGGCCGCGGCGTCGGCGGGCGCCAGCCGTCCCGCGCCGATCAGCGGCGACCGGCCCGGCGCGGCGTTCCAGGCGGCCCGCAGCGCACGGTGCTCCTCCAGCCCCGCGCCCACCGCCGTCACGCCCACCACGTCCAGCAGGACCAGCGACAGCCGCTCGACCACCCCGCCCGGGACGTCGTCGAGCGTCAGGCCCGACACCCACGCCCCGAGCCCGTCGGTGGCGCTTCTCACCGTCTGCGACATCACAGGCCCAGATAAGCCTTCCGCACCTCGGCGGAACCGGACAGCTCCCGGCCGGTGCCCTCCAGGACCGTCGAGCCGCTCTCCAGCACGTACGCCCGGTCGGCGATGGCCAGGGCCTGCTTGGCGTTCTGCTCCACCAGCAGCACCGCGACGCCGCCGTCCCGGATCCGCCGGACCGCCTCCAGCATCGTCCAGGTCAGCTTGGGCGACAGGCCGGTGGACGGCTCGTCCAGCATCAGCAGCCGCGGGCCCGCCATCAGCGCGCGGGCGATCGCCAGCATCTGCTGCTGCCCGCCGCTGAAGGTCTGCGCGACCTGCGTCCGGCGCTCGGCCAGCACGGGGAACAGCTCGTACACCTCGCGCAGGCTCTTCTCCGCCTGGGACGCCGAACGCGTCCACGCGCCCATCCGCAGGTTCTCCTCGACGGTGAGCGTGCCGAACAGCGCGCGGTCCTCGGGCACGTGCACCAGGCCGTCCCGGACGAGCTGGTCGGGGCGGCGGCCCGCCGTCGGCGCGCCGTCGAAGGTGATCGTGCCGGACGCGGGACGCAGCATCCCGCAGATGGTGCGCAGCGTGGTGGTCTTGCCCGCGCCGTTGGCGCCGACCAGCGCCACGATCTCGCCCTCGCCCAGGCGCAGGTCGATGTCGTGCAGGATCCGCATCCGCCCGTACCCGGCGCAGACCTTGTCAAGAGCCAGCATCGGTCGCCTCCTCACGCCCCGGTTCCCCGGCCGGTTCCCCGGCTGCCGGTTCCCCCGTGACCGGCTCCTCGCCCAGATAGGCGTCGATGACCCGCGGGTCGCTGGTGACCTCCTCCGGTGCCCCGGTGGCCAGCACCCGCCCCTGGTCCAGGACCAGCACCCGGTCGGCCAGCCGCATCACCGCGGCCATGATGTGCTCGATGAACAGCAGCGTCGTGCCGTCCCGCTCGCGCAGCCCGGCCAGCAGGTCCAGCACCGGCTCGCGCTCGGCCGGGACCAGCCCGGCCAGCACCTCGTCCAGCAGCAGCACCTTCGGCCGCATCGCCAGCGCCCGCGCCAGCTCCAGCCGTTTGAGGCCGGCGGTCGGCAGCTCGGTCGCCCGGCGGTGCGCGTACGGGCCCAGCCCGACCCGCTCCACCACCTCCAGCGACCGATTCCGCAGTTCGCGGGCCGGCAGCCGCTCGTGCTGGGCGGCCAGCGCCACGTTCTCCGCCACGGTCATGCTGCCGAACGGCCGCATGAGCTGGAACGTGCGGACCATGCCGGCCCGCGCGATCCGGTCGGGCGCGGCCCCGGTGACGTCCCGGCCGTCGAAGACGACCCGGCCGGTGTCGGGGGCCAGCGCCCCGCTGATCACGTTGAACAGGGTGGTCTTGCCCGCGCCGTTGGGCCCGATGATGCCGAGGATCTCGCCCTCGGCGGCCTCGAACTCCACCTCCGACAGGGCGCGCAGCCCGCGGAAGGCCTTGCCGACGCCCGCCGCCCGGACGACGGTCCCCGCCGTGCCGCTCATCGCCGCCGCCTCTCTCTGCTCGCCGACATGATCGTCCCGACGATCCCCTTGGGCAGCAGCCGCACGATGAGGATCAGCAGGATCGCGTACAGCACCACGTCCAGCCCGCTGCGGCCCTGCAGGAACGACAGGAAGTCCGGGGGCGTGCGCAGCAGGGTGGCGGTCACGTCGTTCAGCGACCCGACGATGACCGCGCCCACCACCGGGCCCCAGATCGTGCCGATGCCGCCGATGACGACGGTCACGATGGCCTGGATCGACACCGCCGAGCCGAATGCCAGGTCCGGGTTCACGAACAGGTAGTACTGCGTGTAGAAGGCGCCGGCCACGGCGGTGATCGCCGCCGACAGCGCCACCGTGACCAGTTTGTAGCGCATCACCGGGGTGCCCAGCGCGGCGGCGGCCACCTCGTCGTCGCGGATCGCGGTGACGTACCGGCCGGTCCGCGAGTGCAGGAACGCGATGCTGGCCGCGACCGCCGCGCCGGCCAGCGCAAGCGCGATCCAGAAGTAGGCGTGCGAGTCGGCCGGGAACTGGATCAGCGGCAGCGAGGAGCCCTGGATCAGCGGCACGGTGAACCCGACCGCCTTGTTGGTGATCTCGCTGCTGTTGACGACCAGCCGGAGCATCTCGGCGAACGCGAAGGTGGCCAGCGCGAAGTACGCGCCGCGCAGCCTGTACCGGAACGCGAAGTAGCCGATCAGCACCGCCACCGCCGCGGCCACCGCCATCCCGGCCAGCATCCCGATCCACGGTGAGACGCCGTGCTCCACCAGCAGGTAGGCGCTGGTGTACGCGCCGAGCCCGAAGAACGCGGCGTGCCCGAAGCTGAACATGCCGCCGAAGCCGCTCATGATGTTCCAGCCGACGGCCATCAGCAGGAAGATCAGGATCCTTACCGCCACCGCGCCCTGCGCGGGCGGCAGCACCAGCGGCAGGGGGATCGCCACCAGCAGCAGGACCAGCAGGACCGCGAGCTGCCGGTTCTGCGGCCGCAGCGGCGGGGCCTTGACGGCGCGGGCCGTGCCGCCCGCTCCCCCGGCCGGACCGGGCCGCTCGGCCAGCGTGACACCGCCGCTCATGAGGCGTCCCTTCCTCGGTGGGGAGACCACTTCTCGTGGGGGGACGACCCCCCACACCCCCCGGCAACGACGCACGACCGCCCTCCGGGCACTCGGCCGGTCGTGCCCCCACACCCCCCGGCAACAACAGCGATCATTCCTTCGCTCCGCTCAGTCATGACGCTTTCCGAACAAGCCCTGCGGGCGCAGGAAAAGGACCAGGACGAACACCACGAACACGCCCAGCAGCGAGCTCTGGCCGCCCATGTAGATGGTGGTGAGCTGCTCGACCAGGCCGATCAGCAGCCCGCCGACCAGCGCGCCGGCCACATTGCCCATGCCGCCGAGCACGACCACCACGAACGCGGTGATGTTGAACTGCTCGCCGAGCGTGGGCGTCACCGTCACCAGCGGCGCGGCCAGCACCGCCGCCGCGCCCGCGCAGGCGGTGCCGATGGCGAAGGTGAGGGTGTGGATGCCGCGGACGTTGATGCCGACCAGGCGGGCGCCATCGCCGTTGGCCGCGACCGCGCGGATCGCGGTGCCCAGGCGAGTGCGGCGCAGCAGCCAGAACAGCGCGGCGCCCAGGGCCAGCGCGCCGAGGAAGGCGTACAGGCGGGCGCCCGGCACCACCGCGCCGAACAGCGAGAACTGGAAGTCGCCGGGCAGCGGGACGTTCTTGGGCTCGGCGCCGAAGAACATCAGCAGCCCGTTCTCCAGCAGCAGCGACAGGCCCAGCGTGATCAGCAGCTGGTTCTCCAGCGAGCCGCCGCCCGCCCCGCTCAGCAGCCCGCGGTGCACGGCGGCGCCCAGCAGGAACAGGGCGGGCACGGCCACCAGCAGGGTGAGGTAAGGGTGCAGGCCGGTCGCCTGGACGACACCGAACGACAGGAACATCGCCACCGCCAGCAGCGCGCCGTGCGCGAAGTTGACGATGTCGAGCACGCCGAAGATCAGCGTGAGACCCATCGCGATCAGCCCGTACAGCCCGCCCATCAGCAGGCCGGTGACCACCGACTGCCACACCACCAGCCCGCTGCCGGACTGCAGGAGCGCGACCACGACGGCGACGGCGACCGCCCCGGCGGGGACGGCACCGCGCCTGAGCAGGCCGGCGGTGCGGCCGCCGGCCCGGGCCGGTACCGCCGGGGCCTCGGCGGGTTCCTTCTCGGCGGCGAGCGCCGCCCCTTCGCTGTGCGTCATGGCCGCCACGTCACCGAGTAGTCGGGCTGGGATTCGGCTTTCTCCGGGGGGTGAACCTGTTTCACCTGACCTCCCTGGACCTGCATTAGGACGGGTGCGGCGTTGGTGTTGTCGCCGTTGGGCGCGAACGTGATCGGGCCGTTGCCCACCGTCAGCGGCGCGACCCGCGAGGCGCTGACGGCCTCGCGGATCCTGACCGGGTCGGTGCTGCCCGCCCGCTCGACGGCCTGGGCGATCACCTGGACCGCGTCGTAGGCGAGCACCGCGCCGGTGCGCATGGGGGCGCCGTAGCGGCGCTGGTACTCCTCCCGCAGCCTGGTGGTGCGCGGGTTCTTGGCGTCGAAGTGGTAGTTGGTGCTGAAGACGCGCTCGCCCAGCGCGCCCGCGTCGGTGACGAACTTGGGCTGGTCGAACGCGCCGTTGGACACGCCCCAGACCGCGTCCAGCGGCGGCTTCACCGCGTTGATCGCCTTGGCGGCCAGGAGGCTGTCGCGGTAGTAGCCGATCGCCACGAGCACGTTGGCCCCGGCCGCCTTCACCTGGGTGACCTGCGCGGTGAGGTCGGAGGTGGTGAGGGCGTCGTAGCTGATGTTGGGCCCGATCGGCAGGCCGAGGCCCTTGGCGGCCGCGACGAACGCCTCGGCCGCGCCGGTGCCGAAGTCGGTCTGCTCGTGCAGGATCGCCACCTTGCGCACCGGCTTGCCCGCCTTGTCCGCGACCTCCTTGAGGTAGCGCGCGGCGGCGGTCGAGATGGCCTTGCTGCCGGGCTGCACGCGGAAGGAGTAGCGGTAGCCGTTGGCGAAGATGGCGTCGGAAGCCGTGACGTCCATGACGAACGGCACCCGGTTGCGCTCGGCGACCACGGCCACGTTGGTACTGACGGCGCTCTGGTAGGTGCCGGTGAGCCCGACCGCGCCCTCGGAGATCAGCCGCTGCGCCTCGCTCTGGCCGACCTCCGCCTTGCCCTGGGTGTCGCCGGCGAGCAGTTCGACCTCGCGGCCGCCCAGGGAGCGGATGCCGCCGGCGGCGTTGATGGCCTGGACGGCCATCTCGGCCCCGCGGCGCATCTGCTGGCCGTCCACGGCGTTGGCGCCGCTGACCGGGTGCAGCGCGCCGATCTTGACCGGGCCCTCGTCGCGGCCGGCCGCGACGCCCGCGGCGCCGGAGGGCGCCGAGCCGCCGCATCCGGCGAGGGCGAGCGCGAGGGCGCATGCGCCCAGCCACGCGAGGGGGCCTCTCAGGCACCCTGGGCGTGGCGCTGCGCCGAGCTTCTTAGCGGACATTCCACCTCTTTCCGCCGGACCCTCTCCGGGCCTGTATCGGATCCCGTTTCCCATTCCCCCAGGTCGTTCCGCTTAGAGGAACACACTTCCGATGTCCGGTCATGGTGGCACCGCTCCCGTCGCCCGGTCAATACCCGCACGTCACTTGACTGACATGTAAGACCAGTGCGAAGTTGGAGAAGACCTCCCCAGCGGGGCCCGCAACATGATGTTTACTATCGTTTCTCTAAGCGAAACATCTGGGCAGGGTTCGAGCTCCCCCGACACGATCGCCGGGGACGGGAGCCCGACACGAAAGGCAGGTATGCCCTATGACGGGGGCTTTGTCCGGTATCCGGGTCCTCGACACCGCCACGCTCTTCGCCGGTCCGCTGGCCGCGACGCTGCTCGCCGACTACGGAGCCGAGGTCATCAAGATCGAGCACCCCCGCGGCGACCCGGTGCGCACCCACGGCGCCCAGCGCGACGGCGTCGGCCTGTGGTGGAAGATGCTCGGCCGCGGCAAGAAAGCCGTCACCCTCTACCTCGGCTCCCCCGAGGGGCAGGAGCTCTTCCGCCGGCTGGCCGCCGACGCCGACGTGGTGATCGAGAACTTCCGGCCCGGCACGCTGGAGCGCTGGGGCCTCGGCTACGACGACCTCCGCGAGATCAACCCCCGGCTGGTGCTGGCCCGCGTCACCGGGTTCGGGCAGACCGGCCCGTACGCCAAGCGCCCCGGGTTCGGCACCCTCGCCGAGGCGATGAGCGGGTTCGCCGCCATCACCGGCGAGCCGGACGGGCCCCCGACCCTGCCGCCGTTCGGGCTCGCCGACGGGATCGCCGCGCTGACCACCGCGTTCGCGGTGATGACCGCGCTGCGGGCACGCGAGGAGACCGGCCGCGGCCAGCAGATCGACCTGGCCATCATCGAGCCGATCCTCACCCTGCTCGGCCCCCAGATCATCACCTACGACCAGCTCGGCGAGCTGCAGAAACGCACCGGGAACCGGTCGCACAACAACGCGCCCCGCAACACCTACCGCACCCGCGACGGCAGGTGGGTCGCGATCTCCACCAGCGCCCAGTCGATCGCCGAACGGGTGATGCGGCTGGTCGGGCGGCCCGAGTTCATCGACGAGCCCTGGTTCGCCACCGGCGCGCAGCGCGCCGAGCACGCCGACGAGCTCGACGAGGCCGTCGGCTCCTGGATCGCCGAGCGCGACCGCGACGAGGTCGTCAAGGCCTTCGAGGAGGCGCAGGCCGCCGTCGCGCCGATCTACGACGCCGCCGACGTCATGGCCGACCCCCAGTTCGAGGCGCTGGGCACCATCGCCACCGTCCCCGACGACGAGCTGGGCCCGCTGCGGATGCAGAACGTGCTGTTCCGGCTGTCGGAGACCCCCGGCCGCATCGAGTCGGCGGGCCCGCCGCTGGGCGCGCACACCGCCGAGATCCTCGGCCGCTACGGGGTGGACGGGGCGCGGCTGGCCGAGCTGCGCGGCAAGGGCGTGGTCCGATGACCGGACCGGCGGGCGGACCCGCGGGCGGACCGGTCGGCGGACCGGCGGGCGCGCCCGTGCGGACCTGGCTGTACGTCCCCGGCGACCGGCCGTCCCGGATCGGCAAGGCGCTGGCGAGCGACGCCGACGCGGTGATCCTCGACCTGGAGGACGCCGTCGCCCCCGCCGCCAAGGACGAGGCGCGGCGCACCGTCCTGGACGTCCTCGACTCCGGCCCGCCCGCCCACGTGCGGATCAACGCCCCCGGCGGCGCGGAGGGCCGGGCCGACATCGAGGCCCTCGCCAAGGCCCCCACCGCCCCCGCCGGGGTCCGCGTGCCCAAGAGCGAGGACCCGGGTGAGCTCGCCCGCGTCGCCGACGCGCTCGGCGTCCCGGTCTACCCCGTTCTGGAGTCCGCCCTGGGCGTGGAGAACGCCTTCGCCCTGGCAACCGCCCACCCCCTCGTCGCGGGCATCTCGCTCGGCGAGACCGACCTCGCCGCCGACCTGCGCACCACCGGCGGCGCTGCCCTCGCCTGGCCGCGCTCCCGGGTCGTGGTCGCGGCCCGCGCCGCCGGCCTGCCCAGCCCGGCGCAGAGCGTGTGGACCGCCGTGCGCGACCTGGACGGCCTGCGCGCCGACACCGAGGCCGGCCGCCGCGCCGGCTTCTTCGGCCGCTCGGTGATCCACCCCGCGCAGATCCCCGTCGTCCACGAGGTCTGCGCGCCCGACCCCGCCGAACTGGAACGGGCCCGCTCCCTGGTGGAACGGCTGGAGACCGCCGGCGAGGCGGCCTGGATCGACAGCGACGGACGATTCGTCGACAAGGCGGTCGTGGAGCGGGCCCGCTGGCTCCTCGCGCTCGCCGGCACGGAAGGACAGCACCCATGACGCAGACCGACACCGACACCGCCGCCCGCCGGGCCCGCGACCCGCTGCTGGCGGCGGTCGCCGGCGGGGTCCGCACCATCGAGCTGGGGCAGCCGCACTTCACCGGCATGCCCTGCTCCCCCAACCACCCCGGTTTCCGGATGACGCTGATCCGGCGGCACGGCGACATGGAGCGCCCGGACGGCGGCTCGGCCGCCAACGAGATCATCGTCACCGGCGGGCACGTGGGCACCCACATCGACGCCCTCTCCCACGTCAGCCACCGCGGCGAGCTGCACGGCGGCGTCGACGCCGCCGAGGCCCAGCGCGGCGGCGCCTTCAGCGCGCACGGCGCCGAGAACCTGCCCGGCCTGCTGCGGCGCGGAGTGCTGCTGGACGTCGCCGCCGTGCACGGCGTGCCCACCCTCCCGCCCGGCTACGGCGTGACCGCCGCGGACCTGGACGCCGCCGCCGAACGCGCCGGCGCCGAGCCGGGCGCGGGCGACGTCGCGCTGGTCCGCACCGGATGGGCGCGCAACTTCGGCGACGCCACCGCCTACCTCGGCAAGGAGACCGGCGTCCCCGGCGCCACCGTGGAGGCCGCGCGGTGGCTGGCCGCGCGCGACGTCGTTGCGACCGGCGCCGACACCACCGCCTACGAGCAGATCCCCGCGGGCGCCGGGCACGCCGTGCTGCCCGTGCACCGGGTGCTGCTGGTCGAGTCGGGGATCTTCATCATGGAGCATCTCAATCTCGAGGCGCTCGCCGACGAGGGCGTGCACGAGTTCGTGTTCGTGCTGGCCCCGCTGCGCATCGTCGGCGGCACCGGCTCCCCCGTGCGGCCGCTCGCGGCGGTGAGCGCGTGACCGCCCCCGCCGGCGGCGGCGCGACCCTCGTCCAGCGGCTCGGCGAGTTCGCCGTCGGGGTGCGGGAGCGGGGCCTGCCCGCCGAGCTGCGCGCCGACGCCGCGCGCCGCGTCCTGGACGTCCTCGGCAACAGCCTGGCCGCCACCGCCGAACCGCCCGCCCGCGCCGTCGGCGCGCTGGTCGGCGAGTGGGGCGGGGCCGGCCGCGCCACCGCGATCGGCGCCCCCGGCCGGCTGCCCGAGCCCAGCGCCGCCCTGCTCAACGGCACCCTCGCCCACTCGCTGGACTTCGACGACACCCACCTGCCGTCCGTGCTGCACCCGTCGGCGCCGGTCGTCCCGGCCGCGCTGGCGGTCGCCGAGTCCCGCGGGGCGAGCGGCGCCGCGCTGCTGGAC
The DNA here is from genome assembly GCA_050942275.1 of Spirillospora sp. CA-255316. Lineage (GTDB taxonomy): Bacteria > Actinomycetota > Actinomycetes > Streptosporangiales > Streptosporangiaceae > Spirillospora. The sequence goes on along the minus strand of CP192047.1, from coordinate 4,289,028 downwards.
GCGATCGGCGCCGGCATCGAGATCGCCGTCCGGATCGGCATGGCTGGCTACGACCGCGAGCTGGGCAACTCGGTGTTCTTCGAACGCGGGCTGCACGCCACCGCCATCTGCGGCGCCCTCGGCGGCGCCGCGGCCGGCGCGATGCTGTCCGGCCTGGACGCCGGCGGCGTCGCCGACGCCGTCGGGATCGCCGCCAGCATGGGCTCGGGCCTGCTGGAGGCCAACCGCACCGGCGGCACCGTCAAACGGGTGCACTGCGGCTGGGCCGCGCACGGCGCCGTCACCGCCGCCGGGCTCGCCCGCACGGGGCTGACCGGGCCGCCGACCGTGCTGGAGGGACGGTTCGGGCTGCTCCAGGCCTACTGCGGCGACCAGACCGACCCGGACGCGATCACCCGCGGGCTGGGCGAGGACTGGGAGCTGCCGGGGATCTTCTTCAAGCCCTACCCGTGCAACCACTTCACCCACGCCGGGATCGACGCCGCGCTGCGGCTGCGCGCCCGCGGCGTGGACCCGGCGGCGATCGAGTCGATCGAGCTGGGCGCGCCGACCGCCGTGCTCCGCACCATCGGGGAGCCCCGCGCGGACAAGATCACGCCGAAGTCGGGCTACCACGCGGCCTTCTCCGGCCCGTACACGGTGGCCGCGGCACTGCTCGGCGGCGGCGGGCTCGGCGTCTTCCACGAGGACTTCACCGACGCGGCCGCCGCCGACCCGGCCCGGCTGGAGCTGGCGGCCAGGGTGCGGTGCGTCCCCGACGCCCGCTGCGACGAGATCTTCCCGCACCAGTTCCCCGCCGTGCTGCGCGTCCGGCTGCGCGGCGGGGAGGAGCTGGAGGAACGCGTCGAGGCCAACCGGGGCGGCCCCGGCAACCCGCTGTCGGCCGACGAGCTGGCCACCAAGTTCCGCCTCAACGCCGCCCGCCGCGTGTCCGCCGAGCGCGCCGACCGGATCACCGAGCTGGCCTACGGGCTGCCGGGACTCGCGGACCTCACTCCCCTGACGGCGGCGCTCGTCCCCTGACCCCGTTCCCGCGCCGTAACGGACCGGGCGGGCGCCGGGCGGGTGTGCACGGCGCCCGCGGAGCGGGTTCCAGGGCCTGTGTCGAAGTGACCTCAGGCACCGCGCGAGCGCGATGCCGCGCTCGCTCAGGCCCGGCGGGCGGGAGCCGGTGAGGCGAGCGCCGTGGGCCGGGACCTGAACAACGGCCTAGAGGTAGTCGGCGATACGGGCGGCGAACTCCTCGGGGGTGGCGACCTCGATGCCGAGCTTGTCGGCCTTGGCCTTCTTGGAGCCGGCCTTCTCGCCCGCGACCAGCAGGCTCGTGCGGGCCGAGACCGAGGAGGAGGCGCGGCCGCCGGCGCGTTCGATCAGCTCGTTGACCTGGTTGCGGGACAGGTCGGCCAGCGGGCCGCTCATCGAGCCGGTGACCACCACCGACATCCCGGCCAGCGGCCCCTCGGCCGCAGCCGCGCCGTCCTCGCCTCCCGCGCCGTCCTCGCCCTGGGCCCCTTCGGCCTCGGAGCGGGGACCGGGGGGCGTGGCGCCGGGCTCGGTCATGTTGACCCCGGCGGCGACCAGCTTGTCGATCACGGGCGCCAGCTCCGCGATCTCTGCGACCAGGACCGGGGCCTTCTCCGGGCCGATGCCGTCGACCTCCTGGAAGGCCTCGGCGTCGGCGGCGCGGATGTTGTCCATGGTCGCGAAGTGGCGGGCGATGCGGCGGGACATGGAACGGCCCGTGCCGCGCACGCCCAAGGCGCAGAACACCTTGTTGAGCGGCTTGGCCTTGGCGGCCTCGATCGCGGCCAGCAGGTTGTCGGTGCTGGTCTCGCCCATCCGCTCCAGCTCCAGCAGCGGCTCGCGCTCCAGCGTGAACAGGTCGGCGAAGTCGGTGATCAACCCCGCGGCCACCATCTGGTCGATGCGGTTCTCGCCCAGGCCCTCGATGTCGAGCTGGTCGCGGCCCACCGCGTAGCGGACCGAGGCGATCGCGTGGCAGGCCCGGCCGCGCACGCAGCGCCAGCGCTTCTGGGAATCGTCGATGGCGTCGCCGCAGCGCGGGCAGGCGCCGGGGATGGGGATCGGGGTCTCCTCGCCGGTGCGCAGGTGCGCGACCGGCGCCTCCACCCGGGGGATCACGTCGCCGGCCTTGTAGACGGTGACATGGTCGCCGATCTTCAGATCGCGGCGGGCGATGTCGCCCGCGTTGTGCAGGGTGGCGTAGGTGATCACCGAGCCGTCGACCTCGACCGGCTCCAGCACCGCCCGCGGCGCGATGATCCCGGTGCGGCCGACGTTCCACTCCACCCCGACCAGCCTGGTGATCTTCTCGGTGGCGGGCAGCTTGTAGGCGATCGCCCACCGCGGCGCGCGCGAGGAGTTGCCCGCCTCGCGCTGGTCGGCGGCCAGATCGGCCTTGATCACGATGCCGTCGATGCCGAACTCCAGCTCCGCCCGCAGCCCCGCGATCTGCTCGACCCGCTTCTGGATCTCGGCCAGCTCGGTGCAGGTGACCCCGGCGACCGGGGTGGACGCCGTCGTCCGCGCGCCCCATTCGGCGATCAGCGTCATGATCTCGCTGTGCGGCAGCTCGCCCAGCCGCCCTGCCAGCTCGGCACCGGTGCCCTCCAGCGGCAGCGCGCCGTAGGCGAAGAAGGTCATCTCGACCTGGTAGTCGCGGTCGCGGGCCCGCAGCGAGCCCGCGGCGGCGCTGCGCGGGTTGGCGAAGGCCGGGTGCCCCGCCCCCGTGCGGGCGGCGTTGGCGGCCTCGAACTGGGCGTGGGTCATCAGCACCTCGCCGCGCAGCTCCACCGTGACCGGCTCGGCCAGCCGCCCGGGCAGCCCGGCGACCATGCCGATCCCGTGCGAGACGTCCTCACCGGCCGCGCCGTCGCCGCGGGTCACCAGCTGGACCAGCCGCCCGTCGCGGTAGCGGGCCGAGATGGCCAGGCCGTCCAGCTTGGGCTCCACGCTCCAGACCGCGACCGGGCGGTCGATCCTGCGCTCCAGCCCGGCGATCCAGCTCTCCAGGCCCTCGGCGGAGAAGACGTTGTCCAGGCTCAGCATCGGCACGGTGTGCGGCACGTCGCCGACCACCGCTCCCCCGGCGACCTTGCCGGTCGGCGAGTCCGGCAGGACGTGCTCGGGATGCTCGGCCTCGTAGGCGGCGATGCCCCGCACCAGGCGGTCGTAGGCGTCGTCGTCGAGCGCGGAGTCACCCTCGCCGTAGTAGGCGGCTGCGGCGGCGACGGCGGTCTCCACGGCGTCGGCGTAGGCTGCCTGGTCGACGATCTCGGTACGGGCTGGCGTCTCGGTCATGGGCTCATCATCTCGCGTGCCTCTGACAAAACACGCACGTCAGCCTCGGTACGGCCGGGCCGCCGCCCGGATTGTCACATGGATCGGGGCTACGTCGTCTTGGATGTATGAGAATCACCATGGACGTCGATGAAGAGGGGCTGGCGCGGGCGTTCGAGCGGGAACGGCCGCGGCTGTTGCGGGTGGCCTACCTGACGACCGGGTCGCTGGCCGAGGCCGAGGACTGCGTGCAGGAGGCGTGGCTGCGGTTGCGCGGCGTCCAGGACCCCGGGTCGATCCGGGACCTGCGCGCCTGGCTGACCACGGCGGTCGGGCGGCTGGCGCTGGACGCGCTGGGCAGCGCCCGCGTCCGCCGCGAGTTCTACGTGGGGACGTGGCTGCCCGAGCCGCTGGTGGAGGGCGGCGAGCCGCGCGACCCCGCCGACCGGGTCACGCTGGACGAGTCGGTCAGCATGGCGCTCCTGGTGGTCCTGGAGCACCTGTCGCCGGCGCAGCGCACGGCCTTCCTGCTGCACGACGTGTTCGGCCTGCCGTTCGACGAGGTGGCGCGGGTGGTGGGCCGTTCGCCGGCCGCGGTGCGGCAGCTGGCCGCCCGTGCCCGCCGCGACGTGGAGCGCGGCAAGCCGCGGTTCCCGCCGACCGAGGACGAGCGGCGGGAGCTGGTGGCGGCGTTCGCGGCGGCCTGCCGGGAGGGCGACCTGGACCGGCTGGTCGGCCTCCTCGACCCGGACGTGGTGTGCCGCGGCGACGGGGGCGGCAAGGTCACCGCTTTGCTGCACGAGCTGCGCGGCGCCGAGAAGGTGGCGCGGGCGGTGCTCGGGTTCACCCGCGTACCGCCGCGTGACATGCGGCTGGTCCAGGTGAACGGAGACCCCGGGCTGGTGGTCGTCGACACCGAGGGCGCCCCGTCGGTCGTGGCGGTCACCGCCGACGGCGACCGGATCATCGCCATCGACGTCATCCGCAATCCCGACAAGCTCAGGGCCCTGCTGGACGACTGAGCCCGGGCGCATACCGCCCTTTCTCCTTCGAGTCTTCCTTCGAGTTTCCTTCCGGGCCGCCGCCACGCGGGCGCGGCGGCCTCCGTTCGCCATGCCCGCGCACAGGGGGAACCGATCATGACGATGGTTCAGGAACGCGGAACCGGCGACCACGAGGCACCACCCGGCAGACCCGGCGTGTTCGCACGCCTGGCCGCATTCGCCCACCGCCGCCGCTGGCTCGCGCTGATCCTCTGGGTCGCCGTGCTCGGCGGGGTGTGGACAGCCGCCTCGTTCACCGGCGACGGGTACCGCGACGACGTGTCGCTGCCGGGCACCGAGTCGCAGCGGGCCGCCGACCTGCTGGCCGGGCACGGCGCGGCGCGGGTCGGCGACACGATGCAGATCGTGCTGCACGACAGGGCCGGACTGGACGCGCCGGGCACCCGGCAACGGGTCGAGGGCATGCTGGCCAAGGTCGGCGGGCTGCCGAAGATCGCGCAGGTGCGGAGCCCGTACCAGGACCGGGCCGCCATCGCCCCGGACCGCACCGTCGGCTTCGCGACGGTGGTGCTGGAGGTGCCGTCCAAGCAGATGTCCAAGGACGACAGCCGGCGCGTGGTGGAGGCCGCGCGGACCGCCGAGGGCGGCGGGCTCGAGGTCGCGGTCGGCGGGGACGCGGCGCGGCTGCTCGCCCAGAGCGCGGGCGGGCTGGCCGAGGGCGTGGGGCTCCTGGCGGCGCTGGTCGTCCTGATCCTGATGTTCGGCTCGATCGTCGCGGCCGGGCTGCCGATCGTCACGGCGGTGTTCGCGGTCGGCTCCACGCTCGGCGTCATCGTGCTGGCCTCGCACCTGTTCACGATCGCCTCGTACACGCCGTACGTGATGATGCTGGTCGGGCTGGGCGTCGGCATCGACTACGCGCTGCTGATCTTCGCCCGGTACCGGGCGGAGCTGGTGCGGGGCGCCCCGCCGGAGCGGGCCGCCGTGACCGCGCTGGACGTCGCCGGCCGGACCGTGTTCTTCGCCGGGTGCACGGTCATCCTGGCGCTGCTGGGGCTGGTCGCGCTGGGTCTGGGCGTGCTGCAGGGCATCGCGCTGTCGGTGGCGCTGACCGTGCTGACGACCATGCTGGCCTCGCTCACCCTGCTGCCCGCGCTGCTCGGCGTCTTCGGGGAGCGGTTCGCCCGCCGGTTCACCGCCCGCGCCGCGCGCCGGGACGCGGCCGGGAAGGCGCCGGAGGGCACGATGTGGCGGCGGCTCGGGGTGGCGGCGCAGCGCCGCCCGCTGGCCGCGCTGCTGGTGGCCGGGGTGGCGGTCGGGGCGCTGGCGGTGCCGGCGTTCGGGATGCGGCTCGGGTTCGCCGACGCGGGCAACGACCCGCACGGCACCACCAGCCGCGAGGCCTACGACCTGCTGTCGCGGGGCTTCGGCCCGGGGTTCAACGGCCCGCTGATCGTGGTCGCGGACGGCGGGGACGCCGGCGCCGCGCGGGCCGCCGCCGCGGCGGCCGAGCGGCTGGGGAGCACGCCGGGCGTCGCCGCCGCCGGGCCCGCGACCCCCACCGGGGACGGCCGGGTCGCCACGGTGACGGTGTTCCCGTCCTCCGGGCCGCAGGACGAGCGGACCTCCGACCTGGTCGAGCGGCTGCGCGCGGAGGTGCTGCCCGGGGTGGAGGCGCGCACCGGCGCCGACTTCCTGGTCGGCGGGGCCACGGCGGCGACCGAGGACTACTCGGCCAAGGTCGCCGAGCGGATGCCGCTGTTCGTGGCGATCGTGGTGGGCCTGTCGGTGGTGCTGCTCATGGCGGTGTTCCGCTCGGTGTGGATCCCGGTGAAGGCGGCGCTGCTGAACCTGCTGAGCATCGGTGCCGCGCTGGGCGCGATGACGCTGGTGTTCCAGCACGGCATGTTCGGGATCGAGCCGGCGCCGATCGAGGCGTACCTGCCGGTGATGATCTTCGCGATCGTGTTCGGGCTGTCGATGGACTACGAGATCTTCCTGGTGTCCCGGATCCAGGAGGAGTGGCGGCGCACCGGTGATCCGGGGGCCGCGGTCCGGGAGGGGCTGGCGCACACCGGTGCGGTCATCACCGCCGCCGGGGCCATCATGATCATGGTGTTCGGGGCGTTCATGCTCAGCCATGACCGGCTGCTCCAGCAGACCGGGTTCGGCATGGCGGTGGCGATCTTCGTGGACGCGGTGATCATCCGCTGCCTGATCGTGCCCGCGGCGATGCGGCTGCTCGGGCGGCACACCTGGTGGCTGCCGTCCTGGCTGGACCGGCTGCTGCCGGCCGTCCGGCTGGAGAAGGAGGAGCCGGCGGAGGAGCGGGAGGGCGCGGAGGGGCCGCGGCCGGACCGGCTCGACCGGGAAGGGCTCGGGGCCCGATGATCGCGCCGGGGACGGGCGCCGGGATCGGGGTCCTGCTGGCCGACGCGCAACTGCTGGTGCGGGCGGGCCTGCGGGCGCTGCTGGACGGGCGGCCGGGCCTGCGGGTGGTCGCGGAGACCGCAGCCGGCGCCGAGGCGGTGCGGCTGGCGGCGCGGCTGCGTCCCGAGGTCGTCCTGATGGACGTGCGGCTGGACGGCGGCGTGGACGGGATCGCCGCCACCCGCCGGATCACGGCGGCCGTCCCCGGCGTGCAGGTGATCATCGTGACCTCGCCCGAGCGCGAGGAGGGCCCGGGCGAGGGGATGGACGCGCTGGTGCGGGCGGCGCTGGGCGCGGGCGCCGCCGGCTTCCTGCTCAAGGACACCGAGCCCGCCCACCTGGTGCGGGCGATCCGGTCGGTGGCGGCGGGCGGCGCGCAGCTGTCGCCGCGGATCACCCGGCGGCTCATCACCGAGCTGGCCGAGCGGCTGGCCGCGCCCCCGCCCGCCCTCGAGCTCGGCGCGCTCACCGGCCGGGAGCGGGAGATCATGGAGCTGGTGACCGCCGGGCTGACCAACGACGAGATCTCCGCCCGTCTCGCCGTCACCCGCGCGACCGTGAAGACGCATGTCAGCCGGATCCTGGTGAAGACGGGCGTGGCCAACCGCGCGCAGCTGGTGCGCATGGCCTACGAGACGGGGCTGGTCCGGCCCCGCTGGCTCCTGCACGGTTCCCGCCATGCCTCCCGGTCCGCCGCGGCCGGGCTCCTTCCCTCCCGTTCCGCTTGACCGGTGCCGTAGATAACGGTTAGCTATGGCCCTGTCGTCAGGGAGGTGGGCGCCGTGCAGGACGTGGTGCTCGCGCTGCTGGCCAAGGAGCCCTCGCACGGGTACGGGCTGCGCGCCCGGCTGCGCGAGGCCCTCGGCCCGCTGGGCGAGGAGCTCAACGCCGGCCAGGTGTACGTGACCCTGCGCCGCCTGGAGAAGGCGGGCCTGGTGGAGTCGCGCCAGGCGGCGCAGGCCGACCGGCCCGACCGCAAGGTCTACGAGCTGACCGCGGCGGGCCGGGACCGGGTGGCGGTCTGGCTGGCCGATGTGAGCTGGAGCCGTCCCGCACCCGCCGAGTTCCACCTGAAGCTGGTGGCCGCGGCGGTGTCCCGGCTGGCCGACCCGGTGGCGCTGGCCGACGCCCAGCGCCGCGAGCTGCTGCGGCGGCTGGCCGAGGCGCAGCGGGCCGCGCTGGAGCAGCCCGCCGGCTCGGACGCCGCGCTGCTGCTGGAGGGCGCGGTGCTGCGGCTGCGCGCCGACCTGACCTGGCTGGAGTCGTGCGCCGCGCACTGGTCGGCGAGAGGGGATTGAGCACGTGGAGTACACCCTGTGGGCCCGTGGCCTGCGCAGGCACTACGGCACCGGACCGGCCCTGGTGCGCGCCGTCGACGACGTCGATCTGGCGGTCGCGCCGGGCGAGACGGTGGGCATCGTGGGCGCGAGCGGCAGCGGCAAGTCCACCCTGCTGCACCTGCTGGGCGGGCTGGACCGGCCCGACGGCGGCGAGGTGTGGCTGGGCCGGCGGCGGCTGGACGGGCTGTCGGAGACGGCGGCGGCGCGGGTCCGGCGACGCGGGATCGGGTTCGTGTTCCAGGCCTTCCACCTGGTCGACGAGCTGACCGCGCGGGAGAACGTGGAGCTGCCCGCGCTGCTGGCCGGGACGTCCCGGCGGGCGGCGCGGCGGCGCGCCGAGGACCTGCTCGACCGGGTGGGCCTGGCCGGCCGCGGCGGGCACCTGCCCGGGCGGCTGTCGGGCGGGCAGCGGCAGCGGGTGGCGGTGGCGCGGGCGCTGGTGAACGACCCCGGCCTGCTGCTGGCCGACGAGCCGACCGGCAACCTCGACAGCGCCGCCGCGACCGACGTGCTGCGGCTGTTCGGCGCGCTGCGCGCCGAGGGCCGCACCGTGGTCATCGTCACCCATGACTCGCGGGTCGCCGGGACCGCCGACCGGCTGATCACCATGCGGGACGGCGCGTTCACCGACGAGACCGTCCTCGGCCCCTCCGCCGCCGGGCGGGCCGCGCTGGCCGGGCTGGACCTCTGATGGCCCGTACCGCGCGGAACGCGGCGGCGGGCACGGTGCTCGAGACGACCGGCACGGTGCTGCGGCTGACGCTGCGCGACCTGCGCAGGCGGCCGGCGCAGGCGGCGCTGCTGCTGGTGGCGATCGCCGCGACGACCACGACGCTGACGCTGGGCCTGCTGGTACGGGACGTGGCCGGCGAGCCGTGGGACCGCACCCGCGCCGCCACCGCCGGGCCGGACGCGGTGGCGACCGGCGACGCCCGGACGCTGGCCGCGCTGGCGCGGAAGCCGGGCGTGGCCGCCGCCGGGCGCCCTTACCCGACGGTGAGCGGCGGCCTGCGGGTGCGGAACGTCACGGTCAACGCGGTCGTGCACGGCCGCGACACGGCGCCCGCCGCGCTCGACCGCCCGCTGGTCACCGACGGCCGGTGGCTGCGTCCCGGCGCGGCGGTGGTCGAGCGCGCGTTCGCGGAGGCACTGGAGGTGCGGCCCGGCGACCGGGTGACGATCGCGGGGCGCGGCTTCACCGTCGCGGGGATCGCGATCAGCGCCGGGCGGGTGCCCTACCCGTCGGCCTCGCCCGGCCTGGTGTGGCTGACCCGCGCCGACGCCGCGCGGCTGCCGTCCACCGGAACCGGGCCGCGGCGGTACACGATGCCGCTGCGGCTGGCCGATCCCGCCTCGGCGCCCGCCTTCGCCGCCCGCCATCCGGGCGTGCGGTCCTGGCAGGACATGGGCGCGTACGCGACCGCGGAGCTGCGGCTGGCCAACGGCGCGCTGCTGGGCGGCGCCTGGGCGCTGGCGCTGCTGGCGGCGATGAGCGTCGCGCTGCTGGTCGGCGGGCGGCTGGCCGAGCAGGGCCGGCGGGTGGGCCTGCTGAAGGTCGCGGGCGCCACACCCGCGCTGGTCGCGGCTGTGCTGCTGGCCGAGCACCTGGCCGTGGCGGTCGCGGCCACCGCGGCGGGCGTCCTGGGCGGCTGGGCCGCGGCCCCGCTGCTGACCGGTCCGAGCACCGGCCTGCTGGACGCCGGCACGCCCGCGCCCACCCCGGGGACCGCGCTGGCGGTCCTGGCCGTGGCGGTGGCGGTCACCGCGGCGGCGACGGCGGTGCCCGCGCTGCGCGGCGCCCGGATCAGCACGGTGCGGGCGCTGGCCGACCCGGTGCGCGGGCCCGGCCGCCGCTCGCGCCTGGCCGCCGCGGCCTCGGGGCTGCCGGTGGCGCTGCTGATCGGCGCGCGGATCGCCGCGCGCCGCCCGCGCCGTACCGTCCTGGCCGCGCTGAGCATGGCGCTGACCGTCGCGATGGTGGTGGCCGCGCTGTCCATGAGCCGGGACGTGGCGCGCAGGGACACCGTGCTCCTCGGCCCCGACTTCGTGCCGGGGGCGGGCAACCCGGTGACCGAGCGGGTGGGCCAGATCGTGGTGGTGCTGTCGCTGGCCATGGTCGCGCTCGCCGCCGTCAACGCGGTGCTCACCGCCTGGACGACCTCGCTCGACAACCTCCGCACCGCGGCGCTCACCCGGGCGCTGGGGGCGACGCCGCGGCAGGTCACCGCCGGGCTGGCCTCCGCCCAGCTCCTCCCGGCGGCGTTCGCGGCGGTGGGCGGGATCCCGCTGGGCCTGCTGGTGTACGCCGCCGCCCGGGCCGCCGGGGGCTCCCCCGGGCAGGCGGAGGTCCCGGTGCTCTGGGTGGCGGCCACGGTGCCCGTGACGCTGGCGGCGGTCGCGCTCCTCACCGCCGTTCCCGTGCGGTACGGGGCCACCCGTTCGGTCGCCGGGGTCCTCGAAGCCCGCTGACCGCCCGTCCGTCCCCGGTCCCGGAGGACCAGGGACGGCCGCCGCAGCCGCTCGATGGTCATCGAGCGGCGATGGCGCACCGTCACCTGATCCCCTACGATGCCATTCCTCCCCGCAACGATCTTCGGCAATCGATGAAGGGATGGCGGATGTTCCCACCGCACCCCGGACGCCGGCTCAGTTCGCGGGCGGTCCAGGTCGGCATGGTGAGCGTGCTCTCGCTGGTCGTGGCGGCCTGCTCCTCGGACACCACGCCCTCCACGTCCGGCCTGGCGACGCCGTCCAGCCCCGGAACCCCGACCTCCCCGGAGCCGACCACGAGCGGCCCGGACGACGAGGACGACGACGAGGTCACCGCCTACTGCGTACGGAGTCCCAAAGGCGGAGTCCCCGACGAGGAGCCGGAGAAGGGCTACCGGGTCGTGGACGACGATCTGTGCGACGACGACGATCTCGGGCACGACTCCAAGCCCCCGTCCGCCGGTTCGTCCGGTGCGTCCGGCTCGCGGTACAGCTACTTCTGGTACTACGGCGGCCTTTACCGCACCGGCTACGTCTCCGGCGGGAGCCTCGCCGCCCCCGCGAGCGGCACGATCACCACACGCTCCGGGACGACGGCCCGGGCGGGCTTCGGCGGCGGTTCGCGCAGCGGCGGCTGACGATGCCGGCCGCCATGACCTCGCCGGACGATCTCGTACGGCTCGCCGACCGCCTCGAGACCGACGGCGCGGACGGCGAGCGGGCCGCCGCGCACGCCGCGGCGCTTCCCCGCTCGCTGCCCGCGGACGCGCCGCCCGAGGCCGCCCTCGCGCTGGCCCGCCTCCACCTGCTGCTGCGGCGCCACCTCCGGGACCGGCCGTGGCCGCGGTGGCGGGAGGCCGATCCGCCCGTGCCGGTGAGGATCGCCTGGCTGCGCGCCGAGATCGCCGCGGAGCCCGGGACCGCCGCGCGGGAACCGGGGGGCGAGCCGCTCTACCAGGCCGTTCACGGCCTGCGGGCGACGGACGTGGACGAGCCGGAGCACCTGGTCCGCGTGCTGCTGGAGCGCGATGACGCGGCGCTGCGCGCGGAGGCCCTGAGGATCACGCGCGAGGCCGTCCGGGCTGCCCTGCTAGCCCCCTCGAAGGCGAGGGCGCTCCTGCTGGAGATCGCCGTGCACGGCGGTGCGGGCCGGGCGGCGGAGGCCGCGCTGCGGGAGCTGGCCGAGCCCTGGGCGGCCCTGGACCCGATCCCCCACGGGCCGCTCCGGCGCCTCCTCGACTCGCCTTCCTTCGCCTCGGACGCGGAGGCGTCCGGTGCGGCGGTCGAGGCGGCGGCCCGCCACGGGCATCTGGATCTGCTCCGGGACGTGGCCGCCGGCGCGGACCGTCCACCGGCCCTGCGCCGCCGGGCGCTCGAACTGGCGGGCGGGCTGGCGCGCCGCGAGGACGTCCCCGGGCTGGCGGGCATCGCCGCCGAGGACCCGCTCCTGCTCGCCGGGGCCGGGATCGGCTGCCTGCTGGGCATGCACCGGCGCGGCCATTTCCCGTCCGGCGAGCATGTGCCCGCGATCGTGGGCCTGGCGCTGGCCGATCACTCCGTCCCCGCGGGCGAGGTGGCGACCCTGCTGTTCACCTGCCGCGAGGAGATGCTGCGGGAGCTGACCTGCGCGGCGCCGGGCGGACCCGGGCCGGACGGGCCGGAGCTCGACGACTGGCCGCGGCGCCTGGAGCTGCTGGTCGCGCTGGCCGCGCAGGGCACCGGCGACCTGCCGGTCGGCGAGACGATCACCCGCCTGCTGCCCGCCGCGGCCGACCCCGTGCCGTTCCTGCGGGCGATCCGGGCGCTGCGGTACATCCCGGCCGAGCGGGCCGTCCTCGCGCTGCTGCCCCGCGTCCCCGCCGCCGCGCTGGACGCCCTCGAAGCCGTCGGCGCGGAGGCGACGGCCGCGGCGCTCCGCGAAGGCCTGGGCCTGGGCCTGGAACCGGACGGCACGGGCATCGCCCCGCACCTGCGCGCCGTCCGGCACCGGGCCCTCGAACTGCTGTGGCATCTCACCGACGGCGCCGAGGAGCGGCGCGCGCTGCTGGCGCGGCTGGACCCGCGCGACCTTCCGCGGCGGATCCTGTCCGACCTCGGCGGCCCCGACCCGCGCGAACTGGAGCTGCTGCGCGCCGGGCTGGACCCCGGCGAACCGGCCGCGGCGCTGTGCGTGCTGGCCCGCAACGGCGACGCGGGGACGGTCCCGGCCGTCACCGACCTGCTCCTGCGGGTGGTGTCCGATCTCGCGGCGTCGTGGGCGCCGGACGCGGCCGAGCCGGAGGCGGCCGAGCCGCGGGTCCCGGATGAGGTCCTGGCCGCGATCCGCGACCTGGGCGGGCGGCTCCACGAGCGGGGGCGGATCCGGCCGCGCTGCCTGCTCGACGCGGCCGGCCCCCGGGAGGCGGGCGACGCGCTCGCCGCGACCATGGCCCTCGGCCTGCTCGACGACGGCGGGCTCGAACCGTCCGAGCGCGCGATCCTGCTGGAACTGCTGCGGCGGACCCCGTCGTACGGCGGCGTCCGCGCCGGCGTGCACCCGCTGCTGCGCGACCGCGACCGGCACGTCCGCAAGCAGGCGATCGCGCTGCTCGCGCGGGACGCCGACGGGACGGACGCGCGGGCGCTGTCGGCCGGCCTGATCGCGCTGACGTCCGCCGGTGACGCGCAGACCGTGCGGCAGGCGGTGGTCGCGCTCGGCCGCGCCCGCGCCCGCGGGGCCGCGCCCGCGCTCGCGGCGTGCCTGGACCACCCCGTGATGAACGTGAAGAAGGCCGCGGCCGAGGCGCTGGCCCGCGCGGGCACGCCGGAGGCGGTGCCGGCCCTGCTGTCCTGGCTCGGCCGCCACGACAATCCCGGGCTGCGGGAGGCGCTGGTGGAGGCGCTGCGGGCCGTGCTCGGCGACGGCTTCGCCGCCGCGCTCGTCGCGGCGGCCGACCGCGCCGGCGACGAGCGCACCCGCGACCTGCTTCTGCGGGGCCTGGACCGGGCGCTCTCCGCCCGTGCGGTCGCCGCGCTCGCCGGGCAGGGGTCCCCGTCGGGCCGGACGCTGCTGTCGCTCGTCGCGGACGGGCGGGTCGTGCTCGCCTCCGGCACGGCGGCGGACCTGGCGGAACCGATGGCCGAGCACGGCATCCGCCCGCCGCGCGACACCCCTCCGCCCGGCGCCGCGGCACTCGCCGACGTCAAGGCGCTGGAGAAGTCCGGCTGGGACGCGGCGACCGCGCGCCGGCTCGTCCGGCACGAGGAGGACCTTCCGGTCTGGTCGCTCAGAAGGCTGCGGCCCCTGCTCGACCGCTGGCTGGAGCTGGCCGGGGCCGAACGCGATTGCGGTCCGGTCCTGCGCCTCACGCTGCGGCTGTGCCCATCGCCCTGGGACGACCGGGAGCTGGAGGTGTTCGCGCGTTCGGCGGCGGTCCTGGCCTCCGGGCTGGCCCGGGTCGAGGGCGCCGACCGCGAGGCCCTGGTCGCCGTGCTCGGGGAGGCGGTGCCGCGGCTGGCGGCGGCCGGGAGCCTGGCGGTCGCCGCCCGTCTGCGGGCGCTTCGGCCGGAGGTCGTCGGCGGCCGGGCGCTGCTGCGCCTGCTGCGCGCCTGCGGTGCCGTCCTGACCCGCTCCGACCTGGCACGCGCCCTGGACGCGGCCGGGCGCGCTCCTGATCCCCGGTCGGCCGAGGAGGAGGTGCTGCGCGAGGCCTTCATTCCTGATCTCGCCGAGGCGCCGTCCCAGCCCGCCGAACGCGAGGAGCATCGCGAATGGCACGGGCGGCTGGAGGAGGCGGCCCGGACGCCCGAGACGCTCCGGCGTTTCCGCGACGCGGGGCCGCCCCTGGAGCGTCCGGCCGGCTCGCGGCATCGGCTCGCGGCGCTGGCGGCCGTCTACCCGGACGCCGGAGCCGCCGTCCGCGACGCCCTCCTGGACTGGATGCTGGAGCTCCAGCCCCTCGGCGCGCCCGCCTGGACCCTCGCCGAAGACGCCGGCCGCACCGCCGAGGGCGGGCGCGCGCCGCGTCCCGGCGACCTGGACCAGCCCCGCTCGGCGGCCCAGCGCGAGCGGCTGCTGGCGATGCTGGACGACCCCGCGCGGGAGCGGCGCGAGGCCGCCGCGCGCATGCTCCTCGGCTGGCCTGAGCCCGGCGTGCGCCGCATCGTCCTGCGCGCGTACCTGGACGCCCGGATCGACCTGCCCGACACCGCCGCCCTCGCGCCCGCCCTGGCCTCCCTCCTGAGCGGGATCCGGCCGGAGGACCCGGTGGACGGCACCGTGGCGGAACGGGCCGCCCGCGTCGCCGCCCACCTGGAGCCCGGCGCCCTGGCCCCGCTGGTCCCGCTGCTGCTGGGTTGGTGGGAGCACGGCGCCCCCGCCGCCCGCGAGCCGGCGGGACGGGCACTGCGCCGGGCCGAACCCGACCTGCTGGCCGAAGCCCTGGCCGGACGTCTCGACGCCGGCGCGTGGGGCGTGCTCGACCTCCTCGCCGGCCGGCCGCTCCTGCGCACGCCGTCCCTGGTGCGCGCGTGCGAACGGCTGCGCGCCGAGGGGCGCGAGGACCTGGCCGAGCGGATCGAGCTGGTCGACGGCCCGCTCCGCGACCCCGCCGCCGCGCGCCGGGACGGCGAGACGCTGGCCGCGCTGCGCGCCCGGACCCCGCCGCCGGCCGCCGCGGACGGGGGCCGCGGCCCGTCCCGCGAGGCGCTGCTCGACCTCGCCCGCACCGGCACCACCGAGCAGGCCCGCCGGGCGCTGACCGTGCTCGCCGAACGGCACGACGAGCGGGCCGGCGGCCACCGCGATCCGGAGCTGGAGGAACTGCTCGCCGAGGCGATCGGCCACCGGGAGGCGCGGATCCGCCTGCACGCCCACCGCCTCTCCCGCCGCGTCCTGGACGCTCCGGACTACCTGGAGCAGACGTGCCGGCTGCTGGACGACCCGCGCCCCGACATCGTCCGCTCGGCGATCAGGAGCGTGTCGTACGCGGCGTGGAGGCCGGCGATCCCGGCGCTGGTCGGGCTGCTCGACCATCCCCGTCCCGCCGTCCGCCGCGCCGCCGCCGACGGGCTGGTGCGGTACGGGACGCCCGCGGCCCGGGCGCTCCGGCACGCGGCCGGGCGCGCCCGGCCCGACCGCCGGGTGCTCTACACCGCCGTGCTCGACCGGATCGCCGCCGAGGGGCCACCGGAGTAGGCCGCGACGGCGTCTTGTGCGGGCGGCGTGCGCCGTGGACCATGTGGCCCATGACGACGAGCCCGGCGGGCCCGAGGATCGGCGGCGGCCCGGTGCTGCGGCTGCGGCCCCGGGGCCGCCATGTCCTGCTCGCCGTGCCGCCCGCGGTGGCCGGTCCGGCGCTGGTGTGCGCGGGGGCGTGGCTGCCCTCCTCCACCCTCCTGCTGGTCGGGATCGGCCTGACCGGGGTCCTGCTGCGCAGCGCGCTGATCCTGTACGGCGGGCTCACCGAGGCGTGGCCGGACGGCCTGAGCAACCGGCTCGTCGGGAGCGCCGCCGAGACGCCCTGGGAACGGGTCGAGGGCCTGGTCGTGACGCGCACCCTCTTCGGACGCTCCGTGCAGGTCGAGGAGCGCGACGGCGCCCGGATCAGCCTGGCCGCGCCGCGCAGCGGGCTGCTGCTGCGCAGCCCGGCCTTCGCCGCCGACCTGGAGCGGCTGCGGCGGATGCCCGGGGGCGGGCGCAGGCCCGTGCCGGTCCGCTTCGCCGCGTCGGCGCCCGTGATCGTCGTGCAGGGGGCGCTCATGGCCGGTTTCCTCGGCGCGATGCTGCTGGCCCTGGTGCGCTGAACCGGGCGGTGCCGCCCCGCGCGGTGGGGCCCGGTCAGCCGGTGGCGACGAGCCCGGCGAGGACCCGCCGGACGAGCCGTTCGAACAGGGCCTCCGGCTCCTCGTGCGGGCCCGGGGGCTGGCGCGCGAGCTGCGCGGCCAGCAGCGGGTGGCGCCCCTCGGCGACGACGTGCGCGAGGTGGGCGGCGTAGGCGGCCTGCCGGTCGGTGGGCGACTGGCGTTCCTGGATCTCGTTGCGGGCGAACAGCGACACCATCCCGCTCATCACCGCGATGGTCTCCAGCTTGTCCTGGCCGCTCATCGACCCCGCCGGCTCCAGCGCGCGCAGCCCGTGCTCGAGGAAGTCGATGGCCCGCGGGCCGAGGCGTTCGGGCCGCGGGGGCAGGTCGAGCATCCACGGGTGCCGCAGGTTCACCCGCCTGACCTGCAGGGCGAGGGCGACCATGTCCTCGACGGGGTCGCCGGTGAGCGGCGCGGTGACGTCGACCTCCCCGGCGGCGGCGTCCGTCATCAGGTCGACGAGGTCGTCGCGGCCGCGCACGTACCGGTACAGGGAGGCCGGGCCGGTGCCCAGTTCCCCGGCGATCCGGCGCATCGACACCGCGGCGAGCCCCTCCGCGTCGGCCAGCGCGACGGCGACCGCGGTGATCTGGGCGCGGCTGCGCTCGGGGGCGGGGCCCCGCGAGCCCCGTTCGGGGCGGTCCCAGACCGTCCCCGTTTCGGCGGTCCCCGGTTCGTCGGGCACGGGCCCACCTGTCCTTCCTCGCGACGGATCCTCTAGCATAGAAACTGCGAACGACGATCGCAGTATTGGAGGCCGGTCATGACCGCACCGCCGAAGACCTGGAGCCCCGTCCGCTGGGCCGACAACAAGGGCGTCCGGATCGCCTACGACCGGCTGCTGGACGGCCCCCCGGACGGCGAGCCGCTGCTGCTGCTCATGGGCCTGGGCGCGTCCCGCACATGGTGGCCGGACGGCTTCTGCGCGGCACTGGCCGCGCAGGGCTTCGCGGTCGCGCGCTTCGACCAGCGCGACGCCGGCGAGTCCAGCCACCTGCCCGACGCCCCGTCCCGGGGCCCGATCTCCGCGCTCCTCCACGGGCGCGGCGAGGCCTACACCGCCGAGGACATGGCCGACGACGCCGTCGCCGTCATGGACGCGCTCGGCTGGGAGTCGGCGCACCTGCTCGGCAGCTCGCTCGGCGGCGCCGCCGCGCAACGCGTCGCGCTCCGCCACCCCGGCCGCGTCCGCACGCTGACCTCGTCCTCCGCGGTCCCCGGTGACATGGCGGGGCTGCGGACGCTGCGCTACATCCGGCTCGGCACGCTGGCCAGGCTGGCCCGCCTGAAGTTCCCCGACACCCGGGAAGGGGACGTCGAGGCGGGCGTCGCCGTCGCCCGCATCCTCGCCTCCCCCGCCCGGCCCTTCGACGAGCGGGCCGCGCGGGAGTCGATCCGGCGCTCCGCCGATCACGGCATCCGCGACCAGCGTGCGCAGAGCCGCCAGATCGGCGCCCGCTGGCACGGCGCGCCCATCTCCGCGCTGCGCACCCCGACGCTGGTGCTGCACGGCGAGGACGACCCGCTCATCCGCCCTTCCGCCGCCCGCCGCATCGCCGCCGCCGTCCCCGGCTCGCGCCTGGTCGTGCTCCCCGGCGTCGGCCACGACATGCCCGAACACGCCTGGGCGACCATCGCCGCCGAGGTCCGCGACCACGCCCTGCGCGACGACCGGCGCACCGTCCCGCGCGCCTGAGGCGCCCACGCGCCGTGCCCGGCGCTCGCGCGGGAACTCTTGCCCAGCGTCTGACCTGCGACTTCGCGGGCAGAAGCGATCTTAACGAAGTCTTAGCGCGCCGACCCCGCCCCCCGTGTTGCCGCACGCGCGGCAGCGGGTGTACAAACGTATTGGAAACTGAACGCTTGTATTGGAGAGCGGGGGAACGGCACCATGGCGGGGGCCGACGAGGACCTGACGGCCCGGGCACGGATCCGGGACGCCGCGCTGGACCAGTTCGCGACGCACGGGGTGCGCGGCACCACGATCCGCGGCGTCGCCGCCGCGGCCGGCGTGTCCCCCGGGCTCGTCCAGCACCACTTCGGGTCCAAGGAGAAGCTGCGGCAGGCGTGCGACGAGTACGCCATGGAAGCCCTGCGCACCACCAAGCAGGAGGCGCTCAAGGGAGGAATGGGCGATCCGGGGTTCCTTTCGTTCGCCATGCAGACCGGCCTGCCCATCCAGCGCTACCTCGCCCGCGCCCTGGTCGACGGCTCGCCCGGGGCGGCGGCTCTGTTCGACGAGGCGGTGGCCGTCACCAAGGCGATGCTGGAGGACCCGGGCCTGGGGTTGAACAAGCCCCAGACCTCCGACCTGCACGCCTACTCCGCCGCCATGGTCGCCATGAGCTTCGGCGCGATCGTGCTGCACGAGCACCTGTCCCGCGCGCTGGGCGCCAACACCCTGACCGACGAGGGCTACCCCCGCCTGGGCCTGGCCATGATCGAGGTCTACACCGACAACGTCGTGAGCGCCGACCTCGTCGAGAGGGGCAAGGCCGCGTTCGACGAGATGCGCCGGGAGCGCGGCTTCGGAGGCCGCGCACCCGCGGACGACGCCTCCGGAGACGGCGATGCCTAGCCCGCGCGCGCCCGGCCCGCGACGGCTCACGCCCGCTGCATCATGCGCGCGGGCCCGCCGCCCCGCGGCCGGAGCGCCGGAGGTGGTGGACGGCACGGTATCGGGCCGCATCTCGACCACGGACGCGGCGGCCCGGAAGGCCGACTCCGATCCACCGGGCCGGCACCGGCGGGCCAGGCTCCGCCATCGCCCCAGTCCCGGTGCGTGACCGAACCCCAGTTCCCTCACCCAAGACGTGAACGGGGTGGCGGTCGCATGCCCGAAAACACATCCACCCCCCAGACGAGGTGTTCGCCATGGCTTCACCCGGAACCACTGATACGCCCATCGCCGTCACCGGCCTGGTCAAGACCTTCGGCCGCACCCGCGCGCTGGACGGCCTCAACCTGACCGTCCGCGCCGGCGAGGTGCACGGTTTCCTCGGCCCGAACGGCGCGGGGAAGTCCACCACCATCCGCGTCCTGCTCGGCCTGCTGCGCGCCGACGCCGGCAGCGCCACCCTCCTGGGCGGCAACCCCTGGCGCGACGCCACCCGACTCCACCGCCGCCTCGCCTACGTCCCCGGCGACGTCACCCTCTGGCCCAACCTCACCGGCGGCGAGGTCATCGACCTCCTCGGACGCATGCGCGGCGGACTCAACCCCCGCCGCCGCACCGAACTCCTCGAACGCTTCGAACTCGACCCCAAGAAGAAAGGCCGCACCTACTCCAAAGGCAACCGCCAGAAAGTCGGCCTCGTGGCCGCCCTGGCCTCCGACGCCGAACTCCTCATCCTCGACGAACCCACCTCCGGCCTCGACCCCCTCATGGAAGAGGTCTTCCAGGAATGCATCCGCGAAGAAAAGAACAGCGGACGCACCGTCCTGCTCTCCAGCCACATCCTCAGCGAGGTCGAAGCCCTCTGCGACCGCGTCACCATCATCCGCAACGGCTTCTCGGTCGAAAGCGGGACGCTGGCCGACCTGCGCCACCTGACCCGCACGTCCATCAACGCCGAACTGGCCGCCCCGCCCAACGGGATCTCCGACCTGCCCGGCGTGCACGACCTGGTCGTCGAGGGAAACCGGGTCCGCTGCGAGGTCGACACCAGCCGGCTGGACGCGGTGCTGCGGCAGCTCACCAACAGCGGCGTCCGCAGCCTGGTCAGCCAGCCGCCGACGCTGGAGGAGCTGTTCCTGCGCCACTACAAGGACGAGCTGCCGGAAAGGGCCGCGCGATGACCGCGCTCGTCGGAACCGGCGGCATGGTCCGGCTGATCCTGCGCCGCGACCGGTTCCTGCTGCCGATCTGGATCCTGTTCCTGGGCCTGATGCCGCTCAACTTCGCGGCCGCGTCCAAGGAGCTCTACGCCACCGTCGCCGAACAGCTCAGCTACGCCCGCACCACCGGGAACAACCCCACGTTCCTGGCGCTGTACGGGCCGCTGCACGACACCGGCATCGGCGGGATCGTCGCGCAGCGGTCCGGGTTCATCCCGGTGATCATCGGGCTGATCTGCGCGCTGACCGTCATCCGGCACACCCGTACCGAGGAGGAGGCGGGGCGGCGCGAGCTGCTCGGTTCCACCGTCGTCGGACGCGGCGCCGCGCTGGCCGCCGCGCTGCTGGTCACGCTCGTCGCCAGTGTCCTGGTCGGGCTGATCCTCACCGTCGGCATGACCGCGCAGGACCTCGGTTTCGGCGGGGCGCTCGCCCTCGGCCTGCAGTTCGCACTGGCGGGCTGGGTGTTCGCGGGCGTCGCCGGAGTGGCCGCGCAGCTCGCGGAGGGCGCCGGGTCCGCGCGCGGCATCGCCGTCACCGTGCTCGGCGCCTCGTTCGTGGTCCGGCTGGCCGCCGACGTCGGCGGCCCCGGCAACGGCCTGTCGTGGCTGTCCTGGCTCTCGCCGCTCGGCTGGGGCACCAGGCTGCGCGCCTTCGGCGACGAGCAGTGGCCGGTGGCGCTGCTCCCCCTGGCGCTGACGGCCGCGCTGGTCGTCGCGGCCGGGGCGCTGTCGGCGGGCCGCGACGTCGGCGCCGGGCTCCTGCCGCCCAAGCCGGGCCCGCGGGCGCGTCGCCGGGGCTGCGCGGCCCGTTCTCGCTGGCCTGGCGGTTGCACAGCCGGCCGCTGCTCGCCTGGCTCGCCGGGTTCGCCGCCCTCGGGGCGGTGTTCGGCGGCGTCGCGGGCGGAGTCGAGGAGATGCTGGTGGAGAATCCCGACCTCAAGGAGATCTTCGAGCGGCTCGGCGGCTCCGGCGGGATCGTGGACGTGTTCTTCTCCAGCATCATGAACATGATCGGCCTGTTCGCGGCCGGGTACGCGGTGTCGGCGACGCTGCGGCTGCGCTCGGAGGAGACCGCGCTGCGCGCCGAACCGCTGCTCGCCACGACCCTCGGCCGCGTGCGGTGGGCGGCGTCCCACCTGGTCTTCGCGCTGCTCGGCTCCGCCGCCGCACTGGTGGTCGCCGGCTTCGCCACGGGCCTCGTCCACGGCCTCAGCGAGGGCGACGCCGGCCGCCAGGTGCCCCGGCTCGTCGGCGCGGCCCTGATCCAGCTTCCGGCGGTGTGGCTGCTGGCGGCGATCACGATCGCGTTCTTCGGCCTGCTGCCCCGGCTCTCCTCGGCCGGATGGGCCGCCCTCGCCGTGGCCGGCGTGCTGACGCTGTTCGGCGGGATGCTCCAGGCCGACCAGTGGCTCATGGACGTCTCGCCGTTCACCCACATCCCCAAGCTGCCGGGCGCGGAGGTGACCTCGGTGCCACTGGTCTGGCTCGCCGCCGCCGTCCTGGCGCTCGGCGCCGCCGGCCTGACCGGCTTCCGCCGCAGGGACCTGGCGAGCTGATCGTGGAGGGACGTGTCATTGCCATCCCCGTACTCCAGTAAATGGGCCGCGGTCAGGCGTACACGTTCACGCCCGCGTCGACCCCGAACCGCTCCGGCTCCGCGCGCCCGGTCGCGACCAGGACGAACGTCAGCGGATCGCCGCGCAGTTCCGGCCCGCCCTCCCCGACCGGGTAGGTCCCCAGACCGTCCAGCACCAGCCTGGCCGGGCCCCATCCCCTGCGTTCGAGGGCGATCCGCAGCCAGCGCACGGTCGCCTCCAGCCCCGGCCCGCGGTCCGGCGGCAGGCCGAGGGCGGCGCGGACGTCGTCGGCGTGCACGAACGTGTCGTGCCACAGGCTCAGCACGGCCTCGCCGACGTTGCGGTCGGCGATCGGGCTCGGCAGCGACCAGGCCGCGTCGTCGAGCCGCTCCAGCGCCTTCCGGACGCGCCCGGACGCCTCCCGCAGGTCGAGCGCCGTCTCCGCCGGGCCGCCGCCGCCATGCGCCCGGGCCTGCTCGTCGGCCGTCCGGCTGCCGACGGCGCCCGCGAGGATGTCGGCCGCGCCGCCGAGGACGTGCCCGGCGACGTCGCGGACCCGCCAGCCGGCGCAGCGGGTGGCGGTCTCCCACTGGGCGGCGGTCAGCCCGTCCAGCAGGGCGGCGAACGCGTCGTACTCGGCGATCGCGCCCTCGACGGTGGCTTCCCGGGGCGGGTTCTGCGTGGCGGTCATCCGCTTGCTCCGTTCATCAGCGCCGCCGCCAGCTCGGCGACGGGCTCCAGGTGGCCGGACGGGTCGAGCGCGCCGATGCGCACGACGATGTGCCGGGCCCCCGCGTCGGCGTACTCGCGGAGACGGGCCAGGCAGTGGGCGGGCGGCCCGGCGACGAAGGCCTGCAGCCCTTCCATCGCCTCGATCGGCGCGCCGTAGTAGGCATGCGTGTAGGCGTCCAGGAGCAGACGCGCCCGCCCGGGGTCGTCGTGCGGGAGCACCGTGACGTACAGCGCGCCGGTCACCTCGGCCGGGTCGCGGCCGGCCCCGAGCACCGCCGCGTCGATCGCCTCGATTCCCTTGCGGTACTCCCCAGGCGTGGGCGGGTAGGGCAGCCAGCCGTCGAAGCCCGCCGCCACGCGGCCCGGCACCGACGGCCCGCCCCCGGCCAGCCACAGCGCGGGACCGCCCGGCGCGGCCGGTCGCGGCAGCCCGTCCAGGCCGGAGAAGCTCCAGTACCGGCCCTCGAACGCGTCGGGCCGCTCCTCACCCCACAGCGCCCGCCACAGGCGAACGGTCTCCGCCAACCGGCCCACCCGCTCCCCGAACGGCACCCCGACCAGCTCGAACTCGTGCTCGGTGGCCCTGTAAGGGAAGCCGGCGCCCAGGCCGAGGACCAGCCGGCCCTCACTGAGACGGTCCACCGTGGCGATGGCGTGCGCGGCCGTCAGCGGGTGCCGGAGCGTCCCGGTCAGCGCGGCCGTGCCCACCGTGATCTCCTCGGTGGCGGCGGCGACGGCCGCCAGCAGGGTGAGCGGCTCGGCCCGCGGGCGGGCGACCAGGGAGTCGCCCGCCCACACGGAGGCGAATCCGAGCCGCTCGGCCCGGCGCGCGAGCCGTACCAGCGCGCGCTCGTCCCGGTCGCCGGTGATCGCGGCCTCCCGGGTCGGGAGCAGCAGCCCCACGCGCACGACGCCGGCCGCGCGGCCCGGGCCGCTCACCCGCCCTCCAGCAGGAGGCCCGCCAGCTCGGCCGGCGCGGTCACCATGGCGTCGTGGCCCGCGTCCAGTTCGGCGGCGTCCCAGCCGAACTCCTTCGCGATCCCCGGGAACGGCATGGGACCGTCCGGCGTGCACAGCACCGCGCGGCACGGGATCGCGTCGACCGCGCCGGTCAGCCGCGTGGGGTCGGAGAACGTCCGCCTGGGCTGCGGGGTCAGCCTGGGCTCCACCCATGCCGCCTGCTCGGGGTCGGTCACGCCGGCGGCCGCGGCGGGGGGTGCCGGGATCGTCCCGTCCGCGGTCACCGAGGCGATCCAGTCCAGGAAGAACCTCGGGGCGCGGTCGTCCAGCGACTCCCCGTCCCGGCCCGCCCACGCGTCGACGAGGACGAGGCGGGAGACGCGGCCGGGCGACCGGTCGGCGGTCTCCCGCACGACCAGGCCCCCGTAGCTGTGCCCGACCAGGACCACCTCCCGCAGGTCCTCGTACTCCAGCAGGTTCACGATGTCGTCCACGTGCGTCCGCAGCCCGATCCCGGGGTCGTAGAGGTGGACGCGGTCGCCGAGCCCGGTCAGCGTCGGGGTGCGCACGTCGTGACCGGCCTCCCGCAGCCGGGACGCCACGTCCCGCCAGCACCAGCCGCCGTGCCAGGCGCCGTGGACGAGCACGTACACCGCCATCAGGCGACCGCCATCCCGGCCCCGGCCGTGCGGCGCCACTCGGCGAACCGCGCGCCCGCGCCGTCGGACGACAGCCCGAGCTGCTCGCACATCTGGTGGAAGTCGAAGAAGAACCGCTCGTGGGCGATCAGCCCGTCGCGCACCGTCCAGTGGCAGGCGAACGGCAGCGCGTAGGCCCGGCCGGTCGGCTCGATCCCGGCCAGGGGGCCCTTCATCGTGGCCCGGATCGTCCCGGAGCCGACGACGAGGCCGTCCGCCTCCCGCAGGTACTCCAGGTCGACGTCGTAGTCGGGGAACGCGCGCAGGAAGCCGGTGAACTGCACGCCCGCCTCCTCGACGCCGCGTGCGACGGCCTGGAACGCGATCGTCTCGAACACCACGCCGGGGTGGCACCAGGACAGCGCCGCCGGGATGTCGGCACGGCTCTTGGCCTCCGCGTACGCGCGGACGACGGCGACAGGGTCGGCGGGGACGGCGGGGCTGTTGTCGGTCTGGGTCATGGCTTCGGCTCCTCGGGTCGTGCGCAGATGGTCGGTCATGTGGAGGGGAGGTTCAGGACGGCTCGGCGACGGTGAGGACGACCTTGCCGGTGGTGCGGCCGCTGGCGACCAGGCGGTGCGCCGCGCCGGCCTCGGCCAGCGGGAACTCCCGCTCGACGCGCACCTTCAGCGCCCCGTCCCGGACGAGCCCGGCCAGGGCGTCCAGGCCCGCGCCGTCGGGGTCGACGAGGTAGCTGGCCGCGCGGACGCCGAGCTCGGCCGCGCGCTCGTGCATCCCGGGCGTCCAGGCGCCCTGGCCGCTGACCAGGATCCCCCCGGGGCGCAGGCACTCCAGGGCCTCCAGGCCCTGCTCGCCGCCGAACATCTGGATGACGGCGTCCACGTCGCGCACCGCCGCCGCGACCTTCGTGGTGGTGTAGTCGACGGTCTCGTCGGCGCCCAGCTCGCGCAGGAACGGGTGCTTGGCGGCGCGCGCCGTGCCGATGACGTGGGCGCCGAGGTGCTTGGCGATCTGGACGGCCAGGTGCCCCACCCCGCCCGCCGCGCCCGCGACCAGCACCCGCTGCCCCGGACGGATCCCGGCGACCTCGGTGAGCATCTGCCAGGCGGTGAGGCCGGCCAGCGGGAGCGCCGCGGCCTCCGCGAAGCCCAGCCCGCCGGGCATGAGGGCGAAGTGGCGGGCGGGGGCGGCGACGTACTCGGCGTAGGCGCCGGCGGCGCGCGGGAACCACGGCATGCCGAAGACCGCGTCGCCCGGCCGGAAGCGGGTCACCCCGTAGCCGGTCTTCTCCACCACTCCGGCGACGTCCCAGCCGTTGATGAACGGCAGGTCGAGCACCCGGTTGTAGGCCACTCCCTGCCGCGTGTAGACGTCCACCGGGTTGATCCCGGCCGCCATCACCCTGACCAGCACCTCGCCGAAGGTCGCCTCGGGGGCCTCGGTCTCGACCAGTTCCATCGTCTCGACGCCGCCCCATTCGGCCTGCCGCACCGCACGCATCGCCCCCGCCCTTCCGTACCTGGAGTACGCAACGTGATCCGTCCCGGAACTTACATACATACAGAATGTATGTTAATGCTCGTGCGGACCCGCGGAACCCCGCCCGAACGGGCGGAACAGAGAGAATCGGGAGGTCAGCCGGTGTGGGCGCAGCCGGAGGTCCGGCCGGCGACACCCGCCAGCATGGCCTCCAGCTGGGCCAGCGTGTCCCGCAGGACGGCGGGCGGGTCGTCCGCGCGCGCGATGTCCAGCGCGCTCTCGCACAGCCCCCCGTACAGCAGCGAGGTCAGCGGGGCCAGCGGGCGGTCGGGGATGCAGCCGGCCTCGATCGCGATGGCGAGCCCGTCGCGCAACTGCTCCTTGCAGCTCGCCTGGATGTCGCGCAGGGCGGTCCAGTCGAGTGCGGCGGGCGCCTCGATGAGGGTGATCCGGCGCACCGCCGGGTCGAGGGAGCTCTCCAGCATGGCCCGGGACCCGGCCAGCAACCCGTCCCACGGGTCAGGCTCGGCCAGGAACTCCCGCCGCACGACCGCGGCCAGTTCCTTCTGCTCGGCCGCGAAGACCTCGCGGAAGATCTGCTCCTTGTTGTCGAAGTGGTGGTAGAACGCGCCGCGCGTCACCCCCGCGCGGTCGCAGACCGCGCCCAGCGAGGTGCCCGAGAACCCGCGCTCGACGAACAGCCCCCGCGCCGCCGCGACCAGGGCCGCCGTGGTCGCCCTGGTGCGCTCCTGCTGGCTACGGCGCGCCGCCGCCTTCGTGACCACGTGCTCATCCCCTCCCGGCCTGCCTGCACCGAGATTAAGCGAACGCAGCCGGTGCCGGCATGCCAGCGGGGCGGGGCGCAGTCGGAACCGGGGCGCGAGGTCCCTGGGACGCGGCGTTCAGCGTTCGCGGTCGGAGGCGGGCCAGACGTAGGGGAGGTCGCGCGGCACTCCGGGGAAGAGCGGGGCGTAGAAGCCGGGGTCCTTGCGGGCGAGTGCCGAGCGGTGGCTGAGGTGGAACGGCGGGTCGCCCAGCCAGGGCGGCAGCTCCCCCGCCTCGGCGAGTCCCTCCTGGTCGCGCGGGCGCTCCACGCCGGTGGCGGCGCGAAGGTCGGCGGTCAGGGTGGCGGCGCAGGTGTCGGCGCGGCCGAGCTCGCACCACCGGCGGCAGATCTCCAGGCCGTAGCGGGCCAGCGCCTCCTCGTACCCGGTCCACATCCGCACCGCCGGATGCCGCCGCCAGCCGTACCCGGGCACCGTCAGCGCGCGCAGGACCTGCAACGCCTCGACGCGCTGCTTGCCCAGCCTGCGCGGGTCGAGGACCCGGGCGGTGGCGGCGAAGTCGGCGTACGGAAGGAACGTCTGCATCCCGGCTTCCTTCCCCGGCGATCTCCATGCCACCTCGCGTACACGCGAAGGTCAGCGGCCGACCATCGGCACGGCATAGGCTGTCGTTCACCGGACCATGGAGGATCCATGCTCACCAGGACACTGCTCGGCCTGTTCAAGGGCCTGTTGGCCATCGTGGCCGCGCTGACGCCCGCGTCCGCGCCCGCGGTGGTCGCCGTGGCCGCCGTCGGCTCGACGGTCGCGATCACGGCCGCCGGCTGCGCGGAGGACGGTGACGACGACGATGACGGGGGCGAGGACGACGACGGCGGCGACGACGACTGACGCCCTCCGTCAGCAGCAGAACCTCAGATAGGCCTGGAGGTCGGCCAGGGCCCTCGCGGAGCGCTCCCTGTCGCCCCGGTAGAGCACGACCTTGCCCTCCTTCCGGGCGGTGACGATGCCGCCCCGGCGCAGCTGCGCGAGCTGCTCGGAGGCGGTGGACTGGCCGATGCCCGCCCGCTCGGCCACCTCTCCGACCGACAGCTCCGCGCCGCGCGCGAACAGCAGCATGATCTGCCGGCGGGTCGGGCTGGCCAGCGCCCGGACGAAGTCGTGCGTGGCGATGCTCAGGCGCGGCGGCGGGCCGCCATCCGCATCCCCGTCGCAGGACGACTCATCGGCACCCAGACCGCGGCCCCATGCCCCGGCTCCATCCGCTCCACCCGTCACGGGCCCACGCTACCTTCGCCCGCAGGATCGACACGTACGGAAAGGACGGGCCCGAAGCGGCAGGCCGCGGCGCTCACCACCACCGGCGCTCACCACCACCGGCGACCACCGCACCGGACGCCCGAAACGCCTCCGAACGCGCTCCCGAACGCGCGCCTGAAGTGCGTGTTTGACCGCGCAAGTGACATTATGCTGCGGGAATGACGGGGAATTCATGGCGGGCGGGAGCAAGGGGTGGCAGCGACCTCACGGGGGCGTGGCAGGCCGTTCCTGAGGCTGCTCCCGTTCCTGGTCATGGCCGTCGTCGCCGTCCTGGAGCTGGTCGAGGGCACCGGGACGGGCTACCTCCCGCTGCTGTCCCTTGGCCCGGCGTTCGCCAGCCTCAGCGGAGGGGTGCGGCGCGCGGCGGCGGTCGGCACGCTGGCCCTGCTGCTGTGCGTCGGCCTGGCCTACCACATCGACATCGTCGGAACCCGGCAGAACACCCTCACGCTCATCTCGATCACCGGGGTCACCGCCGCGGGCATGCTGGCCAGCGCGATCAGGATGCGCAACGAGCGGGAACTGGCCGACATCCGCACCGTCGCCGAGGCAGCCCAGCGGGTGCTGCTGCGTCCGGTGCCGCGCCGGGTGGGGCCGATCCACGCGGCCGTCCGCTACATCTCCGCCGCCGCCCGCGCCCGTATCGGCGGTGACCTGTACGAGGTCGTCACCACGCCCAAGGGCGTGCGGCTGATCGTCGGCGACGTCCAGGGCAAGGGGCTGGGCGCCGTCGAGACCGCCGCGGTCGTGCTGGGCGCGTTCCGGGAGGCCGCCTACGACGAGGAGGACCTGCACGGCGTCGCGGCGCGGCTGGAGAAGGCCCTCACCCGCCACCTGACCAGCGAGCAGTTCGTGACGGCGGTGCTGGCCGAGCTCGGCTCCGCCGACCGGGTCCTGCTGATGAACTTCGGCCACCCGCCGCCGCTGCTGATCCACGCCGACGGCCGCATCGAGGCCGCCGAGCCGCCCGACGTCGCCCCGCCGCTGGGCATGGCGTCGCTGTCCGGGGAGTGCCCGCCGGTGTACGACGTGCCGTTCGCGCCCCGCGACCAGCTCCTCCTCTACACCGACGGGGTGATCGAGGCGCGCGACGGCAGGGGCGAGTTCTACCCGCTGGCCGAGCGGCTGGAGGTGCTGCGGGCCGCCGACCCCGAGAAGGCGCTGGACGACCTGCAGGCCGACCTGCTCCGCCATGTCGGCGCGCCGATCACCGACGACGCGGCGATGCTGCTGCTCCGCCGCCGCCACCACTGACGGGCTCACGCGCGGTCGGCGAACCGCTCCACCTTCGCGATCGGCCCGGCCACGATGATGACGTCCCCGTACTCCAGGATCGTGTCTGCCGAGGCGTAGGTGAAGTCCTCGCCGGGGCTCTTGACGCACACCACCGTCACACCGTGCCTGCCGCGCAGCCGGGTGTCGCCGAGCGGGACGCCGACGATCTCCTTGGGCGGGCGGGTCTTGACCAGCGCGAAGTTGTCGTCCACCTCGACGTAGTCCAGCATCCGGCCGCTGACCAGGTGCGCGACCCGCTCCCCCATGTCGTGCTCGGGCAGCACGATGTGGTGGGCGCCGATCCGTTCCAGGATCCGGGCGTGCTGGTGGCTGACCGCCTTGGCCCAGATGTCGTCGATGCCCAGCTCGACCAGCAGCGACGTGCACAGGATGCTGGCCTCCAGGTCCCCGCCGATCGCCACGACCGCCCGGTAGAACTCGGCCACGCCCAGCTCCCGCAGCGCGTCGATGTCGGTGGCGTCGGCGGTGACGATGTGCGTCAGCCGCCCCGCCAGGCTCTGCACGATCTTGGGCCGCTCGTCGATGGCCAGCACCTCGGTGCCGCGCTGGGCCAGTTCCAGCGCCAGGGACGTGCCGAACCTGCCGAGCCCGACCACCACCACGGGGTCGTTTCCGATGTCAGCCAACGATGGGTCGCTCCTCCGGCAACTCGTGGCGGCGGGTCCGCTCCCGCAGCGCCAGCGCGGTCCCCAGGGTCAGGGGGCCGATCCTTCCGACGAACATCAGCGCCACCAGCAGACCGTGCGCGGCGGGCGGCAGGTCGGCGGTGATGCCGGTGGACAGGCCCACGGTGGCGAACGCCGAGATCACCTCGAACAGCACCCGGTCCAGGGCGTGCCCGGTGAGGGCCATCATCGCGAAGGTGGCCGAGACCACCGTCCCGACCGCCATCAGGGCGATCGCGATCGCCTGCCGCTGCGTGCCCTCGGGGACCCGGCGGCGCCCCACGTTCACCCGGGTCTCGCCGCGCAGCTCGGCCCAGACCACGTAGGCCAGCAGCCCGAAGGTGGTCACCTTGATGCCGCCCGCGGTCGCCGCGCTGCCGCCGCCGATGAACATCAGCCCGTCGATGACCAGCCAGCTCTCCGGCCGCATCTGGCCGATGTCGATGCTGTTGAAGCCGCCGCTGCGCGGCATCACCGCGGTGAAGAACCCCGCCTGCAGCCGCGCCCCGCCGGACAGCGCGCCCAGCGTGCGGGGGTTGTTCCACTCGGCGAGGGTCAGCACGAGCGTCCCGGCCACCAGCAGGACCACGGTCACGCCCACGGTGATCCGGGTCAGCACCGTCCACCCCGCGGGCCTGCGCCACGACCTGGCCAGCTCGAACACGACGGGGAACCCCAGCCCGCCCACGATGACCGCGAGCGCGACCGGCAGGCAGATCCACGGGTCGGCGGCGAAGCGGACCAGGCTGTCGGGCCACACCGCGAACCCGGCGTTGTTGAACGCCGAGACCGAGTGGAAGACGCCCCAGAACGCCGCGCGCCCGGCGGGCTGCCCGTACTCGGTCGCGAACCGCACCGCCAGGAAGAGCGCCGCGACCGCCTCGCACGCCAGGCTGAAGAGCACCACGTTGCGGACCAGCCGCCGCACGTCCGCCATCCGCAGCGTCTTGGTCTCGGCCTGCACCGCCAGCCGGGCGCGCAGCCCCAGCCGCCCCGACACCACCACGGCCAGCAGCGTGGCCAGCGTCATGATCCCCAGCCCGCCGATCTGGAACAGGCAGGCGATGATCACCAGGCCGAGGGTGGACCAGTGCGCGCCGGTGTCGACGGCCGCCAGCCCGGTGACGCACACGGCCGAGGTCGCGGTGAACAGCGCGTCCAGGAACCGCGCGGGCTCACCGGACGAGGTCGCGGCCGGCAGTGACAGCAGCCCGGTCCCGGCCAGGATCGCCAGGAGGAACCCGCTGACGACGACCTGCGCCGGATGGTGGAAGCGACCGAGCGGAGAGAACGTCGTACGGGCGCGTGGCCGCTTCGCCACGCGCCGATGCATCACCACGTGACCGCGGCACCCCCTGGAACGCACGTCCGGCTATGCGGCCGGCCCGACCTCCCGCCCCACGGCAGAAAACCGTACAACAAGCACGCGCGCACCACCTCCCAAAACACCCTCGACCCGCAGAAACCCCGGCAACCGCGCCCCTTCGTCCCGGATCGGTACGGCGCCCCCGCCCCGAGGCGACCACCGGCGCCGATCGAGCGGCGGGCTCGTGCTGAACCGAAGGCGGCTCGGCGCGCGTACAGGCCGGTGTCGCCGATCCGCCGCCCGGTACGGGCGGAACTCGCGGCGGTAGGGGCGTCACCAGGCTTCGCACGGGAGGACCTTCGGATTGTCTTTCTTCAGGCGCTGCGGTCACCGGTCCCAGGACGGACGGCCGTGAGCAGGGAACTGACGGCGGACAGCCCGCCGGACCACGTCCCGGACGAGAACGTCGAGGTGACCCCGGGGGCAGGCGACGTGGACGCCCCTTCCCCCGGCGAAGCGCCCCCGGACGACGGGGACCAGGCGACGGCCGCCGAGGTCCCCGGCCGCTTCGCGGGCGCGCGGCGCGTCGCAGGATGGACGCTCACGGTCCTGGCGGCTTTGCTCGTGCTGGGCGCCCTGCTGTTCCCGCACAAGGTCGGGCGCCTGGCGCCCAGGGCGTTCGTGCGCGTCCCGGTGGAGGGCGTGCTGCTCGTCGCCCTGGTCGCCATCGTCCCGGCCCGGACGAGACGGGCCGTGGCGGTGCTCGCCGGCGTGGGGATCGGCGTGATGACGATCGTGAAGATCGTCGACATGGGCTTCTACCAGGTGCTCGCCCGGCCGTTCGATCCGGTGCTCGACTGGGTGCTGATCCGGTCCGGCGTGGAGTTCCTGGACTCCTCGTTCGGGCGGGCCGGGGCGATCGCCGCCGTCATCGCGATCGTCCTGCTGGCGGTCGCGCTGCTCGTGCTCATGGCGCTGTCGGTGCTGCGCCTGACCCGGCTGGTGGTGCGGCACAACGCGGCCGCGTCCGCCACTGTGGGAGTCGCAGGGACGGCCTGGATCGCCTGCGCCGCGCTCGGCGCGCAGCTCGTCCCGGGCGTGCCGGTCGCCTCGCAGAACACCGCCGGGCTCACCCTCGCCCACGCGCGGCAGGTGCACGCGAGCCTGCTGGACCAGCGGAGGTTCGCCGAGCAGGCCGCCGTCGACGCCTTCCGCGGCACCGCGGGCGCGGATCTCCTGCGGGGCCTGCGCGGCAAGGACGTCCTGCTGGCCTTCGTCGAGAGCTACGGGCGCGACGCCGTCGAGGACCCGCTCTTCGCCCGGCAGGTGGGCGCGGTGCTCGACGACGGAACACGGCGGCTGCGCGCCGCCGGGTTCGGCTCCCGCAGCGGCTTCCTCACCTCGCCGACCGCGGGCGGGAGCAGCTGGCTGGCGCACTCGACCCTGCTGTCCGGCCTCTGGATCGACAACCAGCAGCGCTACCGCAGCCTGGTCTCCAGCGACCGCCTGACCCTCAACCAGGCGTTCCGGCGGGCGAACTGGCGGAGCGTGGCGCTCGTGCCGGGCGTCACCCGCGCCTGGCCGGAGGGGGACTTCTTCGGCTACGACCGGGTCTACGACGCCAACAACCTCGGGTATCGCGGCCCGCGTTTCAGCTTCGCGACCATGCCCGACCAGTACACCCTCGCGGCCTTCGAACGGCTCGAGCGGGAGAAGCCTGACCACGCCCCCGTCATGGCGGAGATCCCGCTCGTCTCCAGCCACGCACCGTGGGCGCCCCTGCCCCGCCTCATCGACTGGAAGGACGTCGGGGACGGCTCGGTCTACCACCCCATCGCCGCGGCGGGCGAGAGACGGGCCGCGGTGTGGCGCGACCCCGCCCGCATCCGCACCGAGTACCGCCGCTCCATCGAGTACACACTGAGCACGCTCGTCTCCTACGTGGAGACGCACGGCGACGACGATCTCGTCCTCGTCTTCGTCGGCGACCACCAGCCGCTCCCGGTCGTCACCGGCGAGGGGGCGAGCCGGGACGTGCCGATCACGATCGTCGCCCGCGACAAGGCGGTACTGGACAGGATCTCCGGATGGGGCTGGCAGGACGGCCTCAAACCCGGCCCGAACGCCCCCGTGTGGCCCATGCACGCCTTCCGCGACCGCTTCCTGACCGCGTTCAGCCGCTGACCCGACCCGATGCCCCGGCTCCCCCCTCCGGACGGGGTGCGGCAGGATGTCATGATCTACATGACGCCCGTCCGCGAGGCGGGAGAACGGAGCGCACTGACGCGATGAACGACGCGATATGGGCCGGGACCGTCGCGATCGGCGGACATGACGGCGCCGAACTGGAGGCGTACCTGGCGCGGCCGCTGCACGACGGGCCGCGCGGCGGCGTGGTGGTGATCCACCACATGCCCGGCTACGATCCGGCCACCAAGGAGATCGTCCGGCGTTTCGCCGTCGAGGGATACGCGGCGATCTGCCCCAACCTCTACTCGCGCGAGGGCGCCGGCGTCAGCCCCGACGACCAGGCAGCGGCGGCGCGGGCCAAGGGCGGCGTGCCCGACGAGCAGGTCGTCGGCGACATCGCCGGGGCCGCCGCGCACCTCAACGGCCTCGACCACGCCAACGGCAGGGTCGGCGTGATCGGCTACTGCTCGGGCGGGCGGCAGAGCTTCCTGGTCGCCTGCTCGCTGGACGGGATCGACGCGGCCGTCGACTGCTACGGCGCGTTCGTCGTGAACGACCCGCCCGAGGGCTTCCCGCTCAAGGCCACCCCGCTCATCTCCAAGGCGCCGGACCTGTCCTGCCCGCTGCTGGGGCTGTTCGGCGACGAGGACCAGTACCCGACCCCCGACGAGGTGGCGGCGCTGTCCGCGGAGCTGACCCGGCTGGGCAAGGAGCACGAGTTCCACAGCTACCCCGGCGCGGGGCACGCCTTCTTCTCCACGGACCGGCCGTCCTACCAGGCCAAGGCCGCCGTGGACGGCTGGAAGAAGATCTTCGACTTCTACGGCCGCCACCTCGCGTCCTGACCCGTCCTCGTCCTGCGAATCTGCGAATCCTGGAGGGAACCTTCCGTGTGCACCTACCTCACCAAGAAGGTGGCGCTCGACGGGGCGGCCAAGGGGGCGTCCGGCTGGTTCACGCTCACCGACGGGGCGGTCTACGTCGACCACCCCTACCACGCCTGCCACGAGCACACGGTGAACATCGACTTCACCAACCCGGGTGAAGGGCCGTCGGCGCGGGTCGCGGTCGAGCTGACCGAGGAGGCTGCGCTGGGCCTGATCGAGGCCATCCAGCAGGCCCTGGCCGCCGCGCCGCCCGGGCTCGCGTCGGCCGGTCCCGCTTCTTCCGCCTGAAGAGCGGGCGGCGGGCGGGCCGGCCGGCGCCGGCCCGCCGTCAGCGTTCGCGCCTGGCCTCGTCGATGAGGAGGCCGAGCGCGATGCCGAGCATCCACGCGTCCTTGGCCATCGGAATGCCCTCCTGGCTGGGGCCGAGGCTGCCCGGGCGGCGTATCCCGGGCGTGCGCAGGTAGACCCCCAGCAGCCCGGCGGAGAACGCCGCCAGTCCGGCCGCGGCCAGCGCGGTCGGCACGACGGGCAGCAGCAGCGCGCCGCCGAGGGTGATCTCCGCCTTGGACAGCAGCCGCCCGAAGGTCTTCGGCTCGAGCTTCTTGAGGAACGGATAGGTGCCGGCGGCCATTCCCTGCAACTGCGCCGCCGTCTCCTCGTCCAGGTCGCGTTTCGAGAGGCCGGAGTCGAGGATGACCGCTCCGGTCGCCAGCCGCGACGGCGCGTGCCGCAGTTTCATCGGAGAGCGCATAAGGGAAACCTCCCGCCCGGTCCCGGGGCCGGTGCCGGGCGTGCCGGTGCCGTCACTCGCGTGACGTGCAGGTCTACGTGACGATGCGAGTCTGTGTGACGATTCGGGTCTGTGTGACGATTCGGGTCTGTGTGACGATGCGTGATGCGTGTGCGCGGACCGGGGATGGGCGAGCCCGTCACCGGGTCGTCCGGTGCATGGCTCGCCCTTCTCATCCCGGCCCGTATGGCACCGCGCGCCCGGCTCAGGCGCCGGTCGTGCCGGCGCCGCGCGCGCCCGCGGGCGGCGCGGTGAGCGCGTAGATCAGCAGGACGCACAGGGCGATGGTCAGCACCGACCACGCCGGGAACGCCGGCAGGAAGGCCAGGTGCCCGATCGCGGCCAGGGCGGCGAGGACCACCCCGGCGACGCGGGCCCACATCTTCCCGGCCATGATGCCCCCGCCCACCGCGAGCTGGACGATGCCGACAACGAGCCAGATCCAGCCCCAGGCGGTGTAGTTGAACACCAGGATCTCGTTGTCGCCGACCAGGTAGTAGTTGTCCTTGAACAGGGCCACCAGGCCGTTGATGAAGTTGAACGCGCCGACCACCAGGGCCACCGTGCCAGCGAACGCCAGCCACCCTGACGTCAGGGGCCGTCGTTCCTCCCTCGCGGGGCCGTGAGCCGTACCAGTCGTCATGGAACCTCCCCCATCGGCGATCCACGGCCGGAAGCACCGCGGATCCAACGTGCAGAAAGTCCCCGTTCCAGACGTAGCGCCAACCACGGTCGAATGTCATTTGGCGCTCGCTTGAGCCAAATCTAGGACGACATTGGCCACGCTCGGCGTGTCTCCCGTGCCGGGCCGGGGCGGGTCAGGCCCGCGACCGGGCGACGGCCACTTCGAGCATGGCGGGCTCGTCCAGGGGCCGCAGCAGCAGCCAGCCGAGGGCGGGCAGCGCGATCAGCGGGGCGAGGGCGGTCTGCAACGACGTCGCGTCGGCGACGGCGCCGATGAACGGGCTGGCGATGCCGCCGATGCTGACGGTCAGCCCCAGGGTGACCCCGCCCGCGATGCCCACGCGCCGCGGCAGGTAGTCCTGGCCGAGGGTGACGTGCAGGGAGAACGGCACGTACAGGCCGGCCGAGGTGAGGGCGACGAACGCGTACAGCAGCGGGCCCGGGACGAGCACCACGCCCGCCACGGCGAGCACGGTCAGGGCATAGGACCACCGGACGACGGGAAGGCGGCCGTGGCGGGTGGCCAGCGGCCCTCCCGCCACGGTGCCCACCGCCCCGCCGAGGTAGAGGACGAACAGCGCGGCCGTTCCGGAGGCCGCGCCGCCGCCGGTGCGCTGCCGCACGTATAGGGAGATGAACGCGCTGAGCCCGACGAAGACGATCGAGCGGCAGACGATGGCGCCGGACAGCCTGGCGAACGACGGCCAGTCGTCCGCGCCGCCCACGCCGCCCGCGCCACCCGAGCTGCCCGCGCCGCCCACGCCGCCCGCGCCGTCCGGGCCGCCGGCGCTGCTCGCCCGGGCCGCCGCCGGTTCCGCGGCGGCGGTGGCCGCGATGCCCCGCAGCGCGGCCACGCACAGGACCGCGCCCGCCAGTGCCGGGACGACCAGCAGCGGGGAGGCGCGCAGGCCGCCCGTGGCGATGACGGCGGCCACCAGCGGCGGCGCGGCGGCGAAGCCGAGGTTGCCGCCGAGGGAGAACCAGCCCATCGCGGTGTGGCTGCCGCGGCTGGCGGTCCGCGCCACGCGCGCGGCCTCCGGATGGTACGCGGCGACGCCGATCCCGGAGATCGCGATGACCGCGAGGGTGAGGGCGTAGGAGCCGCCGACGCCGGCGAGGGCGACCCCCGCGCCGCCCGCCAGCGTGCTCACCGGCAGCAGCCACGGCATGGCCCACCTGTCGGTCAGGGCTCCGAACATCGGCTGCACCACCGACGACAGCAGGGACGCGGCCAGGACGACGCCGGAGGCGGCGGCGTAGGTGTAGGCGCGCTCCGTGACGAAGAACGGCACCAGGGCGGCCACCGCGCCCTGGTAGACGTCCACGCAGGCGTGCCCCAGGGACAGCAGCGTGATGGGGCCGGTACGGGCGGCGCCGGCGGCACGGTTCGTAGGCACCCGCCCATCGTCGTTACGGAGCGGCCCGGCGCGCTTCCGATAAAATGCCAATATATGCCCATCATCCGCCACACTCCCGAGGCGCCGACCCGTACCCAGACGCTGGCCCCCGGCGAGAGCATCGACGCGCACCGCCACGACGACCACCAGATCGTCTACGCGGGGTCGGGCGTCGTGGCGGTCACCACCGACGCCGGCACCTGGTTCGCTCCCGGCACCCGGGCCATCTGGGTCCCGGCCGGCTGCGTCCACGCGCATCGCGCCCACGGCCAGCTCGCCCTGCACCTGCTCGGCCTGCCCGCCGGCACCAATCCCCTCGCCCTGGACACACCCGCCGTGCTGGCCGTGAGCCCGCTGCTGCGCGAGCTGATCCTCGCCTACACCCGGGGTCCCTACACCGACTCGCCCGAACGGCTGCGGCTTCGCGCGGTGCTCCTCGACCAGTTGCGGGCCTCGCCGCAGCAGCCCGTCCACCTGCCGGCGCCCTCGGACCCGCGGCTGGCGGCCGTCTGCGGCCTCCTGCACCGCGATCCGGCCGATCCGCGCCCGCTGGCGGCCCTCGCGGCGGCGACGGGCACCAGCGAACGCACCCTCAGCCGCCTGTTCCGCCACGACCTGGGCATGACGTTCCCCCAGTGGCGCACCCAGTTGCGCCTCTACCACGCGCTGCGCATGCTGGCCGACGACATGCCGGTGACCACGGTCGCGCACCGGTGCGGCTGGGCCTCCGCGAGCGCCTTCATCGACGTGTTCCGCCGCGCCTTCGGTTACACCCCCGGCGCTCACAACCGCCGCCCGTGAGAGCCCCGGGAACGGCGAAGGCCCCC
Source organism: Spirillospora sp. CA-255316 (assembly GCA_050942275.1). GTDB lineage: Bacteria > Actinomycetota > Actinomycetes > Streptosporangiales > Streptosporangiaceae > Spirillospora. The sequence goes on along the minus strand of CP192047.1, from coordinate 4,251,227 downwards.
GTGCCCGATGTGCAACGCCGGCGGCTTGTCCGCCCTTTGATCGGCTGATTCGGCCGTCTCTCCCCCCGCCCCCAGGGCGTTTCACTATGGCTGTGCCGGACTTTGCCGTCCCATGGACGTCCAATTGCGCACAAATCAGGCCGGGGCGGGATCGGAGTAAGTATCCGAAAAGATTGCCTCTGGAGAGGGAGAACATATTGAGCAGGGTTAGTTTCGGGAGCTTCGGCCGGCGAGCGGCGCTCACGTCCCTGGCGGGCCTGATCGCGGTCGGCGGGGTCTCCACGGCCTTCACGGCCTTCGCGGGCGCCGACGCCAACGCCGACACCATCACCCGCATGACCGTGGGCAGTCCGGGCCCCGGCCCGTACACCCCCACCACCGGCACCGACCGGATGTCCGACACCCAGCCGATGCCGGACACCGGGCAGCGGAAGAACGCGCCGGACAGGGCGACCACCCCGCCGATGCCCGACCCCGCCCCCCACCCCGACGGCTCCGGCACCGGATCCACCGGCGAGTCCGGCGGCGGCGGTGGGCACACGGCCCCCTGCGACCCCGGCAAGCTGGCGGCGAGCCTGCAGGCCGACCCCGGGAAGGCGCGCGCCTGGGCGAGCGCCCACGGCATCGCCACCGAGGGGATCTCCGGCTACCTGTCGGGTCTCACCCCCACGTACCTGAGCACCGACACCCTGGTCATGAACCATTCCTACAAGGACGGGAAGGACGGCAGCAATCCCGCCGTCCTGCAGGCGGGAATGGGCGTACTGGTCAACAAGTCCGGCGTGCCGGTCGTGAAGTGCAATTGCGGTAATCCGCTCACGCTGCCGGACAAGGACATCGACACCAAGGACGCCGAGTACACCGGCCCGAAGTGGACGGGATGGAGCGAGAAGCGCGTCACCAAGATCCCGGTCCCCGAGCACGGCGGCAAGACCTCCGGCAAGGGCGGCAACAGGGGCACCGGCACTGAAGGCGGTAAGACCGGCTCCGGCAAGGGCGACCCGGGCATGAAGAAGCGTCCGACCACCTGGAAGGAGTACGAGGCTTGGTGCCTGGGGCCGAACGGCCCGCGTCCCGACGTCGACTGCTCGACGCATAATCCCACCGATGAGGAGCCGTCCACGCACTCCGAGACGCCTGACCACCCCGCGCAGCCGGAGCACCCCGTCTCCCCGGAGCAGCCCGCGCAGCCGGAGCAGCCTGAGGACCCGGTCCAGGGCGAGCAGCCCGGGCAGCCCGTACAGCCCGATCCCGGGCAGCCGAACCAGCCCGAGCAGCCGAACCAGCCCGGGCAGCCGAACCAGCCCGGCACGTCCGAGCAGCCCGGCGACGGCGGCGGCGCACCGGTGACGCCGGACGGCCCGGCCGGCGGCGGCGCAGGCCAGGCAGGGGGCGAGTGACACCTCGACCCAACCCGTAAGGCCCGGAGGCCCGGAGACCGCACAGGTCTCCGGGCCTCCTCGCCGTTCAGGAGCCGGCGGCGGCCCCGGCCGCTAGGCGGGGACCCGGCTGAACGCGGCGAGCACCGCGTCGACGACGGGCTCGATGCTCGCCGGATCGATCTCGGCCTGGCCGACGACCCGCCGGTAGACGAACGGGGACACCACGAGCTCGGTGAACAGCCGGACGTCCACGTCGGCGGGCAACTCGCCGCGTTCGACGCCCCTGCGGAGGACCCGTTCGTAGGTGACCCTGGCCCCGCGCTCGGCCTCTTCCCGCATCGCCGCCAGCTCCGGGTCGCGCGCCGCGGCCTCCATCAGCGACGGGAACACGCGGACCCGGTTGAGGTAGCCGACCAGCTGCCGCAGCAGCGCGATCAGGTCGCCGCGGACCGACCCGGTGTCCATCTCGGCCGGCGACCGCAGCATCCACGAGTAGGACGCGCGGATGAGGCTGTCGCGCGACCCCCAGCGGCGGTAGATCGTCGGCCGGCTGACACCGGAGCGGTCGGCCACCGCCTCGACGGTGACGGCCGTGACGCCGTGCTCGGCGATGAGGTCGAGGGTGGCGCGGATGACGGCGCTCTCGGAGCTACGCGGACGCGGTGACATCGTGCTTCATCCTAGGCATCCGGCTCGTCCGGGGCGGCGGCGGTCCGGCGTCAGAAGACGCCGACGCCGGCGGCCTCGTTGCGCCTCTTCCACTCCTCCCGGGACATGCGGGTGGTGTCGACGTCCTTGGCCAGTGCGCGCAGGGCGCCGACCGTCGCCTCCTCCTTGGGGGTGTGCTTGAAGGGGTCCCAGCCGAAGAACCGGGTCGAGTTCTCCCAGGTGATCTTGTGGATCTCCTCCGCCGAGCAGCCGGCGTCCTGGAACTCCTTCCAGGAGAACTCCGGCGACTCGGGCCAGGTCGTGTCGGTGTGGGGGTAGTCGCACTCCCAGGCGATGATGTCGAGGCCGATCCGGTCGCGCAGCAGCAGGCCCGAGGGGTCGGTGATGTAGCAGGCGAGGATGTGGTCGCGGAAGACCTCGGAGGGGAGCTTGCCGCCGAAGTCGTTGCCGAGCCAGGCCTGGTTCTGGAAGTGGCGGTCGATCCGGTCGAAGTAGAAGGGGATCCACCCGATCCCGCCCTCGGAGAGGGCGACCTTCAGGTCGGGGAACCGGCGCAGCGTCGGGCCGAACAGCAGGTCCTGGGCGGTGATCGCGGAGATCTGGCAGGCGAGCACCATCAGGTGGTCGACCGGCGACTCGGGCGCCCGCTTGATGACGTCGAAGCCCGCTCCGATGTGCAGCGACAGCACCATGTTCTCGTCGCACAGCGCCTTGATCATCGGGTCCCAGTGGCCCGACAGGAAGCTCGGGAAGCCCTGGACGTGCGGCGTCTCGAGGAAGCTGATGGACCGGCAGCCCTTCTTGCCGAGGCGGTGGATCTCCTGCACCGCGAGGTCGACGTCCCACATGGGGACGATGCCCAGCGGGATGAAACGGCCCGGGTAGGTGCCGCACCACTCGTCGATCGCCCAGTCGTTGTACGCCTGGAGCATCACGAGCGCGATCTCCTTGTCGCGGGACTCGTGGAAGGTGCGGGCGTTGAAGCCGGCCATGGTCGGGAAGCACATCGAGGCCAGCACCCCGTTGGCGTTCATGTCGCGGACGCGCTCGTGCACGTCGAAGCAGCCGGGGCGCAGCTCGGAGTAGGCGCCGGGGTTGAAGCCCCACTGCTCGCGCGGCCAGCCGACGGTGGCCGCCATGCCGAAGGGCGTCGAGGTCTTCTGCCCCTGGAAGTGCCACTCGTCCACGCCCTGCTCGTTCCGGACGACCTTGGGGACGTCGTCCTGCCACTTGGCGGGGACGTGGTTCTTGTACATGTCCGGCGGCTCGATCATGTGGTCGTCGATGCTGACCAGGATCATGTCGTCCAGCTTCACGGGTGCTCCCTTCGCGGCGGCCGTTCGTGCCGGCGGCCGTCCGGCGGGGTTGGGGTGGAGTTTTGATACTTGACTGTCTCGTTTAATTTCGGCGTCGGCAGGCCCATTCGTCAAGACCCTCAGGGAACGTCCGGAACGGGCCGCGGCCGCGGGGGTACGGGACCGTCCTCGGTGTCCAATCGGACACCAGTTCGCGAACTTCCGGACAACTCGCGAAGGGTATGCCGATGCGAGCCGCATGATTGGTGATCGCCCCTGGGCGGGCGCCTGTGCGGGGGATGCGGGAGACGGACGGAGCGGGCGTTGACCTCCTATCTCGACCGGAAGGCGGACTTCACCCGCGACCTGCTGCTCCGCCTGGACGGACACGAGCCCGCCGCGCTGGCGCGGCGCACGGGGCTGCGGGAGGCGACGGTCCGGTCGCTGCTGGCCGGGGACGGCGAACTGATGTCGTGGGAGGTCGTCAGCGCCTGCCTCGCGGCGGCCGGCGTCGACGGCGGCGGGGCGGCGCGGGTGCGCGACCGGTGGGCCGCCGCCGAGCAGGCCCTGTGGGACGAGCGGGGCGAGGACCTGCGCGCGGCGTTCGAGCGGAACAGGAACGGCAAACCCGCGAGGGTGGCCGAGGCCCACCGGGCGAAGGTTCCGTGGCGGCGGCTGGCCTCCCGGCATCCGGTGACCCTCGAGCCCTGGACGGTGCCCGCGTTCGACAGCGAGCGCAGGCTGCCCGACCCGTCGGAGGCCGCCGACATACGCGACTTCTACCGGCTGCTGGCCGAGCTGAGGGTGTGGGCGGGCTCGCCCCGGCAGTCGGAGATCGAGAGGCGCTCGTGGGGCACGCTGCCCGACGCCACGATCAGCGCGATGCTGCAGAAGGACCGGTGGCGCACGACCAACGACCGCGAGCGCGTCAGGGTCGGGTACTTCGCGGCGGCCTGCGGGCTGCCCGAGGCGGAGGTCGCGCGCTGGGTCGAGGCGTACGAGCGGCTGCGGCACATCGCCCCGCCCGACGACCTGGCCCAGGCCCGCGCCGAGGCGGCCGAGCTGCGGCGGCGGCTCGCCGGCGCCGAGGCCGAGGCGCAGGACCTGCGCGAGCGGCTGGCGGCCGCCGAGACCCGGCGGCCCGCCGGAGAACCCGCCCCGGCCGCCTCGGCCGCGCCGGCCGCGCCGGCGCCCCGCCGGCGGTCCCGGTGGGATCCCCGCGGGCGGCGGGCGCTGGCGGCGGCGGTGGCCGTGCTGGTGTTCGCCGGCGGTGTCGGGGTGGGCAGGGTGGCCGCCGGGGGCGGCTCCGAGAAGGACCGTTCCGTCTGTTTCAGCGGCACGCTCCGCCTCGTCGGCTCCACCGCCTTCGAGCGGACGGCCAACGCCATCCGGCGGGGCTACGAGGCCATGTGCGAGGACGCGACCATCGAGGTGCGGTCGATCGGCTCCAACGAGGGGGTGCGCGCCCTCACCCCCGCCAACGCGGCGTCCACGATCGCGATGCACGACGGGCACCTCAAGCGCGACTCCGAGGAGATCAGGCTGCGCGGTTTCCGCGGCTTCCCCGTCGCGCTGACCGCGTTCGCCGTGGTCGTCCACAAGGACACCGGCCTCACCGGCCTGTCGGTGCGGGACCTGCGCTCCATCTACGCCCGGGACGGCGGCCCCACCGGCTGGAGCCGGTTCAGGGGCGGCGCCGACCTGCCGATCCTGATGGTCAGCAGGACGGAGGGCTCCGGCACCCGCACGATCTTCGAGGAGCAGGTGCTCAACGAGCCCGAGCCGGAGTTGTCGTCCCGGGACTGCCGGCGCAAGGACGAGATCCGCGCCGCCGCCCGCATCATCCGCTGCGAGCGCAGCAGCCAGACCCAGATCCTCGAAACGGTCAACCGGCTCCCCGGCGCGATCGGCTACGCCGAGCTGCAGGTCGCCACCGACACGCGCCGCTACCCCAACCTGCGCATCCTCACGCTCGACGGGAGGAGGGCGGACACCTCCCCGGCGGAGCACCGCTACCCGTTCGTCGCCCCCGAGGTCTTCTACACCTACGGGACGCCCCCGAACGACAGCCCGGCCGCGGCGTTCCTCACCTTCCTGGGCGGCGACTCCGCCAGGAGGCTCATCCAGCGGGCCGGGGCTCCCCCGTGCGTCACCGCGGACGCGCTGATCTCCACGCCCTGCCAGGCCCCGTGAGGCGTTCCGTGAGGCGGGGCCCGGGCCGCCGCCGCCCGTCACGGGCTCGGCGACCCGTGCTCCCGCGCCTCGACGACCAGCGCCTGCGCCGACTGCCCGAGGCGTCCGGCGGAGTCGTACAGGGTGGCCGCGCTGAGGCCGCAGCCCACGGGCTGGACGACGCCGGCGCAGACCAGGCCCACCCAGGGGCCGACCGGCTCGCGGGAGAGGTGCAGGCTCAGCTCGGCGTTCATGAAGCTCCACCGGTCGAAGGGCAGCCGCATGTGCGTGGCGGTGGAGGCGTAGTCCGCCGCCGCGGCGGCCCGTGCGATCGCGGGGGTCGGCTCGCCCGCGATGACGGGCACCAGCAGGCTGATCCACAGCCCGACGGAGTCCGGGCCGGGATCGGGCGACCGCAGCGAGCGGACGCTGACCGCCGAGCTGTCGAAGCACTCCCAGCCGACGGCCTCGCTGACCCCGGGCTTGGGGCGGCTCAGGTCGGGCACCGCCGCGCCCGCGAACGGATCGCGGTGCTCGGTGGCGCCCTCGGGCAGGTCGAGCTCGGCCCGGCGCACCGCCAGGCACCGTGCGCGCGCCACCGGGGCGTCCCCCTCCAGCAGGGTGACGTCCTGGCGCACCACCCGCCGCCCGCCCTCGGGCCGGGTCACCGACAGCGTCATCGGGACGGCGCGGACCGGCGCGAGCAGGTCGAAGGTGATGCGCGCGGGCGTCCATCCCGGCACGTCGACGGCGGCCGCCAGCAGCGCCGCGACGGCGGCGCCGTGCAGCGCGTCCCGCCGCCACGGGCCGCGGGCCCGGTCGGTCGGCACGATCCGGTCACCGTCGCGTTCGTACAGGGCGGCGCCGTCGGGGACGGCCGGGCCGGCGGCGGCCTCGGGCATCGCGGCGGGCCCGCTCCCGACGGTCACGAGGCCACCCTCGGGCCGTCGGCTCCGGGCGTCAGGGCGGCGACGCCGGGGGCGAGCCAGCGCCGCAGGAAGTCGCGGAGCTCGGAGCTGGTCCGCGTCGGGTCACCGGGGTCGAGGAGGAAGGACTGCACGACTCTCAGCGTCCATTCGATCAGTTCGTTGCGCAGCTCGGGGCCGAGCCCGGAGGCGTCCCAGTCCACCGCGGTCTGGTCCAGCAGGGAGCGGCCGATGGCGCGCGAGGTGTCGGAGGTGACGCTCCGCAGCAGGGATCTCCCGCTGCCGGAGTCCAGGAGGAGGCGCAGGTAGGGTTCGCCGGGGATCTGGTGGATCGTGTACGCCACGGCCTCGACCAGCGCCTCACCGGGGTCGGTGATGGTGCGCAGCCGCCGCGCCAGGCGGGCCAGGAAGTCCTGGGTGCCGTCGAGCGCCGCCGCGATCAGCAGCGCGTCCGTGCTGGGGAAGTAGCGGTAGACGGTCTGGCGGCTGACCCCCAGGGCCGACGCGACGTGCGCGATGGTGGTGGCGCCGCCCAGCTCGCGCACGCAGCGGTGGGTGGCCTCCTTGATCCGGCCGACCGCTTCCTCGTCGCTGGCGGGGGGCGATCCGCCCCATCCGTGAGTCCGCACGCGATCAACGTACCGGGACCGCCAGACAGGACACAAGTCTAAAGATGTATGGTCTACGAGGGTGCGGCCGGCGACTGAGGGCACGCGGCGGACGGCGCCCCGAGGCGAGGCCCGCGGGGAGGACTCGGCTTCAGCCGAGCGCGCGCCACAGCGCGGTGGTCTGGGCGACCGTGCCCGCGAGCGCGCCGTCCTCCGTCCACAGCCGTACGCGGCCGTGGCCGTATCCGCCGGCCGCCAGGTCCGGGCGGCCGTCGACCAGCAGCCACCCGCCGGCCGAGGGCGCGCCGACCCGGACCGTGAGGTCGAGGCTCGTCCCGGAGCCCGGTTCGCCGAGCTCGCGCATCACCATCGGCGGCAGGCAGTCGCCCGCCAGGCCGAGCAGCGCCGGACGGGCCAGCGGACGATCGGGAAGCCGCATCCACCAGCGGTGGGCGTGCTCGTCCACCAGGCGCCGCTCGATGGCGCCGAAGAACCCCGGCGGGTACCCGTCCGGGATGTCCAGCCCCATCTCGGGGCAGTCGGCGGGCGACGGCACGACCGGCGCCTCGGGGATCGAGCGCCCGGGGATGTCGGTCCCGATGTCACCGGAGGCTCCAAGGGCCTGGAGCACGAGCTCGCCGCCGGCATGGGCGGTGACGCTGACCTGCGACGTCCGCCTCCCGGCCGCGACGACGTCCGCCCTCAGGTCGAGGCGGTCGCCGCCGCCGCACGCCCCCACGAACTGGGTCGTCGCCCACAGCAGCCGCCGGCCGGTCGCCGCCTCGATGAGCGCCGACGCCAGCGCCGCGCCGATGCCGCCGTACATGCGCCCGAAAGGCGCCAGATGCCGGTCGCCGAGCTCGACCGTCGCGCGGTCGCCGTGCGCGCCGATCTTCAGCTCCAGCCACTCCTGGTCGGCGACGCGTTCCGCGGCCTCGCCCTCGTCCCTTGCCATGCCGATCGTCCCATCGCTCGGAAGGCGCACCGTCCGCTGCGGCCCCGCCGAACTTTAATCGACACGTATATGGCGGGCAGTGGACCGGGTCCCGGGTGCGGCGCGGTCAGGCGTCGGCGCGCAGCAGCATGACGCCGCTGGGGGTCAGGCCGCCGCTGCTCACCACGGCCACGCGGGCGCCGTCCACCTGGCGCGCTCAGTCGTCGATCTTCGCCCGCGCCTTGCGGACGGTGATCGGCTCGGCGAGGCGCTGCTCGTCGCAGATCCGCTGCATCCTCTCGATCGTCTCGTCGAGCCCCGGCCCCAGGCGCTCGCCCGGGGTGAAGGACGCCGGGAGGTGCTTCATCCCGTTGATGATGCCGGTCGAGTCGTAGTGGACCGCGCCGCCCGGGTCGCAGGCGAAGTCGGGCATCCGGTCCAGCACCGCGGTGAGCATGATCTTGAAGGTCACGCGCGCCACGTTCGAGCCGATGCACCGGTGGATGCCCAGCCCGAAGCTGTTGTGGCGGTTGCCGGTCCGGTCGAGGCGGACGGTGTGCGGGTCCTCGAAGACCTTCGCGTCGCGGTTGGCCATCGCCCACGACAGCCAGAGGCGGTCCCCCTCCTTGAAGCGGGTGCCGTTGACCTCGCAGTCCTGGGAGACCGTGCGGCCGTCGCCCTGCGCCGGGGTGAAGAACCGCAGGAACTCCTCGGTCGCGCTGTCCAGCAGCGTGTCGCGCTCACGGCTCAGCCGCTCCCGCTCGTCCGGATGCTCCGACAGCCACTCCAGGGAGTGCGCCGTCAGCGCCGTCGTCGTGTCGAAGCCGCCGCCGATGAGCAGGTTCAGGACGCCGAGGAGCTCCATGTCGTCGGGCCGGCGGCCGTCCAGGTCGATGTTCACCAGCTCGTTGATCAGCCCGGGACGCGGCTCGGCCCGGACCTCGTACACGGTCTCGAACATCCGCTCGCCCATGCGCCGCATGAGCTGCCGCACCCGCTCGAAGCTCCGCGAGCTCGGCGGCGTGTAGACGAGGGCGTGGATCGGCTCGCAGTAGATGTCCCAGTCCTTCAGCGGCGCCCCCAGCAGCGCCATGGTGAGCACCGCGGGCACGATGTTGGCCAGGTCGTCGACGAAGTCGATCCGGCCGGTCTCGATCTTCTCGTCGAGACAGGCCCGGGTCAGCTCCTCGATCACCGGCTTCCACCGCGCCACCGCCGCCGGCGACAGGTAGGGATTCAGTGCCTGCCGGTAGTACCGCTGGTCCGGCGGGTCCATCTCCAGGAAGCCCCCCCGGGTCCGCTGCTTGCGGTCGGCCACGTGCGGGATGTTGATCCCGACATACCCGGTCCCGGTCCCGGTGATGTCGTTGTCGTTGGACAGCAGGTCGGCGCGCCGGGCGAGGTCGAACAGCTCCTTGTTGCCGCTGGCGAACCAGTAGCCCCCGTGCGTGTCGTTCCAGGCGACCGGGCATTTGGCGTGGAACTCGTCGGTGAGCTGCTCGAACTCGAGGCGGTACCGCGTGGAATGGCGGTCCAGGCTGATGGTGTGTCTCCTGCGCGCGTCGTCCGCGGTCGGCACGCCCTGCGCGTCCTCCGCGCCGGGCGCGGCGCCGGTGGCCCGCGCATCGTCCATGGTCATGGCAAGCTTCTCCAGCCCTTCATGGTGGGCCTCCTCGCGGAAGTCGGATCGGATGGGAAGCCGCGGGCTCAGCCGGCGGGGGGCACCGCGATGGTCTTGACCTCGAGGAAGTCCTCCAGGCCCTCGGTCCCCCATTCACGGCCGAGACCGCTCTGCTTGTAGCCGCCGAACGGGGACTCCACGTCGAACCACTGGGCGCCGTTCACGCTGACGGTCCCGGTACGGAAGCGGCGGGCCATGGCCATCGCGCGGTCCTGGTCGGCGCTGAAGACGGCCGCCGACAGGCCGTACATCGTGCCGTCGGCGATGCGGAGCGCGTCCTCCTCGTCGTCGAAGGGCAGGACCACCAGCGCCGGGCCGAAGATCTCGTCCTGGGCGACGGCGGCCTTGGGGTCCACGTCGGTGATGAGCGTGGGCTCGACGTAGTAGCCGCGCTCGAACCGGTCGGTGGGCCTGCCCCCCAACACGACGCGACCGTCCCGCGCGGCAAGCTCGTAGTAGCGCAGCACCTTGTCACGCTGCGCGGCGTTGATGACCGGCCCCATGACGTTCTCCGGGTCGGTCGGGTCACCCCACTTCACCTGCTCCATGGCCCCCTTGGCCATGTCGACGACGTCGTCCAGGCGGGCACGCGGCACCAGCAAGCGGGTCAGCTGGGTGCAGCCCTGCCCGGCGTGGATGCACACGGCGCCGGCCAGCGCCGGGATGACGAGTTCCAGGAGAAGGTCGTCGAGGAACACCGCCGCGGACTTGCCGCCCAGCTCCAGCGTCACCCGCTTGACGGTCTCGGCGGCGGCTCCCATCACCTTGCGCCCGGTCGCCGTCGACCCGGTGAGCGTGACCGCGTCGATGTCGGAATGCGTCGCCAGCAGCTGGGCGACATTGTTGTCGCTGGTGGTGACCACGTTCAGGACGCCGGCGGGGATGTCGGTGTGCTCGGCGGCGAGCGCGCCGAGCGCCAGCGAGCTCCACGGGGTGTCGGGCGCGGGCTTCAGGACGACCGTGCAGCCCGCGGCCAGCGCGGCGCCGACCTTGCAGATGCCGAGGTAGAGCGGGTAGTTCCAGGGCGTGATGGCCCCGACCACACCGGCCGCCTCCCGGCGGATGATCCGGTCGGCGGGCCTGCCCATGATGGACTTGGTGGGCAGCGTGTGCTCGAACTCGTAGCCCTCCAGCAGCCCGATGTAGTGGTCGAGGTAGCCGATCGACTGCTCCATCGCGACCCCCGGCGTCTGGCTCACCGGGCAGCCGGTCTCGGCCACGTACATCGGCCGCAGCGTCTCGACCTCGGCGCGCAGCGCGTCGCGCAGCTGGACCAGGCAGCGGCGCCGCAGCTCGACGTCGGTCGACCAGCCGGTGGTGTCGAAGGCGCGCCGGGCGGCGCCGATCGCCCGTTCCAGATCCGCGGTGCCGGCCTCCGGCACCGCGCCGATCACCTCTTCCGTGGCCGGGTTGACGTTGTCGAAGGTGCGGCCGCCGCCGGCCGCCACCAGCTCACCGTCGACGAGCATCCGATCACCGAGCGTGGTCATCATCGACTCCCGTTCGTAGGGGGTGGGGACGTGCCGGCCCCTCGGGGCGGGGCCGGTCGGGCACGGGCGGGTTCATCGGGGGTGTCCCAGCGAGTCGAGAGCGGCGTCCGCGGCCGCGAGCACGGTGCCGGCCTCGGCGTCGCCGCCGCCGCCGGCGAGCGCGACCACCAGCCGGACGTCCTTGCGCAGCAGCGGGCCGGCGTGCTCCGCCAGGGGCGTCAGGGTGAAGTCCGGCGGCCCCAGCACGGACGCCGAGAAGCTCCCGCCGGACCCGTGCGCCAGCACGCGGGAGAGCTGGGCGCGGTCGACGCCGAGCCGGGCGGCCAGCGCGAACCCGCTCTCGGCCACCCCCAGGTTCGCCGCCATCATCAGGTTGTTGATCAGCTTGGCGCTCTGCCCGGCGCCGACGTCCCCCAGGTGCAGGACGGGGTCGCCGTAGCTCTCGAACACCGGCCTGGCGCGCTCGACCGCGGCGGTGTCGCCGGCGGCCATGACCAGCAGCTTCCCCTGCTCGGCGGCGTGCCCGCCGCCGCTGACCGGCGCGTCGACGAAGGCGGCGTCCCGGGCCGCGGCCAGGTCGGCGAGCCGGCGGCAGGTGTCGGGGTGGACGGTGCTGTGCACGGCGATCAGCCCGCCGGGCCCGATGCCCGCCAGCAGGCCGTCCGGCCCGGACACCACCTCCTCGACCCCCGCGTCGTCGACCACGCACACGCACGCGATGTCGCTGGCAGCGGCCAGCTCCGCCGGGGAGCCCGCGACGGCGGCGCCGGTGCCGGCGAAGGCCGCGAGCGTCTCGGGACGGCGCGCCCACAGCGTGGTCGGGAAACCGGCCTCCGCGATCCGCCGGGCCATGGGGCCGCCCTGGCTGCCGAGTCCGATGAACCCGACGCGCGGGGTCGCGGGCGCGGTCACGTGACCGCCCCGGCGATCTTGAGGTTGATGAGCTCCTCGTCGCCGATGCCGAGTTCCCGCAGGATCTCGTCGGTGTGCTCGGCGAACAGCGGGCCTCGCGTCAGCTGCGGCGCCTCGCGGTTGAACTGCACCGGGCTGGCCACCAGCTGCCGGGTCACCCCCTCGGCGTCCACTACGTCGGCGATCTGGCCGATGGCCCGCAGCGACGGATCGTTCCCCACCTCGTAGGTGTTCTGGACGACCGACCACTGGCCCTCCATGTCCTCGAAGGCGGCGACCCACTCGTCCTTGGTCCGGCTCGCGATGATCTCCTCGACGATCTCGCTGACCTCGGCGGCGTTGGCCATCAGCTTCTGCGCGGAGTCGAAACGCTCGTCGGCGGCCAGTTCGGGGCGCCCCACCTTCGCGCAGAACTCCGGCCAGTACCGGCCCGGCTGCAGCATCGACAGGCAGATCCACCGGCCGTCGGAGGTCTCGTACACGCCCGTGAGCGGGTTGCTTGCCCGGGTCGCCCGCCGGTTCACCTTCGGCAGCGGGCCGCCGTTCAGCAGGGCCAGGTTCACGTTCATCTGGGTCGCCCAGGCGCCCACCCCCAGCAGGGAGATGTCCACCGTCGCCGCGCCGTGCCCCTGCGCCCGCGCGAACAGGGCCGCCGCGATCCCGCCCGCGATCGTCATCCCGCCGATGTTGTCGCCGTAGGCGCCCACCGGCTGCTGGGTCAGGAACTCCGCCTCGGGCGGCGTGGCCGAGTCGGCGCTGCCGCCGCGCGCCCAGTAGGCGGTGCTGTCGTAGCCGCCCTTGTCGGCCTCCGGGCCGCTGTGCCCGAATCCCGTCCCGGCCGCGTAGATGATGTCCGGATTGACCGCCCGCACGTCCTCGACCTCGATGCCCAGCTTGGCCCGGGCGCTGGGCAGGAAGTTGGTCAGGAACACGTCGCTGGTGCGGATCAGCTCGTGCAGCACCCGCGCCGCCTCCGGCTTCTCCAGCGCCAGCCCGATGCTGCGCTTGCCGCGGTTCGGGCCGTCCATCATCGGCGAGAAGCTCGACCCTTCCGAGCCGACGTTCTGGCTGAAGACCTTGACGATCCCGCGCTGCGCGTCCCCCCTCTCGGCGTGCTCGACCTTGATGACATCGGCCCCCCAGTCCGCCAGCACGGCACCGGCGGACGGCACGTACGTGAACTGGGCGACCTCGAGGACCCGGATACCTTCCATCGGCTTGAACACGGTTGCAAGACCTCGGCTTCCTGACGCGGTGGCAGTGATCGGAAACGGTGCGGGAGCGGCACGCCCTCGTCGCTTTGTCCGTCAGCGTTCGTCAGCGTCCGCGCTTGACGTCCTTGAAGGGGACGTCCCGGTCGGGGGCGGGCTCGCGGGGCATGCCCAGCAGCCGCTCGCTGACGATGTTGCGCGAGATCTCGGTGGTGCCGCCGCCCAGGCTCGCGCTCTGCCGCGTGAGGTAGCCGATGGACACCCGGCCCCCGATCCCCAGGTCGGCGCCCGCGCCGGTGGCGGCGTTCGCGCCCGCGATCTCGAGGGCGATGTCCTGTCTCCGCTGGGAGGTCTCGGCGTGCAGCAGGCGCAGCATGGACGACCCGGCCGGCGGGAGCGCGCCGCCGGTGAGCGCCCGCGACACCCGCTCGACCGTCTGCTCGTGCACGGCCGTCATCGCCAGCGCCTCGCCGACCAGCTCGCGCACCCCCGGGTCGTCGATCCTGTCCAGCGCCCGCGCGACGTCGATCGGCGGCACGCGGGGCATCGTCGGGGGGAGCCCCCGGCCGCTGACGTAGGGGGAGCCGCCGCCCACGGCGTTGCGCTCGTGGAACAGCTGCCGGGACGCGACCTCCCAGCCGCCGCCGACCTCGCCGACGACGGCCGAGGCGGGCAGCACCACGTCGTCGAAGTACTCCTCGCAGAACTCCCGGGAGCCGTTCACCATCCGGATGCGGTTCACCGTCACGCCCGGCGCCTTCACCGGGACGAGGAACATCGTGAGCCCGCGGTGCTTGGACACCTCCCAGTCCGTGCGGGCCAGGCACAGCCCCCAGTCGGCCGCGTAGGCGGAGGTGCTCCAGGTCTTGGCCCCGTTGAGGACCCAGCCGTCGCCGTCGCGCTCGGCCCGGGTGATCACTCCGGCGAGGTCGGATCCGCCGCGGGGTTCGGACAGGAACTGGCAGAGCGCCTCGTCCCCGCGGATGGCGGCGCCGATCCGCTCGCGCTTCTGCTCCTCGGTGCCCACGTCGAGCAGCGTCGCGGCGCAGATGCTGAACGTGGGCGTGTTGAGCAGCAGCGGCATCTCGTAGCCCGCGCACTCCTCGGTGAACGCCTGCTGGTGGGCGGGCGTCAGGCCGAGCCCGCCGTACTCCTTCGGGAAGCAGATGCCGGCGAAGCCGCCGGCGTGCAGCTTCTTCTGAAGCTCGCGGGCGCGGTGCCACTCGTGGATGTCGTCCTCGGCCGGCGGGGGCACCTCGCCGTCCAGGCGCGGCATGTTCTCCGCCAGCCATCGCCGGGCCCGCGCGCGGAAGGATTCGACGCTCTCGATCGTGGTCTCGGTCATCGTGGGTCCTTCCCTTTCGGCCGGTCAGGCGGTGGCGAGGTCGGCCAGGCGGAGGCGGTGGTCCCTCGGGGTGCCGTAGAGGGACCGGTCCAGGACGGCGCGCCGCAGGTAGACGTGGAGGTCGTGCTCCCAGGTCACCCCGATGCCGCCGTGCAGCTGCACGCAGTCCTGCAGGATGACCGGTGACCGCTCGGCCACGTACGACTTGGCCACGCTGACCAGGCGGGGGGCGTCCGGCGACGCCGCCTGCACGGCTGCCGCCGCCGCCTGCGTCGTCGCGTGGCAGGCCTCGATCCAGGTGCGCATGTCGGCGAAGCGGTGCTTGAGGGCCTGGTAGGACGCCAGCGGCCGGCCGAAGGAGTACCGGTCGAACGCCCACCGCGTGGTGAGGTCGAAGATCCTGTCCAGGCCGCCGCAGAGTTCCGCGCACTGTACGACGAGGGCGATCTGGAGCTGCCGCTCCACGGTCTGGACGTCGCCCGGCACGCCCACCAGCGCGTCCTCACCGACCCGGACGCCCTGGAAGCGGACCTCGCCGAAGGCGCGCGACAGGTCCAGGGACCACTGCGGGGTGACGGTCACACCGGGGGCGTCCGAGGGGACCAGGAACTGGGCGGGTCCCTGCGCGGTCGCGGCGGTGACCAGGAACAGGTCGGACTGGCCGGCGTCCTCGACGCGGTCCTTGGCGCCGTCGAGCACGAAGCCGCCGCCGACGGGGGTGGCGGTGAGGCCGGGGGGCTCCGCCGTCCATTCCCGGCCGGGTTCGTAGACCGCCCAGCTTGCGACGCTCTCCCCCGCGACGAGCGACTCGATCGCGGCGGTGTGGTCGGGACCGGTGCCGTGCGCGTGGACGAGGCCGGCGAGCACGACGTTGACCGGCAGCAGGGGCCCGGGGGCGACTCCCGCGCCCAGTTCCTCGGCGATGACGGCCAGGTCGCGCACGCCTTCTCCGGAGACGCTGCCGCCGCCGAGCTCCTCCGGCACGACGGCCGCGGCCCAGCCCAGCTCGGCGCCCCTGCGCCAGAAGTCGCGGCTCCAGCGGGGCTCGCCGTCCTCCATCGCGCGGATGCGGTCGAGCGGGCACTCCTTCTCCCGGAGCCCTCGCGCGGACTTCTGCAAGAGCTTCTGATCCGGCGAAAGAGCCAGCTCCATCGGGGACTTCCCCCTCACATCCGGTGGGATCGGCGGCCGGAGGCGGACCGCGGGACGCCTCGGGCCCCGCGGTGCCCGGCACCGGGCAAGACGCATCTCACTGAAGCCGATATCCAGATACATGTCAATATATCTAAATGTTTTCCTTGCGCGGCCGCACCATCCGGAGCGGCCGTAGCGCCGCCCACCTGGGCCTGTGCGACGTCTCACCCCGGAGGAAAAGCCACGACGGCCCGCTTGGGATAAATTCATGGTTGACGAACAGTGGAACTGCGGTGCAGTGCAGAGGAGAGGGCGTCATGTCCCGCGAACCCGTTACCGCGACCGAGGTCTTCAAGGCGCTGGGCGACCCGATCCGGTGGAGCATCGTGCAGCAGGTGGCGCGGCAGGACGAGTTCCCCTGCAGCGTCCTGGAGGACACGCTGCCCGTCTCCAAGCCCACCATCTCGTACCACACCAAGATCCTGACGCAGGCCGGGCTGATCGAGGTGCACAAGCGGGGCCGCCACTACTTCTACTCGCTGCGCCGGGACGTCCTGCGCGAGGTGCTCGGCGAGCTGTGGACGCTGGCGCCCGCGCCCGACCTCGTCGGCGGCGTCAGCGAGGACGGCGACCGGAACGGGGACCGGGGCACGCGGGACCGCTCCCCGCTCGCGACCGCGCCGGGCGAGACCGACCCCGGCGCCGCCGTCCTCACCTGGTGATCGCCGCCTTCCGGGAGGGCGGGGCGCGGCGGTTCCCCGGCGGGTGAGAAGCCGGCCGCCCGCCGCCATCAGACCGCGGACCACAACCCGGCCCCCCGGCGTCGCGTCATCTCGAGGACGGCGCCGTGCCCGGCCCGCTGCGCGGCGGCCAACTCGGCGGCCAGTCGGGCGGCGTGCCCGCCGCCGGCGCCATCGGGCCGGTGCGCGCCCACGGCGGTGTAGAGGCCGGGCACGGGCAGGCCGCCGTCTCCCATCAGGACGGCTCCGGTAGGACCGTCGAAACCCAGTTCGGTCTGTCGCGAGGCCGCCACGGCACCCGCCTCCCGAGCCGCGCACCAGGTGCGGACGGTCAGCTCCGGGCTGGGCCGCACGTCCGGACTCCCCCGCGGCACGGCCCGCAGAGGAGCAGCGCCCTCCTGCCAGGCGCCTCTCGCGCGCGCCGCGCTCCATACGGCGGGCCCGACGAACTCCCAGTGGCGCGGGTCCAGGGCGAGCACGACCGAGGAGCAGCCGATCTCGCCGACGACCGCTTCCGCGTGCCACACCGCGTCGGCGGCGCGGGCCAGTGCCGGGGCGACGGACGCCGCGGCCCGGGCACCCGTGTGCCGGAGCGAGCGGGGCGCCGTGGCGGCGCCCCCGCCGGGCGGCAGTGCCGCGTAACCGACACCGCGCACCCGTCCGGCGTCCACCATCAGCTCGTGCACGCGGCACCGCGAGTGGACGGCGACCCCGGCCGCGAGAGCGGCCCGCCGCAGTCCGAGCCGCAGTGACCGGCGGGAGCGGGCGGAACGTGAGAGGGCGGGTCTGCGCGCCGCCGGCACGCCCCGGTCCAGGACGCGGACGCGGGCTCCGGCCCGCGCCGCCGCCAGGGCCGCCGCGGCACCGGCCACACCGAATCCGACGACCACCACGTCCGCCTCGCTCGGGAGCGGCATAGGTGCCTCCTGGCCAGCGCGGCCTCGGGACAGGCGTCCGCGGGGCGGGTTCTCCGTCGGCACGGCTCACACTACGAGCGGGCGGTGACACGTGTCAACGACGCGCCGTGGCAGGCCCGGCCGGGATGCGCCGCGGTCGGCCTACGTCGTCTCGCCCTGGTAGATCCGGTAACCGTCACGCAGGCTCGGGGGTTCCTTCCCGGGCGTCGAACCGCCGTAGGCCTGCGCCAGGGCGTACCGGAAGAAGCCCACGATCGTCGGGAGGTCGCCCGCGACCGTCGTGAGCCGGGGCGAGACCACCTGCCCCACCTCGGTGCGCTCGACACCGATGACGGCGACGTCGCCGGGCACGTCCATGCCGAGCGCCTTCGCTGCGAAGACCAGGGCCAGGGCGACCTCGTCGTTGTAGCAGGCGATCCCCACCGGGCGCCCGCGCGACAGGACGAGCCGCTCCAGTTCCGCCCGGGCGGCCTCGGACTCGATGGGCACGTGGAGGCGCGCCGGCGGCGGCAGGCCCGCGTCCGCGCAGAACGCGGCGACGGCCTCCGCCCGTCCGAGCCCGTACGGGTCGTCGCGCCGGTCGCCGGTGAACGCGTAGGCGATCTCGGTGCGGCCCCGCGCGTGCAAATGCCCGGCCTGCATGTGCCCGATGAGCCGGTTCGGGTCGTCGACCCGGTGCCGGGGCAGGACCAGGCAGCCGACCCTGCGCAAGAACTCCGTGTCGTCGGCCGACAGCCCGCCCAGGTCGACGACCCCGGCGGGACGCAGCGTCTCGATCATGTGGTGCAGGCGGTCCGGCGCCTTCCGTCCCGCCCCCGTCCCCTCGAAGTGCACGACGACGGTGAAGCCGAGCTCCTCGATGTCGGCCGACAGCGCCTCGATGACCTCCTGGACCCGGGTGACGGTCGCGTGCGGCACGGCCAGCACGATGAAGTCGCTGCGTCCCATGACCAGCGCCCGGCCCGCCGCCGAGCGGACGTAGCCGAGGGCGGCCGCGGCGCTGCGCACCCGCTCGACCGTCTCGGCGCTGAACCGCTCGATCTGGTCGTTGAGCACGTGGCTCACCGTGGCCCGGGAGACCCCCGCCAGACGGGCGACGTCGATGCTGGTCGCCGGGCGCCGGGGCGGCGGGGCCGCCGGCTTCCCGTTCTCCGGCTGCCTGGACACATCGTCTCCCGAGTGGTCGCGGCGCGCTGGCGCGCGGCGTTCGATCCCGCGCGGCCCAGGGAGCGCAGGCCCGCCCCGGGGCCGCCGGCGGCGGCACGAGAAGCCCCATGCTATATAGACGTGTATAAAACTTTCACATCGGGAGCGTGGATGGCGGAGGAGCGTACGCACGCCGGGCGGCGCGCGCTGGTGACCGGCTCCGGCCAGGGCATCGGGCGCGCCATCGCGCTGGAACTCGCGCGCCGCGGCGCGGGCGTCGTCGTCAACGACCTGGCCCCCGAGCGGGCCGCCGCGGTGGCGGAGGAGATCAGCGCGGCCGGCGGGGACGCGGTGCCGTCGCCGTTCGACGTCACCGACTGGACCGCGGTCGAGCGGGCCGCGAGCACGGCCGGCCCGGTCGACATCCTGGTCAACAACGCCGGGAACGCCGGCCGCGTCGCCGCGTTGGGCAGGGACGACTTCGCGCCCTTCGCCGAGACGTCCCCCGCCGACTGGGCGCCCTTCCTCGGCGTCAACCTGCACGGGGTCATGCACGCGGTGCGGGCCTTCCTCCCCGGCATGATCGACCGGTCCTGGGGGCGCGTCGTCACCGTCATCTCCGACGCGGCCCGGGTGGGCGAGCCGACGATGGCGGCCTACTCGGCGGCCAAGGCGGGGGCCGCCGGGTTCAGCCGCGCGGTCGCCCGGGAGGTCGGCCGCCACGGCGTCACCGTCAACTGCGTGTCCCTCGGGACGATCCTGCCCGAGGGCTCCGAGGACGATCCCCGTCTCGCCCGCAACCTGGGCCGGTACGTCATCCGGCGGTTCGGCCGGCCCGACGACGCGGCGGCGATGGTGGCCTTCCTCTCCGGCCCGGACGCGGGCTGGGTGACCGGGCAGACCTATCCCGTGAACGGGGGCTACTCCTTCTCCTCCTGACCGCCGCCCACCGGCGGGGCGGGCCGGGCTACTCCGCCGGCGGCGGGACGCGCGATTCGGTCAGCCGGTGAACGGTGCGCTCGATGATGGGCAGCAGGGCGTTGATCGCCACCTCGCGGTCGCTGAACTGGCTGAGCACCCCGGAGACGACGTGGTAGAGGATCTCGCTGACGTCCCTGGCGTACGCCGGGTCGGTGTCCTTCAGCACCTGGTGGATGGCCGGCTGGAAAGCGTGCTTGCCGAAGGTGACGAGCCGGTCGCCGCCCGGGCCCCGCCGCGCGATGTCGACGGCCATCAGCAGCCGCGGATGGCGCTCCCAGGGGGCGAAGATCTGCCTGAAGAGCCGCATGAGCCCCTCGTCGATCGGCTCGCCGGGGATCGGCTCGATCGCCTCCACCGGCTCCTTGACGTTCTCCTGCATCCACTGCTGCAGCGCCGTCACGATCATCTCGTCGCGGTTGCCGAAGCTCTCGTAAATGGTCCGGGTCGACACGTGCGCGCGCGCCGCGACCTCGCGAATCCGGACGGCCTCGTAACCCTCCAGTTCGAGAAGCTCGGTCACCACCTGGAGCACCGCCTGCTCGCTCCGAGTCTGGGCCGTCAAACCCACTACGCTCCCACCTCCACCGGGTGCCGCTTACGCCAATCCGCAGGAAAACCGCGTGCCGCGCCCCGTCCCAGCCCAGTACTGTAGCGGCGCGCCCACCGGGTCCGAGCCGGTCGGCGCGGGCGCGCCCGCCGCCGGGAACGCGCCGCGCGCACGGCCGCGGGACGACGGCCGGGACGCCGCTCAGAAGTCGGTCCCGCCATCGATGTTGATCAGTGCTCCGGTCAGGTAGCCCGCCCGGGGCGAGAGCAGGAACGCGATCAGCTCCCCGACCTCGGACGGCCGACCGGGGCGGCCCAGCGCGACGTCGAGGTGCCACTCCTCGGCCATCACCCGTTCGAGCACGCCCTCCGGCGGCACCCCGCGCTCCGCGGCGATCCTGGAGCGCAGGCCCCGCAGTGCCGCCGTCTCGATCGCCCCCGGGCACACGCAGTTCGCGCGGACCCCCTCCGAGCCGTACGCCTTGGCGATGCCCTTGGTGAACGTGGCGACGCCGCTCTTGAGCGAGGCGTAGGGCAGCCGGGCGAGTTCGGGCGCGCGCACGCTGTAGGCCGCGGTCGTGACGACGGTGCCGCCGCCGCGCCGCAGGAACGGCAGGGCGCTCTGGACGCTGCGCACGGTGCCCAGCAGCACGTCGTGGAAGACCTCGTCCCACCGGGCGTCGGCGACCTCGATCGGCTCGTGTCCCAGCAGTCCCGTGGTCACGGCGATGCCGTCCAGCCCGCCGAACCGCTCCGCCGCGGTGGAGACGGCGCGTTCCGCCTCGCCCTCCCGGCCGACGTCGGCGGTGACGGCGACGGCCTGGGCCGCGCCGGCGTCCGCCAGCTCCGCCACCGCCGCGTCCGCCCGCTCCCGGCCGCGGCCGACGACCGCGACGCGCGCGCCCTCCTCCGCGAGCTGCCTGGCGGCGGCGAAGCCGATGCCCGCGCTGCCGCCGACCACGACGAACGCCCTGCCCTCCAGCAACAGGTCCATGACGGCCCCTTACGACGGGGCTCCGCCGGGTGTGTCGCGGCGCGCGGGCAGGACGGGGGGCGCGTCGCGCCAGTCGGGGACGCCGTCCTCGGGACGGGCGACGGGGAACCCGTCCTCGTGCGCCACCGCCCAGTGCGCGTGGTTGAGCTCGTGGAGCGTGAAGGTGGCGTTCAGCGCGTTGGCGAAGCCCATGTTGTCGACGGCCTGGTTGACCGACTCCTTGATCATCAACGCGGCCATCGTCGGCAGGGCGGCGATGCGGCGCGCGAACTTCAGCGTGCGGTCGCCCAGCTCGTCCGGCGGGAAGATCTTGCTGACCATGCCGAGCCGGTGGGCCTCGTCGGCGTCGATGGAGTCTCCGGTGAGCATCAGCTCCTTGGTCTTGCGCGGCCCGAACTCCCAGGGGTGCGCGAAGTACTCCATGCCGCACATGCCCAGGCGCTGGCCCACGACGTCGACGAACACGGTGTCGTCGGCGGCCACGATGAGGTCGCACGCCCACATCAGCATCAGGCCGGCGGAGAACACGTTGCCGTGCACCTGCGCGATCGTGATCTTGCGCAGGTCGCGCCAGCGCTTGGTGTTCTGGAAGAAGTAGTGCCACTCCTGCAGGTACATCCGCTCGATGCCGTCCCGCGTGCCGCCGTTGGCCCGCCAGGTGGGGTGCTGCCCGGGGCCCGGCGTCTGCTCGGCGATGGACTGCTTGGAGCCCATGTCGTGGCCGGAGGAGAACATGGGCCCCATCCCGCCCAGGATCACCACGCGGACCTTGTCGTCGGCCTCGGCGGCCAGGAACGCGTCGTTCAGCTCGACGAGCAGGCCGCGGTTCTGCGCGTTGCGCTGCTTCGGCCGGTCCAGCATGATGCGGACGATCGCACCGTCGTCCAGCGACTCGGTGCTGATGAACTCGTACTCTGCCATGCGGACTCCATGCTTTTCACCGGCCCGGTCGCGGGACGCCGCCCGGTCCGGAAGGGGTGCCATTGGGGACAAGGGGTGGACGCCGTGCCGCCGGCCGTGGCGGCGCCGTGGGCACGGTCGTGAACGTGGTGCCGCGGCGGCTCGGACCCGCCGGGAACGGCGGGCCGGGCCCGCCACGCCGGGCGGCCGGCATGGCGGGCGAAGCCCGCATCGGCACACGCGGGCGCGGCCCGATGAGCACGCGCGGGCGCGGCCCGCATGGGCACATCAGGCGGGGGCCAGCGCGCCCTTGGTGGGGTCGACGCCCATGATCGTGGCCAGGTTGCCGCCCATGATCTTGGCCTGGTCCTCCTTCGGCAGCGACTCCAGCTCGTCGACGAACGTCACCGGGTCGAACAGGCCCTCCGGGTGCGGGTAGTCCGAGCCGAAGATGACCCGGTCGGCTCCGATCACCTCCACGAGGCCGAGCACGTCCTCCTCGTGGAACGGGTGGATGTAGATCGAACGCCGCAGGGCCTCCAGCGGGTCCTCCGGGAAGATCTCCGGCGACCGGGCGTAGACCTTCTTGAGGTTCTGGACGAGCGGCTTGGCCCACGCGCTGCCGTTCTCCACCGGCACGAACCGGATGTCGGGGAACCGGGTGGCGAGCCCGTGGCCGATGATCGAGTAGACGACGTCCTTGATGGACCGGTACTCGGCGCTCACCAGCGCGGAGAAGGGCGAGGGCGCCGCCTTGAACGGCTGGTACTCGCCGGACCGGCCCTCCCACTCGTTGAGGTAGCGCACGAAGCCGTCGTCGGAGGCGTGCAGGCCGACCACGACGCCCGAGTCCTGCACGATCTTCCAGAACCGGTCGTACTCGGGGAGGGCGAACGAGCGCCGCTGCCCCCGGTAGTCCGGCACCGGGGCGGGGCGGATCAGGATGGCGCGGGCGCCGCGCTCGAGCACCCACTCCAGCTCGCGGATGGCCTCATCGATGATCGGCAGCGTGATCACCGGGGTGGGGAAGATCCGCTCCTCGAAGTTGAAGGTCCAGTGCTCGTGCATCCACCGGTTCAGCGCCGTCACGATGGCGTGCGTGGCGCGCGGGTCGTCGGCGAGCCGCTCCTCCAGCAGGCTGGCGAGCGTCGGCCACATCATCGCCCGGTCGATGCTCAGCTCGTTCATGAGTTCGAGCCGGTCGGCGGGGTTGAAGAAGGCCGGCGGCGACTCGATGTACTTCGGCGGTGGCGCCATCTCCTTGTCCCCTGGCCTGACCTGGGTCTTCGAGGAGGGGTTCTTGAGCTTGAACTCCAGCTCCTGCGCTCCGGGGGGCGCGACCTTGCTGAAGGTGGGGTTCGGGATGTACTCGCTGATCGTGTTCTTGAGCGCGATCTTCGTACGGCCGTTGACCTGGACGTACTTCACGAGACCGGAGTATTCCTCCGGCAGGTACTTCGTGAACGCGTCCGTGGTCTCGTACATGTGGTTGTCCGCGTCGAACACGGGGAATTCAAGTCGTCGGGACACCGCGACCTCCAGGCGTTTGGTAACCACGTTGTTCAGCGCCGTCCCGCACATCGGCCCGGCGTGCCGCCGATCGTGGTAACGACGTCACCGACCGGCTGCCCGCCCCTCTGGACAGCACTGCGGTACGGGCTGGCAAGACGTGATGGTAACAGGGTTTTCCGGATCGGGGAAGCCCCTTCTCGCCACGTCGGGCGAGCATCCGGGACAGCCTTTCCCGATGTTCCCTGGAAATGCGGCCGCGGAGTGCCGCACGCCGCCGACGATCTTGACCGGTGACTTTGAAAGGCATTACCGTGAGCCCGACGGCAAGCATCCCGGCAATGCCCGTGCGGTCACCGCCGTACACGGTCGGCGCCGTCATGGCCGCCGCCTCGCAGGCGCCGTCCGCCCCCGCGGACCCGGCGGGGCACGGAACGCGGGGCCGCCCCGGACGCGGCCCGTGGAGGTGTGGTTCGATGCTGCGCGACATCCGAGAGTTGAAGGACGATCCCACCGCGTACGCGACCGAGTTGCGGCGGCGCTGGACCGGGCTGCTGAGCTACCGCTACATCGGCCGCAACCACGGCGCGATGAACACCGGGCCCGTCGACAACACCGTGACGCTGCGCCGCGACATGCGCAACGCCGCGGGCGGGCTCCTGGTCGCGCCGCTGTCGATCAGCGCCCCGGAGGGCAACGTGGGCTCGGACCTGGAGACGGTCCCGAACCCGGTCGTCCACTCCTGCCAGATCCTCGACGACGCGCGCGACGTCGCGCGCATCGAGGTGGTGGAGTCGGAGGTGCTGAAGTCGGGCGCCCGGATGGGCTACAGCCGGTCGAAGATCGTCGACGCCGACGACCACGGGCGGGTGATCGCGCTCGTCGAGGGCCAGGGCGTCCGGATCGGCTCCGTGCCCGAGGGACTCCAGAAGATGGAGGAGGACCGGCTGGAGATCGTCGACTCCCCCGACCTGCCGCCCCTGTGGGAGGCGTTCGGCGCCTCGCGCCGCGACGACGGCCACTGGGGCCTGCCCGAGCTCGCCGTGGAGCTCGCCTCGCCCGACGCCGCCCTGCACATCGGGCCCCAGCACGTCCTGCTCGAGACCGCGGCGATCGACCTCGCCGCCGGGCTGGCCGGCACCGAGCTGCTCCAGATGCAGACCTGGCACGTCATGTTCCTGGCCCGCGGCAAGACCGGGCCGTTCCGCGTCGACGGGGAAGCGGTGCACGGCACCGCCGGGAAGGTCGGCGTCCGGCTGACCCTGCACGACGAGGGCGCGGAGGACCGCATGGTGACCTCCGCATCGGCGGTGTTCCAGACGGTCACCCGGACGGGCGAACCCGCCTGATCACGAGGTGACCGGCCCACCCCGTCGCCGTACGCGAGCGGCCGGAGTCCTTCGCCCCCGCCGCCCGGGCCGCAGCGGCCGCACTCGCCCGGCCATCCCTGTCCGGTATCGGGAACACAGCGTTACCAGAAAGGCTCCGACTTCGACCGGAAGACCCTTCCGGTCGGCGTAAAACGTTGTTACCACCGGCCGTGCCCTGAACCCCGGCCGCAATCCGCGGCCGTCGGCCGACCGTGCTTTATAGGAGAACTCCGACTCCCGGTCGCGTGGTCGTACCGGAGAACCCATGGACGTGCAGGTCTTCTAGATGTTCCACGCGAAAGGCGATCTTTCCGCCCAGAAGTTCGGGGACCGCGCGGCAAACGCCCGTCAGCGCCCCGTCAGGACTCCAGCGCGGCGGCGCGGAGCTCGTTCTTGAGGATCTTGCCCATGGGGTTGCGGGGCAGCCGGTCGACGACGAGGAGCCGCTCGGGGGTCTTGAAGCGCGCGAGCCCTTTGGCGAGGCAGTGCCGGGACAGGTCGGCGAGCGTCACCTCGGGCCCGCCCGGCCGGGCCACCACCACGGCGCAGACCCGCTCGCCGGTCCGGGAGTCCGGCACGCCGACCACCGCGGCGTCGGCGACGTGGAAGTGTAGACGGGCCGCCGAAAATATCTATAGGTTTCATGATGGCCCGGGAGCCGCCCGGTCAGGCCTCCGGGCGGCACACGACGGCCGCGTGCGCGACGGCGGCGTCCCCGGCGCCGGCGTCGGCCAGCCGGACGCTCACGAACGCCCGGTCGCCGTGCACGGCGAGCACGTCGGCGGTCGCCGCCAGCGGCCCGGTCGTCACCGGTCCGAGGTAGCGGATGTCGAGATCGACGGCGAGGTGCGGGCCCAGCGGCGAGAGCGCCCACTCGGCCGCCAGCTCCGCCACGGTCGCCTGCGCGCCGCCCTGGACGGTCGCGCCCGGGCCGTTGGAGATCTCCTCGGTCCGCTCGACGAGCACGGTCCGCTCGTCGGGGTAGGAGGGCAGGAACCACTCGTCGAACGGCGCCTCCCGCCGCCCGGCCCCGGAGGACGGTGCGCGCGGCGGCGATCCGGGGACCCCGTACGACCGGTTCAGGAAGGTGGCGACGGATCGGGCGAGCAACGTCTCCCGGTGCCACATCAGCACCTCGCCGACGAACAGCCGGCGCCCGGCCTTCAGCGGGCGGCACACCATGTCGACCTGGCCGCGTGCCGGAGCGGGCCGCAGCAGCTGGAGGTTCAGATCGACGGTCGGGGCCACCGCGCCGGTCGGGCGCAGCCCGGCGACGACGTCGGCCATGGCGACCAGCGCGCCGAGCCGCGGCCGCTCGGTGCCCTTGGCCCAGGTGGCCGGGCCGAGGTGCGCGGTGGCGCGGGCGGCGTCGCCGTCCGGCGGCAGCATCCGCATGTCGAGCACGGTGAGGAACGAGCCGGGGCGGGTGCCGTCTGCGTCGGCCGTGCCGCGGGTGCCGGGGGTGCCAGGGGCCACCATCGCGTCACGCCCTCCGCGCCGGGCCGGGGTCCGCCGCGTCGAGCAGGGCCCCCGCGTCCGCGAACGAGCGCAGGACGTCGTTCAGGTGGGTGCAGGTGCTCGTGCCGGTGAACGACCGCGTCACGTGGCGGCGGACGTCGGGGAGGGGTGCCCCGGCCAGCCGGGCGGCGCTCGCCGCCGCGGCCGGGCACTCGGGGTAGGGCAACGCGCCGGCCTCCGCCTCGCTCGACAGGACGGCCAGCGTCGTCCGGTCCACCGTCGCCCGGACCGCGTACTCGTGGACGACGGTCTCGGTGCCGCCGACGCCGACGTAGCTGTCGCGGAAGGCGCAGTCGACCACGCCGACTCCGTTCTCCGTCCACGCGTCGATGCGGC
The DNA here is from genome assembly GCA_050942275.1 of Spirillospora sp. CA-255316. Taxonomy (GTDB): domain Bacteria; phylum Actinomycetota; class Actinomycetes; order Streptosporangiales; family Streptosporangiaceae; genus Spirillospora. The sequence continues at coordinate 4,224,511 of CP192047.1, read as the reverse complement.
GGCGCCGGCGCATCGCGTGGATCGGGAGGGCGCCGAACTCGTGCCAGGCGAGCGGGTCGCCGGTCCCGTCCGCCGGGACGGGCGGCCCCAGCGGCGAGGGTTGCGGCCGCTCGCTCGTCAGCGACGCCAGAAGCGTGCCGCCGGTGGCCCAGCCCGCGCACAGGTCGGCCCGCTGCGCGGGATCGAGCAGCCTCGGCGGGGCCTGGCCGGAGCCCTTGTTGGCGTAGCCGGCGATGACCATCGCGCCGGCGAGGTCGTCGAGCAGCTGGTGGCGGACCCGGCCGGAGCCCACGACGTCCGGCGCCGCCTCGGCGAGGGCGCGGCGGTAGCCGGCGGCGATCCGCGTACCGGCGAGCCCGTGCAGGCCGGGGTGGGGCGGGTCGGCGCGGATGCCGCGGATCTCCCGGCTCGGCATCTCGACCAAGGCGCTGATCCGGGCGGCGTCGAGCACCGTGGCCTCCCCGCCGGTGCCGGTGCGCAGGTCGCGACCTCGGGCGTCGACGGCGACCGGGCCGGGCACGCCCTCCGGCCTGAGCAGGTCGTGCGTCGTCGTGCGGCGCACCGAGCCCGGCCTGCGCGGCGGGTCGAACCTGGCGGGAAAACGCGGCTCCGGCGGTGGCGGACCGGACTCGGACGGCATCGGTGCGATCAACTCCCCGGCACAGCGGTATATGAAGTTGAGATTAAAACATCTAGATGATATTCGCCGCACTCGGGGCCACCGCAACGGCGCTGAACGGCAAGGCGAACCGCCGTGCCGGCCGACTCAGTCCTCAGCCAGGCCGGTCGGCGGGATCCTGTCCGAACGGTACGGCGACCGGCACGGCCGCCGGAACGCCCTGGTCTTCAGCGTGCTGCTGATGCATGGCCTCGCCGACGCCGATGGGAATGGTGCTCGAGGGCTGAAACCCGCCGCCCGGTTGCGCGACCATTGCCCGCAAAGCACAGGAGACCCAAGGAAGCAGGTGCGGCAGGGATGGTCCGGCCCCTCGATGGAATCGTGGTCCTGGCGGTGGAACAGGCGGTCGCGGCGCCCATCTGCACCCGCCACCTCGGGGATCTGGGCGCCCGGGTCGTCAAGGTGGAGGACAGGCGCCGCGGCGACTTCGCGCGCGACTACGACACCGTGGTCGGCGGCATGGCGGCCCACTTCGTCTGGGCGAACCGCAACAAGGAGTCGGTCGCCCTCGACCTGAAGGAACCGCGGGGGCGGCGCGTCCTGGACCGCCTGGTGGAGCGGGCCGACGTCATCGTGCAGAACCTGGCGCCCGGGGCCGCGGCGCGCCTCGGGCTCGGCGCCGACGAGCTGCGCGCCCGCCACCCCCGCCTGATCGTCGTCGACATCTCCGGATACGGGCGCGGCGGCCCCTACGCGCAGGCCCGCGCGTACGACCTGCTGGTGCAGGCGGAGGCCGGCTCGTGCGCCATCACGGGCACCCCCGAGGCCCCGGCCAAACCGGGAATCCCCATCGCCGACATCGGGGCCGGGATGTACGCCCTTTCGGCCGTCCTGGCCGCCCTTTTCGTACGCGAGCGGACGGGAGAGGGCGCCTCGATCTCGGTCGGGCTCTTCGACGCCGTGACCGAGTGGATGGGATTCGCACTCAACCAGGCGCGCTACGGAGGCGAGGACCTCCGGCCCAACGGCCTGAGCTCGCCGATGGTCGCTCCCTACGGCGCCTATGGGACGGCGGACGGCCAGGTCCTCGTGCTCGGGACCACCAACGACGGTGAGTGGCGGCGGCTGGCGAAAGACGTGCTCGGACGTCCCGACCTGGCGGAGGATCCCCGGTACGCGCGCAACAGCGACAGGGTCGGGCACCGCGCGGAACTGGACGGCCTGATCGCGCAGTGGGCGGCCGGGCGGCCCCTGGCGCACTGCCGGGCCGCGGCCGAGGCGGCGGGCCTGGGCCATGCCCGGCTCAACTCCCCGACGGACGTGCTGGAGCATCCGCAGCTGACCGAGCGCGGCAGGTGGCGGGAGGTCGGCTCCCCCGTGGGGCCCGTGCGGTCACTGCTGCCGCCGCCCGAGTCCGCGGACTGGGACTGGCGGCTCGACCCCGTGCCCGGTCTCGGCGAGCACACCCGTCCCGTCCTGCGGGAGCTGGGACTCGGCGAGCGGGAGCTGGACCTGCTGGAGCGCGACGGCGTCATCGGGCCGGCCCCGCGGGCCCGTGAACCGGAACGGCGGAACGGGAAGCCCGCCGGCGGCTGATCGGGGATCGCGGTGAGGTCGCTCAGGCAGCGCTGGGCAGCACCTCTTCGGAGATCCGGAGAACCTTCGCCAAGGCCCGGTCGGGATCATCGGCCCGCCAGAGGAGGTAGCAGAAGATCGGCGGGATCTCCTCGGCGAGCGGGACGATCCGCACGCCGTCCAGCGTCATCTGCCCGACCGCCGAGTCGGTGGAGAAGTGCAGCCCGACACCGGCCGCGACGAGCGCGACGCACGTCCACGAGTCGGGGGCGGTCTGCACGATGTCCGGGACGAAGCCCGCGGCGTGGCAGCGCGTCACGAACATCGCGCGCACCGCCGAGCCGAACTCCTCCGGCAGCGCGATGAACGGCTCGTCGCGCAGGTCGGCGAACGACACCGACGCCGCCTTCGCGATCGGGTGGGCCGAGGGGACGGCGAGAACGCCGCGCTCCCTGGCCACGACGCGGCTCTCGACCCCGGTCGGCGCGTGCTCGAAGCGCGCGATGGCCAGGTCGGTCGTGTGCTCCAGAAGGTCCCGCACCACGGCCGGGCCGTAGCGTCCGGGCCGGAAGGCGAGGTCGATGCGCCGGTGCCGCTCGCGCACCATCCGCGCGAGCGTTCCCACCATGGCCTGGGACGACGGGCCGGCGAAGCTGAACCGCACGCGCCCGCTGTCCCCGCGGTGCGCCGCCTCCACCTCGGAACGGGCCCGCTCCCCCATCCGCAGGATCGCCGCCGCGGGCTCCAGCAGCGCCCGCCCGGCCGGTGTCAGCTCGACGCGCCGCGTCGTGCGCTCGAACAGCGGGGCGCCCAGATCGGCCTCCAGCGCGCGGATCGTCCGGCTGAGGTAGGGCTGGGCGAGGTGCAGGCGCCTGGCCGCACGGCCGAAGTGCAGTTCCTCGGCGACCGTGCGGAACACCTGGAGCTGGGTGAAGTCCACCGCCCGATTATATCCTTGGCTGAAACAATAAGAAGGATATTGGTATTTGACATGCATCAGATCGGTTCCGAGAATCGATGGGCATGAGCGACAAGGTCGGCGACGAGGACTTCACCGAGGTCCTGGCCCAGGTGCGGCGGTTCGTCCGCGACGATGTGGTACCGCGGGAGAACGAGATCATGGCCGCGGACCGGATACCCGACGATCTCCGCAAAGCGGCGGCGGACATGGGCCTGTTCGGCTACGCGATCCCCGCGGAGTGGGGCGGGCTCGGGCTCGACCTGCGCCAGGACGTCGAGCTGGCGATGGAGTTCGGGTACACCACCCTGGCCCTGCGGTCGATGTTCGGCACCAACAACGGCATCGCGGGCCAGGTCCTGGTCGGCTTCGGCACCGGGGCGCAGAAGGAGCGGTGGCTCCGGGGCATCGCCTCCGGCGAGGTCGTCGCCTCGTTCGCGCTCACCGAGCCGGGCGCCGGGTCCAACCCCGCCGGTCTGCGCACCCGCGCCCGCCGCGACGGCGGCGACTGGGTCCTCGACGGCCAGAAGCGCTTCATCACCAACGCCCCGCTCGCCGACCTGTTCGTGGTCTTCGCGCGCACCCGCGAACCGGGGCCGGACGGTCCGGGCATCGCCGTGTTCCTGGTGCCCGCCGACGCGCCCGGGCTGACCGTGGGCCCCAAGGACGCGAAGATGGGCCAGGAGGGCGCCTGGACCGCCGACGTCGTCCTCGACTCGGTGCGGGTGCCCGAATCCGCGCTCGTCGGCGGCGCCGAGGAGGTCGGCTACCGGGCGGCCATGACCTCGCTGGCCCGCGGCCGCGTCCACATCGCGGCGCTCGCCGTCGGCTGCGCGCAGCGGGCCCTCGACGAGTCGGTCGCCTACGCCGCGGCCAACACCCAGGGCGGGGTCCCCATCGGGGAGCACCAGCTCGTGCAGGCGATGCTCGCCGACCAGTTCACCGGTGTCGCCGCGGGACGCGCCATGGTCCGGGACGCCGCGGCGGCCTACGACAGCGGCGCCGACCGGCGGGTCATGCCGTCGGCGGCCAAGCTCTTCTGCACCGAGATGGCCGGCCGCGTGGCCGACCTGGCGGTGCAGGTGCACGGCGGCACCGGGTACATGCGCGAGGTCCCGGTCGAGCGGATCTACCGCGACGTCCGCCTGCTGCGGCTCTACGAGGGGACGAGCGAGATCCAGCGCCTGATCATCGGCGGGTCGCTGGCGCGCGGCAAGCGGACCTCCCGGACCTGACCGCCCGGCGGAGGAGGCCGGCCATCGCCCTGCCGGACGGCCGCGCCGCCGCGATCATCCCGGCGCCCACCCCACCGCACCAGATACATCTAGATGTTTTCGATTCTTCCTGATCTTTAACATCTAAATGTTTCGCGGTACCTTGGCCCCGCGGGCCGAGGAGGAAAACATGCGGGATGCGCCGTTCGAGACGGTGCGCGCCGTCGAGCGCCCGGCGGGTGACCTGCCCACACTCTTCGACGGGGAGCGTGACCGGGACCCGCTGCTCGCCGCGGCGAACGAGCTTGAGATGGTGGTGCGGGGCGCCGACCGCACCTCCGGCGCGCCGCTCTCCCGGCCGTTCAGCGGGGCGTTCCGCTTCCCCCCGCTTCTCCCCCCGTTCTCGCACCGGCTTGAGAAAGCGAGCGAAATGTCCCAACAGATACCCCTCGTCGACTACCTGGTGCTCGGCGAGAACCCCCACCTGGTCGCGAACGAGTGCGCCTCATGCGGCGCGCGCTTCTTCGACCGCCGCAACGCGTGCGCCGCCTGCGGCGGGACCGGGTTCCAGAAGGCGCCGGTCGCCACCACCGGGGAGGTGCGCGCCTTCACGATCGTGTCGGTGGCGGCCCCCGGCGTCCCGGTCCCGTTCGTCGCCGCCACGATCGACTGCGAGGGCACGAGCGTGAAGGCGAACCTGGTGAACGTGACCCCCGACCCCGAGCACGTGCGGCTGGGGATGAAGGTGCGGCTGGCGACCCACTCCCTCGGCACCGACAACGCAGGCACCGAAGCGATCGGCTTCGGCTTCGAACCCCTGGAGACGTCGATCGATGGCCAGTGACGACATCTGGATCCTCGGGATCCACATGACCAAGTTCGGCAAGCACCCCGACAAGGACACCGTCGACCTCGCGGCCGAGGCGGCGCTGGGCGCGCTGGCCGACGCCGGCGTGACGATCCAGCAGATGGGCGTCCTGGCGGCCGGCAACCTGATGGCCGCGGGCGCCGGCATCGGCCAGCAGCTGCAGAAGCAGATCGGGCAGACCGGCATCCCGGTGTTCAACGTGGCCAACGCGTGCGCGACCGGCGCCACCGCGCTGCGCACCGCCATCATGGCGATCAAGGCCGGCGAGGCGGACTACGGGCTCGCGGTCGGCGTGGAGAAGCTCTCCGGCGCCGGCCTCCTCGGCCAGTCGGCCAAGGCCAAGGACGAGGGGAACTGGGCACCGTCGGGCCGGTCGGGCGCGGTGACCTCCCTGGAGGGGCGCGTCGGCACCGGCACCATGCCCGGCGTGTTCGCCCAGATCGGCCAGGAGTACGGGCACAAGTACGGCGGGACGAGCTTCGAGCTGTTCGCCCGCATCAGCGAGAAGAACCACGCCCACTCCACGCTCAACCCGCTGGCCGCCTACCAGAAGCGGTTCACGCTGGAGCAGATCATGAACGACATCATGATCTCCTACCCCAACACCCGGCCGATGTGCTCGGCGAACTGCGACGGCGCCGCGGCGGCCGTGGTCGTGAACGGCGCGACGCTCAGGACGCTGTCCAAGGAGCAGCGGCGCCGCGCCGTCAAGGTGTCGGCCTCGGTCCTGACCTCCGACCCGTGGCAGGAGGCGTGCCAGGTCCTCCCGGACGTGAACACGCTGACGCGCAACGCCGCCCGCCAGGCCTACGAGCAGGCCGGGGTGAGCCCGGAGGACCTCGACCTGGTGGAGCTGCACGACTGCTTCGCCACCGCCGAGCTCGTCCACTACGACAACCTGATGCTCTGCCCGGAGGGCGGCGCCGTGGACTTCTTCGAGTCCGGCGCCCCGTGGCGGGACGGGTCCACGCCGGTGAACGTCTCCGGCGGGCTCCAGTCGAAGGGCCACCCGGTCGCGGCGACCGGGATCGCCAACATCTGGGAGGTCTGCCACCACCTCCGCGGCGAGGCCGGGGACCGGCAGATCGAGGGCTCGAAGGTGGGCCTCGCCCACGTCATCGGGCTCGGGTCGGCCTGCGGCGTGCACATCCTCGAACGCGCCGCGAGCTGACCAGCCCGTCCGCGGGACAGCACAGGCAAGCGAACGCCCCCGCCCGGACCGGGCGGGGGCGGGGCCGCCGCGGCCTCAGGACGAGCCGCGGGACAGCATCGACCCGAGCGGATGCCCGTACTCGAAGTCGAACTCCTGGAGGCGCCCCGCCTCCTTCTGGAGCTCCTCGAGCGTCCACTTGCCGTCCTTCTTCAGGGTGTCGACGATCGCCCACGGGTGGAAGAGGTGGATCTCGCCGCCCATGACGAAGAACACCCGGCCGTTGATGGGGCACTGCTCGGTGGCCAGGTAGGCGACGAACGGCGACACGTTGCCGGGGTCGAGCATCGACCATTCGGCGGAGCCGTCCTCAGCGTCCCCGCTCCCCTGGTCACCGAGGTCCGGGGCGTCGCCGGCCTGGACCGTCGCCGTGAGCCGGGTGGCGGCCGCCGGCGCGATCGCGTTGACGCGCACCCCGTACCGGGCCAGCTCGGCGTTGGCGATGATCGAGAACGTCGCGATGCCGCTCTTGGCCGCCCCGTAGTTCGTCTGGCCGGCGCTGCCGAACAGCCCCGAGGTGGACGCGGTGTTGATGATCGACCGTGGCGCGGTCCGCCCGGCCTTCGACTGCTCGCGCCAGTAGGCGGCGGCGAACCTGGTCGGGCAGAAGTGGCCCTTGAGGTGGACCTGCATGATCGCGTCCCACTCGGCCTCGCTCATGTTGACCAGCATCCGGTCGCGGAGGATGCCGGCGTTGTTGACCAGCACGTGGAGGTCGCCGAAGGCGTCGACGGCCTGCGCGATGAGCCGCTCGGCGCCGTCCCAGGTCGAGACGTCGTCGCCGTTGGCGACCGCCTCGCCGCCGGCCGCCCTGATCTCGTCCACGACCTGCTGCGCCGGCGCGGCGTCGGCGCCCGCTCCGTCCGGGCCGCCGCCGAGGTCGTTGACCACCACCTTCGCCCCCTCGGCGGCGAACAGCAGGGCGTGCTCGCGGCCGATGCCGCGGCCGGCTCCGGTGATGACGCAGACGCGGTCTCTCAGGGCGTTCATGCCGCTCCTTCGTCGCTAAAAGAAATACATCTAGATGTTTCTTCTAGAAACATCTAGATATTATTGGTTAGGGTCGGATCACGGCGCAACACTGCGCCACATGGGAGGTGCGAGCGGCGTGACCGACGACCGGGTTCTGCTGGAACGAGACGAGGCTACGGGAGTCGCGCGGATCACGCTGAACAACCCCCAGCGGCGCAACTCCTACGATCCCGGGATGCGCCGGCAGCTGGCGGAATACCTCGACGAGGCCGCGATGGACGACGGCGTCAAGGTCGTCCACCTCCGCGGCGCGGACGGGGTCTTCAGCACCGGCGCCGACATGGGCAACGCCTACGCCTGGTACGGGGACGGCGCCCGCGGTGACCGCGACGGTGACGGCGGCGACGGCGGGCGGCGCCGGCGGCCGAGCCAGCGGCGGCGCCTGGCCGTCGACCGCAAGACCTTCGGCTTCTACCACGAGTTCATGGGGTTCCCGAAGGCCACGGTCGCGGAGGTGCGCGGCCACGCCCTCGGCGGCGGCTTCGAGCTGGCGCTCATGGCCGACATCGCCGTGGTCGCGCGCGACACGCGGATCGGCATGCCCGCGACCCGCTTCCTCGGCCCCGCCCTGGGCTCGCTGCACATGTTCTTCCACCGCCTGGGACCGGTGCTCGCCCGGCGGCTGCTCCTCACCGGCGACACGATCCCCGCGTCGGCCGTCGAGCATCTGGGCGTCTTCACCGAGGTGCTCGACGACGACCGCGTCGCCGCCCGCGCGGACTGGTGGGCGCGCAAGGTGGCCAGGATGCCCGCCGACGGCATCGTCATGGCCAAGGAGGCGTTCCGCCTGGTGGAGCAGATGCAGGCCTACCAGGGCGAGGAGGTGGCGAGCTACCTCTTCCACGCCTTCGGCACCAATCTGCGGTTCGAGGACGACGAGTTCAACTTCGTGAAGGTGCGCGCCCGGCACGGCGTGAAGCGGGCGTTCCAGCTCCGCGACGAGCACTTCGAGATCCCCGAGCCCTGAGCCCCGGGCCCGTGTTCCCGAGCCGGGAGCCCAGAGCCCGCCGCGGACGTCCCCGGGACGTGCGGCGGTCAGGCGTCACGCACGAGCAGGTCGACGACCCGCGACGCCTCCTGCCCCAGCATGACCCGCCCGACGACGGCCATGTGGGTCCGCCAGTGCTCCTCGGCGGCCTCCCCGTCGCCCGCCTCCAGGAGCTCGATCAGGCGCCGTTGGGAGCGCAGGCCGCGCCGCCGGATCGCCAGCGATCCCACCACGTCGCCGGTGTCGCTCACCGTCATGACGGAGCGGACGACGATCTCGTTGAGCATCTCGATGACGATGGCCAGCGTCCGGTTGCCCCCGAGCGACACCAGCCGCTCGTGGAAGCGGGCGTTGGCGATGGCGAACCGCTCCGGGTCCTCGATCGCCTCCTCCTCCCGCTCGACCAGGGCGCGCAGCTCGGCGATGGCGGTGCGGCGGTGGCGCCTGGCCGCGATCTCCCTGGCGGCGAGCGGCTCCAGCAGCGTCCGGGCCTCGAAGACGTCCGCCAGCGACACGTTGCGGGAGCGCAGCAGCAGCGACCCGGTCCGCGCGGTCATCCGCTGGTCGGGCCGGTGGACGATGACGCCGCCGTGCACCCCGCGCAGGACGGTGATCAGGCCGTCGGCCTCCAGCAGGCGCAGCGCCTCCCGCAACGAGGGCCGCGACACCCCGAACCGTTCGACCAGCTCGGGCTCGCGTCCCAGGGAGTCGCCCTCGGAGAGCTCACCGCTGACGATCAGGGCACGGATCTCGTCGGCGATCTGCTGGGGCTTCCCCCGGGAACGGCCTCTGTCGTGCTTGTCGGCAACCACCTGAACCGTCCCACATCGGCTGGGTCGAGAGCATCCCGGCGCTATCCAACCCGGTCCATCCGGACGGTTGGCACGAACCAGCTTGCGCCCGGATCATATCCTGCCGCCGGGTCAGTAGTGGTGCGACAGATCCACGACCGACACGGCCTCGTGGCCGAGCAGCAGCCGCTTCACGGCCTGCATGTGGGCCCGCCAGTGCTTCTCGGCGGCCTCCCCGTCGCCCGCCTCCAGCAGCTCCAGGAGGCGCTCCTGGGAGCGGACGCCGCGCCGCCGCGTCGACAGCGAGCCGACGGCGTAGCCGTCCTGCCGGACGGCGGTGACGGCTCGGACCACGATCTCGGTGAGCATCTCGGCCACCACGCCCAGCGTCTGGTTACCGACCAGCGACACCAGCCGCTCGTGGAAGGCGGCGTTGGCGAGCCGGAACCCCTCGGTGTCGTGGATGGACTCCCACTGCCGCGCGATGAGCCGGCGCAGTTCGTCGACCGCGGCGCGGCGGTCGCTCATCCCGGCGATCGCCTTGGCCGCCAGCGGCTCCAGCAGGGCGCCGGCCTCGAACACGTCCGAGAGCGGCACCTCGTTGGCCTGGAGCACCAGCGCGGCGCTGCGGGCCGCGATCCGCTCGTGCGGCTCGTGGACGACGACCCCGCCGCGCACGCCGCGCACGATGGTGATCAGCCCCTCGGCCTCCAGGATGCGCAGCGCCTCCCGCAGCGACGGCCGCGACACCCCGAAGCGCTCCACGAGCTCGGGCTCGCGGCCGAGCGAGTCGCCCTCGCCCAGCTCGCCCGCCGCGATCAGGGCGCGCAGCTCGTCCGCGATCCGGTGGGGCTTCTCGCGAGGCCGACCTCCGTTCCCCTTGACGCCAGCCACTCGCCCTCCATCACCGCGACCCCTGACCTTCCCGATAGTAGCGAGCGGCGGGAGGGACCGGCTCCACGCCGCCGCGGGTCCGCACGCGGTCAGGGCGCCGCGAGACCCTTGACAGGACACATGTGCAAATGTGTATGGTCGCGGTGTTCGACCACCCCACCCCTTCCCTCCACCCCACCCGCGCGCAGGCGGGCGCCGCACGGTTCCACCGCCCGCCCGTTGACGCGCCGACCGTCTCCGTCCCCTCGCAGGCGGGCGACCCGCGCATCCGGGTACCCGCGCCGACGCACCCCCGACGGACGTGACCCATGCACGAGGTAAAGCAGCCCCAGACCGCCCCGCAGGGAGCCGCCCGAGTGGCCGACCTGTGCGAGGTGGACCTCTCCGATCCCCGCACCTACACCGCGGGCCCGCCGCACGCGGCCTTCGACATCCTGCGCGAGCGGGCGCCCGTCGCCTGGCAGGACGAGCGTCCGGTCGCGCACCGGGCGAGCGAGGTCTCCAGCGGGCTGGCCGCCCCGCCCTCCCCCGGCTTCTGGGCCGTGACCGGCCACCGGCTCGTCCACGAACTGTCCCGGCAGCCGGCGCTGTACTCCAACTACCTCGGCGGGGTCCAGCTGTTCACCGCCGACGAGCTCACCCTGGCGGGCCTGCGCCTGATGATGCTCTTCATGGACCCGCCGGAGCACTCCCGGCTCCGGAAGATCATCTCTCCGGCGTTCGCGCCGCGGGCCGTCCAGGCGCTGGGCACCACCATCGGACGCCACGCCCGGGAGATCGCCGACGGCATCGCCGGGGCCGGAACGGTGGACCTGGTCACCACGGTCTCCAAGGAGCTGCCGACCCGCGTCCTGGCGGACCTGCTCGGGATGCCCGAGGAGGACCGCCACCTCATCCACGAGTGGTCCGACGCGATGATCGGCTTCGAGGACGCCGAGCTCGCCGGCGACCCGGCCGCCGCGGCCGCCACCTTCGGCGAGGCCATCGCCTACGGCAAGCAGGTCGCCGCCGACCGCCGGGCCCGCCCCACCGACGACATCATGTCCGCCATCGCCAACGCCGAGGTCGACGGCCAGCGCCTCAGCGACGACGAGTTCTGCATGTTCTGGATCCTGCTGGTCATCGCCGGCAACGAGACCACCCGCAACTCCCTGTCGGGCGCGGTCCTCGCGCTCCAGCAGCAGGGCCTGTGGGACGGTCTCGCCCGCACGCCGGGACTGCTCGCCACCGGCACCGACGAGCTGGTGCGCCACGTCTCCCCCGTGATGCAGTTCCGGCGCACCGCGGCCGAGGACGTCGAGCTGGCAGGCCAGCACATCAGGGCCGGCGACAAGGTCGTCCTGTGGTACACCGCCGCCAACCGCGACCCCGCCGTCTTCGCCGACCCGCACACCCTGGACCTGAACCGCGACCCCAACCCCCACCTGGCCTTCGGCACCGGCCCGCACTTCTGCCTGGGCTCCCGCCTGGCCAAGCTCGAGATCTCCATCATGCTCACCGAGCTGCTGGCCAGGTATCCCCGCCTGCGGCTGGACGGCGAGGCCGGCCGCATCACCTCCAGCTTCATCGCGGGCATCGACCACCTCCCGGTCGCGCTCGGATGACCCCGCCCGCACCCACCCCGACCGCACCGATCACGCCCGCACCCACCCCGACCGCACCGACGACGGAGACGCCATGACCACGCAGGCGACGGCCGCACTCCAGGCGCTGCCCAGGGCGGGCACCGACCCCGACCGGCCCGCCGTCATCTGCGACTCCGGCGAGACCCTCACCCACGGCGAACTCGCCGACCGCGCCTCGCGGCTGGCCGGCGCGCTGCGCGAACGCGGCATGCGGGCGGGCGACGTCGTGGCGATCCTGTCCGAGAACCGCCCCGCGTACCTGGAGATGACCTGGGCCTGCCGGATCTCCGGGCTCTACTTCGTCACCCTCAACAGCAACCTGGGGGCCGCCGAGATCGCCCACATCCTCGGCGACTCCGGGGCCCGCACCCTGCTGGCCTCGGCGAACCTGCCCGTCCACGCCGAACTCGGCCCCGGCCGCGCGCCCGGCGTCGCCCACCGGCTCCTGTGCGGCGGCGCGCACCCGGGCTGGGAGGACTACGAGACCGTCCTCGCCGGCGCCCCGCACTACGAGCGCGACACCGAGTTCGAGGGCGACCTGCTCCAGTACTCCTCGGGGACGACCGGACGCCCCAAGGGCATCAAACGCCCGCTGCGCCCCGCCCCCGCGTCCCCGGCCGAGGACATGTTCACCCTCCTGGTGGGGCTCATCGGCGTCGACCGGGACTCCACCTACCTGTGCCCCGCACCGCTGTACCACTCCGCCCCGATCATCTGGACGATGACCGCGCTGCGGGTCGGCGCGACGGTGGTGCTGATGACCAGATTCGAAGCCGGCAAGGCGCTGCGGCTGATCGAGGAGCACCGGGTCACCCACGGGCAGTTCGTCCCCACGATGTTCACCCGCATGCTGAAGCTCCCGGAGCCGGAACGGCTCGGCCACGACGTGTCGAGCCTGCGGGGCGTCGTGCACGCCGCCGCGCCCTGCCCGGTCGAGGTGAAGCGGGCGATGCTCGACTGGTGGGGGCCGATCGTCCACGAGTACTGGTCGTCCTCGGAGGGCGCCGGCTTCACCTTCATCACCCCGGACGAGTGGCTGGCGCGGCCGGGCTCGGTCGGGCGCTCCCTGATGGGCGCCCTCCACATCCTCGACGAGGACGGGAAGGAGCTGCCCCCCGGCGAGACGGGCGTCATCTGGGCCGAGGTCGCCGCGGGCTTCAGCTACCTCAACGACCCGGAGAAGGACGCCGAGACGACAAGCCCGCAGGGCTGGCGCAGCGTGGGCGACATCGGGCGGCTGGACGAGGACGGCTACCTGTACCTGACCGACCGCGCCTCCTTCGTGATCATCACGGGCGGGGTGAACGTGTATCCGCAGGAGGCCGAGAACCTCCTCCTCGAACACCCGAAGGTGTATGACGCCGCCGTCCTGGGCCTGCCCGACGCCGATCTCGGCGAGATCGCGGTCGCGGTCGTCCAGCCGGTCGACCCGGCCGGCGCCGGGCCCGGGCTGGCCGCCGAGCTGACGGAGTGGTGCGCGTCCCGGCTGGCGCGGTACAAGTGCCCGCGCCGCGTCCGGTTCACCGACGAGCTCCCGCGCTCGGACACCGGGAAGCTGTTCAAGCGGCGGCTGCGCGAGCGGCTGCTGGCCGAGGAGGAGGCCGGGAAGGCCCTCCACGGCACGTCCGGGACGGCGGGGCCCTGATGGATCTCGCACTGCTCCCGGAGGACGAGGAACTGGTCTCCGTCCTGGACGCCGCCCTGGCCAAGGAGTCCTCGACCGACCGCGTCCGGGCGGCCGAGGACCTCGGATTCGATCCGGCGCTCTGGACCACGCTCAACGGGATCGGCGTGCCCGCCCTCGCGCTCGACCAGGACGACTGCACGGCCCTGCGGCTCGTCCTGATCGCCGAGACGGCCGGCCGCCATCTCGCCGGCGCGCCCGTCGTCGAGAGCCTGGTGACCGCGCGGCTGCTCCGGCGGTGCGGCGGGCCGGCGGCGGACGCGCTCGCCGCGCGGTGCGCGGACGGGCGGATCGCGACCCTGGTCCTGCACCCCGCCCGGGGGCGGACGGCCGAACTCGTGCCCGCGGGGGCCGTGGCGGACATCGTCCTCGCCTATGACGGCGACGCCCTCTCCGCCGTCATCGCCGATCCGCCGATGGCCGCCGCCGCCAACCTCGGCGGGATGCCCCTCGCCGACCGCGACCTGTCCGGGGACGCCGCCGAGGTCGAGACGGTCGCGCGCGGAGGACCGGCCCGCCTCGCCTTCGAGGCCGCGCGGGCGGAGTGGCAGCTGCTGACGGCCGCGCAGCTCGTCGGCGTGGCGGCGCGGGCGCTGGAGATCGCCGTCGGGTACGTCCGGGAGCGGCGGGTGTTCGGCCGCCCGGTCGGGTCGTTCCAGACCGTCGCCCACAAGCTCGCCGACCACGCGACGGCGGTCGACGGGGCGCGCCTGCTCGTCCGGGAGGCCGCCTGGGCGGTCGACGAGGACGACCCGCGCGCCGGCGCCCTGCAGGCCATGGCGTTCTGCTACGCGGCCGAGCAGGCCGTCGCCGTCGCCGCGGACGCCCTGCACTTCCACGGCGGCTACGGCTTCACCACCGAGTACGACATCCAGCTCTACTACCGGCGCGCCCGGGCCTACCCGCTGGTCTGGGGGTCGGTGCAGCGGGAGTACCAGCGCGTCGCCGACCGGCTGTTCGGCGAGGCCGGGGACCGGCGAGGCGGACGACCATGAACTTCGAACTCGGCGCCGACGGCGAGGCCTTCCGCGGGGAGGTCGCGGCGTTCCTCGACGAGCACCTCACGCCGGACGTGCGCGAACGCGTGCGGCGCAGCGGCTCCATGCACGACTGGGAGCTGCACCGCGCCCTCGCCCGGCGCGGCTGGCTGGCCGCGGGCTGGCCGCGGGAGTACGGCGGCCAGGGCCGCAGCCCGCTGGAGCTGATGGCCATGCGGGAGGAGCTGAAGAAGCGCCACGCGCCGACCGAGGGCATGGGGATGACCATGCTCGTGGCGCGCACCCTCCTGGACGCGGGGTCGGAGCGGATGCGCGCCGAGATCATCCCCCGCGCGATCAACGGCGAGATCCTGATCTGCCTGGGCTACACCGAGCCGCAGGGCGGCTCGGACGTGGCGTCCGCCCGCACCAGGGCCCGGCGGGACGGCGACGGATGGGTGATCGACGGCCAGAAGGTGTTCACGACGCTGGCCGAGGAGGCGCACTACGTCTTCCTCCTCACCCGCACCGGCACCGACTCCCCCAAGCACCGCGGGCTCACCATGTTCCTGGTGCCCATGGACACGCCGGGCATCGAGGTCCACCCGATCCGGACGCTGGGCGGGGAGCGCACCAACACCGTCCACTACACCGGCGTCCGGGTGCCCGACAGCGCCCGCGTCGGCGCCGTCGACGGCGGGTGGGACGTGCTGATGACGGCGCTGACCTACGAGCGCAGCGGCGTCGGCGACGACCCGCGGCTGCTGAACACGATCGTCCAGGCGGCACGGGAGGCGGCGCGGGAGGCGGCACGGGAGGCCGCGGAGGACCCGGGCGCGGCGCACCCGGCGTCCATCGACGACCCGACCGTCCGCGAGCGGCTGGCCCGGCTCGCCATCGACGTCGAGGTGGCCAAGCTGCTGGGACGGCGCAGCTGCTGGATCGAGGCGACCGGCGGGGTCCCGACCGTCGAGGCGTCCATGCACAAGCTCTTCCACGCCGAGTCCCGGCTGCGTTTCTCGTCCGTGCTGCTGGACCTGCTGGGCCCGCGCGGCCTGCGCGAGGTCGGCGATCCGCGGGCCGTGGCCGGCGGGGCGTTCGCCGAGGAGTTCCGGCACGCGGTGATCATGCCGATCTGGGGCGGGTCGAGCGAGGTCCAGCGCCGCATCATCGCCGAGCGCGGCCTGGGACTGCCGCGCTCGCAGTGAGGACGCCCATGGCTCGAGAGGAGAACCGTCCATGCCCATGACCCTTGGCGGCCGGCCGTTCCGGCCGTTCGACGCCGACAACCACTACTACGAGACCGTGGACGCCTTCACCAGGCACCTCGACCGCAGGTTCCGCCGGCGCGGGGTCCAGGTCGTCCAGGCGCGGGGCGCGGATGACCGTGCGCGGACGATGATCCTGATCGGCGAGAAGGTCAACCGGTTCATCCCCGACCCCACCTTCGACCCGGTGCTCGTCCCCGGCGCCCTGGACCCCTACTTCCGCGGAGCGATCCCCGAGGGCGTGGACCCCGACAGCCTCCGGGTGGTGGAGCCGATCCACGCCGAGTACCGCGACCGGGACGCGCGGGTCGAGCGGGTCGAGGCCCAGGGGCTCGATCTCGTGCTGCTCTTCCCCACCATGGGCTGCGGCGTCGAGCAGGCGCTGCGGCACGACGTCCCCGCCACGATGGCGACGCTGACGGCGTTCAACCGCTGGCTCGAGGACGACTGGGGGTACGCCTACCGCGACCGGCTGTACGCCGCGGCGATGATCTCGCTGGCCGATCCGGAGGCCGCGCTGACGGAGCTGGACCGGGTGCTCGGCCTCGGCGCCCGGGTCGTGTGCGTGCGGCCCGCGCCCGTCCCGGGTGCGGACGGCCGTCCCCGCTCCCTCGGCGACCCCGCCCACGACCCGGTCTGGGCGCGGCTCGCCGAGGCCGGCGTGCCGGCCGCGTTCCACCTCTCCGACAGCGGCTACACGCACATCTCGGCCGCGTGGGGCGGCCCCGCCGACTACGACCCGTTCCACATCGATCCGCTGACCAAGCTCGTGATCAGCGACCGGGCGATCCACGACACGATCGGGTCCCTGATCATCCACGGCGTCTTCGACCGGCATCCCGCGCTCAAGGTGATGAGCATCGAGAACGGGGCCCCCTGGGTTCCGCTGCTGGTCAAGCGGCTGCGGAAGCTGGCCAACCAGCAGCCCCGCCGCTTCGCCGCCGATCCGGGCGACACGCTGCGCGAGCACGTCTGGGTGGCCCCGTACTTCGAGGACGACGTCGCGGAGCTCGCCGCGTCCATCGGCGTGGAACGTGTGCTGTTCGGCTCCGACTGGCCGCACGGCGAGGGGCTCGCGGAGCCGACCGACTTCACCAAGCAGCTCGCCGGGTTCGACGACGCCTCGGTCCGCCGGATCATGCGGGACAACCTGGCCGAGTGCCTCGGCATGCCCGTCGGCGGCTGAGCGCCATGCCCCCCACCGAACGCGAAACCGACCCCGGTGCCGACGAGCCGCCGGTCCGGTACCTGCCGGGCACGACCGCGCACCTGGTGTTCGACCGGCCGCGCGTAAAGAACGCGCTCGACGCCGAGTCGTGGCGGCTCCTGGCGGAGGCGCTCGAACGGTTCGAGGACGATCCGGACGCCCGCGTGCTCGTGCTGTCCGGCGCGGGCGGCGACTTCTGCTCCGGCGCCGACCTGTCCGGCAACATCAACGCCTCGTCCGAGCAGGTCTCGGCGAAGATGCGCGAGATCTCGCCGATCATCGTCCGGCTGCACGCCATGCCGAAGCCGACGCTGGCGAAGGTGGACGGGGTGGCCGTCGGCGTGGGCATGAGCCTGGCGCTCGGCTGCGACGTCGTCGTCGCCTCGGACCGCGCCCGCTTCGGGGCGGTGTTCTCCCGGCACGGCCTGACCCCCGACGGCGGGCTGAGCTGGCTGCTGCCCCGCATCGTCGGGTCTCACAAGGCCAAGGAGCTCACCCTGTTCGGCCGGATCGTCGACGCCGCCGAGGCGCGCGACCTGGGCCTGGCCAACCTCGTCGTCCCCGCGGGCGACCTCGACGCCGTGGCCGCCGACTGGGCCGGACGGCTCGTCCAGTGCGCGCCCGGCGCCGCCGCCGACACCCTCGACCTCATCGACGGCGCCTGGAACAGGACGTTCGCCGAGGCCCTGGAGAGCGAGGCGGCGGCGCAGCGGCGCGCGGTGGCGGCGGTGCGCGAGAGCAGGAGCGCCGGACGATGAGCGACCTCGTACGGGAGACCTTCCCCAACGCCTCGAGGACCGCGTTCGGACGCTCCCTCATCGCGCCGGGCGGGCCGTTCGCGGTCGTCGAGGAGGACGTTCTGGGCGAGCGGATGGCCGTGTTCGCCGATCGGGCGACCTCGATCCTGGAACTGCTGACCACCGCCACCGCGGCCTATCCCGACCGCGAGTACCTCGCCGACGAGGGCCGCCGTCTGACCTACCGCGAGCACCTGTCCGCGGTCGCCGAGCTGGCGCGTGTCCTGCGCGAGGAGCACGGGGTCGAGCCCGGCGACCGGGTGGGGCTGATCGCCGCCAACTGCGTCGAGTGGGTCATCGGCTTCTGGGCCGTGCTGGCCTCGGGCGCCGTGGTCGTGGCGATGAACGGTTTCTGGAGCGACCCGGAGATCGAGGCCGCCGTGGCGCTGGTGACGCCGCGGCTCGTGCTCGGCGACGACCGGCGGCTGGAGGCGGTGGCGCGCGCCGCGCCCGGCCTGCCCCGGCTGCGGTTCACCCGCGGCCTCTATGAGCGGATCACCGGTGCGGGCGCCGCGCCGCCGCCGGTGCCGGTGCCGCCGGTGGCGGAGGACGACCCGGCGGTGCTGATCTTCACCAGCGGGACGACGGGCCGCCCGAAGGCGGTCGCGCACAGCCACCGCTCGGTCGTCGGGTTCGTGGCCTGCAACCGGTTCAACACGCTGCTGCGCGCCGGGGCGATGCCCGCGGCGCCGCCACCGCCGGCACGCGTCCTGGTCACCCCTCCCCTGTTCCACCTGTCCGCCCTGTACGGGGCCGTCCTGATGTTCACCGTCTCGGGCGGGCTGCTGGTCATGCGTCCCGGACGCTTCGGGGAGGAGCGCACGATGCGGGCGATCGAGTCCGAGCGGGTGACCGTGTGGCTGTCGGTCGGGAGCGCCGCGCCCCGCGTCGCCGCGCACCCGGCGCGCGACCGGTACGACCTGTCCAGCCTGGCCGGTGTGGTGGTCGGGGGCGCGCCGATGAGCCCGTCCCTGAAGCGGCGGCTCAGCGAGGCGTTCCCGTCCGCCGCGGCGGGCTTCCGGATGGGGTACACCAGCAGCGAGGGCGGCAGCATCGTCGCCAGCATCGGCGGTGCCGACTTCACCGCCTTCCCCGAGTCGACCGGGCCGCTGCAGGACGGCGTCCAGGTCGCCATCCGCGACGGGGACGGCAACGACCTCCCTCTCGGGGCCGAGGGCTTCGTCCACGTCCGGAGCCCGTACACCATGCTGGGCTACTGGGACGATCCGGAGGCCACGGCGGAGGTGTTCGGCCCCGGACGGTGGCTGGCGATGGGGGACGTCGGGCGGATCGAGGACGGGCTGCTCTACGTCAACTCCCGCGCGGGCGACCTGATCTTCGTGTCCGCGGAGAACGTCCACCCGTCCGAGGTGGAGTACCGGCTGGACGCCCATCCCGACGTCGAGGAGAGCGCCGTCGCCGGGATCGACGACCCCGTCACCGGGCAGGCGGTGATGGCGTTCGTGGTCCTGCGGGAGCGGGCCGCCGCCGGTGAGCGGGAGCTGGCCGCCTGGTGCCGGTCGGCGCTCCCGCCGTACAAGGTGCCGACGGCATGGCGGCTGCGCACCGAGCCGCTGCCGCGCAACGCCGCCGGGAAGGTGCTGCGCACCGAACTGCTGGCCGAACTGCCGGCCGGGCTGCCGGCCGCCGAGCCCGACTCCGCCGGGACCGCGCCATGACCGGGCCCGGGGTGATCGACTGCCTGGTGAACGTGGACTTCGGCGACCGCGCGCAGCCGGACTGGATGGTCCGGGTCAAGGAGGACTACTTCAAGGCCGGGGACGAGATGCTGGCGAGCACGTCCCTGGGGGCCCTGATCGAGGAGATGGACGCCAACGGCGTCAGCCGGGCGATCCTCCTGACCGGTCTCGCCGAGCCCTCGCGCCGCGCGCTCTCGTACGTGGAGGCCCGTCCGGACCGGTTCGCACTGGGCGTCGGCCGGCTCGACCTGCTCAGGCCCATGCCGACGCTGCGGGCGCTCGACGCGTTCCGCCGCTCCCATCCCGTCGCGTACGCGCAGGTGGGGCCGAGTTTCTGGGGCGACGGGCAGTACCCGCCGAGCGACGCGGTGTACTACCCCCTCTACACCAAGTGCTGCGAGTGGGACCTCCCGCTCTGCCTGGCCACCGGCCTGCCGGGGCCGCCGATCGGCGGCGAGGCCCAGCACCCCATGCATCTGGACCGCGTCTGCCAGCGCTTCCCCGAGCTGAGACTGTGCATGCACCACGGCGCGGACCCGTGGTGGGACGTGGCCATCCGGCTGATGACGAAGTACCGCAACCTCCGGCTGATGACGTCCGCCTGGTCCCCGCGCCGCCTGCCCGAGGCGCTGCTGCGCTACATGCGCGGCCGGGGCCGCGACCGCGTGATCTTCGGGTCCGACTCGCCGGTGCTGCCGATCACGCGCTGCGTCGGCGAGGCGCGCGCCCTGGACCTCCCCGAGGACGTGCTCGCCGCCTTCCTCGGCGGCAACGCCGCCGAGTTCTTCGGTCGCGGAGAGTGACGGATCGGCGCCGTCCGGCGGGGCCGACTATGCTCGGCAGCACGCCATGGGGCTGGGTCATGGCGCCGGGTCCGGCGCCGTTGTTTGGACGGGGAGCGGTTCGTGCGGCCACCTTTGCTAGCGGAACTCGTGGCCGCGCGGCTGAGAGAGCGGATCCTCAACGGCGAGCTGCGCGAGGGCGACGTGCTGCCGCCGCAGGAGCAGCTCATGGCCGAACTCCGGGTGAGCTTCGGCGTCCTCCGCGAGGCGCTGCGCATCCTGGAGAACGACGGGCTGCTCCTGGTCCGCCGCGGGAACGTGGGCGGCGCCGTCGTCCGCGCCCCCAACGTCGGCCGCGCCGCCCAGATGATCGGCATGCTGCTCCAGGCCCGGCTCACCACGGCCGCCGACGTCAGCACGACGCTCACCCGCATCGAGCCGATCTGCGCGGGCATGTGCGCGGCCCGCCCGGACCGCGCGGAGACGGTCGTCCCGGCGCTGCGGGCGATCCTGGACCGCCAGCTGGAGGAGATCGACGACCTGGACGCCTACGTGCCCAACGCGCGGCGGTTCCACGAGGCGATGGTCGAGCTGTGCGGCAGCGACACCATGATCGTGGTCGTCGGCGCGCTCGAGACGATCTGGTCGGCGCACGAGTCCGCGGTCTGGAGCACCGTCGCCACCGGGGCGACGGGGGCCGCGATGGCCAAGGGCCGCGGCGCGGCACGGCCCGCGGCGGCCGGGGACCTCGACGCCGAGTCCCCGGACGCGCCGATGTCCCGCGCGGTCCGCCGCGACGCGATCCGCGCCCACGAGAACCTGCTGGCGGCGATCGAGGCCGGGGACGGCGACCGCGCGCAGACACTGGCGGCGGCGCACCTGTCGATCGCCCGCGACAACACGCTCGCGTGGGCGGAGAGCACGACCATCCGGGCAGCCGCGATCACCCCGGTGCTCGACTGACCCGGCCGTCCCTGGTGCCCGTCCGCTCAGCCGGCGAGCAGTCGCTGGAGAGCGGCCTTGTCGACCTTGCCACTCGCCGTGCGGGGCGCGTCGGCGCCGGCCGGCAGCACGCGCAGGACGCCTGGCACCTTGACCGCGCTGATCCGCTCCCGCAGCACCGCCAGCACCCCGGCCTCGTCCAGGCGCGCGTCGCGTTCCGGGACGACGGCCGCCGCGACCAGCGCGCCGCCGTCCGCGCCGGGGACGTCGGTGGCGAACGCGTGCCGGACGCCGGGGACGGTCAGCAGCGCGGTCTCCACCTCCGACGGGTACACGGTGACACCGCGGATCTTGAGCATGTCGTCGAGGCGGCCGTGGTACCACAGCCGCCCGTCGTCGCCGAGGTGGCCGAGGTCTCCGGTGCGGTACCAGCCGTCCCGGGTGAAGACCTCCTCGCGGGACCGGCCGCAGATGCCGCGCATGAGGTTGGGCCCGCGCACCCAGATCTCGCCGTGGACGCCCGGCTCCGCCGGTTCCCCGGTGCCGGGGTCGGCGATCCGCACCCGCACCCCCTCCAGCGGCGTCCCGCAGCTGCCCCACGCCGCGGGCGGCATGTCGCGGTCGAGGGGGTCGCCGCAGTAGGGCCCGAAGGTCTCCGTCATGCCGAACAGGTTCGCCCGCGACCCCGGCTCGCCCCGCAGGTGCGGCGGCAGGACGGCCGGGAGGCTGCCCGGGCGCAGGGACGACAGATCCGCCTCGGCGGCGCGCGGGTGGGCCGCGAGCCGGGCGGCCTGGTCGGGCCAGCCCCGGAACAGCGTCGCACGCTCGCGGCTCAGCAGTTCGAGCGTCCTGCCGGGTTCCGGGACGGCCTCGGTGAGCAGTGTCGCGCCCGCGACGAGCACGGTGAGCAGGCCGCCGCCGAACCCGCCCATCCAGAAGAACGGCATCGGGATGTACAGCCGCTCCCCCGGCCGCACGCACCGGGCCTCCAGTCCGGCGGCCACCGCGCGCAGGGCGTTGCCGTGGGTGTGGACGACGCCCTTGGGCAGCCCGCGGCTCCCGGAGGTGAACATGATCGCGAGATCGTCGGCGGGCCGCGCCCTGCTCTCCAGGGCTGCGGCGAGGTCCCGGTACGGCGTGGCCGGCGCGGGCCGTGCCCGCAGCTCGTCCCAGCGCCAGGCCGACCGCAGCGCGGGCAGCCGGGGCGTGCGCCCGTCGTCCTCGCCGAGGGGAAGGCCGAGGGGCAGCAGGTCCGCGAACTCCTCCAGGTAGTTCCGGCCGCGGAACCCGTCGACCAGTACCAGGCGCTCGACCGCGGCGACGCGCAGCTGCTGTTCGAGTTCGGGCGCGCGTGACAGGGTACTGAGCGGGACGAGTACGGCGCCCGTCCGCATGACCGCGAAGGCGCAGACCGCCCAGTCGATACCGTTCTCCATCAGCAGCCCGACCCGGGTGCGGCGGCCGACGCCGTTCGCGGCGAGCACGGCCGCCAGGTCCCGGGACGCGCGGTCCAGCTCGGACCAGGTGATCCGCTCGGTGACGGTCACCAGGGCGTCCAGGCCGGGGGCCTCCGCGGCGAGCCGGGCGAGCACGGCGGGCAGGGTCGGCTCGGCGGGCAGGGTGCGTCCGGTGGGCAGCGTGGGTCCGGAGGGCGGGGCGGGCGGCGTGTCAGCGGTCACCGAACAACTCCTCCAGCGCGCTCATGTCGACCTTGCCGCTGGAGCGCAGCGGCACCTCCGCGACCGGCACGGCACGGACCGCCCGGGGGATCTTGTACGCCGAGAGGATCGGGGCGAGGGCGGCGCGCAGCCCCGCCGCGTCCGGCGGCGGCGCGTCCCCGCCGTCCCCGCCGTCCCCGCCGCCGGTGACCAGGACGGCCGCGACGATCTGGCCGCGGTCGGCGTCGGGCAGGCCGAGGACGTACGACGGCAGCCCGGTGGCGGTGAGGATCGCGTCCTGCACCTCGGCGGGCGACACGCTCGCCCCCGAGGTCTTGATCAGGTCGTCGGCGCGGCCGAGGAAGTACCAGTGCCCGTCCTCGTCGGTCCGGGCCGTGTCGCCGGTGTGGAACCAGCCGTCCTCGTCGAAGGCGTCGAAGCGCTCGACGCCGTGGTAGCCCCGCATGAGCGCGGGGCCGCGCAGCCACAGCTCGCCCTTCTCCCCCGCCGGGAGGTCGGCGCCGCTCTCCCGGTCGACGATCCGGGCCTCGTAGCCGGGGACCGGCCGCCCGAACGAACCGCGCCGGCTCTCCGGCAGGTCGTCCTCGTGGTCGGCGGCGAGCACGACGCTGCCGCCCTCCGTCATGCCGAGCATGTTCGGCCGCAGCCCGGGATCGGCCGGGCGGGCGGCCTCCGGCATGATCGGGTAGAGGTTGCCGCGCCGGATGGACGACAGGTCGCGGCGCGGGAAGCTCGGGTCGGCGGCCAGGGCCGCGACCGACGAGGCGTAGCCGTTCACCATCGTGGGCCGCTCGCGCTCGATGACGTCCAGCGCGGCGGACGGGTCGGCCGCCCGCGAGCAGACCAGCGTCGCCCCGGCGAGCAGCGTCCCCAGGAGGGTGTAGGCGAAGCCGCCGATCCAGAAGAACGGCGAGTTGGAGAACAGCACCTCGCCGGGGCCGTAGTCGCGCATCCCGTTCAGCACGCGCAGGTGGTCGAGCAGGGCTCCGTGGGTGTGCACGACGCCCTTCGGGGCGCTGGTCGAGCCCGACGTGTGCACGATCACCAGGTCGTCCGAGGGCGCGACGTCGGACTCGACGGCGGCGAGGAGCCCGTCGCCGACCGCCTCACCCGCGCGCAGCAGGCCGTGCTCCATGGACCAGCCCGGGTCCCCGCCGGTCTCACCGGTCTCGCCGGTGAAGAAGACCTGCCGCAGGTTGGGCGCGGCCGTCGACAGCAGCGGCGGCGGCACGCCCGTGTCGAGACCGACGGCCTCGGCCAGCAGGCCGCGGAAGTCCTTCGAGCGGTGGGAGGGCGCGGCCAGGAGGACGCCGGTGTCCGAGCCGTCGACCAGGGTGTGCAGTTCGGCGGCGGTGGACATCGTGCTCATCGGGACCGCCACCGCGCCGATCCGGGCCGCCGCCAGCACGGCGAGCACGAAATCCGCCCCGTTGGGCATCAGCAGGCCGACATGGGTGCCGCGGCCCGCGCCCGCCGCGACCAGCCCCCTGGCGAGCCGCTCCGACGCCTCGAAGGCCTCCCGGTAGGTCAGCCGCTCGTCGTCGCACACCAGGAACGTGCGGTCGGCGACGGCACCCGACGCCTTCCGCCGCAGCACCTCCCCCACGGTGCGGGCGTCCGCGTCCGCGTCAGCGCCGGTGCCGGCGTCGGTGTGCTCGGCCACGGTGTCCATGGACTCACCTCCGGGCGGAGACGGCGGGCAGGTTCGCGCGGTCGCCGCGGACCGCGCCGGTCGAGGCGAGGCAGAGCGTCTCACCGTCCGACATCAGGCGCACCCGCGAGGTCACCGTGCCGTCCTCCACCGTCCTGTCGATCGTGAAGTCCAGCTCCGCCGACACCGGGACGGGACGCCGGTAGCGCAGCTCGATCCCCCGGGTCTTGCCCGTCAGGCCCACGGCGCAGTTGTGATGCTGGACGACGCAGTCGGCGAAGACGGCGAGGAATCCGCCGTGGACGCAGCCGGGCGGGCCCTCGTAGCAGATCGGGAACCGCACGGTCCCGGTGGCGCGCTCCGGGCCCTCCACGCCGATCCGGTACGTCGGGAACATCGGGTTGAACGCGCCGACGTCCCTCCCATGGTCGAGGTAGACGCGGCCGTCGCCGCCTGCCAGGGCCCCGACCCTCGGGCCCGGCCCTGACGGGACGCGTTCTTCCAGCCGCCGCCGGGCCTCGCCCAGCGCGCGGGTGACTTCGTCCAGGAGCGGGTCGGCCCGTTCCAGGCTCAGCACCACCGAGCACAGGGCCCGGACCTCCTCGGCGAAGCGCTCCTGCTCGGGGAGCGCCCGCTCACCGAAGACCCACGGCTCCATCAGGCCCCCTTCGGCAGGCCGAGAACGCGCTCGGCGATGACGTTGCGCTGGATCTGCGACGTGCCGGCCGCGATCGTGGTGTGCAGCGACCAGAGGTAGTCGTGCGTGATCGTCCCGGTGTCGAACCCCTCGACCGTCTCGCCGCCGATCGCCGGGCGGCCCGCGACGCGCACGAACAGCTCTCCGATCGACTGCGCCAGCTCGCTGTAGCGCAGCTTCACCGCCGAGCCGTACGCCGCCGGCAGGCCCGTGCGCGCGCTCTCGGCGATCGACATCTGCGTCATCCGCCACAGCGCGGTCACCTCCGCCGCCATCACGCCGACGTCGCGGCGGAGCCCCGCGTCGTCCCAGGCGACGCCGGCCCCGTCGCGCCGCACCCGGGCCAGCCGGACCAGCGAGCGCAGCGTCCGTCCCAGCTCGACGATGTGCGAGGCGAACGCCGTGCCGCGCTCGAACCGCAGGGTGACGTTCGCGACCCGCCACCCGTCGTTCTCCTCCCCGACGAGGCCGGCGACGGGCACCCGCACCCCGTCGAGGAAGATCTCGCAGAAGTGGTCGTCGTCGTCGATCGTCCGCAGCGGCCGCACCTCGACCCCGGGCGTGCGCATGTCCAGGATCAGCCAGCTGATCCCCTGGTGCCTGGGGGCCTCCTGATCGGTCCGCACCAGCAGCTCGCAGAAGTCGGCGACCTGCGCGCGGGTGCTCCAGATCTTGTGGCCGGTGACGACGTAGTGGTCGCCGTCGCGCACCGCGCGGGTGCGCAGCGAGGCCAGGTCGGAACCGGCCTCGGGCTCGGAGAATCCCTGGCACCAGACGTCCTCGCCGCGCAGGATCCGCGGCAGGTGGAACGCGCGCTGCGCGTCCGTGCCCTCGGCGATCAGCGTCGGCCCGGCGTGCCGGGTCCCGACGAACATGGTGCCCGGAGGGGGCGCTCCCGCGCGGGCGTGCTCCTCCAGGTAGATCAGCTGCTCGCCGAGCGACGCGCCGCGCCCGCCGAACTCCCGGGGCCAGCCCATGCCCGCGTAGCCGGCCTCGGACAGGCGCCGCTGCCACCGCACGTCGTAGGCGCGGCGCGCGGCCCAGTCGCCGCCCGCGGGCGGCGGCCCCTGGTCGGCGACCGCGTCCGCCAGCCAGGCGCGCACCTCGGCCCGGAACGCCTCGTCCTCGGGGGACGTCAGGAAGGTCATCCGGACTCCCCTTCCGGCGGGCCGAGCAGTTCCCTCGCGGCGGTGAGGTCGACCTTCCCCGAGGCCGTCCGCGGCAGCTCGCCGACGAACCGCACGTCCACCGGCACCTCGTAGCGGGCCAGGCGCTCGCGGGCATGGTCGAGCAGTTCCTCGCGTCCGACCGGGTGGCCGGGCCGCGGCTCGACGACGGCGACCGGGACGGCCCCCAGCCGCGCGTCGGGGACGCCCACGACCACCGCGGCCCGCACCGACGGATGCCGTTCCAGGGCCGACCTGACCTGGTCGGGCTGCACCTTGAAACCGCCCCGGATGATCGTCTGGTCGGCGCGTCCCACGATCCAGAGGAACCCGTCGGCGTCGACGCGGGCCAGGTCGGTGGTGCGGATCCAGGGCGCGTCCTCGCCGAACTGCGCCGGGCGCACCTCCAGCAGGCCGGCCTCGCCCGCGGGCAGCTCCCGGCCCTCCGGGGTGACCACGCGCAGGCCGCAGCCGGCGTGGGCGCGGCCGACGCTGCCGCGCTTGCTCGCCGCGTACCGGCGGTGGTCGGCCAGGTTCCAGCCCGCGACGCCGCCGCCGAACTCGGTGGCCGCGTACGACGTCAGCACCGGCACGCCGAAGCGCTCGGTGAACGCCTCCGCGTCCGCGGGGTCCAGCGGCGCCGTCCCGGACACCACCGACAGCAGGCTGGAGAGGTCGTCGCGGGTCAGGTCGGAGTCCAGGACCATGCGCAGCGCCGCCGGGACCAGGCTGGCCGTCTTCGGCCGGTGCCGGCGCACGGCCGCCGCCCACCGCTCGACCTCGAAGCGGGGCAGGAGCACGAAGGAGCGCCCGTCCAGCACGCACTGCACGACGCGGAACAGGCCGCCGAGATGGACGAGCGGGGCGTTCACGATGGCCACGCCGCGGCGCAGGACCGGTTCCCGGCTGCGGTTCGCCTCGTAGTGCTTGGCGCCGTCCATGGTCCGCGCGAGCATGTCCGCGCCGAGGTCCACGCGCTTGGGCGGCCCGGTCGTCCCGCTCGTCAGCATCCGCACCGCCACGCCCGGCGTCGCCGGGACCCGGGGGGCCGGCTCCGACCGGGTGACCAGCACGCCTTGGCCCGCGCCGTCCGGCACGACGCGCAGACCGGGGCCGGCGTCGCCGCCGAGCGCCGCCATGTCCTCGGCGGTGCCGGCGAGCCCCGCCAGCTCCAGCCCGCCGATCTCGGAGCGCACCCGTTCGGCGCCGAGGCCCGGGTTGATCGTCACCACGCATCCGTCGGCGAGCAGGACGCCGAGCAGGACGCCGACGTGCCAGGGCGTGTTCCGCAGGATCACGCCGACGGGCGCGCCGGGCTCCGGCACGGACCGGGCCACGGCCTCCGCGACGCCGGCCAGCCGCCCCCAGGTCCACCAGGCGTCCTCGAACTCGATGGCGCGCGCGGACGGGTCCAGGGTGAGCATGCGGCCCAGCCTGCGCGCCAGTGCGCTCCCGCTCCGGGTGCCCGCGGTCATCGGATGACCACGTCCGGCTGCACGACCTGGTCGCGGTCGACCTGGCTCATGCCGATCGGGTTGCCGAGCCTGGTGTAGGCGAGCCCCTGCTCCACGGCGGCCCGGTACGGCTTGTCCAGCGACTCCCAGATCGCCCGGACGGTGCCCTGCGTGGCGGCCGACGGCTTCGCCGCGATGCTCCGCGCGATCTCGTCGGCCCGCGCCCAGAGGTCCTCCGCCGGGACGATCTCGGTGACGAGGCCGATGCGCAGCGCGGTTGCCGCGCCGACCCGCTCGTCGTTCCCCCGCAGCGCCATGCGCAGGGTGTCGCCCAGCCCGATCCGGCGCATCAGGCCGATCGGCTCGATCGCCGACACCATGCCGAAGGTGACATGGGAGTCGAAGAACGTCGCGTCCTCGGAGCAGATGACGATGTCCGCCTCGTTGACGAAGTAGAACGCCCCGCCCGTGCAGATGCCCTGGACCGCGCAGACCACGGGCTTCCACAGCTTCTGCCACTTGGGGCTGAGCAGTTCCCCGGGGTCCTCGTGGTTCCAGACGTCGTCCGGCTGCTCGTAGCGCTCCCGGACGTCCAGGCCCGCGCTGAACGCGCGGTCCCCGGCGGCGCGGAGCACCACCGCGTTGATCTCCGGGTCGTGCTTGATCCGGTGCCAGGCGTCGGCGACCTCGTGGCACATCCGCTTGTTGAAGGCGTTGAGGCGCTTCGGCCGGTCGAGGGTGACGGTGGCGACCCGCGCGTCGTGGTCGGCCTCGTACCGGATCGTCTCGTAGCCGGGCTTCGCGGTCATCGGCACTTCCAGTTCGGAGAGCGGCGTTCCAGGAAGGCCGCGGGGCCTTCGAGCGCGTCCTCGGTGCGGGTCACCCGCTCGCGGTACGCCTCGGCCAGCAGCTCCGCCTCGTACAGGGGCAGGCCCAGCCCCTTGCGGGCCGCCATCCGGGTGCCCCTGACCGCCAGCGGGGCGTTGCGGTTCACCAGGGCGGCGATCTCGCGGGCCCGCTCCAGCAGCCCGTCGGCCGGGGCCAGCTCGCTGACCAGGCCCAGGTCGTAGGCGCGCTGCGCGCCCAGCCGCTCGTGCTTGCCCAGCAGCGCCATCCGCAGCGCGATGTTGAGCGGGACGACCCGCGCCAGCCGCACCGTCTCCCGCGCCGACACGACGCCGATCGACACGTGCGGGTCCATGAACTCGGCGGTGTCGGCGGCGATGACGATGTCGGCCGTGGTGACCAGGTCCATCCCGGCGCCGCAGCACAGCCCGTTGATCGCCGCGATGACCGGCTTGGTCATCGTCCGGAACGGCGGGGTGGCCTCCTGCGGGGCGTCCCACTGCTCGTGCGTCGACAGGTACGGCTCCTCGTAGACCACCTTCCCGGTCCCGGGGATCTCGCCGACGTCGGCGCCGGAGGTGAACGCGCGCCCGGTGCCGGTGACGACGACGACCCACACCTCGGGGTCGGACTCCGCGGCGGCGTAGGCGTGCTTCAGCTCGCGCGCCATCAGCGGGCTGATCGCGTTCAGAACCTTCGGCCGGTTCAGGGTGACGGTCGCGACGCGATCCGACACCTCGTACAGGATCGTCTCGTACGGGTCGGGAGGCGGCGGATCGGTTCGGCCCATGCGCGGGGTCCCCTCGGGTACGTCGGTCGTCCGTGTGCGGCGGTCATCGCCCGGTGTAGTCCGGGTCGCGGCGTGCGGTGAAGGCGGCCAGGCCCTCGCGGAAGTCGGCCGTCCGGGAGGCCAGTTCGAGCCCGAACGACTCGTCGACCAGGGCGCGGGCGAGCGGGACCTCCGAGGACCGCTGCAGCGCCTGCTTCGTCAGGCCCAGGGCGACGGTCGGCCCCTCGGCCAGCGAGGCGACCAGGTCACGGGCGCGGGCGTCCAGGTCCGCCGCGGGGACGGCCTCGTGGATCAGGCCCCACTCGGCGGCCTGGGCGCCGTTCACCTTCTCGCCCAGCAGCAGCATGCGCCGTGCGCGGGCGAGGCCCACGAGCCGGGGCAGCAGCCACGACGCCCCGCCGTCGGGGGTGAAGCCGCGCCGGACGAACGGCTCCCAGAACGTCGCCTCCTCGTCCGCGACGGCGAAGTCGGCGGCGAGCGCGAGCTGGCAGCCCAGGCCCGCCGCGTACCCGCGGACGGTCGCGACCACCGGGAGCTGGACGGTCAGCAGCAGCTCGATCAGGCGGTGGCTCTGCAACGGCAGCCGCCTGACCAGGTTCGCGGGGCGCGGCCGCTCCGCCGCGCCGCTGTTCGAGGACACCCAGTCCGACCCTGAGCAGAAGTCGCGGCCCGCCGCGGTGAGGTGGACGACCCGCAGGTTCCCGTCGACCGCCGCGGCTTCGAGGAGCTGGACGAGCCTGGTCGTGGACGCCTGGTCGAGGGCGTTGCGCTTGTGCTCGCGTTCGATCCGCACCGTCAGGACGCCGTCGCGGACGTCGTGGCGGATGCTCGGCTCGGGGGCGCCCGGGTCCTCGCTCACGCGACCGCCTCCGGGGCCCGCGCCAGGTCGTCGGCGACGAGCCGCGCGTGCCGGTCACCCGATCCGAAGGCGCTGTCGAGCACCCAGGCCCGTTTGAGGAGCAGGTGGGGGGCGCTCTCCCAGCTGAAGCCCATGCCTCCGAAGACCTGGACGGCCGTGCGGGCGTTGTCGTTGGCCGCCCGGCCGCACAGCAGCTTGGCCACCGAGAGGTCGGCCCCGGCCCCGGTCTCGGTCCCGGTCTCGTCATCGGGCGCGGCCGCCGCCTCCAGTTCGGCGGCGGCGTAGAGCGCCGCGCGTGCCAGGCTCGTCCGCACGTAGCAGTCGGCGAGCAGGTGCTTGAGCGCCTGGAAGGAGCCGATCGGGCGGCCGAACTGCCGCCGCTCCTTGGCGTACTCGGTCGCCACGTGCAGGGCCGCGTCGCTGATGCCCAGCAGGAACGCCGCGGACAGCAGCGTGCCGGCGCGGCGCAGGCGGGCCGCCGTGGCGGCGCCTGCCACGCGCTCCCCCTCCTCCGGCAACCGGTCGAGCCGGTTCACGGGGGTCAGGGGATCCAGCGGCCTGGCGGCCTCGGCGAAGTCGAGGGCGTCCCTCTCGTACAGGTCCACGCCGTCGTCGGACAGGACCAGCAGCCGGTCGGCGACCGCGAGGTGCTCGACCAGCAGCGGGTCGCCGTCCGGGCGCGCGTCCCGGTCGACGCCGGTCACGATCTGCGCCCCCGATGCCAGTCCGGGCACGGCCAGGGCCGCGAGCTGCGTCCATACCAGCGGACCCCAGCCGAGGGCGCGCCCGAGCTCCTCGGAGGCCAGTGCCGACTCGGCGAGGCCGAGACCGAGGCCGCCGTGCTCCTCCGGGACTGCGAGGGCGAACACGCCGAACTCGGCGAGCCCCGTCCACCACCGGGACGGCTCCTCCGGCGGCGCGGCGGCCCCGATCGCCGGGCCGCCGTTCGGCGCGAGCAGCTCGCGCAGCGAGACCCGCAGCTGGTCGCGCCGCTCGTCGGCGCTCCGCGGCTCGCTGACGGACAGGGACATGGGCGCCGCCTTTCTTACCTAAGATTGGTAATATAACGGTCCCTTCGTGAAGGGGTAAAGACCGGCCGGGGCGGCGGTCACGCGTTCGCCACTCGTCGACCGGCTCGTAGCGACGCCATGCGGAAGATCGTGTCGCGAGCGTGCGCAAGCAGGGAATGCCGTACCCGCATGACCTGAGGCGCGAGGGGTACCGGGTGGATCAGGAAGGTACGCCGAAGAACTCGTCCTCGATCTCGGCGGGCTGCTGCGAGCAGGCCTTGCAGTCCGGCAGGCGCTGGAGCAGCACGCCGTACCAGCGCAGGACGCTCAGCCGGTCGACCCCCACCCCCATCGGCTCCAGCCCGGCGTGGGCGAGCTCCCTCCGGTTGATCCACTGGTGGACGGGGGCGACCAGGTCGGCGCTCAGCGAGGCGAAGGCCGGGGACTCGCCGTCCAGCAACTCCACCAGCGCCAGCTTCGCCATATGCAGGGCGATCGGCAGGATGTCGGTGGACAGGCCGGGCTGCGGGGCCACCGTCCGGTCGGTGTAGGAGACCCGCGCCGCCTCGTCGCCGCTGCTGATCTCGTTGTCGCCCGCCTGCTGCGGCAGCGCGGTCACGAAGCACTGGTAGCAGGCGGTCAGGCCGGGGACGACCCGTTGCACGACGCCCCCGTACGCCCGGCGGAACACGCCGCCGAGCACGAGCGGGACGTCCTCCTCCAGGCAGAGCCGGTTGACCAGCAGGCGGCTCTCCCGGTTGTCGGTCGCGCAGATCACCACGTCGGCGGGCAGCGCCCGGACCAGGTCGCGCAGCTCCGACCAGGTCTCGCCGCTGATCCGCAGGTCGCTGGTCACGATCCGGGCGGCCGAGTGGTGCCGCCGCACGACGTCGCGCAGCGCGTTCACCTTCAGCCGGCCCACGTCGTCGAGCCCGCACTCGTGGCGGGAGATGTTGCCGACCTCCAGCCGGTCGTGGTCCAGGAGCAGAAAGCGCCCCACGCCCGCCTTGGCGAGCTCGCGCACGATGAAGCTGCCGCCGGAGCCGAGCCCCAGCACGGCCACGCCCTTGTCGCGCAGCACATCGGTCTCGAAGATGCCGCGCACCCGGTCGAAGGCGTCCGCTCCCGCGGGCACCAGCGTGGTGCCGATCGGGTCGCCGGACGGGGTCCGGCAGGTCAGCCCGCCGTCCTCGGCCCGGCACACCGCCAGCACCCCGGTCTCGTCGGCCCCTCCGCTCGCAGGCTCGGCGCTCCCGGGCTCTGCGGGGAGGACGACGAGGTCGTCGCCGGGCGTGCCGTCCACCACGCCCAGATCACCCTGATCCCGCAGCCGCACGCGGAACCGGAGCCCCGCCCCGCCCTGCGCCACCACCGCGAGCGCGGCCGGTGTGAACACCAGGTGACGCAGCGTCTCAGCCATGCGCGAACGCCTTCATGTCCTCGGCGTCCACCTGGGGGACGTGGTCGCCGGGACGCTCCCCGGCCGTGCGGACCTCGAACTTCCCGGTGGCCGGGTTGAAGACCATGCGCTGCCCGGGCGGCATCTCGCCGGCGGCGGCCTGTTCCAGAAAGGCCCGGATGTCGTTGTGCTTGTCGCTGGCCATACGGCTCCTCCAGCCTCAGTCCATCAGGAATCGGGTCAGCGGGCTGCCGTCCTGCAAATGGCACTCGTAGGCCACCAACCAGAGCATGCCCTTGCGGAGTATCTTCACGATCGAATGGTCGGCGGACCACAGGTCGGGCCGGTACGTGCAGATCTTCACCCAGCCGGGATGGTCGGTCTTCCAGGTGTGCATCTCATGGCTGGATCCGTGCGACTCGATCGTCCGGCGGCGCGCCCAGCCGAGCAGGGGGCTGGGCCGCACGATGTAGGTGCTCGGGCATTCGTCCGGGTAACCCGCGGGAATGTTCACCCGCAGCGTGTATTCGTTGCCGAGGTTCGTGGTCCAGTTGCCCGCGACGTACGTGGCGCCCCGCGGATCGAAGAAACCGAATTGCGGGAACTCCCGGCGCAGAACGTCGCGTTCCTGTGCCAGCCGTATGATCTGATGGCGATTCCAGGTCATCCCGATGTCCTTGTCAGCGTGCCCGCCCCGCGGACGATCACGGCGCCCGGTCCAGAAGCCGCAGCCCCCAGGTCAGGATGTGCGGCAGGTCGTACCTTTCCTCGTCGCCGCTCGGCCGCCATTCCTCGTGGTCGTGCTCGGTGACGAACAGCCGGCAGGCGAGGACCAGCGGGCGTTCGCCGTCCCAGGCGGTGTAGAAGTGCAGGCGGCTGCGGCGGCCGTAGATACGGACGATCAGCGCGATCCGGTGGTGCTTGATCGGCTGCAGCTCGGCCTCGTACCTGCCCTCCAGTGCCTGCAGCAGCGGCTGGATGTGCTCCCTGACGTAGTCGGCGAGATCGGGGACGGGACGCAGCCGCGGCTCCCGCCCCTCCCCCGCCTGGTCGCGGCCGTGCTCCGGCCCGCGCCCGTCTTCGGCCTTCTTCCGGGCCTGCACGGCACGCCGCTCGTCGCGGTGCGGGTCGTGACGGGGGTCGGGCGATGCGGCCGGCGCCGGCGGTGCCGCCGACAGCGCGGACGGCGGCGGTGCGTCCGGTGCGGAGTCCGCGGTCGGTCCGCCCGGCTTCTCCCCCTTCGCGGCCTTCTTCGGCTGGTCCGCCGGTTCATTCGACGGTGCGCCGGTCTCCGGGTCGGGCCGGTCGCCCTCGTCCCGTCCGGGCTCCTCCCGCTTCGACTCGTCCCGTTCGGCTTCGTCCCGCTCAGGCTCGTCCGTCCCGGTGTCGTCGGCCGCGGCGGGATCGGCGCGGGTCTCCAGGGCGGGGCGCTTGTCGGAATCGCCGAAGGGAGAGAACCGATCGGCCCATCCCCGCCACCACGGGGAGCCGGACGTGGAGGCCTCCGAGCTCGCGAGCACATAGCGGACGCGCGATTTGCGCGAGGCGGGCCGCAACGAGCCGGCGACGGAACCGTCCAGCTCCGCCCTCCTCAACGCGAGACGCAGCGGGCTCTCACCGGGGAGCACCTTCAGCGACGCCTCGGCCCGGGTGAGGCTGCGCGCGTCCAGATAGAAGAAGGGCGTCAGCTTGACCTTGGTCTCCCCGCCGTCGCCCCGGAACACGCGCGAACGCTTCTCGGAACCGACGAAGTTGGCGAGGATCTCGGTGTACTGCGGCCGCTGGTACCTCTCCGCGTACCGGCGCGTCCGCTCGCAGTCCCCGCCGCTGGGCTCGTGCAGGTCGATCCAGTGGTGGGAGTGCCACATGCCGAGGCACTGGACGCCGAACTCGTCCCACGACAGCCGCTCGAGCTCCCGGGTCACCTCCGGGTCGAGCTCCAGCGTGGACGAACCGCGCACGACGCGCCCCGACGGCCGGGTCGCCAGGAACACCGTCGGCCCGCCGCCATGGCTGAGCAGGCCGAACAGGCTGCCCCCGGTCTCGATCCGCTCGTGGTCGAAGGTCTCGTCGGCGATGACGCGCAGCTCGGACTCGAAGATCCGGACCAGGTAGTGGTCGCTCACCGGAAGCCCTCCGCGATCTCCAGCAGGGTGCGTTCGGCCGACCAGTCGGCGGCGTCGATCTCCATCCGCTCGCGGAGCGCGCCGTCCACGTGGAACACCATCGGCGGGCTGAGCGGGTAGTCGGGGGCCAGGACGAACGCGAGCTCCAGGTCCCGGGCGGACACGATGAGCGCGACCCTGGTGTCGTCGAACTCCGCCGTCTCGTGGTCGAAGCCCTGCCGTTCCAGCTCCCGGACCTCCATCTCCAGCCGGCAGCCGAACACGTCGTCCCTGCCCGCCCCCGGGTCGGCGGCCTCCGCCGGAGCACCCGCGGCCGCGTGGCCGGCCAGCACCGAGCCGCGCAGATCCGCCTCCGCGAACCCGCGCAGCTGCCAGTGGAACTCCAGGCAGGTCAGGACGAACCAGGCCACGGCGGCGGCGACGACCTTCTCGGCGGGCTGGTCCGGCTCGGAGAGATCGATGTGCTGCCAGGTCGGGAGGGAACCGCCGCCCGGCCGGGTGGGACGGCCCGGCCCCGTCCCGAACCGGGCGATCCGGATCGGGAAGCCCGCGGCGCCGTCGACGGCTGGGAACAGCGACCCCAGATGCGCGAAGGCGCTGAGATCGCTTCCGTCCGCCTCGAACCAGACGACGACCGCCGGATGCGCCGGGAACTCCAGCGCGCAGATCTCCGCCGCCCCCACCGACCCGCTGATCGTCCGGTCGTCGACGAACGCCCCCGTGTGCAGCTCGGCGTACTGGGAGAACTCGGCGACCTCCCGCAACGCCTCGTGGATCAGCCCGGGCAGCCGCCCGGCGGGCAGCCCACGCCAGGAGACCGGGGAGACCAGCACGGCCGGGCGGCTGTCGGAGATCTTCTCCGCCAGCCGGCCGATGACCCCGAGCGGATAGTGCTCGCTGCGATTCCGGTACCGCTCCAGCAGGATTCTTCGTTCGTGCTCCTCGCGCGCCTCGACCTCGCGCGCGGCCGCGTCCCGCCGTTCCGCGATCTCGATCAGCGGCTGCTCTTCCTCCGCCGTGCCGACGACCCCCCGATTGCGCAGCTCGAAGCCGATGAGATCCGGAATCCGTCCGGCCAGACCACTGATCACCGGGCCGAGAATGACGGCCAAGAACCATTCCACCCGTTGCTCCCCCCGCCCAAGAGAACATCCCCTTGCCGAAGGGTAGTCCGGCCGTCACCGGCGCAGCCCTTTTCTCCGCGTCCACATCCGGCTATGTGGTTTTTTCCACGGAGCGGGAAGAATACGGCGGCGCCTCTTTCCGGCCGGAAAGAGGCGTGGAGATCGTTCAGGTGATCGAATTACCGGGTCGATCGGAGAGCCCGTGAACGCCGACGAGGGGAACGAACCGCGCGTGCGTCACCAGTTCCCCTTTCACCAGCCGGCCGCCGTGCTCGGTGAAAACGGTGACCCGGTCGGCGCCGCCGGTGCCGATGGGCTGGACGAGGCGTCCCCCAGCGGCGAGCTGCGCGGCGAGCGGGGCCGGCACCTCGGGCGCCGCGGCGGAGACGACGACACCGTCGTAGGGGGCGTGTTCGGGCAGGCCCCGCGTCCCGTCGCCCACGACCACGGTCGCGTTCCCGACGCCGGCCGCCGCCAGGTTGCCGCGCGACCGGGCCGCGAGACCGGCGTGCCGCTCGACCGACCACACCTCGCCGGCGAGCCGTCCGAGCAGCGCGGTCTGGTAGCCGAACCCCGCGCCGATCTCCAGGACCCGCTCGCCGCCGGTGAGCCCGAGCGCGGCGACCATCTGCGCGATGAGGGAGGGCTGCGAGGTCACCTGGCCGTGCGGGATCGGCAGGGGGCGGTCCTCGTACGCCTCGGCGCGGTGCTCGGCGGGCACGAACCCCTCGCGCGGCGTCCGCCGGAACGCGTCGAGCACGCGCGGGTCGTCCACTCCATGATCCAGCAGCGCACGGATCAGCGCCTCCGGTCCACGGCTCTCGTCCGCCCGCATGGTTCCGCCCCCTCCACCTGCGGCGGTACGCGACGCGAGGGTTATGCCCGCCTGACACGACCACCGCACACGGGCAGGAGTTTCCGCCAAGGAACCGTGATCAGTGTGGCCGCAGCGCCGCCGAGACCTGCCGCCGCTGCGCGGCGGCCAGCCCCCGCCGCCCGCCGTCGGACCGCGGGCTGTACTCGCCGTCGCAGACGAGCGTCCCATCACCGGCCAGCCCGGCTGACCGCCCAGGCGGTCTGGGGGTGGTGGGGAATCAGTGCGGGTGGGCGGGGAGCTCCGGGGTTTCCGGTCGGTCGGCCGGTACGCGCAGGGCGCGGAGCGCGAAGTCGGCGAGGTCCCGCGACGTGCTCCGCGAGGGCGGCACGCCGCCGATCAGATGGCGGCGGAGGCTGGCCAGGACGAAGTCGTGGATGATCAGGGCGTCACCGGCCGGGTCGGCGCTGTCCCACGAGCCGTCGGCGTTGCCCACCGCGATGACCTCCTCCAGCAGGCCGCCCAGCTGCCGCTCGGTCTTCGCGGCCTCGGCGGGGTTGGCCGCCGCGCGCCTTCCCATGCCGGTCACGAACGGCCGCGTCCGGTCGGCGGCGTACTTGGCCTCCGCCTGCTGCATCACCCCGGCCACCCAGGCGCGGATCTTGCCCTCGGGCGTCGGTTCCCTGGACATGCGCCTGGTGAGGTGCTCGACCAGAAGCCGGCGCCCCTCGGCCAGCACCGCGTCCAGAAGGTCGTCCTTGGACGAGAAGCACCGGTAGAACGCCTGCTGGGACAGGCCCGCCTCGCGCAGGATCGACCGGACCGCCGGTTCGGTGTCCGACGTGGCGGCGATGACCCGGAACGCGGCCTCGACCAGGCGGCGCGCGTACTCCTCCTTCTCCTCCTCCCGCAGGCGGGGGCGAGGGCTCATGCCGTGGCCGCCAGCTGCCGCCGCCGCACCTGCCGGGTGGCGCCGGTGCGCGGTATGGCGTCCACCACGACCAGCCGTCTGGGGATCTTGTACCGGGCGAGGCGGCCGTCGCAGTGCCGCTGGAGGTCGGGCAGGCTGAGCGAGGCCCCCGGGCGCGGGACGACGAAGGCGGTGACGATCTCGCCCCAGTCGTCGTCCGGGACTCCCGCCACCGCCGCGTCGAGGACGGCCGGATGGGTCAGGATCACGCCGTCGACCTCGGCCGGGGCGATGGTCTCCCCACCGCTGCGGATCATGTCGCTGACTCGGCCCACGATGGAAATGTAGCCCTCGTCGTCGATCTCGGCCAGTTCGCCCGTCCGGTACCAGCCGCCGACCAGCGCGGCCTCCGTGGCCCGCGCGTCGCGGAAGTAGCCGTCGAACAGGAACGGGCTCCTGACCCACAGCTCGCCGTCCTCGACGCGGACGAACACCCCGGGCACCGGCGGGCCGACGCTTCCCGGCTTGCGCCTGACGTCCTCGAACGGCAGCCGGCACACGCCGGCCGCCTCGGTGGACCCGTAGGTGATCGTCGTGGTCGTGTGCGGCAGGGCCTCGTGGATGCCGTCGAGCAGGTCGAGCGTCGTCGCGGACGTCCCGGTGTCGGCATGCCGGAGCGAGCGCAGGTCGAACCCGGCCAGGTCGAGATCCAGGATCCGCCGCCAGACCGCGGGAATGGCGTAGAAGCTGTGGGCCCTGCGCCGCTCGATGGCCCGTACCAGGTCCGCGGCGTCGCCTCCGTCGGCGAGCACGACCTCGCCGCCGCACAGCCACGGATTGATGGCGCTGCTCCAGCCGGCCATGTGGAAGAGCGGGAACATCGAGACCAGGGGCCCGGCCGGGAAGGGTGTCAGGGCCGGAAGGGCCCTGACCATCGTGGTGCGGTGGGACAGCACGATCGCCTTGGGCAGCCCGGTCGTGCCGCTGGTGAAGTACATGACGTGGCCGTCGGTCTCCCGCGGCCCGTCGTGGCCGATGCCCGAGGTGGCCGCCGAGTTCGCCACGTCCGCCGGACGCAGGTCGCCGTCGAGCCCCTCGCCCGCGATGACGAGCCTGGGATCGGCCAGGTCGAGCACGGCCCGGGCCTCGTCGCCGGTGAGCTTCGGACTCATGGGGGCGAACACCGCGCCGACCGCGGCCGTGGCGAAGAAGAGCGCCACGAGGTCGAGGTGGGTCTCGGCGCGCACGACGACGCGGTCCGAGCGGCGGACGCCCGCCGCGGCGAGCCCGCGGGCGCACCGCCGGACGGCGGCCGCCAGTTCCTCGTAGGTCACGGACTCGCCGCCGCGCGATACCGCCACACGGCCGGGGTGGCGCGCGGCGGCGGCGAGGAACGCCTCGTGCAGCAGCAGCTGGTTCATCGGTCCGAGGACGCCGAGAGGTCTTTCAGAACACCGAGTCTGTAGGTGGCGGCCAGTTTCTCGTCCAGGTAGTCCGGTGCCTGCCGGGTCTCCAGGAACCAGCCGGTCGGGCACATGGTGAGGACCTCCACGAAGGTGAAGCCCGCGCCGGCCTCCTGCAGCTCGAAGGCCCGGCGGATCGCGCGCCGGGTACGGGTGACGTTGGCGGCGGTGTTGACCGCGCCGCGGGCCACGTAGACGACGCCTTCGAGCTGCGCGAGGAGGTCGGCGATCGGGATGGGGAAACCGTGACGTGCCGCGTCGCGGCCTTCGAGCGTGTTCTTCGTGCGCTGTCCCAGCACGCTCGTCGAGGTCATGTGGCCGCCGGTCTCGCCGAACACGCCGTTGTTGACGAGGATCGCCGTCACCCGCTCCGCGCGCGCGGCCGTGTGCAGGATCTCCTGCAGGCCCTCGTTGACCATGTCGCCGTCTCCCTGCAGCGTGAAGACGAAGGAGTCCGGCCGGACCCGTTTGACGCCGGTCGCCAGCGACGGCGCCCGGCCGTGCAGGGCCTGCACGATGTCGATGTCGGCCGCGCTGGAGAAGCCGGTGTAGCAGCCGATCCCGACCACCCCGATCGACCTGGACGCGAGGGCGAGCTCGGAGATCGTCTCCGCGATGGCGCGCATGACGATCGGCTCGCCGCAGCCCGGGCAGAGGTGGTGGGCCTCGTTGCGCACCAGGGACGGCGCGAAGTCCTCGAGCAGGCGGGCCGGGACCTTGGGGGCCTGTTCGGTGGGCACGATCCTCACGTGGTCACACCTTTCGCGTTTCCGCGTCGAACGCCGAGCGGAGCCGCTCCGACAGGCGTTCCACGTCGTAGTCGGGGGAAATGCCGAAGCCGGACATGTCCAGGGTCAGGTCGCCGATGTACCGCACCGGTGCCCGGCCGTTCACCGCGAGCCGCACGTCCTCGACCATCTGCCCGTTGTTGAGCTCGTAGACGGCGATCGCCCGGGCGCGCTCCGCGATCTCGGCGATGGTGTCGCTCGGGAAGGGCCACAGCGTGATGGGGCGGACGTACCCGATGGGCAGTCCCTCCTCGCGGAGCAGCCCGACGACGTACCGCACGTAGCGGGCGGCCGTGCCGAAGGAGACGACGACGAAGTCGGCGTCGTCCACGAAGCCGGTCTCGACCATCGGCGTGATCCCGGCCTCCATGGCCGACATCCGTCCCGCCACGTAGCTGAGGTGCGCGCCGTACCCGCCCTTGGCGCCCTCCATCCGGTTCTTGTCCCGTGACAGCGGCGACACCAGTTTCGACTTCCCGGTGCCGGCGGCGGACCCGTCCACGCACCAGTCCTTCGGGGGAAGCGGCCCGAAGTCCAGCGGCCGCACCTCAACGGCCTCCTGGACGTGCGCCAGGTAGTAGTCGCCGTAGAGCAGCACCGGATTGCGCCACTGGTCGGCCAGGTGGAAGGCGTACTGGACCAGTTCGGCCGCCTCCGGCGCGTCCACCGGTGCCAGGACGGGGTGGCGGTAGTCGCCGTGGCCGCCGCCCCGGGTGCTCTGGAAGTAGTCCGTCTGGCCGCGGGACATGTTCACCACGACCAGCGGCACCTGCGCGCGGCACAGCTCGGAGATCGACTCCTGCATCAACGACAGCCCCTGCCCGACGGAGCCGGTCGCGGCCCGGGCCCCGGCGGCCGCCGCCCCCCACGCCATGCCGATCGCCTCCAGTTCGCTCTCGGCGTTGATGCACGTGCCCCCGGCGCCGGGCAGGAGGCGGGCCATGTTCTCCAGCACCTCGGTGAACGGCGTCATCGGGTACCCGGCGAAGAACCGGCAGCCCGCCGCGACCATCGCCTCCGCGATCGTCTCGGCCCCTTCGACCAGACGCGGCGGCATCACTCGTTCTCCTCTGCGTCGGCCGCGGTGACGACGGGCTCGTCGGCCGCGCTGACGACGGGCTCGTCGTACCTCCACACCTGGAACACGTAGTCCGGGCAGACCTTGGCGCAGGCGCGGCACGCGATGCAGCCCTCGACGAGCCGCGGGTACTGGTATCCCATCGTGTTGCGTTCGTGCACCGTCATGGCGAGGACGTCGGGCGGGCAGGCGTCGATGCACAGCTCGCAGCCCTTGCA
Source organism: Spirillospora sp. CA-255316 (assembly GCA_050942275.1). Lineage (GTDB taxonomy): Bacteria > Actinomycetota > Actinomycetes > Streptosporangiales > Streptosporangiaceae > Spirillospora. The sequence continues at coordinate 4,183,308 of CP192047.1, read as the reverse complement.
CCGCTCGACGTCGATGACCACCGTGCCCCGCGTGACGATCGTCGTGTCCGTCATCATGCGGCTCCCATTTCCTGCCGCGACCGGGCCACCGCCTGCTGCGACCGGGTCTCTTCGTCCGGCGGCCAGGCCTCGGCCACCAGCTCGGCCACCAGCTCGTATCCCGCGCGGATCGCGGCGGCGTTGGCCTCGGCGTGCTGTGCCCGGTAGGAGGGCAGCACCTCCCCGGCGGCCTGTTCGAGCGACTCCGCGCTGACCACACCGGTGGCCGCCGCCAGCGCCCCCAGCGTCACCATCGCCCCGCCGCGGGCGTTGCCGGCGGCGGTGGCCGTCTCGGTGGCCTCGACCTCGACCACGGTCAGGTCCGCGCGGCCCATCTCGCCCCGGAAGACGCTGCGGTCGACGATCACGATGCCGCCGGGCGGCATCGTCGGTTCCACATCGGCCCAGAACTCGTGGTGCAGGGCGATCGCGCCCCACGGACGGGAGACCGTCGGCGGCGTCACCAGCCGCCGCGTGCCGATCACCACGGTGGCGTCGGTGTTCCCGCCGCGCATCATGCCCGCGTACTCCCCGAACACCATCGCGGAGAGCCCTTGCGAAGCCGCGGCCACGCCCAGTGTCCGAGCCGCCAGTTGCACGCCCTGCCCGCCGATCCCGGTGAGCCTCAGCGCCCGCTCCGTCAACGTCGCCTCCTCGTTTAGAGAACACTGTTCCCTAAACGAGGGGACCATCGGCGACAGATGATGTCAAGGGCGCAAAATAAATGTCTCGGAGCCGGGGCGGCCTCGTCCGGCCCGTGACCAGGCAGGACGGCCGCAAGCCCGCCGCGTTCATCGACGGGAACGGGCACCGGCGGTCCGTCGACCGGCCGGTGCCCGTGTGCGGAAGGCGTCGTCAGCTCGCCGCGGTGCCGTCCTCGTGCGCCATCCAGTGCACGAAGCGGTGCAGCGGGTACATGGCGTCGTGCGGGTTGCCGATCGTGCTGGGCCCCGCCTCGCCCAGCCGGACGACGCGCTGCACGCCGCCGCTGGCGAGCCGGTCGCGGTAGTCCGGCATCCGCTCGAAGGGGTAGAAGCCGACCGTCTGCGTCGCCACGTTGACGTGCTTGACGGCCTGGTCGAGGGAGTCGACCCGGACCACGTTGGCGGTCTTGTTGATCGGGTGGAAGTCCACCGGCTCGTCGGACCGGATCACCAGGCCCTTGCCGTCGGTCCTGCCCCAGACGCGGAACTCGTCGTCGAGCATCATCAGGGTGTCGATCTGCTCGCGCAGGTCCATGTCGAGCGGCCGGGCGTCGCCCGACGCGGCCGCCTTCTCGACGATGCGCGCGTGCAGCCGCTCGCAGAACCGGTCGGCGTCGTCCTGGTCCGCCTCGACGAAGAGGAAACGGCTCGCGACGCAGGCCTCCTGGTTGAGCACCATGACGTCGGACGCGGCGAGTTCGGCGGCGAGGTCGAGCGTCTCGTCCGAGGCGAACGCCTCCCCGCCGACCATCGAGATCGAGGTCTTCGGGTCGAACGACACCAGCTGGAAGCCGGGCCCCAGGTACTTGACCACGTTGTTGATCGCGTCACCGCCGCCCCAGGCGACGATCTTGTCGAAGTACTGGGGCCGGTACAGCACGCGCTCCACCGTGTCGTCGCCGCCGCGCCAGTAGACCGCCGTCATCGAGGTCACGATGGGGTGGCCGGGATCGATGTCGGCCATGGTCCGCAGGATCGCGACCGTGGTGAACGGGTCGCTGGACGACATCTTGAACAGGTTGACGGCCTTGACCATCGCGCCCTGGGCGATGGACTTCACCGCGACGCCGGGAGAGTTGCCGGGCAGCACGTGGATCAGCCGGGGCGCGAACGCCCGCACGAAGCTCTTGCGGCCGGTGAAGTCCTGCTTGGGAATCCACTCGTCCAGTGCCCTGGGGTCGGGGAAGTTCTGCTCGACCACGGTCTGCAGCAGCCGCTTGTCGAGATAGGCGGCCGCGCCGGTGACCTGCGATTGCAGCACCGAGCGCGGGAGCACGTGGGTGGACGACATGCGCTCGATGCAGTCCTGCACGAAGGGGTTCCGCGGGTCGCGGATGCGCTCGCCGGTCTCGACGAGGAAGTCGATGATCTCCGCGAGCGGGACGTTCAGCAGCGGCGGAACCTCGCCGCGCGGGTGCACCGCCCGGTCCATGGCGATCGCCGGCGTCGCGAAGGTGACGCCCAGGTCGCGGGACCGGTGGGTGACGTCGTCGCCCTCGACCAGTTCGCCGCGCAGGAAGAACGGGGCGGAGACGGCGGTGGCCCCGGTCCGGGGCTCGTTCTGGACGGCGGTCACGACAGCCCCCGGACGTAGGCGTCCACGGTACCGGCACAGCCGATCTTGTCGTCGCCGGCGGTGAGGTCGGCGTACCGGGCGATGTCGTTGCGCACCGACGGACCCTTGTTGCCGCAGGCGCAGGGGTCGAGGTCGAGCGAGATCTTGTCGCCGGTGATGACCCCGCCCCAGCGCCCGTCGAGGGAGAGGTCGAAGAAGGCCGCGCGGCCCTCGATCTCGCCGCTCTCGTGCGGCAGCAGGGTGTCGCCCGTCTCGTCGAGGATGAACGGCACGATCCACGGCGGCACGTGGTAGCGGTCGCCCTTCTGGCACTTGGGCATGCCGGAGTTGAGCTCCTGCATGGAGTAGTTCTGGAAGTCGCGGTCGGGCGGGATGTTGAACGTCTGGTGGACGAACTCCTGGTAGTCCGGCGGCAGCTTGGCGCGCTTGAGCCCGCCGCCGACGTAGAGGCAGTTGTCGGGGTGGAAGTCCTTGGCCGCGTAGCCCATCTCGCGGACGACCTTGGCCACCTGGTAGAGGGAGTTCCACATCCCGGCGATGTAGAGCTTGTCGGCGCGGTACCGCACGAGCGCCTCGGCCGTGGCGGTCACCGAGGCCTTCATCACGGCCGCCCGCTCCTGGGAGGTCCTCTCGAAGTCGGCGAGCTCGTCGGGGCGCGCGGTGCCGTCGGCGATCTTCTTGCGGAGCACGACCATCTTGGTCAGCGAGCCGACGGTGATCGGGGGGACCGGCGGGCGGAAGCCCTCCTTGGACGGATCGCCGAAGGCGTCCTGCTGCGCCTGGGCGATGACCAGGTTCTTCGGCACGGCGGCGGTGGCGCCCGTGCCCATGATCCGCCGGTCCCGCTCGGGCTTGACGCCCGAGCCCCAGGAGAAGACGTTGACGGTGTCCCTGCGCGACCAGTCCATGTCGCGGTCCGAGGCGAGCAGCATCGCCGACTTGCCGGTCGTGCCGCTGGAGCAGGACACGTAGTGGCCCTTGGCCTGGAGCCGGTCGATCCAGTCGTCGATGTCGGCGATGTCGGAGGTCTCGATCGGGCTGATCGGGTACGGCGAGACGGTGCCGAGCCACTTGCCGAGCCGGTCCCACCTCTCCTCGATCAGGAAGCTCTCGGGGTAGCTCTTGTAGGCGGTGTGCGGGAACAGCAGCGGCACCGCGTCCGCGCGGTCGCGGATCTCGGTGATGCCGGCCTCCCGGGCCCGGTGGCCCAGGAGCTTGATGCGGTCCTTGCGCTCCTGGAACCGCTCGTCGAGCGCCGCCAGTTGCGTCTCGCGCAGCTCGGCGTGGGAGTGGTCGAAGCGGTCCGGCGCGTCGGCCAGTCGCGTCAGTCTTTCGAGGGCAGAGCTCAACGGGCATCCTTCCCTGTGTCGTTGCCGGGCAAAAAATGGCAACTCATGCGTATCATTATGGACGGCTGGAGTGAGGATGCAAGAGGCGGTATCGAGGAGGCCGGCATGACGGAAGTCAGCCCGCCGATCCGGCGCGGGGCCGGACGGCCCACCCGCGCGCAGGCCGAGGCGCGCCACGAGGAGCTGCTGGACACCGCGCTGGACCTGTTCCTGGAGCACGGCTACCAGCTGGCGACGATCGAGATGATCGCCTCCCGCGTCAGCATGACCAAGCGCACGGTCTACGCCCGCTACCCCGACAAGGCCGCGCTGTTCCTGGCCGCGGTGCGGCGCGCCATCGAGCGGCAGGTCGTCCCCCGGGAGGTGATGGAGGACGTCGACAACGGCGACCTCGCCGAAACGCTGGAAGCGATCGCCCGGCTGCGGATCGGCCAGGTGATGACGCCCAACGGCCTGCGCCTGCAACGCGTCATCAACACCGAGAGCTACCGCTTCCCCGAGATCTTCGTCACCCACAACGAGCTGAGCACCGCGCCGGTGTTCGACTTCGTCTCCGATCTCCTCGACCGCGCCGCCGCCCGGGGGGAGATCGCCCCCATCGACTCCGGGCAGGCCGCCCGCGCCTTCATGAGCATGGTCGTCGGCGGCCAGGTGCGCGCCATCGTGGCCGGCCGGCCGCCGACGCCCGAGCAGATCGACGAGCGCGTCCGCTTCACCGTCCGCCTGCTGCTGGACGGTCTCCGTCCACGCTGAACCGATTGAGAGGCATTACGTTGACCTTCGATGCGAACCGGCCCGTCGCGGTCGTCACCGGGGCCAGCTCGGGGATCGGCAGATCCACCGCCCGCAAGCTCGTGGAACGCGGCTGGCAGGTGATCGGCGTCGGCCGCGATCCGCGACGCTGCGCCGAAGCCCAGACAGAGATCGCCGGAGCGGGCGACGGCGGCGGTTTCCACATGCTGCGCGGCGACTTCACGCTGATGGCCGAGGTCAAGCGTGTGGCCGAGGAGATCGGGAGCCGGACGCCGCGCCTTGACGTCCTCGTCAACAACGCCGGCGGCGTACGGGACCGGCGCATCGTCACCGCGGAGGGCACCGAGGCGACCTTCGCCGCCAACCACCTCGCCCCGTTCCTGCTGACGCGGGAGCTGCTGCCGCTGCTGCGGACGACCGCGGCGAGCCTGCCCCCCGGATCGGCGCGCGTGATCGCCGTCTCCTCCAGCGCCCACCGGATGAGCGAGGGCCTGCGGTGGGACGACTTGCAGAGCCTCCACAAGTTCCTGGCCGCCCCCGCCTACGGCCAGGCCAAGCTCGCCAACATCCTGTTCACCCGCGAACTGGCCCGGCGGGCCGCCCCCGACGGGATCGTCGCCCAGGCCATGCATCCCGGACGGGTCGCCACCAACTTCGCCTCGCACGGGGACGCGGTGATGCAGTCACACATGGCCGCCGCCGACACCGTGTCCCCCGACGAACCGGCCGAGACACTGGTCTGGCTCGCCACCGAGGCCGAAGGCGGCCGCGACGGCGGGCGCTACTTCCACCGCAAGGCGGAGGAGACGCCCAGCGAGGCCGCCCGCGACGATGCCGCCGCCGCCCGCCTCTGGAGTGAGAGCGAGAAGCTGCTGGCCGAACTCGGCTACTGACGCATCGGCCTGCGGCCCTCACGAGGGTGCCGCGCTGATCGCTCAGAAAGATCACGCCGACAGGGCGGGTGCCACCGGTCGCGGACCGGCGGCACCCGCCCTTGCGTTACGGCCGGCCTGGTCGGGCCTGTCGTGGTGCCGGGGCGGCCGGCGCATCGCCTCGTCGAGTCCCCCGGTGCGCGCTTCCCTGTGAGAATCGTGTTCTGTTAAAATAAAAACATGATTCTCGCCATGGGGTGCGACAGATGATCCTCGACTTCACCCCCGACCAACGGCTGTTCCACTCGACGACCCGGGACTTCCTGGAGCGGACGGCGCCCGTCGCCACCGTGCGCGAGCTCGCGGACTCCGGCGGCGGGTTCGACCGCGACTGGTGGCGGCAGGGCGCCGAGCTCGGGTGGACGGCACTCCTGGTGCCGGAGGATCTCGGCGGCGGCTCCGTCTCCGGAGCGCCGGTGACGGAGCTGGCCGTCGTCGCCGAGGAGATGGGCCGCGCGTGCGCCCCCGGACCGCTGACGACGACCAGCGCCGTGCTGGCCGGCCTGGTACGCGCGGGCGACCGTTTCGCCGACGCCATCGCGGCGATCGTGAGCGGCGAGACCGTCGCGAGCTGGGCGTTCTACACGCCGGGCCGCGGGCTGAACCTCGCGGCGTTCTCCGCCCAGGCCGAGCCCGACGGGGACGGGTACCGCCTGTCCGGCGAGGTCGACCGGGTGGAATCCGGCGACCAGGCGGATGTGTTCCTCGTCACGGCGAGTTCTCCCGGCGGGCCGGTGCAACTGCTCGTGCCCGCCGACTCCCCCGGCGTCGACGTCACGCCGACCTGGACGCTCGACGTCGTCCGCCGCACGGCCCGGGTGAGCTTCACCGGCGTCGCCGTCCCGCCGGACGCGGTGGTGCACCGCGGCGCGGAGGCCGCCGCCGCGGCGGAGGCGCAGCTGCGGGTCGCGGCCGCGCTCGCGGCGGCCGAGATGGCCGGCGCGGCCGATCGCACCTTCGAGTTCACGGTGCAGTGGATGTTCGATCGCTACACCTTCGGCCGGCCGCTGGCCTCCTACCAGGCGCTCAAGCACCGGATGGCCGACGGCAAGACCTGGCTCGAAGCGTGCCACGCGACCGTGTCGGCCGCGGCGCTGGCGCTCGACGACGACCCCGCGGAGGCCGCCGAGGCGGTGAGCGCCGCCAAGTCCTTCGTCGGCGCCAAGGCGCCGATGATCATCCAGGACTGCGTCCAGATGCACGGCGGCATCGGCGTCACCTGGGAGCACGACATCCACCTCTACCTGCGCCGCGCCACGCTCGACCGCGCGCTGTACGGGACGCCGGAGGAGCACCGGCGCCGCATCACCGACCTGCTCGACCGGAGGGCCGCATGAGCAACGACGAACTCGAACCGGTCGAGAGCTTCCGGGCGAGGGCACGGACCTGGCTCAAGGAGAACATGCCTCCCGCGCCCGACGGCCACAGGTGGCAGGGCGACGACGCGTCCTGGCCGCGCGCCAGGGAGCTGCAGAAGATCCTCTACGAGGGCGGGTTCGCCGGCATCTGCTTCCCGAAGGAGTACGGCGGGCTCGGCCTCACCCCCGCCCACCAGCGCGCGTTCACCGAGGAGTCCCTCGGCTACGAGATGCCGCTGGCGCTCAACGTGCCGACCTTCTCGATCTGCGCGCCGACCATCCTGGAGATGGGCACCGAGGAGCAGAAGCGCGCGCACATCCCGGCGGTCATCAAGGGCGAGGAGGTGCTGGTGCAGTTCCTGTCCGAGCCGAACGGCGGCTCGGACCTCGCCGGCCTCACCACCCGCGCGGACCGCGACGGCGACAGGTGGATCCTCAACGGCTCGAAGATCTGGAGCACGTTCGCCTTCGCCGCCGACTACGCGCTCTGCCTGGCCCGTACCGACTGGGACGCGCCCAAGCACCGCGGCCTGACGATGTTCCTGATGCCGGTGCACGCCGAAGGCGTCACCATCCAGCGCATCAAGCAGACCAACGGCTCGGACGAGTTCTGCCAGGAGTTCTTCGAGAACGTGGTGCTGCCCGCGGACTCGGTGGTCGGCGAGGTCAACGACGGCTGGACGGTCGCCAGCCGCCAGCTGTTCCACGAGCGCAATGCGGTCGGCGGCGGATCGCCGTACACCAGCGGCGCCGGGCCGCGCAGCGGCGGCGACGTGCACGACCTGCTCGACCTCGCCGAACGCACCGGCCAGCTCGACGACCCCCGGGTCCGCGAGGACATCGGCGAGGCCAGGGCCATGCGCCTGGTCGAGGAGCAGGTGATCGCCCGCATCTCCCAGGCGATCAAGACCGGTGCGATGCCGGGCCACGCCGGCTCGATCCTCCGCCTGTTCCACGCCGAAACCGTGTGGACGCAGACCGACACCGCACTGCGGATCGCCGGAGCCGTCGGCGTGGCCGGCGCACCGGGCCGCGAGCAGGACCCGACCGACGTCGGCGAGGACTTCATCTACCGGCAGGCCTCCGGGCTCGGCGGCGGAAGCACCGAGATCGCCCGCAACATCATCAGCGAGCGCCTGCTCGGCATGCCGCGCGAGCACGCCGCCGACCGGGACATCCCGTTCCGCCAGGTCAAGACGGGCCGGTAGGGCTGTCCGGCGCTACTTCTTCGGTACGCGGATGTACTTCTGGAAGAAGTACGGCCTGGCAGGCCGCACATTTCGGGAGGTGGCCGAGCGCGGACACGAGGACGACCCATGACGCACCCCGACTTCGGTGGCATGGCGTTCTTCGCAGGTCGAAGCCGGTGACACGGTTCTCAGCACCGGCAGGGCATTTCTGCGGGGAGACGGCCCGCCTTCCGTGCGGTACAGGCCGAGATCAGGGCGCTTCGCTGAACGTGGTCCCTTCGCGGATCAAGGCGGCGAGGCGTCGGCGGTCGGGCTTCCCCGAGGGGAGCAGCGGAAGGCGGGCGTCGTCGGCGATGAACCACCGGCGGGGGACCTTGTAGCCGGACAGGGCTTCGCGGGCCTTGGCCCTCATGGCCTGGGTGTCCCAGGTCTTCGGGTCCTTCGGTACGACCACGGCGGCGACGACCTGGCCGCGGTCGGGATCGTCGAGGCCGACCACGAGGGAGTGCCGGATCTCGTCGAACTCGTCGAGCACCGCCTCGACCTCTTTGGGCGACACGTTGGCACCCGCCGACTTGATCAGTTCGGTGGTCCGGCCGGCGAAGAACAACCGGCCGTCGCTCTCGTCCTCGGACTGGTAGACGCGGTCGCCGGTGTGGTACCAGCCGTCGGCGTCGAAGACCTCCCAGCGTTCCCGCTTCAGGTAGCCCTCCATGGCCCCGGGGCCGCGGATCAGCAGCTCGCCTTCCGCTCCGCGCGGCACGGGCAGACCGGTGGACGGGTCGATGATCCGGATGTCGGTGCAGAAGAACGACCCGCCCGACTCGCTGAGACTGCGGTGGGTCGGCGTCTCACCCGGCACGCCGGTCATCGAGAGGTCCGCGGGCCCCTCGAGCAGCATCGGCGCCGAGGACAGGTCGCGTTCCGGGAAATCGGGATGCGCCCGCAACTCCTGCACGAAGGTGGGGAATCCCACCACCGCGGTCCCGCGCTCGCGCTCGATGAGTTCCATGGCCGGGCCCGGTCGGGGACGGGGCAGGCACAGCACCGTGACCGGCTCGTGCAGCGCGCCCGCCACGGAGAGGATCCCGCCCACCCAGAAGAACGGCATCGTGGTAAAGAACTTGGGTGGCAGATCGCCCGCCCACCTCCGCTGGTGCCCCGCCATGATGCTGGTCTGCCGCATGACGGTGCCGTGCGTGAGCACCACCCCTTTCGGCTCGGCCGTCGTCCCGGAGGTGTAGACGACCACCGCCGGGTCGGCGGGGAACACCTGTTCCTCGACGGCGTCCAGCAACCGCTCATCGGCGTCATCGGCATGCGGGTCGGCGAACAGGTCGAAGTCGCTCGCCCAGTGGTGCCCCACCGGCCGCGTCGTCCAGATCCGGCGGAGGAACGGTGCCTCCGGCAGCCGCAAAGGCCCGGTGCCGTGGCCGGCGAGGGACGGCAGCGCCTCCAGCAGGAACGCGGGGACGTCGGTCTCCAGCACCCTTTCCGGCGCGATGAGCACGTCGACGTCGCCGATGCGCAGGGCCGTGCGAAGCTCACGCGGGGTGTAGAAAGTGCTGAAGGGCATGACGAGCGCGCCGATACGGCTCGCGGCCAGCCAGCTCAGCAGCCAGTCGCCGCCATAGGTGAAGAACAGTCCCACCCGGGTGCCCTTGCCTATGCCGCGCGCGAGCATGCGGCGGGCGATCGCCGCCGACAACCGCTCCGCCTCGGCGTAGGTGTACCGCTCCTCCAGTGACACCAGGTAATCGGTGTCCCCGAACTCTCGGGCCGCACGCTTGATCGCGTCGCCGATCGTCGGCCTGAAACCGATGTCAGGAGGTTGCATGCGCCTCGTCTCTCCAACCGCGACAGCATTCGGTGTCCCAACGTATTACGCGGGGATTCGGAGCATATGACCGGCCTGGACGTTCGCCCTGGAACGGGTAAGGCCTCTCCGGCTCCGATGGCCGGCGGGCGACGGGAACGGCCGTGCCGAGGTTGCATCCCTGTAGGGCCAGGAGTCCGTCGCCGTCTGGACCTCGCGCTCGCGATTGCCGGTGGGGTTCTGCGCTGAGGTCGTGGGGGTGGTGCGCTGTCCACCGATTGGCTATTGCGGCGGGTTGTTCTTCAGCTTGCGGCGTTCCCAGCGGTTGGGGTGGCGAACGACCACCCCGGCGGGGCCGCCATTGCCGGTGAGATGGATCAGTGGGGCGCCTGCGGCCCGGTCCGGGGTCGTCTTGTCCGTGAGTCCGCCGCTGCCCGGATCCATTCCCGTGGTGTCCACCGCCCAGCCGTCGGGGATGACGAGGGTGACACCGGCCATCTGGCCGTGCGCCTCGATCTCGATTCGGGGCAGCCGGCACTGGGTCCTGGTGAAGTCGAGCTTGGCGCCGCCCAGGCCGCCGTACACGGTGATGCGCGACGGCACCGACCAGCGTCCGCTGCGCGAAGCGCCGTGCATCCCGCCCTTGAGGACCAGGGGCGGGGTCTGGACGGGCGGGGCCACGGGGGGCAGATCGGCGGTGAGCGGTGCGAGATCGGCATAGGTCTTGGCGGTCAGCGCCACCTCCAGCCTGTCCTCCAGCTCATCGAGCTCGATCCGGCCCTCGGCCGCCGCCTCACGCAGCCGGTCCACCACCGCGTCCCGCTCGGCATGGGAAACGCGCACGTCCCCCTGAGGAGACTGGTCCGGGGGGTTAGCGGTCATACCGCCGATCATACGAACATCGGACGCGGATGCGCGCACGGTCGCGGTTCCCGGCCGCGAGCGAACGCCCACCCACTGCCCGTCGAGGGCGACCACCTGGGGCCACCGATCGGCCATCTGGCCCAGCTACAGCGCCCGCACGGTCTCTTCCTCAGGACGGGCCGCATGTGCCGAATCTCGTTGATGGTGGGGAGGACGGGCGGTGGATGCCAGACCGGAATCCGGCGTCCGCTGAACGGGGGCCAGACCGTCTGGTAGTTCTCGCGGGGAGGGTGCGGCGCCGACGATGCTCGAGGCGGTCGCTGGGGACGGTCGGGTTCTGGTGGGCCGAGTGCAATGGCCGGGATCAGGCGTGTCCTCGTACGCGGAGCGCCGCCTTGGACCAACAGGATCAGGCGGCTGGTCTCCTCCCGACGGCCACATGACCGACCGATCGCGGTGGCCACCCTCAACCGAGACCGAACACCTGCACTGGCTGAACATGGAGGTTTCCGGATGGGGCGCAGAAAGTCGGAGTCGGCCGGAGAGGCGCTGGAGTACTGCATCACGACTCCGGCAGACGACTACTACCTGCCGCGAGACAGCTGGATCCGTCTCGGCGATGACATGGTCAAGGCGCTGGCCCAGGCGATGGAGCGCCTGGAGGCACCCGACACCGGTTCCCTGTCCTTCATCGCCGCTCCGGTGAAAGGCTGGGGCAGCGCCGATCGCGCGACCGTGTACCGCATCCAGGACGGAGTGGCCTTGGTCGTCGGCGATCGGCTGTTGGGCCGGTTCCAGACCCAGATCCGCGCAGCGCTGGATCGCGGCGACATCACGGGGTGGAGCCATCTTGCCCCCACGGAACCGGAGATCCCGCTGAAGGACGTCGAGTCCCGGCTGGGAGGGCGCGTTTACAACCGCCTCGCCGGTCTGGGGTTCGAGACCTTGAACCAGGTACTCGCGGTCCCCGAGCACACGCTTCGCCGGCAACGCAACGTCGGCGCGCACTTCCTGGAGAAGCTCCGGCAGTTCCGCGATACCGAAAGCCCAGTCGTCCGGGTGGCCCATGCTCGCCCTGTCCGTCAGCAACCGCACCATGTCGACCTGATCCGTCAGCGCATGTCCACGGCCTCACTGCACCGGTACGGCAATCTCGTCCAACCACTGGGCCAGTGCAACCTGCCAGAGTCGGCGCTGAACACCATCATCGACGCCCTGAACGCTGAGCCGCTTCCGCCAGCCGACCCCACAGTCGTCCAGTTCCTCCGGGACGCCGATGAATCCGACCTTCTCAACGCCTACCTACGCACGCACGAGGCGGGGCCCGAAGCCGCAACCTCTATCGAAGATGCTTCTCCCACGGCCGCTCCTGGTCCCCCCGGAACGCCGGATCGACCGTAATGCGCGGTCTGCTGATTGAGACGGTGGCCGGTGGGCGCTTGCGGCGATCTCGTCGGGCTCCTGCTGATCACGAAGGCCGAGCAGCGCGTCGCCGCAAACCGCGATCGACAGCACCAGGCCGAAGCCGGACCGTACGACGAAAGCGACCTGGTCCGCCCGAGCCGGATGGGCGGTGACCGGTCATCGCGCCAGCCTGATGCCGGAGCGATGACCGGGTCCGGACCTGCCGCTCGTCCCACCTGATCTCCACCACTTGACGTGGATCATGCGCGCAGGGGATGTGCTGCCTCGATGGCTCTTCCTCGTCCTCAGCCCTGGCATGCGCGGGAGTACGTCGGGCGGCGGCGCCTCCTGCCCCCTGGTGAACAGCCAGCAGATCAGTTACGGTCGCGCGGGGGCATCACGGCGAAGTCGGCCATCAGCGCGGAGGCCATCGCGTTGGGCCGCTCCCCTCTTGATGCATTCGTTGATAATCGAGCGCTATGTTTGACCTTGTGGCGACCATCTTCCTTGTCGCGGCTGCGGCCTGCCTAGGAGGCGGCCTCATTGTTGCCTGCGCGTTGCAGGTCATGGCCGCTAGGCGGACGCCGCCGAATCCGCACTCGGAGCGGCCTGGGGAGCCCGCGCGGGCGGTAACCGAATCCGAGGACGTCGCCGCCCGTCCAGGTGGATTCGGGGAATGCGGCGGAGATCTGACGCCTTCCGGCACCGGCATGGCGAAGCGTCGTGGTGCCCCGCGTCCGTTTCAGTCCTCACACGGTATGCGCAGGAGATGGGTGTTCGGCGCTGTGGGGACGAGCCTGTTGCTCCTTGTCGCGCTGGGCGTGGCGTCGTGGCCCGACCGTTCGGACGACGGCCACGTCACCGGAGATATCGCTGCGGCTCTCGTAGCCGATCAGAATCCCCGCGAGTCCATCGCCACCCACAAGTCTTCGAGAGACACGTCTCTGTTCAAAAAGGCCCCCGATCCCTGCAAGCTGCTGGGACACGTGTACCTCGAAACGGTGGACCTGCCTTTCGACAGGAGCCCGAACGGCCTGCAGTCGAAGGAATGGAAATCGTGCAGTCGAAAACTCACCGAGGTATCGGTCCGCGCCATGCCGACATCAACGAAAGGGGGAGCGGAGTCAGCGGCCATCCGCGAATACCTTAACAGCTATGCCTGGTACCGGACGTTCGACTGGTTCTTTACATCAGGAAAGATCAAAAGTAGATTCTTCAGTGCATTGAGCGGGCCGGGCGACCAGGCGTTCACCTGCTACGCCGCTGCGGAATTTGACGGCCACAAGACGGCCGGCGCAGTCCTGTTCTTCAGGGTGCGCAACATCCTGGTCCGCGTGGACTATGGCACTTACGACCCGGGTGAAGGCAACAGGAACCTATCGCTGAATCGCGCTTATAATGCCGCACTAAAGATCAATGCCGCCTTGCACGACTAGGTGCGCTGATCGGGAACGTGAGTCAATAGATCTTGGGTGGTGTCCTCGTGAGGGGTGTCGGGATTAGAAGGTTTCCCGACATCCCACCGGACCGACCCGCAGCGGCCCGGAAAATCGGACGCCAGGCGATGAAACACCCCTCTGGGTGGCTGTTTTCGGGCTCGGATTGACGACAGGATTTTCCGACAGGTAGAAGGGGCTCCACCCCTTCTCGGGGAGTCCTCGGTGCGGATCGTGTACTCCCGCTCATCCACCGCGACCCAGTCGCTGCTGCGGCAGCGGCACATCCTCACCGAGGCCGGCCTCCTGATCCGGACCGAGGGCGTCGCCGAAGGGTTCCACCCGGCACCCGGGGTGCTGCTGTTCGAGGACCCGGCGACCACCTCCAAGATCCCCGCGCTGGAGTGACCCGCGTTCGCCGAAGTCGCCGCCGCGCCCCGGCGACACCCTCACGGTGTCGGAGCTGTTCCGGCTCTGCCGCGACCTGATCGACATCCACGCCGTCCGCGACTCGTGCCGCGCCCGCGGCGTCGCCCTACGCGTCCTGTCCGGACCGCTGTCGAACTTCCACGACCTGGCCGCCGACGACGCCACCACCGCCCTGCTCATCAACGTGATCACCGCCGTCGGGCAATTCCAGCGCGACCTGCAGAACGAACTCACGGGATCGCCGCGGCCGAGGCCGAAGCCGCCACCGCGGTCGGCCACCCGCGCTGGACGGCGTCCGACGCCAGAAGGTACGCGAGGCGTTCCGGGACCAGGGCGCCTCGATCGCGGCCCTCGCACGCACCCACGGGGTGAGCCGCGCAGCCATCCGGACCGCGCTGGCCGACCTGCTACCCGGGGCAGCCGACCCCACCCCCGGGTCGGGATGACCAAGCGCATCGTGAGCAGCCGAACAACCCCGACCTCAGCCGACGCCGCCGCTGACCTGTGGATCAGCCCTTAGCGCCAATACCCGGCCGGATAGTCCCGCTGCCCGTTACCGACAGGACGGTTAGGGGGTGAACTGCTGGTGTCCTATGACGGAGAGGAGTTCGAGCTTTCCCTGGCTGTCGGTGCCGGGGCGGGCGGCCAGCACCACCAGGGTCTGCGTACGGTCTTGGGTGCACAGGAACTGGGCGTCGACGTCGATACGGCCGAGGTCGGGGTGGAGGATGGTCTTGGACTCCTCATAGCGCCGGGCGACCTCCCCGAGTTCCCACACGCGGACGAACTCGGGGCTGATTTCGTGGAGTTCGGCGACCATACGGGCGGCTCGGTCGACGTCGCTGCCGGCTGTCAGCGCGGCTCGCAGGCGTGCTGCCTGGCTGCGGGTGTGGCGCGGGTGGTCTTCTTCGGCGTAGTACAGGCGCTCGGCCGGGTCGGTGAACCAGCGGTAGAAGCAGCTGCGGGCCAGGCCCGTATGGCGGGTCCGGTCGCCGAGCAGGGCGGTGGCGATCGGGTTCATCGCGAGGGTGTCGGCCATGTCGGTCAGCACCAGGGCCGGGGTGTCGGCGTTCAGGCGTTCCAGGACCCGCAGAAGGGTCGGGCTGACGTGCTCGGAGGGATGGAAGCGAGCCGGGGCGTTGTGGCCGATGAGGGCGAAGAGGTGGTCGCGTTCGTCCAGTGTCAGGCGCAGGGCCCTGGCGAGGCCGGTGGTGATCTGGACGGACGGCTGCGGAGCACGCTGCTGCTCCAGGCGGGCGTAGTAGTCGGTGGACATGCCGGCGAGCTGAGCGACCTCCTCACGGCGCAGCCCCTGGGTGCGCCGACGTGGGCCCTCGACCAGTCCGACGTCGGCGGGGCGCAGCAGCTCGCGCCGCCGGCGCAGGAACTCCGCCAGTTCTTTCCTGTCCATGCCTCCCATGGTCGCCGTTTTGCGTCGGCCCAGCCAGGGACCGCCGATCCATGGATAAACCTTCCTCTCCCGCCTCCGCGCGGGCGCCCCTACGGTCGGGGCTGCGGGCGGTCACCGGCCCGCAGCCAGCGAAGGAGAGAACTCCCATGAAGATGACCGGCAACACGATCCTGATCACCGGTGGCACCTCGGGCATCGGGCTCGGCCTGGCCCTGCGTCTGCACGAGGCCGGCAACAAGGTGATCGTCGCCGGCCGGCGTAAGGACCTGCTCGACCAGATCGCCACCGAGCACCCGGGCATCGAGACTTTCGTCCTGGACGTGGCGGACCCCGCGTCGATCACCCGCGCCGCAAGCACCCTGGCGGCGAGCCATCCCCAGCTCAACGTGCTGGTCAACAACGCCGGCATCCAGCGGCCGGAGAACCTGCTCGATCCGGCCTGCCTGACGACCGCCGAGGACCATGTCACCACCAACCTGCTCGGCCCGATCCGGATGGCGTATGCCTTCCTGCCGCACCTGGTGACCAAGGACGACGCCGTCGTCCTGAACGTGACCTCGGCACTGGCCTTTGTGCCGTTGCCGGCCACCCCCACCTATAACGCGACCAAGGCCGCCCTGCACTCGTTCTCCGAGAGTCTGCGCGTCCAACTGGCCGGCACCCCCGTCCAGGTGATCGAGGTGGCCCCGCCACCGGTCCGGACCGGACTGATGGGCCAGCAGGACAACGAGCAGGCCATGCCGCTGGACGAGTTCCTGACCGAGACTTTGACACTGCTGGACGCCCAACCAGACGCCAAGGAAATCGTCGTGGAAAGCGCCAAGTTCGCCCGGCACGCCGAGGCCAACGGCACCTACGACCAGGTCCTGACCATGCTCAGCAGCTTCAAAGCCTGATCCGGCACCCCACGGCCACGCCCCACCACGCAGATCGAAAACGCTCGATGTGATCGCCGGGCACTTCTCGCCCATTGCTCGGCGAACTCGAGGCGGGTGATGAACATGTTGAGCAGGGCCACCCGTGCGGCCAATGCGACAGCGAAGCTGGCATTGGTGATCCATGAACCGACGACCTGATCGCTGGTAGCAGACCTGTTACCAACGGAGGACTGACCATAACCCACGAGGAATCGGCCGGCCGAACGCAAGGCGATCCGCCGCCGACCGCACCGACGGCGGAGGTCGCGCCCGCTCGGGTGCTCCACACCGCACAGTCCACCGTCATGGGCGGCCGTGAGCAGGGCCACGGACGAACGAACGACTGTCATACTTCCCTCCAGGCTCTGGCTTGGGAAAACATCCGCGAAATCGGGCTAGCCAGGACACTCCCCGCTAGGGTCCGCAGCTCCTTCTTGTGCACGATCTCCATGGTGGCCGGCTGGGGAGGATCGTCGGCCCATGGATATGTGATCCTTTCGCGCCCCCGCCGATACACCCCCATAGTCGAGACTGCTGGGCGCGCCCGGCCCCTGCGGCCAAGGAGAGAATCGCCGAGGCCAACGGCGCCTACGACCAGGTGCTGGCCATGCTGAGCGGCGCCAAGGCCTGATCCAGCAACGCACAAAATGGAGAGCCGAACGTGAAACCCACGAATGAAGACACCGTCGAAATCAGCAGGGCCCTGGCGCTGTGGGCGCACATCATGGACGACCAGGAACTGGACCGTCTCGGCGAATGCCTCACCGAAGACGCGATCTGGGACGGCAGCGTCTTCGGCTTCGACCCGGTCGTGGGGCTGGACGCGATCGTGACCATCCTGAACGCCCCCGGACACGCGAAATCCCACCATACGACGAACATCGTCGTGTCGGAAGGCCCGGGCGACGAGGTGCGGGCCCGATCCAAAGGTCTGAGCCTGCTGGAGGGCGGCGGTGTCGCCAGCGTCGTCTACGCCGACGACCTGCGACGCACCGATGACGGCTGGCGCATTTCCCGGCGGGTCATCCATCTCACGTGGCCACAACGCCCCTAGGGCGTGTTTTGAAAGTCGGAGGAGCCGTTAGCCGGTGAGCGCGTGCCGCTCGCGCCGGCGCCCAGGCCACGTGCGGTAGCGGGCCACGTGAGGTTCTGCTGCGGTGATCAGGCCCGGCGAGCAGCGTTGTTCGGCGCGGATGAAATGCTGTGCCCAGCGTTGCGCGTTGGGAGAGTCGGTGAGTTCGGCGAGCAGGTCGCTTGCCTGGCCGGTGAGGACGCGGTCGGCGACGGCGATCAGGCCTGTCGGTAACGAGACCGTCATGAGGTACGTGCGTTTCAGTTTGCCCAGCTCAGATGGGTTGCGCCGACCCGGCGGGACAGAGGTTCCCCGGGGCCTCGGCTGCGTCGAGCACCACCGCTGACCTGCACCGGGCTGATCGCGTGTACTCGGTGACACGAGTCTTAACGACAGGCCCACTCGCCGCAGCAGGCATCGCGGCGGCCGCCACGCTCGCACCCATCGCCACAGCACCAGTGCTCGCCGCCCCACTCGGCTCGCCCTGCAACGTCCAGTTTGCGCTGCTGGGCGTCCCAACTGCCGTAATCAGCGGGACGGTCGACAGCACCGGAAACTACTGCACGGTCATTGCGCCGCCCCAGATCCTCGGTGCCACAGGGCCTGACAACATCGATTGCAACGGCCTCATTCGTGATGATGGCCTAGTCACCGCCGAGACCGACTGCGTGCGAACTACACAAGATCTGAACCGCCCTCAGAGATCCTCACCGTAGCGATCATGTGTTAGGCAAGGCGGGGTCTCGGCGAATACGCCAGGATCGCTGCGCGGCCCGTTTCTGCCGTACTCCGGTGGCACCCCTACAGGAGTTCCAGGCCGACGCGAGCAGGCGCGATCGCAGTTCCTGGACCAAGGCGCGTCGATCACGGCCCTTGCACGCACCCACGGGGTGAGCCGGCCCGCCTTGCGGACCGCGCTGGCCGACCTGCTGCCCGACCAGCCGGTCCCGCCGCCTCGGTCGCGATGATCGAAGGCTTGGCGACACTGCGTCGCGCGCCGCTGATTTGCCTCTGACATTGGTGTGAGGTCTTAGCGTGGTGGTGATGGCTTGTGCGTCCACGGGCACTGGGGCCGTGGCGGCCATGAGGAGTGAGGGGGGACCGGCGATGTCGACTCTGGGGATCATCGGAAGCGGGAACATCGGTGCGGGGATCGCGCGGCTGGCGGTGGCGGCGGACATCGAGGTGGTGATCGCTAATTCGCGTGGCCCGCAGACCCTGGCAGGCCTGGTCGAGGAGCTGGGGTCGCGGGCGACGGCGGGCACTGTGGAGCAGGCCGCCCGCGCCGGGGAGGCGACCTTGCTCAGCATCCCGCTGTCCGCCTACGGCTCCCTGCCGGCCGGCCTGCTGGAGGGCCGGACCGTGCTGGACACCGGCAACTACTACCCCTCCCGCGACGGCCGGATCGCCGAACTCGATGCCGGGAAGCTGACCACGAGCGAGCTGGCCCAGCAGCTTCTGCCCGGCGCCCTGCTGGTGAAGGCCTTCAACAACATCGTGGCCCACCACATCCCCCAGCTCGCCCGGCCCGCCGGGGCCCCCGACCGCAGCACCCTGCCCATCGCCGGCGACGACCCCGGCGCCAAGGCCCGGGCGGCGGAGCTGATCGGCCGGCTGGGCTTCGAGACCCTCGACGCCGGAACCCTGGCCGACAGCTGGCGCTTCGAACCCGAGGCCGGCGCCTACACCCAGATCTACTTCGCCGACCCCAACACACCGGTCGAGAACATGATGGAGGCTCCCGCCGCGCCGCTGTCGGCCGACCAGTTGCGCGCCGCGTTGGCCGCGAGCCACCGGGTGAACGTCGCCGAGCGCATCTTCTAAAAGCCCGCACCAAGGCCTCCGCCGCGCAATCGGTGGAGGCCTCCCGCCCTTTCGGTCAGGTTCGCCCGAACCGCCAGAAGGATCGGCTCGTGCGGGTAGCGCGAAACCCGTCCAATGGACTGCAAGGACGCGCCACTACACTGAGACCTGACATCGGTGTGAGGGATCGGAGGAGCGATGCGCATCGGTGATCTCGCGAAGCGGACCGGGGCCAGCGTGCGCTCGCTGCGCTACTACGAGGAACAGGGCATGCTCTCCAGCGAGCGCAGTGAGAGCGGGCAGCGCCACTACGCCGAGAGCGCCGTGCACCGCGTGCTCTTGATCAAGCAGTTCCTCGCCGCCGGGATGACCGGCAAGGCCATCGCCGCACTGCTGCCGCACATCAAGGATCCCGGCGAACGCTGCTCTGCGGAGGCACTGCGCCGGCTCATCGCCGAACGCGACCGCATCGACGCCCAGGCCGACGAACTCAACCGCGCACGGCACACCCTGGACAGCCTGATCAAGATCACGCAAGAGATCAGGCGCGATTCCCCGCCCCGCGCCTGACCAACACTCCGCAACTGGAAGGCGATCCAACGGGTGGGCCAGGCGGTTGAGGCAGCCACTTTGGGCGCCAGTTCCGATCCGGGTCATGCCTGACCGCAACCCGGCCCAGCCCGGGCCGCCATCTGCCGCAAGCTGACGCACCGTTTCGTCGTCGAGCGGTTTGTCCTGTTCGGCGAAGACTGAGGCCGCGACGATCGATCTTGCATGGACTCGCCAGTGAGATAACGGTCGCCCCACGGCTTCACCGTGGGCCAGGACACCTGAAAAGCGAGCCGCGACCTCACGAATCGGCCAGGCTTCGTCAACGACGAGACGAGCGACGGTGAGACGGTGTCGAGGAGTCACGGCAGCGTTGAGACATTAGAAACCGTCCTCTCACCGGTGTTTTGCGATGAGGCGCCAGGAGCACAGGAACAGGCGTGGCTTCGACCTCAAGGTTGCACCTGCTTCGGCAAGGTGAGGATTTCGGCTCCGTCGTTGGTGATAGCGATCGTGTGCTCGCTGTGCGCCGTCCGGCAGCCTGTCGCACTTCGGAGCGTCCACCCGTCGGCATCGGTGACGAGCTCGGCGGTGTCCGCCATGACCCACGGCTCGAGTGCGAGCAGCAGCCCAGGGCGCAGTTTGTACCCACGGCCGGGCCGCCCGGTGTTAGAGACGTGCGGGTCCTGGTGCATCGTTGATCCGATGCCATGACCTCCGAACTCGGTGTTGATCGGGTACCCCGCCTCACTGAGGACCGAGCCGATGGCATGGGAGACATCCCCGACGCGAGCCCCGGGTCCGGCAGCGGCTATCCCTGCGCTCAATGCTCGTTCGGTTGCGCTGATCATCGCGACGCTCTCCGGGGACTTTGATTCGCCCACGATGAAGCTGATGGCAGAGTCTGCGGCGACTCCGCCTTTGGAGACGGCGAGGTCGAGTGTCAGCAGATCGCCGTCGGCAAGCGTGTAGTCGTAGGGCAGTCCGTGGAGCACGGCGTCGTTGACGGCCGTGCAGATGTAGTGGCCGAACGGCCCGCGTCCGAAGGACGGCTCGTAGTCGACGTAGCAGGACTGCGCGCCAGCCTCGACGATCATGGTCTCGGCCCACCGATCAATGTCCAGGAGGCTCGTGCCGACCGTGCTACGGCTCTTCAGTGTCTGCAGAATGTCAGCGACCAGGGCGCCTGTGTCCCTTGCGCGGGCCAGTTCGGTGGGGTTCAGGATCTCGATCATGCGGCGCCCTTCTCACGCAACCAATAACTATACCGGCCATACTATCCCGGTACTAGAATCGGGCCATGGTCAGGTTGCCGCTCACTCCCGCAGAGGTCGAGCGCGGACAGCGCCTCGGCGCCCTGTTGCGTCGCGCCAGGGGAGAGCGCTCGATGCTCGAGACGGCGCTCGATGCACGTGTCTCACCGGAGACCCTCCGGAAGATCGAGTCAGGCCGCGTGGCGACCCCTGCCTTCCCGACCATCGCTGCGATCGCCGATGTCCTCGGCCTCTCCCTCGATGCAGTGTGGGCCGAGATCAACCAGCCCGAACGTGGTGTCGAACCGACCAGCTCTGGTCACAACACACGTGAGCGGTTGATCTCGTAAGTCTCAATTCTGCAGCTGCGTGGGAAGCGGCGGCGAGAGAGGAAGCGTGGGCACGGCTCCCAACCGGTGTCCCCGGTCAGCGCAACCAGCCTGGTACTGCAGTGGCAAGTCGTGATCTTGCTGGTGGGGGCACTGAGCACCCTCCTGAGCCTGGTCCCACCACCCGAGTCCCCCTACGTCGGCGAACGCGATTGGGAAGCGGTCTTCGCGGAGGTGGGCACCCGGCTGCCGAACGAATACGTGGAGCTGATCAACCGTTACGGTGCCGGGATGTGGGCGGGCTGGCTGCGGTTCGCTCCGCCGGGGCGATCGGGAAGGTATGGCATGCCGGAGACCTCCGCGCAGGCCCGCGACGGGTATCGCACGCTGCGCGCCGACGACCCGGAGGAGTTCCCCCTCCCGGTGTGGCCGGAGCCGGGCGGCTTCCTGCCGGTCGCCGACACCGCGCACGGAGACTATCTGGGCTGGCTGACCGAGGGCGAGGACCCGGAGTCCTGGCCGCTGATCTTCTGGCCCCGGCACAACGACCAGGGCCCGCCACTGACCTGCGGTCTCGCCGAGGTGGTCTACGCACTGCTCATCGGCGACTACGAGAAGTTCGGCTTCCCCTCCAGCGAGGAGGAGGACGAGGACGACCCGAAGTCCAGGCAGCCCGGCTTCGAGGCGTTCACCGCCGCCCGCTACGACCGACGCGGGTAGCCACCCTTCCTCTGTTCGACGCCCACCGGGAGCTGGTTGAAGCGATCCTCACCGCCTGGCGCGACCGACGTCACGCCGGCGCGCTGGGCATCGGCCGCTCACCGAACACCCACCTGCGCACCATCATGGACACGATCCTCTACGTCGACCGGCCCGGCGTCCCCTGGCGCCACCTACCGCAGTTACCTTCTACGGCGGGTGGACGACCGGCCTTGCCCGGGTAGGTCCAGCGCCTGGCGACTCACCAGCCGGTACTTGCGAAGCCGGCAGGAAGCCGCCGCGCCAGCGCCGCGCGGTCAGCCCTATCCGGCTCCGGACGCGCGACGTGACGGCGCAGATCACGGGGGTGGCATCTCCATGGGTGCCCTGCTCTCCTCTGCGCGGAACCACTGTCATTCGCACAGAGGCCGACCTGCGCGCGGCCCTTGGCGAGTTGCCGACAGCCGGTCATCGCGGT
The DNA here is from genome assembly GCA_050942275.1 of Spirillospora sp. CA-255316. Classification (GTDB taxonomy): domain Bacteria; phylum Actinomycetota; class Actinomycetes; order Streptosporangiales; family Streptosporangiaceae; genus Spirillospora. The sequence continues at coordinate 4,160,947 of CP192047.1, read as the reverse complement.
CGCCCTGAACGCGCAGTGGGAGGGGCGGGGCGCCTCACGTCTGCGGATACGGCACGCCCCAGCGGACAGCCGAGCCGGCCGTGCGGAGGAGCCGGTCGACCAGCCCGCACAAGAGGTTCGGGATTGCCACTCGCGCGGGCCAGGACCGTGTCGGCGTCCTCACCGGCGCCGCCTTGCGCGGCGGTGATGGTCTCGGCGCGGCGGTACGGAGCAAGGTACCGGTCCAGCCTCGGGAGGACGACCGCTTCGCGCAGGTAGATGTTGCGTGGGGTGCTGGATCTTATTGGCCAGCGCGTACTCCTCGGGGAACCGGCACCGGTAGTACGACTCGTCGTTGTTCCGGTTCCAGTGCCAGACGCCGCAGTACACCCTGCCCCGCAGAACATAGGGATGGCGGGCCCTGTGCGGCTTGTGCTGGACGGGGCTGTGCCTCTCCGGGTCTTGGACGGCGGCGAAGGTCTCCTCATCGATCATCAGCGGGTTGACGACGTCGTCCGACCACACCCACGCGTCCTGGGAGTTCCAGGCCAGTTTGGTCTCATGTCCGAGTGTGAAGTCGTGGACATCGATGAGGACTTCGCGTTTGCGCTGCTGTTCCCAACCCTGCCTCCCGGTGCAGCGGGGGTGGTCAAGATGGCGCGGATTGCACTCTTGGGCCAGGGTCTCCTGCTGGCCGACTCCATTCACTCGGAGCTACAGGAGGAGAAATTCGAATGCAGGCCTTCTCTTACATGGTCCCGTTCGCACTGCCCGAGGTCGTGGATCGCCTTGAGGTCAGTCTTTAGGGGCTTGATCTCGAAGCGTTCGAGGATGGCGTATATGCCGTCGAGGTCGCCAGCGTCCATGTGGTCGAGGTCTCAAGGAGCCGTGCGGTCTGGGTCCGGAAGCCTACCGCCTGGCACTCGGTTTGGAACGGTCGTGACTGCTGCCAGGGCCTCACTTGGCCACATGCGGGGTACCAGCATCGTCATAGTCCTCAGGAGGTGACACAAGATGCCGACTTTTATCTCGCTGCTGAATTGGACGGATCAAGGGATCCGCGGTTACGAAGGCACCATCGAGCGGTCGGAGGCATTTGCTGCGACGTTGGAGGATCTGGGGGCGAGGCTCGTGGACCTCTACTGGACCGAGGGCCCGTACGACCTGGTGGTTGTCATTGAGGCCCCTGATGACAAAACCGTTGTCGCGGCACTGCTGCGGACTGCCGGGTTGGGCAATGTCCGCAGCACAACCTTCCGGGCCTTCGACCGAGACGAGATGGCCGAGGTCATCGCGAAGGCGGCCGAGTAGACCGGGGCGGATGCCTATTGCTCTTGCTGCCCGTCTCGTCCGGGTTCGGATATCAGCGATGATGGCCAGTTGAGTTCTCGATCTGCTGGCTCCGGCCGTGTCCTGCGGCTGACCGTCACGTGGAGGCGGGCGGGTTCTGCCGGCGGGCGGCCCGCTTCTGCCGGTTGGTGGCCTTCCTGGCGGGTTGGACGTACAGGACGCAGACGGCTTCCTCGATGAGGTCGGCGACGTCGTCGGCCTCGTCGGCGGCGTACTCCAAGAGATCGCGGATGCTGTCGTGGCCGAGCAGCCTGGCCTCATGGAAGCCCTGCACGATCTCCTATCACCGAGTGGTTCCTCAAGGCCACCTCCAGTACTTCGCCGGACACGGCGCCAGCGGCGGTTACGGGAGTGGACGCGGCGGTGTACCTGGTGCTGGTCCGGCCGCTGAACGAGGCGTAGCGCACGCATTTACCCTGGTCCTTGGACGTACGATCGACGCCAGGCTTCCGACATACAGCCGGGCCATGCCGAGCCGACGGCGGCCTTGGCGAAGGGAGGTCTGCGGTGGATCCGGCCAGCTAGGCGATGGCGACGCACCAGGCCGGATCGTGGCCGCGCGGCGGCGGCATGGACGCAAGACATCCCGGTAGAGGTCCTCGACCTGGTCCTCGCCGTGGTGGCCGTGCTGGTGCGGAGAAATTGGGCTCTGGCCCACTTTCAGTGGTCGGGTGACTCGGGGTGAGCTCGAAGAGCGCTGGGCGGTGGACGCAGCGGCGCTTCGGGCTGAAGTCGAGCGGGTGTTCGAGCCGCGCCTGCATGCGGTGACGGGCTTTTAGAGATCGTTGTTGTGTCTGTAATCCGCCCGTAACGCGGCTTCCTAGCATTCCGTCCACTCGGGCAACCGGTCTGAGGGTTCTCCGGAGAAGGAGTGGTGCCGTGAAGTTCGTCGAGGTGGATGTGGGCGTCCGGATGGCGTACGAGGACCGGGGGTCGGGACGCCCGATCGTGTTCGTGCACGGCTGGGGCGGGAGCGGAGAGGTCTGGGACTACCAGGTGCTGGACCTGGCCGACCGGTTCCGGGTCATCACTGTGGACCTGCGCGGGCACGGGGCCTCCGACAAGCCTTGGGGGAAGTACGACTACGCGCTGTTCTGCCGCGACCTGAAGACGCTGATGGACCACCTCGGGCTCGAGGACGTGACATTGGTCGGCTGGTCGATGGGTGGCCACATCGGCCTGAAGTACGCGCGTACGATCGGCGCCCCGGTGCGCCGCCTGGTGATCACCGGCAGCGGCCCGCGCTTCCTCCAGGCTCCGGACGCTCCTTACGGCGGTGCGGCGGAGAGCGCCGACGAGCTGTGTGACGCCATCGTCGACGCCCACGCCGAGACGGTGACCGGTCTGTACGGCAACAACTTTCACAGCACCGACCTGGAGGCGACGCGTGACCGCTTCGTTCGGATCGGGCTGCAGGTCCCGGCTTTCGTCGGCCTCAGCAGCTTCCAGGCGCTCCTCAGCGAGGACCTGCGCCTCGACCTCCCGCAGATCGACATTCCCATCGCCGTGTTCGCCGGTCGTCACGACCAGATCTGGGACCCGGCGTGGTCCGAGCAGGTCGCGAAGGGAGCGCCGAACGCGCAGCTGACCTACTTCGAAAACAGCGGCCACGTGGCCTTCGTGGAGGACCGTCACGCCTGGAACAGGGCGCTGATCGGCTTCATTGCGTCCACTTCGGACTGACCGCCCGGTGTGATCCGGGATTCCACCCGTGCGGCGTGATGGGGGCAACGCCACAGAAAGGAAAGCCGTGAAATCGCGAACGATCGCCACTGGCCTGTCGGCCCTCATGCTCGCAGCGACTGCGCTCATTGCAAACGCCGGCGGCGCGAGCGCTTCAGGGCCGGTGACGCTGGAGGCCACCTATACGTCGGTATCGAACGGCTGGGCCAAGGTCGAGCGCTGGTACGACAGTAACCCTGGCTACGTCCCTGCGGAGTACCCCGCGGACGGCCGCCTCGACCAGGCCGGCCAGCGGCTCACACACTTCGGTGGTGCCGCCCGGCCGGTCGCGGGCAGGTATCTCCTGTCGTACGCGCCAGGCTGGGACACCAATTCAAAGCCGGTCCCGGTCCTGCTCGTCCCCGGAGCGTATGAGACCGCCGACTCCGCGTGGGCCAACCCGACCGACGGGCCGATCGGCTGCGGCGCCACGACCTGTCCCACCACCGGGTTGATGCAGGCGCTGAGCGGTGCCGGGTACAAGGTCTTCGGCATCACCTTCCCGCACGTCGCCGGTGACAACTACAACCACGCCGAGCAGATCGGGGACGCCATCCAGACGATCAAGGCGCGCACCGGCGCCTCCAAGGTCGACGTCCTGGCCTGGAGCATGGGTGCGCTCGCCGCGCGGCTGTACGTTTCGAACAACCACCAGTCCTGGGGGACGGCGTACGGCGGCGACGTCCGCAAACTGATCCTCATGGGCGGTCCGAACAACGGCTGGGATTACACCTTCCGGCACGGCACCTACCCGGCCATCAGCGCGTACCCAGAGTGCGGCGGCTCCACGATCGGCGGCGTCGCCGCGATCCGGCAGAACTGCTACGGGGTCCTCTACTCGCACCCCGAGCTCACCGCCTACGCGACCTCCACCGGCGATTTCTTCCCCGGCATCCGGCAGATGCTCAAGCGCTGGGATGGCACCTACGCCCTCAACCCTGCAAATCCCGACGGGAACACCACCTACAACGGCGGTACCGGCATCTACGGGCAGAGCTACGGCATCGACTACGCCATCAACCAGGGCTCGCTCATCGCCACCATGCGGGCGAACGCAGTTCCTGCGTCCGTGAACACCTACCTTCTGTGTGGCAACTCCCCGACCATCCCGAACTGGATCAACGAGACCGACGGTCCCAGCGACGGGACGATCTTCCTTGCCAGTTGCAGAGACACCGGTGGCATCGGCACTGTGTCGGGCTCGGCGACCCTCGCGGTGAACCACCTGCGGCTGCCGTGGGCCTCCACCTCGGTCACTCAGATCACCTCCTGGCTCGGGTGACCGCTGCCTTCACCCCTGAGCGGCCTCCCCTGGGCAGCGACCGGGCCCAGGGGAGGCTTCGTCACCTGCCACCACGCCCTGATTGGGGCACACCGGTGCGCCCTGCGAGAAACGAGTCCCCATGAACGTGCGTGTCGTCGTTGAGCACGACCTCCCCGCACGCATGCGCGACGGTGCCATACTCCGCGCCGACCTCTACCGGCCCAACGACGCCGGTCGCTACCCGGTACTGATGCAGCGCACGCCCTACGGCAAAGAGCAGGCGGCGCTGACCAATCTCACATTGGACCCGCTTCGCGCGGCCCGCGCCGGTTACGCGGTCCTGATCCAGGATGTGCGCGGGCGCTACGCCTCCGAAGGCGGAACGTTCGACGCCTACCGCCACGAACTCGCCGACGGTCACGACACCGCTGCCTGGGCGGCCGACCTGCGCTGCGGCAACGGCACCGTCGGTGCGTACGGACTGTCCTACATGGGCGGCACGGCCTGGTCCGCTGCGGCGACAGCCCCATCATCCCTCCACGCGGTCTCGGCATTCACCGCGCCCTACGGGTTATGGGACAACCACTTCTGGCGTGGCGGCGCCCTTCACCTTGGTCTGCTCAGCCATTGGGCCTCGGCCGTCATCGGGCCGGGTGCGCTGCGCCGGGCGGCAGGCACCGCCGAGGATCTGGCTCGCCTGGCCGATGACGTGGACGCCTACGCTGAGTACGCCCGCCACCAGCCGCTCACCGAGTACCCACCAGCCCGGCCGCAGATGCCCGACTTTCTGCCGTTCTTCTTCGAGGCGCTCCGGCACCCCCACCGGGATGCCTACGCCTCCTCGGCTCTGGCGGCCGGACGCCATTGCCGCATCACGGCACCGGCGCTGATCGTTGCCGGCTGGCACGACGCGATGCTCGCGGGCGACCTGGCGCACTACCGCGCCATGCGTGAGGGGGCCGCCACGGAGCGGGCTCGGCACGGCAGCCGGCTGGTGGTGGGACCGTGGTCGCATGCCATGTTCGGCGCGGTCGTCGGCGAGGTCGACTTCGGTATGCGGGCTTCAGGAGCCTGGCTGGATCTGCGCGAGGATCTGACGACCCTGCAACTGCGCTGGTTCGACCATCACCTCAAAGGCCGGGACAACGGCGTCGAGGACGAGGCCCCGGTGCGGCTCTTCGTTCAGGGCCGGAACCGCTGGCGTGACGAGGATGACTGGCCGCTTGCTCGCGCCCGGCCCACTCGGCTTCACCTGCGCTTGGGCGGCCTGGCGTCCTTCGCCGAACCTGAGTCGGGTGAGTGGCCGGATGGGTACCTCTATGACCCTGCCGTTCCCTGTCCGACCAGGGGCGGCAACCTGCTCATGCCCGCGCGGTATCCACGCGGGCCCGTCGACCAGGCCCCGATCATCGCGCGAACCGATGTCCTGTGCTACACCTCTGAGCCGCTCACCGAGGACCTGGAGGTGACCGGCCCGGTGCGGGCGGTCATGTGGGCGGCGACCGACGGTCCCGACACCGACTGGGTGGTCAAGCTCTGCGATCTGCATCCGGACGGCCGGACCCTCAATGTCTGCGACGGCATCCTGCGCGCGTCGCTCCGTAACGGGCTGGACCGGCCCGAACCGGTCGCCCCAGGCGAACCGCTCCGCTACGAGATCGACATGTGGGCGACGTCGATGGTGTTCCTTGCCGGGCACCGTTTGCGGGTGCTCGTCACCTCCAGCGACTTCCCCCGGTACGACCGCAATCCCAACACCGGTGAGCAAGGCGTCCACGCGACCGCCGGACGGCCGGCCCACCAGCGCGTCTACCACGACGCTCGTCACCCGTCGCACGTCCTTCTGCCGGTCGTACGGCGCTGAAGGCGTCGAAGCGGTCGCTCCTTCCGTCCCGCTCATGTGCTAAGTACTATGCGCCCAGATGATGTCCGACCTGCCCGTTCCCTTGGTCGAGCGCCGCCGCTTGCGTGCTCCGCGCGCCCGCGCCGCGATCGCTACGCGGCCGCGTCTCAACGCGTTGCTCGACTGGGCCCTGACGCATCCGCTGACCCTGGTGGAGGCCGAGGCCGGGTACGGCAAGACCACCCTCGCCCAGGCTGCGCCTGCGGACCTGCCGCGCGTGTGGTACACGCTGAGTTCCGACGACTGCGATCCGACGGTGTTCTTCGCGCACCTGGCTTCGGCTCTGGAGCCCTTCTGCCCGGCGCTTCCGCAGCGTTTGGCGAGCCGCCGGCCCGGCCCGGAACGCGCCGAGACCAGCTGGTCGGAGTTGGTGGAGCTGGTCCTGGCCGAACTGGAGGGGATCGCGGGCAGCGGGCTGCTCATCGTCCTCGACGATTATCACCAGGTCGATACACCGCCGATCAATCTCATTCTCGACCGCCTGGTCGAAGGGCTCCCGCCGGGGCTCCGGATCCTCGCCACCACGCGTGTCCGGCCCGCCCTGGCCGGTCTTGTCCGCTGGCAGGCCACCGGCGCGGCGTGCATCATCACCCGCGCCGACCTCGCGTTCACCACCGAGGAGGTCGCAGGCTTCTGGCAGGCGCGGTTCGGGCTCGATGTCAGCCCCGAGCAAGCCGCGCTGCTGACCCGCGAGACCGAGGGCTGGCCCATCGCGATGGGCCTGATCGGCGCGCACCTTCGCCATCGTGGAGCGGACGTCGACGCGCTGGCCGAAAAGCTCCCGGCCGGCCGCGACGAACTCTTCGCCTATCTCGGGGAACAGGTCGTGTCCCGGCTCCCCGATGGTCTGAGGACGTTCCTGCTCGCCACCGCAGCCCCCCGCTCCTTCGACGAAGCCCTCGCCAGGCATCTGAGCGGGCGCGCCGATGCTGCTCGGGTGCTGCGCCAAGTCCTGACCGCAGGACTCTTCTGTACTGGTGACGACCGCGGGAGCTATCGGTACCACCACCTCTTCCGTGACTTCTTGCTCGCCCAGCTCGACGAGGCGCAACGGCACGACGGTCACCTGCGCACGGCCGACCACCTCGAGCGAAGCGGCGAGATCGAAGAGGCCCTCTTCCACGCCTTCGAAGCCTGCGACGACGAGCGGGCCGCCCGGTTGCTCGCGCGGCTCGGCGGCCCGTGGATCGCGGCGGGACGCCATCAGGCGTTCCTCGACGCCAGTGGCCGGCTGCCCGCCGAGGTCCGGGCCTCGTCCCCATGCCTCCTGATTCATCGCAGCCGGGCGCTGCGGCTGGCGTGCGACTACCCGGCCGCCGTGGCCGAAGCGCGCGCCGCCGCGCTCCACACCGACGCGCTCACCGACGCCCTGAAAGCCGAGATCGACGTCTACCTCGACACCGTGCAGCCCCGCCAGGCCGCGCCCCTACTCGCCCGACTGCGGCGCACGGTCCGCGACCAAGAGCAGCTGGTGGGCTGGCTGGTCATGCTGACCGAGCACCACGTCAACGCCGGGGCTCCGGACCGGGCCAGGCGCGCGCGGCTGCGTCATGCCGCCCTGAGTGGCGGCACACCCGGGCCCGACGTCCGGCTGGAGGTGCGCGCCGGAGACCTGCATCAGGCCCGGCGGCTCCTGGAAGCCGTCGACGAGGAGGCGTTACCGGTCCACCGCTCGCACCGTGAGCGCGAGCCCCTCCTGGCCTGGACGCACGGCCTCCTAGGCAACCGTGACCAGGCCGCGGAGCACGCGCGACGGGGCATCGCTCGCGGTCAGGATCGCGGATCGCACAGCGTCTTGTTCGTCAGCACATCCCGGCTCGCCCACTCGCTCCTGTGCGGGGACACCGGAGCCACGTCAGACCTCATGGCCGCCGTCCGGCATTACCGGACCGCGCTCTCCGTCGTGGCCCGGACCGGGGTCCCGCGCCTGCGGGCCGAGTCACTGATCGGGCTGACCGTGGCGTCTGGGCGGCTGGGGGACGCGGACGCCGTCCGCCGTCACGGGACCGAGGCGCTCGAACTCCTCACCGAGGCCGGCGACTCCTATATGGCCGCTATGGCTTGCCTGGCCATGGGCGTCGGTGCCGCCTACGTCCATCACCCGGACGCGTCGACGCACCTGATGGAGGCCCGGTCCCGCGCACGCCGCTCGGCCGATGTCTACATCCCGACCCTTGCCGACATCTGGCTCGCTCAACTCGCCTTGGAGCGCGGCGACGCCGATGCCTTCCGCCGGCACGCCGGCCCCGCGCTGGCGACCACGCGCGAGTACGGACTCGACGCCCTGCTGGTGCACGCGCCATGGCTCGGCATCCCCGGTGTGCAACGGCGCCGAGCCTGGCTGCGCCAAGCGAGCGGCACCCCGGCACTGGTCGAATACGCGCGCTACCTGCTCGGCAGGCTGGCTGCCGACACGGACATCGCGTCGAAACCGGCCCCCGCCGCTCCGGCTCCCGCCGCTCCGGCTCCCGAACTGCGCCTGCTGACACTTGGGCGGTTCTGCGCGCTGCGCGACGGCGAGCCGATTCCCCCTACCCGCTGGGAGCGTCGTAAAGCGCGGGAGCTGCTGTGGCTGCTCAGCAGCCGCGAGCAACGATCCGTTCTGCGCGATGAGGCGCTGGAACTGCTGTGGCCGGACACCGATCCGGAAGTCACCGCGCCGCGGTTCCGGGTGGCGTTGCACGCGCTGCGTGGCGCGGTCGAACCCGACCGGAAATCGCGCGGGCAGGCCCGGTTCGTCCACACCGACGGCGACCGCATCACCCTCGACCCCTGCGTCCAGATCGACTGGACCGAGTTCCGCCGCCTCGCGCGGCGCGCGCTCGACGCCGACTCCGAACAGGATGCCATCGCCCTCGGCCGCCAGGCGATCACCCTGTATCAGGGCGCCTACCTCGAGGACGCGGTGGACTTGCCGTGGGCAGAAGGACTGCGCGAGTCCCTGAGAGTCACCTTCATCCAGTTGGCGCTGCGCACCGCCGAAGCCGAATTCGCGGAGGGCGCGTTGTCGGCCGCGGCCGAACTCGCCCATCGGGTACTCGACGTGGACCGCTATCTCGAAGGCGCCTACCGGCTGCTTGCCCAGGTCCACCTGTCCTCGGGAGACTCCGCGGCCGCGCAGCGGACGTTCCGGACCTGCGCGGCGCGCTTGAAGGCGGACCTCGGCGTCACCCCCTCGTGGCGTATTTCCGACCTGTAACGGCGTTGTAACGGCGGTCGGCGAGATTCGTTGACCACCGATCCCAGGGGAACCGACAGAAGGACAAAATCCCTGGTCCTGGACAGGTTGCATGTTATATGCAACACTCTCGAAACCAACCACGAGGACTGGAAGACGTGGAGGTCTCCATGGCACCTGTCAAGGCGCACATCCTCGACTGCGGAGCGATGAGCTGTGACCTGACCTGGCTGCTGCTCAAGCCAGGCCGAACCATCCGCCCGCGCGGCGAGCGCGACCGGGCCCCGGAGTGGTATCCCTGTACGTCGTACGCGGTGCTGGTGGAGACCCCGGAGGGCACCCTCCTGTGGGACACCAGCTGTCCGCGCGACTGGGAGACCCGCTGGGAGCCGACCGGCCTTCAGGAGTTCTTCCCCTACGACCAGGTGAGCGACGAGCAGTACCTGGACTCCCGGCTCGGCCAGCTCGGCATCAGCCCCGAGCAGCTCGACTACGTGGTGCTGTCGCACCTGCACTTCGATCACGCCGGCAACGTCAGGACGTTCGCCAAGTCCGGCGCCAGACTCGTCTGCAACGAAGCGGAGAAGGAGTTCGCGTTCGGCTTCGAGGGGGCCTTCACGGGCGCGCATCTGAAGGCCGACTACGAGGGGCTGGAGTTCGAGACCGTCTCCGGCGACACCGAGTTCCTTCCCGGGGTGACTCTCATCGAGGCTCCCGGGCACACCCCCGGCACCATGGCCATGCAGCTCGACCTGCCCGACAGCGGATCGATGATCTTCACCTCGGACGCCGTCTACATGGGCGACTCCTACGGTCCGCCGGCCACTCCGGCCGCCATCGTCAACGACCTGACCGCCTGGTACGCCTCGGTCGAGAAGATCCGTGGCATCGCCGAGCGGAACCAGGCCCAGGTGATCTTCGGACATGACGCGGAGCAGCTGCGCGGGCTGCGCCTGGCCCCGGCCGGGTTCTACTCCTGAGGAGAGCGACAATGACCTCGGTTCCTCTGAGCCACCCCCGCCCCGACCAGGCCGAGACGGTCTTCACCTACGGTTCGCCCGCGCTGAAGTTCGGCGTCGGCGCCTCCGATGAGATCGGCTTCGATCTGTCCCGGCTCGGCGTCCGCCGCGTCCTGGTGGTGACCGACGCGGGGATCGCCGCCACCGGGCATCCCCAGCGGATAGCCGAGCAGATGGCCAAGTACGGCATCGAGGCGCACGTCTTCGACGGCGTCCATGTCGAACCCACGGACGACAGCATGAACGACGCGATCGAGCACGCCCGCGGATCCGGCCCCTGGGACGCGTTCGCGGCCGTCGGCGGCGGGTCCAGCATCGACACCGCAAAGGCCATCAACCTGCTCACCACCAATCCCGGCGTGCTGATGGACTACATCAACGCCCCGGTCGGCGCCGCCAAGCCGCCGTCCCAGCCGCTCAAACCGCTGGTGGCGGTGCCCACGACCACCGGCACGGGCGCGGAGAGCACCACCATCTGCGTGCTGGACGTGCTGTCGCTCAAGGTCAAGACCGGAATCAGCCATGCCTGGCTGCGCCCGACCATGGCCGTGGTCGATCCAGCCCTGACGATCACACAGCCGCCAGAGGTGACCGCATCGGCGGGCATGGACATCCTGTGCCACGCGCTGGAGAGCTATACGGCCCGCCCCTACACGTCCTACGAGCACAAGACGCCGGAGCAGCGGGTGCCCTACTGCGGGGCGAACCCGATCGCCGACATGTGGTCGGCGGAGGCGCTGCGACTGCTGTCCCGCTCGTTCCGGACCGCGGTCCGTGACCCGGAGGACCTGCGGGCCCGCACCGACATGGCGCTGGCCGCCACCATGGCCGGGCTCGGGTTCGGGAACGCGGGCGTGCACATTCCGCACGCCAACGCCTATCCCATCGCGGGCCGCGTCAAGGGCTACCACCCGCCCGGCTACCCCGAGGACGAGCCGATGGTGCCGCACGGGATGTCGGTGTCGCTGACCGCGCCGGAGGCGTTCCGGTTCACCTTCACCGCCCGGCCCGAACGGCACGTGCACGCCGCCGAGCTGCTCGCCCCCGGGCTCGACCGGCCGGACGACGCCGAGGAATACCTGCCGGCCGCGCTGATGGAGCTGATGCGCGACATCGGCATCCCGAACGGGGTCGGTGGCGTCGGCTACCAGAAGTCGGACGTGCCGGACCTGGTGGAGGGCACGCTGAAACAGCAGCGGCTGCTGACGACCTCGCCCCGGCCGGTGACCGAGGACGACATCCAGCAGATCTTCACCCGCTCGCTGTCCCTGTGGTGAGGCGTCCATGGCGATCTACGAGTTGAAGTGCGCCGCGGAGCACCGCTTCGAGGTCATCCAGTCCTTCGAGGCGCCGCTGCCCGCCTGTCCGGAATGCGGTGCCGCGACGGCCAAGGTGCCCAGCAGCTTCGGCATCGGCGGGGCGGCGAAACTGCCGCCCCGGCCGGAGGCGATGCCGCAGACCTGGCGGGGCACCTACAAGGGCGACCGCGAGTACGTGGCGGGGCTGCGCAGGACCGCCGAGGCGCGGCGGCGGCTGGAGGACGCCCACCCGGAGCTGGCCGGTGATCGCAGGCCGATCCTCGCCCACGAAGGCCCATTCGAAGGCGCGCCGTTGCGCGCCGGCGAACAGGTCGTCGCCGGACACGGCCACGGCCAACACGGCCATGGTCATGGCCACCCGCATGATGTGCCTGGGCATGTTCACTCCTCCGGACCGTCCGACAGTGCAATACGACCTTGCTGACAGGGACCCGATGACCATGCCCGAGACCGTTTCCCCCGACGAGATCCTGCGGGAGCTGCACAAGGCGGGCCTGCCCGGTGCGGACATCTCCGGGCGCCGCCGCGCCGAGTACTCCAGTGACGCCTCGCTCTACCGGGTGGTACCGAGCGTCGTGGCGTTCCCTCGCTCGGCCGACGAGGTGGCGGCGGCGCTGGAGGTGTGCCGGTCGCTGGGCGTCCCGCTGACGGCGCGCGGCGCCGGCACCTCGATCGCCGGAAACGCCGTGGGCGAGGGTGTGGTGCTGGACTTCTCCCGGCACCTGGGCCGGATCCGGGGCATCGACCCCGGATCCGGGACCGCCGAGGTGGAGCCCGGCGTCGTGCTGGACGATCTGCAGCGGGCCGCGGCTCCCCACGGGCTGCGGTTCGGCCCCGACCCGTCCACCCACAGCCGGTGCACGATCGGCGGGATGATCGGCAACAACGCGTGCGGCTCGCGCGCCCTGGGCTTCGGGCGTACCAGCGACAACGTCGTCGAGCTTGACGTGCTGGCGGGGACGGGCGAGCGTCTGAGCGCCCGGCGCGGCGCCGACGCGGGTTCATCGGCGGCGCTCACCGCGCTGGACGGGGTCATCCGTGCTGACCTGGCCACGATCCGCACCGAGCTGGGGCAGTTCGGGCGGCAGATCTCTGGCTACTCGCTGGAGCACCTGCTGCCCGAGCGCGGTTTCGATCCCGCTCGGGCATTGGTGGGCAGCGAGGGCACCTTGGGTCTGCTGCTGGCCGCCACCGTGAAGCTGGTGCCCATACCGGCCGACCCGGTGCTGGTGGTGCTGGGCTACCCCGACATGGCCTCGGCCGCGGACGCGATACCACGCATCCTGCCCCACCAGCCGATCGCCGCAGAGGGGCTGGACGCGCGCATCGTGGACGTCGTGCGCCGGCTGCGCCGCAACACCGCCGTCCCCGACCTGCCCAGGGGCGGCGGCTGGCTGCTGGTGGAGCTGCCGGGCGGGGACCCTGCCGCAGTGGCGTCCGACGCCGACGCCCTCGATCACCGGGTCATCGCCGACCCGGCGGAGGCGGCCGCGCTGTGGCGGATCCGCGAGGACGGCGCGGGCCTGGCGGCCAGACCTCGGGACGGGCACATGTCGCACGCGGGCTGGGAGGACGCCGCCGTGCCGCCCGAACGGCTCGGCGCCTATCTGCGGGACTTCGAGGCACTCCTGGCCGACCGCGGCCTGGCGGGGACGCCGTACGGGCACTTCGGCGACGGCTGTGTGCACGTCCGCATCGATTTCCCCCTCGGCCGGCCCGACGGCCCGCAGGTCTTCCGTGACTTCCTCACCGACGCGGCCACGTTGGTGGCGGCCCATGGCGGCTCGATGTCCGGAGAGCACGGCGACGGGCGGGCCCGTGGCGAGTTGCTCCCGCTCATGTACTCCCCGGCGGCGTTGCGGCTCTTCGAGCAGGTCAAGGCCGTATTCGACCCCGATGACGTGCTCAATCCAGGGGTGATCGTGCGGCCGCGGCCGGTGGACGCCGACCTGCGGGTGCCCGCCGCCGCTCCGCTCCGGCGCGGCCTGGCCTTCGCCTACGACGACGACGCGGGCGACTTCGCCGCCGCCGTCCACCGGTGCACCGGGGTCGGCAAATGCCGCGCGGACGCGACCGGATCCGGCGGCGTCATGTGCCCGTCCTACCTGGCCACCAGGGACGAGAAGGACTCCACCCGCGGACGCGCCCGTGTGCTCCAGGAGCTGGCCAACGGCGAACTGGTGCGCGGCTGGCGGTCCCGCGAGGTGCATGAGGCGCTTGATCTGTGCCTGGCCTGCAAGGGCTGCTCGTCCGACTGCCCGACCGGTGTCGACATGGCCACCTACAAGGCGGAGGTCCTCTACCAGTCGTACCGGCGCCGACTGCGGCCGATGTCGCATTATGTGCTGGGCGGCCTTCCCCGGTGGGCGCGGCTGGCCGCGCGGGCGCCACACCTGACGAACCGGATGATGTCCAGCCGGGCGGCCGGGCTCGGCAAACGCCTGGCCGGGGTGGACGCCCGACGCGACCTCCCCCGCTTCGCGCCGCGGACGTTCAACCACTGGTTCCACGACCACACCGTGGCGCCCGGCGACCCAGTCCTGTTGTGGGTCGACACGTTCACCGACCACTTCAGCCCGCAGGTCGGCATCGCGGCGGTGCGGGTCTTGGAGGACGCCGGATTCTCGGTACGGATCCCCGAGCGGCGGCTGTGCTGCGGCCTCACCTATATCTCCACCGGCAGGCTCGGCACCGCCCGCAGGGTGCTGCGCCGTTCCGTGGACGCCCTTGCACCGCACGCGGAAGCGGGCACGCCGATCGTCGGCCTGGAGCCTTCCTGCACGGCCGTGTTCCGATCCGACGCCTCGGAACTCCTGGACGACCCGTCCGTTCCCCGTGTCCATACCCTCGCCGAGCTGCTCTCGCAGCGGCCGGACTGGACGCCGCCGCCACTGGACGACGTGACGGCCGTCGCGCAACCCCACTGCCATCACCACGCCGTCATGGGCTGGGACACCGACCGCGCCCTGCTGGAAAGCGCGGGCGCCTCGGTCCGGCCCGTCGGCGGCTGCTGCGGCCTCGCCGGAAACTTCGGCGCCGAACAGGGCCACTACGACATCAGCGTGGCGGTGGCCGAGACCACCCTGCTGCCCGCCGTCCGGGCGGCCGGTGCGGACGCCACCGTCCTGGCCGACGGATTCTCCTGCCGCACGCAGCTGACGGCCCTGGCCGACCGGGACGCCGTCCACCTGGCAGAACTCCTGGCCGCCCGGCGGCAATGGGAGCCGCCTGGCAGATGACGCCGTATCCTTGACGTCGACCAACGATCATCAACGGCCCGGAGGCGGTGACCCGAACGTGCGTGAGATCACCGCTACCTACAACCTGAACAAGCAGGTGGCCGAAGTGCTCAGGGAGGCCATCCAGACCGGGGAGCTGCGCCCGGGCGAGCTTTACTCGGTCAGCCGCCTGGCCGACAGTATGAAGGTCTCCCGCACCCCCGTCCGGGAAGCGCTGCTGCGGCTTGCCGACACCGGGATGGTCCGCATCGAACGCAACCGCGGCTTCCGCGTCATCCGTCGCGACCCCCGCCACATCGCCGAGGTCTTCCACATGCGGCTGCTCCTGGAAGTCCCCGCCGCCCGGCTGGCCGCGCGGCACACAGGTCCCGATCTACTGGACGCGCTGCGCGACGAGCTGGCGGAGATGCGCGCCGCCGCCGCCGACCACGACGAGCCCCGCTTCATGCAACACGACCGGCGCTTCCACGACCTGGTCCTCGGCTCGGGCGGTAACTCCCTACTGACCGCCACGGTCGGCAACCTGCGCGAAACGATCATCACCGTCGGGGCGTCCACCGTTGATCAGACCCGCTCCCTGGCCGACATCGCCACCGAGCACGAACCGATCATGACGGCGCTGGCCACCGGGGACGAGGACGCCGCCGCCGAGGCCATGCGCTGCCACATAGCGCACACCGGTGAGCTGCTCCTGAGCCAGGCCGCCGCCGAGAACCAGACTCCTGTCGCCGCCCCGGACGCCGAGCTGATCCGCAGCGTCTCCCCATAGGCGCGTCGCCCGCGACGCAGACCGACGTGCGCCACCCCCCGAATGGCCTCGGCGATGGATGCCGCGCGGGTCCGACGTGCGGTGGAGGGCGTCAGGCATCGGGCTCACCGCACCATCCCCGCGTGCGCGGGGCCGACCACCGTGCTGAACCTGCGGCACGGCCTGCCGGCCGCCTATGTGGCCGGCCGCGCCACCCGGGCACTGCTCGCAGAACAAACGGCGCGCCGGATGCGGATGCCGACGCGCTCCTGGCGATATGGAGCCCGGCGCGTGCCCATGAGCCGACCTCGAGCCGATATGGGAACAGTCCGGTCGGTGTGGATGGTGATCGGGCGGACGAGCGCAACGACGGCCCATGCTGATGCGAGTTGGGCGTTCGCTGGTCAGCCTCAATCACTCCACCTGGTAAGCATCGCAGGTGGCCTCGCCGAGGGTGTCCTCGCCTTCGACCCCGGCTTTGTTCTCCCGCCAGACTTCGGCCACGAGCTCGTACCGGCCTTTTTGGAGTTCGGCGGAGACGACGAGTTTGATCTTTATGGTGTTCTCGCCTTCCTTGAGCGGCCGGCTGTCGATTCGGCCGTCGCCGTCGGATTCGTCCGCGCCGTCGCCGTTGTAGAGGCCGGTGCCGACTGCGATCTTCGTTGGCTTGATGGCGGTGATGATGTACGTCAGTTCGAGTTGCTGGCCGCGCTTGATCGTCTTGGGGGCGTTGCATGTGACGCCGTCGATCGGGTTGGTGTCACGGAACGCGATGATCAGGGGTATTGCGGCGAGGAGGCCTGCGGCGACCAGGGCGGCGACGACCTGCTCCCACACGGACCTTGATCGAATTATCGCTATGGGATTCCTCATGTATTGAAGGTTATTCGCGACCTCTTGTAGATCATATTTGGGGGTGGGTTGACGCCATCCTGAATACGCAAAGTGTTTGTGTAATGGCCGATATCTTGAGTCTCGTGAGGGACTGTAAAACTAACGGCGGATCTAACGATCAAGGAAGAGACTCCTGGTGATCGAGACCGCCGCTGCCCGTGAGTGCGTTGACCAGCCCGCCGAGGTGGGGTCGAGCGCGGTGACCGACGAGCAGTTGATCGCGATGCTGGTGGCCCGGGCCCGTAGCGAGGGACTCCAGTTCACCGGCGAGGGCGGGCTGTGGCAGCAGCTCACCAAGCGGGTGCTGGAGTCCGCCCTGGCGGGCGAGATCACCGATCACCTCGGCTACGGCAAGCACGACCCGGCCGCCAAGAACAGCGGCAACAGCCGCAATGGATCACGCACCAAGACGGTGCTCACCGACGTCGGCCCCGTCGAGGTCAACGTCGCCATCGACCCGTAGGCCGGGCAGGTCACCTGCCCCGCCGGGCACAACCGCGCTGCCGCCCTCAACCTTCGCCGCCTCGTCAAGCTCGGCCTCACCCACACCGGCGGCACCCGGACCCTCATCCCGGCCACCTCCTGACAGCCGAGGACGGCTCTGCCTCCGCAGCACCAGACAGCCAACAAGATTTTCAGTGATCTTCTAGTGTGACCGATGCTCGTCGTAGTTCCAGGTCAGAGTCCGTCCAACAGGTCACGACGGCGGTCCCGCACCCAGCGCTCCATGACGGCGTCCGTTCTCGGAATCCGTGTGCCGGTGAGCACAGCCTCGATTCCGGCGATCCGGTCGAGTTCGGTCTGGATCGTGACGGCCGGCATCAGGTTCAACCGGGTACGGAGATCTGCGCCATCATCAAGACGCCACCACGAGGTCCCTTGGCCCTGCGCAGCACGCAGGCAGGGAGCGCAACCGACCATGTGCGCGGTCGGCGGCCACGGCAGCGGAGGTGACCAGGGAAATCAGGGGTGGTCTTGCGAGGAGCAAGAGCCTGCGGTTCCGCTGGTCAACGGCCAGGGTAGTGCAGGCCGATCTGGTGCCGGGCGGTGTCGAGCGTTCGCATCACCGCGACGGATTCGTCGAGGGGCATGATGTCGCTGTCCAGGTGTCCGGCGCGGAGCCGGTCGTGCACGTGCCGGACCTGGTGGTGCAGGCCGCCTCCGGCCGTCTCGTCGTCCTCGCCGTCAGAGGCTGCGGGGAGGCTCAGGCGTTCGGTGGTGCCCGGTCCGCGCACGACCAGTGCGTCCGGGCAGTGCATCAAGGCGGGCAGCTCGATGCTGCCGTCGGTGCCGGTGACCCGGGCGGTGCAGGCGAGCTCCGCTCGGATCGCGGCCTTGGCGACCGCGACGGCCCCGTCGGCGTAGCCGGTCAGGACGGCGATGTGCTCGTCGACACCGGTCTCGCCGAGCCGGGCCGACGCCGCCACCCGATCCGGCTCTCCGAGCAGCATGCTCGCCAGCGACACCGGGTACACGCCGAAGTCGAGCAGGGCGCCGCCACCGAGGGCGGGGTCGAACAGCCGGTGAGCGGGGATCATCGGGAAGGGGAATCCAAGGTCGCCCTCCACGCACGCCACCGTGCCGATGGCACCTGCGGCGACCAGTTGCCGCAGCTTGACGTAGGCGGGCAGGAAGCGGCTCCACATCGCCTCCATCAGGAACCGCCCGCGCTCCCGGGCCGTGGCCGCCATCTCAGCGGCCTGCCGGGCGTCCAACGCGAACGGCTTCTCGCAGAGCACGCCCCGTCCCGCGTTCAGGAAGAGCAGGGTGTGCTGGTGATGGTGGGACTGCGGAGTGGCCACATAGACCAGGTCAACGCCGTCGTCGGCGGCGAGCCGCTCATAGGAGGCGTACCTGCGCGCGGCGGGGACGCCGAACTTCTCGCCGAACGCCTCGGCCTTCTGCCGGCTGCGGGAGCCGACGGCGACCAGCTCGGCGTCGGGCAGTCGGCTCAACGCGTCGGCGAACCCGTTCGCGATGGCCCCGGTTCCCGCGACGCCCCAGCGAATCGACATGTACGTCCTCCCAGCCTCCTGTGCCGACACAGCACCATGTTTTTCTACCATCGGAATATAGACCAGTGGTAGAAAAGAGGGGTGACCACCTCCGGTACCAGACACCCGGCGTTCGTCCCGCCGGCGCCGCCACGGACGCCGAAGTCGGCGGGAACACGCCGCCTCCTCCTGGACACCGCCGCCGGCCTCTTCGTCGAACGCGGTTACAGCGCCGTGTCGATGAACGAGATCGCTTCCGGGGCGAATCTGACCAAGGGGGCGCTGTACGGGCACTTCCGCTCCAAGGGCCAGCTCCTGGTCGAGGTCATCCGCTGGAAGCTCGCCGACCGCGACCACGGGGTCGCCTTCACCCAGGCGATCACGGGCCCCGAGCCCGCGGTGGGGCTGTTCTTCGACGCCGAGGGCCGTGACGTCCGGCTGCTCGAGGTCGACGCCGCCGCAGCGGCACGGCACGACCCGGACGTCGCCGCCGGCCTGGCCGACCTCTACCGCGAGCGGCTCGGCCGGATCCAGAACGCAATGGAGGCGACCCGCGATCCCGAGACGGCGGCGTGGCTCATCGCCGCGCTCGCCGGTGGGATCGGCATGAAGGAGGCATCGCGCCTGCCACTGCCGGACGCCGATCGCCTGAGCGCCGTCATCCTCGGCGTGCTCCAAAGATTGGACTGACTCCAAGGAGGCCGTGATGCCGACCGTCGACTTCCGCACCCGCTCCCAAGGCGACGCCGTTGCGCTCACCCCGCAGACCTTCCTGCAAGAGCACGTCGCGGCGCTGCCCGGCAGCCACCGGGGCGCCGCCGGGCATGCCGCGACACGTCTCGGGCTCGAGCCACTCACACTCGACGTCGACGGCGAGCGGCTCACCTTCGCCGTCGCCGACGACGGCCGGCTCACCGTGCGACCCGGCCCGGGCGGCTCGCTGGTGGTGGCGCTCGACGGCGCCGCCTTCTCCGATCTCGTGCAGGACGTCCGACCTGCACCGCTCCTTCACGCTCGAGGACGACCCCCGGCGACATCGGCCACTTCCTGGCCGAGGCCGGGTTCCTCCACCTGGAGAGGGTGTTCACCGAGGCGGAGATGGCAGAGGTCTCCGCCGAAATGGACGACGCCATCGCCGCGGCCCAGGGCGACGACGGCGCCTCATGGTGGGCGCGCACCGACACCGGCCAGTGGTACCCGGCCCGCATCCTGGGATTCAACCTGAAGTCACCGACCCCGCGCGAGCTCCTGCGCAGCGAACGCTTCGCCGCGATCGGCACGTTCACCGACGACCGTTTCATCTACACCGGCTTCCACCTCGCGCCACGCCCCGACGACCGGCCCGACCAGCGCACGCACCAGGAGACGCGCCGCGAGCGCGCCTCCTACAACGACCACGTCCAACGCCAACAGCGACGCGGCGAACTCACCGCACGCACCGCCAACCACGAACTCTGACTCTCTACATCACCCATACATTGCAGAGCCACCAATCAAAGAATTGTCGTTCGCGACAAAAGAGAGCGTCTATACCCGCTTGGCGGCGGCCGGTGTTGCGGGTAGTACTGGAGGGAAACATGCGGCATCGAATCGTTGCGTTGGCGGTGGCGTTCAGCACTCTATTGATGTCATCGGTGTCGATGGCATCGCCATCCCACTCAGCCCCCGACGGTCCAACCACCAGCAGTGCCGCCAGGTCGCCTTTGGACGATCTCCCCAAACACATCACGCAGTTGCCCATGCCCGAAGGGCTCACCACAGCGATGCGGCCCGAATTCGCCCCGGACGCTCGCAGCCTGTTCGTCATCGACGACGCAGGCGAACTCTGGCAGTACCGGCTCGGCCGACATCCCGGACGCGACCACCGCCCCCAGGCGCGCAAACTGACCGGAGGTTTCGCCCCGCAGATCCTGCGTGCGACACCGCTCACCAACGGCGACATGGTCTTGTGCGCACCCGCCGACGCTTCCGGGGGACGCCTGGACGGACAGATCTGGCTGATGCCGCGCCCGCTCGGCACCAAGCCCCCGATCCCGCTCGGTGAACGGTGCTGGGAGGGGATCGCGGTGTCCGACGAGCACCGCTCCACAACGATCGCCTGGACCCGCTCCACCTACGACTTCAACGACCCGGACCGGGACGTCCTGAACGCCCCGTCACAGATTCTCACCGGCCGCATCGCCTATGACCGTCGAGGCAACCCATCGCTCGTGGGCAGGACGCTCCTCCTCGACCGCAACGAGGTGGCACGACCCGTCGCCCTGCTCGAACCCCAGGACTTCCGCACCATTCCCGGTCGGCCCGGAACAGACCACGAACTGGTCTTCACCACCTACGGCTACCAGGGCGGCGAGGTCACCAGCGTCGACCGGGCGACCGGCCGTATCGTCAACCACTCCCGCTCTCGGGGGTACGAGGAAGCCGAAGGCATCGGCCCTACAGGGCGCTGGACGACCCTGGAGCGCGACCCCGCCAGCGAGCAGGGCCCGTCCAGCATCGACATCTGGCGGGTCGCGCTGGACGGCGAGGCGGCATGGGAACGGCTCACCTACTTCACCGAGTTCGACGGCTACGGAGCCAACCAGTCCGTCGTCTCGCCCGACGGACGGTGGATGGCCTTCACGCTGAAGGCACCCGACTCCGAGCACGGCGAGGGAACCGCGCTCCTCCTGTTCGACCTGCGGGCCTGGGACGCCGGCGGCCAGGGCCGACCCTCGGTCGAACCCGACCGCCTGCCCCCGTACGCACCGCCGCAGTGACCCCGGTGGCGGCATCCGGGTGACGAGCCCGAAGCTCTCGAGCGCACGGAGGCGCGGGCAACCCGTCCGGGCTCACCGGCGGCGCCGCGACGCCTGGTGCCGGTAGACCGAGATGGCGCCATCGACGAACACGATGCCGACGTGCAGAAAGTCGCACGCCGAGGTGCCGGAGGCCCGGGCGGTCAATTGCCGCCGCCAGGTCGGCGAAGCCCGCCGCCGCGCCGGTCCCGGACCGACCGCTGCCGGGATCCGCCGGACGGGCCGACCGGCTGCCCTTCTCCCGGGTGTACCGCGGATGCGGTAGCCGGGTGGGAGGCGATGACCGCGAGGGGTCGATGCTGTGATGGGTGCTTCTGGCGACCCTGAAGAGGCCTGATTGTTCTCTTCGAAAGGTTCGCCTCGTGAAATCTCTCGCTCGCTGGTGCTTCCGGTGGCGGTACGCCACTGTCGCAGGCTGGGTCGTCGCTCTGGCAGGCCTGGCCGTCTTCGCGTTGGGCGCGGGTACCGCGTTCACCGATTCCACCGACATGCCGGGAAGCGAGTCTGCCACCGCGTACCAGGCGCTCGCCCGGTCCGGGGCCGGCGGGCAGCAGAACACGGTGGCCGGCACCATCGTCTGGCATTCCGAGGGTGTCGCGGTCGACGGCCCGGCGGTGCGCGCCGACGTCACGGCGATGCTCGGCAAGGTCGCGGGCATGCCGGGTGTGCAGAAGGTCGTCAGTCCCTACGACACCGCGGGTGCCAAGCAGATCAACACATCGGCCGGCACCGCCTACGCCAGGGTCGTACTCGCCGACGGCGCGGACGCCGACCCGGTGAAGGAGGCCGCGGAGCAGGTCAGCAGCTCATCCCTCGAGGTGCGGACGGGCGGGCAGGCGTTCGCGGGGCAACCCGGGGCGTCTCACGGCACCGAGGCGCTGGGCATCCTGGCGGCACTGGTGATCTTGCTGCTGCTCTTCCGGTCGGTGTGGGCGGCACTGCTGCCGATCATCACCGGTGTCACCGGTGTGGGCGTCTCGATGCTGGCGGTCATGCTCTCCTCCCACGTGGTCGACCTGGCGGCCACCAGCCTCACCATGGGCTCGCTCATCGGCCTTGGTGTGGGCATCGACTACGCGCTGTTCATCGTGAACCGGTACCGCAAGGCCCTGCTCGCGGGCGCGCCGGTGCCGGCCGCGATCATGCAGGCGCTGACGACGTCGGGTCGCGCGGTCGTCTTCGCCGGCATCACGGTCGTCGTCGCACTGCTGGGTATGTTCGTGGTCGGCCTGGGCATACTCACCGGCATGGCGCAGGCGGCCGCCGTGACCGTGGTGTTCACGGTCGCGGCCGCGGTCACGTTGCTCCCGGCCTTGCTGGGCGTCCTGGGGCACCGGGTTCTGTCGCGCCGCCAGCGGCGGGCCCTGTCCGCCCGTGTTCCCATGGCCGGCCGGGAGGATGCACCTTCCAGGCATCGGGCCGGGCCGGCGTCCCGGTGGGCCGGGCTGGTGCAACGAGCGCCGCGCAGCGTCAGCGTTCTCGCCCTGTTGGTGATCGTGGCGCTCGGGGCGCCGGTGGCCGCCATGCGGGTGGGGGACGCGGACCCCAGCAGCGATCCGGCCGGGTCGCCTTCCCGGGCCTACCACG
Source organism: Spirillospora sp. CA-255316 (assembly GCA_050942275.1). Taxonomy (GTDB): domain Bacteria; phylum Actinomycetota; class Actinomycetes; order Streptosporangiales; family Streptosporangiaceae; genus Spirillospora. Next base: position 4,137,953 of record CP192047.1, on the reverse strand, counting down.
AACTCATGGCCGATGGCTTCGGGGAAGGAATGGACGCCTCGCTGCTCCTGGTCGCCCGAACCCCCGATGCGGCCTCAGCGAAGGCGTTCACCTCGCTGGTCCGCGATCTGGACAGGGTCGAGGGGGTCGCCGACGTGTCCGCCGCGCCGGTCAAGGCGGGACAACCGGTGGCCGTGGCCACCGTCGTTCCGGCCACCAGCGCCCAGGCGGAACAGACCGCAGATCTGGTCACCGCACTCCGCGGGGAAGTGATCCCCGTCGCGGAGAGCGGCACCGCGTTGCAGGTCTACGTCGGCGGGGCCACCGCCAGCAGCATCGACCTCGGCAACGCGTTGATGGGCAAGCTGCCGCTGTACCTGGCCTTGATCGCAGGGCTTGGATTCCTCTTGCTGGCCCTGGCGTTCCGCAGCGTGCTCGTTCCACTGGTCGGCGCGTTGACCAACCTGGCCACCCTCGTGGTCGGGCTCGGCGCGATCACCGCGATCTTCCAGTTCGGCTGGGGCAGCGAACTGCTGGGCGTCGGTGCGGGCGCTCCGGTGATGTACATCGTGCCGGTGATGATCGTGGGAGTGATGTTCGGCCTGTCGATGGACTACCAGGTGTTCCTGGTGAGCCGCATGCACGAGGAATGGGTCCGCACCCGCGACAACACCCGTGCCGTACGGGTCGGGGTCACCGAGACCGGCCGCGTCATCACAGCGGCAGCGCTGATCATGCTGTGCGTGTTCTCCTCCTTCGGCGTCAGCGGGGAGCGTATCGTTTCGGCCATCGGCATCGGACTGGCGATCGCCGTACTGGTCGACGCCCTCGTCGTCCGGCTGACGCTGGTGCCCGCGCTGATGGCGCTCATCGGCCGCCGCAACTGGTCCTACCCGCGGTGGGCGGAACGGGTGACGCCCCGGCTGTCGATCGAGGACCCGGCCGGAGGCTCGCCCGAGGCCGGCCACCCGCCGATGTCGACCGCGCCCGGTGCAGCCGCTGCGAATCAGCCGGCCACCGCGACGAGCCCGGCTGGAACACGGTCGTAGGTAGAGGACGAGGCATGCTGGAAGGGACGCAGGCGCGCACGCGATCAGGGGGACCTGCGCCCGACTCTGACCGGGCGCGGCACGGCCGACGCCGCGCCCGGTCAGAGGCCCTGTTCGTGGCCTTGGTGCTGGTGACCATGCTGACCACCGCCAGTGTGCGGGAGGGAGCCTGGCGGTTCCCGAGCGCGTCATTGCTGTTGTTCACCATGCTGGCGTGGTTGCCGCTGCTGGTGCGCACCAGGTGGCCGCTGGCCGCTCTGGCCGGTGCCGTCACCGCCGAATGCCTGCACCTGTCCCTCGTGCCGTTCATCGACCCGGGTCTCAAGACGCCGATCGCCATGGGTGCCTACCAGCCGGTACCGCTGGCCACCATGGTCGCCGCCTACACGGTCGCCGGCCGCCGGCCCTGGCGGATCGGCTGGACGGCCGGAAGCGCAGCCGCTGTGGTCCTGCTGGTCGTCAGCGTTCTGGCCCGGCCGCTCAGCCTGCTCGCCACCGACATGGTCATGTTCAACCTGGTCGTCATCGCCACGGGTGTCGGCGCCGTGGTCACCGGCCGCCGCAAGCGCGTCGAGCAGTCCGAGCGTGACCGGCAGGAGAACACCCGCCGGCACGTGGTGGCCGAGCGTCTGCGCATCGCCCGGGAGTTGCACGACGTCCTCGCGCACCGCTTGACTCTGGTCAATGCCCAGGCCGGGGTGGCCGCCTACCTGTTGAACAGCGATCCGAAGGCCGCCTCGACCGCCCTCACCGACATCACCCAACACACTGAGCGGGCCCTGGACGAGCTTCGCGCGACCGTCGGGCTGCTGCGTCAAGAGGGGGAGCCTGCCGGTAATCCGGCCGGGTCTCTGTGGCCCGTGCCAGGGCTCGCCCGGCTGGACGGCCTCCTGGCCGAGTTTCGCTCCGCCGGGGAGAAGGTCTACCTGACCACCGTAGGGACGCCGCGTCCGCTACCCGCCAGCGTCGACCTGGCCGCCTACCGCATCACGCAGGAGGCCCTCACCAATGCCGCCAAGCACGCCCCCGGCGCCGCCGCCCACCTCACACTCGACTGGTCGCAGCAGCGATTGGACCTGCGAGTCGAGAACGGGCCAAGGACCGACTGGCGCCGCACCGGTCCAGCAGGTGGCACCGGTCACGGCCTCATCGGGATGCGTGAACGTGCCCATGCCTGCGGGGGCCAGGTGACCATCCAACACCTGCTGGACGGCGGATTCCTCGTCCACGCCACCCTTCCGGTGGCGAACGACCGCAAGATCTCTGACACTCCCCCGGCCCCTGGAACGGAGACCTCGTGACCATCCGCATCGTGCTCGCCGATGATCAGGCCCTGCTCCGTGCCACCTTCCGGCTCCTCCTGGATTCGGCGCCCGACATCGATGTGGTCGCCGAGGCGTCCACCGGAAAGGAAGCCGTCGCCCAGGCCCGCACGGCCCGCGCCGACATCGTCCTGATGGACATCCGTATGCCCGACATGGACGGCATTCAAGCCACCAAAATGATCATTGCCGACGAAGCCCTCGCCGGCGTGAAAATTCTCGTGCTCACCACCTTTGAGACCGACGAACTCGTCGTGGCCGCCCTGCGCGCCGGAGCCAGCGGATTCCTGGGAAAAGGCGTCCGCCCCGAGAACCTGCTGGAAGCCATCCGCACCGTCGCTGCCGGCGAGTCACTGCTGTCACCTTCCGCCACCACCGCCCTCATCCAGCGCTTCCTGGTCCAGCCCGATCCACACAGCGGCATCGGTGCGCCTGGGCTGGCCGAGCTCACCGCGCGGGAACGCGAGGTCACCGCTCTGGTGGGGCAAGGCCTGTCCAACACCGATATCGCGGACCGGCTCTTCATCAGTCCCGCGACGGCCAAGACCCACGTCAACCGGGCCATGATGAAGACCGGCGCACGCGACCGCGCCCAACTCGTGGTGTTCGCCTACGAGAACCGTCTCGTCATCCCCAGCGCGGACCGGCCTCGCCGTAGCAAGGGCGGCTGACCGCCACCGACTGGGCCGACACGGACCAGCTAGGACCGACCGGTTCCCGGGGCGGGTCTCCATCACCCCCGACTCGCGCAGGCGCCTCACTCACACCGAGACCTGGCTCTGGGGGAAGCGGCCCCGCTCGGCGATCTCGGAGATCGAGTTGTCGGTAGGCGCCGTACCTGCCCGATCTCAGCGCCGACCTCATCGACGAGGGCGTCTTGCCGGGCGACACCGGCCACATCTGGCGGCTGCGCGCGGCGATGGCCGGCGTGTCCTTGCTCCAGGGGTGGAATGTTCTTCGCCCGCAGGTTGACCAGCGGGCGCCGGTAGGAAGGATCGTCCTTGTCCCGCGAGGGCGCGCCGTTTCCGTGGACGTCCTTCACGTCCGCGAACGGCAGCGGCAGGCTCGGCAGCGTGCCCGACCATTCGATCGCGTTCGTGCGCACCGCGATCCGCCACGCGCCGTCGCGGAAATCCAGCCGGTCGATGTAACGGCCGCCGGCGATCCAGTTGGACGCGTCGCGGTTGCGGCCGACGAAAAGGTAATAGGTCTCCGCGTGGGCGGTGTGCCCGCTGATCTCGCAGGTGTGGTTCAGCAGATCGTGCTGCGTCGCCACCTGCCCCTGCTCGTGCATGGCCGCCGCCCAGTCGTAGAGCTCCTTCGGGCCGCCGACGAAGTCGCCCGCGGCGATGGTGGCGTCCGGATGGAAGGCCGACAGGAACAGGTCCCGGTCGAAGCGGTCCATGCCACGGCTGAAGCGGACGAGGCAGTCGAGGATGTCCTGCCGGTCGAGCAGGCGCTCGAGCCGGGCGGTGCGTTCAGCGTCCATGGCCTGCCTCCGCGATCGGGTGCCAGATGGGCGAGCCGCGCTCGGCCCGCAGCGAGGGGATGACCTTGCCGTCGATGTCGGTGATGCCGTACTCCCGGGCCACCTCGGCGGTGATGAACGTGCCGCCGGACCGCCGCATGATCTCCGGGTCGGTCGCGAGCGCCGCGATCACCCGCCCGGGGAACTCCGGGGTGCAGCCGACGGCGGGCTTGGTGACCGTCTGCTCCTTCATCGACGGGTCCCGGGCGAGGTTGCGGTTCGCCCGCTCGGTGAAGGTGAGCCCCTGCCACAGCGACAGCGACGCGACGGAGTACGGCTCCAGCTCGATCGCCATGTCGCGCGCCATCCGGTCGACCGCCGACTTGCAGGTGCCGAAGACGACGCCGTAGGTGTAGGTCACCCCGACGTAGCCGGAGACGGCGACGATCAGGCCGGACTTGCGCGGTGTCATGATCTTCGCGGCGTGGTGGGCCGCGACGAAGTTGGACCGCACGCCGACGTCCACCATCTCCCAGTTGGACAGCGGCTTCTCCCAGAACGGCCGCGGCTCGGTGAGGTCCTCGGGCAGCGAGAAGGCGTTGTTGACCAGGAGGTCGAGCCGTCCGCGCTCGCGCTCCACCCGCGCGAACAGCTGCGCCACCTGCTCGTCGTCGGCGTGGTCGACCTGGACGGCGACGCCCTCGCCGCCCCGGCGGCCGACCTCCTCGGCGGTCTCGCCCACCGTGCCGGGCAGCGGGTGGGAGCCGGGCGCGACCGTGCGCCCGGTGACGTAGACCGTGGCCCCCTCGGCGCCGAGCGCCAGCGCGATCCCCTTGCCGATCCCGCGGCTGGCGCCCGTCACCACGGCGACCTTGCCCGTCAGCGAACCCATCGCGTCATTCCCGTCATGCTCACCGCCGTGCTCGCCGTCATGCCCACCGTCACGCTCATGTGCTGAAGAAGGCCGTGCTGTGGTCGCCGACGGCCCGGCCCGTGTAGTGGTCGCCGCCGAACGGGGCCCCCATCACGCCCTTCGACCAGTCCGCCGACAGGCCGAAGTCCTGCTGCCAGTCGTAGAGCATCGTGCGCTGCGCGATGCGCCAGCCGCCGTCCCGCTTCTCGAACCGGTCGAGGTAGCGTCCGCCGATGACGGCGTCGCGCTCCTCCTCGCCGGTGTCGACCCGGTGGTACCCCATGACCTGGGTCTCCACCAGCGCCGTGCCGCCCAGCAGCTTGATCACGCTCTGCCCCAGGAAGTGCTGCGTCACCGGTATCGCCGGCGAACCGGGCACCACCCAGGCCAGGTACTCGTCGAAATCTCCCTGGAACAGGCCGAAGTCGACGGTCGCGTCCGGCCAGAACGCCGACCTGATCAGCTCGGCGTCGCGCCGGTCCTCACCGCGCGCCAGCAGGGCGACGCACTCGCGGATCCGCTCGCGATCGAGCAGTGCCCTCAAATCTTCTGCAACGGTATCCATTCCAGTCTCCCTCCGCGTCAGCCCGTGGGCGATCTCAACGGCCCGGTCGTCGCTGTCGTAATCGAGGATCGTGACGACCAGCCCGAAAGATCTCCTCGCGGGCGGTGATCATGTCGTTGACGACGTCGGCGATACGGCCGTCGCGGACCGCCTCGTTCATTTCCCGCTTCCGATCCGTCACCAGCGGACCAGGAGAAACCGCGTGGCGGCAGCCCCGAAATGTATGGCACCCAACTGGCGACGGACCGTCGGTGACACAGTGTTTTAGCTCTGGTGCTGCTTCTGGTAGGCGGCCACCTGATCGGCCGCGGTCTTGTGGAGGTGCCGGATGAGGATCTCCTGGTCGTTGAGGGGGAAGTGCGTAATCGCCCGGGATTCCAGCATGGTCTGAGTGGCCTCGAGCGTGTTGCAGTCCTGGAGGCCGAACTCCTTGAAGGTGACCGCCGCCAGTTCCTGCCGGATGCGGTCGGCGGCGGTCCTGGGCGGGACGAAGTACAGCGTCCCCTCGAAGATGTGCCGGTTGTAGGCCGTCGGCCAGTAGTGGTAGGTGAGGTACCAGCCCGTCGCCCACACCACCATCATGAAGTTGGGGAAGAAGACGTAGGAGTCCAGGCCCCACGCCGGGTGGCCGGACGGGTTGACCCCCGGCGGCAGCGGGTCCAGGCCCGCGATGCCGGGGCGGTCCCATGGCCCGAAGTTGCCGCTGCGCAGCACGCGCTCGATCGGCTTCACCATGGCAAGGTCCTTCGGCGGCGCCATCCCGCCCCACGCCGACTGCATCGAGTGCGGCCCGTCGATGTCGTAGTGCAGCGACTCGTAGCCGTACCCCATGAGCTTGCGCGACTCCTCCCCCACGTACTGCTTCGCGTGCAGCACGGGCGCGTGGTAGAACTCGGCGAAGGCGTCGACGTAGAGCTTCCAGTTGCTCCCGACCTCGGACCGGTACCGGTAGACCTCGGTCATCTCACCGAACGGATAGCCTTCCAGGCCCTGGGCGAAGCGCCCGAGATAGTCGCGCAGCGGTGTGGTGTCGTCGTCGAGGTTGACGAAGATGAACCCTTCCCACACCTCGCAGCGCACCGGCGCAAGCCCGTACTCCGACGTGTCAAGGTCGAAGAACTCCTTCTCCTGCTGCACGAACGTGCAAGCGCCGTCGAGTCCGTAGCGCCAGCCGTGGTACTTGCAGATGAACTGCCGCGCCGTGCCGCGCGTCTCCTCCTGCGGGTAGTCGTTCCACACCAGCTTGTTGCCGCGGTGCCGGCAGATGTTGTGGAACGCGCGCACCTCCCCCTGGGCTCCGCGCACGATGATCAGGGACGTGCGGGCGGCGTGGATCTCCTTGGTGAAGTAGCTCCCCTTCTTGGGGATCTGCTCCACGCGGCCGACGTTCAGCCAGGTCCGCTCGAAGATCGCCTTGCGCTCCAGCTCGTAGTGCTCGGGCGAGATCGAGTCCTCGAACGAGACGGGGCCGGTGCCCAGGTCCGGGTAGCGCTCCGTCCAGCTGCCCTCGGCGGGCTTGGTGAAGTGTGCCATCAGTCTGCCTCCGAGCCGCTCGACCGTGAGTGGGATGGACGAAACCGTACGCTCGCGTCTGCTTCTAGGCAATGGCGATGGCTCAAATCCCATCAATCGGACGGTCTCGTCTAGATATGAAGTGGACGACCTCGTAGGCTTTGAAGGTGAGTTCCACGGCGAGCGGTGAAGGTTCTCGTTCCGGGCGGCCCACCTCGACAGAGGCGGCCCGGCTGACCGACCGGCTGCGGCGGGCCGCCATGGACACGTTCCTGGAGCACGGCTACGACGGCACCACCATGGAGGCGGTGGCGCAGGCCGCGGGCATCACCAAGAGCACCCTGTACGGCCGTTACGCCGACAAGCGGGCACTGTTCATCGCCGTCAGCGCGTGGGCCCTGACCCGCCACGAACGCCACGAACGGGTGCTGGAACCGCTGCCCGACGACCTCGCCGCCGCCCTGACCGTGATCGCCCGCGCCATCCTGGCGCGCTCCGTCGACCCCGACCTGGTCCGGCTGAACCGGATGGCGATCGCGGAGGCGCACCGCTTCCCCGAGTTCGCCGCCAGCACGCAGGCCGTCTCATGGTCCCCGCGAATCCAGATGATCATTGACCTGCTGCGGCGGCACCACGACGCGGGCGCCATCACCATCGGCGACATCGAACTCGCGGCCGAGCAGTTCTTCGCCATGGTCGGCGCCATGCCCGCCTGGCTCGCCGCCCACGGCGTCCACCGCACGCCCGAGGACGAGGACAAGCACCTCCGGCACGCCATCGACCTGTTCCTCAACGGCCTCCTCATCCGGGAGGCGGCGGATCTCCCGCCGCGCGTGACCGGCGGCGCGGAGGAGAGGCCGCCGGGAGCGTCCGGAGAGATCCGCCGCCGTGCTCGGGCGGCGTCCGAGCCGCTTCCGCGCCGCCGCGTGGGCCGTAGCGGCTTGCAGGTCTCCCCGCTCGGCCTGGGGACGCGGTACTTCGGCACCGGCCAGGGTTGCGACGAGCGGACGGCGGCCAGGCTGGTCCACCGCTACCTCGACGCCGGAGGGAACCTCATCGCCGCGGTCGATGCCGTCTCCGAGGAGACCTGCGGCCGGATCCTGCGGGGCAGGCGTCCCGACGTCGTCCTGGCCGCGAGGGCCGCGACCCCCGGAGACGGCGGCACCAACGGCCGCCGCCACATCCGCGCCGCCTGTGAGGCCGCCCTGCGCCGCCTCCAGACCGACCACATCGACCTCTACCAGGTCCACTTCGGCACCCTGGACACCCCGCTGGAGGAGACGATGGACGCGCTGGACGGCCTCGTCCGCGCAGGCAAGGTGCTCTATCTCGGAGCGTCGGGCATTCCTGCCTACCGGCTCATGAAGGCGCTGTCGGTCAGCGACCGGCGGGCCGGAACGCGGTTCGTCTCACTGCACGCCCCTTACGGCCTGACCGCGCGGGGGTTGGAGCACGAGCACCTCCCCCTTCTGGAAGACGAGGGTCTGGGCCTCATCGGCGAGAGCATCCCCGTCGCCGGGACCTCGGCCATCGACACGGGCGAAGGCGCCATCATCCCCGCCATGCGGCAGGCGGCATCGGAACTGGGCTGCACGATGGCTCAACTGGCCCTGGCCTGGCAGCAGGCCGGGCCCGTCGCCTCGACGCTCGACCATCCCCGGGGCCTCCCCGACCTAAAGGACGCCCTCGCGGCGATGAGCATCGAGATCCCGGGCGAGATGGCCGCCCGGCTGGAACGGATCTCCCGGCCGACGGACCGGGACCCGCAGGCGTCCTCCAGTCGCAACTGACGCGCCCTGACGCACCACTGAAAGGATCAAGGAAGATGGCTGAGACTCTGGACGGCAAGGTCGCCGTGGTGACGGGCGGCGCATCGGGCATCGGGCGTGCCTGCGCCCACCGCCTCGCCGGTGACGGCGCAGCCGTCGCCGTGTTCGACCTGGACGGGGAGGCCGCCGTCGACGTCGCCGGCGAGATCCGGGCCAAGGGCGGCTCCGCCCGGGGATTCGGTGTCGACGTCGCCGACCGCGGGCGGATCGACGAGGCCCTCCACGAGGTCCGTGAGAGCCTCGGCGCGGTCACCGTGCTGGTGACCTCGGCGGGCAAGGAGGGCTACAAGCGTTTCCTCGACATCACCGAGGAGTCGTGGAACTCGATCCTGACCGTGAACCTCACCGGAACCTTTCACTCCTGCCAGGCGGTCGTGCCCGACATGATCGACGCCGGCTGGGGCCGGATCATCACCATCGCCTCCTCCAGCGCGCACAGCGGCCAGCCGTACATGACGCACTACGTCGCCTCCAAGGCGGGCGTCATCGGACTCACCAAGGCCCTCGCGCTCGAAGTCGGCCCGCTCGGCATCACCGTCAACACGATCCCCCCGGGGTTCGTCGACACGCCGATGCTGCGCCGCAGCGAGAAGAGAGGCCGCCTCGGACGGGACGTGGACCACCACATCACCGAGACCCCGGTGCGCCGCGCCGGCCTGCCGGAGGACATCGCCGCGGCCTGCGCCTTCCTGGCCTCCGAAGAGGCGGGCTACATCACGGGCCAGGTGATCGGCGTCAACGGCGGCCGCAACACCTGAGCACCGCCCTCCCCGAAGTCATCCCGGGTCAGCGCCCGATGAAGACCGGCGGGCCGCACCCCGGCCTCCCGCGGTGCGGCATGCAACCGCGGCGCCCCGTGGGGTGGATCGCCCAGGCTGCGCGGTGCCAATATTGCTCATGTAGTGGTTGAGCTGGAATCGTCCCGCCCACCAACTGTCACGGTCATCTTGATGCGCTTTGGACTCTGGGTCCCTGACGCGTTCAGGCTTGGCTTCGACTGCATCGTGAGCCATGCCGAGAGCGCTTCCTACCTGCGCTGCTTCAACCACAAGATGAAACGCGGAGCGCTGGTGCCGATCGATGGGGAATTTGAACGGATGGTCGGCGACCAGCAGCGGCGACTTCTCGAGGGCTGGCCGACCGGCACGCCGACGCTTTTCCCCCCAGATCATCCCGGCGGCCAAGGCCCCCGCGGGGAGCAGCGGCTAGTGGAGATGATCCGGACGGTGCTGAACAACCTTGATGCCATCATCACCACCCTCGACAACGAGGACCGCGACCAACACGGCAGGCCGATGCCAGCCGACAACTCACACACTTGATCATTTCCGTGCCCCGGCGGCAGGAGCTCACCCGCGCCAAGGCCGTCTAGTCGCTGCCCGAACTTCAGCGGACCAGCGCCCCGACCACCTTCGAGACCGTGATGCAAGCGGCCAAGGTATGCCCGCTCCGGGCTCTATAGCCAGCCCGACGTCCAAGCCGAGATCCAATGGCTCGGGGGCTAGCCTCCTGACCATCCGGCCTGCCGCCCCGCCTCCCCCCAGCGCGCCTCCGACGCCTCCCTGCGGCAGCGGCTGAGGAAGCAACGCTCGTCCACCCTCATCATCTGCACGGGCCACGTGAGCGTTGTCGTGGTCATGCGGTCACCTCCAAAGTGGTGGCGAGAAGTCGGGGGCGTCGTCGGAGGTCACCGGGTGTACTGCCGGTGGATCTTGTCGATGAACAGCATCGGCACGTTCTCATGCAGCGAGTAGCCGCGCAGGTCCCTGAAGCGGTCGGGCAGGCTCCAGGTCCAGTGCTGGGCTGAGTCCAGTTCCAGGGAGTCCTCGAACAGGTCACCGCCGTTGCTCTTGAGGAGGCGGCGCAGCTTCGGCGTCAGAACGTGCACGTCCCGGTAACCGGTCGCCGCGCGGACTCCCGCGGCGGTGAAGTGGTCGATCGCGTAGGCCGGCTTCGGACACGCTCCGCCTGTAGACGGGCGCCTGCCCGCTACCGCGCTGCCAGCAGGATCCGCTGTCCTCCGGCCGGGGCCTTCCCGGACACCGTCCCGTTGCGCACGGATCCGGTCAGGTCGATCTCCACACCGTACGTGCGGCCCACCTGGACGACACATTCGAACCGGTCAGTGAGGGCGGGGCCGCCCCACCCCTACCGTGCGCGATCGGTGGTACGCATACAGATGATCTCGGCGGCACCGAAACCGCGGTCGGCCATCTGCCTCACCTCGGCGTCGATGGCGGCGGGGGTGGTCTCCCCGCACGGGCACCAGTAGCGGACCTTCGGTCTGGCGTCCGCCGGCGGCGCGGCGAACGCGGTGCATAACGGGACGACGGCTCCGGCCGTCGCGCTGCCCGGCGCGCAGACGGGCGCCGCGCCCGGCTGATGGAGCTGGGCGGCTGGGAGTACGAGGGCACCCCGGATCGGTTCGCCGCCTACTGCCGGGCGGTGATGAGCGAGCTCGGCCCGCTGATCCCGTACGCGGCCACCATCAACGAGGCCAACATCGCCTGCCTGATCCGCCGGATGATCGACGACCGGGCCGGAACGGACGCCGCCCCAACTCCGGCCGGGGCGGAGCAGGCGCCGGTCGGGGTGGACTCGGCGCGGGCCGGGAAGCCCGAGAAGCCCGGCCCCGGGGAGGAAATCAGTAAAGCGTTCGGGATCGCCTCCGGCAGGCCGAAGGTCTTCCTGTTCACCTTCAGCGACACCGGCCTCGCCGTGGTGAAGCAGGCGCACGTGCAGGCACGTCGCGCCATCAAGGAGGCCAGCCCGTCCACCCAGGTCGGCCTCACCCTCGCGCTGCAGGACTACCAGCCGGGCCCGGGTGGAGGGAAGTCCGCCGACCGGCGGTGGTCCGAGGAGTTCGACGACTTCCTGACGGTGCTGGAGGGCGGGCAGCGTCCTGCCCCTCTACCTGCCCGCCAACGGCGGCCTGCTCGCCGCCGTCTCCCTCATGGCCGCGGGCTGGGACGGCGGCGACACCGACTGCCCGGGCTTCCCCCAGGACGGGCGCTGGAGCGTCCGGCACGAGGGCTTCGCCAAATGGCCCTGACGTCAGGTCGAGGCGCGCTGCACGATCTCCGGGTAGAGCCAGGGGCGGGTGTCGTGGAACCGGCCGCCGGCGAGTTCCGCGACGACGGCTTCGGCACGGCGTGCGACCACTTCCTGCATACCGAAGGAGATGGTGGTGAGGGGCGGGGCCGCCAGGCCCGCGGTGGGGATGTCGTCGACTCCGACGACGGCCAGATCGGTGGGCGCGGTCAGGCCGTGCTCGCGCATTCCGGCCAGGACCGCGATCGCGGTCTCGTCATTGAAGGCGCAGATCCCGGTGATGGATCGTTCCGTCCAGCGGGCCACGGCCTGTGCGGCGCTGCCCGCGTCCAGGCTGGTGCCCGATACCAAAGGCGGGTCGAGGCCGGCATCGTCGCAGGCCTGAATGACGCCTTTCAGCCGTTCTTCCGCCATGGGCACGAGCCCTGGGTGCGCCGGCATGGCGTAACCGATGCGCCGGTGCCCGCGGGCGATGAGGTGTTCGGCCTGAAGGTGTCCGATGGACTGCATCGCGACGTCCTGGTCGGCGTGGGTGGGAAGCACGACATCGGCGCCCGCGTGATGCAGGGCCTGAACGGTGTCGGGGTCGAATGCCCCGAAGCCGACCACGGCCGAGGCTCCGACGGCCGCGCACACGTCGGGCAGGGGCCGCCCGTGCGCGCCCGCCAGGTGGGTGACCAGGGTCAGGCCGTGCTCGGCGAGCGCCGCGGCAAGCCCCTCCACGAAGCGGCTGATGCCCTGCCCGATGGGCAGATCGGGAACGGCCAGCAGGACGATGTCGCTGCGCCCGGCGGCCAGCGCGCGCGCCGAAGCATGAGGCCGGTAGCCCAGACTCCGGGCGGCCTCCAGCACCCGGCGCCTGGTCCCCTCGGGGATCGACTGGCCGGGCCTGTTGTTGAGCACGAAGCTCACGGTGGTCTGGGAGACGCCGGCGGCGCGGGCGACGTCGAAGCTGGTGGGGCGCTTGGCAGATCGCGTCATGGTCTCTTCGTCACAGGAATGCCGATCTTGTCGGCGCCGTCCCATCGTACGGCCTGCCACCAGGTCATCTGGAGGGCCCCTCCGGCCACATCGGCAATCGTCGTTACCTGACTGTTGCAAACCCATGCCTTGTTCGCCCCTGTGGAGCGACCTACCGTACTAATCCGTATTACTAATGCGATCCAGTACGGACCCCATGGCCCCGGCATCCCCATACCGGGCTCACCCCCAGGGAGCTCCATGTCCATCGCCCCCACCCCCCTCCGGCGCCGGTCACGGATGGTCGCCGCGACGGCCGCCGCCGCGACGCTGCTGCCGGCGGCCGCATGCGGCGGCGGGGAGTCGTCCGACTCGCCGTCGAGCAGCGACAAACTCTCGATCTCCATCCAGGGCCCTCCGTCCTCCTTCGATCTGACACGGATCGACGCGGGGCAGGCCTCCTACATCTGGAGCGCTCTCTACGACACGCTGCTCTACACCGACAACAAGGGACAGATTCGGCCGAACGCGGCGGAGCGCTTCGAGTACTCCGACGACCGGCGCACCCTGACCCTGACCCTCCGCAAGGGGATGGCCTTCCGTTCGGGCACGCCGGTGAACGCGGCCGCCGTAAAGGCCAGCCTGGACCGGGGGCGCACCACGCCCGGCCCCAACCAGGCGGGCCTGGCCAAGGTCGGTTCGGTCGCGACCTCCGGCGACCTCACCGTCGTCGTCAGTCTGAAGAGCCCCGACGGCGCCCTGCTGGGAAACCTCGCCAGCGTCAACGGCGTGATCGGTGACCCGGCGACTATGACCCAGCCGAGCACCGCGACCGACCCCGTCGGATCGGGTCCCTACACGCTGGTCAAGAGCGCGACGGTGAACGGCTCGCATTACACGCTGAGGAAGCGCGCGGACCACTGGAACGCCGCCGCCCACCCCTTCAAGACCGTCCAGGTGAAGGTGATGGGCGACCCTGCCGCCGTCGTCAACGCGCTGCGCGCCGGTGAACTGAACGCCGGCAGCGTCCACCCTGCCCAGGTCGGCGTGCTGAAGTCGGCCGGGCTGACGATCACACCGATCAGAGCGACCACGGTGGCGACCCTGATCCTCGCCGACCGGAAGGGCGAGAAGCTCAAGCCGCTCGGGGATCTGCGGGTACGGCAGGCGATCAACATGGCGTTCGACCGCGCCAGGGTGGTCCAGACCTTCCTGAAGGGTTCGGGCCTCGCCTCCACCCAGCTGTTCAACCCCAAGGGGAAGGCGTACGACGCTGCGCTGGACAAGACCTATCCCTTCAACGTCGGGGCCGCCAAGAAGCTCATGGCCGACGCCGGGTACGCGCAGGGCTTCGAGGTGACGATGCCCAGCTTCGTCACCACCAAGCCCTTCGAGCCCGTGATCGCCCAGAGCCTCGCCGCCATCGGCATCAAGGTGACCTGGCAATCCGTGCCGATCCAGCAGCAGAGCACGACGCTCGCCTCGGCGAAGTACCCGATGTACTTCGTCATCTACGGGCTGGACACCGACGACGCCCTGCCGGCCATCTACTTCAACCCCGGCACTCCCACCAACCCCTACAGGTCGTCCGACCCCAGACTCACCAAGTTCATCGACGAGGCGAACGCGGCGAGCGACCCGGCGAAGGCCGGCGCGGCCTACCGGAAGATCAACGAGTTCGCGGTGAAGAACGCGTGGTTCGCCCCCGTCCTGCACATCGGCATCAACTGGGTGACCGCGAAGGGGATCACCTTCCTCGGTGACGGCTCCTCGACCGGGCTCAGCATCCGAACCTTCGGCGTCGCCAGCTGAGCACGATCCGGGCGGCCCCCGGGCCGCCCGGATCCCAACAGATCCGAAGGAGACGACACATGGTCCGCTACGTGGCGCGGCGGCTGGGCTCCGGGCTGGTGCTCGCGGTCCTGGTCACCCTGATCACCTTCCTGCTGCTCGCCCCGTCCTTCGACGGCATCGTCGGCAACCGGCTCGGCGCCGCGGCCACCCCCGAGGCGATCCGGGCGATGAAGGCGGAGCTGGGACTGGACCGGCCGGTGCTGATCCAGTACGCCGATTGGCTGTCGAACACCGTCCGCGGCGAGCTGGGCACATCCCTCTTCTCGGGAGAACCCGTCAGGCACGCCGTCGGGCAACACCTCAGCGTGACCCTGTCGATCGTGGTCGTCACGCTCCTGCTCACGGTCCTCATCAGTGTCGCGCTCGGCGTCCTGGCCGCCTGGCGCGGGGGCGTCGTCGACCGGGTCGTCCAGACGGTCTCGCTCACCGGTCACCTCGTGCCGAACCTGATCATCGCGATCGGGCTGGTCTATCTGCTCGCCATCCGCCTGCGGCTGCTGCCGGCGACCGGCTTCACGCCCGTGACCGAGGATCCCGGCAGGTGGGCACGGTCCATCGTCATCCCGGTGATCGCCCTGCTCATCGCCGGTGTCGCCGGGCTGACCGCGCAGATCCGCGGCACCATGATCGACGAGCTGCGCAAGGACTACATCCGCACGCTCCGCACCCGGGGCATCTCCACGCGCTCGGTGGTGCTGCGCCACGCGCTGCGCAACGCCGCCGGTCCCGCTCTGACGGTGCTGTCGTTCGAGTTCATCGCGATGCTCGGCGGCGCGCTCATCATCGAGAAGGTGTTCGCGATCCCGGGCTTCGGCAGCTACGCCTTCGACGCCTCCCTCCAGGGGGACGTCCCGGTCATCATGGGCATCACCCTCTTCGCCGTCCTGCTCGTGGTGAGCGTGAACCTCCTCGTCGACCTGGTGAACGGCTGGCTCAACCCGAAGGCGAGGATCACGTGACCGCAGACGCTCCCCCCGCCCCTGTCGCCGACCGTCCGGGTCTGCCGCGCCGCAGGTCGACCTCCCGCAAGCTGCTGCGCGACCCCCAGGCGGTCTTCGCCGCGAGCGTGCTCCTGCTCATCGTCGTCACGGGCCTGCTCGCACCGCTGCTCACCTCTCACGATCCCAACGCGGCTTCTCTCGGGCACATCGACGCCGGTGCCGGAACGCCCGGATATCCGCTGGGCGGTGACCGCAGCGGCAGGGATATCTGGGCGCGGCTGCTGCACTCGATCAACACCAGTGTCGTCTCCGCGCTCATCGGCGCCGGTGTGGCGCTGGCCATCGGCGTGACCGCCGGGCTCGCCGGCGGCTATTACGACCGGATCCAGGGCGGCACCGAGTGGGTGTTCGGACTGGTGATGACCTTTCCGGGCCTGCTGTTGCTCATCGTGCTGATGCCGCTGACCGGTGGCGACTTCAAGGTCACCATGGCGATCTTCGGGGTGCTGCTGTCGCCCGGCGTGTACCGGCTGGTGCGCAACCAGGTCGTCGGGGTCCGCAACGAGCTGTTCGTCGACGCGGCCCGCGTCTCCGGCCTGACCGACCAGCGCATCCTCGCCCGGCACGTGCTGTTCTCCGTCCGCGGTCCGGTCATCATCGCCACCGCGTTCCTGTGCGGGCAGGCCATCGGCGTCCAGGCCGGCCTGGCCTTCCTCGGCGTCGGACCGGCGACCACACCCAGCTTCGGATCGATGATCTCCGAAGGATTCCACAACCTCTACATCGCTCCGCTCCAGTTCCTCTGGCCGAGCCTGGTGCTCGGCGCCATGACCGCGTCCCTGGTGCTGTTCGGCAACGCGCTGCGCGACACCCTCGAAGGCGCGACCCGCCGGCCTGCGAAGATCACTTCGTCCCGGTCCCCCGGCCGCCGCGGCGCCGATGCCGGTGACGAGAGCGGGCCCGCCAGGCTGCTGGTCGTGGAGGACCTGACGATCGCCTACCCGACGCCCTCCGGCGAACTCCGCGAGGTCGTCAGCGGTGTCGGCCTGACCGTCGAGGCCGGAGAGACCCTGGGGCTGGTGGGCGAGTCCGGGTCGGGCAAGTCCCAGACCGCCTGGGCGGCCCTGGGCGTGCTGCCGTCGGAGGCCGCCGTCCCCCGCGGCTCGATCAGACTCGACGGTCGCGAGATCCTCGGGCTGGGCGAGCGCGAGATGCGCGGCCTGCGCGGCAAGGCGATCGCCTACGTGCCGCAGGAGCCCATGTCGAACCTCGACCCGTCGGTCACCGTTGGGGCGCAACTCCTCGAGGGCCTCCGCGCGGCGGGCGGCGTCTCGCGCAAGGGCGCGCGGGCCAGGGTCCTCGCCCTCCTCGAGCGGGTCGGCATCCCAGACCCCGAACGGGTCTTCGACTCCTATCCGCACCAGATCTCCGGCGGGATGGCCCAGCGCGTCTTGATCGCCGGCGCGGTCGCCTGCCGTCCGCTGCTGCTGATCGCCGACGAGCCGACCACCGCGCTCGACGTCACCGTCCAGGCCGAGATCCTCGACCTCCTCCGCGACCTGCAGAAGGAGCTGAACATGGGCGTGCTCCTGGTCACCCACGACTTCGGCGTCGTCGCCGACGTATGCGACCGCATCGCCGTCATGCGCGAAGGCGAGATCGTCGAGACCGGCACCGCCCTGGAGATCTTCCGCCAAGCCCGTCACCCCTACACCAGGATGCTCCTGGACTCCGTCCCTGACGAGCACACCGTGCGGACCGACCCGCCGGGCGCTGTCACCGAGGGCCGGGCGAAGGAGGATCGATGACCACGCCCCTGCTTCAGGTGGACGACCTGCGCCTCACCTACCCCGGTCGTGGTCTCCGGGCCCGCGGCGTCGAGGTACTCCATGGAGTGTCCCTGACCGTGGCCGCCGGAGAGACGCTCGGGCTCGTCGGCGAGTCGGGCTCCGGAAAGACCACCCTCGGACGAGCCCTGCTGGGGTTGGCCCGGCCAAGCGGCGGCACCGTCGTGTTCGCAGAACGGGACATCACGCACGCCAGGGCCAAGGAGCGCCGGGCCCTGGCCCGCGACATCCAGGTCGTCTTCCAGGACCCCTACACCTCCCTCAATCCCTCTCTGACCATCGGCGACATCCTCAGCGAACCGCTCGTCACCCAGGGCGCCGCGACCCGTGACGCCCGAGTGAGAGTCGGTACGCTCCTCGACCAGGTCGGCCTGCCCGCCGACGCCTCCGAGCGACTGCCCCGGGAGTTCAGCGGCGGCCAGCGGCAACGCGTCGCCATCGCCCGCGCCCTGGCCCCCGCACCGAAACTGATCGTCTGCGACGAACCGGTCTCCGCCCTCGACCTGTCCACCCAGGCCCGCGTCCTGGACCTGCTCATCGACATCCAGCGCCGGACCGGCGTCGCCTACCTGTTCATCTCCCACGACCTCGCCGTGGTCCGCCATATCAGCCACCGCGTGGCCGTCCTCTACCGCGGCGACATCGTCGAGACCGGACCGGCCCGCACGGTCACCTCCACCCCCGAACATCCCTACACGCGGCGCCTCGTTCTCGCCTCCCCCGTCGCCGATCCCCTGGAACAGGAGAGGCGGCGTACCGAACGCCACCGCCTCAAGGCGTCGTCCGAGGTCGCCTGACGGCCTTGCGGCCGGGCGCACACCGGGGCCGCGGAGTCTCTGCACTAATGCGCGTTAACTATTGATCGGCGATCATGACTCCCCCACCGTGGACCGTGCCCCGTCACCAACGAAGAGAGAGCGGATCTTGGCTGAGAACGCATGGGGCCCCGAAAAGATCTCGGGCCTCGTCGCCCAGCTGACCGGGTTCGGCGTCGCCGAACTCTTCGTGCTCGACGGCCCGGACGGGCCCAGGACC
Source organism: Spirillospora sp. CA-255316 (assembly GCA_050942275.1). Taxonomy (GTDB): domain Bacteria; phylum Actinomycetota; class Actinomycetes; order Streptosporangiales; family Streptosporangiaceae; genus Spirillospora. The sequence continues at coordinate 4,119,628 of CP192047.1, read as the reverse complement.
GAGCCGGGCCGTGTTCCGGCGCTGCGTCCGCACGGCGTGGGGCACCTGTCGATGGCGTGGTTCCTCGAGCATGACGCCAAGAGCATGCGCGAGGCGCTCGCGGGCATCCAGGAGGCGGTCCGGGTGGCGCCGTTCGGGATCGGAGCCCTCGTCCACAATGAGGGCACCAGCGGGATCCTGCACGTGTCGGGCTCGCAGTTCCCCACGGCCTGGGCCCAGGCGGCGACCTGGGATCCCGGCTGGTCGAGCGGGCCGCGTCCGTGACGTCGGCGCACATGCGGGACACCGGGTCGCCTCCTGACCGCGACCCGTCAGACGATCGTCGCGACCGGAGTTCTCAACCTGTGGATTGCACGACCCCGCGGATGCCGCCGCCCCCCATGCGCCCCTGTCCGCAACCCATGGCGCCATCAAGCGCAGGGTGGACGAGCACCATGCCGTCGGCGCGGACCACGTCTGCGTGCAGGCCTCACCGCCGACCCGAGCGCCTTCCCGCGCCGGCGGTGGCGCCGCCTCGCCACCGCTCTCTGCTGATGCCCCTCCCCCCACCGCATCGTGAACGCGCCCCACGCAGGGGTCATGCGACTGCCTGTTCGCGGCAGTACGAGCGGTAGGTGGTCGAGGACCGGAGCAGCGACGCGTGGGTGCCGATGTCGGCGACGCGTCCACGTTCGACGACGACGATCTGGTCGCAGTCGCGGATCGTGGCGATCCGGTGGGCGATGACCAGCGACGTTCTTCCGGCGAGGAGGCGGTCGAGGGCGCCGAGCACGAGGCGTTCCCCGGCGGCGTCGAGGGCGCTGGTCGCTTCGTCGAGGACGACGATGGCGGGATCTTTGAGCATGACCCGGGCGATGGCGAGGCGCTGGCGCTGCCCGCCGGAGAGCAGGACGCCGCGTTCGCCGAGTTCGGTGTGGAGGCCCTGGTCCCAGGTCCGTACGAACTCCCAGGCGTTGGCCGCCTCGAGGGCCTCCCGCATGTCTTCGTCGGTGGCGGTCGGTCTGGCGAGCCGGAGGTTGCGCGCTAGTGAGCCGCTGAGCAGGACCGACTCCTGGAAGACGACGCCGACGGCGGCGCGCACCGAACTCTGGGTGACGTCGCGGAGATCTTGCCCGTCGATCGTCACGCGGCCGTCGATCGGGTCGAAGAACCGGAGCAGAAGCTGCGCGACAGTGGACTTCCCGGCACCCGAGGGGCCGACGAGGGCGACGTTGTGGCCCGGTCGGATCGTGAGGTCGAAGCTGTCCAGAACGAGGCGTGAACGCTGTTCGGGGTAGGCGAAGGAGACCCGGTCGAAGGTGACGGCGCCGCGGGTGACGGCCAGGGCGGGGGCATCGGGGCGGTCGTGGACGGCAGCGCGTTCCTCGAGGAGTTCGGCCGCGCGTTCGGCGGCGGCCAGTCCGGAAATGACCTCCGGCAGTGAGGTGATGACCGACGTCAGCGCGCTCGACCCGCGGAGCCAGAATCCCCAGATGGCGACGATGTCACCGACCTGAAGCGTTCCCGACGCCGTTCGCCATGCGCCGACGAACAGGAGTAGGAACGGCGCGACGAAGGAGAGGTGGAAGCCGAGGGGGTCGGCGAACCGGTGCTGGAGGCGTGCGAGTCTCTCGGAGCCGTCCCGGACCCGGTCGGTCCCGCGGCGCACACGGCCGAGTGCGTCGTCTTCGGCGTTGAACGCCTTGAGGAGTGCGTTCACGCTGAGCATTTCGGCGAGCGTGCCGGAGGTCCTGCCGAGCTCGTCCCTGATGTCGCGGCTCTGCCGGCGAAGCCGCGGGAGGACCAGCAGCGTCCAGCCGACGGCCACGGCGAGGAGCGCGAGGGCGATGAGGGCCATCCATGCATCGACCCACGCGATGAGCCCGACGGAGATGACCAGCAGCGCCACCGCCCAGCACAGCACCAGCCCCTGCCAGACGGTCAGCTCCAGGCGCTCCATGTCCTGGCTGATCAGTGCGGCGACGTCGCCGGCGCGCGATCGGTGGAAGAAGTCGATCGACAGGCGCTGCACATGCTCGTACAGGGTGCGGCGCAGGTTGTTCGCCCATCGTGCCGCGCCGCGCCGCGTCCAGGTGTGCGCGAAGTACGCCGCCGTGATGAAGGTCGCGGCCATCGCAATCGCCGCGGCCAAGGGGCCCTGCCAACCGGTGCGGAGGAACTCGCCCGGGTCCTGCTGGATGCGGTTGAGCACGACCCGGAACACCGCGGGCGTGAGGCTCTGCGCGACGGCGTCGACGAGGATGAGCAGGTAGCCGGCGACGAGGAGCCGCCCACCGTCGCCGGCGTGCGCGAACAGCACGCGCAGGGCGTGCGGCACACGCTCGCGGCGGACGGCGCCGCGGGCGGCGCGTTCACCGCCCGCCGCCGGGTCCTGTCGCATCGTGTCTCCTCGCTCGGTGGCCGGGCCGGCGTCCTGGCGCGCTGTTCCTGGACGCCGGGGTGCCAGGCTCCAGGAAGCCCGGACCCGCATGAAGGCGCGGCGTCGGGACGTCGGCCGTCCGCTGCGCCGGGCGGCTCAAGAGAGGATCTTGTACACCTGCTCACGCAGCTCCGAAATGGCGCGACCTGCGGTTTCGCTGCTGCCTTCGTGTGGAGGGAGCGGAAACCCCGTGTACATGACGCGGCGTTCCTGGATGAGCGGTGGGGTCGCTTCGTGGAGGGTGCAGCTGAGATGGACCGTGACGTCGCCCGGCTCGGTCGGGACGGCGACGACCGGGAGGTAGGGCCGCGATTTGGCGATCTCGACCGGCATCACGATCCGGTGGGAGCCGGCGATGACGCGCAGCTGGCCGTTCGCTTCGTTGCTGGCGCTGACGGCGATGCCCACGACCGGGCTCGCGCACTTGTACGCATGGCGGCCGAAGTGGCAGTCGCGGTGGAAGGTGACGTCCGAGGCACCGGCGACGACGCCGACCGGCTTGACCAGCGCCTCCAGCACGCGGCCTTCCACCGGACGCCGGACGAGGTCGTCATCCCCGGCGATGGCGCGCCGCAGCTGCTCCCAGCGTTCGCTCCGCAAGATCTCCGTGGTCTTCGGGGAACGTTCGACGAACTCCTGGAGCCGCACGCACAGGCGGGTCCCGTCCTCAAGGGTCGCCCACCATGACCGGCCGTCGCCCTCTCGGTAGTTCGGGAGCGCTCGGTCGATGTCGTCCGAGACCTCCTTCATGTCCGCCGGGTCCACCCAGCCTCTCAAGTGGAGGAAACCCGCCTCGCGCAGGAAGTGCGCGATGTCCGCCGGGTCGTCGTCCGGGGTGAAAACGCGATGGAGGTCCAGTGGCGCCCCGCGGCGGTCGAGGAACTCGATCGTTTCGTCCACGACCGGCCAGCCTTCGAGGAGCGTCAGCCAGAGCGAGTCCCAGATGGAGATGTCCCGGAGATCGCCGCCGCGATACCGCAGCTCACGTGCGGTGAGCATGGCGTTGAACGAACGTTGGTTCTGGACCCAGTCGGAGAATTCCTCCTCGCTGAACGTCACGACGAGTGCACCGCCGCTGATACCGGGCGAGACGGCGAGCGTGGTGCCGTCGCCCGAGAACGACCAGGAGCGCTCTCCGATCTCGATGGCGAGCGGTGGAGGCTCGAGCGAGACGATCCCCCGCGCCACGAGGGCGCCGTGGCGCGCGACGAGATCGGGGAACTCCTCCGCCAGGAACTCCTCCATACGGAGGTGGCGCAGGTCGGCGTCGCGACGGGTACGGCGATCCAGGGAGATGGGCATATTTCCTCCTCAGCGGGTGGTTGCGCGAGCGGCCACGGGCAGGGTCGAACGCGAGTCGTCGCTGAGGACCACGACACCCAGTCCCACCGCGGCGTTCACCCTTCCGCTCAGGCGGACACGGCAGGCCGGGCGAGGGTGTCCGAAGCACGCGTCCACCCGGCAGAGCTCGAAGCCGTCCATGCCCCCAGATTACAACAAGAATGATGCATCGTACTTGTTTTATTTTGGCGCGGACCGCCGCCGGTTGATCCGTCGGGTCCGGCTCCTCGCGCCCGCACGGTCACCGTCAGGCGACCGCCGATCACCTCATTCGCGGGGGCGGAGCAGGTCGGCGAGGACGTCGAGGGCATTCTTCACCCGTTCGATCTCGGCGAGGTCGGTCGTGCCGATCGCCTTGGCGAGGGCGGTGTCGATCTCGGCGGGCGGACGCTCACTCGCCTGACTCATGGCCTCGGTGGTGAGCCGCACCAGGGTTCTGCGGCGGTCGAGCGGGTCGGTGACGGTCTCGACGACTCCGTTGTCGCGCAGCCGGGCCACGCATGCCGACACCTGGCTCTGCATGAACCCAACACGGGCCGTGACATCCGAGATCGAGCTGTCCGGGTTCTCCGCAATGTCGAACAAGACCGCGCGCGCCGTGGCCCTCAGCCGACCGAACCCGGCCTCGGGCATCGCCTGCTCACCGAGCTTTATCAGCTTGCGGCCCAACTGGTAGAGCTCGAATCCGTCCATGCCCTCAAATTACAGCCGACGCGATACATCTTTTCTGATGTAACCGTGTGCGGCGGGCATCGCCTTCCGGTCGGCTTCGTTGCCGTCAGATACCCCGGTCGAGGTTGCCGGAGGGCAGCGAGCAGGCCGGCCGAGGGCCGCGGTGGGTCAGCCGGACTGGGCTCGGGTCCCCTCCTCGCAACCGCCGCCGGGGCGAGCTGGTCGACCGGCGACCCGGTCGAGGCGCTCAGCCGACGGCGTCCCGAGGACCGCAGGGCGCCGGGCGGTGCCATCAGGTGGCGGAGAATCTTGATGGCATCTTGATGGCAAACGATCATGGAACCGCGAAGACGATCTTTAATTTGGGGTCTGACCTGGGGGTTCTTGTAGCCGGGACGGGGTTCGAACCCGCGCCTTCCTCATTGAAAGTGAGGGGACCTTCCGTTAGTCGACCCGGCCGTAGCGCGTACGAGAATCGAACTCGTGTCCCCACGCTGAGAACGTGGTGTCCTGGCCACTGGACGAACGCGCCTGGAAAAAAGAAAGAGCCGCCGTTCCGGAGCCCGGAAGGCGGCAGGGGTGAAAGGATCACCCGTTCAACCGGCTCCCGCGGCGGGGGGTTCGCGCTCTTCCGTCATGCCCATCACCATGCCGGATCGGGCGGGATGCGGGCAACACATTTTCAGGACCTCCACATTTCACCGCCGAAAGGGCCACATCGGGTCGATTGGGTGGCATGGACGGCGACCCGACGTGGAGGACGGCATGGTGATGGGCGTACGAACCGATGCGGGCCGGGAGTTCACGGAATGGCTGCGCGGCTTCGAGGACGAGGCCCGCGCCCGGGAGGCGGTGGGCGACCCGGACTGGGGACGAGGCGCGCGGCTGGAGCCGTGCGTGGTGCGCAGTCTCCAGCGTTTCCAGGTCGGCGAGGACGGGGACGGCGCGTTCCTGATCGGCAAGGCGGAGCGGGCCGGTGACGCCGAGTACGCGGCCGCCCTGCGGCTGTTCGTCGCCGAGGAGCAGAACCACGCGCGGATGCTGGAGCGGCTGCTGGCCGCGGCCGGCGCCGGGACGATCGCGACGCACTGGAGCGACGCGGTCTTCGTGCGGGCGCGGCGGACGATGGGCCTGCGGCTCGAGCTGATGGTGCTGATGGTGGCCGAGGTGGTCGCCCTTGGCTTCTACGGGGCCCTGCACGAGGGGACGCGCGATCCGCTCACCGCGGAGGTGGCGGGGCGGTTGCTGGCCGACGAGCGGCGGCACGTGCCGTTCCACTGCCGGCGGATGCGGCAGGGGCTGGCGGGGGTGCCGGGGCCGGTGCGGGCCGGGGTGGTCCTGGCCTGGCGGGCGGCGGTCGCCGGGGCCGCCCTGGTGATCGTCGCCGATCACGGCCGGGCGCTGCGGCGGCTGGGCCGGGGGCGTGCCGGGTTCGTGCGGGAGGTGATGGCCGAGGCCCGTGCGGCGGCGGCGGAGATGCGCCGTCCGTGGTGAGGCCGGTCAGTAGACCTCGGGGCCGCGGCGCATGGCCTCCGCGCCGCCGTCCAGGTAGACCACCTGGCCGGTCATGTGGGAGTTGCCGGGGCTGATGAGCCAGGCCAGCGCCTCGGCGACGACCTCGGGGCCGGCATGCCCGTTGAGCGGCATCGGGACCGCCTGGTCCATGATCTTGCGCATGGCCTCGTCCTCGAACAGCGGGGCGGTCATCGGGGTGCGCACGACGCCGGGCGCGATCGCGTTGAGCGGGATGCCGGCGCCCGCCCAGTCCGGCGTGACGGCCGCGGCGCGCAGCCAGCGGGCCAGCGCGGATTTGGACGAGGGGTAGAGCGTCCCGCCCCGGTCGCGGGCGACGGCCTCCCGCGCCAGCCGCAGCGCCTCCTCCTCACCGGCCTCCAGGCACGCGGCGACGACGGCGCGGTCGACGGGCTGGGTGCCGGAAATGGAGCCGACGACGGCCGCGCGGGGCGCGGGCGCGGCGGCCAGGGCGGGGCGCAGCCCTTCCAGCAGGCCGGTCGCGCCGAAGAAGTTGACCCGGATCGTCAGCGGTTCGGGCGCGGAGATCCCGGCGCAGGCCACCACGCCGTCGAGGACGCCGCCGCACCGTTCCAGCACGCCGCGTACGGCCTCCTCGCGGCCTTCAGGGACCGACAGGTCGGCGCGCACGTCGCTCTCCTCGCGGTCGACGCCGATCACCCGGTCGCCGCGCTCGCGCAGCAGGTCGGCCAGGGCCCGCCCGATGCCGGACGCGGCGCCGCTCACGGCGATCGTGCGTGCACCGTCGGTCATGTCGCACCTCCGTGCGCGAGTGCGGGCCCGGCCCTGCCGCATCCTGGATCACGACGACCCTACAAGGCTTGATCGCGTGCGGCACCCTGGAGACGGGACCTGCCCGTGCGGCCGGGTGCCACGGCGTTCTAGGTTCGTGTCCGGACGGCCGTGTCCGTCCGGCCGTGTCCGCGACCGAGCTCCGAGGTGAACCATGACGGCCGAGCCCCGGCCCCCGTCGGATCTGAGCGATCCGCCCCCGCCGACCCCCGACGAGCTGCGGCGCGCCCTGGGGGCGTTCGCCACCGGCGTCACCGTGATCACCGCGCTGGACGGCGGGGAGCCGGTCGGCTTCGCCTGCCAGTCGTTCGCGTCGGTGTCGCTGGAACCCCCGCTGGTGCTGTTCTGCGCCGACCACGGCGGGCGCACCTGGCCGCGGATCCGTGCGGCGGGCAGGTTCTGCGTGAACGTGCTCGGCGAGGACCAGGAGGAGCTCTGCCTGCGGTTCGGGTCGAGCCGGGGCGCGAAGTTCGAGGGCCTGGAGTGGGATCGTTCCCGCTGGGGCGCCCCGGCGCTGCGCGGGGTGCTGGCGCGGGTGCACGCCGATATCCGGGACGTGCACGCCGCCGGTGACCATGATGTGGTGATCGGTCAGGTGAGGGAGCTGGAGACGCCGAGCGACGCGCGCCCGCTGATCTTCTTCCGGAGCGGTTTCGGGGTCGACCGGCGCGAGGCCCCGGCCGTTCCCGAGGCCGATCTGTGGGCGTGGGGCGACCACTGGGGCTGAGGGGCACTCACGGGGTCTCCGGGGCCGGGATCGCGGCTCACTGCTAAGTCGGGAGGGCCGATATCGGCGGCCCCTTACTATCTCGGGCGCCGTGCGGGCACGGACGATATCGGTCCGTGCGGCCATCGTGCCGTGCCGTCCCCGAGGAAACGAGGAAGACCATGTGGCCGACCCGCAGGCCCGCGGAGCCCCAATCCCCCGCCGCCGGCCGCCGCGCCCTCCGCCGCCGGCTCGCCCTGGCGGCGCTGGTCCCCGCGGTGGCGCTGACCGCCGCCGCGTGCGGTGGCGACGACGGCGGGGCCGGTGGGGCGCCCTCGTCCCGACCTCCGGCCGTGAGCACGCCCGGCGCTACCGGCGGTGGTACGCCTCCCAGCCCCGTTCCCAAGACCGGCGCCGGGAACGGGAACGGGAACGGCGCGAGCGCGTCCCCCAGCAACCCGCCGACGAGGGTCTACAACGCCTTCGCACAGTGCATGCGCAAGCACGGCGTCTACGTGCCGGACGCGGGACAGAGCCAGACGGCGCAGCCCCAGCAGGACCCGGTCAAGGCACAGAACGCGCTGAAGGCCTGCGCGAAGCTGCTCAGCGCCACGCCGGACGCCGGCTGACCCGTCCCGCCCGGACGGTGTGCCGGGGGCGCGTCACATGTCCGAGCCCAGCAGGCCCAGCGCGCCGAGTGCGAGTCCGACGAGGGCCACCACGGTCACCGTCCTGCGGCGCCGCGCAGGCGCCGGCTCGGGTACAGGCGCCGTTCCGGGCGCCGGCTCCGCCCCGGGCGCGGGGCACAGGTCGCGGAGCAGCCGCGACCACTGCGGCCCGACGCGGTCGAGGTGGTACGCCTCGGACGAGGCCAGCGCGCGCTCGCCGAGCCGTTCCCGCAGGGCCCGATCCTCGATCACCGCACGCAGCGCGGCGGTGAGCCCGGCCACGTCGCCCGCGGGCACCAGCAGGCCGTTGCCGCCGTCCTCGATCATCTCGCCGGGACCGGTCGGGCAGTCGAAGGCCACCACCGGCAGGCCCTTGCCCATCGCCTCGATGATCACCATCGGCATGCCCTCGAACCGGGACGACAGCACGTACGCCGAGGCGCGCTCCATCTCCCCCGCCAGGTCGGAGGTGCGGGCGCGCAGCACCACCCGGTCGGCCAGCCCGCGCTCGTCGATCATCCGCCGCAGCCGGTCCCGCCGCACGCCGGAGCCGAAGATGCGCAGGGTCCAGTCGGGGTGCTCGGCGGCCAGCGGCTCGTAGGCGCGCACCAGCAGGTCGAAGCCCTTCTGCCGGGTGAGCCGCCCGGCCGCGAGGATCACCTTGCGCTCGCGCGGGGACGGCCCGCCGGGCAGCCCGGGCAGCGCGTTGGGGATGCGCACGACCCGGGTCGGCGCGCCCGCCAGCGCGGCCTCGTAGTCGGCGCGGGAGCGCTCGGTCAGCACCGACACCGCGGTCAGCCGCCGGTAGGCGCGCTCGATCTCGCGGCGCAGCCCGGGCCGGTAGGCGGCCAGGTTCATATGGTCCTGCCCGATGGTCACCACGCCGGGCGGGGCGAGGTCGGCGGCCAGCAGGTTCAGCGACGGGCGGGTCCCGATCAGCACATCGGGCTGCCGCCCGCACAGGACGCGGAGCAGCAGCAGGTCCGACCAGAGCGTCATGCTGCGGAACGAGGCGTCGTCCACCGGCGTGATCACGCTGGGCAGCCGGGACAGCAGGCGGGCGATCCGGCCCGGCGGCGGGCCCGTCCGGTCGTCCACGAAGCGGATCCGCAGCCGGGGCGAGACGGTGAAGAACGGCTCGGCGCGGCGCCGGAACACGCTGACGATCTCCACGTCGTGGTCCTCGGCGAGATGGCCGCCCAGGTTGAGGACGGTGCGGATGGTCCCGCCGGTCCCGTGGGCGTGCTGGAGCAGCACGCGGACGCGCAGCCGCTCGCCCGGTCGGCGCGGTCGGCGCGGGCGGCGCATCGCCAGGAGGGACCGGACGACCGCCAGCACCGCCAGCCGCAGCATCCGGTGCACGGGACGCGCCGCCCGGCGCGTGAGCACCGTGGCCCTCGCCCGCATCCGTGTCCGGGTGGTCGCGGCACGGCCTCGCGGCTCGTCCGCCGGGCCGTCCTTCGGGCCCGGCCCCGAGCGGGGCGGCGGTCCGGGCCGCGTGTCCGGTCGCGGGCCGGCCCGGGCGGCGGCGTCCTGGGAGGCGGTGTCCCGGGAGGCGGGCGGCCGGCCGCCCGTTTCAGGGCCGAAGCGCCCCTTGCCGGTCATGTCCCGACTCATCGGTTCTCCCCGCTCTTGGGAAGTTTCCCTGTCTCTCACCTTCTCCCCGCACTTGGGCGGTTTCAACAAGTGAGGACGGTCCCCGATGTGGCCGGTCAGGAGGGGGGCATCGCCGGTGCCGCGGCTCCGGGCAAGCGCCGAGGGGGCACCGAACGGGCACGGAGAGAGCCCGAGGAGGCGCCGCCCGCTCCGGGGCGGGCGGCGCCTCGCGAGCTCAGGCGGTGCTCACCGTGCGGTCGAGGGCGCTGCCCTTGACCCACCGCTCCCACGGCATCTGGTAGTAGCTCCAGCCGTTGTTCCACTCCAGGCCGCGCTTGCTGCCGGTGATGACGACGATGTCGCCGCGGTAGGCGAAGTCGTAGAACCACTGGGCGGCGGCGGGCGGCGAGTTCAGGCAGCCGTGGCTGACGTTCTGCCGGCCCTGCGCCCAGACGGTGGCGGCCATCGAGTGGATGTACTCGCCGCTGTTGGAGATCCGCACGGCGTGCGGGATGACCTCCTTGTAGCCGCCGTTCTTCTTGTCCTTGGGGTCGACGCCCATCCACTCCGACGTCATGACCGCCGGGTTCTCCTTGCCCATGGTCAGGTGGATGCCGCTGGTGGTGAGGAAGGTGTCCACCCCGTTCACGACCCGGCCGCCCTTGCCCGCGCTGATCGGCCAGCTCTTGATCTTCACGCCGTTCTTCTTCACCACCAGCCGCTTGGTCTTGGTGCTGGCGGTGACGACGTGCGAGTCGCCGATGGTGAACTTGCGGGTGACGTCGGCCATGCCGTAGGTGCGGGCGCCGGACTTGACGCCGCTCAGCTTGGCCGAGAACGTGACCTGCTGGTTGGGCTGCCAGTACTGGCCGTTCTTGGGCCGGAAGATCACCTGCTGGGGGCTCGCCCAGAACCAGGCGCCGGTCGCGGGCTTGGTCGACTTGACCTGCAGGACGCGCTCGACGGCCTTCTTGTCCTGCACCGGCCGGTTGAAGGTGACGATGATCGGCATCCCGACGCCGACCTTCTCCCCCTGCATCGGGGTGATGTCGGCGACGCCGAGCTGGGCGGCCGCCTTCTGCGTGGTGAACTTGCTGGTGACGGTGGTGGTCTTGCCCTGCGGGCTCTTCGCCACCGCGGTGACCTGGTACTGCGATCCGGGCCGCAGAGTGCGCGACTTCCAGCTGGTCTTGTCGGGCGACAGCGAGCCCTCGACCGGACGCCCCTTGCGGGTCAGCGTGACCTGCTCGATCGTGCCGCCCGCGGCGGTCACCGTGACACCGGTCTCGGGCTTGGCCTTGCCCTCGCCGTCGCCGGGCGAGACGGTCACCTGGGGGCTGCCGGCCTCGCCCTTGCCGCCGACGGTGACCCCGTCGCCCCCGTCCCCGCCGGAGCAGGCCGTCGTCAGGAGCAGCACGGCCCCCGTCACTCCCGCGCCCGCCCGAACCCCTGCGGAAAGCCTCCGCTGCACCCTGAACCTCCAGAACCCCGCCGCTACCAGGGAGACATTAGCGACAAACGGCCATTGGCGAGGGGATGACCGGTACATTACCCGGGCTCGAGATCAAAGAGTTGCGAGGACCGCGCGGTCATTCCGGAGGGGGCGGGAACAGGGACGGATCGCGCAGGTCGGCGGCGATGTCCGCGGGGATCGAGCCATCGACGCGCAGCGCGTCCCAGTCGTGGGTCAGCTCCCCGGAGGTCGACCATTTGCCGTCCAGGGAGACCGCCGTGCCCGAGCGGTTGACCGCGAACCGCACCCGGCCGGTCGGGAGGTTGCCCGGACCCTCGGTGTAGTTGGCGTTCACGACGCCGTTCTCCAGCCTGCCGCGGACCCGGCTCTTGCCCATCCAGCGGTAGATCATCCAGACGTCGGAGCCCTCCACCCGGACGTACATCTCCCCGTAATCGCTGGTGTAGCGGCCTGCGAGGCCAGCGGTCCCCGTGCTGGCGCCTCCGCCGGAACCGCCGCCGCCGCGGTCGCCCTCGGCGTCCATGCGAGCCAGGATCACGATCGTCACGCCGAGCGCGACCAGCAACGCGACGGAGGTCGCGAGCCTGCGGGCGAAGACCGCCCAGCGGATCGTCCCGTCCGGCCTCACGAGACCGAAGTAGGACTCCGGCCCGGTCTGCCGCCGGCCGAGATGTCCGGCGCCGCGGGTGGGCACGCCGCCGGGCCCGCCCGCACCGGGGCTGGTCATGCCGGGCCCGCCCGCACCGGGGCTGGTCATGCCGGGCCCGGTCGCGCCGCGCCACGCGTGATCATCGGCCGGCAGCCGCGGAGGGGGCATCGGGGGCGACATCGAGGGCGGAACCGGCGGTGGCATCGGGGGTGGGAGATCGGACCGCCCGCCCGGCGGCGGTAGCGGGGCGCCCGGCCGCCCGGCGGCCGCGGCGGGGTCGCCGCCCGGCACGCCCAGCCGGGACAGCAGCTCGCGCGCCGTGGGACGTGCCGCGGGGTCCTTGGCCAGAGCGGCGGCGACCACCCCGCGCATCGGCTCCTCGACGCCCTCCAGGTCAGGCTCGCCGTGCACGATCCGGTACGCGATCGCCTGCGAGGGCCCGGTCCCGAACGCGCGCCGGCCGGTCGCCGCGTACGCCATGACCGAACCCCAGGCGAACACGTCGCTCGCCTCGGTGGCCCCCTCCCCCTCGAACTGCTCGGGCGCCATGTACGCGGGCGTCCCGATGATCTGCCCCGTCGCGGTGAGCTGGTGGGTGACGTCCAGCGCGCTGGCGATGCCGAAGTCGATGACGCGCGGGCCCATCCGGCTCAGCAGCACGTTGCTCGGCTTCAGGTCGCGGTGCACGACCCCGGCGCCGTGGATGCCGGCCAGGGCGGCGGCCATGCTGACGCCGAGCTGCTCCAGTTCGGCGCGGCGCAGCGGCCCGCCCTCCTCCACGGCCTCGTCCAGGGTGGGGCCGTCGATGAACTCGGTGACCAGGTACGGCCGCTCGGCGTCCGGCCCGGCGTCCAGGACCTCGGCGGTGCAGAACCGCGGGACCTTCAGCGCGCTGGCGGCCTCGCGGCGGAAGCGCTCGCGGAACGGGCCGTGCCGGGCGTGGTCGGCCCGGACGACCTTGACCGCCACCAGGTCCGTCCCGCCCGCCGGACCCCGGCCGAGGTAGACCGAGCCCATCCCGCCCTCGCCGAGGAACCCGAGCACCTCGTAGTCGCCGATGCGCTCGGGATCTCCGTCGCGGCGCGGCAGCGCCTTGGCGGGCAGGGACGGGACGCCTTCGGCCATATGAGCTCCCAGGGGGTCGGACCGCGTCCAGCATTCCGAACCGGACGCGGTCCCCGCAAACCTCGGACCGTCAGCGGGAAAGGCCCGCCTGGATCAGCGCTCAGGCGAGGGCGCTGCCCTTCTTCCAGCTGTCGTAGGGCATCTGCCAGAAGCCCCAGCCGTTGAACGGCTCGAGCTCGCGGTCGCTGCCGGTCAGCTCCATCACGTCGCCGCGCTGCATGATGTCGTAGTACCACTTGGCGTTGGCCGGGCTGAGATTGAGGCAGCCGTGGCTGACGTTCGCACTGCCCTGCACGCCGACCGTGGACGCCATCGCGTGCGTGTACTCACCGCTGTTGGAGATCCGGACCCCGTAGTTCACCACGGTCTTGTAGTAACCCGGGTCGCCCGGCTTGCGGCCCGGCGACACCATGGTGACCGGGTTCTCCTTGCCCATCAGCAGGTGGACGCCGCTGGTGGTGGTGTACTCGCGGGTGGTCCCGTTGCCCGCGCTGAACGGGACCCTGCGCAGCTTCTTGCCGTCCCGGGTGACCGTCATGTGGTGCTTGCTGATGTCGCCCTTGGTGATCTGCTCGGCGCCGATGGTGATGGTCTGGTCGACGTCCTTGGTGCCGTACACGCCGGACCCTGCGTTCAGCCCCGCCAGCTTCGCGCTGAAGCGCACCGTCTGGTGCGGCGCCCAGTAGGTCTTGGTCCGGTAGATCACCTGGTCGGACCCGATCCAGCGCCAGGCGCCCTCGACCGGCTTCTCCGGGGTGACCTGGAACGCGCGCTCGACCGCGGCCTTGTCGGTGACCGCCCGGTTGAACCGCACCATGATCGGCATGCCGACGCCGACCTTCTCGCCCTTGAGGTTGGGCGTGACATCCACCACCGACAGCGGCTTCTCGGGCTTGAGCGTGGTGAAGGTGCTGGTCGCCGTGTTGGTCTTGCCGTCGTGGCGGGCCTGGGCGGTGACGGTGTACGAGGTGCCCGGGGACAGCGTGCGGTCCGACCTCCAGCTCTTGCGGTCGCCGGCCATCTTCCCCGTGACGGTGACGCCCTGGCCCTGGACGGTGACGTTCTCCAGCGTGCCCTCGGCGACCTTGACCTCGATCGGGCCGTCGGGCTTGACCGACGCCGTCCCGTTCCCCGGCGTGATCGCCACCGCGCCGGACTTGCCCGAGGCCAGCTCACCCTGCCCGCCCCCGCCGCCGCAGCCGGCCGCCGCCAGGACGAGGACCGCTCCGGCGCCCCCGGTCACGACCATGCCGAAACGACCTTTGACTCCCACGAATACTCCCACTGCCCCTGGTTAACCCCGTGTTGTGCGAATCTATCCGACCTTGTGAGACGCCCGGTACGGTCGAGAAGTTGCCGATCGGGGGGACCAATTCAGAAAGATCGCGCAGGGCGGTCAGGCCGCGGCGGCGCGGGCCTCGGCCGCCAGTGCCGGCTCGGCCGCGGGCTCGGCGCCCGGCTCGCCGTTCACGTGGCGCAGGCAGCGCCGGAAGCCGAGCACCGACACGGCCGCGGCGGCGGCGCCCAGCAGCGCCACCACGCTGGTCCGCACCCACAGGTAGGTGCCGATGGACTCGTGGAACAGCATCCAGAGGCTGAAGAGGGCGTTGGCGAAGAAGACCAGCGACCACATCAGGGAGATGCGCAGGAAGAACTGGCGGACCCGGGCGTGTTTCAGGAACGCCTCGGGCATCGGGACCATGTCGGTGGCCACCTTCTGGGCCAGCGGGCGCCGCAGCGGCACCGAGGCCAGGAACGCCATGCTCACCAGGAGCGTGCCAAGGGTGGGCTGGAGGAAGTAGACGACGGGGCTGCCGGTGACGGCGGCCAGGACGGCCCGGACGGTGACGCCCAGCGCCGCCAGCAGGAGCATCGCCGGGACCCCGTGCCCGCGCCAGTAGCGCCAGGCGATCCCGCCGTAGACCCACGAGACGGCTGCGACCAGGGCGCCGTTCAGGCCCAGCAGCACCAGCGCGGCGTAGAAGACCGCGACCGGGGCGATCACGCCTTCCACGAAGCGGGGCAGCGCGTGCCGGAGCATGCAGGTGAGCCGCGGCAGCTCGAATCCGTGCTGAGGCGTGCGGTCCATCTGCGGCGGGGCTCCCGGGGAGGCGGCTGTGGCGGGGACGCGCTCCACGGTACGTGAAGATCGAGGCGCTGCCGTCCCGCTTCGCCCAGGAACGCCGTGTGACGCCATGCGCACTGCCCTCCCCGAGGCCCCTCGCCGTGTCCTTCGTCACGCCGCCCGTTCCGCTCGGACGGTCGCCGGGTGGTTCGGATCGGGAGGCGCCCGGGTGCGGGCCGCGACCGCTTACGGCCACGATTGAACCCCCGGCACGGCCGCCCGGCACGGGCTTGACCAGGCCGGGCTTGACCCGCACGGGCTTGACCGGCCCGGGCTTGACCGGCACTGCCGTCCCGCGCACGCCCGGTAGGTCTTGACCGGCGCGGCCGTCCCGCACGGACGCCCAAGCACGGTTTGACCGGGGCGGACGTCCGTCACGGCTTGGCCGGTCCCCGGTCAGTCCTCCGGCGGGGCGGGCTGGACCTCCCTGGCCGCCGCGTAGATCGCGCGCAGCGTAACCGTCACCGAGGGCCTGCGGACGCTGGCCGCCCGGGTCACCGCGTACACCTCGCGGGCCAGGACGCAGTCGGGGATGCGCCGTACCGCCACGCCCTGGTCGCCGGCCGCCAGCGCCAGCGCCGGGATCGCGGTGATGCCGATGCCCCTGGCCACCAGGCTCAGGATGGTGTGCAGCCCCTCGAACTCCCACGGGACGGGCCGCGCGCCGCCCACGGTGTCCAGCAGCCGTTCCACGGCCTGCCGGGACGGCTCGCCCGGCGGCGCGGCCATCCACGGCTCCTCCCGCAGCTTTTGCAGGTCGACCTGCTGGCGGGGGTCGGACATGGGGTGGGACGCCGGAACGGCCAGCACCAGGGGGTCGCGGCGCAGGTGGAAGAACTTCAGCGCGGCCGGCGACTGGTCGGGGAGCTTGCCTGACCAGTCGTCGACCAGGGCGATGTCGACCTCCCCGCTCTGTATTTGG
Organism: Spirillospora sp. CA-255316; assembly: GCA_050942275.1. Lineage (GTDB taxonomy): Bacteria > Actinomycetota > Actinomycetes > Streptosporangiales > Streptosporangiaceae > Spirillospora. Next base: position 4,103,606 of record CP192047.1, on the reverse strand, counting down.
CGGATCCCGTCGCCGGGCGTGGTCTGGCGCAGCACGAACGTCATGTCGGGGTGGTCGCGCAGGCTGTGGGCGAGGGCGGGGGCGAAGGCGACCGCGGCGGTGGGGAAGGCGGTGACGACGACCCGGCCCATGGGGGCGTCGGCCTGCGAGGACAGCTCGGTCTCCGCGGCCTCGACCAGGCCCAGGATCTCCTCGGCGCGTTCGGCCAGGCGCCGCCCGGCGTCGGTCAGCTCGGCGCTGCGGGCGGTGCGGTCCAGCAGGGCGACTCTGGCCTCGCGTTCGAGCGCGGCGAGCTGCTGGGACACCGCGGACGGGGTGTAGCCGAGGGACGCGGCGGTGGCCGCGATGCTCCCGCGGCGGGCGAACTCGGCCAGCAGGCGCAGCCGACGCAGCTCTAGCATCACACCATCTTACGGTCAGCATCGGCGAGACTCGCTTGTGATGATGCTCGGCGCTGGGCAGCATGAAAGGTGAACCCGGCCGGGTCGTCTTTCGGGGATTCGCCTTGCCGTCCCCCTCCCACCCCGCAACGCCTATTTCGTCATGCCCTGGAGTGCGCGATGCCTGTCTTGAACCCGTCCGCCCGGCCGGTCCCGCTGTCCCCCACACTCGCCATCAACGAAGCGATCGCCCGGAGAAGACGCGAGGGGATGCCGGTCCTGGCCCTCGGCTTCGGGGAGGCCGGCATCCCGATCCACCCCGCCCTGACCCGCGAGCTGGCCGGGGCCGCGGGTCGCGGCGCCTACGGCCCGGTGGCGGGCTCGGCGGCGCTGCGGGCGGCGGCGGCCGGGTACTGGGAGCGGCGGGGGCTGCCCACCGATCCCGGCCTGGTGGTGTCGGGCCCGGGCAGCAAGCCGCTGCTGTTCGCGCTGATGACGGCCATCGGGGGTGAGATCGCCATCCCGTCGCCGAGCTGGGTGTCGTACGCGGCGCAGGCGGCCATCACCCGCGCCGGGGCGGTACCGGTGGCGACGCCGCCGGGCGAGGGCGGCGTGCCCAACCCGGCGCTGCTGGCCGACGCCGTGGTCCGCGGCCGGGCGGCGGGCCGGGCGATCCGGGCGGTGGTGGTGACACTGCCCGACAACCCCACCGGCACGCTGGCCTCCGAGCAGACCGTGCGGCGGCTGTGCGCGGTGGCCCGCGAGCACGATCTGGTGATCATCTCTGACGAGATCTACCGCGATCTCGTGCACGAGCCCGGGGCGGGGGACGTGGTGAGCCCGGCGGTGTACGCCCCGGAGCGGACCGTGGTGACGACCGCGCTGAGCAAGAGCCTGGCGGCGGGCGGCTGGCGGCTGGGGGTGGCCAGGCTGCCCGACGGGCGGTTCGGGCGTGAGCTTCGCGACGGGCTGCTGGGCATCGCCAGCGAGCTGTGGTCCAGCGCGCCCGCGCCGATGCAGCACGCCGCGGCCTTCGCCTTCGCCGAGCCGTCCGAGCTGGTGGAGCACATCGACCGCAGCCGCCGCCTGCACGCGGCGGTGACCGGCGCGGTGGCGGAGCGGTTCGCCGAGGCGGGGGCGCGGGTGCGGGCCCCCGAGGCGGCCTTCTACGTCTACCCCGACTTCGGCCCGCTCCGGGAGCGGCTGCGCGGGGCGTACGGCGTGCGCACCGGCGCGGACCTGTGCGAGCTGCTTTTGGAACGTTACGGCGTGGGCGTGCTGCCCGCCTCCGCGTTCGGGGAGCCCGCCGAGGCGCTGCGGACGCGGGTGGCCACCAGCCTGTTGTACGGGGACACCGACGAGCAGCGGCTGACCGCCCTCGCCGACCCGGCCCCGGCCTCGCTGCCGTGGATCGCCGCAGGGCTGGACCGGCTCTCGGAGGTGCTCGACGACCTCAAGACCGCTTCCGGCCACGCCCTCGCGCCCGCTCTGGCGGGCTGACCGGCACCGCCGGGGCCGAGCCGGCGCCCGGCGGTCCCTCCCCGATCCCCGGAGGTCCGCCGGGCGCTCCGCGGCGAAGGCGCCCGCCCCGGTCCGGTGAACGAACCGGACCGGGGCGGGCGCCGTGACGATGGGCGGAGGGTGAGGGAGTCGAACCCCCATGAGTTTCCTCAACGACAGTTTTCGAGACTGCTGCCTTACCGTTCGGCCAACCCTCCCGGCCACGGACCGCCGGGGCGGGCGGGCCGTCGCGGAGCCGTAGCCGGGATTCGAACCCGATTCTCCAGATTGGAAGTCTGGTGCCTCACCGGAAAGGCCTCTACGGCGCGGCCCGGCGAATGCCGGGCGTTTTCACCGGCCCCGCGGCGGCCGCCTGGCGAGGGCTGCCGGCCACGGGATCCGGTTCGTGGACCCGCAGGGAGTCGAACCCTGATCCTCTGTGTGCAAGACAGAAGTGTTCCCGTTACACCACAAGCCCGAGTAGATCATTCAGCAGGGGCGGTAGGAGTCGAACCTACTTTCCGCTGGTTTTGGAGACCAGCCGCCTAACCGGTGGCTCACCCCTTCGTGCTTTCTTTTGTGTTCCGTTCCGTTCGATGTACATAAGCATGCGGCGGTTCGTGATCGGTCGCAATGTATTTTTCGCGGCACGGGTGGAGGGCGGCGCAGCGGCGTCCGCCGGGCCGCTGGGCGGCGTGCGGAGCCGGGGGCTCATGCGGGCGGCGCGCGCACCGTGACCGGGTCCCACCGAGCGGGCCGCGGCCCCCGGGTCGCGGGAGCGGCTCCGGGGCGTGGGGCTCGGGCCCTTCGCCGGGCACGTCCGGGGGTGACCGTTTGGCCCTCGCGAACACGCTCCGTGAGCATCCAGGGACAGGTCCATATCCTCCATGGCGCCTGACCGTTCGATATAAGCGTGGTGTAAGGTCCAACGTCGCACGGGGTGAACGCCGGACAGCGAGCCAGTGCAGGCCAACAGGCGTACGGCCGCGCGTCCCCGTGATAGACCCGGATGAAGTCGTCCTCACGGATGTGATGGTTGGAAGGCGAGGGGGCCCGCCATGAGGCATGCACAGGACGGGGCTGCCGCGGCGATGAACGCCGCCTCCCGAGTTCTGGTCGCCCGGGGCAAGAACGAGCCCCAGGAACTGGAGAACCCCGACGTGAGCTGGGGGCAGCGCGCCCGTGACGGCGTCTGGGTCCCCACCAAGGACGGCCAGCGCATCCACATAGGGATCGACGTCACCGCCGCCGACACGGTCGGGCAGGTGCTGCGGCCCAGCCTGCGGGTGTTCGTGGGGGTGGACGTCGACACCGACATCGTGGCGCAGACCACCGCCAGCGGGGTGCGGTTGCTCACGGTGATCCACGGGCCGGACGCGCCGGGCGAGTTCCGCTTCCCGCTGTCGCTGGCCGACGGGCTGGCCCTGGAGAGCATGCCGTCCGGCGGGTACGACGTCGTCCACCTGCGCTACGGCGCCACCGTGGGCCGGCTCTACAACCCGTGGGCGTCGGACTCGATGTTCCGGCAGGTCAAGGCCGACTACGCGCTCGAGGGCCAGGTCATCACGATGCGGGTCCAGCACGAGGGTGCCTACTACCCGGTGGTCGCCGACCCCCACTACTCGCGCTGACGGGCCGGGACGGGCTCGGCGGCCTTCCCCGCGGGGAGTACGCGGGCGGCACGGGGCGGGCCGGTTTCGCGCCCCGCTGCGCCGTCCCGGGGGCGGTTTCCGGGCGGGCCGTCATAAGGTGAAGGGCAGCCGCGCGGCCCCGGCAACAGCCGGGACCGGCCGCCCGGTTCCCACACTGGAGTCATCGTGATCTTCACTCATGACACCGAGCACGCGCTCGCCGTCGTCGTCGACCTGATCAACACCGGGCCCGCGGCCGGCGGCGTGGAGGGCCTGGCCGGCCCGGCCGAGCTGCGCGCCTTCCTCGACCGGCACCGCTTCAGCGACGTGCACGAGGTCACCGGGCGGGACGTGGCCGAGTTCCGCCACCAGCGGGACCGGTTCCGCGCGGTGTTCGACGCGCCCGACGTGATCAGCGCGGTCCGGCTGATCAACGAGATCGTCGGGGCGGTCCGGACCACCCCGCACCTCACCGACCACGACGGCTACGACTGGCACGTGCACTTCTTCGCGCCGGGCGCGCCGCTGGTCGAGCACCTGGCGGCCGACTGCGGGATGGCGCTGGCCTACGTGGTGTCCGCGGGCGAGCTGGACCGGCTGCGCACCTGCGAGGCGCCCGACTGCTCCCGCGTCCTGGTGGACCTGTCGCGCAACCGCTGCCGCCGCTACTGCGACTCCCGCACCTGCGGCAACCGCATGCACGTCGCCGCCTACCGCGCCCGCCAGCGAGAAGCCGCCCACTGACCGACGCACCCCCGGGACGGTCGGGGACAGGCAACGGCGGGGCCCAGGGCCGGTCAGGAGCGAGCCGCCAGGCGAGCGCCGCAGGCCGGGACTAGGAAATACAGCCCAGGGCGGTGACGGCGTCCAGGGCGCGGCGCGCGCCGGCGACGTCGTGCACGCGGAACACCCGGGCGCCCAGCCACGCCGAGACGCCCAGCACGGCCATCGTGCCGACCCCGCGCTTCTCGACCGGCTGCCCGAGCGTCTCCCCGATGAAGTCCTTGTTGGACACCGCCACGAGGACCGGCCAGCCGGTGGCCGTCATCTCCCCCAGCCGCCGGGTGATCTCCAGCGAGTGCCGGGTGTTCTTGCCGAAGTCGTGCGCGGGGTCGATGAGGACCGACGCGCGCGGCACGCCCAGGGCCACCGCCCGCTCGGCCTCGGCCACCACGTGGCCGAGCACGTCCGCCATCACGTCGCCGTACCCGATCCGGTGCGGGCGGGTGCGCGGGTCCAGGCCGCCCGCGTGCGCGCAGACCAGCCCGATGCCGTGCGCGGCGGCGACCTCGGCCAGATGCGGATCGGGCCCGCCCCAGGTGTCGTTGAGCAGGTGGGCGCCGGCGGCGGCGACCGCCTCCCCCACCTCCGCCCGCCAGGTGTCGACGCTGATGATGACCTCCGGGTGCCGTTCCCGGACGGCGGCGACCAGGTCGACCACCCGGCGCAGCTCCTCGATCACGTCGACGTCGTCGCCCGGCCCGGCCTTGACCCCGCCGATGTCGACGATGTCGGCGCCCTCGCGGACGGCGCGGTCCACGGCGGCCAGCGCCGCGTCGAAGCCGTAGGTGGCGCCGCGGTCGAAGAAGGAGTCGGGGGTCCGGTTGACCACGGCCATGATCGCGTACCGGCCCAGCTCCCGGCCGCCCAGCCGCAACGGCACCTCGGGGACTCTCATGATGATCACACCGTGGCACATCCGGGCCGCTCCGCGCCATGGTCCACGCCACGTTCCCGCCAGGCCCGGACGAAACGGGCGAACGTGAACCCGAAACAAATTCGGTTCAAACGGCGCCCTCCCTCGTCAGTTCGTACGAGTGGTCGCTAACCTCGGATTTCATACTTACCCCGGGGCCCGGCCCCGAGGCGAGGCCATCGTCTGATCTATCAGCCATGGAGGATCCGCTGTCCAGGCGAGCACTCATCACCGGCATCACCGGGCAGGACGGCTCGTACCTCGCCGAGCATCTGCTCGCCGAAGGGTATGAGGTCTGGGGCCTGGTGCGGGGTCAGGCGAACCCGCACGTGGCGCGGTTGCGCAAGCACATCGGCGACGTCCAGATCACCACCGGGGACCTGCTCGACCAGGGCAGCCTGATCTCGGCGGTGGAGCGGGTCCAGCCCGACGAGGTGTACAACCTGGGCGCCATCTCCTACGTGCCCATGTCCTGGCAGCAGGCCGAGCTGACGGCCGAGGTCACCGGCATGGGCGTGCTGCGGATGCTGGAGGCCATCCGCGTGGTCTCGGGCATCAGCCCGTCCCGCACGCCCGGCCGCGAGCAGATCCGCTTCTACCAGGCGTCCTCGTCGGAGATGTTCGGCATGGTGCGCGAGACGCCGCAGAACGAGAAGACGCCCTTCCACCCCCGCAGCCCCTACGGGGTGGCCAAGACCTACGGGCACTACATCACGCAGAACTACCGCGAGTCGTACGGGATGTTCGCGGTCAGCGGGATCCTGTTCAACCACGAGTCGCCGCGGCGCGGGGCCGAGTTCGTCACCCGGAAGGTGACGCTGGGCGCGGCCAGGATCAAGCTGGGACTGGCCGCCGAACTGCGGCTGGGCAACATGGACGCCCGCCGCGACTGGGGCTTCGCCGGCGACTACGCGCGCGCGATGCGGCTGATGCTGGCCCAGGACTCCCCCGAGGACTACGTGATCGGGACGGGGAAGACGCAGTCGGTGCGCGACCTGGTCGAGTTCGCCTTCAGCTCGGTGGGGCTGGACTGGCAGGACCATGTCGTGCTGGACGCCAAGTACACCCGTCCCGCCGAGGTCGACCTGCTGTGCGCCGACCCCAAGAAGGCCCGCGAGCAGCTGCGCTGGGAGCCGGAGGTCGGCTTCGAGGAGCTGGTGACCATGATGGTGGAGTCGGACGTGCGGCTGCTGTCGGAGTCGGCCCGGCCCGAGGACGAACCCTTCAGTCCTGACCATTGGTGAGTTTTTGACCGGATGCGTGGCACGATGCATGCATGGGGACCTGTGAACATGTGAAGGTTTTGCCGGACTTCGATCCGTCGCCGCGGACGCCGGAGGGGTGCGAGGAGTGCCTGGCGGCGGGGGGCCGCTGGGTCCACTTGCGACTGTGCCTGTCGTGCGGGCATGTGGGCTGCTGCGACTCCTCACCGGGGCGGCACGCCACCGCGCACTCCCACGATTCCGGGCATCCGATCGTCCGCTCGTTCGAGCCGGGTGAGGACTGGCGTTGGTGCTTCGCCGACGAGCTGATCGTCTGATGCAGTTCCAGGTCCGGCACTGATGGCGCAAGTGCGGCTGGGCACCGGGCCCGGCCGCTGGATCCTGCTGGCCACCGTCCTGGGCTCCAGCGTCGCCGCGCTGGACGCCACCGTGGTCAACGTGGCGCTCCCCCGGCTGGCCCGCGACCTGGACGCGGACATGGCCGGGCTGCAGTGGACCGTCAACGCCTACACCCTCACCCTGGCCGGGTTCATCCTGCTGGGCGGCTCGCTCGGCGACCGGTTCGGCCGACGCCGGGTGTTCGTGATCGGGGTGGTGTGGTTCGCGCTCGCCTCGCTGCTGTGCGGGGCGGCGCAGGACGTCGGGACACTGGTGGCGGCGCGGGCGTTGCAGGGCGTGGGCGGGGCGCTGCTCACCCCGGGCTCGCTGGCGATCATCCAGGCGTCGTTCACGGCCGACGACCGGCCCCGCGCGGTCGGGGCCTGGTCGGGGCTGGGCGGGGTGGCGGGCGCGATCGGCCCGTTCGCCGGCGGCTGGCTGGTGGAGGCGGGCTGGCGCTGGGTGTTCCTGCTCAACCTGCCGCTGGCGGTGATCGTGGTGCTGGTGGCGCTGCGGCACGTGCCCGAGACCGTGGACCCCGAGGCCCGCGGCCGGTTCGACGTCCTGGGTGCTGCCCTGGCCGCGCTGGCGCTGGCAGGGACGACCTACGCGCTCACCGAGGCGCCCGAGGCCACCGCCTCGACGGCGATGGTCGGCGCGGCGGCGGTGATCGGGCTGGCTGCGGCGGCCGGGTTCGTCCTGGTGGAGCGCGCCCGCGGCCGGGGGCGGGGCCGGGTCCGCCTGCCGGGGCGGCGGCGCGGCGCGGGGAAGGGCGCGCAGGACGGGGCGCCGCGGCCGATGCTGCCGCTGGACGTCTTCGCCTCCCGGCAGTTCTCCGCCGTCAACGTCGTGACCTTCGTGGTGTACGGCGGGATGGGCGTGATGTTCTTCCTGTTCGTCCTGAACCTCCAGGTGGTGTCGGGTTTCTCGGCGGTGGCGGCGGGCGCCGCGCTGCTGCCGGTGACGCTGCTGATGCTGCTGCTGTCCTCGCGGGCGGGCGCGCTGGCGCAGCGGATCGGGCCGCGGCTGCCGATGACGGCCGGGCTGGTGGTCGCGGCCGCCGGCATGCTGCTGGTCGGCCGGATCGGGGCGGGCTCCTCCTACCTCTGGAACGTGCTGCCCGCCGTGGTGGTGTTCGGGCTGGGCCTGTCGGCGGTGGTCGCGCCGCTGACCGCGACCGTCCTGGCCACCGCCGACGAGCGGCACGCGGGGGTGGCCAGCGGCGTCAACAACGCGGTGGCGCGGGCGGCGGGGCTGCTGGCGGTGGCGGCGGTCCCGCCGCTGGCCGGGCTGACCGGCGACGCCTTCGACGACCCGGCCGCCTTCTCCGACGGTTTCCAGCTGGCGATGCCGGTGTGCGCGGCGCTGCTGGCGGCGGGGGCGGCGCTCAGCTTCTTCACCGTCGACGACGACGTGCTGCGCGCCGCGCCGGAGGAGCGCGAGCCCTGCTGCAAGATGCACTGCGCCGTCGGCGCCCCGCCGCTGGAACCCGAGCCTGCGTCCGGACGGGAGCAGGGCCCCGGGCACCGGGCCGGGGCGGTGCCCTAGCCGGTCGCCGGCCGGCCTGCCGGAGGTGCGCAAATCCCTGGTCCGATTCCGGCTATGTCCAGGACCAGCCGAGCCGGTTGGCATACGGTCAGGGCATGAATCTGCGGCAGCTGCGGTACGTCGTGGCCACCGCCGACCACGGCACCATGACGTCGGCGGCCCAGGCGCTCTACGTCGCACAGCCGGCCCTGTCGCGGGCCGTGCGGGAGCTGGAACGCGAGCTGGGCGTGGAGCTGTTCGCCCGTTCCGGCCGGGGCGTGGTGCTCACCGCGGTGGGCGAGCAGGTGGTCCGGCAGGCGCGGGTCGCGCTGGACGCGATCGAGGCGATCGAGGGGCTGTCGGTCTCGCGCGCCAACGGGCGGGGCGCCGAGCTGCGCATCGCCGCCACCGCGTCCCTGGAGCCGGAGCTGACGGGCCGGCTGATCCCGCGGTTCGCCCGCGACCAGCCGGCGGTGCGGGTACGGGTGATCCGCTGCGAGGGGCGGGAGTCGGTGGCGACGGCGCTGCGGGCGGGCCGGGCCGATCTGGCGGTGACCGATCTGCCGGTGCCCGGCGATCTGGCCGCCCACCCGCTCGAGCAGCGCGAGGTGGTGCTGATCTCGCCGCCCGGGCTGAAGCTGCGCGAGCCGGTGCCGCCGGCCGCGCTGGACGGGCTGCGGCTGGTGCTGCCGGCCCGGGGCAGCGCCAAGCGCGTGGAGATCGACGCGATCCTGGACCGGGTCGGCGCCCGGCCGGTGCCGGCGGTGGAGTCCGACGAGCGCGGCGCCTGGCTGGGCTGGGTGCGCGCGGGGATGGGCTCGCTGCTGTGGTACCGCAACCAGCTCGACGACACCCAGGGGCTGGCGGTCCGCTCGTTCATGCCGCCGATCAGCCGGCTGATCGGGCTGGTGCACGCGCACCGCCAGCTGCCGCCGGTGGCGCGCGACTTCCTGGCCTTCGCCAAGGAGACCGCCCGCGAGTCGCGGGTGCGCGACCCTTCCTGACAAGCTCCGGCCGCGGTGTCACCCCGCTGTGATCGGGGCGGCGTGGCGTGCCATGATGCGCGAGTGGAGGCAATCGAAGCGTTGTGGCTGCTCGCGGTGCCGGTCAGCGCCCTGGCGGTGGCGGCGTTCGCACGGCGGTTCGGGCTCTCGGCGCCGCTGATCCTGGTGATCGCCGGGCTGCTGATCTCGTTCGTGCCGGGCGTGCCGCATTTCGAGCTCGACCCGGAGCTGGTGCTCTTCTTCTTCCTGCCGCCGCTGCTGTTCGCGGGGGCCTGGGAGAGCTCCTACGTCAACCTGCGGCAGAACACCGCCACGATCGGTCTGCTGTCGGTCGGGCTGGTGCTGTTCACCACGGTCGCCGTCGGGTACGCCGCGCACCTGATGATCCCCGGGCTGCCGCTGGCCGCCGCGTTCGCGCTGGGCGCGATCGTGGCGCCGCCGGACGCGGTCGCGGCGGTGAGCGTGGCGCGGCGGCTGGGCCTGCCGCGCCGGGTGGTGACGATCCTGGTCGGCGAGAGCCTCTTCAACGACGCCACCGCGCTGACCGCCTTCCGGGTCGCGGTGGTCGCGGCGGTCGGCGCGGGCTTCACGATGCTGGACGGCCTGGAGCGGTTCGCGGTCACGACGCTCCTGGGCTGCGCGGTGGGGCTGCTGCTGGGGCCGCCGCTGCACTGGCTGCGGACCCGGCTGCGCGACCCGCTGGTGGAGAACGCGGTGCTCTTGGCGGCGCCGTTCGCCGCGTACCTGATCGCCGAGGCGCTGCACGCCTCCGGGGTGATCGCGGTGGTGGTGAGCGGGCTCTACCTGGGGCACCGCTCGGTCGAGTCGGCCGCGGCGACCCGGCTGATCGGGCGTTCGTTCTGGAAGGTCACGATCTTCGTGCTGGAGTCGGTGGTCTTCCTGCTCATCGGGCTGCAGCTCCCGCTGGTGCTGGAGGAGCTGTCCGGGCACGACCGGACCGACCTGGCCCTGTGGGCCGCGGCGATCTTCGGCGTGGTGGTCGCGGCCCGGTTCCTGTGGGTGTTCCCGATGTTCTATCTGGGGGTGTGGTTCTCGCCGTCGGTGCGGCGCAAGGAGCAGGGGATCGACTGGCGCGGCCGGGTGGTCGTCTCCTGGGCGGGGATGCGCGGGGTGGTGTCGCTGGCGGCGGCGTTCGCGATCCCGTTCGCCACCGACGACGGCAGGCCGTTCCCGGGCCGCGACCTGATCCTGTTCCTGACCTTCACCACGGTGCTGGCGACGCTGCTGGTGCAGGGGCTGACGTTCCCGGCGCTGATCCGGCGGCTGGGCGTCGCCGGGGACCGGGAGCGCTATATGGACACGGTCACCGAGGCGGGCGCGCAGCACGCCGCCGCCAAGGCCGCGCTGGAGCGGCTGGAGGAGTTGCTCGCCCAGGAGCCCGCGCCGCCGGACGAGACGGTGGTGGAGCGGCTGCGGCAGCTGGCCGAGCACCGGCAGCTCAAGGCGTGGGAGCGGCTGGGCGGCGGTACGGGCCCGGAGGGCGAGGAGGTCCCGACGGCGACCTACCAGCGGCTGCGGCGGGAGATGCTGGAGGCCGAGCGCCGGGTGTTCGTGGAGATGCGCGACCGGCGGCGTATCGACGACGAGGTGCTCGACCGCGTCCTGAACGAGCTCGACCTGGAGGAGGCCGCCCTCAGCCGCGAGTAGGCTGCGTTTCATTTCAGGGCCCCGGCCCACGGCGCTCGCCTGGCGGCTCGCGCCTGACCGGGCCTTGGCGAGCGCGGCGCGGCGCCTGAGGCCGCGTCAGGCCTAGGGCCGCGTCAGGACGGTTCCCAGGCCCCGTCCGGTGGTTCAGGCGCCGGCGCGGCGGGCGGTCTCGTGGCGCAGTTCCCGGGGGCTGATGCCGTACCGCTGGCGGAAGGCGGTGCTGAGGGCGCTGGCGGAGGAGAAGCCCGAGGAGTGCGCCAGCTCGGTGATGGTCATGTGCCGGTGGCGGGGGCTGTGCAGGCGGTCCCGGACGAGCCGGAGCCGCTCCTCCCTGATCAGTTCGCGCGGCGTGGTGCCCGCCTGCTGGAGGGCCAGCTGCACCTGGCGCAGCGACCAGCCGAGCTCCCGGGCGACGGCGGCGCCGTTGAGCTTGGGGTCGGCGGCGTGGGCGCGCACGTGCCGCCGCACCATCGACTCCACCTCGGCCAGGTGGCCGGGGCCCCCGGGACGGTCGTCGTCGGCGAGCATGCACAGCAGCTCGACGATGCGGTCGCAGATGACGTCGAACTGGCGGGGGGTTAGACGCCCGCGCTCCCCGTGGACGTCCTTCACCATGCCCTGCACCACGTGGCCGAGGCCGGTGGTCAGGTCGAGCCGGGTGAGCCGGCGGTCGAGCCGTCCGCGCGCCTCGTGCGCGGGGATGGTCATCAGCAGGCCCCTGGCGGGCGCCTCCTGTGCCAAGTCGAACGGCTCGGCCGGGGCGAACAGGCCTCCGGCGCCGGGCGTGAGAACGATCTCCGCGCCGCCCTGGCGCAGGACGAGCCGTCCGCCCAGGAGCAGCAGGAGCCGGTGGTCCTCCTCGGTGTCGCCGTAGAGGAGGCGCAGCACGCGGGCGGGATGCTCGGGCCGCAGCTCGGCGATCTGGTACGCGGCGGCGCCGCGGCGGGAACCCGTCCGGCCCCGTGGCCCGCCGGGGCGGGGGCAGGGATGGCCGGGGCGGTCATGTGCGGCGGGGGCGGGGGCGGCGGCTGGGGCGGGACGGCCGGTCCAGAGGCCCGGCCGTCCGGCCGGTGGGAGGTCCGCCCGGAGGGCGGGGTCCGCCGGCGACGCCTCGACGGCATAGGCTCCTTCGCCCACCGAAGACACCCTTCACCTCTACCCGGCGCGGGCCAGTCGCCGCGCGGGTCCGCCCGTGCGCCGCCGCGCCCTGCCCAGCGGCGGCTCCGGAAGATTAGTACATCCGCGTGCGGCCCGTACGCGGAACGACGCGCAACGTGGCCGGATCCGGACCGATGGCGGACAGAACCCGAATAACATTCGCTTCGGTCATCTCTCGATGAATCCGTAGATACCCCCGGGTCTCCATGCGTCCCACGGCAAATTTTATGCGCGCTGGCACAAGTCCAGCGACTGCGGGCGTCCTATGGTCTCCAAACCAGCCCTGTCCGATATCCCGGGGACGAGCAGCCCTTTTCCCCGGGACTATTCGGACAAAAGGGTTAATCCCCGACACATCTGGGCCGTAATAAGGAATGCCGCGATGACCCCGACGACCGATCACGCCCGAGCCCGTGACGCCCGCGGCGCGAGCCCGCCGGAGCGGGCCGGGGTCCCGCGAAGACCCTGACGCGATCGGCGCGGCGGTCCCCGCGGGCACCGCGGCCCCCGCCGGGCGGTGCCCGCCCGGCGCCACGCCCCGCATGACGCCGGGCCGCGGGCGGCGCACCCCCGCCGGCCGCGCCATGCCCGGCCCGTCCTGCGTCACACCGACGGACGTCCGCCGTCCCTCACCGTCCCATCCGACCCGCCTGTTCTCGAGGACCCGATGGAGCAATTCCTGTTGGCCCTGGCGATCATCTGCTCGCTGGCCGGCCTGGCCGCCGTCGGCGTGCTGCTGTTCCGCCAGCGCCAGATCACCCAGGTCCTGCGCCGGCAGAACGCCGCCCTGACCGACGGCCTGACACGACGCGACGAGGAGATCCGGCACCTGGCCGCCAAGCGGCTGCCGGAGCTGATGGAGTCGCTGCACAACCCGGCCGTGACCGTCACGGGGCCGCTGCACGACCCGCGGCGGCTCGGCGCGTCCTACGAGCGCGGGATCGAGGAGCTGATGGAGGTGTTCTCCAGCTCCGTCGAGCAGGTGCGGGCCCGCGCCGACCAGGCCGCCAAGTCCACGCTGCGCTCCACGATGCGCGGCGTGCAGAGCCTGGCCAGCGAGCAGCAGCTGGCCATCACCACCATGCAGGAGCGGCACGACGACCCCGACGTGCTGGAGGACCTGCTGCGGCTGGACCACATGAACGCCCAGCTGGGACGGCGCGCGCAGGCCACCGCGGTGCTGTGCGGCTCCTGGCCGGGGCAGCAGCGCTCGGCGTCCTCGCTGAGCGACGTGGTCCGCGGCGCCACCTCCCGCATCCGCGACTACCTGCGGGTGCGGGTCCACTCGCCGGTCAACGCGGCCGTGGTCAGCCGCGCCGTCGAGCCGGTCGTGCTGGTGCTGGCCGAGCTGCTGGACAACGCCGCCCGGCACTCCCAGCCCGACACCTCCGTCGAGGTCAACGTGCAGACCACGCACAACGGCGTGGCGATCATGATCGATGACGCTGGCGTCGCGATGGACGCCGAGGAGCTGGCGCACGCGAGCCGGCTGCTGAGCGGGCTCGGCTCGGTGGACATGAACCAGCTCGGCGACCCGCCGCAGATCGGCTTCGCGCTGGCCGGCGTGCTGGCGGCGCGGTACGGGTTCACCGTCTCGGTGGACACCCGCTCCCCCTACGGCGGCGTCCGCGCCGTGGTGTTCCTGCCCAGCGTCCTCATCACCGCCGTCCCGGCCGACGACGAGCCCGTCCCCGCCCGCGGCTCCTCGTCGCGGACCGGGGCGGCGCGCGGGTCCTCGGGACGCACCGCCAAGGCCACCGCGGCCGCCTCCGTCGCGGCCTCCGGCGGCACCGCCCGCACACTCGCCGACTCCCGGCCCGGGCGGGCCTCCGGCACCGCCACGACCAAGACGGCGGGCGGACTGCCCAAGCGGCGCCGCGTGGAGTCCGGCGAGAACCTCCCGGCCGAGGGCGCCCCCGCCGACCGGCCCGCCCGGCCCGCGAAGGAGACCGCGGCCGGGCTGGGCGCCTGGCAGCGCGGCACCCGTTCCGGCCGTGCCGCCACACCGTCCGACGGCACCGCCGTACCGCCCGGCAGCCAGGCGGCACCGTCCGAGGGAGCGCCGGAGTCCGACGGCGCGCGCGCAGGAGAAGGAGAGGACCAGCGGTGATGAACGAGCTCACGCACCACCCCGGGGACAACAAGCTCGGCTGGATGCTCGACGAGACGCTGCGGATGCCCGAGACGCGGTACGCGATCCTGCTGTCGGCCGACGGGCTGCTGATGGCCCACTCCGAGCGGATCGGCCGGGACGAGGCCGAACGGCAGGCGGCCGGGATGGCCGGGCTGCAGTCGCTGGCCCGCGGCACCGCCGAGTTCTGCGGCGAGCCGGACTCCACCTGGCGGCAGACGGTCACCGAGTTCGACGACGGGTACGTGTTCCTGGTGGCCGCCGGGCCGGGCGCGTACCTGGCGGTGTCGGCGAGCCCGCGGGTGGACATGGAGGCGGTCTCCTTCCGGCTGCAGGAGCTGGTGCAGCGGCTCGGGAAGGAACTGACCTCGCCGCCGCGGCACGGGCCGATCTCATGACCGAGCGAGGCGAGGGCATGACGTCCGGCTCGTTCCGTGAAGTGCGGGGGGTCGTTCCCCCGCACCGGTGGGGCCGTCCCGGCGGGACCGGGAGGCGCGGCGCATGACCCCGCGCAGGAACGAGCGGGCGCTGGTCCGGCCGCACGTGGTGACCGGCGGCCGGGCGCACCCGACCCGCAACGTCTTCGACCTGGTGACGCTGGTGGTGGCCGTCAGCGACCAGCTGGCCGGGCTGAGCCCCGAGGAGCGCCGCATCGTGACGCTGTGCCGCGGCGGCGCGCTGTCGGTGGTCGAGATCGCCGGCCACCTCCGGCTGCCCGTCGGGGTCACCCGGGTGCTGCTGTCGGACCTCATGGACAGCGGCCACGTCACCACCCGCGCGCCGGCCCCCGCGGCCCGGCTCTCCCGGACCGAGATCCTCCAGGAGGTGCTCGATGGACTCCGCGCACGTCTCTGAGGCGTCCGCTACGCCCGACTACCTGCCCGACAGCGTGCGCACCTCGGTGAAGCTGCTCATCGTGGGGCACTTCGCGGTGGGCAAGACCACCTTCGTCGGCACGCTGTCGGAGATCCGCCCGCTGCGGACCGAGGAGCGCATGACGCAGGCCGGGGCGGTCATCGACGACCTGGACGGGGTCCGCGACAAGACGACCACGACCGTGGCGATGGACTTCGGCCGGCTGACCCTGAGCGACCATCTGGTGCTGTACCTGTTCGGGACGCCGGGGCAGCACCGCTTCAAGCAGATGTGGAGCGATCTGGCGCGCGGCGCGCTGGGCGCGCTGGTGCTGGTCGACACCGAGCGGCTGGAGCAGTCGTTCGAGGTCATGGACCTGCTGGAGTCCTACGGGCTGCCGTACGCGGTGGCCGTCAACCAATTCGACCAGGCCCCCGTCTTCCCCGACGAGGAGGTGCGGGAGGCGCTGGACCTGCTGCCCTCCACGCCCCTGGTCGTCTGCGACGCCCGGGACCACGCCTCGTCCGCCAAGGCGCTGATCACCCTCGTCGACCACCTGCTGACGCTCGACCGGGAGTCGGCGTGAGCGCCGAGGCCCTGCCCGGGGACGCGACACCGGGCTGCCCGGTGTCACGGCCCCGCGACCGCGTCCCCATGTACGGCCCCGAGTTCGCCGAGGACCCGCAGCGGCTGTACGACGAGATGCGCGCGCACGGCCCGATCGCGCCGGTGGAGCTGGCGCCGGGCTACAACGCGTCGCTGGTGGTGGGGTACGACGCGGCGCTGGAGGTGCTGCGCGACCCGGGTACCTTCCCCAAGGACCCGAGCCGCTGGGAGAAGACGGTCCCGCCCGACTGCCCGCTGCTGCCGATGATGCAGTCGAGGCCCAACGCGCTGTTCACCGACGGCGAGGTGCACGCGCGGCTGCGCTCGGCCGTCAACGACGCGCTGTCGCGGGTCGACCCGGCGGCGCTGCGCGACTACGTGGAGCGCGCCGCCGACCGGCTGCTGGAGGAGTTCGCCGGGGCGGGCGAGGCCGACCTGATCGGCCAGTACGCCCGGCGGCTGCCGCAGCTGGTGTTCAACGAGATGTTCGGCTGCCCGCCCGAGATCAGTGAGCGGCTGGTCTACGGGATGAGCGGGATCTTCGAGATCGAGCACGCCGAGGAGGCCAACAAGGTCCTCACCGAGGCCGTGTTCGAGCTGGTCATGCTCAAGCGCGGGCGGCCGGGCGCAGACGTGGCCTCGTGGATGATGGCGCATCCCGCCCGGTTGAACGACGAGGAGATGGCGCACCAGCTCGTGCTGCTGATGGGGGCGGGGACCGAGCCGCAGCAGAACCTGATCGCCACCGGGCTGTTGCTGCTGCTGTCGGACGACCGGTTCGGCGGCGGCCTGTCGGGCGGCAGCCTGCCCGTCGAGGACGCCCTGGACGAGATCCTGTGGACCGACCCGCCCATGGCCAACTACGGGGTGACCTATCCCGTCCGCGAGGTGGAGTTCGCGGGGACGCGGCTGCCGGCCGACCAGCCGGTGGTGATCAGCTTCGCCGCCGCCAACACCGACCCCTCCCGCGCCACGCCCGACCGCAAGGGCAACCGGGCGCACCTGGCCTGGAGCGCCGGGCCGCACACCTGCCCGGCCAAGAGCCACGCCCGGCTCATCGCCTCGGTCGCGATCGAGAAGCTGCTCGACCGGATCCCCGATCTGGAGCTGGCCGTGCCGGTGGAGGCGATCCAGTGGCGTCCCGGGCCGTTCCACCGGGCGATGGCGGCGCTGCCCGTCCACTTCCCGCCCGGCTGATCGCCCCGAGCGTCCCGAGCCACCTCGAACCGCCCCGCGCCCGTCCCCCCTCACGCCGCCCCCGATCACGCCGCACCGGACAGGAGCCCGCTTGACCGCCGAGACACCGTCCCCGCAGCCCGTCGGCGCCCCGCCGCCGCCCGGGCGGGTGCCGCTGTACGGGGAGGAGTTCACCGCCGACCCGCAGGGCGTCTACGACGTCCTGCGCCGCCACGGCCCGCTCGCGCCCGTGGAGCTGGCGCCCGGTGTCGAGGCGACGCTCGTACTGGGCTACGACGCGGCGCTGGAGGTGCTGCGCGACCCGGCCACCTTCCCCAAGGACGCGCGCCGCTGGGAGCGCGGGGTGCCCGCCGACTGCCCCGTGCTGCCGATCATGCGGTACCGGCCGACCTGCATGTACACCGACGGCGAGGAGCACGCGCGGCTGCGCTCGGCGATGCGGGACGCGCTGTCGCGGGTCGACCCGGCGGTGCTGCGCCGGTCGGTGGAGTTCAACGCCGACGCGCTGGTCGGGGAGTTCGCCGGGGCGGGCGAGGCCGACCTGGTCGGCGGGTACGCGCGGATGCTGCCGCTGCGGGTGTTCACCGAGCTGCTGGGCGCGCCGGCCGGGATCGCCGGGCGGATCGTGGCCGGGCTGAGCGCGATCATCGACGCGGAGACCGCTGCCGGGGAGGGCGACACCCTCCTGGAGGGGGCGGTCTTCGACCTGGTGACCCTCAAACGCCGCGAGCCGGGCGCGGACGTGACCTCGTGGATGATGGCGCATCCCGCCCGGCTGAGCGACGAGGAGATGATGCACCAGATCGCGATCCTCATGGCGGGCGCGACCGAGCCGGAGCAGAACCTCATCGCCAACGGGCTGCGGCTGCTGCTGGCCGATGACCGCTTCGGCGGCGGCCTGTCGGGCGGCAGCCTGCCCGTCGAGGACGCCCTGGACGAGATCCTGTGGACCGACCCGCCCATCGCCAACTTCGGGATCACCTATCCGGTGCGGGAGGTCGACTTCGCCGGGACGCGGCTGCCGGCGGACCGGCCGGTGGTGATCAGCTTCGCCGCCGCCAACACCGACCCCTCCCGCGCCACGCCCGACCGCAAGGGCAACCGGGCGCACCTGGCCTGGAGCGCCGGGCCGCACACCTGCCCGGCCAAGGGCCACGCCCGGCTCATCGCCTCGGTCGCGATCGAGAAGCTGCTGGACCGGCTGCCGGAGATGGAGCTGGCGGTGCCCGCCGAGGAGCTCATCTGGCGGCCGGGCCCGTTCCACCGTGCCCTCACCGCGCTGCCCGTCCGCTTCCCGCCGCTCTGACGCGGGCCGGGGGAACATGTCCGGCCCGCGCAAGCGGGACCGGCCCGAAGAACGCTCACCACCAGGAGCCAGTGTGACGACCGAGACGCCATCGACCACCTCAGGCCCGGGTTGCCCGCACGGCCACGTGCCGCTGTACGGGAACGACTTCGCCGCCGACCCCCGGCAGGTCTACGACGAGAACCGCCCCCGCGGCACCGCGCTGCCGGTGGAGCTGGCACCGGGCGTCGAGGCGACGCTGATCCTGGGGTACGACGCCGCGCTGGAGGTGCTGCGCGACCCCGGCAGCTTCCCCAAGGACGGGCGGGCGTGGGAGAAGACCGTCTCCGACGACTGCCCCGTCAAGCCGGTCATGGCCTTCCGTCCCAGCTGCCTGTACGCCGACGGCGAGCGGCACTCGCGGCTGCGCTCTGCACTGCAGGACCCGCTGGCCCGGATCGACGTCATCGACCTGCGCCGGTATGTGGAGGAGACGGCCGACGCGCTGATCGAGTCGCTGGCCGTGCGGGGCGAGGCGGACCTGGTCGGCGAGTACGCCCGGGTGCTGGTGGCCCGGGTGTTCACCCGGCTGTTCGGCTGCCCGCCCGAGCTCGCAGAGCGGTTGATCGCCGCGTTGAGCCGGATCATCGACGTGGACCACGCCGCCGAGGCCAACAAGATGCTCACCGAGGCGCTGGCCGACCTGGTGCTGCTCAAGCGGCGGGAGCCGGGCCCGGATGTGGCGTCGTGGATGATGGCGCATCCCGCGCGGCTGAACGACCAGGAGATGATGGACCAGATCGCGCTGTTCTTCGGCTTCGGCACCGAGCCGCAGCACAGCCTGATCGCCAACGGGCTGCGGCTGCTGCTGACCGACGACCGGTTCGCCGGCGACCTGTCGGGCGGCAACCTGGCCATCGAGGACGCCCTGGACGAGATCCTGTGGACCGACCCGCCGCTGGCCAACCTCGGGTTCAGCTTCCCCGTGCGCGACACCGACTTCGCCGGCACGCGGCTGCCCGCCGACCGGCCCGTCCTGGTGAGCTTCGCCGCCGCCAACACCGACCCCAGCCGGGCCTCGGGCAACCGGGTGGGCAACCGCGCCCACCTGGCCTGGGGGGCGGGGCCGCACACCTGCCCGGCCAAGCGCCCCGCCCGGCTGATCGCCACGGTGGCCATCGAGCGGCTGCTCGACCGGTTCCCCGACATGGAGGTGGCGGTCGACCCCTCGGAGCTGCGGTGGCGGCCGGGGCCGTTCCACCGGTCGCTGACCGCGCTCCCCGTACGGTTCTGAGCCCGCCGTACGGTTCCGAGCCTCCGTCGGGTTCCGAGCCTCCCTGCGGTCCCGGCCCTCCCGGGCGTCCGGTCTCCCGGGCGCCCGGGAGGCGGAACGTCCCGGCTAGTCGCCGTCGAGGGGCTTGTCGGGCAGTTCGACGGCGTAGGACTCCTTCACCACGTCCAGGTGGTGCCAGGACTCGCGGACGGTGGCGCCGGGGACGGCCCGGATGGCGTCCAGCACCGCGACCATCTCCGCCCGCGAGGACGCCTCCGCCTGCCCGACGATGTCGTACCGGCCGAAGCCCGTCGCCAGGTAGCGCACGCCCTCCTGCTCGGCCACGGCCTCGGCGACGCGGCGCAGCCCGCCGGTCACCACCAGCCCGAACCCGCCCAGCTCGGCGGCGCCCAGGGCCAGCGGGTCGGCCAGCCCGGTCACCTGGATGACGCCCGAGCGCATCAGCCTGACCACGCGGGCGCGGGTGGCTGCCTGCGACAGGCCGATGATGTGCGCCAGCCGGGTGTAGGGCGCGCGGCCGTCGCGCTGCAGTTCCTGCAGCAGCCGCCAGTCGATGTCGTCCAGGGCGATGTCGCCGAGCTCGCGGACGACGGCGTGGGTGTCGCGCACGGTGGAGACCGAGCGGAACACCTCCGCCGAGCGGACCCCGCCGATCGAGCGGATGTGGTCCACCTCGGCGGCCAGCGCGGCGTCGTCGCGGGTGCGCACCTGCGCGACCAGGTCGTGCGGGCCCGCGGTCAGCGCGGTGAAGCTGACCGCCGGCCGCTCGGCGATGGCCGCGGCGACCTTGCGGGCCGAGCCGTCCACGGTGACCGAGACGTGCCCGATGGCCTCGGCCCCGACGACCGCGGCGTGCACGATGCCCACGACGCGGACGACCTCGGTCTCGAGAAGGTTCTGCACCCGTGCCCGCACGGCCGTGCGGGACAGCCCCACCCGGTCGGCGAGGGCCTGGAACGTCGCCCTGCCATCCCGCTGGAGCTCGCGGACGAGCACGGCGTCGACCGCATCCAGCACGGCTCTCCTCCTCGGGGTGCGATGACTCGTTTCACTGACAACTGCAAGATCATTCCATTTCGGGACGGTCCGTCGTCAAATATTGATCTTGCTCGTGTTCGTCGTGCCCGACGACCGTCGAAGCGTCTGCGTTCGGTCCCGGCGGCGCCGAATACGACGCGGGACAAAGCGCCGCGGCACCGCAACGTACCGGGGTCATCGCGCGCGGCCGGGACCGCGGCGCGAGGGCACGGCGGCGCACGGCGCGGCGATGATCGGGGGGTGGCGCACGGTGCCCGGCGCCCCACCGGTCCCGTCGTCGGTCACGCCGCGGCGTGGCGCGGCGGCGGTGCGGGCGGAGGCTGCGCACCGGGTTCACCTGCGTGACCTGCATGCGCTGCTCCCGATGTTCTGCTGTGACGCCTCCTACGGGGGGCGGATGTCCGCGCGAGGCACATGTAAGAAAACTGCATCGCGCGCGCAGGATCGTCAAGAGGTAACTTTACAGAGAGCTAAACCTCACGTTGCACTTAAAACCACTGCGTCCGCGCCGTCTCCATGATTACGCGCGCGACACCCGGATCGCTCGCGAAAGGCACCTGGCGGCCATGTCATCGTCACCTCGGAGCGTTCCCGCCGGTAGGCGGCCGATCGGCGGCGCCCGGGGCGATGACGGCCCGTGTCGGCCGCGACCGGGCGCGCCCGGCTTGATCGTTCGTGGGGGGCTGGCGCCGCTTCGGTCCGAGCACCTGGGGGTATGGCTGACAATGTACGGTGGCCCAGCCACTCCCAGCCCCGATTGGTGTGTTGTACAGCGTGCGCCTGCTGAACGGTGAGCACTCCGCTCACGATCTCACCTACAACGACGTGTTCATGGTCCCGCGCCGCTCCGCGGTCGGGTCCCGCCTGGAGGTGGACCTGTCCACCTCCGACGGCAGCGGCACCGCGCTGCCGATCGTGGTGGCCAACATGACGGCGGTCTCGGGGCGGCGGATGGCCGAGACGGTCGCCCGCCGCGGCGCCATGGCCGTCCTCCCGCAGGACATCCCGGTCGATGTCGTGACGGACGTGATCGCCTGGGTCAAGCGCCGCCACCTGGTCTACGACACCCCGATCCGGCTCTCGCCCGGCGACACCGCCGGGGAGGCGCTGGCGCTGCTGCCCAAGCGCTCGCACAACGCGGTGATCGTGGTCGAGGACGAACGCCCCGTCGGGGTGGTCACCGAGGCCGACTGCCACGGGGTGGACCGCTTCTCCCAGCTGCGCGACGTCATGTCCCGCGATCTGGTGACGCTGCCTGACGGGGTGGACCCGCGCGAGGCGTTCGACCGGCTGCACGAGCGCGGCCACCGGCTGGCCCCCGTGGTGGACGCCGACGGCCGCCTCACCGGCATCCTCACCCGCACCGGCGCGCTGCGCGCCACCCTCTACACCCCCGCGCTGGACGCGGCGGGCCGGCTGCGCGTGGCCGCCGCGGTCGGCGTGAACGGCGACGTGGCGGGCAAGGCCAAGGCGCTGCTGGAGGCCGGGGCCGACCTGCTGGTGGTCGACACCGCGCACGGCCACCAGGAGAAGATGATCGCCGCGCTGGCGGCGGTGCGCGGCCTGGACCCGGGGGTGCCGGTCGCCGCCGGGAACGTCGTCACGGCCGAGGGCACCCGCGACCTGATCGAGG
This sequence comes from Spirillospora sp. CA-255316, assembly GCA_050942275.1. Taxonomy (GTDB): domain Bacteria; phylum Actinomycetota; class Actinomycetes; order Streptosporangiales; family Streptosporangiaceae; genus Spirillospora. The sequence continues at coordinate 4,081,402 of CP192047.1, read as the reverse complement.
CCGGCGCCGACATCGTCAAGGTCGGGGTGGGGCCGGGCGCGATGTGCACCACCCGGATGATGACCGGGGTCGGGCGCCCGCAGTTCTCGGCGGTGCTGGAGTGCGCGGCCGAGGCGCGGCGGCTGGGACGGCACGTGTGGGCCGACGGCGGGGTGCGCCACCCCCGGGACGTGGCGCTGGCGCTGGCCGCCGGGGCGTCCAACGTGATGGTCGGCTCCTGGTTCGCCGGCACCTACGAGTCGCCGGGCGACCTGCAGCGCGCCGCCGACGGCCGGCTGTACAAGGAGAGCTTCGGGATGGCCTCGGCCCGCGCGGTGCGGCTGCGCACCGCCGAGGACTCCCCCTTCGACCGGGCGCGCAAGGCGCTGTTCGAGGAGGGCATCTCGACCTCGCGGATGTTCCTGGACCCCGAGCGGCCCGGCGTCGAGGACCTGATCGACTCGATCGTGGCGGGCCTGCGCAGCTCGTGCACCTACGCGGGCGCGCGCACGCTGGAGGAGTTCCACGACCGCGCCACGGTGGGAATCCAGAGTTCGTCGGGCTACGCCGAGGGGATGCCGCTGTCGAGCAGCTGGTGAGATCGGCCGGGGTGACGCGCTCCCCTTGCCGGGACGCGGCGGCGTGACCGAAATCCGGTACGGAACGTGCTCGAACGGGTACTATCCGAAGTCGTCGCTGTACTCCGGTCCGTCCGGTGCGGGGAACGGATCATTCGGGCGTTCGGGTCCGGTGATTCGGGACGCCGCCGGCCGGAGGCGGGGGCGGTGCGGGGGCGCTGCGGGGTCCGGCGAACGGCGGACGCCCGGCGCGTCAAGATCGTCGAGATCGCCGCTCCGCGGCGCGCGTCACCGCTAGTATCACCGGATGATCCGGGCCACCGGGCCGGGCGCGGGGCGACCGCGCGGGCCGTCCAGGTCCCCGGGTCGGGCTCCCGTCGCGGAGCCAGGACGCCCGGGCCGAGCGGGAGCCGCGGCCGGCGGCGCACGGACCGTGCCTCCACGGCGCCCCGCGGGCGCCGGTTCGGAGCCGGGCGCGCGCCCGTCCGGACGCCGGGCAACTCCCGGCCGGTTTCGCGCGTCCATAATGTAGGCGAGGCGTCAGATGACCGTGCGTGGGGATCGGAGCGTACATGGCGAGTCGATCGGCCGGCCGGCGTGCCCAGGGTGGCGACGCCGAACCCGGCCTGCTGCGCGCCCTGGCGCTCACCCTGGCGTCCGCGCTGGTCTGGGGCGTGGCGCACCTGGTCACCGGCCGCCGGATCGTCGGCTCGATCCTGCTGGGCGCGTTCGTGCTGCTGGGCACGGCGGCGGCCGTGCTGGGGCTGTTCTTCCGCCCCCGGCTCATCGAGCTGGCGGTGCAGCCGGCGTGGCTGTCGGCCGCGGCCGGCGGGATCCTGGCGCTCGGCCTGGTGTGGGTCACCGTCGTCATCCGCTCCTACCAGCTGTCCCGTCCCGGCGCCCTGTCGCTGGGCGCGGGCACGGCGGGCGCGGTGGCGGTGGCGGTGCTGTGCTTCGCCGTGGCGGTGCCGATCTCCTGGGGCGCCTACAACACCTACCTCGCCCGCGACACGCTCACCAGCATCTTCCAGACGGGCGGCGGCAACGGCCGCGCCGTCAACACCAAGGACCCCTGGAACGGCCAGTCCCGCGTCAACGTGCTGCTGCTGGGCGGCGACGCGGCCGCCAACCGGCAGGGCGTGCGGACCGACAGCATGACGCTGGCCAGCATCGACACCAAGACCGGTGAGACGGTGCTGCTGAGCCTGCCGCGCAACCTGGAGAACGTCCCGATGCCGGCCGGGCCCGCCCGCGACCGCTTCCCCTACGGCTTCACCGGCGACGGCTCCGGCACCCCGGGCCTGCTCAACGAGGTCTACCAGTACGCCGAGGACCACCCCGACGTGGTGCCCGGCGCGCGCAAGAACCAGCGCGGCCCCGAGCTCCTGAAGGCCACCATCAGCGGCATCCTGCAGCAGCCGGTCGACTACTACATCCTGGTCGACATGTTCGGGTTCGCCGACATCGTGGACGCGATGGGCGGGGTCCGGATCAAGATCACCGAGCCGATCCCGTTCGGGCAGCGCGGCGAGGTGCTCCAGCCGGGCGACCGGGTGCTGAAGGGCAAGGAGGCCCTCTGGTACGGCCGGTCCCGCACCCTCAGCAGCGACTACGCCCGGATGGGCCGGCAGAAGTGCCTGCTGAACGCGATCGCCAGGCAGGCCGACCCGCAGACCGTGCTGACCAAGTTCGACCGGCTGGCCGCCGCCACCAAGCGGGCCATCTCCACCGACATCCCGCAGGAGCTGCTGCCGGCGTTCGTGACGCTGTCCACCAAGGTCAAGGACGGCTCCCGGATCGACAGCCTGCAGTTCGTGCCGCCGCTGATCCAGACCGGCAACCCCGACTACGCCCTGATCCGCCGGCTCACCGCCCGGGCGCTCGCGGGCGACCGGGAGCAGGCGTCGCCGTCGCCGTCGCCTTCGCCGTCGGCGTCGAGCACCAGGACCAGGCCCGCCACCGAGGCCGGCGGCCCGTCGCCCTCGCCCTCGCCGACCCGGACGCAGACCAAGCCGGTCTCCCTGGACGACACCTGCCCCCGCTGACCGGCCCATCGGCGACCGGCACGTCGCCGACCGGTCTCCGCCTCCGCTGACCACCCCTGGCCGCCACGGCCGTCTCGCGAGGAGGACGAGGTGAAGCCCGCGCACCGCCTCCGCCAGGCCGTCAACCTGGTCAACCTGTCGACGCCGCTGGGCCTGCTGCTCGCCGCGGCGGGCTCGCGGGCGCCGCGGCGGATGCTGCGCGGCCCCGGCGGCCTGCTCGTCGCCGGCGGCTACCGCCTGCCGCTGCCGGTGGCCCCGGTCTTCACGGTCGGGAACGTGCTGCTGGTGCGCCGCGAGCCGGAGTCGCTGCTGGAGCGTCCCGCGCTGCTGCGGCACGAGGCCCGGCACGCGACGCAGTACGTCTTCTGCCTGGGCCCGGTGATGATCCCGGCGTATCTGGTGTGCGCCGGTGTGTCGCTGGTCCTGTCGGGCGATCACGCCTCCTACAACCCGTTCGAGCGGCTCGCGGGGCTCGCCGAGGGCGGCTACGAGCGGCGTCCCCTCCGCCGCCCGTGGCGCTCCCGCCGCCGCTGACGCCCCCTCCCCGGCCCCCGCCTCTCCGGCCGGGTGTCTTCGCTGGTCTCCGGAGGGGGGATCATGGAGGGAGACGACCGACGTGTGTGAAGGGCGGGTGCGGGTGCCCCAGATCCAGGGCTGCGACGCGTTCCGGGTGGCGATGCCGCGCGGGCGGCGGCCGGAGAGCGTCCTGGTACGGCTGACGGGCCAGGACGACGCGGTGGGCTGGGGAGAGGCCGCCGTCACCCCTCCCGGCCCCGGACGCGGCGGCGGGTCCGGCGGCGGACCCGGTGGCGGGCAGGGCGGCGGCGCGGCCGGTGACGTCTGGGCCGACATCGAGGAGCGCATGGGCCCGGCGCTGATCGGGCTCGAGCTGGAGCGTCCCGAGGACGTGTCGGCGGCGGTCGAGCTGGGCTGCGCCGGGGCCGCCGCCGCGATCGACATGGCCTGCTGGGACCTGTGGTGCCGGGCCCGCGGCGAGCCGCTGGCGCACGCCCTCGGCGGCACCCGGACCTCGATCGTCACCGGGGCCAGGATCACCCCCGAGCCGCTGCTGGAGACGGTGGTGAGCCGGGTCAACCAGGCCGTCGGCGCCGGGCACACCCGGATCACGCTGGACGTGCGGCCCGGCTGGGACATCGAGCCGGTGCGGCTGATCAGGCAGGCCTTCCCCGCGCTGGCGGTGGTCGCCGACGCCGGGCACGCCTACCGGGAGACGCCCGAGCACCTGGCGGTCATGGAGGCGCTGGACGGCTACGGGCTGCTGGCGATCGCGCGGCCGTTCCCGGGCGAGGACCTGGCGGCGCACGCGCGGCTGCAGCGCCTGATCGGCACCGCGCTGGCGCCCGGCATCGGGGATCTGGACACCCTGGACGCGGCGATCTCACGGGAGGCCGGGCGGGTGCTGGAGCTGGGCGTGGCGACCATGGGCGGGCTGACGGCGGCGCGCGCCGCGCACGACCTGGCGTACGCGGCCGGGTGGGACGTGTGGTGCACCGGCACGGGCGCGTTCGGCATCGGTCAGGCCGCGGCGGTGGCGCTGGCCGCGCTGCCGGGTGTCACGCTGCCCAGCGAGGTGTCCGATCCGGCGGGCGGCCCGGCGTTCGTGTCGCCGCCGGTGCGGTCGTCGGGCGGGGTGGTGGGCGTCCCGTACACCCAGCCGGGGCTGGGCCACGAGATCGACGAGGCGGGCATCGAACGGCTCGCCAGCCGCCGCCTGCGCATCCCCGCATGACGGGCGGCGGCGCCGCGGAGGCCGCTGAGGTCGCTGAGGCCGCGCGGGGCACGGTGTGGGTGGTGGCGGGGCCTCCGGGCTCCGGCAAGTCGACGGTGTCGCGGCTGCTGCTGGCGCGGCTGCGGCCCGTTCCCGCGCTCCTGGACAAGGACACCATGTACGGCCCGTTCGTCTCGGCGGTCCTGGACGCCTACGGGCGCGACCCGGGCGAGCGGGAGGGCCCCTGGTACGACGAGCACGTCAAGCGGCACGAGTACGAGGGCATGACCGCCACCGCGCGGGAGATCCGGGCGCACGGCTGCCCGGTGCTGCTGAGCGGCCCGTTCACCGGCCAGATCCGCTCCCCCGAGCGCTGGGCCGGGTGGGTCGAGGAGCTGGGCGGGCCGCCGGTGCGGCTGGTGTGGATCCGTACCGACGCCGCGACGCTGCGCCGGCGGCTGACCGGCCGCGGTTCGTCCCGCGACACCGGCAAGATGGCGGCCTTCGACGCCTTCGTGGCGCGGATGCGTCCGGAGGAGCCGCCGCCCGTCCCGCACCTGGCGCTCGACAACCGGCTGGCCGCGCCGGTGCCGCTGGAGGAGCAGGTGGCGGAGCAGGTGGCCCGGCTGCCGGGCTGACCGCCGTTCAGCCCGAGCCGGGGCGTACCAGCCCGGTCTCGTAGGCGTAGACGGCCGCCTGGGTGCGGTCGCGCAGGCCCAGCTTGGTGAGGATCCGGCTGACGTGGGTCTTGACGGTCTGCTCGGCGACGACGAGCCGCTCGCCGATCTCGGCGTTCGACAGCCCGCCGGCGACGAGGGCGAGGACCTCGGTCTCCCGCTCGGTCAGCTCCTCGACGGTCTTCAGCGGCCGGCCGCCGCCTCCGCCGGAGCGGGCGAAGTGGGCGATGAGCCGCCGGGTGACGCTGGGCGCCAGCAGCGCCTCCCCGCCCGCGACGACCCGGACGGCCTCGGCCAGGGCCGAGCCTGTGGCGCTCTTGAGCAGGAAGCCGCTGGCCCCCGAGCGCAGCGCCTCGTAGACGTACTCGTCCAGGTCGAAGGTCGTCAGGACCAGCACGCGCGCGGTCCCGGCCGCGGTGATGAGCCGGGTGGCCTCCAGGCCGCTCATCACGGGCATGCGCACGTCCATCAGCACCACGTCGGGGCGCAGCGCCTCGGCCCGCTCGACCGCGTCGCGGCCGTCGGCGGCCTCGCCCGCGATGTCGATGTCGGGCCGCGCCCCGAGCAGGACGGAGAAGCCCTCGCGGACCATGGCCTGGTCGTCGGCGATCAGCACCCGGATCGTCACGGCGCTCCCTCCCCCTCGGACGGCACGTGCAGCGGCGCGGAGCGGTCGGCCCCCACCCCACCGGGTGCCCCGGACGGCCGCGCCCCGGACGGCGCGGACGGGGCGGACGGGCCGGGCGCCGGTGCCGCGGGCAGCCGGGCCAGCACCGCGTAGCCGCCGCCGGGCAGCGGACCGGCCTCCAGCGTCCCGCCCAGCATCGCGGCCCGCTCGCGCATGCCGATCAGCCCGTGCCCGCCGCCTGACGCCCTGGGCGCCCCGCCCGGCCCCCGCCCGCGGTCCTGCGCGCCCGCGCCGGCGGTGTTGGACACGCGCACGTCCAGACGGTCGGGCAGGTACTCCAGGATCACGGTCACCTCGGCGTCGGGGGCGTGCCGCAGGACGTTGCTCAGCGCCTCCTGGACGATACGGTACGCCGACAGCTCCACGCCCTGCGCCAGCGGCCGCCGCGTCCCGGCCACCTCGACCGTCACCGCCAGGCCCGCGCCGCGCACCCCCGACAGCAGGTCCTCCAGGCGGTCCAGGGTCGGCTGGGGCGTGTCGGCCTCCCCGCCCGGGACGGGCGGGCCGTGGTCGCCGCGCAGGACGTCCAGCACCCGGTGCAGCTCGGTCAGCGCCTCCACCGCGTTGTGCCGGATCGTGGCGAACGAGCGGGCCAGCTCCCCCGGCGGGTCGGGCACGCGCAGCGGCGCCGCCTCGGCCTGGATGGCGATCACCGACATGTGGTGGGCGACGACGTCGTGCAGCTCGCGGGCGATCCGGGCACGCTCCTCCAGCAGGGCCCGCCGCGCCCGTTCCTGCTCGCTGATGTGCTGCTGCTCGGCCAGCCGCCGCACCGCCTCGCCCCGCGACCGCAGCGCGCCGACCGCCACCAGGACCACGGCCGAGTACACGCTCATCGACAGCACCCCGGTGAGCGGGGCCCGGTCGGGGAAGGCGACCGCCAGCGCGATGCCCGCCGCCAGCGTGAGCACCCACATCTCCACCTGGACGCGGACCCGCGCCCGCATGCCCGCCAGCGCCATCACGCTGAGATGGGCGACCAGGTCGGGCCCGGGCCACAGCGCCACCGTGCCGCGCACCGGATCGGGCTCGCCCACACCGCCCGCCACGACCGCCGCCGTCACGGTGGCCGCCAGCGACAGCCACCAGCCCGACAGCGGCCAGTACAGCGCCACCACCAGCGACAGCGCCTGCGCGCAGCCCAGCGTCGCGGCCGCCTGGTTCGGGACGCCGAAGTCCTCGATGAGGGTGTGCCAGATGACCCCGCACAGGGCGGCGGAGTAGAGCGCGACGAGCCCGTGCGGCAGCCACGCCGTCCAGCCCGAGCGCCGCAGCGGCAGCAGTGGCGTGCCCGCCGCCGGCGCCAGGTCGGCGGCCAGTGCCCCGGCCCGCCGCCGCAACGCGCCGCCCGTCCTCCGCCTCGCCACGTCTCCCCCGCTCCGGCCGCGTCACCGTCGTGGTCGACGCTAGAGGATCCCGGCGGCGCGGTCGTCACCCGGCGGAGCCACCCGCCCGCGTAGCTCCCGGGAGGGACGCCGGGCACCGCGCCCCGGCCGTGTGGGTGCCGGCTAGTACGACTTGGGCAGCCCCAGGGAGTGCTGGGCGACGAAGTTGAGGATCATCTCGCGGCTCACCGGCGCGATCCGCATCAGCCGCACCACCCCGGCGAGCATGCCCACGCCGTACTCGGTGGTCAGGCCGTTGCCGCCGTGGGTCTGGATGGCCTGGTCGACGCAGTGGATCGCGGCCTCGGCGGTGGCGTACTTGGCCATGTTCGCCGCCTCCCCCGCGCCCGCGTCGTCGCCCCGGTCGTACAGCCAGGCGGCCTTCTGCCCCATCAGCCGGGCCAGCTCCAGCTCGATCTTGGCGGCGGCCAGCGGGTGCGCCAGGCCCTGGTGCGCCCCGATCGGCGTTGTGAACACCTGGCGGTCCTTGGCGTACGCGATCGCCTTGCCGAGGGCGAGCCGCCCGATCCCGGCGCCCATCGCCGCGGCCATGATCCGCTCGGGGTTGAGCCCGGCGAACAGCTGCGTCAGCCCGCCGTCCTCATCGCCGACCAGCGCGTCGTACGGCAGCCGCACCCCGTCCAGATGGCAGACGAACTGCCGCTCGGGCGACACGATCTCCATCTCGATCGGGGTGAAGGTGAACCCGGGCGCGCCGGTCGGGACGATGAACAGCGACGGCCGCAGGTTTCCCCTCTGGTCCTCGGTGCGCCCGACGAACAGCACCGCGTCCGACTCGTCCACGCCGGAGATGAAGGTCTTCTGGCCGCTGAGGACCCAGCCGTCGCCGTCGCGGCGGGCGGTGGTGGTGATGCGGTGGGCGTTGGACCCGGCGTCGGGCTCGGTGATCGCGAAGGCCATCTTCACCGACCCGTCGGCGAAGCGCGGCAGCCAGTGCTCCTTCTGGGCCTCCGTCCCGGAACGGGCGATGATCGTCGCGCAGATCGCCGGGGAGACGACCATGAGCAGCAGCGGGCACCCCGCCGCGGCCAGCTCCTCGCACACCGCGGCCAGGTCGCCGATCCCGCCGCCCCCGCCGCCGTACTCCTCGGGGACGTTCACGCCCAGGTAGCCCAGCCGACCCGCCTCGGCCCACAGCTCGTCGGTCTTCTTCCCGGCCCTGGCCTTCTCCACGTAGTACGCCGGGCCGTACTCGGCGCCGAGGCCCGCGACGGCGGCGCGCAGCGCCTGCCGCTCCTCGCTCTCGATGAAGCTCACTGGGGGTTCCCTTCGAAAATGACGGCGAGAACGGCGCCCGCCTCGACCTGCCGCCCGGCGGCGACGTTCAGCTCGGCGACGATGCCCGCCGCCGGGGCGGCGATGCGGTGCTCCATCTTCATCGCCTCCAGGACGAGGAGCGTCTGGCCCTCGGCCACGGCTGCGCCCGGCTCGGTCTCGACCCGTACGACGGTGCCGGGCATGGGGGCGAGCAGCGAACCCGGCGCGACCAGGTCGCTGGGATCGGCGAAGCGCGGCAGCGCGCGCAGCGCCACCGGGCCCAGCGGCGAGTCGACGTACACCTCGCCGCCGCCCTCCGGCGCCGTCGCGTCGGGGACGGTGCGCACATCGAAGCCGTAGCGCACCCCGTCGACGTCCAGCGTCACCCGGTCCGGGGACGCGGCGACCAGCCGCACCCCCTCGTGGCCTTCGGCGCGCAGACCGCCGCGGCCCGTCCGGTAGGCGACCTCGACCGTCGCGCCGCCCGGCCCCTGGAACGACCTGCGCTGCGGCTGCGACGGCAGGTTCCGCCAGCCCGGCGGCAGCCCGCCCAGCACCGGCGCCGCGGCCCGGCCGGCGGCGGCGCCCGCCAGCGCCGCCGCCAGCGCCGACAGCCGCACCGCGCCCTCGCCCGCGAGGGGACGGGCCAGCGCCTCCAGCCCCACCTGGTCGAGATAGCCCGTCGTGGCGCCCCCGCCCAGGAACACCGGCTCGCCGAGCGTGCGCGCGAGCAGGTCCCGGTTGGTGGTGACACCGTGGATGCGGGCTCCGGTGAGCGCCGCCCGCAGGCGCCGCGCGGCGGCCGCGCGCGTCGGGCCCCAGGCGATCAGCTTGGCCAGCATCGGGTCGTAGTGGACGCCGATCACGCCGCCGCTCTCCACCCCGCTGTCCAGCCGCAGCCCGTACCCCGCGGGGACGGCGAACTCGGCGTCGACGCCCGGCACCTCGAAGGTGTGCAGGGTCCCGCTGCCCGGGCGCCAGCCGGCCGCCGGGTCCTCGGCGTACAGGCGCACCTCGATCGCGTGCCCGCGCGGCTCCGGCGGCCCGGCGGGCAGCCGCGCACCCTCGGCGATCTCGATCTGCAGCCGGACCAGGTCCAGCCCGTACACGCACTCGGTCACCGGATGCTCCACCTGCAGGCGCGTGTTGACCTCCAGGAAGAAGAACCGCCGACCGTCGCCGGCGAGCATGAACTCCACCGTGCCGGCGCCGACGTAGCCGATGGCGCGGGCCGCCTCCACCGCCGCCCGGCTCAGCTCCGCCCGCAGCCCGGCGTCCACGGCGGGCGAGGGAGCCTCCTCGATGATCTTCTGGTGGCGGCGCTGGACCGAGCAGTCCCGCTCACCCAGCGCCCACACCGTCCCGTGCGCGTCGGCGAGCAGCTGCACCTCGACATGGCGGGCGCCCTCCAGCAGCGGCTCGCAGAACACCGCGGGATCGCCGAAGGCCGACTGCGCCTCGCGGCGGGCCGCGGCGACGGCGTCGGGCAGTTCCGCGAGCGTCCGCACGACCCGCATCCCGCGCCCGCCGCCGCCGGCCGACGCCTTCACCAGGATCGGCAGGTCGGCCTCGGTCACGGCGCCCGGGTCCAGCTCCGGCAGGACGGGCACGCCCGCCGCCGCCATCAGCTTCTTCGCCTCGATCTTGGAGCCCATCGCCTCGATGGCCTCCGGCGGCGGCCCCACCCACACCAGCCCCGCGTCGGCGACCGCCCGCGCGAACCCGGCGTTCTCCGACAGGAACCCGTACCCGGGATGCACCGCGTCCGCGCCCGCGCTCCGGGCCGCGGCGATGATGAGGTCGCCGCGCAGGTAGGTGTCGGCCGGGGACGCGCCCGGCAGCCGCACCGCGGCGTCCGCCTCGCGCACGTGCGGCGCCGCCCCCGCCGGCGCGCCCGGCGCCGCCGGGCCGTCGGCGTCGGAGAACACCGCGACCGTCCCGACGCCCAGGTCCCGGCAGGTGCGGAAGACGCGGCGGGCGATCTCGCCGCGGTTGGCCACCAGCAGTCTGTCGATCATTTGCTCGTCACTCACAGGCTCGGCGTTCACGGGCTGGGCTCTCACGGGCTCGTCGGTCACCGGACGGCTCACATGCGGAAGACGCCGAAGCCGCCCTCGGCACCGCGGATCGGGGCGTTGTGCACGACCGACAGGCAGAACCCCAGCACCGTGCGGGTGTCGCGCGGATCGATCACCCCGTCGTCGTACAGCCGCCCGGACAGGAAGAACGGCAGCGACTCGGCCTCGATCTGGTTCTCCACCATCTCCCGCATCGCCCGGTCCTGCTCCTCGTCGTACACCTGACCGCGCGCTTCCGCCGCCTGCCGCGCCACGATCGACAGCACCCCGGCCAGCTGCTGCGGCCCCATCACCGCCGACTTCGCGCTCGGCCAGGTGAACAGGAAGCGGGGATCGTACGCCCGGCCGCACATCCCGTAGTTGCCCGCGCCGTAGGAGGCGCCCATGACCAGCGACAGGTGCGGCACCCTGCTGTTGGCCACGGCATTGATCATGAGTGCGCCGTGCTTGATGATCCCGGCCTGCTCGTACTCCTTGCCGACCATGTAGCCGGTGGTGTTGTGGAGGAACAGCAGCGGCGTGTCGCTCTGGTTGGCCAGCTGGATGAACTGCGCGGCCTTCTGCGCCTCCTGGCTGAACAGCACCCCCTGCGCGTTGGCCAGGATCCCGACCGGGTAGCCGTGCAGCCGCGCCCACCCCGTGACGAGGCTGGTCCCGTACAGCGGCTTGAACTCGTCGAACTCGGAGGCGTCGACCACGCGGGCGATCACCTCGCGCGGGTCGAACGGGATCTTCAGATCCTCCGGGACGAGGCCCGCCAGCTCCTCGGGGTCGTACACCGGCTCCCTGGACGGCGCGGGCGCCGGGCCGGCCTTGCGGTGGTTGAGCCGGCTCACGATGCGCCTTCCCAGCCGGAGCGCGTCGGCCTCGTCCACCGCCATGTAGTCGGCCAGACCGGAGGCGCGGGCGTGCATCTCGGCGCCGCCCAGTTCCTCATCGTCGGCCTCCTCGCCGGTGGCCATCTTCACCAGCGGAGGCCCGCCCAGGAACACCTTGGCGCGCTCCTTGACCATGACGACGTAGTCGCACATGCCCGGGATGTACGCGCCGCCCGCCGTGGAGTTGCCGAACACCAGCGCGATCGTCGGGATCCCGGCGGCCGACAGCCGGGTGAGATCGCGGAACATCCGCCCGCCCGGAATGAAGATCTCCTTCTGGGTGGGCAGGTCGGCGCCGCCGGACTCGACCAGGTTGATCAACGGCAGCCGGTTCTCCAGCGCGATGTCGGAGGCCCGGAAGCTCTTCTTGACCGTCCAGGGGTTGCTGGCTCCGCCCCGCACCGTCGGATCGTTGGCGACGATCATGCACTCGACGCCCTCGACCACGCCGATCCCGGTGACGACACTGGCGCCGACCTGGAAGTCGCTGCCCCAGGCCGCCAGCGGGCTCAGCTCCAGGAACGGCGAGTCCGGGTCCAGCAGCAGCTCGATCCGCTCGCGGGCCAGCAGCTTGCCGCGCCCGCGATGCCGGGCCACGTACTTCTCGCCGCCGCCCAGCAGCACCTTCTCGTGCTCGGCCTCCAGCTCGGCCAGCCTGGCGAGCATCGCCTCGCGCCGCTCCCGGTACTCCGCACCTTGCGTGTCCAGGGTGCTCTTGAGGGTCACAGGATCGCCTCCGGGACGTCGACGAGGCGGGACCGCAGCCATTCGCCGAGGGCCTTGCCCTGCGGATCGAAGCGGGTCGACGCCGAGACTCCCTCCTGCAGCAGCCCTTCGACGACGAAGTTGACCGCGCGGAGGTTGGACAGGGTGTGGCGCGTGACGGGGAGGCCGCGCGTCTCGGGGAGGAGCGCGGCGAGCCGTTCCACCGTGAGGAAGCCGTCGAGCCAGCGCCACTGCTCGCCGGTACGGGCCCAGACGCCGATGTTGGCGTCACCGCCCTTGTCGCCGCTGCGGGCGCCGGCGACCCGTCCCAGCGGGACCCGTGCCGTCGGCCCAGGGACTGGTGCGGGCTGGGGTGGCGGTGACGCCGGTCGCCGTGTCGGCGCCTGGCCCGCCGCCGCGGCGGTGCTCGCCCCGCCGACGGTCCGGCGGGTGCCGTCGGGCAGGACGGCGACGTGCTCGATCTCCCCGTTGGGCACGAACGCGGGCGCGTAGACCCCGTACGGGCTCCCCTTCCCCGGCGGGGAGGTCATCGTGAAGCCCGGATACCCGGCGAGCGCCAGTTCCACGGCCGCGCCGCTGAACGCCCGCCCCACCTTCTCCGGGTCGGGGTCCAGGACGGCGCAGCGCAGCAGAGCCGTGGCCTCCCCCTGCGTCCGCGGGTCGGAGGCGGGGGCGCCGATCAGCGTCCATTCGACCTTCGCCGGGGGGTCGCCGCCGATGACCGCCTCCAGCTGGGCGCGGGCGAAGTCCGCCTTGGCCTGGACGTCCAGCCCGGTGAGCACGAAGGTCATCTCGTTGCGGTGGCCGCCCAGGTGGTTGAGGCACACCTTGGTCGTGGCGGGCGGCGGGGAGCCCTTGGTCCCGGTGACGGCGACCCGGTCCGGCCCCTCCTGCCGCAGCTCGACGGTGTCGAACCACGTCGTCACGTCCGGTCCGGCGTAGGCGGGGCCGCCGATCTCGTACAGGAGCTGGGCGGTGACGGTCTCCACGGTGACGGCGCCGCCGGTGCCGTCGTGCTTGGTGATGACGCTGGAGCCGTCGGGGTGGATCTCCGCGAGGGGAAAGCCCGGCAAAGCGGAGAGGGATCCGGCCGGACCGCCCGCCGCCTTTACATTGTAGATTTCTTGGAAGAAGGCGTAGTTGCCGCCGGTCGCCTGCGCCCCGCACTCCAGCACGTGGCCGGCCACGGTGGCGCCGGCGAGGGCGTCCCAGTCGTCGCGGCCCCAGCCGAAGTGCGCGGCGGCCGGCCCGACCACCAGCGAGGCGTCGGTGACGCGCCCGGTCACCACGATGTCGGCGCCGGCCCGCAGGCACTCGGCGATCCCCCAGGCGCCGAGGTAGGCGTTGGCGGTCAGCGGCGCCCCGTACCGCGGGTGGACGAAGCCCAGCCCTTCGGCCCGCGCCAGCAGGTCGTCGCCTTCCACATGGGCGACGCGGACCTCGACGCCGAGCCGCCCGGCCAGGACCCGCAGCCGCTCGGCCAGCCCGCCGGGGTTGAGCCCGCCCGCATTGGTGACGATCTTCGTGCCGCGCCCGGACGCCAGTTCCAGGCACTCCTCCATCTGCCGCAGGAACGTGGCCGCGTACCCGGCGCCGGGGTCCTTCAGCCTGCCCCTGCCGAGGATCAGCATGGTCAGCTCGGCGAGATAGTCGCCGGTCAGGACGTCCAGCGGGCCGCCCTCCAGCATCTCCCGCACCGCCTCGAAGCGGTCGCCGTAGAAGCCCGAGGCGTTGCCGATCCGCAGCGGACGCCCCGCCGGGGAGTCCGGCGGGCGGCTCTGGGGTCGCGTCATGTGCTGCACCCTGCCAGCCCGCCGATAAAAAATCAATCGTGCTTGATTGCTTTGCCGTTCCGCCGTTTGGTTGACTGGACGCGCAGCCGAGCCGAGGAAGCGATGACCACGCAGGCACTCCCCCGCGAACCGCAGCAGGACCGCAGTCGCGCCACCCGCGCGCGGCTGCTCGAGGCGGCCATCGACTGCCTGGCCTCCGTGGGCTGGGCCGGCACGACCGTGGCCGTGGTAGCCGAGCGCGCCGGGGTCTCCCGCGGGGCCGCCCAGCACCACTTCCGCACCCGCGAGGAGCTGGTCACCGCGGCCGTCGAGTACGGCTCGCAAGTGCGCACCACGCGCATGCGGGAGCACCTGGACCGCCTGGCCGGACGCCGGCCGTCCACCCTGGAGGTGCTCACCTCCCTCGCCGAGATGTACACCAGCCCGCTGTTCCGGGCCGCCCTCCAGCTGTGGGTCGCCGCCAGCGCCGACGAGCAGCTGCGCGAGCGGGTCGTCCCGCTGGAGGCCAAGGTCGGACGGGAGGCGCACCGGCTGACGGTGGAGGCGCTGGGCGCCGACGAGAGCGTGCCCGGCGTGCGGGAGAGCGTGCAGGCCACCCTCGATCTGGTGCGCGGCCTGGGCCTGGCCGACCTGCTGACCGACGACTCGGCCCGCCGCTCGCGGCTCCTGCGGCAGTGGGCGGCCACCCTCGAACCGGCCCTGCACCGGCGGCCGCCGGAGCCCGCATGACCCTGCACCTGCTGATCGTGCGCTACACGGGAACGGAGGAGGCGGCCGAGCCGTACTTCCGCGAGCACGCCGCCTACCTCGACCGCCATCACGCCGCGGGCACGTTCCTCGCCTCCGGCCAGACGGTCCCGGCGGCGCAGGGCGGCGCGATCGTCGCGCGCGGCATCGACCGGGCCGAGATCGAGGAGATCACGGCGCAGGACCCCTTCGTCCGGGCCGGGGTCGCCGCGTACACCATCGTCACCATCGACGCCGGGCGCGTCCACCCCGGCCTGGCCGCCCTGCTGGGGGCGAACGCGCCGGGCTGAGCCGTCCCGGCGGGGAAGGCCCCGCGGGGCTCAAGCGTCCTCCGCGGAGCCTTCCGTCCGGCCGGTGATCAGTCGTTGAGCTGTTCTGCGGGTCGGGTAGAGCTCGGGCGTGTAGAGGTAGAGGCTGACGTTGGTGGCGTAGACGAACAGGGTCGCGACCGAGGCCCAGACCGCGACCTGGCCGCCCGACGCGGCACCCGACACGGCCAGGGCGATCAGGGCCGCGGCGGCGCCGCCCATGCCGACGGCCAGCGCGGGCCGGCGCCCGACCCGGTCGATGACCAGCGCGACGATGAGGCAGCCGAGCAGCCCGGTGATGTTGCTCAGCAGCGTGAACCGCAGCGCGGTCCCCAGGTCGAGGTCGAAGTCCTTGGTGTAGAGGGAGGGCAGCCAGGCCGTGATGCCGTGGTTGACGTAGTAGGCGAAGAACCACAGCAGCGAGATCACCACCGGTTCGTTCCCCCGCCTCCTTCTCCCACCAGCGGTCCGGGTCGGGGACGCCCGCCATGTGCGAGCGCACGTCGGCGGACGGCGGCCCGGCCGTCCCCCACAGGTCCGACAGCTCCGGCACACGCCGCCACACCCGGCACAGCCAGGCGTCCTCGTCGACCTGCTCGACGGCGGGCCGGGCCCGGCGACCGGCGGGATGCCCAGCGCCTCGAGCCGGCGGGCGGCCTCGTCGACCTCCCGGGGCGAGCCCACCGAGAAGGCGATCTTGCCGAGGGCGTTCTGCGCGGCCTCCCGGACCTCCAGGACGTGGTGCTCGGCGCCGCTGCCGCGCAGCCAGGCGACCCCGTCACCGCCGTCGATCCGGGACAGCCCCCAGACGTGCTCGTAGAACTCGGCGGCCCGGGACGCCTCGGGCGTGCGGAGCGCGACGCTGCGCAGGGTGCGCAGCCGCGCGACGGGCCCGGCGGCGGCCGCGTCGCCGATGCGGGGGACGGTCACGCGCGCACCCCCTCGGCGGCGCGCTCCCTGCGGGCGGCCAACTGCCGCTGCGCCTCGGCGCGGATCAGCCTCCGCAGCCGCACCAGCGCCAGGTCGTGCTGGTAGAGGTTCTCCCTGTCCCAAGCGTCCAGCGGCATGGCCTCCTCCATGACGCGGTCCTGCTCCAGCACCTCCCAGTGCCGGGCCTCCAGCCGCGTCTTGAAGAGGAACCGCCAGCTGTCGCGTTCCCACCCGGTGACCTCGCGGCAGCGCCAGAAGAACGCCGCGTGCCGCGTCTCGCCGATGGGGGTGGCGGTGCAGACGATGGTGAACGGCCCGCCCGGCCCCGCGCTCGGCGGGTACGGGATGGCCAGCCGCACCCACGGCGTGCTCCCGGAGATCCATTCCGACCAGTCGAAGTTGACCCCCGACTGGTCGGTCTTCTCGAACACGAAGCCGGTGGCGGTCTCGCGCACCTGGAACAGCGCCTCGCGCCGCCCGGTCGCCATGCTGTGCGACTTGCGGTGCAGGAACGTGCCGTGCATCGGGTCCATCAGGTTGTCGAGGGAGTAGATCCACGGCGCGTCCCACTCGACGTAGGCCAGGAAGGAGGCCCACTCGGGCGACGACAGCTGCTCGGGCACCTCGAACGGCGCCGGGGCGGCGTCCTCGTCGGCGCCGAACCAGGCGAACACCGCGCCGGAGTGCTCGCGGGCCGGGAAGGTGCGCAGCGCGCGCCGTCCCTCCAGCGCGCAGCCGGGGACGCCGGGCACCGACACCACGACGCCCTCGGCGTCCACCTGGACGCCGTGGTAGTTGCACGCGACGCGGTCGCCCATGTGGACGCCCCGGGTGAGGCGGGCGCCGCGGTGCGGGCAGCGGTCCTCCTGGACGTGCACGGCGCCGGCGGAGTCGCGCCACACCATCAGCTCCTCGCCGGCGCGGTCGAGGCGGACCAGGCCGCCGGCGGGGATGTCGTCGGAGCGGCACAGGGCGTACCACTGGTCGCGCGGGCCGAGGCGGATCAGCCCGTCGACGGTGTCGAGGGCGGGGTTGGCGGGGTGCCTGCCCGCCGGTCGCCCGGCGGGGCGGGGGGTCGTCATTCGGGGGCTCCCCAGTCGGGCGAGGTCGGCGGTGAGGGAGGTCGGGGTCCAGTCGGCGCCGCCGGCCGGCCGCACGCCGGTCTCGTTCAGCGCCGCGACCAGGCCCGGCAGGTCGTGCACGCCCCCGGCCGTAGATCGCCTCCAGTTCGTCGGCGAGCGCGTTCTCGTAGCTGGTCGGCTCGTGCGCGCGGGACTGCACGGGCCGCGGTGGCGGGTTCATGACGCCCTCCTAGACGTCCAGGACGAGTTCGGGGCCGCGGGCGCGGGAGACGCAGAGCATCATCGAGCGGCCCGCCGCCTTCTCGGCGTCGGTGAGCAGGAAGTCGCGGTGGTCGGGTTCGCCGGACAGGACCGGCGTCTCGCAGGTGCCGCAGATGCCCTCCTCCCAGGAGGAGGGCAGGTCGATCCCGCCGGCGCGGAGCGCGGTCAGGACGGAGACGCCCGGTGCCACGGGGAAGCTGCCGCCGGACCGGGCGCAGGTCACGGTGAAGGCGGTGTCGCCGTCTCGCTTGACCGGCTCGGGGGCGCGGAACCGTTCGACCCGCAGCGCGGACGGGTCGGGCATGTGCTCCATGCAAGCCCGGAAGACTCCCTGTCAGGAGCGCTCGCGCAGGGCCGTGAAGACCCGCTCGGGCGACAGCGGCAGCGTGCTGATCCGCCCGCCCGTCGCGTCGTGCACGGCGTTGGCGATCGCGGCCGCCACCGGCACCATGGCCCCCTCCCCCGCGCCCTTGGCGCCGAACGGCCCCGGCCCGTGCCCCTGCTCCTGCGTGATCGACACGAACCGCTCCGGGAGGTCCTCGGCCAGCGGCACCCGGTAGTCCAGCGCCTCGCCGTTCAGCAGGACGCTCCCGTCGTAGCGCATCTCCTCGAAGAGCGCCAGGCCCAGCCCCATCACCGCGGCGCCCTCGGCGGGGTCGTCGCCCAGGTCCGCCTCGACCGCGTACGGGCGGCGGTACTCCGAGCCCACGCTCAGCCGGACCCGGCTCCCGCGCACCGCCACCGCCGCGGTCATCAGTGGCCGCAGCGACCGGTCGTACCCGAACCACACCCCGGGCACGTCCTCGATCCCGACGGTGTGCAGCAGCGCCCCGTGCGGCTCCCGCCGGTCCCACAGGTCCGCGGGCGCCAGCGCGACCTCGCCGTCCGGCGTCGCGAAGCGGAGCCGGGCCGCCAGCGCGTCCAGCATGATCGACATCTCGTAGCGGGGGCGCCGCGCCATGAGGTCGCCGCCGAGGATGGCCCGCCGCCTGATCCGCTGGGTGGCGATCCGGCCCCAGGCCTCGGCCAGGCTCGGCAGGGCGGCGCGCACCACGGGGTCGCCGGCGCCGCGGTGGTGGTCGACGCCCGCGCCGATGGCCAGCGCCGCGCCCTGCCGCTCGACCCGGCGCAGCGCCGCGATCCCCTCCAGCGACACCAGGGACGCGCAGCCGAGGCCCTCGCGGAACTGGGCGAACAGGTCGGTGCAGCCCTGCGCGTAGACCGCGCCCTCGGCGACGGCCTCCGCCACCGTACCGGGCCGGTGCAGGACGAAGGGCGGAATCGCACGCTGCGTGCGCGCCACCCACCCCGAGGAGACCAGTGGCATTAAGCCCCACCTTCGGAAATTATCTTAGCAATAAACAGCTTATGGGCAAGCTTTCTAGCACCGCCCCGGGTCGGGGACAAGGGGGCGCGGCCGACCGGACGGGCCGGTGTATCTTTGCGTTGAGGCTTCATGCCCTCGCGTCGAAAAGCTCCGCCGCCCCGGGGCGGCCACCGGAGGGAGGCCTGGCCGGGCGGCAGCACCGCCCGCCGATCGTCGATGACACGCAGAACCCCGGGCCGCCCCGACGCGGTCGACCTGATCCTCGAGCAGTGGCGGCGCGAGCTGCCCGCCGTCGACGCCTCCCCCATGGAGGTCTTCGGCCGGCTGCACCGCAGCTTCCTGCGCTACCAGAGCCTGCTGTCGGAGGTGTTCGAGCGCTACGACCTCAACATGGCCTCCTTCGACATGCTCGCCACCCTGCGCCGCTCCGGCCCCCCGTACCGCCGTACCGCCGGCGAGCTCGCGGAGATCTCGCTGCTCACCACCGGCGGCATCTCGCTGCGCCTCGACCGGCTGGAGAAGGCGGGCCTGGTCGTACGGGAACGTGACGCCGAGGACCGGCGGGTGGTGTACGCGCGGCTCACCGACAAGGGCTTGGAGGTGGCCGACACCGTCGCCCACGCCCACTTCGCCAACGAGGCCCGCATGCTCGACGGGCTCACCGAGGCCGAGCGCCGCCAGCTCGGCCGCCTGCTCAGCAAGCTGGAACGCTCGCTGGAGAAGGCCGAGCGGACGCCGTCACTGCCCCGCGGTCAGCTGCCCGCCCAGGGCAACGGCTCCTCGTCCATCCCCCAGTAGACGCTCTTGTTCCTGGTGCAGCCGAGGATTCCGGCGCGGCCCTTCTCCGTGCCGATGCCGCCCTCCTTCCAGCCGCCGAAGGGCGTGGAGACGCTGAACTGCTTGTAGGTGTTCACCCACACCGTCCCAGCCTCGACGCGCCGCGCCACCCGCCAGGCCGCGCGGTAGTCGCGGGTCCAGACGCCGTACGCCAGCCCGTACACGGTGTCGTTGGCCTGCCGGACCAGGTCCTCCTCGCCGGTGAATGGCAGCGCCACCAGCATCGGGCCGAAGATCTCCTCCTGGCACGTCGCCGCGTCGTTCGGCAGCCCGTCCAGCTCGGTCGGCAGGTAGTAGGCGCCCGCCGCGTACTCCTCCCCCTCCGGGGCCCGGCCGCAGCACAGCACCCGGGCGCCCTCGGCGCGGGCCCGGTCGACCATCGCCGCCACCCGGTCCCGGTGCGCGTGGGTGACCAGCGGCGCCACCTGCGTGGCCGGGTCGCCGCCCGGCCCGACCCGCAGCTTCTCCGCCGCCCGCACGATCCGGCCGAGCACCTCGTCGTACCGGTCGGCGTGGACGAACACCCGCGAGCCCGCCACGCAGCTCTGCCCCGACGAGGAGAAGATCCCGAAGAGCACCCCGGCCACCGCCTGGTCGACGTCGGCGTCGGGCAGCACGATCGTCGGCGACTTGCCGCCCAGCCCCAGCGACACCAGCGGCGTCCACTCGGCGGGCTTGAGGACCACCGCGTTCCCGGCGGCGAGGACCGGCGCGATCTTCTGGGCGTCGCTGGCGATCGGCGAGTTCCACGGGGTGATCGCGCCGACCACCCCGATCGGCTCGTGCAGGCTCACCGTGAGGTACGGCCCGCGCGGCGGCGTCCAGGCGTCCTCCAGGGTTTCCAGCGCCCCCGCAAAGTAGCGGAACGTCCCCGCGGCGCTGGCCACCAGTGCCCTGGTCTCGTTGATGGACTTGCCCGTGTCGGCGGTCTGCAGCCGTGCCAGGTCCTCGGCCCGCTCCGCGATCAGCTCGGCGATCCGCACCAGGTACCGGGCCCGCTCGTGCGGGAGCAGGTCCGGCCAGCCCGGCTCGGCGGCGGCCCGCCGCCCCGCCTCGACCGCCTCGTCCACGTCCTCGACCGCGGCCTGGCGCAGTCCGGCGATCACCTCGCCGGTCGCGGGATCGCGGGTCTCGGCGTACGCCCCGCGGCCCTGCCGCCACTGGCCGCCGACCAGGATCTCGTCCTTCCCAAACATCAATGAGCCGCCCCTCCAGAGGTCCGGCGTGCCGACTATACCTTTGCGCTAAACCTTTTAGGACGGGCGCCCCGGCGTAGGCTGGCCCCATGCCGTCAGTGCCGATGAAGCGCCCCCATGTCGTCGCCCACGTGGCCGTCTCGCTCGAAGGGGCCACCACGGGGTTCGCCCCGGACCTGGGCCGGTACTACCAGCTCGCGGCCACGTTCGACGAGGACGTCACGCTCACCGGAGCGGACACGATCCTCGCCCAGGAGCAGGCCCTGGCCACCGCGCCGCGTCCGGGCCCCGCGGCCGGCGGCCCGCTCCTCGCCGTCGTGGACGGTCGCAACCGGGTCACCCGATGGGACGCCCTGCGCAACGCCGGCCACTGGTCGGACGTACTGGCCCTGCGCACCGCCCTCACGCCCCCGCGCGGCCCCGAACAGGAGCCCCTGGAGGAAGTCGTCACCGGCCGCGACCACGTCGACCTGGGCGAAGCCATCGGCTTCCTGGGCCGCGAGAAAGGAGCCCAGGTCATCAGGGTCGACAGCGGAGGCGCACTCATCGGCGCGCTCCTGAGAGCCGATCTTCTGGACGAGGTGAGCCTCCTCATCCACCCCGAGCTGGCCGGTGCCAACGCAGACCGCTCCTGGTACGGTGCCACTCCCGCCCTGAGCACTCGCCTGAGCCTGATGACCTCGGAGTCCTTCGATGGAGGCCTGGTCTGGCTCCGCTACCGCACCCGCACACAGCCTTGAAGGCGCCGCTCGGCCGGTGCGCCGGGAGGCGCATCGCCGATTCCACTACCAATCCCGCCACGAGCCCACCCATCCCTGGCCGTGACGTCCCTCCAGAGCAAATGAGGCGATGCCCTACCGCCCACGCCTGACCGAGGACGGGAAGCTACCGGCCGAAGCAACCCACGCACGCGATCCGACCAGGCCGCCATGGGCTCGCAGAGACGCGACGAAAAACCGTCACCCGGCCCACGTAAGGCGTTGGCCCGCCGGTCAAAACGACGCACGCCCACAATCCGGCCGCACCGGCATGGGCCTTCAGGCTCATCCACCGTGGCGTCCAGCCGGGGCGAGTGCGGCGATGCTCTGCGGGGTGATCCCGATGGCGGGGTCGATCTCGTGGGCGGCCTGGAGGGCGGCCGAGAGGGTGGCGGCGGCCAGGTCGGCGAGGTCGTCCCGGGTGAGGTCGCGATGGTCGAGGTGATCGATGATGATCTCGTCGAGGTAGCCGACCCAGCCGCGCATCGTCGTCCGCAGGGCCGCCCCCACGGGCTCGGAGACGCCGAGGGCGTTCAGCAGGCGGACGGCCCCCTGCCAACGCAAATCTTCGATGATGGCACGGACCTGCGGGTCGGAACCGTTCCCGCCGCGCATGAGTGCCAGGAACCCCTTGGCGTTGGCCTCCATGTGGGCGATGTGACGGGAGAGGGCGTCATGCAGCAGAGTCGCGGGCGTGTCACCCACCGGCGCGGTTTCGTGGACGGCCTTCAGCCGGTCGGCGGCGGCGAGGATGGTCGCTAGGTAGAGGCCTCGCTTGTTGGTGAAGTGATGGGCGATGAGGCCGTAGGCGACGTCGGCGCGCCGGGCGACGTCGGCACGCCGGGCGATCTCGGCGGTGATCACCTCGTCGTAGGCACGCTCGGCGAACAACTCCGAGGCGGCCTCGATAAGCAGGGCGCGGCGGTCGGTGGACGGTGCGGTCACGGGACTCCGGGGTTGACGGTCTGGACCGGGGGAGCCTATCGCCCCAACTGATTGATTATCAGTCAACACCGGGGAGAGCCGATGGGCCGTATGACATTGCGGGACACCCCCGTGCTGGTGACCGGGGCCTCCAGCGGGATCGGCCGGGCGCTGGCCTTCGCGCTCGCCGAGCGCGGAGCCCGGCTGGCGATCGCCGCCCGTCGCACGGCCAACCTGACCGAGGTCGCGGATCGGATCGCGGCGGGCGGGCGGGAACGCCCGGCGATCATCGAGGCCGATCTGTCGCAACCGGGTGCCGCGGCCGCCCTGGCCGAGCGCGCCCTGGCCGGCCTGGGCTCGGTGCGGGTTCTGATCAACAATGCCGGGGTGGCGGTGGTGGGCGTCCAGGGGACTCTGGGAGACGACGCCGAGGTGCGCGCACTGTTCGAGACCAACTTCTGGTCTCCGCTCGCGCTGACCCGCGCGCTACTGCCGGCGTTGCGCGGCGGAGCCGTCGTCAACGTCACCTCCAGCCTCCAGGCCGTACCCATCCCCTCGCTCGCCTACTACGGAGCGTCCAAGGCAGCCCTCGCCCACGCGACGCGCACCCTGCGCCACGAGCTCACCGGCACCGGCGTATCGGTCCTGGAGGCGGTCCCCGGCGCCACCGACACCGACGCCCGCGACATCGACCTGCTGCCCTGGCGCTCAGCCCCGATGCGCACCCCGCCTCCCGTCTCCCCGCGATCGGCCGCCGACGCCATCGTCACCGCTCTCGAACGCGGCCGTAATCGCCGCGTCCACCCGCCCACCTCACTGCTGCCACTGGAGCTCCCGGCGATCGGCCGCCTGATGGCCCGTCCGGTGGCCCGCCGCCTGACCCTCGCCCAGTGAGCTGATTCCATCCTCAAATTGCCTGGCGGTTCAGGTGAGAATGGCGTGGACAATGCCGGTTATCCGGCTGATGAGCAGCGCGCCTTGCGCAGGATGTGCCAGCGCTGAGAGTGGCGGCGCCGCGTTCGCCGACACTCCGGACCTGGCATGGTAGCGATTGAATAGCTCCATGCATTTGCCCGGCTTGCGGCCCTTGCGTCACTTGTAGGGGCTGATCGCACCGCCCGCGCCGACATGGCCCTTGTCGGAGCGTCAGGCAACTGCCCGGCGATCAAGCCGCAGACCCGCTGACGTGCCGCGCGCCTGTCTCCCGCACCAGCAGGCGAATGCCAAGCAGGAGATCAACGCCCTGGTCGCGGGGGCCGCGCCCGGCGCCCGTGGCGCGGTGCTGGCCTCCTTCTACACGGTCTCCTACGCGGGACTGGTCCTCCCGAGCGTCGTCGCAGGGCTGCTGATCACCTACCAGGGCATGACCACCGCTGTGAACCGTTTCTCGGCCGCGGCCGCCCTGCTGTGCGTCCTGCTGCTGATCTGCAACGTCCGCGCGGGCCACCCCCGCGAATGATCCCGGGGCGAACTCACCGCTTGCGAAACACAGTCCCCGGAAATGGAAAAGGGCCCTGCCAGTTCCCTGGCAGGGCCCTTCCCTAATATGTGTCCGGCGGTGTCCTACTCTCCCACACAGTCTCCCATGCAGTACCATCGGCGCTGAAGGGCTTAACTTCCGGGTTCGGGATGGGACCGGGTGTTTCCCCCTCGCCATAACCACCGAACGACCCACGCACACCAACCCACAAGGGCCAGCGGCAAACTCGTCCGAGCCGTACAGCTCAATATTCAAAAATCAAAACAAACCGGGCTCCCGTTTGTTTTCCGGGAACCACACAGGGACGCGAACACCAACCGCAGCAACACCATCAACCAAAATGTGTGTCAAGCCACTCGGCCTATTAGTACCAGTCAACTCCACCCGTTACCGAGCTTCCATCTCTGGCCTATCAACCCAGTCGTCTACTGGGAGCCTTACCCCACCAAAAGGCAGGAGGGAGAACTCATCTCGAGGAAGGCTTCCCGCTTAGATGCTTTCAGCGGTTATCCCGACCGAACGTAGCCAACCAGCCGTGCCCCTGGCGGGACAACTGGCACACCAGAGGTCCGTCCGTCCCGGTCCTCTCGTACTAGGGACAGACCCTCTCAATTCTCCTACGCGCGCAGCGGATAGGGACCGAACTGTCTCGCGACGTTCTAAACCCAGCTCGCGTGCCGCTTTAATGGGCGAACAGCCCAACCCTTGGGACCTACTCCAGCCCCAGGATGCGACGAGCCGACATCGAGGTGCCAAACCATCCCGTCGATATGGACTCTTGGGGAAGATCAGCCTGTTATCCCCGGGGTACCTTTTAGCCGTTGAGCGACACCGCTTCCACACGCCGGTGCCGGATCACTAGGCCCTGCTTTCGCACCTGCTCGACCTGTCAGTCTCACAGTCAAGCTCCCTTGTGCCCTTGCACTCACCACCTGATTGCCAACCAGGCTGAGGGAACCTTTGGGCGCCTCCGTTACCCTTTAGGAGGCAACCGCCCCAGTTAAACTACCCACCAGGCACTGTCCCCCACCCGGATCCACGGGTGCGGGTTAGACGCTCAAAACGACCAGAGTGGTATTTCACCAACGACTCCACCGACACTGGCGTGCCGGCTTCACAGTCTCCCACCTATCCTACACAAGACGCTCCAAACGCCAATGCCAAGCTATAGTGAAGGTCCCGGGGTCTTTCCGTCCTGCTGCGCGAAACGAGCATCTTTACTCGTACTGCAATTTCACCGGGCCTGTGGTTGAGACAGCGGGGAAGTCGTTACGCCATTCGTGCAGGTCGGAACTTACCCGACAAGGAATTTCGCTACCTTAGGATGGTTATAGTTACCACCGCCGTTTACCGGCGCTTAGATTCTCAGCTTCGACCCCAAAAGAGCCTAACCGGTCCTCTTAACGTTCCGGCACCGGGCAGGCGTCAGTCCGTATACAGCGTCTTACGACTTCGCACGGACCTGTGTTTTTAGTAAACAGTCGCTTCCCCCTGGCCTCTGCGACCACACCCAGCTCCCCGCGCAAGACGGTTCACCAGACGTGGTCCCCCTTCTCCCAAAGTTACGGGGGCAATTTGCCGAGTTCCTTAACCACAGTTCACCCGATCGCCTTGGTATTCTCTACCTGACCACCTGAGTCGGTTTAGGGTACGGGCCGCCGGCACACTCACTAGAGGCTTTTCTCGGCAGCATGGGATCACTCACTTCACCTAAAACGGCTCGGCATCACATCTCACCCACAAAGCGCGCGGATTTACCTACACGCCGGGCTACATGCTTACCCCAGGACAACCATCGCCTGGGCTGAGCTACCCTCCTGCGTCACCCCATCGCTCACCTACTACCCCATCGGGTCCCACGCTCCCCACCACAACAGGCCCGAAGGCCCGAAGAGCGGATCGGGTGGTTAGCATCAGAGGATTCAGCGTTGGCGCATACCAGCGGGTACGGGAATATCAACCCGTTGTCCATCGACTACGCCTGTCGGCCTCGCCTTAGGTCCCGACTTACCCTGGGCGGATTAGCCTGCCCCAGGAACCCTTGGTCATCCGGCGGGAGAGTTTCTCACTCTCCATTCGCTACTCATGCCTGCATTCTCACTCCCACGACCTCCACCACACGATCACTCGGCGGCTTCACCGGACGCAGGACGCTCCCCTACCCACCCCAGAAAAATCTGAAGTGCCACGGCTTCGGCGGTGTGCTTGAGCCCCGCTACATTGTCGGCGCGGAATCACTTGACCAGTGAGCTATTACGCACTCTTTCAAGGATGGCTGCTTCTAAGCCAACCTCCTGGTTGTCACGGCAACTCCACATCCTTTACCACTTAGCACACGCTTAGGGGCCTTAACCGATGATCTGGGCTGTTTCCCTCTCGACTACGAAGCTTATCCCCCGCAGTCTCACTGCCACGCTCTCACTTACCGGCATTCGGAGTTTGGCTGACGTCAGTAACCTTGTCGGGCCCATCGGCCATCCAGTAGCTCTACCTCCGGCAAGAAACACGCAACGCTGCACCTAAATGCATTTCGGGGAGAACCAGCTATCACGGAGTTTGATTGGCCTTTCACCCCTAACCACAGGTCATCCCCCAGGTTTTCAACCCTGGTGGGTTCGGGCCTCCACACCGTCTTACCGGCGCTTCACCCTGCCCATGGCTAGATCACCCCGCTTCGGGTCTACAGCATGCGACTCAAACGCCCTATTCAGACTCGCTTTCGCTACGGCTACCCGCCACCGGTTAACCTCGCCACACACCATAACTCGCAGGCTCATTCTTCAAAAGGCACGCCATCACGAAACACAGGGCAAACCCCATGTAGGACGCTCTGACGGCTTGTAGGCACACGGTTTCAGGTACTCTTTCACGACCCCTCACCGGGGCACTTTTCACCTTTCCCTCACGGTACTGGTCCGCTATCGGTCACCAGGAAGTATTCAGCCTTACCACGTGGTCGTGGCAGATTCACACGGGATTTCACGGGCCCCGTGCTACTCGGGAACACACCCAGAAGCCACTCGAATTTCGTCTACCGGACTCTCACCGTCTACGGTCGGCCTTCCCATGCCATTCGACTACCCGAGCGGTTTGTAACTTCTTGTCAGCACGGCAGCACTGACCGGATGGTCCCACAACCCCGCACACGCAACACCTGCCGGCTATCACACGCGCACGGTTTAGGCTCCTCCGCTTTCGCTCACCACTACTCACGGAATCACTATTGTTTTCTCTTCCTGCGGGTACTGAGATGTTTCACTTCCCCGCGTTCCCACCAACCGCCCTATACATTCAGACGGCGGCGACACCCCATGACGGGTGCCAGGTTTCCCCATTCGGAAATCCCCGGATCAAAGTCTGGTTGCCGACTCCCCGAGGCATATCGCAGGCTCCCACGTCCTTCATCGGCTCCTGATGCCAAGGCATCCACCGTATGCCCTTAAAAACTTGAACACACAAAACGATCAACAAATCGCAACAGAGAACAAGAACCCCCAGAAGGAGTCCCCGTTCAGAGATGCTCGCGTCCACTGTGCAGTTCTCAAAAAACAACCGGGTCCACCAGAACCGCCCACACCACACGGCGTGAGCGGTATCTGATCCCGCAGTCCGAAGAAACGTGCCCGTTCCCTCAGGACCCAACAGCGTGTCCAGCTCCCCACCCGCCCGAAACCGCCGTTCCCACTCCCAGCCGAGGCCAGGCGGTACTAACCGGCTCACACGAACGGTGAACTGAATAACCAGTGCTCCACATCTATGAGCAGCCACCCGACAGACACTCGCTGCCAACGGCGGCCACCGACCACACGGCCCTGACGGGTCCACGCGGCCAGTTGATGCTCCTTAGAAAGGAGGTGATCCAGCCGCACCTTCCGGTACGGCTACCTTGTTACGACTTCGTCCCAATCGCCGGCCCCACCTTCGACCGCTCCCCCACAAGGGTTGGGCCACGGGCTTCGGGTGTTGCCGACTTTCGTGACGTGACGGGCGGTGTGTACAAGGCCCGGGAACGTATTCACCGCAGCGTTGCTGATCTGCGATTACTAGCGACTCCGACTTCACGAAGTCGAGTTGCAGACTTCGATCCGAACTGAGACCGGCTTTACGGGATTCGCTCCACCTCACGGTATCGCAGCCCTCTGTACCGGCCATTGTAGCATGTTTGCAGCCCAAGACATAAGGGGCATGATGACTTGACGTCATCCCCACCTTCCTCCGAGTTGACCCCGGCGGTCTCCCATGAGTCCCCACCCGAAGTGCTGGCAACATGGAACGAGGGTTGCGCTCGTTGCGGGACTTAACCCAACATCTCACGACACGAGCTGACGACAGCCATGCACCACCTGTCACCGGCCCAAAAAGGACCCCGCATCTCTGCGAGTTTTCCGGCGATGTCAAGCCTTGGTAAGGTTCTTCGCGTTGCGTCGAATTAAGCAACATGCTCCGCCGCTTGTGCGGGCCCCCGTCAATTCCTTTGAGTTTTAGCCTTGCGGCCGTACTCCCCAGGCGGGGCGCTTAATGCGTTAGCTACGGCGCGGAATCCGTGGAAGAACCCCACACCTAGCGCCCAACGTTTACGGCGTGGACTACCAGGGTATCTAATCCTGTTCGCTCCCCACGCTTTCGCTCCTCAGCGTCAGTACAGGCCCAGAGCACCGCCTTCGCCACCGGTGTTCCTCCCGATATCTGCGCATTTCACCGCTACACCGGGAATTCCATGCTCCCCTACCTGCCTCTAGTCTGCCCGTATCCACCGCAGACCCACAGTTAAGCCGTGGGCTTTCACGACGGACGCAACAAACCGCCTACGAGCTCTTTACGCCCAATAATTCCGGACAACGCTTGCGCCCTACGTATTACCGCGGCTGCTGGCACGTAGTTAGCCGGCGCTTCTTCTGCAGGTACCGTCACGTTAGCTTCGTCCCTGCTGAAAGAGGTTTACAACCCGAAGGCCGTCATCCCCCACGCGGCGTCGCTGCGTCAGGCTTCCGCCCATTGCGCAAGATTCCCCACTGCTGCCTCCCGTAGGAGTCTGGGCCGTGTCTCAGTCCCAGTGTGACCGGTCGCCCTCTCAGGCCGGTTACCCGTCGTCGCCTTGGTAGGCCATCACCCCACCAACAAGCTGATAGGCCGCGAGCCCATCCCCAACCGAAAAACTTTCCACGCACATCCCATGCGAGAGCACGTCATATCCGGTATTAGACCCGGTTTCCCAGGCTTATCCCAGAGTCAGGGGCAGGTTGCTCACGTGTTACTCACCCGTTCGCCGCTCGAGTACCCCCGAAGGGGCCTTTCCGCTCGACTTGCATGTGTTAAGCACGCCGCCAGCGTTCGTCCTGAGCCAGGATCAAACTCTCCATCAAGGTCCAACGACGACCCACCCCAAAGAGCAGACCGCCAAACCTCAGGAAACAATCCCAGCAAAACACCAACCCGCATACACGGGCCGATGCACTGCCTCAAAGAAATCCCCACCACAACCCCCTCCACAAGAAGGAGACCGTGGCCACGGGGCGATCCGACCAACCGGCCGGACCAATAAAGGCACTGGCTTTTAACACGCTGTTGAGTTCTCAAGAAACGGACACCCACCGCGACCCGACCCGCTCCCGCAGGCCCTGTCTCCGGGGCAACCCTTCTAACTTACCAGACCGATCCTACCTGTCAAGCTGATCGATGAAGATCTTTTCGACGGTTGAGTACGATCCGAGTCCCGCGCATCAAAACTCGGCGTGCCCGAAGGTCGCCGTCTTGATCCGCAGGTAGTGCCCACCGGGCCGACCACCTTGCGGCGTCCTGCATCCCGTCTCGGGCTGACCAACCCATCGTACAACAGGCTGAGCGGAACTCGAACCGGTTTTGGGTCGGCCCGCCGGGGCCGTCCGCCTGTCGGCGTCCCGCATCCCCTTGGGCACCGATGACTTTAGGTGGACGGTCCGGCCTCGTCAAATCGGCCCCCCGGGTCCCTTAAGCCCCGCTGACATCGCAGGTCACGCGCTACATAAGCGCGGACGCGTTGGGGTACCGTGCGCTCCAGCCCGTCGCCTCGTGGCATGAACCCCGCATCCCCTGGAGGCTCGGCGTGAAGCGAACTCACTCCACCCGCCGCTCGGCGGAACGCCTGGTCGTGGCGGCGACCATGGGGCCGACCGTGCACAGCGTCCATGCGTGGCGCTTCACGGTGGTGCCCGGACTGATCGAGGTGCGCGCGGATCCCGAGAGATTTCGCGCGACCGGTGACACCACGGGACGAAGGCTCCATCTGAGTTGCGGCGCGGCACTGGTCAATCTGCGCCTGGCCGCCGCTCAGCTCGGGCGCGAGGCCGTCGTTCGGCTCCTGCCGGATCCGTCGAGCCCCGCGCTCCTCGCGACGGTCCGCGTATCGGGCCGACACCGCGTCACCAGGCTGGAGCGTCTGCTGTACGCGGCGACGCTCCGCCCGCTGCCGTCCGCGGGCGGAGGCACGGCCGCCAACGATCCGCTGCCGTCCACGGTCCTGACCGAGCTGGCGGAGTCGGCACGGCTGGAGGGGGTGACCCTCCATCGCCTGCCCGCCGGCGGCCTCGTCCCGCAGCGGGTGGTGCTGACCACTCGGGGCGGCGCGCCCACCGACTGGCTGCGTGCGGGCCAGGCGTTGCAACGGGTGCTGCTCAGCGCGGCCACGCGCTCGGTCGTGGCACGGTTCCGTTTCGAGGCGTACGACGACGTTTCCCGGGACGTCTTCCAGGTGGTACAGCCCGGCGACGTCCCCCAGGTCTTCCTTGAGCTGCGCCAGGATCGGCGTTCACTGCTGAAGGCGGCGGTACACCGAGAGCACGAAGGACAGCGGCACTGGCAGCGGGTCGGGTAGTGCGGCCAGCCGCTTGCCGATTTCTTCCGCCGGGACGTGATGGGCGCTGGGCCCCATGCCCACGAGCGTGGCGGCGTCGTCCCGCGTCATCGTGACCTCGGCCTCGAGCCCTTCGCGTGTCTCCAGGACGAAGCGGCCGGCGAGTGCCGAGTCCATGCGCTCGGTCTTCTGCTCGTCGACCGTCAGCAGGCCCAGCGAGTTCACCAGTGTGCCCAGGTGGCGTTCCGACGGGGTGACGGCGTAGAGCATGCCGCCCTCTTTCAGGACGCGCTGGAACTCCGCGGCGTTGCGCGGGGCGAAGACGTTCAGGATGGCGTCGGCCACGGCGGACCGGACCGGAAGGGGGCGCCACAGGTCCGCGACGATCGCGCCTATGCGCGGGTGGGCGCGCGCTGCGCGGCGAGCCGCGTGTTTGGAGATGTCCATCGCGAGGCCGACCGTTCCAGGAGAACGGTCCAGCACGGAGCGCAGGTAGTGCCCCGTTCCGGCTCCCGCGTCCAGGACGACGGGTGCCCCGCCTCTCCCGAGGGCGGCCGCCACGCGCTCACTGAGCAGGTACGTGAGCGGAGCGAAATGGCCCGCTCCCAGGAAGCTCTCCCGTGCGCGCACCATCTCGGGCGTGTCCGCGGTGCCCGGGCGCACGTGCCCTGAGAGGAGATTGGCGTAGCCCTGCCGGGCGATGTCGAACGCATGCCCGGGAGGGCATCGCAACGAGCTCGTGTGCAGTGCGAGGCTGTCTCCGCATATGGGGCACGCGAGGTATTCGACGACGTCGGCCAGCATCGGTCCATCATCGACGATGCGCCGCCCCGCCGGTGCGCGCCCCGCCCGCTCAGCGGCGCAGCGGCGCCGGGTCCCGGCCCGCGCCCGGCAGCGCTATCGCCACCTCCAGGACGCCGTTGCGGTAGCGGGTCGTCAGCGTGTCGCCGTCGGCCTCGTCCGGGAGCGTCATCACCCTGCGGAAGAGGCCGTAGGGGATCTCGGCGCGGTGGCGGGCCTTGTGGTCGTCGCGGCGGATCGCCTTGATCTCGACGGTGTCCCCGCGCACGGAGACGTCGATGTCGCGGGCGGGGTCGACTCCGGGCAGGTCGGCGCGGATGACGTAGACGCCGTCCTCGACGTAGTCCTCGGCGCGGATGGGGCGGCCGGCCTGGCGGAGGCGGGCGACGGGCGCTGATCGGGCGACCCGGCGGAGTGGTCTCATCGGTCGCTCCTCCCTGACGGGCTTACGGGGTCGATCTATCCGAACCCTGGTCGGCTGAACGCGTCCAGGGGGTTCGGGGGGTGGGGGCCGCCGAACCCTCGGTGCGTGCCCGGCCCGAGGGGTGTCCCCAGACGGGCGGATGTGCGCCCATTAGGCCGGATCGGGCTGTTCGCGTCCGGCAGCGGGCCGGTCCCGGCGGCACGTCCGCTATCGGTCAGCGCGGGGGCGTCCCGGTTCCGGGCACGCCGGATATCCGGTGGCCGCACTGCACGGCGCGGCCGCAACGCCTGCCGGGCGCACCGAACCGGGCGCACCGAACCGGGCGCACCGAACCGGGCCGAGCGGCCGCACCGAAGGGCCTGGCGGCCGCGTTGTGCATCGCAGGCGTGCATGCAGGCCGCCCCCAGGGGCGGCGTGGAGGGTTCCGGTCCGTCAGGAGGCCTCGAGACGGCGGCGGACGTCCTCCATGTCGAGCCCGCGCACCTGCTCGATCACGTTCTCCAGCGTCGGCCCGGGCAGCGCCCCCGGCTCGGCGAAGACGATCACCCCGTCCCGGATCGCCATCAGCGTCGGGATGGAGGCGATGCCGAAGCGCTCGGACAGCTCAGGCTGGGCGTCGGTGTCGACCTTGCCGAAGACGATGTCGGGGTGGGACCCGGCCGCCTTCTCGAAGACCGGGGCGAACCGGCGGCACGGACCGCACCATTCCGCCCAGAAGTCGACCAGCACGATCCCGTCGCCCTGGGCCACCTCGTCGAAGTTCTCCGCGGTCAGTGTGACCGTCGCCATGTCATTCGCTCCTCGCTCGGGGTATCAGGACGGGTAGAGCGGTCAACGGCCTCGCAGTATTCCCCACTCGGGAATCACAGAGGGGTAATTAGGCGTTGTGCCTTCAGGGAGATCGCATCGGAGAAGGGTCAGGATGGCTGCAACCCGTACCAAGGGCGACAGGGTCGACGCCCCCGACAAGGATCTCGTCGGGGCGTATCTCGACCGGATCGGCCGGACGCCGCTGCTGGACGCGGTGGAGGAGGTCGATCTGGCGAAGGCGATCGAGGGGGGCCTGTACGCCGAACAGCTTCTGGAGCAGGGGACGCCGCCCGAGGGGGCGACCCTGGAGGAGCTGGAAGAGCTCGTCGAGGCGGGCCTGCGCGCCAAGCGCAGGTTCGTGGAGGCCAACCTCCGGCTCGTGGTCTCGATCGCCCGCAAGTACCCCACCGACGCGCTGCCCCTGATCGACCTCATCCAGGAGGGCAATCTCGGGCTGATGCGCGCGGTGGAGAAGTTCGACTACCGCCGCGGTTACAAGTTCTCCACGTACGCGACATGGTGGATCCGGCAGGCGATCGGGCGCGGGCTCAGTCACACCGCCCGGACGATCCGGCTGCCCGTCCACGTGGAGGAGGAGCTGTCCCGGCTGCGCCGCGCCGAGCGGCAGCTGGGCCGCGAGCTCGGCCGCGAGCCGAGCCGGGAGGAGCTGGCCGAGGCGGTCGGCGCCGAGCCCGAGCACGTGGACGAGCTGATGCGGTGGCGCCGCGACCCCGCCAGCCTGGACGCGACCGTGGACGACGCCGGCGAGACGCCGATGGGCGACCTCCTTGAGGACCCGGACGCCGTGACGCCGGAGGCGGAGATCCTGGCGCTGGACGATCTGGAGGGCCTGGCACGGCTGCTGGAGCGGCTCCCCGAGCGGGAGTCGGCGATCCTGCGGGCCAGGTTCGGGATGGACAACGGGCAGCCGCTGTCGTACGCGCAGATCGGTGCCCGGTACGGCCTGAGCCACAACCGGGTGCGGCAGATCACCGACCGGTCGCTGCGGCGGCTGCGGCAGCTGGCGTCGGACGCCGATCTCAGCGGGCGCCGGGCGCTGGCGGGCGCGGCGGCGGCCTCCCGTCCCCTCGGGGACGGGGAGCCGATGCGCGGCCGGCCCATGCGCGACGCCGCCACCCCCTCCAAGGCGGCCTGATCTTCCGGGCCGCCGGGCCGCCGGGCCGCGGGAGGGCGCGAGCCGCAGGACCGTGTGACACCGATGTCCGTCCAGCCCGTGTGAGCGTTTCCCCGGGGGACGGTCCGAATGATCTTCGGGCCGTCCCCTCACGCTTTTCCGGGGGCCGGCCTCCCGAGGCCGGCTTCCTGGGGCCGGCTTCCAGGCGCCGGGCGACGTCCACGGGCCGGGCGCCCACGGACCGGCCCGGACGAGGGCGTGCCATCGCCCGGGCGCGTGCTTCCTACCCCGCCGGGCTCATGCCGCCGGGCCCGGCGTGCCATAGCCTTGTCCCGTCCAACGCAAGACTCCGCTCCACCGACCGTTCGCAGGGTAGATCTCGACATGGCCATGAACAACACGGGGGACCTCGACGCCTGGCGCGACCTCCCCGCCCTCCAGCAGCCCGAGTGGGACGACCCGGCCGAGGTGCGGGCCGTCGCCGAGGAGCTCGCCAAGCAACCGCCGCTGGTCTTCGCCGGCGAGTGCGACCAGCTCCGGGAGCGTCTCGGCGAGGTCGCGCGGGGCGAGGCGTTCGTGCTCCAGGGCGGCGACTGCGCCGAGACCTTCGAGGGCTCCAACGCCGACGCGGTCAAGAACAAGCTCAAGACGCTGCTCCAGATGGCGGTCGTGCTGACCTACGCCGCCAGCGTGCCGGTGGTCAAGATCGGCCGGATGGCGGGGCAGTTCGCCAAGCCGCGGTCCAAGCCCACCGAGACCCGGGGCGGCCTGGATCTGCCCGCCTACCGGGGGGACGCCGTCAACGGCTTCGACTTCACCCCCGACGCCCGGCGGAACGATCCATGGCGGCTGCTGAAGGCCTACCACTGCTCGGCGGTCACGCTGAACCTGTGCCGGGCCTTCACCAAGGGCGGCTACGCCGACCTGCGGCAGGTGCACGCGTGGAACCAGGACTTCGTGGCCACCAGCCCGGCGGGGCGCCGCTACGAGCGGCTGGCCGGTGAGATCGACCGGGCGCTGACGTTCATGAAGGCCTGCGGCGCCAATCCCGACGAGTTCCACAGCGTGGAGTTCTACTCCAGCCACGAGGCGCTGCTGCTGGAGTACGAGCGCGCGATGACCAGGGTCGACAGCCTCAGCGGCCTGCCGTACGACGTGTCGGCCCACCTGGTGTGGATCGGTGAGCGCACCCGGCAGCTGGACGGGGCGCACGTGGAGTTCCTGCGGCACATCCGCAACCCGATCGCGGTGAAGCTGGGGCCGGCCTCGACGGCCGACGACGCGCTGGCGCTGATCGACCGGCTGGACCCCGACCGGGAGCCGGGGCGGCTGACGTTCATCACCCGGATGGGGGCGTCGAAGGTGCGGGAGGCGCTGCCGCCGCTGATCGAGAAGGTGGAGCGGAGCGGTGCCCGGGTCGCCTGGATCTGCGACCCGATGCACGGCAACACCTTCGAGGCCCGCGGCGGCCACAAGACCCGCCGGTTCGACGACGTGCTGGACGAGGTCACCGGGTTCTTCGAGGTCCACCGGGCGCTGGGCACCCACCCCGGGGGCATCCACATCGAGTTCACCGGGGACGACGTGACCGAGTGCGTCGGCGGCGGCCACCCGATCGACGAGGACGACCTGCACCAGCGGTACGAGACGGCGTGCGACCCGCGTCTCAACCGCGGCCAGTCCCTCGACCTGGCGTTCATGGTCGCCGAGCTCTACCGCAAGACCCACTGACGGCGGCCGGCTCGCGGGGGTCGCGTACCGGCCGGTGCGCGGCCCTATGGCGGCGGTACGCCGCTCCCCGGCCCGCTAGCGGGCGCCGGGCCGCCGGGCGCCGGCGGTGACCGAAACCGTCCGAAAGCCTTGTGGAAGGCCGGAGACGGCCGCCGGGCGCGGGGCGCGGTCGGCACTGTGAGTGACCGCGGGGCCCCGCACAGCGGCCCCGCCGCCACGACGATCAACCCCGGCCGCAAGGCCCCTCTCCGCCGTCTGAGGCCCCGGAAGGCCACGAGGCGCCAGAAACCGCATAGACCCGAGGCGGCAGACGCGACAGAGGCCGCGGAAGGCCCGAGGGTCAGACGGTGACCTCGGCCCAGACGACCTTGCCGCCCGTGACGGGGTCGGCGCCCCAGTCGTTGGCGAAGCGGTCGACGATGAACAGGCCCCGGTGGGACTCGTCCAGCGGCCCGGGGACGGTCAGCCGGGGCATCTGGGCGGCCCGGTCGCGGACCTCCACGCGAACCCGGCCCGGGCTGCGCAGCAGGCGCAACTCCAGGGCGGTTCCGGCGTGCAGCACGGCGTTGGCGACGAGTTCGGCGACGATCGCCGTCACCAGTTCCTCGCGCTCCATCAGGGCCCAGGTGCGCATGGTGCGGGCCGCGAGCCTGCGGGCGTACTCGACCGCCTCGGTCTGGGGGGCCGCGCGCAGCGTGGTCTCGGTCATGGGGTCGCTCACCCGACGCTCGCCGTGCGGGGATCGGTACGGGCCCGCCGGGCGGCGCCGCGGCCCGGGGCGCCGTCGCCGCCGTTCATGAGCCGACCCCCTCCCCCGCCGCCCCACCGATGAGGAAGCGGTCCAGGCCGGTGGTGCGCAGGACGTTCTCGACCCGCCCGTAGGCCCCGGTGACGGTGAGCGTCGCGTTCTGGGCGCGCGCGTGCTTGTAGGCGCGGACCAGCACGTTCAGGCCGGAGGAATCGCAGAAGTCCACGGCGGTCAGGTCGACCACGACCTCGCGCTCACCGGAGTCGACGAGCTCGGTGAGCCGCGCCCGCAGCTCGTCCGAAGAGTGCAGGTCGATGGAGCCGCGCGCGGCGATCGTCGCGCGGCCCTCCTGTCGTGTCGTGTGCAGAGCAAGCCCCACGCCACCCCACCTTACCGATTGTTGAGCTCCATCATGACGCCCGGAGAACGATGAGGGCAACGTCGTCGCCCGACGGCTCGGGACCGAAATCCCGTACCGCGCGCTGGATCCGGGCGGCCACCGCGCCCGCGCTGAGCCCGGTGCACCCGGACAGAAGTCTCTCCAGTCCGTGACCGTCGCCCAGCAGCCGGGCCCCCGAACGGCGTTCGGTCACCCCGTCGGTGACGCACAGCAGGACCTGGCCGCGCCGCAGCTGGACGGTCTCGGTGCGGAACTCCACCCCGTCGAACACCCCCAGCAGCGGCTGCGGGGAGGCGGCCTCGGCGACCTTGCCGTCCGGGTCCAGGACCAGCGGCGGCGGGTGTCCGGCGCTGGTCAGCCTGATCGAGACGCCGTCGCGGCGGGCCCGGGGCGCGATCTCGCCGTGCAGCAGGGTGAGCAGCCGGCCGCGCTCGCCCTCTGCGAGGATGAGCCGGTTGAGCCGGGACAGCACGTCGGGCACCGACATGTCCTCGGCGGCCAGGATGCGCAGGGCGTGCCGGGCCAGGCCGGTGACGGCGGCGGCCTCCGGGCCGGTTCCGCACACGTCGCCGATGGCGAAGCGCCAGCGGGAGGCGTTCGCCGACAGGGTGGCCGGGCCGGTGGTCTCGAAGACGTCGTAGAAGTCGCCGCCGACCTCGCTGCCCTCGCCGGCCGGCTCGTAGACCACCGCGACCTCCAGCCCGGGGATCTCGGGGATGGCGGGCGGCAGCAGGCTGCGCTGGAGCGCGCTGCTCATGGCGGTCTGCTCGGAGTAGAGCCGGGCGTTGTCGACGGCCAGGGCGGCGCGCCGGGACAGCTCCTCGGCCAGTTCGATGGCGCTGCGCGGGAACCGGTCGCCGGACGGCCGGCCGATCACGATGGTGCCGGTCCGGCGGCCGCGGGCGATCAGCGGGAAGGCGTAGGCCTGGTCGGCGGCGGTGGCACCGGCCGCGGCCCGCACGTCCGGCGGGGCGGTGGCCAGGCCGTGCCAGGGGCCGGGCGAGTCCATCAGGGGCGCCATGTCGGCGTGCTCGAGCAGCTCGCGCAGGCCGTCGGAGCGGTTCTCGTCGGCGTGCCAGACGTAGGCCAGGCGGGCGGCGCCGGCGTCGGTGACGGTGTAGACGGCGCACCAGGTGGACAGGCGGGGGACGACGAGCTGGGCGACCAGGGCCATGGTGCGCTCCTGGTCGAGGGTGCCGGCGAGCAGGTCGCTGGCCTCGGCGACGAAGCTGAGCCAGCCGCGCCAGGACCGTTCCAGCTCGCCCACCCTGGCCTTCTCCAGGGAGAGCGACATCTCGTCGGCGATGCGGCCCAGGCGGGTCGCGGTGGACTCCTCGAAGCGGCCCGGGGCCGAGGACAGGGCGACGACCACGCCCGTCAGGCGCCCCTGGGACTCCAGCGGCGCGGCCGCCAGGGAACGGGCCCGCAGGGCGGCGGCGATGGGGTCGGAGGCGTCGGAGGACACCCAGGGCGAGCCGGCGCGGGCGTCGGGGCCGAGATTGACCACCGACAGCTCCCCCAGCGGGACGTCGCCGGGCAGGCCCGCGGAGGCGCCCAGGACCAGCCGCCCGTCGCGCTCGGTCAGCAGGACGGCGGCGGCGTCGGCGTCCAGGACGTCGCGGACGGTGGTGACGGCGCTCTCCAGCGACTCTCGGGCGGCCGGGGAGCGCAGCATGCGGTCGCCGGGGCCGGGCAGCGGGGCGGCGGCGTCGGAGGCGTCCACGTCCCGCAGGCTCCGCCCGCCCAGCGCCTTGTGGTCGCCGCGCGGGGAGGCCAGGGACCGTCCGGCGCGCCCGTCCTGCCGGGAGCGGGCGCCGCCCGCCGCCGCGCCGCCGCGCGGGCCGCCGAACGCCTCGGCTCCGGACGCGTCCTCGCGGGCGCCCGGCCCGCCGGCGGCTCCGGCGGCGCCCCTTGCGCCGCCGAGCGTGCCGCGCTCCTCCGAGGACACCCGGGGCGCGGTGGCGCCGTTGGACGCGCCGGGCCGCGGCAGCCGGAACCACACGCCCTTGGTGCGGCGGTCGTAGGTGACGCCCCAGGACGCCGCCAGCCGGGCGATCGACGGCAGGCCCCGTCCGCTGGAGGCGCTCATGCCGGGCATCGCGATCGATCGGGTGGGGTGCAGGTCGCGGACCTCGACGAGGATGTCGCCGTCGCCGGTCAGCCGGCAGGCCACCTCGAAGGAGGTCCCGGCGTAGGTGACGGCGTTGGTGGCGAGCTCGCTGGTTGCCAGCACGGCGTCGTCGGCGGCCTCGTCCATGCCCCATTCGGCCAGCACCCGCCGGACGAACTGGCGGGCGTCCGCCACCGAGGTCGCGGCGGACGGGAAGGTGGCCGACACCGTCTGCCGTTCCAACTGTCGTTCCTCACTCGTTGCGATCATCGCCCGCCGCCCGCGGCGGGGCCCTGAGTCTGGCTATCGTGACAGACTGGTCGACCACTCGGCCAGAAAAGCCCCGCCGCCAGGGATAAAGCACTACCGCGCGGTAAGCACGACAGACGGTAACACGAAGACTACAAGTCCGCGCCCGCGGCTCAGGCGTCCCATCACGGCCGCCTCCGGGCCGTGCGGCGACGTACAGTACAGATGCGGCCCCGGAGGAAGGTATCCGTGGTTCCCCTGCACCGATACGCATACCCACATCGCGGGCCAGGAGGTCGAACAGCATGCCCCGTACCGCGTCCGGCATCCGTCACAACGGCGGCTCGTTCCGCGACACCACCCCCCGGTACAGCGACGCCGACCTGGCGCCGCTCCTGAAGGCGCTGGCCGCCGTCCGGGACGGCAAGATCCGGACGGAGGTCGACGTGCCCGGGGAGGGCGCGGTGGCGGAGGCGGCGGCGATCCTGGAGGAGATCCGGGACAACGGCGAGCAGCTGGCGACCGGGCTGAGCCGGGTGCGCCGCGAGATCGGCCGGGACGGGCAGCTGCGCGGCCGGATCCCCGCGGGCGCGCTGAAGGGCTCCTGGGGCATGGCGGTCGAGGACGCCAACGCGATCATCGACAAGCTGACCGATCTGGCCACCGGCATGTACCAGGTGGTCGAGGCGGTGGCGCAGGGCGACCTCAACCAGCGGGTGGAGCTGCGGGTGCGCGGCCGTCCCATGCGCGGCGAGCTGCTGCGGATGGCCAAGTCGGTGAACGCGATGGTGGAGCTGCTCGACCAGTTCACCTGGGAGGTCACCCAGTTCGCCCGGGAGGTCGGCACCGAGGGCCGGCTGGGCGGGCAGGCCTCGGCGCGCGGCATGACGGGCCGGTGGCGGGACGTGACGTCCGCGGTGAACGCGATGGCGGGGCGGCTGACCGACCAGGTCCGCGACATCGCCGAGGTGACCACGGCGGTGGCGCGGGGCGACCTGACCCGGAAGGTGACCGTCGAGGCGACCGGCGAGCTGCAGGAGCTGAAGCTCACCGTGAACACCATGGTCGACCAGCTGTCGGCGTTCGCCGACGAGGTGACCCGGGTGGCCCGCGAGGTCGGCACCGAGGGGCAGCTGGGCGGCCAGGCCAACGTGCGGGGCGTGAGCGGGGTCTGGAAGGACCTGACCGACAACGTCAACGCGATGGCCAACAACCTGACCTACCAGGTCCGCAACATCGCCCAGGTCACCACCGCGGTGGCCGAGGGCGACCTGGGCAAGAAGATCACCGTGGACGCGCAGGGCGAGATCCTGCAGCTGAAGCTGACGGTGAACCAGATGGTCGACACGCTCTCGGCGTTCGCCGACGAGGTGACCCGGGTGGCCCGCGAGGTCGGCACCGAGGGGCGGCTGGGCGGCCAGGCCCGGGTGCCCGGGGTGAGCGGCGTGTGGAAGGACCTGACCAACAACGTCAACGGGATGGCCTCCAACCTGACCTACCAGGTCCGCAACATCGCGCAGGTGACCACGGCGGTGGCGCAGGGCGACCTGACCAAGAAGATCACCGTCGACGCCCAGGGCGAGATCCTCCAGCTCAAGGACACCATCAACACCATGGTCGACACCCTGTCGGCCTTCGCCGGCCAGGTGACCCGGGTGGCCCGCGAGGTGGGCGCCGAGGGACGGCTGGGCGGCCAGGCGAAGGTGCACGGCGTGAGCGGGGTCTGGAAGGACCTGACCGACAACGTCAACTCGATGGCGAACAACCTGACCACCCAGGTCCGCGGGATCGCCCAGGTGACCACGGCGGTCGCGCAGGGCGACCTGACCAAGAAGATCACCGTCGACGCCCAGGGCGAGATCCTCCAGCTCAAGGACACCATCAACACCATGGTCGACACCCTGTCGGCCTTCGCCGCCGAGGTCACCCGCGTCGCCCGCGAGGTCGGCACCGAGGGGCGGCTGGGCGGCCAGGCGATCGTGCCGGGCGCCGGCGGGATGTGGAAGGACCTGACCGACAACGTCAACGGCATGGCCGGCAACCTGACCTACCAGGTCCGCAACATCGCCCAGGTGGCGACGGCGGTCGCGCACGGCGACCTGACCCGCCGGATCGACGTGGACGCCCAGGGCGAGATCCTGGAGCTGAAGACCACGCTGAACACCATGGTCGACACGCTGTCGTCGTTCGCCTCCGAGGTCACCCGGGTGGCCCGCGAGGTGGGCATCGAGGGGCGGCTGGGCGGCCAGGCCGAGGTCGAGGGCGTCTCGGGCACCTGGAAGCGGCTGACCGAGAGCGTGAACGAGCTGGCCGGCAACCTGACCACCCAGGTCCGCGCGATCGGCGAGGTGGCCAGCGCGGTCGCCACCGGCGACCTGAGCCGCAACATCACCGTCGGGGCGCGCGGCGAGGTCGCCGAGCTCAAGGACAACGTCAACCTGATGGTCGCCACCCTGCGCGAGACCACCCGGGCCAACGAGGAGCAGGACTGGCTCAAGACCAACCTGGCCCGGATCGGCGGGCTCATGCAGGGCCACCGCGACCTGATGCAGGTCGCCGAGCTGATCATGAGCGAGCTGACCCCGACCGCCAACGCCCAGTACGGCGCGTTCTACCTGGCCGAGCACGCGGGCGAGGAGACCGAGCTGGTGCTGATCGCCGGGTACGGGGTGCGCCGGAGCCGCGCCGGGGCGGCCCGGTTCGCGCTGGGCGAGGGCCTGGTCGGGCAGGCCGCCTCCGAGCACCGCACGCTGCTGATCGCCGACGCCCCGGCCGACTACATCAAGATCGGGTCGGGGCTGGGCGAGGCGGGCCCGGTCAACATCATCGTGCTGCCGATCATGTTCGAGGACTCGGTGCTGGGCGCGATCGAGCTGGCCTCCTTCGCCCGGTTCACCGACGTCCACCTGGCCTTCTTCAGCCAGCTGATCGAGACGATCGGGGTCACCCTCAACGCGATCAGCGCCAACACCCGCACCGAGGCGCTGCTGACCGAGTCGCAGCGGCTGGCCCAGGAGCTCCAGGAGCGCTCGGACGAGCTGCAGCGCCAGCAGGGCGAGCTGCGCAACTCCAACACCGAGCTGGAGGAGAAGGCGGCGCTGCTGGCCCAGCAGAACCGCGCGATCGAGATCCAGAACTTCCAGATCGAGCAGGCCCGGCGCACCCTGGAGGAGCGCGCCGAGCAGCTGGCCATCTCCTCGCGCTACAAGTCCGAGTTCCTGGCCAACATGTCGCACGAGCTGCGCACCCCGCTCAACAGCCTGCTGGTGCTGGCCAAGCTGCTGTCGGAGAACCCGGGCGGCAACCTCACCGACAAGCAGGTGGAGTTCGCCCAGACCATCCACGACTCCGGCACCGACCTGCTGGAGCTGATCAACGACATCCTGGACCTGGCCAAGGTCGAGGCCGGGAAGATGGAGCTGCACCCGCAGCGGCTGGCGGTCTCCGGGCTGGTCGACTACGTCGACGCCACGTTCCGGCCGCTGGCGGTCGACAAGGGCCTGCAGTTCGGGGTGGAGGTCTCCCCCGAGGTGCCGGGGCTGCTGCACACCGACGAGCAGCGGCTGCAGCAGGTGCTGCGCAACCTGCTGTCCAACGCGGTCAAGTTCACCGCCGAGGGCGAGGTGCGGCTGCGGATCGAGCGGGCCGGCGACATCAGCTTCACGCTGCCCGCGCTGTGGAACACCCCGGACGTGATCGCCTTCCGGGTGATCGACACCGGGATCGGGATCAGCGCCGACAAGCTCCAGGTGATCTTCGAGGCGTTCCAGCAGGCCGACGGCACCACCAGCCGCCGCTACGGCGGCACCGGGCTGGGCCTGTCGATCAGCCGCAACATCGCCCGGCTGCTGGGCGGGGAGATCCACGCCGAGAGCGAGCCGGGCCGCGGCAGCGTCTTCACCCTCTACCTGCCCGCGCAGTACTCCGAGCCGGACGGGCGGCGCCGCTCGGTGCTGCCCGACGAGCCGGTGCCGGCGGCGGTGACCGCCACCGCGACCGACCCGGGCGGGGCGGCGACCGCGCCGCCGATGGATCCCGCCATGGACCGGGTGCTGCCCGCCGACCAGTCCGCGCCCGCCGGGGACCGCCCGGGCGAGTCCGAGCCCGGGCTGAACGGGCTGCTGGACGAGCCGCCCGCCGACTTCCTGGACACGGTGCTGTCCGGCCGCAAGGTGCTGATCGTCGACGACGACGTCCGCAACGTCTTCGCCCTGACCAGCGTGCTGGAGGGCTACGGC
Organism: Spirillospora sp. CA-255316; assembly: GCA_050942275.1. Lineage (GTDB taxonomy): Bacteria > Actinomycetota > Actinomycetes > Streptosporangiales > Streptosporangiaceae > Spirillospora. The sequence goes on along the minus strand of CP192047.1, from coordinate 4,038,243 downwards.
ATGGAGGTGCTGTACGCCGAGGACGGCCATGCCGGCATCGAGGTGCTGCACCGCAACCCGGACGTGGCGCTGGTGCTCATGGACGTGATGATGCCCGGCCTGGACGGCTACGCCACGACCGCCGCGATCCGGGAGATGCCGCAGTTCGCCGAGCTGCCGATCATCGTGATCACGGCGAAGGTGATGAAGGGGGACCGGGAGAAGAGCCTGGCCTCCGGCGCGTCGGACTACGTCCCCAAGCCCGTGGACGTGGACCATCTCCTGGACGTCATGCGCAACTGGCTGCAACCCTCGATCGTCCGCTAGCCGCGGGGGGAAGTGAGCCGGGACGAGCCGGAACAGCGATGGTAGAAGGGCAAGCGTGGACGACAAGGCGAAGATCCTGCTCGTGGACGACCGCGAGGAGAACCTCATCGCGCTGGAGGCGATCCTCAGCTCGCTCGATCAGGACCTCATCCGGGCCCGTTCCGGTGAGGAGGCCCTCAAGGCGCTGCTGACCGACGAGTACGCGGTGATCCTGCTGGACGTGGTGATGCCCGGCATGGACGGCTTCGAGACCGCCCGCGACATCAAGCGCCGCCGCAAGACCCGCGACCTGCCGATCATCTTCCTGACGGCGGTGAACAGCGATCCCGACTACGCCTTCCGCGGGTACGCGGCGGGCGCGGTCGACTTCATCTCCAAGCCGTTCGACCCGTGGGTGCTGCGGGCCAAGGTTTCGGTGTTCGTCGAGCTGCACAACAAGAACAAGCAGCTGCGCGACCAGACGGTGCTGCTGCGCGAGCAGGCCGCGCTGCTGCGGGAGCAGGCGGCGCTGCTGCAGGCCCGGCCGTCCACCGATCCGAACCGGGAGCCCGGCACCGTCCCGGAGGCGCTGGCGCGGGCGGGGGCGGAGCTGGCGGCCCGGCTGGCCTCGGTCGAGGAGCAGCTGGAGAAGCTGGCCAAGCGGATTCCCGGGACGCTCCGGGAGGAGTTCGACGAGCTGGACCGGCGGGTGGCCGATCTGCGCGACACCGTGGCCGCCCCGGACGACGCCGCGCCGTGAGCCCGGATTCCCGGTTCCCGCGGCCCGTGATCAGTCCGCGTCGCCGTGATCAGTCGGCGTCGCCGTGATCGGTCCGCGGCGCCGTGATCGGTCGGCGGAGCCGCACGGGCACGACGAGCGCGCGGCCGGTGGCGGGGCTCCCCCGCCACCGGCCGCGGTCGTCTGCGGGCGCTGCGCGCCGCGTCAGGAGGCGGGCGCGTCCGCCAGCTTGGCGCGGGCGGCGGCGATCCGGGCGAGGGTGCGCTCCCGGCCCAGGATCTCCAGCGACTCGAACAGCGGCAGGCCCACCGTGCGGCCCGTGACGGCGACGCGGACCGGCGCCTGCGTCTTGCCCAGCTTGAGGCCCTGCGCGGCGCCGACCTCCTCCAGCCGCGTCTTGAGCCGCTCGGTCTCCCACGGCACGTCCCGGTAGGCCTCCTCGGTCGCGGCGAGGATCTCCGCGGCCGGGCCCTTCAGCATGGCCTTGTTCCAGGACTGCTCGTCGTGGGGCGGCTCGTCCAGGAAGGCGAAGTCGACCATCGGCACGATCTCCGACAGCAGCGCCACCCGAGTCTGGGCCAGCGCCGCGAGCCGCTCGAACACGCCCAGGTCGACCTCGAACGGCGCGTCCTCCAGGAACGGCAGGCACTCGGCCACGAACCGCCCCGGCGGCAGCGCCCGGATGTACTCGCCGTTGAACGCGCGCAGCTTCTTCTCGTCGAAGAACGCCGACGAGGTGTTGACGTTCTCGATCCGGAACTCCTCGACGATCACCTCCCACGGCACGATCTCGCGGTCGCCGGAGGGCGCCCAGCCCAGCAGCATCAGGTAGTTGCGCATGGCCTCGGCCAGGTAGCCCTCGGCCTGGTAGGACTCCAGGGCCACCTTGTCGCGCCGCTTGGACAGCTTCTGCCGCTTCTCGTTCACGATCACCGGAACGTGCGCCCACACGGGCGGCTCGGCGCCCAGCGCCTCCCACAGCAGCTGCTGCTTGGGCGCGTTGGACAGGTGCTCCTCGCCCCGGACCACGTGGGTGATGCCCTGGCTGATGTCGTCGACCGCGTTGGCGAGCAGGAACATCACCGAGCCGTCGGCCCGGGCGATGACGAAGTCCTCCAGGGCGGCGTTCTCGAACACCGGCTTGCCGCGCAGCAGGTCGATCACCGTGGTCTGCCCCTCGTCGGGGGTGCGGAACCGCAGCGCCCGGCCCGGCCCGGGCTCGAGGCCGCGGTCGCGGCAGAAACCGTCGTAGCCCTTGCGCTGGTCGCCGGTGCGCGCGGTCACGTCGTCGCGGGTGCAGTCGCAGTAGTAGGCGCGCCCGGCGTCGATCAGGGTGCGGGCCGCGGCGGCGTGCTTGTCGGCGTTGGCGGACTGGAAGTAGGGCCCCTCGTACTCGCCGCCGTCCATGCCGAGCCAGGCCAGCGCCCGGATGATCCCCTCGGTCCACTCGGGCTGGTTGCGGGAGGCGTCGGTGTCCTCGATCCGCAGCACGAGCGTGCCGCCCGACTGCTTGGCCATCACCCAGTTGAACAGGGCGGACCGGGCCCCGCCCACGTGGAACATCCCCGTCGGGGAGGGGGCGAAGCGTACCCGGATGGAAGAACCAGAGGTCGACGGCGTGGAAGACATGCCATCAAGCGTAGAGCGCCCGGCACCCCACTCGCGCCTGTAATTTCGCCCCCCTTCCCCAGCGCGAAGGTGGCGGATCAGGGCTTCCAGTACGGGTCGCGCCCGGAGAGCCCCAAGAGCCGGTCAAGGAGCGGCGCGGACTCGGGGACCTCGACGCGCTCGCCGAACGCCTTGTACTGGCGCCCCATCTCGGCCATGGGCTCCAGTTGCTCGTAGGCGGCGGCGACCAGTTCCTGGGAGATGACGGCGGTGTCCTGGCCGGTGGCGACGGCCAGATCCCAGCCGTGCAGGACGCACTCGCCCAGCATCATGCCGCCGATGACGGAGGCGGGCATGCCCTCGGGGGCGCCGGTGAGGCTGGTCTTGCCCTCCCAGGCCTCCGCGGCCGTCCACGCCTCGGCCATGGCGCGGGCGCGCTCGGCGTAGAGGGCGGCCCAGTCGCCGTCCTCGGTGAAGTCGTGCCCCTCCTCCACGCCCGCGGGCGGCTGCTCCTTGCGCGCGGCGGTCGCCGCCGGCCCGGCCCAGTACGTCATGTGGTTGATCAGCGCCCGCACGTCCCAGCCCGGGCAGGGCGTGGGCGCGTCCAGCCGGTCGGCCGGGACGCCCTGGACGATCCGCGCCGCCGTCTCCGCGGCGGGCACCATCAGGCTCCGGAATTCCATATCGCCCTCACTCACCCTCACTCGTTCTCGCTCATCCGTTCGAAGACCTCTCCACGCTAGGAGACCGTCCGGCGGCCGGTCTTGTAGAAACGCGACAGGGCCGCGGCGCGCGGGCGCCCTGGCTAGCCTGGGGGAATGTCCCGGATCCTGCCCAGAAGCACGCGCGGCATCCTGAACGCCCGCGCGGCACTGGAGAGCTTCCAGGTCACCAGGATCGCGCCCGTCCCGGAACTGGCGCCGTACGTGGACCACTACTGGGTGCTGGTGTGGGATCTGCGGGGCCGCAAACCGCACCGGCAGCAGGTCCTCACACGGCCGACCGTCCACATGACGTTCACCAGCTACCTGACGGCCGGGGCAACGCGGGACCGGGTCGTGGGCGTGGTCCGGGACGAGTTCGTGGAGGAGATCGCCGACGAGGGCCGGGTGGTGGGCGCGGGGTTCCTGCCCGGCGGGTTCCGGCCCTTCCTCGGCGCGCCGCTGTCCACGATCACCGGGCGGATGCCGCGGGTGCGGGAGGTGTTCGGCGCCGCCGGCCGGGAGCTGTGCGCGGAGGTCTTCGGCAGTGCCGGCGCGGAGGACGCCGTCGCGCGGCTGGAGTCGTTCCTGCTCGCCCGCCGCCCGGCCGCCGCCGACCCGCGGGCCGCCCTCGCCGCCGGAATCGTGGCGCGGATCGCCGAGCGGCCTGGCCTGGTACGCGTCGACGACCTGGCCGCCGAGGTGGGCATGGGCCCGCGCAGCCTGCAGCGGCTGTTCCAGGAGTACGTGGGCGTCGGCCCCAAGTGGGTGATCCGGCGCCACCGGATGCTGGAGGCCGCCGAACGGGCCGCGGCGGGCACGCCGGTGGACTGGCCGGCGCTGGCGGCCGAGCTCGGCTACGCCGACCAGGCCCATTTCATCCACGACTTCAGCGCCTCGGTGGGCACCTCCCCGGCCCGCTACGCCCGGCACCAGCGCGAGGCCGCCGAGCGGGACTGACCGTCCCGCCCCGTGCGCGGCGGCGGACGCCGGGCGGGCACGGCGGGGCACGCCGGGCGGGCGGCCCGTCCGGGGGGGCTGAGAAGATCGGCGCATGACGGATCCCCTCGTGAGCCTCCCCGCGTTCCGGGAGGCCGCCGCCGAACGGCTCGGCGCCTTCGCCCACACCACCGTCCCCGACTCCCCCGGATCCCGCCGCGCCGGAGTGGTGCTGTGCGTGGTCGAGCACGAGGGCGTCCCCTCGGTGATCCTGATCAAGCGCGCCTATCGCGGCCGGAACGCGGGCCAGTGGGGGCTGCCCGGAGGGCGGGCGGACGAGGGCGAGACGCCCGAGGATGCCGCCCTGCGCGAGTTGCACGAGGAACTGGGGCTGGCCGTCGGGCCCGGCGAGCTGCTCGGCAGGCTCGACGACTTCCCCGCCACGTCCGGGTTCTCGATCACCCCGGTGGTGGCGGCGCCGGCCGATCCGGGCCCGCTGCGCCCCAGCCCGGACGAGGTCCACTCCGTCCACCACGTGAGCCTGGCCAGGCTCGCCGCCGACGACACGCCGCGCTGGGTGCCGCAGATCGACGGCGGGCACCTGCTGCAGATGCGGCTGCGTCCCGACTGGGTCGTGCACGCCCCGACCGGGGCGATGCTCTGGCAGTTCCGCGAGGTCGTGCTGCTCGGGCGGGAGGTGCGGGTCGCCGACTTCCTCCAGCCCGACTGGACCCGCAACTGAGCCCCGTCCCCGAACCGCCGACCGCGCGGCCGGCCGCGCCACCGGGCGGGCGGCCGGGGGTCTGGCGGGCGCGGCCTCGATCACGCGGTATCCGGACGGCGGAAGCGCGCCGCTCATGGTGGTCAGCCGGAGCCCCGCCGCGGCGAGCAGGTCGCGGAAGTCCCGCTCGGTGCGCTCGCGCCCGCGCAGCACCACGAGCATGTTGATGTCGGACATCGCGTTCCCGGAGTCCTCCGGGGTGACCAGCTCCGGCATCACCAACTCCACGAGCAGCACCCGCGCGTCCGGGCGCATCGTCTCGCGGCACCTGCGCAGGATCGCGGCGGCCTTCCCGTCGTCCCAGTCGTGGACGACGCTCTTGAGCACGTAGGCGTCGGCCCCCTCCGGCACGGCTTCGAAGAAGTCGCCCCAGGAAACTCCATACCTCGGGCCCGCAGAAAAGTCTGAGGATTCCGCGCACCGATTCGGGATCGTCGCTCCTCAGAACCGCGCCCGCCGGCGCGAGCGCGAAAAGGTCGGCCTCCCGCTGCTCGACGGCGCCCAGGGACGCGAGGGCGCGCAGCAGCCGCCGCAGTGAGGGCGCGTGCGTGCCGGTCTCCTTGGCCAGGTCCTCGCCGGTCCGGGGGCCGTCGGCGAGCGCGTCGGCCACCCCGACCTCGGCCGCCGCGTACAGGACCTGCGCCGGCATGTAGCCGAAGGCCAGGTCGAGAAGCGGTGATCGGGCCATGGTCGTCTCCCTTCGCCGGTGATCCAGGGGGACGTTAGGCGGCCCTGCGACACGCCGTATTGGACGAATGTGACCGCCCCGGCCCGTAACAAACCCGTGATCTTGCCGGAAGCGAACGGACATTTCCGGTTTATCCAGCTAACTAACGCTTGAACGGATGATGCTCCCGAGCTGGAGGAGGGTCCCGTGAAACGCACGGGCATCGCCGTCACCGCTCTCACCGCCGCGCTGGCCGCCACCGCGGCGCTCGCCCCGGCGGCCCACGCCGCACCGCCGGAACCGCCCGGAAAGGCCGTCACCCTCGAGCACCTGGCGGCGCTGAGGGTCGCCGCCGAGGGCTCGTCCTCGGGGTACGACCGCGACAAGTTCCCGCACTGGAGCACGGTGTCGGGCGCCTGCAACACCCGCGAGATCGTCCTGCAGCGGGACGGCACCAACGTCCAGACCGACTCCAGCTGCGCCGCCGTCTCCGGCAGCTGGTACAGCCCCTACGACGGCGCCACCTGGACCCAGGCGTCGGACGTCGACATCGACCACATGGTCCCGCTGGCCGAGGCCTGGCGGTCGGGGGCCAGCTCCTGGACCACCTCGCGGCGGGAGGGCTTCGCCAACGACCGCGCCAGCTCCCAGCTCTGGGCCGTCACCGACAACGTCAACCAGTCCAAGGGCGACCAGGACCCGGCCGAGTGGGTCCCGTCGCGCACCGCCTTCCGCTGCATGTACGCGCGCTCCTGGACGGACGTGAAGTACCGCTACGGCCTGACCGTCGACTCGGCAGAGAAGTCGGCCCTGACCAACCTGGTCAACAGCTACTGCTGACCTGCCGGCGGCCCCGGGCCCTGCCCGGGGCCGCCTTGCCGGTGCCGCTGCCGCCCCTCAGGCGCCGGGGCCGTGGGGCAGGGTGCGGAGCCATTCCGAGGCGCGCTCGAAATGGTCCGCGGTCAGCCCCGTCCGCGGGTCGACCGAGACGAGGAGATGGTCTCCGACCCCCGGCTCGGCGGCTATGCAGTCGGTGGCGTCGGGCTCGTCCTCGAACCACACGAACGGGCGTCCGCCGGTCCAGGCGGCGACGTGGCGGGCCTTCCAGGCGCCCAGCGAGACGCCCTCGGTGATCCCCGGGAACCGCGGGATCGGGACGAAGGGCAGCTCCGGCAGGCCGACCCTGGGACCGATCCAGGTGTTGGCGTGGTCGCACCAGTAGCTGGCCCAGGCCAGCTCGGCGCCGGCGGCCTCGGCCAGGTCGAGCAGCATGCGCCCGTGCTCCGCGTTGAGCCACAGCTTGTAGGTGACGCCGTTGGGCGAGCACCGGAACCGCCGGAAACCGCGATGCGGCCGCTCGAACGGGTTGAGCACGCCATCGACGTCCAGCAGCACCACCGGGGACCCCATATCCGGACCGTACGCCATCGCGGCCGCCCGTCGAAGGCCTTTCCGCGGGGGCGGGCTGGTCCCCGCCGTGGCGGTCGGTCATGGTGGAGACATGTGCCGACTCTTCGGGATGACCACCGGCGGACCCCGGGTGCGGGCCACGTTCTGGCTGCTGGACGCGCCCCAGAGCATGCGCGCGCAGAGCCGCAGAATGCCCGACGGGACGGGGCTGGGGTGGTTCTCGCTCGGCGACGAGCCCGTCCGGGACCGGGCACCGGTCGCCGCGTACGAGAACACCGACTTCGCCTCCGAGGCCCGCAACGTCGTCTCCCACACCTTCGTCTCGCACGTGCGGTACGCCTCGACCGGCCGGGTCAGCGTGCACAACGCGCACCCGTTCGACATGAACGACCGGCTGTTCGCCCACAACGGGGTGGTGCAGGGGCTCGGCACGCTGGAGTCGTGGCTCACCGACGTGGACCGCGCGCTGCTGGAGGGCCAGACCGACTCCGAGCTGGTCTTCGCCTACATCAGCGCGGAGATCCGGCGGCACGGCGACACGACGGCGGGCCTGATCGCGGCGGTCCGGCGGATCGCGGCCGAGCTGCCGGTCTACTCGCTCAACGTCCTGCTGGCCGAGGCGCACCGGCTCTGGGCGCTGCGCTACCCCGAGCCCAACGAGCTGTGGGTCCTGGCACCCCGGCTGGACCGGAGGACCCGGCACCTGCACGCGGGGCACGAGCCCGGCAGCCTGGACGTGGAGTGCGTGGACGGGGAGCGCCACACCCCCGCGTACGTGGTCGCCAGCGAGCGGATGGACGAGGACCCCGGGTGGCGGCTGCTGGGGTCCGGGGAGCTGCTCGTCGTGAACGGGCTCACCGCCACGTCGCTGTTCCCGTTCGAGGCCCCCGCGCGTCCCCTCACCGCCGCCGAACTGTCCGCGGCGGAGGCCTCCTCGCAGGTGTGAGGGGCCTGTCGGTGGCGGGCCGTAGAGTGGGCCGGGCTATTCGGTTGAGGAGATCAGATGGAATCCCAGCTCACCCTTATGGCGGTGCACGCGCACCCCGACGACGAGGTTCTCGGCACGGGCGGGCTGCTGGCCCGCTGCGCGGAGGAGGGGATCCGCACGGTCCTGGTGACGTGCACGAACGGTGAGGCGGGCGACGACGCGGGCGGTCTCAAGCCGGACGATCCCGGCCACGACGCGGCCGGGGTGGCGCGGCTGCGGCTTGCCGAGCTCCGGGAGTCGGCGGGCCTGCTGAACATCGGCCATGTCGAGCTGCTCGGCCACCGCGACTCGGGGATGGACGGCTGGGACACCAACGGCCATCCGGAGGCGTTCGCCAACGTGCCGGTGGAGCGGGCGGCCGGGCGGCTGGCGGAGCTGATGGAGCGCTACCGCCCGCAGGTCGTGGTCACCTACGACGAGAACGGCGGCTACGGGCATCCCGACCACATCCAGGCGCACCGCGTCGCGGTCGCCGCCGCCGAGTCGACCGGGATCCCCGACAAGCTCTACTACACGGCGGTCCCGCGCTCGGGCGCGCGGCAGCTGATGGAGCTGCTCAAGAACAGCGGGGCGGACCTGGGCCTGGGCGATTTCGAGCTCCCCGACGACTTCGGCGTCCCGGACGAGATGATCACCAGCGTGGTGGACGTGTCGGCGTACGTGGAGCGCAAGGTCAAGGCGCTGGAGGCGCACGCCAGCCAGGGCGAGAACATCTTCCTGCTGCGGCTGCCGGAGGAGGCCCGGCGGCTGGCGCTGGGCGCCGAGGCGTTCCTCCGCCGTTTCTCCCGGGTGGACGCCCCCGACCACGAGGACGACCTTTTCGCCGGCCTGCGCGGCTGACAGTTCCCGCCCCCGGCCCCGGGTCAACGCCGGAAGCCGCGGGGAGGGTCAGGTGCCGGGGGCGGGCGCGCCGCGGCGGGCCTGGGCGCGGTAGTGGTCCAGGACGTCCTGGCGCAGCAGGTAACCGAAGCCCGCGCGTTCCAGGCGCAGGCCCAGCCCGGCGGCGTTGGTGCCCAGGGCCTTCGCGGACTTCTCCAGGTTCCAGCCGTGGGCGGCCAGGCGGGTGAGGAGGTAGCCGCGGCGGACCTGGGTGTCCGACAAGCGGAACGACTTGAGGTAGGCGATCCTGCCCTGCCGGTCGGTGATGGCCTCGCCGATGTGGTTCTCCCGGCGCGGCGAGAAGGCGGGCATGAACCGGCCGAGCTCGAAGCCGTTGAGGTGCTGGACGGCCCGGTACGTGCCGTCCGGGTCGAACAGGTCGCCCGCCATGACCGTGTCGTGGAACGACGCCCACTCCTCCTGCCGCCGCCCGGCCTGCGCCCGCAGGTCCGCCAGGGATCCGACGCGCGTGTCGTCGATGCGCACGCTCATGTCGGCGGCGGGCAGGTTGAGGAGCCCGTACTGGTAGATCGTCTCCCCGAACAGGTCCTCCACCAGCGTGGCGTGCAGCGCCCGGTAGTCGTCGGGGTGCGGGACGACGAAGGCGCTGGCCAGAGCGCCCGCGACGTACACCATGACGCCGCACTGGCCGGGGTGGACCTCGAACACGCCGAGGGCGTCCTCCAGGCCCTGCACGTGCAGGCCGAGGAAGGTCCGCTCGGACCGGGGCGACAGGCCGCCGCGCAGCGCCCGCTGCGACCATTCCTCCCAGGCGAGCTCGGGGCCGCCGAAGTGCAGCGCGAGGTAGCCCTCGACGGCCAGGTGCAGGGGCAGGAACCGCAGCCGGTCCTTGGCGACGCGGCGTGCCATCCGCCGCCGCACTTTGATCGGCAGGGACGCCGGGGCGATCCCGGCGTCGTCACGCTCCAGCATCCGGGTGCCGTACGAGGCGGCGGGCCCCTCGGTGTTCGCCCAGGTCGCGACGTAGGCGTGCGGGATGAAGGCGGTGTAGACCGTGCGGTCGCCCACGGCCACGACGGAGGGGTCGTCGTAGACGCGGCGGTGCAGCCGCAGGTCCGCCACCGGCTTCTCGCGCACCAGCGGGACGAGCCGGACCGATCCCCAGGCCTGGGCGGGCCGGGTGGCCAGGCCGGCGAGCGTGAGCTCCTTCATCGGCCGCTCCCGGTGAAGCGTGCGACGCGTTCGTCGAGGTAGGCGCGGACGTCGCCGAGCCCGGCGCGGCCCTCGGCGAAGCGGGCCAGCTCGACCAGGGTGGGCAGGTCCTCGGCGTCCCGGATGCCGGCGGTGGGCACGGTCGGCGCGAGCCTGCGCACGTCGAAGTCGCCGGCGTCGTACACCGGGTTGAGATGGGTGACGGCGACGCGGCCGTGCGGGTCGAGCCGGGTGCGCCACACCCGCAGGACCTCGGCGGCCAGGCCAGGCGGGGCGTTGTCCCAGCCGTCGGAGACGATGACGAGGCGGTCCGGGCCGGTGTCGAGGGCGTCCAGGATCCGCTCGCCCAGCGGTGAGGGCCCGAACGGGTACAGCAGCAGCTCGTCGGCGCGTCCCGAGAGCCACAGCGGCGTGTACCGGGACGCGAGGACCTGGAGGAGGTGGTGGCAGGCCAGCGCCACGGCCAGGGGGCGGCGGCGCTTCTGCCCGGAGCCGGTGGTGGAGAAGCTGTCGTCCAGCACGGCGGTGACGCGTCCCCACTGCCCCGCCAGTGGCCCGGCGGCACGGCGGGCGGCGGCGCGCAGGGCCGTGGTCAGCTCGTCGCGGCGCCTGACCCGGTCGTCGAGGGACAGCGCGAGGACGTAGGTGGCGAGCCTGGTCAGCGGCATGCCCGACAGGTCGGCGGCGACGGCGCCGGCCCCGTACCCGCGGGCGTTCTCCTGGAGGCGGAGGCGCTCCAGGCGCGTCATGCGCGGCTCGATGCGTTCCAGGAAGACCTTGCGGGGGATGCCGTGCTTGGCCGCGAAGCCCTCGGCGACCGTGTAGGGCAGGTCGTACAGGGCGGCCTGCTCGTAGTGCGCGCGCCGCCAGGTCTCGAACATCGGCGTGCGGAACGCCGCGCGGCGGTGCGGCGCGAAGAGGAACGCCCCCAGCTCGCCGCGGGTCGCGCCGTCCTCGGGCAGGCGGAGGTGGGCGTGGCGGACCACCTCCTGGACCGCGCCGCGGTACTTGACGGCGTCGAAGGCGGGGTCGGGGCGGGAGGCCATCCACTCGCGGAGGATCGCGCGGGTGCGGCGGTTGTTCACGCCGACCTGGCGCAGGTCGCGGAACGTGCGCAGCACGCGCTGCGGCGGCAGCCGCCGCAGCCGGGCCGCGATCAGCCGGCCCTCGGCGCGGCGGCGCTCGGCGGGGACGTCGGAGGCGTACACGAGCAGGTTGCGGACGATCAGGGCGGCGTTGTGGTCGTTGATGTCCAGCGCGAGCGCCGCCGCGTACACCTCGCGGTAGTTGGCGAGCATGTACTCGTGCAGGAAGTCCAGCGAGAGCCGCTGGCCGAACTCGTCGTGGTGGAACTCGCGCTGGCCGGTGGAGGTGATGGCGGCGTTGACGAACATCAGCACGTCCTCGCAGGCGACCAGGTCCGCCAGCGTCTCGCCCATGACTCCCCGCCCCCGTCTCGGCAAGATTCCGGGTGCCGGCCGGGGAATGGGGGCGCGAACAGCGAATCACCGCTTGCAGAGAACGAGTTCCGGAAGTCGCACCGGAGTCCCGCGGCCGGCTCCCGCACCGTAGCACCGCCGAGCGGGACGATTCCGCCCAATTTCACCGGGGCGGAATCGTCCTGTGACGCCGCTCAGGGGCGGTAGGTGCCGAAGTACCAGATATTGCCCTCCAGGTCGCGGGCCGCGTAGTCGCGGGATCCGTACGACGTGTCGGTCAGCTCCCCGGTGATCTCCGCGCCGGCCGATCGCGCCCGGTCGTGGTGCGCGTCCGGGTCGGCGACGGCCACGTAGACGCCGGCGCCGCCGGCCTCGGTCTGCGCGATCATGATGATGCCGGTGTCGTAGCGCATCTCGGCGTGCACGATCCGGCCGCCCTCCCTGGCCACCTCGTGGGTGACGAACCCGAAGGCCCGTTCCAGCCATTCCATGGCCTTGGCCGGGTCGGTGTAGCCGACGAGCGGGTAGAAGGTGCGCCTGGGCGTGTCGGTCATGTCGTTCTCCCTGGTCAGGACGGGGTGACATGCCCAGTCTGCGGGCGGGCCCTCACCCCGTCTTGGACGAATGGGAGCGGGCGTCGTCGCGGGCGGCGTCGCGTTCGGCGGCGAGGCGCCGGGTCTCGTCGGAGACGGGCGCGCCCAGGATCGCGGTGACCACGTCGATCAGGTAGCTGGTGAACAGCCGGTCGTCGGTGCGCGGCCCCGAGCGGGCGCGGCGGCCCAGCTCGATCGAGGCGTGCAGCAGGGCGGTGAAGCGCCGGTGCAGGCGCGCCGCGTCCTCCTCCAGCAGCGGCAGCACCAGCATCCGCCACCGGTAGACGCTGTCGGAGGGGTCCTCCAGCGCGGCCGTGGACAGCAGCGGGTCGGGGCGGTTGTGGACGGCCGCCCAGATCTGCAGGAACTCGCGGCCGCCCTCGTCGGCGAGCCGGGCGGCCAGGGGCCGTACCAGCGCCGCCGCCAGCGCCCGCACGTCGTCGCGGCCCGCCGACTCGTAGGCGTCCAGCAGGGCGTGCCGGCGCGCCTCGATCTCGGGACGGTGCCGGGCGACGATCGCGCGGACGATCCCCGCCCGGCCGCCGAAGTGGTACTGGACGGCGGTGGCGTTGCGCGCCCCGGCGGCCTGGTTGATCTCGCGGAGGCTGACCGCGTCCAGGCCGCGCTCGGCGTACAGGCGCTGGGCGGCGTCCAGGAGCCGCTCCCGCGTCGACGCGGGAGCGGCCGGGCCGGCAGGCGTGTCGGTCACTCGTTCCCTACGGCAAGTTCCAGGGCGGCGGCGTAGCGTTCGCGGGCCGCCTCGCGGCGGGTTGGCAGGTGGCCGCTGGGCCACAGCCCCTCGACCGGTTCGTAGTCTCGCAGAATCTGCCGGGCCACCGTGATCTTGTGGACCTCGGTGGGCCCGTCGGCGATGCCCATCGCCTGGGAGCTCAGCAGCATGCCCGTGAACGGCATCTCCCCCGACACGCCGAGCGCGCCGTGCAGGTGCATGGCCCGCTGGACGACGTCGTGGAAGACCTTGGGCATGGCGGCCTTGACCGCGGCGATGTCCTTGCGGACCTTCCTGTAGTCCTGGTGCTTGTCGATGAGCCAGGCGGTGCGCAGCACCAGCAGCCGGAACTGCTCGATCTCGATCCAGCTGTCGGCGATCTTCTCCCGCGTCATCTGGAGCTTGGCCAGCGGGCCGAACCTGGTCTGCCGCGACACCGCCCGCTCGCACATCATGTCGAACGCCTTGCGGACCTGGGCGATGGTGCGCATGGCGTGGTGGATGCGGCCGCCGCCGAGCCGGGTCTGGGCGATGGCGAACGCGCCGCCCTCCTCGCCGAGGAGGTTGCCGGCGGGCACCCGGACGTCCTCGTAGCGCAGGTAGCCGTGGGAGCCCTCGCGGTGGCTGCCGACGCCGACGTTGCGGACGATGGTCAGTCCCGGCGTCCCGGCGGGCACGATGAACATCGACATGCCCTCGTAGGCGTTCACGTCCGGGTTGGTCACGGCCATCACGATGATGAAGGTGGCGTGCTTGGCGTTGGAGGAGAACCACTTCTCGCCGTTGATGACCCAGCCGTCGCCGTCGCGCTCGGCGCGGGTGGTGAACATCGTGGGGTCGGAGCCGCCGTGCGGCTCGGTCATCGAGTACGAGGAGGAGATCTCGCCGTCCAGGAGCGGCGCGAGGTAGAGCTTCTTCTGCTCCTCGGTGCCGAAGTGGGCGATGATCTCGGCGTTGCCGGAGTCGGGGGCCTGGCAGCCGAACACCGAGGGCGCGAAGCGAGAGCGGCCCAGGATCTCGTTCAGCAGGGCCAGCCTGACCTGGCCGTAGCCCTGGCCGCCGAGGTCGGGGCCGAGGTGGCAGGCCCACAGCCCGCGTTCCTTGACCTGCTGCTGGAGCGGCCGGACCAGCTGCCGGAAGCGGGGGTCGGCCTTGTCGTAGGGGTCGCCGAGCACCAGGTCGAGGGGCTCGACCTCGTCACGGACGAAGGCGTCGGCCCAGTCGAGCAGTTCCTGGTACTCGGGGTCGGTGTCGAAGTCCCATGCCATGCCGGCCTCCCTCTGCGCCAAAGGCGCCCTTGGCAGGGCGCCACCAGGCGCCCTGGTTCGGCGCCACAGGCGCCACTCGTGCGGCGGCGCCGGCGTCACCGGGGGGTGCGCCGCGGGCGTCGCCGATCGCGTCTCCACCCGATAATGTGCCTATCTCAATGATTAATGCAAGTGCATGACTGTTACTCTCCGCATCGAGGGGCACACCCCGTAGGGTCTCGCCGAGGAGGAACGCCGTGCAGCAGCCCGCAGAGATCGAGCGCGCGCTCGTGGACTTCGAGGTGCTCGACGCCTGGATGAGCGAGCGCGGCCTGCCCGGCGGCCCGTTCGAGGACGTCCGGCTCCTCAGCGGCGGGACGCAGAACGTGCTGGTCCGCTTCCGCCGCGGCGGAACCGGCTACGTGCTGCGCCGCGGCCCCCGGCACCTGCGCACCCGCACCAACGACGTGCTGCGCCGCGAGGCGCGGGTCCTGACCGCCCTGGACGGCACCGACGTGCCCGCACCGCGCGTGATCGCCGCCTGCCCCGACGAGAACGTCATGCACGGCGCGGTTTTCTACCTCATGACCCCGGTCGAGGGCTTCAACGCCACGGTGACCCTGCCCGAGCCGCATGCCTCCGACCCGGTGATGCGGCACGCGATGGGCCTGCACGCCGCCACCGCCCTGTCGGCGCTGGGCGCGGTCGACCACGAGGCGGTGGGGCTGGCGGACTTCGGCAGGCCGGAGGGGTTCCTGGAGCGCCAGGTCGACCGCTGGATGTCGGAGCTGGACGGCTACGGCTCCCTGGAGGGCTACCCCGGCCCCGAGATCCCCGGCCTGGAGCGGGTCGCGACCTGGCTGGAGGCCAACCGTCCCGCCACCTGGCGGCCGGGCGTCATGCACGGCGACTACCACCTGGCCAACCTGATGTACTCCCTGGACGGCCCGCAGGTCGCGGCGATCGTCGACTGGGAGATGTGCACGATCGGCGACCCGCTGCTCGACCTCGGCTGGCTGCTGGCCACCTGGCCCGGCCACGGCGACGAGAGCGCCTCGCTGGCCGGGCCGCTGGGCGCGGCGGGCGGCCTGCCCGGGCCGGGCGAGCTGGTCACCGCCTACGCCGAGCGGGCCGCCGCGACCGCCGGCCGCGACCTGGCGTCGATCATCTGGTACGCGGTGCTGGCCTGCTTCAAGCTGGGGATCGTCCTGGAGGGCACGCACGCCCGCGCGTTCGCCGGCAAGGCGCCCAAGGAGACCGGCGACCTGCTGCACTCGATCACCCTGGGCCTCTTCCGCCGCGCCGAGGCCTTCATCGCCTCCGAGTGACCGGGGCCAGGGCCTGTCTCGACGTGGCCCCGGGTACCGCGCGATGCCGCGCTCGCCAAGGCCCGGTCAGGGGCGGGCCGCCAGCCGAGCGCCGTAGGCCGGGACGTTGAAACACCGTCAGACCGCGCGGCGGAGCGTGATGCGGCGGATGCCGTCGCGGTCCACCTCGTCGGTGGCGATCTCGAACCCGTGCGTTTCGGCGTACCGGACGGTCGCCGCGTACCCGTAGGCGCGGGCCACCTCCGCCAGCCACGCGGCCCCGTACCGCATCCGGTCGTACTCGCTCACGACCGCCTCGAACGTCCCGTCGGCCTGCCGGGCGAAACCGATGTCGTTGCCGGCGGTCCCGACGTGTTCGCGGCGGACGATCACCTCGGCGCGTTCGGGGCGGGCGTCGCCCCGGTAGCCGTACAGGGTCTGCGGGGCGTCGTGCACCTCCACCTCGCCGAACCCGACGGCGGCGAGGGCGGCGGCGAGCAGGTCGGGGTCGCGGAGCGCGGTGCGGACGCGGGTGAAGTGGGACATCGGCGCGGAACCTCTCAGGCGAGTCGGACGACCGGGTGCCCCTCCAGCACCCAGACGCGGCGGACGAGGTCGAACGCGGAGACGGTCAGCCGTTTCTGCGGGTCGACGCGGAAGTCGAGGCGGAACCGGTCGGCGCCGGCCGCGGCGGGCGGGTCGGCCTCCAGGAACGTGGGGGTGTCCTCGTTCAGCCAGACCATGGCGCGCTCCTGCGTGCGCTGCGGGGTGACCGGCACGGCACGCGCCCCGCCGGCGGCGTCGAACACGATCTCCAGGTCGGCGGCGTCGCGGTGGGTGGCGTGCGCGAGCTCGTAGATGGCCAGGCCGAGGCGGCGCTGGCCGTCCCGGACGGCCCTGATCCCCAGGGAGCGGACCGGTTCGGGCGTCGGGTAGGGGGTGCCGGACTCCACCAGCGGCTCGAACCCGTAGGCCCCGGTCTCCTGGTCGATGTGCCGGATGACGTAGTCGTGCTGGATGTGGTCGTGCAGCTCGCGGCCGCCCGCGATGCCGGCCGCGCCCGCCGCGACGGCCTCCAGCGGCCGGTCCAGATGGACCAGCTCCGGGTCGAACTGGAGGGCGATCGCGTCCCGGACGGCCGGGATCAGGCTGCTGCCGCCGACCAGGAACATCCCCGCCATCTCCCCGGCCGGGTACCCCTTGGCCGCGGCGTTGTCGAGGACCTTGCGCAGCGTGCGGGTGACCCGTCCCAGGACGTCGCGCTCGCGCAGCATCCGCTCGAACGCGCCGCGGGTGACCTCCGCGGCGTACCTGCGGCCGGTGACCGGGTCCGCGGCCTCGATCGCCGCCGCGTCCCGGCGGGCGAGGGCGACCTTGGCGGCCTCGGCCGAGGCCAGCAGAAGCCGGAACACCCGGTTGCGGGTCACCGCGTCGCCGTGCGGCAGCCCCGCCTCCTCGGCCGCGTGCTCGGCCAGCAGCGCGTCGATGTGGTTGCCGCCCAGGTCGACGCCCGCCTTGGCCACGACGCGGACCCCCGGCCCGCCGCCGGCCAGGCCGCGCTCGGGGTCCTGGACGCGGACGGCGGAGACGTCGAGGGTCCCGGCGCCGAAGTCGAACACGCAGAAGACCTGGCCGGGGTTCATCCGTGCGCTGTAGCCGACGGCGGCGGCGGTGGCCTCGTCCACGACCCGTATCCGGGCCGGGCCGCCCTCCACCTCGCGGACCAGCCAGTCGCGGTAGGTGTCGAAGCTCTCGACCGGCGCGGTCGCCACGATCTCCAGGTCGTCGGCGCCGGCCGCCAGCGTGGCCAGCGCCATGACGTCGCCCAGGAAGCGGGCGGCGGCCTCCCGTCCGGAGATCTTGCGGTCGCCGACCGGGCGGGGGATGTCGGCGGCCCGCCCGGTGAGGTTGCTCTTGGTCGACTGGAAGACGGTGACGCCCGGCCGCGCCGCCAGCTCCGGCGTGACCTGCGCGCCCAGCCAGCGCCGTTCGCCGGTGGCGTCGTAGGCCAGCAGCGAGGGCACCACCCGCTGCCGGACGCCGCGCGCCCCCTCGCGCAGCAGGTCCGCGCCCTCCAGCGGGACGGGCTCGCCCCGCCCCAGGGTCTCGTCCCAGCGGGCGACGACGGTGTTGGCCGTTCCGAAGTCGAGGCCGATCCGCGCTGTCATCCGTCCCTCTCTCCCAGGTCTTCCAGGTCTCCCAGGATGATGTCGTCGCCCGTGCCCGTGAGCCCCGCCGCGCCGCGCGCCGTCCCTGCCCGTGCGGCCGGTCACGCGGATCACCCGGCGGATCCCGCGCTCCCCGGCGCGATGGCCCCTCATGCCGCCCCGCCCTCCGGGCCGAGGGCGATGTCGTCGTCGCGGCCCGTGGGAGCGGGCGGGGAGGCCGAGAGGTGGATCTCGGTCGCCAGCCGCTGGTCGAGCCGCAGCCACAGCACCTCCGCCAGCGCGCGGGCCCCGGCCGTCGCCGGGTCGCCGCGGACCAGCTCGATCGGGTGAAGATCGCGGGGCCCCAGCTCGGCGGGCCACCTGCGTGCCATGAGCGCGACGTCCACCGCGTGCGGGGCGTCGGCGACGGCGATGTCGCCGCCCGCCGTGAGCGCGTGCACGGCGCCGTCCGGGCTCCCCCACAGGGCGTCCCCGGTCCTGCCGCTCAGCTCCCGCGGGCCGCCCGTCTGCTCCAGCGTCGCGGCGTCGAGGTAGCACACCCGCGCCGGGCGCTCGTGGCGTCCCGCGTCAAGGACGGCCAGCTCGCCACGACCCGATATCCCGACCGGATGGCGAGGGCCGGACAGCGGCTCCAGCGCGGCGACCGCCTCGGTCTCCAGCCCGCCGCCGGGCACCACGCGCAGGCTCCGCACGCGGGAGGTCGCCGTGGACACGGCCGCGATCCTGTCCGGGCCGAGGAAGCAGACCTCGTGTTCGCCCTCGACGGGGCCCGACAGGGCCAGCGGTTCGTAGGGCCGCGTCCCGATGATCTGGAGGCCGGGACCGTCCAGCACGAGGCGCCCCGTGCGCGGCTCGGCCGCCATCCGGCTCGGCGCCGGCGCCCCATCCGCCTCGTGCAGCCGGATGTGGAGGGGGAACCCGCCGCGGGCCCCGCCGGAGCCGCCGAAGTGCAGAATCCTGCTGTGCAGGGACTCGCCGCCCGGCGCGGTGATCACCTCCAGCGCGGCGAACCGGCCGTTGCCGAGCGCGGCCATCGCCGGGACCGCCCCCTCCAGGCCCCGCAGGACCGTCTCGCGCATGTCGTCCTCGTAGCGGGTGATGCCGCGGGCCTTGACCGGCTCGGCCCGCCCCCGCCACGCGGCGACGAACAGGGCGTCGCCGGTGTGGACGAGCGTGGTGGGGTGGCAGCGGTCGAAGCTCTTGCGCAGCAGCCGGTTCCCCCGCGCGGTGAGGTCGAAGACGTGCACATGCCCGGGCCCGTCCCCGGTCTCGCGCGAGGAGACCGCCAGCCGCCGCCCGGACGGGTCGATCGACACCTCGGCGATCCGGCCGGGCACCGACAGCTCCAGCGCGCCCACCGACCCCAGCGCGCGCAGGCCGCCGGCCAGCGCCTGCGGCGTGAGCCGCGCGAGCGCCCCGAACACCTCGAGATCGGCGTCCGCGGGCCGCCACGCCGCCGCCTCCGCGCCACCACCGGTGAACAGGCGCATCGCGTCGGCCGCGTGGACCAGCGGCAGGGTCCGGACGAGCCCCCACAGCTCGTCCCAGCGGCCGTGCCGGGCGAGCTGCCCGGTCACATGGCCGATCTCCTCGCCGCTCATGCGGGCGGCGCGGCCCGCCACGATCCGCAGCAGGTCCAGGTCCCCGTCGCCGATCACGGCGGTGCGCAGCCGGGCGCGCTCCCGGTCGCCCGCCGCCTCATAGGCCAGGGCCAGCAGCGAACCGTCCGGGTCGGCCGCCCGCCGATCCTCCGGCCGCCCCGTCAGCAGCAGGAACGCGCCGCGCCGCACCGGGTCGGACGGTACGAGACCGTGCCGCTCGCACCAGGCCGCCAGGCTCCCCGCACGCCGGCCCTCGTCGGCGAGAGCGGCCTCGCAGACGGCGTCGACCACCTCCGGGACCCGATCGGCCAGGATCGCCGAGCGCGCCGTGGCCGCGATCGGGTGGCCGTGGCGGCGGGCCGCCTCGGCGAGCGCCTCCGCCAAGTCCGCGCCGCGCTCCCCCAGCGCCACCCGGCTGAGCCCGCGCAGCGGCTCGGCGGACGCCGGGCGGCCCGCCTGCACCAGGACGTACCGGATCCGGCCCGAGCCGGGGCCCGCGCCCTCCAGCCACCTGCGCCACAGCTCGTCCACGGCCGGCTGCGCACCGTGGCGGGCCGCCCGCATCAGGCGGGCGGTGCGCAGCCTCCCGATCACTCCCATGGGTCAGTCGAGTTCCAGCCGCACCTGCGACTTCTCGGCCACCGCGGTCTCGGCGAACGACGCCGACTGCGCCCGGCCCTCGTGCAGCCACGCCCGCAGCCGCTCGATCACCTCGCGCTGGGAGCGGCTCAGCGGCACGGTGCGGCCGATCGCCGCGGTGACGTCGGCGGTGCGCACGTCGCGCTCCTCGGCGAACGCCGCGTACATCGCGTCGATCACCACCTGCTCCAGCTCGGCGCCGACGAAGCCGTCGGAGATCTGCGCCAGATGGTGCACGTCGAAGGCGCCCGGGTCGCGCCGCCGCTTGCGCAGGTGCACGCCGATGATCTCGCGGCGCTCCTCCTCGGTCGGCAGGTCGAGGAAGAACACCTCGTCGAAGCGGCCGCGGCGCAGCGCCTCCGGTGGCAGCGCGGTGACGTCGTTGGCGGTGGCGACCGCGAACACCGGCGCGGTCTTCTCCTGCATCCAGGTCAGCAGCGTGCCGAACACCCGCTGCGAGGTGCCGCCGTCCAGGTCGCCGGTCGCGAAGCCCTTCTCCAGCTCGTCGATCCACAGCACGCACGGCGCGATCGTCTCGGTGAGCTGCAGCGCCCGCCTGATCCGCTCCTCCGACTCCCCCACCAGCGAGCCGAACAGCGCGCCGACGTCCAGCCGCAGCAGCGGCAGCCGCCACATGCCGCCGATCATCTTGGCGGTGAGGCTCTTGCCGGTGCCGGGGATGCCGATCAGCGCCAGCCCCTTGGGCGCGGGCAGCCCGTAGTCGGCGGCCTCGGCGCTGAAGGCGCGCTCGCGCAGCGCCAGCCACGCCTTCAGCGCCTCCAGGCCGCCCACATCGTCGGTGGTCTCCTCTACGGAGAAGTACTCCAGGGCGCGGCTCTCCCGGATGACGGCCTTCTTCTCCTCCAGCACCGCGTCGATGTCGCGGTCGTCGAGGACCTCGTCCCGCACGATGGCCTTGGCGAACGCCCGCTTCGCCTGCGACGCGGTCAGGCCCAGCGCGGCCTGGGCGAGCTTGGCGCGGCCGTGCGGGGTCAGCTCCGACCGCACGCCCCGGGTGCCGCCGACCAGGTCGTCGAGCTCGCCGCGCAGCGCCGGCTCGTCGGGCAGCGGCAGCTCGACGACCACCGCGTCGTCGCGCAGCTCCTGGGGGATCGTGCCCGCGGGCGTGGTGACGACCAGCGAGGACCCGGTGAACACCAGCTGCTGGGCCAGGTTGCGCAGCCGCCGCCGGATCCGCGGGTCCTTGCCCCAGAACTCGTGGAAGTCCTTGAGGACGTACAGGTCGCGCCGGTCGGGGTGCTTGAGCGCCAGCTCCTTGATCTTCTCCAGCGCGCCGCCCGGGTCGGCGGCGTCGGGCAGCGGCCGGCCCGCCTTGGAGTCGAACCGGTCGGCGATGTCCCACACGACCAGGTCCGAGCCGGGGTCGCGGCCGCGGCGCACCTCGTCCAGGATCCGCAGGGCGCGCTGCTCCTCCACGGTGACCAGCACGATCAGCGACACCCGCGCCCGCAGGTAGAGGCCGATCTCGTCCCGTACGCTCATCGCAGCCCCTCCGCCGCCGTCGCCGCCGCGCGCATCCCGGTGACCGTCAGGCCGCCGTCGGGCGCGATCATTATCTCCGTCTCGGGCACGTCCTCGAAGTCGGCCGCCCGGTAGCGGCCCGTCCGCGCCCAGTACCGCTTGTTGGCCGACCCGCGCAGCCCGGCGCCCAGGTGGAGGCGCGGGTTGTAGCGTCCCGCGACGACCATGTCGGCCGCGGCCACCGCCGCCAGCCGGCCGGGGTCCGCCTCGATCTCGGCCCGGGTGAAGCCGGTGAGGATCACCACCCCGAGGCCGCCGCGGGCGGTGACCTCCGCGCAGAACGCGGCGACCGCCTCGGGCTGCTCCAGCGGCTCGCCGCCGGTGAGGGTGACGCCCTCGATCTCCCCGGCGGCGGCCAGCGCCGCGTCGGCCAGCTCGCCGACGGCGCGGACCGGCCCGCCGGGACGGTGCGTCTCGGGGTTGAAGCATCCGGGGCAGTCCAGCGAGCAGCCCTGGCTCCAGACGGTGAACCGCAGGCCGGGACCGTTGGCGCGGCTGCGCGCCAGCACCTCGTGCACCCGCCAGGGCACCGACCGGGGGTCACCGGTGCTCCCGGGCGGGGTCATCCCCACACCTGGTCCCGCTGCTCCTGCCCGGCCTCGGCCTCGCCCTCGACGTACGCCTCGGCGGTCAGCTCCCGGGTCTCCACCTCGCCGCCCAGCATCCGGACGAGGTCCTCGGTCTCCTCCAGGCAGCCCATCCCGGCGATGCCGTCGACGTGCATCGCGACCGTGCCGTCCGGCGCGATCGTGACCTCGATGCTCTCCTCCGCCATGCGGATCTCCTCACACTGCGGGCCGGATCGGGAGTCCGGCCCCCAAGGCTGAGACGAACGGAGGATCGGCGGGGTTCGGAAGACGCCGGAGGCGTGGGCCGGGTTCCGGCCGGAATCGGCCACGACCCCTTGTAGTACTACAGCATGTCGTACTACGTTCGGTCGTAAGTGATCGTCGACCACCCGGAGGCGGGCGTGACAGCGGGCATGACCGGTGCGGCCACGGGGGCGCCGGCGGCGGAGACGGCGGACGGACGGGCGGCGCGGGGAGCCCTGGACGCCCTCGACGGCAGGCTGGGCGTCGCCGGGTTCGCACGCCGCGCCGCCCGCAAGGTCTTCCCGGACCACTGGTCCTTCCTCCTGGGCGAGATCGCGCTCTACTCCTTCGTGGTCCTGCTGCTGTCGGGCGTGTTCCTCACCCTGTTCTTCAAGCCGAGCATGGCCGAGGTCGTCTACGACGGCTCCTACGCCCCGCTGCGCGGGATCGAGATGAGCGAGGCGTACGCCTCCACGCTGCACATCAGCCTGGAGGTGCGCGGCGGCCTGCTGATGCGGCAGGTCCACCACTGGGCGGCGATCGTCTTCGTCGCCGCGATCATGGCGCACATGCTCCGGGTGTTCTTCACCGGAGCGTTCCGCAAGCCGCGCGAGCTGAACTGGCTGCTCGGCTTCACCCTGTTCACGCTGGCCCTGGTCAACGGCTTCACCGGCTACTCACTGCCGGACGACCTGCTGTCGGGCACCGGGCTGCGGCTGGTGCTGGGCGCCGCGCAGTCGCTGCCGGTGGCCGGCTCGTACGCGAGCTTCCTGCTCCTGGGCGGCGAGTTCCCCGGCACCGACCTGGTGCCACGCCTGTACATCCTGCACGTGCTGGTCGTCCCCGGGCTGATGCTCGCGCTCGTCCCGGTGCACGCGATCGTGCTGCCGTGGGTGCAGAAGCACACCGACCACCGCCGCGGCCTCAGCACCGAGAAGACCGTCGAGGGCAAGCCGTTCTTTCCGGTCTTCATGGCCAAGACCGCCGCCTTCTTCCTCTTCGTCGCGGGCGTGACCGCGCTGCTGGCCACGATCGCCCAGGTCAACCCGATCTGGCTGTACGGGCCGTACTCCCCCACCGCGATCAGCGCCGGCTCCCAGCCCGACTGGTACCTGGCCTTCGGGGACGGGGCGCTGCGCCTGATGCCCGGCTGGGACGTCACCGTCGCCGGGCACACCCTCGCCCTCGGGGTGATCGTCCCGCTGCTGGTCGTCACCGCCTTCATGACGGCGCTGGCGCTGTACCCGTTCATCGAGCGGCGGCTGACGGGCGACCGCGCGGTGCACCACGTGCTGGACCGTCCGCGCGACGCCGCGACCCGCACCGGGCTGGGCGTGGCGGGGATCGTCTTCTACGGCGTGCTGTGGGCCGCGGCGGGCAACGACATCATCGCCGAGCGGTTCCACCTGTCACTGTTCGCGACCACCTGGTTCTTCCGCGCGGCGCTGCTGGTCGGGCCGGTCGTCGCGTTCGCCGTGACGCGCCGGATCTGCCTGGGGTTGCGCCGCCGCGACATGCTGCTCCTCAAGCACGGGGTCGAGACCGGCGTCATCGTCCGGCGCCCGTCCGGCGGGTACGTCGAACGCACCCGCCCGGTGCCCGAGGAGACCAGGGTCAGGCTCGGCGCCCTCGAACTCGAAGCGGCCAGGGAGGCGGCCGAGGACACGCAGGGCATCGCAGGACCCCGTTGACCCCGTTGACCACGCTGCCCCGCTGCCCCGCGCTGCGAAGCCCGCGGAACCCGCCGCCGTCAGGCGACGCCTTGCAGCCGCGTGAGCCGCGTCAGCCTGGTCAGGTGGGCGAGCGCGGACGGCGCCGTGCCGGCGGCGTCTGGCACGGCGACGTCGCCGGGCGCGACGACCTCGCAGCGGATGCCGAACTCGGCCAGCTCCCACCCCAGGCACCGGGTGAACTGGACGGCCGTCGCCCCGGACGCCGCCCCGACCGACAGCCGCGGGCACGGCACCCGGACCGCGGCGTCGGAGGCGACCGTCACGATCGCGCCCGAACGGCGCGGCACCATGCGGCGGGCGACGGCCCGGGAGACCAGGAAGACACCGGTCGCGCTGACCGCGAAGGTGTCGGCCCAGCCGTCCTCGCACAGCGCGGCGGGAGCGGGGCCGGGACGCAGGATGCCGGCGACGTTGACCAGCACGCCGATCGGGCCCAGGTCGCGCTCGGCGCGCTCGACGGCGTCCTCGACCGCGTCGCCGTCGAAGACGTCGGCGGGGCAGGCGAGGGCGCGGCGCGGCCCGAGCGCGGCGGCCAGCGCCCGGGCGGCGGCCGCGTCCCGGTCCAGCACGGCGACCCGCGCCCCGGCGGCGGCGACCGCGCGGGCGATGTCGGCGCCGGGGCCGCGCGCCGCTCCGGTCACGACGACGACCGTGCCTGAGGTCCGGGTGCGGTCCATGCGGTTCCTCCACTCGGGACGCGACGCGCCGGTCGTCTGCGCGGATCGGCTGCTCGGATCATCTATTTAGGGATACCTAACTTAGGTGAGCCTAACTCAATGCGAGCCGGGCGCGCCCGTCAAGGTCCGGGCGGGAGTGAGCCTGATCACCCGGACCGTCCGCCGCCCCCCGCGCGACCTCCGGTTCCGCCGCCGACTTCCCGGGTTCGCTCTCGCGCACCCGCGATGATCTGGCAAGATCGCCCGAATTACCGCGAAACAGGCTCAACGCCCCGGCGCCCGCACCGGCCCGTACCGATGGGAGGACGTACGACCGTGAGTGGTCTCCGCTCGATCGCCGAACTCAAGGACGTCGCCGACCCCGCCTGGCCCGAGCTGGAGGAGCTGCTGGGCCGCGCCGACGGGCACCAGACGGCGGAGATCCTGCCCGTGGCGCCGGAGGCCGGCGAGGAGGCGCTGCACCGGATCCAGGTCAGCGCCGGGTCGTTCCTGGGCGCGCTGGCCCTGCACACCGGCGGCGTGCTGGTCGACCACGGCTGGGTCCGGGTGCTGGGCGGCGGCTCGCCGGAGCTGGGCCTGCCGAGCCTGGCCGAGGCCAACCCCGCACTCGCCGAGCGGCGCGGCCCGGCGCCCGCGCTGCTGGTCGGGTACGACGTCCTCGGCGGCCGCTTCGAGATCAACGGCTCCGACCCGGCCGGCGACGGCCGTCCCGGCGAGCCCGGGCAGATGTGCTACTTCCAGCCCGAGAACCTGGAGTGGAAGCTGCTGGAGACCCCCCAGCGGGTCTTCGGCCACAGCATGTGGCTGCGCTTCCTCATCCTCGGCAACCTCACCGACTTCTACTGGACGCTCCGCTGGCCCGGCTGGCAGGACGACGTGGCCGCCCTCCGCCACGACCAGGGCATGAGCTTCTACCCGCCGCTGCCCACGCTGAACGGCGCGGAGGAGATCGCGGCGGCCGACCGCAGGCCGGTCCCCGTGGGCGAGCTGTTCTCCCTGTACGAGGAGTACCGCAAGGCCGGCATCGGCTCCGGCTGACGCCCCGCTCCCCCGCGGCTATGCCCGCCGGAAGGGGCGGAAGAACTCCCGGACGTCGGCGGTGAAGAGGACCGGGCACTCAAGGGCGGCGAAATGCCCGCCGCGCGGCAGCTCGCTCCAGTGCACGATCGCGTTGTCGCGCTCCGCCAGGCTCCGTACGGGGCGGGCCAGGTCGCGGGCGAAGACGGCCACCCCGACCGGGGTCGCGCACCGCCCGTCCGGCGGCACCTCACGCGACGGGTGGAAGTCCTCGTAGTACAGCCGGGCCGACGACCCGGCGGTGGCGGTGAGCCAGTAGAGCATCACGTTCGTCAGCAGCCGGTCGCGTCCGACGGTGATGCCGGGGTCGGACCACTCGTGGAACTTCTCGGCGATCCACGCCAGCTGCCCCACCGGCGAATCGGTCAGCGCGTAGGCCAGGGTCTGGGGGCGGGTGCCCTGCACCTGCGCGTACCCCGACATCTCCGTGAACGATTCGGCCGTCAGCCGCAGCCGCGCCCGGTCGTCGTCGGAGAGCGCCGCCAGCTCGTGAGGATCGGCGGGCGGAGGGGTGAACAGCGTGTTGAGGTGGATGGCGGCCACGTGGTCACCGTCCACGGCCGCGAGCCTGCGCGTGATGGCGTGGCCCCAGTCGCCGCCCTGCGCGCCGTACCGGGTGTAGCCGAGACGGCGCATCAGCTCGGCCCAGGCGCGCGCGATGCGGTCGACGTCCCATCCCGTGCCCGGAGTGGGACCGGACAGGCCGTACCCGGGTATGTGCGGCAGGACGAGGTGGAAGGCGTCCGCGGGGTCGGCGCCGTGCGAGCGCGGGTCGGTGAGCGGCCCGATTCGGAAGGGTGCACGGTCACTCGCCCTCCTCGGGACGGCGGCCGGCCAGGTCCCGCTCGCGCGCCGCCTCGGCCTCGTCGAGGCCCCAGTGGCCCTGGTCGCGCCGCTGCTCGGCCTGCTGCTCGATCCAGCGGTTGTGGGTCTCCCAGGCGGTCTGCTTGCTGGTGCCGAGGGCCCGGCCGATCTGCGACCACGAGGCGCCCCGCTCCCGCGCGGTGCGCACTGCGAGCTGGCGGCCGTAGCGCGCCTTGCGGGCGATCACCTCCCCCAGGGCGATCATCTCCAGCGCTTCGGCGCGGCTGAGCGGCTCGTGGTCGTCGTCCTCCTCGAACAGGTCTCGGGCGCGCAGGTCCTCGTAGCGGGCGATCGCGGTCCGCAGGGTCAGGGCGGCGTCCAGATCATCGGGCGACATATCCATATCGTGCCGTCAGGACACCCTGACGTCAAGTCAACCTGACGACCCGTCCCGGCGCGGTGAACGTGAGGTCGGATTCCGGCCAGCGCGGGCGGTGCGCGCGCCGCGAGGCTGGACGCATGAGCCCAAGGAACGAAGGACCCGCGCGGGCGTTCCGCTTCGGCGTCGTGGGCGAGTCGGCCCGTACGGCGCGCGAGGTGACCGACCTGGCGGTGCGCGCGGAAGAGCTGGGATACGCGACACTGACGCTGCGGGACCACCACCTGGCCGAGCCGTTCGGCGACCAGCTCGCCCCGATGATCGCGCTCACCGCCGCCGCCCTGGCCACCCGCACGCTCCGGGTCGGGACGCTCGTCCTCGCCAACGACCACCGGCACCCGGTCATGCTCGCCAAGGAGGCCGCCACCCTCGACCACGTGTCGGGCGGGCGCCTCGAGCTGGGCCTCGGGGCGGGCTGGCTGCGCGAGGAGTACGAGCGGGCCGGGATGCCGTTCGACCCGGCCGGCGTGCGGGTCGGCCGCCTGGAGGAGTCGC
Organism: Spirillospora sp. CA-255316; assembly: GCA_050942275.1. Classification (GTDB taxonomy): domain Bacteria; phylum Actinomycetota; class Actinomycetes; order Streptosporangiales; family Streptosporangiaceae; genus Spirillospora. The sequence continues at coordinate 4,010,770 of CP192047.1, read as the reverse complement.
TGCGGATCCTCAGGGACCTGCTGCGCGGCGAGAAGACCACCTTCTCCGGGGAGCACTACAGCGTGCGCGATCTGACGGTCTTCCCGCGCCCGGCGCAGGCCCCGCCGCTGCTCGTCGGCGCCGGCAGCCGCCGGATGCTGGGCATCGCCGGGCGGTACGCCGACATCGCGGGCGTCCTTCCCCGCGCCCTGCCCGACGGCACGATCTCCGAGGAGATCTCCGAACGGATGCCGGACACCGTGGCGCGCAAGGTCGACCACGTCCGGCGGGCCGCGGAGGAGGCCGGACGGGACGGCGTCGAGCTCAGCATGCTGGTGACGCCGGCCTTCGGCCCCGACCCGCGAGCCGCCGCCGCGCGCACCGCCGTCCTGCGCGGCTGGGGCGCCTCGTCCAGCGATCTGGTCCTGGACATGCCGTCGCAGTTCGCCGGCCCGCCCGAGCACATCGCCGAGCAGATGACCGCCCGCCGCGAACGCTACGGCTTCACCTACTACGTGGTACCCGACAGCGCCATGGAACGCTTCGCCCCCGTCATCGACCTGCTCACCTGAGGCTGAACGACGAGCGGTCTCCCTCCGCGGCGGACGACCCCGCCGCGTCGGATATCGCCACCGCAGACCGCGCCCGGCCGGATGCCGCCGGGGCCGGCCGGGCCGGGTGCGGGTGGGACGGTGCCGCCGGGGGATCGTGGGACTCCGTGGGGGCGGTGCGGTAGCGGCCCGGCGCGATGCCGTACTCGCGCTTGAACGCGTTGGCGAAGGCGTACTCCGAGCCGTACCCCACCTGCTTGGCGACCGTCGCCAGCGGCGCGTCGCCGTCGCGCAGCAGCCGCGCCGCGATCGTGAGGCGCCACCAGGTGAGGTACGCCAGCGGCGGCCGCCCGACCAGCGCGGTGAAGCGCCGGGCGAACGCGGCCCTCGACAGCCCCGCCGCCCTGCCGAGCTCCTCGACCGTCCACGGCCGGGCGGGATCGTCGTGCAGGGCCCGCAGCGCGGCGCCGATCTCCGGGTCGCCCAGTACCCCGGCCCAGCCCGTGGCCGGCCGCTCCTCGTACCAGGCGCGCAGGATGAACAGCAGCAGCGTGTCGAGCAGCGCGGGCACGGCTACCAGGGCCGCCTCGTCCACGCCGAGCTCGCCCGCCACGACACAGAGATCGTCCTCGCCGGCCGCAACGCCCGGCGGCTCGAGGAGGCGGCCGCCGCCGCGGCCGGAAACGGCGCCGGCACGGTCGCCGCCACCCGCGTCGCCGACAGCGCCGACCACGACGCCCTGGTCGCCGCGTTCCGGGACGCGGACGCGGTCGTCAACTGCGCGGGCCCGTTCACCCCGCAGGGCGCGGCAGTCGCCCGCGCCGCCGTCGCCGCCGGCAGCCACTACACCGACACCTCGGGCGAGCAGCTCCACGTCAAGGAGGTCTACGACGCGTGCGCCGCCGGCGCCGAACGCGCCGGCGTCACCGTCACCCCCGCGATGACCGACGGCGGCGTCCCCGGCGACCTCCTCGCCCGGATCCTCGCCGAACGCCTGGGCGGCGGCCCGCTCGAGGAGGTCCTCTCCGGGCACCTCATCACGGGCGGGGGCGGGATGTCGCGCGGCTCGCTGCGCTCCCTCTCCGGCACCGCCGACGTCCTGAGGTCGGGCGGGCTCGCCTACGAGAAGGGCGAATGGCGCCGCGACGTCGAACCCCGCCTCACCACCATGGACTTCCCCGGCAAGCCCGGCACGCCCGTGATCAGGTTCGCCCTCCAGGAGGTCGTCACCGTCCCCCGCCATCTGGAGGTGGCGCGCGTCCAGGGCTTCGCGGAGGCGGCGCTGGCCGAGATGTTCTCCGCCGCCATCTCCGAGGAGGCCATCGCCGCCCTGCCCGAGGGGCCCTCCGACGAGGAGCGGCGCGGCGACCACTGGACGATCGCCGTGGAGGCGGTCGCCCGGGACGGCCGCCGGGCCCGCGGCAGCGTCCAGGGCCCGGACACCTACGGCACCACCGGCGTCATCGCGGCCCTGGGCACCCTCCGCATGAACGGCCCCGCGGGGGCGCGCACGCCCGCCGAGGTCCTCGACCCGGCCGGGTTCCTGGACGCTCTCGCGCCCTACGGGATCACCTGGGCGGTCCACGACTAGGCCTTCCGGGCGACACCCCCGTACAGGTGGACGTGCGCGTCCGGCTCCACTGCCGCGGCATCGTCCGGATGCCACTGGTGGATCGGCACGACACCGGGCGGGAGGAGTTCCAGGCCGTCGAACAGGCCCTCCACCTCCGCCTTGTGGCGCGCCTTGACCGGGATGCCGCGCGCGTTGAAAGCCGCCACACCGGTGGCGACCTCCTCCGGGGCGCCGTCCGCGGTCACCGCCGACAGCGCCAGCATGCTCCCCGGGGCCAGCGGCTCCATCAACCGGTCGATCACGCTCTTGGCGACGCCGTCCTCCACGACGTACTGGAGGATCGCGATCAGGCACAGCGCGACGGGCCGGCCGAGGTCCAGCGTGCCCCGCAGTTCCGGGGAGGCCAGGATCGCCTCCGGGTCGCGGACGTCGGCGTCCAGGCAGGCGACCCTGCCCTCCGGACGACCCGAGGTCAGCAGCGCCCGCGCGTGCACCAGCACGACCGGGTCGTTGTCGACGTACACCACCCGCGACTCGGGGGCCGCCGCCTGCGCGACCTCGTGGAGGTTGGGCGCGGTCGGCAGGCCCGTCCCGACGTCCAGGAACTGCCGGATCCCCTCCTCCGCCGCCAGCCGCCGGACCACCCGCCGCATGAACCGCCGGTTCGCCCGCATCGAGTCGCGCAGGCCCGCCCACTCCCGGCCGATCTCCTCGGCGGCCAGCCGGTCCGCCGGATAGTTCTCCTTGCCTCCCAGCAGGTAGTCGTAGATGCGGGCCGGGTGCGGCCTCCCGATCCTCAGGTCGGCCGGCTCCTCCGTCACCGTCTCCCCCTCACGCCCATGCCGCCGGTCCTACCGCACAAGTTAGGCGCGCAGGGAGGCGGAAAGGCGGATCTTGCCGACCCCGGCCAAAAGCGGCGCCAGGTGTGACGAATCGCGTTCGGTTTTGTAGCGCGCACGCGCGGTAGGGGTTACGTGAGGCCGATCCCGTGTCAGCATGGAATCGTCCCGCGGGGACCGGGCAGATGGTAACGCCCTTAGCTGGGAAGAGTCCCAGACACCGCGCCGTCCGCCCCGGCCCCGCGGGCTGCCGCGCCCCGTCCGCCGCGTTCGGACGAGCGATTCCGGCATCGCGCCGCGCTCTCCCCCTCGCACCACACCTATAAATAAGAGGTGGGCCGCGCGGCCGCCGGTTAACGTGTCGGCATGGGCGGCGGCCACGCGCACTACGTCATCGTGGACGGTCGGGAACACCGTGTCTGGTCACGTCGGCACGGCGCCCACACCCTGTTCCACGACGTGATGTGGGGCCCGGAGCGGACCATCGATTTCATCCAGGGGCAGTTCGGCGGCACCTCCGATTCGTGGATGAATTCGGTCTGGTGGGAGGGCGTGGCACTGCTCCACGTCCGGCGGCGCCGGATGCTCGTCCACACCTGGGAGGACGTGCCGGGCCCGCGACGGGACACCTCCGTCCTCGAAATCCGCGCCTGGCTCCGCATCACCCGCGCCCTGTGGCCCCGCTGGGAGGTCTCCTGGGCCGCGCGGGAACTGTTCGAGGTCATGGACCACCTGGGGCTCCCGTACGACACCGTGCTCTACCTGGACGAGCCGCCACCGCCGCTGCGCACCCAATGGGCGCAGCCGCCGACCGAGGACGACGACCTGTCATGCGTCGCCCTCACCCTGGTCGCGGTGCGCGACGCCTCGGGGCGCCTCTCCTTCTCCGGCCTGTGGGGCGCCGCGATGGAAGGGCCGCTGCTGGCCGGCCCGGACGTCATGCTCCTGCCCCAGGAAGAGTCGATTCCCTTCGCGGTGCTCGAAGCCGTGCCGCGGAACGGCGCGTACATCGATGCGACCGCCCGGCGACTGCACTGGTGGTCGCTCGACTGCCCGCACGACCCGCGCGCGGCGGCGCGGACCTGGGCGGGCTGGACGCTGGTCGATCACGGCGACGCGTTCGAGGAGGTCGTCGACGTCATCGGCCCCGAACTCCTCCTCCGGCCCCCGGCAGGGGAAGAGGCCGTCCTGCGCCGCGTCGCGGGCTGGTTCGACCAGGACGCACCCGCCGCCGACCGGCAGACACTGAGAAAGGCCCTCGCCACGCTCGGACTGATCACCCCTTGACCTTCTGAACGGCGAAACCGGCTCCGTCCTCGGGCATGTCGTTGAAGAAATAGCCGAGGTGGGCGAGGAAATTCCCGGTCGATCCCTGGCAGGCGAAATCGTCCTTGACGCAGTAATTCCGGATGCGGCTCGCGTACGCGTCCAGCACTCCCTTCGCGCGGGGCGCCGTGGCCTGTTTGGCGGGATCGAAGTCACCGACGTTGAACGGCTCACCCGCCGTGAACCCGGGGTCGCCGTACAGCAGCACCGCCGCGATCTTCTCCGCCGCGGCGCCCGAGATCTCCCCGGCCTCCCTCCCGGCCCGCCGCCTGTCCGGTGGGACGAGCGCGTCGCCGGTGACGATGGCGCCCTGCGAGTACCCCATCAGCACGTACTTCTGCCCGGGACACTGCTGAGCCTCGCTGTTCAGGAGGTTCACCAGGTTGGTGACGCCGGTGCCGGGACTGCCGCCGGAGAAGTCGGCCGGGTAGGTCAGCTCGGTGTACTTGCCGTCCGGGATCTCGGGCAGAATCCGATCCCCGATCGGTTTCTGCAGCCAGCTTCCGCTCTGGGGCTCGGAGGTTCCGCGTGCGGAGATGACGCTGACCGCCTCGCATTCGGCGGCAGCCGCCTTTCCGGGGGCGACAGCGGTGATTCCGGTGAACACGAGCGCAGCGGTCAGTCCCGCGGAGGTCCAACGCATACCGTTCGGCTCCTCGACTAGAGGGGGGTGGCGCTGCATGTCTATTCGCCACCGCCGGTCAGCCGCTACGCATCCCTCGACAACTTCCCCCACATCCCTTAGAAGGCGGCGACTCATTCCGATGAGTCGCCGGTGACGTATGAGGGGTGCGGCGATGCAGGCGGCAGGCCAAGTGGCCGTCCGCTCGACCCCCAGCGGCGACGGCCCATCCGCTGAGAGAACCCGATGCCGCTTCAGCGCCCGCGGCCCGACTGCGGATGATCGTTGCCCGCGGCCACCCGGAACCCGATGGGCCGGGGAGACCGATGACTTTTCCGGCGGCGCCCGGTCCATCTTGGCGACCGATGGGAGCGTGAACCTGATGACCAAGGTGTACACGACGGCGAGCATGTCCCTGGACGGCTATATCGCCGGGCCCGGCGAGAGCGGCTTCGACCGGCTGATGCGCTGGCACGACTCGGGGGACGTCGAGATCCCCATGATGGGAAGAACGCTCCGCATGAGCGAGGCCAGCGCGATCCACTGGCGCGAGATGGCCGGCGGTGCCGGGGCGGGGGTGATCGGCCGGCGCCTGTTCGACCTGACCGGCGGCTGGGGCGGCAACTCGCCGACCGGCGGGCCGGTCTTCGTCGTCACCCACGGCTTCCCCGAGCACTGGAAGGACCGGGAGACCGCCGTCCCCTTCACCTTCGTGACCGAGGGCGGCGTGGAGAACGCGATCGAGCAGGCCAAGGCCGTCGCGGACGGGAAAAACGTCAATGTGGCCGCCGGCACCATCGCCCGTCAGGCGCTCGAACTGGGTTTGCTCGACGAGGTCTGGGTCGACCTGGCGCCGGTGTTCCTCGGCAGCGGCGTGCCCCTGCTCAGGGGGCTGAACGGCGACGCACCGGTCGACCTGGAGGGTCCGATCTCCGTCCTGCAGGGCAACGGCGTCACCCATCTGCGCTACCGCGTCGCCCGCTGAAGCCTTGATCACAGGCGCCGTCCCACCCGGCGCCAAGGCAGACCTGTCTGCGAACGCGCAGTGCCCTCATGGGAAGGCCCATGGCCAGGCGTCCGATCGAGCCGTTCGCGATCACGGCGACCCGCACGGGCGCCCGGCCCGCCGCAGGATCCAAGGCTCCGATGAAGGCAAGGGATGCACCGCCCGGGAGGCTCGAACCACGCTCGACAACCCGCCCGATGCCGCCGCGGTGGCACGTCCGAGCCGTCCGGCCCGTCCACCACGGCGGGCCGCGTCTGCCTTGACGGACCAGTTGTGCGGCAGACGTTCTACGCGGCGACCCATATTCGATGGGCCACCGTGATACCCCTCGGCCGAGGAGAGGTCGACCGCGACCTGGCTCTCCCCGGTGGCGGGGCCCGCACCGGGCCGGAGCGCCCCGAGGTGCCGGGGACGGCCTTGCCGCTGATCTTGTGCGCAGCCCGCTTCACCCGTGCCCTTTCCTCCGGCCGTCCGGCGGCCAGGGGCGAAGATCATGCTGGTGACGCCGAGGGCGGCGAGCGCGACCACGGCGCTCTCCCCCAGGGTGTCCCAGGCGCGGATGTCGAGGTCGGTCTCGCGGAGCGCCCCGCCATCCGGCCAGCACGATCGCGGCGGTGCCGAGAACGAGCACGGCCGGTCTCCAGACCGCCGCGCCGGCGAACGCGGGCGCGAGCCGGGCCACCAGGTAGACGCCGGCCTTGACCATGGCCGCGGCGTGCAGCAGAGCGCTGACCGGGGTGGGCGGGGCCATCGCGGCGGGCAGCCACAGCCCGAATGGGACGATCGCCGACTTCGACAGCGCCCCGGCGAGGACGAGCACCAGCGCGACCGACACCGCGGCGCCCTCGGGGGCCGCTCCAGGATCTCCGAGAGCCGGTACGTGCCCGCGGCGCCGCCCAGGATCAGCAGGCCGACCAGCATCGCCAGCCCGCCGGAGGTGGTGCGGATCGGGCAGGTCGTTCCTCAGCGCATCCCGGCGATGGACCTGCGGACGCGCCGGATATCGCGCAGCCGGTGCTCGTACGTGGCGCCGGTGAAGAGGAGGGCGGCGCCGGTCAGGGCGATCGGCAGCCAGCGCGGGCCGTTCCCGACGAGGTCGGCCAGGGCCGGGGAGAGTTCGTGCGCCGCGTTCACCACGAGGATGGTCCCGCCCAGCAGCAGCAGGGCTTGAAGGCGGGCCCAGGCCCCGGCAAGGGTCACGGCGAACGCGACCAGTCCCAGCAGCAGAGGGCGGATGAGGCCGTCGTCGTTCCATGCCATGACGAGGCTGGGGAGGAGTGTCAGCGCCAGGGCCGGCCCGTAGGCGGCCCATGAGGAGAGCGTGTCGTCGCGGCGCCGCAGCCACCAGCCGCCGAAGAGCAGCAGGGCGCTCACCGATGCGGTGTACGCCTCCGGCGCGGCGACCTCGGCGTCGCCGAGGAGCAGCCACAACGCCAGATGCAGTAGTACCGCCCCCGCCCCCAGGCCGGGGAGGCGCCGGTCCGTGCGGATGGCGACGGCCAGGGCGAGGGCCCCCGCACCGGTGAGGGACAGGCAGGCGTACGGGACGCCGGCGACACAGGCCAAGGCGACGCCGACGGCGGCAACTGCATGGCCCGCGAACTCCACGGCCAGCCCCGGCATGTGATACCGGTGACCGATCTCCCACGCGCCGAGCGCGGACGGCGCCGCCACGGCCGCGAGCACCGCGAGCCCTGCGAGTTCGACACCGAAGCCGCCCGCGAGCACGGCGGCGGCCACGAGTCCCGCCGAGGCCAGGACGGCGGTCGCGGAGGACGCGCATCGCATCGCTCCGTTGCGCGCGGTCAGGGCGCAGCCGGTCGCGAGAACGGCGATGCCCGCCGCGACGGCAAGGGTCGTCGCGGTCATCGGCAGGGACCACGCGACGGCGAGCGTGGTGAGCCATAGGGCCATGGCGCCCGCGAACCAGTCCATGGTGCGGGACAGGGCGGTCCGTACGGCGAGTGCGGTGACCAGTGCGCAGACCAGGGCCAGTCCGGCTCCGTGGGGGAGGTCGGCCGTCCAGGGCAGGACGAGCATGGCGGGAGGCACGGCGAGTACGGCGGCCCTGTAGGCGCCGCGCGCCCCGTCCAGGAGGCGGGCGCTCGCGATGGCCGTCACGGCGGCGAGCCCTGCGGCCACTGCGGCGGCTGTCGGAACGCTCACGCCGGTGTCGTTGAGGAGCGGCGATTCCTGGAACGAGCGGATGTCCTCGGACCACGCCCGGCCCGTCCATTCGTACGGCGCGAAGAGCGCCCAGAACAACCGCGGCAGGTGCAGGAGCAGGGCGAGCCCTGAGATGAGCCAGGCGAACACGAGCACGGCCGAGCGCGCTTGGCCATGCAGCCGCGCGGCCGCCATCACCGCTATCAGGCCTCCCAGCGCCAGGACGAGTGTGCCCTGGTGCGTGTGCCCGCCGGTCATACCGAGTGCGCCGGCCCAGAGCACGAACGCCCCAGCGTTGAGGGCGTGCGCGATCCGGGTGCGGCGATCTCCGATGAGCGCCCCGGCCCGTACCGCGAGGGCCGCGAGCGCCAGGACCACGAACGCGGCGTGCCGCGCGGGCAGGTCCCCGGCCAGCGCCGCCGCGGCTCCCTCCGCGCCCACGACCAGCGTCGTCACGGCCGATGCCACGGACGCGACGGGCGAGTTCCCGCCGCGCAGCGCGCACACCAGGCCCGCCAGGGCCAGCGCGGCGAGCACCGCGAGCGTCGCGGTCCGGTCGGCCAGCGACCAGGAGACGGCGAGCGTGGCCGTCCAGAGGGCCGTTCCCCCTGCGGCGGCACGGTTCATGGCCGCCCACAGGGCGAGCCCCGCCGTGAGCGCGACGAGGAAGGACAGCGCCGCCCAATAGGGAAGGTCGGCGGCCAGCGGCACGGGGGCAAGGGCCACAGGGACCGCTACCTGCGCCACCCCCAGTGCGGCCCAGCGGCCACGGTGGACCCCGGCCGCGCATATCGCGGCCACGGCCGCCAGCACCAGGACCGGCATGAGCATGGGCCGTACGGTCCAGGCCGCCTCCGGTGTCAGAGCGCCTCGCGCGCTCTCCGATGTGCCGGCCCACGTCTTGGCGAGCCACCCGTACGGGCCGAAGAGCGCGGGGAAGAACGCGTCGCTCAGCGGCAAGGGCGCCAGCAGCGCGAAGACGTAGGACTCCCCGATCGCCCCGGCCGCCGGCAGCGCGACGCGCCGCAACGACCATGCCGTGGCCGCGCCCAGGAGCGCGGCGACGGCCAGGGTGAGGCCGAGGACGCCAGCCCAGGTCGCACCGATCCCCTGTGTCGGCAGCCAGGCGACGCCGATTCCCACTGCGACCAGCGAGACCACCGCGGAGGCGATGTCGAGGGTCACCGCCTGGGCGGGACGGTGCGCCCGTAGCGCCGCCCCAGGCGGTACGACGCGGAGGACGGCGAACACCGCACCGAGCGCAACCGTGCGGACCGTCCGGACCGTCCGGCGGGTGCCCACCACAGCCCGCGCAAGCGCGCGCGGCGGCCCGCCGGTCGGCAGTGCGACGACCACCGCGACGAGCCGTACGCCCAGGAGCGCGAAGGGAAGCAGTTCCAGGGGCCAGGCATAGGTGTCCCACAGCGTGATGAGCAGGGCACCGCCCCCCAGTACCGTGCCCGCCGCCATCGCCACCTGGGCGACCGTCGTGCGCGCCGGACCGGCGAAGGCGAGGAACGCCACCGCCACGACGACCGCCGCCACCGGCCGCAAGGAGTCGTCCCCCAGGGGCCACAGGGACGCGAGCACGGCGGCGTACACGCCGAGGCCCGTGGCGACGGACGTGAACGCAACGTCCCTGGCCACGCAGGCGATGGCGAGCAGCACGGTGGTCAGTGCCAGCACCACCGCCACCGACGCGCCATAGGGCAGGCCCGTGGCCGCAGGAAGGACCAAGACGGCCGCAGCGGCGAGCACCAATGCGACACCACGCATCACGGCCCGCAGCACAGCCCGCGGCACCGCATCGGCGGCGCTGTCGGGCAGCCGCCTGGACAGGACCAGGGCGACGATGGACGCGGCCACCAGCACGAGCGGCGACGCAGGCGTCCCCATCGCGGCCATGTCATCGAGTCCGAAGGCGAGGGCCGCCCGTGGCCCTTCGGTGTTCCAGGTGGCGGCGTCGACGTTCCCGGAGAGCGGCGCGATGGCCGTGAGCAGAACCTCTGGTGTCACCCCCACGACGGTCAGCGCAAGAGCGGCCGCCCCAGCCGTGCCCGCTCCCAGGCGGAGCCGTTGGGGCGCCCAGGAGATCCCCGCAAGTAGCAGGCACGCGGACGCCGCGTACGCGGCCACCGCCCATTCACCCGGGAGAACCTCGGCTGCAGGAGTCGCGCAGGACGCCACAGCGCAGACGCCGGAAAGACCCGACGCGATGCCGCGCCACACCTCGTCCCTCAGGAACCAGCCGCAGCCCGCGGCGACCACTGCGGCCAGGACGAGCACGCCGGATACTCGCAGCGCCTCATCCAGAGACGTGGCCTGGACGGACTCCCCGAGAGCGGTCGCGCTCCCGGTCACCCCGGCCAGGAGCCCGCCGCCCGCGGCTACCGCCCGCTCGGCCTTGCCGGAGACCCGCGTCCAGACGAGGAGGTCGAACGCCGCCGTCAGGATCAGGGCCAGCGCGACACCGGTCGGGGTGGGCCCCAGGGCGACCGCCCCCAACGGCAGCGGCACCTGGGCGAGCGCGAGTGCGGTGGGGGCGGGCAGGCGGAGGGGGGCGATCCGCGCGTACGCCGCCCAGAGCATCGCCAGTAGGGCCGATCCCGCTGCGGCGGCCCAGAACCCCGTGCCGTCCGAACCCGGCAGGTCTATCTCGTCGGGGGCCGTGGACCGGCCTGCGATCGCGTTGGCGACGGCCACGCCTGTGAGGGGAAGGAACACCAGCCCGATATAGGCGACGGTCTCGGCCGTGGAATGCAGCCGCCGTCGTACGAGCAGCCAGGGAAAGGAGAGGGTGCCCATCGTGATGATGGCCAGGATCGCCGCACGGATGCTCAGGTGTCCCCAGCTCACCACCGTGAACACGACCGCCGCTATGCCGAGCATCAGCCCGCCCAGGAGCAGCAGCAGGTTCTGCACCGCATACCGCGAAAGGTCTCGCCTGGGCCCCTGAACAGCGGGATCCCCACCGCGCGCCTCTACAACAGCGGGGTCCCCACCGCCCGCCCCTACAGAGGATTCAGGAAGACCCTGGGCGGCGACCCCGGCGACCGTCTCGACCGGGGCCGAAACCTCGGCCGGAGCCGGGGCGGTCGGTGCATGCTGCTGCGCTCGTAGCAGCATCAGCAGCCGGGTGCGGTGCTCGTCCAGTTCCGCGCGCCGCGCCTCCAGGCCGCGCACCGCGGCGTCGATCTCGTTGATCTCCGCCTGGACGAGCCACAGGTCACCGGCCGGCGCCGCCGACAACGGCAGCCCGCAGGTCCTGCACGCGGGGTCCCGATCCCCGATCACATTCCAGCAGCCGGGGCAGTTCCGCCGGTCCATCGGCGACACCTCACTGGGCTTGGGAACGGACCCAGGACCTTAGGCAGGCCACGATGACATCCACGACACCCGTGACCGAACCGGTACGAAATCGATCGCAGACGGTTCGCTGTCCCCGAGCCCCGAAACCACGTCCCCACGACGCCGATCCCCACGACGCCGATCCCCAGGCCGCACCCCTCGGATCGAGCCCGCGGCGCGGGTGTCCCGGCCCTCTCCCGCGAGCCTTGCGATCATGGAAGACCCTGGGGGTTCGACCGTCCCGGACCCCGCACCGTTCCGTGACATGTCCCTCACCCTCCGATCGCCGCGAAGGGTCCCGTTTCGTCGGGGGCCGGGGCCAGGATGTGCGGCATGCAGAGCTCCCCTGAACTGCCCGGAAACGGGCCCGACGACCTCCCGGAGGACATCGCCGCCTGGCTGGCCGAGCACGAGCTGGCGTGCCGCCGCACGGCCCGCCGCTGGATCGCGGACTCGGCCGCCGTCCCCGTCCGCGTGCTGCGCCGCCTGTGGCCCGATCCCGCCTGGCGTCAGGTCCTGCGCGGCACGATCGTCGGCGTCCGCCGCGACGGCGTGCACGGCTCCCCTGTCACCGTGGCCGGCCTGCTCGTCGCGATCGACGAGACGCACGCCGAGGTCCTCTCGCTTGTGGGCGGGGCCGGGCGGATCGACGACGAGCACCTGGTCTTCGCCCACCACCAGGACATCCCCGACCCGAAGGCGGCCGAGCGCGTCGCCGCCGAGCACGGGCTGCGGCCGTGGCAGGTCCAGCTCGACAGCGACGGCTTCCCGTGGCGGCCCCACGAATCGCTGCTGGCCGCCCGGTTCGACTGGGTGCGCCACTGGCAGCTCCGCAACGCCCTCGCGCCCGTGGGCCCCGGCACCGCGGACGCCCTGGACGTCCCCGGCCACCCCTCCGAACAGGCCGTACGCGCCCGCGTCTACCGGCATCCCGCGCTCGGCGACCGGCCGGTGATCCGCCTGCTGCCCGACACCGAGGCGGCGGGCGCCGACCTGCTGGCGGAATCCCTGGGCTGCGCGTCACCTGATCCGGGGCCCGCTCTCCTGGCCGCCGCCCGGCACCCGCTGCTCGGCTACCCCGCCTGGGCCCTGGTGCACGATCCGGACGCGTCCGGCACCGCCCTCGCGGGCCTGAAGGTCCTGAACGAGGCGCGCCGCGCGGCGGCCGGGAGCCCGCAGACGGCGTTCGAGAAGCTGCGCCGCCACGCGACGGGCGGCGGCCTTCCCGCCTCCCACGCATCCGCGTTCTGGCTGGAGGCGGCCGCGGTGTTCGAGCACCCGGGCGTGCCGGCCTCTCCGGGGGCCGAGCTGGCCCGCAGGTGCCGGGCGCAGGCGGCCCCGCCGGCCGACCTGCTGCGCAAGGATCCCGGGCTGTGGCATGCCCTGGTCAGGGCGGGCATGGCCGACGGCGAGGAGTTCTGCCGCGCTCTGGCCGGGCGTGAGGGCCCCGAGGCCGCGCACGAGGCGTTCCGGGAGATCGCCCTGCACCGGATGACCGGGGCGCCGCGGTTCAAGCTGCTGCGCGAGTACGCGGCGGCGGCCGGGCGCGACGGGGTGGAGCAGGACGCCCGTGACCTCGGCGACATCATCAAGCGGCAGGGAAGCCTGTACGAGTTGCCGGACGCGGCGTTCAAGGGCAAGCGCAAGGCCTTCGTGCATCTTGCGCGGACCGACGACTGGTGCCTGCGGCTGCTGTTCGGGTTCCGCTCCCAGCTGGAGATCCTCGCCTGGCACGGCCTGCTGGAGCCGCTGCTGGCCGACGCCGAGGTGGCCCGGCGGCTGCGCGGCGGCGTGCTGTGGCCCGGCTCGTCGGCCACCCGCTGGGTGAACGAGACCTACGGCCGCGAGTGGGGCGCCTGGAGCGCGAAGGTCCGGCAGCGGCTGCTGGACTTCCTCGCGCCCGTCCTGGTCGAGGAGGGCGAGGGGGTGGTGATCGAGGGCGGCCGGTGGACCGACCTCAACGCCCTCGATGTGATCTGCGAGCACGGGGTGCCGCTGGCCGAGCCGGTGCGGGCGATCTCGCTGACGGCCTGGTACCGCGCCGGCGAGGATCGGCGGCGGCCGCTGGAGCACGTGGCCGCCGATCCGCGCTTCCGCGAGCTCCTCAAGGCGGAGGTGGCGGCGTTCGACGGCGCGCCCGAGCCTGCCCCGCCGCCTCGCGACCAGCCGGCGCCCGCGCCGTTCGCCCGCGAGCAGCTGCTGGAGTTCCCCGCCCTGGCGCCCATCGTCGCCGAGGTCTTCCCCGATCTGGCCGAGGCCGTGGGGAGCCCCGCAGACCCGGTGCTGCGGCGGGCGCTCCGGGACTTCGGCGTGTCCCTGGACGGGGTGTCCTCCGGGCGCCTGGGCACGCTGCGGTCCATGCGCGCCGCGGCCGCCCGCCTCCGCGGCGAGGCCGAGAGCGTCCCCGTGCCGGGTATCCACTGGGCGCTGCTGATCGAGCATGTGGGAGCCATCGCCGTGCGCGCGGCCTCACCGGCCACGCCGGACGACGAGCGCCGAGCCCTCGCCGACTTCCTCGGCGTCTGGGCCGGGATGCCGTTCATCGCCGAGCCGGAGCGGGGCTGGCAGTACGGCACCGTCACGGGAACGGATCTCCCGGAGGAGGTGGGCGAGGCGGTCCTGCTCTACCGGGGCGATCAGGGCCGCACCGGCACCGCCCTCGGAGTCGCGCACGACGATCTGTGGTTCGTCCGGCCCGCGCCGCGCGCCGGGGAGCCCGACCCGCTGCGCGGCCGGACGGGCGTGCTGCGCGACATCGACCCCGGCTGGGCGACTCCGGAACGGATCGAGGCGTTCACCCGTACGCTCGCCCGGCGCGGCCCGCTGAGCTGGGGCAAGCCGGTCCAGGAAGCGGCGGGCGAGCTGGCCGGCGCGCTCGCGCCCGAGCACCCGGACCGGATCTGGACCTTCACCCCGGCCGACGCCACGCTGATCCTCGCCGGGTTCCCCGGGGCGGAGAAGCCGCTGTCCGGCGAGCGCCGCAAGATCCTCAAACTCAGGGCCTCCGAGGAGCCGGACGCGCGGGGCAGGCTGGCGGTGCTCGACGGGCCGCAGCGGCTCCGGCTCGCCGCGGCCGTGCCGCCGCCCGATCCGGCGTTGTGGTGGCGCAAGGAGGGCTGGAACGGCGCGGCCGCCCGGGTCGCCGCCGCCTGGCACGGACACGACCCTGGGCCGGCGGCCTTCTCCCCGGCCGCGACGTACGACCTGATGGGCTTCCTCTACAGGCACCGGCCCGGCTCCATGCACGTGGACGTGAAGCTCGCCACGCTGGGGCGCCCCGATCAGGCAAGGGTCCTCACCGAGGACGGCGGGCACTCCTTCCGCTGGAACCGCTTCCAGAGCAGGCCCGAGCTCGTGTCCCCCGCGATCGCCTCCGAGTTGGAGCAGGTGCAGCTGATCGCCTGGGCGGCCACGCATCTGCCGTCCGGGCATCCGGCGCTGCGACGCCTCCCCGAGCTGCTGCGGCTGCTTCGTGAACGGCTGGACCACCCCGACCTGGTGATCCAAGCCACCCAGCGTTGGCGGGGGGCTCGGCACGACTCCAGCGGCGGCGGCCCGCCGAGGCTCGAGGAGATGTTCGGCCCCGCGTCCAGGCTCCCAGTGGTGGGTGGGGAGGTCCACGACGACGGGGTTTTCATCGTCGTTCCCTACCCTCAGTCCTCGGACCCGGCGCCGGAGGTGCACTTCCGCCCGGCCGCCCTGCGCGCGCGGGGCGCCACCCCCGCGCGTGAGGCCCTGGCCTCGACCGACCCGGACTTCGCCGGCCGGGAGGCACTGCTCGAGCTGGCGTTCGGGGACGATTTCGAGCGGCTGGCCGAGCGCGCGGCCTCCTCCCCCGTCCCGGACGGTGAGTACGAGGCCAATCCGGCCTTCAGCGCCCCGGAACTGGTCGAGGCGGTGGGAGCCGAGCTGTCGGTGGGCACCGAGGCGGCGGCGCTCTACCTTCAGCTGGCTACCATGACCGATCCCACGGACCGGCTCGTCCGCCGCTGGAACCGGTGGAGCGCCGAGCGGCACGAGCGGGCCTGGCGCGAGCTTCTCGGGGTGGGGGCGGTCCTGCCCCGGCCGGAGGAGGAAGAGGAGGGACGGGTGCTGCACGGCCGCTCGGCCGTCCTTCCCGGGGCGCTGACCCAGTGCCGCGCGGTCGGCTCCCGGTACAAGGGGCCGTGGGTGATGGAGGCCTACAAACGCCGCCTGTATCCGGCTCTGGAGGCGCCGTGCGGTGGCACGGATCTCATTATGGCGAGGGGGCTCGTCCACCGTCCGCCGCACGAATTGTTCGCGCTCGCATGGGATGCGGTACGGCCCGCCTGAAGCGGGCCGGAACGGCCGGACCGGCGTGCCTCGCGCCGGATCGGAGTGACGCCGGAGCGTGAAGCGGGAACGGGAACGCCCCGATGATCAAAATGGTCATCGGGGCGTTCCCGTTCGCTCGGGCGGAACGGCGGGCATTGCCGCCGGGCGCCCAGGGAGAACCCGGAGAGAACCCGGGCAGGACCCTGCGAGTGCCCTATGAGGGCGCCATGAGGCCCTTATGAGAGCGCCATGAGGGGTGGAGGGCCGCAAAGGTTGGAATGGATAGGACGATGGGGACGGTCAGGAGCCGAAGGGCTGGGGCTTGCCCTTCTCACCCGGGCCGCTGCCCCACTTGAGAACCTCGTACTTGAGGCCACTGATGTGGCCCTCGCCGGTGCCGGCGTTGTACTTGCTCGCCGGCTTCTCCCCGTCCAGGAGGTAGCGGAAGGTGTAGGTGTCCAGGTCCAGCATCACGCCCCTGTGGGAGGGCTCACCGGGGCCGCGGTCGCCCACGAAGCCGGTGACGCTGCGGCCGTTGTAGCTGACCTTCACCTTGGTGTGCAGGGGCCAGCTCGGGCTGGCGAACAGGCCCTTCTGCATCGGCTTGCCGCCGGCCGGGGCGCCGGTGTCACCGTTGATGCCCGAGCCGTCGTCCCAGAAGTAGGACGCGGTGGTGGTGCCGGTGAGCAGGGCCTTGGCCTTCTTCTTCGCCGGCTTGGGGGCCTTCTTCTCGGCCTTGCGGGCCTCCTGGGCCTTCGCCGGGCCGTTCTGGGGCTGGGTGTTCTGGGGCTGTCCGGCCTTCCCCGCGAGGGTGCCGGGCTGCTCGGCGGCGTCCTGCCGAGCCGCCATCGCCTGCTGCGACGGCGTCTTCTGCTGAGCGGAGTCATCGCTGCTGGCGACGGCCACTCCGGCCACCAGCATGCCGGCCAGGCAGGTGCCCGTGGCGGCGGTCATGACGACGTTGATCGCTCGCTTCTGCATGAGTGTCCTTTGTTCGGCGGTCAGGGCAGCCGTTTCACGCCGGAACAGGGGGATCCCGTGTGGCAGGGGAAACGGCCCCGAGAGTCGAGCTCGGGAAATGAGTGAGCGCCGCGCGGAGGGACCCGCGGGTCTGGATCCGGCGAATCCGCGCATGGGCGGACCGCGTTCGTGTCCGGTCGCGCATGACCGGCTCCCGGGCACGCGCGGAACACGAACTGGATCAGCGGGAGATTGCCGACCGGGGGCTCATGGGCCCATCCGGATCGCGACCTAGCATGGGAAGATCGCTCGGCCAGAGAAGATCCCGCCTGGCGGGCGGGAACGCGACGACTCTGTGTTTGGCCAGGTCAAGTGGTCTTTGACCGTGACCTGGCGTCGAGTATATGCGCCATTACCACGTCTAGACCAAACCACACATTTCTTTACCTTTTGCCAGGTAGATCTTTTTCGCTCGACTCATCCCGCTATGGCGTGGATTGCCCTTGCAGCAAGGGGATCCGGCGCGCGCCGACCGCCCCGGCGGGGCCTCTGTGGGACGATGACCCGCATGACCGAGCCCGCCGACCTCCGAGCCGACCCGCGAGCCGACGGTGTGACCCCGGGCACAGAGACGGCCCCGGGCAAAGGAACGGTGAAGCCGTCGCGGGATGCCGCGGAGGAGACCCTCCCGCCCGCCGACTGGGGCACCCGGAGCCCCCTCGCACCGGGCACCCGCGCGGCCTGGGGGTTCGCCGCCCTGGCCGCCGTCCTGGTCGCCGGCCGCCTCTGGGCGGCCCCGCTGATCGGCGCCCGCGCCCTGGACGCCTGGACCACGATCTTCGTGGCGATCTGCGTGCAGGCCCTGCCCTTCCTGGTCTTCGGCGTGGCCCTGTCGGCGGCGATCACCGCGTTCGTCCCGGCCTCGTTCTGGAACCGCGTGCTCCCCCGGCGCCCCGGCGCGGCCGTGCCGGTCGCGGGGGCCATGGGGGCCGTGCTGCCGGGCTGCGAGTGCGCCTCGGTCCCGGTCGCGGGCGGCCTGATGGCGCGCGGGGTCGCGCCCGCCGCCGCGCTGACGTTCCTGCTGGCCGCGCCCGCCGTCAACCCGATCGTGCTGGTCGCCACCGCCGTCGCCTTCCCCGACGCCCCCGAGATGGTCCTCGGGCGGTTCGCGGCGTCCATGGTCGTGGCGGTGCTGGCGGGGTGGACGTGGCTGCTGTTCGGCCGGGGCGAGTGGATCAGGATCCCCTCCCGGCCGCCGTCCGGGTCCGGGGCCGCCGCGCGCTGGGAGGCGTTCCGGCAGGCCATGCGGCACGACCTCATGCACGCGGGCGGCTTCCTGATCGTCGGCGGCGCCGCGGCCGCCACCATCAACGTGGCCGTCCCCGCCGAATGGGTCGGCGGCGTGGCCGGGATCCCCTGGCTGTCCGTCCTGGTCCTGGCCGTGCTGGCGGTGCTGATGTCGATCTGCTCGGAGGCGGACGCGTTCGTGGCGGCCAGCCTGAGCCAGTTCTCCCCGACCGCCAAGCTGGCGTTCCTGGTCGTGGGTCCCATGGTGGACCTCAAGCTGATCGCGCTGCAGACCGGCTTCTTCGGCCGCCGGTTCGCGGTGCGCTTCGTCCCCCTCACCTTCGTTCTCGCCGTGGCGGTCAGCGCGATCGCCGGAGGAGTGCTGCTGTGACCAAGGCCGCACAGAACCTGCTGCTGATCGTGATCGGCGCCGCCGTGCTCTGGATCACGCTGGCGACCGACGAGTACCTCAACTACGTCAAGCCGTGGTTCCGGCCGCCGCTGGTGGCGGCGGCCGCCGTCCTGGTCGTGCTCGGCTGCGCGGGCCTGCGCCGGGAGTGGCGGGAGGCGCCGGAGGACGCCCGCGGGCACGGCCACGGCGGGCACGATCACGGTGGACAGGATCACGGTGCGGACGGGCACGGCGGGCACGACCATGGCGGGCACGACCATGGCGGGCGCGGCCCCCGGGTGGCCTGGCTGATGTGCCTGCCCGTGCTGGCGATCTTCATCGTGGCGCCCCCGGCGCTGGGGTCGTACACCGCCTCCCGCGACACCGGCCGCCAGGCGCAGCCCCCGCCTCCGCCCGCGCAGGGCTTCGGGGAGCTGCCGCGGACCGGCAGGCCGATCCCGATGACCATGGGCGAGTTCATCGGGCGCTCCTACGAGGCCCAGACCGGGCAGTCGCCGCACCTGCGCGGCGTGCCGGTGGAGCTGACCGGGTTCGTGACGCCGCGCCCGCAGGGCGGCGGCTGGCAGGTCACCCGGCTCAAGATGGCCTGCTGCGCGGGCGACGCGGTGCCGTTCCCGGTGGTGGTGCACGGGCTGAAGCGGCCGCCCGCCGACGCCTGGGTACGGGTCGTGGGCACCTGGCGTCCTCCGGCGGACGGCAAGGTCGCCTCGGGCGTGCACGAGCTCCAGGGGCAGTCGGTGACGCGGATCAAGAAGCCGCGGAACCCGTACGAATGACCGGCGCGCAAGACCCCTGGACCTCTGAGGCCCACGGCGCCGCGGGATGGGCGAACGGCGCCGGCGTGAACGACGTCCCCGCGAAGGGCGGCGAGGCGAACGCGCGTCCGCGTGAACGGCCCCCAGGCGAGTGGACGAGGACGAAGGCGGGGCGTGATGGCGGGCGAGGACGGCGCGAAGGGCGGCGGCAGGGCCTTGGTGCTGGGCGGCGGCGGCATCACCGGCATCGCCTGGGAATGGGGCATCCTGTCGGGGCTGGCCGAGGCCGGAATCGACCTTGACGACGCCGATCTGGTGGTCGGCACCTCCGCCGGATCGCTCGTGGGCGCGCAGGTCGCCTCCGGCGTCGATCCCGAGGCGCGCTACCAGGTGCAACTGGCCGGAGCCAACGGCGACCTCCCCGCGCGCGTCGGCCGCGCCGTCATGGCCCGGTGGGTCTGGGCCGCGCTGCGTTCCCGTACGCCGGAGGAGGTCGGGGCGCGGATCGGCAGGCTGGCCCTGGCGGCTCGGACGGTCACCGAGGCCGAGCGGCGGGCGGTGATCGAGTCGCGGCTGCCGGTGCGGGAGTGGCCGGAGCGCCCGCTGAAGATCACGGCGGTGGACGCGGCCACGGGCGCGCTCACGGTCTTCGACCGCGCCGCGGGCGCCGGGCTGGTGGACGCGGTCGGCGCCAGCTGCGCGGTGCCGTGCGTCTGGCCGCCGGTGACGATCGGGGGCCGCCGCTACATCGACGGCGGCGTCCGCTCGACCGCCAACGCCGATCTGGCCGCCGGGCACGCCGCCGTGGTCGTCCTGGCGCCCAGCACCCGGGGTTTCGGACCCGTCGCGAGCGTGGGCTGCCAGGTGGAGGCGCTGCGCCGGGCCGGCGCCCGGGTCGCGGTGATCACGCCCGACCGCGCGGCGCGGGAGGCGTTCGGCGGCAACTCCCTGGACCCGCAGGGCCGCGCCCCGGCGGCCCGCGCCGGGCGTGCCCAGGCCGCCTCGATCGTGGACGCGGTGACAGCCGTCTGGAGGCACGCGTGACAGGGCCGTCCAGCCGGGGCGAGCGGCCGGCGGGCTGGGGTGCGTCCGGACGGACGGGGCGGACCGGACGGGCCGAGCGGGCCGAGCGGGCCGGGCGAACGGGGCGGACGGGGCGGGCGAAGGCGTCCGGGAGGGCGCGGAGTCCCGTGCCGTCGACGCTGGAAGAGCTGCCGTTCGCCGAATGGCTCGTCCCACACGACGGTTCCTGGGGCCCGGACGGCGATCACGACACGGTGCGTTTCGGCGCCGTGCGGGTGCCGGACGTCAACGCCCCCGGCTCGCGCTTCCTGGACTGCGCCTTCACCGGCACGGCCCTCGAAGGCGGCGGGCTGCGGCGGGCGCGCTTCATCAACGTGTGGGCGCACGAGCTGCGCTTGGTGGGCACCGACCTGGCCGGGAGCGAGTGGCAGGACGGCGCGCTGCTCGGCTCGGTGGCCGCCGCCGTGCCGTTCTCCGGGGCCCGGCTGGACCGGGTGACCTTCCGCGGGTGCAAGCTCGACGGGATCAACTTCCGCGACGCCGAGCTCACCGACGTGGTGTTCGAGGACTGCCTGCTCCGCGAGGTCGACTTCGGCGGCGCCGCCCTCACCCGGACCGGCTTCCCGGGCTCCCGCCTGGCCGCCACCACGTTCGTGGGCGCGCGGCTCGATCAGGCGGACCTGCGCGGTGCCGAGCTGAGGATCACCATCGAGCCCTCGTCGCTGCGCGGCGCCATCGTCTCGCCGGACCAGCTGCTGGATCTGGCACCGCTCCTGGCCGAAGCACTGGGCATCATCGTCGAAGACCCCTCCCCACCACGCACGTGAGGCCGCCCCGAGCCACCCAAGAGGGTGCCTGAAGTCCGTCCCCCTCCCTGGGAGGGAGCCGTCTCCGCCCGTTCCCGGCCCGCGACTCGTCGCGGAACCGGTTCCCGTCCAGGGCCGCGCCCCGTTCCGTGCCCCGCGGGAGGCGGGGGCACGACGCGCGGCCCGGGACGCGTCAGCGCGTCGGGAAGGCGGTGGGCAGCAGCGCGGAGGAGGCGGTCCCCGTGTACGAGGGAGCCGGGGAGAAGTCGGCGGCCGTGGGCGGCGGCACGTGCCGCTGCGGAGGCACCGCGAGAGCGGGCTCCGCGGGCGGCGGAACGTGGGAGCCGTCGGCGCGACGCGGCTCGGGGAACCGCTGGGCCTGCTCGGCGCGCTGCTCCATCAGCAGCGCCATGAGGGCGCGCGCGGTCTCCTCGTCCATCCTCATCAGGACGCTGGGCCGGCCCGAGGGGTCGACGAACGGGGAGACCGAAGGTGCGGCGGCCTGCTGAGGCAGGGCCTGCCGCATCTCTTCGCGGAGGTCGTGGGCAAGCCGCAGCGCCTGTCGGTCGCTGTCGCTCAAGTGTGCGGTCATCGCGATCTCCGGGGAGTTCACGTGCGGGGGTCCGGGGCAATCCTGCTAGGAATGGCGTGCATGTGCAAGGGCCGATGCACGTGCAGAAGGCGTTGGATCGGCCATTTTCACCGCCTCGCGACCCCCTTCCCGGCACCCCCCTACCCCGCCGGGGCGGCCGTAATCTGGCCGTGACCGGCAGGGTTTCATCACCCTCGCGCGGCACACCGGAGCCCCCGGGGCCCCGCTGTCCGGTTCTAGAGATTTTTCTAGAATCTGCCTCCGCCCCGGAGGGATGCGACACTGCGCGGCGACACCGCTACACAGCGGCGCAATGGCGATCACAAGACGGCGCGACCCGATTCCGCACAGTGAAGGGGCCGGGCCGGCCGGCTCCCAACCCGGAATACCGGCCACCCTCAAGATCACCTTCCCCCGGCGGACGGACCTTGGGTGGGGGCGTGGCTTCTGGGAGGGTGAG
This sequence comes from Spirillospora sp. CA-255316, assembly GCA_050942275.1. Lineage (GTDB taxonomy): Bacteria > Actinomycetota > Actinomycetes > Streptosporangiales > Streptosporangiaceae > Spirillospora. The sequence continues at coordinate 3,988,769 of CP192047.1, read as the reverse complement.
TCGACGATGACCCAGACCCTGACACTGCGGGCGCTCAATCGGGCGACGCTGGCGCGGCAGATGCTCCTCGCGCGCGAGGAGGCCTCCGTCGCCGAGGCCGCCGCGCGCCTGTGCGGTCTCCAGGCGCAGGAGCCCAAGCCGCCCTTCCTGGGCCTCTGGACGCGCATCAAGGGTTTTCAGGCCGAGGCCCTCCACACGGCCCTGCACGGGCGGGACGCGGTACGGGCCACGATGATGCGGGGCACCCTGCACCTGGTGTCGGCGCCCGACTACCTTTCACTCCGCGCGCCGCTCCAACCCGTTCTGGACGCGGGCCTCAAGGTGCTGGGCCCTCGCGCCGAAGGGCTGGACATAGAACAGGTCCTTCCCGTCGCGCGCGGACTGCTTCAGGAGTCGCCCCGCACCTTCAACGAGATGCGCTCCCTCCTCCAGGCCGAGTTCCCCGAGGTGAACGAGCGCGCCCTCGGCTTCGCGGTGCGCATGTGCCTCCCCCTGGTGATGGTCCCCACCCAGGATCGCTGGGGCTTTCCACGCAACGCGGCGTTCACGCTGGCGGAGACGTGGCTCGGGGCGGCGCCGTCCCCTGACTCGTCCTCCGCCCTGGACGACCTCGTCCTCCGCTACCTGGCGGCGTTCGGGCCCGCGTCGGCGTCCGACGCCCAGGCCTGGTCGGGACTGCCCGCGCTCGGCGCGGTCCTGGACCGCCTGCGGCCACGGCTGGCCGTCTTCACCGACGAGCGCGGCCGCGAACTGTTCGACCTCCCGGACGCCCCCAGGCCGGACGAGGCCACGCCCGCCCCGGTCCGGTTCCTTCCAGAGTTCGACAGCCTCGTCCTGGCCCACTCGGACCGCAGGAGGGTCATCTCCGACGAGCACCGTCCCGGCCTCACGACCAAGAACCTGCGCGTCCGCGCGACCTTCCTCGTGGACGGGTTCGCGGCCGGCACCTGGGAGACCGAACGCAGGCGCAAGACCGCGACGCTGCGCCTCCGCCCCTTCGAGCCGTTGCCGCCTGCCGCCCTCGAAGAACTGACGGCCGAGGCCGAATCGCTCCTCGCCTTCACCGACCCGGACGCCACCGACGTCCACGTCACCTCCGAACCCCTATAGGGAGCGGGGCACAGCCCTGAACGCCCCGACGCCCCAGAGAACCGTTCCCCCGAGTGGCTGGCCCGCTACGCAACGTCGGCGTGGTGGACCCACGTGAGCAGCGTGTAGTCCCTCCCCTTGTCCCTGACAGGCGCGGGCGCCCTGTCGGTCAGGTGAAACCCGGCCGCCCGCGCGACACGGGTGCTCGGATGGTTGTCGGGCTCGATCTCCAGATAGACGTGCGCCAGCCCGAGTTCCTCGTGGGCGTAGTGGGTCAGCACCTGGACGGCGCGCACCGCCAGGCGCTGCCCACGGTGCGCGCTGCCGATCCCGTAGCCGATGGTGGCCGCGCCGCGGTCGAGCAGGGCCTCTCCCAGGGGCCGGTCGCTGCCGGCGGTGATGGCCAGGTGGATGCGCAGGCCCGACTCGAACGACCGCTGCGCACGCTCCAGGTAGTTCCTCGCGGCGACCAGATCGAAGGGGGAGGCGATGGGCGTGCGGTGGGCGATGTCGGGGTCGTCGAACAGCTCCACCATGTGGGCGAGGTCGTCGTCCCTCCACGGCCGCAGGACCAGCCCTTGCCCGGCAAGGCGAAACGGCGCCGCCCCAGGCTCGACCGTTTGTTCCCCTGGCACTCTTCACACCCCTCACTCGTCCTGCCCCTGGGTCCACAGCAAGGAACGTGTCAGACGATCGTGCGCCCCACAGCGGACCAGCAGTTCCCCCGGCTCCCCGGGAGGCCCGGCCACAAGCCATAACGCTACGAGCGTGGCCGACTTCGAATAGTGATCAATCCGATACCTACGCTGATTGAAAGATCCATCAAATCGGCGCAAGCTATCCCTCGCACCCGGAATGCCCCGCGAATCCCCCAATCCGGCCCGAACCCCAATCCCCTATCGCCGACAGGACGCGACCATGTTCGAGATCTGGGAGACGAGCGAGCCCGCCCGGCTCATCAGCGATGCCGGCAGCCTCAAGGTCGCGCTCGAGAAGGTCGACACGATGTGCCGCCTCCGCCACGACCAGGCCGTCGCGCACATCAGGGAGGCCGCCGCCGAAGAGGGCTACCACTTCGAGATCCGGGACCAGGACGGCCGGGCGCTGGCCCGCCTCACCTACGTTCCCGACACCACCCGGGCCTACCAGAGCGTGGTCGTCGAGGAACTCCACGGCGGAGACCCGAGCTGAGCGCCCCGGCCCCTCCGCAACACCACGCACCGCCCGGCACACCACCGCGTGTCCGGCGCCTCACCGTGCCCTCAAGCGCACGACCGCATCCACCAGCTGCGGACGCCCCTCACCCACCCCCATCCATCCCGAGAGCAGGCACGAGCACTTCACCGAAATCCCAGCCACGCCTGAGTTCGGGCCCGCGTCCTGAGCCGCTCCACAGGCCGCGAGGGAACCTGCACTGAGGGCCGCGGGCGCGGCCTGAGGCGCGCGCAGGCGGACGGGCCCCGTGCCGTCGTACGACCACGCACGGGGCCCGCTGACCTCGCACCTTTTCTAGCGTTCCGAGAGCATCAGTCCAGAAACTCCCAATCCCCGCCAGGTCTTGGCCACCGGCCAGGGCCGGGCGTGGCAGGATGCCGAGAGGCTTGGCGAAGGGAGGGGACCGTGGGGGCGTCCCGATGGTGGAACGGCTTCGGCAAGAAGTCGGCCTCCCCTCCCCCGCCGTCGTCCCCCACCCCGGAGGAACTCGTGGCGGAGGCACTGCGCCTGCGTTCACAAGGGACGGAACCCTTCGACGACCACCTCGCCGCATTGGCGGCCGACCCCCGTGCGATCAGGGCGCTCATGGCGCGGCTCCAGCGAGGCGTCACCAAGGCGTGGGAGCGCGGCTGGCAGCCCGCCGACCTCTCCCGGCACATCGCGCGCGGACTCGGCGACCGGCGCCAGCGGCTCGCCCTGGACGTCATCGCCGCCGAGATGCGCGGTTACGCCGCCGCGACCGTGGACGACCGCTGGCTCGACCAGCTCGCCGAGATCGACGCCCGGATCTGGTGGGACGGCGACCATGCCGCGGCCTGGTGCGAGGCCGAGGAGACCGATCCGGCGACCCTCGTCGCGTGCGCCGTCGAACTCCTCGACCTCCTCCTCGCGCTCCCGCGCCTGGCGACGATCGGGCCGCGTCCCGGAACGGCGGGCGCCCGGGCCGCGCGTCCCCCTACGGTCGAGGTGGACAAGCGCATGCTCGGCAAAGTGCGCGCCCTGCTCGCCAAGGCGGAGTCGACCGAGTTCCCCGAGGAGGCCGAAGCGCTCAGCGCGCGGGCGCAGGAGCTCATGGCCCGGCACAGCATCGATCACGCGCTGCTGGACGCCGAGGCCGGCGGCGTCACCGAACCCGCCGGGCGCCGCGTCCCCGTCGACACGCCGTACGACGGCCCCAAGGCGGCGCTGCTCACCGTGGTCGCCGACGCGAACCGCTGCCGGGCGATCTGGCATCGCGAACTGGGCTTCTCCACGGTCCTGGGCTTTCCCGCCGATCTCGCGGCGGTCGAGATGCTCTTCACCTCGCTGCTGGTGCAGGCGACGACGGCGATGGTCCACGCCGGTCCGCGCCGCGACGCGGCGGGCAGGTCCCGGACCCGCTCGTTCCGGCACGCCTTCCTCAACGCCTACGCCTCCCGCATCGGCGAACGGCTCCGCGAGGCCACCGGGCGGGCCGCCGCCGAGACCGGAGGGGACGATCTCCTCCCGGTCCTGGCCGCGCGCGACCGGGCCGTCGACGACGTCGTCGCGACCCTGTTCCCCAACCTCACCAAGGGACGCGCCCGCTCGGTCTCCAACCACGAGGGCTGGGCCGCGGGCCGCGCGGCCGCCGATCTGGCCAGCCTCAACGCCCGCTCCGAGGTATCGGCCCCCTGAGCCGGGGCCGGCGTCCGGTCCTTCTTCAGCCTTCAGGCGCGTCTCATCCCCTGCGGCCCCGCTCAGGCCGCACGAATCCGCACCGGCGCCATGGCCGCCTCGTTCATGGTGCCCGCCGTCGGGCACCGCGCCCCCTGCGAGAGGTCCGGCACCGGCACCTCTTCCACGCGTGTCCGCCGCTCTTCGCGACGGCCGCGTCCCCCCTGGGAGCCTGGGGGGGACGCTACGTCAGGCCTTCCTGCGCCGGGTGTTGCCACCACGGCCGCGCAGCGGAACGCCGGCTTCCTTGAGAACGTTGTAGATGAATCCGTAGGACCGGCCGGTCTCCGCGGCCAGGTCACGAATGCTTTCTCCTGCCGCGTACCGCGGGGCGAGCTCCGCCGCCAGCCGGGTGCGCTCGGCACCCGTCACACGGGTGCCCCTCGCCAGAGTGCGGGCCACGAGTACCTCCTGACTCGACGCGTGAGCTGAGGCGGTGGATCAGGGGATCCGGATCGCCGAGATCATTTCCGCAGCTCACAGCAGTGTTGATCTACCCAACGTACACAATCCCCGAAAATCCGCCCGCAATGCCGCGCGAAACGACACAAGACCGGCCACTGGTGGACTTTTCCATGGCGAACGGCGTGTCGTTACCAGGCCCACCACGCACTCCACACCCAGGAACCCCAGGCTGCGGCCCGCCCCTCACTCCCAGAGGGCCGCGTTCGCGGGCGTCCCGGAGCCACTCGAGCCCCAGGACTCCCAAACGGTCATCTTCGTACAAACCCACAGCAAACTTTCAGCTGTGCGCCCGCTCGAGGCCCCTCCGGCGGCTCCTGGCACGCCTGGCCTGCGCCGTCCACCGTCCAGAAGCGGCCATCACCCGTGACCTGGCCGACCCGGCGCGGGGACAGGGCCACGCCTCCCGGCTCCTCAAGCTTGCAGATCCGCCGGAACCTCCTCGACGCCGCCCGCGAACCGCTCCCCGAGCCCACCGGGCACCTCCGGCCCGCACGACGCCGCCACCAGCTCCGGCACCTGGCGTCCCACAGGCAGCTCCGCCTCGGACGGGGCCACGACACCCTGCGAGGCCGCCTCCCGCAGCGACAGGTCCGCGCGCGTCAGCGGACGGCGCGGCGCCGGCAACGGGAACAGCGAGGTCTCCTCCAGACCGTCCACGACCAGCAGCTCGCCCGGCGCCAGAAGCCGCCACCCGGCCTGGTCGTCCATGGGCTCGCTGGCGATCACCACCGCCGGCACCGGCCTCTCGCCGCTCCCGGGCTCCGGTTCCACGCCGCTGAGGCCGCCATCGCGCGGCGACAGCACCCACAACTCGTTCGACTCGGGATACCGCAGAGCCCACAGGCGCCCCGCCTCCGCCATGAGGAAGTTGAGCGAGAACACCGGCAGCTCCTCGCCGATCCGGCGCACCGCCTCGACGATCCCCCGGGTGGTGTCCCCCTGGCGGCGGATCTCGGCGGTGAGGTAGGCGAACATCAACTCCGAGTCGGTCTCCCCCGCCACACGGGCGCGGTCGATCTCCGTCAGCCACGACCGGAGCGTGGACCATTCCTGGATCACGCCGTTGTGCGCGAAGAGCCGGTCGTACATCACGAACGGATGGCAGTTGTGCACGGTGAGGCCGCCGACCGAGGCGTCCCGTACGTGCGCGACGAACGTCTGCGAGACGACGTTGCTGGCGTGCAGCGCGAAATCCGGATTCTCGAACGCGGCGAGCGGGGCGCGGTCACGGACGGGTTCATGCCCGAGCGAGAACCAGCCGAGGCCCGCACCGTGCGGCATCCGGTGGCTCTGCGCGCGCAGGCTGTGGGGCGCGTCCATCAGCCAGTGGGCGGCCCTGACCCTGGGGCCGCCGGTGCTCATGCCGAAGAGTCGGCACATGCCGATCACCTTTCTCATCGGTCAGCACGTGTCGTCCCCGGCTCGGAGCCTCGACCGTACGGCGACCGCGCCTTCCCGGAAGGCTCGCCGCCGGTACGGACCGTCCGGCCGAACGCCGTGACGCACGACCATTCGGTTGAGAGCCCTGAGGACCCGGATCCGGCTCGCCCCTGCGGCAGTGATCGCTCCCAAGGCATGCCAGGGCATGACACTGCAGGGGATTAACTGCGGGTAACAGCGACCTTACCCAGTGCGTTCACCTCCTGTCCGGCACTTCCCCACAACCAGCCCCCCGATCCCGCACCCCTTACCCCGCTCTCACGTCCCACACCTCACGCCGCACCTTCTCGACACAAAACGCCACGCCACCGGCCCGAAACCCGGACCAAGACCCGCTCCCCCACCGGAATCGGACTCGCCCCACAGACACCGTCACCCAAGAAAGGGCTCACCGCCCGCCGCCTGTCCACCGCCCACCTGAGCCTGGTCAAGACGTCGCCGCGCCCTCACCCTGGCAACGCCGCCGCCCACGACCTGCGCGAGCCCAACCCACCGGCAGGCCAGAGACCGGCAACACCGCACTGCGCCGTGCTCGTAAATCCCGCCCACAACACTCGCCTGGCGCTTCGCCTTACCCGGGCCTGGGCTCCGGGCCTGGGCGAGCGCGGCCTCGCCTCACGAGCCGGCCGCTGGCCCCTCGCCTCCAGCCTCCCCACCGGCCAGATGCACGCTGCACAGACCCCGAGACCACTTGGAGACAGGCCCTACCTCCGCTGTGCAGGAACATCCCGCCCGGAAACTCCATGACCATCCTCGAGCGCCGATCGGTTCGGGTGCCCGCCGAGGAGGCCACGCCGTTGCGCAAGCGTGAAGGCCAGTCCGTACACCGTCAGTGCGATGGTCCCGCCGCAGATCGTCCCGATGACGCCGCTGGCAAGGGTCATATGGATGGTCCGAGGGAGATCCGGCTGGTTGATCAGCGTGATCGAGCCCAGCGCCCCGCCCGCGATCGCGCAGATCAGGAGCCCTCCGCCTATGGCCGCTGCCGCCTTGGCGGGCAAACCGGACGTTGCCTCCCGCCTGCCATGCGCCCTGCGCAGCCACCGGTACAACCACCACGCAATGATCACGATGCCGAGCACACCGCTGCCGTACTGCAGCCAGCGAAAGAGCTCGAGACCCGCCACCGATGTCGTCACCAGCCAAGGCAGGGCTTCGGCGAAGCTGTGGTACCGGTGGGTGAACGCGTCCCAGAGAACATGGGTGACCGACCCCACCAGGAGCGACGGCAGAACCCAGACGATCATCGAACGCCGGAAGCCGTCCGCCGGACCGGCCAGCTTCCGACGCGCCCAGGACGGCGCCAGGGCGACGAGCGGGCGCTTCCACAGCACATGGAACGCGGCGAACAGCGCGAGACCCAGCGCGATGTCGATCGTGACGATCCCAAGGGGATCGTGGGTCGATCCGCGCTGCTCCCCCATGGAGAAGAAATACGGCACATCGGGCGCCATCGAGCCGACGACCAGCGCCGAGGGGACCATGCGGCCGCGAGCCAGAGGAATCACGGCGGCCGGATGACTGAGGGTGAATGGCACCGCCCCAGCTAAGCCATCACCGCTCTCTCGATCAACCCGGTTCTACTCGAACATCGAGAGCTTCCCGGCCCGCTCGCTGGACCCGGTCGGCGAAGCTGACCGCCCAGCCGCGAACGCCGCGCCAACGGCGGCGGCTCATGCTGCGCCCTCCTCAATGCCGCCGATGACGTTCACCGAACGGCCGGTCACCATCTCCCAGACCCGTGGCCGGTCGCCAGTCACCGGCCGCGGGGGCCCATCTCGGCTCCGGTGAAGCGCACCCCGGCCGACCGCGCACGGACGTGCGACGTGAGCGAACCGCCGTCGCCCTGATGGCCGTGACAGACGCCCTCAGGGCGAGGGCGATGCACGGACTAATTGAGAAATTCACCAAACGTGATGAGCTGGGACGCAATTGCCGGAATTTACTGAGCGCCATCCCTCGAAGGTCTTTTGCCTTTCCGTGAGAGTCGTATGACCACACCGAGGCATAGGCCTTCCAACATGAGACGACTGTGACCAAACGTCAACGCTCCGTAGCCAGAGTGGCTATGATCGGGCCATCTGACGCTTACCGCCGCGATCCCCCGGGGTGATGATGAAGCACTTGCTGCCAGACCCCAGACACACCGGTTCGATCGGTGGAGTCGTCCGTTGCACGGGCGGACTGGTGGGGGTCTTGGCCGTGGTCGGCGCCACCTCGCTCGGTACGGCCGTGGCTGCGGAGGCCACCGACAAGCCGCGACCGCGCAGCTCACTGCCCGTGGAGTGCCGCCTGGCCCTGCGATCCGGCGATTGGCACACGCTGCGCAGGTGCAAGGAGGCCTGGCAGGCCATGTACGAGGCCAGGCACCGCGCCAGGCTGGAACGTCAACTCAGGGAACGCTATAACAACCGCACGGAGAAGCAGCCGCAGCGCGTCCAGACCTCGTCTCCCGCCAAGTCACGAGACGAACCGTCGTCACCCCCTGTGACACCACCCCCGGTCCGTACTCCTTCACCCCCCACTCCGCTGCCGACCGCCACCCAGGAACTGGCGCGGGACACCTCCGAAGCGGCCTCCCTCCAGCCCTTGCTGCTGCTAGGGCTGCTACTGCCGGCCGCAGCGGCGGTCGGTTATCCGATGCGGCGTCGCATCTACGCCATGGCCGGCGCCTCCTTCGTAACTCCGCTGCCACCACCCGCCGAGCAGAAGGCGGGCTTCACCTATCGGCCCGCGATCGATCCATTCGCGGTACCGGTCCTTGGACTCACCGGCGCGGGCGCGTCCGCCGCTGCACGTGTGTTCACACTCAGCGCCCTGGAGGAGTTTGGCAACACCGCATTGGTGGTGATCCCTCGTCCCGATGCCACGGCCCTGTTCGGACTGGCCGAAGACGATCTGCTCGACGAGAGCGGCGCCGACCTGTTCATCCCAGGCAATCTCGACGCGGCCCTCGCGTACATGGAGACCGAGCTGGCGATCCGCCGCAACACCGGCGTCGCCGGGGCTCCTCGTCTGCTCCTTGTCGCCGACTGCGACAAGGAGACCGAGCGGATCGCGGAGTTGCGGAGTCGGCACCCGGAGGAGTTCGCCGCCGTGCTCCTCGGAGACTGGCCGGGCGAGTCGGCCTCGGTGGACGAGGACGGTCTGGTACAGGCAGCCCCCGCACTGGCGGCAGCCCTACCTGAGCGCCTGCCGGCGATGTCCCGTACCGAGGCGCGCGACCGTCTGAACGCAGCCGTCCAACGGCATCCGCCCACCCCCCGCCGATCCCGCCGCCGCTGACTCCGCCCTTCCACCATTCTTCAGCCCCCAAAACGACCCGGGCGTGGTGGAGAGCGGGCTGGCAGGTTGCCTGGCTGGTACGGGGCTCTGGTGTCCGGCGTCGGCGGGTTGGGCTTCGTCTCGGATACGGGATCCCCGCATCCTTGGCGAACTCTCGGCCAGCGCTGCTGGGCCTCCCCTGCTGCGCAGGTGACTCGGCCAGGGGTCGTCCGCCGCCCACTGGGCGGGATCCGAGTGGGAGGACAGAACGCATCCCGTGGGCGTGGCGCTGTGGGCTATGCGGCTTGCGCGGTGACTGTGGAGCGGGCGGTTGTGAGGGCTCGGAGCGCGCGGGCTGCCGTTGCAGGGTCGGGCGGCGTCTCGGCGGACCGGTCAATGTAGGCGCTGCAGTCCAGGATCCATTTGCGAAGGGCTTCTGCGGAACGCTGTTCGTTGCGGCGGGCCCTGACCATCGCCCTGTCGTGGCATTCGGTTCGGACTCGCGCGATCAGGTCGGCGTCGGCGACCAGGGCGCGCACATCGGCCAGGGCATAGCGGGAGAGCTGGTCGGTGGGCAGGGCGCGTTCGGACGCGACGCGGTCGAAGACGCTCTTCGGCCAGCCGAGGATGAGCGCGGCGCCCTTGGCTTCGACTCGGTCGAACAGTGGGCCCTTGCGTGCGGCGACGACCTCGGCGACCCGCTCCTCGTCGAGGGTCTCGACATCGTGGATCAGGTAGACCGGATACTGCTGGTAGCGGCTGGCCACCGTGAGCTCGTTCCTGGCGACCAGGACCTCGACATCGGCGCGCTCGACGTCCAGCCGCACCCGCGTCGCCAGCAGTGCGGCGGCCTTGCAGGCGCCGATGGGCGGCTCGTCCCCGAAGGCGGCGGCGATCTTCGGTTTGCGCTCCTGGCATCGGTCGGCCAGGTCAGCCGACCATCGGCCGTCGACGTCGGGCTCGGGAATCAGGCCGTGCTCGCGGGCCAGCCGCATCTGCCAGGCGGCCAGTCCCAGGCGGGTCGCCAGTTGGCGAGAGTTCAGCTCGGCTCGGGGCTTGGTGCCGGTTTCCATGATCGTGCCTCTCTGCTTCGCGGCTACGTACAGCGACATCCTCATCGGCGGTGCGTGACCGCGACAGTGGAACGGGATTCTGTGGAAAACCCGCGTGCGAGAGTGGGGGCATGAGTGTTCGGCGTCTGGGGCTGGGGCTGGCCGCGTTGGGAAGGCCCGCGTACATCAATGTGGGCCGTGCGGAGGAATTGCCGGCGGAGCGCGGGGTGGACGACCTCCGGAAGGCGACCTGGGACGTACTGGACGCGGCCTGCAAGGCCGGAGTCCGGTGGGTGGACGCGGCGCGTTCCTACGGGAGGTCCGAGGAGTTCCTGGGCGGTTGGCTGGCCGAGCGCCGACCCGGCGATGTCACCGTGTCGAGCAAGTGGGGTTACGCGTACGTGGGCGGATGGCGGCTGGACGCCGACGTCCATGAGGTCAAGGAGCACAGCCTGGAGCGGTTCCGCGAGCAGTACGCGGAGACCAGGCGGTTCTTGGGGGACGGCCTCGCCGTTTATCAGGTGCACTCCCTCACCGCTGACAGCCCCTTGTTCGGCGACAAGGAACTGCAGGGTGCGCTCGCGGAGGTCGCCGAGGACGGCGTCAGGCTCGGATTCTCGACTTCCGGCCCCCGCCAGGCCCACACCGTTCGGCAGGCCCTGGAGCTGGAGGTGGACGGGCGGCGCTTGTTCAGTACGGTCCAGGCCACATGGAATCTGCTGGAGCCCTCAGTGGGCGATGCCCTTCGTGAGGCGCACGAGGCAGGCGCCCACGTCCTCGTGAAGGAGGCCCTGGCCAATGGCCGTCTGGCCGTTGACCCGGCCGAGCCAGTGCAAAGGGTGGCGCGCAGGCATGGTGTGGGGCCGGACGCTGTCGCTCTGGCGGCGGTGCTGAGCCGGAAGTGGGCCGACATAGTCTTGATCGGTGCAGTGAGCACTGCCCAACTGGCCTCTAACCTGGAAGCACTCGGCCTTGTGCTGGACGCCTCCGATCAGGAGGCCTTGAGCGACCTCGCCGCTGTTCCGGAGCACTACTGGGCGGAACGGGCAGCGCTTCCCTGGACTTGAGGGTTCGGGAAGGGTTCGGAGCAAGCGTGTAGGCAGGTACGTGGCACCATTAGACGCCTCCCTGTCGTGATCGGAATCGGTGCCCATGCAGCCTCTGCCCCCAGACGCCCCTCAGACGATCGGCCCTTACCGGGTCGCGGCCAAACTGGGCGAGGGCGGCATGGGGCAGGTGTTTCTTGCGAGTTCCCCCAGTCGCAGGCTCGTGGCCGTGAAGGTGATCAGGTCCGAATTGCTGGACGATCCCCACTGGAGAGAGCGTTTCCGGCGCGAGGTGGTGTCGGCCCAGTCGGTCAGCGGCTTCTACACCGCACCCGTGGTGGACGCCGATCCGGACGCCGATCACCCTTGGCTGGCGACGCAGTACATCAACGGTGTCAGCCTCTCGGCTGCGGTCACGGAGAAGGGCCCGCTGCCAGAGCAGGCGGCGTGCCGTCTTGGAGCGGGCCTCGCGGAGGCGCTCATCGCCATTCACCGAGTCGGGATCGTCCATAGGGACCTGAAGCCGTCCAACGTATTGCTGGCCGCGGACGGTCCTCGCGTCATCGACTTCGGTATCGCCCGTCCCCTGGACGCCGTACCACTGTCGCGCTCCCAGATCCTGGGCACGCCCGCCTATATGTCCCCTGAGCAGGCACTGGGCGAAGCCGTTACGCCTTTGAGCGATGTCTTCTCCCTTGGCGCCACGCTGGTGTACGCGGCGGTCGGCAGGGCTCCGTTCGGCTCCGACCGGAAGGTGCGCGGCCGCATCGTGTACGGGGAGCCCGATCTCACCGACCTTCCCGATCCGATGCGGGGCCTTGTAACTCGCTGCCTCTCCAAGGAGGCCGGCGAACGTCCTTCCCCAGAGCAGGTCCTCACAGCCCTGTCGACGCTGCTCGATGCCCATTACGGCGAGGAATGGCTGCCTGCGGACGTGGCGACCCTGATCGGAGAGCACGAAAAGACCGTGACTGAGGCCACAGCCATACTTCCTTCGACGTACTGAGCCCTCGCCTGGGGACGTCGTGGCGCACCTGCGGCTCTTCGTGAGACGAAGGCCCTCCCGTCAGGAAAGTCCCTCCGCCAGGGCGTCCCAGAAGGCGGTCTCGTACGCGTGGAGGAGCCGTGCGGCTCGACCGGTCTCGTCTGGGTCGTCCCCTGAGACGAGGCCTGCCGCTATGACGGCGAGGGCCTGTTCGGAGAAGCCGGGTGGAGGTTCGGCGAAGAAGCTGAAGAAGCCGACGGCGGCTTCGTCCAGGCCGTAGCGGGCACGCAGCGCTTCCGCGGCCCGCCCGCAGTAGGCGCCCCACTCTTCAAGGTTGGCCAGCATCGCCAGGGCGACCTCGCTCGCGGTGCCGAACGCGGCGCGTTGTGCGAGATAGGCCGGATAGGCCTGTGCCATGGGGCGGGGCTCGTACGAGCTGAGATCCTTCTCACTCAGTCCCAGCGCGGCCGCGAAGTCCTGAAGGAGGGAAAGCGCCTGCGTCTCCCCCTGAGCCAGCGACAGGAACATCTCGCCGGCCGGGGCTTCCGGGTAGCGGGACGCGAGCAGCGCGAAACTGCGCCGGTCGCTCCCGACGATGCGGTACTCCTCCCCCGCCAGGCAGGCGAGGCGATCACGCGGCACGGCACCCGTCTCGAGCAGGTCCAGGAACCGGTTGCCGGTGGCTGCGGCCGCGACCTCCGCACGCGCGCGCGTCGCCAGTTCCCGCGCGAGTCGATCTCCCATCCACCTACCGCAGCATCCGGCCCACCCCGCCGTCAACCACCCCCGTCAACCTTGGGCAACCCCAGGATCAAGCTGCATGATCGCGTGGATACGATGAGGTACGGAACGTCTACACGGGTGTGGACGGAGTTGGGAGCGAGAGAGAGTATGTCCGATTTCGAGCTCAACCATGCGAGCGGCCGTATGCCCCTCGAGGTGACGCAGGCCACGGAGGGTCCCTCGGGGCTCGGCATCGGCAGCCTGCTCAAGGAGACGGGCCATGTCACCCTGGACACAGGGTTCACCAACACCGCGTCCACCACATCGCAGATCACCTATATCGACGGTGATGCCGGGATCCTGCGCTACCGCGGCTACCCCATCCACGAACTGGCGGAGAAGTCGTCCTTCCTGGAGGTCGCCTACCTCCTGATCTACGGCGAGTTGCCGACAGCCGACGAACTCTGGTCGTTCACCGACGCCGTCCGCAACCACACGCTTCTGGACGAGAAGTTCCGGGCCTTCTTCTCCGCCTTCCCCCGCCGTGCCCACCCGATGGCGGTGCTGTCCTCGGCCGTGAGCGCGCTGTCCACCTTTTACCAGGACAGCCTGGACCCCTTCGACGCCGAGCAGGTCGACCAGTCCAGCATCCGGCTCATCGCCAAACTCCCGACGATCGCCGCCTACGCGTACAAGACCTCCATCGGGCAGCCGCTCCTGTACCCCGACAACTCCCTCGGGTACGTGGAGAACTTCCTCCGGATGACCTTCGGGCTGCCCACCCAGCCGTACGAGGTCGACCCGGAGATCGTGCGGATCCTGGACATGCTGTTCATCCTGCACGCCGACCATGAGCAGAACTGCTCGACGTCCACCGTGCGGCTGGTGGGCTCCAGCCACGCCAACCTGTTCTCGTCCATCTCGGCGGGGGTCGACGCGCTGTTCGGCCCGCTGCACGGCGGCGCCAACCAGGCGGTCCTGGAGATGCTCGAGCGCATCCACGAGAGCGACGACGACGTCGACGCCTTCGTGGAGCGAGTCAAGAAGAAGGAGCCCGGCGTCAAGCTGATGGGCTTCGGTCACCGGGTGTACCGGAACTACGACCCGCGTGCCGCCGTGGTGAAACAGGCCACCCGCCAGGTCCTGGAGACGCTCGGCAAGTCCGACCCCCTGCTCGACCTGGCCATGCGCCTGGAGGAGGTCGCGCTCAACGACGACTACTTCATCGAGCGCAAGCTCTACCCGAACGTCGACTTCTACACCGGCGTCATCTACAAGGCGATGGGCTTCCCCACCAACGCGTTCACCGTCCTGTTCGCCCTGGGCCGGCTCCCCGGGTGGATCGCCCAGTGGCGGGAGATGATGAACGACCCGAACACCAAGATCGGCCGCCCGCGTCAGGTGTACACGGGACCGGCCGAGCGCCACTACATGGACCTGGGCTCGCGCTAAGGAACATCCCCTCACACCTGACGACCGCGGTCGCGCGGGGTGCGGGGACGAAAGGTCACGCCGTCGGGGCCGGACCCAGAGGAACTCCTCCGCGTCCGGCTCCGATCGCTTTTGGCCAGGGGCGCCCCGGGCAAGCCCCAGAGACAGATGCTGTCCCCAGCCAAGGTCACGCGATACCACTGACGGTCAGGCCGAACCTCAAAGCTCCGCTCTTGGCAGCGGGACCAGTCGTGCACTGAGGGCTGTCAGTGCTCTCCTGTCGAATCTCGGCATTGCCCCACAAGTCGTTCTCGCGCATTAGCGCGGTTCTTCGACACGACATTCATGGCTGTCTCGCGTCGGGCCCCTGCGTCGCTTGATCATCATCACCGGGTTTTCCACAGAATTCGGTTCTACTTCTTCTGCTCGCCTTCCCGGGCCAGCCTGGACGGAGTCGTTCCGCATTGGCCCGAGGAGACGCCGTCATGTCCGAGTCGATCAGTTTCACCGTTCCCGAGCAGACCACCTCGTGCTTCGTCATCGCCGCCGATCACGCTCCCGGCGAATTGCCGGTGCCCGCCCTCCGCCGGCTGGCGACCCCGTTCGCGCTGGAGGCGATCGAGCGGCTCGGCTCGCCGCGGCTGGCCATCACCTCCTACCCCGCCGTCCACTCCCCGTGGAGCCTCGACCACGCGACCGCGGTCGGCGACGAGGACGACCCAGGGCTGGAGGAGTTCGTGCTCGACGCCGACCACCACATCGGCGTCACCGCGGCGCTGCCGTCCGCGGACCGGCCGTACGGCATCCGTCTCGCGCGCGCCGTCGCCAGGTGCATCGCCGAGCATCTCGACGCCGTCCCGGTCGATATCGACACCGGGCAGATCCTGTCCGCCCGCTACCCGGAACCGGCCTCGTTCCGGCTCGCGGACGACTGGGTGGGCGCCTGGCTCCCGCCGTACCGCAACGGCGGCCGCTGCACGACCTCCGACGACGAGGTCGACGGCTGCGCCTGCGTCGGGCTCACCACCCACGGCCTGACGCGCTTCGGCCTTCCCGAGCTGCAGATGACCCAGGTCGCCTGCCCTCATGACCTCGCCGCCCTCAACATCCTGCGGACGACGGCGCAGCGGTTACTGCCCATGGGCAACCAGCCCGGCGGGCACACCTTCCCCCGGGTGCTGTCCCTCACCGGGGACGACTTCGGTGCCTACTGGGGCGTGCGCGACCCCGTCTGGGCCGACGAACCCGTGCCCGTCCGCCTCACTCCCCGCGGCCCCCACCTCCTGGGCGTGGGTCCACCGGAGGATTTCCCCGGCACCCTCAACGAATGGCTCTGGGACGACCTGCCGCCCGTCCTGTACGACCTGCTCAGCTGCGGCCGGGACGCCGTCCCCTCCGAGGCGGGCTGATCGGCGTCCCGATGGGCTCAGGCCGGATCCGCGACGGTGGCGCCACGGGACTTGCGGAGGGCGTTGAGGCGCTCGGCCGACAGGTCGTACTTCAACGTGCACGCGATGGCGATGGACAGCAGCAGCGCCGGGGCGAGTGCACCGCCGAAGAGGATGGCGTCGATCGCGCTGTCGGGCTGGGAGACCGGCTCGTCCGGCTCGGAGGAAACAAAGCCGGCCGCGTCCAGGATCCAGCCCAGTATCAGCGCTCCGAGGGCCATCATCACGGTCTCGGCGGCCGTCCAGAGCCCGGTGAAGACCCCGGCACGGCGCTTGCCCGAGCGCAGCTCGTCGTAGATGAGGGTGTCGGCCAGCATGGAGAACTGGAGCAGTTGCAGGCCCGCATAACCGATTCCCATGAGCATGACGCAGCCGTGGGCGTACAGCTCACCGAAGGCCGGGGTGGCCGACAGCGCCATCCCGCCGATCATGAACAGAAGGCTGGAGGCCAGCATGCCGCCGCGCTTGTCGAACCGGCGGGACACCCGTACCCAGAGGGGCATGGTCACGATCAACGGGCCGATGAGCGCCAGGAACATCGTGGTGATGGCGCCCGTGTCCTCCAGGATGTAGGACGCGAAATAGGGGGAGCCGGCGAGCATGATCCCCACGGCCAGCATCTGCGCGGAGCTGAGTCCCAGCAGCAGCATGAACGGCCGGTTGCCGCGCGCCGCCGCCAGTTGCGCGCGCACGGTGACGTGCTCGGTCTCGGCCCGGTCGATGCGCGGCGCCTTGGCCGTCCCGAAGAAGGTGGCCACCATCGCGAGCAGCACCACCGCCCCGATGACCAGCGCCATCAACCGATAACCGCCGAGCGTCGGCTCCCCGCCGTCGAAGTTCACCAGTGCGGGCGCCAGCCCGCCCGACAGCAGGATCGCCAGTCCCAGGAAGCCCATCCGCCAGGTCAGCAGCGTCGACTGCTCGTGATAATCGTCGGTCATCTCCGCCGGCATCGCCTTGTACGGCACCTCGAAGAGGGCGTAGGCCGTCGCGGCGAGCAGGAACCACCCGCCCACGTAGAGCGCCGCCGTGGACCCGGTCACCGGGCTGCCCGCGAAGGTCATGACGAAGGTGGGTGGAAGCACGACCGCGCCCGCGAGCAGCCATGGCCGGCGTGGGCCCAGACGAGAGACCGTGCGATCCGACCAGCGCCCCACGAACGGGTTGACCACCAGGTCCCATGCCTTGGGCAGGAAGACCGCCAGCCCCGCCAGGCCGGCGGGTACGCCGAGGGAGTTGGTCATGTAGTAGAGGAGCAGAAGCCCCGGGACGGTGCTGAACGTGCCGGCGCAGAACGATCCGAGGCCGTAACCGATGCGCAGTGAGCGAGGCAGGGGGGCGGTGGGCATGCGCTATTAGAACCTGTTTCGGTCCGTCGGCGGAAGATGAGAAGGGCTACCGTCGTGCGCCATGGACAACGACGAGACAGCCGGGTCGCTCGACCGCGTGCTGGCCGATGTCGCCGAGGAGCGCGCGGCGCAGGATCGGCTCTGGGGCGTGCAGGAGTTTCCCGACGGAAGCGGCCCGGCATACGCGCGCCGGGCGCGGGAGGCCAAGGAGGAATGCGCCGCGGCCGCGGAACGAGGCGAGCTGACCTGGCGGCATATCCTCGCCGAGGAGTTCTTCGAGGCCTTGGCCGAATCCGACGCCGCCTCCCTGCGCACCGAACTGGTGCAGACGGCCGCCGTCGCGGTGAAGTGGGTCCAGTCCCTCGACCGCCGCGCCGGGCTGCTCCCCCACCGGACGAAGGAATCCGGAGGGTCCTCCGAGAAACTGGTCCGCGACCGGATCCCCGAGATCATCCGGGAGCACGGCGGCGCCCCGCTGGCCCGTACCGCCGGCGACGGGGAGTACGCGGCCCTGCTGCGCGCGAAGCTGTACGAGGAGGCCGGCGAGTACGTGGCGGCCGGGGATCCGTCCGAGCTGGCCGACATCCTCGAGGTCCTCCACGCGCTCGCGGCCCTCCACGGCCTCACCCCGGCGGACCTGGAGAACCTCCGTGCGGGCAAGGCCACCGAACGTGGCGGCTTCGCCAGGCGCCTGGTCCTCACCCTTCCCGCACAGCCCGACCCGGCGCGAAGCACATAAGGGCCCCATCCCGTCCGAGGCCAGTCCACCCGCCGCCCGCCCAGCCTAACCCGCCCAGCGCCGCACCTGGCGCCCGTCCGCACGGCGCCCTCCCCGGGCCTAACCTGCATACCACCCTTCCGGGGCCGCTCCGCATAGCGTCACTTCCGGCTCCCTCCGAACGGCGCCGTCTCCCCGGCCTAACCAGCATGGCGCCCCTTCCGGGACTGGCCCGCCTGACGACGCCCCAGAGACCAGACCGCACGGCGCCCCCTCCCGGGCCCAACCGCCCCGGCAACCCTCCCAGGACCGGCCCGCCTGACGACGCCCCAGAGACCAGACCGCACAGCGTCCCCTCCCGGGCCTAACCGGCCCGGCGGCCCTTTCGGGGCTGGCCCGCTTGATGACGCTTCCGGGGTTGCTCTGCGTGGGGGCCGGTTGGCTCAGGAGGATCGGCGGCCACCGTGCGGGCCAGTTGTGCGGACAAGGGGTACGGGCGTTCGGGTGGCAGAAGGTGTCTGGCCTTGGAGGCATGTCCGTCCTGGAGGAGTCGATGGATCTTGCGGACCAGCGGGGTCCGGTCCTCGATGGCGAGGGTCCATTCGTCGACATAGCGATCGATGATGTGGCGGCTCAGACCGATCTGGATGCTCCTGGCCTCGAGTTTCTGTCCGCGCAGCGAGCGTTCCGGGTCCCACTGGACATGGACCACGGCCTCGGCGAAGCGCGTCCGCCACTCGTCGCTGCCGGCGAAGATCCTCCGGTCCGGATGCGTCGGGACGGCCTCGACCAGGGCCTCCTCCCAGCCCGCACGGGTGATCCGTACGGCCAGGATCATCTCCTGCCCGGACTTGCGGGCCCAGTTGCTGCGCGCCATCAGCCACAGGAAGGAGGGCTTGATCCATGTCATCCGGCCACGCGAGAACGGAGGGACGAAACGCCCATGCTTCACCGCGGGCACGCCGATCTGGGGACTGTACGCCTGGTAGACCGTGATCGAGTCGCGGTCGAAGTCGGCGCGGATCTGCCTCATCGGACTCCTCGTCTGGGAAGTGGGCGGTTCCCACCGTCGGACCTGGAGCCGCGAGCGATCAAGTGATTTTCCGGCGCCGGCGATGCGCTTTCTGCCGGCATGCGGCACTGCAGTAGCGGGCAGGCCGACCGGTCGACGAGGAAGGCAACGGTGCGTAACAGATCTCGCAACTTTCGTTACGGTGAACGGGTTTCGTCACGGTGGGGCGGAGGGCGTCGCAGACGAGGCGCGCCATGCGGCCGGGGGCTGGCCGACCGCGTTCCACGGCCAGGCACCCCGCCAGCAGGGCGCGCACGTCGTCGATGTCGACATCGCCCCGTACGGCGCCGGCCTCCTGGGCCCGGCTCAGGAGGCCGGCGAGGGCGTCGCCGAAATCCCGCTCGGCACGGGGGACGCCGGCCTCCGACTCCTTCTGGAGGGCCTCACAGACCGCGCGGTTGAAGGCGCCGCGTTCGACGATCCGCACGAAGAAGCCATAGAAGGCCTCACCAGGGTCATCAGCGTCGGCCAGAGTGCGGGCCTCGGCCACGATCTCCCTGATCCGGTCGGCCACGACCTCCGCGAAGAGCGCCTCCTTGGTGGCGAAGTGCCGGTAGACGGTGCCCGCCCCGACCCCCGCGCGGCGGGCGATCTCGTCCAGCGGCACCAGCATGCCCTCCTGCGCGAAGGCCTCCCGGGCAGCCGCCAGGACGCGGTCGCGATTGCGCCGGGCATCGGCGCGCAGCGATGGTTGCTCGGCCATCGAGGCTCCTCACGATTGACAACCGGGGCAGGCGATCGGCGGGCGCGAGGCGTTCGCGCAGATGGGCGTCATGCTGGCGGCCTCCGAGCGCATCGTCGTCGGCTCGGCGATCGCCAACATCTGGGCACGCCACCCGGCCGCGATGCACGGTGGCGCCGCGGTGCTGGCCGACGCCTATCCGGAACGCCTCCTGCTCGGCCTCGGCGTCAGCATGGGCATGATCGTGGAACAGAGCGGCCAGAAGTGGGAACGGCCCCTCAGCCGTATGAGGGACTACCTCGACCAGATGGACGCCTCAGCGAGCATGGCGCCACGGCCACCCGTACCCTTCATCCGAATCCTGGCCGCCCTCGGGCCCAAGATGGTCGGCCTTGCCGGCGAACGCGCCGATGGAGCCCTCCCCGCGGTGATGCCGGTCGAGCACACCCGCCGCACCCGCGAACTCCTCGGCCCCGACCCGCTGCTGGTCGTGCTCCAGATGGCGATTCCCGAGACCGACCCCGCAACGGCCCGCGGCATCGTCCGTGGCTCCGGCCTGATGAACCTGCCCGACTCTCCGTACACCAAAGCGCTGCGCGGAATGGGACACGGCGACACCGACCTCCTTGAAGGCGGCACCGACGAGCTGATCGACGCCCGTTTCGCCTGGGGCAGCGAATCGGCGATCGCCGAACGCGTCCACGCCCACCTCGACGCAGGCGCCGACCACGTCCTGGTGACCGTGCCCGGCGACAGTCTCCGTTCCATGACCGAGCACCTCGAACGCCTCGCCCCCGCCCTCACGACCGCCTGACCACGCCACCGGATCCGCTCGTCTCCACTTCGACGGCCGACCGGCCTCCTGGACGCCGGCAGCAGCGGCTCAATCGAGCCCACTGCTCGTTGGCCAGGCCGCATCGCCGCTTCACCACGAGGGTGACCACGCAGTCGGTGAACCCTCTACTGGAGACCTCATGGTTCGGCGCAGGACACGCCGCCACTCATCTCACGTGACAACAAGTCCTTGGCAGACCGTTCATGGAGGCAGATGGACAACCGCCAGACACCCCCAGATGAAACCCCGAATGCGGTTTCGCATGAGCGGCCGTGAGGCCAGCACAGGACGAACCAAGGAGACGATCTGGCTCACCGTCGGGGGCGCCGAGCGATGCGCTTGCCGGCGCATCCCGCGTCGGTGATCGCTGGCGACTCTCGATCTCCCTCGCAGCGCTACCTTCCGGGGCGCGCGTGGGTGCCCCAGTCGTCACGGGGAGCCCTTCTCCAGGAGTCGTTGCTGGTGGGAGCCTCGGCCGTGGGCGGGTAAGGCGGGCAGGTGCGGGCATCCGTAGAGCGTGGTGGCGAACGACCAGGCCCGAAAGCGGAGGATGACGGGGGCCCTTATCTAGCATGCGCAGGCGCGTATCACAGGCAGGCCGTTCTGCCGCTTCCGGTTTCCGTCGGCGCGCGAAGTGGATCTTGCTTGGCGTTCGTGGTGGCCAGGCACGCCCCTAACCGTGGAGCTTGCGCCTTCGCGGCATGCTTCGGGAGGCGGGTTCAGGGACGAGGGCGGACAAGGCCGGTTTCGTAGGCGACGATGACCAGCTGGGCTCGGTCCCGGGCGTGAAGTTTGGCCAGGAGGTGCCCGATGTGGGTCTTCACGGTCGCGACGCTCAACTGGAGGTGGGCGGCCAGTTCGGTGTTGGACAGGCCGCGTGCGATGAGGGTGAGGACCTCGCGTTCGCGGCCGGTCAGGGTGTCCAGTTCGCGGGCGGGCGGTGTGGAGGTCTCGGGACGGCTCACGAATTCGGCGATCAGGCGGCGGGTCACGGTCGGCGCCAGGAGCGCCTCACCTGTTGCGACGACCCTTATGGCCGCCAGGAGGTCGGCGGGAAGGGTGTCCTTCAGCAGGAACCCGCTGGCTCCGGCGCGCAGTGCAGCGTAGACGTAGGCGTCCAGATCGAAGGTGGTGAGGATGAGCACGCGGACGTCGGCGGCGTTGGAGCACACGCGCCGGGTCGCCTCGATGCCGTCCATTTCCGGCATCCGGACGTCCATCAGGATGACGTCGGGCTTGGTGCGGGCCGCCAGTTCGACCGCCTCGGCACCATCGCCCGCCTCCCCGGCGACCTCGAAACCCGGGGTCGTCTCGAGCAGCACGCGGAGGCTGCCGCGCAGCAGCACCTGGTCGTCGGCGATCAGCACACGGACGGGGACGGTCACGAAGCAATCCGGTCGTACGGCAGGCGGGCCCTCACCGCGAAGCCGCCCTCGGGACGAGGGCCCGCGGTGAACTCTCCGCCGTACATCATGGCCCGCTCCCGCATCCCGATCAGACCGTGACCGGGCGTGGCCCCCGGCAGAACCCGGACGCCGGGGCCGTCATCGGTCACCTCGACCCGCACCTCCCGCTCGTCCTGCTCGACGACGACGCGGCTGTGCGCCGGAGCCGCGTGCTTGACGACGTTGGTCAGCGCCTCCTGAACGATTCGATAGACCGCGAGCGCCACCCCTTCGGGCAACTCGCCCGCGTCGACCCGAAGGTCCACCCGCACACCGGCCATGGCGGCGGTGTCCGCAAGCCGGGGAATCCCGGCCAGTCCCGGCGCGGGAGCGAGTTCGCTTTCGGTGAGCGTGAAGTTGAGGGACGCCCGAGCATTAGCGCTGTCGAGAGCCCGGCTTTCTGGACGGTGCATGCCGCCGGCGTCAATGGAACCGGCGGAGGAGGTGAGCGCTTCGAGCCGAGTGTGGCGAGGCAGGCGCACCGCGGCTGTTGCTTCGTTCTCCAGCGGCGGAGGTGTTCCCTGGTTTCGCGCTGGGTGCCCGGACGGAGTGCGCTCAGCAGGCGTGTGTCCAGACAGGCTCGGGCCAGCGGGAGTGCGCCCGGACGGGATGGAGCCCGATGAGGGAACGAACGGGCCAGTGGTGGACGTGCTCCCCGGTGGGCTGGGGCAAGCCGTGGCGGGGCCCCATGGGGTGCCTCCAGACGGCCCCGGAGCAGACAGGGTGGGGCCGGACGGGCTGGCGCCGGAGGGGCTGGACGCGGGCGAGGTGAGCCCGGAGGGGGTGGGGGAGGGAGGCTGCTTGAGGTGTGAGGTTGGGGAAGCGGGATACGGGGGTTCCTGGGAAGTGGGCGGGGTGGTGCGTAGGACGCCTAGTAGGTGGCGCATCTCGGTCAGGGCGCTTCGGCTCGTGGTCTCTATGACGCGCAGGGCGTCCAAGGCCTCCTGGGGCCGGGCCTCTGCCACGTGGACGGCGACTCCCGCCTTGACCGCGATGAGGCTCATGCTGTGTGCCACGACGTCGTGCAGTTCGCGGGCTATGCGGAGGCGTTCGTCGGCGGCGGCCTGGTCGGTGAGCTGGCGGGCCGCCTGGGCGGCGTACGCGCGGCGCTCGCGGACGGCGCGGCCGATCGTCCAGGAGGCCCCGAGCACCGCAAGGCTGAACAGGAGGCTTCCGATCAGGCCGATGGTCGCGTCCCGCGGTCCCGCGAGCGGGCCGACGACGATGACGAAACCGCTGACCGTGCCGATCAGAGGGGTCGGGATCCAGCGGCGCGGGCGGCTCGCCAGCGCCACCGGGTAGAGGGCGTACGCGGCGGCGAGGAAGGAGTCGCCGGGGAGCTTCAGCGCGAGCGTCGCGACGACCGACATGGTCAGTACGAGGGCCAGCACCCGCGACGGCCACCGGCGCCGCACCGCGAGCGGCGGTCCGATCAGGAGCACCGTCAGGAACTCCACCGGCGGCGGAACCGCATGGGTGTCGCGCCGGGCGGTCAGCACCAGCATCACGAAGGTGTACGCGACCGCGGCGAAGGCGTCCAGGCCCATCAGCTGGCGCCGGCCGAGCCGCCGGACGAGCAGGGGGCGCAGCTCGGGATCGTCCACCCTCAGACGGTATCCGCCCAGGCAGGGTGGCGCCTCCGGCCGTGGCATGTCATCCCTGGGTAGGAGAACGGCGGCACCGGCGGGCAGCGGTCGGCCCGAGGGCGTACGGGGAGGTCCCGTCCCGGCTCCGATGTGCCGGGCGGGCCCAGCCGGGACCGTTGACCGCATGATCGAAGTACACGAGCTGACCAAGCGGTACGGGCGTTCCGTCGCGGTCGACGGCCTGTCGTTCCGGGTACGGCCGGGCACGGTCACCGGGTTCCTCGGCCCGAACGGGGCGGGCAAGTCCACGACCATGCGGGTCCTGCTGGGCCTGGACGCGCCCACGTCCGGCACGGCGCTGGTGAACGGCCGCCGCTATCGCGAGCTGCGCCACCCGATGCACGAGGTCGGCGCGCTCCTGGACGCGAACGCCGCGCACGGCGGGCGCAGCGCGTTCGACCATCTGCGGTGGATGGCGCGCAGCAACCGGATCCCGGTGAGCCGGGTGACTGCGGCGCTGGAGCAGGTGGGGCTGGCCGGGGTGGCGCGCAAGCGGGTCGGCGGGTTCTCGCTGGGGATGCGGCAGCGGCTCGGGATCGCGGCCGCGCTGCTCGGCGATCCCGGTGTGCTGATGTTCGACGAACCGGTGAACGGCCTGGATCCCGACGGAGTCCGCTGGATCCGCGAGCTCATGCGCTCGCTGGCCGCCGAGGGCCGGACGGTGCTGATCTCCAGCCATCTGATGAGCGAGATGGCGCTCACCGCGGATCGGCTGATCGTGATCGGCCGGGGCCGGCTGATCGCGGACACCTCCGTGCGGGAGCTCGCGGAACGGTTCCGGCAGGGCGTGCTCGTGCGGTCGCCGCGCGCACCGGAACTGTCGGCGGTCCTGGTCTCGGCCGGGGCGACGGTGGACGCGGGAGCGGGCGGGGAGCTGTCGGTGCACGGCCTGGAGGTGGACGCGATCGGCGATCTGGCGGCGGCCGAGGGCATCCCGCTGTACGAGGTGACGCCGCGCAGCGCCTCGCTCGAGGACGCGTACATGGAACTGACCGCCGGCAGCACGGAGTACCACGCCTCATGAACGCCTTCCCCGTCCACGTGTTCGCGGCGGAGTGGCTGAAGCTGCGCTCCGTCCGGTCGACGTTCCACACCCTCGGGGTGGTCGTTGTGTTCGTGCTGCTCTGCGGCCTGTGGTCGTGGTTCGCGGCGAGCTACTGGGACGGTCTGTCCCCCGAACGGCGGGCCACGGCGAAGGCGGCGCCGGCCGTCCAGCCGCTGGTGCCGGCGCTGCCGGTCTGCGCCGCGGTGCTCGGAGGCCTGGCGGTGACGTCGGAGTACGCGACCGGCATGATCCGTACCAGCCTGGCCGCGGTGCCGCGCCGGGGGCTGCTGTTCGCGGCCAAGGCGGCGGTGGCGGGCGCGGTCGCGCTGGTGACCTCGCTGGTGTGCCTGTCGGCCGCGCTGGCGTTGGGACGGTTGATCGTCGGGGACCGGCCGATCCCCACCTTCGAGCCGTCCGTGGGCGAGCAGGTGCCGCACCTCCTGGCGCTGAGCGCGGCGGCGGCGGTGATCGCCCTGGTGGCGTGCGGGACGGGTGCCGTGCTGCGGTCCACCGCCGGGACGCTGACGGTGGTGGTGGTGCTCGTGGCCGTCCTGCCCCAGGTCGCCAACCTGCTGCCGTCACCGTGGGGGGAGCGGGTGGTGTCGGTGCTGCCGCTCATGCTCCCCTTCCAGATCGTGGCGGCGCCGGGTTCGTCCCAGGACCCGGGGGTGCTGTCGCCTGTGACGGCCGCCGCGGTGCTGGCCGCGTACGCGGCCGTCGCACTCGCGATGGGCGCCTTCTCCTTCGTTCGGAGGGACTCATGACCGGCACGGTGGAGGCACGCGCGCCGCACGCGAGAAAGGGACTGACGATGCCGGACATCGCGGCGGCGGAGTGGCTCAAGCTCCGCACGGTCCGCTCGACCCATGTGGTGTTCGGTGCCGTGGTGGTGTTCCTGCTGCTGGGGGTGCTGCTGGCGTGGCAGGCGGCGTCGATCTGGGACGGGCTCTCCCCCGAACGCCGTACCCGCTTCGCGTTCACTGAGCCCGCCGTGCTCGTGGCCTGGGCGGCCGGCCTGTGCCTGGGGGTGCTCGGCGTGCTCGCGGTCACCTCCGAGTACCGGACGGGGATGATCCGCACGACGCTGGCCGTCATGCCGCGCCGTCCCGCCGTGCTCGCCGCGAAGGCCGGGGGGCTCGCGGTGCTCGCGCTGGCGGTCGGCAACGCGGTGACGCTGGCGTCCTTCTTCACCGGACGTCTGATCGTCGGCGACCGGCCCATTCAGGCGCACCGGACGGCCGTCGCGCAGGAACTCCCGGAACTGCTGGCCAGGGGCTCGATGGTGGCCGTCTACGCGCTGCTGGGGCTCGGGCTCGCGGCCCTCCTCCGTTCCACGGCGGGCGCGATCGTCGGGCTCGTGCTCCCCTGGTACATGCTGCCGATCTTCACGGGGTTGCTGCCCGACCCCTGGGGCAAGCGGGTCTCCTCGTTCATGCCGGACGCGCTGCCGGAGCAGATCGTGGGCGGGAGCAACGCCAATTCCGTCTACGGCTCGCTGTTGCCTCCGGTCGCCGCGGTTGCGGTGGCTTTGGCGTACGCGATCCTGCCCATCTGCGTGGCCGCCTACGTCCTCAACCGCCGCGACGCCTGACCGCCTGAACGGCCAAGCCGCAGGCCCGCCCCACCACGCTTCGTACGGCGTCCCCCACCGATACACCGCCGCCTCAGGTCGCCCGGGCAGATGGGCACAACCACCTGCCCGGGCGCACCCAGCCGCCTGCGTACACGCACACCTCCCATCGCCCGAGCGGACCGGCCCCGCCCCGCGACACTCAACGCGAGACCGCAGCCAGGGCGACGCCCCACCAGGCCAGGGCTGGCCCGGGGGGTTCGGAGTTGCGCTGGACGCGTTCCGGCGGTTCAGGGTTGTCCGGTCCTCGCCCGGGGGCTGGCCCGGGGGCTGTGCGTTGGTGCAGCGTTGCCAGGGCTGGGCTGCCCCGGCGAAAGGCGCTGGGGCAGCCGCGGGCACGGTGAGGACCTCGGCTGGACGGCGCGGCGCCAAGGGGCGGACTCCGACCCGACGCACTCGCCGTCGAGAGCGTCCGCTCCCGGCCACATGCGGCTGCGGCCAGGCCGCGGCGTGGAAGTCGGATGCTCCGGGCGATGGACGCCTGGCCCCCTCCGCCCCCTGGCGACGCGGGACGGGCGGATCAGGCGGTTCGTAGGTGCGAGATCCGGACCGTGAGGCGGTCGCGGAGGAGCGCGATCGCCTCGGGAAGGGTGCGGGCCGCGGCCTGGGCGCGGACCTTGCGGCCGTCGATCCCGACGACCGCCTGGACGAGCGCAGGACGCGGCAGCGCCTCGTCGGCGACGACGCTCAAGGTGAGCCCTGCCGAAGCGATCGTGCCGCGCACCCCCTCCAGGACAGTGCGGAGGGCGTGCTCAGCGGCGGCGCGCTCGTCCTCGGTGACACGGCCGGAGGTGAGGAAACGGACTTCTGGCAGTTCATGAACAGTCGGATACATGATTCCCCCAGATCTGCGATCTCTCTTCCCGGAGGGCCTCCGCCCCGCCCCACGCGGCAGATGGTCCGCACAAGAGCGGCGGATACCCGCGCGGAGCCGGACCATGCAAGGGTCGCGACGGGCGGACGAGCCCTCCGTAGATAAAGACTTGGTAGCGGTTCGCGGCGTTTGCCGGTTCTGGGGAGAGCTTCATCACGCGTCACTCCGCGTGCCCGTTCGCGCGGTGTCTGGCAAACTACCTGCGAAGCCACACCCGACCCCGTAGGCTGCGGAGGTCGACCCCGGCCCCACACGGCACAGGTGACGAGGCGTGACCGCCCGCCCTTTACCACGGCTCGCCGACTTAGCCGAGGCCGAGATTTTCACACTTCCCAAATACGGGTCCTGATCCTCTAGCATGTTGCAGTGCCGTTCCGCCCTGTGAACGGTCCCGTCGACTGGCTGGTGACCCCTTGCCCCAGGATTCAGCTGCACAGATGTCGTCGGCCGATGGCGTTTCGGCCGGTGGCCGGCTTCTCGATTACCCGCGCCATGGCGGGCCTACCGTCCTGCGCATCCTGCTCGGCGCGCAACTGCGCCGGCTGCGCGAGGCGCGCGGGATGTCCACCGAGGAGGCCGGGTACGAGATCCGCGGCTCGCACTCGAAGATCAGCCGGATGGAGCTGGGCCGGGTCGGGTTCAAGGAGCGGGACGTCGCCGACCTGCTGACGATCTACGGCGTCACCGACCCCGAGGAGCGCGACGCCCTGCTGCAGCTGGCCAAGGAGGCCAACACTCCCGGCTGGTGGCACCAGTACGGCGACGTGCTTCCCGGCTGGTTCGAGACCTACCTCGGCCTGGAGGGCGCGGCGTCCCTCCTGCGCACCTACGAGGTCCAGTTCATCCCCGGGCTGATGCAGACCGAGGACTACGCCCGGGCGGTCGTACGGCTCGGCTACACCGACGCCGCCGAGGAGGACGTCCAGCGCCGCGTCCACCTGCGGATGACGCGGCAGGAGCGCTTCAGCCGGCCCAACGCCCCGACGCTGTGGGCGGTGCTGGACGAGGCGGTGCTGCGCCGTCCGCTGGGCGGCCGCGAGGTGATGCGGGCGCAGGTCCGGCATCTGATCGAGATGACCGCGCTGCCGAACGTCACCCTGCAGATCGTTCCGTTCGGCGCGCTGGAGCACGCGGCGGTGGGCGGCCCGTTCACCATCCTGCGGTTCGCCGAGCCCGGCCTGTCCGACGTGGTGTTCATGGAGCAGCTCACCAGCGCGCTCTACCTGGACAAGCCCACCGACGTCGACACCTACATGCGGGCGATGAACAACCTCTGCATCGCCGCCACGCGCCCGGACGACACCGTGAGCTTCCTGGAGAGGGTGCTCCGCGACCTCTGACCGGCCGATGACCGGCCGACGCCTCCCTGCACGCATGGCCTTGGCCGGATGGGGTTCCGGGGCGTGATCACCGGGTCCACTCCGGGCGGAGCCGCGTTGGGCGATAAAGAGCATGGGATTCTCGGCCCGGCGTGAATGACCTGGTAGTGGCGGCGACCGGGGCTTGACGGCCGTATCCGGCCACGCGAATCCACGTTGTCAGGAATCGTCACGCTCGGTGGAACCGCGGTGAACACGCCCCGCCCGGTGCGCGGCCGTCGGCGCGGTTCAGGCCTTCCCCCGCAGGCTCTCCCCGCGAATCGTTCGTTCCCGTGGGGCGCGCCCTGCAGCGTGCCCCAGGGGAACTCCGCCGGAGCGGTTCAGGCCTTCCTCGCGGTCTCGAGGAGGGACTGGTCAGTTCTGGGCGGTGAGCGGGGCCAGTTCGCGCCACTGGGGCAGCGGGAGGTCCTGCGCGCGGGAAGTGATCACCTGGATGGGGAGGTGGTCGGCGCCCGCGTCGAAGTGCTCGGTGATGCGGCGGCCCACGGCGTCCAGGTCGCCCCAGGCGAAGACGGAGTCGATGAGGTGGTCGCTGCCGCCGCCGGTCAGGTCGTCCTCGGAGAAGCCGAGCCGCAGCAGGTTCTTGGTGTAGTTGGGCAGCTGCAGGTACATCTCCAGGTGGGCGCGGGCCGTCGCGCGGGCGCGGTCGGGGTCGCGTTCGAGCACCACCTTGACCTCGGGGGCCAGCAGCCTGCCCTCGCCCAGGACCTCGCGGGCCTGCCGCGTGTGCGCGGGAGTGATGAGGTACGGGTGCGCGCCGGCGGCACGGTCGCGCGCGGCGGCGAGCATCTTCGGGCCGAGCGCGGCCAGGACGCGCCGGCCGGCCGGGGAGCCCGCGGCGTCCAGCCGGTCCAGGTAGTCGATCATCGCGCTGTACGGGCGGGTGTAGCGCTCCCCCACCAGCATCCCGTGGCTGGCGCCGAGGCCGAGGACGAACCGGCCGGGATGGGCCTTCTCCAGTCCGGCGGTCTCCTCCGCGACGGCCTCCGGCTCGTGGTCCCAGATGCTGAGGATGCCGGTGGCCACGGCCAGCCGCGAGGTCGCCTCCAGCAGCGGGGCCGCCTCCCGTACGGCGGGGCTGCCGCCCAGCCACACCGCGCCGTAGCCGAGCTCCTCCAGTTCGGCGGCCGCCTCCCGGTTGCGCCCGGCGTCGCCCGAGCGGATGCCGATGTTCCACACGCCCAACCGGCCGAGATCCATCCGTGCCTCCTGTTGATCGATTGCGTCCCCCGCGACAACCCGGCGGCTCCCCCGACGCATTCCCCCTGCAGTCCCTTCCCGGGCGGGCGCGTTCAATCCGGCAGGACGCGCTGGTCCCGGCTGCGGCCGGTGCCCCGGAACTCGGCGATGACGGTGCCGTCGGAGACCCGGCGCACCGTCACGTCGTAGACGCCGCCGCGGCCGAAGCGGAGGCGTTCGGCCGCGGCGGCCTCCAGCACGTCGCCCTCGCGGGCCGGGGCGGCGAAGACGATGTCGGCGGCCGCGGCGACGGTGACGCGGTCATGGGTGTTGCAGGCGTAGGCGAACGCGGAGTCGGCCAGCAGGAACAGGTAGCCGCCGTGGGCGAGGCCGTGGCCGTTGACCATCTCGGGCGCGACGGTCATGCGCACCCGCGCCCGTCCCGGCGCCACTCCGGTGACCTCCATGCCGAGGCCGGCCGCCACCCGGTCGCGTTCGCGCAAGGTCTCGGCGCAGCGTCGCGCCACCTCGTCGGCAGAGCTCATCGGTTCAGCGTAGTGATCGTTCCGTATTGATCGTTCGGAACGCGGGAAGGTCCCTGCGGGGTCCACTGTTGACCTGGACACCGTGGACGTCTGGAACATCGGGAAGAGGGAGTTCGATGCTGTTCGGGCAAGAGCACGTCAAGCGCTACCGCGAGACGGACGGAGCGGAGGGCCACGACTGGCAGGGCACCACGACCCTGCTGCTCACGACGAAGGGGCGGCGTTCCGGCAAGGAGTACACCATGCC
Source organism: Spirillospora sp. CA-255316 (assembly GCA_050942275.1). Classification (GTDB taxonomy): domain Bacteria; phylum Actinomycetota; class Actinomycetes; order Streptosporangiales; family Streptosporangiaceae; genus Spirillospora. Next base: position 3,958,270 of record CP192047.1, on the reverse strand, counting down.
GCTCATCTACCAGTGGGACGGCGACAACCCGGTGGTGGTGGCCTCCAAGGGGGGCGACGACGCGCACCCCGACTGGTACCTCAACCTCCAGGCGAACCCCGAGGTGGAGGTGCAGGTGCGCGCCGAGAAGTTCCGTAGCCGCGCGCGCACGGCGACGCCGGAGGAGAAGGCGCGCCTCTGGAAGAAGATGACCGCGACCTGGCCGGCGTACGACGAGTACCAGAGCAAGACCGAGCGGGAGATCCCGGTCGTCATCCTCGAGCGCGTCTGACCGCCCGCGGCGCTCCGTGCGCGCCGCGGGCGCCTCTGATCCCGCGGTTCCCTTTCACGCGGAGGGCGGGGGCGTGTAGCGTCGGTGGAACACGCGTTCGACCGTCCAGAAGCCACCGGGGTGCTGAGGTGCCGACGTCACGGAGCGCCGACGGCGGGGATCCGCCGCCGCGCCTGCTGAAGCGCTGGGGTATCGCCGATCCGGCGCCGCCGGCGCCGATCGCGCCCCGCCGCTGGCGGGTCGACACCGGTTCGGGGTCGTTCTTCCTGAAGGAGTACGGGGAGGCCGGCCGCCGCCGCGCGGCGTTCCAGCACGCGGTGACCGCGGCGCTGGACGAGGCGGGGCTGCCCGTGCTGGCGCCCGTTCCGGCGGTGCGCGGAGGGCGGACGCTGGTCACGGCGGGCGGGCGCGGGTTCGCGCTGTACCCGTGGGTGGCGGGACGGCAGCGCAACGGCCTGGAGCTCACCTTCGGCCAGTGCGAGCGGCTCGGCGCGCTGCTCGGCGAGCTGCACGCGGCGATGGACCGGCTGACCGCCCCCGTCCAGCAGAGCCTGCTGGTGCCGACCCCGCGCGCCGCCGACGCGGTGGCGGCGATCGACGGGATGCTCGCCGGGCTGCCTGGCGACGGCGGCGGCAACGACTTCGCCGCGCTGTCCGAGCGGCGCCTGCGCGAACGGCGGGAGCTGCTCACCGAGCTGGCCGACCACCAGCCTCCGGAGATCGAGGTCAGCACGGTCGGCCATCTGCACGGCGCGTTCCACGAGGGCAACCTGCGGTACGGCGGTTCGGGGAACGTGACGGCGGTGCTCGGCTGGGGGGCGATGACGACGGGTCCGGTGGCCGGGGAGCTGGTGCGGTCGGCGGCGGCGATGTTCGCGTGCGAGGACGAGCGCGGCCTCGACCTCGACCGGGTGATGGCGTTCGTCCGGGGGCATCGCACGGCGTTCCCGCTGGACGCGGGGCAGATCCAGGCGGCGGTGCACCGGGAGTGGTGGGAGCGGCTCTGCGACGTCGCCCCGCTGCGGCACCGCTACATGGGCGACGACGAGGGCTCGGGCGACGAGCCGGCGACCGGTGTCCGCGCGGCGGCCCTGGTGGGCTGGTGGTCGGCCAACCTGGAGCGCACGCTGGACCTCTTCGCCGCGCCGTACACCGAGACGCCCGTCGAGGCACCCGGCGAGAGCCCCGCCTACGGCTGACGCATGGCGCGCCCTCCCGTCGCGCCACCTCCTCCTTGAGGAAGCACGACAGGAGGAGTACGGTCGTACCCGCAATTTGGACCAATCAGTACATAACGGCTCCGCACGGAAGGACCGATCATGACCGCAGTCGCGCTGCTGGGGACCGGGATCATGGGCACGGCGATGGCCCGCAACCTGCTCCGGCACGGGTTCGACCTCCGGGTCTGGAACCGCACGCGCTCGCGCGCCGAGCCACTGGCGGCCGACGGCGCCACGGTGACGGGCTCACCGGCCGAGGCCGTCGAGGGGGCCGAGGTCGTCATCACGATGCTCAAGGACGGCGACACCGTGCTGGCCGCCATGCGCGACGCCGCGTCCGCGTTGCGCACCGGCCAGGTGTGGGCGCAGATGAGCACCGTCGGGACGGCCGCGCTGGAGCCGCTGGCGGCGCTGGCGGCCGAGCACGGCCTGACCCTGGTGGACGCGCCCGTCCAGGGCACCAAGCAGCCCGCCGAGCAGGGCGCGCTGGTGATCCTGGCGGCCGGGCCGGAGCCGGCGCGCGGGCCGCTCGAGCCGGTGTTCGGCGCGCTGGGCAGCAAGACGCTGTGGGTGGGCGACGACGGCGCGCAGGGCAACGGCACCCGGCTGAAGATGGCCACGGTCGGATACGGCATCTCGCTGACGACGATCGTCGCCGAGGCGCTGGCACTGGTGAAGGGGCTCGGCCTCGATCCCGCGCTGTTCGCCGAGGTCGTCTCCGGCGGCCCCATGGACAGCGTCTACCTGCAAGCCAAGATGAAGGCGATCCGGGACGGCGACTTCGAGCCCAGCTTCGCCCTGCGCAACGCTGAGAAGGACACCCGCCTCATCGGCGAGGCGGCGCGCTCTGCGGGCATCCGGGTCGACATGACCGACGCCGCGGGCGAACGCTTCCGCCGCGCCATCGACCAGGGGCACGGCGACGAGGACATGGCCGCCACCTACTTCGCAGGCTTCTCCTCCCAGGAGACCTCGCCCGGATCGTCCTGATGCCCCGGCTCCCCTCAGGGGCCGCGGCCTACGGGGTCTCGACCGGCAGCGCCGCGTCCGACGGCGTGTCGGTCGGCGGGGTGTCCGTGAGGGGGGTGGCGGGCCGGGGGTGGGCCAGCAGGTGCGTGAACGACCCTGCGACCTGGCGGAGTCCCTCCGGGGTGGAGGCGTCCGCCCGGAGTTCGAGGATGGCGCCGTTGGGGACCGAGCATCCCCTCAGGAAGTGGCGGAACATGCCCATCGCCGCCGCGTCCGGATCGGTCACGCCCGTGGACAGCGACCAGATCAGCGCGCGCATGTAGAGGCCGTGCGTGAAGACCGCGACGAGACCGTCGCCGCTACGGCGGGTGAGGCGTCCGACGAGGTCGCGCGTCCGGGTGATGAGGTCCTTGAACGACTCTCCGTCGCCGCCGTTGACGTACGCGGGGTCGCACCGCTCCCAGTAGGCGATGCTGTGGGGACGGCGTTCGGCGTTGGTCGTGCGCGGGCCGTGCAGGCCGCCCAGGAAGGTGAACTCCTGGACGGGCCACTCCTCGTAGGGCACCCCCGGGAAGCGTTCCCTGGTGGGCTGCGCGGTCTCGCGGGCCCGGACGAACGGGGAGCTGACGATCAGCGCGGGCGGCTCGGTGAAGGCGTCGGCGACGCGTTCGGCCTGGGCGCGGCCGAGCAGGGTGAGCGGCGCGGAGCCGGGCCCGTCGGTGGGCAGTCCCGCGTTCGACTCGCTCTGCCCGTGCCTGATCAGCCATGTCCTCGCGCCCACCGTATCGATCATGGGCACCAGGCTGGCACGCGCAGGCCGTCCCGCGGAACCCCCGCGCCGTCCGGCTCGCGCGCCGCGCCGTCCGTGCCGCGGGGAACTGCGGAGCCGTGACGACCGGCCGTAGAAAGATGGGCCGCATGGAGATTCTGAGCAGCCGGATCCTGCTGCGCCCCGCCGACGCGGGACGCGCCCAACGCTTCTACCGCGACGTGCTGGGGCTGGCGGTATACCGGGAGTTCGGCCCGGAGGACGCCCCGGGCATGGTGTTCTTCATCGGCGCGGGGTTCCTCGAGGTCTCCGGGCACGGGTCGGGCGAGACCGACGGCGGGACGATGATCTGGCTGCAGGTCCGCGATGTCCGGGCCGAGCACGAACGGCTGTCCGCGGCGGGCGTCACCGTGCTGCGGGAGCCGCGGGTGGAGCCGTGGGGGCTGGTGGAGATGTGGATCGAGGACCCGGACGGCGTGAAGATCGTTATCGTGGAGATCCCGGCGGACCACCCCCTCCGCCGCGACCAGCGGCGATGAGCGCGGCCGGAGCCGCACGCGGCCCGGCGCGAAGAAAGTGGGTCCGGCACCCGGGAATGCGAGGGCCCCGGAGAACCGACAGGGAGGAGTCCCTGCGCCTGCTGCCGGGCGCGCGCTTCGAACGGCACGCGCTCTGGCGCTACTCCGTCACCTGGCGCAAGCCGCCGGGCGAGGGTCCCGCGAGATGACACGCGCCACGCGCGAAACTGGAAAACACTGGAAGTGTCTGGAAGCTGCTGTACTCTCACCCGCATGTCCCCGTCACCCGGCGTACCGAGCCCCGAGGCGCTGGAGGCGCGCATCGCGGAACTGCGCGCCTCGGTACGCCGGGCGATGGCGCGGGGCGACCGTACCGCCGCCCGGACGCTGCGCGCCGAGCTGCGCCGCGCCGAGGACGCCTGGGACGACGCGGTCCTCGGCGAAGGCCCCGTGAAGCCGGCCGCGGCCGATGACTCCCGGCCGGGCGCCGGCACCGCGGCCGCGTCCCGCGCCGACGCGGACCGCCGCCCTGCCTCGGACCGTTCCGCCAAAGACCGTCCCGCCGCGGGCCGCCGTGCGGCCGCGGAGCGGGGCAACGGCGCCGGACGCGGCCTGGTGCCCGTCCGCGAGCAGGTGCACCAGGCGCTGACGCTGCTCGGCGTCCCGGCCGCGCCGAAGCTGATCGGGTCGGTGTACGCGGCGTTCTTCCCCGGCGAGATCCCCGGGAGCCGGCTGACCAGCCTGCGCCGCGACGAGGAGCGCTCGTTCCGCACAGCGCCCTACTCGCGCCCCTTCTACCTGTGCGCGGCCCTCACCGCCGACCTGCTCGCCCCCGCCCGCGGCCTGATCACGGTGAGCACCTGGCCGCTGGAGCAGCGGGTGGTCGGGCCGCTCAGCGCGCGCACCGACTTCCTCACCGCTGCGCTGCGGATCGCCGAGCACGCCGGACGGGGCGGCGGCCCGCCCTCGCCCGCGGTGCAGCGGCTGCTGTGGCGGTTCGCCGCCAACATCCCGGGCACGCCCGGCGACGCGGTGGGCACCGTGGAGCCGGCCGCGCTGGCCGAGGCCGCCGAGGCGGAGCTGGAGGTGCACCGCGCGGCCGACGGCCGGCAGCGGCGCGAGGCCGCCGAGCGCGCGCTGAGCCGCCTGGACGACGCCGAACGGCTCTTCGGCAGTCGGCTGCGCGCCATGCGCACCGCCGCCGCCTCGGGCACCGACGGCCAGGCGGGCCCGGCCGGCCAGGCGGGCCGGAGTGGCCCGTCGGGAGCCGTCCCGGGCACCGCCGCGCGAGCGTCCGCCGCACCGGCCCGCATCCGCCCGGCCGGCTCGCCCGGCGTCGGGGGCGCGCTCCCCCGCGTCCCCCGCGGGAGCGCGCAGGGCTCCCGCGCGTCCGAGAACCCGCGCGCCGCCGAGGAGAAGCCGCCGGCCCCGCCGGCGCTCCGGCAGCGCCGCGCGAAGGGCGGGGGCCCCAACTCCCGCAAACCCCGCAGGCCCGAGCCGCCGGCCTCCTCGGCGCTCAGGCCCCACCGCGCCACCCACGAGGACGACCGATGAGCGATACCGCACTGGATCTCGACCTGGACCGGCTGCGCGGCGGCACCCCGCCCCGCAACCACGACGCCCGCACCATCGCCGCGCTGACCGCCAACCCCGGCTGCGCGCGCCGCGGGGTGATGGACGCCGCCGGGGTCGACAAGGACTTCCTCGCCCGTGAACTCGGCTTCCCCTCGCCGTTCGGCCAGTCGCAGTTCGCCATCACGCGCGGCAACGTGTTCGAGGCCCAGGTCAAGGCGGACGGCTGCGCCGAGCTGCTCACCCTGCTGCGCGAGCGGCTCGGCCTGGACGTGCCCGAGGTCGCCTACGACGACCTGGAGGTCGTCGCCGGGAACGAGGGCCGCGAGCTGCGGCACGCCCGCACCCGGCGGCTGCTGGCCCGGGCGCTGGAGTCGGGCGAGGGCACGCTGTTCGATCATCCGCTGCTGCGGCTGGAGATCGCCGGCCAGGTCGCCTACCTGGAGCCCGACGTCATCGCCTTCCAGCTGCGCGGCCGGCTGCACGTCATCGAGATCAAGTCGTTCGCCGTGGTGGACGGGCAGGCCGAGCCGGAGCAGGTGGCCGCCGCCGCCCGCCAGTCCGCGGTGTACGTGCTGGCGCTGCGCCGCCTGGTGGCCGAGCTGGGCCACCCGGCCGACCGGGTCTCGCACGAGGTGTTCCTGGTCTGCCCGGAGAACTTCTCCAACCGGCCCACCGCCACGCCGCTGGACGTCCGGCCGCAGCTGGCGGTGCTGGAGCGGCAGCTGGCGCGGCTCACCCGGATCGACCGGATCGTCGGCGAGCTGCCGCCCGACCTGTCGTTCACGCCGGGCGAGGCGCTGCCCGAGGCGGTGCGCGCGGTGGAGGCCCGGTACGCGCCCGACTGCATGTCGAGCTGCGAGATGGCCTTCTTCTGCCGGGACGAGGCGCGGGCCTGCGGCGCCACCGGCACGCTCGGCCGCTCCGTCCGCGACGACCTGGGCGGGGTCGACTCGATCGGCACCGCGCTGGCGCTGGCCGACGGCTCGCTCGACCCGTCCGACGACCTGGCCGAGACGGCGGTGCAGCTGCGCACGGCCGCACGGCTGCGCCGCGAGGTCCTGGGCGGGGCGGCATGACGACCGCGCCCAGGACCCCGCCGCCGATCGCGCGACCGGTCACGCCGCCCGCGCGGGCCGTCCCGTCCACCGGCGAGAGGGCGGAGGTCCCCGCGACGTGAGCGTGCTCACCTCGCTCGCCCAGCTGGAGGCGGCCGCGACCGGCCGCGCCCAGCCCCTGGCGACGGTCCGGCACTGCCACGTGTCGGACGCGCCGCTCGTCCTGATCCCGCTGAAGCTGGCCGGTGAGGCGGCCGCGCCGCTGGCGATGATGCTGGGCTCCGACCGCGCCGATCCGACGCTGCTGGTCGTCCCGCAGCCACGCAACCGCGACCTGCGGTTCGCGTTCGCCGCCGACCTGGCCAAGCTGGTCCTCAACCATGTCGAGACCAGCCGCGGCGACGTGGAGGAGCTGCCGCCCGGCAAGGAGGGCGAGGAACGGATCCGGTACGGCGACGCCCCGCAGCTGCTGGTGCCGAACCGGGGCGGGGTCGGGTTCCTGCGGCTGCTGGGCCGCTCGACGCGGTTCCGGCGCACCGAGGGGCCGTACGCGGTCGAAGCCGCCGTGCCGGTGCTGGGCCGCTGGCTGACGTGGTTCGCCGACCGCAACGACCATCCCGGCTCGTCGCTGCTGCTGGCGATGACCGAGACGCTGCGGCTGCACTGGGCGACCGGGCAGAGCGCCCTGGAGGACGGCAACCTCGCCGCGCTGATGGGCTGGATCGCCCCGCCCGACGGGATGGACGGCCCGGCCGCCGCCGCGCTCGCCGAGGACCCCGTCGCCTGTCCCCCGGCCGGCCCCACGACCGACCCGTCGTTCGACAACGAGGTGCTCGCCCCGGCCATCGCCTCCTACGACCACGCGGGCCGCGACCCGCGCGCCGAGGAACGGGTCCGCAATGTCCTCGCCGAGCAGCTCACCCCCACCTGGGACCTGATGTGGCGGGCCGTGGACGTGCTGCGCGCGCTGCCGCCGGGCGCGAGCGTGGCCTCCCGCTGGGAACGCGACCGCGACTCCTTCACCTACTACCACCAGACGTTCGGCGAGGCGTACCCGCAGGCCCGGCGCGACCCGCCGGTGCGCGCCGCCCGCCGCCTGCACGACCTGGAACGCGCCCAGGACGCCTACGACGCCCAGCGCGCCTTCGACGACCCGCTCGTCATGGCCGAGCACCGGCTGACCGGGCAGGCGTTCGGCGGCACGGTCGTCGGCAGCGACCCGACCCGGCTGGACGAGACCGGCAAGCGCCCCAAGCTGCGCCCGCACCTGCGCGTCCGCACCGAGGACCCGGTGCGTCTCGACCCGGGCGCCACCGTGTGCGACGCGTCCCGCCCGGCGCTCAAGGGCCGCGTGGTGGAGATCGACGCCGGGGCGGGCGAGGTGCTGCTGGAGCTGACCGGGGGCATGGGACGCAAGCTGGTGCCCGAGCCCGGCGTCGTCCCCGAGGCCGGCGCCCGGGTGGTGTTCACCTCGCGCACCGCCGACTCGTGGGGCGCGGCGAAGTTCCCCGACCGCGAGGACACGCCGTGGACGCACGGCGGCCCGCCCGAGGAGTACGTCGCCAGCGACGAGGACGCGGCGGAGGAGTGGTCATGAGGGAGCCGGAGGGGCGTGGCGTCGCCTGGACTGACGAGCGAGGGACGAGCGAGGAGGGAAGGCGGCGCCGCAAAGCGCCCCGGAGGCGAGCGGGAGGCACGCCATGAGGGAGCCGGAGGGGCGTGGCGTCGCCTGGACTGACGAGCGAGGGACGAGCGAGGAGGGAAGGCGGCGCCGCAAAGCGCCCCGGAGGCGAGCGGGAGGCACGCCATGAGGGAGCCGGAGGGGCGTGGCGTCGCCTGGACTGACGAGCGAGGGACGAGCGAGGAGGGAAGGCGGCGCCGAAAGGCGCCCCGGAGGCGGGCGGGAGGCAGGCCGTGATGAGCGAGGCGGACGAGGTCGGGCTCGATCCCTCCGTGGCGGCGACCAAGGTGGTCGAGGAAGTGCTGGGTGACCTCGACGGAGGGCATCGCGGCGTGGTGGTCGACTCCCCGCCGGGCGCGGGCAAGTCGACCCTGGTGGTGCGGGCCGCCGCGCACCTGGCCGCCGCCGGTGAGCGGCTGATGATCGTCGCGCAGACCAACGAGCAGGTCGACGACCTCATCGACCGGATCGCCGGCAAGCATCCCGACGTCACCCTGGGCCGGCTGTCGGCCTCGACCTACACCGTCTCCGACCGGGTCGCGGCGTACCCGGGCGTGAAGGTGGCGACCAAGGCCGACCAGTTCGCCGACCGCATGGTCGTCATCGCCACCGCGGCGAAGTGGGCGACGCTCACCGACGGGTCGTGGCCGTGGGCGATCGTCGACGAGGCGTACCAGATGCGCTCGGACATGCTGCTGCGGATCGCGGGGCGGTTCGAGCGGGCGCTGTTCGTGGGCGACCCCGGTCAGCTCGACCCGTTCTCGACCGTCGAGGTGGAGCGATGGGCGGGCCTGTCGTGGGACCCGATGCGCAGCGCCGTGTCCGTCCTGCTCGCGCACAATCCCGATCTGCCCCTGCACCGCCTCCCGGTGTCCTGGCGGCTGCCCGCCTCGGCCGCGCCGGTGGTGTCGGAGGCGTTCTACCCGTTCACCGGGTTCCGTTCCGGGACGGGGCCCGGCGACCGCCGCCTGGAGTACGGGGCGCGCGGCATGGGCACCAGCTACGACAGGGCCCTGGACGAGGCGGCGGCGTCCGGCTGGGCGCTGTACGAGCTGCCCGCCCGGCACACGCTCCGCACCGACGCCGAGGCGGTCCAGGCGACGGCGGCGCTCGCCGTGCGGCTGCTGCAGCGGGGCCCGGTCGCCCATTCCGAGCACGGTTCCGCGCCCGTGACCGCTGAGCGCGTGGCGATCGGCGCGGCGCACCGCGACCAGGTGACGGCGATCCGGGCGGCGCTCGGCGGGCACGGCGAGGGCATCACGGTCGACACCGCCAACCGGCTCCAGGGCCGCGAATATGACGTCACCGTCGTCCTGCATCCGCTGTCGGGGCGCCGTGACGCGACCGCGTTCCACCTGGAGTCGGGGCGGCTGTGCGTGCTGGCGTCCCGGCACCGGCACGCGTGCATCGTCGTCGCCCGGGCCGGGATCCCCGAGCTTCTGGACGCGCACCCGTCCACCGAGCCCGTTCATCTGGGCGTACCGGTGAAGTTCCCCGACGGGTGGGAGGCCAACCAGGCTGTGCTCGCCCACCTTTCCCGGCACCGGGTCCAGGCCCACGCCTGAACGGCCGGGGCGCGGCGCGGCGTGCCCCGGCGGCGTGTCCCGGACGTCAGCGCCGCGCGGTCGCGGCCCAGCGGCCGTTGTGGCGGGCGATCTCGATGGGGTGGTCGAAGCAGGCGCTGACGAGTTCGGTGGTGAGGACCTCGCCGGCGGGACCGGAGGCCAGGACGGCGCCGTCGCGCAGCAGCAGCGCGTGGCTGGTGCTCCTGGGGAGCTCCTCCAGGTGGTGGGTGACCAGGACGCTGGTGAGGTCGGGGCGGCCGTCGCGGAGTTCGTCGATGGCCGACAGGAGGCGTTCGCGGGCGGCGACGTCCAGGCCGGTGGCGGGCTCGTCCAGCAGGAGCAGCCTGGGCTCGGGCATGAGCGCGCGGGCGATCAGCGTCCGGCCCCGCTCGCCCTGGGACAGGTGGGGCCAGCGCGCGTCGGTGCGGGGGGTGAGGCCCATCAGCCCGATGAGTTCGTCGGCGCGGCGCAGCTCGTCCTCGCCGGGCGTCCAGCGGGGCACCAGTTCGATGGTGCCGGTCGCGCCGGTCAGGACGATCTCCCGTACGGTGCGTGCGGACTCCAGCGGGTGCCGCGGGTTGACCTGGCCGATCAGCTTGCGGAGCGCGTGCACGTCGACGCGGCCGAGCCGGTGGCCGAGGATCTCGGCGGCGCCGCGGGTTGGGTGGGTGTAGGCGCCGAGGATGCCCAGCAGCGTGCTCTTGCCGGCGCCGTTCGGGCCGAGGAGGGCCCAGTGCTCGCCGGTGAGCACGGTCATGGTGACCTGGTCGAGCAGGGTCCGTCCCTCGCGGACCAGATCCACCTTGTCGGCGTTGAGGACGATGCCGGCGCCGCCGGGCGCCGCGTTCCGGTCGGTCACGGCGGACCACGGTTCGGACGGCGCAGCCTGTGCGGCCTGCGGGGGTAGGGACACCGTGGGCGGCCGCCTCCCGGCAGGGGACCGCCTGCGGCCGTCGGAACACGCCGGCCGAGGGCGCCCCTCGGGGGCTTCCCGGCGGCGCCCCGGTTCGCGTCCGGGGTTCGCGTCCATGGTTCGATGCGAGGGGCCGGGCGGATACTGTGAGAGCCGGTGCCCGGCGATCAGGGGAGGGACATGGAGGACATCGGCTTCATGTGCGCCCGCTGCGGCGGCGAGGTGCACGACGTGACCCATAACCGCGAGGGCTCCCTGGACGGCGTGGGCTACCGCCACAACCGGCGCGTCGAGCCCTGGGACCATGAGCTGGAGCTGGCCGTCGGCACACCGGCTCCGCGCGCCCGCGCGTGCGACTTCTGCGGCGTGCCCGAGCCGAGCTGGCTCTACTACCCCACGCTGGACCCCGAGGACACCGACATGTTCGAGGTGGAGCTCGACACCACCCACCTGTCGGACGACGACACCGCCGTCGCGGTCCTGAACATGCTGTACCCGTGGTACGCGTGCGACACATGTTCGGTACTGGTGGCCGACCGCAACATCGAGCGGCTCATCGCCCGCGCGCTCGACCGCACCCCGGTGGCCGCCGACGGGCCGGTCGACGAGGAGACCGTCAGGGCGCGGCTGACCGGTTCGCTGTCGGTCTTCTTCACCACGCGTCCCGGGCGCCCGCAGCCGTCGCGGGCTCTCTGAACGGTCAGGCCGGCCTCTCTTTTCCGCCAGATCTCCCTGTCCTCACCTGCCCTTTGCCTGGCGTTTCCCATGCCGTCCCGGGGCCTGCGGCGCGCGGACGGCGCGGGCGCGCGACCCTAGACGCCGGGGTGGCGCGAACGGTTGTCCGAGCGGCTCATTAAGATTCCGTCAGTTTGGGCACGACGGGTGTAGGTCCGGGGGGAAGAAAGTGATCATTGAGACGCGTTACCGCGGTCCGGAGGGATCGGGCAACGGTGGGTATGTCGCGGGGCTGCTGGCCGGGCACGTGTCGTCCGACACCGTGACCGTCGCGTTGCGGCACCCGCCGCCGCTGGAGACCGAGCTGCGGGTCACCGCCGACGACGACCGGGGGCTGGGCGCGCGGCTGTGGGACGGCGACCGGCTGATCGCCGAGGCGCTGGCGGGGGCGATCGTGGTGCCGGCGGTGCCGCCGGTGCCGTTCGAGGAGGCGCTGGACGCGGCGGAGAAGTACCGGGCGGCCGAGCGGCACCCGTTCCCGGGGTGCTTCGTGTGCGGGCCCGACCGCGAGCCGGGCGACGGGCTGTGCCTGGCGCCGGGGCCCGCCGGTGACGGGACGCTGGGCGAGGGCACGGTGGCGGCCCCCTGGATCCCCGAGGAGGTCCCCTCCCCGGAGATCATGTGGGCGGTGCTGGACTGTCCCGGCGGGCTGGCGTTCGGGCAGGACGATCCGCCGGTGGTGCTGGGCACCATGACGGCTCAGGTCGCGGCGCTGCCCGAGGCGGGTGAGCGGTGCGTGGTGATGGGGCTGGCGCGCAGCCGGGAGGGGCGCAAGCTGCACGCGGCCGCGGCGGCCTACGGCGCCGACGGCCGCCTCCTCGGGCGCGCCGAGCAGATCTGGATCGAGGTCGACCCGGAGCGGCTCGGCGGCTGACCGGCACCGGCGGAACCAGCGCCCCGGAGTCACCCGGCCCCGGAGTCGTCCGGCCCCGCCCGCTCCTGCCCGGCGGGGCCGCCGCGCACCCCGGCGGCGCCCCGAACGCGCACCGCGCAGTGCACGCCCGCCGTCGGTGATCAGTACCGGCTCGGCGGCGGTGGTCCTCCCGGTCGCCCCAAGGGGGTGAGGGGGGTCGCTCACCGCCGCCGGCGGCCTGCGGAACCGACGGTCACGGGCCGGCGTAGAGCGGGTCGTTCGGCTCCCCGGCGCCGTTCACCTGCCTGCCGCTGGGCACGGGTGCTCCCCCGCCCTGCGCGGGCACCTGCTGCGGCCCGCCCTGCGGCTGCCCGCCCTGCTGCGGGGCGCCCTGCCCGGCGACCGGAACCCCGGGACGCGCGCCCGCCTGCTGGCCGTGCGCCGGTCCCATCTGCGGCACCCCGGAGGCGCCGTAGCGCCCGCCCGGCGGGATGTTGGACGACAGCGTGTTGTGGGTGAACTGGTCGATCTGGCGGCGGGCCCGGTCGGCCTCGGCGCGCGCGGCGTCGCGCTCCTCGGCGAGGGCGGCCAGCGCGGCCTGCTGCTCGGCGACCGACTGCGACAGCTGGCGCAGCTGCAGGGCCTGGTCGTTGACCTTGGTCTGCAGTTCCTCGCGCTCGGCGACGGCCTGCTGGGCCTGCGCCTGCGCGGCGTCGCGCTCCTTGGCGGCCTCCTCGGCGCGGGCGTTGGCCCGTACCGTCTCGGCCTCCGCCTCCGACTGGGCGCGCAGCGCGGTGGCCCGCTCGGCCTCGGCCTTGCTGGCGGACTGCATGGCCCGCTGCCGCTGCGCCTCGGTGTCGCGCATGGCGTTGCGCAGGTCCTCGGCGCCCTGCTTGGCCACGGCGGCCTCGACCCGCTGCGACTCGACGGCGCCCTCGGCCTCGGCGACCTTGGCGTGCAGCGCGACCAGTTCCGCTCGTGCGGCTTCGAGCGCGGCCAGCAGCTCGGTCTCGCGGGCGGCGATGCGGTCGCGCTCGCTCTCGGCGGCCAGTTTGGCCGAGACCGCCTGCTGGGCGATCTGGTGGGCCTCCTCCCAGGCCTGCTGGGCGGCGTCGCGCTTGGCGGTGGCGAGCTTGGACTCCTCGCGGGCGCGGGCGGACTCCTCCTCGGCGGCCTCGGCGCGCTGCCGCGCGGACGCGGCCTCCTGCCAGGCCTCCTCGGCCTGCCGGTGGGAGGCGTCCCGCTCGTTCTGCGCGATGGACAGCTCGCGGGCTGCCTCGGCGCGCACCTCGGCGACGCGGCGCTCGACCCCGGCGACGCTCAGCTCGGAGGTGAGGGAGTCGGCGAGCAGGTCGGCGGCCTTCTCCAGGCGCTCCACCATCTCCCAGGTGGAGGCGACCTGCCCGGTCAGGCCGGGGGCGTCGCGGCCGCGCTCGCGGCGGTCGCGGGCCTCGCGGGCGCAGGCTCCGTCGTTGTCCTGGCAGTAGCGGACGGCGCGCACGGCCCCGACGGGCTGCGGGACGGGGCGGCCGCAGTTGGCGCACGGCCAGACGGCGACGGGCTCGCCCATGCGGGCGACGGCGGTCTCGGTCCTGGTCTCGGGAGCCCGCGGGGCGCCCTCGCCGCCGGCCGGGGCTCCCCCGGGCCCCGAGCCACCGGGTCCCGAGCCGCCGGGCCCCGGGCCGGACGGGGAGCCCGGTGCGGGGCCGGAGCCGGCGCCGGTCCCCTTGCCGGCGGGCCCCGCCCCGGGTCTCGGGGCGTCGACGACGGTCCGCCCGGCGGGATCCTCGGCCGGGGAGCCGGTGGGTTCTGAGGAAGCGGCGGGGGTGGCGGGGGTGGCATCTTTGGTCGTTCCAGCCTCGGAGACCGCGCCTTCGGAAGTCCCGGCCTGCCCCCTGGGGCCGCTATTGTCGCGCTCATCACTCGTAGGCATGGAATGAACCATACGCACTAGTACGCGTGGCTGCAGTTACTTGGGTGCCATGTGTTACCGCGCACTTCCCCGGATGGCGCCTCGTGGCCATGCCACGAAATGGCGCCGGTGACGTTGGGTGCGGTTACAATCACCCAGGGTCGTGCTTGGCACGCAGTTCGTCCCGGTACTCGCGCCACCGTTCCATCATTCCGCCGAGTTCCCGCTGCAGGAACGTGAAGAATTCGACGGATTCCGTCAGCCGCCGTCCGGCGGGGGTCTCCGGGCCGACCACCTCCAGCGCCTCGGTGAACCGGTTCTCCCATTGGGTGAGGACCGGGTCGCGCCCCATGACGGCGTCGTGCCAGGCGTCGTCGCGGACGCGGTAGATGTCGCGCCGCGTGCCGGGCTGGCGCTCGCGCGCCACAAGGTCGAGCCGTGCCAGATACCGCACCGCGCCCGAGACGGCCGCCGGGCTCACCTGGAGCCGCTCGGCCAGTTCGGAGGCCGTCATGGCGCCGGCATCGTGGGTCATGAGCGCCATGAAGACGCGGGCGGGCATGCGCTGCCAGCCCGCGTCGCTCAGCATCGCCGCGAACCGCTCCACGAACCGCAGCACGGCCTCCTCGTCCCGTTCCGGAGGGGTCATCTGGGTCACCCGGCATCAACTCCCTGATCAGACGCTGCCGACAGGTTAGCTCCTTCACAATATTCACGTTTTCGTGAAACTAGTGTACGTTATGAATCCATGAACACCGCCCTATCGGTGTCCGGCCTGGTCAAGACCTTCGGCCGGACGCGCGCACTCGACGGACTGGACCTCACCGTCACCACGGGGGAGGTGCACGGTTTCCTCGGCCCGAACGGCGCGGGGAAGTCCACCACCATCCGCGTCCTGCTCGGCCTGCTGCGCGCCGACGCCGGCAGCGCCACCCTCCTGGGCGGCAACCCCTGGCGCGACGCCACCCGACTCCACCGCCGCCTCGCCTACGTCCCCGGCGACGTCACCCTCTGGCCCAACCTCACCGGCGGCGAGGTCATCGACCTCCTCGGACGCATGCGCGGCGGACTCAACCCCCGCCGCCGCACCGAACTCCTCGAACGCTTCGAACTCGACCCCAAGAAGAAAGGCCGCACCTACTCCAAAGGCAACCGCCAGAAAGTCGGCCTCGTGGCCGCCCTGGCCTCCGACGCCGAACTCCTCATCCTCGACGAACCCACCTCCGGCCTCGACCCCCTCATGGAAGAGGTCTTCCAGGAATGCATCCGCGAAGAAAAGAACAGCGGACGCACCGTCCTGCTCTCCAGCCACATCCTCAGCGAGGTCGAAGCCCTCTGCGACCGCGTCACCATCATCCGCAACGGCTTCTCGGTCGAAAGCGGGACGCTGGCCGACCTGCGCCACCTGACCCGCACGTCCATCAACGCCGAGCTGGCCGCGCCGCCCAGCGGGATCTCCGAGCTGCCCGGCGTGCACGACGTGGAGGTGGACGGCGCCAGGGTCAGGCTGGAGGTCGACACCCCGCGGCTGGACGCGGTGCTGCGGCGGCTCACCGAGGTGGGCGTGCGCAGCCTGGTCAGCCGGCCGCCGACGCTGGAGGAGCTGTTCCTGCGCCACTACGAGGACGACCTGGCCGCCAACGGGAGCGCGCGGCGGGCTAACGGCGACGAGCGCGAGAAGGTGGCCCGATGAACGCCCTCGCGGGAACCCGCGTGCTGGTCCGGCTCGGGCTGCGCCGCGACCGGATCATGATCCCGATCTGGGTCCTGGTGCTGGCGAGCTTCCCGATCAGCACCCTGTCCAGCTACCGGAGCCTGTACGAGACGCAGGCGTCGCGGGAGGAGTTCGTCGCCGGCGTCAACGGCAACGCGACGCAGCTGGCCTTCTACGGCGAGGCCCACAGCGCCACGCTCGGCGGGCTGACCGCCTGGCGGATGACCACGCTGGGCGCCACCCTGGTCGCGATCATGACGCTGCTGATGGTCGTCCGGCACACCCGCGCCGAAGAGGAGGAAGGCCGCCTGGAACTGGTCGGCTCCGGGGTCGTCGACCGCCGCGCGCCGCTCACCGCCGCGCTGCTGGTGGCGGTGCTGGCCAACGCCGCGCTCGCGCTGCTGGCCGCGCTCAGCCTGGCCGCTCAGGGGCTCGCCGGCGCCTTCGCGTTCGGCCTCGGCTGGTTCGCCGCGGGGTTCTTCTTCGCCGGCGTCGCCGCGGTCGCCGCCCAGGTCACCGAGAACTCCCGCGCCGCCCGCGGCATCGCGGTCGCCGCGGTCGGCGTGGCGTTCGTCATCCGCGCCGTGGGCGACTCCTCCGCGGGCGCGGGCTGGCTGACCTGGTTGTCGCCGATCGGGTGGAGCCAGCACATCCGCGCCTTCTCCGGCGACCGCGTCTGGGTCGCGCTGCTGCCACTGCTGCTCGGCGCGGCGCTGATGGCGGGAGCGTACGCGCTGATCGGCCGCCGCGACCTGGGCGCCGGCCTGGTGCCCGGACGTCTCGGGCCCGCGTCCGCGGCCCCGTCGCTGCGCGGCCCGCTCGCCCTCGCCTGGCGCCTCCAGCGCGGCTCGCTGGCCGCGTGGGTCATCGGGTTCGCGCTGTACGGCGTCATCCTCGGCAGCATGGCCGACGGGGTCCGCGACCTGGTCGGCGACAGCCAGGGCACGCAGGACATCGTCACCAGGCTGGGCGGGGCGTCCGACCTGGTCGACGCCTACCTGGCCGCCATGGTCGGGCTCATGGCCGGGGTCGCGTCGATCTACGGGGTGCAGGCCGCGCTGCGGCTGCGCGGCGAGGAGACCGGGCAGCGCGCCGAGCCCCTGCTGGCCACCGGGGTGGGCCGGGTCCGCTGGGCGTGCAGCCACCTCGCGGTCGCGCTCGCCGGGACCCTCGCGATGCTGCTGGCGGCCGGGCTGATGATCGGCGTCGCGCACGGCGCGTCCAGCGGCGACCTCGGCGGCGAGGTGGCCGTGGAGCTCGGCGCCGTCCTGGTCCAGGTGCCGGCGGTCTGGCTGGTCACCGCCATCGCGGTGGCGCTGTTCGGCCTCGCGCCCCGTCTGTCGGTCGGCGGCGCCTGGGGGCTGGTCGGCGCGTTCCTCCTGATCGGCCAGCTCGGCCCGATCCTGGAGCTGAGCCAGGCGGTGATGGACGTCTCCCCGTTCACCCACGTGCCCAAGCTCCCGGGCGGCACGATGACCGCCACCCCCGTGGCCGTCCTCTCCGCGATCACGGTGCTGCTCGTCGCCGCGGGCCTGTACGGCTTCCGCCGCCGCGACCTCGCCACCTGACCGCCGGGCGGCGGCTCCGCCGGGCACGTGTCGTCCCCCGGCCTCCCCGACCCGCCGAACTCACTCCGGCCGCGGGTCGGGGAGGCCTCCCAGTTCGGGGACGCGGTGGCCGTAGCGTTCCAGGAGGGCCCGGTTGCGCTCGTCGCCGCCGGGGACGTTGGCGCTGGTCCAGCAGGGCAGCTCGACGCCGCGGGCGACGGCGAGGTCGTCCAGTTCGGCCAGTACCCGCGACCAGGTGTAGGCCGCCATGATCGTGGAGACCGCGGCGGTCCGCGGCGCCCGCGGCGGGTGCAGGACGTCCCCCGGCGGCACGGCGGTGTCCAGCACGATCGTCGCATGATCGGCCAGGGTGGTACCCGTACGGGCGGCGGCATGCCGGGACGCCCGCGGGGAGGTCACGGCGATCACCGGTACGCCGCGGCCGGCGCACTCGGCGGCGACCTCGATCGGGTAGGGGTTGCGGCCGCTGGTGGAGAAGACCACGGCCACGTCCGGCGGGGCGGGCGCGGCCTCCCGGGCGACCGCCCGACCCAGGCCCTCGGTGCGCTCGGCGCGGGTGCTGCGCAGCGCGTCGTCGAGGGGCAGCACCGAGGGATCCCAGATCGGCCTGACCGCGGCCAGGCCGCCCGCCCGGTAGAACGTCTCGAAGACCAGGGCGAGCGAGTGGCCGGCGCCGGCGGCGTGCACGATGCCGCCGGCCTCGATCGCCGGCAGCAGCAGCGCCGCGGCGTCGGCGATCGCCGCCCCGGACCGGGCGTCGACCTCGTCCAGCAGCGACCGGACCCGCTCGGGGTAGGAGGTCCGGAGGGCCTCAGGCATCAGGCCGCGCCTCCCCCGGCGCCTCGCCGCGCAGTGCCCGCTCCAGCTCGGCGGCCATCCCGGCACGGCCGGCGGCCGCGCGCAGCCGGTCGGCCAGCCCCGCCGACAGCGCCCGCGCCACCGTGGACAGCGACGCGACGTGCGCGTCGGCGTCCGGGGTGCAGAACGCCAGGAGCAGGTCGACCGGGTCGTTGTCGGGGTGGCCGAACTCGACCGGCTCGGCGAGCCCGGCGGCGGCCACGCCGACGCCCAGCCCGCCGTCCTCGGGCCGGGCGTGGACCAGTGCCAGGCCCTTGGTCAGCACGATGTACGGGCCGTTCTGCTCCACCACCCGGACGCAGGCGGCGGGATAGCCCTCCCCGGCGACGCCCAGCTCGACCAGGATCGCGGCCGCCTTCTCGACGGCCTCCCTCCAGCCGGCCGCCCGCACGCCGTCGCGGGCCCCGACCGCCGTGGCCCGCATGGGCGAGGCCGTCACGCCAGCCAGCCCTTCTCGGTCAGCCGCTCGCGCAGGCGGGCCTGCAGCCCCTCCTTGTCGAGGAAGTCGCTGACCGTGATCACCACCGGGGCCAGGTCCTCGATCTCGCTGGTGTGCATGCCCTGGCCGATGATCACATCGGGGGTCATGCCGCGGGCGGTGGAGAGGTCGGTGTTCTCCACCCGGGCGTCCACGTCCAGGTCGCGCAGCGCGTCCTCGGCGGTCATCTTGAGCATCAGACTGGATCCCATGCCCACGCCGCAGACGGCGAGCACCTCCAGCGTGCGGTCCAATGCCATGTCGTCGTCTTCCCTTCTCTCTGTGGACGGGACGTCCCGGCCCGGTCCCGGAGCCGCGGGCACCGGGCCGGGACGCCCCCTGCATCAGGCCTTGCCGCCGCCGTCCGCCGCGGGCTCGGCGCCGGCGGCCACGGCGTCCTCGGCCACGGCAGCGCGCCGCTCGCGGCGGCCCAGTACCAGGAGCGTGCCCACGGTGACGGCCAGGGCCACGACCGGGACGCCCCAGACCGAGGCGTCGCCGACCACCGGGTCCACCGCCTTGAGCAGCCACGCGATGGCGTACCAGTCGGGGTCGGCCAGGGTGGCCAGCTCGGGCGCGGTCCGCTCGAACAGCCCCCAGGTGACGGCCTGCCCGATCGCCAGGATCAGGCCGGTGATCACGCCGCCGATCACCGCGCCGCGCCACCCCGCCACCACGTTGCCGAACAGCGCCGCCGCGCCGCCCACGAAGAACAGCATGATCATGGGCGGGGCGAGGGTGAACCAGCCGGCCGCCGCGAAGACGCCCAGGCAGGCCAGGAACACCACGGTGGACGCCACGAAGCCGATCATGACGGCGGTGGGCGCCACCGGGAACACCGTCGGGGCGTCCAGCGCGGGCCGGGTGCCGGGGATCACCCGGTCGCTGAAGCCCTTGAACGCGGGCACGATCTCGGCCAGGAACATCCGCACGCCGAACAGCAGGATCGCGATGCCGCCCGCGAAGCGCAGCCCGACCAGCAGCGCCCACACCCACGGCGAGAGCTTCTCGTCCATCTCCGCCGCCAGCTTCGCCACCACCTGGTCGTCGGCGAACGCCACCGCCACCAGCATGATGACCGAGATGACCAGGGCGGTGCTGACGTTGACGTCCTTGAAGAACGACAGCTGGCGGGGCAGCCTCACCTTCTCGGTGTCGTGCCGCTCGCGGTCCCCGAACGGGCGGGAGACGTACCCGGTGACCAGCGCCGCCAGCGAGCTGGTGTGCGCGAACCCGAACCGGTCGTCGGGCATCACCCGGCGCATCAGCGGCTTCATCCACAGCGGCTGCAGCGTCCAGTACGCGGCCACGAACCCGGCCCCGCACAGCACCAGGGTGAACTGGTCGGCGCCCGGCGCGACGGTGACCAGCGACGCCACCACCACGGTGCTGATCCAGAACATCAGGTGCCCGGTCAGGTAGAGGTACCGGGCCGCGGGGAAGATCCGCACGATCGCCACGTGCAGCAGGAACGCCACGGTGATGACCAGCGCGATCGTCCCGCCCTCGCGGCCCAGGAACTCCGCCAGGGTGTTGTCGGCCGTGGGCGGCGCGGTGCCCATCGCGTCGGCCAGCACGGTCTGGAAGCTGGTCAGCCCGCCGGTGAAGATCTCCACGCCGATGAACAGGATGACCACGCCGATGGTGGCGCGCAGCGCGCCGGCGAGGGTGTCCTCGAAGCGCTTGCGCTGCAGCAGCAGCCCGATCAGCGTGATCAGGCCGATGAGGATGGGGACCTGGCCGAACACGTTGTCGGCCAGGAAGGTGAGGGTGTCCTTGACGATGTCCACGGTCTGGTCTCCGTTCCTGCGGGGCACCGAATCCCGGGCCGGCGGCGCGGCCGGCCGGGCGGGGGTTCGGGTCTGTCGGTGCGCCGGTGCCCCCGCCGGCGCGGTGAAGCGGTGGGGCCTGCTGCGGCCGGGTCAGAGCGGGACGGGTTTCAGCTCCAGTTCCAGCCGGTAGCGGTCGCCCCGGTAGAGGGAGCGGACGTACTCCACCGGGCGTCCCTCCTCGGTGCGGCTGACCCGCTCGAACAGGAACGCCGGCGCGTGCACCGGCACGCCCAGCACCTCGGCCTCCTCCGCCGTGGTGACGGTCGGCTCGATCGTCTCCCGGCCGGAGGCGAGGACGATGCCGCGTTCCCGCAGCAGGGTGTAGAAGGACCGTCCTTCCAGATCCTCGCGGCGCAGCTCCGGCACCAGCGCCTTGGGGAGGTAGAGGGTCTCGATCGCCATGGTGGCCCCGTCCGCCAGACGTAGCCGGCGAATGGTAAATACCTCTTCGGTCGGGGAGATGGACAGCCTGCGGCCGATCTTCGCCCCGGCGGTCTCGGTCCGGAACGACAGCACCCGGCCCCCCGGGCGCATCCCGCGCCGGATCATGTCCTCGGTGAACGACGACATGGTCAGCGCCACCGCGATCTTGCGTTCGGCCACGTAGGTGCCGCTGCCCTGGCGCCGGTCCAGCAGCCCCTGCGCGGCCAGCTCGTCGATCGCGGCCCGCAGGGTGGGCCGCGACACGCCCAGCTCCGCGGCCAGCCGGCGCTCGGAGGGCAGCGCGTCGCCGACCTCCATCCCCTCCAGCATGGCCAGCAGCTCGCGGCGCACCGCCCGCCGTTTCGTGGTCGCCGGTGCCGGCTCGCCGACGGATCGCACGCCGCTCACCTCCCCTTCCGCTCGTACCGTCGGCCCTCAGGTTAGGCTGCGGTCCCCAATTGGTCAATACCACTTTGGAACGGTCTCAGGAGGTCTCAGGAAACGGCGAGCACCCCCGGAGCGCGCGGGCGCCCGGAGGTGCTCAGACCGTGCTCGGACGGGCTCCGGACGGGCTCCGGACGGGCTGCGGACGGGTTGGTGTCGGCGTGCCGCGTCAGCGGGCGCCGTGCTGCGCCATGGCCTTGCGGATCCGCTTGTCGGAGACCGGGTACCGGGTGCCGAGCTGCTGGGCGAACAGGCTCACCCGCAGCTCCTCCAGCATCCAGCGGATCTGCCGCACGGACTCCTCGTCCCGCCGGGCCGGATGCAGCCGCCCCACGAACTGCTCGTACTCGGCCTCCAGCGCCCCGGCCTGGTTCATGAGCAGCCGGTCACGGCCCGGATTCTCCGGAAGCTTGTCGAGCCGGATCTGCAGCGCCCGCAGGTAGCGCGGCAGATCGGGCAGCCGCTGCCAGCCCGTCTCGGTCACGAAGCCCGCGTGCACCAGCCTGGTCAGCCGCTCCCGGATGTCGGTCAGGGCCGGGACGAGGGTGAGGCTGGCGGTGCCGCGCAGCCGCCGGTCGATCTGGTGGGACTCGGCCAGGATCCGCTCCACCTGCGCCACGATCGCGGCGGTGGCATCGTGCAGATCGGCGCGGACCCGGTCGTAGAGCGCGCGGAAGCCCGCCTCGTCCCACGCCGGCCCCCCGGCCTCGGCGATCAATCGGTCGGCGGCGGCGGTCACGCAGTCGTCGAAAAGGGCCGCCACCGAACCGTGCGGGTTGTGGCTGAGCGCCAGCTTGCCCTGGTTGGTGAGGCGGCCCTGGATGAGCTTGACCGGGGACGGGGCGTTGAGGAGGATCAACCGCCGCGTCCCCCGCCACATCGCGGAGCGCTGCTCGGCCTCGGTCTCGTACATGCGGACCGCGACGGTATCGCCCTCGTCGGTCAGCGCGGGATACGCCCGGACCTCGTACCCGTCCTGTTTGCGCTGGTAGGTGCGGGGCAGCTCGCCGATCGCCCACTCGCGCAGGCCGGTGCGCTCCACTCCCCCGGCCGTCGCCGCCTTCGACAGGGTGCCGCGCACCTTGCCCTTGAGCCGGCGTTTGAGGGCGTCGAGGTCGGTGTCCTCGGCGAGGGTGCGCTTGCGGTCGTCCAGCACGCGGAAGGTCATCCGCAGGTGCGCGGGCAGGCGGCCCAGGTCCCAGGCCTCGCGGGCGATCTGGACGCCGGTCATGTCCCGCAGCTCGCGTTCGAGGGCGTCCAGGAGGGGCTCGGCACGGGGCGTGAGCCGCTCCAGCAGCTTGCGCGCGTAGTCGGGCGCCGGGACGAAGTTGACCCGCAGCTGCTTGGGCAGCGAGCGGATCAGCTCGGTGACCAGCTCGGCGCGCAGCCCCGGCACCTGCCATTCGAAGCCGTCCGGGCGCACCTGGTTGAGCACCTGGACCGGGATGTGGACGGTCACGCCGTCGGCGTCGGCGCCGGGCTCGAACTGGTAGGTCAGCCGGAGCCGCAGCGGGCCCTGCCGCCAGGCGTCGGGGTAGTCGGCCTCGCTGACGTCCCCGGCGTTCTGGTTGATGAGCATCGACTTCTCGAAGCTCAGCAGGTCGGGCTCGGTGCGCCGGGTCGTCTTCCACCAGGTGTCGAAGTGCCGTCCGGAGACCACGTCCTCGGGGACGCGCTCGTCGTAGAAGTCGAAGAGGGTCTCGTCGTCCACGAGGATGTCGCGGCGCCGGGCGCGGTGCTCCAGCTCCTCGACCTCCTCGAGCAGCGCCCGGTTGTCGTGGAAGAACCGGTGGTGGGTCTCCCAGTCGCCCTCGACGAGCGCGTGCCGGATGAACAGCTCCCGCGACAGCGCGGGGTCGATGGAGCCGTAGTTGACGCGGCGCTGCGCCACGATCGGGACGCCGTAGAGGGTGACCTTCTCGTAGGCCATGACGGCGGCCTGCTTCTTGGACCAGTGCGGCTCGCTGTAGTTGCGTTTGACCAGGTGCCCCGCCAGCGGCTCGACCCACTCGGGCTCGATCCTGGCGTTGATCCGTCCCCACAGCCGGGAGGTCTCCACCAGCTCGGCCGACATCACCCAGCGCGGCGGCTTCTTGAACAGCGCCGATCCGGGGAAGACGGCGAACTTGGCGCCACGCGCCCCGATGTACTCGTTCAGCTGGCGGCGCCGCTGGCCGCCCCCGCCGCCGTCCTTGTCGGACTTGTCGGTGTCCATCAGGCCGATGTGCGACAGCAGCCCCGACAGCAGCGCGATGTGGACGCGGTCGGGCGGGGCGTCGGCGGTGTTGGGCGTGACGCCCAGGGACTTGGCGACCTGCTTGAGCTGGGAGTGCAGGTCCTGCCATTCGCGGACGCGCAGGAAGTGCAGGAACTCGTTCTTGCACATCCGCCGGAACTGGCTGCCCGACAGCTCCCGCTGCCGCTCCCCCAGGTAGTTCCACAGGTTCAGGTAGGCGAGGAAGTCGGAGGTGGGGTCGGCAAAGCGGCGGTGCTTCTCGTCGGCGGCCTGCTGGTGCTCGGCGGGACGCTCGCGCGGGTCCTGGATGGACAGCGCCGCCGCGATGATCAGCACCTCCCGGACGCAGCCGTTCGCCTCCGCCTCCAGCACCATCCGGCCCAGCCGGGGGTCGATCGGCAGTTGCGCCAGCCGCCGCCCCGTCTCGGTGAGGCGCTTGCGCGGGTCCTTCTCGGACGGGTCGAGCGCGCCCAGTTCGTGCAGCAAGTCGACGCCCGCCTTGACGTTGCGGCGGTCCGGCGGCTCCACGAACGGGAACGCGGCGATGTCGCCCAGCCCCAGCGCGGTCATCTGCAGGATGACCGAGGCCAGGTTGGTCCGCAGGATCTCCGGGTCGGTGAACTCGGGCCGGGACTCGAAGTCCTCCTCCGAGTACAGCCGGATGCAGATGCCCTCGGACACGCGCCCGCAGCGGCCCTTTCGCTGGTTGGCCGAGGCCTGCGAGACGGGCTCGATCGGCAGCCGCTGCACCTTGAGCCGGTGGCTGTAGCGGGAGATGCGGGCGGTGCCGGGGTCGACGACGTACTTGATGCCCGGGACGGTCAGGGACGTCTCGGCGACGTTGGTGGCCAGCACGATCCGCCGCCCCCGGTGGGACTGGAAGACGCGGTGCTGCTCGGCCGAGGACAGCCGCGCGTACAGCGGCAGCACCTCGGTGGCCTCGCCGCGCCGCCCCCGCAGGTGCTTGGTGAGGGCGTCGGCGGTGTCGCGGATCTCGCGCTCGCCGCTGAGGAACACCAGGACGTCGCCGGGGGCCTCCAGCGCCAGCTCGTCCACGGCGTCGAGGATGCCCTGGATCTGGTCGCGGTCGGGGTCGGATCTGGCGTCCTCGGGGTCCGACAGCGGCCGGTACCGCACCTCCACCGGGTAGGTGCGGCCGGACACCTCCACGATCGGGGCGTCGTCGAAGTGGCGGGAGAACCGCTCGGGGTCGATCGTGGCCGAGGTGATGATGATCTTGAGGTCGGGCCGGCGCGGCAGGATCTCCTTGACGTACCCGAGCAGGAAGTCGATGTTGAGGCTGCGCTCGTGCGCCTCGTCGATGATCAGCGTGTCGTAGCGGCGCAGCAGCCGGTCGGTCTGGATCTCGGCCAGCAGGATGCCGTCGGTCATCACCTTGACCAGGGTGTCGTCGCCGGACCGGTCGGTGAAGCGGACCTTGTAGCCGACCGCCTCGCCCAGCTCGGTGCCCAGCTCCTCGGCGATCCGGTCGGCGACGGTGCGGGCGGCCAGCCGGCGCGGCTGGGTGTGCCCGATCGAGCCGAGCACGCCGCGGCCCAGCTCCAGGCAGATCTTGGGCAGCTGGGTGGTCTTGCCGGAGCCGGTCTCACCGGCGACGATCACGACCTGGTGGTCGCGGACGGCCGCCGCGATCTCGTCCTTCTTCTGGCTGACCGGCAGCTGCTCCGGA
Source organism: Spirillospora sp. CA-255316 (assembly GCA_050942275.1). Taxonomy (GTDB): domain Bacteria; phylum Actinomycetota; class Actinomycetes; order Streptosporangiales; family Streptosporangiaceae; genus Spirillospora. The sequence continues at coordinate 3,932,991 of CP192047.1, read as the reverse complement.
TAGGTGATCGCGGGGACGGCGGCGCGGCGGCGGGCGACCCGGCGCTCGGCGGCCTCCACGTCGGCGGCGATCTCCCGGGCCACCTGCTCGCGCCGGGCCGCGTCGCGCATCTTCTGCGCTCCGTCGATACGGCGGCGCAGCCGGTGCCGGTCCAGCGGCATCAGCTCGGGCAGTCGCGCGCGCAGGTCGGCGAGCGGCGCTTTCACGGGTGTCCTCATGGGCTTCGACAAGGATAGGTCGCGGGCCGGAGTGATCTTGCACGGCGGCCGGTCGCGTGGCCGCGACCTACGCACGTTAGCCGCCGGGGGCGGGCCGGGGCGATCGAATTTCCGCCGCATGGACAACGCCCGCCGGGGGCCGGGCATTCCATCGCCTGCGACGGTCCGGTTACCGTGCGAAGCCGCCGTGGATCGTTCAGGATGGTCGAACATGGGGACTCCACGTGCCGCCGGACGCTACCGGATCGACAGGCTGCTGGGTTCGGGGGGATTCGCGGCGGTCTGGCTGGGCCATGACGACGAGCTGGACGCCCCGGTCGCGATCAAGATCCTCGCCGACCACTGGACGCTGCGCGAGGACGTCCGGGAGCGGTTCGTCCAGGAGGCCCGGCTGCTGCGGCAGGTCGACTCGCACCGGCTCGTCCAGGTGTACGACATCGGCGAGCTGGACGACGGCCGCCCCTACTTCGTGATGACCTACGCCGACCGCGGCACCATGGAGGAGCGCCTGGTGTCCGGGGGCCTGCCGCTGAACGAGGCGCTGCGGGCGGCCCGGGAGATCGCCGAGGGCGTGCAGGCGCTGCACGAGCGCGGCATCGTGCACCGCGACCTCAAGCCGTCCAACGTGCTCATCCGCTCCGCCCCGGGCGAGGGCCCCGGCGAGCGGATCATGCTGTCCGACCTGGGCATCGCCCGCACCGGCGACCGGCTGTCCAGCCTCACGCTGCCCGCGGGCTCGCCCGGCTACATGGCGCCCGAGCAGACCCAGATCGACGGCGCGCCGGACCAGCGGTCGGACGTGTACGGGCTGGGCGCGCTGACCTACCACCTGCTGACCGGGGAGCCGCCGGGCGAGGAGCGGCGCCCGCCGAGCGCGCTGGAACCCGCGATCCCGCCCTCGGTGGACGCGATCGTGCTGCGCGCCCTGGAGCATGACCGGGACGCGCGCTGGCCGTCGGCGGCGGCGTTCGCCAACGCCCTCGACCGCATCACCAGCAGGATCGACACCGACCCCCTCGCCGGAGCCGCCCTGGCCCGCGCCCGCCCGGCGACACGGCGGCGACCGCCCGGCCGCCGGCCCCTGGCGGTGGCCGGGAGCGCGGTCGCCGTCGCGGTCATGGCGGTGGGCGCGGCCTTCCTCGCCCTCGCCGACGGCGACGGCGGGTCCGGCGGCGGGCGGGCCGCCGACGCGGCGGGCAAGGGAGCCGACCCGCAGGGCCGCTGGCTGCGCACCGACGCCGGGATTCCCGCCCGCTACCGGGGGCTGATCGTCCAGGCCGGCACGTGGTGCGAGATGAAGGGCCTGTCCCCCGCGCTGATCGCGGCGATGCTCAAGGTGGAGAGCGATTTCAATCCGCACCTGTCGGACCCGGCGATGGACGAGTACGGCATCGCCCGCTGGACGCCGCGCGTACTCGTCCACTGGCAGCCGGGCGGGCTCAACAACCCCGAGCCGCGCCCGGCGCAGATCACGCCCGAGCTGTCGATCCCCGCGATGGGCCGCTATCTGTGCTTCTGGGGCAAGGACCTGGTCGACGTCCCGGGCGACCCCGCGCTCAACCTGGCCGCCGCGTACCGCACCTCGGCCAAGACCGTGGTGAGGGAACGCGGCGTCCCGGACAGGTACCAGCAGTACACGGCCCGGGTCGCCACCCTCATCGACGCCTACGAACCCCGCTGATCCGGGCTCAGGACGGGTGGCGCGGCACGAGGCGCAGCGCGAGCCCGGGGCACCTGGCCACGGCCCTGCGGGCGTCGGCCTCGAGCCGGGCGGGGATCGGTTCGCCGGGGATGACCGGATAGCCGTACTCGTCCATGCGCACCAGCCCGCGCAGCACGTCGGCGCAGAGCCCGTGGCCGTCGCAGCGGCTCCAGTCGACCTCCAGGCGCAGCCGCGCGTCGGTGTCGGCGTGCAGCACGCCGAGCACCGGCCGCCCGCAGCCGCCGCCGCCGACGTGCCGGGCGGTGTCGGCCGCGAAGACCTCCAGCGCCGACAGGACGAACCGGGCCGTCCCGTCGGGGTGGGCGCACGCGCCGCGGCGGTCGGCCATCCGGGCCGCCCGCCGGACGGTCTCGCACGCCGCCGCGGCGTCCCGGCCCTCGGCGAGCGCGGCCAGCGCCCCGGCGATGTCGGGAAGGCCGAGCCGGCAGGGGCCGCACTGTCCCGCCGACTCGGCCGCCAGATAGCGCGCGACCCGCGCGCACTCCCCCAGCGGGCAGGTGCCGCGGCCGAGCGGCATCACGATGCCCGCGCCGAGGGTGCCGCCCACCGCCGCCAGTCCCTCCCGCGACAGCCGCGTGCCGACCGCGGCGTCCCCGGGGATCCAGGCGCCGTGGTAGCCGCCGACCAGGACGCCCTCCCCGGCACGGGTCCCGCACAGGTCCAGCAGGTGCCCGAGGGGCGCCCCGGCCGGGGTCTCCACGACGGCCGGGAAGCGGGCCGAGCCGGTCACGGTCAGCAGCACGGTGCCGGGCTCGCCGGGCGTGCCGACCGATCCGTACCGGCGCGGCCCGAGCCCGGCGAGCACGGCCAGCTGGGCGTAGGTCTCGGCGTTGGACAGCAGCGTGGGCATCCCGCCGACGCCCTTGGCGGACGCGCGGACCTTGCGGCCGGGCGGCACCGGCCGCCTGCCGTTGATGCCGCGGACCAGCGCGCCGCTCTCCCCGGTGATGAACCGCTCGGGGAGCCGCACGACGCGGGCCCGCCCGTCCAGGCCCCGCTCGGCGACGGCGCGCTCCATCGACGCGGCGGCGGCCTCGTCGGTCACGCCGAGGACGATCTCGGTGGCGCCGAGCGCGGTCGCGGCCAGGGTGGCGCCGTCCAGGACCAGGTGCGGGGCGCGGCGCAGCAGCACCTTGTCCTTGGCGCTGCCGGGCTCGCCCTCGGTGCCGTTGACGACCACGACGGGCCGCCTGCGCCGCCGCGCGGCGGCGTCGGCGACCGCGCGGGCCTTGCGCGCGAACGGGAACGCGGCGCCGCCCCGGCCGTGCAGCCGTCCCTCCTCGGCGAGCGCGACCAGCCGGGCGGCGGTGAGCGGCCGCGGCTCGGGGTGGACGCGGCGGTGCGCGTCCCAGTCCAGGCGGGCGGCGCCGTCCAGGCCGGCGGTGAGGCGGGGCGGGCCGATGTGCCGCACGGCGATCCCGGTCACGGCGCCCGCCTCCTCGCCCGCGCCCGCAGGATCGGCCGGGCGGCCAGCGCGGCCGCGACGCCGCCGAGGCAGCACAGGTAGGCCGCCGTCACCCAGGGGGCGGGGTCGCGCCCGGCGGTGAGTCCGTGGCCGATGGCCAGCGGCCAGGCGGCGTAGGCGGTGAGGTGCAGCGCCCGCCAGGCCCAGGGCCGGCGGGACGCGGCGAACCGTCCTCGCGCGATCCCGCTGGCGACCGCGACGATCAGCAGGTAGAGCGCCACGGTGCCCAGGCCGGAGTCGCGCATCGGGCGGACCGCGACCGGCAGGAACGCCTGGGCGGCGCCGACCCGGTGACGCAGAAGCTGGGTGGCCAGGTGGAGCAGGAGCATGGCGACGGCGGTGAACGCGGCGGCGCGGTGCAGCGCCTGGGCCCGCACCCGGTTGCCCGGGGACAGCAGTGTCCGCTCGGCGGCCAGGACTCCGATCATGACCGAGACCGACAGCGCCACCAGCGCGAAGACGCCGCAGTAGAAGTCGAGGAAGTCGCCCGCCGCGGCGACCGCCGGGGTGGACCGGCCGAGCGAGATCGCCAGGCCGAGGAGGAGGCCGGCGGCGGCCGGCACGGCGAACGCCCGCAGCACCACGGCACGCAGCCGCGGCGCGCGCCGCCGCCCTTCCGGGGCGCCGCCCAGGCCGAAGCCCAGGGTCATCTCGTGCGGCGGGCGCTCGGGATCCATCGCTCGTCGGCACCGGCCTCTCGGAATCGTCCCCTCACGAATCCTGACGGCCTCTACGATGTCCGCTCCGGACGTCCGGTTGGGTGACACCTCTGTACCCGTCCGTGACCGGCGACCAGAAAGCCGTAGGTCACAGCCATGTGACGCGGGGCGGCCGACCGGTTCCGGACCGCCGCCGCCGCGGGGTAGGCCGCCCCAGACGCCGGTGGCGGAGGTCTCCTTGACGTAGTCGGCGAAGGGTCGCGGCCGAGGGCGCGGCGTTCGCCGGACGCGTCCCCGTTCTCGGTTCCGAAACCGCGGTCGTCAGGAGAGGTCGTCGAGGAGTGCGCGCATGAACTTCTCCCGCCGCCGCGCGTCGGTGTCCCGCCATTCGTGGGCGCACGACGCACACCGCCAGTTGGGGTCGTCCGGGCGGACCTCGCTGCTGGCCCGGAGGCGTGCGACGAGGCCCTGTTCCTCCGCGCGCATCATCGGCGTTCCGGGGAAGTACAGGCCGGCGACCAGCGGGATCGGTGTGGCTGCGCAGCGCGGGCACGGCGGCGCGGTGACCGGCAGGACCAGGCCGGGAAGCCTCCGGCCGGGCAGAGCGGTGAAGCGGGGCTGCCGGAGATCCCGTTCGGGGAACACGACCGGGGTCCAGCCGGTGAAGGTCACCATCCCGGCGCCCTGCCCCGCGTACACCATGACGCTGAAGTCGTCGCGCCCGGCCGACGCGCGGATCTCCCCGGGGTGGGCGTTCCAGCGGTGTCCGGGCCATCCGGAGGCGGCGAAGGCGTCCAAGGCGGCGTCCATGACGGGGTCGGCGGGGTGGTCGTCCGCGCCGGTGGCGACCAGGACCAGGGTGCGGTGGCCGACCGGTTCGGGTCCGTGCAGCAGTACCGGGTCGGTCCACTCGCGCACGATCACCGGGGGGCGCTCCGGGTAGGCCGCGGCGGCGGCCTCCAGCAGCCGCTTCCGCAGCGAGGCCGCCGCCTCCTCTGACATTCCAGGCGCCTCCCCGCAAATGATCTCTGTCCGCAGGGTACTTCCGTTCAGGGCGCCGGGTTCCAGACGCCTGTGGCGGCGGTCTCCTTGACGTAGTCGGCGAAGGGGCGCGGGTCGCGGCCGAGGGCGCGGCGGACGCCGTCGCCGACGCGGTCGCCCGCGCCCTGGCGGAGGGTGTCCATCAGGTCGGCCACCTCGTCGCTCAGATCGGCCGGCACGCCCTGGGAGCGGAGCAGCTCGGCGTAGGCGGCCTTCTCCAGGGGCGTGTAGCGGATCTGCCGGCCGGACGCCGCCGCGATCATCTCCGCGACGGTGCGGAACGACAGCGGCTCGGGGCCGCTCAGCTCGTAGGTCTCCCCCGCGTGGCCGTCGCGGGTGAGGGCGGCCACGGCGACGTCGGCGATGTCCTCGGCGTCCACGAACGCCTCGCGCCCCTCCCCGGTCGGCACCGCCAGGTCGCCCGCCAGGATCGGCGGGAGGAGGTAGTCCTCGCTGAAGTTCTGCGAGAACCAGGCGGGCCGCAGGATCGTCCACTCGGCACCGGAGGCGCGCACCGCCTCCTCGGCGGGCTCCTGGCCGTGCAGGACGTCGCCGCCCTCGGTGCGCGCCGACAGCAGCACCAGCCGCCGGACGCCCGCTTCTACGGCCTGCCCGACGAAGGCGGCCACGGCGGCCATGTCGACGTATTCGGCCATCGGCACCAGGTAGACCGCCCCGGTGCCGTTCAGCGCCGGGGCCCAGGTGGCGCGGTCGTCCCAGTCGAAGCGGGTTCCCGTGGTGCGGGAGGCGGCCCTGACGGGGACGCCGAGGGTCTCAAGGCGGGCGGCGACGCGGCGGCCGGTCTTGCCGCGGGCGCCGATGACGAGGATCGGTGAGTCGTTCATGCGATCGATCCCACCGCCGCGGACGGCGATCCTCCATGGTCGTCCGTCCCGCGGGCATGCGTGATCGTCCCCGGTCAGCCGGCTCCGTAGACGGGCTCGGGGGCGGGCGCCCCGGCCAGCAGGTCGCGGACGGCGGTGCCGATGTCGGCGGGGTCCCAGCGGGCGCCCCGGTCGATCGCGGGGCCGTGGCGGAAGGCGTCCATCAGGCAGATCTTGCCGCCCTCGGCCTCGAAGACCCGCCCGGTGACACGCCGGGACTCCGCCGACCCGAGCCACACGACCAGCGGCGAGACGTTCTCCGGGGCCATCGCGTCGAACTCGCCCTCGGCCGGCCGGGCCATCGTCTCGCCGAACACGTCCTCGGTCATGCGGGTGCGGGCGGAGGGCGCGATCGCGTTCACGGTCACCCCGTACCGGCCGAGTTCGGCGGAGGCCACGAGGGTGAGGCCGACGATCCCGGCTTTGGCGGCCGAGTAATTGCCCTGGCCGACGCTGCCGAGCAGTCCGGCGCCCGAGGAGGTGTTGATCACGCGGGCGTCGACCGGCCGCCCGGCCTTGCTCTCCGCGCGCCAGTGGCGCCCGGCGTGCTTGAGCGGCAGGAAGTGGCCCTTGAGGTGGACGCGCATCACGGCGTCCCACTCGTCCTCGGACAGGTTGATCAGCATCCGGTCGCGCAGGAACCCGGCGTTGTTCACCAGGACGTCCAGCCGTCCGAACGCCTCCAGCGCGGTGGCGACCAGGGCCGCGGCGCCGTCCTCGGTCGCGATGTCGTGGGGGCTGGCGACGGCCCGGCCGCCGAGCGCCTCGATCTCCTTGACGACCTCCTCGGCCGGGCTCGCGCTGGCCTCGCCGGTGCCGTCCCGGGCCACGCCGAGGTCGTTGACGACGACCAGGGCGCCCTGGCGGGCGAACTCCAGCGCGTGTGCGCGGCCCAGGCCGCGCCCGGATCCGGTGACGATGACCACGCGGTCCTTGCAGATCACTTCGGCTCCTCTTTGTTGGCGGTGGCGGCGTCCAGGAAGGCGGGGCGCTCTCCCCCGCCGTGCATCGTGAGCGTGGCCCCGGTGATGTAGGCGGCCAGGGGGGAGGCGAGGAAGGCGCAGACGGCGCCGACCTCGTCGGGGCTCGCCATCCGCTGGACGGGGATGGTCCGCTCGATCGCCGCGATCCCGCCCTCGTCGCCGTAGTGCAGGTGGGACTGCTCGGTGCGGACCATGCCGAGCTTGAGGGCGTTGACCCGCACGCGCGGCGCCCACTCGACGGCCAGCGAGGCGGCCATGCTCTCCAGGCCCGCCTTGGCGGCCCCGTAGGCGGCGCTGCCGGGCGAGGGGCGGGTGGCGCTGACGCTGCTGATCATGATGACCGAGCCTCCGGCCGGGGGCATCCGCTCGTACATGAACCGCGACATGATCAGCGGGGCGGTCAGGTTCAGCTGGATGATCTTGGCGTGGGTGCGCGGGTCGCCCTCGGCCAGCGGCAGGTAGGGGGTGCCGCCCGCGTTGTTGACCAGCACGTCCACCCGGTCGAGGGTCTCGGCGAAGGCGCGGGCGGCGTCGGCGTCCCGCACGTCCAGGGAGGCGAAGCGGGCGGTGCGCCCGGCGGCCTCGGGGAGCCGGTCGGGCTCGCGCCGGGCGACGGCCACGACCTCCGCCCCGGCCTCCAGGAACGCGCGGCTGATGCCGAGGCCGACACCGCGCACGCCCCCGGTCACCACCACCACCTTGCCCGTCAGATCCGGTGCCGGCACGGCGCTCCCCTCTCCAGGTCGCTCTGCTACCTTCTGTTCTAACAAATGTTTGGTGGAAAGGTAGCGCATGGGAATCTCCACCACGAGCCGTCCCGGCGGCGTCGCCGAGATCGTCGTCGACGCGCCGCCGGTCAACGCGCTCACCGTCCAGGGCTGGTACGACCTGGCCGACGCGGTCACCGCCGCCGGGCGCGACCCCGCCACCGGCGCCGTGGTGCTCCGCGCGGAGGGGCGCGGCTTCAACGCGGGCGTCGACATCAAGGAGATGCAGTCCACCGAGGGCCACACCGCGCTGGTCGGCGCCAACCGCGGCTGCCACGCCGCCTTCGCCGCCGTCTACGACTGCGAGGTCCCCGTGGTGGTCGCGGTGCACGGCTTCTGCCTGGGCGGCGGCATCGGCCTTGCGGGCAACGCCGACATCGTGGTGGCCTCCGACGACGCCTTCTTCGGGCTGCCCGAGGTCGACCGGGGCGCGCTGGGCGCCGCCACCCACCTCGCGCGGCTGGTCCCGCAGCACCTGATGCGCGCGATGGTCTACACCTGCCGCACCGTCACCGCCGCCGAACTGCACCACCACGGCTCGGTGCTGGAGGTCGTCCCGGCGGAGGGGCTGCGCGCCAAGGCCCTGGAGGTCGCCGGGACGATCGCCGCCAAGGACCGCTACGTGATCCGGCGGGCCAAGGAGTCGCTGAACGGCATCGACCCGGTGGACGTCAAGCGCAGCTACCGCTACGAGCAGGGCTTCACCTTCGAGCTCAACCTGGTGGGCGCGGGCGACGCGCACCGCGAGGCGTTCGTCCGGCGCGGACGGGAGGACGGCCGGTGACCGGCACCGCGATGGACAAGGTCAGGAGCGTCGAGGAGATCGCCGGGTCGCTGGAGAGCGGGATGACGATCGGGATCGGCGGCTGGGGCTCGCGCCGCAAGCCGATGGCGCTGGTCCGCGCGATCTGCCGCTCCGGCGTCACCGACCTGACCGTGGTCTCCTACGGCGGGCCCGACGTGGGGCTGCTGTGCGCGTACGGCAAGGTCCGCGCCGTCGTCGCCCCGTTCGTGACGCTCGACTCGGTGCCGCTGGAGCCGCACTTCCGGATCGCGCGGCAGCGCGGCACGGTCGCCTTCACCGAGTACGACGAGGGCATGTTCATGTTCGGCCTGTACGCGGCGGCACACCGGCTGCCGTTCCTGCCCACCCCGGCGGGGCTCGGCTCGGACGTCCTGCGGGTCAACCCCGGCCTGCGGACGGTCCGGTCGCCGTACCCGGACGAGGACGGCACCGTCCAGGAGCTGATCGCCGTCCCGCCGCTGAGGATGGACGTGGCACTCGTCCACATGAACCGGGCGGACGCCCGCGGCAACGCCCAGTACCTGGGGCCCGACCCGTACATGGACGACCTGTTCGCCAAGGCGGCCGACCGCACCTACGTCTCGTGCGAGCGGCTCGTCGAGGCGCCCGGCGCGCTGCTGAAGGAGGGGCCCGTGCAGTCGCTGCTGATCAGCCGCGCGCACGTGGCGGGCGTGGTGGAGACGCCGAACGGCGCCCACTTCACCCTCGGGGAGCCCGACCACGGCCGCGACGAGGCGTTCCAGCGCCTCTACGTGGAGTCGGCCACCGACCCGGAGAAGTGGGAGACCTTCCGCGACCGCTTCCTGTCCGGCGACGAGGCCGCCTACCAGGAGGCCGTCCGGGCCTGGCGAGAGGAGCGCTGATGGACACCGCGAGCGCGACGAGGGCGGAGGTGTGCGCGGTGGCGTGCGCCGAGCTGTTCCGCGGCGACGGCGAGGTGGTGGCCGCGGCGGTCAGCGGGACGGTGCCGATGCTCGGCTCCCGGCTGGCGCGCAGCACGTTCGAGCCGGGTCTGCTGACCACCGACGGCGGCCCGGCGCTGACCGCCGAGCCGGTCCCGCTGGGGACGGCCGCGGACGGCTCGGCCGCCGGGACCGAGGGCTGGCTGCCGTTCCGCGACCACCTGTGGCTGGTGCTGAACGGGCGGCGGCACGTGATCCTGGGCGCGAGCCAGATGGACCCGTACGGCAACTCCAACATCTCCTGCATCGGCGACTGGGAGCGGCCGAAGTCGCAGCTGCTCGGCATGCGCGGCGCCCCCGGCAACACGCGGGTCAACACCACCAGCTACTGGATCCCCAAGCACTCGCCGCGCGTGTTCGTGGAGAAGGTCGACTTCGTGAGCGGCATCGGCTGGGACCGCGGCGCGTACGAGATCCGCGCGGTGGTGACGAACCTGGCGGTGCTCGACTTCGCCACGCCCGGCCGGAGGATGCGGCTGCGCTCGGTCCACCCGGGCGTGAGCGCGGAGGAGGTCGCCGCCGCCACCGGGTTCGAGCTGGTGATCCCGGAGGAGGTCCCCGAGACGCGGCTCCCGACGGGCGAGGAGCTGCGGATCATGCGGGACGTCCTCGACCCGCGCGGCCTGCGCGAGCGCGAGGTCGCGTCATGACAGGGACCGAGCGGGTCCTGGACACCCCGCTGACGCGCCTGGTGGGGGTGCGGCATCCGGTGGTGCAGACCGGGATGGGCTGGGTGGCGGGGCCGCGGCTGGTGTCGGCGGTGGCGAACGCGGGCGGCCTGGGAGTGCTGGCGTCGGCGACGATGACGCTCGACCAGCTGGCCGGGGCGATCCGCGAGGTCAAGGAGCGGACCGGGGAGCCGTTCGGGGTCAACCTGCGGGCGGACGCGTCCGACGCGGGCGAGCGCATCGACCTGCTCGTCAAGGAGGGCGTGAAGGTCGCCTCGTTCGCGCTCGCGCCCAAGGCGGAGCTGATCGCCCGGCTCAAGGACGCGGGCGTCGTCGTGATCCCGTCGGTGGGCGCCCGGCGGCACGCCGAGAAGGTCGCGGCCTGGGGCGCCGACGCGGTGCTGGTGCAGGGCGGCGAGGGCGGCGGGCACACCGGCCCGGTCGCCACCACCCTGCTGCTGCCCCAGGTCGTGGACGCGGTCGGCATCCCGGTGATCGCGGCGGGCGGGTTCTTCGACGGGCGCGGGCTGGCGGCGGCGCTGGCGTACGGGGCGGCGGGCGTGGCGATGGGCACCCGGTTCCTGCTGACCGCCGACAGCTCGGTGCCGGAGGAGGTCAAGAGGGTCTACCTGGGCACCCGCGAGACGGTGGTGACGCGGCAGGTCGACGGGATGCCGCACCGGGTGCTGCGCAGCGGCCTGGTGGACGCGCTGGAGCGGTCGGGCCGGGCCGGCGGGCTGGTCCGGGCCGTCCGCAACGCCGCCCGGTTCCGGAAGCTGTCGGGCATGTCCTGGCGGGCGATGATCGCCGACGGGCGGGCGATGAAGCACGGCAAGGACCTGTCGTGGTCGCAGGTGCTCATGGCCGCCAACACCCCGATGCTGCTGAAGGCCGCGATGGTGGACGGCCGCCCCGATCTCGGGGTGATGGCGTCCGGGCAGGTGGTGGCGGTGATCGACGATCTGCCGACGTGCGAGGAGCTGATCGGGTCGATCGTCGACGGCGCCGTGCGGGCGATCGAGGGCCAGCGCGCCCATCTGGCGGGTTAGGCGTCAGGCGCCGGTGTGCACGATCTCCCGCTGCCACTCGCGGGGCGGCTGGACGTGCAGGCGCCAGTAGTGCTCGGCGATGTCGTCCGGGTCGAACGCGGTCCCGGGGGCGACGGGCCCGTCGACGGTCACCACCGCGCCCGCCATGTCCGGCTCCTCACCTGGTCCGACCGGGTCTCATGCGCCGACGCTAGGGCCTCACACCGGTGTGAGGGTCAAGCGCGGGAGGCCGGGCGCGTTCACGGCCCCCGGACCGCCCGGCCTCCCGCGGAAACGGCGGTCACACCTTGAGGACGAGCTTGCCCGTCGTGCCGCCCGACTCGATCCGGCGGTGCGCCTCGGCGGCCGACTCCAGGGGCAGTTCCTCCACGTGGACGCGCAGGTCACCGGACGCCGCCGCGGCCACCGCCCGCCGCAGCGCCCGCCCGATCTCGGCCGTCCGGACGCCCGTGAAGGCGCCGAGGTTGAACCCGGCGACGGTGCTGGTCGACAGCCACAGCTCGTTGGGCGAGAGCGGCACGTCCGCGGCCGCCGAGGCGTTGCCCAGGACGATCATGCGCCCGAGCGGGGCCAGGGCGTCCAGGCTCGTCCTGCGCGCGGGCCCGCCGACCATGTCGACCACGATGTCGCAGCCCTCCCCGCCCGGCGAAGTTGGCCCCGGCGTACTCCACGTCGATGGAGACCTGGCCGGGGCCGGGCTCGGGGACGGGCCGCTCGTCCAGGCGCAGCACCTCGGCCCCGCCGAACTCGGGGATCGTGATCGCGCGCATCCGTTCCTCTCCCATCAGTACCGGCTCCCCACGGGCGCGGGGACGCCGTCCAGCTCGGCCAGGTCGGCCGCGGTCAGTTCCAGGGACGCGGCGCCGGCGTTGTCGCGCAGGTAGCGCCGCTTCTTGGTGCCGGGGATCGGGATGACGTGGTCGCCCTGCGCCAGCGTCCACGCGATCGCGACCTGGGCGGGGGGGGCGCCGTGCCGGCCGGCCACCTCCCGGACGACCTCGACGATCGCGAGGTTGGCCTTGAGCGCCTCCTCCTGGAAGCGCGGGTTGCGGCCGCGGAAGTCGTCGTCCTCGAAGTCGGCGCCGGTGACGGTACCGGTGAGGAAGCCGCGGCCCAGCGGCGAGAACGGCACGAACGCCGCGCCGTTGGCCGCGCACCAGCCGACCACGTCCCCGGGGCCCTCGCCGAAGGTGGGGTCGCCGGAGAACGCGCCCGCCGTGCCGCCGGGGACGCCCATCGGGTCCCGCGTCCACAGCGACAGCTCGGACTGGATCGCGGCGACGGGGTGGATCGCGTGCGCCTCCTCCGCCTGCGCCACCGTGACCTCCGACAGGCCCAGGTGGCGGACCTTGCCCTCGGCCACCAGCTCGGCCATGGCGCCCCAGGTCTCGGCCAGCGGCACCGCCGGATCGACGCGGTGCAGGTAGTAGAGGTCGATGACGTCGGTGCCCAGGCGCCGCAGGCTCTCCTCGGCGGAGCCCTTGACGTGCTCGGGCGTGCCGTCGCGGCCCATCGCGTACGGGCCGTCCGCGGCGGCGACCAGGCCGGTCTTGGTGGCGATGACGGCGCGGTCCCGGAACCCTCCGGCCAGCGCCCGGCCGAGCAGGCTCTCGTTGTGGCCGTCGCCGTACCGCTGGGCGGTGTCCAGGAACGTGACGCCCAGGTCGAGGGCCTCGCGGATCAGCGCGACCGAGGCGTCGTCGTCCCGTTCGGAGGAGTTGTAGGCCCAGCTCATGCCCATCAGGCCGAGCCCGACCGCGCCGACCGGGGTGCCGGCGAACGCGCGGGCCGGGATGGGGTCTCTCGTCGTGGTGTCGTTCGTCATGACCACGATCCTGCGCGGCCCCGGGCGCGCCCGGCAGAGTCGGCTTATCGTGGGTCTGCCACCACCACCCTGGGCGCTAGCCGGCCTCGGCGAGGCGGGGGCCGCTCATCAGCCGCTCCAGCCTGGCCGCGGTCTCGCTCCCGGGCTTGGGGTTGTGCAGGACGAGATGGTGCCCGGGACGGTCGGGCAGCGGCAGCACCGTCGACTCGAAGACCAGCTCTCCCACGTCCGGGTGCCGGACCGCCTTGATCGCCTGCCCGCCGGACGACACGTCGTGCCGCGCCCACAGCGCGGCGAACTCCGGACTGGCGGCGAGCATGCCGTCGATCAGCTCGGCGAACCCGGCGTCGTCGGGGTGGCGGGCCGCGTCGGCGCGGAACCGGGCGACCACGCCGGGGGCCGCCTGCTCCCAGTGCGTGTGCAGGGCGCGGTAGCGGGCGTTGGTGAAGAACGTCACCAGGCAGTTGTGGTCGGTGTCGCCGTACCCGAACACGGCGCGGGCCGCGGCGTTGATCGCGATGAAGTTCCAGCGCGGGTCGCGGACGTAGCCCGGACGCGGCGCCCAGGCGTCCAGCACGCGCTGCAGCTCGGGCGTGACCGGGACGGCGGGCTCGGCCTCGGCGCGCGGCGGGTTGAGCCCGGCCAGCAGGTAGAGGTGCTCGCGCTCGGCCTCGTCCAGGCGCAGGGCGCGGGCGACGGCGTCCAGGACGCTGTCGGAGACCTTGATGTCGCGGCCCTGCTCCAGCCACGTGTACCAGGACACCCCCACGCCGGCGAGCACCGCGACCTCCTCGCGCCGCAGGCCGGGGGTACGGCGGCGGCCCGCGGGGGGCATGCCGACGTCGGCCGGGGTCAGGCGGCCGCGGCGGTTGCGCAGGAAGTCGCGCAGCTCCTCGCGGCGGCGTCCGGGGGCGGAGGCGTGGATCTCGCTGGTCATACCGCCACGATATCCGCGCTCCCCGCGGCGGTGATCGGATCGGCCGGCGGCGCGGGACGGACGAAGGGGCGGGTCAGACGAAGGGGCGGCCCTTGTCGAGGCGGCGGCGCGCGTCGCGCAGGTACAGGTTCCACGGGAAGGCCCGCAGCGCCCTCGGCATGACCCGGTTGACCAGGGCCGCCCGGCGCGTGTAGCGCTCGAACCGCGCCTGGCTGCGCTCGCTCCACGGCAGGCCCAGCTCCTCGCGGAACTCCGGCGGCAGGAAGCCCAGGGTGACGAAGCGGCTGAACCGGCCGAACGTCCACCGCACCGGCGCGGGCAGGAACGACATGTCGGTCAGCGCCTGGAGGTAGGCGCGGGTCACCCGGTCCATCTCCAGCTTGCCGAGCGACTCCTTCCAGTACTCGGCGAACGCCTGCCGGTCGGCCGGCCACATGTCCGCGGGCACCTGCAGGGTGGTGCCGAAGCGGACGGCGTGGGCGTAGAGGGCGTCCAGCACCGGCTCGCTCAGCGGCCCGTACAGGGCGTTGAGGACGTCCTCGGTGCCTTTGTACAGGCAGGCCGCGACCCACAGCTGCAGCTCGCGGTCGAAGGCGTTGTACTTGACCGGGCTGGCGGCGTCGGAGCGGACGAGCCGGTGCGACCGGTTGACCTCCTTCCGCATCCACTCCCGCTCCTCGTCGGTGCCGTGCCAGGCGACCGCGACGTAGCTGAGGGTGGTGCGGCCCCGCTTGATCGGATGCTTGTCGATGCGGCCGCCGTCGACCTTGCTCTCGGCGACGCCGCGGCCGACGGGGAGCCTGGACAGCTGCATGACGACGTTGGCCGACGCGGCGCTGAGCGCGAACCAGTGCAGCGCGTTGCGGACCACGTACGGGGTCTCGCCGGCGGCTCCCGCGGTGCCGTCCCCGGACAGCGGGCGCCCGCCGGGGGCGTCCAGACGATCGGCTGCTCCGGCGGTCATGTGACCTCACTCTCACGAAGGCGTCCACGAAAGGAGAACCGGCACGCCCCACCGTGACACCTGTAAGTGGTCACTTGCAATGTGATCTGGGCCACCGTCCAGGCCCGCGTCTCAGCCGACCGCGCCCCGCTCCCGCAGCCGCGCGATCTCCCCGGCGCCGTAGCCGAGCTCGGCCAGCAGCGCCCCGGTGTGCTCCCCCAGCTCGGGGATCGGGCCCATCCGCGCCTCGGCGTCCGCGAAAGTGATCGGCGGCAGGATCGCCCGCAGGTCCCCGACCGGCGACCCCACCTCCCGCCAGCGGTCGCGCTCCGCCAGCTGCGGATGCGCGACCAGGCCGTGACCGTCGTTCAGGGAGGCGTTGGGCACCCCCGACTCGTCCAGGCGGCGCAGCAGGTCCTCGCGCCGCATCCGCGAGGTGGTCTCGGCGACCAGCGCGTCCACCTTCCCGCGGTTGCGGACCCGGGCCTGGTTGGTGGCGTAGTCCGGGTCGGTCACCAGGTCGGGGCGGTCCAGCACGCCGGTCGCCAGCGCCGCCCAGCCGCGGTCGTTCTGCACGCCGATGACCACGTCCACGCCGTCGGCCGTCGGGTACGCGTCGTACGGCGCGATCACCGGATGCCCCAGCGTGGTCCGCCGCGGCGGCTCCCCCGTGTACAGCGTCGTGTAGAGCGCCTGGCCCATCCACTCGGCGACCGCGTCGAACATCGACACCTCGATCGCCGCCCCCTCCCCCGTCGTGCCGCGCCGCACGAGCGCGGCCAGGGTGCCGGAGAAGGCGTACATGCCGGCGGCGATGTCGGCCAGCGGCGAGCCCGCCTTGACCGGGGTCTCCGGGGTGCCGGTGACCGAGATCAGGCCCGCCTCGGCCTGGACGAGCATGTCGTAGGCGCGCTTGTCGCGGTACGGGCCGCGCGAGCCGTACCCGGACATGTCGACCACGATCAGCCGGGGGTGGCCGGCGCGCAGCTCGCCCGCCGACAGGCCCATCCGCGCCGCCGCGCCGGGGGCCAGGTTCTGCAGGAAGACGTCGGCGCCCCCGACGAGCCGCGCCAGCACCTCGCGGCCCTCCGCGTCCTTGAGGTCGAGGGCGATCGACTCCTTGGACCGGTTGAGCCAGGCGAAGTGCGTGCCGAGCCCGCCGCGCACGTTCGAGTCGTAGGCGCGGGCGAAGTCGCCGCCGTCCACCCGCTCCACCTTGATGACGCGCGCGCCGAGATCGGCGAGCTGGCGGGTGGCGAACGGCGCGGCCACCGCCTGCTCCAGCGCGACGACGGTGATGCCTTCGAGGGGAAGCACGACCTCGTCCCTCAGCCTTCCAGCAGCCGGCGGCCGATGATCATCTTCTGGATGTCGGCGGTGCCCTCGCCGATCAGCAGCATCGGCGCCTCCCGGTAGAGCCGCTCGATCTCGTACTCCTTGGAGTAGGCGTAGCCGCCGTGGATCCGGAAGGAGTCCTCCACGACCTCCTTGCAGTACTCGCTGGCCAGGTACTTGGCCATCCCCGCCTCAAGGTCGTTGCGCTCGCCCGAGTCCTTGCGGCGGGCGGCCATCACCATCATCTGGTGCGCGGCCTCCACCTTGGTCGCCATCTCCGCCAGCCGGAACATCACCGCCTGGTGCTCGGCGATCGGCTTGCCGAACGTCTCGCGCTGCCGGGCGTAGTCCAGCCCCAGCTCGTAGGCGCGCCGCGCCACCCCGCAGCCGCGCGCGGCCACGTTCACCCGGCCCACCTCGACGCCGTCCATCATGTGGTAGAAACCGCGGCCGGGCGTGCCGCCCAGGATCTGCCCGGCCGGGATCCGGTGCCCGTCGAACACCATCTCGGTCGTGTCGACGCCCTTGTAGCCCATCTTCTCGATCTTCCCGGGAATGGTCAGGCCCGGCGCGACCTCCCCGAACCCCGGCGTCTTGTCGACCAGGAACGTGGTCATCCCCTTGTGCCCGCCGTCCGGGTCGGTCCGCACCAGCGTCGCGACCAGGTGGGACGTGCCGCCGTTGGTGAGCCACATCTTCTGCCCGGTGATCACGTAGGAGTCGCCGTCCGGCACCGCCCGGGTGCGGATCGCCGACACGTCCGACCCGCAGTGCGGCTCCGACATCGAGAACGCGCCGCGGATCTCCCCCGCCGCCATCTTCGGCAGGTAGTGCGCCTTCTGCTCGGGCGTACCGTGCTGGGTGATCATCCAGGCCACGATGAAGTGGGTGTTGACGATCCCCGACACGCTCATCCAGCCGCGCGACAGCTCCTCCACGACCAGCGCGTAGGTCAGCAGCGACTCGCCGAGCCCGCCGTGCTCCTCGCCGATCATCAGGCCGAACAGGCCCAGCTCGGCCATCCCGTCCACGATCCGCTGCGGGTAGGCGTCGGCGTGCTCCAGTTCCGTGGCGACGGGCAGGATCTCCTTGTCGACGAACGCCCGCACCGTCGCCAGGATCTCCCGCTGCTCGTCGCTCAGCCCGTACGTCTGCTGCAGCCTTCCGCCGCTCACGATCGATCGCCCTCCCTGCCTCGCCGTGGCCATGTCGCCATGGTCATCTCGCCGTGGTCGTCCCGCCGTGCCGTCGCACGCCGTGGTCGTCTCCTGCCGTGGTCGTCTCGTGCCGTGGTCGCTCGTGCCGTGGTCATCGGCCCTGGAACCGGGGCCGCCTGCGTTCGGCGAACGCGGCGCGGCCCTCGGCGAAGTCCGCCGAGCCGAACAGCGCGGCCTGCTCCTCGCGCTCGGCCTCCAGCATGCGCTTGAGGCTGTGGTCGGCGCGCGACAGCACCCGCTTGGTCGCGGCGATGGTCAGCGGCGCGAGCGCGGCGGCCTCGGCGGCGCGCTCCAGCGCGGCCTCCAGGGCCTTGCCGGGCGGGGCGAGGGAGTCGGCGAGGCCGATCTCGTACGCGCGCTGCGCCGGGACCGTCCGCCCGAACACCAGCATGTCCTTGGCCCGGCCGAGGCCGACGCGCTGCGGCAGCGTCCACAGCAGCCCGCCGTCGGGCACCAGCCCGACCCGGCCGAACGCGGCGACGAACCGGGCGTCCTCGGCGGCGACCACGTGGTCGCAGACGGCGGCGAGGGACATCCCCAGCCCCGCGGCCGTGCCCTCCACCGCCGCGACCACCGGGGTGGAGCAGGTCGCGATGAGCCGGACGGCGCGGTGCAGCGGCAGCAGCCGGGCCCGGACGCCGCCGGGTCCGACGCCCTCCATGTCGCGCAGATCGCCTCCGGCCGAGAAGACGCCGCCCGCGCCGGTGATCACGATGGCCCGCACGGCGGCGTCCCCGGCCGCGGCGGTCAGCTCGGCCAGCAGCCGCTCGCGGGTGGGCAGGTCGATCGCGTTGCGCGCGCCGGGACGGTCGAGCGTGAGCACGCGGATCGTCCCCTGCTCGGCGTCGTGGTCGGCGGTACGGATCACGCTGCTCCCTCCCCGTCGCGGGCCAGGCCGGAATTTTTTATACGATATGGCCCCAGCTCGAGGCAACGGAAGCCGCCCCTGGGGGAAGGCCTCAGGGCCCTTCGGGCATCGTCGCCGGCGAGCCCTGCAACCCGGCGGCCCCCGGGAGGGACGTCAGGCCTCGCGGCGGCCCTCGCCGCCGCCCTCGTCCCAGAAGCCCTGGCCCTCCAGATGCACGACCAGCAGCGTGCCCGCGTGCCGGATGTGGGTGCGCATCGCCTGCCGGGCGGCCTCCGCGTCACCCGCCCGCAGCGCGGCGAGCACCAGGTGGTGGTCGTCGACCGAGGCCTGGCTCCACCCCTGGATGCTGGAGTAGAAGCGGCGCGGCGCGTACCGCACCACCAGCTGGAGCAGCCACGCGGTCTTGGGCGAGCGCGCCGACAGGTTCACCACGCGGTGGAAGTGGTGGTTCGCGCGCTCGATGGTCTCGGAGTCGTGCGTCTTGGAGGCCCGTTCCAGCTCCTCCTGGGTGCGGTCCAGGACGGCCAGTTCCTCCTCGCCGATGTTGCCCGCGGCGCGGGCCGCCAGCTCCCCCGCGAAGTACGCCTGGGCCTCGAAGAGGTCCTGCACGTCCTGGCGGGTGAGCGGGGCGGGCATGAACCCGCGCCGCGGCTCCAGCTGGACGAACCCCTCGCCGCGCAGTGACAGCAGCGCCTCGCGGACCGGGGTGACGCTGACGCCCAGGTCCTCGGCGATCCGCTCCAGGCGCAGGAACTCGCCGTGCCTGACCTGCCCGGACATGATCAGATCCCGGACGTAGGCGGCCACCTCGTCGCTGAGCTGGCGGCGCCTGCCGAGCGCCTGGTCACCTGTAGGGGCCACCGTCATCGTCTCCCGCGTCTCCCGCGCGCTCCTGCGTGTCGTGTCCAACAAAATATAGGAGCGGCAGGCGCTGCGGGGCCGTGAAGCGACGGGGGGCGCGCGCTCACGCGAAGGTCGCGGACATCGCGGTCACGCCGCCCGGGGCCATGACCGCCAGCTCGCCGCCGCCACCGTCGCCCCCGTCGCCGCCGCTGCCGCCGTCGCCGGGCGAGCCGGTCACGGCGAACGGCTGCCCCGCGTACACCGGGCTGCGGGCCCGGAACGACAGCTCCCGCACGTCCCGTCCCGCGCGCCGGGGCAGCTCGAGGCAGAGGATCGCCAGCAGCGGCCCGTGGACGACCAGGCCCGGGTGCCCCTCCACCTGCGTCGCGTACGCCTCGTCGTAGTGGATGCGGTGCGCGTTGTAGGTGAGCGCGCTGAACCGGAACAGCAGCGTCGGATCGGCCGTCATCCGCAGCGTCCAGGGGGCGTCGGCCTCCGGCTCCTCCAACGAGGGCGGGGCGGGGCGGCTCGCGGGGGCCCCGCTGCGGTAGACGAGGTCCTGCTCCTCGACCGCGATCTCCTCCCCCTGCTCGGCGAAGGTGTGGCGGACGGTCACGAACAGCATCTCGCCGCTGCGGCCCTGCTTGAGCGCCGTGGACGCCAGCTCCGAACGGCGCGTGACGGTGCCGCCGATGCGCAGCGGCCGGCGTACGGTGAACCGGCCCCCGGCGAACATGCGCCGGCGCCGGGGAATGGGCGGCAGGAAGCGCCCGGCGAGCGGATGGCCGTCGGGGCCGAGGTCCTGCTGCGCGGGACGGTCCAGGAAGTGGAGCCACTGCCACAGCGGGGGCAGGTCGCGTTCCGGCGCGGCGGTGTCCAGGACCCCGGCCAGCGCGTGCGAGGGGCCCGGCTCGATCGTCTCGGTCGTCTCGTAGGGCTCCGGGGCCCAGCCCTCGACGTCGATCACGCCACCGCTCCCTTCTCCCGGAGGGCGGCCGGATCCAGGCCGAGCTCGCCCACGATCTCGTCGGTGTGCTCGCCGAGGCGCGGGGCCGGCACGGGCCCGCGCCGTCCGCCCTCGCCAGGGCCGTCCGCAGCGGGCCCGTCCGGCGCGGTGCCGACGGTGTCGAGCGGGGAGGCCGGCGCGAGGATCGGGCCGACTCCGGGCTGGTCGATCCGCCCCATCATCGGGTTGCCCTCGAGGTCGACCTCGGAGAAGCGGCGGTAGGGCGCCCACAGCACCGAGGAGCCCTCCAGGGCCTGCGTGACCTGGGCGAGCGTGCGCGCCTCGAACCACGGCGCCAGGAGCGCGGCGAGCGTCTCGCGGTGGGTGTAGCGGTCGCCGTCGGTGGAGAAGTCGGCCTTGAGCAGGCGTTCCAGCTCGGTGACGGTCTCGGTGAGGCCGGTGGTCTCGCACAGGTCGGTGAAATGCCGCGCGGTGAGCGCGACCACCATCACCCGGGCGCCGTCGGCGAGCGCGAAGTCCCGGCCGAGGCCGCCGAAGAGGTGGTTGCCGATCCGGGGGCGCTCCTGGCCGAGCTGGGCCTCGGCGAGCAGGCCCAGGTTGCCCGCCATGGCGAGGGCGACGTCGTACAGGGGCAGCCTGATCCGCGCGCCCTCCCCGGTGCGGGAGCGGCGGCGCTCAGCGGCCAGGATCCCGGTGGCGGCGTAGAGCCCGCAGGCCACGTCCCAGGCGGGCAGCACGTGGTTCACCGGCGCCGCGTGCTCGGACGGGCCGGTGACCAGCGGGAACCCGATCTCGGCGTTGACGGTGTAGTCGACGGCGGCGCTCCCGTCGTGGTGCCCCTCGATCTGCACGTGGATCAGGTCGGGCCGGGTCTGCGCGAGCGCCTCGTACGACAGCCAGCGGCGGCCGACCGCGTTGGTCAGCACGATCCCCGCCCGGGCCGCCAGCCGGGTGACGACCTCACGGCCCTCCGGGCCGCGGAAGTCGACGGTGACCGACCGCTTGCCCTTGTTCATGCCGGTCCACATCAGGCTGGTGCCCGACGGGGCGAGCGGCCATCGCCCGATGTCGGCCGCGCCGCCCAGCGGGTCGACCCGGACGACGTCGGCGCCGAGCTGGGCCAGCGTCATGCCGCCCAGCGGGGCGGCGACGAAGCTGGAGATCTCGACGACCCGCAGCCCTTCCAGCAGTGCTCCCATCCCTCACCCCTCGTCATATATTTCATATGACTATAGGGCGGGCGGATCCGCCGCGAGACGGGCGGGTCCGGCTACGGGACGAGCGGGCAGTGGGTCCCGGTGTAGATCGTGGGCATGCAGCGGTTGCAGTGGATGCACAGCGACGGCGTGGACGCGTCCGCCGCGATCCGGGCGACCAGGTCCGGCTCGCGCAGCAGCGCCCGCGCCATGGCCACGAACGCGAACCCCTCCTCCATGGCCAGGTCCATCGTCTCCCTGCCGGTGATGCCGCCGAGCAGGATCAGCGGCAGGTCGAGCGCGTCCCGGAAGCGCCTGGCGTGCTCCAGCAGGAAGGCGTCCCGGTACGGGTAGGCGCGCAGGAACCGCTTGCCGGACAGCCGGACGCCCAGCCGCAGCGGCTGCCGGAGGGTGGCCGCGAACTCCGGGATCGGCGCGTCCCCGCGGAACAGGTACATCGGGTTGAGCAGCGAGCTGCCTGCCGTCAGCTCCAGGGCGTCGACCGTCCCCTCCTCCTGGAGCCGGCGCGCGACCTGCACGCTGTCGTCCACCTCCAGCCCGCCCCGCACCCCGTCGCGCATGTTGAGCTTGGCGGTGACCGCGATCTCGTCGCCGACCTCGTCGCGGACGGCGCGGGCGATGCCCAGGGCGACCCTGGCGCGGTTGGCCAGGCTCCCGCCGTACTCGTCGTCGCGCCCGTTGAGCCGGGGGCTGAGGAACGAGCTGGCCAGGTAGTTGTGCCCGAAATGGATCTCGACCGCGTCGAAGCCGGACTCGACCGCCAGCCGGGCCGCGGTGGCGTGCGCCCGGGTCACCCGCTCGATGTCGGCGGCGGTGGCGGGACGGGTGAAGCGCATGCCGAGCGGGTTGAAGAAGCGCCCGGCCGACAGCGCGGGGAGCCCGTTGGAGCGGGCGTCGGCCACCGGCCCGGCATGCCCGATCTGCGCGGCCGCGGCGGCGCCCTCGGCGTGCACCGCGTCGGTGAGCCGCCGCAGGCCGGGCACCGCCTCGGGCCGCATCCAGATCTGCCGCCGCTCGGTCCGCCCTTCGGGCGCCACCGCGCAGTAGGCCACGGTCGTCATGCCCACCCCGCCCGCCGCGGGCCTGCGGTGGTACTCGATCAGCTCGTCGGTGACCAGCGCGTCGGGGGTCGCGCCCTCGAACGTCGCCGCCTTGATCACGCGGTTGCGCAGCCGGACCGGCCCGAGCCGGGCCGGCGCCAGCACGTCGGGTGCCATGGCGGCCGCTCAGAGCCGTTCGATGATCGTGACGTTGGCCTGGCCGCCGCCCTCGCACATCGTCTGGAGGCCGTACCGGCCGCCGGTGCGCTCCAGCTCGTGCAGCAGCGTGGTCATCAGCCGGGCTCCCGTGGCGCCCAGCGGGTGGCCGAGCGCGATCGCCCCGCCGTTGGGGTTGGTGCGGTCCGGATCGGCGCCGGTCTCCTTCAGCCAGGCCAGCACGACCGGCGCGAACGCCTCGTTGATCTCGACGGCGTCGATGTCGCCGATCGTCATCCCGGTCTTCTTCAGCGCGTGCGCGGTGGCCGGGATCGGCGCCGACAGCATCCGGATCGGGTCCTCGCCGCGCGCGGACAGGTGGTGGACCCGGGCCCGCGGCGTGAACCCGTGGTCGCGGACCGCCCGCTCGGAGGCGATCAGCAGCGCCGCGGCGCCGTCGGAGATCTGCGAGGACAGCGCGGCGGTCAGCCGGCCGCCCTCGACCAGCGTCCGCAGGCCCGCCATCTTCTCCAGGGTGGTGTCGCGGCGCGGCCCCTCGTCGGTGGCGGCGTCCCCGTACGGGGCGATCTCGCGGACGAACCGCCCCTCGTCGATCGCGCGGATCGCCCGCTGGTGCGAGGCGTAGGCGAACTCCTCCATCTCCTCCCGCGAGATGTCCCAGTCGCGGGCGATCATCTCCGCGCCGGCGAACTGCGTCACCTCACGGTCGCCGTACCGCCGCGTCCAGCCCGCCGACCCGGCGAACGGCCCGTCGGTGAAGCCCAGCGGCTCGGCGGCGGTCATCGCGTACCCGATCGGGATCTGCGACATGTTCTGCACCCCGCCCGCCACGACCAGGTCGGAGGTGCCCGACAGGACCGCCTGGGCGGCGAAGTGCACCGCCTGCTGGGACGAGCCGCACTGCCGGTCCACGGTCACGCCCGGGACCTCCTCCGGCAGGCCCGCGGCCAGCCAGCAGGTCCGCGCGATGTCGCCCGCCTGCGGGCCGACCGTGTCGACGCAGCCGAAGACCACGTCCTCGACCGCGGCCGGGTCGGCCTGCGAGCGTTCCATGAGCGCCGTCAGGACGTGCGCGCCCAGATCCGCAGGGTGCACCGCGGACAGGGAGCCGCCGCGGCGCCCCACCGGCGCGCGGACCGCCTCGACGATGTAGGCCTCGGGCATGGGGGTCTCCTTCGCAGGGGGACTGCAGTGGGATGGACTGCTAGGGCGCCTCGCTCACCTGGATGCCCTCCAGGACCATGGCGAGGTACTGCTTGGCGATGTCGTCGGCGGACAGCCGCCCGCCCGGCTTGTACCAGTTGGCGGCCACCCACACCGTGTCGCGGACGAACCGGTAGACCAGGCCCCGGTCCAGGTCGGCGCGGAAGGCGCCCTCCTCGACGCCGCGTTCGAGCAGGGCCGTCCACATGGCCTCGAAGCGGCGGTGCGAGTCGAGCAGGTAGGCGAAGCGCTCGCTGGTCGCCAGGTGCTTGGACTCGTTCTGGTAGATCACCACGGCCGGGCGGTGCCGGTCGATGCAGCGGAACGACTCCACGACGATGGCCTCCATCGTCTCCCGCGCCCCCAGACCGGCCTGCAGGACGCGGTCGTAGGCGCCCCACATCTCGTTCAGGAACGTGGAAAGGATCTCGTCGGCCATCGACTCCTTGGAGTCGAAGTGGTAGTAGAGGCTGCCGCCCAGGATCCCGGCGGCGTCGGCCACCTTCCGGATCGTGGTGGCGGCGTACCCCTGGGACGCGAACACCTCCGCCGCCGTGGCGAGCAGTTCGGCCCGCCGCTCCGCGCGCGCGGCGGCGGTGCCCTCGGTGTCACGCCGACGTGGACTCATTTGGCTGGATACCTCACGGACGCTGCTAGGGATGCTGGCTCGAGACGGACACGACCTCGCCCGTCATGTACGACGAGTAGTCGCTGGCCAGGAAGACTATGACGTTCGCGACCTCCCAGGGCTCGGCGTACCGCCCGAACGCCTCCCTCGCCGTCAGCTCCTCCAGCAGTTCCCGCGAGGTCACCTTGACCAGATGCGGGTGCATGGCCAGCGACGGCGACACCGCGTTGATCCGTACCCCGTGCTCGGCGGCCTCCAGCGCGGCGCAGCGGGTGAGGGCCATGACCCCGGCCTTGGCGGCGGCGTAGTGCGACTGGCCCCTCTGCGCCCGCCAGCCGACCACCGAGGCGTTGTTGACGATGACCCCGCCCGAGTCCTGGCCGCGCATGATCTGGAGGGCGGCGCGGGTGCAGCGCATGGTGCCGTTGAGGGTGACGTCCAGGACCTTGCCCCACTCGCCGTCGGTCATGTCGGCCAGCTCGGCGGTGCCGCCCAGGCCCGCGTTGTTGACGGCGACGTCGATCCGCCCGTGGCGCTCCACGGCCAGCGCGTACAGCGCCCGGACCTGCTCCTCGGAGGTGACGTCGCAGGGCAGCGCGGCCACCCTGTCCTCACCGAAGGCCTTGGCCAGCTCGGCGCGGGTGCTCTCCAGCCGCCGCTCGTGCGCGTCGGAGACCACCACCCGGGCGCCCTCCTCCAGGCAGCGCCGCGCGGTCGCGCCGCCGATCCCGGCGCCGGCCGCGGCGGTGATCACCACGACCCGGTCGCGGAGGAGGTCGTGCGGGGCGGGCGCGACCGGCGGGCCGGGCGGGGCGGGGGGCGGCGGCGTCATGGGCGTGTCTCCCTGGGGAGGCCGAGCACCCGCTCGGCGATGATGTTGCGCTGGATCTCGTTGGAGCCCGCGTAGATGGTGTCGGCGCGGGAGAACAGGAACAGCCGCTGCCAGTCGTCGAGGTCGTACGGCTCGCCCTGCGCGACCAGCCCGGCGGCGCCCAGCACGTCCATGGCCAGCTCCCCCAGCTCGCGGTGCCAGGTGCCCCAGACCAGCTTGGAGATCGACGACTCGGGGCCGGGCGCGCCCGCCGCCACGCCCGCCATGGTGCGGGTGGCGTTCAACCGCATGATCTCCAGCCCCATCCAGGCCCTGACCAGCCGGTCGCGCAGCAGCGGGTCGGCGGCGGCCCCGGTGCGGCGGGCCAGCTCGATCACGCCCTCCAGCTCGCGGCGGAACCCGACCTGCTGGCCGAGGGTGGCGACGCCGCGCTCGAAGCCCAGCGTGGCCATCGCGATCCGCCAGCCCTCGCCGGGCCCGCCGACGACGCAGGACGCGTCGGTGCGGGCGCCGTCGAAGAACACCTCGTTGAACTCCGAGGTGCCGGTCGGCTGCACGATCGGGCGGATCTCCACGCCGTCCTGGCGCATCGGCACCAGCAGGTACGACAGGCCGCGGTGGCGCTCGGAGCCGGGCTCGGTGCGGCACAGCACGAAGCACCAGTCGGACTCCAGCGCCAGCGACGTCCAGACCTTCTGGCCGGTGATCCGCCAGCCGTCCCCGTCCCGCTCGGCACGGGTCTGCACGCCGGCCAGGTCGGACCCGGCGCCCGGCTCGGAGTACCCCTGGCACCACAGCTCCCGCACGGCCACGATCGGCGGCAGGAAGCGCTCGCGCTGCGCGGCCGTGCCGAAGGCGATCACGGTCGGGCCGAGCAGGTTCTCGCCGATGTGGCCGACCCGGGCGGGGGCGCCGGCCAGCGCGTACTCCTCGTTGAAGATCACCTGCTGGCGGACGCTCGCGCCGCGGCCGCCGTGCTCCTTCGGCCAGCCCACGCAGGTCCAGCCGGCGGCGGCCATGTGCCGCTCCCAGGCCAGCCGGGTCTCGAACGCCTCGTGCTCGCGGCCGGGGCCGCCCAACCCGCGGGCGTGCGCGTAGTCGCCCGACAGATGGGTCTCAAGCCACTCGCGGACCTCGTCCCGGAAGGCCCGGTCCTCGGGCGTGTCGTTGCGCTGCACGGGCCGAGCCTATCAAACAGTTGTTAGAAAGAATGGCCCGGTACGGGCGCCGCCCGGGCAGGGCCCAGGCGTCACTCGATCCGGACCGCGAACAGCGTCGTGTCGTCGGCCGCCCGATCATGCCCCATCCGCGACAGCACCCGGTCCAGCACCGGCTCCGGGCTGCTCGACCGGTCCCGGAGGATCTCCATCAGCCGGGCGATCTGCTCGTCCAGATCCATGTCCCGCCGCTCCACCAGCCCGTCGGTGTAGAGGAAAACCAGGTCACCAGGCCGCACCCGCGTGGTGACCGTCGGATACCCCACGGACGGCACCGCCCCCAGCATCGGCCCCGCATCCATCTCCAGCTGCGAGGCCTCCCCGTCCCGCACCAGGATCGGCGGCAGGTGCCCCGCACAGCTCCACTGCATCACCCGGCCGCGCGGGTCGTACCGGGCGATCAGCGCCGTCCCCGTCGCCGCCGGCTCCGGCTCCAGCTGGCCGACCATCTCGTTCAGCCAGCCCATCAGCCGCCCCGGCGGCTGCCCCGTGTAGGCCAGGCCCATCAGCCCGTTGCGGGTCCGCGCCATCGCCGCCGCCGCCGGGAGCCCGTGCCCCGCCGCGTCCCCGATCGCGAACAGCGACCGGCCGTCCGGCAGCGGACGGGTCGCGAACCAGTCCCCGCCGATCCGCGCCGTGCTCTCGGCCGCCAGGCTCCGGATCGCCACCTGCAGGCCGGGCAGCGGCAGCACCTCGTCCGGATCGGGCAGGATCGCCCGCCGCAGCGTCACCGCCACCCGCCGCTCCTGCGCCGTCCGCGCCTGCTGGCGCAGCATCTCCCGCCGCGTCTCCGCCAGCGCCCGCTCGATCCCCCGCCGCCGGGTGATGTCCTGCGAGACGATGTTGACCGACACCGGGCGGCCCGCCGCGTCCAGCACCGGCTCGGCGAAGATCCACAGATGCCGGTACTCGCCGTCCGGCGTCACCACCCGATGCTCCATCTCCACCGGGGCGCGGCGGCTCAGCATCGTCTGGACCCGCTCCTCGACCAGCGGGCGGTCCTCGTCCACCACCAGCTTGGACAGCTCGTCCAGCATGGGCGCCGAACGCACCGGGTCCAGCCCGAAGTTGTGGGCCATCTGCTCCGACCACTCCAGCTCGTCGGTCGCCAGATCCCACTCCCCGAAGCCCATCAGCGCCAGCCGCCCCACCCGCTCCAGCCTGCGCCGCATGCGCTCCTCGTCATCGTGGTAGCGCCAGGTCACGCACACCCCCGTCGGGACGGAGACGCAGTGCACCGACATCCGCGACGTGCGCGTCACACCCTCCTGGGCCGTCGAGAACTCGAACGGGCCCCGCTTGAACACCTTCCCGGTCTCCAGCGTCTCCACGTACGAGCTGAACAGCCCCAGCAGGGCCGACCCGGGGTCCATGCGAAGCAACCGCTTGCCCGCCAGCTCCTCCGCCCCGCGCCCGAACAGGTCCTTGGTCGACTCGTTGGCCCCCGCGTACAGGAAGTCCAGCACCGTGCCCTCGGCCCCCCGCACCGGCACGAGGTGCACGGCGGCGTCGATGCAGGCGTCCAGCACGGCCCGGGCCGCAGGATCGTCCTCGATCCCCTCCAAGCGCCCCGCGTCGGCCGCCAGATCGGCCTCCGCGGCCCGGCCCGCCTCCACCAGCGGCATCACCGTCGGCGGTGGCAGGGGGCCGGGCTCGGCACCGCTCCCCTCACCGCGGGCACCGATGACCAGGGCCGCGGCCTCCTCCAGCTCCAGGTCCAGGTCGCGGGCCAGCCAGATCAGATGCTGGAGCGCCTCCCCCGGCTGGACGCCCAGTCTGGCGGCGAGCACGACACGGGCCTCGGCGATGACCGCCCTGCCCCGCGCGGCGCCCCGTAGATCCGCCAGCTCCGGTATCAGCGGCGTACTCTCCGCTTCCCTCACCCCGAAGCCCCCGTTCGACGCGATACGGCGTTACGAGATAAGAACCGTACATAAGGCTATGAGGAGCCCTATTCATAACCTTCGTCCGCAGGCGCCTATTTTGCTGCTCACTGACCGTGTTGGCGCCGCCGCTTTACGAATCGGCCGCCCGGTAGATCTGCTTGGTCAGCGTCGTGAGCCGCTGGGCCGCCACCCGGAACGACGAACCCGCCGGATGCAGCGTGAGCACCACCACGATCCGGCGGTCGTCCCGTCCCACGACCCCCGTCGTATGCAGGACGGGCCGTCCCAGGCCCAGATCCGGCGCCGCCGCGGGCCTGGCCGGCCCCGCCCGGCACGGCACCGCGGGCACGTCCCCGAACCCGGACCAGCCCTGCTTGACCGCCCACGGCCGCGGCAGCGCCCGCGGAATCCCGAAGTACTGGTCGTACCGGTCGAGCCCGCACGGGGTGGCCTTCCGCAACTCCCCCATGATCATGTCCCGGTGGGCCGCGGGCGCCTTCTCCAGCACGTACCGGTACGTCCGCGCCACGTCCATGGCGCTCAGCGCCGTGTACCCCCAGAACCCCGGCTTGTCCGCCGGTGGCGGCCGGGTGTCGCGCAGCCCGATCCGCGCCGCCGCCCGCTCGATGATCGCGCCCTTGCCGCCCCGGTTCCAGAACCTGGTCGCCGCCCCGTCGTCGCTCGACCTGAGCATCGGCCGCAGCATCGCCAGATCCGCCGCGGGCACCTCCGTCTTCCCCCGCAGGTGGTCCAGCGCGATCAGGATCTTCACCACCGACGCCGACCGGAACGTCTGCCGCGCCCCGTCGTGCAGCAGGACCTTGCCGCGCTCCCGGTCGTACACCACGTACCCGGCCCGCACCCCCGCGGGCACCCTGACCAGCGGCTCCGCCTGGGGCCCCGCCCCGCTCCCGGGCCGCTCCGCGGCTGTGCTCACCGGCGCCGCCGGAGCTTTCGCATCCGCACCACAGCCACCCAACACCAGCGCCCCGGCGACGACCGGCCCCGCACGCCCCACCAACCAGCTCACCCGGCCATGCCTACCAGATCCGCGCCGCCGTAACCGAGTACGCACCCGCGCCCAGACTGCGCTACAGTAATCACGCCCGCTCAATCGGGCACCGGGACGTAGCGCAGTTTGGCAGCGCACTTGACTGGGGGTCAAGGGGTCGTGGGTTCAAATCCCGCCGTCCCGACACAGCACAGAGGCCCATTCCGAAGCTTTCGGGGTGGGTCTTCATGTTGTCATGGGAGAGATTTGGGAGATCAACTCCCGGAGGTCTCCCCAGGTGTTTCCTCCCCACGATAGGGCGCCAGCAGCCGGTCCAGCAGCGGAACCGGCGAGTGGGGCTGATCAGCGCCCGCTCGGCGAGGGCGTCACGCCACAGTTGCTGGAGCACCTCGAGGATGCGGTCTTCCATGGACTCCGAGACGTGGCCGTAGACCGACTGGATCTTGTCTGGCATCTCCCAGCCCAGCCGCGCACCAGGCCCGCAAACGGGTCCATGGGTCGCGCCCCCAGGTCCACCTTGTCCACGGCTTCGGCCAGGCTGCGGAACAGGTGCCAGCGATCGGCCACGTCCAGTGCCTGCGGCGCGCCGGCCGCGATGGCCTCGGCATACGCCCGGGCGCGGTCTCTGCACGCCACTTCGATCTCCGGATGGGCGGCCGGCCACGCGGCCACCGGCAGCCCGAGCCGGGCCGCCGGCCGGGCGCCCGCGTGGGCCGCCGTCGCCACCGCAATGAAAGTCAGCATGCCGCAGCAGCGGGGTGAACCGGGCATGCGGGGTGGTCAGGCCCTCCACCTGCTCGGCGAACGTCACCGCCGCGCACGCGGTGTTCGCGCACTTGAACCGGCGCATTGTCACAGGACGGTCTTGACCCCGCCGAGCGCGGCATCGGCCAGCCGCCGAACGTACCGCCCGTGCACCCGAGCCGAAGTCTGCCCGCAGTGCGGGCAGATTCCCTCGTCCGATCGGACCCGGGCGTACAGCGTGACCGTATCCACCGCCCGCTCGACGACCTCCACGACGATCCCGGCCAGTCGCGGAAGAAGATCCTCAATACACTCCG
Source organism: Spirillospora sp. CA-255316 (assembly GCA_050942275.1). GTDB lineage: Bacteria > Actinomycetota > Actinomycetes > Streptosporangiales > Streptosporangiaceae > Spirillospora. Next base: position 3,902,559 of record CP192047.1, on the reverse strand, counting down.
AACACGATCAACTACCGGATCGTTCCACGTCACAAGATCAGCGAAAGAGCCGCTGAACGTGCAGAGTTCCACACCGGTCTGGTGGGTCATCCGGCTCGTCGCCGCAGGTAGGACGGGGTGAAGCCGATGGTGTCGATGAGGCAGGTGGCGGCGGCCCCGCTCTTCGGGGGTGGGCCTCCGTCACTCGGGGTGGGTTAGTCGGACGTATCCGTACGGGTTGAAGAACAAGTCGTCTTCGTCGTAGCGGTCGCATGTGCCGGTGCGCAGCAGCCGGCGGGGGGCGTTCTCGGTCATCCGGAAGCCGGCGCCGTCCTCGATCTCCTCCGCACGCGGATCGGTCAGCAGGTAGATCGCCAGCACGTCCAGCAGCGTGACCAGATCAGGCAGATCGTCCTGATGCTCCTCGTCGACTTCGATCTCCACTTCGGGCGCGCCGAGCAGATGCATGCCGCAGCTGTAGAGCACCTGTCCGTCGTAGATCGGCAGTTTCACCCAGGCGGCGACCAGGTCGCCGGCCAGGTCTTCGCCCTTGCCGTCGGCCACTCGGTCGGCCAGCGAGAGCCAGCGGTCCCGGCCGTGCGTGATTCCACTGCTCTCGTTCTTCACCGCAGCGGCGCCGGACCGCAACAGAGCGGCCGTCGCCGCCAGCACCCGCCGTGAAGTGTCGGCCGCCACATCCCGCATCATCGGCGCGGACAGCAGGTAACCGACGGTGTCGTGGGACTCCACGGCGGCCCAGTCCGCCTCATCGAACGAGGCCGCCGCCATACACGCCTCGAACGCCTCCGGCATCCGAGGATCGGGCTCGGTCTCGGAGTGCTCGCGGTCGAGGACGAGACCACCGAAGCCGGCGGCGATCCGTTCCATCTCCGAAAGGTCCAGCCCGGAGCCGAGTACGCACAGCACATGCCGAGGAATCGATCCACTCACCCCGGCACGTTATCGATCAATACCGACGTTCCGCACCCATTGCCCGCGATCCTTCGGCGCTCGGCCTGCCTGGAGGTCTGGGCGGGCCGCGTCACCAGCCTTCGCGAGATCACCCCGGCCGACATTCAGGCCGCCGTCGACGACCGACCGCCGGCTTCCGCCCACAACCTCCTGCCTGCCCTGCGCAGCCTGTTCCGGGCACTCAAACAGGAACGACTCGTCTTTCGTGACCCCACCCGCGGGATCACCCTGGCCGCACTCCGGCGCCTCCCCACCCCGATCCCCACCGACCAGCTCCACGGCCTCATCACCGCGCGGGCGGACCGATGGCCAAGCTCGTCGTCGCTCTCGTCGCCATCCGCGCTCTGGGCAAGAAGGAGACCGACCACCTCCTGCTCACCGACCTCGACCTGCCCGCCGGACGGCTGCATCTCACCCGCCACGGTTCACGCCACACCGTCTGCCTCGACGAGCTCACCCACACCCTGGCCATCGCCTGGCAGCGCGAACGGCGGCGCCTTCGGCCCCGAACCACCAACTCCTACCTGCTGGTCAGTCAGATCACCGCAGCCGACCCCACCCATCCACCCATCGCCCACACCGTCACCGACGCCATCTTCCAGCGCGTCGGTATCAGCCCTGGTCGGCTCCGCCGTGACCGGATCCTCGACGAAGCCGCCCACACCGCCGACCCGATCCACCTCATGCGCGTGTTCGGCATCAGCGGCAAGATCGCAATGAAGTACGTCCAAGCCGCCCACTCTGAACGACGTTCAAGTTGAAGACGCCACCGCCAATGCCCATCGCAAGGGCCCAGCCGCTACAGCTCGTAGTCCTCGGCGTGCTCATCCCACGCAAGGTCGGCGACCGCGGCCGAAACGAAGTCAGCGATCGGTGCCGCCAGATCGTCTTGGAACCAGACCACGGTCAGCCACGAACGATGAAGAACATCGTCGAGGTCCTCGTCGATGCGGTACGACTCGAACTTCCCACGGCAATACACCGCTGGCAGCACCTCCACCGGGCCGAACGCCAACTGCCGATCCGATCCGTTGTCCGGATGACGACGGGGCCGTGCGATCAGATGCACCGGCTGCGACTGGTAGGCGGACTCGAGCCGCCTCGCCAATCCGGCCAACAGTCGATCGTTCATTCGCGCGTTGGGGTATCCCTCCAACAGCCCGCCATAGGTCGAGAAGATCTCCAGGCCAGTCAGCTCAACGCTGCGTCCTGAGTTGAGCACTATCGAAGCAAGCGGCATGACCCAATCCTCGCAGGCACCCCGTGAGCCACACTTCACCATCGCGCTTGGCAACCGGTGCCTGGCCTGGCACCTTCACGAACCCGACCGCATCAGGCCCCAGAAACCGGCAGTCCCGCACCGGTTCCCAGAACACCCCGTCGAGGATTCCGCGCGCTTTCGCCTCATGCACCACGCCCACCTGGTCGAGACCTCAGGCGAATTCCACCGCCTCGCCGAAGCCCTCGCCGGAGGCGGAGTCGTCCCGCTGGCCACCGAACCCGCCCCCAACTGACCGCCCACCTCGAGAAACGTTGGCCGCCAGCCTCAACCAGGCTGACCGCCAACCTCGAAAAACGCGCGTCCGTCCACAGCGATACCCAAAGCCTGGACGGCAATCCCCAGCCGGTCGAGAGCGTCGGAGACTCCAGAGGTCGACATGGCCCTGACTCGTTCGAGCATGTCGGTCTCAAAGGTCATCATCGGTGAGTTCCTACGACCTTCCCATGGCGTCGGAGACGTTCGCCCCCACGTCGATCGCGGCGCCATGGCAGATTCAGTGGCGGCGATGCGCTCGGCGGTCACCAGCACCTCGTCGGCGCGGTCGGCGGACACCACCGCGCCGCCGGGTCACCCAGCACGAGATCGCCTGAGCGGACCGGGATACCACCCAGTTCAACAGGTTCGCCCCAGGTGTGCTCGACAGCGCGTCCACGCGCCGTGGCCGGCGTCCCGGCGAGCGCATGGACGGCATGCCCGCGCCTCGCGCCTCGGCGAGGTCCCCGAAACGCGCCATCGGAGAACCGGGACTGTCATGGCCCCCGCTGCATACCACCAGCACCTGCCCCAGAAGCGCCGATGCCGACCACGATGAACTCAGGTGACATGATGGGCACTTCCCCTCAAAGAGAACCCGTGGTGTGCTGGTTCGCGGCCGAGTGAGCGCACTCCGGGCTCAGGAGGCAGTTGGTGGTCATGGCCCACCGTTCGCGGCTCACCGTACGTGTGCGGCCTGGCGGGTGATGAGGAGGGCGATGCCGATGGCGGCCCAGGAGTGGCCGCGGGTCGGGTCGGCGGCCCGGCCGGTTGGTCGCCCTGGTGATTGGCAAGGTGGGAGCGTGTTCAAGTGAGTAGTGCTCGCCTGACGGCGATCCAGGATGTCGGCGGCAAGACTTATGCCATCACCCTGATCGATGATCGGGAAACACGCCGAACCTTCACACTGACTGTGGATGATTCCGATATCCCGGTGGTGTCGGCATCGGATGAATTGACCGCCGCCTGCAAGTTGCACATGTCGGTGCTCAAGCCGGTGTTCCAAGCAGTGCTTGCCTTCCACGCGGCTTCGCGGGCGGACATAGCCATCGACTTGGCGGCTGGATGATCGTCCCGCCCGACATAATGACCCGCCGGTCAGACTCGCCGCCGTCGAGGGCACAGCCCAGGCCGGCCCGCAGCGCCTGACCGCCTTCTTCTACGCCCTCGACTGGAATGCACGGGTGGGACCGCTCCCTCGGTTCGTCGGAGCCTCAGGCCGTCATTACCCGGAGGCGGCGCGGTGTTCGGGGTGCAACCACCGGCGGCGAGCTTCCAACCGTCTACCAACTCGTACCAGGCCGGATGAGTCCAGTCATAAGGCGAATCACGTGTGAGCGTGTGGGATCATTGCTGGGGCGGCGGCACCGGTTGCTCGCTCAGGTCACAGGGCAGAAACCGGGGCGAGCGGCGCCACAGCAGCGTCGTGGTGTCGATGCTGTACAGCCTCACCGATTCCAGGTGGAACGCCAGCGGACGTCCCTCCCAGTGCCATTCCTTTCTCCAGCCAGGAGGCGAGCAGCCGGCGTGCGTGCGCGCTGAACGGCTGTACATCCCACCCGTCCACGTCCGATACCTCCCTGCCTCTCGTGGCCGGACCGAGTTGGCCAGCAGCCTTGCACTGGCGTGTCCTCGTTCGCGACGGACTGCTTCGATCGAGTCCCGAGGCTCCAGACCGCACCACGCCGGGCCCGCCGCTTCACGCCAGGCGCGGTGGAGAGCTTATCCTACCTTCCAAGCACGGGTCTGAGGCGGTCATTTGTAGGATCATCGGGCCCAGGGTTCCGCTCTTCACGCTGGGCGTTCTGATGGTGAGATAGATGACCGTGTGGTGGTTCTAAGCCCCGACGCCTTTTTGCTGGCGCCATCGGATGCCCTCTCCAAGCCATTCACCAAGCGAGGCGGTCTTCCTGGCTGGAATGCTTGATGAGCATGACGTATCCGATTGGCCCACCGACCCCGCGACTGTGTGCCGGTCGTGTCCCTACCGTCGCGACGCCCCATCAAGGGTGTGGGCCACATCAGAGTATGAGAAACTCCCCCGCTACGACGCAGCCATGCTCGACCAGCCAGACAAGGTTTTCTTGCGTCATCAGCATGATGGTGATGCAGAAGGTCGGCGCTCTTGTGCTGGTTGGGTCGGCTGCCACGATGCCCCCAACCCGCTGTCGCTACGCATTGCGGTGCTAGCGGCCGGCCCAGGGGGTGGAAAGGAGTTTTGGCCAGGGCGGGTCAGATCGGGGTGAAGGAACCCATTTCATCCCCTGGTGAGAGCGGCTGGTCACAGCATGATCGCGATGCACCGAACGGGGCTATGGCATAGAGAAGCCCCTGGTAGACGGGTTGATCACCACAACCACGCCCGTCACAACCAGGAGCTCCGAGTGCTGTTCTACCGCGCTGCCGTCGATTTGTCGCGTTCAACGCTGAAGTACGTCGCGGGGCTGATTCGTCGCCGCCGCAAAGCGATCGGATCGACCTGGCGGCTGCTCAAGCCCGGCCAGCAGGCTCTGCTGGTGCTGGTCTACCTGCGCAAAGACGAGACGTTCGCCGAGATCAGCGCAGGGTTCGGGGTGTCGGTGTCGACGGCCTGGCGGTACGTGGAGGAGACCGTCATGCTGCTGTCGGCCCGTTCACCCAAGCTCACTCAGGCGTTGCGGAAGGCCCGCAGGGACGGGCTGACGCACGTCGTCCTGGACGGGACTCTCATCCACACCGACCGGGTCAAGGCCGACCGGCCCTACTTCTCCGGCAAGCACCGCGTGCACGGGATGAACGTGCAGGTCATCGCGGGACCGGACGGGACGATCCTGTGGACGTCGGGGGCGTTGCCGGGCAAGGCCCACGACCTGGCCGCCGCCCGGCTGCGGGGCATCCTGCGCGAGCTGGAGCGGGCCGGGATCCTCACCCTGGCCGACAAGGGCTACCAGGGCGCCAAGGCCGCGGTCGTGATCACGCCTTACAAGGGCAAGAACAAGCCGGAGTCGCAGAAGCAGGCCAACCGATCCCACGCCAAGCTCCGCGGGCCGGGTGAACGCGCGAATGCCCAGCTCAAGTCATGGCGCATCCTGCGGAAGCTGCGGTGCAGCCCGAGCAAGGCCGGCCACCTCGTCAAGGCCATCGCCGTCCTGCAGAACCATCGCGTTGCTCAAGCCGCCCGAGGATGTAGGGTCGGGAGCTGGCGCGGTGGCATTCCCTGGCGGTAGGGCTCGGGGCCTTTCTTCCGCCGGTTTCCCGGTCGGCTGTGCTCTCCCCGATGACCGTGACCAAGGTGTGCTCCGTTTCCAGCTCCCGCCGCTTCGAACCGTGCGTGCGGTTCTCCCGCACACGGCTCACCGACGCCGTTCACCCGGTGGCATTCGGTTTCACCCGCCAAGGCTTGCCCGCCCTGGGTGCGGCGGTGATTCCATACAAGCCGATCAGACCGAGATCGACCGGCCGGGAGTTGATCAACACCTGCCAGCCGAACATCATGCTGCGGCGGTGGCGTCTTCGGATGAAGTGCGCCAGCCGCCACTGCGCATACCGTCTGATCCTGCTGAGGCGCTGAGCCGAATGCCCGTAACGAAAATAGGCGGCCCAGCCTCGTAGGAAGGCGTTCAGCCTTTCCACGATCGCCTCCGGCCGCAGCAGCATCCACCGCCGGGACGTCAGGTCCCGGATCCGGTTACGCGCATGCTGCATGGCCTTGTCCGCGGGCCAGCGAGCCAGGAACGTCACCTTCGGTTTGCCCCGGTCACCCCGCGAGCGCACCAGCCGGTGGTGAAAGCCCAGAAAGTCGAAGCCGTCACCACCGACCTGAAGGTGCAGGATGCGGGTCTTGGCCGCCTTCGGCTCCAAGCCGAGGTCGGCCAGCAGGTCCACCAGGCGCGCAAGCGCCCGTTCGGCCTGACTCCGGGACCAGCACATCACGACCACATCGTCGGCGAACCGCACCATCACCCCGTCGCCGTCATCCCATGCCCGATCCAATCGGTGCAGGTAGACGTTGCAGAGCAACGGTGACACCGGGCCCCCTTGCGGAGTTCCGGTGACCTCTCGCCGTACGTGCCCGTCCTCCATCACCCCCGCCCGCAAGATCGCGCGCAGCAGCTTGAGCACGGACTGGTCACAGATGCGTTCCTCGGTCGCCCGCATCAACCTGTCATGCGGGATCGCCGAGAAACAGTCGGCGATGTCCGTCTCGACCACCCACCGCCGTCCCCGGTAGCACTCGTCGATGAGCACTTGCAGGGCATCGTGCGCCGACCGCTTCGGGCGGAACCCGAACGAGCAGTCGGCCATGTCCGCCTCGAAGACCGGCTCGAGCACGATCTTCAACGCGGCCTGCACGACACGGTCACGAACTGCCGGGATCGACAGCGGCCGGTACTGATCCTTCGCCCCGGGCTTGGGGATCAGCACCCGCCGTGTCGGCAGCGGCCGATACCGCCGCTCCCGCAGTTCGGCGGCCACCTCGTCCAGGAGCCGGTCGACGCCGTACTCCTCAACCATGGCCAGGGTGTTCTTGTCGATGCCCGGTGCGCCGTTGTTGTTGCGCACCGCCACCCACGCGCGCTGCAGCACGTCTCTGCGGCAGACCTTGTCCAACAGCGCGTGGAACCTCCGCCCGGGATCGGCCTTGGCCGCCCGGTAAAGCGCATGCTGCAAGGCACGAACCGGATCACGCGGGCGAACAACACCACGCGATCCCGAAGCGGCGGAACTAGCCTGACCGGCACTCACCGGGCCCCTCCATCACAGTCGCTGCGCATCGACGAAGCAGCGGCCCTTCCCTCACCGCCGGTTGTGTTGTCCAGACGGTTCAAGCGGTACTACGGCCGCCTCCGACACCCACCCGGCACCCGCCCATTTCCCGAGGTCATCGGTTATAGAGCACGACACTCCGGCAACGATCTTCCGCAGGTTGCCGGGCCGGGGAGGGCCTCCCCAGTTCCCGCCGCCACTATCGATGCGTTCCGCGCCCCATACGCCGGGGAGTCCCTGACGGCTGCGCCTCCAGGCTCTACACCGCGTCCATGGCCTTCGCCCCGATTTCGAGAGGCTCGGCACTCCCTTGTCCCACCCAGTGGGCGGGCTGAGTAACGACGCCGCAGGCTTCGCTTCATGCTACGGACCGCACCGTCGCTCCCCCATGAAAGGGCTTGTGACGCTGGGCTTCGACCCCGTCCGTTTCCAGACGAAACCGCCAGCCTGCTACCGGGCCTCCTGGCAGCTACCCGGACCGGACTTCCACCGGCAAGCGACGACGAGCTTACGAACAGCAAGATCCACCGCTACGTCACGGCTTCACCTCCTGCTCTGCTGGGCGCACGAAATGGGTTCACTGGTAACCGTAATAGCCGCCGATAACGATTCCGGCGATCGCTCCGCCGATGACACAACCCCATATGCCCGCGCGGCAGGCCGCCCCCATCCCTCGAGCGGCCCCGCGCGTCACGGGCCTATCGAGCACGCCTGCGTCGTGGACGGTCGGGTCGATGTTATTGATCGGGTCGCCGTTGGCGTAGGTGTAGCGGTTGGCGGCGATGGAGACCCCGGTCGGGTCGAGGGTCCAATCGTCCCGGCTGGTGAACGTGCCGACCGAAGGTTCGTACCAGCGGGCGTGCATGTTGACCTGGCCGGTATCGGGGTCGGTCCAGTCGCCCTGGTAGCCGATCCCCGATGCTGCGCCTGTTCTGGCCAGTGGTCGGCCGAACGGCTCGTAGGTGACGGACTCGTTCAGCGTCGCCAGGGTGCTGTCGGGGGCGAACGCGGCGATCACATCACCGCGCCGGTCGGCCAGGGTGATGCGTCCGCCGGCGGTGCCGCCGGTGGCCAGCAGTTCGCCGGACGGACCGCGAGCGTAGCCGGTGGCGCCGTGGCGGACCGGATCACCACCCAGCCCTGCATAGGAGAACGCAACGCCGTTGCGATCGCTGACGCGGTCGGGGCCGTCGTAGGCGGAGTGCTGTGCACCGGCGGTGGTGAGGCGGTCGAAGGCGTAACTGGTGGAGACGCCGCCGCTCGTAACACAGCCTCGTGGACCGTGTGGAGGGTTCAGCCCCGAGGGCCTCCGCCCGGATCGGAATCAGTGTCGTGAGGTAGTCCCGTCCTACACATCACAAATCCAGTTTCTGTTCGGTGGGCGACGGGAAATCCGGTAGGGCCCTGTGCTGTAGAACTTCCGGTCGATGGCATCGTCGGGCAGGGCATATCGCATGTCCTCGGCCCGGACGCAAACCCGCCACAACTGCTCGCCGGACAGGCGTCGGATGTCCCAGAGCAGCGCCGCTGTGTCGACGGCCGCGGGGTCCTCGGGGGGAGACCCGTCCGGCAAAGGGATGCCGGTGACCGCGGCGAGATCACCGGCGGGGATGTCGATCAGGGTGGACAGATCGGCCAGCCAGTCCGGGGTTAGCTCGACTTTCCCCCTTCCAACCCCCAAGACTGTGACCGCAGACACGTACCTGCGGCCGTTGGAGAAGCTCGCAAGAATCGGCGCAGCTCCACCGCCAGACAGATTCCGGTTCGCGTACAACATGTTCGCCACCAAGGCCCCGATTCCCGCCTCATGCGGGTCGAACCATTTCCACGGCACGTAGGGTTGCCGTCGCGGCTCCTGCGGCAGTTCTCGCACCAGTCGGCGCAACTCGGATCGCTGGTTCGCCGGAAGGCATAGCGCATAGCTCACCAGGTCCTCGATACACGCCCTGCATTCGATGGACGACTCCAAGGGGGCCAGGTCATCCGGCGCCTTTTGACCGGCTATCACGAACAAGTCCGCCGTGTGCAGGTCCAATGCCGGAGCCAGTGCCTTGAGCAAATTAGGGCCGGGCCGGAGGCCGTCAACGACATTTCGCAGTTCAACCTCGGAGACATCAGCGGCCTCCGACAGCGAACCAATATCCAACTTTCGATGGCCGAGTAGCCGCTCCAGAAGCACGCCAAACGGGGGGAATTCCACTACCTCAGGCTACACGGCTCGTTGCAGGAAAAGAAGGCTTCCCAGTGCCAGCACACCCGCTACCGCAAGCACGCCGACCGGCGGCCTGCGGCGCCGGAAGTATCGAGGTTGAAGAACGGGCGCTGCTTGGACGTTCAGAGAGGCATCGTTTGCTATCACACGCGAGACAACAAGCAGAGTCGAGGGTCAAAACGCCTGGTTAGAAAGCACGACGGCGGGAACGCGCAGGTCGACAGGGTTCTGAGAAGAACCCGGCCCACAGGCCGACTCCCCTGTGCCGCACTGAAGCGTGTTCACGGGGGTGATATACAACCAGGAAGTACAGCAACCACCGTGGTGCACCTAGGACTCTGGCGGACTCTCACGTACGGGCACGCTGGGGCGTGTGTGGCCAGATCATGATCGCCGGTAGCCGGAGGTCAAGGGGTCGTGGGATCGAATCCCGCCGTCCCGACACAGCTCAGAGGCCATCTCCGATCAATCCCAGGCGGGCCTCTAGTCGTCTGTACAGCCAGGATGTACAGCTACGAGCGCAGAGGCCCTGCTCAGCACCTCCGACAAGTTGATCGGGAGCGTAGCTCCGGGGCCGGAGCCCCTCTAGAAATCAAGGGGACCAGCTCGAAGGAGAGTGCTTGGCGACGGCCTGTGCGGTTCCAATATCGCGCACATAGGGCCTGATTTGGGCTTTCTTGAAGCCCTCAGTCAGCGCGATGGCACTCGTTGAGTAGTCCGTTCAAGGCAGTGCGGCGCTGAATCGGGGCGGTCAGGTCGACTATGTGGCCGGGCTCGTGCAACGGTGGTCGGAGAGCGCGGCCTTGGTGCGGACGGTGGTTGTTGTAGTGGCATTCGTACTCGGTCAGGGGCGAGCGCAGGTGCCGACGAACCGCTCGGCGTAGGCGTTGGCGCGCGGCGGTGTCATCGCCACGCGGATGCCCGCCGCAGCGAAGACCGCGTCGAACGCGTGGTGAACTTGGTGTCGCGGTCCCGGACCAGGAACCTCAACTCCTCAGCACCCGATCCAAAATCCAAAGCAGGTTACGGGCCTGCTGGGCCGCCCACTCCCCCGACGGATGCGCCGTCACGCCGGGCCAGGCGAACGCGGCGAGTTCTGAACTCGATGAAGAACAGCACGTACAACCGGCGCAGGAACACCGTCTCCACGTGGAAGAAGTCCACCGCGACAATCGAATGAGCTTGGGCCACCAGGAACTCGCGCCGACTCGCGCGGGCACGGGGTCGATACCGGCGCCCTTGAGGATCTTCCACACCGGCGACGGGGCCACCCGATACCCGACGCCGACCAGCTCCAGCGGCAACCCCAGGTCGGGCCGTCTCCCGCCATCTCCAGCACCAGCCGACGGATCGCTGCCGCGGCTGCGCGGACGTCCCTGCCGCCGGTGTGGAAAGTCCAGCCGCGTTGCACCAAGCGGGCGTGCCAGCGCAGCACCGTACGCGGCGATACAAACAGCGAGGACGCCGACGGTGACCATCGAGTACCAGCCGGACCAATGCCGACAGCACCACCCAATCCGCCCACGAGGGCTTTGACCGCTTCATCTGTCGTTGCAGCACCAGTCAGGCGAGCACCCGTACCATCGCGAGATACACCAAACGTAGCGCCATAGACACCGACGGTGCCCCGCTGTCACACGGCTCCGCAGCCGAAGGGCTGGATGCCGGCCGTACTCACCAGCAGATCAGAGCTAGTGACACCGTTCTCGGCAGGGAGAGGCTGTGCCGTTCGGAGTCGTTCCTCGTCGCGGCCAGGGCCGCGTTACCGGCCGCTGGCCTGCCGGAGTGCGTCGTGGAGCGCCTCGGTGGTGGTCACACCGACGATCAGCTCGCCGTTCTCGAAGACGAACCTCGGCACGGTGGTGACGCCCTCCCGCCGCGCTGCGGCCACTTGCTCACGTACCTCGTCGCCTCCCTCCTCGGTGGCGAGAAAGTCCCGCACCCGGCCGCCGTCCAAGCCGACCCGCTCGGCCAGCTCGGTGAGTTGCGTGTGGTCGGCGACGTTCACGCCGTCGCGGAAGTACGCGTCGAAGAGGGCGGTCGCCAGCGTGGCCTGTACCTCGGCACCGTGCTCGTTCAGGGCGAGCCACCGCAGTCGGTGCGCGGTCAAAGTGTTGACCGCGATCGCACGGTCGAATCGGTACTCGATCCCTTCACTGGCACCGCGCCGTGTCATCTCCGTGAGCATCGCCTCGGCTTGTTGCGGACCGAACATCTCGGCCGCCGTGTCCATCAGTGGCCGGGGCTCCTCGGGCGCGTCGGGCATGAGCTGGTACGGACGATGGACGAGTTCGACGTCCGGTTGTGCACCGGCTGCGGCCACCGCGCGGTGGAACTGGTGCGTGCCGAGGCGGCACCACGGGCACGCGATGTCGTCGTATACCTCTACTTTCATCCTGGGTCCTTTCTCGGGGCGTCGGGGAGGCGGGGTAGAGCGCGTGGATCAGGTCGGACCGGGACGGGGGTCGGCGCTCGCGGTGGGGTCCCGCAGCACTCGGAGGGCGTGGGACCATGCGAGGACTTCGTCCAGCATGGTGGTCAGGGCGGTTTCTTGGCGTTCGCCGGGGGCACAGACGCCGGCTTCCGAGTCGGTGAAGTCGAAGTCGACGTACGGGGTGATCGCGACTTGTGCGTGTACGTCGGCGACTTTGATCTCGCCCAGGGTCTGCCGTAGTTGTTCGGCGGCGCGGGTGCCGCCGTAGACCCCGTAGCTGACGATCCCGGCTGCCTTGTCGTTCCATTCCGCGTACAGGTAGTCGATGGCGTTTTTCAGCGCGGCGGGGATGGCGCTGTTGTACTCCGGGGTGACGAACACGAACCCATCGAACCTGTCGATCGTGGCCGCCCACCGCTTGGTGTGTGCATTTTGGTAGTAACCGATGACTGCGGGCGCGGGCTCGTCCAGCAACGGCAGCCCGTAGTCGGCTATGTCGACGAGTTCGAGGCTGGCCTCCCCGGCCTTGACGGCGGGGTGCCGGCCGGCGGCCTCGGCCACCCACCGGGCCACGTCCTCTACGCGGCGCCCTGGGCGGGTGCTGCCCAGAATGATCGCGATCTGGATCACGGGCCTGCTCCTTAGGGTCTGTCTCGATCGGGGCATGAACTGTTTGCTCGCCGCCAGGTTGGTGCGGCGTGGCCGCCGATCACGAGCGCCTCGTGACCAGGGTCAGGGGCGTGAGACGCCTCCAGCGGGGTGACGTGCGGCGCGCCGTCCGGGCCGGCCGCGGCCGGCCGCCCGAGCAGCCCGCGCAGCTGCCCCGGTTCAGGAATGCGCGCTTACCGTCGGTGAAGGTGCTCATGCCTCCTAGCGTCCCGGCGCGGGGCGTGTCCGGGCCAGGCTGCGGTTTCCCTAGCCCTGGCAGGGCCAGGCTCGCCGTGAATACCATTGCGGTCGATGAGTGAGACAGAGCTGGGCGCGTTTCTACGCGCGCACCGGGAGGCGGTCCCGCCGGCCGCGGTCGGGCTCCCGAACGGGAACCGGCGCCGCACACCCGGGCTGCGCCGGGCCGAGCTGGCCACGCTCGCCGGCGTCAGCGTGGATTACCTCACCCGGCTGGAGCAGGGGCGCGACCGCAGCCCGTCCACCCAGGTGCTCGCCGCCCTCGCCGAGACGCTGGGTCTGTCCCGTGACGAGCGGATCCACCTGCACCGGCTGGCGAAGACCGCCGCCAGCGGCGGCGCAACGTGCGATGGGGCCGCCGCGGCCCGGGCCCGGACGGTGCGCCCGACCGTGCAGGCGCTGCTGGACCAACTCGAGCCCGCGCCGGCACTGGTCGCCAACCGGCCCGGCGACCTGCTCGCGTGGACGGCCGGGTTCGCGCGGCTCGCCGGCCCGACCGGGCTGCTGGAGGCCGAACCGCCGAACCTGCTCCGGTATGTATTCACCGACCCGCGGGCGCACGATGCCCACCCGGACTGGGACACGGTCGCCGGCGAGCGGGCCGCCGCGCTGCGGGCCGCGGCCGCGCTCGGCGACCCGCACGCGGCGCTGCTCGCCGAGGAGCTGACGATCATCGCCGGCGCCCGCTTCCGCGACCGGTTCGAGGGCTCGGCCGCACTGCCCGCGCGCACCGGCGTCGAGCGGTGGGCGCACCCGGAGGCGGGGGAACTGCGGCTGGCGTACGAGAGCCTGGAGCTGCCCGACCCCGACGAACTGCGGCTGGTCGTCTACCTCGCCTCCGACGAGGCCACCGCCGCCGCCCTCGACCGCCTCACCGACCATCACCCCACCGCCTCGAGCACGGTGGCTGGCGCCGACCACGGTCCACCGACCCATCGCTAGCAGGCCGGTGCGCGCCAAGCACGGAAGGCGTTGCGGCGGTGACGGACCAAGTGGATCTCTATGACGCCCTTGGTCTCGTTGATCCGGTAGGTGATGCGGTGGGTGCCCCGGCGCGCCGAGTGGTAGACGTCGAATTGATCACAGACCCCAGGTCCCTGCTCAGGCCTCAGGTTGACGGACGTGTCGCCCTGAAGCGCCCCCGAGTTCAGTAGAGGCTCTGATGTGCCCCGGGGCGCTTCAAATTGGTGGCGCGTAGAACGTCCGACCTGAACGCTATGGTGCGTCTTCATGAACACACTCCACGCCAGCCCTCATGAAACGACCCGGGCGTGAGCCGCTACCGGGGGCCCGCCACCCTGATCAGCAGCGACGGAGCCGAGGTCGAGGTTTACGTCGACCTGCGCGCCAAGCAGCGGGAGTGGTCCGGGACCGCGACCATCGGCGACTTCGATGCCGACGGCCCCCACGACCGGACGCTGAAGCTTCCAGACGGCCGCGAGGCACAGGTCACGCTTGGCAGTTCGGCAGCCTGGTCCGACGTCATCACGCTGATCGGAAGTGGTCCGCCGCCCTTCGCCTGAGCAGACCCGTCCAACTGGCGAGCTCACCCGCCACCGCCCGCGGGTAGGTCGTAGCGGTATCCACCGGCCGGTTGCCGGGGAGCGTACGTCGGGTTCGGCCGGATACCGCCGAAAGGGGCCGCCCCTAGACACTGACCGGACAGAACGTGTTCTGTCCGGTTAAAGATGGTCTTGCGGCGGCTCTCCCCCGCTGGCCTTTGCTTGCTTCCCGGGCTGACCAGGAAGCCGGCCTTGAGGGCGCCCAACGGCTCCCTCGGCCATGTCGGAGACGTCACCCGATTCCACTCGGCCGATCACTTCGCCGGCTACACCGGCACCGCGCCGCTGGACGCCTCTGGCGGCGACAACAAGCGGCACCGGCTCAACACCGGCGGCAACCGCCAACTCAACTCCGCCCTGCACACCATCGCCGTATCCCAGTCGCGCGCCCCCGGCCCAGGCAAGATCTACTACCTGCGCAAACTCGCCGAGAACAAGATCCCGAACGAGGCCCGCCGCGCGCTCAGACGCCGCTCGGCCAACGTCATCTATCAGCACCCGAGATCAACAACGCTGTTCTCCCCACGGGGCTTGACACACAGAGGCGCCATGAGGTCACTGCCCGCTCGGCGCATGCCCCCCGAAAGGCGTGCCGCCTGGAGCCGGCCGACAGATCAACGCCAAGGCACTCAGCGGGCCGGTCGTAGCCAGGGTCAGACCAACACCAGGCGACCCACAACAGCTCGCAGTCGAAGCGTCCGCACCGGGCGCCGACAGTACGGCAAGCCACCGGTCGGTTCCTGCGCCAGAGACCACCCCGCCTCGATTCCGACGAGCAGCGCCGGCTCGACGCGCTGTGCGCCGACAGCCCACAGTTGGTCGCGCTCCGCGGCCACGTCCGCAAGTTCGCCGAGATGATGGTCCACCGACGCGGCCGACACCCCGATGCCTGAATGACCGCGGTCCTTGGCGACGAACTGCCTGAGCTGCTTTTCACGGAATGCGGCTGAGCCCACATTGGCGCCCCGTTGGCAATCGGACGTCAAGGAACTGTGCACGCTCCATCAAGGACAGCGTGTGCGTGCCGCAGCATACTGAAGCCAAGCCGACGGGGATTCGGCCCACGTCCATGCGACGTTCCCCGCCCTACATGGCGGCTCCGCCACACGACGCGGCTCTGCCGCATGGTGGCGGCTCGCCGGAGTGGTTGTAGCTGCATCTGAGAGGACCTGTCATGTCTCGGACGTACCGGCGCATACTCGTGCGTATCGGTTTGGCCCTTGGCCTTGTGCTCGCCTCGATCACGTTCGTGGCCTCGCCGGCTTCGGCCCACACCCTCGGCGAAGCCGTCGTTTCGGAGCGAGGGTGCGGTTGGCCGAACGGCACGTACACGGTGCTCACCAGAGAGGACCTTTGGGACGACCGGAACAACATGCCCTTGGGCGAGGTCTATGTGTTGTGGAACGGCACCTATCAGGAGAATTGTGTGGTCACCCTGAGGGTCGGCCGGGCAGACGGCGTCGCCGGCTACACAGAGGCCGTCTTGGAGCGTCGGGGTATGACGACGGTCAAGGACGAGGGAAACTACGCCCACTATGCGGCGGCCAGCGGCTACGCCGCCGACACGTGCATCAGGTGGACGGGATCCATCAAGGCGATCTACGGTGGTGGAATCTACGGCACCACCACCACCGAGTGGAGGTACTGCGGCTAGTGGTTTGCGCCTGAAATCCGTTGTGGATATCAGGCGAGGGAATCTCTTCAGCGGCCTTGGTCCACACGAACAGGCTGGGGAGGAATAGTCGAGACCTGTGGATCTGCGTGCCAAGCTCTTAAATTCTCGCCCGCCGCGTCGCCGGTCACGCTGACCTTCCACCTCCTTGGCCGTGGTCAAAGCCCCCTGGGGCGCATCCGGGCCGGTCGGGCTCTAGGAGTCCAGGGGCGATGAGTCTCGCCGTGGTCGCCAGTCTGTATCACCAACACGCGACCAACCGCACTCGAGGAGAGCAGCATGACCGCTACCTACACCTTCGACGTCTTCTCCAGCCTCGACGGCTTCGGCGCCGCCACTGGCAACTGGACCGGCTACTGGGGCAAGCAAGGCCCCGAACTCCTCGACCACCGCCTCGCCCTGTACGGCGAGGAGCAGCGGATGGTCTTCGGGGCCAACACGTATCGGGCGTTCGCGCGGATGCTGGCCTCGAGCACCGAGGAGTCCGAGGTGCGTGACCCGTGGGTCACGCGGATGAGGAGCCTGCCGGCAACGGTGGTGTCGACCACACTGGAAGGATCCCTCGACTGGCCGGACGCGACCGTCGTGAGCGGCGATGCCGTCGACGTCGTCGCCCGGCTCAAGGAGGAGTCGGAGGTGCCGTTGCGTTCGCACGGCAGCCTGTCGATGAACCGGGCGCTGATGGCCGCCGGTCTGGTCGACCGCGTCCAGGTGACGCTCTTTCCTGTGATCACCGGGCAGACCGGGGCGGACCCGATCTTCCAGGGTGCGGCCGACTTCGACCTCGAACTGATCGAGACCCGGACCCTCGACGGCCACATCCAAGAGCTCATCTACCGGCCCACCCTGCATGTCTGAACCCATCCGTCACCCCACCCCTCAAGCAGCCGAACCTGACCGGAGGCTCCCGCTGACCGACATACCGACCGGCGCATGGCCGCCCTGGTCACGTGGCTTGCTGATCGCTCCTGATTCGTCGGGTCGTTCGACGAGCTGGCCGTTCTCGATTCTCGCCAGCGCGGAGAAGGTCGATCAGGTGGGGTGCGTTGGCGCGCGCCAACGCAAGACCCGTGGGCGCGCGCCAGCGGGCCTGTGCGGACTCGATGAGCTTGATGCCTGCGGCGCGGGAGCCGGGTCCTCGGTGACCCGCTCCGTCAACGCTCTAGCCAACGGCATGGGCCCTGATTGTTTGTCGAGCCACCGCTGGTCGAGCCGGAGAGGATCGCGGTCGGACCGTCCACTCGAGCTGTGGACGCGGACGCTTGGGTCACCCAGGCTGGTGGGCCGACGCGCAAGGCCGCCGGTACGTCGCCGGTGTCGTGGAAGGTGGCGATGCCGCCATGGTTGATGCTGAGGGGCAGCGCCGATCAGGTGTCCTTCAGTACATTCCGCCTGCAGACGTGTCGCCGGGCCGAGAACCTGGACGCACAATCCCTGGCCCGCGGCCGCCGCGGCCCATGGAAGCGGGCGACCTGGTGGACTCGGTGGTTGTTGAGGCGGCCCAGCAAGTCATAACAAAATGTCCCTCACTGATCGCCGCTGGCCGCCCCCTCTCAAAACAGCTCAGAGGCCGGATCCGACCATAGGACGCCGGCATCTAGTCGTCTGTACAGCCGCGATGTACAGCGAAGCTGAACGCCGGGAGCGCCCCGACCGGCGCCAGCAGGAGGGCACTCAGAACCAACCTAGGGACGTGCCCTGAGGGCACGACGAGCTGGCATTGTTCAGCCTCTAGGGCACAGGCAGACTGCCCCAACACCGAATGTCTGGTCACACCTGATGCCTGACTGATCAGTCCCGGCTGTTGCTTGACGGGCGCCCTAGTGCTGCATTCCTCAAAGGCAGTGCACAAACCGGCGCCGGTAGACGCGGGTTTGACTGGGGGGACGTCCTCATCGCCATGGTCTGGCCTTGGCGTTGAGCAGGGCGGCGATGCGGGTGGCGTGGTCGATCCCGCCGGCGTGATCACGACGCCCTCCATTCCATGACGTCAACCCATCAGCGCCGTCATGCAGCCCGTCGCATAAAACTCGGCGGAGTCGCCTCGGCGTCCGGCAGACTACGACCATGGCGAATGAGCATGAACCCCGCGGCGATGAGGGCCCGTCGCTTGGCAAGCAGATCAGGGAAAACCTGGTCACGCTGCTACTTGGGGGCGTGGCGGCGGTCGCAGGAGTGCTCGCCCTGTCCATGGTCCGCATGCTGATCGCGCTACTGTGCATCGCCGTAATCCTCGTGTGGCTACTGCCCTTTGCGCCCGTGATCAAAGAGCGTCGCGTGGCGCGCTTTGTGCTCTCGGGCGTTCTGACGGCGGCCCTGATCGGGGCCGGGATATTCGTGATCTTCCGCGAGCCGAGTTCGAGTAAGCTCGCGTTCGAAAAAGTAACTGGACCTGTCTCTCCCTGCAGCACGTTCAGGGGCCGAGGGAGGATCCCCGAGAAGAAGAGCCTGCTCGTGTTCGACCGGCAGGTCACCAGCAACGGAGTACCGGTCGGCACGGGCGGTTACTACTTCAATGGGCCCGCCGCGCGCACGGAGGATGGATGGATCATCCGTGACGTCGGCATTGGGAAGGACGTCGTCGCCTACGATTTCTATGTCGAGGTGACGGCAGGGCTCGTCGATGCGAAAGTCGCCGATGTCTATGCCTCTGCCCACAAGGTCCCAGAATCCCGTATAAACCTCGCCCTGCCCGAGTTCGATCCCGGGACGAAGATCACTATGCAAGTGAGGCGCAACAAGGAGAAGGGTGGTTGTTAGCCTTGATCGTTCACGTCGTCGCGCGGTGAGTTGATCGCCCGGCAGACCCGCGCTTGTTGATCTTTGTGCGATTCTTCGGGATCAACGCCATCCTGGTTGTGGAAGCGCGCTGCGGCGGCCGGTGGGGAACTTGAATCATGGTTCCTGGGTGTTTCCCCGGAGGCCGGTCCTCAGGTCGGGCCGTCCTGCTCCGTGGTACGGGTGTGCCCCGGATGCCGTGACGATGCCCTCTTCCACCGCGATCGCGAGCATGACCGTGGCCGGGGTGGTGAACCAGTCCAGGGGCTCACCGGGCGTGGGACAGGACCGATCAGCGCCCTGACCGGTATCACCTGGGGTCGGCTCTTGCTCGCTGATCGGGTACCCGGCGGCCTCGATGGACTCCGGCACCTGCCGATGGTGGTGCTCCAGGTGAGCACGGGTGTCGGGCAAGAACCTGATATCGGACAGGCGTACGCGGCGTAGCGTCACATGATCATTGTTGGGCGTGTCCCTGCAGGCCAAGACCCTCGCCAGGCAAAGCTTCGGGCACTTGTCGCCGTGCTCACGATGGGTCGGTCCCGGGCAGGTGCCCGGCCTCCCGTATCCGTTGCACCGCTTCGCGCAGCTCCTCAAGCGAGAGATCGGCAGGAGCCCGCCACGGCCGTCGGCCGCCACCGCCAAGACGAGCTTGCCCGCCCACAGCTCGGCCTCGACGTATGGACGTGCGGTGGCGCGTTCGTGCAGCAGGCGCATGCGCTCCGACGAGCAGGCCACACCATCTGCCCCCGTCCAGCGCCGGATCGCAGGGATGGACCGCCGAGGAGTCCGGAACCATCCCGTCCGCCTCCGAGCCATCGGTGATCAGCACACCGCACACGCCACCGGTCTCCGGCGCATCGGAGCGGGCAAACCGCTCACGCTCGGGCCCGGGCCGTGGAACTCCTCCTCGCCACCGGCCACACCCAGGACCTACCTCGGGTGCGGCTCGGGACACATCCGGGAGAAGACGTCCGACCAGGCCGTTGCCCTTTCGTAGGTGGCCATGGCCAGGAAGGGGCCGATCGTGGCCGCGATGTTGATCGCGATCGTCAGAGTGGAGCACACGCGCTGCCGGCCGACCGCGTTGTCGACGAGCTCGGCGACCAGGACCCGCGACAGCAGCGAATGCACGCTCATCCCCATCCCGGCCGCCAGCAGCAGCACCAGCGAGACCGCCCCGCCACCGGCGTAGGGCAGCGAGCCGAAACCCGCTGCGGCCGGGACGGTGCCGCCGATCATGGTGGGCCGGTACCGCCGCCGGGCCAGCCGGCGGCTGATCAGCAGGGCTCCCGTCCCGGCCGCGGCGGTGTAGCGGTCCAGCACCAGCGCCAGCACCGGCATCGTGGTGTACAGCCCCAGTGAGACCAGCAGGTGATGCGCCGACAGCACCAGCGTGAGCCGGCCACGGGGCGCCGGCCCTGCCGCGGCGGGCTGCCGTCCGGGCGAAATCGCGCTGGCCTGGGAGGAGGAGCCGTTCTGACCTGAGCCCGTTCGGGGACGGGTGAAACGAGAGTCTTCGGACACTGCGGTGATCTCCCATGAGGGGAAGCGCCCACCGTGCGTGCGAACATGTCAGCCGGCGGGCGAGGCGAAGCGGACGGCGTCTGGTGCGCATGCCGAGGCGCACCGCACAGTTGCGGCGTTCACCAGCAGCGCCTCCAACGCTTCGCCGGGAGATCACCCGGCACCTTTCCGTCATCCTCACCCGCGTCCGCAGCCATCCGCAACGCGCGCGGCGTCGCCGCCGCGGCCGAGCGCGAGCGCGAGCGCGAGGCGGCCCGATCGGCGGCATCGGGACGATCCGCTGGCCGGACTGCTTACCGCTCTCTTACGGAACGCCTTCAGCGCTACCCCGGCCGGGCGGATCACGTGTTGGCTGAGGCGTGACGGGGGCGGCCGGTCGTGGTCGCCCCGCTCATCGCTGTCTGGAGATCTGATGTCCCGTCGCGTTGTCGTCGCTGTCCTGATGGTCCTGGTGGTCGCCGCCGGTGTCGGGCTCTATCTCTTCCAGCCCTGGAAGGCGTTCACCGACACCACGGTGAACGAGGCCCTGCCGACCGCCTCCGGGCCTGCGACCGTCCCTGAGAAGGACACCGGGCAGAAGGATCTTTCGAAGGGGAGTTTCGTCAGCCACGATCACGACACCAGCGGCACGGCCCGCACCATCCGGCTCGCGAGCGGCGGCCAGGTCCTGCGGCTGGAGGAGCTGCGCACCTCCGAAGGACCGGATGTGCGGGTCTACCTGTCCACCCGGTCCGCCGAGGCGGTGCGGAAGGGACTCGGGAACGGAGCGGTCGAACTCGGCCGGCTCAAGGGCAACCTGGGTGACCAGAACTACACCGTCCCGGCCGATACTGATGTGTCCAGGTTCCGTAGCGCCGTGATCTGGTGCAAGCGATTCTCGGTCTCCTTCGGAGCCGCCGACCTCTCTGCCGTGAGGAGTTGATCCTTTGACCCTCCGCCCTGTCGCCGCCGGCCACGTTCTGGTCGTGGAGGACGATCCGACCGTCGCCGAGGTCGTCACCGGCTATCTCACCCGCGCCGGATACCAGGTCGCGCACGCCGCCGACGGCTTCGCCGCCCTGGAGATGGCCGTGCTGCTGCGGCCGCGGCTGGTCGTGCTGGACCTGATGCTGCCCGGTCTGGACGGCTTGGAGGTGTGTCGCCGGCTGCGGGCGCACGACGGGCCGCCGGTGCCGGTGGTGATGCTGACCGCGCGCAACGAGGAGGCCGATCGGATCCTGGGGCTCGAACTGGGCGCCGACGACTACATGTCCAAGCCGTTCAGTCCCCGCGAACTGGTGTTGCGGGTGGCCTCCGTGCTGCGCCGCGCGGAGGCTCCGCCACCCGCCCCCGCTTCGGCGGTGCTGCGGGCCGGTGACCTGGTCGTCGATCCGGCGGCGCGGCAGGCCGAGCGCGGCGGGCGGAAGCTGGCTCTGACGGCGCGTGAGTTCGACCTGCTGGTCTTCCTGCTGCGCCGTCCGGGCCGGGTGTTCTCTCGCGAAGAACTGCTGCGGCAGGTGTGGGGATGGGATTTCGGTGACGCCTCGACCGTCACCGTTCACGTGCGGCGGCTCCGGGAGAAGGTCGAGGACGACCCGGCCGCGCCGAAGCTCATCAGCACGGTGTGGAGTGCGGGCTACCGTTTCGACCCGCCCGCGGACCGAGCGCCCCGATCATGAGCGAATTCCTGGTCATCGTGGGTCTGGCGGCGCTGGGGGCCCTGTTCGCCGGGATGCTCGCCGCCCCCGCCGTCACCCTGCTGCGCCGCCGTTCGGTCGTGCTGTCGATGTTCGCGGTCGCCGCGCTCGCCGTGGTCGCGATGGCGGCAGGCACGATCGCCGTGGCGCTGGAGATGTTCCTGTCCGGGCACGACTTCCAGGTGGTGCTGATCGTGGTCGCCGTGTCGGGCGTGGCCTCCCTCGGCGCCGCGCTGCTGTTCGGACGCCGGATCGCCGCGGGCAGCCGGGAACTGGCGGTGGCGGCGCGGGCCGTCGGCAGCGAGGCGGGGTTCGTGGCGCCCGCGGACCCGCCCATCGCCGAACTCGCCGCGCTCGCCGCCGCTCTGGAGGAGACCGGTTTCCGGCTGAAGGCGGCGCAGGAACGCGAACGGACGCTGGACGCCTCGCGGCGGGATCTGATCGCGTGGATCTCCCATGATCTGCGCACCCCGCTGGCGGGGCTGCGCGCGATGGCCGAGGCCCTGGAGGACGGCGTCGTCACCGAGCCCGGCCGCTACCACACCCGCATCCGCACCGAAGTCGAGCGGCTGTCCGGCATGGTCGACGACCTGTTCGAGCTGTCTCGCATCCAGGCCGGGTCCCTGGAGCTGGCCCTGGCCCGGGTCTCGGTCTACGACCTGGTGGACGACGCCATCGCCACCGCCCGGCCACTGGCCGAACAGCACCGGGTACGGCTGCGCGACGGCGGCATCGCGCCCCTGCCGGTCCGGGTCGACGCGCACGGCATCACGCGGGTGCTGGGAAATCTGCTGGTCAACGCCATTCGGGCGACACCGGCCGACGGAACCGTCGCGGTGAGCGCACGCCGCGAAGGCGACCTGGTCGTCCTCGCGATCGAAGACGCCTGCGGCGGCATCCCCGAACAGGATCTGCCCCGCGTGTTCGACACCGGCTGGCGCGGCGGCCAGGCCCGTACCCCGACCTCCGTTCCGGCCGCCGGGGACGACACCACCGCGCGGCAGCGGCGGCTCGGGGACACCGGCGCGGGACTCGGACTGGCGATCGTACGCGGCATCGCCGAAGCCCACGCCGGACACGTCTCGGTCCGCAATACCACCGCGGGATGCCGCTTCGAGCTCTCCCTCCCGGCGGCCGACACCGGGACACCTGTTCCATAGGCGACCGCTTGACGCACGAAAGTGAGGCCGACCCGGTAGCTCCCATTAGTCCCAGGTGAGGCGTTGGTGCAGCAGGGTTTGCTGGGCCGGGTTGGCGGTGAGGGCCAGGGCGCGCTGGTCGGCGGCGCGGGCGGCCTCGGCTTGGCCGAGGGCGCGCAGGAGTTCGGCGCGGGTCGCGTGGAACAGCGGGTAGTGCTGAAGAGCGTCGCGGTCGGCGGCGGGAAGCGCGTCCAGGGCGGCCATGGCGTTGCGGGGGCCGCCTCGGGGGCCGGGGTGGTGGTGCAGGGCGATGGCGCGGTGCAGCCGGTGGACCGGGGAGGGCGCCAGGGCCAGCAGCATGTCGTAGAGCACCACGATCTGCGGCCAGTCGGTGGCCTCCCAGGTGGGGGCTTCGGCGTGGCAGGCGACGATCGCTGCCTGCAGTTGGTACGGGCCCGGGCGGCGCAGCGCGGCCGCACGTTCGATCAGCCGCGTCGCCTCGGTGATCGCGTCGTGGTCCCAGCGGCCGCGATCCTGGTCGGGCAGCAGGACCAGGCCGCCGGCGGCGTCGAAGCGGGCGCCGGTGCGGGCCTGGTGCAGCCGGATGAGGGCGAGCAGGCCGAGGACTTCGGGCCGGCGGGGCATCAGCCAGGCCAGCTGGGCGGTGAGCCATTCGGCGTCGTCGGCCAGGTCGCGGGCGTACGGGCGATCGCCGGTGCTGGTCAGATAGCCCTCGTTGAACAGCAGGTAGATGACCGCCAGGACCTGGCCGAGGCGTTCGGGCAGCTCGGTGTCGGCGGGGATGCGGTAGGGGATGCCCGCCTGTGTGATCTTCCGTTTGGCGCGGGTGATGCGTTGCCCGACGGTGGGTTCGGGGACCAGGAACGCGGCGGCGATCTGGGCGGTGGTCAACCCGCACACGGTACGCAGGGTCAGCGCGATCTGCGCGGCGCGCGGCAGCGCCGGGTGGCAGCAGGTGAAGATGAGCTTCAGCCGGTCGTCGGGCTCGGCCGGCACCGGCCAGGTGAGCTGGGCGAGCTTGTCGCGGTAGGCGGCTTGGCGGCGCAGGAGGTCGATGCCGCGGCGGCGGGCGACCGTCAGCAGCCAGGCGTCGGGATGCTCGGGGATCCCCTCGTCCGGCCAGCGCCGCAGGGCGGTCTCGAGGGCGTCCTGGACCAGGTCCTCGGCGGCGGCGAAGTCGCCCAGCACCCGCACCAGGCTCGCCGTCAGCCGGCCCGCGTGCTCGCGGACCACGCGGGCCAGCTCGGCGCGCACCTGCTCCTGCTCCCGCGGGGGATCGTGCGGCAGGTCCATCGTCGGCCGCGGTCAGGTGATCGGGCGGATCTCGACGATCGGGCAGGCCGGCCAAGTGCGTGCGATCGCCATCGCCTCGTCCAGGTCGGCGACCTCGATCTCGGCGTAGCCGGAGACGACCTCCTTGCCCTCCACGAACGGCCCGTCGGTGACGATGGGCTCGCCGCCGGTGAGACGCATCGTGGTGGCGGTGGCGGCCGGTCGCAGGTGCGCGTGGTGGGTGATCCGGGCGGCGTGCTCGGTGAACCAGCGGCCGACCGCCTCGAACGCCTCCTGCCGCTCCGGTTCGCTCATCGCCTCCAGTTCGCGCGCGAACTCCTCGGTCTCCACGAACATCAGCACGTACTTCACGCTTTCTCTCCTTCCCAGAATGGGTCTCGGGTCGCGTCCGCGGCCTGCTACGGGGCGGTCGTCTGCCCGGGCAGCGGGCAGTACAGGTCGATGCCGTTGCCGTCGGGGTCGGTCACGGTGGCGTACCGCATGCCCCAGAACGCGTCCCAGGGTTCCTGGACGCCGGGGTGCCCGGCGGCGGTGAGCTCGGCGTACTTGGCGTCGACCCCGGCCGGGGTGTCGAACTGGAAGGCCAGGAAGTTGCGCGGGTCGCCGGTGGGGCGGCTCCACCCCTTGGTGTGGGTGGAGGCGCGGAACTTCTCGGTGTCCAGCATCAGGTGCAGACCGCCGGGCAGGTCGCAGCCGGCGTGGTCGGGGTGGGCCTCGTCGACGGTGAAGGCCAGGCCGAGCCGGGCGTAGAAGGCGATCGCGGCCTGCAGGTCGGCGACCACGATGTCGATGGTGTTCAGGGTCGGGTTCACGGCCCGCTCCTTCCGGTCGTGGGGATGGGGCTTCATCTCCCAGACGAACGGGCCGGGGCCCGATCCGACACCGGCGCCCACCTTTTCGAGTTGATCGACGGATGCGGAGGCTCAGGCGAGGCGGGCGGTGATCCAGGTGAACGGCTGGGCCGCGCCCCAGGGCGTGTGGTGGATGTCGCTGCGGGTGCCGGTCACCGTCACCGCGTCGCCGAACGCCCCGGTCGGCTCGGCCTCAGGCGGAGCGGACGACCGCCGCCGAAGCGCTCAGGTAGTGCAGGAGGTCGTCGACGAGGCCGTCGGGGTCGGCGTTCCCCTTGCCGCCGATCGCGAGATGCCCCGCCACCGTCAGGTCGATGGCGCCGTGTATCACGGCCTGCAGCAGCGACATCATCCGCTCGGTGTCGCCCGGCGGGAGTTCCCCGGCCCGCTGCGCGGCTTCGACGATGGTCAGCAGCGTGCTCCGGCTGGACTGCACGGCGGCGACCAGGTCCTCGAAGGGGGCGGACCAGACGCCGAAGACCAGCTGGAAGCGGGCCGGATGGGCCAGCGCCCACGCGACGTACTCCCGCAGGGCCGCGCGGAGCACCTCGTTCTCGGGCAGGTCGCCTTTCCGCAGGGCGGCCAACGCCTCGCCCATCCTCGTCAGCTCCTCCGCGGCGACGGCGGCGAGCAGGGCCTCCTTGTTGGCGAAGTGCTTGTAGGGGGCGTTGTGGGACACGCCGACGCGGTTGCCGACCTCTCGCAGGGTGACGGCTTCTGGCCCACCCGCGTCGAGGAGGTCGGCCGCTGCGGCGATCAGCAGGTCGCGGGTACGGGGAAGCACATGGTGACTGTACCGCGTGGTACAGCGGACGGCGGGTTGACATTGTCCACCCCTTCCCTTAGGTTGACATCGTCAACCTAAGGGGACCTGGGGCGGGCTCCTCGACGTGCCGCGTCGAGTGGGCTGATCAGAGACCGCCACGTCCGAGTCCCGAATCCCGCTTCGCCGACCATCACGCACGGCGCGCGTCACCCGATGGAAGGAGCGCACCGATGAGCGAACTCGCCGTCGTCACAGGCGCCAGCGGCGGGATCGGCGAGCAGATCGCCGCCGGCCTCGCCCGCACCGGCGCTACGGTCGTCCTCGTCGCCCGCGACCGCACCCGGCTGGAGCCGGCGCGAGGACGCATCCGCGACGCCGTTCCGGGAGCGGACCTGGAAACCGAGCCGGTCGATCTCGCGGACCTCGCCGAGGTACGGGCCCTGGCGGATCGGCTCGGCGAGCGCATGCCGTCGATCGTCGTGAGCAATGCCGCGGTCATCGCTCCGCTCGACGACCGCACTCCCGACGGGTTCCACCGCACGCTCGTGACCAACCACCTCGCCCCGTACCTGCTGCTGCGCCGCCTCGCGGAACGTCCGACGGCCAAGCCCCGCCGGTTCGTCGTCGTCGGCGGGTCTCCGCGCGGGCTCACACGCGTCCCGGTCGATCTCGACGACCTCAACCTGGAGGCCGGGCGCGGACTCGGCTGGCCGCCCAGCTTCCGCCCGTTCGTCGCCTACGCACGCACCAAGAACATGAACGCGATGTTCGTGTACGCACTGGCGTCCAGGCTCGCCGGAACAGGCACGACCGTGAACGGCGCGCATCCGGGAATCATCAAGGGCGGCCGCCTCAACCGGCACGATCGCGGCGCGCTGAAGGTGTTCGGCGCGCTCTGCGGCGTGTTCGCATCCGGGACGGCCACCGGCGCCGACACCCCGCTGTGGCTGGCGACGGCCGCCGAGGCCGAGGGTGTGACAGGCCGGTTCTTCGTCAAGCGCCGGGCCGTCGAGACCGCACCGCACACCACCGCCCCCGAGCGCCTGGAACGCCTGTGGCGCGAGAGCGCCCGACTCGTCGGGCTCCCCGCCGACGCGGGCCCGGCGCTCTCCAACACTCCGTCCGACGACCGGCCCGCCGTGGACGCCCGGTCCGCGCGCGTCGCGAACCCTCCGGGGGGCCTGCAGGGCAAGCCGGCGGATCGCTGAGGTGCGGGCCCTGCCCAGTGCCAAGCCGAGGTCGTCGGCCGGACGCACCATGACCTCATGAAATTGATCCCTTGAGCCCGAGAACGCCTATGAAGCACCCGCGAGCCCCGCTGGCTCGTCAGCGGTCGCCTTCGGCCGTGGTGGACAGAATCCGCTGGAGCTCTTCGCCGGCCTCATCGGCCCCGGCGTCCGACAGCCGCTGCAATCCACGCAGGTCGCCCGCCGCCACGGCGCGGCGGGTGAGCAGATGCCCCGCCCGCCGGCTGCCCTCGTCCAGCAACTCGTTCAGCT
Organism: Spirillospora sp. CA-255316; assembly: GCA_050942275.1. GTDB lineage: Bacteria > Actinomycetota > Actinomycetes > Streptosporangiales > Streptosporangiaceae > Spirillospora. The sequence continues at coordinate 3,874,992 of CP192047.1, read as the reverse complement.
CCTCCAGGTCGCCACGGGCGTCGGCCAGATCGGCCAGCCGATCCAAAGCCAGTTCGTTGCCCTCGTCGGCCAACGCGCGCAAAGTCTCTCGATCCGGGGTCACATCCGCCATGCCTCCCATCCTGCAACCTTGCCCTTAGGGCAAGGTCAAGCGGGGCAGAATGGGTACGTGATCACCATCGGCCGGCTCGCGCAGTACGCGGGCGTGACGACCAAGACCATCCGCGTCTACCACGCCAAAGGACTGCTGCCCGAACCCGAGCGCGACTCCTCGGGCTACCGGCGCTACACCGCCCAGCACGCCATCGACCTCATCAAGATCCGTGCACTCGCCGAGGCAGGCGTCTCCCTCTCCCGCATCCGGGAACTGCGCGCCGATCCCGACACCGGCCTGCGCGCCGCTCTCCACGAGGCCGACGCCGCCCTCACGACCCGGATCCGCGAACTCCGCCGAACCCGGCATCGCCTGCGCCGCCTCGCCTCCGGCGATGCCGACCTGCTGCCCCCCGGGGTCAGTACCTACCTCGATCAACTGCGTGCGCTGGGGTTCAGCGATCGCTGGGTGAACCTCCAGGCCGACTTGTGGCTCCTGCTCTTCACCACCCACCCGCAAACCGCAGCCGAGTCGCTCAACGACCAGGCTCAGATGCTCACCGACCCAGCCCTGCGGGAACTGTTCCTTGCCTATGACCAAGCCCACGACCTCGACCCGCACGATCCCGCCATCCAGCAGCTGGCAGACCGCATCGTCGGCGCGACCCGAGCTCGCTACGGTCCCGCCGACCTGCCTGGACAAGGCCTCATCTCAGACATCCCCGAGCTCATCCAACGGGCCGTCAACGCCTCATCACCGGCATGGCGGCAAGTCGACACCCTCATCCGCCGGCAACTCCGCACGTGACCTCTCGAACACGAACTGACGCCGGTTCCCGCCCCGATGCGGTCCCGCCGGCCGCACCAGGCGGCCTTCAGAGGTGATCGCGAAGGCCGGGTCGTCCAGCGTTTGCGGCCTCTGCCCGCTGCGGCTCGAACGTGCCGACGGTGTCACGCGGCACCCGCACCCGCACCGGGCCGACGCCGGTCAGCACCGTCTTGGCGCGGGGGTGCTGCCACGCACGCCGGGACGGCCGCCATCTGGCCGGGGCCGGCTCTCAGACGGCGAGTTCGGCGAACGCGGTCATCTCGGCGGCGGGGTCGATGACCGGCTGGATGATCAGCTCGTCGACTCCGGACTTCTCCATCTCCGCGATCCGGGCGGTCAGCTCGTCGCGGGTGCCGACGAGACCGAGCTTGTCGACCAGCGACGGCAGGACCAGGTCGCGGTCCTCGGGTGCGATGCGGCCCAGGTAGTTGCGGTAGAGCACCCTGTGTCGTTCGTCCGAGGTGGCGGTGGTGCCGCGGCGGGCCAGCAGCCGCTGCGCAGCGGCCTTCTCCTCCTCGGAGAGGCTCTGGCCGAAGGTCGGGTTGTCCGCGGCGAAGGACAGGAGCGACAGCGCGATATGGCCCATGGCGTCGCGCGAGGCGTCGCCGTAGCGGTCCTCGCCCTCGGCGAGGATGTGCATCGAGGTCATCACGTAGGAATCCACATCGGCCGACCGCCCCGCGGCGGCGGCCGCGTTCTCGCGCTCCTGGGTGAGCGCCGTCCACGCGCCGGGGTCGAGCAGGCCGAACGAGATCACGCCGGTGCCGCGGCGGCCCGCGATGGCGGAGGCCTTGAGACCGAACGCCGCCACCACGAACTCGATCGGATCGTCGGTGTTGACGTAGGGGCCGACGTGCATGAACTCGACCTCGCGGACCCGGTCCCCTTCGCGGTAGTCCGTCGGCCGTCCCGAACACAGGTCTTGCAGCGCGGCGGTGAAGCTTTCCAGCTCGGCCATCTTGGTCGGCAGCATGCCGAGTGTGCGGCGCGCGGTGTTGCCCGTGCCGATGCCGCAGATGACCCGTCCCGGAGCGAGCGCGTTCAGGCTCGCGAGGTGGTTGGCGGCCGCCGGCGCCGACCGCAGTGCCGGTGAGGTCACCCCGATGCCGAGCTTGATACGGCTGGTGGCCTTCGCGCACAAGCCCAACGCGATGAACGGATCGCCGTGGAGCATCGGCGTGTCGTACACCCAGAAGCTGTTGAAGCCCAGTTCCTCGGCTTGCGCCGCAAGCTCTTCCACACCTACGTGCGCGGTGACCACGATGCCCTTGCGCATGGCGGGGCCTCCTCCTCGTTGCGAGCCTCCATGGTAAACTTACTAAGCGCATAATTACCTTGCCCTGAGCTGCTGTCAAGGGCGGCGGGAGCGAAGGCGGGACGGTGGACGGACAATGACGTCGATGACGAGTGAGCCGGATGTGAGGAGCGTGGGCCATGGCCGCCAGGCGAGCTAGACCACGGCCGTCGGCGCCGGTGGACGACGAGACCGGCGATGAGTTCTGGGGCCCGGAGTACCCGCCGGTGGCGCGCAGCCTGCTGACCTCGGCGGTGGCGTGCTTCGCCAAGAAGGGGTTCGAGGCGACCACGACACGCGACATCGGGACCGGGGCGGGTTTGAGCACGGCCGCGCTGTACGTGCACTTCTCCTCCAAGGAGGAGGCGCTGTACGCGATCATGCGCGTCGGGCACCAGCGCGCACTGGAGGCGCTCGGACCGCCGGCGGCGCGCAACGGCGCCGACCGTGATCCGGTCACGGTGATGGCCGACCTCGTCCGCGGGCTGGTCGGCTGGCATGCCCGCCACCACACCGTGGCGCGGGTGTGCCAGCACGAGCTCAGCGCCCTGACCCCGGAGCACTCCCAGGAGATCATGGCCGTGCGCAAGGGCATCACCGACGTGTTCCGGTTCGCGGTGTCGCGGGGCGTGGCCGCCGGCGTGTTCGACGTCGACGACGTCAACCGGGTCGTGCGTCCCATCCTGTCCCTCGGCGTCGACCTCGTGCGCTGGTACCGGCTCGACGGGGCCGACTCGCCCGAGAAGCTCGGCGAGGTCTACGCGGGCCTGGCCCTGCGCATGCTCGGCGTTCGGTCCTAGACACGGCCTTCCGGCCGAATCATCGCCCCCGGCGGCTTCAGGGTCGCCGGGGGCGTCGGCGTGCGCGGGAACCCGGCGCGCATCTCCCGCCCCTTTCATGTCACCCCGCGAGCCCTATGGACATCGTCCTCTCAGTGGTTACTATGCGCTTAGTAAATTACGGGACGCCGGGACGAGACCGGGCGGGCGCGTCCCGCCGGAGAGGTCGCCAACCGATCCGGATCGCGCCCGGCCGGCACCGTGGCCGCCGGTGCCGTGATCGGCCGACACGGCCCGCCTCACATCAGGAACGGGCGCATCGACCGAAGCTGCGCCGCAGACCGTTCGACCGTCAGTGGAGGGCGAAGATGACTCGCGAGATCACCACCGTCGTGACCGGATTCTCCTACCTGGAGGGGCCGCGCTGGCATGACGGCCGGCTGTGGCTGTCCGACCTGTACACCCATCAGGTGCTGTCGGTGCGGGAGGACGGCGGCGACGTGCGCGTCGAAGCCGAGGTGCCCGGACAGCCTTCCGGGCTGGGCTGGCTTCCGGACGGCCGGCTGCTCATCGTGTCGATGCGCGACAGGAAGCTGCTGCGCCGCGAGGCCGACGGCGCGCTGGTGGCCCATGCGGACCTCTCGGACCTGGCCGGCGGGCATCTCAACGACATGGTCGTCGACCTCAAGGGGCGCGCGTTCGTCGGGGACTTCGGGTTCGACCTCATGGGCGGTGCGCCGCTGAAGCCGACCGGCCTGTTGCGGGTCGATCCCGACGGAACCGTCGCCCAGGCCGCCCGGGAACTGTGGTTCCCGAACGGCAGTGTGATCACCGAGGACGGGGTCCTGCTGGTCAACGAGACCTTCGGCAACCGGATCACCGCCTTCGACATCGCCGGTGACGGCGCGCTCGTCCATCGCCGGGAGTGGGCGAGGTTCGGTGACCTGCCCACCGAGCACGACCTCGCGAAGGCGCTCGGCCAGGTTTCCGTCGCCGGTGACGGGTCCACGCTGGACGCCGAAGGCGCCCTGTGGATCGCCGATGCCGTGGGCGGGCGCGTGATCCGCGTACGTCAGGGCGGGGAGATCGTCGACGAGATCGATCCCGGCACCGGCGTGTTCGCGTGCGTGCTCGGCGGCGACGACGGCCGGACGCTGTTCGTGTGCTCGGCACCGGACTTCCACGAGGAAGCGCGTAGAAACGCCCGCGAAGCCGGCGTCCTGGCGGTCCGGGTCGAGGTGCCTGCCGCCCGGCACGCCTGAGGCTCGCGGGCACAGAACGTCCACCTCGATCCGTGAGCTGTGAGGAATCCTTGTGAGAAGCACAGAAGCAGTCATCGTCGACGCCGTCCGCACGCCCGTCGGGAAACGCCACGGCGTCCTCGCCGGCCGGCACCCCACTGATCTGCTGGCGCACACGCTGGGCGCACTCGTCGACCGCAGCGGCGTGGATCCCGAGCGGATCGCCGACGTCATCACCGGATGTGTCCTGCAGTACGGCGAGCAGGCCGGGAACATCAGCCGGTGGGCCGCCCTGGGGGCCGGGCTGCCCGAGCATGTGCCGGCCACGACCGTCGACCGTCAGTGCGGTTCGGGCCAGCAGGCGGTGCATTTCGCCGCCCAGGCCGTCCGCAGTGGCGAGTACGGCTTCGCCGTCGGCTGCGGAGTCGAGTCGATGTCGCGGGTCGACCTGGGGCCTTTGTTCAACCCTGGCGGCGGCTTGGGCCCGTGGTACGGCGACCGCGCCCTGGCCAGGTACCGCGGCGGCCTGCTCGCGCAGGGGCCCTCGGCCGATCTGGTGGCTCGCAAGTGGGGCTTGACGCGTGAGGAGCTCGACGACTACAGCGCCAAGAGCCACCACCGCGCGCATGCCGCCACCGAAGCGGGCGCCTTCGTTCGCCAGCTCGTCCCGATCACCTCCAACGGCGACGGCGACGGCAGTGGGCTGATCACCCGTGACGAAGGAATCCGCGCGGCCGTCGACCCGGCGAAGATGGCGGCCCTGAAACCGGTGTTCGGTGAGGACGGGCTGATCACCGCCGGGAACGCGTCACAGCTCAGTGACGGCGCCGCCGCCGTACTCGTCGCGGAACGCGGTGCCGCCGAAGCCGCAGGGCTGCGGCCGAAGGCGGTGATCCGCGCCATGGCCGCCGCCGCCGACGACCCGGTCCTTCAGTTCACCGCGATCCTTCCCGCCGCACGCAAGGCGCTCGAGCAGGCGGGGCTGCCGATGGACGACATCGATCGCGTCGAGGTCAACGAGGCGTTCGCGCCCATCCCGCTGATCTTCGCCAGGGAGTTCGGGGTCGGCCCCGACCGGCTCAACGTCAACGGCGGCTCGATCGCCATCGGTCACCCGCTCGGCTCGACCGGGGCGCGCCTGCTGACCGACCTGGTGTACGAACTCGACCGCTCGCGAGCCCGCTACGGGCTGCTGGTGGTCTGCGAGGGCGGCGGCATGGCCAACGCCACCGTCATCGAACGTCTCTGAGGCAAGGGGCACCGCCATGGAATTCCTCGACCACACCTTCCTGGTCACCGGCGGCGCTTCCGGCCTCGGCCGGGCGACCGCCACCGAGCTCCTCCAACGCGGCGCGCACGTCGTCGTGGCCGACCTGAAAGATGACGCGCCCGACGGCGGCGTCTTCGTCGAGACCGATGTCACCGACCAGTCGCAGGTCCGTGCCGCGGTCGCGGCGGCGGCCGAGCAGCCAGGTCCGCTGACCGGCGTGGTCAACTGCGCCGGGATCAGCACCCCGCGCAAGGTCCTCAACGACGAGGGCCCGCACGACCAGGCCCTGTTCCTGAGCACCCTCGCCGTCAACCTGGGCGGCACCTTCAATGTGATCCGGCTCGCCGCCGAGGCCATGCGGCACAACGAGCCCGGTCCCGACGGCGAGCGCGGGGTGATCGTCAACACCGCCTCGGTGGCGGCCTTCGACGGCCAGATCGGCCAGGCCGCCTACGGCGCGTCCAAGGCCGGCGTGGTCGGGATGACCCTGCCGATCGCCCGTGAGCTGGCCCGCTACGGCATCCGGGTCGCCACGATCGCTCCCGGCGTCTTCCACACCCCGATCCTCGACGTGCTGTCCGAGCAGGCGCGGCGGTCGCTGGGCGCGCAGGTGCCGTTCCCGGCACGGCTGGGCCGGCCCGCCGAGTTCGCCGCGCTGGCCTGCCACATCGTGGAGAACCAGATGCTCAACGGCGAAGTGATCCGTCTCGACGGAGCGGTCCGCATGGCGCCGCGGTGACAGGAGGGCACGACATGACATGGCACGACACGGCACGTCACGACATGACACGGCGGATCGTTCGCGGACACCCGTCGACGATGGGCGACGACCACCAGCTCAACACCACCACGCTCATCCGCCACGCCGCCCGCACCCACGGCGACGCACAGATCGTCTACCGGCGGCCGGACAACGGATGGGACCGCTACAGCTACGCGGACTGCTACGAACGCGTCTGCCGCGCCGCCAACGCCCTGCGCACGCTGGGGGTCTCGCCCGGTGACCGCGTCGGCGTCCTGGACTGGAACAGCCACCGCCACTTCGAGCTGTATTGGGCCATACCGGGGCTGGCCGCGGTGATGCTGCAACTGAACCTGCGGCTGGCGGCCGACGACCTCGCCCATGTCGTCGACCACAGCGGCGCCTCGTTCATCGCGGTGCACGAGTCCCTGCTGCCGGTGGCGGAGTCCATCGCCTCACGCGTCGGCGGCGTGAAGGGCTGGATCGTGCTCACCGACCGCCCCCTGGAAGAGATCGCGACGACGCCGGCGCCGCTGCACCACTACGAGGACCTGCTCGCCGCCGCGGCCCCGGCCATCGACTGGCCCGTCGTCGACGAGCGATCGGCCTACAGCGCCTGCTACACCACCGGCACCACCGGCCGTCCCAAAGGCGTCTACTACTCCCACCGGTCGATCTACCTGCACGCCATGGCCGAGGCCGCCACCCTGGGCATGACCCTGGACGACTGCACGATGCTCATCACGCCGATGTTCCACGCCCAGTGCTGGGGTCTGCCGCAGGCGGCGGCACTGACCGGCGGCAAGGTGGTGCTCCCCGGCCGCTACACCGCCGAGGACACCGGCCCGCTGATCAACGCGATGATGCGGGAGCAGGTCACCATCGCCAACGGGGCGCCGGTGATCTTCCAGCCCATGCTGGACCACATCCGCGCCAACGACCTGCGTCCGGACTTTCGCCGGGTCCGGCTGCTGGCCGGCTCGGCCGAGCCGCCGCTGTCGCTGATGCGGGGATTCCACGACGCCACCGGCGCCGACATCCTCCACGGCTACGGCGCCACCGAGACCTCCCCATTGATCGCGGTGAACCGGTGGAAACCCGCCGTGAAACACGAACTCGACACCGACGCACTCTGGGACCTGCGCCGCAAGCAAGGCCTGCCGCTCACCGGTGTCGACATCGTGCTCCGCGACGAGCAGGGCCGCGATCTGCCCCACGACGGGACCAGCGTCGGCGAAGTCTGTGTGCGGGGCCCTTGGATCACCGCCCGCTATCACGACGCGCCCTACTCCGGCGACCGGTTCAGCGCCGACGGGTACTGGCGCAGCGGTGACGCCGGGACCATCGACGAGCACGGCTATCTCAAGCTCACCGACCGGATGAAGGACATCATCAAGAGCGGCGGCGAATGGATCTCCTCGATCGACATGGAGAACGCGATCGTCGCCCACCCCGCCGTCGCCGAGGCCGCGGTCATCGGCGTGCCGCACCCCAAATGGCAGGAACGCGCGGTCGCCCTGGTGGTGGTCGAGCCCGGCCGGACGCTGTCCGAGCAGGAGGTCCGCGATCATCTCGCGGCCCGCTTCGCCGCCTGGCAGCTGCCGGAGACGACGGTGTTCGTCGACACGATCGCCCGCACCGGCGTCGGCAAGATCGACAAGAAGCGGCTGCGCGCCCAGTACCACGACCTGTACGACTCCGGGAGCGATCATGCCTGACCGGCCACTGGTGGCGAGCAGCGTCCGCGAGCACGTCGCGGTCATCACCTTCGACCGGCCCGAAGCGCTCAACGCGCTCAACAAGGCGCTGACCTGCCGCCTGGCGACCGCGTTGGAAGCCGCCGACCGGGACCCGGCAGTACGCGCGGTGGTCCTCACCGGTTCCGATCGCGCGTTCTGCGCCGGCGCGGACATCACCGAACTGGACACGGTCACCGTCGACCAGGCGCTCGATCCGCTCGGATTCGGCCGTCGCCTGTTCGACGTGCTGAGTTCCTACCGCAAGCCGCTCATCGCGGCGGTGCGCGGACCGGCACTCGGCGGCGGCTGCGAGATCGCGCTGGCCTGCGACATCGTCGTCGCGGCCCGGTCGGCGACCTTCGCCCTCCCAGAGGTGACACTCGGCGCGATCCCGGGGGCGGGCGGCACCCAGCGGCTCGTGCACGCCATCGGCAAGGCCAAGGCCATGCGGCTGCTGCTCACCGGCGCGGCGATCACCGCCACCGACGCCCACGCCTGCGGACTCGTCAGCGACGTCACCGACGACGACGCCTGCGTCCCGACCGCGGTCGAGATCGGTGCACAGATCGCCCGCAACGCACCGCTGGCGGTGCAGATGGCCAAGGACGCCGCCAAGGCCGCCAACGCCACCACCCTGCCCCAAGGACTGGCCCATGAACGGCGCAACTTCTTTCTCCTCCTGCACACCACCGACCTACGCGAAGGCGTTCGCGCCTTCCGCGCCAAACGACGGCCGACCTTCACCGGGCGCTGAGAAGAGAGACCGATGAGCTACCGCTCACCCTGGATGACCGACGACCTCGACCAACTGCGCGACCTCACCCGCACCTTTCTCGCCAAGGAGTCCGAACCCAACCAGCGCCGCTGGTCACGGCAGCATGCCGTGGACCGCGCGTTCTGGAACGCCGCCGGGGCGATCGGCCTGCTGTGCATCAGCTGCCCCGAACGGTACGGAGGCGGCGGCGGGAGCTTCGCCCACGAAGCCGTCGTCATCGAAGAGCAGGCCCGCATCGCCGACGACTGCTGGTCCTACAACGTGCACAGCACCATCGTGGCCCACTACATCAACGCCTACGGCAGCGAGGAACAGAAACAGCGGTGGCTGCCGGGCATGGCCGGCGGCGAACTCGTCGGCGCCATCGCCATGACCGAACCCGGCACCGGAAGCGACCTGCAGAACATCCGCACCACCGCCGTCCGCGACCGCGACGACTACGTCATCAACGGATCCAAGACCTTCATCACCAACGGCACCCACTGCGACCTGCTGATCATCGTCGCCCGCACCGGCCGGGAACGCGGCGGCAAGGGACTGTCGCTGATCGTCGCCGAGACCCGGGGGCTGGCCGGCTTCCACCGCGGCCGCGTCCTGGAGAAGATCGGGCAGCATGGCCAGGACACGCGGGAGCTGTCGTTCACCGACATGCGGGTACCGGTCGCCAACCTGCTCGGTCCCCGGGAAGGCCAGGGTTTCGGCCAGCTGATGGCGCAACTGCCGCAAGAGCGGCTCACGATCGCCGTCAGCGCCGTCGCCGCCGCCGAACACGCCGTCGACCTGGCCGTCGACCACGCCAAGACGCGGACGGCCTTCGGCCAGAGATTGCTCGACTTCCAGAACACGCGCTTCGTCCTGGCCGAATGCCGCACCGAAGCCCTCGCCACCCGCACCTTCGTCGACCACTGCATCACCCGCCACCTCGACGGCGCCCTTGACGCAGCGACCGCCTCCATGGCCAAGTACCTGGCCACCGAGAGACAGACCGAGATCATCGACCGCTGCCTGCAGATCTTCGGTGGCTACGGCTACATCACCGAATACCCGATCGCCCGCATGTACGCCGGCGCCCGCGTCCAGAAGATCTACGGCGGCACCAACGAGATCATGAAGGAAGTCATCGCCCGATCGCTATGACCACTACACACCCCGGAGCCGGCACACGCTCCGCGCCGCACGCCCTCTCCGGTTCCGGCGGCCCGCTGACCGGATTGAGGATCGTCGAACTCGCCGCCATCGGTCCCGTTCCGCACGCCGCGATGATCCTCGCCGATCTCGGGGCCGACGTCGTCCGCGTCGAACGGCCTTCGGGCGCGCTGGATCTCACCGGAGGCGGCCCCGACCACCTGCTGCGTGGACGACGATCACTGCACGCCGACCTGAAGACGCCCACCGGCCGCGCCATCGTTCGGCGGCTGGCCGCCAAGGCCGACGTCCTGCTGGAAGGATTCCGCCCGGGCGTCGCCGAACGTCTCGGCGTCGGCCCCGAGGACTGCCGCCGCGACAACCACCGGCTCGTCTACGCACGCATGACCGGATGGGGGCAGACGGGGCCGCTGGCACAACGAGCCGGTCACGACATCAACTATCTGAGCCTCACCGGCGTCCTCGACGCCATCGGCCACGCAGGCCGCCGCCCCGTACCGCCGCTGAACCTCGTCGGCGACTACGGCGGCGGCTCCATGATGCTGATCACCGGTGTCCTCGCCGCTCTCTGGGAGCGGGAACGTTCCGGCGGCGGACAGACCATCGACTGCGCCATGGTGGACGGCGTCAGCATCCTCGGACAAGTCCTGTGGTCACTCACCGGCGCGGGGCGATGGCGGCCCGAACGCGGCACGAACCTGCTCGACAGCGGCGCCCCCTTCTACGACACCTACCGGTGCGCCGACGGCCGCCACGTCGCCGTCGGCGCACTCGAGCCCCCGTTCTATGCCGCCCTCTTGGCCGGCCTCGGCCTGGACGCAGACGAACTCCCCGACCAGATGGACCCCAACGGGTGGCCAACACTACGGGCGCGCTTCACTGAGATCTTCCGTTCCCAGCCCCGCGACCACTGGACACGCGTCTTCGCCGACACCGACGCCTGCGTCACACCCGTACTGGCCCTCGGCGAAGTCGCCGCCCACCCGCAGATCGCCGCCCGCCACACCATCACCACCATCGACGGCATCCCCCAACCCGCGCCCGCACCCCGATTCTCCCGAACCCCGCCGCCACCCCGGCCTCCGCAACGCAGCACCGACACAGAGGCGATCCTCGCCGACTGGCAGACATAGAGGGACCGCACAAATAACGGCGGATCTGACAAGCGAGGAAGAGATGCCAGATGACCGAGACCGCCGTCGATGCCGAGGCCATGGGCCGGCCCGCCGGTGACCAGCCTGTGAACGGCGCTGCGAGTGCGGTGAGTGACGAACAGTTGATCTCGATGCTGGTCGAGCGAGCCCGGCGAGGGGGCGCAGTTGACCGGTGAGGGCGGGCTGCCGCTGTAGCAGCTGACCAAGCGAGTGCTGGAGTCGGCCTTGGAGGGCGAGGTCACCGATCACCCCGACTACGGCAAGCACGACGCGACGGGCCAGGGCAGCGGCGATAGCCGCAACGGCACCCGCGCCAAGACGGTGCCGACCGACGTCGGCCCGGTGCAGGTGCGGGTGCCGCGTGACACCGCCGGCAGACCGTGCCGGTGCGGTTCCAGGACACCCCTGCACTTGCTGGAGTTCGTCGCCGACGACGGGTACAGCCGCACGATCGGCGCCCGGCTCGATGTCCAGGAGGCCCGCCACCGCTTGGCCCGCCGCATCGCCCTTCGGCAACCTCGGCCGGCGGTCGCGGTCAGTCGAGCGGGACGCCTGTATGGCTCTCCAAAACTTCAATGAGGTGAGCCTGGAACCCTTCGTCTTGCGACGCGGGGTGGGGTGGCTGCACCTGCTGGTGGTACCAGTAGCCGCCGGTGCCCGGGGTCAGGTCAGAGCGGGTGGCGAGCCACACCTGCGTCTGGTGCCCGGCTGTCAGGTCGTCCGGCGCGCCGGCACCGCCCATACGTGTGGGGACCCAGCCGGGATCGACCGCATGACTGGAGGTTCCTGTCCACCGAGACGCGATCGCAAGCGCGAGGGCGGTGACCCACAGTTTGGTGTCGCCGTAGGAAGCGGTGCCGGCGGCCAGCCGTCGCAGGTCGGTGGAGCCGCTCCGGTGCATGGAGCTGCTGAGGTAGATGAGCCTCGCCGGTTTGTCCATCAGGGCCGTCAGCACGTAGGGCGCGACGGTGTTGACGGCGATCGCTTCGGGAGAGCGCATGGTGCCGGCATTGTGGATGACGGCGTCGAAGCGGCCGAACCCGGAGGCTTGCCGGGCGACGCCGCGGATCTCGTCCAGCTCGGCGAGGTCCCCGATGACGGCACCCTTCCACCGGGCGGTGTCATCGGCGTCGGTGAGACGGGCCTGGTCGCGGACGTGGACGACCACGTCGTGCCCTTCGCCGGCCAACGCTTTCGCCGTGTTGTGCCCGAGCCCGCTGGATGCCCCGGTCACCAGAATCAGTGCCATGTCAGTCCTCCCCCGCCTGTCTGGCGGGTCTTGTGGAGTCGGGCAGGATCCGAATCAGTCGCCTTCCGTGATGGGCGGGGGTTGTCTGCTGGTTCCTGGCCGTGGGCTGTAGGGGGGCGGTGCCGGCTTCCGAACTCTTGGGTGGCCGCCCAGCTGGCGAGGAGGGCGAACCTGTCGGCGGAAGGTGAACCCTCTTCGACGCTGTATGTGCATATGGACAGGCCTGGTTCGTCTGGCAGTTCGAACACGTCGAAGGTGACGTCCATTCCTGACGCGCTGCGGAGGAACCCTTTGCGCGGGCGCCGCCCGACGACTTCGCCGCGGTGATGGACCGCTGGGACGGTGCTGCGGCCGCGACCCTGAAACCGGCATCTGTCGGCGCTCAGCTCGTTCGTGGCCTGGGCGCAGCAGTAAGAGGTGCTGGAGACCAACCCGGCCAGACGGCTGCGGCGCCGTGAGCCCACCCGCCGCCACGACCGCTCCGTCCCCCCGCGCCCGGCTGGACAAGTTGTTCGCCGACGACACCCACGGGCTGCGCGAGCGGGGGTGGCGGCTCCTCTACGAGACCACCGCGCGGACCGAAGAGAACCTGTCGCTGGACCTGGACCTGAAGGACGGCGGGCCCGGGTGGGGTCCAAGGGCGGCGCGATCGAGTACGTCCACTGGGCCACCGGGTTCCGCCCGGCTGCTGCCCCGCATGCTCAAGGGCCGCACGTCCGGGCCGGCGGCGAGCTTGCGTGAACAGTGTCCGGAGGGTGTGGCGACGCGCATCCTCAGACGGTCGCCGGACCGGCCGCGCGGTGTTCTTCGGCCAGATCGATCAGCGTGGCGGACATGGTGGCGAACCGGAACAGCTCCCGAGCGGCGGGAATGCCGAACGACGACTCTCCGGGACGGCCCAGTACCGCCAGGACCCCGTGGGTCGCCTCGCCGGTCTCGAGCGGCAGCAGCAGGATGGGACCGGCCGGCAGACCGCCGAGCCCCTGGTCGACGGTGATCCTTGTGGACAGGGCCTGTCGGGCGCTGAAGGCGCGGCCGATCATGGAGCGGCCGCGCCGGAACGTCAGACCGCGTATCCGGTCACCGTCGACGCCGATGGCGACGTCGACCCTCAGAAGGTTGTCCTCCTCTACCGGCAGGACGATGAAGGCCAGCCGCGCGTTCACCATGGCGCGGGCACGGGTGGCGACCAGTGTCAGCACGGCGCTCAGGTCGCTCTCATCGAGGACGGCCGTCATCACGTCGAATGTCGCGTCGAGTCGCCGACGGCCTTCCAAGGAACGGACACCGCCCTTGGACCGCCATTCGATGGGGGCGATCTCGCCGCTGGTCATGTCGTTCATTCCCGGACCTCCTGGATCGGCTGCGATCGGTCGTGCCCTCGTCCTGGGTGATCCGGGTGTCAGGGGGCGGACGCGCCACCGCCGGGGCGGCTGCGCCGTGGCGCGAAGACCGTTCACTGAACGGTGAAAGCTCGGCGCACGCCGGTGATGCGCAGGATCTTGTCCGGTTGCCGGCATGGCCCGGCCGGCACCGGAACGGTCCCTGTCGGCCCGGTCCGGCGGTGTGCTCCCACGGGCATGGACAGGCCGGATGCGGCGCGGAAAGTCACGCCCGCGAGGTCGAAGATCACCAGCGCGCCTGGCGTCGAAAGGAGCGACCGAAAGCGGGTCGAGCGGAATGCGGCGTCATGAGCGCCGGACCTGTCCGGCCCCGAAACGAGACCACGTAATGGAACCAGAGCGACACCGGCTCTGCCGCCCGCATCGAAAAACCCTCGTTCTCCCTTGAGTGTACGTCCACTGGGAGGCGCTTACAGCCGCACGTGGCGGGGGCGGAGCGTAACGGCCTTCGCCGGTACCGGTGATCTCCGCACGTCTGCCCCAAGCCGGCAGCCGCCCCAGAGAAAGCGCGCGCCGCGCACGGTCCCACAGCGGATGTGATCACGAACGAGCTTCGTTCACGGCTTCAGCGACGTGCGCCTTCTGAAACGCGTCGGTACGTGGACGCCTTCCGCTATGTGGTCGGCCCTATGAGCTTGACGAGAAAGACGGAAAGCCGAGGCGCCAGATCAGCGCGGGACGGTGATCTGCACGGCGCCACCGGCCTGGCGATCGGTGACATCGTGGGCCACGACCTGGGCGCGGCGGCCCGGATGAACCCAGGCGCGTAACATGCTCAGAGCCCTGGCATGGGACCTGGCCCGACCTCCCGGCCACGTACCGGAACGCCTGGACGGCGCCATGGCCGCCGTCGGCGCCGCGGAGATGGCCACCGCGGTGTCGCCCGGTCGAGGGAGCCGCCGAGGGGCCGTGGAGCCTGCACCTGGCGCAACGCCGGCCATCCCCCACCGCTGCTGATCACCGACGAGGGCGGCACGCACTACCTGGACGGCCACGGAATGCTGCTCGGCAGTCCCGATCTCACCGGCATCCGCCCGACGCCCCTGCGTCCTGCCGTCGTTGTCCACTCTCCTGCTCTGCACCGATGGCCTCATCGAACCCCGTGGCACCGACCTGGCCGATCCTCTCATTGGTCTCCGTCGCCACAGCCCCACCTGGCGCGGCTTCCCCTGTACGACCGGCTGCTCGAGCGCATGGCAGGACGACGTGGCCCTCCCCCGCCCTCCGCCTTCCCGGCTGACGCGCATCGGCGCCGGCCAGTGCGGCGCAGGCACCGGACGCCGCATGGCCGGACGAACCACCCCCGCAACGCTCTACAACGGTTCGCTGACCCAGCGCCAGGCGCCGTCCTCGTGATGCGCGCGGACCATTCGCGCGCCGCTGGAATCCGCGAGCTCGGCCACCGCGCGGATCAGCTGACGATGGAAATCGGCGGGCGGACTGGCACCCGACGAGCCTTCCAGAAGGGTCACGCTGACCTTCGCGTCGTCGCGCAGCTGTGCGGTCAGCCGTCCGGTCCGGTCCATGCGCAGCATCACGATCGCATCGGCACGGACATAGTCGCAGCCGTCTCCGGCGGCGATCCACACCTCCGACACCGTCCCTCTCATGAGGCCCATCCCCTCCGCCTCGAATCTCAAAGAGTTCTATCCCCGCCTGACAACTCCTAACGGAATGATGTTCGGAGAGTCCGGATACTTCGGGAACGTGACCGTACAACCGCCCTGGAACGGGTAGCGGCCGGGCTCCCCGCGTTCCGGTCTCAGGTCCGTTGCTCCGGAGACCGCGCCGACCGTGGCGTAGGGTGGAGGCACCGAGGCCTTTTCGCACGCAGGCCGCCATGTCGGCGTCGTCCTCGGCGACAGACGACCCGGCTCCGTGTGCGGGGCCGAGAAACGGGGCCCGTCATGGCCCACGAAATCATCCAACTGGCACCGGCCCCGGTGCCGCAGGAGCAGACGCCGCCGGAAGCGAGGCTGAGCCTTACGCCAGGCGGCGGCCGCCGCGGGATTCTGGACGGCGGCTGGTGGCCCCGTTCCCGCGAGGCGGCTGATGAACTCGCCGACCTCATCGTGGCCCTGACCGGCCCACTGGGCATGGCCACCCGTGTAACCGTCGATCTCGCCGACTGGAACGAGGTGCCCCGCCGCCTGACAGTGTCGGGACGCGGAGTCAAGGTGGGCTGGCTGCCCAACCTCGATCACATGGTCGGCGTGACCTGCGGCGGCATGGACGAACTGCTGCTCCTGGTCGTCCCGCCCGATGCGCCACCATCGTCGGCGCAGGCCGCACTGGCCAGGGCCGCCATGGAGTCCGGTGACGTGATGCCGCAGGAGATCCTCGCCTCCTGCGACATCTCCACCGCACGACCGGCACCTCCGAGCTCTGGCTGACCCTGGCGAGCACGGAAGACCCACATACGGCTCCTGCTCACGCAGATGCCAGCCTCGTTCTCGGAGAGCCCGGCAGAGCCTGTGCCCGTCGCCCGGAGCCTTGGCTGATCGTGATCCAACGGCTCCGGGCTCCGACGGGGCCGCCATGACCTATCCGTGGTGGCCGGTGCCTAATGTCGGTCTCCAACGGCGGCCTCCCACTACCGCCGCCGGATGTCATCTTGTAGCCCGCTGCGCCCGCCTTCCCATCGAGGCGCCCCAGCCTGGAGGCGCCGACGTTCCCTGCGTGGAGCAGGTGACAGGGTTCCTGGCCGTCCGGCGACCGGTCGGACCTGTGGTGCAGGGGTGCCGTGCAATTGCTGGCGCGAGGCCGGAGCCGAGGCGATGTCGAGGTCGCCGTGCAGGGCGACGATGGTGTGGCGGGCATCAGGGCGGTCATGGCAATCTCCGATCGCTGGTGGTCGGTCGTCGGCCGTTCCGGCCCGGGACGGCGGGCACGCTTCAAAGCGTTACCGCTGTGGTTCAACGTGCCCCCCGGGGCCCCGGAACCTAGCGATGCCGTCGCCTCCGGGCCGGCCGTCCGAGCCGACATGCCTGGCCCGTCTGGGAAGCACCCTGCCCGGCGGCTCCCGGAGCCGGTTGGGGCCACGACCACGATGCAATATCGGCAGGCTCATCCCCCTTGTCGGGACGAGCCGGTGCGGCGGGTCGACCTCAGGATGGGGAGACAGCGCCAACCCGACACCCACCATTTTTCGAATCAGACGTTGCCGCTCAAATATTGAGCAACACCGAGCCGGGGCATGCGGCGTGGCGCTAATCACTGATCACGCTTACGCCGCTGCTTCATTTGCCTGCCCTTATGCCGCAACACCAGGATCTCAGCGTCTTGGACGCCTCCGGCCGCCCCAGCGGAACAGTCAGGCAAGCAAGCACTGTGAGAAAAATCGGACACAGCACCAAAGACATCGACAGCAGCCGCCGCAAGTGCACAACAAACAGGCCTGAAAGCCGGTTTCACATCACGCCCATCAGAGCCAGTGACACAATTCTCGGCACCGACACCAGTGCCATGGCTCTCGGCTGACACATTGGTTCACCAAGGGGAGGGGACGGCTAACTTGCCGTGGGGGGGAACAGCAGTACGCCGTCCCCTGGTGCACCCTTCTAGCACTCCTGTGAGGCGCACCGGGCACCGGCCGTGGAGTGCAACGGCACGTTTCGGCACCCCCTCTGTGCAGGGGACTCAGGAGGCGATGGTGACTCTGATTCCGCTCCCGAGAAAAGGTCGGATGTCGAAGAGGCCCGCGCGCAATTGTGCTGGGCACGGTCTCGGAGCGGAGGATGGAGGTGGCGCCGCTTGGTCGCCCGAAAGTCCTTACCCACCGTACGCCTGGTAGCGGCACCTGCCTAGTGCAATGCGCTGACGGCACCATCAGCCGCGCTAAAGACCAAGGCCGTGTAGTTAGGGGCTGGGTGGGCTGGTCAAGATATCGATGCTGACGGGGGCTGTGTAGGTGCGGCGGTCGACGCGCAGGCTCTGGTGGGCGTAGCGGGACAAGGGGCATTTGGCTGCTCGGGCACTGACGCGCAGGCGGCGGACGGGAAGCGGGTTGTTCAGGGCCTGGCGGCCGATGGCGCCGACCAGATCGATTCTCTTGTCGTTGATCACGTTTGCGGCTTGGACGAATTGGTCTCGGGCAGCCTGCATGGCGACGCTGAAACCGGCCCGGTCGGGGTCGAGGCCGGGGGCTGCCAGGTCGGCATCGGCGCTGGCGATCCGCAGCGCCTAGTGGACGGTCGGCAGAGCGTAGATCTCCTGGGGGCGGGTTGCGGCGGGCCGACAACCGCGGCGAGGAAGGCCGCGCCGGCGTCGTTGATGGCGCTGAGCAGGGCATTGCCCGACAGCCCCCGGTCCAGCAGCACGATCATGCCGCCGCCGGCCGAGCGCACGACCTGCCGGGCATAGGTGGGTTCGCCCGTGCTCGCCGGCCCGGACACCGCGTCCCTCAGGGCGCGGTGCCGCAGGCGACCAGGGGAACCAGCCGGATGTGGGGGTAGGCGGCGGCGTACTGGTTGTCGTTCCTGCCCAGCCGGGCACGGTGCGCGGGCGTGTCGGGGACCTCCAGGGTGGTGCGGTCTATGGCGCACACCAGCAGCCCCCACCGCCGGGGCCCTGCACAGGCCCGGGACGGCGGTGCCTGCGCGCAGGAGGTCGAAAAGTGCCCGCAGCGGGGTCGGGCCCAGCCGCGTGCGGGCCTGCCACAACGCTCCGGCGGTGATCGCCGGGACCTGCACCGGCGGCAACGCCACGGTGGGCTTGCGCCACACCGACCGATCGGATCGAACAACGCGGCGGCCGGCAGCAGGTAGACCAGGGAAGCTGCGCACCCGCTTCTGCACGGCACCGCACTCGGCCACAACCGCATCGACCATCTCCAACGGGATGATCCGAGTGGGTTCTCCCAGGTGTCCCGGCGCGAACACGCCACCGGCCACCACGATCTGGCGCGTGATGACAGATTGAACAAACAGCGGAGCCCATTCACAGAGACGACTGGTCTTGGTCGACACACCGTTCCTACCGGGGCTCCGCTGCCTGCGTCCGCAGGTCTACCGGACCGGCCTGGCATCCCTTGCCAACAGCACAAATGCCGTAACCACACGGCCTTGGTCTTAAGGGCCTGCGGCAGCGGGCACCCACAGTTATCCGAACCTGGCAGCGCTCGACCGCCGAGGTTCGGCCCCGCGGGAACTGCTTGCGCGCCTGGACCGTATGGGTGAGCGCTCAGGGTGTCTGAGGGATCACTCCGTTAAGCCTCCCGGCAAATCACGACATCGCATGTCGTGTATTTCGGTAAAGTTCTTGTGTGCGCGCCGACCGGTTGGTATCGCTGGTGCTGCTGCTGCGCCAGCGCGGCCGGCTGTCCGCGGCCACGCTGGCCCGCGAGCTGGAGGTGTCCACCCGAACCGTGCTGCGCGACATCGAGGCGCTGTCGGCGGCCGGCGTCCCGGTCTACGCCGAACGCGGCCGGCACGGCGGTTTCGCGTTGCTGCCCGGTTTCCAGACCGAGCTCACCGGGCTCAACCACGACGAAGCGCTCGCCCTGCTGGTCGCCGGATCGCGGCGCGGCGCGCAGGCGTTCGGTCTCGGCTCGCCGCTCGCTTCGGCCATGCTCAAGGTGATCGACGCGCTACCCGAAAGCTACCGGGACACCGCGGCCGGCGCGGCCCAGCGATTGCTCATCGACCCGGAGACCGACCTCCTCTCGCGCCGGATGGTCGCTGAGGAGGTGCCCGACACCATAGTGGCCGAGGTCCGGCGCGCGGTGTTCGCCGGACACAAGCTGCGCATCCACTACGCGGCCGTGGGCCAGACCCCGAAGTGGCGCACGGTGGACCCGATCGGCCTGGTCACCGTACGCGACCAGGGCTACTTGCTGGCCACCAGGTCGGGCGCGGACCGCACCTACCGGCTGTCGCGGATCTTGGCCGCCGAGGAACTCTCCGAACCCGCACAGCGACCAGACCGGGTCGATCTCGACCGGGCCTGGCAGGAACGCAGCACGCGGTTTCGGACCGGCGGCGACCAGGTCACCGTGCTGGTACGGGTGAACCCGAGTCGGCGGGAGGAGCTGGTGGGCACCGCGCTGGCCGTCCGCGCCGAAGAAGCCGACTCAGACGGCTGGCTGCGGCTGGAGGTGACCTTCCAAGATCCGAGACACGCCGAATGGGCGCTGTGGCAGCTCGCCACGAGCGCGGAAGCCCTGGCCCCGCAGTGGCTGCGCGCCGCCCTGCGCGACCGCGCCGCCGCGATCGCCACCTCCTACGAGTGTCAACCTGAGAATTGATGGGCGAGTCACCTGCCAGGCCGTCACGACTCATGAGACCCGCGGTGTTCGCACGGTCATCGACGGCCACGAACGCCCTACCGCGAGCTGGGGCCGGCATGCATGACGATCAGTGGGCCAAAGATCTTGACGACACTCATCCGAACGCAGGCCCAGCGCCGCTGGGTGGTACGAGGTGTCCCGGGTTCGGGGCACATCACTCCTCGGCGAAGCAATTAATCGCACGCCCCCTGTCCACCACAACGACGCAGCGTGTTCGTAGCGGATGGGCAGCCACACCAGAGCAGCTCGACCGGCTCCGAACTGCCGGCTGATGCCGGTTGCGGTGGCGATGCCGATGAGGCCGGCCCAGCCGCTGTCTCGCCTCCGTCGACATCGCCGCCGCGCTCACCACCCCTGATAGAAGCGGTTCAGCCCTCGCTGCCGTGGGCCGGTGGTTGTTTGCAGGCTTCGATGACGCTGGTGAAATGGTGGCTGGTGTGAACTTCCCTCAGGTGCAGGTCGGCCTTGTCGAGTAGTGCCGCGAATTCTGTTTCGGTGCGTTGCCGGGAGCCGCAGTTGGCCAGCATGCTGAGGCCGAGCAGTTTGGCGGGCAGCGCTTTGTGCGGGCCTTGGGGCACCAGCACCTCGGCCAGCAGGACGCGGCCGTGGTCGACCATGGCATCGCGGCAGTTGGCCAGGATGAGGGCGGCGTCTGAGTCGTCCCAGTTGTGGATGACGGCCGACAGCAGATAGCCGTCGCCGCCCGCGGGGACCGATGTCAGGAAGTCGCCGCCGATGATGTCGCAGCGGTCGCGCACGCCCGCCTTCTGGAGCGTGGGCTCCGCGCCGGCCACCACTTCGGGGCGGTCGAACAGCACACCGTGCAGGTGCGGGTGGGCCTTGAGCAGGCTGGCCAGGACGTAGCCGTGTCCTCCGCCGACGTCGACGAGGGTGTCGAACCGGCTGAAGTCGTAGACCTCGGCCACCTTGCTGGTGATCTGGGTGGAGATGTCGGTCATGCCTTGGTTGAACACCGCGGCCACCTCAGGGTGGGTGTTGAAGTAGTCCCACACGTCCTGGCCGTGCACGTCCTGGAAGACCGCGCGGCCGGTGCGCACCGCGGTGGCCAGGCCCGCCAGCGAGGCGCGCTCGGCATGGGTGCCCAGCCAGCGGGCGAATCCGCGCATCGACTCGGTGCTGTCGCTGCGCAGCGCCTGCCCGAGCGGGGTGAGCGCGAAGGCCTGACCGGCCTCCTCCTGGAACAGGCCGAGGTCGGCGCAGGCGCTCAGGAGCAGGTAGAGGCCGGCTGAATCGGCCTGGACGGCGTCGGCGAGCTCCTCCAGAGCGCGGGGGGTGGCGGTCATGTGGTCCGCGACGCCGAGTTCGGCCACGGCGCCGACGGCGGCCGCGAGCCAGCTCCCGGTGACCATCTCATAGATCTGCTCGGCGGGGGCGGGGGTGGTCGATGACGGAACCGACACAGACTTCAGTCCTTTCGATGGGGCTGCTATCGGGCGAGCTTGACCCTTAGACTACTCTACGTGATCGATCCCATACCATCCGTATCAACTGCCATGGTGAACGAGGGCGCCGATCGAGCAGATGAAGCTCAGCGGCCGTTACCGCCCGCCCTGCGGACGCTGCTCACCCGCAGCGTGGTGCGCCAGTACACGTCCCAGCCCGTCGATGATGACCTGGTCGCGATGATGCTGGACGCGATGGTCGCCGCCCCCTCGGCCTCCAACAAGCAGGCGTGGGCCTTCATCGCGGTCCGCGACCCGCGCACGCTGCGACTGATCAGGGCGTTCGCGCCGGGCATCATCGAACCGCCTCCGCTGGTCGTGCTGGCCTGCTTCGACCGCTCCCGCGCCGTCCAGGACACCGGCGGCCCGTGGGACGAAGGGCTGCTGTGCGTGGCGATGGCGGTGCAGAACCTGCTGCTGGCCGCGCACGCGCTCGGCTTGGGCGGCTGCCCCGTGGGCAGCTTCCGCAAGCCCGTGATCCGCACCCTGCTCAACCTTCCCGAGCACCTCGACCCCGTGTTGCTGGTGCCCGTCGGATATCCCGCCCGAGGCCGTGCGCAAGCGGCCCGTCGCCACCGAAACGAGGTGATCAGCTATGAGTCCTGGGGCGACCACACCCCCTCCCATCGGTGAGGAACTGCTCCTGCTCGCGGCCTACCTGCTCAGCTGCGGGCGTGGACTGCTGGAGGAACCCCCGCAGTACGGCCCGCTGCGGTGCCTGGACGCCACCCGCCGCACGCTCGCCCTGGCCGTCCGGGCCGGCGCCGACCACGAGGGCATCGCCGGGCTGCGCACCCGGCTGGAGGAGGTCATGTGCGGAGCCATGACCGAACGGAACCTGCAGGAACTGCTGGACCGCCTGTGTGAGGACCTTGCCGTCCTGCTGCACGAATCCGACCTCGTCACGGCCGGGAGGCCTGAGTGACCGACCCGGTGACCCCCCTCCAGACCGACCCGGCTCCCCGCTTCGAGACCCACTTCGAAGTGGAGCCCTACACACCCGCCTGCCGGCAACTCCTCGAGCGCGGCGAACACATCCTCATCGGGGTGAGCCCCGGAAACAGCTACTTCAGCCGCGAACGCCTCGCCGCACTGCTGGAGTGGGCCGGGCGCCGGTTCGCCGCCATCGACGTGCTCTACATCGACCTGCACCTCGACACCATGTACATCGCCTCCGGAGACACCCCGCAGAAGGCCAGGTCACGGGCAACACGTGCGATCAGGGACACGCGACGCCGCATACGAGGGGCCCTCCAGACGACCACACACACCAGCTCCCGCATTCGCGTGCACGCGCTCTCGGAGTGCGTCGGCTTCCCCGCCTACCAGGCCGTGCGCCAGCACATCGATCAGGAGGTCCGCAGCAACGAGCAGTTGCAAAAGGTGTGCGATGAGCACGTCAGATGCATCATCAACTCACGGACTAGCCACGTCACACCCACCGAGGAGGCGGCCATGCATCAGGCAGGGCTCGCCTACCTGTACGCCGAGATGCCCTTCCTCTGCAACACCCCCGACATCCTCAACGTCCCCTCCTCACTGAGCTGCTATCACGCCTTCATGCCGGTCGTGGCCGCCATCTACGACCTCGCTGGGCTCCGCCACCAGGCACAGGGGTTCGTCACGGTACGACCACCCACCAGGCACCCCTAGAGCAACGCAGCTTCCACCGCTGACGACGCTCAGGTGCGACGTGGGATAGGCGAACGTCCACTGAGCTTCGCCATCACCGTGTGATGACCGGCCAATCGCGCGTTCAGGGCAGCCATCAGCAAGGTGCCCTCCCATGTCGCTGAAGGTGAGCTTGGTAAGCCCGCTCGGCGAGGCGGCATTGCCGGGAGTGATCGCTCGGATGCTCGTGCTGGAATCCGGTCGGCCACGGCCGCCGGCTCACTTCGGCCGGAGGGAGCGGCCACCCCGGTCGTGAAGGATCTCCTCACGGCCGGGGTGGCCGGCCACACCGCCAAGCCCGCCTGCGGGCGGGCGGGCGAGTGCGACGACGTTGGCCCGGGGTATGCCCGCGCTCGCCACGCGGGCCGCTTGGTCGACGCCGCATACCCTGCTCGCCACACCCAGGTGTTACTGACGGCACGTGCGTGGGCGCGGGCGATCGGCGCGCATCCAGCAGTGCGGGGGTGTCGCGTGGAGTCGCGGCCGCTTCGTCGCACGTCGAAATGATC
This sequence comes from Spirillospora sp. CA-255316, assembly GCA_050942275.1. Classification (GTDB taxonomy): domain Bacteria; phylum Actinomycetota; class Actinomycetes; order Streptosporangiales; family Streptosporangiaceae; genus Spirillospora. The sequence continues at coordinate 3,851,349 of CP192047.1, read as the reverse complement.
TGGTCAACGAAGCGGCCCGCAGAGCCGACCGGCTGCGGAAGCCGCCGGCCGCGGTTTATCAGGGCCTGGGGAGCGGGCGGTCGGCGTCACCGGCAAGACCGGCCTGCAGCTGCTCACCGAGTGCGTCACGCTGGCGCAGACCGCTCGGCAGGCCGCGGCCTGCCGAGGCCGGTCGAGGCCGGATGTGAGGTGGTCGGCTGGGCAGGGGCCTATGGACCCTCGATGCCTGTTCGGCCAGGTTGGTCGGCCTGGGTGCGTTGAGCGCGGACCACCGTGGTCAGCGGGGGCTTGACCGCGCAGCGCAGCGACAGAGGTTCTCCGCCTCGGGCCGCAAGCTCGCGCAGGGCTCGAACGCTGTAGAACTTGCGTGCGCTGATCACGGCGTCGTGCAGGAGGGGGAATCCGCCTGCCAGGAGTGCGGTGGGGATGTAGACCGCCAGGCTGGCCGGGTGGCGCCAGCCGTCGATGATGAGCAGTCGGGAGGCTACCCGGGTGCCCTCGCTGAACACCGCGGGGACTGCCGAGGGAGGCAGGTGGTGGAGGGAGAAGGCGAAGACCGCCAAGTCCCATGACTGGTCCTGCGCATCGATCGAGGTGGCATCGATGACTGCGGTCTCCACGCGGGGGTGAGCGCTCAACGGGCCCTTCTGCCACGCTCGGACCGTTCGCGGGTCGATGTCGCTGAGGCACCAGCGAGCCGTGGGATGCTCGCTCAGGACGTGCTGCGCGAGGCCCCCAGAGCCCGCTCCCAACTCCAGGATCCGCGGCTCGGGAACGTGTGCGACCTCGGCCATGATCCATCGGCCCATGGTTCGGTACAGGCCTCCCAGCCGCTGCACGCGGTGCAGGCCACGGTGTACCCGGCGTGCCTGGCTGGCCGTCTCCGGCCGGTCCAGGTACTCCAGCCGATCCGTTTCATACAGACGGTCCCACCAGGCAGCGCCCGACCCTCCCCGGGGAAAGTCGTCCAGATGCGTTGTCGCTGTGGTCTGTCGCCCCATGGGTCGTCTCTCTCGTGTGGCGCGGTGTCGGCCGCGTGTCTTGGTCGTTTGCCGTAAATGCGCGCGCCGCAGTCCCTGCGCGTGGGAGTGTCGGCCTGGGCATGTCGTTCACCTGCGCCCTCTGGACTACGTGCGCGAACTCTGATGCGAGCACCGTGCGGGAGCCGCAGGGCGGGCTGCCGCGTGAGGGCGGTCCGGCAACGGGTGAGCCTTGCCTGCCTTGCCTGCCTTGCGTGCAACCGGCCCTTGGCCTCGGCCCGGGTCGCACACGCGGTGGTGGGTGACGAACTGGTGCCGGGATCAGAGGGCGGATTAGAGCTGCGGCCGCAGCACCGGATGCCGGGAGACATGTCGATACCCTGCGCAGGAACCTGGGGTGGGTGCTGCACAAGGCTGCGCGGGGCGCTGCGGTCATGGCCGGTTGTGGAGCTGGGTGACTTGCCGGCTGAGTTCGCTGACCTGGCAGGCCAGTTCGCGAATGAGTCGTTTGTGGTGTTTGCGCTTCTTGCGCTTCTTCCCCGACGGCAGGAAGTCCAGGGAGGCGATGCCCGCCGGGACGGCCGGCTGGGCGCCAGGCGGGGCCCACCGGAGCTGTCGGCCAGGACACCCAGGCGCGCAGGCGACCGATCCGGCGGGGACCGTGACGCAGGCGCCGGGGCCGGGCGGGCCAACGCCTTGGCCGGTGCGTTCCGAGTCGACCGGCACGACCACCACGTGGACCGGGGCGCCGGCCGCGAGCTGCCGGCTCACGCAGTGCTGCACCGGGTGGCCGCACACAGTGCCGGTGACGGCGCTCGCGTCGTCGGCCTGGGTGCCGGCCTCGGTGTCGGCCGGGACGGCGGCGCCGGAATCGGGACCGGGGTCGGTCTCGGTGTCGACGGGGGCGTCAGGGACGGTGCTGGTGGTGGCGGCGTTGGACGTGCAGGTGAGCGATTCTGCGTCCGTCTGGTCCTCGTTGACAGAGGTGGCAGAGGTGTTGGTGTAGGTGGCGGTGGCCTGGTTGGTCAGTGTGCGGCCGGCTCCGTCGCGTTCGACGCGGACCTGGAACTCGACGGTGACACCATCGGGCAGATCAACGGTGGAGGGCAGGGCACCGCCATGGTCGGCGGAAGCGCCCCGCCCCAGTGGCACGGTGAGCCGGCCGGTCTGCGGGTCGAAGCGGCCGTTGTCCAGGCTGCCGGGCTCGTCGGCGATCTTGAGCGACCCGGGCACGTAGCCGGTGCCGCCGGGAATGGCGTCGCGCAGGATCAGGTTCTCGGCAGGGACGCCGCCGTGGTTCTTCAGGTTGATGGTGTAGGTGATGGTGTCACCGACGGCGGCGCCGGTCTCGGGATGGGCGGTCATGGTCGCCACCACGCACGGCGCCGAGCCGAAGACGATGTCGTCCAGGAAGTTGCCCACGGTGGGGTCGCCGGTGGCGGTGGCGCCGGCCTCGAAGGCGAAGCGGGTCGCGGTCTGCCCCGCGGGCACCTTGTAGACGCCCGTGTGCCGGCCCCATGCGTCGGTGCCGTCGGTGAACGTCCAGGTCTTGTCGGGCTCGCGCCCAGGTCGGCCGATCTTCACCGACATCGTGTCCCGGCCGCTGCGGCCGCGATGCTGCAGGCTCCAGTACAGCGTGGTGCCGGGCGTGGTCTCCAGGTCCTGGTACAGCGTAGAGGCCTCGTTGGCGTTCAGCTCGGCCCACTGCTCGCCATGCGCGGCCTGGGTCCCGCTCCGCTGGTGCCAGATCTCGATCAGGTGGTCGGATGCGGTGGTGTGCCAGCCGGGCACCGAGACGGTGCCGGGCTGGGAGGCGTCGGGAAGCCGATTCTCGTATCCGCTGGTGACCTTGGGCTCTTCGAAACTGCCGTTGACCAGGGCGACCCGCTGCGGGACGTCCTGCATGGCGGGGTACTGCGGGGCCGATGCCGGCTCATCGACCGGCTCGCTCTCGGACGAGGAAGGAGAGGGCCCGGCGTCGGCGACAGGGGCGGGGGCGGCATCACGGGTGGCCATAAGATCCTTTCACGCCGCTTGGGGGATCAACCTCATCCATATCATAACTCTGAGTAGTTGAGTTATAGCGGTAAGTGAGTAGGTGGCGTTCTCGGCAAGGAACGTCCACCACTCCCCCATGAGCGTGCGCGAACGTGCCCGGCCCCCCTTCTGGCGGTGGCAGGCGTTGCCGGAGAGCGCAAGGCGCGGTGCTGCGCCGCCTGAGGAACCCGCCTGGTTGCGGCGTAGCCGGAGCAGAGCACAGCTAGGCGGTGGCCCTGCCGGAACACAGCGAATGGATCCGCAATCGGTGGGTGGCCGCCAGGACCACCGCGTCGATGACGGCTGCGGGCGCGTAGAGGTCCTTGCCGCACCACAGCGGCGGGTGATCACGGCTTGCGCCGGTGAGGCGCCGCAGGGCTGCCGCTCCTCGAGCGAGGGGCCCCGGCGAGGCGTGGTGGGCGGCGGCCAGGAGGGTCTGCAGGGCGTAGGCGGTCTCCTCGGCGGTCCCGGTCCAACGCCCCCAGGCTCCATCCGGGCGTTGCGTGGTCTGGATCCACCGGACTGCGCGGGTCACGGCGGCGTCGCCGCCCGCCGGACTCCCGCCGCAGGCGAAGCCGCCGTAGCGGCTCAAGGCCATGACGGAGCAGTAGGTGGCGTAGTAGGGCGAGGTGTGCCAGGGGTCGTCCCAGTAGCCGCTGGGGTGCTGACGATTCTGCAGCCACTGTGTGATCGCGGCGATGGTGGGTGCGTAACGGGGACGCCGCTGCGGGCGGAGGGTGACCTGGCAGCCCAGGGCCTCCAGCACGTGGGCGTTGGTGACGGTCGAGGGCGCCGGCTCCCCAGGCCAGCGCTGGAAGTGTGCGGCGGTCCGGAACTCCTGCAACACCTCCAGGGGAGCATCCTCGCCCAGCGCACCCAAGGCGTGGAGCAGGGTGCTGGTGGCCTGGCAGTCGCGCGGCAGCCCGGGAGCCGGGGCGATGCCGCCGCAGGTGATCGAGCGCCGCAGGCCGGCGCGCAGGGACGCCGGGACGGCATCGGTGAGACCTCCGCGCGCCAACGCCGCCACGACCAGGGCCTGCTCGTACACGGCGGTCGGCCACAGGCTGGGCACCGGGCCGCCGTACCGGCGGGCCAGGCGGTGGAGCCAGCGCATGCAGTGCGGGTCGCGATGCTCGTTGCCGGAGTGGGCCACCCATGCGGCGGTCGCCGCCGGCGAGCCGCCGACCACTCCCTCGACCGCAAGCCCGGTGGAGTCGCGGGCTGCGCCGCCGGCCGCCTCCAGAATGTGCCCGGTCACCGATGGCAGCCCGGGGGCCGGGCGGGGGACCTGCTGGCGGAGGGCGAGGGTCGCACCAGGCTGTCCCTGAGACACGACCGGGAGCGGGAGAGGGGCGTGGCCGCGGAGGCGCCGGTGGGCCGCCTGAGGACGGTCGCAGCGGCACAGCCGCTGGTTGATCTCTGTGATCAGGTGCCGCACCACGGCGTCGGCTCCCACCGTGCCGGGCAGATGCCGCGGCGAATCGCCCAGCAGCCGGCCGAGCGCCTCAAGGCCGCGCTCGGCGGCCGCCGCCAGCAGGTCGGCGGCATCGGTGCCGCGCTCGGCGCGGATGGCCGGCCGGTCGGGCGCGCAGGCCAGGTGCAACAGCGCCTCGGTGGCACTGAGCGTGGGGGCCAGCGCGTACTGGCCCGGCCCGCCCCAACTGCCGTCCCGCTGCTGCCGCGCCATCAGGTAGTCGATTCGCGCCTGATGACCCCACACCCACGGCGCCAGCCGCACCAGTCGGCCCGTTTCATAGACCGACACCGACAGGTGCCCGGCCGGGCCCTGGGCGATGCGCGCCAGCAGCCGGTCGACCTCGGCCGGATCGGCCGCCGGATCCCGCGCAGAGACAGCGGCCCTCACCATGCTCCTCGTCCACAGCCCCAAGCCCCGATCACACGACACGCGACACGCGACCTACGGCCCATGGCGGGCGGCCCACGGGCGGTGGCCCACGGCGGGGCGGCCGCAACTCACGTACGCGTGCTCGCAGGCGAACCTAGCCTGCGCCGCCCTTGTCCAGGAGCCCATTGATGACTGTCCGATCAGGCACCTGACTCGATCCCTGAAGGCAACGGCCGAAAATAAAGGTCAAATCGGGACTTATTGGTCGACCCGGGAGCGCCGGCGCCCCACCTTTACCAATCGCCTCCCACCAGAGGTCATTGACAATCAAGGGTGATCCGGATGCATACTCGTCCGCGACGATGACGCAACGGCAAAGACCGCCCGGGAATCCACTGATCCGCGCAGGCCGCAGGTCAAGAACTCCCAATGCACGAAAGGTGGCATCGTGGCCAGAAGATCCGTCTTCGACGACATGATCGTACGCGGGGAGAAGCTCAACAATCGAGGCGCCAAGGCGCTACGCAAGAGCCTGAAGGTCAAGAAAAAGAAAAGCGGAAGGAAGCGGGCAAAGCGCAACGAGCGGGCCATCCGCGAACTGGCCGGACAGGTCTCCGTGCTCAGCCAGCAAATCGCCGAAATGCGGAAGTAACCGGCACGTCCACCATCTACGTCGGCTGACGAGCCGGCCCGAGCAACCCGAGCAAGGATGGGGGGAACGCGTGGCCGCAGGCAGGGCCGGCCGTACAGTCAAAATTGTTTCCCGATCGCTGGCCGTCGAGGCGACTCGCAGCCTCCGAGCGCGCCTTGGCGGCCCGCAAGCCTCCAGCGAGCTGCGCCAGCAGGAGCGGGCCCAGGCGATCCGCTCGACGCTGGAAGATCTGGGGCCGATCTACATAAAATTCGGGCAGATGATGGCGACCCGGCCCGATTTCGTCCCCCAGTACGTGATGGACGAACTCGCCAACCTCAACGACTGGGCCCGCGTCGAGCCCTTCTCAGTGTTCGAGCCCGTCATCGAGGCCGAATTCGGACCGCACTGGCGATCACGTTTCCGCAGCATCCACACCGAGCAGCCGCTGGGCGCCGCCTCCATCGCCCAGGTCTACCGCGGTGTGTGGTCCGACGGAAGCCCCTGCGTGATCAAGGTCCAGCGCCCGGGCAGTTCCGCCGCCATGCTGGGAGACATGGCGGTACTGCGCAAGATCGCAGGCCTGGTGCACAGGGCCGCCCCGCACTTCTGCGACGTCGTCGACATCAAATCGATGCTGGAGGTGCTCTTCGCCGCCATGGAGTCCGAGGTGGACTTCACCCGCGAGGCCCGGAACATGAAGGATGCCCGCAAGGCGGCCAAGCAATTCAAGCAGCTGAAAATACCGAAAGTGATCGACGCCGCGCCACGGGTCCTGATCCAGACCCTTGTCGACGGGACCCCCATCAACCGGATCAAAGACGATGAGCTGACCGACAAGCAGCGCAAGAAGATCGCCTACCAGCTGATGTCGTTCATGTTCCGCGGATACTTCGTCGACCGCGCCTTCCACGCCGACCCCCACCCCGGCAACATCCTGGTGGACCATGACGGAAACGCCCACCTCATCGACTGGGGCATGTACGGCAAGATCGACCGGACCACCAGCCTGACGATGCTCAGCTCCGTCCTGGCGATCGCACGCGGCGACGGAGCCACCCTGGCACGCAACTGGATCAGGGTCGGCTCACTGACGCCATGGAGCAACAGCTCGCGTTTCATCAACGACGTGTGCCAGACCATCCCTTACTGGGCGAACAAGAACCTTGAAGAGCTCAACTTCGGGGTCGCCCTGATGTCCATCGCCAACCACGCCACGACGCGCGGAATCCAGGTCAGTCCGCTGATCTCCCTGCTGGGCAAATCCATGGGCAACATCGAAGGCTCGGTACGCTGCGTCTACCCCAAACTCAAACTCGACAAGGCCCTGGGCAACACGCTCAACGACATCGTCCAGGACCTCGTGCGCGACGCCCTCAGCACTGAACAGGGCATACAGCTGCTCCTGGACCTCCTCTATTCCTGCACCAACTCCGCCGCACAACTACAGGCCGTCCTCAGCGACGCCAGCGACCGCCAACTGGGCATCCACACCCGCACCAGCCTGGGCGACCCCATCGGTCCGCGACAGCGGCAACAGCACCGGCACACCGTGTCACTGACCTCGACCATCGCCGCGGCCGCAGCCGAAACGATCACCCGGCGGACCCTGAGGGGACTGTCCGAGTAACGGCGGATCTGACGATCGGGGAAGAGATGCCAGATGGCCGAAACCGCTGGCGGGTGCACGCCACCGGTCGACCGGTGCCCCGTCGCCGTCCTCGATCGGTCGTGACTCCGCTGCTGGACCGGCGTCGGCCGGGCGGTCGGCGGTGGCGCTGGCGGTGTCCGGTGCTGAGCACGCCAGGGTGGCGACCGGGCCGCTGCGGATGGCGGAACATGTCGCGGGCAGAATCACCGCGGTCGCCGACGCCATTGCCGAATATCCCCTCGATGCGGACACCCACGAAGGGGTTCTCCGTCTGATCGGCGTGGAGCCTGATCGCGTTCGGACGGGCGCGGTGCTGTACTCGGCCGAGTGCGGTGCCCGAGTGCACTGATCAACCTTCGGCGCCCGGGTGCTTCCTCATCCCGGTGTCGGCGAAGCGCGCACGCCACCCGGCCACATCGACGCGACGTCCGGAAACCACCCGGCCGCGCACAGCAGGTCCCGCGTCTCCACGTCCAAGTCGTCCGACCAGTTCCCCGGACGGGGATTCGCCATGATCGTCCTCTGCGGGTGCCCGCATCCGAGGACGGGTAGCGCGCACCGCCGCTGATAGACGGCTCAGCGTCGAGACGGTCGTGGACGCGGGGACCGCGCGGCGCGGCCTCCGCGCGACGGGGACACCGTTGCGGTCAGCCCCAGAGGCCGTGGTAGATGTCGTCGAAGATCCACGACCAGGGGCCCGCGAAGCCGTCCGGCCACGGGTCGGCGGGGACACCGGAGGCGAAGGTGGTCGGGTCGGCGGTGTGGAGGGCGTCGAGCGTCTTCCATTCGGCGACCCTGTCGGCCATCGTCCCCATCGCGCGCACGGACAGCGGCAGGCCGACCTCGGTGAGGAACGCCCGCGTCGGGCCGTGCGCGACACCGGCGGGCAGCTCCGACACCGCGGGACGTTCCACACCCTCCGCGCCGAACGCGCCGGTCAGCATCGCGTAGGTCAGTTCAGGCACCGCCATACCGAGCACCTCCTGTTCAGGGACGCGTCAAAGCTGTCTTCTTTCCCCCGCCCCGCGCGATCGCGTGCGGATCGCGATCGTCGCCCGCGCGCATCAACCATGATCGACGCCTGCGCGTCCGGCCTGTCCCCGGCAGCGCGCCGGTCAGGCACCCGGCCTCGAGATGACGGGGACCATCAGTTCGATCCCGATCAGCGAGGCGAGCATAAGGGTCCGCAGGGGTTCGGGGGAAGGGCGGTGCAGGCGCATGACGTACCGGCGCCTGCGGTCGCCGTAGGGGGAATCGCCGATGGAGAAGCGGCCGATCTCCTCCCCTTCCGCGATCATCACGGTTCCCTCCTCGCCCGGGTCGTTCCCGGCAGGGAGGAAGAAGGCGGCCAGGACCTCTCCCTGCGCGTCGCGCAGCGCGTAACCCGCTCCGCCGCTTCCCGCCAGGAGCTTGATCAACCGGTTCAGGCCGCCCACGCTCACCTCCACGGTGCCGATCAGGGTGCCGTCCGGCGCCGCCACGAAGGCGGGCTCGACCTTCATCTCCCTCTGGGTCCAGCCGATGGTGAAGCACGGCCGCCCCTCCGGGGTGGCCGCACTCACCTCGACCCGGCCGGTGCCGTAGCGGGCGTGGGGGTTCGGGTACGGCATCAGGCCGTCGTCGTCACTTCGCTCCGGCACCCGCGTGACGTTGGCGAGCACCCGCCCGTCCGCGTGGATGAGGAAGTCGCGGAACAGTTCCGGCTCGTCGATCGTCCAGGCCAGGGCGTCGTACAGGTGCACGGTGTCAGCTCCGGGTCAGGTCGAGCGCAAGCGGCATGGCCACGACGAGCGTGCGCAGCGGTTCGGGCGGGTCGGACAGGAACCGCAGCGTGTAGCGGTCCTTGAACGTCTTCTCGCGGACCTCGACCTTGGCCACCTCGCCCCCGTCCATGTCGGTGCAGACGCCGCCGAGCGCTTCCAGGACCCTTCCGGACCCGTTCCCCTTCACCTCCCAGTCGATCTCGCCGACCGGCCGGTCGCGGGCGTCCCACAGCCGGTGGGCCAGCGCCGCGCCGGGGAAGCCGAAGCGGCTCCCGCTCAACATGCTGCGCGCCGTTGCGGCCACGTCGTAGACGAACCTGCCGATCACCGCGCCGTCGGCGGCCACGATCGCGACCGGAGACCCGCCCTTGCGGTCCACGTAGAACATCGGCGCGCCGTCGGGCCCGCCGACCTCGAGCACCACCCGCGCGTCGCCCAGCCCGGAGCCGTAGATTCCGAGCAGCCCCTTGCGCGGCGTGGGCCCGGCCACCTGAACCGCCCGGCCGATGTCCTGCCCGGCCTCGTCCGCGATCCGGTACTCCAGTTGCGAGGAGAGCTGCTCGATCTGCAGGACCGAGGCGGTCGACAGACTCGTCACACGGGCACCCTAGCGGACGAAGATCACAAATCGCCGGAGAATCCCGGCCGCGGCATCGCCGTCCCCTCTGGGTCACGCTCGTGGATTTCACGTCGTGAAGCAACGCGGAGAGAAGCACCCCGCCGGCGATCTCGGTGTTGCAGAAGGCACGGCCCCAGGCGGGGCGGACTACCGGTGAACAAGCTCGCCGCGACCTGAGGCCCCGGAAGGCCTCGTCCTGGTCATGCTCGGCAGAGCGGGCAGCTGGCCTGTTCCGGCACGCAGGCCGTGATGTCGGAGCGGGCGGCGTACCGTCTGGGCGATGGAGCACCTGGAGCGGAGGCGGTCGATGTTGCGCCGGGAGAACGCCCCTCTGGACGACGCGCGAGTCCGGATCGCCGTGGATGCCGCGGGCAGGGCGATAGACGTGTCGGCGGTGCTACTGGGCGATGACCGGCGGGTGCGGTCGGACGAAGATCTGGTCTTCTTCAAACCAGATCTCGCGCCCCACGTGTCCTCGACAGGCGTTCTGGCGCGGGGCGGCGGCCCGCGTCCGGAGCCGCTGTTCGCACGCGAGCTGGCGCGGACGGCGGCTCCGGGATGGGGCGAGCGCTCAGGATCGGCGGACGCGGGCCCTGCGGACGAGCCGGAGAGCGGCGAGAACGGCGGCCAGACCGACGGCTCCGAGGAAGAACGGGCGCAGGCTGATCGTCCACGGCCACGTCGGGCCGGACAGGTCCAGTTCACCGGTGGGGTACTCGAGGATCTTGCCCGCCCACCGCGCCGTGGGGTTGTCCATGGTGCGGGCCATGTCCCGCAGCGCCGGGTCGAACGCGAAGCCGGGCCCGCGGTGCAGGTACTCCGCCGGAACGCCGGCGCGGCGGGCGGTGGCGGCGACCTCGGGGGCGCGAGCGGCCGCCGCGGCGGCGCCGGGCACCAGCAGGCGGTCGACGTCGCCTTCGGCACCGGCCGGGCCGGTCCGTCGTACGAAGGTCAGGCCGTGGCGGGAGCGGATGCTGCCGCCGGGCGCGATCGCGAGGGTCCGGGCGGCCTTGACCTCCGCGTACGGGGCGAACGCCGAGGCCAGTTCCAGTTCGCCGACGCCGTCGGTGAGCATCACGCCCACGGTGGTGGTGTTGGCGCGGAAGCCGACGTTGAGCGTGTGCACGATGGCGTTGCCGGGGGTCAGCCGCGCTTCGGGCAATGCCGCGGCGGCACCGGGAGAATAGTGCCGCCAGCCGATCGACCGGGCGGCCGACGCGGCCGCCTCGGTGCCGATGAGCCGTTCGACCACCCGCAGGGCGCCGTCGACCGACGACAGCAGCCCGCCCGTGGTGATCACGTTACCGTCGTCGAGGTAACGGACCCCCTTCCGCCAGCGCACCGCGGGATGGGCCTCCTGGAGCTTCGGGAGCCGGTACCAGTGCGAGGTCGCCGCGCGGCCGTCGAGGAGCCCGGCCTCGGCGACCAGCCTGGCGCCGGTGCACACGCTCAGGATGAGCCCGCCGCTCGCGGTGTCCCGCAGCCAGGAGGTCACCCGCTCGTCACTGGTCCGGTCGAGAGCCGGCATCTCCGGGACGACGGTGACATCGGGGGCGGCGCCGCCCAGCCGCCGGCTGAGGTCCGCGAAGCTGAGGTCGGGGACCAGGTCCAGCCCGCCGAGGAGGGGCACGGGACGGCGTTCGGACACGACGGTGTAGACGTTGAACGCCTTCGTACCGGCCAGGATGTCGTAGGGGACCAGCGTGTCGGCGACGTTGGCGCCGCGGTCGCCGACCACCACGGCGATGGTGGGCTTGCGGGGGTCATGAGGCGGCGGGGTCGCGGCGGCCACCGCCGCGGCGGCCGTCGCGGTGCTGGGGGGCGGTGCGTACCGGCTGGCCTCGTAGGCGCGTGAGCCGGTGGCGAACACCACCGCCGGGACGAGGAGAAAGGCGAGTAGCACCGCCGAACCGCGGCCGAGCGCCCGCGCGATCCGCCGGCTGCGCGGACGGCGGCCTGGAGCGCCCGCGGTGTTCGCGCGCGCTCCGGGTGCGCGGGCGGTGCGCGGGCGGGTGCCGTGCGCGTGCCCCATGTACTCCTCGCGCCGTCTCAACATGGCGGCCAGCATGAGCGGGAACATCGCCACGTGCTCCACGGTCATCGCCGCGTGGCCGCCCAGCGCCTCCAGCCGGACCAGCGGGACCACGACGACCGCCGGCGCCAGCATGGCGGCGCTCATCTCGAGGACGGCGGCCCGGCCGTGGCCCCGGTACCGCATCCACACGGCCATCCCCGCCGTCATGGTGAGCCCCATCTCCAGGATCACGAGTTCCGGATCGCGCTCCATGGAGTACGTCACGTCCGCCACGGCCAGGACCGCGCGCAGCGCACCGCCGAGCAGGAACATCCCGGCGAACATCGCCAGGACCATCTCCACGTAGTGGCCGGCGAAGCGCAGCCACCCCCTGCGCCCACCGGTCGGCTCATGCCCCGCGGTGCCCTGCACGGCCGGGGGTTCTCGATGAGTGGACTGCTCAGTGCTGTGCATGCTGACTCCGGGGTTCCAGCCCGGGTTCCGGCTCGGCCGGGCCCCGGGGGCTGCTGCTCGACACTGCCGAGCATCGGCCGAGCCGCGAAGGCGGCGCCAGTGCCGTAGATCACGACCTGGGCGTGGGGTTCGCACCGGGCCGGGATGCATTCTGCACACCGTCCGCGCCTACTCCGCGGTCTTGCGCCGCGCGCGCCACGGTCACCACGCACGCCGCGGCACAGCGGACGGTCCGGGCGAGCCACGGTTCGGCGAGCTACGGGCCTGGTGATCCACGTGCCGGGCGAGCTCAGGACGCCTTCACCGGCGGGCCGCCGGGAGTTCTCGGGACGAAGGCGCTCAGCTCGAACCGGCCGTCACCTTCCAAGGCCGCGGTGAGCACTCCGCCGAGCGCGGCGACGCGGTCGGACATGTTGCGGATGCCGCTGCCCCTGTGGTCGTCCCGCGCGGGAGGGACGGCCCCGTCGTTGACGATGCGCAGGCGCACGTAGCCCTCGTGCTCGCCGATGGTGACCTGGCAACGGTCACCTTTGCCGTGCCGTAGCACGTTGGTGACGCCCTCGCGCAGCACCATGGCCAGGACGGTGCCGACCTCGTGCGCGAGATCGGCGTGGTCGACGTCCATCCGCACGTCCATGCCGGCGGCGGCCAGCAGCGTCTCCGCGTTCCGGCACTCTTCCGCGAGCGACATCCGGTGGTATCCGCCGGCCACCGACCGCACGTCGGCGAGGGCGTGCCGGGAGATCTCCAGCATCTCCGCCAGAACGGTGCGGGCCCGCGCGGGATCCCGGACGATCAGCCGGAGGGCCAGCTCGCTCTTGAGGGTGATCGCCGAGAGGCTGAGCCCGAGCAGGTCGTGCAGGTCCTGGGCGAGCTGCAGCCGGGCCTCGGCCAGGGCGGCCTCGGCCAGCTCCCGCCGCACGGCCAGCAGCTGACGCACCGAGCGCGCCATCCAGGCCAGGCCGAAGACGATCAGGCCGGTGTTCAGGGTGACCAGGGTGTTCTGCCCGATGTACCGGGGGTTGCCGGCGCCGAATCCGATGAGGATCGCGGCGGCACCGGCCACGACTGCGCCGTACACGCTCCAGCCGAGGACCGGCCGCAGCACCAGCAGCGCGCTGCCGGCCATGAACCCGATCAAGCCCACCCACGGCTGCTGGTAGTGCAGTATCGGCGTGAACACGAGGGCGGCCTGGAGGAGCAGCATCAGGTGACCAGTCGGCGAACGCACCCGGGCCCCCGGCCGGCTGAAGTAGGCCAGTTGCAGGACCAGCGCCGCGAGCATGGACGCGGAGCTCAGCACGATCTCCCCGGTCTCCGGCACCTGGGGCACGTAGAACAGGCGAAGCACCGCCTGGACGAAGAGACCGGACAGGACCGCCACGACGAGCGCGCCGGCGAGCTTGGTCGCCGCCCGGGGGCCCGACGTCGCGGGCTCGGCGTCGGCTCCGGCGTCGGCCGGACGGTCCGGCGGCCGAGGGGTCACCGGAAGCGTGATGTGCACGCGGGACCGCCCGTCGGCGTCCACCCCGGCGGTGAGCTCCCCCGCCATCCTCGCCACCCTGTCCGCGAGGCCGTCGACCTCGTCACCCGGTACCGCCCCGACGCCCTCGTAGAGAAGGTCGACCACGACCGAGTCGCCGTGCCGCCGCAGGAGGATCTCGCAGTGCGCCGACTCGCGGTGCCGGAGTACGAAGGCGCCGCCTTCGCGCAGGACGGCGCCGAGCATGGTCCGCGTGTGCGGCGGGAGGTCGCCGTGGCCGAGGTCCACCCGCAGGTCGACGTCGGACGACGCGAGCATCGACGCGAGGGCCCCGGCTTCCTCGCCCAGGGAGTCCCCCCTGTAGAGACGGGCGATCGATCGGACGTCGGCCAGCGCCCGCCGCGCGGTCTCCAGGAGTCGTCGCAGTTCCTGCCCGGCGCGCTCGGGGTCCGGCCCCAGCAGCCGGAGCGAGAGCTCTCCCTGCAGGGCGATCGCCGACAGGCTCGACCCGAGCAGGGCGTGCAGGTCCCGGGTGAACCGCAGCCGCTCATGCGCGACCGCGGTCCTGGCCAGTTCGTCCCGTGCCTCGTGAAGGGCGGTGACGAGCCAGGCCAGCCGGGTCAGGCCGTACACGAACAAGCCGGCCGTCGCCGTGTTCACCAGGATGAAGACGACACCGAGCCACTCGGCATCGACGAGATACTGCGAGGCCCCGGTGGCCGCCACGACACCGGCGAACAGCGGCCACGCGGCGGACGGCGGGAACACCAGCAGCACGCTGCCGGCCAGGAACGTGGCTTGGCTGACCCAGGCCTGGCCGAACACCATCACCGGAAGGTAGGCGAGGCACGCCTGCACCGCGAGCAGGACGTAGGTCCGCGCCGAGTGACGGTCCGCGGCCGCCCGGCCGAAATAGAAGTACTGCAGGCTCAGCAGCGCGGTGAGCAGCACGAACGCCAGCGCGACCTTACCGATGCCCTGCCCCGAGTCCACCACCCACAGCAACGCCACCCCGCCGAAGCAGCAGAACGCCACGACCACGATCGCCCGGGCCAGAGGCAGCGCGATCGGTGCGCCCTGGTCCGCACCGCCGCGGCCGGCTCTCTCAGGACGCCCGAGGGCCGTGGCCGGGCCCGACCGGTCATCCGCCGAGAACGCCATGCCGCCCCGCCATCGCCGCCCGTGCAGACCCGGCGGACCGTGCGGAATCGAGGGCCGAGCCTGAATTGCTGGAATTGTAAGCGACGGCCATATTTCGCGGGCCCCGCAGACTTCCGGCGATCGCCGTCGGAGGTGCGCCGCGGGCGGAAGGCGCCGTCAGCGCGGTGGATCGGCGAAGACCCGTTCGCCGCGGGCGACCCTGCGCACGGCTTCGACGAGATCGTCCACCGGGCCGTCCTTGACCATGAAACCCGACACCCCGGCGGCCAGTGCCCGGCCGAGGTTGTCCGGTCCCGCCAGGCCGGTCAGGATGAGCACCCGGCAACCGGGCAGCCGCCGGCGCAGGTCGGCGGCCGCGGTCAGCCCGTCGACACCGGGCAGGTCGATGTCCAGCAGTGCCACGTCGGGACGGCATCGGAGCGCGGCGGGCACGATGCGCTCGCCGGCGGCGACCTCGGCGACGACCTCAAGGTCGTCCTCCAGGTCGAGCAGATCGACCAGGGTCTCGCGCAGGAGGTCGACGTCCTCGGCGACCAGGACCCGGGTACGCATCGTCCCAGTCTCGGCGCCGCCTCCGGTCGTCCGCCAGTGCCGCCGGCATCAGGCGGGAGTGCAGAGCGCACGGGGCGGGACGTGCGGATTGCACATGGCTACAGCCAGCCGGCGTCGCGGGCGATGCGGGCGGCGTCCACCCGGTTGCGGGCGCCCAGCTTGGTGACCGCCGACGCCAGGTAGTTGCGGACCGTGCCGTACGACAGGTGCAGGTCCGCGGCGATCTCGGCGGCGGACGCACCGGCCGCGTGCCGCTTGAGGACCTCGGCCTCCCGCGGCGAAAGCGGGTTGTCGGCGGTCTCCAGCGCCGCCAGCGCCAGCTTGGGGTCGAACACGCGGTCGCCCGCCGCGACCTGCCGTACGGCCGCGATCAGTTCGTCCGACGGCGCGTCCTTGAGCATGAATCCGGACACGTGCGCGGCGAGCGCGCGGCGCAGGTGCCCCGGCTGCGCCAGCCCGGTCAGGACAAGGATCCGGCAGGCCGGGGCCTGCCGGTGCAACTCGGCCGCCGCGGTGAGCCCGTCCACCCCGGGCAGGTCGATGTCGACGACCGCGACGTCGGGGCGGTGCCGGAGGGCGGCCGGGACGATCTCGTCACCGGCGGCGACTTCGGCGACGACCTCAAGGTCGTCTTCGAGGCCGAGCACGGCCACCAGCGTGTCGCGCAGGATGCGCATGTCCTCGGCGACCAGAACGCGAAACACCTGCTGCCTCCCGACCACCTGTCGCGGCCCGTGACCGGGCTCGGCAATTATACGGACGGCCCGTCCGCAGAAGCGGCCGCGCCCGGACCCGGCCACCGGCCGGCACCGGGCCCTGGTCACGCCGGGCCGGTTCGTCTCTCCGAACCACTCGCCCAGGCGCCCGCACCCCCGCACACGGCCGGACGGCTGCAAGCGAACACGTCGTGCCGGGCACCTGGCCGGCCAACAGGTCTACTCGTTGACCAGGACCTCGTCTGGAGCACATCGACTCTCAGTCGTGCGGTTGCTTCTCCAGGACGGACGCTCCGATGTGGTCCCTGCTCACCTCGGCGGAGTAGGCCATGAGACCGCCCGCCTGGGCGTCGCGGAAGTGCCGCTGGATCGGGGAGGTGCGCAGGTACCCGGACGCGCCGCCGACCCGCACGCCGAGCTGGGCGATGTCGCGGGCGATCTCGTTGGCCAGCAGCTTGGCGCGGAGCGCGGAGGGCAGGAAGAGCTCGGAGGCCTGGTCGGCGAGCCACGCCGAGTGCCGTGCGTAAAGTCGGGCCGCTTCCAACCGGACGTGCGCGTCCGCCACGTCGAAGCGCACCCACTGCATCCTGGCCAGCGGCTCGCCCGTGGTGGGGATCGTCCGGGTCCGGGCGTGGCCGACCAGCGCGGCGAGCGCGGCCTCGGCGATGCCCAGGGACAGGAACGCCAGCCCGGCGCTGATGTGGTTGGGCTCCTCCAGGGTGGCGGGCCGGCACCGCCGGTCGGTGCGCAGCAGGGTCCCGTCGAAGGAGATGAGTTGGCTGCGGCTGGCCCTGAGGCCGAGGGTGTCCCAGATCGGGATGAAGCTCACGGTGTCGTCGGGTTCCAGCCCGAAGAAGGTCGGCTCACCGTCCACCAGGGCGTTGACGAGGAGGTGGTCGGCGATCTCGCAGCCGGACACGAACCGCTTGGCCCCCGACAACCGCCACCCGCCCTCGGCCGGCTCGGCCACCTGCTGGGGCAGCAGGAACAGGTTCCCGCTGGTCGGCTCGGACAGCGCGTTGGCGAAGCGCCGCCCGGCCCGCAGTTCATCGGCGTAGTAGCGGTCGATGCCGGGCGGGCTGAGCGTCGCCAGCCCGACCGCCGCGCCGATGTGCATGAGCCAGATGCACGCCGTCGAGGGGCAGGCGGCGGACACGATCCGCACGATCTCGCCGAACGCGCGGAAGCTGAGCGCCCGGCCCCCGAGTCCGGCGGGCAGCACCGCCTCGTCGAGCCCCGCGGCGTGCAGCGCGCGCAGGTTCTCGATGGGGATCTCGGCACTGTCGTCCAGCTCGGCCGCGGTTTCGGCGAAGCGGGCCGCGAGCTCGGCGGCGATCTCCACCAGGTGCCGCTCGTCGCCGGGCGGGCCGAGCGGGTGCTCGCTCAGGGGCGTGCCCTCGGTGGCGACCGTCGAGGTCATGATGGCTTCTCCTCGGTCTCGCCGGCGCGGGCAAGCCCGCACCGGGATGCTCACTTGGCTGGTACTGCATGGACACGCCGGGCAAGCGGTGTGCGCCACCGGGCCTCCACGCCGAGAACGATGAACCTCATCGTGAGGGCAGGCCGACGTCCGATATCTGGGCGAACAGGGCGAGGCTATCGAAGACCGTGAACAGCGGCGCCCGCCGTCCATGGGGTTCACCGGTGCGGTCGCCGCCGTCGAGAGAGATACCGCCCTCGCAGCTGACGGAGGGCTGAGACGGTCAATGTCCGGACGGTGCCAGATGGGCGCGCTCTCCTTGCGGACCGAACAGGGTGAGCACCTCCGCGGGCCGGCCGTCGGCGCTGCCGATCCAGTGGGGCATGCGGGTGTCGAACTCCGCCGCCTCGCCGACGCCGAGCCGGAACTCCTGCTCGCCGAGCACGAACCTGACCCGTCCGTTGAGGACGTAGAACCACTCGTACCCCTCGTGGGTCCGCAGGTTCAACATGGGCGCCCGGCCGGCGGGCGGATAGATCACCTTGTAGGCCTGGATACCGCCGGCCCGCCTGGTCAGCGGCACCATCACCAGCCCGGATCGCCGCACCGGCCGCAGGTGGACGCGCGGATCGCCGGTGGGCGGCGCCGCGACGAGATCGTCGAGCGGGACGCCGTGCGCCCGGGCCAGCGGCAGCAACTGCTCCAGCGTGGGCCGGAGCTTGCCGTTCTCGAGACGGGACAGGGTGCTCGCTGTGAGGCCGGTTTCGTCCGCCAGCGCCGCCAGCGTGGCGTTCCGGGCCCGGCGCAGGGCACGCAGCCGCGGCCCGACTCCGGCCAGAACATCTTCTGCGGGGTTGTCCATGGGTCGATGATGCGGATCCGCAACATTTCTTGCAAGAACGAAACGGCGATGGCGATGCTGTCGGCACATCACCGGCGTCCAAGGCGCTGAGCAGGCCACGCTCGGGACGCCGGCCGACGAAGGGCGACTCAGATGGATCCCACCCGACGCCAGCGACCCACCGCAGACGCCGCGAGCGACCAGAGCGCGGCGCACGAGGACGCCGCGCAGTTCTGGGAGCGGCACTACCGCACCCGGCGCGCCTGGGACGCACATGTCAACCCGCTGCTCGCCGAGACCGCCGCACCGGTGCGCCCCGGCGCCGCCCTGGATCTGGGCTGCGGCGCCGGCGGCGACGCCATCTGGCTCGCCCGGCGGGGGTGGCACGTCACCGCCGTGGACATCTCCGCCACCGCCACCGAACGGGTGCGGGAGCGCGCCCGCGAACTCGGTGTCGCGGACCGGGTCACCACCCAACAGCACGATCTGGCCACGAGCTTCCCGGACGGCCGGTTCGATCTCGTCTCCGCCCAGTACCTCCACTCCCCGTTCCCTTTGCTCCGCGGCCGGGTACTGCGCACCGCCGCGGGGGCCCTGCGCCCCGGCGGCCTGCTGCTGATCGTCGACCACGGCTCCACCGCGCCCTGGTCGTGGAACCAGGACCCCGGCATCCACTACCCGACCCCCACCGAGATCGCCGACGAACTCGATCTCGACCCCGCGCAGTGGTCCGTACTGCGCGCCGACATGCCCCGCCGCCGGGCAACCGGCCCCGCCGGCGAGACCGCCACCGTCATCGACAACATCCTGCTCGTCCGGCGAACCGCCCGAACCACACGACATCACGTCGGACACGTCGGACACGTCGGAACGGAGTGACTCGATGCCGACACACCGCACGCGGGCCGAGGACACCACGCCTCCGCGGACCGGCGCCGACGAGAAGGCCACCCTGCGGGGCTTCCTCGACTATCTGCGCGACGCGGTCGCGGACAAGGTCGCGGGCGTGCCCGAGCCACAGGTCCGAACGGGCGGAGTACCCTCGGGCACCAGCCTTCTCGGGCTGCTCAAGCATCTGGCCTACGTCGAACGGTTCTACTTCCTCGGTGAGGATGTCGGCGACTGGCGCACGACCATGCTGCCGTCCGCGGAGGACACCATCGACGGCGTGCTCGCCGACTACCGCACGACCGTCGAGCGGGCGAACCAGGTCATCGACGCCTGCCCAGATCTGGCGCTTCCCGCTCCGCGTCCCCCGCGCCCGGGGCCGGCGCCATCGATGCGATGGGTCCTGGTGCACATGATCGAAGAGACCGGCCGGCACGCCGGCCACGCCGACATCCTCCGCGAGCAGATCGACGGCTCCACCGGCCGCTGACAAGCCGGCGACCGGCCCGCGGCGCACTCGGCCGCCTCGTGACCGGTCAGGCCGTGAAAGTCCCTGCCGTGAAAGTCCCGCCGTCCACGCACGGGCGGGCGATCGACCGCAGGTCGGCCCGCGTGCGCCGCGGGTCGACCGCACGGTCCGGGGGGACGGTCATCCCGCGTCCGGTTCGCGGGTGACCTGGAAGCTGAACATCATGCCGGCGTGCATGTGCTCGGCGATGTGGCAGTGCGCCATCCACAGGCCGGGGTTGGTGACGTCCAGCAGGATGTCGACGGTCTGCCCGGTGCGCAGCAGGACGGTGTCCTTCCAGACCAGGTTCGGCTCTGTGACCCCGTCGCGGGCCAGTACCAGAAAGCGTCCGGCGCCGTGGACGTGGAAGGGGTGGTGCATGGGATGGTCGGAGTCCATCTCGTTGACCAGCCGGATCTTGACCCGCTCCCCCACCCGGAACCGCCAGCCGATCGCGGCGCCCTCGGCGCCGGTGGCCCTGTCGACCAGCTTCCAGCGCGTGTTGGTCGCGGTGGTCAGCCGGTTGATCGCCGCCATGTCGTCTTCCCACTCGATCCCGTCGGCGGTGCCCTGCCCATGGTCGTGACCGTGGTGGTCTCCGGCGTCCCCGTCATGCCGCGGTGCCGTGTCGCGGACGGCCCCGGACGAGACGGCGAGGAGTTTCATGCCGCAGCTGGGGCAGCGCCCCGGTTCCGCGCTGGAGACCTGAGGGTGCATCGGGCAGGCGTATTCCGCCGGTTCCCCCTCGCCCGGTGGCGGTTCCGGGTCGTCCATCTCCGCGACGATCGACAGGGTCTTGTCGGGCGGGGCGGTCAGCCAAGCGCCGAGCCGTCGCCGCTCGGCCTTCAGCTCCGGTGCGTGCCGCAGCGTCGCGAACCGGGCCGCCGGTGGCGGAGTGGCGTGCCCGCCGCCCACGGTGACGGCCGCCAGGGGGTAGGTGCGGTCCGGCGTCCGGTGCTCCAGCGTCAGGCGTCCCGGCCGGTCGAAGAGCACGTCCACGACGGCCCGCTCCGACGGCGCCAGCAGCACCTCCTCGACCATCGTCTCCTGCTCGACGCGGCCGCTGTCACCGCCGACCAGCTTCATCCGGGCGCCCGGCAGCCTGACGTTGAAGACGCGGGCGCCGGCGGTGTTGGTCAGCCACAGCCGCACCACCTCGCCTGCCGCGGCGTTGAGTTCGGGGTCGGTCCGGCCGCCTACCAGCATCACGTCGCCGAACCGGCCCATCGCCGCGTGGGTGACCTCGTCCCGGCTGAACGGCGCGATCCTGCCGTCGGCCAGCAGCACATCGTCCAGGGTGAGCACGAACTCGTCATCGACCGGTGGCCAGTAGGCGGAGTCGGCGGGGTCCACGATGATGTTGCCGTAAAGCCCCAGTTCCTGGGTGTAGTCCTCGCGGACGTGGGGGTGGTACCAGTACAGCCCGGGGTCGGGGAAGCCGAGGCGATAGGAGAACTCACCGCCGACCGGGATCGGGCTCTGGGTCTCGTGGGGCACGCCGTCGTAGCGGTTGTCCAGTCGCAGGCCGTGCCAGTGCACGGTCGCCTCCAGGTCGCCCCGGTTGGCGACATTGACCACGATCTGCGATCCCTGCCGCACCCTGATCGTTGGGCCCGGGATCGAGCCGTTGTAGCCGAGCATCCGCACCGTGGCGCCCCGGAGGCGTTTGGCCACCGGGGCGACCACCAGGTCCACGGTGTCTCCGTCGGCCGGCTCCAGCAGCACCGGCTCGAGCGCCGCCGGCAGCCCGGACGGGTCGGCAGGAAAAGGCTGACCGGGGCCGGACGGGCCGGATGAGCCCGATGGGGTGGCAGATCGCATGGTCGCTTCCTCTCCGGACATGTCACCGTCCGCACCAGCAAGCGCGCCACGAGGATGTCGTCGCGGTCGTGCCGGATGTCCCACACCGCGTGGCGAACTGTGCGGACGACGCCTGGCGGCCGCATGCCGCGCTACCTCGCGCCATCGCCGACCGCCTGGCCTCTGCCTCCAAAGTGGCCTGCCCTGGCAGACGTGACCAGTGCCTGGAGCACGAGGTGGACCTGGGATGCGCACACCCCCGGGTGTGCACTTTGCATGCCGCGCGACGACCCTGGCGAAGGCGAAGAATGGGCGTGTCGGAAGAGCCGCCAGGGTCTGGACTTGCTGGAGGGACTGGAACGTGCCGAGGCGGTGTCGATACAGTCCGGCGGCAGGTGGCGGTCTCCCCTCAGGATGAAGATGAATTCTCAGCCGGCTCCCGGTCGTTGCCGCAGAAGCGGCCTGGTGGCAGCCATATTGGCGATGTTGTGCACGTCGGCGGCATGCTCCGGCGAAGCCGCGGACACCCGACCGACCCGGGCCGCCTCACCGCCGGCGCCGCCGACCTGGGCCCCGCGGCGGACTTGGACCCCCGACGCGCACAGTGAGGAAGCCGCCTGCCGGAAGAAGGATCCGAAGCCGTGGCGGCCGTCCAACGCCCCGTACACCGGACCGGGTCCGCACCACATCTATCCGATCGAGGTCCAGCTGGATCCCGGTGAGCCGGAGGACGCGATGGACAGCAAGGACCTGTCCACGATCCCCGACGACATGCGGATACCCGGTGCGCGCATCCCGGATGGCTGGCAGCTCATCGCATGCGTGTACGACGGGCAGCCCACACGCCGGTCCGGCACGGTGAAATGCTATTTCAGCAACCGCGAGGAAACCCGGAAGTACCCGTTCTATGAATCCCGTTACGAGGTGATCGTGCGGGAGGCCCGCACCGGGAAGAAGGTGACGACGCTCAGCGTGCCGGGCACGACCGCTGACGACGGCGACTGTCCTCGTGTCGTCGTGGACACCGGCGACACCATCATCCTGAAGCCATTGGACGGCCGCGCCCTCGGCGAGAAACTCCGCCCCGTTTTCAGCGCCACCAAATAGGCGTGCCATGCCGACAATTCCAGCCGGTTCCCTCCTACTGGCCGAATGCCGGAGCAGTTCATGGCGCCGGCCTTGGGCGACAGGGCGCGCGGGCTAGGCCGGTCCGCTCGGCTGCGGCTGGCCGCGGAACGTGGTGCGGTAGGCGCTGGGAGAGACGCCCAGCGCCGCCTGAAGGTGCTGGCGCAGCGACGCCGCCGTCCCGAACCCGGCCCTTTCCGCGACGAGGTCGACGGGCAGATCGGTCTCCTCGAGCAGTTGCCGGGCCCGCTCGATGCGTTGCCGTGTCAACCACCGGTTGGCCGATGTGCCGACCTCCTCGCGGAACCGGCGGGTGAAGGTCCGCACGCTCATCGACTCGCGCGCCGCCAGGTCCCGCAGGGTCAGCGGACGGTCCAGATGCTCCAGCGCCCAGGCCCGGGCGCGGCCGGTCGACGGTGCCGCCGGGTCGGCGACCGGGCGCGGGATGTACTGGGCCTGGCCGCCGTCGCGGTGCGGCGGCACCACGGTACGGCGCGCGACCTCGTTGGCCACCGCGGCACCGTGATCGCTGCGGATCATGTGCAGGCACAGGTCGATGCCGGCCGCCTCGCCCGCCGAGGTCAGCACCCGGCCGCTGTCGGTGTAGAGCACATCGCAGTCCAAGGCCACGTCCGGGTACCACGCGCGGAACCGCTCGGCGGACCGCCAGTGCGTGGTCGCCGGAAGCCCCTTCAACAGCCCCGCGGCGGCCAGCACGAAGGCGCCGGTGCAGATGGTCGCGATGCGCGCGTCCGGGCGGATCCGGTCCAGCGCGCCCGCCAGCGGCTCGGGCAGCGGACCGGGGACCTCGTCCTGCTCGTGTGAGGCGGGAAGCACCACGGTGCCGGCTTCGGCGAGCGCGTCGGGGCCGTGGGCGATCGTGACCGAGAAATCGGCGTCGGTACGGACCTCGCCGGGTGCCAGGGCACAGGACACCACCTCGTACAGCGGTTCCCCCGTGGAGGAGACGGCAGTCCCCAGCAACTGGTGCACCAGCCCCAGTTCCATCGGGAGCACCCCGTCGCGGACCAGCACCGCCACACGGTGCCGCCCGCCCGTGCCGCTGAACGCGCCCATGGCCTGATTCTTTCACATCATGGCCTTCCGGCCACTCGTGGCGCTGCCGCCGATCTTGCAGCATCGGACGTGGATCACCTGCCGTGGAGGGAGAAACGCCATGAACGTCCTGTGGGTCTACGCCCATCCCGAGCCGCGTTCGCTGAACGGGGCGCTGCGCGACGAGGGCCTGCACACGCTCAAAGCGCTCGGCCACGAGGTCCGCGAGTCAGATCTGTACGGCATGGGCTGGAACCCGGTGGTGACCGCCGCCGACTACGCCCACGACCCGGCTGAGCGGCTGCTCGTCGGCCAGGCGTCCGAGGACGCCTACCGCTCCGGGACGCTGAGCCAGGACGTTCAGGCGGAACTGGAGAAGCTCGGCTGGGCCGACGCCGTCGTCCTGCAGTTC
This sequence comes from Spirillospora sp. CA-255316, assembly GCA_050942275.1. Taxonomy (GTDB): domain Bacteria; phylum Actinomycetota; class Actinomycetes; order Streptosporangiales; family Streptosporangiaceae; genus Spirillospora. Next base: position 3,827,372 of record CP192047.1, on the reverse strand, counting down.
CCGCTGTGGTGGCTGGGGCCGCCGGCGATCCTCAAGGGCTGGATCGACCGCGTCTTCGTCCAGGGCTTCGCCTACGGCGTCAAGGACGACGACGGGCGGCCGCTGCGGTACGGCGACGGCAACCTCACCGGCAAGCGCGCCATGGTCGTCACCACCATCGGGGCGCGTGCCGCCGGCTTCGGGGCACGCGGCATCCACGGCGAGGCCGAGCAAGTGCTGTTCGGGCTCCAGCACGGCACGTTCTTCTACACCGGCATGGACGTGGTGCCGCCCGTCCTGGTCTACGGGGCCCACCACCTCACGGCCGGTGAGCACGCCGACGCCAGAGCCGACCTGCGGCGCCGGCTACGCGAACTGCCCGACGCCGAGCCGATCCCCTTCCGCGGCGAACGAGGCGGCGACTACGACGGCGACCTTGTGCTGCGCCCCCACCTGGCCCCCGGACACACCGGCCTGGCGGTGCACCGCTCCTAGGGCGACCGGCCAACCCCGTTACGATGGCCCGCGATGGCCGCCCGCGAAGCGACCGCGGATCGAGTCCGCGTGATCACGATGAACGTCATGGCGCCCGAATTCGCGGACTGGCCGCGGCGACGGGCGGTCCTGGCCGACGGACTGCGCTCCCTGCGCCCCGACATCGTCGCGCTTCAGGAGATCGTCGCCGACGAGCACCACGACGGCGTGCGGGAGCACGTCCAGGCCGGCCCGGCACGGGCCGGCCTGGACGTTCGTAGACTCCGGGATCAGGCGAGGTCGTACCGGTCGAGGTTCATCACCTTGTCCCATGCGGCGACGAAGTCCCGGACGAACTTCTCCTTCGCGTCGTCGCTGGCGTAGACCTCGGCGACCGCGCGGAGCTCGGAGTTCGAGCCGAAGACCAGGTCGGCGCGGCTGCCGGTCCACCTGACGTTGCCCGAGGAGTCGCGGCCCTCGAAGGTCTCGGCGTCCTCGGACGTCGGCTTCCACACCGTGCCCATGTCGAGCAGATTCACGAAGAAGTCGTTGGTCAGCGTCCCGGGGTTGTCGGTGAGGACGCCCAGGGACGACTGCCCGTGGTTCGCGCCGAGGACGCGCAGGCCACCGAGCAGGACCGTCATCTCGGGCGCGCTCAGGGTGAGCAGGTTCGCCCGGTCGATGAGGAGGAACTCGCCCGGCAGCAGGTTGCCCTTCATGAGGTAGTTGCGGAACCCGTCGTGCGTCGGCTCCATCACCTCGAACGACTCCACGTCGGTCTGCTCCTGCGACGCGTCGGTGCGTCCCGGCGTGAAGGGCACCTGGACGTCGTGGCCGGCGTCCCTGGCGGCCTTCTCCACGGCGGCGCAGCCGCCGAGCACGATCAGGTCGGCCAGGGAGATCCGCTTGCCGCCGGTCTGCTCGGCGTTGAACGCCTCCTGGACCTCTTCCAGGGTGCGCAGCACGGTCGCCAGCTCGTTGGGGTTGTTGACCTCCCAGTTCTTCTGCGGCTCGAGCCGGATGCGCGCGCCGTTGGCGCCGCCGCGCTTGTCGGTGCCGCGGAACGAGGCGGCCGACGCCCACGCGGTGGAGACCAGCTGGGAGACCGACAGGCCGGAGTCGAGGAGCCGGGCCTTGAGGGCGGCGACGTCCTCGGCGTCGACGAGCTCGTGGTCCACGGGCGGGACGGGGTCCTGCCAGATCAGCGTCTCGGCCGGTACCTCGGGCCCGAGGTACCGCGCGACCGGTCCCATGTCGCGGTGGGTCAGCTTGAACCAGGCGCGGGCGAACGCGTCCGCGAACTCGTCGGGGTTGTCCTTGAAGCGCCGCGAGATCGGCTCGTAGATCGGGTCGAAGCGCAGCGACAGGTCGGTCGTCAGCATCATCGGCTGACGGTTCAGCGTGCCGTCCTCGGGGTCGGGCACGGTGTTGGCCCCGGCGCCGTCCTTCGGCCGCCACTGGTGCGCTCCGGAGGGGCTCTCGGTCAGCTCCCACTCGTAGCCGAAGAGGATCTCGAAGAAGCTGTTGTCCCACGTGGTCGGCGTGGGCGTCCAGGTGACCTCGAGGCCGCTGGTGTGGGAGTCCCGGCCCTTGCCGCTGCGGTACGTGCTCTTCCAGCCCAGGCCCTGCTCCTCCAGCGGGGCGGCCTCGGGCTCCGGGCCGATGGCGTCCGCCGGGGCCGCGCCGTGCGTCTTGCCGAAGGTGTGGCCGCCGGCGATCAGGGCGACGGTCTCCTCGTCGTTCATCGCCATGCGGCCGAACGTCTCGCGGATGTCCCGCGCCGCGGCGAGCGGGTCGGGGTTGCCGTTCGGGCCCTCCGGGTTGACGTAGATAAGGCCCATCTGCACCGCGGCCAGGGGCTTCTCCAGCTCCCGGTCACCGCTGTAGCGCTCGTCGTCGAGCCAGGCCGTCTCGGGGCCCCAGAAGACGTCCTCGTCGGCCTCCCAGGCGTCCTCGCGGCCACCGCCGAAGCCGAACGTCTTGAAGCCCATCGACTCCAGGGCGACGTTGCCGGCCAGGATCATCAGGTCGGCCCACGAGATCTTCCGGCCGTACTTCTTCTTGACCGGCCACAGCACGCGGCGGGCCTTGTCGAGGCTCGCGTTGTCCGGCCAGCTGTTGAGCGGCGCGAAGCGCTGCTGGCCCGCCCCGGCGCCGCCCCGGCCGTCGCTGACGCGGTAGGTGCCGGCGCTGTGCCACGCCATCCGGATGATCAGCGGCCCGTAATGCCCGAAGTCGGCCGGCCACCAGTCCTGCGAGTCCGTCAGGACGTGCGCGATGTCCTGCTTCACGGCGGCGAGGTCGAGGCTGTTGAACGCCTCGGCGTAGTTGAAGTCCTCCCCCAGGGGGTTGGCCATGGGGGGATTCTTGGCGAGGAGTTTCAGGTTGAGCCGGTCCGGCCACCAGCCGCGGTTACCGCCGCCCTGGGTGGGGTGGGGGGCGCGCCTGCCGGTGACCGGGCACCCGCCCTCCCCCTCCGCCGGGGTGGGAGCGACAACTTCATTGTTCTCGGTCATGTGTTTCCCTCCAGTGGTGAGCGGGGGTCTATCTGGAACCCTCAGGGTTCGAACAGCCGGGGCACAGGCCCCAGTAGATGACCTCGGCCTCGTCGATCGCGAAGCCGCGGTCGTCGGACGCGGTCAGGCAGGGCGCCTCGCCGACGGCGCAGTCGACGTCGTCGATGGCCCCACACGACCGGCACACGACGTGGTGATGGTTGTCCCCGGTCCGCGACTCGTAGCGCGCCACCGACCCGGGCGGCTGGATGCGCCGCACCAGACCCGCCGCCGTCAGCGCGTGCAGCGAGTCGTACACGGCCTGGTGGGACACCTTGGGGAGTTCCCTGCGCACGGCGGCGATGATCGAATCGGTGTCGGCATGGGGATGCTCGCGCACCGCCCCCAGCACCGCCACCCGAGGGCGGGTCACGCGCAAGGCGGCTCTGCGCAGCATCTCCTGGAAGTCCAGAGGTGTGACCACCTACACAGACTGCGTCACAAATTGGAATCAGTCAAGACAAGGAGGAAATCCGCTTTTGTCGGACGGACCATGCGCGGTCACCCTCGCTCACCGGGGACGACTCCCCCTGACCGACCGCGAGTTGGAGGTCCTGCGCGCCGCCCGCGGCGGCGCCTCGGTCAACGAGATCGCCGCCGAGATCCCTCTGGCCCCGGGCATCGTCCGCAACTCCCTCTCCGCGGCCATGTCCAAGCTGCAGGCGCCACGCCGCCGCCCACCACGCCTGGCGACAAGGCTGGATCTGACGACCTACCCGTGCCGCTCGAATATCGAGTCAGGTGTGGCCGAACGGAGCGATGCTCGCGTGCGCCTGGCGGCCGGGTACTGCCGTCACCTCGGCCCGGCGCCGTAGGCGGTCTCGGACGTTGGTAAAAAGCGGCCGGTCTGGGGTTAGGGCGCGCCTTGTACGGGATGCTCAGCGCCGGGCAGCTGACGGTGCCGAACGTAGCGCCGGTGGTGCCACGCACCACGGCTCGCGGGCGGGCGATGACGCGGACGCCGGCACGCGCGGAGTGACCTCTTCGCCATCGAGCGATCACCCAGGGGACCGAGCCGCGAGCTCCGCCCGCCAGGGATCGTGGCGTCACCATTCGGCACGCCGGCTCCTGGCCTTCCGACGACCGCTGGGCAACCAATACCCTCGCGGAGGAGCAGGTCCTGTTCTGAGTGGATCCCTAACGGGAGGATGCCGTCCTCGTTGACATACACCCGGCCGGGTCGGGTGCGGTCGCCACGTGCACCACGGCGGCGGCGCCTGCGCGGTCGCCGCAGCACCTCCGGGCTGCGGCGCGAGGAGGTCGCCCGGCTCGCGGGCATGTCCGTCCGGCCTGCTCGAACCTCAGGTCCGCTCAGCGAGTTGCGCTTCCAGGGATCCGAGACGTTCGGCGGCGATCGGAGGAATGCCGGGAGGCTGGGACAGCATCCCCCCGTCGATCGGCAATGCGATTCCCGTGACGTGGCGCGACTCGTCCGACGCCAGGAAAAGAACCCCATGCGAGATGTCTTCCGGATCCAGCCACGGGATCGGCAGCAGCATGGTCGCCTGAGAGGGGAACTTGATCGCTTCGACTGTTCCGCCTGGCCCTCCGTTGAAGAGGTCGAGCATGTGCTGGTCGAGCAGCATCGGCGTGGCCGTGCTGCCCGGAAGAATGGCATTGACACGGATCCCGTAGGGGCCGAGCTCCGAAGCCAACACGCCCATCAGCCCCAACACTCCGGCCTTTGAGGCACTGTAGGCGGACAGCGCGTGAGCCGGCTTCACGGCAGCAAACGAGGCAGTGAAGATGATCGAGCCCGATCCCTGTTCGATCATGTGCGGAATCACTGACTTCACAACGCGCCACGGCGCCGATAGGTTCGTTTCGATCGTCGTGTCCCAGAACTCGTCCGTCTGCTGATCCCACGGCCTGTACATCGCCACTCCGTGGTTCACAGCCACAGCATCGATCCTGCCGAAGTCGCTCATGGTGCGATCGACGGCGGCGCGCATCTCGTCGGACTTGCGGGCGTCGGCCTTGATCGCCAGGCAGCGGCGACCGAGTGATTCCACCAGCTTCTTCGTCTCAGCGAGGTCCTCCGCGGTCGCGGTGGCGTACGGCGCCACCTCGGGGATCGGCGCACAGATGTCCGTGACAACGACATCGGCGCCTTCCCTCGCCAGCACCAGGGCATGCGATCGCCCCTGCCCCCGCGCGCCTCCCGTAATGAGGGCGACCTTGCCGTCCATACGTCCCACGTCTTTACCTCGCTCCTCGACTCATCGCGCCTGGACTTAACGTACGACTGCCGTACGATTTGCGTTAATGACCGTCTCGCGGCTCAACGTCGGGGATCAGTTCGACGTCGAAGCGACTCGTGGTGGAACTCGGTTGAAGGACATTGCCTTTTAACCGCTCTCGGCGATCTCGGCCGCGCTCCTGGCACGCCGGCAGCCGCCCACGTGCAGGAGAGTCTTCACGTTCCGACCCGGGACGTTCCCAGCGTTTTACCCATGCAGTCTTCGCAAGCCACGGGAGCCGCACCCGGCTACTTGACGTCCTGCTCATCCATCACCACGAAAACGCGCTCATCGGCAAGCTTGCTGTCGTAGTACCCGTCCATGTGGTGCAGTTTGCCGTCGCGGACGTGGAACAGGTAAATGTACTGGTTGTTGTACTCTTGACCGTCCGGAAGCGTTGAGTAACCCTTGACCTGGCAGATGACTCGGTCTGCTTCCGCCGTGACGCTCTCGTACTCGAATCGAAGCCGCTCCTTGAACAGCGACGGAACCGCGGCGGTGAAGGCCAGGACTTCCTCACGTGAACGCCGACCGCCGATCTTGGCGGTATTCCGGTCATCGGCGACGAAATCGTCCGCGAGAATGCTGTCCATCAGTGCCTCATCGCCGTCCACGAGTGCCTTCAGATAGGTCACAGCGACTTCCTTGTTCTTCTCAGACATCACATGTCCTCCATGAATGGTTTGGGCTGAGAGATTTTCGATCGCGGCAGCGAGTCGTGTACCAGTTGGACGACACTATTATATGCAAAATGGTCGGTACCTGTCCAGCATCAGGTGGTCGGGGCGGGCCGGCCGGAGCGCCCCGCCCGTGCTGACCGTGCCCGTGCCGACCGTGCCGGTGGTGACCGTGTCCGCGGGCAGCAGCGGCTGGGGGGCGGTGGTGTGGGTGCGTGCGGCGGGCCAGGCGGCCTCGACGGCTCGCGCGATGAGTCCGGCGGGGATGGGCCCGGGTGGGCGTGAATGTGTGCCATCCCCGCATCGGGAACTGTCTCAGGCGACGACGGCGTAGACGGCCAGGGCCACGTAGACGCCGCCGACGGCGTAGCCGTAGCGGTGCGCGGAGCGGGAGCGGCGGGCCAGCCGGCGGCGGGCGGCGCCGCCCGCGATGGCATAGCCGGCGTCCAAGGTGAGTGCCAGGGCGAAGAACACCGCGCCGAGCACCAACATCTGCGCCCGCGCGCCGGCCGTTCCCGCGTCGGCGGTGACGAACTGCGGCAGGAAGGCCAGGAAGAACAGGGCGACCTTCGGATTGAGCACATTGACCACCACGCCGTCGCGGAACACGCGGCGCAGCGGAAGCGGGCCGGCGTCGCCGCCGAGGTCGAGTTCGGAACGCCGGAGGACGGTGCGCGCCGCCAGGTAGAGCAGGTATCCGACACCGGCGAACTTCAGGACGTTGAACGCGATGGGCGAGGCGGCGACGAGCGCGGAGACGCCGAGCACCGCCAGCGCGATGTGCACCAGCGTGCCGGCCTCGACGCCGAGGGCGGAGACAAGGCCGGCCCGGTATCCCTGGGCGGCACCACGGGTCATGATGTAGATCCCGTTCGGGCCGGGGATCGCGATGAGCGCGATGGAGGCCGCGGCGAAGGCGAGGAGAGTGTCCATGGGTTGTTTCGCTCCCTGGTTCCGGCCGCCGGTTGCGGCGTCACGGCTAGCCTGACGCCATGGACGCGGGCGAACCCGGGCCAATCGGACCGCAGGTGGACCGCTTTCGCGACCCGGGCGAGCTGGCGGAGATCCTGGGCGACTGGATGAGCGGGCCGGGCCCGCTGTACCGCCGCCTCGCCCGCGCCCTCCAGCGGGCCGTGCGGGACGGGTCCCTGGACACCGGCGAGCGGCTGCCCTCGGAGCGCGGCCTGGCCAGGACGCTGGTGGTCAGCCGGGCGACCGTGGTGAGCGCGTACGACGAGCTGCGCGGGCTCGGGATCGTCGACAGCCGGCGCGGCAGCGGCACCCGGGTGGTCCGGCGACCCGGCTCCTCCCGCCCCGGCGCCGACGGCCGCGTCCCCGGCGGCCGGGCGACATCGGTCTTCCAGCGGCTGATCGACGGCCCGGCCGAGGTGATCTCGATGCGCCACGCGATGGAGGGCGCGGTGCCCGAACTCGGCGAGGAGCTGGCGGCGCTGCTGGCCGAGGATCTGCCCGCCCTGACGCGGGACGTCGGCTACCACCCGAGCGGGCTGCCCGCGATGCGCGCCGCCGTGGCCGCGCGCCTCACCTCCACCGGGTTGCCGACCGTGCCCGAGCAGGTGCTGGCCACGACGGGGGTGTCCCAGGCGCTCGCGCTGGTCGCGCAGATGTATCTGCGCCGCCGGTCGATCGTCGCCGTGGAGTCCCCCGGCTGGCCCGGCTGTTTCGACGTGTTCCGCGCGGCGGGCGCGCGGCTGGTCGGGGTGCCGCTCGACGAGGGCGGCATCCGCGTGGACGGGCTGGCGCGGGCCTTCGCCGAACACCGGCCCGACCTGCTGTACGTCATGCCGTCGGTTCACAACCCGACCGGCACGCTCATGTCGGAGGGGCGCCGCCGGCGGGTCGCCGAGCTCGCCGCCGGGCACCGCGTGCCGATCCTGGAGGACAACGCCTACGGCATCGGCGGCCGGGACACGCCGCCGCCGATCGCCGCGTACGCACCCCCGGGCGCCGAGATCCTGTCCGCGGACTCACTCGCCAAGTCGGTGTGGGGCGGGCTGCGTACCGGATGGGTGCGCGGCCCGGCCGAGACCATCGAGCGGCTCGCCCGCCACAAGGCGCTGGCCGACCTCGGCAGCCCGGTCCTCGACCAGGCGCTCGCCGCCCGCCTGCTGCCACGGCTGCCGGAGATCGTCGCCGCGCGCGGCGCCGTCCTCCGGCAGCGGCTCGACCACCTCACGGCGCTGCTGGGCGAGCTGCTCCCCCAGTGGCGTTTCCGGTCTCCGGACGGCGGGTCGGCCCTCTGGATCGAGCTGCCCGGGCACGACGCGAGCACCTTCGCCCAGGTGGCCCTGCGGCACGGCGTCGAGGTCGTCCCGGGCGCCGCCATGGACCCGACCGGCGCCCATGACAACTACCTGCGGCTGCCGTACACCTTCCCCTCAGACCTCCTGGCCGAGGTCACCGCCCGTCTGGCCGCCGCCTGGGCAGAACTGACCAGCCGCCCCTCCGGCTGAGGGGACGTCGCGATGTGCCCTCACCTCGCCCCTGCCTGGACTGGAGCCAGCGCGGTAATGCCGATGTGCAGCAGGTCCTCGGGCGAGTCGTGATTCGGGGCGGCCGCGAAATCGGCGGCGCGCGCGATCTCGTGGCGCGCCAGATTCCGGGCCGCCGCCTGTCGAACGGCCGCCGGCCTCCGGCGACCATGCGCATATAGCCGACCAGGTACTCGATCAACGGGTCGGCGCCCGACCAGGCCGCGGATGCCGTTGAGACGAACCGGCCGAACTCCCCGGTCGGTGGCGGCAGCTCATTTCCACCTGCCTGGCAGTGGGCACGTCGGCCGCGCGTGGCATCGCCGAATAAGACATATCGGCATATGGATCCCTTTCTATCGACATCCGCTTGCGGCTGTGGGGTCCATCGTGATTAAGCTGTGATCACGGTGGCACAAGATCCGCCGGACCGGCTCCGATGGAGCCGTGCTCCTGGTGGAACCACCGGCCACAGACGTGGCACGTACCGAATTGGCTGCGAAATTCCGCAGCGTCGTCCGCCCCGCGCAGGCCCCTTCCCGGTGGCCCCAGCGAATCGCATCATGCGGCCTCGCCCTTTCCAAGGGTCCGGCCGCGCACCTGGCATGCCCTGGGCAGCGGACGACGGCCAACTCCGTACCCACGTCGAACGAGGTTGCATGCATTCCCTTCCAAGGGCCCGACGGTTCCGTTCTGCCCTGTCCCGGCGATCCCTCCGCGCCCTCTGGCCGCCGGCCGCACGAGGCCGGCGCGGTGCCGGCGGCAGGCGGAGACAGGACGGCCATCGCGGCCCGCTCAGCCGGCGGAGACCGGGCCGGCTCCTTGCGGTCCTCCTGGTTCCCTTCGTCGTGGCGGGCGCCACGATCGTGGTCGCCTACGTCCGCACGCCACTGCCGAGCGAACCGCAGAAGGGAGTCACCGACGAGGGCTCCACCGTCTACTACGCCGACGGCCGCACGCCGCTGTTCCGGCTCGGCGCCAACCGCGAGATCGTCCGGTACGACCAGATCCCGGACCGGTTGCGCTGGGCCGTCCTCGCCGCCGAGGAGCGCGGCTTCTACAGCGGCCATGGCGTCTCCCCCGTAGGTACGTTCCGCGCACTGTGGAAGAACGCCTCGGGCGGCGAGGTCCAAGGCGGCTCCACCATCACCCAGCAGCTCGCCCGCAACTACTTCAAGGGCCTCAGCAAGGACCGCACCGCGAGCCGCAAGCTCAAGGAGATCTTCATCGCGCTCAAGCTCGACCGGGACCGCGGAAAGGAGGAGATCCTCACCCTCTATCTCAACACCGTCTACTTCGGGCGGCAGACGTCCGGCGTGCAGGCGGCGGCCCGCGCCTATTTCGACAAGGACGTCTGGCAGCTCGACCTCGCCGAGTGCGCCCTGCTCGCCGCCATGATCCAGCGGCCGACCTACTTCAGGACCCAGGGCGACGACGCGCCCGCCCTGGCACTGCGCGCCCGCTGGAAGTACGTGCTGGACGGCATGGTCTCGATGGGCAGGCTGGGCCGGGCCGAGGCGGACCGGCTGCGCTTCCCGACGACACGCCGCGAGTGGCGCGGCGTGCAGCTGTCCGGCCAGGGCGTGATGGTCCGGCAGCGGGTCCTGGACGAGCTCCGCATGCTCGGCATCCCGATCCAGAGCGTCGTGAACGGCAGGCTGAAGATCTACACCGGGCTCGACCAGCGCTGGATGGACTACGCGGAACAGGCCATGAAAGAGGTGCAGGAGCCGCGCTGGCCGGCGGCGGTGCGCGGCGGGCTGATCGCTGTGGACCCCGAGAACGGCGCGGTCCGGGCCTTCTACGGCGGTGACCCGGCGCGCAGCCAGTACGACTCGGTGTTCAACCCGGTCGCGCAGGCGGCGTCCACGTTCAAGCCGTACGTGCTGGCGGCGACGCTACGCCGCGGCTTCACCGTGAGGTCGCTGGTGAGCGGGCGTTCCCCGGTGAAGTTCGCCCCGGACGGCAGCCTCACCCCGATGACGGCGCCCGGCTACCTGGTGGCCAACGACGAGAGGATCGGCTCGCTCGGCAGGATCGACCTGGTCAAGGCGACCGCGCTGTCGGTCAACACCGGGTACGTGCGGCTCGCCTTCCAGGCCGGGGTCGCGAACGTGCTGAGGACGGCGGAGGAGTTCGGGGTCCCGGCCGCGGCGCTCCAGCCGTACAAGGGGCAGGCCGGGATCGCGCTCGGCATCGCCAGCGTCTCCGCGGCGACCCAGGCCGCCGGGTACGCGGCGTTCGCCAACGGCGGCACGGCCGTCACCCCGCACCTGATCACCAAGATCGTCGACGCGCGCGGGCGGAACGTCCCGCTGCCCTGGGGCAGGCCGGGCCGCCGCGTGCTCACCCAGGAGCAGGCGGCGCAGGTGACGCACGCGCTGCGCGCCACCGTCAGCGACGGGACCGGGTCCCGCGCGGCCCTGCCCGACCGGCAGGCGGCGGGCAAGACCGGTACGACCGACAACAACAAGGCCGCGTGGTTCGTCGGTTACGTCCCGCAGGTGTCGGCGGCCGTGATGATGGCCGACACCAAGGGCAAGCCGCTCAAGGGGCTCCCCGGGTACTCGGGCACCGTCGCCGGGGAGAACGTGCCCGCGACCGTGTGGCGCTCGTTCATGGAGAAGGTCACCCGCGACATGCCGGTCGAGCCGTTCCGCGAGCCCGCTTTCTCCGGCGTCACGGCGAACTGGGACACCGGCCCTGGTACAGGGAACGGCGCCGGGAACACCTCCGCGTCGCCGTCCCCGTCCGTGCCTCCCTCAGCGCAGGCCAGGCCGCAGAAAACGCCCCCGCGCCGCGAGTCGTGCACTGATCCAGCCAGTGGCGGTTCCCAGCCATGCCTCGGGCCCGGGCAGGGTCGGTGACGGCGTCCCACGCCACGCCTCTGGTTGAATCCTGGGCCGCCGGTTCCGACTCGGGGACCGGGAGCGCGGCCGGGGGGAAGGGCGCCGGGGGCGCCCTTCCCCCCGGCCGGGCTGGTGACGGTGGGAGCGGGGAATGAGCGGGGCTCAGTCGCGGACGGTGATGGTCTCGGCCGGTGGGGTGCGCAGGCTCGTCCGGGCCGGCAGCGCGACCGACAGCAGCGCCAGGAGGGTGGCCGCCGCGACGATGGCCAGGCCGCCGAGCGGCGGGACGTGCGGGACGGACGATCCGGTCATCCCGGCGCTGTAGGCGGTCAGCGTCAGGACGGCGATCGTCACGCCGAGGACGGTGGCGATCAGCGCGACGGCCAGGGTCTCCCAGCGCAGCATCCGCAGCACCTGGCGGCGGGTGGCCCCGGCCAGCCGCAGCAGCGCCAGCTCGCGGGAGCGGCCCGCGACCGCCATCGCCAGAGTGTTGACCATCGCGATCCCGGCGAAGGCCACGATCAGCCCGAGCGCGAGGTAGTTGATCGCCGTGCCGGACGGCCGGTCCGCCGCCTCGGTCTGGTCCAGCACGGTCACGCCCTGCGGGACGGCCCCGCGCAGCGCGTCCTTCGCCACTCCCGGGGCGGACACCAGCATCGTGCCCATGGTGGAGTCGGTGTGCGCGGCGACCAGGTCGTAGGGAAGGGTCAGGTCGCCGAAGCCGAGGCCGCGCGTGTAGACCGCGACGACCCGCTGGGTGACCTTGGCGCCGTCCGCCATCGCGAACGAGACGCTGTCGCCGACGTCCATGCCCAAACCCTCGCGGACCGCCATCGTGCCGGACCCGAGCCGGTCCAGGGAGCCCGATCGCACGTCCAGGTCCATGGTCGCGGCCAGGTTCTCCGGGGTCACGCCCTGCACACTGTACGGACTGTCGATCGCGCGGACCCGGGTGTGCAGGACGCGGGTGACCGCCCGGACCCCGGGGACCTGCCGTACGGCCTCGGCGGCCGGCGCCGGGACGGCCGGGCCGAGGACGTAATCGGCGACGGTGCCGTCCTTCGCCTGCGCCTCGGCCGCGCCGTTCAGGGTGGTCTGGGCGAACAGCAGCGTCCCCGACAGTGCGATCATCAGGGTGAGCGGCGCGACGACGGCGGCCATGCGGCGCGCTCCCGTGCGCAGGTTCGCGGCGGCCAGCTCCCCCGTGCCGCCGAACGTCCGCAGCGGCGGGCCCAGCAGCGCGACGGCCCCGCGGGCCAGCGGCGGGCCGAGCAGCGCCACGGCGGTGGCGAACGCCAGCGCGGTCAGCGGCGTGAGCGGCCCGGCCGCGGCGTCCGAGTGCACCGAGCGCAGGACGAAGGTCAGCACGATCCCGCCCGCGACGGCCAGCACGCCCGCCACCAGCCGCGGCCAGGGGACGCGCGGCGGGGTCAGCGCGGCCTCGCCCAGCGCCTCGACCGGACGCAGCCGGGTCACCCGCCGCGCCGAGACGCGCGCCGCCAGCCATCCGGCCAGGACGGTCACCGCGGCCGCGACCAGCGGCGGGAACGGCCCGACCACCAGCGGCAGGTTCGCCGGGACCGCGTCCCCCGCCACGAGCCGGCCGTGCAGCCAGCCGCCGAGGAGCAGGCCCAGCAGCGCGCCGGGCGGCGTCGCGAGCACCCCGACCAGCAGCGCCTCGCGTCCGATCATCCGGCGCAGTTGCCGGGGCGTGGCCGCGACCGCGCGCAGCATCGCCAGCTCCCGCTCGCGCTGCTGGATCGCCAGGCCGAACGTGCCGACCACCGCCAGCAGCGCCACGATCAGGGACGTGCCGCCGAGCGCGCCGCCCATGCTGACCAGCGTGGTGCGGGCCGCGTCGCTGCCTAGGAACTCCACCCGCCCCCGGCCGTCGCCGGTGTGGACGGTCGCGCCGCTGCCCGCGACGGCCTTCGCCACGTCCGCCCCGGAGGCACCCCAGACACCGATCGCGCTCACCCGGCCGGGGTGCCCGGCCAGCCGCCGCGCCTCGGCCGTCGCGACGAACGCCCCGCCGTCGCCGCCGCCGGTGACCCCGACCACGCGGTACGTGCGCGGACCCTCGCCCGTCAGCACGGGGACGCGCTCGCCGAGCCGCCGCCCGCCCAGAACGATCTCGTCGGCGGCGGCCGGAGGGCGCCCCTCCCGCAGGGCGACCGGCGTCAGCGGCGCCGACTCCCAGCCGTGCGCCTCCACCCGCCCGGCGCCGGGCATCAACAGCGGGAACGACACCTCGGTGACGACCCGCCGCGAGCCCCGCACCTCGCGCAGCCGGTCGGCGAGCGCGGCGGGGATCCAGGCCCGCGCGGTGTTCGGCTTGCTCTTGCGCTTGGCCTTGTCCTTCTTCTCCTTGACGAAGTGCGACTGCGGGTCGCCCGCCACAACGACCGGCGCGCCCGCGTACCGGACCGGCTCGACCGTGCCGCGCAGCCCGGTGTCCATCAGCATCCCGCAGGCGGTGACCAGCGCCGCCGCGAAGAACAGGGCGGCGAACGCGCCCGCGAACGCGGCACGGCGGTGCCGCAACGTGGAGAGGGCCAGGGAGAACATCAGGCGTACGCCCCCATCCGGGTCATGCGGTCGGCCACGGCGGTCACCGTGGGCCCGGCCAGCGAGTCCACGATCCGGCCGTCCGCCAGGAACAGGACGGTGTCGGCGTAGGAGGCCGCCACCGGGTCGTGCGTCACCATCACCACCGTCTGCCCGAACGCGTCCGCTGTCTCACGCAGCAGGGACAGGACGGCGCGGGCGGTCATGGTGTCCAGCGCGCCGGTCGGCTCGTCCCCGAACACCACCTCGGGACGGGTGACCAGCGCCCGCGCCAGCGCCACCCGCTGCTGCTGCCCGCCCGACAGCTCGGCCGGACGGTGCCCCGCGCGGCCGGCCAGCCCCACCCGTTCCAGCACCTCCCCGACCCACCGCTCGTCGATCTTCGATCGGCCCAGCTTCAGGGGCAGCACCACGTTCTGCCGCACCGTCAGCGACGGCACCAGGTTGAACGCCTGGAACACGAACCCGACCCGCCCGCGCCGCAGCTCCGTCAGCGCCGTCTCGCCCAGGCCCGACAGCTCGGTGCCGCCCAGCCGGACGGACCCGGAGGTGGGCCTGTCGAGCCCCGCCGCGCAATGCAGGAAGGTGCTCTTGCCCGAACCCGACGGCCCCATCACGGCCGTGAAGCCGCCCGAGGGCAGCGTCACCGACACCTCCCGGAGGGCCGCCACCGCGCCCCCGCCCCTCCCGTAGACCTTGCTCACCGAGGTCATCGCCACCGCATCGCTCATGTCCTCCACTCTGCTGACCCGCGGCCCGGCCCAGAAGAGCACCCGTCATCGATCACCCGTGACATCGTCACGGGTACGCTCATGGCGTGATCAGGGTGTTGCTCGCCGAGGACCAGCACGTCGTCCGCAGCGGGCTGGTCGTCCTGCTCGGCCTCGAACCCGACCTGGAGATCGTCGCCGATGTCGGCACCGGCTCCGACGCGGTCGACGCCGCGCTCGTCCACCGCCCCGACGTCGCGGTGCTCGACGTGGACATGCCGGGCATGGACGGCCTGACCGCCGCCGCCACGCTGCGGGCGAAACTGCCGACCTGCCGTACCCTCATCCTCACCGGTCACGGCCGGCCCGGTCAGCTCCGCCGCGCCCTCGACTCCGGCGTCGCCGGCTTCCTGCTGAAGACCGCCCCTCCGGACGAACTCGTCGCCGCCATCCGCAAGGTCGCCGCCGGGGAGCGCGTCCTCGACCCCGACCTCGCCCTCACCGCCTGGGACCTGGCCGCCGACCCCCTCACGCCCCGCGAGAAGGACGTCCTGCGCCTGGTCGCCGGGGGCGCCGAGCCCGCCGAGATCGCCGCGAGCCTGCACCTGTCCCCCGGCACGGTGCGCAACCACCTGACCGCGGTCGTCACCAAGCTCAACGCCCGCGGACGCACCGACGCCGTCCGCATCGCGACCGAGTCCGGCTGGATCTGACCGCGGCCTAGTCCACCGACGCGGTGAGGAGGAAGCCTCCGCCGGGGGTGCGTTCCGTGCGCAGGCGGCCGCCGTGGGCGGCGAGCCGGGTGGCGAGGTTGCCCAGGCCGGAGCCGGGCGCGGTGACCTCGGCGGGGGCGCCGTCGTTGAGCACCGTGACGCCGCGGCCGGACACCGCGATCCGGACGTGCCGGGCGGCGCTGTGCCGGAGGATGTTGGTGACGGCCTCGCGCAGGACGGTGCCGAGGACCGGCTCCGCGTCCGGTGGCGGGGCACCGTCCCGGACGAGCGTCACCTCGATCCCCGCCGCCTCCAGGACGCCGCGGGCCGAGGCCAGTTCGGGGTCGAGTTCCAGACGCGGTGCGGCACCGGCCACCGTCCTCATGTCCTCGCGCGCCCGTTCGGCCATCGCCACCATGCCGGCGAACTCGGCCGCCGCCCGTCCGGGGTCGCGGTCCGCGAGTCGGCGCGCCAGCTCGCCCTTGATGAGCAGCGCGGCAAGGGTGTGGCCGAGGAGGTCGTGCAGGTCGCGGGCGGTGCGCAGCCGTTCCTGCACCACCGCCGCGCGGGCCAGCGCCGCCGCCGCGTCCCGCAGTTCGTCGGCCAGCCGCGCGAGCCGGAGCAGCCCGAACACCACCAGACCGGCCACCGGCACGCTGACCACCGTGTTCACCAGCATCGCCGGATCGATGCCGGCCGCCCATGCCGCGGCCCCGGTGCCGGCCGTCACCGCCGCCGCCACCGGCCAGGCCGCCCGCGCGGGCAGCAGCACGAACAGCGATCCGGCCAGCAGGCCCGGCAGCGTGCCCCAGGGCTCCCGGAGCACCACGATCGGCACGAAGCTCGCCACCGCCTGCGCCGCGAGCAGCAGGCCCCAACGGCGTCCGGGCGGGCGCGTCCACCGCAGCTGGATCGCCACCACGGCCATGCACGGCAAGGCCACCGGCAGCGCGCCGAGGCTCGTCTGGAGCAGGCCCTTCACGCAGAGCACGGCGAGCGTCGTCGCCAGCAGCGCCACCGCCAGCCGCCGTTCGGTCGTGGGTTCGGCGGCGGGACGCTCACGCGGTCCCCGCACCGACGCCTCGATCAGGAAACGCCCGTCCGGCTCCAGCCCCGCCCGCAGCCGCCCCCCGGCCGCCTCCAGCTGTTCGCGCGGGCCGTCCACCGCCTCCGCGCCCTGTTCGACGGTCCGCACGCCGTCGTTGCGGATCCGCAGCACCAGCAGGCCGTCCCGTTCGACGGTGGTGATCTCGCAGCGCCGCGCCACGCCCTGCCGCACCACGTCGGTGACCGCCTGGCGCAGCACCACCGCCAGCAGCGACCCGGCGCGGCCCAGCGGCTCGGTGTGCCCGACCGACACCTCCGCCTCGATCCCGGCGGACGCCAGCAGCCCCCGGGCCGCCGCGATCTCCGGTGCCAGCGACAGGCTCCGCAGCTCCACCGCCGCCGCACGCGTGCCCGCCAGCGACTCCCGGGCGGCCTCCAGCGTGCCGTCCAGCTCCTCCGGCCCGGCCTTGGCGACGGCCTCCAGCCCTTTGCCGATGGACTCGTCCAGTTCGGCCGCCACCCGCAGCCGTTCCTCCGCGACCGCCGCGAGCGACAACGCCATCCGCGTCCCCGAGCGCTCGTCGATCCGCGCCACCAGGCGGGTCAGCCCTACCACCAGCACCCCGGTCAGGACGGCCGTCAGGGAGGTGTCCACCACGTGCGCGGCGGCACCGTCCCGGACCGCGGCGATGACCGGCGCGCTCACCGCCGCGATCCCGGTGGCCCACCGGCGCCGCGCGACGAACAGCGCTCCGCCGAGCATTCCCAGCAGCCCCACCGAGACCTGCGCCGACAGCACGGCCGCGTACGCCGGAACGGCCAGAGCGGCCAGGGTCCACGGCGTCCAGGACCGTCCCCGGACCACCTGCCGCAACCACACCAGCAGCACGCACCCGCACAGCCCGCCGGCCCACACGGCCTCCGGCACGGGCCGTCCGACCGCGGTCAAGGCGTACAGCGCCGAGAGGCTCACCAGCACCGCCCCGACCACCAGGCGCGCGGTGCGCGGGCCGAGCTCCCTGACCTCCCGCAACCACCCTCCGCTCGACCGATTCAGACCGTTTCGCCCACTGGATATGAGTTTATTGAGGAACGGCGCTGGGTCGTGCGGGGCGGCGCGACGGCCCCGGTCCGGCGATCCCGCGGTCGCTGGACTCATCGACCGGTTGCGGGCCGCGAGCGCCGACTTCCGCCGGCTCTGGCCCGAGCACGAGGTTGCGGTCCGGCGCGTCGACCGCAAGACCGTACTGCACCCGCGGGTGGGCCGCCTGCTGATGGACTGCGGGACCGTGGTCATCCCGACCAGGGTCAGCAGCTGCTGGTGCTCACCCCGGCGGACGCCGAGACCCGTGAGCGGCTGGAACTGCTGCGCGTGCTCGGCATCGAGGAGTTCCCCACCGGGACGACGGGGACGACGGAGACGCCCGTAGGGTGAGCGGCCGACCACGGGCACCGGCTCGGTGGCCGGCGCCGTGAAAGCCGCCCTGACCTGGCGGTATGCCGGTCGGCCCAGGGCTGTTTCCTGTTTCCCGGCCGGACGGACGACAGGAATCGCTTGACCGGCTGGACGTGCGGGCCGAAGCCTGTCGGTATGCACGCTGCGTCACACACCGAAGCGCAACGTAGTTGACGCTTGGCGTGCCCGCCGAGGTCCCCTGCATTAGGAGGAAGCATCCCGATGGGTCCCTGTCACGTTCCGCCCACCCGTGACCTGGAAGTCACCAAGACCGTCTACAGCGTCGGCCTACGCCTCAAGGTCTCCCACAAGGTGATGCTGGCCGGGTTCGAGGCCGGTTGGGTCGAGTCGCACATGAACAACCTGCCTTGCGGCGACCGCGATTCACTCGGCGTCTTCCAGCAGCGCCCCAGCCAGGGATGGGGCACGCCCGAGCAGATCATGAACGTGGCCTACGCGGCCGAGCAGTTCTTCGTCCGAGCCGTGCGGGTGGAGCAGCAGTCTCCCGGTCTCACGGCCGGGCAGACGGCGCAGCGGGTGCAGCGCTCCGCGTTTCCCGACCGGTACGACCAGGCGGAGGCCAAGGCCCGGGCACTGCTGGAGGAAGCCGCGCGCGCTGTGGGGCCCGGCCAGCAATGGGTTCCCCGAGTGAGTGTGGGTGTGCCGTCGGTGGTCGATACCGGCGGCGGGATGGTGATCTTCGGGGTCGGTCCGGACGGCGGTGTCACGCACCGGTGGCAGAACGCGCCGGGAGGTGCCTGGTCGGCGTGGACACCGCTGGGCCGGCCGGCACCGGGCGCGATCGGGCGCCCCTTCCCCCTGGTCGGCCGCTACGGCAAGCTCGTGGTCTTCGTCCGCGGCAAGGACGGAGCACTGTGGCACACCTGGCAATCCGAAACAGGCGCATGGGCACCCGACTGGGTATCACTGGGCGGCCAACTCGCCTCAGACCCGGCCGTGGTCCTGTCCCCCAACGGCGCCCTGTCGGTTTTCGCCCGCGACCCGGGCGGACGCCTCACCCACACCTGGCAGCACGGACCCGAACACGGACACGCCTGGCACCACACCTGGACCGACATGGAAGGGAGTGCCGAGGGCCGGCCGACCCTTCTGGTGGGCCGGGACGGGGGCATGGTCGTCTTCGTCCGCGGCACCGACGGCCAACTCCACCACCGCTGGCAGACCGGCACCGGCGGCCCCTGGTCACCCTGGACACCACTCGGCGGCCAACTCACCTCAGACCCCGCCGTGGTCCTGTCCCCCAACGGCGCCCTGTCCGTCTTCGCCCGCGACCCGAACGGACGCCTCACCCACACCTGGCAACACGGACCCGAACACGGACACGCCTGGCACCACACCTGGACCGACATGGAAGGCAACGCAGAAGGCCGCCCCACCCTCCTGGTCGGCCGGGACGGCGGCATGGTCGTCTTCACCCGCGGCACCGACGGCCAACTCCACCACCGCTGGCAGACCGGCACCGGCGGCCCCTGGTCACCCTGGACACCACTGGGCGGACACATCACCGACGACCCCGCCATCGTCCTCAACCCCCACGGCTCCCTATCGGTCTTCGCCCGCGACCCGAACGGACGCGTCACCCACACCTGGCAGCACGGACCCGAACACGGACACGCCTGGCACGACACCTGGGTCGACATGGAAGGCCACCTCACCCGTCACGTCACCACCATCGTGTCCGCCGTCCGCGGTGCGTAGGGCGGCGTGGCGGAGTCTGGCCGGGCTGGCTGTGGTGATGTGCCTGGCCGCCGGGACGTCTCCGCAGAAGGCACCGCAGGCCGAACTGAGAGGGGGATCGAACTACTTCACCTACCGGGTCGACGGAGACTGCACGCGTGAGCCGTACGGCGTCGTGAACAGCTACGACCAGGCCCCCGATGTCGTCAGGGAGCAGTTGGCGGAGATGGCCCGGGCCGGGCAGAAACGGCTGCGCATTCCCGTCTTCCACCACCGGGGACCGGACTCCGGCACCGTCATGGACTCCACGGGCGGCGGCATCGGCGGCGCGAACCTCCGCAATCTGCGTGATCTGCTCCGGGAGGTGAGGGCGGCGGGCTTCGACGCCGCGGAGATCGCCTTCTTCCCCATGGACGCCAACGATCCAACGCGCTGGAAGGCCTTCGACCGCGGGCTCTATGAGGAGAATCTGGCGGTCATCCGTCAGGTGCGCGCCGAGGTCGTGCGTTCCGGGGTGCCGTACGTGCTCGATCTGCTCAACGAGGGAGCACCGGCCGGCGGCGAGGAGGTCCTGCTGCAGTACGACAGGACGCTGTGGCAGGACTACCGGAGGGAGTTCGGCACCTCTGACACGGTCGGCTTCTCCATGATGGTCTGGATCGCCGGTCGGGTGCCGCACCTGCCGTCGGTGTACGGGGACGAGCCGCCGGCCGTCCTGGAGGTCCATCTGTACGGCCAGGAGTGGAACGGCGACGAGTACCGGCAGCTGATGGACGCCGACGCGGCCCTGGACGCACTCGGCTACCGGCAGCCGTTGATCATCGGCGAGGTGTACTACAACGACCGGGAGGCGGCCGAGGGCATCCGCAGGGCGATGGCGGACGGCGACCGGCCGGTGCGCTTCCTCACGCAGTGGCCCTGGCCGCGGAAGGCCCGATGCCCCACCGCCGACGTCGCGCCTCCGGCCGCCTACGACGCCTATGCGAGGGCCGGGTTCTGACCCCTGACCGACCGCCTGGCGGCCCTCCTCAGTCGCCGCTCGCCGGGCGGATGCCGTCGCACGACCGGTGGAAGGGCTGCTGCGGGAAGTGCGCCTGCCACTCGCGGCGGCTGAGGGGGCCGTCGAGGGTGCAGACGCGGCGGATGACGGAGGCGGGGTCGTTGGACCAGAACCGCAGGGTGGCGTCCTGGCCGGTGGTCGCCACGGACCGGCCGTCGGGGCTGAACGCCACGTCCTTGACAGGCCCGGTGTGGCCGGTCAGCGCGGTGAGCAGCACCGGTCGCCGGGGGGTGGTGACGTCCCAGAGTTGCGCGGTGTGGTCGTCGCTGGTGGTCGCCAGGGTCCGGCCGTCGGGTGCGAAGGCGGCCCCGCGCGATGCCTCGCGGTGGCCGATCATGACGCTCAGGGGTGTGGTGGACGCCCGCACCGGTGCGGCGGGCCTGCTGCCGGGGACGGTCCACAGCCGGGTCTTCCGGTCGTCGTCGGTGGTGGCCACGAGCCGCCCGTCCGGGGCGAGTTCCACGCCGTTGACCTGGTTGGGGTGGAGCAACTCGGCGATGATCACGGGTCGGCGGCGGTCCGACAGGTCCCACAGCCGGGCGCGGTAGTCGCCGCCCGCGGTGGCCAGCAGGCGGCCGTCCCCGCTCATGGACACCGAGTTGATCCGGTCGGTGTGGCCGCTCAGGTCCGCGAGGTGCGCGGGGTGCGCGGGGCGGCTGATGTCCCACAGCCGGGCGGTGTGGTCCTCACCGCCGGTGACCAGCAGGCGTTTGTCCCGGCTCATGGCGACGGCGTAGAGCGCGTCGGTGTGGCGGGTGAACGTGCTGAGCAGGGTGGGGCGGCGTGCGTCCGCGGCGTCCCACAGCCGCGCCCGGTGGTCGTGGGCGGCGGTGGCGATCAGGCGGCCGTCGTGGCTGACCGCCACCGCGTCGACGGCCGCCGTGTGGGGCAGCGTGGCCAGCGGGGTGAGGTGGCCGGAACGCGACAGGTCCCAGATCCGCGCGCCGGACCGCTCGTGCCCGGTGACCAGCGACCGGCCCGTCCCGGCGTAGGCCACCGACGTGGTCGCGGACGGCGCCGGCGTCACGGGCGGGGGGAGGTGCCAGAGCAGGACGCGGCCCTCGTCGTCTCCGGTGACCAGGACGCCCGGGGGGCCGAAGGCGACCGCGCGCACCGGATTTGGCTGCGGCAGGGCCATCAGTTCCCGGCCTTGGGCGATGTCCCACAGCCGGGCGGTCTGGTCATCGCCTCCCGTCACCAGTTGCCGTCCGTCGGACCGGAACGCGACGCTGTGGATCAGGCCCTTGTGTCCGCGCAGGATCGTTGCCCGCCCGGGTCGCCGGGGGGCGGTGACCGGGGTGAGATGCACCGTCTG
The DNA here is from genome assembly GCA_050942275.1 of Spirillospora sp. CA-255316. Taxonomy (GTDB): domain Bacteria; phylum Actinomycetota; class Actinomycetes; order Streptosporangiales; family Streptosporangiaceae; genus Spirillospora. The sequence goes on along the minus strand of CP192047.1, from coordinate 3,805,539 downwards.
GTCGAAGCCGACGCTGGCCAGGGTCCGGCCGTCCGGCGCGAAGGCGACACCGCGTACCTGGGCTCTGTGGCTGCGCAGGATGGAGACGAGCGCGGGCTTCGTGCCGGGCGTCATGTCCCACAGCCGCGCGGTGCGGTCGTCGCCGGCGGTGGCGAGGGTACGGCCGTCGGGGCTGAAGGCGGCGCCGTTGACCGGCCCCTCGTGGGCGGTTCCGCTCTCCTCATGGGTCTGGACGGGCCGTTCGCGACGCGTGATGTCCCAGACGCGCATGCCGCCTTCCTGGGTGACCGCCGCCAGGGTCCGGGCATCGGGGCTGATGGCCAGTGCGTTGACCGTGCCGCCCGCCGGGAGCCGGGCCAGTTGCCGGTGAGGTGCTTGCGACATGTCCCACAGGGTCACCGCCGCCTCGGCGCCCCCAGTGGCCAGCAGCCGCCTGTCGGGGGTGACCGCCACGCCGGTGAGGGCGTCGCGGCCCTTCACGGTGGCGACCGCGGCGGGCCGGGCGGGCCGGCGCACGTCGGTGAGCCGTACCAGGCCGTCCTCGGCGACGGTGGCCAGCAAGGAGTCATGGAAGAGCGCCTGGCGCACCGTGTACCGGTGCCGGGGCAGCGGCGTGGAGTACACGCTCCCGGAGGACGCCAGCAGCGCGCCGCGGGTCCGCGGAGTGCGGGCCACCCGGTAGGCGGCCAGGCTCAGCCGCATCGACAGCGAGGGATCGACCTGCCGGAGCCGCTCGGCGTTGTCGACGGCCACCTGCGCCGCCGAGCGGTCGCGTTCGGCCAGGGCGCCGGCCCGCTGCCTGAAGGCGAATCCCGTGGCGCCGGCCGTCAGCAGCACCAGGACCGAGAGCAGGGCGACCAGTTGCCGCAGGCGGCGGGTGCGCCGCCGACGCGCGGCCGCCTCGTCCCGCTCATGGCGCACGCCCGCTTCCAGGAACCGGCGTTCGGGCGCCTGCGGTGAGAACAGGCGGCCGTTCAGCCAGTCCACCGACACCGCCAGCTGGGTGCCCCGGTACAGCAGGGCCGTGTCCCGCCCGCTCGCCTCCCACGCCTCGGCGGCCTCGGCGAGACGCTGGCGGTTGCGCAGCCCCACACGGTCGGCGTCGATCCAGCCGCGCAGTCTCGGCCACGCGTACAGCAGCGCTTCGTGGGTGATCTCCACGCACTCGGCGTCCATGGTCAGCAACCGCGCGCCGGCGAACGCGTGCAGCACCGTCGTGGCCGTCTCCCGCTCGGGCAGCAAGGACAGCAGGCGGGCGTGGCGGACGCGCCGCCGGGTGTCCTGGTCCGCCTCGCCGACCCGGACCAGCCCCAGCAGCAGCTGCCGGGCCACGGCCTGCCCGTCGGGCCCCAGACCGGCGTAGACGCGTTCGGCGCTGGAGGCGACGGCGCCGGTGATGCCGCCGGTGCTGCGGTAACCGGCGACGGTCAGCCGCCCGTGGTCACGCTGCTGCCACGTGGTCAGCAGGGCATGGGCGAGCAGCGGCAGCGTTCCCGCGCTCGGGCCCGGAGCCGCCTCGCCTCCGGCGCCGAGCTCGCTCAGGAGCAGTTCCAGCAGCCCCGACTCCAGCTCCAGCCCGGCGGCCTGCGCCGGGCCCGCGACGGCTTCGCGCAGCTCATCGACGGTCATGGGGCCGAGCAGGAACTGACCGTCCCGCAGCGCGGCGACCAGCTCCGGATGGGACAGGCACTGCCCGTAGAAGTCCGCCCGCACGCCGAGCACCACCAGGATCCGGTTCCGTGTCCCCGGGACGGGACGGGACAGCGCGTCCAGCGCACGCACGAAGCCGTGCCGCTCCTGCTCGGAGCCGCACAGCGTGAAGACCTCCTCGAACTGGTCGACCACCAGCACCAGTCCGGACCGGGCCGGCGAGCGGCGCGCCCCCGGCGTCCGCCGCGGCAGCCCACCGGGACTGCCCGCCGCGTCCTGGACCAGGGACGCCAGCGCATCGGGACCGGCCGCCCACGCCCGCTCCACGGCCGTCAGGTCCAGACCCGTCACCCGCGACAGGCCCTGCACCAGCTCGCCGGCCGGCTGGGAGGTGGGCGTGAGGCACAGCGCCGGCCACGCCTCGGCACCCGGCACGGGCAGTGCGCCGCGCGCAAGCGCGGGCAGCAGACCGGCATGCAGGAGTGAGGACTTGCCCGCGCCGGACGGCCCGACCACGATGACCGGCCCGCCCTGACTCCCCGCACGCAGGTGCTCCGCCGCCCGCTCCACCAGCGCGGCCGTCGCCCGCTCACGCCCGAAGAACCACGCGGCGTCTCCCTTCCCGAACGACGCCAGCCCCGGGTAGGGGCACACCGCCCCCGACGCCGCGCCGCCCCGGCCCGGCGGCGCCAGGGCGGCCAGCGCGCCGCCGGCGCCCAGTGCCTCGTCGCAGACACGGGCGAGATCGGCACTGGCGGGCTTCTGGCCGTTCTCCACCTTGCTCAGGTGGCCGCGGCTGTAGTGGACCAGGCGGGACAGCTCGGCCAGGGACAGCCCGTGCTCCGCGCGCAGCCGCCGCAGACGCTCCCCGAAGGTCTCGCCGACCATCCCGGCCGCGTGCCCTTTCCCCAGGTCGCCGGGTGTTTCCTGTTTCCGCTCCGGCAAGGCGACAGGCACCTCCTTGGCCCCACTGCCCGGGGTCCGCACACTGAACCTGAAACTCTCCGTAGTCACAAAACTACGGCAAGTCCGACCCCGCCCAGGGCTCGATGCCTTCGTTCGCCCCCTTTGAAAGAGAGGCAGACATGCCACCCACCACGCCGGACTTCGGACCGGACATCGACCCCTACGCCGCCTACGAGCCGCAACGCGACTGCGATCCGGCCGCCAAACCGGGCGTCGTCGCCTTCCGCGACCTGCTGCTCGCGACCTATCCCGGCACGACCAGCATGGGGATCAGCAGGGCCTGCTCCGCACCGGGGAACAGCGAGCACAAGGAAGGCCGCGCCCTGGACTGGGGCGTCAACGTCAACGGGCAGGCCCACATCGCCGCCGACCTGCTGGACTGGCTCCTGGCCACCGACCGGCACGGCAACCGGCACGCCCTGGCCCGCCGCTTCGGCATCATGTACATGATCTGGAACCGGCGCATCTGGGAGGCCTACCGCGCGGACCGCGGCTGGACGCCCTACACCGGCCGCTCGCCCCACACCGACCACGTCCACTTCAGCTTCAACTGGGCCGGTGCCCGCCAAGAGACCACGTGGTGGAAGGCGCCGTCCTATCACGGACCCCGGGTGAGTGTGGGTGTGCCGTCGGTGGTCGATACCGGCGGCGGGATGGTGATCTTCGGGGTGGATCCGGACGGCGGTGTCACGCACCGGTGGCAGAACGCGCCGGGAGGTGCCTGGTCGGCGTGGACACCGCTGGGCCGGCCGGCACCGGGCGCGATCGGGCGCCCCTTCCCCCTGGTCGGCCGCTACGGCAAGCTCGTGGTCTTCGTCCGCGGCAAGGACGGAGCACTGTGGCACACCTGGCAATCCGAAACAGGCGCATGGGCACCCGACTGGGTATCACTGGGCGGCCAACTCGCCTCAGACCCGGCCGTGGTCCTGTCCCCCAACGGCGCCCTGTCGGTTTTCGCCCGCGACCCGGGCGGACGCCTCACCCACACCTGGCAGCACGGACCCGAACACGGACACGCCTGGCACCACACCTGGACCGACATGGAAGGGAGTGCCGAGGGCCGGCCGACCCTTCTGGTGGGCCGGGACGGGGGCATGGTCGTCTTCGTCCGCGGCACCGACGGCCAACTCCACCACCGCTGGCAGACCGGCACCGGCGGCCCCTGGTCACCCTGGACACCACTCGGCGGCCAACTCACCTCAGACCCCGCCGTGGTCCTGTCCCCCAACGGCGCCCTGTCCGTCTTCGCCCGCGACCCGAACGGACGCCTCACCCACACCTGGCAACACGGACCCGAACACGGACACGCCTGGCACCACACCTGGACCGACATGGAAGGCAACGCAGAAGGCCGCCCCACCCTCCTGGTCGGCCGGGACGGCGGCATGGTCGTCTTCGTCCGCGGCACCGACGGCCAACTCCACCACCGCTGGCAGACCGGCACCGGCGGCCCCTGGTCACCCTGGACACCACTGGGCGGACACATCACCGACGACCCCGCCATCGTCCTCAACCCCCACGGCTCCCTATCGGTCTTCGCCCGCGACCCGAACGGACGGGTAACCCACACCTGGCAGCACGGACCCGAACACGGACACGCCTGGCACGACACCTGGGTCGACATGGAAGGCAACATCGCCCCCCACACCCCGGCCACCGTTGTGCGATGACCGGACCGTGACCGAAGGCGCCGATCAGAATCACCCGGGCCGCCGGCCCTCCCCGGCTCGGCGGCCCGGCCGAATCAAATTAATCACGAATCTTGACCATCATAAATCGTGACTATAACGTGGGCTTCAACGGAACAGGGCGTGGCTCTCCGGCATCGAGGGCCCCTGGCCCGTCGGCCTGATTCCCAGGCGAATTCTCCGAAGGAGCCGCCGTCATGACCCGATCGGGACGTACTCTCACCTCCGCCCGCAAGCTGCGCGCGGACGTCGCGGGCGCCGTGCACCTGCCGGGAGAGACCGCATACGAGGAGCTCCGAGGCACCCCGTTCGCGCCGATCGACCCGCGCCCCGCACTGGTCGTGGAAGCGGCCCGCGCGGGCGATGTGCGGTCGGCGGTCCTGGCGGCCCGCGACGCCGGAGCGGGGCTGGCGGTGCAGGCCACCGGGCACGGCACCCACGTGCCCTGCGACGGCGGCCTGCTGCTGAGGACCTCCCGGATGGCCGGAGTGCTCGTCGATCCGCACCGGCGGCTCGCCCGTGTCGGCCCCGGCGCCCGGTGGGGGCAGGTCCTGGCGGCCGCCGCGCCGTTCGGGCTGGCCGGCCTGTCGGGCTCGCACGCCGACGTCGGCGTGACGGGCTACACCTTGGGCGGTGGCCTGGGCTGGCTCTCGCGCGCGTACGGCTTCGCCGCCGACAGCCTGGTGCGGGCCCAGGTCGTCACGGCCGACGGGCGGCTGGTGACCGCATCCCCCGACAGCCACCCCGGCCTGTACTGGGCCCTGCGCGGCGGCGGGGGCAACTTCGGCGTGGTCACCGCGCTGGAGATCCGGCTGTACCCGGTGGCCGAGGTCTTCGCCGGCACGGCCTGCTTCCCGATCGAGCGCGCCGGTGAGATCGTGACCCGCTACCGGGACTGGATCGACGGGGCGCCTGACCGGCTCAGCACCGCGCTGCTGATCACCTCGATGCCCGACACCCCCGGCATGCACCCGTCCGTGCGCGGCCGCCGCGTCGTGCAGCTCAGAGCGCTGCACGCCGGGAGCGCCGACGAGGCCCGGCGCCTGCTCCGCCCGCTGACGCAGGCCGCGGGCCCCGCGCTCATCGAGGACTTCCGCGTCCTGCCCTACGGCGAGGCCGCGATGGGCGGCACCGCCCCCGGCCAGGTCGAACTCCTCGAAGAGCTACCGGACTCGGCGATCGCGGCGATCGTGCGCGCCGCCGAGCCGTCCCACGGGCCGACGGTGGAGATCCGGCACTGGGACGGGGCGATGGGGCGCCCCGGCCCCGACGCCGGGCCGGTCGGCCACCGCACCACCCGCCTGTCGGTGATCGCCGATGCCCGCTCCCCTGCCCTGGCCGACGCCCTGCGCCCGCATGCCGGCGGCCGGGCGTTCCTGAACTTCCTGCACGACCCCACCAGGACCGCCGACGCCTACACCAGCGCCGATCACCATCGTCTGGCCACCGTCAAGCGCCATTACGACCCCGACAACACCTTCGGGCTCACCCACAACATCTCCCCGGTGCCGCCCGCCGCCGCCCGCACCGCCGGATGAGTCGGGTCGAGACTCTTCATGGCCGATGAACGCTCCGGATGCACGGGCGACCCGGTGGGCGCGTGCGCCGACGGCGGATCCGTCCTGGTCAAGCCTTTCTTGGGACGCGCGCTGCTCGTTTCAAGGCCGGCACACGGGTTAGGGCCCTCTGAGACGCGATGCCGACGGGAGGAGGGACGATCATGACTACGAAGGCGGCGGACGTCGTCAGCATCCTCACCCATGACCACCGTGAGGTGGAGGAGCTGTTCGGGCAGTTGGAGGCGGCCCGGCCGGACGACGGGGAGACCCGGCGGCGGCTCACCGACCAGGCGATCATCGAGCTGGTGCGGCACTCGGTCGCCGAGGAGATGTACCTCTACCCGGCCACCCGGCGGTTCGTTCCCGATGGGGACCAGATCGCCGACAAGGAGCTCGCCGACCATGCCCGGGTCGAGGAGATCATGAAGGACCTGGAGAAGGCCGACGCGGGCAGCGAGGAGTTCTCCACGCTGCTGGCCCGGCTCATGACCGAGGTCCGGCTGCATGTGCGCGACGAGGAGGAGAACCTCTTCCCCGCCCTGTCCCGGCACGCCGGGGCACCGGAACTGGCGGACCTGGGCGAGAAGGTACAGGCGGCCAAGGACAAGGCTCCGACGCGCCCGCACCCCTCGGCTCCCGACTCGCCCACGCTGCTGAAGATCCTGGCGCCCGGTACCGGGCTGGTCGACCGGGCGCGCGACCACCTGTCCGGCCGGGGCAAGTGACCACCCGGACGGGCCCGTAGGCGAGTGGACCGGCCCACGGAGGTCGCGAGCGAACCTTATCGAGCGGCGCGGGGCACTCCGGTCCTCCTGCCCCGCGCCGCGCCCGAACCATGCGCGAGCCGGCTCGCCGACGCGGTCGCCGTCGATCATCCGATGCGGCCCGGATCAGGGAGACGCGATGAGCGGCTTCGGCGCCCGAGTCGTGGTGGTGGGGCCGGTCGCGCGGGTGCGCCTGGAAAGGCGATCACGGGTGTGCGCAGGTGGCCGCGGCGCTCAAGGCCGAGGCCTCCGGTGATGCTCCATGACCGGTTCGCTGCGCACACCCATGGTCTCGATCCTCCTACTGGACGTCGTCCGAGTCGCCCTTCCACCGGCCCCCCGGCTGCTGCCGTGAGCCGAACCCGGGATACCGCCGCATGGCGGCCACTCCCGCGGCGGCCACACCGAGGATCACCGCGATGCAACCGGTCACCACGTTGTTCCAGATCGTGGACGTGGTGGCCGATCCCCCGCTGACCACCCAGGGACTGATGATCGCCCACAGGCCGATGACGGGGGCGACCCAGGCGATCCCGTGGGTGCGGCCGTAGGCGGAGGCGAACCCGGCGGCCAGCAGGGCCAGGGCGATCCCCACGACCAGGTTGGTGACGGTCAGGTTCGTCAGCTGCTCGAACCCCACGACCCACGGCGATATCGCCAGGTAGAGCCCGGTCAGGGCGGTGAGGCCGTCCACCAGCTGGGCGACGGGAGAGGCGCCCGCGCTGTCGTAGCGTGCGCGTAGCTCCGCGATGTCCGGGTGCTGTTCGATGCGCGGACTGGTTGTCATGCCGATCCCCCCTCGGCGTAACTTCTGCCTTCAGTGTGTGCCCTAACCCGGACATGCGCACCCATACACGAAACCCGACAAAATTTCAAGATCCGCAGGACGGGACGCGGGTCACGGATTCGTCCAGGCGATTCGGGAGCCCGTGCAGAGGATGAGGAATCGCGCGACGCGAGCGGCGATATTCACGGAACGTGTTGATATGGCCACGCATTGAGGTCGTCCAGCGTCACGACGGCACGGCCGAGGACGGGGTGGGCGGCTGTGATCGGACGTGGTGGCGGCTATCGGGAGCATCAGAGGGCGCCCCGAGACGGGGTCTTCGATGATGCGGCTGTCGAGGTCGAAGACGGCGCGGACGCTTTCCTCGGTGAGGACCTCGGCCGGGGTGCCGCAGGAGTGGAGGCGGCGATCGGCGACGGCGATGAGGTGGTCGGCGTAGCGGGCGGCGAGGTTGAGGTCGTGCAGGACCATCACGATGGTGGTGCCGCGGGTGCGGTTCAGGTCCGTCAGCAGGTCGAGGACGTCGATCTGGTGGCTGGCGTCGAGGAAGGTGGTGACGATGACCGCGACGCGGGTGCGTTCGACGCGGACCCCGAGGGCGGCGGCGGTGTCGTCTCCGAGGCGCATCGCCGACAGGTCGCTCGACAGGGCCAGCAGGACGGGGGCGAGGACGGCCACCGCGACGAGGGCGGGCAGCACCTGCTCCCAGGTCGCGCCGTTGAGGCTGCCGGTCAGCCAGCGCAGGGCCTCCTGGAGGTCCCACTCGGCGGCGTGGGACAGGACGTAGGAGGTGACGCTGTCGAGGAACGCGGCGGCCCCGATGCCGATCAGGATGAGCCGCGTGCCGGCGACGCCGTCCCGGAACGCCAGCGTGTACATCAGCAGGGCGACGGCGAGAGCGGAGACGATCGCGAAGACCGACACCTGGGTCCCACCGAGGGACAGCGACACGATCGCGATCGCCGCCGCGGCGCTCGCTCCCGAGCTGATGCCGATGATGTCGGGGCTGGCCAGCGGGTTGCGGAGCATCGTCTGGAAGGTGACGCCGGCCAGGCCGAAGGCGAATCCCGCGGTGACGGCGAGGGCGGCCCGCGGCAGCCGGAGCCGCCCGACCGTGAAGGACGCTCCCGGCACCTGCTCGCCGAGGACGACGCGGACGACGTCGCCGGGCGGGTAGAACGTCTGCCCGGCCATCAGGGTGACGGCGAACGCGGCGACGGCGAGCACCGCCAGCGTCAGGACGACGAGGCGGCGCCGCGCGGCGCGCCGGCGGCGGCCGCGGGCGACGGCATGGACGGCGGGCGCCCGGACGGCGGCGGGGTCGGGGGGCCGGGACCGGGGCCGCGGCTCGGGCGGGGGCGCTCACAGCTCACGCACCTTCTGACGGCGGACGATGTGGATGAAGACCGGGGCGCCGATCAGCGCCGTCACGATGCCGACCTCCACGTCCTCGGGGCGGGCCACCACGCGGCCGACGACGTCGGCGGCGGTGAGCAGCGCCCCGCCGGCCAGGGCGGAGAACGGCAGCAGCCAGCGGTGGTCCACGCCGACGAGCAGGCGGCACGCGTGCGGGACGAGGAGTCCGACGAAGGCGATCGGCCCGGCGACGGCCGTCGACGCGCCGCACAGCACGACGGCGCCGAGCGCGGCCCTGGCACGGACGAAGGCGACGCGCTCGCGACGAGGGACGCGAAGGCCGCCGACGTGGCGGCGCCGGAGAGCGCGACCTTGAGGGCCGTGGCTCCGCCGCGCCCGAGGGATCCGACGGTGTACACGAACGCGGCCGAGAACGCGGCCCCCGCCATCGCGACCCAGATGTACCCGGTCGGCGAGGTGAGCCCGAAGTAGGCGACGGCGGTGACGACGGCGAGCGACGCGCCCATGTTGACGCCCAGGATCCCCGGGTCGGCCAGCGGGTTGCGGGTCACGCCCTGCATGACGCCGCCGGCGAGGCCGAGGGCGGCGCCGACGAGCACCGCGAGCAGGGTGCGCGGGATCCGCTTGGCGACCGCCGCCCGTTCGAGGGAGTCGTCCGCGCCGCCGAGGGCCGCCCAGACGTCGGACCAGGCGACCTCGCGCGAGCCCAGGGCGATGGAGGCCGCCATGAGCGCGGCCAGGACCAGGACCAGGACGAGGAGCCACAGGAGCCGGACGCGCGCCGGACGCCGCACGAGGGCGGCGTCCGGTGCGCGGTCGGTGTCGACCGTCGTCACTTGACCTTGTCCGCGGCCTCGGCGAGCGCCTTGACGTAGTCCTCCAGCACCCACGAGATCGACAGCGGGGTCGGGTTGGCGGCGGGGCCCAGCGGCTTGCCGTCGGGCAGCAGGTACATCGAGCCGCGCCGGACGGCGGGGATCTTCGACAGCAGCGGGTCCTTGCGGAGTTTGCCGAGCAGTTCGCCCTTCTCGTCGCCGTACCCGGTGATGATGTCGACGTCGGCGAACACGTCGATCTGCTCCGCGCTCCGCTTGAGGGCGAACTTGTCGGTGCCCTTGGACGCCTCGGCGATGCTGCCGGGCGTCGTCAGCCCGAGGTCGGTGAAGAAGAGGGTGCGGGTGTCGTGCGTGGTGTAGAAGCCGATCTCGCTGACGTCGTTGGGGTCGACGTGCGTCATGAACATCGCCGACTTGCCCTTGAGCTGCGGGTACTTGGCGACGACCCGGGTGATGCCGCCCTCGATGTCGCGGATGAGCCGGTCGCCCTCGGCGGCCCGGCCGATGGCCTTGCTGTTCATCCGGACGATCTCGCGCCACGGGGTCGCCCACGCGGCGTCCGGGTAGGCCACCGCGGGGGCGATCTGGCTCAGGGTGTTGTAGTCCTGCTTTGTCAGGCCCGAGTAGGCGGCCAGGATCACGTCCGGCCTGCAAGGATTGCCCAAGTTGTCGCAATCACGCTTTTGGAACAGCCGTTATCGAGGTCGGGACACGGAGGCTCAGCGTGCCCGGAACGCACCCGGGGTCAGCCCGGTCGTCCGCCGGAAGGCCACGCCGAACGCACTCGCCGACCGGTAGCCGACCCGCCCGGCCACGACGTCGACCTCCCAGCCCCGGCTGAGCAGCTCGACCGCGTGCTGGGCGCGCACCGCCGCGACCCACCGCGCGAAGCTGGTGCCCGTCTCCGCGTTGAAGGCGCGGGTGATGGTGCGGGGGCTCACACCCGGGCGGGACGCCCAGTCGGCCAGCGTCCGCTGGTCGCCTGGATCGCTCCGGACGGCGTCGGCGATCGGGGGTGTGCGCGGGCGAAGACCTCGCTCCAGTTCAGGATCGCGAACGGCATCTCGACCGGCCCCGCCGCGAGGGCGGGCAGCGTGCGGGTGTCCCTGATCATGAACGTGCGCGGGTCATGGACGTACGTGGGTCATGGACGTACGCGGTCGGGCACGAGCGGCATTTCCTCACCCCACTACTGCGGCGCCGGCCTCCCGTCCTGCGGAGACCGCGAAGCACCTCGCTGGTTAGGCTTACCTTATATTCGGACGGTGCAACCTTCTGAGATCCGTACGGTGAGCACCGAAGCCGAACTCCGGGAGATCGTCCGAGAGCCGTCGCAGGTCATCTGGGACAAGGACATCGCCCGGATCGACGAGCACGCGCGCACGATCATCGCGCACTCACCGTTCGTGCTGCTGGCGACCTCCAACTCGGCAGGGACCTGCGACGTCTCGCCCCGGGGGGATCCCGCCGGGTCGGTGCTGGTCCTGGACGACCACCGGCTGGTGCTCGCCGACCGCCCCGGCAACCACCGGGTCGACAGCCTCCGCAACGTGCTGGACAACCCCCGGGCCGGGCTGCTGTTCATCGTGCCGGGCATGAACGAGACACTGCGGGTGAACGGGCGCGCGACCCTCGTGTCGGACGCACCGTTCTTCGACGACCTGGCGGTCCAGGGGAAGCGGCCGCGGCTGGCGCTCCTCATCGAGGTCGAAGAGCTGTACATGCACTGCGCGAAGGCGTTCCTGCGCTCGTCGCTGTGGGACCCCGGCACCTGGCCGGACCGCGAGAGCCTGCCCACGCTCGGACGGATCGCCAAGGACCACATCGGCTTCAAGGATCTGTCAGTGGAAGAGATCGACGCCGACCTCGCCATGGACGCCGAGAACAACCGGTACTGACCTTCCTCGGGTCCCACCCCCGGCCGTCCCGCCATCGCGCCCGAACTCGCACCGGAGCCTTCGCCTCCCCTGCCCGGAGCTCATGCGGATGCGTTCACGGGGGCGCCCCCGCGCCTCTCGCGGGCCGGGCGCCGGCGTTCGCTGTCCTTTATTCGGTGACCGGAAAGGGTGAGGCGCCGGAGGCGATGCCAGGTTCCGGGGCGGTTTTTGCCATTCCTTTGCAATGATCACCGCATTTGGGCCCTTCCATAAACGGAAACTCTGATATTCGGCCGGGAGTTGCAGAAAGCAGGATCTTTCTGCGACACTTCCGACATGGCGGTGGTCGCCGTCGGCGGCCGGCGATGAACCTTCCCACAGCCGGCCGGCGCCCCCTCGAATTCCGGCCGTGAATCGATCATGTTCACCTCTCCCCGCTTCTGAACCCACGGGAACCCGATCCAGGAGTCCGGCGATGAGACCTGCCATTCACGAACTCGTCGAAGACGATTTCCTCCCGCGCGACGTCCCGGACTTCGGCCTGCCGCTGGACGACTACGGCCGCGCGCTGGACCACCTGGTCCAGGCCAACGTCGACGTCATCGTCCACACGCGGGCGGGGGACGTCCTCCTCGGGTACCGCAAGGACGTGCCGCTCCGCGGCAGGTTCTGGGTCTTCGGACGGCGGATGAAGCCCGGCGAGCAGGTGGCCGACACCGCCGCGCGGGTCCTGACCCAGGAGGTCGCCCTCCAGGTGGACCGCGGCCGCCTCTCCCTCGACAACGTCTACAACGTCATGTGGGGCAGCCGGACCGCGCCGCCCGAGAATTACGGCTTCCAGACCATCATCACGCTGATGAGGTACGAGTGCACCGATGACGATATCGAGGCCGTCGCGGCCGCCGACAGGACCCACGAATGGATCCGGTGGTACTCGCCCGCCGAACTGCGCGAGCTGGAGGCCGCGAAATCCGAGCTGCTCCATCCCTTTCTCCTCGTCATATTGAGGAACGCGGGCCTGTACTGAGGAGGCCGTCCACGTGCGTTGCCGTTCCTGCCGCGCCGGCGAGATGATCGAGGTCCTCGATCTGGGCGAACAGCACCTGAGCGATTTCCGCGACGACGACAGCCGCCCGCCGCGCCGGCCGCTGGTGCTGACGCTGTGCGGGAAGTGCGGCCTGCTGCAACTGCGGGACACCGTCCCCGCGGAGCTGATGTACCACGACCGGTACGGTTTCCGGTCCGGCGTCAACGAGGCGATCCGCGACGACCTCCGGGAGATCGTGGAGTACGCGCTGGAGGCGCGTCCCGGCGCGCGGCGGTGGCTGGACATCGGTTGCAACGACGGCACCCTGCTGTCGTTCGTGCCCGGACGGATCCACCGTGTCGGCATCGATCCGGTGGCGACGTTCGAGAAGGAGTCGCGCCGGCACGCCGACCGCGTCATCGTCGACTTCTTCCACCCCCGGCACTTCGGCGCGGACGGCGCGGCCGAGCGGCTGCGGACCTTCGACGTCGTCACGAGCATCTCGATGTTCTACGACCTGGACGACCCCAACGCGTTCGTCGCCGACGTGCTGAAGGTGCTCGCCGCCGACGGCGTCTGGGTGATCCAGCAGAACTACGCGTTCACCATGCTCCGGCTGGGCGCCGTCGACAACGTGTGCCACGAGCACGTCACCTACTGGTCGCTGGCCGCGCTGGAGAGGCTCCTCGGCCGGCACGGGCTGGAGGTCAACGACGTGCGGGTGACCAGCGTGAACGGCGGCTGCTTCCGCACGCTGGTGTCGCGCCGCGGAACCCGTCCGGTCAGCGACTCGGTACGCACGCTGAGGCGGCGGGAGGACGCGCACGGCCTGCACCGGCCAGAAGTCTGGCAGGAGTTCGCCGCGCGCGCCGAGCGGGCGTTCGGCGACCTGCGCCGGCTCATCGACGAGATCAACGCGGCCGGGGAACGCTGCTACATCTACGGCGCGAGCACGCGCGGCGCGACGATCTGGCAGGGCGCCGGCCTGACGGTCGACGACCTGCCGTTCGCCGTGGAGCGCCAGGCCGCCAAGGTGGGGCGGAGGATGGCCGCGGTCGGGGTGCCCATCATCTCCGAGCGGCAGGCGCGCGCGGACCGGCCGGAGTACATGCTCGTCGGCCCGTGGTTCTTCCGGGACGTGCTGGTCGAGCGGGAGCGCGACTACCTGGAGGCCGGCGGCCGGCTGATCTTCCCGCTGCCCGACCTGGAGATCGTGGGCGGGGAGGCCCGGTGACACGCGCCCTGATCACGGGGATCACCGGCCAGGACGGGAGGTACCTCGCCGAGCTCTTGACCGCGCGGGGTTACGAGGTCTTCGGCCTGGTCCGCGGCCAGGCCAATCCGAAGGCGCCCGCCGTGCGCCGGGCCCTCCCCGCGGTCCGGCTCCTGGAGGGCGACCTCCGTGACCTGCCGAGCCTCATCGGCGCGCTGGAGACCGCCCGGCCCGACGAGGTCTACAACCTGGGCGCGATCAGCATGATCGGGATCTCCTGGCGGCAGGCCGAGCTCACCAGCGAGATCACCGGCACGGGGGTGCTGCGGATGCTGGAGGCCATCCGCGTCCACACCGGGAACGACATGTCGAGGGTGCGGTTCTGCCAGGCGTCGAGCTCGGAGATGTTCGGGCGGGCCGGCAGGGCTCCCCAGACCGAGGCCACGGCGTTCCGCCCGCGCTCGCCGTACGGGTCGGCCAAGGCGTTCGGCCATCACATCACGGTCAACTACCGCGAGTCGTACGGGGCGTTCGCATGCTCGGGGATCCTGTTCAACCACGAGAGCCCGCGCCGGAGCGAGGATTTCGTGACCCGCAAGGTCACGCGGGGCGCGGCCCGCATCGCGCTGGGGCTCCAGGAGAAGCTCGTCCTCGGGGACCTGGAGGCGCGCCGGGACTGGGGTTTCGCCGGCGACTACGTCGAGGCGCTGTGGCTGATGCTCCAGCAGGACGAGCCGGACGACTACGTGATCGCCACCGGCGAGACCCATTCGGTCAGGGACGTCCTCGACATCGCCTTCGCCCGTGTCGGCATCGGGAACTGGGAGCGGCACGTCCAGTACGACCCGCGGCACGCGCGCCCCGAGGACACGCGGCTGCTGGTCGGGGACGCGTCGAGGGCGCGCACGCGGCTCGGCTGGGCGCCCCGGGTCGATTTCCGCGGGCTGATCGAGATGATGGTCGACGCCGACCTCGCCGGCGCGGAGGGCGAGGGCGCCGGCCGCCGGTAGGGCTGCGTCCGGCTCCCCGGCGTTGCAGAATGCGGCATTCGGATCGTCAGGAGGAGCCCGATGCGCCTCGGGACGCCTCGGGACGCCTCGCGCCGCTAGAAGATCCAGCCGTTGACGCGCGCCCGTTCGAGCAGCCGTTCGGCCTCCCGGCCGTCGAGCATCTCCAGACCGCGGACGGCCCAGAACCGCAACGCCTCGTCCCGGCTCTCCAGCTGGTCGCCGAACACGCCCAGTGCCCTTTCGGAGCGGGCCTCGGCGATGAGTTCCAGCAGCCGGCAGCGCAGGTCCTGGTCGTCCCGCTCCGCCGCGAACTCCGCGATCAGCTCGTCGACGTACGCGTCCGCGTGCTCGCGCAGGAAGTCGAAGGCGTTCGCCCGGACCCGCACGTCCTCGTTCCGCATGAGCTGCATGGCCTGATCGAAAGGGCGCCGCGACATACCCCGACCTTACGGTCGGCCACCGACGATCTGGGCTCGGGTCCGTTCGGCTTCGGCCAGGTCGTCGGCGAACTCTCCCGGAAGCCCCTGGTAGATCAGGATGGCCTCGTCCACCGTTCGCAGCGCCTCCGGGCGCTGCCCGGACTCTGACAGCCGCTTCCCGAGGTTGCGGAGGGAGAGCGCGAGAAGCGGCAGGCGCACGCCGGGATCGACGGCGACGAGGTCCCGCAGGATGCTCACCGACTCGGTGGCGGCGTTCACCGCGCCCTCCCGGTCTCCGGTCTCCGCCAGGAAGTTCCCGAGACTGTTCAGGGCGACGGCGAGGTCGGCGCGGTACTGGGGCGTGGCAGGAGCGTTCCGGCAGTGGTCGATCGCCTCCTGGGCGGCCTCCACCGCGGCGGCGCCGTCACCGGCCCGCGAGAGGCGCGGCCCGAGATTGATCAGGCTCATGACAAGGCCGGGCAGGTGCTTCGACGGATCCGCCTCGGCCAGCCCGCGCCGGATGTCCACCGCCTCCCTGATGGCCGCGAGCGCGGCGTCGTCGTCCCCGGCGAGGCCCAGGCGGACGCCGAGGTTGTTCACCATGACGGCCAGTTCGGGCAGGTGCGTGGCGGGGTCCTCGTCCGCCAGCCGGCGGCGGAGGGCGACCGCCTCACCGAGGGTCTCGGCACCGGCACGGTGGTCCCCGGCCTCCATCAGACGGGTGCCGAGCCCGTTCAGGACGTAGCTCAGGCGCGGAAGGTGGGTCGCGGGGTCCTCCCCGGCCAGCTCCCGCATGATGGCCACCGCCTCACGGGCGGGCTCCAGCGCGGCCTGCTCGCCGCCGGTCCTCGACAGCCGGATTCCCAGGTTGTGCAAGGTGACGGCCAGGGAGGTCCGGAATTCGGCGGGCTCCTCCTCGGCCAGGCCCCGCATGATGGCCACCGCCTCACGGGTGGGTTCCAGCGCCGCGCTCTCGTCCCTGGCGTTCGACAGGCTCAGGCCCAGGTCGTTCAGGGCTCCGGCCAGGCCGGCACGGGCCGAGGCGTCCCGCGGGACCGCCCGCCGCCAGGTCTCGACCCGTTCACGCGCGGCCAGCACGGCCCAATCCTCGATCGGCTCGCGCGCCTCCGGCACGCCCTGGCCGGCCGGCACCGGCGCCCGGCCGCGACGACGAAAGATCCGCAAGACCACTCCACCCCACCCGAACCGACAGCGACGCGGCCCATCCCGCGGCCACCCCGCATTCCACCACAGGGCCCGACGCCGGCACCGACGTCAAACGCGTAACCGGACGGCGACCACCGCGCGAGCGCTCTGCTCGGCGGGACCCCATGGCACCCGGCATAGGATGAGTGATCAAGAGGTACGGAGGTGGGGGAACGTGCACTCAGAGGAGGCGTCGCCCGGCGGTTCCCTGGACGAGGCGGCCTCCGAGTTCGCCGAGCTGCGCTCCCACCTGTTCGGTATCGCCTACCGCGTCCTGGGGAGCGTGGCCGAGGCCGAGGACGTCGTCCAGGAAGTGTGGGTGCGCTGGCAGCGGACGGACCGCTCCGCGGTGGTGGATCCCGCGGGCTACCTGGCGCGGATCGCCACGCGGCTGGCCATCAACGTCGCCCAGTCCGCCCGGTCGCGCCGGGAGACCTATGTCGGGCCCTGGCTTCCCGAACCCGTCGACACCAGCAACGACCCGGCCGTGGGCGCCGAGCGGGCGGAGGCGGTGGAGCTCGCCGTGCTGCTCCTGCTGGAGAAGCTGACCCCGACCGAGCGGGCCGCCTACGTCCTGCGCGAGGCCTTCGACTACCCCTACCCGCAGATCGCCGAGATCCTGCAGCTCTCGCAGGTCAACGTCCGGCAGATCGTCAGCCGCGCCCGCAAGCGGCTGGCGGCGGACCGGCGCGAGCGCGTGAACGCGGCCGAGCACCGCCGGCTTCTGGACGCCTTCGTCGCCGCGGCGCGGACGGGCGACGTCGCCAGGCTGGAGAGCCTGCTGACCGCCGACGCCGTCAGCCACGCCGACGGCAACGGGGCCAGGGGCGCCGCCCGCACGGTGGTGGCGGGCGGCGAGCGCGTGGCGCTGCTGTCGGCGTCCCTGCCGAGGTTCTGGCCGGACACCGACGTCGAGACGGTCGAGATCAACGGCCGGCCCGGCGTGCTGTTCTCCCGTGCCGGCACCAACGTCATACTGCTGACGATCGACGCCTCCGACGAGGGCATCTACCGGCTGATGTGGATCATCAACCCGGACAAGATCAAGGTGTTCGAGCGGTCGAGGAACCGCTTCCGGACGTAGCCCTGGCACGGGGCTTCAGTTCCGGTGCCGGGCCGCGTCCAGGACGGCGGCGGGCGTGTCGGCAGCGGTCATGCGATCACCTTGTCCGCGTTCTCTGGGGTCAAGCGCCTTGAAGCCGTGGACGTCGGGCACTCCGGGCTCTCCGGGCTCTCCGGGCGCTCCGGCATCTACGACAGGGCGGCCCCCGGATCTGTGACAGGCCCGGCGCGTGTCACAGATCCGGGGGCCGCCCTGTCGAGGTGGAAGGCACATCCATGCGGCGACGGGAGCAGGCCGTGTCATCAGTCGGCACCAGAAACGGATTCCGGGTCCGGATGCGGGCGCGTCCGATCGACGAACCGCACCGCACCGCGAGCCAGCTCGAACTGCTGTTCGATCTGACCTTCGTGGTCGCGGTCGCGGCCGTCACCGCCCGGCTCGCCCACGACATCGCCGACGGCCACGCCATGGCCGGGCTGGTCCCGTTCCTCCAGGTCTTCTTCGCGATCTGGTGGGCGTGGATGAACTTCACCTGGTTCGCGTCGTCCTACGACACCGACGACGTCGCCTACCGGCTGCTGACCATGGTGCAGATGGCCGGCGTCCTGGTGCTGGCCGCGGGCGTGCCGGCCGCGGCCAGCGAAGGCGACTACCGCGCCGTGGCACTCGGTTACCTGCTGATGCGGGTCGGACTGGTCGCCCAGTGGCTGCGCGCCGGCGTCGAAGACCAGGAGCGCCGCCGAACGGCGTCCCGCTACGCCGCCGGCATCACCCTCGCGCAGATGGGCTGGCTGCTCTGGCTCCTGCTCGTGGAGACGGGGGTCCTGCCGTCGTCGGCGCATGTGCCGGTCTTCGCCGGCCTGGTCGTCCTGGAGCTCGCGGTGCCGCTGTGGGCGGAGCGGACCAAGCCCACCACCTGGCACCCGCACCACATCGCCGAGCGCTACGGGCTGTTCACGATCATCCTGCTCGGCGAGAGCGTCCTGGCCGCCTCCAGGGGCGTCGAGGGGGCCCTCGACAAGGCCGAGATCAGCGGCCCCTTCGTGATCGTCTCCGGATCGGGACTCGTCCTGCTGTTCGCCCTCTGGTGGCTCTACTTCCTGGCCCCGGCCGGCGAGGGGCTCAGCGACCGCCGCCACCGGTCCTACCTGTGGGGCTACGGCCACTACGGCATCTTCGCCGCCCTCACGGCCGTCGGCGCCGGCCTCGAGGTCGCGGTCGAGCAGACCGGGCACGATCTCCCGGCGTCACCGGTCGCGATCTGCTACGCCGTCGCGATCCCCCTCGGCGCGTTCCTCGCCCTGCTCTGGCTGGTGCACGCGCCCATCGTGGCCGAACCCGTCATCCGTCCCGCCGCGGTCGCGGGCTGCGTCACCGTGACCCTGCTCGTGCCGCTCGCGGCGCCGCGGATCGGAGTGGCCGCCGTGATCGCCGCGCTCGCGGCCGCCTGCGTCCTGCTGACCGCCTTCCTGATCGCACCCGGACGGCATGGTCAACGCAGGTCAGAGGCTGTTTCGCCGTCCGGGTGACAGCCCGTCCGGCGCGGGGCACGTAAGCCCCGAGAGCAGGACGCGGCCAAAAAATCTCGCCGGAGCTGTCACAGCGCGGCGGGCTGTCCTGTCGAAAGTGGCGACCGAAGCCCAACACACATCCCAGCCAATCCACAGGAAGGCACCTGTCATGAAGATCGTGGTCATCGGCGGCACCGGACTGATCGGCTCCAAGCTCGTCGCGAAACTCGGCGAGCACGGCCACGAGGCGGTGGCGGCCTCGCCCAACACCGGTGTCAACACCCTGACCGGCGAAGGACTGGCCGACGTGCTGACCGGCGCGTCGGTGGTGATCGACGTGTCGAACTCCCCGTCGTTCGTGGGCGACGCCCCACGGGAGTTCTTCGAGACCTCCACCCGCAACCTGCTCGCCGCCGAGGCGGAGGCGGGCGTCGGCCACCACGTCGCGCTGTCGGTGGTGGGGACCGAGCGGCTGCCCCAGAGCGACTACTTCCGCGCCAAGATCGCGCAGGAGAACCTGATCGAGAAGTCGTCGATCCCGTTCTCGCTCGTGCACGCCACGCAGTTCTTCGAGTTCACCAAGAGCATCGCCGACTCGGCCACCGACGGCGACACCGTCCGGCTGGCGCCGGTGCTGTACCAGCCCATGGCCGGCGACGACGTCGCCAAGACCGTCGGCAGGGTCGCGGTGGGCTCGCCGCTGAACGGCAGGCTCGAGGTCGGCGGACCCGAGCGGTACCGGATGGACGAGTTCTTCCGGGACGTCCTGGCCGAGTGGCAGGACCCCCGCCAGGTGGTCGCCGACCCGCACGCCCAGTACTTCGGATGCGAGTTGGAGGAGCGGTCCCTGGTCCCGGGCGACGACGCCGCCCGCGGCGAGATCCGTTACCAGGACTGGCCCGGGCGCACCGCGGCCGGAAAGTAGCGTCCCGCCGGGTGATACCCGGCCCCACCACTCCACCGTCACGGAGGTGATTCCCATGTCCGGCACCGACCGCACCGACACAGGGAGCAAGCCCAGGTCGACCGCCTGGCAGACCGCCCTCACCATGCTGCAGGAGGCGGAACCGCCGTTCATCCCCGAGGGCGCCCACGCCATGACCGTCGTCATCGAGTTCCCGCCCGGCGACCCCGGCACGCCGCCGCACCGGCACACCGGTCCCGCGTTCGGCTACGTGCTGGAGGGCGAGATGCTCTTCGAACTCGAAGGCGAACCGGAACGGGTGGTGCGCGCCGGGGAGGCGTTCTGGGAACCGGGCGGCGACGTCATCCACTACCAGGACGGCAACAACCGCGACGACGTCCCGCTCCGCTTCACCGTCACGATGCTGTGCGAACCCGGCAAGCCGATGCTCGCGCTGGTGGACGAGGACGAACTCGCCGAACGCCAGGACCGGCGGGCCCCACGGGGGTCGTGACCACGGACGGCTCGCGGCCGCCCCGGGACGGCGGGCGGCCGCGAGCGAACGTGAACGCCGCAGGATAAGAGAGACGGGGGTTCCGCTGTGACCGCATCGGCGATGGTCGCCGAGTTCGATGATGTCGCCGGCTGGACGGCCGACGCCGTCGAGCAGCTCGGGGAGCGGCACGCGATCCCGGCCGCGTGCCGGGGCAGCGCGAATCCGGCCGCGCTGGCCTGGCTGGCCGAGGCGTGCGAGCTGACGCCCGGGACCAGGCTGCTCGACGTGGGCGCCGGGACGGGCGGTCCGGCGGCCTGGGCGGCCGAGCGGTTCGGGGTCCGGCCGATCCTGCTGGAACCGATGCCGGCCGCGTGCCGGGCCGCCGCGCGGATGTTCGGGCTGCCGGTCATCACGGCGGACGGCCGGCGGATCCCGCTGCGATCGGGGTCGGTCGACGCCGCCTGGTGCCTGGGGGTGCTGTGCACCGTCAAGGACAAGGCCGCCCTGCTCAGGGAGGTCCACCGGGTACTGAAGCCCGGCGCCTCGCTGGGACTCCTGGTGGTCGTCGCCCGCGGCCCCCGGCTCCTTCCGGCCCCCGACGGCAACCACTTCCCCACCCAGCGGGAACTCGCGGCGCTGCTCGACGGCACCGGTTTCGAGCTGGTCGAGCAGATCGACCGTCCCAGCGGTGCGCCGCTGTCGTGGTCGCGGCGCGCCGACCAGGTCGCCGCCGTCGTCGCCACCCGGCACCGGGCCGACCGCGCCTTCGCGCTGGCGGCCGGCCAGGGTGAGCGGCTGGCCCGGCTGTTCGCCTCCGGCCAGATCTCGATGCAGCTGATCCACGCGGTCGGCCGCACGACCCGCCGGAGGTCCACCCAAGCCACGCATGGAGGAAAGATGAGCGCTCCGAACGGCGACGACGAATTCCTGCACGAGTTCGAGTCCGAGGTCGCGGCGGAACTGAACCTGGCGGAGTCGAGCCGCCCGGAGGAGTCCACCGTGCTGCCGCCGTCCGAATGGCTGTTCGATCCGACGGACGCCGAACGCGACGAAGTCGGCCTCCGCGGCCTTCTCGGCGCGGCCGAGGCGCTGGAGGGCGACGCCCGTCCCGACCAGAGCGCCTGAGCCCCGAACGCATTCCCCATGCCATTTGACAGCCGAAGCGAGGCACTCATGCCCCACGCCGAACAGCCGACGACCACCGCGACCATCGCGCCTGGAGGCATCACCACGCTCGAAAGCCTGCGCGAGCACCTCCAATGGGCGATCGAACTGGAACACGCGACCCTGCCGCCGTACCTGTGCGCGCTCTATTCGCTCGACCCCGAACGCAACCCCGAAGCCGTCGCAGTGGTGAGCAGCGTCTTCGCCGAGGAGATGCTGCACCTCGCGCTGGCGGCGAATCTGCTCAACGCCGTCGGGGGCCGGCCGCGGCTGGACGCCCCGCACATGCTGCCGCCCCATCCCCGGCCCCTCCCCCACGGTGACCGCTCCCTCCGGCTCTCCCTGGTCCCGTTCGGCGCCGAGGCGCTCGAGATGTTCCTGCGGCTCGAACGGCCGGCACCGACCGGCGCCCTCCCGGAGGCCGACGGGTACGCGACGATCGGGCAGTTCTACGACGCGATCGAAGAAGGGCTGCGCCGCCTGTGCGCGCGGCTCGGCGAGCGCGAGGTCTTCTGCGGCGATCCGTCCCGCCAGGTGACCGCCGTCCACTTCAGCCACAGCGCCGGGCGGCTGGTCGCGGTCGACGGCCTGGCCTCGGCGCTGCGGGCGCTGCAGGAGATCGTCGAGCAGGGCGAGGGCACCGCCCGCGGCGAGGTCTGGGACGGCGACCCCGACATCTTCCACCCCGACCGGGACGAGGTCGCGCACTACTACCGGTTCGAGGAGCTCAGGCTGGGCCGGTGCTACCGGCGCGGTGACACCCCGCAGTCCGGGCCCACCGGCGAGACGATCCGCGTCGACCTGGACGGCGTGCGTCCGATGAGGCGCAATCCGCGCCTCGCCGACCACGCGCCCGGCAGCGCGATCCGCATGGCCCAGGAGGAGTTCAACCACACCTACTGCGCCGTCCTCCACCTGCTGGAGCAGGCCTTCAACGGCAGCCCGAGGATGCTCGCGGTCGCGACCGGCACCATGTACGCGCTCAAGGCCCAGGCCCAGGCCCTGATGCGGATGCCCGACGAGGACGGCACCACCGCCGGCCCCACCTTCGAGTACGTGCCGCCCGAACTGCGCGGGGCGGGCCTGGGCGACCAGCGGCGCATCGCGGTCCTGCGCGACGGCCCGTACATCGTGTACGGCAAGGTCCCGCTCCGCCGCAAACGCAAGATCGTCTCAGCGGACGGCGACGCGCTGACCTGGAAGACCGGCGACGACCTGCCGACCGAGGACACCTACGCGCTGTGCCGCTGCGGCCGTTCGGGCACCAAGCCGTTCTGCGACGGGACCCACGCCGTGATCGGGTTCGACGGCACCGAGACCGCCGGCACCAGGCCGTACGAGGAACTGCAGCACGTCCACGACGGGGTGGGCATCTCGGCCCAGCGGGTCGGCGAGCTGTGCATCCACGCGGCCTTCTGCATCGGCCGCACCCGGCCCATCGCCAAGATGCTCGACGACTCCGGGGACAGCGACGTGCGCTCGGCCATCATGGGCCGCATCGACCACTGCCCCTCCGGCTCCTACAGCTACGCCCTCGAACGCGGCGGCGACACGATCGAGCCCGACCTCCCGCAGGCCGTCTCGGTCCTGGAGGAGGAGGACGGCCTGGCCAGTGCGCTGTGGGTCACCGGCGAGATACAGGTCCAGCGAGCCGACGGGCAGCCCTTGGAGACCCGCAACCGGATGACGCTGTGCCGCTGCGGCCACTCCGCCAACAAGCCCCTGTGCGACGGCACTCACCGCAAGATCGGCTTCCGCGAAGAGGTCCCGCCGGAATCGCGTCCGTAGCGCGCGGGCCGCCGGCCTTCCGGCAGGATCGGCGTGTGAGGTTGGCGGCGGTGCATTCGGTGTCGGCCGAGATCGAGCCGGTGCCGTGCGAGACGATCACGCGGTCGGCGCGGCCCGCGCTGCGGCCGTACGTCGCGGGCTATGCGGGTTTCCGTTCCGGTTCCGGACGGCCACCGCGGCGCAGGGTGCTGCCGCTGGGCCTGACCACGCTGATCATCGACTTCGCGGGAGCGGGGCGGGTGGTCACCGGGCCGCGCGCCACCACGGTGATCTACGAAGAGGCCGGCTGGCGGCACGGCGTCTCGGTCGGTCTGACCCCGGCGGGGGTGAGGGCGCTGCTGGGCATGCCGACGCGCGAGCTGACCGGCGGCATCGCCGGTCTGGAGGACGTCCTGGGCCATCGCGCGGACCGGCTGGCGGATCGCCTGGCCGAGGCACCGGGCTGGGCCGCCAGGTTCGCCCTCCTGGACGAGTGGTTCACCGCCTGGCTGGACCCCGGTTCCGGCCCGGAGGGGCTGGTGTCGCGCGCCTGGTGGCGTCTCCAGGATTCGGGTGGGCGGCTCACGATCGGCGGGCTGGCCGACGAGCTCGCGGTCAGCCGGCGCCACCTGGAGGCGGGGTTCCAGAAGGAGGTCGGCCTGCCGCCCAAGACGATCGCCCGGATCGCCCGATTCCAGAACGCGGTCCGGGCACTGTCGTCGCCCGCGGCCACCCTCGCGAGCGCGGTCGCGTGCGGATACTCCGACCAGCCGCACCTCGGCCGCGAGATCCGCGCGATGACCGGGATGACGCCCGGCCGGCTGTTCGCATTCGTACAAGACGGGATCCGTCCCGCTGGCTAGCCTCCCGGGTCATGACGCTCACCGGGAAGACGGCGCTCGTGACCGGCGGCTCGCGCGGCATCGGGCGGGCCATCGTGCGGCGGCTCGCGCATGACGGCGCGAAGGTCGTTTTCGGCTACAGGCAGGACAAGGCGGCGGCCGACGCGCTCGTGCGCGAGCTCGACGGGGTCGTCGCCGTCCGCGCCGACCTCGAGGACATGACAAGCATCGAGACGCTCTTCGAGCCCGTCGCCGGCGGCCTGGACATCCTGGTCAACAACGCCGCGATCAACCCGCACGCTCCGATCGGCGACCTCACCTCCGAAGAGTTCGACCGGGTGATGGCGGTCAACGCCAAGGCGCCCCTGCTGGCGATGCGGAGGGCGGCCACGGTGCTCCGCGACAACGGCCGCATCGTCAACATCTCGACGCTCAACACCGTGATACCCGCGCCCGGCCACGCCCTCTACTCGGCGAGCAAGGGCGCGCTGGAGCAGCTCACCGCCGTGGCGGCCCGCGAGTTCGGCGAGCGCGGGATCACGGTGAACACCGTCTCCCCCGGCGCGATCGACACCGACCTGCTGCGCGCCAGCAACCCGCCCGAGGTGCTGGAGCAGAGCGCGGCGCTCACCGCCTTGCGACGCCTCGGTCAGCCGACCGACATCGCCGCCGTCGTCGCCTTCCTCGCCGGACCCGACTCGCAGTGGATCACGGGCCAGAACCTCCGGGCCACCGGCGGCCTGCTCGTCTGAACGACGCACGGGGAGTCCAGCCGCCTCACCGGCGGGGCCACCCCGGCGGCTTCCCCGCAAGGCCGCGCATACCGGCCTTTGCGTCAGCGATCACTTGCCGGTTCCGGACAGCGGTCGCCCGCGCTTCGCGTTGCGGTTCCACGCTGCCGCACCCTCGGTAGACCGGAAAAGAACGCTTGGTGAGCGCCATTCCCGGCGACCGCACCGGAAAATCGCACGCCGAGATCGCGGAATTCCCGTGCCGGAGCCGGCAGGAACGCTCCATAAGGGCGCCGAGACCTCGAATCCGGGCCACCGGCACAGCGGAGCGCATCAAGATCCAAAAGAAAGCACGGGGCGATCTCGCGACAGGCCCCGGATTCGCCGGGGTCTGGCGCGACCAGGCCTTCCGAGAGTAACGTTCTCATTCAAAGAAGAGCTTGCTCTTGTAGCTTGCACATCGCATAGTCCACCCCGTCACCGTCCATGTGCCGCACATCGATGACGGCATTCCGCCCTTCGGCACGGCCTCCATGCCTGCACCGCAAAGGAGACATCGTCGTGAAAGTCAGGGTCGATCCAACGCGCTGCCAGGGCCACACGCTCTGCGCGATGCAGGCTCCGGACGCCTTCGAGCTGGACGACGTCGACGGCCACGCCTCGCCGGCCGGCGAGAAGGTCCCGGCCGGCCAGGAAACCCAAGTGATCAATGCCGTCAGGAGCTGCCCCGAGCAGGCGATCTCCGTGGAGGACGCATGAGCGCGGAAGACAACGTCACCGACGCGGACCGCGAGAGGATCGGTTACCACTTCGACCGGCACGCCCCCGGCTACCGCGAGCGGTTCGAAGAGATCACCCGGGAGATGCACGCCAGGTGCCCCCTCGCATGGTCGGAGTCCTACGGCGGCCATTGGGTGGCGGCGGGCAACCATGAGGTCTTCGAACTCGTCCGGTCCGCCGAGTACGTCTCCAACGACCACGACGTCAAAGGGGAACGGCGCAACTACCAGGGGATCTCCATCCCCGCCCCGCCACGCGGCCGGGGCAATCGAGGCGGCTTCCTCGAAATGGACCCGCCCGAGCAGCGCCACTACCGCCAGGCGCTCAATCCCTACCTGTCCCCGGCCGCCATCGACCGCTGGATACCGTGGATCGACGAGCTGGTGCGCGCCTGCCTGGACGAGAAGATCGAGGAAGGCCGGATCGACTTCGTCGAGGACCTCGCCAACATCGTTCCGGCCGCCTTCACACTGGCCATGATGGGCATCCCGATCAAGGACTGGCGCACCTACAGCGAACCGGCGCACGCGGTCATCTACACCCCGCTGACCTCACCCGACATCCAGCGGGTCGGGCGGTTGCACATGGCCATGCAGCAGGAGCTCGCCCGGCGGCTCGCCGAGATCCGCGAACATCCCCGGCCCGGCCTGGTGAACGGGCTGGTCAACGCCGAGATCAACGGGCAGCGGCCGTCCGACGAGGAGCTGCGCGGCGTGCTCGGCCTGCTCATCGGCGGCGGCTTCGACACCACGACGGCGCTCACCGCGCACGCCATCGAATGGCTCTCGGAGAACCCGGCGGAACGCGACCGGCTCAGCCGCGAGCGGGCCACGCTGCTGGACTCCGCCACCGAGGAGTTCCTGCGCTACTACACCCCGGTGGTCGGCAACGGCCGGACGATCTCCGCCGACTGCGAACTCGCCGGGACCCGGTTCAAGGAAGGGGAGCGCCTCTGGGTGTCGTTCGCGATGGCCAACCGGGACCCCGCCGCCTTCCCCGACCCCGACCGCATCGACCTGGCGCGCGAGGGCAACCGGCACAACAGCTTCGGACTCGGCATCCACCGCTGCATCGGCTCGAACGTCGCGCGCACGGTGTTCAAGCGCATGCTCCTCCAGGTCCTCGACCGCATGCCCGACTACGTCTGCGACCCCGAAGGCACCGTCCACTACGACACGATCTCCGTCATCAACGGCATGCGCTACCTCCCCGCGACCTTCACCCCCGGGCCCAGGCTCGGCGCCGGGCTGGACGAAACCCTGGCGACCCTCCAGAAGGCCTGCGACGAGCAGCGGCTCGCCGAACCCGTCACCGCCCGCAAGTCGAGGGCGCGGGTCACGGGCGCGTAGCGGCCCGGCTCGGACGGCTCCGGAACGCCGGGGCCGTCCGAGCCGGATCAGGCGGGCCCGGTGACCCGCCGGGGGCCCGAAGGCGATCCCTGCTCGTGATCCCCTGGTCGGCGCTATCGCAGGGCTTCGTACACTCCGGCGGCGACGACTCCATAGGCCAGGTGCGGCAGGATGTCGCTCATCCAGTCCTTCAAGGTCCACTGGCGCGGGTCGGTCAGCCCGAGCGCGGTCAACGGGACGTTGGACCCCAGCATCGCCAGCCCGGTCATCGCAAGGCCCGCAGCCGGGCGCGGGACGCGGCGGTGCCGCGCCACCAGGCCGTAGACCATCGCCATGCCCAGGCCCGTCCCGTATCCGAGCAGCGGACCCAGGCCCGCCTTGCGGTTCTCGGCCCTGTCCGGGTCGTCGCCGAGACCGATCCCGCCGGCCTCGGCGAGCCGCTGCACGCTCTGCTCCGGCGTGCTGCTGGCCGGCCTGCCCCGTACGGCCATGTCGAGGTAGGCCACGGCATTGAGCGCGGTGGTGCCCGCGGCCCCGGCGACCAGCCCCCGTGTCACGCTGTCCATGGCTCCACGCCTACCCCGAATCGGGCCGTCCACCAGGCCGGACGGTACCGATGACGCCAAGGGACGACGAAAGGGCCGCCGAGGGGCCCTTCCGATGCCCGTTCCTTGGTGGCGGCCGTGGACGCCCTTGGGGAGCCGGGGACAGGTGATCACGAGGGTCGTCAACCGCCGCGCACGACGCTCCCTCCGACCAACGGGTACGCCGGAGGGAGCGTCGCGATCCCCTGGTCGCCGCCGCCGTGAACCAGCTCCTCCAGGCGGCCTGGACCGGCGGCGGCCTCCCGGAAACTCCCTCTGCGCCCTGAAGAGGTGCCATCCGGCCCCCTCGCCGGTCGCGTCGGGGCTAGCCTCACACGCCATGACGCTTACCGCGGAACAGCTTCCCGACGGCCTGCCGCCGGGCCGACTGGTGGTCCCCGACGCGCGGTTCGCCGGCCCCGGCGCGGCCGAGCCGGTGCTGTGGGTCTCCGACGAGCCCCTCCCCGAGGCGGAGGCCGGACGCCGCTGGGGCGAACTGCTCCAGCGCCACTGGGCGACCGGGCTGTGGCCGCTGCTGCTGGGCGCGCTGGCCCACAGCGCCACGCCGCGGCCGTGGCACAACGGCGAACTCGCGCCCGAGTGCACCGCCGGGCCGGACGGGGTCGACCTGGCCCGGCTGTGCGCGGCCGAATGGAACGATCTGGCCGAGAACCTGGAGTCGATGCCGTACCCCGCCTGGCCGGGCATGGCGCCCCCGGCCGAGTCGGACGGCGACCCCGACCAGCGGGCGGTGGCGCTGGCGAACGACGCCGAGGGCGTGCGCGGCCTGCTTCCCGGCGGCGACAGCGGGCCCTACCTCGGCCTGGTCACCGCCCCCGACGGCGCCACGGCCATCACCACCTGCGGCTGGCGGCCCGAAATGGGGGGCGTGCCCCTCGCGGCGATGGTGCGCAGCTGGGAGTACCGTTTCGGCGTGCGGCTGTGCTCGCTGGGCGGTGTCGCCACCGTCGGCCTGGTGGTCGGATGGCCGCCGCGCACCCGGGCGCACGCGCGCCGTGTCGCCGCCGAGCACCTCGCCTTCTGCCCGGACCTGCTCCAGCGCGAGGACTTCGATTTCGAGACCTACGCGGCCGGTCTCGTCGGCGCCCCGCTCTGGACGCTGTGGTGGGACTGACGCGGGTGCCGCGGACGGCGGCGCGGGCGCGGCGCGGGGGTGCGGGCCGTCGGTCATGATCGAGAGTGCCGGACGGGGCCGGACGCGGGCGCGTCCTGTCGGGGCGGGCGCGGGCGGGCGCGGCGGGTGAGCAGCAGCGCCGCGGTGAGGAGCGCGGCGGCCAGCAGGATCGCGAACGCGACCGTCAACGCGGTGGTGTAGCCGTGCACGGTGGCCGCGGCGGCCGGGGCGCGGCGGTGGGAGGCCAGGTAGGTCGCGGTGGCGCCGGCGGCCAGGGTGTTGAGCAGCGCGCTGCCCAGGGCCGCGCCCAGCTGCTGGGCGGCGTTGTAGGCGGCCGATGCGGCGCCGATGTCGTGTCCGTGCATGCCCTGGGTGGCCAAGGCGGCGGTCGGGGGCATGACACAGCCGAGGCCGAGTCCGGTGAGCACCAGCGCGGGCAGCAGGTAGACGGCCAGGACACCGGTGCTGCCGGCGGTCAGGCGGGTCAGGATCAGCATTCCGGCGGCCGCGGCGAGCAGCCCCGGCACCAGCAGCGCCGCGGGCGGGACGCGGCCGTGCAGCCGCCCGGCGATGAGCATGGATCCGGCCAGGGCGGCCAGCGCGTTGACGATCAGCGTCAGGCCGGCCTGGACCGGCGAGTAGCCGAGCACCGTCTGCGTGTAGTAGCTCATGAACAGGTAGAACCCGAACATCGCCACGAACATCAGGGTGATGGCCGCGAACGCGGCGGCGCGGAGCCGGTGCAGCAGCACCCGCATCGGCAGGAGCGGATCGGCCGCCCGGACCTCCACGGCGACGAACGCGGCCAGCAGCACCGCCCCGCCGGTCACCAGCGCCACCACCTCGGCCGAACCCCACCCGAGCGTTTCGGCCCGCGCGAACCCGTACACCACGGCGGCGAAGCCCGCGAGGCTCAGCAGCGCGCCCGCGACGTCCAGCCGTCCCCGCCCGGCGATCGGCCGGTCCGCGGGCACCGCCGCTGTGCCGAGCACGGCCAGCAGCGCGATGGGGACGTTGACGTACAGGCACCAGCGCCAGCCGGCGTACTCGGTCAGCAGGCCGCCGGCGATCAGCCCGACCGCCGAGCCCGCGGCGCCGACCGCGGCGAACACCCCGAACGCCCGGCCGCGCTCCCGGGCCCGGGTGAAGGTGCCGGCCAGCAGCGACAGCCCGGCGGGCGCGAGCACGGCGGCGAACACCCCCTGCAGTGCCCGCGCCCCGAACAGCATGACGGGGTTCACCGCCGCGCCGCCCAGCGCGGACGAGGCGGCGAAGCCCGCCAGCCCGATCAGGAACGCGCGCCGGTGGCCGAGCGCGCCGCTGACCCTGCCGCCGATCAGCAGCAGCCCGCCGAAGGCCAGCGCGTAGGCGGTGATGGCCCAGTGCCGGTTCCCCTCCGACATCTCCAGCGCCCGCTGCGCCGACGGGAGCGCGATGTTCACGATCGTCCCGTCCAGGACCACCAGCAGCTGCGCCGCGCTCACCACCACCAGGGTCAGCCAGCGCCGCCCCGGCGCCTGCCCGCTCCGGCCGCCGGTCGTCGCGCCGGCGGTCTGCGTCCTCTGCGATTGTTCGTCCTCGACATCCATGACTTCGAGTGTTTCGTTGAAGCCGTCCCGGAGACTTTCCGCCGCGAAGGGCTCCCCGGCCAGGAGCACGCGACAGGCAACCCTCAAGACCCCGTCGAACCCCGGGTCGTGTCAGCGGCCCCGGCCGGTGCCTCCCCGCCGTCCGCGATGGACTCCCCCGCCGTGTCGGCGGCGGCGTCCCCGGCCGCCGCGGCGGCCATGTCCCGCTCGCGGACGAAGAACATCGCGACGACGACGCAGATCAGCGAGAGAGCGGCGGTCGTCAGCATCACCAGGGAGGCGCCCGAGGAGATCGCCCTCTCCATCGCCTGCTGCACCTCGGCCTCGAACCCGGGCGGCGTCGCCGCCTCCAGGCGGGCCAGGTCGACCTGTGCGGCGGCGTCCGCGACGGCGTCCCGGCCGCCCTCCGGCAAGGCGGCGTCGGCGGTGACCACCGCTCCGATCCGCTCCTTGAACACCGCAC
Organism: Spirillospora sp. CA-255316; assembly: GCA_050942275.1. Taxonomy (GTDB): domain Bacteria; phylum Actinomycetota; class Actinomycetes; order Streptosporangiales; family Streptosporangiaceae; genus Spirillospora. The sequence goes on along the minus strand of CP192047.1, from coordinate 3,774,782 downwards.
CGAGACCGGCCGAGCCCACACCGGCGCCGATCATGAACATGCTCATGACGGTGCCCGACGCCATGCCCGCCTTGTCCTTCGCCACCACCTTCATCGCGGTGGACAGGGTCGGCATGCCCGCCGCGCCGCCCCCGAGCCCCCAGAGCGCCATCGGCGGCACCAGCGACCATGCGCCCGCTCCCGGTTCGAAGACCTGGGCCATCCAGGCGGCCGACACGCCCTTGACGACGTACCCGGCCACGATCATCTGGGACGCGGTGAACCTCGCCTGCAGCTTGGCGGCGCCGAGGCCGCCCGCCGTCTGGGCGGCGAACACCGGCAGCAGGAGCAGGCCGCTCTCCATCGGGGACATCCCGAGGGCGGCCTGGAAGTAGAACATGAGGTAGACGGCGCCGCCGATGTTGATGAGCCTGGACACGAACGCGATGACGTTGACGGCCGCGAACGTCGGGATCCGGAACAGCGACAGGTCGACGATCGGCGCGTCCGCCCGCCGCTCCACCGCCGCGAAGACCACCAGGAGCACGGCGCCCGCGGCGGACTGGAGCAGCGTGGCGGCGCTTCCCCACCCCTGGCCCTCACCCCTGATCAGGGCGAGGTTGAGCAGGGCGAGCGAGACGATCAGCAGGGCCGCGCCGGACCAGTCGATGCGCCCGGGGCCGGCCGGGCCGGGCCGGTAGGCCGGCATGAAGGCGAGCGCGATGACGAGCGCCACGACCCCGATCGGGACATTGACCAGGAACATCCAGCGCCAGTCGAGCGTGACCAGCAGCCCGCCGAACACGGGGGCGGCCGCGCCGGCGACCTGCAGCACCGTCCCGAAGACCGCGATGGCCATGTCGCGCTTGGCCCCCTCGTAGGCCGCGGCGATGAGCGGGAGCGAATTGGCCATCACCATCGCGGCGCCCACGCCCTGGAGTCCGCGCGCCACGTCGAGGAAGGCCACGCTCTGCGCGAGGCCGCAGAGCGCCGACGCCACGGTGAACACGGTGATGCCGAGGACGTAGACCGACCTCCGTCCCAGCCGGTCGGACAGCGTGCCGGCCGTCTGCGTGCACGCGGCCAGGGTCAGCGCGTAGGCCGCGACGATCCACTGCACCCCGGCCAGCGAGCCGCCGAGGTCCCGCTGCACCTCGGGCAGTCCCACACTGACGATGGTGATGTCGATGATGAGGAGCGCCTGGGCGAAGATGACCGCCGCCAGCGTCATCCGCGCGCGACCGGCCGCCGTCGGATTCATCCGGTTCCCTTCCCTCGTCGTCCTGCCAGGACCTCGCCGGTCGAGGCGGAAGTTAGGTTCGCCTAAGTCAGGCTGGCACCCGGGTCGCACTAAAGTCAACACCCTATGAAGTTCAAGCGTTGGGCGTGAGCGCGCCCGGGGACGTCCACCTGGCTACGCTGGCGGCGATGACCGAGAAGCCGATCAAGTCACGACGCCGGCCGGCCACCCGCAAGGGCCGGCCCACCCTGACCCGCGAGCTGATCGCCGAGAGGGCACTGCGCCTGGCGGGCGCCGAGGGCTTCCCCGCGGTCACCATGCGCCGGCTGGCCGAGGACCTCGGCGTCACGGTGCGGGCGCTGTACAACTACGTCGCCGACCGGCAGGAGGTGGTCGACCTCGCCGCCCGGCTGCTGCTGGCCCAGTGGGAGATGCCCGAACTCGACGCCGAGCGCTGGGAGGACAGCGTCCGCGCCTACTGCGCGCAGCTCCGCGGGCTGTACCGCCGCTACCCCAGGGCCCTGCTGGTCTCCATCGACGAACAGGTCCGCTCGGTCGGGGTCCACCCCAACCGGCTCGCCAACCCCGAAGCCTTCTTCGGCCTGCTCCGCGGCATCGGCCTGACCCCGCAGGACGCGCTGCGCGTCCACAGCGAAGTGGGGCTGAAGCTGTTCGCCTTCGCCCTGCTCGTCGACTACCCCGCCGACCGCGCCCCGGCCGGCTCCGGCTCCCTCGACCACGGCCCCGTCCCCGCGGCCTGGCTGGCCGCCCACCCGGATCTGCACCTGCCGCACCTGACCGAGGCGGCACGCCTTCCCAAACCGACCCCGGACGAGCTGTTCGACTACATCGTGGACACCCTCGTCCTCAGCATCCGCGACCGGCTGCCGTCCACGTGAGCGCAGCCCCGGCCGTACGAGCCGTGAAGCCGCCTGGACGTGCGCCGCCATCAGGGACCCGGCGTCCGCGCCCCTGGGGCTCGTCCAGCGACGCCCGTGAAACGCCGGCGCCGCGGCCCTCCCGCCGCTCCGGCTCAGCCCGGTTCGCCGAGGACGCCGCGCAGGACGGGCAGCACCGCGTCGAGGTCCTTGTTCGTACGGAACACGACGATCGATCCCGCACCGCCCGCCGCGCCGGAGCCGGTGAAGAGCCCGACCGTGCGCGCCAGGGCCGCGTCCAACTCCTCCTCGGGGCTCTCGGTCAGGCCGCGCAGCCAGCGGCGCAGCACGTGGTTGTGCGCGGTCACCACCGCGGCGGCCATGAGCTCGGCCTGCAGGGCGGTCTCCTCGCCACCGCCCATCCAGGCGTGGATGAACTCGCGGAACACCCGCTGGTACTGCTGGGTGCCGGCGATCTCCCGGTCGCGCAGTGCGGGGACGGTCCGGGTGAGCCGGTACCGGGCGATGGCCGTCTCCCCTTCGCCGAGGTAGTGCAGGAGGACGAGCCGGGCCGCCTCGCAGACCGCGACGAGCGCGGCCTGCTGGGGGGAGCCCGCGAGGCGGGAGCGGATGGTGGCCAGCAGCGCCTCGTGATCGGGGAAGATCACGTCTTCCTTGGACCGGAACGCGCGGAAGAAGGTCGTGCGGCCCACGCCGGCCCGCTCGGTGATGTCGTCGACCGTCGTGCCCTCGTAGCCGCGCTCCTCGAACAGCGCGAACGCCGCCTCGATCAGGCGCTCCTTGGCGGTCCGCTCCGGCATCCGTACTCCTCACCTGTGCCGCTGCGACCTTATGGGGTGCCGGCCGCGGCGGCGACCCGAAGGGTTGCCCCTTACAGTGGAACTAAGTACCGTTTACATGGTATCCAGTACCCCGATCTGGCTTCCGGGACCCCGGCCGGAGGCGCCGCCCGCCCCGGGGCCCACCCCGACTCGAAGGACGCCCATGCCCACCACCGGCTTCGACCTGTTCCGCATCTCCGAAGACCACGAGGCCGTCCGGGACGCCATCCGCGCGGTGGCCCAGGACAAGATCGCCCCGCACGCCGCGGAGGTCGACGAGCGGGCGGTGTACCCGCAGGCCGCCCACGACGCCCTCGTCGCCGCGGACTTCCACGCGCCGCACGTCCCCGAGGAGTACGGCGGGGCGGGGGCGGACGCCCTGGCGACGTGCATCGTCATCGAGGAGGTCGCCCGGGCCTGCGCGTCGTCCTCGCTCATCCCCGCGGTGAACAAGCTCGGAAGCCTGCCGCTGATCCTGGCCGCCTCCCCCGAGGTGAAGGCCAGGTACCTCCCGCCGCTGGCCCGGGGCGAGGCGGGGTTCTCCTACGGGCTGTCCGAGCGCGAGGCCGGGTCCGACACCGCCTCCATGACATGCCGGGCCGTGCCCGACGGCGACGACTGGCTCCTGTCCGGGCACAAGGCGTGGATCACCAACGCGGGAGTGTCCGAGTACTACACGGTGCTCGCCGTCACGGACCCGGACGGCAGGCGCGGCTCGAACGTCAGCGCGTTCGTCGTGGAGAAGTCCGACCCGGGATTCACCTTCGGCGCTCCCGAGCGCAAGCTCGGCATCAAGGGCTCGCCGACCCGCGAGCTGCACTTCGACAACGTCCGCGTCCCGGGCGACCGGATGGTCGGCTCGCCGGGCGAGGGGCTCAAGATCGCGCTGCGCACGCTCGACCACACCCGGGTCACCATCGGCGCCCAGGCCGTCGGCATCGCGCAGGGGGCGCTGGACGTCGCGCTCGAGTACGTCAAGGAGCGCAAGCAGTTCGGCAAGGCCATCGCCGAGTTCCAGGGGCTCCAGTTCATGCTGGCCGACATGGCGGTGGCGGTCGAGACGGCCCGCCAGATGGTCTACGTGGCCGCCGCCAAGTCCGAGCGCGGCGACGACGACCTGCCGTTCTTCGGCGCCGCCGCCAAGTGCTACGCCTCCGACATCGCGATGCAGGTGACCACCGACGCCGTCCAGGCGCTCGGCGGCGCCGGCTACACCCGCGACTTCCCCGTCGAACGCATGATGCGCGATGCCAAGATCACCCAGATCTACGAGGGCACCAACCAGATCCAGCGGCTGGTCATGGCGCGCCACCTCCTCCGGGGCTAGCGAGCATTCCGGGCCGCATCGTCAGGGCAGGCGCAGCGCGGCGAACACGGGGCGGTGATCGGTGCCGGGCAGGGGGTGCACGCTGAAGTCCTCCACGGCCATCCGGCGGTCGGCGAGCACGTGGTCGAGCGTCACCTCGGGGACGTCCCACCACCGCTGCGGCCAGGTGGTCTTCAGCGCCTTGCCCCGGACGTCGGCCGCGTCGCGGTACCCGCTGTCCAGCAGGTCGCGCATCGGGCGGTGGTCCAGGGTGGAGTTGAAATCGCCCGCGAGCACCTTGAGCCCGCCGCCCGCTCCCGGCAGGGCCCTGAGCCCGTCGGCCCAGCAGGGCGTGTCGTGCACGTCGCTGGGAGAGCAGGGGTGTACGGAGACGACCTCGACGCGGCGGCCGCCGGGCTGCTCGAGCACGGCCCGCGCCTGGCGGAAGCCGCCGATTTCGATCATCGGTAGTTCGGTGAGCGGATGGCGGGCGTAGATCCCGGAGCCCTGCGGCTCAAGGGACGATCGGTCGACCGCATGCGGCATGAGCGTGCGCAGCCCGGCCCTGTCCAGCCGCCCTGCCGCCTGCGGCGTGAGTTCCTGCACCGCCAGCACGTCGGCCCGGACGGCGCGCACCAGCTTCACCAGCGCGGCCGCATCGGCCTGCCCCACCGACAGGTTGACGGCGAGCACCCTCAGCCCCGGTCCGTGCGCGGACGGGTTGCGGTCGGGGAAGAGCCTGGGCAGCACGACGGCGGCGAACGCGGTGGCGGTGACGGCGGCCGTCACCGCCACCGCAGGGCGGCGCAGCGCGAGCGCGAGGACCAGCGGCACTCCCGAGGCGGCGGCCGCGTAAGGAGTGAAGGCGACGAGGGACACCCACCGCCACGTGGGCGTCCATCCGGAGATCCTCAGGGCCGCCCAGACGGTGAACGGAAGCACAGAAACCCAGAGGAGCGCGCTGACCCACCCTGATCTGATCATGGGCGACCACGATAGCCAGTACGGACATGCCGCCCGTTTCACGAAACGGTGAATCCGGCCCTGGTGGACGACAGGCTCGGCTACCGGCCGGTGGGCGATCTGCTCCGGCTCGCCTTCCGCGACGATTCCTGAACGGCCCGCGGCCTCTACAATTCCGTAGGTGACCGGCTACGATGATCTTGATGCGTTCGAGGGCATGGACCCCTCGGCCCTGCCCCCTCGCCAGCAGCGGATCCTGGTCACGATCCGGGACTGGGTGGTCAGGTACGGATATCCCCCGAGCACGCGCCAGATCGGTGACGCCGTCGGCCTGCGGTCATCGTCGTCGGTGTCCCGGCACCTGGCGAGCCTGGAGGAGAAGGGCTTCCTGCGCCGGGGAGCGTCGATGTCCCGGCCGATCGACGTGCGGACGTTCCTGCACGAGCGGATGTCACGCGAGCCCGCCGACGACTCGGTGACCGTGCCCGTGGTCGGCCACATCGCCGCCGGCACTCCCATCTCGGCCGAGGAGCACGTCGACGACACGCTGTCGCTGCCCCGCGAGCTCACCGGGCGCGGCACCGTCTTCGGCCTGCGCGTCCGCGGCGACTCGATGGTCGACGCCGCGATCTGCGACGGCGACATCGTGGTCGTCCGGCAGCAGCCCGAGGCCCACTCGGGCCAGATCGTCGCCGCGATGATCGATGGCGAGGCCACCGTCAAGGTGTACCGGCGCCGCGACGGTCGCGTCCTGCTCGAACCCCGCAACCCCGACTACGACGTCATCGACGGGGACGACGCCGTCGTCCTGGGCATCGTCGTCTCGGTCCTGCGCAGCGTCTGAGAGACCTGCCCGCGCAGGGCAGGCGCTAATCGGTGGTGAACGCGCGCCGTGCCGCCGGAACGCGGTGCCGCCTTCGCGGGGAATTCGCCACCCTGCCGCGGATCTCCCGCTCGGGCTCGGAAGGCTCTTCGCCTTCGCCTTCGAACACCCAGCGCAGGCCGACGCGCTCCACCCTGAGTTTGCGATAGACCCTGGTGAGGTGCTGCTCCACGGTGCTGACCGTGATGTGAAGCTTGGCGGAGATCTCCCGGTTGGTGTAGCCGGCGGCGGCGAGGGCCGCGACCCGGCGCTGCGCGTCGCTCAGCTCGCCGAGCACGGCGGCGCCGCCGGATTCCTCCTCGTCCGTGTCGCCGGCGGCACTGCGGATATCGCTACCGCACTGCTGGGCCAGCACGTGCGCGCGGAACGCCAGCATTTTGGCTTCGCCGGATTCACCGAGGCGTTGCCGGACGTCGCTCAGCGCGGCCATCGTCCAGGCCAGTCCGAGGCGGTCCCCGGAGTTCTCCAGAAGGTGCACCGACTCGTTGAGCAGGGCGAGGTCACCGCCTTGCGCCACGGCGAGGAAACGCAGCGAATGCCCCTTGGTCCGGTGCTGCTCGGGCGCGGTCAGGGCGAGTTGCTCCTGGACGAAGCGGGCGGCCCTTTCAGGGTCGCCCAGAAGAAGGTGGGCCTTGGCGGCGCCGAGCCGCCACAGGGCGAAGGTGGGAAAGAAGATCCCCCACTCGGCCATCAGCCGGCCGCACAGTTCGAATTCGCAGAGCGCGGCCTGCGGGCGTCCCATCGAGATGTAATACCAGCCGCGCGCGTAAATGTAGTGCAGCCCGCATGGCGTGTGGAACATCTCGTCCGGAACGGGGAGACGAAGCAGCGCCTCCGCCCGCTCGCCGTCGCCCTTCGCCGTCGCGGCCAGCACCGCGGCCGACAGCGGCAGCCCGATGGCGATGCCCCAGCTCTCCGCGGGAAGGAGGCCGAGCGCGGACTCGGCGTGCTTCTCCGCCATGAGGACGTCCCCCCGGCGCAGGCTGATCATGGCGTGGGTGGCCGCGAACAGGGCCTGCCAGGTGGGGCTGTGCCTGGCTTCGGCCTGCGCTAGCAGGGATCCGCACCGGGACGCGGCCTCCTCCAGCCGCTCGCCGTACATCAGGATCGCCAGGGCCGCCAGGAGGGGGAAGACGGTGTCGTCGTCGAGGTGTGAGCGCTCCAGAATCCCGTCCGCGAGGGCGATGACGGCGGCGTCGCCGTCCATGAACTCCGAGGACGGAGCCATCGATTCCCGGATCCGCGCGTTCACCGACGCCGACAGCGTCCGTTCGGGATCGGGCGGCCGCTCCCCCTCCGCCGGGGAGACGCCGACCGTCAGGCCGGGGTGGAAGTAGGAGAACCAGCACCCCAGCTGCCTGGTCATGGACGGCGGGACGGCGTTCCTCTGGTCGCGGACGTCCGCGATCAGGGACCGCACCTCCTCTGCCCTGCCGTGCCAGAAGAGATAGGTGAGCAGGGCGTGGACGTCGTCGCCGCACAGCCTCCCGGCGCGGGCCGCGGCGGCGAGTTCGGGCAGAAACGGCAGGACGCCGCCGGGGTCGATGCGCCACTCCGCGCGGGCGAGCGACGCGGCGATCGCGCAACGTTCCCCTTCGTCGCCGCTCCGCCGGTAGGCCGAACGGAGGTGGCGGATGCCGCCGCGCAGGTCGTCGTCGGCGAGGGCGAGCGCCGCGGCTTCGCGGAGCACGCGGACCGCCCACGGGTCCTCCGCGGATCCCGCCGTGATGACGTGGCCGGTGACGTCCGTGGCCGGTGCGCCGTCGTCGTAGAGGAGCTCGGCCGCGCGCCGGTGCAGCCTCGTGCGGGCCTCGGAGGCGATGCTGTTCTCGACGATCTCCCGGACGGCCCGGTGGCGGAACCGGCCCTGGCTGAGCAGGCCCGAGTCGGTCAGCGCCCGCAGGCCCTGCGCCGACGACGCCGGGTCGAGTTCGGCCAGGCGTCCCAGCATGGCCGGGGATGCCCTCTCGTCCAGGACGGCGGCGGCGCGGGCGACCTCGACGACCGGCGGATCGTGCTGGTAGAGGAGGCTGAGCACCGCGCGGCCGAACGCATCGCCGACGGCGATCTCCCCGGACGCCCGGGACGTCTCGGACGTCTCGCCGCCGGCGGCCGTGTGGTCCTCGATCAGCGCGCGCACCAGCAGGGGCAGGCCCGCGCTCAGCCGGTGGGCCGACGGTGCCAGCCGCCGGGCCGCCCGGTCTCCGAAGTGCCGGGAGAGCAGCCGGGTGACCTCGGGCACCGAGAGGGCCTCGAGCCGGAGGCGGCGGGCCGCGGGGTCCCGGAGGAGTTCCCGCTGCAGCGGGGACGGCACGTGCCAGGGCTGGCCGCTCTCGGTGAAGACGGCCATCAGCGGCGCCGAGCGCACGCGCCGCAGCAGGTACAGCAGGAACCGCTGGGACGGCTCGTCGGTGAAGTGGACGTCGTCGACCGCGACGACGACCGGCCGGCGCCGTGCGTGGTCGCGCAGGGTCTGCCACAGCCCGGGCAGGGTTCCCGCGCCGGAGCCGCGCTCCCCGCCGGCCTCGTCGGCGGCGCCGCCCAGGGGACCCGGGAAGGGCCAGAGGGTCTCCTCGGCCCCGCTCGCACCGGGAACGCCGCACTCCCGGAAGAGCTGCTCCAGCACCCCGTTGGGGACGTCCCGCTCGGAGCGGGCCGCGACGGCCCCGAGAAAAAGCGCCCCGGAATCGACCGCCCATTCCGCGAACGCGTGCAACAAAGCCGATTTTCCCGTGGTCACCCGGCCACTGATCACCGCCACTCCGCCGCGGCCTTCCCGGCAGTCCGTGAAGATCTCCCTAAGGGCGGCGAACTCCTGGTCCCGGCCGACCAGTCTCACTTCCACCCTCCCTTCGCCGGTCACTCCGGGGACGGCCGAACAATTCCGGGGCCGCGTTGATCACGTTCCGCGACTGAATCATTCCACTGGGCCGGAGGAGGGTCAAACGACTCTATGCTTTCACGATCTGTCAGAGTGTAGTTTCGTCCCGGCTGACATGCGGTCCTTGCCTGTCGCCGGACGGCGGTGAGTCAATGCTCGACTCTTGGCGTCTCGCCAACAGGGGGCCGGAGTGACTAGGATCTGCGATCCCGGGCATTCGGTGAAGAGCCGAAGAAGTTCCGCCGAATGTGATCTCTCCCCCCGCGCAACATCAGGGAACGCATTTCATTCGGCCAACTCGGCGAGCAGGTGCCGCGTGAGTTCTTCCGGGGTCGGGAAGTCGCTGGTCACGCCGGCGCGCAGGCGGACGCCGGTGGCGGCCGTCAGGCGGTTGCGGAGCTCGACCGAGGTGAGGGAGTCGAATCCCAGTTCCTTGAAGGCCCGGCCGGGCTCGACGAGTTCGGGGCCGGCCTGCCCGAGGACCGTCGCGGCATGCGCGCGGACCAGGTCCATCAGGGCGCGCTCCCGCTCGTTCTCGGACATGCCCGCCAGCCGCTGCGCCGGCGACGCGCCGTCCCCGGCGTCGCCACCGTTCCCGGCGTCGCCACCGGCCCGGGCGCCGGCGCGGTCCCCGGGGCCGGCGCCGTTCCGGCCGTTCGGCGTCGCCGTCCACTTCGCGGCGGTCAGCGGCGTGGCGCGGACCAGGCCGCGCAGCAGCGGCGGCACCGTCCCGCGCTCCCGCACGGCCGCGGCGTCCAGGCGCATGGGCACCAGCGCCGGCTCACCCATCACGAGGGCGGCATCGAGCAGGGACAGGCCCTCGCCGGTCGGCAGCGGCGCCATCCCGGACCGCCGCATCCTGGCGATGTCGGCGTCGTCCAGGTGCCCGGTCATGCCGGTGCGCTGCTCCCAGAACCCCCACGCCAGGGCGCACGCGGGCAGGCCGAGCGCGCGGCGTCGGCAGGCGAGGGCGTCCAGCAGGGCGTTCGCCGCCGCGTAGTTGCCCTGGCCCGCCTCGCCCAGCACACCGGCCGCCGACGAGAACAGGACGAACGCCGCCAGGTCCTGGCCGGAGGTGAGTTCGTGCAGGTGCCAGGCGGCATCCGCCTTCGGGCGCATCACCCGCTGGAGCCGTTCCGGGGTCAGCGACGAGGTGACGGCGTCGTCCAGCAGGCCCGCCGTGTGCACGACGGCCGTGAGCGGGTGGGCCTCGGGCACCTCGGACAGGAGCCGCGCCACCGCCTCGCGGTCGGCCGCGTCGCAGGCGGCGACCGTCACCTCGGCGCCCAGCTCGCCGAGGTGGGCCGCCAGGTCCGCCGCGCCCGGCGCGTCCGGTCCGCGGCGGCCGGTCAGCAGCAGGTGCCGGATCCCGTGCCCGGTCACCAGGTGCCGTGCCACGAGGCCGCCCAGCGTGCCCGTGCCGCCCGTGATCAGGACGGTGCCGTCCGGGTCCAGCGGCCGCGGCATGGTCAGCACGATCTTGCCGATGTGCCGTGCCCGGCCGAGGAACCGGAACGCCTCCGGCGCGCGCCGCACGTCCCAGGTCGTGCGCGGCAGCGGCTCCAGCGCCCCCCGCGCGAACAGGTCGAGCACCTCGCCCAGCGCGGCGCGGACGCGGTCGGGCGGGACGGACGGCAGGTCGAACGCCTGATACCGCACGCCCGGATGGCCGGCCGCCACGCGCCCGGGATCACGGACGTCGGTCCTGCCCATCTCGACGAACCGCCCGCCCCGCGGCAGCAGCCGCAGCGAGGCGTCCGTGAACTCCCCGGCCAGCGAGTTCAGCACCACGTCCATCCCGCCGGCCGCCGCGAACCGGTCCTCGAATTCCAGCGACCGCGACGAGGCGACATGATCGTCGTCCAGTCCCATGTCCGCGAGCGCGCGGTGCTTGCCCGGGCCGGCCGTGCCGAACACCTCGGCGCCCAGGTGCCGGGCCAGTTGGACCGCGGCCATGCCGACTCCCCCGGTGGCCGCGTGGACCAGCACGGACTCGCCCGGGCGCACCCCGGCCACGTCGACCAGGCACAGGTACGCGGTCAGGAACACGACCGGGACGGACGCCGCCTCCTCGAACGACCACCCTTCGGGCATGGGCGCGGCCAACCGCTGATCGGTCACGGCCACGGGACCGAACGCCCCGTCGAACAGGCCCATCACCCGATCGCCGGGGGCCAGGCCGGTCACGTCCGGACCGACCTCCAGGACGACGCCCGCGCCCTCCTTGCCCAGGCGCTCCTCCGCCGCGTCTTCGAGCAGGCCCAGCGCGAGCAGCACGTCCTTGAAGTTGACGCCGGCCGCCCGTACCGCGACGCGCACCTGCCCCGGGGCGAGCGGCGCGGACGCTTCCGGGCACGGCAGGAGCGCGAGGCTCTCCAGCGTGCCCCTGCTCGTCACGTCGAGCCGCCATGCCGTCGTATCCGACGGGGGGTTCAGGCCCGGCTCCGGCGCGGCCCTGGCCAGCCGGGCCGCGTACACCTCGCCGCCGCGCAGGGCCAGTTGCGGCTCTCCCATGGCGGCCGCGGCGGGCAGCGCCTTCGAGGAGGCGTCGTGGTCGTCGGCATCGATCAGGACGAGCCGGTCGGGGTTCTCCGACTGGGCCGAGCGGACCAGCCCCCAGACGGGCGCCTGCGCCAGCCCCGGCACGTCCTCGCCGCCACCCCGCTGACCGACAGAGACCGCGACGGCGTTCCGCGTGACGAGGGCCAGGCGGGACGCGGCGAACCTCTCATCGGCCAGCCATGCCTGCACGAGTCCGAGTACGCGCCGCGTGACGTCGTGCGCCGCCCGCAGGGGGGATCCGGCGTCCCCTTCTGGGCACACGGCGAGCACGGTGTCCGGCACCGGCAGTCCGTCTTCGACGGCCTGGCCCAGAGCGTCGAGATCGGGGAAGGCCGTGGGGCCGGCGGCACCGTCCGCGGCGCCCGGCACGGCGCCCGCGGGCGTGCCGGCGCCGTCCAGGACGGCACAGCGAGCCGTCGGTGAGGGCGGTGGGCCGGTGATCGCCGTCCATTCCGTCCGGAAGAGCGACTGGAACCGCTCGTCGGCGCCCCGCAGGCTCTCGGCCGCCGCCTCCCGCAGGTCCAGGCCGCCGATCGTGCAGACCGGCGCGCCCGACGCGTCGGCCGCCTCGATCGTCACCGCGCCGCCGCTCGCCGGGGCCATGCGCACCCGCAGGGCCCGCGTGCCTTCCGCGTGCAGGGTGACATCGGTCCAGGAGAACGGCAGCCGCATCGGGCCGTCCTGGGCGGACGGGCCGAAGCGCAGCCACGCGTGCAGCGCGCTGTCGAGGAGAGCGGGGTGCAGACCGTACGCGAGGGCGTCGCCCTGGACCTCCTCGGGAAGGGCGACCTCGGCGAACAGGTCGTCCCCCCGCCGCCAGGCGGCGCGCAGGCCGCGGAAGGCCGGCCCGTACTCGTACCCCCGGGCGGCCAGCCGCTCGTAGGCGTCGCCGATGTCGACCGGTACCGCATCCGGGGGCGGCCACGCGCCCGGCTGTTCGTCCGGTCCACCGCCCTGGGGCCGTCCAGGGGCCAGCTGCCCGGCGGCGTGGCGCGTCCAAGGCTCCTCCGGCGACGCGTCCTCGGGACGGGAGTGGACGCTCACGGACCGCTGCCCCGCCCCGTCCGGGTCGTCCACGGAGACCCGGACCTGGACGCCTCCCCGCTCAGGAAGCGGCAGCGGCGCCTCCAGCGTCAGCTCCTCAAGCCGCTCGCACCCCACCTGGTGACCGGCCCGGATCGCCAGTTCGAGGAAGGCCGTCCCGGGCAGCAGCGCCGTGCCGTGCACCGCGTGGTCGGCCAGCCAGGGATGGGTCCGCGCGGCCAGCCGCCCCGTGAACAGCATCCCGTCGGGCGGCAGGCCGACGGCGGCGCCGAGCAGCGGGTGCCCGGCGGGTTCCAGGCCCGCCGAGCCGAGGTCCGGGGCGGGGGACGGCGGTTCGAGCCAGTAACGGCGACGCTGGAAGGCGTAGGTGGGCAGGTCGACCCGCCGCGCGGCGGGGAACACCGCCTTCCAGTCGACTGCGGCCCCGTGCGCGTGGGCCTGTGCCAGCGACGTCAGGAACTGCTCCCGCCCGCCCCTGTTCCGGCGCAGCGTCCCGAGCGCGACCGCCCCGCCGCCGTGGTCGTCGGCGGCGTCCTGAACCCCGGCCATCAGCACCGGATGCGGGCTGACCTCGATGAACATGCGGTGTCCCGCGTCCAGGAGGGCGCGCGCGGCCGGCTCGAACCGGACCGTGTTGCGCAGGCTCTCGAACCAGTAGTCCGGGCCGAGGCGCAGGGTGTCGATCCGCTCCCCGGTGAGGGTGGAGAAGAACGGCACGGCGGACGGGTGAGGCGTGATGCCGGCGAGCAGGTCGTCCAGCCGGTCCTCCAGGACGGCGACGTCGGGGGTGTGGGAGGCGTAGTCGACATCGATCCGGCGGGCGTCCACACCGTCGGCCCGGCAGGCCGCGACGAACGCGTCGAGCGCGCCGGGCGCCCCGGCGACGGCGGTCGAACGCGGCCCGTTGACCGCGGCGACGTGGATCCGGTCGCCCCACGGCGCGGGCCGCCGCCGCACCTCGGCGGCGGGGAGCGGCACCGACGCCATCCCGCCGGTGCCGGCGAGGGCGGTGATGGCCCGGCTGCGCAGGGCGACGACCTTCGCGGCGTCCTCCAGCGACAGCGCGCCCGCGACGCAGGCCGCGGCGATCTCCCCCTGCGAGTGGCCGATCACCGCGTCCGGCTCCACGCCGTGGGCCCGCCACTCCGCGGCCAGCGACACCATCACCGCGAAGAGGACCGGCTGGATCACCTCCACCCGGTCGGGCGAGGGCGCGTCCGGCTCGCCGCGCAGGACGTCGATGAGGGACCAGCCGGTGACGGGGTCCAGCGCGGCGGCGCACTCCTCGAGCCGCCCGCGGAACGCGGCGGAGGATTCGAGCAGGTCCACTCCCATGCCGGTCCACTGCGAGCCCTGGCCTGGGAAGACGAACACCGTGCCGCCGCCGGGCCCATCGGTCCCGCCGGTCCCGCCGGTGCCGCCGCCGGACGCGGTGCCGGTGACCACGTTGGGCCGGGGCTCACCGCGTGCGAGACCGTCCAGCCCGGCGAGCAGCTCGGCCCGGTCCGCACCGACGACGACCGCGCGATGCTCGTACCGCGGACGCGTGGTGGCCAAGGAGAAACCGATGTCGGCGGGGCTCGCCTCAGGCTCGGCCTCGGCGAACTCCCGGAGCCGGGCCGCCTGCGCGGGCAGCGCCGACCCGCTCCGCGCGGACACGACCCAGGGCACCGGCCCGCCGGCCGCCGCTTCCCCGGACGCCCCTTCCCCGGACGCCTCTGGGGTCTCGGTCTCCTCGGCGGGCGCCTCCTCGATGATGAGGTGCGCGTTCGTCCCGCTGATCCCGAAGGAGGAGACGGCGGCCCGGCGAGGACGGCCGCTGTCCGGCCACGGGACCGTACGGGTGAGCAGGGACACACCGCCCGCGGACCAGTCCACGTGCGGTGTCGGCTCGTCGACGTGCAGGGTCGGCGGGAGCACGCCGCGGCGCATCGCCTGCACCATCTTGATGACGCCGCCGACGCCCGCCGCGGCCTGGCTGTGACCGATGTTCGACTTCAGCGAACCCAGCCACAGCGGACGCCCGGGTTCCCGATCCCGGCCGTAGGTGGCGAACAGAGCACGGGCCTCGATCGGATCACCGAGGGCGGTGCCGGTGCCGTGCGCCTCGACCGCGTCCACCTCGCCGGCGGACAGGCACGCGTCGTCCAGCGCCTCCCGGATGACGCGTTCCTGGGACGGACCGTTGGGAGCGGTCAGGCCGTTGCTGGCACCGTCCTGGTTGACCGCGCCGCCGCGCACCAGGGCGAGGACGGGATGCCCGTGGCGCCGCGCGTCCGACAGGCGTTCCAGCACCAGCATGCCCACGCCCTCGGCCCAGGCCGTGCCGTCCGCGCCCGCCGCGAAGGCCTTGCAGCGGCCGTCGGGAGCGAGCCCGCGCTGCCTGCTGAAATCGACGAACATGCCCGGGGAGGGCATCACGGCGACACCGCCGGCGAGCGCGAGCCCGCAGTCGCCCTGCCGCAGCGCGCGCACAGCCAGATGGATCGCGACCAGCGAGGACGAGCACGCCGTGTCCACTGTGATGGCCGGCCCCTGGAAGCCGTGGACGTAGGCGATCCGCCCGGAGGCGACGCTCGAGGTGCCGCCGGTCAGCAGGTAGCCGCCGAACCCGTCGTTGCCCCCGCCGGACTCGTGCAGGCGCGGACCGTAGTCCTGCGCCATCGCGCCGACGTAGACGCCCACCGGAGGTCCGGAGTCGCCCAGGTCCGCCGGGTCGAGCCCGGCCCGTTCGAGGGCCTCCTGCGAGGATTCCAGCAGGAGGCGCTGCTGCGGGTCCATCGCGGTGGCCTCGCGGGCGTTGATGCCGAAGAAGCCGGCGTCGAACTCGCCCGCGTCGTGCAGGAACCCGCCGTGCCGCGTGTAGGAGGTCCCGGGACGGGTGGACTCGGGATCGTACAGCTCCGCCAGGTCCCAGCCGCGGTCGGCGGGGAACTCGGAGATCGCGTCCGTGCCCTCGGCGACCAGCCGCCACAGGTCGTCCGGGCCGCGCACGCCGCCGGGGAACCGGCAGCTCATCGCCACGACGGCGACCGGCTCGTCCGGCGCCGTGCGGTCCGGGCGTTCCGGGCGGTCCGGGTGTTCCCGGACACGCGCGGCCCGCTCGTCCCGCTCGCCGGCCGCCTCCTCCCGCAGATGGTCGATCAGCGCCGTGGGGGTCGGGTGGTCGTAGACGAGCGCCGTCGGCAGCCGCAGCCCCGTCGCCTCCTGAAGCCTGGTGCGGAGCTCGACCGCCATGCGGGAGTCGAGCCCGAGATCCTTGAACGGACGCCGTTCGTCGACGGACTCCATGTCGTCGTGCCCCAGCACCGCGGCCACGTTCGCGCGGACGATATCGCGCAGGTCAAGGTCGCGGGCCTCCTCCACCGCGGCGTCGCCATCCGCGTCACCGGGCTCCGCCGTCTCCGTGGACGCCGCGTCCGGAGGCGCCGTCGTGTGGGTCTCGTGCAGCCAATGGCGCCTGCGCTGGAAGGCGTACGTCGGCAGTCGCACCTTCCGGGCGCGCGGGCCGAACACGGCGCCCCAGTCGACGCCGACGCCGCGGACGTGCAGCCAGCCCAGCGCCGCTGTGACCGACTGTGCGTCGTCCGCGGCGTCCAGGGACGGCGCGAAGGCGCAGTCCGCGCCCTCGACGTTCTCCTGGCCCATGACGGTGAGGCCATGGCCGGGGCCGACCTCCAGGAAGTGACGCGTCCCAAGGCCCTGAAGCGTCCTGACGCAGTCGGCGAACCGCACCGGCAGGCGGACATGGTCGATCCAGTGGTCCACCGAGCAGAGCCGTTCCGCCGTCGCCGCCTCCCCCGTGACCGTGGACACCAGGCGCGGGCCGCTCGGGGCGTGGAAGGCGACCTGGCCGGCGGCCTCGCGCAACCCGTCCAGCACGGGCGCCATCAGCGGGGAGTGGAACGCGTGGCTCACGTTGAGCCGCCGGGTCCTGCGGCCGAGCCGCTCGAAGTGCGCCGCCACCTCCGCCACGGGGCCGGGCTCGCCGGAGACCACGACCGAGCCGGGCCCGTTGACGGCGGCGATGCCGAGCCGCCGCCCTGGCCCGCCATCCAGCAGCGGGCGGACCTCGTCCTCGGAGGCCTGCAACGCGATCATCACCCCGCCCGAGGGGAGTTCCCGCATCAGGCGCCCGCGCGCGGCGACCAGCGTGCACGCTCCGGCGAGCGTGAGGACGCCCGCGGCGTGCGCGGCGGCGAACTCGCCGACGGAATGGCCGGCGACGTGGTCGGGCTCGACGCCCCAGGACTGGAAGAGCCGGTAGAGCGCGACCTCGACGGCGAACAGGGCGGCCTGGGTGTAGTCGGTGCGATCCAGGAGGGCGGCGTCGGAGGAGAGGCCGTCCGCCCAGACGATGTCGCCCAGCGGGCGGTCCAGCCGCGGGTCCAGTTCCGCGCGGACGGCGTCGAAGGCCTCGGCGAAGGCCGGGAAGCGGTCGTAGAGCGCGCGTCCCATGCCCGGCCGCTGGAAGCCCTGGCCGGAGAAGAGGAAGGCGAGCCCGCCGTCGACGGTCTCGTCCCGGACGACGTTCGCCGCGGGCTCGCCCCGGGACAGCGCTCGCAGGCCGCTGAGGAGGTCGTCGCGGTCGTCGCCGATCACCGCCGCCCGGTGCT
Source organism: Spirillospora sp. CA-255316 (assembly GCA_050942275.1). Taxonomy (GTDB): domain Bacteria; phylum Actinomycetota; class Actinomycetes; order Streptosporangiales; family Streptosporangiaceae; genus Spirillospora. The sequence goes on along the minus strand of CP192047.1, from coordinate 3,757,588 downwards.
CGAAGGCGGTGCGCGAGGCGGCGAGGGAGAAGCCGACGTCGCGGGGGTCCGGAGCCGGGTCGGCTGCGGCGAACTCCCGGAGCCGGCCGGCCTGCGCCCGCAGCGCCCGCACGGATCGTCCGGAGACCACCCACAGCGCGGGAAGGGTCACCCCGTTCCTTGGAACCCCGTTCTCCGGAACCCCGTTCTCCGGTTCCCCGGCCTCCGGTTCCTCGGGGTCGGCCGCGGGCGGTTGGGCCAGCACGAGGTGGCAGTTGGTGCCGCCCATCCCGAACGACGACACGCCGGCCACCAGCGGCCGCTCGGGCGACGGCCACGGCCCCGCCTCGGACTGGACCCGCAGTCCCCAGTCCTCCAGCGGGATCCGCGGGTTGGGCCGCTCGAAGTTGAGGCTGGGCGGGATCTCCCCCTCGCTGATGCCGAGCGCCACCTTCAGGAAGCCGACGATGCCCGCGGCGCCCTCCAGATGGCCCACGTTCGTCTTCGCCGAGCCGACCGGCAGTGGTGAGCCGTCCGGCCGGGAGGCGCCGAGCACGGTGCCGAGCGCCCCCGCCTCGACCGGATCCCCCACCGGGGTTCCGGTGCCGTGCAGTTCGACGTACTGGACGGCGGCCGGGTCGACGCCCGCGTTCCGGTACGCCTCCCGCAGCACCTCCTCCTGGGCCCGCCGGCTCGGCACCGTGAGCCCCTGGGTGGCGCCGTCGCTGTTCGTGGCACCGCCCCGGACGACGCAGTAGACCGGATCGCCGTCGGCCAGCGCCCGGGACAGCGGCTTGAGCACGACCGCTCCCCCGCCCTCGCCCCGCACGTAGCCGTTGGCCCGCGCGTCGAAGGTGTGGCAGCGCCCGTCCGGGGACAGCGCGCCGAACTCGAGCGAGCCCAGGAAGCTCTCCGGGGCGAGGATCAGGTTGACGCCGCCCGCGATGGCCAGGTCGGACTCGCCGCGTCGCAGGCTCTCGGCCGCCAGGTGGACCGAGACCAGGGACGAGGACTGCCCGGTGTCCACGGCCATGCTCGGCCCGTGCAGGCCGAGGGCGTAGGAGACCCGGTTGGCGATGATCGAGCGGTGGACGCCCGTCATGGTGTGCTCGGAGACGGCCGCCGGCCCCTGCCGGTACGTGCGGGCGGCGTAGTCGTCCCAGACCGCGCCGACGAACACGCCCGTCCCGGTGCCGTTCACCGTGTCCGGGGCGATGCGGGCGTCCTCCAGGGCCTCCCAGCTCAACTCCAGCATGAGGCGCTGCTGCGGGTCCATCGCGGCGGCCTCGCGCGGCGAGATCCCGAAGAAGTCCGCGTCGAAGGCGTCGACCCGTTCGAGGAATCCGCCGCGGCGCACGCCCGTGCGCTCGGCGAGGTCTCGCCGGTCGCCGGGCGGCTCGCCGACGGCGTCGGCGCCGTTGCGGAGGAGCCGCCAGAACGCGCCCGGGTCCGGGGCTCCGGGGAGGCGGCAGGCCAGCCCGATGACCGCTATCGCATCACTCACTGTCGCCCTCCAGGACGGTTGTTCGACGATCCCCGCGCGCGTCGGCCCCGCAGGGGGCGGTGCGCACGGAGGTCAGGTGCGGACGGCGTCCCAATCGATGTCGTGTCCCTCGGCCGCGATTCGCTCGGCCGCGCTCAGCACCGCGGCGCGGTCACCGGCCGGGTCGCCCGCCCTGGCCGGGAGCATGGCGGTGACGGCGCTGCGTCCCGAGGTCACCGCGGGCTGCCGCCGCGCCAGCGCGCTGAGTCCCTGCCCGGGCCCGGCCTCGACCAGGAGGTGGTCGCCCTGGTCGAGCATCCGCTCCAGCGTCGGCCCGAAGAGCACGGGATCGACCGGTTGGCGGGCCCAGAAGCCGGGGTCCCGGGCGTCCTCGGGCGACAGCACGCCACCGCGGTAGGCCGAGTAGACGGTGAGGCCCGGTGCCCGGAGTTCCGTCTCCTTCCAGGCGGGGCCCGATCTGTCCACGGCGCCGGAGAGGAGCGGGCTGTGGAAGGCCTGCCGCGCCCTGGCCATGCGGCAGGTGCGGCCGTCGGCCCGCAGCCGGCGCTCGGTCGCGGCGAGCGGCCCGGCCGGGCCGGCGAGCAGGACCTGGCGCGGAGCGTTGACCGCGCCGATGGAGACCTCCTCGGACAGGTAGGGCACCACCTCCTCGCACGACGCGGCCACCGCCAGCATCCCGCCGGGCGGCGTGCCGGCGATCACCTTGATCCGGTCCATCATGAGGCGCGCCCCGTCCGCGAGCTCGAAGACACCGGCCAGCGCCGCGGCCGACAGTTCGCCGACGCTGTGCCCGAGCAGGGCGGCGGGACGGACGCCCCAGCTCATGACGGTCCTGCCGAGCGCGTAGTTCAGCGCGAACAGGAGCGGCTGCGCACGGGTCACGTCGTCGAAGAGCTCGGGTGAGCCGCCGGACAGCCAGTCCGCTCTGAGGCTATCCCCCTCCTCGCCCCACAGCCCGAACACCGTGTCCATGACGTCGGTGAAGACGGACAGGTGCCCGTACAGCCCGGCACCCATCAGCATCTGCTGCGAGCCCTGTCCGGGAAAGAGCAGCGCGACGGGCCGCTTCACGTTCTCCTGCGGGTACGGCATGGCGGTTCTTCCTGTGTTCGAGGCTGTGTTCCGGGCGGTCACGGGCGTGGCGATCCAGCCGATGGCCGATCGTTCCGGTGGCGTCTCAAGGACGGGTTGAGGACGGCTGGACGGCGCGGAACCCCGGAGCCGCTGGATCGAGGCTCGAACCATTCCTGAGCCGGAGGCGCCAGCCTCGGGGCCGGACATCGATCCGCGACATCCGTCCCGACCTCCTGCATCCATCCAGCCGTCCATCTAGACATCCATCTGGAGTCCCGCGATGACCCAGACCCAGACCTCTTCCGCGACCGCCGACTGGGTCGCCTGCCGTGGCTGCAGAACACCGATCTACGGCAAACGCTTCGCCCGCGACCTGTGCGTGTGCCCCGACTGCGGGCACCATGCTCCGATCACCGCGCCGCAGCGGCTGGAGCAGCTGCTGGACGAAGGGTCGGCCGTGCCGCTGCCGTCCCCGCGCACGCCGGAGGACCCGCTCGGCTTCGTGGACACCGCCCCCTATCGGGAGCGGCTCCGCCGGGCCCGCGAGAGCACCGGGCTGGACGAGGCGGTGATCTGCGTGAAGGGCACGATCGAGGAACGGCCCGCCGTGGTCGCCGCCATGGACTTCCGCTTCATGGGCGGGAGCCTGGGCACGGCGGTCGGCGAGCGGATCACCCGGGCGGCCGACGCCGCCCTGGCCGACCGGGTGCCGCTCGTGCTGGTCACCGCCTCCGGCGGGGCGCGCATGCAGGAGGGGATTCTCGCCCTCATGCAGATGGCCAAGACCGGCGGCGCCCTGGCCGAGCTGGACGAGGCCGGCGTGCTCACCGTCTCGGTCATCACCGACCCGACGTACGCGGGGGTGGCCGCGTCCTTCGCGACGCTGACCGATGTGATCATCGCCGAGCCGGGTGCGCGCATGGGGTTCACCGGCCCCAGGGTGATCGAGCAGACGATCGGGCAGCGGCTGCCCGACGACTTCCAGACCGCCGAGTTCCTGCTCGAGCACGGCCTGGTGGACGACATCCGCCCGCGGGCCGAGCTGCGCTCGACCCTGGCGCGGCTGCTCGCCTTCCATGAGGTCCCCTTCCACGGGGACCGGCAAGGCCCGCGCGCGCGGCCCCGGGAGCCGCGGGACGAGGAGCCACGCCACCGGCAGGACGGCGATCCGGCCACGCGGGCGCCGGGGCGGCTCCGGCGGCGCGAACCGGTGGAGAACATGCGCCGGGCGCGGAACATCGACCGCCCGACGACGCTCGACTACCTCGCCCACATGGTGGACGGGTTCATCGAGCTGCACGGCGACCGGATGTCCGGCGACAGCCCGGCGATCACGGGCGGGCTCGCCCGGCTGGCCGGGCGGCCGGTCATGGTGGTCGGCCACCAGAAGGGGCACAGCACCGCCGAGCTCATCGCGCGCGACTTCGGCATGCCGACCCCCGACGGCTACCGCAAGGCGGCACGGCTGATGCGGCTGGCCGGCAAGCTCGGGCTCCCCGTCGTCACGTTCATCGACACGCCCGGCGCCCATCCCGGAGTCGAGGCGGAGGAACGCGGCCAGGCGATCGCGATCGCGGAGAACCTGCGGCTCATGGCGCGGCTGCCCGTCCCGATCGTCGCCGTCGTCACCGGCGAGGGCGGCAGCGGCGGCGCGCTCGCGCTGGGCGTCGCGGACCGGGTGCTGGCCTTCGAGTCCTCGATCTACTCCGTCATCAGCCCGGAGGGCTGCGCGGCGATCCTGTGGCGCGACCGGGCCAGGGCCGCCGAGGCCGCGGCGGCGCTGCGCATCGACGCCGGCGCGCAGCTGAGCCTCGGTGTGGTGGACGGGGTCGTCCCCGAGCCCGACGAGGGGGTCCAGGGCGACCCGATGCTCGCGGCCGAGCGGCTGGAGGCGGCGTTGACGGCCGCGCTGGACGAGCTCGGCGCGCGGCCCGTCGAGGAGCTGCTGAACGACCGGCGCCGCCGGTTCCGCGGGATGGGCGCGGCGCCGGCGGACCGTGATCAGGAGAGTGGGGCGACGTGAGCGGCGAGAACATCATCGACGAGATCATTCAGCGGGCCGCGGCGCTCGCGCTCGAGGCCGACCGGCCTCTGCGCCGGATCAAGGTGCAGGCCGAGGACGTGACGGTCGAGCTGGAGTGGCCCGTCCCCGGCGAGTACCGGGAGCCCGCGCCCGCCCCGGCCGTCCCGGCAGCCCCGGCTGTCCCGGCCGCCCCGGCCGCGGGGCCGGGCAACGGGAACGCCGCCGCCGGGCACGGTACGGCCGTCCCCGCCGGCGCCGCGGACGATACCGGCGCGGACGCCGGCTCCGGCGACGACCTGGTCCACATCTGCGCGCCGCTGGTCGGGACCTTCTACCAGGCGCCCGGCCCGGGAGAGCCGCCGTTCGTCCGCCCGGGAGACGTCGTCGAGCCGGGACAGCAGGTGGGGATCCTCGAGGCCATGAAGCTCATGAACGCCATCGAGGCCGAGCAGGGCGGCCGGATCGTGGAGCTGCTCGTGCCGAACGACACCGCCGTCGAGTACGGGCAGCCGCTCATCGCGCTCGCCCCGGCCGGCGGCTGACGGCCGTCCCGACGCCAGCGAGGAGCGAGATGTTCAGCACGGTACTCATCGCCAACCGCGGCGAGATCGCCCTGCGCGTCGCCAGGACGTGCCGCGAGATGGGCATCCGGACGGTGGCGGTGTGCTCCACCGCCGACGAGGAGTCGGCCGTCGCGGGCTTCGCCGACAGCGTCGTGCGGATCGGCCCCGCGCCGCCCAGGCGCAGCTACCTGAGCGCGCCGGCGATCATCGAGGCGGCGCTGCAGACCGGCGCGGAGGCGGTCCATCCCGGCTACGGGTTCCTCTCCGAGGACCCCGACTTCGCCGAGATCTGCGAGGCCAACGGCCTGGTCTTCGTCGGCCCGCCCGCAGGCGTGATGGCCCGGCTGGGCGACAAGGCCGCGGCCCGGCGGATCATGAGCGAGGCGGGGCTGCCGGTGCTGCCGGGCACCGACGCCACCAACGCCGCCGCGGCCGAGGCCAAGCGCATGGCCGACGCCGTCGGCTACCCCCTGATGATCAAGGCCGTGGCGGGCGGCGGCGGGCGCGGGATGACCCCGGTGCGCGAGCCGCGCGAGTTCGTCCGCGCCTACCGGGAGACCCGGGCGGCGGCCCGATCGCTGTTCGGGGACGGCAGGGTCTACCTCGAGCGCCTGGTGGAGTCGGCGCGGCACATCGAGGTGCAGGTCCTGTGCGACCGGCACGGCGACGGCGTCCATCTGGGCGAGCGCGACTGCTCGGTCCAGCGCCGCCACCAGAAGCTGGTCGAGGAGACCCCCGCCGCGGGCGTCGACCGCGCGATGACCGAGCGGATGTGCGAGGCCGCCGTCGCCGGGGCCCTCGCGTGCGGCTTCACCGGTGCCGGGACCTTCGAGTTCCTGGTCGACGGCGACGACTTCCACCTGATGGAGATCAACTGCCGGATCCAGGTGGAGCACCCGGTGACCGAGATGGTCACCGGCATCGACCTGGTCCGCGAGCAGCTCCGGATCGCCGCCGGCCTCCCCCTCGGCTTCACGCAGGACGAGGTGCGGCGGCACGGCGCGGCGATCGAGTGCCGCGTCAACGCCGAGGACCCCGAGCGCGGCTTCGCGCCCGCGCCCGGGACGCTGACCGGGTTCCGGCCGCCCGGCGGCCCGTTCACCCGCGTGGACACCGACGCCTACCAGGGCCGCAGGATCCCGCCCGACTACGACTCGCTGGTGGCGAAGGTCGCCACCTGGGGACCCGACCGGGACACCGCGATCGCGCGGATGGACCGGGCGCTCAGCGAGTTCACGGTCGGCGGCCCCGGCGTGCACACCACCACCGGGCTGCTGCGGAAGGTCATCGGCGAGCCGCGGTTCCGGCACGCCAAGCACACCACGGCGCTGCTCGGCGAAATGTACCTCGGCGACTCGTAGGGAGACGGACGTGAGATTCGACGACCTCCACGTCGCCGCCGCGGCGAGCCGGCTTCCGGAGAGGATGACCCTCGAGGAGGCCGACCGGGCCGGGCTGTGCGACGCCAAGGCGCTCTGGCGGACCGACATCGCCGCGGTCCGCGTATCGCGCACCGAGCCCGCGCCCGACATGGCGGCGGCGGCCGCCCGTACGGCGGTGCGCCGGGCCGGGTGCCGGCCGGACGACATCGACCTGCTCCTGCACGCCGGCACCTACTACCAGGGCCACGACATGTGGCCCGCCGCCTCGTACGTCCAGCGGGCCGGGGTCGGCAACCGGTGCCCGGCCGTCGAGGTCGGCCAGATGTCCAACGGGGGCATGGCCGCGATGGACCTCGCCGCCGGCTATCTCATGGCCGATCCCGCCCGCGCCCATGCCCTGGTGACGACCGGCGACCGTTTCTGCCCGCCCGGGTACGACCGGTGGCGCAGCGATCCCGGGACGGTCTGCGGCGACGGCGGCACCGCGGCCGTGCTGTCGCGCGGGCCCGGCTTCGCCCGGATCCGGAGCCTGGTCACCGTCTCCGACCCGGAGCTGGAGCGGATGGCGCGGGGCGACGATCCGCCCGGCGACGCGCCGTTCAGCGTCCGCCGGACGGTCGACCTCGAGGCCGGGCGGAAGGCGCTGGTCGCCGACGTGGGACTCGACGAGGTGCTCGGCCGCATCGACGCGGGGCAGCGCGAGACCTTCGAGCGGGCGCTGTCCGAGGCCGACACCAAGCTGGCCGAAATCGACTGGTTCGTGCTGCCCAGCCTGGGCCTCGGCCGGCTGCGGGCGCACTTCCTCGACCCCTTCGGCATCGATCCGGAGCGGACGACCTGGTCGCTGGGGCGCGAGATCGGGCACCTGGGGGCCGGGGACCAGATCGCCCTGCTGGGCCTGCTGGCCGACTCGGGCGCGCTGCGCCCCGGCCAGCGCTGCCTCCTCGCCGGGGTCGGCCAGGGCTTCTCCTGGTCGGCGGCCGTCGTCGACATGCTGCGCGCACCGCCGGGCGCGGGGGTGTGAGCGTGGCCGCACCGTCTCCACCTGCGCTCCAGTGCCGTTCGAGGCTCCGGGGCGAGGATCGGGACGCCGAGCCCGAGCAAGCCGCACAGAAGCCGCACAGCGAGTGCCGTGGGAGCGAGTCATGAGCGTGATCGTCGTCGGGGCCGGGCCGACCGGGCTGATGCTGGCCGGTGATCTGGCGGCCGCCGGGGTGCCGGTGACCGTCCTGGAGAAACGCGCCCTGGAGTCCAACCTGACCCGGGCGTTCGGGGTGCACGCGCGCACCCTGGAGATCCTCGACATGCGCGGCCGCGCGGACGAGCTGGTGCCGCAGGGCCGGCCGGTGGGGATGTTCCGCCCGCAGATGGGGCGCGGGGACCTGAGCCTCAGCTTCCGCCATCCGGAGAGCCGGTTCCCGTTCGTCCTGATCGTCCCGCAGGCCCGGACCGAGGCGCTGCTGCTGCGGCGCGCCGAGGAACTGGGCGCCGTGATCGAGACCGGTGCGGAGGTGACCGGCCTGGCGCAGGACGCCGGCGGCGTCACGCTCGAGGTCAACGGCGAGCGCGGGCCGGCCGCCGACTACGTGGTGGGGTGCGACGGCGCGCACAGCCGGGTGCGGGCGCTCCTCGGCGTCGGCTTCAGCGGCCGCAACTACGACACCAAGCTGCTGCTGGCCGACATCCGCACCACCGCGGAGATGCAGGAGGGCATCAACGGGCTGATGGGCCCGGACGGGGCGATCCTGTTCCCGGCCTTCGGGGACGGCTGGTACCGCGCGGTGATCTGGGACCGCGCCCAGCAGGACGTCCCGCTGGACGCGCCCCTCGGCGCCGAGGAGGTGCTGGAGTCCATCCGGCGCATCAGCGGCAAGGACATCGACATCGAGGAGATGCGGTGGTCCACCCGGTTCCTGACCGAGCGCCGCCAGGCCGACCGGTACCGGGTGGGGCGGGTCTTCCTCGCCGGGGACGCCGCGCACGTGAACTCCCCGATGGGCTCCCTCGGCATGAACACCGGCATCCAGGACGCCGCGAACCTGGCGTGGAAGCTCACCGCCGCGCACCGCGGCTGGGCCCCCGGCTGGCTGCTGGACTCGTACCAGGCCGAGCGCCACCCGGTCGGGCGCACCGCCCTGAAGATCAGCGATCTGCTGCTGAAGTCCGCCGTGGCGCCCCGCGCGGTGCACCTGGTCCGGCCCTACGCGGCCCGGCTGGTGCTGGCGGTCCCCCTGATCACCAGGTTCCTGCGGCGGACGATCGCCGGGATGAACATCGCCTACCCGGCGCCTCCCGGGCTGCCGCGCGCGTCCGCCACCGGTGTCCGGGTGGACGACCGCGAGCTGACCGTCGACGGCCGCCGGGTGCGCCTGTACGAGCTGATCGAGCCCGACCGCTTCCTGCTCGTGGACCACTCGGAGGACGGGGCGGCGGCCGCGGCCGCCGCCGGCTGGGAGGACAGGGTCACGGCGGTCGCGGCCCCGGGGCAGCGGCCGTCGCGCGCGTCCACGGCCATGCTGCTGCGCCCGGACGGCTACCTGGCCTGGAGCCACCGGGACCCGAGCCCCGGCCGGGTCCGCGAAGCGGTGGCGCACTGGTGCGGCGCTCCCCGGCCCTCCCCGCGGGAGGGCTCCGTCCAGGACCTGTCACGACCACCTGTCACAACGACTCCGAAGGAGAAACTCATGCACGACTCCGGCCAGAGCAACCAGGGCGACGGGGGCATGGACGCCGCGGCGGCGGTCAAGAGGTTGATCTTCGGCTACATGCCCGCCCGGGTGATCCACGTGGCCGCCCGGCTCGGCATCGCCGACGAGCTGGACGGCGGCGACCGGACGGCGGAGGAGCTGGCGGCGGCGACCTCGTCCGACCCGGCGTCCCTGAAGCGGCTGCTGCGGGCGCTCACCTGCTTCGGTGTGGTCGTCGAGCGGAGCCCGGGCGTCTACGGGCTCGGCCCGATGGGCGGCCCGCTGCGCTCGGACGCCCCCGGCACCCTGCGCGAGCTGGCCATGCACATCGGCGGTGAGGCGCTGTGGCAGAGCTGGGGCGGCCTGGAGGACAGCGTCCGGACGGGCGGCAACGCCTTCGAGAAGATCTTCGGCTCCGACTACTTCGAGTACCTCTCGCGCAACCCGCGGCCCGCGGCGACCTTCAACGTCGCCATGGGGGAGCTGACCGGGGACGTCACCGACCAGGTCGTGGCCGGTTACGACTTCTCCCGCTTCCGCACGGTGGTCGACGTGGGGGGCGGCAACGGCACGCTGATCGCCGCGATCCTCCGCACGGCGCCCGGGCTGCGCGGCATCCTCTTCGACACCGCCCAGGGCGTCGAGCAGGCGGCCAAGACGCTCGCGTCCGCCGGGGTCGCCGACCGCTGCGAGGTCCGGGCGGGCGACTTCTTCACCTCGGTACCCGACGACGGCGACCTCTACGTGCTCAAGAGCGTCGTCCACGACTGGGACGACGAGCGCAGCGAGGCGATCCTGCGCACCTGCGCCAAGGCGATGTCGGGCGACGACAGGATCGTCCTGATCGAGCCGTCCCAGCCCGCGGGCGGGGAGCCGGGCCAGATCGTCAACACGGTGATGAGCGACCTCAACATGATGGTCCTCACGGGCGGCCATGAGCGCTCGGAGGCGGAGGTCGAGGCGCTGTTCGACAGGGCGGGCATCCGGCTCACCGGTGTCACCCCGATCCGGGCCGGCACCAGCCACAACATCGCGGAGGGGGTGCTGCGGTCCTGAACGTCGCCGGCCGGCCCCCGGACACGCACCGTCCGCGGGGCCGGCTCGCCTTTTCACGCGGTCGTCGCAAGGAGAAAGGGGTGCAGCGGTGAACGAGGCGATTCGCGCCGAGCGCCTGGTGAAGACCTTCGGGCCGGCGCGGGCCCTGGACGGGCTCGACCTGTCCGTCCCGGCCGGCGAGGCGCACGGCCTGCTCGGGGCCGCCGGGGCGGGCAAGACCACGGTCTTCCGCGCGCTGCTCGGCCTCGTCCGGGCGGATTCGGGAACGGCGCGGCTGCTGGGCGGCGATCCCTGGCGGGACGCGGTCCGGCTCCACCGGCGGCTGGCCTTCGCGCCGGCCGCCGTCCGGTTCTGGCCGGGCCTGTCCGGCGGGGAGATCATCGATCTGCTGGGCCGGCTCCGGGGCGGCCGGGCCGACGCGCGGCGGCGGGACGAGCTCGTCGCCCGTCTCAACCTGAATCCGCGCAGGAAGGCGCGCGCCTACACGGCCGGGGAGCGGCAGAAGCTGACCGTGACGGCGGCGCTGGCGTCCGACGCGGAGCTGCTGATGCTGGACGAGCCGGCGTCGGACATGGATCCGCCGGCCCGGGCGGCCTTCCGCGCCTGCCTGGCGGAGGAGCGGCGGAGCGGGCGGACCATCCTGCTGTCCGGCGTGGATCTGGGCGAACTCGCGGACGTCTGCGACCGGATCAGCGTCGTCAGGTCCGGCCGGACGGTCGAGTCCGGACCGCCGGCCGGGCTGCGGCACGCCTCGCCCGAGGACCTCCTCCTGGCTCGGGACGCGGCGCTCGAAGGGCGGGGGGCGGCATCATGACGGCGACCGCGAAGGCGACCGGCAAGAGTCAGGGGAAGGCCGCGCCACACGAGCGGCTGGCCGGGACGGGAACGCTGCTGCGGCTGGGGCTGCGCCGGGAGCGCTTCACCCTGCCCGCCTGGCTGCTCGCCAACGCGGCGCTCCTGGGCGGAACGGCGGCCGCCTACGGCGCCGTCCACACCGAAGCCGAGGCGCGGACCGCCGCCGTGGACCGGTCGGGATCCGCCGTCCTCAGGGCGTTCAACGGGGCACCGGCCGGTGAGAGCGTCGGCTCGCTGGCCGTGACGGACGCCTTCACCCTCACGACGACGCTCGCGTCCCTCATGGCCGTGGCCATGGTGCTCAGGCAGACCCGCCAGAACGACGAGAGCGGGCGCGCCGAGCTTCTCGCGTCCACCGCGGTCGGGCGGCACGCCCCGCTGCTGGCCGCGCTGCTCCTCGGCGTCGGAGCGTGCGCGGCCCTCGTGCCGGTGCTCGCGCTCGCCCTGGTGCTCGCCGGGCTCCCGGTCGCGGGATCGGCCGCGGCCGCGGCGGCGATCGCCGCGACCGGGCTGCTCTTCGCGGCGGTGGCGACGATGACCGCGCAGCTGTGGCCGTCGACCGCCGCCTCGACCTGGGACGCGATCCTGGTGATCTTCCTGGTGTTCCTGCCCCGGGCGGCCGGCGACGCGCTGGGCGAGGTCCCGGCCGGCGGCATCGGGGTGTCGCGCGGCTGGCTCTCATGGATCTCGCCGGTGACCTGGGCGCAGGAGGTCCGGCCGTTCCACGGGGACCGCTGGGCGATGCTCGTGCCGCTGGTGGCGCTGTCGGTCCCCATCGCCGCCCAGGGGTTCAGGCTGAGCATGAAACGCGACCCCGGGTCCAGTGTCATCGACACCGGCAAGGGCCCCGCGACCGCCCCGCCGTCCCTGCGCGGCCCTTGGAGTCTCGGCAGGCGCCTGCACCGCAGGGCCCTGAACGCGTGGGTCGCGGCGAGCTTCTTCGGGTTCCTGTGCGCCGGGCTGTTCGGCGCCCCGGGCGTGACCGGTCTGCCGGGGGTCGGCGACGCCGGCTTCACCGGCCTCGTGCAGCGGACCTTCGCGCTGCCCGGCGGGGCGCCGCCCACCACCGACGACGCATTCGCGGTGGTCATGGGGGACGTCGTCGCCATCGTCGCAGTCTGCTACGTCGCGCACGCCCTGGCGGAGCTGCGGTCGGAGGAGACCTCCGGCGGGCTGGCCATGGCACTGGCCGGACGCACCGGACGAGGCGGCTGGCTGCTGGCACGGCTCGGCGTGGGCGCCGCCGGTCTCGCCGCCGTCGTCCTCGCCGCGGGACTGGGCGCGGGCGCGGGCACCGGGCTGCGCGGCGGCGACCTGGACGGCGGCCTCGCGCGGATGCTGGGGGTCTCCCTGATCCAGATACCGGCCGCCCTGGCGTTCGCCGGCCTCGCCGTCGCGGTGTTCGGCGCTCTCCCCCGGCTGTTCCGCCCGCTGCTGTGGGCCGGGCCGGCGGCGACGGCGCTCCTGGCCGTCGCGGGCGCCCGCGCGGACCTGCCCGGCCGGGTCGCCGGGCTGTCGCCGCTGTGGCACACCCCGGCCGTCCCGGCCGTGGAACCGGCCCCCGGCCCGGTGGCCGGGCTGGCCGCCGTGGCGCTGGTCCTGGCCGCGCTCGGGGCCGCCGCCTTCCGGCGCCGCGATGTCGGCGGGTGACCTGGTCATCGGCCGGCCGCCGCGCCGTCGTAGGCGGGCCCCGGCTCCCGGCCGCCGCCGTCCTCCGCCCGGCCGGCGGGCACGGGGACGGCGGCGGCCGCCCGGTTCCGCTCGGCGTCCTCCCTGGGCCCGGGGAGGGAGAGCCGGTAGAGGGGGACGGCGGCGCAGGTGGTCAGGACCGCCACGAGCACGAGGATCGAGTAGAGGTCCTGGCCGAGCAGCCCCTGCTGGCGGCCGACCCCGATGAAGATGAGGATCATCAGGCCGCGGGCGTTCATCAGCGCGCCGACCGCCGAGGAGATCCGCCAGCCGTTGCCCTGCAGGCGCATCGCCAGCAGGCAGCTCAGGTACTTCCCGGCGAAGGCGACCGCCACGATCGCGATGACGGCCCCGACCACCGAGCCCCGCAGGACCGCGTCGATGTCGGTGTTGAGCCCGGTGTGGACGAAGAAGACCGGCATCAGCAGGCCGGCGTTCATGTCCATCAGCCCGCCCCGCAGCCGCTCCCGCAGCATCGGCGACCTCGGGAGCGCCAGGCCCGCCAGGAACCCGCCGAAGACGAAGTGGACGCCCAGCTCGTGCGTCGCCCAGGCGGACGCCGCCACGAACAGCATGGTCGTGGCGAGCGCGCCCGGGGTCAGCTCCCGCTCCCGCTCCACGACGCGCGCGACGCGCGCCATCAGCCGCCTCCCAAGCGTGAGCATCGCCGCCGTGAACAGCGCCGTGCCCACCAGGGCGACCGCGACCTGCGCGGCGGACCCGCCGAACGCCAGCGCGATCACCAGCACCAGCAGGATCCAGGCCGCGATGTCGTCCACCGAACCGGCGAGCAGCGTGATCGCCCCCAGCCGGGAGAACTGCATCCTGCGGTCCTCCAGGATCCGCGCCAGCGTGGGGAAGGCCGTCACCGTGAGCGCCCCGCCCAGCAGCAGCGCCAGGTGCAGGGTGGAGGCGCCCGGTTCGGCCACCTGGCCCGCGACCAGCAGCGCCGTCCCCGCGCCGAGGACGAACGGGACGCCCACCCCGGTCCCGCCGACGACCATCGCCTCCCGGACCGCGCGGCGGTCCAGCACCTCCCCGTGGAGGCTCGCGCCGACCAGGAACATGAAGAACACCAGGCCGATCGTGCTCAGCACGTACAGGACCGAGACGACCTCGCGCGGGAACAGGAACCGCGACGCCGCCGGGGCGAGCTCGCCCAGCAGGGACGGTCCCATCAGCACCCCGGCGACCATCTCGCCGACGACGCGGGGCTGCCCGGCGGCGTTGGCGAGCCGCCCGCAGGCCGCGGCGACCAGGACGATCGCGATCAGTGCGATGAAGACGTGCGAGGTGAGCCCGCCGGCGGGATCCATGGACGCTCCGTGACAGGGGTCGTGACCGTGGTGATGTCGGCTGGTGGTTTCGGGCGGTGGGCTCAGGCGACCGCCGCGACCTCGCGGACACCGTGGATGGGGTGGGTGACGTAGGGCTCGAAGTCCTCGAACACGCCCCACTCGGTGGTCTCCCGGAGCCGCCGCCCCACCGGGTTGTCGGGGTTCCAGAAGTCGCCGTTCATCAGCTGCAGGACGCTCGCGAGGCTGGCCCCGCCGGACACGCACTGGTCCCAGAGGTACTCGTAGACGCTGTAGTGGTGGGTGTAGAAGGCGCGGATCAGCCGGTGGTAGGTGTCCATCCCGGTCATGCCGAACCGCTCGTACAGGCGGGCGCGCTCGCCGGCGACGGACGGGTCGGCCAGGGACGCGTTGATCGCCTCGCCCGCCCAGGTGCCGGTCACCAGGGCCAGGAACACCCCGGCCGAGAAGATCGGGTCGGTGAAGCAGCCGGCGTCCCCGACGATGTAGTACCCGGGCCCGACGAGGGCGTCGGAGTAGTGGCTGTAGTCGGTCTCGCCGCTGAGTTCCGCGGCCACCTCGGTGTGCTGGAGCCGCGTCTTGATGCGGGGGATCCGGGACAGGTACTCGTCGTAGATGTCCTCGGCCCGTCCCGCGCGCATGGTGTCCACCGGCACGACCGTGCCGATGCTGAGCTTGTCCTCGCGGATCGGGATCGCCCAGACCCAGCCGTCGTCGTGGTTGCCGAGCACGATGTCGCCCTTGGCGCCCGGGTTGTACAGCTCGTTGATGCCGCTGAAGTGCTTGAACACCGCCATCATGCGGATGCTGTTGTCGGTCTTGCGCAGGCCCAGCGCCCGCGCCAGGACCCCGGCCCGCCCGCTGGCGTCGACGACGTACGGCGCCGACACGGTGTGCTCGTGCTCGCCGTCGGTGTACCGGACGCCGGTGACCCGCTCGCCCGACCGCACCGGGCCGAGCACGCGGGCGCCCTGGACGACCTCGGCGCCCGCCTCTCCGGCGGAGTCGAGCAGGATCTTGTCGAAGTCGGCGCGCTCGACCTGGAAGGTCCAGTTGCGGAAGCCCTCCCCGATCTCCTGGAAGTCGACCCGGTAGGACTGCCCCTCGGTGCCGGTCAGCTCCACGCCGCGCTTGGTCACGAAGCCCGACTTCTGCACCTTCTCCAGCAGGCCGAGCTTCTCCAGCGCGTCCGCCGTGTAGGTGAGCAGCGACTCGCCGACGTGGAAGCGCGGGAAGACCTCGCGCTCCAGCAGCAGGACGGACCGGCCCGCGCGGGCGAGCGTCAGCGCGCAGGCCGAGCCTCCGGGGCCTCCTCCGACGACGACGGCGTCGTACTCGCTCCTGGTGTGGGGTGCCGCGGCCATGACCACTCCCTTTCTCCTCGATTTTTCTCGCTTGCGTGCTTCTCGTGTTCCGGGGTCACTCGGGGGCGCGCAGCACCACGGCCGCGTTGAACCCTCCGTGGCCCCGCGCGACGACCAGCGCGGTGCGCACCTCCGCCGGGCGGGGGCGGCCGGTCACCAGGTCCATCTCGTACTCGGGGACGGGCTCGGCCACGTTGACCGTGGGCGGTATCACCGCGTCGCGCAGCGAGAGCACCGCGTAGGCCGCGTCCAGGGCGGCGCCGCCGGCGAACAGGCGGCCCGTCATGGTCTTGGGGGCGGTCACCGGGACGCCGCGCGGCCCGAACAGCGCGCGCAGGGCGTCCGCCTCCGCGCCGTCGCCCTTCCGGTCGCCCGCGGCGTCGGCGAAGACGACGTCGACGTCGCCGGGCCGCAGCCCCGCGTCGGCGATCGCGTTCGCCATCGCCTGCTCGAGCCGCGGAGGGCGGCCGGACCAGGGCGGCGGGTCGAGCGTCGCCGCGTAGCCCGCCACGGTGGCCAGGGCCGGGACGCCGCGGTCGCGGGCGTGGCGGGCGTCCTCGGCGATGAGGATCGCGCCGCCCTCCCCGGGGACGAAGCCGCACGCCGCGTCCGAGAACGGGAGGTAGGCGCGCTCGGGGGCGCTCTCGGCGCTGACCAGGCCGGTGGCGAGGTAGTGCACCCAGCCCAGCGGGCACAGCCCGCCGTCCACGCCGCCGGAGACCACGGCCGAGGCGCCCTTGCGGACGAACCGGCGCGCCTGGGCGAGCGAGTCCAGGCCGCCGGCCTGCTCGGTGATCAGTACTCCGCCGGGCCCGCGCATCCCGTGCCGGATGGAGATCTGCCCGTTGTTCACCGCGTAGAACCAGGCGAAGGACTGGTAGGCGCTGACGTGGTCCTTGCCCTGGGACCACAGGTTCTGCAGCTCGCGCTGGCCGAACTCGACGGCGCCCGCGGACGCGGCGGTCGCCACTCCCACGGCGAAGTCGTCGATCTCGGCGGGGTCGAGCCGCGCGTGCCGCAGCGCCCACTCCGCGGCGGTGAGCGAGAGCCGGGTCTGGTGGTCGGTCTGCGGCAGCAGGCGGCTCGGGATGTGGTCCTCGGCCACGTAGCCGTGGACCTCTCCGGCCACGGTCGCGGGGTACTGGGACGGGTCGAACCGGCTGATCCGGGCGAGGCCGCTCCGTCCGGCCAGGGTCGCCCGCCAGCACTCCTCGGTGCCCAGCCCGTTGGGCGCGGTGATGCCCACACCGCTGATCACCGTCGTGGGGGCCGCCTCCCGGTCCGCGGGGGGCGCCGGGGTCGTCCGGGGCATCGTCACGACGCACCCCCGCGGTCCGGGCGGGTCAGCACGAGCGCGGTCTGGAAGCCGCCGAACCCGCTGCCGACGGTGAGCACGGTGTCCACCCGGGCCTCCCGCGCGGTGTTCGGCACGTAGTCCAGATCCAGGTCGGGGTCGGGTTCGTCCAGGTTCGCCGTCGGCGGGATAACCCCGTGCTCCATGGCGAGCGCGCACGCTGCGGTCTCCAGCGATCCGATGGCGCCGAGCGAGTGGCCGATCATCGACTTGATCGAGCTGATGGGCACCCGGCGGGCGTGGTCGCCGAGGCTGCGTTTGAACGAGGCGGTCTCGTGCCTGTCGTTCTGCTTGGTCGCCGAGCCGTGCGCGTTGACGTAGTCGATCCCGGCCGGGTCCATCCGCGCCTCGGCCAGCGCGGCGTCGATGGCCGCGGACATCTCGCGCCCGTCCGGCTTCAGCCCGGTCATGTGGTAGGCGTTGCACCGCGAGGCGAAGCCGGCGACCTCGGCGTAGACGTGCGCCCCGCGGCGCCGCGCCAGTTCGAGGTCCTCGAAGACGAGCACGGCCGCCCCCTCGCCGAGGACCAGCCCCCTGCGGGTGCGGTCGAAGGGGCGGCAGGCCCGCTCGGGCGGATCGTTGTCGGGCGTGGTGCCGCGGATGGCGTCGAAGCAGGCGGAGGTGATCGGGGACAGCGGCGCCTCGGTGGCGCCGGCGACCACGACGTCCACCGTGCCCTCGCGGATCAGGTCGGCGGCGTGGCCGAGCGCGTCGAGGCCGGAGGTGCAGCCGGTGGACACCACCGCGGCCGGGCCCTCGGCACCGGCGGCCCAGGCCACCTCCGCCGCCATCGAATGCGGCACGAACTTCCAGTACAGCTCGGGCACGGCGTACTCGTGGTCGACGTTCTCCTTGCGGCCGCCGTCGCTGAGCACCACGTACTCGCGCTCCAGCGTGGTGGTGCACCCCACCGCGCTGCCGAGCGAGGTGCCGATCCGGTCGGCCGGGACACCCGCGCCCTCCACACCGCTGTCGGCCAGCGCCTCCCTGGCCGCGACGACGGCGAACTGGCCGGCCCGGTCGAGGCGGCGGGTCTCCTGCGGACGGAGCCCGGCCGCGACCGGGTCGAAGTCGATCTCGGCCGCGACCCGCGAACGGAACGGCGACGGGTCGTACAGGGAGATCCGGCGGGTGGCGGATCTCCCCGCGGTGAGAAGTTCCCAGTATTCCTTGACGCCGGTTCCGCCGGGAGCCACGACGCCCATGCCCGTAATGGCGACCCTGCCCATTCCATCACCTCGTTCCGATAGCCCGCGTTCGGACAGCCCACGTTCGGAAAGCCAGCGTTCGGATGGCCCACGTTCGGATGGCCCACGTTCGGATAGCCCGCTCGCTCCGCGGAACAGCGTCGCCGCACGGTCTCGAAACTCACTCGGGCCTTCGTGGAACGGGCTGGACAAGGGCCCGAGCGAGCCTCGAGAAGGCCGGGCGACGCTGGCGGCCGATGGATCGATTCGGCCGGTACCCGACCGTGGAGGAGCGATGGAATCCCCCGTCGTCGTCGTGGGCGCAGGACCCACCGGAATGATGCTCGCGGGCGAGCTCGGCCTGGCCGGAGCGGACGTCCTGGTGCTGGAGAGGCTTCCGGAACCGTCCGGGGAATCGCGCGGGCTGGGGTTCGGGCCGCGCACCATGGAGATATTCGCCCAGCGCGGCATCCTCGACGATTTCGGCGACTTCGCCAAGAGCTCCGCCGGCCACTTCGGCGGGATACCGCTGGACTTCGCCGTTTTCGACGGCGCGCATTTCAGCGTCAACGGCGTCCCCCAGTCGCGGACCGAGGCGGTGCTGGGCCGCTGGCTCGACCGGCTCGGCGTCGAGGTGCGCCGCGGCGTCGAGGTCACCGGCGTCGACGCGGGCGACGACGGGGTCGACGTGCACGTGACCGGTCCCGGCGGCCCGGCGACGCTGCGGGCGTCCTACCTGGTGGGGTGCGACGGCGGGCGGAGCACCGTGCGGGCGGCGGCCGGCTTCGGGTTCGAGGGCACCGACCCCACCCTGGAGATGTACCTGGCCGACGTCCGGGGGGTCGAGGTCCGGCCTCGGCTGAGCGGCGAGCACACCCCCGGCGGCATGGCCATGGCCGGCCCCATCGGGGACGGGGTCACCCGCGTCATCTCCTGCGAGCTCGGCAACGAGCCGCGCGAGCGGGCGGCGCCCCCCGCGTACGCCGAGGTCGCGGCCGCCTGGAAACGGCTGACCGGCGAGGACATCGCGGGCGGCCGTCCCGTGTGGGTGAGCAGCTTCACCGACGCCGCGCGGCAGGCGACCGAGTACCGGCGCGGCCGGGTGCTCCTGGCCGGCGACGCCGCCCACATCTGCCTGCCCGCCGGGGGCCAGGGCATGAACACCGGCGTCCAGGACGCGGCCAACCTCGGCTGGAAGCTGGCCGCGCAGGCCGGCGGCCGGGCCCCGGAGGGCCTGCTGGACACCTACCACGCCGAGCGGCATCCGGTGGGCGCGCGGCTGCTGCGCAACACCCGGGCCCAGGGGATGCTGACCCTCGGCGGCGAGGCCGCCCGGCCGCTCCGGGAGGTCCTCGCGGAACTGATGGCCTACGACGAGGTCGCCCGCCACCTCGCGGGCATGGTGAGCGGCCTGGACGTCCGATACGACGTCGGCCCCGGCGACCACCCGCTGCTGGGCCGCCGGATGCCCCACATCGGTTTCGTCTCCGAAGGGACGAAGACGACCACCGCCGAGCTGCTGCGGACCGGGCGCGGCGTGCTGCTCGACCTGTCCGGCGACGCGGGGCTGCGGAGGGCGGCCTCCGGCTGGAGCGACCGGGTCGACGTGGTCACCGCGACCCCGGCGGACCCGGACACCGGCGGCGCGGCGGACGCCGGCGCGCTGCTGATCCGCCCGGACGGGCACGTCGCCTGGACCGCCTCGGACGGCACGGGCGGGAAGACCGGCGCCGGGCCGGGCGAGGCGCTGGCGCGCTGGTTCGGTCCGCCGCGCACCTGACCCGCGGAGTCGCCCCTGCGGAGTCGCCCCGCGGAGTCGCCCGGCCGGCACCCGGCCGTCCGGGATCGCGGAAGGAGAAGGAAGGGAGACCATGCACAGCACGCTGATCATCGCCCGGAAGGCCGGCCCCTACGAGGAGGAGATCGCCAAGCTCTTCGGCGCGTTCGACGAGACGGAGATGCCCGAGCGGATGGGGACGCTGCGGCGCCAGCTCTTCACCTTCAACGACCTCTACCTCCACCTGCAGGACTTCGAGTCGGAGGGCTCGGCCGCGATCGACAGCGCCCGCGCCCATCCGCTGTTCCAGCAGATCAGCGCGGACATGCGCCCCTTCGTCGAGGCCTACGACCCGGAGACGTGGCGGTCGCCCGCGGACGCGATCGCGAGCAGGTTCTACCACTGGGAGCGCGGGCGCTGAGGCGGGCACCGCGAGAACCGACCCCTGGGAGGAGAGACATGAGCACGACCGAGATGACGCTGCCGGAGCTGAAGGAGACCCTGCTGGCCGCCGCCGGCGAGAGCGAGGGCGTGGACCTGGACGGCGACATCGCCGACGTCCCCTTCGCGGACCTCGGCTACGACTCGCTGGCGATCCTGGAGACGGGCGGCCGGGTCGAGAAGAAGTACGGGATCAGCCTCGACGACGACGACATCACGTCGGCGGAGACGCCCGGCGAGCTGCTGAAGCTCATCAACGCGTCCCTCGCCTGACCCCTCGCCACAGGAGGCAATCATGACGGGCAACGGATTCCCGGTCGCCCTCGTCACCGGGGCCACCAGCGGGATCGGCCACGCGATCACAACGGAGCTGGCCGAGCGCGGGAAGAGCGTGTTCCTCTGCGCCCGCACCGCCGAGGACGTCGAAACGACGGTGCGCCGGTTCCGCGACAAGGGGCTGGAGGTGGAGGGCAGGGCCTGCGACGTCCGCTCCGCCGACGACGTGCGCGCGCTCGTCCGGGCCGCGGTGGAGCGGTACGGCCCCATCGACATCCTGGTGAACAACGCCGGCCGCAGCGGCGGAGGCATCACCGCGGAGATCCCCGACGAGCTGTGGTTCGACGTCATCGACACCAACCTCAACAGCGTCTTCCGCGTCACCCGCGAGGTGCTGGGCGCCGGCGGGATGCGGGACAGGGGCCACGGGAGGATCATCAACATCGCCTCGACGGCCGGCAAGCAGGGCGTGGTCTACGGCGCCCCGTACTCGGCGTCCAAGCACGGCGTGGTCGGGTTCACCAAGGCGCTCGGCAACGAGCTCGCCTCCTCCGGCATCACCGTGAACGCCGTGTGCCCCGGATACGTCGAGACCCCCATGGCCGAGCTGATCCGCCGCCGCCACAGCGCGCACGAGGGGGTCCCGGAGGAGGAGATCCTCCGGCGGTTCCAGGCCAAGATCCCGCTGGGCCGGTACTCCACCCCCGAGGAGGTGGCGGGCCTGGTCGGCTACCTGGTGACCGGACCGGCCGCCTCGATCACGTCCCAGGCCGTCAACGTCTGCGGGGGCCTGGGCAACTTCTGAGCCCCCGTCCGAGCCCCCGTCCGAGCCCCGTACGGAAGGAAATCATGTCGGACCAGATCGGCACCCGCGAGGTCGAGCACCGGACGGACGTGGACGCGCCGGCGGAGACCGTCTACCGGCTCGTCGCCGACGTGGAGCGCTGGCCGCGGATCTTCCCGCCCAGCGTGCACGCCGAGTACGTGGAGAAGGGCGCCGCCGACGAGGTGATCCGGCTCTGGGCCGTCGCCAACGGTGAGCCGAAGACGTGGACCTCCCGCCGTCGGCTGGACGCGGACGCGCTGCGCGTCGACTTCCGCCAGGAGGTCCCGGCCCGGCCGGTGGCGGCGATGGGCGGCGCGTGGCTGGTGGAGCCCCTGTCGGACCGCGCGAGCCGCGTCCGGCTGCTGCACGACTACCGGGCCGTCGACGACGATCCCGGGAGCCTGCGGCGGATCGACGCCGCCGTCGACCAGAACAGCGGATCGGAGCTGGCCGCGATCAAGGACGCGGCCGAGGCGGGCGCCGGCGCCGCCGGGACGTTCCTGACGTTCGAGGACACCGTGGCGGTGGACGGCCCCGGCAGGCTCGTCTACGACTTCCTCAACGAGGCGGACCGGTGGACCGAGCGCCTGCCGCACGTGGCCGGGATCGTCCTCACCGAGGACTCCCCCGGGCTCCAGACCCTGGAGATGGACACGCGGGCGGAGGACGGCTCGGTGCACACCACCAGATCCGTGCGGGTGTGCTTCCCGTACGACCGCATCGTCTACAAGCAGTTGCGCGTGCCGCCGCTGCTCACCCTGCACACCGGCGTCTGGACGGTGGAGGAGGAGCCGGGGCGGACCCTGGTCCGCTCGCGCCACACCGTGCGCGTGAACGAGGCGAACATCGAGACCGTCCTCGGCGCGGGGGCCGATCTCGGCAAGGCCAAGAGCATGGTCCGGTCCTCGATCGGCGGCAACAGCCTCGCCACGCTGAACCGGGCGAAGCGGTTCGCCGAGTCCGGCGGCCGGGACTGAGGCGGGGGCGGACGGCATGAGCGTGGCACACGGCGCGGACGGCATGCTCCCGGCGGAGGCCGAGGTGGTGGTGGTCGGTGCGGGCCCGGTGGGGCTGATGCTGGCCGGCGAGCTGCGGCTCGGCGGTGTGGAGACGGTCGTCCTGGAACGCCTGTCCGAGCCCCACCACGAGTCCCGCGCCGCCCAGCTCGGTCCCCGCACCGTGGAGCTCCTCCTCCAGAGGGGCCTGGGGGACGCGCTGGGGGCGCCGCCCGTCAGGGACACCGGCCACTTCGGCGGGATCCCCGTCGAGGTGGGCCGGGCCGGCGGCCCCGTCCCGGCCAACTGGATGGTGCCGCAGTTCCGTACCGAGGAGATCCTGCACGACCGGGCGACCGGGCTCGGCGCCACGGTGCACCGCGGCCGCCAGGTCGTCGGCCTCCACGACGACGGAGGATCCGTGACCCTCGACGTGCGGGACCGGGACGATCGGCGAGACCCGGGGGGCACGTCCCGGATACGGGCCCGCTACGTGGTCGGATGCGACGGCCGTGACGGCGTCGTGCGCGACCTGGCGGGCATCGCGTTCCCGGGCCGCGACGCTTCCCGAGAGCTGCTGCGGGCCGACGTGTCGGGCGTCGACATACCGCCCCGGCGGTTCGACCGCCTGCCCTGCGGGGTGGCGGTCGCGGGTGCCCTGCCGCACGGCGCCACCCGCCTCATGGTGCTCGAACACGACCGGGCCCCGGCCGCGCGTCCGGGGCCTCCGGAGTTCGGCGAGGTCGCCGGCGCCTGGAAACGGGTCACCGGCGACGACATCTCCACCGGCGAGGCGCTGTGGACGGACGTCTTCGACGACACCTGCCGCCAGGCCGCCGACTACCGCCGCGGCCGCGTGCTGCTGGCGGGGGACGCGGCGCGGCTGCACATGCCGGTCGGGGGGCAGTCCCTCAACACGGGGCTGCATGACGCGGTCAACCTCGGCTGGAAGCTGGCCGCGCAGGTCAGGGGTTGGGCGCCGGACGGCCTGCTGGACACCTACCACGCCGAGCGCCACGCGGTCGGCGCGCGCGTCCTCGCCAACGTGGAGGCGCAGACGGCGGTGCAGTTCGACGGGGCGCGGACCGCCCCGCTCCGGGAGGTCTTCGCCGAGCTCCTGGAGATCCCCGAGGCCGCCGCGCACCTCGCGGCCATGGTCAGCGGGACCGACGTCCGGTACCCGGTGGGCCGGGACGGAGACGGCGGCGAAGACGGGGACGGGGGGCGCGGCGGCCGGGCGGCGGACCTCCTCGGGCGGCGGCTGCCGCCGCTGCGCGACGCGGACGACCCCGAGCCGTTGCCGCCGGGCGCCGGTGCGCTGCTGACCCGCCGCTCCGCCGCCCCGGGGACCCGTGCTCGCGTGGAGGCGGCCGCCGGCGACCGGGCCGGCCGCGTCCGCGTCGTCCCGGCGGAGCGGTGCGACGGCCTGCTCCCGCCCGGGGTGGACGCCGCTCTGGTGCGGCCGGACGGCCATGTCGTCTGGACGGACGCCGCGGGCGAAGGGGTCGAGGACGCGCTCCAGCGCTGGTTCGGCCCGCCCGACCGCTGACGCCCCGCGCACTGACGCCCCGCGCACTGACGCCCCGCGCACTGACGCCCCGCGCCGGCACCCGACCGCACACAGGAGAAGAAAGGGAACCCTCAGTGAACGACGCGATGCTCCTCGAGTTCAAGGACCTCCTTCCCCGTCTCAGGGACACGGCGGACAGGTCGGAGATCGAGCAGGCGATCAACCGCCACTTCCTCTCGCCGGACGACCGGCGCGCCGACGACGCCTGGTTCGACTCCGTCTACACCGAGGACTTCGTCCTCATCGTGCCGACCGGGACCTACACCGGCCGGGAGGGGATGCGCGAGGCGCTGCGCACCTCCGCGACGGTCTTCGAACGCAGCCACCACCTGGTCTCGAACCACGTGATCGACCTCGACGGCGACAGCGCCGCGATCCGATCCAAGATCATCGCTACCCATCTGCAGCGGGCGGACGACCAGGGCGACGCCTTCACGGGCGGGGCCGACTACACCTTCACGGCGCGGCGCTCCGGGAACGGCTGGCGGCTGAGCCGGGCCGAGTACATCGCGGTGTGGACGCGGGGCACCCCGCCGGCGCCCCCGGCCGAGCCGTCCGGCGAGGGCGGGCGGGGCTGAGAGCCGCCGGAGCCAAGCGTTCCAGGGGGCGTTCGTTCCAGGGGGCGTTCAGGGCGTTCCAGGGCCGGGCCGGAAACGGCCCGGCCCTGGCGCCGCTCTTAGTGCCGCAGTTCGAGTTCGGGGGAGGTCACGTGCTCGGGGCGGAGCCCGCGCATCATGATCCGTGACATCAGCCGCGAGTAGAGGCCCGTCGCCACCTTGGCGCCGGCCGGTGTCCTGAGGGCCGCCTCCAGCATCCGGCGCGGAGCCGGTGCGGCATCGCCGTCCGTGGCGGCGGGCACGACCGTCCCGAACAGCTCCCGCTGGATGAACCGCTGCAGCTGCTGGGTGCCCGCGTCAGGGAACCACCGGCGGCGCTGGACCCGTGCCAGCAGTTCGGGGTTGAGCGTCCGCTCGAAGCGCGACGGGTCCCGCTGCGCCCGCAGGAGCGGCTCGGCCAGCAGGTTCGCGGCGGCGACCGCGTCCTGCACCGCGAGATTGATCCCGACGCCGCCGACCGGGGTCATGGCGTGCGCCGCGTCGCCGATGCACAGGTAGCCGGGACGGTACCAGCGCTCCAGCCGCTCCAGCCGGACGTCGAGCAGCGCCACGTCGTCCCAGCTCTCGATGGCCCGCACGCGGTCGCCGAGGAAGGGCAGCAGCCCCCGCAACCGCTCCCGCAGCCCGTCCACGGGCTCGGCGCGCAGCCCGTCGAACCCGCCCTTGCGGATGACGTAGGCGATCTGCCAGTAATCCCCGCGGTCGATCGCGAACGCCATGGTGCCGTGCTCGGTCCGGCCGTTGAGGCCCTCGACCCTCTCGTCACCGCGGGGCACGCGCAGCCACAGCACGTCCATGGAGGACCCCAGCACCCTCGGCCACAGCCCGGCGCGCTCCCGCAGGGCCGAGCGGCGGCCGTCCGCCGACACCGTCAGAACGGAGCGCAACTCGTGCTCCCCGCCTCCGTCGGTGTAGCGCAGCCCCCGGACGGCGCCGCCGCGGTACAGCAGATCGGTGCTCTCCGCTTCCATGACCAGCCTGAACCCGGGGTAGGTCCGCGCCCGCCGGGCGAGCATGTCGAGGAAGTCCCACTGGGGGACCATCGCGATGTACGGGTGGTCGAGCGGAAGAGCGGACAGGTCCACCTCGATGCTGGTGGAGTCCCGGCCCACGGTGACCTTGCGGACCTTGCGGTGCGGGATCCGCTCGACCTCCTCCCCCAGCCCCAGCTCGTCCAGGACCGTGCGGGTCGAGGGGTGCAGCGTGTCGCCGCGGAAGTCGTTGAAGAAATCGGCGTGCTTCTCCAGGACCGTCACCTCGACCCCGGCGCGGGCCAGCAGCAGGCCGAGCATCATGCCCGCGGGTCCGCCGCCCGAGATGGCGACGGTCGTCGTGTCCGGGCGGGCGGAACCGTACTCCATGGGATGGCCTCCAGTCGGGTGGCGGCCGGGCGATGCCCGCCGCCGAGCGTGCGGACGGTCAGTAGGCGACGCCGACGCCCCGCCCGGCCGCGGCGGGCTCGCCGATCAGGCCGAGGACCGCCTCCGCCAGATCGGCGCGGGAGATGGAGAACCCCCGGGGGACGTTGCCGCCCGTCTCGAGGCGGTAGCGCCCGGTCCGGGGCCCGTCGGTCAGCCGCGGCGGGCGCACGATCGTCCAGTCGGCGTCGCTGCGGCGCACGATGTCCTCCATCGCCGCGAGGTCCCGGTGGGCGTCCCGGAAGATCCACCCCACCAGCCGGTACGCCAGGGGCGCCGGGCCGCCGCGCAGCGGGACCGGCGCGGCGCTGGTCACGACCAGCCGCCGGACGCCGCACTCGCGCATCGCCGCCAGCGCGGCGCGGGTCCAGGTCGCGGCCGGGGATCCCGCGCGCGTGCTGCCGTTCAGGACGGACACCACGGCGTCCGCCCCCTTCATGCCGGCGCTGAGCGCCGCAGGGTCGGGCTCGCCCATCCGCACCTTGGTCAGGTCCGGATGGGCGATCCGCAGGCGGTCGGGCGAGCGGACGAACGCCGCCACCCGGTGGCCGTCGTCCAGGGCCTGGGCGACGAGCAGCCGCCCCGTCCTGCCCGTCCCGCCGAACACAGCCAAGCGCACGGCTCTCACCGTCTCCCTTCGCGAACGTCGCGCCGGCGGGCTCGTCGCGCCGGCGGGTCGTCGGATCGGCGGGGCGTCACATCGGCCGGGCCAGCAGCGGCAGCGCGGTCATGCCGCGCTCCTTCAGCCGCGGGCGCACGAACCGGTGGAAGCTCGGGCGGGTGAGCTGGCGGATCAGGAAGGGCGCGGCCTTCCCGGGGATGCGCGCGTAGTTGACCATCGCGTAGGGCGACTCCCCCAGGGGCCGCAGCGGGATCGAGTTGTCGACCCCGGTGTTGGCCGTGTACCAGCCGGCGACGGACTTCCACCCCTCGACCGCCGCGTCGCTGTCGGGCGCGAGGAAGTGGTTGAACAGGTACGTGCCCGTCGACGGGTTCTCGGTGTCGCCCAGCCTGACCGGGTTGTCGGCCGGCATGACCAGCTTCGCGTCGATCTCCTTGAACGGCCCGGAGGCGCGCACGCCCTCGATGTCGGCGGGAGAGGCGGTCTCCACGAGCATCGTGACGTCGAAGCGCGGCAGGTCCTTCAGGGGAGGGAGCAGGACCGCCTGGAACACGCGCGCCCGCACCACCTCCGGGAGGGCGGTCAGCCGCTCGGCCAGGGCCAGGCACCGCTCGATCTCCTTGTCGCGCGCGGCGCTGTGGTGGACGGGAGGCACCCGGGGCGGAGCGACCGACAACCCCAGGTAAATGTATCCGGAGGTAGCGGGCGGCCGGAATTGCGGTTCCGGGTACTTCTCGGCCTTAACAGCCATTTTTTGCATCTCCCATCTCGGCTTCAGCCCGGGCGGTGTGCGCCGGGCGGGCCGGAGTCGTGGTCGCGAGCGGCCGGCACCATCGAGGGGACCGCCGGACAGTTGTCGGAGAGCATCTCCTGATGGAGCCTCCTGAGATCGTGCCCCGGCTCGATACCCAGGTCCTCGACCATATTCTCACGAAGCTCGCGATATCGCTCGAGCGCCTCGTGCCGCCGGCCCGCCCCGAAAAGCGCGATCATCAGAAGTCCGTGCATATGCTCGTCCAAAGGATTGATCAGGACGAGCGACGTCAGCTCGCTGGCCACCTCCCGGTGGCGCCCGACCTGAAGGTCGGCCTCGATGCGCAGCTCCAGCGCACGATGCTTCAGTTCGTGCAGCCAGGTCGTGTAGGAATAGAGCAGCTTCCCGTGCTCGACGTCCGCCAGCGAAGGGCCGCGCCACAGGCCGACGGCGGACCGCAGAATCCGCGACGCCTCGGCCGGCCTGCCGTCCTCGAACGCCGCACGCCCGGCATGGAAGGAATTCTCGAATTCCCACAGGTCCACCCAGCGGTCCTCGATCTCGAGCTTGTACCCGCCGGGATGGGTGGTCAGCAGGTGCTCCGCACCGTGCTCCAGCAGGATCTTCCGCAGGTGGTAGATGTAGGTCTGCAGGGTCGTGGCCGCGCTCTTGGGCGGCGCGTCCCCCCACAGCTCGTCGATGAACTCCTCGGGGAGGACGAGCGAGTTCCTCCGCAGGAGAAGCAAGGAGATCACCTGCCGCAGCTTGGCTGCGGTCGGAGCTATGTCGTGGCCGTTCACGCACAATTCCAGGGGGCCGAGCACACGGAAGTGCATAGTCATCCCACCGTTGGATCCCACCGTTGACCTTGCCGGGACCTCGCCCGCCGGAATATGCCGGAAGAGCCCGGCCAGGCGACGTCCACGATTGCCGACTGTAGAAGGCCCGCCGCCGCCCCGTCACCCCCGGGCGGGCCCGAGTACTTTCGACGGCCCCAGCCCCTAGCCCCCTCCACGACCCCTAGGGGTGCACCGCTCCGGCTCCATTTCCGCTGGCCGGCCGCGGGCCGGTCGCGGGTGGTCGTATCGGGCTTGGCGAGAAGGTGTAGCCACACTACGACTTTCGGCTTATCCCGCCTGCGACCATGGTGCCCTTCAGGCACTGTGACCCGTCCTACACCCGCAATCGTGCTGTGATCATTCAGAATTCCCCAGGCCCGGCGAGCGCGGGGAGCACAGATCGAGAGTGCGCTCAGTTCTCCGTGATCGGCGGAATGATCAGGGCGGCCGCCGCGGCCTTGTTCACCGCGTCGATCCTCGACACCGCGCCGAGCTTGGCGTAGACGTTGCTCAGATGGCGCTTGACGGTGCCCTCCGTGAGCCCGAGCCGGCGCGCGATCTCGGTGTTGCTGAGGGCGTCCGCCGCCAGTTGCAGGACTTCGCGCTCCCGGGCGGACAGGATCTCCCGCGCCGAGGAGTCGACCGCCGGGGCCAGGCTGTCGCGCGAGACCGAGAGCATCACCCGGTCGTCGTCGTCGCGTGCGGTGCGGACCATCGCGATCAGCTCCTCCCGGCTGGCGCTCTTGGGCAGATGGCCGCTGATGCCCGCGTTCAGCAGGCTGCGCAGCAGGTCCGGCCCGATGAACCAGCTCAGGACGAACACGCGCGTTCCGGCGGAGGCCGCCTTCATGCGGCGCACGGTGGTGAGGACGTCGTCGCCGGGGAGCTCGACGTCCAGCAGCACCACGTCGGGCCGTTCTTCCACGACGAGCGCGACGGCCTCCGCGCTGGTCCCGGCGACGCCCACCACGACCAGCCCGGGAACCGTCCGCAGGATCTCCTTGAGACCTTCACGGAGCAGGTCCAGCTCGTCCACGACGGCGACGGAGATGGGACGTTCAGGTCTCGATCTAGACATGGCGCCCCAATGATGAATGATGTCGGCATCTAAGCGATCAGGCTGTTCGATTTAAGCACCGGCCGCACACCACCGGCCACCGCTCAAGGGGCCGTCAGCACCTGGAACCCGGCCACGGGCACCACCACCCGGTCTTCCCCTCCCCGCATAACAACGAGCCGTTATCCGCTTGATCGCCACGCCATCAGGATTTCATCGGCCGGTTCCAGCATCCTTCGCGCATCAGCGAATCCATCACGGATGACGAAAGGAGAACCGGGTGCGGAGGCTCTCCGCGGGGGCTCCGGAATGCCGGATTTACCACGGCAGGGCCCGGAGGCGGTCCATGCCGAGCTTGTGACCTCGGGCTTTTGATGGCGACGGGGTTCCAGCGCAATATAGTGCGACGCCGTGGGCACGGGGTGGCTGGAGAGAACACACCCGGGTGATCACCCTGGGGTTCCTGTCCTTCTCCGAGTGCGGTAAGCGCGCTGTTGGCATGCCCGTGAGCAGTATTGGCGGGGCCGTCCGGTGACGGTCCGGGAGACAGGGCGGCCGCACACAGTGCATCTGCGGGGTGGGGCGAGATCGCCCGAAGTTTCGTCACAGGGGGGCGTGCCCGCGATCGCCGCTCTGGAGGTTTCGTCACAAACGGGCGTATCGTCAATCGTCGTGGCCGGGGTTTCATCACGAGGCGGCCCGAGCAGGTCGGACCGGATGGCCTCTGCCGGAGGCTCGGGCGTTGGCGGGAGGGCGGCGGCGATGCACCCGAGGACATGCTCCAGCCCGCTCCGGAACTGGTCGTCGCGGCTGAGGTGCGGCCGGCGCGCCTCCATCACGATCTTGGTGAAGATCGGGTACCTCCCGCTGTTCACCAGCTGGTGGATGCGCGGGGAGCTGCGCGCCATCCACTCCGATTCGCTGAGTCCGCTGCGGCGGACCTCCTCGTCCCAGCTGATCTCCTCGCGGACGGCGCCCTCGATGTAGCCGTTCAGCATGGCCATGAGGCGGAGGTTCTCGTCGATGGAGACGTGGGCGTCGAGGGCGCCCATCACCCGTTCGATCAGCCGCAGCTGGTTGGGGCCGAAGCCGGGGAGGGCCCGGTGCACGGTGGCGACCCACGGGTGCCGCAGCCACATCGCCCGCAGCCCGCCGGCGTAGCGCGTCAGGTCCGCGCGCCAGTCGCCGGAGGGCATGCCCGTGACGTCGATCTCGCCCATCAGCTGGTCGGCCATGAGCTCGACGAGGTCGTCGCGGCTGGGGACGTACCGGTAGAGGGACATCGCGCCCGCGCCGATCTCGGCGGCGATCCGCCGCATGGTGGCGGCCTCCAGCCCCTCGGCGTCGGCGATCCGGATCGCGGCAGCGGTGATCTGCTCGCGGCTGTAGGCCGGCTTCCGCCCGTAGGGCGGGCGCTCGGGCCGCATCCAGATGTTGACATAGTCGGCGTCGGTCACCTTTCCACCCCCGCTTGCGTACAGGGTACCCAAAGGCTTAGCGTGGCCGGGATTGCGTACATGGTACCTAATGGAGGGTTGATGGCGGATGCGATCGTGGTCGCCGAGGGGCTGCGGGGGCTGGACCTGAGCGTCCCGCAGGGGACGGTCTGCGACGTGCTGGTGGCGGACGGCGCCACGGTGCTGCTCACCACGCAGTATCTGGACGAGGCCGACCGGCCGGCCGACGACATCGCCGTCATCGACCACGGGCGCGCCATCGCCGACGGCACGCCCGACGAGGTGTTCCTGCGCCTCACCGACCGGAAGGAGCCCGTCCGATGACCGCCCTCGTCTCGCCAGTGGGCCGCCTGCGCTGGACGTTCGCCGACGGGCTGACCCTGGTCGGCCGCGAGCTGAGGCGGCTGCGGCAGGAGCCCGGGCAGATCATCGCCGCGCTGATCTTCCCGGTCGTCATGGTGGTGCTGTTCGGGTGCGTCTTCGGCAGTGCGATCCAGGTGCCGGGCGGCGGCGACCACCGCGAACACCTCATGCCCGGGCTGTTCGCGATGGTGACCTTCACGGCGGTGCAGGGCGTCATGGGGCGGATGGCCGCCGACGTCGCCTACATGCGCAGGGGACGGTGAAGCCCCGGGCCGGCGGGTCGCACCACCAGCCGCCGCTGATCAGCGAACACGACCGCGACACGGCCGTGACGCGCCTGCAGGAGGCATACGCCGAAGGGCACATCTCACACGAGGAGATGGACGGACGCCTCCACCGGGCGCTCACCGCCACGACGCACAGCGAGCTCGTGTCGGCTCTGGCCTCGCTCCCGGAGAAGGCGGGCACCACGTCCACGATCGCCGCCGTCGGCGGACGGATCCAGCGGCGCGGCGCATGGCGGGTACCGCGGATCCTCAAGGTCGAGTCCGCGTTGGGAAGGGTGCACCTGGACCTGTCCCGGGCGGTCATCGAGCATCCGGTGGTCGACATCGAGGTGCGACTCGGCACCGGCAGGGCCAAGATCACGGTGCCTCGCGACGCGATCGTCGAGATCGAAGGTCTGCACACCGGCTGGAAGGACCCGCGCTACAGGCCCCGGCGGCGCTCCCGTACCGGCGGGCCGACGATCCGCATCTCCGGGGCCATGGGGTTGGGACGGTTGAAGATCCGCCACGCGTGGCGTTGAGGCCCCATCCGGCACCAGGACTACCTGGTCCACTCGACGCCGGCCACCTGCCGCCCCGGGGGCGTCAGGTCGTGGCGCCGATGGCCAGGCGTGGATGCCAGGTCCAGGCAGACTTTTCGCCGGTGCCTCGAACAGCGGCATCATGGGCGGGCTGATCTGGCCGGTGCCTTCGTCGAAGGCCTCGCGCAGCATGTCGGTGAGGATGCAGCGGCGGCAGACCCGGTCGCGCTGGCGGAGGCCTTCGTGCCCGCAGCTCACACTTCTCCCGTGATTGCTCAGCCCTTCAGCCGGGCCAAGACCGCAGATGAAATCCTCCGTGCTCGTCGGTCCAGGCCATTGGGAGTTCGGTATCCAGGCCTGACGATTCGGACCCGTATCAACCGATCGGTCGATGTGCGGATCCACCGGATGTCAGGCCGACCAGGCGATCCGGCGGCTCACCACAGCGACGACCTTGGACGTCAATGTGAATTGGATAGAACACCTTCGAAAGGGACCCGATGGTGTACCTCCCCCGGCGAAAGTCCGGACTTGGCGTCGCGGTCATGAAGACAGCGGTGATGGAGACAAAGGCACACTCTGGCACTCTGAAGCGGTGGCTGGGCGCGTCCGGTGCCGGGCTGGCCGTGGCGGCCATGGCGGCCCCGGTCCCCCCGGCACTCGCGGCCGACACCCCGCCCTCGGCGCTGGCCGCCTACTACACCCAGCGGGTCACCTGGACCGACTGCCGGCAGGGACCCGACGACGAGGTGGGCGCCGGCCTGGACCAGGCCGGCGCCCGCTGTACCCAGATCATCGTGCCCCTGGACTACACCCGCCCGCACGGCCGAACGATAAGGATCGCCCTGTCACGGCTACCGGCCTCCGACCCCGCCCGCCGGATCGGCGCCCTGGTGCTCAACCACGGCGGCCCCGCCGAACCGACACTCGGCATGCCCCTGCAAACCCGCACCTACCTGGGCGACCTCAGCGCACGCTACGACCTGATCGGGCTGGACCCACGATTCGTGGGACGCAGCACCCCACTGGACTGCGGCTGGCCCGTGGGCCTGTGGATACGCTCGGCCGGCACCGACCGGGCCGGCTTCGACCGCCAGGTCGCCTTCAACCAGGACCTGGCCGAACGCTGCATACGCCGGCACGGCGACGTGTTGCCGTTCGCCACCACCCGCAACACCGCCCGAGACATCGACATCGTCCGTTCCACGCTCGGCGAGCAACAGATCTCCTACCTCGGCTACTCCTACGGCGCCTACCTCGGCGCCGTCTACGCCCAGATGTTCCCCGGACGCACCGACCGGATGGTCCTCGACAGCGCCGGCGATCCCAGCCAGTTCGGCCCCAGACTGCTGATCGGCCGCGAACCCGCCGCAGAACAGGCCCTGCACGCCTGGGCGACCTGGACCGCCGCGCGACACCACCAATACGGCCTAGGCTCCACCAAGACCGCCGTCCTGGCCACCGTGCACCGCATCATCCAGGCGTCATCGACACGGCCGTTGCGGGTCGGCCCTTACACCCTTGACGAACACATCGTCCCCTACCTGGTCTACGTCGGCGTGGGCAACGACCGCGACCCCGACCGCGCCGCATTCGCCACCACGATGAAGGCACTCGACCAAGCGGCCAATGGGACCACCGTCACCCCACCTCCGCACCTGGACGCAGCCCTGAGCTTCTACCTCACCGCCGCCTACTCCCACTACGGCAGCCCGGCAGCAGCGATCATCTGCGGCGACCGCGCCGCCCCGCCCGACCCCGAGACCTACTGGAACGACATCCAGCACAGCCGGAACCGGCACCCGCTCTTCGGACCGATCACCAACAACATCGCCCCCTGCGCCTTCTGGCCCCGGCCACCACGCGAACAACCCACCGAAATCGCCAATGCGGCCAGGGCACTGATCATCTCCGCCACCGGCGACACCGCCACCACCTACCAAGGCGCCCAAGCCGCACACCGGAAGATGACCGGCTCCCGCCTGCTCACCCTGCGGGACACCATCGCCCACGGCATCTACGGCGAATACGGCAACAGTTGCGTCGACCGCAACGTCAACGCCTATCTGGCCTCCGGAGACCTCCCCAGGAACCAGACCTGCCGGCGGTAGTCCGCGCCGTGAGCCCCGGCCCGCAACATCTTCTTGGCATTACCACGCACACCAGGAGCACGAACGCACCCACCAGGACGAATACGTCCTCACCCCCAATGACTCTGTTACCATGTTACCGTGGTAACAATCGAACGCGTGCAGACCGGACTCAGGATCGAGCGGAGTCTGCTCAAGGTCCTCAAGGGCCTGGCCGAGTACCTGGATATGTCCCTGGGAGATCTCATCGAGGGGGTCACGCTGCATGCCTTCGAGGGCAGGGCGCCCTTCTCCGCTGAGACGATCGAGAAGATCGAGCAACTGAAGGCGGTCTATGACCTGACGCTGACCGCCGCGGACGCCCATCGGCTGGCCGAAAAGTGAGCGCCCGGCACCGCCTGGAGGGGCAGATCAAGGTCGCCCTTCCGCCACAGGAGGCATTCGTGCTGTTCACGCCCCGGGGCGAGGAGCGTTGGGTCGACGGCTGGCTGCCGCGCTTCCCGGTCCCGACGCCCGATGACGCCGCCCCTGGGACCGTCTTCGAGACCTCGCACGGAGAGCATACGACCTGGATGGTGCTCGAAAGCGAGTATGGCCGCCGCATCTCCTACGCCAGGGTCACCCCCAGATCGCGCGCCGGGACCGTCACGGTCACGCTCGACCAGGACGGTGACGGGCACTCGATCGTCCATGTCGTCTACGACCTCACGGCACTGACCCCCCACGCAGCCGGAGAATTACGCCAGTTCGCCGCCGACTACCCCGCGTTCCTGCGCTCCTGGCAGGAGGCGATCACTCGATCAACCCGGCCATGACCAGGCCCTGGCGGCGGGCAGTCGATCCCCACCGGCCTCATCGACAGGCCCCCTCCACCATCTGACCGATCGGCGACAACCCTCGGCATCACCGGCGCTCGCCAGGAAGCACTCGACTTCGACCTGACAGCTTGATTGATCCCCCTGGCCCCTGAGAGACATCCCAGGAGTGAACGATGTCAAGCAGCCAGCTCCCGATGATGCGACCAGGCGGTCGCCTCGTCGTAGAGCGTGCCGGTTTCGAGGCAGCCGTGCAGGATGCCGACCAGCCGGTTCGCGACCTGCCGCAGAGCTGCGTTGTAGCCGAGGTCACGGGCCCGGAGCCGGTCGTAGTGGGCGCGGGCTCCCGGCGCGTACCGGATCGCACCGGCCGCCCGGGTCAGCAGCGCGTCGATCAGCCTGTCGTTGTGCACGAACCGGGCGGCGACCACCTTCTTCTTGCCCGAGGCACGGGTGATCGGGGAGGTCCCGGCGTAGTTCTGCGCGCCTTGGCGGTGGCGTAACGCGTGGGGTCGTCTCCGAACTCGGCCGGCACCCGGGCGCCCAAGACCGCTCCCGGCCCCGGCTGGGAGCGGACGATCTCAGCGGCCGGGTGTCGGCCAAAATGCGCTTCCACCTGCCCCTGCAACACGAACGGACGCTCAGCCGGCACCAGGTCGCGCGGCGCACCGCGCTCGTCGCCCAGGACAGCGCACCAGACTTCGACTTCACCGTCGAGGAGGTCGTGGCCATGGGCCGCGGCCCCTGGCTCCGGCCCTTCGCGACGATCACCGGCGCGCTCGAACGCGTCGGCCTGGCGCATCACCGCACGCGACGGCTCTCGCCCCTGTCCGGCGGCCAGCGCCAACGCGCCCGCGCGCTCGCCCGGGAGAGCCCGCTGCTCCTCCTCGACGAACCGACCAACACCTCGGCGTGCACGCCTCGCTCGAACTGCTCGAGCTCGTCCGGGACCTGGGGCACCTGACCCATCCGGCCACCGGCGGCCTCCTGCTCGCCTTCTCGCCGCGGTATGCCGCCCCTGTATCCGCGCCCGCCGACGGACCGAGCCGATGAGCCCTTCGAGTCGTTGCGCCTGCTCGGGCAACGCCTCCCACCACCGATCCTGCGCACCCGCGACCCGCAGCACCGCCACCCAC
Source organism: Spirillospora sp. CA-255316 (assembly GCA_050942275.1). Classification (GTDB taxonomy): domain Bacteria; phylum Actinomycetota; class Actinomycetes; order Streptosporangiales; family Streptosporangiaceae; genus Spirillospora. Next base: position 3,721,694 of record CP192047.1, on the reverse strand, counting down.
CCCTACCGCCGGAAGCACCGGCCTCCACGGTGATGGACCCCACCGGCTTGCACCAGCCTCCGGTAAGGGACAGGCGCCTGTACGAACAGACCTTTCCAGAGGCAAGTAGCCAAACTAGGCGATTCTGCGGCGGTAGGCGGCCATGGCGAGGGCGTACCCGACGACGAGGATGCCCAGGCACCAGGCGAGGGCGGTCCAGATGCCGGTGCCGACCGGCTGCTGCGTGAACAGGTCGCGGATCGTGTCGACGATGGACGTCACCGGCTGGTGCTCGGCGAAGGCGCGCACCGGGCCGGGCATGGTGTGGGTGGGTACGAACGCCGAGCTGATGAACGGCAGGAAGATGATCGGGTAGGCGAACGCGCTCGCGCCGTCGGGGGACTTGGCGGAGAGACCGGGGATGACGGCGATCCACGTCAACGTCAGGGTGAACAGGATCAGGATGCCGGCGACCGCGAGCCACGCCGGCAGTCCCGCCCCCGAGCGGAAGCCCATGAGGAGGGCGACGAGCACGACGACCACGAGCGAGATCACATTGGCGACCAGCGAGGTCAGCACGTGCGCCCACAGCACCGACGACCGTGCGATCGGCAGGGACTGGAATCGCTCGAAGATGCCGCCCTTCATGTCCAGGAAGAGCCGGAACGCGGTGTAGGAGATGCCCGAAGCGATCGTGATGAGCAGAATGCCGGGCAGCAGGTAGTTGACATACGAACCCGACCCGGTGCGGATCGCGCCGCCGAACACGTAGACGAACAGCAGCATGAAGGCGATCGGCATGATCGTGGTCGTGATGATGGTGTCCGGACTGCGCATGATATGGCGCAGGGACCGCTGCAGCAGGACGGCGGTGTCGCCGAAGAAACGCTTGGTCATCACTGTTCCTTGCTCGTCGCGCCGACACTGCGGTCCTTGCCGTCGTCACCGACGATGGCCAGGTGCGACCAGCACGAGGTTCTCCCGCCCGGTGAGGATCTCGTCCACGGCCGCGAACTGCCCGGTGAGGCTGATGGACTCCCGCACGTCCGCAGCCTGCGTGGCGACGTCGAAGCCGTTGACGGTGGCCGTCCCCGCGTCGGCCTTGAGCAGCGTGGACAGGATTCTCACGACCGTGGTCTTGCCGGCGCCGTTGGAGCCGAGCAGGGCGAAGATGCCGCCCGGCGCCACGTCGAAGTCCACGCCGCGCAGCACGCGCAGTTCCTTGTAGGACTTTTCAAGACCCTGGACGTGGATCGCCCGCGTCGTCATCGGGATCTCCCTTTGTCAGCCCGTGGGGGTGTCACTCGCAGAACACCTGCACCTTGGTGTCGGGGTCGTCGACGTCGACGGTGAGGTCGTCGAGGTGCTCGATGAGGTCCTCGATGTGCTGCGGCTTGAGCTCGGTGAGGTCGATCGGCACCCCTGACCTGCTCAGCTCCACGTTGACCTTGGTGAGCGCCTGCGGAGGGATGAGGCTCGCGAGCCGGACACCGGCGCGCAGCAGTTGCAGCGGGACGCGGACGTTGACCCGGCCTGGCCCGTCGCCGCCGGATTCGTCCGCCCAGCTCACGAGTACGCGCAGGTACTTGGGCCGGGACTTCGGGCGGGACGCGGCCGCCGGCGGCGAGCCGGGCTGTTCTCGTTCGAGAGCGTCGATCAGCCGCTCGGCCTCGTCAGCGGTGATCTTGCCCTCGCCCAGCATCTGCAGGATCTGGCGGCGCTGCTCGTTCATCGTTGCTCCTCCTGACTCATCTGACGCTGACCAGCACGGCCGTTCCGCCGTACTGGATCTCGATCCGGGTGCCGGGCAGCGCCCACAGCAGTTGCCCGATGCCGCGCAGCGCGCCCACCGGGCTCACCCGGATGGCCAGGCATGCGACCAGTCCGGCCAGCACCGCGAGCAGCAGCAGCGGTGACAGCACCAGCAGTACCGGCAGGACAGGGACGTACAGCCGCCGCCAGCGGCCATTGCGGCGGCGATGGCGCACCGTCACCAGGTGCGGGATCATCGGGACCTCTCCAGTTCGGCCAGCGCCTCCTGGACGCCGATCTCGCCCCGCCGCAGGCGGTCGACGACGTCGGCGCCGGTGGGCGCCGGGTCGGTGTCGACGAAGTCGAGGCGCTCGGCGATCCGGTTCAGCCGGGCCTTGACCGTCGGGTAGCTCACCCCGAAGACCCGCTCCATCTCTTTGATCGAACCGTGCGACCGCACGAACGCGGCGACGAACACCTGGTCGTCGACGCTGAGCTGAGCCAACTGCGGCGGCTCGAACTGACCCTCGACCGCGACACCGCTGCCGGTCAGGCGGACCCGCTCCACCACGAACGGCTGCCCCTGCGTCAGGTCCGTCAGCTCCTGCCAGTCCACCCTCAGCTCCCTCACTCTCGGTGACACGCTCGCGGTTTATTCGTATCTTGATTTTCTTAAGCAGTCAACGCAAAGATCTTGATTTTCTTAATTTCGATCTTCAGTGACTTGGGCCGTGGACTCCCGCCACCCGCGATCCGCCGTGCCCGGGTGCCGGACCGGTGAGCCAAGATCCAACGGGTATGGCCCTGACCTCCGCCTTCGGCGCTAGTCGGCTGGTCGCCAGGGCGCGCGGCGGTGACACAGAATCTGGATTACCTGTCACACGGCCCCGCAACGCCGCGCGTCGACCGCTACCTGGACCAGATCCCGACCGCCGCGCCCCCACGCACCCATGGCCGCCGACCTCTCCCCGGCAGCTGCCCCCTCCGCTACCGCTGACTTCTGCCTCATCCTCCTCGCGGACCTACTTGGCCCGGAAGTCCTGAAGCGACGGCGAGCCGCACAGTAGCGGCAGCTGGGCGTTCACCTTCGCGCTGCGCAAGCTTGACGAGGTGGGGTGACGGATGGGCTCAGACATGCAGGGTGGGCCGGTAGATGAGCTCTTGGATGTGGCCGTCGAGGCTCCGGCTCTCGATCAGTTCGAGGTCAAAGTCGGCCGCACCCTTGAAGATCGGGTCCGCCCCGGTCTGGCCGGTGATCACAGGAAAGAGCGTCACCTGGACGCGGTCGACCAGACCGGCGGCCATCAGCGCCCGGTTCATCGACAGGCTGCCGTGCGAACGCAACGGCACCTCCGACTCCTCCTTGAGCCGGGCGACGACGTCGACGGCATCGCCGCTCAGGAGGGTCGCGTCAGGCCAGTTGAGGGGTCCTTCGAGTGTCGTCGACACCACCGTTGTCGGCAGGTTCCTCATCCGGGTGTTCACTGGGTCACTCACCTGGGACTCCTCGGTGCTGGGGCCCAGCACCTGCATGAACTGCCGAAAAGTGTTGGCCCCGAGGACCATCCGCTGCTCCTCGCCGTACAGGGCGAGGCGGCGGTCGAGGAACTCGGAGCCTTGCTTGCCCCAGTAGCCGCCCCAGTCGCCGCTGCTGTTGTAGGAGCCGTAGCCGTCGAGGCTGGAGAAGACGTCGAAGGTGTAGGTGGCGGTCATGATGCTCTCCTTGTGAGTGGCGACCGGCCCGTTGCCGGCCTCTCACCTTGGCTACGAACGGGCTCGCCGACATTCGACACCGCCGCGCGACGGATATGAGATCCACCTCGCTACCTTGCGGCTCGCCGTACCGGAAACCGGCCGCGGACAGGCGGCGTAGACGCCCCGTGACCTGCGGCGATCGATTCGCTTTGGGGCTCAGGACAACTTCGGGAGAAGGAAGGCCGATCCGCGGGGCCCGCCCCCTTCGCGGTCACGACGCTCGCCGCGCGGGTCACCACGATGGCCGAGCCCGCCAGCGACTACACAGGCTGGACCGCCCTGGTCCCGGGCCTAGAGCTGCAGACCGTCCTGGTCCCGGCCAGGCATCGCGGCGGTCAGGTGACCCCCCGCCGCCGAGACCCGGCCGGTGACCGTGCACGACCGGGCCGCCGACGCGCTGGAGTACGGCCGGACCGCCCAATGGCCGGCACTGGTCGCCGACCAGCTCACCACGATCGCCAGGCGGATGACCGACGACACCGACACCGTCCAGGCCGACCTGGCCGCTGAGTCCGAGCGGCTCCGCTACCAGGCCGCCCGGCTGATCGCCCTGGCCGCCGCCGTCACGGCCGCCGAGGCTGCCGAGGCTGCCGAGGCTGCCGAGAACGAAGACGACCACGCCTAGGTCACCGGGCCCCTGCGGCCCGGCCCCGGGAAGTTTCTTAAGTAGATGCCGACGTGCTTGTCGTCTCTGGTGGCGACGGCGCGGTGGTGTTCGAGCCGGTTGATGGCGCGTTCGACACGCCCACTGTCAGCAGACTCACGAAACAGGTCCTAGCGGTAGATGTAGACCCCGAACCTCCAGGCGCCGCCGTTGTCCCACAGGACGGTGTCGTTGACGCCGAACAGCATCCGCACCGGGAGGAGTCGTTCCAGCGAAAACACTCGGCGAACGCCGTGGCCTGGTTCAGGACGCCCCTCCAGCCCGCCGGGTCGTTGTTGAAGCGCAGGATCGCCGAGTACTTCCTCATCCCGGGGTAGGGGAACGAGCTCGGCGCGGGCTGGCCGTTGCCGTCGGGCCCGACGGTCCCGCCCGCCCCCGTTGAGACGGTCCCCCCGGCGGGGGCCACGTAGAAGACGTCGCCGGGCTCGATGGCGTTCGTCGGCACGGCTTCGGCCGGAAAGGCGCCGCCCCCGTTGCCCCGTACCTCGATGGTGGTGTCGATCTCCGGAACCGCGGTCCGGGAGCAGCGGTCCATCGCCGCGGCGGTACCGGCCGTCGCAGGCGCGGCAGGGACGACGAGGCAGCCGGCGAGCATCGCGGCGGCACCTAGGAGCCACCGGAATCGGAGGGTTTTCACCCGTTCTCCTCTCCTCGGAAGTCCCCTCCCATCCTCCGGATCCGCGGCGGCGGCATTGTGCAGCAGGCCACAGTCCCGCGATGGAGAGGCCGACAAGCAGGGAGGCCACCCAGCGCATCCCCGTCGATGAGTGGCTCCCCTACCTGGGTGCCGTTGGGCGGTGCACCAGCCGCAAGTGCGCGGAGCGTGGGCCCTATGGAGACGAGGTGAAAGACATCTCGGCGATCGGTGTCCAGGCCGCCGCCGCTGACCTCCTCATGTCACATGGCATGGGCCCTGGTCGAGCACCCGCGACCCAGCCCTCGCGTCCCTCCTGACCCCCGCGCCCGGGGGCGGCCGGCCCCAGGAAGTTCGGCCATCAGCGCCGTCCCGCCGTGTGCGGGGCGGCGCTCGCCGTCTCAACGGCCCCGTGTTGGTTGGTATGAGCCGGACCGTGTTCGGCGCTCAGCGGCGCTCTCAGCGCCCCCAAGATCATGAAATCAAGATCTACGACTTCCTACACCGCCGGCGACACAGACCTGCGGGACCTGTTGGCCGCCGCCACGGCGGTGTGCAGGCCCGCCGTGCCGGTCGCCGGGCCGCGCGACCTGCGGCCGGTCTCGCAGAACCCCTCGCGCAACCAGCGGGTTCTGCGAGGAGTTCTGCGAACGGCGACCTGCGTCGATGTGGCTGGGAGACGACCGGCCGCCGGTCTCGCACATCTGGTCATTGATGAGAACGCGGTGCCCTGCCGAGCCGTCTATCGGGGCCCGTCAGGCTGATCCATCTGCTCCGTTGAGAGGGCCCCGGCCCGACGAGGGCGCGTGACCGACTGTCGGGAGTTCCTTGGCATGGGTGGCCGGTGGCGGTGGCCGCGTGTGACCTTCGGGGCGCAGCGGGCTGCAGGTCGTTCCGGCCTCAGCGGCTCACGGTGGTCTCCCGCCCCACACGCGACAGCTTCTCGGGATTGCGCACGTGGTAGATGCCGGTGACCAGGCCGTCCTCGACCCGCACCGCCAGCACGCCGTCGATCCCCCCGTTGACTCGGACGAGCAGCCCCGGGCCACCATTGACCTGTACCGGCTCGACCGACCTTTCGACGCCGTGCTTGTTCCAGCCGCCGGCCAGCAGACGAGCCACCTTGCCGGCCCCCACGATGGGCCGCAGCAGGGCACGTTTGACTCCGCCGCCGTCGCTCAGGGCGACGACGTCCGGCGCGAGGATGTCGAGCAGGCGCTGCAGGTCGCCGGTTTCGACCGCTCGTTGGAAGGCCTGGAGTGCGGCTCGGGTCTCGGCCGGGGACACGATGCCGCGCGGACGGCGCGCGGCGACGTGCGCCCGTGCCCGGTAGGCGGTCTGGCGGACCGCGGCGGGGGTCTTGTCGACGGCTTCGGCGATCTCGTCGTAGGCCAGGTCGAACACTTCGCGCAGCACGAACACCGCCCGCTCGATCGGCGCGAGCGTCTCCAGCACCAGCAGCATCGCCATCGAGACGCTGTCGGCCAGTTCGACGTCCTCGGCCACATCAGGCGCGGTCAGCAACGGCTCGGGCAACCACGGCCCGACGTAGGACTCCTTACGCCGCCCCAGCACGCGCAGCCGGTCCAGCGCCAGCCGAGTGACGATGCGCACGAGGTAGGCGCGCTCCTCCCGCACGGTGTCGAGATCGACGCCCACCCACTTCAGCCAGGTCTCCTGCAGGACGTCTTCGGCGTCGGTGGCCGAACCGAGCATCTCGTAGGCAACGGTGAACAGCAGGTTGCGGTGGGCAACGAACGCCTCGGTGGCGGGGTCCACGCGGTCGGCACGATCGAGCGGCTCGGCTGTGTCCGTAGTTCGTTCGCTGCGCTCGCTCATGCCCGGCTCCCGCCTGTTCGTTCTCGGCTCTGCTCCACGCACAAGACGCCGGTCCCTACCGCTTTGTAACACCTACGGCGGGTGGCCCACGTCACATGAGGGCGGCTGTTACAGGGCTCGGGGCGCCAGCGTCTCGTGTTCGTCAGGACGCCGTGCGAACGATCCATACGGCACACGCAACATCACGAGTCGAGATCGAGAAGGGAAGACATCACCATGCCCACGACCGACACGACGACCAAGCAGAGAGACCTGCGGTCGCGTATGCCCATCCCCCTCCGATTCGTCCGCGAGATGGCAGGGATCGCCGAAGGCCTGCACAAGGTCATTGGGAACGGTGCGATTCCGCAGACCACCGTCAGCCTGCTGCAGTTGCGCGCCGGGCAGATCTTGGCAGCACGTATTTCGCCATTCGGGAAACCGGCAACCTCCGCAAGGCCGGGGAATCAGAGGAGCGCATCACCGCCGCCCCGAACCCGTCCGGGGAGCGCGTCCCCGACGAGTTGTACGCCAAGGTGTCCGAGCACTACGACGACAAGGCGCTCTGGTCGCTCGTCATGGCGATCGCACATATCGGCTTCTTCACCCCCCGCCGCTCTCATCGCCAAGCCGATCCCCGGCATCCCCCCGGGCCAGAACTACAGCGAGTAACACTCAAAAGTCAGCGCGGCCGGTTCTGAGGCGGCCGGTGACGCCTCCGTCAACGGCATCCGCATTTCCCGAAGGCCGGAATGATTCCGTTGGCCGCATCTGGCCCACTCGTTCGACCAGGCATCTCCCCGAACTAAAAGTTCGGTGCATCACCTCACATTCCGAGCGAGTGTTTCGCCGTACCGCTCAAACACCATTTGCACTCAAGGAGGCAGGGAACATGAGCATCAACAAGGTCGCAGTGGCAGGAGCAACCGGGCGGCTGGGACGCCACGTCGTCGACGTCCTCACCGAACGGGAGTACCAGGTCGTTCCGATGTCCCGAGCCACCGGCGTGGACATCATCACCGGTGAAGGCCTCGCCGAGGCGCTCACCGGGGTCGATGTCATCATCGACGTCGCGTCGTGGCACGCCTCCGACCAGCAGGCGGCGACGGAGTTCTTCCGTACGGCGACCCGCAACCTGCACGAGGCCGGCCGGAAGGCAGGAGTCGGCCAGATCGTCATCGCATCCATCATCGGCGTCGACAAGGCCACCGCCGGTTTCGTCGCCGCCCAGCGGGTGCACGAGGAGGCCAACCTGTCCGGGCCCCTCCCCGCTCGGATTCTGCGGGCCGCGCAGTTCCACGAATTCCTCGGTCAGTTCTTGGACTGGCAGCAGGGCGACGTCGCCTACATCCCGACCTGGCCCAGCCGGCCCGTGGCTGCTCGCACCGTGGCAGAGGATCTGGTCGACCTGGCCACCGACCCCGACGCGCCCGCCCAGCCTGCTCCCGGAACGCCGGTCCCCGAGATCGCCGGGCCCCGCAAGGAGACCCTCGCCGGGGCGGCCAGACTCCTCGGCGCCCGCCGGGGCATCAAGGTCGTCGGCGTCGACAACCCCGACCTACCGATGCCGAGTACGCCGCCAGTGGCGGGCTCCTGCCCAGCCCTCACGCCAAGCTCGCCGGTCCCACCATCCAGGAGTGGCTCGACGCCCAACCCTGACACGGACGGAGCCGGCCACCGGCCGACGCACAATCCGCCATCGAACGCCGGGGAGCGGCACGCGAGCAGTCCGGCGGATCGAGGCATCCCGCCACGGTCTCGCTCCGGCTGAGGCCCGGCATGGGCGACATCGACGGCCGGCCAGCCGATCAGCTTGCCGGCATCCGCGACCGAGCACTCCCGAAACAGCCTGTCGTGATCGAAAACGTCACCCGGATACACGCCCCTGTTGTCGGAAGTGCTGAGCTGGCCGTACGTCACGGCCCAGGCGCTTCCAAGGACACGGTCTTCTCGGAACCTCGCCGACCTCGCCCAACGCCACTTGATGCGCCGTGAGGAGCTCGTGGACGAGCACATCGACCGCCGGGTCGACGACCGGCCTTACCCGTCTCAACCGGCGCTGAGCGGCAACGCCGCCGCCGACGCGCCGCACCGTGCCGCAGCGCGGTGCCGACCCGCCGCGGTCGCCCCGAACCGACCCCGACCCCGAGCACGCACACGTAGAAGGTAGCCCGATACATGGCCGACACAGCCCTGCCCGAAAACGGCCCCGAACGCCCCGTCAGCCCCGACATTTACCTGGGCAAGGGGCCAGACGCCCCGCCGCCCCCCGACCCCCGCCGCTGGTGGGGCCTGGTGGTCATCGCCCTCGCCCAGCTGATCGTGGTGCTGGACATGACCATCGTCAACATCGCCCTGCCGTCCGCCCAGCAGGACCTCGGCATGACCGACGGCAACCGGCAGTGGGCCATCACCGCCTACACCCTCGCCTTCGGCGGCCTGCTGCTGCTCGGCGGCCGCCTCGGCGACCTGTTCGGACGCAAGCGCAGCTTCATCATCGGCCTGATCGGCTTCGCCGGCGCCTCCGCGCTCGGCGGCGCCGCCACCGGCCCAGGCATGCTCTTCGCGGCCCGCGCCCTGCAGGGCGTCTTCGCCGCGCTGCTGGCCCCCGCCGCGCTGTCCCTGATGACCACGACCTTCACCGACCCGCGCGAACGCGGCAAGGCGTTCGGCGTGTTCGGCGCCATCGCCGGCGCCGGCGGCGCCATCGGCATGCTGGTCGGCGGCTTCCTGACCGAGTACCTGGACTGGCGCTGGTGCCTGTACGTCAACGCCCCGGTGGCCGCACTCGCGGTGATCGGCGCGATCGTGATGCTCAAGGACCCGGGCCGCAGGACCGGCGCCCAGTTGGACATCCTCGGCGCCGTGCTGGGCACCGCCGGAGTGCTGTCCATCGTCTACGGCTTCAGTGAGGCCGAGTCCCGCGACTGGGACGACACCCGGGTGCTGACCCTGCTGATCGGCGGCGTGGTGATCCTCGGGATCTTCTCCCTGTGGCAGACCCGCGCCCGGACGCCGCTGCTGCCCCTGCACATTGTCAAGGACCGCCAGCGGGCGGGCGCATACCTGACGATGGCCCTGATCACCGTCTCCATGTTCGGCGTCTTCCTGTTCCTGACCTACTACCTGCAGGGCATCAAGGACTGGACGCCGCTGAAGACCGGTGTGGCCTACCTGCCGATGACCGCCTGCATGATCATCGGTTCCACGCAGATCTCGGCGCGGCTGCTGCAGAAGGTGCCGGCCCGGACGCTGATCATGCCCGGCCTGACGCTGGCCGCCGGAGGCTTGGCCGTCCTGGCCTCCATGGACGTCGACGCCACCTACCTCAGCCATGTCCTGCCCGGCATCTGCATGATGGGCCTCGGCATGGGCGCCACCTTCATGGCGGCCATCTCCACGGCCACCAGCCGCGTCGCCCCGCACGAGCAGGGGGCGGCCTCGGCGACCCTCAACACCATGCAGCAGGTGGGCGGGTCGGTCGGCACCGCGCTGCTCAACACGATCGCGGCCAGCGCTACCACGGGCTGGCTGACGGACCACCGGGTCGACCCCGCCCAGCTGACGCCGCAGGTGAAGGCGGCACTGGCGGAGGCGACGGTGCACGGCTACTCCGTGGCGACCTGGACCTCTGCGGGCATCATGCTGCTGGCCGCGGTGGTCGCGGGCGTCTTCATCAACGCCAGGGCGCCGGGCCGCCAGGCCGGCCAGGCGGGCGGTGACCGGGAGGCCGGAGCCGTCGAGACGCCGGTCCACGCGGGCTAGCCTCCGGCAGATCCCGACCATGTGGGGCCCGAGTGCGGCCCCGGCCCTTCTCCGGTGCCGGGGTCAGGACTTGGGCCCCACATGGGCATCGATGGACGCTTTGCGGGCGACGGATACTCCGTTGCCCTGTCCGCGGAAGCAGCACGGACGCGGGATCGCCGGCCCGCACGAGCGCCGCGTGCGCGGCCTGCTCACCGACCTCGCTACCGAGCCGCGGCGGCCTCCCGCGGCACGTCCACACCGCCCCGAGCTGCGCCGACGCCGTTCTCCCGCAACGCGCCGCGCTGGTTATCAGGCCGTGTCGCCGCACATCGCGCCCGCCTTATCCCGCCGTGCCCGGACCGGAAGCGGCCGGATCCCGCCATCGCCCGCTCGCTGCTCGGCGCCTATGCGGTCTTGGCGAGTTCGCCGGTGAAGAACACGGTGAGCCTCTCCACCGCCGACCCGACGTAGCGGTCGTTGTCGTAGAGGTCGACGTGGCTGGCGCCGTCGACCCAGTGGATCTCCTTGGGACCGGTGGCCTTGTGGAAGGCTTCGAGGCTCATCCAGGAGGTGACGGCGCGGGTGCCGACGATCATCAGCAGCGGGCGCCGGCCGATCAGCGGCACGGGGGCGAAGGCGTCGAAGGCGGCCATCTTGTCGATGCTGGCCCAATCGAAGAACGTCGCTGCGCGCGGGTGCTCGGCGCGCGGGGTGCGGTAGTACTCGAAGCCTTCGACCCCGTGCTCGCCGCCGAGCCGGCGTGCTTGCTCGGCGGTGTCGGGGAACAAGGCCAGGGTGCCCGGGTCCTTGCCGTGGGCGGCGGCGGTGCGGGCGGCAGCGGCGGCGTCGAGCATGCCTTGGAACACGGCCGGGTCCTGGGTGCCGTCGGCGCCGAGGCGGAACTGGCGGGCGATGTCGACGGCGCTCACGGTGGCGGTGGCCTTGATGCGGTGATCGCCGGCGGTGGCGGGCAGGACGTAGCCGCCGGAGGCGCAGATGCCGAGCGCGCCGATTCGTCCGGCGTCGACCTCGGGCCGCGTGGTGAGGAAAGAAACGGCGGCCTTGAGGTCCTCGATGCGCTGGGCCGGGTCTTCCATCCCGCGGGGCGTGCCGCCGCTCTCGCCCTGGTAGGCGGCGTCGAAGGCGAGGGTCACGAATCCCTGTCCGGCGAGCCGGGAGGCGTACAGCCCCGCGGCCTGCTCCTTCACACCGGTGCCGGGATGGCCCACGACGATGCCCGGGTGTGGTCCGTCGGCGGGCGCGTCAGGCAGGTACAGGTGGCCGGCCAGGGTGATGCCGGCGCTGTCGAAGGTGACGTCGGTCTTCGTCACGAGATGCTCCAGTTCGCTGTCGCGGGTGAGCCTGCTGTCAGCGGGCTACCGCCGGGCGTGTGCCGCGGCGTGGTTCCACGGTCGCGCCGCCCTCGGACGCGCAAAAGAGACAGGTTTTTGCCTGGGAAGGAACCTGCCCTCCCACGGAATCCCCCGACTGCCGACAATGGAGGCCATGACCGCCTCATCACAGCCCGGTGACCTTGGCGCCTTCCTCAAGGCTCGTCGCGCACAGCTGACAACGCACGAGGTGGGCCTGCCTGAGACCGACGGGCACCGGAAGGTCGCCGGCCTGCGCCGGGAGGAGGTCGCACGCCTCGCCTCCATCAGCGTCGACTACTACACCCGGCTCGAACAGGGCCGTGTCCGAGCATCCGCCGCCGTACTGGCGACTCTCGCCCGAGCCCTCCGGCTGGACGAAGACCAGCAGACCTACCTCTACGAGATCGCCGGCAAGACCGACGCCCGCCCGCGGCGCCGCCGTACCGTCCAGAAAGTGCGGCCCGCGGTGCGCCGCCTGCTCGACCAACTCTCCGCGGCACCGGCGATCGTGCTCGGCAAGCGGTTGCACATCCTGTCCTGGAATCATGCTGCCGCTGCGCTCTACACCGACTTCGCCCGGATTCCCGCCGTCGAACGCAACTACGTCCGCTTGCTGTTCACCCACCCCGTGATCCGCGGCATGCATCTGGAGTGGGAACACGACGCTCGCGACGCCGTCGCGGCCCTCCGCATGGAAGCGGCGAAAGACCCCGATGACCCGGACCTCGCGCAACTCGTCGGCGAGTTGTCCGTCCAAGACCCCCACTTCCGCAGCTGGTGGGCCGAGCATCGCGTCAACTCCGCCGGCTACGGCACCAAGCACTACCGGCACCCTGCGGTCGGTGACCTCACCCTCGACTGCGACACCTGGGACAGCCCCGACGACAGCGGCCAACGGCTCATGGTCCTCACCGCCCAGCCGGGAACACCATCCGACGACGCACTACGCATCCTGCTTTCCTGGACACCGCAACACCCCCCGGCGACGCGACTGACACCGTCGAAGGCGCCCAAGAGTGACTGACTGGACACCCGGCGAACGTGCGATCATCGCCGCCGCTCCTTCTTCGTGCCTTACCGTCGGCCCTCAGCCGCACCGCGGAGTCGAACTCGGCATGGTGCTCGTGGACGGTCAGCTCGACGTGCGCGCCTACCGCACAACGAGGTGGTGGACGGGTCAGCGAGTGCGTCGGCGCGCGGCGGGGCGGTGAGGCGGGCGGAGGTCTGTTCGCCGAGGCGGGCGTAGGCGCCGAGGCCGGCCAGGTGCTGCAGAGCGGGGTGGCGGGAGCTGGTGGAGCGTCCACCCGGCGCTGTGGGGGGCGAGGTCGGTGGTGCTTGACCTTGACACAGTGACAAGGTCTTCACTGTGGCCAAGGAGGTCCCGACACCATGCCACAACAGGACACGGATACGATGCGAGCTCTCCGGGGGCTGGAGAACAGCAGTTCGTCGGTGCGGCTGCGGGCAGCGATGGCGGTCGGCACGACCCCTGACCCGCGGTTCATCGACAAGCTCATCGAACGATGCGCGATCGAGCCTGAATTCTTCGTGCGCGACATGCTCACGTGGGCACTCACCCGCCACTGGTCATCAATGACGGTCCCAAAGCTCATCGATGAACTCCGCTCGGAGCGTGCGCAGGCACGAAGCCAGGCGTTGCACACGCTGTCCAAGATCGGAGATCGGCGAGCGTGGCCGGCGATCACACGGGCGCTTCTGACCGACGCCGACGACGAGGTGGCGCGGAGCGCCTGGCGAGCAGCGGTCGTGCTCGTGCCCGAAGGTGAAGAACCCGAGTTGGCCGCAGTGTTGGCGACACAGTTCGGGCGAGGCGAGCGTGAGACGCAGCTGAGCCTCAGCCGGGCGCTGATCGCGCTCGGTGAGGTGATCATGCCGGCCCTGCGCGCTGCGATGACGGATCTCCACCCTCGCGTGCGTCAGCACGCGATCGCCACGGAACGGCTGTTGCACGACCCGGATGCCGAATTCGAGTTCGCGATCGAGGAGGCGAAGCGCATCATGGCCCTCGGCACGACCAGCCAGGAGGGGTGATAGTCAGTGTTGATCGGTGATGTGGCACGACGGTCCGGGGTCAGCGCCCGCATGCTCAGGCATTACGACTCGCTCGGACTGGTGCGGCCGACGGGCCGTACCGACGCCGGCTATCGGGAGTACTCCAGCGAGGACATCCGGCGGATCTTCCATATCGAGAGCCTGCGGTCATTGGGGCTGTCGCTGCGTGAAGTCGGGCGCGCGCTCGATGATCCCGGCTTCAAACCCTCGGAGCTCGTCGACGACCTCATCCGCCAGACACGAGAACGCATTGCGGGTGAGACGGAGCTGCTCACTCGACTCCGTCGGATCGGTGCCGCGGAACCCGCCGGCTGGGAGGACGTCCTCCAGATCGTTGCGCTCCTCCATGCCTTGGGGTCGGAGAGCGCTGGGAAGCGCCAGCGCGCGGCCTTGTCCTCAGTCGAGGAGGTTCCAGTGCCAGTGGAAGCACTGGTCGAAGCGGCGTTGAGCGAGACGGACCCGAACGTCGCCGGAGCCCTTCGATGGGCTTTGGCGCAATCGGGCGATGGCGGATTGCCGCTGCTGGCGGAGGGCCTCGGCTCACCGGTAGCCGAGGTGCGGGAACGTGCCGTCCAGTCCATCGCTGAGATTCCGAGCGCTGAGGCGACCGCGCTGCTGCAGGACGCCCTCGCGAACCCCGACATCGTGGTCCGCAGGTGGGCGGCTCTGGCGCTCGGGGCACGTGGAGTGGCCGACGCGGTCCCGACGCTCATCGACATGATCGTCGAGGAGACGAACGACGCCGATGCAGCCGATGCACTGAGCGCGCTGGCGAGTGATCCCGCGTCAGGAGATCAGATCGCTGCCGGGCTCGTCGACCGCCTCGCCCACGGCGCCATTGATTCGTCTGCACGTCGACGGCTGACACAGGCGCTCGCGGATATCCCGGGAAACACAGCGTCACGTGCCCTCGCAGATCTGTCACATGACGGAGACCGTGCCGTTGCGCTTACCGCGACGTACATTCTCGGGATACGCAACGCACGATAACGGATCTTGGGTCTTCCCCTCGATCGTGACCGCCTCAAGACCTGGAGCATGAGTGTGACCTCAACGCTCCAGACGCGCAACCTCGCCTCGGCATGCCCGGAGACCAGCACGAACTCGCCGGCCACCGTCGCGAAGGACAACAACCGGCAAGGCACCGGACACGGCAGCTTCCGCGACCGGCCGGACAGCATGTCCCACAGCCACAGCCGATGGATCGGCTCGTTCCGGGGCTCCCCTCTTTCGCGCGTGCAGGCGGCCATGACCGGCCGCCCATCGCGCGACCCCCACGCCATCGCCTCCAGGGGGCCGACATGCACGTCCAGACAGATCCGGGGATCGAGATCGGTATCGCTCGCCCAGTCGACGCGCCAGAGCGCGGAATCCGGCTCCATGGCGGCAAGCCGTTCCACGAGGCCGGCGTCTCCCCGCCGAAGTGCGTTGAGATACAGCAGCTGTCGCCGGTCATGACCTGTCAGCCCCGATCGTCCCGCCAGGATTCCGACGGTCTCACCGGAAAGCGGATCCCGCGTCGACGACTCGGCCCGTCGCCCTGCGGGGCCGTCCGCTCGTCAGGCATGCGGCACAGCATGTCAGAGTGGAGTAGGGACGCGCGGCAACCGATGAGCGCCGGGGCAGGAGGCCCCTCGGGGGCATGCCGAACGATCGGCCCGTCAGGTCTCGGCCGCCAGGGTGACGCCCAGGCCGATGAACACGCTTCCCGTCGCGGCGTCGATCCGGCGGCGGACCGTCCTCCGGGAGCGCAGCCAGCCGCCGATCCGCCCGGCCAGGACGCCGACCGCTCCGTCGGCCAGGAACTCCAGGACGATCAGAACGCCCCCGAGAACGGCGAACTGCAGCCAGACCGGCCCCGCCGCCGGATCGATGAACTGGGGCAGGAAGGCGACCATGAACGTGAACGTCTGCGGGTTGGCCGCGGAGGACACCACGCCGTTGAGGTAGGCGCGCCGGCCCGGCATGCCGCCGGTCGCCGGCTCGTCGTCCCGGCCGCCCTTCCGGTTGCGGATCATCTGGACGCCGAGGTGGATCAGGTACGCGGCGCCCGCGATCCGCAGCACCGTGAACGCGATCGGGAAGGCCGTCAGCAGCGCGGCGAGCCCGGCGGCCGCGGCGGCGATGTAGAGCGCGTCCCCGGTGATCACGCCGAGCGTGGCCAGCAGCCCGGCGCGGGCGCCGCCCCGCACACCGCATCCGAGCACGAACAGCATGTCGGGCCCCGGGGTGATCAGGGCGATGACGGTGGCCGCCGTGAACACGGCGAGAAGGTGCGGATCGACCGGCATACGATCATGCTCTCATCTCGCCGGGACGGAGCCGCCGGCACCGTCAGACGGTCTGCCAGGTCGCGGCCGTGATCCCGCACGGGCCGCCGCGGTGGATCTCCATCCGGCCGGCGGCCACGTCCAGGCTGATGGTGGCCAGCGTCTCCCAGCGCTGGTGCGGCGGCTCGGCGGGTTCGGGATGGGCGCACACCGGCGCGCCGTCCGGCGCGTGGGAGAGCATCGCCTTGGCCCGTCCGGTCGGGTCGACGTCCCACAGGTCCCGCGAGCGGTCCCTCAGGTGGGCCAGGCGGGCGTAGGTGCTCGGGCGATCGGTGCCCGGCCGCTCCCCCGGCGCCAGGGCCGGGTCCAGGAAGTGGTTGGTGTGCACGAGCACCCCGTCGGGACCGGGTGCGAGGACGCCCAGCCCGGCGGGCGAGATCTCCAGCGCCCGGGCATCGGCGCGGTTCCCGTCGTAGGCGACCACGGTGATGACGCTGGAGGCGGAGGTGCGGGCGCCGCGCGCCACCTCGATCGCCGCGTCGAGGCCGTCCGCCTCGTCCAGAATGCGCCGTGCCACCAGGTGCACGGGGACGCCGATGTCCGCGCTGTCGGCCGTGTGCTTGAGGATGTTGAAGTGCGTGCCGAGCCCGGCGCCGGTCACGCCGATCTTGGCCAGAATGCCGAACTCGGTGAAGGTCCGGACCCGGTGCCCGGGGCGCGGCTCGTACTCCCAGACCACGCCCGTCCCGCGCATGCCGTCCAGCCAGTCCCAGGTCTGCAGGGTGCGCGGTGGCAGGCCGCCGCCCGGCAGGACGACGCACGTCGAGCACTCCCCCTCGCCGGCGTGCCACAGCGCGGCCAGGATCTCGGTGCGGGCGTTGAGGGCGGCGACCTGCCATGCCTCCAGCCCGGCACCGGCGGCCAGCCCCGCCATCTCCTCGGCGAGGTGCGGGGCCCACCGCGCGGTGCGTTCGAGGGCGAGCCCGGACCAGTCCCGGACCTGCGCGCCGGTGGCGCCCAGGCCCGCGAACAGCTCCGCGTAGCCGTCGAAGGCCGCCCGGATCTCGGCGCTCCAGCGCGCGCCGAACTCCTCGCCGCGCGCCGCCGGGGCTGTCAGGGTGGAGCGGTGGACGGGGAACGGGGTCATCGGTGTTCGCCTCCTCGAGAGGGTCCTCGATGGTAACCGGGGCGTGAGTGGGCGACCGCGCGTGCGGACCCGCACCGTGCCCCGCGTCGACGGTCTGGTCCTGGGGACGCGCCGCCTCGACGCGCAGCGACACGGCCTGGCCCTGTCCCTGGGCGGGGAGCGGCGCCGAGAACCGGCCGCCGCCGAGCGCCCTGACCGCGACCCGCGTCCAGGTCCGGCCGTCGCCGGCGGACGTCCACAGCCTCATCCCGGTCACCTCGGCGGTGCCGCCGCAACGTCCTGGGCCCGCCCTTGGCGGTCACCTCCGCCACGTACAGGCCGGGCTCGTCCTTGAGCGCCACTCTGTACGTTCGTCCCACCCAGACCTCCTCTTGATCACTGCTACCTCTACTCACCCGAAGCGCCGGTTTCCCTTCCCGGGGCGCGGTTCAGCGGCCCGAGAAGGGCGGGTGTCAGGCAGTGGTGATCGCAGGGCGGGCTGCGGACTCGGTCACTCCCCCGCGTGCCAGGGTCCGCCCACCGAATCCGGCTGCACGCTGGGCTTCACCGTCTTCGCCGTCCTGGCGGGCGCCGCCCTCGCCGCCGGCACCGTGCCGCGCCACGCGGCGCACCCGTGCTGGCGGAGAGGCCGTGTCCGGGCTCAGCGCATGGTCGCGCCGCCGTCGACGCTGAGGATCTGACCGTTGATCCAGGCGGCGTCGTCGGAGAGCAGGAAGGCGACGGCGGCGGCGATGTCGGCCGGTTCGCCGAGCCGGGCGGACGGCAGCGCGGCGAGAGAGCGTTCGAGGACCGACGTGTCGCCCGCGGCGCGGGCGAGGACACCCTCGGTCAGGACGTGGCCGGGCGCCACGACGTTCGAGCGGATGCGCTGCTTGCCGAAGGCGTGGGCGACGTGCCGCGACAGCGACAGGATCCCGCCCTTCGACATCGCGTAGGCGCTGCGCCCCGACGTGCCGGTGACGGCCGCCGCCGACGCCGTGTACACGATGCCGCCACCGCCGCCCTCGCGAAGCTCGGGCAGGACGCGGCGCGTCACCAGGAGATGGCCGCGCAGGTTCACCGCGATCGTGCGGTCGAAGACGTCGAGCGGCACCGTCCCGGGATCGGCGTCCCGGCCGAACATGCCCGGCGACAGGTCGGCGGCGTTGATGTGGACGCCGTCGACGCGGCCGAAGGCGTCGAGCGCGCTGCGGACGAGGGCGTCGACCGACGGCTCGTCGGCGATATCGAAGGGCACGGCGATCGCGGCGGCCCCCCGCCCCTCGATCCGGGCCGCGACCCGCTCGGCGTTCCCTGCGTCGAGGTCGCCGACGACGACCGACGCCCCCTCCTCGGCCAGCCGCACGGCGGTGGCGGCGCCGATCCCGGAGCCGGCGCCGGCGACGATGATGCTCTTCCCGGCCAGGCCCCTCATCGCGGGCTCAGCACCACGACGGGGATGATCCGGTCGGTGCGCGCCTGGTAGACGTCGTAGTTCGGCCAGATGCCGGTCATGATCTGCCACAGCCGCGGTTTCTCGTCCTCCGCCGCGGTGCGCGCCGTGACCCGCATGGTCTCGCTCCTGACCTGGATCTCGGCGTCCGGTCGCGCCCGGAGGTTGAGGTACCAGTGCGGATGCTCCGGCGCGCCGCCCCGCGACGCGACGAGCAGGTAGTCGCTCCCGTCGCGGCCGAAGATGATCGGGATCGTCCGCGGCCGGCCGCTGCGGCGCCCGGTCGTCGTCAGCAGCAGCGTGGGGGCGCCGTTCCAGATGTAGCCGACCTCGCCGCCGCTGTCGCGGTAGGCGCGGACATGGTCGTCACCGAGGAGCGAGTAGTCGTGTTGGCCGGGGAAGTCGGGCTTGCTCATGACCCTCCTGGTTTCGTGCGGTTCATCGCCAGTACCGAGCGGTGCTCTGAAAGGCCAGTCTCGTGAATTCGCCGACCGGGAGCCCGCGCAGCCGGGCGTTGAGCACCTCGACGCTCACCAGACCGGACCAGCCCCGGTCGAGCAGGGTCGAGGCGAACCGGTCGAGTTCGAAGGTCCCGTCGCCGGGCATCACGCGGCGGTGCATCGTCTCGTTCATCGCGTCGTCCGACTCCGGGGGCGGGGCGTCGTCGAACTGGACGTAGGCGATCCGGTCGAGCGGCACCCGCTCCAGCTGCTCCCATGTACTGTCCCCGCGGAAGAAGTGCCAGGTGTCGATCAGCACGCCCGCCCGGCCGGCTCCGGCGGCCTCGGCCACCTCCAGCGCGGCGGGGATCGTGGGGACCGCGCCGAGCGGGCTGAACTCGACCGCCATGCCCGCGCCGGCCTCGGCGAACATCGCCGCGCAGCGCCGGATCAGCGGCGCGGTCGCCGCGTCCAGCGGTGCCACGAACGTGGTCAGCACCCACGCCGCCCCCACGGCCGCCGCCGCCTCGGCGAGCCGGCGCGCGTTGCGCAGCGTGGACTCCTCGTCGCCGGTCACCACCAGGGCCAGCACCTCATGGCACCGCATCCCGGCGTCGGCCAGCGCCGCCGCGCTGGCGGCATCGGCCTGCCGCACGGGCATCCCGACGGCCGAGAACCCGGCGCCGCGGGCGGTCGCGGCGAGGCCGGCACCGTCGATCTCCCATCTGGTGTCCGGGGTCAGCGCGAGGTCGATCGTCATTTCCGCGGCTCCGGTTCGCGTTCCACGCGGGGCGTCACCGTCCCGCCAGCCGTTCGATGACCGGCGCCAGCGACTCGGGCGCCGCCCCGATGGGCGCCATGAGGTAGCTGATCCCGAAGCGCTCCCGGGTCCGCAGCAGCTTCTCGCACACCTCGTCCAGGGTGCCGATGGCGAGGAGGGGCGAGGCGCGCAGCTCCTCCCGGGACGGGACGGCGTCGCCGACCCGCCGGTGGAACCGCTGGTAGAAGGCCTCGAAACGGCCGTCCGGGTCGTCGGTGACCGTCAGGTCCAGCAGCTGGGCGCCCAGTTCGATCTCCTCGAAGCGGTCTCCGGCGGCCTCCCGGATCCAGCCGATCCTCTCCGCGTACGCGTCCCCGGTGAACGGGCGGGGCCCGTCCGGCCCCGCCCCGGTTCCCGCTCCCCCGAGGGGACGGGGCAGGATCTGCACGATGTCGGCCTGGCGCCCGGCGACCGACAGCAGCCTGCGGCCGCCACCGCCGATCATGATCGGCGGGTGCGGGCGCTGCACCGGCTTCGGCGTCCCGTCCAGGTCCGCGACGGTGAAGTGCTTGCCGCGGAAGCTGAACGGGCCGTCGGCGAACAGCCCCCTGAGGACGGCGACGACCTCCTCGAGCCGCTCGATCCGCACCGGCGCCGGGTCGTAGCCGATGCCGGCCTGCTCGTACTCGGCCCGCATCCAGCCGGCGCCGATCCCGATCTCCAGGCGGCCCCGCGACAGCACGTCCAGGGTGGCCAGTTCCTTGGCGAGCACGGCGGGATGGCGGAAGTCCTGGTTCAGGACCGTCTGGGTGAGCCGCACGGTGCTCGTCGCGCCGGCGACCGCCTGCAGGGCGAGCAGCGGGGCGAACGGGATCATGAAGTGGTCGGGCAGCGCGAAGGTCGCGTACCCGAGCCGCTCGATGGTCCGCCCCGCCTCCACGAGGTCGTCGCGGTCGCGGAGCCGGCCCGGGCCGGTGCAGAACCGGATCGGCCGGACGGCCATGGCCCCTCCTCTCAGCCCGCCGGGCACGCCGGTGGCCCGGCCTCGGAGTACCTCACCAGATCCGCCGGAGCTGCGCGCCCTCGCGCCGGGCGCGCAGCTGCTCCCGCCGCTCGTCCGGCGTCAGGACGGGCGTGCCGGGCGGCAGGTGATCGCGCACCTCGGCGAACGGAACCTTGGTGACCGTGGCGTCCGGGTGCGCGCTCGCCCGGTAGAGGCGCATCTGGATGATGCCCCACGGGAAATCGGCCTTGTCCAGCCAGTTGTGCACGCCCGGATCCTGCTTGGAGATGACGACGCGGAGCGTGCCGTCGCCGTCGACACGCGCCTGCGCGTCGTTCAGGCTCGACTGGCGGTTCACCCAGTCGACGGTCGCGAAGCGGTCGTCGGCGACGAGGATCTGCCAGTAGTGGCACCGCTCGGGCAGCGGCACCTCGACGATCAGGGCCTCGTCGTCGCCGATCTCGTGGATCCCGTCGTAGTAGGCCTGCTTGGCCAGGCCGCCCACCTCGTCGATCCACTTGGAGCGGATCAGGACGTTGATCCCGTGGTGCTCCCGGTAGTAGCGGACCAGCAGCATGTCGAACTCGATCATCCCCTGGATCCACACCGCCATGTCGGAGAAGCGGCGGGCGATCTCCTCGGGGGTCATGTCCTCGCCGGGGTCGTCCAGGCGGTTGACCGCGACCCGGGCGTCGACCTCGTTCCTCCAGTCGCACGCGCACTTGCGCATCAGCAGCCGCCGGGCGCGCGGGTCGAGCGGCCACCAGTCGCCGGAGTGGCCCTCGGGCCGTTCCGCGCTGACGATCACGCTGAAGTAGCCGTCCTCGCCGATGGTCAGCTCGTCGAGGTCGTTGGTCACCCGCAGCGGCGGCCCGGTGCGCGGCTCCGTCAGCAGCTTCGGGGTGGTCATCTCCGGCTCCTGCTGCGTGATCTCCACGAAGCGGGTCGTCCCGCGGTACCCCGAGATCTGGTAGACGCCTTCCGGGTCGACCTCGATCATCGAGTACACGTAGTCGGGGTTGGGGCCGCCCTGGTTGCACGCGTAGTTCCACAGCGGCATGAACACGGGCCGGCGGGCGTCGGTGTAGACCCGGCACAGGTACCCGCAGGCGAGGATCGAGAGCGCGAGCTTGTTCATGTCCTGCACCTCGGCCTCGGTGGCGCCGTCCGGACGCCACGTGGCGAGGAGCTCGTCGACCACGCCTTCGAGTGCCCTCATCTGGTCGGACCAGGTCGGAAGTTCGCTCATCGGTGTCAGCCCTCCAGCGCGACGTCGAACCGGCGGATGTAGGCGTCGTAGTCGGAACGGATCTGCGCGGTGCTCAGGCCGAACCGCTCGGCGGTGTACCGGTGGGTGCCGTGCGCGCCGACGCGGTTGGCCTCCTGCCAGTCGCGGATCGCCTGCTCGACGGGCGGCGTCAGCTCCAGGCCCAGCCAGTCGTACACGTCGCGGACGGTGCCCATGGGGTCGGTGACCAGCCGGCGGTGGTGGACGTCCAGGAACCGCTCCTCGCCGATGCGGGAGCGCGCCTCGATGGCGTGCTCCATGCCGATCCGCAGGTGGTCGCAGATCTCCCGGCCGAGCCTCGCCAGATCGCGTTCGCCGTCGGCGGGCGGCGTGATCGACGAGACCAGGCTCGCGTACGACGGCACCACCTTGGCCGGGTCCCGGTGGGTCATGACGACGCGGATGTCCGGATACGCCGACGCGAGCGCCTCCAGGTGGAACTTGTGGTGCGGCGCCTTGAACAGCCACAGGTCGGGCGGGCGCCGCGAGCCCAGGAGCTTCACCACGCGGCGGTGGTAGCGGTAGGTCCGCGTGAGGTCCGCCTCCCGCCACCAGTCGCGGTAGCCGGGCACCGGCAGCACCATCTGCTGGCCGTGGAAGGCCATCCCGAGCAGGTCGGTGTCCTCCATCGTGGCGTCGGGCTCGAAGAGGTGCATCGCGCGGTGCTCGGCCGAGTTGTTCTCCCAGTTCTTGACGAACTGCACGCGCCGCGGGTCGGTGGCCTCGTTCTCGCGGACGGGGGGCGGGCAGGGCCTGACCTGCTCCCAGCCGCGCAGGCAGCGGAACTGCGGGTCGAGCGAGAGCATGTCGGCCAGGGCGGTGGTGCCCGTGCGCGGCAGGCCGTTGATGTCGATGGGGCCCCGCACGGCGACGTCCTCGACCTCGGGGTGCTCGGCGTACCACGCCTCGACCTCGAGACGGTTGACCAGGCGCCTGAGGAAGTCCCCGATCACCTGCGGGTCGGCCTCCGGGTGCAGGTCGCCGTCGCGCTCCAGGCTGTCGAGCAGGACCTCCAGGCCCTCGCGGAAGTCCCCGGGGCCGAAGTCCGAGAGGCCTGCCTGTTCCACGGCCTCGGCCATCAGCTGGTCCGCGGTCGGATAGCGTCCCATGGCTCAGCCGGCCTTGACGCGGTCGGGGTAGAAGTGGGCGGCCATCCTGCGGAAGCCGTCCCGCCAGTCCACCCGGCAGGGACCGGTGATCGAGGACCGTTTGGTGTGGTCGCCGACCGAGCCGATCGAGGCGCCGGGGACGGGCTCGACCACCACCTCGGCCTCGGCCCCCAGCAGCTCGCCGAGGTAGGCCGACCACTGCTGCACGCTCACGGCCTCGTCGCCGGCCCAGTTCACGATGGCGGCCGGGACGCCGGCCGCGTCGAGCAGCGGCTCCAGCTGGGCGGCGATGTCGTCGTCGTGGATCGGCGTGTAGGGCAGCGGGTCCCAGCGGGCGTGCACCGGCCGGCCGGCGGCGATGGCGTGCAGGTAGGAGGCGGGGAGGCCGCCGCGGTCGCCGTAGGCGCTCCCCATCCGGGCGATCGTGACGGGCAGGTCGAACGCCCGCGCGCAGTAGCGCGCCACGGCCTCCTCGGCGATCTTGCCGATCGAGTAGGGCTTCGGGTGCGGCAGCCCGGCGTCGCCCAGGGGGTCGTCCTCCCGGAAGGGGTGCCAGGGGTCGGGGTGCGGTTTGTACACGGTGACGGTCGACATCACCAGGGCGGCCTTCGCGTTGCGGCAGTGGGCCAGCAGGAAGCCCGTGCCCTCCGCGTTCACCCGCAGGGCCCGCTCGTAGTCGTCGCCGAAGTCGGCGGCGATGTGCAGGAGGTAGGTGAAGTCGGTCGGCAGGTCGCCGAGGTCGCCGTCGCCGATGTCGACGGCACGGGTCCTCACTCCCAGCGACTCGACCTCCTCGCGGGTGGCGGGGTCGCTGAAGCGGGCGATCCCCCAGACCTCGTTCGCGGCGGCGAGGGATCGGGCGAGGCCGAACGCGATGCGCCCGGCGGGCCCGGTCACCAGGATCTTCTCATCGCTCAGCATGAGACCCCTTTGATCCGTGAGCTTTGATCTTTGATCCAACTTGCGTCACCATAACAGGATGCTCACGGAAATCGGCAACCCCCTCGGGCAGGCGATCCTCGCCTCGCTCGACGGCCTCCTCGCGGCGCTCCGGCTGCGGCCGGCCGGCGACGACGCCTTCCAGGTGCCCTCCGAGCCCGGACGGTTACACGACCGCGTCTTCGGCGGGCAGCTCCTCGCGCAGGCGCTGCGCGCGGCGACCGCGACGGTGTCCGGGAAGGACCCGCACTCCCTGCACGCCGCCTTCGTCGAGGCCGGCACACCCGGCCGGACGGTCGACCTGGAGGTCGACCGCGTGCGCGACGGGCGCTCGATGTCGACACGGCGGGTCACGGTGCTCCAGGACGGCCGGCCGCGGCTCGTCGCGACCGTCTCCTTCCACGTCGGCGCCACCGAGCCGAACGTCCACGGCGCCGCTCCGGAAGTCCCGCGGCCGGAGGAAATGCCCCTGCTCCAGCACTGGGCACAGTCCCTCCCGGACGGGCAGCGCGAGACCGGCCGCAGCTGGATCGACCGTCCGCCTCCCCTCGAGATGCGCATCGGCGAGGCGCCGACGTTCCTCGGCGGGCCCTCGGCGGACGGGCCCCGATCGCACTGGATGCGGCTCCCCCGCGACGTCGGCGACGACCGGGCCCTGCACGCCGCGCTCCTCGCCTACGCCAGCGACTTCCTGCTGATGGACATGGCCTTCCGCGCCCACCCGGACGGGTCCGGCCCGGGCAGGTTCACCGGCTTCAGCCTGGATCACGCCATCTGGCTCCACCGGCCGGTCCGCTTCGGCCGCTGGCACCTCCACACGCAGGAGACGATCGCCCTCTCCGGCGACCGCGGCCTCGTCCGGGGCGCCATCCACGACATGGACGGGCATCTGGTGGCGAGCGTGACCCAGGAGGTCCTCGTCCGCCCCCTCACGACACCACGAACAGGACAGGTCACCACGCGATGAGCAGGACGGCGCACCCACTGTTCGACCAGGCCTGGCCGGAGGGCGAGTACCGCTTCTTCCAGCTCGGCTTCCTCGTCGACGACCTCCTCGGCGCGGCGTCGACGTGGGCCCGGGTCTTCGGCGTCGGGCCCTTCCACGTCCTCCCGGTCGTCGACCAGCACGCGACGTACTGCGGTAGGGAGAACACGGTGACCCTCCAGGTCGCGGTGGCGCAGGCGGGACCGGTGCAGATCGAACTCGTCCAGCAGCACTGCGACCGTCCCAGCATCTTCCGGGAATGGCACCGCGGCCGGGTCTCCGGGCTCCACCAGCTGTGCACCGTCACCCAGGACTACGACGGCAGGAAGGCGCACTACGAGCGGCTGGGGTACGAGCTCGCCGCGGAGAGCGAGAACGGGAGCTTCCGCGTCGCCTACTTCGACACCGCCGCCGACTTCGGCTTCTTCACCGAGGTGGTCGAGCAGCGGCCGGGGTTCCTCGCGCGGCTGCACGACATCTCGCGGACCTGCGCCGCGTGGGACGGCACCGACCCCGTCCGCCTGCTCACCCGTGACGGCTACCGGGTCCCCTAGGGGGACGGGCGCACCCCGCGACCGGCGATGGCGCGCCCGGCGCCGTCCGCGATCAAGCGCTGCCGAGCGCGAGCAAGGCGGTGGAGGGCGCGATCAAGCGCTGCTGAGGACGCCGCGCCGCTCGAGTTCCTCGACGACGCGCCTGCCGGCGTCCCGGAAGTCCTCCAGCCGGTGGTGGGCCGCCTTCTCGCCGTCGCCGGCGGCGATGGCGCGGACCACGAGGTCGTGCGCCTCGACCGTCCGGGCGTGGCTCCGGCCCGCGCCGACGCGGAAGGCCTGGGGCAGGTATCCGTGGTAGGAGCGCAGTTCGGCGCGCAGGCGGCGCGATCCGCCGGCGCGCTGCTCCACGGTGATGATCTGCTGGACCAGTTCGAAGACGCGGTCCCGGTCCTGCGGATCGGCCGACCGCAGTTCCTCGACGAGGCGCTGGAGGGCGGCGATGGTCTCGGTGTCCTGCTTCTCGGCGAGCCGGCGTACCGCGATGCCGCTCAGAACCCCCATGATCTCGAAGTCGTCCATGATCGACTCGGCGTCGAAGGGCTCGACGTAGACACCGCGGTGGTACTTCGTCGACACGATCCCGTCCCGCTCGAGCATCACGATCGCCTCGCGGACGGGGAGGCGGCTGACGCCGAGCGCCTCGCAGACCTCGTCCAGGTCGATCCGGTCGCCCGACTTCAGCCTGCCCTCGAAGAGCTCCTCGAGCACGTAGTCGACGACGACGGCACGTGTCTTCGTCCGGACGAGACGGCGCTGTTGCACGTTCGCGGTCGCCTTCTGCTCGCACACCCGAGGGTGCTGGATGATCACGACGGACGGGCGTGGCCGAGCCCACCGGTCCCGGCTCGCCCTGTCATCGTACCGGGACGGGTGAAACGGCTGCCCGGATCCTCCCCGGCCCCCGATCGAGGAGTGGTCCACGGGCGGTACGGCCTGCCCGCACCGTCGGCCGTCAGCCGGCATCCCCCGGCGGGTCGAGCACTAAGCTCGGCCCACTCCGCGAGGCGCAGGCCCGGCATGGCCGAGGCGTTAGAGTGCACGTTGCCCCCTGAAGTCATGTCGTCGCGGAGCGGTGATGGCCGACCCTCGTCTCGTCGATCGCTACCGCCTGGTGACGCCGCTGGGCGCGGGCGGCATGGGCACGGTCTGGCGCGCGCACGACGAGCTGCTCGGCAGGGACGTCGCGATCAAGCGGATCGAGCCGGACGAGGACGCGCCGCCGGACGAGCGCGCGATGCTGTGCGCGCGGGCGGCCCGCGAGGCGCGGGCCGCGGCCATGCTCGACCACCCGGGCATCATCACCGTCCATGACGTCGTGGAGCCGGACGGCCGGCCCTGGATCATCATGGAGCTGATCGAGGGCCGCTCGCTCGGGCAGGCGATCGAGTCCGGCGGTCCGCTCCCGCCGCGCCGGGTCGCCGAGATCGGCGCGCGGCTGCTGGACGCGCTGACCGCCGCGCACGGCAGGGGGCTCCTGCATCGGGACGTCAAGCCCGCGAACGTGCTGCTGGCGGAGGACGGCCGGGTGATCCTGACCGACTTCGGGATCGCCGCGCTCGACGGCGACCCGGCGCTCACCCGGACCGGCGCGCTCGTCGGCTCGCCCGGGTTCATCGCGCCCGAGCGGCTGCGCGACGAGCCGGCCGGGCCGGCGTCGGACCTGTGGTCGCTGGGCGCGACGCTGTACGCCGCCGTCGAGGGTCGCGCGCCGTTCGCCCGGGCCACCCCGCTGGCCGCGCTCGGCGCCGCCCTCACCGAGGAGGCCCCCTCGCCGGGCCGGGCCGGGGCGCTGGCCCCGGTGCTCATGCGCATGCTGGAGAAGGATCCCGCGACGCGCGTCGGCGCCGAAGACGCCGCGGCCGCGCTGCGCCGCGTCGCGGCAGGCGACGACTCCGGCCTGGTCACGGTTCCCCCCGCCGGCCGACCCGCGACCCGGCGGGTCCGCAGGCCTCCGGCGGGGCCGCGGGGCCGCCCGCCGCGCCGGCGCGCCATCCTGGCCGTCGCCGCGGTCGCGGCGGGCGCCGTGGCGGCGAGCGTTCCCTTCACGCGCGGCCACGGCGCCGATCCCGATCCGGCGCGCTCCGCCGCCCCGGCGGGGCCGCGTCCCGTGTCGTCGGTGGACCCGTGCGCCATGCTCACCGACCAGCAGGCGCGCGGCCTGATGGACGGCGCGGTGCGGCGGCGCGGCGTGCCGGGCAAGGGCGACTGCTCCTGGCTCGCCCCGGAGGTCCCCGCCATGCTGACCGTCTACAAGCCCTACGCGGTGGCCGCCTCGTTCGGCGCGGGGCGCGACCAGATGGCGATCAAGCGGACCGAGCTGCTCGGCTACCTGCAGTCGGTCGGGAACTCCTCTCTCACCAGGACGTGGAGCTGGCCGTACGACGGCTTTCCCGATATCAGCGTGCGCGTGGCCGACACCACCGCGCTGGCGGCGCTGCCGGGCGTGGGCGACGACGCGGTCGCCTACACGGCCCGGGGCGCGGCGCCCTATGACGAGGTGAACGTGACCCTGCTGGAGGGCAATGTCGTCCTCACAATCCAGTGGACCGGCCGGCGGGACGGTCCGGCCGCGGCCGCCGGCCGCGCCCGGCGCTCCGCCGTGGCGGTCGCCGAGACGCTCACGCGCCTGGAGAACGGCGGATGAGCGGCGGCGAACCGCTGGCCGGGCGCTATCGGCTGGCCGGCGAACTCGGCCGCGGCGGCATGGGGACGGTCTGGCGGGCGCGCGACGAGACGCTGGACCGCGAGGTGGCGGTCAAGGAGCTCGCCCTGCCGCGCGAGACGGATGAGGCGCGCCGCGAGGTGGCGGCGCGGCGGGCGCTGCGGGAGGCCCGCGCCGCCGCGCGGCTCCGGCATCCCGGCATCATCACCGTGCACGACGTGGTCCTCGCCGGCGGGCGGCCGTGGATCGTCATGGAACTGCTGTCGGGCCGGTCCCTGGACAGGGTCGTCGAGCGGGAGGGGCCGCTGGAGCCGCGCCGGGCCGCCGCGCTCGGGGTCGAGCTGCTGGACGCGCTGGACGCCGCGCACGGGCAGGGCGTGCTGCACCGCGACGTGAAGCCCGCCAACGTGTTCCTGCGCGACGACGGCCGCGCGGTGCTCACCGACTTCGGGATCGCCTCGCTGGCGGGCGACGCCCCGCTGACCCGTCCGGGCGCGCTGGTCGGCTCCCCCGCCTACATGGCGCCCGAGCGGATCCGCGGCGAGCCCGGCGGGCCGCCCTCCGACCTCTGGTCGGTGGGCGCCACGCTCTACACGCTGGTGGAGGGCCGGACGCCGTTCGCAAGGTCGACGCCGATGGGCGTGCTGGGCGCGGTGCTGGCCGACGAGCCCGCCGAGCCGCGGCGGGCCGGCCCGCTGGGCGGGCTGCTGCTACGGCTGCTCGCCAAGGACCCGGCCGCCCGTCCCACCACCGCGCAGGCGCGCCGCGAGCTGGCCGAAACGGCCGGGATCGCGGCAGGCGCCGCGGCCGCCGAGGTTGCCGAGGCCGCCGGGCCCGGCAAGGCCACCGAACCCGGCGGACGCGCCGTCGGCACGAGTCCCGGCGGCGGGCGGCGAACGGGGCGAGCCGTCGCGGTGGCGCTCGCCGTTGTGGCCTGCCTGGTGGCGGGAACGGTGACCGGCTTCACCCTGCTGCGGGACGACCGGTCCGGACGCCGGGCGGGCGGGCCCGCACCGGTCACCACGGTGCCGCCGCTGTGCGGGCTGGTGAGCGTGACACAGATGAACCGCCTGGTCCCCCATGCCGGCCCCGTCTCCGCCGCGGCGGAACAGCCCGAGGACTACTTCGACCAGTTCGCTCACCGCGGCATGAGCGTCTGCCAGTGGAACGAGCGCAACGCGATCGGGAACGGGTATGCCGCCACCGTCAGCTCCCGGCCGGTCAGGGCGGGTCCGCCCGACGACCCCATGAAACCGGCACGCGACGACTTCGCCCGGCTGCGGCGGGCCGCCACCGCCGCGTCCGAACTGCCGATCAAGTCCCGCAGCGCTCCGGTGCCCGTTCCCGACACCGGCGACGAGGCGTTCGCCTACGACGAGACCACCGGCGAGCGGACGGCCCGCGACTTCATGGCCGTCGTGGTCTTCCGTACCGGCAACCTGGTCACCCAGGTGCGGTACAGGTGGTCCAAGGACGGCTACTCGCCCCCCGGCGGCATCCCCCGGCTGCGCGAGGGCGCGACCCGGATCGGCCGGTGGACGGCCGCCGCCCTGCGCGCCGGGCGTCCCGTGGCCGCGCCCTGACCCGGGCCCGGCACGGGCAACGGACAGCCCGGCGACGGCCCGGTTCGGCCCGCCGCGCCTGACCGCCGGGGGCGGCTCACCGGTGGTGGCCGGTGCCGGGGGTTCTGAGGTCGGCCGCGCGGGCCCGGGCCGTGGCGGCCGCGGCGTGGTCGCCCAGCGCCTGGGTCACCTGGGCGTGTTTGAGCCAGTTGAAGGGGCTGGTGGGGCGGAGGTTGAGGCGCTCGCTGACCAGGACGCGGGCCAGGCGGGTATCAGCCGATCTGATCGCCGACTCCAGGAGCGTGCGCTGGACGACATCGCGCTGGGCGTGGCTGCCTCCGCACTCGTTGAGGTGATGCCTGACCGGATACAGCAGGTCGACGACCCTGCCGTGCTCCCCGCGCACGAACCCCACCAGGGCACGGCACACGGGAAGGCCGACACGGGCGGTCATGGCCCGATTGGTGACGCCGGGCCGCTCCCGCGCCAGGTAGGCCTCCCGGTCGGCGATCAGCTGCTCGGCCTCGGCGATCCGGCCGGAGGCCGCGAACGCCATGACGGCGTGCATGTCGTTGAACGCGTAGAACGCCTCCCCGGCCTTGGGCGCCCAGGCGTCGGCCAGGGCCCGCCAGCGTCCGGTCTGCTCCTCGCCCTCCAGCAGCAGGCGCCACAGGAGCGCCGCCGCGTCCAGCATCTCCAGCGCGGTGCCGGTGCTGGAGGGCCCGTGCAGAACGGTGTCGTAGATGTCCAGCGCGCGGGCGGTGTCGCCGGCCTCCAGCGCGTAGAGGGCGTAGTGCCACCAGATGTGGACGTTGAAGAACGTGCCGCTCGACCAGTCCTCCAGCCGGTCGTCGAGATAGCCGATGCCGCGGTGGAAGCGGCCCTGCATCTCATAGGTGTGCACCACCGCGTGAATGCCCCAGACGTCCTTGGGATCGAGTTCGACCGCCCGCAGCCCGACCTCCTCGGAACGGTCGTAGTGCCCGGCCTCCTCCAGGCCGAAGGCGTACATGCCCAGCACGCTGCCCAGGTGCCGGTCGTCCTGGTGCCAGGCCGACAGGGCACCACCGATCCGGTCGCGCAGCGAGCGGGCATCACCGGTGAAGAAGTCGATCTGGTGGCCCGCCGCCAGCGCGAGAGCATCGCGCGGATACTCCTCGGTGATACGCGCCAGCAGGCCCCCGCAGGCGGCGAAGTCACCCTCCAGCAGATACCCGACCGCCTCCACATGCGCCTTCTCACGGGGCAGCAGACAGGAGGCGTCCAGGCTCGCGCGGAACGGCCCGAAACGCTCACGCACGGCACGGGCGTCATCGGGATCGGTGGTCAGCAGACCCAGATACGCCGACAGGACATGACCGAGCACAAAACCTGGATCTTCGGCGAGAGCGAGCCGGACCTCATCGACCACCTCCGCGCGGAAATGCAGGAGTTCATGGATCGCGTTGTCGTAATGCCGGACGGCCGCCGGGCTCGCCGATCCCAGTACCAGGCCGTGCTCGTCGATCGCCACAGTGCTCTCCGCCCCCGGGTCCGCATCCGAAGTCACACGCATTCGCAGTCACACGCCATTCGAGGCCACGCGCACGCCGTTCGCGGAACGGCCGCCGCGGACCGTCCCACCATCATCCCCGATCCTCCGCCGAGCCCGGCGCGACCGGCTACCGGCCGGGGCGGCGGATCACCACGACCGTGTCCTCGGGAAGCCCGGGCACGACGGCGAAGGCGGCCGGATCGAACTGGCGGGGAACGAAGCGGACATCGCCCCACCTCCAGGTCCCGCCGCCGGCCCGCAGGACGAAGAGATCGATGCGGCCGAAGGCGGTGCGCGCGGCGGCCCGGGTGAAGGCGGCCGGATCGGTGACGGCCGCGAGCCGGACGAGGGCCGCTCGACGCTCGTCCCAGCGGACGAGGCTCCCGGCGGAGGTGCGGTTCACCGTGGTGTAGCCGGGCCAGGGCAGGTACGAGAACAGCCGTTCGTCATAGGAGAGGGTCCGCGGCGCGGCGCCCGGGCCGAGCACGCTTCGGACGGTGCGCTGGATCGGGGCCACCGGGAACCAGGGCGCCTCCGGGCGGGCCGGAGCGTACCGGGGCCGCTTCCCGTCCGGCAGCGGCTCGGTGTGGGCGCGTGTCGCGTAGCCGCCGGGTGAGGTGCGGGCGGCGCCGGGATCGGGTTTCCACGCCTGCCAGTAGACGGTGCCGGTCCAGGCCGCGAGGACGGCCAGGGCCGTGGCGCCGAACCCGGCGGGCACGGCCGTGCGGTCGGTCAGCCGGCGGACGAGCCCCGGCCCGGCCCGCACGATGGTGAGCACGCCCGCGACGATGAGCGCGAGGGCGACCATCCGGGTGGAGTGGTAGAAGAGTCCGGTGTGGCCGGTGGCCGCGTAACGGACCATGCTGAGGGCGCGGTAGGCGTACGTGCCCGCCACGAGGCAGAGCAGCGGCGCGGCCCACCAGGCGGTGCGGCGGTACCAGAGGAGCCCCGCGAGCCCGATCGCCTCCAGCACGCCCGGCGGCGTCATGGCCGTGAAGGGGAACGGGTTCTCGTCGATGGCCGGGGCGCGGTACAGGTCGGAGACGAGCTGGCCGCCGTCGCGGGCCAGCGTCCATGCGTACGGCACCAGGTACCAGCCGGCCACGGCGGCCGCGACCAGCGCCGTCTTCAGCAGGTGCAGGACGTAGGCCCGGCGGTCCTCGGCGGCGTGCCAGGTCAGGGCGGCGAGCGCGACCAGGCCGAGCGATCCCCAGAGGAGGTATCCCTGGTAGGTGAGGGTGAGCAGTCCGCCCAGGAGCCCCGCGGGCAGCCAGTGCCGGCGGCCTCGCGGGGGCGTGCCGAGCACCGCCAGGACCCACGGGACGAAGACGACCAGTGCGATGACCTCGTACGCCTTGCGGGGATCGGCGAACACGGCGAGCCCGGCCGCGGCGACGGCCAGCGCGACCGGTGCGCCGACGAGCCGCCGCCACAGCAGGAAGGACACGAGCACCGCGGCGGACACCGTCAGGACCTCGGCCTCACCCACCAGCCTCCAGGCCGGGACGTCCACCAGGGCGGCGGTACGGCCGATCAGCCACGGGTAGAGCGGCGGGTACTCGCTGGGGACGTCGGCGACGATGCCGTCCGTGCTGGCCGGGGTCACGCTGTATCGGGTGGCCATCGCGGTGAGGCGGCCCATGTCGCCGGCGAGGCCGGCGAACCCGAACGGCGTGCCGTGCAGCATCGTGCGCAGCATGAGCGCCACCCAGGCCGCCAGCGCCCCGGCCGCCGCGCCCGCGAGGGGATCGACCAGCCGCCTCCGCCGCCCGCGGGCCAGAGCGTACGCGGCAAGCCCTCCGGCCACGAGCATCCCCATCACCGCGAGCGGCAGGATCGTCCCTCTGGGCGTGAACGGGTCGGCGCCCGCCCATGACGGCAGCCCCAGGGCTACCGGAAGCAGGACCGCCCAGGTGACGACCGCGGCGACCGCCGGGTGGCGGAACGCCCGGACCGCCCGGGCCCCCCTCGGCGGCGTGCGCGGGGGACGCCGGGGCGCCGCCCCGCCGACCCGCGCCCCGCCGTCCCGCGCCGCCGGCGCCGAGCCGCCCGCGCCCGCCGGTCTGACCGCCTCGTGCGGCATGTCAGCCGGCCCCCAGGAGCCGGTCGACGACGCGGCTGGCCGCCTTGCCGTCGTCGAGGTCGCAGAACCGCTCGGTGAACCGGCGGTACGGCCCCGCGTGCGCGCGCGCCACGTCGTCGAGCGACCCCAGCGCGTCGATCACCTCGTCGGAGGTGGCCAGCAGCGGGCCGGGCGCCTCTGCCTCGAAGTCGAAGTAGAAGCCGCGCAGTTCGTCGCGGTACCGCTCCAGGTCGTAGGTGAAGAACAGCATCGGGCGGCCCGTGTTGGCGTAGTCGAACATCAGCGACGAGTAGTCGGTGAGCAGCACGTCGGCGGCCAGGAACAGCTCCGCGATGTCCGGGTAGTCCGAGACGTCGCGTACGAAGCCGTCGCCGGTCTCCGGCACGGTGTCGACGACGTTCGGATGGCGGCGCACCAGCAGGACGAAGTCGCCGCCCAGCGCCGCCGCGGCCGCCTCCAGATCGAGGCGGAGGTCGAGCCGGTACTTGCCCGGCCCGTAGAAGCTGTCGTCCCGCCACGTCGGGGCGTAGAGGACCGCGCGTTTGCCCGGGGGCAGCCCGAGGCGCCGCCGCACCCGCTCCCCCAGCAGGTCGCGGTCGGGGTCGCGGAGCAGGTCGTTGCGCGGGTAACCGGTCTCGATGATCTCGCCGCCGAACCGGAAGGCGCGGCGCAGGATCGGCGTGCTGAAGCGGTTCGGCGAGACCAGGCCGCTCCAGTGGCGCACCTCCTCGGCGAGTTTGTCCAGGTAGCCGGCGTTGGCGAACTTCACGTCCCCGATGTCGAAGCCGATGCGCTTCAGCGGCGTGCCGTGCCAGGTCTGGAGCACGACCTGGCCCTCGCGCCTGCGGAACCAGTGCGGCAGGTGCGCGTTCGTGACGATGTAGCGGCTGCGCGCCAGCGCCTCGTGCCACTCCCTGCCCCACAGCCGCACCGGGCGGGCCGTGCCGGGAAGCGCCACCTGGGCGTCGCGGACCACCCACAGGTGCTCGACGTCGGCGCCGCGCCGCGCCAGCTCCTCGTGGACGGCGCGGGGGCTGTCGGAGTACTGCCTGCCCCGGTAGCTGTCGTAGAGCACGGCGGGCCGCAGGGGCGCCAGCCGGCTCGGCAGGGCGTGCGGGAGCCGGTAGTGCCGGGCGCGTATCCGGCGCTGGGCGTACGGGCCGCGCTCGTCCGGGCGGAGATCGGAGGAGACCTCGAGCACCGCGCCGTCCCGGCCGTCGTCCCGCAGGCCGTAGCGCCGCCCGCGCCGGTCGAGTTCGATGGGCAGCCTGTCGCGGAACCCGGGGTCCAGCTTCACGGCGGGCGCGGGATCGGTCGGGGCCGTGCCGGCGGCCCGGACCCGCATCGTCCAGCTGCCCGAGCGCAGCGGGAGCACTCCGGCCGGCGTGGTCAGCGCCGTGACCGGAAGCTCGGCGCGGAACCGCCCGTCCTCGGCGGTCATCGGGAAGGCCCGCTGCTCGCGGTGTTCCTGGCTGGACAGGACGAGCGTGTGGCCGTCCCCGCCGGCCCGCGCGTACTCCCCCGTGATCGTGAGGGTTCCGTCCGGTCCCCAGGCGGCGCCCGTCACCACCGGCCGCGGCGCACCGGCGGACAGCCGGGCGTACCCCTCGGTGCACCGGGACACGGCGATCTCCTGGCCGGCGGCGGCGTGGCGCGCCTCGGCGAGAGCCTCGTCCAGGACGAGGGGAACGGGCTCGTCCCCGGGGCGTCCGGCCAGTTCGAGGCGCCAGGACGACTCGCCTGACGCGTCGTCCGCGCTCCCGGTCTCCGGCAGGTCGCGCAGGGGGATGCGCGCGGTGAAGGACGTACCGCCCGCCCCGGGCTCGGTGCGGGCGAACGGGCAGGACAGTGCCACCGTCCCCGCCTCCCCCCGGAGCAGGAGGGCGTCGCCGTACCGGGTGCCGGGGCGCACCGTCCCTGACACCTCCAGATCCGTGCCGGTGAGACGGTGGCCGGTCACCTTCGCGCGGACGGTCTCCACCTTCAGCCGCAGCGTCCGGCCGCGGGTGATCAGCGGGATCACGCGCACGTCGTCGGTCACGTAGTGCCAGGGAGGGTGCGCGCCGCTACCCGAGGCCGCCGCCGTGAGCGCGGCGTGGCGCAGCACGCCGCGCCCGTAGACCCCGATCACCACCAGCCAGGTGCCGTCCACGTAGCGGCCCCGGTGCCGCAGCCTCTTCGGGTCGAGGGTGAAGGAGAAGCCCGCGCCGTGGAAGCTGAACTGCGCCTGCCGGGAACCCGCGGTGGCCTGGCGGCACCACCGGGGCCTGGCCGGCAGCAGCCTGGTACGGCCGGTGCGTTCCTCCCGCAGGGCGATGACCTTGAGCGCGGACCAGGGCCACGGCATGCCGACGTATCTGATGTACGCCTGGCCGGACACCCGCAGCCTGCCGTCCCGCCACCCCGCCTCGTGCAGCCGCGTGCTCATCGTGAGCTCCTCGCGGAGCCGGAAGATCCGCTTCGGGATCCGCAGGCGGCGCCGGTGCCTCCAGAACGGGTACTTCGCGTAGCGGCGGTGGAGGCGGCGCGCCACCGGGACCCTCCCGCCGCCGCGCTCGGACTCGATGACCTCCAGCACCTCCGCCGACAGGCCGCGGCCGACCAGATGCCACTTCAGCTTCATGATCGCGGGCAGGTCTTCGAGGACGCCGGGCTCGGCCCGCCGCAGGAAATCGCCGGCGAGCTCACCGAAGCGGGCGCGGAACGCCGCGTCGCCCTCGGGCAGGACGTTCAGGAAGATGCGCAGGTCGCTGCGCAGGGCGACCTGCTCGTAGGCCTTCTTGTGCGGGCGGTGCCCGGGCCGCGCGTCAAGGAAGTCCCGCACCGCCTCGACCGCGGCGAAACGGTCCTCCAGGGCCTTCATCTCCGTACGGCGCTGGGTGATGGACCGGTCGCCGCCGTCCCGCTGGCGCCAGTGGTAGACGGTGTCGTTCACCACGTCCACGGCCGATGCCAGGAAATGCGCCGGTAACGTCACCGGAATGTCCTCGTACAGCACGCCCTCGGGAAAACGCAGGCCGTGCTCTTGCCAGAAACTCCTGCGGAAGAGCTTGTTCGGGACGAGCCGGTCGTACATCAGGAGCGGGTCCCGGGTGATGTGCGTCCGCATCCGGGTGGTGCGCATCGGCCGCCGATGCATAGGCGACTGCCGGAGACCGGCCGGGGTCAGCAGCCGGGTGTTGCCGGAGACGAAGTCCGAGCCGGTGCGGTCCAGTGTCCCGGCGAGCAATTCGCAGGCGTGGGCGGGCAGGACGTCGTCGCTGTCGACGAAGGCCAGGTACTCGCCGCGCGCCTCGCGGGCCCCGGTGTTGCGGGCGTGGCCCAGACCGTGGTTGTCCTGGCGGATCAGGCGGAACCGGCGGTCCCGGGACGCGTACGCCGCGGCGATCTCCGGGCTTTCGTCGGCCGAGCCGTCGTCCACCATGACCACGTCCAGGTCGCGCAGCGTCTGCGCCGCGATCGAGTCCAGGCATTCCTCCAGATATGGCGCCACGTTGTACATCGGGACGACGACCGTCACCCGTGACTCCATATAGCCCTCCACAAATCACCCCGGGCCAACCGAAAGCAGGCCAAGGCCCCCGTCCTCATGCTGTCAGCGGGCGGGCCATCTTTTGTTGAAGGGGCGCCTCATAATCCGTCTCGGATAATCAGAACGGCAAAAACCCGACCGACCAGGTTTGTTCGCGCGCGGGCGGCCACGGGCGGGGCTCCGCCCCGAGCCGCGGCGGCCGAGCGGGGCGGCGCATACTTTGTCCTCTGGAGGGCGGTCCATGGGAATAGGGCAGCGGAGGGCCGCGCGGCTGATGCGCCGCGCGGCGGACCGGAACGGCCGGCCGCGGCTGGCCAGACTGGCGCGGCGGGCCGCGGCGCGCGGGCCGGAGCTGGCGCTGGTCGTCGCGGTGGCGACAAGGGAGGAGCATCGCGGGCACCCGCTGCGCGCCTGGTCGCGGGACCTGGTCGTGCGCCTGTGGGCGCGGAACCGGGAGCCCGTGCTGCGCGCCGTCGTGCGCAAGCACGGCCTCCTCGCCGACGGCGGCCGTGCGCGCTGGACGGCCGCCGCCCTGCACGACCGCCTGCTCGACCTCTGGGGCGAGGGCGCCGAACGGGCGATGCCCGCGCTGCTCACCGACACCGACGAAGGCGTGCGCGCGGGCGCGCGGCACGCGTGCGAAGGCGCCGCCGGGCCCGTGCTCGACGCCCTCTGGCAAGCGCTCGGCGACGCGTCCGGCCCGGGCCGCAAGGCGATGCTGGACGCGCTGCTCCGCAACCCCCGTCCACTCGACGACGCGACGCTCGCGCACGCCTGGCGGCGCTGGATCGACGAGCCCGCACCGGCGCTGTGGGCGTTCCTCCGCGAGACCGGGCGGGAGGCGCCGGCCTCCGGCGATCAGACGGCGCGGCACCTCAGCCGGCTGGCGCTCGGCACGGCCGCACCGGACGAGCTGTGCCGGGGCGCGCTCGCCGACGACACGCCCGAGCACGTGCGGCAGATCGTCATCCGGACCTGCGCGGACCGCGGGCTCGTCCCCGGCGACCCGGTGGAGCGCGCGGCCTGCCTGCTGGTCACCGGGCGGTACGAGGACTACCGGGCCGCCGACCCGGACGGCGCGCTGCTGGCCGCCGCCTACGCGGGCGGGTCGGCCGGGCTGCGCGCCCGGGTGCGTTCGGCGGTCGCCGCGGCGGGCGAGCTGGACCTGGTACGGGTCCTGGTCGGCACCACGCCGCCGCGGGCGATGAGCGTGCGGGAGCGCGGGTTCCTGGCCGGCCGGCTGGCCGCCGAGGAGGCGTGGCCGGAGCTGTGGCGGCTCGCCCGCGACCTCCCCCTCACCGAGGCGCTCGCTGCGCTCCGGCCGGTGGCCGGCTGGTGCCCGCCCGGCCTGTCGCGGGAGGCGTTCGACCGGCTGCTGCGCATGCCGCCGGACCGGGTCCTGGCGGCGCTGTCCTCCCTCGACCTGCGGGGCCCGTTGCGGCCCGAACTCGACATCGGCGTCGTCGGGCAGTGCGCCCTGTCCCCGGACGGGACGCGCCTCGCCGTCGCGGGGAAGAGCCGCACCGACGGAGCCGCCGTCATCGTCGACTACGCCCTGCCCGAAGGGGACGTCGTCGCCTCGTACCCGCGCCAGGACCACTCCGAGCAGTGGCGGGAGCTGATCCACACCGGCGACGCCGTGATCGCGATCGTGGGCCACCCGGGCGGGAAGCTGGTCCGGTACGCGGGCGGTGAGCGCGTGTGCCTCATCGACCCGCCGCCGTACAAAATGGGCCACATCGCCGACGAGATCTGCGCCGTCGCGCTCGCGCCCGGCGGCTCGCTGGTCGCCACGAGCTTCCGCGACGTGCACCTGCTCGCACCGCCGCACGACGGCACGCGGCACACCGTGTCCTTCGGCGACCTGGGGTTGACCGAGACGTGGGGGTACGCCCTGGCCGTGGACCCGGAGACCGGAATGATCGCGGTGGGCGGCTGGCGGCCCGCGCTGCTGGACCCGCAGGCCGGGACGGTGGTCGCACGCGCGGAGGACACCCGCGACAGGGCCCAGGGGATGGTCTTCACCTCCGGGTCCAGGCTGGTCACCGTCGGCATATCCGGTACCCTGACCCGCTGGCGGCTCGACGACGGCGCCCTGCGCCCCGAGGTGTCCCGGACGTACGGAAGGGGCGGCTCCGGTCTGACCGCCCTGCCCGCGCAAGGCCGGGTCTGGACCAAGTCGGGCAGCCTGTACGTCGACGCGGAGACCCTGCTGGAGGCGGAGCCGCCGGCCCCGTCGCGGCTCGACCCCTGGTGGGTATGGAGCACGCCGTCCGGCGCGCACTTCGCCGTCGTCGGCCTCGACCGGATCGAGGTGCACGGGCCGTACCGGGACCCGCTCGCACGGCTGCTCGACCGGCCGCTCGCCGACACCGTCCCGGGCGACCTGTCGCGGGCAGAGGCGTTCCTCTCCTCCGGACGGTACGGCGAAGACGTGGCCGAGCTGCTGGCCCTGCTGTGCGTCTTCCTGGACGAACGCCACGGCGCCGAGGTCGCCCTGGGCCCGGCCGTCTCCCTCGGCACCGAAACCGACATAGCCCTGGGCGACGACACAGACCTGGGCAGCAAGGAGAAGATCTGATGCCGTCCCCCAGGACCCCTGGGCAGCGCCTCAAGGACACCCTGCACCGTCTGGAGAGCGACACCGACCTCTGGGTGGCCACCGCCGACCCGACGACCGGCGTCCCCTACCTGGTCCCGCTCTCCTTCCTGTGGGACGGCGACACCCTCCTCATCTCCACCCCCGCGTCCAGCCCCACCGCCCGCAACCTCGTCGCCACCGGCCGCGTCCGCCTCGGCCTGGGCCCCACCCGCGACGTCGTCATGATCGACGCGACCGCCGTCCCGCTGCCGGCCGAAGGCCTCCCCGACGGCACCGGCGACGCCTTCGCCGCCGCCACCGGCTTCGACCCCCGCGAACTCGACACCGAGTACGTCTACTTCCGCCTCAAGCCGCACCGGGTCCAAGCCTGGCGCGAGGAGAACGAACTCCAGGGGCGCACCCTCATGCGCGACGGCGCCTGGCTCGGACAGGTCACCATGTGACGGGGACGGCCTCGGGCCCGGCGTCGGTCTGGCCGCGGACCCAGACCAGGTCCTCGACCTCGCCCCGCAGCCGGAGGCCGGGGAGCCGCCGGGCAAGGGCGCGGAGGGCGGCGGTCAGCTCGATCCGGGCCAGGGACGCGCCGAGGCAGTGGTGCGGCCCCCGCCCGAACGACACGTGCGCGCCGGCCGAATCCCGGCCGGGGACGAAGCGGTCCGGGTCGGTGAAGCGGCGGGGATCGTGGTTGGCGGCCTCCAGACGGACCAGCACCAGGTCGCCCGCCTCGATCGACGCGCCGCCCAGCTCGACGTTCCCGTGGGCCCAGCGGGGGAACGGCTCGGCGATCAGCCCGGCCAGGCGCCGCAGCACCTCCTCCACGACCGCGTCCAGGTCGGGCGCGTCGGCGAGGCCGCCCAGGCGGTTCTCGGTGACGAGCTGGATCGCGCCGACCGCGATGGCGTTGCGCGAGGTCTGGTGGCCCGCCGCGATGATCGAGATCACCAGGCCGGTCAGCTCGGGGTCGCCGAGCCGCCCGTCCTCGGCGTCCCGCACCTCGATCAGGGCGCTGAGCAGGTCGTCCCCGAGCGCACGGCGTTTGGCGGCGACCAGATCGGCCGCGTACGCGGTCAGGTCGCTCCAGGCCCGCGCCGCCGCGATCGCCGCCTCCTCGTCGTTGAGGAAGTCCCCGGAGAGCGTCTCGACCATCGCGTGGAAACGCTCGCGATCACCGATCGCCACCCCGATCAGGTCGCCGATCACCTGCGTCGCCAGCGGCGCGGCGAGTCCCGCGACCAGATCCGCGGGCGGTCCCGCTGCGGCGAAGGCGGCGGCCTGCTCGTCCGCGAGGTGCTCGATGTGGGGGCGCGTCGCCGCGATCGCCCTCGGGGTGAACGCCTTGGCGACCAGCCGCCGCAGCCGCGTGTGGGCCTCGCCGTCCTGGAACAGCGTGTCGTTGCCCGAGGACTCCGCGCCCGGCGGCGCCAGCCTGAACCTCGCGTCGGTCAGCACGTCCACCACGTGGTCGTAGGACGTGACCAGCCACGCGTGCCCGCCCTCGGGGGTGACCACCCGGGCGACCGGCGCGCCGGCGCGCAGTTCGGCGTAGGCCGGAGGGGGCGTCAGGTGGCCGGGTCGCTCGAAGGGCAGGGTCGGTGCTGTGGCGGACATGGCGGAGGCCTCCCTCGATGGCTGCGTCGGGCATGACCAGTAGAAACGTTGACGTCGCGACAAGGTCAAACGCCGCCGCGGCGGCCGGGCCGGCACGTGGTGATCAGACCGCGGGCCGCGCGGTCGCCGCGCTCCGGAAATCGCTTTGGCGGCGGGAGCGTGCCATGGCAAAGTCGTGATCCTATGGACGGCAGCGCTGCGATCTCCGAGGTTCCGACCGGGCCGGTGCCCGTTCCCGGCGTCGTCACGGCGCTCGCCGGTGAAGCCGCCATCACCCCGGTGTGGCGCAACGAGCTCGGCGGGCTGACCTTCCGCCTCGACGGCGGCGGCGACGGCGCCAGATACGTCAAATGGGTCGCCGCCGGCACGCCCGAGATCGACCTGCCCGGCGAAGCCGAGCGCCTGGCCTGGGCGGGGCGCTGGGCGCGCGTCCCGCCGGTCCTCGACCACGGCACCGGCGCCGAGGGCGCGTGGCTGGTCACCGCGGCCGTCCCCGGCCGGTCGGCGGTGGAACCCCGGTGGAAGGGCGAGCCCGCCACCGCGGCCGCCGCGATCGGCCGCGGGCTGCGGCTTCTCCACGACGCCCTGCCGGTGGACGGGTGCCCGTTCGACTGGAGCGTCGAGCGGCGGCTCGTCCGCGCCGACGAGCGCATCGCCGACGGTGAGGGCCCGGCCGACTGGGCCCCCGAACACCGGCATCTCGGGCTCGATGAGGCCCGGGCGCTGGTCGGCGAACCGCCCGCCGTCGACCGTCTCGTGGTCTGCCACGGGGACGCCTGCACCCCCAACACCCTGCTCCACGACGACGGCGCCTTCGCCGCGCACGTCGACCTGGGCTCGCTCGGGGTGGCCGACCGGTGGGCCGACCTGGCGGTCGCGACATGGAGCCTGGGATGGGACTACGGCCCCGGCTTCGACGGCGTCCTGTACGACGCGTACGGCATCGCCCCCGACCCCGAGCGCATCGCCTACTACCGCCTGCTCTACGACCTGGCGTGACCGGCGCCTGCCCGGTCTTGGGTGGGCATGGCCGTTTCCTACAAGCCGCGGCGGAGGGGCCTCGCCTACGTTGGCCTGCGTGAACGCGAACCAAGGACCGGGTATGACGGTGGACCTGGGGGGAAAAGCATGCGCATAGGAATAGGACTGCCCGCCGCCGTGCCGGGCACGGACGCCACGATCATCGGACGCTGGGCGGCCGAGAGCGAGGAGCGCGGCTTCGCCTCGCTCGGCGTGATCGACCGGCTGGTGTACGACAACCTCGACCCGCTCGTCGCGCTGGCGGCCGCGGCGGCCCGTACCGAGCGGATCGAGCTGCTGACCACCGTGCTCAACGCCGGTTACCGAGGCAATCCCGTCCAGCTGGCCAAGCAGATCGATTCGCTGGAGCGGCTGTCGGCCGGGCGGCTGACCGTGGGGCTGGGCATGGGCGGCTGGCCCGAGGACTACGCCGCCGCCGGCGTGTCCATGACCGGACGGGGCGCGGCCTTCGAGGCCGCCGTGGCGACGATGCGCGCCGTGTGGCGAGGCGAAACGACCGGGGCGTCCGGCCCGGTCCCCGCCCTCCCCGAAGGACGCCCCGGGCTGCTGCTGGCCGGCATGGTGCCCGCCGGATTCGCCCGCGCCGCCGCCCTGTCCGACGGCTGGGTGGCGCCCTCCTTCGGCCTGGAGACGCTCGAACGCGGCGTCGAAGCCGTCCGCCGGGAGTGGGCGCGGGCCGGACGCCCCGGACGGCCGCGCATCATCGTCGAACGGTACTTCTGCCTGGGCCCCGGCGCGGCCGAGACCGCCGAAGCCTACGTGGAGCACTACTACGGCCCCGACTACCTTCCCCACATCGCGCCCGACCTCGTGACCGGCCTGGACGGCCTGCGCCGGGAGGTCGAACGCCTCTCCGCCGCCGGGGCCGACGACCTGGTCCTGCTCCCCTGCTCGGGCGATCTCGGGCAGATCGGCCTGCTCGCCGACGCGCTGGACAGGACGGGCCTGGCAGCGGCCGGGAAGGAGATCCGGTGATCACCACCGAGCTCACCCGGCTGGTCAACGTCGGCCGCGCGGTGGCCGGCCGCTTCGAACGCGTCGGCATCACCCGCGTCGCGCAGCTGGCGGGCAGGGACCCGATCGAGTTGTTCGAGGAGATGGCGGCGGCCTCCGGCCGCCCCGAGGACCCGTGCCTGCTCGACACCATCATGTCCGCCGTGGATCAGGCCGAGGGGAAGCCCGCCCGTCCGTGGTGGCACTACACCCCTGAACGCAAACGGCTTCTGGCCCAGGCACGCGCCGCCCGGAACGGAAGCGTCACCGGCTGAGGGGGCGCGGTCTCCCGCACTGTCGGGGTGCGGTCGGCGCATGTCCCGGCCACCCTCGCCTCCGACCACCTGCCCGTCGTGGCCGACCTGCGCCTGCGTCCCGGACGCCAGGAGGCGGGCGGCCCCGCGGTTTCAACCGGCCGGGGCCGCCCAGTGGGGCGCGTTCCAGAGGGCGGCGATCTCGGCGGCGCGCCGGTAGTGCGGGGTCGGGTCCTCGCCGAGGAGGCGGGCGAGGTCTCCGAGGGTGCGGGCGGGCGGGCGCATGGCGATGGCCAGGCTCTCCAGTCCGGCGGGCGGGCCGTCCCGGTGGGGCAGCAGCATCTCGTAGAGCTCGGCCGCTCCCTGCCGGTCGCCCAGGGCGACCACGGTCATGGCACGGAACGTGCAGAACATCGTGAAGAAGTAGTCCGGCTGGATCGGCGGAGCGGACGCGTGGAGGCGGCGCGCCTCGCCGAGATCGCCTGCGGCGGCGTACGCCGCGGCGAAGATGTCGGAGACAAGGTGGTCCAGGTCGGGCCGGACGCTCTTCGCCTCGGGGACGAGGGCGGGCAACGCGCCGCGTGACACGGCGAGGCTCGCGCGCGTGACCAGGGCGAATCCTTCGGCGTGCAGGGAGCCCTGCTCGGCCATCGCCCTGGTCGTCGCGGCGTAGTGGCGTTCGGCGTCGTCCAGGCGCCCCTCGGTGTGGGCGAGGGCGGCCAGGGCGGCCTCGCAGACCGCGGCCGCCTCGGGCATCCGGTAGCGGCGGGCCAGTTCCGCCGCCTCCGAGACCAGGTCGCGCGCCCGGTCCGGGCGTCCGGCCCACACGGCGGCCGCCGCGAGGGTGATCGTGCCCGACCACAGCGCGGCG
The DNA here is from genome assembly GCA_050942275.1 of Spirillospora sp. CA-255316. Taxonomy (GTDB): domain Bacteria; phylum Actinomycetota; class Actinomycetes; order Streptosporangiales; family Streptosporangiaceae; genus Spirillospora. The sequence continues at coordinate 3,677,230 of CP192047.1, read as the reverse complement.
GGCATCTCGTGGTCGATGCCGAGGGCGCGCAGTTCGCGGGCGTGCGCCCCCTGGCGGACGTGCGCCCCCTGGCGGACGCCCTCCCGGTAGTCGTGCTCGCGGGCGAGGGTGAACAGCGTCAGCACGCGCAGCCGAGGGTCGCCCAGGCGCCGTGCGATCGCGACGGCCTCCTCGGCCGCCGCCCGGCCGCCGGGGTCTCCGGTGCCCGACAGTTCGGCGGCGTAGGCGTCGAGGAGGCGGCATCTGACGTCGGGGGCGAGGTCGCCGCGTTCGAGGAGACGGGCGAGCAGGCCGACCAGGCGGTGGTCGACGACGCCGTAGGGGCGCAGCTGCCAGGGGGCGGGTTCGGTCCACGCGGTGAAGGCGGCCAGGAGCAGGTCGTCGCGCCCGGCCTCTTCGGCCAGGTCGATGGCGCGCAGGCGGGTGGCGCGGGCGTCCTGGACCGCTCCCGCGCGCGCCTGGGCGCGGAGCAGGCGGCCCAGCAGGTCGACGCGGCCGACGTCGTCGCGGCCCGGTACGCGCTCGAACGACTCCAGGGCCTGCTCGAGCAGCTCCACGGCCGTTTCGTGCGCGTAGCGGGCCTCCGCCAGGTCGGCGGCCCGGATCGCGTACCCGACGGCCTTGGCGGCGGTCGCGGCGGAGGCGGCGCGGTGGAAGTGGTACGCCAGCGCCGGCGCGTCGCCGGGTGCCAGGCGCTCCAGGGCCTCGCCCAGCCGCGCGTGCATGCGGGTGCGGCGCGGCGCGCTGAGATCGGCGACCATCGTGTCCTGCACGAGGGCGTGCGCGAACCGTACCCGGCCCGGCGCGTCCTCGGACAGCAGCCCGGAGACGAGGCCGGCGTCGAGCGCGTCCAGCACCCCGCTCTCGTCGGTGTCGGCCGCCGTGACGAGCGTGTCCACGTCCGCCTCGCGGCCGGCGAGCGCGGCGAGGCGCAGCACGGCGACGGCGCCCTCGGGCAGGCGCGCGATCCGGCGGCGCAGCACGTCCCGCACGCCCTCGGGGACCTCCGAGGTCGCGACGAGGGCGCCCTCGCTGCGGAGCAGCTTCGCGCTCTCCCGGACGTAGAAGGGGTTGCCGCCGGTGCGTTCGGCGAGCGCGGCGACCGTGGCGGCGTCCACGTCGGCGGCGCACTCGGCGGCGACGAGCCGGGCGACGGCGGGCCCGGGCAGGCCGCGCAGGGGCAGGCGGAGCGGGGACCGGCGGGCCAGGGCGGCCAGGGTCTCGGTGAGGCGCGTGCCGGTCTCCTCGGCCCGGAAGGCGGCGACCAGGAGCACGGGCCCCTCGCCCGAGGCCGCGGCGAGCAGCGCGAGCGTCTCGGCGTCGGCCCAGTGGAGATCGTCGAGCAGTACGGCGAGGGGACGCCGCCGGGCCGCGTCGTTCAGCCACGTCCAGACGGCGCGGTGCAGGCGGAACCGGCCGGCCGTGGTGTCGCGGGGTTCGGCGGCGGAGGCGTGCTCCAGCAGCGGCGCGGCCTCCTCGGGGGCCGGGAAGTGCCGGGCGAGGCCGGTGAGGGCCTCCGCCCAGGCCCAGGCCGGGGGCGCGCCCTCGCTCTCGGGGCAGCGGCCGGTCACGACGAGCCGGCCGTCGCGTTCCAGGACGGCCGCCAGCCGCGTCAGCAGCGCGGTCTTGCCCAGCCCGGCCTCTCCGGTGACCAGGGCCACGCGCAGGCCGCCCTCGGCCGCGAGCCCGGTCAGGGCGGCCAGTTCGTCGTCGCGGCCCAGGAACAGGTCGCCGCCGGGGGCGGGGGCCGGTGCCGGCAGGGGGGCGGGTGACGGGAGGTCGACGGTGTCGAGGCGCTGCTGGAGGATCGCCGTTTCCAGGTCGGCCAGCGCGGGACCCGGGTCGAGGCCCAGCTCGTCGGAGAGCGTGGCACGCGCCCGGCGGAGGGCGGCGAGGGCGTCGGCCTGGCGGCCCGAGCCCCACAGCGCCGCCGCCAGCAGCCGCCAGCCCTCCTCCCGCAGCGGCTCGTCGCGGGTGAGGAGCTCGGCCTCGGGCACGGCGCCGGCGGCGTCGCCCGCGCGCAGGGCCGCGGCGACGCGCCGTTCACGGGCGGCCAGCCGCAGCTCGCCGAGACGGCCGATCTCGGCCTGGGCCCACTCCTCGTCGGCGAACTCGGCGAACGCCGGACCGCGCCACAGGGCCAAGGCCTCGTCCAGCCGCCCGGGCTCCTGGACGAGCGCACCGAAGCGCCAGGCGTCCACGGCGTCGTCGGGGAGGCGCAGCGCGTAGCCGGGCGCGGCGGAGACGAGCACGCGCGCCGGGGCGCGGGGCGCGCGTTCCGGTTCCAGGAGCCTGCGCAGGTTGGAGATGTAGGCCTGCAAGGAGGTGACGGCCCGTGCCGGGGGCTCGCCGCGCCACAGATCGTCGATCATGCGGTCCACGGACACGACCTGGCCGCGCGCGGCGACCAGCAGCGCCAGCACGGCCCGCTGCCGCGGCCCGCCCAGCGCCGCCCGGGCGCCCGACACCTCGGCCTCGAGCGGCCCGAGCACCCGGATCTGCACCATCTCGGGACGATGGTATTCGTACCGCGGTCATGGTCCCGCCGGTCTCCAAGCGGCGTTCCAAGCCGGTTCCAAGACGCCCCGCGCAGCCTTGGGGCATGAGCACAGCGACGATTTCCACCGCCCGCCCGTTCACTCACTCCATGGTCGTCGTCCACCGCGGTCTCCGCCGCGAGTCGCGCCTGCTGGCCGAGCTGATCGGCGCGACCAGGCCCGGCGACCGGCGCCGCGCCCGCGCGCTCGCCGCGCACCTGTCGGACTACCTGCTCGGCCTGCACAACCACCACCGCGGCGAGGACGAGCTGATCTGGCCGCCGCTGCTGTCGCGGGTGGACCTGGACGCCGACGTCGTCCTGCGGATGGAGGCGCAGCACGAGAAGGTCGCCGCGAGCGTCGAGCGGCTGCGCGGCCTCGCCGGGCCGTGGGCGGCGTCGGCGGACGAGGCCGGCCGCGACGCGCTGGTCGCCGCGCTCGCCGAGCACCGCGCCGTCCTGGTGGAGCACCTGGACGACGAGGAGGCGAACCTGCTCCCGCTCGCCGGGCGGCACCTCACCGAGGCCGAATGGAACGCGCAGGGCGAGCACTTCGTCCGCCACACCCCCAAGAGCCGGATCCTGACCTTCCTCGGCATCGCCCTGGAGGACGCGACCCCGCGCGAACGCGCGGAGTTCCTCGCCGGGCTGCCCGCCCCCGCCCGCGCGCTCTGGCGGATCTACGGGGCGCGGCACCACGCCGCGCGGATGCGGCGGCTTCGCGAGGACGTCCGCCGGTCCCCCGCCGGCACGGCCATCGCCGCGCTCACCGGCGCGGGCATCACCTACGTCGGCCTGCGCTACCTCCTGGACCCGGTGGGCAGCGCCCAGACCTTCGGCCTGCCGGAGTGGCCGACCGGCGACGCGGCCGCGTTCCTGAACCTCAAGGGCGTGCGCGACCTGGCGAGCGGCCTCACCGTCTTCGCGCTGCTGGCCAGGGGCAAGCGGGAGGCGCTCGGCTGGGTGATGATCGCGTTCGCGACCATCCCCGCCGGGGACATGCTGACCGTCCTCGCCCACCACGGCTCGAAGGCGGCGGCGTTCGGCGTCCACGGCGCGACGGCCGTGGCCGTACTGGCCTCCGGCCTGCTCCTGGTGCGCGCGGCGGTCACCGGAAGGGGGAAGTGATCCACCGAGGCGGCCGCGTCGATCACGACGCGGCCGCCTCGAGGTGCCGCCGGATCTCGACGGCCAGCTCGTCGCGCCGGGCGGCGCCGAGGTCGTGCTCCTCCGACCGGCCGAGCATGGTGAACACCCTGGGCCCCCGCCGCTCCTCCGGCAGGTCGCCCATCCGGGCGATGATGTGGAAATGGACATGGGCGAAGCCCTCGGCCTCGGCGAACTGCGCCACGTAGGTCTTCACGCATCCGGTCACCGCGTGCAGTGCCCGTGACAACCGCACCTGCCACTCCCCCAGAACGGTGGTCTCGGCATCGGTCAGCTCGGCGAGGGAGGTCACGTGCCGCAGGGGCATGAGGACGAGCCAGCCTGGCAGGCCGGTGCCGAACGCATGCGCCGCCCGCCAGTACCGATCGGCCGCGATGAGCTCCCGGGGCGGCAGCGAGTCCAGACGCGCATTGTTGTCGCAGACCACGCATCCCGCTGAAATCACCACGAACCCATCCTGCCGCTCGAGCGTTGCGATCGCGTCCGAAGGCAGGTTCGAGCGGAGCGAGAACCTGATCGCGGAGCGAGCCGCCAGGCGAGTTCGGAGCGATGCAGCGATCGCCGCCTTCGCGACAAGCGACGAGCCGCCAGGCGAGGAGCGCAGCTCGCGAAGGCGGTGTCCAGCGTGCGCTGCAGGTCCTCGTTCTTCTGCAGCCCGTACCGCCGTCGATCAGGAAGAGGTGGTGGCGGCGACGATGGCGTGGGCGGTGTCGAGCAGGTCGCCGCCTGTGACGTCGGGCTCGGGCACGGTCTGCAACCGCCGCCCCTCGCCGCGCGAGATCCACGCGGTGCGCATCCCCGCCTGATGGGCGCCGAGCAGATCCCAGCCATGTGCCGCGACCATGCAGGCCTCGGACGCGTCGACGCCGATCCGGCGCAGCCCGTTGTCGTAGACCGCGCGAGCCGGCTTGTAGGCCTCACAGGTGTCGCTTCCGACGACGCGGTCGAATCGGTCGCGCAGCTTCGCCTCGGTGAGCGCCCGTTCGGCGGTCGCGGTGGGGCTGTTGGTGATGGTGGCGATGCGGAGGCCGGCGGCGGCGAGGACGTCCAGCGCCCGCGACGCTTCCGGGAAGGGCGGCAGGCAGCCCGCCGCGGCGACGGCCTGCCGCACGCCGGGTTCCGGCGGGTGCCCGGCGAGGGCGAGCCGGCGCCCGACAGCGGCGCCCAGGTACTCGGTGAAGGGACGGTAGCGGCCCGCGAGCGTGTCGGCCATCGCCTGGAAGACCGTCTCGTGCAGCAGGCTCAGCGCGGTGGCCGCGTCGTCGGAAGGCGGCGGCAGCGCTCGGGAGATCGGGCTCGGGTCGAGCAGGGTGCCGTTGAGGTCGAACACGACCCAGTGGATGCGCATGCCTTCATCTTGGGAGCGTCCCGCCACGTTGGCAACACCATCTAGATGGTGTCCTGGCGTCGCCGGCGGTAGGCCGCCGCCTTGGCGCGGTTGCCGCAGCGGCTCGCGGAGCACCAGCGTCGCGGCCTGCCGCGGGAATGGTCGATGAACAGCATGCGGCAGTCGTCCATGGCGCAGACCAGCACGGGCAGCCGCACCGCCCGCGCGGCCGTGACGACGGCGTCGCGCGCGATCTGCGCCAGCGCGGCCGCCACCGGCTCGGGGCTGTGGAAGGTCGCCGCGGCGGTCCGCGGGTCGAACCTCGGTACCGCCACCGGGCACTCCGCCCACCGGTTCACGGTGCGCGCGTCCGCCGTGACGTCGCCGCCGTCGAGGACGCCGCGCACCAGCCCGTCGATCGCCTCCCGGAGCACGACCGCTGAGACGAGGTCTCCGCGCGAGAGGTCCGCATCGGCGCCGGGGAGATCGCGCGCCCGGAGCCATTCGCCGAACCGGGCCGGGGTCGGGATCCGCTCGACGCGGCGGTGCGCCGGGTTCCCGCGGCGCCCGAGCGTCGCGACGAAGTCGAGGCAGAGCGCCCCGGCGTCGAACCGGAACTCTTCGAGCCGAGGGCCAGGTGTACGTGTCACGTTCTAGAAGGTTAGCGGCCCCTCGCCCGGCAGGCGAGGCGCCGCCTGACCGCGCCCCGCGCCCACGGCACCGGTCCCGACGGCGCCCGGCGCGGTCAGCCGGTCAGCCGCCGGCCGCGGGCATGGCTGCGGGAGGCCCAGGAGTTCCACGCGTACGCGGCGCCGTAGAAGGGCAGCGCCACCAGCGCGAGCAGCGCCAGCCGCCAGTCCAGTTTGTGTTCGGTGGGGCGATCCGTCAGGCGACGAAGCGCGGCGGAATCACGGGCCGGGCGCTTCACCGCCGGGCGCGACGGTCAGCCTTTCGCGGCGGAAGGCGGTCGGCGTCTGCCCGGTGTAGCTCTGGAAGGCGCGGCTGAAGGCGCTGGCGCTGTCGAACCCCACGGCCGTCGCCACCCCGAGGACGGTGCTGCCGTCCCGGGTCAGGAGCGTCATGGCGTGCAGCAGCCTGCTGTGCAGCAGGTACTGGCGCCAGGTCATGCCGGTGGCGGCGTGGAAGCGGCGCCGCAGTGTGCGTTCGGAGACGGTGACGGCGCGGCACACGTCCTCGAGCGTCACCGAGGCCAGGTTGTCGTCGGTGTAGAGCATGACCGCCGTGATCAGCGGGTCGGTGCTGGCCGGCAGGAAGTACGGCTGCTCGTGGTCGAGCCGTTCCAGGACCAGGTCGGCGAGCGCCTCGAAGAAGGAGTCGGCGACCGGCGTGCCGGCCCGCCGACCGATGGGCCAGCGCGACGAATAGATGACCATCTCGCGGAAGACCGGCTCCACCGGCAGCACCCGGACCCGGCCCGCGGCGTCGCGCACCATGGCCGGGTCGAAGAACACCGACACGGTCCGGGCCTTCTCGAACGAGGCCTGGTGGGCGACCCCCGCCGGGATCCACACCGCCTGCCGCGAGGGCACCCGGTAGCGCGCCGCCATGGTCTGGATCTGGACGATCCCCTCGAAGGCGTACTCGAGCTGGTGCAGGTCGTGCCGGTGCCAGGGGTGGCGTGCGGTGTCCCCCTCGAAGGCGTACGAGCCCGCGGTCACCCCGGCCCTGTCACGCAGCGAGACCCATTGGGATCTGGCCGCCAGGGGCATCAAGTCGGCCGTTCGTGCAATGCCGGTCATTGCCGAGGATTGTACTAATGGCTCATGGGCCCGTCACTCCCTCGCCGGCCCCCGCCTCCGACCGAAGGGAACCGTCGTGAACCGCGACGACATGATCTTGATCAGTGTCGATGACCACATCATCGAGCCGCCCGACATGTTCGTGAACCACCTGCCCGAGCGCTACAAGGACGACGCGCCCCGCCTGGTGCACCGCGAGGACGGCACCGATGTGTGGCAGTTCCGCGACACCGTCATCCCCAACGCCGCCCTCAACGCGGTGGCCGGGCGGCCCAAGGAGGAGTACGGCCTGGAACCCCAGGGCCTGGACGAGATCCGCCCCGGCTGCTACGACGTCCACGAACGCGTCAAGGACATGGACGCCGGCGGCATCCTGGCCTCGATGAACTTCCCCTCCTTCCCCGGCTTCGCCGCCCGCCTGTTCGCCACCGAGGACCACGACTTCTCCCTGGCCCTGGTCCGCGCCTACAACGACTGGCACATCGACGAATGGTGCGCCGCCCACCCCGGCCGGTTCATCCCGATGGCACTGCCGGTCATCTGGGACCCCCAAGCCTGCGCGCAGGAGATCCACCGGGTGGCGGCCAAGGGCTGCCACTCCCTCACCTTCTCCGAGAACCCGGCCGCGATGGGCTACCCCAGCTTCCACAGCGAGCACTGGGACCCGGTCTGGCGCGCCCTGGTGGACACCGGCACCGTGCTCAACGTGCACATCGGGTCCTCGGGACGGCTGGCGGTGCCCGCCGCCGACTCCCCACCGGATGTGATGATCACCCTGCAGCCGATGAACATCGTCTCGGCCGCCGCCGACCTGCTGTGGTCACGGGTCATCAAGGAGTTCCCCGGCATCCGGATCGCGCTGTCGGAGGGCGGCACCGGCTGGATCCCCTACTTCCTGGAGCGGGTGGACCGCACCTTCGAGATGCACGCCACCTGGACCCTGCAGGACTTCGGCGGCCGGCTGCCCAGCGAGGTCTTCCGCGAGCACTTCCTCACCTGCTTCATCAGCGACCCGCTCGGGGTCCGGCTGCGCCACGACATCGGCATCGACAACATCTGCTGGGAGGCCGACTACCCCCACAGCGACTCGATGTGGCCCGGCGCCCCCGAAGAACTCCACCAGGTCCTGACCGACTGCCAGGTCCCCGACGACGACATCGACAAGATGACCCACCAGAACGCCATGCGCTGGTACTCCTTCGACCCCTTCACCCACATCCCCCGCGAGAAGGCCACCGTCGGCGCCCTGCGCAAAGCCGCCGAAGGCCACGACGTCTCCATCCAATCCCGCAGCCACCGCGTCATCGCTCCTTCCGAGAAGCTCGAGGGCTACCGGGAGCGCGCCCGCCGGGCCGTCGCGGCCAGCCGATGAACCTTCAGCCGGGGCCGTCGGCACGCGACCGCGAGCGGCGCGTTCAAGCGGTGGCCTGCCGCCGGTAGTGCGAGGGCGTCGTGCCGGTCTCGCGGCGGAAGGCGGTCGCGAAGTGCTGGGACGAGGAGTAACCGAGGTCGGCCGCCAGCGTGGTGATCGGCACGTCCGTCTCACCGAGCAGCAGCCGGGCGCGTTCGACGCGCAGGCGGGTGCGGTACCGGCCGGGAGTCTCGCCGGTCCCGGCGCGGAACAGCTCGGTGAGATGCGAGGGCGAGAGGTGGACGGCGGCGGCCAGGTCACCGACCGTCAGGCCGTCGGCGAGGTGGGTCTCGATGAGCCGCCGGGCCTTGGCGACGGCCGGGTGCAGGGCCGGATGGCGGCCCTGGCGCCCGCCGCCGGCCAGCCGGGAGGCCTCGATCACGAGCAGGGCGGCGGTGTGCGCCAGCCCGGGTGCGCGCAGCGGCCGACGTGCGGTGACCTCCCGCAGGAACAGCTCGAACGGCGTGACCATCGAACCGGCGTCGGTGACGACGAACGGGCGGTGCCGCCGCCAGAGGGGGCGCAGGTCGCCCGGCGGCATGATGGCGGCGGGCGCGAGGGCGGCGAAGTAGAAGTGGTAGGGCGCGGTGCTGGAGGCCGCCATCGCGTGCGGCACCCCCGGGGGCACCGCCAGCAGGCCGCGTGACGGCACGTCCCAGACGCGGCCGGCGATGGTCCAGCGGGTCGGTGGTCCGGCCAGCTGGAGGTACAGCTCCCAGACGTCGTGGGCGTGGGTCCGGATCACCCAGGTGGTGGGGGCGTGCTGGTCACCGGCGTGGACGAGTCCGGGAACGCCGGCCCGCCGCAGGCGCGCGTGGAATCCCCCGCTGAGGCCGGTGGGGCGCTCGATGGACACCCGCGAATTATGTACAGGCGCCCGGGAATCGTGGACGCGCCGGCGGGCCCGGTCGTCCTAGCGTCCCGGGCATGGTGAACCTACCTTCCACGTGGCTGCCGACCGATGACGATGTGGCGTTCTACCGGGAGAACGGGTACTGGATCTCCCCGCCGATCCTCTCCGGCGAGGTCCTGGACGCCGCCGAACGCGGCATGCGCCGCCACCATGCCGGCGACGTCGACCACCGGGTGCCCGGCGACCCGGACGGGAGCCTGTGGGGCTGGCGCGCCGCGGACGGCGACGTGCTGCGCAAGAACGACTTCGCCTCGCTGCGGGTCGAGGAACTGGCGCTCCTGGTCCGCCGGCCCGTCATCGCCGGCTGCGCCGCCCGCCTCGCCGGGGCGGCGGAGATCCGGCTGTGGCACGACCAGCTCCTCTACAAGCCCGCCGGCCGGGACCGGCGGAGCAACGTCGGGTGGCACGCCGACCGGCATTACTGGCGCGGTTGCTCCAGTGAGGAGATGCTGACCGCCTGGGTGCCGTTCCACGACATCACCGAGGCCCACGGGCCGGTGATGTTCGTCGAGGGCAGCCACCGCTGGGGCGAGCACGCCGACCTCAGCTTCTTCGATCAGGATCTCACCACGATCGACCGGTACGCCGCACAGCACGATCTGCGGATCGCCACCGCCACGCTCGAACGCGGGCAGATCAGTTTCCACCACTGCAGGACCCTCCACGGCAGCGGTCCCAACCGCGGCCCGCACCCGCGCCGATCGATCGCCGTCCACCTGCAACCGGGCGGCAACCGGCATGTCCCCGCGCGGAATCCCGACGGCGGCGGCGCCGTCCACGACATCGACCGGCTGGTCGCCCTCCGGCCGGACGGCGCGCCCGACTACGCCGATCCGGCCGTATGCCCCCGCCTCTGGCCGCCCGCCGGCCATCCGTAGGAGGTCGCGTCCCGGGACGTGCAGCGATCGTCCCGTCGGCGCGCGGCCGGGCGAAGGCGATGCCCGCCCGGCTACGCGGTGGTGGCGGGCGACTGCGCCGGAGCCTCGGTGAGCCCCAGTTGCAGGTGCTCGATGTGGTAGAGGGCGTGGTCGAGGAGCTCGGCGACGTGATTGTCGTACAGGGCGTAGACGACTGAGCGGCCCTGCCGGGTGCCGGTGACCAGGCCGAGGTTGCGCAGCAGCCGCAACTGGTGGGAGCAGGCGGACTGCTCCATGCCCACGGCGTGGGCGAGTTCGGTGGCCGGCAGCGGGCCCTCGCGGAGCCGGGCGAGGATCAGCAGCCTGGAAGGGGTGGCCAGGGCCTGGAGGGTGGTGGCCACCTTGGCGGCGCTGGCCGCGTCCAGCGGCTTGCGCGGTACGGCGCTGTCGACCTTGGCGGCTCCATGACCCATGGCGCGAGTCTACCCGCAGCCCACTTTACATGAAGACATGTTCATCTGTTCCTTTATAGTGGCGCCCCACCCGCCCCACCCGCCTCACCGGCGACGGCCGCGAGGAGACGGTGCCCACCGGGCGGCCCGCCGTCGGGCCCAACGGCCACAAGGGCCTGCGCCTGCGACGGGACTCCGCCTGGCGCCGCGCCCGCCCCCGAAGCCGGCCGTTCGGGTAGCATCGGCGCATGGGTTCCTGATCTTGTCCCCCGCGTCCGAGGCGTCCGGCCCCGCGAGGTGAAGCGTTCACGCGGATCAGGTCCCGCTCATCGATCCCGATGCTCCGGTTTCTCTCGCGTGCTCGCCGTCCATGACGGGCGGCGCCGGTGCTCCGGCCCCGCATGCGGGCGCCCCGCGGTCCGCGGTCTCGAATCCCGATCGCCCGGCTGAGCGAAACCCTCAAGGAGACACGATGATCGATCCCCGCCTTGCCGGCCGCAACGTCCTGGTCACCGGAGGCGCCGGCAACATCGGCGCGGCCATCGCCCGCGCGTTCGCCGCCCAGGGCGCCCGCGTGGCGATCCACCACCTCGCCCAGGACGCTCCGGCGCCCGAGGACACCGAGTGGGCCCATGTCACGCCCGACGCCGGCGTGGCCCGGGAACTCGCGCGCGAGCTGGGAAACGGCTCCTTCGCGATCAGCGCGGACCTGTCCGAGCCCGATGCGCCGCGCCGGCTCGTGGCCGCGGTCGCCGACCGGCTCGGCTCGATCAACGTGCTGGTCAACAACGCGGCCCACTGCGAGACGCCCGACGGCGTCGACACCCTGACCCACGGCTCGCTGGAACGCCACTACCGGGTGAACGCCATCGCGCCGGCGCTCCTCACCGCCGAAGCGGCCCGCCTGCACCGGGACGGCGAACCGCTGTCCGTCGTCAACATCTCGACCGACGCCGCCCGGGCGTTCCCCGGCCAGACCGGCTACGGAACCTCCAAGGCCGCGCTCGAGGCGATCACCCGGTCCACCGCGCTGGATCTGGCGGCACGGGGCATCCGCGTGAACGCCGTCGCCCCCGGACCCGTCCAGACCGGCTGGATGGACGAGGACGTCCTCGCGCAGGCGACGGCGATCGTGCCGATGGGCAGGGTCGGCGAACCCGACGACATCGCCGACGCCGTGGTGTACCTGGCCTCCCATCAGGCCCGCTGGATCACCGGTCAGGTGCTGCAGGTCGCCGGCGGCCATGCGCTGTGACCGGCTCACTCGCGAGCGGGCGCGCCTATTGCCGGGGATCGCAGCAGAAGAGGCCGTCGCACGGATCGCCCACCTCGCTGCCGTAGGCGGCGAGGTGCTCGACAGGTTCCAGGACGACGCGCGCGGTGCGGGCTTCCAGCAGTGGCGCCGACGGATCCGGTTGCCTGCCCCATGCGGCCGGTGCGTCGTTGATGTCGAAGCGCCTGACGCCGTCCACGAACAGCGTCCAGAGCGGGTGATCGGGAAAGGCGTTGATCCGCAGGACCCACCAGTGGCCGCCGACCTCGGCGGCGACGGGGAAGTACACGCTGCCCGTCCTGAGCCACCGCGGTCGTGCCCGCAGCTCGCTGTGCGACATCGCTCCAGTCTCCTCGCCCGCGCGGCGATTCTGACACCGGGCTCCGCTAGGGTCCCCGGCCATGGCGAATCGGTCGTACCTGTTCGTCGGCGACCACGAGGGGATCAACCCTGGCTGGGGCACCGACATCCCCGACCTCGAGCAGCACGTGCTCGCCGAGGACGTCTACTGCGTCCCGTTGCTGCGACGGTCTCGACGCGCCCGACGACGACTGGTGGAACCACAGCCGGCTGCTCGGAACGGGCTTTCTCCGCCCCGTGCCCTGGGAACCCGCCCTCCCCGGCTGACCGCCGCCGCTGACCGGCGCGGGTGGCCAGGAGGAGCTCACGCCCGCGGGTGCAGTGGGCGTCCCAGTCGTCCTCGATCGCGGGCGGGTGCGCGGCCGGCGTGGGATCGCGGTCGGCGCGGGCCCGGATGTGCGCGGCGATGGCCCGCCGGGCCTCCGCGGCGCCGCCGCGCTGGGCCCCAGCAGCGGCCGGGCGCCTGCGATCCCGGCCGAACGCCCTGGTCGCCGCGTTCGCCGCATGGGCGATCGCGCGGGCGGTGCCCGAATCCCGCGACCCGCACGGCCGCCGCGTCGACCGGTCGGCGCGGTCCTGACGCCGGTGGTGTCGATGCTCGGCGCCGCCTGCTGCGCCCTGGCCGGGGCGGCGGTCGCCGCGGCGATGCCGCGCCGCCGGAGACCGGCGAACCCGGAAGCCCAAATCAGTACATGATGGACCGGTACAGGTTGTACCGTTATCTTCATGACGAAGACGGACATCTGGCCGGACGGCCTCGCAGTGGCTCAGGTACGCGTGGCCCGCCCCACCGACAAGCTGGACGAGGTGGTCGCGTTCTACCGGGACGACCTGGGACTGCCCGAGCTCTACAGGTTCAGCGGCCACGCCGGCTACGACGGCGTGATGCTCGGCCTCCCCGGCACCGGCTACCACCTGGAGTTCACCTCGCACGCGGACGGCAGCCCGTGCCCCGCGCCCACCGACGACAACCTGCTGGTGCTGTACTTCGACGGCGAGGCGCGGATGTACGACACGGTGGAGCGGCTGGCGGCGGCCGGGCACGAGCCGGTGCCGGCGGAGAACCCCTACTGGGCCGCCAACGGCGCCCTGACCTTCGCCGACCCCGACGGCTGGCGCGTGGTGCTGGTGCCCCGGCCGGTCTTCTGATGGCGGGACGCAACCGGGACGCGCGCATCGACCGCGAGGTGCTGGCCGCCACCGTCAAGCTGCTCGGCGAGGCCGGCTACTCCGCGCTGTCGATGGGCGCGGTCGCGCAACGCGCCGGCGTGCACCGTCCCGCGGTGTACCGGCGCTGGCCGTCCAAGCGGCACCTGGTCGTCGACGCGGTCGCCGAACGGCTCGGGCTGCGGCCCACTCCCGACACCGGCGACCTGCGGGCCGACCTCGTCACGGGCATCACCACGGTGGTGGACTCGCTGGCCGGCACTCCCCTGGGCCGCGTGCTGCCGGCCCTGGTCGCGGATCTGGCCGCCGATCCGGAGCTGCGGGAGCGGTTCCTGGACCAGGTGTTCCATCCCAGGCGCGCCACCACCGCCGCCACGCTGCGCGAGGCCGCCCGCCGCGGCGACATCCGGGACGACTTCGACATGGACTTCGTCCTCGACGCCCTGGCCGCGCCGCTGTACTACCGGATCCTGTTCGGCCATCTGCCGCTGACCCGCACGCTCGCCGAGCAATGCGTCGACGCCGTCCTGGCCGATCTCCGCGGCCCCTCCGCCCGCGGTTGCGGCTAGGTGAGCCCGCTCGAACGACCGGTTCGCGCGTCGCGGGTCTCCCGCAGGGGCCCGCGCCAGTCACTCGGACACGAGACCAAGCAACGAGAGCGCGGCCATGGAGGACACAACTGCGGCCGCTTCGGCCGCGACAGCGAACCCGCTCACGGGCGGGCCGCGTCGCGGCCGAAGCTCGTTCCGGTGTCAGCCGAGCGTGAACTCGATCTCCGGAGTCACGGTGGCGACGGTCAGCGCCGCGTCGAAGGCCGTGGCGACCGGCATGCCCATCCACACGCTCTGGGCGCGCATGGGGCGACGAAGTGGGCGCCCTCACCGATGGCGACCACGCGCGCGCCGCCGACGATCCCGGCGAGGACCTCCAGGTCGGGGTCCGGCGCGTCGTCCGGCGAGGACAGGCGGCACGGCCACCAGCAGCACCTCTCCGGCTCAGTCGACGGTGACGCTTTTCAGGAGGCCGTTGGCGGTGAACCCCGCGGTGAGGCCGTGGCCGTCGGTGTGGCGGCCGTCGATGACGTCGCGGGATTCCCTGATCCTGAGCCCGTAGTGGGCGAGGAAGCCGCGGACGGCCCGGCGGTGGTCGGCGGGGAAGACCTCGATGGCCCGCACGAGGAGCCGGGCGGCGTGGAGACGGGGGAACTCGTCGGCGGGAAGCCGCGGATCGTCGACGTGCAGGAAGGCCGAGCCCTCGCCGTCGTTGACGCGGTACGCGTGGACTCCGTTGCCGCCCAGCAGCGCGGCGGCCGCGATGACCATCGTGGTCGCGGCCTGGTAGGGGTCGGGGAAGCCCGAGAAGTCCAGATGGCCGACGGCGAACTCGGGGATCCGGTGCCGCTCCCCGAACTCGCGGATCTCGCGGACGCGGCTGAAGGCCGGCAGCGTCAGGTCGAAGTGGGGGTTGTCCCACAGCCACAGCCATGTCCGGGAGAGGTGCGAGTAGCTGCCCAGGAGGGTCACACCGTGGAAGGTGCGCTCGCCGCCCACGGTCATGATCCCCTCCCGCATGTCGAAGTGGACGTGACCGTCGCCGAGGGCTTCGATGAGGACCTCTTGCCGGCGGATCGCGGCGGCGGAGCCCTCGCACCCGAAGGCCTCGAACTCCGGGCTGTAGGCGCCGGGCGCGGCCGGTCGCCCGCCGTCGCGCATCACCGGCCGCCTCGCGTCGTGTTGATCATCCGTATTCGTCCACGTCCAGGTACGCGCCGGTCGCGAGGAGGAACTCCAGCACCCGCCGGTCGAGTCCCCAGCCCAGGAGCTGGTGCTGACCGGCGAGCTTCCACGGCTCCGCGCCGGGCGGGCTGAGTTCCTCCTCCTCGCCGTCCGGGTGATCGAAGTGGCGCACGATCTCGAGGACCGCTCCGCCGTGCTCGGGATCGTGGACGGCCAGGTCCCGGGTCAGCGCGACGATCCGGTCCCGATACGGTCCGAGCCTGCCGACGATCCGGTCGATCTGCTCGTCGACCCTCAGCCCGCGGTCCCGGCACACGATCTTCCACGTGTGCCTGGCCGGCCGCGGCGGATCCGCCGTCCGGCTCCCGCGCACCAGCACCTCATCCGGTTCCAGGCCCAGGCCGGCCGCCATCTCCGCGGCGGAGACGACCGAGCTGTGCAGGGCGAAATAGGCGTACTGGCTTACCCGCATCCGCGAACCTTACTTCCGCTCCCCGGCGGGCCGGGCGCAGGCCCGCGTCCGGAGGACCCTGGCGGGCGAGGCGGCCCTGGGACACGGCCCGCGCGGCGAGGCCCTGGTCCTGGACACCGACAGCGCCCTCCACGTCATCGCCCCGGAGAAGGCCTCGGAGAATAATCCGTGGCCGCCTCGGGGGGAGCCCTGGCAGGCTGTGCCTCCGTGATCGAGATCGACGGCATCACCATCACGACGTGCGCCGAACGTCCTGAGCACCGAGAAGCACCTGCACCCGCGCGTGGCGATGGGCGCCTACATCCGCCGCACGCGTGACGACGGGTTGCCGTCCGACCCCTGGCTGCGCACGCATGTCAGGGCGGGCGGCGTCATCGAGAAGGTAGCCCCGGCGTCCATGACCATCAGCGGGTCGCTGGGCCAATGGCGGCGGTGGACCGGCCTTCCGTTCGACCGGGACGGCGAGGTCGAGGTGCCCGGCGCGCTGGTGCCCGTGCACTGCGACACCGCGCATGACCACGCCGTCTACGTCGAGCCGAACGTGTGGGTCCGGCACAAGACCGGACGTTGATCCCGCCGGCCGGCTGGAACGCGTGTCACCAGAGTGTCGCCGGGACGTCGTCCGGCCAGTCCTGGGGCTCGGCGACCCAGCCGGCGAGCAGGACCAGGCCGCTGGGCCGGTGCCGGGCCAGGAAGCCGAACGGCCGATCGAAACTGACCGACACCAGATACGCCTCCGCCATCGGAACGCCCGCGGCGACGGCCGAGAACGCGGTGACGGCCGCGGCCTTGAAGCCCTCCGCGCTGAAGGTGGCGGTGATGTCCTGAGCGGCCTTGTTCACCTTCAGCGGGGCGCGGCTGATCCCGGGAAAGTGGCCCCGGGGGTCGTCGGTGGAGACGGTGGCCAGCCCGAACAGCCCGGCGCGGTCGAGCAGGTCGTGCTCGGCCTTGACCTCGAACCGCGCCGTGGTCACGCTCAGCGTGGTCCTGGACGTGAAGTCGGTGATCTTTTGCAGCCGGACGCCGGGCGCCGGACGGTCGGTACCCCGCCGCAGCAGCGCGGTGCCCGGGTGCAGGGGGTGATGACCGTCCAGCGCCTCGATCGCGGCGCCGAGCACCTCACCGGCGGGACGTGCGGGCTCGCCCAGGCACAGGTACACGTCCACATCGTCCTCGCCCCGCACGGCCAGCAGGGTGAGCGGCCCGCCGGGGGTCTGCGCGAACGCGAGATCGTCGACGTCGCCGTCATGGCGGACGAGCCCGACCGCGTCCCGTGGCCGTCCCGCCCACGGCCCCTCCTGCGGACGCAGCGGAACGTTGTCGAACGGCTCGCGCCACCGGGTGTCGATGCTCAGCGCGGTGGCCAGCACCAGCAGCGTGTCCGGCCGCACCTGCACCGGCATCCGGGTCAGCCGGCCGCCCGTACGCCGCCGGACCCAGTCGTCCAGCCGAGCCTGGGCCACCGTGGCATCGCCGGCCAGCTCACCGCGGGCGGCCTCGGGGACGACACCCAGCCACCACGGCTCCAGCGGCAGGCCCGCGCGGTTCCACACGCCCAGGGCGCCATCGGCGGCGGTGCTGCTTACGAGGACGTCCAGCAGCTCGCGGGCGTGCCGCTCGGCCCCCTCGGCGGCGACACCGGCGGCCGTCTGCAGTTCCGCGCGCCCCTTCCCCCGGGCCGCGGCGGCCAGCAGCGCCAGCAGCGGCCACACGCTGGCCCCGGACAGGGCAACGGTCCGGCCACGGCACGCCTCCCGCGCCCACCTGGCCGTCAGGACGTTGGCCCCGCGCACGAACTCCACACCCAGTCTCCCGTCCGGTGTCTTCGATCAGGCCGCTCGCCGGCGGATGAAACCGTTGACGACCATGGGCAGCGACGCGTCCAGCCCGGCGATGTTCAGCACCCCGCCGTCGCGCGGATCGCCGATGGAGTGCCCCACGGGCGTCATCGCCGCCACGACCACCCGCACGTCCGGGTTCACCTCGGCCCTGTAGGCGGTCAGCTCCTGCGCGGGATGCCGCGCACCGGCCCAGGTCTCGTTGTCGGTGAGCACCACGACCCCGTCCACCGCGAGCCGCTCCTCGCGCGCGTACGCGAACGGCAGCGCCAGGTTCGTGCCGCCGCCCGACGCCTTCCACGAACCGATCTCCCGCAGGTTGGTGCGGGCGCTGACCCGGGACGCGTGCACCTTGGTGTCCACCTCGATGACATGGCAGCCGCCACCCTCGATGCGGTTGAGGATCACGGCCATCGCGTTCGCCACCTCGTAGGTGCTGCCGAGCGGCGACCCGCCCGAGAGCACCTTGTTCCACGTCATCGACCCGGAGGAGTCGACCGCGACCAGCAGCCGGCGCCCGGACGGCTCGATGTGCCCGAACGACAGCTCGTACGCCTCCTCCAGCGCGTCGACGACGGCCGGGACCGGGGACCAGCGCTGCTGCTCGGCGCGCGGGTGGGGCTGTGCCGTCCCGGACCCGTACACGCGCAGGGCGAGGAACAGGTCCATCGGGTGGACGCGGGCCCCGGCGAGGGCGCGGGAGTCGGTCAGCCGCGCCGCGGCGCGGCGGGTGGCGTCGCCCATCGGCTTCAGCGTGCCGATGCGGGTCATCCGGGCGAGGTTGCGGATCAGCGCGGTCATGCCGATGGTGTCGACGAGGGCGTCCCACACCCGCGGATCGGTGAGCACGGCGTCGGGGAGGAACTCCCACGGCACGCCGCGCTCCCGCACCACCCGGACCGCCTCGGCGGCGGTGGTGACCGACCGGGCCGTCAGGTAGGCGTCCACGGCGGGCACCCGGGCGCGGGCCTCGCCGTCGGTGACGTTCCCCGCGATCCAGCCCAGCAGCGCGCGCCGCGCCGGGGAGTCCGCCTTGGGGTGGGCGATGCGCAGCACGTCGCGCAGGTCGAACGCCTCGCCCGCGGGAGTCCTGCGCTGCCGGGCCTTGCAGGCCCGCCACGCCACCCGGTCCACGTCTCCGGTCAGGAACCACGAGGCGAACATGCTCCGCGCCGCGCGTCCTGTGACCGGCGCGGTCCCGGCCCTGGCCCGGGACGCCTTGCCGCCGAGGTTCTTGTAGTAGCCGAAGAAGGAGGCGAGGTGGTCGGTGGTGCGGGCGACCTCGGCCAGGGCGCCCTTGGCCGCCTGGCGGGCCGGCGGGTCGCCGAAGGTGAACGCGGCGGCCAGCGCGAACAGCGCGGGCCGGTTCTTGGGCGCCCGCGGCGGGCGGGCGGTGGAGATCTCGGTCGCCAGCCGCACCACCCGGGCGCCGTCGGCCTCGACGGCGTCGAACACGACACCCGCGTTGTCGTCGGTGAGCTCGGCCTCGCCCGCGTAGTAGGTGCCGCCGACCGTGCCGAGGATGAGGAAGTCCTCCAGGCGGGTCCACAGGTCCTTGGCGAACCCGTACCCGCCGGCGTCGTTGCGGATCTGCTCGGCCTCCCGGCCTGGGATCGGCCGCGTCTGCGGCGTCCCGACGGTGGACACGGAGCTGAGGGGATCACGGGCCATGGGCCGGCCTCCAGAGCGTTCGACCCGCACGGGCGGGTGTGGGAATACCCGCACGGAAACGCTGGGAGAGCGGATGTGGAGACGCCCACCGGGTTTAGGCGCTCTACCCCTGAGCTACACCGGATTTTCGCCCGATGGCGGGATTCGAACCCGCGACAACCCCATCCGAAGTGGTGACCGACGGGCTTCGACCCGCTCTCCCAGCATGTCCGGCGTGCACGCCGGACCGGGAGCCCGCACGGATGTGAGACCTCGACCACCGGAGGGTCTCTGGAAAAGATAACCGATGGTCTTCGACCCGTGCGGGCACCGAGTCCGGCGTACCCGATCAAAGTAATCGACCAACGATGACGGCCGCATTCGATTATTTCCCGGGGATTCAATTCGAGGCGCCGGCGGCCGGTGTGGAGGCGCCGCCGGTGCGGCGGTCCGGCGGCGCGCTCCCTCCGGGGGAGGTGGGGCTGGCCCCACCTCCCCCGGAGGGGCTGCCGCAATGACTTCGCGCCGGAGGGGCGGATGGGATCGGTTCCGTGACCATTCCACGCAGTGCCATGGCCGCGACGGCGCTCGGCGCGGCCGTCCTCGCCGGCTGGGCCGTCCCCGCCTCGGGAACCGCCTCCCGCACGCCCGCCCCCGATCTGTCGCGCTACCTCGGGCAACACCTCGACTGGGGCGCCTGCCCGGCCGACGCGACCGAGCTGACCGAGGCGGGCGCGCAGTGCGCGCGGATGACCGTGCCACTGGACTACTCCGACCCCGGCGGCCGATCGATCGAGCTCGCGATCTCCCGGATCAAGGCCAGGGACCCGGCGCGCCGCCGCGGCATCCTGCTGGCCAACCCGGGCGGCCCCGGCGGGTCCGGGCTGGCCTACACGGCCCGGCTGCGTCCCGCGATGGAGGACGCGGCGAACCGGTACGACCTGATCGGCTTCGACCCGCGCTTCGTCGGCCGCAGCACCCCGATCCACTGCGGACCGTCCCCGCGGCCGCAACCGACCCACTCCCGGAGAGAGGCGTTCGAGGCGTCCGTGCGGAACGCCCGCGACACGGCACGGCGCTGCTACGAGCACGGGGACAACGCGGCCCTGCTCCCCCACGCCTCCAGCCGCAACGTCGCCCGCGACATGGACCTGATCCGCGGCGTCCTGGGCGAACGCAGGCTGTCATACTACGGGGTGTCCTACGGCGCCGACCTGGGCGCCGCGTACACCCAGCTGTTCCCCGGCCGCGCCGACCGCGTCGTGATCGACAGCGTCACCGACCCGGCGCTGACGCAGTACGAGAACTTCCAGGCCGCCGGCGCGGCCCAGGAGCGCGGCCTGGACGAATGGGCCGCCTGGACGGCCCGGCGCGCGGGCGAGTACCGGCTCGGCGGCACGCCCCGCCAGGTCCGCGCCGCCGTCGAACGCCTCGGCACCCGCGTGGACGCCGGCCCCCTGCCCATCGGCGGCCACACGGTGGACGCCAGGACGCTGGGGCTCATCCTGCGCCAGATGGTCGGCAACGAGGAGAGCGACCCGGTCCTCGCCAGGACCGTCCGCAACCTGGTCGACGCCGCGGACGGCCGGGACGTGCGGCCCGTCCCCGAGCTGAGCATGTGGCTGGAGCTGCTCAACTCGCCGAGCCCGGAGCTGGACAACCAGTTCAACAGCGCCAACGCGGTCTTCTGCGGCGACGGCGGCTGGCCGGCCGGGGGCTGGCCGGACGACCCCGAGCGGTACTGGCGCGACGGCGAGCGCGCACGCCGCACCCAGCCGGTCTTCGCGGCCACGGCCAACGCCGTCTTCCCGTGCCCGTTCTGGAAGACCGAGCCCCGCGAACCCGGGATCGAGATCGGCAACGGGGTGCCCCTGCTGCTCCTCCAGGCCACGCGCGACAACAACGTCCCCTACCCCGGCGCCGTGGCCATGCACCGCAGGCTCCGGGGCTCCCGCATGATCTCGGCCGACATCCGGTCCCACGGCGTGTACGGGCGCGGCGTCGACGGCCTGACACCCGTCCCGTGCGCGGACCGGGCCGTCAACGCCTACCTCCGCACCGGCGTTCTGCCCGCCACCGACGTCCGGTGCGCCGATCCCGGCCGGTCCTGACCGCGTGATCAGCATCTGAGCTGCGGGAACGCGTCCAGATCGGGTTCGCTCCGGGGCGGCCGGGGATATTCGTCGTTGAACCACTTCCGGCATGGACGCCGACCGATGAGCCATCACAATCTGAAATGCTCGCGCCTGGGCCGGGGCGCGCCGTGATCGGAGAGGACGATCCCCCATGAGGCCGGGCGACGAGCCCGCCCGGCCGGGGACGTCGACTGCTTCATCGGCTCCGCCGTCCGCGCCGCCGGAGGGCAGGCTGGTCGGGCTGGACCTGGCCCGCGGACTGGCCGTGCTGGGCATGTTCGCCGCCCACATCGGCCCGGACATCGAGGACGGCGGCGTGCCCGGCGCGGTGGTGCAGCTGGCGCACGGCCGGTCCGCCGCGCTGTTCGCCCTGCTGGCCGGGGTGACACTGGTGATCATCAGTGGCCGGAGGCGTCCCCGGACCGGCCGGGCGGGGCGGCAGGCCAAGGCGAAGATCGCGGTCCGGGGCGCGGTCCTGGTGGCGCTGGGCACCGCCGTGGCGATGCTCCCGGCCCCCGTGGACGTGATCCTCGCCTACTACGGCCTGTGCTTCCTGCTGGCGCTGCCCCTGGTGCGACTGCCCGCCAGGACGCTCGCGGTCATCGCCGCCGTCCTCGCGGTGGCCGGTCCGCTCCTGTCCTTCGGCGCGCGAACGCTCCTGGACACCCGGGCGTGGGCCAGTTCCTCGGTACAGGCGATCTCCGCCTACGACCCGCTGGAGTGGCTGAGCCATGAAGGCGTCGTCGACCTCGTGCTCACCGGGACCTATCCGGTGATGTCCTGGATGCCGTACATGGTCGCCGGTATGGCCCTGGGACGGCTGGACCTGAGGGCCGCCCGGGTGCGCCGCCGACTGATCGCCGGGGGGCTGGCGCTGGCGCTGTCCGGGTACGGCGCTTCGTGGCTGGCCTTCCATCTGATCCCGGGAGTCCCCGCGGCGATCGAGGACTCGGGCTGGCACGAGTCGGGGCCGCCGACCTGGTGGCTGGGGCCGGAGACCGGCACGGTGGGCACCGACACCCCCGCTCTGCTGCTGGTGGCCGCGCCGCACAGCGGGACGCCGTTCGAGATCATCGGCAACCTCGGGGTGGCGATCATGGTCGTGGCGTGCGCCGTCGCCGTCACCGGCCCGCGGCCCCGCGCACGCCGGCCGCTGCTCCCGGTGATCGCCGTGGGCACCATGTCGCTGTCGGTCTACGTCGGCCACATCGTCGTGCTCGCGGTCCTGGACTCCGACGACACGTTCGGCGGGGTGCCCGTGCTGCTCGCCTTCATCGCCGGGGCCATGGTGGTGGCGGTGCTGTGGATCCGCCGTTTCCGGCGCGGCCCGCTGGAGCACCTCCTCAACGCCGCCGCCCAGGCGGTGGCACGACGCCTCAAATGACGGTACGGCGTCCCGGTGCGAGGCGCCGCTTTTGCTTGACACCTGTGGGCGGGGGGCCAACAATCGGCACCTAGAGAAAGATTCTTCGCTATTGCGAAGAGTTGGGAGGCGGCATGACGGGCGACGGGCGTCTCGGCGGCAAGGTCGCGTTGGTGACGGGAGCCGCGCGCGGCATCGGGCGGGCGACGGCCGCGCGTTTCGCCGCCGAGGGCGCGCGGGTCGTCGTGGCCGACATCAACCTGGAAGGGGCGGCGGGCGCGGCCGACGCGCTGGGGGCGGACGCCACCGCCGTGCACCTGGACGTGACCGACGCCGACGCGTGGGCCTCCGCCGTCCGGTCCGCGGTAGAGCGGTTCGGCCGGCTGGACGTCCTGGTCAACAACGCGGGCATCGGGGCGGGCGGCCCGCTGCACGATGCCCCCCTCGCCGATCACTACCGCGTCATCGACGTGAACCTGCACGGCGTCCTGCTGGGCATGCGCGCGGTCACCGGCGCGATGTCGGAGGGAGGCGGCGGGGCGATCGTCAACATCTCCTCCATCGACGGCCTGGTCGGCATCCGCAATCTGACCAGCTACGTCGCCTCCAAGCACGCCGTGACCGGGATGACGCGGTCGGCCGCGCTGGAGCTCGGCCGGTTCGGCATCCGGGTGAACTCGGTGCACCCGGGCGTGATCTCCTCCGAGCTGGTGCGGGAGTCGGCGGTGAGGGCGCATCTCGAGCGCCTGGTCGCCAGGCAGCCGATCCCGCGGATGGGCCGTCCGGAGGAGGTCGCCTCGCTGGTGGCGTTCCTGGCGTCCGACGAGAGCTCCTACTGCACCGGTTCGGCCTTCGTGGTCGACGGCGGGCACCTGGCGGGGCCGTGGCGCGAGGACTACGCGAGCGCGGACGCCGGTGGCACGATGAGTTGATTCCCCTGACAGGCACTCCAGGGAGGAGCGGGCCGATGGCCGACGACACCGGCGGGCGAGGCGGGGAGGAACGGCCCCGGCAGTTCTTCTTCGACGTCAACGAGCTGACGGGCCGGACCACCGCCGAGATATTCGGTGATTCGGAGGAGGCCGAGCGGTATTTCGACCTGTTCGGCCGCGACCTCGTCACCAAGACGATCCTTCAGTCTCCGCAACTGTCGGTATTCCATGAGACGGCAAAGCCCGGCGAGCGCGTCAAGCCCCACCGCCACGGCACCCATCAGCTGAACTACGTCCTTCGCGGCGAACTCGTCTTCGGCAGGCGGCGGGTGGGCCCCGGTATGGGCTTCTTCACGCCCGACCTGCTCTATTCGTGGCGGGCGGGTGACGAGGGCGCCGAATGGCTCGAGATCCACGCCGGCCGGCCCGGCATCTTCGTCGAACAACGGGACTTCTGACCCGACGTTTCGAGCAGGGAAGCGTCACCCTTTCCGGGTGAACAGAGAGGCAGAGGGCCGGTACGGCCCTCTGCCCCCTCGCTGCCGGCGCCGCAAGTCACCGCCGCGCCGGAGCGTGCTTGTTCCTCACTCGCAAGCCTGGTCGCCTCAGTCGATATCGACGTCGCTGCCGCCGCAGTCGCCGCCATGCTGGACGGAGAGAATCGCGATGTTGCAGCCGATGTTCAACTCCACGCCCTTCTCCTGGTGGATGTCGAAATCGTCGTCGTCGCCGCCGGCGAGGGCGGGCGAGGACGTCAGCAGGACGCCGCCCATGGCGGCGGTCACGACGCCGGCCGCGGCCAGTCTCTTCATCTTCATGCGAGCCTCCTAGACCGCATGGAGCACGTGCTCCATGCGTACGGATCTGCGGTACACGACATTTGTTGCACGCGACCATGCCCGTTATGCAGGTGACTCGGTTAAATCTGGGGCTTTGACTGGATTATTGCCTATCGCTTGATGTCGGATGACAGCGCCTATTTCCTCCGGCCTGGCGATCGGAACGCCGGAAACGGTCACTCCGGGGCACCGGGGACGACGAGACCCGACTCGTAGGCGACCACGACGGCCTGGGCGCGGTCGCGCAGGCCGAGTTTGGCGAAGATATGGGCCACATGGGTCTTGACCGTCGCCTCGCTGAGCTGCAATCGCGCGGCCAGTTCGGTGTTGGACAGGCCGCCGCCGACCAGCCGGAGGACCTCCTTCTCCCGCGGCGTCAGGCCGTCCAGGCCCTGGGGCGCCGGCTTCGGGCGGGCGAACCGCTCGACGAGGCGGCGGGTGATGGAGGGGGCGAGCAGCGCGTCGCCGGTCGCGACGAGCCGCACCGACGCCACCAGATGCTCGGGGGTGACGTCCTTCAGCAGGAACCCGCTGGCGCCCGCGGCGAGCGCGGAGTATACGTACTGGTCGAGGTCGAAGGTGGTCAGCATCAGCACGCGGCACGCCGGATCGTCGGCGAGGACGCGGCGGGCGGCCTCCAGGCCGTCGATGCCGGGCATCCGGATGTCCATCAGCACCACGTCGGGCCGCAGCCGCCGCGCGGCGGTCACCGCCTCCAGCCCGTCGGCGGCCTCGCCCGCCACCTCGATCCCGGCCCTGGTGAGGATCATCCGGAACCCGCCGCGTCCACGCGGGCAGCACCCGCCCATATTGGCGCGGTCCCGGGCGAATCACATCATCCTGGCGGGGCCAGAGCCCTACATCCCTCGGTTGACCTCCTCCCCCTCGTGAAGTGAACGAGGGGGATTCCAACCCGTGGCCTCAGGAGAGGTGAAGGAGTTGGGGTTCGCGGTTCGTCCGCCCCGGCACCCCGGAGCGTCCCCGCGCAGCAACGGCCGGTCCGGCCGCCGTGCCCACGAGTATGAGTCTGGTCTCGTGGGCGATGTTGCGTGCCGCGTTCACATCGGCGTTGCAGGCGAATCCGCAGGACCGGCACCGGAAACGCGCTTGGCTCTCGCGCGCCTCCCGATCCCTGATCCCGCACGCCGAGCAACGCTGCGAGGTGCCCGCAGGGTCGATCCTGTACACGCGGCCGGGCGCTTTGTGCTCCAGCCGCTCGACCAGCATCGCCCAGCCGCTGGCCAGGATGCCCCGGTTCAGGCCCGCCTTGGCGGCGACATTGCGTCCCGGCCGCTCGATGGTGCCTCGGGCGGAACGGGTCATGCCCCGGATGTTGAGGTCCTCGACACCGATCACCTCGAACCCGCGGGCCAGCGTGGTGGAGGTCTGCTCCACCCAGTTCTTGCGGCGGTCACTCTCGCGGGCCTTGAGCCGGGCGTACGCGGCCTTGAGCCTGGCACGGCGGCCAGAACCGCGCCGGGCACGCCCCAGCCTGCGGGCCAGCAGTCGCAGGCGCCGCCGCTCCCCGGGCGTGAGGCCGGGGACCTTCAGCAGGTCCCCGGTCGACAGAGCGGCGGTGACGGTGACGCCCCGGTCCACCCCGACCACGCTCCCGTCGCCGGGGCCGGGGACCGGGGGCGGGACGTGCGCGAACGCCACATGCCAGCGCCCGGCCCGGTCACGGGTCACCCGGTAGGACTTCACCCCTGCCGGTACCGGCCGCGACAGGCGAAACCTCACCCATCCGCACTTGGGCACCAGCACCGCACCCCACTTGCGCGACAGCCGCTTGACCTGGTGGGGTTTGACGCCGACCTGCCGGAACCCCTCATGCACGCCTTCCTTGCGCCAGGTGGGGCGCTGGTGCGTCCCGGCGAAGAAGTTGCTCATCGCCTGCGCGAAGTCGCGCAGCGCCTGCTGCTGCACGGTCTGCGACCCCGCCCGCAACCACCCGAACTCGGCACGGGCCTCGGTGAGCTGCCGGGACTGCTCGTTGTAGTTCGGTGCTCTGCCCCGGTACCGGGACCAATAGCTGTGTTGCTCGACGGCCAGGTTCCACACGTACCGGGCGTGCGCGCAATGCGCCAGCAGGGCTTGCTCCTGCTCGGGCGTGGGGTCCAGGCGGTAGCGCGACACGGGCCGATCGTAGCGTGCACGCTCGAACACAGGGGCGAGAACGTGCCAGATCGTGCCTGGTCAACGGAGATTCGCCCTGAGGGGCGAATCTCCTTTCCCTGCCCTGCTCCGCAGGGGCCCGATTCCTCCCCGGCCACAAGGCCAGGGTTTCCTCGGAGGTTCTTTGATGAACCGGCCCGCCCTGCTGCTGGCCGACGAGCCGACCGGCGCGCTGGACTCGCGGGCGGGCGAGCAGGTCATGGACCTGCTCCTGGACCTCAACCAGATCGGCCAGACCCTGCTGATCGTCACCCACGACGAGCGGCTGGCCGCCCGGTGCGCGGACCGGGTCGTGGCGTTCGAGGACGGCCGCGTGGCCGCCGAGGTGACCCGGTGAGCGCGGTGTGGCAGGCCGCGCGGTTCGCGGTGCGGCGGCGCAGGCTGCAGACGTCCCTGATCGGGCTGGTGCTGCTGCTGTCGACCGCGACGGTCGTGCTGGCGCTGGGCCTGCTGGTCACCGTGGACGACCCCTACGACAAAGCGTTCGCGCGGCAGCGGGGGGCGCATCTGACGGTCTCCTACGACCCGGCGAAGGCGACGGCGGCGCAGGTGGCGGCGTCGGCGTCCCGGCCCGGCGTGACGGCCGCGGCCGGCCCCTACCGCACGCAGGTCATGAACGTCTCCGAGGGGAACGGGCCGGGGCTGCTGCCGCCCGGCCCGTTCGCGGTCGCCGAGCGGACCGGAGGCCCCGGCGACCGGGCGGACCGGCTGTGGCTCAAGAGCGGCCGCTGGGCCACGGGCCCCGGTGAGATCGTGCTGGGCACCGACGTGCGGTTCCCCTTCAGCCCGATCGGGAAGACGGCGAGCTTCAGCGGCGGCCGTACCTTCACCGTCGTCGGGACCGCCGGGTCGGTCACGCGGTCCGCCCAGGCGTGGGTGGCGCCGGGGCGGCTGCCCGCCCCGGACGGCCTGCAGATGCTCTACCGGCTCGCCGACCCGTCGGCCCCCGCCGGCACGGTCACCGCCGGCCTGCCGGTGGCCTCCAGCCAGAGCTACCTCGTACCCCGCCAGAAGGCCACCGAGGACGGGAAGGTCGCCATCCCGTTCCTGATCGCGTTCGGGATCGCCGGGCTGATCGTCGCGGTGCTCATCATCGGGAACGTGGTCAGCGGCGCGGTGGTGTCGGGGTTCCGGCACATCGGCGTGCTGAAGGCCCTCGGGTTCACTCCCGCCCAGGTCACCGGCGTCTACCTGGCGATGGTGGCGGTGCCGGGGGTGCTGGGCGGCCTGGTGGGCATCGTGATCGGGAACGCCCTGGCCGGGTTCGTGATCGCCGCGTTCGGCGAGTCGGTCGACCTGCCGGCGGCCAGCGGGGTCTCGGCGTGGGTGGACGCCCTGGCCTTCACGGGCGTGCTCGCGGTCGTCGTCGTCACCGCGCTGCTGCCGGCGGTCAGGGCGGGCCGGATCCCGGCGGCGGTGGCGGTGAGCGCGGGCGCCGCGCCGCGGCGCGGCCGGGCCCTGCGGGTGCAGCGGGCGCTTGCCGGGACGCGGCTGCCGCGACCGGTCAGCCTGGGCCTGGGCCTGCCGTTCGCCCGGCCGGGGCGGACCGCGCTGACCGTCAGCGCCGTCGCGTTCGGGGTGGCGGCGGTGACGTTCGCCTCCGGCCTCGACCGGTCGGTCGGCTTCTACTTCGCCGACGCGGAACTCACCAAGACCGTCCACGTCCTGGTCCCCACCGACCTCGGCCGGCCGGTGTCGCTGGAGGGGCGGCGCGGCACGGCGAAGGTCGCGCTCGCCCGGTTCGAGCAGGTGCACGTGCCCGGGTTCGAACGGGCGGTGCACATGAAGGCCTACCAGGGCGCCGCCACCGACCGGCACGGCCACCGGCTGGTGCGCGGCCGCTGGCTGGCCGGGCCGGGCGAGGCCGTCGTGGGCGATCCGTTCCTGAAGACCGGCGGCAAGAAGATCGGCGACAGCATCGTCGTGACCAAGGACGGCAGGCGGGTCACGCTGCGGATCGTCGGGACGGCCCTCGTGGACGGCGGCGACTCCGTCATCACGGAGTGGGCGTCCCTCACCGCGCTCGCCGCCCGCACGGCGGAACCCGCGGCCCCCGGGGCGGGCCCCGGCCCCCGCGCGCGCATGGCCTTCTCGATCCTGGAGGTCACCCTCACCCCGGGCACCTCTCCGGACTCCTACGTCGCCGCGCTCAAGGCGGACGGGGTGGAGGCCACCACGGCGGCCGAGGAGATCGAGGCCGGCCGGGTGGTCCTCCTCGGGCTCGTCACCCTGCTCACGCTGGGGCTGACCTCGGTCGCCGGGCTCGGGGTGTTCAACACGGTGATCCTCAACACCCGGGACCGGGCGCGCGACTTCGGCGTCCTGAAGTCGCTGGGCGCGACGCCGGGGCAGGTGCTGGCGGTCGTGCTCGCCTCCATGGCGGCGCTGGGCCTGGTCGGCGGGCTGATCGGGCTGCCGCTGGGCATCGCCGCCCACCGGGTGGTGATGCCGGCCATGACCGAAACCGGCGGCCTCGTCCTCCCCTACGGCCTCACGGAGATCTTCCCCTGGCCGCTGATGGTCCTGTCCGTCCTGGCGGGCGTGGCGATCGCCCTGCTCGGCGCGCTGGTCCCGGGGGGCCGGGCGGCCCGGATCAAGACGGCGGCGGCCCTGCGCTCGGAGTGAACAGGACCGGAGTGAACAGGTCCGGAGTGAACGGGGGCCGGAGTGAACGGGGGCGCGGTCAGTCGGCCGTGCCCTCGTCCGGGGAGGCGTCGCCGGCCGCCTGTTCGGGGGCGATGCGCGCAAGCTCCACCCGGGAGCCGATGTCGAGCTTCCGGAAGACCCGGCGCAGGTGGAAGGAGACGGTGTGCGGGGAGAGGAACATCTGGGTGGCGACCTGGCGGTTGGTCAGCCCTTGGGCGACGAGGGACGCGACGCTGCGCTCGGTGTCGGTCAGGCTGTCCCAGCCGGTGGACGGCCGCTCGGCGTAGGCCCAGTGGCGGCGCCGCACCCCCAGGTTCCGCAGCCGGGCGCGCACGCGGGCCGCGTCCCGCAGCGCGCCGATGCTCCGGTAGCCCTCCGCCGCCTCGTCGAACTTCTCGACGGCGGCCTTGCGGTCCTCGATCAGCAGCAGGCCCAGGTCCTCGGCGGCGGAGGCGACGGCCCAGGGGTCGCCGTACTGGGCCCCGGCCTGGACGAGGGCCGTGGCGTCCCGGTGGAGGATTCCCTGCGCGTGGGCGGCCGCTGCGCACAGGACGGCATGGCCGGGGTTGTCGTGCGCGACCTGCCGGGCGGTCTCGACGACGTCCGCGGCGGCCGCGCGGCGGCCCGCGGCCAGGGCGGCCCGGGTCATCCACGCCGCCGCGTTGGATTCGAGCATGAGCAGCCAGCGCCGGTCGCGCACGTCGGTGTAGCAGTTGCGAAGCTCCTCCAGCGCCCGTTCCGGGCCGGCCTGGGCCTCGCCGACCAGGGCCGCGGCCCAGCTGCCCCACAGTGACCCGTACATCGCGCCGTGCGCCGCCCGCTGCTCGGACTCGATGCGCTCGACGTGCCGCGCGGCCACCTCGATGTTGCCGCGCCGCAGCTCGACGATGGCCAGGACGACCAGTCCGAACAGCGCGAACGCGTGGGCGCCCAGCTCGTCGGCGGACTTCAGCCCGGCCTCGGCCTCGGTGGTGGCGTCGTCGGGACGGCCGGTGGCCAGCGCCAGGCAGGCCCGGAGGAAGGCCGGGGCGTTGGCGAACGCGGTCGGCCCGACGGCCTCGACGTCCGCGGCGGCCGCCTGCAGGACACGCTCGGCCTCGGCGTACCGCCCCACCCCGGACAGGCACCAGACCAGGAACAGGCGGGGGTGGGAGCGCCGGGCCCCGAGCCCCATCGTGTCCGCGAGGCGCACGGCCTCGTCCACGTCACGGAACGCGTCGTCGGCCCGCGCCTCCTCCCAGGCGAGATGCGCGCTGAGCAGCAGCGCCCCGAGCACCGCGGTGGCGGCGTGCCCCTGCCGGTCGGCGAGGATCTCGTTAGCCCGCGCGCGGCCCCGCCCGAAGTCGTGCAGCGCCATCAGGCTCTGCAGCACCAGCAGTTCCGTGAGGCCGCGCAGCTCGTCGTCGAGGTCCGGCCGCGCGAGCAGGTCCTCGGCCTCGGCCACGGCCTGGGCCGGCCGCCCGCTCTGCATCAGGATGTAGGCCAGTTCGTACCGCAGACGCTCGGTCCACGGCCCGGAGGGCGCCTTCCGCAGCGCCAGCTGCGCGCACTCGATCGCCTCGCTGAGCCGTCCCGCGGCCGTGAGCGCCTCCACCGCCGTCACCGCGCGGGCGTGCAGATCGGCGTCGGCCGGGGCGGTGAGCTCCAGCGCCCGGACGGCCAGGTCCGCCGCCGACGGCGGCGAGTAGGGCAGGACGGCGCGCGCGGCCCGCTCCAGCCCGTCGAGCGCACGCGCGTCCCCGGGCCGGGCGCAGCGCATGAAGTAGGCGGCCGCCGGAACGACCGCGCCGCGCCGCAGCAGCATCTCCCCGGCCTGGCGCTGCAACGCCGTCCGCACCGGCCTGGAGATCATGTCGGTCGCCATCTGCCAGAGCAGGTCGTGCCGGAACGCCAGCCGGTCCACGGCGGGCACGACCAGACCCGCCCGCACCGCCTCGGCCAGCCGCGGCAGCAGCCCGTCGACCCGCTCGCCGAGGATCTCGGCGAGATCGTCCACCGAGAAGGAGCGGCCCAGGACGCCGGCCACCTGGAGCAGCTGCCGGGCCGGCTCGGACAGCGCCATCAGCCGGCTCCGCGCGTTCGCCCGGACCCGCGCCGCCGACGTCGGCTGCGGGCCGCCCGCGGCGGCCCCGGCCCCACCCTCCCGCCGGCGGGCTCTCAGCAGCTCGACGAGCAGGAACGGGTTGCCGTTCGCGCTCGCCGCCATGTCGAGGTCGTCCGGGGCGGGCGGGGCGCCGAGGATGTCGGCGGCGACCTCCGCCACGGCGTGCTCGTCCAGCGGCCCGAGGACGACGCGGGCGGCGCCCTGCCGTTCCAGCTGCCGGTACAGGCCGTCCACGGCGGAGTCGCCGATCCCGCTGGTGCGGGCCATGATCCAGCCGAGCGGGTAGGAGGCGAGCTCCGGCACCAGGGACCGCAGCGTCAGCTGCGTGGTCGGATCGACCCACTGGAGGTCGTCCAGCGTGATCAGCAGCGGGCCCCGGCCGGCGCGTTCCTCGAGGTGGGCGCGCACCCTCTCCACCAGCACCAGTCGCAGATCGGCGGCACCCGTGGCGGGCACCTCCACGCCGGGCGGCCCCGCCGACGCCGCGGACCATCCGGTCTCCGCCGACATCACCGACCCCGGCGGCACCGGCGCGGGCGAGGCCAGCGCGGGCTCCCCCAGCGCGGTCGCCAGCGGGGCCAAGGGCGCCAGGCGCCCGTACTCGTCGGCGGGGCCGTGGGCGACGGCGACGCCCCTCCGCGCGGCGGCCTCGGCGGCCTCGTGGAGCAGCCGGGTCTTGCCCGTCCCCAGCCGGCCCTCCACCAGCACCACGCCGCCGCGGCCCTCCTTCAGTTCACGCAGAAGTGCGTCGACGGGCCGCCATTCGCGGGCCCGGCCGCGCCAGCCAGGCCGGGACAAAGGGCCATCGATGTCCGCACGGACGTCGTGCGGGCGGCCCTTCCCCCCGTCCTCCCCCATGGGTCCATGACACATCGGGACAGGCGCCCGCGCAATGTCACGGGCGATCCATCATCCGCCGGCCACCCCAGATGACCTGCGTGAGCAACCGGCAAAGAGCCGCATGAACGTGCGATGCGCAAGCCGATCCCGCCGGATCTGAATGGCCGCGAACAAGAAAATGCCGCGATGCAATATTTACGTCAAGCAAGGCCAGGGAAAACGCAAATTCCGGTTACAGGTATAGCGTGAGGCCATGGCCACAGAACCGATCCGAACGGTCGAACTGCGTCCGCTGCTGGCGGCGATGCAGGAGCTCCGCGACGGGGACTTCCAGGTGCGGCTGCCGACCGACCGGGACGGCGTTCCGGCCGAGCTCGCCGCCGTCTTCAACCAGATCGCCGACCGCAACCTGCACCACGCGGACGAACTGCGACGGGTCCGCCGCGAGATCGTCCGCCACGGCCGGCTGGACGAGCGGCTGGCGGCCAGCCCCGGGCAGGGCGCCTGGACGGCGACCGTCGACGCCACGAACTCGCTCGTGGACGCCCTGGTCGTCCCGACCGTCAACGCGAGCCGCGTCCTGGAGGCGGTCGCCGAGGGCGACCTGAGCCAGCGGGTCGACCTGCACGACGACAGCCGCCCGCTGCGCGGCGGCCTGCGCCGGCTCGGGCAGACGGTCAACCACATGGTCGACCAGCTGTCGCTGTTCACCGGCGAGGTCACCGGCGTCGCCCGCGAGGTCGGCACCGAGGGGCGCCTGGGCGGGCGCGCCGAGGTGCACGGCCTGTCCGGCGCCTGGCGGGACGTCACCGAGGCCGTCAACACGATGGCCGGCCGCCTCACCGCCCAGGTGCGGGACATCGCCCTGGTCACCACGGCCGTCGCCCGCGGCGACCTGACCCGGACGGTGACCGTCGAGGCGACCGGCGAGCTGCTGGAGCTGAAGCTCACCGTCAACACCATGGTCGACCAGCTCTCGGCCTTCGCCGACGAGGTCACCCGCGTCGCCCGCGAGGTCGGGACCGAGGGGCGGCTCGGCGGGCGCGCCCAGGTCCGCGGCGTGTCGGGGGTCTGGAAGGACCTCACCGACAACGTCAACTTCATGGCCTCCAACCTCACCTCCCAGGTGCGCAACATCGCCGAGGTCACCACCTCGGTCGCCAACGGCGACCTGTCCAAGCAGATCACCGTCGACGCCCAGGGCGAGATCCTCCAGCTCAAGAACACCGTCAACACCATGGTCGACCAGCTCTCGGCCTTCGCCGACGAGGTCACCCGTGTCGCCCGCGAGGTCGGCACGGACGGGCGGCTCGGCGGGCGCGCCCACGTCCGCGGGGTCAGCGGGGTGTGGAAGGGGCTGACCGACAACGTCAACTTCATGGCCGACAACCTGACGTCCCAGGTCCGCAACATCGCCCAGGTCGCCACCGCCGTCGCCCAGGGAGACCTCAGCAAGAAGATCGACGTCGACGCCCGCGGCGAGATCCTGGAGCTCAAGTCGACGATCAACACGATGGTGGAGACCCTGTCGGCGTTCGCCGACGAGGTCACCCGGGTGGCCCGCGAGGTCGGCACCGAGGGAAACCTGGGCGGCCAGGCCCAGGTCCGCGGCGTGTCGGGAGTGTGGAAGGACCTCACCGACAGCGTCAACGAGCTGGCCCTCAACCTCACCAACCAGGTGCGCAACATCGCCGAGGTCACCACGTCCGTCGCCAACGGCGACCTGTCCAAGCAGATCACCGTCGACGCCCAGGGCGAGATCCTCCAGCTCAAGAACACCGTCAACACCATGGTCGACCAGCTCTCGGCGTTCGCCGACGAGGTCACCCGCGTCGCCCGCGAGGTCGGCACCGAGGGCCAGCTGGGCGGCCGCGCCCACGTCCGCGGCGTGTCGGGGGTCTGGAAGGACCTCACCGACAACGTCAACTCCATGGCCGACAACCTGACCTCGCAGGTCCGCAACATCGCCCAGGTCGCCACCGCCGTCGCCCGGGGAGACCTCAGCAAGAAGATCGACGTCGACGCCCGCGGCGAGATCCTCGAGCTCAAGACCACGATCAACACGATGGTCGACCAGCTGTCGGCGTTCGCCGACGAGGTCACCCGCGTCGCCCGGGAGGTCGGCACCGAGGGAAACCTCGGCGGCCAGGCCCAGGTCCGCGGCGTCTCCGGGATCTGGGAGGACCTCACCGACAACGTCAACGAGCTCGCCCTCAACCTCACCAACCAGGTGCGCGCCATCGCCGAGGTGACCTCCGCCGTCACGCAGGGCGACATGTCCCGCCTGATCACCGTCGAGACCCGCGGCGAGGTCTCGGAGCTGAAGGACAACATCAACCAGATGGTCTCCAACCTCCGGGAGACCACCCGCGCCAAGGACTGGCTGGAGTCCAACCTCACCCGCCTGGCCGGGCTGATGCAGGGGCACCGCGACCTCATGGAGGTCGCCGACCTGGTGCTGCGCGAGCTCACCCCGCTGGTCAACGCGCAGTACGGCGCCTTCTTCCTGGCCGACACCGACGGCGGCGGCGACGGCGCCTCGGGCAAGGGGCTGGCCTACATCGCCGGCTACGCCTCGCAGGGACGGACCGTCCACACAGCCGAGATGCCCGGCCACGGCCTGGTGCAGCAGGCCGTCCAGGAGAAGAAGCGCATCATGGTCGAGCACGCCCCGCCCGGCTACATCACCATCGACTCGGGTCTCGGCGCGGGCACGCCGGCGAGCGTGGTCATCATCCCGATCCCGTTCGAGGACAAGGTCCTCGGCGTCATCGAGCTGGCCTCGTTCAGCAGCTTCTCCGACGTGCACCTGGCCTTCTTCGACCAGTTCGTCGACACCATCGGCGTGGCGATCAACACCATCATCGCCAACTCGCGGACCGAGGCGCTGCTCAGCGAGTCCCAGCGGCTCACGACCCAGCTACGCGAACGCTCCAGGGAGCTGCAGCGGCAGCGGGCCGAGCTGCAGCGCTCCAACGAGCAGCTGGAGGACAAGGCCGCGCAGCTGACCTCCGCCTCCAAGTACAAGTCGGAGTTCCTGGCCAACATGTCGCACGAGCTGCGCTCCCCGCTGAGCTCGTTGCTGATCTACGCCCGGCTGCTGGTCGACAACGCCGAGGACAACCTCTCCCCGGACGAGCAGCTCTTCGCGCGCAACATCTACCAGTCGGGCTCCGACCTGCTGCAACTGATCAACGACATCCTGGACCTGTCGAAGGTCGAGGCCGGCCGGATGGACATCCGGCCCAAGTACCTCCCGCTGGCCAGGCTGCTCGACTACGTGAACGCCACCTTCCGGCCGATCGCCGCGGAGCAGGGCCTCGACTTCGACATCGAGGTGTCCCCGGAAGCCCCCCATGACCTCTACTCCGACGGGCAGCGGCTCCAGCAGATCCTGCGCAACCTGCTCGCCAACGCGTTCAAGTTCACCTCGGAGGGACGGGTCAGGCTGCGCGTGGAGCGGGCCGCGGACACCGGCGACGGGCTTGAGGGCGCGGCCGCGGACGCCGTCGCCTTCACCGTCGAGGACACCGGCATCGGGATCCCGCGGGAGAAGCTCGCGACGATCTTCGAGGCGTTCGAGCAGGCGCACGGCCCCAGCGGACGCACCGGCGGCAGCGGCGGCAGCGGCGGCACCGGCCTGGGCCTGTCCATCAGCCGCGAGCTGGCCGGCCTGCTCGGCGGCAAGATCACGGCCGAGAGCGAGCTGGGCCGCGGCAGCTCGTTCACCCTGTACGTGCCCGTGGTGCGGCCGGTTCCGATGGATCTGGGCGAGCAGCCTCCGCAGCACGGCGAGGCCGCGGCTTGGACCTCGGAGCCCGTCCCCGTGGGGGCGCGCCTCGGCACTCCGGCCGAACCCGATCTCGCCGAACCCGATCTCGCGGAGCTGGATCTCGCGGAGCCCGATCTCGCGGAGCGAGAGCCCGGGGGCCCGCGGCCGGTCGCCGCCGTGCCCGACGAGCCGACGGCCGAAGAGAGCGCGCACCGCGCGGTGGCCGGACGCGCACACCCGCCGCCCGGCTCGCAGGTCCTCATCGTCGACGACGACCCGCGCATGATCACGGCGCTGACCCACGCCCTCGGACGCTCGGGGATGTCGGTGGTCCACGCCATGAACGGCGAGGAGGGCATCGAGGCGCTCGAACGGAACCCGGACGTGTCACTCGTCGTGATGGACATCATGATGCCGGTCATGGACGGCTACGAGACCATGCGGGCGATCCGTGAGGACCCCCGCTACACCGATCTGCCGATCATCGCGCTCACCGCCAAGGTCATCGCCGGGGAGCGGGAGAAGGTGCTCGCCGCCGGGGCCAGCGCGTACGTCCAGAAACCGGCCGATGTGACCGAGATACTCGGTGTCGCCCGTGGCCTGCTCGGTCGCGAGGGCACCTGCGCGGAGCCGTCCGGCGACCCCGCCGCCGGGGGCGGCCGCGGCGACGGCTGAGACCTTCGTGGCCCGGTGGCCAGTGGAGAACGGCGGCCGTCACCCGGGCCATGGTCATCGGGAGCCGCGCGGGCAGACCCGCATGGATGTGGGATATGCGGGGGACCTGGGCATCGGCGAGGATCGAGCTATACCAGACACCGCTCGGTCGCGGTCGTACCAGGCCCCCGGGCGATCCGAGGACAGCCTGAATGGATCAGCTCATCAAATTGCGCCAGTACGTGGAGGCCCTCGACGCACTGCCCGGAA
Source organism: Spirillospora sp. CA-255316 (assembly GCA_050942275.1). Taxonomy (GTDB): domain Bacteria; phylum Actinomycetota; class Actinomycetes; order Streptosporangiales; family Streptosporangiaceae; genus Spirillospora. The sequence goes on along the minus strand of CP192047.1, from coordinate 3,640,581 downwards.
CGGACGGTCACGAGAGCCCGCGAATCCCGCACAACGAGATGCTCACCTTCCACGGTGACCCCGAGGACGAGGTCACCCGGCTCACCCGATCGGTCGCGCGCTGCATGGGACGGCTCGAGCAGGCCCTCCGGCGGCAGCGCCGGTTCGCCTCCGACGCCTCGCACGAGCTGCGCGGCCCCATCACCGGGCTGCGGGCCCGCCTCGAGGAGGCGCGCCTGTTCCCGGACCAGACCCGGATGGACGACCTGATCGAGAACACGCTGTCGGACGTCCAGCGGCTGGAGTCGATCGTCACCGACCTGCTCCTGCTGTCGCGGATCGAGGCCACCGGGGACGACACCGGCAACGAATCCAGGAAGCTCAAGGCGATCGACCTGGCGGAGCTGGTGGCCTCGGAGGTCGCCCGCCGGCCCGACCGGCTCGCCAACGAGCTGAGGCTCGAACCCGGCATGGTCGTCATGGGCGCGCGCGGCGAGCTCGTCCGGGCGCTGGCGAACCTGGTGGACAACGGCCAGCGGCATGCCGAGCGCAGGGTGACCATCGAGGTGCGCCGCGCCGGAGACCGCGCCGAGCTGGTCGTGTCCGACGACGGCGACGGGATCCCCGTGGCCGACCGGGAGCGGATCTTCAAGCGGTTCGTCCGGCTCGACGCCTCCCGCGAGCGTGATCGCGACGGCACCGGCCTCGGTCTGGCGATCTGCCGGGAGATCGCCCACTCCCACGACGGCACGCTCGAGGCGGGCGAGTCCGCCAGTGGCGGGGCCAGCTTCGTCCTCCGGCTCCCGCTGGCCCGCCGCACCCGCTGATCGTCCCGTCGGGCCGAGGTGCTCGCCGTTCCCTCGCTACCCGCCGGGCGGGAACGCCTGGTTCCAGCCGCTCTCGACCGACCGCCGGCATCTCGCGGGGTCGTCCCCCGCGCTGGCGAACAGCGCGCTGAGCAGGGGGACGCCGTGGGCGAGCGTTCGGTGCGGCAGGGGGCCGATGGCGATCAGGGAGGCCAGCCCGTGCCCGATCGTCCAGCTCTGGGTCGCCAGCTCCAGCGAGTCGGCCCCGGCGCGGAAGCGGCCGGCGTCCTTGGCCCGTTCGACGGCGCGGACCAGGCAGTGCAGGGTCTCGTCCGCGGCCCGGGAGTCTTCGAGGTCGAACGTCGCGTCGAACATGACCCGGTACAGGTCGGGGTTGTCGAGGGCGTTGGCCAGGTAGGCGGCGCCCAGGGCGGCCAGGTCCCGCACCGGGTCCGCGGTCGTCGCCACCGTCGCGAGCCTGGCGGCCAGGCGGGTGAAGCCCTCCTGCCGCAGGGCCCTCCACACGCCGTCCATGCCGCCGAAGTAGGTGTAGACGGCCATCGTCGACACGCCGGTCCCGGCCACCAGCGAGCGGAGGGTGATGGGCTCGCGGGTGCGGAGCATCCGCCCGGCGCGCTCGATCAGCAGGGTGCGGACCGCGGGATCCTTCGTCCTCGCCATGGCGCCACAATACATAGCATTGCTATGGTTACGGAACGCCCGAGCCCGCGGGCTCTCTGACGACAAGGAGCGGTCATGGCCGTCACCCTGGTGAACCCCGACGGACTGCCCAAGCCCGAGGTCTACCGGCAGATGTCGATCGCCACCGGGTCGCAGCTGGTGTTCCTGGCGGGCCAGGTCGCCCGCGACGCCGGCGGGAACAGGGTCGGCGAGGGCGACCTCGCGGCCCAGGTCGAGCAGTGCTACCTCAACATCGGCACCGCCCTGGCCGAGGTCGGCGGCTCCTTCGACGACGTGGCGAAACTGACCGTCTACGTCGTCGACTGGACCCCCGACAAGCTGCCCCACCTGGGGGAGGGCGTCGCCCGGGCGGCGGGCAGGCTGGGGGTCGACCCGGTCAAGCCGATCACGCTGCTGGGAGTCTCCGCGCTGGGCGAACCCGACCTCCTGGTCGAGGTCGAAGCCACCGCGATCATCGACTGACCCCGTTCGACGGGACGCGGTGGATCCGGGAAGTGGAAGACGCTCGGACGCGCCCGCCGCCATGCGGGGCGGGGGGCGGCGGCGGGTCAGTCGAGTGCGCGGTAGCGCGCCCGCAGCTTGGAGGACGCGGCGTCGACGACCTGCCCCTGCATGCCGGGCTGCATCTCCCAGTGCCATGACCGCAGATGCTCGCGCGCCAGCCGCTCGGCCTCCTCCGCGTCACCGCGTTCGATCGCGCTGACGATGCGTTCGTGCGCCGACAGCACCTCGCGCCGCTCCTCGACGCTCAGATAATCTCCGGCCCGGGTCAGCGCGTCGGTGAGCGTCTGCTCCCAGCCCTCCTCCTGGGCCGCCCAGAGCGACCCCAGGCCCCGCAGCACCAGTTGCAGCGTCTGGTTGTCGTTGAACGAGCTCAACACCTCGTGGAAGCGGCGGGAGGCCCGGGTGAACTCCGCGGCGTCCCCGAGGTTCCGTTCGGCCTCGGCGAGCACCTCGCGCAGGACCGGGACGACGACCTCGTGGCGGTCCTGCCGCAAGGCGCAGCGTGCCGTGCTCAGCTGTTCGAGCATGGTGAGGGCGTCTCCGAGATCGGACACCTTCACCCGCGCCGCCTGCAGGGCCAGGCCGATGGCGTACCCGGCACTGGAGGCGCCCGGCGCGTGGATCTCGGCTCCCCCGACGCTGCCGCGGCGCACCGTGATCAGGCCCTCGTTCTCGAGGATCCGCAGGGCCTCGCGCACCGACGGGTAGCTCACCCCGAACTCGGCGACGAGCTCGTCCTGTTTCGGCAGCAGCGAGCCCGACTCCAGGTCGGCCGTGAGGATGCGCGCCCGCAGCCTGCCGGCGACCTGCTCCGCCAGCCGGAGCTGCTTGGGCCGTCCCCGCCGGGGGGCATGTGAGGGAGGAGGCGGGGAAACCATAACCATCAAGTTAACAGACGCGGCCTGAAGTGCTTTCATTCGCCGGTCGGAGCATCGGCGGATCGCCGCCTATTCCGCGGGCGGGGCCAGGGCTCGCGGGCGGGTCTGGTTCGCGGGCGGGGCCAGGCTCGCGGGCGGGCCTGGCTCGCGGGCGGGGCTAGGGCTTGCGGGCGATGCCGCCGTACATGGCGATGTCGGTGTCGTCGACGCGGCCCACGTCGACGGGGTCGGGGTGCCACTTGTGGATCTGCACCACGCCCGGTTCCTCCAGCTCCAGGCCGTCGAAGAACTTCTCCGCCTGGGCGAGGGTGCGCCACCGGAGGGTCTCGCCGTGCGAGTGGTAGACCTCCTGGACCCGGCCGAGCACCTCGGGGGCGAAGTCGTCGGTGGCGATGGCGGCCGCGAAGTAGCTGCCCGAGGGCAGCACGTCCACGATCCGCTTCACCACCCGGTAGGCCTCGTCGTCGTCCTCGATGAAGTGCACCATGGCGATCAGCGACAGCCCGATGGGGCGGCTCAGGTCCAGCGTGTCGAGCAGCTCGGGCGCGGAGATGATCGACTCCGGCTCGCGCATGTCCGCCTGGATGTAGGCGGTCTTCCCCTCGGGGCTGCTGGTGAGCAGCGCCCGGGCATGGGCGAGCACGATGGGGTCGTTGTCGACGTAGACGACCCGGGATTCGGGCGCGACCGCCTGGACCACGTCATGGAAGTTGGGCGCGGTGGGAATGCCCGTGCCGATGTCGAGGAATTGGCGAATGCCCTTCTCCGCCGCCAGGTACCGCGCCACCCGATGCATGAAAGAGCGGTTGGCCTGCATGTGTATCCGCAGGGACGGCCACACCTGCAGGGTGGCTTCCCCCGCGGCGCGGTCGGGGGCGTAGTGGTCCTTGCCGCCGAGGATGTAGTCGTAGATGCGCGCGCCGTGGGCCTTGTCCGTGTGCAGGTCCAGGCCCTCCGCGCTCGCTCCCCCGCCGGTCGGCGTGCCGCCCGGCGCACCACCGTCGGTTTCACTCACGCCTGTCCCCCTCTGCTCGGGCAAAGCTCTGCACAACAGGATAAGACTATTCTCCCGTTGCACGCGTGGTTGTCCCGATGGACCATGCCGGCGGCCGGAAGGCGACGTTTTCGCGATCCGTCGCGCAGGGGATTCCTGCCGGACCCGCCGAGGGCCCCTTCTTTCGCTCCCGCCGCGGGCTCCGTCGCGTCAGCCGTCCTCCTCGGAGAACTTCCCGGCGATGTCGCGATGCCTGTCCGCGGCCTGCTTCGCCTGGTCCACGCCGACGACCGACCCGGGCATGCGGCCCATGCGCTCGACCTGCTCCGCGAACCGCAGGTGCTCGCGCCGGGCGTGCTGGCGGCAGGGGAGGCAGGTGACGCTGTCCGGATGCGGTGAGGTCATCGCGTACGGCACCCGCAGCCCGCATCCGGTGGTGACCAGGCTCGGCAGGTCGCCGACCAGACCGAACGTGGAGGCCATCACGTCGCGGACGGCGGCATGGCCGCGGACCACGTTGGACTCGACATGGATGTGCGGATCGTCCGCGCCCATACGTCCTCCCGCCCGAGGCGAACGACACGATGATGGTCCACCGACCGGACCCGGGCCAAGCGGACCCCACGCATCTCTTATCCCGGGTTCATGTCCGGAAGGCGAGGATGGCACCTTATGCGCAGTTCTCCTGGTGCTCGATGATGGCAAGTACCTCAGGATGAATTCTCGGTGAACTTCTCGGCCGGGAGCGCCGTGCACCGAGCGTGAGTTTTACCCACCTCACATCGACCAGTACTGTTTCTGCTGCCGCCGACGGAGCCCCTCGATCCAGTCTTGCCGACGCGGAGCTTCACGGTGCGGCGTCCACCCCCTGAACCGTGAGACGCAGCCGGTCCCGGCAGGCGACCGCGTCCGTGTTGCGGCATGCGTCGACGAACGAATACGAGGGCTAGGTTGAACATTCTGGAAGCGGTCTTCCTCGGTGCCGTCGAAGGGTTGACCGAATTCCTGCCGGTCTCCAGCACCGGGCATCTGACGATCCTCGAAAGCCTGCTCGGGTATTCCCCCGACGACCCCGACATCACGGCGTTCACCGCGATCATCCAGGTGGGCGCCGTGCTGGCGACCCTGATCTACTTCCGCCGCGACTTCCAGCGGCTGATCGCCGCGTGGGTGCGGGGCCTGGCCAGCCGCGAGCGCCGCGACGACCTCGACTACCGCCAGGCCTGGGCGGTGATCGTCGGCTGCATCCCGATCGGCGTCGTCGGCCTGCTGTTCAAGGACCAGATCGAGACGACGCTCCGCAGCCTCTGGTTCGTCGGATCGGCGCTGATCCTGTGGAGCGGGGTGATGTACTTCGCCGACAAGACCGCCGCCCAGAACCGCGACGAGAAGGACGTGACCTGGAAGGACACCCTGATCATCGGGGTGGTCCAGTGCCTGGCCCTGATCCCGGGGGTGTCCCGCTCGGGCGCGACGATGTCCGCCGGCCTGCTGCGCGGCCTGGACCGGGTCACGGTCACCAAGCTGTCGTTCTTCCTGTCGGTCCCGGCGCTGACCGCGGCCGGCGCGCTCCAGATCGCCACCGAGTACGACGCGATCTCCCGGGGCGTGGGCTGGCCGGCGACGATCACGGCCACCGTGGTGAGCTTCGCCGTGGCCTACGTGGCCGTGGCCTGGCTGCTGAAGTTCATCGCCAAGCACACCTACACCGTCTTCATCGTCTACCGGGTGATCCTCGGCGTCATCGTGCTCGCGCTGGTCGCGACCGGGGCCGTCGCGGCCAGCTGACCCCGCCGGCGTTCATGGGGCGGCTCCGGGAACCTCCCGCAGGTGGCCGTCCCATGAACGCCGTCCGCATTTCTTCCGTTCCGCGAACCATTCCGGCGACGTGATCGTCACAATCTTCGGTCGCGCCGCGGGCCGGAACTCCGCTCCTGCTTCGGCCGGCTTTGCCGCACACTTCCGGAGAGGACAGAGATGCGTCGGAGAATGCTGCCCGCGGCCGCCCTGCTGCCGGTCATCGGTTTGACCGCCTCGTGCACCACGGAGAACACCGCGCTCAGGCAGATCCAGCCGAACGCGACCGTTTATATCGACGCTTGGGACGAGGACGCCGACGAAGGGGACCGGGCCCTCGTCGAGCAGAAGCCCTCGGGCATGTGGGTCGTCCCCTCGGACGCGCCCTTCCGCTCCAGGCGCGTCAACGGCTTCAACGTCCGGGTGACGCTGGACCCCAAACGCGGTTTCGTGGTCACCGACCTGGGCGGCACGAGGGTCGGCAAGGACCACGACAACTGCCTCGAGCAGGGCGAGACCTACGCCTTCCTCGACACGCCGCCGAACACGCTCCGGTGGGAGCCGGCGCAGACCGACACCGACAGCAGCAACGACGACTGCCTGGTCGTCCAGACGGACTAGCCGCGTCCGAGAACACGTCGACCTGCCCTCGTCGATACCGCGAGCGCCCTCAGCCGATGCCCGCCAGCAGTGAGCGGGTGCGTTGCGGGGCCGACGGGGGCAGTGTGTCGATGACGCCCGCGAGCGTGACCCCGGCGAGGCTGTCCCGCCACGCCTGATGCGCCTCCGCCATCTTCACCGCGAGGACGCAGGTGCTGCGGCAGTCCTCGGCGGGCAGCGCCCCCCGCCCCTGCCGGCGGATCTCACGGCACTCGTACGGGGCGGACGTGCCGTCGACGGCCTCGACGATCTGCAGGAGCGTGATCTCCGAGGCGGGCTTGGCGAGCCTGAACCCTCCCCTGGGGCCCGTGGTCGCGGCCAGCAGCCCGGCCTTGACCAGTGCCTTCAGCTGCTTGGCGAGGTAGGGCGCCGGCAGGTCGTAGTACTGCGCCAGCTGCGCCGTCGACGCGCTGGCTCCCGGCTCCAGCAGCGCCAGCGTGGTGGCGCAGTGCAGAACCCATTCGGTGCTCGCAGGCAGCTTCACGCGTGCCAGTCTATTCGCAGATATCGTGGACCTTTTTAGTCCATGATAGGTTTGCCCTGGCCACGAGAACAGGAGAGATCATCATGCGGATCGCCGTCGCCGGCGCGACCGGGAACATCGGAACCCTCACCGTCGCCGCCCTGGAGCGGGCCGGGCACGAGGCGGTGCGCATCAGCCGCTCGCTCGGCGTGGACCTGTCGACCGGCGACGGGCTCGACGCCGCCCTGGCCGGAGTGGACGCGGTCGTCGACGTCACCAACAGCACCGCCGCCGACCCGGACGAGACGGTGGCGTTCTTCGGCACCGCCACACGCAACCTGCTCGCCGCCGAGGAGCGGGCCGGCGTGGGCCACCACGTCCTGCTGTCGATCGTCGGGATCGACCGCGTCGAGGGCAACGCGCACTACGCCGGCAAGCGCGAGCAGGAGCGCCTGGTGGCCGCCGGACCGGTGCCGTGGACGATCGTCCCGGCCACGCAGTTCCACGACTTCGCCGCGATGGTGGCGAGCTGGACCGAGCAGGACGGCGTCGCCACGATCGCGCCGCTGCTGGTGCAGCCGGTCGCCCCCGCCGACGTGGCCGGCGTCCTCGCCGAGGTCGCGGCGGGACGGCCGCGGGGCCGGCACGCCGACCTCGCCGGGCCCGAACCGCAGGACCTGGTGGACATGGCCCGCCGCACCCACCGGGCGCGCGGCCGCACGGTCACGCTCGTGCCGACGTGGTCGGGGATGTTCGGCCCGGCGATGGCCGGTGAGGTGCTGCTGCCCGGACCGGGCGCCCGTATCGCGCCGACCACCTTCGACCAGTGGCTCGCCGAGCAGTCCTAGAGCCGCCCGGTCACCGTCTCATCCGGCGGAGCGGTCCCGGGCTGAGCGGTCCCGGGAACGGGCCAGGACCAGCAGGACCCCGGCCCCCGAGACGGCCATGCCGAGGATGACGCTCGCGGTGAGGTCCTGCCCGAGGATCGGCACGGCGAGCACGGCGGTCACCGGCGGCACGAGGTAGAGCAGGCTGGTCGCCGCCCCTCCCGTCCCCCGCCGCAGCAGGACGAACAGCAGGATGAGGGCCCCGATCGAGTTGACGATCGCCAGCCACGCCAGCGAGCCGAGCGCCTCCGCGGTCAGCGGCATGCGCAGCCCGCCGTGCAGCATGGCCAGCGGGAACGTGGTGACGGTCGCCCCGAGGAGCTGGATCGTGGTCCCGGTGCGCAGGTCGACGGAGAGGCCGAACCGCTTCTGGTAGAGCGTCCCGGCGGCGAGACCGGCCAGGGCCAGGCCGGTGTAGGCGTAGCCGGAGAGGCGCCCGCCGCCGGACAGGTTCTCGCTCACGGACACGACCACGCCGGCCAGGCCCAGGCCGAGCCCGGCCCACTGGCGCCCGGTCAGCCGCTCGGAGAACATCGGGACCGCCACCGCGGCGACGATCAGCGGGCACGCGCTGAGGACGAGCGAGGACAGCCCTGCCGGAACCCCGTGCCCCAGGCCGAAGAACACGCCGCCGAGCTGCACGGTCTGCAGCAGCACGCCGGTCGCGAACAGGTGCGCGTAGACGCGGCGGTCGTCCGGCCACGGCGCGCGGGTGACCAGCGCGACGGCGCCCAGGACGGCGAACGCGGCCAGGAACCGCCAGGCGACCAGGGCCAGCGACGCCCCGCTGCGCGCCCCGATGGTCCCGGCGAGATACCCGCTGCTCCAGATCGGCACGAACACGACCGGAAGGGCCGCCGCCGCCAGCCGGCGGGAGGTCCACCGGCGGGCGGTCCGCCCCCGTCCACCCGGCGCCTGCTCCCCCGGGCGCTCGTGTTTTTTGTCCGGTTCCCCGTCCAGGTTCTCGACGGGTTCGGCGCGGCAATGCTCGGATGCGGTCACAGCCCTCCCTCGGCCGGCGACGGTTCTCCGGGTCAACCGCCGAGGCCTCGCCGATCATCCCGGCCCGGGGCCCCGCCGGCGGCGGGCGGGGCCCGCGCGGCCGCCCCTGCCGCTGCGCCGGTCCCGCGGTCTACATTCGTACGGACACGGCCCGGTCGCCACGCCGGGCGGCTCCCGAGAAGGCGGCGGAGGCCCCATGACCACGCTCGACTCCCCGATCCCGCGGTTCCACCTGGCCATGCCGGTCGACGACCTGGACGCCGCCCGCCGCTTCTACGGCGAGGTGCTCGGCCTGGAGCAGGGCCGCAGCTCCGGCTCCTGGGTGGACTGGAACCTCCACGGCCACCAGGTCGTCACGCATCTGGCGCCGGGCCGCGCGCAGCGGATCCACAACCCCGTCGACGGCCACGACGTCCCGGTGCCGCATTTCGGCCTGATCCTGACGATCCCGGAGTTCCACAAGCTCGCGGACCGGCTGCGCGCGGCGGGCACCGAGTTCGTCATCGAGCCCTACGTGCGCTTCGAGGGGCAGACCGGCGAGCAGTGGACGATGTTCCTGCTCGACCCGGCCGGCAACGCCCTGGAGTTCAAGGCGTTCGCCGACGATTCCCAGGTCTTCGCTCCCTGAACGGCCGGCCACCGCCCTCCTCGGCCGAATGCTGTACTTTTCCGGTGTGATTGATGGGATAAGAACCGCGGACCTCGATCTGGTCGGGCTGCGCCGCTTGTTCCACGCGCACGCGGAGACCGCGTTCACCGAGCTGTGGACCTCGGCCGCGATCGCGGCGGAGCTGCGGCGGCTGGGCTGGCGGGTGCGCACCGGCCCGGAGGCCGCCGACCTGTCGCACGTGCCCGCGGAGGAGGGCGGACGGGGCGCCCGCGCGATGCTCGCCGCGGGCGCGTGCGACGGCGTCGACCGCCTGTACGCCCTCCATCTCGGGCTCGGCCTCCCGGTCGGCTGGAGCGCCGCGCCCGCGCCGTGCTGGACGCGGCGGGCACCGCGTACGAGGTGGGCGTGCGGGTCGAGCGGATCGGCGCGGCCACGACCGCCCGGTGCGACCCCGGTGCGGTGCGCGCGATCGCCGCGGCCGCCCGTTCCCTTCCGGCGGTGACGCGCGTCCTGGACGACCACCGGTTCGGCGCCAGCGACGACGCGACGTACTTGATGCGGGCCGTCCAGGAGCGCGGCGGCGACGCGACGTACCTGGTCGCGGGGGCGTCGAGCCCCGCACCGCACCACAGCCCCGGATTCGACATCGACGAGGCCTGCCTGGCCATCGCCGCCGACGTCTTGGAGCGTGCCATCCGATGAGTTTCAGCCACCTGTCCCACCTGGAGTGCGGGCGGTGCGGCGCCGTCCACGCCGCGCACCGGCCGCACAACCTGTGCACGGTGTGCGGGTCGCCCCTGCTCGCCCGCTACGACCTGGAGGCGGTCCGCGCCGCCGTGACCCCCGCCGCCCTGGCCGCCCGCCCGCCGGACCTGTGGCGCTACCACGAGCTGCTCCCGGTCGCCGACCCCGGCTCGGTGGTCAGCCTCGGCGAGGGCATGACGCCGCTGGTGCCGATGGCGCGCTACGGCGAGCGCATCGGCCTGCCCGGGCTGCTGATGAAGGACGAGGGGCTGATCCCCACGGGGTCGTTCAAGGCCCGCGGCGCCGCCGTCGGCGTCTCGCGCGCCGCCGAGCTGGGGATCGGGCGGCTGGCCATGCCCACCAACGGCAACGCGGGCGCCGCCTGGGCGGTGTACGGGGCGCGCGCCGGGCTGACCTCGACGGTGGTGATGCCGGCGGACGCCCCCGAGATCACCCGCCGCGAGTGCCTGGCGGCCGGCGCGGACCTGCACCTGGTCGACGGCCTCATCAGCGACGCCGGGCGGATGGTCGGCGAGCTGGTCGCCCGCGAGGAGGGCCGGGTGTTCGACGCCTCGACGCTCAAGGAGCCGTACCGCATCGAGGGCAAGAAGACCATGGGGCTGGAGGTGGTCGAGCAGCTCGGCTGGCGGCCGCCCGATGTGATCATCTATCCGACCGGCGGCGGCGTCGGCCTGATCGGCATCCACAAGGCCGTGCGGGAGCTGGCGGAGCTGGGCTGGATCACCGGCCCGCCCCCGAGGCTGGTCGCGGTGCAGGCCGAGGGCTGCGCGCCGATCGTGCGGGCGTTCGAGCGGGGCGAGCGGGAGAGCACGTTCTGGGAGGGCTCCCGCACGGTCGCGTTCGGCATCAACGTGCCCAAGCCGCTGGGCGACTTCCTCATCCTGGAGGCGCTGGCGGAGACCTCCGGGACAGCGATCAGCGTCGGTGACGACGAGCTGCTGGCCGATCTGCGCGAGGTCGCCGCCCTGGAGGGCGCCTACGTCTGCCCCGAGGGCGCCGCCGCGTTCACCGCCGCCCGCCGGTTGCGCGCCTCCGGGTGGATCGCCGAGGACGAGCGGGTCGTCGTGCTCAACACCGGTGCCGGGCTCAAGTACCCGCAGACGGTCCCGGCGGACGCGCCGGTGCTCCCGGTGGACGCCTCGCTCGCCTGACCGGCGGTTCCGGACGGGCGGAGAAGGGGATAGATCTTCGCATTACCTATTAAAGAAGTATGTTTTACCTGCTTTACGGGGAGGGAAGCAGTGGACGATGACATGACGGCCGCGCCCGCCGGCGACGACACGGCCCTGCTGGTCGTCGACCGGGTGGCGATCGGCTACCGGCGGAACGGACGGTACATGCCCGCCGTGGGAGAGGCGAGCTTCGAAGTGCGCCGCGGCGAGAAGATCATGCTGCTGGGCCCCTCGGGCTGCGGGAAGTCCACCATCCTCAAGGCGGTCGCCGGGTACCTGCGGCCGTCGGCGGGACGCATCGTCGTCGGCGGGCGGGACGCGCCGCCGCCCGGCCCCGACCGCGCCGTGGTCTTCCAGGAGTTCGACCAGCTCTTCCCCTGGCGCACGGTCCTCGGCAACGTCGTCTACCCGCTGCGGGTGACCGGGGTCGACCGCGCCACCGCCCGCACCCTCGCGGTCGAGCACCTGGAGCTCATGGGGCTGGGGGCCGCGCTCGACAGCCACCCGCACCAGCTCTCGGGCGGGATGAAACAGCGGGTGGCCATCGCCCGCGCACTGGCCATCGACCCGCTGATGCTGCTGATGGACGAGCCGTTCGGCGCCCTCGACGCCCAGACCCGCGGGCGCCTCCAGCGCGAGCTCGCCGGCATCGCCGCCCGCACGAACGTGACCCTGCTGTTCGTCACGCACAGCATCGACGAGGCGATCCTGCTCGGGGACCGCGTGGTCGTCCTCGCGGGGCGCCCCTCCCGGGTGGCGCGGATCGTCGACGTCGCCGGCCTCGGCGGGCCGGACGACCCCGGCTTCGCCGAGGCCCGGCAGACCCTGCGCGGGCTGCTCGCCGAGGAAGGAGAGGACCTCAGCCGTGCCGTCTTCGACTGAGACCAAGGCCCCGGAGGCGGCGCCGCCGCACGCGCCGGAGCGGGGCGGGCGCCGGCCGTCCTGGTCCCGGCTGCCCGCCTGGGCGCGCCGGACCATCCTGTTCGCCGGGCTGATCGGGATCTGGCAGGCGTACGCGTCGTTCTCGGGCGCCAGCCGGTTCGTGTTCGCCGGCCCCTGGGACGTGGCCCGGGCGTTCGCCGAGGGATGGGCCAGCGGCGAGATCGCCGTGGCCACCGGCACCACCATGCGGCTGCTGGTCACCGGGATGGGCATCGGCATCGCGCTGACGATCGTCCTCACCGTCCTGGCGATGACGACCAGGATCGGCGACGACGTCCTCACCCTGCTCTCCTCCATGATCAACCCACTGCCGTCGGTGGCGATCCTGCCGCTGGCGATCCTGTGGTTCGGGCTGACCGACTCGGCGCTGATCTTCGTGACGGCCAACGCCGTCCTGTGGCCCATGACCGTCAACGTGAGCATGGGGCTGCGGACCGTCCCGGCCACGCTCACGATGGTCGGCCGCAACCTGGGCCTGACCGGCTGGCGGCTCACCCGCGACGTCCTGATGCCCGCCGCCCTGCCGCACGCCATCGCCGGGCTGAAGACCGGCTGGGCGTTCGGCTGGCGCACGATCATCGCCGCCGAGCTGGTGTTCGGCATCGCCGGCGCGCACGGCGGCCTCGGCTTCTTCATCAACAACTCACGCTATTTCGCACGGATCCCCGACGTGTTCGCCGGGCTGGTGACGATCGCCCTGATCGGCATCGCCTTCGACCTGTTCTTCGGCTGGGTCGAGCGGCGCACGGTGGCCCGCTGGGGAATGAAGGAAGGCGCAGCGATATGACCCCCCGCGTACGGACCTCCCTGATACGTCCGACCGCCCGCTCCTACAGCCGCCGCGACGCGCTGCGGCTCGGCGCGATCACCACCGGCGCCGCCGCGCTGTCCGCCGCGTGCGGCGGCGGCTCGGACGGCTCCGGCAAGGAGATCGGCATCGCGGTCGGGAACGGCATCAGCTACGCCGCGTTCAACGTGATCCAGGCCAAGGGCTGGCTCGAGCAGGAGCTCAAGGGCCGCACCATCTCCTGGCGGGTCATCTCCGGCGGCGGCACCACCCGCGACGCGCTGCTGTCGGGCAAGCTCCAGATCGGCTCCAGCGGCCTCGGCCCGCTCCTCATCGGCTGGGACGCCGGCGTCCCCTGGAAGATCGTGTCGTCGCTGAACGACATGCCGCTGTGGCTGGTGGCCAAGGACCCCAGGTTCAAGAGCCTGCGGGACTTCAGGCAGGGCGACCAGATCGCCGCCGTGCAGCCCGGGTCCATCCAGTCGGTCATGCTGCAGAAGGCCGCGCAGCAGCAGCTCGGCGACCCGCACGCCCTCGACAAGAACATCGCGACGATGGCGCACCCGGAGGCGTTGCAGGCGCTGCTGGGCGGCCAGATCGCCGGCGCCTACACCTCGCCGCCGTTCCAGTTCCAGGCCGTCGAGCAGGGCGCGCGCAAGCTGGTGGACAGCTACGAGCTGTTCGGCCAGCACGGCTTCAACGTGATGGCCGCGACCGAGGAGTACGCCGAGAAGAACCCGGACGTCCTCGCCGCGGTCCACAAGACGATCGCCCGCGCCAACGACTTCATCGTCAAGCAGCCCGCCGAGGCCGCCAAGATCCTCTCCGCGGCGGAGAAGGGCAAGATCACCGCCGCCCAGTACGAGAAGTACCTCACGCACCAGGGCATCCGGTTCACCACGACCCCGCACGGGCTGCTGAAGATCGCCGGGTTCATGAAGGAGATCGGCGTCATCAAGAAGGTCCCCGGTGACTGGCGCGACCTGGCGTTCGACACCGTCAAGAAGGAGAGCGGATCCTGACCGCGTAGGCGCCCGGCGCGCCGGCGCGGCCGGCTGCCGGGCACGACGCCCGGCCGCGCCCGCGGGTTGACGGGCGGTCGTGCGAGCCCTCCGAAAACCTTGGTCAGAAGCGGGCCAGACTCCCCTTTCCCAAATGGAAACTTTGGCCGCGATGGACATGTTCTCGCAGGTGGGGGTAGTGCCACCCAGTGTGAACCATTCGCAACGGATTGAAGTCTCCTGGTCGGGTCTGGGCATCACCATCACCGCCGACCTCGATGACCGGAACGCCGGTCTGGCCGGGGCGCTGTGGGAGTCGCTGCCGTACCGCAGCCTCCAGGGGCACGCCCTGGTCGCCGGCCATCACCTGTTCCACGTGGCCCCCGTGCACGACCTGCTCCACCTGCACGGCACCCACAGGGTCGACCGGCGGACGGTGCCCGACGGCACCCTGTTCTGCTCGAGGCTGCAGCATCTGGGGATCAAGTACGGAACGCTCACCGAGCCGATGGCGGCCACCCCGATCGGCCGGGTCGTGCCCGGCGACCTGGACGCGCTCGCCGACGCCGGGCGCGCGGTGTGGGAGGCGGTCTACTCGTCCAAGAAGACGGTCGTGGCCGAGGTGCGGCGCGCCGGCGAGACGAGCGGCCACCGCGTGCGGCGGCTCGCCGCGTCCGCCCCGGAGGCCGACGCGCTGATCGGCGACGTGCACGCCGAGACCGAGCGGATCTGGCTCGACCCGCCCGAGGAGCTGGTCGAGGTGCACGACGGGCGCGTCCGCTCGGGCGCGGGCAGTTACGGCACCGTCCTGACGACGATGCTGTTCGTCAACGGGGAGACCAGGCCGCTGGGATACAACGCCTACAGCGGGCTGGTGCGCGCCGCCCACGAGGGCATGCCGCTGCGGTCGCTGCGCCACATGGCGCGCACCCTGATCGCGGTGCCCGCGGAGTTCCTGGCCTACTGCGGGCTGGAGAAGCTCGGCGCGTTCACCGAACGGCTGCTGGACGACCTGGACCGGTTCGCGACCCGCGACGACTTCATCGCGGTCATGGCGCACATGGCGCTGTACGTCAACTGCCTGGGCGGCTGGAACCTGCACCTGTTCCCCTGGCATCTCGGCGAGCACCTGGCCACCGCCGGGGCGCGCCGGTGACGGGCGGCCACATGGCGAACGGACGCATGGAGAACCGGCGCGTGCCGGGCGGGCACATGACGGACGGGAGCGCGTCGGGCGGGCGCGTGGCGGTCATCGGCGGCGGCGTGATCGGGCTGTCGGTCGCCTTCCACCTGGCCGAGGCGGGCGTGGACACGGTGCTGCTGGAGCGCGGCGAACTCGGGTCGGGGGCGTCCCGGGCCACCGCCGACGTGGTGCGCGCCTACTTCCTCGGCAACCCGGTCAGCTCGGCCATGGCGGTGCGGAGCCTGGCCGCCTACCGGACCTTCGCCGAGCGGACCGGGACGCCGCTGCCGCTGCGGCAGGTCGGCTACCTGGTCCTGTTCACCGAGCCGGAGCAGGTCGCGGCGTTCGAGGACGACCTGCCCGCCCAGCGCGCCGCGGGCGTCGACGTCCGGCTTGTCGACCCCGCGGAGGCCCGCGAGCGCAACCCGCTGGTCGGCGACATCGGGCTGCTGGCGGCGGCGTGGGCGCCACAGGCGTACGTCTCCGACACCGCGGCCATCGTGGGCGGCTTCGCCGCCGCGGCCCGCCGGGCGGGCGCCGACCTGCGCACGGACTGCCCGGTCACCGGGATCGACGTGGCGGCGGGCCGCCTGGACACCGCCGGGGGAGCCGTGGCCGCCGACGCTATCGTGTGCGCCGCGGGCGCCTGGTCGGTGCCGCTCGCCCGGGCCGCGGGGGTGGAGCTGCCGCTGCCCGAACCGGTCGAGCAGGAGCTGCTGGTCACCGGGCCGCCGCCGTCCGGAGACCCGGTCCCCGACATCCCGATCACCCTGCACGCCGCCAGTGGCCTGCTGGTGCGCCGGCGCGGGGACGGGCTGCTGGTCGGCATGGGCTACCCGGGGCCGGACCGGGAGGAATGGCGCGAACGGGTGCGTGCCCAGGTGGCCGTCACCTACCCGAGCCTGGACGGGGCCGGCCTGCGGACGGCGTTCACCGGCGTCCGGGACGCCAGCCCCGACCGGACCGCCTTCATCGGCGGCGTGCCAGGGCAGAGGCCCTTCCTGTACGCGGCCGGGTTCTCCGGCCACGGCCTGTGCACGGCGCCCGCGGCCGGACGGCTCGTACGCGACCTGTACCTGGGCCGCGAGCCGGACCTCGACGTCCGACGGCTCGCGGCCACCGCCCAGAGGGGGTGAACCTTGGAAGCCACGCGCATCGTGCTCGACTTCCGGCCGGAGGACGTGCACGCCGTCAACGACCGGTTGCGGCAGGCCGGGACGCTGGTCCCGGTCGAGATCGAGGGCGTGCGGGTGTGGGCCGCGGCCCGCTACGCCACCCTGGAGGCCGTCCTGACGCACCCCGACCTGTCCCGGGACATCCGGCACTGGTCGGAGGAGGGGCGGCGCGCCCTCGACCCCGGAGGGTCGATCGCTCAGATCGTCCGGGACACCTCGCTGGTCAACGCCGAGGGCGCCGAGCACCGGCGGCTGCGCGGCCCGCTCGCCCGCGTGTTCTCGCCCCGCCAGGTCCGCGGGCTGCGGCCCCGGATCGAGGCGGTGACCGCCACGCTGATCGACCGGCTGGCACAGTCGCCGCCCGGCCCGGTCGACCTGCGGCGCGCGTTCGCCTACCCGCTGCCCTGCGAGGTCATCGCCGACCTGCTGGGCGTCCCGCCCGCGCGGCGGCCCGAGCTGTACGAGCACGGGCGGGTGACCTCCACGACCCGGGGCGACCGGCGGCGGATCGCCGGGGCCCGCGCCGGGCGCCGCGCGGTGCTCACCGACGTCGTGGCCGAGCGGCGGCGCGACCCGGGCGACGACCTGATCAGCGAGCTGGTCGCCCTGGAGGGGGACGGCCTCAGCGCCGACGAGGTGATCGACACCATCGAGGTGCTGTTCGTCGCCGGGCACGTCACGACGGTCAACCTCATCACCAACGCCGTCCGGGCCCTGCTGTCCTCGCCCGGCCAGCTGCGGATGCTGCGTTCCGGGGGGCTGCCGTGGGACGCGGCCGTCGAGGAGTCGCTGCGCCTGCACTCCCCCATCGGGGTGTTCCCGATGCGCTACGCCGTCCGCGACGTGCGAATCGACGGGGTGCTGGTGCGCAAGGGGGAGGCGGTCCTGGCCTGCTACGCGGCGGCCGGGCGCGACCCCGAGCGGTACGGGGAACGAGCCTCGCGTTTCGAGGTGTCCGGCCACGCCCTGCCGCACCTGTCGTTCGGGCAGGGGGCGCACTACTGCCTGGGCGCGCCGCTGGCGCGGTTGCAGACCGGGGTCGCGCTGGAGGCGCTGTTCGGGGCGTTCCCCGACCTGGCGCCCGCCGAGCCGCTGGACCGGCTCGGCGGGCTGGACACCGTGATCGCCGTCAGCACCAGGACGCTGCCGGTGCTGCTCGGCCGGCGGGCGGCACGGTGAGCGGCACGGCGGGCGGCGCGGCGGGCGGCGGCCTCGGGCGGGCGGTCGTCGAGGGCCTGCGCGCCGCGGGCGACCGCGAGGTGCTGGTGCGCGGCGAGCGCCGCCTCTGCGGGGAGGAACTGCTGGCCATGGTCGCGGCGGGGGTCGCCCGCCTCACCGCCCGCGGCCTGCGGCCGGGGGACACCGTCGCCTGCCTGTACGGCGAGTCGCCCGAGTCGGTCGCGGCGCGGCTGGCCGCGCTGGCGCTCGGATGCGGATTCGTGCACCTGATCCGGGACGTCCCGGTTCCGCTCGCCGCGGCGACGATGCGGGAGCTGGGGGCGTCGGCCGTGCTGTGGGACCCGTCCCGGGAGGCGGACGCCGGGGCGCTGCTGGCCGCGTGCCCGGTGCCGGTCCGCTGCCGGCTGGACGCCGGGCTGTTCGCCCCGACGGTGGCCGGGCCGGTGGCCATGCCCGCACCGGACGATCCGGGCGCGACCTCGGCGGTGATGTTCAGCAGCGGCACGACCGGGCCGCGCAAGGCGGTGGCGTACGGGCACGGGACCGAGGCCGCCCACCTGGCCGCCGCGCGGGCGATCTTCGGCCCCGGCCCGTGGCGGCTCCTGGTGGCGCCGCGCGCCCGGTACGTGCCGGGCCTGTTCACGCTGTGGACGCTGGCGGGCGGCGGCACCGTCGTCCTGGAGCCCGCGCTGGGCGACGCGGGGCGCCTGGCCCGGCTGGTCGACCGCGAGGGCGTCACCCATTGCATGGCGGGCCGTCCGGCCGAGATCTACGGCCTGGCCGAGGGCCTGAACACCTCCCTCGGCGGCCTGCGGCAGCTGCTGTACGGAGGGACGGCCGCCCACCCCGCCCGCACGGCCGCGGCTGGCCGGCGGCTGGGCCCGGTGCTGACGCAGACCTACGGCACCACCGAGGGCGGCTTCCTGACCGTGCTCACCCCGGACGACCACCACCGCACCGAGCTGCTGGGATCGGCCGGCCGGGCGGTGCCGGGCGTCGAGCTGAGCGTCCGCGACGCCGGCGGGGCCGACCTGCCCCGCGGCGCGCCCGGGGAGGTCTGGGTGCGGACGGAGCAGCTGATGCTCGGCTACGTCAACGACCCTGGCCGCACGTCCCGGATGGTGTCGGGCGGGTGGCTGCGCACCGGAGACATCGGCCGCCTCAACGCCGAGGGCTACCTGTTCCTGTCGGCCCGCACCGAGACCGCCACGCCCGGGAGGTGACCCGGCCGGTGGTCATCCCCAGGGATCCGGATCGGCTCCTCCCGTTCACCGACGCCATCGTGGCGATCGCCGTGACCCTGCTCGTGCTGCCGCTGGTCGACGTGGTGCCGGAGACGGCGGGCCGGGGCGCGCCGGCCACCGACGTGATCGTCGAGAACCAGCCGGAGATCCTCGGCTTCCTGCTGAGCTTCGCCGTGATCATCCGGCTCTGGCTGGCCCACCACCGCACGTTCCAGCACGTGCGGGCCTACTCCACGGCCCTGATCCTGTGCAACATCGGCTGGCTGCTGGCCATCATCGTGCTGCCCTTCCCCACCGAGATGGTCGGCGTCTACGGCGGCGACCCGTTCACCGCCGGGTTCTACATCGGCACGGTGCTGCTCGCCAGCGCGTGCCAGACCGGTCTGGACATCATCATCCGGACCGACCCCAGGGTGGCGTCGCAGGAGAACCCGATGGGGCCCGAGCTGCTCACCGCCTCGGCCGCCGCCACCGTTCTCCTGGGCATCGCGCTGGTCCTGGCGCTCGCCGTGCCCGGCCTGAACTACTGGACGCTGCTGGTGCTCTTCCTCTCCCCCGCTCTCGAGAAGGCCTGGCTCCGCCACCGCCACTCCCGGATTTCCTAGAAGGCTCACGGGATCGGCACGAGGGCGTGGAAGGGACGGCCGTCCAGGGTCCCCGTCACGCGGGTGGCGTTCTCGGGCCGATGGGTCGTCCAGGCGAGTCCCAGCGTGACGCTCCTGCCGTCGACGTCCGCGCGGACCTCGGCGGTCGCCCTGTTCCCGGCGGCGAACGTGGCCCGGCCGGTGACGGCGAGGTCGGAGACGAACCGCGCACCTTCCAGCCGCACCGACGGTGTGCCCCTCTCCAGCGTCAGCCGGCCGCCGCGCAACCCGGCCTGCTCGGGCACCTGCCCGGTGACCGCGGCCTCGGGGGCGCGCCTGGTCAGCGCGTCGTTGACGGTGGCGAAGGCGGCCGAGACCAGCCGGGCGCCCCCGCCGTCCAGCCCCGACCCGGCCGCCGGCCGCACCCGCAAGGGCGAGGCACAGTCCCGCCGAGGTCGCCGAAGCCACGATCGCGGCGCCGATCCGCCGTCCCATGCCGATCCCCGGCTGTTCGAGGTCATCTACGACCTTGGAGCAGCCGCGGATCGCGCACAGTGGGCCGCGCCGGAGTCTTGGAGGTAGAGCCACCTCTACCCCGGCCGTGCCGGGCGCCATGCGCCTCCGGACGGCCGCGCCCGGGCCATCGCCGAGGGGGCCGAGGAGATCCAGATGCGCAAGGTCGCCGGGTACCTGTTCGGGTTCACCGGCCCGCGCAGGCGGAGGGCTGAAACCGCCTTCCGGGTGAGGCGGCGGCGAGAAGGGGCGCGGATCACCGAACCTGCGCGGCCGGCGCCGCGTACTCCTCCCTAGTGCCTCACGGCGACGGGTGTCGGCTGCGTCCAAGGCGGTGACATGATCTCCGACCCCTCCACCGCGCGATCAGACGACCTCGCCTCGCCCGGGTCCGGCCACGGCCCGGGCCCGCAGACCGCCCACGTGGAGCTGCGGCGGGCGCGTGCGGGCGGCCGCGGCCGCCCGCTGGCCCGGCTCGCCCTCGCCAGCGCGCTCACGATGGCGCTGGCCGCCGGCACGCTGGTGAGCGCGATCGACGGCCTGATCGCCGACCCGGGCGCCGCGCCCCGCCGCCCGGTGCCGCCCCCGCCCCCCGCGACGGCCATGGCGCCGCGTGGGGCGCCGCCGTCCGCGGCGATGACGGGCGAGGGCCCGTCCACGACGGACCGGCCGCTCCGCCCGCGCGGATCCGGCCGTCCGCCCGCCTCGTCGCCGCCTCCCCCGCCGGGGGACGCCTCGCCGCCGTCCACGGGATTCACCGCCATGCTCGGCCGGCTGCGGGACACCGTCGAGCGCGGGGTGGACGCCGGGGAGATCCGCGATGACGTCGGCGTCGACCTGCGCAACCTCATCGCGTCCGCGCGCGAGGTCGACCCGGACGACTCCGCGCGCGTGCGCGAGCGCACCGGCGCGCTGAAGGACAAGGTCCAGACGCGCGTCCGGGAGGGAGGCATCGCGAGGCGGCGCGGCGACGACCTCCTCCGCATCCTCTCCGCCGGGTAGGCGGTCCCCCCCCGCGTCAGGAGGGGATGCTCCCCACCTGGGACGTCATCGGCGACCTCGGCTGACGGCCGTCAGCCGGTGAGCGCCTCCAGCTGCTCGAGCGGCGTCGCGCGCAGCTTCTGCAGGCACATCACCGGCAGGTAGGCGCCGCTGCTCTCCATGACGTGCGTGGCGCTGGACGGGCAGTCCTGCCGGCCCTTCACGCGGGCGGCCACCTTGGCGATGGCCTGGTCCGTGCCGCAGTCGGCCTTGCGGAGCCCGCCGACCGCGAACGACGGGTCCTGGATGCAGTCGCCGGTGCCGAGGACCCCGCCGCCTTGGCCGAGGCACAGCACCGGCCGGGACACCGAGCCCCCGCCGAAGGAGCGCAGCTTCATCGTCTCCTGCGTCTGCGGGGCCGGGCAGGCCGTGTCGGAGTCGACCCTGGCGATGACCTTGCCGTACCAGTCGCCGGAGCAGGGCTTCTCGCCGCCGAAGCCGAAGGAGGCGCTGCTCACGCAGTCACCCTTGGCGATCATGGCCCCGCCCGCGCCCGGGTCGCCCGGGTGCGGGGCCTTGAGGTTGCGCACGCACGCCTCGAAGTACTGCGCGTCGCCGCTCTCGAGGCTGACCCGCGCGACGCCGTCGGTGCCGTCGGGGCAGTCCGGCTCGGGACCGGCGTTGAACTCGAACGACGAGCGCCGCCCCTCCCGCGTGATCTTGACGACCTTGCCCTTGGCCCCGGCGTCCTCGCAGCTCACCCGCACGGTGGACGGAACGGTCTTCCCCGAGCCGGCCTCGAAGCGGGTGCCGACGCACTGCTCGGCCTTCAGCGGGCCGCTCACCTGCGACGACTGCTGCCGGATCACCGCGAAGCCCACCAGCGACAGCACGAGGAGCGCCCCCAGGCCGATGACGCCCAGGGCCCACAGCGGAGGCCTCTTGGGACGGGGAGGCAGCGGAGGCGGCCCGCCCGGAGGAGGCCCCATCGGCGCACCCGGGGGAGGCCCCATCGGCCCGGCCGGAGGAGACCCCATCGGTGGGGCCGGGAACGGCGGGCCGGGCTGCTGCCCCTGCGGCCCGGGACGTTCCGGGACTTGGCCGTACATGTCTGCAACCTCCGTGCCGCGGATGACCATGAAGCGACACGAAAGATACCGGCTTCAGCCGCAGGACGTTTGCCCCGCTCCTTCGGGGAAGCCTCACCGGCAGGGGGAGCGGAGGAGCACCGATGCGGGTGTTGCTGGCGGGATGGCCGAGCTTCCTGCACGGAGAGGCCACCGCGGGGGACGTCCTCGCGATGGACGCGGTACGGGCGGCGCTGGCCGGCGCGGGCGTGGCGTGCGACACCGCCTGGAGCCCCGTCCTTCGCCCGGACGGGCTGACGCTCGACCGCGCGGACCCAGCCCGCTACACGCACCTGGTGTTCGCCTGCGGCCCCGCGCACGGCCGTCAGGTCGACTCCCTGCACAGCCGCTTCGCGCGCTGCCACCGTATCGCGGTCGGCGTCTCGGTCATCGATCCCGGCGCGCCCGCCGTGACGGGGTTCCATCTGGTGCTGCCCCGTGACGGCCCCGGCGTGGAGCCGTGCCGGGACCTGTCGGCCGCGACCCCCGTACCGTCCCCCGGCCCTCCCGTCGTGGGAGTGGTGCTGGCGCCGGGCCAGGGAGAGTACGGCCGGTGGGCCGACCACGGGCGGGTCGACCGGGAGCTGACGGGCTGGCTGCACACGCGCGAATCGGCACGGGTGCCGCTGGACACCCGGATCGACCCGCGCGACTGGCGGCACCCGGCGGCCCCCGCCGAGCTGGAGGCCGTCCTGCGGCGGCTGGACCTGGTGGTCACGACGCGCCTGCACGGCCTGGTCCTCGCGCTCCGGAACGGGGTGCCGGCGCTGGCCGTGGACCCGGTGGGCGGCGGCGCGAAGGTCACCGCGCAGGCGCGGGCGTGGGACTGGCCCGCGATCGTCACCATGGGCGACCGGGAGGAGTCGTTCCACCTCGACCCGGCCGTGCTGGACCACTGGTGGGACTGGTGCCTGTCCCCCGGCGCGCGGCGGCGAGCCCGCGGCGACGGGCCGCCCGGGTCACCGCTCCTCGCCGGCCTCGGCGAGGCCCTCGGGCTTCCCCGGTCTCAGTTCCCGGACGCGGCGAGCAGCGGGCGGAGGCAGGCGTAGGCCCAGCCCGCGAGGGTGGTCGGGGTCGTGGTGACCAGGTCGCGCGGCTGCTCGGGCACGAGGTCGCGCGAGCCGGCGGTCATGCCGACGATCCCCTCCACGGCGCCGGGCGGCAGCCCGGCGCCGCGCAGTGCGGCGCGGACGGCGTCGTCGTCCACGAACTCCACGCGGATGGGACGATCCAGCGCGCCCGTGAGGATCTCCGCGATGCGCGGGTAGGTGAGGTCTTCGGGCCCGTGGACGGCCTGCACCACGCGGCCGTGCCACCCCTCGTTGAGCAGGCGGGCGGCGGCGACGTCCCCGATGTCGCGCGGGTCGACCCAGGGCATGGGGGTGTCCGGGCGGACCGAGGTGGTCAGCACGCCGCGGGCGAGCCCGTCGAGGTCCGCCAGCAGGTTGGTGAAGAAGTAGCCGCAGCGGAGGTGGAGCACGTCGGCCCCGGTGGCGTCGAGCCGCTCCTCGATCCGGGCGAGGCCGTCGATGTGGCCGACCCCGTGGCGCTTCTCGGCGCCGATGCTGCTCAGCAGCACGACCCGGGCGACGTCACCGGCCCGCGCGGCCTCCGCGAGGGGCGCGGCGGTCCGCTCGGAGGTGCCGACCGGGTCCTCGGCGGAGTGCGGGGTCGGGTCGGCCCAGAAGACCGTCCGGGCACCGGCGACCGCCTTGCGGACGTAGGCGGGGTCGGTCAGGTCGCCGCGGCGTATGTCGACGCGGTCGCGGGTCCCGGCGTCCAGGCGCGCGGGGTCGCGGACCAGGACGCGCGGCCGGGCGCCCGCCTGCAGCAGCAACCGGACCACACGGGATCCGACGTGCCCGGTCGGCGTGGTGACGGCGATGGTCATCTGCCCTCCCATGGCTCTCGTGGTGCCCTGGGAACGACCGTACGAACGAATGCGGACCGGGGCTGACCGCTTTCCGGGGCGGGAGTCAGGGGCGGAAGGCCCGGAGCGTGGCGTCGACGAGCGCGTCGGCGTACTCGGCGGTGAGCGGCCCGGAGCGGTGCAGCCACCGCTGGAAGAGGGGCGCGTAGAGCACTTCGAGGACCAGGTCGAGATCGGCGTCCGCCGCGAGCTGGCCCGCGCGCTGCGCGCTGCGCAGCCGGGCCTTCTTGGCCTCGTCCACGGGACGGGCCAGCTTCTCGCGGTACTGGGCGGCGAGCTCGGGATCGTTGACGATCTCGGCGTTGAGCGCCCGGACGGGCCGCTCGAAGCCCGGGTCGGCGAACTCGGCCGCCGTCGCGCGCATGACGAGCTTGAGATCGGCCTCGAGGTCGCCGGTGTCGGGCAGCGCCATGCCCTCGCCGCCGGCGTCCCTGCTCAGCTCCAGGAAGGAGTCGAAGATCACCGCGCCCTTGGAGGGCCACCACCGGTAGATCGTCTGCTTGCCGACGCCCGCCCGCGCGGCGATGGCCTCGATCGAGACCTTCTCGTACCCCATCTCGGAGATCAGCTCGCGGGTGGCGGCGAGGATCGCCCGCCGCGAGCGCTCGCTGCGCCGCGTCCGGTCGGGCTTCCTGGCGTCGGGCATGCGCCCAGGCTAGCACTCTGACGAGACGGACCGGTTCGTTTTGACAAACCGCCGGGCGCTGTCGCACACTGGGCGAGCAACGAACCGAGACGTCTCGTCTCGTTCTGACAGAGAAGAGGTGGGTCACCATGACGACCGGACGAGCGTGGTTCATCACCGGCGCCTCCCGGGGCCTGGGCAGGGCGTTCACCAAGGCCGCCCTCGCCGCCGGAGACCGGGTCGTGGCCGCGTCCCGCAACGTCGAACCGCTGGCGGACTTGGCAGGCGAACATCCGGACGCCCTCCTGCGGCTCCCGCTGGACGTCTCCGACCGCCGGGCCGTGTTCCAGGCGGTGGAGAAGGCGGTGGACGCCTTCGACGGGCTCGACGTCGTGGTCAACAACGCCGGCGGGCTGCTGTACGGGATGGTGGAGGAGGCCACCGAGGAGCAGGCCCGGGCCCACCTGGACGTGAACTTCTTCGGCGCACTGTGGGTGACCCAGGCCGTGATCCCGTACCTGCGCGCGCAGGGATCGGGACGCATCCTGCAGGTCACGTCCATGGGCAGCGGCGGGGGCATGGCCGCCGTCGGTTTCTACGGCGCGGGCAAGGCGGCGCTGGACTCGCTCAGCGAGGCGCTGGCCATGGAGGTCGAGCGCTTCGGCGTCAAGGTCACCATCGTGGAGATGGGCGGCTACGACACCGGCCTGTTCACGACCGGGACCACGGCGACCACCCCCTGCCCGGCCTACGACGCGCTGCGGGCCGAATTGGAGGAGATGTGGGGCGACGACGCGGGGCCGGACCCGAGCACGGCCGCCCCCACGATCATGAAGCTGGCCGCACTGCCGGACCCGCCCCGGCGGCTGATCGTCGGCAGCCGGTCCTACGACCTCGTCCAGCAGATGGACGGCGCCCGCACCGAGCTGTACCGGGCCTGGGAGGAGCTCAGCCGCACGGCCCCGGGCTGACCCGCGACGGCCTGCCGGGGCCGGGGCGGCGACCGGAAGGCCGGTTCCGGACGCGACGGCACCCGCTCGGTCCTGGCAAGTCGGCGCTCCACGACCGATGATGTGTTGACCGGGGCCGGGCCGTTGCCCCCGTGCGGTCCGGCCTCTTTCATTTCCACGGCGTCAGCGCGGCAGGCGTCAGCGCCACAGGTATCTGAGCCGCCAGGGGCTGCCCTCGAGCTCCGGGCCGACGACCTCCGCGACGACCATCGGGCCGTCCGCCTCGCCGACCTGCAACCGGAAGAGCCGCGCCTCCCCGGGCGCCTGCCACTCCCCCATCACCTTGCGCACCCGGTACGGCCGTCCCGCCTCGGGCGTGAGCAGGGTCGGACGGCCGGTCACCGGGTCTGTCTCCACCTCGACAGGTGCATCGATCAACACAGCACCCAACCATAGAACATTTGTTCGAGCGGTGGGGGCATCGGGTCGCACATCGTCGGCGCAGCCTTGTCTCGTCGGCATCCCGGATCGCTGTCCACATGCGGCCGCACCGGCGGAGAGGGCCACCCGCCCCCTTGCTAATGCGAAGAGATTCGCATTTGCTGGGGACGCCGAAGACGACGGGCACCGACGGCGAAAGGGAGCGGCGGGATGCAGGAGGCGGCACGGCAGGCGACGGGGGCGATCCGCCCCGGGGGCCGTACGGCGCGCACCCGCGCCGCCGTGCTCGACGCGACGCTCGACGAACTGGAGGACGCCGGATACGCCGGCCTGACCCTGGAGCGCGTGGCCGAGCGGTCCGGAGTGCACCTGGCCACCCTGTACCGGCGGTGGCGCACCGTCGAGGGGCTGGTGATCGACCTGCTGGGCGAGATCGGCAAGACCCGGGTGCCGATCCCCGACACCGGCTCGCTGGAGGGCGATCTGCGGACGCTCGCCCTGGAGATCGCCCGGCTCTACCAGCAGCCCCGGATGCGGGCGCTGTTCGAGGGCATCGTGGCCGCCGCCGTCCGCTCCCCCGAGGCGTCCGGCGCCTGGGCCACGGTCATCGCCGACCGCAACCGGCTGGCCGCGCGGATCGTCGAGCGCGCGGTCGAGCGCGGCGAACTGCCGCCCGGCACCGACGGCGTCGCGGTCATCAGCGCCATCGGAGCCCCCATCTACTACCGCATGCTCGTGGCCCGCGGCGCCGTCGACGACGCCCTCGCCGAGAGCACCGCCGTCTCCGTCCACGCAGGCGCGCTGAAGGGCGCCTACACCCGGCCCGCGGGCGATCCCCCGGGCGAGGACGACCCGTCCACCACCTCATGACAGGGCGGCGGGACCCCGCCGCGCCTCCAGGGCCGCCCACCAGGCCCGGAAAGGACCCGCGATGCGACAGGACATCGAGTTCGACTCCGCCGGCACCACCCTGCGCGGCTGGCTCTACACCCCCGACACCTCCCCCGGCCCCCACCCCGCCGTGGTCGTCACCCACGGACTGGGCGCGGTCAAGGAGCAGTACACCGACGACATCGCCGAGGCGCTCGCCGCGGCGGGCTTGGCGGTGGTCCTGTACGACCACCCCACGTTCGGCGCCAGCGACGGCGAGCCCCGGCAGGAGGCCGACCCGTGGGCGCAGGTCCGCGGGTACCGGGACGCCATCACCTTCCTGTGCACCCGTCCCGAGGTGGACGCCGCCCGCATCGGGATCTTCGGGTCGAGCTACTCCGGCGGTCACGTGCTGGTCGTGGCGGCCCAGGACCGCCGGGTGAAGGCGGTCTACTCCCAGGTCCCGGTCATCAGCGGCGGGACGACCCTGTCGCGGTTCATCCCGAGCGAGGCGCTGGCCGAGGTCCGGAGCACCTTCGACGCCGACCGGCTGGCGCGCTTCCGCGGCGAGCCGCCGGCGATGCTCCCGCTGGTCACCGCGACGCCCGGGGAGCCCGCGGCGCTGGCCGACCGGGAGACCTACGAGTGGTACCAGACGATCGAGCCCGAGCGGCTCGCCACCTGGCGGAACGAGATCACCCTGCGGTCGGTGGAGTCGATCTCGGGCTACGAGCCGGGCGACTCCATCGCCCGGATCTCCCCGACGCCGCTGCTCATGGTGGTCGCCAAGGACGACATCCTGACCCACAGCGACCTGGCGTTCGCCGCCTACGAGCGCGCCCTGCACCCCAAGCGGCTGGTGACGCTGCGCGGCGGCCACTTCGTCGTCTACAACAAGGAGTTCAAGACCACCCTCGGCCTGATGACCGAGTTCTTCCTCGAGAACCTGGGTCCGGCCGCCGACGCCTGACCCGGCGGGCGGGGCGCCGCGGTCCATGACCGGTTCCAGAACCGATCATGGGATTCCCCGGGTGCCGGGCCGGGGTAGGGGCCAGACGGGTTCGCCGGAGGGGACGCGCGCGAGGGTGCGCGGAGAAGGAGGGAGCGTCATGAACGGATGCGACGCTCGCGGCCTGCTCCACCCCTACCTGCTCCTCCTGCTCTACGAACGGCCCGGCCACGGGTACGAGCTCATCGGCCGCCTCGGCGGTTCGGGGGTCTCCGACGTCGAGCCGGGGCACGCCTACCGGGTGCTGCGGAGCCTCGAACGCGAAGGGCTCGTGGTCTCCTCCTGGGAGCCGTCCGAGACGGGGCCGGCCCGCCGCAGGTACGAGCTGACGCCCGCGGGCGTGGAGCACCTCGGCACGTGGACGCCGAGGCTGGCCCATCTCGGGCAGGTGATCGCCTCCTTCCTCGACCGCTGGGCCGCGGCCTCCCGCGGCGGCGCCGACGCCGAGCGCGCGGCGTCCTGGTCCTGAGGGGCTCTCCATGGACGCGGCGCGGGCGGAAGAGGCGGTCCGGAGGGCGTTCGACCGGCGGCTGGAGCCGGGCCGCGCGCTCGCGGACGAGGCGGAACGCATCGCCCGGGCCTGCCACGACATGGCCGCCCGGTTCCACGGCGGCGGCCGGCTGATCGTCTTCGGCAACGGCGGGGCCTGCGCCGACGCCCAGCACGTGGCCGTGGAGTTCGTGCACCCGGTGATCATGGGCAAGCGGGCGCTGCCCGCGCTCGCCCTGACCGGGGACGTCGCCACGCTGACGGGGATCGCCGCGGCCGACGGGGTGGAGGAGATGTTCGCCGCCCAGCTGCGCGCGCTCGCCGCGCCCGAGGACATCGCGCTCGGCCTGTCCCCGGCCGGGCGGTGCGGCAACGTGCGGCGCGCGCTGGAGACGGCGCGCGGGTTGGGCCTGCTCACGATCGCCCTCACCGGCGCGAACGGCGGCGACCTCACCCGGGACGGTGCGGTGGACCACCTGCTGACGGTCCGTACCGGCGACCCCCACCTGGTCAAGGAGATGCACGTGACCGTCTACCACGTGCTGTGGGAGCTGGTCCACGTGTTCCTCGGAAGGCCGGGGCTGCTGGAGACCGAGGAGGTCGGATGAACGTGCCCGACTGCCACGGCGAGGTCTGCGTCACCTGCTCGGACGCCGCCGTGCGGGTGAGGGTGAGCGAGCTGCTGCCGGGCGGGCTCGCGATCGTCGAGACCGAAGCCGGGCCCGAGGAGGTCAGCGTCGCGCTGGTCGACGCGCGGGTCGGGGACGAGGTGCTCGTGCACGCCAAGGAGGCCATCGCGGTCGTCGGGAAGGACGGCCCCCGATGAGCACGGCGAGCACAGGGAACACGGAAGACACGGCGAGCGGGATCGGCGGGGGCGTGGAGGCGCTCTACCCCTTCCTGTACGAGGGCGGCTCGGAATTCTCGGCGGTGCTCGACGAGGTGCGCGCGTCGACGGTGCGGAAGGCCGAGGAGATCGTCGCACTGCGCCAGAGCCTCGCCGGACTGCTGGGCGACGGGCTGGTCGCGTGCGCGCGGCGGATGGCCGGGGCCTTCCGCGACGGCGGGAGGCTGTTCGCCTTCGGCAACGGCGGCAGCTGCACCGACGCCCAGGACGTCGCCCAGATGTTCCTGCACCCGCTCCAAGGCCGGCCCCTGCCGGCCTTCTCCCTGACCGGCGACGTCGCCGCGCTCACGGCGCTGTCCAACGACGTGGGCTTCGAGGTGGTGTTCGCCCGCCGGCTCGCCGCGTTCGGCCGCCCGAACGACATCGCGGTGGGCCTGTCCACCAGCGGCGGGTCCGCCAACGTCCTGCGCGCCTTCGACGAGGCGTCCCGGCGCGGCATGGTCACGGTCGGGTTCGCCGGGTACGACGGGGGCGCGATGGCGGAGGCGGGCACGGTCGAGCACCTGTTCGTGGTGCCGTCGTCGTCGGTGCACCGCATCCAGGAGGCGCAGACCACCGCCTACCACGTTCTGTGGGAGCTCACCCACCAGGCGCTCGACGACCGGCTGTGATCGGGGCATGAGCCTGGGCGAGCGCGGGCTCGAACGGATCCGGATCCGCGTCGAGGGCGTGGTGCAGGGGGTCGGCTTCCGGCCGTTCGTCCACGAGCTGGCCGGGCGGTACGGCCTGGCGGGGTTCGTGGGCAACGACTCCGAGGGCGTGTTCGCCGAGGCCGAGGGCGATCCGTCGGCGCTGGCCCGGTTCGTGGACGACCTGGGCGGGCGGGCCCCGGCGCTGGCCGTGGTGGAGCGCGTCACGGCCGAGCCGCGGCCGCCGCTGGGCGAGCCGGGGTTCCGGATCGTGCCGAGCGACGGCGCCGCCCCGCCCGCGGCGCTCGTCTCCCCCGACACCGCCACCTGCGCGGACTGCCTCGACGAGCTGCGGGACCCGGGCGGCCGGCGGCATCGCTACGCGTTCACCAACTGCACGCAGTGCGGCCCCCGGTTCACGATCATCACGGCCGTGCCGTACGACCGGCCGAACACGACGATGGCCGGCTTCGCGATGTGCGCCGCGTGCGCGGGCGAGTACCGCGATCCGGCCGACCGGCGCTTCCACGCCCAGCCGGTGTGCTGCCCCGCGTGCGGCCCGGCGCTGAGGTTCGTCCGGCCCGGCGGCGCGGCCGTCGCCCACGAAGCGGCCGGCGCGGCGGTCGGCGCGGCGGCGGGCCTGCTGCGCGGCGGCGGGATCGTGGCGGTGAAGGGCCTCGGCGGCTACCACCTGGCGGCGCTCGCCGCCGACGAGCGCGCCGTGGCCGCGCTGCGGGCGCGCAAGCACCGCGAGGAGAAACCGTTCGCCGTCATGGCCGCCGACCTGGCGGGCGTGCGCGAACTGGCACGTCCGGACCAAGCCGCGGCCGCACTGCTGACGGCCCCGTCGCGGCCCATCGTGCTGCTCCCCCGCCGCCCGGGCGCCCCGGTCGCCGCCGCCGTGGCCCCCGGCAACCGCGAGCTGGGCGTGATGCTGCCCTACACCCCCCTGCACCATCTCCTCCTGGCCGAGCTGGCGGGCGAACCCATCGTGCTGACCAGCGGCAACGTCTCCGACGAGCCGATCGCCCACCGGGACGAGGACGCGCTGGAGCGGCTCTCGGGCATCGCCGGCGGGTTCCTGACGCACGACCGGCCGATCCACATCCGGACCGACGACTCGGTGGTGCGCGCCTTCCGCGGCCGCCCGTACCCGCTGCGGCGCTCCCGCGGCCTGGTCCCGGCGCCGGTACGGGTGCCCTGGGAGTTCCCGAGGCCCGTCCTGGCCTGCGGCGCCGAGCTCAAGAACACCTTCTGCGTCGCCAAGGGGGACCGCGCCTTCCCGTCCCACCACATCGGCGACCTGGAGAACTACGAGACGCTGCGGTCCTACACCGCGGGGATCGACCACTTCTGCGAGCTGTTCGGCGTCCGGCCGGAGGTCGTCGTCCACGACCTGCACCCGGAGTACCTGTCCACGAAGTACGCGCTCGAGCGGGCGGGCGCCGAGCCGCTCGGCGTCCAGCACCACCACGCGCACATCGCCTCGTGCCTGGCCGACAACGGGGAGGCCGGGCCCGTGATCGGGGTCGCGTTCGACGGGCTGGGGTACGGGGACGACGGGACGCTGTGGGGCGGCGAGTTCCTCATCGCGGACCTGGCCGGTTACCGGCGGGCCGGGCATCTGGAGGCGGTGGCGCTGCCGGGCGGGGCCGCGGCGGTCCGCGAGCCGTGGCGGATGGCGGCGGCCTACCTCGACGCGGCGTACGGCGACGACCGTCCCGCCCTGGAGGTGGTGCGGCGCAACCGCGGACGGTGGCCCGGCGTGGTCGCGATGGCGCGCTCCGGCGTGAACGCGCCGGCGACCACCAGCGCGGGACGGCTGTTCGACGCGGTCGCGGCGATCGCCGGCGTGCGCGACCGGGTCACCTACGAGGGCCAGGCCGCGATCGAACTGGAGCAGCGCGCCGACCCGGACGAACGCGGCGCCTACCCGGCGACGCAGACCGTGGACGGCGCGGCACTGAACGGCGCGGCACTGGACGGCGCGGCACTGGTCGTCAGAGGCACCGACCTTGTACGGGGCGTGGTCGACGACGTCCGGGCGGGCGCCGGCACGGGCCTGGTGGCCGCGCGTTTCCACAACGGCCTGGCGCGCGCGGTCGTGGCGGCGTCGCGGACGCTGCGCGAGCGCTCGGGGCTGGAGACGGTGGCGCTGTCCGGCGGCGTCTTCCAGAACATGCTGCTGCTGGAGCGGGTCGTGGCCGGGCTCGAGGACGGCGGCTTCCGGGTCCTGGTCCACTCCCGCGTCCCGGCCAACGACGGCGGCGTCTCCCTCGGCCAAGCGGTGATCGCCGCGGCCCGCGACCGGGCGGCCGGGGCGTGACCGCCGGGCGGACGCGGGTCAGCGGATGAGCGTCAGCAGATGCGCGGCAGCGGGTCGCCCACCAGCGTGTCGACGATCCGGGTGCCGCCGAAGGCGGTCTTGAGCAGCACCAGCCCGGACGTGTCGTCGTCGACCGACCCCACCACGGCGGCGCCCTCCCCCAAGGGATGGGCGCGCAGCGCGTCCAGCGCCGCCTCCGCGCGGCCGCCGTCGACCACGGCGACGAACCGTCCCTCGCACGCCACGTACAGCGGGTCGATGCCCAGCAGCTCGCAGGCCCCGCCGACCGGTGCGCGCACCGGCACGGCCGCCTCCTCCAGCACGACCGTGCGGCCCGCGGCCCGCGCCACCTCGTTGAGGACGGTCGCCACGCCCCCGCGGGTGGCGTCCCGCATCATCCGGACGCCGCCGGGGACCGCCTCCAGGAGCGCGGCGGTGAGCCCGTTCAGCGCGGCGGTGTCCGAGGCGACGTCGGCCTCCAGGTCGAGCTCGCCCCGGGCCAGCATGATCGTGACACCGTGCTCGCCGATCGGCCCGGACACCAGCACCGCGTCACCGGCCCGCACCGACCCCGGCCCCAGGGCCGCGGCGCCCCCGGCGGCGTCGAGCACCCCGATGCCGGAGGTGTTGACGTAGCAGCCGTCGGCCTTGCCGCGCTCGACCACCTTGGTGTCCCCGGTGACCACCGTGACGCCCGCCCGCGCGGCGGCCTCCGCCATCGAGGCCGCGATCCGGCGCAGGTCGGCGACGGGGAAGCCCTCCTCCAGGACGAAGCCCGCCGACAGGTACAGCGGCCGGGCCCCGCTCACCGCCAGGTCGTTGACGGTGCCGTTGACCGCCAGGTCGCCGATGCCGCCGCCGGGGAAGAACAGCGGCGAGACCACGTAGGTGTCGGTGGTGAACACGACGCGGGCGCCGTCCACGCCGAGGACCGCGCCGTCGTCCAGCGCCTCCAGCACCGGGTTCCGGAACGCCTCCACGAACAGCGCCTCGACCAGCGTCTGGGTCGCCTTGCCGCCCGCCCCGTGGGCGAGGGTGATCCGTTCCTCCTTCACCCGGGGCTTGCGGCGGCGCGCCCGCTCGATCCGTTCCAGGACCTGTTCTTCCCGGATGTGCCCGGTGGTCGTGTCCGGGGTGGTCATGCGCGGGTCGCCTCCTTCACACGCCGCCGCGTGAACCGGCCGAAGTTGTAGTACGCGGCGCACGCCCCCTCCGACGACACCATGCAGGTGCCGATCGGCGTCTCAGGCGTGCAGGCGGTGCCGAAGACCTTGCACTCCCATGGCCTGAGCACGCCCTTGAGCACCTCCCCGCACTGGCACGCCTTGGGGTCGGCCACCCGCACCCCGGGCACGTCGAAGATCCGCTCGGCGTCGTGGGCGGCGAACTCCTCGCGCAGGCGCAGCGCCGACTGGGAGATGAACCCGAGACCGCGCCATTCAAAATACGGGCGCAGCTCCATGACCTGGGCGATCGCGTCCAGGGCGCGCCGGTTGCCGTTCCACTGGACGACCCGCGTGTACTGGTTCTCGACCTCGGCGCGCCCCTCGGCGAGCTGCTGGAGCAGCATGTGCACCGACGTCAGGACGTCCAGCGGCTCGAAGCCCGCGCACACCAGCGGCTTGCCGTAGGCGGCGGCGATGAACTCGTACGGGCGGCAGCCGATCACGGTGGAGACGTGCCCCGGGCCGAGGAACCCGTCGAGCCGCAGGTCGGGCGAGTCCAGGATCGCCTTGATCGCCGGGATGATCGTCACGTGGTTGCAGAAGACGGAGAAGTTGCGCACGCCCTCCGCCGCCGCCCGCAGCACGGTCATCGCCGTGGACGGCGCCGTGGTCTCGAACCCGATCGCCATGAAGACGACCCGGCGGTCCGGGTTCTCCCGGGCGATCTTGAGGGCGTCCAGGGGCGAGTAGACCATCCTGATGTCCGCGCCCTCGGCCTTGGCGTCGTAGAACGAGCCCCGGCCGCCGGGCACCCGCATCATGTCCCCGAACGAGGTCATGATCACCTCCGGGCGGCGGGCGATCGCGACGGCGTCGTCCACGCGCCCCATCGGGATCACGCAGACCGGGCAGCCGGGCCCGTGCACCAGCGTGACGGCCTCGGGCAGGTGGTCCTCCAGCCCGTGCTTGTAGATGGTGTGCGTGTGACCGCCGCACACCTCCATGAACTTGTAGTGCCGGCCCGGCTCGCACAGGCCGGCGATCCGCGCGGACAGGGCCTGGGCCCGGCCGGCGTCGCGGTACTCGTCGACGAACCGCATGACGGTCAGCCGCCTTCCGTCGTTCCTCGCAGTGGTGCTTCCAGGGATGCCGGATCAGGTGATGTCGGATCCGGCCAGGGCGTCCAGTTCGTCGGTGTAGGCCTCGCCGAGCCCGCGCAGCAGTTCCAGCGTGGCCGCGGCCTCCGCCTCGTCGATCTTCGACATGGCGAAGCCGACGTGCACGAGGACCCAGTCGCCCGGGGCGACCCGGCCGGCGCCGAGCAGGCCCACGTTGACGGCGCGGCGGACGCCGGCGACCTCGACCGTGGCCAGGTCGCCGCCGTCCTCCGCGATCTCGACGATCTCACCGGGGATGGCGAGGCACATCAGCGGCGCCGCCCCTCGTTCACATGCGCTCCATCTTGATGTAGCGGGCCATGGCCGGATACTCCTTCCAGAGCGCCGCCAGCACCGCGGCGGCGGCCACCACGGCCAGGACGGTCAGCGGTCGTCGCATGTCGGTCGTCTTCCTCTCCGGTGTTCTCAGGCCTCGCACGGGCCGGCAGCGGCCGCTCATCCGGGCGGCAGGTTCGGCATGTCGGGCAGGATCGGGTCGTGCGCCTTGGGGTTCACCCCGGTGGAGCGCCGCGCGTCGGCGGTGTGGTCCTCGTGGTGCCCCACCTGCTTCTCGTAGGCCCCGGGCTCGTTCCCCTGGTGGACGCCCTTGGTGTGCGACGGGGTGTCCGGCGCGACGTCGGGCCTGCCCACTTTGATCTCGGCCATGGTCGTTCACTTCCTTTCCGCGCTTGTCGCCAGTTCCGCGAAGAAACGCTCGATCTCCGGCCAGACCTCCAGGCCGCCGGACAGTCCCTTCCACGACCGCCGGACGGCGGCCACGAGCCGGTGGCACTCGTCGATGGAGACCAGCCACTGCTCGTCCGCCCCTCTGGCGGTGTTGACCAGCAGCGCCTCCACCCCCGGCCGCATGGTCCGCAGCGGCTCGCACCGCGCCTCGGCCGCCGCCCACACCTGCGGGTCGACCTCCCAGCGGGTGGCGCCGGCCGGGCTGGGGCAGCGGGCGGACACGCCGCCGTCCGGCTCGCGGACGAAGAAGGCCAGCCCGACGGGGACGCCCAGCTCGGCGGCCGGGACGCCCTCCAGCCGGACGCGCCGGCGGGGCACCAGCCGGTAGTGCCCGCGACCCGCCGCGTCCCGCTCGAAGAGCAGCGCGCAGGCGCGGCAGGCGCACAGCAGCTCGTCGCGCCGCTCGTCCAGGACGTGGGCGTGCCCGTCCGCGACCGCGTTCGCGCACAGGTCGCACTTCTCGGCGGGCTCGCGGCCGAGCGCCGCAGCGCGGCCGATGGCCCGTCCGAGCGCCTCCGAGGGCGCGTGGCCGGGGCGGGCGAACCGCGGCGCGGTGGTCACGGGGCCTCTCCCGCCGGGGCCGCGGCGGCACGGGCGGCGCCCGCCCGTGACTCGGACGGGGTGGCGTGCCGGAGCAGCGCGTCGACCGGGATGAACGTCGCCGGCCGCTCGGCGGCCTCCCCTCCCTCGGGCTCCACGCCGGACAGCTCGGGAGCGATGGCGAGGACGGCGTCCCGCACGGCCTGCTCGACCATCCCGGCCGTGCTCCCGCACCCGCCCGGGCCGCCGGTCAGCCGGACGCGGGCGACGTCCCCGTCGATCCCGACCAGCTCGACGTCCCGTCCTTGCGAGCGCAGGTAGGGGCGCACGCCCTCCAGCGCGCGCCGCACCCGCTCCGCCGTCGGCGCGAGGTGCACGTCGTGCAGCGCCAGCAGATGGCCGACCAGGTCGTCCTCCATCAGGGCCGCGGCCAGCCGGGCGTCGGCGGCCGCGCGGTCCATCACGCGCCCCAGGGCCTCGCCGTACACCTCGGACAGCAGGGCCACGGCGTCCAGCGCGCTCTCGGCGGTCGGCCCCGGCGCCTGCTCCAGCGTGGCGAGGAGCTCCTCGATCCGGCCGAGCCGCTCGGCCAGGGCGCCCTCGTCGAGCCGCTCAGCCATGGGTGGCACCGAACATCGGCGAATGCACCTTGTCGAGCTTGCGGCCCTTGCCCAGGTACATGTGGACCCCGCACGGCAGGCAGGGGTCGAAGCTGCGCACCGCCCGCATGATGTCGACGCCCCGGAAGTCCTCCGGGCCGTTCTCCTCGAAGATCGGCATGTCCTGGACGGCGTCCTCGTACGGCCCGGGCGTGCCGAAGCTGTCGCGCGGGCTGCCGTTCCAGGGCGTCGGCGGATACGGATGGTAGTTGGCGATCTTGCCGTCGCGGATGACGAGATGGTGCGACAGCGCGCCCCGCACCGCCTCGTGGAAGCCGCAGCCGATCGCCTCGTCGGGCACCGTGAAATCCTGGAAGACCTTGGTGTCCCCGGCGCGGACCCGCTCCATCGCCCGCTCGATGAAGTGCAGCGACATCGCCGCCGCGTACGCTACGAAGTAGACCCGCGCCCGGTTGCGCTCGATGGCGTTCGACCACTGCGGGATCCGCCACTCCAGCGTCGTCTCCGGGAGCCGCTCGCCCTTCGGCAGCGAGATCTGGACGGTCTGGCCGGTGGCCTTCACGTACGGCGTGTCCACCAGCCCGGCAAGCGCCGTGGTGTAGAGCCGGGCGTACGGCCCGCCGCCGGTGTCCAGCGCCAGGTGCTCCCCGGACTCCTTGTCGTACCAGCGCGGGCTCATCACCCAGCTGTACTTGTCCTCGAAGTCGCGCTTCTGCGGCGCCG
The DNA here is from genome assembly GCA_050942275.1 of Spirillospora sp. CA-255316. Classification (GTDB taxonomy): domain Bacteria; phylum Actinomycetota; class Actinomycetes; order Streptosporangiales; family Streptosporangiaceae; genus Spirillospora. The sequence goes on along the minus strand of CP192047.1, from coordinate 3,603,517 downwards.
GCAGCGTCGTCTGGTTCCACGGGTGCCGCATGTCCACGGGGTTGCCGAGCGGGTCGCGGGTGACGAACGGCTCCTCCCCCGCCCAGTCGTCGTAGTAGGAGCTGCCCAGCAGGATGCGGATGCCGAGGTTGATGTCCACCAGGTCGGTGGTGAGGAGCCTGCCGTCCACCACCACGCCCGGGGTGACGTACATCGCCTTGCCCCAGTGGTTCATCGTCTCGTACCGGTAGTCGACGACGTCGGGGTTCTGGAACGCGCCCCAGCAGCCGAGCAGGACGCGGCGGCGGCCGACCTCCTCGTATCCGGGCAGCGCCTCGTAGAAGAAGTCGAAGACGTCGTCGTTCATCGCGACGGCCCGCTTCACGAAGTCGATGACGCCGAGCAGCCGGCTCAGGTAGTCGGTGAACAGCGTCGGCTCCGGCATCGTGCCCACACCGCCCGGATACACGGTGGAGGGGTGCACGTGCCGCCCCTCCATCAGGCAGAACATCTCCCGGGTGACGCGGCTGACCTTCAGCGCCTCCTTGTAGACCTCCCCCTCGAACGGGTTGAAGGCCTCCATGATGTCGGCGATCGTCCGGTAGCCGTGGATCGCGGCGCCCGGCGCCTCGGTCTCCCGGGCGCGCTTCAGCACGCTCGGGTTGGTGTCCTTGACCATCGCCTCGCAGTAGTCGACGAAGACGAGGTTGTCCTGGAAGATCGTGTGGTCGAACATGTACTCGGCGGCCTCGCCGAGGTTGATGATCCAGTCGCCCAGCGGCGGGGTCTTGATGCCGTAGGCCATGTTCTGGGCGTACACCGAGCAGGTCGTGTGGTTGTCGCCGCAGATGCCGCAGATGCGGCTGGTGATGAATCCGGCATCCCGCGGGTCCTTGCCCTTCATGAACACCGAGTAGCCGCGGAACAGCGAGGACGTGCTGTGGCACTCGGCCACCCGCCGGTTCGCGAAGTCGATCTTCGTGTAGATGCCCAGGTTGCCGATGATCCGGGTGATCGGATCCCAGGACATCTCGACGAGCTGTCCCCGGGTCCCGGTCGCCGCCCCGGCCGTCTCCGGGTGCGCGGTGTGCGCCATTGCGTCGTGTCCTCTCTCGCTGCTGCCGTCAGGTGCCGTGCGCCGCCGGCCGCGGGGCCGCTGCGCCGCGGGCCGCCGCGCCGCTCTCCCGCTACGGGCGCCACCGCGGGTCGAAGCCGCTGGTCAGCGCCTCCCGGTTGTGGCGCCAACGGGGCTCCCGGTTGGCGGTCCGGTTGGTGATGCCGCGCATCCGGCGGACGAACGCCCCGTACGGCTTGATCATCATCGAGGAGAGATGGCCGCCCGGCGGCATGTCCATGAAGGGCATGAACTTGTCCGGGAAGCCCGGCATCGTGCACGCGATGCAGATGCCGCCCACGTTCGGGCACCCCCCGACACCGCCCATCCAGCCGCGCTTGGGGACGTTGCAGTTCACCACCGGCCCCCAGCAGCCGACCTTCACCTGGCACTTGGGCGAGTTGTAGTCCCTGGCGAAGTCGCCCTGCTCGTAGTACGAGCCCCGGTCGCACCCCTCGTGCACGGTCTTGCCGAACAGCCACTGGGGCCGCAGCATCTCGTCCAGCGGGGGCGGCGGCGCGGCGCCGGCCGCATGGTAGAGCACCCAGGTCAGGGTCTCCATGAAGTTGTCGGGCTGGACCGGGCAGCCCGGGACGTTGACGATCGGCAGCCCGCCGGCCGACCGGTAGTCCCAGCCCAGGTAGTCGACCAGGCCCATGCAGCCGGTCGGGTTGCCCGCCATCGCGTGGATGCCGCCGTACGTGGCGCACGTCCCCACGGCCACGGTCGCCCACGCGCGCGGCGCCAGCATGTCGATCCACCGGTTCAGCGTCATCGGCTCGCCGGTGTCGGGGTCGTTGCCGAACGAGGTCCAGTAGCCCTCCCCGTTGATCTTCTCGTTGGGGACCGAGCCCTCCAGGACGAAGATGAACGGCTCCAGATCGCCCCGCGCGGCGGCGCGGAACGGGGCGAGGAACTCCTCCCCGCCGACCGTCGGCGACAGCACCTTGTTGTGCAGGTGCACCTTCGGCAGCCCCGGCACCAGGCCGGTCACCACGTCCTCGATCGCCGGCTGGGACGCCGCGGTCACCGACACGGTGTCGCCGTCGCAGCTCATCCCCTCGGAGATCCACAGCACGTGGATCTCGTCGAATCCGCCGGCCGGCTCCGCGCCGCGCCGCGTCCGCACCGTCCCCGGCTCCATGGCGGTCATCGGGTGCCTCCCCTCGTGCCGGCCTTCACGATCTCGGCGTTCGCTGTGGCGGCGTCCGTGTCGACCGTGATGGACTCCAGGACGACGTCGTCCCGGCCGCGCGCCTCCACGTCGACCCCGCCGCAGCCTGGGCACGCCGCCAGGGTCTGCGCGGACTCGACCGGCGTCGTGCCGCCGCAGCCCCGGCAGTGCACCGACAGCGGCTCCATGACCAGGTCGATGCCGGCGCCCTCCAGTTCGGTTCCGGCGGCGGCGAGGCGGAAGCCCTGGCCGACGACCTCCGGATCGACCGGGTGCCCGCCCACGCGGACCCTCACCTCGCTCACCCGGCGGCCCTGGGCCCGCGACCGGGCGGCCCTGACGATCGCGTCGCACAATCCCATCTCATGCACAGGTTCGCTCCGTATCAGCTCGTCCGGTATCAGCTCGTCCGGTATCAGCTCGTCCGGTTTCACCTTGATCGGCCTCGCGCCGGCCGGGATCGGCGCGGCGGGCGGCCTCGTCGCGGGCGAGCGCCGTCACCAGCCGGACGGCCTCGTCCAGCACGGCGCGCACCGGCTCCGACAGCCCCATCCGCTCCTCGACCACGGCCGGCCGGCACCCCACGACCAGGACCCGCTCCACGTCCCCGCCCAGCCTGCGCAGGAGCCGGAGCACGGCCAGCGGATGCATGCCGTGGCCGTCGACCGCGGGCGCGCCCAGCACGGCGTCCCCGCCCATGTCCTCGTCCGGGTCGGCGGCGTCGAGCACGGCAAGCTCGCCCGGCGGGCCGTCGAGCGGCAGGGCGTCGACCATGATCAGGGTGTCGTGGCGGCCGTCGAGGAGGTCGTAGGCCAGATGGACGCCGCGGATGCCGTAGTCGACGACGTCCACGCCCGCGGGCAGCGCCGAGGCGCCGAGGCGGCCGACGACCTCCACGCCGAAGCCGTCGTCGCCCAGGAAGAGGTTGCCGATGCCGGCGACCAGCACCCGGCCCCCGGGGCCGCCGCTCATCCGGTGCCCGCCCCGCCGGACAGCGGCACGACCTCGTCCGGGGAGAAGTACCGGTACCGCCCGTACCAGCGGTTCAGGTCCGCCGCCGGGTCGTCCTCCAGGGAAACGGCGAGGTGGCACGCGTCGTCCACGTCCAGGAGCACCGCCTCGACCAGCGCGGTCCTGCCGTCCAGGAACACGTCCTGCGGGTCGGTTCCGCGGCGGCGCGGGCGCAGCCGCACCCGGCTCCCCTTGGACACCGGGACACCGGCGACCATCACCCGGTCGGTCTCCGGGGACACCGAGGCGTCCGCGCCCGGGTCCCACCAGGGCATGTCGGGATCTGGATCAGGATCAGGGCGGGCGCCGGAGACGGGGGCGAGCGAACGCACGGCGCCGTGCAGCCGGGACAGCACCTCGGGTGGCATGCCGTCGACCCGGTCGATGATGTCCGCGGCCCGGGCGTCGGTGGCCCGCGCCTCGCGCTTCTCCTCGTCGGTGAGCGTGAGCGTGCGCAGCGAGAGGATCTCGTCGATCTCGGTCGCGTCGTGCAGGTCGCCGGGGCTCTCGGGCGCGACGCGCGGCCGGTCGTAGAGCAGGATCGGCGACGACAGGACCAGGTCGCACCGGTCCTCGGGTCCGGCGAGCACCGGGAAGGTGTGGACGTTCACGCAGTCGCGGGCCGCCCGTCCGGCCCATTCCGGCGGGTCGAGCAGCGAGACGAAGGAACCGCGGTCGACGGCGAGGAGCGTGTGGCAGGCGAGCAGCGACCATCGCAGGATCTCGTCGCGGGTGCCCGCCGACCGGTCGGTGCCGTCGCCGTTCTCCACCCGGATCCGCAGCCGGTACGCGCCGGTTTCGGGCGTATCGCCGCTGATCGCGGACGCGGAGAGCCGCACCGTCGCCGCCACCGGGCAGCGTTCGCGCACCACCCGTCCGCGGGCGCCGTCACCGGCGATCTCCTCGCATTCCGTTCCCCCCGGCGCCCTGACGGCGAACAGCCGTTCGCCGCCCAGCACGTCGCCGAGCCGCACGCGCAGGTCGAACTCCTGCGGCACCGCCTCGTCGAAGGGCAGTTCCGCGCCGAGCGAGTCGACCTGGCGGTGCGAACCGTCGGGCCCGCGCCGGTGGACGGTCCTGCGCTGCAACTGCAGGAACCGGAGCCGGCACGTGACCGCGGCCTCCTCCGGGGCATGGACGAGGCATTCGGTCTGCTGCCACCACGATTCCGCGGAACCCGCCACCGAGGTGTCGACGAGCCCGTGGGCATCCGCCCAGGAACGGGGCGTCAGAACCCCGAACTGCCAGCGGACCCGGTTCTTGCCCGAAGAACGCCGATACGGGTAGAGCAGATACCCCTCGTAGAGAATCGCGTCGGCCACCGCACGGACGGTTTCGAAACCCTCCTCGCCGACGGCCGAGCCCGCTTCCATCCAGGTCCCTCCCGTACCAGGCCGGGTGCCGTCGCCACGGGAGCGAAAACAGCGCCGCCCCCGTCGCTCTCTCCGGTATAACGCCCTGATCAGCGCCCGCGTAAGTGACGGACGCCCATAGGTGACGGCGGCACCTACCGCGAAAAGGAGAACCCGCGCGGCCCGATTCCGGATATCGGGGGCCGTGGCGGGGAGTCCCTGGAAATGCACGTTTCAATACACGCCTTCGAGCAGGGCGGGCGGGCCCGCGCGGTCGCCCGCGCCGGGGCCCGGGGGCTCGTGGCGGCCATGGCGATGACGGGCGCCCGGACGGTGACGGCGGCGGCCGGTCCCCATCAGAAGAGCCCTCCCGAGGCCATCGTCGCCGAGCACGCCCCGGGATGGATCCAGCGGCTGCCGGACCGGAAGCGCGAGGCGCTGACGGAGATCGCGCACTGGATCTACGGGACCGGCGGCGGCGTGGTGTTCGGCCTGCTCCCCGAGCGGCTGCGCTTGCATCGGCTGGCCGGTCCGGGCTACGGGCTGGTGATCTGGCTCGGCTACGAGCTGGCCATCGCCCCGGTCCTCGGCACCGGGCCCGCACGCCACCGCCGCGCCACCTGGCGCACGGCGGTGGCGATCGACCACATCCTCTACGGGATCGTCGTCGCAGGGCGGCTGGCGCCCGAACCGGCCGGCCGCCGGCCCGGTTCCTGACGCCACGCATGCCCTTCGGCGTCCAAGAGTTCGTGGACGGCGGCGGCGCCGCGTGCGCCGAGGCCAAGCGGCCGAGCGGCTGGGCGGCTCGGTCGTCCGGCTGGACCGGTGACGCCTCCCGTGGTCAGCGGGGGTCGCGGAACCGGTCGGTGGCCTCGATGAGGAGGTGGCGGGTGCCGGGTTCGGAGCCGCCGTGGCCCGCGTCCTCGACGATGTGCAGCTCGGCCTCGGGCCAGGCACGGTGCAGGTCCCAGGCCTGGTCCGGCGGCGTCTTGACGTCGTAGCGGCCGTTGACGATGACGGCCGGGACGTGCCGGATGCGGTCCACGCCCGCCAGGAGGCCCTCGTCCGGGAGGAAACCGCCGTTGCCGATGTAGTGGTGCGTGATGCGGGCGAAGGCCAGGATCACGGCGTCGCCGAGGTCGGGCGGCGTCACCGGCAGCAGGGTGTTGGCCGACAGCTCCCAGGCCATCCAGGCGCGGGCCGCGGGGAGGTGGACCGCGGGGTCGGGGTCGGTGATGCGGCGGCCGTAGGCGGCGACGAGGTCGTCCTGCTCGGCGGCGGGTATCGCGTCCCGGAAGGCGGCCCATTCGGCCGGGAACAGGTGGGCCGCGCCCCCCGGGGTGAACGCCCAGGCCTCGTCTGAGGGCCGGATGAGCCACACGCCGCGCAGCACGAGCTCGCTCACCCGGTGGGGATGGGCCTGCGCGTAGGCCAGCGCGAGGGTGGTGCCCCAGCTGCCGCCGAAGACCAGCCAGCGGTCGACCCCCAGGTGCTCGCGGAGCCGTTCGATGTCGGCGACCAGGTGCGGGGTGGTGTTGTGCTCCAGCGACACCTGCGGGTCGCCCGCGAAGGGCAGGCTGCGGCCGCAGTTGCGCTGGTCGAACAGCACGATCCGGTACGCGGACGGGTCGAAGAAGCGGCGGTTGTCGGGGAGCAGGCCGCCGCCGGGGCCGCCGTGCAGGAACAGCGCGGGCTTGCCGCCGGGGTTCCCGCAGGTCTCCCAGTAGATCTCGGCGCCGTCGCCGACGTCGAGGAAACCGGAGTCGTAGGGCTCGATCGGCGGATAGTACTCCCTCAGGCGCATGCCTCCCATTCATACCCGAAGACGATCAAGACCGGAAAATAGAGATGTGACGGTTGGACCACGCTGCTACCGTCAGCATCATGGAGTGCCCGGACTTCCCGATCCTCGGGACCGAACCCCTGCCGGTGGAGCTGGCGAACACGCTCTACGGCGAGGGCGGCGGACGCGTGGACTTCCTCGGCGAGGCGGCCTGGATCGACCTGTGGTTCGCCTCCGCGTGGAACGCGCACGGCCTCGCGACGGCGCCGCCGGCGGGCATGGGCCGGGGTGCCGGGCGGGTGCGGGCCCTGCGCGACGGCGTGCACGACCTGCTCTCGGCCGCGGCCGACGGCCGTACCCCCGGCCAGGCGGCGGTCGCCCGGGTCAACGACTTCGCACGGGCGGCCCCGACCTACCCGCGCCTGGACTGGCCCGCCGGGGGCGCCCCGGCCGTCCGGTGGCTCGACGGCACCGGCGGCGACACCGCCGTGCTGGGCCGCATCGCCGCCTGCTGCATCGAGCTGCTGACCGGAGGGCGAGCCGGGAACCTGCGGCGATGCGGCGGCCCCGGCTGCTCGATGCTGTTCGTCAAGAACCACTCGCGCCGGCGCTGGTGCCACCCCTCCTGCGGGCACCGGGACCGGCAGGCCCGCTACTACCGGCGGCGCGTCGCCCCGGAGGCCACCCGATGATCACCTGGCGCCGGCTCGGCGAACCGGACTTCCCGCTGCTGCGCCGCTGGCTCGAACAGCCGCACGTGGCGCGGTGGTGGAACCACGACACCTCGCCGGAGGCGGTGGACCGCGACTTCGGCCCCGCGGTCCGGGGCGAGGAGCCCTCCGAGGAGCTCCTGGCCCTCCTCGACGGCAGGCCGTTCGGGCTGGCCCAGCGGTACCGCCTGGCCGACTACCCCGAGTACCTCACCGAACTGGCCGCCGTCGTCGACGACGTCCCTGACGGCGCGATGTCGATCGACTACCTGATCGGCGACCCGGACCTGGTCGGCCACGGCCTGGGCCCCCGCATGATCCGCGCCCTGCTCCGGGAGACGTGGGACGACCACCCCGCCGCCTCGTCGGTCATCGTTCCCGTGGCGGCGGCCAACCGCGCCTCCTGGCGGGCGCTGGAGAAGGCCGGGCTGCGCCGGATCGCGGAGGGCGAGCTGGAACCCGACAACCCGATCGACGACCGCGCGCACTACATCTACAGGATCGACCGGCCGGACGCCCCCGCGGGGCCCTGACCGTTCACACCGGCCGCTCGTCGGGGGCGGCGAGCGGCCGGACGCGCGTGGTCGCGGCCCGCCACAGGACGTCCGGCTTGAAGAGCGACTGGGGCGGGGCCGTGAGCGCCAGGACGTTCACCATGCGGGTGCACACGTGGTGGTCGACGTTGGCGACCTTGACGACGCGCGCCACGTACCGGTTGATGACGCGGGTGCCGATCCCGGCCGAGGCGCCCTCGGTCGTGGAGTAGCGCAGATCCTCCCCGGTGGCGATGAGCCAGGGGCCCGCGGCGTTCCTGGCCATGCGGCGGGCGGTCGCCCCCGGCGCGGCACCGCTGCGCAGGGCGTCGTCCAGGGTGAGGGCGGAGATCGCGGCGACGCTCATGCCCTGCCCGTAGAGGGGGTTGAACGCGCACACCGAGTCGCCGAGCGCGACGAAGCCCTCGGGGAGGCGGGACAGCTTCTCGTAGTGGCGGCGGTGGTTGGCGGTACGGCGGTAGCTGGTGATCGGCGTCAGCGGCTCGGCGTCCTTGATGGCCTCGTACAGGTGGGGGCTGCGCAGAGACTTGGCGAACTCCAGGAAGCCCTCGTCGTCGGTGGGCGGGTAGTCCCCGGCCATGCCGAAGAGACTGACGATCCACCTCCCGCCCTCCTGGGGGAACAGCGCCCCGGTGCGGGTGCCGTCCGGCGCGTCCGCCTGGAGGTAGAGGGCCTTCCAACCGGGGTCGAATCCGGGCGGGATGGCGTAGCGGCGGCTGGCGTAGCCCAGCAGCGGGTCCACCTTCGTCTGCGGGGGCTCGGGGAAACCGAGCCGGCCCAGCCATTCGGGGACGCGCGAGCCGCGCCCGGAGGCGTCCACGACCAGGTCGGCGCGCAGCGGCTCCACGGCCGCCATGGTGCCGTGCTCGCGCGCCTCGACCCCGCCCACCCCGCCACCGCCGCGGGCGCCGTCGCCGGACGGCAGCAGGCCGGTCACCTCATGGCCGTCAAGGATCGTCAGGTTCTCGATCTTGGCCAGCCGCGCGCGGACGGACCAGTCGAGCAGCTCCCGGCTGAAGGTCAGCAGCCGGGTGACCCCGAACCGCCGCCGCCACCCTCCGGGCGTCATCCACAGCAGGTCGGAGGGCACCCCGAGGACCGGTGCGCCCGCGATGCGCAGCTCGTCCTCCAGGCCCGGGAACAGCCGCTCGGCGATCTCCATGCCGCGGCTCCACAGCACGTGGAGGTGGCGGCCCTGCGCGACGCCCGGCCGGTACGCGGCCGCGTCGGGGAAGCGGTCGCGCTCGACGAGGGTGACGCGGGCGAAGTGGTCGCTCAGCACGCGGGCGGCCAGCAGCCCGGCCAGGCTCCCCCCGATGACGACGGCGTGCTCGCGGGACGTTCCCACAGTTCTGTGCCTCCAGGCTCTGTGACGTGATCGGGACGGGGACCGGACCGGGACGGGGACCGGACCGGGACCGGGCCGTTCAGCGGCGGACGGCCCCGGACGGCTCCGCCGAGGGGCCGGGCGGCGGCGCCGAGGGTTCGGGCCTGGGCTGCTCCCCCAGAGCGAACGCGACGGCCTCGTCCAGGCCCAGACGCGAGGCCGCCTGGTAGAACGCCTCGTACTCGCGGTCGCCCAGTACCTCCCGCGCCTGCGTCTCGCACTGGCCGTGCGGCGCGTTGAAGTACGCCGACCCGAACAGGGGGAGCCCGACGGTGCGCCAGATCCTCCCGGCGGCGCCCTGGAGCGCCGCCGCGTCACGCCCGTTGCCGCCCATGACCTGGACGAGCGCGAGCAACTCGATGGACAGCACGGTGCAGACGAGGTCGTGGAAGGTGTGGCTGATCCGCATGCACTCGCGGGTGAGCCGCGCCGCCTCGTCCAGCCGGCCCCCGGTCAGGGCCGCGAACGCCATCACGTAGAGGGCGTAGGCCTTCACCCATTGCTCGTCGTGCTGCTCGCAGATGGCGTGGACCCGCTCGCACGCCTCGGCCGCGGCCTCCAGATCGCCCTGGAACGCGGTGTTCATGGCGGACTCCACCCGCGCCATGATGACGCTGGTGTTCAGCTCGCCGAGGGCCTCGTACTGCGCGAGCGTCTCCTTGAACAGCACCTCGGCGAGCGCGTGCTCGTCGTTGACGAGCGCGACGCAGCCCAGCCGGTGGACGGCGTTGGCCAGGGCGGTGCGGTCGTCGATCCGCCGGGCCTCGGCCTGGCTCTCCTCAAGGTGCCTGACCGCGCCGCTGCTGTCCCCCTGCTTGATGGCGACGTAGCCGCTCACCCACAGGGCCTTGGCCCGGGTGCCGCTCGGCTCGGCGTCCAGGGCCAGTGCGCGGTCGAGCCAGTAACGGCCCTCGTCCAGGAATCCGCACCCGACCCAGTAGAACCACAGGGACGCCGCCATGTGCAGGCCGGTGCGGGCCTGGCCCGGCGCGGTGAGGCAGTGCTCGAGGGCGGCGCCGACGTTCACGTGCTCCTCGTACAGGCGCCGGAACACCTCGGTCTGGGCGGTGCCGAACCAGTGCTGCTCACCCCACTCGGCCAGCCGCAGGTACCAGTCGCGGTGACGGCGCGCCATGAGGTCCTGCTCGCCCAGCTCGCGCAGCCACTCGGCGCCGTACTGCCGCAGCGTGTCCAGCAGCCGGTAGCGCGTCCTGCCCGCGGCGTCGTCGTCGCGCGTCAGGACCGACTTGGCGACCAGGCCCTCCACCAGCTGCGGCACGGCGTTCATGGGCAGGACGTCGTCGCCGCAGACGTGCTCGACGGCCTCCAGGTCGAAGTCGTCGGGAAAGGCCGACAGGCGGGCCCACAGCAGCCGTTCCCGCGGCGCGCACAGCTCGTGGCTCCACCCCACCGTCGTCCGCAGCGCGCGGTGGCGGGACGGCGCGTCGCGGCCGTCGTCCACCAGCACCTGGAACCGGTCCTCCAGGCGGGCCGCCAGCTGGTCGAGGGACAGCGCCGGAAGCTGGCCCGCGGCCAGCTCGATGGCCAGCGGGAGGCCCTCCAGGCGCCGGCACACCCCGGCCACGGTGTCGAAGTTCTGGTCCGTGACGGCGAACCCCGGCACGAGCGCCGAGGCGCGCTGCTCGAACAGCGTCACCGCGTCCGGGCGCACGGCCGGGGCGGGGGGCGCGGCGGCCAGGGGCCGCAGCGCCAGCGTCCGCTCGCCGTCGAGCCCGAGCGGCTGGCGGCTGGTGGCCAGCACCCGCACGCCGGGGGCGGCGTCCAGCAGCACCCTGACCAGCAGCGCGCACGCCTCGGTCAGGTGCTCGCAGGTGTCGAGGACCAGCAGCAGCCTCGTGCCGGCCAGATGGTCGGTGATGACGTCGAGCCGGGGCCGGGCGGTCTGGTCGGCGATCCGCAGCGCCCTGCCGACCGCGTGGCCAAGCAGCGCGCCGTCGCGCAGCCCGGCCAGCTCGACCAGCCACGCCCCGTCCGGGAACTCCCCGGCGAGCTCGCGGGCGGCGCGCAGCGCGAGACGGGTCTTGCCGACCCCGCCCACCCCGGTCACCGTGACGGGCCCGGGGCGGCGGCACAGGCCGGTGAGCTCGGCCAGTTCGCGGCGCCGCCCCACGAAACCGGTCGTCTCGGGCGGCAGGTTCCCGCCGCGCCGGATCATGGATTCGGTCATGCTCGCCTCGTCTCCTCACTCACCAGGGCGCGGATCTCGCCGGAGGCGCCCGAGACGCCGGCCTCACCGGTCCCGCGGTCCGCGTGCACCAGCAGCACGCCGGCCTCGTCCTCGAGACGACCCGACACGTGGCCCAGGAGATGGGCCATGAGGGCGTCCACGAGCAGGGCCGGGTCGTCGCCCGCGCGCTCGGCCGCGCGCTCGGCGAACGGGTAGCGGCCGCCCTCCGCGTCCCGGGCCAGCGTCACCCCGTTCGTGCAGACCAGCAGCCGGTCGCCCGCCGTGAACGGGACGGTCGTCTCCTCGCACCAGCCGCCCAGGTCCAGCAGCCCGAGCGGGGGCAGCACCGGCAGCGGCTCCAGCACCGACGCCCGGCCGTCGCGCAGCAGCAACGGCGGCGGATGGCCGCAGCAGACCATCTCGACGCTCCCCGCGTCCTCCCGCACCGACAGCAGGAGCGCGGTGACGGCGTCACCGGAGTCGGGATGGGCCAGCACGGCGTGCAGCCGCTCGGCGAGCCCCGGCAGCGCCGGCTCGTGCGGGGCCAGCTCCCGGAACGCGTCCAGCACGGTCTCGGCCGCCCGCGCCGCCCGCTCCCCCTTGCCGAGCGCGTCGACGACCAGCAGCCTGAGCCCGAACGGGGTCCGGACGACCGCGTGCCCGTCGCCGCCCCGCCGCGCCGCGTCCGCGGGCACCAGCCGGCGGCTCTCGGCGCGCACGGCGCCGTCCGCCGCCCCGGGCGCCTGCTCCGGCGCGCCGTCGAACCAGTCCCGCAGCTCGGCCAGGATCTCCCGGGTCGCCTCGCGGGACGCGCTGTTGAGCGTCAGCAGCTCCATCGCCTGGAGATGGCGGTCCAGGTCGTCGAACTTCTCCAGGTAGGCCGCGCCGACGAGGTTCTCCAGGTAGACCGCGTCGGGCACCTCGGGATCGGGGAACCGCATGATGGTGAACGCCCCGCCCTCGGCGGCGTGCGCCCCGAACCGGAACGGCATCACCTGGATGGTGACGTTGGGCCGCAGCGAGAGGGCGAGCAGGTACTCCAGCTGGCCCCGCATCACCTCCGGCCCGCCGAGGGGACGGCGCAGCGCCGCCTCGTCGATGACCGTCCACAGCCGCAGGGCGTCCGGGCCCCACAGCCGCCGCTGGCGCCGCATGCGCAGGTCGACGCGGCGCCCGATCTCCTCCTCGCCGGCCTCCGGATGGCCGAGGCGGAAGACGGCGCGCGCGTAGTCGGGGGTCTGCACCAGGCCCGGGACGAACTGGAGCTCGTAGGTCCGGATCAGCGAGGCCGCCTCCTCCAGCCCCAGGTAGGTCTGGAACCAGTGGGGCAGCACGTCGCCGTGCCGGTGCCACCACCCGGGCTGGTTGCTCTCCCGGGCCCAGCGCAGCATCGTCTGCCGGGTGGGTCCGTCGGTGACGCCGTACAGGGTGAGCAGGTCGGCCACGTCGCGCTCCTTGAAGCCGACGCGTCCCAGCTCCAGCCGGCTGATCTTTGATCCAGACGACCGGATCGCGTATCCGGCCTCCTCGCGGCTCACGCCGGACGCCTCCCGCAGCCGCCGCAGCTGCGCGCCCAGGACCAGGCGGCGCACCGTCGAACCCGGCGCGGAGTCGTCGACGGCCACGTTGCTCCTCCTGTGACACCTGCCCGGAACCGCCTGGGCACGGTCATACGGCGTAGCTGGCAGTGTGCCAGGCCACGCCCGGCGGAGAGGGCGATTTGGCCGGATCATGCCGATCGCGCGGGTCCGGGGCGGCCGCCGGGACCACCGGCGGACGGGCCGGGAATCGCGGCATATCCTGGGGAAATGGGCAGCGAGCCGGTGACCTTGGCGTTGTGCGGGGACGTCATGCTCGGCCGCGGGGTGGACCAGATCCTGCCGCATCCCGGCGATCCGGTGCTCCAGGAGGGCTATGTGCGCGACGCCCGGGACTACGTCGCGCTGGCCGAGGCCGCCAACGGCCCCGTCCCGCACGGCGCCGGATTCGCATGGCCCTGGGGCGACGCCCTGGCGGCCCTGGACGAGGCCGCCCCCGACGCGCGCGTGGTCAACCTGGAGACCAGCGTCACCCGCGGCGGCCGCTTCGCACCGGGCAAGCACGTGCACTACCGGATGCACCCCGGGAACCTGCCCTGCCTGGCCCTGGCCCGGCCGGACGCGTGCGCCCTGGCCAACAACCACGTCCTGGACTTCGGCCGGGAGGGGCTCGCCGACACGCTCGACGCGCTGGCCGCCGCCGGGCTGCCGGCGGCGGGCGCCGGACGCGACCTGGAGGAGGCGTGGCGCCCCGTGACCGTCGAACTGCCCCGCGGCGGGCGCGTCCTGGTTTTCTCGTGCGGGATGGCCTCCAGCGGCATCGACCCGGGCTGGGCGGCGGCGGCCGGCCGTTCCGGGGTGGCGTTCGTGGCGGAGCCGTCCTTCGCCGGCGCCGCGGCGGTGCTGGAGCGGGTACGGCGGGTCAGGCGGCCGGGCGACATCGTGGTGGTCTCGATCCACTGGGGCTCGAACTGGGGGTACGACGTCCCCCGGCATCAGGTCCGCTTCGCGCACGCGCTGCTGGACGGCGGGGCGGACCTCGTCCACGGGCACTCCTCCCACCATCCCCGGCCGGTGGAGCTCCACCGCGGCAGGCTCGTCCTGTACGGCTGCGGCGACCTGATCAACGACTACGAGGGGATCTCCGGCTTCGAGGGCTTCCGCGACGATCTGCGGCTGATCTACCTGGCCACGGTCCGGCCCGGCGCGGGCACGCTGGAGCGGCTGCGCATGGTGCCGCTGCGGGCGCGGCGGATGAGGCTGGGCCGTGCCTCGGCGGAGGAGGCCGAGTGGCTGCGGGCGTCCCTCGACCGTGCGGGGCGCGCGTTCGGCACCCGGACGAGGCTCGGCCCCGACGGGACGCTCGCGCTGGACGGCTCCGGGTGGCCCTGGTGACCGTCCGGCCGGGACGATCCTCCGGGTTCAGCCCTGCAGCTTGGCGTAGATGTCGCCGGACCGGCCCCGGGGGCGGATCCGCTCGAGCCGCCGCACCATCTCGTCCGCGTCCAGCCAGCGCGCGCTCGCCAGCCGCATCGTCTCGATCGGCGAGTAGTTGTAGAGGTAGCCGCCGGCGCCGCCGAGCCGCCCGAGCCGTTCCACGTGGCGCAGCGCCTCCAGGGTGGCGTGGTGCGCGGACGGCACGTACTCGAACGACAGCCCCCGCACGGGCCGGGTGAGCCCCGCCAGCACGTCGGCCTCGAACCCCTCGACGTCGATCTTGCAGAAGGCCGGCACGCCGTGCGCCGCGATGAGGTCGTCGAGGGTGGTGACCTCGACCTCGACGGAGCGGTCCCACCGCACCCGGGCGAAGCCGCGGTCGGTCGTCACCGACTCGATCCAGCCGGGCGACATGGAGGAGACCGTCGGCGTCGCCGTGGAGAGCGCGAGCTGCGCCCGCCCGGCGAGCGCCCCGGCGGCCTCCGGGACGATCGTGACCCCCGGGTCGCGGCCGAAGAACAGGCGCAGCACGCCCAGGCAGTCGGGCTGCGGCTCGACCGCGACCACCCGCGCTCCCAGCCGGCGCCAGGCGCGCACCCGGCTGCCCACGTGGGCGCCGATGTCGAAGGCGACGTCCCCCGGCCCGAGGAACTCTCCGTACAGGCGCAGCATGCGGCGGTGCTTCCCCGGTATGCCGTGGTACATGACCAGTGACCGGGCGATCCCCCAGGTGCGGAGCAGCATTCGCCGACACTACCGCGCGGAGCCGTCCCGCACGGCCGAACCGGCGTGCCGGACCGGTGAACCGGCGGGCCGCCGGGCGGGGACGGGCGGGCCGCCCGCCGCGGCGGCGCAGCCGACGTTGGCGAACGCGCCGCCGGTCACCGTGTTGTCGCAGCGCACGACCGCGAAGGCCTCCTCCTGCGCCTCGATCCTGAAGCCGTACCCGGAGGAGGATCCCCCGGCGAGGGCGACCTCGTTGCCGGTGAAGATCGTGCGCAGGCCCCACTGGCCCCCGATCCGCTTGCGGTGCGTCTGCCAGCCGTCGGCGCGGCTGCCGGTGCAGATGTTATGGGAGAACACCCAGTCGTTGCCCATGACGTCGCCGCAGCTGTCGCCGCCCGGCCCGGTGAGCGCGCCGGCGTCGAGGACGTTGCCGACGGCCAGGCCCCCGCTGCTGCCCTCCTTGACCTCGATCGGCTCGGCGGTCGTCCCGTGGATCGTGTTGCCCGCGACGGTGTTGCGGTCGCTGCGGTCCGGCAGGCCGCCGGTGTGGACGGGCCAGTCGACGTCGGCGGAGCCGATGTGGACGCCCTCGCCCCACTGGGGGTCGGCACGGCCGGTGCCGTACACGGTGTTCCCCGTGACGAAGGAGTCGGTCGTGTGCCTGCGCAGGTGGATGCCTTCCTCTCCCAGGTCGTGGACGTTCAGGCGCTCCAGCGTGACGCGCTCGGCCGCGTCGACGACGACGCCCTTCCTCGCCCGCGTCACCGAGAGACCGCGCACGTGCCACCACGACGCGCCGTTCAGGTGCAGCCCGTAGCCGCCCCGGTGGCCGCCGTTGGTCAGGACCGCGTCCGGGCCGCCGCACAGCCAGATGGGCTTGGCCTCGGTGCCCGGCGTGGTGGCGGTCCAGTTCCCGTCGTAGGTGCCGTCCGCGATCCGGATGACGTCGCCGGGCCGCGCGCCCGCGAGGGCCGCCGCGAGCCGCGCCGGGTCTGCGACGGTGACGGTGGGCGCCGGGCATCCGGTGCCGGGCTCACGGACGACCTGGGCGGCGGCCCGCGCCGTACCGGGAAAGGCGACCGCGACCGCGGCGACGGTGGCCGCGGCGACGGCGACGGCCGGGATCACCGCGGTCGGCACGCGCGGCAGCACCGCCACGAGCGTCTGGACGACCCGAGACCCGGTTCCCGCCCCGCCATGCACGCCCACTGGAGATGCTGCGCCCACCCAGGGGCGCCCATCAGCGCCCACCGAGCCGGACGTTGACCGCCCGCGCGGCCTCGACCACCGCCGACCTGACGCCCATCCGCCCCATCTCCTTCAGCCACGCATCGACGTCCTCGGGCAGGCAGGAACCCCCGTAGGGCCCCAGGTCGGCGATCCCGTAGCAGGGGTTCCACATGCCCTCGGCCGTGATCGCGGTGATCCTGAAGACCTCGTCGGGATCGTCGATCTCCAGGCACGAGGCGATGCCCCTCATCTCGTTGTAGAACGAGATCTTGACCACGTTGAAGAGGTTGTGCACGTACTTCTGGAACTCCGCCTCCTCGACGCCGAGAAACTGGACGGCCCTTCCGAAGGGACGGTAGAGATCGCACACGATCTCTCCGGTGAGTTCGTCGCCGCCGACCACGCCGAAGGACACCAGGGGCGGATTGATGAAGTCCTCGTAGGCCTTTTCCGCCCTGAGGTACTCGGGGCTGTACGCCACGCCGAAATCGACGCCGGCCTTTCCGCCGGAAGCCTCCTCCAGAACGGTGACCAGTTTCCTCGTGGTGCCCGGCGGCATGGTGCACCGGTAGACGATCACGGGGAAAGTGTCGGAAGGCGTGTGCGCGAGGGCGTTGCCCAGGGCGCGGGACGCGTCGAGCAGATTCGTGAGGTCGATTCCCTCTTCACCGGTCGGCGCGTTGACGGTCACGAAGACCGCGTTGGCGTCCATGAGGTCGAGCGCCTCCGGCTCGACCGCCGTGAATCCGAGTCCGGCCACCCGGTGCCGGGCCGCGGCGTCGGTGTCGACGAAGGTGACTTTGTGGTCATGGCGGCGGAAGCCACGGCCGGTGGCCGTCCCCACCACGCCGGCGCCTACCACGACGATGTTCGCCACGTCCTCTGCCCGCTTCCGTCCGCAGTACCCGGCCGTGCGATCCGGCGATCACACCGCTGACTTCCGCGCACTCTACGAGATCACGGTCAAAGGGCTGATCATTCGTTCTCCGGCAACGCCCAAGGGACGCCAAAGCTTGGCCGGATCGGTTGACCGTGCCGATGATCCGCGGAGCGGACGAATACCGACATCGATCAGGATTTTGCACTGCCGCTGCCCAAGGTTGGAATTCGCTTCCTCATAGTGATTTCCGGGGCGGCGACCGCGTCGGCGAGCCCCACCGTCACGAGGGGAGATCCGGATGAACGTGCTGGACGAGTTGTTCGCCGAGGCCGAGTGGCACGCCGACCTGGCCGCGACCGGCCCCGACGGCAAGGAGCCCCGGCTGCGGCTGGCCGTCGTCACCTGCATGGACACCCGCGTGAACCCGTACGAGATCCTCCGGCTGAAGACCGGCGACGCGCACGTGCTGCGCAACGCCGGCGGCGTCATCACCCCGGACATGCGGCGCAGCCTGGTCGTCAGCCAGCGGGAGCTGGGCACCCGGCACATCATCGTCATGCACCACACCAGGTGCGGGATGGCGAGCATCACCGACACCGCGTTCAAGGACGACATCGAGGCGGACACCCACCTGCGGCCCGACTGGGCCCTGGAGGCGTTCACGAACGTGGACCAGGACGTGGACCGCTCGATCCGCCGGATCCAGGCCGACCGGACCATCCCGCACCGCGACTCGATCTGCGGCTGCGTCTACGACGTCGACACCCACGAGGTGCGGCGCCCGCAGTGGCCGGCCGACCGCGACCGCCGCCGCCCGGGGCGCGAGGGGGAGCAGCGGCCGGTCGTCCTCTGACCGCCCCCCCGCCGACCGGGCGCCGACGGCCGAAGCGGCCTCAGCCACCGCGCGAGCGCCGTGGGCCGGGACTTCGAGACACGGTTCAGGAGACCTCGGCGCCGAAGGCCTGCAGCGGTTCGGTGACCGGCTGGAAGAAGGTCACCCCGCCGGTCTGGCAGTCGCCCGAGCCGCCCGAGGTGAGACCCAGCGCGGTGGTCCCGCTGAACAGCGGCCCGCCGCTGTCGCCCGGCTCCGCGCAGACGGTGGTCTGGATCATGCCGGTGACCGTGCCCTCGGGGAAGTTGACGGTCGCGTCGACGGCGGTGACCCGGCCGGTGCTGACACCGGTGGTGCTGCCGCTGCGCACCACCTGCTGCCCGACGACGGCCTCGCCCGCCTGGGTGATGTCCCTGGTCTGGCCGTTGAACAGGTTGACCTCGCCGTCGCCCGCGGCGCCCGGCGCGGAGCGCACGAGGGCGAAGTCGTCGCCGGGGAAGCTGCTCTCCGCGGTGGTGCCGAGGGGCTGGTTCCCCTGCTGGTCGGCGGTCCAGGTCCGGACGGCGTTGCCGCAGTGCCCGGCGGTGAGGAAGAAGTCCTCCCCGCCGCGCCGGACGTTGAAGCCCAGCGAGCAGCGCGAGCCCTGGCCGAAGATCGCGTCGCCGCCGAGGGCGAGGGTGCTGAGCCGTCCCGGGATGCGCACCATCCGCACCGCCGTGCCCATCTGCCGGGCCGTCCGGCGTACGGCGGCCATCCGCGCCCCGGTGACGCCGGCGTCGGTCCACACCACCACCTGCGAGGTGGCCGGATCGACCGCCCAGCCCGTTCCGGGCATCGTCCCCATCGACTGCCTCAGGGTGGCGGTGACCCGGTTCAGGGCCGCGGGGCTGCGCCGCGTCATCTTCGGCACGGCCCCGGCACCGCGGACGAGGTCGGCGTCGGCGGCGTTGGTGACCATGACGACGGTGCGTCCGGCCCGGTCGAGGTAGGCGCCGGTCGTGCGGGCGCCGAGCCGGTCGGTCAGCGTGCCGGCGAGCGTCGCCGTCCGGCGTGCGGGCGCCGTCCCCCGGGGGGCGCGCGTCGCGCCCGCCCGTCCCTGACCGGCCTGCACGTCCCCGGCGAGCCTGGCCACCTGCTCGCCGGCGGGGCGTTCCGGCGCCCCGGCGGCCCGCACCGCGTACAGCGATCCGGCCGCGAGCCCCGCGGTCCCGGCGGCCACCGCGGTGACCTTGGCCATCGTGCGCAGGCGGCTGCTCCGCGCGGCGTTGCGACGCCTCATGAGCCCTCCCAGCTCCGGCTTCCGATCCATGTGGAGGTGATACGGAGCCCGGTGGGGAGGAGTTCAAGACTCGGGACGAAGGGCGGGGATCTACGGGATCTCACCAGATCGCACGCATGACACTTTGGCATGGCGCGTGCGGCGGCTCGGACTTACGCTGGTCCGGCTCTCACTCTCCGTTCGAGATCGACAGCGGACAGTGAGCGTTCTCGGGAGCCATGACCACGCGAAGCGCTGAACGGCAGGTGCCAATGCCACCATCGTCGCCGTCCCCCCGTTTCACCCATGACCCCGACGGCACCGGCCGGGAGTGCGAGCGGCTCGTCCTGCCCGCGCTCCCCGGCGCGGCGGGCGCCGCACGCCGCTTCACGGCCGCCCGGCTGCGCAAGTGGGGCCTGGACGCGCTCGTGGAGGACTGCGAGCTGGTCGCCAGCGAGCTGGTCACCAACGCGGTGCAGGCCGTCGCGTACGGGAGCGTCCCGGCGGCCGGCGCCGCGGGCGCCGGCGAGCCCCCGCCGGACGTGCGGCTGCTGCTGCGGCTGACCCCCGGCCGCCTGCTCTGCGAGGTGTGGGATCCCGTCGACGCCCGGCCCGTCCCGGCCGCGGCCGCCACGTTCGACGAGTGCGGCCGCGGGCTGCTGCTCGTGGCGTCGCTGGCGGGCGGCTGGACGTGCCGTCCCTGCCCGGACGGCGGCAAGACGGTGGTCGCCTGGTGGGAACTGGGGACCGGGTTGCCAGAGTGACTTGCGTCACCGGGTGGGCTGCCCCAGGATGAGACGCACCGGTCGGCGGGGCCGCCTGAGACGGCCGACCTGCACCGGAGCGCGCTGTTCACGGCATGTCCGAACGGAGGCGACTCGTGCAGGAAGACCGTCCGACACGAACCGGCGGGCAGCGCGCCTGCGTGTCGTGCAAGAGCACCCGGCTGTCGCGTTACAACCTCGGCCCCCTCTGCGGTCCCTGCCGGCAGGCCGCCCGTGACGCCAGGGACATCACCCCCACCTGGATCTGGGACTCGGCGCCGATGCGGCGGGCGCTGTCCCGCGTCGACGTCCCCGCCGTCGTCGCGCTGGTGCGCGCGGCCGCCGGGCTGTCCCAGGAGGAGCTCGGGCACCTGGTCGCGGGCTGGTCGCAGTCCACGGTGTCGCGCATCGAGAAGGGCACGCGCGGCACCCTGTACGACATCCGCGAGCTCCTGGCGTGCGCGGACGCGGTGGACATGCCGCGCGAGGCGCTGGCGCCGCTGATCCTCGGGGATCCGGACGCCACGCTGGCCGACGGCGGCGGGACCGGCGGGACCGGCGGGGGCGAGACCGACGGCATCGAGAGAGAAGAGGGAGACCAGGTGGACCGCTGGGACTTCAACGGCATGGCGGCGGGCCCGGCGGCCGCCGCCGCGCTGCCCGCCTTCGAGGTTCCGGCCAGAGTCGACGACGCCCATGTCCGCTACCTGCGCGCGTCCCTCGACCGGCTGCGCGCCCGCGACCAGGAGCTGGGCGGCGGCGCCGTCTTCACCCAGGCGCGCCGGCAGTTCGCACGGGCCCGCAGGATGCTCGACGAGTCGGACTACAGCGAGCGCGTCGGCCACCGGCTGCTGGTGGTCACCGGCGAGCTGGCCGAGGAGGCGGGCTGGGCGGCCTTCGACTCCGGCGACCAGGTCTCCGCCCGCGCGTTCTACAACGAGGCGCACGTCCTGGCCGGAAGCAGCGGCGACACCGAGCTGCAGACCCACATCCTGTCCACCATGGCGATGCAGGCCAACCACCTGGCGTGGATCACCCGGCGCAAGGGGGTGGCCCGCGAGGCGCGGCGCCTGGCCGAGCTGGCCGCCGGCATCGCCGAGCACGAGCCCTCGCCGCGGCTGCGCGCGCTGGTGGCGATCCGCCTGGCGGTCGCCTACGCCAACGACGGCGACGCCGGGGCCTTCCGCCGCGCCGTCGCCCGGGCCCGCGAGGAGCTCGACCGCGGCGAGCACCCGGCCGACCTGCCCTGGACGGCGTTCGTCACCCCCGGCGAGGTCGACGCGGCGGAGGCGACCGGCCATCTGAGCCTGGGCGCCCCCGGCCGCTCGGTGGAGATCCACCGCAAGTCCCTGGAGGACGCCGCGCTGGGCCCGCGCAACCGCCTGTGCGCCACGGGCTACCTCGCCAACGCGCTGCTGCACCAGGGGGACGTCGGTGAGGCGATCCGGACGGGGCTGAGCGTGATCACCGGGCTCTCCGGCGGGATGACCTCGGCGCGCCCGCTGGCCCGGCTCCGTGCCGTGCGCGGTGCCGCGGAGCGGGCCGGGCACGAGGAGTTCTGCTCCCGCTTCGACGCCGCGGCCCACGGCCTGGCCGTGTGATCACGTGAAAACGCCTTCACGGCCTCAGTCTTCGGGGCGGGGGCGGGCCAGGAGGCGGTCGATGACGGTGTGCATGACCGAGCGGAAATACTCCAGGGTCGCCGGGTCGTCGGCGCGCGTCATCCCGTGGCCGGGGGCCAGGATCCCGGTGCCGAGGAAGCCGTTGACGCACCACAGCACCACGCCCAGCAGGGCGTACGCGCTGATGTCCTCGGGCACCTCGTCGCGGATCCTGCGGGCGGCGAGCCGCATCAGCGGGCGCAGGTAGCGGTCCTCGACGTCGGTGATGTCGGCGGCGTCGGCCGCCGAGCGTTGCGTCCACAGCGCGAGGAAGTCGGGATGCTCGGCGTAGTAGTCCAGGTAGGCGTCCGCGATCCGGTGCAGGGCCGTGCGGCCCGACCCGGCGCCCGCCACGGCGGCCTCGATCCTGGCGTTCTTCTCCTCGAAGACGCGTCCCATCACGCGCAGGTAAAGGTCGCGCTTGCTCCCGGTCAGCGCGAGGATCTCGGCGGCCGGCACGCCCACGGCGTCGGCGATGAGGTCCAGGGAGGTCATGTCGTATCCGAGCCCGGCGAACAGCCGGGAGGCCACGTCGATCACGCGTTCCGTGGAAACGCCCTCCTCCATGTCCCCACGCTATGGGCGAAGCCGCGCGAGCCGCCCAAGCCCGCCGTAAGGATCGCGCCAAGCGTCGCCATCGGGCGGGGCGGGCCGCTACTTCGGTCATCCGGGCGGCGACGAAAGTCGCTTATCCCGTGCCCGCCGGGCTTCGTAGCGTCAGGGCGCATGGAACCACGCACCTCGCGGCGCCGCGTCCTGTCCCTGGCGTCCGGCCTGGCCGTCGCCGCCGCCGCTTCGCCCGCCGCCGCCCCGGGCGCCGCCGCCTCGGCCAGGCCGGGGGCCGGCGGGTCCGGGCCACTCCTCATCCGCGATGTCCGCATCTTCGACGGCCGGCGCCCGCGGGGGCGCGGTTCCGTGCTCGTGGCGGACGGGCTGATCGCCGCGGTCGGCGACGTGCCGCCCTCCCCGCGCCACCGGGTGTACGAGGGCGGCGGCCGGACGCTGCTGCCCGGCCTGGTCGACTGCCACGTCCACTCGTTCGAGGGCAGCGCGGCGGACGCGCTGCGGTTCGGCGTCACCACCGAGATCGACATGTTCGGCGACCCGGCGGTGCTTCCCGAGGCCCGCCGGCGGCGCCGGTCGACCGCGCCGACCCGGCAGGCGGACCTGTGGTCGGCGGGCGTCGGCGTCACCGTGCCCGGCGGCCACCCCCTCCAGCCCGGCTGGGACTTCCCGCGGGTCACCCCCGGCACCGACATCGACCGGTTCGTCGCCGACCGGATCGCCGAGGGCTCCGACTTCGTGAAGGTCATCCTGGAGAACGGCGGGCCGCCGCCCAGGGAGCTGCCCACGCTGACCGGCGACCAGGTACGGCGCGTGATCGCCGCCGCGCACCGGCACCGCCGCCGCGCCGTCGTCCACGCCGAGAAGCTGGACCTGGCGCTGACCGCCGTCCGCGCCGGCGCCGACGGTCTCGCGCACGCCTTCTGGGACGTCGAGGGCGGCCCGGACGGCGTCGCCGAGATCGGCCGCGCCGGAACGTTCGTCGTCCCGACCCTGTCGGTCGTCGACTGGGGCGCCGGCGCCGAGGACCTGCTCGCCGACGACCGGATCACGCCCTGGCTCAGCCCGACGCAGGAGTACCTGCTCTCCCAGGAGCCGCCGGACCGCCCCGGCCGGCCCGACTTCCTCGGGCTCGGGTCGGCGAACGTCCGGCGGCTGCACGCCGCGGGCGTGCCGATCCTGGCGGGCACCGACGCGCCCGTACGGGCCAACGCCAACGGCGTGAGCCTGCTGGTGGAGCTCGGCCACCTGGTCCGTGCCGGGCTGAGCCCCAGCGCGGCGCTGGCCGCGGCGACCTCGGTCCCGGCACGTGCGTTCGGCCTGGCCGACCGCGGCCGCATCGCGCCCGGCCTGCGCGCCGACCTGGTCCTGGTGGACGGCGACCCCACCGCCGACATCACCGACGTGCGCGCCATCGCGGCCGTGTGGAAGAACGGCCGCGCCGTCGACCGCACGCCGCCGCCCGAGTAGGCCGGGCAGGCGGAGGTGACCGGCGCGGCACCGGGACGCCCGCTCCGATAGCGTCTGGTTCATGCGGCTTCATGTGGGATGCGCGATGTGGACGCACGCGCCATGGCAAGGGCGCTACCTGCCCCATCCGCTCCCGCCCCGGGAACGCCTGAAGTCCTATGCGAGCTGGTGCAACGCCGTGGAGGGCAACACGACGTTCTACGCCGCGCCGTCGCGGGCCTCCGTCAGGTCGTGGGCGGAGCAGACCTCGCCCGACTTCCGCTTCGTGGTCAAGCTGCCCAGGTCCATCACCCACGAGCGGCGCCTGTCCGGCGCGGACGAGGAGCTGCGGTCGTTCCTGACGGCGATCGAGCCCCTCGGCCCGCGCGCCCACGCCCTCTGGATCCAGCTGCCCGGGTCGTTCACGCCGAACGACCTCGGCACGCTGGCGGCCTTCCTGCGCCGGCTCCCCAACTCGCACCGGTACGGCGTGGAGGTCCGGCACCGCGACTTCTTCGAGGACGGGCGGTCCCGGCGGTTCCTCGAGCAGGTGCTCACCGGTGTCGGCGCCGAGTGGATCCCGTTCGACACCGTCACCCTCTTCCGGAGCCCGCCGACCAGCGACGCCGAACGCGACGCGTGGACGAAGAAGCCGCGCGTGCCGCGCCGGTCCGAGGCCCTCACCGACCGGCCGATCGTCCGCTACCTCGGCCGGGACGACACCGCGCGCACGGTCGAGGGCTGGCGGCACTGGACCGGCACGGTCGCCGGGTGGCTGCGCGAGGGGCGCTCGCCGACGGTGTTCGTCCACACTCCCGACAACGCCGAGGCGCTGATGCTCGCCCGCCGGTTCCACGACGAGGTGAGGGAGCTGGTCCCCTGGCTCGAACCGCTGCCCGAGCCGGTGCCCGCCGAGCCGCCTACCCTTTTCTGACGGGTCCGGACGGAGGCCGCAGCAGCGGCGCCATGAAGACCATCGTGCCCATGAGGAGGGGGAAGACGAGCATGGCCGTGTGCAGCCCGACCGTCTGCGCGATGCCGCCGATGAGCGGCGGCCCCACCAGGAACCCGACGTAGCCGACCGTGGAGACGGCGGCGATCGAGGCCCCGGGGTGCCGCGGGTTGTGCAGGGCGGTGTGGCTGAAGGTCACCGGGACCACGGCCGCCAGCCCCAGGCCGATCAGCGCGTACGCCGCCAGCCCCGTCCACGCCGACGGCAGCGCGATGGCGAGGACGGAGCCGCCGGCCGCGAGCAGGACGCAGCCGCGCAGCAGCCGGTCGGCCGGCACCCGGGCGCGCACGCGGTCGGCGGCGAGCCGGCCGGTCACCATGCCCGCCGAGAAGACCGCGAAGCCGGCCGCCGCGGTCCAGGCGGACGTGCCGGCGACGTCGTTCAGGTAGAGGGCGCCCCAGTCGTTCATCAGCCCCTCGCCCATGAGGGCGCAGAAGGCGATGAGGCCGGGCGCCCACAGCCCGCGGGCCGGGAGGGTGAGCAGCGGCGCGGAGGGGCCGGCGCGCGGCGCGTCCGGCAGCAGGAACCCGATCGCGCAGGCGCAGATGGCGGCGAGGACGAGCGCGGTCATCAGGAAGTGCCGCTCGACGCCGACGCCCGCGCCGGCGGCGAGCCCGCCGACCGCCGCGCCGAGGACGCCGCCGAGGCTGAACATGGCGTGCAGGCTCCCCATGATGGGACGGGAGCAGGCGCGCTCGGCGAGCGCGCCCTGGGTGTTCATGGACACGTCGAGGATGCTGTTGCCGATCGCGAAAGCCGCGAGCGCCACCGTCAGGTGGACGAGCCCGGGCGCGACCGTGATGAGCGGGAGGGCGGCCAGGTAGAGGGCGGCGCCGGCCAGCACCCGGCGGCTCCCCCACCGCGCCACCAGCCCGCCGGCCAGCGGGAGCCCGGCGAACGCCCCGGCCGCCAGCCCGGTCAGCGCCACCGACAGGGCGCCCGGGGACAGCTCCAGCGCGTCGCGCACGGCCGGCACCCGGGCGGCCCAGGTGGCGAACGCGGCGCCGTTCACGAAGAACACGGCGCTGATCGCCGTCCGCGCCGCCCGTCTCCGGCCGGCGGGCAGGCCCGTGAGCGTGGCGGCCGCCCCGGCGGCGCCGTTCGCGTTCACCTCCGCGATGTGTGCACTGCCATCGGTCCTGTCGTCTCTGGGCATGATCTCCTCGCTCGAGGACGGGCCCGCGGAGCGGGCCGGTCTCGAGTGCGGGTCGTGGCGGCGGCGGGGTGGGGCGGGTTCGTCCGGCGGGCCGTCGCGGGCGCCGGACGAGCGCGGCGCCGCCGTGCGTACGGTGGTGGGCCGCGGGCGGCCACCGGCGCCGGTCGACGCCGGTCGACGCCGGTCGACGCCGGTCGACGCCGGTCGACGCCGGTCGACGCCGGTCGGTGCCGGTCGGTGCCGGTCGGTGCCGGACGCGAACCGAAGTGGAACGTTCCCAAACCGGCGGGCACGGCCGCCCGGGCCGTCGTCGCGGCCCCGTTATCGCCCGGCGGACTCGCGGCGGAACGCGACCGACACCGACGGCAGCTCGGGGAAGGGGCCGAGCTCCTCGGCGAGCGACTTCAGCCCCTGGTCGAGCGGGACGCGGGGCCGGTATCCGATGTCGCGGAGCTTGGAGATGTCGGCCACCAGCCGGAAGCTGTCCTCCAGCTGGGAGGTGTCGGCCTTGAGGCGCGCGGGCCGCCCGGTGGCGGTGCCGACGGCGTCGGCCAGGCCCCGCATCGACACCTCCTCGCCGCTCCCGATGTTGTAGTGCTCCCCCGGCTTGCCCGACTCGGCGAGCGTGATGAGCGCCGAGCAGACGTCCTGCACGTGGACGAAGTCGCGGGTCTTGCGGTCGATGTCCCCGACCACCGGGATCGGCAGCTCGTTGAGCTGCCAGCGGAGGAACTGCGACACCTCGCCGCCGGCCGTGCGCGGGTCCTCGCCCGGCCCGTAGACGACGAACGACCGCCCGATCATCACCGGGAGGCCGGCCGCCTCGTGCAGGGCGCGCAGCGTGAGCTCGCCGGAGTACTTGGAGGCGCCGTACGGCAGGAACGGCCGGGTCGGGTGCTCCTCGGTCATGGGGAAGGCCTGCGGGGTGCCGTACACGATGGCCGAGGACATGAAGACCAGCCGCCGCACGCCGAGCTCGACGCAGGCGTTGCCCACGTTGCAGGTGCCGACCCCGTTCATCTGGAAGTCGAACCTGGGGTTCTCGACCGAACGGGTCCCGCTGGCGTTGCCCGCGAGGTGGTAGACGGTGTGCACGTCGCGCAGCGCGAGGAGCGTCTCCCCGTAGTCCCGCAGGTCGGTGCGGCGGTGGGTGACGCCCGGCAGCCCGGCCACGGCCGGAGGCGGGTCGGCGAGGTCCACGACGACGACCCGCTTCCCGAGGTCGGTCAGCGCGGCGACCAGGTGGCCGCCCACGAAGCCCGACCCTCCGGTGACGGCGACGTCGGCGTCGTCGGATGGGGAGGAATGCAGCAGCGTACTGCCCATGGGGAGACTCCAGATGTCGTGCGTCCCGGCTCTGGGACGCAGGGGGTGAAGGCGGGGAGGCGGAACTCGCCTCCGATGCCGTGCCGCCGCGGCCTGGGATGCCCGCGGCGCCCCGGGGCCCTCCGGATCGGGGCCCCGGCGTTCTCGGGGGGGCGGAGCGGCCGCGCCGGGTCGCGTGACGCGGGCCCGTGCCGGGCCGGCCGCCGCCCGTCCGCGACGGGTCAGGCGCGGCCGCCGAGCCTGGCGACCCCGCGCCGCACCGCGCCGATCATGTGCTCCACCTGCTCGTCGGTCAGGTGGTCGTAGATGGGGAGCTGGATCTGGTGCTCGAAGTAGGTGCGCTCCGCGACCGGGCACTCGCCGTAGCGGTGGCCCTGCGCGCGGAACTCCGGCAGCAGGTGGATCGGGAAGTAGCGGATGACGATCTCGATGCCCTCCTCCTCCTGGAGATGCCGGATGAACTCGTCCTTGGGGGCGCCGACGACCTCCGGCCGGTAGAAGAGCGTGTACAGGTGGTAGACGTGGTGGGCGTAGGGCTTCTCGGTCTGGACGCCGATGCCGCGCACCTCCCTGAGCCCCTCGTCCAGCCGGGCGGCGATGTCGCGGCGCCGCTCGTTGAGGGCGTCCAGCCTGCCGAGCTGGACGATCCCGAGCGCGGCGCTCAGCTCGCTCATCCGGTAGTTGTTGCCGACGAGGTAGCGTCCGCGGGCGAAGTCGTGGGTGTAGGAGCGGCGCACGTGCGCGTCCCGGTAGTAGGCGGGCTGCCGGTACGGGCCGATGGCGGCGTCGTCGCGCTCGGTCATCTCGCCCCAGGTGTGGATGGTCCCCAGCGCGCGGGCCATCTCGGCGTACCGGTCGTCGCCGGTGACGAACGCCCCGCCCTCGCCGGTCGTCATGTTCTTCAGGGAGTGGAAGCTGAAGCAGCCGATGTCGCCGATGGTGCCCAGGGCGCGGCCCTTGTAGGTGCCGCCGGGGACGTGGGCGCAGTCCTCCACGACGGTGAGGCCGTGCCGGCGGGCGATGTCCATGACCGGGTCCATGTCGACGGCCTGGCCGCCGTAGTGGACCACCCAGATCGACCTGGTCCGCTCGGTGATGAGCGGCTCGATGGTGGCGGGGTCGATGTTGAGGCTGTCGGGGTCGATGTCGGCGAACCTGATGCGCACGCCGCGGGCCTGGAGCGGCCAGGTGGTGACCCAGAACGTCTGCGGGGTGGTGATCACCTCGTCGCCGGCCTCCAGCCCCAGCACCTGCGCGGCCAGGAACAGGGCGGTGGTGCAGGAGTTGGTCCCCTGCGCGTGCGGGGCGCCAAGCCGCTCGGCCAGGCGCCGCTCGAACTCCGCACCGCTCGGGCCCATCGCCAGGGTGTCCTGGCCGAGCACATCCGTCACGGCCTTGATCTCTTCGTCGCCCAGCCGGTTGGAGATCCCGCTGTAGGGCACCACGTACTTCACGGCGGCACTCCTCTCCCTTGCTCCGATGGAGGTCGTTACTTCGATGGGATGTTGTGGACCGCTCCAAGGGCGACCCGTCCGAACCTGCGGCGGTGCGGCACCGGCCAGGACGTCGACCGGCACCGGGCCCGTGAAGTGGAGATCTCGATGTGACGCCACGGCCGGACGGATTCCGCGTGATGACCATCCTCTGCCTGCCGTGTCAAGTATATGGTAATGGAGTCATTATCCCGAGCGATATCGACTGCGGGGAAGAAAACAGTAACCCGCACCCAAGCCGCGAGACCAAAGGGCAACGTACGGCAAAAACACGTACAGCCCCGCCCCCATATCTGCCGATCGACCATCCCACCGAATTTGCTCACATACGGACGGACCAGACCCTCACCCAACATCACGACATATTCCCTCTTTCAGGGACGACATCGGATATCCGGGAATTCTTCCTCCAATCCCTCAAAAATCACCGATGACCAGCAAGAACATCCCCCGGCACCTCTCATCGACCGCCCGATCGTGCGGATCCGGCCGTCCCGGCGGGACCGCGGGGCATCCGGTCCACGCCGCCGCCGCAGAGCGGAAGCGCGGCGATTTTCGCGCCACGGAGCCCACCGGCCGCAAATAGAGATCAATCCAAAACCGATGCCATTCCAAAGAACACTTGCACCGGCACAGGCGACCCCATCGGCCGCCGCATCCCCGGTAACGACAATGAGTAAAGGCGGCGGCGAGGCGATTCCGGCGGCCCGGGCGGGTATCTAGCAGTCGCCGGATGGTCACGGCGGAACGGCGGGGTGGTGAAGGGTCATGCGGCGATGCGGCGGGCGGGCGCCGTCGGGCGGGTCGGCCGGGGGGAGGCTCCGGTGACCGGCGGCAGGGCGGCGCTGGTGACCGGCGCGTCACGCGGGCTGGGCGCCGCGATCTCCGCCGCGCTGGCCCGCGACGGCATCGCCGTCGGCATCAACTACCTGCGCGACCGGGCCGCCGCCGAGACCCTGCGGGAACGGATCGTCGCCGACGGCGGGCGCGCCGAACTGTTCCGGGCCGACGTGACCGACGAGGCCGCCGTCGAGGACCTGCACGCGCGCGTCCTGGACGCCTTCGGCACGCTCGACGTCCTGGTGTTCAACGCCACCGGGCCCCAGCCCGACCTGCCCGCCGAGGAGGTGACCTGGCAGGACGTCCTCGACCAGCTCGCCTTCTTCGTCAAGGGCCCGCTGCTGCTCACCCGGTTGGCGGCCGGCGGGATGAAGCGGCGCCGCTTCGGCCGGATCGTCCACATCGGCTCCGACGTGGTCCAGCTGGGCCCGCCGTACTCCAGCGCCTACGTCGCGGCCAAGTCCGCCCAGCTCGGGCTGACCCGCAGCTGGGCCCGCGAGTTCGGCCCCCACGGGATCACCGTCAACTTCGTCGCGCCCGGCTGGATCCCCACCGACCGGCACGACGGCGTCCCCGCCGAGGTCAGGCGGGAGTACGCCGACCGCCTCCCGCTGGGGCACCTGGGCGTCCCGGACGACGTGGCCGAGGCCGTGGCGTTCCTCGCCTCGGAGCGGGCGGCGTTCATCACCGGCCAGACCCTCGCCGTCAACGGCGGCGCCACCTTCGGCTGAGCCGGCGCGGGGCGCCCGGCTGCTCGACGCCGGGCGATCCCTGGTGACGACAGGGCGCTCGCGGGGCATGACCCGCCCATGGACCGGGACGCTCTGCTGGCGCGCGGCACGGCACGCGCGCGCACCGCGCTGCGGGAGCGGTTCGACCGGCTCGGGCGGATGGGGCCGCCCATCGTGCAGTGCTCGGTCGCGGCCGCCCTCGCCTGGCTGATAGCCGCCGACGTCCTCGGGCACCAGCGGCCCTTCTTCGCGCCCATCGCCGTGGTGCTCTGCGTCGGGGCGGGACTCGGGCAGCGGATCCGGCGGGTGGCCGAGCTCGTCGTCGGGGTGAGCGTGGGCGTCGGGGTGGGCGATCTGCTGGTGTCGGTCATCGGCACGGGCGCCTGGCAGATCGCGCTGGTGGTGGCGCTGGCCATGGCCGTCGCGGTGTTCCTGGACGGCGCCACGCTGATCACGCTGCAGGCCGGCTCGTCGGCCGTGCTGGTGGCGACGCTGCTCCCGCCCGGCGGCCACGAGGGGCCCGACCGGATGGTGGACGCGCTGGTCGGCGGCCTGGTCGGCCTGGCCGCGATCGCGCTGTTCCCCGGCGATCCCTCGGCGCTCACCCGTGCCGAGGGGCGGCGGCTGCTGGACGAGCTCGCCCGGGCGCTGCGCGGCGCCGCCGCGGCCGTCCGGGAACGGGACCCGCAGCTGGCCGAGGATTCGCTGGAGCGGGCCCGCGGCACCCAGGGGGCCGTCGACGAGTACCGCGCCGCCCTGGCCACGGCGGGTGAGGTCATCTCGCTGTCGCCGCTGCGCCGCCGCCGGCGGCGGCGCGCCTTGGACCGCCACCTCACGGCCGCCGAGCCGGTCGACCACGCGCTCCGCAACGCCCGCGTGCTGCTGCGCCGCACCGCCTCCGCGCTGCACTCCCAGGAGCCGGTGCCCGACGGCCTCGCCACGGCCCTGGACCGGCTGGCCGGCGCGGCCACGGTACTCGGGCGGGAGCTGGCCGAGGAGCGCGAGGCGACCGAGGCCCGCGCGGCGCTGGAGCGGGCCGCCGCGCTGCTGGTCGCCACCCGCCGGGGCGGCTTCTCCGCGCAGGTCGTGGCCGCCCAGGCGCGGTCGATCGCCGTCGACCTGCTCCAGGCCACCGGTCTCGGCCACCAGGAGGCCCTCGCCGTGCTGCCTCCCGTCGATCGCTAGCACGCGCTGGGCGCGTGGGGTATAAGTCCAAAGATCATCTGAACGTTTCCGCGCACCCGTGAGGACCTGCCATGACCGACCGGCCCGCACGTACCACCGGCGCCCCGATCGCGGTCACCGGCGCCACCGGCCGCCTCGGCGGACGCGTCGCGCGCCGGCTCGCCGCCGCGGGCGTCCCGCAGACCCTGCTGGCGCGCAGTCCCGAACGCGCCCCGGAGCTGCCCGGCGCCACCGTCGCGCGCGGCGCCTTCGGCGACCGCGACGCCGTCCGGGACGCGCTGCGCGGCGTCGAGCGGGTGCTGATGGTGTCGGCCTCCGAGACGCCCGACCGCGTCGAGCAGCACCGCGCCTTCGTCGACGCCGCCGCCGAGGCGGGCGTCGCCCACCTGGTGTACGTGTCCTTCTACGGCGCCGCGCCCGACGCCACGTTCACCCTGGCCCGCGACCACTGGGCCACCGAGCGGCACATCCGGGCGAGCGGCCTGGCCTTCACGTTCCTGCGCGACAACCTCTACGCCGACTTCCTGCCCGCCATGGTCGGAGACGACGGCGTCATCCGCGGCCCCGCCGGCGACGGCCGCGCCGCGGTCGTGGCGCAGGACGACATCGCCGACGCCGCCACCGCCGTGCTCCTGGACGCGCCCGCGCACGCAGGGGAGACCTACGACCTGACCGGACCCCAGGCGCTCACCTTCGGCGAGGCCGCCGCCGTCCTGTCCCGGGTCACCGGCCGGCCCGTCGCCTACCACGCCGAGACGGTCGAGGAGGCCTACCGCTCCCGCGCCTCCTACGGCGCCCCCGGCTGGCAGGTGGACGCCTGGGTCTCCACCTACACCGCCGTCGCCAACGGCGAGTTGGACGGGGTCAGCGACGCCGTCCCGCGCCTGACGGGACGTCCCGCCACCCCGCTGGCCGAGGTCGTCCGCGCGCCGTCCTAGGGGAGCGCCGCGCGGTCCTGGCCGATTCTTGATGCCCCGATGGCCGCGCCGTGGGCTGGTCCGAAGCGTTCCCGGGAACGGTTACGCCTGTTCGTTCCGTGATCGTGAGGGGAGTCGTCCGTTGGCCGCCCAGCGCAGCAGCAAGCAGTCCGGTAAGACGAGCAGCCAGCCGTGGGTGCACATCGACGGCAGAGAGATCCAGGAGTTCGGCACCGTCCGGATGTTCCCGCTCGGTCTCTCGTTCGACGCGCGGATGTACTCCTGCCAGAGGCTCAACCAGGTCCTGGCCGACACCCAGATCCTCTACAGCCTCTACAAGAAGCACCACTGGCTGATGCGCGGCCCGACCTTCTACCAGCTCCACCTGCTGCTCGACAAGCACGCCGGGGAGCAGCTCAAGCTGGTGGACCTGCTCGCCGAGCGGGTGCAGACCCTCGGCGGCGTCGCGGTCGGCGACCCCCGCCACGTCGCGGAGATCACCGTCGTGCCGCGGCCGCCGGACGGGGCCGAGGAGGTCCCCGCGATGCTGTCGCGGCTGATCCAGGCGCACGAGACGATCCTGGTCGCCGCCCACGACGCGGCCACGCGTGCCCAGGAGATGGGCGACGACGGCACCAACGACCTGCTGGTGTCCGACGTCATCCGCACCGGCGAGCTGCAGACCTGGTTCCTGATCGAGCACCTGGTCGACACCCCGCTGGTCGAGGCTCCGCACAACGGCCACTCCCGCTGACCGGCGCGGGCACTTTCGCGGGCACGCTTCTCAGCGGGGTGCGGGCGCGGGCTCCGGCGCGAGGAATCCGCTCTCCGGGTAGAGGCCGCGGACCTGGGCGCTGAGGCGGGCCAGCCCGAGCAGCCCGTCGATGCCGGGGGTGGGGACGCCGACGTGGCGCGCCAGCTCGGCCACCGAGGTCACCAGCGCGTCCAGCTCGACCGGGCGGCCGGCCTCCACGTCCTGGAGCATCGAGGTGCGGACCGCGCCGAGCCTGCGGGTGACGGCGTGCCGATCCTCGGGGTCGGCGTCGACGGGCAGCCCGATCCGCGCGCCGACCTCGGCGGCCTCCCGCATGCACGCGCTGGCGACGCCCCGGACCAGCGGGTCGTCCAGGATCCGGTCCAGGGTGGCGCCGGTGAGCGCCGACAGCGGGTTCATGGTCATGTTGCCCCAGAGCTTGTACCAGACGTCCCGCTGGATCCGGTCACTGATCCGGACCTCGAAGCCGGCGCGGCGCAGCGGCCCGGCGACGGCCTCCACCCGGTCCGAGCCGCCGCCGCGCGGCTCGCCGAGGATGACGCCCTCGCCCGCCGGGTGCCGCACCACGCCGGGCTCGGGGCACGCGGCGCTCAGGTGCATGACGCCGCCGACGACCCGCCCGGCCGGCAGCGCCGCCGACACCGCGCCGCCCGGGTCGGTGGACTCCAGGCGGACGTCGTGGCCGAGGCCGTGGAAGAACCACCACGGGATCCCGTTCATGACGGGCACCAGGACCGTGTCCGGCCCGGCCAGCCGGGCGATGGACGGCGCGGCGGCCGGCAGCGCCGTCGCCTTCAGCGCGATCACCACCACGTCCTGGACGCCGAGCGCGGCCGGGTCCGCCGCGACGGTGACCGGGATCGGCGCGGACCGCTCCGCGTCCGGCCCCGGCCCCTCGGCCAGGACGAGCCCGCCGCGCCCGCGGACGGCCTCCAGCGTCGCGCCGCGCGCGACCGCCGACACCGGCACGCCCGAACGGGCCAGCCGCGCCGCGACCAGGCCGCCGATCGCCCCCAGCCCGTAGACACAGATCCTCATGCCACATCAGCCTCCGCACCGCCGTCGACGTCCGCCGTCCTGAGGTAGTAGGCGATGTGCGGGGGCGTGCCGGGAGGGTAGATCGGGGCGTTCAGGTCGCCGACGGTGCCCAGCGGGCGGCCGGCCACGGAGATCTTGGTGGCGCGGCGCCAGTCGTCCTCGTCCACGGCGGACCTCCAGCCGAGCACGGCCGAGAAGAAGGCGGCGGCGCCGCCGGCGTCACGGGTCTTGAGGTCCAGCCGGCAGAACGCGTCCGGCGAGCCGGGGCCACGGGTCACGGTGGTGCTCCTTGTCGTCGTGTGCCGTCGGTCCACGCCAGCGTAGGCTGCGGAAACCGGGGGAAGTCGGATGCGTCCGGCGTTTGTCGGTGCCGCCCGCTACCGTCGATCCGCACCCCCACGACCCCGACGCACCCCGAGGAAGCGGCAACCCACCATGACATCCGCGCTGATCGGCCGGGAGCACCCCGCATCGGTGCTGGACGCCGAGATCGAGCGGGCCACCACCAGCCACGGCGGGCTGGTGCTGGTCACCGGAGAGGCCGGGATCGGCAAGACGTCCCTGGTCGCCGCCGCCGCGCAGCGGGCCCGGCGAGAAGGGGTCCTGGTCCTCGGCGGCTCCTGCTGGGACTCGGCGGCCGCCCCCGGCTACTGGCCGTGGACGCAGGTCGTCCGGGCACTGGGGCGGGCCGCCGGCGACGAGGAATGGGCCCGGCTCCAGGAGCTGGCGGGCGCCGAGCTGGGCGCGCTGCTGGGCGAGCCCCCGCCGCCCGACGCCCAGCCCGGCGGCGGCGCGGTCGCCGACGGGTTCCGGCTCTACGACGCGGTGACGACCGCGCTGGTGGCCGCGTCCCAGCGGCGGCCGGTCGTGGTGGTGCTGGACGACCTGCACTGGGCCGACGCCGCCTCGATCCGCCTGCTGGAGTTCGCGGCGCGGCACACCTGGTTCGAGCGGCTGCTGCTGGTCGGCGCCTACCGCGACGTCGAGGTGGAGGGCGGCGAGCACCCGCTGCACGCCCAGCTGGCCGCGCTGGCCGCCCAGGCCACGATGGTGACGCTGACCGGCCTGGGCCGCGCCGAGGTCGGCGCGCTGATGTCCCGCACCGTGGGCCTCGAACCCGAGGACGCCCTGGTCGCCGAGGTGCACCGGCGGACCGGCGGCAACCCGTTCTTCGTGGAGCAGACCGCGCGCCTCTGGCAGGGCGGCGGCACCGTCACCGCCATCGCGCCCGGCGTGCGCGCGGCCGTGCAGCGGCGGTTGTCGCTGCTGGCCCCGCCGGTGGAGCGGATGCTGACCGCGGCGGCCGTCCTGGGCCGCGAGTTCCACCGCAGGGTGCTCGCGGCGACCGCGGAGATCCCCGTGCCGCACGTGGACCGGCTGCTCGACCAGGCGCTGGCCGCCCGGCTGGTGACCGCCCTCGGCGAGGGCCGGTACGCCTTCGCCCACGACCTGGTCCGGGAGACCCTGTACGACGCGCTCGACGAGCACGCCGCCCGGGAGGCGCACGCGGCGGTGGTGCGGGCCCTCGACCGCTCCCCCGCGCTGGCCCTGCGGATGCTGCCGACCGAGGCGGCCCGGCACGCCCACCTCGCCGGCGCCCTGGTCGACCCGATGCGGGCGGTGCGGCTGCTGAAGGCTGCGGCCGACCACGCCTCGTCCCGGCTGTCGGTGGAGGAGGCGACGCTGCACCTGCGCCGCGCGCTGGAGCGGGTCCCGCCCGGCCGCCTCCGCGACCGCACGCTGCTCACCGTCGAGCTCGGCCGGACGCTCCACCACGACAGCGGGTCCGACGCCTCGGCGCGGGCGTTCGAGGAGGCGATCGGGCTGGCCCGGGAACTCGGCGACCCCGAGCTGCTCGCCCGGGTGGCGCTGGCCGTCTACCGCTACCGGAACGATGGCGGCGGCACCCCCCGCCTCGAGCTGCTGCGCGAGGCGCACCACCGGCTGCTCGGCGGAGAGGAGCCGCCCCCCTCGGTGCTGCCCTACCAGCTGGCGCAGGAGCTGGCGGCGAAGGTGGCCGGGATGGCCCGCGCGGACGGCGACGAGGAGGGCCTGGCGTTCGGGCTGTGGGCGCGGCACGACGCCATCCTCGGCATGGGCACCGCGGCCGAGCGCGAGGCGCTCACCGTGGAGCTGGCCGACATCGGGCGGCGCTCGGGCGACCGGGGCGCGGTCGCGTTCGCCACCTCGTTCCGCTGGGTGGCGCTGCTGGAGCAGGGCGACCCGCGCTTCCTCGACCACTACCGCGACTTCGTCGCCCTCACGCGGGACGGCGAGGCCGGCATGTGGGACACCGCGTCCCTGATCGACATGGCCATCGTCAACACGCTGCAGGGGCGCTTCGCCGAGGCCGCCGCCCAGATCGACGAGATCGCCGTGGCGGCCGGGGACGAGGCCCTGCACGAGTTCGGGTTCATGGGCGTCCACCTGCGCTGGGCGCTCGACACGCTGCGGGGCGCGTTCGAGGAGGCCGGCGCGCTGCAGAGGCCGATCCGCGAGCACGGGCACCCCTACGCCGTCCTGCTGGAGGGCATCACCGCCGCGGCACGCGGCGACACCGCCACCGCGCTGCGGATGC
The DNA here is from genome assembly GCA_050942275.1 of Spirillospora sp. CA-255316. Taxonomy (GTDB): domain Bacteria; phylum Actinomycetota; class Actinomycetes; order Streptosporangiales; family Streptosporangiaceae; genus Spirillospora. Next base: position 3,566,875 of record CP192047.1, on the reverse strand, counting down.
TGGAGACGATCGAGGACGGGCGGCTCCCGTACCCGCCCATCATCGAGCCGCTGTGGCTGCGCTTCCTGGCCCAGGTCGCGGCCGCCTCGGGCGATCCCGGGCTGTGCGAGCGGGCCCGGTCGGCCCTGCTGCCCTACCGCGGCCTGTGGGCGGTGGCGCTCTACGGCTGCGACGTCAGCGGCCCGATGGACCTGTGGCTGGGCCTGGTCGACGCCGTCCAGGAGCGCTGGGACGACGCGGTCGAGCGGCTGACGGCCGCCTTCCGCTCGGCCGACCGGCTGGGGGCGCGCCCGTGGTCGGTCGAGGCGCGGCTTCGGCTCGGCTTGGCGCTGGCGGCGCGGGGCGGCGACCGCGACCGCGGCACCGCCCGGGCGCTGCTGGCCGAGGCGGCGGCCGAGGCCGAGGAGATCGGGATGCGGCACGTGCCCGCCCGCGCCTCCCAGGCCCTGGCCGCCCTCGGCGCGGACGCCCCGGGCGTCGACACCCCGGGCGCAGGCACCTCGGGCATGGATTCCGCGGGCGAGGACTCGGCGGGAGCGGAGGTCGGGGCGGCCGGGCCTGAGGGCGGGCCGTCCGGGGCCGTGTTCCGTTTCGACGGGCGGGTCTGGACGCTGGCCTACGGCGGACGCACCGTCCACCTGCCCGACGCCAAGGGCCTGCGCGACCTGCACCGCCTGCTGGGCTCCCCCGGCACGCCGATCCCGGCGGTGGAGCTGCTGGCGCCCGAGGGCGGCGAGGTCGTGGCGGCGGCCCGCCGGATGGGCGGCGACGACGTCCTCGACGAGCAGGCCAAGGCGAGCTACCGGCGGCGGCTGGAGGTCCTGGACGAGGAGATCGACCGGGCGGCGGCGCTCGGCGACGACCGCCGGGCCGCCGAGTACGACCGCGAGCGGGCCGCCCTGCTGGAGGAGCTGCGCGCGGCCGCCGGGCTGGCCGGGCGCACCCGCCGCCTGGGCGACGAAGCCGAGCGGGCCCGCAAGGCGGTCACCGCGCGGATCCGCGACACCCTGCGCAAGCTCGACCACCACCATCCCGAGCTGGCCGGTCATCTGCGGGCCTCCGTCTCGACCGGCGCCTCCTGCCTGTACCAGCCCGACCCCGCCACGCCCTGGCGCCTGTGACGGCGACCGCGGGCACCTGGCCGGATGGCCCCCGGGCCGGAGACGACCGCCGGGCCCGGCCGGTGTCGCACCGGCCGGGCCCGAGGCGGCACCGGGTCACTTGCGGTTGTAGAGCCACATCGTCAGGGAGCCGAAGACCAGGATGAACGCGGCGCCCCAGCCGATCACCCAGAACACCTCGCCGCCCACGTCCCCCTCCATGAGCCCGCGGACCACCGCGACCAGGTGGGTGATCGGGTTGACGTCCACGAACGCCTGCAGCCAGCCCGGCATCGTCTCCGGCCGCACCAGGATGTTGCTGAGGAAGGTCAGCGGGAAGAGCACCATCATGCTGGCGCCCATGACCGACTTATCCGAGCGCATCAGCAGGCCGAACATCGTCCACACCCACGAGAAGGCGAACGAGAACGCCACCAGCACCGCGACCCCCGCCAGCACGCCCGCCGGGCCGCCGTCCGGGCGGAAGCCCAGCACCAGTCCGAGCGCCAGGATCACCAGCGACGCGGCGGTGTAGCGGAACATGTCGCCGAGCAGGTAGCCGACCATCGGCGCGGGCCGCCACATCGGCAGGCTGCGGAACCGGTCGAACACGCCCTTCTCGATGTCGGTGTTGACCGACAGGCCGGTGTACATCGTCGTCATGATCACGCTCATCACCATGATCCCCGGGAGCAGGAACTGCAGGTAGTCGGTGACCGAGCCGGCCAGCGCCCCGCCGAACAGGTAGGTGAACATCAGCGTCATGATCACCGGGAAGACGGTGACGTCGAACAGCTGCTCGGGCACGTGCTTGATCTTCAGCATGGCCCGCCAGCCGAAGGTCATCGACGCCGACAGGGCGCTCGGCCGGCGGGGCCGTTCGGAGGGCGCCAGCACCGCGCCGATGATCTCCGGGGAGGGGACGTAGGCGCCGGGCGCCTCGTGGGTGGTCGTGGTCGTCATGCCGCCATCTCCTTGCCGTCGTCGCCGGTCTCCGGTTCGGCCGGACGGCCGGTCAGGGTGAGGAACACCTCGTCCAGGCTGGGCTGGCCGAGGGAGAAGTCGTCCACGGTGATCCCGGCCGCCGCCAGCTCGGCCAGCGCGCGGGAGGCCTGCTCGGCCGCGCCCCGGCCGTCCGCGCCGGCGCCGCCGCCGGTCAGCCTCGCGGTCAGCGCGACCGGCTCGGCCTCGGGCTCCACCGGGGCGTCCAGGACGCGGGCCAGCAGCCGCTGCGCCTCGGGACGCTGCGCGGCGTCGCGCAGCCGCACGTGCACCGAGCCCGCGCCCACCGAGGACTTCAGCTCGCCCGGGGTGCCCTCCGCGATCACCTTGCCATGGTCGATGACCGCGATCCGGCCGGCCAGCCGGTCGGCCTCCTCCAGGTACTGGGTGGTCAGCAGCACCGTGGTGCCCTGCGCCACCACGACCCGGACGATCTCCCACACCTGGTTGCGGCTGCGCGGGTCCAGGCCGGTGGTGGGCTCGTCCAGGAACAGCAGGTCGGGGGTGTTGAGGATGCTGGCGGCGATGTCGATGCGCCGCCGCATCCCGCCCGAGTAGTTCTTGACCTGCCGGTCGGCGGCGTCGGTCAGCCCGAACGCCTCCAGCAGCCGGGCCGAGCGCTCCCGCGCCGCCGCCTTGCCGTAGCCGATCAGCCGGCCCAGCAGGACCAGGTTCTCGGTGCCGGTGAGGTCCTCGTCCACCGAGGCGTACTGCCCGGTCAGGCTGACCCGGGAGCGCACCGCGTCGGGGTCGCGGCGCACGTCGTGGCCGAACACTCTGGCCTGGCCGCCGTCGGCGCGCAGCAGCGTGGACAGCACCCGCACCGCGGTGGTCTTGCCCGCGCCGTTGGGCCCGAGGACCCCGTACACGATGCCGCGCGGCACGGCGAGGTCGACGCCGTCCAGCGCCCTGGTCTTGCCGAACGTCTTGACCAGTCCCGAGGTCTCGATCGCCAGTTCCGTATCGGGTGTGCTCATGTCATGTCCGCCCTTTCGGTTCAGTTGTCGTTCAGGAGACGTAGGGCCGTGCCGCGCGGGCCTCGCGCAGGGCCAGACCCCACCAGGCGAGCTGGTCGAGCATGGCCTCGGCGTCGCGTTCCAGGGCGCCGTCGTGGCCCGGTGGGGCGCCGTCCGAGGCGAGCAGGTCGAACGTCACGCGCCCGCGCACCGTCGCCGTGTGCAGCTCGGTGAAGACCGTCCTCAGATGCTCGATCGCGTAGAAGCCCTCGGAGCCGTGCCCGTAGGCCACGAACCCGACGGGCTTGGCCCGCCACTCGTCGTAGGCGTAGTCGATGGCCTGCTTGAGGGAGGCCGGGAAGCTGTGGTTGTACTCGGGGGTGACGACGGCGAAGGCGTCGGCCCTCTCCACCCGTCCGGTGAACTCGGCCACGCCGGGCGTGACCGCGCACAGGTAGCGGGCCGGGAGGTCGAAGTCGGCGAGGTCGACCACGTCCACCTCGAGGTCGTCGCGCGCGCGGGCGCGGTCGGCGAACCAGTGGGCGACGCCCTCGCCGTAACGGCCCTCCCGGGTACTGCCGATGATCACCGCGAGGCGCACCGGTCCGGTCCGGCCCGGCTCCGCGGCGTCCGTGCCGCCCGCACACCCCATCGCGCACCTCCCGTTCGCCGCCGGGCCGCCCGTGCGGTCGCGGCCCTCACCCCTGAGGCGCGAGATCCGGCCGGACGCCCGCTAGTTCCGATCTAGCGGGCGTCCGATCTGGGAGGGTCTGAGCCGGCAGGCTCCGATCTGGCGGGCGCGGGCGGGGAGGAAGGCGCGTCGGCCTCCCGGCGCGCGTCTCCCGGTCAGTGGTGGATGAGCGGGAGTTCGGGCGCGTCGGTGTCCAGCGGGACGAGCGGGGAGCGGACCAGGCCGAGCTGCACGGTCTGCCGGCCGAGCACGGCGTTCAGGAGCCAGTTGGCGGCGGTACGGGTGCGGTTCCCCGGGAGCGACAGCAGGTGGTAGCCGCGGGTGACCGCCTTGGCGGGCAGCCCCGACAGCGGGACGCCCAGCGGGTTGGCGGCGGCCTGCGCCCCGCCCAGGTCGACGACGAAGCCGAGGTCGCGGTGCCGGTACGGGCGGCGGGTGCCCTGCCCGTACGAGGCGGCGATGTTGTGCGCGACGCGCTCGCCCTGCCGCACGGCGTGCTGGGCGGTCATCTGCGTCACCGCGCCGGGTCTGGTCAGGTCGGGCACGGCGGCGGCGTCGCCGCACGCGTAGATCTCCGGATGGCCCGGCACGGTGAGGTCGGCGTTGACGACCAGCCTGCCCCGGGCGGTGTCCAGGCCCAGCCCGTCCACCAGCGGGTCGGGGCGGACGCCGACGCACCACACGATGGAGCGCGTCGGCACGAACTCGCCGTCGGTGAGCACGGCGCCCTCGTGGGTCGCCTCCTCGATCGAGGTGCCCATCCGGACGTCGACGCCGCGCCGGCGCAGCACGCGCTCCGCGGTGCGCGACATCCGCTCGTCCAGTTCGGGCAGCACGCGGGGGGCCACGTCCAGCAGCAGCCAGCGAGGCCGCTCGCCCAGGCGCGGATGGCGGCGGGTCAGGGAGCGGGTGAGCAACGCACCGTGCGCGGCCACCTCCGTCCCCGTGTAGCCGGCGCCCACCACCACGAACGTGCAGCGCGCGGCGCACTCGCGCGGATCGTCGGTGGCGTCGGCCAGCTCCACCTGCCTGATCACGTGGTCGCGCAGGTAGAGCGCCTCGGGGATGCCGCGGAAGCCGTGCGCGTGCTCGGTCACGCCCGGGACGGGCAGCAGCTTGTTGATGCTGCCCACCGCCAGCACCAGCCGGTCGTAGCCGGCCTCGCGGCGCACGCCCTCCGGGTCGCAGTAGCGGACGCGGCGCGCGGCCACGTCGATGCCCTCGACCTCCCCGAGCAGCAGCCGCGCGTGCGGCAGCGCCGCCGTCAGCGACACCGCGATCCGGCGCGGTTCCAGCAGGCCGCCGGCCACCTCGGGCAGCAGTGGCATGTACAGGAAGTAGTCGGTCGGATTGATCACCACGATGTCCGCCCGCCCCCGGGCGAGCCGCGACAGCCTGCGCGCGGCGTGGAAGCCGGCGAACCCGGCACCGACGATGACGATCCTGGGACGTGCCATCCGCCCCTCCCCCTTCCCCTGCTCTGCCGTTTCCCTGCCCCTCCCCGCCGGGTCACCCAGGAAACAGATCACCGCGGCTCACGGGCACGGCGGCCTCACGCGGACGGGGAGGTGGCGAAGCCGCGGTCCCGGGCGTAGTCCTCCAGTTGCGCGCGCAACCGGCGGCGGCCGCGGTGCAGGCGGGACATCACCGTCCCGATCGGGACGCCGAGGATGTTCGCGATCTCCTTGTAGGCGAACCCCTCCACGTCGGCGAGGTAGATGGGCAGCCGGAACTCCTCGGGCAGGTCCCCCAGGGCCCGTTTCACCTCCGAGTCGGGCAGCCGCTCCAGCGCGGCCGTCTCGGCGGACTTGAGCCCGCCCGGGGTGTGCGAGGCCGCCTCGGCCAGCTGCCAGTCCTCGATCGACTCGGCGGTCGACTGGACGGGCCGCCGCTGCTTCTTGCGGTACTCGTTGATGAAGGTGTTGGTCAGGATGCGGTAGAGCCAGGCCCGCAGGTTGGTGCCCTCCTCGAAGCGGTGGAAGGAGGCGTAGGCCTTGGCGAAGGCGTCTTGGACGAGGTCTTCGGCGTCGGCGGGGTTGCGGGTCATCCGGAGGGCGGCGGCGTACAGCTGGTCGAGGTAGGGAACCGCGTCCCGTTCGAAGCGCCGCCGGTCCCGGTCCGCGCCCGGGTCTGTCATGGGCATTCGGGGCTCCGTCCACGCGCTCCGCCCCCGGCGCGCCGCCCGGCGCGCCACGGGTCCGTCCGGGACCACCGGGCTGCGTTCATGTCGTCCCCCCTCCACTGCGAGTCCGGAATGGACCGTATGCCCCGCATTCGTCGCGTTTAACGATCGACTCCGGGGCGCCCGGGGTGACCTGCCGGGCTCCCGGGCGTGTCCGTTTCGTTCAAGGTGGCCGGGTAGATGCCACATCAGTCCAGGACACGGCGAGGGGGGAACGTGACATGCGCCCGCGCGAGGAAGAAGACGTCATCGGAGTCCTCACCCACGAGCACCGCGAGGTCCAGAACATGTTCGACGACCTCCAGCTGGCGATCGGCGCCGAGGAGAAACGCCGCCGGGCCGAGGAGGTGACCGTCGAGCTGGTCCGCCACGCCGTGGCCGAGGAGCGCTACCTGTACCCGGCCGCGCGCAGGTTCGTGCCGGACGGGGACGCCGTCGCCGACCGCGAGATCGGCGACCACGCCGAGGTGGAGAAGCTGCTCCGGCGGCTGGAGGAGACCGACGTCGGCGACCCCGACTTCGACCGCCTGGTCACGAGCCTGGTCAGCGATGTGATGGCGCACGTCCAGGAGGAGGAGGCCACCCTGTTCCCCCGGCTGTCCCGGCACGCCGACCCCGCGGAGCTGGCCGAGCTGGGGAGGCGGGTGCGTGCGGCGCGGGCCGCGGTGCCGTCCCGGGCGCACGCGCCTGCGGCCGCCGGGCCGCCGCCCGGCGGGCCGCTCGCCGGGGACGGCAGGCTGGTCGACCGGGTCCGCGACCACCTGGCCGGCCGTATCTGAACCGCCGCCCGGAACGGCGCCCGCGCCGGGAGACCGCCCTTATCGGGCCGCTAGGCGACAATTCTCGAGAGCAATCCGACGAAGCCGATGGAAATCACTTGCGTCGCCAGCAGCTTCGCCAGGAGGTGGGGATCGGAACGGTCATCGTAAATTCGCCGTGTCGCCGCCTTCGCGCGGCAGGAGAGACTCTCCCGGGGGATCGAGTGGCGGGAACGCATTCCTCCCGGAACGGTGCCCGCGACGGCGGGCCGGGTGGGGCTCTCCCGCCGGTCGACGGGCCGGACCAGCACGCTGGTGATCGCGCGCGTGGGCACCAGCATGTGGTCCCAGTGCAGGGCGTCCAGCGGCAGCGGCTTCCCGTGCCCGTCGACCTCGAAGATGGGCCCGTTCAGGGTGATGTACTGGACGCCCCGGGCACGGTCGACCGACCTGTCCCCGTACAGGCCGCGGTAGGTGTCGCCGCAGGTCAGCTTGACCTCGACCTCGACGTCGCCGCCGGCGAGCTCGAGCCGGCGCCGGGTCGCGGCCGCGCCGGGCACGCCGGCCGCGCGCACGGCGCGGTACCAGGCGCCCGAGCCGTCCTCCAGCGTGGCCAGGACGGCGGCGGACAGCGACGCCAGGGTCAGCGAGACCAGGAGGAAGCACACCAGCGACCACGTCATGACGCCGAACGAGGGGACCCGCAGGGCGCCGTTCTCGTGCGCCTCCCCCACGCTGATCAGCGTCCCCGGACCCAGCAGGCGGAGCGTTTCCAGCAGCAGCAGGGTGGCGGCGGTGACAAGCGCCCCGGAAAGGGCCACGCGCCCGTACTGCGCGGGCTCGGGATGTTGTCTCGGCCGCGCGGAATCGCGACGGCGCAGCCGGTCGTAATGCACCCCGGGAAGCAGGACCAGCGCCAGCGGGACGATATGCGCGAGCAGCGTCAGGTTCATGAAGAGCCATTCCCTCCAGCGCGCACGCACCGCAAAGTCCTGCCCCCGGGTTCCTGAGGGCCCAAATCCTTCCAGTAGACGGTCCCGATTTCAACAGCCGGTCCCCGATGGACGAGTAGTCCAATTAAAGGCGCGCTATGCGATGGCGCGAGAGACTACAGGTCCTGGATCTGGGTGATGACCATCGCGATGGCGAAGAAGCCGTAGAAGCCGATCGCGATGACCATCCCGGCGAGCCGGACGCCGCGGATCCGCACCGCCCCGGGCACGTCCCGGGTGTTCAGCCGGACCAACAGGATCGAATAGAGCAGCGTGACCACCGACGCGGCGCAGGTGGACACCAGCAGCAGCGCGATCGGCTGGTCGAAGCCCGCCAGCAGGATGATCGAGCCCAGGACGATCTCGGCCCACACCACGGCGACGTAGAGGCGGGCCTCGGTCCACCGGGCCGAGCCCGCGAGGTGGTTGCGCCGCAGGAAGTCCGACGCCACCCGGCCGATGACGTCCAGCAGCCCCATCGCCGCGGCCCACAGCGACACGGCGGCGACCGCGAAGAAGAGGAGCTTGAGCCACTCCCCGACCTCGCCGGCCATGACCTCGCCCTGGATGCGCAGGAACGACGGGTCGGACTCCAGGTCGTCGCGCCCGAACAGCGTCTCGTACGCCAGCAGGCTCATGACGCCGATGGTGACCAGGCAGACCAGGAAGAAGGTGACGAAGTGCTCGATGTTCGAGCGCTTCCACCAGACCCGCCAGCGCGCCAGGTTCTCCTCGGTCTCCGGGAAGGTGTAGCGGTCGCCTCCCGAGGCCTCCTCCCGCCCGGTGATCGGGGAGATCAGGCGGGGCACGTGCGCGCCCATGCCGTAGCGCTTGTCGCGGATCCAGTTGCTGAGGACCAGGTTGTGCACGCCGCCGGCGCCGGCCGCGCCGAGCGCGCTGAGGATCATCGTGAAGGTGATGCCTTCGGGGATCCGCCCGAACCCGGTGACCGTCTTCTCCGCGCCCTCGCCCCAGGTGGACAGGGAGATCACGAACACCGCCGCGATGACCAGGAAGAACAGGGTCAGCGCCACCTTGGCCGCCTCGACCCGCTCCACCGTCCGGTAGACGACCTTGGAGAGGGTGAGCAGGACGCCGATGGCGACCAGCACCCCGACGGTGATCCAGACCGGGTCGCCGCCGCCGGCCAGGTAGGTGAACACGGTCGAGCCGCTGGTCGCCCAGCCGGGCCAGACGTACTGGAAGGCGCCCGCCAGGCAGATGAGGACGCCCCACCCCCGCCACCAGCGGGAGAACCCGGCGACCACGGTCTGGCCGGTGGCCAGCGTGTAGCGCTCGATCTCCATGTTGATGACCAGCTGGACGACCAGGGTGACCAGGGCCAGCCACAGCAGCCCGAGCCCGCCGATCGAGGTGAGGTACGGCCAGAGGATGATCTCGCCCGCCGCCATGCCGATGCCGACGGCGACGATCCCGGGGCCGACCATGCGGCGCAGCGGCATCGGCTCGGGCAGGTCCCGGACGGCCGCCGGTTCCGCGGGGCGGCCGGGGGAGGTGGTGTGTTGGGTCATGCGACGCTCCGGCGTTCCGGGGGTGTGATCCGGCTCACGAGCTTAATGGACGAACTAGTACGTTCCTATAGGTGGGCGGCACCTGGCAAGCCCCCGGGCGGTGCGCTAACGTACTAGTTCGTCCATTAATGGAGGCGTTCGGCGAGATGCGCAGATCCATCGCCACGGTGTCCCTCAGCGGCTCGCTGGCCGACAAGCTGACCGCGATCGGCGCCGCCGGCTTCGACGGCGTGGAGATCTTCGAGAACGATCTGGTCGCCGGCGCGATGAGCCCGGAGGAGGTCCGCGCCCGGGCCGCCGACCTGGGCCTCGGCATCGACCTCTACCAGCCGTTCCGCGACTTCGAGGCCGTCCCGCCCGCGCTGCTCGCCCGCAACCTGCGCCGCGCCGAGCACAAGTTCGCGGTGATGGAACGGCTGGGCGCGACGCAGTTGCTGGTCTGCTCCACCGTCTCCCCCGAGTCGGTGGACGACGACGCCCTCGCCGCCGAGCAGCTGCGGCTGCTGGCCGAGCGCGCCGCCGCGCACGGGATCAGGATCGCCTACGAGGCGCTGGCCTGGGGCCGGCACGTCGACGACTACCTGCACGCCTGGCGGATCGTGCGGATGGCCGACCACCCGAACCTGGGCGTGTGCCTGGACAGCTTCCACATCCTCTCCCGCGAGGCCGACCCGTACGCGATCGAGACCATCCCGGCCGAGAAGATCTTCTTCCTCCAGCTGGCGGACGCCCCCAGGCTGCCGATGGACGTCCTCTACTGGAGCCGCCACTACCGCTGCTTCCCCGGCCAGGGCGACCTCGACGTGGCCGGCCTGGTCGCGCACGTCCTGCGCACCGGCTACGACGGGCCGCTGTCGCTGGAGGTGTTCAACGACATCTTCCGGCAGGCCGCCGCCATGCGCACCGCGCGCGATGCCATGCGCTCGCTCATCTTCCTGGAGGAGCAGGTCGGCGAACGCCTCGGCGACCAGGCGAGCACCGCGACACCGGGCGTCCCCTCGCCGCACCGGTCCCTGCCCGCCCCGCCGCCTGCCGTGGTCCCCACCGGCTTCGCGTTCGCGGAACTGGCGGTGCCCGCGCCCCGCCCGCTGGGCGACCTGCTGGACGCGCTGGGCTTCGTCCGCACCGGGGTCCACTCGGGCAAGCCGGTCGAGCTGTGGGAGCAGGGCGAGGCCCGCATCCTCCTCAACTCCGGCAGCGCGGAGAGCGGGGACGGCCCCGCGCTGGGCGCCATCGGCCTGGAGTCGCCCGACCCCGGCGCGGCCGTCAAGCGCGCCGAGGCCCTCCTGTCGCCCGTGCTCCCCCGCTCGCGCGCCCCCCGGGACGCCCCGCTGGACGCCGTCGCCGCACCCGACGGGACCGAGCTGTTCTTCTGCCGGACCGCCCGGCCCGACCACCCCAGCTGGACCGACGACTTCGGCCGGGACAGGCGCGAGCCGGCGGACGGCGAGATCACCCACATCGACCATGTGGCGCTCACCCAGCCCTGGCACCACTTCGACGAGGCCTCGCTGTTCTACCGCGGCGTCCTGGGCCTGCGGCCGCACGAGAGCCTCGAACTGCCGGACCCGTACGGCCTGATGCGCAGCCGCGCGGTCTCCACCGCCGACGGCCGCGTCCGGTTCGCCCTCAACGTCGCCTACGTCGGCGCCCACGACGGCGTCCCGCACACCGCGGTCCACGACGGCCCCGGTGTGGCGTGGCAGCACGTCGCGCTGGCCAGCCGCGACATCGTGGCGACCGCGCGCCGGCTGCGCGCCGCAGGGGCCGCCGTGCTGCCCATCCCGGGCAACTACCACGACGACCTGGAGGCCCGGCACGACATCGGCGCCGAACGGCACCGGCTGCTGCGCGACCTCGGCCTCCTGTACGACCGCGACGCCCACGGCGAGTTCCTGCACTTCTACACCCTGACCACCGGCCGGGTCTTCCTGGAGGTCGTGCAGCGGCTCGGCGGTTACCGCGGCTACGGGGCCGTCAACGCCCCCGTCCGGCTGGCCGCACAGCACGCCCACCCGCGCCCCCGCCTAGGATGAGTCCCCGTCAGCCGCCATTCCGTGGAGTCCAATGTCGTCCCAGTCCGCCACCCCCGCGTCAGGGGGACGCCTTCGCGACGCCGAGCGCACCCGCGCCGAGATCCTGGAGGTCGCCCAGCGCGAGTTCGCGCGGCACGGCTACGCCGGGGCCAGGGTGGACGAGATGGCCGCGCTCATGCGCACCACCAAACGGATGATCTACTACTACTTCGGCAACAAGGAGAAGCTCTACATCGCCGTCCTGGAGAAGGCCTACACCGAGGTGCGCACCGCGGAGGCCGCCATCGACGTGCAGCACCTGGCCCCCGTCGAGGCGATCCGCACCCTGGCCGAGCTGACCTTCGACCACCACGACGCGCACCAGGACTTCATCAAGCTGGTCAGCATCGAGAACATCCACCACGCCGAGCACCTGCGCAAGTCCGAGGTGCTGGTGAACCTCGGCGCCCCCGCCTCCGGGCTCATCTCGCAGATCCTGGAGGCCGGGCGCGCCCGCGGCGACTTCGTCACCGGCGCCGACGCGGTGGACGTGCACATGATGATCAGCGCGTTCTGCTTCTTCCGGATCTCCAACCGGCACACCTTCGGCGCCCTGTTCGGGCGCGACCTGGCCGCGCCCGAGCACCGCGACCGGCACCGCGAGATGATCGGCGAGATGGTGGTCGCCTACCTCACCGGCGCCGGACGCGCGTCCCCCGACCGGCCGGATCACTGAGCGGCCGCACGTGGTGAACGGCCGGCCCTCGGTCAGCCGCCCGCCGTGAGCCGGCCGGCCCCGCCGGGACGGCGGTAGACGAAGGACCCGGCGGCCGGTTCGCCGCGTTCGGCCTCGGCGGCCGGCCCGCTCACCAGATGGTGGTCGGGCGAGAGCGCGCAGGCCGGATCGGTGCGCGCGGCGTCCCCGGTCAGCGCGAACGCCTGGCAGCGGCAGCCGCCGAAGTCGACCTCGCGCCGGGGGCATTCGCGGCACGGCCCGCTCATCCAGCCGGTGCCGCGATAGGCGTTGAACGCCGGCGACTCCCGCCAGATCCAGGCCAGCGACCGTTCCCGCACGCTGGGCGGCGCCAGCCCGGGCATCGCGTACGCGGCCGGGCAGGGCAGCGCGGTGCCGTCCGGCCCGACCGTGATCGAGCGGGCACCCCAGCCGCCCATGCACGGCTTGGGGACGCCCTCGTAGTAGTCGGGCATCACCCACACCGGCTCGGGCCCCGGCTCGTCCCGCTCGCGCCACGCGGCGACCGCCGCCTTCGCGCGCTCCAGCTGGTCCCGGGTGGGCAGCAGGGCGGAGCGGTTGAGCAGCGCCCACCCGTAGAACTGGGTGTTGGCCAGCTCGATCCGGTCGGCGCCCCAGGCCGCGCCCAGCTCCAGGATCTCCGGCAGGTTCCCGAGGTTGTGCCGGTGCAGCACGACGTTCAGCCCGAACGGCAGTCCGGCCTCCCGGATCACCCGGGCGGCGCGTTCCTTGGCCCCGTACGACTCGGCCCCGGCGATCAGGTCCGAGCCGGGCCGGCGGGCGTCCTGCAGCGAGAGCTGGACGCTGTCGATCCCCGCCTCCGCCAGCTCCTCCAGGCGGGCCCCGGTGAGCCCGAGGCCGCTGGTGACCAGCTGGGTGTAGACGCCGGCGCGGTGCGCCGAGGACACGATCTCCGCCAGGTCGGGGCGCAACAGCGGCTCGCCGCCTGAGACGTGCGCCTGCACGACGCCCAGGTCGGCCGCCTCCGCGAAGACCCTCGCCCACTCCGGCGCACCGAGCTCGGAGCTCTTGCGCACCAGCTCCAGCGGGTTGGAGCAGTACGGGCAGTGCAGCGGGCAGGCGTGGGTGACCTCGGCCAGCAGCGCCCACGGCGCGGGCGCCTCGGTCATCGCAGCCAGCCCTCCGCCCTGATCCGCTCCAGGAACGCGGGGACCTCCTCCTCCAGCGGCGCGTCCGGGAACGCGGCCGACAGCTCGGCGACGATGTCGCCGACCGTGCGGCGGCCGTCGCACAGCCGCAGGATGCGCCCGCCCGCGCCGCTGAGCCGGACCGCCCGCTCGGGCATGAGGAGCAGGTCGGCGTCGCGCACCCGGTCGTACCGCAGCACGATGGACCGGTCCAGAACCGGCCGCCACGGCCCCTCGGGCGCGCGGTCAGCCGGCATGGCGGGGTGTCATGGTCCCGGAGGCCCCGGCGCCCACCGGACGGGCGTGCTCGACCGCGTCCAGCAGCGACCAGAGCACCTCGCACTTGAAGGTGAACGCGGCCAGCACCCGCTCCTGGTCCGCCCGCGTCCGCGCCCAGGCGTGGACGAGCCCGAGCGCCTCCTCCGAGTCGCGGCGGCCCTGCCCGACGCGGACCTGGAAGTAGCGCAGCCCCTCGGGCTCGATCCACGGGTAGTGCCGCTCCCACGCGGCGATCCGGGTGACCATCAGGTCGGGGGCGAACAGCTCGGTCAGCGACGACGCGATCGCCTCCAGCGGCGAGCCGTTGCGGCAGAAGTTGACATAGCCCTCCACCGCCAGCCGCACGCCCGGCAGCACGCCCTCGCCGGACAGCAGCAGCGCGCGGTCCAGCCCCGCGGCCTCCCCCAGCCGCAGCCACCGCTCGATCCCGCCGGAGCCCTCCTCCTCGGGACGGCCGTCGTGGTCGTGGATCCGGCGGATCCACGAACGCCGCAGCTCCCGGTCGTCGAGCTTGGCCAGGATCAGCGCGTCCTTGATGGGGATGTGCCGCTGGTAGTGGAACCGGTTGAGGATCCAGCGGCGCAGTTCCTCCGGCGACAGCAGCCCCTCGTGCATGCGCAGGTTGAACGGGTGCCGGTGGTGGTAGCGCTCCGCCCCCAGCGCGCGCAGCCGCTCCTCCAGCTCCTCGCGCGACCACGGGGGCCGTCCGGTGGCCGCGGTCGCGGCCGGCGATGCCGTGCTGCTCACAGTTCGATCACCGCTCTCTCCCGGGCGACCTCGATACCCGACGCGGCCAGCAGCCGGTGCCCGTCGTCGTCGGGGTCGGTGAGGGGATTGGTGTTGTTCAGGTGGGTGTACAGGCGGCGGGCGGCGGGCAGCGCGGCCAGCCGCTCGGCGGTGCCGCCGGGGCCCGTGACGGGCAGGTGCCCCATGCCGGTGGAGGTCCGCTCCGAGATCCCGGTGCGGCGGGGCTCCTCGTCGTCCCAGAACGTGCCGTCGACGAAGACGCAGTCGGCGCCGCGCAGGGCGGTGTCCAGCTCGGGAGGCCAGCCGGCCAGCGCCGGGGCGTAGACGGCGACCTTGCCGTCGCGGGCGTCCCTGACGCGCAGGGCCACGACCCACGCGTCACCGGCGGCGCCGTCCAGGCCGGCCGCGTAGCGGGGGCGCTTGCCCGAGACCCTGATCCCCTGGACTTCCAGCGGCCCGCCGTCGAGCGCCTCGGGCGCCTTCTCGGGGAGCGGCGTCCACGACAGCCCGGCGTACGGCGCGAGCACCTTGTCCAGGTGGAGGCCGTCCGACAGCGCCGCCCGCACCGTTTCGGTCGCGACGACGCGCAGGCCGGACGCCTCCCGCAGGCGGGGCAGGCCGAGCGTGTGGTCGAGCTCGGCGTCGGTGAGGACGACCCCGGCGAGCGGGGTGTCCCGCGTCCCGGGGCCGGGGTGCAGCTCGGCGCACTCCTCGATCTGCTCGCCGATGTCGGGGGTCGCGTTCACCACGTACCAGCGGCCCGCCTCGGCCTCGACGGCGATCGAGGCGTGCCGCCGGCGCCGTCCCGGCTCGGCGCGGGCGGCGGCGCACCCCGGGCACGCGCAGTTCCACTGGGGCACGCCGCCTCCGGCCGCGGTGCCGAGCACCAGCAACCGCATCGCGGCGGGTCAGCTCTCGGCGCCGAAGTAGGCCGTGACCTCCAGCGAGGTCTCCACGATCTGGTAGTCGGGCGTGACCCACACGGCCACGCGGTCCTCGGTACGGTCGCCGCGCTCAGGGTGGGTGGGGTGGTCGGCCATCGCGGGCACCTTCCTCTCGGTTGCCTGGATCCTACGTCGGTCTTGATCACTTCCCAGGCGTGCCCGCAGGTCAAACGATCTATCTCCGCGGCAAGGGAACCCAGTCGGCACGGCCATGGCGAAACCGCAGCCCATCTTGTCGCTCGAACCGCTTTCCGGGGCGGGTCCCGGCGGATCGCCCGTCCCTTCCGGAACCGGCGGGGTCACTGCGGGAGCAACTGCGGTGACCCTGTGGATGGCCGTGCGGTCGGGCGTTAGTGTCGGGTCCTGGACGGTCACGCAGAGGGAGGACATGGGCGCTCTCGCGGAGGAACATCCCGGTGACCAGATGCCGGCGGCCGGTGATCCCGGTCCGGCGCTGCACCGCCTGCTGCTGGGCGCGCGGCTGCGGCGGCTCAGGGAGGGCACCGGGCTGACGGCCGGGCAGGCGGGGGCCGCGGTCGACCTCGGTCCCGCCGAGATCGACGATCTTGAGCGCGGCGGGAGGGTCTGCCGGCTGAGCGCGCTCATCGGCCTGTGCGACCGCTACGGCGTCACCGACCAGGCCGAGCGGGTGATGCTGCTGCAACTGGCCAGGCGGGCCGCCAGCCCGGGCTGGTGGGCGGCCTACTCCGACGTGATCCCGTCCTGGTTCGAACCGCTGGTGGGCCTGGAGCAGGCGGCCCGGTGCATCCGGGGCTTCGAGAGCCAGCGGGTGCCGGGGCTGCTGCAGACGCCCGAGTACGCCCGCAGCGCGATCCGGCTGAGCCACGGCGGCGAGTCCGCGGCGGCGCTGGAACGGCGGCTGGAGGTGCGGTTGCGGCGGCAGGGGATCCTGCGCCGCGAACGGCCGCCGCGGCTGTGGGCGATCATCGACGAGTCGGCGCTGCGCCGCCCCCTGGGGGGACGTTCTACACTTTTCCGACAATTACAGCATTTGATCGATATGTCGGAATTGCCGCATATCACCATTCAGGTGCTGCCCTTCCACACCGCCGCCGGGCCGGCGTCCGGCGGCCCGATCGTCCTCCTCGACATGCACGAGGGGGAGCTGAACGACATCGTCTTCGTCGAGCAGCTCACCTCCGCCCGCTACATCGACGGCATCGACGAGGTCACCCGCTACCGGCAGGTCCTCGACCTGCTCGCCGTGCGCGCCGCCCGGCCCGAGACCAGCCGGACCGTCCTGCGCAGGCTCGCCCGCGACCTCTGAAAGCGGCTCCCGGGAAACGCGAAAGCCCGTCGAGAGTGACGGATGACGCATACCCGTCCCGGGTCGCGTGGCATCCTGAGAAGGCCATGGCCAGAAAGAGATACCCGCGCCATCCGGTGCGCGACGCGTTTCTCCGCCAGTTGCTGGCACTGCACCAGGCCTGCGGCTCGCCCGCCTATTCGCTGGTGGCCAGGACGTCGGACCGGCTGAACGAGACCCATCCGGTGCCCGGCGGCTCGGCCAGCCTGCCGCCGCTGTCCAAGACCGCGCTGAGCGAGACGCTCAACGGCCACCGCAAGGGGCTGCCCGACCACGGCTTCGTGGCCTCGTTCGTGCTGTCCTGCTACCGGATCGCCCACGAGCAGGGCATCATCGCCGAGGACCCCGGCCGCGACGCGCTGCCCCGCTGGCAGGAGATGCTGCGCGAGGCCGAGGAGGAGGCCGAGCGCCGCGGGCTGCCGCAGCGCCGCCGCCCCACCGGCCCGATCGGCCAGGCCGGACCCGCCGGCCCCGCCGGCCGGAGCGGTCCGGCGGCGGCTGTCCCGGGCAGGGGCGCGGTGCCGCCGCTGCCCTTCCCGGACGGCGGCCCCCGGTCCCCGGCCGAGTCCGCGGCCGAGGCGGCCGGGGACGCGCCGGCCGGCCGCGACCTGACGGCACCGGTGCGGCTCACCGCCGTCCAGTACGACCTGCTCGCCGCCCACGGCGCCTTCGGGCGTGCGCTCGCCCACCGCGTGCAGGCGCGCGACCCGCGGGCGGTCTACCAGGCGGCGGTGCTGATCGCGGCGGCGCCCGGGCGGGACGAGGACGCCGTCTCCCTGCTCACGATCGCCGCCGCCGCGAGCAACCCGGACGCGCTGGAGCTGCTGCAGGCCAGCCCGCGGGAGCTGGACCGCGCCACCGCGGCGGCCCACGCCGACGACCTGGCGCGGGAGGCCTACACCACCGGCCATCCGCAGGCGGCCCGCGCCTTCCGCGCCTGCGCCCTGGCCCTGGACGGCTCCTGCGACGCCGCCGATCCCGGCGACGGCGCGGGCACCGGCCTCCCCTCACCGGACACCGCCGGCACCCCCTGAGCCCGTCCGGGTCCGCCGCCGACCGCCGGTGGCGCGCCATGACCGCCGCCGACTCCGGCTGACACGGGCGCCGCCGGCGGCCCGCGCGGCGACGGCCGCCGGTCGATGGACGCGGTTTGACGATGTCCGGACGCCGCCTTGGGCCTTCGCGGCGTTCCCCCCGCGGGCGCCCCGGGTACGCACGGCTCCGAGCCGTGAAGGGGGAAGACCATGGCCAAGGACGACAACGCGCACCGGCAGCGCGTGACCTCGCCGGACCAGCACGAGGAGCGGGAGGGCGCGACCCTCGTCACGACCGACCACGAGGTGATCCGCCGCTGGGCCGAGGAGCGCGGCGCGGAGCCCGCGACCGTCCCCGGCAGCGAGTACGAGGGCAGGCCCGGCAGGCTCCTGCTGGACTTCCCCGGGTACGGCGGGGAGAACCTCGAGCACATCTCCTGGGACGACTGGTTCCGCACCGTCGACGAGCGCGGCCTGGAGTTCATCTACCAGGAGCACAAGAAGGACGGGTCGCAGAGCAACTTCTTCCGCCTGGAGAACCCGCACCGCGACGAGGGCTGAACCGGCGCGGCGCCCCCGCCCGGGAGCGGCCCCGTTTGCCCCGGGCGGCGTGGGTAGAGAAGGCGCATGCGACCACCTGCCCGACCGCCGGTGACGGCGGGTCGTACGAAGGACATCTGGGGCGAGCGCACGCCTTACGCCCCCGGCACGAACTGGCCCGAGCGCGCCGACGCCCACCTGGAGCGGGAACCGGAACGGTGGGTGCCGTCAGCCTGCGTGCTGTGCTCGAACGGATGCGGCCTGGACATCGGGGTCGCCGGAGACCGCATCGTCGGCGTGCGTGGACGCACCGGCGACCGCGTGAACCACGGCCGTCTCGGCCCCAAGGGCCTGTACGGGTGGCAGGCCCGCAACTCCCCCGACCGCCTCACCCGTCCCCTGGTGCGCCGCGACGGCGCGCTCGTCGAGACCGGCTGGGACGAGGCGATGGACCTGGTGGTGGCCAACGCCCAGCGCGTCCTGGAGGAGCAGGGCCCGCTCGGCACGGGCTTCTACACCAGCGGCCAGCTGTTCCTGGAGGACTACTACCTCCAGACCATCATCGCGCGGGCCGGGATCGGCACGCCGCACCTGGACGGCAACACCCGGCTCTGCACGGCGACGGCCGAATGGGCGCTGATCGAGTCGTTCGGCAGCGACGGCAACCCCGGGTCGTTCACCGACATCGACCACGCCGACACGATCTTCCTGGCGGGGCACAACGTGGCGGAGACGCAGACGGTGCTGTGGGCGCGGATGCTGGACCGGCTGCGCGGCCCCGACCGGCCCCGGCTGGTGGTGGCCGACCCGCGGCGCACCCCCGCGGCCGAGCTCGCCGACGTCCACCTGCCCGTCCGGCCGGGCACGAATGTGATGCTGCTGAACGCCCTCCTGCACGAGATCATCCGGACGGACCGGGTGGACCGGGCGTGGGTGGAGGAGCACACCGTCGGGTTCGACGAGCTGGCCGCCGTGGTCAAGGGCTACCCGCCGGAGCGGGCCGCGGGCGTGTGCGGCGTGCCCGCCGACGGCATCCGCGCCGCGGCCGCGCTGCTCGGCGCCGCCGAGCGGCTGGTGTCGACCGTCCTGCAGGGCGTCTACCAGTCGCACCAGGCCACCGCCGCGGCCGTCCAGGTCAACAACATCCACCTGCTGCGCGGGATGATCGGCCGGCCCGGCCGCACGGTGTTCCAGATGAACGGGCAGCCGACCGCGCAGAACACCCGGGAGACCGGCGCCAACGGCCTGTTCCCGGCGTTCCTGAACTGGCAGAACGACGAGCACGTGGAGCGCCTCGCGCGGCACTGGCACGTGGACCCGATGCGGATACCGCACTGGGCCCCGCCAACCCACGCGATGAAGATGCTGCGGTACGTCGAGCAGGGGTCCCTGCGATGGCTGTGGATCACCGGGACCAATCCGGCGGTGTCCTGGCCGGAGCTGGGACGGGTCCGTTCGGTACTGGAGAAGGAGGGGCTCTTCCTGGTGGTGTCGGACGTGTTCCGCACGGAGACGACCGAGCTGGCGGACGTGGTGCTTCCGGCCGCCATGTGGGGCGAGAAGGCGGGCACGTTCACCAACGCCGACCGCACGGTGCACTACTCCGGGAAGGCGGTGGACCCGCCGGGCGAGGCGCGCGGCGATTTCGACGCGCTGCTCGCCTTCGCGCGGGCGATGGGGCTGCGGGACGACGAAGGGGAGCCGCTACCGCGCTGGAGCACCCCCGAAGAGGCCTTCGACGACTTCCGGGCGCTGACCCGCGGCACGCGCTGCGACTACAGCGGGCTGAGCCATGAGCTGCTGCGGCGTGACGGGGGCGTCCAGTGGCCCCGCCCGGAGCACGCGGCCGAGAGCACTGAGCGCCTCTACGGCGACGGCCGGTTCCCGACCGGCGCGTCCGAATGCCAGAGCTACGGGCACGACCTGCTCACGGGCGCGCTCAACGAGGCCGACGAGTACGCGGCGCACGACCCCGCCGGGCGGGCCGTCATCAAGGCCGCCGAGTACCTGCCGCCGCACGACGTCCTCGACGAGGAGCATCCGCTGCGGCTGACCACGGGCCGCACCGTCCATCACTGGCACACCCGCACCAAGACGGCGCGCGCGCCGGAGTTGCAGGCCGCGGCGCCCGACATGTGGATCGAGATGTCCCCGGAGGACGCCGCCGCCAGGAACATCGCCGACGGCGACATGGTCCAGGTCGTCTCCCGGCACGGCAGCCTCCAGGCCCCCGCCAGGCTCGACGGCACCCGCAGGGGCGTGGTCTTCGCGCCGTTCCACTACGGCTACTTCGATGTCGGCGACGCCTTCGGCGCGGGCGAGGGGGAGGGCACCAGGGCGGCCAACGAGGCGACGCCGACCGACTGGGACCCGGTCTCCAAGCAACCGGTCTACAAGGTGACCGCCGTCGAGGTCGTCCGTCTCGGAGACGACGCCCCCTCCGATGAGGACGGGAGACGGCGATGACGGGCATCGGGAACCTGGGCGCGCTGCTGGAGGAGCTGTACGAGGCCGAGAACGACCTCGCGGCCGAATACCGGGAGGTGGCCCAGCGGACCGTGGACGAACCCGACGTCCACCACATGTGCGGCACCCTGGCCGGGCAGTGCGACGACCACCGCGCCGCGGTCCGCGCGCTCGCCGAGCAGTACCACCTCAAGCTGCCGGACGAGGATGCCGGGCCGCGCGCCGCCGCCCGGGTGTGCCGGGTGGCCGTGGAGGCGGCCGGCAACGCCGGCGGGTACGGCCACGTCCCGGCCACGGGGGCGCGCCTGCTGAGCTACCTGCGGGAGCTGTTCCTGGCGGTGGAACGCGTCGACCTGTACTGGATCGTCGCCGGACAGGTCGCGCAGGCGCTCCGCGACCCCGAGTTCCTGGCCCAGGTCACCACGCTGCACAAGCAGACGCTGAACCAGGCCAAGTGGCTGAAGACCAAGATCCGCGAGACCGCCCCGCAGGTGATCCTCACCTCCTGATCCTTACGGATCCGGCTGATCCGGCTGATCCGGCTGATCCGACACGGCCCCGGCCCGCCGGCCGGGGCCGTTGCCGTGCCACCCCATCCGACCGGCTTGATGAAATTACGTTTCTACGTAATTATTGAACCATGATGGCGGACGATGAGGATCGCGAGGCGCTCGCGGAACGGCTCGCACGGCTCGAGGAGCGGGTGGCCCGCCTGGAGGAGGGCTCCCGTCCCGCCGCGCCCGGCCGCGGCGACGAGGCGGCGCGGCCGGCCCCCGACACAGAGACCTTCTGGGCCCTGAACGGCCTGAAGGAGCGCATGGACGACGCCGTCCTGTTCACCGGGTCGGTGACCCTGCCCGCCGGCGAGCACTACGAGTGGCAGCAGGGCCACCGCACGGCGGACCTGCTCGCCGACGACTGGTCACAGGCGGCCGACGCGCTGTCCGCCCTCGCCCATCCGGTGCGGCTGCTGCTGCTCAGGGAGATCATGTGCGGCGCCCGCACCACCGCCGAGCTCGCCGCGCACGAGCGACTCGGCACCACCGGGCAGCTCTACCACCACCTGCGCCAGCTGGTCGCGGCCGGCTGGCTGCGCACCACCGCCCGCGGCCAGTACGCCGTGCCCGGCGAGCGCGTGGTGCCGATCCTCACCATGCTCGCCGCGGCCCGCCGCTGATCCCGGCCCGCACCGACCGCGCACTTCGATGGGAGAGCCCGCGATGCACAAGGCAATGGCCCGCTTCAGGACCCCGTTCATCCTCCTCGGCGTGATCCTCATGCTGAGCGAGTCCGTCCACGGTGCCGACCAGGTATCCCTGGCGGGCATCGCGCTGCTCGCCCTCGGCGCGGTGCTGTTCTTCGTCCCCGCCCGCGGCTCGGCGCGCCCGCCGATCACGCTGCGCAGCCCGGTGAGCGGACGGTGGGTGCCGGTCAACAGCCCGGCCGACAAGGTCCCCAGCCACGGCACCCACGAGCTCGGCCAGACCTACGCGATCGACCTGGTGTACGCGCCGGACCCGGACGTGGCGTGGAAGGCGCTGGGGTCCGGCGCGATCGCCTCGCGCCCCGAGACGTTCCCGGCGTTCGGGCGTCCGGTCGCCGCGCCCGCCGACGGCGTGGCGGTGCAGGTCTGCGGCTGGCAGCGCGACCACTGGAGCCGCAACTCCTGGCCGGCCTTCCTCTACATGATCGTCGAGGGGATGCTCTTCCGGCAGGCGCTGTCGCTGCTGACCTTCTCCGGCGGCCGGTTCCTCCTCGGCAACCACGTGGTCCTCGACCTCGGCGACGGCACGTACGCGGTGCTCGCGCACCTGCGGCGCGGATCCGTGCGGGTGCGGAAGGGGCAGCGGGTCAGGGCGGGCGACGTCCTGGGCGAGGTGGGCAACTCGGGCAACAGCTCCGAGCCGCACCTGCACTTCCACGTCATGGACAGCCCCCGCCACATGATCGCGGCCGGGGTGCCGTTCGCGTTCCCGTACGAGAGCGACGGCGAGATCCGCACCGGCGTGCCCGGCGGGCAGCGCCCCTTCGTCGTGGGCCCCGAAACCGTCTCCCGCGCAGCCTGACCCGCTCGACCTGGGACGTTGCGCGACCAAGCTTGGTCCCGGCATTGCGATAGCGCCCCCGCCCCGGGGAAGGGTCGCCCCAGAAAGCCGTCAAGACCGAGACCCGGAATCCAGAGGGGGCCGCGCACATGCTGAGCATGCTGAACAAGATCGGGCTGTCGTCCAACGTCATGTACGGGATGGGGTTCGCGTCGATCGGCGCGTCGGTGGCGTCGTGGGCGATCTCCCGCAACGTCGAGTCGGCGGGACTCGACCGCGCCGACCGGTGGGGCATCTTCGTCGGGCAGTGGGCGCCGACGTTCTTCGCGCTGGGCTGCGCGATGCGCCTCGATGAGCAGTGGGGGGCCAAGGGCACGCACAAGCAGATGGAGGAGTCGCGCGAGCGCGCTCGCGAGGCGATGCCGATCAGCTAGGCCGCGGCGGGCGGCGCACGGCGGGCCTGGGCGGCCGAGAGCGACGCGCGCCGCCGCCCTACCCCGCCCCGAGGCGGGTGGCGGCGCCGGGAGCTGAATGCGCGCGCCCGGCCCGCTCGCACGCCGCACGGACGTCGGAGCGCCTGCTCACCAGGGATGGAATGTTCGCGCTACCACAAGTCTGGCCGGGGGTATTGACAGGTGCTCGCGTTAGCGCAAACATCAGGCCACCCGATCAGTGTGGAGGAGATCACATGACCGTCCCGCCCGCCTCACCCCCCGCCGCCGGCGCGGCGGGCGCGGGCGCGGGGCCGGGCGGAGGCCAGGCGGCCCGGCCGCGGGCGGCGGTCATGGAGGACGTCGCCATGCTGGCCGGGGTCTCGGCGATGACGGTCTCCCGGGTGCTCAACTCCCCCGAGAAGGTGCGGCCCGAAACCCGCGGCCGGGTGCTCGCGGCGATGCGCGAACTGGACTACCGGCCCAACTCCGCCGCGCGGGTGCTGGTCACCGGGCGCTCCCAGGTACTGGGCGTGGTCTCGTTCGACACCACCCTGTACGGCCCCGCCTCGACCCTGTACGGGATCGAGCGGGCCGCCCGCGGCGCCGAGCACATGGTCAGCATCGCCAGCGTCAGCTCGCTCACCCGCCGCTCCATCCAGGACGCGGTGGAGCGGCTGCGCTCGCAGTCGGTGGACGGCATCGTGGTGATCGCGCCGCACCGGTCGGCGGCCGACGGGCTGCGCGGGCTGCCCCCGGACTTCCCCGCGGTGGTGGTCGGCGCGGGCGACGACCTGCCGGTCCCGGTGGCCGCGGTCGACCACCGGGCGGGCGCCGAGCGCGTCACCCGCCACCTGCTCAACCTCGGCCACGAGACCGTCCACCACGTGGCCGGCCCGATCGACTGGATCGACGCCAGCGAGCGGGTCGCCGGCTGGCGCTCGGCGCTGGAGGCCGAGGGCCGCCCGGTGCCCGAGCCGCTCCCGGGCGACTGGAGCGCCCGCTCCGGCTACGAGCAGGGCAGGCTGCTCGCGGCCGACCCCAAGGTGACCGCGGTGTTCGCCGCCAACGACCCGATGGCGCTGGGTCTGCTGCGCGCGCTGCGCGAGGCCGGCCGGCGCGTGCCCGAGGAGGTGAGCGTGGCCGGTTTCGACGACGTACCGGAGGCGCCGTACTTCGCACCCCCGCTGACCAGCGTCCGGCAGCCGTTCGGGGAGGTGGGGCGGCACGCCTTCCAGCTCCTGATGGAACGCATCGCAGGCGCCGAGGGGGCGCCGCGCCGCACCGTCGAACCCGAACTGGTCGTCCGGGAGAGCACCGCCGTCATGACCGCCCGCTGACCCGCCCCGTCCCCGACCCGCCCGCCCCGCTCCCGACCCGCCTCGTCCCGCGACCGCCCCGCTCCCGATCCGCCCGTACCCGACCCGCTCCCTCCCCGACCCAGTTTGTTAGCGCTAACGCAAGCAAGTGCTAGCTGGATGTACCACCGCGAAGCAAGGAAGCGATCCGTGCGCATCACCAAGATCGGCACCCATGTCGTGGGCACTCCCTGGCGGAACCTCACGTACGTGACCGTCCACACCGACGAGGGCCTCACCGGCGTCGGCGAGGCCCGGATGCTGGGCCACACCGACGCGCTGCTCGGCTACCTGGCCGAGGCGGAACGCCGGCACGTCATCGGCAGCGACCCGTTCGACATCGAGGACCTGGTCCACCGGATGAAGTACGGCGACTTCGGCCGGGCCGGCGAGATCGTGATGTCCGGCATCGCCTGCGTGGAGATGGCCTGCTGGGACATCGTCGGCAAGGCCCTGGGCCAGCCGGTGTGGCGGCTGCTGGGCGGCAGGGTGCGCGACCGGGTCAAGGCGTACGCCAACGGCTGGTACACCGTCGACCGCACCCCCGAGGAGTTCCACGCCGCGGCCCGGCGCGTGGTCGAGCGCGGGTACCGGGCGCTCAAGCTCGACCCGTTCGGCGCGGGCCGGATGGAACTCGACCACGACGAGACGATCCGCTCCATCTCGCTGGTCGAGGCGGTCCGCGACGCCATCGGCCCCGAGTGCGAGCTGCTGGTGGAGATGCACGGCCGCTTCTCCCCCGCCACCGCGATCCGCCTCGCCCGGCTGCTGGAGCCCTACGACCCGGCGTGGCTGGAGGAGCCGGTCCCGCCGGAGAACCTCAAGGCGCTGTCCAAGGTGTCGGCGCACACCGGGCTGCCGATCGCGACCGGCGAGCGGATCCACGACCGGATCGAGTTCCGGGAGCTGCTGGAGCTGCAGGCCGCCGACGTGATCCAGCCCGATGTCGGCCACCTGGGCGGGATCGCCGAGGCGCGCAAGCTCGCCGCCACCGCCGAGACCTACTACGTGCAGCTCGCGCCGCACAACGTGGGCGGCCCGGTGCTCACCGCCGCCAGCCTCCAGCTCGGCGTGTGCGTCCCCAACTTCAAGATCCTGGAGCACTTCAACGACTTCGCCGACGCCGAGATCGGCAAGATCGCGAAGGGCGCCCCGAAGGTCGTGGACGGCCACTTCGCCGTGCCGGACGCGCCCGGCCTCGGCGTCGAGCTCGACCTCGACGCGATCGCCGGGTTCCCGCGGCGCGACGCCGACTTCGACCTGTTCGCCGAGGACTGGCACAAGCGCGACGGCACCGCCAGGCGCGCGGCGGCCTCCGGCGGGCCGGGCGCGCCCGCCGCCGCCGGCGGTTCCGGGGAGCGCCGGTGAGCCGCTCGGTGCTGGTGGAGGCGCCGGGCCGCTTCCGGATGGTCCGGTCGGACCCGCCCGAGCCCGGGCCCGGCGAGGCGCTGGTCCAGGTCACCGCCGCCGGGCTGTGCGGCAGCGACCGCGAGCTGTACGAGGGCGCCCGCCCGCCGGAGTTCGTGTCGTACCCGATCACGCCCGGGCACGAGTGGTCGGGCACGGTCACCGCGCTCGGCCCCGGCACCGACCCGGCGCTGGCCGGCGCCAAGGTGGTCGGCGAGGGCTTCCGCGGCTGCCAGGGCTGCGCGCACTGCCGCAACGGCGCCCCCAACCTGTGCGTCAACGGCTACGACGAGACCGGGTTCACCCGCCCCGGCGCGTTCGCCGACCACCTGCTGGTGCCCGCCCGGCTGCTGCACGTGCTGCCGGCGGACGCCGACCTGCGCGCGGCGGCGCTGCTGGAGCCCGCCGCGGTGATCGCCTCCGCGGTCCGGCACGCGGCGCTGCGGCCCGGCGAGACCGCCGCGGTCGTCGGCGCCGGCACCCTGGGCATGCTCGCGCTGCAACTGCTGTCGGCCGCCTCGCCGTCCCGGCTCGTGGCGATCGACCCGCGTACCGAGCGGGCCGAGGCGGCGCTCGCGGCCGGGGCCGGCACCGTCCTGCGGCCCGGCGAGGCGGCCGAGGGGTCGTTCGACGTGGTCGTCGAGACCGCCGGGGTCACCGGCACCGCGCACGCGGCGGTGGCGCTGGTACGGCGCGGCGGCCGGGCCGTGCTCACCGGCATCCCCGGCGACCCGGCCGACGCCGTCCCGGCCGCGCTGCTGGTCACCCGGGCGCTCACGCTGCACACCGTGTTCGGCGCGGGCCCGGCCGACTGGGCGTACGCGGTGCGCGCCTTCGGCAGCGGCGTGCTGCGGCCCGCCGCGCTGGTCACCCACGAGCTGCCGCTGTCCGGGTTCGAGCGGGCGCTGAAGCTCAGCGCCGCGCCGGACGCGGGAAAGGTGCTGCTCCGTCCCGGCCTCGAGGAGTAGCCCGCCCGATGACCGGCCGACCGCGATGAGCCGCACCCCGGAATGAACCGCCGACCGACCGCCGACCCGCATCCGATTCCCGCAGGAGGAACGATGGACCCGCTCCCCGACCCCGCGCCCGGCGCCGCCGCCGCGGCGGCGGGCCCCCGCCCGCCCGGCGAGCGCGCCCTGCTCGGCCTCGGCTTCCCGCCCCGGCCCGAGCCCGCGCCCGCCTCCGCCCGCCGCTTCCCCGACGGCGGCGCCTGGCGCACCGAGCTGCCCTCGTGCGAGGGCCCGGCCGTTCTCGCGGCGGTGCTGGAGGAGAGCGCGCGGCTGGAGGTCCCGCTGCACCGGATCAGCCAGGGCAGCGGGGTGTGGATGCTGACCGACGCCGAGATCGGCGAGATGGTCTCCGGCTGCGCCGAACGCGGCATCGAGCTGTGCCTGTTCCTGGGCCCCCGCGGCACGTGGGAGCCGGGCGCGGGCGGGCGCTCCTACCCCGGTTCGGGCCCCCGCGCCCGCGGCCGCGACCAGCTCGCCCAGTGCGTGGAGGACGCCGAGCGCGCCGCCGCCCTCGGTGTGCGGTCGCTGCTGGTGGCCGACGAGGGCGTGCTGTGGACGCTGCACCGGATGCGCGCGGCCGGGCGGCTGCCGGCCGACACCACGTTCAAGGTGTCGGCGCTGGTCGGCCCGGTCAACCCGGCCTCGTACCAGGTCTGGGAACGGCTCGGCGCCGACTCGGTCAACGTGCCCAGCGACCTGACGGTGGCCCAGCTCGCCGAGATCCGCGCGCTCAGCGCCGCCCCGATGGACTTCTACGTCGAGGCGCCCGACGACCTGGGCGGCCACGTCCGCATCTACGACGCGGCGGAGCTGATCCGCTGCGGCGCGCCGATCTACCTCAAGTTCGGGCTGCGCAACGCGCCCGCCGTGTACCCGGTGGGCCGCCACCTGCTGCCCGCCGCCGTCGAGTCGGGCCGGGAGCGGGTCCGGCGCGGCCGGCTCGTCCTCGACACCCTGGCCCGGCTCGGCGCCGACGGCGGCATGTCCCCGCCCGGCTCGCGCGCCCCGGGCCCGCTCCAGCGGTTCCCGGACGCGGCGGACACGGCGGGCTCCGCGGGCGCCGCCGGGGACACCGCCCCCGCGCGCGACGCACTCCCGCTCCACTCCTGATGCGTGTCACCCACCCCACAAGGAGAACGACATGAGATTCGGGCGCCTCACCACGGCCGTCTCCGCCCTCGCCATCGCCGCGGCGCTGACCGGCTGCGGCTCCAGTGAGAAGACCGTCGACAAGGAGGCCAGGTCCGGCGTCACCAAGGGCGCGCTGATCGGCATCACCATGCCGACCAAGTCGTCCGAGCGCTGGATCCACGACGGCAACAACGTCAAGGCGGGCCTGGAGAAGCTCGGCTACAAGGTCGACCTGCAGTACGCCGAGAACGACATCCCCACCCAGGCCAGCCAGATCGAGAACCAGATCACCAAGGGCGCGCGGCTGCTGATCGTCGCCTCCATCGACGGCACCGCGCTGACCAGCCAGCTCCAGCAGGCCGGCGACAAGAAGATCCCGGTGATCGCCTACGACCGGCTGATCCGGCAGAGCCCGAACGTGGACTACTACGCCACCTTCGACAACTTCAAGGTCGGCGTGCAGCAGGCCACCTCGCTGCTGATCGGGCTGAAGGTGAAGAACGCCGACGGCTCGGAGGGCGGTGCCAAGGGGCCGTTCAACATCGAGCTGTTCGGCGGATCGCCCGACGACAACAACGCCACGTTCTTCTACAACGGCGCGATGTCGGTGCTCAAGCCGTACATCGACAAGGGCACCCTCGTCGTCAAGAGCGGCCAGACCGACTTCAAGACGATCGCCATTCTGCGCTGGGACCCGGCCACCGCGCAGAAGCGGATGGAGGACCTGCTCACCAAGACCTACAACAGCGGGACGAAGGTGCAGGGCGTGCTGTCGCCCTACGACGGGCTGTCCATCGGGATCCTGTCGGCGCTGAAGAGCAACGGCTACGGCACCCCGGGCCAGCCGTACCCGGTGGTGACGGGGCAGGACGCCGAGGTGGCCTCGGTCAAGTCGATCCTGGCCGGTGAGCAGTACTCCACCATCTTCAAGGACACCCGGCAGCTGGCGTCGGAGACGGTGAAGATGGCCGACACCGCGCTCAAGGGCGGCAAGCCGGCGGTGAACAACACCACCGACTACAACAACGGCGTCAAGGTGGTGCCGTCGCAGCTGCTCCAGCCGGTGATCGTGGAGAAGTCGAACGTGAAGCCGGCGCTGCTGGACAGCGGTTACTACACGCAGGCGCAGCTGGGCTGACCGCCATGACCGACGACACGACCGGCGACACGACCGACGACACGACAGGCGGCACGACAGGCGGCACGACCCACGGCACGGCAGGCGCCGAGATCCTGCGGATGCGGGGGATCACCAAGACCTTCCCCGGCGTCAACGCGCTCCAGGACGTCGGCCTGTCGGTGCGCCGCGGCGAGATCCACGCCATCTGCGGGGAGAACGGCGCGGGCAAGTCCACGCTGATGAAGGTGCTGTCGGGGGTGTACCCGCACGGCTCGTACGAGGGGGAGATCCTCTTCGAGGGCGAGCCGTGCCGGTTCTCCGGCATCCACGACAGCGAGCGGCGCGGGATCGTCATCATCCACCAGGAGCTGGCGCTGTGCCCGCAGCTGTCGATCGCGGAGAACATCTTCCTCGGCAACGAGCTGTCCTCCGGACGGTCCCGGCGCGGCGGCCTGCGGGGCCGCCTGCCGGGGCTCGGGCTGATCGACTGGAACCGCACCAACCACGAGGCGGCGCGGCTGCTGGAGCGGGTCGGGCTGCCGGAGAACCCGGTGACCCCGATCGCCGACCTCGGCGTCGGCAAGCAGCAGCTGGTCGAGATCGCCAAGGCGCTGTCCAAGGAGGTGCGGCTGCTCATCCTGGACGAGCCGACCGCCGCGCTGAACGACGAGGACTCCGCGCACCTGCTCGACCTGGTGCGCGGGCTGCGCGCCGAGGGCATCACCTCGGTGATCATCTCGCACAAGCTGAACGAGGTGCTGGCCATCGCCGACTCGGTGTCCATCCTGCGGGACGGGCGCATGATCGAGACGCTGGACCCGTCCCGCGACGACGTCACCGAGGACCGGATCATCGCCGGGATGGTCGGCCGCGACCTGGAGCACCGCTACCCGCCGCACGAGCCGGACATCGGCGAGGAGGTGCTGCGGATCGAGGACTGGACGGTGCACAGCCCCACCCAGCACGGCCGGGCGGTGGTCGCGGGGGCGGGCCTGACGCTGCGCCGCGGCGAGATCGTGGGGCTGGCCGGGCTGATGGGCGCGGGACGCACCGAGCTGGCGATGAGCGTGTTCGGCCGCTCGTACGGGACGGGCATCTCCGGCCGGCTGTTCAAGGACGGCCGGCCGATCGAGGCGCGCACCGTCCGGGAGGCCATCCGGCACGGCATCGCGTACGCGACCGAGGACCGCAAGCGCTACGGCCTCAACCTCATCGAGGACGTGAAGCGGAACGTGTCGGCGGCCGGGCTGGGCCGGCTGGCCCGGCGCGGCTGGGTGAACGGGAACGAGGAGTACCGGGTCGCCGAGGGCTTCCGCACCGATCTGAACATCAAGGCGCCCAGCGTCCTGAGCGAGACCGGCAAGCTCAGCGGCGGCAACCAGCAGAAGGTCGTGCTGTCCAAGTGGATCTTCACCGATCCGGACGTGCTGATCCTGGACGAGCCGACCCGCGGCATCGACGTGGGCGCCAAGTACGAGATCTACTCGATCATCAACCGGCTGGCCGAGCAGGGCAAGGCGATCCTGCTGATCTCCTCGGAGCTGCCGGAGCTGCTGGGGATGTGCGACCGGATCTACACGATGGCGGCGGGCCGGATCACCGCCGAGGTGCCGCGCGCCGAGGCCACCCAGGAGCGCCTCATGACCCACATGACCATGGAACGCAACGGCCGGGACGAGCACGGCCGCGGCACGCCGAAGGACAAGGAGCAGGTCCCATGAGCACCGCGCCCGCGAACGCCGACGCCGGCGCCGGCACAGGCACGGGCGGCAACGCCGCCGGGACCGGACCGGGCGGAGCGAGCAAGGCCGGTCCGGCGGCTGGGGGCGGCGGCGGATCGCCGTACCGGCTGTCGATCAACATCAGGCAGAGCGGCATCTACGTCGCCTTCGCCCTGATCGTGGTGCTGTTCACCGCGCTGACCGGCGGCGACCTCCTGCAGCCGCAGAACATCTCCAACATCATCGTGCAGAACTCCTACATCCTGATCCTGGCGATCGGGATGATCCTGGTGATCATCTCCGGGCACATCGACCTGTCGGTCGGGTCGGTGGTGGCGGTGACCGGGGCGATCGCCGCGGTGCTGATGGTGAACCACGACCTGGCGTGGCCGGTGGCGCTGGCCGTGACGCTGGCGGCGGGCGCGCTGATCGGCGCCTGGCAGGGCTACTGGATCGCCTATTTCGGGATCCCCTCGTTCATCGTCACGCTGGCGGGGATGCTGCTGTTCCGGGCGCTGACGCTGACCGTGCTGGGCAACCAGGGCATCGGCCCGTTCCCGTCGGAGGTCCGCACGCTGTCGAACGGCTTCACGGCCGGCTACCTGGGCAACATCGGGCTCGGCGTGCTGGGCGGCGCGGACCTGTTCAGCCTGCTGGCGGGGATCGCGGTGGTCGCCGGGCTGGCGGCCGCGCAGTGGCGGACCCGCACCGCCCGGCTGGGGTACGGGCAGACGGTCGACCCGTTCCCGGTCTTCGTCCTCAAGATCGCCGCGGCCGGGGCGCTGATCATGGCGGTGACGGTGCAGCTGGCCCGGTTCCGCAACCTGCCCTGGGTGCTGGTGCTGCTGGCGGCGCTGGTGCTGGGCTACACGCTGCTGACCAACCGGGCGGTGTTCGGCCGCCGCATCTACGCGGTGGGCGGCAACCTCCAGGCGGCCACGCTGTCCGGCGTGAAGGTCAAGTCGGTGGTCTTCTGGATCTTCGTCAACATGGGCGTGCTGTCCGCGCTGGCCGGGATCATCTTCGCGGGGCGGCTGAACCAGGCCGGGCCCACCGCCGGCAACACCTTCGAGCTGGACGCGATCGCCGCCGCGTTCATCGGCGGCGCCGCCGTGCAGGGCGGGGTCGGCAAGGTGGTCGGCGCGATCACCGGCGGCCTGATCATGGGCGTGATCAACAACGGCATGTCGCTGATCGGCGCGCCCAGCGAGCGGGTGATGCTGGTCAAGGGCATCGTGCTGCTGGCCGCCGTGGCGTTCGACGTGTGGACCAAGCGGCGCGCGGGAGCCCCCGTCCTGCGCTGACCCCGCCCCTCCCTGCCGATCGTTCCTCCCCGCTCCGCCTCCTGAGAGGAGAGTCATGAGGTTCATCCCACCCCTGGCCGGCACGGCGGTGCTGGCCACCGCCCTGGCGGCCTCCGTCCCGGCCGCCGCCGGTTCGGCGCCCTCCCCGGCGGGCGCCGGCCGTCCCGAGATCGGCGGCGAGCCGTTCGGGTCGCTGGCCGACGGTACGAAGATCGAGCGCTACACCCTGAGCAACGGCCGCGGCATGCGGGTCCGGGTGCTCACCTACGGCGGCATCGTGCAGAGCCTGGAGGTGCCCGACCGCAAGGGGCGGCCGGGCAACGTGGCGCTGGGCTTCGGCTCGCTGCCGGGCTACCTGAGCGACGCCTACGCCGAGGCGAACCCCTACTTCGGCGCGATCATCGGGCGGTACGGGAACCGGATCGGCGGCGCCCGTTTCACCTTGGACGGCACGACCTACCGGCTGGCCGCCAACAACGGGCCCAACAGCCTGCACGGCGGGAACCAGGGCTTCGACAAGAGGGTCTGGAAGGCCGAGCCGGTGAAGGAGGACGGCAACGTCGCCCTGCGCATGACGCGTACCAGCCCCGACGGGGAGGAGGGCTACCCCGGAACGCTGAAGACCACCGTCACCTACACCCTCACGCAGAAGAACGAGCTGCGCATCGCCTACCGGGCCACGACCGACAGGCCGACGGTGGTGAACCTGACCAACCACACCTACTTCAACCTGGCCGGGGAGGGGTCGGGCGACGTGTACGACCACCGGCTCCAGGTCGCGGCGAGCCGCTACACGCCGGTGGACGCCACGCTCATCCCCACCGGTGAGCAGGCGCCCGTGCGCGGCACGCCGTTCGACTTCACGGCGCCGCACGCCATCGGCGAGCGCATCCGCGACGGCCACCCGCAGATCCTGATCGGCCAGGGATACGACCACAACTTCGTCCTGGACCGCCGGGGGCCGGGGCTGTCGCACGCCGCGCGGGTCACCGAACCGCGTTCCGGCCGGATCATGGACGTCTACACCACCGAGCCCGGCGTGCAGTTCTACTCGGGCAACTTCCTGACCGGCACCCTCGCCGGCACAAGCGGGAAGGTGTACCGGCAGGGCGACGGGTTCTGCCTGGAGACCCAGCACTTCCCCGACTCGCCCAACCAGCCGGCGTTCCCGTCCACGACGCTGCGGCCGGGGCAGGTGTACGACACGACGACCGTCTACGCGTTCGGCGCACGCTGATCGGCGCGGGCACTGATCACAATGGGGACGGCCGGGCGGGCAGTGCCGCCCGGCCGTTCCTCCCTTCCTGGAGCATGACGATGACTTCGACGAACGGCATAGCGGTGGCCCTGGCCGCCGGTGCGACGCTGGGCGAGGGCCCGACCTGGGATCCGGCCGGCGGGCGGCTCCTGTGGGTGGACATCCTCGCCTGCGAGGTGCACTCCTACGACCCGGTCTCCGGTGCCGACACGGTCCTGCGGAGGACGCCCCAGCACGTGGGCGCCGCCAAGCCCCGCGCCGGCGGCGGGCTGGTGGTCAACCTGCGCGACGGGATCGGCCTGTACGACCCGGACGGCTCGTTCCGCTGGCTCGCCGAGCACCCCGTGGAGGGCGTGCGGGGCAACGACGCCGCGGTCGGCCCGGACGGCGCGCTGTGGGCCGGGACCATGCGCTACGACACGCGGCCGGGGGGCGGGAAGCTGCGCCGCGTGCAGCCCGGCGGCGAGGTCACCGCGGTCCTGGACGGTGTCACCATCAGCAACGGCCTGGGCTGGAGCCCGGACGGGCGGCTGATGTACTACATCGACACTCCGACCGGGCGGATCGACGTCTTCGACGTGGAACCGGGCACGTCCCTGCCGTCCGGCCGCCGCCCGTTCGCGGAGGTGCCGGGGCCCGGGGAGCCGGACGGCATGACGGTTGACGCCGACGGCAACCTGTGGGTGGCGGTGTGGGGCGGCGGCCGGGTGCTGCGCTACACCCCGGACGGCGCGCTGGACGGGACCGTCGAGGTCCCGGTCCCGATGACGACCGCGTGCGCGTTCGGCGGTCCGGACCTTCGCGATCTCTACATCACCACGGCCTCCGAGGGGTCCCCGCCCGGCACGCCGGACGCGGGCGCGCTCTTCGTCGTCCGCGACGCGGGCCGGGGGGCGGCCTCCCCCGCGTTCGCCGGCTGACGCGCGCGCGGCGGAATGCGGCGGCACACTGGGGAGGTTGCCTTTCGAGAGATCGCTTCAGGAGGACGCGGGTGCTGGACACGGGCTTGTTCGAGCAGGTCGGCGAGGTGGTGCGGGGCGCGGCGCCGCGCGACCCGGGCGAGCCGCGGCTGCTGGTGCGCCGCAACGGCGTGAAGGTCTGGTACGGATCGCCCGACACCGCCGCCCGCGAGCACTACGAGGCGCAGATCATCGACGCGGAGATCGCCGGGGCCGGCGCCCGCGCGTTCGCGGTGGAGATCGGGTTCCACGCCGAGCACCCGAAGGAGGCCGACAACGACGCGGCGCTGGCCCGGCTGCGCGACCGGGAGGGGCGCTGGCGGCCCGAGCTGGGCGAGGAGGCCGTCGCCGGGGCGTTCCTGGGCCGCGGGTCGTGGCGGCGGGTGTCGGAGACCTGGCCGGACCCCGATCTGGACGACCCCGACCTGGCGTTCGACATCGGCGTGCGGCTGGTCGAGTACATCCGCGTCCTGGAACCGCAGCGCACGGCCCGGTGACGGCCGCGCGCCCATGCCCTGACCGGGCGGAGGTTTGTCCCGAGCCACCCACTGGGAAGGGACATTCCCGACAATCCCCATGAGGTCCTCCGGCGGCCGGTGCGGCGCGGCGACAGGCCGGGGGACGGCGAGAAAGGATCCCTCGTCATCGACGTCACCGACGAGCACTACCAGCGCATCGCGGAGACCTACGAACGCAACTGGGCCGACCGTCCCGAGTACATCGCCTGGATGGCCGACCGCATCATGTCCTGGCTGAAGCCCGCGCCCGGCGACCGGATCGCCGACATCGGCTCCGGCACCGGCCTCTTTCTCAGCAGGGTCCTGGAGACGGCCTCCGCCCGGACGCCCATCCTCTGCATCGACCCGTCCCAGCACATGCTGGACCTGCTCCCCGACGACCCCCGCCTCTCCCCCGTCCGCGCCACCGCCGAGCAGATCGCCTCAGGGGAGGTGACGCTGCCGTACGAGAAGGTCGACGCCTTCGTGTTCAAGGAGGCCGTGCACCACGTCAAGGACATCCCGGCCACGCTGCGCGGCCTGGCCGCGCGGCTCGCCCCCGGCGGGAGCATCCTGATCGTGACGCTGCCCCGGAGGCTGGACTACCCGCTGTTCCCCGAGGCGCTGGACCGTTTCGCCGCCAACCAGCCCGAACCGGAGGACATCGCCGCGGCCATGCGCGCCGCGGGGCTGTGCACCGTGCACCGGCACGAGGAGTACGCGGTGACGATCGACCGCGAGCAGTGGATCGCTCTGGTGCGCAACCAGTGGATGTCGGTGCTGTCGACGTTCTCCGCCGAGGAGATCGACGCGGGCGTCGAGACGATCCGCCTCCGCCACCCCGAGCACGAGGTCACCTACACCGACCGGTTCGCCTTCATCCAGGGCTTCCGGGACTGAGCCGCCCGCCGGCGGTGACGGCGGCCCTGCCCCCGTCACCGCCGGCCACCTCGTCGCCCACCGCGATCGTGCCGGGCCGCACCACCGAGACCTTGGTCCCGAACGCGACGCCGCCCTCGGGGACCCTGCGGTACGCGGCGAGCGTCCGCAGCGGTTCGGGGCCCGCCTTCTTCCCGCCGTCCTGGTCGACGGTGGTGACGGCGCAGCGGATGGCGAGCTTGGCGAAGGCGAGTTCCGCGCCGCCGACGACGAGGCCGCGCATCCCGTCCTCCGCGTGCGGCCCCTCGGGTCCGTCGATCACGATGTTGGGCCGGAAGCGGGTCATCGGCAGCGCCGGATGCCCGGCCTCGGCGAGCCGCCGGTTGAGCTCGTCCAGGCTGGCCCGGGAGACGAGGTGGACGGCGCCGCTGTCGGCGTAGCCGGCCCGTCCGGGCGTCAGCCCGCCGGTCACGCGGTCGTGCTCGGGCGGGACCCGCACCAGCCTGCTGGGCGCCCCGAGGAAGTCCGACAGCCAGGCCGCGGCCTCCGGCCCCTGGTCGATGCCCTTGTAGGGCGTCCCGAACAGCTCGACGTCACCGCGGGCCGACCGCACGTCCACATCGATGTCGACGGGGCCGGTGCCCGGCGCGCGGAGCGTGAGGCGGTCCCCGCCGGCGCCGATCGCGGGCCTGATCAGCGCGAGCCGGGGGTCGCGCCGCTGGCTGCGGAAGGTGCCGCCGGCGTCCACGACCATGAAGGCACGGTCGTGTTCGAGACCGGCCTCGCCCACCCGGGCCATGGTGAGCCGGACACCGGCGCATCCCTTGACGGGGTAGGTCACGAGTTCGACGACGACGGCCAAGACTCCCCCTGCTTCACTCGGCGACACGCGGGACGTTACGGCCCGCCCGCGGCCCGAGGCCAGGGTTCTGCCGCGTACCTGACACGAATACGTCAGGTTCGCCCGGATCAGCCCTTGGCGGTACGGGCGAACAGGCGGGCGCCCGCGAACAGGCACAGGGCCGCCAGCGCGAGGGTGACGGCGGCGCCCAGGGCCACCGTGCCGTTGGCGTAGTGCCCGAGGAACGCCTCCCGCACGGCGTCGACCGTGTAGCGGAACGGCACGGCGTGCGAGACGGCGTCCAGCCAGGCCGGGCCCAGGCTCATCGGCAGCAGGACGCCCGACAGCAGCATCAGCGGCAGCATCGCCGTGTTGGTGATCGCGGCGAACTCGGGCGTGGAGCCCACGTTCATCGCCAGCCCGTACGACAGCGCCGACAGCGCCGCCGCCAGCACGGCGACGAACGCCAGGCCGAGCAGGACGCCCGGCAGCGGCGCGCGCAGCCCCAGGACCAGCCCGAGCAGCACGAGCAGGACCGACTGGGCGACGAGCTGCGCCACGTCCCGCAGCACGCGGCCGAGCAGCAGCGCGAACGGGCTGACGGGGGTGACGCGCATGCGGTCGATGACGCCGAGGGTGCGGTCCATCATGATGCCCAGCCCGACGAAGGAGCCGCCGAGCAGGGCGAGCTGGACGAGCAGGCCGGGCACGAGCGCCTGCCAGGACGACCCGTCCACCCCCAGGGTGACCTCGGTCAGCAGGGGGCCGAAGAGCGCGAGGAACAGCAGCGGCTGGAGCATGCCGAAGAGCATGTTGGTCTTGGAGCGAAGCGTGGCGCGCATGGCGCGGCCGAAGACGACGGCGGTGTCGGCGAGAAGAGCGGGCATCGGAACTTCCGGGTAGGCGGGCCGGGTCGGATTCGCGTGCTGCGGCGGTCGGATGGCGTCGGGTCCGGATGGCGTCGGGTCCGGATGGCGTCGGGTTCAGATGGCGACGGGCGCCTGCTCGGGCGGCGCGCTCCGTCCGGTGACGGCGAGGAAGGCGTCCTGGAGGCCGGCGCCGGGGCCGCCGGCGTACCTGGTCTTGAGCTCGGCGGGCGAGCCCTCGGCGACGATCGCGCCGTCGTCCACGATCACCACCCGGTCGGCGAGGGCGTCGGCCTCGTCCAGGTAGTGGGTGGTGAGGAAGATCGTGGCGTCATGGTCCGCGCGGATCCGGCGCACCAGGTCCCACAGGTCCGAGCGGCTGCCGGGGTCCAGGCCGGTGGTCGGCTCGTCGAGGAAGAGCACCTCGGGGCGGTTGACCATGCCGAGCGCGATCTCCAGGCGGCGGCGCTGGCCGCCCGACAGTGCGGCGGTGGGACGGTCCATGAGGTCGTCCAGGCCGAGGTCGCCGGCCAGTTCTTCGGCGCGGCGGCGTGCGGCGTCCTTGGGCAGCCGGTGCAGGCGCCCCTGGGTGACCAGTTCCTCGCGCACGCCGCACGCGGGGTCCAGGCCGCCCGACTGCGCGACGTACCCGATCCGGGCGCGCACCCCGGCGGGGTCGCGGAGCAGGTCGTGGCCGGCGACGGTGGCCTCGCCGCCGGTGGGCGGGAGCAGCGTGGTGAGCATGCGCAGCGTGGTGGTCTTCCCTGCGCCGTTGGGGCCGAGGAAGCCGAGGATCTCGCCGCGCGGGACGGTCAGGTCGATGCCGCGGACGGCGTGCACGGGGCCGCCCGGGAGCCGGCCCGGGAGCCGGTAGGTGCGGGACAGGCCCCGGGCGCGGATGGCGACGGGAGCCGATGGCGTGAACATGGCACCGATGAAACCATAATGGACTTCAAACTTGCAATCGACTTAAAGTTTGGAGTGCGGTTAGACTACCGGCCATGGCGGAGGGGCTGCGGGAGCGCAAGAAGCGGCAGACCCGGCGGCGCATCGGCGAGGTGGCCACCGGGCTGTTCGTGGAGCGCGGTTTCACCGAGGTGACGATCGCCGAGATCGCCGAGGCGGCGGAGGTGTCGGTCAACACCGTCTACAACTACTTCGAGTCCAAGGAGGACCTGGTCCTCCCGCCGGACCAGGCGTCCCCGCTGCGGCTGGCGGAGATCGTCCGCGGCCGGCCGGCCGGGCTGTCCCCGGCACGGGCGGTGCTGGCCCGGCTGCGCGAGGAGGTGCGAGGCCGGGAGCGCAGCCTGGGCCTCACCGAGGGGTTCGGCAGGGTCTTCGAGATGATGCGGGCCGCGCCGACGCTGATGGCACGGCTGGAGGAGCTGGGCGGGCAGATGGTCGACCGGCTCGCCGAGGTCCTCGCCGAGGAGGCCGGGGCGGCCCCGGACGACCCGCTCCCCCGCCTGGTCGCCGGCCAGATCGGCTGGTGCCACGCGCAGGTCTTCGGGGAGATCGGCCGGCGCACGGCGGCGGGCGAGGACCCCGACACGATCGCCGCCGCGCTCGCGGACCTCCTCGACGCCCTCGAAAGCCTGCTGGGCGACCGCGTCCTCACCTACCCCGAGACCGGCTGACCCCGCCCCCACCGCGCGGTGGGCCCGGCCGGTCACGGCCCGGTCGGGGCCGTGACCGGCGGAGGGGAAGGGACGGCTAGCCCGTGGCGCCGGCGCGGTCGCGCTCGGCGACCAGTTGCAGCGCCACGTCGATGATCATGTCCTCCTGGCCGCCGACGTACCCGGCCTCGCCGACCCGCTGCAGGATCGCGTGCGCGGGCACCCCGTAGCGCTCGGCGGCCCGTTCCGCGTGCAGCAGGAAGCTGGAGTAGACCCCGGCGTACCCCTGCGTGATCGCGGACCGGTCGGCGAACGGCAGCCGCGGCAGGAACGGCTGCACCACGTCCTGCGCGGCGGCCATGACGCCCTGCACGTCCACCCCGGTGGCGATGCCCATCCGGTCGAAGGTGGCGGCCACCACCTCGGTCGGCGCGTTGCCCGCGCCCGCGCCCAGCGCGCACAGCGCCCCGTCGATCTGCCGGGCGCCGTTCTGCACGGCCAGCACGGAGTTCGCCACCCCGAGCGAGAGGTTCTGGTGGCCGTGGAAGCCGACCTGCGCCTCCCGCCCGACCTCCTTGACCAGCGCGGCGACCCGCTCCTGGGCCTCGCCGAGCACCAGCGCCCCGGCCGAGTCGACCACGTACACGCACTGCGCGCCCGCGTCCACCATGATCCGCGCCTGCGCGGCCAGCTCGGCCGGGCCGATGCGGTGCGACAGCATCAGGAAGCCCACGGTCTCCATGCCCAGGTCGCGGGCGGCGGCGAAGTGCTGCGCCGACACGTCGGCCTCGGTGCAGTGCGTGGCGATCCGGGCGACGGACGCGCCGACGCCGTGCGCCTGCCGCAGGTCCTCGACGGTGCCGAGGCCCGGTAGCAGCAGCACCGCGATCCGGGCCCGCTCGGCCTCGTCCACCGCGGCGGCGATCAGCTTGATCTCGTCCTCGAGCGAGAACCCGTAGTTGAACGACGAGCCGCCCAGGCCGTCGCCGTGCGCGACCTCGATGACCTCCACCCCGGCCCGGTCGAGGGCGTGCACGACCCCGCGCACCTCGCCCTCGGTGAACCGGTGCGCCATGGCGTGGCTGCCGTCGCGCAGCGTGGAGTCGGTCAGCCTGATCTTCCCGTCCGCCGCGGCGGTCATGCTGCTCTCCCCGTGGGGGGACGACCCCCCACGCCCCCCGGCGAAACCAGCGCTCATGCCCTCGCTGCGCTCGGTCATGACGCCACCTTCCCTTCCGCGAGCCGCTCGCCGACGCGGGCCGCGGCGGCGGTCATGATGTCGAGGTTTCCGGCCCACGGCGGCAGGTGGTCGCCGTTGCCGCGGACCTCCAGGAACACCGCGACCCGGGCGTGCCCGTTCCAGATGTCGCGCGGCTCGTCGAACTGCGGCTCGGCGCGCAGCGTGTACCCGGGGACGTAGGCCGCCACCCGCTCCACCATCGCGTGCACGGACGCGGCGATGGCATCGGTGTCGGCGTCGGCCGGGATGGCGCAGAACACCGTGTCCCGCATGATCATCGGCGGGTCCACCGGGTTCAGGATGATGATCGCTTTACCGCGTTCGGCGCCGCCGACCGACTCGATCGCCCGCGCCGTGGTCTGGGTGAACTCGTCGATGTTGGCGCGGGTGCCCGGTCCCGCCGAGCGGGAGGCGATCGACGCCACGATCTCGGCGTAGGGCACCGGCGCCACCGCCGCGACCGCGTGCACGATCGGGATGGTGGCCTGCCCCCCGCAGGTGATCATGTTGAGGTTGGGCGCGTCGGCGAGGGTGTCCAGGTTGACCGGCGGGCACACGAACGGCCCGGCCGCGGCGGGGGTGAGGTCGATGGCCTGGATCCCCGCCTCGGCGTACCGCGGAGCGTTGGCCAGGTGCGCCTTGGCGGAGGTGGCCTCGAAGACCAGGTCGGGCAGGACGCCCTGGGCCAGCAGCCAGTCCACGCCTTCCGCGGACGCCTCGACGCCCAGGTCGCGGGCCCGTGCCAGCCCCTCCGACGCCGGGTCCACCCCGACCATGGAGTGCACCTCGATCGCCTCGCTGCGCAGCAGCTTGACCAGCAGGTCGGTGCCGATGTTGCCCGGCCCGACGATGGCGGCGGTGAGCGCGCTCACGACTCGGCCCCCCGGAAGCGCGCGGTGACGGTGCCGATTCCGGCGAAGGCCGCCGTCACGGTGTCCCCGGCGGCGACCGGGACGGCGGCGGTGACCGAACCGGGCAGCACCACGTGCCCGGCCTCCAGCGGGACGCCCATCGGGCCGAGCACGTTGGCCAGCCAGATCAGCGCGTTGAGCGGGGAGCCGAGCACGGCGCCGCCCGCGCCCGTCTGCACCAGCTCGCCGCCGCGGTGCAGCAGGCAGCCGGTCAGGGACAGGTCCAGCCCGTCCGGCCGGACGGGCGTGGTGCCGAGGACGACCCCGCCGCTGGAGGCGTTGTCGGCCACGGTGTCGGCGAGCGTGATCCGCCAGTCGGCGATCCGGGAGTCGATGATCTCCAGGGCGGGCAGCACGAAGTCCACCGCCGCCGCCGCGTCCGCCGCCGTCACCCCGGGCCCGGCCAGCGGCCGGCCGAGCACGAAGGCGATCTCCGGCTCGATCCGCGGCTGCAGGAACCGGCCGGTGTCGATGGGCGCGCCGTCGGTGTGGAACATGGTGTCCAGCAGGTGCCCGTAGTCCGGCTGGTCGACGCCGAGCTGCCGCTGCATCGCCGCCGAGGTCAGCCCGACCTTGTGGCCCTTGACGATCGCGCCGTCCGCCACCCACCGCTCGACCTGGGCGCGCTGGACCGCGTACGCCGACCCGAGCGACAGGTCCGGGAACGTCTCGGTGAGGGGGGCGACCGGGACGCTGGAGGCGTACGCCTCCAGCAGGCCCGCGGCCGCCTTCTCCACGGATTCGGGGTCCATGGTCGTCCTTTCGTCGTTGCCGCAGGTGAATCCTGATCCGCTGGAGCCGCCGGGGCCAACGATCGTGTCCCACGTGACGGGACAGGGTCGCGAAATCGCGCCTAGGGTGAGCGCATGGCCCCCGCGACCGAGGACACCTACCTGCACCGCGTCGTGACCGTGCTCAACGCCTTCCGCGCCGAGGAGAACGCGGTCGGCGCGGCGGAGCTGGCGCGCCGCACCGGCCTGCCCAGGTCGACCGTCCACCGCATCGCGCTGACGCTGGTGGAGGAGGGGCTGCTGGAGCGGCACGGCTCGGGGGTGCGGCTCGGCCTGCGGCTGTTCGAGATCGGGCAGCGCGTCCCGCGGCAGCGCGCGCTCCGCGACGCCGCGCTGCCCTACATGTCCGACCTGCGGGAGGCGACCCGGCAGACCGTGCACCTGGCGGTGCTGGAGGGCCGCGAGGTCGTGTACGTGGAGATCCTCGGGTCGCCCGGCGGGCCGCCGATGCCGTCCCGGGTCGGCGGGCGGCTGCCCGCGCACGCGACCGGCGTCGGCAAGGCGATCCTGGCCTTCTCGCCGCCGGAGGTGGCGCGCGCCGTGCTGGACGGCGGGCTGCCCCGGCTCAGCGAGCGCAGCACGGTCGCGCCCGGCCTGCTCGCCCGGGAGCTGGTGGGGATCCGCCGGGCCGGGGTGGCCTACGACCACGAGGAGTCCGGGCAGGGCGTGGTGTGCGCCGCCAGCCCGGTCCTCGGCCCCGGCGGGGAGGTGCTGGGCGCGCTGTCGGTGTCGGGCTGGAGCAGCCGCATGCGCCTGGACCAGGTCTCCCCCGCCGTCCACACGGCGGCGCTGGCCTTGTCGCGCACGCTCGGCCACCGTGACGGGACGCTCGGTGGCGAGGGGGACGGCGCTCCCCGCCGCCGCTGAGCTGGGCGCCTTGACTGTTGGACGGCGTGTTGGATATCACCAAGAGGTTACTTATCAGTAAATGAGCAATCACCGCCGGGCCAGGAGGCGAACCTTGAGCGAGCGAACGGGAGCGGGGGTCAGGAACGATCCCGCGAGCCCCGAGATTCCCTGGGGCACTCTCCCCCCGGAGGTGATCGACCCGCTCCGCCCGTACGTCGACGACGTCGCGCACGAGATGATCGACTGGATCCGGCAGCGCATCCCCGAGTACTCCCGCCCGCTGGGCAGCAACTACGGGCAGAAGATGTGGAGCGCCGTGCGGCAGGCCGTCTCCGACTTCCTGGTGGTGGTCTCCAGCCCGGGCGCCTCCTGGGAGCCGCTGCGCCAGATCTACGCCGAGATCGGCGCGTACGAGGCCCGCAAGGGCCGCAGCCTGGAGAGCCTGCAGACGGCGATGCGGCTGTGCGGCCAGGTCGCCGCCCGCCGCTTCACCACGGACGCGGCCCGGCTGGACTGGCCGCACGAGACGCTGGGCCGGCTGATCGAGGCGCTGTTCGCCTTCCTGGACGCGATCTCCGAGGCGGCCACCGGCGGTTACGCGAGCGTGCACGACCGGCCCGGCAGCCAGCGCGAGCACCTGCGCGCCCGGCTGCACGCCATGCTCACCGGGGACGGCCTGGCCGACCGGGTGGCGATCACCCAGCTGGCACGCTCCACCGGCTGGGGCACCCCGTCCACGATCGCCGTGGTGGCGGTGCGCAGCCTCGGCGACCAGGCCCCGCCGCTGCTGCCGCCGCCGGTGCTGGCCGACTGGCACAGCCAGGTGCCGTCGCTGGTCGTCCCCGACCCCGACAGCCCGGGGCACCGCGACCTGCTCGCCGCGCTGGGCGACACGCCCGCCGCCGTCGGCCCGACCGTCGACCTGTCCAGGGGGAGCGTGTCGCTGCATTGGGCGCGGCGGGCGCTGGAACTGGCCGAGGCGGGGAAGATCCCCGGCGACGGCCTGGTGCGCTGCGTGGACCACCTGCCCACGCTGGTCGCCTCGGTCGGGCTGG
The DNA here is from genome assembly GCA_050942275.1 of Spirillospora sp. CA-255316. GTDB lineage: Bacteria > Actinomycetota > Actinomycetes > Streptosporangiales > Streptosporangiaceae > Spirillospora. Next base: position 3,523,119 of record CP192047.1, on the reverse strand, counting down.
ACCTGATCGAGGCGGCGATCCCGCAGCGGCTCGGGCCGCTGCTGGAGCTCACCCCCAACCAGCGGCGGCGCCTGGTGTCGACGCTGCTCACCTACCTGGAGAACGGGCGCAACGCCGCAGCGGCGGCCCAGCGCCTCAACGTGCACACCCAGACCGTCCGGTACCGGCTGTCGAGCCTGGAGGAGCTGTTCTCCGGCGAGCTGAACGATCCCGAACGCCATCTGGAACTGCTCCTGCTGCTGCACAGCTGGCAGCACCTGGTCGAGCCGCGTGAGGACTGATTCCGCGCCCACCGCACCGTCCGGGTCGCCGGCGCGGCGGCCCGGAGGTGGCCTTCCCTCCGACCGGGGTGGTCGGCCCGAGCCCGCTGGTCTAGCCTGACCAGCACCGATCGGGTTGCGGCGGAGGGAACAGCGGATGAACAAGAGCGAACTCATCGAGGCCGTGGCGGAGCGTGCGGGCAGCGACCGCGCCGTGGCGCGCCGCCACGTGGAAGCGGTGTTCGACGCCATCATCGACAGCGTCACGGCGGGTGAGCGCGTGCTGGTGACCGGCTTCGGCACCTTCGACCGGGCCGCCCGGCCCGCCCGGACGGCCCGCAACCCGCGCACCGGGCAGGCGGTCGAGGTGGCGGCGGGCGACGTGCCGAGGTTCCGGTTCGGCCAGACGTTCCGCAACCGGGTGGCCCAGGGCGGCGACGGCGCGTCCGGCGGCACCGCCACCGCGGCGGCCACCGCGGCACCCGCCCAGGAGGAGACGGCCGCCGCCGAGGTCCAGACCGCCAAGCCGCCGAAGAAGGACAAGAAGGCGAAGAAGGGCAAGCAGGCCGCCGCGGGTGGCGAGAAGGCCCGGGCCCGCAAGGAGTCCAAGAACGCCAAGAAGCCCGCCGGGAAGGGCGGTAAGAAGGGCGGTTCCGGGAAGAAGGCCGCCAAGGCGCGCTGACCGCGCCGCGCCCCGCCGCCTGCTACGGTGGTCGGTCCGGCACGAAGGGCCACCAGCGACGGGGGTTCGGATGGGCGAGGTCGGCGGTCTCAGCCGCGTCATCGACGCGGGAAGGGCGAACGACGCACGCGTGTGCGACTACGCGTGGGGCGGCAAGGACAACTTCGCGGTCGACCGCCGCACGGCGGACGCCCTGGTGGCCGAGCTGCCGGAGACCCTCTACCTCCTCCCCGAGATGCACGGATTCCGGCGCCGCGCGCTGGACGCGCTGCTCGAGGCCGGCGTCCGCCAGTTCCTCGACATCGGCTGCGGGCTGCCCACCCGGCGGAACGCGCACGACATCGTGCACGCCGCCGACCCGCATGCCCGGGTCGTCTACACCGACGTCGACGCGGTCGCCGTCACGCACTTCCAGGCCCTGCTGCCGTCGGACGTGCCCGCCTGGGCCTTCCAGGGGGACGTCCGCGAACCGGCCGCGCTGCTGTCGGCCCCCGAGCTCACCCGGCGGCTCGACCTCGACCGTCCGGTGGGCGTGCTGCTGACCGGCGTGCTCCACCACCTGACCGACGGCGACGATCCGCGGGGCGTGGTGGCCGCGCTCAGCGACGCCCTGGCACCCGGCGGCCACCTGGTGCTGTGCGACATCAGCGGCGAGCCGGCCGGGCCCGGGCGGGTCGCGGCGTACCGGCGGGTGGGTGAGAAGAACGGCCTGCCGGTGAACCTGCGCGGCGCGCGGGACTTCGCCGGGTACTTCGACGGGCTCGACCTGCTCGACCCGGGCGTGGTGCAGGCTGCCGAGTGGCGTCCGGACGGCACCGCCCGGCCGCCCATCGGCTGGCTGTACGCGGGAGTCGGCCGCAAGGCCTGACCGTCCCGCACCCCGCCGCGTAACGCCTTCCCTCCGATCCGCCTCCCCTACCGGGGCGAGGCGGTCGTCGGCATGCCCGATTCGGGTGCCGTTCCTGTGATCCAGCCCACCTTTTCCGGCGTTCAGGTCTTGACCTCGGACACGCACGGGCGTAAACAAAGGAGAACCCAAGCAAACTCGGAAGGAAACAACATGCCGGGTGCGGAGCGGCGGACGGCCCGCGGATGATCGTCACGGTGACCCTCAACCCGAGCCTGGACCGGACGATCGAGGTGGACGTCCTGGCCCGGGGCGAGATGATCCGGGCGCGGTCGGCGCGGCTGGACCCGGGCGGCAAGGGCGTCAACGTCTCCCGCGCCCTGCTCGCGGGCGACGTCACCTCCACCGCGGTGGTCACGGTCGGCGGGCCCGAGGGCGAGCAGCTGCGGCGGCTGCTGGCGGCCGAGGGGCTGGCCGTCCGCGCCGTGCCGGTGGCCGGGCGCACCCGCTCCAACGTGACCATCGCCGAGCCGGGAGGGGTGGTCACCAAGCTGAACGAGCCCGGCGCCCCGCTCTCCGGCGGCGAACTGGCCGAGGTGGCCGGGGCGGTGGCCGCCGAGTCGGCCGCGGCGAGCTGGGTGGCGGGCTGCGGCAGCCTGCCGCCGGGCGTGCCCGACGGCATCTACGCCGAGCTGTGCAGCCGGGTCTCGGCGGACGGGATCCGGGTCGCGATCGACTCCAGCGGCCCCGCGCTGCTGGCCGCGCTGCCCGCCCGTCCCGACCTGGTCAAGCCCAACCGGGAGGAGCTGGCCGAGGCGGTCGGGCGCCCCGTCGGCCGGCTCGCCGACGTGGTCGAGGCCGCCCGCGAGCTGCGCGACCGCGGCGCCCGCGGCGTGCTGGTGAGCCTGGGCTCCGACGGCGCGGTCCTGGTCGACGACGACGGCGTCATCGCAGGCGACGCCCCCGTCGCTCACCCGCGCAGCACGGTCGGCGCGGGCGACGCCCTGCTCGCCGGTTTCCTGGCCGCCGGTGCGCGGGGCCCGGGCGCGCTCGCCGAGGCGCTGGCCTGGGGCGCCGCCGCGGTGCGGCTGCCCGCCAGCCGGATGCCGCGGCGCTCCGACATCCGGCACGACGTCGTCCGCATCAACGCCCGGCCCGACCTCGACCGGCCCCTCGTGAGCTGACTCCCCCGAACACCACCCCCACTCCCCACCCCCACCCCCGGACCATCAGGAGGCCGCCATGGCCACTGCGTACACCCCGCAAGCGACCGGCGACGGAGTCAGGGCGCGCGTCCAGCGACTGGGCGGCCATCTGGCCGGCATGGTGATGCCCAACATCGGCGCGTTCATCGCCTGGGGGCTGATCACCGCGCTGTTCATCCCGACCGGCTGGGTGCCCGACAAGGAGTTGGGCGAGCTGGTCGATCCGATGATCAAGATCCTGCTGCCGCTGCTCATCGGGTACACCGGCGGCCGGATGGTGCACGGCCAGCGCGGCGCGGTGGTCGGCGCCGTGGCCACCATGGGGCTGGTGGTGGGCGCCGACGTGCCGATGTTCCTGGGCGCCATGATCATCGGACCGCTGGCCGCGTACCTGATGAAGCTGTTCGACGGGCTCATCGAGGGGCGGGTGCGGACCGGCTTCGAGATGCTGGTCGACAACTTCTCCGCGGGCATCCTGGCCGCCGCGATGGCGATCGCGGGGAACGTGGCGATCGGCCCGGTCGTGCGCACCTTCACCGAGGCCGCCGGGGACGCGGTCGGCTGGCTGGTCGACCACGACGTGCTGCCGCTGACCTCGGTGCTGATCGAGCCGGCCAAGGTGCTGTTCCTCAACAACGCCGTCAACCACGGCGTGCTCGGGCCACTGGGCGTCCAGCAGGCCGCCGAGACGGGCAAGTCGGTGCTGTTCATGCTGGAGTCCAACCCCGGTCCCGGGCTCGGCGTGCTGCTGGCCTACATGTTCTTCGGTCCGCGCCGGCTGCGCCCCAGCACCCCCGCCGCCGCGATCATCCACTTCTTCGGCGGCATCCACGAGATCTACTTCCCGTACATCCTGATGAAGCCGCGGATGATCCTGGCCGCCATCGCCGGCGGCGCCACCGGCATCGCCGTCTTCCTGGCCGCCGGTACTGGCCTGGTCGCCACACCCTCCCCCGGCAGCATCTTCGCCTACCTCGCCCAGACGCCGCGGGGCATGGGCAACTGGGCCGGCGTGTACGGCGGGCTGCTGGCCTCCACCGCAGTCTCGTTCGCGGTGGGCGCGGCGCTGCTGGGCTTCGGCAAGCTCGCCGAGGACCGCTCCTCCGACAAGGGGGAGGACTCCGGCGACGCGGTCGCCGCCAAGCAAACGGGCACGAACGAAGACCCCGGAACGGACGCGGGCACCGGCACGGAGAACGCCGCGGACCCGCAGGCCGCCGGAAAGGGCGGCGACGGCACCACCCAGCAACCGGCCGCGCGCTAGCCGCGCCGGCCCCGACCACCCGACCCCAGCGGAGGACGATCCACCATGGGCACCACCATCGAAGGCAAGGACATCCGCAAGCTCGTCATCGCGTGCGACGCCGGCATGGGCAGCAGCGTCATGCTGGCCGGACAGCTGCGCAAGGCGCTGAAGAAGCAGCCGGTCGCGGTCGAGCACACCCCCGTCGACTCCATCCCGGCGGACGCCGACGTGGTCGTCTGCCACGCCGGGCTGGCCGAGCGGGCCCGGCGCGGCGCGCCCGGCGGCGCCGTGGTCGTCGCGTTCGAGATCTTCATCGGCGACCCCGCCGTCGACCGGGTCGTCAAGGCCATCAAGGACGGCGGTGCGCTCAGTGTCTAGCGGCGCGGTCTCCAGCGGCGCCGGCGCGGCCGGGCTGCTGGACCCGGCCGCGATCCGCCTGGACGCCCGTGCCGCCGACCGCGACGACGCCGTACGGCAGTGCGGCCGGCTGCTGGTGGAGATCGGCGCGGTCGAGGAGGAGTACGTCGCCAGCATGCTCGACCGCGAGCGGTCGATCTCCACCTACCTCGCCGAGGGCGTGGCCATCCCGCACGGCACGGCCGCGGGCAAGGACGCCGTGCTGCGGGACGCGCTGGCGGTCGTGCGCTTCCCCGAGGGCGCGGACTGGAACGGCCAGACCGTCACCCTGGCCATCGCGATCGCGGCGCGCGGCGACGGCCACATCGCCGTCCTCGCCGAGCTCGCGCAGATCCTGATGGACCCCGGGCGGGCCCGCGCCCTGCGCGAGGCCGCCGCGGCCGAGGAGATCGTCCGGCTGCTGCGTCCCGCCGACGAGGAACACGACCAGGAACACGACGAGGAACAGGAATCAGCGCGATGAAGGTCGCCCGCTTCCACGCCCCCGGGGACATCCGCCTGGAGGACGCCCCCGAGCCCGAGCCCGGCCCGGGAGAGCTGAAGATCCGCGTCCGCAACTGCTCGACCTGCGGTACGGACGTCAAGATCTCCAGATTCGGCCACCACCACATCGTCCCGCCCCGGGTGATGGGGCACGAGATCGCCGGCGAGGTGGTGGCCGCCGGGACCGGGGCGGAGGGCTGGGCGCCCGGCGACCGCGTCCAGGTGATCGCCGCGATCCCGTGCGGGACCTGCGCGGAGTGCTCGCGCGGGCGGATGACCGTCTGCTCCCGGCAGGAGTCGATGGGCTACCACTACGACGGCGGCTTCGCCGAGTTCATGACGATCCCTGCCAAGGTCCTGGCGGTGGACGGGGTGAACCGGATCCCCGAGGGCGTCTCGTTCGCCGAGGCGTCGGTGGCCGAGCCGCTGGCCTGCGTGCTGAACGGTCAGGAGCTGGCGCGGGTCGGCGAGGGCGACGACGTGGTGGTGTTCGGCTCCGGCCCGATCGGCTGCCTGCACGTGCGGGTGGCGCGGGCGCGCGGCGCGGGCCGGGTGTTCCTGGTCGAGCTGAACCCCGGCCGGCTGCACCGGGCCGCCGAGCTGGTCAAGCCGGACGCGGCGGTCCTGGCGGACGGCACCGATCCGGTGGAGGCGGTCAGGGACCTCACCGGGGGCCGCGGCGCCGACGTGATCATCACGGCGGCGGCCGCGCACGCGCCGCAGACCCAGGCGCTGTGGATGGCCGCGCCGGGCGGCCGGATCAGCTTCTTCGGCGGGCTTCCCAAGGACGACCCGGTCATCTCCTGCGACTCCAACCGGGTGCACTACCGGGAGCTGACCATCGTGGGCGCCAACGGCTCCAGCCCGGCGCACAACGCCCGCGCGCTGGGGCTGATCGGCTCGGGCGAGGTGCCCGTGCACGATCTCCTCACGCACCGCGTCCCGCTGGCGCGCGTGCACGACGCGCTGGACCTCGTCGGGCGCGGCGAGGCGATCAAGGTGACCGTCGAGCCCTAGGGCGTGTCCCGGGGCCGGCACGAGCGGGGAGTATCCCCGGAAGGCAGGGAGGAACGTGCCCGAACGCATCGTCGTCGTCGGGTCGGCGCAGGGCCTGCACGCCCGGCCCGCCAGGATCTTCGTGCAGGAGGCGGCGCGGCAGCCCGTGCCCGTCCTGATCAGCACCGGCGGCAAGCCCCCGGTGCCCGCGGCCAGCATCCTGGCGGTGCTGGCGCTGGGCGCCGGGCACGGCGCCCAGGTGACGCTGAGCGCCGAGGGCGAGCACGCCGAGCGGGCGCTGGACGAGCTGAGCGAGCTGATCGCCCGCGATCTGGACGCCGAGGGGCCCTGACTCCCCGGGTGAGTCCCCGGGCGGCCGGGCCTGTACGACAATGGTGTCCCCGTGACGACGTCCAGAGCAGGTGAGCCGACGACCATGTACGCCGAGGAACGGCAGCAGGCGATCCTCGCGCGGGCCCGCGCCGACGGCCGCGTCGACGTGGTCGCGCTGTCGGAGCTGTTCTCGGTGACCACGGAGACGATCCGGCGCGATCTGACCGTCCTGGAGCGGGCGGGCACGCTGCGCCGGGTGCACGGCGGCGCGATCCCGGTGGAGCGGCTGGGGTTCGAGCCGGCGCTGGCCGCGCGGGACGCCGTGCTCACCGAGGAGAAGGAGCGGATCGCCAAGGCCGCGCTGGCCGAGCTGCCCGACGAGGGCTCAGTGATCATCGACGCGGGGACCACCACCGCCCGGCTGGTGCAGCTGCTGCCCGCCGATCGCGAGCTGACCGTGATCGTGAACTCGCCGCCGCACGCCACCGCGCTGGCCGCCCGTGCCAACCTGACGGTGATCATGCTGGGCGGCCGGGTGCGGGCGCGCACCCTGGCCACGGTGGACGACTGGGTGCTGCGCCCGCTGGCCGACCTGTGGGTGGACGTGGCGTTCATGGCCACCAACGGCTGCTCGGCGGCGCACGGGCTGACCACCTCCGACCAGGCGGAGGCGGCGGTCAAGCGGGCGATGATCGCCTCGTCCCGGCGGCGGGTGCTGCTCACCGACCGCACCAAGATCGGCAACGACAACCTGGTGCGGTTCGCGGCGCTGTCGGAGATCGACGTGCTGATCACCGACACCGGGCTGGACACCGAGGTCGCCGCGGAGCTGGCCGCCGCGGGCCCCGAGGTCATCCGCGCCTGACCTGAGCCTGACCTCCGCCCTGGGCGGTAGCCGGGGCGGCGTGGAGCGGCCCGGCCTCCGACTGTACGTTTGGACAGGTTTTGTTGTGGTCGAGGGCGCCGGTGGCCCGCCGGCGCGGATCACGCCTGGGAGGCACCCGAATGCGCCACCGTACAGATCGGGAGAACACCGCCGGCTCGCCGCCGGAGATCGTGCGGCTGCTCGATCTCGAGGCGCTGGACGGCGACGCCTTCCAGGTCACCGCGGCCGGAGGTCCGGGGCGGGAGCGGCTGTTCGGCGGGCAGGTCGCGGCGCAGAGCCTGCGGGCCGCCTGCCTGACCGTCGGCGCCGGCCGGCTCCCCCACTCCCTGCACGCCTACTTCATCAGGCCGGGCACGCCCGGCGAGCCGCTGCGGCTGGACGTCGCGCGCACCCGCGACGGCCGGGCGTTCGCCACCCGGCATGTCACGGCCGCCCAGGGCGGCAAGCCCATCTTCGAGATGATCGCCTCGTTCCACGACCCGGAGCCGGGCTTCGACTGGCAGGGCGGGGCGCGGCCGGACGCACCGCCGCCCGCGGAGCTGGGGCCGCCGGAGTTCCCGGCGTTCGTCCGGCACCCGCCCGGGTTCGAGTTCCGGGTGGTGAAGCCGCCCCGCCCGTACGGTTTCCCGATCCCGCACCCCTTCTGGATCCGGTGCCGGGACCCGCTCGGCGGCGACCTGGCGCTGCACGCCTGCCTGATCACCTACCTGTCGGACATGGCCGTGGTCAGCAGCTCGCGGGCGCCGGGCTCGCCGCGCGAGCTGTCGGCGGCGGTCAGCCTGGACCACGCGCTGTGGTTCCACCGGCCCGCCCGGGTCGACGAGTGGCTGCTGTTCTCGGTCGACCCGGTGAGCAACTTCGGCGCCCGCGCCCTGGCCCGGGGCACGCTGCACACCGAGGACGGGGTGCTGGTCGCCTCGATCGCGCAGGAGGCCCTACTGCGCCCGGCCGGCGGTTCCTGACCCGGGCGTCACCGTCCCCGCGGCGGTCTGCCCACCGGCGGCGGCCCGCGGGGTGACGGTGACGTCCACGAGCGGGAGGCGCAGCGCGGCGGGCGCGTGCGCGGGCACCGCCGGGTCGCGCGGCGCGACCCACTCCAGGCGACGGTACGCGGCGCCCGGCTCCGGCCGCGGGTCCGGCTCGCCCCGGTTCGGCCAGAACGCCACCGCCCGCTCGGCCTGCGCCGTGATCGTCAGCGACGGGTTGACGCCGAGGTTGGCCGTGATCGCCGAGCCGTCCACGATGTGCAGCCCGGGGTGCCCGTACACCCGGTGGTAGGGGTCGATGACGCCGGTCTCGGGCGAGTCCCCGATGACGCAGCCGCCGATGAAGTGCGCGGTGGTCGGGATGTTGAACAGGTCGAACCAGGTGCCGCCCGGGGTCGCGTCCAGCTCCTCGGCGAGCATCCGGGTGGCGTCGTGGCCGATCGGGATCCAGGTGGGGTTGGGCTCGCCCGTGCCCTGCCGCGCCGACAGCAGGCGGCGGCCCAGCAGGCCGCGCCTGGCCCGGACCGTGATGGAGTTGTCGTGGGTCTGCATGACCAGCGCGATGATGGTCCGCTTCGCCCAGTCCCGCAGCGACAGGGCGCGCAGGATGAGGGTCGGGTGCCGGAGGCTCTGCCCGAGGAACTTCGCCCAGCGCGGCAGGCGCCCGCCGCCGTCGATGAGAAGCGTGCGGATGGCGCCCATCGCGTTGCCGTTGAGCCCGTACCGGGTCGGCTCGATGTGGGTGTTCTCGTCCGGGTGGAACGAGGAGGTGATGGCCAGCCCCGTGCTGTGGTCGAGGTCCTTCTTCCGGTGCCACAGGGTCAGCCGCTCCACGCCGAGCAGGGCCTCGGAGTTGGTGCGGGTCAGCTCGCCCAGGCGCGGCGACAGGTGGGGCAGGCGGCCCTTGTCGCGCATCTCGTGCAGGAGGGACTGGGTGCCGTACGTGCCGGCGGCGAACACGACCTGCTCGGCGGTGAGGGTGCGGCGGCGGCGCAGCGGGAGGGCCCCGGTGCGCACGACCTCGACGTCGTAGCCGCCGCCGTCCCTGGGGGCGACCGCCCGGACGGTGGTGTCGGGCAGCACGGTGACGCCCTTGCGCTCGGCCAGGTAGAGGTAGTTCTTGGTGAGGGTGTTCTTGGCGTTGCTCCGGCAGCCGACCATGCAGGAGCCGCACGCGACGCAGGTGTTGCGCTTGGGCCCGGCGCCGCCGAAGTACGGGTCGTCGGCCTCCGCGCCCGGCTCGGTGCCCGGCTCGCCGAAGAACACCCCGACCGGCGTGACGTGCCAGGTGTCGCCGACGCCCATGCGCTCGGCGACGCGGCGCATCGCCTCGTCGGCGGGCGTGATCAGCGGGTTGGGCGTGACGCCGAGCATCCGCTGCGCCTGCTCGTAGAACGGCGCGAGCTCCTCCTGCCAGTCGGTGATGTGGCCCCACTGGCGGTCGGCGAAGAAGGGGCGCGGCGGCACGTACAGCGTGTTGGCGTACACCAGCGAGCCCCCGCCGACGCCCGCGCCCGCCAGCACCAGCACCTTGGCCTTGCCGCGGACGAGGTGGAACCGCTGGATGCCGCGCATGCCCAGCCGGGGCATCCAGACGTACTTGCGCAGCCGCCAGTTGGTCTTGGGCAGGGAGTCCTCGTCGAAGCGGCGGCCGGCCTCCAGCACCGCCACCCGGTATCCCTTCTCGGCCAGCCGCAGCGCCGCGACGCTGCCGCCGAAGCCGGACCCGACCACGATCACGTCGTAGTCGAAGCCCTCGCCGCCGTCGGTTCCCGCCATGAGCCGGTCGCCTCCTCCGTGTGATGCGCGCCGTCCCCCGACCGAATCTGAACGACCGACTATCGACCCCGCCGCGGCGGCAGCGCAATGTGCGCGCGGCATCACTTTGCGAGAGGGTTTGTCATCGCGGTGACAACCGGCCGGGCCCCGCGCGCACGGACGGCGGGGAAGATCGCTAGTTGGCCAGGGCGTGACCGGCGCGCACGGCGCCGCCCACCGACTCGCGGAGCACGTCCCGGGCGGCGCGGGCCCCGTCGGCGAGCCGCTCGATCTCCTCGCGCGCCAGGTCGTCGCGGACGGTGGCGGCCAGCAGTTCGCGGTAGCGCTCGTTCTGCTCGGGCAGCCCCCGCACGACCTGCCACTCGTGGTATGCGTCGTCCAGGCTCCGCGTGTGCCCCGCGTAGGTCTCCAGGGCCTCGACGCGCTCGGCGACCGACGCGACCGACAGCTCCAGGGCGCGGTCCTGCGGCTCCAGCAGCGCCCGCACCCGCGGTGAGAGCCGTTCGGGACGCTGCGCGCGGCGCTCGCGGCGCAGCCGGGTGTGCTCGGCCAGCGCGCCCGCGATCGCCCACTCCTGCCGGGGCAGCACGACGGTGTTGTCGATGTCGTCCAGCAGCCCGGCGCGGTGCGCCGCCGAGCCGAGCACGGCGTCGCCGGCCCGCTGGGCGCGCACCAGCAGCCGTGCGGCGGGCCGGTCGAGATCGCCGGGCAGCAGGTAGCGGCCGTGGTACTCGCGGGCGGCCCGGGCGGCGGCCGGCTCGCGCAGGTGCCGCAGGATCCCGGCCACCCAGCCGGCGAAGCCCGCCGCGGCCAGCAGCGCCGCCGCCTCGCCCTGCCCGAGCAGGATCAGCAGGATCTGGAGGACCGGCGCCACCAGCATCGCCAGCAGGGCGGCGCGCCCCCACCGGAAGGCGGCGTCGATCGGGTCGTCCTCGTCGATCGCGGCCAGGAAGAACGCGCGGATCCACCCGCCCGGCAGGACCCCGTAGAAGAAGGCGACCAGCGGGACCCACAGGGCGCGCGCCGCGATCGTGCCCGGGCCGGTCCGGGGGCGCGGCGGGGCGGGGAGGTGCGCGGCGACCAGGCGTTCGGGAGCGGCGTCCAGGAGCGCGCGGTCCCCGGCGGGGATCTCGGGGTCGAAGACGGGCCGGGGGTGTCTGTCATCCGTCATGGTCACTCCCACCGCTCGCGGAACGAACCTGACAACCCACTTCACTCCGTGCCTATCACGCGGGGAGAGGGGCGCTCCAGGTCATCCTCGAGATCTTCACAACTCGGCGGTGACCGCGGCGCCGAGGGCCCTGCGCAGCGCCGCGGCGAGATCCCCCGGGCCGGGACGGGGCAGGATCGCGGCCAGGTGCGCGTCGGGACGCACCAGCCACGCCTCGCCGGGCCTGATGCCCAGGCCGCGCGCGACGGCGCCGCCGGGATCGGCGACGACGTTCACCGGCGCTTTCGAGACCGACCGGGCCTCGGCCGCGAGGTCCGTCCCGGCGCCGAGGTCGGGCGCGAGCAGCAGTGTGAACCCGTCGCGGAGCAGCTGCCGCGATCTGGTGGCGCCGCCGCCCCCGCCCGCGAGCGGGACGTCCGGGACGATCACCCCCGGCGCGGCCGGCTGCACCGCGCCCTTCGGCGGCCGTCCCGCCGGCGGCGGCCGGGTCGGCTCCGGCGTGGTGAGCGGCGAGGCGTCGTACCAGAACGGCTCGGCGAAACGGCCCGAGTCCACGCCGCCGACCGCCGCGGGGTCGGCCGCCGCCCGCTCCAGCGCCGCGACCCTGCGCGCCCGCGCCTCCTCCCCCTGCGGCACCAGGAAACGCATCGTCGCGGCCGTGACGTCCAGGTTCTCCAGCGCCGCCGCGTGCCGCTCCAGGTGGTAGGACTCCAGCAGCTCCGGCGGCGCCCAGCCGCGCGCCACGAACGCGATCTTCCAGGCGGCGTTCTCCGCGTCGGGCACCCCGGAGTTGAGGCCCCGGGCGCCGAACGGCGCGTACAGGTGCGCGCAGTCACCCGCCAGCAGCACCCGGCCCACCCGCATCCGGGTCGCCACGCGGGACTGGAAGCGGTACACCGAACGCCACAGCGTCCGGTACGGCCGGTCCCCGATGATCTGCCGGATCCGCCGGTCGAGGCCGCCGCCCGCCTCCTCCTCGTCCAGCGAGAACTCCGGCGGCACCTGCCAGTCGATCCGGTACCGGGACCCCGGGCACGGATGGATGAGCACCTGCCGCCCCGGATTCCACGGCGGGTCGAAGTAGAAGCGCCGCTCGTGCTCCCAGCCGGGCAAGTCCGCCTCCAGGTCGACGATGAGGAACCGGTCGTCGAAGTCCTCCCCCGGGAACCCGACGCCGAGCGGCTCGCGCACGCCCGGGGACCGGCCGCCCGAGCACGCCACCACGTACGGGGCCCGCACCGCCTCCCCGCTGCCGCAGTGCACGGTCACGCCGCCGGCGTCCTGCTCCAGCCCGGTCACCTCGCAGCCCCACCGCACCTCGATCAGATCGCCGTGCTCGGCGACGCGGGCGTCCAGGATCTCCTCGGTGCGGGACTGGGAGATGTTCACGCACGGCGGCAGCGTCCCCGCCGCCGCGAACCGCCACGAGAACAGCTCCCGGTCGCGGAAGTACGTCCGCGCGGTCGTCCACGCCAGCCCTTCCTCGGCGATCGCACCCGCGCCCGCGTGGCACCAGATGTCCAGCACGTCGCCCTGCTGGCAGATCGACCGCGACCCCACGGGCTCCCGGCCCGGATGCCGCTCCAGCACCAGCACGCGCAGGCCCCACCGCGCCAGCAGCAGGGCGGCCGTGAGCCCGACAGGCCCGGCCCCGATAACGAGCACCCGTTCGTCCATCGGGTCAGTCCTGGAGTTCGGCCCAGATTTCCTGGTCGCGTTCGGGGGTCCAGATGCGGGGGCGTTCGATGCCCTCCAGCTCGTCCCAGAGGCGGGAGACGTCGAACGGGAGGCAGTGCTCGAAGATCGGCCAGCCGCCGTAGGCGGGGGCCAGCGCGGCGTGGACGGCGGCGAAGGCGTCCTTGAGCGTGCCGCCGCGGTCGCGGACCGCGCCCACCTCGGCGATCATCACCTCGAGGAAGTCGCGGGTCTGCGCGATCGCGGCGCGCACCGCCTCGCGCCCGTGCGCGACCGTGCCGCGCCCGCCGACCAGGGTGCGGGCCCCGAACGACTCCACGTGGTCGAGGGTGCTGGCGGCCCACTCGCGGTGGAAGGCGTCGCCGGTGTAGAGCGCGGCCTGGGTCTCCACCAGGTCGCCTGCGAACAGGATGTGCCGCCGCGGCAGCCACGCCACGATGTCGCCCTCGGTGTGGCCGCGCCCGCAGTAGGCCAGGTCGAGGTCGCCGCGGTCGCCGCCCAGGTCGATGGTGAGGGTGCTGGAGAACGTGACCGCCGGCCAGGTGAGCCCGGGGATGCCGTCGGGCTCCTTGAACAGCCGGGGCATCCGGCCGTACTCCGACTCCCAGTCCTGCCGGCCGCGCTCGGCGATCAGCGCGCGGGTGCGGTCGTGGGCGATGATCACGGGGGTGCCGAACGCGGCGGCGCCCAGCGTCCGGACCGCGTGGTAGTGCGACAGCACGAGGTAGCGGATCGGCTTGTCGGTGTACTGCCGCAGTTTCACCAGCCAGTCGCGGGCGGCGGCGGGGGTGGCGAGGGCCTCGAAGCAGACCAGGAAGTCCTCGCCCTCGACCGCGCCCACGTTGGGGTCTCCCTCGGCGGTGAGGGCGTACACCCCGTCGTCGAGCACCTCGAGGGTCTGCTCCTTGTCGTCCAGATCGGCGGACGACGCGAACGGTCTGGGCATCGTTGCCCCCTCCACGGGATCGTCGGCGGCGCAGGGTTTCATTCCACCCCGCGGCGCCCCGCAATCCCGGGTGAGAAAGATCTTGCGCGGGGAATGGTCTGCACCGTGGACGCCGCGCTGGGCCTGCTCGCCGTCGTGCTGCTGACCGCTGCGACGGGATGGTTCGTCGCGCAGGAGTTCGCGTTCGTCACCGCCGACCGGTCCGACCTGGAGCGGCGGGCCCGGGAGGGCGACCGGAACGCCGCCCGCGCCGTGCGGGTGATGGGGCGGGTGTCGTTCATGCTGTCGGGCGCCCAGCTGGGCATCACGGTGACCGCGCTGGTCGTCGGGTTCATCGCCAAGCCGGCGCTGGCCGATCTGATCGCCCCGGGGCTGGCGGCGGCCGGGGTACCGGAGGCGGCGGTCGGCGGGATCGCGGTGGCGGCCGGTTTCGCGCTGGCGACCGTCGTGCAGATGGTGCTGGGCGAGCTGTTCCCCAAGAACCTGGCGCTGGCCAAGACCGAGTCGCTGGCGCGGGCGCTGGCGCCCTCCACGCTGATGTACCTGGCGATCGCCTCCCCGGTGATCCGGCTGTTCGACGCGTCGGCGGACCGGCTGCTGCGGGCCGTGGGGATCGAGCCGGTGGAGGAGCTGCACCACGGGGCGACGCTGGAGGAGCTCGGCCACATCATCGGCGAGTCCGGTGAGGAGCTGTACGAGGGGCAGGCGGACCTGCTGGAGCGGGCGCTGGCCTTCCCCGAGCGGACGGCCGAGGAGGTCATGGTGCCCCGGGTGGACGTGGTCACCGTTCCGGCGGCGGCGACGGCCGACGCGCTCACCGACATCATCACCGCCCACGGCCACACCCGCTACCCGGTGGTCGGGGGGAGCGTGGACGACCTGGTCGGCCTGGTGGGGCTGGAGGAGCTGGTGCGGCTGGACCCCCGCGAGGCGGCGCGCACCCGGGTGGGCGACGTCTGCCGTCCCGCGCCGCTGCTGCCCTCGACGCTGCCGCTGCCGGACGTGGTGGCGCGGCTGCGCGACGGTGAGGGCGCGATGGCCTGCGTGGTGGACGAGTACGGCGGCTTCGCGGGCCTGATCACCTGGGAGGACGTGGCCGAGGAGCTGGTCGGGGAGATCGCCGACGAGAAGGAGGTGGGCGAGGACCTGGCGGTGCGCCGCGGCGACTGGTGGACGGTCGACGCCGGGCTGCGGGTGGACGAGGTCGAGCACGAGACGGGGATCGCGCTGCCCGAGGGCGACGCCTACGAGACGGTCGCCGGGCTGCTGCTCGAGCGGCTGGGCCGGATCGCCGAGCCGGGCGACGTGGTGCGGGTGGAGCTGCCGCCCCGGCGGGCGGACGAGCCGCCGCGGCGGGCGGTGGTGGAGGTGCTGTCGGTGCGCCGCCACGTGCCGGAGCTGATCCGGGTCCGGGTGGAGGACGTGCCGGCGGAGCGGGGCGGGTGAGCGTGCCGTGAACCTCTCCTCCGGGGTTCCGCTGACCGTGGGGCTGCTGGCCGCCAACGGCTTCTTCGTCGCGGCGGAGTTCGCGCTGGTGGCGGCCAAGCGGCCGCGGCTGGAGCGGGCCGCGGCGCGCGGGAGCCGTACGGCGGCGGCCGCGGTGGCGGGCATCGGGGAGCTGTCGCTGATGCTGGCGGGGGCGCAGCTGGGGATCACGATGTGCTCGCTGGGGCTGGGGCTGGTGTCGGAGCCGCTGATCGCCGACACGCTCACGCCGCTGTTCCACGCGGTGGGGCTGCCGCACGGGGCGGCGCACGCGGTGGCGTTCGTGCTGGCGCTGGGGCTGGTGACGTTCCTGCACATGGTGGTCGGGGAGATGGCGCCCAAGTCGTGGGCGATCATCCGGCCGGAGCGGTCGGCGATGATCCTGGCGGTGCCGTTCCGGGCGTTCACGGCCGTGGTCCGGCCGGTGCTGGCGGCGCTGAACGCGGCCACGAACCTGCTGCTGCGGATGGTGGGGGTGCCGCCGCGCAACACGGTGCGCGTGTCGCGCACGCCCGAGCAGCTGCGCAGCCTGGCGGTGGAGTCGCGCCGGCTGGGGCTGATCGAGGAGACCGACCTGCACCTGCTGACCGCCGCGCTGGACGCGCCGCGGACGCCGCTGTCGGGCCTGGTGATCCCGCTGCCGGAGGTGGTGTCGGTGCCGCCGGAGGCGACCGCGGCGGAGGTCGTGGCGACGGCGGCGGGCACCGGCCGGCTGCGGCTGATGCTGCGCGGCGTGGCCGAGGGCGGGCTGCCGCGGATGGTGCATGTGCGGGACGCCTACCTGGCGCGGGCGCGCGGGCGCGCGGCGACGGCGGGCGAGCTGGCGCATCCGGTGCCGGTGCTGGCGGCGGCGACTCCGGTCGCGGAGGCGGTGACGACGCTGCGCGCGCACCACAGCCAGCTGGGGCTGGTGCGGGAGGCCGACGGCCGGATCGCCGGCCTGATCAGCCTGGACGATCTCCTGTCCACCCTGCTCGGTCCGTCCTGACACCCCTCGCCTGTCAACCGATGTTGACAAGCGACCGAGTGTCAACCTAGATTGACACCATGGACGACGGAGTGAGGCTCGCCCAGGAGGCGGGCAGCCGGGACCCGGCCGTCGGGCTGCGGGCCGTGCGGGCGCTGCGCGAGCTGGCCGACCGGCTGGAGGCGCTGCAGGTCGCGGGGGCGCGCGAGCAGGGCTGGTCCTGGCAGGAGATCGCGGTGTGCCTGGGCGTGAGCCGGCAGGCCGTCCACAAGAAGCACGGCGGAGGCCGCCGTGTCCTCAGGAAGGAAAGGTGACACGGGGATGTTCGAGCGCTTCACCAAGGAGGCCCGGGCCGCGGTGACGGCGGCGCAGGAGGAGTGCCGCGCCACCGCAGGCGACAAGATCGGCACCGCGCACCTGCTGCTGGCGCTGCTCCACGGCGACGGCCCGGCCGCCCGCGCGCTGCGCGGCCACGGGCAGGAGCTCGGCGCCCTCCGCGCCGCCGTCGCCCGCGGGGCCGGGGCCGGCGACATCGACGCCGAGGCGCTGCGCACCCTGGGCATCGACCTGGACGCGGTGCGCCAGGCCACCGAGAGCAGCTTCGGCGAGGGCGCGCTGGACGCCCCCGCCGGCCGCTTCCGCAAGGGGCACATCCCGTTCGAGCCCGAGAGCAAGAAGGCGCTGGAGCTGGCCCTGCGGCACGCGATCCGGCTCAAGCACAACCGCATCGGCAGCGGCCACATCCTGCTGGGCCTCCTGCACGACGACGGCACCGAGGCGGTGCGGGTCCTGACCGCCGAAGGCGTGGACGTGGCGGCCCTCCGCGCCGACGTCACCCGGCTCACCGCGGCCGAGGCCGCCTGACGGGAGCGGCCCGGCTTCACCCGTGGGGCCGCGGCGTGATTCTGTGGGATCATGACCGATCTGGCAGGCGCGCTGCGGCGCCACATCCCCGCGGACCGGGTGGTCACCGACCCCGACGTCATGTCCGCCTACGCGCACGACGAGGCGGCCTGGGCCCCCTACGGCGCGCCCGCCGCGCTGGTGCGCGCCGGGTCCACCGAGGACGTGCGGGCGCTGGTGGCCATCTGCGCCGAGCGGGGCGTGCCGATCGTCCCGCGCGGCGCCGGCACCGGCCTGTCGGGCGGCGCCAACGCCCTCGACGGCTGCGTGCTGCTGTCGCTGGAGCGGATGAACCGGATCATCGAGATCGACCCGCGCGAGCGGCTCGCCGTCGTCCAGCCCGGCGTGGTCAACGACGACCTGCGCGCCGCCTGCGCCGAGCGGGGCCTGTGGTACCCGCCCGACCCGGCCAGCGCCCCGTGGTCCACCCTCGGCGGCAACGTCGCCACCAACGCCGGCGGGCTGTGCTGCGTCAAGTACGGCGTCACCCGCGACTACGTGCTGGCGATGGAGGCGGTCGTCGGGCGCGGCGACGTGGTGCGGCTGGGGCGGCGCACCGCCAAGGGCGTCGTCGGGTACGACCTGTGCGGCCTCATGGTGGGCTCGGAAGGGACGCTGGGCGTCATCACCGAGATCACCGTGCGGCTGCGCGGCGCCCGGCCGCCCGAGCGCACCGTCGTCGGCCACTTCGACACCCTGCACGCGGCGGGCGAGGCCGTGGGCGCCGTCACCGCCGCCGGGATCGTCCCCAGCGCGCTGGAGCTGATCGACCGGCACTGCCTGCGGGCCGTGGACGACTGGAAGAACATGGGCCTGTCGGCCGACGCGAACGTGCTGCTGCTGGCCCGCAGCGACGCCCGCGAGGAGGACGAGGCGGACGCGATCGCCGCCTGCTTCAAGGACGCGGGCGCCACCTGGAGCGCGCGCTCCACCGACGAGGAGGAGGCCGAGGCGCTGTTCGCCGCGCGAAGGCTGGCCTACCCGGCGCTGGAGCGCCTCGGCCCGGTGCTGACCGAGGACGTGTGCGTGCCTCGCGTCCTGGTCCCGGAGATGCTCGTCCGGATCGAGCGGGCCGCCCGCGACACCGGCACCCACATCGCCAACATCGCGCACGCCGGCGACGGCAACCTGCACCCGCTGATCATCGCGCCGCCGGACGACGCCGGCGCCCGGGCCCGCGCCGAGCGGGCCTTCGACCGGATCGTCGACGACGCGATCGCGCTGGGCGGCACGGTCACCGGCGAGCACGGCGTCGGGCTGCTCAAGCGGCGCGGCCTGCACGCCGAGCTGGACCCCGCCGTGGTCGCGCTGCACCACCCGATCAAGGCGGCGCTGGACCCCGCGGGCGTCTTTAACCCCGGCAAAGTCTTCGGCGACCCCGCGTCCTGACCGCATGGTCCCAGGTCGTGGCGGGTAGGGCCGATCGCGCCGCACCCCGCAACCGACGGAGGCAATCATGCGTGTCGTTGTCGTCGGCGCCACCGGCAACGTGGGCACCAGCACCGTGCAGGCGCTGGCCGCCGACCCGGAGGTCACCTCGATCCTCGGGCTCGCGCGGCGGCGCCCGGGCCTGAAGGTCGACAAGACCGAGTGGGCCGTGGCCGACGTGTCCGAGGCCGACCTGGTCCCGCACTTCCGGGGCGCGGACGCCGTCGTCCACCTGGCCTGGCTGTTCCAGCCCACGCACGCGCCCATGATCACCTGGCGGGCGAACGTGCTCGGCAGCGCGCGGGTGTTCATGGCCGTGGCGGAGGCGGGGGTGCCGGTGCTGGTGTACGCCTCGTCGGTGGGGGCGTACTCGCCCGGCCCCAAGGACCGCGGGGTGGACGAGTCGTGGCCGACGCACGGCTGGCCGTCCGCAGCGTACAGCCGCGAGAAGTCCTACGTGGAGCGGCTCCTCGACGGCTTCCAGGCCGAGCATCCCGAGTGCCGCGTGGTGCGGATGCGCCCGGGGTTCATCTTCAAGCGGGAGTCGGCCGCGGAGCAGCGCCGCCTGTTCGCGGGTCCGTTCCTGCCGGGCCAGCTGGTGCGGCCGGGGCTGATCCCGTTCGTGCCGGACGTCCGCGGACTGCGCTTCCAGGCGCTGCACGCCGCCGACGCGGGCCAGGCCTACCGGCTGGCGGTCACGCTGGACGTGCGCGGGGCCTTCAACCTGGCGGCCGAGCCGGTGATCGGCACCGACGAGCTGGCCGAGCTGCTGGGGGCGCGGAAGGTGCCGGTGCCGGCCCGCGGCGCCCGCGCGGCGCTGCGCGCGGCCTGGACGCTGGGCATGGTGCCGGCCTCGCCGGACCTGCTCGACCTGGCCCTGCACGTCCCGATCATGGACACCGTCCGGGCCCGGGCGGAGCTGGGCTGGTCGCCCGCGCACACGGGCATGGAGGCGCTGCGCGAGTTCCTGGCGGGGCTGCGCGCGGGCACGGGCATGGACACCCCGCCGCTGGCGCCGGAGACGGGCGGCCCGATGCGGCTGCGCGAGCTGGTGAGCGGCGTGGGGCGCCGTCCCTGACGGGCGGCCCCGTCACCGCGGTTGACCTCGACCATGGTCGAGGTCGCACACTCGTGGTGAGGAGGTGCCCGCAATGTCCATTCAGCTCGATCACATCATCGTCCCCGCCAGGGACAAGAAGGTCTCGGCCGAGTTCCTCGCCCGCATCCTGGGCCTGGAGGTCGGCCCCCGGACCGGCCCGTTCCTGCCGGTGAAGACGGGCAACGGCGTGACGCTCGACTTCATGGACTCCGACGACTTCCGCTGGCAGCACTGCGCCTTCCTGGTGCCGGAGGAGGAGTTCGACGGCATCCTCGCGCGGATCAAGGAGTCGGGCGCCCGCTACTACGCCCACCCGGACGGCAGCGGGCCCGGCGAGATCAACACGCGCGACGGCGGCCGCGGCGTCTACTTCGACGACCCGTCCGGGCACGCCATGGAAGTCCTCACCGTCCCCTACGGCGGCTGGTCCTGAGATCGAGGAGCCGCGCGGCCTCCCCCCGCCGCGATGATCCGTCCGCCCCTGCCGGTGGTCTACCGTGCTCTGAGATCATCGGCACGACGACGGGGAGGTTCCATGTCCTATCCGGAGGCCCGGTACCTGGGCGAGGGCGGCGAGGTCAGCGGGGTGCTGCGGCGGGCCGCCTCCGGGCCCGACCTGACGACCGCGCCGGCCGGGGCGCCGCCCTCCACCGGCACCCAGGTCCACTACCTGGGCACGGGCGGCTCCACCGGCGGGGCGTTCGGGCTCTACCAGTGGGACATGGGCCCCGAGCCGTCGGGGCCCGCCCCGCACTTCCACCGGACGATCACCGAGTCGTTCTACGTCCTGTCCGGGACGATCCGGCTCTACGACGGGAGCGGCTGGACGGACGCGACGCAGGGCGACTTCCTGTTCGTGCCCGAGGGCGGCGTCCACGCCTTCCGCAACGAGTCGGGCGAGCCGGCGTCGATGCTGATCCTCTTCACGCCGGGCGCGCCGCGCGAGGCCTACTTCGAGGCGATGACCGAGATCGCGACGAGCGGCCGGCAGCTGTCGAAGGAGGAGTGGACCGAGCTGTACCGGAGCCACGACCAGTACATGGTCTGACCGGCGCCGGGCCCGTCCGGGGCCGCGGGCGGGCGGTCAGCCGAGCGGGGTGACGCCGAAGCGGCGCAGCCGCAGGGCCGGGTTCTTCGCGCGGACCTCGGCGACGCGGTCCGGGGAGACCTCCGCGGCCGCGATGCCCGTGCCCTCCCCCAGCGACGCCACGACCACCCCCATCGGGTCAATGATCATGCTGTTGCCGGCGCCGGCCGGCGCGCACTGGTCGGCGGCGGCGACGTAGATCGTGTTCTCGATGGCGCGGGCCCGGGCGAGGGTGCGCCAGTGGTCCTCCTTGAGCGGCCCCGGCACCCACTGGGCGGGCAGGGCCAGCGCGTCGGCCCCGGCGTCCACCAGCCGCCGGGTCATCTCCGGGAACCGCACGTCGTAGCAGGTCTGCATGCCGAAGGCGACGCCCTCGACCTCGAACGTCTGCGGCGGCTCGATGGGGCCGGGGCGCACCAGGTCGGACTCCTTGTAGCCGAACGCGTCGTACAGGTGGATCTTGCTGTAGCGGGCGACCGGCTCGCCGGACGGGGCGAGGGCGAGGAGGGTGTTGGAGATGCGGCCCGGCTCGTCCACCGCCTCGTTCACACCGGCGACGACGTGCACGCCGTGCCGCGCGGCGAGGTCGGCGAGGCCGCTGACGAACGGCCCGTCCAGCGGCTCGGCGGTCTCGACGAACCGCTCGTCCATCTTCGGCGCGGTGAACATGGCGTACTCGGGCAGCACCACCAGCCGGGCGCCGCGCCCGGCCGCGTCGGCCACGAGCTTGGCCGCGTCCGCCAGGTTCCGTTCCTTGTCCTGCCCGGACGCGTACTGAGCTACGGCGACCTGGACCATCTCACTCTCCTCATCACATTGGGCGGCAGCGGGCGGCGCCCGAACATCCCGGCACCACGGTGTACCAGATGTCAGGGCGTGTCAGGGCGGCCGCATCGCCCGGAGCCCGGTGGCGGTGGCCGCCGGCGGCTCGCCGTCGTTTCCGGGTACGACCTGCCCCGTCACGCCGCCGGCAAGCGTGCGGCCGCCCGCCGGGGCGCCGCCGCCCTGCGATCAGCCGCCCAGGCGGTCGACGGAGATCACCTTGATGACGGCCTCGCCCGCCTCGTCCGAGCCCACCAGGTCGACCTCGGCGGTGATCCCCCAGTCGCGGTCGCCCGCCGGGTCGTCGAAGACCTGCCGGACCCGCCACAGCCCGTCGTCGGGGACCTCCTCGATCTGCAGCAGCCGGGGGCCCCGGGCGTCCGGGCCGGTGCCGAGCTCGTCGTGGTCCTCCCAGTAGCCCGCCATCGCCTCCTCCCAGCCGTCCGCGCCGAGGCCCGGGTCCAGCTCGCCCAGCTCGGCGTACCGCTCCAGCGCGGCCAGCTCCACCCGGCGGAACAGCGCGTTGCGCACCAGCACCCGGAACGCGCGGGCGTTCGCGGTGACCCGGGTGACGCGCTCCTCGATCGCCGCGAGATCGGCCTCGGCGGCGGCCGGGTCGGACGGGTTGGCCAGCTGCTCCCACTCGTCCAGCAGGCTGGAGTCGACCTGCCGGACCAGCTCGCCCAGCCACTCGATCAGGTCGATCAGATCATCGGTCTTGATCGACTCGGGCACGGTCTGCTGGAGCGCTTTGTAGGCCCCCGACAGGTAGCGCAGCACCAGGCCCTCGCCGCGCGCCAGCTCGTAGAAGGCGATGTACTCGGTGAACGTCATCGCCCGCTCGTACATGTCGCGCACCACCGACTTGGGCCGCAGCGGATGGTCGCCCACCCACGGATGGCCCGCCCGGTAGATCTCGTACGCCGCCTCCAGCTCCTCCCGCAGCGGCTTGGGGTGGTCGACGTCCTGGAGCAGCTCCATCCGCTCCTCGTACTCGATGCCCTCGGCCTTCATCTCCTGGACGGCCTCGCCGCGTGCCTTGTTGAGCTGCGCGGCCAGGATCTGCCGCGGGTCGTCCAGCGTCGCCTCGATCACCGACAGCACGTCGAGCGCGTACGACGGCGAGGCCGGGTCGAGCACCTCGAAGGCGGCCAGCGCGAACGTCGACAGCGGCTGGTTGAGCGCGAAGTCCTCCTGGAGGTCGACGGTGATGCGGGCGTACCGGCCCTGCTCGTCGGGCTCCTCCAGGGTCTCCACCACGCCCCCGGCCAGCAGCGAGCGGTAGATCGCGATCGCCCGGGAGATGTGCCGCCGCCGCGCCGCCGGATCCTCGTGGTTGTCGGTGAGCAGCCGCTTCATCGCCTGGAACGCGTTGCCGGGACGGGCGATCACCGACAGCAGCATCGCGTGGCTGACCTCGAACCGGGAGCGCAGCATCTCCGGCTCGGCGGCCTGGAGCCTGGCGAAGGTGTCCTCGTCCCAGCCCACGAAGCCCTCCGGGGGCTTCTTGCGCTGCACCTTGCGGCGCTTCTTGGGGTCGTCGCCCGCCTTGGCCAGGGCCTTCTCGTTCTCCACCACGTGCTCGGGGGCCTGGGCGACCACGTACCCGACGGTGTCGAACCCGGCCCGGCCCGCGCGCCCGGCGATCTGGTGGAACTCGCGGGCCCGCAGCCGCCGCACCCGGTGCCCGTCGTACTTGCTCAGCGCGGTGAACACCACGGTGCGGATGGGGACGTTCACCCCGACCCCGAGGGTGTCGGTGCCGCAGATGACCTTGAGCAGCCCGGCCTGGGCGAGCCGCTCCACCAGGCGCCGGTACTTGGGCAGCATCCCGGCGTGGTGGACGCCGATGCCGTGCCGGACGAACCGCGACAGGTTGCGGCCGAACCGGGTGGTGAAGCGGAAGTTGCCGATCAGCTCGGCGATCCTGGCCTTCTCCTCCTTGGTGCACACGTTGATGCTCATCAGCGCCTGCGCCCGGTCCATCGCCGCGGCCTGGGTGAAGTGCACCAGGTAGATCGGGGCCTTCCGCTCGGCCAGCAGCTCCTCGACGGTCTCGTGCAGCGGCGTGACCCGGTAGTCGTAGATCAGCGGGACGGGCCGCTCCGCCGAGGTGACCAGCGCCGTCGGCCGCCCGGTCCGCCGGGTGAGGTCCTTCTGGAAGAACGACACATCGCCCAGCGTCGCCGACATCAGCAGGAACTGGGCCTGCGGCAGCTCCAGCAGCGGGATCTGCCAGGCCCAGCCGCGCTCGGGCTCGGCGTAGAAGTGGAACTCGTCCATCACCACCAGGCCGATGTCGGCCTCGGCGCCGTCCCGCAACGCGATGTTGGCCAGCACCTCCGCGGTGCAGCAGATGATCGGGGCGTCGGCGTTGACGCTGGCGTCGCCGGTCATCATCCCGACGTTCTCGCGGCCGAACATCTCGCCCAGGTCGAAGAACTTCTCCGACACCAGCGCCTTGATCGGCGCGGTGTAGAACCCGACCTGGTCGCGGCTCAGCCCGGCGAACAGCGCCCCCGCCGCCACCAGGCTCTTGCCCGAGCCGGTCGGGGTGGCCAGGATGACGTTCGCGCCCGAGACGACCTCGATCAGCGCCTCCTCCTGCGCCGGGTACAGCGTGATGCCGCGCCCGGACACCCATC
This sequence comes from Spirillospora sp. CA-255316, assembly GCA_050942275.1. Taxonomy (GTDB): domain Bacteria; phylum Actinomycetota; class Actinomycetes; order Streptosporangiales; family Streptosporangiaceae; genus Spirillospora. The sequence continues at coordinate 3,498,751 of CP192047.1, read as the reverse complement.
GCTCGAACGCCTCGTACAGCGAGTCGGCGTCGGCTTCGTTACCGGAGGGGAGCTGATCGATGAGGTTCACCCTTCCATCCTGCCCCCGTCCGGCGACTGCCCGCGCCGCGCCGGGCTGATTATGATCCCGGTCAGGAACGGGCGGCGGAGGGCGGCGGGCCATGGCGTCGGGGACGGTCGGCAGGTTGACGGGACGGCTCTCCGGCCGCCGGGTGCTGCGCCGGGCCCGGGAGGTCGCCGACGAGGTCGCCGCGGTCGAGTCCGGCTTCCTCGCCCTGTCCGACACCGCGCTGGCCGCCCTCACCGGCGAGTACCGGGCCCGGATCGCGGCCGGGGAGGACGTGTTCGACCTGATGATCGAGGCGTTCGCGGCGGTGCGGGAGGCGGCCCGGCGGACGCTGGGGCTGCGCCACCACGACGAGCAGATCATGGGCGGCGCGGCGATGGCCATGGGCGCGATCGCCCAGATGCAGGAGTCCGAGGGCAAGACGCTGGCCTGTGTGCTCCCCGCCTACCTCGCCGCCCTGGAGGGCACCCCCGTGCACGTGATCGCCGCCGACGACCGGGAGGCCGAGCGGGCCGAGCGGTGGATGGCCCCGGTGTACCGCGCGCTGGGTGCCGGGACGGGCCTGATCCGGCCGGGCGACGAACCCGCGGCGCGGGCGGCGGCGTACGCGGCCGACGTCGTCTACGGCTCCGCCGACGAGATCGGCTACGACCTGCTCCGGGACGGCATGGCGTGGACGCCGGACGAGATCGTCCAGCGCGGCCTCGGCATGGGGATCGTGGACGACGCCAGGTACCAGTTCATCGAGAGCCGCCACCTCGAACTGCTGATCGCCGGCCCGCCCTCCGAAGAGCAGGTCGAACAGCGGACCGCCTGGGCCGGGGTCGCCGGGTCGCTGAGCCGGGACGCGGGCGACTACTCCTACGACCGGTCCACACACCTTGTCCGCCTGCTGCGGCCGGGGATCGACAAGCTCCAGGACCTCCTGGGCGTCGACGACCTGCGCCCGGTCGAGGACGCGGTCCAGCTGGGCCTGGTGGCCGAGGCGCTGGCAGCGCGGGAGTCCGGCGGGGAGGCGCCCGATCCCGGCCGGCCGGTGCGGCTCGCGAAGATCAGCGTCGGCGGGCTGCTGCACGAGTACGGGTTCCTGTCGGGGGCGTCGGCCGACATCGACTGGGCGTCGGAGGCGCTGCAGCGCGAGTACGGCATGGTGGTGGCGCCGATCCCCTCCCGCCGCCCCGAGCGGGAGCGCGGCGGCTGGGTCATCGATATGGACCGCTTCGAGCGGCGGACGACGGCCCAGGTGGCGGTGGACGTGCAACGCGTCGAGTGGGCGGCCGAGCGGGCCGCGATCATGCGGGGCGAGGCCCCCGTCCCGCTGGAGGGCATGATCGACGGATTCCTCGAGTGGGCGCTCCACGGTCTGTCCAAATCATGCGCCCGCGACGAGGTCGACGCCGCCCTGGCGCTGATCGGGGACACCTGCCCGGTCTCGGTGACGGCGGAGGAGCTGATGCGGACGCCCAGGCGGGCCGCGGTCCTCTCGGCCCTGCGCGCCGACATCGCCAAGGCCTTCGAGCGCCGCGAGCGGGATCTCGGCTCGGAGACCATGCGGGAGTTGGAGCTCTGGGTGGTGCTCAGCGTGATGGACGGCGAATGGCATGAGCATCTGGCGAGGACGCACGCGCTGCTGGAGAGCCTGTGCCTGCTGGGCATCGCCGGAGCCGATCCTGACACACCCTCATTCGTCAGGGCTTTCTCGGAAGCGGTGGCCGAGTCCTACGACCTGATGAAGGAGCTCGCCGCGCGGGAGACCCTCGGCTACCTCTTCAACCTGGAGGTCGAGGCCGAGGCCGAGGACGCCGGAGACGAGGACGACAGGGACTTGGACGGCAGGGACGAGGACGGCAGGGACGAGGTGGCCGAGGGGGCCTGAACGGCCGTCCCTCCGGCCGCTTCCGGCCCGCGGGAGGCCTGGCACCCGCCGCACAACAATGCCACCATTTGGTGGCATAGTCGGGGGCCGTCCACACCGAGGAGCATGCGCATGCCCGACCGACGCCGTCCCCGGCCCGCCCTCCCCCGCCGCCGGGCCGCCACGGCTCTCGCGATCGCGTCCGTCCTGGTCCCCGTCGTCCTCGCCGCACCCGCCGCGGCCCGCACCGCCCCTGCCGCCACGATCCGGTTCACCGAACTCCCCCTGGACGGGGACCTGCCCGCCGGCGGCGCGCAGATCGACGCCCGCGGCCGCCTCGTCGGCATGACCGAGTCGCCGGCGCAGCGCGGCCAGTACCGGATCGTGCGCTGGGAACCGCTGCCCTCCGGCGGCTACCGGCTGACGCCCCTGTCGGGCTACGGGCGGTACCGGCTCGGCCAGATCAACGACCGCGGCGACATGCTCGTCCACGAGGGCGCCGACCTGGTCCTCTGGGACGAGCGGGGCGAGCGCGTCGCCACCGTGGCGCCGAGCAGCGAGATTTCGGGCGCGTTCCCGGCCGTCCTCAACGACCGGCGGCAGGTGCTGTACGGAACCGGGATGGGCGACATGAGCGGCCTGCCCCACACGGCCGTGCTGTGGAGCCCGTCCGGGCGCGCCGAACTGGCGCACCCGGACGGCACCACGACCGTGCTCGCGGTCAAGCTCAGCGACCGCGGCACCGTCCTCGGCACGATCCTGAACGGCATGACCGCGCCCTACCGGACCGGTGTCCTGTGGGACGGGCGGACCACCGCGCGGGTGCTCGCGCCGGGCGACAGGGCCGTCAGCTGGATGATCGACGTCAACGACCGCGGCCAGGCGGTGGGCATCGACGAGACCGAGCGGCGGATGTTCTTCTACGACCGGGGCCGGTCACGGGACATCGGGAACCTGGGGGGCGCATGGGTGTGGGCGCACCCCTTCTTCCAGGCGCTCAACGACCGCGGCCAGGTCGCCGCCGTCGGCCAGACCGCCTCGGGAGAGGTCCGCCCGTTCCTCTGGGAGCGCGGGAAGATGACCGACCTGGGCACCCTCGGCGGCAGTCCCACCGACGTCGGCGGCTCGTCCGTCGCGGGGCTCAACGACCGCGGCCAGGTGCTCGGCGGCAGCACGACCGCCGACGGGAAGATCCACCCGTTCGTCTGGGACCGAGGCCGGATGTACGACCTGCAGACCGCCACCGGCGACGCCGGGACGGCCGCCCCCGCCTTCATCAACGACCGGGGCGAGATCGCCGGCTCCGTCACCACCGCCTCCGGCCTCCGCCCCGCCGTCTGGACGGTGCTCCGCCGCTGACCGGCCCACGCCGGGGCACCCGGGCCGGGTGCGCTCAGGCCGGGCGCGCTCAGGCCGGGTGCTCGGTGCGGTCGCCTCCCCAGAGGGTGTGGAAGGAGCCCTCGCGGTCCGTGCGACGGTAGGTGTGGGCGCCGAAGAAGTCCCGCTGGCCCTGGGTGAGCGCGGCGGGCAGGCGCTCGGCGCGCAGCGAGTCGTAGTACGCCAGCGCCGTCGAGAAGCCGGGCGCGGGGATGCCCGCCCGGGCGGCGGTGGCGACGACCTCGCGCCAGGCGTCCTGGGCGTCCCCGAGGGCCTCGGCGAAGTGGTCGTCGGTGAGGAGCGTCGCCGTCCGCGGGTCGGCCTCGTACGCGGCGCGGATGCGGTCGAGGAACCGGGCGCGGATGATGCAGCCGCCGCGCCAGATCGTGGCCATCGCGCCCGGGTCGATGCCCCAGCCGTACTCGGCGCTGCCCGCCTGGATCTGGTGGAAGCCCTGCGCGTACGCGACGATCTTGGAGGCGTACAGGGCCTTCTCCACCGCGTCGGCGAAGCCGGAGCCGGCGGCCGCGGAGCGGGCCGGGCCCGGCAGCCCCTGCGCGGCCTCCCGCAGCGGGGCGTGCCCGGAGACCGACCGGGCGAACACCGCCTCGGCGATCCCGCCGACCGGGACGCCCAGGTCGAGCGCCGTCTGCACCGTCCAGCGGCCGGTGCCCTTCTGCTCGGCCTGGTCCAGGACGACGTCCACGAACGGCGCGCCGGTGGCGGCGTCGGTGTGCGCCAGCACCTCGGCGGTGATCTCGATCAGATACGACCCCAGCCGCCCGGTGTTCCAGGTGCGGAACACCTCGGCGATCTCCGCCGGGGACAGCCCGGCGGCGTACCGCAGCAGGTCGTAGGACTCGGCGATCAGCTGCATGTCGGCGTACTCGATGCCGTTGTGCACCATCTTCACGAAGTGCCCGGCGCCGTCGGGGCCGACGTGCACGCAGCAGGGCGTCCCGTCGACCTCGGCGGCGATGTCCTCCAGCAGCGGGCCGAGCGCGGCGTAGGACTCCGCCGACCCGCCCGGCATGATGCTGGGGCCGTGCAGCGCGCCCTCCTCGCCGCCGGAGATGCCGGTGCCGACGAAGTGCAGCCCGCGCTCGCGCAGCGCGGCCTCGCGGCGCCGGGTGTCGGCGTAGTGCGCGTTGCCCCCGTCGACGATCATGTCGCCGGGCTCCAGCAGCGGCGCGAACTCGTCGATGACCGCGTCGGTGGGCGCCCCCGCCTTCACCATGACCACCAGCCTCCGGGGGCGTTCCAGCGCGGCCACGAACTCCTCGGGCGACTCGGCCGGGAGGAAGGTCCCCTCGTGCCCGAACTCCTCCACCAGCGCCTTGGTGCGCGCGGGCGTCCGGTTGTGCACCGCGACCGGATGGCCGTGCCGCGCGAGGTTCCGGGCGAGGTTGCGCCCCATGACAGCCAGTCCCGTGACGCCGATCCGCGCGCCGCCCTTTTCCGCGTTACCCATTGGCCCCTCTCCTGCCCATCTCGCTCATCTCGCGCCCTACCCCCCTTGGTACGAGGGGGAACGCAGCCACGTTCGGGCAACTCGGCGCCGCATGTCCTTGTTCCGCGCGGGAACGGCATCCATGGTTGAGATCTCACGCGTATCGCGGAGAGGGGAGCGATGCTGGGACTGCCGGATGGCGTTCAGGCCTGCCTGTTCGATCTCGACGGGGTGCTGACCCGTACCGCCGCCGTGCACGCGGCGGCCTGGAAGGAGATGTTCGACGAGTTCCTGCGCGAGCGGGCGGAGCGGACGGGCGAGCCGTTCGTCCCCTTCGACTCCGCCAAGGACTACAGCCGGTACGTGGACGGCAAGCGGCGCGAGGACGGGACGCGCTCGTTCCTGGAGTCGCGGGGCATCACCCTCCCCGAGGGCTCCCCCGACGACCCGCCCCACGCCGAGACCGTGCGGGGGCTGGGCGATCGCAAGAACGCGCTGGTCCTGAAGCTGATCGAGGAGAAGGGCGTGGAGACCTTCGGCGACTCGATCGAGTACGTGCGGCGGGCGCGGGCGGCGGGGCTGAAGACCGCCGTGGTGTCATCCAGCGCCAACACCGCCCAGGTGCTGCGCGTGGTGGGGATCACCGACCTGTTCGACGCCCGCGTCGACGGGGTGGTGGCCGCCGAGCGGAACCTGCCGGGCAAGCCCGCGCCCGACACCTTCATCGAGGGCGCCCGGGAGGTCGGCGTCGAACCGGCGCGCGCGGCCGTCTTCGAGGACGCGCTGGCGGGCGTGGAGGCGGGCCGGGCAGGCGGGTTCGCGTTCGTGGTGGGGGTCAACCGGGTCGACGGCGACCACGCCCGGGCGCTGGCCGAGCACGGCGCGGACGTGGTGGTGGACGACCTGTCGGAGTTGCCGGCGGGCGACGAGCGGTTGGAGGGGGATCGGTGACCGATCGGGACGCGCGGGGCGCCTCCGACCGGCCCGTGTACGCGGTGGAGCCGTGGTGCGTGCGCGAGCCGGAGCTGCGGCTGGACCGCCTGGCCCAGGGCGAGTCGGTGTTCGCCCTGTCCAACGGGCATGTGGGGCTGCGCGGGAACCTGGACGAGGGCGAGCCCCACGGGCTGCCCGGCACCTACCTCAACTCGTTCTACGAGCGGCGGCCGCTGCCGTACGCGGAGGCCGGGTACGGCTACCCCGAGCAGGGCCAGACCGTCATCAACGTCACCAACGGCAAACTGATCCGGCTGCTGGTGGACGACGAGCCGTTCGACGTCCGCTACGGGCGGCTGCACCGCCACGAGCGGATCCTCGACATGCGGGCGGGCACGCTGACCCGCGAGGTTGAGTGGACCTCCCCCGCCGAGGACCGGGTGCGGATCACCTCCACCCGGCTGGTGTCGCTGACCCAGCGGGCGATCGCGGCGATCTGCTACGAGGTCGAGCCGGTGGACGAGCCGCTGCGGCTGGTGGCCCAGTCGGAGCTGGTGGCCAACGAGCAGCTGCCCGATCTGGGCGACGATCCGCGGGTGGCGGCCGTGCTGGAGTCCCCGCTGGTCAGCGAGGAGCACGTGCACAACGGCACCAAGGTCGTCCTGGTGCACGCCACCCGCAAGAGCGGGCTGCGGATGGCCGCGGGGATGTCGCACGACATCGAGGGGCCGGGCCGGATGGAGGTGGACGCCGAGAGCTCCCCCGACGTGGGCCGGATGACCGTGGCGACGCAGCTGGAGCCGGGGCAGAAGCTGCGGATCGTGAAGTACATCGCCTACGGCTGGTCGTCCCAGCGGTCCCGGCCGGCGCTGCACGACCAGGTGGTGGCGGCGCTGGCGGCGGCCCGGCACACCGGCTGGGACGGGCTGCTCAAGCAGCAGCGCGAGTACCTGAGCGAGTTCTGGCGCGGCGCGGACATCGAGATCGACGGGGACGCCGAGATCCAGCAGGCGGTCCGGTTCGGGCTCTTCCACATCCTGCAGGCCGGGGCCCGCGCCGAGCGGCGGATGATCCCTGCCAAGGGGCTGACCGGGCCGGGGTACGACGGGCACACGTTCTGGGACACCGAGACGTTCGTGCTGCCGGTGCTGACCTACACCCACCCGTCGGCGGCGGCGGACGCGCTGGCCTGGCGGCACATGACGCTGCCGCTGGCGCACGAGCGCGCCCACCAGCTGGGCCTGGCGGGCGCGACCTTCCCGTGGCGGACGATCCGGGGCCAGGAGTGCTCGGGGTACTGGCCGGCCGGGACGGCGGCGTTCCACATCAACGCCGACATCGCCGACGCGGTGGTGCGGTACGTGGACGCCACCGAGGACGAGCGGTTCGAGCGCGAGATCGGGCTGCCGCTGCTGGTGGAGACCGCGCGGCTGTGGCGCGACCTGGGCCACCACGACGTGGAGGGCGTCTTCCGCATCGACGGTGTGACCGGGCCCGACGAGTACAGCGCGGTCGTGGACAACAACGTCTACACCAACCTGATGGCGCGCCGGAACATGCAGGAGGCCGCGGCGATGGCGATGCGCCATCCCGACCTGGCCGAGCGGCTGGGGGTGAGCACCGACGAGGCGGCGTCCTGGCGGAACGCGGCGGCGGCGATGCTCGTCCCCTACGACGAGCGGCTCGGGGTGCACCCGCAGGCCGAGGGCTTCACCAACCACGCCAAGTGGGACTTCGCGAGCACCAAGCCCGACCATTACCCGCTGCTGCTGAACTACCCGTACTTCGACCTGTACCGCAAGCAGGTGATCAAGCAGGCTGACCTGGTGCTGGCGATGCACCTGTGCGGGGAGGCGTTCACGGCCGAGCAGAAGCGGCGCAACTTCGAGTACTACGAGGGCCTGACGGTGCGGGACTCCTCGCTGTCGGCGCAGAGCCAGGCGGTGCTGGCCGCCGAGGTGGGGCACCTGGACCTGGCGCACGACTACCTGGGCGAGACGGCGCTGATGGACCTGCACGACCTGGCCCGCAACACCCGCGACGGGCTGCACATCGCCTCGATGGCGGGGGCGTGGAGCGGGCTGGTCGCGGGCTTCGGCGGGATGCGGGCGTCGGACGGGTGCCTGTCGTTCGCGCCGCGGCTGCCGGGCGGGATCACCCGCCTGGCGTTCCGGATGCGCTACCGGGGCAGCCGGCTGCGGGTCACGGTGCGGGCGGAGAACGCGACCTACGAGCTGCTGGAGGGGCCCGGGCTCAGGCTGCGCCACCACGGGGAGGAGTTCACCCTGGCGGACGAGCCGGCCAAGCTGCCGATCGAGCCGCTGCCCGCCCAGCCCCGGCCGGGCCAGCCGCCCGGCCGGGAGCCGATGCCGCGCCGTACCGACCCGCATCTGCGCGAGCCGCTGGACCAGTCGCTCACGGCCGACGGCCTGGGGTGACGCGCCGCGCGGGCTACGGCGCCCTCCGCGGGGCGGCGCCGTTGCCCGCGGACGCGCCGTCACCGCACGTGCTCTCCGCGGCCGGGACGCCGGACGGGACGCCGCCGCACGAGGCGTCCACGGCCGGGACGTCCACGCGAGAGACCTCCACGGCCGGGACCTCGCCGGACGGGTCGCATGGGTCGCAGGCGCCGCTGGAGGGGACGGCCCCGCTGTCGCGCTCGCACTCGACCATGAGGCGGCGGGGGCCGGGGCCGTTGTCGCCGAGCCGGTCGTAGGGGTTGGCCAGCGCGCACGTCTTCAGGGACAGGCAGCCGCAGCCGATGCAGTCGGTGAGGTCGTCGCGGAGCCGTTCCAGCTGGGCGATGCGGGAGTCGAGGTCGGCCCGCCAGGTCTCCGACAGCCGGGCCCAGTCCTCGGCGGTGGGGGTGCGGCCCTCGGGCAGGGTGCCGAGGGCGTCCCTGATGTCGCTCAGCGGGATGCCGACCCGCTGCGAGATCTTGATGAACGAGACCCGGCGCAGCGTGTCGCGGGGGAAGCGCCGCTGGTTGCCGGGCGTGCGCCGGCTGCTGATCAGCCCTTTGGACTCGTAGAAGTGCAGCGCGGAGACCGCGACCCCGCTGCGTTCGGCGAGCTGGCCCACGGTCAGCTCGTGCACCCTGTGCTCCAACCGCGTCATGGGCCCATGGTAAGCCATCCTCAACATGAGTTGAGGTTCACGGCGGCGGAGCGCGGGCGCCCCCGGGCGCACGGCTCGCATCCCTGCGCACAGCGCGCCCTGCGCACGGGGCGCAGGGCACGGGGCACGGGGCACAGGGCCCAGGGCGCGGGTTCGCGGGACCGGGTCAGCCCGGCGCGGCGGAGGCGCCGCCCGCGCCCATCCCGCCCGCGGGCCGCTCCGCCCGCTCGGCCTCCTTGCCCAGCTTGCGCAGCCGGAACGCGGAGCCGATCATCATCGCGCCCACCACGATCGCGAACGCGCCGATCAGCCACACCAGCGCCACCGCCCCGGACGCCGGCCAGGCGAACAGCAGCACGCCGAACAGCACCGACACCGCGCCGGCCACGATGTAGAGCCACTCCCCCTCGATCTCGCGGCGCAGCGCGATCGCCGAGACGATCTCGAACACGCCGACCACGACCGCCCAGGCCGCGATCAGCATGAGCAGCGCGAACGCGGTGATGCCCGGCCAGATCAGCGCCACCAGCCCCAGCACGATCCCGGCCACGCCGGTGATCGCGGCCCAGGTCCGGGAGCGCCCGAACCCGCCGCGGATCGCGCCGACGAGCGCGATGACGCCGTCCACCAGCGCGTACGCGCCGAACAGGATCACCAGCGCCAGCACCGTGATGCCGGGCCAGAACAGCGCCGCCAGACCGAACAGGACGGCGAACGCCCCGCGTACCGCCAGCACCCACCAGTGCCGGGTGATCAGATCGAACACGTCAGGCCTCCCTCTCCGTGGCGGCACCCGCGACCGGCACCGCAGCCGGCGCCCGGGATGAGCGCCTTGAGCGCGCCCTTCCCGAATGCCTGCCCACCCCGGAGGCGTCGCGTCCCCCGCCGGGCCAAAATTCGGGTCGGCTCCGGGCAAAGCCCGGCTACGATCTCGCGGATGCGCCTCTTTTCCGGTCCCGCCGATCTGCGCGCCATGCAGGACCTCAGCAGCCGGCTGGACCCGCGGAGCGGCCGCTGGCACATCGGCGAGATCGTCTGGTACCGCCACCAGCACGGCGAGTGCGCCTGGCCCACCGCCCTGTGGGAGCGCGGCGGCGAGCCGGCGGCGTGGGCGTGGCGCGCCCGGCCCGGCGAGCTCGACCTGCACCTCGACCCCGCCCATCCCGACCTGGCCGAGGAGATCCTGCGCTGGTTCGACGAGGTCGCCGAGGGCGACTCCCGGGCGGTGACCGTCCTGGACGCCGAGACGGGCCTCATCGAGGCGCTGCGCCGGCACGGCTACCGCGAGGTGACCGGCGGCCCGTTCTTCATCCACCTGCGCCGCGACCTGGCCGGGCTGCCCGAGCCGGAGGTCCCCGAGGGGTACGTGCTGCGGCACGTGCGGGGCGCGGCCGACGCGATGGCCAGGGCCGCCGTGCACCGGGCGGCGTTCTCCCTGCCCGGCGCGCCGTCCATGGTCACCAGCGCGGCCTACGAGCGGATGATGGGCGTGTGGCCGTACCGGGCCGACCTGGACTGGCTGGTGGAGGCGCCCGACGGCTCGCCCGCCGCGTTCTGCCTGGTGTGGCTGGACGAGCGCAATCGCGAGGCGGTGCTGGAGCCGGTGGGGACCGATCCGGGGCACCGGCGGCGCGGGCTGGCGAGCGCGGCCGTGCTCGCGGCCCTGCACACCGCGCGTGCGCTGGGCGCCGAGACGGCCCGGGTCGCGGCCCGGGGCGACGACGGCCACCCGTCGGCGCGGGCGACGTACCGGTCGGTGGGCTTCCGGCGGTCGGCGCGCAACGTGACGTTCGTCCGCTGACGCCATGAAGGAGCGGGCCGCGCCGTCCGACGGCGCGGCCCGCTCTCGGTACCGAAGGACCCGGTACTACCGGTCCCGGTGCTGCCGGCGGGTCAGTGGCCCAGCCGGTTCACCAGGGCGTTGTACTCGTCCCACAGCTCCTTGGGCAGGTGGTCGCCGAAGGTCTCGAAGTGCTCGGGGACCAGCGCGGCCTCCTGCTTCCAGACCTCGGTGTCGACCGACAGCAGGGTGTCGAGGTCGGCGTCGGCGATCTCCAGGCCCTCGGTGTCCAGGGCCGCCTTGGTGGGCAGGTGGCCGATCGGGGTCTTGACGGCGTCGGCCTGGCCGTTGAGGCGCTCCACGATCCACTTCAGGACGCGGCTGTTCTCGCCGAAGCCGGGCCAGATGAACTTGCCGTCGGCGTTCTTGCGGAACCAGTTGACGTAGTAGATCCGCGGCAGCTTCTCGGCGTCGGTGGAGCGGCCGATCTTCAGCCAGTGGCCGAAGTAGTCGCCCATGTTGTAGCCGCAGAAGGGCAGCATCGCGAACGGGTCGCGGCGCAGCTCGCCGACCTTGCCCTCGGCGGCGGCGGTCTTCTCCGAGGCCACGTTGGCGCCCAGGAACACGCCCTGCTGCCAGTCGAAGGACTCGGTGACCAGCGGCACCGCGCTGGCCCGGCGGCCGCCGAACAGGATCGCCGAGATCGGGACGCCCTTGGGGTCCTCCCATTCGTCGGCGATGATCGGGCACTGCCCGGCCGGGGTGGTGAAGCGGGCGTTGGGGTGGGCGGCCGGGGTCTGCGACTCCGGCGTCCAGTCGTTGCCCTTCCAGTCGGTGAGGTGCGCGGGGGCCTCGTCGGTCAGGCCCTCCCACCACACGTCGCCGTCGTCGGTGAGCGCGACGTTGGTGAAGATGCTGTTGCCCCACAGGGTCTTGACCGCGTTGGCGTTGGTGCCCTCGCCGGTGCCGGGGGCGACGCCGAAGAACCCGGCCTCGGGGTTGATCGCGTAGAGGCGGCCGTCCTCCCCGAACCGCATCCAGGCGATGTCGTCGCCGATCGTCTCGACCTTCCAGCCGGGGATGGTCGGCTGGAGCATGGCCAGGTTGGTCTTGCCGCAGGCGGACGGGAACGCGGCGGCCACGTACCGGGTCTCACCGGCCGGCGGGGTGAGCTTGAGGATCAGCATGTGCTCGGCCATCCAGCCCTCGTCCCGGGCCATGGTCGAGGCGATCCGCAGCGCGTAGCACTTCTTGCCGAGCAGGGCGTTGCCGCCGTAGCCGGACCCGTAGGACCAGATCTCCCGGGTCTCGGGGAAGTGCGAGATGTACTTGGTGGAGTTGCACGGCCAGGGCACGTCCTGCTGGCCGGGCTCCAGCGGGGCGCCGACGGAGTGGACGGCCTTGACGAAGGTGCCGCGCTCCTCGATCAGGCGCAGCGCCTCGGTGCCCATCCGGGTCATGATCTTCATCGACACCGCGACGTAGGGCGAGTCGGTGATCTCGACGCCGAGCTGGGAGATGTTGCCGCCCAGCGGGCCCATGCAGAACGGCACCACGTACATGGTGCGGCCCTTCATGCAGCCCTTGAAGAGCTCGCCGAAGGTCGCGCGCATCTCGGCGGGCGCGATCCAGTTGTTGGTGGGGCCGGCATCGGCCTCATTTTCCGAGCAGATGTACGTGCGGTCCTCTACTCGGGCGACGTCACTGGGATCGGATGCCGCGTAGAAGCTGTTGGGCCGTTTCTCCGGGTTCAGCCGCTTGAACGTGCCCTGCTCCACGAGGAGGCCGGTGAGGCGCTCCCATTCCGATTCCGAGCCGTCGCACCATTCGATCCGGTCGGGCTGGGTCAGCTCGGCGATCCCGCGGACCCAGTCGATCAGCGCGGTGTGACTGGTTGGGGCCTGGTCGAGGGCCGCTGCCGACGACGCGGTGACCTGGTTGGACACGGGCAACTCCTTCAGCTGTTCGCAGGATCTTTGCATCATGAACAAAAGCGCACGTCTTTGCCATTTGGTCTGGACCAATCGCCGCTGCTTTTGGGGGTTGCGGTCCGTTTATGTGACTGATGTCACCTGGCCCCATCTTGTCGGGGGGCGTACGGTCGCGGGGCCGCTTCCGCCTGGTGGAGTTCAGGCCGGGTAAACGTGGGTTTCCGTAGCCTTCACGGCAGCCCAAACCCGGCTGCCTTCCGTCAATTGGAGTTCGGCGACGGCGCCGGGCGTCACGTCGGCGGCGGCCGGCAGCGGCGGGCCGTCCAGCCGGATCCGGACCCGGTCGCCGTGGCGCTCGATGGCGCCGACCCGGGCGGGCCACAGGTTGCGGGGGCTGCCGTCCGGCCTGGAACGGTGGATCGCCACCGATGATGGCGCGAAGGCAAGGAAAACCTCGCCGTCGAGTCGGTCGATGGTGTCCAAACGGCACGCTCCATCCTGGAGCGTGACAGTCCCCCCGGACGCGTGCCCGCGGTACAGGTTCAGCCCGACCAGGCGTGCCACGTAGTCGGTCCTGGGACGCCGCGCCACCTCGGCGGGCTCGCCACGCTGGACCACCCGCCCGCCCTCCAGGACGACCAGCCGGTCGGCGAGCACCATGGCGTCCAGCGGATCATGGGTGACGAGCACGGCCGCGCCCTCGAAACCGGCCAGATGGCGGCGCAGCGCGGCGCGGATCTCCAGCCGCGTGTGCGCGTCCAGGGCCGACAGGGGTTCGTCCAGCAGGAGCAGGCTCGGCTCCACGGCCAGTGCGCGCGCCAGGGCCACCCGCTGGGCCTGCCCTCCCGACAGTGCCCTTGGACGGGCCGAGGCGTGGTCGGCCAGGCCTACCCGTTCCAGCCACTCGGCGGCCCTGCGGCGCGCCTCGCGCCGCCCGGCCCCCTGGCAGCGGAGCCCGAAAGCGACGTTCTCCACGGCGCTCAGGTGCGGGAAGAGCAGATAGTCCTGGAAGACCATGCCGATCCCCCGCCGCTCGGGCGGCAGCGCGTGGACGGCGTCACCGTCCACGCGGATGTGCCCGCCGGTGATCGGGGTGAGGCCCGCCAGGGCGCGCAGCGCGGTGCTCTTGCCCGCCCCGTTGGGCCCCAGCAGCGCCACGACGTCACCGGGCTCGGCCTCCAGCTCCAGGTCGAGCTCGAACGACCCGCGCCGTACGACCAGCCGCGCCTCCAGCCCCCGCCGCGCGCTCACACCGTCCCCCTCGCTCACGCCGTCCCCTCGCTCACGCCGTGTTGACCCATCGGTCCCGGAGCGCGGCCAGGACCAGCACCGACACCGCCAGCAGCACCAGGCTCAGCACGATCGCGGCCTGCGGATCGGTCTCCAGGGCGAGGTAGACGGCCAGCGGCATGGTCTGCGTACGGCCCGGGAAGTTGCCCGCGAACGTGATCGTGGCGCCGAACTCCCCCAGCGCCCGCGCCCAGCACAGCACCGCCCCGGCCGCGATGCCCGGCGCCACAAGCGGCAGCGTGACCCGCCGGAAGACCGTCCAGCGGGTGGCGCCGAGCGTGGCGGCGGCCTCCTCGTACCGCAGGTCGGCGGCGCGCAGCGCGCCCTCCACGCTGATCACCAGGAAGGGCATCGCCACGAACGTCTCGGCCAGCACCACCCCGGCGGTGGTGAACGGCAGCGTGATCCCGAACGCCGAGTCCAGCCACTGGCCCACGATCCCGCGCCGTCCCAGCACCAGCAGCAGCGCGACGCCGCCCACGACCGGCGGCAGCACCAGCGGCACGGTGACCAGCGCCCTCACCAGCCGGACGCCGGAGAAGGGCACGCGCGCCAGCAGCCAGGCCAGCGGCACCCCGAACAGCAGGCACAGCCCGGTCGCGAGGGTGGCGCTGACCAGCGACAGCCGCAGCGCCTCCAGCACCTGCGGCTCGCCCAGCCGCGTGCCGAGCGTGGACCACGGGGCCCGGAACAGCAGCCCGGCCAGTGGCAGGACGAGGAAGGCCAGCGCGATCAGCGCCGGGAGCAGCAGGATCCACGGCGGACGCCCCGGAAACCCCTCCCCCGCCTTGGCCGCCCTGGCCCCTGGACGACGCCGGCCGCCGGGCCCGCCCCGCGCGTCCGGGGCGGCGGTCACCGCCCGGCGCATGGCCCCACGCGCGCTCCGCTCAATGCCCGGCCAGCTCGACCACGACGTTCGTGGACTTCACCACGGCGTCGGCGACCACCCCGGGCGCCAGCCCGAGCTCGTCGGCGGCCTCCCGGCTCATCAGCGAGACCATCCGGTACGGGCCGGCCTGGATCTCCACCTGGGCCATCACCCCGTCCCGCCGGACGTCGGTGACGATGCCGCGCAGCCGGTTGCGGGCCGAGGAGGAGCGCAGCTCGGCCTGGCCCGCCTCGGCGCGGACGAAGGCGGCCAGCTCCGCGGCGGGCACCAGCCGGTGGCCGTGCTCGTCGCGGGAGGCCGTCAGCCGCCCGCCGTCCACCCAGCGCCGGACGGTGTCGGCGCTGACGCCGAGAAGCGCGGCGACCTCGCTGATCCGGAAGGTCGACTCGGTCATCACGGTCACACCCTACCTCTCGCACATGCCAGATCCATCACGCGATATCCACCTGAGATGCCATGCCGGCACCCGCGTCAACCCTTGCCCGTGCCGTCTCCGGCGAGCACGTCGGCGATCATTCCCAGGGACGCCCAGTCGACCAGCCGCCGCCGGCGGATCTCCCCGAACGTGGCGATCTCCACGGTCGTGCGTTCCCCCTCGGCCGCCGAGCCCCGCGGCCCGGCCGACCGCAGCGCGGCCAGCTCCGCCTCGGTGACCTCGGCCGCGAACACGTGCGCGCGGTGCGCCGACATGGCCGCGTTGACCTGGCGGTCGCCGTGTTCCCGCAGGCGCTCGGGCGGGAGTTCCAGGCCGGTCTCCTCGGCCAGCTCCGCCAGTGCCGCGCGCAGCGGGTCGCCCGTCCCGTCCGGGCCGGACCCGCCGGGCGGCTCGTGCACGAAGCCGTCGGCGGTGGCGCCCGGTCCGCGGAACTCCCGGACCAGCACGACCGTCGTCTCCTCGAGCGTCGGCCCCGGCCGGTAGAGGACGGCGACGCCGGTGTCGGGCCGGAAGACCACCAGCTCGCCGTCCTTGACGCGGTCCTCGGCGGTGACGCGCACCCGGACGCACAGCCCCCACTGGTCGCCGAACCGCCAGGCGACACGGGCTCCGAGCAGGACGTTGCCCGCCGCGCGCTGCGCCCCGTACCAGCGCTGGAAGGGGCCGGTGCGCCACAGCGCCAGCGGCACCGCGCACTCACCCCCGGCACGGGCCACGCCCGCGCCGATCCTGTCCAGGGCGGCGGCCACCGTTCCGGGGAGGTCGGTGGCGGTGGGCACGCCGTACTTGCCGGCGTAGTGCAGCAGGTAGCGGTTCTTGGGCGCGTCGGGCGGGGCGCCGAACACCACGCGTCCGCTGTCGTGCCACATCCCCCATTCGACGTTGGTGGTGAACGCGGGCATGGTGGCCAGGTCGCGCGGCACGTAGAAGAGCACCTCGTCGGACAGGTGCAGGCAGCGCTCCTCCCAGTCGACCTGGCCGGTGTAGTCGTCGTGGACGCCGTGCCGGTGCTCGGGGTCGAACACCACCAGGCGTCCGCCGCCCCGCCAGCGTTCGCGCAGCTCGGCGAGGGCGGCGGGGCGCCAGGACGGCACCTCGGGCGAGCGCGGTGTGGGACCGGCCAGGAAGATCGCCGCGTCCCAGCGGTCCGGCGGCTCCTCGCGCGCGTACACGGTGATCGTTTCGTGGGCCATGGCCGTACCTTCCTGTGATCGGGCCGCCCCGCCCCCGGGCCGCGGGCGGCCGTCGCGGCTTGGAGCGGTCCCCTCGGGGTAAAGGGCCTTCCAAACAGACATTCCGCCCGGTCTAAGGAGAAACGTGATGGCTGGGACAAGGCGGGTGCCGCGCAGCCGGGGCGCCGTGTGCGGGGCGCTGCTCGTGCTGCTCGGGGTGTGGGGCGGGCTCCTCCCCTTCGCCGGTCCGTACGTCGATTTCGGTTTCGCTCCCGACAGGACGTGGTTCTACACCACCGACCGGCTGCAGCTGAGCGTGGCCCCGGCGATCGCCGTCGGGCTCGGCGGGCTGGTGGTGCTGGTCGCCGCCGGACGCGTGCTGGCCATGGCGGGCGCCCTGCTGGCCGTGCTGGGCGGCGCCTGGTTCGTGGTCGGGCGCCCGGTCGCGGCGCTGTGGGACGTGCCGGGCGTCGGCGCGCCCCTGGGCACCGAGGAGGGGCGGCGGCTGGCCGAGGACTTGTCGGGCTTCTCCGCGCTCGGCGTGCTCGCGGTGTTCCTGGCGGCACTGGCGCTGGGACGCTTCGCGGTCGTCGGCGTGCGGGAGGCCGAGGAGTACGGCGGGTACGGGGACGACGGCCGCGAGTCCTACGACGACCCGAGGAACTCCAGCGCCCCCTCGCCGTATCCGGGCTCCAGCGGCACCACGCAGCCGCTGGCCCCGGAGTTCGGCCGCTACGCCCGGCCGCCGCGGGACGAGCCGTCCGGGCCGCCGCAGGCCAGCGACCAGCGCGTGGCGCGTGGGCCCGGGCTGCCGCGGCTCTGAGACCCGGCGGCCCGGTGATCCCGGAGTCCGGGGTTCGGAGGGTCAGCGGTTCCGGCTGCGCATGTTGCGGACGGAGGTGCTGGTCTCGTAGTTGCGCTTCTCGTCGTCGAGCCGGACGTCGTCGCGGTCGGTGAACATGGCCACGAAGGCCACCAGCAGGCCGACGCCGCCGATCCACGGCTCCTTCCAGGCGAAGCTGAGAGCCACGCAGACCAGCGCGACCGACATGAGCAGCAGCAGCTTCACGGGCACCCCTCGATCGTCCCGGTACGGCCGTCCCGGCACGGCATCCCGGTACGGCGGCGGAACCGGGCAAGCCGCACCAAGTAAGCGATAGGTTACACGGCTTCCGCCTGACTGCATCGTGACACGACCCGGCCCGCCCGGGAAAGCTCCTTTGGGGGACGACCCCCAGCAACCGGGCGGGCCGGGAACGAATGCCGCTATTTGCGCTTGGGGCGCTTCTCGCGGATCTTCATCGCGATGTCCAGCGGGGTGCCCTCGAACCCGAACTCCTCCCGCAGCCGCCGCTCGATGAACCGCCGGTAGCCCTCCTCCAGGAACCCGGAGGTGAACAGCACGAAGCGCGGCGGGCGCACGCCCGCCTGCGTGGCGAACAGGATCTTGGGCTGCTTCCCGCCCCGGACCGGGTGCGGATGCGCGTTCACCAGGTCGGCGAAGAACTGGTTCAGCTTGGAGGTCGGCACCCGGGTGCCCCAGCCCTCCAGCGCCGTCTCGATCGCCGGGACCAGCTTCTCCATGTGCCGCCCGGTGCGGGCCGAGATGTTGACCCGGGGCGCCCAGCGCGCGTTGTGCAGCTGCCGGTCGATCTCGCGCTCCAGATAGTGGCGGCGCTCCTCGTCCAGCAGGTCCCACTTGTTGTAGGCGATCACCAGCGAACGGCCCGACTCGATCACCATCGACACGATCCGCAGGTCCTGCTCGGCCAGCGGCTCGGTGGTGTCGATCAGCACCACGGCCACCTCGGCCCGCTCCAGCGCCGACCGGGTGCGCAGCGTGGCGTAGAAGTCGGCGCCCTGGTTCTCGCGGTGCCGGCGGCGGATCCCGGCGGTGTCGATGAACCGCCACGTCTTCCCGCCCAGCTCGATCAGCTCGTCGACCGGGTCGCGGGTGGTACCGGCGACCGCGTCCACGACCGCGCGGTTCTCCCCCGCGAGCTTGTTGAGCAGGCTGGACTTGCCGACGTTGGGACGGCCCAGCAGCGCCACCCGGCGCGGCCCGCCGGCCTCGCCGAACGTCTCGGCGGGGGCCTCCTCGGGCAGCGCCTCCAGCACCGCGTCCAGCAGGTCGCCGCTGCCGCGCCCGTGCAGGGCGCTGACGGGGTGCGGTTCGCCGATGCCCAGCGACCACAGCAGCGCCGCGTCGGACTCGGCGCCCACGTCGTCGACCTTGTTGGCGACCAGCACCACCGGCTTGCCGGACCGGCGCAGGATCTCCACCACGGCCTCGTCCACGTCGGTGGCGCCGACGGTCGCGTCGACCACGAACATCACCACGTCGGCCAGGTCGACCGCCAGCCGCGCCTGCTCGGCGATCGCGGCGGCCAGGCCGGAGGAGTCGGGCAGCCAGCCGCCGGTGTCGACCACGGTGAAGCGGCGGCCGCTCCAGGTGGCGTCGTAGGCGACCCGGTCGCGGGTCACCCCCGGCACGTCCTCCACGACCGCCTCGCGGCGCCCGATGACCCGGTTGACCAGAGTCGACTTGCCGACGTTGGGACGGCCGACGACCGCCACCACCGGCGCGGGCGGCTCGTCGGCCGCCCATTCGCCGGATGCGGCGGCCTCGCCGGCGTCCTCGGGGAGGGTCTCGATCTCGTACTCGCTCACGTGTGCCACTCAGTCGCTCATCGCTCTGGCGAGGCGGAGGACCGCCTCGATGACCTCGTCCAGGCCCAGCCCGGACGAGTCGATCTCGACCGCGTCGCCGGCCTTGGCCAGCGGGGACGCGGTCCGGGTGGAGTCCAGCCGGTCGCGGCGGGCCTGCTCGGCCTGCGTCAGGGTCACCGACGCGGACGGGTCGGCGGCCAGCTCCTTGGCCCGGCGCGCGGCCCGGACCTCCTCGCTGGCGGTGAGGTACACCTTGACCGCCGCGTCGGGCGCCACCACGGTGCCGATGTCGCGGCCCTCCACCACGATCCCGCCGCCCCCGATGATCTCACGCTGCAGCGCCACCAGGCGCTCGCGCACAGCGGGCACGGAGCTGACCGCGCTGACCGCGTTGGTCACCTCGCGGGTGCGGATGGGCGCGGACACGTCGGTGCCGTCCACGGTGATGGCGGGCCCGCCGGGGTCGGTGCCGGACTCGATCACCGGCTCGCCCGCGCGGGCCGCGACCGCCGCGGGGTCGTCGACCGGGACGCCCTCGCGCAGCATCCACCAGGTCATCGCGCGGTACATCGCGCCGGTGTCGAGGTAGCGCAGGCCGAGCGCGCGGGCGACGCCCTTGGACGCGCTGGACTTGCCCGACCCGGAGGGGCCGTCCATGGCGATGACGAGCGGCACGATGCTCCCTTTCTTCGCGGCGAGACGCGGTGCGGTGCGGTGGTGCGGCACGGGCGGTGCGGCGCGGGCATGCGGCGGCGGCCCCCCGAAACCGATGCCCGGGCGCGTCCCCGCCTCCGCCGGGGCCTCGCACGCGCGCCCCGGGCCCGCAGGGAGCCCCGACGTGCCAGGCTACCGTCCCCCGGGAGGACCTAGGCCGCGAACGAAGCCGTCCAGAACGGAAGGAGGCCCGTCCGGGGCCGTCCGGGGCCCGTCCGGGACCGGTGGGTCAGCCCGGAACGGACCAGCCGCGGGCGCGCAACTCCTCGGCCAGGCGCTCGGCGGCCTCGGGCCGCACCGAGATCTCCAGCACGCCCAGCGGGCGGCCGGGCGAGTGCTCGATGGTGACGTCCTCGATGTTGACCCCCGCGATCCCCGCCGCCTGGAAGATCATCGCCAGCTCGCCGGGCCGGTCGGGGATGACCACCTGGACCACGGCATAGGACGACGGCTCGCCGCCGTGCTTGCCGGGGATCCTGGAACGGCCCGCGTTGCCGCGCAGCAGCAGGTCGGCCACATGCGCGGCGGCGCCCTCACTGCCGTCGCGCAGCAGCGAGGCGGCCACGGCAAGGTCGGTGGCGACCGCCTCCAGCACGTCGGCGACCGGCTCGGCGTTGGCCGACAGGATGCCGATCCACAGCCGGGGGTCGCTGGCGGCGATCCGGGTGACGTCCCGCACGCCCTGCCCGGCCAGGCCGAGCGCCACATCGTCGGCGCCGGTGAGCCGGGCGGCGACCGCGGCCGACACCACGTGCGGCGCGTGCGAGACCAGGGCGACGGCGCGGTCGTGCTCGGCGGCGTCGACCACGACGGGCTCGCCGCCGCACGCCCGCGCCAGCGCGGTGACGGCCTCGACGGCCTCCGGCGCGGACTCCTCCGCCGGGCACAGCGCCCAGGGACGCCCGAGGAACAGGTCGGCGCGGGCCGCGGCGGGCCCGGACCGCTCCCGGCCGGCCAGGGGATGGCCCGCGACGTAGGAGGTCATGTCGCAGCCCAGCTCGGCGGCCTGCCGCAGCGGCAGCGCCTTGACACTGGCCACGTCGGTGTAGACGGAGGCCAGGCCGCGCTTCTGCGCGTCCAGCAGGGTGACCGCGACCGCGGCGGGCGGCACCGCGAGCACCGCCAGGTCGGCCGGGCCGCCGGAGGCGCCCTCGGGCAGCGCCTCGCCCGCGCCGAGCTCGACCGCCATCCGCAGCGACGCCTCGTCGCGGTCGGTCAGCAGGACCTCGGCGCCGCGCTCGCGCATCGCCAAGGCGATCGACGTGCCGATCAGCCCGGTCCCGACGACGATGACACGCCCTGGAATGCCCTCTTCAACCACCCCACAAGCGTAGCGACGCTTTGGGGCTCCTCCGGCCGCTTTGCGGCGGGCCCGCCGACCCGGGCGGGCGGCGTGCTACTGGGCGATGTCCAGGCGCAGCGCGGTCGCGCCGCGCAGGTACACGTGCTGGATCTCCGACCGCGGCCGGTCGGTCTCGATGTGCGCCATCAGCCGGATCACCCGCGGCAGCCCGTGCGGCACCGCGATCTCCGACGCGCACAGCAGCGGCACCTCGTGGAAGCCCAGCTTGCGCGCGGCCAACGCCGGGAACTCCGCCACCAGGTCGGGCGTCGCCGTGAACAGCACGCTGATCACCTCGTCGGTGGTGAGCCCGTTGCGGCCCATCACCTCGCCGACCAGCTCGGTCGTGGCCTCCAGGATCTGCTCCCGGTCGTCGGCGTCGACCTGCGTCGCCCCCCGCACCGCGCGTACCGCCACTTGTTCGTTCCTCCCAGTCTCGCGCCGCTCGGCTACAGGCCGACCGCCTTGTACAGCTCGCCGACCTCGGTCACGGTCAGCGCGCGCATCGTGCCGGGCTTCAGCTGGCCCAGCTTGATCGGCCCGAACTCTATGCGGGCCAGCTGCTGGACGGGGAACCCGGCCTCCTTCAGCATCCGCCGCACGATGTGCTTGCGGCCCTCGTGCAGGGTGATCTCCACCAGCACCCGCCTGCCGACCTGGTCGAAGATCCGGAACCTGTCGGCCTTGGCGGGGCCGTCCTCCAGCCGCACGCCGGCCCGCAGCCGCTTGCCCAGGTCGCGCGGGATCGGCCCGTGGATCTCGGCCAGGTAGGTCTTCTGCACGCCGTAGCTGGGGTGGGTCAGCCGGTGCGACAGCTCCCCGTCGTTGGTCAGCAGGATCAGGCCCTCGGTGTCGGTGTCGAGCCGGCCGACGTGGAACAGCCGCTCGGGCACCTCCACGTAGTCGGCCAGGGACTTGCGGCCCCGCTCGTCCGACATCGTGCTCACCACGCCGCGCGGCTTGTTGATCGCGTAGTACCGCATCTCGGCGCGGGTCTCGACCCGGCGGCCGTCGACGTGGATGACGTCCCGGCGCGGGTCGACCCGCTCGCCGAACCGGAACACCTCCTTGCCGTTCACGGTGACCCGGCCCTCGCCGATCAGTTCCTCGCAGTGGCGGCGGCTGCCGATCCCGGCCTCGGCCAGTACCTTCTGCAACCGCACGCCCTCGTTCTGTGTCACTTGTCCTCGATGATCTCTTCTGGCAGGTCTTCGGGCAGGTAGGGGGCCAGGTCGGGCAGCTCGTCCAGGTCGCGCAGGCCGAGCCGCTCCAGGAAGTACCCGGTGGTGCGGTAGAGGTGCGCCTGCGTCTCGGGGTCCTGGCCGGCGTCCTCGATCAGACCGCGCAGCGTCAGGGTGCGGATCACCCCGTCGCTGTTGACGCCGCGGATCGCCGAGACGCGGGCGCGGCTCACCGGCTGCCGGTAGGCCACCACCGCCAGCGTCTCCAGCGCCGCCTGGGTGAGGCGGGCCTGCTGGCCGTCGGTGACGAAGCGCTCCACGACCGGGGCGCACACGTCCCGGGTGTAGAACCGCCAGCCGCCCGCGACCTCCCTGAGGTCGAACCCGCGGCCCTGCTCGGTGTATTCCGCCGACAGCTCGCGCAGCACCGCGGTGATCTCGTGGGTGGGCCGCTCCAGCAGCTGGGCGAGGGTGATCTCGGCGACCGGCTCGTCCACCACCAGCAGGATCGCCTCGACCGACGCCCGCAGCCCCGGCAGGTCCGCGTCCTCGCCGCCGGCCGGCCCGCCCCCGGGCGGCCGGTCGCCGGGTCCTTCAGTCATCGCCCTCGTCCTTCTGGTCGTTCGTGCCGTTCCCGTCGCCGTCCTCGGGACGGCGGGCGCCCTCGTAGTCGTCGCCGACCTCGATGTCGCCCTCCTCGCTGCCCGTCCAGGTGATGTGCAGCTCGCCCAGCGGCTCGGGCTGCTCGAACGCCACCGCCTGCTCGCGGTACAGCTCCAGCAGCGCCAGGAACCGCGCCACGATCTCGAACGTGTCGCCGCAGTCGTCGGTGAGCACCCGGAAGGTGGTCTGCCGCAGCGCGCGCATCCGCTGGATGACGATGGCCGCCTGCTCCTTGACGGTGGTCTGCGCCTGGTAGATGTGCTCGACCGACACCGACGGCGGCGCCTTGGGGGTGAGCGCCTTGGCGGCCAGCCGGGCGAACTGGTCGGGCCCCAGGCCCAGCAGCACCTCCGGCAGCAGGTTGGCGAACCGCGGCTCCATGGGCACCATCCGGGGGAACCGGCGGCCCTGGTCGGCGATCTTCCCGGCGAAGACCCGCGCGACCTCCTTGTACGCCCGGTACTGCAGCAGCCGGGCGAACAGCAGGTCGCGGGCCTCCAGCAGGGCCAGGTCCTCCTCGTCGTCGACCTCCCCGGACGGCAGCAGCCGGGCCGCCTTGAGGTCGAGGAGGGTCGCGGCGACCAGCAGGAAGTGGCTGGCCTGGTCCAGGTCCCACTCCTTGCCGTGGGAGCGGATGTGGGCGATGAAGTCGTCGGTGACCTTGTGCAGCGAGACCTCGGTGATGTCCAGCTTGTGCTTGGAGATCAGCCCCAGCAGCAGGTCGAACGGGCCCTCGAAGTTGTCCAGGTGGACCTGGAAGCCGCGCGCCTGTTCGGCTCCCGGCTCCGGTTCCGTCCCGGCCGCCCCCGACGTTCCGGACGTTCCGTCCACGTCGCTCACGGTAGCCGAGCCCACCCGGTGCCCTCCCCTTCCCGTGGCCGTGCCGGTGAAGGGACCATGCTCCCACGTGCGGGAGAGCGCTCGCACCACGCGAACCCGAGCGGCCCCTGGCGTGTCAAACGGACCGCGCGGACGCTCGGGCGGTCAGTTCTCCTCGTCGAGGGCGCGCCAGCGCTGGAGGACCTCGCGGGCCAGGCCGCGGTAGGCGTTGGCGCCCATGGAGTTGGGGTCGAAGTAGGTGATCGGCTCGCCGGCGACGGTCGCGTCGGGGAACCGGACGGTGCGGTTGATCACGGTGTGGAAGACCTTCTCGCCGAACGCCTCCACGATCCGGCCCAGCACCTCGCGGGTGTGCAGGGTGCGCGAGTCGTACATCGTGCCGAGCACGCCGTCGATGACCAGGTCGGGGTTGATCCGCCCCTGCACCTTGTCGATGGTCTCCATCAGCAGCGCGACCCCGCGCATCGCGAAGTACTCGCACTCCAGCGGGATCAGCACGCCCTCACTGGCCGCCAGCGCGTTCACCGTGAGCAGGCCCAGCGACGGCTGGCAGTCGATGAGGATGTAGTCGTAGTGGGGCACCGCCGACTTCAGCGTGTGCGCGAGGATGTACTCCCGGCCCACCTCGTGGACGAGCTGGACCTCCGCGCCCGACAGGTCGATGTTGCTCGGCAGCAGGTCCATGCCGTCGACACCGGTGTCGATGACGACGTCCTCCCAGTCGGTGTCCGACTCCAGCAGGAGGTTGTGGATCGTCATGTCCAGCTGCCGCGGGTCGCCCTTGCCCAGCCCGACCGACAGGGCGCCCTGCGGGTCGAAGTCGACCAGCAGCACCCGGCGGCCGTACTCGGCGAGCGCCGCGCCCAGGTTGATCGTGGTGGTGGTCTTGCCGACCCCGCCCTTCTGGTTGCAGATCGACACGATCCGCGCGGGGCCGTGCTCGGCCAGCGGCTCCGGGTCGGGGAACGCGGGCACGGGACGCTGAGTCGGCCCGAGGGCACGGCTCGGATCGGTCTCGATGGTGGCGGAGGAAAGGACCCCCCCTGAAGCCTGCGTGCTCGTCACCAGATCCCTCCCGCGGTGGCCCGAAAATGCCATCCAGCACCGGGACTCTAGGGCTTGACATCACCGGTCACAAGCCGACGCGCGCCGTTGGTCGCGATTTGTCGGCGGCCCGGCCCCGGCCGTTCACCCGGCCCGGTGTCAGCCCCGCGCACGCGGATGGGAGGTGGCGTAGACCTCGCGCAGCAGCTGCACCGTCACCAGAGTGTAGACCTGAGTGGTCGTCACCGAGGCGTGTCCGAGCAATTCCTGCACGACGCGCACGTCGGCTCCCCCGTCGAGCAGGTGGGTGGCGAACGAGTGGCGCAGCGTGTGCGGCGAGACGTCGGACAGGTGGGCGCGTTCGGCGGCGGCGCGCAGCACCATCCAGGCGCCCTGCCGCGACAGCCGCCCGCCGCGGGCGTTGAGGAACAGCGCCGGCCCGCCCCGCCCGGCCCTGGCCAGCTCGGGACGGGCCCGGACCAGGTAGGCCTCCACCGCGCGCCGGGCATAGTCGCCGATCGGGACGACGCGGGCCTTGCCGCCCTTGCCGGCGACGCGCGCGAAGCCCTCGCCGAGGTCGAGGTCGTCGACGTCCAGGCCGACGGCCTCGGAGATGCGGGCGCCCGAGCCGTACAGCAGCTCCAGCAGGGCGCGGTCGCGCAGCGCGCGGGCGGCCTCGGCGTCGCCGTCGGCGCCGCCGCCCGCGGCGGCCAGCAGCCGCTCGACGTCGCCGAGGGAGATGGCCTTGGGCAGCCGGCGCGGCGGGGTCGGGGGCTTGACGTCGCGGGCGGGGTCGGTGCCGGTCAGGCCCTCGCGCAGCGCGAAGCGGTGCAGGCCGTGCACGGCGACGACGGCGCGGGCCGCCGACCCGGCCGACAGCGGCGGGTGGTCGGCGTCGCCCTCCCGCAGCCCGGCCAGGAACTCGCGCACGTCGTCCTCGGTGACCTGGTCGATCGCGGTGCGGCCGCGGCCGGACAGGACGGCCAGGTAGCGGCGCAGGTCACGGCGGTAGGAGCTGAGGGTGTTGGCGGCCAGGCCCCGTTCGACGGCGAGATGCCCCAGGTAGGTGCGCACGGCCGAGCCCAGGGGGGTGTCCTCGTCGGAGGTCTGGCCGTCGGTTCCGGGCCGCGCGCCGCTCCGGCCGGTCGTGCTCGGTGACAGTTGCGGCACCTCTTCCGGGCGGGGTGGCCGAGTGGGACGTGCCCATCATGCCCCCTCCGGCCGCGCGGGACGCGCCATCCACGCCCGGCGCGCGCCGATGTCGCGACAAAACAGAATTCCCGGCGGGCGCCCGGGGCCGGGCGCCCGCACGGGCGGCGG
The DNA here is from genome assembly GCA_050942275.1 of Spirillospora sp. CA-255316. Taxonomy (GTDB): domain Bacteria; phylum Actinomycetota; class Actinomycetes; order Streptosporangiales; family Streptosporangiaceae; genus Spirillospora. The sequence goes on along the minus strand of CP192047.1, from coordinate 3,472,680 downwards.
GTTCAGCCCTCGGGCGCGTCGACCGGGCGCAGGTCGGCGTAGCCGCGGGCGCGGGCGGCGTGCACGGCCAGGATCCCGGTCACCGCGATCAAGTTGTGCAGGTCCCCGGCGAGGGCCTTGCGGACCGCCTCGTCCAGCGGCACCCACACCACCGGCATGTCGGCCTCCTCGTGCACCCGCTCGAAGTCGATCTGGTCGGCGGGCACCTCGGTCAGGCCGCGGGCCAGGAAGATCCGCACCCGCTCGGACGACATACCGGAGGAGGGCAGCACGTCGACCAGCACGTCCCAGCGGTCGGCGCGGTAGCCGGCCTCCTCCAGCAGCTCTCGCTCGGCCAGCTTGTGCAGCGGCTCGCCGTCCACGTCGCGCAGCCCCGCGGGCGCCTCCCAGAGCAGGTAGCCGGAGGCGTGCCGGTACTGGCGCAGCAGCAGGACCCGGTCGGCGTCGTCGAGGGCGAGGATGCCGACCGACCCGGGATGCTCGATCACGTCGCGGTGGACGATCTCGGTGGTGTCTCCGCTGGGCATCCGCACCGAGTCGCGCCGCACGTCGAACACGCGCCCCTCGAACACGCTCTCGGCGGCGACGACCTCCCAGCGGTCGCGGCGGTCGCGGACGTCGTCCACGCCGGGCGGGACGGCCCCGGCCCCGCTCACGAGGTCGACACCGCGTCGGCGCCGCCGCGCAGCTCGGCGTAGTCGAGGGCGGCGGCGACCAGCCCGGCGAACAGCGGGTGCGCGCGGGTCGGGCGGGAGCGGAACTCCGGGTGCGCCTGGGTGCCCACGAAGAACGGGTGCGTCTCGCGGGGCAGCTCCACGTACTCGACCAGGCGGCCGTCGGGCGACAGGCCGCTGAAGCGCAGCCCGGCCTTCTCCAGCTGCTCGCGGTAGGTGTTGTTGACCTCGTAGCGGTGCCGGTGCCGCTCGGAGACCTTGGCCTCCCCGTACAGCTCCCGCACCACCGAGCCCTCGGCCAGGTCGGCCGGGTACAGGCCCAGCCGCATGGTGCCGCCCATGTCGCGCTCGCCGGCGACCACGTCGACCTGGTCGGCCATGGTCGCCACCACCGGGTGGGAGGTGGCCGCGTCGAACTCGGCGCTGCCGGCGTCGGGCAGCCCGCCCTGCGACCGGGCCGCCTCGATGACCATGCACTGCAGGCCCAGGCAGATGCCCAGCAGCGGGACGCGGTTCTCGCGGGCGTGCCGGACCGCGCCGATCTTGCCCTCGATGCCGCGCACCCCGAACCCGCCGGGGATCAGCACGCCGTCGACGCCGTCCAGCTCGCGGCGGGCGCCCTCGGCGGTCTCGCAGTCATCGCTCTTGACCCAGCGGATGTTGACCTTGGCGTCGTTGCCGAACCCGCCGTGCCGCAGCGCCTCGGTGACCGACAGGTAGGCGTCGGGCAGGTCGATGTACTTGCCGACCAGCGCGATCGTGACCTCGCGGGCGGGCCGGTGGACGCGGCGCAGCAGCTCGTCCCAGGCGCCCCAGTCCACGTCGCGGAAGGGCAGGCCGAGGCGGCGCACCACGTAGGCGTCCAGGCCCTCGGCGTGCAGCACCTTGGGGATGTCGTAGATGCTGGCGGCGTCCACCGCCGAGACCACGGCCTCGCGGTCCACGTCGCACATCATGGAGATCTTGTGCTTGAGCCCGTCGGTGATCGGCCGGTCCGAGCGGCACACGATCGCGTCGGGCTGGATGCCGATGGAGCGCAGCGCGGCCACCGAGTGCTGGGTGGGCTTGGTCTTCAGCTCGCCGGAGGGGCCGATGTAGGGCAGCAGCGACACGTGCAGGAAGAAGCAGTTGTCGCGGCCGATCTCGTGCCGGATCTGGCGGACCGACTCCAGGAACGGCTGCGACTCGATGTCGCCCACCGTGCCGCCGACCTCGGTGATGACGATGTCGACGTCGGTGTCGGCGGCCGTTCCCCTCTGGGGGGACGACCCCCCAGACCCCCCGGCGCTGGCCATGGCGCGGATCCGGTCCTTGATCTCGTTGGTGATATGCGGGATGACCTGCACGGTGTCGCCGAGGTACTCGCCGCGCCGCTCCTTGGCGATCACGTTGGAGTAGACCTGGCCGGTGGTGACGTTGGCGGACCCGTGCAGCTCGGTGTCCAGGAACCGCTCGTAGTGGCCGATGTCGAGATCGGTCTCGGCCCCGTCGTCGGTGACGAAGACCTCACCGTGCTGGAACGGGTTCATGGTGCCGGGGTCGACGTTGAGGTAGGGGTCGAGCTTCTGCATCGTGACCCGCAGGCCGCGCAGGGCGAGTAGCCGTCCCAGGCTGGACGCCGTCAGTCCCTTGCCGAGGCTGGAGGCGACACCGCCGGTGACGAAGAGGTGCTTGGTAGGACGTGTTCTACCAGTGGCTGCCGAAGGCAAGAAGGCGCTCCCGTGGTCGTTGCGAGGCGGACGGTACCGCACTGTCCACGGGCCACCAGGATAACAGGCACGGCACCGTGGCCCGTCCGGGTCGTGCCCGGCCGGTCGTATCGGGCCCCTGGTCAGAGGCCGGTTCCCGGGCTCGTTGACCGAATCGGGCGCGGGAACGGGGCTCGCGCCGCGAAAACGCCGGTCAGATCCGCGGGGCCGCGGTGGGCATGATCGTGCGCAGCTGCCGGGTGAGCTCGTCGATCAGCGACCGGGCCTGGTCGGCGGCCTGCCGGGCGGCGTCGCGCTCCTGGGAGAGCTCGGCGATCGCGGCGCGCTGCTCGGTGACGGCCTGGGCCAGCTGGTCGACCCACTGGTCGCGTTCCTTGAGCTTCTCGGCGACCGCGTCCCGCTCGGCGGCGACCTGGCGCATGCCGGTGACGGCCTTGTCCCGTTCCCGGCCGGCCTGCTCGGCCTGGCCGCGGGCCAGCGTCAGCTCGGACTCGGCGCGGGCCTGCGCCTGGACGGCGGCCTCCCGGCCGCGCTCGGCCGCCTCCCGGCCGCGCTCGGCGGCCTCGCGGGCGGAGGCGGCGGCGTCGCGGGCCTGGGTGGCCGCGTCCCGCTCGCGCTCGGCCTTCTTGGCGGCCTCCAGCGACTGGGCGGCGGTGTCGAGGGCCTGCTCGCGCTCGGCCTCGGCGCCCTGGGCGCGGCGCCGGGCCTCCTCGGCCTCCTTGGCCGCCGCGGCGGCGGTGTGCTGGAGGTTCTGCGCCTTCATCTCCGCGTCGGTGAGCTTGGCGCGCAGGCCCGACAGGTCGCCGTGCGCCGACTCCAGGGCCCGGGACAGCTCGGCGGCCTGCTCGGCCATCCGGTCGCGTTCGGCCTCGGCGGCGCGGCGGGCGTTGACGGCGTCCTCGACGGCGCGCAGGGCGTCGTCGCGGGCCTCGCTCATCGCGTCCCGCTGGGTGATGGCCTGCCGGACGGTCGCCTCGGCCTCGGCGACCCGGCGCTCGGCCTGCTCCAGCCCGGCCTGGGCCTGCTCCATCTGGGAACGGGCCTGCTCGGCCTGCGCGCGGGCCTGGTCGGCCTGGACGCGCGCCTGGTCGGCCTGGACGCGGGCCTGCTGGGCCTGGTTCCAGGCGGACGCGGCGTCGCGCTGCGCGGACTCCTTCTCGGCCTGGATGGCCGCGATCTGCGCCTGCGCATCGCTCTGCGCCTCGGCCAGCCGCCGCTCGGCCTCCACGGCGCGCCGGTCGGCCTGCTCGGCCTGACCCCGCGCACGCTGCACCTCGCCCCAGGCCGCCGCCGCGTCCCGTTGCGCGGACTCCTTCTCAGCGGTGATCGCGGCGATCTGCGCCTGCGCGTCGCTCTGCGCCTCCGCGATCCGCCGCTCGGCCTCCACGGCGCGCCGGTCGGCCTGCTCGGCCTGACCCCGCGCACGCTGCACCTCGCCCCAGGCCGCCGCCGCGTCCCGCTGTGCGGCCTCCTTCTCCGCCTGGACGGCCGCGATCTGCGCCTGGGCGTCGGTCTGCGCCTCGCTGACCTTGCGCTCGCCGGCCGCCAGCGCGTCGCCGATGAGGTCGGCCATCTGGCGCAGCCGCTCGACGATGTCCCAGGGCTGGGCCTCGGGCCTGTCCTGCTCGGGCCTGGCCGCCTCGCCGGGACGGCCCGGTGGGGCGGCCTTGATGGGCTGCTGCGCGGCCGCGTCCCGGCCCATGGCGGGCCAGGGCGCGCCGGTGTCCTGGACGGGGCGCGACCCCGATCCGTTCAGCTCGCTCACGTGTCTCCTCGCCTGGCGGCGCGGTGCCGCGGACGCGGGGGCGTCGTACTCATGGTGTTCGCCGCACTCCTCGCCCGGCGTCGATCGTCCGCCCGGCGGCTCGTCGCTTCGCTCACCCAAGGCACTCTAGTGCCGACCAGCACGGCGTTTGCCCAGTTTGGGGTTTAGTTTCTTGATCTGCACGGTCTATTCGCGCGCATGAATCAGCTTGGGGCCGTCGATGAGCAGGTTCCTGAGCGTCCGAAACTCCGACTCGACAGGGTCGCACCGCCCCGGCGATTGCGATCGAAGCCAGGTTCGAGCTTGCGAGAACCTGATCGCGCAGCGAGCCGCCAGGCGAGTCGGAGCGATGCGGCGATCGCACCGACGCCCGACGCCGAGGGCGTCGAAATGAACAGGCTCGCGGCTTCGGGCGATGCCCGGGCCCGGGTGGAACAATCTGCGGTCATGGAGCTTCGGACCCTGTATCCGCCGATCGAGCCCTACGACTCCGGGCTGCTCGACGTCGGCGACGGCAATCGGATCTACTGGGAGGTCTGCGGCGATCCCGGGGGCAAGCCCGCGGTGATGGTGCACGGCGGGCCCGGCGGCGGCTGCAGCCCCGACCACCGCCGGCAGTTCGACCCCGAGGCGTACCGGATCGTGCTGTTCGACCAGCGCAACTGCGGGCGCAGCACGCCGCACGCCGCCGACCCGGCGGTGTCGCTGGAGGCCAACACCACCTGGCATCTGGTGGCCGACATGGAACGGCTGCGCGAGCACCTGGGGATCGAGCGCTGGCAGGTGTTCGGCGGCTCGTGGGGCAGCGCGCTGTCGCTGGCGTACGCGCAGGCCCATCCGGACAGGGTCACCGAGCTGGTGCTGCGCGGCATCTTCATGCTGCGCCCGTTCGAGCTGTACTGGTTCTACCAGGAGGGCGCCTCACTGCTCTTCCCCGACCTGTGGGAGGACTTCCTGGCGCCGATTCCCGAGGACGAGCGCGAGGACCTGCTCTCCGCCTACGCCGAGCGGCTGAACTCCCCCGACCGCGACGTGCGGGTGGCCGCGGCGCGGGCGTGGTCGCAGTGGGAGGGCCGGACGGTCACGCTGCGCCCGGACCCGAAGCTGGCCGACTCCTTCGGCGAGCCCGACTACGCGGTGGCCTTCGCCCGCATCGAGAACCACTACTTCGTCAACGAGGGGTTCTTCGAGGAGGAGCAGCTGCTGCGGGACGTCGACAGGATCCGGCACATCCCGGCGGTGATCGTCCAGGGCCGGTACGACGTGTGCACGCCGGCCGCGACCGCGTGGGACCTCCACCGTGTCTGGCCCGAGGCCGAGTTCCATCTGGTGGACGATGCCGGGCACGCCTACAGTGAGCCGGGAATCCTCGACCGCCTCATAGAGGCGACCGACCGCTTCGCCCAGACCGCCCGGGCCTAGCGAACGGCCTTTGCGCGCCGCGACGGCCGACTCACGTCAAGGACGGCCAGTCCGCACCATGACGGCGATCCGGGCCGCGACGCCCGGGCACGCGTCGCGGCGGCCCGAATCGCGTCGTGGCGGCGCGGATCGCGTCCTGGACGGCCGTTCGGGTCGTGGGCGGCCGACTGGCATCGTGGCGGCCGGGTGGCGTCGTGGCTGCCGGCTCGCGTCGTGGCGGCCGGGTCGGGCGCCGTCGCCGGCCGACTGGCGTCATGGCGGCGGGGTCGTGCCCTGGCTGCCGGTCCGCGGCGTGGCGGCTGGCTCGCGTGATGGACGGCCGGGCCACGGCGGGGCGGTCGGGCGGCTCGTGGGGCGGGCGTCGGGGTGGGAGTGGTCCCCTCGAGAGGCTTGGGCGGCGAGCGTTCGGGGGACCTTCGGGCGGCGGGCGGGGAGGGCCCAGCAGCCCCATGGCCCTCTAGCCTCGCGTGACGCAACGTGACGCCCACCGCACACACCTGGTTGACAACAGGTTTCTGTGATTCACGTCACAGAAATGAGACATAAAGAACGTCATCTCCTCGTAACAAATCACTAGAGTTGCCCCCGGCGAAGCACCGGCGCACCGCCGACGCAAACACCCCGGTTACCCCTGCGTATCGCCCGGAATAGCGCCCGCCACGCCCGCCCGCGTGTCGCATAAATGTCACCGAATTTGACAAGCACATTGTTATACCCCGTGCGCAAAACTCTAAACATCCCGCAAATAACAATCCGTAGCGATCAGCGGCCGGGATTCGCTAAATTACCTGGACATGGCAGCGCAACCCCTGCAATCGCCCCCTGACCGATCCGGACCGGACCCGGCCATTAGGCTTGCGGAGCCCCGTCTTACGGATGGCCCGGAGATGTGGCGGCTGGCACGGGACTCGCAGGTTCTCGACGTGAACTCGCCGTACAGCTACGTGCTGTGGTGCCGCGACTTCGCCGGCACTTCCGTGGTCGCCCGCGACGGTTCCGCCACATGCGGTTTCATCACCGGCTACACCCGGCCCGAGCAGCCCGACACCCTCTTCGTCTGGCAGGTGGCCGTCGACCACGCCTACCGCGGCCTCGGCCTGGCCCGGCGCATGCTGGACGGGCTGGGCGACCGGCTGGCGGCCCGCGGATGCCGCTACCTGGAGGCCACCGTCACGCCGGACAACACGGCCTCGACCAGGATGTTCGAGTCCTTCGCCCGCGGCCGCGGCTGCGCGGTCGCCCGCAGCCCGCTGTTCACGCCCGAGCACTTTCCCGAGGGGCACGACCCGGAAGTCCTGTTTCGCATCGGCCCCTTCCCGCCCGCGAGGCCGTCCGCCGTGCCGGACGGCGAGGCCGTCTGATCCCCGCGCCACGGACGGGCCCCGGCCCTCCGTGCGCCGCCTCCTGCCCGCCCGCAGCCCGTCCGCAGCGACCTCACAGCCGGCGTCCAGATCACTTCACGACCGTTGCCCGATCATTTCCAGAGACTTCTCAGCCCGTTCACCACACCTGCCGGAGGCAGAAACATGGATGTTTTCGCCCACCTCGAGTCTGAAGTCCGCGGCTACTGCAGGGGCTGGCCGACCGTGTTCAGCACCGCCCGTGGCAGCCACATGACCGACGAGAACGGCAAGACCTACCTCGACTTCTTCGCCGGTGCCGGAACGCTCAACTACGGGCACAACAACCCGCAGCTTAAACAGCGGCTCATGGACTACCTCGCGAGCGACGCGGTGGTCCATGGGCTCGACATGTACACGGTCGCCAAACGCGACTTCCTGGATCGTTTCAACGAGGTCGTGCTCAAGCCGCGCGGGTTCGACTACAAGGTCCAGTTCCCCGGTCCGGCCGGGAACCATTCGGTGGAGGCGGCGCTCAAACTGGCCCGGAAATACACCGGCCGGGAGAGCGTCATCAGCTTCACCAACGCCTTCCACGGCATGACGCTGGGCGCACTCGCCGTGACCGGCAACTCGATGAAGCGGGACGGCGCCGGCGTGCCGCTGGGCCACGGCGTCGCGATGCCGTACGACAACTACCTCGACGGCCGCACCCCCGACTTCCTGCTGCTGGAGACGATGCTGGACGACAGCGGCAGCGGCCTCGACGTGCCCGCCGCGGTGATCGTCGAGACCGTCCAGGGGGAGGGCGGCATCAACGTCGCCACCGCCGAGTGGCTGCGCGGCCTGTCGGACCTGTGCAAGCGGCACGACATCCTGCTGATCGTCGACGACGTGCAGATGGGCTGCGGCCGCACCGGCCCCTTCTTCAGCTTCGAGGAGGCCGGGATCACCCCCGACATCGTCTGCCTGTCCAAGTCGCTCAGCGGCTACGGGCTGCCGTTCGCGATCACGCTGATGCGGCGCGACCTGGACGTGTGGGAGCCCGGCGAGCACAACGGCACCTTCCGCGGCTTCAACCCCGCCTTCATCACCGCCACCGCCGCCCTGGAGGACTACTGGACGGGCGAGGGCATGGAGAAGCAGACCCTGGCCAAGGGCGAGCAGGTGGAGCGGGCGCTCAACGAGATCGCGCTGGAGCACGCCGGGGCGCTCGAGGGCGTCCGGGGCCGAGGGCTGGCCTGGGGCCTGGTCATGCGGGACGCCGAGGCCGCGCCGCGGGTGTGCGCGGAGGCGTTCGGCCGCGGGCTGCTGATGGAGACCTCCGGGCCGGAGGGCGAGGTGGTCAAGCTGCTGCCGCCGCTCACCACCACCGAGGCCGAGCTGGACCAGGGCCTGGAGATCATCGCCGAGTCGGTCCGCGCGGTCCGCGCGACGGTGACGGTCTGACCGCGGCCGCGGCCGCGGGCGGTCCACCGTCACCCGCGGCCGGCGCCCCGGCCCGCAGAACGAAAGGAACACACCAATGATCGTCCGTTCGCTGAAGGACATCATCGGCACCGAGCGCGACGTGCAGGCCCCGACGTGGTGCAGCCGCCGCTTCGTGCTGGCCGGCGACAAGGTCGGCTTCTCCCTGCACGACACCGTCCTGTACGCGGGGACCTCCACCAAGATGTGGTACGCCAACCACATCGAGGCGGTCTACTGCATCGAGGGCGAGGGTGAGCTGGTCAACGAGGAGACCGGTGAGAAGCATCGCATCGAGCCCGGTGTGATGTACCTGCTCGACGGCCACGAGCACCACACCCTGAACGCCCACACCGACGTGCGCACCGTCTGCGTGTTCAACCCGCCCGTCACCGGCCAGGAGGTCCATGACGAGAACGGTGTCTACCCCCTGCTCACCGAGGAGGACGCATGAGCATCATCGAGAGCCATCCGAGCATCGACGACCCCTATCCCACCCGTAAGTGCGCCGAGGCGGTGCTGCTGTACCGGCAGGACCCGGTGGTGTACGGCGCCCCGGAGGACGGGCCGATCGACCCCGCCACGCTCGACTCCTTCGAGACCAACGGCTTCCTGACCGTCGACGAGCTGCTTCGCCCCGACGAGGTCGAGGACTACCGGGCCGAGCTGCGGCGGCTGTCGGCCGACCCGGCGATCCTGCGCGACGAGCGCACCGTGACCGAGCGCGGTACGGACGAGGTGCGCTCCATCTTCGAGGTGCACAAGGTCAGCGAGGTGTTCGCCGATCTGGTCCGCGACCCGCGCGTGGTGGGCCGTGCCCGGCAGATCCTGGGATCGGATGTTTACGTCCACCAGAGCCGGGTCAATTACAAGCCAGGATTCACGGGCAAGGACTTCTTCTGGCACTCCGACTTCGAGACCTGGCACGCCGAGGACGGCATGCCCCGCATGCGGGCGGTGAGCATCTCCATCGCGCTCACCGAGAACTTCGTGCACAACGGCGCTCTCATGATCATGCCCGGATCGCACAAGACCTTCGTCTCGTGCGTCGGCGAGACGCCCGCCGACCACTACAAGGAGTCGCTGAAGAGCCAGGAGATCGGCACGCCCGATCCCAACAGCCTGTCGATCCTGGCCGACAAGCACGGGATCGAGCTGTTCACCGGCCCGGCGGGCTCGGCCACGATGTTCGACTGCAACTGCATGCACGGCTCGAACGGGAACATCACCCCGTTCCCGCGGTCGAACGTGTTCATCGTGTTCAACAGCGTCGAGAACGCCTGCGTCGACCCGTACTCGGCGGACGAGCCGCGGCCCACGTTCATCGGCGCCCGCGATTTCACCCCGCTCGGGGCGTAACCGGTCGCGCCGCGCGCCCGATTCCCCTAGAACGGTTCTCTAGTCGTTTCCGTCCCCTATTCCGGCCGATCCCGATCCACGTCCCCGACCGACGGCCCCGCGACCGCCGGAGGGCCCCAGCGGCCCCCGGCGGTCGCGGGGCATCACAAGGAGATCAATGATGACTTCCTCCAGACGCGATTTCCTGCGCACCGCGACCCTGCTGGCCGGCGGGGTGACGCTGGCCGCCGCGGGCTGCTCGACCACCGACCCGGAGGCCGAGCGCCAGGGCGGCGGCACGCTGGCGCGTGCCAAGCAGGAAGGCAAGATCAAGGTGGGTTTCGCCAACGAGGCGCCCTACGGCTTCACCGACAAGTCCGGCAAGCTCACCGGTGAGGCGCCGGAACTGGCGAGGGCGATCTTCAAGGAGCTCGGGATCGCCAACGTCGAGGGGGTCCAGGTCGACTTCGGCGGGCTGATCGGCGGGCTGAACGCCAAGCGGTTCGACGTGATCGCGGCCGGCATGTTCATCAACAAGGAGCGGTGCGGCTCGGTCGCCTTCTCCGACCCCGACTACGTGGCCAAGAGCGCGTTCATGGTCCCCAAGGGGAACCCGAAGAAGATCCTCAAGTTCGAGGACGTCACCAAGACCAAGGCCAACATCGGCGTGCTGACCGGCGCGGTCGAGGGCGGCTACGCCGAGAAGCTGGGCGTGCCCAAGGGGCAGATCAAGACCTTCGCCGACCAGCCCAGCGCCTACGAGGGCCTGAAGGCCAAGCGGATCGACGCGATCGCGCTGACCCGCATCTCGCTGGCCGACCTGCTGTCCAAGCACCAGGGCGAGCCGTTCGAGGTCACCGAGGCGTTCACCCCGGTGATCGACGGCAAGGAGCAGCTGGGCGCGGGCGGGTTCGCCTTCCGCAAGGCCGACGCCGACCTGCTCAAGGCGTTCAACGACAAGCTGGCCGAGTTCAAGCAGCAGAACAAGCTGCTGCCGATCATCCAGCCGTTCGGGTTCAGCCAGGCGGAGCTGCCCGGCCCGGACGACACCGCCGCCAAGTTCTGCGCGGTCTGAGCCATGGGCGACGTCCTCGACAGCTATCAGCTGCTGCTGCGGGGCGCGTGGGTCACCGTCCAGCTCACCGTGTACGGGAGCGCGCTGGCGCTGGTGCTGGCGCTCGTGTTCGGCCTGGCCGGCACCTCCCGCAGCCGTGCCGTCCGCGCCCTGAACCGGGTCTACGTGGAGTTCTTCCGCGGCACCGCGACGCTGGTGCTGATGTACTGGTTCTTCTACGCGCTCCCGCTGATCGGCTTCCGGTTCACGCCGATGTTCGCCGCGGTGCTGGCGCTGGGCCTCAACGTCGGCGCGTACGGCGCGGAGGTGGTCCGGGGCGCGATCAACGCGGTCCCGCAGGCCCAGTTCGAGGCCACCGTGGCGCTCAACTTCACGCCGTGGCAGCGGATGCGGCGGGTGCTGCTCCCCCAGGCGGTGGCGCTGATGCTGCCCCCGTTCGGCAACCTGCTGATCGAGCTGATGAAGGGCTCGGCGATCGTGTCCCTGATCACCATCGGCGACCTGACGTTCCGGGCCAAGCAGATCCAGTCCTCCACCGGGGAGACGCTGTGGACCTACGTGGCCATCCTGCTGATGTACTTCGTGATCGCGCAGGTGCTGCAGCTGTTCGTGCGGTACGCCGAGAGGCGGGTGGACCGGATGCTCGGCCGCAGGCCCACCGGTAAGCGGCCCGGCGGTCTGGCCACCGCCGTCCCGGGTGCGAAGGCGGCGGGCTGATGAGCTGGGACTGGACCTACACCGGGGAGTTCCTCCCCGACCTGCTGGACGGCCTGCGCATCACCGTCGTGGCCACGCTGCTGGGCTACCTGCTGGCACTGGCGCTGGGCCTGCTGTGGACGATGCTGCGCCGCTCCCCCGTCACCGTGGTCAGCCAGACCACCCGGTGGGTCGTGGAGTTCATCCGCAGCACCCCCCTGCTGGTGCAGCTGTTCTTCATCTTCTACGTGCTGCCCTCGTTCGGGATCACGCTCGGCCCGCTCACCGCGGGGGTGATCGGGCTGGGCCTGCACTACTCGGCCTACACCGCCGAGGTCTACCGGGCCGGCATCGCCGACGTGCCCCGCGGGCAGTGGGAGGCGACGGTCGCGCTGAACCTGCCCAAGCGGCGGGTATGGCAGGACGTGATCCTGCCGCAGGCCATCCGCAAGGTCGTGCCGACCCTGGGGAACTACCTCATCGCCATGTTCAAGGACTCGCCGCTGCTGCTGGCGATCAACGTCGTCGAGGTGCTCGGCGCCGCGTACCAGACCGGTTCGCAGACGCTGCGGTTCCTCGAGCCGATCACGGTCGTCGGCCTGCTGTTCGTCGTGGTCAGCGTCGTGTCCTCCATCTTCGTCCGTCGCCTGGAGAGGCGCTATGCCACCTACTGATGCCACACCCGCGGCCCCGACTCCCGAGGATGCGCCGGGCGTCCCGCTCGCGAAGGGCGACGGCCTGCCGTTGAAGAAGGGGCCCAGCCAGGCGCCGGGGATCCGCTTCGAGAAGGTGGTCAAGCGCTTCGGCCAGAACGTCGTACTGCGCGAGCTGAACTTCACCGTCGCCCCCGGCGAGCGGGTGACGCTGATCGGGCCCAGCGGTTCGGGCAAGACGACCATCCTGCGGCTGCTGATGACCCTGGAGAAGGTCAACGGCGGCGTCATCCGGGTGGGCGACGAGCCGCTGTCGCACATGGACAAGGGCGGCAGGCTCGTCCCGGCCAACGAGAAGCACCTGCACGAGATGCGCAAGAAGATCGGCATGGTGTTCCAGCAGTTCAACCTGTTCCCCAACATGAACGTGCTGCGCAACCTCACCGAGGGGCCGGTGCACGTGCTGGGGCTGTCCAAGGACGAGGCCGCCGAGCGGGCCCGCAAGCTGCTGGACATGGTCGGCCTGGCCGACAAGGCCACCGCGCACCCGACCCAGTTGTCGGGCGGGCAGCAGCAGCGCGTCGCCATCGCCCGGGCGCTGGCGATGGAGCCGCAGGTGCTGCTGCTGGACGAGGTCACCTCGGCCCTCGACCCCGAGCTGGTGGTGGGCGTGCAGGACCTGCTGCGCGACATCGCCAAGGAGAGCGACCTGACCATCCTGTGCGTGACGCACGAGATGGGCTTCGCCAAAGACATCTCCGACCGGGTCCTGATGTTCGACCAGGGGCAGATCGTGGAGGAGGGCCCGCCGGAGCAGATCTTCGGCGAGCCGTCCGAGCAGCGCACGCGGGACTTCCTGCAGGCGGTCCTGGCCTCGTAGCCGTCCGCCGGGCGTCCCGCGGCGCCATGGATCACCCGCGCCCCCGTCGCCCCGGGGGCGCGGGTGGTTCACACCCCGCCCTCGGGGGCGGTCGGGTCAGGGCGTGCGGGCGGTCGCGCGGTCGCGGCCACGGTCGCGGGCATGGGCGCGGGCGTCCAGCCAGGCGACCGGGAGCGCTGCGGCCATCCCGGCGGCCGCCACCGCGAAGGACCCGGCGATCCCCAGGACGCCGGAGAGCAGCCCGATCACCACGGCACCCGCGCCGGTCCCCGCGTCGAAGGCGATGTTCCAGGCGGCGCTGGCCGTGCCGTGCCCGTCCGGGCCGGAGCGCTGGAACATCACCACCAGCGTGTCGTTCTGGATCAGCCCGAACCCGAGGCCGTAGGCGGCCGCGGCGGTGACGGCCGCGCCCGTGGTCCAGCCACCGCCCGGTGCGGCCGCGGCGGCGGCCAGCCCCGCCATCCCGAGCGCGCCGACCACGACGCCCGGCGCGGTCAGCCGTCCGGCCCCGCAGCGGTCGCTCCAGACCCCGGCGCCCCAGCGCCCGGCGATGATCGCCGCGGAGAGGGCGAACAGGGCGACCGCGGCGGCGGTGGGCTCGTCCAGGGCGAGCGACAGGAACGAGGCGACGCCGCCGAGGGCGCTCGCCGAGGCGAACAGCGCCGTCCAGGGACCGGCCGTCCGTCGCAGGGCGCGGACGGCGGCGGACGGCCGCGAGCGGAGCGCCGGGGAGCCCGCGCGGGACGTCCCGGAGGCGGCTCCTCGCGACGGTGCCGGCGCCGGCCGCCGCGACATGATCGCCAGCAGCGGGGCGGCGAGCACGCTCAGGGCTCCGGCGGCCACGAAGACCGGGACGAAGCCGTACCGCTCGGCCGTCCACAGCCCGGCCGGCAGGACCAGCACCTGGGGCAGCCCGACGGCCAGGCCGTACAGGCCGACGGCCCGCCCGCGGCGTCCGGGCGCGACCAGCGCCGCCACCAGCGCCGCGCCCGCGACGGTGACGATGCCGAACCCGGCCCCGCGCACCGCCGAGACGGCCAGCACCCACGGCAGCGCGGCGGACGCCGCGTACGCGAAGGTCGGCACGCCCAGCAGCAGCGCCCCGGCCACCAGCAGGACGCGGGCACCGAACCGGCGGGTGAGGCGGCCCATGGCGAGCTGGACGGCCACGGTGACCGCCATGACGGTCCCGGTGGTCGCGCCCGCGCCGCCGTGCCCGGCGCCGCCGCCGACCGACCACAGCGGCACCACCGAGATCAGCACGGCGTGGTTGGAGAACATCCCGAACGTCGCCGCCAGCAGGAGCAGGAAGTCGCGGCCGGCCAGCCCGGAGGGCGCGGCGCCGCCTGCCCCGGCGGCCCGGTCGTTACGGGCGGTCTTGGCGCTCTCGGCGGTCTCGGCGGGTATGTCGCTCGGCGTCACCCGACCGTTGCTACCTCACCGGAGGTGTCATGTCCAATATCCGGTTAACTCCTGTCTTCTCGCGGCCGAATCTGATTCGGTACGGTGGGGCGCAACCACCGGCGAAGGGAAGACACGCGTGACCGGAACAGCGGCCTCGGGCACGGCCATCGCGGGGCTGGGCATGACCGAGCTGGGCAAGGTGTACGGGCGCAGTCCCCGCCGGTTCGCGGCCGACGCCGTCCGGCTCGCCGTCGCCGACGCCGGACTGTCCCTGGGCGACCTGGACGGCCTGCTGGTCAGCCACGGCATGGGCGGCTCCCCCGGCATCGAACTCGCCGACACCCTGGGCCTGCGCGACCTGCGGCTGCTGTCCCAGATGAACTCCTTCGGCGCCACCGCCGGCGCCATGGTCGCGTACGCGGCGATGTCGATCCTCAGCGGCGCCGCGTCCACCGTGGCCTGCGTGTTCGCCGACGCCCCGCTCAAGCCGAAGGCGTCGGCGGGCTCGGCGTACGACCGCGACGCGCCCGAGTGGTACGGCTTCGGCGGGATGACCGCCGCCCTCGGCTTCCGCAGCGTCAACGCCTTCTACGCCCTGGCGGCGCGCCGCCACATGGAACGCTACGGGACGACCGAGGAGCAGCTCGGCGCCATCGCGGTCAGCACGCGCGAGTGGGCCTCCCGCAACCCGGTCGCCCAGATGCGCGAGCCGATCACCCTCGACGACCACCGCGCCTCCCGCTGGATCGCCGAACCGCTGCGCCTGCTGGACTGCTGCCTGGTCTCCAACGGCGCCGTCGCCGTCGTGATCACCGGCGCCGACCGCGCCCGCGACCTCGCCCGCCCGCCCGTCCACCTGTGGGGCTGGGGCCAGGGCCACCCCGGCCACCGCAAGGAGCGCGGCAGCGGCTTCGGCCTCACCACGGGCGCGCTCACCTCCGGCCCGACCGCGATGAAGATGGCCGGCGTGACCGTCGGCGACATCAGCCAGTGCCAGCTCTACGACTGCTACACCTACACGGTGCTGGTGTCGCTGGAGGACTACGGGTTCTGCGCCAAGGGCGAGGGCGGCGCGTTCGCCGCCTCCGGCGCCCTCGGCCCGGGCGGGGCGCTCCCGACCAACACCGGCGGCGGCCAGCTGTCGGCGTACTACATGTGGGGCATGACGCCGCTGTCCGAGGCCGTCGTCCAGGCACGCGGCGACGGCGGCGAACGCCAGGCCGACCGCAATGACGTCATCCTGGTCAGCGGGAACGGCGGCATCCTCGACCACCACTCCACCCTGATCCTCAGCCCGCACCCGAAGGGGGCCTGACCATGGAGATCGGCGAGGCGGGGGCGGGCCCCCGCCAGGAGATCGGCATAGGCACGGTCAGGCGCGACGGCCGCACCGACCCGTTCTTCGACGGCACCGCCGCCGACCGGCTGGTCATCAAACGCTGCGCGGCGTGCGACCGCTGGTACTCCCCCGACCAGACCGCCTGCGCCGGATGCGGCGAGGAGGACCTGACCTGGGCCGGCGCCACCGGCGCGGCGACCCTCGTCACCTGGACGGTCACGCACGGCCGTCCCGCCGCCGACGGCACCGCCCCGCCCCCGGCCGTGCTGGCGCTGGTCGAACTGGAGGAGGGCCCCTGGCTGCACGCCCGCCTCGTCGGCGCCGACCCCGGCGCGCTCCGCGAGGGCCTCCCGCTCAGGGCGTCCTTCGAACACCCCGCCGAGGGCGAGGCCTACCTCCTCTTCCGCCCCGCGCGCTGAGCCGTCCGTCCGCTGAGCCGTCCGTCCCACTGGACCGAGAGGGAGCGCCGACATGCGCACCGAGATCTGCGAGAGGTTCGGAATCGAGTTCCCGCTGCTGGCCTTCAGCCACTGCCGGGACGTGGTCGCCGCCGTCACCAACGCCGGCGGCATGGGCGTGCTCGGCGCCGTCGCCTACACCCCCGAGCGACTGGAGGAGGAGCTGCGCTGGATCGACGACCAGGTCGACGGCCGCCCCTACGGCGTCGACGTCCTGGTCCCGGGGAAGATCGACGAGTCGGCGGAACGGGCCGAGCGCGGCGAGGGCGGCCTGGACACCATGCTGGCCGCCATCCCCGAGGAGCACTGGAGGTTCCTGGCCGGGCTCTTCGAGAAGTACGACGTCCCCCCGCCCGACCTGGACCGGGCCCGGCACGGCGACGCCCGCGGCGGCGGTCACAGTGCCCCCCGAGTGACAGGGGAGGGCGCCACCGAGCTGATCGACGTGTCGCTGTCCCACCCGATCCGGTTGATCGCCAGCGCCCTCGGCACTCCCCCGCCCCTCATGGTGGAGAAGGCCAAGGCCGCCGGGATCCCGGTGGCCGCGCTGGTCGGCACCGCCGAGCACGCCCGCCGCCAGGTCGCCGCCGGGGTCGACCTGATCGTGGCGCAGGGCGGCGAGGCCGGCGGCCACACCGGCGAGATCTCCACCATGGTGCTGGTCCCCGAGGTCGTCGACACCGTCGCCCCGATCCCCGTCCTGGCCGCCGGCGGCATCGCCACCGGCCGCCAGATGGCCGCCGCGCTGGCGCTGGGCGCCTCAGGCGTGTGGTGCGGCTCGGTCTGGCTCACCACCGAGGAGGCCGAGACCTCGCCGGCGGTGAAGGCGAAGATGCTCGCCGCGACCTCCCGCGACACCGTCCGCTCGCGGTCCCGCACCGGCAAGCCCGCACGCCAGCTGCGCTCGGCCTGGACCGACGAGTGGGACGGCCCCGGCAGCCCCGGCCCGCTCGGCATGCCGCTGCAGATGATCGTCGCCCAGGGCGCCATGGCCCGGATCGAGCAGATCGCCGAGTCGGGCAATCCCGGCGCCCGCGCGCTGGCCAACTACTTCGTCGGCCAGTGCGTCGGCCTGATGAACACCGTCAAGCCCGCCCGCCAGGTCGTCTACGACATGATGCAGGACTTCGCCGAGGCCCTCGACCGCCTCAACACCGTCTCCGGCGACTGACCGCCCGCGCGGACGCCACCCGCGGCGGCGGTCGAGGCGCGGTCGAGGCGGCGCGCCGGCCGTGCTCGTGACCGCTCGCGCGTCCGCGTCCCTCAGCGGTACTGGTTGAGGGGGCGGCCGGGGCCCTTGTTGATCTGGTCGACGAACAGGCGGGCGAGGGCCTCGTGGCCCCGGACGGTCGGGTGGAAGCTGCGCGGCTCGGCGGCCAGGGCCGAGACGCTGACCGCCAGGCCGTTCATGTACGGGTCGGCGCTGCCCACCTCGTGCCCGGCGAAGGCACTGTAGGCGTCGGCGAACTCCACGCTGCCCGCCCCGCCGGTCCCCGCGATCCGCTGGTCGGCCTCCGCCACGGTCTGCCGGATCAGCTCGTTCAGGTCGCGGGCCCGCGCGTTCAGCCACTGCTGGTCGGCCACCGAGAGGTTGTCGCCGCCGGCTCCGTCGACCTCGGAGAACGCCCGCGGGTACCCCATCACGATCACCCGCGCCTTCGGCGACTTCGCGGTGACCTTGGAGTACAGGTCGGGGAGCGTGCGGCGCAGCTCGGCCATCCGGGCGGCCACGTCGCGGCCCTGGTCGGAGCAGCTGCGGCTCCACGGCAGCTTGACCACGCACCCGGCCAGCACCTTGGAGAACCCGACGTCGTTGCCGCCGACGCTGATGGTGATCAGGCTGGTGTTCGCGTCGATCCGGGTGAGCTGGGAGGGCTCGCCCGACTTGCCGCTCAGGAAGGTGCGGGTGGTGGCGCCCGAGCAGGCCCAGAACGCGCTGCCTTTGAACGGGAAGCTCTTGGCGACCTGGTGGTAGTAGGCCTTGGAGGTGCGCTGGCAGCGTTCCAGCGGGTTCTGGTCGGCCACGGTGGCCTCGGCGCCCAGGCCGGAGGAATAGGAGTCGCCCAGGGCCACGTAGGTGCCCTGGGCGGCGGCCTCGACCGGGGTGAGCGCCCTGCGCTGCGGCTGCGCACGGGCCGGGTCGGCGTTGGCGACCTTCAGCTGCTTCGGGCAGCCGGCGCCGAAGACCTCGCAGCGTACGGCGGGCAGCGCCACCAACGGAGTGATCGCGACCGCCAGCAGCCCGACCAGCACCGCGACCGCCCGGCCGCGCCGGCCGATGCGTATGCCCGGGATCCGCATGCCACCGCCCCCCTTCCCCGGCTCCCCTTGGCAGACGCCGTGACGGCCGCCCGGGTTCCCGCCTTTACATTGTAGATTATTTCCCGTACCGGCCGCTCAACGATCTTGATTGCGGGATCCTGGGACGGTGCTCTCCGTGCTGACCGGTCTGGGCCTGTCGTCCGCGGCGGGCCTGAACGCCTTCATCCCCGCCCTCGTCGTCGGCCTCCTCGACCGCCACACCGACCTGGTGCGGCTGCCCGGCGAGTTCGCCTGGCTGGCCGACGGGCCGGTGCTGGCGGTGCTCGCCCTGCTGCTGGCCGCCGAGGTCGTCGTCGACAAGGTCCCCGTCGTCGACACCGTCAACGACATCGTGCAGACCCTGATCCGCCCCGCCTCCGGCGGCGCCGTCTTCGCCGCCACCGAGGCCGCCGCCCGCGCCGACGCCTCCACGTTCATGCGGGACAACCCGTGGATCGGCTGGACGCTCGGCATCGCCGTCGCCCTCCTCGTCCACCTCACCAAGACCTCCGTACGCCCCGTCGTCAACGCCGGCACCCTCGGCGCGGGAGCCCCCGTGGTCAGCACCGTCGAGGACACCTTCTCCCTGAGCATGAGCCTGCTGGCCGTCCTCGCCCCGGTGGTCGCGCTGATCGGCCTCGCCATGCTGGGCTTCGTCGGATACCGCCTGCTCCGCCTCCGCCGGCGCCGCGGAGAGCAACCGGGCTGAGGCCCGCCGGCGCCGCACCACCACCACAGCGACCACCACCGCGACCAGCACCGCGGCCAGGGCCCAGCCCGCCGCGTCGAACAGCCGCTCCAGCCGGGCCACCGAAGCGCCCGCGAACGCGCCGAGCCCCACGTACCAGGACGACCACAGCAGCGCCCCGGCGAGCGAGGCGGGCAGGAAGCGGGCGTACGGCACCCGCGACGCCCCCGCCGCGGCCGGGGCCAGGGTCCGCACGACCGGGACGAGCCGCGTCAGGAACACCACAGTGGCCCCATGCCGGCGCGACGCCGCCATCGCCCGATCCCAGTGCCGTTCGCCGAGTCTCTGGACGACTCTCGTCCGCCCCAGGCGCACCCCGTACCGGCGCCCGATCCCGTAGCCGACGTGGTCGCCGGCCGTGACGCCCAGCGCCACCACCGCCAGCATCACGGCGAACCGCACGGGTTCCGCCGCCGAGGCGCCCAGCAGCACCACCACCGTCTCTCCCGGCAGCAGCGTGCCGAGCCCGAGCCCGGACTCCGCGAACGCCAGCAACCCCGCGACGACCAGGACGACCGCGAAGGGAAGCTCCCCCATCGTCCGGACGCCGTCGACGATCCATTCCACCCCGTGCCCCCGCGCGTTCGACCGCGCCGCCCAGGGCAACCTTAATCAACCGGATGAAGCAGGCAAAGCGCGACACCCCCGGAGATCACGCGGCCTAGAGCGCCGCCCACATCACGACCCGCGGGCCCAGCTCGTGCAGGCCCGCCCCGACCTCGGCGTCCCAGTGGGCGCGCAGGCCCGGCCCCCAGCGCTCCCGCGGGAGCTCCTCGAAACCGTGCGCGGCATACCAGGGCCCGTTCCACGGCACGTCCCGGAACGTCAGCAGCGAAACCCCGGGCGACCCCGCGTCCGCCGCACGCCTGAGAACCTCCTTCAGCAGCCTCCCGCCGATGCCCTTCCGCACGTGGTCGGTGTGCACGCTGATCTGCTCCAGATGGACGGCGCCGTCCACCTCCTCGACCGCCGCGAACCCCACCGGCGGATCCCCGGCCACGAGGATCTCCGCCCGCTTCTCGATCATCGTCTCGACCACCATCGGGCCGGGCGGGAACACGATCCCCAGCGGGGCGAACAGGGCGTCGCCGGACTGCTCGATGCCGGGCAGCACCGGCCAGTCCTCGGGCCGTGCCAGGCGCGGTTCCAGGTCCATCCCGCGATCGTACGTCCGGCCCCTCCCGCCCGCCGACCCGATAAAACTCATCCACACCACGCTGCGATCACCGTCAGTGCGCACGCCCCAGTCCAAGGCCAGCGCGTCGATGATCCGCATCCCGCGCCCGTTCTCGGCCAGCGGGTCGTCGCACAACCGGGGGCGCTCTCCCCCGGCCCCGTCGTCCGCCACCTCCGCACGGACGCGACCACCCTCGTCCACCACGCTCACCTCGACCTGGCCGCCCCGCCCGGAGGCGGTGTGCTCGACCGCATTGGCGAACGCCTCGTTCACGCACGTCCGCACGTCGTCCAGCGCGGGATGCCCCGGCCCCAGAACGTCCTTGACGAACGCCCGCGCCAATGCGGCGGCACACTCCAGCCCCGGCAGCGTGACCCGGATGCCCCGCGCCCCCTCGATGCCGCACACCCGCGGGGAAACGTCACTCCCGCTCATGCCGCCACCGCCGCGATCGTGCGCGCGGCCTCGTCCAGCCTCGCCGCGTCGACCTCCGCGCCCCGCCAGAGCAGCAGCCACGCGTGCCCGCACTCCACGGCGACCACGGGCTCCCAGCGCCCGTCCCCGCACCGCACGTACAGGACGGGCTCCGCGCACCGCGGGAACTCCAGCCGGCAGCCCAGCGAGCCCGTCCACAACCGCCACGCCAGCCCGGCCA
Organism: Spirillospora sp. CA-255316; assembly: GCA_050942275.1. GTDB lineage: Bacteria > Actinomycetota > Actinomycetes > Streptosporangiales > Streptosporangiaceae > Spirillospora. The sequence continues at coordinate 3,451,579 of CP192047.1, read as the reverse complement.
GGAGCGCATACCGCATCTCGCTCGGCGCCATCACATCCCCTTTCGGTCCTGATGTCACCGGCCAGATTCATCGCGCTCCGCACACGCGACAACACTTTCGGCTTCGCCCGCGACGTCCAGTCCTTGGATTTCCAGAGTCCCTCGATCTCCATGGCCCCTGACTGCACACCGTGACACTCTGATCACATGGCGGAATCACCCCCCTCCACGGCCCGCCTCCGCAAGATCGGCCGCACCCTGCGGCAGATCCGCGAGGAGGCGGGCCTCACCCTCAACGCCGCAGGACGTCGCATCGAACGATCGGGCTCGTCCCTCAGCCTGATCGAGAAGGGAACGCAACTACTCCGGCTACGCGACCTCAAACACATCCTGGACGTCTACGACGTCGACCCCGACACCCACCGCGCCCTGATGACCCTCGCCGCCCAACAACACCAACACGGCTGGTGGGAAGACTTCAAAGACATCGCGTCGCGTTCCGACCTCGACATCGCCTCGCTAGAGCGCGACGCTACGACCCTGGACTCCATCGAAACGGGTTTCATCCCTGGTCTCCTTCAAATCGAGGATTACGCACTCGCGATCATGCGAGCGCACGTACCCGAGATAACACCCGCAAAAGCGGATCGATTCGTCGCCTTTAGGATGGCCCGCCAACAGATTTTGGACAGGGCCGACCCGCCCCACGTGCGCCTCGTACTAGACGAGGCCGCCCTACGCCGGGGACGAGGAGCTCCCGAGGTCATGCGAGCACAACTCCAGCGCCTGCTCCACGAGTCCGAACGGGAGCGAGTATCCCTGCGGGTACTGCCGTTCGCCTCCACCGCTGATCCCGGTGTGAACGAGTCGTTCTGGCTACTGAACATCGGGAAACCCAGCATCCTGAGCACGGTCCTGATCACCTATCTGACAGGACGCCTGCTTCTCGAAGACGATGCCAGCATCGATCGCTACCGGGAGGCCTTCCGACACATACGGGCGGCAGCTCTCTGCGAAACCCGCTCACGCGACCTCATCCAGCGAATAATCTCGAAGACATGAGCGGACCAGATCTGTCCAATGCCGTCTGGCGCACCAGCACTCACAGCCAAGCTCAAATGTCGGAGTGCGTTGAGGTCGCGGGCTTGGACGACGCCGTGGCGGTACGAGACTCCAAGAACCCCACCGGGCCCGTCCTCACCCTCCCGCCCACCACATGGCACTCACTCCTAGACGACATCAAAAACGCCTGACGGGGAGTGTGGCCCAGGGCTGAGCAGTCCCGCCGTGCCTCCGTACGGCCGAGGAGTTCGGCGGAGGCTCCCTCCTGGTCGGGCTGCGGCCTCGCTGGCGGGCGGACGCGGCCCCTCCGGGCCGGCCGCCGCATCCGGCGCTCGTTCGCCGCCGACCACTCCTGAGCGAGATTGACCCCGTGAGCGGCGGCTACGTCCCGACCGGAATCCATCGTGGCCGTCTCCGCGTGCAGCAGCACTTCCCGGTGGACGCCGAGATCCCCGACGTGATCTGGTGACCTCGGTGCTCGAGCGAGGGGTCGCTCGGTGGTCGCCAGGGCCGGTTGGCGGCGGCGCGTGTTCCGGCGACGGTGAGGACGGCTGTGCCGGAAGGTGGCGAGGGAGGCGAACGCGTCGGCGGCCTCGACCTACCCGGCGGCCGGGGCGCGGGGAGGAGTCCGCGGGCGGTGAGTTCGTCGGTGAGCACGCCCTCGGGCTCGCTCGCCGGGAACGGGGCCGTACGCCCCGGCGGTCGCTGTCGTCCGTCAGGATCGCCGCCCGCTCACGCCGTCCCGAACAGGACCGATCCGACCTCGAATTCGGGGGTGAAGTTCGTGTCGGCGCCGGGGCTCAGCACGGCGTGGACGGTCCCGTCACAGCTGGCGCCGGAGTACAGGTAGGCGGTGTAGACGGCGGAGTGGTTCCACGCAGAGCCGGTGTGGAACGGCTGGTCCAGGGGCGTGCATCCACCGCCCGGACCGGCTCGCACGTTCTTTACGGGCATGGCGTGGGACTGGCCACCGAACAGGTCGACACTGTCGCCCATCACGGCGTGAGCAGCGGTGGCGGAAACGCCGAGCAGTGCCGCCGCCACCAGCACCGGAGCGAGAAGCTTGATCATGGGGACTCTCTTCAATCAGACGGGCCGCCCCACCCAACCTAAACAGAAAGTAGCAAATCGACTACATACCGTAGGGATACGGTCTTGTTTGCCAGTCTCGGCAGCATGACGAACCAAGCGCCTTGACGCGTGGCCGTCCCCCAGTGACGTCGCGGAATACCCTGCGGCGGCTCCCGCCACCACTGGCCCGGCTACGCGGCATCGGTGTCAGTGCCCCGCAAGATGTACAGATCGTCGCCGAACACGGCCGAGATCTGGATCTGTCCGCCCAGGGCCTCCACATAGCGGGCGATGGCCTCCACGGTGGAAACCTCACCGCGTTCAATCTGGGAGACTCGGCTCTTGGTCACTCCCATCCGTTCAGCCACCTCGCTCTGCGACAACCCGAGATCCTTGCGCCGCTCAGCGAGCCGGTGCCCGTCGATGTAGGCCTGATTCCGCTTACGAGCCTGAGCGACCCCCTCCTCGCCCCCGGCTCCGGCCACGACCTCGGCCCGCACGTCGCTCCACTTGGGGAAACTCGTCATAGCCGCCCCTCCTCGGCCTCTCGTTCCTTCACATAGTCGGCGTACAACTCTTCTGCACGGGGTATCGCCTGCTTGTACCAGGCCGACCAATCCCCCGACTTGTCCCCACCCACCAGCAGGATCGCCGACCGCCACGGATCGAACACGAACAAGATGCGGATCTCCGAGCGCCCTGCCGAGCCGGGGCGGAGTTCCTTGAGGTTGTGGACCTGCGAGCCCTCCAAACGATCTACCAGAGGACGGCCCAACCCGGGTCCGCCCTCCGCGAGCCGATCGATGGCATCAACGACCTGCGCCTTGGACTTCTCATCTAGCGCGTTGATCCAGGCGAGGATCTCGGTGGTAACACGGATCTCCCACTCGTCGACGACGAGAGTGTAGCAAATCCTCTACCCATCCCTGGATGGGCGCCGCGATCTTCAAATCTGCACGGGGGAACGTCGCGGCATACCCGGCGGAGCTGGGGGCCGGTTACTTGACGCCGGCCTCCTTCATTTCCCTCAGTTCGCGCTTGAGTTCCTTGATCTCGTCGCGGAGGCGGGCGGCGAGCTCGAACTGGAGGTCGGTGGCGGCCTGGTGCATCTGGTCGGTCATCTGCTCGATGAGGGCCTCGAGCTCCTCGCGGGGGCGCTCGCCGACCAGGTCGGCGGCGTGGCGGCCCGCCTCCTTGGCGCGGGAGGCCAGGCCCGGGACGGGGGCCTTGCCGCGGCTCTGCTGCCGGCCGGCGCCGCCGATGAGGGTCTCGGTGTCGGCGTCCTCGCGGGCCAGGGAGTCGAGGATGTCGGCGATGCGCTTTCGCAGCGCGGTCGGCTCGATGCCGTGCTCCTCGTTGTAGGCGATCTGCTTGGCCCGGCGGCGGTTGGTCTCGTCGATCGCCCGCTCCATGGACGGCGTCACCGTGTCGGCGTACATGTGGACCTGGCCGGACACGTTCCGGGCGGCACGGCCGATGGTCTGGATGAGGGAGGTCTCCGAGCGCAGGAAGCCCTCCTTGTCGGCGTCCAGGATGGCGACCAGGGACACCTCGGGCAGGTCGAGGCCCTCCCGCAGCAGGTTGATGCCGACCAGCACGTCGAACTCGCCGGCGCGCAGCTCGCGCAGCAGCTCGATGCGGCGCAGCGTGTCGACCTCGCTGTGCAGGTAGCGGACCTGGATGCCCAGCTCCAGCAGGTAGTCGGTGAGGTCCTCGGCCATCTTCTTGGTGAGGGTGGTGACCAGGACCCGCTCGTCCTTCTCGGTGCGCAGCCGGATCTCGTGGATGAGGTCGTCGATCTGGCCCTTGGTGGACTTCACCACGATCTCGGGGTCGACCAGGCCGGTGGGGCGGATGACCTGCTCGACGACGTCGCCGCCGACGCGGTTCATCTCGTAGGAGCCGGGGGTGGCCGACAGGTAGACGGTCTGGCCGATCCGCTCCAGGAACTCCTCCCACTTCAGCGGGCGGTTGTCGATGGCCGACGGGAGCCGGAAGCCGTGCTCGACCAGCATCCGCTTGCGGGAGGCGTCGCCCTCGTACATCGCGCCGATCTGCGGGACGGTCTGGTGGGACTCGTCGATGACCAGCAGGAAGTCCTCGGGGAAGAAGTCCAGCAGGGTGTTGGGGGCCGAGCCCGCCTCGCGGCCGTCGATGTGGCGGGAGTAGTTCTCGATGCCCGAGCAGGTGCCGACCTGCCGCATCATCTCGATGTCGTAGGTGGTGCGCATGCGCAGCCGCTGGGCCTCCAGGAGCCTGCCCTGGTTCTCCAGCTCGGCCAGGCGCTCCTCCAGCTCGGCCTCGATGCCGCCGATGGCCCGCTCCATCCGCTCCGGGCCGGCGACGTAGTGGGAGGCGGGGAAGACGTAGAGCTCCTCGTCCTCGGTGAGGACCTCGCCGGTGAGGGGGTGCAGGGTGGCCAGCTTCTCAATCTCGTCGCCGAACATCTCGATCCGGACGGCGAGCTCCTCGTATTGCGGGATGATCTCGACGGTGTCGCCGCGGACCCGGAAGGTGCCGCGGGTGAAGGCGAGGTCGTTGCGGGTGTACTGCATGCCGACCAGCTGCCGGAGCAGGTCGTCGCGCTCGATCTCGTCGCCGACCCGCAGCCGCACCATCCGGTCGACGTACTCCTGCGGGGTGCCCAGGCCGTAGATGCAGGAGACGGAGGCGACCACGATCGTGTCGCGGCGGGTGAGCAGCGAGTTGGTCGCCGAGTGCCGCAGCCGGTCGACCTCGTCGTTGATCGAGGAGTCCTTCTCGATGTAGGTGTCGGTCTGCGGGATGTAGGCCTCGGGCTGGTAGTAGTCGTAGTAGGAGACGAAGTACTCGACGGCGTTGCCGGGCAGCATCTCGCGCAGCTCGTTGGCGAACTGGGCGGCCAGGGTCTTGTTGGGCTGCATGACCAGGACGGGCCGCTGGAGCTTCTCCACCAGCCAGGCGACCGTGGCGGTCTTGCCGGTGCCGGTGGCGCCCAGCAGGACGGCGTCCTTGTCGCCGCGCCCGATCCGCTCGGCCAGCTCGGCGATGGCCTGCGGCTGGTCGCCGGACGGCGTCATCTCCGTGACCACCTCGAACGGCGCCACCCGGCGCCGCAGATCCGTGATCGGCCGCATCCCTCGCCTCTTCCCTGATCGAAACGAGCGGGCCGGGACGACCCGCTCACACCACTGTATGCACGGGGTACGACAACCGCGGCCGCCGCATTATTTCCGCAGGTCAGCCCCTTGACGGCCGGAGACGGGGCCGTCCGGGCGCGGGGCCACGGGCCACGGGGCCGGCGGGGCGCGGGTCAGGAGGCGGGCAGCGGCAGCCTGGCGCGGACGGTGAAGCCGCCCTGGTCGCGGGGGCCCGCCTCGAAGCTGCCGCCCAGCCCGGTGACCCGCTCGCGCAGCCCGAGAAGGCCGTTCCCCCCGCTGGGCAGCCCGTGCCGCGGCCCGGCACGGGGCGGCTCGTTGCGGATCTCCACCTCGACGGCCTCCGGGACCAGGGACAGCTCGATCGAGGTGTCGGCGTCCCCGGCGTGCTTGTGGACGTTGGTCAGCGCCTCCTGGACCAGCCTGTACAGGGCGCGGCCGACGGCGGGGGGCATGGGCCGCTCCTCGCCCCGGACCGACAGGTCCACGCTGAGCCCGGTGGCGCTGGACTGCCCGATCAGCTCGCGGATCTCCGACAGGGTGGGCGAGCTCTGCGGCAGCGCCTCCTCGCCCTGCCGCAGGACGCCGATCACCTGGCGGAGCTCCTCCAGCGCCTGCCGCCCCATGTCCCCGATGACCGCGGCGGTCTCGGCGGCGCGGGCCGGGTCGCGGGTCGCGATGGCCTTGAGGGCCCCCGCGTGGACGACCATGACGCTGACCCGGTTGGCCACCACGTCGTGCATCTCCCGGGCGATGCGGGTGCGTTCCTCGCCGCGGGCGCGCTCGGCCAGGAGGTGCTGCTCGCGCTCCAGCCGTTCGGCGCGTTCCTGAAGGGAGGCGAACAGCTGCTTGCGGGTGCCCATGTAAAGGCCCAGCAGCACGGGAGGTGCGGTGAAGGCGAACCCGAACGTGGCCTGGGCGAGGAACGGCTCGTCTGCGGCCGTGGGCCCCGGGAAGAGCAGGAACATCACGTACCCGGCCAGCGCGACGACGATGACCGTGCGCCGGGAGGCGGCATAGGCGCCCAGGGAGTACAGCGAGACCAGGCCCGAGAAGCCCCCGCCCCCGGTGGACGTGCTGAAGACGATGCCGAACACCGACAGGCCCACGGGGTGGCGGCGCCGTACGACCAGGGCCAGGCCCAGGACGGCGCTGGCTGCCGAGACCTCCCAGCGCGGCAGCCAGAAGTGCTGGGGGGCGATGTAGAGCCAGAAGGCGTCGAACGCGGCCAGGCCGAGCGCCAGGGAGACGTCAAGGGCACGAGAGCGACGTGTCGGCCACAGTGCCGACCACCAGCCCCGGACGGTCATGGACTGAGCTTATAGCGCAGGTGGGGCTCTCCATCGCGGACCATCACGACCCGGCGGAAACCCTTGCGCGCAGGGCGATGCGGGCCGGTCCCCACGGTGGCCCCGCCGTGCGCGCGGTGGTTACGATGCCGGGACCGACACGGACGGGGATGACGCTCACGATGACCCGCTTCGCCACCTGGGCAGGCAAGAACGCCGACGCCGTCATCGCCTTGGTCCTGGCGGTCGTCGTCGCCGCGCTGGGCCTGGGGGTGAAGCTGCCCAACGAGGACGAGATCACCAACAGCGCGGTGCTGGCGGTGGTCGGCCTGCTGGCCACATCGGTGCTGCGCGACCGGGCGCGGCGGGCCCCGGTGGAGAACGAGATCCGGGACACGCTGCGGTCGTCGTCGGCCACGCTCGACGGGCTGAGCGAGAAGGTGGACCGGATCGACTCCTTCGAGGCCGTGGTGACCGACACCAAGCGCGCGCTGGAGGAGACCTCGGTCGTGCGGGTCATCAGCGGCGCGCAGGTGGGGCAGGTGCTGGAGGAGGCCCGGCGCAGCACCGACCGGTGGTTCTTCAAGGGCGGCACCGGCACCTACATCAGGGCCAAGACGCTTCCCGAGTGCGTGGCGGCCGCCCGCAGGGAGCGGCGCACCCTGCTGTTCCGCCTGGAGATCATCGACCCGACCAGCGTGGGCGTGTGCGAGGACTACGCCCGTCACAGGCGTTCGGTGGCCGAGGGCCCGGACGCCACGGGCGAGCCGTGGACGCTGGAGCGCACCCGCAAGGAGGCGTACGCGACGATCCTGGCGGCGTGCTGGCACAAGCAGCGGTTCGGGATGCTCGACATCGACATCGGCCTGTCGCGGACGATGACGACGCTGCGCTACGACCTGTCGGCGTCCCGGGTGGTGGTGACGCGCGACGACCCGCGCGGCGAGGCGCTGGTGGTCGACAGCGGCAAGTTCTACTACGGGTGGGTCAGCGCGGAGTTGCAGACCAGCCTGGAGCAGGCGCGGCGGGTGCCGGTGGAGCAGGCCCGGCTGGCGCCGCTGGACGACGAGCCCACGGTCGAGGAGGTGCGCAAGCTGTTCGATGTGATCGGGATCGAGCTGGCCGCCGGGTACACCGACCGGGACGTCGTCGAGATCATCCGGAAGGCCCTGCGCGCCAAGGACCCTTACGAGTAACGGGACCCACTGACGGGACATGGTTGGGGGACATGCGGTACGCCGAGATTCGCCGGGAGATCGCCGCGGGGACGGCGGCGGCGACGGTCCCGCGATGGGCGCGGCGGCTGCTGGGCGACATCGCCGCGGGACACCTCGCGGTGGAGGCGGTAAGGCATCCCCTGGGCTTCCTGTGCCTGCCGGTGGAGCGGACCGGCGATCTGGGCGTCTGCCTGCACATCTGGTCCCCGGAGGTAGAGTCGGTGGCGGCGACGACCTCCGGAGTGCACTGCCATAGCTGGGAGCTGGTGAGCTTCGTGTTGTACGGCGAGGTGCGGAACACCCGCGCGCGTGTGGCCGACGTCCCTCCCTCGGCGGCGGACGGCGCCACCCACAGGGTCTTCGAGGTCGTCAGCAGGGGCGGGGTGGACGAGCTGAAGGCCACGGGCCGCACGGTCCGCTACGCCCCCGGCGACACCGGGACGCACGGCACGGGCGCCGTCTACACGCTCCCGGCCGGGGTGTTCCACAGCACGTCCATCGAGGGCGGGCCCGACGCCGCCACGGTGGCGCTGGGCCGGCAGAACCCCGATGGCGGCGATCTCTCGCTCGGCCCGCTGGGCACGCCCTCGCACCTGATGCGCAGGCTGCGTTGCGATCCCGACGAGACGGCCCGGGCGGCGATGCGTTCGGCGCGCCGCATCGAGGCCGCCCATCGCGCGCTGCCCGAGCCCGGCCCCGAGCCCGATCCGGGCCCCAACCTGAACCCGGACCCAGACCCAGGCGCAAAGCCCGGCCCTGAGCCCGGCCACAAGCCGGGCGAGCACCGGCGATCCGGCCGTACGGCGCGGGGATGACGATGGGACCCCGCACCCCGCGCATCCCGCCCACACCGGCCGTCCCGGTCGATCTGGCCGCGGCCCGCCGGGTCGCGGTGGAGGCCGCCGAGGCGGCGGGGGCGCTGCTGCGGGCGCGCATGGGCGGGCCGCTGGACGTGCGCCTGAAGGATCCGGGCGGGGACGTGGTGACCGAGCTGGACATCGCCGCGGAGTCGCTCATCCTGGGGCGGCTGCGCGAGGCGTACCCGGGGCATCGGGTCATCGCCGAGGAGTCGGGCGTCACCGGCGGCGAGGGCGGTGACGGCGACGGCCTGGTCTGGCTGGTGGATCCCCTGGACGGCACCAACAACGTGGCGATCGGCATGCCGGTCTACGCGGTCGGTCTCGCGCTGTGCGCGGGCGCGGTGCCGGTGCTGGGCGTCGTGCACGACCCCGTCAGCGGGCGGACATGGTCGGCGATCCAGGGGGAGGGGGCGCGGGGCCCGTCCGGGGCGCCGTTGCTGCTGAACGGGTCGTTGCGTCCGGGCCGCAAGGAGAACCCGGTCGTGGCGTGGACCCAGGGCCACAAGGTGGGCCGCCGCGACCCGGTGGCGTTCCCCCTCAGGTCGATGCTGGAGGCGCGCAGCGGCCGGGTGCTGCAGTTGTGGGCGCCGCTGGTGGCCTGGGTGATGCTGGCGCGCGGCGACATCGACGGGATCGTGGGCTACCGGCCTGAGGTGGTGGACCTGCCCGCGGGGGCGATCCTGGCGGCCGAGGCCGGGGCCGAGCTGCGCGCACTCGACGGCTCCGCCTACGAGCCCGGTATCGACCGTTCTCCGGACGAGCTGAGTTTCGTGGCGGCGCGGCCCGCGTTCCTGGAGCGTCTCCTGGAGACGACCGGAAAGGCCTCCCGCCTGGCGCGCGAGGCGAGCCCCTCGGGCGAGCTGCGCCTCGCCTGGTAGTGCCCGCCTGGTAGCGCCGGGCGGCCGTGACCACCGGGCGAGGTGTGTGACAAGGCGGGTGCGCGCCGGAGACTCGCGCCTCAGTTGGCCGGGCCTCAGGCCGTGAGGAACAGCGCCCCGGTCGCCGCCGCGCATCCGAGCACGGCCAGGGCCGTCCCGGTCAGGACGAAGGTGCGCAGGGGCACGTCCACTCCCCTGCGGCGGCACCACTCGAACCACAGCAGCGTGGCCAGCGACCCCCACGGGGTGATGACCGGGCCCACGTTGGTGCCGATGAGCAGCGCCAGCAGCTGGTCGTGGTTGCCGGCGGGGACGACGGCCTCGCCCGCGACGTAGGCCGGGAGGTTGTTGAGGGCGTTGGACAGCCCGCCCCCGGCGAACGCGGCGCGGAGCGCTCCGCCGACGCCGTCCTCCTCGCCGACGAGGCCGCGCATCACCGTGTCGAGCCCGTAGCGGCTCAGGGTGGGCACCACCAGGAACAGTCCCGTGACGAACACCAGCAGCTGCCAGGGGATCAGCGCGGGCTTCAGGTGCGAGCGGTCACGCACGGCGAAGGCGGCCACGGCGATGACCGCCGCCGTGCTCGCGGCGACGGCGATCTCCCAGCCCGTCTCGGCCCCCGCCAGGACGGCGCCGATGAACACCAGGCACGCCAGGCCTGTGGCGCCGAACAGCACCGGGTCCCCGATGGGCGTGGGCGCGGGCGGCTCGTACCGGTCGGCCCCGCGCGCGCCCCGCCGCCAGTAGAAGACCCACAGCAGGACCATGGTGACGGCCAGGGAGGCCAGCTGCGGCGCCCACATCCGCTCGGCGAACGCGGGCGTCTCCAGCGCCACCCGGTCGGAGGCAAGGAGGTTGGTCAGGTTGGACACCGGCAGCAGGAGGCTCGCGGTGTTGGCCAGCCACACGGTCGTCATGGCCAGGGGCAGTGCGGCGATGCCGGTGCGCGCCGCCAGGGCCAGCATGACGGGGGTGAGCAGCACGGCGGTGGTGTCGAGGTTGAGGAACACCGTCGTCAGGGACGCGAACGCCACGCACAGCAGGAACAGGGCGCCGTAGCCGCCGCGTCCCGCGCGGGCCACCCGTTCGGCGATGACGTCGAAGACGCCCGCCTCCTTGGTCAGCTCCGCGAGGACGATGACGGCGAACAGGAAGACCAGCATCGGCCCGATCCGCCGGACGCTGGCCTCGGCCTCGTGCGCGGGGAGCACGCCCGCGGCGACGAAGAGCAGGCCGATGAGCAGGAGCCCGACGCGGACCCAGTCCAGCACGCCCGCGGAGAGATACAGCCGGCGGAGGGTCTGGCCGATCGCTACCACGGGCGCCATGATCCCATAGGCCGCGCGCCGCCTGGGGTGGACGGCGGCGGGCGCGCGATACTGGGCCGCATGACTCCCCCCGGTGTCCCCCTCAGGCAGGAGCGTCCGACCGACTTCTTCATCAGCTACTCGCCGGCCGACGAGCGATGGGCCGCGTGGATCGCCTGGCAGCTGGAGGCGGCGGGGCACCGGACGATGATGCAGGCCTGGGACTTCGTGGCGGGGACGAACTTCATCGACTTCATGGACCGCGGCCTGTCGGAGGCCAAGGTCGTGGTGGCGGTCCTGTCGCGCAACTACCTGCGTTCACGGTACGGCCGGTGGGAGTGGATGACGGCGCTGCGCGCCGACCCGGACGATCCCGCGAACAAGCTGGTGACGGTCCGGATCGAGGACTGCCCCATCGACGGGCTGCTGTCCACCATCACCTACGTGGACCTGGTGGGCGTCGACGACCCCGACCGGGCGCGCACGCTGCTGATGCGGCGCATCGAGGAGGCCCTGGCCGGCCATGCCCGTCCCTCGGACGGCCCCGGGTTCCCCGGCGCGGGCGAGAGGGTGCCGTCCGGAGGCCGTCCTCCCCTGGCCGGGCGGGTGGAGCAGCCCGACCCCACCCGTCCTCCGGCTGAACCCACCCCTCCTCCGGCCGAGCCCTCGTCCCGGTTGCCCGAGCCCACTGGTGAGCGCCCCGCGCGCCGCGCTCCTGTCGTCCCACCGGTCTTCCCCGCCGGGGCGGGCGACGGGGAGCGGAACCGCGAGACCCTGAGCGTGCTGCACGTGTCGGGCCCGCGCTTCGGCCGCACACTCGCCGAGCCCGACGAGCCCACCACCGCCACCGAGTTGCAGAACCGCATCTGGAGCGAGGTGACGCTGCTGGCGGACGCGGGCGTCCCCCGCCCGGAGCTGCTGGTGGTCACGGGCAACCTGACGCATTCGGGCAGCCGCAAGGAGTTCACCGAGGCGCTGTCGTTCCTGACGAGCCTCCGCGCGCTGCTGGGGCTGGAGGCGCAGCGCGTGGTCATCGTGCCGGGCACCCATGACGTGACCCGGGCCGCGTGCCAGGCGTACTTCTCCAGCTGCGAGGCCGACGACATCGACCCGCAGCCCCCGTACTGGCCGAAATGGCGCCACTTCTCGGGGCTGTTCAAGGAGTTCTACCAGGGGCTCGACTCGCTCATCTTCGACAGCGCCCAGCCGTGGACGCTGTTCCCCGTGCCGGACCTGAAGGTGGTCGTGGCCGGGCTCAACTCGACCCTGCCTCAGACGCATCGCCCTGAGGACCGGTACGGGCAGGCCGGTCAGGCACAGGCGGCGTGGTTCACCGAGCGGCTCCGGCATTTCGAGGACGAGGGCTGGCTGCGCCTGGGTGCTGTGGAACACGGCCTCATTCCCGGGGAGCCGGGAGCGTTGCGCGACGCCGATACGGTCGACTCCCTTCTCGGCGGGCACGTCAACCTGTTCTTCCAGGGCACCGAGTCGGAGCTGGGCGCGATCCCGCTGATGCCTTCGGGCGTTCCGTCCGTGCCCTCGCTGGGGGCGGGGCGTCACCAGGTCCTCGTCCTGAAGCGGGACGGCCTGGAACGGTGGACCGCGCAGGACGCGGGACGGCGCGGCCCCGAACGCCTGGAGCGGACGTGGGCCAAGGCGGTTGGCACGTTCCCGCCCCCCGCGCGGGACACGGCGCCCGAACTCCCCGTGGGGCCGACCCCCGAACTGGGCGAGGGCGCGTCCGAGGGAGGGAGCGGCGGCGGCCCGGCCGACCCGTCCCCCGACCCCACCGCGAACCTTCTCGACCGCATCACCGAGGCGTGCGAGACCCGTTTCGAGAAGGCGACCATCCGCCGCATCGACGCCGACCCGCCGCACCTCCTGCTCTCCCACCTGGAGGACGGCTTCGTCCGCCAGTACAGGATCGGCGCGCACGTCGGCCGGGTGACGGAGGCCGACGTCGACGCCTTCGTGCGGCACGTGCACGCCGACGGCGCCGACTACGGCTCGGAGCTGGTCTACCTGGGGCAGGCCCCGCCGCGTTCGCTGCGCGAGGACGCCCTGCGCCGCGGCATCAGATTGCGCAGCCTGACCGAGTTCCAGGGTCTGCTGGACCTGTCGGAGTACGTGGCGGGGCAGACGTCCCGCCTGGCGTCCGGGGGCCTCTACCCGCCGTCGCTGTACGTGCCGCAGCGGTTCCGCGAGCTGGACCGCGTCCCCGCGCCGCCGTCCGGCGCGCAGCGCACGAACGACACGCGGGGCACGAACGACACGCGGGGCACGAACGACACGCGGGGCACGAACGACACGCGGGGCGCGGAAGGCGACGCGGCGCCCCAGGACCCGGACGTGCGCGACGACGTCGTCGGGGAGATGCTGCGCCTGCTCGCCGCCGACCACGGGCGCTTCCTGCTCCTGCTGGGCGACTTCGGGCGCGGCAAGACCTTCGCCCTGCGCGAGCTGGCCCGCCGCATCCCCGCCGAGCTGCCGCACGTCATCCCGATCCTCATCGAGCTGCGCGCGCTCGACAAGGCGCACTCGGTGGACGGCCTGGTCGCCGCGCACCTGGCCAACCACGGCGAGGAGCTGATCGACCTCAAGGCGTTCCACTACATGCTGCGGCAGGGCCGCATCGTGCTGCTGTTCGACGGGTTCGACGAGCTGGTCACCCGGGTGACCTACGACCAGGCCGCCGACCACCTGGACACGCTGCTGCGGGCGGCGCAGGACAAGGCGAAGATCGTGGTGGCCAGCCGCACGCAGCACTTCAAGTCGCAGGCGCAGGTGCTGACCGCGCTGGGTGAGAAGGTCGGCGTCCTGCCGCACCGCCGCGTGCTGGGCCTGGAGGACTTCACGCCGTCGCAGGTGCGCTCCTACCTCGTCGGCCGGTACGGGGACCAGGAGGCCGCGGACGCGCGGCTGCGCACCCTGGAGGGCGTCGGGGAGCTGCTCGGCCTGACCGCCAACCCGCGGATGCTGAGCTTCATCGCCGACCTGCCCGAGGAGCGCCTGCGGGCCGTCGCGCAGGCGCGCGCGACCGTCAGCCCCGCCGACCTCTACCAGGAGATCCTGTCGTCCTGGCTGGCCTACGAGGCCGAGCGGGTCCGCCAGAGCGGCGGCCCGTCGGGCCTGACGGCCGGCGACATGTGGACGGCGGTCGGCACCCTGGCGCTGCGGCTGTGGGAGGGCAACGAGGAGTTCCTCAGCCTGGCCGAGCTCGCCGACGTCGCCGACACGCTGACCGGCCTGGCCGGTCTGAGCGACGGCCGCCTGTCGCCGCACCAGGTGACGCACGCGATGGGCGCGGGGAGCCTGCTGGTCCGCACCGAGGAGGGCCTGTTCGGGTTCATCCACGGCTCGGTCATGGAGTGGCTGGTGGCGCGGCACATCGCGGAGCGGTTCGCCGAGGGGCGGGCCCCGGAGGCGCTGGCGCACCGCGCGCTGTCCCAGCTCACCGTCGACTTCCTGTGCGACCTGGCCGACACCCGGGCCTGCCAGGAGTGGGTGGCCGGGGTGCTGGCCGACCCGGAGGCCGGGGACGCCGCCCGCGCCAACGCCATCAAGATCACCACTCGGTTGCGGACGCCGGCCCGCACCGACCTGCGCGGCGCCCGGCTGCAGGGCGAGGACCTGTCGTACCGCGACCTGCAGGAGGTCGACCTCACCGGTGCCGACCTGACCGACGCGCAGCTGGTCGGGGCGAACCTGTCGCGGGCGGTCCTGCGCGGCGCCTCGCTGGCCGGGGCGCGGCTGGACGAGGCGCGGCTGACCGGCGCGGACCTGCGTGGCGCCGACCTGTCCCGGGCCCGGCTGGCCCGCGCCGACCTGCGCGACGCCGACGTGGAGGGGAGCCGCTGGACGCGCGCCGCGCTGATCGCCGCCACGCTCCCCGACCGCATCGCCCGCGCCCCCGAGCTGCGCGAGGCCGCCGTCGCCCCGGGACGTCCCGTCGACATCCAGGTGGCGCCAGCCGCGGTCGGGGTGCCGTACGGGTTCCATTTCCAGACCAGCCGCCTCCCGCAGCCGCTGGCCTACAGCCCGGGCGGGTCGGTCCTGGCGGTGGGCGGCGAGGACGGGGGCGTCATCGTGTGCGACGCCGTCACGGGCACTCCGCTGCGCACGCTCCTGGGGCACCGTGGCCGCGCCTACGCGGTCGCCTTCGACTCCGCGGGCAACATGCTCGCCACGGGCGCGGCCGATGGGACGGTGCGCCTGTGGGACCTCGCCACGGGACACAGCGCGCACACGCTGACCGTCCACCCCGATGGCGTCTGGCCCGTCGTCGTGGGGCCGGGCCCCGATCCTCTCGTGGCGGCAGGGGCGGCGGACGGCACGATCCGGGTCTGGGACTCGGCCACGGGCACGCTGCGGCACGAGCTGCCCGGCCACACCGCCCCCGTATACACGGCGGTCTTCGACCCTGGGGCGTCCCTCATGGTGACCGGCGACGCGGGCGGAACCCTGCGCGTCTGGGATCTGAGCACGGGCGCGCTACAGCGCACCCTGACCGGCCACAGGGGCGCGGTGTTCCGGGCCGTGTTCCACCCCGACGGCTCCGTTCTGGCCGCGGGCGACGAGGCGGGGGTCGTACGGCTCTGGGACATCCGCACGGGCGGGATCCGTGAAGAGCTGCTCGGCCACACCGGCCGCGTCTACGCCATCGCGTTCCATCCCGAGGGCCGCCTCATGGTGACCGGCGACACCGACGGCTCGGTGCGGCTCTGGGAGGACGCCCGCCACAGGCTGACCCTGGCGGGCCACGGCGGGGCCATCTACCAGGCCGCGTTCAGCCCCGACGGCGGCCGCCTGGCCACCGCCGACAGCGCCGGCTCGGTCCGCCTGTGGGACCCCGCGACGGGCCGGCAGCGGCTGGAGCTGGCCGGGCACCGGGGCGCGGTGTGGCCGTTCGCGTTCCGTCCCGACGGGACCCAGCTCGCCACCAGCAGCAACGACGGCACCGCCCGGCTGTGGGACGCCGAGACCGGCCAGTGCCGCGCGATCCTGCGCGGGCACGGCAGGCGCGCCACCGGCGTGGCCTTCAGCCCCGACGGCGGCCTGCTGGCGAGCAGCGGCAACGACGGCCTGGTCCGCCTGTGGGAGCCGCGCACCGGCCGGCTGGTGCGCGAGCTGCACGGCGTCGCCGACAACCTCACCTCCGCCGCGTTCAACCCGGCCGGGGCGCAGCTCGCCACCGCCACCAACGACGGCGGCGTGCACCTGTGGCAGGCCGGGACGGGCACGTTCGAGCGGGAGCTGAACGTCGAGACCGACCACGTCTGGGCGCAGGCGTTCAACCCCGCCGGGGACGTGCTGGCCACCGCCAACGACGACGACAGCGTGCGGCTGTGGTACTGGACCACCGGGCGGGAGATCGTCGACCTCGCCGGGCACCGCGGCCGGGTCCGCTCGATCGCCTTCGCCCCGGACGGCGAGCGCGTCGCCACCGGCTGCGACGACG
Source organism: Spirillospora sp. CA-255316 (assembly GCA_050942275.1). Taxonomy (GTDB): domain Bacteria; phylum Actinomycetota; class Actinomycetes; order Streptosporangiales; family Streptosporangiaceae; genus Spirillospora. The sequence continues at coordinate 3,435,321 of CP192047.1, read as the reverse complement.
GCCTGGTCCGGATCTTCGGCGCCCGCGACGGCGAGCGGCTCGCCGAGCTGGGCGGCCACACCGACCGGGTCTACCGGGTGGCGTTCGACCCGTCCGGGGAGATCCTCGCCAGCGCGAGCAACGACGGCACCGCCCGCCTCTGGGACACGCGCTCGGGCACCGCCGCGCACGTCCTCACCCGCCACGCCGGACGGCTGTGGACGTGCGCGTTCAGCCCCGACGGCGCGCTGCTCGCCACGGCGGGCGACGACCTGGTCGTCCGGCTGTGGAACGCCCGTACCGGCCACCACCTGCACACCCTGCCCGGCCACACGCGGCGGGTCTGGTCGGTGGAGTTCAGCCCCGACGGCACGCTGCTGGCCAGCGCCGGGGACGACGGCACGCTGATCCTCTGGGACGTCGCCGACCGGACCGCCCCGTCCCAGCACGCCACCCTCCTCGGCCTGGCCGAAGGCTGGGCGGCCCTCTCCCCCGAGGGCCGATACAAGGGCGAGGGGAACACCTCAGGGGAGTTCTGGTACGCCATAGGCATGTGCCGGTTCGAGCCGGGCGAACTCGACGCCCACCTGCCCGAGGTGCGCCAGATCCCCCTGGACGCCGAGTTCTGACCCCGGCTCAGGCTCCGAACACGCAATGGGCGACGGTGGCGTCGTCGTGCGGCTTGCCGCGGGGCCAGCGGGTGCCCCTGGGGTCGGTCCGCTCGGCCTCCCGCGTACGGGCGATCAGGGCCGCCGGCCCCTCCTTCTCCACGAGCCCGGCCAGGCCCCGCCAGTCCGCCAGGCCGAACAGCTCGGCCAGCCGCGTGGCCCCGTCAGTCATCAGATAGGCGCCGCGCAGCCCGTCCAGCGGCACCGTGCCCGTGATCGCGTACTGGGCCGCCGCCGGGTCCGCCGCCGCGTAGTACGGCCCGCCGGTGATCTCCTGGAGCCCGTCCGGCCCGTCCAGCAGCAGCGTCGAGTCCGCCAGCACGAGATAGTCCACAAGATCACCACGCGCCCGGAGCGCGACCACGGTCGCGGCGGGCGTCGTGCGGCGGCTCAGGTCGCACGTCGCCCGGTGCGACGCCGCCACGTCCGCGATGGCCCCCGCCAGGCGCCCCACCAGAGGCCGCTCATCGGGCCGGTGCGCGCCCTCCGGAGGCCCGACGGGAGGCCCGGCCTGCGGCACGCCCCCGAGCCCGTCCACGAGCCTTGAGAGCAGCCTCATGCCCAGCGAGCGGGCATACCAGGCGGTCCCGTGCACGCACCCGAGATCGGTCCCCAGGGGCAGCCCGCACCCGTCCAGCACGACCACGGCGCCCGGCGCCGCCGCCACGAAGTCCTCGTTCCCCCGCCGCGGATCCCCCAGCTCGGTAGCCCACGCCACCCGCATCCCGGCAACCTCCCCGCCGTCTCACCACCGCTCCCATCATCCCCGACCCGCCGGACCCCGCGTGGTCCGCCCGGCGGCCGGGCCGGTCGCGCCGCGTCAGGTCGCGGACGTCTCGGCGCGGCGGGTGAGGTCCTTCCAGAGGGCGTCGACCTGGGCCTTCAGGTCGTCGAGGGAGCCGGAGTTGTCGATGATGTGGTGGGCGATGGCGCGGCGCTGCTCGCGGGAGGCCTGCGCGGCGATCCGGGCGCGGGCGTCCTCCTCGGTCATGCCGCGGCGGCCCGTCAGCCGCTCCAGCTGGGTCTCGACGGGGGCGTCCACGACTACCACCACGTCGTACATCTCCCCCATGCCGTTCTCGGCCAGCAGCGGGACGTCGTAGACGACGATGGCGTCCTCGGGCGCCGCCTCCATCAGCTCCTGCGTCCGCTTCCCCACCAGCGGGTGGACGATGGCGTTCAGCGCCGCCAGCCGCTCCGGGTCGGAGAAGACGATCGAGCCGACCTTCGGGCGGTCCAGCCCGCCGCCGGGCAGCAGGACCTCCTCGCCGAACTCGGCCACCACCGCGGCCAGCCCGGGCGTCCCGGGCTCGACCACCTCGCGCGCGATCCGGTCGGCGTCGATGACCACCGCGCCATGCTCGCGCAGCCGCCCCGACACCTCGCTCTTGCCGGACCCGATACCGCCGGTAAGTCCCACTTTCAGCACGGGACCACAGTAGTGCCGCCGGGTCACGGCCACCGGCGGAGGGTCAGCCCCCGGCGGCGGCGGGGACGAGCGCCTTGCGCATGTGCACCAGGGTGAGGTGGGCGGCGACCCGTTCGCGATGGGTCTCGCTGTAGCCGAGCCGCCGGTAGAGGCGCAGGTTGTCCTCGCTCAGGTGGCCGGTGAACAGCACGCAGGCGTCGGCGCGGCCCGCGACCTCGTCCTCCAGGGCGCGCATCAGCCGCCCGCCGATGCCGCGCCCCTGCATGTCCGGGGCCACGACCAGGCGGCCCACCAGGCAGGTGTGGTCGCTGAACTGGGCGCGGACGGCACCCACCAGGCGCCGCCCCGACACCGCCTTGAGCACCGCCGCGTCGCCCTGCAGCACCTTGCGCGTCTGGTCGAACGACTCGACCAGCGGAGGGATGAACGGGTCGCCGTAGAGCTGGGCCTCGGCGACGTAGGCCGCGCGCTGCACCGTCAGGATCTCGCCCGCGTCGTCAGGGCCGGCCCGCTCGATCGAGACCGTCGCTTCGCTCATAGGCGTGACCCTAGCGGCGCTCGCGCGCCCGGTCCCCTCACTGCTCGATCTGGACTGTCACCGCGACCGGATAGTGGTCCGACGCCGACGACCGCGGCACGTCGTAGTCGCCGAACATCAGGTCGTCGGTGCCGAAGATCCAGTCGACCCGGCGGCCTTCCCCGGTGGTCGGCGAGGGGTCCCCGCTGGGCGCGGCGCTGCGCAGTTCGGTGCCGTCCAGCATCCGGGCGATCTCCGCGCTCCCCGGCCCGGCGTTGAAGTCGCCGGCGATGACGGTGCGCGGCGCGCCGCCCCACGCCCGCAGCAGCGCGGCGATCTCCCGGCCGCGCTCGGCGGTCTGGTCCGCGCCGCCCTCCAGGTGGGTGGACCACACGTCCAGGGACTGCCCGCCGACCCGCACGCGGGCCCACACGTACCCGCGGATCTGCGACCAGTCGCCCTTGGGCATCCGGCCCGTGCCCGAGCGCTCCACCGGCAGCGACGTCAGGATGGCGTTGCCGAACTGGCCGTCGGCCGCCGGGCCCCACAGCAGCTTCATCCCGAGCCGCCGCGACAGCCACACGCCCACGTCGGTCGTCCCCGACAGCAGGGAGCCGCGCCCGGCCTCCTGCAGCAGCACCACGTCGGCGCGCTGCGCCTCGATGGTCGCGGCGATGGCCTCCGGGTCGAGCCGCCCGCTGGGGCCGACGGCGTCGTGGATGTTGTAGCTGACGACGCGGATGCGGCCGTCCGCCGGGGCGGCCTTCGCCTCGCCGTCCGGGCCCGCCACGGTGAAGATCGCCGTGCCGAGCAGCAGGACCAGGGCGGCGGCGCCGGCGGTCAGCGCCCGCAGCGGCGCCCGGGCGGGCAGCGGCCCGCCGCGCGCCGCGGCGATCGCGGCCAGCGCGCCCAGCAGGATGCCCGCCAGACCGGGCAGCAGGTTGTTCGGGAACGGCAACGGCTCCAGCGCGCTGACCTGGTACGACACCAGGATCAGCCCGATCAGCAGGCCGCCGGTCGCCGCGCCCACGTCGATCCGCTGCACCGGCCCTCCGACACCGGCGCGGCGCAGCGGCGCGCGGCACGCCACCGCCAGCAGCCAGGCCGACAGCACCTGCCCGGCGATCACGACCGGGACCACCTCGACGCCCGCGACGGCGTACGTCCCGGCGATCGCCCCGGCGCCCACGCCCAGCAGCGTCCCGCCGAGCACGCACACGCCGCCGGGCACGGCGCGCACGGCCAGCCCCGACGCCAGGAACGCCAGCGCCAGCCCCTGCCCGACCACGATCACCACGTGCGCGGCGGTCAGCGACAGCCAGCCCGCCGAGGCGACGAACGCCGGGCTGGACAGCACGAGCACCTGAAGCGCCAGGAACGGTCCGAACGCCGCGGCGCCGAACGCGTCCCGCCAGGAGATCCCCGGCGGCGCCACGGCCCCCGAAGAGAGCTCCCGGTACAGGGCGGCGGCGCCCAGGCCCACGAACAGCAGGCAGGCCAGCCACGGGCCGATCCCCGAGCGCCAGGAGGCGTCCCAGGTCGCGAACGCCATCCGCACCGCGCCGTCGGCCGACAGCCCCGCGACGGTGGCGGTGGCGAACCCCACGCCGGACAGGCCGCGCGCGCCCTCGTACAGCGCCCCGACCGCGATCATGCCGATGGCGGTGCCGGCGAAGGCCAGCCAGGTCTGCGGGGTCAGCGCCTGCGCCAGCAGCCGCACGGCCAGCAGCCCGCCGACCCCGGCCAGCAGCAGGCCGCGCGGCCCCGCGGCCCGCCGGATCAGCGGGCCGGCCAGCCCGGCCAGGTACACCGCCAGGACGACGACGCCCGCGACCGCGGTGCCCGCCGTGTCGGCGAAATGGTCGTACTGGGGAAGCGCGGAGCGCAGGGTCTGCGCGAGCACCGCCACCGTGATCGCGATCAGCGCGAGCCGCGCCGGGCCCTGCGGAACGATCGGCGGCCCGGCCGGTTCGCCGGTCCTGATGCCTAGGTCTGTGCTGGCCAATTGAACGGATGCTCCCGGGGACGAGCGGAACGAGCGAGCCGACCTATGATCGCGCGTACCGGCGGCCAAGACGAGCGTCGGGCACCGCGAGTCGCGCAACCACCGGAAAACCCACTATTTCCGGGAAGAGCACCCCGGAACACCGGATCGGTCGCACGCCGGAACGGATCGCGCGGGCTCTCGGATCGGCTCCGGACCGGCCCCTGGAACCGCTCCGGAGCCGAGCCCGCTCCAGAGCCTAGAGCCCGGGGAGACCGCACGCGCCACGATCCCCGCGAACACCCTCCCCCATCGCGCGGCACCGCCCCGGCCCGGACGGTCATCGGGCACGGGAAGGCGGGCGAGGAACCGGCGCCCCGGTGGCGGGCGAGGAACCGGCGCCCCGGTGGCGGCCGGTGACCGTGGGGGCCGCCCCTCAGGCCCCTCGGGCCCGGGGAGCCGGGGCGGGAAAGCCGACGGTCGCGTGCCGTCCCCGTCGGGGGACGGCACGCGACCGTCAGTGCATACCTCTCAGCGCGTCCGGCGCCGGACTACCACCGCCGGACGGCGGCGCGGGTCACTGCCCGCCGGACAGCTTCTCGCGGAGCGCGGCCAGCGCCTCGTCGGTCGCCAGGGCGCCGCCCGAGGTCTCCTCGCCGCCACCGCCGGAGTAGGAGGTCTCCCCCCCGGCCGGAGCGCCGCCCTCGGCCTCCGCCTCGGCCTTGCGGGCCTCCTCGATCTGCTTGCGGTGGGCGTCGAAGCGGGCCCGGGCCTCGGCGTACTGCCGCTCCCAGGTCTCGCGCTGCTGGTCGTAGCCCTCGAGCCACTCGCCGGTCTCGGAGTCGAAGCCCTCGGGGTACTTGTAGTTGCCCTGCTCGTCGTACTCGGCCGGCATGCCGTAGAGCGTCGGGTCGAAGTCCTCTTCCTCGATGCCCGCGGCGCTCTCGTTGGCCTGCTTGAGCGAGAGGCTGATCCGGCGCCGGTCGAGGTCGATGTCGATGATCTTCACGAAGATCTCGTCGCCGACCTGGACGACCTGCTCGGGGATCTCCACGTGGCGCTCGGCCAGCTCGGAGATGTGCACCAGGCCCTCGATGCCCTCCTCGACCCGGACGAACGCGCCGAACGGCACCAGCTTGGTGACGCGGCCCGGCACGACCTGGCCGATCTGGTGGGTGCGGGCGAACTGCTGCCACGGGTCTTCCTGGGTCGCCTTGAGCGACAGCGAGACCCGCTCGCGCTCCATGTCGACGTCCAGGACCTCGACCGTGACCTCCTGGCCGACCTCGACGACCTCGGAGGGGTGGTCGATGTGCTTCCAGGACAGCTCGGAGACGTGCACCAGGCCGTCCACGCCGCCCAGGTCGACGAACGCGCCGAAGTTGACGATCGAGGAGACGACGCCCTTGCGGACCTGGCCCTTCTGCAGGGTGTTGAGGAAGGTCTGGCGGACCTCGCTCTGGGTCTGCTCCAGCCAGGCGCGGCGGGACAGGACCACGTTGTTGCGGTTCTTGTCCAGCTCGATGATCTTGGCCTCGAGCTCGCGGCCGACATAGGGCTGCAGGTCCCGTACCCGGCGCATCTCCACCAGCGAGGCGGGAAGGAACCCGCGCAGGCCGATGTCGAGGATGAGGCCGCCCTTGACGACCTCGATGACGGTCCCGGTGACGATGCCGTCCTCGTCCTTGATCTTCTCGATCGTGCCCCAGGCGCGCTCGTACTGGGCGCGCTTCTTGGACAGGATCAGCCGACCCTCCTTGTCCTCCTTCTGGAGGACAAGGGCCTCGACGTGGTCACCGACGGTGACGACCTCGTTGGGGTCGACGTCGTGCTTGATGGACAGCTCACGCGAGGGGATGACGCCCTCGGTCTTGTAGCCGATGTCGAGGAGGACCTCGTCACGATCGACCTTGACGACAGTCCCTTCGACAATGTCGCCGTCGTTGAAGTACTTGATGGTCTCATCGATCGCGGCGAGGAAGGCTTCCTCGGACCCGATGTCGTTGACCGCTACCTGCGGGGTGGTCGAGGTTGCCTCGGTGCTGCTCGTCATGTGTCGGCTGGCTCCGGATACGGACATGCGTAGTTGCCTGTACTGCGCGGAGGGCCGTTATCCGCCCTGCCGATGACCGGAAAAGGGACGTGGCGGGGACCGCCGCGTCAGAGAAACCGATGTCGACCTGACCGAGCGCGAGCTTGCTCCGTCCGAAGCCTGCGCAAGCCCACAGCGCAGCGATCAGCATATTGGACCAGGACGGCGTGGTCAATCGCTGGGTGGAACGGAGATCCTCAGTAGATCCGGCCCAGGCCGCGCAACCCCTTGGCGAGCCGGTCTTCCTCCGACCTCGGGAACGTCACCGTGTTCGGATCGCCGTCCGAGATGTACCGCGTCGCGGGGTTCTTGTCCAGCTCATCGAGCCAGGCGGTGGAGCAGAACCGCGTGCAGTCGTTCTCCTTGATCTTTCCCTCGGAGCGTACACGGGCGATGGCCAGCGGGTCGAACTCCGTGTCGAACGGCGATTCGGAGGGCTTCCACCCGGCCAGGAAGATGCCCCGGAAGGCGTAGGAGCCGTCCTTCTTCGTCGCCCAGGACCGCTTGTCGGGCTCGGAGCCGAAGGGGTAGGCGAGCGTGGCGGTGTGCGTCCCGGTCAGCGAGACGATCTTGGCCTCGATGTCGCCGATCTCCTTCTCGACGTCCTTCCTGGACAGCTGGGAGAGATCCTTGTGGGTCAGCGTGTGGTTGCCCAGCTCGAACCCGTTCTGCATGAGCCACCGCAGCCCCGCGGCCTCCTGGCCGGCCAGGCCGAACAGCTCCTTGTTGAGGTAGAACGTCGCGGTCGGGCGGAAGCCCGGGTACTGCCGCGCGACCTCCTGGAGGATCGCCACCGCGGTGTTGGGCTTGGGCCGCCCCTGCGGGTCGAGCGAGAACTGCTCGGGCGTGCTGTCGTCGAACGTCAGCACCACCGGGTACTTGCCCGCGGGCACGTTGATCCGCCCCGTCACGAACTCGCCCGCGGTGATCGGCACGTACCCGCTGCGGGCCAGCCGGACCAGTTCCTCGCGGAACTCCTTGACCGTGCGGTCCAGCGCGAGCCGGGGCTTGTCCACGATCCGGTGGTACATGAGCACCGGGACCTGGCCGAGTTCGTTGGCCTTGGCCGCGGCGGCGGCCGGCGTCGCGGGCCGGAGCGGTCCGGCGGGCGCGGGGGCCTTCGCCGGGCCCGGCGCGGCTTCGGGCGCGGCCGCGCGGTCGCCGAGGCGCACCCCGCTCGGCGTGCCGGCCGGCACCGGTTCCTTGCCTCCGGCCCGGGCGGCGACCGTCGCCGGCGCCTCCGGCCGTTCCCCTGGCAGCCACAGTCCGAGGACCACGGCGGCGACCACGACAACTGCGGCGATCTTGTGTAGGAGTGGCACGGGTCTCCCGTCGATCAGCGCCAACAGGGCCGGAACACGGCGCACGGCTAGAACCAAGCGGACACGGCTTGCCGTACCCGGACATGATCTCCCACAACCCGGTATCGCGCCCACCGAAACCGCTCGATGACCATGATCGATCCATCCCTTGACCGACCACCCCGCGTGGCGGCTGGCACCCCCGGGGCCGGAGCGCCCCGCCCGGCCCCGCGAAGATCGTCCGGGACGTCGCGGCACCGCCCGGCCGCCCCGCGGATCAGTGCGCGGCGGCCTGCCAGGTGTGGCCGGTGCCGATGCTCACCTCGAGGGGCGCCTGGAGCTCGTAGGCGCCGGCCATCTGCTCGCGGATCAGCGTCTCCAGCGCCTCCTGCTCGCCCTCGGCCACCTCGAACACCAGCTCGTCGTGGACCTGCAGCAGCATGCGGGAGCGCAGGGCGTGCTCGCGCAGCGCGCGGTCGACGTTCAGGCTGGCGACCTTGACGATGTCGGCGGCCGACCCCTGGACGGGGGCGTTCAGTGCCATCCGCTCGGCCATCTCGCGGCGCTGGCGGTTGTCGGAGTTGAGGTCGGGCAGGTAGCGGCGGCGGCCCAGGATCGTCTCGGTGTAGCCGTCCTGGCGGGCCCTGGCGACCACGTCGTGCAGGTAGTCGCGGACGCCGCCGAACTGCTGGAAGTACTCCTCCATCAGGCCGCGCGCCTCCTCCGGCGAGATCCGCAGCTGCTGGGAGAGCCCGTAGGCCGACAGGCCGTAGGCGAGGCCGTAGTTCATCGCCTTGATCCGGGCGCGCAGCTCGGGGTCGATCTGCTCGGGCGGCAGCCCGAACACGCGGGAGGCGGTGATGGTGTGGAAGTCGGCCTTGGCCCGGAAGGCCTCCAGCAGCGCCTCGTCCTCGGAGAGGTGCGCCATGATCCGCAGCTCGATCTGGCTGTAGTCGGCGGTGAGCAGCGTCGTGTACCCCGGGCCGACCACGAACGCCTCGCGGATCTGGCGGCCCTCGGCGGTGCGGATCGGGATGTTCTGCAGGTTGGGGTCGGTGGAGGACAGCCGGCCGGTGGCGGCGACCATCTGGTTGAAGGTGGTGTGGATACGCCCGGCGTCGTCGGCCATCGGGATCAGCGAGGCGACGATGCTCTTGAGCTTGGAGACCTCGCGCCAGCGCAGGATGTGGTCCAGGACCGGGTGCGGGTTCTTCTCCGCCAGGGTGGTCAGCGCCTCGGAGTCGGTGGTGTAGCCGGTCTTGGTGCGCTTGGTCTTGGGCAGGCCCAGCTCGTCGAACAGCACCTGCTGGACCTGCTTGGGCGAGCCCAGGTTGAACTGCCGGTCGACGGCGGCGTGGGCGAGCTGCTCCTGCTCCTTCTCCTGGGCGCCCAGGGTGGCCTCCAGCGAGGCCAGCCGCTCGGCGTCCACCGCGATCCCGGCGCGCTCCATGTCGGCCAGCACGCGCACCAGCGGCAGCTCCACCTCGTGCAGCAGCCGGGTGGCGCCGCGCTTCTCCAGGTCCTGGTCGAGGACGTCGGCGAGCTCGGCGACGGCGCGGGCCCGCACGGCCAGATCGTCGGCGGCCTCCTCCTCGCCGGAGCCGTCGAGGGTGAGCTGGCCGGAGTCGTCGGCCTCGGCGCGCAGCTCCCGGTGCAGGTAGCGCAGGACGAGGTCGGCCAGGTCGAAGGTGCGCTGCCCGGGCAGGGCCAGGTAGGCGGCCAGCGCGGTGTCGCTGGTCAGGCCCTGGAGGTCCATGCCGCGGGCTGCCAGCGCCAGCATCGGGCCCTTGGCCTCGTGCAGCGCCTTGGGACGGGACGGGTCGGCCAGCCACGCGGCCAGGGCCCGCTCGTCGTCCTCGGTCAGCTCCACCGGGTCGAGGTACACCGCGGGGGTGCCCGACTCGCCGGGCAGGGTCGAGGCCAGCGCGATCCCGGTGACCTCGCCGGTGCCGCGCCCCCAGGTGCCGGTGATCGCGACGCCGGTGCGGTGCCCGGGCCCGGCGTGCTCCTCCAGCCAGGAGGCCAGCTCGCCGGGCTCCAGGGCCCGCCGGTCGACCTCGAAGCCCTCGTCGGCCTCCGGCTCGACGGCCGACAGCGTCGCGTACAGCCGCTCGCGCAGCACCCGGAACTGCAGCGAGTCGAAGAGGGTGTGGATCTCCTCGCGGTCCCACTGGCCCATCGACAGCTGCGGCGGCCGCATCTCCAGGCCGACCTCGCAGTCGAGCTTGTTGATCTGGTGGTTGCGCAGCACCTGGGCCAGGTGCTCGCGCAGGTTGTCGCCGGCCTTGCCCTTGATCTCGTCGACGTGCTGGACCAGGGCGTCCAGGTCGCCGTACTTGGTGAGCCACTTGGCGGCGGTCTTGGGGCCGACGCCGGGCACGCCGGGCAGGTTGTCGCTGGTCTCGCCGACCAGCGCGGCCAGCTCGCGGTAGCGCTCGGGCGGCACCCCGTACTTGGCCTCGACCGCGGCCGGGTCCATCCGGGACAGCTCGGAGACGCCGCGGACCGGGTACAGGATCGTCACGTTCTCGTTGACCAGCTGGAACGCGTCGCGGTCACCGGTCACGATCAGGGTCTGCATGCCGGCCTCGGCGGCCTGGACCGACAGCGTGGCGATGATGTCGTCGGCCTCGAACCCGGCCACCGACAGCCGCGGGATCCGCAGCGCGTCCAGCACCTCGAAGATCAGGCTGACCTGGCTGCGGAACTCGTCGGGCGTCTTCTGCCGGCCGGCCTTGTACTCCACGTACTGCTCGTGCCGGAACGTGGGCTCCGAGCGGTCGAAGGCCACCGCGATGTGGGTGGGCTCCTCGTCCCGCAGCACGTTGATGAGCATGGAGGTGAAGCCGTACACCGCGTTGGTGGGCTGGCCGTCGGTGGTGCTGAAGTTCTCCACCGGCAGCGCGAAGAACGCCCGGTAGGCCAGGGAGTGCCCGTCGAGCAGGAGAAGCCGGTCTCGCTTCGCCGCCGGCGCCTTGTCAGGGGTCGTTGGTGTGGTCGCCACACCAGGACTCTAGTCTGCGCGTACGACAGTTCGAGGGAGGCTCGATGACCGAGGAGCAGCGGGACCACCTCGCCGCGGTGGTGGAGAGCGCCGGCGGCGAGGCGTACGGCGACCTGGCGAAGGCCATGGGGATCGAGTACCTGGAGGCCTCCGCGGAGCGGGTGGTGGGCCGGATGCCGGTCAAGGGCAACACCCAGCCGTACGGCCTGCTGCACGGCGGCGCCTCCTGCGTCTTCGCCGAGTCGCTGGGGTCGGTCGGCTCGGCGCTGCACGCGGGCCCGGGGCGGATCGCGATGGGGATCGAGATCAGCGCCACCCACCACCGCTCGGCCGAGGACGGCTGGGTGACGGGCGTCGCGACCCGGTTGCACGGGGGGCGCACCCTCGCCACCTACGACGTGGTGATCACCGACGAGCGGGACCGCCGGGTCTGCACCGCCAGGATCACCTGCATGCTCCGTGACAAGCCCGCGACCTGACCAGGACCGTTACAGGCTTTTGGCGGGTTTTGCACCAACTTGTCGGGGGCTTTCTTTGCGGCGGGCGGCGAACGGTCGGTAACGTTGATCGGAACGGCCCGGGATCACCGAGTAGACAACGTGCGTGTCCGGGGAAGGTTCGCGCGGCCCCAAAGGTGGTCCTGGGCCTAATCATGCCCGGCCCGGGCCCGACCGGCCGGCGCATGCCGGCCCCATCGGGCGACACCGGCGAGGGCCGGTCACCGGTTGCGTTTGGGTTGCGAATGTGATCGCGCCGTTCACCGGCGCGGCGGACCGGCCTACGTTCGGGCCATGAGACCGGGGATCACGCGGCTGGGGGCCGCCTGTGCCGCCGCGGCGCTGGCGTCGGCCGCGCCGGCCGGCTGCTCGGGCTCCTCCGGCTCCGCTCCCGGATCCGGCGCCACCCCCACCTACGAACTCCCGCCCGAACGCGTCCGCGACGGCGAGCGGGCGATCCGCGGCCGGACGGGACGCAGCGCCGACCTGGAGTTCACCGTCCTCGGCTACCGGGACGGCATCCGCGAGATCCTCGGCACCCACGCCGGGACGGCCCCCAAGGGCCGGTACGTGCGGGTACGGATCCTGGCCGTCAACCGGGGCCGCGACATCCAGGTCTTCGACACCTGGAGGCAGGTGCTGCTCACCACCGACGGCCGCGCGCACACCCCGGACGTCAACGCCACCATGATCAAGCGGCAGCCCGAACGGCTGTCGGTGGGCGCGGCGATGCGGGCCGAGTTCGACCTCTGGTACGACGTCCCCGGCACCACGCCGGTACGGGGCGTCCGCCTCTTCGGCTCGCCCCCGGTCGGCGCCGTCTCCGACCCGCCCGGCGCCGAGATCCGACTCCCCTAGCGTGACTCCCCCGCCGGGCACGCGGGGGACGGCGGCGGACCGTGGCCGCGGGAACGCGGCCACGGTCACCACGCGGCGGTCAGCCGGACGAGGACGGCCCGCCGTCCGCGCCCGCCGCCGCCTCGCCCAGGTCGCCGCCCAGGTACGCCGCGCGCACCTGCGGGTCGTCCAGCAGCTCGGCGGCCGGGGCCGCCTTGACCACCCGGCCCGTCTCCAGCACGTACGCCCGGTTCGCGATCTGCAGGGCCTGCTGCGCGTTCTGCTCCACCAGCAGCACCGTGGTGCCGCGCCGGTTGATCTCCTGGATGATCGAGAAGATCTGCTGCACCAGCATGGGCGCCAGGCCCATCGACGGCTCGTCCAGCAGCAGCACCTTGGGCTTGGCCATCAGCGCCCGCCCGATGGCGAGCATCTGCTGCTCGCCGCCGGACATCGTGCCGCCCGCCTGGCTCTTGCGCTCGGCCAGGCGCGGGAACAGCTCGTAGGCCTCCTCCAGCTCGGCGCCGAAGTCCCCCTTGCGGGCGTAGGCGCCCATGAGGAGGTTCTCCTCCACCGTCATGCCGGGGAAGATCCCCCGGCCCTCGGGGGCCTGCCCGATCCCGGCGAGCACCCGCTTGTGCCCCGGGGTCCGGCTGATGTCCGTGCCGTCGAAGACGATCGAGCCCGACGACAGGGGGCGCAGCCCCGAGATCGTCTTCAGCGTGGTCGTCTTGCCCGCGCCGTTGGCGCCGATCAGCGTGACGATCTCGCCCTGGCCGACCTCGACCGAGACGCCCTTGAGCGCCGCGATCTTGCCGTAGTGGACATGGATGTCCCTGATCTCAAGAAGCATCGGCCGGAGCCCCCAGATACGCCTCGATGACCCGCGGGTCGTTCTGCACGTCGGCCGGACGCCCCTCGGCGATCTTCTGGCCGAAGTCCAGCACCGCGATCCGGTCGCTGATCCCCATCACCAGGCCCATGTCGTGCTCGATCAGCAGCACGGTGCGGCCCGAGTCGCGGATCTTGCGGATGAGCTCCTGCAGCGCGATCTTCTCCGCCGGGTTCATGCCCGCCGCGGGCTCGTCGAGCAGCAGCAGCCTGGGATCGGTGGCCAGCGCCCGGGCGATCTCCAGCCTCCGCTGGTCGCCGTACGGCAGGTTCTTGGCCGCCTCCTCCAGCCGGTGCGGGATGCCGACGAACTCCAGCAGCTCCCGGGCCTTCTCCCGTCCCGCGCGCTCCTCCCGGCGGTGCCAGGGCAGACCCAGGCCCGCCCCGACGAAGCCCGTGCGGTGGTGCGCGTCGGCGCCCACCATGACGTTCTCCAGCGCCGTCATGTTCTGGAAGAGCCGCACGTTCTGGAACGTGCGGGCCACGCCGAGCTTGGTCACCGCGAAGCGCTTCTTGCCGTCGATGCGCTGCCCGCCGAAGACGACCTGCCCCTCGGTGGGACGGTAGACACCGGTGGTCACGTTGAACACCGTGGTCTTGCCCGCACCGTTGGGGCCGATCAGGGCGAAGATCTCGCCCTTCCCGATGGACAGCTCGACCTGGTTCAGCGCCACCACGCCGCCGAAGCGCATGGTCACGTTGCGCAGCTCCAGCACCGGCTCCCCGGTGGGACGCGCCTCGCCCGGGCCGTCCGCCGCGTCCGAGGGCGCCGTGCCCGCGGCGGGCGCGGCCGCGGCCGCCATCGTCACGGACGCCTTCTTCGCGAGCGGCTTGTCCTTGGGAGCCTTGTCCTCGGGAGCCTTGTCCTCGGACGCGCTGCCCGTGCCCGGCTCGCCCTCGGGAGCCTTGTCCGCGGCCGGCTCGCCCTTCGCGTCCGGGGCGGTCTCGCCCGGACCGCCCGGGCCCGGCCTGTCGTCCGCGCTCACTTGCTCACCTCCGTGGCCGGACCGGAGGACCCCGGACCGGCCACCTCCGCTCCCATACTGCCCATTCCTCCGGTGCCCTCGGCCAGCTCGGCCTTGCGCTGCCGCGACGGCCACAGCCCCTCCGGACGGAACGCCATCATGGCGACCAGGGCGGCGCCGAACAGCAGCATCCGGTAGTCCTCCGACAGCCGCAGCCGCTCGGGCAGCCACGCCAGCACGAACGCCCCCAGGATCACGCCCGGCATGTTCCCCGAGCCGCCCAGCACCACCGACGCCAGGATCAGCGCCGACACCAGGAAGACGAAGTTCTCCGGGTTGATCGAGGTCTGCTTGGCCGCGAAGACCACCCCGCCGCTGCCGCCGATCGCCGCGCCGATCGCGAACGCGGCCAGCTTGAACCGGAAGGTCGGCACGCCCATCAGCTCGGCGGCGTCCTCGTCCTCCCGGATCGCCGCCCACGACCGGCCCACCCGGCTGTGCTCCAGCCGCTTCACGAAGATGATCGTGACCACGATGAAGAACACCAGCAGGTAGTAGTACGGCCGCGAGTCCAGGAACCCGTACTTCAGCGGCTGCACGCCGAAGATCTCGAACTCCGACAGGGACGGCGGCCGCGGGATCCCCTGGATGCCCCGGGGCCCGTTGACGTAGTCGCTGTTGTTGACGGTCTTCTTGACGATCTCACCGAAGCCCAGCGTCACGATCGCCAGGTAGTCCCCGCGCAGCCGCAGCGTCGGCCCGCCCAGGACCACCCCGGACAGCGCCGACAGCACGATGGCGAGGACCAGGACCTCCCAGAAACTCCAGCCGTACTTGGTGCCGAAGATGCCGATCGTGTACCCGCCGACCGCGTAGAACGCCACGTAGCCCAGGTCGAGCAGCCCCGCCATGCCGACGACGACGTTCAGTCCCAGCGCCAGCAGGACGTAGATCCCGATCTGGTCGCTCAGCATGCTCGCCCAGTCGGCGCCCGACGGGGCCATGAACGAGCCGATCGTCTCGCTCGGCAGGAGCAGCGCGCCGATGATCAGCAGCACGTACACCAGCCACCGGACCGGGCCGGGGGCCACCGCCCACCGGTCGCGGAGCGTGTCCAGCGCCGCCCCGGGGCCGCCGCCGGAGCCGCCGTTGCCATTCTTCTTGAGGTTCATGCGCGCGCCTGCTGGAGAGACTCACCGAGGATGCCGGTGGGACGGAACATGAGAACCAGGATCAGCACGGAGAACGCGACGACGTCCCGCCACTGCGAACCGAAGATGCTCGAGCCGTACATCTCGAACAGCCCGAGTGCGAAGCCGCCGACCAGCGCCCCGCGGATGTTGCCGATGCCGCCGAGCACGGCAGCCGTGAACGCCTTGATGCCCAGCAGGAAGCCCGCGAAGTACCACGCCTGCTCGAACCGCAGGAAGTACAGCGCCGCCGCCACGCCCGCCATCGCGCCGCCGACCAGGAACGTCGCCGACACCACGCGGTCGATGTTGACGCCCATCAGCACCGCGGTCTCGGGGTCCTGCGCGGTCGAGCGGATGCCGCGTCCCAGCTTGGTGCGGTTCACGAACTGGTCCAGCGCGATCATCATCAGCACCGCGCCGAGGAACACGATCAGCTTGTCGTTGCTGATCACGATCGGCCCGATGTCGATGACATCGCTGCGCTGCACGAAGTGCTGGTCCACCGGGAGCTTGCCCTGCGCCTCGGACTTGCCGAACACCACCGGGATGATCACCGTGGCGAACAGCTGCTGCAGGAAGATCGAGGCGCCGATCGCGGAGATCAGCGCGGCGAGCCTGGACGCGCCCTTCTTGCGCAGCGGGCGGTAGGCCACCACCTCCAGCAGCATCGCGCTGCCGCCGGAGACCGCGGCGGCCACCACCGCCATGACCGCCACCACGCCGATGAGTGCGAACCCGCCCACGCTGGACACGCCCATCAGCTGGACGGTGCCCAGGGCCGCGAACGTCCCCACCATCCAGATCTCGGCGTGAGCGAAGTTGATGAGCCGCAGCACGCCGTAGACCATCGTGTACCCGAGCGCCACCAGGGCGTAGATCGCCCCGAGCGCCAGGCCGTCGATGGTGTACGGCCAGAAAGTACTAGTGAAGTCGTCGAACACCTTTGGTCGCCTTTGTGAAAAGGAGCGGGAGCGCACCTGGCGCTCCCGCTCCCGCGCCTGCAGGGCGCCTCATGGAGGGGCGCGATGGTCGAGAAGGCGAGTCCGGCCCCCTACTCGACCTTGGCCTCCTTGGTGTTGCCGAGCAGCGGCAGCTTGTTGTCCTTCACCTGGTAGACGTAGATGTCCTGGGAGGCCAGCTCGCCCTTGGCGTCGAACTTGATCGGCTTGCCGACGCCCTCGAAGCTGACCGAGGTGAGGAACTGGTTGATCTTCTCCGGCTCGGTGTTGCCGGCCTTGATCGCCTCGATGAACGTGCTGGCCGCGTCGAAGCCCTCACCGGAGTAGATCGCCACCGGGGTCTTGAACTTCGCCAGGTAGTCGTCGGCGAACTTCTTGCTCTTGGCGTTGGTGGTGCCCGCCTCGTCGATGAGGCAGCCGCAGCTGAGCATCGCGCCCTGCGCGTTCTGCTGGCCGGCGCCCTCGATCAGGCCGGTGGCCAGGGAGCCGTCGCCCGACATCAGCTTGGCCTTGACGCCCGCCTCGCGCAGCTGCTTGAACAGCCGGCCCGCGACCGAGTAGTAGCCGCCGTAGTAGACCACGTCAGGGTTGTACTGCTTGATCTTGTTGACCGTGGAGGAGTAGTCGGTCGCCTTGTCGTCCACGGGGTCGGACTGGACCTGGGCGCCCTTGCCGCGCACCGCGTTGCCGATGTTGTCGGCCAGGCCCTTGCCGTAGTCCTGGTTGTCGTGGACGGTGTAGACCTTCTTGGCCTTCAGCTGGTTGATGATGAAGTCGCCGGCGCCGGCGCTCTGCACGGCGTCGTCGGCCACCACGCGGTGCCAGAACTTCCAGTTCTTCTCGGCGAGCGTGACCTGGGTCGCCGACGGCGACACGCTCGGGACCTTGGCCTCCTCCAGGATCGGGCCGGTGCTCTGCGACTCGCCGGAGAACGCCGGGCCGATCAGGCCTACGATCTTGTCGTTCTTGATCGCGCCCTGCACCAGGGTGGTCGCCTGCTCCGGCTTGCCCTGGCTGTCATAGGTCTTCAGGTTGATCTTGACCTTGGGGTTGGTCGCGTTGTACTGCTCGATGGCCAGCTGCGCGCCGTTCTTGGGAGGGATCACCAGGCCCGAGTTCTCACCGGTGAGGTCACCCATGAACCCGATCGTGACCTCGTTGCCACCACCCGAGCCTTCGTCGTCTCCGCCGCACGCGGCGGCGCCGAGCGTCAGCATCGCGCTCACCGCCACCGCACCGGTGAGCCTCATCATGTTGCGCCGCAAGGTGCCCAACCTTTCCATCCGGATCCGGGAGGGGATCGGGTACGAGTCATGCCCCGACACCCGGTGTCTCTTCTGGAGAAACCGGTCAGTCAGGGAGCAGGTCTGTCGTACACCGTGCACCCGCCCCAGATCAGCACCCCCGGGCAGAAGGGTTACTCGTTCGTTACGGCTCCGTGCTCATCGAACCCGGTCCCGGCCAGCGACGATCACGGAGAGTGAACATTCCTGCCGGGATGGCGATGGGCGGGCCAGGCACCCCGGGGGCGCGCCCGCCGGCGGCGCGGCGCGGTCACGGCACGATCACAGCACGGTCCCGGTATCACCAGAAAACCGCACTTCTGCGACGTCTCAGCGGGCCCGGGCGGCGGCCTGAGTCAGGAGCTCGCCGGCTCCCCGGATCCGCCCGGCCCCCCGGCACCGCCGGCCAGCACCGCCTCGGCCACCGCGCGCATCGTCAGCCGGCGGTCCATCGAGGTCTTCTGGATCCAGCGGAACGCCTCGGGCTCGGTCCAGCCGTGCGCCTCCTGCAGCATGCTCTTGGCGCGATCAACGACCTTGCGGGTCTCGAGCCGGTCCTGCAGGTTGGCGACCTCGGCCTCCAGCGCCCGCAGCTCGGTGTACCGGCTGACCGCCATCTCGATCGCGGGCGCGAGGTCGGTCTTGGTGAACGGCTTGACCAGGTAGGCCATCGCGCCGGCCTCGGTGGCCCGCTGGACGAGCTCGCGCTGGGAGAACGCGGTGAGGATGACGACGGGCGCGATGCGTTCGGCGGAGATCCGCTCGGCCGCGGAGATCCCGTCCAGGACGGGCATCTTGACGTCCAGGATGACCAGATCGGGCCGGTGCTCGGCGGCCAGCCGCACGGCGGTCTCCCCGTCGCCGGCCTCGCCGACGACCTCGTAGCCGTCCTCCTGCAGCATCTCCTTGAGGTCCAGGCGGATCAGGGCCTCGTCTTCTGCGATCACAACTCGCCGAGCGCTCTCCGTCACGAGCACGAGACTACCGGGACCCGCTAGTCTGGTCTCGGCCAGGTCCGCCGCTGAATAACCGGTGGACGTTCTGTGACCTGGATGTACGATTTGCCCCAAATGAAAGCCCCGGTACTCCAACGGTAGAGAGAGCAGATTCAAAACCTGTCAAGTGTGGGTTCGAATCCCACCCGGGGCACTTCTCCAACCGCCGTCCCAACGCGCACTTCTCCAACCGCCGTCCCAACGCACGGCGGTTTCTTCATTTCCGGCCTTCGGACGAATTCGTGCGCCCCGAATGCCGAGGTCCCCGCAGCTGCCGAGGTCCCCGCAGCGCGGCGCCCCGAGACGCGTGCGGGCGTCGTCGGGGCGCGGAAGGCGGGCGTGGCCGCCGTCAGGTGGCGGTGGCCTGGGCTATGGCGTCGCCGATGCGGTGGACGCGCAGGGCGTTGGTGGAGCCGGGCGTGCCGGGCGGGGAGCCGGCGACGATCACGACCTTGTCGCCCTTCTGGCAGCGGCCGGACTCCAGGAGGCCCTGCTCGACCTGCCGGACCATCTCGTCGGTGTGGTTGGCGAACGGGACGATGTGCGTCTCGACACCCCACACGTGCGCCAGCTTGCCCCGGACCGCCGGGACGGAGGTGAAGGCCAGCAGCGGGATCGGCGAGCGGTAGCGGGAGAGCCGGCGGGCGGTCTCGCCGGACATGGTGAAGGCGACCAGGGCCTCGGCCTCGATGATGGCGCCGACCTCGGCGGCGGCGCGGGCGATGGCGCCGCCGACGGTCTCGGGCATGCGGTCGAGGGTGTGGGTGGCCTGCAGGGCGGCCTTCTCGGCGGTGGAGACGATGCGGCTCATGGTCTGCACCGACTCGATCGGGTACTGGCCGACGCTGGTCTCGCCGGACAGCATGACGGCGTCGGCGCCCTCGAAGACGGCGTTGGCGACGTCGGAGGTCTCGGCGCGGGTGGGGCGGGGCGCGGAGATCATGGACTCCAGCATCTGGGTGGCCACGATCACCGGCCGGGCCTTCTCGCGGCACAGCTCGATGGCGCGCTTCTGGACGATCGGGACCTGCTCCAGCGGCAGCTCGACGCCGAGGTCGCCGCGGGCGACCATGATGCCGTCGAAGGCGGCGACGATCTCGGGGAGCAGGTCGACGGCCTGCGGCTTCTCGATCTTGCCGATCAGCGGGACCCGGACGCCCTCCTCCTCCATGATCTGGTAGCAGATGTCGGCGTCGGCGGGGGTGCGGACGAAGGACAGGGCGACCATGTCGACGCCCAGCCGCAGCGCCCAGCGCAGGTCGGACTCGTCCTTCTCGGTGAGGGCCGGGACGCTGACCGGGACGCCGGGGAGGTTGAGGCCCTTGTTGTCGGAGACCATGCCGCCGACCTCGACGGTGGTGCGCACCCGGGGGCCGTCGACCTCGATCACGCGCAGCGCGACGCGGCCGTCGTCGATGAGGACGGTGTCGCCGGCGCTGACGTCGCCGGGCAGTCCCTCGTAGGTGGTGGAGACCTCCTTGCGGGTGCCGGGGACGTCCTCGGTGGTGATGGTGAACTCGTCGCCGAGGGTGAGCCGTACCGGCCCGTCCGGGAACCGCCCGATGCGGATCTTGGGGCCCTGCAGGTCGGCGAGGATGCCGACGCCGCGGCCGGTGGCGGTTGAGGCGGCCCGGATGCGGTGGTAGACCTCCTCGTGGCCGGCGTGCTCGCCATGGCTCATGTTGAGCCGGGCGACGTCGATGCCGGCCTCGACGAGGGCGTGGATCCGTTCGTCGCTGGAGCAGGCGGGGCCGATGGTACTGACGATCTTCGCTCGACGGGTCACGTGCACAACGCTAACCCAGTTGCCTGCCGGCTCGGATATTCATGCAGGATATGGTCGCGAAAGATTAACCCGGTGGTCTAGCTCAAGGGTCTAGACCACGGGTCCCGACCGGTCACGGCGTCTCCGGATCAGCGCTTGAAGATCTCCACGGCGGCCTGGCAGAACGCCTTGAGGTCGTCGGGCTTGCGGCTGGTGACCAGCGTGCCGGGGGCCCTCTCGCAGGTGACGACCTCCTCGTCGACCCACTCCGCGCCGGCGTTGCGCAGGTCGGTCCGGAGGCTGGGCCAGGAGGTGAGCCTGCGGCCGCGCACGACGTCGGCCTCGATGAGCGTCCACGGCGCGTGGCAGATGGCCGCGACCGGCTTGCCCGCGTCGAAGAAGCCCTTGGCGAACTCCACCGCCTTGGGCTGCATCCGCAGGAAGTCGGGGTTGGCGACGCCGCCAGGCAGGACCAGGCCGTCGAACTCGGTGTGGTCGGAGACGTCCACGGTGGTGTCGACGTCGAAGTGGTCGGCCTTGTCGAGGTGGTCGAACGCCTGGACGCGGCCGGACTCGGTGGAGACCAGGCGGGGGCGGCCGCCGGCCTGCTCCACGGCGTGCCAGGGTTCGGTCAGCTCCACCTGCTCGGTTCCTTCGGGCGCGACCAGGAACGCGATGCTCTTTCCCTTCAGGTCAGTGGCCATGTCGGTGTTCTCTCCCTCGTCGGGCTTGACGTTCGGGCTTCCACAAGGGGCCCTGCCCGTCCAGAACGGTGGTATGCAGGAAGGCGTGAACGCCATGCGCTACCGCGAGTTCCCGGCGCCGCCCGGCACGGTTTTCGCGTGCCTGTGGACCCACGGGCATCCGGCCGGGGCGCGGGCGGCGCGGGTGCAGCCCGTGGTGCCGGACGGCTGCGTGGACCTGATCTGGTGGGGCCGCGACGGGGAGGTCATGGTGGCCGGGCCCGACACCGGCCCGCGCCCCGCCACGCTGGAGCCCGGCGATGTGCTGGTCGGCGTGCGGCTGCTGCCCGGAACGGCTCCGCCCGCGCTGGGGGTGCCCGCCGACGCCGTCCGGGACGAGCGGGTCCCGCTCCGGGAGCTGTGGGGCGCGGACGCGGATCGCCTGGGCGAGGCCGTGGCAGGCGCTGAGGACCGCTGTGCGGCCCTCTCCGAGGCGGTCCGGGCACGGATGACCGCCCCGCCCGATCCGCTCGTCAGAGGGCTGATGGCGAGCCTGCAGCGGCGATCCGTGCGTGAGACCGCCGACAGCCTGGGCCTGGGTGAACGGCAGTTGCGCAGGCGCGCGACGGCCGCCTTCGGGTACGGCCCCAAGACCCTGCAGCGGGTGCTGCGGTTCCAGCGCGCCCTGGAGCTGGCGCGGGCGGGGCGTCCGCTGGCGGACGTGGCGTACGAGACGGGCTACTCCGACCAGGCCCACATGGCCCATGAGGTGCGCGACCTGGCCGGTGTCCCGATCCGGGCCCTGCTCTGACCGAGCATGTGCACGACCGCCCGGGCCCCTCTACCGGGGGCGGAGGCGCTTGGGGAGGGCCGCGACCACCACGTCGTAGGACTCCCTGATCAGTGCGTCCAGTTCGCCGTCGTCCAGGACGCCGTCCAGCAGGACGGTCACCCAGTGGCGCTTGTTGAGGTGGTACCCGGGCAGGACCGTGCCCTCGTACTGCGCCTGCAGGGCCTGGACCTCGTCGGGGGGCAGCTTCAGGCTGACCCTGGGCGGGTCCTGCTCCTCGGCCAGCAGGGCGAAGATCTTCCCTCCGACCTTGTAGACGGCGGGCTGCGGGCCGAAGGGGTACTCCTCCACGGCGCCGGCCAGGGAGCGGCACCGCTTGGTCACGTCCTCGGTGTTCATGCGCGGAGTCTGCCGTAGGCCCGGAGGGTCTTGAGCCGCTCAACGGTGATGAACCCGCGCCATTCGGGTTCGGTGACGGGGGTCCAGAAGGGGAAGTGGACCGTCCAGCCGCCGTCGCCGAGGCGTTCGTCGATCAGGGCGTCCAGGTGGGCCTCGACGAGGTCGTCGTCGAACAGGCGGCGGCCGAACCCTCCGGGCGCCGGCGCGAAGTCGAGCGGCGAGTGGTCCTCCCCGGCGCCCGGTTCGAGGGAGACGAGCTTGAGGAAGGCGTCCCGGTAGCGGTCGAAGACCGCCTCCGCCCGGTCGCGTTCGGGCGCGTGGTCAAGGAAGCACAGGATCGCCAGCGCGTCGTAGGGGCCCGGCTCGGTGCCCTCCTGCTCCAGGTAGGCCCACGAGAACTCGGTGGCGGGCCCGACCCACGGGTGGTCGGAGCCGACCAGGTGCAGCAGGCCCGCGAGGGCCGCCGTGGGGTTGATGCCGGCGGGCGGGTCGTCCCCGGTCTGCCACCAGGGGGCGCGGGGGGCGTCCCGTACGGTCGGCAGCACGAACGGCACTCCCCCGCCGGGGCGGGTGATGGAGGCCAGGAAGTCCCCGATCCGGCCGACGGCCGGGTCTCCGTCCGCGCCGGCCTCGTGCAGGATCTCCAGGGCGTGCTGGGCGGGCACCGGCTGGCTGGCCTCGCCCCGCAGGTCGGGTTCGAGCGCGTGCCCGTAGCCTCCGTCGGCGTTCTCGTACGGGCGCAGGGCGGCCACGACCGCCGCGGCGGGGCCGCCGCGGAAGTGGAAGGCGAACCGGTGCCGGTCGATGAGGCGCGCGTTGAGCCGCAGGAACTCCTCCGCGGCGTGCAGGTCCTCGACGTGCAGCATCTTCGTGGAGGTCTTCATGGACGCCACCCTAGGCAGGCCGGTACGCGGCGTCTTGCAGGAAACGGACCCCCGCGGCCGGGCGGGAGGCGCCGTGCCCGGCGGGTGCGGGGATTACGCGGCGTCAGCGAGCGCCCGGCCACGGCCCGGGCGGGGTGTGCTCGACGGCCTCGGTCTCGACCTTGGTGTCGTACACCCGGAACCCGCGGGCCTGGTAGTTGCGCAGCGCGGCGGGCCCGTCGTTGGAGCAGGTGTGCACCCAGACCCGGGTGGTGGCCTCGCGGCCGGGCCAGCGGTCGGCCAGGTCCCACGCGCGGGCCGCGCCGGTGGCCAGCAGGTGGCCGCCGATGCCCTGGCCGTGGAAGGCCCGCAGCAGCCCGAAATGGGTGATCTCGACCTCGCCGCCGGCCTGCGGGTCCAGCTCCGCGTACCCGGCCGGGGTCCCGCGGACGTAGGCGACCCAGGTCTCCACGCCGGGCCGCGCCAGCCAGTTCTCCCACTGCTCGTAGGACCAGCCGAGCCGGTCCAGCCAGTACCAGTCGCCGCCGACCGCCGTGTAGAGGAAGCGGCTCAGCTCGGGCCCCGCCAGCTCCGCCCGGACGATCTCGACGGCGGTCCCTGGCTCGCGTCCGGCCGGGCGCAGGTCGGCGCGGTCGCGCTGCTCCAGGTACCAGGTGGTCACGTCGACGTGCCTGATCGGCATGCGGTCCCCCCACATACAAAGCCGCCGTGATCCCGGCGCGCCCGTGTCAGGGCACGCCGGGATCACGGCGGGGTGAAAACGGTCCAGGGTCGGCTGATTTCCGGCCAGGCTATAGGACGCCGGGGGCGGCGCGGACCCGGGTCGGGCGACAGGTCCGGCCGCCGGGCGGCCGGGTCAGGCGATGGGCCTGGCCGTCGGGGGGATCGGGTACGGCAGCGCGGTGTCCCCGCTGAGGAACTTGTCCACGCCGTGCGCGGCGGCGCGGCCCTCGGCGATCGCCCAGACGATCAGCGACTGGCCGCGGCCCATGTCGCCGGCCACGAAGACCCCGTCGACCGAGGTCCGGTAGTCGGCGTCGCGGACCACGTTGCCGCGCTGGTCCAGCTCCACGCCCAGCTGGTCCAGCAGGCCCTCCTTCTGCGGGCCCAGGAAGCCCATCGCCAGGGTGACCAGCTCGGCCGGGATCTCCCGCTCGGTTCCCTCGATCGGCTTGAAGCCGGTCTCGGGGCCGCCGACCTCCACCAGCCGCAGCGCGCGGACGTTGCCGTCGGCGTCGCCCAGGAACTCGGTGGTGGACGCCGCGTACACCCGGTCGCCGCCCATGTCGGCGAGCTCCTCGTGGGCGCTCTCCACCTTGAACAGCATCGGGTAGGTCGGCCACGGCTGGCTGTCGGGACGGGTCTGCGGCGGCCGCGGCATGATCTCCAGCTGGGTGACCGTCTTCGCGCCCTGCCGGATCGCGGTGCCGATGCAGTCGGCGCCGGTGTCGCCGCCGCCGATCACCACCACGTGCTTGTCCTTGGCGCTGATCGGCGACTCCTCGAAGTCGCCCTCCTGCACCTTGTTCGCCGGGGGCAGGTACTCCATCGCCTGGTGGATGCCGCCCAGCTCGCGGCCGGGCGCCTTCAGGTCGCGCCAGGCGGTGGCGCCGCCGGCGAGCACGACCGCGTCGTACCGCTCGCGCAGCTCGTCGGCGGTGATGTCGACGCCGACGTTCACCGAGGTCTTGAAGTCGGTGCCCTCCGCGCGCATCTGCGCGACGCGGCGGTCGACGTGCCGCTTCTCCATCTTGAACTCGGGGATGCCGTAGCGCAGCAGCCCGCCGATGCGGTCGGCGCGCTCGTACACCCGCACGTCGTGCCCGGCACGGGTGAGCTGCTGCGCGGCGGCCAGGCCCGCGGGCCCGGAGCCGACCACGGCCACCTTCTTCCCGGTGCGGACCTTCGGCGGCTGCGGCCGCACCCAGCCCTCCGCCCAGGCCCGGTCGATGATCTCGACCTCGACCCGCTTGATCGCCACCGGGTCCTGGTTGATGCCCAGCACGCACGCGCTCTCGCACGGCGCCGGGCACAGCCGGCCGGTGAACTCGGGGAAGTTGTTGGTGGCGTGCAGCCGCTCGATCGCCTCGGCCCAGTCCTTGCGGTAGACCAGGTCGTTCCACTCCGGGATGAGGTTGCCCAGCGGGCAGCCCTGGTGGCAGAACGGGATGCCGCAGTCCATGCAGCGGCTCGCCTGCTTCTCCAGCCGGTCCTTGCCGAAGTCCTCGTAGACCTCGGACCAGCTCTTGATGCGTACGTCGACCGGGCGCCGCTTCGGGAGCTCACGCTCTACGGTCAGGAAACCCTTCGGGTCGGCCATATCTCGGGTGCCCCCTTTCAGCTCTGCGCGGCGGCCATGATGGCCTCGTCGACGTCCCGGCCCTCGGCCTCGGCCTTGGCCTTGGCCTCCAGGACCCGCCGGTAGTCCCGCGGCATGATCTTGGTGAAGCGGCCGGCGGCGTTCTCCCACTCGGCCAGCAGCTTCTCGGCCACCGTGGACCCGGTCTCGGCCAGGTGCCGCTCGACCAGGCCGCGGACGAAGTCGGCGTCCTCGCCGGTCAGCGGCTCCAGGTCGACCATCTCGGGATTGACCCGTTCGGCGACCAGATCCAGAACGTAGGCGATGCCGCCGGACATTCCCGCCGCCAGGTTGCGGCCGGTACGGCCGAGGATCACCGCGCGGCCCCCGGTCATGTACTCGAGGGCGTGGTCGCCCACCCCCTCGACCACCGCGGTGGCGCCGGAGTTGCGCACGCAGAACCGCTCGCCGACCACGCCGCGGGCGAACAGCTCGCCCGACGTGGCGCCGTACAGGATGACGTTCCCGCCGATGATCTGCTCCTCGGCCGCGAACGCCGCGTCCGCGTGCGGCCGCACCGTGAGGCGCCCGCCCGACAGGCCCTTGCCGACGTAGTCGTTGGCGTCGCCGACCAGCCGCAGCGTGATGCCGCGCGGGACGAACGCGCCGAAGGAGTTGCCCGCCGACCCGGTGAAGGTCACGTCGATGGTGTCGTCGGGCAGGCCCTCGCCGCCCCACTTCTTGGTGACCTCGTGGCCCAGCATGGTGCCGACGGTGCGGTTGACGTTGCGGATCGGCAGGTCGAGGGTGACCTTGTCACCGAACGCGATCGCGCCCTCGGCCAGCTGGATCAGCGTGTTGTCCAGCGCCTTCTCCAGCCCGTGGTCCTGGACGGTGGTGCGCCGCAGCGCCGCGCCCTCGGGCACCTCGCTGGGCCGGTGCAGGATCGGCGACAGGTCCAGCCCGGACGCCTTCCAGTGCTCCACCGCCCGCCGGGTGTCGATCATCTCGACATGGCCGATGGCCTCGTCCAGCGTCCGGAACCCCAGCGCGGCCAGGTACTCGCGGACCTCCTCGGCGACGAACTCGAAGAAGTTGACCACGTGCTCGGCCTTGCCGGTGAAGCGCTCGCGCAGCACCGGGTTCTGGGTGGCCACGCCGACCGGGCAGGTGTCCAGGTGGCAGACCCGCATCATCACGCAGCCCGACACCACCAGCGGCGCGGTGGCGAAGCCGTACTCCTCGGCGCCCAGCAGCGCCGCGATGACCACGTCCCGGCCGGTCTTCATCTGCCCGTCGGTCTGCACCACGATCCGGTCGCGCAGGCCGTTGAGCAGCAGCGTCTGCTGGGTCTCGGCCAGGCCGAGCTCCCAGGGCGCGCCGGCGTGCTTCAGCGAGGTCAGCGGGGACGCGCCGGTGCCGCCGTCGTGACCGGAGATCAGCACCACGTCCGCGTGCGCCTTGGACACGCCCGCGGCGACCGTGCCGACACCGACCTCGGCGACCAGCTTCACGTGCACCCGGGCGGCCGGGTTGGCGTTCTTCAGGTCGTGGATCAGCTGCGCCAGGTCCTCGATCGAGTAGATGTCGTGGTGCGGCGGCGGCGAGATCAGGCCCACGCCCGGGGTGGAGTGCCGGGTCTTGGCGATCCACGGGTAGACCTTGTGGCCGGGCAGCTGCCCGCCCTCGCCGGGCTTGGCGCCCTGCGCCATCTTGATCTGGATGTCGTCGGAGTTGGTCAGGTACTCCGAGGTCACCCCGAACCGTCCCGACGCCACCTGCTTGATCGCGCTGCGCCGCAGGTCGCCGTTCTCGTCGGGGACGAACCGCCGCGGGTCCTCGCCGCCCTCACCGGTGTTGGACTTGCCGCCCAGCCGGTTCATCGCGATCGCGAGGGTCTCGTGCGCCTCCGCCGAGATCGACCCGTAGGACATCGCGCCGGTGGAGAACCGCTTGACGATCTCCGAGACCGGCTCGACCTCCTCGATCGGCACCGGGGGACGCTCCCCCTCGCGCAGGCCGAACAGGCCGCGCAGCGTCATCAGCGCTTCGGCCTGGGAGTCCACCGAGGAGGTGTACTCCTTGAAGATCTCGTACCGGCGGGTCCGGGTGGCGTGCTGCAGCTTGAACACCGTGTCCGGGTTGAACAGGTGCTTCTCGCCCTCGCGCCGCCACTGGTACTCGCCGCCGACCTCCAGGGTGCGGTGCGGCGCCTCGTTGCCGCCCGGCGGGTAGGCGCGGCGGTGCCGCTCGGCGACCTCGCGGGCCAGCACGCCGTAGCCGACGCCGCCCAGCCGGGAGGTGGTGCCGGTGAAGCAGCGGCCGATGACGTCCTCGCCCAGGCCGATCGCCTCGAAGATCTGCGCCCCGGTGTAGGACGCGACCGTCGACACGCCCATCTTGGACATGATCTTCAGGACGCCCTTGCCGTACGCCTTGATCAGGTTGCGGACGGCGGTGGCCGGCTCCAGGCCCGCGATCTCGCCGGTGGCGATGAGGTCCTCGATGGTCTCCAGGGCCAGGTACGGGTTGATCGCGGACGCGCCGTACCCGATCAGCAGCGCCATGTGGTGGCACTCGCGGGCCTCACCGGTCTCGATCACCAGGCCGACCTGGGTGCGGGTCTTCTCCCGGATCAGGTGGTGGTGCACCGCGCCGGTGAGCAGCAGCGACGGGATCGCGGCGCGGGAGGCGTCCGAGCCCCGGTCCGACAGGACGATGATCCGCGCGCCCTCGGAGATCGCGCGGGACACCTCGGAGCAGATCTCCTCCAGCCGGTGCTCCAGGGCCTCGCCGCCGCCGGCGACGTCGTACAGCCCGTGCACCACGTGGGCGCGCAGGTGCGGCAGGTCGCCCTCGTCGTCGATATGGATGATCTTGGAGAGTTCGTCGTTCCCCAGGATCGGGGTGGGCAGCACCAGCCGCCGGCACGACTCCGGCCCCGGCTCCAGCAGGTTGCCCTCCGGGCCGAGCGTGGACTGCAGCGAGGTGACCAGCTCCTCGCGGATCGCGTCCAGCGGCGGGTTGGTGACCTGCGCGAACAGCTGCTTGAAGTAGTCGAACAGCAGCCGGGGGCGCTCGGAGAGCACCGCGATGGGGGTGTCGGTGCCCATCGAGCCGATCGGCTCGGCGCCGGTCCTGGCCATCGGGGTCAGGATGATCCGCTGCTCTTCGAGGGTGTAGCCGAAGCTCTGCTGCCGCTTGACCAGGGTCTCGTGGGTCGGGATCTCCCGCTCGCGCTGCGGCAGCTCCTCGAACCGGACCAGGCCCTCGTGCAGCCACTCCCCGTACGGGTGCGCGGCCGCCAGCTCGGCCTTGACCTCGTCGTCCTCGACGATCCGGCCGGCCTCGGTGTCGACCAGGAAGATCTTGCCGGGCTGCAGGCGGCCCTTGCGGACCACCCGGTCGGAGGGGATGTCCAGGACGCCGGCCTCGCTGGCCAGCACGACGAAGCCCTCGTCGGTCACCCAGTACCGGCCGGGCCGCAGCCCGTTGCGGTCCAGGACGGCGCCGACGACGGTGCCGTCGGTGAAGGTGACGCTGGCGGGGCCGTCCCAGGCCTCCATCAGCGTGGAGTGGAACTCGTAGAAGGCCCGGCGGGCCGGGTCCATCTCGGTGTGGTTCTCCCACGCCTCCGGGATCATCATCAGCACCGCGTGCGGCAGCGACCGGCCGCCCAGGTGCAGCAGCTCCAGGCACTCGTCGAACGAGGCGGTGTCGCTGGCCTCGATGTCGATCACCGGGTAGATCCGGGACAGGTCGCCCGGGATCAGGTCCGACTTCAGCAGCGCCTCGCGGGCCCGCATCCAGTTCCGGTTGCCCTTGACCGTGTTGATCTCGCCGTTGTGCGCGATGAACCGGTACGGGTGGGCCAGCTCCCAGGCCGGGAAGGTGTTGGTCGAGAACCGCGAGTGCACCAGCGCGATCGCGCTGGAGAACCGGCGGTCCGACAGGTCGGGGAAGAACGGCTCCAGCTGGGGGGTGGTCAGCATCCCCTTGTAGACCAGGGTCCGGCTGGACAGGCTGGGGAAGTAGACGGCCACGTCCTGCTCGGCGCGCTCGCGCATGCAGAACACGGCCCGGTCCAGCTCCAGCCCGGTCTTGCCGGCGTGCGGGCCGTCCTCGGCGGGGGTGAAGAACATCTGCGCGAAGTGCGGCATCGCCCTGCGCGCCGCCGGGCCCGCGAAGTCGGGGTCGTGCGGCAGCTCGCGCCAGCCCAGGACCGCCAGGCCCTCCTCGGCGCACAGCTTCTCCACGTGCGCGACCGCGGCCGCGCGCTCCTCGGCGTCCACCGGCAGGAACGCGATGCCCGCGGCGTACGAGCCGGCCTCCGGCAGCGCGAAGTCCACGACCTCGCGGAAGAAGGCGTCGGGGATCTGGGTCAGGATGCCCACGCCGTCGCCGTCGTCCGGCTCGGCGCCCACAGCCCCGCGGTGGTCCAGGTTCTTCAGGACGGTCAGGGCGTTCTGAATGATGTCATGGCTCTTGCGACCGTTGAGGTCGGCCACCATGCCGACACCGCAGGCGTCGTGCTCGTTGGCCGGGTCGTAGAGCCCCTGGTTCTGAGGCAGGCCCGGTCCGAGGGCAGCAGCAGCCATCAACCCTCCCGTCGTCGTTCGTGTCACTGCTTCGATGACTTGATGTCAGTTTCGATGTCAGTGCAGTCTCGGGACGACGCTGGCCCTGCTGCGGTGTGAAGACATTACCTCACTGTCGGGATCATGCCCGAGTGCACCAGATCGCGAAACTTCCTCGCGCACCGGCCTCGGGACGATGAGCCCTGGAGTGGTTTAGACCAGGATACCGGGCATAATTTTCACCAAATCGCCCTGACCTCGGTGATCATCCTCACGGTGCGTGCATGTTTACCCGGTGACGAGCGAAACATGCGTGCAATCCGGGACGAATCCGAGGGAATTGATCTCCGTCAGGAGCCGGGCGGGGTCGCACGGGCCGCGCGCCCCAGGGCCGACGGCGCCTTCCCGCCCTCGATGAGCAGGGACAGCAGCGTCTCGTCCTCCGCGTCGCCCTGGCCGTCCAGGCGCTGCGCCCACGCCACGACCGCGTAGTGGCCCATCGCCAGCCCCCGGGCGACGGTGAACCCCTGCCCGAACCGGTCCAGCGGCGCCTGCGCGGGCAGCGGCCGCACGAAACCGCCGCCGCTGCCGAGCGCCCCGACCAGGCGGTCGGCGTCCTGCTTGCCCGCCAGGTTGAAGACCGCGACGGTCATCGCGTGGCCCTCGGCGGGGTCGTCCCCGGACGTGGCGTACACGCCCCGCACCGCCTGGGTGCACTGGCCGCGGCGCAGCTCGGCGCCGATGCCCGCACCCCAGACGGCCGCCGAGCAGTCACCGTCCAGACGCTTGCCCTTCAACGAGAGTTTCACCTCGGCGCCGGGGGCCTGGACCTCCAGCGTCTGCGCGGCGGAGGGGAAGGCCTCCTCGATCGTCAGCGGCGCCTGGTCCTGGGCGCGCTGCTCGATCGCCGCGTACGCGCCGGTGGACGGCGAGCTGGAGTAGGAGGAGGGCGACACGCCGCTCTCGGCGGGCCGTCCGCCGGCCGCGCCCGGCGCCTGCCGCGCCGGCCGGTCCTCGCCCCCGGTGAGCGTCACCACCAGCAGCGCCAGCACCATCACCAGGCCGAGACCGCCGGCGGCGATGAAGTAGATCTTGGGTGACAGCCCGCTCAGCCCGCTCACCCCGTTCAGCACGCCCGGAAGCCTTCGATACGTTCCATTCTCACCCGGGGCGGCGGGTGCGCGGTCACGCGGATCGGCGGGGCGGGCGGGCTGCGGGCTGCGGGAGCGGGGGCCGGGCCCGCCCGGACGTTCACGTTCGGCGGGCGCGGCGCCACGGCCGCGACCTTTCACCACCTTGGGCGGCTTGGGCGCTTTGGACGCCTTCGGTGGCTTAGGCGGCTTGGAGGGCTTGGAGGGCTTGGAGGGCTTGGCGGGCTTGGACGGCCTGGCGGGTCGCTGCTGCTGTTGTTGTGGCTGCTGGGGGTTGCGGGGCGACTGCGTCCCGTCGCGTCCGCGAGGGGCGCGTCCACCTGGAGCCGGGCGCCCGCCCCTCGGGCGCGGACCACGCTGCGGGCCGCCGTCCTCCGGCACCGCGGGACGGTCGGGACGGTCGGCTTCCCGCCCCCGGCGCCGCGCTTCGGGTCTGCGGCCGTCCCGGGGACGGGGCTCGGCGCCACGCTCGGCGGGCGCCCTCGGCTCGGGCGGGCGGGGCCTGGGGACGGCTCCGCGCGGCCCGGAGGGGGACGCTCCCCCGCCGCCGCCCTGTCCGGAACCGCGCCGGCCGCCGCGGCCTTCGGGAGCGCGCGGACGCGGCACCCGGCCGCGCGGGGCCTCGTCCCGGTCGCGCGGGCCGTACTCGGCGGCGGCCGACCGCGGGTCCCCCTGGCCGCCGCGGCGCGGCTGCGGCACGCCACGGCCCGGCAGGGGCCGCGGGCCCGTACGGCGGGAAGACTGGCCGCGCTCGTCCTGCGGACCGCGCCGGCGGGGTTCGTACCGGTCCACGACGGCGCGGGCTAACGGACGCGCGCCGGGAGGCCCGGCGGGATGCGGCCGGTCAACGCGGGGTCCCGTCCACCAGCTCCAGGCGGCCCCACACGAAGTCGGCGGGCTTCTCGATGGCCAGGCTCGCGTCGATCATCTCGTTGAGCGAGGCGGGCTGGACGCCTCCGGCGCGCTGCACCCAGGTGACGATGGCGTAGTGCCCGTACGCCTGGGCGTAGGCGGCGCTGAACCCGGAGTGGAAGTCGGGGGTGCCCGGGGCGGTCAGCGGGTAGACGAAACCCGCGCCGGTCGCCGGGTCCAGGTCGCGCACGATCTGCTCGGCGCCCTCCTGGCTGGCCAGGTTGATCGCGACGAACTGGCCGAGGTGCTTGCGGTCCTGGCTGACGTACGCGCCGCGCGCGATCTGCGAGCACTGGTACTTGGCCAGGTCGCCCTGCAGGCGCTGGCCCCAGGTCACGGCCTTGCAGTCGCCCGACAGCTGCGAGGCGGCGAGGCTGAACGAGTACTTCTGGTAGGCGACCGTCTTCACGTCCGCCGGGAACGCCTCGCCCTGGGTGATCGGCCGCTGGTCGGCGGTGCGCTGGGCCAGCTTGACCATGTCCTTGTCGGCCATCTGCGGCGTGTACGCCACCGGGGTGAGCCGGGCGCCGTTGCCGGGACCGGCCGCCGCCTTGTCCTCGTCGCCGCCGAGGAGGAAGAACCCGGCCGCGCCGGCGACGGCCAGGACCACCACGACCGCCGCGACGATGATGACCGGCGTCCGCGATCCGGAGGACTTGGCGCGGCGGCGCGGCCCGCCCCTGTCCTCCGGCCGGAGGTCCTGCCCGCCCTTCGGGCGCGATGCCTGTGATGCACCTGTGTCACGAGCCTCGATCACAGTCCGGGAGCTTAGCGGTCCCGGTACCCCGCGCGCGCCCAAAAGGTGGTTTCGCCCAGATTCCGGTAGAGGCCGCCGAAAGGCCGACGAAAGTCGGGCGAGAAGCCGTCAGAGACCGTTGGCCCCGATCAGGGAGCCGACCCCGTAGGTGATCGCCGCGGCGGCGGCGCCGAACGCCAGCTGCCGCAGGCCGCCGAACCACCACGGCCGGGTGGTCACCCGGGACACCAGCGCCCCGGCCCCGAACAGCCCCAGCGCCGCCAGCACCGCGGCGGGCACCAGCGACCCGGCGCCGAGCAGGTAGGGCAGCACCGGCAGCAGCGCCCCGACCGCGAACGACAGGAACGACGAGGCCGCCGCCAGCACCGGCGAGGGCAGCTCCCCCGGCGCCACGCCCAGCTCCTCCCTGGCGTGCATCTCCAGGGCCTCCTCCGGGTCGCGCGACAGCTGCCGGGCGACCTCGGCGGCCAGGTCGGGGTCGACGCCGCGGCCGATGAACACCTCGGCCAGCTCCTGCTGCTCCGCACGCGGATGCCGGGCCAGCTCCAGCCGCTCCACCTCGATCTCGGCCTCGGCCAGCTCCGACTGGGAGGCCACGGAGATGTACTCCCCCGCCGCCATCGAGAACGCGCCCGCCGCCAGGCCCGCCAGCCCGGCCAGCAGGACCACCTCCCGCGCGGCCTGGCCGCCCGCGACGCCGGCGATCAGCGCGAAGTTGGACACCAGCCCGTCCATCGCGCCGAAAACGGCGGGCCGCAGCCAGCCGCCGGTGACATCGTGGTGCTTGTGATGGTTCTCGGCGGTCACTGCGGCCCCTTCACCGGGCTTACTTCCCGTCCTTGACGGGCTCCCCCTTGTCCGCGCCGGTCCCGCCCTGCGAGGTCTCGTCGTCCTGCCGGGGCTCGTCCTGCATGGGCTCGTCCTGCACGGTGTCGTCCTGCACGGGCTCGGCCTGCGGCGTGCCGGCGGAGTCCGCGCCGCCACCATTCTCGTCGCTCGACGGATCCGGCCGGTCCTCGGGGTCGGCCTTGCCCTCAGGCTCCGGTTCCGGCTCGGGGTCTTCGGACGGGACGGGCTTCCCGCCCTCCTCGTCGGCAGAGGACTCCACCGGCTCTGTCTCCTCGGCCTCGGTCTCCTCGGCCTCGGGCTCCTCGGCCTCGGGCTCCTCAGAAGTCTCCGGCTTCTCCGTCTTCTCTGCGTTCTCCGTCTTCTCGGCCTTCTCCGGCTTCTCCGCGTCCGGCTCGCTCTCGCCGGCCTCGGTCGCATCGGCCTCGGTGTCCTTGGCCTTGGCGCCCTCGGCCTTGGTCAACTCGGCCTTCGGCTCGTCCGCCTTGGACTCGGCGGCCTTGGTCTCGGCGGCCTTCGGCTCGGCGGCCTCCGTCCCGGCGGGCGCGGCGGTTTCGGAGCCGATGGCGGCGCCGACGTTCTCGGGGCCGGTCTTGTCGCGGGCCCAGTAGATGTAGGCGACCGCGCCGAGGAAGACCAGGAGCGCCGTCCAGTCGTTCAGGCGCATGCCCAGGACGTGGTGGGCGTCGTCGATCCGCAGCCACTCGATCCAGAACCGCCCGGCGGTGTAGCCCGCCAGGTAGAGGGCGAAGGTCCGGCCGTGGGTGAGCTTGTAGCGCTTGCCCGCCCAGATCACCAGGACGGCGACGCCGACGCACCACAGCGACTCGTACAGGAACGTGGGGTGGTAGGTGGCGACGTCGGCGTACCGCGGGTCGAGGCTGCCGTCCTCCAGGCGCGGCCGGTGCGCCTGGTCGATCTCCAGGGCCCAGAACGTGTCCAGCGGCCGCCCGTACAGCTCCTGGTTCCAGTAGTTGCCCCAGCGGCCGATGGCCTGCGCGAGGGCGATGCCGGGGGCGACCGCGTCACCCAGGGCGGCCACGGAGACCCCGTGCCGGCGGCAGCCGATCAGCGCGCCGATGCCGCCCAGCAGGACGGCGCCCCAGATGCCCAGGCCGCCCTCCCAGATCTTCAGGGCGTCCACCGGGTCGCGGCCCTCGCCGAAGTACCGCTGGTAGTCGGTCACGACGTGGTAGAGGCGCCCGCCGACCAGGCCGAACGGGACCGCCCACACGGCGACGTCGATGACGACACCGGGCGTGCCCCCCTTGGCGGCCCAGCGCCGTTCGCCCAGCCAGACCGCGACGACGATGCCAATGATGATCATCAGGGCGTACGCGCGGATCGGGACGAAGCCCAGATGCCAGACGCCCTGGGACGGACTCGGGATGAAGGCCACCGGGTGCATGGGCGTTGACGTTACCGCCTCCGCCGTGCCGCGTGCCCACCGGACGGGCACAGGACGCGATCACAATTCGGCGCGCCCGCGCGGCGGCGCGCGCCCGGGTCAGCCGTGGCGGGCGTCATGGACGGCCCGTTCGAAGGACGCCCGGTTCCGCAGGTGCGTCGAGGGGTCGAGCGGCATGCCGTCGAGGAAGGCCGCCGGGACACTCCGCACCCCGCGGACTTCGGCCGCGTACCGGGTCAGCTGCTCGACGAACGCCGTCCTGGTGCCGCGGGTCACGCAGGCGGCGAAGGCCCGGCCGGTGATCCCGGCGCGCGCCCCCAGCGCGATCAGCCGCTCGGGGGACGGTGCGGGCGCGCCCTCGCGCGGCTGGTGGGCGAAGAGGGCCTCGTGGTAGGGGTACCAGTTGCGGGCGGGCGCGCACAGCGCGGCGTTCGCGGCGCCGCCGGCCGCCGCGGCGCCGGGGGTCCCGGCGGACTCGTCCGGCACCGGCGGCTCGTTCAGGCCGCCCGTGGCGCCCGGATCCACCGGCCCGCCGGTGGCGCCGGTGTCCCCGCGGACGCCGGTCCCGTCCGGATCCACCGGCGGGCCGGACGCGGCGGGCGTCAGCGGCGCGGACGGGGGACCGCCGCCCGGCGGGTGAGGCTCGCCGCCCTCGGCGGGCGGCTCGATCGCGCGGTAGACGACGCGCAGCCGCCCGCGCGAGGCCAGCCCCTTGATCACCGGGCCGAGGTCGTCCTCCACGCGCTTGCACTCGGCGCACCGGTAGTCGGTGAAGACCTCCAGCAGCGGTGCGCTGCCGTCCCCCCACACCACGACGGCCGAGCCGTCCGAGGCGCGGGTCACCGGCGGCGGCGGGCCGTCGTAGCCCGCCGCGATCATCGCGCCCGGCGCGCCGTCCCGGTCCCGCAGCGCGGCGAGCACGGCCGGCACGATGGCGACGACCACGCCGGCCGCGAGCACGGCGAACAGCCGGCGCCGGCCCTCCCCCGACGGGCTCCGGCGCGGCGGGCTCCCGGGTGCCAACGTGCTCATCGCTCCCCCGATCGATGCGCGTGCGCGCATGTCGAGGCTAACGAAGCGGTTTCGCGGGGAAAGGCATCCCGCGGTGAAGAGAGCGCAAAACGGCGGGCGCCGCGGACCCGTCCCGCGGGTCCGCGGCGCCCCTCCCGCGGCCGCCTCGGCGGCCGTCTCGCGCGCTGCCGGTCACCCGGCTCCGGTCACTGGGAACCCTTGGCGTCGGTGACGGCCTTCTCCAGGGAGGCCGGGCTGCCGAGCTCGTTCTCCAGCTTGCGGTTGTTCAGGAACACCGTCGGGGTGCTGTTGACCTTGCGGGTCTCCAGCGCGTACTTGGTCATCGACTCGACCTGCGGCTTCTTCTGCTGGTCGGTGACGCACTTCTCGAAGCCGGCGTCGGTCACGCCGACGTCCTTGCCCCAGGCGACCAGGTCCTTGGCGGCGAAGCCGTCCGAGCCCTCCTGCGGCTGGAACTTGAACAGCGCGTCATGGTACGAGAGCCACTTGTCGGCCGGGACGCACAGCGCGGCCGCCGCCGACCGCATCGAGTTGCCCTTGATGGGCTCGCGCTGCTCGCCGAACAGGTGGAACGGGTAGTAGACGACCTTGACCTTGCCCTCGGAGGCCAGCTGCTTGACCGTCTTGCCGGTGGTCTCCTCGAACTGCTTGCACGCCGGGCACTGGAAGTCCTCGAAGATCTCCAGCGTCGGCGCGGTCACGCCCGCCTTGGCCATCACGATCGAGCCGTCGGCCTGCCGGCTGAGCGGAGCCTGCGGGCCGGTGTAGGGAGCGGCCGTCTGGTCGCGCTTGCCCCGCTGGTCCAGGACGATCACGGTGACCACCACGACCAGCGCCACCGCGGCCACCGCGCCGAGCACGACGGCCAGCAGCCGGCGTTGCTTCGCGCGCGCCGCCTGGCGCTTGCGCTCGGCGGCCAGCCGCTCGCGCGCGGTCCGCTCTCGTGCGGCCTTGCTCATGTGGATCTCTCCTAGGGGAACGCCGCGCGGGCTCCGGCGCGCGCGGACGGGCGGATCCGGCCCGGCGGCCCTCCGGCCGGCCGGTGCCGGGCGAACTCGCTAGCCTGCTCGCGGGCTAGTCGACATGGCCGATCCGCCGGAACTCATCGAACAGGACAAGGACGAACAGCAGGATAGTGACGACGTGCACGGCGGTGCACCACAGGCAGATCTTGTGCAGGATGGCCAGCTCGGCCGTCACCAGGTACACCACGAACAGCAGCCCCACGCAGACGCTCCCCAGCCGCCCCCAGCGGAACAGCGGGGCGTCCGACCGCAGCGCGGGCGGGGTGATCAGCGCGGCGAAGCCGACGAAGAAGGCCAGGCCCAGCAGCGGCAGCGGGATCCCCAGCAGTTCGCTGTACTTGCTGGTGGTGACCGAGTGGCAGTCCACCGTGGACGTGGTGGTGCAGACCAGCGTGCCCTCCTGGTAGTGGGCCACCGTCAGGTAGGCGGAGACCGCCAGGCCGGCGAGCGTGAGCACCCACGCCGCGACCGGGAACCACCGCGGGCGCGCGGGCGGCGCGGACGGCTCCTCGCCGCCTCGCACCTCGGCGTGCTGCACCATCACTGTTCCTTCCGCGAGCGCACGTCACCGGGACGCCGTCCAGGAGCGCCGGCGCGGGCGGACGCCCGCCTCCGGCGGGACTCAACCTTAGGGGACGGCGCATAAGATCCGCGTTCGAACACGGCGCGGCCGTCCGTCCGGTCTCGACCCGCCCGGCCGGCTCACCGGTCCCGGGGCCGAGCATACGACCGGACGGGGCTCCTGCCGACCCCCGCCGGGCACGGGCCGGGAACGTCCCGGGAAAGCCCCGGGAAACGGACCCGGAATCGGGCCGGGAAACGGAAACGGACCGGCCCGGTCCCTCCGCGAGGAACCGGGCCGGTGCGGATCGATCGGCGGTCAGCCGGAGGCCGGGTGGCGGACGCCCTCGGCCAGCTCCGTCGTCAGGACGCGCAGCTCCTTCAGCCCGGTGGGCAGGTCGGGCGCGTCCAGGAGGCGGCGGACGAACGCCGAGCCGACGATGACGCCGTCGGCGAACGCGGCGACCTCGGCGGCCTGGGCGCCGTTGCCCACTCCCAGCCCCAGCCCGATCGGCAGCGTGGAGCCGGCGTCGGCGAGGGCGGCGCGGGTGCGCTCGACCAGCCGCGGCGCGCCGGTGTCGACCGCGCTGCGGGCGCCGGTGACGCCCATCAGCGACGCGGCGTACACGAATCCCCGGGACACCTGCGTGATCTTGGCGATGCGCTCGGCGGTGGAGCTCAGCGCCACCAGGAACACGCGGTCGAGGCCGTGCGCGTCGGACGCCTCCAGCCAGGGCCCGGCCTCCTCCGGCGTGAGGTCGGGGGTGATCAGGCCCGAGCCGCCGGCCGACTTCAGGTCGCGGGCGAAGGCGTCCACCCCGTACCGGTCGACCGGGTTCCAGTACGTCATGACGAGGGTGGGCACGCCGGTGGCGGCCACCGCCTCGACCGTGCGGAGCACGTCGGCGACCCGGACGCCGCCGACCAGCGCCTGGTGGACGGCGTCCTGGATGGTGGGGCCGTCCATCATCGGGTCGGAGTAGGGCAGGCCGATCTCGATGACGTCGCAGCCGGAGTCGACCATGACCTTGAGGGCCTCGATCGCCCCGTCGCAGCTGGGGAACCCCGCGGGGAGGTAGCCGACCAGGGCGCCGCGGCCCTCGGCCCGGGCCCGGTCGAAGGCCGTCGCGGCACTGGGCGCGCTCACTGGGCCGCTCCTTCCGGCATGAGGCCGAAGTACTCGGCGGCGGTGTGCATGTCCTTGTCGCCGCGGCCGGAAAGGCAGACCAGCACGACGCCGTCCGGCCCCAGCTCGCGCCCGACCTTGAGGGCGCCGGCGAGGGCGTGCGCGGACTCGATCGCCGGGATGATGCCCTCGGTGCGGCACAGCAGCGCGAAGGCCTCCATCGCCTCGGCGTCGGTGATCGGCCGGTACTCGGCGCGGCCGGTGTCGTGCAGCCACGCGTGCTCGGGGCCGACGCCGGGGTAGTCGAGCCCGGCGGAGATCGAGTGCGATTCGACGGTCTGGCCGTCCTCGTCCTGGAGCAGGTAGGTGCGCATGCCGTGGATCACGCCGGCCCGGCCGGCGGAGATCGTGGCGGCGTGCCGGCCGGTCTCCACCCCGTCGCCGGCGGCCTCGAACCCGCACAGCCGCACGGACTCGTCGCCGATGAAGGCGTGGAAGGCGCCGATGGAGTTGGAGCCGCCGCCCACGCAGGCGACCACCGCGTCGGGCAGCCGGCCGGTGAGCTCCAGCACCTGCGCCCGCGCCTCGACGCCGATGACGCGCTGCAGCTCGCGCACCATCATCGGGAACGGGTGCGGGCCCATGGTGGAGCCCACGCAGTAGTGGGTGTGGTCGACGGTGGCGACCCAGTCGCGGAACGCCTCGTTGCAGGCGTCCTTGAGGGTGCGGCTGCCGGTGCGGACCGGGACGACCTCGGCGCCCAGCATCCGCATCCGGGCGACGTTGAGGGCCTGCCGCTCGGTGTCGACCTCGCCCATGAAGACCGTGCATTCCAGGCCGAGCAGGGCGGCGGCGGTGGCGGTGGCGACGCCGTGCTGGCCGGCTCCGGTCTCGGCGATCACCCGGGTCTTGCCCATCCGGCGGGTGAGCAGCGCCTGGCCCAGCACGTTGTTGATCTTGTGTGAGCCGGTGTGGTTGAGGTCCTCGCGCTTGAGCAGGATGCGGGCGCCGCCGGCCCGCTCGCCGAAGCGCCTGGCCTCGGTCAGCAGGCTGGGGCGGCCGGCGTAGTTCTTGAGCAGGTCGTCCAGCTCGGCGGTGAAGGCCGGGTCGTTGCGCGCGGCCTCGAACTCGCGGGTCAGCTCGTCGAGCGCGGCCATCAGGGCCTCGGGGGCGAACCGCCCGCCGTAGAGGCCGAAGTGGCCGGACGCGTCGGGGACGGCGGTCGCGGGACCGCCCGCGGTTTCGGTGGTCATCAGAGTGCAGTCCTGTCGCAGGAGTGGAGGGTCGATCGGGTCAGTGAGACGTCTGATCGGCCCGCCATCGTTCGCGCAGGGACATGGCCGGACCCCGCCCGGGGCCCGTTCGCTCGGATGACTCGGTGCTCATGCCGGTACTTTACCGGTGGTCAGCCGCTCTGGCGCAGCGCCGGGTGGGCGCCGGCGGCCACCAGGTCGGCGACGGCGGTGCGCGGGTCCTTGCCGATGACCAGGCTCTCCCCCACCAGCACGGCGTCGGCGCCGGAGGAGGCGTAGGCCAGCAGGTCGTGCGGGCCGCGCACTCCGGACTCGGCGATCTTGACGACGTCCTTGGGGATCAGCGGCGCCAGCCGGGCGAACACGCCCCGGTCGACCTGGAGGGTCTTCAGGTCGCGGGCGTTGATCCCGATGACCTTGGCGCCCGCCTGCAGCGCGCGCTCGACCTCCTCCTCGGTGTGCGCCTCCACCAGCGGCAGCAGCCCGATCGACTCGGCCCGCTCGACCAGCGAGACCAGCGCGTCCTGCTCGAGCGCGGCGACGATCAGCAGCGCCACGTCGGCGCCGTGGGCGCGCGCCTCCCACAGCTGGTAGGCGGTGACGATGAAGTCCTTGCGCAGCACCGCGATGTCGACGTTGGCGCGCACCGCGGCCAGGTCGTCCAGGCTGCCGCCGAAGCGGCGGCGCTCGGTCAGCACGCTGATCACCTTGGCGCCGCCGGACTCGTAGTCGCGGGCCAGCGCGGCGGGGTCGGCGATGGCGGCCAGGGCGCCCTTGGACGGGCTGCTGCGCTTCACCTCGGCGATCACCCCGACGCCGGGGCCGCGCAGGGCGCCCAGCGCGTCGCGCGGCGGCGGGGCCGCGGCGGCCTTCTCCTTGAGGGCGGCGAGCGGAACCTCCCGCTGCCGTTCGGCGAGATCGGCCCGGACGCCTTCGATGATCTCGTCGAGCACGCTGCCGGTCTGCCCGCTCACGCTGCACCTCCCGCCGCTCGCCTCCGACGCGCCGGTCGGCTCCGGCCGATCCGGCCGTTGCCGCGCACCTCCGGCTCACACACGCGGGCCCCCTATGGTCAGGTCGTTCCGTGCACCGATCGTAGCCGCCCCCTCCGACGGTCCTCGCACCCGCCCTGAGCCTCGGGACGGGCGGGGCGGGCCGGGCGCCGGATCAGGGCGCCAGCACCTGCGCGAACGGCAGATTTCGGACGATCCAGTACAAACCCAGAACGGCTACAAAGGCGTAGAGCACCCTCGGACGCAACAGCACGGAGCGCATGGGCATCCCCCGGACGGCGCTGACCGTCCAGCGCACCCACAGGTAGGCGAAGACCGGCAGCATCAGCATGACGAGGGGGTTCATCCCGAACGCCTGGCCCACGTCGCCGTGCATCAGGGCGTGGGTCATCCGCAGCCCCCCGCATCCGGGGCAGTACCACCCGGTCAGGCTCAGGGACGGGCACGTGGGGTAGTGGCCGGGCTCGTGCGGGTCCACGAACGCCACCAGGACCGCCCCCACGGCCGCCGCGGCCCCCATGCCCAGCGGCGCCAGCAGCGCGCCCCCGCGCCCCTGGACGCGCCGCGGAGGCCCTGGAGGCCCTGGAGGACGTGCGGACCCCATCGGCCCAGTGGCCGCCGTGGGCCCTGCGTTCCCCTGCGGGCGCGGGTCGGCGGGCGATCCGTCTACGGGTGTGCCTGTCACGCCGTCCAGCCTAGGCGTCCAGGACGTACCCCACGCCGCGCACGGTCCGGATGGGACTGCCCTCGCCGAGCTTGGAGCGCAGCTGGGCGATGTGGACGTCCACGGTGCGGCTCCCCGCCCCCGCGCCCGGCCCCCAGGCCGCGGCGAGGAGCTGCTCGCGGGTGAAGACCCGCCCGGCGTTCCCCATCAGGAACTCCAGGAGGTCGAACTCGGTGACGGTGAGGGCGACGGGACGGTCCCCGACGGCGACCGTGCGGGCGCGCGGGTCCATGGCCACGCTCCCCGCACGCAGCGTCCCGGGGGCCGGGCCGGGGCCGCCGCTGCGCAGGGCCTCCCCCACGGCGCTCACCAGCACCCGGGGGCTGAACGGCCTGGTCACCCTGTGCTCGCCCAGGCCGCGGGCGGCCGCGGGCTCCAGCGGGCCGGTGACGGCCACGACGGGGGCGCTCCCGGCCGCCTCGGCCACGCGCCGGTAGAGGTCGGCGGGCAGCACGGTGGTGGACAGGTCCAGGACGACCACATCCGGCCGCAGCCGTCCGGCGGCCGACGGCGCGCGCGCCGGTTCGGTCTCCAGCTCGATCTCGTAGCCCTCGCGGGCGAGATAGC
Organism: Spirillospora sp. CA-255316; assembly: GCA_050942275.1. Taxonomy (GTDB): domain Bacteria; phylum Actinomycetota; class Actinomycetes; order Streptosporangiales; family Streptosporangiaceae; genus Spirillospora. The sequence continues at coordinate 3,392,955 of CP192047.1, read as the reverse complement.
GGCGCTCCAGCTCGGCGACGCCCTCGTCGTGCTCGACCAGCAGGACCAGGCCGCCGCCCCCGCCGTCGAGGTTCATGAGCGGCGGTCGTCGGCCGCGGAGGGCGCCGCCGCGGGAGGGGCGGTCCGCGCGCCGGCGGACGAGGCGGTCGGGTCCTCGCCCCGGTCCAGCGACTTCCAGAGGCTCGCGGGGTCGTCGGCCGCGCTCGCGGCGCCTTCGCGCCCTCCGGCCTCGGCCGGGCGTTCCCCGCCTCCGGGCACGGCGTCCGGGCGGTCTCCCGGGCGGTCTCCTGAGCGGTCGCCGCCCGGGCCCTCACCCGCGGCGGGCGGGGAGGCGGAGGCGGGCGCGCGCTCGTACCGCGCCGACATGCCCGGCCAGCGGGCGCCGCGCAGCACGGTGACCGCGCCCGCGGCCACCAGGAGCAGGCCCCCTGCCAGCGATACCGCCCACCAGGGCCCGACCTGGACCGACAGGTCCCCGCCCAGCCGCAGCAGGGCGCTTTTCTCTCCCGCGGCGGCCAGCACGTCGGAACGCTGGACGACCGTCACCGAGCCGTACCCGATGCCCGCCCCGAACAGGGCCAGCAGCACGCCCACGCCCGCGCGCACGCGCCCCTGGGTGGCGAACAGCGCGGCCAGCCCCGCCAGGGCGGCCCAGCCCAGGGCGCCCGCGGCGCCGCCCAGGTCACGGCCGGTGAGGTCCTGGGCGAAGGGCGTGATGGCGTCCCGGGCCCGCACGGTCGCCCAGGGGCGCCCGGCGGCCAGCAGCGCGAGCCCGGCTCCGGCGGCGCACAGCAGCGCGGCCAGGCCGCGCTCACGGCTGGGGGTCACGGGCTCTCGGAACCCCCCGGGCCGCCGGCGGGCCGCTCCCCGATCACCGGGTCGAGCGCGTCGGCGTCCCAGCAGGTGCGGTCGCCGGTGTGGCAGGCGGCGCCGACCTGGTCGACCTTCACCAGGATCGCGTCGCCGTCGCAGTCGAGCGCGACCGACTTGACCCACTGCTGGTGCCCGGAGCTCTCGCCCTTCACCCAGTACTCCTGGCGGCTGCGCGACCAGTAGGTGCAGCGGCCGGTGGTCAGGGTGCGGTGCAGGGCCTCGTCGTCCATCCAGGCCAGCATGAGCACCTCGCCGGTGTCGTACTGCTGGGCGATGGCCGGGACGAGGCCGTCCTCGGTGCGCTTGAGACGGTCGGCGATCTTGGGGTCCAGGTTGGACGCGCTAGCGGACATGCGATCCATTGTGCCCGCTCTCCGCCGTGACGCCGCACAACCCCCGCCCGCGCGCCGCGCACGCGACAGGGCTGCGGCGCGTACGACGGGCCCGCCGCGCATACGGCAGAGCCCGCGGCGCATACGGCGAAGCCCGCGCCGCATACGGCGAAGCCCGCCGCGCATACGGCAGGGCCCGCACCCCCGGCTCGGAGTGCGGGCCCTGCTGTACGACTAGGGTGTAACGGTGTTACAGGGGGACGACCTGGTCGGCCTGCGGACCCCGGTTACCCTGCGTCACCTCGAACTGGACGCGCTGGTTCTCGTCCAGCGTGCGGTACCCGGAGGACTGGATCGCCGAGTAGTGCACGAACACGTCCGGCCCACCGCCGTCGACGGCGATGAAACCGAAGCCCTTCTCGGCGTTGAACCACTTCACGGTGCCCTGCTGGGGCATGTCTTTCTCCTTGCGGCAAAACATGGGCCCACACCTCGCGGGCCCAACGCGGTCGCTGCGGAACGCCCTCGCCTCCCGGTACGGTCCCGGAAAAGCCAAAACGCCCGCTGCCATCAGTCCGCGGGCGTCTGACAAACGATCGAGAACCACGACTGCAACCGACGGCCCCACCGTATCACCGGTTCCGCGTAAAGCGGAGGAGCTACAAGCCTCCCGATTCACCTGTCGGCGAACCTTCCCGTTACCGACCCGTTAAAGGCGCCGACCCGTCTCCTGGAGGATGTCGAGGGCCCGCGGCGACCCGGTGAGCCGTACACGCGCGACATCCGCGCGTCCGAGGGCCCACAGCACCAATTCCCCCACGGGTCCGTGGACGCGCACGGCCCCGCCGGAGCCCGCCCGCGGGCCCGTGCGGCCGGGCCCTGGGGCGCGACCGGCGGTGCCGCCGGGGGTTCGGCGGCCCCGCCCGGAGGACACCCGGGCGGTCCCGCCGTCAGGGCGGATCAAGGTGACCTCAACAGGCACTTTTCTGAGGGCAAAGCAGGCAATTTTTATCCGCCGCCACAGAAGGTCCTCCAGGGCCGGGCTCAGCGTCCGGGGCTCCCAGTCGCGACGAGCCCTGCGGACGTCCTCATGATGGACAAAGAACTCGACCGCGTTCGCGTTTTTGTCCACGACCGGAACCGCGTACGGCGACCACTTCGGAGGTCCGCGCCGAATCCGGTCCACCAGCTCCTCGAAGGTGATCGTCCGGACCGCCCGGCGGCGTACGCGCTCTGTGTGGAAGGCCAGGAAGGGCAGCAGAATTCCCGGCAGCGCGTCCGGGCGGGCCTCCCGCACGACCAGGTGCGCGGCCAGATCGGCGGCCGTCCAGCCGGCGCACTCGGTGGGCGCCCCGGGGCCTGCCTCGGCCAGGGCGTCGCACAGCGCCGCCCGCTCCTCCCGGACCGGCCGCCCGGCCTCGGGCCGCGGCGAAGCACCCCGACCGAAATGCGGATTCATCCGGCGATGGTAGGTCGTGCCCGCTTCGTGGGGAATAAGGGGTCTCTGCCGATGGTAGGCATGTGCACGCCCGCAACCCCGTCCAGCGCCCGGAGGGGGTGGCGCCGGGGCGTCGCCGTACGTGTGGAGGAGTGTCCGTGCCAAGTGGGTCCAGGCGTGTCAACTCGCGCATCCTCCGGGAGGGGATGCGGGTCCTGTGGGTGGCGGTGCGCGCCGAGCCCAGGGTCTTCGCGCTCTCGGTCATCGCCAGCGGCCTGTACGCCGCGATGACCGTGGGCACCGCCCAGGTGCTCGGGTGGGCCACCGAGGAGGTGATCCTGCCGGCCTTCGAGTCCGGTGACACCACGGCCGGGGCCCTGGCCGCCGCCGCGACCGCGATCCTCGCGGTCGCGCTGTTCAAGGCCCTGGGGGTGGCGGGCCGCCGCTTCTTCGCGGGGCTGATGCAGTACCGGATGCAGGCCAGGTACCGCCGCGCGGTGACCCGCCAGTACCTGCGGCTCCCCCTGGCCTGGCACCACCGGCACCCCACCGGGCAGCTGCTGTCCAACGCCAATGCCGACGTGGAGGCGGCCTGGGCGCCGATCGCCCCGCTGCCGATGGCGGTCGGCGTCGTGTTCATGCTGGTGATCGCCGCGGTGTCGATCGTGCTCACCGACGTGACGGTGGCGATCGTCGGCTTCCTGGTGTTCCCCGCCATCGCGCTGCTCAACGTCGTCTACCAGCGCCGGCTGGCGCCCGTCGCGACCCGCGCGCAGCAGCTGCGCGCCGAGGTGAGCGAGGTGGCGCACGAGAGCTTCGAGGGCGGCCTGGTGGTCAAGACCCTCGGCCGGGAGCGGTCGGAGACCGAGCGGTTCGCCGTGGCGGCGGGCGCGCTGCGGGACGCCAACATCGCCGTCGGACGGGTCCGCGGCCTGTTCGACCCCGTGCTGGAGGCGCTGCCCAGCCTGGGCGTCCTGGCCGTGCTGTGGGTCGGGGCCCTCCGGTTGCAGGGCGGCTCCATGACGGTCGGCGACCTGGTCAACGTGGCCTACCTCTTCACTCTCCTGGCCTTTCCCATCCGCGCCCTGGGCTGGGTGCTGGCGGAGGTGCCCCGAAGCGTCGTCGGCTGGCGGCGGGTACGGGGCGTCCTGGACGCCGGGGGCTCCCTGCCGTACGGCGACGACGCCCTGGACGGGGACAAGGCCGCGGCACTCGAGGTGCGCGAGGTCCGCTTCGCCTACGAGGCGCCCGCCGCACCGCACGAGAAGGACTCCGGCGACGATGCCGACCCGCGTACCGACGACCTCGGGGCGCCCGTGCAGGCGGCCCAGACCGAACGGGTGAGGGTGCTGCACGATGTGAGCTTCGCGGCGGCCCCGGGCCGGACGATCGCGATCGTCGGCCCCACCGGCTCCGGGAAGTCCACGCTCACCTCGCTCCTGGTGCGGCTGGTCGACCCCGGCGACGGCACGGTCCTGCTGGACGGGATCGACGTGCGGGACGTCCGGCGCGGAGGGGTCGCGGAGACCGCCGCACTGGTCCCCCAGCAGACCTTCCTGTTCGACGACGACGTGCGCGGCAACGTGACCCTCGGCCTGGACGTGCCGGACGAGCGCGTCTGGGAGGCCCTGCGCCTGGCCCAGGCGGACGGTTTCGTGGCCGCCCTCCCCGGCGGCCTGGACACCAAGGTCGGCGAGCGCGGCGCGACGCTGTCCGGCGGCCAGCGCCAGCGTCTGGCGCTGGCGCGCGCTCTGGTGCGCCGTCCCCGCCTGCTGGTCCTGGACGACGCGACCTCCAGTGTCGACCCGCAGGTGGAGGCGCGGATCCTGGAGGGCATCCGGGACGCCCAGGAGAGCGGGGAGAACGGGGCGACCGTGGTGGTGGTCGCCTACCGGAAGGCGACGATCTCGCTGGCGGACGAGGTCGTCTACATGGAGCGCGGCCGCGTCCTGGACCGCGGGACGCACGCCGAGCTGCTGGAGCGCTCCGAGGGCTACCGCAACCTCGTCAACGCCTACGAGCGCGCCGAGGCCGAGCAGGAGGCGCTGGAGGCCGACGGGGAGGCCGGCGAGGAGCCCGACACGGGCAAGGACGAAGAGCAGGGGGCGCTCGCGTGATGACCACGCTCAACGAAGTGGCGGTGGGCGAGGGCGCCCTGACCACGCTGCGGCGCGGCCTGCGGCTGAGCCCCGAGTTCAAGGCCGGCCTGGCCGGGACGCTGCTGCTGGCGCTGGTGGCGACGGCGGGCCGCGTGGTGGTGCCGATCGCCGTCCAGCAGACGATCGACCGGGGCCTGGGCGCGGCGGGCGGGCCCGACATCGGGTTCATCCGGAACGCGGTGCTGCTGTGCGCGGTGGCGGTGCTGATCACGGCGCTGAGCGCGTACGCGATGAACGTCCGCCTCTACCGGACGACCGAGTCGGGGCTGGCCACGCTGCGGGTGAAGGCGTTCCGGCACGTGCACGACCTGTCGATGCTGACCCAGAGCGGGGAGCGGCGCGGCGCGCTGGTGTCGCGGGTGACCGGCGACGTGGACCAGATCAGCCAGTTCATGCAGTGGGGCGGGCTGCTGATCATCGTGTCGCTGGGGCAGCTGGTGGTGGCCAGCGTGCTGATGGCGGTCTACTCCTGGCAGCTGACGCTGCTGGTGTGGGCGGCGTTCCTGCCGCTGGCGCTCGCGCTGCGCTGGTTCCAGCGGCTGGTGTCGGCCGCGTACACGAAGGTGCGCGAGCGCACCGGCGACCTGCTGGCGGCGGTGAGCGAGTCGGTGGTGGGCGCTCCGGTGATCCGCGCGTACGCGTCGGAGGAGCGCACCGCGCGGCGCGTGGACGAGACCGTGGCCGCGACCCGGCGGGCGCAGACGAAGGCGCAGGGGCTGGTCGCGCTCACCTTCCCCACCAGCGAGCTGGTCGCGGCGACGGCCACGGCGGGGGTCGTGGTGGCCGGGACGCTGCTGGGCGTGGGCGGGCACCTGTCGGCCGGGAAGCTGGTGGCGTTCCTGTTCCTGGTCACGCTGTTCGTCAGCCCGATGCAGACCGCCACCGAGGTCCTGAACGAGGCGCAGAACGCCGTCGCCGGGTGGCGGCGGGTGCTGGGCGTGCTGGACACCGAGCCCGACGTGGCCGACCCGGGCGAGGACGGCGAGGTGCTGCCGCGCGGCCCGATCGAGGTCCGCTTCGAGGACGTGGGGTTCGCCTACCCCGGGGGGCCGCCGGTGCTCCACGGGGTGAACGTGGCCATCGCGCCGCGGTCCCGGGTGGCCGTGGTGGGCGAGACGGGCTCGGGCAAGACCACGTTCGCCAAGCTCCTCACCCGGCTCATGGACCCGGTGTCGGGCCGGGTTCTGGTGGACGGGGTGGAGCTGGACCGCGTCCGCTTCTCCTCGCTGCGGGAGCGGATCGTGATGGTGCCGCAGGACGGGTTCCTGTTCGACGCGTCGCTGGCCGACAACGTCCGCTACGGACGGCCTGACGCCACCGACGAGGACCTGCTGCTGGCCATGACCGAGCTGGGGCTGGCCGACTGGCTGGAGGGGCTGCCGCGCGGGCTGGAGACGCCGGTGGGGCAGCGGGGCGAGTCGCTGTCGGCCGGTGAGCGGCAGCTGGTCGCGCTGGCCCGCGCCTACATCGCCGGCCCCGACCTGCTGGTGCTGGACGAGGCCACCTCGGCGGTGGACCCGGCCACCGAGGTGCGGATCCAGCGGGCACTGGACGGGGTGACCCGGGGCCGTACGGCGATCTCGATCGCGCACCGGCTGTCGACGGCGGAGTCGGCCGACGAGGTGATCGTGTTCGACGCGGGGCGGATCGTCCAGCGCGGCCCGCACGACGAGCTGGTCGCCCGGCCGGGGGTCTACGCGGACCTGCACGCGTCGTGGGTCGCCCAGCGCGCGCTGTGACCGGACGGACTCACGCGTGGTACCCGCCGGTACTCACCGGGGGAAGGCTTGGGGCGTGCCCGGCCGGGGAAGGAGACCGGCCGATCAGGGGTAAAGCACTTGCCCGATATCTGGTCGAGTGCGCATTCTGGCGTGGTGAAGAACGAGGTCGTGATGCAATCAGCGGGCACGTTGCACGGTCAGCTGCAGCGGGGTCTGGGCAGGGCGGCGCGGCGCGCGGCCGACAAGCCGGGCGCGGGCGAGTACGTGTACGACTGCATACGCCGCGATCCGCGGTATGACCCCCAGTGCGAGACACGCGGCCTGTATTACGCCCGGCTCATGGTGGATCTGGAGCTGCCGACCGGCCCGGTGGCCGAGCATCTCTTCGACCCCGCCGACGCCGGGCACGCCGAGGGCGACGAGTGGCGCGTCCAGCTGGCCCTGGACGTGCTGACCGAGCTGGTGCGGCTGAGTCGCCGGGAGGCCGCCGGACCGCTGCGCCGGTACGCCGAGGAGGGCGATCACTGGTTCGACGCCCTGGACGCCCTGGCCGGGCTGGGCGACCCGGCGCTGGCGGCGGGCATGGACGCGCTGGTGGCCGCGCGCTGCGACGAGGCGGCCCTGGACTGCCTGATCTCCGATCCGGGCAATCCGGTGATCGAGAGCTGGGCGTCCCGGCAGCCGCGGATCGCGGCGGCGCTGACCCGGGTGCGGCAGAACGGGCGGGCGCGGCGACCGGCCGGGGTGGGGACGGGCGAGCGCGGCGACCGGTCCGAGCGGACCGAGGCCGAGCTGCTCGACATGGCCCGGCGGCGCGACGACGGCGCCGTCGCGGCCATTTTCGAACTGGGCCGCAGGCGCGCCCCCGGGTTGCTGGACCTCGCCGAGGAGATCCTGCCGCAGCGTCCCAACAGATGGGGCGGCGCGGTGTGCCGGGCGTTGCGGCAGTACGGGCCCGAGGCGCTGCCGCGGGCGCGGTCCTGGGCCACCACGCGGGGCGGTTGCGCCGACATGGGCTTGAGCATCCTGGCCCGCTACGGGACCCACCAGGACATCCCCCTGTTGATGACCGAACTGCACGACGCGTTGGAGCGCCGGGACTGGGGCGGCGCCGCCGGGCCCATCGAGGGGCTGGGCAGGCTCCGCGCCGGCGAGGCCGTGCCGCTGCTGAAGACCGCTTGGACCGAGTCGACCTACTCTTACCTACGACCGCGTGTGCTCACCGCTTTGACCCGGACCGCCCCCCACACCGCCGAGTCCTACACCATCGAGGGCCTGTGGGACTGCGAAGAAGGCGTACGGCAGGTCGCCTCCCAGACCGCCCCCCTCACCCCTGAGACCCGCATTCGGCTGCAACGCCTGCACCACGACGACGCCGAAGAGCCCGGAGTGCGCGCCACCGCCGCGGGCCGCCTCATGTAAGCCCGCCGCACGCCGTCCGCGTCCCGGACGTTTCCCGCGAGGCGGACGTTTCCCGCGAGGCGCTGAACCGCCGGCCCCCCGGGTGCGTACCTCCCGTCGATCACGCAAACATCGCGGGAGGACGGCCCCATGGGCTCCCTGTACCAGATGACCCCGGTCAAGGCCGCGCTACTGTGCGGCGCCATCATCGTGCCCCTGGCCGCCGGCTGCTCCGGCTCGTCCGGCGCGGCGTCGCATTCGGGCCACGGAGGGCCGGCGGCCAAGCCGGCCACCGTCGAGCAACTGGCCCAGAAGACCGGCTGCACGCTGACCGGCAAGCGCCAGTCCGCCGAGCTCCGGCAGGGCGCCTGCAAGACCTCGCGGGGCCGCTACACGCTGGTGAGCTTCACCGACGACAAGGGCCGCGACTCCTGGCTCACCGAGGCCAAGCCGTGGGGCGGCTCGTATCTGGTGGGGCCGCGGTGGGTGGCCGTCGCCACGCCGCCGATCCTGGAGTCGCTGCGCAAGGAGCTGGGCGGCAAGATCGTCAACGGCGACCAGCACCACTCCGGCGGCTGACCCGCGCCCGCGCCGTCACCGCAGGGTACTACTTTCGTCACGCGCGGTTCCGCCTCCGGGAGGGGGAGCGCCGGGGGCGGCGCCCTCTAGACTCACAGCCATGATCTCCTCTGTTCGACGGAAACTGGCCGTGCTCCCCCTGGTGCTGCTGCCCCTGGGCGCGGCCGCGGCGTGCAGCAGCGAGAACGCGACGACCGACTGCACGGTCAACGCGTGCACCGTGACCTTCAACCGCGGCGTCGACGCCAGCGCGTCCATCCTGGGCGTGAAGGCCGAGCTGGTCAGCGTGCAGGGCCAGAACGTGACGATGAAGATCGGCGGTCAGCAGATCACCGTCCCGGTGGGCGAGGGCGAGCAGACCGACGGGTTCGACGTGTCGGTCCAGTCGGTCACCCAGGACAACGTGGTCGTCAAGATCTCCAACGGCGGCGGCTGATCCCGTCCGGGCCCGCGCGGCGGGCCCGGACGCGTAGGATTCGACCATGCGTTCGATCGATGTGGCGGAGCGGCGGCTCCGGCTGGCCCTGCGCCACCGGCTGGCGCCCTCCGCCCGCGCCGCCGATCCCGCCGACATCGCCCGGTCCCTGGTGGCGCTGCACGCCACCGATCCCGCCACGGTCTTCCTGTCCGTGGCGGCGCGCGGCGAGGCGGTCGCGCCCGCCGACGTGGAGACCGCGCTCTACGACGACCGCACGCTGCTGCGGATGCTGGCCATGCGCCGCACGATGTTCGTGGTGCCGGTCGAGCTGGTCCCGGCGCTGCAGGCGGCGTGCGCCGACGCGCTGGCCGTCCGGCAGCGCCGCACCTACGCCCGGCTGATGGAGCGCGGCGGCATCCTCGACCAGATCGACGCCCCGGCGGGCGGCCTCGACGACTGGCTCGACGAGGTGGAGGAGGCCGTGCACCGGGTCCTGGTCGCCCGCGGCGAGGCCACCGGGGCGCAGCTCAGCGCCGACGAGCCGCGGCTGCGCGTCAAGATCGACGCCGCGCCGGGCAAGTCGTACTCCCGGCCCACCGGCATCACCACCTGGGTCCTGGTCACGCTGGGTTGCAAGGGGCGCATCGTGCGCGGCCGCCCCAACGGATCGTGGATCAGCAGCCAGTACCGCTGGGCCCCCGTCGAGGAGTGGCTGCCCGGCGGCATCGCCCCGATGCCCGCCGACCGGGCCCGCGCCGAGCTGGCCGGCCGCTGGCTGCGCGCGTTCGGCCCGGCGCCGGTCTCCGACCTCAAGTGGTGGACGGGCTGGAGCGCGGGCGAGGTGAAGAAGGCCCTGGCCCTGCTGGACGTGGGCGAGGTCGGGCTGACCGGCGAGCGGGCCGGCGCCGCGACCGGGCTGGTGCTCGCCGACGACCTGGAGCCGCCGCCCGAGCCGTCCGGCGGCCCGTGGGCGGCGCTGCTGCCCGCCCTCGACCCCACCCCGATGGGCTGGCAGGAGCGCGGCTGGTTCCTGGGCGACCACGCGCCCCGGCTGTTCGACCGCTCCGGCAACATCGGCCCGACCGTGTGGTGGGACGGCCGCGTGGTGGGCGGCTGGGCGCAGCGCGCCGACGGGGAGATCGCGGTGCGGCTGCTGGAGGACGTGGGCGCCGACGCGGAGGCGGCGGTCGCGGCCGAGGCCGAGCGGATCGGCGCCTGGTGCGGGGCGGTGCGCGTCACGCCGCGCTTCCGCACCCCGCTGGAGCGTGAGCTCGCCTCCTGACGCCGCCGCGCCGCACGCAGCCCCTGCCGACCGGGGCGCGGGCTCAGTACGGGGTGCGGGCTCAGTACGGGGTGCCGTACGGGCCGGGCGGGGGCGGCGCCATCGCGGCGCGGCGGCGCTTGACGCCGTTGTTCCGCATCATCGCGATCACGACGAACGCGACGGCCCCGGCCGCGCCGAAGCCCAGGACGGCCAGCAACGCCAGCCCCAGGTAGCCGTAGGCGGTGTCGTCGGGCGTCATGAGCATGTCCCCGACCGCGCCCTCGCAGGTCAGCCGGGCGCTGCCGGAGCGCGGGGCCTCGAAGGTCGCGGCGTAGCGGTAGCCGGTGCGGTCGCTGGCGCTCCAGTCGTGCTCGCGGGTCAGCGGGAAGGGGTCGGGCCGGCCGTCCTGCCCGGTCAGGGCGCAGGAGGAGGGCGCGGGGTCGCCGAGGCGCACGTACAGGAAGTAGGTGTGGCCCGCGGTCAGCTCGACGGAGATGCCCGCCCGCGCGTCCCCGCCCGCACTGGGCCCGTCGGCGACCTGCGAGTTCTCCCAGTTGAGGGCGAACACGACGATGAAGAGCAGCAGCGGCACCAGCACCAGCGAGAGCGGCAGGGCGTACCAGCCGCTACCCGGGCGGATGGGCGGGAGGTCCTTGCGGGACGGAACGCCCGACTGTGTCGGCGGCTGGGGCGGCGGTCCCATGGGCAGGTCGGATCCGGGCCACATGACGATCTCCCCCGCGCGGTATTTCGCTTATCTCCGCAAATATAGACCGGAGGTGCTACAGAACGCCCGAACGGCTACCGTTACTAGGTAGTAGCCGCAATCGGCCGACGGACACCCGCCCCCGCCGGGGTCGTACGGCGTACTGGAGGTCGGCATGGCCCTCAGGGACCGCTTCCACAATCCCCCGATCCCGATCCCCCGCGCCCGCATGCTGCGCCCGCGCGTCCTGCGGCCCTACCCGTTCAACCGCTACAGGGTCGAGCGGGACCTGCCCGTCACCATGGACGACGGCGTGACGCTGCTCGCCGACCGGTACGTGCCCGTCGGCGTGCGGCGGCCCCCGCCCACCATCCTGGTCCGGACGCCCTACGGCAGGCGCGGCCCCGCCGCCGTCCTCAACGGCCTGCCGTTCGTGCCGTTCGGCTTCCAGCTCCTGGTGCAGAGCGCGCGCGGGACGTTCGGGTCGGGCGGCGAGTTCGACCCCCTGGGCAGCGAGCGCGACGACGGCCTGGCCACGGTGCGCTGGCTGCGGGACCAGCCGTGGTTCAACGGGTCGTTCGCCGCGTACGGGGCCAGCTACCTCGGGTACTCGGCGTGGGCCCTGGCGGCCGGCGCGGGCCCCGAGCTCAAGGCGATGTCCCTGCAGATCACCGCCTCCTCCTTCCGGGACGCCGCGTACGTGGGCGGATCGTTCGCGCTGGAGTCCACGCTGTCGTGGACCACGCTCACCCACCACCAGCAGCAGCCGTTCGGGATGCTCACCGGGCCGCTGATGTCGCGGCGCCGGGCCATCCGAGCGGCCCGCAGCGGCCGCCCCCTGTCGGAGCTGGACGTGCTCACCGGCGGCGCCCCCATGCGCTTCTACCAGGACCTCCTGGCCGCCCACCACGACCCCGGCTCGGCGTACTGGCTCAAGCGCGACTTCAGCGGCACGGTCGGCGAGGTGGCCGCGCCGGTGTCCCTCCTGGGCGGCTGGTACGACGTGTTCCTGCCGTGGCAGGTCAAGGACTACCTCGCGCTCAGGGCCGCCGGGCACCGCCCGTACCTCACGATCGGGCCGTGGTGGCACACCGACGCCCGCCACACCCTGGTGTCGTTCCGGGAGTCGCTGGCCTGGTTCCGCGCGCACCTGCTGGGCGACCCGTCCGGGCTGCGGGCGAACCCCGTCCGCGTCTACCTCACCGGGGGCCGGGAGTGGCGCGACTACGCCGACTGGCCCCCGCCCGGGATGCGGCAGGAGCGCTGGCACCTGCACGCCGGGGGCGGCCTGGGCGAGGACGGGCCGCAGGACACCCCCGCCAGCCGCTACCGCTTCGAGCCCACGCGTCCCACTCCGGCCCTGGGCGGGCCCACGCTCCTGGGCAGTTCCAAGCCCGTGGACAACCGCCCCCTGGAGAGGCGCCCCGACGTCCTGGTGTTCTCCTCCCCCGTGCTGAAGGACGACCTCGACGTCGTCGGGCCGGTGGCGGCCGACCTGTTCATCCGGTCCAGCCGCGAGCACACCGACTTCATCGTCCGGCTGTGCGACGTGGCCCCGGACGGGACGTCCCTGAACGTGTGCGAGGGCGGCCTGCGCCTCTCCCCCGACCGGCCGGCGGCCGACAAGCCCGTGGGCACCGAGGGCGTGCGGCGGCTGGCGATCGACCTGTGGCCCACCGGGCACCGGTTCCGCCGGGGCCACCGCGTCCGGGTGCACGTGACCAGCGGCGCCCACCCCAAGGTCGCGGCCAATCCCGGCACCGGGGAGCCGCTCGCCACCGCCCGCGCGTCCGTGCCCGCCCTGCAGGAGGTCTTCCACGACCCCGACCGCCCCTCGGCGATCCTGCTCCCGATCGTGGAGCGCGCGCCGGAGGCGGCCCTGCCCGTCCCCGAGGAGGACTGGGTGGTTTCCGACCCCACCGGGTAGGATGTCCGGATCATGAACGTTCCAGGATCCACGGCGCGGCTGCGCATGGTGCTCTTCACCATGGCGCTGACCTGCGTGGACGACGGGCTCTGTCGCGGCTGACCCGCCCTTCCCCGCCGTCTTCCGCTCCCCTCGTTCCCTGGAGTCCCCCGTTGTCCGCGACGCTTCCCTCGCGTTCCCGCCTGCTCGCCCCGCCGGCCACCTCCTCCCCCGCCCCGCCCGCCGAGGACCTCGGCCCCGTCAACCGGGTCCCGCTGCTGGTGGCGGCCCTCGGCTCGGCCGCCCTGACGGCCTACGTCTGGTCGCAGCACGGCGCCAAGCAGGGCGTCCTCCTGCTGCTCGGTCTCGGACTGGGCCTGGCGCTGTTCCACTCCCGCTTCGGCTTCACCTCCGCCTGGCGGCAGCTCACGGCCGTCGGCAACGGCACGGGCCTGCGCGCCCACGCCCTCCTCCTCGGCACCACCGCCACCCTCTTCGCCCTGATCATCGGCACCGGCACCGGCCTGTTCGGCTCCACGCCCGCGCCGTCCGACGGCGACCTGGGCGTGGCGCTGATCGCCGGGGCGTTCCTGTTCGGCATCGGCATGCAGCTCGGCGGCGCCTGCGCGTCCGGCACGCTGTTCGCGATCGGGTCGGGCCAGTCCACGATCGTGCTGACGCTGGGCGGCTTCATCATCGGCTCGGTCCTCTACACCTGGCAGTTCGACCTGGTGAAGGACCTGCCCGCCCTCCCGAGCGTGGTCATGGCCGACCACATCGGCTGGTTCGGGTCCTGGGCCGTCACGATCGCCGCTCTGGCCGGCGTGGTCGCGCTGACCCGGGTGATCCAGAAGCGCCGCAACCCGCCGCCGGTCGGCACCGTGCCCTCCGCCCGGGGGCCGCTGCGGATCGTCCGCGGCTCCTGGCCGCTGCCGGCCGGGGCCGTCGTGCTGGCCGTCCTCGGCGCCGGCGTCCTGCTGGTCTCCGGCGGCGCCTGGGGCATCACCAGCGCGTTCGCGCTCTGGGGCGCCAAGTTCCTGCAGCTGATCGGCCTGCACCCGGAGACGTGGTCGTTCTGGGAGCAGCCGCGGCAGGCCGCGATGCTGAACGGCCCCGTCCTGGCCGACAAGACCAGCCTGACCGACATCGGCATCATGCTCGGCGCCGCCGTCGCCGCCGCCGCGAGCGGCGCGTGGACGCTGCACCGGAACATCCCCTGGCGCACCGCGGCCGCCGCCGTCCTGGGCGGCGTGATCATGGGCGTCGGCGCCCGCCTCGCCGGCGGCTGCAACATCGGCGCCTACCTGGCCGGCATCGCCTCCGGCAGCCTGCACGGCTGGCTGTGGGGCCTGGCGGCCATCGGCGGCACCTACGTCGGCCTGCGCGCCCGCACCCTGTTCGGCCTCGCCAACCCCGCACCCCGCGACAGCGTCTGCTGACTTGACCTCAACCAAGCTTGATGTCCGACGCTGGGTACATGGACTTCACCGACACCGAACGCGAGTACCTGTCCACCCAGCGCCTGGGCCGCCTGGCCACCGTCGGCCCCGAGGGCGACCCGCAGAACAACCCGGTCGGCTTCCGCCTCAACCGCGACCTGGGCACGGTCGACATCTACGGCTACGACATGGCCGCCACCCGCAAGTTCCGCAACATCCGGAAGAACGACCAGGTCTCCCTGGTCGTCGACGACATCCGCTCCCTCGACCCGTGGCAGGTCAGGGGCATCGAGATCCGCGGCCGCGCCGAGGCCCTCACCGGCGTCGCCACACCCGGTTCCCACCTCAGCGACGCGATCATCCGCATCCACCCCCGCACCGTCTTCACCTGGGGCCTGGACGACACCACCAAAGGCATGACGAAACGAACCACCGCTTGAAAGGGCTCAGAGGACCCGTACACCGTCATGCTCGCGGACGGCGGGCTCCGCGCCGTCCCGCAACCCGTCCCGGATCCTGATCGCGAACGCCTCGTCCATCAGCTCGTCGAGTTCGTCCACCGTGGCCCAGCGAAAGTCCTTGGCCTCGCCGGTCTCCACGAGACGGCCGCCGGTGACCTGGCAGCGGAAGACCAGCGCGACGATGCCGCGCGTCATGTTCTTGTACACACCGGTGAGGGATCCGGGCTCGACCTCCAGCCCGGTCTCCTCCCGGACCTCGCGGCGCAGCCCGTCGTGGACCGTCTCCTCCAGTTCCAGGACGCCGCCGGGCGGCTCCCAGTGACCGTTGTCCCGGCGCTGCACGAGCAGCGCCCGGCCCCGATCGTCCAGGACGACCCCCGCCACGCTCACCGAATACCGGGCCACCCCACCCAAAGATCACCTCTCAAGCTCATAAGCTCAAACGCTAGTACACGTATGGACGAGCGAAGGAGCCCACGTGCCGGACCTCCCGCTGAGGCGCATCGACCCCGAAAGCGACCGCGCGGCGTTCCGGCAGATCGCCGATCACCTGCGCACGCTGATCGAGCGGGGAACGCTGCAGCCCGGCGACAGGGTCCCCTCCGAGGCCCGGCTGATGGAGCATTACGGCGTCGCCCGCATGACCGTCCGCCAAGCTCTTCAGGTTCTGCGATCGGAAGGTCTGGTGGTCGCCGAGCACGGACGCGGGGTGTTCGTCCGCGAGCGGCCCCGAGTCCGGCGCCTGGCCTCCGACCGCTTCGCCCGCAGGCACCGCGCCCGCGGAAAGGACGCCTTCATCGCGGAGGTCGAGGAGTCGGGCTCGAAGCCGACGGTCGACAAGATCGAGGTCACCGAGGAAGGGGCGGACGCGGACATCGCCGAGCGACTGGGGCTGGACACGGGGCATCTGCTGATCGTCCGCCGACGCCGCTACCTCATCGACGGCCGTCCCGTGGAGACAGCGGTCTCGTACGTGCCCGCGGAGATCGCCGCCGGGACGGCGATCACCCAGCCCGACAGCGGCCCGGGCGGCATCTACGCCCGGCTCGAGGACCTTGGACACCACCTCGCCCGCTTCACGGAGGAGGTGCGAACGCGCATGCCTCTCCAGGAGGAAGCCCGCGCCCTGCGGCTGCCGGCCGGGGTCCCGGTGTTCCACCTCGTCCGGACGGCGTACGACACCACGGGTCGCGCCGTCGAGGTGTGCGACACCGTCATGTCCTCCGACGCTTACGTTCTGCAGTACGAACTTCCCGCTCGGTAATGGTTGCTCGTCTAGAGGAGTTGCTCTACAAAGGAGGTAACTCCTCTAGAGGAGTAGCCACCTGGCTTCCTTCGCCAACGAGACCCCGAGGTTCTGCTGCGATGTCCTCACCCCCCTGCCCCGAGCCCACTGCCTTCAGGCTGAGGCTGCACGCTGGCCCCACAGCGGTCGGCCGCGGCCGGTCCCTCATACGGCGGCAACTCGACCACTGGAACCTGGCCCACGTCAGGGACGACGCCGAACTGATCGGCTCCGAACTCCTCACCAACGCCATCGAGGCGTTGCGTGCTCTCGACGTCTCGCGCCTCGGGGGCCCTGGTTCTCTCCCGGCGACCGTCGTCCTGGGCCTCAAGCTCCTCCCCCAGAGCCTCTTCATCGAAGTGGGCGACTCCGCGGCGGCAGCGCCGACGGTCAGAGCGCCCGACGAACTCTCCGAGGGCGGCCGGGGGCTCCTGATCGTCGCCTGTCTGGCCCGTTCATGGGGAAGCCGCCCGTCCGCGAATGGCGGCAAGATCGTCTGGGCGGAGATCGAGACTGCCCGCCCATGACGGCCGTGAGTCGCCGCGGCGGTCACGTCCACGCCCACCCGGGTCAGCGGATGGGGTGGCCGGAGTCGCGGAGGGTCTGCTTGACTTCGGAGATCTTGAGTTCGCCGAAGTGGAAGACGCTGGCGGCCAGTACGGCGTCGGCGCCCGCGTCGACGGCCGGGGGGAAGTGGTCCAGGGCGCCCGCACCGCCGCTGGCGATCACCGGGACCGTCACGGTCTCGCGGACGCGGCGGAGCATCTCCAGGTCGAAACCGGCCTTGGTGCCGTCGGCGTCCATGGAGTTGAGCAGGATCTCCCCCACGCCCAGCTCCTGGCCCCGGTGCGCCCACTCGATCGCGTCGATGCCGGTGCCCTTGCGGCCGCCGTGGGTGGTGACCTCGAAACCGGAGGGCGTGCCGGGGGCTCGGCGGGCGTCCACCGACAGAACGACGCATTGCGAGCCGAAGCGGTGCGCGGCCTCGCGGAGGAACTCCGGGCGCGCGATCGCGGCGGTGTTGATCGACACCTTGTCGGCGCCCGCCCGCAGGAGGCGGTCCACGTCCTCGACCGTGCGGACGCCGCCGCCCACCGTCAGCGGGATGAACACCTGCTCGGCGGTGCGGCTCACCACCTCGTAGGTCGTCGAACGGTCGCCGCTGGAAGCGGTGATGTCGAGGAAGGTCAGCTCGTCGGCGCCCTCCGCGTCGTACCGGCGGGCCAGCTCCACCGGGTCGCCGGCGTCCCGCAGGTTCTGGAAGTTCACGCCCTTGACCACGCGCCCGGCGTCCACGTCCAGGCACGGGATCACCCGCACCGCCACCCCGCGCGGGGTATCCCCCGCTCGCTCCTGGGGCGCCTCTCGCCCCTCCGGCTCGCTCATGCGCTCCCCCGGTACGCCTCGACCTCGACCTCGACCAGCATCCGCGGGTCGATCAGCCCCGCCACCACCAGCATGCTCGCCGCCGGCCGCACGTCCTTGAACAGGCTGGCGTGCGCCCGGCCCACCTCGCCCGAGTCGCCGGCCCGGGTGATGTACATCCGGGTGCGGACGACGTCGTCGGCCGACAGCCCCAGCCGCTCCAGCGACCACAGCGCGATCTGGAACGCGGTGCGGGTCTGCTCGTACGGGTCGCCGGCATGGACGACATCACCGTCCACGGTGGCGGTGCAGCCGGACACCAGCGCCAGGTCACCGGCCATGACGGCGCGGGAGTAGCCGAACTTCTCCTCCCAGGGGCCGCCGGAGGAGATCCGCTCGATCACTTGACCGCCTCGAGCGCCTCTTCGAGTGTGAACGCCTGCGCGTACAGCGCCTTGCCCACGATCGCGCCCTCGACACCGTCGCCCACCAGCCCGGCCAGGGCGCGCAGGTCGTCCAGCGACGACACCCCGCCCGAGGCGATCACGGGCTTGTCGGTGCGGGAGCACACCTCCCGCAGCAGCTCGGTGTTGGGGCCGCGCAGCGTGCCGTCCTTGGTCACGTCGGTGACGACGTAGCGCGGGCAGCCGTCGTCCTCCAGCCGGGCCAGCACCTCCCACAGGTCGCCGCCCTCGCGGGTCCAGCCGCGGGCGGCCAGCGTGGTGCCGCGCACGTCCAGCCCGACCGCGATCCGGTCACCGTACTCGGCGATGATCTTGCGGCACCAGGCCGGGTCCTCCAGCGCCGCGGTGCCGATGTTGACCCGCGCGCAGCCGGTGGCCAGCGCCGCCTCCAGGGACGCGTCGTCGCGGATGCCGCCCGACAGCTCCACCTTGACGTCCAAAGTGCCGGTCACCTCGGCCAGCAGCGCCCGGTTGGAGCCCCGCCCGAACGCCGCGTCCAGGTCGACCAGATGGATCCACTCCGCTCCCGCGCGCTGCCAGGCCAGCGCCGCCTCCAGCGGGGCGCCGTAGGAGGTCTCGGTGCCGGCCTCGCCCTGCACCAGGCGCACGGCCCGGCCGTCGGCGACGTCGACCGCGGGAAGGAGAGTCAGTGTCATACGGAGAACCTTATCCAGGGGTCACGGAACGTCAGGAAAGGGTGGACAGCCAGTTCTTCAGGAGTTCGGCGCCGGCGTCGCCGGACTTCTCCGGGTGGAACTGGGTCGCGCACAAGGGGCCGTTCTCGACCGCGGCGACGAAGCGGTCGCCGTGCTCGGCCCAGGTGACCAGCGGCGGCGCGATCGTGCCGGTCGGGTCGGGCTGCAACTCCCAGCGGCGCGCGGCATAGGAGTGCACGAAGTAGAACCGGGTGCCGGGGTCGAGGCCGCGGAACAGCACGGTGCCCTCGGGGGCGTCGACGGTGTTCCAGCCCATGTGCGGGACGACGGGCGCCTCCAGCCGGTCGACGGTGCCGGGCCACTCCGCACAGCCCTCCGTCGTGACGCCGTGCTCGATGCCCTCGGCGAACAGGATCTGCATGCCCACGCAGATCCCCAGCACGGGCAGCCCCCCGGACAGGCGGCGGCCGATGATCTGGTCGCCGCGCACCGACAGCAGGCCCTCCATGCACGCCGAGAACGCGCCCACGCCCGGCACCACCAGGCCGTCGGCGTTCAGCGCGGCGTCCCGGTCGGGCGTCACGGTCACCTCGACGCCGTGCCGGGCCACCGCCCGCTCGGCCGAACGCAGGTTGCCCGAGCCGTAGTCCAAGATGACGATCTTCTTGGTCACAGCCGCAACGCCCCCGCGGTGAAGGCCAGGGCCATCAGCACGAACACCACCACGGCGGCGATCTTGAGGCCCTGCCGGATGAAACTGATCACGCCCATCAGCAGGAAGACCGCCAGGCCGAACAGCAGCACGCTGCCGTAGCCGAACTCCAGGCCGCCGATCGTCACGGCTACAACGCCCCCTTGGTGGACGGGATGCCGTGCACCTTGGGGTCGAAGGCGACCGCGTCGCGCAGCGCCCGGGCCAGCGCCTTGAACTGCGCCTCCACGATGTGGTGCGCGTTGCGGCCGTACGGGACGTGGACGTGCAGCGCCACCTGCGCGTTCGACACGAACGACTCGAAGATGTGCCGGGTCATCGTGGTGTCGTACTCCGGGCCGATCATCGGCGCCATGCCCTCGGGCTCGGTGTGCACCAGGTAGGGGCGGCCGGACACGTCCACCGTGACCTGGGCGAGGGCCTCGTCCAGCGGGATCGACGCGTCGGCGAACCGGCGGATGCCCGCCTTGTCGCCCAGCGCCTCCCGGAACGCCTGGCCCAGCGCGATCGCGGTGTCCTCGATGGTGTGGTGGCTGTCGATGTACAGGTCGCCGGAGGTCTTGACGGTGAGGTCGAACGACCCGTGCTTGCCCAGCTGCGCCAGCATGTGGTCGTAGAAGCCGACACCGGTGGCCACGTCGACCACCCCGGTGCCGTCCAGGTCGATCTCGACCAGGACCTGGGTCTCCTTGGTCCCGCGCTCGATCCTTCCCTTGCGCGTCACACGCTCTCCTTAATCGCGGTACGGAAGGCGGCCATCTCCTCGGCGGTGCCGACGCTCACCCGCAGCCACTCGGGCGGGCCCACCTCCCGGATCAGCACGCCCCGGTCGAGCATCGCCCGCCATACCGCCTTGCGGTCGGGGAAACGCCCGAACAGGACGAAGTTGGCGTCGGAGTCGGCCACGGCGAAGCCCTCGCCGCGCAGCCAGGCCACCACGTCGTCGCGCTCGCGGCGCAACCGGTCGACGGTGCCCAGCAGCTCCGCGCCGTGCGCGACGGCGGTCCGGGCCACGGCCTGGGTCACCGACGACAGATGATACGGCAGCCGGACCAGCAGCAACGCCTCGATCACCGCCGGGTCGGCGGCCAGGTAGCCCAGCCGGGTCCCGGCCATCGCGAACGCCTTGGACATCGTCCGGGTCACGATCAGCCGCGGGTTGCCGGGCAGCAGCGTCAGCGCCGACGGCGTCCCGGCCCGGCGGAACTCGGCGTACGCCTCGTCCACCACCACCATGCCGGGGGCCGCCGCCAGCACCGCCTCGATCGACTCCAGCGGCAGCGCCGTGCCCGTCGGGTTGTTCGGTGAGGTGAGGAACACCACGTCCGGGCGGTGCTCCTCGATCGCGGCGACCGCGCGGGCCGGCTCCAGCCCGAAGTCCTCGTCGCGGTGCGCGTCGACCCACCGGGTGCCCGACACCCGGGTGATGATCGGGTGCATCGAGTACGACGGCTCGAACCCGATCGCGGTGCGGCCCGGGCCGCCGAACGCCTGCAGGATCTGCTGGATGATCTCGTTGGAGCCGTTGGCCGCCCACACCTGGCCGGAGGTCAGCCCGGCGCCCGGGGTGTCCTCGTTCAGGAACGCGGCCAGGTCGTCGCGCAGCGCGACGGCATCGCGGTCCGGGTAGCGGTTCAGCGAACCGGCGACGTCCGCGACCGCCTCGCCCAGCGCCTTCACCAGGCGGTCCGACGGCGGGTAGGGGTTCTCGTTGGTGTTGAGCGCGACCGGCACCTCCAGCTGGGGCGCGCCGTACGGCTCGCGCCCCCGCAGGTCGTCGCGGATGGGCAGGTCGTCCAGGGACGTCATCGGGTCGGGATCTCCCAGTCGAAGCGGGCCTTCAGGGCGGCGCCGTGCGCGGGCAGGTCCTCGGCGTCGGCCAGCGTCACCACGCGGGCCGTGGCCTCGGCCAGTGCTTGCCGGTCGTACTCCACGACGTGCACGCCTCGCAGGAACGACTGGACCGACAGGCCCGACGAATGGCACGCGCACCCTCCCGTGGGCAGCACGTGGTTGGACCCGGCCAGGTAGTCGCCCAGCGACACCGGCGCGTGCGGCCCGATGAAGATCGCGCCGGCGTTGCGGACCCGCGCCGCCAGCTCCCGCGCCCCCTCCGTCTGGATCTCCAGGTGCTCGGCGGCGTAGGCGTCCACCACCTTCAGGCCGTCCTCCAGGTCGTCGACCAGCACGATGCCCGACTGCCGCCCGGCCAGCGCCTCGGCGATCCGCTCGGTGTGCTTGGTGCGGGCGACCTGCGCCCGCAGCTCGGCCTCCACCGCCTCGGCCAGCTCGGGCGCGTCGGTGACCAGCACGGCCGCGGCCAGCACGTCGTGCTCGGCCTGGCTGATCAGGTCGGCGGCGACGTGCACCGGGTCGGCGGTGCCGTCGGCCAGGATCGCGATCTCGGTCGGGCCGGCCTCCGAGTCGATCCCGATCACGCCCTTGAGCAGGCGCTTGGCGGCGGCCACGTACACGTTCCCGGGACCGGTGACCAGGTCGGCGCGGGGGCACTCCTCGGTGCCGTAGGCGAACATCGCCACCGCCTGCGCGCCGCCGGCCGCGTACACCTCCTCGACGCCCAGCAGCGCGCACGCCGCCAGGATCGCCGGGTGGGGCCGCCCGCCGAACTCTGCCTGCGCCGGGGACGTCACCGCGAGCGACTCCACCCCGGCCTCCTGCGCCGGCACCACGTTCATGATCACGCTGGACGGGTAGACCGCCCGGCCGCCGGGCACGTACAGGCCCACCCGGCGCACCGGGATCCACCGCTCGGTCACCGTACCGCCGGGCACCACCTGCGTCGTCACATCGGCGCGGCGCTGGTCGCGGTGCACCAGCCGGGTGCGGCGGATCGCCTCCTCCAGCGCGTCCCGCACCGCCGGGTCCAGCCCGGCGAGGGCCTCGTGGACGGCCTGCACCGGCACCCGGACGGCGTCCAGCTCCACGCCGTCGAAGTCCCTGGTGTACTCCCGCACGGCGGCCGCGCCGCGATGCCGGACGTCCTCACAGATGGGCCGCACCTTCTCCAGGGCGGCCTCGACGTCGAGTTCGGCACGGGGCAGCACGGAGCGCAGGTCACCGGGCAGCGACCCGCGCAGATCGATACGGGAAATCACCAGGACAGTCTATTCACTGCGGCGGACGGGCCCCCACGTCCCTCGCCCCGCTCAACCGTTCGGTTCTTTCCAGGGTTCGGTCCGCAGTTCGCCGTCCAGGACGGTGACGGCGTCGCCGGACAGGACGACGCGGTCGCCGCGCACCTCCGTGCGGACCAGGCCGCCCCGCTCCGACACCTGGTGGCCCCGCAGCGCGTCACGCCCCAGCCTGGCCGTCCAGTACGGGGCCAGGGCGCAGTGCGCCGAGCCGGTGACCGGGTCCTCGTCGACGCCGACCCGCGGGCCGAACACCCGCGACACGAAGTCGCTCCCGTCCTCGGG
This sequence comes from Spirillospora sp. CA-255316, assembly GCA_050942275.1. Lineage (GTDB taxonomy): Bacteria > Actinomycetota > Actinomycetes > Streptosporangiales > Streptosporangiaceae > Spirillospora. Next base: position 3,370,339 of record CP192047.1, on the reverse strand, counting down.
ACGGTCCGACGGGGCCGTGACGATCACGACGCGGGCGTCGAAGGCGGCCACGGCGGCGATGTCCGGGGCGAGCCCGCGCACGGCCTTCTCCCCGGACAGCTCCGCCAGCAGGTCGTTCTGCGCGGTGCGGCCCGTCCAGGCGAGAGGGGCGCCCAGCGCGTCGGCCAGGCCCTCGGGGGCGGGGACGGGCTCGGGCGGGGTCGCGGGGAAGTCCATCTCCAGCAGGCCGGTCGCCCCGCTCCGCACCGTCAGGACGCCGCTGCGCAGCGTGCGGAACCGGATCGGCCGGTCGGACAGGACGGCGCCGGTCTCGAACAGGGCGTGCGCCGCGGCCAGCGTGGCGTGACCGCAGAGCGCCACCTCGATCGAGGGGGTGAACCAGCGCAACTCGAAGTCCGCCTCCGGGTCGTCCGGCAGGGTGCGGACGAAGGCGGTCTCCGAGTGGCGCATCTCCGCGGCGACCCGCTGCATCCACGCGGGGTCGGCGGAGGCGTCCAGCAGGCAGACGCCCGCGGGGTTGCCCGCGAAGGGACGGTCGGTGAAGGCGTCGACGACGAGCATTCGCATGCCGCCGACGCTAGCCCGCCGCCGTCCGGACCGGCCATGGCCAATCGGCGGCCAGTGGCCTGGTAGGGGCAGGCGGGGTCAGGCGGGTCCGGTCGTCCGGCTGAGGGGCGGCAGGTCGTCGGCGGGACCCGGCCGGTCCGCGGGCGCCTGGTCGAAGCGGGCGGTCCAGCGGCGCGGGCAGGCGACGACCCAGCCGAGCACGAATCCGACGGCCAGGCTCGCCAGACTCAGGAAGATGAGGTTGAGCCACATCACAGCGGCCTCCAGGGGCTTTCGGGCCGACGCTAGCGGCGCCGCGGGCGCGGGGCGCGCGGCTCGCCGGAATCTGGCTCAGGGTGACCATGCCCCATGCCCCCTTCAGACTATGAGAATTCCGGCATTCCATGATCGCCGTTCCAGACGTACCCTGGCCGCGGAGCGCTCTTTCGGCGGACGCACGAGGGTGGGAGATGCGGTGACTGAGCGGCTTCCGTTGTTCCCGCTGGGCACGGTGCTGTTCCCCGGTCTGGTGCTCCCCCTGCACCTGTTCGAGGAGCGCTACCGCCTGCTCGTACGCGACCTGCTGGAACGCCCGGAGCCGAGACGGCTGGGCGTGGTGGGCATCGAACTGGGCCACGAGGTCGGCGACACCACCGGGCTGCGGCTGGCGGAGGTCGGCTGCGTGGCCGAGGTGCACGGGGTGAACGGGCGCCCCGACGGCCGCTACGACATCGTCACCGTCGGCGCCGACCGCTTCCGGATCAAGGAACTGGACCGGGCGCTGCCGTACCTGCGCGGCGAGGTGGAGTTCCTGGCCGAGGAGCCGGGCGCCGACCCGGGGCCGGTGGCGCACCGGGTCCGGCTGCTGTTCCAGCTGTACCGGCACCGGCTCGCCGCGGCGGGCGCGGAGGTGGCCGAGCCCGTCGAACTGCCCGACGACCCGGTGCGGCTGTCCTACCTGATCGCCGCCGCGGTCGTCCTGGACGGCCACGACAAGCAGCGCCTGCTCGAGGCGGAGGACGCCGCGCTGCGGCTGCGCGCCGAACACGACCTCCTGGTACGGGAGAACCGCCTCCTCAACGCGATGCCGACCGTCCCGGCGGGCCAGTTCCTCGACACCTCCTTCCACCCCAACTAGCGGAAAAACCGTGGTCCCGCGCTGATCATCACGGGCACACTGGGCCCATGGCGAAGGGAACGCAGGCGACGGTGGCCGCGGCCAAGGCCGGAATCGACTTCACCCTGCATCCGTACGAGACGCCCGCGGACGCCGAGTCCTACGGCGAGGCGGCCGCCGACGCGCTCGGCGTGCCGCGCGAACGGCTGTTCAAGACGCTGCTGGCCGAGGTCGACGGCGCGCTCACCGTGGCGGTCGTCCCGGTGTCGGGCTCGCTGGACCTGAAGGCGCTGGCCGCGGCGGCCGGAGGCAAGAAGGCGCGGATGGCCGAGGCCCGCGACGCCGAACGCGCCACCGGGTACGTCGTCGGCGGCATCAGCCCGCTGGGCCAGCGGCGCCGGCTGCCGACCGTGGTCGACTCCTCCGCGTCAGCCTTCCCGACCGTCTACGTCTCGGCCGGTCGGCGCGGCCTGCAGATCGAGCTGGCCCCCGCCGACCTCGTCCGCCTGACCGGTGCCGCCCTCGCCGCGATCGCCCGAGGGTAGCCGCTTCACCAGCGCCTCCAGCACCCCGTACACGGCCACCGACAGCAGCGGCCAGAACACCAGGATGCCGGTGGCGCGCAACTGGGCGACCCCGGTGACCGTACGGCCGTCGGGCGCCCTGCGCACCGCGCGCTGGAAGGCGTCCAGCCCGATCTGGTGGCCCAGCCGCCACGCCACCAGGGACGCCGCCAGCCCGCCCGCCGCCAGCCCGAAGATCAGCGGCAGGTCGTTGCCGCGCCCGCCGGCCAGGTAGCCGCCCACACCGCACAGCACGCCCGCGACCACGGCGACCAGCGCGAACCGGCCGTCCACCCCGATCGGCCCCTGCCCTTCCGGTTCGGCCAGAAGCGCCTGTCCCTGGACGACGATGTAGGTCACCTTCGGGGAGATCTCCGTCCACAACAGCCCGGCCGGAGCCCCGAGAAGTGCGATGATCAGAGTGGTGACCGCCCAGGTCCGGAAGGCCCTCACGGTCGGTCGCCGCACTGCGTACTCTCCTTTGACGGTCGGCCGGGAAACAGCGAAAGCCTAGCCTGCCCCGGCAGGCCGATCGACAACCGAATGGTGCCCGATTCACGCCGCCGAGCGGCCCGATTCTCTGAGATAATGTGCCCGACATGTCCGGATTCAGCCCCGCGTTCCAACGCCTCGGCGCCGCCCTGGCCGCGGTCGTCCTGCAACAGCAGGAAACCCTCGCCGAGTTCCTGCCCCGCGAGGACTGGAGCGCCGACCTGACCGCCCGCACCTACTCCAGCGGCGGCGTCACGGTCCAGGTCTCGCTGCTGGGCAGCTACGCCGCGCGCGAGCGCACCTGGCTCTGGGGCTGGGCGAACCCGCAGTTCGGCGACGACCATCCGGCGGTCGAGCCGACACTGGCCATCCGCGGCCTCGGCGCCCGCCTGGGCATCCCCGAGTTCACCACCCCCGAGGTCGACCTCGGCTGGTACGAGGGCCCCGCCGGACACGGCGGAGAACTGATCGCGATGGCGGCCGGCGGCGTCCTGGGCGGCGGCGGCTACATCGGCGCCGGATACGACGGCGGCTCGGCCTACCTCCACGTGGACGACCCCCAGGCACCGCCCGCCGCGTGGGACCCGGTGCCCGTCCCCCGGCTCCTGATGAACGCGGTGAGCCTCTTCCCGCACGAACCCCGGCTGACCCTGGCCCGGCTCCTCAGCCGCCACCGCGTGGCCTACCGGGAGAGCGACGGCGTCACCGAGATCCGCCTCCCCGGCGGCGGCACCGCCCGCGCCCTCTTCGACGGACTAGGCCGCTTCATCGACTGGCACGCGTCTGTTAATTACGACGCCCTTGGCGTCGGGCGTTAGACCGCCCTCCTTCTACGGGCGTCGCGTGCGATTGCTGCATCGCTCCGACTCGCCTAGCGGCTCGCTGCGCGATCAGGTTCTCGCAGGCTCGAACCTGGCTTCGCTCGCAATCGCGACGGTTAGGGTCGCCGGTGGTTGAGCAGGGTGGCTGAGGTAGGCGCGACCGGATAGCAACGGACGCGCTCTCCGTCCCGGCGGTGGTGGCGGGCCCCACGCCGCAGGGGCCGTGGGGCCCGCACCCCGCGACAACCTGCTTTTCCACTGTCCGGCCTGGGGCGGAGCGCTAGCGGAGTGGAGGGACGGGCAGGCGGCGGGGAGCGTTTCCGTAGCGGAGCGCCAGCGGAGTGGAGGAGGCGCTTCCCGCCGTCCCGGGGCGTGGGGGGTCGTCCCCCCACAATGACCCGCGTCAGCCTAGGCAGGAGGGGCCTAGTAGTTGCTTCAGGTCGCCCATGAGGGCGGGGGACGGGGCTACGCGCAGCTTGTCGTCGAGCCGGACGACCGTGGTCCGGGGGCCGTTCTGCAGGTGCAGGTGGACCTCCGAGGAGCCCGGGTGGGTGATCAGGACCTCCTTGAGGCGGGAGACCAGCGGCGGGGTGCAGCGGCCGATCTGGAGGGTGACCGACAGCGGTCCGGCGGCGTCGGTGACGGTGAGGTCGGGCTGGGTCACCTCCATCGCGATGATCTTGGCGACGTCCTCGCGGCGGTCCAGGCGGCCCTTGACGACGAGGATGGCGTCCTCGGCCAGCAGGGTGGAGCACAGCTGGTAGGACGAGGGGAAGCACATCACCTCGATCGATCCGGCGAGGTCCTCCAGCTGGAACATGGCCCAGGAGTTGCCCTGCTTGGTGACCTTGCGCTGGAGGCCGCCGAGCAGTCCGGCCACGGTCACGACCTGGCCGTCGGGGCGGCTGCCTTCGTTCAGGGAGGCGATCGTGCAGTCGGCCTCGCGTTCCAGGATGTGCTCCACGCCCAGGAGGGGGTGGTCGGAGACGTACAGGCCGAGCATCTCCCGCTCGAAGGCCAGGAGGGTGGTCTTGTCCCATTCGTCGCCCTCGGGGATGGCGACGGCGAAGGCGTCCTCGCCGCCGTCGTCCTCCAGCGCGCCGAACAGGGAGTCCTGGCCGATGGCCTCCTTGCGCTTGATGTCGATGACCGAGTCGATGGCCTGCTCGTGGACCATGAGGAGGGACTTGCGCTTGTGCCCGAGCTCGTCGAACGCCCCGGACTTGATCAGCGACTCCACGACCCGCTTGTTGCACACGATCGGCGGGACCTTGTTGAGGAAGTCGTTGAAGTCGGTGTAGGCGCCCTTCTCCTTGCGCGCTGCCACGATGCCGTCGACGACGTTGGCGCCCACGTTGCGGACCGCCGACAGGCCGAAGCGGATCTCGGTGTCGCCGATCGGGGTGAAGTCGGCCTCGGAGGTGTTGACGTCCGGCGGGAGCACCGTCAGCTTCATCCGGCGGCACTCGTTCAGGTACAGGGCGCTCTTGTCCTTGTCGTCGCCGACGGAGGTGAGCAGAGCGGCCATGTACTCGGCCGGGTAGTTGGCCTTGAGGTAGGCCGTCCAGTACGACACCAGCCCGTAGGCGGCGCTGTGCGCCTTGTTGAAGGCGTAGTCGGAGAAGGGGACCAGGATGTCCCACAGGGTCTTGACGGCCTCCTTGGAGAAGCCGTTGTCGATCATGCCCTGTTCGAAGCCGACGAACTGGGCGTCCAGCTCCGCCTTCTTCTTCTTGCCCATGACCCGGCGGAGCAGGTCGGCCTTGCCGAGCGTGTAGCCCGCCACCTTCTGCGCGATCGCCATGACCTGCTCCTGGTAGACGATCAGGCCGTAGGTGGTGTCGAGGATCTCCTTGAGCGGCTCCTCCAGCTCGGGGTGGATCGGGGTGATCTCCTGCTGCCCGTTCTTGCGGAGCGCGTAGTTGGTGTGCGAGTTGGCGCCCATCGGGCCGGGCCGGTACAGGGCGCCGACCGCGGAGATGTCCTCGAAGTTGTCCGGCTTCATCAGCCGCAGCAGGGCGCGCATCGGGCCGCCGTCGAACTGGAACACCCCGAGGGTGTCGCCGCGGGCCAGCAGGTCGTAGGTCGGCTGGTCGTCCAGCGGGAGGGCCAGCAGGTCGACGTCGGTGCCCTTGTTCTTCTTGATGCCCTTGAGCGCGTCGTCGATGATCGTCAGGTTGCGCAGGCCCAGGAAGTCCATCTTCAGCAGGCCGAGCGTCTCGCAGGTCGGGTAGTCGAACTGCGTGATGATCGCGCCGTCGGCGTCCCGGCGCATGATCGGCACATGGTCGGTGATCGTCTCACCGGACATGATGATCCCGGCGGCGTGCACGCCGGTCTGCCGGATCAGGCCCTCCAGGCCCTGGGCCAGGTCCATGATCTGCTTGACGTCGGGCTCTTCCTCGTACAGCTTGCGCAGCTCGCCGGCCTCGCCGTAGCGGGGGTGCTTCTCGTCGAAGATCCCCGACAGCGGGATGTCCTTGCCCATGACGGCGGGCGGGAACGCCTTGGAGATCCGGTCGCCGAGCGCGTAGGGGAAGCCCAGGACGCGGCCGGCGTCCTTGATGGCGGCCTTGGCCTTGATGGTGCCGAACGTGGCGATGAAGGAGACCTTGTCCGCGCCCCACTTCTCGGTGGTGTAGCGGATCACCTCGGCCCGCCGGTCTTCAGGGAAGTCGATGTCGATGTCGGGCATCGAGGCGCGCTCGGGGTTGAGGAACCGCTCGAAGATCAGCCCGTGCGGGATCGGGTCCAGGTCGGTGATGCCCATCGCGTAGGCGATCAGCGATCCGGCGGCGCTGCCGCGGCCCGGCCCGACCAGGATGCCGTTCTCCTTGGCCCACATGATGAAGTCGGCGACGACGAGGAAGTACGAGGGGTAGCCCTTGCCGAGGATGACGCCCATCTCGTACTCGGCCTGCTTGCGGTACTCCTCGGGAATGCCGCCGGGGAAGCGCCGCTCCAGGCCCTTCCAGACCTCCTTGCGGAACCAGGTCTCCTCGGTCTCGCCCTCGGGGACGGGGAAGCGCGGCATGAGGTCGTGCGACTCGAACATGCCCTCGGGGTCGACCCGCTCGGCGATCAGCAGCGTGTTGCGGCAGCCCTCGGACCAGATGTCGGAGGTGTCGATGGAGCGCATCTCGTCGGCGGTCTTGATGTAGTAGCCGCTGCCGTCGAACCGGAACCGGTCGGGGTCGGCCAGCTGCTTGCCCACCTGGACGCACAGCAGCGCGTCGTGCGCGGTGGCCTCGCTCTCGTGGGTGTAGTGGGAGTCGTTGGTGACCACCGGCGGGATGCCGAGCCGCTTGCCGATCTCCACCAGGCCGTCGCGGACCCGCTTCTCGATCTCCAGGCCGTGGTCCATCAGCTCCAGGAAGTAGTTCTCCTTGCCGAGGATCTCCTGGAAGGTGGCGGCGGCCTTGAGCGCCTCGTCGAACTGGCCCAGCCGCAGCCGGGTCTGGATCTTGCCGGACGGGCAGCCTGTGGTGGCCATCAGCCCGTCGGCGTGCTCGGCCAGCAGCTCCTCGTCCATCCGGGCGTACTTGAAGACGAAGCCCTCGGTGAACGCGCGGCTGGAGAGCTTGAAGAGGTTGTGCAGGCCGGTCTTGTCGCGGGCCCACAGCGTCTTGTGGTTGATCAAGCCGCCGCCGGAGACGTCGTCGCGTTTCTGGCTGGGCTCGCCCCACTGGACCTTCTTCTTGTGGAAGCGCGACTCGGGCGCCATGTACGCCTCGATGCCGATGATGGGGGTGACCCCGGCCGCCATCGCCTGCTTGTGGAAGTCGTAGGCGCCGTGCATGTTGCCGTGGTCGGTCATGGCGATCGCGGGCATCTTCTGCCGGTCGACCTCTTCGAACATCTGCTTCAGCCGGGCGGCGCCGTCCAGCATCGAGTACTCGGTATGAACGTGCAGATGAACAAACGAGTCGGCCATGCCTCGTGCGCCTCCATTGCGTCGTCGCGCTCCTGACCGCCATGCGCGCTCGCATGCGACCGCCCACGTGCGGCGAAACACGTGTGGCGGCGTACGGTCCCGGGGGAAGATCGCCACCCCGGATCGGCGTCCGGGATGACGCGGTTCTGAGAGCCTAACCCGCCCCGTGCGCCCCATGGGCCCCGACACTCCGATGCCCGGTTGAGCCTGGATGGCCCGTTACGGGCGGCTCGGCCCCGTGTACGTTCCGTGCCCTGTTTCGGGCCTGCACGAAGGGTCGCGGGCGACCTGGCCGGACGGCGCCGGGAGGCCGGTCACGCGACGCCCCGGGCCTCCCGGTAGGCGCCGGGCGGCACGCCGACGGTCCGCTTGAAATGGCGGGTCAGGTGGGCCTGGTCGGCGAAACCGGTGCGGGACGCGACCTCGGCGGGACGCAGCCCCGCGTCCAGCAACCGGCGGGCCTCCCGCACCCGGACCTGGTTCAGGTACGCGTGCGGCGGCAGGCCGGTGGCCGCCCGGAAAGCCCTCAGCAGGCGGAACGCGCCGACGCCGACGCCGTCCGCCAGGGCCTCCAGGGACGGCGGGTCCAGCAGGTTCTCGTGAAGGATCTCACGGGCCGCGCGGACGGCCGCGGGCATCCTTTCGGCCGCCTCGTCCGGGTCCGGGCCGAGCGCGCCGCGGGCGGGGCGGGCATGGCGCAGCAGGCCCGCGACGGCCGCGCGGAACAGCGAGGAGGTCGCCAGCGCGTCCCCGTGCTCGCCGGACCGGTGGACGGCGCGCAGCAGCCGGGCCGCCTCCGGGTCCGCCACGACCGGCTCCGGGAAGTACGGGGTGCCCGGCGGGGCGCCGAGTTCGGCGGCGATGCCGCTCATCACCTCGATGGACGGGTACAGCACGCGGTAGGACCAGCCGCCGGGCGCCCCCGCGTAGCCGCTGTGCACCACGCCGGGGTTGACGAGCCCGAGCGCCCCGGCCCCGGCGCGCTCGACGCTCCGCCCGTACTCGAACTCCTCCACCCCGGACTCGATCAGGGCGATGGCATAGCCGTCGTGGGTGTGGCGGTTGAACCTGTGGGTCACGAAGCGGGCCCGCAGCAGGTCCACCCCGGGCAGCGCGGCACTGTTCCAGTAATGTGCGACCTCGCTGGACATACCTGACATCGTATCCTCTGGGTCGTCTCGGACGGTGAGACGAAGGTTCCGGGAATGGCGCGGCGCCGTCCGGCCGTCCTACCATCGGAGCGTGGCACGTCGCTATTCCAGGTTTACGCAGCCGGCTCCGGGCGAGCCGGTCGGCGCGACCTGAGCGACGACCCCGGAGCCGGCACAAGGCGGAGCCCCCGACGAGGGCTCTGCCTTTCTCATTCCGAGACAGCGGCCCCGGGCACGGACGGACCTCCTCCGGCGCGGACGGCCGCCACGAGAGAGGGACACCCGACATGACCACCGACCCGACGACGGGGGCCGACGAGCTGCTCACCGTGTCGCTGCCCCGTACCGAGGACCTGGCCACGGTCGACGACGCGCGCGCCGCCATCGACGGCATCGACGCCGTGCTGGCCGCGCTGCTGGAGCGCCGCGCCGCCGTCGCCGGGGTCGTCCAGCGGCTCAAGCCCGTCGGCGGCTTCGCCGGGCGCGACCCCGAGCGCGAGCGCCGCATCGTCGCCGCCATGTCCCGGCACGCCCCCTCCCTCGCCCCCGGCCACCTGGCCCGGATCATGAACGCCGTCATCGAGGCGGGCCTGGACGCCGCCGAGCGCGGCCCGGGCGACGCGCCGGATGACGGCGCGGGCGCCTGCCCCTCCCCCGCCGGATGCGAGCGCAAGAACGTTCAAGACCCGGCCGGGGCCGGCGGCTAGCGTCCCGGGCATGGAAGCGACGGAATCGGCGGGCGCGTGCGCGGAGAAGGCGGCGGTGCAGGACGCGCCCGCCCGCGGCGGCTCCCCGGAACGCTCCGCCGCGGTCCGGGACGGTCTGGGCGTCGGCCTGGCGGTCGGGGTCTCCGGCCTGGCCTTCGGAGCGGCGGCGATCACGGCCGGGCTGACGGTGGCGCAGGCGTGCGCGCTCAGCCTGCTGGCCTTCACCGGCGCCTCGCAGTTCGCGCTGGTCGGCGTCATCGGCGCGGGCGGCAACCTGGTGACCGGCGCCCTCGGCGCGGTGCTGCTGGGCGGCCGCAACGCCCTGTACGGACTGCGGCTGGCCGGCCTGCTGCGCGTACGGGGCGTGCGGCGGCTGCTGACCGCGCACGTGGTCATCGACGAGAGCACGGCCGTGGCGACCGCCCAGCCCGACCGGGACTCCGCCCGCGTCGGCTTCTACGTCACCGCGATCAGCATCTACCTCACCTGGAACCTCACCACCCTGCTGGGCGCGCTGGGCGCGGCCCGGCTGGGCGACCCGGAGTCGCTCGGGCTGGACGTGCTCGGGCCCGCGGCCTTCCTGGCGCTGCTGTGGCCGCGGCTCACCGCGGGCCGCACCGAGGGCCGGGTCGCGGCGGGCGCCGCGGTGATCGCACTGGCCACCACCCCGCTGCTGCCCGCCGGTGTCCCGGTGATGCTCGCGGCCGTCGCCGCACTGGTCGCGCTCGCGCTGCCCAGCGAGCGCGGCGGCCGCGCAGCGGGCCGCGAGCGGGGCGCCCACGCCCGGGAGAAGGAGGGACCCGCGTCATGAGCGTGTGGATCACGGTGCTCGCCACCGCGGCCGGCTGCTACCTGCTCAAACTGGGCGGGCTGGTCACCCCGCAGCGGGTGCTGGACGACCCGCGCGTGCGCCGCTTCACCGACCTGGTGCCGGTCGCGCTGCTGACCGCGCTGATCGCCGTCCAGGCCCTGGCCCCCGAGGACCGGACGCTGGAACTCGACGGGCCGCGGCTCGCCGGGCTCGCCGCGGCCGTCGTGGCGCTGCTGCTGCGGGCGCCGTTCCTGGTCGTGCTCGCCGTGGCCGCGGCCGTCGCAGCCGGGCTGCGCCTGCTCGCCTGAACGGTCATGACTCGGCCTGGATGATCTCCAGGGCGCGGGCCAGGTCGTCCGGGTACGGGCTCTCGAACTCCACCCGCTCACCGGTGGTCGGGTGCTCGAAGCCCAGCCGCGCCGCGTGCAGCCACTGCCGCCGCAGCCCCAGCCGGGCGGCCAGGGTCGGGTCGGCCCCGTAGGCCATGTCGCCCACGCACGGATGCCGGACGGCCGACATGTGGACGCGGATCTGGTGGGTGCGGCCCGTCTCCAGGTCGATGTCGAGCAGGGTCGCCGCCCGGTAGGCCTCGACCGTGTCGTAGTGGGTGACCGACGGCTTCCCGCCCGCCACCACGGCGAACCGGCCGTCGCCCGAGGGGTGCCGGTCGATCGGCGCGTCGATCGTCCCGCGGAAGGGGTCGGGGTGGCCCTGCACCAGCGCCTGGTAGCGCTTGTCGACGGTGCGCTCCTTGAACGCCCGCTTCAGCCGCGAGTAGGCGACCTCGCTCTTGGCGACGACCATCGCGCCGGTGGTGTTGGCGTCCAGCCGGTGCACGATGCCCTGCCGCTCGGCGGCGCCGCTGGTGGCCACCGTGTGCCCGGCGCCCAGCAGCCCGCCCAGGACGGTCGGGCCGTTCCAGCCGGTGGTCGGGTGGGCGGCGACGCCGGTCGGCTTGTCGACCACCACGATGTCGTCGTCCTCGTACAGGATCCCCATGCCCGGGATCGGCTCGGCCACCGGGGCGGGGGCGTTCGGCGGCGGCGGGAGCGTCACCTCCAGCCAGGCGCCGCCGTGCACGCGGTCGGACTTGGCCACCTCGTTGCCGTCGAGCAGGACGTCCCCGGCGGCGATGATGTCGGCGGCCCGGCTGCGGGACAGCCCGAACAGCCGTGCCAGGGCCGCGTCGACCCGCTCCCCCTCCAGGCCGTCGGGGACCGGGAGGCTGCGCACGTCCGCCATCAGGCCTTCTCCCCCGAAGCCGAAGTGTGATCGGGATCGGGATCCCCGCCGCCCTCGGCGCCGCCGGCCTCCGCAGGCTCCTGGGGATCCTCGTGGCCGCCGGCGGCCTTGGCGTCCTGGACGTCCTCGGCGTTCTCGGCGTTCTCGGCGTCCTTGGGGCCGTCGGTGGCCTCGGCCGGCTCGGACGCTGCCGCGGGGGGTTTGCCGTCCTTGCCGTCCTTGCCGTCCTTGGCGGTCCCAGAGTCATCGGCGTTCTCGGTGCTCGCCGAGTTCTCGGCGTCCTGGGACTCCTTGCCGCCGATGCGGGTGCCGTCGATCTGCAGCCCGCGGGCCGCCAGCAGCACCGCCAGCACGCCGCCGCAGACGATCGCCGAGTCGGCCAGGTTGAACACCGGCCAGTTCGGCACCTCGATCCAGTCGACCACATGCCCCTTCAGCGGCGCCGGGGCGCGCAGCATCCGGTCGATCAGGTTGCCGACCGCGCCGCCCAGCAGCAGGCCCAGGCACACCGCCCAGGGCACCGAGCGCAGGTTGCGGGCGGTGCGCAGGATGGCGATCACCACCCCGCACGCGATCAGCGTGAACACCACCGTGTAGCCGGTGCCGATGGAGAACGCGGCGCCGCTGTTGCGCGTCTCGCGCAGCGTCAGCAGACCGCCCAGCAGCTCGATCGGCTCGCGGTCCTGCAACGTGGCCACCACAACGATCTTGGTGACCACGTCCAGGGCCAGGGCGGTCAGCGCGACCGTGATCAGTACGCCGACACGGCGCGGCCGAGGTGATCCGGTGGATCCCCCGGCCCCGCTCTCGTAGTTGGTTGCGTCGTTCAGCGACGTTCCTCGCGTTGTTTGCATGACACGCATAGCGTCGCACGGGGGAAGGCCTGCAGGCGCGCCTTGCCGACCGGCTTCCCGCAGGACTCGCAGATCCCGTACGTGCCCGCGTCGATCCGTTGGACGGCCCGCTCGGACTGGGCGAGCAGGTCACGCGAATTGTAGGTCAGCGCCAGCTCGTGCTCGCGCTCGTAGGTCTTCGCGCCGGTATCGGCCTGGTCGTCGCCCGCGCCGTCTGAGTTGTCGCCCTCGGCGATCTGCGTGGTGGAGGCGGCGATCTCCGCCTCCAGCCCGGCGATCTGCTCCTCCAGGGCGGCCCGCACCCCGGCCAGCTCGGCGGCCGTCCAGCGGTCCTCGCCCTCGCGGACGGGCAGGGTCGCGGCCTTGGCCGCCGCCGTCCCGCCGCCCGCGTGCCCGCCCGTGTGCCCGCCCGTGTGCGCGGAGCCGGTCTCGGCGGCCGGCGCCGCCCTCCTGACCCGGTGCTCCTGCGCGGGGGCGGCCTCCGCCGTCTCCGCCGTGGCCTCCCGCGGCGGGACGCCCCGGGCGGACGCGTCGCGGGCGGCCTTCGACCGGGGCGCGGCGCCGCGCTTGGCGGCCGCGGCCTTGGCCCTGGGCTTGGTGGCGGGCTTGGTGGCGGGCTTGGTGGCGGGCTTGGCGGCGGGCTTGGCCGGCTTGGCGGCGGGCTTGCTCGCCTTGGCGGACGCGTCGGCCGGTTTGGCGGGCTTGGCCGGCTTGGAGCGCTTGGCGGCCGGGCGGGCGGCGGCCTTTCCGGATCCCGCGCCGGAGCCGGCGCCGGCGGCCCCGGCGGCGGCCTCCGCGGCCTCGGCGGCGACCTCGGCGGCGGAGCCCGGAGATCGGGTGTTCGAAGTCCGGGTGCTGGTGGGCTGGGAGCTGGTGATGCGGGCGGCGGACGGCTCGCCCCTCCCCGCGCCGGCCATGTCGGCCCCCCTCGCGCTGATCTTCTCGACAGGCAGTGCGGGCAGCATAGGTCCCCTTTCGCGGCACGGCAAACAACCTGGGTCCATTACAGGCCGCATATGCCCCGTGACGCCGCGCCGAGAACCCCGCGACCGCCACAATCTGTGCCGTGACCTGCGTCGGAGCGGTCTCCGAGGCGCGCGCCGCCGCGGAAATGGGAAGAGTTTTGCCCCGGGGTGCGTTAACCTCTCAGCGAGCAGTCATGTCGGCAGGCCTTGATGGGGACACCTGCCGCCGAGAGCGGCCATGAGCGACCCGGGGACGGTGCGAGCCCGGGGGCGAGCCCGGCGGTCTGATCACCCCTGAGCCGCCGGAAGAACCGCCGGACCGTACCGGAGCCGCCCATTGAGGCCGGCCCACCGGGACCCGGGCCCGGCGCAGTAGACCCGGCAGCCGAGACTCGAACGAAGTGGATCGCGCCCTGGCGGCGCGGTCAAGGAGGGTGGTACCGCGGGATCCGGTCCGGCGCAGCGCCGGGCGGTGGTCTCGTCCCTCCGGTCCGCGTGCCGACACGTCGATCCGGAGGTCCGCCCCGTGACCCGCAAATTCCCGCCCCTGCCCGCGCAGGTCGATCTGCCCGCCCTGGAGCGGGAGATCCTGGACCGCTGGCGGGAGGGCAAGGTGTTCGAGCGGTCGCTGGAACGCACCTCCTCCGGCCCCCGCTGGCTGTTCTACGAGGGCCCGCCCACCGCCAACGGCATGCCCGGCGTCCACCACGTCGAGGCCCGGGTGTTCAAGGACGTCTTCCCGCGCTACCGCACCATGAAGGGCTACCACGTCCCCCGCAAGGCGGGCTGGGACTGCCACGGCCTGCCGGTCGAGGTGGCCGTGGAGAAGGAGCTCGGCCTCACCGGGAAGCGCGACATCGAGTCCTACGGCATCGCCGAGTTCAACGCGCGGTGCCGCGAGTCGGTGCTGCGGCACGTCGACGCCTTCGAGGAGATGTCCGAGCGGATGGGCTTCTGGGTGGACACCGCCCAGGCGTACCGCACGATGGACCCCGAGTACGTGGAGGCCGTCTGGTGGTCCCTGAAGGTCGTGTTCGACAAGGGGCTGCTGTTCCGCGACTTCCGCATCACGCCGTACTGCCCGCGCTGCGGCACCGGCCTGTCCGACCACGAGCTGGGCCAGCCCGGCGGGTACGAGACCATCACCAGCCCCTCGGTGTACGTGCGGATGCCGGCAACCTCCGGCCCGCTGGCCGAGATGGGCGCCTCCCTCCTCATCTGGACGACCACCCCCTGGACCCTGGTGTCCAACACCGCGGTGGCCGTGCACCCCGACGTCACCTACGTCGCCGCCCGCCCGGCGGGGTCCGACGAGGTGCTCGTGGTGGCCGAGCCCCTGCTCGACCAGGTCCTGGGCGAGGGCGCCGAGCGGCTGGCCTCCTTCCGGGGCACCGAGCTGGAGCGCACCTCCTACCGGCGTCCGTTCGACCTGGTCGACATCCCCGACGCCCACTACGTGGTCCAGGGCGACTACGTCACCGTGGAGGACGGCACCGGCCTGGTCCACCAGGCGCCCGCGTTCGGCGCCGACGACATGACCGTGTGCAAGAACTACGGCATGCCGATCGTCAACCCGATCGGCCCCGACGGCCGGTTCCTGCGCGAGGTCCCCCTGGTCGGCGGCAAGTTCTTCAAGGACGCCGACGAGGCGCTGACCGAGGACCTGCGCGCGCGCGGGCTGCTGTACCGCAGCGGCCACTTCGAGCACAGCTACCCGCACTGCTGGCGCTGCCACACCCCGCTCCTCTACTACGCGCTGCCGTCCTGGTACATCCGCACCACCGCCGTCAAGGACCGGCTGCTGGAGGAGAACGCCAGGACCAACTGGTTCCCCGAGACCGTCAAGGAGGGCCGGTACGGGGAGTGGCTGCGCAACAACGTGGACTGGTCGCTGTCGCGCAGCCGCTACTGGGGCACCCCCCTGCCGTTGTGGGTGTGCGGTGCGGACGAGGAGCACGTCACCTGCGTCGGCTCCCTGGAGGAACTGGGCGAGCTGGCCGGGCGCGACCTGTCCAAGCTCGACCCCCACCGCCCCTACGTCGACGACGTCACCCTGCCCTGCCCCCAGTGCGGCCAGGAGGCGCGGCGCGTGCCCGACGTCATCGACGCCTGGTACGACTCCGGGTCCATGCCGTTCGCGCAGTGGGGCGCCCCCCACCGCAACAAGGAGGTCTTCGAAGCGTCCTACCCGGCCCAGTACATCTGCGAGGCCCAGGACCAGACCCGCGGCTGGTTCTACTCCCTGATGGCGGTCGGCACGCTGGTCTTCGACCGGTCCTCCTACGAGAACGTCCTGTGCCTGGGCCTCATCCTGGCCGAGGACGGCCGCAAGATGAGCAAGCACCTGGGCAACGTGCTGCGGCCCATCCCGCTGATGGACGAGCACGGCGCCGACGCGCTGCGCTGGTTCATGCTGGCCAGCGGCATGCCGTGGGCGTCCCGCAGGGTCGGCCACGGGGCCCTGGAGGAGATCGTCCGCAAGGTGCTCCTCACGTACTGGAACACCGCCTCGTTCCTGGTCCTGTACGCCAACGCGGCCGAGGCCCAGGGCGGCCGGGCGTGGACCCCCGGCCGCATGGCCGAGGCGCCCGCCCCCGCCGACCGGCCGCTGCTGGACCGCTGGGCCCTGGCCGAGCTGCACCGCACGGTCGGCGAGGTCGACGCCGCCCTCGAGCGGTTCGACTCGGCCGCGGCCGGCCGCCGCCTCGCCGAGTTCGTCGACGACCTGTCCAACTGGTACGTGCGGCGCTCCCGGCGGCGGTTCTGGGAGGGCCCGGACACCCCGGCCGGCGCCGCCGCGTTCGCCACCCTCTACGAGTGCCTGGAGACCCTGACCCGGCTGATGGCCCCGATGGTGCCGTTCCTCACCGACTACGTGTGGAACGTCATCCGCCCGGCCGACGCCCCGGAGTCGGTGCACCTGACCGACTTCCCCACCGTCCGGGAGGACCTCCTGGACGCCGCGCTGTCGTCCCGGATGGCCCTCGTCCGGCGCCTGGTGGAGCTGGGACGGGCCGCGCGGGCCGGCAGCGGCGTCCGTACCCGGCAGCCCCTCGGACGCGCCCTGGTGGGCGCCCAGGGCTGGGCGGCGCTCCCCGCCGAGCTGCGCGCCCAGATCGCCGAGGAGCTGAACGTCCAGGCGTTCGAGGAGCTGTCCTCGATCGGCGGCGACCTGGTCGAGTACGAGGTCAAGCCCAACTTCCGCGAGCTGGGCAAGCGGTTCGCCAAGGACACCCCGAAGGTGGCCAAGGCCGTGACGGGCGCCGACGCCGCCGGCCTGGTGGCCGCGCTGCGCGCCGACGGCACCGTCACCGTCGAGGCCCAGGACCTCGGCCCCGTCGCGCTCTCCCCGGACGAGGTGATCGTCACCGAGCGGCCTCGCACCGGCTGGGCCGTGGAGAGCGCGGGCGGCGAGAGCGTCGCGCTGGACCTGACCGTCACGCCCGAACTGCGGCGCGCCGGGCTGGTCCGGGAGGCCGTGCGGCTCGTCCAGGACGGCCGCAAGTCCTCCGGTCTCGAGGTCACCGACCGGATCGAGCTGTGGTGGCGGGCCGCCGGCGACGACCTCGCCGAGGCGCTCCGGGCGCACGAGGCCGAGCTGGCCGGCGAGGTCCTGGCCGAGAGCGTCCGGGAGGGCCGGCCCGACCTGGACCTGCCCGCCCAGCAGGACGACGAGCTCGGCCTGACCTTCTGGCTGCGCAGGGCGCGGGGAGCGGAGAGCTGACGGCGGGCTTCGGCGGCGTTCGGGGGAGCAACGAATGCCGCCGAAGCCCTATTCGAGACACATCGCGTTTGCGATGATGGGTGGCGTGAATTCGACCGAGCCCTCCGAACCGACCCCGGAGCCCGCCCCGGCCGGATCGGCGCTGCGCGCCTCCGACGCCGACCGCGACCGGGTCGCGGACCGCCTGCGCGAGGCCCTGGCCGAAGGGCGCATCACCCCGGAAGAGCACGCCGAGCGCATCGACGTGGTCTACCGCGCCAAGACCTACGCCGAGCTGGAGCCCGTCCTCAGCGACCTGCCGGCCGCGCCGTCCGGCGCCGAGCCGCGGGTGCGGCTGGAGAAGGAGCCGAGCCTGCCGCCGCCCGAACCCCGGTCCGCCTCCATCGTGGCGGTCTTCGCGGGCGCCGAGCGCCGCGGGCGCTGGCTGGTCGAGCCGACCACCACCGTGTCCTGCGTCTTCGGCGGCGCCGAACTGGACTTCCGCCAGGCCGTGCTCACCCAGCGCGAGGTCACCGTCAACATCACCTGCGTCTTCGGCGGGGTGGACATCACCGTCCCCCCGGGCGTGCGGCTCGTCAGTTCCATCTCCGCCGTCCTCGGCGGCGTCGACCTCCCCGACGACGACACCGACTCCCCGGACGCCCCGGTCATCCGCCTCAACGGGCTCGCCCTCTTCGGCGGCGTGACCGCGACCCGGCGCGAGATGGGCGCCACCCGCGCCGACCGCCGCCGCGAACGCCACGCCCTCCACGAGCAGCACCTCCAGATGCGCGAGGAGCACCGCGAGCACATCCGCCGGCTCCGCGACCAGCGCCGCGAACACCTACGCCGCCTGAGAGAGTCCCGCTGAGGGGTATGGGCTTGTCAATTGTGGGGGGGCGCCCCCCAACGCCCCGGGACGGCACGAAACGTGCCCTCCACTGCGCCGGCGCTCCGCTCCAGGCCGGACAGCGGAAAGCAGGGTCGTGGCGGGGTACGGGCCCCACACTCCCCGGATGGCGCGAGGTGTTTGGGCGGTCAGTCTTCCGGCTGGCAGACCAGGCAGGGGGTACAGCCTCGCGCCTTGGCCTCGGCCCGGGACAGGGACTCAAGGTCCTCGGTCGCGTCGCCGATGTCCTCGATGAGGGCGCAGTCGACACGGTGGTAGCGCTTGGTGCCGCTGAGGATCCGCACCATCACGTCATCCCCGGGGGTGTTCTCGACGGGGATGTCGGCGGCCGTCGCGGGGGCGGGCCAGGCCGACGGCAGGGGCGCCGTGGGCTCGGCCGGGTGGCCGGATCCGGCCTCGGGCTCGGAGGCCGGCGGCTGGGAGGTCGGCAGCTCTGAGGTCGGCGGCTCGGCCGGCCGTGCCTCGGGCGAGGAGGCTCCGGACGGCTCGGAGTTCTCCGGCTTGGAGAGTGAGGCCGGGGGCGAGTCGACGGGGACGGGGACCTCGGTCGTCTTGGCGGTGCTCGCGTCCGTCGAGGCGGAGGCCTTGCCGGCGGGGACCGTCACCGCGGCGCGCGCCGCCAGAGCGGTGTCGGGCATGCAGGCGGTGCAGGGGCTGAAGCCCTCTTCCCTCGCCTCGGCGTAGGTGAGTTCCTCGCGGTCGCGTCCGGCCAGCTGGCGGCAGGTGTCGAGGTGGTAGCGCTTGCGGCCGCGCACCACGTACACCACGGCTTCGTCGGGGACCTCGGCGGGCGGCGGCGGGATCCGCATCGCGGCGTCACCGGCCCCGGGCGCCGGGGCGGCGAGGCTCTTCGAGCGGGGCGCTGCGGGCGCGGGGCGCTCGGCTTTCTTCTTGGTCCTGCCCTTGGACTTGGCGGGCTGCCGTGTCCGCCTGGAGGTGGTGGACGCGCCAGAGCCGAACAGCTCCTTGCGTCTCAGGAAGACCCCGATGGCCAGGCACAGCGCGGACACCACGCTGACGGCGATCGAGATGTAGATCACCACCAGCGCGTCCAGGCCGAGGACCTGGGCGCTCTCTCCGTTGCCCGCGACGATCCCCGCCACCAGCAGGGCGATCGCCACGACGACGAGGACGCCGCTCAGGATGATCACAGGGTCTCTCCCCCTTCACAGCCCGCATCCCCCGCGCCGTCCACGGCCGGGGGCCACCGCCGATGCTCCGAAACGCCACCGGGATGGCGGCGGTGCCATCCGCGGCGCGGCGAACGGGACGACACTATCGCCCGCGAGGGCGGGTTCAGCGCCTCTCGTGCGGCGGGTTGTCGCCGCCCGCGTGGAACGCGCCGGTGGCCGAGTGCTGGACCTGCTGGGTGTGCTGGGCCGGCTCGGCGGGGGACGGGAAGGTGCCGGTGGGGTTGGAACCGGCGGCACCGTTGCGGTTCTCGTGCGGGATCGCGGCCTGCGGACCGGTCGGCGGGCCGCTGGGGCCGCCCTGCTGCCCGGCCGGGGCGGCGGGGACGGACGGGAACCCTCCG
This sequence comes from Spirillospora sp. CA-255316, assembly GCA_050942275.1. Lineage (GTDB taxonomy): Bacteria > Actinomycetota > Actinomycetes > Streptosporangiales > Streptosporangiaceae > Spirillospora. The sequence continues at coordinate 3,350,989 of CP192047.1, read as the reverse complement.
GTCTCGGTGCTGCCGGCCTCCAGGTCGCGCAGCTGCCCCTCGAGGTAGACCTTGAGGCGGCTGCGGTACTCCCGCTCGAACGCGCGCAGGTTGTCGACCTCGCGCTCGAGCTCCTCGCGCTGCTGCACGAGCGAGCCCATGACCTGGCGGTGCCGCTCCTGGGCGTCGCGGTCGAGGGCCTCGGCGCGGGAGCGGGCCTCGCTGACGATCTGGTCGGCCGACCGGCGGGCCTTGCCGAGGATCTCCTCGGCCTCGCGGCGGGCGCGGCCCAGGGTCTCGTCGGCCTCGCGGCGGGCGTCGGCGATCGCCTGGTCGGCGGTCTGCTGCGCCAGCGCCAGCACGCGCGCCGCGGTGTCCATGTTGTCCTCGCCGGAGGGCGCGGGGGCCATGCCGAGCCCCCCACCGAGCGCCGGCTCGGGCTCGGGCTGCGGCTGGGGCTGCGGCGGCTCGGGCGGCCGGGGAGGCTCGGGGATCTTGGCCACGTCGGGCTTGGGCTCGACGATCGGCGCGGCCATGGCGGGGACCTTGCCGCGCAGGCACTCGGCCAGCTTGGCCCGCAGCTCCTCGTTCTCCTGGATGAGGCGGTCGAGCTCGGCCTCGACCTCGTCGAGGAAGGCGTCCACCTCCTCCTCGTCGTACCCCGGCCTCAGCCTGGTGGTACTGAACTGCTTGTTCCGCACATCGGCGGGTGTCAGCGGCATGTTCGTCTCCTTGGCGCGCTTGGAGTCTGTCCCAAAGGACGGTATCCGATCAGAGCCTCTGCACGAAGATGATCATGACCCAGACCACAAGGATGAGGACAGTGAAGCTGAGGTCCAACGCCACGTTACCCAGCCGGATGGGCGGGATGAAACGTCTCAGGAGTTTCAGTGGCGGATCGGTGATGGTGTAGGTGGCCTCGGCGATCACCAGCACCACTCCGGTGGGACGCCATGACCGTGCGAACGACTGCAGGACCTCCAGGATCAGCCTCCCGATCAGGAACAGGAGGAAGATGTAGAGGACGAACGCCAGCACGGTTCCTACGATTGTCACGGAGCCACTCTCACATGTGCCTGTCAGCTTTGGTTGAAGAACCCTCGTTCTGCCATCCGGGCCTTGTCCTCCGCCGTCACCTCCACGTTGGCGGGTGACAGGAGGAACACCTTGTTCGTAACACGCTCTATGCTCCCGTGCAGGCCGAACACCAGACCCGCCGCGAAGTCGACCAGCCTCTTGGCGTCGCTGTCGACCATCTCGGTCAGGTTCATGATGACCGGTGTCCCCTCACGGAAGTGCTCCCCGATGGTCCTTGCCTCGTTGTAGGTCCTTGGGTGCAGCGTAGTGATTCGCGCGAGGTCGGTGGTACCCGACTCGTAGAGCGCCACGGAGCGTCGCTCGGCGGCCGACGAGGTGTGATGATCGCGTTCCCGGTCCGCGGCATCCTCGGCTCGGGTAAGCTGACCGCCGGATTCCTCCTCGCGGAGCCGACCCTGCCGACCCTGCCCCGGGTCGGTGTCGTCGTCGTACACCTCGTACTCGTCGTAGTCGTACTTGTCGTCGTAGCGGTCGTCCTCCACAAGGCCGAGGTAGACCGCCATCTTGCGCATCGCGCTGGCCATATGCCCTCCGTCGTCCTGTGGCCCCGGCACCGCCGTCGGACTGCTCCGTCTTCGTGGCCTGCCGTTTCGGCAGGTACCACTGGGGGGACATTACCTGACGATTGCCCGTCGGCCGCCGAGCAACGCCGTACCGATCCGCAGGTGTGTCGCGCCACACGCGATCGCGGGCTCCAGATCCCCGCTCATTCCCGCCGATATGGCACGGGCCTCCGGGTGCGCGTTCCGCAGGTCGGCGGCGATGGCGGCCAGCCGTTCGAAGGCCGGCCGCGGGTCGGCGCCCAGCGGCGCGACCGCCATCACCCCGCCCAGCACGAGCCCCTCCGCGGCCGCCACCGCCTCGGCGAGCCCGGCCACGTCCCCGGGAGCGACGCCGCCGCGCTCGCGGCGGCCTGAGCCGGGTTCGTCGAGGGAGACCTGGATGAGGCAGCGCAGCGTGCGGCCGAGCCGTACCGCGGCCGTGGACAGCGCGGCGGCGAGCCTGGGGCGGTCGACCGACTGCACGACGTCGGCGTAGGACGCCACCGAGCGCGCCTTGTTGGTCTGCAACTGCCCCACGAAGTGCCAGGTCAGCGGGAGCCCGGCGGTCGCCGCGGCCTTGGGCGCCGCCTCCTGGTCGCGGTTCTCGGCGACGTCGGTGAGGCCCAGTCCGGCCAGCAGCCGCACGTCCGAGGCCGGGAAGGTCTTGGTGACGGCCACCAGCGTGATCTCGCCGGGGTCGCGCCCCGCGGCCGCGCAGGCGGCGGCGATCCGCTTGCGGACGTCGGCGAGGTTGGCCGCCAGTTCCTCGGTCCGCTCGCGGGCGCTCTGCCCCGCCCCCTCGCCGGGGGCGGGGCCGGGCGGCGTCTCAGGCATCGGCGGGCCGCTCGGCATCGCCGTCCAGCCAGACATAACCGGCGAACCGCCCGGTGCGGCCCTCGCGGCGGTAGGAGAAGAGCTTGGGGGTCTCGATGGTGCAGCGCGGGTCGACCTGCACGGCGGTGACGCCGCATCCGGCGAGCTGCTCGACGATCCCGGCCCGGATGTCCAGCCCGGGCGTGCCCGCCCGGGTGGTGGCGCGGGCGGCGGGGACGACGGCGGCGACCTCGTCGCGCATGGCGGCGGGCACCTCGTAGCATTCGCCGCACGCGGCCGGGCCGATCGCCGCGGAGATCCGGGCGGGCTCGGCGCCCAGTTCCAGCATGCGGGCGACCAGCGCCGGGACGACCCCGAGCGCGGTGCCCGGGCGTCCGGAGTGCGCGGCGCCCACCACGCCGGCCACGGGATCGGCCAGCAGCACCGGCGCGCAGTCGGCGACCAGCACCGCCAGCGCCAGCCCGGGGACGGCGGTGACCATCGCGTCGACCGCCGGGGCGTCCTGCGTGCCGGCGTCGTCGGTGGCGTCGGGGCCGGTGACGACGCGCACGTCGGCGCCGTGCACCTGGCGCATCCAGACGGTGCGGCCGGGGGCGATGCCGAGGGCGGTCTCGGCGCGCTCCCGGTTGGCACGGACGGCGGCCGGGTCGTCGCCGACCGCTCCGCCGAGGTTGAGGGAGTCGTAGGGGGCCTCGCTGACGCCGCCCGCCCGCCCGGTGAACGCGGCGCCGACGCCCTCCGCGAGCGCGACTCGCCTGATCATGCGGTGCCCGCCGTGGGGCAGCCGGGGGTCGCGCCCTCCGGCGGGGCCGGCCGTGCCGGGCGTGCCGGGCGTGCGGACGGTCACTTCAGGAAGTCGGGGACGTCGAGGTCGTCGTCCTCGTCGAACACGACGGGGCGGCGGCGCTGCCCGGTCGCGGCGGATCCGCTGTCGGACTCGCCCGCGTGCACGCGGGTCGCCGACTGCTCGGGAGCGCGCGGCGCGGGCGGCCGGAGGTTCTCCTCCTGCTCGCCGGCGCCGCCTTCGGCGCCGGGCCCGCGGCCGGGGCCGGCGGTGCCGGCGGAGGCGGAGTCGTCGCCGGCGGGCGCGGCCTGGCCGTCCCCGGAGGCGTCGGCGGCCGGGGCGGCGGGACGCGGCCGCTCGGCCTCGGCCGGACGGCGCGGCGGCACCGGCGCCGGCAGGGGCTGGGACGGCTGCTGGACGGGCGCCGCGGCGGCCTGCGCGACCGACTGGTGCGGCTGCGAGCCCGCGGACGGCTGCGCCGGGGTGTGCGCGGAGCCGAAGGCGTCCGAACGGCCGACCCGGCTGGGGATCGGGTTGGACGCGCCGGGCGGCGGCGGGGTGGGGCGCGGCGGCGGTGGCGTCCTCTTGGTCTCCGGCTCGGGGGCCGGCCTAGTAGGGCGTTGCTCGTCGAACCCCGCCGCGATCACCGTCACCCGGACCTCGTCGCCGAGCGCGTCGTCGATCACCGCGCCGAAGATGATGTTGGCGTCGGGGGCGGCGGCGTTGGACACCAGCTGGGCGGCCTCGTTGATCTCGAACAGCCCCAGGTCGGAACCGCCGGAGATGGACAGCAGCACGCCGTGGGCGCCTTCGATGCTGGCCTCCAGCAGCGGGCTGGAGATCGCCATCTCGGCGGCGGCGACCGAGCGGTCGTCGCCGCGCGCCGAGCCGATGCCCATCAGCGCCGAGCCGGCGCCGGACATGACCGACTTGACGTCGGCGAAGTCCAGGTTGATGAGGCCGGGCGTGGTGATCAGGTCGGTGATGCCCTGGACACCGGAAAGGAGCACCTGGTCGGCCGCCTTGAAGGCGTCCAGCACGCTGACCTGCCGGTCCGAGATCGACAGCAGCCGGTCGTTGGGGATGACGATGAGGGTGTCGACCTCGTCGCGCAGCGTCTCGATGCCGGCCTCGGCCTGCATGGCCCGGCGCTTGCCCTCGAAGCTGAACGGGCGGGTGACCACGCCGATGGTCAGCGCGCCGAGCGAGCGGGCGACGTTGGCCACCACCGGCGCGCCGCCGGTGCCCGTGCCACCGCCCTCGCCCGCGGTGACGAACACCATGTCGGCGCCTTTGAGGACCTCCTCGATCTCCTCCCGGTGGTCCTCGGCGGCCTTGCGGCCGACGTCGGGGTTGGCCCCGGCGCCCAGTCCCCGGGTGAGCTCGCGGCCCACGTCGAGCTTCACATCGGCGTCACTCATCAGCAGCGCCTGAGCGTCGGTGTTGATCGCGATGAATTCGACGCCCTTGAGACCCTCTTCGATCATCCGGTTGACGGCGTTGACGCCGCCGCCGCCGATGCCGACGACCTTGATGACCGCGAGGTAGTTCTGCGGTGCTGCCACGACGAGGGGCCTTTCCGCTCGCTCTATCCGGCCGGCCGTGCCCGGTCCGCGGCCCTGCCGCCGCGGCGTCTCCGCCGCGGCGCCGGTGCCGTGCCCGATCCCTGTGCCGGCCGTCCGTCTGCTGTCTTGTCTGGTGTCTGTGTCTGTTCGGGACGGGCCGGGGTGATCGGCGCCACCCCAAACCCTCACCCTCAACTTGAGGCTTACAGTTATGTCAACCTGAGGACTGATACGGACAGTAGGGCGGGCTTACCGCCAGGGTCAACTAACCTCCCGCCAACGGAACCGGCGTGTCGCACACAGCACCAGATGCCCGGGTTGGTGACGACCACCGCCGACCCACCTCCCGACCGGGTCCGTCCGCCGCTACCGCCGTCCCAGCGTGCCCCATCGCGCGTCAGGAAGCGCCGCGACACACGCACCGGAACGGAGTCCCTGCGACCTACCCCGCATCGGCAGTCCCACACGTCCCGGAATCATCTGATTGATCACCTTGACGGCGGCGGTCAGCGGGTGGTGACCACCTCGGGGGAACTGACGTCGATCGTCCGCGCGTACCTCCCCGCCGCGGACTTCTGCAGCGCCTCCACCAACCGGACCTTCTCCGCGGAACGCTCGGCGGGGCCCCACACCACCGTCCGGCCGCCCGCCATCCGCAGCGTGACCGATTCCGGCGACGGCGCCTCCACGGCCGACACCCGCGCGCTCAGCCGCTCCGGGAGGTCATCCAGGACCCGCAGCGCCGCCAGCGTCGCGGCGTCGGTCGGGCCCGGCGACGCCGACGACAGCGCCGGCATCCCCGGCGGCCGGGACGGCCCGTCGGCCACGGCCACCCCGTGCCGGTCGAGCTGGTAGTACCGCCCGGCGCGCTCCACCGCCGCGACCGGCACCCGCTCGCGCACCACGATCCGGACCGTCGCGGGCCAGTGCCGCTCCACCGTGGCCGACTCCACCTCCCGGAGCCGCTCCAGGCGGGCCTTGACGCCGCCGGTGCCCAGCCGCGCCATCGGCAGCCCCAGCCGGATCCCGGCGGTCGCCACGATACGGTCGCGCGGCGCCAGCGCGGTGCCGGTCACCTCCACGTTCCGCACGACCAGCAGGCGCGAGCCCAGCAGCACCCAGGCGACCGTGCCCAGCACCCCCAGCACCAGCAGCGTGACGCACGCCGCCTTCCACCGGCTGGAGCGCCGGTCGCGGGCGGCGGGCTCGGGAGTGCTCCTGCGTTGACGCGTCCCCGCCTCGGCCATGACCACAGCTTGACAGTGATCGGAGCCGAAACCGGGGAGCCCACGCCGGGCCGCCCGGGATCGCGTCCGCGAGAACGGGCCCGCGAGAAGGGATCCGCCAGAAGGGTCCGCGAGAAGGGATCCGGGCGCGTTCCGATCCCCGCCGCGACCGCCCGCCGGCCGGGCCCGGGCTCAGGTGCCGGCGCGACCGGCCAGCAGGCCGAGGATCTGTGGGCCGAGCCGGGTCACGTCGCCCGCGCCCAGCGTGATGACCACGTCGCCGGGGACGGCCAGGCGGGCCACGACCGCGGCCGCCTCGTCCCCGTCCGGCACGTACTCCCAGGCGGTGCCGTCCGGGACGCGCTCGGCCACCAGCCGCCCGGTGACCCCGGGCTCGGGGTCCTCCCGGGCGCCGTAGACGTCCAGGACCACCGCGACGTCGGCCAGCCCCAGCGCCTCGCCGAACTCGGCCGCGAAGAACCGGGTGCGGCTGTAGAGGTGCGGCTGGAACACCGCCACGATCCGCCCGGCGGGCCCTCCCCCGGCGGCCTTCTGCTCCACGTAGTCGCGGGTGGCCGACAGGTCGGCGGTCAGCTCGGTGGGATGGTGGGCGTAGCTGTCGAACACCTCGACGCCCGCCGCCTCGCCCTTGGGCTCCAGCCGGCGCATGGCCCCGCGGAACTCCGCCAGGCCGCCGACCACCGCCCGCTCGTCCAGGCCGAGGGCGCGCGCCACCGCGACCACCGCCGCCGCGTTCAGCGCGTTGTGCCGCCCCGGGACGCCCAGCCGCACCTCGCCCACGCCCGCGATCTCGAACCGCGAGCCCAGCCCGCGCGGCGTGAACCCGCCCACCCGCAGGTCGGCGCCCGCGGCCTCCCCGTAGGTCAGCACCCTCAGCCCGCGCCCGCGGGCCCGCTCCGCCATTTCCATGGCCACCGGGTCGTCGGCGCCCGCCACCAGCGTCCCGCCCGGCTCCACGCGGTCGACGAAGCGGGCGAAGTTCTCCTTCACCTTCTCGAAGCCGCCGTAGTTGTCCAGATGGTCGGCCTCGACGTTGGTGATCACCGCGATCCACGGCGAGTACATCAGGAACGAGCCGTCGCTCTCGTCGGCCTCGGCCACGAACACCTCGCCCGTGCCCTCGTCCGCGCCGAGCCCGGTGGTGACCAGCTGGCCGCCGATGCAGTACGACGGGTCGGCCCCGGCGTGCTGCAGCGCCACGGTCAGCATCGAGGTGGTCGTGGTCTTGCCGTGCGTGCCCGCCACCGCGACCGCCCGCCGCCCCGCCATCAGCGACGCCAGCGCCGCCGAGCGGTGCAGCACCCGCAGCCCGCGCTCGCGCGCCGCCACCAGCTCGGGGTTGGAGTCGCGGATCGCGGTGGACACCACCACGGTGTCGGCGTCGCCCAGGTACGCCGCGTCATGGCCGACGAAGACCTTGGCGCCCAGATCGCCCAGCTGGGCCAGCAGGTCGGAGTCCCGGGCGTCGCTACCGGAGACGGCGATGCCGCGCTTGAGCATGATCCGCGCGATGCCGGACATGCCGGCACCGCCGATCGCGATGAAATGGACCCTGCCCAGCGCCCCCGCCGGCACGACCTCACCAGGACTGATCAGACTCATCGGCCGGCTCTCGCCCCCTCACTCATGCTCTGTCCCCCGCTCGCCTCCGCGGCGCCTTTGGCGCCGCCTTCCCTCCTCGCTCGTTCCTCGCTCGTCAGTCCAGGCGACGCCGCGCCACTCCGGCTCACTCATGCCCTGTCCCCCGCTCGCCTCCGCGGCGCCTTTGGCGCCGCCTTCCCTCCTCGCTCGTTCCTCGCTCGTCAGTCCAGGCGACGCCGCGCCACTCCGGCTCACTCATGCCCTGTCCCCCGCTCGCCTCCGCGGCGCCTTTGGCGCCGCCTTCCCTCCTCGCTCGTTCCTCGCTCGTCAGTCCAGGCGACGCCGCGCCACTCCGGCTCACTCATGCCCTGTCCCCCGCTCGCCTCCGCCCGCCGCGCCCTCCCCGGGAGGACGCGGCCCGCCGGGCCCCGCAGGGCTCCGTCGTTCACGGGCGTCCCCCGCGGACGACCTCGTACACCATCTGCGCCAGCGCCGCGTCGGCGTCGCGGCGGCCCATCCTCCCGGCCGCCTCCGACATGGCCGCGACCCGCGCCGGGTCGGCCAGCACCGGCAGCAGGTTGCTGGCGATCCAGTCCGGCGTCAGCTCGGCGTCGTCGACCAGCAGCCCGCCGCCGCCCGCCACGATCGGCTCGGCGTTGAGCCGCTGCTCGCCGTTGCCGATCGGGAGCGGCACGTACGCCGCGGGCAGCGCCACCGCCGCCAGCTCGGCGCACGTCATCGCGCCCGCCCGGCACATCGCCATGTCGGCGGCGGCGTAGGCCAGGTCCATCCGGTCGCAGTACGGGATCGTCACGTACTGCGGGCCGCCGGGGATCTGCTCGGGCTCCTCGGTGTTCTTGGGGCCCACGATGTGCAGCACCTGGATGCCGGCCCTGCGGAACGCGGGCGCGGTGGCCACCGCGGCGCGGTTCAGCGAGCGCGCCCCCTGCGACCCGCCGAAGATCAGGAGCGTGGGCAGGTCGGGCAGCAGCCCGAAGTAGGAGCGGGCCTTGTCGCCCATCGCCAGCCGGTCCAGCGTGGCGATCTCCCGGCGCAGCGGGATTCCGACGAACCGGGCGTTCGGCAGCGGCGAGTCGCCGTGCGAGACCGCGACGTGGTCGGTGAAACGGGCGCCGAGCTTGTTGGCCAGCCCGGGCTTGGGGTTGGCCTCGTGCACGATGATCGGCACCTTGCGCTTGCGCGCCGCCAGGTAGCCGGGAGTGGCCACGTAGCCGCCGAACCCGACCAGGACGTCGGCCTGCGCCTGGTCCAGGACGGCCGCCGCCGCGTTGATCGCCCCGCGCAGCCGGCCGGGGACGGTCAGCAGCTGCGGGGTCAGGGTGCGGGGCAGCGGCACGGGCGGGATCAGGGCGAGCTCGTAGCCGCGCTGCGGGACCAGCCTGGTCTCCAGGCCCCGCTCGGTGCCCAGGCACGTGATCCCCACGTTGGGATCGTTGCGTCGCAGCGCGTCGGCAAGTGCCAGGGCGGGCTCGATGTGTCCGGCGGTGCCGCCGCCGGCCAGGACAACCCTCATGCTCGTTGACAACTCCTCAGCATGTTCGTATGGCGGTGCCGCGGCCCCGCCTCCCGCGCCGCGTTCCCGCGGACGAGCGGTCGCCGGGCCGATCGGCACCCCCGGTGTGGGGACTCAGCGCCGTGCCAGGCCCAGCCAGCTTAGGGCCCGCGGGACCGGTCCGGGACCCCGCGCGGCCAGCGCCTGGCGCGCCCCGGGCTCGCGTTTGGCGAAGGCCAGCAGCATGCCGAGCGCGATCAGGGTGGGGATCAGCGCCGACCCCCCGTAGGAGACCAGCGGCAGCGGGATCCCCGTGATGGGGAGCACGCCGATCACCGCCCCGATGTTCACGATCGCCTGCACCACCAGCCAGGCCGTGGCGCCAGCCGCGGCCAGCCGGGTGAACGGGTCCTTGACGCGCCTGGCGATCCGCAGGCCCGCGTAGGCCAGCAGCCCGAACAGGCTGAGCACCACGAGCGTACCCACCAGTCCGAACTCCTCTCCGACGATCGCGAAGATGAAGTCGGTCTCCGCGTGCGGGAGGAAGTCCCACTTGGCCCGCCCCTCGCCCAGGCCGGTGCCGAACCAGCCGCCGGAGGCGACCGCGTACAGGCCCTGTGTGCCCTGGTAGCGGGCGCCGAGCGGGTCGCCGGACTGGTCCAGGAATCCGGTGAGCCGCTGCATCCGGTACGGCTCGACGACGATGAGGATCGACACCAGCAGGCACACCAGCCCGGCCATGCCGACGAACAGCCGGCCGGGGGCCCCCACGACCCACAGCAGCGCCAGGAAGATGGTCAGCAGGATCAGCGTCGTGCCCAGGTCGTCGCCCAGCATCACCAGCAGCACCAGCACCCCGGCGCCCGGCAGCAGCGGCACCAGCAGCGGCCTCCACTCGGTGAGCTGCCCCAGGCGCTCCTTTCGGGCCAGCAGGTCGGCGCCCCACAGCACCAGCGCCAGCTTCGCGGGCTCGGACGGCTGGATCTGCACCGCGCCCAGGTCGATCCAGCGGGTGGCGCCGCCGGCCGTGCGGCCCAGGCCGGGGACCAGCACCAGCATCAGCGCCACCACCGACAGCAGCAGCAGCGGGTAGGCCAGCGCCCGGAACGTCCGGACCGGGAGCCGCGAGGCCAGCCACATCCCCGGCAGCCCGATCGCCACCCACATCGCCTGCTTCTGGAACAGCGTGTACGCCGAGCCGGTCTCCTGGATCTGCTTGACCAGGGACGCCGACAGCACCATCGTCAGCCCCAGCGTCAGCAGCATCACCGAGCAGCCCAGGACCAGGTAGTACGAGGTCAGGGGACGGTCGAGGAGGCCGACCGCGGCGGCGACCCGCTCGCGCGGGCCGGACCGTCCGGCGGGCTCGGCCTCGGACGGCAGCGCGGTGCCCACGCCGTCAGCCGGGCTGCTCGCCGGGGTGGGCGGCGCCGGGCAGGCGCCGTACCGAGGCGATGAACGCGTCGCCGCGCGCCGGGTAGTTGGCGAACATGTCGAAGGAGGCCCCGACGGGGGCCAGCAGCACGGTGTCGCCCGGGCGGGCCAGGGCGGCGGCTTCGTTCACGACGCGGTCCATCGCCCCAGTGTCGGTGTCGGCGACGTCGACGACGGGAATATCGGGCGCGTGTCGCGCGAGTGCCTCGGCGATCCGCGCCCGGTCGCGTCCCATCAGCACGACCCCGCGCAGCCGCGGGGCGCAGGAGCGGACCAGCTCGTCGACCTCCAGCCCCTTCAGCAGCCCCCCGGCGATCCACACGATGGACTCGTAGGCCGCCAGCGACGCCGCCGCCGCGTGCGGCTGGGTCGCCTTGGAGTCGTTGATGTAGGTGACGCCGCCGACGTCGGCGACGTGCTGGATGCGGTGCGGGTCGGGCACGAACGCGCGCAGGCCGTCCCGTACGGCCTCTGGCGGCACCCCGTAGGCGCGGGCGAGGGCGGCCGCGGCCAGCGCGTTGGCGACGTTGTGGGGCGCGAACGGCCGCACGTCGCCCAGCCCGGCCAGCTCCGCCGCCTCCCGCTCGGGGTCGCCGGTGTACGCGCGGTCGACCAGCAGCTCCTCCACGACGCCCAGGAGGCCGGGGCCGGGGACCTCGAGGGTGAACCCGACCCGCCGCCGCCCGGCGCCGGCGGCCAGGCCGCTGGAGCCGGGGTCGTCGGCGTTGTAGACGGCGGTGCCGCAGCGCTGGAAGATCTTGGCCTTGGCGGCGGCGTACTCCTCCATGGAGCCGTGCCAGTCCAGGTGGTCGGGCGCCAGGTTCAGGACGGCCGAGGCCAGCGGGGCCAGCGAACTCGACCAGTGCAGCTGGTAGCTGGACAGCTCCACCGCCAACACGTCGTGTTTCTCCAGGACGGCCTCGACGATGGGGGTGCCGACGTTGCCGACCGCCAGCGCGTCGTGCCCGGCGGCCTCCAGCATGCGGGCCAGCATCCGCACCACCGTGGTCTTGCCGTCCGTGCCGGTGATCGCCAGCCAGGGCGCCGCGCCCTCCGGCCGCAGCCGCCAGGCCAGCTCCACCTCGCCGTACACCTCGATCCCGGCGGCAGCGGCGGCGCGCGGCAGCGGCGCGTCCGGCCGCCAGCCCGGGGAGATCACCACCAGCTCGGTGCCGTCCGGCAGGGTGTCGCCGTCGCCGAGCCGGACGGTGATCGACCCGCCGCCGTCCGGGAGCGCCCGCGCGTGCTCCTCCAGCTCGGCGGCGTGCGCGCGCTGCTCCTCGCCGTCGCGGCCCTCCACGACGGTGACGCGGGCGCCCCGCTCGGCCAGGACGCGGGCCGCGGCCCGGCCCGACACCCCCGCGCCGGCCACGCACACCGCGCGGCCGGCCCACTCCCCCCCGGTCGAACTCAATTCTTCGGCATCCATTCCAGGTAGAAGAGGCCGAGGCCGATCGCGGTGAACAGCGCCGACATCAGCCAGAAGCGGACGACGATGGTGGTCTCGGCCCAGCCCGACAGCTCGAAGTGGTGCTGCAGCGGGGCCATCTTGAAGACCCGTTTCTTGGTCAGCTTGAACCCGCCGACCTGGATCATCACCGACAGGGTGATCATCACGATCAGTCCGCACAGGATGGCCAGGAGGAACTGGGTGCGGGTGAGGATGGCCAGCCCGACCAGCACGCCGCCCAGCGCCAGCGAGCCGGTGTCGCCCATGAAGATCTTCGCGGGCGGGGCGTTCCACCACAGGAACCCGAACACGCCGCCCAGCACGGCCGCCGCGACCACCGCCAGGTCGAGCGGGTCCCGGACGCTGTAGCAGTTGGGCGCCAGGGCGAAGTCGTAGCAGCTGTTGCGCAGCTGCCAGTTGCCGATGATCACGTACGCGGCCAGCACCATGCCGGCCGGGCCCGCCGCCAGGCCGTCCAGCCCGTCGGTCAGGTTCACGCCGTTGGACATCGCCGCGATCAGCAGCAGCGCCCACACCACGAACAGGTACGGGCCGATCGAGGGGCCGAAGTCGCGCAGGAAGGACAGGTGCGGGGAGGCGGGGGTGATGTCGTAGCCGTTGGGGAAGTTCAGCGACGCGATCGCGAAGATCACGCCGACCAGGATGATGCCGATCATCTTGGCGCCGCTGCGCAGGCCGAGGCTGCGCTGCTTGAACACCTTGATGTAGTCGTCGACGAACCCGACCAGGCCGAGCCCGGTCATCAGGAACAGCACCAGGGCGCCCGACACCGTCGGCATCGTGCCGTCGAACAGGTGCGCGCCCACGTAGCCGACGAGCGACCCCACGATGAACACCGTGCCGCCCATGGTGGGGGTGCCGCGCTTGCCGTGGTGGCCGGAGGGGCCCTCCTCGCGGATCATCTGGCCGTAGCCCAGCCGGTTGACGATCCGGATCCACACCGGGGTGCCGACCATGCCGAAGATCATGGCGATCCCGGCCGCGATGATGATGTTGGTCACGCGCGCTCACCCGTTCCGCCCGGGTGCGCCCGGAGGAGCGCCTCGGCGATCCGCTCCATCCCGGCGACGCGAGAGCCCTTCACCAGTACGACGTCCCGCGGCCGCAGCCGCCCGCTGAGCGCGGTCACCGCCGCGCCGACGTCATCCACCTGCACGCACTCTCCCGTCCATGACGCCACCTGGTCGGCCCCTTCGGCCATCGGCGCGGCGTTCGCGCCGACGACGATGAGGCCGGCGATGCCGCTGCGCGCGACATGCTGCCCGATCTTGGCATGTTCCGCCACAGAGCCGGTGCCCAGTTCGGCCATCTCGCCCAGAACGGCGAACGCGCGCCGGCCCCGTGCCATGTGGGCCAGCACGTCGACCGCAGCCCGGGTCGACTCGGGGTTGGCGTTGTAGGCGTCGTTGATCACCGTGACCCCGTCGGGCCGCTCGGTGACCTCCATCCGCCACCGGCTGGCCGGGCGGGCCTGCGAGAGCGCGTCCGCGACCGTGGCGGCGTCCAGGCCCGCGGCGCGTCCCACGGCGGCGGCGGCGAGCGCGTTGGCGACCGCGTGCGCGCCGTGCAGCCGCAGCTCCACCGGCGCCGACCCCTCGGGCGTGACCAGGGTGAACCGGGGGCGGCCCGTCTCGTCGAGTTCCTCGTCCTCGGCCCGGACCGTCGCCTCCGGGGACCGGCCGAAGGTCACCACCTCGGCCTCGGTGCGCGACGCCATGGCGGCGACGAGCGGGTCGTCGGCGTTGAGGATCGCGGTGCCGCCGGCCGGCACGGCCTCGGCCAGCTCCCCCTTGGCCTTGGCGATGCCCTCGCGCCCCCCGAACTCGCCCAGGTGCGCGGTGCCGACGTTCAGGACCACCCCGATGTCGGGACGGGCGATCCCGGCGAGGTAGGCGATGTGACCGACCCCACGCGCGCCCATCTCCAGGACCAGGTGCCGGGTGCCCTCGTCGGCGCGCAGCACGGTCAGCGGCAGCCCGATCTCGTTGTTGAACGACCCGGGCGGCGCGATCGTGGGCCCGGCCCGCTCGACGACCTGCGCGATGAGGTCCTTGGTGGAGGTCTTGCCGGACGATCCGGTGATGCCGATGACGGTGGTCGCGGGCAGCCTGGCCAGCACGCCGCGGGCCAGCCGTCCCAGCGCCTGCCGGACGTCGTCGACGATCACGGCGGGGCCGCCCACGGGGCGTTCGGCCAGCACCGCCGCGGCGCCGGCCGCGTACGCGGCGGCGGCGAAGTCGTGCCCGTCGGCCCGTTCGCCGCGGAAGGCCGCGAACAGCGCCCCGGGCACGGCCTGCCGGGAGTCGATGACCACCGGACCGGTCACCACGGGGTCTCCCGGCGGAGGGTCGCCCGGCGGAGGGTCGCCGGGTACGGGGTCCCCGGGTACGGGGTCCCCGGGTACGGGGTCGCCCGGCGCGGGATCACCGGGTACCGGGTCGCCCGGTGCGGGACCGTGCGCGGCCGGACCGTCCGGCCCCCCGGGGCCGCCGGGCGGGGACGCGCCCGCCAGGGCGCCGCCCGTCAGCTCCGCGACCGTCGACAGCGGAAGTGGGATCACGCCTGCGTCCCGTCCCCTCTCACATCCTGTCCCGGGGCGCCCCCGCCGGGGGCGCCCGCGCGGGCGGCGCGGCGCCGCAGCGCCTCCCGGACGACCTCGCGGTCGTCGAAGGGGCGCATCTCGCCCGCCGCGTACTGGCCCTGCTCGTGCCCCTTGCCGGCGACGACGACCACGTCGCCGCGCCGGGCCCTGCCGATCGCCAGCTCGATCGCCGCGGCGCGGTCGGGCTCCAGCACGATGTGCGCCCGGTGCGGCTGCGGCACCTTCAGCCCGCCCTCGACCATAGCGGCGAGGATCGCCAGCGGATCCTCCGACCTCGGGTTGTCGTTGGTGAAGTAGGCCAGGTCCGACAGGCGGGCCGCGGCCTCGCCCATCAGCGGCCGCTTGCCCCGGTCGCGGTCGCCGCCGCAGCCCAGCACCACCGCCAGCCGGCCCTCGGTGACCGGCCGCAGCGCCGTCAGCACGGCCTCCACCGCGCCCGGTTTGTGGGAGTAGTCGACCAGGGTGACGAAGTCCTGGCCCTCGTCGACGCGTTCCAGCCGGCCCGGCACGCCCGGCAGCGCGGCCACGCCGTGCACCGCGGTCTGCAGCGGGATCCCGGCCTCCACCAGCGCCACGATCGCCGCCAGCGCGTTGGCGACGTTGAACGGCCCGGCGAGCTGGACGGCCGCGTCGGCCTCCACGCCGCCCGGCCCCACCACGCGGAACACGCTGCCGTCGGCGCCGGTGCGCACGTCCTCGGCCCGCCAGTCGGCGGCCTGGTCGCCGCGCGCCGAGTACGTGGTCAGCGGCACGGTCGCGATCGCGGTCAGCTCGCGGCCGTGGTGGTCGTCGAGGTTGACCACGCCGACGCGGGAGTACTCCGGCGTGAACAGCCGGGCCTTGGCGGCGAAGTAGTCCTGCATGGTCGGGTGGTAGTCCAGGTGGTCCTGGGAGAGGTTGGTGAAGACGGCGACCTCGTACCGGGCGCCGCCGACCCGGCCCTGCTCCAGGGCGTGGCTGGAGACCTCCATGGCCGCCGCGCCCACCCCGCGCTCGCGCATCAGCGCGAAGATCGCGTGCAGGTCGGTGGCCTCGGGGGTGGTCAGCGCGCTGGGCAGGCGGGCGTCCTGGATGCGCATCTCCACGGTGCCGACCACCGCGGTCTCCACGCCGGCGGCGCGCAGGCCCGCCTCCAGCAGGTAGACGGTGGTGGTCTTGCCGCTGGTGCCGGTGACGCCGATCAGGGTCAGGTCGCGGGCGGGCTCGCCGTACACCCAGGCGGCGGCGTCGCCGAGCCGGGCCCGCACGTCGCCGGTCACCAGCACCGGCAGACCGGCCGCCTCGGCCCGCTCGCGCCCGGCGGGGTCGGTCAGGATCGCCGCCGCGCCCGCCTCGGCGGCCTGCGCGGCGAACTGGGCGCCGTGCGCGCGGGCGCCGGGCAGCGCCACGTACAGGTCGCCCGGCAGGACGGCGCGCGAGTCGTGGGTGATGCCGGTGACCACGACCCCGGACAGGTCTCCCGAGAGGTTCCCGGACGCCCGGCCCGGTTCGGCCGGCGCGCCGTCCGCGGCGCCGAGCAGCGCCGCGAGCCCCGAGAGCGGACGGGCCGGGTTGGTGTTCGGGCGCATGGCGTTTCTTCCGGTACGGGTCGAGGAGGCCGGCTGGGCCGCCGGCCGGGACACAGGTGCTGGGCTCACGGCGAGAGAGAGTACTCGCTGCGCTCAGTCGCGGGCGTAGATCTTGGTGATCGGCGGTTTGCTCCCCGTCGGTGGGATCTTGCGGGTCTGCAGCGCGAAGCTCATCACGTCCTTGAAGACGGGAGCCGCCACATCGCCACCATAGTGGCTTCCCCTCTTCGGGCCCTGCAGCACCACCTGGACGACCAGCTGGGGGTCGTCGGCGGGCGCGAACCCGGCGAACGAGGCGGTGTAGCCGCTGCCGTCGTAGCAGCCGCAGCGCGGGTTGACGATCTCGGCGGTGCCGGTCTTGCCGGCCACCCGGTAGCCGGGGACCTTGGCCCTGGGCGCGGTGCCGTCGCGGGAGGTGACCCCCTCCAGCATGTCCCGGATCCTGCGGGCGGTCCCCTGGCTGACCACCTGCCGGCTCGGGCGGCGCGGCGCCGGGGTCAGCCGGCCGTCCTCGCCGGTGGTGCCCTCGACCAGGACCGGCGGGACGCGGGTGCCGCCGTTGGCGATGGTGGCGTACACGCTGGCCATCTGCAGCGCGTTCACCGAGACGGTCTGCCCGAACGCGATCGGGTAGCGGTCGGTGCCCGACCAGCGCTCCGGCGGCAGCAGCTGCCCGGCGGTCTCGCCGGGCAGGCCGACGCCGGTCTTCTCGCCGAACCCGAAGGCGCGCAGGAACTGGTAGAGGGTCTGCTGCGTGATCCGCTCGCTGGCCAGGATGGTGCCCACGTTGCTGGAGGTGGCCAGCACCCCGCCGAAGGTGAGCCGCTCGGTGGGATGCCGGTGCGAGTCCTTGAACGTGCGGTCGTAGCGCCTGATCCGGTCGGGCACGGTGAACACCGTCTCCGGCGTCACCCCGCCCTTCTCCATGACGGCGGCGGCGGTGAGGACCTTGCCGGTCGAGCCGGGCTCGTAGGCCTCCTGGACGATCGGGCTGCCCCACCGGCCGGAGTCGGAGTCGTTGTAGTCGTTGGGGTCGTACCCGGGCGCCGAGGCCATGGCCAGCAGCCTGCCGTCGCGCGGGTCCATCACGATGACGTTGCCGCTGCGCGCGCCGGTCGCCTTGACCTGCTGCTCGATGGCCCGCTGCGCCTGGTACTGGATGTCGCGCATCAGCGTCAGCCGGACCCCGCTGCCGGGCACCGGTGGCCGCTTCTGGCCCTCGCCCATCGGGATGTGCTGGCCCTCGGGGCTGATCTCGACGCGCTGCCAGCCCTTGCGGCCGGCCAGCCGCGAGTTCATCGCGTACTCCAGGCCCGTGGCGCCCTTGCCTTCGGCGTTCACGAACCCTATGACGCCCGCGGCGAGGGAGTCGTTCGGGTACTGCCGCCGGTACTCCGGCCGCGTGCCGATGCCCAGGAACTTGTAGCGGGTCACCAGCCGCGCCTGGTCGGGGCGGACTCCGTGCGCGAGGTACTCGAAGCGGCTGCCGGTCTTGCTGATGGTCTTCATCACGAACGCCGGGTCCAGGCCCAGGGTGGGGGCCAGCGCGGTCACGATCGCCTGCCGCTTCTCCGGCTTGATGATGTACGGGTCGGCGAAGATGGCGCGGGCCTCGACCG
This sequence comes from Spirillospora sp. CA-255316, assembly GCA_050942275.1. Classification (GTDB taxonomy): domain Bacteria; phylum Actinomycetota; class Actinomycetes; order Streptosporangiales; family Streptosporangiaceae; genus Spirillospora. Next base: position 3,333,152 of record CP192047.1, on the reverse strand, counting down.
TCATGGCCAGCGGGTTGCCCTGCGCGTCGGTGATGTCGCCGCGCACCGCGGGCAGGTCGATCTCCTGCAGGCGCTGCTTCATCGCCAGCTCGCTGTAGGAGCCGGACTCGATCGTCTGGAGCTGCACCAGCCGCCCGGCGAACAGCGACAGCACGAACGCCACGACCAGCAGGCCGACATTGAGCCGCTTGATCGGGTCGCGCCGGTGGAAGGGGACGCGGGGGCGCGGCGGCCTGCGCCCGGGCGGGCCTCCGCCCGGGCCCCGGGAGCGCTTGGGCCGCTGGGGCCGTCTGGGCCCGCCCGTCCGGGTGCGGGACGGTGCCGGCGGGCCCGGGTCGGCGAGCGCCGCGCGGCCGGACGCGCCGCCGCCCCGGCGCCGCTGCGACCCGCCCGGGGCCTTGGACGCGCCGGTCGCGCCCTTGCCGGTGGTGCCCGTGCCGGTCGTGCCCTTGCCGGTCGTGCCCTTGGACGTCTTGCCCGCGGACGCCTTGCCGCCGGAGGCCTTGCCCGCGGGAGTCTTGCCCGCCGGAGTCTTGGTGGCCGGAGTCTTGGCGGTCGGCGCCCTGCCCGGCGGGGTCTTGCCGGGGGCGGCCTTCCTGCCCGTGCCGCGGCCGGGCGCCGCCTTCTCGTCCGGGCGCCGCCCGGCCTGGGCGCTCTTCTTCTCTCCGGCGCCCTTGCCGCCGCCGGACGCCGTGCCGCCGCGCGCCGACCCCTTACGGGCCGGCCGCCGGGGGCCCGAGCCGCCCGGCGACCGTGGCGCGTCGCCGGTCCTGCGCCCGGGCGCGCGCGCCGCGCCCGGGCCGCTCCTGCCGTCGCCGGGGTCGTCGTCGCCCCCCTGGCCCCGGGACGGCCGCCCTTTGCCGCCGCGCCCGCGGCCGGACGGCTGTCCAGCCGCCCCGCGTCCCGGCCCCGCCGTCACCGCGTCCCCCGCTCCGTCCCGGTCCGGCCGCCCGTCACGGCGTACCGGCCCCCGTTCCCGTGCCCGTGCGCCCGCCCGTCGCGGTGCCGGGCCCGGCACCGGGCGCTTCGCCGGCGCCGTTCGCGCCCGCGCGGGCCGGCGCGCCGCCGGTGCCGCGCGGGCGGGCGGGATCGCCGGTGCTCACCGCGGGCAGGCCGTCGCCGGGCACCACGGCGCCCGGGATCCCGACGACCCCGGCCGCGCCGGCGACCGCCGCGGAGGCGTGCGGCACCGGCCGCACCGTGCCGCCGATCGGCTGGCCGGTGTCGCCGTCGATGAACGCCAGCCGGGTCGGCCGCTGCATGCCCAGCGCCTCGGCCTTCTGCGCGAGGCGTTCCGGCGAGCCCTCGCGGGCGATCTCCTCCTGCAGCGCCTCCTGCTGCTGGCCGAGCAGCTTGTTGCTCTGCTGGAGGCGGGTCAGCGTGAAGGCGTCCTCCGCGAGCACGGTGTTGAGCAGGAGCAGGCTCACCAGGGCACCGCCCATGAGCCCGCAGATCAGCAGCACGAACGGGGCGCGCGGCGGCGCGGCGGGCCGTGCGGCGCGCCGCTCGGCGGGCTCGGGCCCGGCCGCGGCCTCCGCCCGCGCCCTGCCCTGTGCGGGCGCCCCGCCCTTGGCCGGCGCCTTCGTCCTGGACGCGACCGTGCTCGCCGCCTTCACCGCGGCGTCGGCCGTCCCCCCGGACCGGCCCTCGGCCGCCCCCCTCGCCGGGGCCTTGGCCGTGTTCGCCCCGTGCTCGGCCCCCTCGGCGGGGCGCGCGCGGCCCCCGCGGTTCCGGCGGGCCCGGGTCGGGGCCGGTGGCGTGGCGCCCGGCGGGCGCCTGGTCGTGGTCGTCATGTCGCCTCCCGGAGCCGCTCGGCGGCGCGCAGCCGCACCGATCCGGCCCGTGGGTTGGTCGTGGTCTCCTCGCCGGAGGGCAGCTCGGCGCCGCGGGTGAGCAGCCGGAAACGCGGCCGGTGCTCGGGCAGCGGGACGGGCAGCCCCGGCGGGGTGGTGTCGGCCGCCTCGGCGGCGAGGACCCGCTTGGTGATGCGGTCTTCCAGGGAGTGGTAGGACAGCACCACGATCCGGCCGCCGACCGGCAGCGCGGCGAGCGCGGCGGGCAGCGCCCGCCGCCAGATGTCCAGCTCCCCGTTCACCTCGATGCGCAGCGCCTGGAAGGTGCGCTTGGCCGGGTTCCCCCCGGTGCGGCGGGTCGCGGCGGGGATGGAGGTGCGCACCAGGTCGGCCAGCCGCCGGGTCGACTCCAGCGGCGCCTTCTCGCGCTCGCGGACGATCGCGGCGGCGATCCGCTGGGCGAACCGCTCCTCCCCGTACTCGCGCAGGATGCGGGCCAGCTCGGCGGGCGGGTAGCCGTTGACCACCTCGGCCGCCGTCAGGCTCTGGGTGCGGTCCATCCGCATGTCCAGCGGGGCGTCATAGGAATAGGCGAAGCCGCGCTCGGCCTCGTCGAGCTGGGGAGAGGAGACCCCCAGGTCGAACAGGACCGCGTCCACGCCCGGCAGCCCGATCCGGTCGAGCACGGCGGGCAGTTCGTCGTAGACGGCGTGCTCGAGCCGCACCCGGTCGCCGAAGCGCGCCAGCCTGCGGGCGGAGCGCTCCAGAGCGGTGGGATCGCGGTCGAGGCCCACCAGGCGCAGGCCGGGATGGGCCTCCAGCATGGCCTCGGCGTGGCCGCCGAGACCGAGGGTGGCGTCGAGGTAGACGGGCGCGCGGCCGGTGACCTGCACCGCGGGCGCCAGCAGCTCCAGAACGCGACCGAGCATGACCGGTACGTGACCGGCGCCGGCAGCGTGGTCCCCCACGTCCATGCTCACACCCCCTTGTGCTGCCACTACGCTCGCGGACTGCGTGGCATCGTCGGGCCGGAAGCCCCCAGGGCACGGACGCGATCGGCAGGGCTCGGCCGAGCCCCGATCGGCGAGGTGCCCCCCGGCGGCCTCGCCCGGCCAGGTCCCCATCCGCTGCCCGTGAGGAAGATCACCGCGTAATCGCGGGGGGTCGCCGTCTGGCGCCGGGGAAGCTGCGCCAGCTGGCCGGAGAGCGGCTGGAGACCTGGCCGAACGTGGGCCAATGCCGGTCATCGGACCGACGAGTGAAATCTCAGAGGATCCCGGGCAACACCTCCTCCGAGACATCGGCGAAGGCCTCTTCCTCCTGCTCGAGGTAGGCCTCCCAGGCCGCGGTGTCCCAGATCTCCAGGCGCGTGTTGGCCCCGATGACGGTGCAGTCGCGGGTCAGGCCCGCGTACTTGCGCAACGGCGGCGGGATGGTGACGCGTCCCTGTTTGTCGGGGACCTCGTCGGAGGCGCTGGCGAAGAACACCCGGCTGTACGCGCGGACGGCCTTCTCGGTGACCGGCGCTGCACGAAGCGCCTCGGTGATGCGCTGGAACTCCGCCATGGGGAAGACGTACAGGCAGCGTTCCTGGCCCTTCGTGATCACCAATCCCCCCGACAGCTCCTCGCGGTACTTCGCCGGCAGGAACAGTCGTCCCTTGTCGTCGAGGCGCGGGCTATGGGTGCCGAGAAACAACGGCCCCACCTCCCGCGCCGTGTGGAGCGCTAACGCCCCCCACGGCGCCCCACTCTACTCCACTCTTCCCCACCGTCAACTACGAAAACATCTCTTGCGCGCCGTAACGCGCCGGAAACCTGCAGGTCAGAGGGGGTGGTGCGGAGTGGGGCGCGCGGGGGGCGCCCCGCGCGCCCCACTCCATACCACCTCCCGCGGCGGCGCCCTCCGACGGGCTGTCAAGGAACGGTCAGGGGCCCCGGCGGCCTCCGGCGTACCGTCGCGCGGAACGCACGGGGCGGACACGGGGCGGTGTGGAGCGAAATGGAGCGCCCGGCTGGGCTGTGGTGGTCTTTCGGGTGGAGCACAATGGCTCACGATCGACATGAACATCGCGACAGCGCGGCCCGACGACGTACTGTCGTTGGGACAGGCACTCTCGTGGGGAGCACTGTCATCGTTGGGAGCACTGTCATAGGGACAGGCACATTGACCGGGGCACGTGAACCAGGGCGCAGGGCCATGCCGTACCGGGTCGCTGAGGGGGTGCCGCGCCTGCGGGGGCGCCGGATGTCCCCGGCGCGCCGGCGGCCCGCGGCGGGGCCGGCGACGGGAGCGGGCGGCCGTTCGGCTGAGGAGGGTTGCTGGTGGCAGTAGGCACGCACGGTGAGTCGTACATGGAGACCGACTCCGCCGTATCCCCGGACCGCGCCCGCCACGGCGGCTCCGGTGCCGCGCCCGCCTCCGGCCGGGACGGCTCGGGCCCGGACGGGCCCGGGCTTGAGGGCCTCGCCCAGGTCGCCGGCAAGATCCGGAACGCGGTGGAGTCGGTGATCGAGGGCAAGCCCTCGGTGGTGCGGCTGGCGCTGACGGTCCTGCTGGCCGAGGGGCACCTGCTCATCGAGGACGTGCCCGGGGTCGGCAAGACGATGCTGGCCAAGGCGCTGGCCCGGTCGATCGACTGCTCGGTGCGCCGCGTCCAGTTCACCCCCGACCTGCTGCCCAGCGACATCACCGGTGTCAGCGCCTACAACCAGGAGCTGCGCGAGTTCGAGTTCAAGCCGGGCCCGGTGTTCGCCAACATCGTGGTCGGCGACGAGATCAACCGCGCCTCCCCCAAGACGCAGTCGGCGCTGCTGGAGTGCATGGAGGAGCGGCAGGTCACCGTCGACGGCACCACCTACCCGCTGGAGCGCCCGTTCATGGTGATCTCCACGCAGAACCCGGTGGAGATGGAGGGCACCTACCCGCTGCCCGAGGCCCAGCGCGACCGGTTCACCGCGCGCATCTCGATGGGCTACCCCGATCCGGCCGCCGAGCTGGAGATGCTGGACGTGCACGGCCAGTCCTCGCCGCTGGACCGGCTGCGCCCGGTCGCGGACGCGGGAGACGTGCGCCGGCTGATCGAGGTGGTGCGGCGCCAGCACGTGGCGGCGCAGGTCCGGCAGTACGCCATCGACCTGGTCACCGCCACCCGCAGCCACCCCGACCTGCGGCTGGGCGCCTCGCCGCGGGCGACGCTGCACCTGGTGCGGGCGGCCCGCGCGTTCGCGGCGCTGGACGAGCGCGACTACGTGCTGCCCGACGACGTGCAGGAGCTGGCGGTGCCGGTGCTGGCGCACCGGCTGCTGCCGACGGCGGAGGCGCAGGTCGACCGGCGCCGGCCCGAGCACGTGGTGGCCGAGCTGGTCAACCGCCTTCCGGTGCCCTCGCCCAGGACGTGACCCTTGAGGAGAGCACTGGCCGGCCTCACCACCAGGGGGCGGTCGTTCGTCGCCGCGGGGACCACCGCGATCGTGTGCGCGTTCGTGCTGGGCGAGCGCGATCTGCTGCGGGCCGGGGTGCTGGTGCTGGTCCTGCCGCTGCTGTCCACGCTGGCGGTGTCGCGCACCCGCTACCGGCTGGCCTGCGCGCGGCGGCTCGACCCGGCGCGCCTGCCGGTCGGCCATGAGTCCCGGGTCGACCTGCGACTGGAGAACGTGTCCCGGCTGCCCAGCGGGCTGCTGATGGTGGAGGACCAGGTCCCGTTCACGCTGGGCGGGCGGGCCCGGTTCGTGCTCGACCGGATCGAGCCGCAGGGGTCGCGGGAGCTCAGCTACCGGATCCGGTCGGACGTGCGGGGGCGGTTCCGGGTGGGGCCGCTGACCGTGCGGCTGGCCGATCCGTTCGGGATGGTGGAGCTGGTCCGCTCGTTCAGCCTGTCGGACGGGCTGACCGTGACGCCCGCGCTGGTGCCGCTGCCGGACTCGCGGCTGGACGGCGCCTGGGGCGGGGGCGGCGACAGCCTGGCCCGCACGGTCGCGACGGCGGGCGAGGACGACGTGGCGCCGCGCGAGTACCGGCACGGCGACGATCTGCGGCGGGTGCACTGGCGGTCCACGGCCCGGCACGGCGAGCTGATGGTGCGGCGCGAGGAGCAGCACTGGCAGAGCAGCGGCGCGCTGTTCCTCGACACGCGGCGGGTCGCGTACTGGGGTGAGGGCCCGGCGTCGGCGTTCGAGCAGGCGGTGTCGGCGGCGGCGTCGGTCGGGGTGCACCTGGCGCGGCGCGGGATGAGCCTGCGGCTGGTGACCGAGCGGGGCGAGGTCCTGCCGCGGGCGGCGTCGTCGGAGGGGTCGTTCGAGGGGCCGCTGCTGGACAGGCTCGCGACGGTCCGGGTGTCCCGGGGGCGCTCGCTGACGGCGGGCCTGGCCGCGCTGGGCGGCGGGGCCGCCCAGGGGCGGGACGGGGACGGCCTGGTGGTCGCGGTGTTCGGCGCGCTGCGGCCGGAGGAGGCGCAGCAGGTGGCGGCGGCCCGGCGCGGCAACGCGGCCCACATCGCCGTGATCATCGACGCGCCCCGTCCGGCCGGCGCCCGTACCGGCGCGGACGGCGGCCCGGACGAGAACGAGGACGAGGATGAGGGGGCGGACGCGGGCATACGGCAGGACCCGTGGACGGACGGGGCCGAAGACGGCCGGCCGGTCCGCGACGCGCGCGGCTCCTCCGCGGCGAGCACGGCGCGGCTGCTGCGCGCGGGCGGCTGGCAGGTGGCCGTGGTGGCCTCCGCGCTCGACCTGCCCGCGGCCTGGTCGGCGGCCGGGAGGGCGGGGGCACGGTGAACATCCGGATGACGATCATGGGCGCGCTGGCCACGCTCGCCGGGTCGGTGGGCCTGTACCCGCTGTTCTCCAGCGGCCCGTGGTTCTGGTCGGGGTTCGGCGCGGTGCTCTCGGTGGTCGCGGGCGGGCTGCTGGTGCGGCGGTTCCGCACGCCCGCGTTCCTCAGCGCCCTGGGCGGGCTGGCCGCGCTGCACATCTACCTGACCGTGCGGTTCGCCGCGGGCGAGGCGTGGCTGGGGTTCGTCCCGACACCGTCGTCGCTGCGCCGGCTGGGCGATCTGTTCGGTGAGGGCTGGGAGGCCGCCAACCAGTACGCCGCGCCGGTCCCGCTGGTGCCGGGGATCGCGCTGCTGGCCACGGCCGGGATCGGGCTGGTGGCGGTCGCGGTCGACCTGCTGGCCGCGCGGCTGCGGCGGGTCGCCCCCGCGGGGCTGCCGCTGCTGGCGATGTACAGCGTGCCCGCCGCGGTGCGCGAGGAGAGCATCAATTTCGTGGCGTTCGGGATCGGCGCCATGGGCTACCTGGCGCTGCTGGTGGCCGATTCCCGCGAGCGCGTCGTGGGCTGGGGACGGGTGGTGCTCACCCGGCGCTGGACCGAGGAGGTGCCGCTGGCCGGGGCGGTCGGCGGCGCGGGGTCCGGCCAGGGCCCGGGGGCGGGGTCGCGGGGCGGGCGCCGGGAGCGGCCCGACTCCAGCGCGCTGGCCGCCAGCGGGCGCCGTATCGGGACGGCCGCCGTGGCGATCGCGGTGCTGCTCCCGATGGCCGTCCCGGGGATCCGGCCGCACGGCATGTTCGGGATGGGCGCGGGCGGCGGCCGGGGCGGCGGCACGCAGACGGTGACCACGCCCGAGCCCCTGGTCAGCCTCAAACGCGAGCTGACCAGGCAGGACGACTCGGTGGTGCTGACCTACCGCACCGACGACGAGCGCCCCGACTACCTGCGGCTGTACGCCCTGGACCGGTACGAGGGCGACCGCTGGACCTACAGCGCGCTGGAGAGCTCCGCCCGCGACCGGATCACCGACGGTCCGCTGCCCGGCCCGCCCGGGTTGAGCGAGGCCGCCACCCGCCAGGTGAAGACGACCGTGCGGGTGCAGCGGCGGGTCCGGAACATGACGTTCCTGCCGGTGCCGTACGCGCCGTCCCGGCTGTCGATCGAGGGCGACTGGCGGGTGGACGCCTCCTCGCTGATGATCTACTCGCTGCGCGACTCGGCGAGCGGGCGCTCGTACGAGGTCACCAGCACCCGGGCCGAGCCGACGGCCGAGCAGCTGGCCAACGGGCAGACCTACCCCAGCGAGATCGTCACCCCCTACACCCGGGTCCCCAGGAGCATCCCGCCGCAGATCCGGGAGCTCGCGCAGGACGTCACCGAGGGCGCCACCACCGCGCACGAGCAGGCGGTCCGGTTGCAGCGGTGGTTCACCACCGACGGCGGGTTCCAGTACGACCTGGGCGCTCCCCCGCCGCAGCACGGCAACGACCTGGTCGACTTCCTGGAGCGCAGCAAGCGCGGCTACTGCGAGCAGTACGCCGCGGCGATGGCGCTGCTGGCCAGGATCCTGGGCATCCCGGCGCGGGTGGCGATGGGCTACACCGCCGGCACGCAGACCGCGCCGGGCCAGTGGGTGGTGCGGTCGCGCGACGCCCACGCCTGGCCGGAGCTGTACTTCCCGGGGACGGGCTGGGTGCGGTTCGAGCCGACCCCGGTCGGGGCGGCCGGGCAGGGCACGGCGAGCACGCCCGCCTACACCGACCCGGCGACCGGCGGTGACGGCTCGGCGACGGAGGAGCAGGAGGCGCCGAGCCCGGAGGAGTCGCCGACCGCGGAGCGGAGCGCCGCCCCGGAGGCGACCGAGCGCCGGCAGCCGCAGGACCAGGGCCCGGCGGGGGCGCCCGCCGAGGAGGAGGACGGCGGCGGCGTGCCGAAGGGCTGGCTGGCGGCGGCGCTGCTGGTGCTGATGATCCTGGCGGCGCCGGTGACCGCGCGGGCGCTGGCCCGGCGGCGGCGCTGGGCGGCGGTCGTCCCGCGCGAGGAGGGGCCTGGCTTGGGCGGCCTGCGTCCGGGAACCCGCCGGAGCGAGGGCGGTCCGCTGGTGGGCGGCGCGGTGGACGGCGCGGTGGGCGGCGGTTCGCTGCCCGCCGACCCGGTGGACGCCGCGCACGCGGCCTGGCAGGAGATGCGGGCCGACGCGCTGGACCACGGCCTGACCTGGCGGGCCAGCGACACCCCGCGCGCCGCCGCGCGGCGCCTGGGCGAGCTGCTGGAGCTGGACGCCGAGAGCGCGGGGGCGCTGGGCCGGATCGCGCGGGCCGAGGAGCTGGCCCGCTACTCGCGGACGCACGCGCAGACGCCGGCCGAGTCGCTGCGGGCCGATCTGAAGACGGTGCGGGAGGCGTTCGCGGCGGCCGTCGGCCGCAGGGCACGGCTGCGGGCGCGGTACCTGCCGCCGTCCAGCATGGCCACGTTCCGGTCGGCGGGGAGCCGTGCCCTGGAGGCGACTTCGCGGTTCAGCCGCGTGACCGCCCGGCTGGAGGAGCTCACCGACCGGCTCTCCGCCCTGATCCGCGCCCGCCGCGGCTGATCTTTCCACCCCGGGCCGAACCCGCCGGAGCTGATCATCCGACCTCGGTCGAACCCGCCGCGGCTGATCATCCGCTCGTCCGCGCTCGTCCGCGCTCGCCGCGAGCGGCGCGGCCGGCCGTCGCGGCCGTGTCCGGCCCGCATGGGCCGCTCCCGGCGCCGTCCCCGCCTCATGCCTGTGGATCACCGCCCCGCCGGGATCGGCGGGGCGGAACGCGTGTGCCGCATGCGGCGCGAGGTCGCATACGGCATCGGGGCGGGCCGGTCAGGGCCCGGAGCGCGTCAGGGGCGGGGGCGCCGCGGTCCGAGATGATCGTCCGGCGGGCGGGCGCCGCGCGGCGCTCGCCAGGCCGGAACCGGTCACTCGCCCTCGGTGCGGCGGCGCCAGCGCTCTTCCATCCGGTCCATGAAGCCGGGCCGGGACGACTTGTCGCGGCGGCGGGCCGGGCGGCCGCCACCTCCGTCGCCTCCGCCTCCGGCGTCGCCCTGCGCGGCCGACTCGGCGCCCACGCCGGTCATGCGCTTCCAACTGGTCAGCGCCCAGACACAACAAACGACCATGAGCAGGAATCCGGTCACACTCACGGCGATGGTGACCGTGCCCGCGTTCATGACGAGCCCGGTCATCAACGTGGACACGCCCAACACGAAGCCGAGGGCGGCCTTGACGATCCGGCGCTTGTAATGCACCTGGGGGTTGGTCGAGCGGACCGCGTGAGCGAACTTCGGATCCTCGGCGTACAACGCCTGCTCGATCTGGTCGAGCATGCGTTGCTCGTGCTCAGAGAGCGGCACGGCGCCTCCCAACGACAGCCCCGCGACGGGGTATCCGATGCAGGACGGGAACCTCAACGGTGATATGCCCAGAATACGAGGCGGAACCGAGGGACGAAAGCGAACGGCCAAGCGAGCACCACTTGCGGGTCATCTCTGCGTCCACCGTCATTCCCGTGCGTCCCGGTCGTCACCTGCGTCACCGCCGTGCGCGCGCCGGACCAGTGCGGCCGGACGGACGGCTCCGCTGCCGAACCGGTGCGCGACCTGGTCCATCGCGCGCTCGGCCTCTCTCCAGCCGCTCTCGGGTTCGTCGAAGGCCAGCTGGCGGGGGGCCTGGTCGGAGGGGCCCAGATTCTCCACCCGGACACCCACCAGACGGAGTCGTACCCGCTCCAGACCGGCGGCCTCGTACAGCTCGCAGGCTGTGACATAGATCACACGAGTGAGATCGGTGGGCTCGCGCAGCGTGCGCGCCCGTGTGATCGTCTTGAAGTTCGCCATCCTTAGTTTGACGCTCACGGTGCGCCCGGCGTTCCCGCTCGCCCGCAGCCGGGCGCCGACCTTCTCGGCCAGCCGGAGCAGCTCCCGGCGGATGATCTCCGGGTCGTCGATGTCGGTGTCGAAGGTCTCCTCGGCGCCGATGCTCTTGTCGGGCGTGTGCGGCTCGACCGCGCGCGGGTCGCGGCCCCACGACAGCTCGTGCAGATGGCTCCCCAGGGCGTTGCCCAGCTCCCGCTGGAGCGTCGCCAGGGGCACCTGGGCGAGCTGGCCCACCGTCCGCAGGCCCAGGCGCGTCAGCGCCTCCTCGGTGCGCTCCCCCACGCCCCACAGCGCCGCCACGGGCAGCGGGTGGAGGAACTCCTCGATCCCGTCCGCGGGCACCACCAGCAGCCCGTCGGGCTTGCACCGGGTGGAGGCCAGCTTGGCGACGAACTTGGTCGAGGCCACCCCCACCGAGCACGTGATGCCCTGCTGCTCGCGGACCTGCTCGCGGACCATCCGCGCCACCTCGACGGGACGGCCCAGGCGGCGCCGCGCCCCGGCCACGTCCAGGAACGCCTCGTCCAGCGACAGCGGCTCCACCAGCGGGGTGAGGCCGCGGAAGATCTCGAACACGGCGGCCGACACCGCCGAGTAGCGCTCGTGCCGGGGCGGCAGCACCACGGCGTGCGGGCACAGCCGCCGCGCCCGGGACATCGGCATCGCCGAGTGCACGCCGTACTCGCGGGCCTCGTACGAGGCCGCCGACACCACCCCGCGCGCCCCCACGCCGCCGACGATCACCGGGCGGCCGACCAGCTCGGGACGCTCCAGCAGCTCGACGCTGACGAAGAAGGCGTCCATGTCCACGTGCAGGATCGGGCAGCCGGAGTCGTCGGCCGGCGGCCCCGGCACCGGCCCGGGCCGATGCAGCTGCTGCTTCCTACTCACCGCGTACCCTTTTCGGCGCCCTTGGCGTCGGGCGTTGAACGCCCTCCTTCGGCGGGCGCCGCGTGCGATTGCTGCATCGCTCCGACTCGCCTGGCGGCTCGCTGCGCGATCGGATTCTCGCAAGCTCGAATCCGGCTCCGCTCGCAATCGCGACGGTCGGGGTCTGCGGTGACGGCGCCCGACGCCAAGGCGCCGCAATGACAACTAGACACGGTCGGCTACCAGGTGCAGCTGGGTGGCGAGCTCACGCAGGACCGGGTGGACGGCCGCGACCGCCTCCAGTGCGATCAGCGACTCGGCGGCGTCCTGCTCGGCGTCCAGCAGCCCGTTGGGCACCAGATCGGCGAAGATCCGCACGCCGTGCAGCGCGCCCACCCGCAGCCCGGCGTTCTCCACCAGCGCCGACAGCGACTGCCGGGTGAACCGGCGCGGGGTGCGGTCGTGCTCGCCCCAGTGGCCGGACGGGTCGGTCAGCGCCCGCCGCGCGTCGTCGAAGTGGCCGGCGACCGCGCGGTGCAGCGCCGCCGCGATCTGGCCCGCGACCAGCACGCTGACCGAGCCGCCGCGGCGGACGGAGCCGGTCAGCGCGGCCATCACCGCCGCCGGGTCCTCGACGTACTCGAGCACGCTGTGGCACAGCACCAGGTCGGCGGCGTCCGGCCCCACCAGGTCGGGCAGGTCGACGGCGTCGCCCTGCACGGCCCGCACCGTGACGCCCGCCTCGTCGGCGCGGCGCTCCAGCGCGGCCAGCGCGTCCAGGCTGGAGTCGACCACGGTGACCCGGTGCCCCAGTTCGGCCAGCGGCACCGCGAAGCCGCCGGTGCCGCCGCCGACGTCGACGATGTCGCGGTGATCCGCGCCGGGGTCGAGACGGTCGAGCACCTTGCGCAGCGCGTCCCACAGGACGGCGTTGCGCACCCGGCCGCCGCCCCAGGGGCGCCTTCCCGGTCGGGCGGCCACGGCCATCCCCCTAGCGTCGTGCTGCTCCTCTGCCCTCTTCATTGCCCTCATCATCCGCCCTCACCCTCGCCGGTCTCGCCCCGGGGACCGCCTGCGGCGATCATCCGCCTGTGGTCAGCTCTCCAGGGAGAGGGAGGGTTTGAGCTGCTGCAGCCGGGACAGCAGGCCGTTGACGAACCGCGGGGACTCGTCGGTGGACAGGTCGGTGGCCAGCGCGACCGCCTCGCTCACCGCGACGCCGTCCGGGACGTCCTCGACCCACAGCAGCTCGAAGGCGCCCATCCGCAGGATGTTGCGGTCGACCACCGGCATCCGGTCGAGGGTCCAGCCGGTGGCGTAGGTGGCGAGCAGTTCGTCGATCCGGTCGCGGTGCTCCTGGACGCCCTCGACCAGCCGGACCGCGTGCCCGTGGGCGGACAGCTCGTCCTGGTTGGGCCGGCCGCGCTGGGCCAGCACCGCCGTCGGCTCCTCCTCGCGGAGCTCGGCGGCGAACAGGATGTCCAGGGCCAGCCTGCGGGCCTTGCTTCGTGCGCTCATCTGCTCCCGTCCGCTCGTGCCCGGCGGTCAGCCGCGGCCGAGGTAATCACCGGAACGGGTGTCGACCTTGACCTTCTCGCCGGTGGTGATGAACAGCGGCACGTTGATCAGGGCGCCGGTCTCCAGCGTGGCCGGCTTGGTGCCGCCGGTGGAGCGGTCGCCCTGCAGGCCCGGCTCGGTCTCGGTGACCTCCAGCACGACCGCGGCGGGCAGCTCGACGTACAGCGGGTTGTCGTCGTTGAACGCGATCACCGCGTTCTGCTCGGGGAGCAGGTAGTTCGCGGCGTCGCCGACGACCGTGCCGGGGATGTGCGGCTGGTCGTAGGTCTCGGTGTCCATGAAGACGAAGTCCTCGCCCTCGCGGTAGAGGTACTGCATCTCCCGCTTGTCGACGCTGGCCACCTCGACCTTGGTGCCGGCGTTGAAGGTCTTGTCGACGACCTTGCCCGACAGGACGTTCTTCAGCTTGGTGCGGACGAACGCGCCGCCCTTGCCGGGCTTGACGTGCTGGAACTCCAGGACGGTCCACAGCTGGCCGTCCAGGTTCAGCGTCATGCCGTTCTTGAGGTCGTTCGTCGTGGCCACAGCGTCCTCTCCCGGCGGGGCCCGCCCGCCTCGGTCGTTCTCTGCTCGTCGTGCTCGTCCTGCGCCAGGGCCCGCCCGCGCCCCCGTGTGTCAGAGGACGAGCAGGTCCTTGGTCGTCTCGGTGAGGAGCTCCGGCCCGCTGCCCCGGACGACCAGTGTGTCCTCGATGCGGACCCCGCCCCGGCCCGCGAGGTAGACCCCGGGCTCGGCGGTGATCGGAACTCGATCCATCAGCTTACCGGTCTTGTCGTACCCCATGAGCGGAGCCTCGTGGATCTCCAGGCCGACGCCGTGGCCGAGCCCGTGCGGGAAGTCGTCGCCGTGCCCGGCGTCCGCGATCACCTTCCGGGCGGCGCCGTCGACCTCCTTGGTCTCGGCGCCGGGCACGGCCGCCTCGACCCCGGCCCGCTGGGCGCGGCGCACCAGGTCGTACAGGTCGCGCTGCCAGCCGGCGGGCTCGCCCAGGGCGACGGTGCGGGTCATGTCGGCGTGGTAGCCGCCGTACAGGGCGCCGAAGTCGAAGGTGACCAGGTCGCCGCGGGCCAGGACGCGGCCGCCGGGACGGTGGTGCGGGATGGCGCCGTTGGGCCCGGAGGCGACGATGGTCTCGAAGGCGGGGCGTTCGGCGCCGAGGTCGACCATGTGGCGGTCCAGGGCGATGGCGGCCTGGCGCTCGGTCATGCCGGCGGCCAGCTCGGGGAGGAGGGCGGCGAAGGCGCGGTCGGTGATGGCGCAGGCCTCGCGCAGCAGCGCCAGCTCGTCCTCGTCCTTGACCAGGCGCAGCTCCTCGACCCGGTGCCCGGAGGCGACGAACTCGGGGGCGCCGTCGAGGGCGGTCAGCGCGGCGTGCTTCTCGACGGTGACGGCGTGCGCCTCGAACGCGAGCCGGCCCACGCCCGTCTCGCCGGCGCGGGAGGTCAGGGTCTCGGCGGTCGGCCGCTCGACGACCAGCTCCAGGTCGGGGCAGACGCGGCGGGCGGTGCCGGCGTAGCGGGAGTCGGTGCACAGCACGGCCTCGCCGCCGGCGCGCACCAGCAGCGCGGCGTTGGAGCTCTCCAGCCCGGTCAGGTACCGGACGTTGACCAGCCGGGTGATCAGGACGGCGTCGGCGTCGGGGGCGATGCGCTCGGCGAGGGCCTCCCGGCGCCGCCGGTGCTGGTCGGTCATGGCCGAACTCTAGTTCACAAGTTCGTCCTGTTCGTCCTGGCGGGCCGGGGGCGCGGGGCCGCCCGGCCCGCCGCGGCGCCGGTCAGGCCTCGGCGGCCAGCTCCTTGATCTTCTCCACCAGCGCCAGGCGGCCCTTGTGGTCGCCGGCGATCGGGGTGACGTTGAGCGTGGTGACGCCGGACTCCTTGAGCGCGGCCAGCCGCTCGCGGATGTGGCCCTCGGGGCCGATGAGCGACATCTTCTCCAGCAGTTCCTGGGGGACCTTGGCGGCGGCCTCGTCCTTCTTGCCGTCCAGGTAGAGGTCCTGGATCTCCTCGGCCTCCTTCTCCCAGCCGTACCGGCGGCACAGGTCGTTGTAGAAGTTCTTGCCCTTGGCGCCCATGCCGCCGATGTAGAGCGCGGCCATCGGGCGGCCGAACTCCAGGAAGCCCTTCACGTCGTCGCCGATGGCCAGCGGCGCCTGGCCGACGATGTCCAGCTCGCCCAGCGAGGGGTCGCGCCTGGCCCGGCCCGCCTCCAGGGACGCCCCCCACACCTCGCCGGCCCGCTCGGGGACGTAGAAGATCGGCTGCCAGGCGTTGGCGATCTCAGCGGTCTGCTCGACGTTCTTGGGCCCGATCGCGGCGATCAGGATCGGGATGTCGGCCCGGACCGGATGGTTGATGATCTTGAGCGGCTTGCCGAGGCCGGTGCCCTGCCCCTCGGGCAGCGGCACGGTGTAGTGCTTGCCCTCGTACTGGAGCCGCTCGCGCCGCCACACCGTGCGGCAGATCTCGATGATCTCGCGGGTGCGGCCGAGCGGGGCGGTGTACGGCACGCCGTGGAACCCCTCGATGACCTGCGGGCCGGACGCGCCGAGGCCGAGCGTGAACCGCCCTTCCGAGACGTAGTCCAGGCCCGCCGCGGTCATCGCCATCAGCGTGGGCGTGCGCGAGTAGATCTGCAGGATGCCGGAGGCGATCTCCAGCCGTTCCGTCCTGGCGGCGATGTAGCCCAGCTGGCTCACCGCGTCGAAGCTGTAGGCCTCGGCCACGAAGACGATGTCGAGGCCGGCCTTCTCGAAGTCGGCCAGCTCCTCGACGGTCTCCTTGAAGCCGCCCGCGTAGTTGAGGGCCATCCCGATGCGCATCCGGCACCCCTTCCTCACAACCGAATCAAATTCCAGTCGAACGTACCTAGTCGGCCGCCCGGTCCCGCACGCGGGGTGGCCCGCGGACCTCCCCACCCCTGGCCGCCCGCCCGGAGGGGGCCGGGACGCGCCCCGGGACGGGTCAGCCCAGTGCGGGCCCCCGCAGGGCGGCCAGGGCCGGACCGTACATGCCGGTACGGATCTTGCGCACCACCGCGCCGTCCTTGCCCGCCAGCGAGGCGGCCAGCTCCACCGCGGCGGGGAGCACGCCGGCCTCGTCGGCGGTGCGCGCCACGATGCCCGCGGCCAGCGCCTGCTCGGCGGTGTACCGGCGTGCGGTGACCATGGCCTCGTGCGCGACCGACGGGGACAGCCGGGCCTGGATCAGCGCGGACATCCCCGGTGTGAAGCTCATGCCCAGATCGGCCTCGGGCAGGCAGAAGAAGCCGCGGTCGGTGCGCATCACGGCCAGGTCGTGGGCGAGGACGAGCATCGCGCCGCCGGCGAAGGCGTGGCCGTTGACGGCCGCGACGGTCGGCATCGGGAAGGCCAGCAGGCGCGCGTACAGCGCGTGCACGCGGCCGAGGTAGTCCTCGAAGCGGTCCTGGTTGGCGCCCAGCCAGTCCAGGTCCAGGCCGTTGGAGTAGAACTTGCCGGTGCCCGCCGTCACCAGGGCGCCCGGCGAGCCGGCCTTCTCCACGGAGTCGAGGGCGTCCCCGACGGCGTCCAGGAAGCCGGGGCCGAAGCGGTTCTCACCGTCGTCGTAGCGCAGGACGAACACGTCGCCGTCGCGCTGGAGGTCGATCACGCCAGGTCTCCTTCGTCAGTGCCTGAGCGAACCCTACTCGCCGGTAACGGCCGGGAGGATCATGCAGGTCGCGGTGCCGTGCGCCATCAGCCGCCCGGCCGCGTCGGTGATCCGGCCCTCACAGGTCGCCACCCGGCGGCCCATGTGCACCGTACGGCCCTCGCAGGTCAGCCGCCCGCCCTCGACCGGCACCGGGCGGACGAAGTTGACCTTGAGTTCCAGGGTCGTGTAGCCCGCGCCCTCGGGCAGCGAGGTGTGCACCGCACAGCTCATCGCCGAGTCCAGCAGCGTGGACAGGACGCCGCCGTGCACCGTCCCGAGCGGGTTGGCGAAGTCGGCCCGGGGCTCCATCGCGAAGACCACCAGGCCCGGCTCCAGCTTCTCCGCCTCCATGCCGAGCAGCGTCCCGATCCCGGTGCCCGCGGCGGCGGCGCGCTCCAGCGCCGCCCTGAGCTGCTCCAGCCCCGCCGTCGTCCCGCCGTTCCCCATCGCCGCACTCCGTTCTGCCGCCGAACCGTCCGCTCTAGGTATGACGTCCGTCATATGCACGCTTTTCTATGACCATCGTCATGCTCAATGCAAGAGCGGTATGATGAATGTCATAATCGCTGCATGGGGAGCGACAGCCGGGAACGCATGGTGCGCAGCGCCGCCTTCCTCTTCCGCGAGCGCGGGTACAGCGGCACGGGGTTCCGCGACGTCATCGCGCACAGCGGCGCCCCCCGCGGCTCGATCTACCACCACTTCCCCGGCGGCAAGGTGCAGCTGGCCGAGGAGGCGGTGCGCTACACCGGGGACTTCCTCAACGCCGGGATCCAGGCGGCCGTGGAGGGCGGCGACGCCGCCTCGGCGGTGGACGCGTTCGTGGGCTGGTGGCGGCAGGTGCTGATCAAGAGCGAGTTCCGGGCCGGCTGCCCCGTCGTGGCGGTCACGGTCGAGTCGCACGACGACGCGCCGCAGCTGGCCGCCGCCACCTCCGCCGCGTTCGGGCGCTGGCAGGACACCCTGGCGACCGGGCTCGGCAACGCGGGCGTCCCGGACGCGCGCGCCGAGCGCCTCGCCACGCTCATCGTGTCGGCGGTGGAGGGCGCCACCATCCTGTGCCGGGCGCACCGCGACGTGCGCCCGCTCGACGACGTGGTGGCCGAGCTCAAGGAGATGGCCCGCGCCGCGGCCGAGGCCGCCGACGCCTGACCACGCCGGCCCATGTCAACCGGCGGAGGCGGGGGCGCCCGGCGGGCCGCCGGGCCCGGCGGCCCGGCCGTCGGGCGGAGGCGTGGTCAGGCCTGGGCGGGGCTCTCGGTGAGCAGCTCGGCGACGGCCTGGAGCGCCAGGACGTACGACATGAGCCCGAAGCCGGCGATCGTCCCGGTGGCCACCCCCGCGACCACCGAGGTGTGCCGGAACTCCTCGCGCGCCGCCGGGTTGGAGATGTGCACCTCCACCAGCGGCGCCCGCAGCTGCGCCAGGGCGTCCCGCAGCGCGTAGGAGTAGTGGGTGAACGCCGCAGGGTTGATGACCACCGGCAGCCGCTCGTCGGCCGCCTCGTGCACCCAGCGGATCATCTCCGCCTCGTCGTCGGTCTGCCGCACCTCGACCCGCAGGTCGAGCCGGCGGCCGGTGTCGCGGCACAGCGCGGTGAGGTCCTCGAACGACTCCGAGCCGTAGACGTCCGGCTCGCGCGTCCCCAGCCGCCGCAGGTTGGGGCCGTTCAGCACCAGCACACGGTTCATCGCGCGATCCTCGTGTAGGCGGCCTCGAGGAGCTCCTCGGGCGGGCCCTCCAGGCGGCCCGGCTTCGCCAGCCCGTCGAGGACCACGAAGCGCAGCGTGGAGCCGCGGGACTTCTTGTCGATGGTCATGGTGGCGCGCAGCGCGGGCCAGGCCTCGGCGCCGTAGGAGACCGGCAGCCCGGTGGCGGTCAGCACCGAGCGGTGCCGGTCGACCACGTCCGCGGGCAGGCGGCCGGCGAGGGCGGCCAGCTCGGCGGCGTAGACCATGCCGATCGCGACGGCGTGGCCGTGCCGGAACCGGTAGTCCTCGGCCGTCTCGATGGCGTGCGCCAGGGTGTGGCCGTAGTTGAGGATCTCCCGGAGCCCGGCCTCCTTCAGGTCGGCGGTGACGACCTCGGCCTTGACCCGCACGGCGCGCTCGACCAGTTCGGGGGTGTGCGGCCCGGACGGGGAGGCGGCGCCCTCGGGGTCGTCCTCGACCAGGTCGAGGATGGCCGGATCGGCGATGAACCCGGCCTTGACGATCTCGGCCAGGCCGCTGATGTAGTCCTCGCGGGGCATGGTCACCAGGGTGGTCAGGTCGCACAGCACCCCGGCCGGGGGGTGGAAGGCGCCGACGAGGTTCTTGCCCTCGGGGATGTTGATCCCGGTCTTGCCGCCGACGGCGGCGTCGACCATGCCCAGCAGCGTGGTCGGCACCAGCACGGCGCGCACGCCGCGCAGCCACGACGCGGCGGCGAAACCGGCCAGGTCGGTGGTGGCGCCGCCGCCGACGCCGACGATCGCGTCGGACCTGGTCATGCCGAGCCGGGCGAAGCTCGACCAGAGCTCCGCGAGCACGCCGACCTCCTTGGCCGCCTCGCCCTCGGGCACCGGCAGGGCGTGCACCCGGAGGCCGGCCTTCTCCAGGACGTTGGCGACCGGGCGGGCGATCTCGGCCAGCCCCCGGTCGTGGACCAGCGCGACCGTGCGGACGCCCCGTCCCAGCAGCCCGGGCAGCTCGCCGAGCACGCCCGCGCCGATCACCACCTCGTAGGGGTCGCCGCCCCCGACCCCGATCCTGCGGACCGTCATCCCAGCTCCTTGAGGATCTCGTCGACGATCTCCTCGGGGGTGCGGCCGTCGGTGTCGACGTGCAGCGTGCCGAGCCGCTCGTAGATCGGGAGCCGCTCCTCCAGCAGCTTGCGCAGCTGGCTGCGCGGATTGAGGACCAGCAGCGGCCGGGCCGAGGCCAGGCCGACCCGCTTCACCGCCTCCGACAGCCCCACCCGCAGGTAGATCACGGTGTGCCCGGCCAGCAGTTCCTGCGTCTCGGCGGCCAGGACGGCGCCGCCGCCCAGCGCCAGCACGCCCTCGTGCCCGGCAAGCGCGGCGCGCACCGCCTGCCGCTCCAGCTCGCGGAACCGCTCCTCGCCGTCGTCGATGAAGATCTCGCCGATCGGCTTGCCGGCGGCCGCCTCGGCGTCGGCGTCGGTGTCGCGCAGCGAGACGCCGAGGCGTTCGGCCAGCGCCGTGCCGATGGTCGTCTTGCCCGAGCCGGGCGGTCCGATCAGGACCGCCTTGGGTCGCACCATGGTCTCCACCTGAAGTCGCGTCTTCCCTGCTTGACGGCCGTGCCCCCGGGGCCCCGGCGCTACTTGACGGCGAGCGAGGAGAGGTAGCCGCGCAGATTGCGGGCGGTCTCCTCGGCCGAGTCGCCGCCGAACTTCTCCAGCGCGGCGTCGGCCAGCACCAGCGCCACCATCGCCTCGGCCACCACCCCGGCGGCGGGGACGGCGGTCACGTCGCTGCGCTGGTTGATGGCCTTGGCGGGCTCGCCGGTGCGCACGTCGATGGTGTCGAGCCGGCGCGGCACCGTGGAGATCGGCTTCATCGCGGCGCGCACCCGCAGCACCTCGCCGGTGGTCATGCCGCCCTCGACGCCGCCCGCCCGGTTGGTGCGGCGGCGGACCCCGTCGGGGGTGTTGTCGATCTCGTCGTGCGCGGCCGAGCCGCGGCGGCGCGCCGTGGTGAAGCCGTCGCCCAGCTCCACGCCCTTGATCGCCTGGATGCCCATCAGGGCGCCGGCCAGCCGGGAGTCGAGCCGCCGGTCCCAGTGCACGTGGCTGCCCAGGCCGGGCGGCAGGCCGTAGGCCAGCACCTCGACGACGCCGCCGAGGGTGTCGCCGGCCCTCTTGACCTCGTCGACGTGCGCGACCATCGCGGCCGCGGCGGCGGGGTCGAAGCAGCGCACCGGGTCGGCGTCGACGGCGGCCAGGTCGGACGGCTCGGGCAGCGTCCCCTCGGGGGCGGCGACCTCGCCGAGCGCGAGCACATGGCTGAGGATCTCCACGCCGAGGGCCTGCCGCAGGAACTGCCGGGCGACCTCGCCGAGGGCGACGCGGGCGGCGGTCTCGCGGGCGCTGGCCCGCTCCAGGACGGGCCGGGCGTCGTCGAAGCCGTACTTCTGGATGCCGACCAGGTCGGCGTGGCCGGGGCGCGGCTGGGTGAGCGGGGCGTTTCTCCCACTCTGCCCCCGGCTCTGGGCCTCCAGCACGTCGGCGTCGACGGGGTCGGCCGACATGACCGTCTCCCACTTGGGCCACTCGCTGTTGCCGACCTCGATCGCGACGGGCCCGCCGAGCGTCACGCCGTGGCGCACCCCGCCGATGATCGTGACCTTGTCCTGCTCGAACTTCATCCGGGCGCCCCGCCCATGCCCGAGCCGGCGGCGGCGCAGGGCCTCGGCGATGTCGTCCGAGGTCACGCGCACGCCGGCCGGCAGGCCCTCCACAATCGCGGTCAGGGCCTGGCCATGGGACTCCCCCGCGGTCAACCAGCGCAGCATGGGGCCAATCCTCCCATCTCCGCGGCCCTGCCCGCGCACGGGCCCGCTCAGCCCGTGCCGGTGAGCCGTTCCAGGTCGGCGAGCGCCTCTGACACGGGCACGGCGAGGGGCGGGGTGCCCAGGGCCGCCAGGTCGCCCTCGATCGTGACCTTCTCGAGGACCTGGTCGTCCTCCTCGCCGCCGCTTCCGGCGTAGAGCCCGGTCTCCAGGACGATCTCGACCGACAGCCCGGCGGCGAGCGGGAGCGAGATCTCGTATTGCATCCCGTCGGAGTCCCTGGGCAGCTGCCAGCCGCGCCGGGTCAGGCCCCGCACGGCGCCGGAGGGCACCGTGGCGCCCTCGAACCGCGCCAGCCGCCCGCCGGCCCGTTCCTCCTCGGTGAGCGCCGCGACGGGCCTGGCGAGCTGGGGAAAGGGCTGGAGGATCTCGTAGTCGGCGAAGACGTCGGACCACGCCTTCACCGACTCGCCCAGTGCCAGCGGATGCGGGATGCCCACGCGGGCGGTCCCGGGCAGGGTGAAGGCGTCGTCGGCGACGTCGGCGAAGGTGCCGTCCTCGGCGACGCGGAACGCGGTCGCGCGCCCGCCGTCCTCGGCGGCCCACACCAGCCGCCGGGCGATGTGCCGGACCAGCGGGTGGCCGGTGAAGTACGCCCGGAACTCCTCCGGCGTCCAGCGCCGCCCGGTGACCATGGCCCGCTCGAGCCGGAGGACCTGGTCGGACGCGGCGGCGCGCGCGTCCTTCTTCAGCTGGGCGAACCTGCGGTACGCCTCGGGCGCCAGCTCCTGGTCGTCGCCCTTGCCGGGCTTGGGGAGGGCCTTGCGGCGCTTGCCGTCCTCGCCGGTCACGTACGGCCTGAGCGCCTCGTCGAACCCGACGGTGAAGCGGCGCGGGCCGTAGTCGAGGACCAGGGTGCCCGCCTCGTCCAGGCCGAGGTCGGGGACGAGCCGGTCGCCGAGCTGGTCGGGCGTGAGCCCGAGCCGCCCGGCGATCTCCCCGATCTTCTCCCGGGCCCGGTCGCGGAGCCCGCGGAACTTCACCCGCTCGGCTATGCCGTGCAGGTGGACCAGCGCGGTCTCGGTGCCGATCTCGGCCAGCACGTCCAGGCCCTTGACCGCGCGGGCGTGACCGTGCTCCCCCGGCCAGGCCCGCACCAGCGGGGTGAGGCGGCGCACCGTCCCGTCGTCGCCGAGCGGGCCGAGGGCGGTCAGCGCCCAGCCGTCGGCGGACGGCGCCCCGGCCATCTGCCAGCGTTCGAACAGCGACCACGCGAACTCGGCCAGCGACGCCGGGTCGCACCCGGCGGCGGCCCGCGCGACGCCGGGGTAGACGTCGCCCGGCTTGGACAGCGCGAGCATCGTCATCAGGTGGCGGGTCGCGGCGGCGGGCAGCGCGCCGCGCCGCCCGGGCAGCAGGATCTGCGGCAGCGCGGCCGGGTCGGCCCAGTCGCCGATGGCGGGCACCTTGGCGGCCCGGACCTCCAGCGCGTCGGCCGCCAGCATCGCGGCGACGGCCTCGGCCGCCTCGCCGCCGTGCGCGCGGGCGGCGTCCACGACGGCGGCCTCGCCGTGCTCCCCGGCCAGCATGCGCAGGGCGGCCTCGGCCTCGCGGCGCGGGCGGACCGGCTTGCCGACGGCGGCGGGCACCAGCCACGGGACGGCGTCCAGGCCGTGCCGCGCGAACCAGGCGAGCGCGTGCCGCTTCACCTTCGCCTTGGTCAGCCATCCGGCCATGAGCGCCGCGACCTCGGCGTCCAGGAACGGCAGCAGCATCGTGTCCTGCGAGTCCGGGGCGTGCAGCGCGCACTTCACCAGGGGCGGTCTCATCGCCAGGCCGAACCTGGCGACGAGGGGCCGCCACCACTCGCCGCGGAAGGCCAGCGGGGTGCCCGGGTTCCAGCCCTCCAGGAGCGGGCGCACGAGGTCCTCGGGCCCTTCGGCGATCAGGCTGAGCCGCTTCTGCCGGTTCAGCTTGCCCGCACGGAACCTGCGGGCCATGACCTCCAGGTCGGCGTGGGGGTCCAGGGGCTCGATCACGCCCTCCGGCACGTCCGCCCACGCCTCCCGCTCGCCCGGCTCCCAGCGCAGCGACCCCTCGGCGGGCGGCGCCAGCCCCTTGAGGACGATCGGCGCGCGTTCGCGCGTCCAGGGCGGCGCGGCGAGCAGCGCGGGCACCTCCTCCGGCGGGGCGTCGGGGACCCGCGCGACGGCCGCCGCGATCTCCCGCGCCGCGGGCGGCAGGTCACCGGACGCGGCGAGCCCGGGGTGCAGCCGCAGGTGCGCCTTGAGCATCTCGGTGGCCAGCGCCGCCGCCCGGGTGCCGCCCGCCGTCGCCGGCGCCAGGACGCGGGCGGCCCGCGCCGGGAAGCGCTCCATCGCCGCGAGCAGCGCGGCCTGGGCGTGCTGCGACTCGATGCTGCCGACCATGGCGGCGAACGCCTCGTCCAGCGGCAGCACGCCCAGGGCGGCCAGGACCTCGGGGTGCCCGGCGGGCGGCAGGTCGCTTCCAGGGGCCAGCGCCGCCGCCAGCACGGGCACGGCCGCGGCGCCCATGCCGTCGGCCATCGTGACGAACAGGCCCTGCCAGCAGTCCTGGTAGTTCAGGGACAGCCCTGGGCCCAGCAGTTTGACGTGGCGGGCCGTGCTCAGCGAGGCCAGCAGCATCCACCGCGACGAGGGCGGAGGCGGAGAGGCGCAGCACTGGTCCACCCAGTCGAGGCGGGTCGGGACGAGGTAGGAGGCGACCACGCGCTGCCCCGGGGCCCGGCGTGCGCCCGCGAGGAGTTCCTCGGCGGCGGCGTACTCGTCGTCGCCGCAGGCCGCCAGGAGCGAGCGGACGTCGTGCAGCGCCGCCGCGTCGGGCGGGTTGGTGCCGCCGGGCCGCACGCCCAGCCGCAGGAACATGACCAGGTCGGCCAGTTCCGCGAGCGCGCGGGCGGCGAACGCCAGGCCGTGCTCCTCCGCCCAGCCGTGCGCGAACCGCCGCTCGGCCTCGGCGCGGTCCTGCCGCGGGCCGCACACGATCGCGGCGACGACCGCCGCGCCCAGGGGGTCGGGCTCGCCACCGAGGTGGCGGCGGGCCCTGGCCACCAGCTCCGGGTCGCTCTCGGAGTGGGCGAGCACCTCCTCGATCCGCTCGCGCCTGCGCTCGACGCCCCGGGCGATCCAGTCGGCCGAGCCCTCCTCGACGCGCACGGGCGGGCCGGCGGCGCCGCCGCGCCGCGGGTGCAGCTCGGCGCGCAGGCCCTCCGGCAGGATCAGGACGTCCTCGTCCGAGGCCATGTGATCATCCATGGCCGACCACCGTAGGGCACCCCTACGACGCCCGCCGGGCGGACGCGGACGCGGCGGCGCACGCGGGTCAGGCGATCTGCTGCCAGTCCAGGACGCCCACCAGGTCGCGGATCGACGCCAGGAAGCCGAGCCGGTTGGCGCGCTGCGCCGGGTCGTCCGCCATCACCATCACGTCGTCGAAGTACCGGTCGATCGGATGGGCCAGTGGCAAGGCGGCCTCGGTGAACTCCGGCAGCGGGGCCCGCTCCGGCAGCGCCTCCCGCACGGCCGCGAACGTCTCCTCCAGCCGCCGTTCAGCGGGCTCCTGGAACAGGCCGGGGTCGTAGCCAGCGGCGGTGCCCTCCGGCACGATCCGCAGCACCCGCTGCAGCGCGGCCGTGAGCCGCAGGAACCGCTCGTCGCCCAGGAGCTTGCCCAGGTCGACCGCCGCCCGCTCGGCGTAGGCGGGCGACCCGGCGTGCGGCAGCACGGCCCGCACCACGGGGATCGGGTGGCCGTCGTCCAGCAGCGCCCGCTCCAGGCGGCGGGCGACGAAACCGGCCGCCTCGGCCGCCGCCTCCGCGGTCACCTCGACCGGCTGGTGGCGCGCCGCGATCAGCAGGCCGTCGTCGACGGTCAGCGCGGCCAGCCGCTCGTGCCCGCGCAGGATCGCGGTGAGGCCCAGGGCGGCGCGGCGCAGCCCGAACGGGTCGGAGCTGCCGCTGGGCACCGACCCGACCGCGAACAGCCCCGCGAGCAGGTCCAGCCGGTCGGCCACCGCCAGCAGCGCCCCGGGCGTCCCGGACGGCAGCGCGTCGCCCGCCGACCGGGGCAGCTCCATGTCGTACAGGGCCCGGGCGACGGCCTCGTCCTCGCCGGCCCGCCGCGCGTACTCGCGGGCCATCGTCCCGGCCAGCCCCGACAGCTCGATCACCATGGACGAGGCGAGGTCGAACTTGGCCAGTTCCCCGGCCCGCCGCAGCACGGCCGCCTCGTCCTCGCCGAGCCCTGCCCGCTCCGCCAGCTCGGCGGCGATCACCCGGATCCGCGCGGCCCGGTCGGCCATCGACCCCAGCCGCTCGGTGAAGGTGAGCCGGTCCAGGCCCCGCGCGATCTCCTCGGGCGTGCTGCGCAGGTCCTGCTGGAAGAAGAACGCCGCGTCCTCGTAGCGGGCGCGCAGCACGGCCTCGTTGCCGGCGCGCACCGCCTCGTGGTCGCACTCTCCGTTGGCGACGGTCACGAAGTGCGGCAGCAGCCTCCCGGCGCCCGCGGACGCGCGCACCGGCAGGTACCGCTGGTGCTTCTTCATGACGGTGGTGAGGATCTCCTCCGGCAGCTCCAGGTAGGAGTCGTCGAAGGAGCCCAGGATCGCCACCGGCTCCTCCACCAGGTTGACGACCTCCTCCACCAGCGCGCTCTCACCGGGGAAGTCGATCGTGCCGCCCGCCTCCGCGGCCAGCGCCCCGGCCGTCTCGATGATCTGCGAGCGGCGGCGCTCCACGGCGGGCTCGATGCCGTGCGCGCGCAGCGTGGGCACCAGCGCGCCCGCGTCCGGGACCGAGACGTCGGAGGTCGTCGCGGTGCGGTGCACGTGGGTGATGCGGCCCGACGGGATGCCGCCCGCCTCGAACGGCACCTCGTAGTCGTCCAGCAGCGCCAGCAGCCAGCGGATGGGACGGGCGAACGACAGCCCCGGGGCGTTCCACCGCATGTTCTTGTCGGCGCGCAGCCCCTCCACGATCCGCGGCAGCAGCTCCGCCAGCACCTTCGCGGCGGGACGGCCCTTGATCGGCCGGACCAGCCCGGCGTACTCGCCGCCGCCCACCGTGACCGTGGTGACCTCGGAGGGGTCGACGCCCTGACCGCGCGCGAACCCCTGCAGCGCCCTGGTCGGGTTGCCGTCGGCGTCGAAGGCGGCCGACAGCCGCGGCCCCTTGACGACCTGCTCGGTGTCGGGCTCGCGCGGCTGGACGTCGCCCGCCACGACGATGACGCGGCGCGGGGTGGCGTAGGAGTGCACCTCGGTCTCGTCGGCCAGCAGCCCGGCCTCCTCCAGCCCCCGGGTCAGCTCGGCGGTCACGTGGTCGAGGGTGCGGCCGACCTCGTGCGGCGGCAGCTCCTCCACCCCGATCTCCAGGGCGAACACGCCCGGCGCGGAGATCTCCGGGTAGATCGTCAGCGTCCCGGCCGCGGGCTCCTCGGCGGCACGGGCCGAGGCGTCGCCCAGCGGATGCCCCAGCTCGTCGCGGCGCTCCACCCACAGCCCGGCCGCGTCGTGCGCGAGCCGGCGCATCCGGGCGAACGCGCGGGCCCGCTCGGTGGTGCCGATCGCGCCGCGCGCGTCCAGCACGTTGAACGCGTGCGAGCACTTGAGCACGTAGGAGTGCGCGGGCACGGGCAGCCGGGCGTCCAGCATCCGCCGCGCCTCGGCCGCGTACGCCTCGAACAGCTCCCGGACGGTGCCGATGTCGGCGTCGTCGAGGTAGTAGCGGCTCATCTCGTACTCGGCCTGCCCGAACGCCTCGCCGTAGCTGATCCCGGGCGCGTAGGCGATGTCCTTGAAGTGGGACACCCCCTGGAGCGCCATGATGATGCGCTCCATCCCGTAGGTGATCTCGACCGAGACGGGGTCGAGGGTGAGCCCGCCGGACTGCTGGAAGTAGGTGAACTGGGTGATCTCCAGGCCGTCCAGCCACACCTCCCAGCCCAGCCCCCAGGCGCCCAGCGCGGGCGAGGCCCAGTCGTCCTCGACGAACCGCACGTCGTGGGCGCGCAGGTCGATGCCGAGGGCCTCCAGGCTGCCCAGGTAGAGCTGCTGGGCGTCGCCCGGCTCCGGCTTGAGGATCACCTGGAACTGGGTGTGGGTCTGGAGCCGGTTGGGGTTGTCGCCGTAGCGGGCGTCGTCGGGGCGGACGCTCGGCTCCACGTACGCGACCCGCCACGGCTCCGGGCCGAGTACCCGCAGCGCCGTGGCCGGGTTGAGGGTGCCCGCTCCGACCTCGGTGTTCATCGGCTGGGTGATGAGGCAGCCGTGCCCCGCCCAGTGGTCGGTGAGCCGGATCAGGGCATCCTGCATGGTCAGCACGGGTCGTCTTCTCCTACGCGGCCCGCATGGTCTGCGGGCCTGCACGGTCGGCGCGGTCCTGGTCGGAAACCCAGCCTACGGGGGTCAGCGGCCGAGACCCCTGCGGATCGCCTCCAGGACCGGTGAGCCGCCGCCGTCGAGGGGGTCGCCGAGGGGGTCGCCGACCGTGCCCTCGCCCGGCGGGCCCGGCGGCAGGAGCGGCGGCTGCGCCATGAAGCGCGGCCGGGTGCCGCGGTGCGGCTGCGCCGCGTGCACCAGGAACGGGTGGCACAGGTAGACGTCGCCGGCGCGGCCGGTCGCGTACGCGACGGGCCGGTGGTCGCTGGCGGGGACGGCCGCCCCGGCCAGCGCCATGAAGTCCATGCCCTCCTCGCCCGCCGGTTCGAGGATGGGCGCGACGTCCAGATGGGAGCCCACCCGGATCCTGGTGGGGGCGTCGTCCTCGCCCACGTCCGAGAACAGGAACAGCATCAGCAGCGCCCGCCCGCGCGACCGCACGTTCGTCCGCCAGCTCAGGAAGTCCGCGGCGTCCCCGCCGGAGAAGCTCGCCTCGACGTGCCAGCCGCCGTCGCCGGGGTCGTCGGGGCTGGGGAACCGCACCGGGAACGTGCCGAGGCCGCCCTGCGGCTGCCACCGGCCCTCGCCGACCAGGGCGTCGAAGGCGGCGTGCAGGCGCGGCGTGTTGGCGGCGGCCCGGAACGGCTCCTGCGCGTAGTTGCCCAGCCGGACCACCGGCTGCGTCCAGGTGGCCGGGTCGTCGGGGTCGCAGCCGGTGTCGCGCCAGAGGATCGCCCGGCCCTCCTCGGCGATCTCCCGCGGGAACGCCTCCTCCAGCAGGACGAACCCGTCCTCGACGAAGGTCCGGATCTGAGCGTCGTCCAAGGTGTCCGTAGCGGTCATCGCCCCAGCCTGCCGAACGGGGCGCGCGGCGGGCGAGCGATTTTCCTACCCGGCGTGGACGAGGGCGCCGGCCAGGGCCCCGGCCAGCATGAACGGCCCGTACGGCAGCTCCGTCCCGCGCCCGGCCCGCCGCAGCGCCAGCAGCGCCGCCGCGAACACCCCGGCGAGCACGAACATGGCGAGCACCCCGAGCATCCAGGCGCCGTAGCCGAGCCAGCCCAGGTACATCCCGAGCACGCCCGCCAGCTTGACGTCGCCGAGGCCGATCTTGCCGGGCACGGCGAACCACTGGACGGCGAACAGCAGCCACAGCCCGGCCAGGCCGGTCAGGGCGTACAGGAACCGGGCTCCGCCGTCGTCGGTGGCCGGGACGGCGGCGCCCAGGAGCGCGAGCCCGGCCCCGTACAGCGGCAGCGTCAGCGGGTCGGGCAGGCGCTTCGACGCGATGTCCACGGTGGCCAGCGCCGTGCCGACGACCCCGAGGACCAGGAAGGCGGGCAGGTCGGGCCGTACCCCGATCCGCCAGACCAGCAGCCCCGTCACGGCCACCGCGGCGAGCACGACCGGGATCGGACGCCGGCGCAACGGCTCCGTCCAACCGGCCCGCCACGACCACGACGAGCCTTCCGCACCGGGGGCACCGCCCGCGCTGGAGGCGTCCTCATCGCCCAGGGCTTCACCCGCGCCCGGGGCGTCCCCCGCGTCCGGGGCGTCGCCCGCGCTCGCGGTGCCGTCCGGGCTGGAGGCAGCGTTCGGAGCGGTGTCCGCGTCGCCGGGGGTGTCGTTCGTGGGGGTGTCCACGCCGCCGACCCTACTGGGGGGTCAGCGGCGGGCGATGGTCAGTTCGACGCCGCCGACGACGCGGCCCCGCAGCAGCTCGGCGAGGCGGTCGGAGACGCGCTGCACGGCGGCCCGCTCGTCGTGGCCGGGCTGGACGGAGAACCGGATCGCCAGCTCGGCCGCGGTGCCCTCCGACAGCCGCACGCCGGTGACCGACTCCTCCGACGCGAACGCGGCCTCGACGGCGGCCAGCACCTCCGGGTCCTCGTGCGGCGGCGGGATGGTGCGGCCCTCGGCGAGCAGGTGCAGCCGCAGCCCCTCCACCGCGAACGGCACCGGGCCCGCGACGTCGACCACCAGGGCGTGCGCGCCCTCGTCGAGCGCGGCCAGGCAGGCCTGCCTGGCGTGCACCGCCACCGGGCGTGCGTCGGCCCGCCACGCCTTCATCGTCTCGGCGGAGGTGAAGCCGAGCACGCCGCGCCGGCCGTCCTCCCCCACGAGGGTGGGCAGCGCCATGTCGCTGGACTTCTCCCGGCGCAGCTCGCCCGGGGCGACGTCCTCCTCCTCGGTGAGGACGGCCACGACCGGCACCAGCAGCCGCGCGTCGTGCAGCCGGTTGATCACGCCGTGCGCGCCGACGCGGCCCGCCGCGTATCCGGCGAGCGCCTCGCGCAGCCGCGGGTCGGCGGCGCCGTCGTCCGCGGGGAACTGAGGTTCGGGAATGGTCAGTCCGGGCACGCAACGAGGCTATATCGTCCCGCCGCCGCGCATGCCCGGAGCACCGATACTCCTCGCAATGATCCCGTGACCGGATGTGATCTTCGGCGGGTCAGGGCTCGACGATGGCGGCGACGGTTCCGCCGCCGGAGGGGCCCTGGTGGACGGCGGCGACCGACACGAACACCGCGGGATCGCCCGTGACCGCCGCCGCGACGCCGCCCACGCACGCCTTGATCTGCCGGTGCCAGTGCACGTCGGAGTCGTCCAGCATGATGTTGCGGCGGCCCCGCACCGAGCCGCTCGGGTCGGCCTCGCACTTGATGAACGCGTTGACCAGCCGGCCGCCGAGGTCGTCGGGGTGCGGCCGGTCGGGCAGGTCCAGCCCGGCGGAGCGGATCGCCGACCAGATGCCGTCGGCGTCCAGCGCGTCCCGCATCACCCCGTGCCCGGCCCGGTAGCGGCCGCCGATCCCGCGCACGTTGCCGACCAGCACGATCTGCGCCCGGTCCAGCTCGACGCCGGAGGAGCACGACGCCACCGAGGAGTACAGCGACAGGTCGCGGTGGATACGCTCCGCCGCGGGCGGCTCGATCTCGCCCAGCGCCACGGCGATACCGAGCGCGGTGGTGGAGTTGGAGATGTCCATCGACGTGAGGGTGTCCTCGGTGACGACGTCGCGGCCCCGGGACTTGGCGTCGTTGATGGTGTCGAGGGTGAGCAGCGGGGTCTTGGTCTGCACGTAGTGCACGTCCGCCGGATCGTCGATCCCGGCGATCTTCATGGCCTCGCGGACGCCCGCCGCGACCGTCTCCACCATCGCGGGACGGCCGATGTCCTCGGGCAGGATGACCTCGCTCATCGCCACCCCGACCGACAGCCGCGGCTCGTCGGAGGCGGGGGCGGTGGCGGGATCGACGGTGGCGAAGACGGTGGCGTGCGGGCTGAGCACGCCGTCGGTGCCGCCCGACCACACCAGCGGGACGCCCCCGACCTCCTCGGCGGTGCGGGTGCCCCTGGCGACCAGGACCTCGCGGAACGCCCGGTCGGCCAGCAGCCGGGTGTAGTCGTTGACGCCGCCGTTGCCCTCGGTCTTGCCGACCACCGCCAGCACCCGGTCGGCCTCCAGCACGCCGTCGTCGATCAGCCGGGCCAGCCCGGAGGCGTCGGTCACGCTCTCGATGGGGATCTTGCGTACTTCGATCGGATCGGGCACGTTCGCTACTCCTCGATGATGGTTCCGGCCTTGCCCTGCGCGGCCTCGGTGATGCGGTCCAGCGAGGTGATCGCCGCGCGCCGCCCGCCGGCGGCCGTGAAGCGCAGCACGGCCTCCACCTTCGGGCCCATGCTGCCGCCCGCGAAGTGCCCGGCGGCGGCCAGCGCGCGCAGCTCGGCGGCGGTCGTACGGCGCAGCGGGCGCTCCGCGGCGGTGCCGTACCCGGCCATGGCGTGCTCCACGTCGGTGGCGATGACCAGGGTGTCGGCGCCCAGTCGGCGGGCCAGCAGCTGCGCGGCCAGGTCCTTGTCGACCACGGCCTCCACGCCGCGCAGGGCGCCGCCGGGGTCGCGGACGACGGGCACTCCCCCGCCGCCGGCGGCGACCACGACATGGCCGGCCTCCAGCAGCACGGCGGCGGCGCCCGCGTCCAGGATCTCCAGCGGTTCGGGCGAGGCGACCACCCGGCGCCAGCCGCGCGGGCCGAACGACCGCCACGACTGGCCCAGCGCCATGAACCGCTCGGCCTCGTCCCCGGGGAAGTAGCGGCCGACCGGCTTGACCGGGTCGGAGAAGCCGCGGTCGGCGGCGTCCACCAGCGTGCGGGTGACCACGGCGGTCACCGGACGGGACGCGCCGCGGGCGGCCAGCGCCCGCTCCAGCGCGCTGACCATCAGCACGCCGATGGTGCCCTGCGTCTGCGCGCCGCACCAGTCCAGCGGCACCGGCGGGACCATGTGCGCGGCGAGCTGGTTCTTGATGAGAAGGTTGCCGACCTGCGGGCCGTTGCCGTGCGTCAGCGCGACCGGGGCGCCCGCCGCGACCAGGTCGGCGACCCGTTCCATGGCGCGCCCGATGGCGGCGGCCTGCGCGTCCGGCGTGGCGCTGCCGTCCGGCCCCGTCATGGCGTTGCCGCCCAGCGCGATCAGGACCCGCCCGATTCCGGGGTCTCCCCCGCCGTCCCCGCTCACGGGCCGACCGTATCCGCGCCACCGCCCGTGCTCACCGGCGAAAAACGCCCAACCGGAGCCAAGGTTTCGGCAGGTCGCGCTGACCCGCGGCGGGATGTGTGGCGAATATCCGGGCAGATCGGGCGGTCGGCGCGGCCCTCGCGCCGTTACACTCCCGGCGTGCAACCGACGACCGCCGCCCCGCCCGTCCCCGCGGGGCGCGCCGCCCGGGACGCCTGGCGCGAGCTGGACCGCGGCCTGCGCCGCGAGCTGCTGCGCGGCGACCGGCCCCATCCCGATCCGACGACCGCGGTGATCGCCGTGGGGTACGCCCGGGCGATGCTGGGCGTCCCGTACTGGCGGCGCGCCTGGCCCGCGCTGGTCGCGATCGTCGTCTGGGCGGTCGCCGTGGTGATCGTGACCGAGGCCGTGGCGCCGGGGGTGTCGTTCGGGTGGGGCAGCCCCGCCAACCTCGCCGCGGCCGTGCCCGCGGTGGTCGCCGTGCTGCTCTGCATGCTGGTGCTGCGGCGGCGGTCGCTGGCCTGGCACCGGCTGGAGAGCCTGCACGCCTCGGCGCTGTGGGTCACCGAGCATGCGGCTCCGCCCGCCCCGGCCTCGTACGGCGGCGTCCCGGGAACGCCGGGAACGCCGGGCGGGGCGCGCGCGGCGGGGCAGGAGATGCCCGTGCGGTACGACCGTGCGGTGCTGCGCCGCCAGTACTTCCTCCTGGTGGGAATCGCCGCCGTGGCCGTGGCGGCCGCCTCGGCGTGGAACCCGGCCGTCGGGCTCGGCGTCGCGGTGATCTTCGGCCTGCTCGTCACGGTGAGCGTCGTGCTGACGATGCGCTGGTCGAAGCCGCACCTGCCCGCGCTGCACCTGCGGGCGGACGGCTTCGAGGTCCCGTCCCTGGACGCGCGGGTGGCGTGGAGCGAGGTGGCCGAGATCCGCGTCGCGCCGTACCGCGCCCCCGCCGGCGGCCTCGGCGCCAGGGGGCGGAACCGGGTCGTGGTGTTCGTCGCCGCCGACGCCGGGGCGGTGATCGCCCGGCTGCGGCCGCGGGCGGCCCGGCGCGCCCGCACCTGCCTGAAGGCCTACGGCGGCCCGCTGGCGTTCGCGGACGTGGCCCTCGAACGCTCGGCGGAGGAGATCGCGACGGCGGCGTCGGCGCTGAGCGGCCTGCCCGTGCGGCGGTTCGGCCCCTGAGCCCTTGGCGCGCACGGGCAGGCCGCCCGGGAGCGGCGTGCTCAGAGCTTGGCCCCCAGGTGGCCGACCCAGCCCATCGCCGCGTAGGTCATCCACCGCGATCCGAACCCGCTCTCCCGGGTCTCGTACTCCAGCAGCGCGCCGGTCCCCGATGAGACGATCATCCGGGTGGTGACGCGCTCGGCGCCGCCGTCCGGAGCGGCCGCGACGGACAGTGCCGTTCCGGGACGGCCGAGCCGGTCCTTCACCGCCCCGTCCAGCCAGATCCCCGGCTGCGCGGCCAAGATCTTGAACAGGGCGCCCTTGGTCCCGGGCGTGAGCGGCGCGGCCAGCAGATCGCGGGCGATCTCCCACACGTAGGCGGGGAAGCCGCCTGCGAACCGGTTCCCGGCGGCCTTCCGGTCACGCTCGTACTGGGCGCGCAGGACGGCCTCCAGCCCGCCCCGGTCGGCGGGCAGCGCCCGAAGCTCCCTCACCGACATCCGGCGCTCGCCGATGCTCAGCCGGGCTCCCTTCGCCTCCCAGGTGCGCGGCTCGGCCGTGCCGCCCGCGAGGTTCGGTGCCCCCTGCTTCCGCCAGGCGGCCTCGTCGGCGGCGGACGCGAAGGCGACCTCGGTGCGGCCGCTGCTCTTGCGGAAGACGTCGCCGGGCGCGGTCCCGATCCAGACCTCGGCGGGGTTCACCAGAGACGCCCTGTAGGGGATCTTGGGCTGGACCTTCGCCTTACGGGCCTGCGGACCCTCGCCCCTGACGACCCACCGGACGCCGGACACCTCGGTGGTGTCCCGCGACCGGATGTACCAGTAGCGTCCCGTTCCGGCCGGGGCCTTCTCGGCGGTCCGGGCGCTGGCCAGCAGGAACTCCCGCGCGTCGGGCAGGGTGGCGACCCCCGGGCCGAGCCGCACGGCCCCGTCCTGCCCGGTGACGGCGACGGCGGCGCCCACCACCAGCGCGCCGGCGGCCGCGACCCCGGTGAGCAGCAGGAGCGGACGCCGCCGCACGAGCGTCCCGCGTGCCGGGACGGGCTCCCGCCCGCCGGCGGCTCCGGCCCGCATCGCGCGGGCGAGGTCGCCGTCCCGGCGCCGGGCGTACGCCTCGTCGGCCATCATGTCGAGCGCGGCGGGACGGAGTGCCCGGACGACCTCGTCGGGACCGGTGGCAGGGCTCATCTTCGCTCCAGTGGTCATCGGGCCGCCTCCTCGGCGACCGGGGCGGGACGGGGACGAGGATCGGGGCCGTTCTCCAGGGCGCCGGCGAGCCGCCGGCGGGCACGGTGCAGCCGGACGAAGAACGCGGCGGCCGAGCAGCCGACCACCTTCGCCGCCTCGCGAGGCCGCAGCCCGTGCCAGTTGACCAGCGTCAGGACCTCCAGATCGCGCTCGGGCAACGCGGCCAGGGCGGCGAGCGCGCTCTGCCGTTCGACGACGTGCTCGGCGACGTCCCCGGCTACCGCGCCGCCCGCGCCGGCCAGCTCGGCGACGCGTTCGGCCAGGGCGCGGCGGCGGTGGCCGCTGTCGCGCTGCTTCCGCAGGAGGTTGCGGGCGACGCCGAGCAGCCACGGCAGCGGCGGCTCGGCCACGTCGGCCAGCCGTCGCCAGGCGATCAGGAACGTCTCGCCGGCGATGTCCTCGGCGGTGTGCGGCTCCGCATGGGTGAGCGCGTAGGCCAGGACGCGCCGGTAATTCTCGTCGTACAGCCTCGTGAACCGTGTTGAGGGGTCATCCACGAGGGCCTCCGTCCGGGATCGGTGTCGGTGTCGTGAGGTAGTCCCGTCCCGAGGCCCTCGTTTACATCCCGGCCGCCGATTTCTCAGGCGAGGCGGCCCAGCCGCTCCACCGCCTCGTCGATGACCTCGTCCTTCTTGCAGAACGCGAACCGGACGAAGTGCGCCCCGGCCTCCGGGCGGTCGTAGAACACCTGCGTCGGGATCGCCACCACCCCCGCCCGGTCGGGCAGCACCTTGGCCAGCTCCACCCCGTCGCCGAAGCCGAGCGGGCGGATGTCGGCCTGCACGAAGTAGGTGCCCTGCGGCCGGTACGTGGCGAACCCCGCCGCCTCCAGGCCGCTGATCAGCCGGTCGCGCTTGGCCTCCAGCGACTTGCGCAGCTCCTCCACCCACGGCAGCTCGTGGCGCAGGCCGTAGGCGGCGGCGCGCTGCCAGGGGCCGCCGGTGGCGTAGGTGAGGAACTGCTTGACCGTCTGCACGGCCCGCACGTACCGGGCCGGGGCGGTCACCCAGCCGGTCTTCCACCCGGTGACCGAGAAGCTCTTCCCGACCGACGACACCGTGACGGTCCGCTCGCGCATGCCGTCCAGGGTCGCCAGCGGGACGTGCTCGACGCCGTCGTAGGTGAGGTACTCGTACACCTCGTCGGTGACGGCCACCAGGTCGTGCTCGCGGCACACGTCCGCGATCACCTGGAGCTCGTCGCGGGTGAAGACGGTGCCCGCCGGGTTGTGCGGCGAGTTGACCAGGATCAGCCGCGTCCTGGGGCCGGCGGCGGCGCGCAGCTCGTCGGGGTCGAAGGTGAACCGCCCCTCGACCGGCCGCAGCAGCACCGGCCGCCGGACCGCGCCCGCCAGCGCCACCGTGGCGGCGTAGGAGTCGTAATACGGCTCGAAGACGATCACCTCGTCGCCGGGGCCGGCCAGCGCCATCACCGACGCCGCGACGCCCTCGGTCGCCCCGACCGTCACGTACACCTCGGTGGCGGGGTCGAACTCCAGGCCGTACCGTTCGAGCCGCTGCGCCGCCACCGCCTCCCGCAGCTCGGGCAGCCCGGGGCCGGGCGGGTACTGGTTGCCGCCGGAGCGGATCGCCTCGACCGCCGCCTCCAGCATCGCCGGGGGCCCGTCGGTGTCCGGGAACCCCTGGCCCAGGTTGATCGAGCCGGTCGCCACGGCCCGCGCCGACATCTCCGCGAAGATCGTCTCGCCGAACTCCCGCATCCGCGGGACGAGCGGTTCGCTCACGCCGCCATCCTCTCCCGGCCTCGGCCGTCGCATCGGTCTCCGCTCCGTGACGACGGTATCGGCACGCGCCGCGGCGGCGCCCGACCGGCGGCCGGGCGCGCCCCGGCGGCTCGGGCGTCCGGCCCGCTCAGGCGTCCAGCCCGGCGATCACGATCTTCATTCCGGCACGGAACTCGCTCTCCGGGTCGCTGGTGCCCGCGGCCCGCGCGATCTCGACCAGGCGGGGGAAGCGGTCTTCGGGCAGCGCGGCCACCCGGGCGGCGGCCGCCTCCGTGCCCCGGCCCGGCGGCCCGGAGAGCTCGGCCTGCGCCAGACCGGCGATGAAGCCCTGCACCACCCGGAAGGCCACCAGCAGGTCGGTGCCCGAACGGCCGCCGGCGGCCAGGGCCGCCAGCAGGGCTTCGGCGGGCCGCAGCGTCGCGAGGTCGAGTCCCCGCCGGGTCAGGATCAGCGGGATGGCGCCCGGGTGGGCGCGCACGGCCCGCCACATCGCCTCGGCGACGGCCTCGACCCGCGTCCGCCAGTCGCCCGCCGGGTCGTCGGTCCAGCGCGCCTCGGCCATCACCGCCTCGGTGACCAGCTCCTCGAGCCCCTCACGGCCGTCGACGTAGTTGTAGATCGTCATCGGGCCGGTGCCCAGCCGGCCGGCGAGGCCGCGCATGGTGAGCGCCTCCAGGCCCGCTTCGTCCACCAGGTCGAGCGCGGCGGCCCGGACCTGCTCTCGGTCGAACTTCCGGGGTGCGGGCATGCGGCTCCTCTTGTTTACGTACAAGGTACGTGTTTAACTTCCCCTCGAACACGTACATCGTACTTAAACGTGGAGGGACCACATGACGACCCGCACCTCCTTCGTCTCCGACGGCGACCAGGTCGCCGCCTGGCTGACGCTGCCCGGACGGACCGGCCCCCACCCCGTCGTCGTGCTCGTGCACGGCGGCGGAGCGACGCACGAGATGATGCTCGACCAGTACGAGAAATGGTTCTCCGGTGCGGGCCTGGCGGTGCTGGCCTTCGACTTCCGCCACCTGGGCGAGTCCGGTGGACGGCCCCGCCAGCTCATCAGCCCGCGCCGGTATGCGCGCGACATCGACGCCGCGCTGGCCTTCGCCGCCGCACACTCCGAACTCGACGCCGGCCGGACGGCGCTGTGGGGAACCTCCTTCGGCGCGAGCCATGTGGTCGCCGCCGCCGCACGCCACCCGGAGCTGGCGGCGGCGGTCGTGCAGTGCCCCGTGCTCAACGGCCGCGCCATCGCCACCCGTGCCGGGCTGCGGCACCTGGCCCGCCTCACCCCGGCGATCACCGCGGACCTGCTGCGCGCGGCGACCGGCCGGCCGCGCCGGTACGTCCCGCTGGTCGGACGCCCCGGAGAACCGGCCTTCGTCAACCGGCCGGGCGCGCTGGAGGGCTGGAACTCGGTCTGCCCTCCCGGCTACCGGTTCGACAACCGCGTCGCGGCAGCCGCCGGACTGGAGATGCTGTTCTACAACGCCTCCGCCCGCGCGTCCCGGGTCCGCTGCCCGCTGCTGGTCTGCCAGAGCGACCGCGAGGACCTCATCGACCCCCGGATCGCGGTCAAGGTCGCCGCCGCCGCGCCGCGCGGCGTCCTCAAGCACTACGACGCCGACCACTTCACCGTCTACCACCCGCCCCTGGTCGAGCGGATCGTCGCCGACCAGATCGACTTCCTCACCACCCACCTCGGCGTCCACCCGCGCGCGGACGCCACGACCGGACAGGACTGAAAGCCGGACTCGCACAGCGTGTATCGAATCGGTCTCCGATCTGTGAAGACGGCATCGACCCCCGCCCCGGCGGTGATCAACGGGCGATGACACCCCGCGAGGAAACCGGCGCGGCCGTGACCGCGTCCCAGGACACCCCCCTTCGGCGCGAGCTGAGGCCCCGCCACCTCCGCATGATCGCGCTCGGCGGGATCATCGGCGCCAGCCTGTTCGTCGGCAGCGGCGCGGTGATCCACACGGTGGGTCCGGCGGCGGTGCTGTCGTACGTCATCGGCGGGCTGCTGGTGGTGTTCGTGATGCGCATGCTCGGCTGATGGCCGCCGCCCAGCCCACCCTGGGCTCGTTCATCGGGAAGGAGGGGCCCCCGCCTTCAGGCGAGGGAGGAATCGGACTTCTGCGGGGCAGGGCAAGGACCGGAGATCAGCCGCCACGGCGGATCTCCGAAACCCCGGGCACGGCTTGCGATGCTGGTGCTACCGTCTGTGATGCCTGGCCGGTGGAGACCAAGCTGGCCGGGCATGCTGGTCGAGCGGCTGGAGCACAAGGCACCCGGCCGCGTGTACAAGATCGATCCCGCGTACATCCGCAGTGTTGCTCGGCGTGCGGAACCAGGGACCGGGAGGCGCGCGAGAGCCAAGCGTGTTTTCCGGTGCCGGTCCTGCGGCTTCGCTGGCAACGCCGATGTGAACGCGGCGCGCACTATCGCACGCGAGGCCGGGCTCGTGTGCACGGCGGCCGGACCGGCCGTTGCTGCGCGGGGACGCTCCGGGTTGCCGGGGCGGATGAACCGCGAACCTCAACCTGTTGTCCTCTCCTGATGGCACGGGTTGGAATCCCCCTCGTTGCGAGGGGGAGGAGGTCAAGGAGTACGCCCGCGAGTCCCTGGGCGCTGGGCGGGAGTCACCGTCACGTCGTGCTGACCGCCGTCGTGTCGGTCCTCAATTCCGGCCTGCACATCGCGTCCCGCATGCTCTTCGCGATGCGCGAGCACGACCAGGCACCGGACTGGGTCGGCGGCGGCAGCCGCCGCCCCAGTCCCCTGGAAGGGCATCCTGCTCAGCACCGCCCTGGGGTACGTCGCGGTCGTCATGAGCTTCGTCTCGCCCGACCGCGTCTTCTACTTGCCCAAGGACCTCATCGACGGCCTCGCGAACCTGCTGAACTGGGTCTGAGAAAAGGGCCATCGTCGCACTCAGGGCGACAAAGACAACGTCGTACCGGTGAGTCGGCTGAGCAGATCCGAGAGGACGGCGTAGATCTCGGCGCCGTCGATCTTGGAAACCCAGCGGTCGCCCTCCGGACGGAAGTTGTCGTCCAGGCGCCTTCCACTGACGAACAGCCGCCCTGTTGCCGGCTGAACGTTGATGACCATGATCAGCTCACCCTCGCGGTAGAAGGAGAGGATCCGATCGGGAATGCGGCTGCCTTCGATGGCAACGCCGGCGGCATCGGCTGCACGCTGGACGCTCCGCTCGATGCGATCCAGTTCATGGATGGCCTTCTCGTTAAGCTCCGCGGAGTCCATCCTTGGATCCTCTCGTGAGCGTTCGACAACAGGCGCCTCGGCCCCGGCCTTCCTCACAACGGCTTCCCGCCGCACATCCTCGCGACCCGCGGCCTGGGGCGCCACCCCGCCTAGCGTCTGAGGATCAGCCGAACGGGACGGGGTTGTCGGGCGAGTCCAGGTAGACGTACTGGCGGTCACGGGCGACCGCGAGCCCGAACCGCCCGGTGACCGGCCGTCCCATGTCCTCCCACCACCGGTAGGCGGCTTCGATCTCAGCCCAGAGTCTGCGCGGACCCCGCTGGAGTACCCGGTGCGCGGAGGAATCGGTGACGTCGACGCGTGCCCAAGAGGGGCCGGCGAACGCCCAGAAGGTGAAGTCGTCGCTGCCGTCGTCGGCGTCCACGAACCTTGTGCTCACGTCAGGCAGCCGCACCCCGACCGCGAACGAGGCGTTGAGGTCGTCCCAAGCGACCGTGTCCGGATGCAGGGTCGTGGTCGACTCCTCCGCACCCGCCAGGTCGGTCGGCGGCGCTGGGCGGTGGGCGCGGTGGGCGCGCAGCCGCATGAACGCGACCGTGTTGTCGACGAACGGGCCGTGCGCGCCGCGCTCGTCAACGGTCAGGCAGACCAACGCGCCGTCGTCGAACGCGGTTCCCCACGGGGTGAGGTTGACCTCCTCCCCCTCGTGAACGTGAACGAGGGGGATTCCAACCCGTGGCCTCAGGAAAGGAGAAGGAGTTGGGGTTCGCGGTTCGTCCGCCCCGGCACCCCGGAGCGTCCCCGCGCAGCAACGGCCGGTCCGGCCGCCGTGCCCACGAGTATGAGTCTGGTCTCGTGAGCGATGTTGCGTGCCGCGTTCACATCGGCGTTGCAGGCGAAACCGCAGGACCGGCACCGGAAACGCGCTTGGCTCTCACGCGCCTCCCGATCCCTGATCCCGCACGCCGAGCAGCGCTGCGAAGTGCCCGCCGGATCGATCCTGTACACCCGGCCGGGGGCCTTGTGCTCCAGCCGCTCCACCAGCATCCCCCAACCGCCCGCAAGGA
Source organism: Spirillospora sp. CA-255316 (assembly GCA_050942275.1). Lineage (GTDB taxonomy): Bacteria > Actinomycetota > Actinomycetes > Streptosporangiales > Streptosporangiaceae > Spirillospora. Next base: position 3,292,650 of record CP192047.1, on the reverse strand, counting down.
TGCCCCGGTTCAGCCCCGCCTTGGCGGCGACGTTGCGTCCCGGCCGCTCGATGGTGCCTTTGGCCGAGCGGGTCATGCCCGCGATGTTGAGGTCTTCGACGCCGATCGCGTCGAACTGGCGGGCCAGGGTGGTGGAGGTCTGCTCCACCCAGTTTTTGCGGCGGTCACTCTCGCGGGCCTTGAGCCGGGCGTACGCGGCCTTGAGCCTGGCGCGGCGGCTGGATCCGCGTTTGGCGCGCCCCAGCCTGCGGGCCAGCAGCCGCAGCCGCCGCCTCTCCCCTGGTGTGAGGCCGGGAACGCGCAGCAGGTCCCCGGTCGACAGGGCGGCACTGACGGTGACGCCCCGGTCCACCCCGACCACGCTCCCGTCACCGGGGCCGGGAACCGGGGGCGGGACGTGCGCGAACGCCACATGCCAGCGCCCGGCCCGATCACGGGTCACCCGGTAGGACTTCACACCCGCCGGTACCGGCCGCGACAGGCGGAACCTCACCCATCCGCACTTGGGCACCAGCACCGCGCCCCACTTACGCGACAACCGCCTGACCTGGTGCGGTTTGACGCCGACCTGCCGGAACCCCTCATGCACACCCTGCTTGCGCCAGGTCGGACGGCGGTGGGTACCGGCGAAGAAGTTGCTCATCGCCTGCGCGTAATCACGCAGCGCCTGCTGCTGCACGGTCTGCGACCCGGCCCGCAGCCACGCGAACTCGGCGCGGGCCTGGGTGAGCTGCCGGGACTGCTCGTTGTAGTTCGGTGCTCTCCCCCGGTACCGGGACCAGTACGCATGCTGCTCGACGGCCAGGTTCCACACGTACCGGGCGTGCGCGCAATGCGCGAGCAGGGCTTGCTCCTGCTCGGGCGTGGGGTCCAGGCGATAGCGCGGCACGGGGCCGATCGTAGCGTGCACACTCGAACACAGGGGCGAAAACGTGCTAGTGCCTCGTCCAGAAACCTTCTTCGGGTAATTGATCTTTAGGTGGATGCCGCCCAGGCTGCTGTGGAGTCGAGCTTGGGAGGTGGTGGCGTGGGGCGTCCCCCGGAGGTGTTCGTCCGGCCGGTCTCGATGGCCGAGGGCCGGCGGTTGCAGCGGATCGGGCGTACGGCCAGGGATCCGGTGAAGCTGCGGCGGGCGATCGTGGTGCTGATGTCGGCGCAGGGCAGCCGGTGCCCGACATCGCGCAACTGCTGGACTGCTCACCGGAGTACGTCCGTGGTGTGATCCATGATTTCGACGACGTGGGGTTTGCGGCACTGGACCCAAAATGGAGCGGGGATGACGCCAGAAGATCGGCGGGTCATTGGTGCGCGCCTTCGTAAGGCGAGAACAGAGCGCGGCTGGACCCAGGCGCGGATGGCCCAGGGCATCGCGGCCGCGCTGGCCGACGCACAAGCACCAGACCTGGACACACTGATCGGATACGTCAAACGTTGGGAGCGGGGCAAAACGGGGATCCGCACGCGATACCGCGAGGGTTACGCGACAGCGCTCGGCACCAGCGTCGATGAACTCTTCACCATCTCCGCCGCCTCCAGCCCTGAGGATGACCCCGTGCTCCGCAGAAACTTCCTGGGCGCTTCCGTAGCCCTGACCGGACTGGCCGTCATGGCGCCTGAAATCAGCGACCACGCTCAGCGCATCGGCGCGTCCACCGTTCAAAAGCTGCGCAGGCGCACGGTCCGGCTGCGGCGCCTGGACGACGTCCTGGGCGGCGGTGACACCTGGCCGGTCTACGCGTCCGAGCTCGCCCTGACCCGCCGCCTGGTCGACGATGCCAGCTACACCCTGGAGACCGGCCGCGAATTGCTCGGCGTGGTTGCGGAGCAGGCGCAACAAGCGGGATGGGCCGCGCTGGACGCCGGCCGGCCGGACACCGCACGGGCGCTCTTCCGCGACTCCATGACCGCGGCCACCGACGCAGGCGACCCGGCCTTGATGGCCAACGCGCTGGCGCTGCTGAGCTACCAGAAACTGCTGGTCGGCGCCCCAGGCACGGAGGAAGCGGACGCGTCCTGCCGAGTCATCACCCGTGAAGCACCGGGGGCGGTGCGGGCGCTGCTGTACGAGCGGGCGGCCTGGTCATATGCCGTCGCCGGTCCAGAGCACACGCCGCAAGTGGAGTACTCGCTCAGGCAAGCCGAGGCCGCCTTGGCCGAAGACAGTGCCGGGAGCGCCGATCCGGACTGGGCTGCCTGGGTCGACGAGATCGAGCTGCAGATCATGACGGGCCGTTGCTGGAGCACACTCCGGCAGCCGAAGCGGGCCGTGCCCGCGCTGCAATGGGCGCTGGCCCGCTACGACGACGCGCACGCCCGCGACAAGGCCCTGTACCTGACATGGCTGGCCGAGGCACACATGGACGCCGGCGACCTGGAGGAGAGCGCGCGTACGCTGGCACGGGCGGTCGACCTTGCCAGCGATGTGGCGTCAGCGAGGCCTCAACGGCGTATCCAGGCGGTCCTGGACCGGCTGCGTCCGCATCGGATGCTTGAGGCCGTGGCCGAGGTGTTCGAGCTGGCGGCGCCGTCGCCTAGGACGTCATCCGCGTGAGCCACTCCAGGTAGGCGGCCGAACCGCCGTCGATCCGGGTGTAGGTGACCTCTGGGTTGTCCCACGGATGATGCTCGATCAGGTGCTGCTCCAGTTCGGCGTACCGTACTTCGGTGGTGCGCAGGAACAGTTGCCACTCCTCGCCGTCGCCGAGCTCACCCAGGTGCCAGAACACGCTTCCGGCCGGACCGAAGACCTGGCCGCTGGCCGCCAGCTTGGCGCCGACCGCCGACTTGAGCAGGGCCATCGCCGCTTCGCGGCTGTCGGTCGTGGTGGACACCTGGAGGTAGTTGGTCATGACGCCGACCCTACTCCGCGCCCAAGGGCTCGGCCGTCCGTGACCTGCGTCGTCTTCGCGGGCGTCCAACTGCAGGACGGAGTCCGGTGGCATGCCGCGTTCGAGACCGTCATCAGCGTGCGAACCCTGCGGGAACGGGTGTCGGGCGTCTCGCAGTGAGTCCGCGCCAGCTCGTCCGGGTCCGGTAGCACATGGGCCGCCAGCCGGTGCGGGCCGTCAGGCGGTGGCGGTGATGAGCCAGGCTGTGCCGGGTACCTGCACCCCGTCCGGGCCTGCGAACGGCTTGAACGCTTGCGTGAGCGCCTCCCGGGCGCGTTCGGCCGTCTCCGGTCCGGCTGGGCCGAGGTGGTGGTGGACCGGGCCCCAGCCGCCGAGGAACGCGGCGGCGTCGGCGGCGTCCCGGCCCCAGGTTTGGGTCGCCTCGACGTGCGTCGCGGTGACGTCGCGGAACCCGGCCGCGGTCAGCACCGCGTCGACGTGGTCCGGGTCGGCCAGTGATGTGGGGCCGGTGCGGGCGGGGCCGGTGACGGGTTCGGGCTTCGGGAGGAAGGGGGTGAGCGCGCTCAGGACGGTGCCGAGGGCGGTGTCGGCGAGGTCGTCCATGCACAGGAAGGCGAGCCTGCCGTCCCCCGCCAGGGCGCGGTGCACGTTGCCGAACGCGGCGACCGGGTCGGCGAAGAACATGATCCCGAAGCGGCTGATCGCCACGTCGTAGGCCCCGGCACCGAACGGGTGGACCTGCGCGTCGCCGCGCTCGAAGGTCACGTTCGGCATGCCTTCCTCTTCGGCGCAGGCGCGTGCCCGGGCGAGCATCGGCCCGGACAGGTCGACGCCGGTCGCCCGCCCGAGCCGGGCGCGGCGCGCGGCCAGCCTGGTGACCTGGCCGTTGCCGCATCCGATGTCGAGCACGCGGTCGCGCTCGCCGATCGCTGCCGCCTCCAGCAGCCGGTCGTTGAAGGCGCCGTTGAGGGTGTCGTAGCGGTCGTGGTGGGCGGCCCAGTGCTCGCCCTCGTACCCGTTCCAGGCCGCTGCCTGGTCCACGTTGACGATCTCGGTCATCGCCGTCTCCCTCGTTATGAACAGAGGTTCATGAACACAGGTTCATAATGACGGGCGGGGCCCCGCCCGTCAATGTCCAAAGGAGCGCGGGGCTTAGACCCAGCCCATCTCGCGGGCGGCGCGGACGGCGGCCAGGCGGTTGGGTTCGCCGAGCTTGGCCATGGCCGAGGAGAGGTAGTTGCGGACGGTGCCCTCGGACAGGTGGAGGAGGGCGGCGATGCGGGCGGTCTCGGTGCCCGCCCCGATGAGGCGCAGGATCTCGCGCTCGCGGGCGGTCAGCGGGTTGTCGCCCGCGGCCATGGCGCTGGCGGCCAGTTCGGCGTCCAGGTAGCGGCCGCCCGCGTGGACCTTGCGGATGGCGGCGGCCAGCTCCTCGGTGGGGGCGTCCTTGGCGACGAAGCCGCGGACGCCGGCGGCCATGGCGCGGCGCAGGTAGCCGGGGCGGCCGAAGCTGGTGAGGATGCAGACCGCGCAGGCGGCGCCGGACTCGCGCAGCCGCTCGGCGACCGTCAGGCCGTCCGCGCCGGGCATGTCGATGTCCAGGACGGCCACGTCCGGCGCGTGCTCGGCGACCGCGGGCGCCACCTCGTCGCCGCGGCCCACCTCCGCGACCACCTCCAGATCGGGCTCCAGGCCGAGCAGGGCGGCCACGGCGCCGCGGATGAGGTGCTCGTCGTCGGCCAGCAGGACGCGGATCATGGCTCCCCGACCGGGACGACCGCCCGGAGCAGGAACCCGTCGCGGTCCCGGTGCCCGGCGGTCAGGGTGCCGCCCAGCACCTCGACCCGCTCGGCCAGCCCGGCCAGCCCCGAACCGGGCGGGCGGCGGGACGGGCGGGCGCCGTCGTTGCTCATCTCCAGCACCACGGAGTCACCATACGGCGCGATCGTGACGGCGCAGCGCCCCGCCTCGCTGTGTTTGATGACGTTGGTGGCGCCCTCCCGGATCACCCACGCCAGCACGGAGCGGACCTCCGGCGGCAGGTCCGGGGGCGGGTCGCCGATCTCGCAGCGCACCCCCGCCGCCTCCAGCACCGCGCGCACCCCGGCCAGCTCGGCGTCCAGCTCGACGGCGCGGTAGCCGCGGACGGCGGCGCGCACCTCCCGCAGCGCGTCACGGGCGGCGCGGCGCACGTCGGCCATCTCCTCCCGGGCCCGGGCGGGGTCGGCCTCGGCCATCCGCATGGCCAGCTCGCTCTTCACCGCGATCAGCGACAGGCTGTGGCCGAGGAGGTCGTGCAGGTCGCGGGAGAAGCGCAGCCGCTCCTCGGTGACCGCCAGCCGGGCCTGGGCCTCACGGGCGGCGTCGGCCTCCTGGTGCAGGTCCCACATCCGCTGGTAGTAGCGGTTGAAGTAGAGCGAGCCCCAGAAGAGGACGACGAAGAGGGCGAACAGCAGGAACGGCCGGTACCAGAGCCAGTCCCCGTACAGCGAGGCGATGAGCGCCGAGACGGCCGCGCTGCCCAGGCAGAACGCGATCTTGCGGGAGCGGCCCCGCACCCACAGCGCGACGGTCGACACCCAGAAGACCGGCACCAGGCACCACATCGGGTGGGTGATCATCATCAGGCTGAGCAGGAACGTCACGGCGCCGCCGGCGACGAGGTCGCGGCGCGGCAGCCGCCCGGCCAGGCCGAGCCTGACCACCCTGGCGTAGTACCAGATGAAGATCGCCGTCCCGGCCGCGGCGGCGACCGCGAGCGGCAGGCCGATGACGCCGTCGCCGTAGGACTGGGTCAGCGCCATCACGGCGGGGATGAGCACGCCGAACGAGGCGAACAGGAACGTGCGGTAGACCGTGCGGCGATAGCTCTCCAGCCGTCCGGCCGCGCGCTCCTCCAGCTCGGCCGTCGTCGCTCCCATCCGGCCCTCCCTTCCGAGGTACGGTACCGGCTCAGGCGTGCCGGGGTTCCCAGCGGAACCAGCGGGCCGCCAGCGCCCGTCCGGCCACCGCCCAGGCCAGCAGCACCGCGAACGGCCGCAGGCACGCCCGCCAGGCTTCGGCGAAGCCCAGGTCTGGGTGGGCGGCGCCGTACACGGTGAAGTCCTGGCCGAAGTAGGCGGTGCGGACGATCTCGACGACCGGGGTCAGCGGCAGCAGCCGGCATGCCTCGACCACCGCCTCGGGCGCGTCGTCCAGCGGCACCAGCACCCCGGCTCCGGCCATGCAGCCGAAGAGGACGGGCAGCACGGTCAGCTGGACCAGCTCGGCGGTCGGGGTGAGCCCGGAGACCGCGAACGCCAGCAGCGCGAACACCACCGCCCCGGCGGCCAGGGCGGCCAGGAGCAGCGGCGGGTCGGCCGGGAACGGGCCGTCCAGCGCGGTGACCAGCAGCACCACCAGCAGCACCGCCTGGACGAGGTACATCGCGGCGGCGGTCAGGACGCTGCCGCCGAGGATCTCCGCGTCGCCGAGCGCGGTGCCGCGCAGCCGCTTGAGGGTGAGGTCCTCGCGCCGGGCCGTGAAGACGCTCGCCAGGTGCATGAACACCACGAGGACCAGGAAGAAGGCGATATGGCCGGTGCCCTGGAACACGGCGGCGTCGACCTCGCCGATGTCCCGGCCGCGCGCGGGCACGAGCAGGGCCGCGAACAGCAGCGGCATGCCGATGACGGTGAACAGCGCGGTCCGGTTGCGCCACAGGAGGGTGGCGTCGAGCCGGGCGATCCGCAGCAGGTGGCCGCCGCGGAGCGGGCCGGAGCCGCGCAACGTGGTGGCGCCCCGGGGCGTTCCGGTGAGCAGGTTCATCGTGCGGCCTTCCCTTCGGCGGTGCGCAGGAACACGTCTTCCAGCGAGGCGCTGCGGGCCTGGAGGCCGTCGAGGACGACCCCGTGGCCGTCCGCCCAGCGCAGCAGGTCGTGCAGGGCGGCCTGGAGGGCGCCGGGCCCGACGCCGTAGGCGGCGACGGCCCGCCCGGAGTCGACGGAGATCGCGGCGGCGGTGCCGCGCAGCACGGGCAGGTCGGCGACCTGGAGCCGGTCGGGCATCCAGAAGGTGATCCGGTCGCCGTGGCCCGCGACGACCTCGGCGACGGTGCCGCTGACCTCGATGCGGCCGCGGTGCATGATGGCCAGCCGGTCGGCGAGCTGCTCGGCCTCCTCCAGGTAGTGGGTGGTCAGGACGACGGTGGTGCCGGCGGCGACCACCTCCCGCACGGTCCGCCAGGTGGCGCGGCGGGCCTCGGGGTCCATGCCGGTGGTCGGCTCGTCGAGGAAGAGCACGCGGGGGCGGCCGAGGAGGGCCAGGGCCAGGTCGAGCCGGCGCTTCTGGCCGCCCGACAGCTGCCGCGTGCGCACCCCGGCCTTGTCGCGGAGGCCGGCGAGGTCGAGCGCCTCGTCGCGGGGCCGCGCCCCGGGGGTGAAGCCGCGCCAGTGGTCGACGGTCTCGGCGACGGTGAGGTCGGCGAAGAACCCGGCCTCCTGGAGCATGATGCCCAGCTCCGGCCGGACGGCGCGGCGCTCGCGGTACGGGTCGCGCCCCAGCACCCGGACCGTTCCGGCGTGCGCGGGCCGGAACCCTTCGAGGGTCTCCAGCGTGGTGGTCTTGCCGGCGCCGTTGGTGCCGAGGAGGGCGAACAGCTCGCCCTCCCGGACCTCGAACGAGATGCCCGCGACGGCCTCGAAGTCGCCGTAGCGGCGGCGCAGGCCGTCGACGCGGATCGGGGGGTCGTTGTGCATGCCGTCCACGTTCGCGTGCGCGGGCCCGGGCGGGTAGAAGCCGCTGTCACCGGTCGCGGACGCGCCTGTCAGGCCGCCGGCATGACACCTGTCACGTCCCCGGCGCCCGGGTCGCGATCCAGGCGGTTCCAGGCGCGGTCCAGGCGGTTCCAGGCGGTTCCAAGCGCGGTTCAGGCGCCGTCCAAGCGCGGTTCAGGCGCGGTTCAGTCGCGGTCGCGCGGGCGGCGGAAGTCGACCTCCTCGGGGTCGCGGCCGGGCCAGCGCAGCAGGGTCGGCGCGGGCGGGGTCTCGGCGACGATCCGGCCGCGCGCGACGACGTGCGACGGGCGGGTCTGGCGGCGGACGGCGTCGTACGGCGAGTCGGCCGGCAGCACCACCAGGTTCGCCGGACGGCCCTCCGCGATGCCGTACCCGTCGCCGAGCCGCAGCACCCGGGCGGCCCGCTCGGTCACCATCGCGAACGCCTCGTCGATCTCGGCGGGCCCGGTGAGCTGGGCCGCCGCGATCCCGGCCAGGGCGACCTGGAGCGGGAAGGCCGTGCCGAGCGGGAACCACGGGTCCATCACGTCGTCGTGCCCGAACGCGACGTTCACCCCCGCCTCCAGCATCTCCTTGACCTGGGTGACGCCGCGCCGCCTGGGGTAGCCGTCGAACCGGCCCTGGAGGCACAGGTTGGCCAGCGGGTTGCAGACCAGGCCGATGCCGGAGCGGGCCAGGATCCGCCGGAGCTTGTAGGAGTAGGCCCCGTTGTAGGAGCCCATCGCCGTCGTGTGCGAGGCGGTCGCCCGGTCCCGCAGGCCGCCGCGGCGGGCCAGCGTCGCCAGCACCTCCACGAACCGCGACTGCTCGTCGTCGATCTCGTCGCAGTGCGCGTCCAGCAGCAGCCCGTACCGCTGCGCGACGTCGAAGGCGATCTCCAGCGAGCGCACCCCGTCCTCGCGGGTGTCCTCGAAGTGCGGGATGGCGCCGATCGCGTCGACGCCGCGCCGGGCGGCCTCCTCCAGCAGTTCCGCGCCGTCGTCGAAGGAGACGATCCCCTCCTGCGGGAACGCGACGAGCTGCAGCGTCACCACGTCGGAGACCCGCTCGCGGACCTCCAGCATCGCCTCCAGCGCCACCAGGCCGGGGTCGGTGACGTCGACGTGGCTGCGCACGTGCAGCACGCCGTTGGCCGCGTACCAGCGCAGCACCTCGGTGGCGCGGGCGATCACGTCGTCGCGGGAGAGGGTGCGCTTGCGCTCGCTCCAGACCGCGATGCCCTCCCACAGCGAGCCGGAGGCGTTCCAGCGCGGCTCCCCGGCGGTGAGGGCGGTGTCGAGGTGGACGTGCGGCTCGACGAACGGCGGGCTCGCCAGCGCGCCCGCCGCGTCCAGGAAGGTGCCGCCGGCGCCCAGGCCGGCCGGCAGGATCCGGCCGATGCGCCCGCCGTCGATCTCGATGTCGTACAGGCCGTCCCGGCCGGGCAGGCGGGCGTTGCGCAGCAGGTCCAAAGCTCTCCTCCGGGTCGGCGATCCGCACAGCCTAGGGCTCCCGGCGGGTCCTCCAGCGGACGAGGGCGCCGTCGCGCAGGGCGGCCAGCTCGGCGGCGCCGGGGTGGTGCCGCTCGGGGACGAAACCGGGGACCGCGCCGGTGCGCTCCCCGGTGAAGGGGTCCCAGATCTCCAGGCCGTCCGCGCCGGCGGAGTAGAGGCGGCGGCCGTCGGCCATGAGCGGGCGGCGCGGCCCGGCGAACCGGGTCACCTCCTTCCCGGTCTCGGCGTCGTAGATCTGCACGCCGTCGAGCAGGTAGAGGTCGTCCTGGCCGATGCCGGAGAGGGCCACCAGCGTGTCCGAGACCCAGCACATGGGCTCGTTCCAGGAGTAGTCGCGCCAGCACAGCCGCTGCCTGGACGGGCCGTCCTCCGACTCCCAGGGGTTGTCCTCCAGCCAGCGGCACAGGTCCCACACGGCCGGCACGCCCACCGGGGCCCAGACCCAGCCGTCGTCGGCGATCCAGCGGCCGTCCGGGGAGACGTGCAGGGCGCCGTGGAAGTAGTCCAGGTAGTGCTCGGGGAACCGCTCGCCGTCCTTGACCTCCTCGTGCTCGCGCCGGGTGAGGAGGGTGCCGGTGGCGGGATCGGAGACGTCGAGGCGGTTCCAGGCGGTGCGGTGCACCGCCACCTCCCGCCCCCGGTGCTCGGCGAACGCGAACGCGAACGGCACGTGCTCGGTCCGGTGGTCACCGCCGTCCAGGGTCATCATCACCTGCCCCGACCGCAGGTCGACCAGCGTCCCCCCGGAGCCTCGGTCGTGGACGACCGCCGCGAACCGGCCGCTGGGCGACACGTGCAGGCGGGGGCGGGGGCGGCGGTCGGGCTGCCTGCCCTCTCCCTTCTCCCGGCGCAGCGGCACCCTGGCCAGCGTCTCGTGCCCGCCCGACGCGGCGTCGAAGCGCACCAGGCGCTTGCGCTCGGTGAGGAACAGCCACACCGGGCCGCTTTCCCCCGGGACCGCCGCCCAGTCGAGCGGGTCGTGCACGGCGCGGGGCAGCGGCGTGACGGTCAGGGTGGGATCGACGGGCCCGGGACGCTCCAGGATCTCCGGCTCGCCGCGCCAGCCGACCATGGTGCGGTTGTCCTCATCGTCGACCCGGTCCGCGCAGCCCTCGCACACCTGGATCAGCTCCGGGTCGCCGCCGGCCTGGTCGCAGGCCTCGCAGCACAGGTCGTAGTGCAGGCCGCGCCCGGTGAGGAGCCGCACATGGTCGACCTCGTCGCCGTCGGGACCCAGCAGATGCCGGCACAGCCGGCTGGGGCTCGCGTAGGCCACGTGCCCGCACGGCAGGACGTCCATCGTCGCTCTTCCCCGCCTTTCTCAGGCCTTCTCAGCCCTTCTCAGCCGCCGAGGCGGGCCTTGACCACCTTGCCCATGGCGTTGCGCGGCAGCGCCTCCACCAGGTGGACGGTCCGGGGCCGCTTGTGCGCCGAGAGCCGCTCCGCGACGAAGTCGATCAGCGCCCGCTCGTCGGCCTCGGTGCCGGCGACCACGTAGGCGGTGATCTGCTCGCCGAGGTCGGGATGCGGGGTGCCGACCACGGCGGCCTCGCGGACCGCGGGATGGGCCAGCAGCGCGTTCTCGACCTCGCCCGCGCCGATCCGGTAGCCGCCGCTCTTGATGAGGTCGGTGGACGCCCGGCCCACGATCCGGTGCCAGCCGTCCGGGCCGATCGTCGCGATGTCGCCCGTGCGGAACCAGCCGTCCGCGGTGAACGACGCGGCGGTGGCCTCCGGGCGGTTCAGGTAGCCGCCGAACAGCATCGGGGCGCGCAGCTGGAGCTCGCCCGGCGTCTCGCCGTCGGCCGGGACCGGGGCGCCCTCCTCGGCCGCCAGCCGCGTCTCCACGCCGGGCAGCGGAAGGCCCACGTACCCGGGCCGCCGGTCGCCGCCCGCCCGCGCGCTCACCGTGATGAGGGTCTCGGTCATCCCGTACCGCTCGACGGGACGATGGCCGGTGAGGTCCGCGAGGCGTTCGAACACCGGGACGGGCAGCGGGGCACTGCCCGAGACCAGCAACCGGGCCCCGCGCAGCGCGCGCGCCGCGTCGGGCTCCGCGCAGACCCTCGACCACACGGTCGGGACGCCGAAGAACAGCGACCCGCCGTCCGCCTGCGCGGCCGCCGCGTACGCCGCCGCCTTGGGACGCCCCGTGTGCACGAGGGGCGACCCCACGCGCAGCGCGCCGAGCACACCGAGCACCAGCCCGTGCACGTGAAACAGCGGCAGCCCGTGCACCAGCACGTCGTCGGGCGTCCACGACCACGCCTCGGCCAGCGCGTCCAGGCCGGCGGCGATCGCCGAGCGGGAGATCAGAACGCCCTTGGGCGCGCCCGTCGTGCCACTGGTGTAGAGGATCAGCGCGGTCGCGTCCCCGGGCGCCGCGTCCGCGACCGGGCCTCCGGTGCCCAGCTCGTCGACGGGAACCAGCGGCGGCTCGCCCTCCCCCGGCTCGTACGCGCCGCGCGCGGCCAGCAGCAGGCCCGCCCCCGAGTCACCCAGGATGTGCGCCCGCTCGTCGGGCCCCGAGTCGGGCGGCAGCGGCACCACCGGCACCCCGGCCAGCAGCCCGCCGACCACCGCGACCACGGTCTCCAGGCTCGCCGTGGCGTGCACCGCCACGGCCCCGGCGCCGGCGATCTCCGCGGCGACCCCGGCGGCCCGCTCCAGCAGCTCGGCGCGGGCCAGCCCGCGCTCCCCCACCCTGATCGACTGGTCCTCGCGCCGCCCGCCCGGCCGGTCCACACCCAGCAGGTCCATCACGCGTCCCCCTCGTCCGGCCACGCCGTCACGCCGCCCACACTGTCATTGTCCCCGCCGGGAACGCCCGGCGCGGCCACGCCGTTTCCTCCGGCAGTATGCCTTTCGCACCAGAGCCGAGCATGACGTACCCGGGACTGGCCGCGCGCCTGCTCGCGCTGCCCCCGTCCTGCGGGCCCGTCCGGGTGGCCGCCGTGGACGGGCCCAGCGGCGCGGGCAAGTCCACCTTCGCGACCCTGCTGGCCGCCGCCCTGGACAGCGCGGGCACCGCCGCGCCGCTGGTGCGGTCCGACGACTTCCGGGTGCCGTGGGACGCCGACCCGCTCACCTGGTGGGCGCCCCTCACCGAGGCCGTGCTGGCGCCGCTGGCCTCCGGGCGGCCCGGCAGGCTGCGCCGCTACGACTGGCACCGGGACGCCTACGGCCCCGAGGAGGAGATCCAGCCCGCGCCCGTCCTGATCGTCGAGGGCGTGGGGGCGGCCTGGCGGGGATCGCCCGCCGCGTACCGGATCTGGATCGACGCCCCGCGCGCCCTGCGCCGCGCCCGCGCCCTGGAGCGCGACGGCGCCGAGTACGGCCCCGCCTGGGACGCCTGGTCCGCCCGCGAGCACCGCCACTTCACCGCCGACGACACCCTCGCCCGCGCCGACCTGCGCGTCGACGGCACCGACGTCGAGGCCCCGGTCCTCACGGGAGGCTGACGAGCGGGCCGTCGGCCCGCGGGCTCAGCGCTCCACCTCGTCGACGTCCGCACCGGTACGACCGCCGCTGAGCAGCGGAAACCCGGGCCCGCGGTCGAAGAACGGCGGCTCGCCCCGCTCCCCCCGCAACCGGGCGCGCAGGGTGCGCGTCGCCTCCTCGTCGGGGACCCCGCCGGTGACGACGACGCCGTAGTCGTCGCGGGCGCCCTCGGCCGAGACCTTGCCGTCCCGGACATCCGCCGCGACGCGCGCCGGATCGCGGTCGAGCGGGTCGCCCCAGCCGCCGCCGCCCGTCGTGCGGATCCGGATCACCTGGCCCGCCCGCACCGGCCGGTCGTCGACCAGCCCCTCCATCTCCTCGCCGTCGATGTCCACGCGGAACGGCGCCCCCGCGCGGCCCCCGTTCACGCCCCAGCACGACAGGATGGAGCGGTCGGCGATCGACATGTAATGCGCGTCGCGCAGCATCCGCAGGTGCTTGTCGTACCCGAGGCCGCCGCGGAACTCCCCCGGACCGCCCGAATCGGTCGCCAGCCCGAGCCGCTCCACCACGAACGGCCACCGCGCCTCCGCGAACTCGGCCGGGATGTTCCGCGAGTCCGGCACCACGTGGATGGTGTCCTCGCCATCGGCGTAGTGGCGGCCGCCCGACCCGCCGCCGAGGACCTCCCGCATCAGGTACGGGCCGCGGTCGTCCTCGCCGTACACGCCCGTGTAGCGGATCGTCTCCTGGTCGGCGGGCATCCGCCCGCCGGTCGCCTTGGCCAGCACCCCCGCCAGCACGCCCAGCAGCCGCAGGATCACGAACGTCCGCGCGTTCGTCGGCGCCGGGAACACCGGAGTCAGCAGCGTGCCCTTCTCCGGGAACCGCATCTCGATCAGCGGCACCACGCCCTCGTTGACGTCCAGCTCCGCCGCCCGCTCGGGCGTGTCGGCCAGGTTCCGCAGGACCGGCGCCAGCCACTTCTTCAGGAACACCCCGTCGGCGTAGTCGCCCGCGTGGTTGATCGGCCCCTTCGCCTGCGGGGACGTCCCGGTGAAGTCGATCACCAGCGGCACCTCGGCCGCGTTGTCGACCGTCAGGGTGATCCGCTGCGCGTGCAGCCGGGGCGGGTCGACGCCGTCGTGCTCGGCGTAGTCCTCCCACACGTACGTGCCGTCGGGGATCTTCGCCAGCAGCTCGCGGCGGAACGTCTCGGTCGTCTTGCCGATGATCGCGTCGAAGCACTCCTCCACCGCCGCCCGGCCGTACCGGGCGAACAGCTCCGCCAGCCGCCGCGCCCCCATCAGGCAGGCCGAGCACTCGGCGTCCAGGTCCCCGGCCAGCGAGTCGGGCATCCGCGAGTTGCGCGTCATGATCCGCAGCGCCGCCTCGTTCGGCACGCCCTGGTCCCACAGCCTGATCGGGGGGACCATCAGCCCCTCCTCGAACGCGCTGCGCGCGTGGCTGGGCATCGACCCCGGCACCGCCCCGCCGATGTCGTCGTGGTGCCCGAACGCCTGCACGAACGCCACGACCTCCCCCTCGTGGAAGACCGGGACCGTGACGCACAGGTCGGGCAGGTGCCCGATGCCGCCCTCGGACAGGTACACGTCGTTGTGGAAGAACACGTCCCCCGGCCGCATCTTCTCCAGCGGGAAGTCCCGGGCGATCGGCTGCACCAGCGCCGAGTACGACCGGCCCGTCAGCTTCCGCAGCCGCCGGTCGTGGATGCCCGCGCGGAAGTCGTGCGCGTCCCGGATCATCGGCGACCGCGCCGTCCGCGCGATCGCCGTCTCCACCTCCCGCTCGACCGACGCCAGCGTCCCCTCGACGATCTCCAGCAGGATCGGGTCAGTGTTCATTTGCCTCGCTCCGCTCGGCGGCTCGGGGCGCTCCACGCGCCGCCTTCCCTCGTCACTACGGTCGCTCGTCCCTCACTCCCTACGCTCCTCAGTCCAGGCGACGCGCGCCCCTCGCAGCTCATGGCCTCGCTCCGCTCTTGTCCATGGCCTCGCTCCGCTCGGCGGCTCGGGGCGCTCCACGCGCCGCCTTCCCTCGTCACTACGGTCGCTCGTCCCTCGCTCCCTGCGCTCCTCGGTCCAGGCGGCGCGCGCCCCTCGCGGGCCCGTTCGACCGGCCGGGTCATCGGGTCAACGTCAGGTTGCCGTAGGGGTCCATCTCGGCGCGGAAGCCGGGGTGGAGCGGGAGGGTCGAGCCGAACTCCTGGACGACCGCCGGGCCCTCGATCACGTCTCCGGGGGCCAGGCGGGCGCGTTCGTACACGGGCGTGTCCGCCCAGCCCTCGCCGAAGTGGACGGGGCGCGAGGAGACCAGGGCCCGGGACGGGTCCTTGTCGCCGGGCGGCCGCTCCCGCAGGCGGGGACGGTCGATCGGGCCGATCCCCGACACGCGGTAGTTGACCCACTCGACCGGGTGCCGGACGGGGTCGTCGCGGTAGCAGTAGCCGTACAGGGCCTCGTGGGCGTCGTGGAAGCGGCGGACGACCTCGGCGCGGAACGCCTCCGAGCCCGCCGGGCCGTCCGGGGCGGCGACCCGCACCTCGAACGCCTGGCCGTAGTAGCGCAGGTCGGCCGTGCGGGCGAAGCGGCGCCGGCCGGGCGGGAAGCCCTCGCGTCCGAGCGCGGCGGCGGCCTCGGCCTCCAGGGCGGTGAAGGTCTCCGCGATGGCGGTCAGGTCCAGTTCGGTGTCGCGCATGACGCGGGTGCGGACGTAGTCGTTCTTGACGTCCACCGTGAGCAGCCCGAACGCCGACAGGTTGCCCGGGTTCTCCGGGACGACCGCGGCCGGCAGCCCGAGCACGTCCAGCAGGCGGCAGGCCAGCAGCGGGCCCGAGCCGCCGAACGCGACCAGCGGGTAGTCGCGCACGTCCAGGCCGCGCTTGACGGTGATCTGCCGGATCGCGTTGGCCTGGTTCCAGGCGGAGATCTCCAGGATGCCGGTGGCGGCGCGTTCCAGGGTGAGCCCGAGCCGTCCGGCGAGGTCCTCCAGGCCCGCGCGGGCGGCGTCCACGTCCAAGAGGATCTCGCCGCCGAGCAGGTGCGGCGGGATGCGGCCGAGGACGGCGTGCGCGTCGGTGACCGTGGGCTCGGCGCCGCCGCGGCCGTAGCACAGCGGGCCCGGGTCGGCGCCGGCGCTGCGCGGGCCGACCTTCAGCGTGCCCTCCGGCGACACCCGGGCGACCGAGCCGCCGCCCGCGCCCACCGTCACGATGTCGATCATCGGGATCTTGACCGGGTGGCGGCCGATGGAGCCCTCGGTGGTCAGCGTGGGCTCGCCGTCCAGGACCACGGCCACGTCGGTGGAGGTGCCGCCGCCGTCCAGGGTCACCACCGAGCCGCGCCCGGTGCGGGCCGCGACGAAGGCGGCGCCGAGCGCCCCCGCCGCCGGGCCCGACAGCACGGTGGTGATCGGCTGGTGGGCGACCTCCTCCGCCGACAGCACCCCGCCGTTGCTCTTCATCACATGCAGGGGGGCGGGCGCGCGCTCGGCGATCCGTCCCAGGTAGCGCGACATGACCGGCTTGACCGCCGCGTCCACGAGGGTCGTCACCGACCGCTCGTACTCGCGGTACTCGCGCAGCACCTCGCACGACAACGAGACGACCGCGTCCGGGTGCTCGCGGCGCAGCACCTCGCGCATCGCCAGTTCGTGGGAGGGGTCGGCGTAGGAGTGCAGGAAGCACACGCCGATCGCGTCGATGCCCCGGTCGCGGAACCAGCGGGCCGCGGCGACGGCCCCGGCCTCGTCGAACGGCCGCAGCTCGGCCCCGGTGTGGTCGAGCCGGCCGCCGACCGTGCGGACCCGGTGCACCGGCACGATCCGCGGCGGCTTGACCCAGAAGTAGGAGTTGCCGTAGCCGTCCGGGACGCTCTGCCGCGCGATCTCCAGCACGAACTCGAAGCCCTCGGTGGTGACGAACCCCAGGTCCTCGATCCGGTCCTCCAGCAGCCGGTTGGTCGCCACGGTCGTCCCGTGCGACAGCCCGGCCGCCGCCGCGCCGTCGCCGGCCGCCGCCAGCACCTTGGCCGCGGCGGTCAGGAAGCCCTCGGCGGGGTCGGCCGGGGTGGACGGCGTCTTGGTCGTGATGATCTCCCCGGTGTCCTCGTCCAGCGCCACGACGTCGGTGAACGTCCCGCCCGTGTCGATCCCGATGCGCAGCCGTCGCCCCATGCCTGAGGTCTACCGGACGCGGCGCCCTCCGCGAACCGTCGCAATATGCCAATCAGCGGGTCCTTCTTTGGCGAGTCGCGTCGGGCACTAGGCTGGGCGGGTTCTTTTCCGCGAAACCACTGATGAGACCGCTGGAGCCCGCCGATGGCGCTTGAACGGCCCGAGATCGACTTCCCCGAGGGGCAGCCGCCCGCCTACCTCGACATCACCGACATCACCGAGGGCGACGGCCCGGAGGCGACCAAGGGCGCCACGGTGTCGATGCACTACGTGGGCGTGTCCTTCTCCACGGGCGAGGAGTTCGACGCCTCGTGGAACCGCGGGAGCACCCTGGACTTCACCCTCGGCGGCGGCCAGGTCATCAAGGGCTGGGACATGGGCATCGTCGGCATGAAGGTCGGCGGGCGCCGCAAGCTGGTCATCCCGCCGCACCTGGCGTACGGCAACCAGAGCCCCAGCCCGGCGATCAAGCCCGGCGAGACGCTGATCTTCGTCGTCGACCTGGTCGCGGTCGGCTGACCACGCCCCTTCCGGCTCAGTGCGGGAAGGACGTCTCGGCCGGGGAGATCAGCTCGGCGGCGTGCTTCTCGTACAGGGCCAGGTTGCGCTCGGCGAGATGGTCGAAGCCGTGCCGCACCGACGACCCCGGGGTGAGCGAGCGCATCGCCGCCTCGGGGTCGAGCCGGGCCGCGGCCCAGCCCTCGTGGGTCGCCGCCCGCGCCACCACCTCGGCGACCGGCGACACGATCATCGAGTTGCCGAAGTAGAGCGTGCCGCCCGGGTCGGCGCCGACCGCGTTGGCGCCGACCACGTACACGTGCTCGTCGTAGGCGCGGGCCCGGCAGGTCAGCTCCCAGATGTCGGCCGAGCGCAGCAGCGCCGACGGGCGGCAGATCAGCTCGGCGCCGCGCACCGCCTGGATGCGCCACAACTCGGGGAAGTCCCCGTCGAAGCAGATCGCCATGCCGATGCGGCCGAGGTCGGTGGCGACGACGCAGACCTCGGAGCCGGCGGTGGCCCAGCCGCCGTGCCGGGAGTCCTCGACGCGGAACGGGTGCGTCTTGCGGTAGACGCCGAGCACCGAGCCGTCCGGCCCGGCCAGGACGGCCGAGTTGTAGACGGTCGACGGGTCGGGCCCGCGCTCGTAGGTGCCCAGGCACAGGTGGACGCCGAGTTCGCGCGCCGCCTCCTGGAACGGCTCGGTCACCGGACCGGGGACCTGCGAGACCACCTCCCACAGCCCTTCCGCGGGAAGGCCGGGGTCGAACCCGGTGGTGCAGGTCTCAGGCAGGACGACCAGTTCGGCGCCGGTCTCCTCGACGCAGCGCCTCGTCCGGGCCACGGCCTTGTCGATGTTCGCCCGGACGGAGTCGCGCGTCAGCGGCCCGGGGGCCGGGGCGATCTGTACGGCGGCGGCGGTGAAGGGTCTCATGGGTGCCTCCTGGTGCGACGTCCCAGGACATACCCGATGACGACGCCCGCAAGTGCCACGGCGCCGCCCGCGCCGAACGCGGCCAGCATCGGGCCGGGGCCGGGGCCCGCGGCGGCCGCCCCGCCCATGTAGACCGTTCCGGGCCGGGCCGGCTCGAGTGCCGCGGGACGCGCCTCCTGGGGCCCTTGAGGCTCCTGGGACGGCGCGCCGGCCGCCCGCGTCCGCGCCGCGGGCATCGGGACGACCTCGGCCTCCTCCGCGCCGGCCGGGACGCCCGGCGCCGGGACGCCCGCCGCGGCCGCGGCCAGCGACCGCTCGACCGCCGCGAAGAACTCCCCCGCCGTCTTCTTCGCCACCGAGCCGAGCATCCGCTGCCCGACCCCGCCGATCATGCCGCCGACGACCGCGTCCGCGTCGTAGTCCACGCGGGTGCCGCCCTCGCCCGCCGACAGCCGCACCAGGACCGTGGCGTCGACCGTCCCCGGCGCGCCCTGGCCCTGCGCGCGCAGCACGAACGAGCGCGGCGGGTCGGGGTCGGCGAGCCGGACGCTGCCGACGTAGGTGCCCTTGATGGACGCGACCCCGGCGGTGACCGTCATCCTGTACGCGTCCGGGCCGGTGGGCTCCAGGGAATGGCAGCCCGGGATCGTCCGGGCCAGCACCGCCGGGTCCTGCAACGCGTCCCACACGCGCGTGAGCGGAGCCGCGATGGTGGCGCTACCGGTGACCTTCATCAAAGGACCTCCGAGAAGACCCCGGCCTTGAGCTTGAGGCCGGGGAGGAATCGGGCCCCTGCGGAGCAGGGCAGGGAAAGGAGATTCGCCCCCCGGGGGCTGATGCCGGTTGACCAGGTACTATCCAGCACGTTTTCGCCCCTGTGTTCGAGCGTGAACGCTACGATCGGCCCCGTGCCGCGTTACCGCCTGGACCCCACGCCCGAGCAGGAACAAGCCTTGCTCGGGCATTGCGCGCACGCGCGGTATGTGTGGAACCTGGCCGTCGAGCAGCACAGCTTCTGGCCCGGGCACCGGGGCGGGGCGCCCGGCTACAACGCCCAGTCCCGGCAGCTGACCGAGGCCCGTGGCGCGTTCGGGTGGTTGCGGGCCGGGTCGCAGACAGTGCAGCAGCAGGCGCTCCGCGATTTCGCGCAGGCGATGGCGAATTTCTTCGCCGGGACCCACCGCCGTCCGACCTGGCGCAAGCAGGGTGTGCATGAGGGGTTCCGGCAGGTCGGCGTCAAACCGCACCAGGTCAGGCGGTTGTCGCGCAGGTGGGCCGCGGTGCTGGTGCCCAAGTGCGGATGGGTCAGGTTCCGCCTGTCGCGCCCCGTCCCCCAGGGCGTGAAGTCCTACCGGGTGACCCGTGATCGGGCGGGGCGCTGGCATGTGGCGTTCGCGCACGTCCCGCCCCCGGTCCCCGGCCCCGGTGACGGGAGCGTGGTCGGGGTGGACCGGGGCGTCACCGTCAGCGCCGCCCTCTCGACCGGGGACCTGCTGCACGTCCCCGGCCTCACCCTCGGGGAGCGGCGGCGGCTGCGACTGCTGGCCCGCAGGCTGGGGCGCGCCAAACGCGGATCCAGCCGCCGCGCCAGGCTCAAGGCCGCGTACGCCCGGCTCAAGGCCCGCGAGAGTGACCGCCGCAAGAACTGGGTGGAGCAGACCTCCACCACCCTGGCCCGCCAGTTCGACGCGATCGGTGTCGAAGACCTCAACATCGCGGGCATGACCCGCTCGGCCAAAGGCACCCTCGAGCGGCCGGGACGCAACATCGCTCAGAAGGCGGGGCTGAACCGGGGCATTCTGGCCAGCGGGTGGGGGATGGTGGTGGAACGGCTGGAGCACAAGGCCCCCGGCCGCGTGTACAGGATCGATCCTGCGGGCACCTCGCAGCGCTGCTCGGCGTGCAGGGTCAGGGACCGGGAGGCGCGCGAGAGCCAAGCGCGCTTCCGGTGCCGGTCCTGCGGCTTCGCCTGCAACGCCGATGTGAACGCGGCACGCAACATCGCCCACGAGACCAGACTCATACTCGTGGGCACGGCGGCCGGACCGGCCGTCGCTGCGCGGGGACGCTCCGGGGTGCCGGGGCGGACGAACCGCGAACCTCAACCTGTTCCCCTCTCTCCTGAGGCCACGGGTTGGAATCCCCCTCCTTGACTTGACGAGGGGGAGGAGGTCAAGTCCCGACCTTAGAGAACGCGGGGCGGCCTCCGTACGGCAACTTGTGCCGAGCACACGCCGAAGGTTGGTCAGATACACCCCGTTCGGTCCGGGCACGTACAGAATGTCCCCTGCAGATCATCGCTCGGCGGACGCGAACCCCCGCGGGGGTCCGCGCGTCAACCGATGCGACACCCCTGAACAGAGGGGCCCGGACCGGGCCCGCGGCGGACGGAGAGCGCGGCTGATGCTAGGGAAGATGCCCGTGGTCGCCACGGTGGCGGCGGGTGTGATCGGCGTCGGTGCGGGCGCCTGGCCGACCGTGCGGGGGTCGACCTCCGGCGAGGAGGGCCCCTCGGTGCGGACCCAGCTCACGGGCATGCTGGCGGACCAGCAGTGGGCCAAGCCCAAGCCGGGTTCGTGGACGCCGCCCAAGCCCGCGCCCGACGGCCTGCCGCCGGTGATCCGCAGCATCGGCACCCAGGACAAGGTGGTCTTCCTGACCATCGACGACGGCTACGAGTACGACCCCGAGTTCGTCGACCTGGTGCGCAGGGAACGCGTGCCGATCATGACGTTCCTGACCTCGCAGTACGTGAAGGGCCAGGGGCAGTACTTCTGGGCGATGCGCAACGCCGGGTCCCAGATGGAGAACCACACCGTCAGCCACAAGAACATGGCGCTGCAGTCGCCGGAGACGCAGCGGAAGGAGATCTGCGAGGCCTCCGACACCATCGCCCAGCAGTACGGGCGGCGCCCGCAGATCTTCCGGCCGCCGTTCGGCAGCATGAACGAGACCACCCGCAGGATGGCCAAGGAGTGCGGGATCAAGTCGATCCTGATGTGGTCGGCGGAGTTCTACAACGGCACCACCGGCCCGGGCGTCGGGTTCAACGGCTTCGCGCGCGGCGACGGCTCCGGGAAGAACTTCCGCCCGGGCGACATCGTCCTGATGCACTACCGCAAGGGGCTGGCCGAGCAGTTCAAGATGATCCTGGGCTGGATCCGCCAGCAGGGCTTCCGTCCCGCGGCGGTGGAGAACTACCTGCCGAAGTCGCTGGGCGGCAACGCCCCCGACCAGCCCGCGCCCGGGCAGACCGCGCAGCCCGCCGGCGTCCCGTAGCGCCCTCCGCCCGCGCCGGGCCCGTCACTCCGCGGGGGCGAAGGCGCGCAGGAAGGTGTCGGCGGCGGCGGCCGTCACCGCGTCCAGCTCGTCGCCGGAGACGGGCCGGGCGCCCATCCGGGTGCGCCCGTCCACCGGGCCGGTGAGCAGGGCGAGGAACTGCTCGGCGGCCACGACCGGGTCGAGCGGGCGCAGCCGTCCGGCCAGGGAGAGCCGGGCCAGCCGGTCGGCGAGGGCCTCGGTGAGGCGGTCCGCCCCGTACCCGCGCACCAGGTCGAGCAGCTCGGGGCACCAGCCCGCCTCGACCTGGGTGAGCCGCCGCAGCGCCCGGGCCCGCTCGTCGCAGTGGACCCGCAGCATCCGCCCGCCCACGTACTCCAGTAGCGCGCGCAGGTCCTCGCCGTCGTCGGGGCGGGCGGCGAGGTCGTCGACGGCGGCGAGGTGCTCGGCCAGCACCCGCTCGGCGGCGGCCGCCATCGTCTCGCGGAACAGCGTGGCCTTGTCGCTGAGGTGGTTGTAGACGGTCGGCTTGGCCACCCCCGCCTCCTGCGCGATCTCCTTCACGCAGGTCTGGGCGTATCCCTGCCGGGCGAACACGGTGAACGCGGCGTTCAGGATCGCCTCGCGCTTGTCGATACGGCCGCGTGAGGGGGACGCCTGCCTCGTCGCGGACGGGGTTCTCGCAGCTGCCACGCCCCGCATCGTACCGCCGCGCGCACGGAATTGAACCCGTGGGTTCAATGGAGTGGCTCGACCGGTTGTGGATGGTCGGGATCGCCCATTACTTTGAACCCATGAGTTCAAATTCGGGAGATGCGTCCATGACCCGAGCGCGCGGCGGCGGTGCCGCCCTCGATCCGGCACTGCTGCGCCTGATCGGCGTGATCCTGCTCGGCGGGATGCTCGGCATCCTCAACAGCACGATGGTCGCCGTCGCCACCGGCACCCTGGCCGCCGAGTTCTCCGCCCCGCTCAGCACGATCGGGTGGGCGTCCACCGGCTTCCTGCTGGCGGTCACCGCCGCGATCCCGTACACCACCTGGGCCGTCGACCGGTACGGCGGCAGGCGGCTGTGGCTGGCCGGGCTGGGGCTCTTCCTGGCCGGCTCGCTGGGAGCCGGCCTGGCCTGGGACACCGGCCCGCTGATCGTCTTCCGGATCGTCCAGGGGGTGGGCACGGGGATCCTCGACCCGCTGGTGCTCGTCCTGCTGGCGCGCGCCGCCGGCCCCGCCCGCGCGGGGCGGGTGATGGGCCTGATGGGCGTCGTCCTGTCGCTCGGGCCGGTGCTGGGGCCGGTCGCGGGCGGGCTGATCGTCTCGGTGCTCGACTGGCGGTGGATGTTCCTGCTGAACGTGCCGCTGGGCCTGGTCGCCGTGCTGCTGGCCGTGCGCGTGCTGCCCGCCGACGCGCCCGGCGGGGCCGGCGGGGCGGCGGCGGGCGGCGGGCGCGAGCGGCTGGACGTGCTCGGCCTGGCGCTGCTCGGCCCGGGCTTCGGCGTGCTGGTGCTGGCGATGACGCAGTCGGCCGACCGGGGCGCCTTCGCGGTGTGGCAGGTGCTGCTGCCGCTGGCGGCCGGTGCCGCGCTGCTGGGCTGGTACGGCGTGCACGCCTCGCGCCCGCGCCGCGACCGGTCACGCCCGCCGCTGATCGACCTGCGGCTGTTCACCAGCGCGGGCTTCTCGGCGAGCGTGGCGACCATGACGCTGGTCGGGCTGGCCACGTACGCGGCCCTGTTCGCGCTGCCGCTGTACTACCAGGAGGCGCACGGGCACGGCGCGCTGGCGGCCGGGCTGCTGCTGGCGCCGTTCGGGGCGGGCTCGGCCGTCGCGATGCCGCTGGCCGGACGGCTCAGCGACCGCATCGGGTCGCGGGGCCTGGCACGCGGCGGCGCGGTCGCGGCGCTGGTCGGCGCGCTCGCCCTCACCCGGATCGGGGACGGCACGGCCGAGGCGTGGCCGGCGCTCGCCGCACTGGTGCTGGGGCTGGGGCTCGGCTTCGTCGGCGCGCCCACGATGGGCTCGATGTACCGCACCCTGCCGCCGCCGCTGGTGCCGCAGGGCAGCTCGGTGCTCTACATGCTCAACCAGCTCGGCGCGTCGATCGGCATCGCGGTCGTGACGCTCATCCTGGAACCGGCCGGGCCCGGCGACGTGCTCGACGGCGTGCGCGGCGTCTTCTGGTTCGGGGCCGGGG
The DNA here is from genome assembly GCA_050942275.1 of Spirillospora sp. CA-255316. Taxonomy (GTDB): domain Bacteria; phylum Actinomycetota; class Actinomycetes; order Streptosporangiales; family Streptosporangiaceae; genus Spirillospora. Next base: position 3,268,994 of record CP192047.1, on the reverse strand, counting down.
CGAGCGCCGCGATCCTGGCCGTCGGCTCCCTGCTGCCCGGCCGTCCCGCGCCCTCGGCCACAGGCGCCCCCGCGTCCCCGGACGATCCGGCCGCGCAGGGCGTACTGGAAAGAGAAGAGCGATGAAGACGGGCATCGCGCCGATCCCGGACGATCCGCCCGCCAAGCCGCTGAGCGCGTTCGTGGACGGCAGGCGGATGAACGTGGACCATCCGGCCTTCGGGAAGATCGATGCGGCGCGCCTCCACGACATCGCGCCGAATCTGCTGTGTCGTTGGCTCTGGAGGGTCTCCCCGTCATCGAGCGGCAGAATGGGAGGCCCTCCTCCGCCCCTCCTCCGTGCGCAGCGTCCCGTCGTCGCGGGCGCGCAGCCGCAGCCGGAACAGGTCGTCGGGGCCCATCGGCATCGCGTCCACGCGGATCCCCTCGGCGTCCTCGACCGCCGACGCGATGACCGCCGACACCGGGATGACGCCCGCCTCGCCCGCGCCCTTGATGCCCAGCGGGTTGAGCGGCGAGGGCGTCTCCAGGTGCCCGGTCTCGATCCGGGGGATCTCGGTCGCGTACGGCATCAGGAAGTCCATGAACGAGGCGTTCAGCAGCTGGCCGGACTCGTCGTAGGCCATCCGCTCGTACAGCGCGCCCGCGATGCCCTGCGCCACTCCCCCGTGGATCTGCCCCTCCACGACCATCGGGTTGATGAGCCGCCCGCAGTCGTGCACGACCGCGTACCGCAGGATGCGGATCTCGGCGGTCTCCGGGTCGGTCTCGACGATCGCCGCGTGCGCCCCGGCCGCGAACGTCGACCGGACCGGCGAGTAGTAGTCGCGGCCCTCCAGCCCGGGCTCCTCGCCGCGCGGCACCGGCGGCCGGTCCGGCGGCGCGGCCGTGGCGAACTGAGTGGCGCGCCGGGCCTCCTCGTCGAAGGCGTACCGCAGCGGGTTGGACAGCACCGCCACCGTGCGCAGCGGGACGGCCGCCGACCGGTCGCCGCGGACGTGCACCACCCCGTCGGTGATCTCCAGGTCCTCCGGGTCGGCCTCCAGCGCCTCCCCCGCGATCCGCAGCGCCTTCTCCCGCACCTTGCGGCAGGCCAGCGCGATCGCGTTGCCGCTCATCACGGCGGCGCGGGAGGCGAAGGTGCCGACCGCGTACCCGAACCGGCGGGTGTCGCCGGTGGTGACCCGCACGTCCTCGATCGGCACGCCCAGCTCGGCGGCGGCGATCTGCGCGAACACGGTCTGGTGGCTCTGCCCCTGCGAGGTCAGCCCGGTCGAGACGTGCACCCGCCCGCCGGAGTCGATCTCCACGTGCCCGCCCTCGTACGGGCCGACGCCGGTGCCCTCCACGTAGCAGCCGAGGCCGATGCCGATCCGGCGGCCCTCCGCCTCCGCCTCGGCGCGGAGCCGCGCGAACCCGTCCCAGCCGATCAGCTCCTTGACCTTGCGCAGCAGCTCCGGGTAGTCGCCCGAGTCGTAGATCAGCGGGCGGCCGTCCTGGAACGTCAGCCCCTGGTCGTAGGGGAACTCGTCGGGCTGGATCAGGTTGGCCTCCCGCACCTCCGCGCGGTCGCGGCCCAGATGGCCGGCGATGCGGTCCATCGTCCGCTCCATGCAGAACACGCCCTGCGGGCGGCCCGCGCCCCGGTACGGGGTGACGATCAGCGTGTTGGTGTAGAGGCTGACCACCTCGGCCCGGTATGCGCCGAGCTTGTACGGGCCCAGCAGCTGCGTGGACGAGATGATCGGGATGATGATCCCGTACGGGGTGTAGGCGCCGTGGTCGTGCAGGATCCGCACGTCCATGCCCAGCACCCGGCCCGCGTCGTCGAACCCGACCCGGACCCGCTGGAGCTGGCCGCGCTCGTGCGCCGCCGCCACGAAGTGCTCGCGCCGGTCCTCGGTCCACTTGACCTCCCGGCCGAGCAGCCGGGCCGCCCACGGGACCAGGACCTCCTCCGGCCACGGGTGGACGATCTTGACGCCGAAGCCGCCGCCGACATCGGGCGCGATCACCTCGACCTTGGCCGGGGCCAGGCCGAGCCTGGCGGCGACGGCGGCGCGCACGCTGGTGGACGCCTGCGTGGAGGAGTAGACGCGCAGCGACTCGTCGTCGGGGTCCCACCGCGCGTACACCCCGCGCCCCTCCAGCGGCATCGACGCGCTGCGCTCGATGTCGAGCCGGAACTCCAGGACGTGCGGGGCCGCCTCGATGGCCGCGTCCACGTCCCCCACCTCCTGGTGCAGGACGGCGCCCACGTTCCCCGGGACGTCGTCGTGCACGAGGTGCTCGGCCCGCTCCGCGGCCTCCAGGCCGACGACGACGGGCAGCGGCTCGTACTCGACACGGATCCGCTCGGCGGCGTCCTCGGCCAGGTAGCGGTCCGCGGCGACCACCATCGCGACGGGCTCGCCCACGTGCCGCACGACCTCGCGTGCCAGCGGGTGACCCGTGCGGCCGTGCGTGAGGGCGGGGTGCGGGATGAGCAGCGGCAGCGGCTCGCCCACGCGCCCGGGCAGGTCCTCCCAGGTGTAGACGGCGACCAGGCCGTCGACCTCCAGCGCCCCCGACACGTCGATGTCCACCACGCGCGCGTGCGCGTGCGGGGAGCGCACGAACGCCGCCGCGAGGGCGCCGCGCCCGAGATCGTCCAGGAACCGCCCCCGGCCCGTGAGCAGCCGCGGGTCCTCCCGCCGCTCCACCGGCTCGCCGAACCCCATCAGGACTCCCCCATCAGCTCGGATCCATCAGCTCGGCGGCGCGGTGCACGGCCTTGATGATGTTCTGGTAGCCGGTGCAGCGGCACAGGTTGCCCGAGATGCCCTCGACGACCTCCTCGTCGGTGGGCCGCGGCGTCTCGCGGAGCAGCGCGGTGACCGTGCACAGGAATCCCGGCGTGCAGAAGCCGCACTGGAGCCCGTGGCACTCGCGGAAGGCCCGCTGGACCGGCGACATGGCGCCGTCCGGCCCGGCCAGCCCCTCCACGGTGGTGACCTCGTGGCCGGCGGCGGTGACGGCGAACATCAGGCACGAGCGCACCGGGTCGCCGTCCAGCAGCACCGTGCAGCAGCCGCACACGCCGTGCTCGCAGCCCACGTGCGTGCCGGTGAGGCCCAGATCGTGCCGCAGCAGGTCCGACAGCAGCCGCCGCGCGGGCGCCCGCGCCGTGCGGTGCACCCCGTTGACGGTCAGCGCGATCTCGAACGTCTCCTCCATCAGCGCCCGTCCCTCCCCCGCGTCCCGCTCCGGAGCGCGTCGGCGGCGGCGGCGCGCAGGGCCCGTCCGGTGAGCACCCCGGCCAGGTGCCGCCGGTATTCGGCGCTCGCGTGCAGGTCGCCGTCGGGGTCGAGCCGCTCGGCGGCGTACGCGGCGGCCTCCGCCCAGTCTCCGGTGCGGGCGGCCGACGCGGCGGGCACGGTCAGGTCGAGCACCACCGGGGCGCCGCCCACGCTCAGGTACCCCGCGCGGGCCGCGGCCACCCGCAGGTCGTCGTCCAGCGTGACGACGGCGGCCACGCCCGCCATCGCGTAGTCGCCGTGCCGCCGGGCCGTCTCCGCGAACGCGGTGCCGGTGAGCCGGGGCGCGGCCGGGAAGAACGCCGACACCGCCAGCTCGTCCTCCCGCAGGGACGACTCCAGCGGCCCGGCGAAGAACTCGCCCGCCGGGATCGTGCGGCTCCCCCGCGCCGAGACGGCCTCCACGGTGCCGCCGAGCACGGCCAGGACGGCGGGCAGCTCGGCGGCCGGGTCGGCGTGCGCGAGGCTGCCCACGACCGTGCCGCGGTTGCGGATGACCGGATGGGCGACATGCCGGAGCGCCTGCCGGACCAGCGGCTGCGCCGCGGCCGCCGCGGCGTCGCGCTCGACCCGGGAGTGCCGTGCCAGCGCCCCCACCCGCACCCCCTCGGCGGTCACCTCCACGGTGTCCAGCTCGGCCAGCCCGTTGATGTCGACCAGGCGGGCGGGGGCGGCCAGGCGCATGTTGAGCAGCGGGATGAGGCTCTGCCCGCCCGCCAGCACCTTGGCCTCCCCCCGCGCCAGGGTGTCCAGGGCCTCCGCCGTCGTGCGCGGGGCGTGGTAGTCGAACGGCGGCGGCTTCACGGCCGGGCGTCGCCTCCCGCCCCGGCGGGCGGCGGCGAGCCCACCGCGGGCGCCGGGCCCGAGAGCCGGTTCGAGATCTGGCGGAGCATGTGGTGGCCCACCAGCACGACCATGGTGCCCAGCGCGATCCCCTCCAGCTTGAAGTCGTCGTTGATCTGCTGCACGACCGGGCCGATCGCCAGGATGATGCCCGCGCCGGCCGGGACCATGTTGACCGGGTCGGCGAAGTCCACCCGGTTCTCGATCCAGATCTTGGCGCCGAGCAGGCCGATCATCCCGTAAAGGATCACCGTGACGCCGCCCAGCACGCCGCCGGGGGTGGCCGCCACCAGCGCGCCGAACTTGGGGCACAGCCCGAACAGGATCGCGATCAGCGCCGCGACGTAGTACGCGGCGGTGGAGTAGATGCGGGTGGCGGCCATGACGCCGATGTTCTCGGCGTAGGTGGTGGTCGGCGAGCCGCCCACCGAGCTGGTGACCACCGTCCCCACCCCGTCGGCGAAGATCGCCCGGCCGACCAGCGGGTCCAGGTCGGTGCGGGTCATCTCCCCGACCGCCTTGACGTGCCCGGTGTTCTCCGCGATCAGCGCGATCACGGCGGGCAGCACCAGCAGGATCGCCGACAGCTTGAAGTCGGGCGCGTGCATCTGCGGCAGCCCGAACCAGTCGGCCTCCCTGACCGCCGAGAAGCTCACCCGGTCGTGCGGGAACGCGGTCGCGACGCAGTAGACGCCCTCCGGCTGGCACACCTGCCCGTTCGCACCCCGCAGGTTCTGCCCCGGCAGCACGGAGGTGATCGGCCCGGCGGCGCGGTCCAGCACCCACGACAGCGCGAACCCGAAGACCAGCCCGAGCAGGATCGCGATCCTGCCGAGGAACCCGCGGAACACCACCATGGCCAGGAACACGAACGTCATGGTGATCAGGGCGACCCACTGGTCCTGCGGCCAGTAGGTGTCGGCGACCACGAACGCCAGCCCGAATCCGATCAGCATCACCACCGCACCCGTGACCACGGGCGGGAACACCCGGTGGATGATCCGGGGGCCGAGGAAGTGGATGGCCAGGCCGCACAGCGCCAGCACCGCGCCCGCGACCAGGATCGCGCCGGTCACCCAGCCGTCGGTCTGCGCGCTGTCCACCCCGGCCCGGATCGCGAACACCCCGCCCACGAACGAGGCGCTGGTGCCCAGATAGCTCGGCACCTTCCCCTGCACGATCAGCAGGAACAGGATCGTGGCGACGCCCGACATCATCACCGCGAGGTTCGGGTCCAGCCCCATGACCAGCGGGAAGACGAAGGTGGCGCCGAACATGGCGACCACGTGCTGGGCGCCGATGCCCGCGGTGCGCGGCCACGACAGCCGCTCGTCCGGGGCCACGACCTCGCCGGGCGGGGGTGTCCTCCCGTCCCCGTGCACCTTCCAGCCGGTCGGTTTCCACCCTGTGGCCATCCGCGCCCTCCCTCGGGGTGTCGGCCTTGCGCGCAACCTAGAGCGACCCTGGTCGGCAGGCATCGGCGACTTCTGCCAAAGCGCCGCCCCAGGCTTGGCAGACGGCACCCTGTCGGGGTTCCCCCCGGCCGCCGTCCCGACGCGTCGCCTCCGGGCGGACGGCGGAGGGGCTCAGATCCCGCGCATCCGGAGGACGTGCAGGGCCAGGGTCAGGTTGAGCCGCAGGTGCGCGTCCTCGGTGAACGGGCCGAGCATCCGCTCCAGCTTCCCGATCCGGTACCGCAGGGTGTTGTAGTGGAAGTGCAGCCGGCGGGCCGTCTCGGCGACGTTGAGGTTGGTCTCCAGCAGCACCTGGAGGGTGCGGCGCAGGTCGACCAGTTCCGGCTCGTCGTCGCCGGCCAGCTCGCCGAGCGTCTCGCGGACGAAGGCGTGCAGCTCCGCCGCGTCGGACACCAGGCTGAGCAGCCGGTAGACGCCGAGCTGGTCGAAGTGCGCGCGGGCGCCTGCACCGTGCAGCTGGCGGCCGACCCGCACCGCCTTGACGGCCTGCTCGTAGGCCTCGGGCAGCCCGGAGGGCGAGGCGACGGTGCGGCTGATGCCGGTGGAGAAGGTGCGGCGGTGCTCGGCGAACACCGCGGTGGCCTCCTTCACCATCGCCTGGACCGGTCCACTGGACAGGGCGGCGCCGTCGTCGCCGTCGGCGCCCACCACCGCGACGACCTCGTGCGCGAAACTCGCCACAGCGGCGCCCCGGTCGTGCCGCCGCACCGCCGTGGTCCAGGCCGCGGCGAGCCGCTCCTGCGCCGAGCGCTCCTCGGCGCCGCGCCCGGCGGCGGCCTCGCCCCGCACGCCCTCGCCGCGCCCGCCGCCCTCGCCGCGCCCGGCGGCGGGCTCACCGCGGCCGCCGCCCTCGCCGCGCGGACGGTCGGTGTCGGCGCCGCGCTGCCGCCCGTCCAGCTCGGCGACCAGCACCGTCACCGGACGGTCCAGATCCCAGCCGAACCCGGCGCAGTGCGCCACCACCCGGTCGTCGTCCCCGGCCCGCCCGGCCAGGATGTCGCGCAGGAAGTCGGCGCGGTACTTGCTCTCCACCGCCGCGACCGCCTGCTGCTTGGTCACCACCAGCGCGGCGACCGTGGCGGCGCGCTCCAGGATGGTCAGATCCGTCTCGCGCAGCGCGCCGCTCGGGCTGTAGGCGACGATCCTGCCGTGGTCGAACCCGCCGGCCACCACGGGCACCGCCAGATGGTCGCCCGCGACGGGCGCCTCCTGCAGCGCGCCGCGCCCCATCGCCCGCACGGCCTGGACGTGCTCCTCCGGCCCGGCGGCGGCCAGCACCCGGTGCTCGCCGTCCAGCGCCACCACGGCCACCTCCAGCAGCGCCGCGACCTCGTCCACGACCTCCTGGAGCCCGCCGCCGCACAGCACGATCTGCACCAGCGCCCGGTGCACCTCCTCGGTGCGGGCCAGCACGGCCGCCTGCCGGTTGAGGATGTCGGTGAGCACCTGGTTGAGGATGTCGTCGAAGCCGACGTCGTCGGCCAGCAGGATCAGCGGGAAGCCGCGCCGGTCGGCCTGCTCGATCATCTCGGCGGGCAGCGAGTCCAGGTAGCGGCCCAGCTTGATCGCCAGCGCGGACAGGCCGCGCTCGTCCAGGTCCGCCACCAGGTTGTCCAGGGACTGCGGCGTGTTGCGCAGCGGGTAGCCGGTGGTCAGCAGCAGCTCGTTCGGCTTGACCCACGACAGGATGTCGGGGACCTCCATCACGTTGAGCCGCTGGACGACCCGGCCCAGCCCGGAACGGCCCGCGATCAGCCGCGCGCCCTTGAGGGTGGAGACCCCCAGGACCTCGCCGACCGGCAGCCCGTAGGTCAGGGTGCCCGTGCTGGCGAGCCGCAGGGCCGGCGGGCCCGGGTCCACGGGGATTGACATCAGATGACTCCCAACTGGGTCGGCTCCGGCGGCGAGTTCTTCGTCCGCCGAGGTGCGCGGGCCGGGCCCTGGTGGGGCCCTCCCCGCTCGGCCCGGGCCGTGCCGCACCGGACCGGCGCGCGGTGGCGCGCGCGGCCGGGGGCGGCACCGGTTGCCGTCACTGCCGATCGGGAACGAGTGACCCGTGACGCCCCGCGCGGCGCCCCCGGCGGCGCACCCGGCGGCCCGCCCCGCGCATGGCGCGGGGCGAGGGGTCCGGGTGAGGCGCTCATGGACGCTGACTCACGGGAACGGTCACCTCGCTCTTTGGTGCTTACATCGCCCGTCGGGGCGTGATCGCTACCGCTACCTGATCAACACTGACAACAAAGACGAACGATGACAACCAGTCTTGGCAGCTTTCTCCATACGTCCCCTCGCGCGCCCGGCCGTACCGTCCCAGCTAGAGAGGCCGGACCCGCCGGTGAGACCCGCCGAACCGGCCTCGGGAGGACCACGTGACTGCCCTCGTGCGCGACCCGATGCGCGATCCGATCCCGCTGGCGCCCAGGCCCGGGCGGCGGCCGCCCGCCGCCGGCGCGGCCAGCCTCGCGCTGCGGCCGGTGCTGGACGCGCCGCGCCGCCCGGCCCGGGTGATCGCCGCCTTCCCGTCGGCGGTCTACCTGGAGACCCGCGGCGGCCCCGAGCCGCGCGTGGTGGCGGTGGTCAGCTCCGACGCGGTACGGCTGCCGAACGCGGTCGTGGTGGTGGCGACCTGCCGGGAGCGGCCGTTCCGGGCCGTCCGGGAGGGCGGCGAGGCCTGGACCGGCGAGGGCCGGGTGGAGGCCGAGGGATTCGATGTCAAGGTCCGGCGCTGGTGGGACCCGGCCCCCGCGCTGGGCACGGTCACGCCCGCGGCGCTGGCGCGCGGCGTGCGGGCCCTGGAGTCGGCGCTGCGGGACGCGGGCGAGTCGTCCCTGGGCGGCCTGGCCGGCCATCCCGACCCGCTGCGGCTGGCCGAGCGCTGCGCCGCCGGGGACCTGGCCGGGACGGTGGAGGCCGCCGAGCGGATCGTGGGCCTGGGCCCGGGACTGACGCCCAGCGGCGACGACATCCTGTCCGGGCTGCTGGTGTCGCTGCGCCTGGTCGGCGGCGCGCTGGGGCCGGGCGGCCCGCGCGGCGCCGCCCGCGAAGGGGCGCGCAGGCACGGCGCCCGGGCCGTGTGGCTGGCCGACTGGCTCGGCGCGGCCGTCACGGCGGACGCGGGCACCCGCACCACCGCGCTGGCGGCGTCGCTGCTGCACTGCGCGGCGTCCGGCGCGGCCGGGGCCGAGGTCGCCGCCGTGCTGCGCGCCGTCGCCGGGCACGAGCCCGCCGGGCCCGCCGTGCGGCGCCTGCTGGCGGCCGGGCACACCTCCGGCGCCGACCTGGCGACCGGCGTGCTGGCCGGCTGCCGGGCAGTGCTGGCGCTGGCCTGCCTCCGTCCGCAGGGCGTGGCCGCGGGCTCCCCGCCCGAGGCGGGCGACCGGCGCGGCGCGCGGAGGGTGTCGGCGTGAACGACGCACCGGCGGGCGGGCCGCCTCCCGGCGGGGAGGCGCCGTGAGACGGTGGGTCGAGGTGCGGCGGGGGGCGTACCACGACTCGGTGACCTTGATGAGGGTCAGCCGGCGGGTCGGGGAGGCCGCCGGCGTGTCCGGGGCGATGGCGGCCATGGCGACCGGGCTCAACCTGGAGCTGCTCGCCCGCATGGGCTTCGAGGTGCCCGGCGGCGCGGGGCCCGCGGACCTGGTGGTGGCGATCCGCGCCGAGGACGACCCGGCCCTGGACGCCGCCCGCGACACGCTGGAGGAGCTGCTGCGCTCGTCCCGCGAGCCGCGGGGCGGGACGGCCGGCGAGGGCTTCCCGGGCGCGGCGCCGCCCGCGCGGACGACCGGGGCGGCGGCCCGGCGGCGCCCCGAGGCCGGGATCGCGCTGGTGTCGGTGCCCGGCCCCCACGTGTTCCCCGAGGCCATGGACGCGCTGGCGGCCGGTCTCAACGTCATGATCTTCAGCGACAACGTGCCGCTGGAGCAGGAGATCGCGCTCAAGGACGCCGCCGCCCGGCGCGGCCTGATCGTGATGGGCCCCGACTGCGGCACGGCGCTGGTCGGCGGCGCCGGCCTGGGCTTCGCCAACGCCGTGCGGCCGGGCCCGGTGGGCCTGGTGGCGGCCTCGGGCACCGGCGCCCAGCAGGTGATGTGCCTGCTGGACGCGGCCGGCGTCGGGGTCGGCCACGCGCTGGGCGTCGGCGGGCGCGACCTGTCGGTGGAGGTCAGCGGGCGCTCGGCGCTGACCGCCCTGGCCGCGCTGGACGCCGACCCGGGCACCGAGCTGATCGTGCTGGTGTCCAAGCCGCCCGCGCCGCAGGTCGCCGACCTGGTCCGCGAGGCCGCGCGGCGGCTCGACACCCCGGTGGTCTTCGCCTTCCCCGGCGCCGAGGACGATCTGACCCGGGCGGTGGAGCGGGCGCTGAAGCGGCTCGGCCGGTCCGTGCCGCCCTGGCCCCGCTGGGCGCCGTCCCGGCCGGCGCCGCGGCGGGTCGCCGGCGGGCTGCGGGGCCTGTTCTCGGGCGGGACGCTGCGGGACGAGGCCGCCGCGATCATCGCCGCGGCCGCGGGCGGCGACCCGGCCGCGCGCGGCCACCTGCTGGTCGACTTCGGGGACGACGCCTACACCCGGGGCCGCGCGCACCCGATGATCGATCCGGCGCTGCGGCTGGAGGCGATCGCCGAGCACGCCGCCGACCCCGCGTGCGGGGTGCTGCTGCTGGACGTGGTCCTGGGGTACGGGGCCGACCCCGACCCGGCCGCCTCGCTCGCGCCCGCGATCGCCGCGGCGCTGGAGGGCCGGGACGACCTGGCCGTCGCGGTGTCGCTGTGCGGCACGCCCGCCGACCCGCAGGGCCGGGACGCGCAGGCCGCGGCGCTGAGCGGGGCGGGCGCCTCGGTGTTCGCCTCCAACGCGGAGGCGGCGCGGTATGCGATCGGGGCGTGCGCGGGCACCGCCGCGTCGCACGAGAACACGGCCGCGTCACGCGAGAACACCGCCGCGTCACGCGAGAACACCGCCGCGTCACGCGAGAACACGACCCGGTCACGCGAGAGCACGACCGGTTCGCGCGAGGGCACGGAGGGCGCCGATGAATGACTCCCGGCCGCGGCTCGGCGGCCTCCTCACCCGCGAGCCGAGCGTCGTGGCGGCCGGGATCGGCGTGCTGGCCGAGGCCCTAGAGCGCCAGGCGGTGCCGGTGGAGGCGGTCGACTGGCGGCCGCCGCCCGAGGGCACCGAGGGCGCGCTGGCCGCCGTGCTGGGCCGTCCGGGGCACGCCGAGGCCAACGAGCGCGCCGTCACGCGGATGCTCAGCGCCCGCCCCCACCTGGTCGACATCCGTCCCGCCGCCGAGGTGCTGGGCCTGGAGCCCGGCACGTTCCTGCACGCGGGCCCGCCCCTGGAGTGGGAGCGGGCGTCCGGGCCGATGCGCGGCGCGCTCGTCGGCGCGATGCTCCTGGAGGGCCTCGCCGGCTCCCCGGAGGAGGCCGAGCGCGCGCTGGCGCGGGGCGCGGCGACGCTGGAGCCCTGCCACCGCCACGGCGCCGTCGGCCCCATGGCGGGCGTGGTGAGCCCGTCGATGTGGATGCTGGTGGTCGAGGACGCCGAGCACGGCGGCACCGCCTGCTGCTCCCTGAACGAGGGCCTGGGCAAGGTGCTGCGGTACGGCGCGTACGGCCCCGAGGTGATCGAGCGGCTGCGCTGGATGGGGGCGGTGCTGGGGCCGGTGCTGCGCGCGGCCGTCCGCCGCCACGGCCCGCTCGACCTCCTGGCCATCATGGCGCAGGCGCTGCAGATGGGCGACGAGCTGCACAACCGCAACCGGGCCGCGACCTCGCTGCTGCTGCGCGAGCTGGCCGCCGACCTGGCCGAGGCGGACGCGCCGCGCGACCGGGTGGCCGAGGCGCTGCGCTTCGCCGCCGGCAACGACCACTTCTTCCTCAACCCGGCGATGGCCGCGGCCAAGGCCGCCGCCGACGCCGCCCGCGGGGTGCCCGGCTCCAGCATGGTCGTGGCGATGGCCCGCAACGGCACCGACTTCGGCATCCAGGTGTCGGGCACCGGCGACCGGTGGTTCACCGGGCCCGCCGGCGTGCCCGACGGCCTCTACCTCGGCGACTACGGCCCGGCGGACGCCAATCCCGACATCGGCGACTCGGCGATCACCGAGACCGCCGGGGTCGGCGGGTTCGCGCTGGCCGCGGCGCCGGCGATCGTGCGGTTCGTCGGCGGCGAGGTGCCCGACGCGCTGGCCGCCACCCAGCGGATGTACGAGATCACGCTGGCCGAGCATCCGGCGCTGCAGATCCCGCTGCTGTCGTTCCGCGGCACCCCGGCCGGGATCGACGTCGCCCGGGTGGTGCGCACCGGGATCCTGCCGGTCATCGACACCGGCATCGCCGGGCGCGAGGCCGGCACCGGCCAGGTGGGGGCGGGGCTGGTGTCGCCGCCGGCGAACGTGTTCCGCGACGCGCTGCACGCCCTCGCCGGGGACGGCGCGGGCCGGGGCGCCGCTGTCCCGGAAGGCGCGTGAGGCGAGGTCGGAGCCGGTAGTTTCGGCGCATGACCCAGTCGATCAACGGCGTGCCGGACGCGGGCGCGCCGATCACCGGCGCCCAGTACGAGATCGCCGCCGGGCCGTACCGCGCGGTCGTCACCGAGGCGGGCGCGGGGCTGCGCGAGCTGACCTGGGAGGGGCGCCCGCTGGTGCTCTCGCACGGCGCCGACGAGGCCGTGCCGGTGGCGCTCGGCCAGCTGCTGGTGCCGTGGCCCAACCGGATCGACCGCGGCCGGTACGCCTACGGCGGGCGCATCCACCAGCTCGACCTGTCCGAGCCGAAGAACGACTGCGCGATCCACGGCCTGGTGCGGCACGCCACGTGGACGCAGGCCCGGCAGGAGCCCGGCCGCGTCCGGATGCGGCACCGGCTGATGGGCCACCCGGGCTACCCGTACCGGCTCGACCTCGAGGTCGTCTACGCGCTGGACGCCGAGCAGGGCCTCACCGTCACGCTCACCGCGCGCAACACCGGCACCCGCACCGCCCCGTACGGGCACGGCGCCCACCCGTACCTCACCGTGGACGAGCCGATCGACGACTGCACGGTGACCGTGACCGCGGACCGGTGGCAGCCGGTCGACGACCGGATGATCCCGGCCGGGCCGCCCGAGGACGTCGCCGGCACCCCCTACGACCTGCGCGACGGGCGCAGGCTGGGCGGCCAGAGCATCGACAACGCCTTCACCGCCCTGCGCCGCGACGGCGACGGGCGGGCCTGGGTGCGGCTGACCGGCGGCGGCCGCACCACCGCGCTGTGGGCGGACGCGGCGCATCCGTGGCTGGAGGTGTACACGGCCGACCACGCGCCGGGCGACCGGCGGCGGCGCGGGCTGGGCGCCGAGCCGATGACGTGCCCGCCCAACGCGTTCGCCACCGGAATCGACGTGATCCACCTCGAACCGGGTGCCCAAGCGGAGGGTTCTTGGGGGATCATGTCGGGGTGAACCTCAGCGTCCCCTCGTTCGACGACCTGTCCGCCCGGATCACCGCCGTCCGCGACGATCACGGCGAGCAATTCCCGGGGCCGGCCACGGGGCGGCAGCCGGTGCACACCGTGTACGTCCCGGCCGACCGCTTCTCCCGGTCCACCCCCGCCGACTTCGGCGCCGAGGCGCTGCGGCTGCTCAACACCCACACGCCCGGCGCGGGCTCGTTCGGCACCGCGTTCGGCCTCGACCCGGAGGTCGCCGGGCCGGTCCGCGAGCGGGTGGCGGCCAAGCTGGCGAGCGAGCCGGTGGAGGATGTGCGGATCGACTTCGAGGACGGCTACGGCGTGCGCCCCGACGACGAGGAGGACGCCCACATCGCCCAGGTGGTGGAGGCCGTCGCCGCCGCGTACCAGGTCAAGGGGCTGCCGCACTACTGGGGGCTGCGGATCAAGTCGTTCGCCGACGGCGGTCACGACCGGGCGATGCGGACCCTGGACGGGTTCCTGACCTCGCTGCGGGACCGGCTGGGGCGGCTGCCCGGCGGGTTCACCATCACCTTCCCCAAGGTCGTCACCGCCGAGCATGTGGCGATCTTCGTCGACTACCTCGACCGGCTGGAGGGGGCGCTGGGCCTGCCCTCCGGGATCCTGCGGTTCGAGATCCAGGTGGAGACCACCGAGGCGATCATCGACGCGGAGGGCCGGATCGGCCTGCGCGCGATCGCCCGCGCGGCGGGCGACCGGCTGACCGCCGCGCACTTCGGCGTGTTCGACTACACCGCCGCGCTGGGCCTGCCGCCCGACCAGCAGCGGCTCGACCACCCGGCGTGCGACTTCGCCCGGCACGTCATGCAGGTCGCGTTCGCGGGCACCGGCGTCCGGCTGTCGGACGGCTCCACCAACGTGATCCCCCGCAACGACGGGCCGGACGAGGTCAACGACACCTGGGCGGTGCACGCCGCGCACGTCCGCCACTCCCTGCGGCACGGCTTCTACCAGGGCTGGGACTTGCACCCGGCGCACCTGCCCAGCCGCTACGCCGCCGTGTACGCCTACCACCTGACCGGGGTCGACGAGGTGATCGGCCGCGTGCGGGCCTGGCACGAGCAGGCCGCCGCCAAGGACAACGGCGTCCTGGACGAACCCGCGACCATCAAGGCCCTGACCGACCGCCTCCAACGAGCCGTTGACTGCGGCGCCCTGGACGAGAGCGCTGTTTCATTCTGGGGGGAACGACCCCCCGCATCCCCCGGGACGTAGCGAAACGCGCCCTCCGCTGCGCTAGCGCTCCGCTCCGGACACGCTCCGCCGCGCCTGCCCGTCCCTCCGCTCCGCTGGCGCTCCGCTCCGGGCCGGACAGTGGACGAACGAGGTCGTTGCGGGGCGGGTCATTGTGGGTTTGTGGGGCCGGCCCAGTCGGCGGGGGTCATGGTGTTGAGGGTGGCGACCAGTTCCTTCTCCTCGTAGGCGTAGTGGGCCTCCAGTTCGGCGGTGACGCGGTCGAACTGGGCGCGGACGGCGGCCGGGTCGGCGGAGGCGATGCCGTCGAGGGTCTCCTGGAGTTCGGCGCGTAGACGGGCCACCCGGACGTGCTCGCGGCGCAGGCGGTCCAGGACGGGGGCGAGCTTGGGGTGGCGGCGCCGCAGCGGCGGGAAGCCGCGGTTCTCCTCGCCGTCGTGGTGCTCGCCGAGGGCGGAGCAGAAGGCCAGGCAGTGGGTGCGGAGCCGGGCGGCGGCGTCCGGCTCGGTGCGCTCGCCGCGCTCGGCGCCGGCGAGGTGGGCCTCGACCTCCTCGCGGAGCGAGGCCAGGTCGGCGCGCAGGGTGGCGTGCGCCTGGACGATCACGTCGCCGAGGGCCAGCGACCGTGCGGCGTCGGCGCGGTAGAGCGCCACGACCGGGATGACCCGCGAGGTCATCCGCTGGTACTCGGCGTAGGCGGGGACCAACTCGCTCTGCAGGGCGTAGAGGCGGTCGCGCTCCTCGCCGCGCAGCGGCAGCGCGGTCGCGTCGTAGGTCTCGACGGCCGTGCCGTCGCCGGTGCCGATCTCGACGGTGACGCGCGAGTCGGCGAGCACGTTGGCGTACCAGGCGGGGTCGCCGGGGGCGCCGGCGTTGGAGGCGAAGACCAGGATGCGGTCGTCGTCGCGCAGGTACGCCAGCGGGCTGGTGCGGCGCTTGCCGGTCCTGGAGCCGATGGTGGTCAGCAGCACCAGCGCGGCGCCCTCGAACATGCCGCCGACCCGGCCGCCGTTCGCGCGGAACTCCTCGATGATCGCCCGGTTGAACTCCGCAGGCGAGAACTCCTCGGCCATGGGACGCCCCCTTATTCTGAGAGTCGAAAAGCTCATGTACGGAACAGCAGCTTTGCTTTAGAGGCAAAGCTACTTTAGATACAAAGGTATTGAGGTCGCCGAGGCATGTCAACGGACGAACGCGCCCCGTCCCCCGCCGGAGGGCCCAGCGTGGAGGACGGCATCCGCACCATGCTGCTGCTGATGCCGCGGATGGTCGGCCGGGTGAAGCGGATCAAGGTGCCCGCCGAGCTGCGCTCGTTCGACCTGGCCCCGCGCCACCTGTCGCTGCTGTCCTACCTGCTGTTCGACGGGCCGATGAGCGTGAACGAGCTGGCCGCCCGGCTGGAGATCGCCCCCGCCACCGCCAGCCTGATGGTGGGCGACCTGAGCCGCCAGGGCATCCTGGAGCGCCGCGAGGACCCGGCCGACCGCCGCCGCACCATCGTCAGCATCGCCGACGCCCACCTGGAGTCGATCAAGGGCTGGCTGGCGCAGGGCGCGGGCGCCTGGCGCACCGCGCTGGAACCGCTCACGCCCGAGCAGCGGCGCATGTTCATCGACACGCTGATGGCCTACGAGCGCGCCGTCACCGAAGGGCTCGGCTGACGCCCGTCAGCCCTCGGAACGGATGAACGCCTCCAGGTCGGCCGGGGTGTCGATGTCGTCGGGCGCGGCCACGTCCGCGCACGGCACCGGCGTCACCAGCTCCGGATGGGCGCGCAGGAAGGACCGCGCCCCCGCGTCGCCCTCGGCCGCCTCGGCCGCGGCGGCGACGTGCTCGCGGGCGATCAGCACCGGGTTGCGCGGCCGCCCGCGGTAGGTGGCGACGGCGACGCGGGCTCCCAGGCGGTAGGCCTCGATCAGCCGCCGCACCGCCTCCGGCGTCACCCGCGGCTGGTCGACCAGCGCCACGACCACGGCCGGGCAGTCCGGCGGCAGCGCCGCCAGCCCCGCGCGCAGCGAGGAGCCCATGCCGGTGCGCCAGCCGGGATTGGGCACCACCACCGCCCCGATCACCTCGACCTGCGCGGCGCCCGCGACCACCAGCACCGGCGAGCAGCCGCCCTCGCGCAGCGTCCGCACGCCGCGGTCGACGAGGCGCTCGCCGTCCAGCTCCACCAGTGCCTTGGGCCGGCCCAGGCGGCTCCCCTCACCGGCCGCCAGCAGCAGACCCGCCGGGTTCTCCGCTCCGCGCAGCGTCATTTCCCGCTCCACGTCATCAGGCGAGCGTAGCCCGCTCACCCCTCCGGTTCGTGGACGTCGCCGTGGATCCGGCCCTGGGTGTCGGTCAGCGGACGGCCCGACCCGCCCCAGCGCAGCTGGATCAGCTCGGCGAGGATGGACACGGCCGTCTCCTCGGGCGTGCGGGCGCCCAGGTCCAGCCCGATCGGCGAGCGCAGCCGGGACAGCTCGTCCTCGGTCAGCCCGGCCTCGCGCAGCCGCTTCATCCGGTCGTCGTGGGTGCGGCGCGACCCCATGGCCCCCACGTACCCGGCGCGGGTGCGCAGGGCGACCTCCAGCAGCGGCACGTCGAACTTCGGGTCGTGGGTGAGCACGCAGATCGCGGTCCGCTCGTCCACCCCGGTCCCCTCGAGGTACTTGTGCGGCCACTTCACCACGACCTCGTCGGCGTCCGGGAACCGCTTGGGCGTGGCGAACACCGGGCGGGCGTCGCACACCGTCACGTGGTAGCCGAGGAACTTGCCGGCCCGGGCCACCGCCGCGGCGAAGTCGATCGCGCCGAAGACCAGCAGGCGCGGCGGCGGCGCGAAGGAGTGCACGAACACCGCCAGCTCGTCCAGCCGCCGTTCCCCCTCCCGGCCGTAGTGGCGCTGGCCGGTCAGCCCCTGCGCGAGCATGCCGCGCGCGTCGTCCTCGACCGCGGCGTCCAGCCGGCCCGCGTACGGGGCGCCCGGCGCCAGCGACCCGCTCGCCCGGTCCGGCCAGACGACGCGGCGCGCGCCGACCGTGCCGGGCCCGGCGACGACCGTGGCGACCGCCACCGGCTCCCGCGCGGCGATGGAGGCGGCCACATCCGCGAACTCGGGGAAGGTGGCGGGCCCCACCGGCTCGACCAGCACGTCCAGGATGCCGCCGCAGGTGAGGCCGACCGCGAACGCGTCGTCGTCGCTGACGCCGTAGCGCTGCACCACCGGCTGCCCCGACGCCATCACCTCCTGCGCCAGCTCGTACACGGCGCCCTCGACGCAGCCGCCGGACACGCTCCCGGTCACCTCGCCCGACGGCGACACCGCCATCGCCGCGCCCGCCGGGCGGGGCGCGCTGCGGAAGGTGTTGACCACGGTGGCCAGGCCGAAGGTCTCCCCCGCGGCGAACCAGGCGGCGATGTCGTCGAGCACGTCACGCATGGGGATCTCCGATCAGGCGTGCCAGGTCCTCCAGGGCGGCCAGGCTGTGCCCGGAGGTGAAGTCGTCGATGTGCGGGAGGGCGGCGGCCATCCCGGCGGTCAGCGGCTCGTAGCCGGGTCTCGCCTTGTGCGGGTTGGCCCACACGACCCGGCGGGCGAGCCGGTGCAGCCGGGCCATCTGCTCGCCGAGCAGCCCGGCGTCGCCGCGCTCCCAGCCGTCCGAGGCGATCACCACGATCGCGCCGCGGGCCATGCCGCGCCGGCCGAAGCGGTCGAGGAACTCCTTCAGCTCCTCGCCCAGGCGGGTGCCGCCGCTCCAGTCGGGGATCGCGGCGGACGCGGCGGCCATCGCGGCGTCCGGGTCGCGGTGCCGCAGCTCGCGGGTGAGCCGGGTCAGGCGGGTGCCGGCGCTGAACACCTCGACGGGGCGGCCGCCCCCGCCCGAGCGGGCCGCGGCGTGCGCGAACCGCAGCAGCGCGTCGGCGTAGGGGCTCATGGAGCCGCTGACGTCCACCAGCAGCACGACGCGGCGCGGCCGGGTGCGGTGGGCGCGGTGCCGCAGCAGCGAGATCTCGCCGCCGCGCCGCAGCGTCTCCCGGACGGTGCGGCCCGGGTCGAGACGGCCCCGCGGGGCGGGCGCGAACCGGCGGGAGCGGCGCCGCTCGGTGGCCGCGTCCAGCACCGCGATCAGCCGGTTGACCTGGGCGCGCTCCTCCGGGCCCAGCCGGGCGACATCGCGTTCGCGCAGCACCTCGACGCCGCTGGCGGTGGCGGCCCGGACCTCGCCCGGGTCGTCCTCGCCGTCGCCGGGCGGGCCGGGCGCCACGACGGGCACGTGCCGGACCACCACCGGCGGCGGGGGGCGGCGGCCGGGACGCGCCGTCAGCCCCGCGAAGTACGCCGCGAAGCACCGGTCATAGCGCGGCAGGTCGTCGGGGTCGGCGCACAGCGTGAGCCGTCCCGCCCAGTACACGTCCGTGCGGTCCAGGACGTCGAGATGGTCGAGGGCGCGCAGCATGGCCTGCACGCGCTCGGGGTCGGCGGCGCCTCCGGCCGCGCGCAGCGTCCGGGCGAAACCCACGATCGTCTCGGTGACGTCCCGGCCCTGGACGGCGGGGCCGCCGCCACCGGGGGACGCTGCGCCGGGCATCGTCATCCCCCGTTGAGCAGGGCGTCGAGGCCTCCGGCGACCACCCGCTCCTGGTCCTCGCGGTACTTCAGCACGGTGCCGAGCGTCACCGCCGCGCTCTCCGGGTCGAGCTCGCGGACGCCCAGCGCCACCAGCGCCTCCGTCCAGTCCAGGCTCTCCGCGACGCCGGGCGGCTTGAGCAGGTCGGCGGCCCGCAGCCGCTGCGCGGCGTGGGCGACCTGCCCGGCCAGCCGGCCGGCCGCGTCCGGCAGCCGGCGCCGGATGATCGCCACCTCGCGGTCGAACGAGGGGTGCTCCAGCCAGTGGTAGAGGCAGCGCCGCTTGAGCGCGTCGTGCACCTCGCGGGTGCGGTTGGAGGTGACCACGACCACCGGGGGGCGCTCGGCGCGGATGGTGCCCAGCTCCGGCACGGAGATCGTGAAGTCGCTCAGCACCTCCAGCAGGAACGCCTCGAACTCGTCGTCGGCCCGGTCGATCTCGTCCACCAGCAGGACGCTGGGGGTGGTCTCCAGCGCCTGGAGCAGGGGCCGCGCCATCAGGAACCGGCGGTCGTACAGCTCGCCCTCCAGGCGGGCCACGTCGGTGATCCCGGCGGCCTCGGCGGCGCGCAGGTGGAGGAGCTGGCGGGGGAAGTCCCAGTCGTAGAGGGCCTGGGAGGCGTCGAGGCCCTCGTAGCACTGGAGCCGGATGAGGGGGGCGCCGAGCACCGCGGCGAGGGTCTTGGCCAGCTCGGTCTTGCCGACCCCGGCCTCGCCCTCCAGGAACAGCGGCCGTCCCATGCGCAGCGCGAGGAAGCCGGCCGTGGCCAGGCCGTCGTCGCAGAGGTAGGCGTGCCGGTCGAGCAGGCCCGCCAGCTCCGCCGGGGTTGCGATGTCGAACGCGGCCTCGGCCGTCCTGTCACCCACGATCACAGGCTACTCAGCTCGAGGAGGGACTTTCACGGACGGATGCCCCGGAAATGTTCATTGCCATAAATCCTTTAAATTCAGTAGGGAAAGTTGACTTTCGGTGCGGGAGTGACGACCATCGGTCCCATGGACCCGGACGATCTCACCGACGAGACCGCCTACGAGACGGCCCGCCGGCCAACCCGCGAAACGGGCCGCGAAACGGGCCGCGAACATGGGCGCGACCCGCACCGGGGCCTGCTCCGGCCCTCCCGGCGCGGCCTGTTCCGCCTGTCCGCCGGCGCGGGCCTCGGCGCCGCCATCGCGGGCACCGCGGCCGCCCCGCGCACCGCCGAGGCCGCCGGCCGGGCCGCCGCGGGGATCGTCAAGCCGCTGCCGCCCGAGCTGTTCGTCGAGCACGGCACCAACGCCGAGACCCGCTGGGAGGCGATGCGCGGCCAGGGGTACCTCACGCCCGCCGACCGCTTCTTCGTCCGCAACCACGTCGCCACGCCCCTGATCGACGCGCGCACCTGGAGGCTGCGGCTGTGGGGCACCGGCCTGCACGGCGCCCCGCCCGAATCGCGGCCCGTCGAGTTCGGCTACGAGGACCTGCTCGGCATGCGCGCCGAGACGATCACCGCGTTCATCGAGTGCACCGGCAACGGCCGCGGGTTCTACGCGAGCCAGCAGGGCCAGGAGGTCTCCGGCACCCCGTGGCGGCTCGGCGCGGTGGGCGTGGCGCACTGGCGCGGCGTACGGCTGGCGACCGTCCTGGAACGTGCCGGGCTCACCCGCGAGGCCGTCGACATCCTCCCCCGCGGCCTGGACGACGAGTACATCGACAAGGGCGAGAACCTGGGACGGGTGCGCCGCCCGCTGCCCGTCGCCAAGGCGCTGAAGGACGTCCTGCTCGCCTACGAGATGAACGGCGCGCCCCTGCCGCCCGACCACGGCTACCCGGTCCGGCTGGTCGTGCCCTCCTGGGCGGGGATCGCCTCCATCAAGTGGCTCGGCGACATCCAGGTGTCACACCAGCCCCTCTACTCCCCCTGGAACACCCGCTTTTACCGCCTCTTCGGGCCCGGCCACCCGCCCGAGGGCAGCGCCCCGCTCACGCGCATGAACGTCAAGAGCGCCTTCGAGCTGCCCTGGGACGCCAAGCTCGCCCGAGGCCGCACCCACGTGCTGCACGGGCGCTCCTGGTCGGGCAACGGCCGCGTCCGCGGCGTCTCCGTCAGCACCGACGGCGGCGCCACCTGGCACCGGGCCAGGACGCACGGGGCTGAGGCGGCCCGCGGCTGGGTACGTTGGGAGTACCCGTGGCGATGTCCGCGCACCACCGGACGCTACGAACTTCTCGCGCGCGCCACCGACGAGACCGGCGCGACGCAACCGGACACCGCCCCGTACAACACGTTCGGCTACCTGTTCGGCGCCGTCGTCCGGCACCCCGTGACGCTCGTCTGACCGGCTCCGGCAGCACTCCGCCGCCCCGACCGCGCGGCATGACGATCCACGAGCGGACAGCGATCCACGAGCCAGTGGGAGGAGAGTCCTCATGGCACTCTGGAAGCCCGACCCCACCTTCTACGCCTCGCCCCGCGACGCGGCGGGCGCCCCGCCGGAGAAGCTGGCCTACGTCGCCGCCTTCGACCGGGCCGCCGCCAAACCCGACGCGATCGCCGTCCTCGACGTCGAAGAGGGCTCGGCGACCTACGGCGACGTCGTCGGCTGGACCGAACTCCCCAACACCGGAGACGAGCTCCACCACTTCGGCTGGAACGCGTGCAGCAGCGCCCTGTGCCCGTACGCGCCGCACCCGCACGTCGAACGCCGCTACCTGATCGTCCCCGGCCTGCGCTCCTCCCGGGTCTACGTCATCGACACCAAGGAGCAGCCCACCTCACCCCAGATCGTCAAGGTCCTGGAGGCCGACGAGCTCGCCAAGCGCGCCGGCTACTCCCGTCCCCACACCGTCCACTGCGGCCCCGAGGGCCTCTACCTCACGGCGCTGGGCGGCGCCGACGGCCAGGACGGCCCGGGCGGGATCGCGCTCCTCGACCACACCTCGTTCGAGGTCCTGGGCCGCTGGGAGGTCGACCGGGGGCCGCAGTACTTCGCCTACGACGCCTGGTGGCACATCGCCCACGACGTGCTCGTCACCTCCGAGTGGGGCACCCCGTCCATGATCGAGGACGGCGTCGTCGGGGAACTCCTCCTCGGCCGCCAGTACGGCCACGCCCTGCACTTCTGGGACCTGCGCAAGCGCCGCCACGTCCAGACGGTCGACCTGGGCGACGAGCACCAGATGGTCCTGGAGCTGCGGCCGGCCCACGACCCGACCAAGCAGTACGGCTTCGCCGGCGTCGTCGTCAGCGTCGAGGACCTGTCCGCCTCGGTCTGGGTCTGGCACCGCGACGGCGACTCCTGGGCCGCCGAGAAGGTCATCACCATCCCCGCCGAACCCGCCGACGCCTCCCGGCTCCCACCCGTCATCCAGCCCTTCGGCGCCGTGCCGCCCCTGATCACCGACATCGACCTGTCCGTCGACGACACGTGGCTGTACGTCTCGTGCTGGGGCACCGGCGAGCTCAAGCGCTACGACGTGACCGACCCGTTCAACCCCGTCGAGGCGGGCTCGGTCCGCATCGGCGGCATCACCGGCCGCACCCCGCACCCCGCCGAACCCGGCCTGCCCCTCGCGGGCGGCCCGCAGATGGTCGAGGTCAGCCGCGACGGCCGCCGCGTCTACGTCACCAACTCCCTGTACGGCGCCTGGGACGACCAGTTCTACCCCGACGGCGTCGGAGCCTGGATGGCCAAGCTCGACTCCACCCCCGAAGGGTTCACCTTCGACGAGCGCTTCTTCCCCCACGGGGACGCCTTCCGCGGCCTCCGCCCCCACCAGACCCGGCTCCAGGGCGGCGACGCCTCGTCCGACTCCTACTGCTACCCGTGACCAACGGCTCGCTGGCCGCACTGGTCGTCCTGGGCGCCTTCCACGGCCTCAACCCGGCCATGGGCTGGCTCTTCGCCGTCGCCCGGGGACTGCAGGAACGCAGCCGCGCGCGCGTCCTGCAGTCGCTGCCGGCCATCGCCGCGGGCCACGCCGCCTCGGTGGGGCTGGTGGCCGTCCTGGTCGCCCTGACCCGTTCCATCGCCACCACCCGGGCCATCGCCATCGCCGGCGGCGTCGTCCTGGTCGCCTTCGGCCTGTACCGCCTGCTGTCCCAGCGCCACTTCCGCTGGGTCGGCATGCGCGTCTCCCTGTGGCAGCTGGCGGGGTGGTCCTTCCTCATGTCGTCCGTCCACGGCGCGGGCCTGATGCTCCTGCCCGTCCTGACCGCCGTCCCGTCCACCGGCCACCACCACGGCTTCGGCACGGGCGACCTCTCGGCGGGCATCTTCATCACCGGCGTCCACACCCTGGCCATGTTCGCCACCGCGGGCCTGATAGCCGTCCTCGTCTACGACATCGTCGGCCTGACCATCCTCAGAAAGGCCTGGTTCAACCTGGACCGCCTCTGGGCCGCCGCCCTCATCACCGCAGGCGCCCTGACCATCCTCACCGCCCCCTGACGGGTGGTCACTACACCACGGTGAGATCGATATCGATATCGTACGGAACGGTGGTCTTGATTCGCTCGTGGTGAATTCCGGTCAAGCCATAACCGCCGGTGGCCGGATCACGTTCGTACACGTACACCACGGCTCTGTCTCCATCCTGCTCCACCCGCCAGAAGTGGCGGATACCGGCCGCCGCATACTTGCGCGGCTTCGTGTCCCTATCCCGATCCTCAGAATCCGGGGACACGACTTCGACCGCCATTACCAGATCTTCGGCGAAGTAGTAGGTCGACGGCTCCTCACGGTCGTACGCCTCGGAGGTCACGATCAGAACGTCCGGCTCGGGAGCCTGCCGCTTGGCCAGCTTGACGGCCATCTCCCTATCCGCTCGCAGCCCTTCCGGCGCCCGACCGTCCAATTCCTTCCTGAGCAGGTCGATCATTCTGATATGCCACTTTTTCTGTGGGCTCACGAAAACGAGGCTCCCATCGATCAGCTCTGTATGCCGAGGGAGGCCACGCATCTGGAAGAAGTGTTCGGCGGTGAATCCCTCCGGCGGGGGGATCACCCAGTCTGGCAGCGATTCAGTACCCATGTCGTCACTTTCCATTGCAGCAGGAACCGACATATCAGGTACACCCCTCCAACTGCCCGAAAATGCTCACAATCTTCGAGCGCCGCTCGCACCGACCATGCACGTCAAAGGTACACAGCCGGGCACCTGAAGGTACACAGCTTGGCACCTTGAGGTGCATGGACCGGCCCCCTGAAATGCACGTGACGACGGCTCCGGGCGGCGGGGCGGGGTTAGGAGGGTTCGGGGGCTTCGCCGTGGCGGTGGAGGAGGGCCTGGAGCTCGTCCACCTGGCGGGCGGCCAGGGCGCGTTCGGCGCCGTTGATGCCCATCGCCCCGATCGACGTGCCGTCGGCCAGGTCGAGCGTGGGCCACGGTTCGCCCCGGGCCATGGTCACGTCCACGACCTCGGCCCACTCCAGCCGGCGGGTGCGGAAGGCGTTGACGACCGTGACGCCGGCGCCGTCGGCGACCACACGACAGCGCGCGAACATGTGCAGGACCCAGCCGAGGAACACGCCGAACGCGACCATCAGGATCCGGTCGAACAGCTTGAACTGGGGGGCCACCACGACGGCGAGCAGGACCATGCCGAGCACGATCACGCCCGCCGTCGCGTAGGCGACCACGCGGGTGGTGCGGGGGCGCCACACCACCGGCAGCCCGGGAGCGTCAGTCAACGATCTTGGAGATGGGGATCTCGAGGATGTCGTGCGCGCCGACCGCCTTCAGCGACGGGATCAGGGTGTTGACCCCGCGCTTGGCGACCACGCTCTCCACCGCGTGCTTCTCGCCGCCCGCCAGCGGCGTGACGGTGGGCGAGGACATCGACGGCATGATGTCCAGCACGGCCCGCAGGTCGGCGTCGGCGACGTTCAGCTTGAGCAGCACGTTGCCGCGGGCGCGGATGGCGCCCTGGAGGAGGAGGGCGATGTCCTCCATCGCGGCGCGCTTGTCGGCGTTCTCGTAGGCCTCGCGGTTGGCGACCAGCTCGGTGTAGCTGGTCAGCAGCGTGTCGAGGATGCGCAGGCCGTTCTTGCGCAGCGAGGAGCCGGTCTCGGTGAGGTCGACGATCACGTCCACGATGTCGGGGACCTTGGCCTCGGTGGCGCCGTAGGACGGGACGACCGTGGCCTTCACCCCGTGCTGGTCGAGGAAGCGGCGGGTCATCGCCGGGAACTCGGTGGAGATCCGCACGCCCTCCGGCAGGTCGGACACCTGCTGCCAGGGCGCGTCCTCCGGCACCGCCATGATCACCCGGACCGGGTTGCTGGTGGCCTTGGAGTACTTCAGCTCACCGAGGCTGACCACGTCGGAGTCGGTCTCGGTGATCCAGTCGCGGCCGGTGATGCCCAGGTCGAACAGGCCCTGCTCGAGGTAGGTGGGGATCTCCTGCGGGCGCAGCACCCGCACCCGGTCGATCCGCGGGTCGTCGATCTGCGCGCGGTAGTCGCGGTCGGAGGCGCGCCGGACGGTCAGGTCGGCGGCGTCGAACAGGGCGGTGGTCGCCTTCTCCAGGGAGCCCTTGGGCAGGACGAGAGACAGCACGGGAAAACCTTTCGTGATGGGATGCGTTCGGGAAACCGGGACTGCGTCAGGAGCCCAGATGCTCCGCGCGATGCCCGGCGTGACCGTGATGCCGCTCGCCTCGCAGGGTCAGTGCCATGTCGAGTGCGGCCACCGTCGCCTCCCATCCCGTGGTGCGCCTCCGCCGGTCGATCCGGCGGCGGTTCCAACCGCGCCGGTCCTCCGGCGCGCTGCCATCCCAGATCCTACGCGGTCCGGGCCGGACTTCCGCCGACCGGCCCGTCCGCAGGCGTGCCGCGCCGCCTCACACACCCGTCGACGAGCGCAGGCGGCGCAGCGTGAGGGCGGTGTCCAGGGCCGCGACGACCGACTCCCACCCCTTGTCCTCCTTGCTGTCGGGGAAGCCGGAACGGGCGATCGCCTGCTCCATGTCGTCGCAGGTCAGGACGCCGTTGCCGACCGGGGTGGCCTCGTCCAGGGCGACCCTGGTCACACCGGAGGTGACGGAGTCGCAGACGTAGTCGAAGTGCGCCGTCTCGCCGCGGATCACGGCGCCCAGGCAGACCACGGCGTCCAGGTCGCGGGCCAGCTGCTGGGCCACCACGGGCAGCTCCAGCGCGCCCGCGACCCGCGCCACGATCGGCTCGCGGATCCCGCAGGAACGCGCCGCGTCCAGGGCGCGTTCCAGGAGGCGGTCGGTGATGTGCCCGTGCCAGCGCGTGCAGACGATGCCGAGGGTGAGGCCCCCGGCGTCGACGGTGGTGTCCTCGGGACGCCCCGATCCACTCATGTGCTCTCCTCCCTGAGGGCGGTCCTTGGTGGGGGGACGACCCCCCACACCCCCCGACAACAACGCACGATCGCCCTCCTGGGGGCGGTCCCCCAGACCCCCCGAACGGCTTCGCCGCTCATGTATCCCTCCTGGGGGCGGTCCCCCAGACCCCCCGAACGGCTTCGCCGCTCATGAGAGACCCTCGATCCGGTGTCCGAGACGGTCTCGCTTGACCGTCAGGTAGCGGCGGTTGTGCTCGGTGACGACGACGGGCAGGCCCACGCGGCCCAGCACCTCGAGGCCGAAGCCGTCCAGGCCCTTGAGCTTGGCGGGGTTGTTGGTCAGCACCCGGATGGAGCGCACGCCCAGGTCCCGCAGCATGTGCGCGGCGTTGGAGTACTCGCGGGCGTCGGCGGGCAGCCCCAGTTCCAGGTTGGCGTCGACGGTGTCGGAGCCGTTGTCCTGCAGCGCGTAGGCCTGCAGCTTGGCCAGCAGGCCGATGCCGCGGCCCTCGTGCCCGCGCAGGTAGAGGACCACGCCGCGGCCCTCGGCGGCGATGCGCTCCATGGCGGCGTCCAGCTGGGTGCCGCAGTCGCAGCGCTCGGAGTGCAGGACGTCCCCGGTGAGGCACTCCGAATGCGCCCGGACCAGCACGTCGTCGCCGTCGCCGAGGTCGCCGTGCACCAGCGCGACATGCTCGCCGCCGTCGATGGCGCTGGCGAACCCGACCGCGCGCCAGGTCCCGAACCGGTTCGGCAGCCGGGTCTCCACGACCCGCTCCACCAGCGCCTCGGTGCGCTTGCGGTACTCGACCAGCTGCTCGATGGAGATCAGCTTGAGGCGGTGCTCCTTGGCGAAGACCTGCAGCTCCGGCAGCCGGGCCATGGTGCCGTCCTCGTTCACCACCTCGGCCAGCACCCCGGCGGGTGCCAGCCCGGCGAGGCGGGCCAGATCGACGGCGGCCTCGGTGTGCCCGCGCCGGCGCAGCACCCCGCCCTCGTGGTAGCGCAGCGGGAAGATGTGGCCGGGACGGACCAGCTCGTACGGCTCGGTCGCCGAGTCGCACAGCGTCCTGATCGTCTTCGCCCGGTCGGCGGCGGAGATGCCGGTGGTGACGCCGTCGCGGGCGTCCACGCTGACGGTGTACGCGGTGCGCATCCGCTCGGTGTTCTGCGCCGTCATCAGCGGGATGTGGAGCCGGTCCAGGTCCTCGCCCAGCATCGGCACGCAGATCACGCCGCTGGTGTAGCGGATCGTGAACGTCAGCAGCTCGGGCGTCGCCTTGGCCGCGGCGAAGATGATGTCGCCCTCGTTCTCGCGGTCCTCGTCGTCGACCACCACGACCGGGCGGCCGGCCGCGATGTCGGCGACCGCCTCCTCGACCGGGTCGAAGATCCCGCTGCCGTCGTCCGTTCCCGTGCTCACGCCGTTCGAGCTCACGCGGCCACCGCCTCGTGTCGGGGGTTCTGCGCGTTCTGTGCCCGGGCCTCCCGGTGCCAGTCGCGGAACCCGATCATCACCATGACGAAGAAGACGCCGTACACCGCGGCCGAGACGTACAGTCCCGACTTCAGCGCCAGCGGGACGCCGACCAGGTCGACCAGCATCCAGACGATCCAGAAGTCGACCAGCGCGCGGCTCTGGGCGAAGGTCGCCACCGCGCTGCCGACGAAGATGTAGGCGTTCGCCCACGGGGACCAGGCGATCTTCAGCCAGTCCAGGTGGGTGAACAGCTGCGCCACCACCGCAGTGCCGGCGACCAGGACGGCCAGCAGGACGATCCGCTCGCGGGCGGTCGCGGGGCGGACGACCAGCAGCCCGTGGTGGTCGCGGCGCCCGCGTGTCCAGCTCCACCAGCCGAAGAGGGCCAGGCCGAGGAACAGCACCTGCTTGAGGGCGTTGCCGGGGGCGTGCGTGTGCAGGGAGGCGGCCAGCAGCAGGGCGGCGCCGGTCAGCTGCACCGGCCAGGTCCAGAGGGTCCTGCGCATGGCCAGCCAGACCACGGCGAGCGAGAGCGCGCTGCCGACCAGGTCGGTCCACAGGACGTGCTCGCCGAAGACCTCGAAGCCCGCGTTCAGCACGTTCATGACCGGTCGCCCAGCATGCGTTCGACGTACTTGGCGACGACGTCGACCTCGAGGTTGACCGGGTCGCCGGGCTTCTTGTGGCCCAGGGTGGTGAGGGCGAGCGTGGTGGGGATGAGCGCGACGCTGAAGCGGTCGTCGCCGGCCTCGACCACGGTGAGGCTGATGCCGTCGATGGTGATGGAGCCCTTGTCGACCAGGTAGCGGCTCAGGCCCTCGGGGAGGGAGATGGTGACGACGTCCCAGCGCTCGCCGGGCTCGCGGGAGACGATCTCGCCGACGCCGTCGACGTGGCCCTGGACCAGGTGGCCGCCGAGGCGGTCCTGGAGGCGCACGGGGCGTTCGAGGTTGACTTTGGATCCGGGGCGCAGCGCCCCCAGGCTCGACCTGTCGAGGGTCTCCTTGACGGCGTCCGCGGTGAACGCGCCGTCCTTGACCTCGACCACGGTGAGACAGACGCCGTTGACGGCGATCGAGGCGCCGTGCACGGCGTCCTGGGTGACGAGCGGGCCGTGGATGGTGATCGCGGCCGAATCGCCCGCAGGCTCGATCGCCACGATCTCGCCGAGTTCCTCGACGATGCCGGTGAACATCTCCCGGGCCTCCTGATCATCGTGCGAAGGCTCCGGGGATCAAACGGTCGAACGGCGCCCCGAGCAGGGGCGTACGGCGCGCTGCCTCCCATCCGGACTTTCACCGTCGGTCCCGGAGTTCCACCGGGTCAACCGGCCGATGGCTTCGGCCGGGTCGCGGACTGTCACCGCCGGTTCGGAATTTCACCGACCCCGGAGCACGCTTACTGCTGCCAACCAGTGTGCCATGCCGCGCATTCCCAACCCCATGTGAGTAAGGCCACGGTGCGCGCACCCTACTTACCAAGCGCTTGCTAGGTTAGCACAGCCCTACGCCCCGAGCCCATCAGCGCGGGGCCGCCACGGGCTCCCGGCGCCCCGCCGTACGCCGGAAGCCCGGGACGAGGACCGCGGCCACCACCACGTGCAGCAGCGCCAGCGTCGCCTTCGTGGACCCCGCGGCCTCCACCTGGAGCACCGGGACGAAGGAGACCAGCAGCACCACGAGGGCGGCGGCCGTCCAGACGACCAGGGCGCGGGCCGCGGCGAACCGCTCGAGCACCGCCAGCAGCGCCCACCCCAGCAGCGAGGAGACGAGCGAGAAGACCAGGACGGGCAGCACGTCGACCTCCTGGGACTCCCGTCCCGGCTGCGCGACCACCAGGTCCTGGCCCGCCGCGACCGCGACCAGCCACACCAGCACCGCCGCGAGCACCGCCGCGGCCACGGCGATCGCCCGGCCGCGGCGCCGCGCGCCCGTCCCGGCGGCCCCGCTGAGCTCCGCCACCATGGCACCCTCCTTGAAGTTCGATAATTGAGCATCTCAACTATTGAGCAGCCTAAGGGTAATGCTTGAGAACCTCAACATTCGATACGGCGAACGGCTGCCTATGATCGGGACATGAGCACGCCGCGCACTCCGGACCGACCGATCAGCCAGGAACTCCTGGACCTGACCTTCCGCCTCGCCGCCCGGCTGCGCGGCGGGCTGGACGCGGCGCACACCGACCTCGACCTGCCGCCCGCCCAGGCGCAGGCCCTGGCCAGCTTGGGCTCCCCCGTGCCCATGCGGGAGCTGGCCACCATGCTGGCCTGCGACGCCTCCAACGTCACCGGCATCGTCGACGGCCTGGAACGGCGCGGTCTGGTACGGCGCCGTCCCGACCCCAGGGACCGCAGGGTCAAGCAGCTGGTGCTCACGGAGGAGGGCGAGCGCAGGCGCGCCGCCCTCGACGCACTCGTCGCCCGGACCGCCGGAGAGGTCTTCGACATCCCCGAACGCGACCAGAAGACCCTGCGCGACCTCCTCAGCCGCCTGGTGGAGACGCCGGGCGCATGAAGCGTCGCCCCGGCCCCGATGCGCCGACGCTCAGCACCGGGGCCGGGGCGTGAGGGCCCTACTCCTCGTCAGGGCTCACTCCTCGTCCGGGCTCGCCGGTACGCGCAGCAGCGTCAGCAGGCGCCGCCTGAGGGCGCCGAAACCGGGCGCGTCGACGGCGCGCGGATGGGCGAGGTCCACCTCGATCGTCTCGGCGATACGGCCGCCGTCCAGGACGAGCAGCCGGTCCGACAGCAGGATCGCCTCGTCCACGTCATGGGTGACCAGCAGCGCCGCGAAACCGTGCGCCGCCCGCAGCCGCCCGAAGAGGGCCTGCATCTTGAGCCGGTTCAGGGCGTCCAGCGCGCCGAACGGCTCGTCCAGCAGGAGCAGGTCCGGGCGCCGGATCAGGGCGCGGGCGATGGCGACGCGCTGCGACTGCCCGCCCGACAGCTCGGCCGGCCAGGCGCCGCCCCGGTCGGCCAGCCCGACCTCGGCCAGCGCCTCGGCGGTGCGCTCGGCGGCGTCCCCTGACCGCACGCCCAGGGCCACGTTGCCGGCCACCCGCTTCCACGGCAGCAGCCGGTGCTCCTGGAACACCACCGCCCGCGAGGCGGGCACCGACACCGAGCCGCCGGCCTCCCCGTCCAGGCCCGCCAGGATCCGCAGCAGGGTGCTCTTGCCCGAGCCGCTGGCGCCCAGCAGCGCGACCACCTCGCCGCGGTCGATGGACAGGTCGACGCCGTCCAGCACGACCGCGTCCCCGAACGACCGCCGCACCCCGGCGGCCTCCACTACGAGGCTCGAAGTCCGCGTCGCCACGCCAGCACCCTCCTCTCCCCCGCCCGCAGCGCCAGGTCCGACAGCAGGCCGAGCCCCGCGTACACCAGCAGGCCCAGCACCACCACCTCGGTCTGGCTGAACTCGCGGGCCTCCATCATCATGAAGCCGAGCCCGCCGTCCCCGTTGACCTGCTCGCCGACCACCAGGCTCAGCCAGCCGGCCGCGAACGCCAGCCGCAGGCCCAGGAACAGCGAGGGCATGGCACCGGGCAGCACCACGTGGCGCAGCCGTTCCAGCCAGGACAGCCCGCAGGTCCGGGCCGCCTCGACCAGCCGCTCGTCGATGTCGCGGATGCCGGCGTAGGTGTTGAGGTAGATCGGGAAGAACGCGCCCAGCGCCACCAGCGTGACCTTCAGCGACTCCCCGATGCCCAGCCAGATGATCAGTAGCGGGACCAGGCCGAGGTGCGGCAGCATCCGGGCCATCTGGACGGTCGGGTCGACCAGGTCGTCGCCCAGCCGGACCAGCCCGGCGACCGCGCCGAGGACCAGTGCCAGCGACCCGCCGATCAGCAGCCCGAGCACCGCGCGCTGGAGCGAGTCGGCGAGGTAGCCGCCCAGCGTGCCGTCGCTCGACAGCCGCCAGCCCGCCTCGATCACCTGGCTGGGCGGGGGCAGCTTCTCCCGGGACAGCGCGCCTACGCGGGCCGCGCCCTCCCAGAGGACCAGCAGCACGACCGGGGTGGTCAGGCGGCGCTTGCGGAACTTCGGCCCGCGGGCTTTCGATCCGCGGCCGTTCGGCTTGCCGCCGCCGGGCGCGTTTCCGGCCGGCTCGCCGCCGTCCGGTTCGCTCCCGGTCGGCTTGCCGCCGGCGTGCGTGCGGAGGTTCGGGGCGCGGACGCTCATTTGAGGATGTCCGCGTAACGGGTGTCGACGCGTCCCTTGATGTCGACCTTGCCGGGGATCAGATCCAGCGCGGTGAACCCGTCGGCGATCCTCTGCAGTTCGGCCCCGATGGCGCCGTCGACGGGCGCGAGCGGCTGGGCGCTGCGCGCCAGCGCGCGTTCGGTGGGGGCCGGCTCCATCTTCAGCTCGGGCGCCAGGATCTTGGCCCGCTCGGCCGGATTGGCGATCCCCCAGTCGGTGACCTGCCGGTACGCCTGCAGGAACCGGCGGATCTGCTCCGGCCGCTTCTCCAGCGCCTCGGGCGAGACCAGCACGTACTCCCGGTTCTCGGCCAGGCCGCTGGCGTCGGCGAGGATCTTCACCCCGGCCCGCTCGGCCAGCGCGAAGTAGGGGTCCCAGATGATCCAGGCGTCGATCTGGTCGTTGTCGAAGGCGGGCCGCCCCTCGGCGGGCTTGAGGTAGCGGACCTTGACGTCGTCGATCTTCATGCCGTTGGCCTCCAGCAGCCGCACCAGCAGCCAGTGCACGTTGGAGCCCTTGTTGAGCCCGATGGTCCGCCCGCGCAGGTCCTTGAACGAGCGGAAGCCCTTGGCCTCCTTGACCAGCACCGCCTCGCCCTTGGGCACCGGCGCCGAGGTCGCGATGATCTTGAAGTCGATCCGGCCGGCCGCCGCGAAGATGGGCGGCGCCTCCCCGGTCTGGCCGATGTCGATCGAGCCGGCCTTGAGCGCCTCGGTCAGCGCCGGGCCGCTCTCGAACAGCGACCACTTCGCCCCGGCCGCCGCGTCGCGCGCCTTGACCAGGCTGAGCCCGCCGAAGCGCTGGTAGCCCACGCGCAGGGCGCCGCCGGAGCCCGCCGCCTCGTCCTCGCCGCCGCACGCGGCGAGCGCCCCGGATCCGAGCAACACCAGCAGGCCGGCGAGCACGGCCGTCATCCGGCGCATCCGTGCAAACTGCATCTGTCCAAGCTCCCTGTGACGCGGCCTCGGCCCGGGACCCCCGCGGCGGGGCGGGCATGGTGCCGACGAGCATATAGGACTAAACCTACCAATTCACTATGCTATTGCGCGGCGCCGCCCCCGCCCGACCGCGCGAGAGGAGCGGAAGGGGTGGAAGGACAGGCCGGACGGGTCAGGCCCGGCGGGAGTGATGGATGGACAGGCGCAGGCCGCCGGGCACCTCGGTGATCGGCATGAGGTCGGGCACCAGCAGATCGGCCTCCGTCAGCTCGGACGCCTCATGGCTGGTGGTGACGGCGAGCACGGTCGCCCCGGCCGCACGGCCCGCCCGCACCCCCGCCGGCGCGTCCTCGACCACGACGCAGTCCCGGGGGTCGACCCCCAGCCGCCGGGCCGCCAGCAGGTAGCCGGACGGATCGGGCTTGCCGACGCTGACGTCGGACGCGGTGACCACCACCTCCGGCAGCGGGATCCCGGCCGCCCCAGCACGGGCCTTGAGCTGGGCCGGGTCCATGGACGTCACCACCGCCCACGGCAGGCCGTCCATCCCGGCGAGCAGCTCGCGGGCGCCCGCGATGGCCGTGACACCCTCGACCTCGGCCGCCTCCAGGGCGTCCAGGTGCTCGGTGGCGGCCCGCACCCGCTCGGGCGGCAGGAAGTCGGCGACGCGGTCGGAGGTGCGGCGGCCGTGCGCGCCCTCGAGGAACTCCTCGGCGTCGATGCCGTACTCGGGCGCCCACAGCCGTGCCGCGCGTTCGACCAGGGGCGTCGAGTCGACCAGGGTGCCGTCCACGTCGAACAGCACCGCCGGGCACGGCAGTGTCAGCGCGCTCACCGGACGGCGGCCCCCTGCTCCGCCCCCTGCGCGGGCTCCTCCGCGCCCTGCTCCGTGGCCTTCTCGGCGCCCCTGTCCGTGGCCTTTTCGGCGGCCCTCTCGGCCTGGCCGCGCAGCTTCCGCACGGCTTCAGCCGGATCATCGGCGCCGTACACGGCGCTGCCCGCCACGAACACGTCGGCGCCCGCCTCGGCGCACCGCTCGATGGTCTCGGCGCTGACGCCGCCGTCCACCTGCAGCCACACCGGCCGGTCGCCGATGAGCGCGCGGGCGCGGCGGACCTTGGGCAGCACGACATCGAGGAACTTCTGGCCGCCGAAGCCCGGCTCCACGGTCATCAGCAGGAGCATGTCGATCTCACCGAGGATGTCCTCGTACGGCTCCACCGGCGTGGCCGGGTTGATGCCCAGCCCGGCGCGGGCCCCCGCCGAGCGGATGGCCCGCAGCGTCCGGACCGGGGCCTTGGCGGCCTCGGCGTGGATGGTGACGCTGCCCGCGCCCGCCTCGGCGTACTGCGGCGCCCACCGGTCGGGGTCCTCGATCATCAGATGGCAGTCGAGCGGGAGCGCGCTGGTCTTGAGCAGCGCCTCCACGACCGGCAGCCCGAGCGTGAGGTTGGGCACGAAGTGGTTGTCCATCACGTCGACATGGACCCAGTCGGCGGCGTCGGCGATGATCGCGACATCGTCGGCGAGCCGGGCGAAGTCGGCGGACAGGATGCTGGGAGAGATCTGCGGAGCCATGATGCCCCGAGTCTATTGCCGCACCTTCGGCCGCTCCTCACCCGCCCGGGTGAGGGCGCGGGGGGTTCTGCGCGCCAGCCGCAGCCGGACGAACACCTCCGGCGCCCCGGCGGTGGCCCACAGCGCGAGCAGCGCCTGGACGACGAACGCCTGGACGGGCCGGGTGCCCAGGAACAGCCCCATCGTGTAGATCGCCATCGCCCCCGCGGCGCCGACCGGGATCCGGGCCAGCCGCCGCCAGGCCTCGCCGCCCGCGTCGTACCCGATCCGCGCCGCCGCGTACGACAGCCCGGCCAGCAGGCCGAACAGCCCGCCCGCCGCCGCGGCGCCCTCGCTCAGCGTGATCGGCTCCACCCGGCCGCCCGCCTCGGCGATCGCGCGCGCCCAGGCGGTGGGCCAGCGCCAGCCTTCGAGCGCCTCCACCGCGGCCCACATGCCGCCCAGCGCCGCCAGCGCGACGGCAAGGCTCAGCCCGGCCTGCTCGGGCAGGGGACGGGCCGACCACCACGGCACCACCCGGGGCTCCAGCCACAGCGCGGCGGCCAGCACCGCGGCGCCGATCGTCCAGCCGGCCAGGACCTGGCCGGTCGAGTGCACCCCCAGCGCCACCCTGGAGATCCCGATCCCCGCGATCAGGGCAAGCGCCGCCGCCCACAGGACCCGGCGGCGGGTCTGCGCGGCGAGATAGCCCCAGAGCGCGGCGGCGTTTTGGGCGTGCCCGGACGGCATGCCGAACGAGTCGCGGGGCTCGTGCCCGGTGACGGACCCGTCCGTCCAGAACGGCCGGGGGTCATGGAAGACCAGCTTGAGCCAGGTGTTGACCACCGAGCCGCACGACAGCACCACGGCCGCGCGCGCCCCCAGCCGGGGATCCACGCACCAGTAGACGATCGCCAGCAGCGGCAGGTAGAAGGCCGCGCTGCCGATGAACGACAGGACGTGCATGGCGCCGGTGAGCACGTATCCCCCTGGACGTGTCGAAGGGTCTGGCGGGGTTGGCAGGAGTCATCGAGGTTACTGAGCGCTATCGGGAGGACGTTCCTGCAACACGTAAAGGTTCCCCGCCGTTCACCGGCAAACGGCCCGGGGCGGCCTTCCTGGTGACCTTCCTGCCGATCCCCGGGCGATCTTCCGTGCGGCCGCCCGAGGGTCTCTTCGGGGATCGTCAGCCGCGCCGCAGCAGCGCCAGGAACATCGCGTCGGTGCCGTGCCGGTGCGGCCAGAACTGGGCGTACGGCCCGTCCCCGAGACCGGTCAGGCCAGGCGCGACGGAGGCCAGGACGGCCGGGGACTCCAGCCGCTCCACGTCGTCGCGGCCCCGCAGCACGTCGTCGACCACGACCCTCGTCTCGGCCAGGTGCGGGGAGCAGGTGACGTACGCCACCACTCCCCCGGGCCGCACCGAGTCGAGGGCGTGGCGCAGCAGCTCACGCTGGACCGGGCCCAGCTCGGCCACCGCCTCCGGGCCCCGCCGCCAGCGGGCCTCGGGACGGCGCCGCAGCGCGCCCAGCCCGGTGCACGGCACGTCCAGCAGGACCCGGTCGAACGCACCCGGACGCCAGGCCGGCGCGGTGCCGTCGGCCACGACCACGCCCGCGCGGCCGTCGACGGCGCGGGCGACCAGGGCGGCGCGATGCGGCTGGAGGTCGGCGGCCAGCAGCCGGGCGCCGCGCTCGGTGGCCAGCGCCGACAGAAGCCCCGCCTTGCCGCCCGGCCCCGCGCACAGGTCGGCCCACACCCCGTCGCGCCCCTCGACCGGGACGGCGGCCATGGCGAGGGCGACCAGCTGGCTGGCCTCGTCCTGCACGGCCGCCCGCCCGTCGCGGACGGCGGGGATCGCGGCCGGGTCGCCCTCCGGCAGCACCGCGGCGTACGGCGAGTACGGCGCCGCCTCGGCCCCCGCCTCCCGCAGCTCCTCGACGGCCGCGCGGCCCGGCCGGGCGACCAGCGTCACGCGGGGGCGCTGGTTGTCGGCCTCCAGCAGCGCCTCGATCTCGCCCCGGTCGGGCCCGAGCGCGTCGCGCAGCGCGCTGACGATCCACTTCGGGTGGCTGTAGGCGACCGAGAACCGGGCCGCCTCCCCGCCCTCCTCCGGGACCACGATCGCCAGCCAGCCCGCCAGGTTGCGGGTGGCGACCTTGCGCAGCACCGCGTTGGCGAACTTGGCCTGCCCCGGCCCGGCCACCGAGCGGGCCAGGTCGACGGCCGTGCCGACGGCGGCGTGCGGCGGGATCCGGGTGGCCAGGATCTGGTGCGTGCCCAGGCGCAGCACGTCCAGCAGCGGGGGGTCGATGCGGCGCAGCTGCCGGTCGCTGCACAGCGCCAGCACCGCGTCGTAGGTGCCGCGGCCGCGCAGCGTGCCGTAGGTCAGTTCGGTCGCCAGCGCCGCGTCCCGGCCGGTCAGCTCTCGGTCGCGGAGCCGGGCGGGCAGCAGCAGGTTGGCGTAGGCGTCGCGGGTCTCCACCGCGCGGATGACGTCGAAGGCGGTCCGGCGGACCAGGTCCTCGGGGCCGCCGGTGCGGCGGGGGCCGCCGGGCCTGCGATTGCGGGAGGGGTGGCCGTGGCCCTTGCCGTGGCCGCCGCCTCCGCCGCCGCTGCCGTGTCCGCTGGGGCGCTTGCGGGCGGGAGGCATCAGACCAGGGTGTCCTTACCGGTGAGGGAGGCGCCGCGCGTCCAGTCGAGCGCGGACATCCGCCGCTTGCCCTGGGGCTGCACCTCGCCGAGCGCGACGGGGTGGGTGGCCGTGCCGACCAGGACCTCCTTCTTGGACGCCCGGATCTGGCCGGGGCCCAGCGGCCCCCCGCCGGCGGCCGGCCGGACCGGGCCCAGCTTGAGCCGCTCGTCGCGGAAGGTCGTCCAGGCGCCGGGGGCGGGCGTGCAGGCGCGGACCAGCCGGTCGACGCGCTGGGCGGGCGCGGCCCAGTCGACCCGGGCGTCCTCCGGGGTGATCTTGGGGGCGTGCGAGACGCCGTCCTCGGGCTGCGGGCGGGGCTCCAGCACCCCGGCCTCGATGCCGTCCATGGTGTCGGCCAGCAGCCGGGCACCGGCGACCGCCAGCCGCTCCAGCAGCGCGCCCGCGGTGTCGTCGGGCCGGATCGGCTCGGTCAGCACCCCGAACACCGGCCCGGTGTCCAGGCCCTCCTCGATCTGGAAGGTGGCCGCGCCGGTCACGTCGTCGCCGTGCAGGATCGCGTGCTGGACGGGCGCCGCGCCGCGCCAGGCGGGCAGCAGCGAGAAGTGCAGGTTGACCCAGCCGTGCCGGGGGATGTCCAGGGCGGGCTTGGGCAGCAGCGCCCCGTAGGCCACCACCGGGCAGCAGTCGGGGCCGATGGCGCGCAGCCGGTCGAGGAACTCCGGGTCGCGGGCCTTGGCGGGCTTGAGGACCTCCACACCCGCCTCCTCGGCGCGCTGCGCGACCGGGCTGGCCTCCATCCTGCGGCCCCGCCCGGACCGGGCGTCGGGACGGGTCACGACGGCGGCCACCTCGTGGCGGGGCGAGCCGAGCAGCGCCTCCAGCGCGGGCAGCGCGGTCTCGGGGGTGCCGGCGAAAACGAGCTTCACCTACAGGGCCTTTCCGAACGTGCGGTGCGGGGACTCCTTGACCACGGGCGCGGGCTCCCCGAACCACTCGGCCTGGCGGATGGCCTTCATGGCCGCCTTGCGCTGCTCGGCGTCCATCCGGTCGATGAAGATGATCCCGTCGAGGTGGTCGGTCTCGTGCTGGACGCAGCGGGCCAGCAGGTGGGTGCCCTCCAGCGTGATCGGCTCACCGTGCATGTTGAAGCCCTTGGCCACGACCTGGACGGCGCGGGGCGTGGGGAAGGCCAGACCCGGCAGGGACAGGCAGCCCTCGTCGTCGGTCTCCTGCTCGTCGGACAGGTCCAGGGTCGGGTTGACCACGTGGCCCAGCCGGTCGTCGACGTAGTAGGTGAACACGCGCAGGCCGACGCCGAGCTGCGGGGCCGCCAGGCCCGCCCCCGGCGCGTCGATCATCGTGTCGGTGAGGTCCTTGACGAGCTGCCGCAGTTCCTTGTCGAAGTCCTTGACGGGCTCGGCCGGGGTGCGCAGCACGGGGTCGCCGAAGAGGCGAATGGGCTTGACGGCCAACGAGGACTCCGTTTCCTGTCCTGTAACTCTCTGGTCCCTGCGGATCGGGTGTCCAGTCTACGAAGGGCCGCGTACCGAGCGCGCCTTGTACGCGGCCGTCCTCCCGGCCTTGGCGATCGCCCGGTCCGGATGGTGCTCGCCCAGCGCGCTCAGGACCTCGGCCGCGTCGGGGTGGTCGGCCCGCCACATCTCCTGGACCATCCCGGACAGGTCGGCCCCGGCGGGGGCGTCCGCGAGGGCCGCGGCCACCGCCTCGCCCGGGTCGGCGGTCTCCAGCATCCCGGCGACGGTGTCGACAAACAGCCAGAGGTAGTCGTCGCGGTCCAGCGCGCCCTGCCCCGCCCCGTTCCGGGACTCGCCGTCCCGGGATCCGGCGTTCTCGGGTTCGGCGAGGCGGTCGAGCCAGAGCAGGGCGTAGGGCCGCACCGGCCGCCGTCCCGCCGCCTCCCGCACGGCGTCCGCGGCCTCCGGGCCGACGCGCTGCAGGACGGCGGCGGCGAGGTTGCGGGCGCCGGGGCCCCCGGTGCCCATCACCGCCAGCAGGTCGGCGGCGGCGGTCCCGGCGTCGCGCCCGGCCAGCCAGCCGTCGATCTCCTCGTCGGCGGTGTCCTGGCGATGCCAGGTGAGCCCGGCGACCAGTTCGGCGGCGGGGGCGCCGGCGAGGTCGCCCACGACGGGCGCGGCGAAGCCGTCGGCCAGCAGCAGCTCCCGCACGCCCCACACGCCCAGCGGCGTGAGCGCGTACCGGGCCTCCCCGTCCCCGGCGGGACGGGCGACGCCCCAGCGGACCAGGTCGTCGAGCTCCAGGGCCAGCGCCTCCCGGACGGCGGCGGCGAGCTCGCGGGCGTCGGCGGACTCGTAGGCCTCGGTGACGTGCTCGACCAGCACGGCGGCCAGCTCGTCGGCGGCCGAGGGCTCCTCCTGCTCGTAGAGGTGGATCAGCACGCCGGTCAGCTCGTTCTGCACGAGCCGGACGGCGTCCAGGCCGCCCTCGGGGTCGTGCTCGGGCACCGCCACGCCGTCGAACACTCGCAGCCACGCCTCCAGGACGGCCTCGCCGTCGCCGTCGCCGTCCGCGGGGTCCTCCGGGTCCGCCGGGTCCTCGGAGGGGGCGCGCAGCAGCGGCAGCGCCGGGCCGGGGCGGGCCCGGCCGTCCACGACCCTGATCACTTCGGCGTCCACCGCCGCCCACCACAGCCGGTCCAGCTCGGGCAGGTCGGCCTGGGCCCGCACGGTGGCGGAGCGCCGCGGCACGGGCAGCGCGAGGGCCTCGACGGCGGCGAGCGCGTCCTCGGCCGGCAGCTCGCCGTGCTCGTCCACCGCGCGGCCGTCGCCGACCCATCCGGCCAGCGCGCGGACCTGCGCCGCCAGGCCGCCGGCGCGGGCCGCGGCGGCCAGTTCGGGCGCGGGGGCCAGCCGCACGGGCGGCACGACGCGGTCCTCGATGTCGCGCAGGTACCGCTCGGTGCGGGCGTAGCGCTCCTCCTCGGGGAGGGCCTCGAAGTCCCGCACCCAGCGGTCGACCGCCTCGCGGTCGTCGACCGGCACCCCCTCGGCGAGCATCATCCCGGTGACGAGCTCGGCGGCCGCCTGCCGTTCGGAGGTGTCCGCGGCGGCGACAACCTCGGTGAACTCGGGGACGAGCCGCTCCAGCTCCGCCTCCAGCCCGGCGGCGGTCCCGGCCCCGAGGGCCCCGGTGTCGCGCAGGAAGGCCAGCAGCAGGCGGACCGCGTCGACGACGGCGGGGGCCTCGTCGGCCGCGGCGACCACCGACTCGGGGAAAACCTCCAGCAGCAGCTCGCGCAGCAGGGGCGGGGTCAGCGCGCCCGGCCCGGGCAGGTCCAGCTCCTCGCGGGCGAGGTCGAGGAGCAGCCTCGTGCCCTCGACGTCCACCGGAACGTCCGCCGGTCCGTGCGCGGCGTCGTCGCCCGCGCGGCGGTCAGCCCAGCGCCGGAACTCCCCGGCGACCGTGTCCACCCAGTTGTCGGCCACCCGGAGAACCCTAGTGCTCGGATCGTCCCGGCGTGGGCCGCTCAGATCAGCTCGAGGGGGTCGATCTGCACGCGCACCGTCTCCGGCGCCTTGCGCGCGCTGCGGATGCCCTGGGCCTCCTGCAGCGCCTTCGCCAGGGCCGCCCCGGCGGGACGCGCCACGCGCACCAGCGCCCGTTCCTTCTCCGGGGCCTGCCCCTCTTGGCCGGGCCCGGGCCCCTTGGACCCCGCGGCCACGGGCACGGGCCCGAGGACCTCCGCCCCCTCCGGCAGCCGGGCGTGGGAGAGCAGGTCACGGATGGCCGCCGGTGTGCCGGTCAGGGACGCCATGCGCGCGGCGGGCGGGAAACCGACCTCACGGCGCTCGGCCAGCTCCCGCTCGGCATAGGTGACCGGATCCCAGCGGACCAGGGCCTGCGCCGGGGCCAGCCCGCCGTCGGCCGAGACGACCACGGGCGCCGACGGGCGCACCAGCGCGGCGGCGTTCATCCAGCGGCGCAGCGTCTCCTCCCCCGCCCTCAGGTCGGCGCGGCCCAGCATCACCCACCCGTCCAGCAGCAGCGCCGCCGCGTAGCCGCCCTCGGCGACCGGCTCGGCACCCGGCGTGGACACCACCAGCGCCCGTTCCGCGCCGATCCGGGCGAGGACGGCGTCGCGTCCCGAGGTCCGCACCAACACGCCCGGGAAGGCCCTCCCCAGCTCCTCGGCCGTACGGCGCGCCCCCACCACCACGGCCCGCACCTGGTTGTGGCCGCACTCGGGGCAGGCCCAGTCTCCGGCGATCCGGCCGCACCAGCGGCAGTAGGGGGCGGCATGGGCGGAGGTCATCGACAGCGGCCCCTGGCAGGCCGCGCAGCGCGCGGGCGTACGGCACCGGCCGCACGCCAGGCCCGGCAGGTACCCGCGCCGCGGGACCTGGACCAGCACCGGGCCGTCCTCGATCGCTCGGCGGGCCGTCTGGAAGGCCATGTGCGTCAGCCGGGCCGTGCGCGCGGCGCCGTCGCGGGCCAGCTCGGCGTCGTCGCCGACCGGCCGCACGCGCGGCATCGTCGCGCGGATGCGGAGCCGGTCGGCCGCCAGGGCGTGCGCCCATCCGGTCTCCACCAGCACCGTCGCGTCCGTCGTGCGGGTGAACCCGCCGATCAGCGCGGCCGCGCCGGCCCGGTGCGCGCGCAGCGCCAGCACCTCGCGGGGGTGCGGGTACGGGGCGTGCGGCTCGGCGTGCACGTCGT
Organism: Spirillospora sp. CA-255316; assembly: GCA_050942275.1. Classification (GTDB taxonomy): domain Bacteria; phylum Actinomycetota; class Actinomycetes; order Streptosporangiales; family Streptosporangiaceae; genus Spirillospora. The sequence goes on along the minus strand of CP192047.1, from coordinate 3,227,282 downwards.
CGCCGTCGTCCCACAGCACCACCAGGCCGAGGTCGGCGACCGGCGCGAACATCGCCGCCCTGGTGCCGACGGCCGCCCGCGCCGTGCCCCGGCGCACCGCGAGCCAGCGCCGGTAGCGCTCGGCGGGACCCAGCTCCGCGGTGAGGGCGACGTGCAGGCCCTCCCCCAGCTCCTCGGTCAGCGCCTCGTCGACGCGGGCGACGTCGCGGCCGTCGGCCATGACCACCAGAGCGCCGCGCCCGCTCCCGAGCGCGACCGCGACGGCCCGTGCGATCGCCCTCGGCCAGGCGGGGCCGGGAAGGGCCGTCCACACCGCGCGCGGCGCACGTCCGGCCCCGAGGGCCTTCAGGAAGGACGGCCCGGCCGGATACTCCTCCCAGGGCCCCGATTCCTCCGCCGGGACACCGCCCGGCGGCGGCTCCTTCGGAGGCTCCGGCGGGGGCTCGGCCTCCACCCGCGCGTGCCGGGGCGGGATCGCCAGCCTCAGCACGTCGGCGAAGGTGCCCGCGTAGCGGTCGGCCACCTCCCGCGCCAGCGCGGCGATCTCCGGGGACAGGACGGGCTCGGGGGAGGTGACGCGCTCCAGGAACGCCAGGCGGCCCTCGTGGTCGCTCTCGGCCACCCGCTCCAGCACCAGGCCGTCGACGAGCTGCCCGGCGAAACGGACCCGCACCCGGCACCCGGGCACGGTCTTCTCGTCCAGTTCGGCGGGCACCTGGTAGTCGAAGGGCCGGTCGAGGTGCGGCAGGGACATGTCGACGGCGACGCGGGCGACGGGCAGGTTCTCGGCGGGCCGCCGCGCGCCCTTCTTTCCCTTGCCCGCCCCCTTGGCGGCCTTGGCCGGCTTGTCGGCGACCTTCACGCGCGGGACGTCCCCCAGCCCCGGAATGAGCCCGGTGGTGGGCTCGGTCTCGCCGCCGTCGTTGGTCACGCCCCCGTACTACCAGACGAGGGGGACACCGTCTGAAATGCGGTCGCGCCGGCGCCGGCCGCGTCGCTAGGGTTCCGGACGGTGGGTCGTAGCGCAGAGGTCGTCGCGCCCGGATTCCCCTCCGGGAGGACGCCGGTTCGATTCCGGCCGGCCCACCCTTCCGGACGCGAGCACGCCGATGAGGCCCCGGGCGCGGGCCCGGGGCCTTCCGACGGGTGTGCGGTCAGAGACCGGCGGCCTTGGCGAGGTCTGCGGCGCGGTCGGTGGACTCCCAGGAGAAGTCCGGCTCCGGCCGGCCGAAGTGGCCGTAGGCGGCCGTCTTGGAGTAGATCGGGCGCAGCAGGTCCAGGTCGCGGACGATCGCGGCGGGACGCAGGTCGAAGACCTCCAGCACCGCCTCCTGGATCTTGGCGGTGGGCACCTTCTCGGTGCCGAAGGTCTCCACGAACACGCCCACCGGGTGCGCCTTGCCGATGGCGTACGCCACCTGCACCTCGGCGCGGTCGGCCAGCTCGGCCGCCACGATGTTCTTGGCGACCCAGCGCATCGCGTACGCGGCGGACCGGTCGACCTTGGACGGGTCCTTGCCGGAGAACGCGCCGCCGCCGTGCCGGGCCATGCCGCCGTAGGTGTCCACGATGATCTTGCGGCCGGTGAGGCCGGCGTCGCCCATCGGCCCGCCGATCTCGAAGCGGCCGGTGGGGTTGACCAGCAGCCGGTACCCGTCGGTGTCCAGGTCGAAGTCGGCCAGCACCGGGTCGACCACGTGCTCCTTGACGTCGGGCGTCAGCAGTTCCTTGAGGTCGATGTCGGGGGCGTGCTGGGAGGAGACCACCACGGTGTCGAGCCGCACCCCGCGGTCGCCGTCGTACTCGATGGTGACCTGGGTCTTGCCGTCGGGGCGCAGGTAGGGCACCACGCCCTCCTTGCGGACCTTCGACAGCCGCTGCGCCAGCCGGTGCGCCAGGGTGATCGGCAGGGGCATCAGCTCGGGCGTCTCGCTGGTGGCGTAGCCGAACATCAGGCCCTGGTCGCCCGCGCCCTGGCGGTCCAGGTCGTCGCCCTGCTTGTCGCGGTCCTCGCCCTCGCGGGTCTCGTAGGCGTCGTCGACGCCCTGCGCGATGTCGGGGGACTGCGCCCCGATCGACACCGACACGCCGCAGGAGTGCCCGTCGAAGCCCTTCTTGGACGAGTCGTAGCCGATCTCCAGGATCTTCTCGCGGATCACCCCGGGGATGTCCACGTAGGTCTCGGTGGTGACCTCACCGGCGACGTGCACCTGGCCGGTGGTGATCATGGTCTCGACGGCGACCCGGCTCTTGGGGTCGTCCTTGAGCATCGCATCGAGGATCGCGTCGCTGATCTGGTCCGCAATCTTGTCCGGGTGTCCTTCGGTGACGGACTCGGAGGTGAACAGGCGGCGAGACACGTACGTGAACTCCTTGCAGCGGCTGCTGACTGACGTCGCAGAAATCGGACTTGTGGATGTGACCTCCGGCGGGGAACGCCGCCCCGCGGGGGCTGGACCGCCTTCCGGCTTGTGGCACGTCCGGCCGGGCGCGGCCGGTTGGCGTATTCCGCCGAAGTCTATCGGGATCGGTCCTGAGGCAAGGTATACCGAACGCCCGTCCCGGTGCACCCCGGGACGCACCGTAGGCTCTGCTCCGGAGTCCCGACCTACGGGTCAGGCCGGCAGGCGGGCGGCGACCAGGTCCCAGACGACCTCGGCCAGGGCCTCCTTGGCACCTCGCGGCACCTCGGTGGAGGTGCCGTCCGCGCCCAGGACGACGGCGGCGTTGTCGGGCCTGCCGAAGGTCAGGTCCTCCCCGACCTGGTTGACGACGAGCAGGTCGCATCCTTTGCGGGCGAGCTTGTCGCGGCCGTTGGCGAGCACGTCGTCGGTCTCGGCGGCGAATCCGACGACGACCTGCCCGGGCGGGCGGGCGGCCGACAGCTCGGCGAGGATGTCGGGGTTCTTGGTGAGGGCGATCGGCTCGGGCTCGGCGCCCGGCGTCTTCTTGATCTTGGAGCCCTGGTAGCCGGCGGGCCGGAAGTCGGCGACCGCGGCGGCCATCACCACCGCGTCGGCGCCCTGCACGGCCTCCAGGACGGCCTTGCGCATCTCCTCGGCCGATCCGACCGGCACCACCTGGGCTCCGGCGGGGTCGGGCAGCGCGACGTTGGCGGACACCAGCGTGACGCGGGCGCCGCGGGCGACCGCGGTGCGGGCCAGCGCGAACCCCTGCAGGCCGGAGGAGCGGTTGCCGATGAAGCGGACCGGGTCGATGGGCTCGCGGGTGCCGCCGGCGGAGACGACCACGTGCCGTCCCGCCAGGTCCCGCACGCCCTGGCGAGCCAGGACGTGCCGGGCGACCTCGAACAGCTCCGCCGGTTCGGGCAGCCGGCCCGGGCCGGTGTCCTTGCCGGTGAGGCGTCCCGAGGCGGGGTCGACGACGATGGCGCCCCGCGACCGCAGCGTCGCCACGTTCGCCTGGGTGGCCGGGTGCTCCCACATCTCGGTGTGCATCGCGGGGGCGAACACGACCGGGCAGCGCGCGGTCAGCAGCGTGTTGGTGAGGAGGTCGTCGGCCAGCCCGTGCGCGGCCCGGGCCAGCAGGTCGGCGGTGGCGGGCGCGACGAACACCAGGTCGGCGCCCTGCCCCAGACGGACGTGCGGCACCTCGGAGACACCCGTCCACACCTCGGGCGACACCGGGTGCCCCGAGAGCGCGGCCCAGGTCGGCTCGCCCACGAACCGCAGCGCGTCGGCCGTGGGCACCACGCGCACGTCGTGCCCCGACTCGGTGAGCCGCCGCAGCAGCTCGCACACCTTGTACGCGGCGATGCCCGCGCCGACGCCCAGCACGACACGCGGCCGGGAGGAGTTCATATCGCCACGACCGCCTTCCCGAGGCTCCAACGATCAGTTCCGTCCAAAGGATCGCAGAACCCTCCAGCCCCCGGCACAGCGCCCCCGCCCAACCGACTCGCCCGCCCCGGGACGAAGCACCGCCGAGAACGACCGCCAAGCCGTCGAACGGGCCGAAGACCCAACCGGGGGTCGCCCCCTGGGTCGAGCACAACTCGCCCCCAGGCCGCACCGGGCCGGAGCCCGGCGAGGACGGCCGCCAGGCCGTCGAGCGGGGCGAAGGCCCAGCCGGGGGTTCCAGGGGGTCGCCCCCCTGGGTCAACACAAAGGGTCGAGGCCTGGCGAAAATGGCCGCCAGGCCATTGAGCAGGGTTCCCCCCGCCCGGCCCGCACTCAGCCTTCGATGGGCTCGGCGTTGAGGAGGCCCTCGCGGGTCTCGCGCAGGGCGATGGAGAGGGGCTTCTCCTGGACCTGGGTCTCGACGAGCGGGCCGACGTACTCCAGCAGGCCCTCGCCGAGCTGGGCGTAGTAGGCGTTGATCTGCCGGGCGCGCTTGGCCGCGATGCTCACGAGGCCGTACTTGGTGTCGACGACCTCGAGGAGCTCGTCGATCGACGGGTTGGTGATGCCTTCGCTGCTGGCTGCCACTCCGTGGCCTTCCGCTAGATGTCTGAGGTGGCGTTCCCCGGCCGGTCCGGGCGAGGGAGCGCTGTTAACGAACAGCCATCAAGGCTAGCAGCTCATCGCACACGTCCCGTACGGACGTGTTGACGAGGGTGAGGTCGAACTCCTTCTCCGCGGCCAGTTCGACGCGGGCGGCGTCGAGCCGCCGTTCGATCACCTCGGGGGGTTCGGTGCCGCGGCCGACCAGGCGGCGGACGAGTTCCTCCCAGGAGGGCGGGGCCAGGAAGACGTGGAGGGAGTCCGGTTTGGAGCGCCGGACCTGGCGGGCGCCCTGGAGGTCGATCTCCAGGAGCACCGGCTCGCCCCGGGCGAGCCGGTCCTCGACCGGGCGGCGCGGGGTGCCGTAGCGGTTCCCCGCGAACTCCGCCCACTCCAGGAGCTCCCCTTCGGCGACGAGCCGGTCGAAACCGGCGTCGTCGACGAAGAAGTACTGCACCCCGTGGGTCTCGCCCGGCCGGGGGGGCCGGGTGGTCACCGAGACCGACAGCCACACCTCGGGGTGGGCCCGCCGGATCTCGGCGACGACCGTGCTCTTGCCGACGCCCGACGGCCCGGACAGGACCGTCAGCCGCCGCACGGGCACGTCCCGCGGGAGGGAGCCTTCCGGCGCAGGAATGGGTGCGCCGGATTCGGACGGGATGGAGCCGGACGGCCGGAAAGGCGCCGAGCCGGCCGCGGCGGATTCGCCGCCGCGCCCGCCCATGAGTCGCGGATCAGCGGTTTCCACCGCCGAACTCACGCTCCAGGGAGGCGCGCTGGTTGGCGCCGAGGCCCCGCACGCGGCGGGACTCGGCGATGCCCAGGCGCTCCATGATCTGCTTGGCACGGACCTTCCCCACGCTGGGCAGGGACTCCAGGAGGGCCGACACCTTCATCTTTCCGATGACGTCGTCGGTCTGCCCATCCTTGAGGACCTCGGCAAGCGAGAGCCCCCCGTGCTTGAGCTTGTTCTTAACCTCGGCCCGCTCCTTGCGGGCCTTGGCAGCCTTCTCCAGGGCTGCGGCGCGCTGTTCGGGGGTTAGGGGCGGAAGAGCCACGCCGGGTCACCTCAGGTTTCCACTCGACGGAGTCGGACGGGTGTGGAAACTAGCGAGTTCACTGCCCATAAGGCAACGTGAAGTGCCGTTTGGCCCGCCACAAAATCACGAATATCACTCCTTGAAGTGTCCTGAATACCCAGTGTACCCAATCGGGCGGGGTGCGAGGGCCATCCCCCCGCCTTGCTGGGACTATTGCTTGATCGTGAAAAACCGTCCTCGGGACGCCCGTTTGTGTCATCGGTCACCCGTGAACACCACCCCAGGGGCCTAGTTGATCACCGGAGCGCCACCGGATGATCACGCTGCGCGGTCGCGGCGGCCCACGCCCGAGAGATTCCCGACACGTCAGAAATGTCGCCCGCTGATCAAGGGGGGCCGATGGAACGTGCCGAACGTGACGCTTATCACGCCCGGTCCGTATTCACCCTTTACGGTCGGCCGACACTCGACCCTGGACGCGGGAAACGGTCACGGCGCGCCCGCCGCGGTGCGCCGCAGCGCCGCCGCGATCCCGGCAGCCGCGGCGCCCGGGTCGGGGGCGCCGGTGATGGGACGGCCGATCACCAGCAGGTCGGCGCCCGCGGCGAGCGCCTCCTCGGGCGTGGCCACCCGCGCCTGGTCCTGCGTCGCGGCCCCCGCGGGTCGCACCCCCGGCGTGATGAGCGTGATGTCCGGGCCCACCTCGGCCCGTACCGCGGCGGCCTCCTGCGGCGAGCACACCAGCGCCTGCGCCCCCGCCTCCACCGCGAGCGCCGCCAGCCGGCGCACCGCGTCCGAGGCGGGCCCGGCCAGGCCGACCGCGGCCAGGTCGGCCTCGCCGAGCGAGGTGAGCACCGTCACGGCCGCCACGCGGGTGGCGGGGGCGGCCTCCACCGCGGCGCGGATCATGGCAGGGCCGCCCGCCGCGTGCACGGTCAGGTACGCCGGCCGCAGCCGCGCGACGGCGCGGGCCGCGCCGGCCACGGTGGCGGGGATGTCGTGCAGCTTGAGGTCCAGGAACACCTGGACCCGGCTGGCGCCCCGCACGCTGGCGACCACGTCCGGGCCGTAGCGCAGGTACAGCTCCAGGCCGACCTTGACGGTGCTGACGTGCGGGGTGACCAGGGTGGCCCAGCGCGCCGCGGTCTCCAGGTCGGGCGCGTCCAGGGCGACGGCGATGGGGGCGGGTGAGGCGGTCACTAAAGCTTCTCCTTCAGTTCCCCGGGCTCGGCGGACGGCCCGGAGAGGGGCTCAGAGGCGCGCCCGGGGCCGGACCCTGACTCGGGGGCGGAGCCCGGCTCGGCGGCCTGGGTGGGCGGCTCGGGGAGCACCTGGGGCGGTACGTACCCGGCGGGCTTGTGGGCGAGCCCGACCACGTCGGCGATCCGGCCGATCCGGCGGGCGGCGAGGGCCTCGTCCAGCTCCCGCAGGATCCGCGGCACGGCCATCGGGTCGTGGAAGAGGGTCGTGCCCACGGCCACCGCGGAGGCGCCCGCCAGGAGGAACTCCAGCGCGTCCAGGCCGGAGGCCACCCCGCCCACCCCGATGATCGGGACGCCGGGCAGGGCCGCGTGCACCTGGTAGACGCAGCGGACCGCCAGCGGGCGGATCGCCGGCCCGGACAGGCCGCCCGACACCCCGGTGAGGGCGGGCCGCAGCGTCCCGGTGTCGATCGCCAGGCCCTCCAGCGTGTTGATCAGGGTGAGGCCGTCGGCTCCGGCGTCCACGCACGCCAGGGCGATGGTGACGATGTCGGTGACGTCGGGCGCGAGCTTGGCCAGCACCGGGACCCCGGGCCGGGCGTGCGCCCTGACCGCCCGGACGACCGAGGCGGCGGCGCCCGGGTGCCAGGCGAACATCCGGCCGCGGTCCTCGACGTTGGGGCAGGCCACGTTCACCTCGATCGCGGCGATCCCCGGGACGCCGCGCAGCCGCCGGGCCAGCTCCCCGAACTCCTCCACGCTGTTGCCCGCGACCGACACGATCGTGCGCACGCCGTGCTCGGCCAGCCAGGGCAGGTCGCGCTCCAGGAACCCCTCGACGCCCGGCCCGGGCAGGCCCATGGCGGTGAGCAGGCCGCTGGGCGTCTCGGCCATCCGCGGCGTCGGGCGGCCCGCCCGCGGCCGCGTCATCACCGACGTGGTGACGAACGCGCCGAGCCGGTCGAGGTCGAAGAACTGGGCCAGCTCGCGGCCCGTCCCGCCGCATCCCGACGCCGTCAGCAGCGGGTTGGGCAGCTCCAGGGGGCCCAGCCGGGTCTCCAGGCGGGCCGGGTTCACAGGACCACTCCGCTCACGGTGTTCATCGGCTCGCTCCGCTCGCGGTCCATCGGATCGCTCCGCTCGCGGTCATCGGTTGCCGCCTTCGCCGAGGCTGAGGGCGCGGGGGGCGCCCAGGGCGTCGAACGGGATCGTGCCGAGGTCGCCCCAGCGGACGCGGTCGCCGCGCAGCACCGGCCCGTCGGCGCAGGCCCGCACCATGCGGGTCACGCCGTCGTCGCCGTGCATCGGGAGCATGCACGTCATGCAGACGCCGATGCCGCACGCCCCCGTCTCCTGGAGGAAGGACTCCACCGACACCTGCGAGGGCAGGCCGTACTCCCCCGCCACCTGGGTCACCGAGCGCAGCAGCGAGGTGGGGCCGCAGCCGTACACCACGTCGGCGCCGGTCTCGGAGATGACGCGGGGCAGCACGTCGCGGACCGTGCCCTCCTCCCCCAGCGAGCCGTCCTCGGTGGTGACGGTCGCCGAGTCGCCGATGCGCCGGGCCATGCGGGAGCCGAAGACCTGGCGGGCGGACGGGCCGCCGAGCACGAAGTGCACCTGGCAGCCGCGCCGGTGCAGCGTGTCGGCCAGCGCGAACAGGGCCGCTCCCCCGGGACCGCCGCCGGCCAGCAGGCAGCTGACGGGGTCCCTGGGGAGGCGGAACGGGCGTCCGAGCGGGCCGACGAGGTCGAGCTGGTCGCGGGAGCGGCGGCCCGCCAGCCAGGCGGTGCCGGGCTCCCGGTCGGCGAAGACCAGCTCGACCGTCCCGCCGTAGTCCGACTTGACCTCGTACACGCCGAAGCAGCGGCGGACCAGCCGGCCGGTGTGCTCGCCGCCGACGGCCACCGCCACGAACTGCCCGGGCCGGAACCGCTCGGCGATCGCCGGCGCGACCAGCGTCAGCGCGTGGTAGTCCTGCACCTGGCGGACCGTCAGAACCGTTGCCGACGTCTGCACCGGCGTGTCGGACACCCGTCTCCCTCTCGTCGTCGTGCCGTGCCGTCCCGGTGCTACCCCCGGCCGTGCGCGCCGCGCATCCGCTCGGCGTGCTCCTGCAGCGACCGGACCCCGACCTGGCCGCCCGCGATGGCCTCGATGCCCTGCACCGCGGCGGCGAGCCCCTGGACGGTGGTCACGCACGGCACGCCGCGCAGCACGGCCGCCGTGCGGATCTCGTAGCCGTCCAGCCGCGGCCCGGACTGGCCGGGCCCGCCGAACGGAGTATTGACGATGAGGTCCACCTCCCCGTCGAGGACGCGCCGCACGATGGTGGGTTCGCCGTCCGGGCCGGGACCCTCGCTGTGCTTGCGCACGATCTTGGCACGCACGCCGTTGCGGCGCAGGACCTCGGCGGTCCCCTCCGTGGCAAGAATCTCAAAGCCCAGGTCAGCCAGCCGCTTGACGGGGAAGATCATGTGCCGTTTGTCCCGGTTCGCCACCGACACGAACGCCCGGCCCTTGGTCGGCAGCGAGCCGTAGGCGGCCTGCTGCGACTTGGCATAGGCGGTGCCGAACACCTCGTCGATGCCCATGACCTCGCCGGTCGAGCGCATCTCCGGGCCGAGGACGGTGTCGACGCCCTGCCCCTGCGCGTTGCGGAACCGGTCGAAGGGCAGCACCGCCTCCTTGACCGCGATCGGCGCGTCCAGCGGCAGCGAGCCGCCGTCGCCGCTCTCCGGCAGCAGCCCCTCGGCCCGCAGCTCGGCGATCGTCGCGCCGAGCATGACCCGCGCCGCGGCCTTGGCCAGCGGCACCGCGGTGGCCTTCGACACGAACGGCACGGTGCGGGAGGCCCGCGGGTTGGCCTCCAGGACGTACAGGACGCCCGCCGACAGGGCGTACTGGACGTTCATCAGCCCCCGCACGCCGACGCCGCGCGCCAGCGCCTCGGTGGACTCGCGGATGCGCCGCACGTCATCGTGGCCGAGGGTGATCGGCGGCAGCGCGCACGCCGAGTCGCCGGAGTGGATCCCGGCCTCCTCGATGTGCTCCATGACACCGCCGAGGTAGAGCTCCTCGCCGTCGAAGAGGGCGTCCACGTCGATCTCGATGGCCTCGTCGAGGAACCGGTCGACCAGCACCGGGTGCTCGGGGGACGCCTCGGTCGCCTTGGCCATGTACGACTCCAGCGTGGCGTCGTCGTACACGATCTCCATGCCGCGCCCGCCCAGCACGTACGAGGGCCGCACCAGCACCGGGTAGCCGATCTCGGCGGCGATCTCGCGGGCCTCCTCGTAGGACGAGGCAGTACCATGCCGGGGCGCCAGCAGCCCCGCGCGGTGCAGGACGCGGCCGAACGCGCCGCGCTCCTCGGCCAGGTGGATGCTCTCCGGGGAGGTGCCGACGATCGGGACCCCGGCGTCCTTGAGCTTCTGCGCCAGGCCCAGCGGGGTCTGCCCGCCCAGCTGGACGATCACCCCGGCGACGGTGCCGGTCCGCTGCTCGGCGTGCACCACCTCCAGGACGTCCTCCAGGGTGAGCGGCTCGAAGTACAGCCGCCCCGAGGTGTCGTAGTCGGTGGAGACGGTCTCGGGGTTGCAGTTGACCATGACGGTCTCGTAACCGGCGTCGGCCAGCGTGAACGAGGCGTGCACGCAGGAGTAGTCGAACTCCACGCCCTGCCCGATCCGGTTCGGGCCGCTGCCCAGGATGATGACCTTGGGCCGGTCGCCCGGCGGGACCTCGGTCTCCTCGTCGTAGGCGGAGTAGAGGTAGGGCGTGCGGGCGGCGAACTCGGCGGCGCAGGTGTCGACCGTCAGGTAGACCGGCCGGACGCCCAGCGCGTGCCGCAGCTCCCGGACCACCTCCTCCGACAGCCGGCGCAGCCCGCCGATCTGCGCGTCGGAGAAGCCGTGCCGCTTGGCCCGCAGCAGCTTGTCGCGGGTGAGGGCGTCCTCGGCGGTGCGGATCTCGTCGGCGATCTCGTTGATCGCGGCGATCTGATCGAGGAACCAGGGGTCGATCCCGGTCGCCTCGTACACCTTCTGGACGCTCGCCCCGGCCCACAGGGCCCGCTGGACGGCGCGGATCCGCCCGTCGTGCGGCCGGGCGGCCTTCTCGACCCACGCGGACGCCTCGCCCGGCCCGCCGTCCCAGGAGAACGACGAGCCCTTCTGCTCCAGGGACCGCAGCGCCTTCTGCAGCGCCTCGGTGAAGTTGCGGCCGATCGCCATCGCCTCGCCCACCGACTTCATGTGGGTGGTGAGCGTGCCGTCGGCGCCGGGGAACTTCTCGAACGCGAACCGCGGCACCTTGACCACCACGTAGTCGAGGGTCGGCTCGAACGAGGCCGGGGTCTCGGCGGTGATGTCGTTGGGGATCTCGTCCAGCGTGTACCCGACCGCCAGCCGCGCCGCGATCTTGGCGATCGGGAAGCCGGTGGCCTTGGACGCCAGCGCCGACGACCGCGACACCCGCGGGTTCATCTCGATCACGATCATGCGGCCGGTGCCCGGCTCCACCGCGAACTGGATGTTGCAGCCGCCGGTGTCGACGCCGACCTCGCGGATCACCGCGATCGCCACGTCCCGCATGTTCTGGTACTCGCGGTCGGTCAGCGTCATCGCGGGCGCCACGGTGATCGAGTCGCCGGTGTGCACGCCCATCGGGTCGAGGTTCTCGATGGAGCACACGATGACCACGTTGTCGGCGCGGTCCCGCATGACCTCCAGCTCGTACTCCTTCCAGCCGAGGATGGACTCCTCCAGGAGCACCTCGCTGGTCGGGGACGCGTCCAGCCCGGCCCCGGCGATGCGGCGCAGGTCGTCCTCGTCGTGGGCGAACCCGGACCCGGCGCCGCCCATGGTGAACGAGGGCCGCACCACCACGGGGTAGCCCAGCTCGCCCGCCGCGGCCAGGACCTCGTCCATGGTGTGGCAGATGAGCGAGCGCGCGGACTCGGCGTTCAGGCCCTGCTCGGCGGCGACCTTGGCGACGACCTCCTTGAACCGCTCGCGGTTCTCCCCGGCCTGGATCGCCTCGACGTCGGCGCCGATCAGCTCGACGCCGTACCGCTCCAGCACGCCGCTCTCGTAGAGCGCGATCGCGGTGTTGAGCGCGGTCTGGCCGCCCAGCGTGGGCAGCAGCGCGTCCGGGCGCTCCTTGGCGATGATCTTCTCGACCACCTCGGGGGTGATCGGCTCGACATAGGTGGCGTCGGCGAACTCCGGATCGGTCATGATCGTCGCCGGGTTGCTGTTGACCAGCACCACCCGCAGGCCCTCGGCCCGGAGCACCCGGCACGCCTGGGTGCCGGAGTAGTCGAACTCGCAGGCCTGCCCGATGACGATCGGGCCGGAGCCGATCACCAGGACGGAGTTCAGATCTTCGCGGCGCGGCATCACTCCGCCCCTTCCACAGTGAGAGGCGACCCCTGCATCATCTCGCAGAAGCGGTCGAACAGGCCCGAGGCGTCGTGCGGCCCGGCCGCGGCCTCGGGGTGGTACTGGACGCTGAACGCCGGGCGGTCGAGCAGCCGCAGGCCCTCGACGCAGCCGTCGTTCAGGTTGACGTGGCTGACCTCGGCGCGGCCGTAGGGGGTGTCGAACGGCCCGTCCACGGGGGCGTCCACGGCGAACCCGTGGTTGTGCGCGGAGACGTCCACCTTGCCGGTGCGGCGGTCCTGGACCGGCTGGTTGATGCCGCGGTGCCCGAACCTCAGCTTGTAGGTGCCCAGGCCGAGCGCCCGCCCGAAGATCTGGTTGCCGAAGCAGATCCCGAAGAACGGCTTCCCGGCGTCCAGGACGCCGCGCAGCGCCTCGACGGCGTAGCCGGCGGCGGCCGGGTCGCCGGGGCCGTTGGAGAAGAAGACCCCGTCGGGGCCGACGGCGAGGATGTCCTCCGCGGTGCTGGTGGCGGGGAGCACGTGCACCTCGCACCCGCGCTCGGCCATCCGGTACGGCGTCATCGACTTGATGCCCAGGTCGACGGCCGCGACGGTGAACCGCTTCTCCCCGTGCGCCGCGATGACGTACGGCTCGGGCGTGGACACGTCCCGGGCCAGGTCGGCGCCCTCCATCGACGGGCTGGCCAGCACCTTCTCCAGCAGCTCGGCCTCCGGCGCCGCCGCGGCGGCGCCGCTGAAGATCCCGGCGCGCATCGCGCCCCGGTCGCGCAGGTGGCGGGTGAGCGCCCGGGTCCCGGGGATCGCGATGCCCACGATCCCCTGCGCGCGCAGCGCCGACCCCAGCGAGCCGGTGGCCCGCCAGCTGGACGCCACCCGGGCGGGCTCGCGGACCACGTACCCGGCGACCTGGATGCGGCGGGACTCGGGGTCCTCGTCGTTCACGCCGGTGTTGCCGATGTGCGGGGCCGTCATCGCCACGATCTGGCGGGCGTACGACGGGTCGGTCAGGGTCTCCTGGTAGCCGGTCATGCCGGTGTTGAAGACCATCTCCCCGAAGGTCTCGCCCGCGGCCCCGTACCCGGCGCCGCGGAACACCCTCCCGTCTTCGAGGACCAGCAGGGCTGACGTCTGGGTCACTGCAGCTTCCCTTCCAGGACGGTGGGCGTGCCGCGCAGGAACGTGGCCACGACGCGGCCGGGCAGCTCCAGGCCCGCGTACGGGGTGTTGCGGCTCTTGGAGGTCATGGCCGACGGGTCCACGGGCCGGCGCGGCGACGGGTCGTACAGGGTGATGTTGGCGGGGGCCCCGGCCTCCAGCGGGGCGCCCTGGCCGGACAGGCGGCCGATGCGGGCCGGGCGGGACGACATCCGGTCGGCGACCCCGGCCCAGTCGAGCAGGCCGGTGTCGACCATCGCCTCCTGCACCACCGGCAGCGCCGTCTCCAGGCCGATCATGCCCATGGCGGCCACGGCCCACTCGGTCTCCTTGGCCTCGACCGGGTGCGGGGCGTGGTCGGTGGCCACGCAGTCGATCGTGCCGTCGGCCAGCGCGTGCCGCAGCGCTGCCACGTCGTCGGCGGTGCGCAGCGGCGGGTTGACCTTGTAGATCGGGTCGTAGGTCTCGGCGCGGACGTCGGTGAGCAGCAGGTGGTGCGGGGTGACCTCCGCGGTGACCGGGCAGCCCTTGCTCTTGGCCCAGCGGATGATCTCCACCGAGCCGGCGGTGGAGACATGGCACACGTGCAGCCGGGAACCGACGTGCTGGGCCAGCAGCACGTCCCGGGCGATGATCGCCTCCTCGGCCACCGCGGGCCAGCCGCCCAGGCCGAGCCGGGCGGAGATCTCGCCCTCGTTCATCTGCGCGCCCTCGGTCAGCCGCGGCTCCTGCGCGTGCTGGGCGACCACGCCGTCGAACGCCTTCACGTACTCCAGCGCCCGCCGCATGATCACCGCATCGGAGACGCAGTGGCCGTCGTCGGAGAACACCCGGACGCCGGCGGCCGAGTCGGCCATCGCGCCCAGCTCGGCCAGCTGCTCGCCGCGGATGCCGCGGGTGACCGCGCCGACCGGCCGCACGTCGCAGTACCCGGCCTCGCGGCCCAGCCGCCACACCTGCTCGACCACGCCGGCGGTGTCGGCGACCGGGTCGGTGTTGGCCATCGCGTGCACGGCGGTGAACCCGCCCATCGCCGCGGCCCGGGTGCCGGACTCGACGGTCTCGGCGTCCTCGCGGCCCGGCTCGCGCAGGTGGGTGTGCAGGTCGACCAGCCCGGGCAGCGCGACCAGGCCGCCGGCCTGGACGACCTCCGCGCCCGCGGCGTCCAGCCCGGCGCCGATCTCGGCGATCGCGCCGTCCCGGACCAGGATGTCGGCGGGCTCCCCGCCCAGGATCCGGGCGCCCTTGATGAGGTAGGTGGTCTTGCCCTTGGTCATGATTCGGAGATCTCCTTGCCGATGGCGGGCTCGGAACCCCCGAGCAGCAGGTAGAGCACGGCCATGCGGGCGCTGACGCCGTTGGCGACCTGCTCGACGATGGTGGAGCGGACCGAGTCGGCGACCTCGGCGGCGATCTCGACGCCGCGGTTCATCGGGCCGGGGTGCATGACGATGGCGTCGTCGGCCATCCGCGCCATCCGCTCGCCGTCCAGGCCGTACCGGCGGCTGTACTCGCGGACGGTCGGGAAGTAGGCGGCGTTCATCCGCTCGGCCTGCACCCGCAGCATCATGACCACGTCGCTCTTGGGCAGCACGGCGTCCAGGTCGTAGGAGACCGCGCAGGGCCAGGTGTCGATCGCCACCGGCAGCAGCGTCGGCGGGGCCACCAGGGTGACCTCGGCGCCGAGGGTGTGCAGCAGCAGCACGTTGGATCGTGCCACCCGGCTGTGCAGGACGTCGCCCACGATGGTGATCCTGCGACCGTCCAGGGCGCCGAGGCGGCGGCGCATGGTGAAGGCGTCCAGCAGCGCCTGGGTCGGGTGCTCGTGGGTGCCGTCGCCGGCGTTGACCACGCTGCCGCGCACCCAGCCGGCCAGCCGGTGCGGCGCGCCGGACGCGCCGTGCCGGATCACCACGCCGTCGGCGCCCATCGCCTCCAGGGTGAGCGCGGTGTCCTTCAGGCTCTCGCCCTTGGACACGCTGGACCCCTTGGCGGAGAAGTTGATCACATCGGCGGACAGCCGCTTGGCGGCGGCCTCGAACGAGATGCGGGTGCGGGTGGAGTCCTCGAAGAAGAGGTTCACCACGGTGCGGCCCCGCAGCGTCGGCAGTTTCTTGATGGTGGAGCGGCCCGACACCTGGGCCAGCTCCTCGGCGGTGTCCAGGATGAGCAGGGCGTCGTCCCTGGTCAGGTCGGCCGCCGAGATCAGGTGGCGGTTCACGTGCGCTCCCCCCGCGAAGCTTCGGGGTCCTTGCGGGCGGCCGGGCCGAGCAGGACGGCGTCGCGCCCGTCGTTCTCGGCCAGCAGCACCTTCACGTTCTCGCGCATCGAGGTGGGCAGGTTCTTGCCCACGTAGTCGGCGCGGATGGGCACCTCGCGGTGGCCCCGGTCGACGAGCACGGCCAGCTGCACGGCGCGGGGGCGGCCCAGGTCGTTGAGCGCGTCCAGGGCGGCCCGGACGGTGCGGCCGGAGAACAGCACGTCGTCGACCAGCACCACGATCCGGTCGTCCACGCCCTCGGGGGGCAGCTCGGTGCGGCCCAGCGCGCGGGCCGGCTTCATCCGCAGGTCGTCGCGGTACATCGTCACGTCGAGCGACCCCCACGGGACGCGGCGGCCCTCGACCTCCTCCAGCTGGGCGGCCAGCCGGCGGGCCAGCGTCACGCCGCGGGTCTGGATGCCGAGCAGGACGACGCCCTCGCCGCCCTTGGTGCGTTCGAGGATCTCGTGCGCGATCCGGGTGAGCGCGCGGCGGATGTCGGGGGCCTCCAGGACGGCCTTGTGCGCGGGGCCGTCCGGGGCCTGGCGCGCGGATCCGGCACCGGGCCCGGTCGCGGATCCGGTGGCCGATCGGGTCGCGGATCCGGTCGCGGATCCGGTGGGGTCGTGCGCGGGCGTCTTCGCGGGGTCGCCGCGGCGGGGTTCACCGTCCGCCACGCGCGCCCCGGCCGGTCCGCCCGGCTTTGAGGCAGCATTCACCGCCGAACCTCCTTTCCCGCCTCACGGGACGGGTCTTAAAGGACGTCTTGTCCGTCTCACCGTAGCAGCACCGGATCGCTGCCCCGTCCTCGGCCCGGAGGGCGTCTTAGCAGGTGAGAGCCGTCACATCGGGCGTGGCGAGGGCGTTGAGCAGGCGGGCGGCGGACCCTTCAGGAACGGACGGGACACATGTGACAGGGCATCCCAGGACCCTTCGGACGATCCGGACGGCCCGGATCGAGACCTGCGGATTCGACCGCTTTTTTCCAATCAGCTTGACCTGAGGCCTTCCCCGTTTTACCGTCACTGTCCGTAACCATCCCTGGAGACAGAGCTTTACGGCGTCACAGCCTGAAGGACCTGACTCCCCCCGGGAAACCTCCCGGGGCCGACCACAACGACGATAGTGAGCCTGGGGGCCGCAAATGCCGTCTGAATACGCAAAGGCTCTCGGTGCGCGCCTGCGCGCCATCCGCACCCAGCAGGGCCTGTCCCTGCACGGTGTGGAAGAGAAGTCCCGAGGCCGCTGGAAGGCCGTCGTCGTGGGTTCGTACGAGCGGGGCGACCGCGCCGTCACCGTTCAGAAGCTGGCCGAGCTCGCCGATTTCTATGGCGTGCCGGTCTCCGAGTTGCTGCCCGGCGGAGCCGCGCCGAGCCCGCTCGGGCCAACGCCGAAGCTCGTGATCGACCTCGAGCGGCTGCAGCAGCTTCCGAAGGACAAGGCCGGACCCCTCGCCCGCTACGCCGCGACGATCCAGAGCCAGCGGGGCGACTACAACGGAAAGGTTCTGTCCATCCGCCAGGAGGACCTGCGCTCACTGGCGGTGATCTATGACAAGTCCCCGACGGAGCTGACCGAGGAGCTCATCACCTGGGGCGTGCTCGACCCCGAGGCGCGCCGCGCCGTCGAGGCCTTCTGATCCGGCGACCCGCCCGCCGGGCCGGACCGGCCCGGGGGGCGGACGACCCGAGCGGGCGGGCAACCGCCCCGTCCCGCCTTCACGCGGGGCTCGCCTCCCTGACGCGGGAGGTGGCGTGCGGGGCGGGCATCCCGTTGACCGGGACGAGCGAGGGCGTCCAGGAGACCTCGTCCAGGCGGGCGGCCGCGTCCGCGGGCAGGCCGAGGTCGAAGCCGGCCAGGTTGCCCTCCAGTTGCTCCGCCGTGCGCGGCCCGACGATCACCGAGGTCACGCCCGGACGGGACCGCACCCAGGCCAGGGCGACCGCGGCCGGGGTCGCGCCCAGCTCCGCCGCGACCTCGCGGACCTTGTCGGCGATGGCCAGGTTGCGGTCCTGGTAGAGGTCGTCGGCCACGGCGCGGGCCATCGGCATCGCCGAGCCGCGCAGCCGGCCGATCCGCGAACCGGCGTCCGGCGCCTCGCCCCTCCGGTACCGGCCGGCCAGGATCCCGCTGCCCAGCGGCGAGTACACCGCCGTGCCGAGCCCGTGCCGCGCGCAGGCCGGCAGGATCTCCGCCTCGATGCTCCGGGCGATCAGCGAGTACTGCGGCTGGAGGCTGGTGAACGGGGTCCCGCCGACCCGTTCGGCCGCCCACCGCGCCTCGACGATCTGGGCGACGGTCGGCGGTACCGGATCAGGTGATCCGGATCGCCTGCTCCGGAACTATACGGATCAGGTGATCCGCTTAGCAAGGAGTTCTCGCCATGCCCGACCCCGACCGGCCGCCCCGCTCGGACGACCGGCCGCTCCGCTCGGATGCCCGGCGCAACCGCGCCCGCGTCATCAAGGCGGCCGAGGCCGTCCTGGCCCGGGACGGGATGTCGGCCTCGCTGCGCGAGATCGCCCGCCAGGCCGGCGTGGGCCTGGCGACGATCTACCGCCAGTTCCCCACCAAGGAGGCGCTGTACGAGGCGATCGTGCACGCCCGCGTGGCCGCGCTCGCCGAGGAGGGCGAGGCGCTGCTCGCCGCCGCCGGCGCCGGCACGACCGACCCCGGAGAGGCCTTCTTCGCCTTCTTCACCCTGATCGTCGAGAACGCCACGCACAAGAAGATGCTGGTCGACGCCCTCACCGACTCCGGTGTGGACGTGAAGGCGGGGATGGAGCGGCTCAAGGGCCGGATGACCGGCGCCATCGAGGCCCTCCTCATCGCGGCGCAGCGCTCCGGCGCCGTGCGCGCGGACGTGGGGATCCCGGAGGTGTTCGCCCTGCTGACCGCCGCGTCCATGGCCGCCGAACGCGGCCAGTGGGACGAGGCGATGCGCGGGCGCGCGCTGGCCGTCATGTTCGACGGCTTCCGCCCCCGGCCCTGACGCCGAGGACCTGCCGGGTCAGGGCCGGATCGGGTCAGGGTCGCCACGGGGCCGGTGAATTCCTCACGCGCCCTTCTTTGCATGGAAAGGCATTCACAGCATTCACCCGAGCACCTTCCTCCTGCCATAGATCTACATATCCCGGGCTTGACAGAACCACCTTTAAGTCGATCTACGGGCATGCCGATAAGGGCGCTTCCGGCGATCAGGAAGAGCCTCTTCGCGGCCTTTTTCTAACGCAGTCTTGTCCTGTCCTCGGGGAGTGCCACCTGGCCGGTGACGAATTCGCTCCAGAGGCCGAACTTCAGGCTCGTTCCCGGGCGCGCCGAGGTTTCGGCGAAACCGACCGGGCGGCCTTTCACGGTGCGGGTCGCGCCGAAGGACAGCTCGAAGCGCGCCGTGCCCTGGCGCTGCCCGGGCGGGTTGCCGTCGGGCGGCACGATCTCGTCCAGAGTCCAGCGGTAGTCGCCGCGGTAACGCGGCGAGGCGCGCTCGAAGGTCTGCTCCAGGATCACCCCGGTGTCGGGGATGACGACCAGGGCGCCGCGCAGGGCGCCGACCTCGGCGTTGAAGACCAGGATGTCGCGCAGCGTCCCGTCGGCACTGGTGGAGCGGCCGGAGCCCACCTGCGAGCCGGGCGGGCACGCCTGCGCGCCCTTCTCCCTGACCAGCTCGGCGGTGCACGCGGGGAAAGCCTCCGGGTTGAACCCGATCGAGCGGTCGAACAGGAACACGAAGCGCCGCGGCGCCGCCGGGACCGAGCCGTCGGCGGTACGGCTGCGGCGGTCGAAGGCCACGGTCACGCTGCGTCCCTCGCCCCGGGTGGCGGTCACGGTGAGGGAGTCCAGGTTCTCCGGGCCGGGCACGTCCGGCTCGTACGGGCGCTCCGGCCCGCCGGGCGCCGGGTCGGGCGGGACCCGCTCGTACGCCGACGCCGCCGGTACGAGACCGGCGGGCACGGCGGCGAAGGCGGCCGCGAGCGCGGCCGAGGCGAGCCCGGTACGGATGGAAGGGCGCATACGGTCCTCCAGGATCGGCGGCGGGACGACACCACTTGATCAACACGCGCCGAAAGCGGAGATAAAAGCCGTACCGGGATCGCCTCCAATGAATCACCTATCCAGCGCGTTCGAGGGACACTTCGGGAAGGCGCCGGGCGAGCGGCGCGGGAAGCCACCAGGCGCGGCGTCCCAGCAATTGCATGACCGCCGGAACGATCAGGCAGCGAATGACCACAGCGTCCAGCAGGATCGCCACCGCCAGGCCCAGCCCGAACTGCTGCAGCATCCGGGACGGGCTCAGCACGAACGCGGCGAACACCACGATCATGATGGCCGCGGCGGCCGTGATCACCTGCCCGGTGGCGGTCAGCCCCTCGCGCACCGCCAGGGCCGGGTCCCGGGTGCGCGTCCACTCCTCGTGGATCCGCGACAGCAGGAACACCTCGTAGTCCATGGACAGCCCGAACACGATCGCGAAGATCATCACCGGAATGAACGCCTCGATCGGCCCCGGCGGCACACCGAACCAGCCCTCCTGGAACACCAGCGTGATCGCGCCCAGCGCCGCGGCGATGCTGAGCAGGTTGAGCAGCGCCGCCTTGATCGGGATCAGCACCGAGCGGAACACCACCAGCAGGAGCAGCGCCGACAGCCCCACCACGATCGCGACGAACAGCGGCAGCCGTCCCGAGACGGTGTCGGCGAAGTCCTGCGTGGCCGCCGTGGACCCGCCGACCAGGTACCCACCGGGCAGCACGTCCTCGCGCAGCTCGTGCACCAGGTCGGCCGTCCCCTCGTCCTGCGGCGCGGTCTCCGGGAAGACCAGCACCGTGAACAGGCCGCCGTCGCCGGACGGGATCGGCGGGGTGGACGCCGCCACGCCGTCCGTGCCCGACAGCACCCCCTGGATCCGGCGGCCCTCGGCCGCGCCGCCCTGCCCCACGACCACCAGCGGGCCGTTGAACCCGGGCCCGAAACCCTCGGCGAGCAGGTCGTAGGCCTTCCGGCTGGTGGACGACGCGGGGTCGTTCCCGGCGTCGGCGAAGCCCAGGCGCATGCCCAGCGCCGGAGCCGACAGCGCCAGCAGCGCCAGCACCGCCACCAGCAGCGCCGGCACCGGCCGCCGCTGCACGGCCGTCGCCATCCGCCGCCACCGCGCCCCGGGCTCCCGGCCCTTCGCGGCGGCCTTGGCGGCCCGTTTGAGCACGTGCCGCCGGATACGCCAGCCGAAGATCCCCAGCAGCGCGGGCAGCAGCGTCAGCGAGGCGAACATCGTGACCAGCACGGTCAGCGCCACCGCCAGCGCGACGCCCTGCAGCGACCCCAGGCCGAGCGCCACCAAGCCCAGCAGCGCGATGACCACCGTGCACGCCGCGATGAAGACCGTGCGGCCGGCGGCGTCCAGCGCCCGCACCGCGGCCTCGCGGGGCTGCAGGCCCCCCAGCAGTTCGTGCCGGTAGCGGTAGAAGACCAGCAGCGCGTAGTCGACGCCGACGCCCAGCCCCACCAGCATCATGATCGGCGGGGTGAAGTCGGCCACGGTCGCGACCCGGGAGGCCAGCACGATCAGGCCCATCGAGGCGCCCACCGCGAACAGCGCGGTGACCAGCGGCAGCGCCGCGGCGATCAGCGAGCCGAACAGCAGCACCAGGATCACCAGCGCGGCCAGCATGCCCGCGCCCTCGGCCGCGCCGCCCTCGCTCTCCTCCGCGCCGCGCGCCGCGTCGCCGCCCGCCTCCACCTGGACCCCGGCGGAGGCCGCGGTCCGGGCCGTGTCGATGATCCGGCGGACGTCCTCCTTGGGCACGGTCTCGGCCTTGCCCGCGAGGGTGACGGTGCCGTACCCGATCGTGCCGTCCCGGGAGATCGCCGAGGCGTCGTCGTAGGGGGCGCGCACGGCCACCACGCTCGGCAGCCCCTTGACACGGCCGAGCGCCGACCGCACGCCCCGCTCGACGGCGGGCTCGCGCAGCCCGTCCCGCGCCTTGACCACGATCTGCACACTGTCGCCCGCCTGCGCGGCGCGGTGCTCGGTCAGCAGGTCGCTCGCGCGCTGCGACTGCGTCCCGGGAAGGGTGAAGTCGTTGCGGTAGTCGGAGCCCACGCCCTGCGCGGCGAACTGGACGGCGACCAGCACCAGAGCCCAGATCCCCAGCGCGAGCCACCGGCGCCGGTACGCCCAGGCCGCCGGCCGCGCGAAGAGGCCCCTCGCCTCCGCCTGTTCCGCCTTCGCCTGCTGTCCCGCCGCCACGGTCACCGCCCCTTCCGGGCCGCGACGCGTGCGCCGGCGAAGGCGCCCGCCAGCGCGAACAGCACCGGCACGCCGAGGAACACCGCCAGCAGCATCGGCCTGTTCTCCACGTCGGGCGTGATGTCGAGCACGAAGTGGAAGAACGCGGCGCCGGCCTCGGTCGCCACGAATCCGGCCGCGCCACCGGCCAGGAAGCCGACGACCGCGCCGCCGACCTTGTTCGGAGATGACTCGTTCATGGCAACACCGTGCGGGAACGGCACCGCCCGCCGAATCGGCCGCGGGACGCCGGGCGCGTACGACGGTTGTTGCGCGCCCGCGGCGCCCGCCTACCCCCGGGGTTGCGTCCCGCCCGCGGTGCCGCCCAAGGTGCCGCCCGCGGTGCCGCCCAAGGTGCCGCCCGCGGTGCCGCCCAAGGTGCCCCCCGGGGTGCCGCCCGCCCAGCCGGGGGCGACCATGCCGCTCTCGTAGGCCAGCGCCACCAGCTGCGCCCGGTCCCGCACGGCCAGCTTCGTCATGATCCGGCTCACCGAGCTCTTCACCGTCGCCGGGCTCAGCGCCAGCCGCGCCGCGATCTCGTCGTTGGACAGCCCCCCGGCCACCAGCTCGGTCACCTCGCGCTCCCGCGGCGTCAGGCCGTTCAGCCGGGGATCCGGGCCCGGACGGGCCACCCGCCCCGCGTACTCGGCGATCAGCCGCCGGGTCACCGACGGGCTGATCAGCGCGTCGCCCCGGGCCGCGACCCGCACCGCCCGCACCAGCTCCGCCGGCTCGGTGTCCTTCACCAGGAACCCCGCCACGCCCGCGCGCAGCGCCCCGTACACGAACTCGTCCAGATCGAACGTCGTCAGGATCACGATCCGGACCTCCGGCAGCTCCGCCGCGATCCGCCGCGCCGCCTCCAGCCCGTCCATGCCCGGCATCCGGATGTCCATGAGCACCACGTCGGGACGCTCCCCGCGCGCCGCCGCCACCGCCGCCTCCCCGTCGGCGGCCTCCCCGACCACGGTGAGGTCGTCCTCGTCGTCCAGCAGCGAACGGAAACCGGCCCGCACCAGGGCCTGGTCGTCGGCGAGCAGCACGCGGATCATGCCTCGGCACCGTAGGGCAACCGGGCCCGCACCCGGAAACCGCCGCCGGGCAGCGGCCCCGCCGCCAGATCCCCGCCCAGCGCCCGCGCCCGCTCCCGCATCCCCGGGATCCCGCTGCCGCCCGCCGCGGTGCCGCCCCGGCCGTCGTCCTCGACCTCGAGCCGCAGCTCCGACACCCCGTAGGCGATCGTCACCCGCACCCGCCGCGCCGCCGCGTGCCGGGTCACATTGGTGATCGACTCCTGCAGGATGCGGTACGCGGCCAGATCCACCCCGGCGGACGGCTCGCGCCGCTCCCCCTCCTCGCCGACCGTGATCTCCAGCCCGGCCAGCTCCGCGTGCCGGACCAGGTCGCCCAGCCGGTCCAGCCGCCCCACCGGCGCCGTGGCCTCCGGCTCGTCCACCTGCCGCAGCACGCCCAGCGTGGCGCGCAGCTCGCGGAGCGAGTCCCGGCTCGCCTCCTTGATCACCCCGAGCGCCGTCCCGGCCTGCCCCGGATCGCGCTCCAGCCGGTGCAGCGCGGTGCCGGCCTGCACATTGATCATGGAGAGGTGGTGGCCCACCACGTCGTGCAGCTCCCGCGCGATCCGCAGCCTCTCCTCGGCCGCGCGCAGCCGGGCCGCCTCCTCCGTCCGGAGCACCGCCGCCCGCAGGTTCTCCTGCCGGCCGTGCCACACCGCGCCCAGGGCGAGGACCGCCACCACCCAGCCGGCCAGCATGGTCAGCGCGATGCCGTTGAACTCGTGGTTGCCCGCCAGCGTGCCGAGCCCGGTGCCGATCACCAGCAGCGCGCCCAGGGCCACCGCCGCGTACGTCCGCCCCTCGGCCGCGACCGCGTACAGGCACAGCATCACCACCACCAGCAGCGGCCCGTCGACGGGACTCAGCACGTAGTAGAGGCCGCTGGCCGGCAGCGCGTACAGGCAGGCGGCGAGCGCGTGGCGGCGGGCCGCGAACAGGGCGCCGCACACGCTGAGGACCAGCGCCGCGTCCAGGACCGTCCGCGGCCACGGCTGCTCCGGCGCGCCCAGCCACGCCGCGACGGTGGCGGCCGCCACCAGCACGGACACGACCGCGGGGAGGATCATCTTTTCAGCATAGGGAGCGCCGCCGCGGGGCGACGAGCGCCAGCACCAACACCGCCCCCATGACCGCGGCGCTCACCGCGAACCCCAGCGTGAACCCGCCCTCGGCCGTCCCCGACGCCGCCACGATCACCGCGCTGGCCTGCGTCCCGAGCGAGGCGCCGACGGTGCGGATCAGCGTGTTCACCCCGGTGACGGCCCCGGTCTCCCCGGACGACACCGCCGCCATCACCAGGTTCGCGACCGCCGCGTAGGCGAACCCGATCCCGACGCCGCGCACGACACCGCCCAGGTACAGCTGCCACATGGCCTCGTGCGCCAGCGCCACGTACGCGTACCCGGCCCCGGTCAGCACCGCTCCCGCCATCAGCACCGCCCGGGACCCGATCCACCGGTCCAGCAGCCCGGCGGTCATCCCCGCCACCGTCATCCCCGCGCTCGCGGGCAGCTGCAGCAGGGCCGCCTGCGTAGCCGTGCCGCCGAACCCGAAACCGGTGTCCTCCGGGAGCTGGACCAGCAGCGGGAACAGCAGCCCGCCCGCCATCAGCGCGTACCCCGACAGGAGCGAGGCGGCGTTGGCCGTCCAGATCGCCCGGCGCCGCATCAGCCGCAGATCCACCAGCGGCTCGGCGACCCGTGCCTCCACCACGAGCCAGACGCCCGCGAGCAGGGCCGCCGCCACCAGCAGGCCGACCACCCCGGGCGACGTCCACCCCCACGCCATGCCCTGTGTGAGCGCGGTCAGCGCGGCCACCAGCCACGCGGCGAACAGCACCGCGCCCCACCAGTCGATCCGGGCGCTCTTCCCCCCGCCCACCGCCGGAACGATCCACCACGCCAGCACGAGGCCGGGCACCAGGCCCAGCACCGGCACCCACAGCAGCCAACGCCAGCCCAGCTGGTCGATGATCGGCCCGGCGATGCACCACGACAGCGCCCCGCCGAGCCCCAGCATCGACGACATCAGCCCGACCGCCGACGCCGTCCGCTCCGGCGGGAACACCTCCCGCACGATCGTGTACGCCAGCGGGAACACGCCCCCGCCGATCCCCGCGAGCACCCGTCCCGCCAGCATCGGCCCGAGCGACCCGGCCGAAGCGGCGACCACCATGCCCACCGTCGAGATCGCCAGCACCGCCAGCAGCACCGGCCGCGGCCCGAGCAGATCCCCCAGCCGCCCGATCACCGGCGTGGACACCGCCGCCGACAGCATCATCGCGGTCAGCGCCCACGCCGCCCCGGCCGCCGTGGTGCCGAGCCCCTCCTGGATCAGCGGCAGCGCCGGGGTGACCACCGCCATCGACAGCGCGTACGCCATCACCCCGAGGAACGCCAGCAGCGGCACCAGCCCCCGCCGCCCGCCACGCGCCGCCGCCAACACCCCTCCTCACCGACCCCAACGATTGTCATACACCCGCAAAACCCCCCATAAGCCCACCCCCCACCGCCACACAACGACCACCCGAACCCACGACCGGGCCCGCCGCCGAGGCCCGTTCAAGCCGCGCAGCCTCCCGCACCGCAGCGCCCGCCCGGCTACCGCCCGCCGAAGAAGCGCCCCACCTCCCCCTGGCGCCCCGGGAACGCCGGAGATGGTTGACGAGCAGACCCCGCCACAGTGGGCGAGGCGTGGGGCCGGCGACCAAGCCCGCACCGACTTCGCGTGGGAAGGCACCTGAGATCGGCCGCCCGCCCCGCCCTGGTCGCCAGCGCCTACGCTCTCGCCGTCGGCGGCCTCCTGCTGCTGGGCGGCAGGCTCGCCGGCCTGTACGCGCACCGCCGCGCCTTCGTCGCGGGGCTGGCTCTGTTCGGCCCGGCGAGCCCTTAACGCCCGCTCCGCGCTAGGCCGGGTGGGCGGCAGGCGGCCCGGAACAGGCGGCGCGGGCCCAGGGCACGGGGGCGGGCTGGGGGCGGCGCGCAGGTAGATCCATCGCGGGCCAGGAGCGGGCGCCGCGGGCGGCTGCTCGGCGCTGGGGCGGGTGGGCAGGCAGGTGGGATGGGGAGGATCGCCGGGACGGGGGCGGTGCCCGGTGAGGAAGGGCAGCCGCCCCCGGTCCCGGCGCGGCCGGCCAAGGGGGAGGAAGCACGGCCGCGGAACGGCCAGGCTGGGACCCGGGGACGGGTCAGCTGGCCTCGGGAATGGGGAGGGTGGGCTGGCCGGGGACGCCCAGGGTGTCCTCGACCAGGGAGACGAAGATCCCGGCGTCGTGCAGCAGTTCCTCGGCCTCGCGCGCGGTGACGGCGCGGGGCAGGCCGGCCTCGGCGGCGGCGCGCTTGTCGGCGCCGGCGGCGAAGAAGGCGGCCCACTCGCGCAGTGCCGGCTCGGCCTCGGGCAGCAGCACCCAGACGCTGCGGGGGCGGCCCCGGCGGTGGGTGTCGACGGGCTCCTTGGACGCCAGCACCGCGGCCGCGGCGCGCAGCGCGGCCAGGTGCGCGCAGACGTAGCGCACGGCCGGCGAGGTCGCCTCGGCCGCCTCCGCCAGGCCCATCCGGGCGGCGTGCAACTGGCCGACCGCCGTCTGTGCGGGGCGGGGTGGCTGGAGCGGACGGTGTCGGGGGCTGGGCATGCGCTGGGCAGCGGAGTGGAGCCCGCGTGCGGCCATCGTGTCGGACATGACTGCCTCCTTCCGGCGGCTCGGGCCGGCCGGGCGGAGAGCTTCCCCTCACTCCGCCCGGCCGTCCGTCCCGCACGAAACGCGCTGCCTCGGCGGGGACGTCGCCCTGGCGCGGGCCGCGAGTCCCGCACCACGTCGAACATAAGTTCGACGCATTCACAGTAAACCGTCCTGACGCCGATTCGTCAATGCGTTCGAACGAGTGGCGTGACCCACAGTGATCTTGCGAGGTCACCGTCCGCCGGGGGGCCCGCGGGGCGGCTCACTTGGGTCGGCGCACGTGGACGGGGACGCCGGTCTTGACGATCTCGGGGAAGTACTCGGCGATGTGCATCGGGAGCCGGACGCAGCCGTGCGAGGCGGGGTAGCGGGGCACGTCGAGGGCGCCGTGGAAGGCGATGCCGCCGTTGAAGTAGATCGGGTTGTAGAGCCGGCCCAGGGGCGAGATCTCCCAGCCGGAGGCGCGCCGGCCGGTGCGGAAGTCCCCCGTGCCGGTGGTGGCGTAGCGGCAGCGGGCGACGGTGGCGCCGCGGTCCTTGGCGCAGTAGTACTCGCCCGATCCGGAGGAGATGTGGGAGATCAGGTCGGGCCTGCCGTCCTTGTAGACGACCAGGAACTGGCGGCGCAGGTCGACGTCGACCCGGTCGGCCTCGCGGCGCTTGGCCATGGGGGCGGGCTGCTTGGGGGCGTCGAGGGCGGCCCAGGTCTTCTTGCCCACGGTGCTGCTCACCTTGAGGCGGTTGACCTTCTGGAACGCCCACACGGCCATCTGGGTGGAGAGGCCGTACCTGCCGTCGGCCTTGCCGGGGTCGTACCTGAGCTCCTTGAGGCGGCGCTGCAGCTGCTTGACGTCCTCGCCCTTGGCTCCCGCCTTGAGCGTACGGCGCGCGGGCCTGGTGGACGGCGGTGCCGTGGGGGCGGTGGCGGCCGGGGACGCGGAGGGCCGCTCCGCCGCCCGCCCCGCGGTGCTCTCGCCGCCGGAGCATCCTGCCGCCAGCACGGCGCCGCCCGCGATCAGCAACGTGCCCATCCGTACGCTCATATGGCTCCCTCGCGCGTGTGATCCCCCTCCCAGGGGGTTCGGCCACTTTAGAGTGGTATCCCCCGTTCGGGAGGACCACCGGCCCCGCCGTGGGCCGCTCTAGAGTGAGGCCCATGCATCCCAACGTTGAACGGGTCGCCCGCGCGCTGCGCGAGCAGGGCGCGACCGGGGAGATCATCGAGCTGCCCGAGCCGGCGCCGACCGCCCAGGCCGCCGCCGACCAGCTGGACTGCACGGTGGGGGCCATCGCCAACAGCCTCGTCTTCGACGCCGACGGGTCGCCGCTGCTGGTGCTGACCAGCGGCGCGCACCGGGTGGACACGGCCAAGGTCGCGACGCTGGTCGGCGCGGCGAAGGTCAGGCGGGCCTCCCCGGACTTCGTCCGCGAGGCCACCGGGCAGACGATCGGCGGCGTCGCGCCCGTGGGGCATCCGGCGCCCATCCGTACCCTGGTGGACGTCTGGCTGGACAAGTACGACCGGGTCTGGGCGGCGGGCGGGGTCGCCCACACCGTCTTCCCGACCTCCTACGAGGAACTGCTGCGGATCACCGGCGGCGAGGCCGCCGACGTGGGGGCCGGCCAGTGAGCGGCGCGGCCGTTCGCCTGGTTCGCAGGACCGCCCCCAGGAAGGACACGACATGAGCACGGACGGCACCGAGATCTGGCACAACCCTCGCTGCTCCAAGAGCCGGGCCGCCAAGGCCGCGTTCGACGAGGCGGGCGTGGCGTACACCGAGCGCCGCTACCTGGACGAGCCGCCCACGGCCGAGGAGCTGGACGCGGTGCTGACGCGGATCGGCGCGGAGCCGTGGGAGGTGGCCAGGCTGAACGAGCCGGTCGCCAAGGAGCTGGGCCTGAAGGACATGGAGCGCGACCGGGCGCGCTGGATCGAGACGATGGCCGCCAATCCGTCGCTGATCCAGCGGCCGATCGTGCTGACGCCCGGCGGGGGCGCGGTGGTCGCCCGCGACCCGGAGTCGGTGCGCAAGGCCCTCGACAGCGTGTGATGCGAGTGTGATTCTGGGAAACTGACGGGGACCGATCCGCAGCGATCCACAGCGATCCCGGAGGTGCGATGACCGCGCAGATGCGCACCGGCCCGGCCGCGCGCCACGCCGACTTCCGGGGGATCGATCCACCGGCGCTGAACCAGCTGATCAAGCAGGTGCAGGACGCCAACACGGCGATCAGGAGCTGGCTGAACGGGCACCGCCCGCCGCCGGGGGTGTCGGCCGCGGGGTACCGGCAGGCCGAGCAGGCGGCGCAGTGGGCGGCCGACCAGCTGGGCATGCTGACCCGTCGTTACAACTACGCGATGACGCACACCGGCGGGGGCGGCGGGGTGGAGGCCCCGCCCGCCCCGGCGCCGTCGCCGCGGACTCCGGGCGGCGGCTCGCCCCGTCCGGGCGGGACGCCCGAGCCGGTCGCCCCGGTCGCCCCGCCGCGCCGGTCGGAGCCCCCGCGGAGCGCGCGGCCGCCGTCCCGGCCGCCCTCGACCACGCCCAGCGGCGCGGGCGACCTGGGCAACTTCCCCACCCGGCAGGAGGCGGCGAAAGCGGCCAAGGCCGACGCGCTGGCGGTGGCCGCGGCCGTCCAGGACGGCCGGGCGGTGCCGGAGCAGGTGTGGAAGCATCTGAAGGACAACGCGGGCGACCCCGACTACACAGAGAAGCTGTACGAGCGGCTCGGTCCCGCCGCCGCGGCCGACCTGCTCAGGGCGGCCGGCGGCGACCAGGCCCTGGTCGGCGCCGTGCGGGAGTCGCTCGGCACGGCCAGCCACCATCTGACGATGGACGTGCGGTGGCTGCGCGCCTTCCTGGCCGAGGCCGACCGCGCGGGCGTCCACCCGGTGGCGGTCCAGGTCCTCACCGGGGCGGACATGAGCCGCCGGACGCGCGAGGCCATCGGCAAGCTCGACCTCCAGCCCGTCACCGGCCGCCGGGCCGGCTAGACCGGCCGACCGGACGGCCGGCCAGAGAGGAGGCCGCGATGGCCGCTCCCCCGCCCCCCGGCAGCCTGCCGCCGCCGCTGGACTCGGCGGCGGCGACCAAGCTGCCGCCCACCGAGCAGCCCAATCCCGCCTACCGGGAGCTCTACCAGGCCTACGCCGACGCCTACGGCAGCATCGGGCGCCTCCGGCAGGCGCTCGACCCGGCGGTGCGGACGCTGAACGGCACCGACGCGTGGCTGGGCCCCGAGGCCCGCCAGTGGGGCGGCCAGCTGGAATCCAACCGCGGCACGCTGCAGAAGGCCGCCGACCGGATCCTGTGGGACATCTACGACCGGCTGTCGGCGACGCAGCGGACCGTCCCACGCGCCTGACCGACGGGTCTAGGCTCTAGCGGGTGAGGGAAGCGAAGCTGCGCGACATCGATCACCGCGCCTTCCTGCGCCGGCTCGGGCCGATCCTGGCGGTGTACGCGGCGGCGATGCGCCCGCCCGCCGAGCAGCTCCCCGGCCGGCGCACGATCATGGAGCGGCACGCGTCGTACCCGGGGTTCCGGGCGGTGGTGGCCGAGCGGCGCGGTCCGGCGCTGCCGCGCGGCGGCGCGATCCGCGGGTTCGCCTACGGGTTCCGCGGCGAGAGCGGCCAGTGGTGGCACGACGTGGTGCGCGGGGCGCTGGCCGGGCTGGCCGGCGAGGAGCACGCGGAACGGTGGCTGGACGACCCGTTCGAGGTGGCCGAGCTGCACGTGCACCCCGACCACCAGGGGCAGGGGCTGGGACGGCGGCTGCTGAACACCCTGTGCGAGGGCCGTCCGGAGCGGACCGTGGTGCTGTCGACGCTGGACCGCGGCCCGGATGACACCCCCGCGCGGCGCCTCTACCGGTCGGTCGGCATGGTCGACCTGCTGACCGGGTTCGAGTTCCCCGGCGGCGGCCCGCCCTACGCGGTGATGGGGGCGACGCTGCCGCTGGCGCCGTACGAGCCGGACAGGGGCCCGGCGGCCGGGACGGCGTAGGACGCGGCGTCCAGCAGCCCGTAGACCTCGCGGGTCGCGGTGGATTTGTTGAAGGTGATGAAGTGGATGCCGGGGGCGTCCTGCTCGAGCAGTTCCCGGCACAGCTCGGCGGCGTGCTCGACGCCCAGCCGCCGCACCGCCTCGGGGTCGCCGGCCACGGCGTCGAAGCGCTCCCTGACCTCGGGCGGGAACGGCGCGCCCGACAGCTGCTCGGACCGCTCGATGGTGCTCATCTGGGTGACCGGCATGATGCCCGGGATGATCGGCACGTCGCAGCCGGCGGCCTGGACGCGGTCGCGCAGCCGGAAGTAGTCCTCGGCGCGGAAGAACATCTGGGTGATCGCGTAGTCGGCGCCGGCCCGGCACTTCTCCACGAAGTAGCGGGTGTCGCTCTCGACGTCGGCCGAGCGGGGGTGCTTGTAGGGGAAGGCGGCGACCCCGACGCAGAAGTCGCCGTACATGCGGATCATCTTCACCAGCTCGGCGGCGTACTCCACGCCCTCCGGGTGCTTGATCCACTCGCCCATCGGGTCGCCGGGCGGGTCGCCGCGCAGCGCCAGCAGGTTGCGGACGCCCGCGGCCGCGAACCGGCCGATGAGGTTGCGCAGTTCGGCGGTGGAGTGGTTGACGGCGGTGAAGTGCGCGACGGGCGTGAGGGTGGTGTCGGTGGCGATCCGCTCGACGATGTCGACCGTCGTGTCGCGGGTGCCGCCGCCGGCGCCGTAGGTCACCGACACGAAGGTCGGGTGCAGCGTCTCCAGTTCGCGGATGGCGCGCCAGAGGTTGCGGACGCCGTTCTCGGTCTTGGGCGGGAAGAACTCGAAGGAGAATGACCTGCCACCTGCGGCGAGCAGCTCACGGATGGTGGGGGCTCGGTCAGGGCGTTCGCGTCGCATCCCCCAAGGGTAATGAGTTTCGTCGTGGGCAACGACCCCGCACACCCCCTGCCCTCCCCCTCTGTTCATTGCGGGCGGGCGACCTTGGCGATGGAGAGGAGGGCCGCTCCTGCGGCCAGGGAGGCCAGGCAGGCCAGGGGGGTCATGGGGAGGACGATCAGGTGGGCCGTGCGGCCGGCCAGGACGCCGCCGAAGCCGACGGCGGAGAAGCCCAGGACGCCCAGCAGGCACAGGGTGATCCCGGTGATCGAGCGGGCGGGGCCGTGCGAGCGGGGTGCGAGCCTGGGCGGCGCGTCCGCGCGGCGGAAGATCATGATGAGCGCGGCGGTCACGGCGGCGAGGAGGGCGATCCACAGCGGACGGGTGGCCCACCAGGCGGCGCTTCCGATCGGGAAGCGGCCCGCTCCCAGGGCCATCTGGACGGCGCTGAGGAGGAACAGGGCGGTCAGGTGCCACAGGAACGCGGTCATGGCCAGGCCGTTTGCCGTGACCACGGCGAGCCAGACGCGGGGCCGTCCGAGCCAGCGGGCGGCGGGCCGCCGGAGCAGCAGCGCGAGGCCGAGCAGCCAGGTGGCGTGGGCGAGGAGGGCCAGGGTGGGCGGCGACATGTTCGACACCTTCTCGCCGGGCATCCCGACCATCGAGACGGGATAGGGGCCGAAGGCCGTCAGTGCCAGGACGGCCGTGATGCCCGTCGCGGCCAGCCACGCACCGGCCTTGGTCAGGTTCGCGCCGCCGTTCTCCTTGCGGTCGGCGTACAGGAAGCCCATCTGGTGGACGGCCAGCCACACCAGCAGCAGGTTGAGGTGGCCGGCGGTCTCCCAGGCGGCGCCCGCTCCGAAGCGCACGGCGTCCACGCCGGCGGCGCCCGCGGCCAGGACGGCGGGGACGGCGGCGCCGTAGGAGCGGTGGAGCCGCCACATGAGGGGCGCGAACGCCATGACGCCCAGGTAGACCCCGATGAACCACAGCGGCTGCGCGACGACCCTGGTGGCGAGCCTGAGCATGCCGTCGTCCCGGCCCGCGAGTTCGATGGCCAGGGCGGCCAGGAGCCACACGGCGACGAAGACCGCGGTCGGCACGAGCAGCCGCGCCGCCCTGGCGCGGACGAACTCCCCGTAGCGGGGTCCCTTGCGCAGCGCGGTGGCGTGTGCGAAACCGCCGACGGCGAAGAACAGCGGCATGACCTGGAACACCCAGGTGAGAGGCTGGAGCGAGGGCAGGACGGCCAGGGCGTTGCCCGCGCGGGCGCGCCCGTCGGGCCCGGTCTCGACGGCGGCCATCAGCCAGTGCCCGACGATCACGGTGGCCAGGGAGAGGACCCGCAGGAGGTCGAGGTAGCGGTCGCGGTCCGCCGGGGTGCGGGCCGCCAGTTCCCTGGCACGGGGGCGTGGAGTGCTCATGGCACCACCCTGAAGGTTCCTATATTTCGTTACATCCGACGAAATACTCAGACCTCAGTGGAGAGGTGTGCCCAGACCACTGGATACGATCACGTCATGTCCATGAGCCGCATCCGCAAGGAGGTCGACGCGGCACTGCTGGCTTTCGTCGACAGGCAGCGCCCCGGCCTGCTGGCCATCAGCCCCGAGCTGGCGCCCCTGCTCGCGGCGCTGGACTCGCTGCTGGCCGGGGGGAAGCGGCTGCGGCCCGCGTTCTGCTACTGGGGCTGGGCGGCGGCCGGCGGCAAGGAGCCGCGCGACGGAGTCGTCACGGCGGCGGCGTCGCTGGAGCTGCTCCAGGCCAGCGCGCTGATCCACGACGACGTCATGGACTCCAGCGACACCCGCCGGGGGCAGCCCTCCGTGCACCGGCGGTTCCAGGCGATGGCGACGGAGGCCGGCTGGTCCGGGCCCGCCGCGCCGTTCGGCGAGGGCACCGCGATCCTGCTCGGCGACCTGTGCCTGGCCTGGTCCAGCGAGATGTACGAGACCAGCGGCGTCGCCCCCGAGCGCATCGGCCCCGGCCGGGCGGTGTACGACCTGATGCGCACCGAGGTCATGTGCGGCCAGTACCTCGACCTGCTGGAGGGGGTGCGCGGCACCGGCACCGCCGAGACGGCGCTGCGGGTCGTGGAGTTCAAGAGCGCCAAGTACACCATCGAGCGGCCCCTGCACCTGGGCGCGACGCTGGCCGGGGCCTCCCCCGAGATCGTCGAGGCGCTGCGCTCGTACGGCCGTCCGCTGGGGATCGCCTTCCAGCTCCGCGACGACGTGCTCGGCGTCTTCGGCGACCCGGTCGAGACCGGCAAGCCCGCCGGGGACGACCTGCGGGAGGGCAAGCGGACGGTACTGGTCGCGCAGACCCTGGAACGCGCCGACGCCGCACAGGCCGCGGTGGTCGAGCGGCTGCTGGGCGATCCGGACCTGGACCGCGACGGGGTGGACGAGCTGCGCGCGATCATCGAGGGCACCGGCGGGCTGGCGGCCTGCGAGGCCATGATCGAGCGGTATGCCGCGCAGGCGGCCGAGGCGCTCGCCGCCGCGCCGATCAGCGGCGAGGCGCGGATCGCGCTGGAGGAGCTGGCGGTCGCCGCCACCGCCCGCCAGGCCTGACAGGCCGGGCCACCGGGCGGGCCGCGTTCGTCCTGGTCTGTTACGGATGCGACCTGTGATGGCGTGATGTGGCCAGATCGTCTCGCGGGGGTAGCACCGTCCCACCGATTGGTGGCACAAATGGCGGCATGCCCGCAGACCCAGCCGCCGCCCCCGGCGACCCCGCCGTTCCCGCTCCCGGTACGCCGCGCGTCCCGCCGCTGCCCGAGGCCGAGTGGCACGACACGCTCAAGGCCGTCGCCGCCGCGACCGGCCCCCTCAACATCTTCACCACCCTGGGCCGCCACCGCGAGCTGTTCGACTCCTGGATCGGGTTCGGCTCGATGCTGCTGCTCAAGGGCACGCTCAGCGGCCGCGTCCGGGAGCTGGCGATCCTGCGCACCGCCCACCTGCGCGCGTGCGAGTACGAGTGGACCCACCACCGCCGCATCGGCCTGGACGCGGGGCTCACCGAGGAAGAGATCGCCGCGCTGCGCCTGGGCCTGGACGAGCACCCGTGGAACGAGGAGGACCGGGCGGTCCTGGACGCCGCGGACGAGCTGAACGCCCGCGGCACGCTGGGCGACGCCGCGTGGGCGGCACTGGCCGGGCGCTTCGGTGAGAACGAGCTGATCGAGCTGGTGATCCTCATCGGCCACTACCACATGGTGGCGTTCGCGCTGAACGCGCTGCGCGTCCAGCCGGAGACGGAGCACTGATGGACCGGGGGCACTGATGGACCGGGGGCACTGATGGACCGGGGGCACTGATGGACCGGGGGCACTGATGGACCGGGGGCACTGATGGACCGGGGGCACTGATGGACCGGGGGCACTGATGGACCGGGGGCACTGATGGACCGGGGGCACTGATGGACCGGGGGCACTGATGGACCGGGGGCACTGATGGACCGGGGGCACTGATGGACCGGGGGCACTGATGGACCGGGGGCACTGATGGGCGGGCGGGGAAGATGAGCGGGGCCATCCACGGCATGGGCCACAGCACGGGCCACAGCACGGGGCGCGGGACGGGGCGCGGGACGAGGCGGTGGATGTCGGCCGCGGGGGCGCTGGTATCCGTACTCGCCCTCCTCGCCGCTCCGGATCGGCCCGCGCACGGCCAGGCGGGCCGCTGCGGCGATCCGGCCCAGCGCCCCTGGTGCGCCACCGGCCTCTCGCCGGACGCGCGGGCGGGCCTGCTGCTCCAGGCGATGACGGTGGACGAGAAGATCGCGCTGCTGGCGACCGACGATCCGCTGGGCGGCCCGCTCGGCGGGTTCCTGGAGACCGCGCACGCCGACACCAACAACGGCATCCCCCGCCTGGGCGTCCCCCCGCTCTACATGGCCGACGGCCCCGCCGGTGTACGGCAGGGCAAGGCGACAGCGCTTCCCGCCCCGATCGCGCTCGCCGCCGGGTTCGACCCTGAGATGGCCCACAGGTACGGCCAGGTCGTGGGGTGGGAGGCCCGGCACAGGGGGAACGACGTCATCTTCGGCCCCACCGTGGACGTCCTGCGAACCCCCCGCAACGGCCGCACGTTCGAGGGCTTCGGCGAGGACCCCCACCTCTCGGCCGGGCTCGGGGCGGCCTGGATCCGCGGCGCCCAGGGCCAGGGGGTGATGGCCTCCGTCAAGCACATGGCCGTCTACACCCAGGAGACCGACCGGCTCTCCCTGGACATGAGGGTCGATCCGCGCACGCTCCGCGAGATCTACCTGGTCCCGTTCGAGACGGCCGTCAAGGACGCCGAACCGGCGGCCGTCATGTGCGGGTTCGGCAAGCTCAACGGCCGGTGGGCGTGCGAGGACGGGACGATCCTCAACTCCGTGCTCAGGGACGAGTGGGGCTTCCAGGGGTTCGTGCCCTCCGACCACACCGCCGCCCAGGACACCGTGTCCGCCGCCAACGGGGGCCTGGACATGGAGCTGCCGATCGGGCTCAAGTACAACGCGTTCCTCCTCAAGCGGGCCATCGACCGGAAGCAGGTCACGCAGGCGACCGTCGACGGGCATGCCCGCGCCGTCCTCCGGACGATGTTCGCGCACGGCGTGTTCGACCGTCCCGCCTACCCCAACGACCTGACCACCGTGGACCGCTCCTCCAGCGAGACCGCCGCCCAGGCCGTCGCCGAGAACGGCATGACCCTGCTGAAGAACGAGGGCGGCGCCCTGCCCCTGACCACGCCCCGGTCGGTCGCCCTCATCGGCAAGGGCGCCGACGTCGTCCCCAGCGGATTCGGCTCGGCGAAGGTGGAGCCGTTCACGCGCGTGTCCCCCCGTGAGGGCATCGCGCAACGGGCGGCGCGGGCCGTCCAGGGCGCCCAGGTCACCTACCACGACGGCGGCGACCGGGCCGCCGCGGCCAGGGCGGCCCGGGAGGCCGACGTGGCCGTCGTCTTCGCCACCGACAGCCAGGGCGAGTTCTTCGACAAGTCCTGCCTGACCCTCCAATGCGGCGACCCGCTGCGCGGCGACCAGGACGCCCTCATCTCGGAGGTGGCCGCGGCCAACCCCGACACGGTGGTGGTCCTGGAGACGGGCGGGCCCGTCCTGACCCCCTGGGCGGACCGGGTCAAGGCGATCCTCGCCGCCTGGTACCCGGGACAGCAGGCCGGGCACGCGCTCGCCCGCGTCCTGTACGGCGACGTCGACCCCGGCGGGCGGCTGCCCGTGACCTTCCCCGTCAACGAGGCCGACATCCCCACCGCCTCCGGCGGCGCGGGGCAGTACCCCGGCGTGGACCGGACGGTCACGTTCTCCGAAGGGGTCATGGTCGGCTACCGGCACTACGACGCCAACGACGCCGAGCCCCGCTTCCCGTTCGGGCACGGGCTCTCCTACACCACGTTCCGCTACGGCGACCTCGTCGTACGGCCGGATGCGGTCCAGGTCACCGTCACCAACACCGGCACGCGCGCGGGCGTCGCCGTACCGCAGCTCTACCTGGGCCTGCCCTCGCCCAGGGAGGACGTGCCCCAGCCTCCCCGGCAGCTGAAGGGCTACCAGAAGCTGAGGCTGGCGCCGGGCCAGAGCACGCGCGTGACCTTCCCTCTTTCCACCCGTTCGCTGGCGTACTGGGACGAAGGGGCCGGTGCGTGGAAGGTCGCACCCGGCTGCTACAAAGTGACGGTCGGCGGGTCCTCCCGGGACGGCGCACTGCGGGGTTCCTTCGCGCAGGGCGGGGACGCCTGCCGGGGCTAAGATCAACCGTTCCGCTTCCGCAGGCCATGGGCACGCGGTAGAAATGTGCCATTCTTCGTCCGTCCCCGCCGAGTCGGAGTCCCCAGTGCCGCACGATCCCTCCCGAGCGAGGACGGCCCCTCGTCCCGTACCGGTCCCGTCCGGCGTGCGAGGCTCCGCCGAGGCCGGTCACGGCGGCGCAGAGCGCCCGCACCGCGACCGCACGCACCGCGACCGGGCCGCCGCCGACGGCGCGTACGACCCCGCCGCCGACCCCGCCGCCGAGCCCGCCAGGGGCGATGCGGCCGAGGCCGGCGCCGGACCCGACGAAGCCGGGCATGGCGCCGGTCCAGGCTCCGCGAGCCACCGCGGGCAGCCGCTGGCGTCCGACGACCCGCGCCGCGCCGGCCCCTACAGCCTGCTCGAACGCCTGAACGCGGGCACCCGGGGCGTGGCCTACCGCGCCCGCGACGAGGACGGCGCGACCGTCACGGTGACGCTGCTGCGCGGCGGGGCCGCGGCGCCGGGCGAGCGCGCCCGCGCCCGCCTCGCCGAGGACGCCGACGCCGCGCTCCAGGTCACCGGGCGCCACACCGCGCTGGTCTTGGACGCCGACGTCACCGGCGACCCGCCCTACATCGTCAGCGAGTACGTCGACGGCCCGACCCTGCGGCAGGTCGTCGAGGAGCGCGGCCCGCTGCCGCCCGAACGGCTCGAGCGGCTGGCGCTGCGCACAGCCGGGTCGCTGGCCGCGATCCACAAGGCCGGCACCGTGCACCGCGACTTCAGGCCCGGCACCGTGCTGCTCGGCCCGGACGGCGCCAAGGTCACCGGTTTCGGCGTCGCCCGCGTGCCGGAGGCGGCCCCGCGCGGCGCGGGCCGCGCCGGCACCCCCGCGTACATGGCGCCCGAGCAGATCGAGGACGAGCCCGTCGGCCCGCCCGCCGACGTGTTCGCCTGGGGCGCCACGATGGTGTACGCGGCGACCGGACGGCCCCCCTTCGGCACCGGCCCCGACGCGGCCGTCATGCGGCGGGTCACCACCCGGCAGCCCGATCTGGGCGACCTGGACGGCCCGCTGCGCGAGCTGGCCGCGCACTGCCTCAACAAGAACCCCGCCGCCCGGCCCACCGCCCGCCAGCTCGTGCGGGCGCTGCGGGAGGGGCGGGCGCCCGCGCCCAAGCCGAAGCCCAAGCGCATCCCGCGCTACCGGTGGCGGATGATGGTGGCGCTCGCCGCCGTGATGTCGGCCGGGTTCGTGCTGGGCGTCCTCTTCTAGCGGCCGGTCTAGTGGCCGGTCACCAGTGCGGCGGACGGTCCTCGGTCAGCCGCGCGTCGTCGTCCCCGCCGCGCCGGTCGCCCCAGCCGGCGTCGGTGTCGTCGGAGGTCTGGTCCGGCAGGATCTCCAGGTCGTCGTCGAACAGATCCACCGGGCGCTCGTCATCGGGTCCCAGGCTCATGGAGCCCATTCTCGGGCATCCGCGGTCATGATCGTCCGCCGTGTGACCCAGCGCACCGAGTGATCCGGCCCACCCACCGCGGTCGTCCCACTAGCCGCGCTGGTCCCACCCACCGCGATCCGTCCCACTCACCGCGCTGGTCCCCCTCGCCGCGGTCAGCCGGCCCCGTGCAGCCGCCGGGCCAGCTCCTCCGCCGCCGCCCGCGGGTCGGCGGCCTCGGTGATCGCGCGTACGACCACGATCCGGCGGGCTCCCGCGTCCAGCACCTCCGCCAGGTTGCCGGAGTCGATCCCGCCGATCGCGAACCACGGGCGGCCCTCGCGCTGCGCCGCCACGTACTCCAGCAGCTTCACGCCCGGCGCCGCCCGGCCCGGCTTGGTCGGGGTCGGCCAGACCGGCCCGGCGCA
Source organism: Spirillospora sp. CA-255316 (assembly GCA_050942275.1). GTDB lineage: Bacteria > Actinomycetota > Actinomycetes > Streptosporangiales > Streptosporangiaceae > Spirillospora. The sequence continues at coordinate 3,188,233 of CP192047.1, read as the reverse complement.
GAAGTAGTCCACGCCCGGCTCGGCGGCGGCCGCGGAGGCCTGCTCGTCGGAGTGGGTGGACCGGCCGATCAGGATGTCCTCGCCCACGATCGCGCGGGCGGCCGGGACCGGCAGGTCGTCCTGCCCCAGGTGCAGCACGTCGGCCTGCACCGCGTGCGCGATGTCGGCCCGGTCGTTGACCGCCAGCAGCGCGCCGTGCCGGTCGCAGGCCTCCCGGAACACCCGCAGGTACTCCATCTCCTCTCTCGCCTCCAGCCCCTTCTGCCGGAGCTGGACGATGTCGACGCCGCCCGCGAGCGCGGCGTCGAGGAAGCCCGGCAGGTCGCCCTGGCGCTCCCGGGCGTCCGTGCAGAGGTAGAGGCGGGCCCGGCTGAGCCGGGCGCGCAGAGCGACGGCGCGGTCGGAGAGCAGATGCCTGGACACGGTGCGGGCGGGTTCCTTCCACGGTCGGGAGAGGCGATCACCGGAGGTGGTCACCGGGAGGTGGTCACCGGGGATGGTCGCTCGGATGCGATCACGGGGCCGCCGCGGCGGCGCGGAGCCGCCGCGCACGACCCCGTCATCCTGTCATGCGCGTTCTGGGTTCTTTCATGCGCGTTCCGCCGGACCCCGTCCGGCCGTCCCGGTCAGAACGCCAGCGCCTGGGCCCTCCGGCGGACCTCGGTGCCGCGGTTCTCGCTGAGCGCCTGGACGGGGGTGCCGGGCAGCGTGTCGTCGGCGGTGAACAGCCAGCGCAGCGTCTCGACGTCGCCGAAGCCCGCGTCCGACAGCAGCGTCAGCGTGCCCGGAAGCCCCTTGATGACCTGCCCGTCCTTGATGAACGCCGCGGGCACCATCGGGGCGCCGTCGCGGCGGACCGCCAGCAGCTTGCGCTCGCTGAGCAGCTGCTTGACCCTGCTTTGCTTGATCCCGAGGGCTTCGGTCGCCTGCTTGAGGGTGAGCCACTCACCGACGAGGGAGTCGGTCCGGGGATCGAGAGCGCTTTCTACGGTTGCGTGCAGTTGCGTCACGCCCCCTGCCTACCACGCCCCCATGTCGCTCAAACCCTCAGGAGTCGCCTCCTGCCCGCGCCGCCTGCCTGAGGGGGACGTCCGGGTCCGCGAGGGCCTCCGGATCGACCGGCGTGCCCACGGCGATCAGCCGCCTGGCCTGCACGAGGTCGCGCGGGCGGTCGACGGTGAGGACGGCCTCCAGCCGGTCGCCGGCCAGCCAGCAGACGGCCCACTTGCGGCCCGCCGGGTCGCCGCGGCGGACGAGGCGCTCGGCGGACGGGTGGTGGCCCGCGTACTGCACCATCCGGCCGAACTGCTCCGACCAGAAGTAGGGGGCGGCGTCGTAGGCGGCCTCCTGGCCGAGCAGGGTCGCGGCGGCGACCTCGGGGGCGTTCAGGGCGGTGTCCCAGTGCTCGACGAGCAGGCGGCGGCCGTACCGCCGCGACCACCAGGCGGCGCAGTCGCCGACCGCCACGATGTCGGAGCGGGCGGGGCCGTCCCCGACGGTGGTGCGGAACGCGGCGTCGGTGACGATGCCGCGCTCGGTGAGCAGGCCCGAGCCCGCCAGCCAGTCCAGCCGGGGGCGGACGCCGACGCCGACCACGACCTCGTCGGCGCCGATCCGGTCGCCGTCGGCGAGGGCGAGGCCGTCCGGCTCGACCGCGGCGACCTTGACGCCGGTGCGCAGTTCCACGCCCGCCTCGGCGTACCAGGGGGCGGTGAGGCCGCCGACCTCCGGTCCGATCGCGTTGGCGAGCGGGGTGTCGGCGGCCTCGACGACCGTCACCGCGCAGCCCTTCTTCGCGGCGGTGGTGGCCACCTCGGCGCCGATCCAGCCCGCGCCGACGATGACGACGCGGGCGCCCTCGGTCAGCCGGCCGCGCAGCGCGCGGGCGTCGTCGATGGTGCGCAGCACCCGCTGGGGCCCGTCGCCGGGCAGCGTGACCGGGGCGGCGCCGGTGGCGATGACCAGCCCGTCGAAGCGCAGCTCGCCGGCCGTGGTGGCGACGGTGCCGCCGCCTCCGGGCGCGGGGCGCAGCGCGGTGGCGCGCTCGCCGAGCAGCAGCCGGACGCGCAGCGCGTCCCAGTCGGCGTCGACGGTGGTGTCGTCCCGGTCCCCGGCCAGCACCGCCTTCGACAGCGGCGGCCGGTCGTAGGGCCGGTGCCGCTCCTCCGAGACGAGCGTCAGCTCGCCCTGGAACCCCTTGGCCCGCAACGCCTCCACGGCGCGCACCCCGGCCAGCCCGCCGCCCACCACGACAACGCTCTCCATGACGGCACACCTTAGTCGGCGGCCCGGAGCGCCTCGCGGGCGATGCCCGGAGACCCGGATCAGCCGCAGGTGGACGTAGGCTGGGGTGGAAAGTGCGCGGGAGTCCGGTACGACCGGGCTGAGAGGGCGGCTATCGACGGGCCGCCGACCGCTTGGACCTGATCCGGATCATGCCGGCGAAGGGAGCGAGATGGACATCGCGATCATCGGTGCGGGTGTCATCGGCCTGGCGACCGCCTGGCGCGCCGCGGCCCGCGGCGCCGCCGTCACCCTGATCGACCCGGCCCCCGGAAGCGGCGCCACCGCCGTCGCCGCGGGCATGCTCACCCCGGTCAGCGAGCTGACCTACGGCGAGGAGCCGCTGCTGCGGCTGGGCCTGGCCTCCCGCGACCGGTACGGCGCGTTCGCCGCCGAACTGGAGGAGGACACCGGGCTGCGCACCGGCTACCGCGCCGACGGGCTCCTGGAGGTCGCCTTCGACGCCGACGACCTGCGGCACCTGGACGACCTGCGCCGCTTCCAGGAGTCGCTCGGCATCCCCGTCCAGGCGCTGACCGGGCGCGAGTGCCGCAGGCTGGAGCCGATGCTGGCGCCGGGGGTGCGCGGCGGGCTGCTGGCCTCCGAGGACGGCGCGATCGACCCCAGGCGGCTGGCGCCGGCGCTGCTGGCCGCCGCGCGGCGGCGGGGCGCGCGGCTGCTGCGTGAGCGGGCCGCCGCCGTGATCGTGGAGGACGACGCCGCGGTGGGCGTGCGGCTGGCGGGCGGCGCCGAGGTCCGCGCCGACCGGGTGCTGCTGGCCGCCGGGCCGTGGTCGGGCGAGATCGAGGGGCTGCCGCCCGGGATCGTTCCACCCGTGCGCCCGGTGAAGGGGCAGGTGATCCGGCTCCGTGCCGCGGTGCCGTTCCTGCGGCGCTGCACCCGCGGGGTGGTCCGGGGCTCTCCCATCTATCTGGTGCCGCGCGAGGACGGCGAGGTGGTGGTCGGCGCCACGCAGGAGGAGATGGGCTTCGACACCCGGGTGACGGCCGGGGGGCTGTGGGAGCTGCTGCGGGACGCGCGCGAGCTGCTGCCCGGCATCACCGAGCTGGAGTTCGCCGAGGTGTCGGCGGGGCTGCGGCCCGGCTCACCCGACAACGCGCCGGTGATGGGCCCGGCGGCGCTGCCCGGCCTGGTCATCGGCACCGGTCATTTCCGCAACGGCATCCTGCTCACCCCGGTCAGCGCGGAGATCCTCGCCGAGGCGCTGCTGGAGGGCACGGTGCCCGAGGTCGGCGCCGCGTTCACCCCCGACCGGCTGGTGGCGGCGCCATGACCGGGACGACCGGACGGAGCGAGGGCGGAGCGGCGATGGAGACGACGGCGACGATCAACGTGGTGGTCAACGGGGAGCGGCGCGAGCTGCCCGGGGGCGCCACCGTGGCGGACGCGGTCGCCGCGGTGACCGGGCGTTCCGGCGCGGACGCCTCCGGCGTGGCCGCGGCGCTCAACGACGAGGTGGTACGGCGGTCCGAATGGGCCGCGACGAGGCTGGCGGAGGCGGATCGGCTCGAGGTGCTGACCGCCGTGCAGGGAGGCTGATGTGGACCCCCGGGCGAACGACGACGCGCTGGTGATCGCGGGCGAGGAGGTCGGCTCGCGGCTGATCATGGGTACCGGCGGGGTGCCCAGCATGAGCGTGCTGCGCGAGGCGCTGCTGGCGTCGGGCACGGCGCTCACCACCGTCGCGATGCGGCGGGTGGACCCGTCGGCCCGCGGCTCGGTGCTGGACGTGCTGCGCGAGTGCGGCATCAGGGTGCTGCCCAACACCGCCGGCTGCTTCACCGCGGGCGAGGCGGTGCTGACCGCCAAGCTGGCCCGCGAGGCGCTGGGCACCTCGTGGGTGAAGCTGGAGGTCATCGCCGACGAGCACACCCTGCTGCCCGACCCGATCGAGCTGGTCGAGGCGGCCGAGCAGCTGGTGGACGACGGTTTCACGGTGCTGCCGTACACCAACGACGACCCGGTGCTGGCGCGCCGCCTGGAGCAGGTGGGCTGCGCCGCGGTGATGCCGCTGGGCTCCCCCATCGGCTCCGGCCTGGGCATCCGCAACCCGCACAACATCGAGCTGATCGTGGAGGGGGCGGGCGTCCCCGTGATCCTGGACGCGGGGCTGGGCACGGCCAGCGACGCCGCGCTGGCGATGGAGCTGGGCTGCGACGCGGTGCTGCTGGCGACGGCCGTGACCCGGGCGCAGCATCCGGCGCGGATGGCGGCGGCGATGCGGCACGCCGTGGAGGCCGGGCGGCTGGCCCGGCTGGCGGGCCGGATCCCGATGCGCCGGTACGCCCAGGCGTCCTCGCCCTGGGAGGGCATCGCCACCGGACCCGGACGGTGAAGCGTCACTAAAGCGTCCCTGTAGAAATATTCGCTGGACCTGAATGATCGCCGCGCCCAGACTGGGCGCGTTCCCCACCGCAACCGCACGCCATCGTTCGGTGTTGGTGGAAGAAACCGCGACTTAGGGTGCAGCGCATGGATCAGGGGGAAGCGGCGGCCGGGCCGCGCGCCGAACGACTCGCCGTGGCGGCCGCGTCCGTCACGGTCGTCCTGTGGGCCTCGGCGTTCGTGGCCATCCGCAGCGCCGGCGAGGACTACAGCCCCGGCGCGCTGGCGCTGGGCCGGCTGCTGGCGGGCACCGTGACGCTGGCGGTCATCTGCGCGGTCCGCCGGGCGGGATGGCCGCCGCGGGCGGCCTGGCCCGGGATCGCGGCCTCGGGGGTGCTGTGGTTCGGCCTCTACATGGTGGCGCTGAACTGGGGCGAGCAGCAGGTGGACGCGGGGACCGCCGCGATGGTGGTCAACATCGGGCCGCTGCTCATCGCGCTGCTGGGCGGCTGGCTGCTCAAGGAGGGCTTCCCGCGCGGGCTGCTGGCCGGGATGGCGGTGTCGTTCGCCGGCGCGGCCGTGGTCGGGATCTCGATGTCGGGCGAGGGCCGCTCGCCGGTGCTCGGCGTGCTGCTGTGCCTGGTCGCGGCCGTGACGTACGCGGCGGGCGTGGTCAGCCAGAAGCCGGCGCTGCGGCACGCGAGCGCGCTGCAGGTCACCACCTTCGGCTGCGCGATCGGCGCGGTGGCCTGCCTGCCGTTCGCCGGGCGGCTGGCTGGCGAGGCCGCGGACGCCTCCGCCGGCGCGACGCTCAACATGATCTACCTGGGCGTCTTCCCGACCGCGCTGGCCTTCACCACCTGGGCGTACGCGCTGGCCCGCACGTCGGCGGGGAAGATGGGCGCCACGACGTACGCGGTCCCGGCCCTGGTGGTGCTGATGTCGTGGGCGCTGCTCGGCGAGGTGCCCGGCGCGCTGACGCTGGCGGGCGGCCTGCTCTGCCTCGCCGGGGTGGCGGTCTCCCGCCGCCGCGACCGCCCCAAGGTAAAAATTTCGGACGAAAGCCCCATATCAGGACCAACTCCGTCGGAACCCGGACGGGCGGCCGAAGAGGCCGTACGATGAGGCCTGGCGGCCTGAGAAGGCCCGACCCCGCCGCCAAGATCAGCCGTGGAGGTCATCCTCCCGGCTGATGGGAACCGCCCGGGAAGGCCTTTACACTCGCTCTGATGGACACAACGGTCGCTGATCCACTCGTCGGGCAGATGCTCGACGGGCGCTACCGCATCGAGTCCCGGATCGCCCGCGGCGGCATGGCCACGGTCTATGTCGCCCGCGACATCCGGCTCGACCGCACCGTGGCGATCAAGGTCATGCACGCCGGCCTGGCCGCCGACGAGGAGTTCGTCCGCCGCTTCATCGGCGAGGCCAAGGCCGCCGCCGCGCTGTCCAACCCCAACGTGGTCGCCGTCTACGACCAGGGCACCGACGGCGAGCACGTGTTCCTGGTGATGGAGTACGTCCGCGGCCGCACGCTGCGCGACCTCCTCACCGCACGCGGCCGGCTGGGCCCGCGCGAGGCGCTGGAGGTCATGCAGCCGGTGCTGGCCGCGCTGGGCGCCGCGCACCGGGCCGGGCTCGTCCACCGCGACGTCAAGCCCGAGAACGTGCTGATCACCGAGGACGGCCAGGCCAAGGTCGCCGACTTCGGGCTGGCCCGGGCCGAGACCGCCACCGGCATGACCAAGACCGGCATGATCATCGGTACGGTCGGCTACCTCGCGCCCGAGCAGGTCCTGTCCGGCAGCGCGGACGTCCGCTCGGACGTCTACGCCGCCGGCACCATGCTGTTCGAGCTGGTCACCGGCGAGCTGCCGCACCGCGGCGACACCCCGCTCGCGGTGGCCTACAAGCACGTCAACGAGGCCGTCCCGCCGCCGTCCACCCTGGTGCCGGGGCTCCCGCACCGCCTGGACGCGCTGGTCACCCGGGCCACGGCCCGGCAGCCCGCCGAGCGCCCGCAGGACGCCAACGCCATGCTCGCCGAGGTGGCCGAGGTGCACGCCGGCCTCCCCCGCGACGTCGACGAGCGGATGCGCGCCGCCGCGCCGCAGGGCACGGCCGTGATGCCCGCCGGGATGCCGCCCCCGGACTCCCGCACCCGCGTGTTCGACGCCCGTACCGCGCCCACCGGGGCGCCGCCGCCGCGGCGCACCCCCGCCGACCGGGCCATCGGCGCCCTCACCGGCCGCTACGTGCTGATCGCCATCGGCGCCGTCGCGGCGGTGATCCTCGGCTGGGCGGTGTGGTACCAGACCTCCGGCCAGTACGACCACATCCCCGAGCAGATCATCGGGATGCGCGTCGCCGACGCCCGCGACCAGCTGGAGCAGGGCGGCCTCGACGTCCAGGTGGCCGAGCCGGTGTTCAACGACCGCGTCAGGAAGGGCGAGGTCGCGATCTCCGATCCGGGCCCGGGCGCGCGCATCACCCAGGGCTCCACGGTCACGCTGACGCCGTCCAAGGGCCGCACGCCCCGCGAAGTACCCGACGTGGTCGGCAAGTCCGAGGACGAGGCCAGGCGGATCCTGCAGGAAAAGGGCTTCACCCCGGGCGAGGTCAGCTCCGCCCCGTCCCAGTCGGTCGCCAAGGGCCGCGTCATGCGGACCAACCCCGCGGCCGGGCAGAAGCAGTCCCCGGACGAGCGCGTGCGGATCGTGCTGAGCAGCGGCATGTCGATGCCCTCCCTCCTGGGCCGCAACGGCCAGGAGGCCGAGAACCAGCTGCGCGGCATGGGCCTGGAGGTCAAGGTCGAGAAGCGCAAGCGGGAGAACGCCGCCCCAGGCTCGGTCATCGGCCAGGACCCCGACCCCGGCACCGGCGTCTCCAGCGGCGACGAGGTCACGCTCGTCGTCAACGAGCGCGACTGCCTGTTCGGCGGCTTCTTCTGCAACGACGGCGACCGCGGCGACGGCGAGCAGATCCCGGTGCCCAACGTGATGGGCCGGTCGATCGACGACGCCCGCCGGGCGCTGCGCGACTCCGGCTTCGAGGTCGAGGTCGGCAGCCGCGTCGGCAAGCGCGTCGTCGGCCAGAACCCGATCGGCGGCCAGGCGCCGCGCGGTTCGAAGGTCACCATCTGGGCCTGAAGAACTAAGCTGGACGCCCTATGACCTCACCGAAGAGCCCCGTCGGGGGCCACGTCCCCGTGGCCGGGGGCCTGGCCACCGGAGGCCTGAAGTACGCCGCCGAGATCGGCGCCGAGACCATCCAGGTGTTCGTGTCCAACCCCCGCGGCTGGGCGCTCCCGGAGGGCAAGCCCGCCGAGGACGCCAAGCTGCGCGAGCGGAACGACATCCCCGTCTACATCCACACCCCGTACCTGGTGAACGTCGGCTCCCCCAGCGCCGAGACGCTGGAGAAGTCGCTGGCCTCGGTCCGCCACTCGCTGCGCCGCGGCCACGCCATCGGCGCCCGCGGCGTCGTCGTCCACACCGGCTCGGCGGTCACCCAGTCCTACGACGACGCCATGACCCAGGTCCGCGAGCACGTGCTCCCCCTCCTGGAGGAGATCCCCGACGACGGCCCCGACCTGCTCCTGGAGCCGATGGCCGGCCAGAACAACATGCTCTGCGCCAAGGTCCAGCAGCTCGGCCCGTTCTTCGAGCGCCTGGAGCACCACCCCAAGCTCGGCGTGTGCTTCGACACCTGCCACGCGTTCGCCGCCGGCCACGACCTGTCCTCCCCCGGCGGCGCCACCGAGACGATGGACGCCCTGGTCAAGACGGTCGGCCCCGGACGCCTCAAGCTCGTCCACGCCAACGACTCCAAGGACATCTGCGGCTCCGGCCGGGACCGCCACGAGAACATCGGCGCCGGCCACATAGGCGAGAAGGCCTTCGCCGAACTCTTCGCCCACCCCGAAGTGGCAGGCGTCCCCTTCATCATCGAAACCCCAGGCCGAAGCGCCGACCCCCACGGCAAGGACATAACAACCCTCAAACGCCTCCGCGACACCTGACCCCGAGCACCGCGAAGAAGGCCCGTCGCACATTCCAATGATGCGAGCGTTGGCCACAATGCCCGACCCCGCAACGACCCCGCTTTTCCACTGTCCGGCCTGGAGCGGAGCGCTAGCGGAGTGGAGGGACGGGCAGGCGGCGGGGAGCGTTTCCGTAGCGAGCCCCCAGGCGAGCGGAGGGGGCGCTTCGCGCCGTCCCGGGTGGTGTGGAGGGTCGCCCCTCCACAATGAAAAGACCCTCCACAATGAAAAGAGGCCGGGCGTCGCTGAACAACCCCCCGACTGTTCAGCGACGCCCGGACCGACGCCGCCTGATCCCACCCCCCCGGTACGGGATCCGGCGGCTCATGATCCGGCGTTCGACTGGCGCGCGCCGGATCTCCAGTTGTGTCTTCGGCCGAGGTTCTGCGGCGGTGCCGGCGCCCTGGTGCGGGGCCGGGTCCGCGCGGGCCCGCCCGCTTCCCCGGATGCGGTGCGTTCGGCCGGTGTCGTCCGCCGGCGTCCTGCTGCGCGGTGCCACTGAGAACACTAGGGCTGATTGATACCACCCGGAACCTGAGACCCGTCGCGCTCGATAAGCGGTCCGTAGTCGTCGATATACGTAGCGTAGTGACGCGACGAGCGGTCGGGCGGGCGGGACGAGCGGTCATGGGAACGGTCCACGCGGTCGGGTCGGCGGCGCGCGGGCGACGGCCGGCGGTCCCGGGAATTCCGTCAAACCTGCGGCGAAGTGGCCAGATCTCCGGCAGGGCTTTCGGTCAGAGGCTGCCGCGAGGGGATGTTCTCAATGCCCACACGGGCGCGCGGCGGCCCCGGAGGACGGCCGTCGCGGCCGCGGTGCGGCTCCGTCCGGCGGGCCCGGCGGCGGCGGTCAGCGGGACCGTTCGTCGCGGTCCTGGACCGGCTCGTCCTCGTAGTCGAACGGCACGTCGTCCGCTTCCGGCGCGGCGTTGCGGAACCTGCGGACGAGCAGGTCGCGGACCTCGCGGGTGTGGCGGCGGCTCACCGGGAGCAGTTCCTCGCCGACCTGGACGGCGGCGCGCCCCCCGTCGAAGTGCAGCTCGCTGATGTGGGCGGAGGCGACCAGGGTGCTGCGGTGGATGCGGATGAAGCCGGCCGCCTCCCAGCGGCGGGCGAGCGCGGCCAGGGGCATGCGGACCAGGAAGCTGCCGTCGCCGGTGTGGAGCCGGACGTAGTCGCCGTGCGCCTCCACGTGGGTGACCGACCGGCGGGAGATCAGGCGGGTGCGGCCGGCCAGCTCCACCGGGACCATCTCGTCCTCCTCGGCGCGCTCCGGCGGGTCCTCGGCCCGCGCCGCCTGCCGGCGCGCCGCCTCCTCGACGCGGCGCACCGCCTCGGCCAGCCGCTCCGGCCGCACGGGCTTGAGGAGGTAGTCGAGGGCGCCCAGTTCGTAGGCGGTGACGGCGCAGTCGTCGTGCGCGGTCACGAACACCACTTCCGGGGGCGAGGCGAACCCGGTGAGCAGCCGGGTGAAGTCGAGGCCGTCCAGGCCGGGCATGCGGATGTCGAGGAAGACCGCGTCCAGCCGCTCGCCCGCGCGCATGATCCGGCTCATGTCGCGCAGCGCCCCGGCCGCCTCGCCCGCGCTGTGGACCCGGTCGATCCGCGGATCGGCGCGCAGGAGGTAGACCAGTTCCTCCAGTGCGGGCACTTCGTCGTCGACCGCCAGGACGCGCAGCATGACTAGGACCTTGCCTCGATCACTGTGCGTTCGCAATCGATTTCGTAAAGTGAGTCCAACGCGGCCGATCCAGGCCGCGGCCGGATTCAGTCCGGCAGCAGGCCGGGGCGGTTCTTGGGCACCCTGAGGTTGACCTTGGTGCCGGCGCCGATCCCGGTCTCCACCGTCAGCCCGAACGCGTCGCCGTACAGCTGGCGCATCCGCTCGTCCACGTTGGCCAGCCCGATGCCCGCCCCGGTGCCGCGCGCGCCGCCCGTCCCGGACGCGGTGAGGATCTCCAGCAGCCGGTCGGGGTCCATGCCGGCGCCGTCGTCCTCCACGCTGATGGCGGCCTCGGCGCCGGCGTCGCGGCCGACGATGCGGACGTGGAACGGCTCGGGGCCGTGCGCGTCGTCCATCCCGTGCCGGATGGCGTTCTCCACCAGGGGCTGCAGCGACAGGAACGGCACGGTGACGGGCAGTACCTCCGGCGCCACCTCCACGCTGAACCGCAGCCGGTCGCCGAAGCGGGCCCGTTCCAGCAGCAGGTACCGGTCGATCGAGCGCAGCTCCTCCGCGAGGGTGGTGAAGTCGCGGGGGTTGCGGAAGGAGTAGCGGGCGAAGTCGGCGAAGTCGAGCAGGAGTTCCCGGGCCCGTTCGGGGTCGGTGCGGACGAAGGAGGCGATGGTGGTGAGGGAGTTGTAGACGAAGTGCGGGGAGATCTGCGCCCGCAGCGCCCGCATCTCGGCTTCGGCGAGCCTCGCCCGGGAGGAGTCGAGCTCGGCCAGTTCCAGCTGGCTGGACAGCCAGCGGGCCACCTCGCTCACGGCGCGCACGCGGGCCGCCGAGGCGCCGGCCACGTACGCGGCCAGGGCGCCTTCGACGCGGCCCTCGACGGCGAGCGGGGCCACCACGGCCACCCGGATGCGGCAGCGCGGGTCGCCGCAGCACAGCACGTCGGGCGGCACCACCCGGGCCCGTCCGGTGGCCAGGACCTGCCGGACGTGCGCGGGCACGGCCGCCGAGTGCCGATCGCCGCCCGCGCCCTCCCAGACCAGCAGCCGGCAGCAGGCCGCCGCCCCGGAGCCGTGCCCGCCGGCGGTCGCGGCTGCGCCCCCCGCGCCGGCGGTCTCGCCCGCGGCGAGCGCGCCGCCCTCCTCAAAGCCGCCGTGCGCCGCGTGGAGGACGGGGGAACGACCGGTGCGGGCCTCCTCGGCTGCGCCCGCCCCCAGGGCCCTGCCGAGCCGTCCGGGGCCGCCGGACGGGGCGGCCGCGGCCACCAGGGCGACCGCCTCGGCGCCCAGCAGCGGCCGCAGGTCGCGGGCCGCCCGGCGCGCCGACTCGCGGGTCAGCCCGCCGCGCAGCGACGGCGCGGCCCGCGAGATCGTGTGCAGCGTCGCGAACGTGGCCTCGTCCGCGACGGTGCCGAGACCGTGCCGCCGCACGCGCAGCCACCAGCACACCGCCGCCGTGGCCACGGCCGAGACCGCGGCCGCCGCGGCCCCCACCAGATCCAACACGGAAGGTACAGGCATGACAACGTACGGTAATGCCCCGTGGGCGTCCACGCGGTGCCAACCGCCCAACCCGCCCGGACCCCCGGTCAGGACGGCGGTCAGAGCGGGGGCGACTCGTCGGCGTCCTCCTGGTAGGAGTAGCGCTGCTCGCGCCAGGGGTCGGCGACGTTGTGGTACCCGCGCTCCTCCCAGAACCCGCGCCGGTCCTTGACCATGTACTCGATGCCGCGCACCCACTTGACGCTCTTCCACGCGTACAGGTGCGGCACGACGAGCCTGATCGGGAAGCCGTGGTCGGGGCTGAGCCGCTCGCCGTTGCGATGGGTGGCGAACATCGTCCCGTCGGTCAGGAAGTCGCTCATGCGGATGTTGGCGCTGTAGCCGTACTCCGCCCACACCATCACGTGGGTGACGTCCGGGTGCGGCGGCGCCAGCTCGACGATGGAGACGCCGGCGACGCCCTCCCACTCGTTGTCGGGGATCGTGAACTTGGTGACGCAGTGGAAGTCGGCGACGGCCTTGGCCCGGGGCAGGGCCTCGAACTCGTCCCAGGACCAGGCGTGCTGGCCGCCCGACTCCGTCGCGCCGAACACCCGGAAGTCCCAGTCCTTGGGACGGAACTTGGGCACGGGGCCGTAGTGGAGGACCGGCCAGCCGCGCGGCACGTACTGACCGGGCGGGAGGTCCCGCGGGGCATCTGAGGACTGTTCGGGTGGGGACATGACGCGGGCAATACTGCCATCCGTAGTGAGCTGAGCCATATTCGCCCCCTGCCCTCCGGCCCGCCGGGCGGCATCGGCTACGCTGTGACCCGTGCGCAACGTCGTGTATTTCTTTTGGTTCGGCCGGCCCGGGAGGCTGGTCTGCCAGACGCTGCGCTGACAGACCTGAGAAGGAAGCCCCGGGCCGCCACGGCCCGGGGCTTTTTTCGTACCAGGATGCTTTCGCCGGTCACCGAGGAGACCGGCAGGACGAGGAGAGGCAGCAAGCAATGGTCGTCGTCATGGCCCCGGGTGCCACCGAAGCCGATATCAGGGCCGTCGTCTCACTGGTCGAGACGGCGGGTGGGGACGCCTTCGTCAGCCGCGGGGTGGAACGCACCATCGTCGGCCTGGTCGGGGACGTCCAGCAGTTCGGCACGCTCAACCTCCGCGGGATGAGGGGGGTCACCGACGTCATCCGGATCTCGGCGCCCTACAAGCTGGTCAGCCGGGAGAACCACGCCGAGCGGTCGGTGGTGCGGGTCGGCGGCGTGCCGATCGGCCCCGGGACGATGACGCTGATCGCCGGGCCGTGCGCGGTGGAGACCCCCGAGCAGACCCTGCAGGCGGCGCAGATGGCCAAGGCCGCCGGGGCGACCCTGCTGCGCGGCGGCGCGTTCAAGCCGCGCAGCTCCCCCTACGCCTTCCAGGGGCTCGGCGAGGCCGGCCTGCGGATCCTGGCGGACGTCCGCGAGGAGACCGGGCTGCCGGTCGTCACCGAGGTCGTCGACGCGCACGACGTCGAACTGGTCGCCTCCTACGCCGACATGCTGCAGATCGGCACCCGCAACGCGCAGAACTTCGCGCTGCTGCAGGCCGCCGGCGAGGCGGGCCGCCCGGTGCTGCTCAAGCGGGGCATGAGCGGCACCATCGAGGAGTGGCTGATGGCCGCCGAGTACATCGCCCAGCGCGGCAACCTCGACATCGTGCTGTGCGAGCGGGGCATCCGCACTTTCGAGAAGGCCACCCGCAACACCCTGGACGTCTCCGCGGTGCCGGTCGCGCAGCGCCTCTCCCACCTGCCGGTGATCGTGGACCCCTCGCACTCGGGCGGCAGCCGCGACCTGGTGCTGCCGCTGACCCGGGCGGGCATCGCGGTCGGCGCGGACGGCGTGATCATCGACGTGCACCCGCACCCGGAGACCGCGCTGTGCGACGGCCCGCAGGCGCTGGTGGACGGCGACCTGCGCGAACTGGCCCGGCTGGTGCGGGACCTGCCGCCGCTGGTGGGCCGGACGCTGACCGTCTCCGAGGGCGACGCCGCGGCCGTCCCGGTCTGATCCCGCCGCTCTCCGCCCGCCTCTCCCGTACGACGATCCGCGCCGCCGCCGTGCCCGCACGCGGCGGCGCGGTCCCGGGCCGGGCGGGGCTCCATGATCACGGAACAGGACATCCGAACACGGCTGGTAAGGTCGCGGAACATGGAGTACTGGACACCGAACTGCGGGCCGCCACGCGCCTGAGGGGCGCGGCGACCTCCTCCGAGTTCTCGCGGACCCGGCGCACCGGCGCCCGGTCCCGCTTTCCTGCGCCCCGAATCCGGATCCTTCTCACCGATTCGAGTTCAGGAGCGTTCCTCACGTGTCCGTACGTACCACCGAGCACGACCACGCCACGGGTTCCGGATCCGCGTCCCGCGCCGCCGGCGGCCGGGCGGGCGGCGCCGCCGACGTCCTGGTCGCCGCCTGCCTGTGGGGCACCACCGGCACCGTCCGCACCTTCGTCCCCGAGGCGTCCAACGTCTCGATCGCCGCGGTCCGCATCGTCATGGGCGGCGTGCTGCTGCTGGCCTTCGCCGCCCTCACGGCGCGCGGCGGCGGCCTGCGGCGGCTGCTGAGCACCCGCCGCAACCGGCTCCTGGTGGGCCTGGGCGCGGTCGCGATCGCCGCGTACCAGACCGCCTTCTTCACCGCCGCCGCCCGGACCGGGGTGGCGATCGGCACGGTCGTCACCATCGGCAGCGCGCCCGCGTTCGCCGGACTGCTCAGCCTGGTCGCCCGGCAGTCCGCGCTCAGCGGGCGGTGGGCGCTGGCGACGGCGGGCGCGGTCGCCGGCTGCGCCGCCCTCGTCGGCGGCGGCCAGGACGCCGGCGCCGACCCGGTCGGCATCGGCCTGGCCGTCCTGTCGGGGCTGTCCTACGCGGTGTACGCCACCGTCGCCTCCACCCTCATCGGCCGCGGCGAGGAGGACCGCGCCGTCGCCGGAGCGCTGTTCGGCGCGGGCGCGGTGCTGTTGCTGCCGGTCCTGCTGGCCGGCTCGCCCGGATGGGCCGCCGGCGGCACCGGCCTGCTCGTCGCGCTCTACCTGGGCGTGGTGACGACGGCGGGCGGCTACGTGCTGTTCGCCCGCGGGCTGCGCCGCACCCCCGCGACCACCGCCACCACGCTGACGCTGGCCGAGCCCGCCGTGGCGGCGGTGCTGGGCGTGGCGGTGCTCGGCGAACGGCTCGGCGGCGTCGCCCTCGGCGGGCTGGCGCTGCTCGTCGCGAGCCTGCTCGTGCTGATCGTCCCCGCACGCCGCTGAATCGGCGGCCCGGCGGCCGGAAAGCGGCCGCCGGGCCCGCCGCGGCACCCCCGATAACGGCTTCTGAAATATTGGTCTGAACCACTGGGCAGGGTGGGCGCGGGCGAGGATGATGTCCGGCATGACAACGGGCGAGGGCGACGCCGGGGGGCGCGGACTTTCCCCCGAGGACCTGGACGGGGTCGATCCGGTCGCCGCGGTGATGCTCGCGGACGCCTGCCGCGCCATCGCGGCCTACCCGGAACTGGTGGCGGTCGGCGCCCTGTTCACGGCGGCCGAGCGGGTGCCGGACGGCTGGCAGGTCGTCTGCCCCGGCGACCCGCTGCCGCAGGGCGCCAGGGAGATGCTCGCCGACCATCTGGAGGACAGCGGCGAGGAGCCGCTGGCCGCGGCCGGACGGCGGCTGCGCCTCCACCCGGCCGACGAGGTCGCCGTCGCCGGACGGCGCTTCCGCGTGGTGCGGATCGAGCAGCTGGTGCGTACGGGACCCGACGGCCCCGAGCCGCCCCGTCCCACCGACTTCGACCCCCGCCCCGGTGACCACAGGCTCCCCCGCTGCCGGCCGTTCGACCTCCTGCACGACGGGCAGACCATCCCCGACCTGGCGACCGCCGAGTTGCTGTGCCAGCTCCTGGACGCCACCGCGCGGACCGGCGCCGAACCGTCCGATGCGTTCCTCACCCCGGCCCAGCTGGCCCCCGCGTTCACCGTGGCGGAACGTTCCGGAGGCCGCTGGCGCCCGGTCGGCCGGCTCCACGAGACGCCGCAGCAGGCCCGCGACTCCCTGGCCACCTACTTCCGGCACGTGGTGCCGGCGGTGGAGCAGCCCGGCGAGGCCGACCTGGCCGAATACACCGAGGCCGCGTCGCTGATGGCCGACGCCACGCGCCGCAACGGAATCGCGGTGGCGGGGCGCCGGTTCCGCATCGTCCGGCTGGAACGGCTCACCCTGATGGGCCCGGACGGCCCGGAACCGCCCCGGCCGACCGACGCCGACGCCCGCTGAGCCCCCGGGCGGCGCCTCGGGCGGGGCCTCGGCGCCCCCGCTCAGGCGGCGTCGGCGTCGCCGTAGACCGGCCGGTGCTCCTGGACGGAGTCGGCCAGCTGCTCGGCCAGCTCCCCCACGTCCAGCCGCTTCTCGATCTGCCGCAGATCGTCGATCTTGGCCCGGGTCTCGGCCCGGCGCGGCGCCAGCAGCGTGCAGCAGTCCTCGTCGGGCAGCTCGGAGATCGACAGCGTCCGGATCCGGCGCGCCTGATCCATGATCTCGATCTTGTCCATGCCGATCAGCGGGCGCAGGATGGGCAGCTCCACCGCGTCGTCCAGCGCGGTGATGTTCGCCAGCGTCTGGCTGCTGACCTGCCCCAGCGCGTCCCCCGTGATCAGCGTGCCGCCGTGCAGGCGGCGGGCCAGCACCTCACCGGTCCGCAGCATCAGCCGCCGCTGCGCGATCACCGCCAGCCGGTCCGCGCCCGACGACTTGATCTGCTGCTGCGCCTTGCCGAACGGCACCACGAACAGCCGCGAGCCGCCCTGGAACCTGTCAAGCTCCCGCACCAGCGCGTACGCCTTGTAGATCGACTCCGGGCCGGTGAACGGCATCCCCGAGAAATGCAGGTAGTCGACCCGCAGCCCGCGCCGCATCATCCGGTACGCCGCCACCGGCGAGTCGATCCCGCCCGACATCAGCACCAGCCCGCGGCCGCTCATACCGACCGGCAGCCCGCCCTGCCCGGGCAGGCCCCCGGAGAACACGAACGCCTCGTCCCGGTCGATCTCGATCGACAGCGTGTGGTCGGGGTTCTTCAAACGGACCGGCAGCCCGTACCGGTCCGCGATCGCGGCGCCCACCCTGCGGTCCAGCTCCGTGGACGTCAGCGGGAACCGCTTGTCGCGGCGCCGCGAACGCACCGCGAACGTGCCCTCGCGCCCGGCCATCAGCTCCAGCGCGGCCCGCTCGACGCTCTCCACGTCCTTGCCGACCCGCCAGGCGCGATGCGCCCACACGATGCCCATCACGTCGGTGATCCGCTCGGCCAGCGCGTCGACCGTGGCGACCGTGGCCTCCCTGGCCCGCACGACCATCACCCCGTGGCGGCGGACCACCTCCACCCGGGCGATCGGACGGATCGCCGCCCGGATGTTGCCGGCGAGCCGCTTCTCGAACAGCTCCCGGTTCTTGCCCTTGAGAACGACCTCGCCCAGCTTGATCAGCACGCACGGCTCGCCGTCGACCGGCGGGCGGGCGGGCGCCGCCTCGGTCGCGGTGTCGGCCGCCGGCGTGCCGTCGGTGGCGATCGCGGTGTCGAGCGGCGGCATGCGGAATCCTCCTGGACGGACCTGACGGGGGTTGCTCTCTAGTGTGGCCCAGAGACCGCAACACCGCGACTCAGATACATGTTCCCTGTGGAGGGCGACCCTCCACACCACCCGTGACGGCGCGAAGCGCGTCCTTGGGACGCGCTTCGCCGGGCGGGGCGGGAGGCTAGCCGAAGAAGACCTCGGCTTCGGCGTAGCGTTCCAGGGGGACGGTCTTGAGTTCCTTGGTGGCCTCGGCGAGGCCGACGCGGATGATGTCGGTGCCGCGCAGGGCGACCATCTTGCCGAAGTCGCCGTCCCGGACCGCGTCGATGGCCTGGAGGCCGAAGCGGGTGGCCAGGACGCGGTCGAACGCGGTGGGGGTGCCGCCGCGCTGGATGTGGCCGAGGACGGTGGCGCGGGCCTCCTTGCCGGTGCGCTTCTCGATCTCGTCGGCGAGGCGCTGGCCGATGCCGCCGAGCCGGACGTGGCCGAACGCGTCGCGCTCGCCGGTCTGCAGCTCCATCTGGCCGTCCACCGGGTGGGCGCCCTCGGACACCACGATGATCGGCGCGTAGCGGGTCTTGAACCGGCTCTCCACGTACGCGACGACCTTCTCGATGTCGAAGGGCTGCTCGGGGATGAGGATCACGTTGGCGCCCGCGGCCATGCCGGCGTGCAGGGCGATCCAGCCCGCGTGCCGGCCCATGACCTCGCAGATCAGCGCGCGGTGGTGGCTCTCGGCGGTGGTGTGCAGCCGGTCGATGGCCTCCATCGCGATGCCGACCGCGGTGTCGAACCCGAAGGTGTAGTCGGTGGCGTTGAGGTCGTTGTCGATGGTCTTGGGGACGCCGACCACGTTGACGCCGTTGTCGTAGAGCTCGCGGGCGACGCCGAGGGTGTCCTCGCCGCCGATGGCGATCAGCGCGTCGACGCCGAGCCCGGCCAGGTTGTCCTTGATCCGGTCGATGCCGCCCTCGACCTTGACCGGGTTGGTCCGGGAGGAGCCGAGGATGGTGCCGCCGCGCGGCAGGATGCCGCGCACCGCCTCGATGTCGAGGGCCATGGTGTCGCCTTCCAGCGGGCCGCGCCAGCCCGCCCGGAAGCCCACGAACTCGTAGCCGAAGACCTGCACGCCCTTGCGCACCACGGCGCGGATGACGGCGTTCAGGCCGGGGCAGTCACCGCCTCCGGTCAGCACTCCGACGCGCATGCCCTCTCCCTCAACAGACACCGGGCTCCTCCCTCGCTTCCACGGGCTCAACAGTAGTGGCAGGCGGACGGGGCCACGGGCGTTCCCGCGCCTCCCCGGCGTGCCGCCATTGGTCTAGACCATAGTCCGTCGCGGGGGCCGCCGCGGCACTTCGCCCATCAGCGCCGCGCGGCCGCTCCGATCAGCCGGGCCCGTCCCATGATCTGCACCACCAGCCCGCCGGGGACGCGCCGTACCGCCGCCCGGCGGCGGCGCGGCTCGCCGTTCCCGTCATACGACCATCGTGCCTCGGTGAGGGCCAGTTCCCGCACCGCTTCGGCGGAGAGTTCCGCGGTGTGTTCCCGGGCGAAGTCCCATGCGTCCCGGATCGACCCGTTCGTGGGGCGTTCGTCCGCCCAGCGGGCGAAGGTCTCCTTCCACGCCGTCCCGTACGAGCCGGCCAGCGCGGGCCAGGCGCGCGCGACCTCGCCCGCCCGCTTGTAGAGGATGCTGCGGGCGGCGGCCTCGACCCCGGCGGGGTCGAAGCCGGGCGAGAGGGGGCCGCCGGCCGTGATCGCCCGGACGAGGGCCTCCTGCGCCGCCGCGAGTTCCGCGTCGAGGGGTTCGCCGGTCATGTGACGGGGGCGTGGCCGGAGGCGGCGGCGATGGCGTCGAGCTCGGCGCACAGTTCCGCGGCGGGCGGGTAGCGGCCGTCGCGTTCCAGGAGGAGGCCGGGCGGGCGGTGGCGCGCGCACAGCTCGCGGACGAGGTCGAGGACCTCCGCGGGGACGGGTGCGGCGTGGGTGTCGTGGTAGCGCCCGCCCTCCTGGGAGCCGCCGGCGATGTGGCAGTACGCGACGCGTTCCAGGGGCAGCCGGTCGAGGAGGGCCAGGGGGTCCTCGCCGCGGTTGCGGGCGTTGGCGTAGACGTTGGCGATGTCGAGCAGGAGCAGGGCGCCGGTGCGTTCCAGGAGTTCGGTGAGGAAGTCGCCCTCCTCGTACTCGGCGCCGGGCCAGTCGAACAGCGTCGCGATCGGCTCCACGGCCAGCGGCACCGGCAGCTCCGCCTGGGTGCGGCGGATGTTGGCGGTGAGGACGTCCAGTGCCGCGCGGGTGCGCGGGACCGGGAGCAGGTGCCCGGCCTCGATGCCGCCCGCCCGGACGAACGCCACGTGCTCGCTGACCAGCGGGGCGCTCAGCGCCTCGGCGCAGGCGGCCAGGTGCGCCACGCGTCCGGCGTCCACCGGCTCGGCGCCGCCGAGGGACAGTTTCACGCCGTGCGGGACGACCGCCGCGCCCCGCTCGCGCAGGGCGACCAGTTCGGGCGGCGGGTGGTCGATGTGGACCGATTCTGCGATCACCTCGGTGAAGCGCAGGCGGGGCAGGCCCGCGACGAACCCGCTGATCTCGGGCCGCCAGCCGATTCCCACGCCGAGGCCCAGGGCCGTCTCCGTCATCCGCCTCCTCCTCCGCCTCCGCCACAGCCGCCACCACCACCGCCGCCGCAGCCCCCTCCCCCGCCGCCACCGCCGCCGCACGAGCCGCCCCCGCCGCAGCCGCCGGAGGAGCAGACCGAGGCGTCGGACGAGCACACCGTGGACGAGGAGCCCGCCGAGCCGCCCGAGCCGGACGCCGTCGAGCTTCCGGACAGCGCCAGGAAGCGGCCGAGGCCGACGGTCTGGGAGAACATGGGGTCGATCGCCATCAGGGCCGGCGTCCCGAACAGCGCCACGGCCGGCAGCGCCGTGGCGCCGTCGTAGACGGGCGCGGCCTCGGGGTCGAGGTGGGCGTGCCGGACCCTGGCGTCCTCCAGGGCGCGTTCGCCCGCCCGGGTCCGCTCGTTCCCGCGGCCGACCGCGGTCGAGACCACGGCCAGGACCACGCACAGGACGACCAGCAGCATGTGCTGGTACCAGGGGGCGTCCCCGTCCGAGAGGGCGTCCCACCCGGTGAAGAAGCACAGCGCGAGCAGGCCGCGCGCGGGCCAGGGCGCGAGGCGGGCCACCGGCCTCGCGCCGTCCCCCATGACCAGGCCCTGCGCGGCCAGCCCCGTGCGCAGCTGCTTGATCGCCGCCCGCACGCCCGGGTCGGAGGCCAGCGCGGCCAGGTTCCGCGTCCGGCGGCCGGAGATGGCGTGGTGCACCGCCAGGTCCAGCGGAGTGGTCGCCGAGCGCGGCGGGCCCGCTACCACCGGCTGGCCGGTGGCGTACGCGTCCACGGCCCCGTCCAGGCGCAGCGCGACCAGGGACGCCGTGATCGCGTGCCGGCCGCCGCCCTCCAGGTAGGCCAGCTCGTACGGGTGCGGGTCGCGGGACGGGGGCCTCCCCCGCCGCGCCGTCCGCTCGGCGGCCGCCCCCGCCCCCAGGAGCGCCGCGTAGGCGCCGACCAGGAACGCGACGAACGTCCAGAAGGAAAGACCCCAGATCATAGGCGCCTCCGGCGAATAGTGGCCTCATGAGGTAGATGTCCGGGGCCGGTGCGCGGTTCAGTCCTCCTGATCGAGACCCTTCTCGATGGCGTAGCGGACGAGCTCCACCCGGTTGTGGAGCTGCAGCTTGCCGAGGGTGTTCTGGACGTGGTTCTGGACGGTGCGGTGCGACAGCACAAGCCGCTCGGCGATCTGCTTGTAGGTCAGGCCCTTGGCGACCAGCCGCAGCACCTCGGTCTCCCGCTCGGTCAGCCGCGGGGCGTCGTCGTCGCGGGGACGCGGCGCGGCGGCGAGCCGCCGGTACTCCCCGAGGATCAGCCCGGCCAGCCCCGGCGTGAACACCGCGTCGCCGTCGCCGGTGCGCCGCACCGCGTCCAGGAACTCCTCGCGGCCGGCGGACTTGAGCAGGTAGCCGGTCGCGCCCGCCTTCACCGCCTCCAGCACGTCCTGCTGCTCGCCGCTGGCCGACAGCACCAGCACCCGCGCCGGCGGGTCGGCGGCGGCCAGCTGCCGGGTCACCTCGACGCCGCTGATGTCGGGCAGCTGGAGGTCGACGACCGCGACCTGCGGGCGGGCCGCGGCGGCGATGCGGACGGCGGCGCGCCCCTCCCCTGCCGTCGCGACCACCTCGTGCCCGGCCTCGGCCAGGTCGCGGGCGACGGCGTCGCGCCACATCGGATGGTCGTCCACGACCATGATCCGCAGGGATCCGGACAGACCGGGAGAATCGTCGTTCACGCACGCCACCCTAAGGTCGTGGCGGGCCGGCGGGCACCGCCATCTCGATCTCGGTCCCCTGCCCGGGGGCGGACACGATCGACACCGTGCCGCCCAGGTCGCGGATCCGGCCCCGGATGGACTGGGCGACGCCGAGCCGTCCCGCCGACGCGGCCTCCGCGAGCCGTTCCCGGGGCATACCGGGGCCGTCGTCGCGGACGCTCACCACGACCTCGCCGGCGCCGTCGTCCTCCAGCAGGACCCACGCGCGGGTGCCGTCCGGGCAGTGCCGCCGCACGTTGTCCAGGGCGGCGGCGACCGCCGCGCCGACCTCCCGGGCCGTGTGCCCCGGCAGCCGGACGGGCGTCGCGGGCGCGGAGACGGTGACGGTCGGGGACGCGTGGCCGTTGAGCAGCGGCCGCAGGTCCACCTCGCCGGACGGGGCGGGCTCGCGCCCCTGATCAGGGGTTGCCGCGGAGGCGGAGGCGCGCCCGCGGCCGCGTCTCCCGCCGCCGCGTCTCCCGCCGGCGCGGAGCCCTGTGCCGCGGCCGCTCCCCCCGGGACGGAACCCGGCGCCGCGGCCGTTCCCCGCGGCACGGAGCGCGGCGCCGGAGCCGTGCCGCCGGGACGCGTCCCCGGCACCGGTGCCGATCAGCGCGCGCAGCGCGGCCTCCTGCTCTCCCGCCAGCCGGCCCAGCTCGGCGGCCTCCCCGCCCATCTCGCCGCCGCGCCGCTGGACCATCGCCAGCACCTGGAGCACCGAGTCGTGGATGCCGCGCGCCAGCCGCTCCCGCTCGCGGGTGGAGGCCTCCAGCTCCACCGCCCGCGCCAGCCGCGCCTCCGCGTCCAGCGCGAGCTTGACCACGTGCCCCACCACCAGCCCGGCCATGACCAGCAGCACGATCCCGTTGAAGGTGACCGAGCCGGCCGAGCCGGGCGTCCCGGCCAGCACGTGCACCAGGATGTTGGCCACGCCGAGCACCAGCGCCGCGGCGATCCCCGCCCGCTTGCCGCCCGCGACCGCCCACGACAGCACGGCGGCGGCCACCCACGAGGCGGGCAGCGTGGAACGGCCGCTGGAGATGTTCCCCGCCGTCTCCACCCACGTGGTGGCCATCAGGCAGCCCACGGCCACCGCCAGGTCGGCGGCCAGGAGCGGCCGTCCGCGGCGCCGCGGGTCGGCGAAGGAGTAGGTGGCGTACAGGGTCCACAGGGCCATGACCGCCAGCACCGTCCAGCCGCCGAGCGGATGCTCGTACTCGCCGAAGTTCATGGCGACCAGGGCCGCCGCGTACCCGAGGGAGGTCCCCCGGTAGACCGCGACCGCCCGCCAGAGCGCGACTTCCAGGCCCATGACGTTCCCCCGCGGCGCGGCTCAGTCGTCGTCGACCGGGCGGACCTCCTTGCCCGCCATCTCGGCCTTCACCTCGGCCGCGTACCGGTCCACGTACTCCTGCCCGGACAGCTCCCGGATCGTCTGCATGATCTCGTCGGTGATCTTGCGGAGCACCTCCCGGTCGTCCTCCTGCCCGTAGTAGCGGGAGAAGTCCATCGGCGCGCCGAACCGCACCCCCGGCCGCACCCCCAGCCGGAAGACGGGCCGGCCGGCCGGCATCAGCTCGAAGGTGTTGATCATCGCCATCGGGATCACCGGCACCTTCGACTTCAGCGCCAGCCGGGCCACCCCGGTCTTGCCCCGGTAGAGCCGGTTGTCGGGCGCCCGCGTGCCCTCGGGGTAGATCCCCAGCAGCTTGCCCTCGCGCAGGATCCGCAGCCCGGTCTCCAGCGCCGCCTCCGCCGCGTCGCCGCCCGACCGGTCCACCGGGACCACCCCGACCCCGGTGAAGAACGCCTTGCTGATCAGCCCTTTGAGTCCCTTGCCGGTGAAGTACTCGCCCTTGCCGATGAAGTAGATCGGGCGCAGCAGCGGCAGCGGCCCGAAGAAATGGTCGGCGAACGACAGGTGGTTGCTCACCAGCAGCGCCGGACCTCGCTTGGGGACGTTCCGCGCGCCCGAGTTCCGGGGACGCCACACGAGGTACAGGACGGGCGAGAGAACGATCCTGAGGAGGATCCAGAACCAGAGCATGCCGACACCTTCCTCCGGCCGCGCCCACCTGCGGCGAGCGTCCGAACACTCCGACCAACGGGGATGATGCGTCATCTTCCCACTCCCGGCCCGGCCTGCCCACACCACCGCCCGGACCGGGCTCCCGGCCCGGCCGACCGGCCTTGCCCCGCCCCGGCGGGGGCGATATGAACGTAGGCTCTGCACAGGGAATCGCGATCGGGTGTGCCCCAAGGGCTTGTCCCAGGCGGCCCAGCGAATACCGTGGGACACACGTCTAGGGGGAGCGGAGGCCGTCATGCCGGTGCTGTCGGTCACGCCGGAGTCGTCGAAGGAGCCGGCCCCGTGAATCGCCGTGGCAATGGACTGTCAGCGGACACCTACGCGCCGCTGGTCGACCTCGCCCCGCATCTGGCCGACGCCATGCTGACGGCGTTGCGCGAGGCGGGCGTGGCCGCCTATGCCGCCTCCCCCGAGGAGCTGGCCGGGCTGGCGGAGGAAGCCGCGTCGGCAGGGGCGCCCGGCGGCGCCGCCGGGAGCGTCGACGACGTTCTCGACCGGCTGTACGTGGACGTCGAGATGAAGCCGACCGCCGAGAGCGTCCTGCGCATCCACCTGACCCGGCTGCGCGATCCCGACCGCCTCGACATCGATCTCCGCGACACCGACCTGCGCGAGGCCGACCGCCGCGACGCCGATCTTCGCGAGGCCGATCCGCGGGACGCCGATCCGGACGACGACGGCCCCGGCTCCTCCCCCGCCGCCGCCGACGGCCCCGGCACCGACCCGTCCGCCGCCGGCGCGCCCGGCAAGGGCGGCACCGGCACCCCGGGCGCGGGCCCCGCGGGGCCGGGTACCGGGCGGTCCGGCGACGCCGCCGAGCTGGACGAGGACGCCATCTGGGCCGAGATCGTCGCCGGCTACGACGCGGTCCCCGAGGGCGACCAGGTGCCCTGGCCCGACGAGGAGAACCTCGACGAGCCGCCCGCCGAGCCGCCCCGCGAGGGCGACGACCGCACCGGACGGCTCCCCCGCGCCCGCGTGATCAAGGCCGCCGACCTGTCCAAGGCCCCGGCCGGCGACGACGAGGACGACGAGGGCCACTACGTCCCGCCGCCCCCGCCGCCCCTGCCCAGCGCCGACCCGCTCACCAAAGGGGCGTGGATCGCGCTGGTCGGCGGGCCGCTGTACCTGCTGGTCACGGTGATCCTGGACTGGGAGGTGCCGGGGTACGCGGCGTTCCTCGCGGTGGCCGCGTTCATCGGCGGGTTCGTGACGCTGGTGCTGCGGATGGGCGACGAACCCCGCGACCCCGACGACGGCGCCGTGGTCTAACCGCCGCCGCCGTCGCCTGAGGCGACGCCGGGCAGGCGCAGGGCGGCCAGGACGGGGCGGTGGTCGGTGGCCAGCGGGTAGTCGGCGGCGATCGCGGCCCCCACGGGGACGCCGCAGCCGATCACCTCGATCTCCGCGTCCGCGAACACGCCGTCGATGCGCCTGCCCGGGTTCCGGGCCGGGAACGTCGCCGACCCGCCCTCGGGCGCGACGGCGTGGGCGTCCTGGAAGCGCCCGGCCAGCAGCGTCCAGGACGCTCCCCCGGGTTCCTCGTTGATGTCCCCGGTGAGCACGACCGGCGCCGGGTGGGCGGCGCGGACCCCTTCCAGGATGCCGACGATCTCGCCGGTGTGGGCGCGGCGCGGCTCGTCCCGCAGGTCCAGATGGGTGCTCGCCGCGATCAGCCGGGCCCCGCGGCCGCCGGCACCGCCCCCACCGCCGTCCGGGAACTCCAGGACGGCGACGGCCAGCCCGCGGCGGTGCAGCGGCGGGACCCGCTCCAGCAGGTGGTACTCGCGGTGCACGACCCGGGCGCGCGGCCCGGCCAGCACGGCCAGCCCCGCCGCGCGCCGTCCCGAGGCCACCGACAGCCCGCACGCCCGCGCCAGCCGCCGCCGCTTGAACCGCCACCACAGGAAGCGCGGCACCTCCTGCAGGCAGACCACATCCGGTTTGAGGCCCCGCACGACCCGCGCCACGGCCGCCCGGTCGTCCCGCAGCGACCGGATGTTGTAGCTGAGCACCCGGACGACGGTCACCCTCCCGCCTCCCCGCCCGCCGGTCGCGTCAGATCCGGGCGAGGTCGGCGGCGCCGACGATGCCGGCGGCCGAGCCCAGCTCGGCGATGAGGATCTCCGGGAGCGGGCGGTGCCCCCGGCCCGTCAGCGCGGTCTCGAACGCGTCGCGGATCGGGTCGAGCAGCAGGTCGCCGGCGTCGGACAGCCCGCCGCCGATGATGAACGCGCCCGGGTCCAGGATCGCGGTGAGATCGGCCAGGCCCTGCCCGGCCCAGTGCGCCACCGTGCGGAAGCACTCCAGCGCCGCGGTGTCGCCCTCGCGGGCCGCCTGCGTCACCTCCGGCCCGCTGATGCCCTCGGGACGGCCGTCGCCCAGCTCCAGCAGCCGCCCCGCCATCGCCGGGGCCACCCGGGCCAGGTCACGGGCCTCGTGCACCAGCGCGTTGCCGCTGGCGTACTGCTCCCAGCAGCCGCGGTTGCCGCAGCCGCAGCGCCGCCCGTCCGGGACGACCCGGAAGTGGCCGACCTCGGCGCCGATCCCGAACCGGCCCCGGTAGAGCTCGCCGTTGATGATGATGCCGCCGCCGATGCCGGTGCCCAGCGCGATCAGCACGATGAAGTCGTGCCCGCGGCCGGCGCCGAACCGGGCCTCGCCCCAGGCGGTGGCGTTGCCGTCGTTCTCCACCACGACCGGCAGCCCGGTCAGGTCCTCCACCTTCTTCTTGATCGGCTCGTCCCGCCAGGCCAGGTTGGGCGCGAACAGCACGGTGGAACGGGTCTCGTCCACGAACCCGGCGGTGCCGAGGCCGACCGCCGCCACGTCCTCGAACTTGCCCTTGAGCAGGTCGACGACCTCGGCGATGACCGCGGCGGTCTCCTTGGGGTTGGTGGAGGGGGTGGGACGGCGGACCTTCTCCAGGATCCTGCCGCGGTCGTCGACCACGCCCGCGGCGACCTTGGTACCCCCCACATCAACGCCGATGGTCAGGGCCATGTACGGTTCCTCCTCCTCGCGGCGCCTACCGGAGCCCTCGCTGCGTCACTGCGCGTCACTGCCCGTCACTGCGCGACCCGCTGCGCGACATTGTGCGGCATCGCGGGCGGCGGCGCGCCGGTCCGCGCGCCCCGTGCCCGCAGGCCGGCGTCCGCTAGCCGGCGCCGGCGGGGCGGTCGCCGCCCTGGCCGGTCCGCGGCGGCGGGTCGTGCGCGGGGCGGGTCCGCTCGAAGGCCGCGGCCACGTCCGTCGCCGCGGCCAGCAGCGAGCGCCCGGCCTGCCGCAGGTGCTCGCGGACGTCGTCGCCCGACGCGCGTGCCACCGCGATCGCCCGGCAGACCGGGCAGTCGCGGCATTCGGGAGCGCCGGTCGCGATCCGCGGCGCCTCCCGCGGCTTCGGCGGCTCCTCGGCCACCGCCCGGCTCCACACGTCCTCACCCGCACGTTCACCTGCACGATCGTCCGTACGGCCGGCACCGGCCCGGCCCGCCTCGCCGCGCGGGCCGGCCGCCGTCTCGCCCAGCCGCCTGCGCAGCGTCTCGAAGAGCTTGACCGCCTC
The DNA here is from genome assembly GCA_050942275.1 of Spirillospora sp. CA-255316. Taxonomy (GTDB): domain Bacteria; phylum Actinomycetota; class Actinomycetes; order Streptosporangiales; family Streptosporangiaceae; genus Spirillospora. The sequence goes on along the minus strand of CP192047.1, from coordinate 3,160,774 downwards.
GTCGAGGAGGTCGCCTGGCTGCTCGTTCATGAGAACATTGTCCATCCGTCGTGGGCGCGAAACCGCATCGCGGGCCCAGGTGCGCGACCTGGGCCGCCCGGCCCCCGGCCCGGCCCGGCTCAGCCTTCGACGTACCGCTTCAGGCCCTTGAGCGCCGAGTCGATGATCCGTTTCTCGCCCTTGCGCTTGACCATGCCGATCATCGGGACGCGGACGTCCACGGCCAGCTCGTAGGTGACCTCGGTGGCGGGCTCGCCGCCGCCCCCGGCATCCTCCAGGATGTAGGACCCGTGCAGCCCGGACACCACGCTGCCCTTCTCGACCAGCTCCCAGCGGACGCGGTCGTCGCCGCCCCACTCGTAGCGCAGGCCGACGGTGTCGCTGAACGGGCCGCCGTCGAAGGTGAGCCGGGCGAGCCGGGCGCGGCCGTCCTCGCCGCTCTCCTGGACGGTGAAGTCGCGGATGCCGCTGGCCCACTTCGGATACGCCTCGAGATCGGCGATCACCGCCATGATCTCGGCCTTCCCGGACCTGATGGTGATGGAAGAACTCGTGCGGTCCGCCATCGATGCCCGCCCTTCTGCGCATGGGAGCACGCCGGTTCCGGCGTCCCCTGGAAAGTATCCGTCAGAGCGACAGAACGTAAGGAACCCCGCTGCCACGGAAGTGGCCCACGTTGACGCATTCGGTGCGCCCGATACGCATGCGGCGCGCCAGCGGCTGGTGGACGTGGCCGAAGAGCACGTACCGGGGCTGGGTCTCGCGGATCGCCTCCAGCACCGCCTCGCTGCCCCGTTCGAACCTGCGCGCGACCGTGTCGTACAGCAGTTCCGGGACGGCGGGCGGGATGTGGCAGCACAGCACGTCGACCGCGCCGACCGCCGCGACCTTGGCCGCGTAGTCGTCGTCGTCGAGCTCGTAGGGGGTGCGGTATTCGGTCCTCAGACCGCCGCCGACGAACCCGAACCGCAGCCCGCCCAGCTCGACGACCTCGCCGTCCAGGACGTGCTGCCCCTCGCGCAGGTACTCGGCCCACATGGCCGGGACGTCCACGTTCCCGTAGGTGAGGTACGCGGGGGTCGGCATGGCGGCGAACAGCTCGGAGTACTGGCGGCGGACGGCCTTCTCGATGTGCGGCCAGGCCCCGCCCTCCAGGGAGTCCCACATCCGCCGGGAGAAGGCGCGGGCCTCCTCGAAGCGCTTCTGGGTGCGCAGCTCGATGAGCCGGTCGGCGTTCTCCTGGCCGAACAGGTCGGCGAAGATGCCCTGCCCGTGGTCGGAGTAGTCGATGAACAGGATCAGGTCGCCCAGGCAGATGAGCGCGTCCGCCCCGTCCCCCGCGCGCTTGAGGGCCTCGGCGCGGCCATGAACGTCACTCACCACATGGATCCGCATGTCCCGACTCTAAATGGTCCGGTCCGCCGGTGCGCCACGGCGTGTCGCCCCGCGCCCCGCACCGGGCGCGCCGGGACGGCGGCAGAACCCGGAGGCGGCGTCAGGACCCGGTGGCGGCGACCACCAGCGCCCGCCACTCGCGGACCAGGCGCGGGTCCACCGGGGCGTCCCAGGAGCCGTCGGGCCGGACGGCGGTGCCCACGTGGAACGCGGTGATCCCGGCGGCGGCCAGCACCGCGACGTGCTTGCGGCGCAGCCCGCCGCCCGCCATGAGCAGCCCCGCCGAGCGCGGGCCCTCGGCGGCCCGCCGGACCAGGACGTCCACCCCGGCGTCGACGCCGCGCGGCGATCCCGCGGTGAGCACGGTGTCCAGCCCGCCGTCCAGGTCCCGCACGGTCCGCCAGGCCGGCAGCGGGTCGGCGGCGTGGTCGAGCGCCCGGTGGAAGGTCCACGGCAGCGGCGCGAGGGCGGCGGCGAGCTTGCCTACGGCGCCGGTGTCGATCCCGCCGAGCGGGTCGAGGAAGCCCAGGACGAAGCCGTCGGCGCCGGCCTCCCGGTGCAGTTCGGCGACCCGGCGCAGCCGGTCCAGCTCCGGGGCCGTGGTGCGGAACCCGGCGTTGGCGCGCAGCATCACCCGGATCGGCAGGGACGTGGCCGCGCGCAGACCGGCGACCAGGTCGGGATCGGGCGTCAGGCCGTCGGCGGCCATGTCGGCGACGACCTCCAGCCGGTCGGCACCGCCCTCCTCGGCCGCCCGCGCGTCGGCGGCGTCCAGCGCGATCACCTCGAGCAACGACACGGCGCCCCGCCTTCCCCATGGTCTCCCCGCCATGGATTCCCACGGGTACCGAGCCTAGGCGAACGGGCCCCCGCGACCGGGGCGTCCGGCCTCGAACTTTGCGTCACCGTTAACCGGGACGCCACGGCGGGGCGGCCGGGCGGGCATGATCGCCCCGTAACAGAAATCCTACTCACGGGTATCATTCGACGGTGGGAACGCTGTACCGTCGTCCCCACCGTTGCGGTTCCCCGCGGCGCCCGGGGCCCGCAGCGTCCCAGCTTTGCCGACCGTGGCCGTGTTCAACCGAGGAGATGGGCCGTGCGCGAGTTCAGCGTCCCCGTGATGGTGGAGGTCCCCGACGCCACCAACCTGACCGACGCGCCCTTCACCCGGGCCGCCGAGCGGCCCGGCACCGTCGTGCTGCGGCGCCGCGAGGGGAAGGCGTGGCGGTCGGTCACCGCCGGGGAGTTCGCCGCCGAGGTGACCGCGCTCGCCAAGGGCCTGATCGCCGCGGGCGTGGAGCCCGGCGACCGGGTCGCGCTGATGTCCCGCACCCGGTACGAGTGGACCGTCCTGGACTACGCGATCTGGGCGGCCGGCGGCGTCACGGTGCCGATCTACGAGACCTCCGCCCCCGCGCAGATCGAGTGGATCATCGGCGACTCCGGCGCCAAGGCGGTGTTCGCCGAGACCTCTGCCCACCTGGCCGCGATCGCCGAGGTGCGCGACGCCCTGCCCGGCCTCGCCCACGTCTGGGGCATCGACGCCGGGGACCTGGAGGACGTCGTCGCCTCCGGCGCCGAGGTCACCGGCGAGACGGCCGAGGAGCGCCGCCGCTCCCGCACCGCCGGCGACCTGGCCACCCTCGTCTACACCTCCGGCACCACCGGCCGCCCCAAGGGCTGCGAGCTCACCCACGGCAACTTCGTCTCCACCTCCCGCAACGCCATCCAGGGCGCGATCTCCGAGGTGACCGTGGACGGCAGCTCCACGCTGCTGTTCCTGCCGCTGGCGCACGTGTTCGCCCGGCTGATCCAGGTCGCCTGCGTCGAGGGCGGCATCGTGCTGGGCCACAGCGACATCCCCAGCCTCCTCCCCGACCTGGAATCGTTCCGGCCGACGTTCCTGCTGGCCGTCCCCCGCGTCTTCGAGAAGGTCTACAACGGCGCCGAGCAGAAGGCCGCCGCCGAAGGCAAAGGCCGCATCTTCCACGCCGCCGCCGAGACCGCGATCGCCTACAGCCGCGCGCTGGACGACGGCGGCCCCGGCCTCGGCCTCAAGATCAAGCACCGGGTGTTCGACCGGCTCGTCTACGGCAAGCTGCGCGCGGCGGTCGGCGGGCGGGTCGAGTACGCCGTCTCCGGCGGCGCCGCCCTCGGCGAACGGCTCGGGCACTTCTTCCGCGGCGTCGGCATCACCATCCTGGAGGGGTACGGCCTCACCGAGACCACCGCCCCCGCCTCGGTCAACCGGCCCACCGCCATCAGGATCGGCTCGGTCGGCCAGCCCATCCCCGGCGTCACGCTGCGGATCGCCGAGGACGGCGAGGTCCTGGTCCGCGGCGTGAACACCCTCACCGGCTACTGGAACAACGAGGCCGCCACCAAGGAGTCCCTGGAGGACGGCTGGTTCCACACCGGCGACCTCGGCTCCCTCGACGAGGACGGCTTCCTCAGCATCACCGGGCGCAAGAAGGAGATCCTGGTCACCGCGGCCGGCAAGAACGTGGCGCCCGCCCCGCTGGAGGACCGGCTGCGCGCCCACCCGCTGATCAGCCAGTGCCTGGTGGTCGGCGACGGACGCAAGTTCATCAGCGCGCTCATCACCCTGGACGAGGAGGCGCTCGGGCCCTGGAAGGAGCGGCACGGCAAGCCCGCCGCGATGACGCTGGACGAACTGCGCCGCGACGCCGACGTGATCGCCGAGATCGACGGCGCGGTCGCCGAGGCCAACCGGACCGTCAGCCACGCCGAGGCGATCAAGAAGTACGAGATCCTCGGGGTCGACTTCACCGAGGAGGCCGGGCACATGACCCCCAGCCTCAAGGTCCGCCGGCACGCCGTGATGAAGGACTTCGCCGACGAGATCGACGCGCTCTACGAGTAATTGTGGAGGGGCGTGTCATTGTGGAGGGGCGACCCTCCACACCACCCGGGACGGCGCGAAACGCGCCCTCCGCTCGCCTGGGGGCTCGCTGCGGACACGCTCCCCGCCGCCTGCCCGTCCCTCCACTCCGCTAGCGCTCCGTTGCGGGCCGGACAGTGAAAGCGGTCGCCGTTGCGGTCGCTGCGGGGCCGGCCGTTCTCTCAGGGGTTTGCGGTCAGGGCGGTGACGGCGTCGTCCACCGGGGTGTCGCCGCCGATGAGTTCCAGGACGCGGCGGCGCACGCGGGGCTCTCGCAGCAGGGCCGCGGTCACCGCGGCGACGTCGTCGCGGGTCACCGGCTCGTGGCCTACGTACGGCGGGGCCAGCCGCACCCGGCCGGTGCCCGGGTCGTCGGTGAGCAGGCCGGGGCGCAGGATCAGCCAGTCCAGGGCGGCGCGGGCGCGCAGGTCGTCCTCGGCCTCCCTCTTGGCCCTGATGTAGGCGGCCCACACCTCGCCCCGGTCGGGGCTGGGCGGGCTGTCCACGCCCATCGCCGAGATCTGGACGAAGGTGCGGGCGCCCGCGCGTTCGGCCGCGTCCGCCATGAGCACCGAGGCGGCCCGGTCGACGGTGTCCTTGCGGGCGGCGCCGCTGCCCGGCCCGGCTCCGGCGGCGAAGACCACGGCGTCCGCGCCGGCGATCCGGGCGGCGGCCTCCTCGGCGGTGGCGGCCTCAAGATCGAGCAGTACCGGCTCGGCGCCGGCCGCGCGCACGTCCTCGGCGTGGTCGGGATTGCGGATCAGGGACCGCACGGTGTCCCCGCGCGCCGCCAGCAGCCCGGCCAGCCGCAACGCGATCTTTCCGTGCCCTCCCGCGATGGCAACGTCCATGATGACGATCTTACGGAGGCGCGGCCGGTGCGGGGATCGGGTCCCCGCACCGGCCGCGCCGGCGGTTCTACCGGGCTCAGCAGCGGCGCCCGGAGTTGATGCAGGACACCGCCCGCTGCATCAGGTTGTCGGGCATGACGTTCACGAAGTCGGCGTGGTCGGTCACCGGGTCGTGCCCCTGCTCGGGGAAGGAGTCCACCGCGAACGCCTGCGCCCGGTTGGGCAGGTTGTAGCTCAGCGTCAGCCGCAGCTGCGGGACGGCCTGCCGGCCCTGCGGGCAGGCGCCGTTCGCCTGCGGGAAGACGATGTGGTCGCGGTGGTTGGCGCTGTCGGTGTTCTGGCCGTCCCAGCAGCTGGGGAAGTCCAGGACGCGCTGCACCTGGCTGCCGCGCGGGCAGAGCGGGTACTTGTCGGTGAACGCCCGGTCGGTGAACCCGCTGCAGGTCCACGAGGCGCGGGCGTTGGCCAGGCCGTTGGTGGCGGCCTTGGCGTCACCCATGATCACCCGCAGGAACCGCGGCATCGCCACCACCTTGCTCCGCGGGTTGCCGCGGAACTGGATGTTGGCCGAGCGCGGCAGCACGATCGCGCCGACGTTGCCGTCGGCCGCGCTCTGCTGGGCCGCGGCGGAGTCGTCCTGCCCGTTCCGGTCGCGCATGACCGGCCAGTAGTAGGTGGACAGGTCGCCGTTGGTGCAGGTGGTCTCGGAGGCGGCCAGGCTCTCGTCGGTGGAGAAGGCGTCGGCCGACTCGTTGCCCACGTAGTCGTGGATGTGGTGCGCCCCGTTCTGGACGCCCGGCGCCACGATGAAGTTGTCGGGGTTGTGGTGCTCGTTCTGGTTGGTTCCGCACTGCGAGCTGAACGTGCCGCGCGAGCCGCCGCGCGACGGGCGGACCTGGCGCACCCGGGGGGCCTGGCGGATGTTGACGAAGTCGTCGGCGTTCGGCCCCTCGACGATGCCCGGCTGCTGGCCGCCGCCGTTGTTCTGGCCGCCGCCGTTCTGCCCGTCGCCCTGGCCGGGCGCGTTCGGGTCCTCGGAGGGGGGCGCCGACGGGTCAGCCGACGGGTCCGCGGGCGCGTCCGGCGGCGCGGAGGGGTCGCCCGTCGCGGGCGGCTGGCCGCCGCCGTTCTGATCGGGCGGCTCGGGGGGCTCCGCGGTGGCCGGGGGCGACGGCCGTTCGGGCGCCGCCATCGCCGGGCCCTCCGCCGCCGCTGCGATCAGCAGCAGCGCCGGAAGGACGACGGCTATGCGTTTCCTGCTTCCCATGTAGATCTCCCTGTGAGCGGGGGTGGGGAATGAAAGACCCGTCAGGAAAGGGCCGATTTAGAGACGAGGCCCGTGCTCTCCAGCAGGGTCATGTGCGTGTTCACGTATTTCAGCGAACGCTCGGCGAAGGCCCGGATCTCGCTGTTCTCGGTCTTGGCGCGAACCTGGGCGATCACGCCGAAGACCTTGCCGTGGGCGGCGCGCAGGCGCAGCACGAAGGTGTTGTCGAACTCGCTGCCGAACCGGTCGGACATCTCCGCCAGCCACGCCTTCTGCTGCGGGTTGGGCTCGTTCGGCAGGATCACCTCCAGCCGCTGCGCCACCGTGCGGCTGTCCTCGTCGAGCCGCGCGTGCTGCTCGGCGATCATCTGCGCGATCTCCTTGACCCTGGGGCTGGAAGCGCGCTGCTGGGCCTGCTGGCCCGCGGGCATCTCCCACAGGCCGGCCTGCCGCACCGCGACCAGCAGCTGCCGGTCGTCGGCGCTGAGCCGCCCCCATCGGGTGTCGACCGTGGCGCCCGACAGGCGCCCGGCGGTGGTGTCGCCGTCCGCCGGCACTCCCGGCGGGCTGAGGACGACCACCAGCGCCGCCGTGACCGCCAGCGCGGCCGTGACCACCAGCAGCAGCCGGCCGCGCCGCATCCTCCGCAGCAGGCGCATCTCGCCGGCGCCGTACGACTTCCGCACCGGTTCCTCCTTTCACCGCATCCCTGTACTCCACCCCGGCAGGCGTTTACAGGAAATACGCTCCGATCCGGGGCCCGGTTCACCGGGTTTCATTTTTTCTTGCTTTTCTCAACGCGCCGAAAATGGGCAGGCGGAGTCCTCTGCGCAATGGACGACCGCACAATTGACGGCCCGTTGATCGGATGCCCCGCCGCAGTTATGCGGGGCATCCGCCGTACCGTTTCCCGTTCAGGAACGGCGGGAGGCGCTCTTGGGCATGCTCGTGGTCACGCGCAGCGCCAGCGCGGGGCACATCGCCACCGCGCGCTGCACGTCCTTTTCCATCCAGGCCGGGATGTCGGTGCCGAGCACGACCGGGAAGCCGTACCGGTCGAGCTGGATCAGCTCGGGCACCAGGTAGGCGCACAGCCCGTGGCCGTCGCAGCGGCTCCAGTCGATCGCGACCCGGCCCTCCTTCCCGGTGGGCACGGGCAGCGGCAGCACCCCGAACACCGGCTGCCCGCAGGTCCCGCCGTACCGGTGGACCTCGATATCGTCGGCGAAGGCCTCCAGGGCCGACAGCACGAACTTCGCGGTGCCGTCGGGATGCGTGCAGGCGCCCCGGCCGCGGCCGATCCCGGCGGCGCGGCGCACGTCCTCGACGCTGCCCGACCCGTCGTTGAGCGCGTTCATGGCGCGCACCACGTCGGGCAGCCCGAGCCGGCACGGCCCGCACTGCCCGGCCGACTGCGCGGCCAGGTACGAGGCGATCCGGGTCGCCTCGCCGAGCGGGCAGGTGCCCCGGGTGAGCGGCAGGATGATGCCCGCGCCGACCGTGCCGCCGACCGCCTTCATCCCGGCCCGCGACAGCACCGCCCGGGCCACGCCCGCCTGGTCCAGCCACATGCCGTGGTAGCCGCCGACCAGCACGGGCTCCCCGCGCGGGACCTCCGCGTGGTCCAGCACGGCCTGCAGCGGGGTGCCGAGGGGGGCCTCGACGACCCGCGTCCCGCCCACGGTGAGCAGGGTGGTGCCCGGCTCGTCCGCGGTCCCGGCGGAGGCGTACAGGTCGGGGCCCAGCGAGGTCAGCACGGCGAGCTGGGCGAAGGTCTCGGTGTTGGACAGCAGGGTCGGGCAGCCGTCCACGCCCGACTCGGCGGCCCGCACCTTCCGGCCCGGCGGGATGGGGATCTCGCCGTTGATCGCCCGGATCACCGCGCCGCTCTCGCCGGAGATGAACCGCTCGGTGAGCCGCACCACGCGGGCCGGCATGCGGCGCTCGACGATGGCGGCGCGGACCGACCGGGCGGCCTCGTCGTCCTCGACGGCCACCACGATCCGCTGGGTGCCCAGCGCGGTCGCGGCGATCGCGGCGCCGTCCAGGACCAGGTGCGGGGCGCGGTTGAGCAGCACCTTGTCCTTGGCGCTGCCGGGCTCGCCCTCCGCCCCGTTGACCACCACGACCGCGTCCTCGGCGGGACGGCGCCGGTCGCGGCGCTCGCCGGGCAGATCGGTCTCGTCGGCGGCGGGATGGGTGATCCGCGCCGCGACCGCCATGAGCTTGCGGGCGAACGGGAAGCCCGCGCCGCCGCGCCCGCGCATGTCGACCTGCTCGGCCATCCGCACCAGGTCCTCCAGGACCGGTGTGCTGAGCCGGCCGTGCACCGCCTTGTGCCGCTCCAGGTCCAGGCGGTCGAACCGGTCGAAGCCCAGGGTGAGACGGGACCCGCCGATGTTGGAGACGGTGACGGCGCCGGTCATCGCATCACCTCGGTGTCCCAGAAGTCGCCCGCGCCGCCGCGGGGATCGCCGCCGCGCGGGTCGTCGTTGCGCGGGTCGTCGAACCGTGGATCGGCCCCGCGTGGATCGGCCCCGCGTGGATCGGCCCCGCGTGGATCGGCGCCGGCGTACTCGGGCGCGCGCACCGCGCCCCGGGCCACGTTGCGCCGGCCGCCGCCGGTGCGGCCGCCGCGGGCCTCCCGGGCCGACGGCGCCGTGGCGTTGTCGCCCATGCGCCGCACCTCCCGCGGCCGGAACACCACGAACAGCCGGGTGAACACGGCGAGGGCGACCATCCCGACGCACAGCACGTAGCTGAGCGTCACCCACGCCGCCGCCGAGCGCCCGGCGGTCAGGCCGTGCGTGATCGCCATCGGCCAGGACGCGTAGGCCAGCGCGTGCACCGACCGCCACACCCACGGCCGGGTCCCGCGGGCGAACCGGGCCCGCAGCAGCCCGCTGGCCACGATCACCAGCATCAGGTCGAACGCCAGCGCGCCGTACCCGATCGGGCCGGTGCTCGGCACGATCACCTGCTGCGGCACCGCCAGCCCGCCCAGTATCTTCACCAGGAAGTGCGCGATCACGAACGTCACCGCGAGCATCGAGGCCGCGCGGTGCACCGCCTGCGCCAGCACCCGGTGCCGGATCGCCAGGATCAGCCGCTCGGTGGCCAGCAGCCCGCTGACCACCGCCGTGGTCATCGCCAGCAGGGCGAACACGCCCGCGTAGAAGGACAGGAAGCGCTGCACGTCGCCGGCCACGGCGGCGCCCTGCGGGGTCGCCGCGCCGATCAGCACCAGGACCGCGCCGACGACCGCGGCGCGCAGCGCCCAGCTCGGCACGACGGGATCATCGCTACTTCGCGTCTGCACTGCTCGAACTCCTGTTCTGGGTAGCGGAAGGCGCGGGGGCGTTCCCGGGAGCGTCGGCTCCGTTGCCGTTGCCGTTGCCGTTGCCAAGGCCCGGCAGACCGGGGAGGTCGGGCGTCTCGGGCAGTTCCTCCACCGGCACCGCCCCGAGGTTGGCCAGCAGCCCGCCGGGCAGGACCTGCATCACGCCGCGCTCGGCGAAGCCGAGCAGCGGGCGGGCCCGTTCCCGGAGGGTCCAGCCGCCGAGCCGGGCCCCTTCGAGCGGGACCTCCTCGGCGCCGCGCCGAAGGGAGAACTGGACGAGCGCGCGGGGCGCGGCCGCGCCTCCGCAGGGCCGGTCGGCGCCGATCCGGCCCAGCGTGTCGCCGCGCCGCACCGGGCTCCCGCCGCGCACCTGGCTGACCTGGCGCATGCGGTAGTAGGTGCTGGCCACGCCGCTGCGGTGCACCACCATGACCAGACCGCGGCCGGCCGAGTCGGCGCAGAACCGGTAGAGGCGGCCGTCGCCGGCCGCCTGCACCCGGCCGTCGCCGCCCCAGAAGGCCAGCGCGCCGAGCGGGCGGGACGAGCCGCGCCCGTCGGCGCTGCCGATCGTCCAGGCGCCGCCGACCCGCCAGGGCAGCATCAGGCCGTCCCCGGCCCGGGTGCCGTTGGTGACCGCGACCGCCTGCTCGGCGGTCACCGAGCTGTAGCGGCGCAGCGCCTGCGCCTCGGCGGCCGGCATCACCGCGGCGGGCATCCGCCCGATCATCGCGGCGAACGCGCTGGTGCCCGACACCGCGACCTGCCAGGTGCCCTGCGCCCAGCGGCCCACGAAGAACGCGGTCTGCGGGGTGGCGGAGCTGGCGGCGGGCACCGGGACGGCGGTCGTCCCGAACGCCCACTGGCGGTCGGCGCTGACCCGGTCGACGCCGACGATCGGGGGACGGTCGGGCGCCGCCCCGTAGGCCTGCCGGGCGGCCGGGCCGTGCTGGGCGAGGGTGAGGGCGCGGACCCGTTCGGTGAGGGTGCGGGTCTCGGGCGCCGCCGCGCCCGCGCCGCCCGGCTCCGCCGCGGACGGGCGCTGGGCCGGTGCCTGCGCGGGCGGCCTGGTCAGCGATCCGGGCGAGCGCAGGACGAGGTCGGAGCCCGCGGGCCCCGCCTTGCCGAAGGTGCTGCCCTCCAGGAGGCTGCGCTCCACGATCGCCAGCAGCGACAGGCCGACGAAGATGGAGAAGACCAGCGCGCCCGTGCTCAGCCGGTCGGCCGGGCCGCGCGCGCCGCGCACCCGCTGGTGCGGCATGCCGGTCTGCTTGGGCAGCGCGTGCGGGCCGCCGCGCCGCGAGCCGCGGCCGGGGCGGCGCTGCCGCCTGCCCTCCCGGCGGCTGCCGAGGGAGCCGCGGCGCTTCCGGGCGGCCTCGGACTCCTCCGCCCGCGACCACGCCGTGAAGGCCCGCTCGAAGCGCGACTCGAACCGCGGCTCGGCGCGCACCTCGGCGCGTGACTCGGTACGCGGATCGGTGCGCGGGTCCGTGCGCGGGTCGGCGTGGGGAGCCGAGCGCGGGTCGTCGGGGGGCGGCTCGGTACGGGTCCGGATCGGCCGCCGCGGGTCCGGGCGCGGCGGCTCGGGCAGCCCTGAGCCGGGCAGCCCCGGCCCGGGCGCCCTCTGCGCGGGCTGCACAGAGCCGGGCAGCACAGAGCCGGGCAGCCCCTGTGCGGGCAGCACAGAGCCGGGCAGCCCCTGTGCGGGCAGCACAGAGCCGGGAGGCCGCGGATCCGGGCGTGCCGGCTCGGCCCATGCCGGCTCGGGCACGCCCGCGTTCCGGACCCCGAGATCCCGCTGGGCCTGCTTCCGCGGCCGTTTCCGGGCAGGGTACGAAGGCTCGTCACGGGCATCCGTGACCGGAAGCGGCCGTGGCGGCTGGGACCGCCTCGGCTGCGCCTGCTGCCGCGGCTGGGACCGCTGCTTCGACCGGGAGCTCTGCTTGGACCGCGGACGTGCCGGGTCCGCCCAGAAGGCGTCATACGAGCTCTCGGACGCATGCCTGCTGTCGCGTCGCGCCATGCCCTCTCCTGTGGAGGAGGCGGAGGCGGCGAACGCGCCGTGGTTCCGTCTCGTTCCGGGCCGCGAAGGGTCCGGAACGCGTTCCTGATCGTGTCGCGGGCGGCGGCCTGGAGCCCGCTCCGCTCCCGCCGCGCCCTGGGCCGGCTCACCTTCGAGTCCGGCCCGACACCCCCGGAGCATACGCCCCAGGGGCCACCTTGATGCGGTTCGGTGACAAAAAATCCTCCGAAACCCTTGTCCGGAAGCGGTTGCGCCCGATGCCGCACCTGGTGCCGGGGCGCCCCCGCCCGGTCAGCCCGGGCCGGCGGTGGTGCTCGCGCCCCGTACCGCGGTACGGACGAAGGCGACGAGATGTTCACGCATCAGCGCGGCGGATTCCTCGTCGTCCACCTCGGCGCCCATCAGCTGGCCCAGCTGGGGCATCGCCAGCGGCATGACGGCCAGCGCGGTGAGGCTGAGCATCAGCCGGCCGATCTCCGGTGACGGCTCGCGGCCCAGGTGGGCGGCCAGCGAGGCGACCTTGCCGCGGCAGCGCTCGACCCGCCACTGCTGCTCGGGAAGGTCGCCCTGCCGGTCGTACAGGCCCTCCCACATCAGCAGCCGGAGCAGCGCGGGATGGTGGCGGTAGTGGTCGAACAGCCGCGCGACGTACTCGGCCGGGTCGTCGCCGAGCCCCGCGGTGATCTCGGTGAGCTCGTCCAGGGCGTCCTTCATCACGGCGTCGAACAGCTTCTCCTTGTTGCCGAAGTAGCCGTAGATCCGCTCCTTGTTGACGCCGGCGCGCTCGGCGATCCGGTTGACCCGGGCCCCGGCGATGCCGTGCTCGGCGAACTCCTCGCGGGCCGCGGCGAGCAGCGCGTCCCGGGTGGTGGGGGCGGGCCGGGACGGGACGGGCGGGGTGGCGCTGTCCGGGGCCGGCGGGGCGGCGTGGTTCGACATGGCCCGATGATAACCGACCCCCTCCAACCGGTTGGTTGACATCCAACCAGTTGGTTGGCTAGCGTCGCCGGCATGCCGTCACCGACCCCCGCACCCGCACCGGCCCCCGCACCGGCCCCCACGCCGGCAGGGAGCGGCACTCCGCCCGCCGCCCCCACGTCCCACCGGCACGCGCCGTTCGGCCCGACCGTCGTCGCCCTCGCCGCCACCGCGCTGCTGGCCGCCGGCCAGCTCTACGGCATGATCCCGCTGCTCGGCCCGGCCGCCGCCGGCTGGGACGCCCGTCCCGCCGCGCTCACCTGGCTGGTCAGCGCCTTCGGCTTCGGCTACGCGGCGGGCTTCCTGCTGCTGGCCCCGCTGTCGGACCGCTTCGGACGGCGCCGGGTCGTGGTGGCCGGCCTGGCCGCCACCGCCGTCACCACCGCCCTGGTCGCCGCCTCCCCCGGACCGGACGCCGCGCTGGCGCTGCGCGCCCTGCAGGGCCTGACCGCCGGCGCGTTCCCGCCGGTGGCCATGGCGTACGTGGCCGAACGCGTCGAACCGCACCGCAGGCTCGTCACGATCACCTCGATGACCACCGGCTTCCTCGCCTCCGCCGCCCTCGGGCAGCTGGCCGCGCAGGGCCTGGCGGCGACGCTGGGCTGGCGGTGGTTCTTCGCCTTCGGGGCCGCGGCGTTCGCCGCGTCCGCCGTGCTGCTGCGGCGGGTCATGCTGCCCGACCTCCCGGCCGCCCGCCGCTCCCCGCTGGAGGCGTACCGGGCCATGGTCCCGCTGCTGCGCGCGCCCCGGCTGCGGCTGCTGTTCCTGACCGTGCCCGTGGTGCTCGCCTCGTTCGTCGCGCTCTACACCGGGCTGGAGCTGACCGGGACGACCGGGCTGCTCGGCCTGCGGGCGAGCGCCCTCCCGGCCATCCTCGCCGTCCCGTTCCTCACGCCGTGGCTGGCTCGCCTCCCGGGCCCGCGCCGGGTCGCGCTCGCGCTGGCTTTGATGGCCGCGGGCACGGCCGCGGTCGGCCTGCTGGATCCCGGCACCACCGTGCTGGCCCTCCTGCTGCTGGCGGTCACCGCGGGCACCGCCGTCGCCGCCCCCGCGCTGATCGACACCATCGGCTCGCGGGCGGGCGCGGACCGGGCCGCCGCCGTGTCGCTCTACAGCGCGCTGCTGTTCGCCGGGGGCAGCCTCGGGCCGCAGATCGCCGGGGCTCTGGCCGGGCGCGGAATGGGCGCGCTCGCCCTCGCTTTGACCGCTCTCCTGGCCGCCGGGGCGGCGTTCGCGCTCGCCTCCGGCCGCGGTTCGCGGGACCGTTCCCGGGACGCGGCTTAGGCCCGGCTCAGCCTTCCCTTAAGCCAGACATAACGGTCGTGCCATGGCCGTCCCGGCGGCCTAGCGTCAGGGGTGTCATCGGTTCGCCGGTCCAGGGAGGAGGTACCCCGATGATCGACCTCCGCGGGGTGGCCCACCCCTCCTCCAACAGGCCCGCGTCCCGGTGCCGGGGTCGCGCCCGGCACTCCCGTCCACGCCTCGACGATCCGCACACCGGCCGTCCCGCACGACGCGCCCGCCTCCAGGTTCTCCCCCCGAAAGGGCGCCGGGCCGGAGCACCGCGGATCGCACCCTCCTCGACAGGGGCCGCGTGGAACTGGTCTCCGGGAGTGCCCGGCGCGATCTCATACCCCAGCGACCCTTTCCCCAGCGGACCATCATCCGCATGACGGCCCGGGACGGGCGGCCCGCCCACGGCGCGGGGGCGCGCCGCCCGTCCCGGTTCGGGGCCGCCGGACCCGCGGGTCCGGCGCCGCCGGACCGGCTCAGGTGGACCAGGGCAGCCGCAGCGCCTCCAGCTCCGGGTCGGCCAGGATCGACTCGATGAGCGACGTCGGCCCCACGACCTTGGTGCCCCACAGGTCCCAGTCGCAGTAGACGACCCAGGAGCGGTCCTCGGGCCACAGGTTGGACGGGCAGCTCGACATCGCCGGATGGTCGTACAGCTCGGCCGCGTCCCCCAGCCGCCCGGCCAGGACGGCCTCCCGGTCCCAGTGGCCGGTGACGAACGAGCAGTAGTAGGCGTAGCAGCGCCGGGCCTCGCCCTCGAGGTCGTGCCGCACCAGCAGCGACATCAGCCGGCGCCAGCCCTCCCGGTCCAGGCAGCCCTCGGCCGGCGGCTCGACGGCGGCCGACCAGCTTCCGGTGGGATGCGCCTGGCGCAGGCAGCGGTGGCCCGGCAGCACGCCCTCGGGCACGACCGGCTCCCCGAACCCGCGGGCCAGCTCGGCCCACCGCAGCCGCCGCCACCCGGGCCCCGGATGGCCGCCGCGGCCCAGCCGGGTGCCGGTGACGACGGCGCCCTCCATCAGGTCACGGTCGATCTCCCCCGACACCTCCGGCTCCGCCAGCCCGGACGCCCGGGCCGACTGGTAGACGTCGTCGTGGGTGGTGGTGACCAGCCCCCCGTTCCACACGTACATGGAGTGCAGGATCCACACCGCGTCCGGGCGCCGCGGTGGTTGGTAGCCCGCGTGGTTGTGCTCGGGATCGAGGTCCTTCAGCCAGCCGGTGGCCTCCCCGGACACCGGCTCCCACGCGTCTTCGACGTCCGCCATGTCCCGCATCCTGCCACTGTTCGCAGCGGGTTCCGCACGCGGCATGACGATGGAGCGCGGATCCCCTCCCCGCGGCCGCCTTGACGGCGGCTCAGGAGCCTTTCAGGAGGGCGTCGAGCCGGGCGGACTGGAGCTCCCAGCGCCATTCCTCCTCGACCCAGGAACGCCCCCGCTCCCCCATCTTCCGGGCGCGCGCGGGGTCGCCCAGCAGGTCACTCAGCGCGCGCGCCACCGCGGCCACGGAACGGCCCTCGACGACCACGCCGGTCTCCCCGTCCAAGACCGCGTCAGGCGCTCCCCCGGAACTCCCCGCCACCACGGGCAGACCCGTCGCCGACGCCTCCAGGTACACGATGCCGAGCCCCTCGACGTCGAGACCGCGGCGGCGCGTCCTGCACGGCATGGCGAACACGTCCCCAGCGTCATAGTGCGCGGGCAGTTCCTCCCAGGGCACGCTCCCGGTGAACACCACCGAATCCGTCACCCCGAGCGAGGCCGCCAGCCGCTCCAACTCGGCCCGGTACGGCCCCCCGCCCACGAGCAGCAGCGCCGCGTCCGGGACGGCCTTGCGCACCCGCGGCCACGCATGGATCAGCGCGTCCTGCCCTTTGCGGGGGACGAGCCGCGACACGCACACGGCCACAGGACGATCCCCGAGACCGTACCGGCGCCGCATCTCCTCGCCGCCGGCCCCCGCACGGAACACCCCCTCGTCGACGCCCGGGGCCAGCCAGGCCATCCGCGACGCGGCGGCGGGAGAGAGGGCCCGCGCCATGCGGCTGCGCGTGTACTCCCCCAGATACGTCAGCGCGTCGACGCCCTCGCCGATCCGCCCCAGCAGCCCGCGCGCCACCGGCAGCGACGCCCACCCGGCCTCGTGCCCGTGCGTGATGCCCACCAGCCGCCGCGCGCCCCGCCGCCGCAGCGCCGCCGCCAGCAGGCCCAGCGGCGCCGCCGCCCCGAACACCACCGAGTCGCAGCCCTCCGACCGCAGGATCTCCCCCGCCCGGCGCAGCACGGACGGCTCCGGCACCATCAGCGAGGTCGGGTGCCGCACCACCGGGAACGGCTGCGCGGCGTCGAACTCCGCCGCCCCCCGCCACGCCGGCGCATACACCACCACCGACCCCGGAGGGCGCCGCACCGCCAGGTTGTGCACGAACGCCTGGATGCCGCCCGGACGGGGCGGGAAGTCGTTGGTGACGACGAGGGTCTTGGTCATCTCTCCCCAGACTATGGACATCACGAGCGGAGGCCCGCCACCTATGTCCAGGTGACGGGCCTCCGCTGACGCGGCGCAGCGGCTCAGCGGCTGAGCTGCTTGCTCTCCCCGCTCTCCAGCTCGTGCTCGCCCTCGCCGTGCTCGCCGTGGGCGTGCTCCTCGACCGGAATGTCGTCGAAGGTCCACACGCGGTTGAGCCGCGACCGCACGTGCCCCAGCGGGCCCTTGGCGCTCGGCGCGGGAATCCCCGCGGCGTCCACCGCCGGCGCCTCGGGACGGGTGTTCTCCTTGCTCAGGATCACCGCCCGCTCCTCCTCGCGCGCCGGCTCGTGCCGCTCGCTGAACCTGCCGTCCGGCGACATCAGGATGATGCCGCTCTCCACGCCGTGCGCGACCGTCGCGGCGTCGCTGCGCTGCAGCCCCAGGCAGATCCGCTTGGTGACGATGTAGGCGACGACCGGGCCGATGAACACCGCGAACCGGAAGAACCAGGTCGTGGCGAACAGCGACACGTGGAACCGCTCGGCGAGCACGTCGTTCGCGCCGGCCAGCCACAGCACCCCGTAGAAGGTGACCGCGGCCATGCCCACGCCGGTGCGGACCGGGGCGTTGCGCGGCCGCGTGTTGACGTGGTGGTGCCGCTTGTCGCCGGTCACCCACTGCTCGATGAACGGCCACAGCGCCGCCCCGGTGAAGATGATCCCCAGCGGCCCCAGCGCCGGGATCAGGACGTTCCAGCTGATCGTGTGGCCGAACGCGGTGGTCTCCCAGTTCGGCATGATCCGCAGCGAGCCCTCGAGGATGCCCATGTAGAAGTCGGGCTGCGAACCCGACGAGATCGCCCCGGGATCGTAGGGCCCGAACAACCAGATCGGGTTGATCTGGGCGAAGGCCCCCAGCAGCGCGCACACGCCGAAGGTGAACAGGAAGTAGGCGCCCGTCTTGGCCATGAAGACCGGGTAGAACGGGTAGCCGTACACCTTCGCCTCGGACTGCTCCTTGACCGGCATCGCGGTGTGCTTCTGATGCCACATGATCATCATGTGCGCGGTGACCAGCCCCAGGAGGATGCCCGGGATCAGCAGCACGTGGATGGTGAACAGCCTCGGGATGATGTCCCCGGTGTTGCCCTCGGGGAACTCCCCGCCGAACAGGAACATGTAGAGGTACGTGCCGACCACGGGGATCGACTCCGCCACGCCCTGGGTGATTCGCAGCCCGGTGCCCGACAGCAGGTCGTCGGGCAGCGAATAGCCGAACAGGCCCTCCAGCATGCCCAGCGTGAACATGCCGATGCCGATCAGCCAGTTGATCTCACGCGGCTTGCGGTACGCGCCGGTGAAGAACACCCGCAGCATGTGCGCCATGATCGACGCCATGAACAGCAGCGCCGCCCAGTGGTGGATCTGCCGCATCAGCAGCCCGCCGCGGACGTCGAAGGTGATGTGCAGCGTCGAGGCGTAGGCCTCCGACATCCGCACGCCGTTCAGCTTGGTGTACGACCCGTCGTACACCACCTCGATCATGCTCGGCTTGAACCAGAGCGTCAGGAACGTCCCGGTCAGCAGCAGGATGATGAACGAGTACAGGGCGATCTCGCCCAGCATGAACGACCAGTGGTCCGGAAAGACCTTCTTCACGTTCCGCTTGAAGAAGGTGGTGGAGCCCAGGCGGTCGTCGAGGAAGTTCAGCGTTCCGTCGACCGCCTTCGGGGCGGTTGCCTCGCTCATCCGCGCTCCCAGAAGCTCGGGCCGATCGGCTCGGGGAAGTCGCCGGTGGCAATCAGGTAGCCGTTCTCCTCGGCCAGCGGCAGCTGCGGCAGCGACCGCGCCGCCGGGCCGAAGATGACCTTGGCGCCGTCGGTGGCGTCGAAGGTCGACTGGTGGCACGGGCACAGGATGTGGTGCGTGGTCTGCTCGTACAGGGCCGCCGGGCAGCCCACGTGCGTGCAGATCTTGGAGTACGCCACGATCCCGTTGACGGTCCAGTTCTTCTCCGTCCCGCCCTTGAGCTGGTCCTCCGGGACGTTGATGAGGATCGTCACCGCCTTGGCGATCTCGTTCAGCGGGTGGTGCGCGTGCTCCTCGATCCCCTCCGGCAGCACCGTGATCATGCTGCCGGGCGAGGCGAAGTCACTGACCTTGAGGGGCTTGTTGGTGCCGTCCACGACCAGGCGGACGCCCTTCTTCCCCTCCTCCTTCGCCTTCTTGACCGCCTCGCCCCAGTAGGTGTGGCGCAGCCGCTTCTCCGGCAGCGGGCCGAGGTCGCGCAGCAGCACAAGCGGGGCCAGGCCCAGCGGCGCGGCGGCCAGCAGCAGCGTGCGGCGCAGCAGCGGCCGCTTGGTGATGCCGCTGTCCTCGGCACCCTCCAGGAACGCCTTGGTGAAGGCCTGCCGGGTGGCCGGGTCGGCCGCCAGCTCGTGCCGCTCCTGGACGATCGGCTTGCTGGTCATGAGCCGGCGCACCCAGATGGTGACGCCGATGGCCAGCGCCAGGAACGACAGCGCCATCATCCCGCCGAGCCAGTAGTTGGACTCGCGGGCCCGGTCGATGCCGTGCATGCCGCCGTCGCGGCCGCTCCAGCCGATGTAGTAGGCGATGAACGCCACGCTGCCGGCGAAGGCGGCCAGGAAGAACAGCGCCACGATGCGCTCGGCGCGCTTGGCGGACTTCTCGTCCAGCTCCCCGCCCGCACCGGCGGGCGCGGAGATGTCCTGGCTGGCCAGCAGCTGCTTCTCGGCCGCCGGCGAGGGCGTGCCCACCACCCGGCCGGGCGTCGCCCCGCCCTCGCCCGGCTCCCGTCCGGAGCCGGTGGTGTCGTTGTTGTCGGTCATGACTTCTTCAGCTTCTTCGGCTTCTTGGCGGTGATCCACATGGCCGCCAGGACGAGCAGGCCGATACCGATCAGCCAGCCGGCCAGGCCCTCGGAGACGGGGCCGATGCGGCCGAGCCCGTTGCCGCCCGGGTTGGGCTCCTCACGGGTCTGGACGAGGTAGGCGATGATGGCCTGCTTGTCCTTCGGGGTCAGCGTGGTGTCGTTGAACACCGGCATGGCCTGCGGACCGGTCAGCATCGCCTCGTAGATCTGCACGGGCGTGACGTCGCTCTTGTCCAGCGGCGGCGCGTACTTGCCGCCGGTCAGCGCGCCGCCCGCGCCCACGAAGTTGTGGCACTGGGCGCAGTTGGTGCGGAACAGCTTCCCGCCGAGCGCGACGTCGCCCTTCTTCGGGTCCACCATCTCGGCGGAGGGCACCGCGGGACCGGGGCCGAGCGAGGCGATGTAGGCGTTCAGGTCGGCCAGGTTCTTCTGCGCCTGGGCCTTCTGCTTCTCCGCCGCCGCCTTCTGCTCGGGGTCGTGGTAGTCGGTCGAGATCGTGGTGTCGAACTCGGGGATCGGCTCCTTGCGGGGCATCTGCGCGCCCGGGTTCATGGCGGGCATCCGGCCCGTGCTGACCTGGAAGTCGACGGACGCCGCGCCGACCCCGATCAGGCTCGGCGCCAGCGGCTTGCCCTTGGCGTCCTTCGAGCCCTCGGCGTTCAGACCGTGGCAGCTGGCGCAGTTCTTCTGGAACAGCTGCTTGCCGTTCTGCAGATCGTTCGCGGCCTGGGCCGTGTTCGCCGCCTCGGCGCGGTCAGGCTGGGGCTGGAAACCGGCGTAGATGACGCCGATCGCCGCCAGGGCCGCCAGCACGACGGCGTAGCCCGCCCACGGGCGCCGTCGCCATGCGGTGAACCTTTTCACGGATTTCCCCGTTCGGGTGGTGTCGTCGGTGGTCTTGCGGGACAGCGCTTCCTGTGGGGGTGGACCCCCAGAGCCCATGGGCTTCGCCCGGGGCTGCGCTTGCTCTGGGGGTGGCCCCCCAGACCCCCAGGGCTTCGCCCGGGGCTGCGCATCCTCTGGGGGTGGACCCCCAGACCCCCAGGGCTTCGCCCGGGTCATAGGTCCAGAAGGTAGATCGTCGCGAACAGGCCGATCCAGACCACGTCCACGAAGTGCCAGTAGTACGACACGACGATCGCGCTCGTCGCCTGCTCGTGCGTCCAGCGCTTGGCGGCGTAGGTCCGTCCGAGGACGAACAGGAACGCGACCAGGCCGCCGGTGACGTGCAGGCCGTGGAACCCGGTGGTCAGGTAGAAGACCGAGCCGTACGCCGAGGACGACAGCGTCAGGCCGTCATGCGTGACCAGGTTGTAGTACTCGTAGGCCTGACCGGCCACGAAGTAGGCGCCCATCAGGAAGGACAGCACGTACCACTCGCGCAGCCCCCAGCGCCGGAAGTTCAGCAGGCCGCCGTCGCGCCCGACCTTGCCGGCCTCGGCCTTGAACACGCCCATCTGGCAGGTGACCGAGGACAACACCAGGATCGTGGTGTTGAACGCGGAAAGCGGAAGGTCCAGCTCGGCGCCCGGCCACGCGTGCTCTCCCTGCTGGCCGATCGTCACGGAGCGGATCGTGAAGAACATCGCGAACAGAGCCGCGAAGAACATCAGCTCGGACGACAGCCAAACGATCGTCCCCACGCTGACCAGGTTGGGACGATTCGCCCGAGCGTGAGGTGTTGTCTCTATCGCGGATGCTGTTGCCACGGGCGCCATTATTACGTCACCCGTCCGATGATCGACGCATGACCCCCCATCAGAGGTTCCCGAGTGTGTCCGACCTGCGCTTTCGGAAGGGCCCCCCGGGAGGGGCCCCGGCCGCCCGACCGGCCCGGTCCGCGGCCCGGTGTGCGCGCGGCCACGTTTCGGACACGGTACGGCCACGAAGATCACCGTCCGCGGAAAGCCGGGCGGACGTGCCCCGACCCGCGGCGGGCGGGTAACCTTCTCAGCCATGAGCACCGCCCCGGACAGCGCCGCCGAGAACCCCATGAAGGTTCTCGTCTACAGCGACGACGCCGACACCCGCGCCCAGATCCGGCTCGCCATCGGACGCCGGCCCGCCGCCGACCTGCCCCGGGTGGAGTTCGTCGAGCGCGCCACCCAGCCCGCCGTGGTGGAGCGGCTGGACCAGGGCGGCATCGACGTGGTCGTGGTGGACGGCGAGGCGCAGCCCGCGGGCGGCCTGGGCGTGTGCCGCCAGGCCAAGGACGAGGTGTACGACTGCCCGCCGGTGCTCGCGATCATCGCCCGGCGCGACGACGGCTGGCTCGCGACCTGGTCGCGCGCCGACAAGGTCGTCGGCCTGCCCCTGGACCCGATGGTCCTGGCCGGCGCCGTCGCCGATCTCATGCGCTGGCGGGCGGAGAACCGCCTTCCGGCTCTGTAGACCTGCTCGCCGGGGAGGCGGGGGCGAGCCCCCGGCCTGAGGGGGCACGGCACGAAGGCCCGGCCTCCGCGCATCCCCTCCGACCCATCGCAACCTGGGGGAAACCATGGATGCGCGTACCACTTGGCCTGCGCTGCTCAACGCCCTGCTCGACGGCGAGTCGCTGTCGAGGGCCGAGACCGCCTGGGCGATGAACCAGATCATGGCCGGGGAGGCCACCGACGCCCAGATCGCCGGCTTCGCCGTCGCGATGCGCGCCAAGGGCGAGACGGTCGCCGAAGTGGCTGGCCTGGCCGAGGGCATGATGGCCAACGCCACCCCGATCGAGATCCCCGGCCGGCTCGGCGACCTGGTCGGCACCGGCGGCGACCGCGCCCACACCGTCAACATCTCCACCATGGCCGCCGTGGTCGCCGCGTCCGCCGGCGTCAAGGTCGTCAAGCACGGCAACCGCGCCGCCTCCTCGTCCTGCGGCGCCGCCGACCTCCTGGAGGAACTGGGCGTCGCGATCAACCTGCCGCCCCAACGCGCCGCCGAGGTCGCCGAGGAGGTCGGCATCACCTTCTGCTTCGCGCCGATCTACCACCCGGCGCTCAGGCACGCCGGCCGGACCCGCAGCGAGCTGGGCACCCCCACCGTCTTCAACTTCCTGGGCCCGCTCACCAACCCCGCCCGCACCACCACCCAGGCCGTGGGCGTGTTCCACCCCCGCATGGCCGGCGTGATCGCCGGGGTCTTCGCCGAACGCGGCTGCTCCTCCCTGGTCTTCCGCGGCGACGACGGCCTGGACGAACTCACCACCACCGGCACCTCCACCGTGTGGGTCGTCCGCGGCGGCACCGCCACCCAGACCACCTTCGACCCCGCCGACCTGGGCATCCCGCCCGCCAGGCCGGAGGACCTGCGCGGCGCCGACGCCCCCTTCAACGCCCGCGTCGCCCGTGCCGTCTTCGCCGGCGAACCCGGCCCCGTCCGCGACATGACGCTGCTGAACGCCGCCGCCCTGATGGTCGCCTACGACGGCGCCCCCGCCCCCGAAGCCCTGACCGACGCCCTGCGCGCCGCCTACACCCGCGCCGCAACAGCCGTGGACGAGGGCAGAGCCGCGGCGAAGCTGGACCACTGGATCAAGACCACTGTGTGACTTGTAGGGGCGGAGCCCCACCCCCGGAGGTGTGGGGGTTCGCCCCGCGCGGGTGGTGTGGAGGGGCGCCCCTCCACGATCAATCAGCGTCTGGGAGGCCCAGGGCGAAGGCTGCTTCCAGGTCGTGCCTGGAGTAGGTCCTGAAGGCGATGTGGGTCTCGGTGTCGCGGATGCCGGGGACCTTGTTGAGACGGCCGGGGATGACGTCGTTGAGTTCGTCGTGGCGGTGGACGCGGACCATGGCGATGAGGTCGTACTCGCCGGTGATGGAGTAGACCTCGCTGACTCCGTCCAGGGCGGCGATGCTCTCGGCGACCTCGTGGATGCGTGCGACGTCGGCCTTCACCAGGACGATCGCGGTGACCACGGCACCCTCCCCCATGTCGACAACGCGGTGGCGTGATCGACTCTACCGGGGTCAGCCGCGGCTCAGGGCGGCCAGGCGGCGGGCGGGGCCGGCTCGGCGGGCGAGGACGGCGTAGGCGACTCCGGCGATGAAGCCGGCGATGTGGGCGACGTAGGCGACGTTGCTCTCCTCGTCGCCGAGGGAGAGCCACTGGATGACGAACCAGTAGCCGAGGACGACCCAGACGGGGAGGCGGATGACGACGGGCGGGACGAGGCTGACGATGCGGCCGCGCGGGTTGAGGATGAGGTAGGCGCCCAGGACACCGGCGATGGCGCCGGACGCGCCGATCAGCGGTGTGGTGGAGTCCGGGGAGACGTAGGCGAAGCCGTAGACGGCGACGAGGCCGAAGAAGAGGTAGGACAGCAGGTAGCGCAGCCGTCCGAGGCGGTCTTCGACGCCCATGCCGACGACGAAGAGGGCGATCAGGTTGCCGAGCAGGTGCAGCGCGCCCGAGTGCAGGAACATCGAGGTGAAGGCGGAGAACCAGGGGGTCTTGTCGTAGTCGTCCTCGCCGCACTGGCGGACGATCTCGGTGGGGAGCGGCTGCTGGCGGCCGGTGGTGAGTTCCTTGGGGACGGCGCCGTGTTCGAAGGCGAAGCGGGCGGCGTTGCACTCCCGGGCCCTGCCTTCGCCGTACCAGGTGGAGAAGCTGGCCATGGGGGTGAGCAGGAAGACCACCACGTTGGCGGCCACCAGGAGGTAGGTCACCCACGGGACCCGCCGGGCGGGCTGGCTGTCGTAGAGCGGCAGGGCCATAGGGGGTCCTTGTGCAGAGCCTGGTCGTGGATTGCCGGGTTTCTCCCGTCACCTTAGTGGGCGGCCGGTGCGGGACTCGCCGAGGTCGTGGGCGGCGTAGGCGTTGTCGATCCATTCGCGCAGCCGTTCGGCGCCGTGGACGGGGCTGGTCCAGGTGCCCTCGATCTCGACGGGGCGGATGCCGGGCGAGTCCATCCAGCGCAGGATGCATTCCATCTCTTCGGCCGCGGCGGCGCCGCCGGGGGCTCCAGTGGTGACCGACCAGGGGAAGACGGTCTCGGCGGTGGCGATGAGGGCGTCGACGTAGGGGCGGGGGTGGGCGTGGGGCGGGATGGTGCCGGCGGCGGCGAGGCGGCCGTGCCGGACGACGGCCAGTTCCCAGCCGCCGTCGAAGGCGGGCCGGGCGGCGACGACCTGGGGGCAGCCGGCCAGGGCGGCGAGCCGCTGGCCGCGGGCGGCGGCGCGGACGAAGGCGGCGAGCCGGTCGCGTTGCAGCGCGGCCTCCTCGTAGCGCTGCCCGGCGGCGAGCCGGTCGATGCGGACGCGGGCGGCGGCGACGACGGGGCGCACGTCGCCGGCCAGGACCGAGCGCGCGGAGGTGACGTGGACCTCGTAGGCGTCGGCGGTCTCGCGGGCCTCGCAGGGGGCGCCGCAGCGGCCGATCTCGCCTAGTGCGCAGGTGCGGGCGCGGCCGCGTTCGATGATGCCGGGGGTGAGCCGCTGGGTGCACTGGCGCAGCGGGATGGCCTCGTGCATGGCGGCGCGGGCCTCCTCGGCCTGGCGCCGGGACGACAGCGGGCCGAGGTAGGCGGCTCCGTCGTCGCGGCATTCGCGGACGATGGACAGCCGGGGGAAGGGTTCGACGGTGAGCTTGAGCCACATGACCCGTTCGGGGAACTTGGAGCGGCGGTTGTAGCGGGGTTTGTGCTCGGCGATGAGGCGGAGCTCGCGGATCTCGGCCTCCAGGCCGGTGGCGCATTCGATGGTGCGGACGCGTTCGGCGAGGCCGACCATCTCGCGGACGCGGTGGCGGGTCTCCGAGCCGGTGAAGTAGCTGCGGACGCGGGTGCGCAGGTCGCCGCTCTTGCCGATGTAGAGGGCCTCGCCGCGGGCGTCCTCGAACACATAGACGCCGGGGGCGCTGGGGACGGCGTCGGCGAGGTGGCGTTTGCGCCGCTGCTCGGGGGTGGGGGCCTTGGCGAAGCCGCGGAGCTCTTCGAGGGAGGTGACGCCGAAGGAGCCGAGCCGTTCGATGAGGCCGTGCAGGACGTCGACGGTGGCGCGGGCGTCGGCGAGGGCGCGGTGGCAGGGCCGGGTGGCGGTGCGGAAGAACCGGGCGAGGGTCTCCAGCTTGCAGTTGGGCACCTCGTCGCGGGTCAGGACGCGGCGGGCGAGGTCGACGGTGTCGATGACGGGGAAGGCGGGCCAGGCGTAGCCCTGGGCGGCGCAGGCGGCCTTGAGGAAGCCGATGTCGAAGGGGGCGTTGTGGGCGACGAGCACGCAGCCGCGGGCGAACTCCAGGAACGAGGGGAGGACCGAGTCGATGCGGGGCGCGGCGGTGACCATCGCCTGGGTGATGCCGGTGAGCGCGGTGATGAACGGCGGGATGGCGCCGCCGGGGTCGACGAGGGTGCCGAACTGGCCGAGGTCGGCGCCGCCGCGGACCTTCACGGCGCCGATCTCGGTGATGGCGGAGTCGGCCGCCGAGCCGCCGGTGGTCTCCAGGTCGACCACCACGAAGGTGACCTCGGACAGGGGGGTGCCGAGGTCGTCGAGGGTGCCCTGGACGCCGTGCGCCAGTGAGCCGTCCGAACGCGCAGCCGTCATGGCGGCGACCGTAGAGGACGCCACCGACAGACCGCGGGCCGCTAGGGTGGTGGGCACCCCTGGGAACGTCGCGGGCGGGGGCGCCGAGGGCGTCCCGCGAGGCTCCCGCCGGTACCGGCTGATCACGCGTTTGCCCTGGTTAAGGTGTGTGTCACCCGGGAAAACTGAGCGGACCGACGGCACGGCCCGGAAGGAGCGGGATCATCGACAGCGGCCCGGAAGCGGAGGAGCGCCTGCCCCGCCCCCTCCCCGAGGCGGTCCGGGTGGGCGTGGTGGAGACGGCCGCGGAGCTGATCGGTGCCCTGCCCGCCGAGGAGGTTCCGCTGCCGCTGCGCCGCTTCGCGCGGTTCGAGCGGCGCAAGCGGGCGAAGCTGGCCGGGCAGCACATCGCCGCGCAGCTGGAGAAGGACGCCGGGTTCCGGCGGCGGGTGGCGGCGCCGCTGCGGGAGGCGCAGCCCGACCTGGTGGAGGCGGTGGAGAGCGGCCCGGTGCCGCCGGCGGCCGATCCGGTGAAGGTCGCGGTCATCGCCTACCTTCTGCGTCCCCAGGGCTGGACCCGTCTGGTGGAGGCCGCCCGCGCCGAGCTGGAACGATCCGCGAGCGCGTCGGAGGGTGAGGCGGCCGAGCGGCGGATCGGCGAGCTGCGCGAGGAGCTGGCGGCGGCGCGTACGGCCCGGTCCGCCGAGGTGGAGCGGCTGCGCGCGGAGTTGCGCGAGTCCAAGGCGGAGGTGGCCGAGCTGCGCCGCAAGCTGCACGACGCCCGTACCAGGGCGAGGGCGGCGCAGGAGCGGGCCGAGGAGCTGGCGGCGGAGACGGAGCGGGAGCTGGCCGCGGCGCGTGAGGGCACCGCGGCGGCCGACAAGGAGATGCGCAGGCTGCGCGGGCGGCTGGCGCGGGCGGAGACCGACGCCGAGGCGGCCCGGCGCGCCACCCGGGAGGGCCGCAACGTCGACGACGTGCGGCTGCGGATGCTGCTGGACACGCTGGTGGACGCGGCGCAGGGCGTGCGCCGGGAGCTGGCGCTGCCCTCGACGATCGGGCGGCCGGCGGACGCGGTGGCCGGGGTGGAGCCCGACCGGCTGGCACATCGCGCGCTGCCCGGGCGGGCGCTGTCGGACCAGGACCCGCAGCTGCTGGAGCGGCTGCTGACCCTCCCCCAGGTGCATCTGGTGGTGGACGGCTACAACGTCACCAAGACCGGCTACGGCGAGCTGCCGCTGGCCGACCAGCGCAACCGGCTGCTGTCGGGGCTGGGCGGGCTGGCGGCGCAGACGCGGGCCGAGGTCACGTGCGTGTTCGACGGGGCCGACCTGGACGCCCCGGTGGCGATCCCGGCGCCGCGCGGGGTGCGGGTGCTGTTCAGCCAGCCGGGGCAGACCGCCGACGAGCTGATCGGGGAGCTGGTGCGGGCCGAGCCGCCGGGCCGCGCGGTCGTGGTGGTCTCCTCCGACCGCGAGGTGGCCGATGCCGCCCGCCGCGCCAATGCCCGGCCGGCGCCCTCCACGCTGCTGCTGCGCCGTCTGGGCCGCACGTAGGTCTCCAGATGCCCTGACCTGCCGTTTCCGGCGTCCTCGCGGCTCTCAGGCGTTTTCTCCCCGTTCTGTCGGGTGTTCTGTCGGGTGTTCTGTCGGACCCTGCCCGTACCGTCGCCCGCAGTGCGAGCGCCATGGCGGCGTCATGGCGCGATGGGCGTGAGGAGGCGCCGATGCTGATCGAGTGCGAGGCCTGCCGGGTCCGTGGCGCGGGCTGCGGCGACTGCGTGGTGCCGGCGCTGCTGGAGTGCGCGGCGGGCGATCCCGCCGCGGGGGTGGTGGACGTCGACGAGGACGAGCGGCGGGCGCTGCGGGTGCTCGCCGACCACCGGATGGTCCCGCCGTTGCGGCTGGTGCCGCCGCCGGTGCGGGCGGTGACGGAGCGACCCGGCCGCGACCGCGCCTCGTGATCTTTATCTCACCGAGTGTGCGTAAAGTCCGAATTACTGCGGCAAAGACTAACGAATCAGTTGTGACGGGTGTGGCCCCTCGCTAGTGTCGTCCGCTGACATCGTGGACCGAGAGGGGCACATCAGATCGTGGCCAGTGATCTCACCGGGGCGGGCTCCCTGCCGCAGCGCGGCCGCCCGGGCGTAAGCGCAGGACGCGGCACCTCGCGCAGGCTCACGGCGACCGTCTGCCTCGCCGTGACCGCCTCGCTCACCGTTCCCGTGACCGTGCTTCCCGCGACCGCGGCGCACGCCGAACCGCGGCCCAGCGCGGCGGAGGCGCGCAAGAAGCTCACCAAGCTCAACGAGCAGGTCGAGCAGCTGGTCGAGAAGTACAACCAGGTGCAGGAGAAGCTCAAGGTCGCCAAGAAGAAGTGGCAGGCGACGGAGAGGGCGGGCCGCGAGGAGCTGGCCACCTTCAACGAGCTCCAGGGGAAGATCGCGCAGATGGCGGCCGCCGCGTACAAGGCGGGCAACACCGGCGACGTGGCCGGCTTCGTCGGCGCCGACAACCCGCAGACCGTGCTCGACCAGGCGGCGGTGTTCGAGCACCTGTCGCGCAACCGCAGCTCCGAGCTGGCCCAGTTCCTGGGGTCGGCGCAGCGGCTGCGGCGCGAGCAGGCGCAGGCCAAGGCCGCCTACGACGAGGTGGCCAAGCAGGCCAAGGAGCTGAAGTCCCAGAAGACCGAGGTCGAGAAGGGCATCAAGAAGCAGAAGGCGCTGCTGGCCCAGCTCGGCGAGACGTCCTCCTCGGGGGGCGGGGCGACGGGCGGCAGCTACACCGGCCCGGCGAGCGGCTCGGCGCGGGTCGCGCTGAACTTCGCCTACGCGCAGCTCGGCAAGCCCTACTCCTACGGCGCCGCGGGCCCGAGCTCCTACGACTGCTCCGGGCTCACGATGAAGTCGTGGGCGGCGGCGGGCGTCGGCATCACCCGTACGACCAACTCGCAGTACGCGGCCACCAAGCGGGTGAGCAAGGGTTCGCTGCAGCCGGGCGACCTGGTGTTCTTCAACAACCTCGGGCACGTCGGCCTGTACGTGGGCGGCGGCAAGATGATCCACGCCCCGCGGACCGGCAAGAACGTCGAGGTCGTGAGCATCACCTCGGGCTACTACCTGTCCAACTACTACGGGGCCGGGCGCCCCTGACGCCGCGGCCGTCCGCGCCGCCGGGCGCGGTTCGG
This sequence comes from Spirillospora sp. CA-255316, assembly GCA_050942275.1. Lineage (GTDB taxonomy): Bacteria > Actinomycetota > Actinomycetes > Streptosporangiales > Streptosporangiaceae > Spirillospora. Next base: position 3,131,666 of record CP192047.1, on the reverse strand, counting down.
TCCCCGTCGCGCTGGGCGCACGTCCCGTCACAAGATCGATAGCTGGGCTTCACCGCCGGACCGGGTTATTCCTGGTCCGGCGGCTTTTTGTCCCCTATTTGCCTTCTCGGCGACCTTTGCTATCTTGTGTCCCATTCGCGGCGCCCCCCAGGTGTCGCCAGGCCCCGCGTGGCTCGTCCACCCCGGGCCCCGCGGCACCCTCCAGGTGCCGCCCCCGCTCCGGCACCCTCCAGGTGCCGCCCCCCGACTCGGCCCCTTCCAGGTGCCGCGTCCCTTCCCAACCGGCCGGCCCGGCCGCATCGTGAGCGCACGCTCGGCGCGCATGGGCGCTGAGAGCGCGTCACGGCGGTCCCCCCATCGGGCCCCGGCCGCGGGCGAACCCTGATCTCGGGTCGCCCCCCAATACCACGGCGTGGCCGCCCGCCCCTGCCCTCGTGACGCCCCGACCCCCTTGTTCACGAGGAGCCCAGGGCGGCCACGCCCTCCCCACCCCCATCACACCCGGGTGCGCGTGCACACTGCGCGTGCACACCGGGTGACCTGACCGATGCCAATACGAGGGCGCCCGGAAGCCGGGCGTCCACCGCCGAGTCCGCGCTACGCGGAGCCGGGGACCCACGTCCCATCCGGGGTGAATCGGCCTCTCACCAGGCCGTAGGGCAGCTTCCACGCCCGAACCCGTCAGCTAACCCGGCAGGCGGCATGGAAGCTGAGGAGCCCCCGCAGTGACAGGCAAGCACCGCAAGTCCGATGCCCTGTGCATCACTCTCCGCACCACCGGCGCCCTCATCGCCGGAGCCACCCTGATCGGCCTGGCCGCCGCCACCGCGCAGATCTCGCTCGACTCCACGGGCGGCGCCTCACCCCAGCGGCCCGCCGCCATGATGGCCGCGGGCAGCGCGGCCAAGGCCGAGCCCAAGGCGAAGAAGGGCCAGAAGGGGCAGAAGGGCGAGAAGAAGCGCGGCAAGAAGTCCTCGTCCTCCAACTCCGCCAAGGCCAAGCGCGACAAGCGCAAGAAGCCCACCGCGCAGGACGCCATCAAGATGGCCCGGTCCCAGGTCGGGATCTCCGAGGACGGCGGCGGCCAGACCAAGTTCCAGGACTGGTACAAGTCCACCGACCGCGCCAGGGAGACCGTCGAGCGCGACGGAGGCTCCCTCGAGGGCTACGACGACGCCGCGTGGTGCAGCATGTTCATCTCCTGGATCGGCGACCGGATCGGCCTCAGAGACGAGGTCGGCATGGACGCCTGGACGGTCGCGCACGCCGAGTGGTTCAAGGACCAGGGCCGCTGGGGCACCGAGCCCCGGCCGGGCGCCATCGTGTTCTTCAACTGGAACGGCAGCAAGGACATCAACGACATCGTGCACGTCGGGATGGTCATCAAGGACAACGGCGACGGCACCGTGAAGACCGTGGAGGGCAACACCAGCAACGCGGTGATGGTCCGGGAACGGTCCACCGGCAGCATCGTCGGCTACGGCTACCCCGACTACGCCAATTCCAAGTAAGCCGTGCCCGGGAGGACATGACCGGGAGCACAGTGCCCGGGAGCGTCGTGTAGTCGTGAGCCCGGCGCTCCCGCGCGCATAGGATCTCGCGCATGGAAACCCAGCGCGGACGCGGAGTCCCGCGGCGCAAGGCCCTGGTGGCCATCGCCGCGGGCTCCGCCGTCTGCGCACTCGGGGGCGCGGGACTGACCGCCGCCTCGTCCGGGGACACCGACGGGCGACCGTCCGGGGACCCGGCCGGGACGGGCGGTCCCGATGTCGGGCCGCCCGACCGGAACGCGGTCGCCGCCGTCCTCGCCAACCGCGCCCGCGCCGTCCGGGAGCGCGACCGCACCGCCTTCATGGCCACGGTCGCCGCCGCGCCCGCGCCGTACCGCCAGGCCCAGGCCGTACTGTTCGACAACCTGCTCAGACTGCCGCTGGACGGGTGGCGCGAGCGGTTCGAGCGGGTCGTCTCCACCACCGGGGGCGCCGCGCTCGTCCAGACCACGGTCGGCTACCGGCTGCGCGGCCACGACGACGACCCGCTGCGGCGCACCCGGCACCTGGCGTTCGCGCCCCGCTCCGGCACCTGGGTGATCAGCGGCGACGGCACGTCCCGCGGCCTCACCGACGACCCCGAGATCTGGGACGGCGGGCCGCTCACCGTCGTGCGCGGCCGGACCGCGCTGGTGGCCGGCGACGCGCCCGGCCTGGCCGGGATCGCCCGCCGCCTGGACGCCGCCGTGCCCGCCGTCGCGCGGCTGGCCGGCGAGGCGGCCGTCCCCGGCTGGCGGCGCCGGGTGGTCGCGCTGGTGCCGGGCACCGACCAGCGGGCCGCGGCGCTGGCGGGCGGCGACCGCGTCCTGGCGGAGATCGCCGCGCTGGCCACCGTCGCGCCCACGGCCGGCGGACCGGGGGCGGACCGGATCGTCATCGCCCCCGGCACCTTCGGCCGCCTCAACGACCTGGGGCGCGACGTCGTCCTGACGCACGAGCTGACGCACGTCGCCACCGGCGGCGCCCGCGACGGCCGCACCCCGCTCTGGCTCATCGAGGGCTTCGCCGACCACGTCGGCTACCACGGCCGGGACGTCGGCGTGCGGTCGGCGGCGCGCGAGCTGGCGCGCGAGGTCGCCGCCGGGCGGCTGCCCGCCGCCCTCCCGGGCCGCGGCGACTTCGACGGCTCCTCCGGGCGGCTCTCGCAGGCCTACCAGGAGTCCTGGCTGGCCTGCCGGATGATCGCCGAGCGGTACGGTGAGGCGAGGCTGGTCCGGCTCTACCGGGCGGCGGGACGGCGTTCGGAGGCCGCGGCGCTGCGGGAGGTGCTGGGCGTGAGCCCCGCCCGTTTCACCGCCGACTGGCGTGACTACCTGCGGAGGGAGCTTCGATGAGCGCCGAGGCCGAGGCCGGCCGCGAGCCCGCGCGGGAGGAGGGCGGTTCCCGGGAGCGCGCCCCCGAGGAGAGCGGTCCCGAGCAGAGCGGTCCCGAGCACGGCGGCAGCGGCGGACGGGGGCAGGGCATGCCGGCGTCCGGCCGCCGTTCCCGGCGGGCCGCCGCGGTGGCCGCGGTCGTGCTGTTCGCCGCCGTCGGCGCGGTGCTGGCCCTCACCACGCCCTGGAACCCGCTGCCCGGCGACGTGCCGGGCGGCGCCGCGCCGGTCGACCCGGCCCGCGACTTCGGCGCCGCCGAGATCGCCCGGTCGCGGGCGTTCGACGCCGCGCTCGCGCCGCGCGCCTACACCAGCCTGGTCGTGGGCCTGGCCCTGGTCCTGGTGCTGGGCCTGACGCCGCTCGGCTCCCGGTTCATCGCGTGGACGACGGCGCGGGTGCGCCGCTGGCCGCTGCGCGTCGCGGTGGCGGCCGTGGCGCTGACCACGCTGCTGCGCCTGTCCGCGCTGCCGTTCTCCGTGTGGGGCGAGGCGATCCTGCGCCGGTACGGGCTGTCCACGCAGTCCTGGCCGGCCTGGCTCACCGACCAGGCCAAGTCGCTCGCCGTCACCTGGGTCGTCTGGACGCTCGCGCTGCTCCTGCTCTACTGGGCGCTGCGCCGGTTCCCGCGCTACTGGTGGACGGGCGCCGCCGCCGGGGGCTTCCTCCTGGTGGTGACGCTGTCGTTCCTCTACCCGGTCGTGTTCGAACCGGTCTTCAACAAGTTCCATTCGCTGCCGGAGGGCCGGTTGCGCAGCGACCTGCTGGCGATGGCCCAACGCGACGGCGTCCCGGTGAAGGACGTGCTGGTCGCCGACGCGTCCCGCCGCACCACCGCGCTGAACGCCTACGTGTCCGGCTTCGGCTCGACCCGCCGCATAGTGGTGTACGACACGCTGCTGGAGTCCACCCCGGCCCCGCGCGTGGAGGCGATCGTGGCGCACGAGCTCGGCCACGCCAAGAACGCCGACGTGCTCTACGGGACGCTGATCGGCGCGCTGGGCGTCTCCGCGGCGGTGTGCCTGCTCCATCTGCTGGTCAGCTCGCCGCGCCTGCTCCGCCGCGCGGGCGTCGGCCCCGGGCCCGGAGGCGACGCGGGCGAGGGCCCTCCGGGGGGCGCGACCGGCGATCCCCGGTCGGTGGCGCTGCTGGTCGCGCTGGTGACGGTGGCGATCCAGCTGGGCACGCCCGTCCAGAACCTCATCAGCCGGCAGATCGAGGCGCGGGCCGACGCGCACTCCCTGGACCTCACCCGCGATCCCGCCACGTTCGCGTCGATGCAGCACGAGCTGTCCGTCCGCAACATCTCCGACCTGAGCCCCGACCTGCTCGAACGCGTCCTCTACATGACGCATCCCGCGGCCCCCGAACGCATCGCCATGGCCCGCGACTGGGCCCGCCTGCACGGCGTCCCGGAACCCCCGCCGCAAAGCCGCTGAGGCGGGTGCCCGCGGCGTCAGGGGCGGAACCCTCCCCCTCCTCCAGTGCCGCCGGCCGGTGCTCGATGTGGCCGCCCGCGCGCCGGTTCAGGCGAAGGCTAAGGACGCTGCTGCCCGGAGCCGGCCACGGCCCCCGGCGCGGCGTGCTGGACGGGAAGCCCGACGCCGCCCTGCGGGCCGATCCGCATCGACTGCTTGAGGGCGCTGCCCTTGACCCAGTCCTTCCACTTCATCTGCCAGTAGCCCCAGCCGTTGTCCGGCTCCAGTTCGCGGCTGCTGCCCGTCACCTCGAACGGGTCGCCGCGGTGGGAGAACTCGTAGAACCACCGCGCGTGCGAGGGACTGGTGTTGATACAGCCATGGCTGACGTTGGAGTTGCCCTGCGACCCCACCGACCACGGCGCGCTGTGCACGTACTCGCCGCTGTCGGAGATGCGGACCGCGTTGTTGACGCTCAGGCTGTAGTAGCCGGCGGAGCCGGGCCCGATCCCCTCCCAGGCGGAGGTCATCGTGACCGGGTTCCCCTTGTCCATCGTCAGGTGCATGCCGTTGGTGGTGGTGTACTTGCGGACGCCGCCCTTCCCCATGCTGATCGGCATCCTCCGGACGACCTTGCCGTTCTTCCGCACCACCATCTGGTGCTTGTCCTCACTGGCCGTGCTGATGCGCTCGTCGCCCACACGGAACCTCACCGTGTGGTCCTTCCCCCCGTACACGCCCTTGGCCACCGCCACGCCGCTCAGGTGCGCGCGGAAGGCCACGTCGGTGTGGCGCGGCCAGTAGTTCTTGGTGCGGAACACCAGCGTCTGGTCGTCGAACCAGTGCCAGGCGCCCTCCACCGGCTTGCTGGAGCGCACCTCCAGCGCCCGCTCCACCGCGGCCCGGTCGGACACCTCGCGGTCGAAGTTCATGACGATGGGCATCCCGACCCCGACGACCTCCTTGTTGTAGGGGCCCTCGAAGGTGACGCCGACCGTCTTGTCCGCCTTGGCCGTGGTGAACCGGCGGGTGACCGTGCGGGTCCTCCCGTCGCGGCCCAGCGCGGTCGCCGCCACCCGGTACTCGGTGCCCGGCCGCAGCGACCAGCGCGAACGCCACTGCGTCCGGTCGGCGCTGAAGGTCCCCTCGACCTGCTCCCCCTTGGTGGCGACGGTGACGTTCTCGATCGTGCCCTGCCGCGCCTGCACCGCGATCGGGCTGTCGGGCCGCGGCCGCTGCACGCCCTCCGCGGGACTGACCGCCAGCGTGACCGCGTCCGCCCCGGCCACCATGTCGCCGCTGTCGGAGGTGCATCCCGCGACCCCGCCCGCCACCGCCGCCGCCAGGCCCAGCACCGCCGCGCGGCCCTCGATCCGGAAACGCCCATCGGACTTTGAGCGCACATTCAACGCGATCATCATGAAAGGGCCGGTACCCGCGAAATTCGCGGGCACCGGCCCTCTGAGTGATCCTTTACCGATTACGGGCGAGTTCCGAACACGTCCGGAACGCCACGAACGCGCACCACAGCGCCACCCGAACCGGCCTCGCCGCGGGGCTCAGTGCGAGAAGTGGCCCCGGTAGTACTCGAACACCAGCCCGATGGTGGTCATGATCGCGGCGGTCGCGCCGAGGATCACCAGCCACCAGCCGAACACCACGCCGAGCGCCACCGCCGCGGCCGACAGCGCCACATACAGCGGCCACCAGCTGTGCGGGCTGAAGAAGCCCAGCTCGCCCGCCGCGTCCGCGATCTCACCCTCGGGGTCGTCCTCGTACAGCGGCCCGCCGTTGCCCTTCTCCAGGCGCCGGACCGTGAAGTGGATGTAGAACCCGATCAGACCGGCCAGCCCGACGGACAGGGCGAGTGCCGTGGTGCCCGTCCAGTCCTTGGACCACAGCCAGTACACGACGTCGGTGGCGAGGAAGAAGATCGCGCACCCGTAGAACATGAACGCCTGAACGCGCATCGCCTAGCCCTTCGTCCCGGTGAGCTCGCCCTTGGCGCCGACGTGCGGGTGGTGCAGGTCGAACGCCGGACGCTCGGAGCGGATCCGCGGGATCGAGTTGAAGTTGTGCCGCGGCGGCGGGCAGGACGTCGCCCACTCCAGGGACGCGCCGTAGCCCCACGGGTCGTCCACGGTGACCCGCTTGCCCTTCTTGGCGGTGATGTAGACGTTGTAGAAGAACGGCAGCATCGACAGGCCCAGCAGCAGGGAGAACACCGAGGACACCTGGTTCATCCCGGTGAACTCGCTGGCGTAGTCGGCGTACCGGCGCGGCATGCCCGCCGCGCCCAGCCAGTGCTGGATGAGGAAGGTGCCGTGGAAGCCGATGAACAGCATCCAGAAGTGCACCTTGCCCAGCCGGTCGTTCAGCATCTTCCCGGTCCACTTCGGCCACCAGAAGTAGAAGCCGGCGAACATCGCGAACACCACCGTGCCGAACACGACGTAGTGGAAGTGCGCCACGACGAAGTAGGAGTCCGACAGCTGGAAGTCCATCGGCGGCGAGGCGAGGATGACGCCGGTCAGGCCGCCGAACAGGAACGTCACCAGGAAGCCGATCGACCACAGCATGGGCGACTCGAACGTCAGTTGCCCTCGCCATATCGTTCCGACCCAGTTGAAGAACTTCACCCCTGTGGGCACCGCGATCAGGAACGTCATGAAGGAGAAGAACGGCAGCAGCACCTGGCCGGTGACGAACATGTGGTGCGCCCACACGGTGACCGACAGGCCCGCGATGGAGATGGTGGCGAACACCAGGCCGATGTAGCCGAACACCGGCTTGCGGCTGAACACCGGGAAGATCTCGGTCACGATGCCGAAGAAGGGCAACGCGATGATATAGACCTCCGGATGCCCGAAGAACCAGAACAGGTGCTGCCATAGCAGCGCGCCGCCGTGCGCGGCGTCGAACACGTGCGCGCCGAGCTTGCGGTCGGCCTCCAGCGCCAGCAGCGCCGCCGCGAGCACGGGGAAGGCCAGCAGCACCAGGATCGAGGTCAGCAGGATGTTCCAGGTGAAGATCGGCATCCGGAACATCGTCATGCCCGGCGCCCGCATGCACAGGATCGTGGTGATGAAGTTGACCGCGCCCATGATGGTGCCGAAGCCCGACATGGCCAGGCCCATCACCCACATGTCGCCGCCGACGCCCGGCGAGCGCACCGCGTCCGACAGCGGCGCGTAGGCGAACCAGCCGAAGCTGGCGGCGCCGCCCGGGGTGAGGAAGCCGGCGATCACGATCAGGCTGCCGAACAGGAACAGCCAGTACGCCAGCATGTTCATCCGCGGGAACGCCACGTCCGGCGCGCCGATCTGCAGCGGCATGATGACGTTGGCGAACCCGGCGAACAGCGGGGTCGCGAACATCAGCAGCATGATCGTGCCGTGCATGGTGAACAGCTGGTTGAACTGCTCGTTGCTCACCACGTCCAGGCCGGGCTCGAACAGCTCCAGCCGCATGACCAGCGCCAGCACGCCGCCGATCAGGAACATCACGAACGAAGTGATCAGGTACAGGTACCCGATCACCTTGTGGTCGGTGGACGACATCCAGGAGGCGATGATGCGCCCCTTGCTCGTCCGCGCCCGGGGGACCGACACGTCGCCCGGCGCCTCGCTGACCGTGGTCACTGCTGGGCACCCCCTGCCGCCTTGCGCTTGGCGTCGGCGATGTACTGGTCGTATTCCTGCGGCGAGACGACCTTCAGCTGGAACAGCATCCGGCTGTGGTCGACGCCGCAGAGCTCGGCGCAACGGCCTTCGTACACACCGGTCTTGCGCGCGGTGAACTCGAACTCGTTGGTGTAGCCCGGCATGACGTCCTTCTTGTAGAGGAGCGCCGGGACCCAGAACGAGTGGATGACGTCGTTGGCGTGCAGCCGCACGCGCACGGTCTCGCCCGCCGGGATCGTCATGACCGGCTTGGCGCCCGTGGTGGCGTTCGGGTCGACGGGCGTGCCGACGACCGAGGCGACCGTGCGCTCCCTGCCCGAGGAGTCCTTCTCGCGGTAGTCGAACTGCCAGCTCCACTGGAACCCGGTCACGTCGATCGTCACCGACGGGTTCGCGGTGGTCTTCTCGACGTAGTTCTGGTCGCGGGCCGTGAAGTAGAACAGCACGCCGATGATGACGAACGGGACCGCCGTGTAGAGGATCTCGATCGGCATGTTGTAGCGCACCTGCGGCGGCAGGTCGTCGGAGCGCTTGCGGTGGAAAAGCACCGCCCAGATGATCAGGCCCCAGACCACGGCGCCCACGGCGAACGCCGCGATCCAGGACCCCTGCCAGAGCTTGAGCATGCGCTCGGCCTGGTCACTGATCGGCTCGGGCATGCCAAGGCGGGCCACCTCGTCGCTGCACGCGGTGGTGGTCAGCGCCAGCAGGCCCAGCGCGCCGGCGCTCGTCAATGCGCGGCGACCGCGCACAGGCGCACGCCGCTCCCTAGAGCGGGTCGGACTCACGGAATGCCTTCCCCACGGATAGAAAGCCCGGTCTGCCGGGCGGTGAGATCAGTTGTTACACGTGTGTGGGGGACACATTAGCGTGAGGGTGCCCCAACCCCCCGATCGGGTGCCCGGTTAGGGTGCTGACGTGGCCGATTCCCAAAACCCGGGTGCCTACTTCGACGCCGCGTCCGGCGAGCCGCCGCATCCCGCGGCCCGCGCGGCGCTGCTGGACGCCCTGGAGGCCGGCTGGGCCGACCCGGCGCGGCTGTACGGCGCGGCCCGCGGCGCCCGGGTGCTGCTGGACGGCGCGCGCGCCCGCGCGGCCGGGGTGCTCGGCGTGCGCCCGGACGAGCTGTCGTTCACCTCCTCGGGGACCCAGGCCGTGCATCTGGCCGTGCTGGGCGCGCTCAGGGCGCGCCGCCGCACCGGCCGCCATCTGGTCGTCGGCGCCGTGGAGCACTCCAGCGTGCTGCACGCCGCCGAGGAGCACGAGGCCGGCGGCGGCGAGGTCACCGTCGTCGGCGTGGACCGGGACGGGCGGGTCGACCCGGACGCGTTCGCCGCGGCGCTGCGTCCCGACACCGCGCTGGCCTGCCTGCAGTCGGCCAACCACGAGGTCGGCACGCTGCAGCCGGTGGCCGAGGCCGCCGAGGCGTGCCGGGCCGCCGGCGTCCCGCTGTTCGTGGACGCCGCCCAGTCGGCCGGACGGGTCGCGGTGCCCGGCGGCTGGTCGTACCTGGCCGCCAGCGCCCACAAGTGGGGCGGCCCGGCCGGCGTGGGGCTGCTGGTGGTCCGCAAGGGCAACCGCTGGCGCTCCCCGCTCCCCCACGACGAGCGCGGCGACCGCCGCGTCCCGGGGTTCGAGAACGTCCCGTCCGCCGTCGCCGCGGCCGCCGCGCTGGAGGCCCGCGCCGGCGAGGCGGCGCGGGAGGGGCCGCGGCTGTCCGCGCTGGTCGACCGGATCCGGACCCGGGTACCCGAGCTGGTCCCCGACGTGGAGGTCGTCGGCCACCCCACCGAGCGGCTCCCGCACCTGGTCACCTTCTCCTGCCTGTACGTTCCGGGCGAGGCGCTGCTCACCGAACTGGACAGACTGGGTTTCGCGGTTTCCTCGGGAAGCTCGTGCACGGCGGATACGCTGCGACCCAGTCATGTCCTCGAGGCGATGGGGGTGATTACGCATGGCAACGTACGGGTATCGCTGCCGCGTGGCGCGAATCCGGACGATGTCGACCGCTTCCTCGCCGTACTCCCCGGCACGGTGGCCCGGCTGCGACGGGCCGCGGGGGTGAGCGCACCATGAGGGACGCGACGAGGGACAGGACGACCTGCACCACCCCCACGGGCAGGGCCGCGACGACAGGGAGGCGGGCGCGCGCATGAGGTTCCGAGGCCGTGCGAAGGCCGGGTCGCGCCGCGGCGGCGGCCCCGGCGCCCCGCCGCAGGCCGTCCAGGCCCCCGCCCCCGAGCCGGCCGGGCCCGCGCCGGCGCTGGTCATCGACGCGCTGGGGCGCAAGTGCCCGATCCCGATCATCCTGCTCGCCGAGCGCATCCGGGAGATCCCGGTCGGGGAGGTCGTCGCCGTCCTGGCCGACGATGTCGCCGCCCGCACCGACGTGCCCGCCTGGTGCCGGATGAAGTCCCAGGACTTCGTCCGGGAGGAGACCCTCTACCACGCGCAGGCCCCCGCGGGCGCCCCGCCCAAGGGCTGGGCCTTCCACATCCGCCGGACGTACTGACCCGAGGACGACTCGGCCGCCGCACCGCCCGATGGGCGGTGCGGCGGCCGTTTTCGATCAGGGTTCGATCAGGGGTTGGGGCAGGCGAGGTGGGGGGCGACCTCGGTCGCGGCGTCCTTGCCGTAGGTCTGGGCGAACCGGTCGAGGAAGGCCTGGTTGCCCAGGCGGTACTCCTGCGGGCCCGCGGCCTCCAGGGCGTGGGCGGCGATGACGTTGCCGACCTGGGCGGAGCGCTCGAGGGGCAGGCCCCAGGCGACCGCCGTCAGGAAGCCCGCGCGGAAGGCGTCGCCGACGCCGGTCGGGTCGGCGACCGTGGTCACGGGGGTGGCCGGGACGTGCAGGCCCTTCTCGCCCTTGCGGTCGATGGCGACGCCCTTGGCGCCCAGGGTGGTGACGCGGACGGCGACCCGGTCGAGGATCTCCTGCTCCGACCAGCCCGTCTTCTCCTCGCAGAGGGCCTTCTCGTACTCGTTGGTGAACAGGTACGCGGCGCCGTCGATGAGCCGGCGGACCTCCGCGCCGTCCATCCGGGCGAGCTGCTGGGACGGGTCGGCGGCGAACGGGAGGCCGCGGGTACGGCACTCGTCGGTGTGCCGGACCATCGCCTCGGGGTCGTTCGGGCTGATCACGACGAGGTCGAGGCCGCCGACGCGCTCGGCCACCGGGCCCAGCTCGATCAGGCGGGCCTCGCTCATCGCGCCGGCGTAGAAGGTGGCGATCTGGTTCTGGTCCTGGTCGGTGGTGCACAGGAAACGCGCGGTGTGGTGCAGCCCGGAGACGTGCACCGACGCGGTGTCGACGCGGTGCCGCTCCAGCCAGGAGCGGTAGTCGGCGAAGTCGTCCCCGACCGAGCCCACCAGGATGGAGTCCTTGCCCAGGCTGCCCATCCCGAAGCAGATGTTGGCCGCGATCCCGCCGCGGCGGATCGTCAGCTCGTCCGCCAGGAAGGACAGCGAGACCCGATCGAGCTGATCGGGGATGAGCTGGTCGGCGAACCTGCCGGGGAAGGTCATCAGATGGTCGGTCGCGATGGAGCCTGTCACGGCGATGCGCACGGCGTCGCTCTCCTCGTCGGTGTCGTCCGGCTCTGTATCCGGCTGTCTGCAACCCGGAAAGCCTACTTGCCGCGCACCGCCGGCCACATCCCGGCGCGTCCGCAGGGGCGGGCGGGGGACATGAAAAAGAGCGGTCCGGACAGCGGCGTCCGGACCGCTTCTCCGAGCGTCCCCCGGGCGTGCCGGGGGTTCGCCCCGATCACATTCGACTCGGTCGGATCCGGCTCAGTTGAAGGAGTCGCCGCAGGCGCAGGAACCCGACGCGTTCGGGTTGTCGATCGTGAATCCCTGCTTCTCGATCGAGTCCACGTAGTCGATGGTGGCGCCGGTCAGGTAGGGGGCGCTCATCCGGTCGACCCGGACGTCGAGCCCGCCGAAGTCCTGGATCAGGTCGCCGTCCTTCTCCCGCTCGTCGAAGTACAGGCTGTAGATCAGACCCGAGCAGCCGCCCGGCTGCACCTCGACACGCAGCGCGAGGTCGTCGCGGCCCTCCTGCTCGAGCAGGCCCTTGGCCTTCTCGGCGGCGGCGTCGGTGAGGATGACCCCCTGCTGCGTGGTCTCCTGCGTGGTCGTCTCGGCTGCCATGTGTTCAGCTCCCGGGTCTCGCGGCGTATTTCTTGCATGTCATCGAGGACGCCGTGCGCCTCTTCCGTAGACCAACGTACCTCGCCGCGTCCTCATTCCGGCCACCGCCCGGAGTTTCCCGCGCCGCCCCGGGACCCCGCAAGAGGCCCCTTCCGGACATCTCTGGACGACCCCTGCCGGGAGGGGGTGCCCGGCGGGTGTGCCATCATTAGTCGTCAAAGCGACGATAAGTCCCGTCGCAGGAGGGAGACTCCCGTGACCACCCCTGTGCGTGACCTTCCACTGCTGTTCCTGGGCGAGGGGGCCGATCCGGCCAGCGAGCGAGGCGTCGACTGCCCCGGCGACCTGCCCCCGGCCTCGGATCCGGCCCTGGTGGAACGAGCCAGGGCCGCCAAGGCCGCGCTGGGCGACCAGGTGTTCGTGCTGGGCCACCACTACCAGCGCGACGAGGTGATCCGGTTCGCGGACGTGACCGGCGACTCCTTCAAGCTGGCCCAGCAGGCGGCGGCCAGGCCCGAGGCGCCCTACGTCGTGTTCTGCGGCGTGCACTTCATGGCCGAGTCGGCCGACATCCTCACCGCCGCCCACCAGCAGGTGGTGCTGCCCGACCTGGCCGCCGGGTGCTCGATGGCCGACATGGCCACCTTCGACCAGGTGGAGGAGTGCTGGGAGGTGCTGGAGGACGCCGGGATCGCCGACGACGTCGTCCCGGTCACCTACATGAACTCCTCAGCCGACATCAAGGCGTTCGTCGGCCGCCACGGCGGCACGGTGTGCACCTCGTCCAACGCCAAGCGCGCGCTGGACTGGGCCTACGGCAAGGGCGAGGCAGGTTCGGGCGATGGAAACAAGAAGGTGCTGTTCCTGCCCGACCAGCACCTGGGCCGCAACACCGCCGTGCTGGAGATGGGCTTCGCCCTGGACGACTGCGTCGTCTACAACCCGAACCGCCCCGACGGGGGCCTCTCCCGGAAGCAACTGCGGGACGCCAAGATGATCCTGTGGCGCGGGCACTGCTCCGTCCACGGCCGCTTCAGCAAGGAGTCGGTGGACGAGGTCCGCGCGCGGGTGCCCGGGGTGAACGTCCTGGTGCACCCCGAGTGCAGGCACGAGGTCGTCCTCGGCGCCGACCTGATCGGGTCGACCGAGTACATCATCAAGACGATCGAGGCGGCGCCGTCCGGCTCGGCGTGGGCGATCGGCACCGAACTGAACCTGGTGCGGCGGCTGGCCAACGAGCACCCGGACAAGAACGTGATGTTCCTGGACAAGACCGTGTGCTTCTGCTCGACGATGAACCGCATCGACCTGCCGCACCTGGTCCGGTCCCTGGAGTCGCTGGCGGCGGGCGAGGTCGTCAACCGCATCGAGGTGGACGCGGAGACCGCGCGCTACGCCAAGGCCGCCCTCGACCAGATGCTTGCCCTCCCCTAAGGCGCCGGTGGGCTAGACCGCCGAGTTCTCCACCCAGCGGATGATCAGGGCCTCGTCCCCGGAGAACTCCAGCCTGGGGTCGCCGAGCTTGCGGCGGCCCCACAGGAACAGGTAGAGGTCCGCGACATCGCCGCTGACGGCGGCGCCGGTCTCCGCGCCGGCGCCGCCGCCGCTGCCCGCGTCCTCCCGCGTCCAGTCGAACCCGTCCGGGCGCATCCGGAACACCCAGCGCGCCCCCGCGTCGGGCGCGACGAAGGCCAGCGCGGCGCCGTCCCCGCGCAACTCGCCGATCTTGGGCGAGAACGCGGCGGCGCTGGGCAGGTTCTCCAGCAGCTCCTCCACCCCGTCCTCGGCGACCGCGGCGTCGATCACCGGCTCCCGGCCCAGGGCGAACTCGGCGTCGCAGCGGTGCACCAGCGTCTCGTGCACCATCCGGCGCGACCAGAACCGCACATGCCGGTCCGGGCCCCAGGCCCAGACCGGCTCGGCCGGCCCGTGCTCGCGCAGCGTCTTGACCAGCAGCTCCCCGCCCTCGGCCAGCCACGGTGCCAGGTCCTCGGCGGCCTCCGGCGCGGCGACGCCGAGCCTGCGGGGGCTCCGCCGCTCCTGCGCACCGGTGCGCACCAGGGCCTCCGCCCACCGGTGGACGACGCCCACATGCCGCGCCAGATCGGCCAGCGACCAGTCCGGGCAGGTGGGCACGGGCGTCCCCCACCCGGCCCCGTCCAGCGCCGCCGCGAACGCGGCGATCTCGGCCTCGGCGGCGTCGATGTGGCGGTCATGGGTCCAGGGCGCTGCGGGCATGACGCTCCTCCCGGGTGATCGGCAAGCGTTTCCCGAGCCTGCCACACCTAGTCGGGAGGCGCCGACGCCGCCCCGGCCCGCTCCCGGTCGTCGACCGTCTCGAACTCCAGCCGGCCGTCCCCGACGGTGACCCGCACATGCTGGCCGCCGCGCAGGGAACCCTCCAGCAGCAGGCGGGACAGCCTGTTGTCCACCTCCCGCTGGATGGTGCGGCTCAGCGGGCGGGCCCCGAACTCCGGCTGGAAGCCGCGCTCGGCCAGCCAGTCCACCGCCGCGGTCTGGAACTCCACCGTCACCCCCTGCGCCCGCAGGCGGCGGCGGGTGTCCTCCAGCAGCAGATCGGTGATCCGCCGCAGCTGCTCGGCGTCCAGCTGCCGGAACACGATGATCTCGTCGATCCGGTTGATGAACTCGGGGCGCAGCCCCTCCCGCAGCACCCGCAGGACCCGGTCCCGCACCGACGACTCGGCCGCCCCCTCACCGCTGTCGCCGAAACCGATCCGGCCGCCGCTGCCCACGATCATCTCCGACCCCAGGTTGCTGGTCATGATGATGAGCGTGTTCTTGAAGTCGACGGTACGGCCCTGCGCGTCGGTCAGCCGGCCGTCGTCCAGCAGTTGCAGCAGCACGTTGAACACGTCCTGGTGGGCCTTCTCGATCTCGTCGAGCAGCAGCACCGCGTACGGCGTGCGCCGCACCGCGTCGGTGAGCTGGCCGGCCTCCTCGTACCCGACGTACCCGGGCGGCGCCCCCACCAGGCGGCTGATGGTGTGCCGCTCCTGGAACTCGCTCATGTCGAAGCGGATCATCCGGTCGGCGGAGCCGAACAGCGCCTCCGCCAGCGCCCGCGCCAGCTCGGTCTTGCCGACCCCGGTCGGGCCCAGGAAAAGGAAGCTGCCGATCGGGCGGTCGGGCGGCGCCATCCCCGAACGGGACCGGCGCACCGCCTCGGCCACCGCCGAGACCGCCTCGTCCTGCCCCACCACCCGCTGGTGCAGGTGCTCCTCCAAACGCAGCAGCCGCTCCCGCTCCTCCTCGGTGAGCTGGGACACCGGGATCCCGGTCGTCCGCGACACCACCTCCGCGATGTCGACGTGCGTCACCTCCGGCACCGCCTTGTGGTCGCCGGTGCGGGCGTCGGCGACCCGCCGCTCCAGGTCGGCGATGTCGTCGCGGAGGGACGAGGCGCGCTCGTAGTCCTCCGCCATGACCGCGTGCTCCTTCTCCCGGCGGCGGTCCTCCAGCATCTGCTCCAGCCGCCGCACCTCCCCCGCCGGGGTGCGCACCCGCAGCCGGACCCGGGCGCCCGCCTGGTCGACCAGGTCGATCGCCTTGTCCGGCAGGAACCGGTCGGTGACGTACCGGTCGCTCAGCTCGGCCGCCGCCACCAGCGCCTCGTCGGTGAACCGCACCTGGTGGTGGGCCTCGTAGCGGTCCCGCAGCCCGCGCAGGATCTCGATGGTGTCGTCCACGGCCGGCTCCGGCACCAGGATCGGCTGGAACCGCCGCTCCAGCCCGGCGTCCTTCTCCACGTTCTTGCGGTACTCGTCGATCGTGGTGGCGCCGATGATGTGCAGCTCGCCGCGGGCCAGGGCCGGCTTGAGCATGTTGCCCGCGTTCATGCCGCCCTCGCCGCCGCCGGCGGCGACCATCGTGTGCAGCTCGTCGATGAAGACCACCAGCTGCTCGGAGTGGTCCCGGATCTCGTCGACGATCTTCTTCAGCCGCTCCTCGAAGTCGCCCCGGTACCGGGTCCCGGCGATCACGCCGACCAGGTCCAGCTGCACGACCCGCTTGCCCAGCAGCGTCTCCGGCACGTCGCCGTCCACCACCCGCTGCGCGATGCCCTCCACGATCGCGGTCTTCCCGACCCCGGGATCACCGATCAGCACCGGGTTGTTCTTGGTGCGCCGCGACAGCACCTCGACCGTCTGCTCGATCTGCTCGTCCCGGCCCACCACCGGGTCCATCCGGCCCTCGGCGGCCAGCTCGGTCAGGTCGCGGCCGTACTCGTCCAGCGTCGGCGTGCCGGTCGGCGGCCGGCCGCCGCCCCGCGGCCCGCCGCCGACCGCCTCGCGCAACGCCTCCGGCGTGAGCCGCTCCCGCGCCAGGATCCGCCCAGCCGGAGACTCCGGGTTCAGCGGCAGCGCGAACAGCAGATGCTCCGGGCCGATGTACGTCGACCCCAGCGCCCGCGAGATCTGATGGGCGTCCAGCAGCGCCCGCTTCGCCGCGGGCGTCAGCTCCGGCGGGGCCTCCTTCGCCTCGCCGCGCGACACCTCCGCCTCCACGTCCCGCACGATCGTGGCCGAGTCGACGCCCGCCCGCTCCAGCAGGCGCCGCGTACTGTCCTGCCGCGCCAACGCCCACAGGAAATGGTCGGTGTCCAGATCGCGGCTGCCCCACTCGGCCGCCTTCACCGCGGCCTCCCGGACGGCCTCCCGGGCCTCCTCGTTCATCAGCCGCCCGATGTCGATCCGCTGCACCGGCCGCCGGGGCACTCCGGGACCGAAGAAACGGGCCAGGTACTCCTCGAAAGGATCGGAGCCGTAGCCCTCCGGACCGTACACGCCATCGGTCATGACGTACCCCCTTCTCGTCGACCTGACGGCTCTGAGATCGTGCGCTTCGGCGCCCGGAACGGAGTCCGGACCTCAGGCTCGTACTCAAGGCCGTCTGCCCGACGAGACCACCCCGAAACGGGGTCACAGCCCGGGGGCGCCCCAGACCGGGAACCAGCGGCCCAGATCGTCCTCGAACGGCAGATCCGCCCCGACCGCGCCCCTGACCTGCAGCTCCAGCGCGTTGTCCCGGCGCTCCACGCCCCCGGGCAGCGGCGCGAACGGGTAGAACGTCCCGCGCTTGTAGAGGTAGACCAGCGCCAGCCGCCGCCCCTCCGGCGCCGGCCCCCGGAAACCCGCCAGCGAGCACAGCAGATGCGGCCCGAACCCGGCCGACTCCAGGGACGCGTTCACCGCGTGCAGATCCGTGACCAGGGCGGGAAGCTCGTCCGGGGAATGCCGGGCCAGCAGCCAGGTGTAGCCGTAGGAGTCGTTGCTCAACTCGACCCGGGGCCCCTCGTCGGCGTCCAGCAGTTCCTGGACGTCGCGCTGCAGCCGGGCGAACGCCCCGCCCTCCACCGCCCGGAAGCACACCGACCCCAGCCCCGTCGGGGTGAACCCCGCCGCCGCCTCCAGCGTCACCGCCGCCGTCGGCAGCGCGAACAGCCGGTCGAGATCGGGCTTGACGGGCTTGGAACGGCCCAGCAGCGCGTCCAGGAACCCCACCGGCTCACGCCCCCCTGCTCAGCCGGGCCGAGATCGACTGCAGCTGCGCCAGCCTCCGCTCCAGCGTCGGATGCGTGGAGAACAGCGCGGACACGCTGAACCCCTTGGTGAGCGCGGGCGCGAAGAAGAACGCGTTGAACGGCTCGGCCGCCCGCAGGTCCCGGCTGGGAATCCGGGCCATCTCCCCCGAGATCTTGGTCAGCGCCCCGGCCAGCGCCGACGGGCGCCCCGTCAGCAGCGCCGCGGCCCGGTCGGCCGACAGCTCCCGGTACCGCGACAGCGCCCGCGTCAGCAGGAAGCTCACCGCGTACGCGACCGCGCTCACGGCCACCACCGCCAGCAGCACCAGCCCGGTGTTCTGGTCCCCGTTCCGCTGCCGGAAACCGCCCCACAGCCCCCACTCCAGGCCGAACCGCGTGATGAGGCCCGCGCACACGCCCAGGAACGAGGCGATCGTCATCACCGCCACATCACGGTGCGCCACGTGCGCCATCTCGTGCGCCAGCACGCCCTCCAGCTCCACCGGGTCCAGCCGGCGCAGCAGCCCGGTGGTGACGCACACCACCGCCCGCCGCTGGTTCCGGCCGGTCGCGAACGCGTTCGGCACATCGGTGTCGGCCACCGCCACGCGCGGTTTGGGCGCGTCCGACATCGCGCAGATCCGGTCGACCACCCCGTGCAGTTCCGGCGCCTCCTCGGGCGACACCACCCGGCCACGCATCGCGAACAGCGCCATCCGGTCGGAGAAGAAGTACTGCGCCAGCAGGAACGCCACCGCGACCACCAGCGCCACCATCCCCCAGCGGGGCGCGATCGCGAAGAAGGCCGTCACGAAAACGACGTACACCAGCCCGAGCAGGAACATCGTCACGAGCATCCGCGACGTCAGCCCCCGATCGGAGGCGTACCGAGTCCGAGCCATCCGGTCCCCCCTGTCCCGGCAGGCATAACCACTCTTCACCAGGACAAACGCACAAGGAACCGCTTTTGTTGCGCCCTGCACCATCCCCCGCCCGCGGCGAACTCAGGACACGCTTCGCGCCGTCCCGGGTGAAGCGCGTCGGACCGCACCGCGCGACAGCCTTGCTTTTCCACTGTCCGGCCGCCCCGTAGCGGAGCACTGGCGGAGTGGAAGGACGGGCGGGGCGTGGGGGCCGTCCCCCGCAATGATCACGCCCCTCCACATTCAGTCGGGGATGAGGCCCTCGTCGCCGAGCATCTTGCGGACCTCGTCCATGGCGGCGTCCGCCGGGGGGAGGATCAGCTCGGACGGCTCGAGGCTGTCCTCGGGCAGCGCCTTGCCGACCTTGCGCACGTTGTCGAGCAGGCCGTGGAGCGCGGTGCGGAACGTGGCCTCGTCACCGGACTCGATCGCGGCCTCGAGCTCGTCGTCCAGGCTGTTGAGCGCGGACAGGTCGTCGGGCGCGACCTCCAGCTGCCCCTCCCCCATGATCCGGACGATCATTGCCCACCGCCGGGCTGCTGCGGCCACTGGGACTGCTGCTGCGCCTGCTGCGGGGCGTCGACGCCCTGCTCCTTGGCACCGGGGGTGCCCTGGTTCAGTTCCTTGGGGGCGGGACCCTGGCCGAGTTCGGCCTTCAGCCGCTCCAGCTCCAGGTCGACGCCGGGACCGGAGCCCATCCGGTCGAGCTCGGCCTGGATGTCGTCCTTGGGACCGGAGAAGTCCTCCAGCGCGCCCGAGGCCAGCAGTTCGTCGATGGCGCCGGCGCGCGCCTTCATGTTCTCGGTCTTCTCCTCGGCGCGCTGGATCGCCAGGCCCACGTCGCCCATCTCCTCGGAGATGCCGGTGAACGCCTCGTTGATCTTCGTCTGCGCCTCGGCGGCCGTGTAGGTGGCCTTGATGGTCTCCTTGCGCGTGCGGAAGGAGTCGACCTTGGCCTGCAGCCGCTGCGAGGCCAGCGTCAGCTTCTCCTCCTCGCCCTGCAACTGCTGGTACTGGGCGCGAAGGTCGCCCAGCTGGGAGTCCAGCCCCGCCCGCCGGGTCAGCGCCTCCCGCGCGAGGTCCTCCCGGCCCACCTGCAACGCCTTCTTACCCTGGTCGGTCAGCTTGTTCTGCTGCTGCTCGAGCTGGTTGATCTGCAGCTCGAGACGCTTGCGCGAGGTGGCGACGTCGGCGACACCCCGACGGACCTTCTGCAGCATCTCCAGCTGGCGCTGGTAGGAATAGTCCAGGGTCTCGCGGGGATCCTCCATGCGGTCCAGGGCCTTGTTCGCCTTGGACTTGAAGATCATCGACATTCGCTTCATCACGCTCATCGCGCGGCGCCGGTCCCTTCGTGTGCTGTGCTCAGTCACAAACTGGGCTCAATGACCACTGCTGGGGTTCTTATCACCCTACGCGTTAACGCGCGAGGCAGCCACGATGTTCGCAGCCGGTAGTCTGATCCTCGTGTTCCGACGTCGTACCCAGGAAGCCCCCGAGAATCCTCCTCAGGTAGCAAAGCCGGGAGGAAAGGGGCGCCCCACGCCCAAACGCAGCGAGGCCGAAAAGCGCCGCCGGCAGCCGATCACCGCCCCGGCCAACCGCAAGGAGGCCTACAAGAAGGTGCGTGAGCGGCAGGCCGCCGAGCGCGCCAAGGCCCGCGAGGGCATGGCCAAGGGCGAGGAAAAGTACCTCCTCAAGCGCGACAAGGGTCCCGTCCGCAAGATGGCCCGCGACTACGTCGACGCGCGCCGCACGGTCGGCTCCTACCTGATGTACGCGATGTTCGGCATCGTGGCCCTCAGCCTGCTGCCCCTCGCCGCGGCCAAGCTGCTGGTGCTGTTCGCGCCGCCGCTGCTGCTGGCCGTGGTGTTCCTCGAGGGCCTGCTGGTCAGCCGGGGCGTCAAGCGGCTGGCCGCCGAGCACTACCCCGACGAGGACCACAAGGGCGTCGGGCTGTACGCGGCGATGCGGGCCATGCAGATCCGCCGGCTGCGGGTGCCCGCACCGCAGGTCAAGATCGGCCAGAAGGAGGCCGTCGGCAAGGGCTGAGCCGCCGGCAAGGGCCGAGCCGGCCGGAACCGAGCCGGCCGGAACCGAGCCGGCCGGAACCCAGCCGGCCGGAACCCAGCCGGCCGGAACCCAGCCGGCTGGAACCCAGCCGGCTGGGCCGGGATGGGCCGTTCCCTTCGGGGCTAGGGTCGGTCCCATGGAGTTCAGGAATCTTGGCCGCAGTGGTCTCAAGGTCAGCGAAATCTCGTACGGAAACTGGCTCACCCACGGCTCCCAGGTCGAGGAGGACGCGGCCCGCGAGTGCGTGAGGGCCGCCCTCGACGAGGGGGTCACCACCTTCGACACCGCCGACGTCTACGCCGGCACGCGCGCCGAGGAGGTCCTCGGCCGGGCCCTGGAGGGGCAGCGCCGCGAGGGCCTGGAGATCTTCACCAAGGTCTACTGGCCGACCGGTCCCGGCGCCAACGACCGGGGCCTGTCGCGCAAGCACATCTTCGAGTCGATCCACGCGTCGCTGCGCCGCCTGCGCACCGACTACGTGGACCTGTACCAGGCGCACCGGTTCGACTACGAGACGCCGCTGGAGGAGACCCTCAGGTCGTTCGACGACCTGGTGCGGCAGGGCAAGGTGCTGTACGTCGGCGTCTCGGAGTGGCGGGCCGAGGAGATCGAGCGCGCACTGAAGATCGCCGACGAGCTGGGCTTCGACCGGATCGTCTCCAACCAGCCGCAGTACTCGATGCTGTGGCGGGTCATCGAGCCCGAGATCGTCCCGCTGTCGGAGCGCGAGGGCGTGGGGCAGATCGTCTGGTCGCCGATCGCGCAGGGCGTCCTCACCGGCAAGTACCTGCCGGGGCAGCCGCTGCCGGAGGGGTCGCGCGCCACCGACGACAAGGGCGGCGCCGACATGATCCAGCGCTACATGAGCGACGACCTGCTGGCCCGCGTGCAGGAGCTCAAGCCGGTCGCCGCCGACCTCGGTCTGAGCATGGCCCAGCTCGCGGTGGCGTGGGTGCTGCAGAACCCGAACGTGTCGTCGGCCATCGTCGGCGCGACGCGTCCCGAGCAGGTGCGCGACAACGTCAAGGCGGCGGGGGTGAAGCTCGACGACGGCGTGATGAGGCGCATCGACGACATCCTCGGCCCGGTGGTCATCCGCGACCCGGGCAGGACCGCCAGCCCGCCCCGGCGCCCCTGAGGCGCCTCCTCCTGAACGTCCGTGCCGCGGGATCGCCCGCCCGGCTCCCCGCCGGGCGGGCGGTCCCGTTCACTCCGGCTCGTTCACTGCGGTTCGTTCACTCGGGCTCGTGCAGGCTCATCGGCCCGTAGACGGGCGACTCGCCGTCCATGAGGGTGACCTGGTCGGTCCCCTCCTCCCGGAGCCCGCGCCAGTTCTCCCCCAGCCAGGACTCGGCGTCGGCCTGCGTGGTGAAGGTCTCCTCCGCCACGCCGGCCTGCCGCCCGTCGGCCTTCTCCAAACGCCAGCTCCACGCCATAGCGTCACGACCTCCCTGTTCCCCGCCGACACGATCGCGGCGAGACTAGCGCCTCCGCCCGCATTCTCAGCCGCCGTTCTCGATGGCGCGGCGGATCTCCTCGGCGCTGCCCAGCGCGCTGGTGGGGAGCGCGCGGCCGTTCACCCGGACCGTGGGGGTCGCGTTGATCCCCTCGGAGGTGTAGCGGCGGCTGGCGGCCAGCACGGACGAGGCGTACCGCTGCTCGTTCACGCACTCGCGGAAGGCGGCGTCGCCGACGCCCAGCGGCGCCGCGTACGACACCAGGTCGGCGAGCTCGTAGCCCTTGGTGTTCTGGTCGGCGGGCTGGTGGGCGTACAGCGCGTCCTGGTAGGACAGCCAGCGGGCGCCGTCGCCCAGGCAGCGCATCGCGGACGCGGCGCGCAGCGAGTTGCCGTACATCGGCTCCGAGCCGTTGCCGAAGATGACCATCGGACGGTAGATCACCTTGGCCCTGCCGGCCACCGCCAGCTGCTTGAGCATCGGGTCGACCATCCGGTCGAAGGTGCCGCAGTGCCGGCAGGCGAAGTCGGCGTAGATCTCCACGACGGGGCCCTGCACGCCGGGCCGGACCATGGTGAGGCTGCCGTCGGTGCCGGGCCTGGCCTCCGCCCCGCCGGCGATCTGCCCGACCAGCAGCCGCTGCTGCGGCGGGTCGTCCTCGTCCTCGCCGCCGGTGAGCAGGACGGCCCCGATGACCGCGACCACCGCGACCGCCAGGCCCGCGGCCAGCAGCGCGATGACCAGCCCGGCGCCGCCCCGCTTGCGCGGCGGCGGCCCTGGCGGCGGACCGAGCGGAGGGCCCGGCGGCGGGCCGGGGGGCATGCCCCAGGAGCCGCCCGGCGGGCCTGGCGGCCCGGGTTGGCCCGGCGGGCCGGGTGGGCCCGGTTGGCCGGGCGGCCCGGGTTGGCCCGGCATCTGCGGCCATGGCGCGTTCGGGGGGTTGCCCACCGTGCCTCCCTGCTCTGTCGACGTCGGCCGAACCATTGTCGCCGGGACTGCCTATTGTTTCGAACGCCATGGATATCCGATCACGGGACGCGTGCGTCGAGGTGCAGGGGTTCGCCGGCGGGGAGGGGTGGCCCGCCGAGGGATGCCGGTGCGCCTCGTGCGGCCGGTTGCGGGCGGCGGGGGTCCGTTACGGGCCGTTGCGCGCCCTCGTCGGCGGGGTGCCGCTGGAGGAGTGCTCGCGGGACGAGGTCCCCGGCGGTTTCGAGGTGCGCGGGCCGGGCGGCGAGCGGGTCCTGGTGGCCGCCGGCCCCGGCGAGCGCCCGGAGCCGCCCGCCGGGGCGCGGTACGACGCCGTCCTGCTCGACCTGGTCGGCTCCCCCGCCCATCTGGGCTGGCTGCGCCGCACGGGCGCCGTCACGGCCCGTACCGAGGTGAGGGCGGTCCACGTGGACCACCGGATCCGTTCGGAGGAGGAGCTGGAGCGGCGACTGGGCCACTGGCGCCGCCCACGTGAGGGCCCGCATCGCACGTTGCTGCTGGGCGGCTCCCGTTCGGGCAAGTCGGCCGAGGCGGAGTTGCGCCTGCTCGCGCACCCGGACGTCACGTACCTGGCGACGAGCGCCCCGAGGGACGGCGACGCCGAGTGGTCCGCGCGCGTCGAGGCGCACCGGCGGCGGCGCCCGTCCTGGTGGCGGACGGTCGAGACGATCGCGCTGCCCGAGGCCCTGGAGGCGGCGTCGGACCCCGCCGAGGCGATCCTGGTGGACGGCCTCGGCACCTGGCTCACCGCGGTCGTCGACGAGGCCGGCGCCTGGGACGACCCCGCCGCCGTCGCCCCGCGCCTGGACGAACTGGTGGCCGCGTGGCGGGGCGCGGCGGCGCGGGTGGTGGCGGTGAGCGACGAGGTCGGCCTGTCGCTGGTCCCCGCGACGGCGTCCGGGCGGGCGTTCCGCGACCTGCTGGGGCGGCTGAACCAGCGGCTGGCGGCCGAGTCGGAGGAGGCGGCCCTGGTGGTGGCCGGGCGCGTCGTGGAGCTGCCGTGAACGAGAAACCGCCGTGAGCGCCGTCGGGAACGCCGCCGCCGGGCTGCGGCTGGCCGCCACGCTGCTGACGATCGTGCCGCTGCGGGCGGACCGGGCCGACCGGGACACCGCGCGGCGCGCGATGCTGCTGGCCCCGCTGACCGGCCTGGTCGTCGGGGGCGGCGCGGCGGCCGTGCTGCTACTGGGCGACCTGGCGGGCCTCGCCGCCCTGCCGCGGGCCGCGCTGGCGGTGGCGGCGGCGGCCGTGCTCACCCGGGCGCTGCATCTGGACGGCCTGGCCGACCTGGCCGACGGGCTGGGCAGCGGGCGGCCGGCCGAGGACGCCCTGGCGATCATGAAGCGGTCCGATATCGGGCCGTTCGGCGTGGTGACGCTGCTGCTCACGCTCCTGGTCCAGGCCGCCTGCCTGGCCACCGCCCCGGACGCGGCGGCCGCCGCCGTGATCGCCGCGGTGACCGGCCGCCTGGCGCTGCCGTGGGCGTGCCGGACCGGCGTCCCCTCGGCCCGTCCGGGCGGCCTGGGCGCACTGGTGGCGGGCACGGTCGCGACCCGCGCCGCGGTCGCCGTGACGGGCGCCGTCCTGGCGGCCGCCGCGCTGGCGGGCGCGGCGGCCGGTGGCGCCGGGGGCGCGCTGCACGCGGCGCTGGCGGTGGTGGCGGGCCTCGGCACGGCGCTGGTGATGCTCCGCCATGCCGTCCGCCGCCTGGGCGGCGTCACCGGCGACGTGTTCGGGGCGCTGGTCGAGCTGGGGGCGACGGCCGCGCTGGTCGTCCTGGCCGCCGCCTAGCCTCCTCCGGCCGGCCGCTCCCCGGCCGCCCGCCGGCCGCCGCCCGGCCCCGCCGCGGTGGCGGTGGTGTCCGCGAGGGCTCGGCGGGCGTAGGCGCGGACGTCGGCGTCGGAGTCCTCGCAGGCCCGGCCGAGCGCCACGGCGACCTCGGGCGTCCCGGCCCGTGCCGCCAGCGCGATCACCGCGGCCTTGCGGACGTCCAGGTGCGGATCGTCCAGCGCCTTGATCAGCGGCCCTGCGGCGACGTCCTCGGCCGCGGCCGCCAGGCCCCGCGCGGCGCCGGTGCGCACCTGCCAGGCCGGGTCGGCGAGGGCGGCCACGGCGACGCCGTCCAGCGGGGGCGGGCAGCCGACGCCCGCCAGCGCCTCCAGCGCCGCCGCCCGGACCAGCGGGTCGGCGTCCTCGACGAGCCCGCCCAGCGGACCGGCCGAGCCGGGGTCCCCGATCGCGCCCAGGCCGTGCGCGGCGGCGACCCGTACCTCGCGGGAGGCGTCGGCGGCGGCGCGCGCCACCTCGGCCGCGGCGTCGTGCGCGACCAGCCCGCGCACGGCCTGCAGCCGCACCCGGTGGTCGGCGTCGGCGAGGGCGGCGGCGTACGGCGCGAGCGCCCCGAGCCGCAGGGCGCGCAGGACGTCCAGCACGGCGGCGCGGACCTGGGCGTCCGGGCTGTCCAGGGCCGGCAGCAGTTCCTCGCGCAGCTCCGGGGTGGCGGGCAGGACCTCGACCAGCTCGCGCAGCGCGGTGGCGGCGGCGTGCCGCACCGAGCCGTGCCCGTCGGCCAGCGCGCCCGCCAGGGCCCCGCCGACCCCGGCCGGGACGACCTCGGTCAGCGTCGCCACCGCCGCCCGCCGCACCTTGGGGTCGGGATCGTCCAGGTACGGGCGGATCGCGGCCAGGTCAGGGCCGGTCTCGGCCAGCTCCAGCAGTTCCAGGATGCGCGGCGGGCGGCCGACCGGCCGGGGCCGCGGCCGGGCGCCCCGGGCGGCGGGCCCGGCGGGCCCGGCGGTGGTGGCGGCGACGGCGGCGACGGCGGGCTCCGGCGCCGCGGCCAGCACGACCGGCTCCGGGACGGGCTCGGGCACCGTGAACTCCGGCACCGGCACCAGGTAGGGCGCCACCGGCCGCTTGAGGAACTCCATCGCCCCGTCCTCGCGGCGGCGCAGGTTGAGGTGGAAGAACCATTCCGCGTCGTCGCGCTCGGGCAGGTCGGCCCGGTCGTGGTAGAGCCCCCAGCGGCTCTCGGTCCGGGCCAGCGACGCCCGCGCGGCCATCTCGGCGCAGTCCCGGATGAAGGTGACCTCCGCGCACCGCATCAGCTCGTGCGGGGTCCGCGCGCCCATCGCGGCGACCTCCTCCGCCATCCGGGCGAAGGTCTCGACCGCGATGCCGAGCTTGGCCGCCGTCTTGGGCGGCGCGACGTAGTCGTTGACGAACCGGCGCAGCTTGTACTCCACCTGCGGCTGCGGCGGCCCGCCCGGGTGGCGCAGCGGCCGGTAGATCAGCTCGTGCGCGGCGCGGATCTGGTCCTCGGGCAGGTCCGCGGCCCCGCGCCCGTCCCCGAGGTGGGCGGCGGCGTGCGCGCCCGCCAGGTCGCCGAACACGAACGCGCCGATCATGTAGTTGTGCGGGACGCAGGCCAGGTCGCCCGCCGCGTACAGGCCGGGGACGGTGGTGCGGGCGTTCTCGTCCACCCACACGCCCGAGGCCGAGTGGCCGCCGCACAGCCCGACCTCGGAGATGTGCATCTCCACGTCGTGGGTGCGGTAGTCGTGGCCGCGCCCGGAGTGGAAGGTGCCGCGGGTGGGCCGCTCGGTGGTGTGCAGGATGCCTTCGAGCGCGGTGAGGGTCTCGTCGGGCAGGTGGCTGAGCTTGAGGTATATGGGGCCGCGCGCGGAGTCGATCTCCCGCTTCACCTCGGCCATCATCTGCCCGGACCAGTAGTCGCAGTCCACGAACCGCTCCCCGGCCGCGTTCACCTGGTAGCCGCCGAACGGGTTGGCGACGTAGGCGCACGCGGGGCCGTTGTAGTCCTTGATCAGCGGGTTGATCTGGAAGCACTCGATGCCGCTCAGCTCGGCGCCCGCGTGGTAGGCCATCGCGTAGCCGTCGCCGGCGTTGGTGGGGTTCTCGTACGTCCCGTACAGGTAGCCGCTGGCGGGCAGGCCCAGCCGCCCGCACGCCCCCGTCGCCAGGATCACCGCGCCCGCCGACACCGTCACGAACTCGCCGCTGCGGGTGTCGAAGCCCACCGCGCCGACCGCCCGGCCCCCGGAGGTGAGCACGCGCACGGGCATGACCCGGTTCTCGATCCGGACCTTCTCCCGGATCGACCGCCGCCGCAGCACCCGGTAGAGGACCTTCTTGACGTCCTTGCCCTCCGGCATCGGCAGCACGTACGACCCCGAGCGGTGGACGCGCCGCACCGCGTACTCGCCGTGCTCGTCCTTCTCGAACTTCACCCCGTACCGCTCCAGCCGCTTGACCATGGCGAAGCCGCGGGTCGCGGTCTGGTGGACGGTCCGCTGGTCCACGATGCCGTCGTTGGCGCGGGTGATCTCGGCGACGTAGTCCTCGGGCGTGGCCTTGCCGGGGATGACCGCGTTGTTGACGCCGTCCATGCCCATGGCCAGCGCCCCGGAGTGCCGCACGTGCGCCTTCTCCAGCAGCAGCACCGACGCGCCGTTCTCGGCGGCCGTGATCGCGGCCATGGTCCCGGCGGTGCCGCCGCCGACGACCAGCACGTCGCACTCCAGCTCCCGCCGTTCGGTCACGGAGGGGATGTCCATCACACGGTCTCCTTCGCTTCGCCGCGGGCGCCGAGCGCCACCAGGATGCGGTCGCGCAGTTCCTCCGCCTCCGCGCCGCCGTCGCCGGATCCGGCCGCCCGCGTGGCGCGGGGGTTCGGCACGGCCACCTCGGCGGCGACCCCGGAGGGACCTAGCACGACCACCCGGTCGCCGAGGAGGAGCGCCTCGTCCACGTCGTGGGTGACGAAGACGACGGTGGCGGGGGCGCCGGCGAGCACCTCCACGAGCAGGCGCTGCATGCCGGCGCGGGTCTGGGCGTCCAGGGCGCCGAACGGCTCGTCCATGAGGACGGCCCTGGGCGCGCCCGCGAGCGTGCGGGCGAGCTGGACGCGCTGGCGCATGCCTCCCGACAGCTCGCGCGGCAGGCGGTCCCCCGCGTCGTCCAGGCCGACCCTGCCGAGCCACTGCGCCGCCTGGGCGCGCCGAAGCCTGCGTGGGACGCCCCGCATCGCCAGCGGCAGTTCCACGTTGCGGCGCGCGTTGCGCCAGGGCAGCAGCGCGTCGTCCTGGAAGACCAGCGCCCGGTCGCGGGACGGCCCGGTGACGGGCTCGCCGTCCGCCAGCACCCGCCCCGCCCGCACGGGCAGCAGCCCGGCGAACGCGCGCAGCAGCGTCGACTTGCCGCATCCGGACGGGCCCACGACCACCAGGACCTCTCCGGCCCGCACCTCCAGGTCGAGTCCCGTGACGACGGCGGCCGGGCCGCCGTAGCCGAGGGTCACATCCTCCGCGCGCAGGGACAGCCCGGTCACCGGCGCCTCCTCTCGGTCGAGCGGAACGGGCGGCGCCGCCGGACGCCGGGCAGCCAGTGGGTGGCGCGGCGCCCGGCCACCTCGACCGCGCCCGAGGTCAGCCACCCCAGCAGCCCGATGGTGATCATCCCGACCAGTACCCCCGGGTAGTCGACGATCGTGTACGCCTGCCAGGTGCGGTAGCCGACGCCGAAGTCGCCGGAGATCATCTCGGCGGAGATCACGCAGATCCAGGAGACGCCCATGCCGACCGACAGCCCGCCGAACACGCCGGGCAGCACGCCGGGGAGCACCACCTGGGTCAGCACGCGGACCCGGCCGCCGCCCAGCGTCCGCACCGCCTCCTCCCACACGGTCGGCAGCGCGCGGACCGCGTGCCGGGTGCTGACCAGGATCGGGAAGAACGCGGCGACGAAGGTGATGAAGACGATGCCCTGCTCGTTTCGCGGGAACAGCAGGATCGCCACCGGCACCAGCGCGATCGCCGGGATCGGCCGGACCACCTCGATCAGCGGTTGCAGCAGGTCCCCGGCCCAGCGGGAACGGGCGATCGCGATGCCCAGCGCCACGCCGAACACCGCCGCAAGCCCGAACCCGGACAGGATCCGCACCAGGCTCTGGGCGATGTCGGCGTAGAACTGGCCGTTCTGGGCCTGGCGGCCGAACTCCCGGGCCACCTCCAGCGGCCCGGGGAAGCGGTCGAAGCGCACCCACAGCCGCACGTCGCCGGCCGTCAGCAGGTGCCAGGCCGCCAGCGCGCCCGCCAGGGACGCCGCCCGCACCGCCCAGCTCGGCACCAGCCGGCCCCCGGTGCCCCGCACGACGGGGCCACCGGTCCGAGGCTCTTGCAGGGTGACGGTCATGAGCGCCGCACCGCATCCGCGTACGAGACGACCTTGGCTCCGGAGCGGCCGGCGATGTACT
This sequence comes from Spirillospora sp. CA-255316, assembly GCA_050942275.1. Taxonomy (GTDB): domain Bacteria; phylum Actinomycetota; class Actinomycetes; order Streptosporangiales; family Streptosporangiaceae; genus Spirillospora. Next base: position 3,102,234 of record CP192047.1, on the reverse strand, counting down.
TGTCCGCGCCCTCCTGGGTGGCGAAGGGCTTGAACCGCTGCCCGGCCCCGGCGGAGGGGTCCTCGACCCAGATCTCCTTGTCGGCGAACCACCGGGTGCCGGTCACGGCGTCGGGCGCGTACACGGCCCGGACCGTCTTCCCCTCGGCCTGGACGGCGCGCACGTTGCGCAGCAGGCACACCGGGTCGGCCGCCGGACGCGTCGCCGCCTCGCCCGACACCCACACCTCGCCCGCCGTCGCCGGATCGTCGGCCTTCCGCTCGCACACGCGGTCCTCGCCCTTGATGGCGGCCGGGTTGGCCGTGGACGCGGCGTCGCGGTCGTAGCCGGCGCCGTAGGCCTCGCGCAGGTAGCTCTCGTTCACGAACGTGGCGAGGTCCAGCGGCTGCTGGAGCACCCCGATCGACTTCAGGAACGGCACGTCCTGCGCGTGCGCGTCGCGCAGCGGCTTCTTGATCGTGGTGTCGAACGTCGCGACCCCGCCGGCGCCGTTGTAGAGGTAGACCGTCTCGGCGGGCAGCCCGGTCGCCGAGGCCACCGACTCGGCCGCCTTCATCGGCTCCCTGTGCAGGTAGGCCGTCGCCTCGATCTGGGCCTTCAGGAACTCGCGCAGGACGGCCGGGCTCTGCTTGGCGTAGGCCTTGCGGACCACGGTGCCGTGGAAGGTCGGCACGTTCAGGTCGCCGCCGTCGTACAGGAGCCGTGCCTGGCCCCGGTTGACCAGCAGGCCGGGCCAGGCGACGAACTGCGCCAGGCCCGCGACGCCGCCGGACTGGAGGGCCGAGGTCCCGACCGTGGGCTGCTGGTTCTCGACCTTGACGTCCTTGGCCGGGTCCAGGCCGTACTTCTGGAGGGCCTGGACGAGCGTGCCGTGCCCGGCCGAGCCGACGCTGGCCGACACCGGCTTGCCCTTCAGGTCGCGCAGCGTGCGGGCCTTCGAGGCGTTGGCGACGACCACGCCGTTCAGCGAGCCGCGCAGGTTGTAGCCGGTCGTGGCGACCATCTCGGTGAGGGCGTCGCCGCCCTGCGCCTGCGCCCGGGAGCCGTTGATCAGCAGCGGGTAGTCGCCCATCGAGCCGATGTCGATCTTGCCGGCCAGCATCTGGGCGGTGATCGGCGCGCCCGTGTCGTAGTCCTGCCAGACCACCGCGTACGTGCGGCCCTCCGCCTTGCCCAGCGCGGCCAGGCGCTTCTCGAACAGGCCGAGGGAGCGCAGCAGCGTGCCGGCGGTGACGGTGTTGATGGTCTTGGACTGGTAGCCGATCACGACGCGGACCGCGTCGCCGCCGCCCGCGGCGCTACCCGCCACGGTGCACCCGGCCATCAGGGGGAACGCGGCGGCCGCCGCCGCCCACCGCAGCCGCGCCGGTCCCTTCGACGGACCTCTCATCGGGTTCGGCCCTCTCATCGGATCAGGTACGGCATGTTGACGGTGACGGCGCCGGTCGGGCACCGGTCGGCGCACGGCCCGCAGTACCAGCACTCGTCGACGTGCATGTACGCCTTGCCGGTCTCGGGGTGGACGGCGAGCGCGTCGAGCGGGCAGACGTCGATGCACAGGGTGCAGCCGTCGATGCAGAGCGCCTCGTCCACCGTCACGGGGACGTCGGCGCGGTACTCGACCAGGGACATGGCTAGCTCCAGACGCGGGGGCGGCGCAGGGTGCCGCTCATCGTGATGCGGTCGCCGCGGAACCGGATGAACTCCAGGTCGACCGGGCGGCCGTCGGACAGGTGGGTGAGGCGCTCGACCATGAGCAGCGCGGCGCCGCGCGGGGCCTCCAGGGTCGCGGCCGAGTGCGGGTCGGCGTTGACCGCCTCGACGGTGAGCTCCCCCAGGCCCAGCGCCTGGCCGGAGATCCGTTCGAGCAGGACGAAGATGTCGTTGTGCGCCAGGTCCTCGGCCAGCAGCGGCTCGCCGAGGTCGCGGACGACGTAGGTGAGGTCCAGGGAGAGCGGCAGCCCGTTGAGGCGGCGCAGCCGCTCGATGTAGACCACCGGTTCGCCGGGCGGGGTCCGGAGCCGGTCGGAGATCTCGCGGGGCGGCGCGATCAGACCGGTGGTGCGGACCTCGTTGGTGACCTCGCCGTGCTCGCGCAGCGTCTCGGCCAGGCCCAGGAGCCGCTCCAGGCCGTGCGGGTACTTCTCGGAGACGGCGACGGTGCCGACGCCGGGACAGCGCTCGATCAGGCCCTCGGCGCGCAGCAGGTCGAGGGCCTCGCGGACGGTGTTGCGGGAGGTGCCGAACTCGCGGGTGAGGTCGGCCTCGGAGGGGAGCGGTCCCGTGCGGAACTCCCCGTACAGCACCTGGCGGCGCAGCACGTCGGCCACCTGGCGGGCGCGGTCGGCCCGCAGCCGCCGGGCGTCGGCCAGCGTGAGCGCCGCGGCGGCGATGTCTTTCCTGGTCACGGCGTTAACCTACTAAAATGGTCTGAATTATGGAATAGCGGCCGACTAACGCCACCCCCGGACACGGCGAGGGCGCGCCCGGCCTGGCCGGACGCGCCCCAAGATCTCGATTCCGCCACCCCCGCGGCCGCCCGGAGGACGGCCGGCGGCGGCCGGGGCGGGCTACTCGCGCAGCGCGTTGAGCAGGGCGGCGCCGCGCTCGGCGTCGTCCACGCTGACCGCGAACCGGGCCCCGCCGTCGTGCTGGACGACCAGGCACTCCCCGCCGCGCAGCATCACCGTCGTCCCGTCGCCGCGGACGCGGTAGCCCCACCCGCCGACCTGGGACGGGGAGCGGTCCTCGGCCCAGGCCGAGGAGACCCGCGCGACCGGGATGCGGCGCACCGGCCACCCCAGCGGCCCGAACGCGACCGTCAGGCCGCGCCCGTCCACCGTCACCCGGGCCGAGGACAGCGTCAGCCCCGCCAGGCCGGACAGCACCAGGGCCAGCAGCGGGAGCGCCAGCGGCCGCCCTGGCGTGAGCGGCTCGGGCAGGAGGACGGCCGACAGCGCGCCGACCACCCCGGCGACCGCCATCGCGCCGCACAGCCAGACCGCCCACCGGCTGTGCGCGTACCCGATCCAGACCGGCCGGCGGCCCGCGCCGACCGCGTCCGCCCGCGGGTCCATCCGCGGGGTCGCCGCGGGCGGCGGCGTGCCGAGCCGGTCGGAGCCGACGTTGCCCAGCAGCCAGCCCACGCCCGCGACGGCCGCCGCGCCCAGCAGCACCAGGGCCATCGTCCCGCCGCCGAGCCCGCCGGCCTCCCGCCAGGTGGCGCGGTCCAGGTTGGCGCCCAGCGTCGCGGCGACCGCGCCGGCCGTCACGCCCGCGCCGAAGCCGAGCGTCGCGCCCGTCCAGGCCCGCACCCGGCGCCGCCCCCAGCCGCGCAGCCCGACCGCCAGCGCGCCGCCACAGAAGATCAGCCACACCGCGCCGACGAGCACCAGCCAGGAGGTGAAGGACGCGCTGCCGTCGGGCGTGCCGTCCACGCCCCAGTGCGAGGCCAGCGGATCGGGCACCCGGTCGCGCAGCGCCAGCGGCGCGGCGGGCAGCAGCGCCAGGCCCGCCGAGGCGGCGAGCGCGGTGACCACGTACAGGGACACTCGCGAGGCCATGACTCAGACTCCTTCGATCATCTTCACCAGCTCGGCGCGGCTGACGCCGAGCCGTTCGGCGGCGGCCACCAGGGCGCGCACGCCCTCCATCAGCTCGCCCCGCTCGGGACGCGCCGCGACGCGGATGCCGCGCCCGCGGCGGAAGTCGAGCAGGCCCTCCTCGCGCAGCTCGCGCAGGGCACGCAGCACGGTGTTGGCGTTGACGCCCAGCGCCGCCGCCAGCTCGCGGGCGGGCGGCACGCGCTCGCCGGGAGCGCACTCCCCTGCGGCGATCGCGCGCCGGATCGCCGCCGCCACCTGCTCGTGCAGCGGACGCGGGTCGTCGTCGGCCAGGATCAGCAACATGATGCTAATGATACTAGCATCATTAGTTCCATACAACCGGCCCGTGCGGCCGCCCGGAACGAGGTCTCGGGAGGTCGCCCGGGGTAAGGCTTGATCCAAAAGGGCGAAACCGGTCACCGGGAGGACTAACATCGGGCTACGTGACGAGCATCAGCCTGGACAGCGCAGCACCCGCCTCCCTCGACGTCGACGCGATCGTGATCGGCGTCACCCCGGCCGGCTCCGGCGACGGCTCCGGTGACCGCTCCGGTGACGGCTCGCAGAACGGCTCGGACGCGGCCCCGGCGCCCCGCCCGGCGGGCGCCGCCGACCTGGACGAGGCGCTCAACGGCGGCCTGGCCGCCGCGCTGAAGGCGCTGGGCGCCACCGGCAAGGCCGGCGAGGTCACCAAGCTGCCCACGCTCGGCGCCGTCCCCGCCGGCGTGATCGTCGCCGTCGGGCTTGGCGGCGCGCCGTCCGCCGAGGACCTGCGCCGCGCCGCCGGCGCCGGCCTGCGGGCGCTGGCCGGCACCCGCCGGGTCGCCGTCGCGCTGCCCGCCTCCTCCGCCGAGGAGGTCGAGGCCGTCGCGCTCGGCGCGCTGCTCGGCAACTACAGCTTCGGCACCTACCGCACCGGCGGGCGCACCGAGCCGGTCGCCGAGATCACCGTCCTCGGCGACTCCGGCGACGCCTCCGTCGAGCGCGCCCGCACCCTGGCCGAGTCGGTCACCCTGGTCCGCGACCTGGTCAACACCCCGCCCTCCGACCTCACACCCGAGGACCTGTCCGGCACCGCCGAGCGGATCGCCGGCGAGACCGGCCTGGCCATCGAGGTCCTCGACGAGAAGGCCCTGGTCGAGGGCGGCTACGGCGGCCTCGCCGGGGTCGGGCAGGGCTCGGTCAACCCGCCCCGCCTGGTCCGCCTCGCCTACACCCACCCCGAGGCGTCCAAGACCCTCGCCCTGATCGGCAAGGGCATCACCTTCGACTCCGGCGGCCTCTCCCTCAAGCCCGCCGACGCCATGGACTGGATGAAGTCCGACATGGGCGGCGCCGCGGCCGTGCTCGGCGCGCTGGCCGCCATCGCCCGGCTGGCCCCCAGGGTCAACGTCGTCGGCTACCTCGCCATCGCCGAGAACATGCCCAGCGGCACCGCGCAGCGCCCCTCCGACGTGCTGCGGGTGTACGGCGGCAAGACCGTCGAGGTCCTCAACACCGACGCCGAGGGCCGCCTCGTCCTGGCCGACGCCCTGGTCCGCTCCGGCGAGGACTCCCCCGACCTGATCGTGGACGTGGCCACCCTCACCGGCGCCCAGCTGGTGGCGCTCGGCACCCGTACCACCGGAGTGATGGCCAACGACGACGAGGTCCGTGAGAAGGTGGTTGCGGCGGCCGACCGCGCCGGGGAGGCCTCCTGGGGGATGCCGCTGCCGGCCGAGCTGCGCAAGGGGCTCGACTCGGCGGTGGCCGACATCGCCAACATCAGCAGCGAGCGCTGGGGCGGCATGCTGGTCGCGGGCGTCTTCCTCAAGGAGTTCGTCCCGGACGGCGTCCGCTGGGCTCACCTGGACATCGCCGGTCCCGCGTTCAACAAGGGCGAGCCGTACGGCTACACCCCCAAGGGCGGCACCGGCGCCGCGACCCGTACCTTGGTGCAGATCGCCGAGGATCTGGCGGCCGGGATCCTCTAAGTGGGCGAAGCCCTGGGGGTCTGGGGGTCCGCCCCCAGGAGAGACTCTGAGTGGGCGAAGCCCTGGGGGTCTGGGGGTCCGCCCCCAGGAGAGACTCCGACCCGCGCCGGGTGCCGGCCGGGAGAAGTGAATAGGTTCCTCGGAACCGCGCGCAGGGCGACCCGCGACCGGCCGTGACCGGCCGGCGGCGGTCGCGCCGGGCCCGCGGCGGATCGGGCGGCCCCCGTGCCGGGCCTTCCGGCCCGCGCCGGGCGCCGCGCGGGTGCGGGGGCACGGCAGCGACAGCGCGAGACGGGAAAAGGGAGCGTCCAGTGGCCAACAGCGGCCCCTTCGACATCGTCGTCCTGGGTGGTGGCAGCGGCGGTTACGCGTGCGCACTGCGGGCGGCCGAGCTCGGCATGACGGTGGCGCTGATCGAGCGCGACAAGCTCGGCGGCACCTGCCTCAACCGCGGGTGCATCCCCACCAAGGCCCTCCTGCACGCGGCGGAGGTGGCCGACCAGACCCGCGAGGCCGCGACGTTCGGGATCAGGGCCAGCTTCGAGGGCATCGACATCGCGGGCGTCAACGCCTACAAGGACAAGGTCGTCTCCAGCACCGTCAAGGGCCTCACCGGGCTGATCAAGTCCAAGGGCATCACGCTCGTCGAGGGCGAGGGCCGGCTGGCCGGGCCCACCTCGGTCACCGTCACCGAGCCCGGCGGCGGCACGACCACGATCGAGGGCGGCCACATCGTGCTGGCCACCGGGTCCAGGCCCAACACCCTGCCCGGCCTGGAGATCGACGGCGAGCGGGTCATCTCCAGCGACGACGCGCTGGAGCTGCGGCACGTGCCCGGCTCGGTCGTCATCCTCGGCGGCGGCGTGATCGGCGTGGAGTTCGCCAGCGTATGGCGCTCGTTCGGCGCCGAGGTCACCATCGTCGAGGCGCTGCCGCACCTGCTGCCGCTGGAGGAGGAGTCCAGCTCCAAGCGGCTGGAGCGGGCGTTCCGCCGCCGCGGCATCAGGTACGAGCTCGGCGTCCGCTTCCAGGAGGCCAAGCCCACGCAGGGCGGTGTCGCGGTCACCCTGGAGAACGGCACCACCATCGACGCCGAGCTGCTGCTGGTCGCGGTCGGCCGCGGCCCGGTGTCGGACGACATCGGCCTGGCCGAGGCCGGGGTGGAGACCGAGCGCGGGTTCGTCAAGGTCGACGAGTACTGCCGGACCAGCGTCCCCACGATCTACGCGGTCGGCGACCTGATCCCGACCCTGCAGCTGGCGCACGCCGGCTTCGCCGAGGGCATCCTGGTCGCCGAGCGGCTGTGCGGGCTGAGCCCAGCGCCGATCGACTACGACGGGGTGCCGCGGATCACCTACTCCGACCCCGAGGTCGCCTCGGTGGGCATCACCTCCGCGGTGGCCCGCGAGCGCGGCCACGAGGTCCGGGAGGTCACCTACGACCTGGCCGGGAACCCCAGGAGCAAGATCCTGGGGACCCAGGGCGAGGTCAAGGTGATCGCGGCCGTGGACGGTCCCGTCCTCGGCGTCCACATGGTCGGCGCGCGCGTCGGCGAACTCATCGCGGAGGGCCAGCTCATCTACAACTGGGAGGCGCTGCCCGCGGAGGTCGCCCAGCTCATCCACCCCCACCCGACCCAGTCCGAAGCCGTCGGCGAGGCCCACCTGGCGCTCGCCGGCAAGCCCTTGCACGTGCACGGCTGAACGCCCGCACAGTATTTGAGAGATCTCGAAGGAGTCGCTGAGAGCCATGCCGGTCTCCGTCACTATGCCCCAGCTCGGCGAGAGCGTCACCGAGGGCACCGTCACCCGCTGGCTGAAGAAGGAGGGTGAGCACGTCGAGACCGACGAGCCGCTTCTCGAAGTGTCGACCGACAAGGTCGACACCGAGATCCCCTCCCCCGCCTCGGGCACCCTGACCAGCATCAAGGTCGCCGAGGACGAGACCGTCGAGGTCGGCGCCGAGCTGGCGATCATCGGTGAGGGCGGCGAGGCCGCCGCCCCCGCCGCCGAGCCCGAGCAGCCGGCCCAGCAGGCCGAGCCGCAGGCCCAGGCCGAGCCCGCGGCCCCCGCCGCGCAGCAGCCCGCTCCCCCGGCCGCCCCGCAGCAGCAGGCCGCGCCGCAGGAGCCGCCCGCGCAGCAGGGCCCGCCGCCGTCGGCCTGGCCGCCGCCCGCCGCCCCGCAGCAGCCGTCGCCGCCGGCACCCGCGCCCGCCGCGCAGGAGCCCGCCGCCCCGGCACCCGCGCCGGCCCCCGCCCCCTCGGGCGAGGGCCCGTACGTGACGCCGCTGGTGCGCAAGCTCGCCGCCGAGCACGACGTCGACCTGGGCACCGTCAAGGGCACCGGCGTCGGCGGCCGCATCCGCAAGCAGGACGTGCTGGAGGCCGCCCGCGCCAAGCAGCAGGCCGCCCAGGCCCCCGCCGCTCCGGCGGCCCCGGCCCCGCAGGCCCCGGCCGCCCCCGCGGCGGCGCCCGCCGCCCCGGCCGCCGCCGCCCGGCCCGCGCCGGCCACCGCGCCCGCCGAGCAGATCGCGCTGCGCGGCAAGACCGAGAAGATGTCCCGGATCCGGCAGACCATCGCCCGCCGGATGGTGGAGTCGCTGCAGGTCTCCGCGCAGCTCACCACGGTCGTCGAGGTGGACGTCACCAAGATCGCCCGGCTGCGCGACCGGGCCAAGGCCGACTTCCAGGCCCGCGAGGGCGTCAAGCTGTCGTTCCTGCCGTTCTTCGCGCTGGCGACGGTCGAGGCCCTCAAGGTCCACCCCAAGCTCAACGCCGTCATCAACAGCGAGACCAACGAGGTCACCTACCACGACGTGGAGAACCTCGGCCTCGCCGTCGACGTGCCCGAGCGCGGCCTGATGGTCCCGGTCGTCCACAACGCCGGCCAGCTCAACCTGGGCGGCCTCGCCCAGCGCATCGCCGACCTGGCCGAGCGGACCCGCACCAACAAGGTCAGCCCGGACGAGCTGGCGGGCGGCACGTTCACGCTCACCAACACCGGCAGCCGCGGCGCGCTGTTCGACACCCCGATCCTCAACCAGCCGCAGGTCGGCATGCTCGGCACCGGCGCCGTCGTCAAGCGGCCCGCCGTGATCGAGGACCCGAACCTGGGCGAGGTCATCGCGGTGCGCTCGATGGTGTACCTGGCGCTGAGCTACGACCACCGCCTCATCGACGGCGCCGACGCGGCCCGCTTCCTGGGCACGATCAAGCACCGTCTGGAGGAGGGCAACTTCGAGGCCGAGCTGGGCCTCTGACCCTCCCGCCCGCTCCGCCCGGCCCCGGCCGCCGAGGACCCCGCCGTTCCCCGCGAACGGCGGGGTCCTCTCGTTCCGGCGCCCGCCGCGCCCCCGGACGGCCTCCGCGTCCTAGGGTGGGGCCATGCGGGTGGTCGTGACTGGCGCGGGCGGACTGATCGGCACGGCCCTGGTCCGGGCCCTGCGGGACGACGGCGACGAGGTCGTCCGGCTCGTCCGCCGCGCCCCCTCGGGCCCCGGCGAGGCACGCTGGGACCCCATGGGCGGCACCGTCGACGGCGAGGCCCTCGACGGCGCGGACGCGGTCGTCCACCTGGCCGGCGCGGGCGTCGGCGACCGGCCCTGGACCCGCGCCCGCAAGAAGCTCGTCTACGACAGCAGGATCGTCGGGACGCGGACCCTCGCGAAGGCCGTCGCGCGGGCCGCCGACCCCCCGCGCGTCCTGGTGTCGGGGTCGGCGATCGGCTTCTACGGCGACACCGGCGGCCGCGCGGTCGACGAGTCGGCGCCCATCGGCGAGGGCTTCCTGGCCGGGCTGGTGCGCGACTGGGAGGCCTCCGCGGCGCCCGCGGCCGAGGCCGGGGTCCGGGTCGCGCACCCGCGGACCGGGATCGTGCTCGCCGCCCACGGCGGGCTGCTCGGCCGCCTGCTGCCGCTGTTCAGGCTGGGGCTGGGCGGCAGGATCGGGAACGGCCGCCAGTGGGTCAGCTGGATCACGCTGGACGACGCCGTCGCGGCCCTGCGCCACCTGATCGGCCCGGACGCGCCCCGGGACGGCCTGGCGGGCCCGGTCAACCTGGTGGCGCCGGAGGCGGTCACCAACGCCGCGTACACCAGAGCGGTCGGCCGCGCCCTGCACCGGCCCGCGGTGGTGCCGGTGCCCGCGTTCGCGCTGCGCGCCGCGCTGCTGGGCTTCGCCGACGAGGGTCCGCTGATCAGCCAGCGGGTCGTGCCGCGCCGGCTGAAGGAGTCCGGGTTCTCCTTCTCCCACCCGGAGCTGGAGGGCGCGCTGGCCGCCGTCCTGAAGGCGCGGTGACCCCCGCCGCGAGCTGACTCCTTCCAAGATTCGTCAAAGTCCTGCCCCGCCTCCGACCCCCGCCATAGCGTGAGGGCATGAGCACCGACGGACAGCCGCACATCCTCGCCATCGGCGGCGGGAGCTTCATCCCCGACGACCGCTACGGCATGACCCCGAGCCCCCTGCTGCGCTACGCCGTCGACCTGACCGGCCAGGACCGGCCCCGCGTCTGCTTCCTCACCACCGCCACCGGCGACGGCGCCGACCAGATCGGGCGCGCCTACGCCGCGTTCAGCCGGATCGAGGCGGAGGTCAGCCACATCGCGCTGTTCCCCATGCCGAACATCGCCGACATGCGCGCCCACCTGCTGGCCCAGGACCTGGTGTACGTGTTCGGCGGCAGTGTGGCCAACCTGCTGGCGCTGTGGCGGCTGCACGGCCTGGACGAGATCATGCGCGAGGCGTGGAACGAGGGCGTGGTGCTGTCCGGGCAGAGCGCCGGGGCGCTGTGCTGGCACGTGGGCGGCAACACCGACTCCTACGGCCCGCAGCTGCGCCCGCTGACCGACGGGCTGGGGTTCCTGCCCTACTCCTGCGGCGTCCACTACGACAGCGACGCCCAGCGGCGCCCGCTGCTCCAGCAGCTGGTGGGCGAGGGCACGCTGCCGGGCGGGTACGCGGCCGACGAGGCGGTGGCGCTGCACTACGTGGGCACCGAGTTCGTCCAGGCGGTGTCGTACGTGAAGGACGCCGGCGCCTACCGGGTGGAGCCCGACGGGTCGGGCGCGGCCAAGGAGTCGCCGATCGCCCCCCGGCTGCTCGCCTCGCTCTGACGCATAAGCTGAACGGCGTGAGCGAGCTGAAGCTGGACCTGAAGGTACGCGGAGCGGGCGAGCGGGACACCGGCGGCGGGGCGGGGGCCAAGGTCGCCTCCGAGACGGCGGCGGGCACCGCGACGGCGACGGCGCCGGGCGCGGTGCCCGAGGGCACCCCGGCGGCACCGGCGGGCCCGATGACGCGCACGGGCGAGCTGGTGTTCGTGCACGCGGGGTTCGGGACGGCGGCCGTCGACTACGAGGACGGCTGGGACCTGCAACGCCGCACGCTCGACCGGCGCGCCGACGACGCGATCCCCGACACCGTGCTGCTGCTGGAGCACCGGCCTGTCTACACCGCGGGCAAGCGCACGGGCGCGGCCGACCGCCCGGTCGGCGACCCCGGCGCGCCGGTGGTGGACGTCGACCGCGGCGGCAAGATCACCTGGCATGGGCCCGGCCAGCTCACCGGCTACCCGATCCTGCGGCTGCCCGACCCGGTGGACGTGGTCGCCTACGTGCGGCTGCTGGAGCGCATGATGCAGGCGGTGTGCGCCGAGCTGGGACTCCCCACGATCATGGTCGAGGGGCAGAGCGGGCTGTGGGTGGAGGGCACCCCCAACCGCAAGATCGGCTCCATCGGGATCCGGGTCTCGCGCGGGATCACCATGCACGGCTTCATGCTCAACTGCGACTGCGACATGAGCTGGTTCGACCAGATCATCCCGTGCGGCATCCGCGATGTCGGCTCCACCTCGCTGAGCCGGGAGCTGGGCCGCCGGGTCACCGTCGCCGAGGTCACGCCGCTGGTCGAGCGGCACCTCGCCGAGGCGCTGGGTGCGACGGAGTCGTTCCACCGCACCACCGCCCAGCTCGACCTCGGCCGCTGAGAGCACCCGCCCGCGCCCTGACGCCCGTACCGCCGCGGCCCGCTCAAGGCCCGCAAAGCCCGGGAAGGCTCGGGCCCCGGAAGGCTCAGCTCCGGGGCTCGGGTCCGGGGCTCGAGAAGGCTCAGGAAGACTCGGACATGACCTTGTAGACGGCCTGCCCGTCGTTGGCCGCGGCCTGGAAGAACCGGGTCAGCCCCTCGTAGGCCGGGCGCAGCGTCCCGGCGTCCGGCCCGAGCGCCTCCGCCTCCTGCACCCCGGCGGCGGCCATGGCGGCCGGGTCGTACCGCTCGGCGATCTTCGCGTACGGGGTCGACACCAGGTGGTCGGCGGCGGGCTTGACCCGGTCCGGCGCCAGGTAGATCACGTCCAGCCCCAGCTCGGCCGTGCCGTCCTCGGTGAGCAGCCGGCCCCCGCAGACCACGTCGGCCTCCGGCGGCCGCCCGTCCCACGGGTCCCCGGTGATCAGGTAGTGCAGCGCCTGCCACCCCCCGCCCAGGTCCAGGACCTGCGGGCCGGGCTGGCGGCGCCGCCAGTCGGCGGTACCGAAGATCAGGCGTGCGATCGCGCCGGGATCACGCTCCCCCTCCAGCACGGGCGGCACCCTGAGGTACGACATGGCCAGGCCCACGGTGGATCCTCCTGCGAACGCTCTGCGTGACGACAGGGAGTCACCTTAGGAGATCGGGTGGCGTCCTTGGCGGAAACCCGGATATCGACGGAACATGGATATCCACCCGGTACCGAACGTGTGATCTTCCTTGCGGGTTGCAGGGGCAGCGGCGATCGGGACGTACCCTGAAGTGGTGACGTCGGTGACACCCGAGGGGCGCAAGCTCCTGCGCATTGAAGCCCGCAACAGCCAGACCCCGATCGAGCGCAAGCCCGAGTGGATCAAGACCCGGCTGAGGATGGGACCGCAGTATCGGGAGCTCGTCGGGCTGGTGAAGTCCGAGGGCCTGCACACCGTGTGCCAGGAGGCCGCCTGTCCCAACATCTTCGAATGCTGGGAGGACCGCGAGGCCACCTTCCTCATCGGCGGCGACCAGTGCACCCGGCGCTGCGACTTCTGCAACATCGACACCGGCAGGCCCGCCGCGCTCGACCGCGACGAGCCGCGCCGGGTGGCCGAGTCGGTCGTGACGATGGGCCTGAAGTACGCCACCGTCACCGGGGTGGCCCGCGACGACCTGGAGGACGGCGGCGCCTGGCTGTACGCCGAGACCGTGCGGCAGATCCACCAGGCCGTCCCCGGCTGCGGCGTGGAGCTGCTGATCCCCGACTTCAACGCCGACCCCGGGCAGCTCGCCGAGGTGTTCGGCTCGCGGCCGGAGGTGCTGGCGCACAACGTGGAGACGGTGCCGCGGATCTTCAAGCGGATCCGTCCCGGGTTCCGGTACGAGCGGTCCCTGGAGGTCATCACCCGAGCCCGCGAGGCCGGCCTGGTCACCAAGTCCAACCTCATCCTCGGCATGGGCGAGACCCGCGAGGAGATCTCCGAGGCGCTGCGCGACCTGCACTCGGCGGGCTGCGAGCTGGTCACCATCACGCAGTACCTGCGCCCCTCGCCGCGCCACCACCCGGTGGAGCGCTGGGTCAAGCCCGAGGAGTTCGTGGAGCTGTCGGCCGAGGCCGAGGAGATCGGGTTCGCCGGCGTGATGTCCGGCCCGCTGGTGCGCTCCAGCTACCGCGCCGGACGCCTCTACAAGCAGGCGATCGAGGCCCGCGAGCGCTGATCCCGCGGAACGGTCCGGGACGGGGCGGCGGGATCAAGCGGACACGCCGCCGCCCTGTCAGTTGACGGGCACAACCGGACTATCCTTGTGGTCATGTCGAAAAAGCCCACGGACGGGGCCCAGGAGCGTCCGGGCCGCCTCAAGCAGATCCGCATGGTCGCCCAGGTGCTGCGTCAGGCCGACCCGAAGGCCCTGCCGATCGTGTTCGCCGCCGCCATCGGCACCCTGGTCGTCGTCATCCTGGTCGGATGGCTGATCGGCCAGCTGTGGTTCACGATCCCGCTGGGCATCCTGGCGGCCGCCGCCGTGGGCATGATCGTGTTCGGCCAGATGGCGCAGCGCGCCCAGTACAAGGTGATCGCCGGGCAGCCCGGCGCCGCCGCCGCGATCCTGAAGAACATGCGCGGCGGCTGGACGATCACCGAGGCGGTCAGCGGCAACCGCAACCTCGACATGGTGCACCGCGCGGTCGGGCGGCCGGGCGTGGTGCTGGTGTCGGAGGGCCCGCGCAACCGGGTCGGCCCGCTGCTGGGCGCGGAGAAGAAGCGCATCTCCCGGGCCGCGCAGCAGGTGCCGATCTACGACGTGCAGGTGGGCGACGACGAGGGCCAGATCCCGGTCGACAAGCTGCAGCGCCACCTGATGAAGCTGCCCCGCAACCTGACCAAGGGCCAGGTCGCCGAGCTGAACGACCGGCTGCAGGCGCTGCCGCGCTCCATGCAGATGCCCAAGGGCCCGATCCCCAAGGGCGTCCGGATGCCGAAGGGCCCCAAGCCCAAGACGCGCTGACCCGCGCCCGTTCCGTAGCCGAAAGCGCCCGTCCGTCCACCGGGCGCTTTCGCCGTCTCCGAGGGACTTTCGCGCCGCCTCCGGGACGGACCTGCGCCGCCTCCGGGACGGCGCCTGCGCCATCTCCGGGACGGGCTTTCGGCGTCTCCGGGGGGCTTCGGCACCTCCGGGAGGGTTGGTCAGATGTTGACGACGACGGTGTTGGCGGCCCGGTCGTGGAGGCCGCGGTAGTCGCGGTCCCAGATCAGAGCGGGCACGACCAGCAGGATCAGGACCGTCCGCGCCAGCGCCCAGAGGGGGCCGACCGGGCGGCCGTCGAGGCGGACCACCCGGATGCCGCACAGGCGCTTGCCGATGGTGATGCCGAGGAGCCCGACCAGCAGCCACACCTGGACGCCGAAGATCACCAGCGTCCACAGGCTGCGCTGCGGAGGCGTCCAGTCGAACGAGCGCGCCAGGAAGCTCGCCACCAGCAGCGACAGGCCCCAGTCGATGAAGAGGGCCAGGAGCCGGCGGCCGTATCCCGCGACCGCGCCGCTGCCCTTCTCCGGCAGGCCGAGCCGCACCCCTGGGTCGCCGAGGTCGGCCCCGGCCGAGCGCGCGCCGCCCAGCCACGTCTGCGTCCACCGCGGACCGGCGGCCTGCCGCTCCTTACCCGTGCTCATGGCCCTACGCTATCCGGTCCCCGGGCGGACTCTTGACCGGGTCGGGCCCGCGGCGGCGGCGCCCGGCGGGTACGACCGGCCGTGCTCGCCCGCCGCGGTGACGCAACGCACAGAGTGATGCGTAACACAGGCGAAACATTTGAGACACGGCCGGGAAACCGCGCGTTCCTAGGCTGTCGAGAGCCCAGAAAGCGCCCCAAGGAGGCTGGATGTTCAGCAGCGCCGACGAGGTCCTGAGCTATATCAGGAACGAAGGTGTGCGATTCGTCGACTGCCGGTTCGTGGACCTGCCCGGAAAGATGCAGCACTTCACGTTCCCCGTGGAGAGCTTCGGCGAGAGCGTCTTCACCGAGGGGCTGATGTTCGACGGGTCCTCGGTCCGCGGATTCCAGGAGATCCACGAGTCGGACATGCTCCTGCTCCCGGACCCGAGCACGGCGGTGCTCGACCCGTTCCGCCAGCACAAGACGCTGATCCTGAACTTCTTCGTGCACGACCCGCTGACCGGCGAGCCCTACAGCCGCGACCCGCGCAACGTCGCCAAGAAGGCGCAGGACTACCTGCGCGGCACCGGGATCGCCGACACCTGCTACTTCGGGCCCGAGGCGGAGTTCTACATCTTCGACGACGTCCGCTTCGAGACCAAGGAGCAGGCGGGCTACTACTACCTCGACTCGGTCGAGGGCGCGTGGAACACCGGCCGCGAGGAGCCGGGCGGCAACCTGGGCGCCAAGCCCCCGTACAAGGGCGGCTACTTCCCCGTCCCGCCGATGGACCACTACACCGACCTGCGCTCGGAGATGGTGTCCCAGCTGATCGCGTCGGGCATCCACGTCGAGATGCAGCACCACGAGGTCGGCACGGCCGGCCAGGCGGAGATCGACTTCCGCTTCGACACGCTGCTGAAGACGGCCGACAACCTGCTGCTCTACAAGTACATCGTCAAGAACGTGGCGCGCGACGCGGGCAAGACGGTGACGTTCATGCCCAAGCCGATCTTCGGTGACAACGGCTCGGGCATGCACTGCCACCAGTCGCTGTGGAAGGACGGCTCGCCGCTGTTCTACGACGAGGTCGGCTACGCCGGGCTGTCGGACAACGCCCGCTACTACATCGGCGGCCTGCTCAAGCACGCGCCGTCGCTGCTGGCCTTCACCAACCCGACCGTGAACTCCTACCACCGCCTGGTGCCGGGCTTCGAGGCGCCGGTCAACCTGGTGTACTCCCAGCGCAACCGGTCGGCCTGCATCCGCGTGCCGATCACCGGGTCCAACCCGAAGGCCAAGCGGATCGAGTTCCGGGTGCCCGACCCGTCCTGCAACCCGTACCTGGCCTTCTCGGCGATGCTGATGGCCGGCCTGGACGGCATCAAGAACAAGATCGAGCCCGCGGAGCCGGTGGACAAGGACCTCTACGAGCTGCCGCCGGAGGAGGCCCGCGCGATCCCGCAGGTGCCCGGCTCGCTGGAGGCGGTGCTGGACTCCCTCGAGGCCGACCACGACTTCCTCCTGGAGGGCGGCGTCTTCACCCCCGACCTGATCGAGACCTACATCTCGATGAAGCGGGAGTTCGAGATCGACCCGATCCGCCTCCGCCCGCACCCCCACGAGTTCGAGCTGTACTACGACATCTAGGCGGCCGCCGGCCGAGGATCGCGAAGAGCTGTACTACGGCATCTGATCGCCGCGGTCCGAGTCGTCCGCCCGGAGCCCCGCCGCCCTTCCGCAGGGCGGCGGGGCTCCGGCGTGCCCGGGAAGAACGGGGGCGGGGAGCGTGTTCCCCGATCAGACATCGGAACGATCAAAGGGGCTCCCATGGCCGGCGTGAACGTGGAACGTACCGGGGACGTCTTCGAGGCCACCAACGACCGCGGGGCGCGGGTGGCGATCGGCGCGGCGGACCAGGACGGGGTGTTCTCGCCCGTGGAGCTGCTGCTGGCGGCGCTGGGCGGCTGCGAGCTGGTGACCGTGGAGCCGCTGACGGCCAAGCGCGGGCACCGGCTGGCGCGGCTGTCGGCGACCGTGCGGGCGGACAAGATCGCCACGAGCCGGCTCGGCACCATCACGATCACCTATGACGTGGAGCTTCCGGAGGGCGACGAGAAGGCCGCCGAGGTGTTCGCCAAGGTGGCGGGGCGCGTCCACGAGAGCTACTGCACGGTCGGGAACGCGCTGAAGGAGCCGATGAAGGTCGAGCAGGTCCTGCCCGAGCTCGCCGCCGGCTGAGCGGGTCGCCGGCTCAGCCGCAGGTGGTCCCGTTCGCCGGGACGACGCCGTCCAGGAGGTAGCGGTCGACGGCCTTGCGGACGCAGGCGTCGCCGGTGTCGTACGCGCCGTGCCCCTCGCCCTTGAGGGTGAGCAGGACGGTCCGGCCGCCGATCTCCTCGGCGAGGGCCGGCGCCCAGGCGTACGGGGTCGCGGGGTCCCCGGTGTTGCCCACGACGACCATGGGCGCCGCGGACGGCGCGCCGACCTCCTTGGCGGCGTCGTCGCCCCGGGTGGGCCAGCCGGTGCACTGCAGCAGGCTCCAGGCCATCGACGGCCCGAAGATCGGGGAGGCGCCGCGGAAGCGGGGCAGCAGCCGCCGCACCTCCTCGGGCGTGTGGCGTTCGGTGGTGTCGGCGCAGCCGATGGCGGTGTTGGCGGCCGCGAGGTTGGTGTAGCGGCCGTCCTCGCGGCGGCCGAGCTGGAGGTCGGCCAGGGCCAGGAGGGTGCTGCCGTCGCGGGCCCGGGACGCCTCGGTGAGGCCGCGGGCGAGGACGGGCCACAGCTGCTCGGAGTACAGCGCGGCCAGTACGCCCGTGTTACCCAGGCTCTGGGTGAGGGGCCGCGCGGGGTCGCGGGTGGGCAGGGGGCGGGCGTCCAGGCCGTTCAGGAGCCTGCCGGTGGTGGCCACGACGGCGCGGGAGTCGCGGCCCAGGGGGCAGGCGGCGGCGCCGAGCCGGGCGCAGGCGGTGCCGAACGAGCCGAGCGCGCGCTGGAACGCCGCGGCCTGCTGGAGGTCGAGCTGCACGTCGCCGAGCTTGGTGTCGACGGCGCCGTCGAGGACGGCCCGTCCCACGTTCCGGGGCAGCTGGTTGGCGTAGCTGCCGCCCAGCCAGGTGCCGTAGGAGATCCCGAAGTAGTGCAGGCGGCGGTCGCCGAGCGCGTCGCGGATCACGTCCATGTCGCGGGCCGCCGACCGGGTCCCGACGTAGGGGAGGATCGATCCGGCGCGGGCCTCGCAGCCCCGGTCGTAGGAGACGCGGGCGTCGCCGAGGGCGCGTTCCTCGGCGGGGGTGTCGGGCGAGTCGTCCATGGCGGTGATCTGGTCCATCCGCCGGTCGTCCACGCAGGTGACCGGGGCGCTGCGGCCGACGCCGCGCGGGTCGAAGCCGACCAGGTCGTAGCGGGTGTTGAGGGCACCGTAGCCGGTGGCGGCCTGGGCGAGGGCGTCGACTCCGGAGCCGCCGGGGCCGCCGAAGTTGAACAGCAGCGAGCCGATGCGGTGCTCCGGCCGCGTCGCCTTGGCGCGGATCAGCGCGATGCCGATCGTGCGTTCGTCGGGCTTGGCGTAGTTGAGGGGCACCTTCACGGTCGCGCACTCGAAGGCGGGGGCGGGCTGGGCGGAGCCGGCCCCGTCCCGGGGCAGATCGCGGCAGGGGCCCCAGGAGGGCCGCTGGGCGGCGATCGAGGACGGGAGGCGCTCGTGGCCGCCCAGGCCCGTTCCCGAGCTCGGAGAGTCGCCGCCGCCCGCGCAGGCGCCGGCCAGCCCGCAGGCGGTCAGGGCCAGGAACACGATCGCCGTCCGCGCCATGGCGCCCCCTCCGTTCCACCACGGGGGGATGCCACTGCCCTACCCATCGTCCTGGAGGACGACTCCTCAACCCTCTCTGACCTGGCTTTCCTCCCAAAACCTGAATTCACTCACCCGAAAGTCCGGATAAAGCCTGAGTGTCGTACTACTCAAGTCTGAGGAAAAGACCGTTCGCCGCGGTGATCTCAAACTGATCACATCGCGGCAAAGTTACCACCATGGCGCACACCGCCCCGGCCACTCTGGAGGGCCGCACCGACGAGGACCGCCGCGCCACCGCGCGCGCGGGCCGTCCCCCCCTTCCGCGAGCGCTCACCGCGCCGCCGATCTGGCGCGAGCTCCTGCTGATCGCCCTGTTCTACTCCGCTTATACGCTGACGCGGCTGCTGCTGGTTCAGGACGGCACCGGGACGGCGTTCGCGCACGCCGACCAGATCCTGGGAGCCGAGCGGTTCCTGGGCATCGACGTCGAGCTGTGGACGAACCAGGCGCTGCTGCAGGTGCCGTGGCTGGCGCGCGCCGCCAACGTCTTCTACGCCACCGCCCACTTCGCGGTGACGCTGGCGACGGTGGTGTGGGTCTACCGCAGCCGCCCGCACGACTACCGCTGGCTGCGGACGGGGATCATGGTGGCCACCGGTGTCGCGCTGGTCGGGTACTGGCTGTACCCGCTGGCCCCGCCGCGCTTCCTGGCCGACGAGGGGTTCGTCGACCCGGTCACCGCGCTGCAGACGCTGGGCCTGTACGCGGGCGACGCCTCGGCTACGTTCACCAACCAGTACGCGGCGATGCCGTCGATGCACGCCGGCTGGGCGCTGTGGTGCGGGTTCGCGCTGATCCGCCTGGCCACGCCGCGCTGGGCGAAGGTGTTCGGGGTGCTGTACCCGGTGACCACGGTGCTGGTCATCCTGGGCACCGCCAACCACTACGTGCTGGACGCGGTCGCGGGCTGGGCGCTGATCGGCGCCGCGCTGGGCCTGTCCTGGCTGCTGTACCACCGCTACCCGGCCGAGCTGAAGGGGATCTGCCGGCAGGTGGCGGGCGTGCTGGTCCGCCGGGTGGCGTGGCCGGTGCTGATGTCGCAGCGGGCCGCCGGACTCGCGGCCTGGGCGGCGCCCGCGGGCCGGGCTCCCGCGGCCCTGCCCGACCCGGAGACCGTCGGGGGCGTCTCCGGGCCTGGGCAGGGCCAGCGCCGCAACGAGCGTTCCGGCGCGCGCCCGGCCGCCGCGGCCGATCAGGTGACGCCGTAGAAGACCCGGTCCACGACGGCCCTGGCACGGCGGGCGTGCCGGCGGTAGTCCTCCAGCAGGTCGCCCGTCCCGGGGTAGCCGAGGACGCGGGTGACGGCGCTGCGCTCCCTGTGGTGGTCGGTGGGGAGCAGGTCCGACGCCCGCCCGCGGACCAGCATCATCGTGCCCCTGATCCGCGTGGCGAGCTGCCAGGCCTCCGACAGCACCCGGGCGTCGTCCTCGTCCAGGAGGCGGGCGGACGCGGCGGCGTCGAGGGTGGCCAGGGTGCGGGTGGTGCGCAGCGACGGGAACTCGTGCGCGTGCCGGAGCTGGAGGATCTGGGCGACCCACTCCACGTCCGAGAGCCCGCCCGGCCCCAGCTTGGTGTGGAGGCGCCGGTCCACCCCGCGCGGCAGCCGCTCGGACTCCATCCGCGCCTTGAGCCGCCGGATCTGCCGTACGGCGTCGTCGTCGATGCCGTCCTCCGGCCAGCGGACCGGGTCGATCAGGGCGCGGAACCGCTCGCACAGCTCCGGGTCGCCGATGATCGGGTCGGCGCGCAGCAGCGCCTGGCTCTCCCAGGGCGCCGACCAGCGGGCGTAGTACGCGGCGTAGGAGGCCAGCGTGCGCACCAGCGGGCCCTGCCGCCCCTCGGGGCGCAGGTTGGGGTCGATCTCCAGCGGCGGGTCGGGGGCGGGCAGCGCCAGCAGCCTGCGCATCTCCTCGGCCACGGCGTGGGCGGCGCGTCCGGCGTCCCGCTCGTCGGCGCCGGGCAGCGGGTCGTGCACGAACATCACGTCGGCGTCGCTGCCGTAGCCGAGCTCGTGGCCGCCGAACCGGCCCATCGCCACCACCGCCATCCGGGTGGGCAGCGGCGTCCCCAGCTCCGCCTCCACCTTGCTGATGGCGGCGCGCAGCCCGGCCTCGACGGTGACGGTGGCGATGTCGGTGAGGGCCTCGCCGACGGCGCGGACGTCGGCCAGGCCGAGCAGGTCGGCGACCGCGACCCGGAAAAGCTCCCGGCGGCGCAGCCCGCGGACGACGGCGACGGCGTCCTCGGCGGGCATCGCCTTCCCGCCCTGTGCCCCGGTGCCTCCCGGAGCCCCAGTGCCTCCCGGAGCCCCCGTGCCTCCCGGAGCGCCCTTGCCTCCCGGCGCCCCCTCGCCGCCGGCGCCCTCGGCGTGGCGGCGCACGGCCGCCAGTGCCTCGGTGCGGAGCGCTTCGTGGGAGCGCGGGGCCAGTTCGGCGGCGGTGCCGAGCATCCTGACCGCCTCGGGCGCGCGCAGCAGCAGGTCGGTGGCGTACTGGCTGGACCCCAGCAGCCAGGCCATCCGCTCGGCGACGGTGACCTCGTCGCGCAGCAGCCGCAGGTACCAGGGCGTGGTGCCGAGCGCGTCGCTGACCTTGCGGAACCCCAGCAGCCCGGCGTCGGGGTCGGGGGCGTCGGCGAACCAGCCGAGCATCACCGGCAGCAGGGTGCGCTGGATGGCCGCGCGCCGCGACACCCCCGAGGTGAGCGCCTCGATGTGGCGCAGCGCCCCGGCGGGGTCGTTGTAGCCGAGGGCCACCAGGCGGGTGCGGGCGGCCTCGGGGGTGAGCCGGGCCTCCTCCCCGGGGAGCCGGGCCACGGCGCGCAGCAGCGGGCGGTAGAAGAGCTTCTCGTGGATGCGCCGGACCTCGCGGGCGTGCCGCCGCCACAGCGCGGTGAACTCGCTGATCGGCTCGGTGCGCAGCCCCAGGGCCCGGCCGAGGCGGCGCAGGTCGGCGGGGTCGTCGGGCACCAGGTGGGTGCGGCGGAGCCGGTGCAGCTGGACGAGGTGCTCCACGCGCCGCAGGAAGCGGTAGGCGGAGGTGAGCGCGGCCGCGTCGTCCCGCCCCACGTACCCGCCCTCCGACAGCCGGGTCAGCGCTTCGAGCGTGTTGGGCGTGTGCAGGGCCTCGTCGGTCCGGCCGTGGACGAGCTGGAGCAGCTGGACGGCGAACTCCACGTCCCGCAGGCCGCCCGGGCCGAGCTTGAGCTGGCGCTCGGCCTCGGCGCTGCGCTGGTTGAGGTGGGCCTCCACGCGGCGCCGCATGGCCTGGACGTCCTCGACGAAGCTCTCCCCCGCGGCGGCCTTCCAGACCAATGGGGTGATGGTCTCCAGGTAGCGCGCGCCCAGCTCGGGATCGCCGGCGACGGGGCGCGCCTTGAGAAGGGCCTGGAACTCCCAGGTCTTGGCCCAGCGCTCGTAGTAGGCGCGGTGGCTGGCCAGCGTGCGGGCCAGCGGGCCGGACTTGCCCTCGGGACGCAGCGCCGCGTCCACCTCCCACAGCGAGCCCTCGACCGTGCTGGCCGAGCAGGCGCGCATCATGGCGGAGGCGAGGCGGTTGGCGGCGCGCAGGGCGGTGTCCTCGGCGGCTCCGTCGCGGGTCTCCGCCACGAAGATGACGTCCACGTCGCTGACGTAGTTGAGCTCGCGCCCGCCGCACTTGCCCATGCCGATGACCGCCAGCCGGCAGGTGCCGTGCTCGGGGACCTCGGCGCGGGCCACGGCCAGGCCCGCCTCCAGCGCGGCGGCGGCCAGGTCGGCCAGTTCGGCGGCCACCTCCCCCACGCCGGCCACGCCGGTCAGGTCGCGGCCGGCCAGCGCCAGCAGGTGCCGCCGGTACTCGGCCCGCAGCGCGACCAGCGTGTCGGGGGTGGCGTCGCGGGCGACGGGCTCGGGGGCGACCGGGTCGGCGCCCACGGCCAGCAGCAGCGCCGCGCGGAGCGCTTCGGGGGGCGGCCCGCCCGGGGCGCGGGGCCCCTCCTCGCCCCCGTTCTGCCGGACGGCGCCGGGGGCGCCCTCCGGAGAGACGGCGTCCATCGCGTCGGGGGCCTTGGCGGCGGTGTCGGGGGCGTCCGGAGCGGCGGTCGCGGGCGCGGAGGCCGCGGCGCCGGCCGGGGCGAGAACCCCTGCTTGGATCGGTCCATCGGCGTCCAGGGCGCGCCAGTGCCCGGGATGGCGGGCCAGGTGGTCGCCCAGCGCCGCGCTCACCCCCAGCACGACCGGCAGCCGCTCCCGGACCGGGCCGTCCTTGCCCAGCGCCCGCCGCAGCTCCTCGCCCTCCCCGGCCCGGTCGGCGGCGGCCAGCAGCCGCACCAGCCCGTCCAGGGCGAGATCGGGATCGGCCGTGGCGCCCAGCGCGTCCAGCAGATCGTCGGACGGCGCGGCGCCGCCCGCGCGCCCGGCCTCCAGCAGCGCCCGCTCGGCACGGCCCGCGTCGGTGAAACCCAGCCTGGCCAGGCGCCCGGCCAGGGTGGGACGGCGATCAGGTGTCCACGGCTCGCTCACGGCCTCAACCGTAATCGGGCGGCCCCGCCCTGGAAGGCGATCCGGGCCGCGAAAGGTTTCAATTTCGCTGCGTTCGCCTCACCGCGCTCATCGGCCACGGTGGCCTCCGCCGCCTTGACATGCTTTGACCGATGTGTCGGGTTCCGGGAACGCGTTCCGGGCGAGAGGCGGACCTGGCCGGGTCCGGCCTGCCGCGGCCGGACGGCACGGCAACGCCCGCCCGTACCCCCGTGCGCGCTGGAGCGTGCCCGCCGGAGCGGGCCCGCCGGAAGCGTGCCCGCTAGAGCACCGCGATCAGGCGCTTGCGCTCGAACTCGGTGACCTGGCGGCGGTACTCCTCCCACTCGGCGCGCTTGTTGCGCAGGAAGAAGTCGAACACGTGCTCGCCCAGCACGTCGGCCATCAGCTCGCTGCGCTCCATCGCGTGGATGGCCTCGTCCAGGCTCTGCGGCAGCGGCTGGATGCCCAGCGCGCGCCGCTCGGCCGAGGTCAGCGCCCACACGTCGTCCTCGGCGCCCTGGGGCAGCTCGTAGCCCTCCTCGATGCCCTTCAGGCCCGCGCCCAGAATCGCCGCGAACGCCAGGTAGGGGTTGGTGGCGGTGTCCAGGGACCGGAACTCGATCCGGGTGGCGTGCCCCTTGTGCGGCTTGTACATCGGGACGCGCACCAGCGCGGAGCGGTTGTTGTGGCCCCAGCAGATGTAGGACGGGGCCTCGCCGCCGGCGCCCGCCGTGGACCCCACGCCTCCCCACAGCCGCTTGTAGGAGTTGACGAACTGGTTGCAGACGGCGGTGAGCTCGGCCGAGTGCCGCAGGATGCCCGCGATGAACGCGCGGCCCACCTTCGACAGCTGGAACTCGGCGCCGGGCTCGTAGAAGGCGTTGCGGTCGCCCTCGAACAGCGACATGTGGGTGTGCATGCCCGAACCGGGGTACTCGGTGAACGGCTTGGGCATGAACGAGGCGAACACCCCCTGCTCCAGCGCCACCTCCTTCATCACCAGCCGGAAGGTCATGATGTTGTCGGCGGTGGTGAGCGCGTCGGCGTACCGCAGGTCGATCTCCTGCTGGCCGGGCGCGCCCTCGTGGTGGCTGAACTCCACCGAGATGCCCATCGACTCCAGCATCATGATCGCGTTGCGCCGGAAGTCGTGCGCCGCGCTGTGCGGGGTGTGGTCGAAGTAGCCGCCGGCGTCCACCGGCTCGGGCTCGCGGCCGTCCTCGGGCTTGTCCTTGAGGAGGAAGAACTCCACCTCGGGATGGGTGTAGAAGGTGAAGCCCAGGTCGGCGGCGCGGGCCAGCGCGCGCTTGAGGACGTAGCGCGGGTCGGCGAAGCTGGGCGTGCCGTCCGGCATGAGGATGTCGCAGAACATGCGGGCGACGCCGGGCGCCTCGCTGCGCCAGGGCAGCACCTGGAACGTGGCGGGGTCCGGCTGGGCGATCATGTCGGCCTCGTAGACCCGGGCGAAGCCCTCGATCGCCGAGCCGTCGAAGCCGATGCCCTCGGCGAAGGCCCCCTCCAGCTCGGCGGGCGCCACCGCAACGGACTTCAGGAACCCGAGCACGTCGGTGAACCACAGCCGGATGAAGCGGATGTCGCGCTCCTCCAGCGTGCGGAGCACGAACTCCTGCTGACGGTCCAAAGCCTTCTCCCTCGACGATGCCGTGCCTGTGCCTCGTGTCTGTGCCGTGCCGTGCCGTGCCGTATTCGTGTGTCGTCCGGGCCGGGCCGCCGTCCGGTCGTCCCCGCCCCGCCCGTGCGTTCGCGCAGGTACGCGGGCAGGTGCGGAGGGGAACCGACAGTCCGGCCACCTTGCAGTATGCCCGGCCGCTGTTACCGCGACGTTACACGTGACGATCACCGCGGCGGCACGGTGCAAAACCGCTCATAACACCGTTCCAAACTCTGCCATACATCCCGTAGTGCCCGGCACCGCGCCCCGGCACCGAGCGTCGGGCACCGGGACGCGGCGAACGGCCATGGACCACGGACACACAGGGCCACCACGCGCTCACGAGTGGTCACGGGCGCGTTGACGGGGCGGTCACGGGGGCGGCTCGACCTCGCCGACCCGCGCGGCGGCCGGGTCCAGGACGCGGGACAGGAACGTGCGGGTGCGCCCGTGCCGCGGATCGGCGATCACCCGCTCCGGCGGCCCCTCCTCCACGACGATCCCGCCGTCCATGAACACCACCCGGTCGGCCACCTCGCGGGCGAAGCTCATCTCGTGGGTGACCACCAGCATGGTCATGCCCTCCTCGGCCAGCTCCCGCATGACGCCCAGCACGTCCCCGACCAGCTCCGGGTCCAGCGCGGAGGTCGGCTCGTCGAACAGCATCACCTCCGGGCCCATCGCCAGCGCCCGCGCGATGGCCACCCGCTGCTGCTGGCCGCCGGACAGCTGCGCCGGGTAGGAGCCGAACTTGTCGCCCAGGCCGACCCGTTCCAGCATCTCCCGGGCGGTCCGGTCGGCCGCGCCCCGGTCCCGCCGCAGCACCTTGCGCTGCGCGATCGTGACGTTCCCGAGCGCGGTCAGGTGCGGGAACAGGTTGAACGACTGGAACACCATGCCGATCCGGCGGCGCACCGCGTCGATGTCGACATCCGGGTCGGTGATCTCGACGCCGGCCACCCGGACCGTCCCTGAGGTGGGCTCCTCCAGCATGTTCACGCAGCGCAGCAGGGTGGACTTGCCCGAGCCGGACGGCCCGATCACGCAGACCACCTCGCCCGCGCCGACATGGAAGTCGATGCCGCGCAGCACCTCGTGGTGGCCGAACGACTTGTGCAGGTCCCTGATCTCGACGACCTCGCCCCCGCCCCCGCCCGGAGCGCCCTCGCCGGGGACCGCGTCCGCTGGCCCGCTCATCGCCGCTCCCTCCGTTGCCTGGCCTCCAGCCGCCGGGCCAGCAGGCTCAACGGGATCGTCAGCAGCAGGTAGCAGATGCCCGCCACGATGATCGGGGTCGTGTTGCCCTCCTGCCCCGCCAGGTCCCGCCCGAACTTGGTCAGCTCCCGCTGCTCCAGCGTGACGCCCAGGAACAGCACCAGCGAGGAGTCCTTGCACAGCAGCACCAGCTGGTTCGTCAGCGGCGGGATGATGATCCGGAACGCCTGCGGGATGATGATCGACCGCATCGCCCGGCCGTACGACATGCCCAGTGACCGGGCCGCCTCCATCTGGCCGCGCGGCACCGCCTCGATCCCGGCCCGGATCGTCTCCGCCATGTACGCGGCGGCGGCCAGGCCCAGCGCGAGCCCGGCCTGCCCGGCCACGCCGCCGGGCACGTTGGCGCCCGGGAAGGCCAGCGGCACCCCGACGCTGACGAAGATGAAGATCAGCAGCAGCGGCAGGCCGCGGAAGACCTCGATGTAGACGGTGGCGAACCAGCGGTACGGCGCCACCGACGACAGCCGCATCAGCGCGACGACCAGCCCGGCCACCAGGCCGAGCGCGAAGCCGAGCCCGGTGTACAGGGCGGTGTTGAGCAGCCCGACGGTCAGGATCTCCGGGAACAGCTCCCGGGCCACGTCCCAGTTGGCGAAGTTGACCCGCAGCTGCGGCCAGTCGGCCAGCAGCAGCACCACCAGCACGACCGCGGCGAACAGCGCGTACTGGGCGCCGAGGACGAGCCGGCGGCGGGTGCGCCGGGACATCCCCGGGGGCGCCGCCGCCTTCGCCGGCTCGGCCGTCACGAGGTGCCGCCGGTCTTGGGCATCGGCCCGATCCACTTCTCGTAGATCCGCTTGTAGGTGCCGTTGGCCCTGCTCTCGGCGATCACCTGGTTGGTCAGCTCGACGAGCTTGGGATTGTGGCCCTTGCGCGTCCAGAAGCCGTACTGCTCGCCGGTCTCGAGGTTGGCGACGATCGCGTACTTGGCCTTGTCGGCCGGGTTCTTCAGCCAGCCCTGCACGACCGGGTAGTCCTGCACGATGACGTCGACCTGGCCGGTGCGCAGCCCGTCGAGCTCGGCGAGGGAGTTGTCGAACGAGCGCGGGTCCAGGCCCTTGCTCTTGACGTAGTCCTCACCGGTGGTGGACGCCTGGGACCCGAGCCGCAGCTTGCGGCTCTTCACGTCGTCCAGCGAGGTGATGCCGCTGTCCTTCTTGGCCATGAGGGCCTGGGTGGCGTCGAAGTAGGGCTTGGTGACGTCCATGAACTGCACCCGGTCCGGCTTGATCGTCATGCCGCCCATGACGATGTCGCACTTGCCGGCGTTGAGCGCCGACCCGGTCTTCATGGTCTCGAACGGGGTGTCCACGATCTTCTGCGTGACGCCGAGCCTCTTGGCCACCAGGTCGATCATGTCCACGTCGAAGCCGACCACCTTGCCGCCCTGCTCCACCTGGAACGGCGGATAGGGAAGGTGGGTGCACGAGGTGAGCTGGCCCTTTTTGATCAGCTTGACGCCCTGCACGGTGGCGCCCTCTTCGCCGCCGCAGGCCGCGGCCGAGGCCAGCGCCAGGGCGAGCGCCGCCGCTCCGGCCGCGAGACGGCGGGGGGTGGGTCCGGACACGATTCCTCCAGTGGTTCGTCGCGGACCGCCGTGTCGGCGCCGCGCGGCTCGCCGCGCGGGACGGTCCGCCCTCACCTTTCCATTTCCCGAAAATTGACGTGGCGATCGTCGGTTCGGCATCGGAATGATCACTACGGTGAAGTGGTCGTGAACACCTCACTGCTGCACTCGCTCGCCGACCGGGCCGCCTCGCTGGCCGTCCCGTCGGCCATGCACGCCGACGTCTGGCAGCTCGGCGAGCGCGTCGACGCCTGGGCCCGCGGCCGGGGCCTGGTGCTCGGCGATCCGGACACCTCGCCGCTGGGCCGCGCGCGCTGCGAACGGCTGGCCGCCCGGCTGTTCCCCGACGCCGAACCGGTCCGGGTGGAACTGTTCGCCCGCTGGCTGACCTGGACCTTCGCGCTGGACGACACGCTCGACCAGGCTTCGGTGTCCGGGAGCGCCACCGCCGTCCACGCGGTCTGCGACGACCTGCTGCGGGCGATCCGGCGCGGCCAGGCCAGCCCGGGGGCCAGGCCCCTGGAGAGCACGCTGATCGAACTCTGGCGGGACACCTCGGCGCGGATGAGCCGGGAGTGGCGGCGCCGGTTCCTGGCGCATCTGGAGGAGCACCGGACGGGCTGCTCCGAGCAGGCCGTGTTCCGCCGGATCCGCCAGACGCCCACGCCCGAGGAGTACCCGGCGCTGCGCCGCCGCGCCGCGGGCCCCTTCCTGTACGACCTGATGGAGCCCGTGCTCGGCGTGGAGCTGCCGACCCGGCCGCTGGCGCTGCCCGCCTGGCAGGCGCTGCTGGAGGGCACCGCCGACGTGGTCACCTGGTCGAACGACATCGTCTCCTACGGCCGCGAGTCGGTGCTGGGGGACGTGCACAACCACGTGATCGTGCTGTCCGTGGCGCACGGCGTCGAGCCGTCGCAGGCGATGCGCCGGGTGGCCGAGCGGATCGCGGTCCTGGCCGACGAGCTGCAGGACGCGGCCCGCGCGCTGAAGGCCACCGTGGACCGCCTGGGCCTGTCGGCGCCGGACCGGGACGCGGCGGGCCTGGTGATCGAGGTCCTGCTGAGGGCGCCCCGCGCGCACATCGACTGGCTCGCCGAGTCGGGGCGCTACAGCCCGCCGGAGGGGTCGTCCCCCGGCTACCGCGCCCAGGACGGTCTCCGCCTGGACGGCCTGGCCTCGCTCCGCTAGGCGGCGTCTCAAAGGTCCCGGCCTACGGCGCTCGCCTGGCCTTGGCGAGCGCGGCATCGCTTCGCACTCGCACGGTCACCTGAGCCCCCTTCGAGACAGGCCCAGGTCCTCGGCTCATTCCGGAGGCGCGTCCCCGGCCGCGGCCAGGGCGTCGCCCGCGCCGGTCCGCGAGTACAGGACCCGGCGGCCCAGCCGGTGCCCGGTGACCAGCCCGCAGGCGCGCAGCACGCCGAGATGCTGGCTGACCGCGCCCGCTGTCACCTCCAGCCGGCGGGCCAGCTCGGTGGTGGACGCCGGGGTCTCCAGCGCCGCCAGCAGCTGGGCGCGGCGGCGGCCCACCAGGGCGGCCAGCGCGTCCGGCGGCGCCGCCGGCCTGGCCTCCCACAGCGTCGCCACGCCGAGCGGCGGGTAGCTGAGCATCGGCTGGTACGGCGGCACCATCACCGACACCCGCGGCCACACGAACGCGCTGGGGACCAGCAGCAGCCCAAGACCGCGCAACTCGCTGCGGAAACTCCACGGCCGGTCCACGACCAGCGTGTCGGTGCGCCACGCGACGCCCCGGTGCAGGCCGGCGAACACGCCCTCGGCGCCGTGCGCCGCCAATGCCCGGGCACGGCGCAGCACATCGCCTTCGAGCAGGTCCCGGATCGGCTCCCAATAGGGCTCGACCGCCTGCGCCCAGAAGCGCTCCAGCTGGTCGGCGACGCGTTCACGGGTCCGTTCGGGCTCATCGGCGAGGGCGCGGCGGCCCCGTCCCACAGCGACCCCCGGCCGCGCCCAGGTCAGCTCCTCGGCGACCGTGTACGGGGGCGTCGCCCGCACGGTCTCCAGTTCGGCGGCGAAGTCGGGCAGCGGGGTGGCAGGGGGCGGGGTGAGGAAGTCGGGGATGTACCCCTCGGCGGGGACGAGCTCGCCGAGCAGCTCCATGTCGAGCCCGCGCAGCCGCGGCCGCACCCGCCGCACCCACGGCAGGTGCAGCGCGTGCCGGGAGGGGTCGGCCAGGACGCGCAGGCCGTGCACGAGCTCCCACAGCGGCGAGAAGGCGAACCGCACCCGCGCGACGTCGTCCGGCGCGAACACGAATTCGATCATTTAGCCCAGGCTAAATGAGTGTCCACCGCCCCGCCGCGCTTCGAGGATCGCGATGTGTCCACCCTCGATCCCCAGGCGGCCCACGGCCCCGCCGAACCGGGCCCGGCCGCGCCCGGCCCCGGTCCCGTCCCCGCCCCCGGCCGCCTGGCCGCGTTCCTCGGCCCCCGCCTGGGCGGGCTCCCCCGCCCGTTCTGGGTGCTCTGGTCAGGTCAGCTCCTCAACCGGCTCGGCACGATGGTGGAGCCGTTCCTCGGCCTGTACCTGACCACCGTCCGGGACCTGTCGCTGGCCCAGGCCGGCATGGTGATGGCCGTGCTCGGCGCCGGGTCGCTGGCCGGGCAGCTGGCCGGCGGGGCGCTCGCCGACCGGATCGGCCGCCGCGCCACGCTCACCGCCGCCACCGTCGCCAGCGGCGCCGGCATGCTCGCGCTCGGCTACGCCGAGGGGCTCCCCGCGATCGTCGCCGCGGCGTTCGTGCTCGGGCTCGTCCTGGACATGTACCGCCCGGCGGCCGCGGCGATGGTCGCCGACCTGATCGACCCCGAGGACCGGCCGCGCGCGTTCGGCCTGCTGTTCTGGGCGATCAACCTGGGCTGGGGCGTCGCGATGGTGCTCGGCGGGACGCTGGCCGGGCACGGCTTCCTGTGGCTGTTCTGGATCGACGCGCTCAGCTGCGCCGCGTTCGGGATCCTGGTGTGGCGCGCCGTCCCGGAGACCCGCCCGGCGTCACCGCCGAAGGACCGGGCCGCCGGCACCTGGGGCGCGGTGCTGCGCGACCGGGTCATGGTCGCGTACGTGCTGATCACGCTGGTCTACACGTTCGTGCTGATGCAGGGCATGACCACGATGCCGCTGGCGATGAAGGAGCAGGGCCTCGGGCCGCAGGCGTACGGGCTGGCGATCGCCGTCAACGGCCTGGTGATCATCTCCGTGCAGCCGCTGGTCGGAGCCTGGCTGAGCCGGCGCGACCACAGCCGGGTGCTGGCCGCCGGCTTCGCCGTCGTCGGCCTCGGCTACGGCCTCACCGCCGCGGCAACCACCGTGTGGGCCTACACCGCCGCGATCCTGGTCTGGACGCTCGGGGAGGTGATCGCCGCGTCCGCCCTCCAGGCCGTCGTGGCCGACCTCGCGCCCGAGGACCTGCGCGGCCGCTACAGCGGACTGTACGGGCTGGCGTGGTCGGGCGGCTTCCTGCTCGCACCGCTGGGCGGCACCCAGCTGCTGGGCCTCGGCGCGCCCGTGCTGTGGCTGTCCTGCCTGGCCCTTGGCCTGGGCGCCGCCGCCGCGCAGCTGACCCTGGGCCCCGCGATCCGCCGCCGCACTGGCACCCCGACCCACTTTTCGTCATAATGACGATACCTATTCCCGTCACTTAGGCTGGTGGACGTGGCACAGCTCAGGATCGCTCTCGCGCAGGTGAACCCGACGGTCGGCGACCTGGAAGGCAACGCCGGCCTCCTGGTGGAATGGACCCGGCGCGCCGCCGAGGCCGGCGCGCACCTGGTGGCCTTCCCCGAGATGATGCTCACCGGCTACCCCGTCGAGGACCTCGCACTGCGCTCCTCGTTCGTGGAGGCCTCCCAGCGCACCCTCGCGCGCGCCGCCCGCACCCTCGCCGACGAAGGCCTGGGCGACCTCCCCGTCGTGACCGGCTACCTGGACCGCCGCCCGGCCAGCATGGTCCGCGCCGGGCTCCCCGCCGGATCCCCCCTCGACGCCGCCGCCTGGCTCCACCGCGGCGAGGTGCGGATCCGCTCCGCCAAGCACCACCTGCCCAACTACGGCGTCTTCGACGAGTACCGCATCTTCGTCCGCGGCGACACCCTCCCCGTCGTCCGCGTGCACGGCATCGACGTCGCCACCGTCATCTGCGAGGACCTCTGGCAGGACGGCGGCCCCGTCAGCGTCACCTCCACCGCCGACGCCGGCCTGCTGCTGGCCATCAACGCCTCCCCGTACGAGCGCAACAAGGACGACGTCCGCCTCGAACTGTGCGCCGACCGCGCCCGCGAGGCCGGCTGCGCCCTCGCCTACGTCAACCTGGTCGGCGGCCAGGACGAACTCGTCTTCGACGGCGACTCGGTCATCGTCGGCGCCGACGGCGAACTCCTCGCCCGCGCCCCCCAGTTCACCGAACACCTCCTCGTCGCCGACCTCGACCTGCCCGCCGCCGCGTCCGAACCCGTCACCGGCCCCGTCAACGCGCTCGACGGCACCACCATCAGCATCGACCACCACGTCATCACCGAGGACCCCGTCCCCGCCTACGACCCGGCCCCGCCCACCGCCGCCCAGCCCCTCGACGACCTCGCCGAGGTGTACGGCGCGCTCGTCCTCGGCACCCGCGACTACGTCCGCAAGAACGGCTTCCGCTCCGTCCTGCTCGGCCTGTCCGGCGGCATCGACTCGGCCCTGGTCGCCACCATCGCCGCCGACGCCATCGGCCCCGACCTCGTCAACGTGGTCCTGCTCCCCAGCCGCTACTCCACCGAAGGGTCTGTCACCGACGCCGAGGACCTCGTCAAACGCCAGGGCCTGCACTCCCGCATCGTCCCCATCCGCGGCATGGTGGACGCCTTCGAGGCCGAACTCGAACTCCACGGCCTGGCCGCCGAGAACCTCCAGGCCCGCATCCGCGCCAACGTCTGGATGGGCCTCTCCAACGAGCACGGCCACCTCGTCCTCACCGGCGGCAACAAGAGCGAGCTCGCCACCGGCTACTCCACCCTCTACGGCGACTCCGCCGGCGGCTTCGCCCCCATCAAGGACCTCACCAAGACGATGGTCTGGGCCCTCGCCCGCTGGCGCAACGACCAGGCCGGCAAGGACCACCCGTCCCTCCACCCCTTCGAGGTCGAACCCATCCCCGAGGCCATCATCGTCAAGGAACCCTCCGCCGAACTCCGCCCCGACCAGAAGGACCGCGACACCCTCCCCCCGTACGACGTCCTCGATCCCCTCCTGGTCGATTACGTCGAACGCGACATGGGCCGCGACGCCCTCATCGCCGCCGGCCACGACCCCGCCCTGGTCGAACGCGTCATCCGCCTGGTCGACCTGGCCGAATACAAGCGCCGCCAGTACCCGCCCGGCCCCAAGATCACCCAGAAGAACTTCGGCCGCGACCGCCGCCTCCCCATCACCAACCGCTGGCGCGAGAGGCTGTGTTGATCTGGGGGGCCACCCCCCAGACCCCCAGGCGGGGTGGGCGCACCCTTCCGCTCGCCCGGGGGCTCGCTCCAGGGCACACCCACCCCGGCGGGGGCCAGCCCCCCACGCCCCCCGGCGGGGCTCCGCCCCACACCCCGGCAAGGGGCTCCGCCCCCTGCACCCCCGAAAACCATCACCGCATGGCCAATTGAGGGGCGGCATCGCACAAGCCCAAGGGCACATTGATGATCCGTGGACTTGTGGGGATTGAGGTCTGCGTCCCGGTGATGGTCGGGGGGCGTGGGGGTCGGAGCCCCTCCACCGGGGCGGGGGGAGCCCGGAGCGAGCCGCCAGGCGAGCGCAGGTGCCGCCCGCCCCCACCCGGGGGTCCGGGGGGTGGCCCCCCGGGTCAACACAGCCCGGGGGGTGCAGGGGGGCGGAGCCCTCCCTGCCGGGGGGCGTGGGGGGCTGGCCCCCCACCGGGGCGGGCGTGCCCGGTAGCGAGCCCCAAGGCGAGCGGACGGGTGCGCCCGCCCCGCCTGGGGTCTGGGGGTGGCCCCCAGTTAGATGCTGTGGTGGGCTTGGCCTGGCCAGGTGCTCTGGGGTTCCGGAGGGTCGGGGTCGACGCCGGGGATGGTCTGCTCGCACCAGACGACCTTGCCGGTGGCGGTGCGGCGGGTGCCCCAGCGGTGGGCGAGCTGGCTGACGACGAGGAGGCCGCGGCCGTTCTCGTCGTCGTCGGCGGCGCGGCGGAGACGGGGCAGGGCGGCGGAGCGGTCCAGGACCTCGCAGACGAGGGTGCGTTCGTAGAGGAGGCGCAGCTCGATGGGGCCGCTGGGGGCGTAGCGCCAGGCGTTGGTGATGAGCTCGGAGGCCAGTAGCTCGGTGGTGTAGGCGAGTTCGCCGAGGTCCCATTCGTCGAGCTGGGTGCGGACGAGGCCGCGGGCGCGGCGGACGGCGGCGGGGTCGGCGGGCAGCGTCCAGGTGGTGAAGCGGTCGTCGGGGATGCGGCGGAGCCGGGCGAGGAGGACGGCGATGTCGTCGCGGTGGCGGTCGGCGTAGACGCCGTCGAGGGTGGCCTTGGCGAGGTCTTCCATGGGACGGTCCACGGTGCCGGGGCCGAAGACGCCCTGGAGGCGCTCGAGGCCGTCGTCGATGTCGCGGCCGCGGTTCTCCACGAGGCCGTCGGTGTAGATGACGAAGACGCTGCCGTCCTCGACCTCGAACTCGCGGCTCTCGATGGTGGCGGAGCCGGCGACGCCGAGCGGCGGGGCGGGCGGGACCTCCAGGTACTCGGTGGTGCCGTCGGGGCCGACGAGCAGGGGCGGCAGGTGGCCGGCCGAGGCGACCTCGAGGGTGCCGGAGGTGGCGTCGTACACGGCGTACAGGCAGGTGGCGAAGTGCGGTTCCTGCTCGCCGAGCTCGACCATCAGCTCGTGCATGACGTGCAGGGCGTCGGCGGGCGGGTGTTCGAGGTTGGCGAGGGTGTGCAGGGCGGTGCGGAGGCGGCCCATGGTGACGGCGGCGCGGACGCCGTGCCCGGCGACGTCGCCGACGATGAGGGCGACGCGGGCGCCGGGGAGCGCGATCGACTCGTACCAGTCGCCGCCGACCTCGACGAGCTGGCTGCCGGGGAGGTAGCGGTGCCGTACCTCGACGGAGGACGGGGCGGACAGCCGGTGCGGCAGCAGGCTGCGCTGCAGGGCCAGGGCGGTGGCGCGTTCCCGGCTGAAGCGGCGGGCGTTGTCGATGACGATGGCGGCGCGGGCGGCGAACTCCATGCCGATCTCGACGTCGTAGGCGTCGAAGCGGCGGAAGCCGGGCACCCGGGTGCAGGCGATGAAGCCGAGGAGGGTGTCGCGCGCGATCAGCGGCAGCAGCACCATGGAGACGCCGGTGAGCAGTTCTCCCGCGGGGGTGCGGCGCCAGCGGCTGGCGATGTCGCCGGCGACGCCGGCGTCGACGTGCGGCAGGTGGACGGGCCGTGCGGTCTCCAGGACCTCGCGGTAGGGGGTGCCCTCGGGGTAGACGAGCACCTCGCCGACCGGGAAGGTGGCCGTCCACATGGGGTTGCCGTCGTCGGAGGTGACGGCGATGCGGCGCAGGACGGCCGAGCCGGACTCGCTGTGCACCTCGTCGGCGGCGACCAGGCTCTCCAGCACCAGCACCGAGGCGGTGGTGCAGAAGTGCGGGACGATCACGTCGACCAGGCCCTTGGCGGACTGGTCGAGGTCGAGGGAGGCGCCGAAGCGGGTGAGGGGGTCGTCGAGGAGGGCGCGGCGCATCAGGGCCGGGTCCTGGTAGCGCTCGCTGAGCGGGAGCGCGACCCGGACGTGCAGGAGGCCCATCGGGGCGGCGCCGGTTTCGCCGCCGACCATGGGCTGGGCGGTGACGACGGCGTCGGTGGTGCCGCCGTCGCCGTCGGGCTCGGCGTCGCCGCGGCGGACGGCCAGCACCGCGGTGCGCTCCTGCCCGGAGGCGATGGCCTCCAGCAGCGTCTCCAGCTCGGCCTTGGCCTCGTCGCCGGCCAGTTCGCCGGCGGCGCGGCCGATGAGGTCGGCGGGGGCGTAGCCCAGTACTGCGCGGGCGTTGGGCCCGCACTGCACGATCCGGCGCGTTCCATCGATGCCCAGGACCAGGGTCCTGGACGCGGAATCGGCGGTGGGCGCATCGCCTCGCGACGCCATGACGGATCTCACCAGACGCGCTCCAGACAGCCGGTCGTCCTAGCACTCCCAGCGCCAGTATGGGGCATGAGGCGCGATCAAGGGAGAAGATCACGTGCCCGGCACCGGATTAGTGCGGAATTTCTATCGGGTGGGGCCGTGATTCTAGCGTTCGGTATTCGTCCCGAGGGCGGCTTCGGTGCCGATACCCCCGAGTACGGCGTCCACGACCGCTTCGGGGAAGCCCTCGGGGACGCGGTCCCCGGGGGGCTTGTGCGCGAGCGCGCCGACGAGCAGCGCGATGGCGACCTCGGGGTCGGTGCCGGGGCGCAGCTCGCCGCGTTCCAGACCGCGGCGCAGCACCTGCCGCAGTACCTCGCGGCGCGGCTCGATCACGTCGTTGCGATAGCGGGCGTAGAGCCGGGGGTGCTTCTCGGCGCCACCGACCACGTTCCAGAAGCAGCGGGCGTGCCGGTCGCCGCGCTCGGCGCCGAGCTGGCGGGCGAGTTCGACCAGGTCGGCGCGCAGGGAGCCGAGTTCGGGGTCGAGCAGGGGGCGCTTGGCCGCGGCCAGCGCCCCCACGATCAGCGCCTCCTTGTTGGGCCAGCGCCGGTAGATGGTGGTCTTGGCGACGCCGGCGCGGGCGGCGACGGCCTCGATGGAGACGGCGGCCACGCCCGACTCCTCGGCCAGCAGGTCGAGCACGGCCTCGATGATCGCCTTCTCGGCCCGCTCGCTGCGGGGGCGGCCGGCGGCGCGGGCGGCCGGGTCGCGTGTCGTCGTCTCGCTCATCGGAGCCCCATTCTCACACCCCGGCGCGTTCGCGGGCCGCGGTGTCCTTCCCCTCCGGCTCGGGCGTGTCGCGGGTACCGCGGCCGGGCATCCACTTGAGCACGACCAGCGCGCCGAGCAGCGCCACCACGGCGGCGCCGCCCGCGGTGGTCCGCATGGCCTCGACGAACGCGCTGTCGGCCTGCCCGACCAGGCCGTGCCCGGCGGCGCCGAGCCGGGCGGCGACCGCGTGCGCGCCCTCGATGGACTCCCCCGCCGCGGCGCGGGCGCCGGCCGGGAGCGCGGCCAGCGGCTCGGCGAGCCGGTCGCGGTAGATCGAGGCGAGCGCCGAGCCGAGCACGGCGACGCCCATGGCGACCGCGACCTGCCGGGCGGTGTTGTTGAGGGCCGAGCCCGCGCCGGCCTTCTCGCGGGGCAGCGCGGACATGACCGACTCGGTGGCGGGCGGCATGATGTTGGCCATCCCGGCGCCCTGCACGAAGAAGATCACGCACAGCGCCCACAGCGGCGTCTCGGTGCCGACGCCGATCAGCGGGTAGGAGGCCAGCGCCGCGGCGATCATCAGCAGCCCGGCGGTGCAGACCGCCTTGGCGCCGAAGCGGCGGACCAGGCCGGCGCTGCGGGCGGAGAAGACCAGTTGGGCGGCGGCGAACGGCAGCAGCATCGCGCCCGACTGCAGGGCGCTGAGGCCGCGCACCGACTGCAGGTAGAAGCCGCTGAAGAAGAACATCCCGGAGGCGGCGAAGAAGCACAGCGCGATCGAGGCGACGGCGGCCGACAGCCGCGGGTCGCGGAACAGCCGCACGTCGAAGGCCGGGTGGTCGATGCGCGCCTCGTTCCAGGCGAAGGCCGCCAGGACCGCCAGGCCCGCGGCGATCGGCCCGAGCACGCCGGGCTCCAGCCAGGCGCCGCGCTCGCCGCCCTGGATGATGCCGTACGAGAGGGTGACCAGGCCGGCGATCGACAGCAGCACCCCGGCGGGGTCGAGGCCGCCCGGGTCGGGGTTGCGGGACTCGGGCACCAGCAGGGCGATCAGGACGGCGCCGACCACGATGACCGGCACGTTGATGAGGAACACCGAGCCCCACCAGAAGTGCTCCAGCAGCAGCCCGCCGGTGACCGGGCCGATGGCGATGGCCAGGCCGACCGCGCCGCTCCAGATGCCGATGGCGCGGGCCCGCTCGTGCGGCTCGAAGACGTTGGTGATGATCGACAGGGTCTGCGGCATGATCGCCGCGCCGCCCAGGCCCATCAGCGCCCGGGCCGCGATGAGCTGGCCGGGGCTCTGCGCGTACGAGGACAGCAGCGAGGCGATCGCGAACACCGCCATGCCCGCGACCAGGACCCGCTTGCGGCCGAGCCGGTCGCCGATCACCCCGAAGGTGAACAGCAGCCCGGCGAACACCAGCGTGTAGGAGTTGATCGCCCACTCCAGCTGGCTCTGGGTGGCGCCGAGGCCCTCCTCGGGGTCGGCGATCGTCTTCAGCGCGACGTTGAGGATGGTGTTGTCCAGTACCACCACCAGCAGGCTGAAGTTCAGGACGCCGAGGATGTACCAGCGGCGGCGGTGGATGGTCTCGGGGTTCACGGCCCTCCCTGGTGCCCGTTCCGTTCGGCGAGCCGGCCCCGCTCCGATACGGACGCGTTTCGTAATGTCGGCCCCGAGCGTACGCCCGGCCGATCCGATACGCAACAGTAGCGTTTCGAAATCGCCCGTCCACCCGCTGGCACGGTCCAGCGAAGGAATCTGGGGGCTACCCGAATCGTTGGGTCAGTGGAATCATCGGATCCGTCCGGGTACGCCACCGTGGCGCCTCGAGACTGGAGGTCTTCACCGTGTCTTCGTCCGCTGCCCCCGCCCAGCAGAACGCCCCGCAGAACGCCCAGCAGCCGACCGCCCTGTACGGCGGCAAGGGCGGGCGACGGGTCACCGTACGCGACATCGCCGCCGCCAAGGAGCGGCACGAGAAGTGGCCCATGCTCACCGCGTACGACGCCCTCACCGCGCGCGTATTCGACGAGGCGGGCATCCCCGTGCTCCTGGTCGGCGACTCCGCCGCCATGGTCGTGTACGGGTACGACTCCACCATCCCCGTCACCGTCGACGACCTCATCCCGCTCACCGCCGCCGTCGTCCGCGGCTCCCAGCGCGCCATGGTCGTCGCCGACCTGCCCTTCGGGTCCTACCAGACCGGCACCGGCGAGGCCCTCGCCACCGCCACCCGCTTCCTCAAGGAGACCGGCGCCCACGCCGTCAAACTCGAGGGCGGCCGCCGCGTCCTCCCCCAGGTCGAGGCCATGGTCGCCGCCGGCATCCCGGTCATGGCCCATCTCGGCCTCACCCCGCAGTCGGTGAACGTCTTCGGCGGCTACCGCGTCCAGGGCCGCGGCCAGGCCGGCGACGAACTGATGGCCGACGCCAAGGCCCTCGAAGCGGCCGGCGCCTTCTCCGTCGTCCTCGAATGCGTCCCCGAGGACCTCGCCGCCAAGGTCACCGCCTCGCTGTCCATCCCGACCATCGGCATCGGCGCCGGCGACCACACCGACGCCCAGGTCCTCGTCTGGCAGGACATGGCCGGGCTCACCCCGCGCACCGCCAAGTTCGTCAAGAAGTACGCCGACCTGGCGACCATCCTTGGCGACGCCGCCCGCAGCTACGCCGACGAAGTCGTCGGAGGCGTCTTCCCGGCCCCGGAGCACGCGTACCACTAACTGTGGAGGAGCGTGTCATTGTGGGGGGACGACCCCCCACACACCCCCCGGGACGGCGCGAAACGCGCCCTCCGCTCGCCTGGGGGCTCGCTGCGGACACGCTCCCCGCCGCCTGCCCGTCCCTCCACTCCGCTAACGCTCCGCTCCGGGCCGGGCAGTGAGAGCGGTCGCCGTTGCGGTTGATGCGGGGTTGCGGCCCCGTGCCTCTGGGCGCGGGGCCGGCGGGCGGACTATCGGGGGACGGCCTGGGTGGGGGTCTGTTCTGCGCGGGGGGACGGGATCGTGGGGGTGTCCACGGAGATCTCGTCGCGGAGGGTGGCCACGGCGGCGCTGAGGACGTCGGGGCCTGCCACGTTCATCAGGAGGAGGCCCAGGTTGAGCGCCATCTGGGCGTCCGTCATCTCGCTGCCCGCCAGAGCGTCCACGGCGGTCCTCAGGTCGGCCTGGTCCTCGGCTGAGACGTTCTGGAGCAGGCCCAGGCAGTAGGTGGGCAGTGCCAGGCGGGACTTGGCGAAGGAGATGCCGCGCATGATCTCCCCGGCCTCGTGCGCCCGGGTCTTGGCCTGCATGCGGTCGACGCCGCGATCGGCGGCGGCCAGCAGCGAGGTCAGCAGGGTGCTCGGGCCGACGGCCACGTCCTCGTCGCCCACGCGGACGGTGAAGACCGCGCTGCGGAAGACCATCATCGAGCCGAGGCTGGCCACCAGGACCTGGGTCGCCCCGGCCACCTCGGGCGACTTCACGCCGAACTTCCAGTCGAAGGTGTGCAGGAGCAGCAGCGAACCGGCGCCCGCCGCACCGTTGATCAGCACGTACGCCCAGGTGCTGGGGACCCGCACCAGCGTGGTCGGCCGGTCCCGGTAGCGGCTGATCAGCTCGGCGACGCCGACCAGGCAGCTGAGCGAGACCGCGACCAGATAGCCGATCATTCCGTCAGCCGCACCAGCTCGTCGACCTCGCGCTCCACGGTCACCAGGCCGCGCTCGACCAGCCGCTCGACCGCGTCGGCGACCTCCAGCAGGCCGAGGCCGGTGGAATGGTGGAGCTGCTCCAGGCTCAGCGGGCCGCGTCCCTCGCCCAGCCTGGCGAGCACCAGCCGGCAGGCTTCGGGGAGGTCGGCGGCGTCGGGCGCGTCACCGTGGTCGGGATGGGCCGCGGGGGGCCTCGCTGGGGCCGAGGCCATGGCGCTGCCGCGTCCGGACGCGGTCAGGAACGTGCTCCACGGGTCGGCGGACCGGATCTGCCTCATCTTCACCTGCCCTGGGGGGCTTCCGATCATACGTGGGGTCGGCTCCCCCAACGTCAGCACTTGGACGCGCGGACGTCAGCCGGCGCTCCCGCCAGTGTTGCCCCGGCTCCGGGAGGAGCGGGCCACGATGACGCGGTCGCCGGGCTCCAGGCGGGCGCAGGCGCCGTCGTCGTACGGCAGCGTCCGCCCGCCCCGGACCAGGGCGATCGCGGGCTCGGGCAGGCTTCGCAGCGGCCCGCCGACCTCGCCGGGACGCACCTCGCGCTCCACCAGGTCGAGCCCGGTGCCCTGCTCCAGGAGGTCCTCGATGACCTCGCTCACGTTGGGCTGGCTGGTGGAGACCCCCAGCAGCCGTCCCGCCGCCTCGGAGGTGGTGATGACGTGGTCGGCGCCGCTCTGCCGCAGCAGCGGGACGTTCTCCGACTCCCGCACCGCCGCCTGGATCTTGGCGGACGGGTTGAGCTGCCGGGCGGTGAGCGTGATCAGCACGGAGGTGTCGTCGCGGGCGCTGGCCACCACCACGACACGGGCTTGGTGGACGGCCGCCTGGCGCAGCACCGAGCTGCGGGTGGCGTCGCCGATGATGCCCACCAGCCCGGCGTCGGTGGCCTCGGCGACGCTGCGCGGATCGGGGTCGACCACCACGATGTGCTCACGGTCGACCCCGGTGGTCAGCAGGGTCTTGACCGCGCTACGGCCCTTGGTTCCGTAGCCGGCCACCACGATGTGGTCGCGCACCCGGCCCCTCCAGCGGGACAGCCGCCAGTCCTGGCGGGTGCGTTCCGCCAGCACCTCGAGGGTCGTGCCCACGAGGACGATGAGGAACAGCACCCGCACCGGAGTGACGAAGACGATGTTGACCAGCCGCGCCCCCTCGCTGACCGGCGTGATGTCGCCGTAGCCGGTGGTGGAGACGGTCACGGTGGCGTAGTAGAAGCAGTCCAGCAGCGACAGCGGGCCGCCGGAGTTGTCACGGTAGCCGTCCCGGTCGGCGTAGACGACGGCGACGACGGCGAACAGCAGGAGCAGCGCGATCCCGACCCGCCGCAGCACGGCCCGCATGGGCCCGGGCCGGGACGATGGCAGCAGGACCCGGGCCGCCGCTGGCTCCGGCACGTCAGACGTCGGTGACCCGGAGTCCGGCGTGCGCCTTGTAGCGCCGGTTCATGGAGATCAGGTTGGCGGTGAACGCCTCCACCTGCCCCGCGTTGCGGAGGCGCCCGCCGTACACCCCGCGCATCCCGGGGATCCGGCCGGCCAGCGCCTGGACCAGGTCGGTGGCCTCCCGGTCGTCGCCGAGCACCAGCACGTCCAGTTCCATCTCCGCCACCTGGGGGTCGAGCAGCAGCACCGCCGAGACGTGGTGGAAGGCGGCGACCACCCGGCTGTCCTCCAGGATGGCGGCGGCCTGCTGGGCGGCGCTGCCCTCCTCCACCGGCAGCGGGAACGCGCCCCGCTTGTCGAAGCCGAGCGGGTTCACGCAGTCGACCACGATCTTCCCGGCCAGTTCGGAGCGCAGCGACTCCAGCGTCGGCCGGTGCCCGTCCCACGGCACCGCGACCACGACCACGTCCGACTCCGACGCGGCGACCGGGTTCTCCGCGCCGCGCACCGGCAGTCCCTCGTCCAGGTCGTCGGCGGCCTCCTGGGCCCGCTCCGCCTTGCGCGAGCCGATGATCACCTCGTGGCCGGCCAGCGCGAACCGCCGGGCCAGCCCCTTGCCCTGGTCCCCGGTGCCGCCCAGGATGCCGATCTTCAGGCCGGTCACGTCGGGAAGGTCGTACGGGGTCTTCTGCCGCTCAGTCATGCGCCCGAGTTTGCCAGGTGGGGTCACCCGCGGGTCAGACCGCCCTGCCGCATAGCGAAAACGGCCTGCGGGCGCGCCCGCGTCGGGCACCATGGGGGCCGTGGACGCCGAGCAGGTCACGATGCTGCGCGAGGTGCTGGCCGCCACCGGATGGTTGGAGCGCACCGGGGAGTTCGGGCACGCGCTGCGCACCAGCGCGCGCACCCCGGGCGGGCTGCTGCTGGTGGGCACGCCCGCCGAGGACCCCTGGCACATGGCCGCCCATCTCGACGACGAGAGCCGGCTGGGCGGGCTGCCGGGCCTGTCCCCCACCCTGGTGCGCTGGTCGCCGCCGCCGGACGCGCCGTCGCACCTGGCGATCGGCCTGGAGCGGCTGGAGTCGGCCGGGCGCGGCGAGACGCTGTTCGTCGTCGCCGAGGACGAGGCGCCCGTGCCGCTGCTGGAGCGCGTCGACGACGCGCGCCGCACCGGCGCCGTCGTGCTGGCCCTGGAGGGCGGCGACCGGGAACTGCGCGGCCTGGCGCACGAGGCGCTGACCGTCCCGTCCGAGGACGAGGGCCTGGTCACCTTCGACGGGGCCCAGCACCTGGTCAGCGCCGCCGCGGGAGACACCGCCGCCCGGAGCGGCGGGGCCCCCCGCGGCCTCAGGCGCCGCCTCGCCCGCCTGCTGGAGGCGGTCAGCGGCCCCACGGTCGACTAGTCCCACTCCTCCTCGTCCTGGCGGGACCACTGCTCGTTCCGCTGGCGGGCCAGTTCAAGGGCTCCGGCGGCGGCGGTCTCGGACGGGTAGGGGCCCAT
Source organism: Spirillospora sp. CA-255316 (assembly GCA_050942275.1). Lineage (GTDB taxonomy): Bacteria > Actinomycetota > Actinomycetes > Streptosporangiales > Streptosporangiaceae > Spirillospora. The sequence goes on along the minus strand of CP192047.1, from coordinate 3,059,176 downwards.
GCGGTCCTTGTTGGGGCAGCCGGGGCCGTGCTCGACCTTCATGTGCTTGAGGCAGAACCACCAGTCGCCGTCGTCCTTGGCCGGGGTGCCCTTCATAGCGCCTCCTCGTTCTCGCCGCCGCCTTGGGATTCGTGCCCGGGGCGGGCTGACTACACTCCCTCACTATGACGACCCAACTACTCCGGCCTGGCCGTGTCTCCCCCATGCGCAAGGTTCCGGCGCACATTCCGCGTCCGGAGTACGTGGGGAAGAAGCGCCCCAGGACCGGGGAGCCGGACGTGAAGTCGCCCGAGGTCATCGAGCGGATGCGGGTGGCCGGGCGGATCGCGGCGCAGGCGCTGGAGGAGGTCGGCAAGCACATCCGGCCGGGGATCACGACCGACGAGCTGGACGTGATCGGGCACGAGTTCCTGCTGGCGCACGACGCCTACCCCTCCACGCTGGGGTACCGGGGGTTCCCGAAGTCGCTGTGCACCTCGATCAACGAGGTGATCTGCCACGGCATCCCGGACGACACGGTGCTGCGGGACGGCGACATCATCAACATCGACATCACGGCGTTCGTGGACGGGGTGCACGGCGACACCGACGCGACGTTCCTGTGCGGGGACGTGGACGAGGAGTCGCGGCTGCTGGTGGAGCGGACGCGCGAGGCGATGATGCGGGGCATCCGGGCGGTGGCGCCGGGCCGGGCGCTGAACGTGATCGGCCGGGTGATCCAGTCCTACGCCAAGCGGTTCGGGTACGGGGTGGTGCGGGACTTCACCGGGCACGGGATCGGGACGACGTTCCACTCCGGGCTGGTGGTGCCGCACTTCGACGACCCCACCGCGACGAAGATCATCGAGCCGGGGATGACCTTCACGGTCGAGCCGATGCTGACGCTGGGCGTGCACGACTACGACATCTGGCAGGACGGCTGGACGGTCGTCACCAAGGACCGCAGGCGCACCGCGCAGTTCGAGCACACCGTGCTGGTGACCGAGGACGGCCACGAGATCCTGACTCTTCCCTGACCCTTCCACGACCATGACCACGGGTACAAAAAGGATCTAGAGCCCAATCTCCCCAGACCGGCTCGGGAGTGCGCTTCTGATGAGAGCCCCAGTGCCGTACGAACCGCGGGTACCTTCGGACAGCATGCCGCCGGGACGCGCGGCGATGAGCGTGACCTGGGCGGCCCTGCCCTTCCTGACGCTCGGCTACGCGACCCCGTTCACCTTCGCCGTCGCGGCCCTGTGGCGGCGCAGCGTCCACCTGGCGGTGGCCTCGGCGATCTACGTGGCGGTGTTCGTGCTGATGCTGACGCTGCTGCCGGGGATCGACAAGGAGCCCGACGGCACGCAGGGCGCGGTGGGGGTGCTGACGTTCCTGCTGGCGGTCGTGGGGTGCGGGCACGCGTTCGCGATCCGGCGGAAGGTGTTCGACCCGCACGGCCTGTCGGGCGTCGACAACGAGGCGGCGATCGAGGCGGTGCGGCGGCAGCGGGCGCTGCGGCAGAAGGCCCGCGAGCTGGCCGCCGGGGATCCGGGGCTGGCCAAGGAGCTGCGGATCGGCCGTCCCGATCTGCCCCGCCAGTACAACGACGGCGGCCTGGTGGACGTCAACCACGCGCCCGCGGAGGCGCTGACGCTGCTGCCGGGGGTGACGCCGGAGATGGCGGTGCGGATCGAGCGGGTGCGGGCCGAGACCGGCGGGTTCATGTCCGCCGAGGAGCTGTCGGCGCTGGCGGGCCTGCCGGCGGCGCTGACGGCGGAGGTCGCCGACTATGCCGTCTTCATCCGCTGAGCCGTCTTCGTCCCCTGAGGATGGGTAGGCATCGGGTGTGGCGACGGCGAAGAAGGACGATCGGCTCGCCGAGTACCGGGGCAAGAGGGCCGCTGGGCGGACCCCTGAACCGGTGCCGTCGGAGGGACCGCTGCCCGAGGGCGACGACGACACGTTCGTGATCCAGGAGCACCACGCCCGCAGCCTGCACTGGGACCTGCGGCTGGAGCGGGACGGGGTGCTGGCGTCCTGGGCGGTGCCCAAGGGCGTCCCGGCCGATCCGGAGACCAACCATCTGGCCGTGCGCACCGAGGACCATCCGCTGGAGTACGCGGCGTTCGAGGGCGAGATCCCCAAGGGCGAGTACGGCGCCGGCAAGATGCTGATCTGGGATCGCGGGACGTACGAGACCGAGAAGTGGTCCGACCGCGAGGTGAAGGTGGTCCTGCACGGCTCGCGGGTGTCCGGCCGGTACGTGCTCTTCCGGACCGGCGGGAAGAACTGGATGATCCACCGCATGGACCCGCCCGCGGACCCGGACGCCGTGCCGGTGCCCCGCGCGGTGCGGCCGATGCTGCCGGAGGAGCACGCGCGGGTGCCGCGGGACCGCACGCGGTACGGGTTCGAGTTCGCGTGGGGCGGGCGGCGGCTGCTGGCCTACGTCGAGGGCGGGCGCTCGCGGTTCACCGACGGCCGCGGCCGCGAGGTCGCCGGCCCGGCGGGTCTCGGGTCGCGGCTGGGGGCGGCGCTGGGCGCGCGTCCGGCCGTGCTGGACGGGGAGCTGGCCGAGGTGGAGGGGCAGGAGACGTACCTGCTGTTCGACCTGCTGCACCTGGACGGGCGGTCGCTGCTGGACGAGCCGTACGAGCGGCGCCGCGAGCTGCTGGACGACCTGGACCTCAACGGCCCGCGCCGGCAGACGTCCCCCTGGTATCCGGGTGAGGCGGACGCGGTGCGGAAGGCGGCGCGGGCCCAGGGCCTGCCGGGCGTGCTCGCCAAGCGGCTGGACTCACCGTACGAGCCGGGGAAGCGGTCCGGGGCCTGGCGTTACGTACCGGTCTGAGCGGGGCCGCGGCGGGCGGCGTGCGAGCCCGGCGGGATGACCAGGGGCGCGCCGGTGACCGGGTCCTCGATGACGCGTGCGGGGAGTCCGAACACCTCCTCCGGCAGGTCCTCGGTGAGGACGTCGGCCGGGGCGCCCTGGGCGACCACGGCGCCGGCGCGCATCCGGCGGTGCGGGCGTTCAGTACGCGACGGTGATGCGGCGGCGGACCGCCTCGCCCTTCTCCAGTTCGTCCACCAGCGCCACCGAGTAGTCCTCGGCGCTGATGCTGCTGTTGCCGTCGGCGTCGGCGAGGAGCCGGTCGCCGCCCAGCCGGAAGGCGCCGGTGCGCTCCCCCGGCTCGATCACGATGGCGGGCGAGATGTAGGTCCAGTCGAGGTCCTGCGCCTCCGCGCGGATCACGTCCAGGAACGCGGCGGCGGCCAGCGACTCGCCCTTGTACTCCGGCGGGAAATCGGGGGTGTCCACGAGCCGTACGCCCGGGGCGACCTCCAGGCTTCCCGCGCCCCCGACCACGACCAGCCGCTTCACACCGGCCTTGCGCATCGCGTCCAGCACGCCGCGTCCGGCCTCCAGCAGCGGCGCGGACGGCTCCGAGCCGTCCCGCGGCGGCGAGACGGACAGGACCACCGCGTCATGGCCGCGGACCAGCGCGGCGACGGCGTCGGCGTCGCGGGCGTCCGCCTTCGCGGTGCCGCCGGTGCCCGACCGGGTGATCCCGGTGACCTCGTGCCCCCGGGACCGGGCTTCGGCGGCGATCCTGCTCCCGATCATCCCGGTGGCGCCGAGCAGTGCGATCTTCATGTCCGACCTCCTGTGCGACGGGTACGGTCTGGACGGTATCCATTGGATACTGGTTACTTCAACGTGCTATTGGTACCTTGGGGAAACCATGCGAACCGGCGACGCCTTCAACCCCGACTGCGGCACCCGGCTGGTGCTCGACCGCATCGGCGACAAATGGTCGGTGCTCGTGGTGCTCGGCCTCATCGACGGGCCGCGCCGCTTCACCGGCCTGCGCGACATGATCGGCGGCATCACCCCCAAGGTCCTCACCCAGACGCTGCGCGCGCTCGAACGCGACGGCCTGGTGACGCGGGAGGTCTTCGCCGAGGTCCCGCCGCGGGTCGAGTACGCCCTCACCCCGCTCGGCCGTTCGCTGCGCGCGCCGATCCAGGCCGTCAACGACTGGGCCGAGGAGCACGTGAACGAGGTCATGCGGGCCCGCGAGCACCACGACGCCGCCACCGCCCGCTGACTCCGGCCGCTGACTCCGCCACCTGCTCCGCCGCCGCCCTCGCCGCGAATAGGCGGAAAACGGGAACCGGAAGCGCCCGTACCCAATCCAAATGGACACAAGGCGTCAACGGCGCGCCGCCCCTGAAAACAGTCCGTCAGGGGTTAGAGTCCGCGAGGAGAAGGGCGGGGACGACGGGGTTGGCACACGTGGATATCGGGGGTGACCGCGGATGATGGGCCAGACGCACGCCCTCAGCGGGGCGCTGGTGTGGCTGGGCACCGTACCGATTCTCAGCCAGGAGAGGCTGCTCGGCGACCACGCGCTGTCGCTGTCCCCCGGTCAGCTCCTCGCGGGCGCGGTGGTGTGCGCGGGCGCGGCGCTGCTGCCCGACATCGACCACCACAACGGCCGCATCGCCAACACCTTCGGCCCGATCACCAAGCACCTGTGCAAGTGGGTCGGCAAGGCCTCGGGCGGGCACCGGCAGGCCACCCACTCGATCCTGTTCGCGGTCCTGATGGGCCTGGCGATGGACGCGCTGGCCACCCATTTCGTGTACGGCTGGTGGGCCGCCCTGTTCGTCATCGTCGGCTTCGGGCTGCGCGGCATCGGCCTGGACTTCGAGGGCAAGGAGCCGCAGTCCGCGCTGGCCGACTGCGCGGTCGCCGCCCTGGCCGTCTACCTGATGCACGATCTGGACATGAGCTTCGCGGGCTTCGCCGTCGCGCTGGGCTGCCTGGCGCATGTGGCCGGGGACTGCCTGACGCCGCGCGGCTGCCCGGTGTTCTGGCCGATGAAGTGGCGCATCGACATCCCGGTCATCCCGCGCACCGACGGCAAGGTGGAGCGGTGGGTCATCACCCCGCTGCTCACCCTGGGGGTCGCGGTGCTGACCATCCGCTCGATGCTCGGCGACATCGCCACCAACTGGCTCACCCGCGGCTGACACCGCCCGCTCCGGCAGGTGTGCGTGCGCAGCCGCTCGCCCGCCGCGTTCGCCGCACGCCCGCACTCGCCACTGCCCGCACTCGCCGCCGGGCTGCCCGGCGTCGACCTGGCGGCGCTGAAGTACACGCGGCCTGTGCCCCTCGGCCTCCCTCCCCGGCGGCCGGCGGGTACAGGTCAGAAGCGGGTGACCAGGGCGATGCGGTCGTGGTCGACCAGGAAGCCGTCGGAGACGAAGGTGACCTCGCCGCCGTACTCCAGCGCGGTCTCGATGACGTGGTCGACCACGTCGTCCACGACGCCCTGGCCCTTGAGCGCGCCGACGGGCCCCTCGACCGGGATGGTATCGCCGTGGTCGAGCACCGCCGCGGAGTAGAAGCCGCGCTCGACCACCAGGTGCTCGCCGCGCCCCTCCTCGACCAGCCGCATGACCTCGTCCAGCCCGCCGGCGTAGCGCCGCAGGCCGCGCGCCGCCTCCAGCTCGGCCAGCACCGCCACCTCCCGCAGGTCCTCGTAGGCCTGCAGCACCGGGCGCGCCAGCTCGGCCAGGGTGCCCGCGGAGGCGCCCTCGTAGCCGCCGTCGATCCGTCCCGCCACGGTCACGTCCGGCCCGGCCATCTCGTCGAAGAAGGCCTGGTGCCGGGTGACGCCCGCGATGATCACCGGCCGCCGGTCGCGGGCCAGCACGGCGTCCAGGCCGGCCAGCACGTCGCGGATCAGGGCGCGGTGCCGGCGCTCGTCGGAGTGCCCGGTGCGCGGTGAGCGGCGGCCCGCCTCGCCGTCCTCGCCGGGCGGCTCGGCGGTCATCGGGAACCCGCCGCGCACGGTCTCGGTGAGCTCGCCGCCCCGCCCGTCCCACAGCCGGGTGCCGTGGTCCGACAGCACCAGCAGCCAGTAGCGGCGGGTCCTGGTGTGCGCGGCGACCAGGTCGCGGATGGCGAAGCCGGAGTCGACGATGACGCGCTCGTCCACCGGCTGGTCGATCGTGAACGTGTGGTGCTCGCCGCCCGGGGCGGCGAACAGGAGCAGCGCGTCGGCGGCGTGCCGGGGGTCGTACTCGCCGGCAGCCCGCTCCAGGCCGCGCAGCACCTCCTCTGCGGTGTCCGGGGCGACCCGCGTGTCCGCGCGCAGCCGCTTGCGCACTTCGGAGAGCAGGTTGCGCAGGCGGATGGGGTCCTGGCGGTTCTCCGGGGTGCTGCGGGCCGTGGGCATCAGCACCGAGACGGCCGGGTAGTCGCGCGGCTTGCGCAGGTCGGACAGGGCGACGGCGTCCATGATCCCCCGATCGGATGGCCTTCTTGCTGTCTTATTTGTAACGAATCGCAGGTAAATGATGCGTAAGGCGGAATTGAGAATCGAATCGCGGGAGCGTGCGAACGATCACATCGCGGGCTCGGCTCAGGCGGTGCCGAGCAGCCCGGCGGTCGCCTCCCGCAGGCGGCGCCGCACCTGCGGGTCGTAGGCGTCGCGATGGGCCCGCGACTCCCGCCCGCCGTCGAAGAAGCGGCCGGTGATCTCCGGCGGCGCGTCGATCAGCCGGAGCACCGCCGCCGCGCCCTCGTCGACCGTGGACAGCGGCGTGACGCCCGCGTCCCGGACCATCGCGGTGTCCATGAACGTCGCCGGGTGGACGCAGTTCACCGAGATCCGGTCGGCGCGCAGCTCCTCGGCCAGATCGAAGCTCCACGCGGCCAGGGCCAGCTTGCTCCGCCGGTACGCGGCCACGCCGTCGTAGTGCCGCTCCATCTCCAGGTCGTCGAAGTCGATCGGCTCCTGGCCGAGCGAGCCCTCGTTCACGATCTTGGACGGGGCGGCGGCCCGCAGCAGCGGCAGCAGGGACCGGGTCAGCAGCACGGGCGCCAGGTAGTTGACCGAAAGGCGCAGCTCATGGCCGTCCCGGCCGGCCTCGCGGCCCGCCCCCTGCCCGCCGAAGCCCACCCCGGCGTTGTTGACCAGGACGTCCAGCCGGTCGCAGGTCTCGGCGACGCGGGCGGCCAGCGCCCGGACGTCGGCGAGCGAGGCCAGGTCGGCGGTGAAGGTGGTGAGGCGCGCGCCGTCCAGCTCCTTCGCCAGCCGCTCCAGCTTGGCGGCGTCGCGTCCGTGCGCCAGGACGGTGTCGCCGCGCTCGGCCAGGCTCTGGACCAGACGGCGGCCCACACCGGCGGTCGATCCGGTGATCAGTACGGTGGTCATCTCTCCATCCTCGGCGTCGGCGTCAGGGGTCGGCCAGGTTCCGCCGTACCCAGGCACGCCGGTCCTCCCCCGCTCCGGGGGCCGGGATTCCTGAGACCGTCGAGCATCACGCGGGTCAGGGGTCGTCGAAGCGGGCGCCGGGGCGGCGGACGGCTAGCGGAGGCGCTCGATGACGGGCCGAACGCCTCCATGAACGGCGCGTGCACGGTGACGTAGGAGAAGCCGTACCGCTCGCGCAGCTGCCCGGCCATCGTGCTCGAGGACGGTGTCATGAGGGGATGATGTAACCGGTCTCGTAGGCGAAGATCACCGCTTGGGTGCGATCCCGCGCCTGCAATTTGGCCAGCACGTTCCCGACGTGCGTCTTCACCGTCTGCGGGCTGACGAACAGCTCCGCGGCGATCTCGGCGTTGGAGTGCCCGCGCGCCATCAGCCGCAGCACGTCGCCCTCCCGCTCGGTGAGGCGCCCGTGCCAGCGGGCGCCCGCCGCGCCGCCGCGCCCGGCCGCGCGGTGCTCGGCCGCCAGCGCCCGGATCGCCGCCGGGAACAGCAGCGTGTCGCCGTGCACGACCATCCGGACGGCCCGCAGGATGTCCTCCGGCCGGGTCCGCTTGAGCAGGAAGCCGTGCGCGCCCGCCTTGAGCGCGTCGTAGACGTACTCGTCGTTCTCGAACGTGGTGACCACGAGGATGCGGGGCGGCTCCGGAACGGTCTCCAGCAGGTGCCGGGTGGCCTGGATGCCGTCCAGCCTGGGCATCCGCACGTCCATCAGGATCACGTCGGGCCGCAGCCGGGACACCTGCCCCGGCACCTCGGCGCCGTCGCCGGCCTCGCCGACCACCTCCAGGTCGGGCTCGGCGTCGATGATCGCCTTCAGCCCGGCCCGGATCAGCCGCTCGTCGTCCACCAGCAGCACGCCGATCGTCATGACGCCTCACCGCGGGACGCCCGCAGCGGCAACGCCACCTCCAGGCGCCAGTCGCCGTCGGCGCCGGGACCGGCGTCCATGGCGCCGCCCAGCACGGTGACGCGCTCGCGGACGCCGCCGAGGCCGCGCCCGCCGCCGTGGTGCCCGGCGGGCGCGGCGCCCGCCAGCGGATTGGTCATCTCCACCTCCAGCCGATCGCCGCGCACCCCGATCCGGAGCCGGACCGGCACCTTCCCGGCGTGCCGCAGCGCGTTGGTCAGTCCTTCCTGGACGATCCGGTACGCCTCCCGCGACACCGCGGCGGGCAGCTGCTCCAGCTCGGCGCCCACCGCCGCGTCCAGGTCGACGCCCGCGATCCGGGTCTGCTCCAGCAACCGGTCCAGGTCCTTCAGGGTCGGCTGGGGCGCGGTGCGCGAGGAGGAGTCCTCGCGCAGCAGCCCCAGCACGTGGTCGAGGTCCTCCAGCGCCGAGCGGGCCGACTCCTCGATGGCGCTCAGCGCCTCCCGGGCGAACTCGGGGTCGCTGTCCAGGACGCGTCCCGCCGCGCCCGCCTGAAGCGTGACCACGCTCAGCGCGTGGCCGACCGAGTCGTGCAGCTCGCGGGCCAGCCGGTTGCGCTCGGCCAGCCGCACCGCGCGGGCCTCCAGCTCCTCCAGCCGTTCGGCGGCGGAGGGGCCCAGCAGGCGCGGGGCCAGCCGGGACAGCAGCGCGCCCGTGCCACCGATGAGGGCCAGGACGGCGGCCAGCATGGCCACGCCGCCGAACGGCAGCAGCCACTCCTGCCAGCCCTGCGGCAGGTTGTAAGGGTCGATGAACGTCCCTTCCCAGGACACCACCGGCGCCAGCAGCAGCACCAGGGCGAACGGGGGGACGGCCAGGCTCAGCGCGCTGATCACCACCCCGGCGTGCAGGTGCAGCATGAACCAGGCGCAGGCGCGGATCCGGCTCTCCCAGGTGCGGGCGGCGCCGACCGGCAGCGCGGCGATGGGGCCGCCCAGCAGCTCCTTGGTGCCGGCCCCCTCCAGCAGCCGCACCGCCGGGACCAGGCCGGTGACGAACGTGCCGACCAGCGGCAGCACGACCAGGACCAGCACCACGTTGACGACCGGCGCCTTGATCTGCAGGGCGGGGACGATCCCGATGCCCAGGAACCAGTACGGCATCAGCAGCGCCCCGCCGGCGACCAGGAAGGACCAGCGCCGCCAGTACGTCCGGTTGATCAGCGGACGGAGGAGCGCGGCGGGCCCGGGGATACTGCGGTACACCCCTCGATCCTGGCAGACCGCCACGGCGGCGGCCTCATCCGGAAGGGTCCGCCCCCTCCCCCGCGCGGGGGATGCGGGGTCGGGCCTCCCGGGCCCGCGCGGCCGCTCAGGGTTCTCAGGTTCTGCGGTCTCAGGTTCTGCGGGAGCGTTCGTCGCGTTCGGCGAGCTTGGCCAGCCGGGCGTTGTACGCGGCCAGCTCGTCGTCCTCGTCGATCGGCTCCGTCACGCCCGCGGCGTCCCCGCCGGCGGCGGCCCGGGCGGCGCGGCGCTCCTCGGCGCGGTCGGCCTGCCGGTCCAGCCGGCGGGCCTGCCGCTGGTCGTCGAAGTACCACTGGAACGCCATCGCGATCAGCACGATGAAGGTGGGGATCTCGCCGAAGCCCCAGGCGATGGCGCCGCCGGTGTGCTGGTCGCTGAGCAGCGACGCGCCCCACGGCGGGTCGACCGCGGAGTACCAGCCGCGGGCCAGCGGCTCCCCCAGGTTCATCAGCGCGATGCCGAAGAAGGCGTGGAACGGCATCGTGACGAACAGCAGCAGGATCCGCCCCGGGTAGGGCAGCTTGCGCGGCGCCGGGTCGACCCCGATCAGCACCCAGAAGAACAGCGAGCCGGCGGCCAGGAAGTGCGCGGTCATCGCGATGTGCCCGAGGTGGTTGCGCATCGCGGCCTCGAACAGCGGCGTGAAGTACAGCGCGAACGTGCTCGCCACGAAGATCACCGTGGCCACCGCCGGATGCGCGATCACCGCCACGGCGGGGCTGTGCAGCGCGGCCACCAGCCACTCGCGCGGGCCGCGGTCGCCGCGGACCCGGGCGGGCCTGAGGGCGCGCAGCGCCAGCGTGACGGGGGCGCCCAGCACCAGCAGGATCGGCGTGAGCATGTTGAGCACCATGTGCTGGACCATGTGCACGCTGAACAGCACGGGCGCGTACTTGGCGATCCCGGTCTGGGTGGTGATCACGATGGTGAGCACGCCGAGCAGCCAGGCCGCGGTGCGTCCGGCGGGCCAGCGGTCGCCGCGCCGCCGCAGCCGCACGACCCCGGCCAGGTAGAGCGCGGCGAGCACGGCGGCCAGCGCGGCGAAGAAGAAGTCGAACTGCCACAGCGTCGCCAGCCGGCCCGGGGTGATCGCGGGCGGCATGTCGTACCCGATGAGGACCTTGACGGCCGACTCGTCGGCGGCGGGCGGGGGCGGCGCGGTCCGGGCCAGCGCCACCGCCAGCCCGGCGGTGGCGGCCATGACCGCGACCTCCACGGTGGCCAGCCGGGTGAACGCGCCGGGCCTGCGTTCGGCGAGGGCGGGCAGCGTCCGGCCGCGGTGCCACCAGCCGAACCAGCCGAGCAGCGCGAACGCGATCATCTTCCCGATCGCCAGCCGCCCGTAGTTCGTGCTCACCAGCTCGCCGGGGTCGGGCATGCGGGCGAGCACGTTGACCAGGCCGCTGACGCCGACGGCCACGAAGCACCACACGGCCATCCGGCTGAACCGGTCGGCGACGACGTCCAGCCGGTCGCGGCGGAGCATCGCGTGCGCGCCGACCACGGCAAGGCCGCCGACCCACGGGGCCACCGCGAGGACGTGCAGCGCCACCCCGGTGGTGGCGACCGAGTGGTTGGCCGAGGAGGAGGAGTGCCCGGTCAGCGGCGGCGGCAGCAGCGCGATCCCGGCCATGACCAGCAGGCCGAACGCGGCGGCGGGCGTGGTGGTGGTACGGGAGAGCAGCGCCACCACCACGGCCAGCAGCACCACGATCATCAGCGCGGTGCCCTGCGGGAGCTGGCCGACGTAGCTGCTCAGCTCGTTGCCGGTGATGATCTGCCCGACCGGCTGGCCGAGCACGTCGGCGACGGTGAACACCAGCGTCGCCGCGGCGGCGGCGGCCCAGGCGGCGGCCAGCCAGGACGCGGCGCGCAGGTAGCCGGTGGCGTCCTCGGTCAGCCGCGGGGCGTTCCCGGGGCCGGCCCGGTCGGCGGCCTTGCGCGGGCCGCCGCCGTCCAGGGGCAGCAGGGCCGCGGCGGCCAGCAGCGCGCCGACGGTGACGGCGGCGGTGAGGTTCATCGCCAGGCGGGACAGCGGCAGGCCCCAGCGGGTGACGGTGCCGGCGTCGCCCAGCCCGGGGATCACCTTCTCGGCCGCCGCGCCGCCCAGCACCAGCGCGGCCACCAGCCCGGCGACCGAGGCGGCGACGGCGATCACGGCGGCGCGCAGCAGGTCGGGCCCGCCGCCGCGGGCCGTTCCGGAGGCGGTGGCGGTCGCCCTACTCACCGCGTCCCCGCTTCCGCCCGCCCGCGCCCGCGCCGGGGCCGGGCATCGGGTGGTTGCGCTTCGCACGGAACACGATCGTCATCCCGATCCCGATCCCGATCAGCGACCCCACGCCGATCATGATCCAGGGCGGCCCGGAGTCCTTCTTCTCGCCCTCCTCCGGCGCGGCCGCCGGCGCCGGGGCGGCGGCCGCGGGCGCGGCTCCCGCCGGGGCGGCGTGGGCGGACGCCGGGACGGCCGCCGGCACGCCGATGGACAGGACGAGCGCGGCGATGGCGGCGGCGCGGCGCGCCCGGGGCATGGATATGAGGGTCGTCATGGGAGGCCGGGTTCTCTCGTGCGAAAGGAAGACGCTCTCTACCCTACTGAGCCCCTGTCACAGGGTCGTCAGTACGTGCGCCCGGCCGTTGGCGCGGAACTCCTCCCCCAGCGCGCCGGCCTGTTCGGGGGTGAAGGGCTCGTAGGCCAGGGCCCGCCCTGGCCGCCACCACACGGCGTGCCCTTCCCCGCCTGCTGTGACTTCCGCGTCTTCCTCGGCGGCGGCGTTCCAGCGGGCCGTCCGCAGGGGCCGCTTGTCGACCTTGCCGGTGGCCGTGAGGGGCATCGACCCGACGATCCGGACGAAGCGCGGCGCCCACTTCGTCCCGAGATCGGCCCTTCCGGCGAGGAACGCGGCGAACGCCCCGGCGTCGAACGGCCGCCCGTCCCGCAGTTCCAGCGCGGCCATCACCTGGTCGCCCGTGCGCGGGTCCGGGACGGGGTAGACCGCGCACATCACCACCGGGTCCCAGCATGACAGGATGCGCTCGACCGGCGCGGCGGCGAAGTTCTCGCTGTCGACGCGGAGCCGGTCGGAGCTCCGCCCGGCGAAGTAGAAGAAGCCCGCGGCGTCCCGGTAGCCCAGGTCGCCGCTCCAGTACTTGCCGTCGCGCACCCGCTCGGCGTCGGCCTCGGGGTTGTTGTAGTAGCCCTCGAACGCGCCCGCCGTGTTGAGCCCGACGATCTCGCCGATGGCCTCGCCCGGGTTGAGCAGGCCGCCGCCCGCGTCGAAGCGGGCCCGCTCGCACTCGGCCCCGGTCTCCGGGTCGAGGACGGCCACCTGCACGCCCTGCTGCGGGACGCCGAGGGCGTCGGGCGGAGTGTCCGGGGTCTTCTGCAGCGAGATCGCGCCCTCGCTGGACCCGTACCCCTCGATGACGCGGCACCCGAAGCGGGCGGCGAACCCGGCCAGGTCCTGCGCGGACGCCTCCGTCCCGAACAGGGCCTGGAGGGTGTTGTCGGCGTCGTCGGGGCGTTCGGGCGTGGCGAGGATGTAGGCCAGCGCGCGGCCGACGTAGTTGAAGTAGGTGACGCCGTACCGGCGGACGTCGGGCAGAAAGCCGGAGGCGGAGAACCTGCGGCGCAGGGCGACGGCGGCCCCGGCGTGCACGGCCATCGCCAGGTTGGCCATCACGGCGTTGCCGTGGAAGAGCGGCATCGCGGCGTAAGTGACCGAGTCGCGGGTGATGCCCATCCGCTCGGCGTGCCGCGCGATCGCGGCGAGCCGGCCCTGCCCGCACGCCACCGCCTTGGGCGCCCCGGTGGAGCCGGAGGTGAACAGCAGGAGCAGCCGGTCCGCCGGGCCGACCGGCACCGGGTCGGCGGGCTCCTCGGGCAGGGCGGCGGCGTAGGCGGCGGACCCGGCGAGCAGGACGCGGCCGTCCGGCACGCCGGTGTCGAGGCCGTCCAGGAGCCCGGCGTGGGCGGGGTCGGTGACGATCAGGTCGCAGTCGGTGTGCCGGATGTCGGCGGCCAGCTCCGTCCCGCGCCGGGTCGGGTTGATCCCGACGGCGGTGGCCCCGGCCAGCGCCGCGGCGCCGATCCAGAAGACGTACTCGGGGACGTTCTCCAGCAGGACGCCGACGTGCACCGGGCGGCCGGGCGGGGCGGGTCCGAAGGCCGCGAGCAGCCCGGCGCGCCGCCGGGCCTCCCGCACGACCCCGGCCCAGGTGTGGGACTCGTCCTCGAACAGCAGCCCGGGACGGTCGTCGCCGGCCCGGGCCAGCAGCATCTCGGCGAAGGTCGCGTGCGCCACCCCGCGAGCCTGTCACCCAAGCAGGCGCTTGGTCAAGAGCGGCTCAGTCGCAGGGACAGCAGCAGCAGTCGCAACAGCCGTCACAACCGTCGCAGTTGCCGCGGTGCCGGGTGCACCAGCACCGGTCACCGCAGCTCTTGCCGTGGTACTTGCTCCACTTCGGCTGGTAGACGCCGCAGGTGACGCAGACCAGCGAGCCCGTGAAGCAGGGGATGGGTAGCCCCGGCCGAGGGGGCCTGCCACCATGGCCGCCGCCGTGTCCGCCGCCGCCGAAACCCCAGCCACCGCCTCCACCCCCGCCGCCGGACCGGTCGCCGCCACCGCCGTGGTGCCCGCCGTGCCCCGGGTGGCCGGGCTGCGGGGGCGGGTAGCCGCCACCGTGCGGCTGCTGCGGCGGGTAGGGCTGCTGCGGGCCGTACGGCCCCTGCGCCGGGTGGCCGGGGCCGCCCGGCGGCGGGTACGCGGCGAAGACACGGTCGACCGAGCGCCCGACCTCGCGCTCCAGCAGCGCCCGCACCAGCCGCGGCTGCTCCAGCTCCAGGTCGGCCAGGGCCAGCCGCAGCCCGTGCAGGGCGTCCTCGCAGTGCCGCCGCGCCTCGTCCGGGCCCGTCCCGGTGGCCAGGAGCGGGTTGAACGCGCCCGACTCCAGGTCGTCGTGCACGTCCTCGACCGCGTCGATCAGATGGGCCAGCCGCCCGAAGAACCGGCCCGCCTCGGCCAGGGTCTCGGCGTTGCCCTCCCGGCCGGCCAGCACCGCGGTGTGCGCGAACACCGCGGCGACGGCGGTCTCGGCCGGCTCGGTCAGCTCCATCAGGCCCAGGCCGCCGCCCGCGACCGACCGCGCCTCGAGCTCGGGCTGCCGGGCGACCGCGTCGCGCAGCACCGACGGGTCGAACCCGACCGCCGCGCTCGTCCCGCCGCCCGCGGCGTCCCACCGGTCGGCCATCCGGCCCGCGGCCGCCGCGACCAGCCGCCGCCCGTACGGGCCGTCCCCGTCGGCGACGTGGTCGCGCGTCTTGCCCGCCGCCAGCAGCAGCGACGCCGCCGCGGCCAGCCGCGCGCCCCGCGCCCGCGTCTCGACCACCTCGGCCGCCTTCATCCCGCGCAGCGCGCACGGCCCGGCCTTGCGGCGCGGCGACAGCTCCGGGCGCTGCGCCTCCACCAGCACCGAGACCAGCAGCCCGTCGTAGTTGGTGACGAGGCGGGCGGCCTGGCCGTGCTGGTCGCGCAGCGTCAGGCACAGCCCGCACAGGTGGGCCATCCAGTCCTTGAACAGGGTCCCGCACAAGACGTGCCTGCACGGCCGTACCACTCCGAACATCGGCGGCGCGCTCCTTGGTGTGGCGAGTGTGGTCGCGTCGCGACGGAACGTCGACGACACACCATCGACGCGATCATGCCGGACGGGGTTCCTCCCGATTCGCTCCGGCGCCGCCGGACCGGCGCCGGACGCCGCCGCCGAGCCACGCCGCCGTCAGACTCCCGCGCAGGTCAGGGCGCGGCGGTAGGCGTCCAGGCGGGGCCGTTCGGGGGCGTCGGTCTCGGCGAGCAGCTCGGCCAGGTCGAACCAGGTCTGCGCCGCCTCCCGGGACGACTCCATCTGCTCCAGGTGGGTCGCGGCCCGGGTGAGCACCTCGATCGCCCGCTCCCGGCGGCCCAGCCGGGCGCACGCCTCGCCCAGCACGGTCAGCGCCCACGCGGTCGCCCGGCGCGGCGCGTCGCCCAGCAGCTCCAGCGCCTGCTCGGCCAGCGCCACCGCCTCCCCCGGGCGGCCCAGCGCCGTCTCGGCACGGGCCAGCTCGGTCAGGCACCAGGCCACGTCGATCTCCCCGGCGGAGCTGGCGTTGATCTCGCCGCGCACCTGGCCGAGCAGCTCGCGGGCGCGCGCGGCCTCGGCGGGACGGGCGCGCAGCAGCAGCCCGGCGTAGACGATCCGGAGCCGGGCCAGGTCGCGCGGGTCGTCGCTGGGCGCGGCGCCCGGCCCCTCCTTGCCCGCCAGCATCAGCGCGCGCTCGGCCAGCGCGACGCCGTCCTCGTACTCGCCGCGGATCTCGGCGACGTAGGCGGCCTCCCAGTACGCGGCCATCCGCGCCCGCGGGCTGCCGATCCGCTCGGCCCGCTCGACCAGCTGGTGCGCCAGTTGCCGGGCCCGGACCAGGTCGCCGCGCTCGATGAAGGCGGCCAGCAGCGCCGCGCCCAGGTGCACCGCGGCGTCGGTGGAGTCGGCGCCGCTGGCGATCAGGTGCCGCATCGCCTCCTCGGCGACCTCCACGCCCGCGCTGATGTCGCCGCGCTCGCGCAGGCAGCGGCTCAGCGCGACGTGCACCTTGGCCCAGTGGTCCAGGTCGGCCTCGGCGGAGGCCTCGGCGGTGAGAGCGCGCAGCCCGGAGATCGCCTCCTCCAGCTCGCCGGACGCCTCCAGCGCCAGCGCGTGGCCCCAGCGCGCCTGGTGCAGCATGTCGGGCAGCGCCACCGCGTCGGCGTTGGCCAGCACCTCGGCGAACCGGGCCCTGGCCTCCTCCGCCGCGCCGTTCTGCAGCGCGATCTCGGCGTAGTCCAGGGTCACCCGCAGCTGGTCGACCACGTCCTCGCTGACCCCGCTCACCAGGTAGGTGGGCGAGCAGTTCAGCTTGGCGGCGAGCAGTTCGATCACGCTGGGCGCCGGCACCCGCTTGTCGCTCTCGATCAGCGAGATATAGCTGTCGGACAGTTCCGGGAAGGCCAGCTGCGCCTGGCTGACGCCCTGCCGGATCCGCAGCGCCCTGATGCGCTGTCCCAGTGTCTCCCGATCCATCGTGTGACCACCGCCTACGAGGTTGTGCTCCGAGGTTCCGCGACCGGGTCCGGCGTTCCGCTCCCTCACCGCCGCATAGCCCGCAGCGCGAGGAAGAAGTCGACCCGATCTTCCAGTGTGCCCAGATCGCGGCCCGTCAGTTCCTCGATTCGCCGGATCCGGTACCGAAGCGTGTTCACATGGACGTGCAACCGGGTGGCCGTGCGGTTCCAGGACCCCGAGCAGGACAGGAAGACCTCGAGGGTGTGCAGCAGCTCGGCCTGCCGGACGCTGTCGTACTCCTCCAGCGGCCCGAGCAGCCGGGTGCGGAACGACCAGCGGGTCTGCTCGGGCACCGAGGCCAGCAGCAGCGCGTAGGAGTCGACCTCGCCGCCGTGGCCCGTGTCGCGCCCGGAGTCACGCCCAGGGGCCCGCCCGGAGTCGCGCCCCGGGGCGCCGCCGTTCCTGGAACGGTCCTTTATCCGATCGTGCACGCCGCTCCTCGCACTGGCACGGTCGTCGAGCACACCCGCAGATTGTCGCATTCGCACCAAGGCAGGCTATAGCGGACTCGGTCCGTCACGCAGCGCTCCCCCGAAGTCGGCGGAGAGTTCACGGGCTGCTGTACTAGCCGCATGACCCCGTCCACCCCTGCGACCGAACCGGCGCCCGGGCCCGCGCCCGTCCACGTCTCCACCCATGTCCTCGACACCCAGCGCGGGCGTCCCGCGGCCGAGGTGCCGGTACGGCTCGACGCCTACGACGGCACCACCTGGCGTCCGCTCGCGGTGGGCGTGACCGACGCCGACGGCCGCTGGACGGCCCCGCCCGGCGCCGCCGACGACGACGCGGACGGCGGGCCCCGGCCCCCGGCGCCGGGGAACGGCACCTACCGGCTGCGTTTCGGGACCGGCGTGTACTTCGCCGGGCTCGGCACGGCCACCTTCTATCCCGAGGTGAGTGTCATCTTCACCATCGCCGACACCGCCGAGCGGCACCACGTCCCGCTGCTGCTGAGCCCCTTCGGCTACTCCACGTACCGGGGCAGCTAGCGCGTAGCGGGGGCGGCTGGGGCATACCGGGGCGACTGGGGCGTACCGGGGCGGCCGTCGGGGCGGCCGGGACGCGCCGGGCGGGGCTCCGGATCGGGGGGCCGGGAACGGCGTGAAGCCTCCCGGCCCCCGCCACTCCGCGGGTTTGAGCGCCGCGACGCCGCTTCCGGGTGTCAAATAGTGCCTTCATGGCGTAAGCAGAAGGTAGAGCCTTACCCCCGGCTTGAAAGGCGTGGCTGTGTCGTCCCCGGACTCTCCCCCCGACCACCCCGCGGGCGGTCACGTCCTGCTCGCGCCGGACAAGTTCAAGGGATCGCTCACCGCACCGGAGGTCGCCCGCCACCTGGCCGCCGGGCTGCGCCGCGCCAGGCCGGGCGCGCCGATCGTGCAGCTGCCGGTCGCCGACGGCGGCGACGGCACCGCCGAGGCGGTCATCGCCGCGGGCTGGCGCCGGGTCGAGGTGGAGGTGCGCGGGCCCACCGGCCGCCCGGTCACCGCGTCACTGGCCCTGGACGGCCGCAGCGCGGTGGTGGAGCTGGCCGAGGCGTCCGGGCTGCGCCGCCTGCCGGGCGGCAGGCCCAGCCCGCTCACCGCCACCAGCCTCGGCACCGGCCAGATGCTCGCGCACGCGCTGCGGCTCGGCGCGCGGCGGATCGTGCTGGGCGTGGGGGGCGCGGCCTGCACCGACGGCGGCGCCGGGCTGGTGCAGGGCCTGGGCGGGCGGCTGCTGGACGCGCTCGGCAAGGATCTGCCGCCGGGCGGGGCGGCGCTGCGCGGGCTGCACCGCCTGGATCTGCGCGGCATGCCCGACCTGTCCGGGGTGGAGGTGATCGTCGCCGGGGAGCCGGAGGGCACCCTGCTGGGCCGCAACGGCTCGGCGACCGGCCAGGCGCGCCGGCGCGGCGCGGGACGCGAGGAGCTGCGGGCCCTGGACGCCGGGCTGCGCCGCTGGGCCGACCTGGCGGAGGCGGCGTCCCGCACCGCCGCGCGCGACCGGCCGGGCGCCGGGGCCGCGGGCGGGGTGGGGTTCGCCGCGCTGGCGTTCCTGGGCGCGACCGTCGAGCCCGGCATCGGCCTGATGCTCGACCTGCTGGGGTTCGCGGACAAGGCCAGGGGCGCCCACCTGGTGGTGACCGGGGAGGGCTGCCTGGACGTGCAGTCGCTGCGCGGCCGGGCGCCGATCGGGGTGGCCCGCGCGGCGGCCCGCGCCGGGGTCCCGGTGGTCGCCGCGGTCGGCCGCCGCGGGCTGACCGGCGAGCAGGCCCGCAAGGCCCGCGTGCAGGCGGTGTACGCGCTGACCGACATCGAGCCGGACGCCGCGCGCTGCATGCGGCAGGCGGGCCCGCTGCTGGAGCAGCTGACCGTCGCGATCGCCGACGAGTGGCTGCCGCCCGGGCGGTCGCCCGGCCCGGCGCGGCTGTGACGACCGTCACTCCGGACAAAGATCCACGACCGGGCGGCGCGGCGGCGGGCGCACGTCTACGATCGTTCCAACACGGCCGCAGGGGTCGCGCAAGGGTGGAGGGCCCGCTGATGGCGGAGCAGGAGTACGACTGGGCCTCGCTCGGGATCGACGTGACCAAGCCCAGCATCGCCCGGGCCTACGACGTCGTCCTGAACGGCAAGGACAACTTCGAGGTCGACCGCGCCTTCGTGGACGAGATCGTGAAGATCATCCCGGAGCTGTACGACGTCGCCGCCTACAACCGCCAGATCCTCGGCCGGGGCGTGCGCTACCTGGCCGGCGAGGCGGGCCTGCGGCAGTTCCTCGACCTGGGGTCGGGGCTGCCGACCGTGCAGAACACCCACCAGGTCGCCCAGGAGACCGCCCCCGACGCCCGCGTGGTGTACGTCGACAACGACCCGATCGTGCTGGCGCACGGCCGGGCGCTGCTGGCCGAGAACGAGCGGACCACGGTCGTCACCGCCGACCTGCGCGAGCCGGAGAAGGTGCTGGCCGACGCCGACGTGCGGCGGCTGATCGACTTCGACCGGCCGGTGGCGGTGCTGCTGGTCGGGATCCTGCACCACCTGCACGACGAGGAGGGCCCGCAGCGGATCGTGGAGACGCTGATGGACGCGGTGCCCTCGGGCAGCCACCTGTTCGTCACGCACTTCTGCGCGTCCAGCGAGGAGGCCCGGATCGCCGAGGAGCAGTACCTGGCGCTGCTGGGCACCGGCCGCTTCCGCACCCCCGAGGAGATCACCGCCTACTTCGGCGGGCTGGAGCTGCTGGAGCCGGGCGTGGTGCCGCTGCCGCTGTGGCGCCCCGACGGGGAGGTCCCGGCCGAGCTGACGGTGGGGCAGCGCCTCATGTACGGCGGCATCGCCCGCAAGCCCTGACCCGGGGGTCCCGTCCCCGCACACCCGTCCCGCGCCCGGTTCACCGCGCTTACACCTTGTAAGCAAGCACCCCCCTTCCTTTACACGCCGCCAATGGCAGGGCGGGTGCGGCAGGCCGCACTCTTGAGCGTAGAGACCGCACTCTTGAGGCGTAGAAACCGGAAGTCTTGAGGCGCGGGGGCCGGATCGCGCGCAGGGATCCGGCCTCCAAGGCTGCGAACGCGCAGAGGGGCAGCGATGAAGGTCGGCGTACCGCGCGAGATCAAGAACCACGAGTACCGGGTGGCGATCACCCCCGCGGGGGCGCACGAGCTCACCCGCCGCGGGCACGAGGTGTTCGTCGAACGCGGCGCGGGCCTGGGCTCGGCCATCCCCGACGACGACTACACCGCCGCCGGCGCCAAGATCCTGGAAGGCGCCGACGAGGTCTGGGCCGAGGGCGAGCTGGTCCTCAAGGTCAAGGAGCCGATCGCCCCCGAGTACCACCGGATGCGGCGCGGCCAGATCCTGTTCACCTACCTCCACCTGGCCGCGTCCCGCGAGTGCACCGACGCGCTGCTGTCGTCCGGCGTGACCGCCATCGCCTACGAGACGGTGCAGCTGC
This sequence comes from Spirillospora sp. CA-255316, assembly GCA_050942275.1. Classification (GTDB taxonomy): domain Bacteria; phylum Actinomycetota; class Actinomycetes; order Streptosporangiales; family Streptosporangiaceae; genus Spirillospora. The sequence goes on along the minus strand of CP192047.1, from coordinate 3,038,663 downwards.
CCGGCGGCGCCCTCCCGCTGCTGGCGCCCATGTCGGAGGTGGCCGGGCGGCTGGCCCCGCAGGTCGGCGCGTACTCGCTGATGCGGTCCAACGGCGGCCGCGGGGTGCTGCCCGGCGGCGTGCCGGGCGTGGCCCCGGCCCGCGTGACCGTGATCGGCGGCGGGGTCTCCGGCCTGAACGCGGCGCAGATCGCGGTCGGGATGGGCGCCGAGGTGACCGTCCTGGACGTCAACGTCGACCGGCTCCGCCAGATCGACGAGATCTACCAGGGCCGGCTGCGGACGCTGGTGTCCAACGCCTACACCGTCGAGCAGGAGGTCCGCGCCGCCGACCTGGTGATCGGCGCGGTGCTGATCCCCGGCGCCAAGGCGCCCACGCTGGTCCCCAACTCGCTGGTGGCCGCGATGAAGCCGGGCTCGGTCCTGGTCGACATCGCGATCGACCAGGGCGGCTGCTTCGAGGACTCCCGCCCCACCACGCACGACGCGCCCACCTACAAGGTGCACGAGTCGATCTTCTACTGCGTGGCGAACATGCCCGGGTCGGTGCCCAACACCTCCACGCACGCGCTGACCAACGTCACCCTGCCGTACGCGCTGGAGATCGCCGACCGGGGCTGGCGGGACGCGCTGCGCGCCGACCGCGCGCTGATCCACGGGCTGAACGCGCACGACGGCCGGCTCACCTACGACCACGTCGCCGAGGCGCACGGGCTCTCCCACGTCCCCGCGGAGGCCGTCCTCGCCTGACCCGTAGAGTGGATCGCATGGGGGAAGTGATCATTCTGCGGCACGGCGAGACCGAGTGGAGCCGGGACCGGCGGCACACCGGCCGCACCGACCTCCCGCTGACCGGGCGCGGCGAGGAGCAGGCCCGGGCGCTGGCGCCGGTGCTGCGCGACCGGCCGTTCGCCCGGGTGCTCTCCAGTCCCGCCTCCCGCGCCCTGCGCACCGCCGAGCTCGCCGGGCTGACCGTGGACGCGACCGACCCGGACCTGTGGGAGTGGGACTACGGCGGCTACGAGGGGATCACCAGCGCGCGGATCCGCGAGGACCGTCCCGGCTGGTACCTGTGGGCCGACGGGGTGATCCCCGGCGACGCCGACCACCCCGGCGAGACGGTCGAGCAGGTGGGCAAGCGGGCCGACGCGGTCCTGGCCCGGATCGGGCCGCTGCTCGCCGACGGCGACGTGGCGCTGGTCGCGCACGGGCACGTGCTGCGCGTGCTGACCGCGCGCCGCCTCGGCCTGGAGCCCGCGGACGGGCGGCTGTTCGCGCTGGAGACCGGCACCCTGTCCGCGCTCGGCACCGAGCACGACCGGCCGGTGATCACCTCGTGGAACGTCCCGCCGTCCGCCGCGGCCGGGGACGGCTGACACCGCTCTCCGTCCCAGGTCGGCCGGTCGCGGACGGACGGAACGCCGGCGCGGGCATATACGGTACCCCTAGAGGGTTGATCCCCCGGCGGGTCCCACCCAAGAACGGCACCCTCCGGAGTGATTGCGAGGACGACGATGGCCACCAGCGAGACCCCCACCAGGAACGACACGCCGGCGCAGGAGCAGCGGACCGCCGCGGAGGGCGACGGCGCGCCCCGCACCGCCGCCCCGGCGCGCGGCGACACGCCCACGCGCGGCTACACCGCGACCAAGGACCAGCTGCAGACGCGGCTGCGGCGGATCGAGGGGCAGGTGCGCGGCATCGAGCGGATGGTCGACGACGACCGCTACTGCATCGACGTCCTCACCCAGATCAGCGCCGTGCAGGCGGCCCTGGACAAGGTGGCGCTGGGCCTGCTCGACGGGCATGTGCGGCACTGCGTGGCCGAGGGCGCCGAGGAGGGCAAGTCGGACGTCATGTCGACCGAGCTGATGGCCGCGGTCGGACGCCTCATGCGCCGCGGCTGAGCCCCTCTCCCCCTGCTGCCCCTGCTGCCCTCCCCCTGGCCGGGAGGCGGTGAGCCCTCCCGGGCGGGCGTTCATGAGGCGATGACGAGGGGCCGTGCCCCTTCCTCCCGTTCGCGGATCAGCTCGCGGGCGCGCAGCGCGTCCGGCTGGTAGCGCAGCCGCTCGGGGATGACCCGGGTGGTCCGGTAGAGGCCCTTGAGCGTCAGCGTCGCCGCCAGGTCGGAGGTGGGCAGGCCCGGCAGCCCGTACATCCGCCGCGCCCAGCGCGGCAGCGTGGAGATGACCAGCAGGCCGATGCCGGGCGCCGCCAGCTTGAGCGGCAGCAGCTGCCGCGGCACGTTCGGGTTGAACATGCGCAGCAGGCCCTCGCGCGCCTCCCGGCAGGCCCAGATACGGCCGCGCATCTCCTTGTAGTACGCCTTCATCTCGGCGACCGAGGCGGGCACATCCGCGGGGTCGAGGCCGACGACCGCGGCGGCGCGGCGCTGCTCGTCCACGAACCGGTCGGCGTCGGCGTCGCTGAGGGGCACCCCGGCGCGCCGGGCGACGTCGAGGTAGGAGTCGACCTCGCCCATGTGCACCCAGAGCAGGTTCTCCGGTTCGTCCACCCGGAACGTCTCGCCGGTGCGCAGGTTGAGGCCGGTCAGCTTGGAGTGCAGCTTGCGGACGCGGCGGCCCACCCGCTCGACCTCCTCCTGGGTGCCCCACGTCCGCACCCGGACGAACTCGACCGTGCGGCCGAGCCGGTCCCAGGCGGCGTGCGGGTCCATCAGCTCGGAGTTCTGCGCGGTGCCCCACATCGACTGGGGGTGCAGCGCCTGCAACAGGAGGGCGCGGATGCCGCCCACCATCAGCACGGGCTCGCCCATCACCCGCCACGTCACCGACTCCGGCCCGAACAGGCCGTGGTCGGCATGGTCCGCATGATCGGCATGGTCGCCGTGCTCGCCGTCGTGCACCGTCGTCGACCTCCTCGCCGGACCCGCCGCACCCCGAATGTAACCAATGCCTTATTTTCCCCGTTATGACCCACGTCACACGGAGAGGGGCGGGGCGGGCGACGGCCCGGCGGAGGGGCGCCTGCCCACCGGGGCCGGGCCGTCGCCGGGGCTAGTCCACCGGGACCGAGTCGTCGTCCAGGTCGCCGTCGAGGTCGTCCTCGTCCTCGTCGTCCTCGTCGTCCTCGCCGCCGGCCGGCTCGGTCTGCTCGCTGACCCAGGCCAGGTAGTCCATGCTGCCGGCGACGACCGGGGTGGCGATGATCTCCGGGCTGTCGTAGGAGTGGCCCTCGGTGATGAGGCTGGCCAGCTCGTCGAAGCGGGCACCGGTGGTCTTGAACACCACCATCCACTCCTCGGCCGACTCGATCTCGCCCTCCCACCAGTAGGTGCTGGCGATGGGGCCGACCAGCTGGGCGCACGCCGCGAGCCGTTCGGCGACCGCCGACCGAGCCAGCGCCGCGGCCTCCGGGCGCGAGTCGGTCGTCGTCGTCACCTGTACGTACGCCTTGGCCATGGCACGACTCCTTCCCCCATGAACTGATCGTAGTCGTGCCTCCGCGGCCACCGCGCCTACTCCGCCGGGCGGACGACCAGGGCGCTCCCGCCCCCGCGCCGCACCGGTTCGGCGACGGCCTGCACCAGGCCCGGACGCAGGAACTCCAGCCCGGTGGCGGCGCCGATCACCCCGGCGGGCGGCCCGGCGAACAGCTCGACCAGGTGCCCCCGTTCGGCCAGCGCCCTGCCGTACCGGTCGATGAACGCCTGCTCGGCGAACACCTGCGGGGTGTTGCGCTGGGTGGCGCGCGGGGCGGCCAGCGCGGCGGGCAGGTCCATGCCGAGGTCGATCCGGTTGAGCAGGATCTGCAGCACGGTGGTGATGATCGTGGAGCCGCCGGGGGTGCCGACCGCGAGCCTGGGCCTGCCGTCCTCCAGCACGATCGTCGGGGCCATGCTGCTGCGGGGCCGCTTGCCCGGCCCGGGCAGGTTCGGGTCGGGCGGGCTCCCCGGCGCGGGCGGCTGGAGCGTGAAGTCGGTCAGCTCGTTGTTGAGGATGAACCCCCGGCCGGGGACGGTGATGCCGCTGCCGCCGAACTGCTCGATGGTGACGTTGTAGGCGACGACGTTGCCCCACCGGTCGGCGACGACGAGGTGGGTGGTCTGCGGGCCCTCGTACGCCAGCGCGCGGGTGGCGCCGCCGGGCGGCACGCACGGTTCGTAGTCGCCGTCGGGCGAGCCGGGCGCGACGGGCGCGGCGGCGGCCCGGTCGGGCTTGATGAGGCAGGCGCGCTCGCGCGCGAAGCCCTTCGACAGCAGTTCCTTCAGGGGCACGTTCACCTTGTCCGGGTCGCCGACGTAGCGGCCGCGGTCGGCGTAGGCGAGCTTGGACGCCTCCAGGTAGTAGTGCAGCGCCTTGACGGGGTCCTTGGCGTCGAGGTGGAAGTTGTTGAGGATGTTGAGGACCTCGCCGACGGTGGAGCCGCCCGAGGACGACGGCGGCATGCCGTACACGTCCAGGCCCCGGTACGAGACGCGGGTCGGCTCGGGCGTCCGGGACCGGTAGGCGCCGAGGTCGCCCTCCTTCATCAGGCCGGGGCGCACGTTGCGGGCGGCGGCGGGGTCGACGGGCGGCTTCTGCACGGTGCGCGCGATCTCGCGGCCGAGCCCGCCCTCGTACATCCAGCCGGGGCCTCGCCTGGCCAGCTCGCGGTAGGTGCGGGCCAGGTCGGGGTTGCGGAACGTGGAGCCGACCGCGGGCGGCCCGCCTCCGGGCAGGAACAGCTCGCGGGTCGGGACGATGTCGCGGAAGCGGGCCTCGTTGACGGCGGTCTGGTCGTGGAACTCCTGGTCGACGACGAAGCCGCGCTCGGCCACCCGGATGGCGGGCTTGAGGAGGGTGGCCAGGTCGCGGGTGCCGAAGCGGCGGAGAGCGGTGTCCCACTGGGCGAGGGTGCCGGGGACTCCGACGCCGAGCCCGCTGGTCACCGCCTGGTCGAACGGGATGGCCTTGCCGGTGGCCGGGTCGACGAAGGAGTCCTGGCGCATGGCCTTGGGCGCGGTCTCGCGGCCGTCGACGGTGTGGACCTTGCGGCGCCTGGCGTCGTAGTAGGTCATGTAGCCGCCCCCGCCGATCGCGGCGACGTAGGGCTCGGTCACGCCCAGGGTGGCGCCCGCGGCGACGGCCGCGTCCATCGCGTTGCCGCCCTTCCTGAGCACCTCGATCGCGGTGCGGCTGGCGTCCAGGTCGACCGTGGCGACGGCGCCGCCGTACCCGGTGGCCACGGCCTGCTTGCCCTGCCCGGGCGGCGCTCCCGGCACGCCCGGCACGGCGGGCGCCCCCGGCGCGGCCGGCGCGGCGGCGGCCTGGCCGGGAACGGCCAGGGTGACCGAGAGCGCCAGAGCGGCCAGCGGGGCGAGCCGCCGGCGGCGCCGGGAGGCGCGTGCGGCGGGCGGGCCGGACGGGGCGGCGGACGAGGCGACGGACGCGGTCAACGACACGGGACCTCCCGGGAGCTCAGCGGCACCACAGTGTCATTGATCTCTCTGTGGCGCCAGCATCCCGTCCGTCCCCGGACGCGCCGGGGGGAGGTGTCCCCGGCCGTCCCGTTCGCCGCCCCGCGAACCGATCACGGCAAAGTCATTGCGGTATTACCGAAATGTGGTGAAGTGTTAGGGGCTTAGACATTCACTGTCTCGCGAACAGCGGCGCGGGTTCAGGGCTTGGGGAGAACCTATGACCTGGGGTAGCCGCATGCGCAACACCATGTTCCGGAGACTGCCGGTCGAGCAGGCGACCGGGCAGCTGTACGGCGGCCGGCACCGGCTGCGCGTGGTCTACCGGACCCGCGACCTGGTGGTGCTCGGCCTCGGCGTCATGATCGGCGCCGGTATCTTCAAGATCTCCGGAGTGCAGGCCGCCGCCAACGCCGGACCGGCGGTGATCCTGTCCTTCCTCATCGCCGGCGGGGTCTGCCTGCTGGCCGCGCTCGCCTACGCCGAGCTGTCCTCGATCGTGCCGGTGGCGGGCAGCGCCTACTCCTTCAGCTATGTGGCCTTCGGCGAGGTCTGGGCGTGGGTGGTCGGCTGGTCGCTGATCCTCGAACTGCTGCTGGCCGCCTCGGTGGTGGCGCGGGCCTGGTCGCTGTACGCCGCGCAGGCCCTGTCCGACCTGGGCGTCCCGGTCCCGGAGTGGCTGGCGGGGGTGATCGGGCAGCCCAAGGGCTTCGACGTCTTCGCGCTCGGCATCCTGCTGCTCCTCATCGCGCTGCTGGCGACCGGGAGCCGGCTCGGGCTGCGCACGCTGTGGTTCATGGTGATGGCCAAGGTGATCGTGATCGGCCTGGTCATCGCGGTCGGGCTGACCTACTTCGACCCGGGCAACCTGCGGCCGTTCGTGCCGCCCGCCCGGCCGGCTGGGGACGGCGGCGGGCAGAGCGTGCTGGACGCGCTGACCGGCGCGGTCACCGGCGGCTCGCCGCAGGTGTTCGGGGTCTGGGGGATCCTGGCGGCGGCGCCCGCGATCGCCTTCGCCTACATCGGCTTCGACCTGATCGCCACCGCCTCGGAGGAGACCGACGACGCCCCGCGCAAGGTGCCCCGCGGCATGCTGACCAGCCTGGTCGTGGCGGTGGTGCTGTACGTCGGGGTGGCCGTGACCATGGTCGGGATGGTGTCGTACCGCCGGCTCGACCCGGACAAGGTCGTGCTGACCACGCCGTTCACCATGGTCGGGGCCGGATCCATGGGGAAGATCATCGACATCGGCGCGGTGATCGCGCTGACCACGGTGATCCTGGTGGTGCTGATCAGCCTGACCCGGGTGGTGTTCTCGATGTCCCGGGACGGGCTGCTGCCGCGCGGGCTGGCCGGGATGAGCCGCTACCGGGTGCCGTCGCGGGCGACGCTGGCGGCGGGCGGCGCGGCCGTGGTGATGTCGCAGACCATCGACGTGCTCACGCTGGAGCAGATGGTCGTCATCGGGACGCTGTTCGCATTCCTGTTCGTCTGCGCGGCGGTGCTGGCGCTGCGCCGCCGCCAGCCCGACCTGCACCGGCCGTTCCGGATGCCGGCGGCCCCGCTGACGGCGGTGCTGGCGATCCTGGCGACCGGCTGGCTGATGCTCAACCTCAAGGTCGAGACCTGGGCCTACTTCCTGGTGTGGATGGTGGCCGGGCTGGTGCTCTACCTGCTGTACGGGCGGCGCAGCAGCGAGATGCGGCGGCTGCTCGACCGGCCCCCGCCGCGGCGCCCGGTGGCCGCCCCGATGGCGGCACCGCCGCCGGACCTGGCCGGGCTGGCCCCGCCGGCGCCCGGCACCCGGGTCGCGGGCCGGCCGCCGGTGATGGCCCCGCAGGCGGCGCCCCGGCGAGCGGGCGCGCAGCGAACGGACACCCGGCGCATGGGCGCGGCGCCGCCCCCCACGGCGCCGCCCGGCACGACCGGCGGAGGCGGCGGAGGCGGACCGTACCCGCCGGACGCCTACCCGGCCGCGCGCCCGGCACAGCCGCCGTACCAGGGACCGCCGCGCCGGCAGACTTACCAGGGCCAGGGCCAGGGCCAGGGCCAGGGCCAGGGCCAGGGCCAGGGCCAGGGCCAGGGCCAGGGCCAGGGCCAGGGCCAGGGCCAGGGCCAGGGCCAGGGCCAGGGCACGGGTCAGGGGCGCGGGCACGGCCCGGCCCAGCCACAGCGGCCGGCGCAACCGCAGCAGCCGGAACGGCGGCCGTGGCAGCCGCAGCGTCCGCCCCAGCCGGAGTTGTCGCAGCCGCTCGAGCCCCGGGAGCCGCGCTACCGGCAGCGCCCGGACCGGCCGCCGGCGGAGCCGCCCCGGCAGGGCCCGCCTCAGGACCCGTACCGGGAGCCGCCGCATCCGGGCGGCCGGCACCGCCGTTGACCTGAGGGAACGCCGCCCCTCCCGGTAGCCGGGAGGGGCGGCGTTGCGTTCCGCCGGAAATGGAACTGGACGGACGGTCAGCCATGGCCTATGTTGTTCTCATAGCGAGATGAACTCATCTTGAGACTTACTCGGATGGAGAACGACAGCGATGACCGCGCACCCGGACCCGCGCCCGCACCACCGCGACCAGCGCGGAAACCAGCGTGGAAACCAGGGCGGGAACCAGGGCGGGCACGAGAGCGAGGCCGAGTTCCTGGAGGCCTACGACCCCCGCGACTACGACCCGGTCTCGGTCACGGTCGACGTCGTCGCGCTGACCATCCGCGACGGCGAGCTGCACGTGCTACTGGTCCGGCGCGGGCACGCTCCCCACGCCGGGATGTGGGCGCTGCCGGGCGGGTTCGTCCGGGGCGTGCGCGACGCCGAGGACCTGCCGGACGCGGCCGTGCGGGAGCTGGCCGAGGAGACCGGGCTCAGCGTCGAGCAGGGCCCGCTGGCGCGCATCCACCTCGAACAGCTCGGCACGTACGGCACGCCCGGCCGGGACCCGCGCATGCGCGTCATCTCCGTCGCCTACCTCGCCTTCGCCCCCGAGCTGCCCGACCCCCGGGCGGGCGGGGACGCCGCCGACGCGGCCTGGACCCCGGTCGCCCGGCTCGGCCTCACCGACGGGGGCGACCAGGCCCCGGGCACCACGCGCAGGCTCGCGTTCGACCACGCGCGGATCCTCAGCGACGGCCTGGAACGCGCGCGGGCCAAGCTGGAGTACACCCCGCTGGCGACAGCGTTCTGCGCGCCCGAGTTCACCGTCCCCGAGCTGAGGGCTGTGTACGAGGCGGTCTGGGGCGAGGAGCTGCACGCGGGCAACTTCCACCGGAAGGTGCTGTCGGTCCCCGGGTTCGTGGAGAGCACCGGCACCACTTCCGACAAGGCGGGCCGCAAGGGCGGGCCGCGTCCCAAGCTCTACCGCGCCGGAGACGCGCGCCTGCTGCACCCCGCGCTGCTCCGGCCCAGCCGGGAGGAGGAGATCCGATGACGACCGCCCTCGGCGAGGCGCTGGCCAGGCTCGGGCGCGCCCGCACACCCGCCGACCTGTTCGGGACCGATGCCGCCGAGGCGGCCCGCACGTACCGGCGGCTGGCCAGGTTGATGCACCCCGACGCCACCGGCGGCCGTACCGGCGACGACTTCACCCGGCTGAACGCGTTGTGGCGCAGCTACAACCGCTCCGGCCCGGTCACCCTCACCACCCGTCGCCACACCTTCCACGTGGGCGACAAGCGGGCGGGGGGCGACCTGGCCGACCTCTACGACGCGGCACAGGACGGGCCGCGCGCCCAGGCGGTGGTCATCAAGCTGCCGCGCGATCCCGGGGACGGCGATCTGCTGGAGCGCGAGGCCGTGGCGCTCAGGCAGCTCCCCAAGGACGGTGATGGGCGGTTCCTGCCGTACGTGCCGCGCCTGGTGGAGTCGTTCCGCCACCGGGACACCGACACGGGCACCGAACGGCGGGCCAACGCCATCGCGGCGCTCGACGGCTTCTACACCCTGGCCGAGGTGCACGACGCCTACCCCGAAGGCCTCGACCCACGCGACGCGGCCTGGATGTGGCGCCGCCTGCTGGTGGGCCTCGGTTTCGCGCATCGCGCGGGCGTCCTGCACGGGGCGGTGCTGCCCGAGCACGTGCTCATCCACCCGGAGGAGCACGGGCTGGTGCTCGTCGACTGGTGCTACTCGGTGCCCGGGTGCTACGCCCCCGTCGACTCCAGCGGCCGCGTCCCCGCGCTGGTGACCCGCTACGCCGACTGGTACCCGCCGGAGGTCCCGGCCAGGGAGCGGGCGAGCGCGGCCACCGACATCTACATGGCCACCCGATGCATGACCCACCTGATGGGCGACAAGGCGCCCAAGCCGATGCGGTCGTTCGCGAAGGGCTGCCTGGCCGCCCTGCAGCGACGCCGCCCCGACGACGCCTGGCGGCTGCTGGCCGAGTTCGACGAGCTGCTCGAACACCTCTACGGCCCGCGCCGTTTCCGCCCGTTCACCATGCCCGGCCGCTAGGCCGGCCGGCCCCTCTCTGGGAGGAGATCTCAATGGGCAGCGGACACTGGTCCACCGACGTCTACGACGCGGCACGCTCCTACCGTGCCCGTACCGGCGCCAGCGCCTTCGCCTACAGCGACGGCGGCGCCACCACCACCCACCCGTCCCTGGACCCGCGCGGCGTGACCGTGCGCGAGAGCCGTGACTCCGACGACCACCCCGAGTCGCTGGCCATCGCGGTGCTGTTCGACGTCACCGGGTCCATGGGCACGGTGCCGCGCACCCTGCAGACCAAGCTGCCCAGCCTGCTCGGGCTGCTGCAGCGCAAGGGGTACGTCGAGCACCCGCACATCATGTTCGGCGGGATCGGGGACGCGACCTGCGACCGGGCGCCGCTGCAGGTCGGCCAGTTCGAGGCCGACAACCGGATGGACGACGACCTCGGCAGGATCCTGCTGGAGGGCGGCGGTGGCGGCCAGATGACGGAGTCGTACGAGCTGGCCATGTACTTCATGGCCCGGCACACCGCGATCGACTGCCACGAGAGGCGCGGCCGCCGCGGCTACCTGTTCATGATCGGCGACGAGCTGGCGTACCCGGCCGCCAAGCGCCGCGAGATCGAGAAGGTGATCGGCGACCGGGTCCCCGAGGACGTCCCGGTACGCGAGCTGGTGCGCGAGCTCCAGACCCGGTTCGACGTGTACTTCATCATCCCCGAGGGCGCCCACCACGCGCGCAGCCGCAGGCTGAAGGACTTCTGGCAGGACCTGCTCGGCCAGAACGTGCTCTACCTGGACGACCTGGACGCGGTCTGCGAGACGATCGCGCTCACGGTCGGGCTGGGCGAGGAGGCCATCGACCTGGAGGAGGGGCTGGGTCACCTGGACGAGGTGGGCTCGAACGCCGGTCCGTCGGTGTCGCGGGCGCTGGCCCGGCTGGAGGCCTCCCGCGCGCCGGTGGCGGTATCGCCGGGGCCGCGCGACCTGGGATCGGCCACGTCCGGCACGACCCGGCTGTGACGCCGCGGTCGCGGCGGTCGCGGCGGGCGCGGGGACGGGCACGCGGGACACGGAGGGCAGCGGGCGCATGGGGCATGTGATCGTCGTCGACCTCGGGTTCGGGGACGCCGGCAAGGGCACGGTGGTGGACTGGCTCTGCTCGCGGGGGCCCGAGCCCGTCCACGCCGTCGTCCGCTTCAACGGCGGCGCGCAGGCGGCGCACAACGTGGTGGCGCCGGACGGCCGGCACCACACGTTCGCGCAGTTCGGCTCCGGGACGTTCACCCCGGGCGTGCGGACCCACCTGTCGCGGTTCATGCTGGTCGATCCGCTGGCTCTGGCGGCCGAGGCCGGCCATCTGCGTTCCCTGGGCGTGGACGACGCGCTGGACCGCCTCACCGCCGACCGCGGCGCGCTGCTGACGACGCCGTACCACCGGGCCGCCAACCGGGCGCGTGAGAGCGCCCGGGGCGCGGCCCGGCACGGGTCGTGCGGCCTAGGGGTCGGTGAGACCGTGGCGTATTCCCTCGCGCACGCGGACGCGCCCCGCGTGGGCGACTGCCTCTCCCCCGCCCGCCTGCGCCGGGGCCTCACCGCCCTGCACGACTGGTACCGCGAGGAGTTCCCGGACGGGGAGGCGGTCCCGCCGGTGGACGACTGCCTGGACGCCTTCACCGCGTTCGCTGAACGGGTCCGCATCGTGGGAGAGGACCACCTCCACGGCCTTCTCCGCACCGGCAATGTGGTCTTCGAGGGGGCGCAGGGGGTGCTTCTGGACGAGTGGCACGGCTTCCACCCGTACACCACCTGGTCCACCACCACGTTCGCGAACGCGCACACCCTCCTGGCGGAAGCGGGCGTCGCGCCCGGATCCGCGACGCGCCTGGGGGTGCTCAGGACCTATGCCACGCGCCACGGTCCGGGCCCCTTCGTCACGGAGGACCCCGCGCTCACCGCGGACCTCCCGGATCGCCACAACGGCACCGGCCGCTGGCAGGGGGCCTTCCGCGTCGGGCACCTCGACGCGGTGGCCCTGCGCTACGCCCTTGACGTCACCGGTCCGGTCGACGCGCTGGCCGTGACCCACCTGGACGTGGCCCAGGAGCGCACGGACCTGAAGCTGTGCGCCGCGTACGAGGGCATGGAGCGCATCCCCGTGCACCCGGCGGGCGACCTGGAGGCCCAGGCCGCGCTCACCGAACGCCTACTGGCCGCCCGTCCCGTCTACGCGCCGCTCACCTCCGACCCCCTGGCGACGATCTCGGAGGCGCTGGACACCCCCGTGGCGCTGTGGTCGTACGGTCCCACGGCCTTCGACAAGAGCGCCGCCTACACCTACGGGCCGTGCCACTCTCAGGTCTTGCTGACGCGCGGGCGCGAGGCGCGTCGCAGGGTGATGTAGCCGAGGGCGGCCAGCAGGAAGCCGACGACGAAGGTGATGTCCCCGACCGACGGGACGTGCTTGGGCACGAGCCCCACGTACAGCTCCTGGTTGGAGAACAGCGGGACCGAGACCGCGATGGCCACGGCCATCGCGATCGGCCCGGCCCGGTTGCGGTGCCGGGTGTCGAAGAGCAGGGCGTCGACGGGCCCGCCGCCGCGGCGCAGCCACAGGTCGGCCAGGACGACGCCGAGCCACGGCGCGATCCAATAGGCGATGATCAGCAGGAAGGCCTCGTAGTCGTGGCCCGCGTCGTCCAGCCCGAAGTAGGCCACGACCAGGCCGAGGACCCCGAACGCGAGCGCGGCCATGGCGCGCTGCAGCGCCACCGGCAGCCGCACGCCCAGCGTCACGAACGACATCGCGCCCGAGTAGATGTTGATGGCGTTGGCGCAGATCGCGCCGAGGGTGATGGCCAGCAGCGTCAGGTCGGCCACCAGTGAGGGCAGGTGGCCGGTGAACGTCCCGGTCGGGTCGCCCAGCGCATCGCCGCCGATGGTGACGGCCGCGGCCCCGACGACCTGCAGGCTGACGCAGCCCAGGAACACCCCCAGACCGGCGAAGACACCGACCGCGCGCCGGTCGGTGCCGGGTGCCAGGTAGCGGGTGAAGTCGGCGGCGTAGGGGTTCCAGCCCGCCGCGTACCCGAACGCGGCGGCGGTCGCGATGATGAACCCGCCCAGGCCCCCGCCCTCGCCGCTGGCCGGGGCGCCGAAGTCGGCCTTGCTGAGGATGATGACGGAGGCGACGGCGAACACGACCGCCAGCACCGGGAACGCGTAGCGCTCGACCGTGTGCACCAGGTTGTGCCCGAAGAACCCGATCGTCACCTGGAGCGCGACGACGACGAGCAGGCACAGCGGCTTGGGCAGCCCGGTGAGGGTGGCCAGGGCGAGGGTGGCGCTGACGCTGTTGACGGCGAACCAGCCGACGCCGCCGGCGATGGTGTTGAGCGTCGCGGGCAGCGCGTTGCCTCGGTAGCCGAACGGGACGCGTCCGAGCACCATCTGGCCGACCCCGTACCGGGGCCCGCGGGCCGACAGCACGCCGTGGGTGAGGGCGCCCAGCGCCGCGCCCAGGACCGCCGCCGCTGCCGCCTGCCAGAACGACAGACCGAACGCGGCGACGGCCAGCACGCCGAGGAAGACGGTGGCGAACTCCAGCTGCGGCGACGTCCACGTCCACAGCAGCTTGAGCGGGCGGCCGTGCCGCTGCTCGAGCGGGATGAACTCGGCGCCGCCGGGTTCCACGGCGGCGAGCCGGTCGCCGTAGTCGCCTTCCCGCACGACCACGCCGGCGGGGGGATCGGTGAGCTGCCTACCGGTACCGGCCTGGAGGTCGGTCATGATCGGGCCTTTCAGGGTGGTCCGCCGCGGCGGCGGGAGCTTCAGCCGACGGTGATGGCGTCGAGCCGTTCGAGGAGGAAGTCATGGGCGCGCACCGGTTCGAGCGCGGTGCGGCCGACCGGTGGGGCGAGGGGCTCGATGCGGGCGCCGGGGTCGCACTCGTAGAAGAAGATGAGCGACACCAGCTCCTCGTCGGGCGCGCTGGGGTCGGGCGGCAGAACGCGGTGCCGGTTGGACTTCCAGCGGTTCCCCGACCAGACGGCCAGCAGGTCCCCCACGTTGATGGTGAAGGAGTCCTCGACGTAGGGGGCGTCCACCCACCCCGACTCCTCCGAGTACACCTGGAGGCCGCCCACGCCGTCCTGGCGGTCGAGCACGGTGACCGTGCCGAAGTCTGTGTGCGGGCCGATCCGGAACTGCCCGGGCTCGGGTTCTCCGAGTTGCGACAGCGGCGGGTAGCGGTTGATGTTGAGCGTGTACGAGGGGTTCCCGGTGTACGAGGCGAAGTAGCCGGGGTCGAGCCCCAGCGCCGTCGCGCACAGCACCAGGAGTTCGTCGGAGAGGGCGCGCATCCGCGCGATGTACTCGGTGAGGAGGCCTTCCAGCTCGGGCACCTCGGAGGGCCAGACGTTGGGCAGGAACCACTCGCGGTCGAAGAGCGGGTCGCCGACCGGCCGGTCGGCGCCCACGGCGAAGGTCTCCTTGAGGTCGGGCGGGGTCTCGGTGCCCTCGGCGTAGGCGTTGGCCTCCACGCCCGGCGGCAGCCAGCCGCGCTCCCCCACGGTGACCGCGTAGGCGCGCTTGATCTCTTCGGGTTGCGCGAAGAAGCGCTTGGCGGCGTCCCGGATGCGCGTCCTGATGCCGGTCGGCACCCCGTGCCCGGTCACCACCAGGAAGCCGATCGCGCCGAGCGCGGCGTCGACCCGGGCGGCCACCGCTTTACGGTCGTCCTCATCGCCGTGGAACCACGGGGTGAGATCGATGGTCGGGACCGCGTCCATGGAACGTTCCTCCTCGGTAAACCGCAGACGACGGGCCAACTATCACCCGGTTACGGCGTCTTGAGAAGCCCCGAAACCGACCCGCAACGACCGGGCTGGGCGATTTAACACGCCCGAAACATGATCGTTTTGGAGGGACCGGAAGGGGGCGGGCGAGTACGGGGGGTGCGAACGCACAAGGCCGCGGGCGGTCCATTGTGCGAAGGCCGATTGACCGTTCCAGGCCCGTGCGGTCTGATCACCTCGGAGTCCCCGATATCCCCCGGTATCCCCCGATGGCGACGTCAGGCCCCGTCCGCGGCGTCCGGCAATGGAGGTCGGCCTTGCGCACCCGAGTCCCGCGCGTCGCCGCGGCGGCCCTCGCTCTCTTCACGGCGGCGCTCGTCGCGCCGTCGTCCCCGGAGGCCCTGGCGGCGCCCGCACCCGCCTCCGCACCCGCGTCCCCGTCCGCGTCCCCGGCCTCGGGCGACGGCTGCGACCCGATCGACCCGGCGGCGTGCCTGCTGCCGTTCCCCAGCGACTGGTACACGGTCCGGGACGGCTCCACCCCCACCGGCCGCCGCGTGCACATGCGGACCACGCTCCGCAACGCACTCGGCGTGCCGATCCGCCCGGAGGAGTGGAACCGCGCCGACGGCTTCTCCCCCGGCTCGATGCTGCTCAGCCACGTGCCGGGCGTCGACCTGGCGCGCAGCGGCGCCGCGCCCGTCACCGACATCGGCGCCTCGCTGCGCCGCGACGCCCCCATCGTCGTCATCGACACCGCGACCGGCGAACGCTGGCCGTACTGGGCGGAGCTGGACGCCAACGCCGACCGGCCCGAACGGCGGGCGCTGATCGTCCGGCCCGCCCGCAACTTCCGCGAGGGCCACCGGTACGTGGTCGCGCTGCGCGGCCTGCGGGACTCCGGCGGGGGGCTCATCAAGCCGAACGCCGCGTTCGCCAAGGTCCTCGGGCCCGCGCTGCCCTCCTCCGACCCGCTGCACGGGCGGCAGCGCGCCGGCCGCGCCGTGCTGGCCGACCTGGCCCGCCACGGAGTCGGCCGGGACGGGCTCTACCTGGCCTGGGACTTCACCGTCGCCAGCCGGCAGAGCCTGACCGGGCGGATGCTGCACATCCGCGACAACGCCCTGGACCGCCTCGGCCGCTCGTCCCCCACGTTCGTCGTCACCCAGGTGACCGACGACGTCGACGAGCGGATCGGACGCCAGGTCAAGGGACTGGTCTTCGCCCCCAGCTACCTGGACCTGCCCGGCGGGCCGCCCGGGTCGCGGTTCCACCTCGGCCGCGACGGCCGCCCCGCCCGCCTGCCCGGCAACACCCAGGCGGTCCCGTTCCAGTGCGAGATCCCGCGGTCGGCGTTCGAGGGGCGGCCGGCACGGCCCGCCCTGTACGGGCACGGCCTGCTCGGCAGCGAGAGCGAGGTGGCGGCGGGCAACGTCAAGGCCATGGCGGCCGAGCACGGCTTCGCGTTCTGCGCCACCAAATGGATCGGCATGGCCAACGAGGACGTGCCCAACGTCGTCACCGCGCTGGCCGACCTGACCCGCTTCCAGACGGTCGCGGACCGGCTCCAGCAGGGCATGCTCGGCTTCACCTTCCTCGGCCGCGCGATGACGCGCGGGTTCACCGGACACGAGGCGTTCCAGACCGCCGACGGCCGGCCGCTCATCGACACCCGGGCCGAGCTCACCTACGACGGCAACAGCCAGGGCGGCATCATGGGCGGCGCGCTCACCGCCGTCTCCCCCGACATCCGCCGCGCCGTGCTGGGCGTGCCCGCGATGAACTACAGCACGCTGCTCAACCGCAGCTCCGACTACCCGACCTACGGGCAGGTCCTCGGCACCTTCTACCCGGACAAGCTCGACCAGCAGATCGCCTTCGGGCTCATCCAGATGCTGTGGGACCGCGGCGAGGCCAACGGCTACGCCCACCACATGACCAACCGGCCCCTCCCCGGCACGCCCCCGCACAGGGTCCTGATGCACGTCGCCTTCGGCGACCACCAGGTGGCGCCGGTCGCCGCGGAGGTCCAGGCCCGCACGATCGGCGCCCGCATCCACACCCCCGCCGTGCGCCCCGGACGCCTGCCCGACAAGGTGCCGTACTGGGGGATCCCACGCATCCCCTCCTCCCCCTACAACGGCTCGGCGCTCGTCATATGGGACAGCGGCTCCCCCGTGCCGCCCCTGGCGAACACCCCGCCCACGGAGGGACGCGACCCGCACTCCGACCCGCGCAACGCGCCCGAGGCGCGCCGCCAGAAGGCCGCCTTCCTCACCACGGGACAGGTCGTCGACGTCTGCGGCGGGGGGCCCTGCGTCATCACCCCCGCCCCGTGAGCCCGCCGGCGCCGTGAACCCGTTCCCTACCCGTTGAGCTCCTGGTGGGCCAGCGCCCACCAGAGCTCGGCGAGGGTCCGGTGGTCGCGCAGATCCGCGCCGGTCAGCTCCTCGAAGCGCCGCAGCCGGTTCCGCAGCGTGTTGGGGTGGACGAACAGGCTGCGCGCCGCGTCCTCCACGTGCATCCCGCCCTCCAGGTACGTGACGACCGTGCGCTCGATGTCGGGGAGGCCCTTCAGGGGCGCGAGGTAGCGCTCGCGCAGGAACTCCCCGACCTCGTACTCGGCGACGACCGCCGTGCGCAGCCCCAGATCGGCCAGGTCGTACACGCCGCTCAAGCCGAAGCGCGCCGCGGCGTCCAGCGCGCGTGTGGCGCGTTCGAAGGCGCCCACCGCCTCCGCGGGCCGCACCGCCGGGCCGATCCCCACCACCAGGTCGCCCCGCATGCGGCCGCCCGGACGCCGCGCGAGGAGCCCAGCCACGTCCCCGTCGATGAGGGTGACGGGCGGGGTCGTGTGGGGAAGTAGGGCACCAGTGCCTTCACCACCGCCCGCGCGTCCCGCCCGCCCCTCGCCCGGAACGGCACGTACTCCCTGTCCGGGTCCAGCCCGAACACCGCCGACTGCAGATGCAGCCCGGCCCGGTCGAGCGTGCCCGACAGCAGCGCGCGGATGAACGCGCCGCGCCTCTGCTGCGCGTCCAGGGCCGCCTCCAGGTCGACCCTGCGGTGCTCCCTGGCGGCCCGCACCATCACGCCGTCGGCCCACTCCCACACCCGCTCGGCCAGGGCGAGGACCTCGCCCGGGTCGGCGTCGTTGCGCCTGGCCGCCGTGGCGAACCGCTCCCATACCGTGCGTACGCCGATCCGGTACGCGTGCAGCAGGTCCTCCACCGGGATGCCGCGCTCGGCCCGGTCGGCGCCCACCGCCGCCGCGTCCACGGCGGCGGCCAGGGACGTGCCGCCGGAGAACCCCTTGTCCAGGAGGAAGCCGATCCCGTCGTGCACGCTGGCCGCCACCCCTGGGCGCAGCCGCTCGCGCGGCACGGCGGCGTACGACGGGATCTCCTCGACGATGCGGTCGACCACCAGGTCCACCACCGTCTCCGCCTCCAGCCGCAGCGACGCGACGGTCGCGGCGACCACCGTGGACCTGTCCACCGGGAGCCTCCGGAACGGTCTCGTAAGGAATTCTGACAGGTTACGAAGATCTACCCTCCCGGTACAGGCCCCCTCCGTGTCCGTCCCGGTCTCCGCCTCCAGCAGGCCGAGCAGTTCGAGCCGCTCCACCGCGACCCGCCGCGACGCCGTGCCGCGGGCGCCCGCGGCCCACTCGCGCCACACGGGCCACCGCTCCGGGTCGTGCGGGGAGTGGGAGAAGTCGGCGGCGTCCACCACCAGGTCGCGGGGCGCGCAGCAGGTGGACGTCGAACGCGATCACGTCGGCCCCTTGCCGAGGGGTCGTTCCGGAACGCCTACCGGACCTCGATGGGCGCGGTGGGGTCGTCGTGGTCCTGCTGGGCCACCTCGGCGACGCCGTTGCCCGGGACGGACACCGGCCCGGGCAGCCGCCAGCCGTGCGCGTCGAGAGCGCGCAGGAACGCCGCCACCACCACCGGGTCGAAGTCGGAGCCGGAGCAGCGGCGCAGTTCCTCGACGGCCTCCTCCACCGAACGGGCGGGCCGGTAGGAGCGGTTGGACGTCATCGAGTCGAACGCGTCGGCCACCGAGATCACCCGCGCGAACTCGGGGATCTCGTCGCCGGCCAGGCCCATCGGATAGCCGCGGCCGTTCATCTTCTCGTGGTGGTGCATGATCCCGGCCAGCGCCTCGTCCAGGAACCCGATCTCCCGCACGATCTCCAGCCCTCGCATCGGATGCAGCTGGATCGCCGCGAACTCCTCCTCCGTCAGCGACCCCGACTTCTGCAGCACCTTGGTGGGCACCCCGAGCTTGCCCACGTCGTGCAGCATGCCCGCGTACCGGATCGCCTCCACCCGGTCCGGGCGCATCCCGATCTCCTGCGCGATCATCACCGAGCCGCGCGACACCCGTTCGGAGTGCCCGCGGGTGTAGTAGTCCTTGGTCTCCACGGCCTGGCACAGCGC
This sequence comes from Spirillospora sp. CA-255316, assembly GCA_050942275.1. Lineage (GTDB taxonomy): Bacteria > Actinomycetota > Actinomycetes > Streptosporangiales > Streptosporangiaceae > Spirillospora. Next base: position 3,019,585 of record CP192047.1, on the reverse strand, counting down.
GGCCAGCGTCGCGGCGTGCGCCTGCTGCTGCGCCCGCGTCTGCTCGAACGCCCACCGCGCGATGAACAGCGGCAGCAGCACCAGCACCGCCGCGAACGGGCCGACTCCCTCACGCGACCACAGCCCGGCGACCAGCAACCCGACCATGCCGTACCCGAGGCACCCGGTCACCAGCCGGCCGCTCTCGCGCACCAGTTCCCGCGGCGCCGCCTGCCTGCTCAGCAGCAGGATCCCCGCCACCAGCAGCAGGTTGACCAGGACGAAGGTGACCAGCGCGCCCAGGAACGGCCCGAGGACCTGCTCCACCCACCGCGGCCCGCCGGGCCCCACCGGGTCGCCGCCCAGCAGCGCGAACACCGTCCCGGCGAAGTACCCGCCCAGCGCGAACTGGGCGCCGTTGAACAGCCGCTTGACGAACGGGACGGGGCGCTGGCCGGTGACGATCGCGCACACCCCGAGCAGCGCCGCCCCGGCAGGGCCCAGCAGCACCACCGTCGCCAGGCTCGCGGCGAAGCTCAGCGACACCCGCGCCCGGAGGACGACGAGCCGGGCGGGCGCCGAGTCGCACACCAGGAAGAGCAGGGCCAGCACGACCAGGGTGGTCCAGTCCATCCCTTCGTAGGACGCCGTCGCGACCAGCCCGGCCGCCAGCGCGACCACACCGCACACGTACGCCCAGGCGGCGAGCGGGAGTCCGGGCACCGGGTCTCCTCCACGTTCGGCATGACGGGACGCGCGGACGGCCCCCGCGGCGCGGCGTCCGTTCGGCTCTCCCGTGCCACCCTAACCGACCCGTGCGCGCTATGTGAGCGATTCGTCACCTACAGCATCGGGCGTACTCGCCGGTCACCTTCGCCCGTGGCGGTGACGCCGGCGGGAAGTCCTGCTTCACTTGAGGGGCGAACGTGGAGGGACTCTTGTGTCACCGCGAGCCAGAGTGAGGACACCATGAAGGACACCGCCGTCGACATGGTCGTCGTGGAGGGTGAACGGCACACCGACGTTCTGCTCTCCGGCGAGATGGACCTGCTCTCGGCGCCGTCGGTACGGGAGCGCCTGTGGGAACTGGTCTCCGAGCGCCCTCTCGTGGTCGACGTCTCCGGCGTCTCGTTCTTCGACGCGGAGGGGCTGCGGATCGTCGCGGCCACGGCCCGGCGCGGCCTGGAGTGCGGAACCGGCGTCGCGCTGGTGGGGATGCGGCCGTTCGCCGAGAAGATGTTCCGCATCCTGCGGATGCACGAGGAGGTGCCGCTGTGCGCGTCGGCGCAGGAAGCGCTGTGGTGCCTGCTGCCGCGCACCGACGAGGAGATCCAGGGCTGGCTGCACGACTGAGCCCGCCCGCGTCCGGACGCCCGATCCGCGGTCCGGGTTCGGATGGCGATGATCACATCGCGTGCGCGCCCGGACGCGCAACCGCGCCGCCGCACCCCCGTCCGAGTGCCGGGGCGACCGGGAGGAGCTCATCGACGGGCTCAAGGTCGTGGGCGACGACACCCCGTGGACCAACCCGGGCGACCACGGCGACGCGTTCCAGCGCATCGAGAACTTCAGCAAGGGCCGCACCGGCGGTGTGAAGGCCTGCTTCACCACCGCCCGGGGCGCCTGACTTCGCCCGGCCGTGCGGCCCGCTGGCCTCATCCCCCGGCCAGGTGCCGCTCCACGCTCTCGACCTTGGCGTTCATCGCGTCGGTGACACCGGGCCGCAGGTCGGCCTTCAGCACCAGGCTCACCCGCGGCGCGACCGCCGCCACCGCCTCGGTGGCGGCCTTCACCACGGCCATCACCTCGTCCCACTCCCCCTCGACGGTGGTGAACATGGCGTCGGTGCGGTTGGGCAGGCCGCTGGCCCGCACCACCCGGACCGCCTCCGCGACGGCCGCTCCGACTTCCTCCCCCGTGCCGAGCGGGGTCACCGAGAACGCGACGAGCACAGCGAGCACCTTTCCGTGGCCGGTGTCAGGGCTGGACGACCTGCCGTACCACGATCTCATCCAGCCGCCGCTCGACGATCACCCCCACCGGCCAGTCGCGCACCAGGATCCGCAGCAGCGCGGCCTCGTGCTCGGCGAAGGAGGGGTCGCAGCCCTGCTGCTCCAGGCTGGAGCGGATGGCCAGCACGTAGTCGGCGTCGCTGAACCCCGGCACCTCGCGGACCATCGCGGTGGTGGTGGCCCGGTGTGAGTTGAGGCCCGCGAACGACCGCCCGCAGCCGCACCCGCCGTCGGGGTCGCCCTCGTCGCGCGGGCAGACCACGCCGATGTGCACGAGCTCGCCCTCCACGCACCAGGCGAAGTCGTTGTCGCGGTAGCCCTGGGTGGCGTTCGTGGCGGTGAGCAGCTTCAAGGCCGTACCCCCCTTGCGCGTCCATCGACCACGCCTACCGTACGACGCGGGTCCGACATCACGAGAGGGCGCCTCGGGCACAGGCCGGATCCGGCACCAGCGCGGGCACCAGCTCCGGCAGTTCGGCGGCCCGTCCCGTCTCCACCCGGGCGTACACCACGCCGTAGAGCGCGTTGACCGTCAGGTCGGCGGCCAGGTCGGGCGAGCGCGCCCCCGACCGCCGCATCTCGGCGGCGAGCAGGCCGGTGAGCGTGCGCAGCACCGCGTCCTGCCGCCGCATCGCCTCCCGGCCCGCGGCCGCCGCCTCCACCACGCACGTCCGCGCGGCGCGCGGGTCGGCGGCCAGCGCCTCGAGGAAGGCCCGCAGCGCGGCCTCGAACCGGCCGGAGCGGGCCGCCTCGCACGCCTCCGACATCCGCGCCATGGCGCCGTCCATGACCAGGTCGTAGGCGGCGAGGAAGGCCTCCTCCTTGTTGCGGAAGTGCTCGTAGAAGGTGCGCCGCGACACCTGGGCGCGGGCGATCACCGCCTCCACGGTCATCCGCGCGTAGCCCAGCTCACCCGCGGCGTCGACGACCCCGGCCAGGATGCGGCGCCGCTGGTTGTCCCGGACGACGTGGCGCGGCAGGCCGTGCCGGCCCGCGCGCAGCTTCCCGCCGACGATGGACTCCACCACGTGCCGTCACGCGTCCTTCCGTCATGCCCGCCCCGCTTCCCAAGCCTAGGCACCTCCGGCCGATCGTGCGGGAGAAGCGATGATGACGTAGCGTCACAACATGAGCGATGTCCTCGTCGAGCGCGACGGCGCCTTCACCACGATCACGATGAACCGCCCGCGGCGGCGCAACGCGCTCTCCCGGGACTTCCTCCTCGCCCTGACGGAGGCGTTCCGGGAGACGGGCGCGACGGACGCGCGCGGGATCGTCCTGGCGGCGAACGGCCCGGTCTTCTCCGCCGGGCACGACTTCGCCGACATGGCCGGGGCCTCCCACGCCGACGTGCGCTCCCTGCTGCAGATCTGTACCGACCTGATGCGGACGATCCAGTCCGTGCCGCAGGTGGTGATCGCGCGGGTGCACGGGCTGGCCACCGCGGCGGGCTGCCAGCTGGTGGCCTCCTGCGACCTGGCCGTCGCCGCCGAGAGCGCCGGCTTCGCCGCGCCCGGCGGCAAGGGCGGCTGGTTCTGCCACACCCCGATGGTCCCGATCTCCCGCGGCGTGGGCCGCAAGCGCGCCATGGAGATGGCGCTGACCGGCGACATCGTCGACGCCCGCACGGCAGCCGACTGGGGGCTGATCAACTACGCGGTCCCCGACGACGAGCTGGAGAAGGCCACGCTGGAGCTGCTGGAGCGCGCCACGCGCGGCAGCGCCCGCAGCAAGGCGCTGGGCAAGCAGGCCCTGTACGCGCAGCTCGACCGCCCCGAGCAGGACGCCTACACCTACGCCGTCGAGGTGATGGCCGCCTCCAGCCAGACGCCGGAGGCGCAGGAGGGCATGCGGGCCTTCCTGGACAAGCGCCCGCCCAGCTGGCCCGCCTGACCGTCAGCCGGCCGCCGCCGCGAAGGCCGGGAGGTACCCCTCGGCGTGGCCGTCGGCGTTGGGGTGGATGCTCGCGGGGTCGATCCACGGGTCGGCGGTGCAGATCTCGTGCCCGGCGAACGCCTCCTGCGCATCGGCGAAGGCGAACCCGGCGGCCCGGGCGCGGTCGGCGAGGACGGCGTTCAGCACGTCCGACCCGTCGTTGATCATCGTCCGCTTCTCGGCGCTGAGCCCGCCGGAGCACGTCCCGCCCTCCTTGTAGAGGTAGGGGTAGCCGACCACGACGACCCTGGCCTGGGGGGCGCGCGTCCTGATCTCCTGGTAGAGGGCGTCGAGCCGCCCCGGCAGCTCCCCTTCGATGAACTCCCGCCCGTCCTCCAGCGCGGCCCGGCACCAGCTCGCCGGGAAGAGCGAACACCTGATCATGGTGGAGGCGAACCCGGCGTCGTTACCGCCGATGCTGATGCTGACCAGCGCCGTCCCCGCGTTCAGCGACGACAGCTGCCGGCTCCGCACGTCGGGGATCTGGGCGCCGCCGCACGCGACGAACCTGAACGCCGAGGGGGCGTGTGCCTTCACCCAATGTGTCAACCAGACACACAAAAGGGCGACCCCACCCCCTCCGCTCGCCGCCCGAACCCCCGTCCGGCATCATGCGCCCATGGACCTCAGCCAGTTCCTCGGCCGTCCCCCTGGCCCGTTCGACAGCCTGATCGGCCTGACCCTCACCGCCGCCGACACCACCCGGGTGGAGGCGGCACTGCCGATCACCCCCGACCTCCTCCAGGGCCACGGCATCGTCCACGGCGGCGTTTACTGCTCGGCCATCGAGACGACCACCAGCGTCGGCGCCTCCCTCCGCGCCGGCCTGGACCGCCAGGTCGTGGGCATCAGCAACCGCACGCAGTTCCTCCGCGCCACGTCCGACGGCACGCTCACCATCGTCGCCACGCTGAACTCCGACGACGACGGCCGCTACCTGTGGGACGCCGTGATCACCGACGACCAGAACCGCAAAGTGGCCGTAGGCCAGGTACAACTCCTACGCCTGGAAAAGCCCCCGGCCCCGACCCCCTGAACAGAACGCGACCCGCCACTCGAGGGGCAAGGGGGCGGAGCCCCCAAGGAATCGGGGGTCGAGGGGGCGAAGCGCCCCCAGCGGGGGGATGCGGGGGGCGGAGCCCCCTGCCAAGGGCCGGGTGCCTCCGGAGCGAGCCCCCAGGCGAGCGCAGGAGGTGCGCGGCCCGGACGTGGGGGTCCGGGGGGTCGCCCCCCAGATCAACACAGCCCCCCGGGTGAACACAGTAGGGCGGGCGGGACTCGAACCCGCGACCCAGAGATTATGAGTCTCCTGCTCTGACCAGCTGAGCTACCGCCCCGAGCGCGCGGGCCTTCGACCGCGTGGAAGATGATCCCGGGCACGCCGCGATTCATCCTAGCGGCGGCGTTCGCTCGGGGGCCACCGAGAATGGCGGGCGCCGGGGGACGGGTGGACGGGGTCGGCCGTCCGGGGGACGGCCCGGGGCGACCCGGGGCATCAAAGGGCCTCCGAGGAGACCCCGGCCCCTCGAGGCCGGGGAGGAGTCGGGCTCCTGCGAAGCAGGGGCAGGAAAAGGACATTCCCCACTGGGCGAATGCCGGTTGACCAGGCGCTATCCTGCACGTTTTCGTCCCTGTGTTCGAGCGTGCACGCTACGATCGGCCCCGAGCCGCTCTCAAGGCCGCGTACGCCCGGCTCAAGGCCCGCGAGAGCGACCGCCGCAAGAACTGGGTGGAGCAGACCTCCACGATGCTGGCCCGCCAGTTCGACGTGATCGGTGTCGAAGGCCTCAACGTTCGGGGCATGACCCGCTCGGCGAGAGGCACCATCGAGCGGCCGGGACGCAATGTCGCCGCCAAGGCGGGCCTGAACCGGGGCATCCTCGCGGGCGGTTGGGCCATGTTGGTGGAGCGGCTGGAGCACAAGGCCCCCGGCCGCGTGTACAGGATCGATCCGGCGGGCACCTCGCAGCGCTGCTCGGCGTGCAGGGTCAGGGACCGGGAGGCGCGCGAGAGCCAAGCGCGCTTCCGGTGCCGGTCCTGCGGCTTCGCCTGCAAAGCCGATGTGAACGCCGCACGCAACATCGCCCACGAGACCAAACTCGTGTACACGCTCGTGGGCACGGCGGCCGGACCGGCCGTTGCTGCGCGGGGACGCTCCGGGGTACCGGGGCGGACGAACCGCGAACCCCAACCCCTCCTCCTCTACTGAGGCCGCGGGTTGGAATCCTCCTCCTTGAGGATGGGAGGAGGTCAAACTCGGTACCGAGTGACGGGGCCGGTGGGCGGTCTGTAGGGTCCCGCCTATGTCCAGTGTGCGCGGTCGTCTTGTGCTGCTGATCCCGGTTCTGTGTCTTCTGCTGGCGGGCTCCGTGCTGACCGCCTGCGACGGGGACGGCGGTGGGGGCGGTGACGGCGGGGCGGCGGCGAAGCCCGCGTTCGATGCCGCGGACACGCTGCGCAGGTCGTCGGCGGCGATGGCGAATCTGAAGAGCGTGGCGTTCACGCTGGGCGTCGAGGGCAAGCCGCCGATCATGGTGCAGGGCGGTGATCTGAAGCTGCTGCGCAAGGGCGACGCCGAGGGGACGCTGACGGTCGAGCAGTCGGGCCAGGCGGTGGAGATGCAGGTCGTGGCGCTGGCGGACGCGGTGTACATCAAGGCGGTGACGGGCGGCTGGCGGCAGGTGCCGAAGTCGCTGGTGGCGGCGTGGTACGACCCGTCGGCGGTGCTGGATCCGCAGCGGGGGATCTCGAAGCTGCTGGGGTCGGTGACGCAGCCGAAGGCGGAGGCGACGGAGAAGGTCGGGGGCAGGGAGGCCCGCCGGGTGGGCGTGGTGCTGCCGAAGGCGGCGATCGGCGGGCTGGTCCCGGGGATCAATTCCGATGTGCGCGGGCAGGTGTGGGTGAGCGCGGCCGATCACCGCCTGCTGAAGGTGCGGGGGGAGATCCCGCCGGCGGCCGAGGGCGGTGACAAGGGGGCGGTGGTCATCACGTTCACCGAGTTCGACGCGCCGTACTCGATCAAAGCGCCGGCGTGAGCCGCCGCCGCATCGCCGTCGGGGCGGGCGGCGCGGTGGTGCTGCTGGCCGCGCTGGACGCCTATGTGGTGACCACGATCCTGGTGGCGGTGGTCGAGGATCTGCGGATCCCGATCAACCGGCTGGAGCGGGTGACCCCGGTGCTGACGGGGTTCCTGCTGGGGTACGTGGCGGCGATGCCGCTGCTGGGGCAGTTGTCGGACCGGTTCGGCCGGCGGGCGCTGCTGCAGGGGGGTCTGCTGTTCTTCGCGGTGGGGTCGGCGGTGACGGCGCTGGCGGACGGTGTGCCGCTGCTGACGGCGGGCCGGGTCGTGCAGGGGGTGGCGGGCGGTGGGCTGCTGCCGGTGACGATGGCGCTGGCCGGGGATCTGTGGGACGAGCGGCGGCGGGCGGTGGTGCTGGGCGCGGTGGGGGCGGCGCAGGAGCTGGGCAGCGTGCTGGGTCCGTTGTACGGGGCCGCGATCGTGGCGCGGACGGATGACTGGCGGGTCGTGTTCTGGGTGAATCTGCCGCTGACGGCGCTGGCGATGGTGGCGGTGCAGGTGTCGGTGCCGCCGGGGCGTCCCGCGGCGGCCGGTGGCGGGGACGGCGTGAAGGTGGACGTGGTCGGGGGGCTGCTGCTGGCAGCGGGCCTGGCGCTGCTGGTGGGCGGTCTCTACAACCCGGAGCCGGAGGAGTCGGCGCTGCCGCCGTGGGGGCTGCCGCTGGTGGCGGCCGGGGGCGCCGTGCTGGTGGTGTTCGTGCTGTGGGAGGTCAGGGCCCGCACGAGGTTGTTCGACCTGTCGGGGGTGCGGCGGGGGCCGCTGCTGGCGACGCTGGGCGTGAGCTTCCTGTCGGGGGCGGCGCTGATGGTGACGCTGGTGGACGTGGTGCTGGTGGCCGAGACGCTGCTGGACAAGGACTCGTTCGAGAGCGCGCTGGTGCTGACCCGGTTCCTGGTGGCGCTGCCGGTCGCGGCGGTGCTGGGCGGGATGCTGGCGCGGCGGGTGGGCGAGCGGTGGCCGATGGCGGCGGGGATGGCGGTGGCCGCGGTGGGCTACCTGCTGATCGCGGGCTGGCCGGCGGATCCGGAGGCGGCCGGGTACGGTCCGCTGCCGCGGATGGACGTGGACCTGGTGGTGACGGGGCTGGGCCTGGGGCTGGTGATCGCGCCGGTGTCGTCGGCGGTGCTGCGGGCCGTTCCGGCGGCGCGGCACGGGGTGGCCTCGGCGGCGGTGGTGGTGGCGCGGATGCTGGGGATGCTGCTGGGGATCTCCGCGCTGTCGGCGTGGGGGTTCCATCGTTTCCACACGTTGACGGCCGATCTTCAGCCGCCGCTGCCGTTCCTGATGCCGGCGGACGAGTTCGCGCGGCGGCTGGCGGAGTACGGCGCGGCGGCGGAGGAGGCGTTGCGCACCGAGTACCGGGAGATCTTCTGGATCACGGCGGGGCTGTGCGCGCTGGGGGCGGTGCTGGCGCTGGCGACCGCCGTCCGGGAGGGCGGCCGGGCGAGCGGCGGGCCGGAGACGGGTGAGGCGGCCCGCGAGGCGCTCACCGGCTGACCCCGTCGCGCCCCCATCTTGTTGGTACAAAACGGCATCGCTGTTTTGTTGCGCGCTTTCCTACTTTTCCGGGTTGCACGGGACTTTGATCGTTCCGGAAGGGCGGGGCCTGCCGGGCGGCCGTCGCGGAGCGCGGGAGGCGCCGGTGGACCCGTTGATCGAGATCCGGCCGGGCACGACGGTCCGGGCCCGGCTGGCGGCGCGGGGGCTGCGGATGACGGTGGGGCCGGTGCTGGCGCGCTGGCCGCTGAGCCCGGCGGCGCTGCGGCCGGCGTCCGCGATCGATCTGGCCGCGCCGCTGGCGCTGCCGGTGCCGCGGTGGGCGCGGGTGGAGCCGGTGCGGTTCGGGGACTTCGCGGCCGAGTGGGTGCGGGCGCCGGACGCGGACGGCGATCGGGCGGTGCTGTACTTCCACGGCGGCGGGTTCTTCTCCTGCGGGCTGCGCACCCATCGCCGGATGGTGGCGCGGATCGCGGCGTCGTCGGGGGCGCCGGTGCTGTCGGTGGCGTACCGCAGGCTTCCGTCCTCGCCGCTGGGGGTCTCGGTCGGGGACTGCGTGCGGGCGTACCGGTGGCTGCTGGGCGAGGGGTTCGCCCCGGGGCGGATCGTGGTGGCGGGCGACTCGGCGGGCGGGTTCCTGGCGTTCGCGGCGACGCTGCGGGCGCTGGAGGAGGGGCTGCCGGCGCCGTCGGGGATCGCCGCGCTCGCGCCGCTGACCGATCTCGACCACGCCGCCAAGGTCGCGCACCGCAACGCCGCACTGGACGCCTACCTGCCCGCGCGCCGGGTGGAGCGGCTGGCCGAGCTGCTGGCCGGGGGCGCGGGTCCGGCCGATCCGGCGCTGTCGCCGGTGAACGGGGGGCTGGCCGGGCTCCCGCCGGTGCTGATCCAGGTCGGGTCGACGGAGATGCTGCTGCCGGACGCCGAGCTGATGGCGCGGCGGCTGGCGGACGCGGGCGTGCCGTGCCGGCTGCAGGTGTGGGAGGGGCAGGTGCACGTCTTCCAGATCTTCGCGGACGTGGTGCCGGAGGGGCTGGCGGCGCTGGAGGAGGTCGGCGCGTTCGTACGCGAGTGCACCGTCCGCGCGGGCGCCCCCGCCGGGACCGCCGGGACCGCGGGCGGGGCCGGGACGGCCGCCGCCTGATCAGCGCTCGGGCTGATTGGACCGGGCTCGGCCGGGAAGCACTGAACGAACCCATATTCGGTGCGGCTGGACGGTGCGGTATGACACAGGACGGCGGGCGGAACGGCTGGGAGCGGCTGGGCGGGCTGGACGCCGGTTTCTTCTTCGCCGAGTCGGAGGACACGCCCCTGCACATCGCCTCGGTGACGGTGTTCGAGGGGCCCGCGCCCTCGTACGGCGACCTGGTCCGGGCGGTGCTGGGCAAGCTCCTCGAGGTGCCCCGCTACCGGCAGCGGGTGCGCACGGTGCCGCTGCATCTGGGCAGTCCGGTGTGGGCGGACGATCCGCACTTCAACATCCTCTACCACGTGCGGCACACGGCCGTCCCGGCGCCGGGTGAGGCGGAGCAGCTGCGCAACCTGGCGGGGCGGGTGCTGTCGCAGCGCCTGGACCCGGCCAAGCCGCTGTGGGAGATCTGGCTGGTCGAGGGGCTGGCGGAGGACCGCTGGGCGATGATCACCAAGGTGCACCACTGTGTCGTCGACGGGGTCGGCGGGGTGGATCTGCTGACCGCGCTGTTCGATCTGAGCCCCGAGGAGGGGCGGCCGGATCCGGAGGGCCTGCCGGTGGCCCTGCCGGAGCCGGGCCCGGCGCCGTCGGGGGCCGCGCTGCTGGCGCGGTCGGCGCGCGGCGCGGCGGTGGCGCCGCTGCGCGCGGTCGCCGGGCTGCCGGGGCTGGCCCGCCGGCTGACCAGCCCGCGGACGCTGCGGGGGCTGGGCGTCGAGGTTCCCCGTGCGCTGGGGCGGCTGGCGCGTCCCACGACCGGGTCGCTGAACGGCCCGATCGGCCCGCACCGCCGCTGGCTGTGGACGCATGCCGAGCTGGACGAGATCCGGCGGGTGCGCAAGGCGTTCGGCGGGACGGTCAACGACGTGATCCTGGCGGCGGTCGCGCACGGTTTCCGCGCGGTGCTGGAGGGCCGCGGCGAGCTGGAGCCGGGCGTGCGGGTGCGGGCTCTGGTGCCGGTGTCGGTCCGGGGCGAGGGCGAGCGCGGCGAGGTCCGCAACCGGGTGTCGGGCGTGCTGGTCGAGCTGCCGGTGGGCGAGGAGGATCCGCGGCGGCGGCTGTTCGAGGTGCGCGAGCAGATGAACGACGTGAAGCGCACCCACCAGGCGGCGGGCGGGGAGGCGCTGGCGCGGCTGGCGGGGTTCGCGCCGACGCTGATGGCGCTGGGGTCGCGGTACGCGCTGAGCCAGACGCAGCCGCTGGTGCAGACGGTGGTGACCAACGTGCCGGGCCCGCCGTTCCCGCTGTACGCGCTGGGCCGCAGGCTGGTGGAGCTGTACCCGTTCGTGCCGCTGGCGCTGGGCCTGCGGGCCGGGGTGGCGGTGTTCTCCTACGAGGGGCGGCTGACGTTCGGGCTCACCGGCGACTTCGACGGTATGCCCGATCTCGGCGTGCTGGCGGCCGGGATCAGGGCCGGCTTCGACGAGCTGCTACGGCTGGCCCGGGCCACGTGAGCGAAACGAACCGGACGGCACGGCAGCGGAGCGAACCGAACGGCACGGCAGCGGGGGCGGCGCCGTTCCGGGCCGTCCGGCGGGCGCGGAACGCGAACCGAAACCCGTTCGGGGGCTGTGCCGATCATCCGATGGAGGAATATCCTGGAAACCAATGGCTGATTGCCTCTTACCGGGAGTGCGCTCCCCGGGGAGGTGACGACGATGCGCGATTCCGGCATCGGAGACGGAGGCACGCCACGCGGGCCCGGTGGCCCGCGAGATCACCGGCCGCCCCGGCTGCGGCGGCGGCTGCGCCCCTGGCTGGGCCTGGAGCGCAACGATTTGCGCCGGCCCGTCGACCGGACGCAGCGGGCGGTGGCGCTCGCCCTGCTGCTGGTGCTGCTCGCCCTCGCGCCGCCGGCCGCCGTCTGGTGCGGGTCCCTGGCCTACGGGTCGGGGCTGCGGGCCGAGAAGGCCGAGCGGGCCGAGCGGCAGCAGGTGGTCGCCACGGTGGTGGCGACCGGAGGGGTCGCCGCGACGGGCGACCGGTACGTCCACGAGACCGTCCAGGCGACCTGGCCGCGGCCGGGCGCGACCGGGCAGGACGCCAAGCCCCGCACGGGGACGCTGCCCAGCTGGCAGGACGCCAAGGTCGGATCCAAGAAGACCATCTGGGTCGACCGGGACGGCGATCCGGTCGTGCGGCCCCGCCCGCACAGCCGCACGGTGACCGACGCGGCGTACGCCGGCGGCGCGGCGGCGATCGCGGCCGGGCTGCCGCTGCTGGGCGCCTACCTGCTGGTCCGCCACCGCTGCGACCGGCGCCGCTACGAGCTGTGGGACGACGCTTGGGCGCGGCTGGACGCCGATCGGGGCCGCCATCGCCCGTTCTGACACCGGCCGTTCACACCGCCCGCTCCGGCCCGTCCCGTACGCCGTCCCAAGGCCGCGGGCGGGCGGGTCAGATGCGGCCGGTGCGGCGCTGGGCGGCCAGCAGCCACACCAGGTAGGCGCCGCCGAGCAGGCCGGTCACCACGCCGACCGGGAGTTGGTGGCCGGGGAAGAGCCGCTGCCCGGCGAAGTCGGCGGCGACCATCAGCGCGGCACCCATGACCAGCGACGGCACCAGGTTGGGGCCGGGTTCGCGGGTCAGCATCCGGGCCAACTGCGGCGCGGTGAGGGCGACGAACGCGACCGGCCCGGCCGCCGCGGCGGCGAAGGCGCACAGCAGCACGGCGGCGGCCAGCAGGCACAGCCGGATCCGCGAGTTGGGGACGCCGAGGGCCTGCGCGGCGTCGTCGCCCAGTTCCAGGATCCGCAGCGGGCGGGCGCAGCCGGCCAGCACGACCGGCGCCAGGACGGCCAGGACCGCCAGCAGCGGCCCGGCCTCGCCCCAGTCGCGGCCGTCCAGGCTGCCGGTGAGCCACAGGGCGGCCCGGGCCGCGTCGATGATCTGCGCCTTGGTGATCAGGTAGCCGTTCACGCCGGTGAGGATGGCGGCGACGCCGATGCCGACCAGCACCAGCCGGGCGCCGTGCGCGCCGTGCCGTCCGGTGAGCGCGTAGATCGCGAGCCCGGTGGCGACGCTGCCGGCGACCGCGCCGGAGGCGACCGCGGCGGCACCGCCGCCGAACAGCACGATCATGGTGAGGACCCCGGCGGAGGCGCCCTGCGTGAAGCCCAGGATGTCGGGGCTGCCCAGCGGGTTGCGGGTGAGCGACTGGAAGATCGCCCCGGCCAGGCCCAGCGCGGCGCCGGTGGTGAGCGCGGTGGCCACCCGGGGCAGCCGCAGCTCGTTCACGATGAACGCCTGCGCCGGGTCGCCGTTGCCCAGCAGGGCGGCCAGCACGGCGCCGGGGCCCATCGGGTAGTCGCCGGAGCCGATGAGCAGCACCGACAGCGCGAACGCCGCCAGCGCGCAGCCGAGGGTGACGGCGACGGCGCGCGGCGCGTACCGCAGCGAGATCCCGCGGGGGCCGCGGACGGTCGTGGGCGCGCTCACGTGTCTTCCTCCTTGGGGGCGGTCCCCCAGACCCCCCGAACGGCTCCGCCGCTCACGTGTCCTCCTTCCTGGGGGCGGTCCCCCAGACCCCCCGAACGGCTCCGCCGCTCATGAGGCGGCCACCCGGCGCCGGCGGACGAACGCCAGGAACAGCGGGCCGCCCATGATCACCGTGACCACGCCCACCTGGATCTCCGAGGGGCGGGCCGCCACCCGGCCGATCACGTCCGCGGCCAGCATCAGCGCGGGCGCCAGCACCGCCGAGTACGGCAGCACCCAGCGCAGGTCGGGCCCGGTGACGGCGCGGACCAGGTGCGGCACCATCAGCCCCACGAAGATGATCGGGCCGCAGGCGGCGGTGGCGGCGCCGCACAGCAGCGTCACGGCGATGATCGCGGCGGCGCGGGTGCGGGCGGGCCCGGCGCCCAGCGCGCGTGCGGTGTCCTCACCCATGGCCATGGCGTTCAGTGGCCGGGCCAGGGCCAGCGCCAGCAGCGTCCCGATGACGATGAACGGCGCGACCCGCTGGACGGTGCCGGGCTGGGCGGCGGCCAGCGACCCGACCGTCCAGAACCGCATCCTGTCCAGCGAGGCGGTGTCGAGGAGCTGCACCGCGTTGACGTAGGAGTAGAGCGCGGCGTTGAGGGCGGCGCCGGCCAGCGCGAGCCGCGCGGGCGTCGCGGTGCGGCCGCCGCCGACCGCGTACAGCAGCACCGCGACCGCGCCCGCCCCGGCGAAGGCGAACCACACGTACCCGGTGATGGAGCCGATGCCGAGGAAGGAGATCGCCGACACGACCGCGGCGGAGGCGCCCGCGTTGATGCCGAGGATGCCGGGGTCGGCGAGCGGGTTGCGGGTGAGCGACTGCATCACCGCGCCGGCCAGGCCGAGCGCGATCCCGGCGAGAAGTCCGAGCAGTGTGCGCGGCAACCGCATCTGGTGGACGACGGTGTAGCCGTCGGAGCCGGCGTCGAACAGGCCGTTCCAGGCCTGCGCCGGCGACAGCGGCCGGGCGCCGACGGCCAGACTCAGCAGCACGACGGCGGCCAGGACGGCGAGTGCCGCGAGCAGCCCGGCCGCCCGGGTCGCCGTGCGCGCCGGGCGCTCGGGTGCCGTGCCGGACGCCGCGCCGGGCGGCGGCTGCGCGGCCCCCGCGTCCGGGGGCGGCGCCGTGATGGGGGCCTTCATCGGGGGCGTGACCTTGCTCTCTGGACAATGACTTAGGTTAGGTTAACCTAAACTGAGATCATCGTCGCAAGCAGGACGGAACGTTCCATGTCGCATACCCCCCTCCCCCGGTTCTCCCGCCGCGGACTGCTCACGGCCGGCGGCGCCGCCGCCCTCGGCGCGCTCCTCAGCGCCTGCGGCGGAGGCGACGACGGCGGAACGGCCGCGGCGCCGGGCGGCGGCGCATGGACGTGGACCGACGACCGGGGCCAGAAGATCTCCCTCAAGACGCGCCCGCAGCGGATCGTCGCCTACGTCGGGGCGGCCTCGGCACTGTACGACTTCGGCATCGACAAGCAGATCGTGGGCGTCTACGGCCCCACCACGCTCAAGGACGGCCGGCCCGACCCGCAGGCCGGCGAGCTGCCGATGAACGGGCGCACCTCCATCGGCAACGCCTACGGCGAGTTCAACATCGAGAAGTACGCCGGGCTCCGGCCCGAGCTGCTCATCGACAACATGTTCGTGGAAGGGCAGCTGTTCTACGTCCCGGCAGAAAGCAAGGACAAGATCTTCGCGCTGGCGCCCCAGCTGGCCGTCTCCACCGGCGCGGTCGCGCTGCCCAAGCCGATCGAGCGGTACGCGGCGCTGGCCGCCTCGCTCGGCGCCGACCTGAAGGCGTCCAAGGTCGTCCAGGCCAAGGCGCGGTTCGAGAAGGCCGTCGAGACGCTGCGCGCCGCCGCCAAGGAGTCCGCCGGGCGCGGGATCAAGGTGCTGGCCGCATCCGGCAGCCCGAACCTCTTCTACGCCTCCAACCCGGGCAAGAACACCGACCTCATCTACTTCAAGGAGCTGGGCGTCGATGTGATCGTCCCGAACAAGATCGGCAAGGACGGTTACTTCGAGGAACTGAGCTGGGAGAACGCCGGCAAGTACGCCGCCGACGTGATCATCCTGGACAGCCGCACCCAGGCCCTGCAGCCGAATGACCTGGCGTCCAAGCCGGCCTGGCGGGACCTGCCCGCGGTCAAGGCCGGGCAGGTGGTGCCCTGGCAGCCCGAACCGCGGTTCTCCTACGCGGGCTGCGCCCCGATCCTCGAATCCCTCGCCAAGACGCTGCAGACCGCCAAGAAGGCCGTCTGAAACGCGCCGCCGACCCGAGCCGATCCTCCCTCCGATTTCAAAGACGCCCCTCTGATCCTGAGACGACCTTCTGATTCTGAGACGCCCCTCTGAATTCTGAGACGAACGCCTGACCTTCGGGAGAGCCACTCGTGAGCACGGGCACCACCACCGCCGCACCCTTCCGGTTCTTCGACCTCGAGGTCGTCGCGACCGAGCGCCTCAGCCCCACCATGCTGCGCGTCACGCTGGGCGGCGCGGGCATCGCCGGGTTCGCCTCCGGCGGGCGCGACCAGCGCGTCAAGCTGTTCCTGCCGCATCCGCACCAGGACGCGCCACTGGTCCCGGCCGAGGCGGGCGACGACTGGTTCGCCGCCTGGCGGGCGATGGACCCCGCCGAGCGCGGGATCATGCGGTCGTACACGGTGCGGCGGCAGCGGCCGGGACTGCTGGACGTCGACTTCGCGCTGCACGGCGACCGCGGCCCGGCCTCGCGCTGGGCCGCCGCCGCCCGGCCGGGCGACCGAATCGCCCTCCTCGGCCCGACCGACGCCGACAACGCCGGGGTGGACTTCCGCCCTCCCCCGGCCGCCGAGTGGGTGCTCATCGCCGGGGACGAGACCGCGCTGCCCGCGATCGGGGGGATTCTGGAGGCGCTGCCGGACGGCCTGCCCGCCAAGGCGTGGATCGAGGTGCCCTGCCAGGCCGACGCCGACGGCTACGACCTGCCCGCCCGCGCCGACATCACCTGGCTGGTCCGGGACGCCGGCGGCAGCCTCGCCGCCGCCCTCCCGGCCGCCGCGTTCCCGGCCGGGGTCCCGTACGCGTGGCTGGCGGGCGAGGCCAAGACGACCCGCACCCTGCGCCGCCACCTGGTGAACGAGCGGGGCCTGGACCGCAGGTCGATCTCGTTCACCGGCTACTGGCGGCGCGGCGCCGCCGAGGAGGATCTGCTCGCCGAGGTGCTCGCGGGAGGCACCCCCCACACCGAGGAGTGACCTCCGGCTCCGCCACCGAGCGCCGGGCACCGCCTGCCGGGACCCGCCCGGCGGGCGGCCCCGGCAGGCGCCGGGCGGCGGGCGTTACTGGTAGGCGGCGACGAACCAGCGGACCTTGTAGAACTGGGCGCCCGGAAGGGTCCGGGTCGCCTTCTGCGACGCGCTGCCGAAGAACTCGGCCGTGTCGGTGCACCAGGTCGTGGCGCAGCCCGCCTTGGGACGGGTCAGCACCACCTGCTTGGTGGAGGGGTTGTCGCCCACGGCCTTCACGATCGGCTTGTCGATGTCCGAGGAGCCGCGGTAGGTCTTGGTGTACCGCTTCGTGGACTTCACGTACTGGTAGACGCCGTGGTTGGTGGTGATCCAGAGGCGGTCGCGGTCGCCGTACACCGGGGCCAGGTCGTGGCCGCCCTGGCTGGGCAGGGCGGACCTGCCGACCTCCTTGAGCGTGGGACGGCCGGCCGTCCCGCCCACCTTGAGGCTGACGAGGTGGTCGTCGCCGATGGCCCACAGCACGTTGCGCCGGGGGTCCCACAGGACGCCGTGCCCGCCCTTGAGGGGGAACTCTGTGTAGGCCGAGGCGGCGCGCCCTTGGGACGCGGCGTACACGCGGATCCAGCCGCCCGTGCTGGCGGCCGCGGCGACGTTGCCGTTGGGGAGCAACTCGGTGGCGTGCGGGTTGCTGGGGGCGCCCGCGTCGGTGGCCCACAGCCGCTTGCCGGAGGGGTACTCGACCGCGCCCAGGAATCCCTTGGAGTCGGCGGAGAGCACGTAGGTCTTGCCATTGGCCTTACGCACCCGCACGTCGGAGGGCAGGCTCCACGCGTGGGCGACGTCGGCGAAGCCGTTGGAGGCGGTGGGCGTCCAGGTCCATTTGGCGGACGCGGTCGTCCAGGTCTGCTTCTTGGCGTCCAGGACGAGGACCCGGTGACCGCCCTGGTCGCCGCCGATGACCAGGCCGCTCGCCGTGCCGCCGGCCTTGGTGGAGGGCTTGGCCAGGGCCGTGCGCAGCTCGTCCGGGAGCGGGTCGGTGCGGGGCACGAAGCCGGGCGGGGTGGGCACGGGGGCGGGGGCGGGCGGGGGCGAGGGTTCCGCGGCCAGGGCCGGGGCGGCCAGCACGGGGGCGGCCAGCACGGGGGCGGCCAGGAGGGCGCCGCCCAGGACGATGAGGGTTTTGCGCAGCATGGACGCTCCTGCACTCGATGTCGTGCCAGGAGCGTCCCTGCCGCATATGTCGGGAGCCGGGACGAATGGTGATCAACAAGCGACGGCCGCGGGAAGCTGTCCGTGATTTCCGTTAGATCACCGGTCATCCGTTCTTCATATACGCCCCCCGAGATATCCGCCTTTATACGTAGAGGGCGTTATGGAAGGCGATCTCGGCCTCCAGCATCCCGGTGAACCACCCGGCGAGCACCGGATCGGGCGCGGTGAGCCGGTCCACCTGCGCGGCCAGCGCCGCCACCCCCTCACGGAACGGGTCGCGGGCATGCAGCGCGACCCAGTCGCCGATCGGCCCCGGACGCACCGCGCCGCCCTCGTGCGCCCGCGTGCACCAGGTGAGGTAGAGGGTCTCGGCGGCGAACAGGATCGTCGTCACCGCCGCGTAGCCGCCCGTGCGCGCCGCCTCCAGGCTGTACGCGGAGAGCCGGCCGGCCTGGGCGAGCGCCCCCGCGCGCAGGTTCGCCCGGACGGGCCAGGCCGCGCGGGCGGCGCGGAAGTAGTCGGTCTGCTCGGTGGTCAGGGCGTGCACGGCGCGCGCGTTGCGTTCCAGGGCGTCGCGGTCGGGGGCGTCCCAGACCGCCAGCCCGTGCAGGCGCGTCGCCGTCTCGACGAAGCCCTCCTCGATGCACAGGTAGTCGGCATAGGCCTGGTCGGTGACGGCCCCGGTGTGCACCTCCTGGACGAAACGCAGCCCGAGGGCACGGTCCAGGGGCTCGGCGCAGGTCTCCAGGAGTCGCTGGACGCGGGTCATCCGGCGAGCCATTCGACGAGCCCGCCGAAGACCTTCGCGTACCCGTCCCAGTCCTCACAGAAGTGCGCTGGCGCCCAGTGCGGGGAGCAGTCGGAGGTGAAGACGGCCGAACGCCCCTGCCCGTAACCGGCGACGGCGACGAGCGGGTCGCCGTTCAGGGTGGCCAGGACCTCCGTACCGGACCGAGGCCGCACGCGGTTGTACCCGAGCAGCGACGGCCACTCCCCTGAGACGCCCCCCAGCGCGGGGTGGGACGCGTCGGTCACGGTGGCGTTCGCCCCGGCGGGGAGCTCCACGCGGTCGTCCTCTGGGAGCAGCTCGACGGGGAGCACCTCGTGCAGGACGGTGTTACGGAACGCCGCCTTGCCCTCGAATCCGGTGAACGACAGGTAGCCGCCCACCATGAGCAGCCCGCCGCCGCCGGAGACCCAGTCGCGCAGGCCCGCGAGACGGTCGGCCCCGGGACGCGCCTGCTCGAACACCTCCGGGGCGAGCTGAACAGAGTTCGCCCCGATGTCGGACAGCACGACCACGTCGTACTCGGACGGGTCGGCCGGGAACCCGGCGGGGACCAGATGCGCCGGAAGGTGCACCACCTCATGGCCGCGGCTCCGCAACGCCTCGCGCAGCGGCCCGACGCCGACGACGTACGAGCTGGTGGTGAAGTGGTCCACGCCCTTGATGTGGGTGGACTGGGTGACCCAGCTCTCGCCTGCGATGAGAACGCGGCTCATACGTCTTGCACTCCTTCTGGATCGGTCAAGGTCTGGCTTGTGGCTGTCAGTGCGCGGCCGCCGCTTGGAACAGCCGGACGGGGTTGCCCCGCAGCAGGTCCTCGGCGACCTCACGCGAGGCGCCCAAGCCGACGAGACGTTGCAGGAACAGGGTCGGTACGTAGCGGAAGCCGTTGCCGCCGTACCGGGTGAGCATCCCCTTGAGGAACACGTCGTGGCTCAGCAGGAGCTGGTGGGCATGGCCCCGTCCAATGAGCCCGGCCACGGCGCGGGCGGTCTCGTGGGGAGCCGGGGACTGGCCCTCGCCGGGATACAGGAACGGCATCCCGACCATGTCGAACTCCAGCCAGACCCCCCGGTCGGCCACCGCGTTCTGGTAACCGGGGTCGTCCCCTGAGGGGTCCATGTGGCAGAGAACCACGGCGCCCGGCGCCACCCCGTACTCCCCCAGGACGATGTCGAGCACCTCGTGAGCGCGCCGCTGCCACCCGGGCAGGTGGATGTAGAGAGGGACGCCCGCCTCACGCTGCGCGCGCGCCGCCGCCCTCAGGGAATGGCGCTCGGCGGGCGTGAAGTCCGGGGAGACCCCGATCTCGCCGATGACCCCCGGGGCGATGCCCGTACCGTCGGCCCCGTGCTCGAACTCGGCCACCAGTTCCGCGGCCAGGTCCTCCTCCGAGGTGGCGGCCAGGTGCGGCGGGTGGAAGCGCTCCAGGTACCAGCCCGACCCCATGACGATGCGCAGCCCGCTCCGCTCGGCCAGGGAGCGGAGCACCTGAGGGTCGCGGCCCAGGCCCGCCGGGGTGACGTCCACGATCGTGCCGCCGCCGGACGCGGCGAACGCGACGAGATCCTCCAGCATCGCGCCGGTGTCGTCCAGCACGCAGTGGTCCAGGCACGCGTACGGGTTCTCGCGCAGCAGCCACGCCAGCTCCGGCGAGGTCCTGGCCTCGCGCAGGAACCCCAGCTCGGGGTCGGCGGGCGGACCCACCGCGCCGCGCACGTCGTTCCAGAGGTGCTCGTGCGTGAGGGTGAGACCGAGCCCCGCCGCGGGGACGGGGCCGGTCACGGTCGTCACCGTCATGGCTTCCCGGTCACTGCTTCGCTGAGAGATGCCGGAACAGGTCGGCGAACGTACGCCCCCGCAGGTTGATCCAGATCGCCGCGATCAGCACCAGGCCGGTGACGATCGGCGTCAGGAACGGGCTCACCCCGAGCAGCGTCAGCCCGTTGGCGATCACGCCGGTGATCAGCGCGCCGATGATGGTGCCGACCACCGTGCCGCGCCCGCCGAACAGGTTGGTGCCGCCCAGCACGACCGCGGCGATCACGGTCAGCTCGAAGCCCTCACCGGAGTTGGCCGAGCCCGAGCCCAGCCGGGCCGCGGTGAGGATCCCGGCCGCGCCCGCCGCCAGCCCGGTCAGCATCAGCGTGATCATCTTGATCCGGTCGGTGTTCACGCCCGCGCGGCGCACCGACTCCTCCTGGGAGCCGATCCCGTTGACGTAGGTGCCGAACCGCATCCTCGCCAGCAGCACCGCGCCCACGACCACCACCGCCAGCGCGATCCAGGCCAGCACGGAGAAGCCCAGGAACTTCGCCTCGCCGATCCGCGCCACGAACAGCCGCTTGTCGATGGGCACCGAGAAGCCCTGCGTCCACAGCTGCGCGATCCCCCGGATCACCGACATGGTCGCCAGCGTCACGATGAACGGAGGGATCTTCTGATACGCCGACAGCCAGCCGTTCACCGCGCCCCAGAACAGGCCCGCGGCCAGCCCGGCCACAATGACCAGCGAGGAGTCCCAGCCCGCCTGGAGCAGCTCGGCGGTCGCCACCGCCACGAACGCCACCGTCGACCCGACCGACAGGTCGATCTGCCCGGTGCTGATCACGAACGTCATCGCCACCGCCACGATCAGCGTGATCGCGACCTGGGTGGCCAGGTTCGACAGGTTGTTGAAGGTCAGGAAGTTGTCGGCGGCCGCCCCGAAGCCCAGGAACACCGCCACGGTCACGGCGGCCATCGCCACCGTCGCCTTGTTGGCACGTTCCCACAGGCTCGGATTCGAGGCCGTCACGGTACCCGTCGCCGGAGCCGTCTGGACCGTCATGCTCTGTCTCCCGCTCGCCTCCGGGGCGCCTCATGGCGCCGCCTTCCCTCCTCGCTCGTCCCTCGCTCGTCAGTCCAGACGACGCCGCACCCCTCCAGCCCGCTCACACCCTGCCCCCCGCTCGCCTCCGGGACGTCTCATGGGGCCGCTCCAGCCCGCTCACGCCGCCTCCCCGTTGCCGTCGACGTCGTCCACGCCGGAACGGGTGATCATGGCGACCAGCCGCTCGATGTCCAGGTCGGCGATCCGCTCATCCTCGACGCTGCGGCCCTCGTACATCACCGTGATGCGGTCGCAGACCTCGAACAGGTCCTGCAGCCGATGGGTGATGAGGATGACCCCGACGCCCTGCTCCGCCACCCGGCGGATCATGCTCAGCACTTGGCGCACCTCGGCGACCGCCAGCGCGGCGGTGGGCTCGTCCAGGATCAGCACCCGGGGCTGGAACGACACCGCCCGGGCGATCGCGACCGCCTGCCGCTGCCCGCCGGACAGGTGCCCGATCTCCTGGTGCGTGGACTTCACCCGCACATGCAGGTCCGACAGCATCCGCGCGGCCCGGCGGTGCATCTCCCGGCGGTCGACGAACGGCCCGCGCCGCGGCTCGCGGCCCAGGAACAGGTTGCTGCCGACATCGAGGGTGTCGCACAACGCCAGGTCCTGGTAGACGATCCCGATCCGCTCCGCCCGCGCGTCGGCGGGGCTGGTGAAGCGGACCTCGCGGCCGTCCACGCTGATCGTCCCGGAGTCGTGCCGCAGCGCGCCCGCGAGCACCTTCATCAGCGTGGACTTGCCCGCGCCGTTGTCGCCGACCAGGCCGAGCACCTCCCCCTTGTGCAGCGTCAGGTCCACGCCGCGCAGGGACCGCACCGCGCCGAACGACTTGGTGATGCCGCGCAGGCTCACCAGCGGTGTCTCAGTCATGGCTCACTTCTCCAGGTAGTACAGGTAGTCCCGCACGTTGTCCGGCGTGACGATCTGCGTCGGCACCGGCACGTCCCTGGCCGGGGTGCGGCCGCAGGCCAGGTCGATCGCCGCGTTCATGGCCTCGTAGCCGAACTCGAAGGTGTTCTGCTGGACGACGCCGGCGATCCAGCCGGCCCGCAGGCCGTCGACCGCCTGCGCGGACAGGTCCCAGCCCACGACCTTGACGTTCCCGGTGCGCTGCTGGGAGCTGACCGCGGCGGCCAGGCCGATCAGCGCGGGCTCGCCGGTCGCGTAGGCGTAGGGCAGATCGGGGTCGCCGGTGAGGAGGTTCTCGGCGGCGGTCTGGGCGTTCTCCTGGATGTTGCGGCCATCCACCACCGTCTTGATCTTCATGCCGCGGGCGGTGACGGTGCCGGTGAAGCCCTTCTGCCGCTCTAGCTGGATCGTGCTGTTGAGCGCGCCCACGATGCCGATGTCGCCCTTGCCGCCGGTGAGCTTGACCAGGTGCTCGCCGAGCTCCTGGCCGCCCTTGGCGTTGGCGGTGCCGACCTGGGTGGAGACGGCGGGGTCGTCGACGGTGGCGTCCACCGCGACGACCGGGACCCCGGCCGCGTCGGCGCGCCGGATCGCGGGCTTGATGCCCTCGGTGTCGACGGCGTCCACGATGATCGCGTCGTACCGGTTGGCGACCAGGTCGTCGATGGCGTTGGCCTGGGTGGTGGAGTCGTCGTTGCCGTTGACGATCTGCACCTGCGCCCCGGCCTTGGCGGCCACCATCTCGGCCCCGCTGTTGATCTGGTTGAAGAACAGGGCCTGCAGGTTGATCGGGACGATCCCGATCCGCGGCGCGCGGCCCTGCACCTTGCAGGACTGCGCGACCCGCTTGGGGCCGGGCGGCCCCGCCTGCTGCGCCTTCTTCTCCGCCTCGCTCTCCCTGCGGGCCTGGGTGTCGCAGCCCACGGTCGCCGAGGCCGCCAGGCCGAGCGCCACCAGGGCCGCCACGGTTCGTTTCATTCCGGGTCCTCTCTTCCGGGTCCCTCGGCGCGGGCAAGGGTGTCCTCGGCGCGGGCAAGGATGTCTTCGACGGCGGCGCGGGACGGCAGGCCGTCCCGCGCGCCGGGCCGGGTGCACGACAGCCCGGCGGCGACGGCGGCGAACCGGGCGGCCTCCACCGCGTCCGCGCCGCGGTCGAGTTCGGCGGCGTAGGTGCCGGCGAAGCAGTCGCCGGCGCCGGTGGCGTCCACGGTGGTCACGCTGAGGGCGCGCCCGTCGTGGCGCCCGCCGGACGGGGTGAGCAGCGTCCAGCCGCGCGGGCCGTCGGTGACGACCAGGTGGGTGCCGTACGAGGCGGCGGCCCCGGCCAGTTCGGCGTCGCCGCCGAGCAGCCCGGTGGCCTGGGCGCGGCCGACGACGGCGTGGTCGGCGACCTTCAGCGCGGCCCGCACCGCCTCGGCCGTGCCGGCGCCGTCGAGGTCGACCAGCACGCGGAACGGCACGCCGCCGTCGAACGCCGCCGCCGCGTCGGGGAACCGGTAGCCGTCGAGGTAGAGCAGCCCGGCCCCCGCGCGGGCCGCGGACCGGACGACCTCGGCGACGCGGCCGGTGCCCAGGTCGTCGTCCTGGCTGATGATGGAACGTTCCCCGTCGGGGGTGAGCAGGATGACCGAGGTGGTGAGGGCGCCGGTGCGGGCCGTCCAGGAGACGTCGACGCCGTCGCGGGACAGCGCGTCCAGGAACGCCCCGCTCAGCGGATCGTCGCCCACCACCCCGGCGAAGCGGGCGTCGGCGCCCACCCGGGCGGCGGCGGCCGCGGCGTTGGCGCCCATCCCGCCGTCGCCCCGGTGCAGCCGGGTGGCCTGGACGCGGGCGCCGGCGCCGGGCAGCGCAGGGACGCTGACCGTCAGGTCGCTGTTGGCGTAACCGCAGAACACGATCACGGCAGCTCCGCACCGGCCCTGCGGGCGGCCCCGGTCAGCTCGCGGACCTTCGCCGGGTCGACCCGGCCCCACCAGCGGCCGTTGTCCTTCACCGAGGACGCCACGATCACGCCGTCGCAGGCGGGCAGCAGCCCGCCGATGTTGCCGGCGCTGATCCCCGAGCCGATCACGACCGGGAGCACGGTGTTCTCCGCAATGCCCGCGACCTCGTCCAGGGAGGCGGCGTCGCCGGTGCGCGAGCCGGTGGCGATGAGCACGTCGGCGTCGAAGAACTCGGCGTCCTCGGTCTGCTCGGCCAGGGTGCGGTCGGCGACGATGGCGTGCGCGCCGTGCTTGACGTGCACGTCGGCGAACACCTTGACGGGCCTGGCGCCGATCCGGCTGCGGTAGCGGGTGGCCCTGGCGGACTGGCCCTCGATGATGCCCTCGTTGGCGACGTAGGCGTTGGCCCACTGGTTGACCCGGACGAATCCGGCGCCGGCCGCCCAGGCGGAGGCGATGGAGCATTCGGCGGCGTTGGACAGCACGCTGACGCCCACTCCCCCGCCCGCGCGGTCCCCGGCGACCGTCTCGCGGACGCGGCCGGTGACCACGGCCATGGCGGCGGCGGTCTCGTAGCCGTGCTCGCCGGGCTTGAGGAAGGGGATGTCCCAGTGGTTCTCCACGATCACGCCGTGGCAGCCGTTGCCGAGGTAGCCGCGGGCCTCCTCGACGGCGAACGCGGAGATCTCGTCCAGCGGGACGCCCTCGTAGTGCGGGCTGCCGGGCAGCGGGGGGAGGTGGACGGCGCCGATGACCGCCTTGCCCGTGCCGAACAGCTCCCTGATCGCGTTCGGCTTGGACGGGAAGACGCCCAGCGTGCGCCCGCTTCCCGTGGTCTCGGTCATCCGCTGCTCCAGTTGCTGTAATCGATTGCAGTCGAAGTTTGAATGAACCGTAGGTATATATCCCCAGGCAGTCAAGGCCCTATACTCGCCTCATCCAGGGTCGGACGATGACGTTCTCATTGCGCGTCGTTTCAGGGAGGTAAACGATTGCAGCAGCGTGGCGGGAACGGAGGGCGCGTCACGATCGCCGAGGTCGCCGAGCGCGCCGGGGTGTCGACCGCGACGGTGTCGCGGGTCCTGTCCGGCCGGGGCCAGGCGTCGGCGGAGATGCGCCGCCGCGTGCGGCGGGCCGCCGATGACCTGGGATACCAGGTCAACTCCATCGCCCGGGCCCTGCGCAACAGCCGGACCGACACCGTCGGCATGGTCGTGCCGAGCATCACCAACCCGTTCTTCACCTCGCTGGTGGAGAGCGTCGAGCACGCGCTGGGCCGGGAGGGCAAAGAGCTGTTCCTGTGCGACGCCCAGTCCGACCCCGAGGTCGAGGCGCGGCGGCTGGCCTCCCTGGTGGCGCGCAACGTCGACGGCATCATCGTCAGCCCCAGCCACGGCACCGCCAGCGGACCGGCCGTGCAGGAGACCGCCGACCGGCTGCCGCTGGTGCAGCTCGACCGGTTCGTCGGCGGCACCGACACCGACTGGGTGGGCGTGGACGACATCGCCGCGATGCGCCAGGTCGTCGACCACCTGCACGAGGGCGGCGCCCGCTCGGCGGCGTTCGCCGGGTCGCGGCTGACCAACTCCTCCAGCGAGCAGCGGCTGGAGGGCTTCCGCCGCCGCGCCGCCGACCTGGGCATGACCGTCCGGGACGAGTGGATCCTGCTGGACGACTACTCGGTCGAGTGGGGCGAGGCCGCCGTCGCCCGGCTCGCCTCGTCCGCCTCCCCCGGTTCTCCCGACGGGCTGCCGGACGCGATCGTGTGCGCCGACGACCTGATCGCGCTCGGCGTGACCCGGGCCTGCCGGGCGCACGGGATCGACGTGCCGGGCCGGGTGCAGGTCACCGGGTTCGACAACATCGAGTTCGCGCGGCTCGGCGAGCCCGCGCTGACGACCGTGGACCAGCCCCGCGACCGCATCGCC
Source organism: Spirillospora sp. CA-255316 (assembly GCA_050942275.1). GTDB lineage: Bacteria > Actinomycetota > Actinomycetes > Streptosporangiales > Streptosporangiaceae > Spirillospora. The sequence goes on along the minus strand of CP192047.1, from coordinate 2,993,512 downwards.
GCCGAGGCCGTCCGGCTGCTGGCCGCGGCCGCGGAGGCCGCGGCGGCCGGCGAGGCCGCACGGGGCTCCCGCGCGCACATCGCGCTGGTGCCCCACCTGGTGGTCAGGGACAGCACCCGGGCGGGAGGCCCCGAATGAACGACGTCGACCCGGTGGAGCTGGCGCAGCGGCTCGTCCGGCTGGACACCCGCGGGGGCGGGGAGCGGCGCGCGGCCGACCTGCTCGCCGGGATCCTCGGCGCGGCCGGTTTCGAGGTGCGCGTCGACGAGCCGGTCGAGGGCCGCGCCAACCTGGTCGCGCGCCGCGTCCCGGACGGCGCCGCACGGTCCGCGATCACCTTCACCGGGCATCTGGACACCGTCCCGGCGCGCGCGGAGGAGTGGTCGTTCGACCCGATGAGCGGCGAGATCCGCGACGGGCGGCTGCTGGGACGCGGCGGCAGCGACATGAAGGCCGGGGTCGCGGCGCAGGTCGCGGCGGCCGTGCGCGCCGCCCGCGAGCGCCCGGACGCCGCCGGGCCCCAGCTGGTCTTCACCTTCGGCGAGGAGACCGGCTGCGACGGCGCCGCGCTGCTCGGCCCCGCCGTGCTCGACCCGGCCGGGCTGCTGGTCGTGGCCGAGCCGACCGGCAACCGGATCGTGCTGGGCCACAAGGGCGCGCTGTGGCTGCGGGCGTCGGCGCGCGGGGTGTCCGCGCACGGCTCCCGGCCCGAGCTGGGCAGCAACGCGATCGCCGCGCTGGCGGGCGCCGCGCTGCGCGTGCACGGGCACGACCGCTGGCCGGAGAGCCCCACGCACGGCCGGGCCACGGTGAACGTGGGCACCTTCCACTCGGGCGTGCAGCCCAATCTGGTGCCCGACCACGCCGAGATGCTGCTGGACGTGCGGACCGTCCCCGGGTTCGGGTCGGACGAGGCGGTCGCGGAGATCGCCCGGCTGTGCGGGCCGGACATCGAGCTCGAGCGGGTGATGGATCTGCCGGGCGTGGCCACCGACCCCGCCGCACCCGGGCTCGGCGCGGTGCTGGAGACACTGGTGCCGGGCTCGTCGGCGGAGCCGCCCTCGTACGCGACCTACTTCACCGACGCCTCCGTGCTGACCGGCCGGCTCGGCGATCCCGCCGTGGTCGTGTACGGCCCGGGCGACCCCGAGCAGGCGCACGTCACCGACGAGACGTGCTCGGTGGCCGACATCGAGGCGTGCGCCGGTGCCCTGCACCGGTTGCTGCTGTCCCGGTAGTCCCGGTCACGGGGCGAGCGCGTCGATCAGCGTGCGCAGCGCCGGGGCCGGCACGGCCTGCTCGAAGTCCTCGCGCGGGTGGGTAGGCCGGCTGTTTGAGGAGCAGGCCGGAGAGCGAGGCCAGCACCAGGTACCCGTGCTCCCCGGGGTCCGGCGCGCCGGGCGGGCGGGCCGCGGTCAGGCCCCGGAGACGAAGACGTCGGTCCAGAACCGCTGGCGGTCGGCGTCCACGCCGACCAGGTACGTCGCCTTCAGCTTGGGCGGCAGCAGCGGCGCCAGCCGCGCCGCCGCCGCCCGGTGCTCGCGCAGCTGCGACAGCTCCGCGTTGGCCAGGACGCGGTGCACGACGTCGGTCGCGTCCGAGCCCTCGGGCCCCTCCTCCCTGGCCGCGCGCAGCCGCCGCTCCCAGCCGTCGAGGTCGGCGGCCAGCTCCCGCAGCCCGGTGACCGGACGGCTCGCCAGCCGCGCCTCCAGCCCGCCCAGCGGCACCGGCGCGTAGTCGCCGTCACCGAGGTAGATCTTGGCGACGTCGAGGGGAAGGCCGCGGCCGTGCAGCCGGATCAGCCGCTCCAGCGTGCGCTTGGTGATCCACTGCCGGCCCTCGTCGTCGATGTCGTTCTTCCACCACTCCAGCACGGTCTCGGCCGTCGCCCCATAGCGGGCGATCAGCCACTCGTTGGCCGGGATGTCCTCCGGCTCGATCTCCAGCGACACGGTGAACCGGGACGCCTGCGCGATCGTGTTCCGCGCCACCAGCAGCTTGCGGCCCAGGTGGTACGGCGGGTTCTGCAGCGCGATCTGCGCCCGCAGGCCCTCGATCCGGCGGCCCGCCAGCGACCACTCCTGGGTGATCTCCATCAGCCGGGCGAAGGCCGCCTTGTCCTTGGGGCGGTTGTACTCGTCCCAGACGACCGCCTTGTCGCCGGGCCCGGTGAACGGCGCGGCCAGCAGGTTGTCGAGCGTGCCGTCGATCGTGGGAACCGGCGCGCACAGGTCCTCCACATTGGTGACCGGGAGCGAGAAGTACAGCGGATCGGTGCCCAGCTCCTCCCGGACGACCTCCTTGACGACCTCGGTCTTGCCGCAGCCGGGCGGGCCCTGGACCAGCACCGTCCAGCGGCGCTCCAGCGCTGTGCGCACCACCCGCCGCACCGCGTCGGGCAGGTGCCCGGGGTTCGGCACGTCCGCTCCGGCGCGGCGCAGCTCCTCGGCGATCCGGCCGAGGATCTCCGGGGCCCGGTCCGCGCCCGGCCGCCCGTCCTTGCCGGGCACCGCCAGCGCCAGCCGCCGGCCGTCCACCAGCGGCAGCCCCCAGACCAGCGGGAAGCCCGCCAGCGCGCAGTCGAGGACGTGCTCCAGCGTGCGCGGCGACAGCAGCCGGCGCAGCTCCGCCGGAAGCGACGCCCACACCCGGAACACCCCGGCCAGGTCCACCCCGCGGAACCTGCGCGACAGCGCCGCCCGCCACGCGGTGTCGGCGGCGGTGACCCGCAGCGTGGCCATCCGGTCCAGGATCGCCAGGTCCGAACGGCGCGCGGCGGTCTCGTCCCGCGACTCGTTGTCGGTGAGGAACACCCCGACGCAGCCCAGCTCGCGCAGGTCGTGCTCGCCGAGCGTCCAGTCGCAGGCGACCTGCATCAGCTGCGACTGGATGGTCGTCCCGGCCTGGAGGGAGTCGTCGATGAGCAGCACGAACGGCTTGCCCGGCTTGAGCTGCCGCATGATCAGCTGTTGCAGCACCAGCTCGCCGTCCCGCCGGACCGGGGCGTTGACCAGCAGATCGTCGGGGGTGAGGTTGGCGGCGGGCACGTACACCAGCCGCACGCCCTCGTGCGCCCGCCGGACGTGGTGGAAGAACGTGGCGGTCTTGCCGATGCCGTGGTCGCCGAAGACCTGCCCGGTGATGCCCAGGTCGATCATCGTGTCGATGAAGTGGGCCAGCCGTGGCCCGTCCGGCATGCTCATGGATCAAGTACAGCGGGTGGGGGCGTCCGGGATCACCCGATTTAATGGCACGCATGCGTGACGACGATGTGCGGACCTGCCTGCGCGTCCTGGAGGAGCTGGCCACCGCGCCCGACGGCGACCCCGACCGTGAACGGGTGAAGAAGGCGGTCTCCGCGTTCGTCAAACGCAGCCGCGGGCGGGACCGGGCCCTGGAGCGGCGCCGCCGCGCCGCCGCCGACGCCGCCGTCCTGGCCGGGACCGCCACCGGTGCCGCCGACCGCGAGGAGGGCGTGCCCGCGGCACCCCCGCCCGTCCCGCCGCCGCGGAACGGGGCGCCGACGGCCGCCGCGGTCCGGGCGCGCACGCCGCTCGGCGGGCTGCTCAGCTGCTACGTCTGCAAGGCCCACTTCGACGAGGCCGACGCCTTCTACCACCGGCTGTGCCCGCCCTGCGCCGAGGAGCACCACGAGCACCGCCACGCCCGCGCCGACCTGGCCGGGCGCCGCGCGATCGTCACCGGCGGGCGGGTGAAGGCCGGGTTCGAGCTGGTCCTGAAGATGCTGCGGGACGGCGCGGCCGTCACCGCCCTCACCCGCTTCCCCGCCGACGCGCGCAGCCGCTTCGCCGCGGTCCCCGACCGCGGCGACTGGTGGGACCGGCTCACGGTCACCGGCATGGACCTGCGCGACATCCCCGCCCTCGTCCGCTGGTGCGACGCGCTGAACGACGCCGGGGAACCCCTCGACATCCTCGTGAACCTCGCCGCGCAGACCCTGCGGCACCCGCCCGAGTCGTACGCCGCGCTGCTGGAGGGGGAGGGCGCCGCCGCGCCCGCGCTGGCCGCCGCCGCGCCCGGATCCGTCCCGCTGCCGATCGCCGTCCCGTCAGGGACCGTGGACATCGCCGGCCTGCTGCCCGACCCGTCCCCCGGCAACTCCTGGACCCGGCTGGTGCACGAGATCGACCCGGTCGAGCTCCTGGAGGTGCAGCTCATCAACGTCACCGCCCCGTTCCTGCTGCTGGGACGGCTGCGGCCGCTGCTGGAGCGCTCCCCGCACCCCCGCCGGTACGTGGTGAACGTCTCCGCCGTCGAGGGCCAGTTCGACCGCCGCTACAAGGGCCCCGAACACCCGCACACCAACATGGCGAAGGCGGCGCTCAACATGCTCACCCGCACCAGCGCGTCCGAGCTGGCCGCCCACGGCGTGCACGTCACCAGCGTCGACCCGGGCTGGTTCACCGACCAGCAGCCCGCGCCCGACCGGGAGCGCCGCGCCGCCGCCGGGTTCCGGCCGCCGCTGGACGTGGTCGACGCCGCGGCCCGGATCTACCACCCGATCGTGCGCGGCGAGCGCGACGGCGACCCGCCGCACGGCTGCCTGCTCAAGGACTACCGGGTCGTCAGCTGGTGACCGCGCCCGCGGTCACGACCAGCTTGCGCAGCGAGCCGACGAAGCCGTCCTCCAGCAGCTTCAGCGCCACCATCCACGCCTCCGGCCGGCCGCCCAGGTGCTCGTGGACGTGCTCGGCCAGCCGGCGCAGCACCCGCGGGTCGGGCAGCCCGCCGTCCGAGGGGGCCAGGAGCGCGTCGGCGTCCGCCCTGGACAGGACGTCGTCGGCGGTGAGGGGACGGTCCCGCTGCCGCATCATCTCGGCGACCTCCGGCCCGTAGGCCAGGCCCGGGTCCCAGTGCGACCGCCGTCCCGGGTCGCGCAGCCGCCGGAACCGGCCGTGCCCGGTCTCCTCAACGAACGGCGGGGACAGGGTCACATCGCCGGACCGGCCGAGCAGCGCCCTGATCTCCGCGGTGCCGCGCAGCCCGGGCAGCCACAACGACCCGGCGACGACCTCCAGCACCTCCTCCGGCACGGTCTCGACGACGAACCCGGCGGTGAGGGTGCCCGCGACCAGGCCGTTCCCGACGACCTTGAGCACCACCTCGGCGCCCGGCCGCGGCCCCATCGCGCACAGCGTGGCCAGCACCTCGGGCGCGGGATCGGCGACGTACACCGCCAGCTCCGGATGGTCCTCGACCAGCAGCCGCACCAGCTCCACCGGGACGTCGGTGCGCCTGGCCATGAACCTGGCGACCCGGTACGGGAACGGCCCCTCCGCCGCCCGGCGCCGCGGCTCCTCCTCCAGCACCGCGTTCCAGTCGACGCGCGGAATGGAGGCGTGGCGGCGGTTCACGACGGTGGGAACCATCGGCCGGCCGCCGCGCCAGGGCTCGCAGCCGCCGAGGTCGGCGATCTCGGCGACCGAGCGCAGGAACTCCGGCCTGCGCACCCGCTCCGACAGCTCGCGCAGCCGCCGCGCGCCCTCCGGGCTGGTGACCGCCGCCTGCGCGTAGGCGAGGACGCTGGGCTCGGACGCCTCCGGCCCCCACGCGAACGCGGGCAGCCTCGCCTGCTCCACCAGCGCCGCGAGCTCCTCGTGCCGCCCGGCGTCCAGCAGCGTCCGGCAGGCCCGCACGGCGCCGTGCGGGTCGGCGCCCGCTCCCAGGAACCACAGCATCTTCTCGGCCAGGTCGGGGTCGGCCGCGTACAGCAGCGCGTGGTCGAGGGGCTCCTGGACCCGGTGCCCGGCCAGCAGCAGCTCCCGCAGCTCGGCGGGAAGCGGCCGCGGCGTGACGCCGTCGCGCCGCGAGGTCTGGTGGGCCAGCTGGCGGCGCAGGTTGCGCGGGATGCGGGTCAGGCCGGTCTCGGCGGTCAGCAGATTCCCGTTGACCTCCGGGTCGTCCAGGTCGAGCAGCCGCCCCAGCAGGCCGGGCGGATCGTCGTGCAGCAGCGCCTGCTCCACCAGCAGGTCGATGTCGCCGCGCCCGCGCCGCCGCAGCATCGCCTCCATGACCACCCGGTTGGGCATCCCGTGGCTGCGCAGGGCGTGGCGGACGTGACCGGCGGGGAGCAGGCCGAGCAGCGCGTCCGCCTCGGCGGGAGTGGCGAAGCGCAGCAGCCCCGCCGTGCAGCGGGCGATGTCGCGCGCCCTGGTCATCGTCTGGCCTTGGCGTAGCTTGCGCTGGGGGGACATGAGGCGAAACCGTACTGAAACCGCCGCGAACGCGCGACGCCTTACCCGACGACCGACCCGTCGCCTTATCCGACGCCTTGCTCACCGGGCGGCCGTACCCGGTGGCAGGCCATGGGAGGGTCGCGCCGCTCCGGCCACTCGTCGCCGCCGGGCGTGATCAGCCAGATCCAGCGGTCCGGGTCGGCCGGCGCGATCGGCGGGGCGTGCCCGTCGGTCACCACGATCACCGCGTCGGCGGGCTCGTCCCTGGCCTCCACGTGATCCCGGACGGCCGCGAAACTCGTGCCGCCTCCCCCGCGCAGCGGCTCCCCCGGGCGGAACGGCTTGACGCCGGCGTCGAAGGCCACCCACTCGGCCTCCACCCCGTCGATCCGGCCGACCAGCTCGGCCAGCCACCGCACCACGCCGTCCGGCATCGACCCGGAGGTGTCGAGCGCGATGACCAGCGTCTTCACCCGCCGCGGGCCCTGCCGGGACAGCATCGGCTCGTGCCCGAGCGCCGCCAGCAGCGCCCCGCGCTTCTTCGGGTAGGCGAGCCGCTCGCCCTCCTGCAGCTTCGACCCCAGCACGTCGACCAGCCACCGCTGCCACCACTCCACGCGCCGCGTCCGCACGGTCTCGCCGCGCAGGGCGTGCGCGCCGAGATCCCCCCACACCCGGTCGGCGCTCTCCGCGGCGCCCTCCGTACGGCCGAGCAGCTCGAGCAGCTCCTGCCGCGCCGTACGGTCGCCGCGCCGGGCGGCCAGCAGGACGCTCCGCAGCACCTCGTTCCCGATCCGGTCCACGGTCTCCTGGTCGAGGACGCCCAGGCCGGCCCCGTCCAGGGCCACGTGCACGCAGGTCGCGTCCCCGGCCCCCGGCGGCCTGCGCATCCGTCCCAGCTCGCGGTAGACGCTCAGGTCGGTCTCGGACCAGTCCTCGTACCGCAGCGGCTCCAGGCCCTGCTCCTGGAGGTCCGTGACGTACCGCCCGTAGACGCGCCGGGGCGAGACGCCGACCGGCTCGCCCTCCAGCTCCGGCAGGCCGCCGCCGAGCCGTACCAGCGCGACGTGGTTGATGGTGACCTCGCACGCCAGCGTGAACACCGGATCGGCGCGCAGGTCCGGATCGGTGAACAGATGGCGCTGCACGATGTGCCGCGCCTCGTGGAAGAGGACGAACCGCACGCCCTCCAGCCCGATCCCCACGAAGAAGACGGGGTTGTAGAGCAGCAGGCAGGTGCCGTCGCCCGAGGCGATCACCGCCGCCGTGTCCACCGCCGTCGTGGGGATCTGGTGGTGGCACTTGGTGTAGAGCCAGGACGCGACGGCGCTGTGCGACATCCCCAGGTCGAGCAGCGCCCGCTCCTTGAGCCGCCGCGCCTCGTCCACCACGTCCTGGTCGGCGGGCGCCCACCGCTCCAGCGCCCGCCGGTCGGCGAGCTCCACCAGGGGCGCCCGCACCCGGTCCCGTTCCCCGTACGCCATGACACCCCACCCTCCCCGCAAACCCGGCGCGACTCCAGATGTTTTCGCGGGCGGCGGCGGGCTCTGGGCGGCAGCCGGGCTCCGGCGGCGGGCCCCGGCGGGCCCGGGCGGCGGCGGGACGCCCGGACGCGGGGCGGCCCCGTCCCGGGGCGGAGGGACGGGGCCGTTGGCCGCGCGGGTCACCGGGCGCTGGATGGAGGCCCGCGCGGACCGTCAGCGGCGGGGCGTCACGGCCCCTTCTTCACCACCGGATCCTGCGGGGCCGGCGGGGGCGGCGGGGGCGGCGCGGACGGGCCGGTGCCCTCCGCGCCCGCCCCGGTCAGGGAGCGCACCTCGATCTCGGCGTACTTGGCCGCGTTGTGCTCCCTGCTCAGCACGGTGCCGAGCCACCCGCACAGGAACCCGAACGGGATGGAGACGATGCCCGGGTTCTCCAGCGGGAACCAGCTGAAGTCCGCCCCGGTGAACAGGGCCTTCTCCGAGCCGGAGACCACCGGGGAGAACACCACCAGGAAGATCGCCGAACCGAGGCCGCCGTAGATGGCCGCGACCGCTCCGGCGGTGTTGAACCGCTTCCAGAACAGGCTGTAGAGGATGGCGGGCAGGTTCCCGGACGCGGCGACCGCGAACGCCAGCGCGACCAGGAACGCCACGTTCAGCCGCTGGGCGTAGATGCCCAGGACGATCGCGACCGCGCCGATGACCAGGGCGGAGATGCGCGCGACCCGGACCTCGTCCCGCTCGCTGGCCCGGCCCCTCTTGAATACGTGCGCGTACAGGTCGTGCGCGAACGAGGACGAGGAGGCCAGGGTCAGCCCCGCCACGACCGCCAGGATGGTGGCGAACGCGACGGCCGCGATGACGGCCAGCAGGATGGTGCCGCCCGCCTCGCCGAAGACCAGCTCGCCGATGCGCTGGGCGAGCTGCGGCGCGGCGGTGTTGCCCGCCGGGTTCTCCGCGGCGATCTCCTTGGTGCCGACCAGGGCGGCGGCGCCGAAGCCCAGCACCAGCGTCAGCAGGTAGAACGCGCCGATGATGCCGATGCCCCACAGCACCGACTTGCGGGCGTCCCGGGCCGTCGGGACGGTGTAGAAGCGGATCAGGATGTGCGGCAGGCCGGCCGTGCCGAGCACCAGGGCCAGGCCCAGGCTGATCAGGTCGAGCTTGCCGGACAGGCCCTGCGCCTCGGTCGCGTACCGCAGGCCCGGCTCGAGGAACTGGCCCGACTTGCCGCTCTGCTCGGCCGCGTCCCGCAGCAGGGTGGAGAGGTTGAAGCCGAACTTGCCCAGGACCAGGACCGTGACCAGGGTCGCGCCGCCCATCAGCAGCACGGCCTTGACGATCTGCACCCAGGTGGTGCCCTTCATCCCCCCGACCACCACGTAGACGATCATCAGGGCGCCGACCAGCACGATCGTGGCGCCCTTGGCGAACTCGCTGGTGAAGCCGAACAGCAGCGCGACCAGCGCGCCGGCGCCGACCATCTGCGCCAGCAGGTAGAAGATCGACACGGCGATGGTGGAGACCCCGGCGGCGGTGCGGACCGGCCGGGGGCTCATCCGGAACGCCAGCACGTCGGCCATCGTGAACCGGCCCGAGTTGCGCAGCAGCTCCGCCACCAGCAGCAGCGCCACCAGCCAGGCGACCAGGAAGCCGATCGAGTACAGGAACCCGTCGTAGCCGTACAGGGCGATCAGGCCGGCGATGCCCAGGAACGAGGCGGCCGACATGTAGTCGCCGCCGATCGCCAGGCCGTTCTGCACGCCGGAGAACGAGCGCCCGCCGGCGTAGAAGTCGGTGGCGTCCTTGGTGTTCCGGCTGGCCCACACGGTGATCGCCAGGGTGCCGGCCACGAACGTCAGGAACAGGACGATCGCCAGGGTCTCGTGGCTCATCGGGCGTCCTCCGCGCTCTCGGCCTCGATCGCCGCGCGCACCCGGTCGGCGAGCGGGTCGAGGCTGCGCTCGGCGTGCCGCGCGTACAGCCAGGCGATGAGGAAGGTCGACACGAACTGCAGCAGCCCGAAGATCAGCGCCACGTTGATGAACCCGACCACCTGGGTGCCCATGAAGTCGCGCGCCCAGCCCGACAGCACGACGTACAGCAGGTACCACGCCAGGAACGCCGCGGTCATCGGAAAGGCGAAGCGGCGGAACCTGCGCCGCAACTCCTGGAACTCGGTGCTGCCCTGGAACCGTTGGTAAACGGTGCCGGGGTTGCTCTGCTCGACGGACACGAGCCCTCCTCCGTTGTGACGCCGGTCACGCGCCACGGTAGGAGCCGGGCCCGGAAGGGGCGAGGGGTGCGGGGCCGGGCTGCGGCCAGGCGCCGCTCACCGGCGGCGGTCCACTCGTCGTGTCGACGAACGGTCCTCCTGGCACGGTGAACGGTCAGGACGATCCGGGGCACCCTCGGGCAAACCGGGCCCCGTTCGGACGCGCCTGGGCGTCTGGGGCCCTTGGATGCTTGGCACTGGGGTGCTTGGCGCTCGGGCGCTTGGCGCCGGGGTGCTTGCGCCGCTCAGACGCGCTTCGGACGCCAGGTACCCCGGTCGACGTCCAGCGTCTCGGGGGTGTGCAGCCGCACCATCATCCGCACCACGCCCGGCGGCACCCGGCCCGGCGTGCACCACGACACCGCGATCATCACGGCGAACGCGACCGGGACCGTCCAGGCGGCGGGCTGGGCCAGCAGGGCGCCCGCCAGCCCGTCCGGCGGCCCCGCCGCGATGGTGACCGCCACCGCCGCGCCCGCCAGCGTCCCGCCGGTGACCAGCCCGGCCAGCGCGCCCGGCACGGTCAGCCGCCGCCACCACACCCCCAGCACCAGCAGCGGGCAGAACGTGGAGGCCGCCACCGCGAACGCCAGCCCGACCACGTCCGCCACCGCCAGCGAACGGGCCGCGACCGCCCAGGCCAGCGGCACGATCAGGGCCAGCAGCGTGGCGACCCGGAACGAGCGGACCCCGCCGCGCAGGATGTCCTGCGCCAGCACCCCCGCCACCGACACCGTGATCCCCGAGGACGTCGACAGGAACGCCGCCACCGCGCCGCCGGTCACCAGCGCGCCGAGCAGGTCGCCGCCGAGCCCGCCGATCAGCCTTCCCGGGAGGGTCAGGACCACCGCGTCGGTGCGCCCCGTCATCAGCAGCTCGGGCGTGTAGAGGCGGCCGAGCGCCCCGTACAGCGCGGGCAGCAGGTAGAAGGCGCCGAGCAGCGACAGCACCATCACGGTGGTGCGGCGCGCCGCCCGGCCGTCGGGGTTGGTGTAGAAGCGCACCAGCACGTGCGGCAGCCCCATGGTGCCGAGGAAGGTGGCCAGGATCAGCGAGTACGTGGCGTAGAGGGAGTGGTCGCGGCCGGCCAGCGGCATCGCCCACTCCCGGTCGGTGCGCGACGGCGTCCCGGTCACGTGCGGCACGTCGGCGCCGGGCGGGAAGGTGAGCGTGGTGTCCTTGTCGACGCGGTGGGGGCCGGGCGCCAGCACGAGCGCGGCACCGTCGTGGGCGCGGCCGTCCACCCGGCCGTCCGCGGTGACCCGGACGGGCGTGACCACCTCCACCGCGACCGCGGCGCCGACCGAGACGGTGGTGCGGTCGGCGAACCGCGGCGGGGCGTCACGGGACGACAGGCCCGGCGCGCCGTCGTACCGCCACGCCAGCAGCAGGAAGACCAGCGGCACCGCCAGCGCGGTGAGCTTCAGCCAGTACTGGAACGCCTGCACCATGGTGATGCTGCGCATGCCGCCGGCCAGCACGTTCACGGCGACGACCACCGCGATCAGGACGCCGCCCGCCCACACCGGGGCGCCCGCGACCGTGCGCAGCACCAGCCCGGCGCTCTGGAACTGCGGCAGCAGGTACAGCCAGCCGATCAGCACCACCAGCACGCTGGTGACGCGGCGGACCGCCATCGACTCCAGCCGCGCCTCGGCGAAGTCGGGCAGCGTGTAGGCGCCGGAGCGGCGCAGCGGCGCCGACACCAGGACAAGCAGCACCAGGTAGCCGCCGGTCCAGCCGACCGGCAGCCAGAGCATGTCGGCGCCGTAGGCCAGGATCAGCCCGGCGATGCCCAGGAACGAGGCGGCCGACAGGTACTCGCCGCCGATCGCCGAGGCGTTGCGCAGCGGGGTGACGGTGCGGGAGGCGACGTAGAAGTCGGAGGTGGTGCGGGAGATCCGCAGCCCGAGGGTGCCGATCAGGACGGTGGCGAGGACCACCAGCACCACTCCGGCCAGCCCGTACGCGGCGGTCATCGGCGCTCAGCGGTCCCCGCCGGGCGCGCGGTCCACCAGGTCGGCGAAGTCGCGCTCGTTGCGCTCGGCCTGGCGCACGTACCACCAGCCGCAGGCGACGAACCACGGGTAGATCAGCCCGGCCAGCACCACCCAGGCCAGCGGGAGGCCGAGCGGCCGCTGCACGCGCAGGTCGGGGAACAGCGCGAACAGCGCGGGCAGCCCGAGCACCACGGCGGCCAGCACCAGGCACACCCGCACCGCCAGGCGCAGCTGGGCGCGGACGAGCGAGCGCATGTACGCCTCGCCGAGCCCGGTCTGCTCGTCGATCTCGCGGGTGACCGGGTAACGGGGGCGGCGGGCGGCGCGGGTACGCGGTCCGGTCACCAGCACCCGCCCCGGCGCGACCCCCTCGTCCCGGCCCGTCCCGGCCGGCGCCGCGGACCCGTCGGACGCCGCGGGCGGGCCACCGGACACGCCGCCGGACGAGCCGCCGGACGCGGCGTGATCGTCCGGCGCCGGAGGCTCGGGCGCGGTGGAGCGGCCGGGGGCGGGGACCGGGCGGTCGTGCGGGCCGGCGGCGGTCATCGGGACCGCCTCGCCTTGCGCACCAGCAGGTCGCGCAGCTCCCGCACGTGCCGCCGGCTGACCGGCAGCTCGGCACCGCCGACCAGGATCGTGCAGCGGCCCGAGTCGAGACGCAGCTCCTCGATCGCCGACAGCGCGACCAGATGGCTGCGGTGCACCCGGACGAACCCGGCGGCGCGCCAGCGCTCCTCCAGCGCGGCCAGCGGGATGCGGACCAGATGGGTGCCGCCGCCGGGGGTGTGGAGACGGGCGTAGTCGCCCTGCGCCTCGACGTACAGCACCTCGGCGGGCGCGACGAACCGGGTCACCCCGCCCAGCTCGACCGGCATCGGCTCCGGCTCGGCGGGCGGTTCCGCCGCGGCGTCCGCGCCGCCGCCCGGCCGCCCGTCGCCGGGCCGCCCGCCCGTCTGGTCCGCGCCGTGGCCCGCGGCCCGGCCGGCGCTCTCGGACACGCGCCTGATCGCCTCGGCCAGCCGCTCCGGGCGGACCGGCTTGAGGATGTAGTCGGTCGCCTTGATCTCGAACGCGTCGACGGCGTGCCCCTCGTAGGCGGTGACGTAGACGATGTGCGGGGCCCGGGCGAACTGCGCGAGCACCCGGCCGAGCACCGTGCCGTCCAGGCCCGGCATCCGGATGTCGAGGAAGACCGCGGCGATCGGGCGGCCCTCCGCCAGCGCCCGGTCGAGACGGCGCAGCGCGGCGGCGCCGTCGCGGGCCGTGTCGATCTCCCCGATCCGCGGATCGGCGCGCAGCAGATGGACGAGGTCGTCCAGTGCGGGCGCCTCGTCATCCACCGCAAGGACGCGCAGGCCCACCACACCGCCCTTTCCTGTGTCGCACGCCACATTCCAGTCAATGGCCGCCCGCGAGTCAAGCCCGCGGGGCCACGCGCCGTCACGAGAACGTCATGAGGCGGTGACGCCGGGCCGGTACTTCGGTACGCGGAGGGTCACCTTCGTCCCGGCTCCGGGGCCGGTCTCGACGGCCAGACCGTACTCGTCGCCGTACACCTGGCGCAGCCGGTCGTCCACGTTGGCCAGGCCGATGCCCGCCGCCTCGCCGTCGCCACCACCGGCCGCGGGACCGTCCGCCCGGTGGCCGTCCGCACCGGTCCCGTTCCCGGGAGGGGCGCCGCCTTCGGCGGGGCTTCCGGCGGTGGCGCGGTCCTCGCCGGCCAGCAGGCGCCGCACGCCCTCGGGATCCATCCCGATACCGTCGTCCTCCACGCTGATCACGCAGTCGGATCCGGCGTCCTCGGCCACGATCGTGATGAGGCCGGGCGCGGCGCGGTCCTGCAGACCGTGCCGGACGGCGTTCTCCACCAGCGGTTGCAGGCACAGGAACGGGACGGCGACCGGCAGCACCTCGGGCGCGATCCGCAGCGTGACCCGCAGCCGGTCCTCGCCGAAGCGGGCGCGCTGCAGCAGCAGATAGCGGTCGATGGACCGCAGCTCCTCGGCCAGGGTGGTGAAGTCGCCGTGCCGCCGGAAGGAGTAGCGGGTGAACCCGGCGAACTCCAGCAGCAGCTCCCGGGCCTGTTCCGGGTCGCTGCGCACGAACGAGGCGATGGTCGTCAGCGAGTTGTAGATGAAGTGCGGCGAGATCTGCGCGCGCAGCGCCCGCATCTCGGCCTCCATCAGCAGCGTCCGGGACCGGTCGAGCTCGGCCAGTTCCAGCTGGGCGTCCACCCACTGGGCGACCTCCTCGGCGGCGCGGATCAGCCCGGCGGGAACCTCCTCGCCGTAGGCGGCCAGGGTGCCGACCACCCGCTCGTCGGTGGTCAGCGGGACCACCACGACCCGCCGGATCGGGCAGTCGAGCCGGTCGCAGGCGACGTCGTGCACCTGGGTGCGGCCGCCGGCGAGGGTCGCCTCGGCGTGCCCGGGGACCTCGCCGGCGTGGTGCTCGTGCGCGCCGTCCCAGGCCAGCGGCCGCTCGCCGTCGGTGATCGCGAGGGCGGCCGAGCCGAGCAGCGCGCGCAGGTGCCGGGCCGCCTTCTGGGCGCCCTGCTCGGTGAGCCCGGAGCGCAGCGCGGGGGCGGCGCGCGAGGCGGTGTGCAGCGTCTCGAACGTGGCCCGCCGGACGGGCCCGCCCAGATCGCCGCGCCCCTGGCGCCGCCACCACAGGATCACCGGGACCCAGGTAAGGACAAGCGTCGCAAAGACGGCAAGGACGACGTCCATGGCGCAACGCTACGCCGCCCGGGGAGCCGCGGCGGCAGGGGCACGACGGCAGGGGCACAGGGGCAGGATCAAAGGTGCGGGGTCACAGGGGCGGGGTCATGGCGGCGCGCAGCCGTTCCAGCGTCGAGAGGCGGCCCTCGTGGAGGATGCGGAGGGTCGCGGCGTGGCCGGGATAGCAGCGCATGAACCTGTTGGTGAAGTGCGTCCCGTAGTGGATGCTGCCGCCGGAGAGGTCGTCCAGCGCGTGCACGGTGGTCTCGAAGCCCGGTTCGTGGAAGTAGGCCAGCGCGTAGTGCTCGCGGTCGGCGAGGGCGATCTTGTGCGGGGTCGACATCAGCCGCCCGCCGGTCAGGAACTGCATGATGTCCCCCGGAAAGACCGTGAGGACGTTAGGGAAGGGCCTCACGAAGGTCCACCGCTCATCGCGCTCGCACCGGCCCGCGGCGCCCCCGGCCTCCAGCCAGTTGCGCAGCCGCTTCTCCCCCGGCGCGGGCGGCCTGATGTAGAGGCCGCCGGTCTCGTCCTGGGCCGCGATGACCAGCAGGCCGTGGTCGGTGTGCGCGCCGAGGCCGTGACCGGCCCGCTCCGAGCGATCGGCGTACCCCGGACGATCGTCGTACCCCGGACGACCGGCGCGCCCCAGCCGATCGTCGTGTCCCGGACCATCAGCGCTTTCCGAGCGGGCGGGGAAGCGCAGGACCCGCATGTGGTGCCAGCCGTCACGGGTGAGCCGGGTCAGCTCGTCCATGGCGGGCAGCCCGAGCCCGAGCGCCGCCAGCTGCAGCAGCTTCTCGCCGATGGCCCCGGCCACGTCCATGAAACCGCGCATGGCCAGCCGGTACTCGAGGTCGGGCCAGGGCACGGGCCCGTGGCAGGGCCAGCCCTCCCGCACCCGGGCGTCGCCCGCCGGGACGTCCCGGCACACGGTGAAGATCTCCGAACGGTCCGCGGGGCCCGCGGCGCCCTCCTCCCCCGGGGCGATGTAGCCGCTGTAGGACAGGTCGGTGACATGCCGCGCCTTGTACTCCAGCGGCAGCGAGAAGAAGCGGCGCCCGGCCGCCGTCGCGGTGACGGCCCGCTGCGCCTGGACGGGGTCGGTGGCGACCCGGACCATGCCGTCCGCCCGCCAGGCGGCGATCATGTCGCGGCCCAGCTCACGGTCGGACGGTGTGCCGCGCACGCTCTCCGGTAGTCGAAAGGTGAGCAGGTCGGTCATGTCGGGATCCCTTCTCGGGGGGTGGCACGGTTTCCCGCCGACACCGTTGTCTGCAGCCATCTACGCGCACGAAGGGACGGTCGGTCACCCCTTGCGCCGCCGTGCTGCGCCCAGCGAGCCGCGCGAGTCGTCCAGCGGGCGAGCGGGACGCCCAGCGGCGGGGCGGGCCCGTCCGGCGCGCCCCTTCCGCGGATCGCCGCATGCCGGGACATTGCTGGGCAATCGCTATCGATTGCTATGCTCGGCCTCATGGATCCCGAGCAGACCGCCGCGGCGCTGCGCCAGATCGCCCGCGGCCTGAACGCGCTCGCGGACGCGATCGCCGCCCCGCCCGGCCTGTCGGAGGAGGAACGGCACCGCGCGGTGATGGACGAGTGGGGCCGCCGGGGCCTGAGCCGTGCCGAGACCAGCGAGCTGTTCCGCCGGCACGGATTCTCGCCGCAGGCGGCGGGCGGCTGGGCGCGCGGCGACTGGATGCGGGTCGGCGACGACGGGCTCCGCTACCTCACCGAGCGCTCCCACCGCTGGCTCGCCGGCGAGCCCGACCCCGCCCCCGGCCCGGATCCCGTGAAAGCCGAGGGCACCAAGGGCGCCGAAAACCCCGTACGGGAACCGTCCCAGGAGGAGACCGATGAGCGCACCGGCGACGACCGGCACTGAACCGTTCTCCGTACGACTCGACGTGCGCCTCTCCGACCTGGACCCGCAGTTGCACGTCAACGGCGCCGTCTACCAGCAGTTCGGCGACCACGCGCGGTACGCGTGCGCGGAGGCGGCCGGAGTCTCCGTGCGCGATCTCATCGCAGACGGCCTGGGCCCGGTCAACCTGGAGACCGTCATCCGCTACCACCGCGAGCTGCGCGGCGGCGACCACGTCGAGGTGTCCTGCGCCTGGGTCTGGGGGGACGGCAAGACCTACCGGGTCGAGCATGTGCTCCGCCGTCCCGGCGGCACGGTCGCCGCGGAGATCTCACACGTCAGCGGCCTGCTCGACCTGCGCTCGCGCCGGCTGGCCGCCGACCCGGCGGGCGAGTGGCGCCGCCGCGCCGCCCGCCCCGAGCTGCTCGGGCTCAGGACGGGGCGTTCTCCAGACGCGTGACGATCGGCGCCAGCAGCTCGTCCAGCTCGGCGACGATCACCGCCACGGCCCGGTAGGCGGTCTCGGCCGCCCGCCGGTCCGGGCCGGCGGGGGCCGCGGGCAGGCGGTCGAGCGGCACCGGGGCGTCCACCTGGACGGTCGCGCGCAGGTGCGGGGCCTTGGCCAGGTCCTGCTCGGCGGGCTCCACGAACTGGCCGAAGACCTCCGGCCAGCCCTGCCAGCCGCGGTCGCGCCACCACTCCCGGGAGGCGGCCAGCGGCGCGGGCGGCGGCGCCACCAGCCGCACCCGCGCGGTCAGCGACCCGTCCCAGGTGTTGCGGACGCACTCGGCCGACAGGATCCGCCGGTGCCAGCGCACCAGCCCCGGGTCGGTGATCGGCGGGGTGGCCACCCGCCAGGCGGCACAGCAGAACGTGACCGGGGCGATGTCGCCCCAGGCCCCGTCGAACTCGCCGATGTTGTCCCAGAGCCGCCCGGCGTAGCGGCCCTCGCCGCCGCCCCGGGCTCGCTCCCTGTCGTACCGGTCGTCGATCCAGAACGCCCGGTGCCCGGCCATGGTCGGTCCACCCTTCACGCGATCGTGGTCAGGGGTCAGCGGGTCAGGGTCGGTCGGCGTCAGGGCCGCGTCGGGGCCGCGGGTCAGGGCGAGGTGATCCCGGCGGTGGGCGGGACGTCGGGGACCGTGGACGGCTTCGGGACGCCCTTGAAGGTGAACTTGGCCTCCTCGCCGGTCCCGTCGGTGCCCACGATGACGATCTGGCCGGCCTTGACCTCGTTGTAGAGGATCTTCTCCGACAGGCTGTCCTCGATCTCGCGCTGGATCGTGCGGCGCAGCGGACGCGCGCCCAGCACCGGGTCGTAGCCGCGCTCGGCCAGCAGGTCCTTGGCCTCCTGCCGCAGCTCGATCCCCATGTCCCGGTCCTTGAGCCGCTCGTCCACCTTGGCGATCATCAGATCCACGATCTGGACGATCTCCTTCGGCGTCAGCTGGTGGAACACCACCGTGTCATCGACACGGTTCAGGAACTCCGGACGGAAGTGCTGCTTGAGCTCCTCGCCCACCTTCGCCTTCATCCGGTCGTACGAGCCCTGCTCGTCGTTCTGCCGCTGGAAGCCGACGCTCTGGCCCTTGGAGATGTCGCGCGTCCCCAGGTTGGTCGTCATGATCACGACGGTGTTCTTGAAGTCCACCACCCGGCCCTGGGCGTCGGTCAGGCGACCGTCCTCCAGGATCTGCAGCAGCGAGTTGAAGATGTCCTGGTGCGCCTTCTCGATCTCGTCGAACAGCACCACCGAGAACGGCTTGCGGCGCACCTTCTCGGTGAGCTGGCCGCCCTCCTCGTACCCGACGTAGCCGGGCGGGGAGCCGAACAGCCGCGAGACGGTGTGCTTCTCCATGAACTCCGACATGTCCAGCTGGATCAGCGCATCCTCATCCCCGAACAGGAACTCCGCCAGCGTCTTGGACAGCTCGGTCTTACCCACACCCGACGGCCCGGCGAAGATGAACGAGCCACCCGGACGCTTGGGGTCCTTCAACCCCGCACGCGTACGCCGGATCGACTGCGACAGCGCCTTGATCGCGTCCTCCTGGCCGATCACGCGCCTGTGCAGCTCGTCCTCCATCCGCAGGAGGCGGGTGGTCTCCTCCTCGGTCAGCTTGAAGACCGGGATGCCGGTGGCGGTGGCGAGGACCTCGGCGATCAGTTCCTCGGTGACCTCGGCGACGACGTCCATGTCGCCGGCCTTCCACTCCCTCTCCCGCAGCGCCTTCTTCTCCAGCAGCTGCTTCTCGCCGTCCCGGAGCGAGGCCGCCTTCTCGAAGTCCTGCGCGTCGATCGCCGACTCCTTCTCCAGCCGGACACCGGCGATCTTGTCGTCGAACGCCCGCAGGTCCGGCGGCGCGGTCATGCGGCGGATCCGCATCCGCGAGCCGGCCTCGTCGATCAGGTCGATGGCCTTGTCCGGCAGGAACCGGTCGGAGATGTAGCGGTCGGCCAGCTGCGCCGCCGCCACCAGCGCGCCGTCGGTGATCGACACGCGGTGGTGGGCCTCGTAGCGGTCGCGCAGGCCCTTGAGGATCTCGATGGTGTGCGACAGCGACGGCTCGGCCACCTGGATCGGCTGGAACCGGCGCTCCAGCGCCGCGTCCTTCTCCAGGTGCTTGCGGTACTCATCCAGCGTCGTCGCGCCGACGGTCTGCAGCTCACCGCGCGCGAGCTGCGGCTTCAGGATCGACGCCGCGTCGATCGCGCCCTCCGCCGCCCCGGCGCCCACGAGGGTGTGGAGCTCGTCGATGAACAGGATGATGTCGCCCCGGGTGCGGATCTCCTTGAGGACCTTCTTCAGCCGCTCCTCGAAATCACCCCGGTAGCGCGAACCCGCCACCAGCGCACCCAGATCCAGCGTGTAGAGCTGCTTGTCCTTGAGCGTCTCGGGCACCTCACCCTTGACGATCTTCTGCGCCAGCCCCTCCACCACCGCCGTCTTGCCCACACCGGGCTCGCCCACCAGCACGGGATTGTTCTTGGTACGGCGGGACAGCACCTGCATGACCCGCTCGATCTCCTTGTCCCGGCCGATCACCGGGTCCAGCTTCCCCTCACGCGCCGCCTGCGTCAGATTCCGCCCGAACTGATCCAGCACCAACGACGTCGACGGCGCCGACTCCGACGGACCACCCGACGCCGCAGGCTCCTTGCCCTGCTGGTACCCGTGCAGCAACTGGATCACCTGCTGCCGCACCCGGTTCAGATCGGCACCCAGCTTCACCAGCACCTGGGCCGCCACACCCTCACCCTCACGGATCAACCCGAGAAGAATGTGCTCGGTCCCGATGTAGTTGTGACCCAGCTGCAACGCCTCACGCAGCGACAGCTCCAGCACCTTCTTGGCACGCGGAGTGAACGGGATGTGCCCCGACGGCGCCTGCTGCCCCTGGCCGATGATCTCCTCGACCTGCTGCCGCACCGCCTCCAGACTGATCCCCAGCGACTCCAGGGCCTTGGCGGCCACACCCTCGCCCTCATGGATCAGACCAAGGAGGATGTGCTCGGTACCGATGTAGTTGTGGTTGAGCATCCTGGCCTCTTCCTGAGCCAGAACGACAACCCGACGCGCACGGTCGGTGAACCTCTCGAACATCCCCTCGCCCCCCTTGCCAGCACCCTGCCGAGAACCGGAGTCTATACTCACCTTTTAATTCGAGATTACGGAGTCATGGCTCCGGATGTCAATCGGCCCGATCAGGAGACCCGCCCCCATGTCCTCGTACAAGCGCGCGCCGGCCGGCCCCCATGCATCCGCCCTCGAAGGCAGGTCGCTGCGCGCCGACGCGCAGCGCAACCGCCGCCGCATCCTCGAGGCCGCCGAGGCGGTCTTCGCCGCGAAGGGCCCGGCCGCCTCGACCGAGGAGATCGCCCAGACGGCGGGCGTCGGCATCGGCACCGTCTTCCGGCACTTCCCGACCAAGGAGGCGCTGCTGCGGGCCATCATCGAGAAGGTCGCGATCCGGCTGGCCGAGGACACCGAACGGCTCCTGATCGAGGGCGACCCCGCCACCGCGTTCTTCGCCTTCTTCACGCGGATGGTGGAGGAGTCCGCCGAGAAGAAGACGGTGGTGGACCTGCTGGCCGAGACGGGTGTCGACATCACCGTGGCCAAGCCCCTGCACGTGCTGCGGCAGGCCGTCGAGGACCTCCTCGCCAACGCCCAGAGGGCCGGGACGGTGCGCGCGGACGTGCGCGTCCCCGAAGTCATGGCCCTGCTCGTCGGCGTCTGCCAGGCCGCGCTGCACACCGCCTGGGAACCGAACGTGCGGGAACGGACGCTCGAGATCGTTTTCGACGGCCTGCGCCCCGCGCGACCGCACTCGCCCGCCTGAGCCCGATCAGACCCGGAGGTCCGCGCCCCGGGGGGCGAGGTCGGCCCCGGCCGCGGCGGCGAAGCGCACCGCGTCCCGTACGGCGGCCCCTCCCGGGTCGTTGTTGAAGTACGCGTAGACGTCTTCCCCGGGCCCCCACGTCTCGGTGATGCGGCGGGCCCATGACGCCAGGGCCCGGTCCCCGTACTTCGGCCAGGGTGTGGCGGCGCCCTCGTGGAAGCGCATGTACCCCCAGTCCGCCGTGCGCCAGAGGGGCGTCACGGGACGTCCGAGGCGATCCGCCCAGCACAGCGCCGCGCCGTGACGTTCCAGCACGGCACGGGTCTCATCGGTCCACCAGGTCTCATGACGGGGTTCGACGGTGACCCGTACGCCGGACGGGAAGCGTCCCAGGCACTCCGACAGCAGCACGGGGTCGGCACGCAGCGTCGGGGGCAGTTGCAGGAGGACGGGGCCGAGCCTGCGGCCGAGGCCGCGGGCCACGCCCATCAGCCGCCGCACCGGTTCGGCGGGGTCCTTGAGCCGCTTGATGTGGGTCAGGAAACGGCTCGCCTTGACCGCCATCACGAAGCCCTCGGGCGTACGGTCCCGCCAGGCCTCGAACGTCTCCCCCCGCGGCAGCCGGTAGAAGGCCGCGTTGTTCTCCACGGTGGGGAAGCACTCGGCGTACCGCTCGAGCCACAGCCGCTGGGGCACCCCGGCCGGGTACAGCACGTCGCGCCAGTCCGCGTACTGCCATCCGGAGGTGCCCACGAGCAACGGCATGCGGCCTTCCTTCCCGGCCGCGGCCGCCCTAGTCGCGCTGCCCTAGATGTAGCGGGACAGCGCCTCGTGGACCTCCTCGAGGCGGTAGCCCCGCATCACGATCTCGAACTGGGGCGGCGTGGTGACGGGGCCGCGCTCCAGGGCGTCCAGGTACTCGTCCACCTGGCGCGGGTTGTAGCCCCGCATCACCTTGGTGAACCCTCGCGGATTCGACCTGCCGAGCTTCATGTCCGTGCCCCCGTTTCGACGCGTGTCCACGTGATCGTGCCGGGCTGCGCGCGATCAACGCGAGGACGTGTCCCGATCCGGTCAGGCGGCGGCCTCCTCCCAGGCGCGGCGCAGCAGCAGCGTGAACACCTCGACTTCCTGCGCCCCGGCGACCAGGTACTTGCCCCCGCCGAGGAAGGACGGGACGGCGTTCACGCCGACGGCGGCCGCCCGCTGCTCGTCGGCCCGCACGGCGGCGGTGTAGGCGTCGCCCTCCAGCATCGTCCGGGTCGCCGCGCCGTCGAGCCCGGCCTTGGCGGCCTCCGCCACCAGCGTGTCGTGGTCGCCCAGCGCGGCGCCCTCAGCGGTGTACGCCGTCATCAGCCGTTCCCGTACGGCCTCGCCCACGCCCCGGTCCTCCGCGAGGTGCATCACGCGGTGGGCGTCGAAGGAGTTCACCGGCCGCGCGATGTCGAGCCGGTACGTCAGCCCCACCTCGGCGGCCAGCGCGGTGACCCGTGCGGCCGTCTCGTCGGCCTGCCTGTCGGACATGCCCAGGTCGCGCCGGATGCGCTCGGGGATGGTCATGGAGCTCTCGGCGGGGGCTCCGGGGTCGAGCTCGAAGCTGCGCCAGCGCACCTCGACGGCGTCCCGGTGCTCGAACCCGTCCAGGGCCGCCTCGAACCTCCGCTTCCCGATGAAGCACCACGGGCACACGAGGTCCGTCCAGATGTCAACAGCGATCGCCACCATGAACCGCAGCGTACGCTGCAAGCTAACTTTACGAAAGCCCCCAACCCAAAGAGAGCAAGCGCCCTCGCCCATCCCACCCAGACACACGAAAGCCCCGTTCCGGATGCTCCGGAACGGGGCCGACCTGCGTCTGCGCAGGTGACAATGTGCTCCCGCGATTGGACTCGAACCAATAACCTGCCGGTTAACAGCCGGCTGCTCTGCCGATTGAGCTACGCGGGATCGGGTCTGCGGGCCGGGGCCTCGGGGGCCCTGCCAGCGCGTCTAGGTTAGCGCATCCCGGGAGGTGTTCGCGCACCCATAAATCCGGGGCGACTGGCCCGCCGGTTCCTGGGTATGTGAGGGGGCACGAATCCACAGAGCACCGGGGGTTTGCGATGAAGTACCGCCTGACGTTCATGGCAGGCGCGGCGCTCGGCTACGTCCTGGGGACCAAGGCCGGGCGCGAGCGGTACGAGCAGATCGTGCAGGCATCGCGGCGGTTCAGCGAGAACCCCAAGGTCCAGGAGGCCGCCGAGACGCTGCGCACCAAGGGCGGCGAGATCGCCGGGGCGGCCAAGGAGCGGGTGCCCGAGCAGATCGGGCAGCGGATGCCCGGCCGTCACCGCGACACGCCGAGCGAGTACGAGGATCCCCGGCGGGAGGCGGCGCAGCCCGGCCCCTCGGCCCCGCTCGGCTAGCCGGCGTCAGAGTCCGGTCTGGCGGCGCAGGTCCTCCAGGATCTGCTCGGCCTGGGCGCGCAGGCCCGGGTCGGAGGCGTCCGTGCCCGCCTCGAACACGAACGACCAGCGCACCTCCCCGCCGCCGGCGGGACGGCGGCCGGCGATGCGGACGGCGCCGCCGCCGGGCAGCCGGGCGTTGTGGCTGACCACGACGGTGGCGGTGACGCGCTCCCGCACCGTCTCGGGGACCGAGCCGGGATCGGTCAGGCGGACGTGGTGCTCCGGGCCGCCGGAGGTCTCGTGGACGTGCAGCCAGCCGTCCTTCCACGAGGCCCGGTCGACCCGCTCCCACGGCAGGCGCAGGAAGCCGCCGGAGGGCGTGGGGACGTGCAGGGCGGTGGAGGTGGCGACGACGTAGGAGCCGCCGCGGGTGGGCGCGGTGGCCAGGGTGCGCTCGCCCCGTTCCAGGGTGAGCTTGTCGCGTACGGGGGCGGGTGGCCGCCGGGAGAGGCGCATGCCCACACGTTAGGCGATCACGCGGCCCGCGGTGCCCTGCGGGCGCCCAGCAGGTCCAGGACGAGGGCGGCCGTCCAGCTGTAGTCGTGGCTGCCGCGGCCGGTGCCGTCGAACGGGTCGAAGTACTCCCGGAACCCCGACTGGCGGACCAGCCGCAGCGTCGAGCCGTACAGCAGGTCCGCGACCACCGACAGGCCGTGGCCGCGCGCGCCGTGCCACAGCAGCCAGTTGGTGTTGATCCAGGTGGGGCCGCGCCAGTACCCGGTCCGGTCGAACGCGGTCGCCTGGATGTCGCAGGAGGGCACGGGGTAGCCGGAGGCGCCGGCGAAGCGGGCCGACAGGAGCAGGTCGGCCAGGGAGTGGACGATGTGGGCCGGCAGGTCGGGGTCCAGGAACGGCGCGAACCCGGCGACGCTGAGCACCGGCAGGAGCCGGTCGGCGCGCAGGTCACGTGCCCGGAAGCAGCCGGTGTCGCAGTCCCAGAGCCTGTCCAGGAGCGCCCGGTGGATGCGCTGGGCGCGTTCGCGGTGCGGCATGGGATCGCGGCCGAGTATCTCGGCGAGTTCGGCGAGGGCGTGGGTCGAGGCGAGGTAGGTCGCGTTGACCAAGGGGTCTTCTATCGCGAAGGGGTGGGCGTCGCGCATGTAGTCGGCCCTGTAGTCCGCCTCACGCAGCAGGGTGACGAGCCACACGTAGCGGTCGTAGTCCTCGCCTGTTGGGACGCTGTTGTACCTCTGCTGGGGCGCGTACAGGGCCGGGGGCAGTTCCAGGGCGCCGAGGGGACGGTCCCAGACGGGGCTGTTGTCGAGGCCGGACTCCCAGGGATGGCAGATGGCGACGAGGCCCGAGGCGTCCATGTCGCGGCAGCGGGCCAGGTAGTGGTGCTGCGCGACCAGCTTCGGGTAGAGGCGTGCCAGGAAGGCCCGGCTGCGTTCGGCCTCGGAAGGGGAGGCGCACTCGTGCAGGCGCAGGGCGGCCAGGGCCTGGAGCGGAGGCTGGGTCAGGCCCGAGGTGTGGACGGCGCGGGGGGCGGCGGGGTGGCGGCCGGTACGCCACAGGTCGGGCCCCGGGAAGTAGCCGTGCCGCGCCAGCGTGGTGTTGAAAACAATGTGCGGGACGAGCCCGTCGGCCCACTGGCCGCGGAAGAGGGAGAGCAGCTCGCGTTCGGCGCGGTCGCGGCGGTGCCTGGCCAGCCCCATGGTGACGAACGCCGAGTCCCAGCTCCACTGGTGCGGGTAGAGGCCGGGTGAGGGGACCGTGGCGGTGCCGGTCCAGTTGGCATCGAGAACCATGGCCGCGGCGTCCCACAGCGCGGTCTCGTCGCCGGTCAGACGGGCAGTCATGGGACCAGAGGACCTCCCGATCGGCTCGTGGCGGCCCTCCCGTCCCCGACCCGCGGGCGGGGTGGGAGTCGCGCCATGGCTATGGCGATTGTTCCCTCAGAAGGCGGGGTGGACGACCTCCGATCCGGAGGTGTTTGTCTTCGTTTCCCGGGACGCTTCGGTGAACGAGCGCTGCGGACCCGCCGGAGCCCCGCCCGGGCCGGCCGTGCGGGCCAGCAGCCAGGCGAGGATCTCCTCCCCCGCCGCGATGCCCCGGGCGGCGGTGACGGCGGTCGACGGGGAGGTCCAGCCGGTGTCGTGCAACTCGCCGTGGGCGGGCCTGATGGACGCGTCCGCGGCCTCCAGGAGCTCGATGTCGAGGAGGGAGTCCCCGGCCGCGAGCATCGACGCCGCGCCGGTGCGGCGGGCCACCTCGGCCGCTGCCGCCGCCTTGGTGAGGCCCTCGGGAAGGCAGTAGACCTTGCGGCCCTGGACGGAGGTACGCCAGCCGCGTTCGGCGCACCATCCCGTGAGGTCCTCCACCCAGCCCTGGGGAAGGGCGGCGCGGTCGACGACGGCGTAGGCGAACAGGTCCGAGGCGGTGCGTCGCTTGAGAACGAACTCTCCGCTGATGCCCGCGAGGTGTTCGCCGACCTCGGCCAGGGCGGTTGCGGTCTCTGCCGCCCGCTTCCTTACGCCGCGGGCCCAGTCGGCGTCGTCCACGCCGTCCACGAGGATATGCCCGCCGTTGGCGCAGATGGCGTAGGCGGAGGGCTTCTCCAGGAGGTGGACGCGGACGTACTGCTCCGGCGTGCGGGTCGTCGTGGGGACGAACGTCACCGCCGCCGCCAGGGCCTCCAGCCCGCGGGCCGCCTTCTCCGTCATGAAGGAGAGGGGCTTGGCCTGGTACAGCTCCACGCAGAGCAGCCGGGGCAGCGCCGCGTCCGGGCGGCCATCCAGACCGAGGGCGGCGGTGGAGTAGATCAGCGTCCGATCGAGATCGGAGCACACCACGACGCTCACAGCAGGCCTCTCCTTCTCACTGCGCGGCCCCCTGCCCGAAACGCGGGTGGATGAGGCCGACACAGGCGTACGGGATCATCTCCGGGTCGACCTCCTCCACCGGGACCCCCCGTTCGGCCGCCAGCAGCCGGATGTGGGTCAGCTCGGCCCCGGCGCCCGCCCGTGCCAGCACCTTCCACGGGACGCGCCGCAGCAGCACGCGGGTGGTCTCCCCCACGCCCGGCTTGACAAGGTTGAGGTCGTCGATGCCGTACGCCCGGGCGACCCGGCGCACCGCCTCCCATCCCGACCAGTCGGGCGCGCGGTCGGCGGTGAGCAGGCCGGGCAGGTCCTTGGCGACGCGTTCGGCGACGTCCGCGAAGCGGGCGCCCACGGCGTCGAGGAAGCGCGCGGACACGTCGGCGGCGGCCAGTTCCGCGTAGAACTTGGCGCCGTGGAAGTCGTCCGGACCGATCAGGTCGCGGTTCAGGACGGTCCGGCTGACCAGGCCCGACACCGTGGAGTTGAGGCAGGCCGAGGGGATCAGGAAGTCGTCTCGCGTGCCGAACAGGGGCGTGCACCGCCCCGGATCGGCCAGCACCGCCAGATCGGCGGGGAACCTGCGGCCGGTCGCGGCGGCGTGGCCGTCGAGCGCGGCGGTCAGCTCCCGGGTGATCGCGCCCTTGCCCGTCCAGCCGTCCACGAACATCACCCGGGCCGGGTCGTGGCGGGCGGCGATGTGGCCCAGCGCGACCTCGTCGATCCCGCGGCCGCGCACGATGCTGATCGCGTAGTGCGGCAGGTCGAGGCCGTGGGCGAACCGGGCCCAGCGCCGGACGAGGACGCCGACCGGGGTCCCGGCGCGGGCCAGCGACACCAGCACCGCGTCCCGCCCGCGCTCGGCGAGGATCATCTCGGTGATGACGCCGACCGCGTACGCGAGCCGTTCGGCCGAGGCGTCGAGCGCCCGGTGGAAGAGCGCCTGGTAGGCGGGGCTCGGCTGGTACTCGACCGGCAGGGACTCGGCGTAGTGGGCCCGCCCCGCCTGGATGGCCGCCTCCCGCTCCTCCGTGGGCGCCTCCAGCCGGACGGCCGACAGGTCTTTCAGCAGCCACGCCACGTCCTCGGCGGGGTAGCTGCCGAAGGCCGGTCCGTACAGCGGCGTGGGGCCGGAGTGTCCGTTGTGGTTGATGGTGGCTGTGGGGCCCGCCTTGCGGTACGAGGGCACGGTGGCGAGCACGGTGGGAGCCAGGCCGCGCAACTGGGCGAGGAGGCCCCCGGCCAGGTCGGGAGTGTCGGCGGTGTCGTCGATGACGAGGACGATCGCGTCGAAAGCCCGGGAGGCGTCGGCTCCGGGCGCGACGTTGTAGGCGTACCGCTCCCCCGGCCCGTCGGCCGGATCGTCGTGCGAGGGGAAGGCCAGGCGCGTACGGATGGCATAGCCGGGGTCGTCCACCGCCAGGACGGGCGAACGGGTCGTCGTCGAGTACCGCACGTCCACGTCGCCGGGCAGGCCGTCGGCCAGCGCCACCGCCAGCCGCAGCGGCGCGTACATCAGCTCCTCGAAGCCCAGCACCAAGATCCGGGACGCGTCCTCGGGTAGGTGCGCGGCGACGCGTCCCGCCATCGCCGCGACTGCCTCGTCGAGGCGTTCACGATGCTCGGGCAGGAACCCGTGCCGTCCGCCATCGGGAAGCCCCTCCGGCCAGCCCAGGTCGGCCCGCTCCACCCCGAACGGCCCCGGCCCCACACCGGCCGGACCGGAACGGCCCTCAAGGTCGGCGACCAGGGCCTGGCCCGCCTCAAGGATGCCTTCTGGCAACGCCACCCGGCCTGTGGCCAAGGACACGACATCGATGCGCGCCCCCAGGCTCGCCGCGAACGCCTCGATGGCGGCACGGTCGTCGTCCCCCCGCAGGTCGACGAGGGAGGCCACCACGTAGCGCTCCCGAGGACGGACCGCGTGCAGCGCCGCGATCGTGTTGAGCACGGTACGGCCGGTGGACAGCTCGTCGTCCACCAGCACCAGCGGGACGTCCCGGTCGAACAGCCGCGGGTCGCCGGGGAGAAGGAGAT
This sequence comes from Spirillospora sp. CA-255316, assembly GCA_050942275.1. Classification (GTDB taxonomy): domain Bacteria; phylum Actinomycetota; class Actinomycetes; order Streptosporangiales; family Streptosporangiaceae; genus Spirillospora. Next base: position 2,965,326 of record CP192047.1, on the reverse strand, counting down.
GGCTGGTGGCGTGGCTGTGCTCCTCCTCGAAGCCGCCGTAGGTGCCGAAGCCCTCCACGGGACGCCTCGTCGAGTGCAGGTAGCAGGCTCCACCGAGCGCGTCCGCCACCGAATGCCCCAGGGCCGTCGCGGTCTCCGCGTAACCGAGCACCACGGCGTCGACGGGCTCGCGCCGCTCGCGCAGCCGGTCGCGCAACTCCGCCGAGGCCCCGGGACGCCCGCGCAGCGCATCGCCCAGCAGGACCCCGTACTCCACGAGCCCAGACTCCACGCCCCCGGGCGCCGTGGCCTCCGGTGCCGTGGCCTCGGGTGCCCTGGCCTCGGGTGCCCTGGCCTCGGGTGCGGCATCGCGCAGGCGGCGCCGGACGAGTTCGCCCAGCAGCAGGCCCGAGCCGTACACCAGCCGCGGATCGGTCGGGACATGCTTGCCGAGCACGGCCGACACCAGCAGATGCGCACGCCGCGGGTTACGCCGCACGGCGAGCCCCACGAGATCGGCCAGGCCCACGCCGACAGGACGTCCGCCGTCATGGAGCGCCACGCCGAGACGGCCCGCCACCCACTCTCCCGGCCACACGCCCGCGCCGTCCACGGCGCCCACGGCGCCCACGGCGCCCACCGCCGGCCGCGCCGTCCCGTCCGGCCGCGCCTCTGACAGGCTCACTGGCCGCCCGCCGCTTCAAGAAGCTCCACGAACGTGACGCCCTCCGCCGCGACCCCGAACACCCGGGCGCGCAGCATCAGCCGCTCGGCCCACGCCCGGTGCGGCTTGGCCTCGTTCATCTTGTTCGCGTAGACGCTGGCCATCGCCCCGCCGCCGTCCCACCCGAGGATGTCGGAGGCGTCGCAGTACTCCTCGTGGGTCACCACCGACAGGGCGTGCACCGCCGCGACATGGCTCGGATGGATGACCGTCTTGCCGATCAGCCCGTTGGCCTTGTCCAGATGCACCTCGCGGATCAGCCCGTCCAGATCCGAGGTGATCAGCCGCTCCCGCAGCGGCGCGGCCTGCTGCGCGTCGAACGGCGACTGCCGCAGCTGCGGCTTGAACATCCGCTCCCCCGCCGAGAAGTACTCCCAGACCGGCCCCGTCACCACGAAGCCCGTCCCGTCGGCCCGGCCCAGGATGTTCACCACGTCGGAGATCACCCCGGCCACCGGGCCGATGTCGTAGATCGTCAGGTCGGGCGGGCGGCGCAGCCCGTAGGCCGCCGACATGTCGGTCGCGCCGATCCGCACCGCCAGCACCCGCTCCCGGTGCTTGGCCAGCAGCCGTGCCACGTCCTGCAGCAGCTCGGTCCGCGTCTCCCGGTACACGGCCTGGTGGCTCTCGATCACCGGCATCGCCAGCAGCCGGTGCCCGCTACGGGCCTCGGCGTCCGCGACCGCCTCCAGGAAGGCGTCCCCGGCCGCCGCGGTGAACTTGGGCAGCACGAACCCGCTGACCAGCTCCGCCGCCGCGCCCAGCCGGGCCGTCAGAGCGCCGATCTGCTCGGCCGTGCGGACCCGCACGAACAGCAGCGGCACCTCGGTGCCCGCCGCGTGCGCCCGGGTCAGCTGCGCCAGCAGGTTGGCCTCCGCCGCCGGCACGTCCTCGTCGGCGATCGAGTCCTCCAGGCACAGCACCATGCTGGCCACGCCGCGCCGCGCGGCCTTGGCGACGTCCTCGGCCAGGGCGGGGCGGACCGCCGGTGAGTACAGCGTGGCGCCCAGCGCGACGGCCAGCACCGACGGGTCGTCGTGCCGGTCGAACGCGCGAGGGTGCCGGTGGAACAGGTGTTTCCGGCGCCGGCTCTCGATGTGGTCAAAGTGCCGCATGCACGCCGGGCCCTCCCGCACTCATCCGACCGCGCCCGGTACGGGTCCCGAGGGGGGTCTCACAGGTGCGCGGAGACCGTCGGAAGGAGGTGCTGGAACGTCCGCCCGTTGGCGGTCGCGCCGATCGCCGTCATCGACCAGCCCTGGCCGTCCCGGGACACCTTCGCCATGATCTGCGCGTTGTGCTGCCCGGCGCCGCTCAGGTCGTAGCGGGCGATCTCCTCGCCGGTCGCCTCGTCCACCAGCCGGCAGAACGCGTTGGCGATCTGCGAGAAGTCCTGGCCGGTGAAGGAGTTCACGGTGAACACCAGCTGCGCGATGTTGCCCGGCACCGACGCCAGGTCGACGTTGATGACCTCGTCGTCGCCCTCGCCCTCCCCGGTGAGGTTGTCGCCGGTGTGCAGCACCGAACCGTCCTTGCTGCGCAGCTGGCGGAACCACACCGAGTCGGCGAGGTTGCCGCTGGCGTCGAACATCAGGCAGGACGCGTCGAGGTCGATCGACTGCGCCTTGGCACGGCCGAACCGCCCCTTCTTGGCCACCGCGTCCCAGCCCAGGCCCATCCTGACCCGCGTGAGGCCGCCGCCGCCCGGCTTGGCCAGCGAGACCTTCTGCCCCTTCTGCAGCGAGATCGACATCATCAGCTCCTTTGGTGAGATCGACGACACGCGGGGTGTCCGGGGTCACACCCCCGAAGAGTGCAGCTGTTTGTCCTCGCCGGACGCGGTCTCCTCCGCGTCGCCGGCGTTGCGGTTGCGGACGACCGAGCTGACGAACGCCGCGATGATCAGGCCCGCGCCCAGCCCGCCGGTGATCCACTCCGGCACGTGGTGGGCGATGCTGATCAGCATGCAGACCGCCAGGGCGCCGATCGCCCAGTGCGCGCCGTGCTCCAGGTAGACGTACTCGTGCAGCGTCCCCTTGCGGACCAGGAAGACCGTCAGGGAACGGATGTACATGGCGCCGATGCCCAGGCCCAGCGCGATCACGATCGGGTCGGTGCTGATGGCGAACGCGCCGATGACGCCGTCGAAGGAGAACGAGGCGTCCAGCACCTCCAGGTAGAGGAACAGGAAGAAGCCGGCCTTGCCGGTGGCCAGCGCGAGCTGGCTCGGCCCGCCGCGGCGCTCGGCCTCCCCGCCCTCGCCCTCGCCCTCGTCGTCGCCGTCCTCGTCGATCCCGCCGGCGCCGGAGAACAGCTCGCCCAGCCCGTTGACCAGGATGTAGGTCACCATGCCGAGCACCCCGGCGATCATCACATCGCCCGGCGCCTCCGCCCAGACCCCGGAGACCAGGGCCAGCGCGCCGCCGGCCACGACCACCGACAGCTGGTCCAGCTTCCCGATGCGCGCCAGCGGCCGCTCCAGCCACGGCAGCCACTTGTGCACGTGGTCCTCGAACACGAAGTCGAGGAACAGCATCAGCAGGAACATCCCGCCGAACGCGGCGATCGTCGGGTACGCCGTCTCCATCGCATGGTGGTACTTGTCGGGCTCGTTCAGCGCGAGATCGAACGCCTCGATCGGTCCGAGACCCGCGGTGATCACCACGATCACCAGCGGGAACACCAGCCGCATGCCGAACACGGCGATGGCGATGCCGACGGTCAGGAAGATCTTCTGCCAGAAGGGGCTCATCCGGTCGAGCACCTTGGCGTTGACCACGGCGTTGTCGAACGAGAGCGAGATCTCGAGGATGGCCAGCACCGCGACCAGTGCGAGCCCGGCGGGGCCCCCGTAGAGGAGCGCGGCGACCAGTCCGAGAGCGGTGACCGCGAAGGACCACCCGAAGGTGCGAAGAATCATGCGTACTTTTCTGTTCGAGGCGGGCTGGCGGCGCTCAACCGACGTTGACGCCGAAGTCCATGGCGATGCCGGCCAGGCCCGAGGCGTACCCCTGGCCCACCGCGCGGAACTTCCACTCACCGCTGTGCCGGTAGAGCTCGCCGAAGACCATCGCGGTCTCGGTCGAGGCGTCCTCGGTGAGGTCGAACCTGGCCAGCTCGTTTCCGTCGGTCCGGTTCACGATCCGGATGAACGCGTTGCGGACCTGGCCGAAGTTCTGGGCGCGGCTGTCGGCTTCGTAGATCGAGACGGGAAAGACGACGCGGTCGCATTCGGCCGGGACCGCGCGGAGGTCGACGTTGATGACCTCGTCGTCGCCCTCGCCCTCGCCGGTGAGGTTGTCGCCGGTGTGCTCGACCGAACCGTCGGGGCTCCTGAGATTGTTGAAGAAGACGAAGTGCTGGTCGGAGAGTACCTTACCGCCGGAGTCCAGCAGCAGCGCCGAGGCGTCCAGGTCGAAGTCGGCGCCGGTGGTGGCCCGCACGTCCCACCCGAGGCCGACGGCGACGGCGGTGAGATCGGGGACGGCCTTGGTGAGCGAGACGTTGCCGCCCTTGGCGAGCGATACTCCCATGATCGGATTGCTCCCTGTGCTGGAGACCGCCGTCCGGGGGCGGCCGGGGGACGGGCTAGAGGTTGACGCCGAAGTCGGTGGCGATGCCGGCCAGGCCCGAGGCGTACCCCTGCCCGACGGCGCGGAACTTCCACTCGGCCCCGTTGCGGTACAGCTCGCCGAACACCATCGCGGTCTCGGTCGAGGCGTCCTCGCTCAGGTCGTAGCGGGCCATCTCGGTGCCGTCGCCCTGGTTCACCACCCGGATGAAGGCGTTGCGGACCTGGCCGAAGTTCTGCCCGCGGGTGTCGGCCTCGTAGATCGACACGGCGAAGGCGACCCGCTCGGCGGTGTCCGGCATCGCACCGAAGTTCACGTTGATCTGCTCGTCGTCGCCCTCGCCCACGCCGGTCTTGTTGTCGCCGGTGTGCTCCACCCCGCCGTCGGGCGTGCGCAGGTTGTTGAAGAACACGAAGTGCCCGTCGGAGAGGATCTTGCCCGATCCGTCCAGCACCAGCGCGGAGGCGTCGAGGTCGAAGTCGGCGCCGGTGGTGGTGCGCAGGTCCCAGCCGAGACCGACGGTCACCGCGGTCAGTCCCGGGGCCTGCTTGGTGAGGGAGACGTTGCCGCCCTTGCTGAGACTGACACCCACAGTGCCTCCAAGATCGCTACCCTGCCGTCCGGAGCTCCGGACGGCCCGTGTGACGCCGCACGCGTCCCGCTATACCCGACGATGCAGCGATGCTATCCGTTCCCTACCGGTCCGCCGGAACCCCCGCCCGCCACCGATCCGGCCGATGACCTTGACCGGACGGTGAACAGCACGGGTCTCCTGCGCGAGACTAGAAGCGGGTCCGGGCCGCGCGGCGGCGCCGGCCCCGGGACGGGCCGGAAACCCCAGGACGGGCTGGAGACAGGGAGGCGGCACTTGCGGGGAGCAGGGGGCCAGCGCCGCCGCGGCCGGGAGGAGCAGGCGGCCGCCGCGGCGATCGAGGCGAGGGAGGCGGCGGCCACCGCCTTCTACGACATGGACCAGGCACAGAAGTACCTGCAGGGCCGCGTCACGGTCTTCGCCGACCTGGACGCCGGGGCGGCGGCGCCGGTGCGGTCGGAGTTCGCGGCGCTGGGCGACAGCGCCGACGCCGCGGCCGTGGCCTACATCTCCGTGCTGGACGCCAACGAGCTCGACGACGACCGCGAGCGGGGCCCGGCCGAGTACGACGCGGCGCGGCGGGCCTTCGTCGCGGTCACCGACCGGCTGAAGAAGATCACGGCCGATCTGAACCGGTTCGCCGAGCGGCTCGCCCCGCAGATGGCGCGGCTGGAGGCGGCGCTGGACCGGCTCCCGCCCCGCCTGGCCGCCGCCCGCGACGCGGTGGCCGCCGCCGACGCCGCGATCGCCGCCGCGCGCACGGCGGGCATGGACGCCTCCGACCCCGAGGCCGAGCTGGCCCGCGCCAAGGGGGCCCTGGCGGTGCTGAGCTCGCAGGGGCTCGGCGGTCTCGGGCTGGCCGGGGCGATGGACAAGGCCGACGAGGTGCGCCGGATCGCGGAGGGGGCCAGGGAGGCGGCCGAGGAGCTGCCCCGGCTGGGCGAGAAGGTCCGCAACTCGCTGGCCTCGGTGCGGACCCGCTCCGACATGGTCGCGGGACGCGTCGATCCGGTGCGGCAGGCGATGAGGCTGCTGCTGCGCAACTACTCCCAGGCCTGCTGGCAGGACCTCAAGGGTGCGCCCGAGGCCGTGGAGGCGGGCGTGGAACGCGCCCGGGAACGGTTGAACGAGGCGTCGCAGCACGTCGCGCGCAGCGAGTGGAAGCAGGCGCAGCGGTCGCTGACCGCGGCCCGCACCGAGCTGAACGCCGCCGAACGCCGGGCCGGGCACGTCACCGGGCGGGTCGCGGAGCTGGACGCGGCGGCGGCCGACCCGGCCAAGCCCGCCGAGGCGGCGCGGTTCGCGGTGCGGGACGCGCAGAAGCTCGCCATGGCGCAGCCCGGGGGCGCGGCCCCGCACCACGCCAGTGTCCTGGACTCCCTCGTCCACCGGCTGGACCGGGCGCCGCGGCGGCTGGTGGGCCCCCATCCGGACTACTGGTCGTACTTGCAGGAGCTGGAGGCCGTGAAGACGGCGGCGGCCGACGTGGTGGCCCGGATCCGGGCCGAACGCGCCGGCAAGGCGTAACCCGCCTGGGAGAAGAGAAGGCGGAGGCTCAGCGGGGACGGTCGTGCAGGCCGATGGTCAGGTTCCGCGCCGCCATCGGCGGGCCGCTGGGCTGCGAGTCGCCGTACGGGGGCAGCCCGCCGTGCTGCGGCTGGGGCTGCTGCGCCTGCGGGACCGAGGCCGAATGCCCGGGCTGGGCGCCCTGCGCGGCCTCGGCCCACACGGCGGTGCCGTAGGCGCAGACCTCGTGGCCGCCGCCGGCGAGCGCCGCGGTGTCGAAGCACATGCCCACCACCGCGTTGGCGCCCTTGCGGCGCGCCTCCTCCGCCAGCCGTTCCACGGCCTCCCGGCGGGTGGCGGCAAGGCCCGGCGACGGCTGCTCGCCGGTCACCCGGAACGTCGCGCTGCTCCCCGGCTGCCCGGTGGGAGGGGTCGGGCCCTGATCGGTCCGGACGGCCACCCCCAGCGCCTCGCCGAGCACGCTGCGGATCTCGTACCCCGGCAGGCCATCAGTCGTCACGATCAGCATGAGCACAACGGTAATCCACCGGAGCGGGGAATTGTGGCCGTACGCCCCATTCTGGCCTGCCAGCCGTGCGGCCCGCCGCCACGCGGGGGGACGCCGGTGACGCGCCGCCTCCCGCCGGCCACCCGCCGTGGCCGCGGATCCTGGCGCGGCCGCGGCGGGGGCGGCGGAACGGCGATCAGTCGAGGTACTCCCGGAGCATCTGGGCGCGTGAGGGATGCCGCAGCTTCGCCAGGGTCTTCGACTCGATCTGGCGGATCCGCTCCCGCGTCACCCCGAACTCCCGGCCGACCTCCTCCAGCGTCCGCGGATGGCCGTCGGCCAGCCCGAAGCGCAGCTGGATGATGCGCTGCTCCCGGTCCGACAGCGTCCCCAGGATGTCCTCCAGCTGGTCCTGCAGCAGGATGAACGCCGCCGCCTCGATCGGCACGACCGCGTCGGCGTCCTCGATGAAGTCGCCGAGGTCGGAGTCTTCCTCGCCGATCGGCGACTGCAGCGAGACGGGCTCCTGGGCGATCCGCTGGATCTCCACGACCCGGACGGGCGTCAGGCCCATCTCCAGGCCGATCTCCTCGGGGCTCGGTTCCCGGCCGAGGTCCTGGTGCATCTGCCGCTGCACCCGGACCAGCTTGTTGATGGTCTCCACCATGTGCACCGGGATCCGGATGGTCCGGGCCTGGTCGGCGATCGCACGGGTGATCGCCTGGCGGATCCACCAGGTGGCGTAGGTCGAGAACTTGAACCCCTTGGTGTAGTCGAATTTCTCGACCGCGCGGATCAGTCCGAGATTTCCCTCCTGGATCAGGTCGAGGAACAGCATTCCCCGGCCCACGTAGCGTTTGGCGATCGAGACCACCAGCCGCAGGTTGGCCTCGATCAGGCGTTGCTTCGCCCGCACCCCCTCGCGGGCGAGCAGTTCGAGGTCGAGCCGTTCCATCCGGGACAGGATGGCGGTGTGCGCCATCTTCTCCTCGGCGAACAGTCCCGCCTCGATCGATTTCGCTAGTTCGACTTCATCTTCTGCCGTGAGCAGCGGTACGCGACCGATCTCCCGCAGGTAGATCCGGACCAGATCGCTCGTCGGCGCCCGCTTGCCGAGGTCTCCCTCGTCCGCTCGCGTGACGTCCTCGGTCTCCTGCTGGGACTCGAGGACCTCTACCCCCTGCTCTGCGAGCATCCGGACGATCCTTTCGAGGGAGTCGTCCGGCAAGTCGGAGCGATCGAGCGCGGCTGCGACGTCGTCGACGGTCACTCCGCCGCGCTCTCTGCCGCGCGCGACAAGGTCCGCCACCTGGTCAACCGATGGCGCCTCGCTTGGCAGCACCGAAGGGCCCACGGAGACAGTCTGCGTCAAACGGGTCCAAGATCACAGGACCCATTTTTGCGGTCCCTTGACTTACTGCGCCCCGAGCCCTCGCTCCCGCATCACCCGTCTCTGCTGCTCAAGCGCGACAAGATCGCCGAACAGCCGGTTGTAATCCTCGGCCGACTCGGCCGCATTCAGCCGCTCGAGTTTAGATTTCAGGTCCGTGATCAAGCGTGTGAGCTGGCGTTCCTGAATTCGGGCGAGCAATTCACCGGCATAACGGTCATCCGTTTCATGTGCGGAGTGCACGGGATCGACTCCAAGCCGCGTGATGAGCTCTCTGACCTGGTCGTTCGGAGCCCGCTCCAGCAGCAGCGCGACCCATTCGGCCGCGCCCGCCGCGACCGCCACACCGCCCGCGCCCGCGATGACCTCGCGCACCGCGGCGTGCGGCGGGGCGATGAACGCCTCGGCCGGCACCTGGTCGAACTCGGGTCCGAGCAGCGCCGGACGCTGCACCGCCATCTTCAGCAGCTCCCGCTCGCGCCGCACCTCGGGATGGTTGGGATCGAAGGCGGGCCGCGCCGGCTCCCCCGGCGCACCCTGCCCCGGCACGCCCTGCCCGGGAGCGCCCCGGCCCGGCCCGGCCTGCCCGGGGGCGCCCTGGCGCAGGCCGGGCCGCCCGTTGGGACGGCCACCCTGCGCCCGGCGCGCCGCCAGCTCCCGCACCCGGCGCAGCACGAACTGCTCGTCCATGATGCCGAGCCAGCGGTCGAGGCTGACCGCGTACATCTGCCGCAGCGCCCGGTCCTTGATCGCCGCCACCACCGGGGCCGCCGCGTCCAGCGCGGCCAGCCGGCCCTCGGCGGTGTCCAGGTCACGCTCCTGGATCACGCTGCGGATCGCGAACTCGAACAGCGGCAGCCGGGAGGCCACCAGATCGCGCACCGCCGCCTCGCCGTGCCGGATGCGCAGGTCGCACGGGTCGAGCCCGTCGGGCTGCACCGCCACGAACGTCTGCGTGACGAACTTCTGCTCGTCGGCGAAGGCGCGCAGCGCGGCCCGCTGACCGGCCGAGTCGCCGTCGAAGGTGAAGATCACCTCGCCGCGGAACTCGTCCTGGTCCATCAGCAGCCGGCGCAGGATCTTGATGTGGTCGTCGCCGAAGGAGGTGCCGCAGGTCGCGATCGCGGTCGGCACGCCCGACAGGTGGCAGGCCATCACGTCGGTGTAGCCCTCCACCACCACCGCCTGGCGGCGCCGCGCGATCTCCTTCTTGGCCAGGTCGGCGCCGTACAGCACCGAGCCCTTGTGGAAGATCGGCGACTCGGGGGTGTTGAGGTACTTGGGGCCGTCGTCATCGTCGTACAGCCTGCGCGCCCCGAAGCCGATCACGTCGCCGCTCAGGTCGCGGATCGGCCAGATCAGCCGGCCGCGGAAGCGGTCCATCGGGCCGCGGCGGCCCTCCTTGGCCAGCCCCCCGGCGACCAGCTCGCGGTCGGCGAAGCCGCGCCCGCGCAGGTGCCGGACCAGCGCCTCCCACTCGCGCGGGGCGAAGCCCACGCCGTAGCGCTGCGCGTCGGCCGCCTCGAAGCCCCGCTCGGACAGGAACTTGCGGCCGATCGCGCCGTCCGGCGAGGCGAGCATCCCGGCGTAGAACTCCGCCGCGGCCCGGTGCGCCTCCAGCAGCCGGGCCCGCTGGCCCGAGTCCTGCCGGGGGGTGTAACCGCCGCCCTCCTCGTAGCGGAGCTGCACGCCGGCCTTGGCCGCCAGCCGCTCCACCGCCTCCCCGAACGAGAGATGGTCGATCTCCTGGACGAACTTGATCACATCGCCGCCGGCCGAGCAGCCGAAGCAGTACCACAGCCCCCGGGACGGCGTGACGTTGAACGACGGCGACTTCTCGTCGTGGAAGGGGCACAGGCCCTTGAGGTTGCCGCCGCCGGCACTGCGGAGCTGGAGGTACTCGCCGATCACCTCGTCGACGGGTGACCGCTCCCGCACCAGCGCGATGTCCTCGTTACGAATCCGGCCTGCCACGGCCGCGAGTCTAATCCCGTCATCGGACATCCCGGGCCCCACCCGTCCTTCCCGGCCCGATGAGTTTCGCCGGCCGCGGCGGTCTGAACGGCATCGGAGCATTCGGAAGAGACGAGCGAGAAGGGGGAGCGCCCATGGACAACGAGCGGGGCGGCGAGCGGGGCGGCGAGCGTCTGGTGCCGGTGAACGGCGCGGAGCTGTGCGTGGAGACCTTCGGGAAGCCGGAGGCGCCGCCCGTGCTGCTGGTCGGCGCCTCGATGCTGAGCTGGCCCGACGAGCTGTGCGCACGGCTGGCCGCGACACCGCGGCACGTGGTCCGGTACGACCCGCGCGACACGGGCCGCTCCACCACGGTGGACCCGGACGACCCCGGCTACACGCTGCGCGACCTGGTCGCGGACGCGGCCGGGCTGCTGGAGGCGCTGGGGATCCAGCGGGCGCACGTGGCCGGGTACGGCGTCGGCGGCTGGGTCGCGCAGCTGCTGGCGCTCGACCACGCCGACCGGGTGGCCGCGCTCACCCTCATCGCGACGAGGCCGGTCGCGCCCGGCCCGGTGGACCCGGACCTGCCCGAGCACGACGCGGACCTGATGGCGTTCATCATGTCGGCGCCGCGTCCGGACTGGACCGACCGGGCGTCGGTCGTGGCGGCGATGGCGGAGAGCGCGCGGCACATGGCGGGGCGGGGAGGTTTCGACGAGGCGGAGGCGAGGGAGCGGGCGGGCCGGATCTTCGACCGCGCCGTGGTGCCCCCGGGCGCCGACCCCGCGGCGGTGCACCGCGCCAACCAGACCGGCGGCGTGTTCGCGGCGCTGGACTGCGGTCCGCGCTGGCGCGAGCGGCTCGGCGCGATCGCGGCGCCGACCGTGGTGATCCACGGCGAGGACGACCCGTTCTTCCCGATCGGGAACGGCGAGGCGCTGGCCCGGGAGATCCCGGGCGCGGGGCTGGTCCGCCTTCCCGGCATCGGCCAGGAGCTGCCGCGCCGCGTCTGGGACGTGGTGGTCGCCGCCCTGGCCCGCGGCTGACGGCCGGCACGCGACGGCCGGTCCCGGACCGGCCGTCCCGCGTCCCCGCCGGGGTCGAGTCCCGGGAGCGGCGGCGGGTATGCAGGGACCCATGATGCGTTCGGTGGTGTGGGTGAAACCGGAGGGCGCCGAGCTCGCGGAGGTGGAGATCTCGGCGGGGCGGCTGGCGGCCTCGGGGGCGGCGATCGGCGGCGATCCGCTGCCGTACCGGCTGGAGTACGAGCTGACCACCGGCGACCGCTACGTGACGGCCCGGCTGCTGGTCGAGGCGCACGGGACCGATCCGGCGACCGGGCCGTGGCGGCGGTCGCTGGAGCTGGTCAACCGGCCCGAGGGCGAGTGGACGGTGAGCGCGCGCGCCGAGGGCCGGGTGGGGATGCCGCCGCCGGGCGGCGATGCCGCAGCGCTGCGCGGCGCGCTGGACTGCGATCTGGGACTGTCGCCGTTGACCAACACCATGCCCGCGCTGCGCACGCCCGACGCCGGGCCCGCCGAGTACCTGATGGCGTGGGTGTCGGTGCCGGACCTGACGGTGACGCCGTCCCGGCAGACGTACGAGGTCGTCCGCCGGGACGGCGATCTGGAGGTGATGCGCTTCGCCAGCCCAGGGTTCACCGAGGAGATCGTGTTCCGGGACGGGCTGGTGCTGGACTACCCGTCCATCGGCCGCATGGTCGAGGGGCCGGGGGTGCCGCCCGTCAGACCCTGAAGCGGGCGAAGAGCCGGTACATGAACTCGGTGCCCTGCTTCAGGGCCTCCACGGCGATGCGCTCGTCGTTGCCGTGCATGCCGATGAGCTGGTCGTTGTCGAGGACGTAGGGGTAGACGCCGTAGCCGGGGACGCCGCGGGACGTCCACGGGTACAGGCTGGTGCCCGCCTCGAACAGCGCGGGCGCGAAGACGGCGTCGGGGTAGGTCTTGGCGGCGGCGTCGCCGATGGCGGTGTAGAGGGGCGAGTCGATGCTGGACGGGGGCCTGGCGAAGGTCTCGTCGAGGCGCTTGAGGGCGGCCTCCTCGGTTTCTCCGGGGTTGCCGACGAGCTTGACGGTGACGTCCCGTCCCTCCAGGCGCCCGCGGACATCGGCGAGGAAGTCGCGGGGCCGCTGCCCGCCGGGGACGCCCCGGCAGTTGATGCGCAGGGTGGCGGTGGACGGGATGACGTTCTCCTTGTAGCCCGCGTCCTCGATGACGAAGGCGTGCGTGGTGCGGAGCAGGGCGCGGTGCAGCCAGGGGTAGTCGCTGCGCTGGACGACGACGGCGGCGGCGCGTTCGCGCGCGGGCTGCGAGCGCGCCGCCAGCATCAGCTCGATGGCGCGCCGGAACGCGGCGTCGCCGGTGGCCTTGGCCAGCGCGGTGAAGTACTCGCGGGTGACGGGGGTCAGGGTGACGGGGGCGAGCCAGGTGTCGAGGGCGGTGACGGCGCGCGAGAGCTTGGCGATGGCCGAGTCGGGGTTGGGCTTGGAGGAGTGGGTGGCGGTGCCGTCGGCGACGAGGTCGAGGTTGAAGTAGACCTTGTCCTGGCGGGTGACCGTGATGAGCATCGGGGTGGTGCGGTCCTTCTGGGCGAGGAACCAGCCGCCCTCGGTCAGCACGATCCCGGCGTTGATCTTGTCCCAGTGGTGCTCGGCGAGCCAGCGCGAGCCGTGCGGGCCGGCCTCCTCGTCGCAGTCGGTCAGGACGATGATGTCGCGGTCGAACCTCCCGCCCTCGTTCAGGTGGCGGAGCAGGGCGGCGACGAACGCGGCGTTGGCGCCCTTCATGTCCAGGGCGCCGCGGCCGTAGATCTCGCCGTCCTTGACGACCCCGGCGAACGGGTCGACGGACCATTTGGCGCGTTCCACCGGAACCACGTCGGAATGCCCCAGAAGCAGCAGCGGGGCGGCCGCGGTGGTGCCCTTGATCCGCGCGATGAGATGGACGTTGTCCTGCTTGGGGGTCGGAATGATCTCGGCCGGGACGTTCGCCGACTCCCACACCGCCTTGAGCATCTCGGCGTGCGGGCGGGTGATGCCGCCCTCGCCGTGGTTCTGGGTGTCGAAGCCGAGCATCTTCTTCAGCAGCGCGAGCGGGTCCAGGTCGGCCGGGGCGATCCCGGCGGCGGCCCTGCGCACGGGCGGCGCGGCGGCGGCCGTCCCGCCCACCAGGACGCCGCCGGCCAGCAGCGCCGCCCCGGCGCCGGTGCGGTGCAGGAACGTGCGGCGGCTGACGGGCGGGCCGCCGGCGGGACCGGCCGGGACGTCGTGGAGGTCGGGGACGCCTGGGACGTCCTGGGCGTGGGCGGCGGAGCGTGTCTGGTCGTCGTGCATGGGAGCTCTCCTCCTTGAGAGGGCCTGCGTGCCCGAGAGGGCCTGCGTGAAGGGCCTGCGAGAACACGGGAGCGCCCGGCGGGCGAAGGACCGCCGGGCGCTCTCGGGCACGGGGTCAGCGCTGCCGGAACGCCGCCACCACCTCCACCTCGACCAGCCAGCCGTTGACCGGCAGGTTCTCGATCTCGATGGTGACCCGGGCGGGCCTGGCGGGGTTGACCAGCATGGGCGGGGCCGGCGGCGCGGTGCCCAGCGGGACGTCGACCGGCTTTCCGGTGGACAGGTCGGTGTTGGCGTAGAACTGGCGGTAGGCGCGGTTCCAGCCGGCGAAGTCGGCGGTGGCCGCGCCCGGCGGGTTGCTGAGGTAGGCCCGCATGGAGATCACGTCCCTGGCCGTGAGGCCCTGTGCCTTGAGGTTCTCGTTGATCGCCTTCAACGCGTTGATCGCCTGGGCCTCGGTCAGCGTTACCCCCGGTGGCAGCGTGCCGCCGGGGAAGTCGACGTAGCGCTCGGGGCTGCCCGCGGGCGCGGCCGGGTTGGCGTCGCGGGGGCCGAGCCCGCTGGCCGTGTAGGTGGCCACCAGCGACCCGACCGCGACGCCGTTGGCGATGGACGGGTTGTTCTGCCCGTCCGGCAGCGCCGGGCGGACCTCGGTGGGACGCGGCGGGCTCGGCGCCTTGGACCCGGGCGCGGCGGACGCGGCGCCGCCCGCCCCGACCAGCACGGCGGCGGCCGCCCCGGCCACGATGATCTTCCGTCGCATCTTCATGATCGTCATCCCTTCGCTCAGCCCCGCAGGACCCGCTGGTGCAGCTCGGTCACGACCTTGCGCGCCGACTCGAACGACCCGTGCTGCCAGGCGATCTCGTAGCTCAGCCAGTCACCGGAGAAGTAGACGTTGCCCTGCGGCTGGTTCAGCAGCCGGTACTCGGCGCCGCGGGACGGCCAGGAGATCCAGCCGCCCTCGATGTGCGGCTGCCGGATCCAGGAGATGGAGGCGGAGGCGGCCAGGTTCCGCCGGTAGCGGTCACCATGGATCTTGGCGCCCTGGTCGAGGGCGCGGCGGAGCCGGTCGGCGTGCGTCATCCGGGCGTAGGCGTCGGCGCTGGCGCCGAAGTTGTAGTAGCCGACGATGAGGCCGCGCTCGGCGTGGAAGTCGTGCGAGGGGTACCAGATCGTGGACAGGTCCAGGTCGGTGTTGGTGATGCCGCCGTAGATGCGCTCCTCGTCCTCCCACCAGCGGCCCCGGTACTCCAGGCCGATCTTGCCGGTGGAGTTGGGGACGGGGGTGGCCAGGGCCGCCTGCACGCCCGCGCCGAGGTTGTGCGGGATCTTCGCGAGGATCTGCGGCGGGAGGGTGGCGATGCAGTAGTCGGCCGACAGGTTGCGGGTGCGGCCGTCCCGCTCGTACTCGACCTCCACCCCGCCGGCCTTGTTGGTGATCTTGGTGACCTTGCAGCCGGTGCGGATCTTTCCGTGCCCGACCGCCTCGGCGAGCGCACGCGGGATGGCGTCCATGCCGCCGACCGGCTGGAACATCAGCATCGCCTGGCTGTAGCCGAACTCGAAGGAGAAGAAGCGGCCCACGCCGCTGGCGAAGACGTCGGTGAGGGAGGGCACCGGGCCCAGCACCGTTCCCGCGGTGTCGGCCGCGCCCGGGTTCACCGAGTAGCCGCGCCTGCCGTCGGTGCCCTTGTACGCGAAACCGTCGGCCTTCGCGCCGATGGACCCGAATCCGGAGAGGAAGGACAGCAGCCTCTCCTTGTCGGTGGCGGTGAGCCGCTGGTCGAGGGCGCCCTGGTCGGTGGCCTTGGCCAGCAGCTCGGAGATGTAGCCGTACACGTCGGCCTTGGCGGTGCGCCACCGCACCGGGGCCGTCATCCCGGCGGACTCGTTGTAGAGGTAGGCGTCGGCGTTGGAGTTGGTGAAGACCTCCAGGGGGACGCCGAGTTCGCGGCAGTAGTCCATGGTGGTCATCCACTGGGCGATGCGCGCGGGCCCGGCGTTCATGTACGTGCCCTTGCCGAACTTCACGTCCTGGGTGGCGCCTCCCGTCTCGGTGAGCCGGTCGCCGCCGCGCAGGGTGCGGTTGCGCCCGCCCACGCGGTCCTGCGCCTCCAGGATCGTCACGTCGTACCCGGCCTTGCCCAGTTCGTAGGCGGCGGCGAGGCCGGCCACGCCGGCGCCCAGCACGGCCACCTTCGCGGCGCCGCGCCCGCGCAGCCGGAAGTCCGAGGCGCGCGGGGGCTGGAACGGTGCGCGCGTGGCCGCCTCGGCGCTGGGGGCCAGGCCCAGCGCGCCCATGGTGGCGAACATGGCGCCGGCCCCGCCGGTGGCGCCGACGCGCGTGAGGAAGCCGCGGCGGCTGACGCCGGTACCGTTGGATTCGTCCGTCATGGCCAAAGGAGCCACCTCCAAGATCTCGTCGGCTGGAGTCTCGGAGCGCTCCATTTCGGCGGGGGACGCGTCCGGTAAGGGCTGGGTTTCGGCCCTGCCCCAGGGGTTAGCAAATGGTTTCCAGTTCCTCACCCCTAATGTCCGGAACGTCGGAGTTAGCCGGCCTTCACGCTCCGTACGACCCCGCCCCGGGCACGTACCCGCCGGTAGTGAGCTCGCGCACAGGGCTGTTGCCGCGAGATGAGATCGGCATGACGACCCCGTTTCCGGTCCAGGAGATTGTGAAAAGGGCGTTAAATGCGCAACGCGGCCGTTCCTTCGCAGGTCAGCGTGGGGATAGCGTCCTGAGGTGTGCTGATCACCCCACACGAGCAGGAGCGCCTGCTGATCCATGTGGCCGCCCAGGTGGCCCGCGATCGCCGGGCGCGCGGGCTGCGGCTCAACCATCCCGAGGCGACCGCGATCATCGCGGTGCACATCATGGAGGGCGCCCGCGACGGGCGCACCGTGGCCGAGCTGATGGAGTCCGGACGCACCGTCCTCACCCGTGAGGACGTCATGGAGGGCGTGCCGGAGATGCTGGAGTCGGTCCAGATGGAGGCGACCTTCCCCGACGGTACCAAGCTCGTCACGGTCCACCGGCCGATCCCATGATGGTCCCCGGAGAGATCGTGCCGGGCGCGGAACCGGTGGAGCTGAACCCCGGGCGCCCGCGCGTCACCGTGACCGTGGTCAACACCGGCGACCGTCCGGTCCAGGTCGGCTCGCACTACCACTTCGCCGTGGCCAATCCGGCGCTCGACTTCGACCGTGACGCCGCGTGGGGGCACCGGCTCGACGTCCCGGCCGGCACGGCGGTGCGGTTCGAGCCTGGCCTGACCCGCGAGGTCGCCCTGGTCCCGCTGGCCGGTGCGCGAATCGTCCCTGGCCTGCGACTGGAGAAGAACGGCCCTCTGGATGAAGGCACATGAGCACCGAAGCGCCGAGCGGAGGCGAGGCAATGGGGACTGAGCTGGGGCGGGCGCGCTATGCGGGGTTGTACGGGCCGACGGCGGGCGACCGGGTGCGGCTCGCCGACACCGACCTGTTCGTCGAGGTCACCGAGGACCGCAGCCGGGGTCCGGCGGGTGCCGGGGACGAGGTGGTGTTCGGCGGCGGCAAGGTGATCCGCGAGTCGATGGGGCAGGCCCGCGCCACCCGTGCGGAGGGCGCCCTCGATCTGGTGATCACGGGGGCGGTGGTGCTCGACCACTGGGGCGTGGTCAAGGCGGACGTGGGGGTGCGGGACGGCCGGATCGTCGCGCTCGGCAAGGCGGGCAATCCCGACACCATGGACGGCGTCCATCCCGGCCTGGTCATCGGGCCGTCCACCGAGGTGCTGGCGGGCAACGGCAAGATCCTCACGGCGGGGGCGGTGGACTCCCACGTCCACCTGATCTGCCCGCAGCTCCTGGACGAGGCGCTCGGCGCCGGGGTCACCACGCTCATCGGCGGCGGCACCGGTCCCGCCGAGGGCACCAAGGCCACCACCGTGACGGGCGCCTGGTACCTGCACCGGATGCTGGAGGCCCTGGACGGCCACCCGGTGAACGTGGCGCTGCTCGGCAAGGGCAACACCGTCTCCGAGGACGCGCTGTGGGAGCAGCTGCGCTGGGGCGCGTCGGGGTTCAAGCTGCACGAGGACTGGGGTTCCACGCCCGCCGCGATCGACGCGTGCCTGCGGGTGGCGGACGCGTCCGGCGTGCAGGTGGCGCTGCACACCGACACGCTGAACGAGGCCGGGTACGTGGAGTCGACGCTGGAGGCCGTGGGCGGCCGGTCGATCCACGCGTACCACACCGAGGGCGCGGGGGGCGGGCACGCGCCCGACATCATCACGGTGGCCTCGCACCCGAACGTGCTGCCGTCGTCCACGAACCCGACGCGGCCGCACACCGTGAACACGCTCGACGAGCACCTCGACATGCTGATGGTGTGCCATCACCTCAACCCGTCGGTGCCCGAGGACCTGGCGTTCGCCGAGTCGCGGATCCGGCCGACGACGATGGCGGCCGAGGACGTGCTGCACGACCTGGGCGCGATCTCGATGATCGGGTCGGACTCGCAGGCGATGGGCCGGATCGGGGAGACGGTGATCCGCACGTGGCAGACGGCGCACGCGATGAAGCGGCGGCGCGGCGCGCTGGAGGGCCCGGCCGACAACCTGCGGGCGCGCCGCTACGTCGCCAAGTACACGATCAACCCGGCGATCGCGCACGGCCTGGACGCCGAGGTCGGTTCGGTGGAGCCGGGGAAGCTGGCCGACCTGGTGCTGTGGGATCCGGCGTTCTTCGGCGTCCGGCCGCAGGCGGTGCTGAAGGGCGGGGTGATCGCGTGGGCGGCGATGGGCGACGCCAACGCCTCCATCCCGACGCCGCAGCCGATGCTGCCGCGGCCGATGTTCGGGGCGGCGCCGCCGGTCGCGGCGGCGACGTCGCTGCACTTCGTGGCGCAGGCGGCCCTCGACGACGGGCTGGCGGAGCGGCTGGCGGTGCGGCGCGCCCTGGTCCCGGTCGGCGACACGCGGCGGCTCGGCAAGGCCGGCATGCCGCTGAACGACGCGCTGCCCAGGATCGAGGTGGATCCCGACACCTTCACCGTCTCCATCGACGGTGACGAGGTCGAGCCCGCCCCGGTGGACGAGCTGCCGATGGCGCAGCGCTACTTCCTCTTCTGACCGGCGCCGTCATGACGACCCTTCCGGCGCACCTGCTGCTGCTGGCCGACTCGCGGCTCCCGGCGGGCGGGCACGCCCATTCGGGCGGGCTGGAGCCCGCGGTCGCGGCGGGGGCGGTGCGGGACGTGGACGGGCTGGCCGACTTCCTGCGCGGGCGGCTGGCGACCTCGGGCCTGGTGTCGGCCGCGCTGGCCGCCGCCGCGTGCGCGCACGCGGCGGCGGAGCCGTCGTCGTGGGCGTGGGCGCGGCTGGACGCGGAGGCCGGCGCCCGCATCCCTTCCCCGGCGCAGCGGAGGGCGTCCCGGGCACAGGGCAGGTCGCTGCTGCGGGCGGCGCGCGGGACGTGGCCGCATCCGGCGCTCGACGCGCTCGCCGGCCTGCGCGAGCCGCACCAGCCGCTCGTGCAGGGCGCGGCGGCGGCGTCGGCGGGCGGGACGCCGGAGCAGGCCGCCGCGATCAGCGCCTACGGGGCGGTGACGGGGCCGGCGTCGGCGGGGGTGCGGCTGCTCGGGCTGGACCCGCTGGCCGTGCACCGGGTCCTCGCGGACCTGGCCGCCGGTGTGGACGCCGTCGCGGCGGAGGCGGCGGCGGCCACCGGTGACTGGGCGGGGCTGCCCGCCCTCTCCGCACCCGCGCTCGACCTGTACGCCGAGCTGCACATGGGCGCGGACCTGCGCCTTTTCGAATCCTGACCGGGAGGTACCAGAGGTATGGGCGCCGTCCACGACCATGAACACGACCACGCGCACAACCCCTGCGAGGCGCCGGTGCCGGAGGGCCGGGCGCTGCGGCTGGGCATCGGGGGCCCGGTCGGCAGCGGCAAGACGGCGCTGACCGCCGCGCTGTGCCGGGTGCTGCGCGACGAGCTGGAGCTGGCGGTGGTGACCAACGACATCTACACCACCGAGGACGCCGACTTCCTGCGCCGCGAGGCGGTGCTGGCCGACGACCGGATCACCGCGGTGCGGACCGGCGCGTGCCCGCACACCGCCATCCGCGACGACATCTCGGCCAACCTCGACGCGGTCGAGGCGCTGGAGGAGCGGCACGGCGGGACGCTCGACCTGATCATCGTGGAGAGCGGCGGCGACAATCTAACCGCCCTGTTCAGCCGGGGCCTGGCGGACCGGCAGATCTTCGTGCTGGACGTGGCGGGCGGCGACGACGTACCGCGCAAGGGCGGGCTCGGCGTCGCCGCGGCCGACCTGCTGGTGGTCAACAAGACGGACCTGGCGCCGCTGGTGGGCAGCGACCTGGATCTGATGGCCCGGGACGCGGCGCGGGTCCGGGACGGCCGGCCGGTGGCGTTCACCTCGCTGCGGGAGCGGCCCGGCGCGCCCGAGGTGGCGGACTGGGTCCGCGGCGTCCTGGGCCGGCCGGTGCCCAGTGTTGTGCCGCACGCCGCCGCCTCATGACCCCCGGCCGCCAGGCCCGCTCCTACACGGCGCGCGCCGCCGTCACCGCCGAGCGCGGCCCGTCCGGGGGCACCCGGCTGACGCGGCTGCGCTCGGACGGCCCGCTGGCGCTGCGCGAGACCTCCGGGCCGGGAGACCCCTGCCGCGCCGTCCACCTGGTCGGCGCGGCGGCGGGCCCGCTCGGCGGCGACGACCTCGAGCTGGAGGTGACGGTGGGTCCGGGGGCGCGGCTCGCGGTCCGCTCGGTCGCCACCTCCCTCGCGCTCCCGGGCGAGGGAGAGTCGCGGATGGGAGTGCGGGCCGAGGTGGGAGCGGGCGGCCACCTGGACTTCGCGCCCGAGCCGACCGTGGCGGCGGCCGGCTGCCGCCACCGCGCCCTCGCCCGCATCGACCTGGCCGAGGGGGCGACGCTGCGCTGGTACGAGGAGCTGATCCTGGGCCGCCACCGGGAGCCCCCGGGGCGCCACACCAGCCGTTTCGACGTGACCGCGGGCGGTGTGCCGCTGCTCCGGCACGAGCTGCGGCTGGACGATCCGGCCGTCCACGGCAGCCGGGCCGTGCTGGCGGGCGCCCGCGCGGTGGGCAGCGTCCTGCTGGCCGGTCCGGGGCTGACCGGGACGCCCCGTACGGGTGAGGGCTGGGCGGTGCTCCCCCTGGCCGGTCCCGGCGTGCTGGTCACGGCGGTCGCGCCCGACTCGGCCGCGCTGCGCCGCCGCCTGCGCGCGGGTGAGGACGCCGCCGCGGACGCGGATGTGTCGGTTTCTGCACTGCGGTCCGGTACGTCCTGAGGCCACAATGTGCCGGTGGATCTCAACGGGGCGCGATGGCCGGGAGAGCTCCGGCCGTACCAGGCTAAGGCCCTCGACCGGCTGGACGCCGCCTGGAGCGAGGGCCGGGCACGCGCCTGGGTGGTGCTCCCGCCCGGCACCGGCAAGACCCTGGTCGGGCTGGAGGCGGCGCGGCGGCTGGGGCGGCGCACGGTCGTGCTCGTCCCCAACACCGCGATCCAGCACCAGTGGGCCGAGCACTGGCGGCGCTGCGGCGGCGAGGCCGGCACCGACCGCGACCTGCGGCATCCCGTGACCGTCCTGACCTACCAGTCGCTGGCGGTCTTCGACCCCGACGCCGAGACCGACGAGGAGGGCCACCAGAAAAGCCGCCGCGGCGGCCTGGTGCGGCTCCTGCACGACAACGGGCGGGCGCTGGTCGCGGCCCTGCACGCCGCGGGGCCGCTCACCCTGGTCCTGGACGAGTGCCACCATCTGCTGGACGTGTGGGGGCGGCTGCTCGCCGAGATCCTGGAGGAGCTTCCGGATGCCCGCGTGATCGGCCTGACCGCCACCCCGCCCGAGTCGCTCACGCCCGAGGAGTCCAAGCTGGTCGACGCCCTGTTCGGGGTGCCGATCCTGGGCGCGTCCATCCCCGCGATGGTGCGGGAGGGGTACCTGGCGCCGTTCGCGGAGCTGGCCTGGCTGACGACACCGACGGCGGTGGAGGCCGACTACGTCGAGGGCGAGGCGGAGCGTTTCGCGGAGCTGACCGCCGGCCTGCTCGACCCAGGGTTCACCTCGACCGGCCTGCTGGAGTGGCTGGACGCCCGCATGGTCGACCGTACGGCCGAGGCGGGCGGTGCGGTGTCGTGGGCGCGGGTGGAGACGGCCGAGCCGCGGATCGCCGCCGCCGCGCTGCGCTTCCACCACGCGGGTCTGCTGGCGCTGCCGCCCGGCGCCCGGCTGCGCGAGGAGCACCGGCACGCCCCGACCGCCGAGGACTGGGTCGCGCTGCTGAACGACTACGTCGTGCACTGCCTGCTGCCCAGCGGGCACGAGAAGGACGCGGCGGCGCTGGAGGCGATCAGGCGGGCGCTGCCCGCCGTCGGCTACCAGCTGACCAGGCGCGGGATCCGCGCCGCCCGCTCCCCCGTGGACCGGGTGCTGGCGCGCAGCGCCGCGAAGACGCTGGGCGCGGTGGAGATCGCCGCGCTGGAGGCGGCCTCGCTCGGCTCACGGCTGCGCTGCCTGGTGCTGTGCGACCACGAACGGGCCGGGGCCACGCTGCCCGCCCGGCTGCGCGAGGTGCTCGACGCCGAGGCCGGGTCGGCGTGGCTGATGCTGCGCGGCCTGGTCGCCGATCCCCGCACCCGGGGGCTGTCCCCGATGCTGGTCACCGGCCGCACGGTCGCCGCCGCCGAGGAGACCGCGCGGGCGTTCGCGCTGGAGCACCACGAGCGCGGGCTGACGGTCGAGCCGGTGGGCGGCGGCGTCGCGGTCATCACCGGGTCGTGGTCGTCACGGGTCTGGGTACGGCTGATCACCGCGTTCTTCGAGGCGGGCGGCTGCCAGATCCTCGTCGGCACGCGGGGGCTGCTCGGCGAGGGCTGGGACGCCCGCGGCATCAACACCCTCATCGACCTCACCACCGCGACCACGCCCACCGCGGTCGTGCAGACCCGCGGCCGGGCGCTGCGGCTGGACCCGTCGTGGCCGGAGAAGTCGGCCAACACCTGGACCGTGGTGTGCGTGGCCCGCGGGCATCCCAAGGGCGCCGCCGACTGGGACCGGTTCGTCCGCAAGCACGGCGGCTACCTGGCCGCCGCGCCGAACGGGGAGATCGTGTCGGGGGTGGCGCACGTCGACGCGTCGTTCTCGCCGTACGCGCCGCCCGACCCGGCGGCGTTCGACCGGCTCAACCAGCAGATGCTGGCGCGTGCCGCGGACCGCGCGGCCACCCGCGAAGGGTGGCGCCTGGGCACGCCGTTCCGCGACGAACTGGTGCACACGCTGCGGATCCGCCCTGCCCGCGCGCCCGCCGTCGCCGCCCCTGCCGCCCCCGCGACGGTCACGCCGGGGGCGCCGGTGTCGGTGCCCGCGCCCGCGCTGGCCACGGGCCGTCCCGCGCTGCCGGACCTGTACGTGCCCCGCGGCCCCGGTGACAGCCTCACGATCGGGCTGGTCCTGACCTTCGCCGCCGCCGTCTTCACGGTCGCGTTCGGGCTCGAGATGTGGCTGGCGTCCTGGCTCTCGATCCTGGCGCTGACGCTGCTGGACACGGGCGTCCGGAGGGTGCGCGAGGCGCGCCGGCTCGCGGCCTCCAGGCGCGCGCGCGAACGGGCCGTCGAAGACGCGGCGCGGCTGCTCGACGGGCTGTCGGGTGAACCGGCCGTCACCGCCCTCGCCTACGCCGTCGCCGACGCCCTCCGGGAGACCGGCCTGTCGCGGCGCGGCGCGGAGGGGGTCGTGGTGCGTCCCGAACCCGACGGCACGTACCGCTTCTCGCTCGCCGACGTCGACGCGGCCACGTCGCGGCGCTTCGCCGTGGCGCTGGACGAGGTCCTCGCCCCCATGACCACGCCCCGGTACGTCGTGCCCCGCTACGTCGTCCACCCCCGCCCGGGCGAGGCCGGCCTCGTACGCGCCCTGGCGTGGCTGGAGGACAGGGCGAAGGCCGACGGGGTCGTCTACCACTCGGTGCCCTCGGTGTTCGGGCAGAACCGCAGGCGAACCGGCGCGTTCGTCGGCGCCTGGAACACCTGGGTGTCGGCGGGGGACGCCCTGTTCACCTCCTCCCCCGAGGGCGAGGGCGTCCTCGCCACCCACCGCGGCGAGGACCCGCTGGAGGCCACCACCGTCCTGCGCGTCGCCTGGGACTGAATCCGCTCTGGACAAACCGGCATGAGCACGGTGTGATCGGTGGCCAACGTTCCGCTCCGCGCCAAGGTGGGCCCCCGATGACGGAAGTCGTGCTGAACGGTGTCGGCAAGGTGTACCCCGGCGATGTGCACGCCGTGCGCGACGTGCATCTGCGCATCCACGACGGGGAGCTGTTCGTGCTGCTGGGACCGTCGGGCTGCGGCAAGTCCACCATCCTGCGGATGATCGCCGGGCTGGAGGAGACGACGTCCGGCGAGCTGTGGCTGAACGGCGGGGTCGCCAACGACCTGTCCCCGCGCGAGCGGAACGTCGCGATGGTCTTCCAGAACGGCGCGCTGTACCCGCACCGCACCGTCGGCGGCAACATGATGTTCCCGCTGGAGGTCGCGGGCGGCGACCGGGCCGAGGCGCGGGAGAAGGTGGCCGAGCTGACCCGGGCGCTGGGCATCGGCTCCATGATCGACCGGTTGCCGGGCACGCTGTCGGGCGGGCAGCGGCAGCGCGCCGCGATCGGCCGGGCGCTGATCCGCGAGCCCTCGCTGTTCCTGATGGACGAGCCGCTGTCCAGCCTGGACGCCGGGCTGCGCACCGAGCTGCGGCTGGAGATCGCCGGGCTGGTCCGCTCCACCGGCACCACCACCGTGTACGTCACCCACGACCAGGTCGAGGCGATGACGATGGCGGACCGGATCGCGGTGCTGCGCGACGGGGTGCTGGAGGACGTGGGCACCCCCGAGCAGATCTACCGGGACCCGGCGACGGTGTTCGTGGCCGCGTTCCTCAGCTCGCCCCCGATCAACCTGCTGCAGGCCACCGCGTGGGCCGTCCAGGACCAGGGCGTGGTGCTGGACTTCGGCCCGCAGCGGATCACCGTCCCGTGGCACGACCCCCGCTGCCCCGCGCTGATCAGCCATCACGGCGGGCCGGTGATCGTGGGGATCCGGCCGGACGCGCTCACGCCGGTCGCGGCCGGGGAGGCGGGCCGTACGCTCACCGGGCGGGTGCGGGTGCTGGAGTTCCACGGGCACGACTGGCTCGCCTACGCCGAGGCGGGCATTCCCACGGTGGACGCAGCCGCGGTCGGGCGGGGCACGGCGCGTCCAGGCTCGGCGGGCACCGGGACGACGGGCGCGGGGACGACGGGCACAGGGACGGCGGGCGCGGGGACGACGGGCACAGGGACGGCGGGCACAGTGGCGCGGCCGGGACGTCCCGGGCCGGGCGGGCTCGCCGAACGGGTGCGCGGGCTGATCCGCAGGCCCGTCCCGCCCGAACCGGCCGAGGAGGAGCACGCCGGGCACCACCGCCGCTCCGACCTGGTGTTCAGCGCGGGGTCGCGGCGTCCGGAGCGGGGCGCCGAGGTGCGGCTGGACGTCGATCTGGACCGGATGATGATCTTCGGCGCGGACGGCGCCCGGATCACCGCCGTGCGGCGCTGACCTCCGCCTCCCCGTTCCGCGCCTCGGCACCGAGGCCGGAGCCGCTCTCGGAGCCGATCTCAGAGCCGAGGTCGGGCCGCAGCGCCGAGCAGCCTCCGGCGATCTCCCGGTAGAAATCGAGCTTGCGCTGGATCTGGCCCTGCTGGGCCCGCAGCCGCTCGATCTGCTCCTCGACGCGGCGGTCATGGGTCTGCAGCAGTTCGATCCGCTCCTGCACGGTCTCCTCACCGGCCCGGGTCAGCTCCGAGTAGCGCAGCATCTCCGCGATCGGCATGCCGGTCTCGCGCAGGCAGCGCAGCATGCCCAGCCACGCCAGGTCGTCGTCGCTGAAGACGCGGCGGCCGGAGGCGTTGCGGGCGATGTCCGACAGCAGACCGATCTTCTCGTAGTAGCGCAGGGTGTCGATGCTGAACCCGCTCTTCTCGGCGGTCTCCGCTGGAGAGTAGGAGGTCACGAGCCCAGGATCGCACCTGGAGCGCACTCCAGGTCAACCGGGACGGGACGGGCGCAACGCCCCGGAACGGCCGCGAACGGCCGGGCGCGCCGGCGGAGGATGGCCGGGCCTACCACGGGCATGGTCCTTGACCTGGAGCGCACTCCAGGTCGCAGAGTGGTGCACGCAACCCGATCACGAAGGATCACACATGCGCATCGGACTTCAGGTACCCAGCTTCACCTTCCCCGGCGGGCCCGAGCAGATCGCGCCCACCTACGCGAGGATCGCCCGCGACGCCGACCAGGCCGGGCTGCACTCGTTCTGGGTGATGGACCACTTCTTCCAGATCGCGGTCGTCGGCCCGCCGGAGGAGCCGATGCTGGAGGGCTACTCCGCGCTGGCGTACGCGGCGGCGCTCACCGAGCGGATCACGCTCGGCACCATGGTCACCGGCGTCACCTACCGGCACCCGGGGATCCTGCTGAAGACGGTCACCACGCTGGACGTGCTGTCGGGCGGGCGCGCCTGGCTGGGCATCGGCGCCGCGTGGAACGACGAGGAGTCGCGCGGGCTCGGCACCCCGTTCCCGCCGACCGCCGAGCGGTTCGAGCGGCTGGAGGAGACCCTCCAGATCGCCCACCAGATGTGGAAGGGCGACGAGAAGCCGTACCAGGGCAGGCACTTCCAGCTCGAGCGGCCGCTGAACTCGCCGCAGGCGATCCGCCGCCCGCACCCGCCGATCCTCGTCGGCGGCACCGGCGAGAAGAAGACGCTGCGGTTCGTGGCCAAGTACGCCGACGCCTGCAACATCTTCGACGGCGAGGAGCTGCCCCGGAAGCTGGAGGTGCTGCGCGAGCACTGCGAGCGCGAGGGCCGTGACTACGCCGAGATCGAGAAGACGTCGCTGACCTTCATCCAGAGCGACCGGCCGTCGGTGGACCAGGCCGTGGACGCCGTCGGCCGGCTCGCCGAGGCGGGCGTCGACCATGTGATCTTCTCGCAGGGCACCGGGCAGGACCTGGCCGGTCTGCTGGGCGAGGCGCTGGCGCAGACCGAGAAGATCGTCCCCGCGGGGCGCTGAGCGAGCGGGGCCGCCGCGAGCCGGCGCCGGCCCGGACGCGCGTACGAGCCGCCCGGGCCGGCGCCACCACGACCACCGCCCCGCCGTGAGGCGAGGCCGGCGCCACCACGGCTCAGTCCTTGGGCATCAGGGCGCGCATCCGGTTGATCTCCGCCTGCTGGCCGGACTCGACGTCTCGCGCCAGCTCCTGCACGACCACGTCGGTGCCCTTGTCGAGCACGTCCTTGGTCATGGTGAGGGCGCCCTGGTGATGGGTGATCATCAGGGTCAGGAAGAGCCGGTCGAACTCGCCGCCGCGGGCCGCCCGTAGCCGCGCCATCTGCTCGGGCGTCGCCATCCCGGGCATCCCGGTGTGCGCGGTCGCCTGCGCCGACGGGCCCCCGTGGCCGCCGTGCCCTCCGCTGGGGCCGCCGCTCGGGCCGCCGCTCGGGCGGCGGTTCTTCCCCAGCCACGCCTGCATGGCGGTGATCTCCGCCTGCTGCCCGCCCCCGATCCGTTGCGCCAGCGACTTGACCTGCGCGCTGGAGGCCTGGCCGGGTGCCAGCCCCGCCATCTCCACGGCCTGCCGGTGGTGCGGGATCATCATCTCCACGAACCGGATCTCCGCCGCGGTCGGCGGCGCGGGCGTGGCCGGGCCGCGCACGGCGGTCCTGTTCGGCTCCCCCGGGCGCCCCGGCACCAGCACGGTGCTCTTGGGCGCCGCCTCCGGCCCGTCCCCGCCGCTGCACCCGCCCAGCAGCCCCGCGGCCAGCACCGCCGCAGCTCCCGCCGCCAGCGCCGCGCGCACGCTCACGGGCGCGATCCGTTCCCGCATCCGACGTCCCACCATCCTCGGCCCTCCGCCGTCTCCCGGCGTCCCGCCCCTCGGTCACGGCGACCGTATCCGCTGTTCGCATCACGGTGAACGTCCGGCAGATCTCAAGAAGCTCACAGATGTGTTCAGAGCTGTTCATACATATTGAAACCGTTCATACTCCGGATGATCTATGTCGTATCCATGGGGGCAGTAGCGAAGGAGTCGGAGTGGCGCCAGCGCCTGGACGAAGAACGCGAAGAACACTGTTGGGCACGTTGACGGGGATTCTGCTGGCGATCTCGACGGTCATGGTCGCTCCGGCGGCCTCGGCCGGGATCCCGGGCAAGGACGAGATCGCCAAGTCGCCCAACATGACCCACCTGGCGAACATCCCCAAGCAGGGACCACTCGCCGGAGCGAGCAACCTCGGCTCCGACTGGGCGTTCAAGGGGAACTACGCCTTCGGCGGCAACTACGCGGGCTTCACGATCTACGACATCAGCAAGCCGAAAGAGCCCAAGGTCGTCTCCGTCGTGAGCTGCCCGGGGTCGCAGAACGACGTCTCGATCGCCGGGAACCTGCTGTTCCTGTCGACCGACGCCTCGATGAGCGATGACTCCTGCCAGGCCGTGCCGAAGCCGGCCACGGACAAGACCGCCTGGGAGGGCATCAAGATCTTCGACGTCAGCGACGTGCGCAACCCGCGCTACGTCAAGGCGGTCGAGACCAAGTGCGGGTCGCACACCAACACGCTGGTCCCGGGCAAGAAGGGCACGAGCTACATCTATGTGTCCTCCTACCGTCCGGACGGGACGTACCCCGACTGCCAGCCGCCGCACGACCTGATCTCCATCATCAAGGTCCCGCACGGCAACCCGTCCGCCGCGTCGGTCATCGCCGAGCCGAACCTGTTCCCGGACGGCGGCAACCCCGGTGACCCGGTCGGCACGCCCTGGCCGAACGGCACCTCCGCCACCTCCGGCTGCCACGACCTCACCGCGTACCCGGACGAGGAGATCATGGCCGGGGCCTGCATGGGCGACGGCGTGCTGTTCGACATCTCCGACCCGGAGAAGCCGTACACCATCACCAGCGTGCGGGACGACGAGAACTTCGCGTTCTGGCACTCGGCCACGTTCAACAACAAGGCCAACAAGATCGTCTTCACCGACGAGCTGGGCGGCGGCTCCGCGGCCACCTGCAACACCACCATCGGGTCGGAGAAGGGCGCCAACGCCATCTACGACATCGTCGGCTCCGGCGACAAGCGCAAGCTCCGCTTCCGCAGCTACTACAAGATCCCGCGGCCCAACGCCGACACCGAGAACTGCGTGGCCCACAACGGCTCGCTGATCCCGGTGAAGGGCAGGGACATCATGGTCCAGGCCTGGTACCAGGGCGGCATCTCGGTCTGGGAGTTCACCGACTCGCGCAAGCCGAAGGAGATCGGCTGGTTCGAGCGCGGGCCCTGGTCGGACACGCTGCAGATCGGCGGGTCGTGGTCGGCGTACTACTACAACGGCTACATCTACTCCAACGACATCCAGAAGGGGCTCGACGTCCTCGAGATCAAGGACCCCGCCACCGACAAGGGCGCGCGCGTGAAGCTGCCGCTGCTGAACGCGCAGACCCAGCCCGACTACTTCGACTTCGACTGACGCTCGTCGCGAAGAGCCGGCCGGAGGGCCCCGGCGGTCACGCAGCCCGCGTGACCGCCGGGGCCCTCCCCCTTTCCGGGCGCTCTTCCGGGCGCTCTTCAGGGCGGGCGCTCCCGGCTCAGACGGTGGCGGGGGTGAAGACCCACTTCTTGTACGACCAGTAGCGGAACGCCGACCCCAGGCCGAGCCCGACCAGCAGCCCGGCGTTGTACGACAGCCCGCCCTGCAGCCCGAGGGTGTAGAAGGTGAAGCCGGTGCACAGCACCTGGATGGCCATGCCCACGCCGTTCAGCCCGAAGAAGATCACGAACTCCCGGCCGGACCCGTCGCTGTCGCGGTGCCGGAACGTCCAGTGCCGGTTCAGCAGGTAGGAGGTCACGGTGGACACCACGGTCGGCACGACCACGCTGGTGACCGGGCCGCCGCCGAGCCAGTGCCGCATCAGGTTGGCCCCGCCGATGGTGATCACGGTGCCGAGCAGCCCGACGCAGCCGAAGGTGAGCAGCTCGCGCACGAACCTGCGGGGCGGGGGGACGGAGTGCGGGGGGAGGGCGGGCTCCGGAGCGGACGGCGCCGCGGCGGCCGGCTCCGGGGGTGCCGGGCGCGGCCCGGGCGGCTCCGGTTCGACCGGCTCCGTTCCAACGGGAACCGGCCCCTGCATGGTGCTCACTCGCCCAGACCTTACCCGAAACGGACATAAGCCGAGTTAGTCCCCGCCGAAATTTGCCGGCCGGGCGTTCAGCGGCCCGCGGTCGCCGTCGCCCCGGCCAGCGGGACGATCAGCGCCACCAGCACCACCGGCACCGCCAGCGCCCAGCCGAGCCCGACGCCCTGCGCCACGAACCCGATCACCGGGGGCCCGCCCAGCAGGCCGAGATAGCCGACCGCCGTCACCCGCGAGATGCCGTGGGCGGCGGGCACCCCCGGCAGGTTGCCCGCCGCGCTGAAGGTGACCGGCGCCACCGGCGCGACGCCCAGCCCGAACAGCGTGAAACCGACCACGGCCGCGGCCGGATGCCCGGCCGCCAGCCCCAGCCCGAGCCCCAGCGCCGCGACCAGCGCACCGGCGCGCAGCACCGGGACGGGCCCGAAGCGCGCCACGATCCGGTCGCCCGACAGCCGGCCGACCGCCATCGCCACCGCGCACCCGGCGTAGCCGAGGCCCGCCACGCCCGCCCCCGTATCCAGGGACTCGCGCAGGTAGACCGCGCTCCAGTCGGCCATCGCGCCCTCCCCGACGAACGAGCACAGCCCGATCACGCCGAGCAGCGCCAGCGTCCACCGTCCGGCCCGTACCGCCGAGGCGACCGTGGCCCCCGACCGCACCCGGGCCCCCGTCCGGGCACCGCTCCCCGGCCCCGGCCCCGGCTCGGGCTCTGCCTCGTCGCCGGCCCCGGCCTGGTCGCCGTGCCCGGCCGCGGTTGTCGCCGTCCGCTCCGCCTCCGGGTCGGGCATCACGTCCGCCGAACGGTCCAGCAGCCCCCGGCAGAACAGCGGCAGCGCCGCCGCCAGCACCACGCCGGCCGCGGTCAGGTGCACCGCCGCCGGGACGTCCAGATGCGCCGCGGCCGACCCGACGAGGGCGGCGCCGAGCGTCCCCACGCTGTACGCCCCGTGCAGCCCCGACATCAGCGGCCGCTCGTAGCGCCGCTCCACGGCCACGCCCTGGGCGTTCATCGCCACGTCCATCAGACCGAGCGAACCCCCCATCAGCACCAGCGCGCAGGTCAGGGCGCCGAGGTTCCACGCCAGGCCGAGCGGCGCCAGCGACAGCGCGGCGACGGCCCCGGCGACCAGCGTCGTGGCCCGGCTCCCCCACCGCGCCACCGTCCACCCGGCGAACCGCACCGCCAGGACCACCCCGACCGGGGCGCCCAGCAGCGCCAGCCCCAGCGAGCCCTCGCTCAGCCCCAGGTCGCGCTTGATCTGCGGGATCCGCGCCACCCATGCCGCGCCGATCAGGCCGTGCAGGAGGAAGGCCACCGTCACCGCGGTCCGCGCCCGCCCGAGCGCGCCGATCGTCTCAGTCACCACCCGAACGACCCTACGCTCCTTACGGGACGTTGATCACCTTCCGGAAACGGAAGGATCAGGCGACCAGATCGGACAGCGCGGCCTTCGGATCGGCCAGCCGCGCCGCGTCCACCGGCTCCCCCGACCTGATCAGCGCCTGGATGTCACCGGTCACGTCCCACACGTTGACGTTCATCCCGGCCACCACCCGGCCGCCCAGCGTCCAGAACGCGAGGAACTCCCGGCCCGGCACGTCCCCACGGAACACCACGTCGTCGTACTCCCCCGGCGCCGCCACCCCCGACAGCTCCATGCCCAGCTCGTACTGGTCGGTGAAGAAGTAGGGGATCCGGTCGTAGCTCACCGCCTGCCCCAGCATCGCGCGGGCCGCCGCCGGGCCGCCGTTCAGCGCGTTCGCCCAGTGCTCCACCCGGATCCGCTTGCCCAGCAGCGGGTGGTACGCGCTCGCCACGTCGCCCGCGGCGAACACGTCCGGGTCGGAGGTCCGCAGCGACTGGTCCACCAGCACCCCGTCGGACACCTCCAGCCCCGCACCCTCGGCCAGCTCCGTGTTGGGCCGCACCCCCACGCCGACGATCACCACGTCCGCCGGGATCTCCTGGCCGCCGGAGGTGACCACCGCCGACACCTGGCCGGCCCCCCAGAACCCGGCCACCCCCTGGTCCAGCCGCAGATCGACGCCGTGCGCCCGGTGCAGGTCGGCGAACAGCCCGCCCACCTCCGGCCCCACCGCGGCGTGCAGCGGCGTCGGCTCGGGCTCGATCACCGTCACCTCGTTGCCGTACGTGCGCGCCGCCGCGGCCGTCTCCAGCCCGATCCACCCGGCCCCGGCCACCACGACCCGCCGCCCGCCGTGCGCCAGCGCCTCCCGCAACTCCGCCGAGTCGGCCAGCGAACGCAGGTAGTGGATGCCCTGAAGCTTGGAGCCCGGCACGTCCAGCCGCCGCGGGGACGCCCCGGTGGCCAGCAGGAGCTTGTCGTAGCGCACCCGCTCCCCGGTGGAAAGCTCGACCCGGTGCGCCCCGCGGTCGAGCCCGGTCGCCCGCACGCCCAGCCTCAGCTCGACGCCGTTCTCGTCGTACCAGTCGGGCCCGTGGACGTGCACCTTGTCCCGCTCCTGCTTGCCCAGCAGGAACCCCTTGGACAGCGGGGGCCGCTCGTACGGTCGCTCGTGCTCCTCCCCGATCAGCAGCACCCGCCCCCCGAACCCCTCCTCACGCAGCGTCTCCGCCGCCTTCGCTCCCGCCAGGCTCGCGCCGACGATGACGAACGTCTCCTGGGGCTGTGTCTCCTGGGACATGGCGGCCTCCTCAGGGTGCGCGCCGCTGTGGGCGTCGTTCTTGTATCCCTACAGCGGCGTCATAACCAAGACAAGGGCCGCCTATTGCCATTCCGAGGCATAAACAAAGCCAGCCGGCCCCCAAGATCGTTCTTGACGGGCGTCCGCCGCGCGCTCGCGGACGCCCGTCAGCCGCGGTTGCGCAGGAGGATGTGGCGATTGATCGCCGAGGTGTCGGTGAGGGACGCGATCTGGTCGACGACCGCGCGGAGGCGGGCGGCGTCGTCGGGCGCCTCGACGTACGCGGCACGGAACGCCGGGTCGAGCGTGCCCGGGGCGCCGTCCAGCATCAGCTCGGCCAGCTCCAGGATCAGCTCCCGCTGCCGCGCCCGGATCTCCTCGTGGCTGATCCACACGTAGTGCGCGGTGATCCCCTTGAGCAGCGCGCACTCCAGCCGCTGCTCGCGCGGCACGATCAGGTCGGCCGCGTAGCGGGTGAGCGGACGGTCGCCGTAGGCGTCCCGGGTGGCCTCCTCGGCGGCCAGGCAGAACCGCCCGATCAGGGTGCTGGTGAGGTTCTTCAGCGCGGCCAGCGTGCGCGGGGTGCCGTCGTACCGGTCCGGCCAGAACGGCTCGGCCAGCAGCGCCGCGAAGCGCTCCTCCAGCTCGGGGAGGGTGGCGTCGTCGCAGTACAGCTTGATCGCGGTCTGGGCGACCAGGCGGCGCTCGGCCGGATCGGCCAGGAGCCCGAAGTCGATGTGCCCGGCGACCAGGGCGTCCTCCAGGTCGTGGACGGAGTAGGCGACATCGTCGCTCCAGTCCATGACCTGGGCCTCGAAGCAGGTCTTGCGGGCCGGGGAATCCTCCCGGGCCCAGCGGGCGGCGTCGACGTCGTCCTGGTATACCCCGAATTTGCCGTTGACGGCGTCCGCCTGCGGCCACGGGTACTTCATGGCCGCGTCCAAGGCCGCGCGGGTGAGGTTGAGGCCGACGCTGCGGCCGTACAGCGGCGGGCCGGGCGCGGCGAACGACTTGGGCTCCAGCCGGGTCAGCACGCGCAGGCTCTGGGCGTTGCCCTCGAAGCCGCCGCAGGACTGGGCCACCGCGTCCAGGGCGACCTCGCCGTTGTGCCCGAACGGCGGGTGCCCGATGTCGTGGGCCAGGCAGGCGGTCTCGACCAGGTCGGGGTCGCAGCCCAGGGACTGGCCCAGCTCGCGCCCCACCTGGGCGCACTCCAGCGAGTGGGTGAGCCGGGTGCGCAGGCTCTGCACGCTGCCGGGCGCGTCCGCGCCGGGCGAGGCGACCTGGGTCTTGGCCGCCAGCCGGCGCAGCGCCGCGCTGTGCAGCACCCGGGCCCGGTCGCGCTCGAAGGCGGTGCGGTCGCGCCGTTTGGCGGGCTCGGGGGCCCAGCGCTCCCTGTCTCGGTCCGAATACTCCCGCGGAAACTGCCTCATCGTTCCCCCAGCGTATGCGGGGCACACGGTTTTCCGCCGAACCTGGGGCGTCCCGGCGGTGATCAGGGGGTGCCGGTCCGCTGCGGGACGTTCTTGATCGTCTCGCTGGGCGCCTTCACGCTCTTGCCGAACAGCACGTAGGACAGGTAGCCGCCGGTCTCCCGGACGATGTAGTTGAACTGGGTCTCGCGGGTCTGCACGCTGGGGCCGCTGCGGGTGGGCGAGGCGAACGCCTCGATCCCGTTGTTCTCGGCCATCTTCTTGGAGCGCAGGCCGTGCCAGGGATCGGTCACGATGATCCCGGTCTTCCAGCCCAGCCGGTCGTACTCGCGGCCGACCGCCCGCATGCTCTCCAGCGTGTCGTTGCCGACCGGCACCGAGACGACCTTGCTCGCCGGGACGCCGCCGCGCTCCACGAGCCAGCGCTTGCCCGCGCCGGCCTCGGTGAAGTTGTCGTCGGGCTGCTTGCCGCCCACGGTGACGATCGACCCGGCGACGCCCTTGCGGTACAGGTCGAGGGCGTGCTGCAGCCGCCACTGGAGGGTGGGCGAGGGCCGGCCGTTGTACTGGGCGGCGCCCAGCACGATGATCGCGTCCGAGCGCGGCGTCTCGTCCTGGCGGGCCTGGTACCAGACCCGCCAGGCCACGGTGAGCGGGGTCAGCACGGCGACCGCCACCAGCCCCGCCATGATGATCACAGAGATCGTGAACCAGCGGGGGCGGGGGCGCCGGCGGCGCCCGCCGTCCCCGTCCTCGACACGCTCGTCGTCGAGCCGATCGTCACCGGGAAGCTCGTCCACCGGAGGATCGGCCCGCCTGGGCTCCGGCACCTCGAATTCCAACGTCATCGCACTGGACACGTTAGTTAGATGGTTCCCGCGGCGCGTCCGGTTCACAAGTCCGAGACCGGGTTTCACCTCACTTTCACCCGATGCCCCGATCAGCCGATCGCGGCGCGGCCCGCCTCCAGCCGGGCGACGGGGATCCGGAACGGCGAGCAGGAGACGTAGTCCAGGCCGACCTCGTGGCAGAAGTGCACCGAGTCCGGGTCGCCGCCGTGCTCCCCGCAGATGCCCAGCTTGAGGCCGGGACGGGTGGCGCGGCCCTCCTCCGCGGCGATCCGCACCAGCCGCCCGACGCCCTCCCGGTCCAGGGTCTCGAACGGCGACACGCCGAAAATGCCCAGCTCCAGGTAGCGGGAGAAGAACGCCGCCTCCACGTCGTCCCGGGAGAAGCCCCAGGTGGTCTGGGTCAGGTCGTTGGTGCCGAAGGAGAAGAACTCGGCGGCCTCGGCGATCTGGCCGGCGGTCAGCGCCGCCCGGGGCAGCTCGATCATGGTGCCGATCAGCGCCGGGACGTCCACCCCGCTGGAGCGGGCGACCCCGGCCAGCACGCGCCGCGTTTCTTCCCGCACGGCCTCCAGTTCCTGGACGGCGCCGACGAGCGGGATCATGATCTCGGGCCGCGGATCGCCGCCGTCCCGCTTCCGCCGCGCCGCGGCCTCGGCGATCGCCCGGACCTGCATGGCGAAAAGGCCGGGAATCGCCAAACCGAGCCGCACGCCGCGCAGTCCGAGCATAGGGTTCTGCTCGTGCAGCCGGTGGACGGCCTCCAGCAGCCTTCGGTCCTGCGGATCGGCGTCGTCACCGGCCAGAGCGACCTTGACCGAGAGCTCGGTCAGGTCAGGGAGGAATTCGTGCAGCGGGGGGTCGATCAGCCGGATGGTGACCGGCAGCCCGTCCATGGCCTCGAAGATCCCCTCGAAGTCGCCGCGCTGGAGCGGCTCGAGGGCGTCCAGGGCCGCGGTGCGCTCCTCCTCGCCCTCGGCCAGGATGAGCTTCTCCACCAGCTGCCGGCGGTCGCCGAGGAACATGTGCTCGGTGCGGCACAGCCCGATCCCCTGCGCGCCGAAGCGGCGGGCCCGGGCGGAGTCGCCGGGGTTGTCGGCGTTGGCGCGGACCTTCAGCGCGGCCCGGGCGTCGGCGTGCCGCATGACCCGGTGGACGGCCTGGACGAGCTCGTCGCCGTCGCCGGCCCGCAGCCGGCCCTCGAAGTACTGCACGACCGGGGAGTCCTCGACCGGGACCTCGCCGAGGTAGACCTCGCCGCTGGTGCCGTCGATGGAGATCACCTCGCCCTCCTCGACGACCACGCCGCCGGGGGCGGTGAAGCGGCCGGCCTTGACGTCCACGTCGAGTTCCTCGGCGCCGCAGACGCAGGTCTTGCCCATGCCGCGGGCGACCACGGCGGCGTGCGAGGTCTTGCCGCCGCGGGAGGTGAGGACGCCCTTGGCGGCGACCATGCCGGACAGGTCGTCGGGGTTGGTCTCGCGGCGGACCAGGATGACGTCCTCGCCGTTCTGGGCGGCGGCGACGGCGGCCGCGGAGGAGAAGACGGCCTTGCCGACGGCGGCGCCGGGCGAGGCGTTCATGCCCTTGGCGACGCGGCGGGCGTCGGCGAGCCTGGACTCGTCGAAGCGGGGGAACATCAGCTGGGCCAGCTGGTCGCCGGTGACCCGCCGGACGGCCTCGTCGTCGTCGATCAGCCCCTGGTCCAGCAGCTGGCAGGCGATCCGGAAGGCCGCGGCGGCGGTCCGCTTGCCCACCCGGGTCTGGAGCATCCACAGCTTGCCGCGCTCGATCGTGAACTCGATGTCGCACATGTCGAGGTAGTGGGTCTCCAGCGTCTCCATGATCTCGAGAAGCCGGTCGTAGGAGGCCTTGTCGATGCGCTCCAGCTCGGTCAGCGGCACGACGTTGCGGATGCCGGCGACCACGTCCTCGCCCTGGGCGTTCTGCAGGTAGTCGCCGTAGACGCCCTGCTGGCCGGTGGCGGGGTCGCGGGTGAACGCCACGCCGGTGCCCGAGTCCAGGCCCATGTTGCCGAAGACCATCGAGCACACGTTCACGGCGGTGCCGAGGTCGACGGGGATGCGCTCCTGGCGGCGGTAGAGAACGGCGCGGGGGGCGTTCCAGGAGTCGAAGACCGCCTTGACGGCCAGGTCCATCTGCTCGCGCGGGTCGGTCGGGAAGTCGCGGCCGGCCTGCTCGGCGACGATGGCCTTGAAGCGGTCGACGAGGGCGCGGAGGTCGCCGGCGTCGAGGTCGGCGTCGTCCTGGACGCCCTTGGCCCTCTTGGCCTCCTCGATGGCGTCCTCGAACAGGTCGCCGTCGACGTCCAGGACGGTCTTGCCGAACATCTGGATCAGCCGCCGGTAGGAGTCCCAGGCGAACCGCACGTCGCCCGCCTGTTCGGCCAGGCCGTGCACGGACTCGTCGGTGAGGCCCACGTTGAGGACGGTCTCCATCATGCCGGGCATGCTGAACTTGGCCCCGGAGCGTACGCTGACCAGGAGCGGGTCGGCGGGGTCGCCCAGCCGCTTGCCCATCCGCTTCTCCAGCGCCGCCAGGTGCGCGTTCACCTCCTCGGCCAGGCCGTCCGGAAGCGTCGCGTGCTCCAGGTAGTGGCGGCAGGCCTCGGTGGTGATCGTGAAGCCCGGCGGCACCGGCAGCCCCAGGTTGGTCATCTCGGCGAGGTTGGCGCCCTTGCCCCCCAGAAGATCCTTGAGGTCCTTGTTGCCCTCGGTGAAGTCGTACACGAACTTCGGCACGGGGTGCTCCTTACGCTCCGATTCCGCCCGGAACCAAGACATCGGGGACTTACGGGTGGAAAGTCCGGTGCCTTGATGGCGGGACTGTACCCGCGTAATCGCGCTTCGCTCGGCGCCCGGTGGGCGACCTGGCGTTCACGCAGGTCAGCGGACCTGTACTGGTCTATTCCAATAGTGGCATTCCACGCACGGCACCCGTTGCCCATGGCAGACGCATTGCGATCGAGAGGGAATGATGGAACGTGATGAATCAGGGAGGTGAGGCTGTGAGGCCGATGGTCGCCGGTGGCCGGGCGGGAGACCCGTTCGCCCCGATCGCCGATTTCGGGTTCCTGTCGGACTGTGAGACGACCGCGCTGGTCGCCCCCAGCGGCAACATCGAGTGGATGTGCCTGCCGAAGATGGACTCGCCCAGCGTGTTCGGGTCGATCCTGGACCGCGACGCCGGCTACTTCCGGCTCGGCCCCGCGGGGGTGGAGGTCCCCGCGGCACAGCGTTACATCCCCGGCACCATGGTCATGGAGACCACCTGGTGGGTGCACGGCGGCTGGCTGGTGGTCACCGACGCCCTGCTGATGGGCCCCTGGCACCACGAGACGGAACGTTCCCACACCCACCGCCGCGCCCCCACCGACTACGACGCCGACCACGTCCTGCTGCGCATGGTCCGGTGCGTGAACGGCCAGGTCCAGGTGCGCCTCGACTGCATGCCGGTGTTCGACTACGGCCAGACCCCGGCCCGCTGGGAGCACACCGGCGTCGGCTACCACGAGGCCCTCGCCCGCGGCAACGGCGTCAATCTGCGCCTGACCACCGACATGAACGTCGGCTTCGAGGGCTCCCTGGCGACCTCCCGCACGCTGCTCAAGCAGGGCGACGCCCGCTTCGTCGCGCTGTCGTGGAGCGAGCACGAGCCTCCCCACAACTGGGAGGAGGCCCAGGAGCGCCTGGTCTGGACCGTCCACCACTGGCAGCACTGGCTCGACCGCGGCCACTTCCCCGACCACCCCTGGCGCAGCCACCTGCAGCGCAGCGCGCTCACCCTCAAGGGCCTCACCTACGCCCCGACGGGCGCGGTCGCCGCCGCCGCGACCACCTCCCTGCCGGAGGCCCCGGGCGGCGACCGGAACTGGGACTACCGCTACACCTGGATCCGCGACTCCACGATGGCGCTGTGGGCCTTCTACACCCTCGGGTACGACTGGGAGGCCAACGACTTCTTCTACTTCATCACCGACGTGGCCGAGGCCGCCGAGGGCAAGCTCCAGATCATGTACGGCCTGGACGGCCGCGAGGAGCTGCCCGAGTCGACCCTCGACCATCTCAGCGGCTACGACAACGCCCGCCCGGTGCGCATCGGCAACGAGGCGTACATGCAGGCCCAGCACGACGTGTGGGGCGCGATCATCGCCTCCATCTACCTGTTCGTGCGCAAGCGGGACCGGCTGGACGACCGGCTCTGGAAGATCATCATCAAGCAGGTCGAGGACGCGCTGGCCAACTGGCGCACCCCCGACTGCGGGATGTGGGAGGTGCGGGGCGAGCCGCAGCACTTCACCTCCTCCAAGGTGTTCTGCTGGGTGGCCGCCGACCGCGGCGCCCGGCTGGCCCGGATCCGGGGCGACGCCGAGCGGGCCAGGCGCTGGCAGGCCGCCGCCGACGAGATCCACGCCGACGTGCTGGCCAACGCCCTGGACGAGCGCGGGGTGTTCACCGCCCACTACGGCGCCACCGCGCTGGACGCCTCGGCGCTGCTGATCCCGCTGCTGGGCTTCCTGCCCGCCGACGACAAGCGGGTCCGGGAGACGGTGCTGGCCATCGCCGACGAGCTGTCGGAGGACGATCTGGTCCTGCGCTACCGCGCCGCGGAGACCGACGACGGGTTCTCCTCCGAGGAGGGCACCTTCACCATCTGCTCGTTCTGGCTGGTCAGCACGCTGGTCATGATCGGCGAGGTGGAGCGGGCGCGGGCGCTGTGCGAGAAGCTGCTGTCCTACGCCAGCCCGCTCCAGCTGTACGCCGAGGAGATCGACCCGCACACCGGGCGCCACCTGGGCAACTTCCCGCAGGCGTTCACCCATCTGGCCCTGATCAACGCGGTCATGCAGGTCATCCGGGCCGAGGCCGACGAGCGCGAAGGGCCGCTGGCCTGACGCCGTCCCGGCGCCGTGATCGTCGAGCGACTCCCGATCACGGCGCCGGTCCCGATCCGCGCGGGGCGCGGGGCGGTTCTCAGCGCGCGCCGACCCGGTCGAACGGGACAGGGGCGATCGTCCGGTGCTCCTTGAGGTAGGCGATGAACGCCTCGTGGTCGGGTGAACGGGGACGGACTCGCGTGCGCGAGAGGGGCCAAAGGTTTACCGCGCGGCAACAGCTGGCCAAAGCACGACGGAACGCCTGATTCGTGATCTTTGCCGCTTAGCGTCGCGTTCGTGACAGTGCCACCGAACGCTGACGAGGCCCCGGGCGCCTCGTCCAGCGCCTCCGGCGACGACCGGGCGACGGGCTGGGCCGCCCCGGACCCCTCTCCCCCGGCCCCCTCTTCCCCGGACTCAGCAGCCGCGGACTCCTCTCCACCGGGCCCCTCGGCCGGCGCGCCCGCGGGGATGCCCGCGGGAATGCCCGCCGGGATGCCCGCGCCCCCGCCGCCCGCGGGGCAGCCCATGCCGCCGCGCGAACCGGGGCGGACCAACCGGTTCGCCATCGTGTCCCTGGTCACCGGCCTGCTCGGGCTGAGCCTGCTCGCCGTGGGCTTCGGGATCGCCGCCCTCGTGCAGATCGGCCGCCGCGGGGAACGCGGCAAGGGCCTGGCCATCGGCGGCCTGGTCGCCGCCGGGGCGTACCTGACGGCGGGCATCGCCGCCCTCGCCGTGCTGGTGGGCACGACCGCCGCCAAAGACCCCGAGGCCTCCTCCGCCTTCCAGCTCTACCCGAAGCCCGGCCAGTGCTTCGACTTCCTCGGCCAGGGGGACTCGCCGGAGAGCAGAGTGGTGGAGTGCCGGCGGCCGCACGACGCCGAGATGGTCCTGGCGTTCTCGCTGCCCAAGGGCGA
This sequence comes from Spirillospora sp. CA-255316, assembly GCA_050942275.1. Lineage (GTDB taxonomy): Bacteria > Actinomycetota > Actinomycetes > Streptosporangiales > Streptosporangiaceae > Spirillospora. The sequence continues at coordinate 2,924,730 of CP192047.1, read as the reverse complement.
CTGGCCGGGCGAACAGGAGGTGTCCCGGCGCGCGACCGACGGCTGCGAGCAGCGGATCAAGGCCCGCTTCAGCACCCATTCGCCCGTCGCCAACGGCGAGATCAACGCCCTCTACCCGCGGCAGCTCGCCTGGCGGGTGGGCGACCGCCGGGTGCACTGCGCGATCGCCGCCGTCCAGGGCCAGAAGCTCACCGGGCCGATCGGGTCGCAGGTCCGGCAGACCCGCGCGCTGGACGAACTCCAGCCCGGGGACTGCTTCGACGAGCCCGGGGAGCAGGAGACCACGGTCAAGCTCATCCCGTGCGACAGGCCGCACGACGCCCAGATCACCCACGTGTTCGAGATGCGGGAGCCCTCCTACCCCGGGGACGCGGCCGTGGAGAAGATCGCCACCGACGGCTGCGACGCGCGGTGGAAGCGGATGTTCGGCAAGAACCCCTCACCGGTGCGGCTGGAGCAGTGGTACATGCCCCCGAACAAGGAGTCGTGGGACCTGGGCGACCGCACGATCATGTGCTACGCCACCGCCGCCAAGAAGCGGCCCCTCACCCGCTCCGTCGTCCCCCGCTGAACCGTCCCCCTGAACCGTCCCCCTGAGCCGTCCACCTGAGCCGGTCCCCCGAGCCTTCTGCCGTGCCGGAGAGCTCAGGGGATCGCATGGTGATCTCCGGGAGCGCTTTTTACGCCCGCCCGCGCGCCGTTCGGCGGCCGGGCGGGCGCCCACCGGAGATCATGTCGGGTCGATTCCATCCTCCCCGCCGGCCCGCCGGCACCTCACCGGAGGCGACCCGTGGACGATTCCGCACTGCGCGCCGGGGCCGCGTACCAGGCCCGCCGTTCGCGACGGGACTTCCTGGCCCTGTCGGGCGCCGCCATGGCGCTGGCCATGACCACGCGCCCGGCGAGCGCCCACACCAGGGCGGCGCCCACCCCGCCGCGGACGGCGGACCCGCTGTTCGGCCTCGGCGTCGCCTCCGGCGACCCACTGCCGGTCGGCGTCGTCCTGTGGACGCGGCTGGCGCCCCGTCCCCTGGAGCCCCGGGGCGGCATGGACGACCGGCGCTACCGGGTCGCCTGGGAGGTCGCCGCGGACGAGCGGTTCTCCCGCACGGTGCGCCGCGGGGAGACCTGGGCGCTGCCTGAGTACGCCCATTCGGTCCACGTGGACGTGCGCGGCCTGGATCCGGGCCGCGAGTACTTCTACCGGTTCCGGTCCGGGCGCGAGCTGAGCCCCGCGGGCCGGACCAGGACCGCGCCCGACCCGCGCCGCCGCCTCGACCGGATGACCTTCGCCTTCGCCTCCTGCCAGGCCTGGCAGGACGGCCACTACCCCGGCTACCGGCACATGACGGGCGAGGACCTCGACCTGATCGTCCATCTGGGCGACTACCTCTACGAGGGCGGTGTGCCCGCCGACGGCGGCGTCCGGAGGACCGCGGTCCACGACGGCCTGCGGTTCCGGTGCGACACCCTGGACCGCTACCGGCTCCAGTACGGGCTCTACAAGAGCGACCCGGACCTGCGGGCCGCGCACGCCCACGCCCCCTGGCTGGTCACCTGGGACGACCACGAGGTGCAGAACAACTACGCCGGGCCGGTCTCCGACGAGAGCATCTCCAGCGTGGCCGACTTCCTGGTGTGGCGGGCCAACGCGTACCGGGCGTACTGGGAGCACATGCCGCTGCGCCGCCGCCGCGCCCCGGTGGGCCCGGACATGCGGCTGCACCGGCGGATCGCCTACGGGGACCTGGTGCAGTTCGACATGCTGGACGGCCGCCAGTACCGCTCCGACCAGGCGTGCGGGGACGGCACCCGGACCGACTGCGCGGCCCGGCTCGACCCGTCCCGCAGCATGCTCGGCCAGGACCAGGAGAAGTGGCTGATCGGCGGGCTGTCCGGGTCGGCGGCGCGGTGGAAGGTGCTGGGCAACCAGGTGGTGATGGCCCAGGACGACTTCGACGCCGATCCGGAGACCCGGCTGTTCTCGATGGACTTCTGGGACGGCTACCAGGCCTCCCGCGACCGGATCCTGCGCGCCGTCGCCGAGCGCCGGGTGGAGAACGTCGTGGTGATCACCGGTGACGCGCACCGCGGCCAGGCCGCCGATCTCAAGCTGGACTTCGACGATCCGGACTCGCCGGCGCTGGCCTCGGAGTTCCTCGGCACGTCGATCAGCAGCGGCGGGGACGGCGATCCCTCGGGCGGGCTGCCACCGGGGCGCAGGGATCCGGCCAATCCGCACATCATCTACCAGAACGACCAGCGCGGCTATGTGACCTGCACGGTCACGCCGCGCGAGTACCGGGCGGCGTACCGGGTCACGCCGGTGGTGAGCAGCCCCGGCTCGCCGGTGGAGACCCGGGCCCGGTTCGTGATCGAGAACGGCCGTCCCGGCCTGAACGTGGAGGACGCCGGATGAGCGCCCCGCACCCGCGCCGCGTCCGGGAGCGCGTGCTCGTGGCCGGGTTCGCCGTCGCCGCCTGCGCCGTCCTCGCGTACCCGCTGGCCGCCACCGGCTCGCCCGGCCGCGCACCGCGCGACCCCGAGCCCACGCCCACCTGGACGCCCGGCGCGCTGGCCTACCCGCCCCCGCCGGACAACCCGCGGCACGCCAGCATGCGCCAGGTGGACCCCGACGCCATGCCCGCCGCCGCGCGCGGGAAGATCACGCCCATCGCCGACCGGTCGCGGTTCAGGATCGTCCGGTCCGCCGACCCGCGCTGCCGGAACGGCTGGATGACCATCGGGATGCGCAACGCCACCCGCCGGGCGGTCTACGGCGACCTGACCGCGGCGGCCGGGCCGCTGCGGGTGTCGCGCCCGGTGTTCGCCAACTACCTGCCTCCTTCGTACGAGGCCCGGATCCAGTTCCGGATCACCGCGCCGCCGGAGGTGCCGGCGGGCGGGCACCGGCTCGTCCTGCGGGCCGGGAAGGAGCGGCTGGCCGTCCCGGTCGCGCTGGAGGAGCCCGGCCCCGGCGAGGACAACCTGGCGTGCGGCCGCCCCGTGACGGTGTCCTCGGTGAACTCCTCGGGCCGCCACGCGGGCCGCTACCCGGCCGCCAGCGTCACCGACGGCAACCTCAACGCCGAGGAGTTCGGGGTGGGCAACGGCTGGAACGACGCGACCGCGCGCCGGTGGCCCGACACCCTGGAGGTGGACCTGGGCGCGACGCGGCGGCTCGCCAGGGTCGTGGTCCACACCCTGGCGAGCAACCGCTACGCCCCGTCCCGCTACGGCCTGCGGGACTGGGACGTGCAGGCCCGGGCGGACGGCGAGTGGACCACCGTCGCCCGGTCCCGCGCCAACACCGCGGGCCGGGTCGAGCACACCTTCACCCCGGTGGAGGCGGACGCCCTGCGGATCGTGTGCCTGAACTCCAACGACCGCCGCTTCTCCCGGATCATCGAACTGGAGGCCTTCGGGCCCGGACCGGCGGGCCCGCAACCCGGCCAGATGACCACGTCCCAGATGACCACGCCCTAGATGACCGCGCCCGAGTCGCCGGGTTTCCGCTCGGCGGGGCGGTGCAGCCGCTTCGGGCGCGGGGCCGGCGCCTTGGCGTGCCGTTCCAGGAGGATCGCCAGCGGCGTCGCGGTGAACACGCTGGAGTAGGTGCCGACCAGGATCCCGATCAGCAGCGCGATCGCGAAGTCGGTCAGCGAGTCGCCGCCGAGCACGGCCAGCGCGGCCAGAATGAACAGCGCGCCCATGCCGGTGTTGACGGTCCTCGGCACGGTCTGGAGCGCGCCCAGGTTGGCCACGTCGGCGAAGCGGTCCTTCGGGCGGGCGCCCCACAGCTCCCGGATGCGGTCGAACACCACCACCGAGTCGTTCACCGAATAGCCGATGATGGTGAGCAGCGCGGCCAGGAAGACCCCGTCGACCGGTTTGCCGAGCCAGGCGAACACGCCGACGACGATGGCGACGTCGTGGAACATGGCCAGCACCGCCCCGACCGCGAACGTCCAGCGGAACCGCAGGGCCAGGTAGGCCAGCTGCGCCAGCAGCGCGACGCCGAGCGCGATCAGCGCCTTGACCCGCAGTTCCTCGCCCAGGCTGGGGCCGATCAGCTCGTCGCGCTCCTTGGTGACCTGGCCGCCGCCCTTCCCCGCGAGGGCGTCGCGGATCGACTGCTCCTCGGCGTTGGTGAGCTTCTCGGTGCGCACGGAGATGTCGTCGCCGCCGGACTCCTGGACGACGGCGCGCGGGAAGCCGGCGTCGGCGACGGCGGAGCGGGCGGTGTCGATGTCCAGCGGCCGGCTGGTGGAGTACTCGACGAGCCGGCCGCCGGTGAACTCCACGCCGAAGTTGATGCCGCGGACGAAGATCCCCGTGATCGCCAGCACGACCGCCAGCCCGGAGATGGCCAGCCAGAGCCGGCGCCGTCCCATCAGGTCGGGCCGGCGCCGCTCCAGCCAGTCGCGGACGCGCCCGGTGGCGCCCAGGCCGGTCAGCCGGGGGCGGCGGGCGACGGCGCCGCGGGACAGCACCGACTCGGTGAGGACGCGGCTGAGCAGCATCGCCGACACCAGCGAGCCCAGCACGCCGATGGACAGCGTGACGCCGAAGCCCCGCACCGGGCCGGAGGCCAGGAAGAACAGCAGCCCGGCCGCCAGCAGCGTGGTGATGTTGGAGTCGGCGATGGCCGACCACGCCTTGTCGAACCCGGTGGCCAGGGCGGTGCGCACGCCGCGTCTGGGCGCCGCCGCGTATTCTTCCCGGGCCCGTTCGAACGCCAGCACGTTGGCGTCGATCGCCATCCCGATGGCGAGCACGAACCCGGCCAGTCCGGGCAGCGTCAGCGTCGCCCCGATCGCCACCAGCGCCGCGTAGGAGATCAGCGCGTAGCAGGCCAGCGCCACCGCGGCCAGGGCGCCCACCAGCCGGTAGACGGCGATGATGAACAGCCCGGTGAGCAGCACCCCGATGATCGCGGCCTGGGCGCTGGCCTTGATGGCCTCGTCGCCCAGGGTGGGGCCGACCACCCGCTGCTCGATGATCTGGACGGGGACGGGCAGCGAGCCGCCCTGGATGAGGGCGGCCAGGTCCTTGGCCTGGGTGGAGCTGAAGTCCCCGGTGACCTGGGTGGTGCCGCCGGTGATGCCGACGTTGCAGGGCACCTCCGGGGTGACCGCCGGGGAGGAGATCACCGCGCCGTCCAGGACGAAGGCGATGCGGCGTTCGTCGCCGGCGGCGCAGGCGGCCTTGGCGGTGGCCCTCTCCCATGCCTTCCCGCCGCCGCCGCGGAAGTCGACGGTGACGTACCAGCCGCCGACGTTCTGCTGGTCGAAGCCGGCCGAGGCGGAGCCGATGCCGTCACCGGTGAGGATGGGCGGGCCGACGAGGACGGGCTGCCCCTGCTCGTCGCGCAGGAGCTGTTCGCCCCGTCCGGGCGTGCCGTCGTTGGGGCGGACGGGGTGGGCGGTGAGCTGCGCGGTCTTGCCGATCACCTCGGCGGCGCGGGTGGGGTCCTGGACGTCGGGCAGCTCGACGATGATGCGTCGCTCCCCGGACCGGGTGAGCGAGGATTCGGCCACGCCGAGCGCGTCGACGCGGCGCTGGAGCACCTCCTTGGCGCGGTCGGTGGCCTCCCGGCCGGCCTTGACCGTCGGGGAGTCCCGGGTCTCCAGGACCATCTGGGTGCCGCCGCGCAGGTCGAGGCCGAGGCGGGCGGGTTGCGTCAGTGCGAAGAAGAGCGAGGTGGCGAGCACGGCCAAGGCCAGCAACGCCCGCACCACGTTGGCGCGAGTCAAGGGAGAGACCTCCACGGGGATGCCGGCGCCTCGCGGCGCCGGGAAGACGCCGGAACCCGGGCCGCACGCGCATGATCACCGCAGGTGGTCACCGTCGCTGATCGGTTGCCCGTGGCCCGTGCACCGGCCGGACGTCGTCAGATCCGGGTGGAGGGCGGTGGGGCGCGGCCCCGGGGCGGGCCGTCGGGGGCGGTGGAGGGATGCCGGAGGGTCTGGCGGGGCCGGTCGGCCGGGACGTGGGGGGCGTGGAGTTCGACGGCGGGCGGGGGCGGTGCCAGGACCGTCGGAGGGGCGGGCGCCTCGGCGGGCTGCCGGGCCGCGATGATCGCCGCGAGCGCGCGGTCGGCGCAGGCGGGAGTGCGCGTGCGCTGCCGGGACCGCTCCCCGGAACACGCGGCGGGACAGGCCCGGGACCCGGCCGCCGCCAGGCTCCCCGTCGCGGCACTCGACGCGGTTCGGGACGCCGTTCCGGACGCCGTTCCGGACGCCGCGCCCGACGGGGTCTTGGACGTGCGGGCGCCCGCGGTGGCCGGCCCGGACTGCGACGCCCCGGCGCTGACCCCCGAGGCGGCTCTGGCGCCCGCCGCCGTGGTCCCGGCGGCGGGCACCGCCACGAGGCCGAGCAGGCCCAGCGCGATGATCAGCAGCCTGGCCAGCCGCCCCCGCTCGTCGCAGGGGCCGGGGCCGGTGGCGGGCGTGTCCGGACGCCGAAGGTCGCGCACGCGCTCCCCCCTGTCGGCGGCCGTCCTTTCCGCCACCGTAGCCCATCGGCCCGGCGATCAGGAGCCTGCGGGCTCCTTCGCGGACGGCGTGGCGGACGCCGCGGCGGGGAAGAACCGTTCGGGCAGCAGCCGCCCGAACCGCTCGGACTGCGTCACCGCCAGCGGACCGGCCACGGCCAGCACCAGGACGTACCCGGCGATGAACGGCGCCAGCCTGGAGTCCAGCCCCGCCACGGCCGCCATGGACGCCAGCACCAGCGCGAACTCGCCCCGCGACAGCACCGTCAGCGCCACGTTGGCCGACGGGACGCGGCCGTACCCGTGGATCCGCCCGGCCAGCAGCCCGGCCGACAGGTTCAGCACGACCGTGAGCAGCACCGCGAGCACCACGGGGACCGCCACCGAGGCCAGGTCGCCCGGGTCGATCTGGAGCCCGAACGCGAAGAAGAACAGCGCGGCGAAGGCGTCCCGCAGCGGGTGCACCAGCGTCTGGATCCGCTCGGCCGACTTGGTGGCGCCCAGGATCAGCCCGATCATGAACGCGCCGATGGCGTCGGAGACGCCGAACTCCTCGGCGATCCCGGCGGTCAGCACGGCCAGGCCGACGAAGGTGACCACCAGCAGCTCGTCGTCCTTGATGTCGACCAGCCGGCCCACCCAGCGGGCGCCCCAGCGGGCGACGCTCGCCAGCACGACCAGCAGCGCGAACGCCTTGCCGAACTCGATCGCGGCCTCGCCGAAGCCGCTGGCGCCGCCGAGGATGGGCTGCAGCAGGGCCAGATACAGGGCGAGGAAGACGTCCTCGACCACGATGATGCCGAGGATCAGCCGGCTCTCGGGGTTCCCGAGCCGGCCCATGTCCATCAGGACCTTGGTGACGATGGCCGAGGAGGAGATCCCGATGACCCCGGCCAGCACGAACGCCTCCCGGCCGCCCCAGCCGAGCGCGAACCCGAAGGCCAGGCCGCCGCCGACGTTGAGCAGCAGGTAGAGCCCCCCGGCCGTGAGCAGCCGGCCGCCGCCGGAGACCAGGTCGTCCAGGTGGAACTCCAGCCCCAGGTAGAAGAGCAGGAACACCAGGCCGAGGGCGGACAGCAGCTTGAGGTCGGCGGGGTCGTCGAAGAGGGCGATGCCGGGGGTGTGGGGCCCGCAGAGGATTCCGGCGAGCATGAACAGGGGGATGGTCGGCAGGCCGATCCGCACGCCGGCACGGGCCAGGAGCCCGGCGACCACGAACGCCCCGCCGAGAGCGATGAGAGCTTCGGCGATATGAATGGAAGAACCTCCAGCAGGAGCACCGCGCGGCCTGGGGCCGGGGCGCGCGGCCCCGCGACGGGGACGGCGGGCCCGGCGGGCCGCATGCGGCGACCGGCGGCCGGGGACGGCCACCGGGACGACAGGACGTCAGGAACCTGCGGAGGCGGGAGGGGCGCGGGCGCGCCGCGTCTCGGCGTGCGGATCGGCGGACGGCGCCGGGTCGGGCGCGCGCGGCGCGAGGAGGCCGCGCGGCGCGTACGGCGCGGCCGACTCGGGCGGCAGCGCCAGGTGGGAGGCCGGATGGTCGCCGGCCGCGGCGGCCTGGGCGTGGTTGGCCAGGAACGCCGGGTCGTCGCCGGTCTCGTGCGCGGGCGCGCGCGGCGCGGCGGACGGGACGTACGGGATGTAGGGGGCGGCGAGCGCGGCCACGGCCCCGGCGGACGGCCCGCCATGGGCGCCGTGGACGTTGTGGGCGCTGTGGGCGCTGTGGGCGCCGGCGCGGAGGGCCGGGGCGCCGGGCTCGTAGATCAGCCCGAACAGGCACAGGACGAACGCCAGCAGCGGCAGAACCGCCCGGCGTCGCACCCGCACACTCCGCCCTCTCCGTAGCTATCCGTCCATATCAGAACAATCCGCTACGAGACTATCCGAAGCTTGGGTCGTCTCCAAACGCGCGAGGGCCGCCCTCCCCCGTTCAGGGAAGGACGGCCTTCGGCGAAACCCGTCCGCGAACCCGTCAGCAGCCCACGAGCTGGGCGGCGAGGAAGGCCTCCACCTGCCCGATCGCGATGCGCTCCTGGCTCATCGTGTCGCGCTCCCGCACGGTCACCGCCTCGTCCTCCAGCGTGTCGAAGTCGACCGTGACGCAGAACGGGGTGCCGACCTCGTCCTGGCGGCGGTAGCGGCGGCCGATCGCGCCCGCGTCGTCGAACTCGACGTTCCAGTTGCGGCGCAGCCGGGCCGCCAGGTCGCGGGCCTTCGGCGACAGGTCGGCGTTGCGCGACAGCGGCAGCACCGCGACCTTGATCGGGGCCAGCCGCCGGTCGAGCCGCATCACCGTGCGCTTCTCCATCTTGCCCTTGGCGTTGGGCGCCTCGTCCTCGGCGTAGGCGTCCATCATGAACGTCAGCGTGGCGCGGTCGACGCCCGCCGCCGGCTCGATCACGTACGGGACGAACCGCTCCCCCGCCTCCTGGTCGAAGAACGACAGGTCGGCACCCGAGGCCTTGGAGTGCGTGGCCAGGTCGTAGTCGGTGCGGTTGGCGATGCCCTCCAGCTCGCCCCACTCGCCGCCCACGAAGTCGAACCGGTACTCGATGTCGACGGTCCGCTTGGAGTAGTGCGACAGCTTCTCCTGCGGGTGCTCGTACAGGCGCAGGTTCTCCTTGCGGATGCCCAGGTCGGTGTACCAGCGCATGCGCTCGTCGATCCAGTACTGGTGCCACTCCTCGTCCGAGCCCGGCCGGACGAAGAACTCCATCTCCATCTGCTCGAACTCGCGGGTGCGGAAGATGAAGTTGCCCGGCGTGATCTCGTTCCGGAACGACTTGCCGACCTGGCCGATGCCGAACGGCACCTTGCGCCGCGCCGACTGCTGCACGTTGAGGTAGTTGATGAAGATGCCCTGGGCGGTCTCCGGCCGCAGGTACGCCAGGCCGGACTCGTCCTCGACCGGGCCCAGGTAGGTCTTGAGGAGGCCGTTGAACATCCGCGGCTCGGTGAAGGAGCCCTTCACCCCGCAGCTGGGGCAGGAGATGTCGGCCAGGCCGCCCGCAGGGGGCCTGCCGTGCTTCTCCTCGTAGGCCTCCTCCAGGTGGTCGGCCCGGAACCGCTTGTGGCAGGACTGGCACTCGGTCAGCGGGTCGACGAACGCCTGGACGTGGCCGCTGGCCTCCCACACCTCGCGCGCCAGGATGACGCACGAGTCGAGGCCGACGACGTCCTCCCTGCCCTGCACCATGGTCTTCCACCACTGGCGCTTGACGTTGTTCTTCAGCTCCACGCCCAGCGGGCCGTAGTCCCAGGAGGCGCGCAGCCCGCCGTAGATCTCGCTCGACGGGTAGACCAGGCCCCGGCGCTTGGCGAGGTTGACGATCGTGTCCAACACGTCGGAACGGCGTGCCATCAGCATTCTCCATCCAACTGGCGGTCGGCGGGATTTATCCGTACGCCCCGCCGCCGACGAACGGACGGCAGGCGGGCCGTGGTGAGTGTGATCCCCGGGTGTCGTGCCGCTGCGGCGGAGCGCTTCATCCCCGGCGCCCCGCGAGCGACCCCCAGCTTAGAGCACATGCGCCACCGGCCGTACGCCACCCTAAAAGACGCGAAAGCGCAGGAAGACAGGCGGAAACCGGTCATCGGGCCACATCCGTAAGAAGGGTCTCAGTAGACCCGTCCGTCCACGTAGTTACTGTCGATGTTGATCGTGACGCCGCCGTGGGTCTCCCTGTGGCCGCCCCTGTACTGCTTGATCCGGCGGTGCGGATGCCACAGGGCGTCGGGGATGTTCGGGTGGCCGTACAGCCGCGGGCTCCCGTCCCACTGCGCGAACCAGATCGCGCTCGGCCGGGTGATCCCCTTGGCGCGGACCAGGTCGCGCACGGCCGAGCCCACGCTGCTGTAGACACCGGGCACGTAGCGCTCGGCCTTCATCTGCCTGGTCCAGTTGTGCAGGAACGTCAGGACGGCGTCGCGGCACGAGGCGTCGCCGCGCCGGTAGGCCTCCATGTCGAAGTAGATCGGCTTGCTGTGCGGGATGCCCAGGGCCTTGGCCTTGCGGACGGCGTCCACGGCCGCCCTCCTGCCCTCCGCCGCCGCGTTCCGCGCCGTGAACGTGGTGCGGTACCTGCCGCAGGGCGCCTGGAGGCCGACGTAGGTGGGGACGAGCCGGTATCCCATGCTGCGGACGGACTTCACCCACGCGCGGGTGAGCCGTGGCTGGGCGCATCCCCGCGCGGCGCCGCCGATGTAGATGTTGCTGACGCTGAACGCGCCGCGCCAGGCGCGCATGGCCGCGAGGGACGGGGCCGTGCAGGTGTCGAAGCCCTTGCCGATCGTCCAGTTCTTCTGCCGGTCCGAGGGCGGGTTCTTCGGGTTCGGCTTGGCTTTGGGCTTGGCCTTCGGCTTCGGTTTCGGTTTCGACTTCGGTTTCGACTTCGGCGGGTTCTTGCTCTTGGGCTTGTCGTCACCGCCGTAGGGCCCCAGATCGAGGAAGGGCAGGCCGGACGGGTTCTTGGGGTCTTTGGGCCCGTAGTCGTGGTCGTGGTGGTACTCGTCGTCGCGGTCGTCGCGCTCGTCTCGGTCGTCGCGCTCGTCCTCGTCCCGGTCGTCGTCGCCGCCCGCCGGCCAGGCCCCGGTGACGGTCGCGGACCGGATGACGCGCTGGACCTCGGAGGGGTCGTTCCCGTACGCGCCGTTGATCACGACACCGGCCTCCCGGAGCGGCACCCGCACCCGGTGGTCCGCCGAGGGCTCCACCGTGTACCCGGCGAGCGCGGCCGGCCTGCCCGGACGGCCCGTCCGGCGGGCGCCGTCCCGGCCCTGCCCGGACTCGGGGCCGCGCGCCCGCGGCGGCGGTCCGAGCGGCTCCACGTGCAGGGCGTCCTCGCCGCCGATCACCCGGGACGGGCAGTCGGGCCGCTCGCCCTGGCGGCCGAGGTAGATCGCGCGCCGGTCGTACCGGACGCAGCGGGTGGGGTCGCGGTCGAGATCGTGCACCTGCCAGCCGTCCGGGACGGGGATCCGCAGCCCCCGGTAGGCGGCCACGCGCACCGCCGTGCGCCGGTGCCGCGGTTCCGCGGTGTCCCTCTCGGCGATCCTCAGCGCGGCGGCCGGGTCCCCCGCGGACCACGCGGCGGACGAGTCGGGGCCGGAGACGAGGGGTGAGAGCGCGACCACCCCGAGAAGTCCGCCGAGTACGGGCACATGACGCATCACAACTCCCCCGCGACCGTGATCATGACGCGGCGTTGATCACCGTCGGCGGGTCACCCGAAACGGCGCTCCGGGGGATCTTTCCCGGCTATTGACCAGGCGCGTTCCCGGGGGCGGGACGGGCCGCCAGGATCTCGTAGGCGCCCGGTTCGTCCACCGCCATCGCGGCGAGCGGCATGAACTCCAGCCGCACCTCGTAGGCGCCCAGCGCGCGGCGGTAGTGGCCGGCGCCGTCCCACTCGGTGACCAGCGCCCACAGCGAGGGGTCGTCGACGGTGCGGGCCAGCCGGCCCGAACGGTAGCCGGGGCTGGCCGCGAGCCGGTCGAGCACGGCGGTCATCCGCTCGGCGAAACCGTCGGCCTCGGGGTCCGGCACGCGGTACCGGGTAATCGCAATCACGTATCCATCCTGGCACCGGGCGCCCGCACCCCGTCCCGCGGCGTACGTTGGGGCACGTGAACGCACGCGACGCACGAGGCGGATCGGCACGGGGCGGGCCGGCGGGCCCGTCGACGGGGCTGCGCGCCGCGATCGAGGCCCGGAGCGCGGCGCCGCTGGTGCTGCTGAGCCGGATGCCGCGCTGGACGCTGCTGGCCGCGATCTTCGGGCTGCTGGTGATCGGCATGGCGGGCTCGGGCTGGGTGGGCGCCTCCGGGCTGCTGGTGCTGCTGGTGCTGCTGGCCTGGTTCGGCTATCTCAACTGGCCCGCGCTGAGCCTTTCGGGACGGATCCTGCGCCTGGCGGCGCTCGCGGCGCTGGCCGCGTTCGCCGTGGGGCACCTGTGGTGACCGGGACCGTGGTGAAAAGTCGGTTTTGACAACCGTTTTCATCTTCGTCCACACTTGGGGTGTGTTCATCTCTCGCAGGTCTCTCCGCGCCCTTCCGATCACCGCGCTGGCCGTCGCCGGCCTGGCCGGCCTCACCGCGTGCGGTGGGGGCGGCACCGCGAGCGCCGGCGGGTCCGGCAAGTCCGAGGTCGTCGCCTCCTTCTACCCGGTCGCGTGGCTGGCCGGGAAGGTCGGCGGGCCCGACGCGGAGGTCCGGACGCTCACCAAGCCGGGCGCCGAGCCGCACGACCTGGAGCTCACCGCCCGGCAGATCGCCGACGTCGGCAAGGCCGACTACGCGATCTACGTGAAGGGCGTGCAGCCCGCGATGGACGACGCCGTGCGCAAGCACGCCAAGGACAAGGCGCTGGACGTGGCGAGCGTCGTCAAGACGATCCCGGCCCCGACCGGCGAGGACGGCCACGAACACGAGCACGGTCACGAGGGCGAGGAGGGGCACGGCCAGGAGAAGGCCGCCGAGGCCGCCCAGGACCCGCACGTGTGGCTCGACCCCAGCCGGATGGCCACCATCGCCACCGCGTTCGGCGAGCGGCTCGCCGCCGCCGATCCCGCGCACGCCTCCGGCTACAAGTCCCGCGCCGCCGCGCTCGCCGGGGAGCTGAACGCGCTCGATCAGGCGTACCGGGCCGGCCTGAAGTCCTGCAAGCAGAAGACGATCGTCACCGCGCACGCCGCGTTCGGCTACCTCGCCGACCGGTACGGCCTGAAACAGGTCTCCATCGCCGGCGTGGACCCCTCCAGCGAGCCCTCGCCCAAGCGGCTGGCCGAGCTGACCCACGAGGTCAAGGACGCCGGCGCCACCACGATCTTCACCGAGACGCTGGTCAGCCCCAAGGTGGCCGAGTCGCTGGCCCGCTCGGCCGGGGTGCGGACGGCGGTGCTCGACCCGGTCGAGGGCATCCGGGAGGGCTCCTCCGAGGACTACCTTTCGATCATGCGCAAGAACCTGGAAACACTGAAGCCCGCACTTGGATGCTCATGAAGCCGACCTCCCCGTCCCCTTCCGGCCCGCCGTTCGCGATGAGCGGCGGGCATGTCCGCCTCGACGGCCGCGAGGTGCTGCGCGGCATCGACCTGGTCGTCGAGCCGGGCGACATGCTGGCCGTGCTCGGCCCCAATGGGGCGGGGAAGTCCACGCTGGTCAAGGCGCTGCTGGGGCTGCGGCCGCTGGCCGCCGGACGGACCGAGATCTTCGGCCGTCCGGCCGCCCGGTTCCGTGACTGGAAGCGGGTCGGGTACGTCCCGCAGCGGCTGCCGGTGGGCGGCGGGGTGCCCGCCACGGTGCGGGAGGTCGTGGCGTCGGGACGGGTGGCGCGGCAGTCGCGCTGGCGGCCGTCCTCGGCCGCCGACCGGGCCGCGGTGGAGCGCGCCATCGAGGCCGTCGGGCTGGCCGGCCGGGCCCGCGACTCGGCGCACCTGCTGTCGGGCGGCCAGCAGCGGCGCGTGCTCATCGCGCGCGCCCTGGCGGGCGACCCCGACGTCTTCGTGATGGACGAGCCGACCGCCGGCGTCGACGCGGCCAGCCAGGCCGCCCTGGCCGGCACGCTGCGCGGGCTCGCCGCGCAGGGCCGCACGGTGGTGCTGGTGGCGCACGAGCTGGGCCCGCTGGAGCCGCTGATCAACCGCACGATCGTGCTGGAGCACGGCCGCGTCGCGGACGAGACCCGCCGCGCCGCCCCCGCCGCGTCCCTGGCCGCCACCCGTAAGGGCAGGGAGAGCAGGGAGAGCGCCGCATGAGAGAGCCGGAGGGGCGCGGCGGCGCCTGGACCGACGAACGAGGAACGAACGAGGAGGGAAGGCGCCGCCACAAAGCGCCCCGGAGGCGAACGGGGGACACAGCATGAGAGAGCCGCAGGGGCGCGGCGGCGCCTGGACCGACGAACGAGGAACGAACGAGAAGGGAAGGCGCCGCCACAAAGCGCCCCGGAGGCGAACGGGGGACACAGCATGAGAGAGCCGCAGGGGCGCGGCGGCGCCTGGACCGACGAGCGAGGAACGAACGAGAAGGGAAGGCGCCGCCACAAAGCGCCCCGGAGGCGAACGGGGGACACAGCATGATCGTCGAGATGCTCGAGTACGACTTCATGCGCGTCGCGCTGGTCATGGCGGTGCTCATCGGGCTGACCGCTCCCGCCGTCGGGACGTTCATCGTGCAGCGCAGGCTGTCGCTGCTCGGCGACGGGATCGGGCACATCGCGCTGACCGGGATCGGCCTGGGGCTGCTGACCGGGTCCTCTCCCGTCATGGGCGCGCTGGTGGTGTCGGTGCTGGGCGCGGTCGCCATCGAGGTGCTGCGCGAGCGCAGCCGCAGCGGTGCGGACGTGGCGCTGGCGCTGCTGTTCTACGGCGGGCTGGCGGGCGGGGTGATCCTGACCAACGCCGAGGGCGGCGGCGCGAACCTGCAGTCCTACCTGTTCGGGTCGATCAGCAGCGTGTCGGCCTCCGACCTGTACGTGGTCGCGGCGCTGGCGGTGGCCGTGCTGGCGATCGTGGCCCTTTTCGGCCGCGAGCTGTTCCTGCTGTGCCAGGACGAGGAGGTGGCGCGGGCGTCCGGCCTGCCCACCCGGTTCCTGAGCATCCTGATCGCGGCGACCGCCGCGGTCACCGTGGTGATCGCGATGCGCGCGATCGGGCTGCTGCTGGTCAGCGCGCTGATGATCGTCCCGGTGGCGGCGGCGCAGCAGCTGACGCGGGGCTTTCGCGGCACGATGCTGCTGGCGATGGCCGTCGGTGTACTGTCGGCGGTGTCGGGGCTCGCGGGGTCGTTCCAGTACGATCTGCCACCTGGGCCCTCGATCGTGCTGCTGGCCCTGGCGGTGTTCGTGCTCGCGGTGATCGGGGGTGCGGTGACACGGCGCAGGCGCACGAGCACGTCCGCGGCCCGGGCAGGTGTGGACGCCGAGGCGGAGGTACTACGGGGATGACGACGACCCGCCGCAACGCGGTACGGCAGGCGCTGGCCGGATGCGAGGGCTTCCGCAGCGCCCAGGACATCTACGCCGACCTGCGGGCGGAGGGCTCCAAGATCGGTCTCACCACGGTCTACCGGGCGCTCCAGGCGCTCAGCGACTCCGGCGAGGTCGACGTGCTGCGCACCGACGACGGCGAGGCCGTCTACCGCGCCTGCCGCTCCGAGGAGCACCACCACCATCTGGTGTGCCGGTCGTGCGGGCGCACCGTCGAGGTCGGCGGGCCCGCCGTGGAGAAGTGGGCCGACGCGATCGCCGCCGAACACGGTTTCGTGGAAATCACGCACACCGTCGAGGTCTTCGGCACCTGCGCCGACTGCGCCAAGGGCGACTCCTGACCCGGAGTCCCGTACCCGGGTCCTGACCCGACGGCCTGTACGGGCCGGGCGGGCACTCGTCCCGGAGTTCCCGCCCGGCGGCCTTTTCTTCGGATCGCCGCGCGCCGTTCACCGTCGTGAGCTTCGCCACACGCTCGCGACCTGCGCCGACGTGAGAACTCGCCCGCACATCGCCGGATTCTTTGTGAACTTCCCACAGATGCGCAATCTCTTCGGACATGACATAAATGTGCGGACGAGCCATCCCTCTCCCACCCCTCGGAAACGCCCCGCCCAGCCAGGGCGGGGCGTTTCTGATGCGTTCCACACCCTCGCCCCTCCGGGCGGCGCGGGTGGCCGATGCGCAAGAATCGGCTACATGGCAACGACACGTACCGCGAACGCGCACTGGGAAGGGCCGCTGATGGGCGGCCAGGGCAAGGTCTCGCTCGACTCGTCCAAGGTCGGCACCTTCGAGGTGACCTGGCCGTCGCGCGCCGAGGAGCCGGACGGCCGCACCAGCCCGGAGGAGCTCATCGCGGCCGCCCATTCCACCTGCTACTCGATGGCCCTCTCGCACGGGCTGGCCGGGGCCGGCACCCCGCCGGAGAAGGTCGACACCAAGGCCGAGGTCACTTTCCAGCCCGGCGAGGGCATCACCGGCATCCACCTGACGGTGCGGGCGAGCGTGCCCGGGCTGTCGGCGGCCGACTTCGAGAAGGCCGCGCAGACCGCCAAGGAGAACTGCCCGGTCAGCAAGGCCCTCGCCGGCACCAAGATCACCCTGGACGCCGCGCTGGCTTGATCGGCGGTTGCCCGATGAGGGGCGGGTGTGGTCTGGGGACGTCCCCCAGGCCACACACCGTCAGCTGGTCGGGACCGGGTTGGGGACGGCGCCGCCGTAGCGGCGGTCCCTGGAGGCGTACAGCTCGCAGGCGTGCCACAGGTGGCGCCGGTCGAAGTCGGGCCAGAGCGTGTCGAGGAAGACCATCTCCGCGTACGCCGACTGCCAGATCAGGAAGTTGGAGGTGCGCTGCTCCCCGGACGAGCGCAGGAACAGGTCCACGTCCGGGATGGACGGCTCGTCCAGGTAGCGGGCGAACACCTTCTCGGTGATCTTGTCGGGGTTGAGCTTGCCGTCCCGCACGTCCCGGGCGATGGCGGCCGCCGCGTCGGCGATCTCGGCCCGGCCGCCGTAGTTCACGCAGAACTGCAGGGTCAGCACGTCGTTGTCGCGGGTCATCTCCTCGGCCGTCTCCAGCTCGCCGATGACGCTGCGCCACAGCCGGGGCCGCCGGCCCGCCCAGCGCACCCGCACGCCCATCGCGTGGAGCTGGTCGCGGCGGCGCCGGATCACCTCGCGGTTGAAGCCCATGAGGAAGCGGACCTCGTCGGGCGAGCGCTTCCAGTTCTCGGTGGAGAAGGCGTAGGCCGACAGATACGGCACGCCGAGCTCGATCGCGCCCATGATCACGTCGAAGAGGGAGTCCTCCCCCATCTTGTGGCCCTCGGTGCGGGGCAGCCCGCGCTCCTTGGCCCAGCGCCCGTTGCCGTCCATGACGATGGCGACGTGCCGGGGCACCAGGTCGGCGGGGATCGCGGGCGGGCGGGCCCCGGTCCTGTGCGGTTCCGGGGGCTGAACGGCCCTTCTCAAACTCGCTCCCTGTCGGTGCTGTCGGTGGTGTCGCGGCCGGGGCGGCCGCCGCCTGCGTCGCTTGCCGTGAGGTCCATGCCGGTCGTGTCCATGCCGGTTGGACGGGACGGGGCGCCCTCGGGCTCCACGTGCCGCAGGGACCGGATGCCGTGCTCGAGATGCCACTGCAGGTAGGCCGCGACGAGGCCGCTGCACTCTACCCGGTGCCGCGACTCGCTCCCGTCGGCGTACTCCCAGTCGCCCCGCAGCAGCGCCAGCATCAGCGCGAACGTCGGCGGCGCCGGGGTGGCCGCGCCGGGCCGGCGGCAGCGCCCGCAGACCGCGCCGCCCGCGGCGATCGCGAACCCGCGCAGCCCGCCGCGGTCGCCGCAGCCGGAGCACTCGTCGATGGCCGGGGCCCAGCCCGCCACCGACAGCGACCGCAGCAGGAAGGCGTCCAGGACCAGCCGCGGGTCGTGGGCGCGCTCGGCCAGCGTCCGCAGCCCGCCCACCAGGAGGAGGAACTGGCGCAGCGCCGGCTCGCCCTCCTCGGCCGTGAGCTTCTCGGCGGTCTCCAGCATCGCCGTCCCGGCCGTGTACCGGGGGTAGTCGGTGACCAGCTGCTCCCCGTACGGCCGCAGCGTCTCGGCCTGGGTGATGAGGTCGAGCGAGCGCCGCTCGTAGAACTGCAGGTCGACGTGGGTGAACGGCTCCAGCCGCGCCCCGAACCGCGACTTGGTCTTGCGCACGCCCTTGGCCGCCGCGCGGATCCGCCCGGTGCGCCGGGTGAGCACCGTGACGATGCGGTCGGCCTCGCCCAGCTTCTGGGTGCGCAGGACGATGCCTTCATCGCGGTAGAGGGTCACGGGGACCATTGTCCCGCACAGTGGCCGCGCACCGCGAACGGCGGTCCCGGCCGCACCTGGGAGCCAGCCTTCCATCACGTTCCGTGACCGGAATAGGCCGTGAGAGTTGCACGAAACCTGTGGCTGGAATCACATGGACCTGGCAGCGTTGTGCCATGAGATGCACCATCGTGCCCCCGCATATGCTGGAACGGGTCGCCGAAGCCGCGGAGGACGCGGCGCTGCGCGACTCCGCACGCCGCTCCCTGGCTCTCAGCTCGGCGCAGCGCGAGGCCCGTCTCGCGTTCCCCGCCGCGGCCCCGGAACCCACCGACGACTTCGTCCCGAACCGGACGATCCACAACGCCAAGAACGAGGAGACGCTCCCCGGGGCCAAGGCCCGCGGCGAGGGCGACCCCGCCACCGGTGACGAGATCATCGACCAGGCCTACGACTGGCTGGGCGTCACCTTCGACTTCTTCGAGGCGGCCTACCGGCGCAACTCCATCGACGGCGCGGGGCTCGCGCTGGTCTCCACCGTCCACTACGGGCGGAACTACGACAACGCCTTCTGGAACGGCGAGCAGATGGTCTACGGGGACGGCGACGGGACGCTGTTCCGCCCGTTCACCGGCCCGCTCGACGTCACCGGCCACGAGCTGGTGCACGGCGTCACGCAGTACACCGCCAACCTCGAGTACCGCGACCAGCCGGGCGCGCTCAACGAGTCGGTCTCCGACGTGTTCGGCTCACTCGTCAAGCAGTGGCATCTCGGCCAGACCGCCGACCAGGCCGACTGGCTCATCGGGCAGGGCCTGCTCGCCGAGGGCGTCAACGGCGTGGCGCTGCGGTCCATGAAGGATCCCGGCACCGCCTACGACGACCCGCGGCTGGGCAAGGACCCGCAGCCCGGGCACATGGACGACTACAACGACACCACCGGCGACAACGGCGGCGTCCACATCAACTCCGGCATCCCCAACCGGGCCTTCTACCTGGCCGCCACCGCCATCGGCGGCCACGCGTGGGAGAAGGCGGGGCGGATCTGGTACGACACCCTGACCGGCGGGCAGATCTCGGCGAACGTCGACTTCGCCGGGTTCGCCGCCGCGACGGTCACCACCGCGACCTCGCTCTACGGCGGCGAAGCCGCCGAGACCCGCGCGGTACGGGAGGCCTGGACGGGGGTAGGCGTCAGCGTATGAAAAGCGCCGTGGCAGGAGCCGCCCTGACGGGCGGCCCTGCGCAGGGGGGCGCGCGGAGACGTGGCGTCCCCCCGGCGGTGCGGTGAGAGGCGGCGCGACGGGGACGGCCCTGCGGGGCCGTCCCCGTCCGGCGATCCGGACGCCGCGGGTCGGGCGGCCGGGGTCGCGGGCGCGCCGCGGCGACGTGGAGCGGCGCAGGGGGGCGGCGCGAAGGCGACGCGGAGGCGAGCGGGAGAGACGGTGAAGGTGACAGTGGTTCGCAGCGGGGGGTTCGCGGGGATCGAGCAGCGCGGGCAATCCGACAGTGCCACCGATCCCATGCTGACCCGGCTGGTCGACCGGGTGGATCTGACGTCGGTGCCGCCGCCCGGCCGGATCCCCGACCAGTTCCTGTACGACATCGACATCGACGGCGACACCACCACCGTCGGTGAGGCCCAGCTGCACGGGCCGCTCCGGGAGCTGGTGCATCACGTCCTCGGCCAGGGCCGCTGACCCTGGCCGCCGGCGGAGCCGCGGCGGGCGGCCCTGTCCGGCGTGCCCGCGTTCACAGGAGCCGGGCGGCGCCGTCGGCGGGGAGCATGCCGTCACCGGCGACGTCGGCCCGCTGGACGCCGGATGGGAAGGCGACGGGCCCCGGCCGTGAGATCGTCACGGCCCGGGGCCCGGGGCATCGATCACACGCGTGGATCACAACGGCGTGACCGGGTCGATTCCGCCCGCGCCCCCGCGCGGGCGCGGGCGGAAACTCTGAAGGCTCGCGGCCTGCGGCTCATGGCCCATGGCTCGCGCAACCGGAACCGGAACCGGACCGGGCGCGGCCGCGAACGGCGGCCGCGCGGCCCGGAAGGGGCGGCGGGTCAGGCGCCGGCGCGCGCCACGCGGTTGACCGCCGAGAGGATGGCCTTGAGCGAGGCGGTGACGATGTTCCCGTCGATGCCCACGCCCCACACCGAGGTGCCGTCCACGTCGCACTCCACGTAGGCGGCCGCGCGGGCGTCGCCGCCGGCGCTCATCGCGTGCTCGGCGTAGTCGAGCACGCGTACGTGCACGCCGACCGTGGCCAGCGCCGCCTCGAACGCCGACACCGGGCCGTTGCCCACGCCCTCGATCTCGCGGATCTCCCCGTCGAGCCGGATGTCGCAGCCGAGCGCGTCCTTCTCGTCCACCCGCGAGGTCGTGCGGTGCGCCAGCAGCCCCACCCGGGGCCCGTTGGCCAGGAACTCGCCCTCGAAGATCTCCCACATCCGCTCCGGCGTGACCTCGCCGCCCTCGGACTCGGTGTGCGCCTGCACCACCCGGGAGAACTCGATCTGCAGCCGCCGCGGCAGCTCCAGCGAGTGCTCGGTCTTCATCACGTACGCGACGCCGCCCTTGCCGGACTGGCTGTTGACCCGGATGACCGCCTCGTAGGTGCGGCCCACGTCCTTGGGGTCGATCGGCAGGTACGGGACCTCCCAGCGGAAGCCGTCCACCGGCACCCCGGCCGCCTCGGCGTCCAGCCGGAGGTGGTCGAAGCCCTTGTTGATCGCGTCCTGGTGGGAGCCGGAGAAGGCGGTGTAGACCAGGTCGCCGCCGTAGGGGTGCCGCTCGTGCACCGGCAGCTGGTTGCAGTACTCGACGGTGCGGCGGATCTCGTCGATGTCGGAGAAGTCGATCTGCGGGTCCACGCCCTGGGTGAACAGGTTCAGCCCCAGCGTGACCAGGCACACGTTGCCGGTGCGCTCGCCGTTGCCGAACAGGCAGCCTTCGATCCGGTCGGCCCCGGCCATGTAGCCCAGCTCGGCCGCGGCCACGGCGGTGCCCCGGTCGTTGTGCGGGTGCAGCGAGAGGATCACCGAGTCCCGGTAGGCCAGGTTGCGGTTCATCCACTCGATCTGGTCGGCGTAGACGTTGGGCGTGGCCATCTCCACGGTGGCCGGCAGGTTGACGATGACCTTCCGGTCGGGCGTCGGCTTCCACACGTCGTTGACGGCGTTGCAGACCTCGACCGCGTACTCCAGCTCGGTGCCGGTGAACGACTCCGGCGAGTACTGGAAGAAGATCTCGGTGTCGCCCATGTCCTCGGCCAGCTTGGCGCACAGCTTGGCGCCCTCCACCGCGATCGCGGTGATGCCGTCGCGGTCCTGCCCGAACACCACGCGGCGCTGCAGCGTGCTGGTGGAGTTGTAGAGGTGGACGATCGCCTGCTTGGCACCCCGTACCGACTCGAAGGTCCGCTCGATCAGCTCGGGCCGCGCCTGGGTCAGCACCTGGATCACCACGTCGTCGGGGATCAGGCCGTCCTCGATGATCTGCCGGACGAAGTCGAAGTCGGTCTGGCTGGCGGCCGGGAAGCCGACCTCGATCTCCTTGTAGCCCATCCGCACCAGCAGCTCGAACATCTTCAGCTTGCGGTGCGAGTCCATCGGGTCGATCAGCGCCTGGTTGCCGTCCCGCAGGTCCACCGCGCACCAGCGCGGCGCCTCGGTGATCACCGCGTTCGGCCAGGTGCGGTCGGTCAGGGCGATCGGGGCGAACGGGCGGTAGCGCTCGAAGGGCATGCCCGAGGGGTTCTGTTGCGGATACATCTGGAAGGGGTGTCCTCTGCTCGGATCCAGCGGCCGACGTCCACGACGAACTCCCGCAACGGGGGAGCCAGCCTGTTACAGGCCCCCGCTGCGGCCGCTAAGGAGGAGCAGCTCACGCAACACGCTCGCCAAGCTAACAGATGATGGCCGTGTTGCGGAAACCGCATCCCGCCATTTGAGACGGGTCCCGCACTCCCTGCACCGCGGATGCCCTCGGGCGGGCGGGGGCCGGACGGGGAGCGCGGGACGGTCAGAGAACGCCCGGGACCAGCACCGACAGGCAGGTGACGCACCCTTCCAGCGCCTCGAACTCGCTGATGTCGACCACCGTGACACGCCATCCGTCCGCCGACAGCAGCTCGGCGGTGCGCGGCGCGGACGCGGCCATCAGCAGGTGATCGCCGCCCAGCCGCACCACGTGCGCCCCCGACGGCTCGGGCACCACCCGCAGGTACGGCAGGACGGAGGTGTCCAGATGCTGCGGCAGCCCGATCAGCGACCCGTCCGGCAGCGCCGTCATCGCCGACTTCAGGTGCAGCGTCCCGTCCGTCGCCACCGGGACGACCCTGCGCCCGCCGAGCAGGTGCGCCAGCTGGCAGACGCCCTCCTCGTTGGTGCGCGCGCCGCGGCCCACGTACACGGTGTCGCCGACCTGCAGCACGTCGCCGCCGTCCAGGGTGCCGGGCTCCTTGATCCGCGAGAGCCGCAGGCCCAGGTCGAGCGCCGCCCGCTCCGCGCCTTCCAGCTCCGCGCGCCGCCTGAGCGCCCCGGAGCGGCACAGCACCGCGGTGTCACCCGCGACCACCAGGGCGTCCTCCACGAACACCGCGTCGGGGCAGCGGTCGGCCGGGGCCACCGCCCGCACCCGCCAGCCCGCGGCGCGCAGCGCGCCGGCGTACGCCTCGTGCTGGCGCGCGGCGAGCCCGACGTCGACCGGGCGGCGGTCGACATGGGTGACGATGCCGTCCGCGAGCCGCGGCCCGGGCGCCCTCACCAGAGCCGTTCCAGGCTCCTGCCGCCCCGTCCACTCGCCCATCGCAAGGCTCCACTCAGCAAGGGCCGTTCCTCCACGGCCACTCTGGTCCCGCGAGGGCGCGGGCCGCAACCTTTCTCACAAGGTCAGCGGGAGGCTCCCTCGGTGGTGACGATCACGCCGAGGGCGTGCGCCCGGGACATGCCCAGCAGGTCGGCGACGCGGTGCAGCACGGCCCGCTCGGCGTCGCTGAGCGACCCGTCGGCCAGCGCGACCCGGGCCGCCTGCGCCAGGAACCACTCCTTTGCCTCCATCGCCAGCTGCGCGCCCGCGCCGGCGACCTCCTGCTCCAGGAACGGCTCGGCCAGCCGCAGGTCGGCCTCCACGGCCGCGTCGTCGTACCGGGTCTCGCCGTACCCCTGGACGGCCTCCACCGCCCGCGCCCGCGCCGCCGGGTGCCCCGCGCCGCCCGCGCGCAGCACCAGCGCGGCGGCGGCCCGCATCCCGGCGGGCAGGGCCGCGGCCATCTGCCCCGCGGTCGGCTGGCGGAGCGCGCCGACGTCGAACCTGGTCCGGCAGGTGCGGCACTCGACGACCTCGCCCACCTGGTTGAGCGGGACCACCGGGAGGAAGAAGAGGGTGAACCAGCGTCTCCCCACCCGCCGCCGGTAGGACCGGTCGCCGCCGCAGCGCGGGCAGTGGAACGTGCCCTCGCTGACCGTGCGGAAGAACACCGACAGGCCGAAGATCAGGAACACCGGGACTCCCTTCCCATAACGGGCTCGCCTCCAACCTACCGATCGACCGGCGCCGTCGTGCCCCGCGCCGCCCGCGCGCACCTGCCCCTTACGCTGGGTTCATGACCGGTGACCAGCCCTCCGGCGGGGACGCCGCGCGCGCCCAGGACCCGCCCGAGGCCCGCCAGGACGCCGCCCGCCCACCCGACGCGGCCCCGTCCGACGCGGCCACATCCGACACGGCCACGTCCGACGCCGCCCCGTCCGGCGCGACCCCGTACGACACGGGCACATCCGGCGCGGTCGGCACCGACTCCTCCGACCCGGGCGCGTACGGCGTGGGGTCTCGCGGCGTGGGGCCGGGCTCGGTCGGAGCGGCGGTGCCCGGCGCGGCCGGCGGGGCGGGCGGGGAGCCGCGGCCGGCGTTCCTGCCGCCCGTGGACGGTCATCCTCCGCAGCCGTACCCGGCCTATCCGCCGCCGCCGTACGATCCGGCCGCCCAGGGCGCGGTCTGGAACATCGCCGTGATCCTCGCCGGCTCGCTGCTGCTGATCTCGGCGTTCCTGCCCTGGGCCGAGGCGCGCATCGTGGTCGACATCTTCGGCCGCACCCTCACCCGCGAGCTGGGCTCGGTGGCCGGCATCGAGGCCGACACCGTCGTGGTCGCCGTGCCGGTGCTGGCGACGGTCGCGATCGCCATGGCGTTCTGGGGCCTCATCGGGCGCGACGTGCGCGTTTCGGCGCTCGGCGCCGTCCCGGGCATGCTGTCGCTGCTGGCCTGCGCGCTGTTCGTGCTGCGCCTGGACGATTTGAAGGACCGGCTGGCGGCGACGGAGCTGTCGGTCGGGTACGAGGTCGCGGCGGTGTTCGGCTGGTACCTGGCGGTGGCGATGTCGCTGCTGGTCGTCGGGTTCAGCCTGGCGCGCCCCGTCGCCGCGCGGATCGGCGCCGCCCGCGACGAGCAGTCGGCCGCCCGGCGGTACCCGTTCGCGGCGGCGCAGGAGCCGTCCCAGGATCCGTACGCGGCCTGGCCGCAGCAGCAGGAGTTCGCGCAGCCGGAGGCGCAGCGGTCGTGGGCGACGCAGCCCATGCAGGCCCGGCCGGCGGAGGCCCGGGAGGGCGCCGAGGCGGAGGCGTCGGCCGGTCAGCCGCGGCAGCTGCCGGTCACGGGCGACTCCCCCTGGCAGAAGCCCGACTGACGGCGCGCCGGGTTCGGCCGGGGGTTCAGTCGAAGCCGAGCCGGCGCAGCTGCTTGGGGTCGCGCTGCCAGTCCTTGGCGACCTTGATGCGCAGGTCGAGGAAGACCTTGGTGCCCAGCAGCGCCTCGATCTGCCCGCGGGCGCGGGTGCCGACCTCGCGCAGGCGCACGCCCTTGCTGCCGATGACGATGGCCTTCTGGCTCGGCCGCTCGACGAACAGGTGCGCGTACACGTCGATGAGGTCGTCGCGGCCCTCGCGGGGCGCCATCTCGTCCACGACCACGGCGATGGAGTGCGGCAGCTCGTCGCGGACGCCCTCCAGCGCGGCCTCGCGGATCAGCTCGCCGACCAGCACCTGCTCGGGCTCGTCGGTCAGGTCGCCCTCGGGGTAGAGCGGCGGCCCCTCGGGCAGCCGCCGGATCAGCAGGTCGCCGACCAGCTCCACCTGGAAGCCGTCCCGCGCCGAGCAGGGCACGATGTCGGCGAACGGGACGCCGGCGGCGTCGCCCGCAGCGGCCACCGCGGTCAGCTGCTCGGCGACCCGCTCCGGCGGGACGAGGTCGGTCTTGGTGACGATCGCGACGACGGGCGTCTTCTTCACGTTCGCCAGCTCCCGCGCGATGAACCGGTCGCCGGGGCCCACGGCCTGGTCGGCGGGCACGCAGAAGCCGATCACGTCCACCTCGGTGAGGGTGGAGCGCACCAGGCTGTCCAGCCGCTCCCCGAGCAGGGTGCGGGGCTTGTGCAGGCCCGGGGTGTCGACCACGACGAGCTGGGCGGCGGAACGGTGCACGATGCCGCGGATCGCCCTGCGGGTGGTCTGCGGACGGCTGCTGGTGATCGCCACCTTGGTGCCGACCAGGGCGTTCATCAGGGTCGACTTGCCCACGTTGGGCCGCCCGATGAAGCAGGCGAACCCCGATCGGTGGCCTTCGGCCGTCGTTTCTCCCAGCGTCGTCACGCTGTCAATTGTCGCCTACCCGGCGGGACGGATCGTCCACGCCGCCGGACGGCGCCCTCTCCACCGCTCACGCGGCGGGCGGGACGCCCAGGGTGCGCAGCGCGTCGTGGGCCACGCCGGTCCAGTACGGGGTGCCGAAGCGTTCGGCGATCTCGGCGGCGCGGCGGTAGTGGACGGCGGCCTCGGCCGGGCGTTCCAGGAAGACGGCCAGGTCGCCGAGGGTCTGCTCGACGGGGCCGAGCGTGGCCGCGGCGCTGGCGCCTCCGGCGATCTGGTCCCGGTACGGCAGCAGCTCCCGGTACGCCTCGGCGGCCACCGCGCGCTGCCCCAGCGCGACCGCGCGCCGCCCCCGCACGCACATCGTCAGGTCGTAGAAGTAGTCGTAGCGGGGCGGGGGGACGTCCTCGACGACCCTCCGGGCCTCGGCGGTGCGGCCCACGGCGATGAGGGCCAGCGCGTAGATCTCGGCGGTCCCGCCGACGTGCGGCCACCGCTCCCACAGCCACCGGGTCTCCTCCAGCAGCTCGCCCTCGCGTCCCTGGACGAACCGCACGCAGAAGACCCCGAGGAAGGCCATGCCGCGCTCGGTGTTCCAGGCGCCCGACATGGAGGAGGCCTCGGCGATCTCGCGGTAGGCGCGTTCGGCCTCCTCGAACCGGGCTTCGAGGGCGGGTCCGAGGGCGTCCAGCCAGGCGGCGATCAGGCCCAGCAGCGGCAGCTCGAACTGCTGGGCCAGCCGGGCCCCGGCCTCCTGGTGCCGCCGCGCGGCGGGCAGGTCGAGCGCGGCGACGGCGGCCTGCTGGAGCTGGAGGTGGGCCAGCACCCGGTACACCCCCAGGCCGTGCTCGGTGGCCAGGTCGAGTAGTTCGGCGGCCAGCTCGCGGCGCTCGGTGAGCCCCTCGGCGGTGCGGTAGGCGTTGAGGTACCGGGCGTTGATCGCGACGGCCAGGAGTTCGGGACGGCCGAGCCCGCGAGCGATCCGCATCGCCTCCGCGGCCGCCGCCACGCCGCGCCCGTCCCGCTCGCCCTCCAGCTCGATGGCCAGGCTGGCGAGCAGCCTGGCCCGCAGCTCGGGATCGGTGACGCCGGCCAGGGCCTCCTCGGTGGCGTCGATGACGTCCTGCTCGAAGGTGCCGTACTCGCGGCCGGTCCACAGCGTCGGCACGTCGAAGCCGACGATGACCCGGGCGAGCAGGTCGGCGTCGCCGAGGGAGCGGGCGGCGCCCAGCGCCCGCCCGCGGCGCTCGCGGGCCTCGAAGACGTCGCCCGCCAGCGCGCCGGAGCGGATGGCGCGGGCCTCCAGTCCGAGGCGGTCGCGGGCGGCGCCGTCGCCGCGGGCGCGCAGCGCGTCGGCGGCGCGGCTCCACAGGTCGGCGGCGGCGCGGTGCGCGAACCGGGCCTCGGCCGCCTCCGCCGCCGCCCGCGCGTACCGGACGGCGACGCCGCCGTCGGCGCCGGCGCCGCCGCCCTCCAGATGTTCGAGGTGGTGGTGGGCGATGGCGGCGATCTCGGTGGGGCGGCGGCGTTCCAGCGCGGCGGCGACGCGGCCGTGCAGCCGGGCGCGGCGGGCCCCCGACAGGCCGGTGTAGAGGGTGTCGCGGACGAGGTCGTGCGCGAACCGGACCCGGCCCGCGCCCGGCTCGGTCACCAGCCCGGCGGCCAGGCCCGCGTCCACGGCGTCGATGACGGCGTCCTCGTCGCCGCCGGACACGTCGGTGAGCACGCCCAGGTCGGCGTCGCGGCCGACGACGGCCGCGCACCGCAGGACCGCCTGCGCGTCCTCGGGGAGGCGGGCGATCCGGCGGCGCAGCACGTCGCCGACGCCGGCGGGCACCAGGCGGGTGGCGGCGTGCGCGCCCTCGGCCTCCAGGAGCCGGGCGGTCTCGCGGGTGAAGAACGGGTTGCCGCCGGTGCGCTCGGCGATCGCGGCGACCTCGGCGTCGCCGACCTCGGCGGCGCAGGTCGCGCGGACCAGGGCGGCCACGTCGGCGACGGGGAGGCCGGCCAGTTCCAGGCGCAGCGGCTCGTGGCGGGCGAGGGCGGCGAGGACGTCCCGCAGCCGTTCGGGGGACTCGGTGCGGCGGTAGGTGCCGACCATCAGCACGGGCCGGTCGCGGAGGCGGCGCGGGAGGGCGGTGAGGACCGCGAGGGTCTCCTGGTCGGCCCAGTGCAGGTCGTCCAGGACGAGGAGCAGCGGCGCCCGCGAGGCCAGCCCGGCCAGGTAGTCGCCGACGGCGAGGTGGAGCCGGAAGCGGCCGGTGGTGGCGTCCTCGCGGGCGGTGTCCCGCGCGCCGTCCGGCGCGGGGCCGGTGTCGGCGAGCAGCGGTGCCAGCCGTCCGGCGAGCCCGGCGGGCGGGGGCTGGGCCGCGGCGAGCTCGCGCAGCAGTTCGGCCCAGGGCCAGGCCCCGGGGGCTCCGCCGGTCTCGGCGGCGCGGCCCCAGCCCGCGGTCCAGCCGTCGCCGGTGAGGATTCCCGCGAGGCGTTCGGCCAGGGCGGTCTTGCCCATCCCGGCGTCCCCGGCGACGAGGACGACGCCGCACCGGGCCTCGGCGGCGGTGCCGCGGGCCGCGGCGGTCAGCCGCTCCAGCTCGTCCCGCCGCCCGACGAAGACCGGGGCGGGCGCGGGAGCGGCTCCGGGGCCGGGTGGAGGCGGCCCCGGGGCGAGGGGCGGGGGCTCGGGCGCGACCTGCAGAGGAGGCTGGACGGTCCGGGCGCCCGCGTTGAGCTCGGGCGCCTGCGCCAGGATGTCGGCCTCCAGGCGGCGCAGGGCCGGGCCCGGGTCCACGCCGAGCTCCTCGACGAGGGTGGAGCGGGCACGGCGCAGCGCCGCGAGCGCGTCGCCCTGCCGGCCCGTCCGGTACAGGGCGAGCGCGAGCAGCCGCCACGCCTCCTCGCGCAGCGGGTTCCCCGCGGCGTACGCCTCCAGGTCGGGCACGGCCTCGGCGGCGGCGCCCAGCCGCAGCATCGCCTCGGCGCGGCGCTCGGCGGCCAGGCGGCGGCGCTCGTCCAGGCGGGCCGCCTCCGCGACGGCCCAGGGCAGATCGGCGAACTCGGCGTACGCCGGGCCGCGCCACTCCGCCAGCGCCCCCTCCGCGCACCGCCGGGCCCCGGCGGGGTCGTCGCCGTCCAGCCGCTCGGCCGCCTCGTCGACCAGCGCGTCGAACCGCCAGGCGTCCACGGCGCCGTCCGGCAGCCGCAACGCGTACCCGGGCGGCGCCGTGACCAGCACCCGCGCCGGGGTCCGCGGCGGCCGTCCCGGTTCCAGCGCCCGGCGCAGATGGGAGACGAACGACTGGAGGCCCGCCGGGGCCCGTGGCGGGGCCTCGCCGGGCCACAGATCGGCCACCAGGCCGTCGGCGGGGACCATCCGGCCGCGCGCGACCACCAGCCTGGCCAGCACCGAGCGCTGGCGGGGCCCGCCGAGATCGGCCGGGGCCCCGTCCACCCACGCCTCGAAGCTGCCGAGCACACGCACGTTCGCCATCTCGCGGCCAGCCTAGACCGGGGCTCCGGTGATCTTGCCCCGGCTCCCGCGGCGGCCCGACGCGCCGCGCTCCGCCGCAGGTCGGCGCGTCCGGGTCAGACGCGGCGCAGCTCGCGCTCCCCCGACTCCGTGGGCGCGCCGTCCGCGGAGCCGGACGGGACAGGCGCCGCGAGGCCGTCGGCGGCGTGCGGATCGATCCTGGGCAGCAGCCGGTCGAGGGGGCGCGGCAGCCACCAGTTCGCCCGTCCCAGCAGCGCCATCGCCGCCGGCACGAGCACCAGCCGCACCACGGTGGCGTCCAGCGCGACCGCCACCGCGAGCCCGACGCCCATCTGCTTGATCACCAGCCCGGGGTCCATCGCGAAGCCGAGGAACACCGCCACCATGATCAGCGCCGCGCTGGTGATGACCCGCCCGGTGACGGCCAGCCCGGTCGACACCGAGCCGCGCGCGTCCCCGGTCCGCAGCCACTCCTCGCGCACCCGCGACAGCAGGAACACCTCATAGTCCATCGAGACGCCGAACAGCACCGCGAACATCAGCAGCACGATGAAGCTGGACACCGGCACGCTGTGCGGCAGGCCGAGCAGCTCCGCGCCCCACCCCCACTGGAACACCGCGGTCAGCACGCCGTAGGCCGCGCCGATCGACAGCAGGTTCATCGCGGCCGCCTTCAGCGGTGCCAGCAGCGACCTGAAGACGATCATCAGCATGAGGAACGAGGTGGCGACCACGGCCCCGATCACCGGCCACAGCCGCTCGTCCAGGATCCGGCTCAGGTCGACGTACGCGGCGGTCAGCCCGGTGATCTCGGCGCCCGGCGGCAGCACGTCCGCGCGGACCCGGTCGACGAGACCGGTGGCGCGCTCGTCCTGCGGGCCGTACTCGGGCGTGACCAGCAGCACCGCGGCACCGCGGTCCGGCGACACCTGCGGCGGCGCCACCGACACGATCCCGCCGGTCGCTGCCAGCCGCGCCCGCAGCCCCTCGGCGTCGGGCGACCGGCGCAGGTCGACCGCCACCAGCAGCGGCCCGTTGGCGCCCGGGCCGTACGCCTCCGCCACCAGGTCGTAGGCCTGCCGGACGGTGTTGGACGTCGGCTCGCTGCTGGCGTCGCTGGGCCAGGTCCGCATGCCCAGCGCCGGGGCGGCCAGGGTGAGCATCAGCACGAGGGCCGCCAGCAGCCAGGGCCACGGGCGGCGCCCGACGTGCTCGGCCCAGCGCCGCACCCGCGGCGACTCGGCCTTGATCGGGGCGCCCTCGGCCCGGTCACGGCGGCGCAGCACCCGCCGTCCCGCCAGGCCCAGCAGGGCGGGCAGCAGCGTCACCGCGCCCGCCACGGTCGCCGCCACCACGATCCCGGTGGCGAAGCCCATGGTCATGAACACCGGGATACGCGAGAGCACCAGCCCGCACAGCGCCAGCAGCACGGTGAACCCGGCGAAGATCACCGACAGTCCGGCGGTGGCGTTGGCCCGGCCGGCCGCCTCGGAGACCTCCAGCCCCTCGGACAGGCCCTCGCGGTGCCGGGTGAGGATGAACAGCGCGTAGTCGATGCCGACGCCGAGGCCGGTCATCATCGCCAGCGTCGGCGCCGTCGTCGCCACGTTCGCGAACGCCGCCAGGATGGTGATCCCCGAGACCCCGGCGCCCAGCCCGGCCAGCGCCACCGCGAGGGGCAGACCGGCCGCGACCACCGACCCGAACGCCACCAGCAGGATCACCAGGGCCGCGATGACACCGACCGCCTCGGCGACGCCGCCGGGCGCGGTCACGTTCTCGGGGACCTGCCCGCCGAACTCCACCTGCTCGCCCGCCGCCGTCAGGCCGCGGGTCGCCTCGCGCAGGCGGTCGAGGGTCGCGCCGGGCTCCAGGTCGGTGACGGGCACGTCGTACCGGACGGTGATCAGCGCGGTCGCGCCGTCCCGGCTCGGCAGCACCGGGTCGACGGCGCTGACGTGCGGCATCGCGCCCAGCCGCTGCCGCGCCGCCGCCAGCCCCGCCGGGTCCGGCGCGCCCCCGTCCCGGGCGTGGACGACCACCCGGGCGTCCGCGCCCGACAGCGCGGGGAACCGCTCCGCGAGGAGGTCGGCGGCGCGCTGCGAGCCCGTCCCGGCCAGGGTGTAGTCGTCGTGCAGCGAGCCCCCGGCGACGCCCGCGGCGCCCCCGATCGCCGCCACGACCAGCACCCACGCCGCGATGAACCGCCAGGGCCGCAGCGCCGCGGCCCTCCCCAGGCGGTAAAGCAAACGAGACATCTCGTCCCCCAAGACAGTGCTCCGTTGACGCACCGAGCCTCGCCCGCACCGCTTGGCGGCCGCTTGCCGCCCGCTTGCGACGCCGTCCCGCGACCGGCCGCCGCGCAGGTCACCGCGGCCCTCTAGGCTTGCCCCGTGAGCGACATGAACCCCGAGGACGCCAAGATCATCACCCTGGCCCGGTCGGCCCGCGCCCGCGCCGGCGCCGCCGAGGGGGCCGCGGTGCGCGACGAGACCGGCCGCACCTACGCGGCGACGACCGTCGAGCTGCCGTCCCTGAAGCTGACCGCCCTCCAGGTGGCGGTGGCGATGGCCGTCTCCAGCGGCGCCGAGGACCTGGAGGCCGCCGCGGTGGTCACCGCCGGCGACACCGCCCGCCCGGACGACGTCTCCGCCGTACGCGACCTGGGCGCCAAGGCCCACATCCTGGTGGCCGCCCCGGACGGTTCCCTCCGCACCACCCTCACCTGACCCCGCCCCGCGTCCCCGGCCGGGGCTCGGCCGAGCTCAGCCGGTGGACCCGTTCGGGCGGGCGGGGGCCTGGGCGTGTTCGCGCTGGAGTGTCAGGAGCTTGTGGACGGCGCGCGCCGCGATCCTCCGCATCGAGGGACCGGCGGCGGCCTCACCGGCGGCCGTGACCACCAGCAGATCGTCCCGGGACCGCGCCCACAGCATGGAGAGATCGATGCCGCCGCGGCCCGGACCGGCATAGGTGACGGCGACGGCGTCGCGCACCCCGGCCGGCTTCCGGGAGCGGGCCCGGTCGAGGACCGCCTCGCGCGGGCCCAGAGGGATCCGGATCCTCGGGCACCCGGCGGCCGCCGCGCGGGCCCGGGTGACGTACCGGCCCGCCATGCCGGGCGGGAGCCTCACCAGGTGCTCGGCCATCGTCGCGGGCGGCCGCGACCGGTAGAACACCACCTGCCGCCGGCCCTGCCCCTGGACCGCGCCGCGTGCGCCGCCCGGATCGTCCCGCCGCCGCACGTCGGCGAGCGCCAGCAGCCGCACGCACGCGGGGTCGCGCGGCCGCAGCCCGGTGAACACGCTCTGCCGCCCGGCGGGCAGGAACCCCTCCCCCTGGACGTCGGCGGGCGACAGCACCGCCCGCTCAGCCCAGGCCGGCAACCGCACCGGAGCGCCCGCCAGGCGTCCGGACGGCTCGCCGGTCGGCCTGCCGGGCGCCGCCTGCGGCCCGGCAGGCGTCAACGCCCTGCCGCAGCCCGCGGACGCCACCGCGGACGCCGTCGCCACCACGGCCAAGGCGATCCCGGCGGCGCGCACCGGCCCGTGAACGAAGCGCGACATGGCTGCCCCCGAAAGTGCTCAACACGCACCATCGTTCCCGGAAAGTGACGAAGCAACCCCGCAGGGTGAGCATCGCTTCCGGCGCGCCGGGGTCAGCCTGCGGCCTGGTGGGCCTTGGCCTCCTGCTCGGACGGCTCGGGAAGCCGGTGCACCAGGACGGTCCCGATCCGGTTGCGGCGCCCCGCGATGCTCTCGGCCTTCAGCGACAGCCCCGCCACCGTCGCCGTGGAGCCCTCGATCGGGACGCGGCCGAGGGCGTGGGCCAGCAGCCCGCCGACCGTCTCGACCTCCTCCACCTCGATCTCCACCCCGAACAGGTCGGCGAGGTCCTCCACCGGCAGCCGCGCGGTGACCCGGGCGGTGGACTCGTCCAGCCACTCCACCCGCGGCGTCTCCACGTCGTACTCGTCGGCGATCTCGCCCACGATCTCCTCGAGGATGTCCTCGATGGTGACCAGCCCGGCGGTGCCGCCGTACTCGTCGATCACCACGGCCAGGTGGATCTGCCGGGCCTGCATCTCCCGCAGCAGCTCGTCGATCGGCTTGCTGTCGGGCACGTAGGTCGCCGGGCGCATCACCGACTCGACGGTCTCCACCGACTCGCCCTCGCGGTGCTCGTGGCCGCGCCGCACCACGTCCTTGAGGTAGGCGATGCCGACCACGTCGTCCTCGTTCTCGCCCACCACCGGGATGCGGGAGAACCCGCTGCGCAGCGCCAGCGTCAGGGCCTGCCGCAGCGTCTTGCCGCGCTCGATGAACACGATGTCGGTGCGCGGCACCATGACCTCGCGGACCAGGGTGTCGCCCAGCTCGAACACCGAGTGGATCATCTCGCGCTCGTCCGGCTCGATCAGGCTGCGCTGCTCGGCCAGGTCGACCAGGTCGCGCAGCTCGGCCTCGGAGGCGAACGGCCCCTCGCGGAACCCCTTGCCGGGGGTCAGCGCGTTGCCGAGCAGGATCAGCAGCCGCGGCAGCGGCCCGAACACCCGGGTCACCGGATGGATCACCGCCGCCCCGGCCAGCGCGATCCGGTCGGCGTGCTGCAGGCCCAGGGTCCGCGGACCCACCCCGACCACCACGTAGCTCACCACGATCATGATCGCGGCGGCGGTGACGTAGGCGCGCCAGGTCTCGTCCAGCCACGAGATGCACAGATCGGCCACGATCACCGTGGCGACCAGCTCGCAGCTGATCCGCAGCAGCAGCACCATGTTGAGGTAGCGGGCCGGGTCGGCCACCACCGCGGCCAGCCGGGCCGCGCCGCGCCGCTCCTCGCGGACCAGTTCCTCGACCCGCACCCGCGACACCCGCGCCAGCGCCGCCTCGGTGCCCGCCAGCAGCCCGGCCGTGCACACCAGCGCCACGGCCAGCGCCAGCAGCCACCCCTGGGCGGAACTCATGCCTGCCCCGCCTCCCCGCCGGACGGGAGGGGCCGGGGGAACGGAACGCGGCGCGGGGAGGGGATCATCGCCGGCCGCGTTTCTCCTGCCAGGCGTTCAGCAGGTCGGCCTGCAGGCCGAACATCTCCTTGTGCTCCTCGGGCTCGGCGTGGTCATAGCCCAGCAGGTGCAGGATGCCGTGGGTGCACAGCAGCTCCAGCTCCTCCGCCCGGCCGTGCCCGGCCTGGCCGGCCTGCCGCTCGGCCACCGCAGGGCACAGCACCACGTCGCCCAGCAGGCCCGGATCGGTCTCGCCGTCCTCGTCGGCCCCGCCGGACATGTGGCCGGGGCGCAGCTCGTCCATCGGGAAGGCCAGCACGTCGGTCGGGCCGGGCTCGCCCATCCACTTCTCATGCAGCTCGCTCATCGCGGCCTCGTCGACCAGCAGCACCGACAGCTCGGCCAGCGGATGGACGCGCATCCCGTCCAGCACGTGCCGGGCCAGCTCGGCGAGGACGTTCTCGTCGACCTCGACGCCCGACTCGTTCAGCACCTCGATGCTCACCGGCCGCGCCCCCGCCCCGGGCCCGGCGCGGGCTCCCCGGCCATCTAACGGCCCCGCTTGCGGGACGAGCCGCGCCCGCCGCCCGCGCCCTGCTTGATCGCGGGGACGCTGGACTCCCGGGACGCGTCGTAGCGGCTGTAGGCGTCCACAATGTTGGTGACCAGCTTGTGCCGGACGACGTCGTGGCTGTTCAACCGGCAGAAGTGGATGTCCTCCACGCCGTCGAGGATGTCCTGCACCACCCGCAGCCCGCTCTGCTGCCCGCCCGGCAGGTCGACCTGGGTGACGTCGCCGGTCACCACGACCTTGGAGCCGAAGCCCAGCCGCGTCAGGAACATCTTCATCTGCTCGGGCGAGGTGTTCTGCGCCTCGTCCAGGATGATGAAGGAGTCGTTCAAGGTACGACCACGCATATACGCCAGGGGGGCGACCTCGATGGTGCCCGCCGACATCAGCCGCGGGATCGAGTCGGGATCGACCATGTCGTGCAGCGCGTCGTACAGCGGCCGCAGGTAGGGGTCGATCTTCTCGTAGAGCGTGCCGGGCAGGAACCCCAGCCGCTCCCCCGCCTCGACCGCCGGCCGGGTCAGGATGATCCGGTTGACCTGCTTGTCCTGGAGCGCCTTGACGGCCTTGGCCATGGCCAGGTAGGTCTTGCCGGTCCCGGCCGGGCCGATGCCGAACACGATCGTGTGCTTGTCGATCGCGTCGACGTACCGCTTCTGGTTGAGCGTCTTGGGCCGGATGGTGCGGCCCCGGCTGGACAGCACGTCCAGCGTCAGCACCTCGGCCGGGCGCTCCTCGGTCTGGTTCCGCAACATCGCCAGACTGCGCTCCACGGCGTCAGGGGTCAGCTGGGTCCCGCTCCTGAGCAGGTCGATCAGCTCGGAGAAGAGACTGGACACCAGTTCGGACTCGGACTCGGGGCCGGTCACGGTGATCTCGTTGCCCCGGACATGGATGTCGCTGTGGAAAGCGCGCTCGATGACGTGGAGCAACTCATCCCGGGAGCCCAGGAGGCTCACCATCGAATGGTCGTCCGGCACCACGATCTTGATCTGGGACCGTGCGCCCGCGTCGGCGCGTCCCGCGTGAGTTGATTCGACCATCAGCCGGGCCTTACGGCCTCTCCGACCTGCCTTCTCTCGCTCCGGTTGTGTCCTGCCTGTGTCCCTTCCAATGGTACTGGCCGCCTGCGGCGGAGCGCCGCCGTATTTCCGCTCGCCCGGCCCCGTACGCCGCCCGCGAAACGGCGGGGCCGGGGATCGGCGCGCGAGGGCGCGGTGGAGCGTTCCGGACGCCGATCGCGGCGGCGGGGCGACGGCGGCGGGATCAGCCGGGCGGCCAGTTCAGGCCACGGCCGCCCAGGACGTGCGCGTGCACGTGGAACACGGTCTGCCCGGCCTGGGGGCCGGTGTTGAAGACGATGCGGTAGCCGCCCTCCGCCACGCCCTCGTCCGCGGCGACCTGGCGGGCCTCCCGCAGCATCTCGGCCAGCAGCTCGGGGTCGGCGTCGGCCAGGTCACCCACGGTCGGATGGTGCTCACGGGGGATGACCAGCACATGTGTCGGCGCCTGCGGGTTGATGTCGCGGAACGCCACCGTCCCCGCCGACTCGCGCACGATCTTGGCGGGCACGTCCCCCGAAACGATCTTGCAGAACAGGCAGTCCGTCATCGCTCTCCTCCCGCCGGTCATGGTGCCGGAGATCCTATCGAGGCCGGCCGTCCATGGCCCGCGACGGCCCCGCCGCGGATAGGGTCGCGCTGATCAACCTCTGGGCGGTTTCAGACCCATTCGGTCCGGCCGCTGGATTATGGTTGTCAACCCAGGCGTACCCCCGGCTCGCCAGTAGCGCGCCTCGCCTCCCGACCGGTCGGTTCGCCTCTCCACGCCGCATCGGGGGCGACCGTCCGATATCGCGGCCGGGGTCGGTGAAGGCGGCGGATAGGTGACCGAGGCAACAGCAGCACAGCATGCGCTTTCGTACGGCGGTGGCGGATGGTGACTGAGGCCAGAGCAACACAGCATGCGCTTTCGTACGGCGGCGGAAAGTGACTGAGGCAAGACAAGAGATGCGCTTTCGTAAACCCGACGACGAGGGCGCGCGTCCCACTGACGTGACCGAGACCCTCGTGGCCAGGGGCACGGCCGGGGCGGTGGCCGTGGCCTGGGACGCGGACCAGGCCGTGACCGCGCTCTACAGTGCCAACTACCGATCGCTGGTACGCCTCGCCGCCATGCTGGTGCGAGACGCCGGGACGGCGGAGGAGGTCGTCCAGGACGCGTTCGTGGCCATGCACGGCGGATGGCGCCGCCTCCGCGATCCCGACAAGGCCCTGTCCTACCTGCGGCAGTCGGTGGTCAACCGGTCGCGATCGGTGCTGCGGCACCGCGCGGTCGTCGAGAAGTACGCCCCCAAGGGCCTGCCCGACGCGCCGAGCGCCGAGGCGGGCGCCATCGGGGAGCTCGAGCGCTCCGCGGTGATCCAGGCGCTGCACCGGCTGCCCACCCGCCAGCGGGAGGCACTGGTGCTGCGATACTACGCCGATCTGTCCGAAGCGGAGATCGCCCAGACGATGGGTATCTCCCGAGGTGCCGTCAAGAGCCATACGGCACGCGGCATGTCCGCGCTACGCAACATCCTGGAGCAGTTCTCATGACCACCGACCCCCACGACGAGCACGGCGAGATCCTCCGCCGCGCCCTGCACGCGGAGGCGGCGACGGTCATCCCCTCGGCGGAGGGCCTGGAGAAGATCCGGAGCCGCATCGACGAGCGCGCGCAGCGCAGGTTCGGCTGGGACTGGTTCACGGCGATCTGGGCCCGCCCCGTGATGGCCGTGGCCGTCGCCGTCCTCATCGCCGGCATCGGCGTCACCGCTCCGCAGACGATCGACCTCATCCAGTCGGCGGGCAGCAACGGCACCTCCGACAAGGGGCGGCACCACAGCTCCGACGGTGATCCAGCCGGCACGCAGGGCGCCCCGCCCAACGCCCAGCCGCCCGCCTCCGCCGTCCCCAGCGAGAGCGGCGACCCGAGCGAGACCGGCACGCCGTCGCCGGCCGTGTCGCCCGGCTCCCCCTCCTGCACCAGCGCGGCCCCGACCCCGAGCGCCGCCGGTACCCCGAGCCCCGCCCCCAGCGGCGGGTCCGAGGGCGGTACGCCGTCCGGGCAGTGCCCGGGGCCCTCGACGTCCCCGTCGCCTTCGCCGTCGCCGTCCGACACCGGTTCGACCGACCCGGACCCGACCACGCCGACCGACCCGCCGGTCAGCGAGGAACAGCCCGCCCCGGCGCAGTCCGAGGGCTCGTCCGCCCAGTGACGCCCGCCGGCCTGAGGCCGCGTCAGGTCTGAGGCCGCGTCAGGTACGGAGACCGCGGCAGGTTTGGAGCCGCGCCTGGTGCGCGGCCGGGGTCCGGGCGCCTACCAGCGGCCGGTGGCCGCCATGAGGACCGCCAGCGCGGCCACGCCCGCCGTCGAGGTCCGCAGCACCGTCGGGCCCAGCCGCACCGTGCGGGCGCCCGCCGCGGTGAACGCCGCCAGCTCCTCCTCGGTGATCCCGCCCTCCGGCCCGACGACCGCGATGATCTCCCCGGTGGCCGGCGGGCGCACCGCGCTGAGCGGCCCCTCCGCCTCCTCGTGCAGGACCAGCGCGGTGGACGCCGCCGCGAGCCGCTCGGCGACCCGCGCCGTCGTGGCGAGTTCGGCGACCTCCGGCAGGCGGCTGCGGCGGGCCTGCTTGGCCGCCTCCCGCGCGGCGGACCGCCAGCGGCCCAGCGCCTTCTCGCGGCGTTCGGGACGCCACTGGGTGACGCAGCGGGCCGCCGCCCACGGGACGATCTCGTCCACGCCCGCCTCGGTCATCGTCTCCACCGCCAGTTCGCCGCGTTCCCCCTTCGGCAGCGCCTGGACGACGACCAGCCGCGGCTCGGGCGCCGGACGCCGGTGGCGGGCCAGCACGTCCAGGGTCAGCGACGACCGGTCGGCCGTGACGACGACGCACTCGGCCAGCAGCCCGGCGCCGTCGGTCAGGTCGACGCGCTCGCCGGGGCGCAGCCGCTTGACGGTGGCGGCGTGCCGCCCCTCCGGGCCGTCCAGGACGACCCGCTCGCCCCCCAGACCGGCGGTCTCGGCGAGGAACACCGGCGGACTCATCAGCACCTCCTGGAGTCCAGAGCAACCCTGTCGCGGCGGGCGACGACCATGCTACGCTCCGTATGTTTCGGGGCGTTGGACCGGACGCACCCGGCTTGCCCGGGTACCGCCACCCGGTCCTTGTTCAAGCCGCGAGGCGGACCGGAGGAGTCTCCGGACGGGGGCGCGGCGGTCGATCCCCTGACGCGGCCGACACGCCGCAGCCGGGCGGGTGGCGGGCACGGGCCGCGGGCTCCGGCCCCCGGGCCGGGCGTCCGGCCGCGGGTCGCGGCATCTCCTCCTGGTTGCTACTGGTTGAAGACGTCCCTGAGCCTGGAGAACATGCTCCGCTGCCCCGGGGCGAACTTGCCGGGCGGGCGCTCCTCGCCGCGCAGCTTCGCCAGGCGCCGCAGCAGCTCCTCCTGCTCCTCGTCGAGCTTGCCCGGGGTCTCGACGTTGACATGGATGTGCAGGTCGCCGCGGCCGCTCTCGTTGAGGTGCCGGACGCCGCGCCCGTACAGCCTGATCACCTGACCGGACTGGGTGGCCGGCTTGATGTCGACGTCCTCGGCGCCGTCCAGCGTCTCGACCGTGACGCTGGTGCCCAGCGCCGCCGCCGTCATCGGGATCTCGACCGTGCAGTGCAGGTCGTCGCCCTCCCGCTCGAAGATCGCGTGCGGCTTCTCCACGATCTCCAGGAACAGGTCGCCGGGAGGCCCGCCGCCCGGGCCGACCTCGCCCTCGCCGGCCAGCTGGATGTGGATGCCGTTCTCCACGCCCGCCGGGATCTTGACCTTGACGGTGCGGCGGGTGCGGACCCGGCCGTCCCCCGAGCACTCCGGGCACGGGGTGCGGATCACGCTGCCGAAGCCGCCGCACTGCGGGCACGGCCTGGCCGTCATGACCTGGCCCAGGAACGAACGCTGCACCTGCTGCACCTCGCCCCGCCCGTGACAGGTGTCGCAGGTGTCCGGGTGGGTGCCGGGCGCGCAGCCCGACCCGCTGCAGGTGGTGCACGCCACCGCGGTGTCGATGGACAGCTCGCGGGTGGTGCCGAACGCGGTCTCGGCCAGGTCGAGCTCCACCCGCAGCGTGGCGTTGCGGCCGCGGCGCGCGCGGGTGCGCGGGCCGCGCGAGGCCGCGGTGCCGAAGAAGGCGTCCATGATGTCGCTGAACGGGAACCCGGCGGTGCCGAAGCCGCCCGCCCCGGCGCCCGCGCCGCCCGGCGCGAACGGGTCGGCGCCCAGGTCGTACATCTCGCGCTTCTTCGGGTCGGAGAGCACCTCGTAGGCCTGGGTGATCTCCTTGAACCGCTCCTGGGTCTCCGGGTCCGGGTTCACGTCCGGGTGAAGCTCCCGGGCCAGCCGGCGGTAGGCCTTCTTGACCTCGTCCGGGCTGGCGTCGCGGCGGACGCCGAGGGTCGCGTAGTAGTCGTTGGCCACTTACGACCCCGCCAGGATCTGTCCGACGTAGCGTGCCACTGCCCGTACCGCTCCCATCGTGCCGGGGTAGTCCATGCGTGTAGGCCCGAGCACTCCCAGCCGGGCCAGGGTCATGTCGCCGACCCCGTAATCGGCGACGACCACCGAGGTCGATCGGAGCCCCTCGTCGGGGTTCTCGGTGCCGATCCGCACCGTAACTTTAGAGGAGTCGCCGGTCTCCCCGAGCAGCCTCATGAGGACCACCTGCTCCTCCAGCGCCTCGAGCACATCGCGCAGGCTCTGCGAGAAGTCCACCGCCGCCAGGTTGGCCGCGCCGGCGAAGACGATCTTCTCATCGTGCTTCTCCACCAGCGTCTCCAGCAGCACCGACAGCACGGCCGCCATCACCGGCCGGTCCTCGGGCTGTACCCGGTCCGGCAGGTCGGCCACCGCGGCCGGGACCTCGCCGAGCCCGCACCCGTCCAGGCATGTGTTGAGCAACGCCCGCAGGTGCCCGATCGATTCCTCCGACAGCTGCGCCGGTGTCTCGATCAGCCGCTGCTCGACCCGGCCGGTGTTGGTGATCAGGACCAGCAGCAGCCGGTGGTCGGCCACCGGGACCAGCTCGACGTGCCGCACCGACGAGCGGGTGAGCGAGGGGTACTGCACCACCGCCACCTGCCGGGTGAGCTGGGCCAGCAGCCGCACCGTGCGGCCGACCACGTCGTCGAGGTCGTAGGCCCCGCTGAGGAAGGTCTCGATCGCGCGGCGCTCCGCGCCCGACAGCGGCTTGATCGTCGACAGCCGGTCGACGAACAGCCGGTAGCCCTTGTCGGTCGGCACGCGGCCCGCGCTGGTGTGCGGCTGGTGGATGTAGCCCTGCTCCTCCAGCACCGCCATGTCGTTGCGGATCGTCGCCGGGGACACTCCGAGATTGTGCCGGTCGGTCAGCGCTTTCGACCCCACCGGCTCGTTGGTGGACACGTAGTCCTCGACTATGGCTCTCAGGACCGCGAGTTTCCTGTCGTCGAGCACGTGGTCACCTCCCCTGCCCCCGTACTGGCACTCAATACTTCCGAGTGCCAAGTGTACGGCCAGGCGAGCCGCATTCGGAGATGCCGGACCGCCCGGGCTCTCGTTAGAGTTCCTGAGCGTGCGGAGCAAGGACTACGGCGACGACGTTCTGGCGGGCGACTGGCGGCGGCCCCGCAAGGGGACCATCCCGGAGATCCCGGCCGAGAAGGGCCTGGTCGCCGAGGACCCGGACAGCGGATTCTGCGGTGCCGTGGTCGGATGCGACAAGTTCGGCGTCACGCTGGAGGACCGTTTCGGCAAGCGGCGCGTGTTCCCGCTGGCCAAGGCCGGCTTCCTGATCGACGGCAGGCCGGTGACGCTCGTCCGCCCCACCGGGCCCGGACCCGGGTCCGGAGGCGGGTCCGGGGGCGGGGCGGCGGGCGGCGGGGCCGGGGGCCGGGGGCGGCCGCCGCGGTCGGCGTCGGGGTCGATCGCCGTGCAGGGCCTGCGCGCGCAGGTCGCCAAGGAGAGCCGCATCTACGTCGAGGGCGTCCACGACGCGGAGCTCGTCGAGAAGATCTGGGGCCACGACCTGCGCGTGGAAGGCGTGGTCGTGGAGTACCTGGAGGGCGTCGACGACCTCCCGGCCATCGTGGACGAGTTCGGGCCGGCGCCGGGACGCCGCCTGGGAGTGCTCGTCGACCACCTCGTCGAGGGCTCCAAGGAGAGCCGCATCGCCGCCCGGGTGTCCTCGCCCCACGTACTCATCACGGGCCACCCGTTCATCGACATCTGGGAGGCCGTCAAGCCTTCGGCGGTGGGAATTTCCGCGTGGCCGCGCGTGCCCCGCGGCGTACCCTGGAAGGAAGGGGTGCTCACCGCGCTCGGCTGGGGGGACGACGTGCGTGCCGGATGGGAACGGATCCTCGGATCGGTCACCACCTACACCGATCTGGAACCCTCCCTCCTCGGCCGTGTCGAAGAGCTCATCGACTTCGTCACCGCACCCGAGCCCTGAACGCCCTGACCGCGCCACGCCCCCAGAGGGTGTCCCCGCCCACAACCCCCATACCGCCTACTGCCCGATCAGTCCCCCGCGCCTTAGATCGCCTCCGCCAGCGAACCCACGAGGGAGCACGCGATGTCGTACGGGCCTCCGGAACAGCCAGGGTACGGACAGCAGCAGCCGGGCTACGGTCAAGCCCCGCACGGTAACGACCCTTACGGGCAGGACCCGTACGGGCAGGGCGCCGGCCAAGGCCAGCAGCCCGGGTATGGGCAGCAGCCCGGGTACGGCCAGGCGCCCGGGTACGGGCAGCCCGGGCCCTACGGTCAGGCGCCGGGCTACGGTCAGGCACCGCCCTACGGCGGACACATGCAGCCCTACGGCGCCCCGGGCTACGGGCAGGGGGCGACGGCCGACGAACGCACCTGGGCCCTCATGTGCCATCTGGGGCAGTTCCTGCTGGGATTCATCGCCCCGCTGCTGGTCTTCCTGATCAAGAAGGACGAGTCGGCGTTCCTGCGCCACCACGGCGCCCAGGGCCTCAACCTGGCGATCAGCCAGACCGTCTACCTGATCGTCAACCTGGTGCTGAGCGTGATCACGCTGGGGATCTGGCTCATCCCCACGGTGGCGCTGGCCGTGGCGCAGCTCGTCTACATCATCCTGGCCGCCGTGGCGGGCAACCGCGGCGAGTGGTACACCTTCCCGACCGTCATGGCCTGGCCCATGATCAAGTAGGCCGCCGGGCGACGCCCCGGCTCCGGGAGCGCCCGGGTCAGGTGAGGTCGCGGACGACGGCGTCGGCGAGCAGGCGGCCGCGCAGGGTGAGGACGGCGCGGCCCCGCTCGTACGGGCCGGGCTCGACGAGGCCGTCGGCGATGGCGTGCCGTACCGCCGCGTCGTCCAGCAGGCCGGCCGGGCAGCCGCCGGCCAGCCGCAGCTCCAGCATGACCCGCTCGATGTGCCGGTCTTCGTCGTCCAGGACCTCGCGGGCGTGCGCGGGCGTGACCTTCTCGGCCAGCCGGGCGGCGTACGCGGCGGGATGCTTGACGTTCCACCAGCGTGTGCCGCCCACGTGGCTGTGCGCGCCGGGCCCGACGCCCCACCAGTCGGCGCCGGTCCAGTAGAGGAGGTTGTGGCGGCAGGCGGCGTCCGGGGTCGCGGCCCAGTTGGAGATCTCGTACCAGTTCAGGCCCTGGGCGGACAGGAGTTCGTCTGCCATGAGGTAGCGGTCGGCCAACGCGTCGTCATCGGGCGGGGTCAATTCCCCCCTGCGTACCTGCGCGGCCAGGCGCGTCCCCTCCTCCACGATCAGCGCGTACGCGGACACGTGGTCGGGTCCGGCCGCCAGCGCCGCCTCCAGGGACGCCCTCCAGTCTTCGTCGCTCTCCCCCGGGGTGCCGTAGATCAGGTCCAGGTTGATGTGCTCGAAGCCTGCCTTGCGCGTCCAGTCGACGACCTGGGGGACGCGGCCCGGCGTGTGGGTGCGGTCCAGGACGGCCAGCACGTGCTCGCGCGCGCTCTG
Source organism: Spirillospora sp. CA-255316 (assembly GCA_050942275.1). Classification (GTDB taxonomy): domain Bacteria; phylum Actinomycetota; class Actinomycetes; order Streptosporangiales; family Streptosporangiaceae; genus Spirillospora. The sequence continues at coordinate 2,880,710 of CP192047.1, read as the reverse complement.
CATGCCGTAGGAGATGCGCGTGAACCCGTTCTCCCGCAGGCGTTCCAGGTAGCGGCCGTCCACCGACTCCGGGTTGGCCTCGGTGGTGATCTCGGCGTCCTTCGCCAGGCCGAACTCGGCGTCGATGGCCCCGAGGATGCGCCCCAGGTCCTCGGGAGGCAACAGCGTGGGAGTGCCTCCTCCCACGAACACCGTTTCCACGGGCAGCTCCGCGTCGCCCAGCACACGGCGGGCCAGGCGTACCTCCTCGATCGCCGTCTCGGCATAGGAGTCGCGGCTCGCCCCCGGGCCGAGCTCGGTGGCGGTGTAGGTGTTGAAGTCGCAGTAGCCGCAGCGCGTCACGCAGAACGGGACGTGCACGTAGAAGGCGAACGGGCGCTTCCCCAGGCCGTCCAGGGCGCTCAGGGGCAGCGCGCCGTCGGCGGGTACCGGGTCACCGTCGGGCAGGGTAGAGGGCACTCTCCCAGTCTGCCCCGCCCTTCCCCCTGCTCCGACCCGTGTCGTGCCTGCGCTCAGACCTGCGCTCAGACCTGCGCTCAGACCTGCGCTCAGACCTGCGCTCAGACCTGCGCTCAGACCTGTGCCGCCTCGCCGAGGGGCGGTACCGGGCTAGCGGCGGAACCTGTGCATCGTGGCTCTGCCGGCGTTCTCTTCCAGCATGTCGCGGAGCCAGCCGGGGATGTGCTCCTCAGAGCGGGGGAAGCGTTCGAGATCGAGAGCGTAGGCGGACGGGGTCAGAGGAGGGCTGAACTCGGGCTCGCCGTCATAGTCGAACTCGGCGCTGAACCGGCCGGCGCGCTCGATCTCCAGCCGGGCGGTGAACCACGCCCCCTGGCCCCGCCGGTACATCGCGCGGCGCAGCTCGTCCATCCTGCCGACCGCCTGGCCCGGCGGCATGGCGGCGCGGCTCTCACCGCCGGCGTCCACCACCTCGAACGAGGCGCTGTCGATGCCGACGGTCGCGCGGAACTCGAAGCCGAGCCGCTCCCACCCGTGAGGGGCGGCCGAGCGCAGCGCGCGGACGGCCCCGTTCACCGCCGCCCGCTCCTTCGGAGAACGCAGCACCTGTTCGGAGTGGGTCACGGTCGAACCTCCGGAACCATAGTGGCCACTGCCCCGACCGTACCGATACGGGGCCTCACGCTGAGCGACCGCCGCCGTGTCGTGCCGAACCTTGGCTCCGTAAAGGTCTTTTGGACGGATAGGGTCGCCGGGTGGCTGATCAGGGGGCGGTGAAGTACGGGCGGGTGCCCACGCGCGTGCTGCTGTACGGCGAGCCGGAGGGGTGGGGCTACACGGTCGTCGACCAGCACGAGGGCGAACAGCACTTCCCCTTGGGCGGGCAGGGTGTCCGCTGGCAGCCCCCAGGCCGCGCCGAACGCGATCCAGAACCCCCGTGGTGGCGGCACCGCCTGGGAGAGACCGCCGAGGCCCTGCGCGACCACATCGGACGGGCGCTCACCGACCAGACCTTCCTCGAACTGGGCGCGGAGGCGCAGATCGCATGGTTCGCGGTGGAGGAGCCCACCTCCTGGGAAGGCCTGGTGACGCTGGGAGAACCCGACCCCGCGCGCTTCCCGGGCAAGGTGCCCCCTTACATCGTGACCCTGGAGCCTGGGCGCGGCGCCGTGCTCCCCGACGCCCACCTCCTGTTCTCCACGCTCGCGTCCGACGCGTGGACGACCCTGAACGCAGTGTCCGAACGCTTCGGCGACCCTCCGCCCAGAGCGTCCTTCCTCTGCGGGTACACCGACCACCGCAGCGTCCGCATCGGGCGCGGCAACCTCGACGTCTGCACGCTGCGCGGGGAGGACGGCACCGAGCGGGTGACCGAGATCCACGGCTCCCGGGGCCCGGGCTGGAGCGGCAACCCGGAGCTGCGGCTGCGGCTGGACGGCATCGACCTCCTGAACGAGCCCGCCGGCGACGTCGTCGCCCTGTTCCGCGGCCTCGGCCACGAGGTCACGCCGAAGGGCCACTACGGCTTCGACGTCCCCGCCATGGGCCTGACCCTGCACCGCTTGGACGCCGTCACCAGCAGCCGGACGGCGACTCCGGAGGGCCGCTCGATGCACATGGAGGAACGCTTCGCCAGCGCGGCGCTGAGATTCCCCAGCACTCCGGCGTCCTGGTTCCTGAACCGCTAGGCCGTTTTCGATTGCCACCACAGCCACCATCGCTCCCGTGGGCCGCCACAGGCCCGACACTCACGAGGGACCCGTTCGTCACCTGACCGCAATCCTGAGTCCTTAGGTTCGCGGCCCATGAGAGCCCGTGTGCGTGACACCGCCGCCCTCGCCCTCCTCGTCGCCGGCGGCGTGCCCCTGCTCGTTCACACCCCCGCCCCCGCCCTCGCCTCCGCTCCGGGCACCCTCGTCGTCGAACGCGACGGCCCCGCACGCTCCATTTCGTTCACGGCGGCCCGGGATGGTGAGGCGGTCATCCGGTTCACGGCGGCCGCTCCCGGCGTCTCCTGGGCCCGTCAGGGCGCCGAATCGGCCGTCCTGGCGATCGAGGTGGACGGCCGCCATGTCACCGACCTCGTCGTCCCCGGACCCGAGGCGCTTCCCCGCAGCCTCGGGCTGGGCCACGTGCGCCAGGGCGAGCACCGGGTGATCCTGCGGTTCCTCGACGCCAGCGCGCCCGCCGCGAAGCGCGTGACCCTCGCACGGCCGAACGTGCACATGCCCGCGGCCGACCAGACCGCCCTACGGCACGCCCCCATCGTGGTGGGACGAACGGGGTGGCCCTTCGGCGGCGACCCGTACCAGAACGTCCGCACCGACACCCCGCTCATCGCCTGGCACGAGTCGCGTCCCGCGGCCACGGCCGGGCACCGCGTCCTGGAGTACTCGGTGGTGTGGAGCAACGAGGACGGCGGCACCGACAGCCCCGCCCTGATGGCCAGGTGGGGCCGCACGACCGACGTGGAATGGGTCTACCGGGTCGAGGTGGACGAGACCGGCCGCAGGGTCGAAGGGACCGGCGTCTACCAGGGGCCCCAGCACCTCACCCTGAAGTTCACCGGACGCTACGAGGGCGACCATCCCGTGCTCCAGACCTGCACGTCCAACAACAACATGTGCGACGTCATCTCGCCCAAGGCCCCCCTGCGGTTCCTGCCGGACGCCTCCAGGACACGTCCCGCCGACCGTGCGCGCGAGATCGTCATGGACCGCGAGCCGTGGACGTACCGCGTCATGGCCCAGGAGATGCTGCGCGAGGGACGCGTGGAGAAACCCTCGGACCCGGGCACTCGCGAGGTAGGCGACCCGCGCACCTACCTGTTCGTGGAGCTGACCAAGAAGACCGGTGGGCCGGTCCAGGGGTGGGGCTCGGCGCCAGGGGTATCCCTGGGGGTGCGGCTCAAGGACGACACCTCCCGTCTCTACCGTTCCGACCACGGCGAGCGCACCTGGTCGATCGAACGCGACGGGCCGGCCGCCACGACGATCGAACTGCCCGAGGGCACCACCGTGGACGACATCGCGAGCATCGAGGCCGTCCGGCAGCCCGTGGGCCTGGGCGACAACGGCGCCCCGGCCACGGTCACCGCGCTCCACCGGGGGTTCTTCCTCGGCAGGACCTACCTCCCGCAGCCCTCGGCCATCACCTGGAACGGATCGGTCACCCTGACCCCGCAGGCCCCCATGGCGACGATCTGGCGGAAATAGAAAGCCCAAAACTTTACAAAGCCGACGAAACTGGCAGCCGTCCGCAGAAGTTGGTCAAGACCAATCGGAACCGGTGAACTTCTGGCGCGTCCGAGGAGTCGTAGACTTCGAAAGGTCTCCGTTCGGAGCCAGTCCAGTCAGAGCCAGAGCGCCAGAGCGTTTCCGGAACACCAAGCGGACGCGTCAGCGGACTCGGAGAGGACACGCGCCATGGCCTACGGGCCTCCCCCGTCGCCCGGCTACGGTCAGCAGCCCGGCTGGCAGCAGCCGCCTCCTGGGGGCATGCCACCCATGCACGGGCACCACGGCCAGGTGAGTCACGACGACAAGACCTGGGCGCTGATGGCCTACGTCGGCCAGTTCCTGGTAGGCGCGATCGCCCCCGCGGTCGTCTTCTTCGGCAAGGGCCGCTCCCCGTTCGTCCGCCGCCACGCCGCGCAGGGCCTCAACATGGGCCTCGCCGCCATCGCCGTGTGGATCGCCGGAGGACTGCTCTCCCTGGCCTTCGACCCGTTCATCTGGGTGCCGCTGGCGTTCACCGCCGCCGTCATGTTCTTCCTGGTGTTCGCGGCCAGGGCGGCCAACCGGGGCGAGTTCCGCCACGTCCCGTCCGTGGTCGCCTGGCCCCTGTTCAAGACCAGGTAACCCGCCACGCCCCGGCCGCACACGCCCCTGCCCGCACATGGGCAGGGGCGGCGCTCAACATGCGGGGTCTCCCCATTCGGCGCCTCAACGTCCCGCGCTCACGTCCCCGCGCTCCACGTCCCGCGCTCCACGTCCCGCGCCTCACGTGCGGGCCGCAACGTGCGGGCCTCAACCTGCCGCGCCTCATGTGCGGGCCTCATGTGCGGGCCTCATGTGCGGGCCTCATGTGCGGGCCTCATGTGCGGGCCTCATGTGCCAGGCCTTTTCGACGTGCGGGCGTCAGCGTGCCGGGATCAGGAAGCCTCGACCTCGATGGGACGACGTTGCCCGTCCTCGCCGGCGTCCAGGGCGTGCTTGCCCCGGCCCCTGGGACGGTCCTCGTGCTCGGGACGCTCCTCCGCGTCACGCCCGCGCCGTTCGGGGCCCGGACGGCGCGCGGGGCCGGGCAGGACCGTCATCGTGCCCGGCTCGCCCGGAGGCTGGTCGAGGCGCACGACGCGGCCCGGATACGCCCGGGCCGCGATCTCCACGTCCCGCTCGTCCCAGGCGCCGTAGAAGACCGGGCAGCCGTCCCACAACTCGACCTTCTCCGCGCCGGTCGGCCAGCGCCGTCCGAAGGTGTCGATGAGGATCGGCTCCTCGCTGCCCGGCAGGTCGGGACCCGCGGTGTACGTGGTGAGCCGGTCGGACAAGGCGATCATCCTCCTGGGGGCGGCCCGGCGAGGAAGCCGGGTGAAGATCTGGTCGGGGGCGATGGTGATCGGGAACGGGCGGGTGAGGGTGCAGGTCCCGCCCCACGCGACGCGGGCCTCCTCGGCGTACCGGCCGTCGTCGCTCAGCTCGAACACCAGGATCTCGGGCTCGTCGCCCCGGACGTCCACGACCCAGTACGAGGGCACTCCGAACCGCTCGTACAGGTCCTTCTTGGGTCCGAGATCGATCGGGCGCGAGATGTCGGAGGTCACCTCGACGGCCAGCAGCGGCGGGCCCAGCACCGAGCGCGCCGACGCCCCGGCCCGGTCCTTCCGGAAGACCGCGAGATCGCAACGCGCCCAGGTGTCCTCGCCGAGACGTACCCCGGCACCCGTCACCGACCTCTGCTCCGCCTTCTCCGCCAGTCCCACCGGCACCACCAGGGCGGCCACGAGAACCTGATGCAGCAACGTGTGGTTCACGACTCCCAGTGTCCTCTCGTGAACACAAGGTCACCGCGACTTTGCCAATTCAAGGGAAACAGCCACGCACCCACCCACGCCTCTCCTCTCTGACCAGCGGAAAGAGCAGCGACAAGGGGTGTGAACCGCCGAGCGGACGAAAACGCCAAATCCGTACAGGACCCACCGAACGACCGAACGCCCGCCGGCCGGCCGAGCACGGCCCCCGCCCGGCGGACGAGCCGACAGGCTCCCGAGGACGACACCCGGGCGGCCGGGCAGCCAGGAAAAATCGCCCAGCGGAGAACACCGGAACGAGGCCCCCGGGAGCAAGGCTCCCCGAGGGCAAAGCGCCCAGGAGAAAAACGCTTAGAGCAGAAGCACGGGACGAAAGCCCGGGGCAGAACGTCGCCGGGACGGGCGGTCCTACTTCTTGCCCTTGTCCCCCGAGGACGACTCGCCGGTGGAAAGGGCGGCGACGAAGGCCTCCTGCGGCACGTCGACCCGGCCGATCGTCTTCATCCGCTTCTTGCCCTCCTTCTGCCTCTCCAGGAGCTTGCGCTTACGGGAGATGTCACCGCCGTAGCACTTGGCCAGAACGTCCTTGCGGATGGCGCGGATGTTCTCGCGGGCGATGATCCGGGCACCGATGGCGGCCTGGATCGGCACCTCGTACTGCTGCCGCGGGATCAGTTCCTTGAGCTTGGAGGTCATCATCAGCCCGTACTCGCGGGCCTTGTCGCGGTGGACGATCTGGCTGAAGGCGTCCACCGACTCGCCCTGCAGCAGGATGTCGACCTTCACCAGCTCGGACTCCTGCTCGCCGCTGGGCTCGTAGTCGAGCGAGGCGTAGCCGCGCGTGCGCGACTTCAGCTGGTCGAAGAAGTCGAAGATGATCTCCGCGAGGGGCAGCATGTAACGGATCTCGACCCGGTCCTCCGACAGGTAGTCCATGCCCAGCAGCGCGCCCCGCCGCGTCTGGCACAGCTCCATGATCGCGCCGATGTGCTCGCTCGGGGTCAGCAGCGTGGCCTTCACCACCGGCTCGTACACCGTGCCGATCTTGCCCTCGGGGAACTCGCTCGGGTTGGTGACGACGTGCTCGGTGCCGTCCTCCATCACGACCCGGTAGACCACGTTCGGCGCGGTCGAGATCAGCGACAGGTCGAACTCGCGCTCCAGCCGTTCCCGGACGATCTCCATGTGCAGCAGCCCGAGGAAGCCGCAGCGGAACCCGAAGCCCAGCGCGGCCGAGGTCTCCGGCTCGTAGATCAGCGCCGCGTCGTTCAGCCGCAGCTTGTCGAGGGCGTCGCGCAGCTCGGGGTACTGGTCGCCGTCCACCGGATACAGGCCGGAGAACACCATCGGCTTGGGGTCCTGGTAGCCGCCCAGCGGCTCGGGCGCCACCCGCGAGGCGATGGTCACGGTGTCGCCGACCCGCGCCTGCCGGACGTCCTTCACACCCGTGATCAGGTAGCCGACCTCGCCGACGCCCAGGCCGTCCACCGGCTTGGGCTCGGGCGAGATCACCCCGACCTCCAGCGTCTCGTGCGCGGCGCCGGTGGACATCATCAGGCTCTTCTCGCGCCGGGACAGGTGCCCGTCCACGATCCGCACGTAGGTGACCACGCCGCGGTAGGTGTCGTAGACCGAGTCGAAGATCAGTGCGCGGGCCGGGCCGTCCGGGTCGCCGACCGGCGCCGGCACCGTCTCGACGATCCGGTTGAGCAGCTCGGGCACGCCCTCCCCGGTCTTGCCGGAGACGCGCAGCACGTCCGAGGGTTCGCAGCCGATGATCCCGGCCAGTTCCTCGGCGTACTTGTCGGGCTGCGCCGCGGGCAGGTCGATCTTGTTCAGCACCGGGATCAGGTGCAGGTCGGCCTCGATCGCCAGGTAGAGATTGGCCAGGGTCTGCGCCTCGATGCCCTGCGCCGCGTCCACCAGCAGCACCGCGCCCTCGCACGCCGCCAGCGAGCGCGACACCTCGTAGGAGAAGTCGACGTGGCCGGGGGTGTCGATCAGGTTGAGGACGAAGTCCGTCCCGTCCGCGCCGGTCCACGGGAGCCGCACGGCCTGGCTCTTGATCGTGATTCCGCGCTCGCGCTCGATGTCCATGCGGTCGAGGTACTGCGCGCGCATCTGGCGCTCCTCGACGACCCCCGTGAGCTGCAGCATCCGGTCGGCGAGCGTCGACTTGCCATGGTCGATGTGCGCGATGATGCTGAAATTGCGGATGATCGCGGGATCGGTCTTGTTGGGCTCAGGCGCTGGCACCGGGGTCCGTTCGCAAACTCTCTGGTGGACAGGGAACGATGGCATGGTCAGCCGTATCCCATGGTCCCATGCCCCGCTCGATGCTCCGTACGCGGGCGGGTTTGGGGCCGTGCCGCGTGATTGGTAGGCTGTGCGACTGCGTGTGGCGTACCGTCGTGCCTCGGGGCACCGTCGCCCCGTCTATCGAACGTTGGAGCCTGCCGCCCGCTGCGCGGCAGGCGAGGATCGCAACCAAGGCTGAGGCACTACGACGTGGCTAACATCAAGTCCCAGATCAAGCGCAACAAGCAGAACGAGAAGGCCCGCCTGCGCAACAAGGCCGTCAAGTCCGAGCTGAAGACGGCGATCCGCAAGTTCCGCGAGGCCGCCGACGCCGGCGAGGTCGAGAAGGCCGTGGCCGCCCAGCGCGAGGCCGCCCGCAAGCTGGACAAGGCGGTCAGCAAGGGCGTCATCCACAAGAACCAGGCCGCCAACCGCAAGTCGGCGATCGCCAAGCGCGCCGCTTCCCTCTAGGGGCCGGGGCCTGAAGGTCCTGAGCAGGCTCCTGTACGGCCGGGGCCGCCGCACCCGAACGCGACCCCGGCCCGCGGCGTCCAGCCGCAACATCAGAACACTGGGGCGTGTCCGAGCGCGCATTCGTCGGCAAGAGCGACCCCGCCGCTCGCATCCCATGGCACGTCCCGCTTCGCCCTAGCAAAAATGGACTGCCTGCGGCAGTCCTTTGTGACTACGGTCATCACCATGGACGAGCGCCGCGTGGTGAAGGTCTCCAAGTACCTCTCCAAGCACTTGCGGCACCAGCCCGAGAGGATCGGCCTCACCCTCGATCCGGCCGGCTGGGCCGACGTCGGCGAGCTGCTGCGGGCGGCCGCCGCCCACCGTTTCCCCATCACCAGGGACGAGCTCGACCATGTCGTGGCGGCCAACGACAAGCAGCGCTTCGCCTTCGACGACACCGGTGAACGGATCCGCGCGAGCCAGGGCCACTCGATCCCGGTGGACCTCGGTCTTCCGGTGACGGAGCCGCCGCCCGTCCTCTTCCACGGCACGGTGGCGTCCGCGCTGCCCGAGATCCGCCGCGACGGCCTGCGCCCCATGCGCCGTCACGCCGTCCACCTCTCCCCCGACCGCGAGACCGCGACCCGTGTCGGCGCCCGTCGCGGCAAGCCGGTCATCCTCACGGTCGACGCCGCGGGCATGGCCGCCGCGGGCCACGAGTTCCGAGTCAGCGCCAACGGCGTCTGGCTCGTCGACGTCGTTCCCCCGGAATTCATCACCGCCCCCTGAGCGAACGGACCGCCATGCGCTTCGAGATCACCGTGGACATCAACGCCCCCTTGGAGACGGTCTGGGGCCACCTCGTCGACGTCGAACGCTGGCCGCGGATGACCGACTCGATCACCCGTGTCGAGCGCCTCGACGACGGCCCGTTCGGGAAGGGCTCGAAAGCCCGCGTCCACCAGCCCAAGCTGCCGGCGGCCGTCTGGACGGTCACCGACTTCGAGCCCGGCCGCGCGTTCACCTGGGAGTCCCGCACCCCCGGAGTCGTCACGACCGGCGCCCACATCCTCACCGAGTCCGCCGGCACGGTCTCCGCCCGCCTGACCCTGGACCAGAAGGGCCCCGCGGCCCCTCTGATCGGCCTCCTGTACGGCCGCCTGACCCGCCGCTACGTGACCATGGAAGCCGAAGGCCTGAAAACCATCTCCCACTCCTGACCCAAGCGCCTCTCCCCCAACCGCTTCAGCGCCAGTGGCCCCTCACCAACCCGATGGACCACCACACACGTGGTAATCCCGGCATGGTCAGCGGGACTGGCGGGCGGCCACTATGTCGGCGACCGTTTTCTCCAGGGCGTAGGCGGGGTCGGCGGCGCCGCCCTTGACCTGGGCGTCTGCCTCGGCGACGGCGCTGAGGGCACGGGCCACGCCGTCTCCTGACCAGCCCCTCAGCTGCCGCTGCACGCGGTCGATCTTCCAGGGCGGCATGCCGAGTTCCTTGGCGAGGGCCGCGCCGCGGGCGCCTCGCGGGGCTCCGCCGACCTTGGCCAGGCCTCGAACGCCCTGGGCGAGTGCGCTGACGATCAGCACCGGTGCGACGCCGGTCGCCAAGGCCCAGCGGAGTTGCTCGAGGGCCTCGGCGAGCTGCCCTTCGATCGCCTTGTCGGCGACGGTGAACCCGCTGACCTCGGCCCGGCCGCGGTAATAGCGGGCAACGGCCGCGTCGTCGATCTTTCCGCCGGTGTCGGCCACCAGCTGGCTGCAGGCGCCGGCGAGTTCGCGCAGGTCGTTGCCCACCGCGTCCAGCAGGGCCCGGGCGCCGTCCGCCGAGATCTTGCCTCCGGCCCGCCGGATCTCGCCGCGCACGAAGTCGATCCGTTCGCCCACCTTGGTGACCTTGGGGCAGGACACCTTCCGCGCACCGGCCTTGGCCAGCCCGTCCACCAGCGCCTTCCCCTTGGCGCCGCCGTGGTGGACGGCCACCAGCGCGACATCCTCCGCGGGCCTCTTCGCGTACGCGAGCACCTCGGCGGTGAGGTCCTTGCCCAGATCCTGGCCGGAGCGCAGCACGAGCACCTTGCCGCCGCCGAACAGGGAGGGGGAGGTCAGTTCGGCCAGCCGGCCGGGTTCGAGCCCGCCGGGGCCCAGGTCGATCACCTCGGTCTCGGGATCCTCGGCGCGCGCGGACGCGACGACGTCACCGATCGCCCGTTCCACGAGCAGTTCTTCGTCTCCCACGATCAGAGTGATGGCATCAGCTGGCACCCCAGCAGCATGCCACGCCGCACCCGCTGCTCACGCCCACGCCGCCGACTCCGTCAGCGGCGGGTGACCACGGACAGGCCGGTCGCGGTTCGGACGACGGCTATGTCTCCGCTCTGGTCGGTGCGGTGGATGCGGGTTCCCTGGCTGCGGAGGAGGGTGAGCGTGGGCGGGGACGGGTGGCCATAGTCGTTCTCCTTTCCGGCGGAGATGATGGATATCGAAGGGCGGGCGGCGGCGAAGAAGGCCGGGTCCTGGCTGCGCGAGCCGTGGTGCGGGACCTTCAGGACGTGGACCGGCGGCACGCTCGGGGCGAGTGCCCGCTGCGCGTCGATCTCCGCGTCGCCCGCCAGGAGCGCGCTGAAGCCGGGGCTGCGGGCGACGAGCACGATGCTCGCGTTGTTCATCTCGCTGCCGTCGTCGGACGGGGACAGCCGGGGCGTGGCCGGAGGCGGGCCCAGGACCGTCAGGTTGAGCCGTCCGATGTCCCAGCGTTGCCCGGCCAGAGCCGGTCGGACGGTCAGGCCTTTCGTGTAGCGCGCTTCGCGGCCGAACCCGGCGGGTGTGATCAGCGCCATGCGGACGGTCCTGCCGTGTCTCACTCCGGCGGTGCCGCCGATGTGGTCGGCGTGCGGATGGGTGAGGACCAGCATGGGGATCTCCTTCACGCCGAGGCGTTCCAGGCAGCCGTTGACCGGCCGGGGGTCGGGGCCGGTGTCGACGACGACGCCGCTGCCCCGGCCGGCGGCGAGGACCAGGGCATCGCCCTGGCCGACGTCGCAGGCGACCATGGCCCAGCCGGGCGGCGGCCATCCCGGGGCGGTCACGCGAAGGGCGACGACCGCGATCATCACTCCGGTCATGGCCGCGACGGCGATCAGCCGCAGCCGGCGGCTCCGCAGGACGAGCACCGCCACGGCCGCGGCGATGATCAGGCTGGCCGCGCCCAGGCCTCCGCCGCGCCACGGAATGGTCGCGTACGGCAGGTCCGCCGCGGTCCGCGCGATGCCCGCGATCCAGCCGACCGCGAACCCGGCCGGCCGGACCAGGAGCCGGGCCGGCGGCATCGCGACGAGGGCGACGACCGCCGCGAGGGCGCCCAGCAGCGTGGCGGGGGCGACGGCGGGCGCCGCCAGGAGGTTGGCCACGATGGCGATCACTCCCACCTCTCCTGACAGCATGACCAGTACCGGGGCGACGGCGACCTGCGCGGCGGCGGCGACCGCGAGGGCGTCGGCGAGGGGGCCGGGGACGCGGGCCCTGAGCCGTTCTCGCCAAGGGGGCGCGAGGACCAGGAGCCCCGCTGTGGCGAGCACCGACAGGACGAAGCCGTACGAGCGGGCCAGCGCCGGGTCGATGAACACCAGGAGCAGTACGGCGGCGCCGAGCGCGGGCAGCCCTTGACGGCGCTGGCCGGTCACCAGGGCGAGCAGCCCGACGAGCCCCATGACCGTGGCCCGCAGGACGCTCGGCTCGGGGCGTGCCACGACGACGAACGCCAGTACCGCCGCCACCGCGAGGACCGGTGCGTGGAAGCGCCCCAGTCCGGCCAGCCTGCAGAGCCCCAGGACGGCCCCGATGATGATCGCCAGGTTGGCTCCGGAGACGACCAGCAGGTGGGCCAGGCCCGAGGTGCGGAAGTCCTCTGCCAGATCGGGCGCGAGCCGCGAGGTGTCGCCCACGACCATGCCGGGGAGGACGCCCCGCTGGTCGGTCGGCAGCCCTTCCGTCGCCTGGCGCAGGCGCGCCCGTACCGTCTCGGCGGCGCGCTGCACGGCCGAGGGGCGGCCGAGCGTGGCCGGCGGACCACGGACGAACAGCGTGGCAGCCAGTAACTCGGCCCGCCGGGGCGGTGCGGCGCGCCCGTTCAACCGCACCCGCTGGCTGGGCAGCAGCCCGAGCCAGCTCCGGTCGTCCGCGATCAGGAGCACTGGCACGCGGACGTGGACCCGGCGGTCGCGGAGGATCACCGCTTCGACTCTGGCCCGCGCCAGGATGATCGGGCGTCCCGGCCGGACGACCGCCTGAGGTTCCGTGGTCAGTACGGCCTCGATGATGGCGTGTGCGTGGTCGCCGGCCAGTTCGCGCACCGGCCCCGAGCCCACCGCGGAGGCGCGCAGGCCCACGGCCGCGGACGACGCCGCCACGCAGGCGAGCATCACGCCCGCCACGACTCGACCGGAGCGCTTGTGGAGTGGCGATGCGAGTCTTCGGCCGAAGCGGTGGAGCTTGCGGCTGATGTCCGATGCCGTGGGGGTGCGTTCCCTCTGGGGGTTGGGCTCTTGCGCGGGACGAATCGGCGGAAGCCTTCGCGGTGGAGGGGCCGAGTGGCGTCCGGCTGAGTGCGATCTGATCGTGCCGAGGAGCCGCGCGCACCTGTGCCGGAGTGCCTGGACGCCGGCCGGCGCACGCCGTCCGGAAAGGAGTGCCAAGGCCGCCAGACCTGACACCGCCGAGACCGCGAACGCCGCGGCCGGCGGCAGGCCGAGGGTGAGGGCGGCGGCCAGCCACGTCGCCAGGGCGGGCCCGGCCAGGCGCAGATCATGCTTCGGTGGCTCGTCCTGTGTCATACGCGCACCAGGCTTTTCAGATCGGCGAAACGCCTGGAGCCGATGCCGGATACCTCCTGGAGTTGGTCAACGGAACGGAAGGCGCCGTGCTGCGTGCGGTGGTCGACGATGCGCTGAGCCAGCACCGGACCCACCCCCGGAAGCTGGTCGAGTTGTTCGACCGTCGCCGTGTTGAGGTCGAGCGGGGCTCCCGGTGCTCCCGCTCCTCCGGGTGCCCCCGGAGCCGCCGCGGCGGGCGGCGAGGGAGCGGTGGGCCCGGCCGCTTGGGCGGACTGAGGGGCGCGTACGCCCACCGGGATCTGCTCGCCGTCGATCACCTTCCGGGCGAGGTTGAGGGATCCCGTCGCGGCACCCGGGCGCACTCCACCGGTGGCTTTGATCGCATCGGCCACGCGGGAGCCGCTCGGGAGGGTGACCACACCAGGGCGTCGCACCTTGCCGTACACATGGACGACGACCTGGGAGCCCTGGGAGGCGGGCACGGCCGCGGACGGGACCGGGGCCGGCGATGGACCGGCCGCCTGCTCAGGTGCGGGCACCGGTTGGGGTTGCGGGCGCGCCATCCAGAAGTAGCCGCCGGCGGCCAGGGCCGCGACGATCCCGCAGATGAGCAGCACTCGCGCTCCGCGAATCCCTGGGTCGATCCGGTCCCGCCCGAAGAAGCCGCGCGTGCCTTCAGGAGGCTCCGTTCTCTCCTCTCGTCCCTGGGCTTCGAGAGCACCTGACGCCTTCCGTTCCCCGATCCGAAGTCGCCGGCCAAGGCGCGACGGTTCCGGACGCGCCGGCTCATCGGACGATGGCGGACGCAGCGGGCTCACGCTGCCCGCCGAGGGCTCGTTCGATGACTCCTCTGTCTCGGAACGACCCCACGATCGCGACCGGCGATCTGCGTCCCGGGCCTTCTCCTCGCCACCTGAGGAAGGTCGGCGCCGCGGCCAGGGTGACCATCCCGCAGAGAGCCGCGAGCCCGACTCATCCGACGGCGCGGGAGCGTCCGGAGCCGCCTGGCTTTCCGCTCCCTCTCCCAGGCGGTGGTTCCAACGCTTCTTGTCAACTGGCGGCGAGGAGCCCGACTCGACTGGCAGCAGCCGCGAAACCGTGGCGGGCCGCGCCTGCGCCACAGCTTCGCGGGTGTGCGGCACATCCCGGTCGTTCCGGTGGTCCGGTGGCGCTTCCGAAGGGGACCATGACGCATCCGTTTGCGACTGCGGGACCTCCCAGCGGCCTTGCGGGATGTTCGAGCCGGATTGCCGATCGGTGCGGCTCGCCGGGTTTGGGGCAGGTTCCGGATCGGAATGATCTGGTGGTTCGTGCGACCACCAGGGTGACCATTCCGGAGCGGGCGGAGGAATCGCCCTGTCCGCCATCGCCGGCACCTCCGACGACGTCGGCGGCCCTGGTGGCGCGGCCGGGTCTTCCCTTTCCGTCAGAAACTCGGGTTCCGCTGATCGCGAGTGATCAGGGAAGTGCGAGAGCGAAGGCGGCGGCTCTTCCTCTGGAGGAGGCCGTTCGGTGGAACCCGGCTCTTCGGGCGGACCCGATCGTTCTGGAGGGAACGGGGATGAACGTAAATGGGCGACGGGCGGGAGATCGTTTTTCGCTGTTGAGGGCAGGGCGGGAACGGGGCGCAGACGAGCCAGGCGCTGGGTGGATGAGCGTTTCATTCATCCGACGGTAGGGAGCCGGACGGAGCGGCGGCAGAGGGCCCGCGAATTGTGGATAACTCTCAGAGATGTGGTGCCACGACGACGCCGAGCATGCCGGGGCCGACGTGGGCGCCGATGACCGGACCGACCTCGCCCACGTACACATCCGCCACGCGGGGAATGCGTTCGCGCAGATTCTGGGCGAGGGTCTCGGCTCGGGCGGCTGCGGCGAGATGCTGGACGCCCAGGTCGACGGGGCGTCCACCCGCCTCGGCCACCGCGAGCTCGGTGAGGCGGGCGAGGGCGCGGGATGAGGTGCGAACCTTCTCCACCGGGGTGATCTTGCCGTCGTCTATGCCGAGGAGAGGTTTGACCATCAGGGCGGAGCCGAGCAGCGTGGCCGCCGCGCCGATGCGACCGCCGCGGCGGAGGTGTTCGAGGGTGTCGACGTAGAAGAGCGACCGGGACCGCTCCGCGCGGCGTTCGGCGGCGGCGACCACGTCGTCGGCCGGGGCGCCGTCAAGGGCGGCCGCGGCGGCGGAGAGGGCGGAGAAGCCCAGGCCGAGCCCGATGGTGCCGGAGTCGACGACGTGGACGGGGACGGGGGCGTCCTCGGCGGCCAGGCGCGCGGCCTCGATCGTGCCGGACATCGCTGCGGAGAGGTGGACGGAGACGACCGCGCTCGCGCCCCCTCCGGCGGCGGCCTTGAACGCGTGGGCGAAACGTTCGGGGGCGGGGCGGGACGTGGTGACGGGGCGCCAGTCCTTCAACGCCTGGGCCGCCTCCGCGGTGGTGATCTCGCCTTCGTCCCGTAGATCGCCGCCGATCGCTATCTGGAGGGGGACGACGGTGAGGCCGTGCCTTTCGGCCAGACCGGGCGGGAGGTAGGCAGTGGAATCCGTGACGACCGCGACCGCGCTTCCCATGGCAGGAGATTACTCCTCAGAATGGCGTCCAGGGTGACCGTGATGTATCGCTGTGTAACGGGCGGGTAGCCGCGAACCCCCTCTACCCGGTCCGGTAGATGCTGAACGCGTCACGTTGGGCGCTTTGTGGCCCCAACCCGGGGTCAGGCCTGGACGGGTCAGGCCTGGACGGGGACGCCGCCTCGCCAGACGCGCAGGGCTCGGAGGCCGAACGCCCAGGCGAAGGCGCCCTCGTGATCGGCGTCCCACAGGACGATGTCGGCCAGCATGCCCGGCGCCAGGGAGCCGCGGTCGCCGACGCGCAGCGCGGACGCCCCGCCGAGGGTGGCGGCGCGCAGGGCCTCGGTGACGCTCAGCCCGAACATGGCGACCGACAGCCCGATCACCAGCGGCATGGACGTGATGCCGCACTGGCCGGGGTTGTGGTCGGTGCCAAGCGCGACGGTGACGCCGCGGTCGAGCATGGCGCGCACCGGGGCGGGCGGACGGGCGCTGTTGAGGGCGCTGCCGGGGCAGACGGTCGCGGTGACGCCGGCGTGCGCGAGGGCCTTGATGTCGTCCTCGTTGGCCTGGGTGAGCAGGTCGGCGGACGCGCAGCCCACCTCGGCGGCGACCTGTGCGGCCCCGACGCGCTCGTTGGCGCAGGCGTGCATCCTCGCCTTGAGGCCGGAGCGCTTGCCGGTGAGCAGGAGGGCGCGGGCCTCCTCGGCGGTGAAGTGCCCCTCGTCGCAGTAGACGTCGATGCTGTCGGCACCGGCCACGGCGGCGTCGCCGGCCCACTGGCGCACGGCCTCGATGTAGTCGCGGCGGCGGCCGAAGAACTCCGGCGGGAGGATGTGGGCGGCCAGGAACGTGGCGTGGATCCTGGGCATGGACGGCTCGCCCTCCAGCGAGCGCAGCATGCGGATGTCGGCCAGCTCGCCGTCGCGGGTGAGGTGGTAGCCGGTTTTGGCCTCGACGGTGGTGGTGCCCGCGAGGATCCACTGGCGGAGGCGTTCGCGGACGCCGTTGCACAGCGTCCAGGGGTCGGTCCCCCGGGTGACGGTCACGGTGGAGTTGACCCCGCCGCCGGCCGCGGCGATGGCCGAGTGGGACGACCCGCTGGTGCGCATCGCCAGCTCGGCCCAGCGGTTGCCCGCGTACACCGGGTGGGAGTGCGCGTCGATCAGGCCCGGGGTGACCAGGCCGCCGCCGAGGTTCTCCACGTGGTCGACGTCGACGATGTCGTCGATGATGCCGGGCACGCTCTGGGGCAGGTCCGAGGCGGGGCCGGCCCAGACGATGCGGTCGTCGTGGATGAGCACGGCGGCGTTGCTGCAGACGTCGGTGCCCGTCCAGAGTCTTCCGATGTTCGTCAACAGCCGTACCGTCATAGGGTCACCGGCCCGGGGCGGTCGGGGCGCCGTGCGAGGGCGCGGAACCGGCGGCCGGGGCGGCCATGACGGGGGCGGCGGGCGTGGTGCTCGACGAGCTCGTGCCCGGCGCGCGATGGAACGCGCCATCCGCCGGACGGAGCGGGTGTGCGCCCTGCCGCGCGGGCCTGGGCGGCCCGCTCGTCGCCGGGCCGGGGTACGGGCGTGCCATGGCGCGCTGGAGCGGGTTCCCTGCTCGCGGGTACATACCTGCCATGACGTGGGCCACCTGCTCTCGTTCCGGAATGCCGACTGGGTGCCGGCGATTCACCGCTGGAGGGTCGGGTGATCGGATGATCACCATGAGCAACGAGACCGTAGATATCGGTTTCGTCACGGTAGTGCACTCGAGGCCCGGCGGACAACCTCTGTTCGGCGAACGCGGCCACCACGGGAAAGGTTCCAGGGGAGCGGGTGGCGGCAGGCTGGGACGGCCGTGCGTTCACACTGGTCACCGGCGTACGGCAACCGGACAATGGTCGCACAATATCAAAAAACCCATGCACCATCCGGTCATCGCGCATCGCCGTCCTCGCCCCGCCCTGGTCCTATGACCGTACGGATTCCAGGGACGGCGTCAAGCGGAATGCAGAAGCTGTCACCGTTCGGCGACCACCATTCGGTATTTCGTCCGCCTCCTTACCCGTATTTGGATGAGACATAGGGCGACCGTTGGTCCAGCCGAAAACCGGTCGGACCCCCTCGTCAAACTGGACTTCACCGCCCATGCGGGCCGCATGCCTACCGCTCGTACACGAAGGGCGCCGTTCCTCCCCGGGTGGAGAGGGACGGCGCCCGTGTTCGTTCGGCGGCCGGCGTCGGCGGCCTCGCTCGCGTTCTCGCGCGCGATCTGGCTCGCGTTCTGGCTCGCGGTCTCGCAGGAAGGCCCTGGACGTCCGCGCGGTTCAGAGGGTGGCCGTGGGGGCCAGGTCCTCGTAGCGCTCCAGTTCGTTCGCCAGGTCCTCCGGCACGCGCGCGTGCATGATCGTTCCTTCGGCGATGTGCTCCTGCTTGAGCACCTCGCCGCGCTCGTGGACGCGGGCGACCAGGTCGCCGCGCTCGTACGGCAGCAGCACCCGCAGCTCGCGCTCCAGGCCCGGCAGGTCCGCCTCGATGGCCTCGCGGAGCCGGTCGATGCCGAAGCCCGTCCGGGCGGACACCACCACGCTGTGCGGCTCGCGCCGCTGCAGCCTGGCGATGGCGAGGTCGTCCGCGGCGTCGGCCTTGTTGATCACGATGATCTCGGGGATGTCCTGCGCGTCGATCTCGCGCAGCACCTCCCGCACCGCGTCGATCTGCGCCTCGGGGTCGGGGTCGGAGCCGTCCACCACGTGCAGGATCAGCCCGGCGTCGGTGACCTCCTCCAGCGTGGAGCGGAACGCCTCCACCAGCTGGTGCGGCAGGTGCCGGACGAACCCGACCGTGTCGGCCAGGGTGTAGGTCCGCCCGCCCGGGGTCTGGGCCCGGCGGACGGTCGGGTCGAGGGTGGCGAACAGCGCGTTCTCCACCAGCACGCCCGCGCCGGTCAGCCGGTTGAGCAGGGACGACTTGCCCGCGTTGGTGTAGCCGGCGATGGCCACCGCCGGGACCTCGTGGCGGCGCCGCTCGCGCCGCATCGCCTCGCGGCCCTTGGACATGCCCTCGATCTGGCGGCGCAGCTTGGCCATCCGGGTGCGGATCCGGCGCCGGTCCAGCTCGATCTTGGTCTCACCGGGGCCGCGGCCGCCGATGCCCACACCGCCGGCGGCCCGTCCGCCGACCTGCCGGGACAGGTTGCCGCCCCAGCCGCGCAGCCGCGGCAGCAGGTAGTTGAGCTGGGCCAGTTCCACCTGCGCCTTGCCCTCGCGGCTCTTGGCGTGCTGGGCGAAGATGTCCAGGATCAGCGCGGTCCGGTCGATCACCTTGACCTTGACCGTCTCCTCCAGGTGGCGCAGCTGGCTGGGCGCCAGCTCGCCGTCGCAGATGACGGTGTCGGCACCGGTGGAGATCACGATGTCGCTCAGCTCGGCGGCCTTGCCGGAGCCGATGTAGGTCGCCGGGTCGGGACGGTGGCGGCGCTGGACGAGCCCCTCCAGCACCTGCGAGCCCGCCGTCTCGGCGAGCAGCGCCAGCTCGCGCAGGGAGTTCTCGGCCATCTCGGCCGTGCCCTCGGTCCAGACGCCGACCAGGACGACGCGTTCCAGCCGGAGCGCGCGGTACTCCACCTCGGTGATGTCGGTCAGCTCGGTGGAAAGGCCCGCCACGCGGCGCAGTGCCCGCCGGTCCTCCAGGTCGAGCTCGCCGGTCAGCGGCTCGTCTTCCTCGTATGTACCGGTCACTCGGGGCTCTTGTTCTTCAGAGAAGGCTTGAGTCATATGTCCTCTGTAAACGCCGCAGAGCGGCTGTGTCTTCCCCGCGATGCTCTCACGCGGACCCGCGTAGGTCATGCGATTATCCCCGCCGATCCCGCAGCTCACGCATGTGCCGTCGGGTCCGTGGGACGCTCCCCCGCCGGCCCTGCGCCGCCACGGCGCCCCTGGCGCTGGTCCCGTGTCGCTGAGGCGCTCCCCGTCGTGTCCGTGCTGGACGCGGCGCGGGACGGTTGTCGGGCGGTGGCTGGGAAGACCTTCCGAGGACACGGGCGGCGCCGCGACGTGTCAGCGCCCCAGGGCCGGTGCTCGAGCCGTGCCGGTCCGGGGGGTGGCTTTGACCGGCGTCCGTACCGCCAAGTAGCGTTCTTCACACAACAGAAGTCGAATTTCACGATACGAAAGGGCAGGGCAGATGGCTGCACCCGAAGGGGTCGAGATCACCGGAACCCTCGGCGACCGCTACGACGAGATCCTGACGCCCGACGCGCTCGGCCTGCTCGCCGCCCTGCAGCGGGAGTTCGGCGGACGGCGCGAGGAGCTGCTGCGGGCCCGGGCCGAGCGCCAGAGGCGGCTCTCGGCGGGCGGGACACTGGACTTCCTGCCGGAGACCGCCGGCGTCCGGGCCGACGACACCTGGCGGGTCGCCGAGCCGGCGCCGGGCCTGGAGGACCGCCGGGTCGAGATCACCGGGCCGACCGACCGGAAGATGACCATCAACGCGCTCAACTCGGGCGCCAAGGTGTGGCTGGCGGACTTCGAGGACGCCAACACCCCGCTGTGGGACAACATGATCCAGGGCCAGCTCAACCTGCGCGACGCCCTCGACCGCACGATCGACTTCACCGACCCCAAGAGCGGCAAGTCCTACGCCCTCAAGGAGGACGGCGAGCTGGCGACGATCGTCGTGCGCCCGCGCGGCTGGCACATGGAGGAGAAGCACCTGCTGGTCGACGGCAGGCCGATGTCGGGGTCGCTGTTCGACTTCGGCCTCTACTTCTTCCACTGCGCGCGGCGGCAGTCCGAGAAGGGCAAGGGCCCCTACTTCTACCTGCCGAAGATGGAGAGCCACCTGGAGGCGCGGCTCTGGAACGACGCCTTCAACCTCGCCCAGGACACCCTGGAGATCCCGCGCGGCACCATCCGCGCCACCGTGCTGATCGAGACCATCCCGGCGGCGTTCGAGATGGAGGAGATCCTCTACGAGCTGCGCGACCACTCGGCCGGGCTGAACGCGGGCCGCTGGGACTACCTCTTCTCGGTGATCAAGAAGTTCCGGGACCGGGGCGCGGACTTCGTGCTGCCGGAGCGGAACGCGATCACGATGACCGCCCCGTTCATGCGCGCGTACACCGAGCTGCTGGTGCGCACCTGCCACAAGCGCGGCGCGCACGCCATCGGCGGCATGGCGGCGTTCATCCCGTCCCGCCGGGACGAGGAGGTCAACAAGATCGCGCTGGAGAAGGTGCGGGCGGACAAGACCCGCGAGTCCAACGACGGCTTCGACGGCTCCTGGGTGGCCCACCCCGACCTGGTCCCGGTCTGCCGGGAGGTCTTCGACGGCGTGCTGGGCGACCGGCCCAACCAGCGCGAGCGGCTGCGCGAGGACGTCCGGGTCTCGGCCGCCGACCTGCTGAACGTGGCCGCGACGCCGGGCGACATCACCGAGGCGGGGCTGCGCAACAACATCGACGTGGCGCTGCGCTACCTGGCGACCTGGCTGGACGGCGCGGGCGCGGTGGCGATCCACAACCTGATGGAGGACGCCGCGACCGCGGAGATCTCGCGTTCCCAGGTGTGGCAGTGGATCTACAACGGGGTCATGCTGAAGGAGGGCGAGAAGGTCACCAGGGAGCTGGTCGAGCGGCTGCTGGAGGAGGAGCTCGGCAAGATCCGCGGCGAGCTCGGCGCAGCGTACAACGAGCCGCGCTACGACCAGGCCGTGGCGCTGTTCAAGGAGGTCACGCTCGCCGAGGAGTACTCGGAGTTCCTCACGACCCCGGCCTACGAGCGGATGCCCTGAACAGCCGGCATCCTCGATCCCCGACCTCGAGGGCGCCGGCCCCGGCCGGCCGGGCCGCCCGCCTCCGCGTGGTGCCGGAGGCGGGCTGCCGGCCGCGCAAGCGATCTTGCGATCGTTCCTGTCCACGGAGCATGGTGGACATGGTGACTCCGTTCCCCGCCTGAAGGAGGGGCTTCCGACCCGAAGGTCGCGGTCCAGCCCGAACCGATCCCTTTTCGGGACGGAAAGAAAGCACCAGAGGCCAGGAAAATCGGTGGTGGACACGATGGAACCGACATCCGAGGCGTCCCGGACGTCCGGGTCACCGGAGGCCCTCGATCTGGAGGGCACGGCTGACAGCGGCGAGCCGGCCGGGCGCTCCGCCGCGCTGCGCGCGCTCGCCGCGCGCTTCGCCGCCCTGCTCGGGGACGACTCCGTGATCTCGGACCCGGTGCGGCTGCGCACCTACGAATGCGACGGCCTGACGACCCACCGGGCGATGCCGGGCCTGGTCGTGCTGCCGGGCACCGCCGAGCAGATCGCGCAGATCGTGCGGGCCTGCGCCGCCGCCGGGATCCCGTACGTGGCGCGCGGCTCGGGCACCGGGTTGTCGGGGGGCGCGCTGCCGCGCACCGACGGGGTCCTGATCGTCACCTCCCGGATGCGCCGGATCCTGGAGATCGACGTCGAGAACCGGCGGGCGGTGGTCGAGCCGGGCGTGATCAACCTGGACGTGAGCCGGGCGGCCCGCCCGTACGGCTACTACTTCGCGCCCGACCCGTCCAGCCAGCAGATCTGCTCGGTGGGCGGGAACGTGGCGGAGAACTCCGGCGGCGCGCACTGCCTGAAGTACGGCTTCACCGCGCACCACGTGCTGGCCTGCGAGGTCGTCACCCCGGACGGCGAGATCGTCGAACTGTCCGCCGACGATCCCGGCTACGACCTGCTGGGCGTGTTCGTCGGCGCGGAGGGCACGCTCGGCATCACCACCAAGATCACGGTACGGCTGACCCGGGTGCCGGAGACCGTGCAGACGCTGCTGGCGGCGTTCACCTCGATCGAGGCGGGCGGCACCGCGGTGTCGGCGATCATCGGCGCGGGGATGGTGCCGGCCGCGATCGAGATGATGGACGCGCTGTCGATCGAGGCGGCCGAGGCGGCCGTGCGCTGCGAGTACCCGCCGGGCGCGGGCGCGGTGCTGATCGTGGAGCTGGACGGCCCGGCGGCCGAGGTGGAGCACCAGTTCGCGCAGGTCCAGAAGCTGTGCCGGGACGCGGGCGCGTTCGAGATCCGGGTCGCGGCCGACGACGCCGAGCGGGCGCTGATCTGGAAGGGGCGCAAGTCGGCGTTCGCGGCGGTGGGCCGGATCAGCCCGGCGTACCTGGTGCAGGACGGCGTCATCCCGCGCACCGCGCTGCCCGAGGTGCTGGCGGGGATCGACGCGCTGTCGGCCGACTCGGGCGTGCGGGTCGCGAACGTGTTCCACGCCGGTGACGGCAACCTGCACCCGCTGGTGCTGTTCGACGACGCCGAGGAGGGCGCGGCCGAGCGGGCCGAGGAGGTCTCCGGGAGGATCCTCGACCTGTGCATCGAGCACGGCGGCTCCATCACCGGCGAGCACGGGGTGGGCGTGGACAAGTCCCGCTACATGCCCCGCATGTTCACCGAGACCGACCTGGACACGATGCAGATGGTGCGGTGCGGGTTCGATCCGGCCGGGCTGTGCAATCCGGGCAAGGTGTTCCCGACGCCGCGGCTGTGCGGCGAGGTTCCCGGGTTCCGCAAGGGTGTGCATCCGCTGGTCGCGCAGGGGAAGGCGGAGCAGTTCTGATGCCGGGCGAAGGGCGCGGGGGCACCGGCGGCGGACGCGGCGGCGGACGCGGCGGAGAACGCGGCAAGGCACGCGGCGGCGAACGCGCCAGGGGACGCGGCGGCCGCAAGGACGGTCGCGCCGCGGCGCTGGACGCCCTCGCCGAGGTCTGCGACGACGTGCGGCCCGGCGAGCCGGAGGAGGGCGTGCTGGGCGTCGTCCCCGGGGTCGTGGCCGCGCCCGCGACCGCGGCGGAGGCGGCCGAGGTGATGCGGGCGGCCGCGGAGAAGGGCCTGGCGGTGGTGCCGCGCGGCGCGGAGACCAGGCTGGACTGGGGCACGCCGCCGGAGCGCTGCGACCTCCTGCTGGACACCTCCCGCCTGGACGCGGTCGTCGAGCATGCCGCGGGCGATCTGGTCGCCACCGTCCAGGCGGGGCTGGGAACCGACCGGCTGGCCGAGGTGCTGGCGGAGAAGGGCCAGCGGCTGGCGCTGGACTTCCCGCTGCCGGGCTCGTCGGTGGGCGGCACGATCGCCACGGCCGCCGCGGGGCCGCTGCGCCTGCTGTACGGGTCGCCCCGCGACCTGGTCATCGGGCTGACGGTGGTCCGCGCGGACGGCCGGGTCGCGCGGTCCGGCGGCAAGGTCGTCAAGAACGTGGCGGGCTACGACCTGGGGCGGCTGTTCAGCGGCTCGTACGGAACGCTGGGGCTGATCGTGGAGGCGACGTTCCGGCTCCATCCCGTTCCGGTGGCGCGCGCGTACATCACCCGGACGGTCCCCGACGCGGAGGGCGCCCGCGAGGCGGTCCAGGCGGTGCTGCATTCCCCCGCGGCCCCGAGCGCGCTGGAGGTTGCCGCCCAGGCCGGCGGTGTCGTGGTCGGGGTGCTGCTGGAGGGCGTCGAGGCGGGGGTGACGGCCCGTACAGCGCAGATCACCGCGCTCCTGGGCGCCGACGCGAAGGTGAACGAGGAGCCCCCCGAGTGGTGGGGCGCCTACCCGGACGGCACGACGCTGATCGATGTCACCGCTCCGCCCGCCGCTCTTCCCGGGCTGCTGGCAGCCGTCGAGGAGACGGGCCCGGGTGCTTCGCTGACCTGGTCCGCCGACGGTCGCGGCCATGTCGGCCTGTCTTCCGAGACGACCCCCGAGCAGGCGGGCGACACCTTGGACCGGCTCCGTTCCCTCCTCACGGGTGCACCGCACCGTGGCGGAGCAGTAGTCCGCTACGCCCCCGAGACCGTGCGGGCGGCGCTCGACCTGTGGGGGCCGGTTCCGGCGCTGCCCCTGATGCGAAGGGTCAAGGACCAGTTCGACCCGGAGCATCGCCTGTCCCCTGGCCGTTTCGTAGGAGGCCTCTAGTGAACGATGAGGAAGCGCCAGTCGGGCAGGAGCTCCCGCAGCTGATCGGCGACTGCGTGCACTGCGGGTTCTGCCTGCCGACCTGCCCGACGTACGTCCTGTGGGGCGAGGAGATGGACTCCCCGCGCGGCCGCATCCACCTGATGGACCAGCACGTCCAGGGCACGCCGCTGTCCGCGCCGATGGTGGAGCACTTCGACCGCTGCCTGGGCTGCATGGCGTGCGTGACGGCGTGCCCGTCGGGGGTCCGGTACGACCGGATGATCGAGATGACGCGCGCCGAGGTGGAGCGGGAGCATCCCCGGTCGCTGCCCGAGCGCGCCCTCCGCGAGACGATCTTCAAGCTGTTCCCGTACCCGAACCGGCTGCGCGTCCTGCGCGGGCCGCTGCGCGCCTACCAGTGGACGGGCCTCGACCGCCTGGTCCGGCGCAGCGGTCTCTTGGAACGCCTCTCCCCGTCCCTGGCGGCGATGGAGCGGCTTGCGCCTCCCCTCTCCCGCGCGCCGCGGCTTCCGGAGCGGGTGGCGGCACGCGGCGGGCGGCGCGCCACCGTGGGCATGCTCACCGGCTGCGTCCAGCGCGCGTTCTTCCCAGGGGTGAACGCGGCGACGGCGCGGGTCCTCGCCCTCGAGGGCTGCGAGGTGATCATTCCGCGCGCGCAGGGCTGCTGCGGCGCGCTGTCCCTGCACTCGGGACGGGAGGCGGAGGCCAGGGAGTTCGCGCGCCGCACGGTCGTGGCGTTCGAGTCGGTCGACGTGATCGTGGTGAACGCGGCGGGCTGCGGCTCGGCGATGAAGGAGTACCGCGAGCTGCTCGCCGACGACCCCGAGTGGGCGGGACGGGCGGACGCGCTGTCGGCCAAGACCCGCGACCTGGCCGAGTTCCTGGCCGAACTGGGCCCGCGGGCGGAGCGGCGTCCGCTTCCGGTCACCGTCGCCTACCACGACGCGTGCCACCTCTCCCACGCGCAGGGCGTCCGGAGCCAGCCGCGCGCGCTGCTGGCCGGTATCCCCGAGCTGGAGGTCCGGGAGATCGCCGATTCCGACATCTGCTGCGGGTCGGCGGGGACGTACAACCTGCTCCAGCCCGAGGCGGCGGCCGAGTTGGGCGACCGGAAGGCGGCCGGGGTGCGCGCCACGGGCGCGGACCTGCTGGTCGCGGCCAATCCCGGCTGCACGATGCAGATCGCGACGGCGCTGGAGCGGCAGGGCGTGCGGCTTCCGGTGGCCCACACGGCCGAGGTCCTGGACGCCTCGCTCCGCGGCTCCGGCACCGCCGGGCTGTTGAGCGGCCACGTCCGTTCCGCGCCGTCCTGACCCCCGGTCGGCCTCGGCGTTGGGGCCCGGCGTTGGGGCCCGGCCGCTGCCCGGCGTTGGGGCCCGGCCGCTGCCCGACCGGGATACCCGTACCGGACCGCCGCCACCCGGTCAGGGCGTGTCAAGGGGTCCTGCGCGTAAAGCCACCCGCCGACCCCCCGCCAAGGGATAGATGCCGCGAATGGGCCATCCTGTAGGGTGGGCTGCCCGCCAGGTCAGCCTGCACTTACCTTCAGGAGAGGCCGAGGAGACGGGAAGCATGTCCAACAGGCCGATGCCCCCGGGCATGACGCCAGGGCCGCCCGGGATGCCGGGAGGGCCCTCGGGAACGGGCCCACTGCCCGGCGGCCGCCGTTCCCACCGCCGCCGCAAGAAGCGCGGAGCGGCCAAGCTGGGCATCGCCGGGGCGCTCACGGGCGTGGTCGGCATCGCGGCCATCGCCGCCGGGATCGTCGTCTTCCGCCCGGACGCCGGCGGGCCCGGGGGCTCGGAAGGGGGCGGCGCTGCGTCGCCCAACGGCGGGGCCCAGAACGCGCCCGGCTCCGTCAGCGCACCCCAGACCGGCCCCGTCCTCAGCGTCACCACGCCGGAGGGGTACGGCTACGGCCTCGCCGCCGTCAAGGCGGGCGTCGACGAGAAGCCCCTGAGCGACAGCCCGCCCCTGGCAAAGGACGGCCTGACCTACGCCTACGCCGAGTACGTCCTCACCAACAACCAGAGGCGTCCCGCCCTGCTCGACCACCCGGCCGACCTGTTCATGCCCCGCTCCCAGGTCCCGGAGTCCGCGCTCGAACGCTGCATGCCGCAGCCGGGTATCCCCGAGGACATGTGCACGCTGCCCAACCGCAGCGTCGTCACGGCCCGCGTCAACGGGTCCAAGCCCCCGGTCAAGGAGGCCGGGGACATGCTCATACCGGCCGGTGCGTCCTACGTCGTCCGCGTCGCAGCGGACCTTCCCGTGAAGGACGGCGTCAAGCCCGAGGACCTCAAGCTCTACGTGTGGAACGCGCGCTACACCAGCGACCGCAAGGGCATCGAGCTCGCGTTCCCCTGACGCCCTGCCCCGCCCCTCCCCCTCCCACGCCCCTCTCCCGCGGCGCGCAGCACCGTCCCGGACGCGAACGCCATCGTCCCGGCCGGGAACGACACCGGCCGGCGACGCGTGGAACTTCGCGTCGCCGGCCGGAACGCCCTCTTACATCAGAGCGCCGCTGGCGCGTCAGGAGGCCATGGCGGGCTCGCGCTCGGGCACCTCGGCCGGCTTGCTCCGCGACCGCAGCCCGCCCAGGCCGAGCAGGACCAGCCCGGCGACCGCCCAGCTCAGCAGGACGACCAGCGGCCCGGTGGAGCCGGCGCCGTCGAAGTAGACCACCGAGCGGAGCAGCGTGGCCGCCGCGCCCGGCGGGAGCAGCTGGCCGATCTCGCCCCAGGGCTGGGGCAGCAGTTCGGGCGCCGAGGTGGCCCCCGACAGCGGGTTGCCCAGCAGCAGGAGCGTCAGCGCGGCCAGCCCGATGCCCGCGCGCCCGATCGCCGTCGCCAGGCCGGCGACCGTCGCGGAGACCGCCAGGATCGACAGCGCCATGACCGAGGCGACGAGCAGGTAGGAACCCGGCAGCACCGACAGCCAGCCCTGGGCCAGCCAGGTGCTGCCGAGGCCACCCAGGACGGCGAAGGACACCAGTCCCACCGCCCGCGCGCCGATGCCCGGGACGCCGAAGAACAGCAGCACGGCCGCGGCCAGGCTCGACATGATCAGCGGCAGCGCGAGGGCGCCGAAGCCCGCCCCGCGCGGATCGTCGGAATCGATCGGGACCACGTCCTGGACGGCGCTCGCCCGGGCGCCCGACATCTGCTGCGCCATCTGCGTGAGCTGCTGGGAGACCACCGGGGAGGCCGCCGAGGCCATCAGCACGCGCGGGCCCGACGGGGTGGTGACGATGGCCCCGTAGGCCTCGCGGCCGGTCAGCGCGGCGCGGGCCGCGGCCTCGTCGGCGACGGTGGTGACCTCGAACGCGCCGGGGCGCTCGCGGTCGAGCCGCTGCGCCACGGCGGCGGCCTGCGGGCCCGCCGTCACGATGGGGACGTCGTGCGGCGCGGAGCGGGCGGCGGGCCAGGAGAAGGCGAGGATCATGAGCAGTTGGAGCACCGCGGCGCCGAGGGCGACGCCCACGGCACGCTGGATCTGGGAGGAGTTCACGGCCGCCTCCAATAAAGCGAATGTCCGTTCTCTTTGACTCTCCCAGCGTCGCATTGGCATGGCAGAGTTGTCAAGAATGAACATTCGTTTTAAATTGGAACCATGCCACGAGTGAGCGAGGAGCACCTCGAGCGGCGCAGGCAGCAGATCCTTGACGCCGCCCGGGCCTGCTTCATTCGCAAGGGCGTCCACGAGACGTCCATGCAGGACATCTTCAGCGCGTCCGGACTGTCGGCCGGGGCGGTCTACCGCTACTTCAAGAGCAAGAACGAGATCATCGAGGCCATCACCTGCACGGTGATCGGCGACCTCCACCTGTTCCTCGCCGAACTCGTGAACAGCGACCCCGTCCTGCCCCTGGACGAGGTGGTGGTCCGGATGGCGCGCCGCATGGTGGCGATGTCGGGCCCCGACGGCCCCGTCCGGCTGGCCCCGCAGGCCTGGGCGCTGGCGATGTACGAACCCGAGCTGCGCGGATACGTCCGCGACAACATCACCAACCTGCGCCGGCACTTGATCACCTACGTGCGGCGCTGCGTCGACGCCGGGCTGATGCCGCCGGACACCGACGCCGAGGCCGCGGGCAAGACCCTCTTCGGGATACTCCCGGGATTCATTCTGCAACGGCTCATCACCGAGGACGTCGACCCCGAGGAGCTCCGCCTGGGCATCCGCACCGTGATCAGCGGCGCGCTCCTGACGTCCGGCGCCACCTCCCAGGCCCCGACGACCGCCTCCAGGGGAACCGCTCAGGTCTCCTAGGGAATGACGACGGCCCGTCCCAGCTCGCTCAGGGACGGGCCGCCCTCGTGCTACGCGACGCCGTCACCCCTTGGAGGGCCTTACCACCGGCATCTCGATGACTCTTCGTGGCCGCCCGCGCCCCTACCGTGGCCGTGACGCCCGAAGGGCGCTCCAAAAGCGAAGTCCGCGCACCTTACCGGCGGGGACGGTCTTGCCGTGGGGCGGGCGTGTCCGGTACCTCTTTCTCGTCGGATCACAACATTCCGGGCACGACCCGTGGTCGGCCCCGCCGTGATCCGGCCCCCGCCGCCCCCCGCGCACGCCCGCCCCGTCCCCCGCATCCTCCGGACAACGCCTCCCGTGTATCCCGTGACCTGTCCGAGACCGCTTCCCGGGTGCTCCTCCGGAACCCGTGAAGCGTCATCAGTGTCGGCGGATCCCGGTCCCGCTGTCCTGAGGCGGACGCCCTCAGATCGGCGGGACACCCACCAGGACGTTTTAACATTCCATTACTTTTGAAAAGCCGGGGAGTGCGCATGGTCACCGAGGATCGCGGGGGCGGCGGCGCCCGCTGGGCGCTGCCGGTCGCCGTCGCCGCGGTGTGCGCCGCGGCGGCCTCGCTGATCAGCGGTGTCTGGCTGCCCGAGGCACGCCGCATGGTGTGGTGGCACCCCGAGATCGTGGTGGCGGTCATGTGGACCCCGGTGGCGGCGCTGCTGCTGCGCCACCGGCCCGGTCTGGCGGTCGGCCGGCTGATGCTGGTCTGCGGCGCCAGCGCCGCGGTCTACGTCCTGGCCCTCAACCTCGGGCCGCTGTTCGAGCTGCGCGGCTGGCCCGGGGCAGGGTTCCTGAACTGGCTCGGAGTGTGGCTGTGGGCGGTCGACACCTTCGGGCTCACGCTGATCCTCCCGCTGATCTTCCCCGACGGGCGGCTGGTGTCGCCCTGGTTCCGCCCGGTGCTCGCGGTGGCGTGCGCCGTCCCGCTGATCGTCTGCGTGCACCTGACCGTCGACCCCGGCGCCCGGCGCTTCCACAACGGCGTCTCGGTCTACCCGTTCCAGGACATCCCCCTCGCCATCAGCGCGACCATCCTCGGCACGCTGGCGCTCGGGCTGGTCTCGGTCGTGGTGCGCTTCCTGACCTCGCCGCCGGACGTGCGGCGGCAGATCGGCTGGGTGATCTACCCGGGGGTGCTGGCGCAGGCGATCATCTACGTGGGCGAGACCACCCCGATCGGCGACCCGCTGCGCAACATCACCATCGCCGCCGTGCCGCTGTGCGTCGCGATCGCGATCACCCGCTACCGGCTGTACGACATCGACCTGGTGTTCAGCCGGACCCTGGTCTACGCCGGGCTGGTCGTGGTGATCACCGGCGTCTACTTCGCGCTGGTCGGCGCGGCCAGCCACGTGGTCTCCGGGCACGGGCCGCTGGCCGGGCTGGTCGGGGCGATCGCGGCGGGCGCGGTGTTCGAGCCCGCCCGGCGGCGCCTCCAGCGCGGCGTGGACCGGCTGCTGCACGGCGAGCGCGACCCGTACCGGATCGCCGACCTGCTCAACCGGCGGCTGCAGACCACCTCCGACCCGTCGGCCGCGCTGGCCACCGCCGTCGCGGTGGCGCGCGAGGCGCTGCGCGCGTCCGGCGCGGTGATCGAGGTGCTGGACCGGGACGGCCACGTCACCGCCACCGTCGAGGACGGCGTGCTGGGCGAGCGCCCCCAGCTGATCCCGCTGGTGTGGCACGGCGAGCCGGTCGGACGGCTGCTGTTCGGCGTGACCCGGCCGCCGGACGCGCGGCTGGCGGGCGTGCTGGCCCGCAACCTGGCCGAGCTGACCAGCGCCGCCCGGCTCGCCGCCGACGTCCAGCGGTCCCGCGAGCGGATCCTGCGGACCCGCGAGGAGGAGCGCCGCAGGCTGCGCCGCGACCTGCACGACGGGCTGGGCCCCACCCTGGCCAGCCTGGCCATGACGGTGGACGCGGCCCGCATCACCCTCAAGACCGACCCCGAGGCCGTGGACGCCCTCCTGGAGAACCTGCGGACGACCATGGGACGCACCATCGGCGACATCCGCGAGCTGGTGTACGGCCTGCGCCCGCCCGCGCTGGACGACCTGGGCCTGGCCGGGGCCATCAGGGCGCTCGGCGGGGTGGTGGCCACAGACGACGGGCCGACCGTGGACGTCCAGGTGGAGGGCGACCTGGACAACCTGCCCGCGGCCGCCGAGGTCGCCGCGTACCGGATCGTGCAGGAGGCCCTCACCAACGTGTACCGCCACGCCAAGGCAGGCAGCGCCGTCGTACGGCTGTACCTGAACGGGGACCTGCACGTGTGCGTCGGCGACGACGGCGTGGGGATGGCCCCGGGCGCGCGTTCGGGCGTGGGGATGTCGTCGATGCAGGAGCGCGCCGCGGAGATCGGCGGATCCTGCACGGTCGGGCCCGGCCCCGAGGGGGGCACCATGGTCCGCGCCAGGCTTCCCGTCGGAATCAGCGGTTCCAACGGGGCCGGCGCGGCCATCGGGAGCAACCGGAACGCGGGGAGCACAGGCAGCACCGGGAGCAATGCCGGGGTCGCCGGAAGCAACGGCAGGGTGAGCTGAGAAGAACCCGCAGAATCTAGAAATCGCGAGGATCCGATTCACCAGGGCCACTGGGTTTTCGAGGATCCTCCACCCATTCTGGAGTGGAGGGCCGGTGGCCGCCCCCCGCCAAGAAGGAGCCACCGGCCCTCGGCACCACCCGGACCGGGGCTCCCATCCCGATCCGAGCGGGCCTTCACCAGAGGGTGTGCACTACTGAAGGTAGCGCCTTTCGGTCCCAGTAGTCAGGGACACCCGTCCCGAATATGCCGGGACGATCCGGGGCCCATCCGCTCACACCACCGGGAAACCCGTACAACGCCACGAAAAGGCCAGGTCAGAGCGGGGACGGCGGTGGCGGCGTTCAGTTCGCGTTCAGGCGCCGTGTAGCCAATCGTTACGGAACTCGCCGTCGGCGACGAGCACGGCGGGGCCGCGCAGGTGGCTGGTACGGCCGTCGAGGGTGACGACGACCCGCCCGCCCGGGACGTCCACCGTCCACTCCGACCTCCCGGCACCCGCACCGGCCTCGGCCTCGGCGCCGACCGCGGGGTCGGCCGAGGGGTCGGCCGAGGGGTCGGCGCCCGCGGCGAGCGCGGCGGCGGCCGCGACGGCGACCGTCCCGGTGCCGCAGGACCGGGTCTCGCCCGAGCCGCGCTCGTACACGCGCATCTCCAGGTGCCGCTCACCGACCCGGCGGAAGAACTCCACGTTCACCCCGTCGGGGAACACGGCGGGGTCGAAGCCGGGGGCGCGGGTCAGGTCGAGGCCAGCGACCGGCTCGTCGATCGCGCAGGCCAGGTGCGGGTTGCCCATCGACACCCGGACGCCCGGGTACGCCCGCCCGCCCAGGGAGGCCTCGCCCTCGCCGAGGTGCCGGGGCGGGCCCATGTCGACGCTCACGTCACCGGACGCGCCCAGCGTCACCCGGCGCAGCCCGGCGCGGGTGGCCAGGTCCCATTCGCCGGGGGCGGCCAGGCCGGCGTCGACCAGGTAGCGGGCGAACACCCGCACCCCGTTGCCGCACATCTCCGCGACGCTGCCGTCGGCGTTGCGGTAGTCCATGAACCACTCGGCCTCGCCCGCGAGCGCCTCCACGGCCGGGTCGCCGGCGGCCTTGGTCCGTACCGCGCGCAGCACCCCGTCGGCGCCGATCCCGGCGCGCCGGTCGCACAGCAGCGCCGCCTTCTCCGGCGACAGGTCCAGAGCCCCGTCCGGATCCGGGAGGATGACGAAATCGTTCTCCGTGCCGTGCCCCTTGACGAACCGCATGCGGCCCATCCTAGGGTCCGGGCGGGCGGTGCGATCGCCGCTCCGACCGGCGACGACGCATGTCACACCGCCGCGGCACGGCGGTCGGCGCCGGGGCGGGGATCAGGCGCCCGGTTCGTCCCGCGGCTCGTCCCCCTGGTCGGGCGCCGCGGCCAGGGCCAAGGCCCGGTCCAGCAGGTCCGGGGCGTCGTAGGGCAGCCAGTGCACGCGCGGATCGCGCCGGAACCAGGACTCCTGCCTGCGCGCGAAACGCCGGGTCAGCCGGATCGTCTCCTCCTTGGCCTGCTCCTCGGTCCACTCCCCCGCCAGGAAACGCAGTACCTGGGCGTATCCCAGTGCGCGGCCCGCCGTCAGGCCGTCCCGCAGCCCGGCCTTCTCCAGGGCGCGGACCTCGTCGACCAGGCCCGCGTCCCACATCCGCTCCACGCGCAGCGCGATCCGCGCGTCCAGTTCGGGACGCGGCACGGTCAGCCCGATCTGCACCGCGTCGTACCGGTAGCGGTGCTCGGGCAGCGTCGCGCTGAACGGCCTCCCGGTGATCTCGATGACCTCCAGGGCGCGGACGATGCGCCGGCCGTTGCTGGGCAGGATCGCCGCGGCGGCCTCGGGGTCGCGCTCGCGCAGCCGCCCGTGCAGCGCGGCCGGGCCGTCCTCCGCCAGCTCCGCCTCCAGCCGCGCCCTGACCCCGGGATCGGTGCCGGGGAACTCGAAATGGTCGAGCGCCGCCCGCACGTACAGCCCGGAGCCCCCGACGAGGACGGGCACCCGGCCCCGCCCGGCGATCTCGGCGACGGCCGCCGCCGCGAGGCGCTGGTACTCGGCCGCGCTCGCGGTCACGGTGACGTCCCAGATGTCCAGCAGGTGGTGCGGGACGCCGCGCATCTCGGCGGGGGCGAGCTTGGCCGTGCCGACGTCCATGCCCCGGTACAGCTGCATCGAGTCGGCGTTGATCGCCTCACCGTCCAGGCGCAGCGCCAGATCGACGGCGAGGTCGGACTTGCCCGCCGCGGTCGGTCCCACGACGGCGATGACGTCTCTGGAGGTCACGGGCTTAGGTCCGGTGGCGGAATGGGTAGGTATGCGGGCGTAGGGGCGCCGGGCGGGTTCCGTGCGGCGCCGTGGGACGGAGGACCCGGGGGGAAACCAGATGTCCATCGTCGACAAGGTGAAGGAAATGCTCGGCCAGCACGGGGACAAGGCCAAGAAGGGCATGGAGAAGGGCGGTGACATGCTCGACCGGAAGACCGGGGCGAAGCACACCGACAAGATAGACCAGGCCCAGCAGAAGGCGGGCGATTACATCGACCGCAGCGGCCAGGGGAACGCCCCGGGCGGCCGTCAGCCGAACGAACGGCCCGGTGAGGGCACCCCGGGCACCGGAACCGGCACCTGAACCTGAGGACGTGCACCTGGCACCGGCTCCTGCTCAGGGCCGAGCCCTGGGCGGGCGCCCCGGGGCGCTCGCAGGACCGCGCGGGCGAGCGCGGACACTCGTCGTGTGGCGGGGTCACGGCCGCGGGCGCCCGTCCCAGGTGGCCACGAAGTAACCGACGCCGTAGGGCGCCTCGTAAGCCAGCAACTCCGCATCGAACGGCGCCTCGCCACCGGCGGTGACAACGGCAGCCCTGCCCACTGTGGACGCGCCCGGTGCATCAGGAGAGGCCTTCGTGCCCGGCGTGGACGGGGCCGACGGGCTTGCCGTGGAGGCGGGTGCCGTCGGCCCGGCCGCCCGGGTGGAGGCCGCGCCCGCCAGGACCTGCCAGGCGGCCCGCCCCGCCGCATGAAGCTCACGGGACAGCACGGGGTCGAGGCCGGCCAGGGCGGCGATGTCGGCGCGCTCGAACGCCTCCGCCACGGCGGTGTCGTACGGCTGGGCGCGCGGGTCCAGGTAGCCGGGGGCCTTCTCGGTCAGGCAGGCCGACCCGTCCCCCATCACCAGGAGCGCGACGCGCCGGTCGGCCGGTCCGGCGAGCTCCCGGCCCAGGCTGAGGCATTCGCCGGGGGCGGCGTCGTACGCAACCGCCTGGAACCGGACCGTCACCCCGGCGGGAAGGGCGTCCAGGAGATCGCGCAGGAGCCAGCGGCCGATGGTGAGGGACAGGGGCAGGACCTCAGCACCGGTTAGGTCCTTTCCGAAATTCGGATCGGACCGCTCACCGATATCCGGAAGCCCGTTTTCGGGCTTGCCGTTATGGCTCGGACTGACCAATCCGTAAGGACGCAGGGTCGCGAGGGCGTCGGGCCCGTACGGGCGCGTCGCCGGAGCGCCCCCGACCACCACGATCTCGGCGCCGGAGGCGACCGCGGCGCCCAGCCTCGACACGGCCGTGGCACAGGCGGCGCGCAGGGCGTCCAGCTCGCCCGCCGCCTCCCCGGCCAGCTCCGGCACCAGCAGGGGCGGGTGCGGGCACACCGCCGCGTAGATCAGCATGGCCGGCGCCCTACGGGCACGCGGAGCAGCCCGAGGCCGCCGACGCGGACGCGGAGGTGGAGGTGGAGGCGGACGCGGAGGCCGGCGAGGGCGCGGCTGCGGCCGGGCGGCCGATGCCCGGCATGCCCAGCGACACCCCCTTGGCGCCGCCGCCCGCGCCCTGCCGGGCCTCCCAGGCGTCGCCCGCCCTCGTACGGCGGACCTCCTCGACCGGCTTGTCGGCGACCAGGTGGTGCGGGGCCGCATAGGTGACCTCGACCGTCACCATGTCCCCCGGCCGTACGGGCTCGTCAGGGACGCGGAAGTGCACCAGGCGGTTGTCCCGCGCACGCCCGGACAGGCGCCGCGTCGCGTCGTCCTTGCGCCCCTCCCCTTCGGCGACCAGCACTTCCAGTGTGCGGCCGAGCTGCTTCTTGTTCTCCTCCCAGGAGATCTCCTCCTGGAGGGCGACGAGCCGCTCGTACCGCTCCTGCACGACCTCCTTGGGCACCTGGCCGTCCATCGTGGCCGCGGGGGTGCCGGGGCGCTTGGAGTACTGGAAGGTGAACGCGCTGGAGAACCGGGCCTCCCGCACCACGTGCAGGGTCTGCTCGAAGTCCTCCTCGGTCTCCCCGGGGAAGCCCACGATGATGTCGGTGGTGATGGCGGCGTCCGGGATGGCGGCGCGCACCTTGTCGATGATGCCGAGGAAGCGCTCCTGCCGGTACGAACGCCGCATGGCCCGCAGCACCGGGTCGGCCCCCGATTGGAGGGGCATGTGCAGCGACGGCATGACGTTCGGCGTCTCGGCCATGGCGGCGATCACGTCGTCGGTGAAGTCCTTGGGGTGCGGGGAGGTGAAGCGCACCCGCTCCAGCCCCGCCACGTCACCGCAGGCGCGCAGCAGGCCGGCGAAGGCGGACTGGCCGCCCGCCGTCATCTCCCGCACCTCCTCGGGCGCGGTGGCCAGGGCTCCGAACCCGGACCCGTAGGCGTTGACGTTCTGGCCGAGAAGCGTGATCTCCAGGACCCCGTCGGCGACCAGCGCCTCCACCTCGGCCAGGATCTCGCCCGGCCGGCGGTCCCTCTCCTTGCCGCGCAGCGACGGGACGATGCAGAACGTGCAGGTGTTGTTGCAGCCCACGGAGATCGACACCCAGGCGGCGTACGGCGACTCGCGCCGGGTCGGCAGCGTCGAGGGGAAGGTCACCAGGGACTCTTCGATCTCGACCTGGGCCTCGTCCTGGATCCGGGCGCGCTCCAGCAGCGCGGGCAGCGCCCCGATGTTGTGCGTGCCGAAGACCACGTCCACCCAGGGCGCGCGCTTGACGATGGCGTCCCGGTCCTTCTGCGCCAGGCACCCGCCGACCGCGATCTGCATGCCCGGATGGCCGTCCTTGACCGGCCGCAGATGGCCGAGGTTGCCGTACAGCCGGTTGTCGGCGTTCTCCCGTACCGCGCAGGTGTTGAAGACGACGACGTCGGGCTCGGCGTCCCCGGCTCGGACATAGCCCGCGTCCTCCAGGAGGCCGGACAGCCGCTCGGAGTCGTGGACGTTCATCTGGCACCCGTAGGTACGGATTTCGTACGTGCGGGCGCCTGTCTCCATAGGCGCACTCATGACAGTCACCAAGGGTACGCGTCACGGCAGGCCCGGACGTACGTGTTAACCGCCGTCGCGGACGTCCCCGGCGGCTCCGGGACGGGAGGGCGCGGGCTCCGGGCGGCAGGCTCGGTCACCGTACGATTACTTCTGGGTCACGTTAAAGCGACCGGACCGCCCCCGGACGGGCCCTCTTCCGCGACGCGCGACCCACCCGCCCGGGACCCGCCGGGCCCTGCGGCGACCCGCCGACGGCCTCCGCGACGCCCGCCGCCCGGGCCGCTCCGCGCGTTCCGGAACGCCCGCGCCCCCTTCCGGAAAGCGTCCAGACCGCCTACCAGGCCTGTTCTGCACGCATTGGCTCGCACTTCAACGGGCATGCCGGATTCACCACGGTCGTCCGGGCGGAGGGGAACCCGGGCTCCGGCTGTCCGAATTCTCCGATCGTGCCGCCGACGTGGGGATTCGTGATCGGATCGGTACCGCGCCGAGAGTCGACCGTGGAGAACGATGACGTAAAGTCCGGCTCCATGACGGACAGCGGAGGCGGGCCCGAGCTCACCAAGGACGGCGGGCCCAGGGACGACGGCGCCAAGGGGGCGCCCCTCGTGGTGGTCGAGCACGTCAACAAGCACTTCGGCGACCTGCACGTGTTGAAGGACATCAACCTCACCGTCAACCGCGGCGAGGTCGTTGTGGTGATCGGTCCCTCGGGCGGCGGCAAGTCGACCCTGTGCCGGTCGATCAACCGGCTCGAGCCGATCGACGACGGCAGCATCAGGGTCGACGGCAAGGAGCTCCCCCAGGAGGGCCGCGAGCTGGCCAAGCTGCGCGCCGACGTGGGCATGGTGTTCCAGTCGTTCAACCTGTTCGCCCACAAGACGATCCTCGACAACGTCACGCTCGGCCCCATCAAGGTCCGCAAGTCGGGCAAGCAGGAGGCCGAGAAGCACGCCATGGAGCTGCTCGACCGGGTCGGTATCGCCAACCAGGCGCAGAAGTACCCCGCCCAGCTGTCGGGCGGCCAGCAGCAGCGCGCCGCCATCGCACGCTCCCTGGCGATGAAGCCCAAGGTCATGCTGTTCGACGAGCCGACCTCGGCACTGGACCCGGAGATGGTCAACGAGGTGCTGGACGTCATGACGGGGCTGGCCCGGGACGGCATGACCATGATCGTGGTGACCCACGAGATGGGCTTCGCCCGCCGCGCCGCGCAGAAGGTGGTGTTCATGGCCGACGGGCAGATCGTCGAGGAGAACACCCCCGACGAGTTCTTCACCAACGCCCGCACCGACCGCGCCAAGGACTTCCTTTCCAAGATCCTCACGCACTGAGGCGTCCGGCGACGGGCGCCTCTCGACACAGAGCAACCAGCGACGAGCGATCGCCGGTGAGCGGTCCCGGCGACCGGCGATCCCCGAGCACGAGCGATCCGCGACACCGCACACCGAGCCTTGCGCGGCCCCGGCCCACCGGCCGGGACGCGGCTCCGGCAGAACCGGCCGGCAGAAAGCAGAGGGAGAACGAGCAATGCGAGTACGTCGTTTCGGCGCCGTCATCGGCGCGGCGACCGCGCTGGCGATGGCCCTGACCGCCTGTGGCAGCGACACCGAGAAGACCGAGGCCAAGACGGTCGCCCAGAAGGCCAAGGACACCAAGAAGATCACCGTCGGCATCAAGTACGACCAGCCGGCGCTGGGCCTGAAGAAGCCCGACGGCTCGTTCGAGGGCTTCGACGTCGACGTGGCCAAGTACATCGCCAAGGAACTGGGCGTGCCCGAGAGCGGGATCACCTTCAAGGAGGCCCGCTCGGAGAACCGCGAGTCCTTCCTGGGCGGCGGGCAGGTCGACCTGGTGATCGCCACGTACTCGATCACCGACGCCCGCAAGAAGCAGATCACCTTCGGCGGCCCGTACTACGTCGCGGCGCAGGACACCATGGTCCGGGCGGACGACAACAGCATCAAGAAGCCCGAGGACCTCAAGGGCAAGAAGCTGTGCAAGGCGGCCGGCTCCAACTCCTTCCGCCGCGTCACCGAGGGCCCGCCGGACGGCAAGCTCGCCATCTCCGGCGTGAACCTGGTGGACGCCTCCAGCTACTCCGAGTGCACCGCGAAGCTGGGCGCCGGCGCGCTGGACGCCGTCAGCACCGACGACCTGATCCTGGCCGGCTTCGCCAACCAGCAGAAGGGCAAGTTCAAGGTCATCAACTCGCCCATCAGCGATGAGAAGTACGGCATCGGCATCAAGAAGGGCGACACCGAGACCTGCGAGGCCGTCAACAAGGCCGTCACGAAGATGTACCAGGACGGCACCGCCGCGCAGCTGCTGAACAAGCACTTCGCGGGCACCGGGCTCAAGACCAAGACCACCGTCCCGCAGTTCGAGGGCTGCGCCTGACCCAGGCTGAGGCTCCGCCGTCCCGGCGCGCTCCCCGGAAGACCCGGTCCGGGGAGCGCACCGGTATGGCCCGACCCGCTGGAACGCCATGGAACAGCTACTCGATCTGTTTGACTTCGGCCCGTTCTTCGACAACATCGACACGATCCTCGAAGGCTTCTGGGCGACCATCCGGCTGTCCGTCGCGGCGGCCGTCCTCTCGCTCATCATCGGCGTGGTCCTGGTGACGTTCAGGGTGTCGCCCGTGCCGGTGCTGCGGACGGTGGGGACCGCCTACGTCAACGTCCTGCGCAACACCCCGCTCACCCTCGTCCTGCTGATGTGCAGCCTGGGGCTCAGCGACACCCTGCGACTGGTCTTCTCCGACGACTCCGGCACCAACTACTACTGGTGGGCCGTGCTGGGCCTGGCGGGGTACACCGGGGCGTTCGTCTGCGAAGCCCTGCGCTCGGGCATCAACACTGTGCCGCTGGGCCAGGCCGAGGCGGCGCGCTCGATCGGGCTGACCTTCACCCAGTCACTGCGCATGATCATCCTGCCGCAGGCGTTCCGGGCGGTGATCGCACCGCTGGGCAGCGTCCTGATCGCCATGATCAAGAACACCACGGTGGCGGCGGCCGCCGGCTACGCCGAGACGGCGGTCATCATGAAGCAGTTCATGGACGACCCGACGTTCCAGAGCGGGGCGCTGCCCCTGTTCATCGGCGTCGCGGTGGGCTTCATGATCCTGACCCTGCCGACCGGATTCTTCTTCGGCTGGCTGGCCAAGCGGACGGCGGTGGCGCGATGAGCGGGGAAGCCAACGTCCTGTTCGACGCCCCCGGACCGGCGGCGCGCAGGCGCAACAACATCCTGACGGCGGTCTCGGCGCTGCTGGTGATCGCCGTCGTCGCGGCGGCGGCGCTGCGGCTGAACGACCAGGGCCAGTTCGCCTGGCGGCTGTGGAAGCCGTTCCTCGAAGGCGACGTGTGGGCCAACCTGATCCTGCCGGGCCTGTGGAACACGCTGAAGGCGGCGGCGCTGGCCTCGGTGCTGGCCGTCCTGTTCGGCGTGGTCTTCGGTCTGGCCAGGCTGTCGGACCACGCGTGGATCCGGGTGCCGGCCGGGGCGGTGGTGGAGTTCTTCCGGGCCATCCCGCTGCTGATCCTGATCTTCCTGGCGTTCTTCGTGCCGAACAAGATCAGCCCGGTGATCGCCGAGTCGCCGTTCGGCACCTTCCAGCGGGTCATGGTCGACACCTTCGGCTGGATCTTCGGTGTGGAGATCAACGCCGGTGTGATCACCGTGCCCGCGTTCGCGGCGGTGGTGTTCGGCCTGGTGCTCTACAACGGCTCGGTGCTCGCCGAGGTCGTGCGGGCCGGCGTGAACTCCATCCCCAAGGGGCAGTCGGAGGCCGCGTACTCCATCGGCCTGCGCAAGAACGGCGTGATGCGGCTGGTGCTGCTGCCGCAGGCGATCACGGTCATGATGCCCGCGATCGTCAGCCAGCTGGTGGTGCTGCTCAAGGACACCGCGCTGGGGTTCATCATCGCCTACGGCGAGCTGCTGCAGGCGGGGTTCAAGCAGGTGCCGGCCAACTACGAGAACAACGTCATCCAGGCCGGCATCGTGGTCGCGGTCATCTACATCGCGATCAACATGGCGCTCAGCTCGGTGGCCAACCGGCTGGAGCGGCGCAGCCGCCGCAGCCGGAAGACGGCCGCCAAGACCATCGGCACCGGGACCGGCGCTCCGCCCGCTCCCGGCATGTCGGTCGCGGGACAGACGCCGTCCACCTGAGCGGGTTCGCCAGGTACAGGCCGTCAGGTGGGGCCGCCGGGAATCCGGCGGCCCTTCCTCGTGTTCTGCGGGACGTGCTGCACGTGGACGGGGACAAGGCGGTGGACGAAGCCGTGGTCGTGGACGCGGCCAGTGCCGCGGCGGTGAATGCGGACACGACGGTGGACGTGGCCGTCATCGGGGCGGGGCAGGCGGGCCTGTCGGCGGGGTACTTCCTGCGCAGGGCGGGCCTGGACGCCGTCATGTTCGACCACTCTCCCCGAGCCGGAGGGGCGTGGCAGTACCGGTGGCCCACGCTGACCCTCGGGGCGGCGCACGGTATCCACGATCTGCCGGGGATGCCCTTGGGCGAGCGCGACGAGACCCGTCCCGCTTCGGAGGTCGTGTCGGAGTACTTCGCGCGCTATGAGCGCGAGTTCGCCCTGGACGTGCACCGCCCCGTCGATGTCACGGCCGTCCGCTACGAGACGGATGCGGGCGCTCCAGAGGGACGGGGACGCCTGTTGGTGGAGACGTCCGGGGGCGCGTACGCGGCGCGGGCGCTGATCAACGCCACCGGCACCTGGGATCGGCCGTTCCGGCCGTACTACCCCGGGCTCGGGACGTTCCGCGGGCGCCAGCTCCACACCGCCGGCTACCGCGGCCCCGACGAGTTCGCCGGGCGGCGCGTCGTGGTCGTCGGCGGCGGGGCCTCGGCCGTGCAGGCGCTCATGGAAATCGCTGAGAGGGCCGCTGAGACGACGTGGGTGACGCGGCGGCCTCCGGCATGGGTCGAGGGGTCGTTCGACCAGGAGCGGGGACGTCAGGCCGTGGCGCGCGTCGAGGACCGCGTGCGGCGCGGCCTGCCGCCGGGCAGCGTGGTCGGCGCCACCGGGCTCGCGCTGACGCCGGAGGTGCGGGCGGCCAGGGAGAGCGGCGTGCTGCGCCGCCTGCCGATGTTCGAGCGCCTCACCCCCGGCGGCGTGGCCTGGCCCGACGGGACCGAGATCGAAGCCGACGTGATCCTGTGGGCCACCGGCTTCCGCGCCGCGCTGGACCATCTGGCGCCGCTGCGGCTGCGCGCTCCGGGCGGCGGCATCGTCATGGACGGCACGCATGTGGCCGGCGACCGGCGGATCCACCTGCTCGGGTACGGGCCGTCCGCGAGCACCATCGGCGCCGGACGCGCCGCCCGCGCCGCCGTACGCGACCTCAGGGGGCTGCTGGAGCCCCTCCGCGCAGCCTCCTGACCCTCCTGACCACGGCCGTCCCGGCGGCCCCCGGAGCGCGTGCCGGTTCTTGACCGGCCTAGTCACAGCGTGTTCAGCCCCCGTACGATGTCCGTTTTCTGTATCGCCGTGCCAACGTCGACACATGCTCGGGCACGCCCCTTGTGAACGGGTTGTATCTTTCCGAGGTCAACTGCCCCGTCATGGCCCCAACGCATCCCCGTATGCGGGACGATTCGCATATGACCGCTCGTGCGACCCTTCCCTACGGCTCCTGGCCCTCTCCCATTTCCGCCGCCGACGTCGCCCGCGCCCGGCTGCGCCTCAGTTTCCCCCTGGTGCACAACAGCGACGTGTGGTGGCAGGAGACCCGCCCGGAGGAAGGCGGCCGGGCAACGGTCATCCATCTTCAGGGCGGACACCGTACCGAACTCCTGCAGGCCCCTTGGGACGCCCGGACCCGCGTGCACGAGTACGGGGGGCGGTCCTACCTGCCCGTCCGTACCTCCGAGGGGCATGCGATCGTGTTCTCCAACTACGAGGACCAGCGGCTCCACCGCCTCGACCCCGGCGACCCCAAGCCGCGCCCGCTCACCCCTGAGCCCGCCATTCCCGGGGGGCTGCGGTACGCCGACTACGTGCTCTCCCCCGACGGCCTCGAGGTGTGGTGCGTGTGCGAGGGGCACACCCCCGACGGCATCCGCCGGGCCATCGTCGCCGTGCCCCTGGACGGCAGCGCCGCGGCGGACGCCTCCGCCATCCGGGAGCTGGTCGCCGGCGCCGATTTCTACGCCAGCCCTGCCCCCTCCCCCAGCGGCGGGCACCTCGCCTGGGTCCAGTGGAACCACCCCAGGATGCCCTGGGACGGCACCGAGATCCGCGTGGCGGCCCTGGAGGACGGGCAGACCGTCGCACC
Source organism: Spirillospora sp. CA-255316 (assembly GCA_050942275.1). Taxonomy (GTDB): domain Bacteria; phylum Actinomycetota; class Actinomycetes; order Streptosporangiales; family Streptosporangiaceae; genus Spirillospora. The sequence goes on along the minus strand of CP192047.1, from coordinate 2,837,702 downwards.
CCGCACCGTCAAGGGCGGTCTCACCGAGTCGGCGCTGGCCCCTCTCTGGCGCGACGACGAATCGCTGTACGTCATGTCGGACTGGCCCGGCTGGTGGAACATCTACCAGGTCGGCCTGCACGGCGAGTCGCCCCAGGCGCTCTACCCGGCGGAGGAGGAGTTCGCGGGGCCCCTCTGGCAGCTGGGCGGCATGCCCTACGCGCTGCTGGAGGACGGCCGTCTCGCGGTGCTGCACGGTGAGGGCGACCAGCGGCTCGGCATCTACGACCCCGAGACCCTGGAGCTGATCGACCTGGAGGTGCCCTACGACAACTGGCAGCTCTGCGTCGCCGCGCACGGGTCCACCATCGTCGGCATCGCGGGGGGCGCGACCGTCCCGCAGTCGGTCGTGCGCATCGACACCACGACGGGACGGGTGGAGGGCCTGCGACGCGAACTCGCCGAGCTTCCCGATGTCGCCTACCTGCCCAAGGCGCGCACGGAACAGCTCGAAGGCCCCTTCGGACGCCCGGTCCACGCCTTCGTCTACCCGCCGTCCAACCCCGAGTTCGCGGGGCCGGAGAAAGAGCTCCCGCCGTACGTCGTGTTCGTCCACGGCGGGCCCACCAGCCGCGTGTCGCGCGTGCTCAACCTCGAACGGGCCTACTTCACCAGCCGCGGCATCGGCGTCATCGACGTCAACTACGGCGGCTCCACCGGTTACGGCCGCGCCTACCGCGAACGCCTGCGCCGCCAATGGGGCGTGGTGGACGTCGAGGACGCCGTGGCCGCGGCCAAGGCGCTCGTGGACGGCGGCATCGCCGACCCGCAGCGCCTGGCGATCCGGGGCGGCAGCGCCGGCGGCTGGACGACCCTGGCCGCCATCACCCAGACCGACGTGTTCAAGGCGGCGACGTCCTACTTCGGCATCAGCGACCTGCAGAGCTTCGCCGAGGCCACGCACGACTTCGAGTCGCGGTACCTTTTCGGCCTGATCGGCCCCCTGCCCGGCTTCGAGCGCGCCTACGAGGAGCGGTCACCGCTCAACAGCGCGGACCGTACGGCGTGCCCCGTCCTGCTTCTGCAGGGCCTGGACGACCCGGTCGTCCCCCCGGACCAGTCCGAGCGCTTCGCGGTGGCGCTGGCGGCCAAGAAGACCCCGTACGCGTACCTGACGTTCGAGGGCGAGAGCCACGGGTTCCGGCGCGCCGAGACCGTCGTCGCCTCCCTGGAGGCCGAGCTCGCCTTCTACGGGCAGACGCTGGGCTTCAAGCCGCGCGGGGTGGACCCGATCGACCTGACCGTCGGGTGAGGATGTCAGCCTGGGCTGACAAATGGCGATTGTCAGCCTAGGCTGACAGCATGACCACGATGACGGAACTCGCGGAGGCCGCGGACAGCCGCGACCCCGCCACCGGCCTTGCCGCCGTGGCCGCCCTGCGCAGGCTCACGGACGAACTGGAGGCCCTCCACGTCGCCAACGCCCGCGCCAACGGATGGTCCTGGCAGGCCATCGCCTCCTGCCTCGGCGTACGACGCCAGTCCGTCCACAAGAAGCACGCGAGGCGGCTCGCATGATGTCACTGGCCGACTTCAGCCCCTCCGCACGCGACACCCTCATCCGAGCGGCCATGCTGGCCGAGGGCCCCATCCTCGGCACCGGGCCCCTTCTCCGCGCCCTCGCCCAGGGCGGCCCCGTGGCCGGTGTGGAGCTCACCGCCCCGGACGACGACGCCCTCCCCAGGGACTCCGACCGCGCCCTGCTCGCGACTCTGGGCATCGACCTGGACGACGTGCAGCGGCGCGCCTACGAGGCCACCTCCCTGCGCCCGGACGACCCGTCCCTGTGGCGCCTGCGGCGCTCCCCCTTCCTGCCCCTGCGCGTAACACTGACGGGCCCCGGGACGCGCGTCACGTTCAACGAGGCAGGCCGCAAGACCCTTGAGGTCGCCCTCTGGTCCGCCCGTCGCCGAGGCCTCCCCTCGGCCACCCGCGAGGACCTCCTGTGGGGCCTGCTGGCCGACGCCTCCAACGACGCCGTCCACACCCTGCGCCGCCGCCGCGTCGACCTTCACCATCTCTGGACCAGCCTGAAAGCCGCCTGACCACCCACGCACCCCAGCCACCGCCGCCCGGCACAACCCGAACCGCGCGTGCCCAACCGTCAACGGCCACGCCCACCGACCTCAGCCGAACGACCATGCCCGCCCGCCCCGGCCGGGCACGCCCGAACGGGCGCGGCCGAACGGGGGCGCCCGTCGGCCCCGGTGGGCGCACCGCAGGTCTCAGCGGGGCACGCGCACGGGGCCGCCTCAGCGCGCGGGGCGGCCTCAGTGGGCGGGGCGGCCTCAGTGGGCGGGGCGGTCTCAGCGGGCGAATTCGATGGCGCGGGACTCGCGGACGACCGTGACCCGGATCTGGCCCGGGTAGGTGAGCTCGCTCTCGACCTGCTTGGCGATGTCGCGGGCGATCACCTGGGCCTGGATGTCGTCGACCGAGTCGGGCTTCACCATGACGCGGATCTCCCGGCCGGCCTGCATCGCGAAGACCTTCTCCACGCCCTCGTGCTTCTCCCGGGCGATCTCCTCGAGCCGTTCCAGCCGCTTGACGTAGGCCTCCAGCGACTCGCGGCGCGCGCCCGGACGGCTGCCGCTGATGGCGTCGGCGGCCTGGGTGAGGACCGCCTCGACGGTGCGGACCTCGACCTCGTTGTGGTGCGCCTCGATGGCGTGGACGACGTCGTCGTGCTCCCCGTACCGGCGGGCGATCTCGGCGCCGATCAGCGCGTGGCTGCCCTCCACCTCGTGGGTGAGCGCCTTGCCGACGTCGTGCAGCAGCGTGCAGCGCTTGGCCAGCTCGACGGGCAGCCGCAGCTCGGCCGCCATGATCCCGGCGATGTGCGCCGACTCGATCAGGTGCTTGAGCACGTTCTGCCCGTACGACGTGCGGTACCGCAGCTGGCCGAGCAGCGTGATCAGCTCCGGATGCATCTCGGTGATGCCCAGCTCGACCAGGGCGTCCTCGCCGGCCCGGACGCACAGCTGCTCGACGTCGCTCTTGCTGCGCTCGTAGATCTCCTCGATGCGCTGCGGATGGATGCGCCCGTCCAGGACCAGCTTCTCCAGGGTGAGGCGGCCGACCTCCCGGCGGACCGGGTCGAAACAGCTGAGCAGCACCGCCTCGGGCGTGTCGTCGATGATCAGGTTGACGCCGGTGGTGGACTCGAACGCGCGGATGTTGCGGCCCTCGCGGCCGATGATCCGGCCCTTCATCTCGTCGCCGGGCAGGTGCAGCACCGACACCACCGACTCGGCGGTCTGCTCGCTGGCGACCCGCTGGATCGCCAGCGTCACGATCTTGCGGGCGCGCTTCTCGCCCTCGGCCCGGGCCGCGTTCTCGATCTCCCGGGTGATCGGGATGGCCTCCCGCTTGGCCTGGTTCTCCAGCGCGACGACCAGCTCGCTCTTGGCCTCCTCGGTGGTGAGCCCCGCCGCGCGTTCCAGGATCTGGCGGCGCTCCTCCTCCAGCTCGCCGAGCTCCTGGCGGCGGGCCTCCAGCGACCGCTTGGTCTCGGCCAGCCGGCCGGACCACTCCTCCAGGCGCCGGACCTCGCCGTCCAGGCGCTGTTCGCGCTCGGCGAGTCGGGTCTCCCTGCGCTCCAGGTCCTCGCGCAGGGTGCGGAGGTCCTCGCGGACGGCGCGGGCCTCCTCCTCCAGCTCGCCGCGCGCGGCGCTGCCGATCTGCTGGGCCTGATCCTCGGCCCTGGCGAGGATCTCCTGGGCCTGCGAACGGGCCTCGGCCCTGATCTCGTCGGCGTCCTGATGCGCCTGGTCGAGCTCGCCCCTGTCGGGTCCCGCGGGCGCGCCGGGACGTCGCAGCACCACGATCACGAGAGCGACCAGGGTCACCAGTAGTGCGGCACCCAGCAGGACGCTCTCCATGAGGCAGACCTCTTCCTCGCCCGCGGGCTCCGCCGGAGATAGGAGCCCTGCTCTGCGAGGATTTACCCGCGTCCCGGCGGACCACCGCACGCCCGGTCACAGGGGCACCGTGCGGCGACGCCCCGGACCGCCCGACGCTTCGCGCCGCAGGCCCGGCTGCCGGGCTTCGTGCGCCGGCGCCCCGGCTCTCGTCCGGCGCCGCCCGCCGCACGCCCGCTCATCGGGCACCGTGCGGCGACGCTCCGGATTCTTCGGCCGGCGCCGCCCGCCGCACGCTCGGTGGCGGGTACGCCGCAGCGCCCGGTGGCGGCGAACCGCACCCGGCGACTCCGGCCCCCTCCTCCGAGGTCGGCCAAACGTCTGTCCTCTATGCCTCTCAGCTGTGCGAACGTGCTCGGTCGTATGGCAATCCGCGGTGCGCGGAGTAACTCCTCACTACCGCAACGGTAAGCGGCATGGGGGTAATGAGCAAGCAAACCCAGGGCATTCCGGACTAACCGAGCTGTCGCGTGAGGAAATGCTTACCGTCTCCGCCGAGCCCGCGACCTGCCCGAACGCAGTCAGGAGCGGCAGCTCCCGGCGTCAGGCGCGGCGGTCATTCCCCGGCGTGTCGCCTCCCGGTCACCTTCCCGAGGAGCGTCAGTCGAACTCCGCCCCCTCCGGCAGCTCCTCGACGTCCGCGCCCTCCTCTTCGAGGACCTCCCGTACGACCCGGTACGCCGTCCCGGGCGGGTACCCCTTCCGCGCCAGCACCCCGACCAGCCGCCGCATCCGCTTGCCCGGCTCCACGCCCCGCGTCGCGGCCGCCTTCCGCGCGATCAGCCGCCGCGCGGTCTCCTCTTCCTGCTCGGCGTCGAGGGTCTCCACCGCGTCGTTGACGGTCTCCTCGGCCACGCCCCGCCGCCGCAGCTCGGCCGCCAGCGCCCGCCGGGCCAGCCCCCGCCCGGCATGCCGCGACTGCACCCACGACTGCGCGAACGCCTCGTCGTCGATCAGCCCGACATCGGTGAACCGCGCCAGGACCCGTTCGGCGACCTCGTCGGGAACCCCCTTGCGCCGCAGCGCCTCGGCCAGCTGCGCCCGAGTCCGCGGGCCCCGCTCCAGCGCCCGCAGGCAGACCTCCCGCGCCCACTTCTCGGGATCGCCCGGCACCCCCGAACCGGCCTCACCCGCCCCCTTCTTCCGCCGCCCCCGCTTCCCAGCGGCCGCGTCATGATCACCAGGCCCGTCCGGGCGGCTTGCCATCGCCGGGAAGCCCGCCGCACCGTCCCCGGCAGCGCCCGCGAAGCCGGGCGCCGCGGGCGCTTCACCGTGCCCCTCCGGGCGGGCCTCGCCGGCGGCGGAGCTTCGCGCTTCGTCAACCGGCCCGCCATCCGCGCGGCGGCGACGCCCTGTCCTTTCACCTCCACGCTCGGTGCCCGCATCTCCGCCGGACCCGCTCGCATCGTCTCCGGGGGCGATCGAGTCGTCGCTGGGAAGTTCCTGGCTCCCGCGTGCGCGAGGTGCGGCCGAACGAGGTGCGTGGCGGACGGGGCTCACCGCGTCGTTCGCCTGGTCGCCCGGTTCTGCCGGGCGGGGGGTACGCCTCTGGTCGGTGGGCTTCTCGTTGGGACCTTGGGGAGCGGGTGCCTTGGTCTCGTGCGGCTCTTCTGCCGGCGAGCCCGGTGTCGGGGCTTCGGCGGAGGCGGTGAGGGTGGGGGCGGCGTCGCGTTCGGTGGTCGGGGGCGCAGGGCTCGGTGCGTGGCCGGGGTCGCGATCGCCGTGGGTGGCTTTCGGCGGGCGTGCGCGGCCGGGGCGGCTTGTGGCCGGGGCGGTCTTCCGGGCCGGATTCTTCGTTCCGGTGGAGCCGGCCGGTGCTTCCCGCACACCGGTCGGCCGGTCGGTTCCGCCCCCGCCCTTCCGGTCGGCCTGGCCTGCGAGCCACGGGTTGCCGCCGGCTTCGCCCGGCGACCAGGGTGTCGGGGCTGGTGAGGGCTCTGCCCGAGGTTCGGTGGTGGACGCGTTCGACGGGGCGCCCGGCGTCCAGGCGTTGCGGGACCACTCGGTGACGAAGGGGTTGGCGGGGGGTGGCCCCTGATCGGCCTCCCAGGGGAGGGGCTCGTCCCGTACGGGCCGGTCCTCGTCGTCGGTCGACCAGGGGTTGCGTGGACGGGAGGCCGGGGAAGGGGCGTCGTCGTCGTGCCGCGTCATGGGCGGCCGCCCGGAACCCTGAGGCTGGTGGGCTCGGAGCCCGGGCCGTGTGGAGCGGCGGCGCCATCGGGGAAGGTCCGGTCACCGGCCGGCCGGTGACGGATAAGGCGCCGCCGCCCTGCATACGAGATCATTCCCCAACCTTCGTCAAGAGTCACCCTGATCGGCGGAATCCTCGTCAGGAACCACCCTTGCTCAGGAGTCTCCCGGCTTGGGGGTCTTGGTCTTGCGCGAGGCGGCCGGGGTCGAGGCGGCGCGGGAGGCGGCCGTGGGCGCCGCCGCCGCGGGAGGCGGGGTGCTGGCCTCGGGGGCCGGCTCGGCCTCCTTGTCGAGCTTGGGCCCGACCCCGAGCTTCTCCTTGATCTTCTTCTCGATCTCGTCGGCCATGTCGGCGTTGGCCTTGAGGAAGTTGCGGGCGTTCTCCTTGCCCTGGCCGAGCTGGTCGCCGTCGTAGGTGTACCAGGCGCCGGACTTGCGGACGAAGCCGTGCTCCACACCGAGGTCGATCAGGCCGCCCTCGCGGGAGATGCCCTGGCCGTAGAGCAGGTCGAAGTCGGCGACCCGGAAGGGCGGGGCCATCTTGTTCTTGACGACCTTGACCCGGACCCGGTTGCCGACCGCCTCGGTGCCGTCCTTGAGGGTCTCGATCCGGCGCACGTCGAGCCGGACGGAGGCGTAGAACTTCAGCGCCCGGCCGCCGGTGGTGGTCTCCGGGGAGCCGAACATCACGCCGACCTTCTCGCGGAGCTGGTTGATGAAGATCGCGGTGGTGCGGGTCTGGTTGATCGCGCCGGTGAGCTTGCGCAGGGCCTGCGACATCAGCCGGGCCTGGAGGCCCACGTGGCTGTCGCCCATCTCGCCCTCGATCTCGGCGCGCGGCACCAGGGCCGCCACGGAGTCGATGACGACGATGTCGATCGCGCCGGAGCGGATCAGCATGTCGGTGATCTCGAGCGCCTGCTCGCCGGTGTCGGGCTGGGAGACCAGCAGGGCGTCGATGTCGACGCCGAGCTTGGCGGCGTACTCGGGGTCGAGGGCGTGCTCGGCGTCGACGAACGCCGCGATACCGCCCTTCTTCTGGACGCTGGCCACCGCGTGCAGCGCGATGGAGGTCTTGCCGGAGCCCTCCGGCCCGTAGACCTCGACCACGCGGCCGCGCGGCAGGCCGCCGATGCCGAGCGCGATGTCGAGCGAGATGGACCCGGTGGGGATCACCTCGACCGGTGCCCGCGCCTCCTCGCCCATCCGCATGACCGAGCCCTTGCCGAACTGCCGCTCGATCTGGGCCAGTGCGGTCTCGAGAGCCTTCTCCCGGTCGTTCGCTGCCATGAGGTGTCGCCCCTTTTTCGTCTGTCGTTGCGGTGTCGGAGGCGACGTTACGGGGAGCCACCGACAGTTCCGACCCCCGACTTTACCGAACATCCGTTCGATCATGGTCCTGGCCGCGGATTTGCCCGGGAATCTCCGTGCACGCGACACTCGAGACCCCGTACGCTGGCGCCGTCCACGGAGGGTTCCATCATGACGCTGACCGTCCTCTTCTGCGTCGATCCGCTCCGCCCCCGGCGCGTTGACCCCCACTTCGCCCGCGAGGCCTCCGCCGTGCGGGATCACTACGGCGAGATCGCCCTGATCGACCACGACGCGCTGCGGCACGGCGAGGTGGAGGCGGCGGTGCGGGCCGTCCCGTCCGATCTCGGGCCGGTCTGGTACCGGGGCTGGATGCTCACCAGCGCCGAGTACGCGGCGATGGCCGCAGCCCTGAAAAGGCGCGGCACGTTGCTGCTCACGCATCCGGGCGACTACCAGCGGGCGCACGAACTGCCCGGCTGGCACGACACCTTCGCGGGATTGACCCCCCAGAGCGTGTGGCGCCCCCTCTCCCCCGGCGAGGACCCGGGCGACCTGGGCGAGCTCGTACGTCCCCTCCGGGGCGGCCCAGGTGTCGTCAAGGACTACGTGAAATCCCGTAAGCACGAGTGGAACGAGGCGTGCTTCGTCCCGGACGTGAAGAACCTCGCGCTTCTGCGCGGCGTCGTGGCCAAGATGCTCGCGTTGCAGGACGAGTTCCTGGCGGGCGGCGTGGTCGTCCGGGAGTACGAGCCCTACGACGGTGAGGGCGAGGCGCGCGTGTGGTGGGTGGACGGTGAGCCCGCCCTCGTGGGGCCCCATCCCGATAGTCCCGAGGTGGAGCCCGACCCCCGCCTGGACTCCGTTGCCCCGGCGGTGCGCACGCTGGGCTGCCGTTTCATAACGACCGACCTGGCGCGCCGGGACGACGGTGAATGGCGCGTGGTGGAGGTGGGCGACGGCCAGGTCAGCGACCTGCCCTCCACGGTGGACCCCATGGACCTGTACGCCCACCTTCCGGTGCCCGACTGAGGGCGGCCGTTCCGCCACCGCCGCGACCCTGAAGCGGGGTCTTAATTGGGTGGCCGTGAGAGGCTTTTTTGCTCCCGGCTGGAACGGGAGGCGTGTCCCTTCCGTCCGAGGATCGACCACCCCTAAGCTATGGCCTCGCAACCGAGAGTTCCCATTCCGTAAGGGCGGACGGGCCCCGTCCTGTGGAACCGGCAGGTTGCCAGTCACCTCGTTTTCAAAGGACGTGTTCGCCTTGCCCCCACAGGAACAGAAGCGCCGGCTCAGCTCCCGGGCCGTGAAGATCGGGATGGTCAGCGCGCTGTCGCTGACCGTGGCCGCCTGCGGTGCCAAGACCACGACGGCCTGGTGCGTGGACCGCTACGCCCCCGCGGCCGGCAAGACCAAGGGCGGTTACCGGGTCGTTTCGGACTACTTCTGTGACAGCCGCGACGTCCAGCGCGGCACGGTCTCCTACGGCCGTTACTTCTGGTATTACGGCGGCAAGCGCGACACCGACGGCTACGTGTCCGGCGGCAGGTCGGCCGGTCCCAGCAAGGGCAAGATCAAGACCAGCAGCGGGACGACGCTGAGCCGCGGCGGTTTCGGCGGCGGCGGCAAGAGCGGGAGCTGAGACCGTGCGGCGAGCGCGTTCCGCCCCGCGCGAGGACTGGGCCGAGAAGGTCGAGAGCCATGGCCTGGCCTACCACCGGACGGCGCATCCGGCGCACCTGCCGCGTCCTTACTGGGACGAGTCGGTGCACTACGTCTTCGAGATGGACGAGGTCCTGGCGCTCGAGGAGGTCGTGGAGGAACTCCACCGGATGTGCCTGCAGGTGGTCGAGCATGTGGTGACCACCGGCCGCTACCACGTGCTGGGCATTCCCGACTGGGTGGCGCCGCTCATCGAGGAGTCGTGGCGGCGCGGGGACCCGCATCTGTACGGCCGGTTCGACTTCTGCTACGACGGCGAGGGCCCGGCCAAGCTGCTGGAGTACAACGCCGACACCCCGACGTCGCTGGTGGAGAGCTCGATCGTCCAGTGGTACTGGTTGCAGGAGGCCTTTCCCAAGGACGACCAGTGGAATTCCATTCACGAGCGCCTGGTCGCCCGGTGGAAGGAGATCGGTTCCGGGCTGGGGGACGACGGCCCCGTCCACTTCGCCTGGACCCACGGTGACGAGACCGGCGAGGAGGTCATGACGATCGCCTACATGCAGGAGACCGCCGAGGAGGCGGGGCTTCCGGGGCTGGCGATCGCCATGGAGGACATCGGGTGGGATTCCGCGCGGGAGCGTTTCGTGGATCTCGACGAAAAGGAGATCCGCACCCTGTGCAAGCTCTACCCCTGGGAATGGATCGTCAGCGAGCCGTTCGGCCGTAATATCCCCGGGACCCCCACCGGGTGGATCGAGCCGATCTGGAAGATGGTGCTCTCCAACAAGGCGCTGCTGGTGCTGTTGTGGGAGTTGTTCCCCGGGCACCCCAATCTGCTTCCCACCTACCTCAACACCCCCTCGGACCTGACGGCCTACGTGCAGAAGCCGCTGCTGGGCCGCGAGGGCGCCAGCATGCGGATCGTGACCCCCGACGGCAGCGAGCAGCGCACCCAGGGCGACTACGGCAAGGAGGGCTTCGTCTTCCAGCAGTTCTGCGCGCTGCCCGACTTCGACGGGGAGCACCCGGTGCTGGGCGCCTGGGTGGTCCACGACGAGTCCGCCGGCCTGGGCATCCGCGAGACCTCGGGACTCATCACCGACGACACCTCCTCCTTCGTCCCCCACCGCATTCCCCTGTAGCCACCCTTTGCAAGGCCTCCGACAACCGCAAGGCGTCCGACAAACCCCCTTCAACCGCAGTGGACGCGCGTTCCGCTAAGGAGATCCATGAACACCGACGAGAGCCTCGGCCAGATCCTGCTGGACGGGACGGGAGCGCTGCTCGCCTACGCCGCGGTCGGCCTGGTGCTGTTCGTGGTCGGTTTCTACATGACCGACCTGGCCACCCCGGGCCGACTGATCACGGTGATCCGCACGCACCGCAACCCCAACGCCACCCTGCTGGCCTGCGCCTCGACGGTCGGGGTCGGCCTGATCGTGGCGGTGTCGATCTTCGCCTCGGGCGGGGACCTGCTGGAGGGCCTGACCCGGACGCTGGTGTTCGGCGCGGTCGGCATCGTGGCGATGACGGTGGCCACCCTGATCTTCGACCGGCTGGTCGGGATCAGCATCAAGGATCTGGCCGACGACGCCGAGGACAAGCTGGAACCGGCCGCCGTCCTGCTGGCCGTCGCCAACCTCATGATCGGCTTCGTCACCGCCGTCGCGGTCTACTGACCGGCGGCGCCGCGGCGGCGGTGGCCGGACGGCCACCCGGCGGCGCCGCGTTCGCGGATCAGCCTTCCGGGGGGCGGTCGCGGCCCGGCCGCACCGCCCCTCGGCATGTCCGCCCGGCGAAGGCCGAGGCCGGCGCCGCAAGGGTCGGGACACGCCTCAGCGGAGGCCCTCAGTGGAGGCGCTGGGGGACGTCGAAGGTCGCGACGACCGCCTGCCAGACCTTCTTGGCCGGTTCACCGTCGGCCAGCGCCTGCTCGATGGTGCGGCCGCCGAGTTCGGCCAGGACGTAGTCCTTGGCCACGCTCTCGGCGTAGCTCTCGCCGAAATGCTGCCTCATCCGATCCCAGAACACTGTGAGCCGCACACGCCCACGCTATCCGACCCACGGTCGAGGGCCGTCATTCAAGGGATTCGCTGATCTCCCCTGGAACGGCGGGGTGGGCGCTGGGGTGCGTCCCCTCGCGGTACTGGCGGTGCAGGCCGGTCAGGTAGCGCTCCACACCCTCGATGACGCGTGCGGTGCGGTACGACGGGAAGACGTCGAAGGCGTGCTGGCCGCCCCTCATCTCGGCGTAGACGACGGGTGACGCGGAGGCCTCGCGCAGGCGTTCCACGAAGCGGCGGGCCTCGGCCACCGGGATGAGCGAGTCGTGGCTGCCGTGGATGACGAAGAAGGGGGGCGCGTCCTCCCGGAGGTAGTTGACGGGGGACGCCTTGGCGTAGGCCTCCGTCTCCTCGCGGAAGGGCTTCTTCACCACCTTCCGTTCCATGAGGCCGGTCGCCCCCATGGGGACGGGCCACGGCCCTGGTTCGACGAGGTCGTACACCCCGTAGAAGGGGACCGCGCCCTGGACGCTGGTGTCGACGTCCTCGAAGCCCGGCTGGAACTCCGGGACGCCGGCCGTGAGCGCGACCATGGCGGTGAGGTGACCGCCGGCGGAGCCTCCTGTGACGCAGAGAAAGTCGGGGTCGGCCCCGTACTCGGCGGCGTGCTCCCGGTACCACTTGAGAAAGCGCTTCAGGTCGATCAGGTGATCGGGCCACGTGGCCCTGGGGCTGAGCCGGTAGTTGACGTTGAACCCCACCCACCCCTGGACGGCCATGTGGTTGATCAGGGGAAGCCCCTGTTCGCGCTTGTCGCCGATGACCCAGGCGCCGCCGTGGATCTGCATGAGGCCAGGGCGCAGTCCCTCCGCCGCGTTCTCCCTGGCGGAGCTGTAGACGTCCAGCTTCAGGCGCAGGCGCCCTTGTTCATGGAAGACGATGTTGCGCTGGACATTGACGCCCCTGCGCGGGATGAGGCACAGCGGGGGTGCGATGAGGTAGATCAGCGGGAAGCGGGGCGCCCGTTCGGGGTCCAGGTCCAGAGGGACACCGCACTCCCTGAGGGTGACGACGGTACGGCGCGCGGCCAGCATGGTGGCGATCGTCCCCGCGGCCCCGGCCGCTCCCAGGACGAGGCCCGTCCATCCAGGCCAGCCCTCCAGTCCTCCGGACGCGACGGCCAGGCCCATGCCCGCGACCTCGGCCACCAGCAGGTGGGGCGCCAGCTCGATGGCGAGCCATCCGGAGAAGAAGCTCGGCACCAGCAGCCACGGGTGGCGGCGGGGGAAGTGGGCGTTCAGCGCGAGCAGCACGGCCACCACGCCGACTGCGAGAAGGACGTACGGCATGGGCTCGGCTCCTTGGGGTCGTCCTGCTCCCTGAGGTCGTCCTGGAGGAAGGCGACCGCGGTGACCGCGGCGACCGCCCCTCAGGATGACCGAACAAGCACTCGTTCACAATGTGATGCGGACCACCCCGGCGCGTTCTGTCAGAGGCACGATGCAGGATGGGGGCATGACGTTTGACGTGCTCGAACGCTTCTCCCCGGCCACGCGGGCGTGGTTCACGGGGGCGTTCGCCGCGCCCACGGCGGCGCAGGCCGGCGCGTGGGAGTCCATCTCCGGCGGCGACGACACCCTGGTCGTCGCACCGACCGGGTCCGGCAAGACGCTGGCGGCGTTCCTGTGGTCCCTCGACCGCCTCGCCGCGCACGGCGCCGTGGCACCCGATCCCGAGCGGAGCCCCGATCCCAAGCGGCGCTGCCGCGTGCTGTACGTCTCCCCGCTCAAGGCCCTGGCCGTGGACGTCGAGCGCAACCTGCGCGCCCCGCTCACCGGTATCCGCCACGCCGCCCGCAGGCTGGGCCTGCCCGAGCCCGACGTGCGGGTCGGGATCCGCTCCGGCGACACCCCCGCCGACGAGCGCCGCAGGCTGGCGACCAGGCCGCCGGACATCCTGATCACCACGCCCGAGTCGCTGTTCCTGATCCTGACCTCGCAGGCGCGCGAGTCGCTGCGCGGGGTGGAGACGGTGATCGTCGACGAGGTGCACGCCGTCGCGGGCACCAAGCGCGGCGCGCATCTGGCGCTGTCCCTGGAGCGCCTGGACGCCCTGCTGGAGCGGCCCGCCCAGCGCATCGGGCTGTCGGCGACGGTGCGGCCGGTGGAGGAGATCGCGGCGTTCCTCGGCGGCACCCGTCCGGCCACCGCGGTGCAGCCGCCGTCGGACAAGGTCTTCGACCTCGACATCGTCGTCCCCGTCGAAGACATGGGCGCTGTGTCCATCCAAGGGGGACAACCCCCGGAGACCCCCGGCGGCCGGTTCGTCGACGGCGCGGGCACTGCCGATCCCAGGCAGCGCAGCATCTGGCCCCATGTGGAGGACCGGCTGCTCGACCTGATCGAGGCGCACCGCTCCACGCTCGTCTTCGCGAATTCGCGCCGCCTGGCCGAGCGGCTGTGCGGGCGCCTCAACGAGCTGGCCTACGAGCGCGGCGCGGGTCCCCTGCCGGAGGACCACGCACCGGCCGAGACCATGGCGCAGGCGGGTGCGGCCAAGGGGGCGCCCATCGAGATAGCGCGCGCGCACCACGGCTCGGTGTCCAAGGAGGAAAGGGCCGGGATCGAGGACGCCCTCAAGCAGGGCCGGCTTCCCGCGGTCGTCGCTACCTCCAGCCTGGAGCTGGGCATCGACATGGGCGCGGTCGACCTGGTCGTCCAGGTGGAGTCGCCGCCGTCGGTCGCCAACGGCCTGCAGCGCGTGGGACGGGCGGGCCACCAGGTGGGCGCGGTCTCCAAAGGCGTGATCTTCCCCAAGTACCGGGGCGATCTCGTCCAGACGACGGTGGTGGCCGAGCGCATGCGCGGCGGCGAGATCGAGGAGATGCGCTACCCGCGCAACCCGCTGGACGTCCTGGCCCAGCAGATCGTCGCGATGGTCGCGATGGACGAGTGGACGGTGGACGAGCTGGAGTCGGTGGTCAAGCGGGCCGCCCCGTACGCCACCCTTCCCCGCTCGGCGCTGGAGGCGACCCTCGACATGCTCGCCGGGCGCTATCCGAGCGACGAGTTCGGCGAGCTGCGGCCCCGCCTGGTGTGGGACCGCGTCACCGGGGTGCTGCGCGACCGTCCCGGCGCGCAGCGGCTGGCCGTCACCAGCGGCGGCACCATTCCCGACCGGGGCCTGTTCGGGGTCTTCCTGGTGGGCGAGAAGGCGTCTCGCGTCGGCGAGCTGGACGAGGAGATGGTGTACGAGTCGCGCGTGGGCGACGTGTTCGTCCTGGGCGCCAGCTCGTGGCGGATCGAGGACATCACCCCCGACCGGGTCCTGGTGTCGCCCGCCCCCGGCCAGCCGGGCAAGCTGCCGTTCTGGCACGGCGACACCCTGGGCCGGCCCGCCGAGCTGGGGCGGGCGCTGGGGGCGTTCACCCGGGAGCTCGCCGGGCTCACGGCCGACGCCGCCCGCGAACGCGTCGCCTCCGCGGGCCTGGACGAGTGGGCGGCCGCCAACCTGGTCTCCTACCTCGCCGAGCAGCGCGAGGCCACCGGCCATGTCCCTGACGACCGCACCCTGGTGGTGGAACGCTTCCGCGACGAGCTGGGCGACTGGCGGATGGTCGTGCACTCCCCCCTGGGGGCGCGCCTGCACGCCCCCTGGGCCCTGGCCATCGCGGGTCGCCTGCGCGAACGCTACGGGGTGGACGCCCAGGCGATGCACGCCGACGACGGCATCGTCATCCGCATCCCCGACATGGACGAGCCGCCCAACCTCGACCTGGCCGTGTTCGACCCCGACGACATCGAGCGCGTCGTGGTGGACGAGCTGGGCGGGTCGGCGCTGTTCGCTGCCCGTTTCCGGGAGTGCGCGGCCCGCTCCCTGCTGCTCCCGCGCCGCCGTCCCGACAAGCGCATGCCGCTGTGGCAGCAGCGCCAGCGCGCGGCCCAGCTGCTGGCGGTGGCGAGCAAGTACCCTTCGTTCCCGATCGTCCTGGAGACGATGCGCGAGTGCCTCCAGGACGTGTTCGACGTTCCGGGGCTGGTGCAGCTCATGCGCGACCTGTCGGGCCGCAAGGTCCGGCTGGTCGAGGTGGAGACGCCCGAGCCCTCGCCCTATGCGCGCTCCCTGCTGTTCCACTATGTGGGCGCGTTCATGTACGAGGGCGATTCGCCCCTGGCCGAGCGTCGCGCCCAGGCGCTCGCCCTGGATTCCGCGCTGCTGGCCGAGCTGCTGGGCCAGGCCGACCTGCGTGAGCTGCTCGACCCGGAGGTGGTGACCGACACCGAGCGCGAGCTGCAACGCCTCGCCGAGGACCGCCGCGCCCGGGGGCTGGAGGGCGTCGCCGACCTGCTGCGCGGTCTCGGTCCCCTCACCACGGCCGAGGTGGCCGAACGCACTACAACGGCCCCCGAGACGCCCACCGCCGCCGACCCGCTCGCGGACGGCCCACCCGCCGGTGCACCCGCCGCCGGTGCACCCGCCGAAGGCGCCCCCGCCGCCGACGGGCCCGCCTCTGACGCGCTCGCCGATCCCCTCCCGGGCTCGGCCGCCTCCGGGGATGGAGCGGCGATGGTGTCGTTGTGGCTGTCCGATCTTGAGGCGACCCGGCGTGCCATCCGTGTACGGATCGCGGGCCGGGAGCACTGGGCCGCCATCGAAGACGCGGGCCGCCTGCGCGACGCCCTCGGGGCACCGCTCCCCGTGGGCGTGCCCGAGGCGTTCCTGGAGCCGGTCGACGATCCACTGGGCGACCTGATATCCCGTTACGCCCGTACGCACGGCCCCTTCCGGGCCGTCAACGCCGCCGCGCGCTTCGGCCTCGGCCCGGCCGTGGTGGTCGAGACCCTTCGGCGGCTGTCGGCGGCGGGACGCGTCGTGGAGGGCGAGTTCCTGCCCGTCAAGGCGGTCTCCGGCCCGCTGACGACCGAATGGTGCGACACGGGCGTGCTGCGGACGCTGCGCCGCCGTTCCCTGGCCCGCCTGCGCGCCGAGGTGGAGCCGTCCCCGCCCGAGGCGCTGGGCCGGTTCCTGCCTGTGTGGCACGGCATCGCCGGCGGGTCCCGGCTGCGCGGTATCGACGCCCTCGTCCAGGCCGTCGAGCAGTTGCAGGGCTCCGCGGTGCCCGCGTCGGCGCTGGAGTCGCTGATCCTCCCGGCCCGCGTGCCGGGGTACTCCCCGGCCATGCTCGACGAGCTGACCTCGGCGGGCGAGGTCGTCTGGGCGGGGCAGGGCGGTCTGCCGGGCGGGGACGGCTGGGTCTCCCTCTACCTGGCCGAGACCGCTCCGCTGCTCATGCCCGAGCCCGCCGACATCACGCTCACGCCCGTGCACCAGGCGGTGCTCGGCGCGCTCGCCGACGGCGGGGCGCTGTTCTTCCGGGTGCTCTCCGACCGTGTCAACGCCGAGGTGACCGTCAACGACCAGGACCTGGTCACCGCCGTGTGGGATCTGGTCTGGGCGGGCCGCCTCACCAACGACACCCTGGCTCCGATGCGTTCCGCCCTGGGGGCGGGCCGTCCGACGCACCGTTCCAGGACGACCCGGCGGGGACGCCCCGTCCTGCCGTCCCGTACGGGGCCGCCCACGGTGGCGGGGCGCTGGTGGCTGCTGCCCGAACGCGAGACCCGGGCGACGCTCCGCTCGCACGCGCTGGCGGAGGCCCTTCTCGACCGCTACGGCATCGTCATCAGGGGCGCCGTGGCGGCCGAGCGCACGCCCGGGGGTTTCGCCGCCGTGTATCCGGTGCTGCGCGCGTTCGAGGACAGCGGGCGCTGCCGGCGCGGCTACTTCGTCGAGGGGCTCGGGGCGGCCCAGTTCGCGCTGCCCGGGGCGGTCGACCGGCTGCGCGCGCTGCGTCCCTCGCAGCCTTCTCCCCCGGCGGACCCGTGGGAGACGCCGCTGCCCGCGCGCAACGAGCGCCGCGCTCTCGTGCTGGCCGCCGCCGACCCGGCCAACCCGTACGGGGCGGCGCTCCCCTGGCCCGAGCGCGACGAGGTCGCCAGCGGCCACAAGCCCGGCCGCAAGGCCGGGGCGCTGGTGGTGCTGGTCGAGGGCGGCCTGGTCCTGTACGTCGAGCGCGGCGGCCGGACGCTCCTCACCTGGGACGACGAGCCCGACGTGCTCCAGCCGGCCGTGGACGCCCTCGCCCTGGCCGTACGGGAGGGCGCGCTGGGCCGCCTCACCGTGGAGCGCGCCGACGGCGAGTCCATCACCAACTCCCCCTTGGCGTCCGCCCTGGAGGCCGCGGGCTTCCACCCCACACCGAGAGGCCTCCGCCTGCGCGCAGGGTTGTAAGTCCCGGCCTACGGGGCTCGCCTGGCGGTCGCCTGACCGGGCCTCGGCGAGCGCGGCATCGCGCTCGCGCGGTCGCCGAGGCCACGTCGAGGCCACGCCGAGGCAGGCCCTAGGAGACCGGTTGCCTGGCGGTGGCCGGTGAGCGGGTGTCGCCGGGCTCGGGGGCAGGGGTGCGGGAGGCGCCGGCGCGGATCATGGGGACGGCCACGGCGCACACGGCCACGCCCGCGATCGACAGCGGGGCGAGTGCGCCGCCGAACATCAGCCAGGCCCACACCATCGTGGCGGGCGGGGTCAGGTAGAGCAGGGCCGAGACGCGGGCCACCCCTCCGCGGGCCAGGTTGACCCAGTACAGGCCGTAGCCGCCGAGCATGGCCAGCACGATCAGGATGGCGACGGCCGTCCAGAAGACCGGGTCGGCGGGCGGGGCGAGGTCGCCGGTCATGGCGGCCAGCGCGGCGAAGGCGGCGGCGCTGACGGCGGCCTGGACCGCGAGCGCGTCGATGACGCCGATGGTGGGGCGGGTGCGGCGTTCCAGGAGGGTGGCGCCGACCAGGGAGAGCATGGCGCCGACCGGGAGGACGTAGGCCCAGGCTGGGACGCCCGGGTTGGCGCCCAGGTCGCTGCCGACGACGAGGGCGACGCCCGCCAGGCCCACGACGAGGCCCGCGATCTGCCGGGGCACGACGGTCTCGCCGAGGAGCGGCACGGCCAGGGCGACGGCGACGATGGGCTGGAGGGCGCAGATGAGGGCGCTGGTGCCGGCGGCGACGCCGTGCTCGGCGGCGGCGAACACGCCGTACAGGTAGCCGATCTGGCCGAGCAGCCCGATGGCGGCGTGCAGGCCCAGGTCGCGGGCCGGGATCCGGCGGCGGCGCCAGGCGAGCCAGGCGGCCAGCAGCGCGGCGGCGGGGATGAACCGCCACGCCAGGAGCGTGGTGGCGGGAGCGCTGCCGGAACCGAGCGCGGCGCCGATGAAGCCGGAGCTCCACATCACCACGAAACCCCCGCCGAGCAGGACGTCCACATGACCTTTCCGCATGTCCGCCTCCTAGGTATACATACCGGTATACCTACATGGTAACCATACCGGTGTGTATACTGTCGGTGTAGTCAGCGGTGCGGTCATGGGAGGGAGTGGTCGAAGGATGTCCGCCACAGCTCGGGAGCGCCCGCTCACACCCGCCGGGCGCCGCGTCCTGGACGTCGCCGGCGAGCTCTTCTACGAGCGCGGCATCGCGCAGGTCGGCATGGAGCTCATCGCCGCCGAGGCCGGTGTCACGAAGAAGACGGTGTACGACCGGTTCGGCTCCAAAGAGGCGCTGATCCTCGCCTACCTGCGGGCACGGGACGAACGCTGGCGCGCCTTCCTCGACGAGCGCCTGGCCGCGGTGCCGAACCCGCGCGAACGCATACTCGAGACGTTCGACGCCATGGGCGAATGGCTCCGCACCAACAGCAGCCGGGGCTGTTCCATGGTGAACGCCTGCGCGGAGGTCCCCGACCCGGCGCACCCCGTCCACAAGACCGCCGCCGAGCAGAAGGCCTGGCTGCGCGGTCTCTATGTGGAGCTGGCCACGGAGGCGGGTTACGACGATCCGGAGTCCCTTGCGGACCGGCTGATCGTCCTGCACGAGGGCTCGGTCGTCATGTTCAGCGTGGGCGGCATGGCGCACGCCACCGACACCGCCCGCGAGACGGCCGACCTCCTGCTCCCCTGACAGTCGGCCTGGTCCGCCGATACAACGCCCTGCTCTTAGCGGCGGCGGCCTCGCACCAGGGAGATGAGGCCTCGGAGAGCCCGCTCGTCCAGGGAGCCGAAGGGGTTGTCGTGGACGACGTAGGTCCACGTGGACGACGGCCGCTTCATCCCCACCGCCGCAAGGTCGATCCCCTCCTCCGTGGCGGTGAGGGTCGCGAACGCCGCGGCGGCGCGGTCCTCGGCGCGCGCCAGCAGCTTCTTGCCCGCCGGCACGGCCTCGCGGTTGAACTCCACGATCGGGTCCAGGCCGCGCCCCAGCGAGCGCAGGTGGATGCCCTCGCGCAGGTCGGCCAGGTAGGCCAGGTGCTCGGCCCAGCAGCGGTCCAGGTGGAAGAGCAGCAGCTGGCGGGCCGCCTCGCCGACCGCGTCCGCGCCCGCGACGCCGGTGAGCTCCTCGTGGTGGGACGGGTGCCGCTCGGCCATCAGCTCGCCGGCGCGGTCGCCGCGCAGCACGCGGTCGCGCTCGGCCAGCAGCTCGCCGCGCTGCAGCCCGATGATGTGGTGGTAGCGCCAGGTGTTGCGGTGGATCTCCACGGCGAC
This sequence comes from Spirillospora sp. CA-255316, assembly GCA_050942275.1. Lineage (GTDB taxonomy): Bacteria > Actinomycetota > Actinomycetes > Streptosporangiales > Streptosporangiaceae > Spirillospora. Next base: position 2,817,981 of record CP192047.1, on the reverse strand, counting down.
GCCCTCGGCGACGCGCTGCGCGTGCCCGACGATCCAGTGCGCGCCCTTGTCCTCGATCCGGCCCTCGTCGTCGGTCGCGATGCCGCGCCGCCGTCCGTTCCTCCCTGCGGACGGCTCGCCCGGGCCCTCGCCGGGCGCGTACCGGGTGACGAGGTCGTCCTCAAGGCTGGTGAGGAAGACCGACCCGCCGGGGTCGCCCTGGCGGCCGGCGCGCCCGCGCAGCTGGTCGTCCAGCCGCCCGCTGTGGTAGCGGCCGGTCCCGATCACCAGCAGCCCCTCGGTGACGCCCTCGCCGAGGCGGATGTCGGTGCCGCGGCCGGCCATCTGCGTCGAGACGGTGATGGCGCCGCGCTCCCCGGCCCGGGCGATGATCGCGGCCTCCTCGGCGTCGTTCTTGGCGTTCAGCACGACATGGGGCAGCCCGGCCCGGTTCAGCCGCCGGGAGAGCCGCTCGGACGCGGCGACGTCGAGCGTGCCGACCAGCACCGGGCGACCGGTGGCGTGCGCGGACGCGATCTCCTCGATGACCGCGATCTCCTTGTCGGCCCCGGTCGCGTACAGCCGGTCCGGCTCGTCGGCCCGCACCCGGGGACGGTTCGGCGGGATCACCGCGACGTCCAGCCCGTAGAACTCCCGCAGCTGCCCCGCCACGCTCAGCGCCGTGCCGGTCATGCCGCAGCGGACCGGATAGCGGCCCACCAGCTCCTGGACGGTGATCGAGTCGAGGATCTCCCCGCTGGGCGAGGCGTCGAGGGCCTCCTTGGCCTCCACCGCCGCCTGCAGGCCGTCCGGCCAGCGCTGCAGCAGCGCCACCCGGCCGCGCGACTCGCTGATCAGCTTGACGGCGCCGTCCCGGACGATGTAGTCCACGTCGCGGTGCAGCAGGGCCTCGGCGTGCAGCGCGACGTTCACGGCGGTGAGCGTGTCCAGCCCCTCGGGGGCGTACAGGTCGACGCCGAGGACCCGTTCCACCTCGCGCGCCCCGGCCGAGGTCAGCCGCACGTTGCGCGCCTCGTCGTCGGTGGCGTAGTGCACGCCCGGCCGCAGCCGCCGCACCAGCTCGGCGTAGGTCGGGTCGGCGGCCCCGGCGTCGGTCGCGCCCGCCAGCACCAGCGGCACCATCGCCTCGTCCACCAGGACCGAGTCCGCCTCGTCGATCAGGGCGACCTCGGGTTCGGGCAGGACGAGCCGGGACGTGTCGGTGGCCAGCCGGTCGCGCAGCAGGTCGAAGCCGACCTCGCTCACGGGCGCGTAGGTGACGTCGGCGGCGTAGGCGGCGCGGCGCTCCTCGGGGGTGGACTCCTGCCCGACCCAGCCCACCGTGACGCCCAGCAGCTCGTAGAACGGCCCCATCCACTCGGCGTCGCGCCGGGCGAGGTAGTCGTTGACCGACATGACGTGGACCCGCCGGCCGCGCAGCGCGTACCCGGCGGCGGCCAGTGCGCCGGCCAGCGTCTTGCCCTCGCCGGTCGCCATCTCCGCGACGTGCCCGGACAGCAGCGCGAGGGTGCCGAGCAGCTGCACGTCGTAGGGCCGCTCCCCCAGCGCGCGCCGTGCCGCCTCGCGTCCCGCCGCGGCCAGTTCGGCCGGATCGTCGCGGCCGTCCCGGGCCGCCTCGGCCAGCTCGGCGCCGGTCAGGTCGCGCATGCGGGGCTCCCGGCCGGCCGCGTCCGCGACGATCCGCTCGTACGGCCCCAGGTCCAGGCTCCCCGGGCGCTGCAGCACGCGGCGCAGCCGATCACGCAGGGCCATGACGCACCTCCCGGCACACCACCGATCATTCGCTCCTTCTCCCCGGCCGGAGCGGCCGGATCCGGGCCGCGCGCCTCGCGCACGGCCCACCTTCCATGATCCCAGCGCCCACGACCGCCCCGTCCGCCCCGTACCGGAGCCGCCGGCCGCCCCCTCGCGGAACCCGGTTCGGACTCCGGCCGTCCCAACGATCACCAGTTCCGTCCCGCCGCGACCGGGAGCAACGGTGTACCTGAAGGACGACGGCACGCTCGACCACCGCGGGCTTGCCCGCGATCTGCGCGGCATCGTGTCCGACCGCGCCTCCTGCGACCCGCCCGCGGTGCTGGCCTGGCTGGCGGCGCGGCTGGCCGCCGATCCGGGCGGTGGCGACGGCCCGGCGCTGGTCCTCGCCCTGTACGCCACCTCGCCGTACGCGATCTGGCGGATCCGCCGGGTCGCGGTGGTGGACGCGCTGATCACGGCGGCGGAACGGGCGGTGGCGGCGTACGGCGCGCTCGACTGCCCGGCACCCGGCGTGCACCGCCATCCCCTGGTCGGGGGCGTCGACGATCACGAGGCCGTGGCCGGGCTGGTCGCCGGCCTCGGCGAGCACGAGGGCCTGCGCTGCCCCGCCTTCCTCGCGGGACTCGCCTCCAGCGCGCTGACCACGCTCCGCAACGGCCGGAGGGCCCGGTTCGAGGCGCCCGACACCGCGGACCTGGACGCCTACTTCCTCACCCCCGACGGCAGGACCGACATCGAGCGGCTGACCCTGACGGTCGAGCGCCACCGTCCGGGCGGGCCGAACGACCTGGCGGAGCAGGCGGCGCTATGGGCGGCCCGCAGGCTCATCGCCAGGGCGGGGAGCCCCCTCGGCGAGGAGGAGCGGCTGGGGCTGTTCCTCACGGTGTGTTTCGCGGCCCAGCACTGTTACTGGTGCGCCACTCCGCCCGCCATCGTGTCCGTCTACAGAGACGCCCTGACGATCACCGATCCGGCCGATCCGGACCTTTCCTGCCGCCACGCCAATGGCCACCCGGACGTTCCACCGCGCACGCTTTTGCGGTATGCGCGCGCATTGGCCGGTTTCGGAAGCGCCGACCCGCGGCTGGACCGCGCCGCCTGGCATTGCCCACGTCACACGGCCGAGCGCGCCGCCAGGGCGCTGGCCTACACCGCCGGCTACCTGGACCCGGAAGGGCCTCGGCAGAAGGTCTGACCCCGATTTCATCCCACAGACGGATCCCCGGTGACGGCCTTTCCTGGGATGATCAGGCGCAATGGGGTTGCGGTGGCGATGAGGTCACCGCGGAACGGGGAAATCGTCATGACACCGACCACACGGTGGGCCGCCGCTCAGCGGCGCAAGCGTCAGGTCATCAACAGGACGGTCATCGACCGGGCCCTGCGCGACCCGCGCCGGGTCCACGGCTCCTCGTCGGCGACGCCGGCGCGCACGCACGCCCCGGCCGCCGCGCCCGCCGCGGCGGAGTGACACCGGGACGGATCCTCCAGCCCGCTCACCCGCCCGCGGCCGTTCATCGGGGGACGCCGTGCGGCCGGGGACCGCACCGGGAGACGTCAAGCGGAAGACGCCGTGCTGAAGACGGGTGCTGAAGACGTCGTGCCGAAGACGTCGTAACGGCGCGCAACGTCGGCTCAGGGGGTGGAGAAGACCTCGTCGCGGGCCTGTTCCAGGGCGGCGTGCAGCGCTCCGCGCAGGACGGGGTTGCCCTCCACCTCCGTCACCGCGATGCGGGGACGGGTCGGGCTGATGTGCCCCACGACCCGCTCGATGCGCGCGGCCAGGGGCCGGCCGCCGGCGCGTCCGAGCTGCCCCGACAGCACGACCAGCCCGGGGTCCAGGACGATGTTGACCGAGGTGACGCCGTAGGAGACGCGGTTGGCCAGCTCGTCCAGGAAGTCCCCGCCCCGCTCCTCGTCGGCCACCGCCGCCCGGACGCAGTCGATGGCCGTGGCCTCGTTGATCCCGTGGGCGTGCGCGAGCCCCCGTACCGCGTCCGCGCCGACCAGTGATCCGTAACCGCCGGCCAGCGCCGGGATGTCCCAGGTGCTGGACTCGGTGAGCCCTTCCCCGCCCTTGCCCCGGCGGGCCTCCCCGACGGGGAGGGGGGCGCCGGGGACGGGCAGATAGCCGATCTCCCCCGCGCCGCCCGACCTGCCGCGGTGCAGCCGCCCGCCCAGCATGATCGACAGTCCCATGCCGCGGTCCAGCCACATGAGGGCGAAGTCGTCGGCGTCCTGCGCGGCGCCGTAGGCGCGCTCGGCGATGGCGGCCAGGTTGGCGTCGTTCTCGATGGTGACGGGTCGGCGCAGGTCGGTGCGCAGCGCGGCCAGCACGCCCTCGTGCCAGGCGGGCAGGTCGAAGGCGAACTGCACGTCGCCCGAGCGGGGGTCGACCACGCCGGGGCTGCCGATGACGAAGGCGTTGAGCCGTTTGAGCGCGACCTTGGCGGACCGGCACGCCTTGGCCACGGCGTTGTGGACGAGCTTGACCGGGTCGCCGGCGCCGTTGGGGTCGGCGGTGACCTGGGCGATGATGGCGCCGGTGATGTCGGCGACCCCGGCGGTGACGCCGTCCGGCCCCACCTCCACCCCGGCGACGTAGGCGCTGGAGGGCACCACCGCGTACAGCGCCGCGTTGGGGCCGCGGCCGCCCGCCTGCTCGCCCGCGACCTCCACCAGCCCGCGCTCCTCCAGCCGGGACAGCAGCTGGGAGGCGGTGACCTTGGACAGCCCGGTGTGCTCGCCGATCTGCGCGCGGGTCAGCGGTCCGCGGCGCACCAGCAGGTCCAGCGCCGCCCGGTCGTTGAGCTCACGCAGCAGCCGGGGGGTCCCGGGACGTTGGGCCATGCTCGGCGTCCCCTCGAAGTCTCAATCCGCTAACGGCCGCTAACGGACGTTTTGTTTAGGAAAGTTTCTTGTTAGTTTACAGCAGGCGTCCACCGCCCCGGTGAACGGCACGGACGCAGGCGTCGCACCGGCCGGCGGAACCGGCGCTCCGCGGACGGGACGCGGTGAAGAGGGGGCATGGCTGGACCCTAAACGGTCCGGCCCCTCACCACCGCATCCGCCCGGGAGCCCGTGACCGCGCGGCCGATGCCGGAAAAGGAGACCCCCTTGAAGATCGTGAGATTTGCGGCCCTCGGCGCCGCCCTGGCGATCGGCCTGTCCGCCTGCGGTGGCGGCGGCGACGACAAGAACAGCTCCACGGGCAAGGACCCCGCGAAGATCACCGCGTGGTTCATGGGCGCCGCCAACGAGCCCCAGGACAAGGTCCTGGCGCAGGCCAAGGCGGACTTCCAGAAGCAGCACCCCAAGACCGACGTCGAGGTCGTGTACGTCCCCTGGCCCGACGCCACCAAGAAGCTCCAGGACGCGCTCAACACCGGCCAGGGCCCCGACGTCGTGGAGATCGGCAACGACCAGGCGGTGACCTGGGCCGCCCAGGACGCCCTGGCCGACGTGACCGGCCGGTTCGGCGGCTGGGCCGAGGGCAAGGACCTGATCAAGGGCTCGGTGGAGCTCGGACAGCTGGACGGCAAGACCTACGCGGTGCCGTGGTACGCGGGCGTGCGCGTCGTCTGGTACCGCACCGACCTGTTCCAGAAGCACCAGGTCCAGCCGCCCAAGACGTGGGACGAGCTGAAGGCCGCGGCCAAGAAGATCCAGGACGCCGAGGGCGGCGACATCGCCGGCATCGCCGCGCCCAGCGACTTCACCAACGGCTTCGCCAGCTTCCTGTGGGGCGCGGGCGGCGACATCGCGGTCAAGGAGGGCGGCCGGTGGGTCGCCAAGCTGGACACCCCCGAGTCCAAGAAGGCGATCGACTTCTACACCGGGCTGGTCCGCGACGGCGTCGCGCCCAAGAAGTACATCGGCGTGAACGAGCTGGCCGGCCCGCAGCGCGACTTCGCCAACGGCCGGACCGCGATGTACATCGACGGCGCCTGGACGCTGCCGCAGATCGAGAAGATCAGCAAGAAGCACACCGCGAAGATGAGCGCGTTCACCATCCCGACGCCCACCGGGCAGATCGGCCCGGCGTTCGCCGGCGGCTCGCACCTGGCGGTCTGGAAGGACAGCAAGAGCCAGGGCGTCGCGTTCGACTACCTGACCTCGGTGGCCAGCAAGAAGAACGCCAAGGCGTTCGCGGACGGGCTGAAGTTCTTCCCGCAGTTCAACGACCTGCTGCAGGGCGGCGGCTACGCCTCCGACCCGGTGCAGGGGCCGGCGGCGCGGCAGATGGCCAGCGTCAAGGGGTCGCCGAAGACGCCCAACTGGACCGAGGCCGACCTCAACAAGAAGATCATCCCGACCATGCTCAAGGAGATCATGAACGGGACGCCGCTGGACCAGGCGGTGGCCAAGGCCAACAAGGACATGGCCGACACGCTCAACCAGAGCTGATCCGGCCGGGCCGCCGCCCGTCCCGCGGGAACCGCCGCCCGCACCGGGACGGCGGCGGCCCGCCCCGGCACCGAGCACAGAACACCGAGCACCGAGCACCGCTGAGCATCCGAGATCAGATCACCTGAGGATGGGCCGCCGATGGCGCAGACCGTTCAGGTGGCGGGCCGCGCGCCTGACCGGACCGGATCCGGTCCGTCCGCGGGCCGCCGCCGCCCACGTTCCGGCCCCCGCTCCCCGAGGCGCGGGAGATGGGGCCCCTACCTGCTGATCGCGCCCACCGTCGCGGTCATCGGGGTGCTGATCCTGTACCCGATCGGCCAGCTGTTCTGGATGTCGTTCCACAAGATCGGGTCGCGGGAGGCCCGCGGCGTGGCCCCGGCCGAGAACGTCGGCCTGGAGAACTTCCGCACCGTCCTGGGCGACGCCTTCTTCTGGCGGGTGCTGGTCAACACCGTCGTCTCCGCCGCCGCCATGGTGATCATCACGATGGTGCTGGGCACGCTGGTGGGGCTGCTGCTGAACCGGCTGGGCCGCAGGATGTCGCTGCTGGTGTCGTCCGGGGCGCTGCTGGCCTGGGCCACCCCGGGGATCTCCGCGGCGATCGTCTACAAGTGGCTGTTCACGCCGGGCGGCGGCCTGGTCCCCTGGTTCCTGGACCTGCTGCCGGACTGGCTGGCCGGTTCAGGCTGGGCGGACTACAACTGGTTCGGCAGCCGCGGCACCACCTACGTCGTGCTGGTGCTGTGCGTGGTGTGGCAGTCGTTCCCGTTCATCGCGGTGTCGGTGCTGGCCGGGCTCAAGAGCGTGCCGGGCGAGCTGTACGAGGCGGCGCGGTGCGACGGCGCCGGCCCCTGGCGGACCTTCTGGCAGATCACCTTCCCGCTGCTGCGGCCGGTGTTCCTCGTCCTCACCGTGCTGTCGATCATCTGGGACTTCAAGGTCTTCACCCAGCTGTACTTCCTGTCCGGCGGCACCGCCAACCGCGACTCGTTCAACCTGGCGATGTACGCCTACTCGGCGGCGGTTGCATTCCCCGCCAAGTACGGCCTCGGCGGCGCGATCGCGCTGGTCCTCACGGTGATCCTGCTCGTCTTCACAGCGTTCTACGTCCGGGTGATGGTCCGGCAGGGGGAGGTCTCGTGACCGCGTGGAAGCGGATCGGGCTGAACGGCGCGGGCCTGCTGGTGTTCCTGTTCGCGGTCTTCCCCGTCTTCTGGATGGTGATGACCGCGTTCAAGACCGACGAGGACATCAACGCCGACACCCCGCTGCCCGTCCCGGTGCATTGGACGCTGTCCCACTTCAAGAACGTGATCAGCGGCCAGGGCCTGGAGTTCGGGCTGTTCCACTTCTTCCTCAACAGCGCGATCGTGGCGCTGGCGACGGTGGCGGTGTCGGGGGTGGTGGCGCTGCTGGCGGCGTACGCGGTGGCGCGCGCCGGGTTCCGCGGCCGCTCGGCGTTCCTGGTGATGCTGATCGTCGTGCAGATGGTGCCGCTGGAGGCGCTGCTGCTGCCGCTGATGCTGAACGCCCAGCGGCTGCAGCTGCTCAACAGCCTCACCGGGGTGATCGTCGTCTACATCGGGTCGTCGCTGGGCTTCTCGATCCTGATGCTGCGCGGCTTCGTGGCGGCGGTGCCGCGCCAGCTGGAGGAGGCGGCGGCGATCGACGGCGCGTCCGGCCGCACGGTGTTCTGGCGGATCACCTTCCCGCTGGTGGCGCCCGGGCTGGTGGCCACCAGCATCTTCTCGTTCGTGACGGCGTGGAACGAGTTCGTGATCGCCTTCGCGTTCCTGAAGGACCAGGAGAACTTCCTGCTGCCGCTGACGCTGTCGTACCACTTCGGGCGGACGCAGGTGGAGTGGGGCTCGATCATGGCGGCGTCCACGCTGTTCACGATCCCGGTAATGATCTTCTTTCTCATCGTGCAGCGCCGGATGGTGTCCGGCCTGGTGACGGGGGCGGTTAAGGGATGACCAGGCAGACCGGCCAGGCCGGCGACGACGAGATCTCCCGGCTGGCGCGCGGGACGCTGCTGCCGGCGTTCGCGGGGGCCGTGCCGCCGCGGTGGCTGCTGGACGAGCTGGAGCGCGGCCTGGCCGGGGTCACGCTGTTCGCGATCAACGGCAACGTGCCCGACACCGATGCGCTGGCGGCGCTGACCGCCGGGCTGCGCAAGGTCGCCGCGCCGCTGGTGGCGATCGACGAGGAGGGCGGCGACGTCACCCGGCTCGGCGGCCATCTCACCGGCAGCCCGTACCCGGGGAACGCCGCGCTCGGCGCGGTCGACGACCCGGCGCTGACCCGCCGCGTGTACCGCTCGCTGGGCGCGGAGCTGGCCGAGGTGGGCGTGAACCTCAACTTCGCCCCGTCGGTGGACGTCAACACCGCCGCCGACAACCCGGTCATCGGGACGCGCGCGTTCGGCGCGGACGCCGCGCTGGTGGCCCGGCACGCCGCCGCGGCCGTCGCCGGGACGCAGGAGGCGGGCGTGGCGGCGTGCGCCAAGCACTTCCCCGGCCACGGCGCCACCGTCGAGGACTCCCATCTGGGCGTGCCGGTCGTGGACGCCGATCTGGATCTGCTGGAGCGGCGCGAGTTCCGGCCGTTCCGGGCGGCGATCGAGGCGGGGACGCGGTCGGTGATGACCGGGCATCTCGACCTGCCGGCGATCACCGCGGGGGTTCCGGCGACGCTGTCGCACGCGGCGATCACCGGGCTGCTGCGCGAGCGGCTCGGCTACGACGGCGTGATCGTCACCGACGCGCTGGACATGGACGGCGCCAGCGGTGCCATCGGCATCCCGGAGGCGGGGGTGCGGGCGCTGATCGCCGGGGCGGACCTGCTGTGCCTGGGCGCGCGCGAGCACGAGGCGAGCGTGCGGGCGACGGTCGCCGCCGTGGTGGAGGCGGTGCGGGCCGGGCGGCTGCCGGCGGAGCGCCTGGCGGACGCGGCGGAGCGGACCGGCCGGCTGAGGGACTGGCCGGCCGGGCACGGCACCGCGGCGGTCGACCGCGAGGCCGGGCTGGAGGCGGCCCGGCGCGCCCTGCGCCTCACCGGCGAGCTGCCCCGCTGGAACTCGGGGACGGGGCCGCTGGTCGTCGAGCTGGAGGCGTCCGGCAACATCGCGGTCGGCCCGACCCCCTGGGGCCTGAGCCCGTGGGCGCCCGACGCCGTGCGGGCCGCCGGGGCGGACGTGGACGTGGAGTCTGTTCTGCGACGTGCCGGGGGCCGGGGCCTGGTCATCGTGCTGCGCGACGCGCACCGGCACGCCGCCCAGCGGGCGGTGACCACCGCGCTGCTGGGGGCCCGCCCGGACGCCGTGCTGGTCGAGATGGGCCTGCCCGTCTGGTCGCCCGAGGGGGCCGTCCATCTGGCCACCTACGGCGCCGCGCACGCCAACGCCCAGGCTGCCGCCGAACGCCTCGGCCTCGCCTGACCGGGCTCCGGCCGCCGCGATGAGGCACCCGGGCGTCCGCGCCCGCCCGGGTCCCCGCCCGTTCGGACCGCCGGGAACGGCCGAACGGGCGGGGGGAAGCCGGACCAGTCCGATCGGCAAGGGATAATAAGTCCATGCGATTGTCCGCCCGGGTCGACTACGCCTTGCGTGCCGCCGCGGAGCTGGCGGTGGCCGGAAGTCATCCGGTGACCGCGGTCCAGCTCGCCGAGGCCCAGCAGATCCCGCCCAAATTCCTGGAGAACATCCTCGGCCAGCTGCGCCGTTCCGGCCTGGTCCGCAGCCAGCGCGGACCGGAGGGCGGCTACTGGCTGGCCCGTCCGGCCGAGCAGATCTCCATGGCCGACATCATCCGCGCCATCGACGGCCCGCTGCTGGGCGTGCGGGGCGAGCGTCCCGAGCACGTCGGGTACGAGGGTCCGGCGCGCTCCCTCCAGGAGGTGTGGATCGCGCTGCGCGCCAGCGAGCGGGCCATCCTGGAGCAGGTGTCCCTCGCGCACATCGCCGAGGGCAAGCTGCCCGACCCGGTGCGCAAGCTGACGGAGGACCCGGCCGCCTGGGAGAGCCCCTCCTTCATCTGACGGCCCGTCCGGTGGGCCCTCCGGACGGGCTCACCGGCCGCCGGTCCGGAGGGGGCGCGACCATGCCCGAGGGCGACGCCGTCTGGCTGACCGCCCGGCGACTGCGCGAGGCGCTGGCCGGGCGGGTGCTGACGCTGTCGGACTTCCGCGTGCCGCGGCTCGCCACGGTCGACCTGCGCGGCCGTACGGTCGATGAGGTCGTGTCCCGGGGGAAGCACCTGCTGATCCGGGTCGGGCCTTCGCAGGGGGCGGGCGCCGAGACCGCCTGGGCTTCGCCCGGGGCAGGGGGCGGAGCAGCGCACCTCGGCCTGACCGTCCACACGCACCTGCTCATGGACGGCCGGTGGCGGATCCGCGAGTCCGGTCCGCCGCCGCCCCGCGACCACCGGCTGCGGGCCGTCCTCGCCAACGCCGAGTGGCAGGCGCTCGGCTACTCCCTCGGCATCCTGGAGATCTTCCCGACCGGGCAGGAGTCCCGGGTCGTCGACCGGCTCGGACCCGATCTCCTCGACCCCGGCTGGTCGCCCGAACTCGCCGCCGAGGCCGTCCGGCGGCTGTCGCGGCGGCCGGAGCGCCCGATCGGCGAGGCCCTGCTCGACCAGAGCCTGCTGGCCGGGATCGGCAACGTCTACAAGGCCGAGATCCTCTTCCTCCGCGGCGTCGACCCCTGGACCCCGGTCCGGGACGTGCCCGACCTGCCCGGCGTCGTGGACCTCTCCCGCCGCCTGCTGAACGCCAACAAGGCACGGCACGGGCACATCACCACCGGCGACCGCCGCCCCGGGCGGGAGCACTGGGTGTACGGCCGGGCCGGTCGCGCGTGCCGCCGCTGCGGTGCTCGCATCCGCCGCGCCGACCAGGGCTCCGACGCCGGCGAGCGCGTCACGTTCTGGTGCCCCCGCTGCCAGCCGCCCGCCGCCTGAGACCGGCTCGCCGGACACGATCGCTCGCCACCTTGCCAGGCGTGATCGTCTCGGGGGCGATCGTCAGGAGGGAGGGCGTTCGCGCAGCAGCGAGGTGACGCGGGCGGTGCAGATCCGCCGGTCCCGCTCGTCGGTGATGACCACCTGGAACGTCGCGAGGGTCCGGCCGAGGTGCAGCGGGGTGGCGACCGCGGTGACGTGGCCGCTCGCCGCGGTCCGGTGGTGGGTCGCGCTGATCTCGATGCCGAGCGCCATCCGCCCGGCGCCGGCGTGCACGGCCGCGCCTAGGGAGGCGGTGGTCTCGGCCAGCGCGCAGGACGCGCCGCCGTGGAGGGTGCCGTACACCTGGTTGTTGCCCGCGACGGGCATGCGGGCGACGACGCGTTCCGCGCTCGCCTCCAGGAACTCGATCCCGAGCCGCTCGTTCAGCCCCTGCCGGGTCGCGCCGAGCTCGCGCCCGAGCTCGCGGAGTTCTTCCTGACCGGTCGCCATGGTCCTCCCGTCCGCCGGGTCGGCGCCCGTCCGGGGTGCACGCGTCCGGACGGGTCGCCGCCTGATCGGGTCGCCGGATCCTGCGCCCGTGCACTGATCGTCCGTCCCGAGCTCCATCCAAGTCAATTCTCGGGTTTACTTAACGATCCCCCAGCTCTACCTTCTACTGGCATGACCTTGGACGATCTGCGCGTCTTCGTGGCCGTGTGCGAGGCGCGGAACCTGAGCGCCGTCGCCCGGGACCTGTCGTGCAGCCAGTCGGCCGTGAGCCAGCACGTCAAGCGCCTGGAGCGGGAGACCGGCCTGGTGCTGCTCGAGCGGCGGCCCCGCGGGGTGGCCCCGACCGGGGCCGGCCAGATCCTCTACGCGGCCGCCGCGGAGGGCCTGGCCGGCCTCGGCACGGCCCTGCGCAGGCTGGACGACATGCGCCGCGGCACCGGCGGCACGGTACGGATCGCGACGGGGGCGACCACCGTCCGCCACTTCATGGCCCAGGGCGTCGTCGCCTTCCGCAAGCGCCATCCCGAGGTGACGCTGGCGTTCGAGACGGCCAGTTCCAGCCGCCGCTGCCTGGAGACCGTCCAGACGCGCCAGGCCGATCTGGCCTGGGTCACGGTCGGCCCGCCGCTCGACGGGGTGGAGCAGCGCCCCTCGTACGAGATGCCCTGGGTGCTGGCGGTCCGCACCGACGACCCGCTGTGCCACCGCCCGCGGATCGGGCTGGAGGAGCTGGACGGCATCTCGCACATCGACCTGCCCGAGCACTCCACCTCGCGCGTCCATCTCCGGAGCCACCTCGACCGGCACGGCGTCCGGCTGGTGCCCACCGCCAGCGTCGCCGACTGGGACACCGCGCTGCTGCTCGCCGAGCTCGGGCTGGGCCGCGCCGTCCTGCCCGCCCTGCCCGGCTGGGCGTACGGGCCGGGCGGCATCCTCCGGCTGGTGCCGATCCCCGAGCTGCCGCCGCTGGTCGCCGGCTGGGCCGTGCGCCGCTGGGACGCGCTGAGCCCGCTGGCGGTCGAGTTCGCCGAGACCGTGGTGGAGCACCTTCCCCCGAGGTGACATCGGCGGTGCCGCACCTGTGCGATCCGGACGCGCTGGAGGTGTGCGGCCGCGGGCTGCGCATCGTGGACGCGACGTCCACGGAGTGGGGGGGTGGAGCGGGCCGACCCGGGGCACCGGGTGTGGTTCTCGCCGGCCGGCCGAGACGTGCCGCCCGGCGGTCAGCGGCGAACGGTGACCTCGCCGTCCCGGACGACGAGGCCGGCCTGGGGGTCGCCCTTGCCGCAGTGCCTGCCGTTCGGGTACGTGGCGTGCGGCGTCACGTCGACCTTCTGGCGGAGCAACCGCTCGCCCTCGGCGTCCCGCAGCGTGACGGTGACCTGCACCGGCGACGCGGGCAGGTCCGCGACGTCGGCGAAGCCGTGCTTGCCGCCGTCGGGTGAGGACGACGCGCCGCAGGCGGCGTCGGGGCCGTCGCCGGTGCAACCCTGCGGCACGGTCTTGCCGGTGCCCGTCAGGTGGACCTCCGGCTCGCGGCAGGTGCCGTTCCAGCAGATCTGCATGGTCGCCTCGGCGACCTTGGCGGCGTACGGGGCGGGGATGTCCAGCCCGACGCCCTGCCTGGCCGCGATCATTGTGCACGGCCTTTCCCCGCTGGACGAACCGCCGCCGCACGCGGTCAGGACGGCCAGGCCGCACGCCAGCGCCGCCGCCTTCGCATAGGAGCCCATTCCGGTTGGACGCGGCGGCGCCCGCACCGGTTGCGGATGGAAACCGCACCACACCACCCGGCCCCGCGGCGGAACCCGCGCTGGGCATGACGAGCCCCCGGCCACGAGGCCGGGGGCTCGTCAAAATGAATCGTTCCTCAACGACCGATCGGTACGACCGGCCGGAAGCGACCGGTCAGACCTGGGCCTGGAACATCCAGTGCTGCTTCTCCAGGGCCGCCGTGATCTGGATCAGGAGGTCCTGCGTCACCGGGTCGGGCTCGTCGGTCACCGCCACCCGCTCCCGGAACCGCGTGATCAGCTGCGCCAGCACGTCGGTCACCGCGGCCACGACCTTGTCGTCGGCCAGGTATCCGGCCTCCAGCTGCGGGATCACCGTGCGGTCGGCGACCGTGCGGGCACGCCCGTCCGGGTTCACGCCGATCGCCACCGCACGCTCGGCCACCTCGTCCTGGTACTGCCGGGCGAGATCGACGACCTCGTCCAGGTGCTCGTGGACGACCTTGAAGTTGCGGCCGGTCAGATTCCAGTGCGCCTGCTTGGCCACGAGCGCGAGATCTATCAGGTCGACGAGCGCGCCCTGCAGCGCCTCGCCCGTGGTCTTCTGGGCCGCGTCACCGAGGGGGCTCTTCACCGCCACCATGGTCTGGGCTCCTTCCGCGTCGTTGCGATCTAGGATTTACAACACGGAAGAATCCCCGGGCATGCCCTGTTCACTCGTGAACCGGCACACATCCGGCCTCCTGGCCGAATAAGGACATGCTCGAGCGCATCGGCGGCCCGGAGGCCGGCCCGCGCGCGGATCAGGCGGCGACCATGTCCGCGCGGAACTCGTCCGCGATCCCCTCCGGCGTGGCCGGAATGCTCTCGGCGGAGATGTGCTCGTGCTCGGGCGCGCCGGCCATGACCGGCTCGTGCTGCAGTTCGGCCAGGGCGAGCTGGTCGGCCACCTCACGCAGCACGTGCGAGAGGGGCACTCCCAGGGCCTTGCAGATCGAGGACAGCAGTTCGGAGGAAGCCTCCTTCTGCCCACGCTCCACCTCGGAGAGATAGCCGAGGGAGACCCGTGCCGCCGCCGACACCTCACGGAGGGTGCGTCCCTGGCGCAGCCGCAGCTGCCGCAGTACATCACCGAGCAGCTGGCGAAGCAGGACCATCGTCTCGCTCCCTCCCTCAGTTCGGACCATCTTGGGTTCCACCGTACCCGGCTCAGAGGTGACCGTGGCAGACCGTGGATTTCGTGTTCGCTGGAAACGTAACCATGTAATCAGTCGAACTCTTCCCGAACGTCACGCTCCGGACGCCTCCGCGGGACCCGCGTCAAGCCCCAGGAGCACGCGTCGTAGCTGCTCAAGGGCATGAACGACGGTCATCCTGCGGATCACCTCGCGGATCTCCGGACCGGCTCCCGGCACGGGGAGCGACGGCCTGACCACTCTGGGTTCGCCGCCCGGTGAGGCGACTCCGACGAAAATCGTGCCCACGGCTTGACCGTCTTGTGGATCAGGTCCCGCCACACCCGTCACAGCGACCCCGTAGGTCGCGCCGAGCCGTTCCCGGACCCCGGCGGCCATCGCCGCCGCCACGTCCGGGTGGACCGCTCCGTGCGCCGCCAGCAGGTCGGCCGGGACGCCGAGCAGTTCCTCTTTCAACGCCGTGGCGTAGGCGACCATTCCCCCGGCGTAGGTCGCCGACGATCCCGGCATCCGGGTCAGCTCGGCACCGAGCAGCCCGCCGGTCAGCGACTCGGCGGTGGCGACGGTCGCGGAACGTTCCGCCAGCAGCCCGTGCACGACCCGGTCGAGGGTCTGCTCGCCGGTGCCGTAGACCACGTCGCCGAGCAGTTCGCGGACCCTCGCCTCCGCCTCGTCCAGGAGGGCCGCGGCGTCGGGGCCCTGTCCCCTCTCGGCGGACGACCCGCCGGCGCCCCCGGCGGCGGGGGCGGTGGCGCTGATCCGGATCTTCACCTCGGCGGGGTCGGGCAGGTAGGCCAGCTTGATGCCGTCCATCGCCTCCACCGGCGCGAGCCGGGTCGCCAGCACCGACTCCCAGACGCCCGCGGTGCGGAGCGTGCGCCGCGCCACCCGGTGCTCGCCGGCCAGCTCAGGCAGCACCACCTCGTCGATCATGGTCCGCATCTCGAACGGGACGCCCGGCAGCGCGTACACCACGCCGCCCGCCAGCTCCACCCGCAGCCCGGCGGCGCTGCCCGCCGAGTTGCCGAGGATCCCGGCGCCCTCGGGGACGTCGGCCATGCGCAGCGCCATCGGCTGCAGCTCGCGCCCGGCCGCGGCGACCCGTTCCCGCAGCCGCCGCTCCAACTCCGCGTCCCGGGCCAGCGCGACCCCGGCCGCCTTGGCCAGCGCGTCGCGGGTCAGGTCGTCGTAGGTGGGGCCGAGGCCGCCGGTGGTGATGACGGCGTCGGCGCGGGACAGGGCCTCGGCCAGCGCCTCGACGATCACATCGAGCTCGTCCCCCACCACGACGCTGCGGGTGACCTCCAGCCCGTGCTCGGCGAGCCGCTGCCCCATCCAGGCGGCGTTCCCGTTCACCGTGTCGCCCAGCAGCAGTTCGTCCCCGATGGTGACCAGCTCGACGCGCATCGCGCCCCTCTCCGCCCGCTCCCGTGACCGCCGGTCCGAATGTACGGCACGGTGGTCGCGGGCTTGGCGGCGATCCCTCCGGGGGCGACCCGCGGGACGCGGCCGACGCGGCGGTGCGGGGCCGGTCGGCCGCCGCCGCTGTCCGCATCAGGACGGAGCGAGACATTGATAACCGGTAACACCCGGGGTTAAAAATCGATCATGTATTCACTTTCGTCCACCACGAAATATCGAGGGTTGCCGCATAGTGGCTCACGAAGAAACCGCACTCGGATGGACCGGATCACTCCGCCGCGTTGATCGCCTCACCACCCGCCAGCTCGAGGTCTTCCTGCTCCTCGGACGTGGAATGTCCAACCGGCAGATCGCTCTCACCCTCGTGGTGAGCGAGCACACCGTCAAGGCTCATATCGCCAAGATCCTCAAGGAGCTCAGGGTGGAGTCGCGCCTGCAGGCCGGCCTCGCCGCGCTGCTCTACCTCCAGGAGCGGAACCGCAGGGTCGCCGCCGGATAGCCGGCCACGAGCGAGAACACGAGCACGAGGACGGGCCCTGGGACCGCCCCCGGGGCCCGTCCTCGACGCATGCCGCGGACCGCCCGCCCGCGCGCGCCGATCCGCCCGCGCCCGCAACGCCCCGAGTGCGAACCGAAAAAAGAATGCGCTGGTCACGATGCAGTTCAGGACTTGCTTATTCAATTTTCAGCGACTTCTTCATCCTAAGGGGCAATTGCCCGCCTCCCTTCCGCCGGCGCAGTCTGGTTCCGTCCGGCCCGGCCGCCGAATGACCACCGCCCGAAATGATCGACGTCCGGGGCCGGGAGAGACTCACCGCGTCGCACGGAAAAGGAGAACCCCGTGTCCACCGCACCGACGGAGGCCGCCGCATCTTCGGCGACCATGGCCGAGCGGCGCGCCGAGGCCCGCAGAACCCGTCTCCCGCGCGCCGTCCGGTCACGCCGCCTCGACCGGACGGCGCACGGGGGGCGTCCAAGACCGGCGGCGGAGACGCCTCACCCGACCGCGACGCGGTACGGGGTCAGGGGCAGGCGAGACGGCGCAGGACGGCGGCGCAGCGGCGCGCGTAGGCCCGCTGGAACACCGGCGCCAGCGGGCCCGCCAGGCGCATCACACGGCTCGCGGGACGGCTGAAGGCGGTAACGGTGAACCACACGTCCCCCGCGTCGTCCATGTGCACCACGAAGGCCTCCTCGCCCGACGCGGGATGGCCGGGCAGCGTCCCGTACGCCCACCCGGCACGGCACTCGCCGTCCTCGGCCCACACCACGCGGCACGGCGCAGACAGTCTCAGCGGGCCCGCCCCCAGGGACAGCTCGACCGCCACACCTGCCTCTGCCCGCGGCGCGGACGCCCGCACCCGGGCGGGCAGGGCCCGGTGCATCCAGAACTCCATCAGCGCGTCCGCGGCGTTGCGCATGACCTCCGGCCCCGAGCCCAACTCGACGCGCACCCGCAGCCAGCGGTACCCGGGCGGAATGTCGGCGTCGCGGGTGGCGCCGACCTCGGCGTAGGTGAAGTCCCGCACCGCGGCCCCCTGCCCTAGGACCCGGCCCCGGCGTCCCCGCCGGCGCCCGCACGGCCCCGGTGACGCAGCCGCCACGCCTGGACGACGTAGTCCAGCCCCGTGACCACCGTGACCACCAGCGCCGCCGCCATCGCCGCCCACCGCAACGGGTCGAGCGGGCCGGGCAGGATGAACAGGCCGATCGCGATGACCTGCAGCATCGTCTTGAGCTTGCCGCCCTTGCTGGCCGGGATCACCCCGTACCGGATCACCACGAACCGCAGCACCGTGATCCCGATCTCCCGGACCAGGATCGTGCCGGTCACCCACCACCACAGCTCGCCCAGCAGCGACAGGCTGATCAGCGCGGCACCGGTCAGCGCCTTGTCGGCGATCGGGTCGGCGATCTTGCCGAAGTCGGTGACGATGTTGCGCTTGCGCGCCAGATCCCCGTCGATCTTGTCGGTGATCGAGGCGATCGCGAAGACCGCGAACGCCGCCAGCCGCCAGCCGTCGCCGTCCATGAACAGCAGCCAGACGAACACCGGCACCAGCGCGATCCGCGCCAGCGTCAGCACGTTGGCGATGTTCCACACCCCCGCCTGGGGCGGGGTGGAGTCCGCGGTGCCCGCGGCGCCGGCGGTCACGGCACCTCCGCCACGAGGTCCACGCCGTCACTTCCCACGACCCGCGCCGTGACGATCTCCCCCAGGGGCAGGCCGTCGCCGCGGACCAGGACGGTGCCGTCCACCTCCGGCGCCTGGTGCGCGGCCCGGCCCTCGACGCCGCCGCCGTCCGCCTTCTCCTCCAACAGCACGTGGATCTCCGAGCCGATCCTGTCCTCGGCGCGCTGCGCGGTCAGCTCCTCGGCCAGCGCGGTGACCTCCTCGACCCGGGCGGCGACCTCACCGGGGTCGAGCTTGCCATCGAACCCGGCGGCCTCGGTGCCGTCCTCGTCGGAGTAGCCGAACACGCCGATCGCGTCCAGCCGGGCATCGGTCAGGAAGGCCATCAGCTCCTCCAGGTCGTCCTCCGACTCGCCGGGGAAGCCGACGATGAAGTTGGACCGCACGCCCGCCTCCGGCGCCAGGTCGCGGATCCGGTCCAGCAGCTCCAGGAACCGCTCGCGGTCTCCGAAACGGCGCATCGAGCGCAGCACCGGGCCGCTGGCGTGCTGGAACGACAGGTCGAAGTAGGGCGCGACGCCCGGCGTGCCGCACAGCACCTCGATCAGGCCGGGACGCAGCTCGGCGGGCTGCAGGTAGCTGGCCCGCACCCGCTCGATCCCCTCCACGGCGGCCAGCCGCGGCAGCAGCCCCTCCAGCGCGCGCAGATCGCCGAGGTCCTTGCCGTAGGAGGTGGAGTTCTCGCTGACCAGCACCAGCTCCCGGACGTCGTGCCCGGCCAGCCAGCGCGCCTCCTCCAGCACCTCCGCCGGCGGGCGCGACACGTACGCGCCGCGGAAGGCCGGGATGGCGCAGAACGTGCAGCGCCGGTCGCAGCCGGAGGCCAGCTTCAGCGGCGCGACCGGGCCGCCGCCCAGCCGCCTCCGCAGCACCCGCGGGCCGGACGCCGGGGCGACGCCGTCCGGCAGGTCGCCGTGCCCCGGGACGGCCACCCGCTCCTCCGCCTGGGCCGCCGACCGCTCCACCGGGGTGATCGGCAGCAGCGTGCGGCGGTCGCGGGGGCGGTGCGCCTCGCGCCGGACGCCCGCCATCACCTCGTCGAGCCGCGCGCCGATGCCGGCGTAGTCGTCGAAGCCGAGCACGGCGTCGGCCTCGGGCAGCTCGGCGGCCAGTTCGGCGCCGTACCGCTCGGCCAGGCAGCCGGCCGCGACCACCTTGGCACCGGAGTCGTGCGCGGCCAGCAGCGTGTCGATGGAGTCCTTCTTGGCCGCGTCGATGAACCCGCAGGTGTTCACCACGACCACGTCGGCGTCGTCGGCGGAGTCGGCCAGGCCCCAGCCCGCCTCCTCCATCCGGGCGGCGAGCTCTTCGGAGTCGACCTCGTTGCGGGCGCATCCGAGCGTGACGAGAGAGACCGTACGGCGAGTGGACATGTCCCTAACGGTAATGGTCGCGAGACCCCACGCAGACCAAGACCCTCATCCCGCACGGACATCGCCGCGGCACGGCCCCCTCCGCCGCATCACGCTGTGTCCTTCCTGGGGCGGTCCCCCAGACCCCCCGAACGGCTTCGCCGCTCAAGCTGTGTTACTCCTGGGGGCGGTCCCCCAGACCCCCCGAACGGCTTCGCCGCTCAAGCTGTGTTACTCCTGGGGGCGGTCCCCCAGACCCCCCGAACGGCTTCGCCGCTCAAGCGGAGTCGGGGTCGTCCGGGGTGAAGCTCATCCGGTAAACGCCGCCGCCCTCGCCGGGCGTGCCGAGGTCCTCGCCGTTGACGGTGAGCCGCAGCCCGCCGCCGTTGCCGATCAGGAGGCTGATCTTCTTGGGGGCGGTCCACCGCCGGGTCTGGCCCGGACGGATCATCCCGCTGAAAAGCTGCTCGCCCTTGTCGCCCCGGACGTTCACCCAGGTCGTGCGGACCCCCCTGACCTGGAGGGTGACGTTCTTGCGGGGCGCGACCGCGACCGGGTCGTTGGCCTTGGGCGGCGCCGGGGCCGGTGTCTTGGACGTGGCGCCCGGGGCGGGCGCGGGCGCGCCGGGCGTCCCGGCGACCTGGCGGGCGGTGCGTTGTTCCCGGTCGCCGCCGGTGCCGACCACCTGCACGATGCCGTAGATGACGACCAGTGCGAGGGCCAGCGCCATCGCGGCGCTCCAGTTCGGCGAACGGCGCTCGCGGAACACCACCGCCTGTTCGGGCTCGAACGCGGCCACCGCCGAAAGGGGCATCGGGGCGCCGCCGTGCGAGTCGTCGTATTCGCGGACCAGCGGTTCGGGATCGATACCGATGACGCGGGAGATCGAACGGATATGGCCGCGGGCGTAGAAGTTCCCGCCGCAGGTGCTGAAGTCGTCCTGTTCCATCGCCCGGACCACCGATTCACGGATCCGGGTCTGCAGACTCACCTGGGTCAGGGTGAGACCGGCCCGCTTGCGCTCCTTCGCCAAGGTCTCACCGATGCTCACGCCGGGCCTCCCTTAGAGCGCACCATGACCGAAACCCCACACTCCAGCGACACCAGTCTAGGAACCGCAATGCCCACTCAGCGAGCGGCAACACGTTGGAAACAGGGCAAGATTTCGCATCATTCCGCCAGGGCGGTTCGCGGGCCGTTCCGAGATCATCGCGACACGCCATGAAGATCTCCCGGATGGCATGCCGGAAATCGGTCTGACCGGGAAAGGGTCCGGAAAAACCCGGTGAACCCGCCCGGCCGATGATCACCCTCCGGCGTCCCCGCCGCCCGCGCCGGTGGCGGCGCCGCCACCGGCTCCGCCGCCTCCTCCGCCGCCGCCCCCGCCGCGCAGCTCGGCCAGGACACCGGGCAGATCGTCGGGCTTGGCGAGCACGTCCCGCGCCTTGGAACCCTCGCTCGGCCCCACGATGTCGCGGCTCTCCATCAGATCCATCAGCCGGCCCGCCTTGGCGAACCCGACCCGCAGCTTGCGCTGGAGCATCGACGTCGACCCGAACTGGGTGCTGACGACCAGCTCGATCGCCTGCACCAGCAGGTCCATGTCGTCGCCGATCTCCTCGTCGATCTCCTTCTTGGGACCGGCGGCCTCGGTGACGTCCTCCCGGTACACCGCCTCCATCTGCGCCTTGCAGTGGTCGACGACGCTGTGGATCTCCTTCTCCGCCACGTAGGCGTTCTGGATCCGCATCGGCTTGCTGGCGCCCATCGGCAGGAACAGCGCGTCGCCCTGCCCGACCAGCTTCTCCGCGCCGGGCTGGTCGAGGATGACCCGGCTGTCGGACAGCGAGGAGGTCGCGAACGCCAGCCGGGACGGCACGTTCGCCTTGATGAGCCCGGTCACCACGTCGACGCTGGGCCGCTGCGTGGCCAGCACCAGGTGGATGCCGGCGGCGCGGGCGAGCTGGGTGATGCGCACGACCGAGTCCTCCACGTCGCGCGGCGCCACCATCATCAGGTCGGCCAGCTCGTCCACGATCACCAGCATGTACGGGTACGGCTGGTACACGCGCTCGCTGCCGGGCGGCGGGGTGAGCTTGCCCGCGCGCACCGCCTTGTTGAAGTCGTCGATGTGCCGGAACCCGGACGCGGCCAGGTCGTCGTAGCGGCGGTCCATCTCGCCCACGACCCAGTCCAGGGCCTCGGCGGCCTTCTTGGGGTTGGTGATGATCGGGGTGATGAGGTGCGGGATGCCCTGGTACATCGTCAGCTCGACCCGCTTGGGGTCGACCAGGATCATCCGCACCTCGTCGGGGGTGGCCCGCATGAGGATCGAGGTGATGAGCCCGTTGATGCAGGTCGACTTGCCCGCGCCGGTGGCGCCCGCGATGAGGATGTGCGGCATCTTGGCCAGGTTGGCCACGACCGTGCGGCCCTCGACGTCCTTGCCCAGGCCCACGATCATCGGGTGGTGCTCGTTGGTCGCGGCCGG
This sequence comes from Spirillospora sp. CA-255316, assembly GCA_050942275.1. Taxonomy (GTDB): domain Bacteria; phylum Actinomycetota; class Actinomycetes; order Streptosporangiales; family Streptosporangiaceae; genus Spirillospora. Next base: position 2,795,972 of record CP192047.1, on the reverse strand, counting down.
GGAGCGCAGCACGTCGCCCAGGCTGACGATGTCCTTGTCGACGTTGGGGATCTCCACCCCTATCGCCGACTTGCCGGGGATCGGGGAGATGATCCGGACATCGGCGCTCTTGACCGCGTAGGCGATGTTCCTGGTGAGCGCGGTGACCTTCTCGACCTTGACCGCCGGGCCCAGCTCGATCTCGTACCGGGTGATCGTCGGCCCCCGGGTGAACCCGGTGACCTGCGCGTCGATGTCGAACTGCTCCAGCACGCCGGTGAGCGCGTTCACCACCGTGTCGTTGGCCTTGGTGCGCGGCTTGGCGACGCTGCCGGGACGCAGCAGCGCGGGCTCGGGCAGCTCGTAGATCTCGCCGGACGACGACAGCGGCAGCTGCTCCACGCGGCGCGGCGCGGGCGTGGGGTCGGGCGTGCGGCGCGCGGACGGCGGCGCGGGCGCCGGGTCGGCCACCGTCTCGGGCTCGGCGTCGGCGTCCGGCGCGGGCGGCGGCACGTCGGAGCCGAACGGGTCCGGCTCGAACAGCTCGTCGGCCAGGTCGCGGGCGCCCTTGCCCTTGGCGGGCGCGTCCTCCAGCACGGGGGTGTCGTACGGCTTGGAGTGCTCGCCGACCTCCAGCGCGGGGTCGCCGGACTCCCCCTCGCCGTCCCGCGCGGCCCGCTCCGCCTTCGGCTTGCGGCGGCGTTTGGGCTTGGGCTCCGCCGGCGTCTCGCGATCGTCGGCGTCACCGTCACCGTCCCGGTCGGCGGTGCGGTCCAGCGGCCGTCCGGAACGCCCCTGGCGGCCCTGCAGGGTGGCCACGGCCCACAGGTCGTTGAGCCGCTCGGGGACCCGGGCGATCGGGGTCGCGGTGACCACCAGCAGACCGAAGCCCGACAGCAGGATCAGCAGCGGCACCGCCACCCAGCCGCTCAGCGCCGCCTCCAGCGGCGCCGACGACAGCCAGCCGACCACGCCGCCCGCCCGGCGCACCTGGTCCATGTCGCGGGCCGGCGCGGGGACCCCGGCGGCGATGTGCACGATGCCCAGCACGCCCACGATGAGCGCGGTCATGCCGATGACGATGCGCCCGGTGTCGTCGTTGTGCTCGGGGTGCCGCAGCGTCCGCCAGGCCAGCACGGCCAGCAGCACCGGCAGCGCCATCGCCAGCATCCCGATGCCGCCGCGCACCACCTGCTCGAGCGCGATCGTGACCACGCCCTCGGGCCGCCACCAGGTGACCGAGGCGAGCACGATCGCGCCGCCCAGCATCGCCAGGCCCAGCCCGTCGCGCTGGTGCTCGGCGTCCAGGCCCTGGGCGCCGCGCCGGTACGCGCGGAAGATCGACCCGACCGTCACCGCGGCCAGGTGGTAGAGCTTGAACAGCAGCTTGAAGAACCCGAGGAACAGCTGGGGGATCGGATCCGGCTTCTGCGGGGGGCGCCCCTTGCCGGAGCCGCGGCCACCGCCGCCCTTCGCGCCGCCGCTGGGACGCTTGCGGGGGGCCGTGCCCGCGGGTTTGCGGGCACCACCGGCGCCGGCCCGGGTACGCGAGGACGCCTTGGCTCCCCCGGACGCACGTGTGGCCATGGTGATGAGAGTAACCAAGGACCCCGCGGGTTCCGGTCAATCCGGCCGGGCGGGCGTGTTGCCCCGGAACCCGGCCCGGGCCGGCCGGGTCCGGGAGCGGGGCCCGGATCCCGGCCGCGGCTAGATCTCGACGACCACCGGGATGATCATCGGGCGGCGGCGGTAGTTGTCGTTGACCCACTTGCCGACCGTGCGGCGCACCAGCTGGTTCATCTGGTGCAGATCACTGATGCCGTCGGCGCCGGCGTCCTGCAGCACCGCCTCGAGCCGCTCGATGATCTCCTCGAAGTCCTCGTTGACGATGCCGGCCCCGCGGGCGTGGATCTCCGGGCCCGCCACCACCTTGCCGGAGGTGGAGTCGACGCCGACGACGATGGAGACGAACCCCTCCTCGCCCAGGATCCGGCGGTCCTTGAGGGAGGTCTCGGTGACCTCGCCGACCGACAGCCCGTCGACGTAGACGTAACCGGCGGGGACGGCGCCGACGATGGAGGCCTGGCCGTCGACCAGGTCGACCACGACGCCGTCCTCGGCGATGACGATGTTCTCCTCCGGGACGCCGGTGAGCGCGGCCAGCTTGGCGTGCGCCCGCAGGTGCCGCCACTCGCCGTGGATCGGCATGAAGTTGCCCGGTTTGGTCATGTTGAGCACGTACAGCAGCTCGCCCGCGGACGCGTGCCCGGACACGTGCACCAGCGCGTTGCCCTTGTGGACGACGCGCGCCCCCCACCGGGTGAGCCCGTTGATGACCCGGTTGACCGCGGTCTCGTTGCCCGGGATCAGCGAGGAGGCCAGCATGACCGTGTCGCGCTCGGTGATGCGGATCTGGTGGTCGCGGTTGGCCATCCGCGACAGCGCCGACATCGGCTCGCCCTGGGAGCCGGTGCAGACCAGGACCAGCCGGTCGGGCGGCACGTCGTCGAGCTGCCGGGGCTCGACCATGATCTCCTCGGGCACGTCGAGGTAGCCCAGCTCGCGGGCCACGCCCATGTTGCGCACCATCGAGCGGCCGACGAAGCAGACCTTGCGGCCGCTGGCGACCGCGGCGTCCAGCACCTGCTGCACCCGGTGGATGTGCGAGGCGAAGCAGGCCACGATGATGCGCTCCTGCGCGGTGCGGAACACGTCGTCGACGACCGGGCCGATGTTGCGCTCGCTGGTGACGAACCCGGGGACCTCGGCGTTGGTGGAGTCCGACAGCAGCAGGTCGATGCCCTCGGCGCCGAGCCGGGCGAACCCGCCCAGGTCGGTGAGGCGGCCGTCCAGCGGCAGCTGGTCCATCTTGAAGTCGCCGGTGTGCAGGACCAGCCCCGCCGGGGTGCGGACGGCCACCGCCAGCGCGTCGGGGATGGAGTGGTTGACCGCCAGGAACTCGCAGTCGAACGGCCCGAACGAGCGCCGGTCGCCCTCCTTCACCTGCACGGTGACGGGCTTGATCCGGTGCTCGGTGAGCTTGGCCTCCAGCAGCGCCAGGGTGAGCTTGGAACCGGCGAGCGGGATGTCGGCGCGCTCGCGCAGCAGGTAGGGGACTGCGCCGATGTGGTCCTCGTGGCCGTGCGTCAGGACGACCGCCTCGATATCGTCGAGCCGGTCCCTGATGTATTCGAAGTCGGGCAGGATCAGATCGATCCCGGGCTGCTCTGTCTCGGGGAACAGCACCCCGCAGTCGACGACCAGCAGCCGCCCGCCGTACTCGAGAACGGCCATGTTGCGGCCGATCTCGCCTAGGCCGCCGAGCGCGACGATGCGCAGGCCGTTGGCGGGCAATGCGGGCGGTGCGGACAGATCCGGGTGAGGATGACTCACCGGGCGACCTCCGGAATGGTGACCTCCGGCACTTTGACTCCCCCAATCGTGAGGTCTTCGCGCAGGCGCGCCGCGAACTCCAGCGAGGCGTCGACGAGCGGCGCGCGGACCGTGCCGCCCGGCAGCCCCAGCAGGTTCAGCGCGGCCTTGACGGCGATGGCGCCCTGCGTACGGGTCATGATCGCCGCGACCACGGGCAGCAGGCGGCGATGGATCTGCTGCGCCCTTTCCCGGTCGCCGGCGAGATACGCCTCGATCATCTCATGGAGATCGGCGCCCACGACATGGCCGACCACGCTGACGAAGCCGCTGGCGCCCACCGACAGCCAGGGCAGGTTGAGCGCGTCGTCGCCGGAGTAGAAGGCCAGGTCGGTTCCCGCCATGACCAAGGAGCCGGCGAACAGGTCGCCCTTGGCGTCCTTGACCGCGACGATGCGCGGGTGCTCGCCCAGCTTCAGCAGCGTCTCGGTGAGGATCGGCACCCCCGAGCGGCCCGGGATGTCGTACAGCATCGCCGGCAGCCCGGCCGCGTCGGCGACCTCGCTGAAGTGGTACAGCAGCCCCTCCTGCGGGGGCTTGTTGTAGTACGGCGTGACGATCAGCGTGCCGTCCGCGCCGGCCTCCTCGGCCGCGCGGGCCAGGGCGCGGCTGTGCGCGGTGTCGTTGGTGCCGACGCCGGCGACCACGGCGGCGCGGTCGCCCACCGCGTCGATCACCGTGCGGAGCAGGCGGTCCTTCTCGGCGTCGCTCGTCGTCGGCGACTCTCCCGTCGTCCCGTTGATGACGAGGCCGTCGTTGCGCTGCTCGTCGACCAGGTAGGTCGCCAGGCGCGCGGCTCCGTCGTAGTCGACCCCGCCGTCGGGCCGGAACGGCGTGACCATCGCGGTCAGCATCCTCCCGAAGGGAGCGCCGCTTGTTGTGCTGGGTGCCATGCATCGAACGGTACCGTTCCGGGCGGCCGGCTTGGACCCACAGGTCCCCACAAAGGAGCAATGTCGCGGAGCCGTGACTCTGCCCGCCGACCAGCGGAGTCTCGTGTGAAGCGAGTGCGCGGGCGCTCCGGGGTGGTCGGTCCGGGTTCATGGCGGTATGCCGGTCGCCCGGGACGGCAGAAGCCGCCCGCCACACGCTCGGGGGTACGCGTGGCGGGCGGCTTCTGTTCTGCACATCGTGGCACGCAAATGCCGCGTTACGGGGTCAGTCCGGCTACTTCCCGGACTCGGTTGGATAACGCGCCCGCAGCGGTCCCGCTCCGCGGACGGTCTTTCCGCAACCGGCTTGCGGAAATGCCTTCCGTAAGGACCGGCGGGACGGGCCGCCCGCCCCGTCCCGGTTCCCGGACGCGCGTCCATCGTTACGGGGTCCGCGGCGCCCTAGCGGCGCTCGCCGCCCGCCGGCTCCGGCAGGGTCACCGGTTCTCGTCGAGTTCGTACAGACGCGCGCGCAACTCGTCCACGTCGGGGGTGCGGACGAGGTCGTTGCCCCGCACCGCCCACCAGTGGCCGGAGCCGCCGCGGCCGATCCGCCATCCGGCGAATTCTGCCGAAAGCTCGGTCAGCTGGTCCGACTCATGCCACGCGGTCCGCTGGATGCCCATCGGCGTCACTCCCCCACTCCTGTGCGATTCCTGTGCGATCGTCCTGCCCGGTCCCGCCGATCATGCGCCGGTCATGCCGATGCCGCCCGGCGTCGCCGTCCTGTCCGGACCGGCGGCCCCGCCCGTTCTGGACGAGGGTGCTGGGATCCGCCGGTTCCGCCGCAGGTTGCCTACCCCCGCGGAAGGCACCTTCAACTATGCTTTTGACCTGCACGAACGCAAGGATGGGAACGTGACAAGGCGGCTATCGTCAAAGCCAATTCATGCTGACCCGTCCGGCAGCCAGTTCGCCCGGTAAAGCGCCCATTCTGCGGGTATGGTCGTCCATTCCGCGTAAATCCCCACACCGTGGGGGCGGGCCGGTGGACGATCAAGAGCGGCCAGCCCTCGCCGCACTCCCCGCAGCGACACCGGCAGGTTGTCCGCCCAGTCCATCATCGGCCGGTAGGTGGGGATCCCGATGAACACGGTGGTCCGGTCGCCGATCAGCCGCAGCGTCCGCTCGGTGTGCCAGGCGTAGTGCCACCCGGCCAGCGACTCGGTCGGAAGCGTCACGTCATAGGTCATGATCGCGACCTGGTCCGCCCGGTCGGCCAGCTCGCGCAGGTACTTCTCGGTGGGCCGCGGCGGGTAGTGGAAGCGGCCGTGCCCCTGCGGGACGAGGGCGCGGTAGACCGGCTGCGCCCCGTCGACGAGGGTGAGCTGCTCGATGGCCACCGACAGCAGCCGCCCCCGCGAGCGGGTCAGTTCCCTGGTCTTCTCCATCAGCTCCAGGAACGCGGTGTCGTCGGCGTAGATCGGCTCGAAGTCGTAGTGGATGCCGTCGAAGCCGAGGTCGAGGAAGGTCGCGTCGGTGCGCAGGACGCGCTCGCGGACGGCCGGATCGTCCAGATCGGTGATGCCGTAACCGTCCAGCTTCCTGATCTGGCCGAGATAGGCCTGCGCGCGCACGCCGGGCGCGTGCTCGCGCATGGCCTGGATCAGCCTGCGCGCGTTGCGGTATTTGGCGGGCGGGACGGTGCCGTCGGCCTCGAACGGGCCCGCGTGGAAGAACACGTCGGTGATGCGGTTCTCCTTGAGCAGGCGGCCCAGGTCGCGGTACTCCTGCTCGGTGTGCTCCCGCCCGACCCACTGGTGCCGCGCCCAGAGCGCGTTGGCGACGGTGCCGCGCCGCTCCGGCTCGGGCTGCCACCACACCCACGCGCCGGCCAGCAGCAGCGCCACGAGCCCGAGCCCGTACGCCGCCGTCCAGCCCGCCCACCGAAGGCACCGAACGATCCGCCTTTTCCACACCATCGGGCAATGATCGCGGAAAACCGGGCGCGGCGCGCCGCTCGGGCCGGAACGGCGGCCCGCCTCCGGGCGGCGTCCGGGGCCGGGTCCCGGGCGGATATCAGAACACCGGGATGATGTCCTCGGGGTCGATGATGTCGACCTTCACCCCGGAGATGTCCAGTTCCGGAATGGCCGGGAAGGCGATGCCCCAGCGTTCGACGATGGCGCGGATACGGGCGATGGCCAGCTTCCAGTTCTCCGCCTGCTCCTCGAACGAGAGCACGCCCAGGCCCGCGTCCCGCGCATGGCCCATCAGCACGCGGTGATTGTGGAGGAAATACGGCGGCAGGTCCCAGAAACCCTCGGGCGGCTCCCACAGGATCATCGAAAGGAACACGAACCCCGCCCGCAACTGCTTGGTGATCTGCCCCTTGACCTCCTCGTTCAGGCCGGGCCACTCCTTGTCGAGGATCGTCATGCAGATCTGCAGATGGCGCGACTCGTCACGGCCGATGCGCTGGAACATCTCCCCGAAAACCGGGTGCCGGGTGCCGGAGGCCATGCCGCGGAACAGCGTGGAAGCGGCCATCTCGCCCATCATGAAACTGGTGAACAGGACGGCGAGCGAGTATTTGCCGACCGCGCTGTTGTAGCCCTGCCAGTAACGGCCGCCGTTGTAGTACAGCCAGCCGATGTTGTTGTGGGCGGCGCGCTCGAGTCCGGTTCGGGGAGTCCAGTCCAGCGGCCCGCCCGGCCACAGTTTCGCGATGGCGCGCTGGCAGCATTCCTCGTGGTTCATCTCGTCCCGCGTGATCGAGAAGAAGCACTTGCGGACCGGGTCCTCCTCGTGCTGCTCGAACGCGTGGATCGTGGCGCGGGCGAAGACCGCGGGCCCGGAGGCGTCGAAGTTGGCCAGCACCGCGAACCAGTACATGATCCCCAGCCGCTGCTCGGGGGTGAAGTCCTCCGGGCGTATCCCGTCCCAGGGCAGGTCGGCGGGGTTCCACACGGTCCGCTTCGACTTCTCGTAGATGGCGGCGAGCTTGTCGGTCTCGACCCGCCACTCCATCGGGTAGATGTTCGGCTGCGGGATCTCCGGGGCGGGCCAAAACCCGCCCTCGGGGACGGTGGGCTTGTCGTCCATGCGGGCTCCCTGCGTTCACATCGTTGTGACGCTTTCCTTCCCATCGTGTGGCCGTGTGTCACGTTCCGCAAGCTCCCCCCTTCCCCGGCGGGCGGGGCGGGGCGCGTGCCGCACGCGGGCGCGCTGGGCCAGCGCCACGCAGACCAGCACGCCCACGGCGGCCAGCGCGGTCAGGCCGTCGATCAGCTCGCCCAGGAGGATCCCCGACCACAGGAGCGTGAGCAGCGGCTGTGCGAGCTGGACCTGGCTCGCGCGCGCGATCCCGGCCCGGGCCAGGCCCTCGTACCAGGCGAAGAAGCCCAGGTAGGCCGACAGCAGGGCGACGTAGCCGAAGCCGAGCGCCGCACGGCCGGTCCACTGCGGGCCCGTCGCGGCCAGCAGCCAGACCGTGACGGGCACGGTGATCGGCGCGGACAGCAGGAGCGCCCACGAGATGACCCGCCAGCCGGGCATCTCCCGGGTCAGCAGGCCGCCCTCGGCGTACCCGGCCGCGGCGGAGAGCAGGGCGCCGAACAGCAGCAGGTCGGCGGGGGTGAGATGGCCCGCGCCGCGGATCACCGCGAAGCCGGTCACCACGACCGCCCCGGCCGCGCCCGCCAGCCAGAACGCGGCCGACGGCCGTTCCCCGGCGCGGAGAACCGCGAGCACCGCCGTCGCGGCGGGCAGCAGGCCGATCACCACGGCGGCGTGCGCGGAGGACGCCCCGTGGTCGAGGGCCAGCGTGCTCAGCACCGGGAAGCCGAAGACGACCCCGGCCGCGGTGACGGCCACCCCGGCCCACTGCCGGCCGCGCGGCCGGACGACGGCCTCCTGGGGGCCCGCGGCGGCCCGGGAGCGGGAGCGGGAGCGGAGGTGCACGGTGAGGAGCGCGATCGCGGCCAGGACGGTAGCGGCGGCGGAGCGTCCGATGCCGATCAGGTACGGGTCGAGCCCCTCCAGGGCGAACACCGTGGCGGGAACGGTCAGCGAGAAGACCAGCACACCGAGGCCGGCCAGCCCCAGGCCCGCCCCCTGGCCGGGTGCGTGGGCGTCCAGTTCCGCTATCGACGCGGGGGTAGTAGCGCTATCGTGGTTCCTCATGCACCAGGATAGCAGTGTGGCCGTTCTGGCCGAGCGGCTGCGGGCCGAGCTGCGCGGGATGCACCCCGGCCAGCGGCTCCCGTCCAGCCGCGCGCTGACCCGCCGCCACCAGGTCAGCCCGGTCACGGTCGCGCGGGCGCTGGGCCTGCTCGCCGCGGAGGGGCTGGTGGTCACCCGACCGGGCAGCGGCGCGTTCGTCGCCGACCGTCCCGGGCCCGGCCCCGGCACACCGCTCGACGGCGAAGCCGCCGGGCCCGCCGACCTGGGCTGGCAGGCCGTCGCGCTCGGCGACCGCGCCGTGGACTCCGGCGGCGTCGCCCGGCTGCTGACGCCCGCGCCCGAGGGCGCGATCGCGCTCAGCGGCGGCTACCTGCACCCCACACTCCAGCCGCTGCGGGCGCTGGCCACGGCCGCCGCCCGCGCGGCCCGCCGCCCGGACGCCTGGGACCTGCCGCCGCTGGGCGGGATCGCCGAGCTGCGTGCCTGGTTCGCCCGCACGGCCGCGCCCGGCGGCGAGATCACGCCCGCCGACGTCCTCATCACCGGCGGCGGGCAGCAGTCGCTGACCACGGTGCTGCGTGCGCTGCTGCCGCCCGGCTCCCCGCTGCTGGTCGAGTCCCCGACCTACCTGGGCGTCCTGGCGATCGCGCGGGCCGGCGGACTGCACCCGGTACCCGTCCCGACCGACGGCGAGGGGCTGCGGCCCGACCTGCTGGCCGAGGCGTTCGCCATGACCGGGGCCCGCGCGGTATACGTCCAGCCCACCCTCCAGAACCCGACCGGCACCGTGCTGCCCCCGCGGCGGCGCGAGCTGGTGATCGAGGCGGCGCGTGCCGCGGGCGCGTTCGTGATCGAGGACGACTTCGCCCGCCACCTGGCCATCGACCCCGTACCGCCCCCGATGGTCGGTACGGACCGGGAGGGCCGGGTCGTGCACATCGCCTCGCCGACCAAGGGCACCGCCGCCAGCCTGCGGGTGGCCGCGGTGATCGCCCGCGGCCCGGTCGCCGAACGCATCCGCGCGACGCAGCTCGTCGAAGGGTTCTTCCCGGCCAGGCCGCTGCAGGAGACGCTGCTGGAGCTGGTCAGCTCGCCGGGCTGGGCGCGCCACCTGCGGGCGGTGCGGACCGCGCTGCGCGCCCGCCGGGACGCGACCCGCGCCGCGCTGGCCCGCGAGCTGCCCGAGCTGGAGGTCAACCGCCCCGCCGGCGGCCCGCACCTGTGGGCCCGCCTGCCCGGCGGCACCGACGACGCCGCGCTGGCGGACGCGGCCCTGCGCGCCGGGGTGCTGGTGAGCGCGGGCCGCCCGTTCTTCCCGGCCGAGCCGCCCGGCCCGTACCTGCGGATCGGCTACGGCGCCGCCGCCACCGAGGCGGAACTGGCCGAGGGCGTCCGCCGCCTCGCCGGCGTCGTCCGCTGACGCCCGGCCGGGGCAGGCCCCACCGCCGGAGAGCAGGGCGTCAGGCGGTGACGAAGCAGAACTCGTTGCCCTGGGGGTCGAGCCACACCTGGAACGGGCGCTCGGGGTTGGAGCCCATCGGCTCGCCGTGCGGGGTGGCGCCCAGCTCGCGGGCGCGCTCGCCGGCGGCATGGATGTCGGGCACGGCCAGGTCGAGGTGGACGCGGTTCTTCCCGCTCTTGGACTCGGGGACGAGCTGGAAGCTCAGCAGCGGCCCGCCGCCGCCGATCGGTTCGAGGTCGATCCAGTCGTCGTCGCGGCCGGTCACCTTCATCCCGAGCAGCCTGCCCCAGAACTCGGCCATGACGTCCAGGTCCGTGCAGTCGATCGCGACGTTCGTCACCTTCGGGCGCATCCTCGTCTCCTCTCGAACACCACTCAAGACGCTACGCAGGTGTCGCCCCGCGGCGCAACCGTCCATCGGAGAACACCGGTGTCGCAGCTGGTAGAGTGCGGCCGACGGCAGGAGCGGAGTGATGGACAGCGCGCAGCCCGACCAGCGGCGCACCGGCGTCCGGGCCGGTTCCCCGGCCGCGCTGCTCCTGCGCGACTTCGTCAACACGCTCGACGTGGAGTGCGCCACCGACGCGATCGACACGCCGGGCCGGCTGGCCGAATGGCTGGCCGCGCACGGGCTGGCGCCGCCCCGCTCCCCGGCCGACCGGGCCGACGTCGATCTGGCCGTCACCCTCCGCGAGGGTCTGCGCACCGCGATGCTCGCCCATCACGGCCCGGGCGCCCCCGCCTCCCCGCCCGCCGGATCCGGGCCGCCCGGGGAGCTCGAACGGTCTCTGGGCCTGCTGCCGCTGCGGCTCACGCTCGACGGCGGCCGTCCCGCGCTGGTCCCCCTGGGCGACGGCACGACGGCGGGGCTGGCGCGGATCGCCGCGGCCGTGATGGAGTCCGCCGCCGACGGCACCTGGCCCCGGCTCAAGGTCTGCCTCGAGGACACCTGCCTGTGGGCCTTCCTGGACACCTCCAAGAACCGCAGCCGTTCCTGGTGCTCGATGCGGGTGTGCGGCAACCGCACCAAGACCCGCGCCTACCGCGCGCGCCGCCGCGACCGCACGGCGTCGCGGTGACCGCGTCCAGTGCCCGGCCCGACCACCCGACGAGAGACCGATGACGACGAGAGACCGATGAGAGGACGTGGCTAGCCATGGCCGACGTGGGCGTACGCCCCGCCCGCCGCGCGGACGCCGCCGCCGTCGCCGACATCCAGGTGCGCGCCTGGCGGCAGGGGTACCGCGACCTGCTCCCCGCCGGGGTGCTCGCCGAGGTGACCGGCCCGCAGGCCCGGGAGGTGTGGCGCGAGCGCTGGACGGAGGCGGTCACCGCCCCGCCGAGCCCCCGGCACCGGCTGCTGGTGGCGGTCTCCTCCGACCTGGTCGTCGGCTTCGCCGCGCACGGCCCGGCCGAGAACGACCCCGACCAGGACCCGGCCGCGGTCGCCGAGCTGATCACCCTGCTGGTCGACCCGCTGCACGCGCGGGCCGGGCACGGCAGCCGGCTGCTGGCCGCGACCGTCGATCTGCTCCGCGAGGACGGCTTCACGACCCTGATCACCTGGGCGTTCGAGAAGGACGAGGTGACACGGACGTTCCTGGGCTCGGCCGGGTGGGCGCCCGACGGCACCGCACGCGACCTGGACATGGGCGAGCCGGTACGGCAGATCCGCCTGCACACCGACATCACCCCCGCCGACTCCGACGCCGACGCCGGCTCCGACGCCGGCGAGGGCGCGGGAGGCGCCTGAGCGGCCGGGACGTCCAGGGCCTCACCGGGACGATCCGGGCACAAGCGCGGGGTCGGTGAGGACCATCGGAGGGCCGGGCATAGGTTGGAAGCCGTGTCCATGACCACCTCCGCGACGCCGTCCGACGCCAGGCCGCCCGACTCCGGGGCGTCCGACTCCGGGGCGACCGGCGGGGCGTCCCACCGCCGCCGCTGGCTCTGCCTGGCCGTGATGAGCCTGGGCGTCTCACTGATCGTCGTGGACGCCACCATCGTCGGCGTCCTGATGCCCCAGATCGTCTCCGGGCTCGGCCTGACCACCTCGGACGCCGAATGGGTGACCTCGGTGTACGCGCTGGTGTTCGCGGCCCTGCTGATCCCGTCCGGGCGGGCCGGCGACCTGTTCGGGCGGCGCCGCGCGTTCGTCACCGGCGTCGCGGTGTTCGCGGCGGCCGGCGTCCTCGCCGCGCTGGCCGGGGACGGGTCGGCGCTGATCGGCGCGCGGGCGCTGCAGGGCGTGGGCGCCGCGCTGATGCTGCCCGCCACGATGTCCACGGTGAACGCGGTGTTCACCGGACGGGAGCGGGCCGTCGCGTTCGGTATCTGGGGCTCGATGATCGCGGGCATGGCCGCGCTGGGTCCCCTGCTGGGCGGCGCGGTGGCGAGCACGGCCGGCTGGCGCTGGGCGTTCGGCGTCAACCTGCCGCTCGGCCTGGCGCTGCTCGGCGGCGCGCTCGTCCTGATGCCCGAGACCCGCGCCCCGCGTGCCGGTACGACCGGCCGGGGCACCGCCGGGGGCGGGAGGCTGCGCGCGTTCCGGGAGGCCCTGCGCGAGATCGACTGGCCCGGCGGGGCGCTGTCGGCACTCGGGCTCGGCGCCGTGGTCTGCGGCCTCATCGAGGGCCAGACCTACGGCTGGTGGGCGGCGACCCGCCCGTTCTCCACGGGGCCGTTCACCTGGCCGCCGGACGGGCTGTCGCCGGTGCCGGTGGTGCTCGGCCTCGGCGCCGTGCTGCTTGCCGCGCTGGTCGTGGTGGAACGTGCCCGCGCCGCGGCCGGGCGCCCCGTCATGCTCGACCTCGCCCTGTTCCGGATCGCCAACTTCCGGCACGGCAACCTCGCCTCCGCCCTGGTCAACGTGGGCGAGCTGGGCCTGGTGTTCGTCCTGCCGCTGTTCCTGCTCGGCGTGCACGGGACCGCTCCGCTGCAGATCAGCGTGGCGCTGCTGCCGCTGGCCGCGGGGGCGTTCCTGTCCGGCGGGGGCGCGGGCCGGCTCGCCGACCGGCACGGCGCGCACCGCGTCGTCCAGTTCGGCATCGCGCTGGAGGTGGCGGCCGTCGCCGCGCTGGCGCTGACGCTGACCGCGACCACCACCGGCTTCGGCCTGGCCCCGTGGATGCTGCTGTACGGCATCGGCCTGGGCCTGACCTCCGCCCAGCTCACCAACGTCTCGCTCGCCGGCGTCCCACCCGGGCAGGCGGGCCAGGCGTCCGGCACCCAGTCGACGGCGCGGCAGGTCGGCGCCGCGCTGGGCATCGCGCTGATCGGGACCGTGTTCGCCACCGGGCTCGGGCACGCCATGGCCGACCGGCTGCGCGGCACGGACCTGCCCCCCGCGCAGCAGGCCGCCATCGCCCGCGAGCTGCGGGAGAGCGCCGGCACCTACGCCCGGGACCTGCACAAGGCCGCAGAAGGCGACCGCATCCCCGCGAGGGCCGGCACAAGCCTGCCGAGGGAGGTGCGGGAGGCGACGCCCCGGTCCTACGACCACGACCTCACCGTCACGGCGACCGACGCGCCCGGCGCGCCCGGCGCCACGGCGGCGGAGGCGACCCGGCGCGCCGATCCCGCCCGCATCGCCGCGGCGGCGGACGCGAGTCTCGCGGAGGCGACCCGGCGCGCCGCGCTCGCCACGGCCGCGATCCTCGCCCTCGGCCTGGCCCTCTCCCTGCGCCTGCGCTCCGCGTCCGCCGCAAGGCCGGGGCGGAATGCGCGCCGGGCCGGTGATCGGGGACAATTGGCCGGCTAGTCCCCTGTCGCCCCACGAGAACCAACGGTAACCAGTGGCCACGCTCTCCCAATGGGTCGCCGGATCACGGCCCCGTACGCTTCCCGCCTCCCTCGTCCCCGTCGTCGTCGGCACGGGCGTCGCGATCGGGGAGGGCCAGGCGGTGTGGTGGCGCGCACTCCTGGCCGCCTTCGTCGCCCTCGCGCTGCAGGTCGGCGTCAACTACTCCAACGACTACAGCGACGGCGTCAGGGGCACCGACGAGGAACGCGTCGGCCCCCTCCGCCTGGTCGGCTCCAAGGTGGCCAAGCCGCGGCACGTGCTGGCCGCCGCCCTCGGCTGCTTCCTCGCCGCCGCCGTCGCCGGGCTGGTACTGGCCGCCGTGACCACGTGGTGGCTGCTCCTGGTCGGCGCGGTGGCGATCCTGGCCGCCTGGTTCTACACCGGCGGCAAGACCCCCTACGGCTACCGTGCGCTCGGCGAGGTCTCGGTCTTCGTCTTCTTCGGCCTGGTCGCCGTCGTCGGCACGGTCTACGTGCAGGTCGAGGGGATCCCGTGGGAGGCGTGGGCGGCCGCGGTACCGGTCGGGCTGCTGGCCTGCGGGCTGCTGGTCGCCAACAACCTGCGCGACATCCCGACCGACGCGACCACCGGCAAGCGCACCCTCGCGGTCGTCCTCGGCGACCGCTGGACCCGGATCCTGTACGCGGCGTGCGCGGCACTGCCGTACCCGATCGTGCTGGCCGTCGCGGCACCGCACCCGTGGGCGCTGCTGGCGCTGCTGTCGGCCCCGCTGTCGGTGCCGCCGACCCAGACGGTGCTGAGGGGCGCCACCGGGCCCGAGCTCATCCCGGTGCTGGGCGGGACCGGACGGCTCCAGCTCGCCTACGGCGCCCTGCTCGCCATCGGCCTGGCCCTCTGACCACGACGCCCGACGCGCCCCGCCGCCGCACCGAGGGGCGGACGGGGCTCAGGGGCTCGGAACCCGACGTGGAACCCGACGTGGAACCCGACGTGGAACCCGACGTGGAACCCGACGTGGAACCGGACGCTGGTCAGGACCGGGGGACGACGGCCCAGTCGATCTCGGGCTGGCCGGCGTCCGCCAGGGCCTTGTTGACCGCGCTGAACGGGCGCGTGCCGAAGAACTTCTTGGCGCTCAGCGGGCTCGGGTGCGCCGACTCGTGCACCACGTGGTGCTCGCCCGTGATCAGCTTGGCCTTCTTGCGGGCGTAGGCGCCCCAGAGCACGAACACGACCCGCTCCCGCTTGTCGTTCAGCGCGCGGATGGCGGCGTCGGTGAAGTCCTCCCAGCCCTTGCCCGCGTGCGACCCGGCCTCGCCCGCGCGCACCGTCAGCACCGCGTTCAGCATCAGCACGCCCTGGTCGGCCCAGCAGGTGAGGTCGCCGGTCTCGGCCACCGGCACGTCCAGGTCGCTCGCCAGCTCCTTGTACATGTTGCGCAGCGAGGGCGGCGGCTTTACACCGTCGCGGACGCTGAAGCTCAACCCGTGCGCCTGGCCCGGCCCGTGGTAGGGGTCCTGGCCGAGGACGAGCACGCGGGCGCGGTCGAACGGGCAGTGCCGGAACGCGTTGAACAGGTCCTCCCGGGGCGGGTAGACCGTCTGCTCCTCGTACTCCTGGGCGACGAACGCGCCGAGCGCCGCGACGCCCAGCGGGTCGACGAGCGGATCGAGCCGCTCCCGCCAGTCGGCGGGCAGGAGTTCCATGAGGTCGAGGGACACGGGGGCCTCCGGGGACGATGAGTTCGGCTAACGGAACCCTAGCGGCGGCCACTGACACGCTCGCGCCGAATCACCGGAGCAGAACGGTCCCGACCCTAAGATCTGGACATATGCCGGACTCCCCCCGCCGGCGGCGTGCCGCCGCATGCGCAGTGCTGCCCCTCCTCGTCCTCGGCGCGCTCGCGGGAGGCTGCCACGGCTCCTCCGACGGCACGACGATCACCGTGCTGGCGGCCTCGTCCACCCAGGAGGCGCTGCAGGAGCTCGGGCTCGCCTACACGCAGGAGCACCGCGGCGTCCAGGTCAGGTTCATCTTCGGCGGCTCCCAGGAGATGGCCGAGCGGCTGTCGGAGCCCAAGAACGGCGACGTGCTGGTGACGGCGGACGAGAAGACGATGAACGAGGCCGACGACCACCTCACCGGCCGCCGCCGGATCGTCGCGCACAACTCGATGACGATCGCGGTCGGACCCGGCAACCCGCGCCGCGTCCGGGGGCTGCGCGACCTGAGCAGGCCCGGGCTGCGGGTGGCGATCGCGGCGGCGAGCAACCCGGCCGGGGCGTACGCGCGGCAGATCTTCGCGGGCGCGGGGATCACGGTGCGCCCGTCGTCGGAGGAGATCAGCGTGCGCGCGGTGCTGGACCGGGTCCGCACCGGCGAGACCGACGCCGGGCTGGTCTACATCACCGACCTGCGGTCGGCGGGGGTGGCCGCGAGCAGCGTGCCGATCGCCGCGCTGGAGAACGTCACCGCCACCTACCTCGCCGCGGCGGTCAAGGACAGCGACCACGAGAAGGAGGCGGCCTCGTTCGTCGCCTGGCTGACCTCCCCCGCCGCCCGCAGGCTCCTCAACAAGTACGGCTTCGTCACCCCCCAACCCTGAGCGGGGGGCCGCGGGGCGGAGCGGCCGGAGGACCGGGTCAGCCCCTGGGCAGGCCCATCGGGTTGGGGAACGGGATGTCCCCGGACTCGAGCACGGCACGGGCGACCGGCTCCAGCAGGGAGAACACCTCCTCCGGCTCGTCCAGCACCCGGTAGGGCGGCGCGGCGAGCGCGTCGGTGCGCTCCTCGATCCGCCGCCGGAACGCGCGCCCCTCCTCGGTCGCCGATCCGTCGGCGTTCAGCAGCCCGCGCCCGGCCAGCGCGGCGACGGTCTCCCGTACCGCCTCCGCCGACCAGCCGCGGGTCACGGTGAGCTGGTCGAACGGCTCGCCGGCGACGGCCACCGACAGCACGTTGGCCTCGAAGCCGCTCACCCCCTCCGCCGTGAGGATCATCAGGTGCCCCTCCCCGCGGTGCTCGCGCAGCGCGGTCGTGGCCAGCCAGAGCGCCGCGACGGGGTCGTCCGGCACGGGCAGGTCGCGGTTCGCGCTGAACAGCGGGCGCCCCGGCCCCTCGGCCGCCTCCACCACACGGCGCAGCAGCGGGGCCGCCTTCACCGCGACCTCGTCCACCGTGGGGGCGTGCCTGCGCAGGGCTTGGGCCGCGGCGGCCTCGCGTGAACGCAGGATGTCCTCAGGGGAGGCGCAGGCCCACGCGTCCGGGACGGCCCTGCGGACCCGTGCCGGCTCGAAGCCGTAGAACGTCGCGTCCACGACGCCGGCCGTCACCGGGCCCATGGGAGCCGCGCGGCCCCCGAAGTACCCCATCCAGTAGCCCTTGAGGCCCAGGTCCTTGTGCGCCTGGACGCACTCGGGCGAGAAGTAGGTGACCACGTGCACCGGTTCGATGACCGTCCACAGCGTCCGCGCGTACGAATCGTCCATGCCGGGCATTCTGCCGTGTCGGCTCCGCCGCGGACAGAGCGGCGATCACAGCTCCGCGATCACAGCTCGGCGGACGGGAGCCCGCCGGTCTCGCACATGCGCACGCAGTCGTCGTGGGCCTTCAGCACGTCCAGGACGGCCGGATGCGGATCGGCGTACACCGTCCGGTAGTCCGACTCCCCCAGCGCCGGATCGGGCGTGTACGCGAGCCGGTCCTCCTCGGCGGAGAATTGCACGTCGACGCCGGGCCTGTTCCCGCGCGGGTCGAGCCGCACCCACCGGTCGTCGATCAGCGCGGCGGCCAGGCCGTGCAGGACGAAACCCTCGCCCTCACTCTCGCCCGCGCGCAGCCGCTGGTAGCAGAACCCCGCCTGGACACCGCCCGCGCGCAGCAGCGCCACGAACGCGTGCGACTTGGCGTAGCAGAGGCCGGTGCCCTCGCGCAGCACGTCCGACGCACGCCAGGTGACGCGCCGGTCGCGCGCGTCCATCGAATGCGTGATCCGGTCGCGGACCAGCTCGAACGCGGCCCGCGCGTACGCGACGTCGTCACCGGTGCGCAGCTCCGACGCCGTCGCCTGCACCAGTTCGTGCTCCAGGTCGACCGCCTCGCTCTCACCGAGGTAGTCCCACGGCTCGGCGGCGAACTCCAGCGGCGTCACAGGCCCAGCAGCGACTCGATGCCGACCGTCAGCCGGTCGGGCAGCTCCGCGACCCTCCGGACGCCCAGCAGCACGCCGGGCATGAACGACTCGCGGTTCATCGAGTCGTGCCGGATGGTGAACACCTCGCCGTGCCCGCCCAGCAGCACCTCCTGGTGGGCGATCAGGCCGGACAGGCGCACGGCGTGCACCCGCACCCCGTCGACGTCGGTGCCGCGCGCGCCGTCCAGCTCCGAGGTGGTGGCGTCCGGGGAGCGCGGCACCCCGGCCTCGGCACGCGCCGCCGCGATCAGCTCGGCGGTGCGGTACGCGGTGCCCGACGGCGCGTCCACCTTCTGGGGGTGGTGCAGCTCGACGACCTCGACCGACTCGAAGAACGGCGCCGCCTTCTCCGCGAAGTGCATCATCAGCACCGCGCCGATGCCGAAGTTGGGCGCGATCAGCACGTTGCCCGCGCCGGACTCGGTCTGCCAGGCGCGCACCGCGTCCAGCCGGTGCGGATCGAAACCACTGGTGCCCACGACGACGTGCAGCCCGTGCTCGACGCACCAGCGGAGGTTGTCCATGACCACGCCGGGATGGGTGAAGTCGACCACGACGTCGGCGGCGGTGAGCGCGTCCCGCTCGTCGCCCTGGTCGACGGCGGCGACCAACTCCATGTCGCCGGCGCCCTCCACGGCCCGGCACACCTCGGCGCCCATCCGGCCGCGCGCGCCCAGCACCCCAACCTTGATCACAAGTTCCTCCCGATCCGGCGTCCGGGCAGCTTATCGCGGTACGGCCGGGCCTCCGGCCGCCGCCCGGCACGCCCTGGCCGCGCCCCTGTCAGAGCGTAACGCTACTGTTGCCCTCAGTGAGATCGAGGAGGTGACGGATGGAGCAGCCCCTGTCCCCCGCCCTGACCGTCCTGGTCGGCTCGGCCGCCGCCGTGATCGTCATGGCCGGTCTGCGGTCGGCCTCCTCGATCGTCGGCCCGGTCTTCCTGGCGCTGGTCCTGGTGATCGCGGTCAACCCGCTGCGCGCCTGGCTCGACCGGCGCGGCGCCCCCTCCTGGGTCTGCGTCTCCGTCCCCCTCGCCACCGTGATCGCGCTGCTGCTGGCGCTGGGCGCCGCGCTGGCCGTCTCCGTCGCCCAGCTGGCCACCCTGCTGCCCGCCTACACCGACCGCTTCAACGAGCTCGTCGCCTCCGCCACCCGCACGCTCACCCGGTACGGCGTCGACCACCAAAAGCTCGGCCAGGCCCTCGCCCGGCTCGACCCCGGCCAGCTGTTCACCTTCGTCGAGGGCTTCCTGTCCGGGCTGCTCAGCGCCTCGTCCGCGCTGCTGGTGATCGTGCTGATGCTGTTCGGCATGTGCATCGACGCCACCGGCACCGTCCGGCAGCTGGAGCGGCTCGCCGGGAGCCACCCGGCCCTGGTCGGCGCGCTGCGCGGCTTCGCCCGCGACACCGGCCGCTACCTGGTCGTCAGCACCGCCTTCGGCGCCGTCGTGGCCGTGCTCGACACCGTGGTCCTGTACGTGTTCGCGGTCCCGCTGCCGCTGCTGTGGGGGCTGCTGGCCTTCCTCACCAACTACATCCCCAACGTCGGCTTCGTCGTCGGCCTCGCCCCGCCCGCCGTGCTGGGCCTGCTCACCGGCGGCGTCGGCACCATGATCTGGATCATCGTGGCCTACAGCGTCATCAACTTCGTCCTGCAGTCGCTCATCCAGCCCAAGTTCTTCGGCAGCGCCGTGGGGCTCTCCTTCACCCTGGTGTCGATCTCCCTGATCCTGTGGTCCTGGGCGCTGGGCCCCCTGGGCGCCATCCTGGCCGTCCCCCTGAGCACCCTGGCCCGCGCCCTCCTGGTCGACCTGGACCCGCGCAAGCAGTGGCTGAACGGCCTGCTGACCTCCGCACTCGACAAACCGCCCAAGCGGCGACGCCGCACACCCGAGGCGACGTAGCCGACCCGGGCGCGGCGCGGCCTCCCGCACGATCTTCCGCACGGGCTCCCGCTCGGTCAGAGGGTGAAGTCGCGATCCCCGAACGGGCCGATGACCGTCAGAGCCTGAGGTGCAAGCAGGACGCTCTGGGCGACGGCGCGGATGTCGTCGGGCGTCACGGCCTCGATACGGCCCAGGACCTCCTCGATCGGGAGAAACGACTCGTACACCAGCTCGCTCTTGCCGATGCGGCTCATCCGCGACCCGCTGTCCTCCAGGCCCAGCACCATCGCACCGCGCAGCTGGCCCTTGCCTCGGTCCAGCTCCTCGCCCTCGATGCCCTGGTCGGCGATGCGGGCGATCTCGTCCCGGCAGATCGACAGCACCTCGTCGGCCTTGGCGGGCTGGCAGCCCGCGTAGACGCCGAAGACGCCCGTGTCGGCGTACTGGGAGGTGTAGCTGTAGACCGAGTACGCGAGCCCCCGCTTCTCACGGATCTCCTGGAACAGCCGGGACGACATGCCCCCGCCCAGGGCCGCGTTGAGGACGCCCAGCGCGAACCGGCGCTCGTCGGTGCGGGACACCCCGACCCCGCCCAGGATGACGTGCGCCTGCTCGGTGTCCTTGTCCAGGACCCGCACGGACGGCGTCGCGGGCACCGGCTCCCCGTCGATGCGCGGCGGCGAGGGGCGGTCGTCCCCGCCGAGCCGGCCCTCGAACGCCCGGGTCACCAGCCGGACGACCTCGTCGTGGTCGATGTTGCCCGCGACCGCCACGACCAGGTTCCGGGGGACGTAGTGCCGCGTGTAGTACCCGTGGATCCGGTCGCGGGACAGCGCGTTGATCGACTCGACCGTGCCGAGGATGGGCCGTCCCAGCGGCGCGTCCCCGTACAGGGCGATGGAGAACTCGTCGTGGATCAGGTCGCCGGGGTCGTCGTCGCGCATGTGGATCTCTTCGAGGATCACGCCGCGCTCGGCCTCGACGTCCTCGGCACGGTTGACCGAGGAGGCCACCATGTCCGAGACCACATCCGCGGCCAGCGGCAGGTCGTCGTCGAGCACCCGCGCGTAGTAACAGGTGTACTCCTTGGCGGTGAAGGCGTTGAGATCGCCGCCGACCGCGTCGATCGCCGCGGAGATCTCCAGCGCGGACCGCCGCCGGGTGCCCTTGAACAGCACGTGCTCCAGGTAGTGGCTGGCGCCCGCGTCCGCCGGGGACTCGTCCCGGGAGCCGATCCCCGCCCAGATCCCGAACGCCGCCGAGCGCACGGTCGGCATCGACTCGGTGATCACCCGGAGCCCGCCGGGGAGCACGGTGCGCCGCACCGCTCCGGCACCGGCGTCGCCGGGGTGGACGGTCTGTGTGGTCCCGGGCTCCTGCGCCCTGGCCGGCAGCGTCACTGGTGACCTCTCCATCATCGAACGAACAACAACGCGAAACGAACAACGAGCCGGTCTCACGGCCACCTTCGCCTGCGCTCCCAGAGTGCCAGACCCGCCGCGAACCTCGCGCCCGCAAGCCGGGGCCGGCCGGCCGGCGGCCGGGCCCCGCGTCGGGACGCCCACGCGCGTGCCAGGCGGCCGGCGTCGGGCGGATGCCATGCCGGACGGATGCCATGCCGGACGGATGCCATGCCGGGCGAGTGGCGTGCCGCGCGGATGGCATGCCGCGCGGATGGCGTGGCGGGCGGGTGCCGTGCCAGGCGGATGGCGTGCCAGGCCGGGCGGATGCCATGCCAGGCGGATGCCATGCCGGACGGATGGCGTGGCGAGCAGATGGCGTGGCGGGTCGGGGCATGCCGGACGGGTGCCGTGACGGGTGGGGGCTTGGCGGGTGGGGGCGTGCCGGGCGGCCGGCGGCGTGCTGGGATGCGGGTCGGAACCGGGCGGGAACGCGGCCGACCGGCCTGCCCTCGCGGGCAGGCCGGTCGGCCGGTTGCGGGTCCTGCTCAGGAGTTGCGCTGGGAGCCGTCGTCGCCCCCGCGGCGGGTGCGGCGGCGGCGCGGGGCGCGGCGCTCGCCGGACTCGGCCTCGCCGTCGCCGTCGCTCTCCTCGGACGCGGCCGGCGCGGACGCCGGCGCGGAGCCGTCGCCGCCGGCCTCCTTGGCGGCGGCCTCGCGCTCCACCACCTCGACCGGGACCAGCGAGAGCTTGCCGCGCTGGTCGATCTCGGTGACCTCGACCTGGATCTTCTCACCGACCGAGATGACGTCGTCCACGTTCTCGATCCGGGCGCCGCCGTGCAGCTTGCGGATCTGCGAGACGTGCAGCAGGCCGTCCTTGCCCGGCAGCAGCGACACGAACGCGCCGAACGTGGTGGTCTTGACGACGGTGCCCAGGTAGCGCTCGCCGACCTCGGGCATGTGCGGGTTGGCGATCGCGTTGATCGCCTGCCGCGCGGCCTCGGCGGACGGGCCGTCGGTGGCGCCGACGTAGATGGTGCCGTCGTCCTCGATGGTGATGTCGGCGCCGGTGTCGTCCTGGATCGAGTTGATCATCTTGCCCTTGGGGCCGATGACCTCGCCGATCTTGTCGACCGGGACCTTGATGGTGATGATCCGCGGCGCGAACTCGCTCATCTCGGCGGGCGCCTCGATCGCCTCGGCCATCACGTCCAGGATCGCCAGCCGGGCGCCCTTGGCCTGCTTGAGCGCGGCCGCCAGCACCGAGGCGGGAATGCCGTCGAGCTTGGTGTCCAACTGCAACGCGGTGATCAGGTCACGGGTGCCGGCGACCTTGAAGTCCATGTCGCCGAAGGCGTCCTCGGCGCCGAGGATGTCGGTCAGCGTGACGTACTCGCCGGCCTCGTGGATCAGGCCCATCGCGATGCCCGCCACCATCTGCTTGAGCGGCACGCCCGCGTCCAGCAGCGACATGGTGGACGCGCAGACCGAGCCCATCGAGGTGGAACCGTTCGACCCGAGCGCCTCCGACACCTGCCGGATCGCGTACGGGAACTCCTCGCGGGTCGGGAGCACCGGGATCAGCGCCCGCTCGGCCAGCGCGCCGTGCCCGATCTCGCGGCGCTTGGGCGAGCCCACGCGGCCGGTCTCACCGGTGGAGTACGGCGGGAAGTTGTAGTTGTGCATGTAGCGCTTGGTGCGCTCGGGGTTGAGCGTGTCGATCATCTGCTCCATCCGGAGCATGTTCAGCGTGGTGATGCCCATGATCTGGGTCTCGCCCCGCTCGAACAGCGCCGACCCGTGCACCCGCGGCACCACGTGCGCCTCGGCGGTCAGCTGCCGGATGTCCTTGACGCCGCGGCCGTCGATCCGCAGCCCGTCGCGGACGACGCGCTCGCGCACCAGCTTCTTGGTCACCGCCCGGAACGCCGCGGAGACCTCCTTCTCCCGGCCCTCGAAGTCGGCGGCCAGCTTCTCGGCGGCGGACGCCTTGATCTCGTCCAGCCGGGTCTCGCGCTCCTGCTTGCCCGCGATGGTCAGCGCCTCGGCCAGCTCGGCCGAGACGGTGGCGGTCACGGCCTCCAGGACCTCGTCGGTGTACTCGGGGAACAGCGGGTACTCGGCGGTCGGCTTGGCCGCGACGGCGGCCAGGTCGCTCTGCGCCTTGCACAGCACCTTGATGAACGGCTTGGCGGCCTCCAGCCCCTGCGCGACCGTCTCCTCGGTCGGGGCCACGGCGCCCTCGCCTACCAGGCGGATGGTGTCGCGGGTGGACTCCGCCTCCACCATCATGATCGCGACATCGCCGTCCTCGAGCGCCCGGCCCGCGACGACCATGTCGAAGGTGGCGCGCTCGAGCTCGGGGTGGGTCGGGAACCCGACCCACTGGCCGTCGATGAGCGCCACCCGGACGCCGCCGATCGGGCCGGAGAACGGCAGCCCGGCCAGCTGGGTGGACATCGACGCGGCGTTGATCGCGACGACGTCGTACAGGTGGTCGGGGTGCAGCGCCAGGATCGTCTCGACGACCTGGATCTCGTTGCGCAGCCCCTTGGTGAACGACGGGCGCAGTGGCCGGTCGATCAGCCGGCAGGTGAGGATCGCGTCCTCGGAGGGCCGGCCCTCCCGGCGGAAGAACGAGCCGGGGATGCGGCCGGCCGCGTACATCCGCTCCTCGACGTCCACCGTCAGCGGGAAGAAGTCCAGGTTGTCCTTGGGCTTCTTGGACGCGGTGGTGGCCGAGAGGACCATCGTCTCGTCGTCGAGGTAGGCGACGGCGGACCCGGCGGCCTGCCGGGCCAGCCGGCCGGTCTCGAACCGGATGGTGCGGGTGCCGAAGGCACCATTGTCGATCACTGCTTCGGCGCTCTGCGCGCCGTCGATGCGCACGGCATCAGACACGGGGAAACCTCCTCAGGTTTCGGTCGTTCCCCGCGGTCGTCTCCCGTGGCTTCGCGCAGTGCCGGTCTTCGATCGAAGCGCCCGGATCGGCGCCCCGCCGGGGCGGGACGGGATCCGGAGGCCACTACCGAGGACCGGCCGCACCAGGGCGGTGTCCGCGGGGCTTGCTTGTCCAGTTGTACGGGCGGCGGCCGGTCGGCGCCCCCCGCTGTCCGGTCACGGCCTCCGATCCCGGAGGACCGGGGCCGGTGGCCCGTCGCCGGTAGCCGGTGCCGGTGGCCGTCTCGGGGCCGTGGGTGGCCCGGGGCCGTACCGGTGGTCCGGCGGTGCCGGCGTCCGGCGCTTCCGCCGTGTCACGGTGCCGCCGTACCGCTCCTTGCGGTCACGCATTCCCGTGAACCGGCGTTTCTACGCCCTCCGCCCGGCGGGACCGTACCGGGGCCGCCATGTACGGCGGTTTCCCGGCCGCCCGCGGCGGTGGGCCTTCTCAGACCTTACGGCCGATGGGGCCGCCACGGCCAGTGCCGCCGCGCTCTCGAGTCCGTCTTGCGTTCCGGGCTCGCGCGCCTCGGCTCCCGACGGGCCGGGCCGGCCGGGACGCGGCGTCGCGACGGGCGCCTCCGCCTCCGGCCTGGGGGCCGTACAGAAGAGGGAGCGGCACCGGGCCGCTCCCTCGCCACGCTATCGCCGCAGGCCGAGACGCTCGATCAGCTGCCGGTAGCGGTTGATGTCCTTGTTGCTCAGGTACTTCAGGAGCTGGCGACGACGGCCGACCAGCAGCAGCAGGCCGCGGCGGCTGTGGTGGTCGTGCTTGTGCTCCTTGAGGTGCTCGGTCAGGTCGTTGATCCGCCGGGTCAGCAGCGCGACCTGGACCTCCGGGGATCCGGTGTCACCCTCAGTGGTCGCGTACTCGGCGATGATCTTGTTCTTGGTGGCGGTGTCGAGCGACACGTGGCTCCTTCGATGGAATCGTCACCCGCAGATCGGGCCCGGTCGGCGCATCGGTCCGCATGGTGCGTGGGAAGATCGTGGCGGGCCGCATGAGGGTGCAGCTCACCGCGCCGGGACCTTACCCGGCGACTCTTCACCGTACCATGCCCCGCAGCCGACCCGGCCACGGCGACGAACCGGCCCTGATCAGGGCGTTTGCGGCCTATCGGCAGGCCATGGCCGGGCGGCCGGCGCGGGCCGCTCCGGGCCGGGTGCGGACAGGCTCGGACGGAGCCGCCGGCGGGGCGGCCGTCAGGCGGAGGTGATCTCGCGTGCGCGCTCCACGTCGCGGTGCATCTCCTCGATCAGCGCGTCGATCGAGTCGAACTTGAGCGTGTCGCGGATCCTGGCCTGGAAGTCCACCGCCATGTGCTCGCCGTACAGGTCGAGGTCGTCACGGTCCAGCGCGTACGCCTCCACCGTCCGCTCCTCCCCCTCGAAGGTGGGGTTGGTGCCGATGGAGATCGCGGCGGGCCAGCGGAAGCCCGGGTAGCGGTCGGAGTCGCAGACCAGCCAGCCGCCGTACACGCCGTCGGCCGGGATCGCGGTGTGCGGCATGGTCTCCAGGTTGGCGGTGGGGAAACCGAGCGCCCTCCCCCGCTGGTGCCCGCGCACCACCACGCCCTCCACCCGGTGCGGACGGCCCAGCGCGTTCGCCGCGTCCTCGACCCCGCCCGCCTCCAGCCGCTCCCGGATATAGGTGGAGGAGATCGTGTCGCCGTCGGCCACCAGCGGCATGCCCGCCACGGTGAAGTCGTACTTGTCGCCCAGCTCGGTCAGCAGCGCCACGTCGCCCTTGGCCCGGTGGCCGAACCGGAAGTCCTCCCCGACGATCACGTGCGCCGCGTGCAGCCGCTCCACCAGGACCGACTGGACGAACTCGTCCGGCGGAACCTTCGACAGCTCCAGCGTGAACGACACCACCGCGACCGCGTCGGTGCCCAGGCCCTCCAGCAGCTCGATCCGGCGGCGGGTCGAGGTCAGCAGGGGCGGATGGGTGCCGGGCCGCACCACCTCGTCCGGATGCGGATCGAAGGTGATCACCACCGACCGCAGGCCGCGCTCGCGGGCGATCTCGGCGGCGGCGCGGACGATCCGCTGATGACCGCGGTGCACCCCGTCGAACACGCCTATCGTGACGACCGACCTGCCCCAGTCGGCGGGTACCTCGTCGAGGCCGTGCCAGCGCCGCACCATGCTCTCCCTGCGTTGACCTGCCTGCCGGCCTGTGCCGGTCTGCCGTCGCCCGAAGGCCTTGCTGTCGCCTTAAAGAGTGCCATGCGACCGGAACCGGAATGACCGAGGGGCTCCCGCTGGCGAATTCTACCCACCGGTAGCCCGGCACATCCTCAGGCGGACTGGTAGACGACGAGGGACACCGCGATGTACTGCAGGACGTAGGCCGCGAGCGTGCACGCGTGGAAGACCTCGTGGAAACCGAACCAGCGCGGCGAGGGGTCGGGACGGCGCAGGCCGTACACCACGCCGCCCACGCTGTAGGCGACCCCGCCCACGGCGACGAGCACGCAGGCCGCGATCCCGGCGCCGTCGAGGAACTGCGGCATGAAGAACACCGCCACCCAGCCCAGGGCGATGTAGAGCGTGACGTACAGCCAGCGCGGCGCGCCCACCCAGGTGGTACGGAAGATCACACCGGCGATCGCGCCCGTCCACACGACGGCCAGCACGCCGATGCGGGTGGCGCCGTCCAGGGCCACCACGGCGAAGGGCGTGTACGTCCCGGCGATGATCAGGTAGATGTTGGCGTGGTCGAAGCGGCGCAGCAGCTCGACGAGCCTGGTGGAGCGCTGCCGGTGGTAGGTCCCCGAGATGCCGAACAGCAGGCCCGAGGCCGCCACGTACACCGCCGAGGCCAGCCGCGCCTCCAGGGTGGGGCCGAGCGCGACCAGCACCAGCCCGGCCACCAGCACGGCGGGGAACGCGCCCAGATGCAGCCAGCCGCGCAGCCGGGGCTTGGTCGGAGACGGAACCTCGCCCGCCGCCGCGCCGGGCTCGGGCGGACGCGTGGAGCCCGCCGCGGGCGGAGGGCCGGGCCGCGACGGGGAGTCGGTCGTTGACGGGGACGCCGTGGATCGGCGGTGGCGCGACGTGGCCACGAGCAACCTCCTCGCTCAATAACCTACGTTCCCGTAGGTTACTTCACCGTAGGTTTCTACGGGAGGTACCCCTCCACGTGAGCCTCGTCACCGCCGCACGACCTGCGGCGCCCGCGCGTCAGGGGACGAACACGGCCAGCGGCTTGGCCGCCCTGCCCTGCTCCTCCACCAGCGCCAGCAGCGTCCCGTCCGGCGCGAACACGCCCACCGGCCCCGGACCGAGCCCGACCGCCGGCAGCCGCCCGCCATGCATGATCTTGCGGGCGTCGTCCGCGTCGACCTCGCGGCGCGGGAACGCCTCCGACACCGCCTCCCCCATCGGCAGGACCTCCAACTCCTCGGAGAGCTGCTCGATCGTCCGCGCCATGCCGAGGTCGTACGGGCCCACCCTGGTCCTGCGCAGGTACGTCAGATGCCCGCCGGTGCCCAGCATGGCGCCCAGATCGCGGGCCAGCGCCCGGATGTAGGTGCCCGACGAGCACGCGATCGAGGCGTCCACATCGACCACGTCGCCGTCCCTGCGCACGTCCGTCACCGTGAACGAGCGCACCGTCACCGGCCGCGCCTCCAGGGCCACCTGCTCGCCCTTGCGGGCCATCTTGTACGCCCGCTCGCCGTTCACCTTGATCGCGCTGACCTGCGGCGGCACCTGCCGGATCTCACCGGTCAGCGAGGCGATCCCCGCCTCCAGCGCCGCGTCGGAGACCTCCGCCGCCGACGCCGTCGCGGTGATCTCGCCCTCGGCGTCGTCGGTGTTGGTGGACTGCCCGAGCCGGATGGTGGCGTCGTACCCCTTCTCCGTCAGCGCCAGATGGCCGAGCAGCCGGGTCGCCTTCTCCACCCCGATGACCAGTACCCCGGTCGCCATGGGGTCCAGCGTGCCCGCGTGCCCCACCCGCCGGGTCCGCGCCAGCCGCCGCAGCTTCCCCACCACGTCGTGCGAGGTCCACTCCGCCGGCTTGTCCACGATCACCAACCCGGACACGGCCTTCTCCCCACGACCGCCCATGGCGCCTCCAGACGCACCCCCGGTCATGCCGCGTCCCTCAGGGCGTTCCTCAGGCGGTCGATGATGGCGGCGGGCTCGCCGTGGAGGGTGAACGCCGCCGCGGTGCGGTGGCCGCCGCCGCCGAGCGCGACGCAGGCGCGGCCCACGTCGACGCGGCCCTTGGAACGGGTCGAGACGTACCAGTCGCCCTGGTCGTTCTGCTTGCAGACCACCGCGACCTCGGCCTCGTCGGTGCGGCGGAGCTGGTCGATGACGCCCTCCAGTTGGTCGTACGGAACGCCGCGGCTGTCGCGGTCGGCGCGGCCGATGGTCGTCCAGACCAGGCCGAGACCGCCCGCCGCGTCACGTTCCAGGCGGGCCCGGGCCAGGGCGCCCGCCAGCACCATCAGGTAGCCGAACGGGGCGCGGTCCCACAGCTCCCGGCTCACCGCCTCGGGGCGCACCCCGGCCGCCAGCAGGCGTCCCGCCAGGTCGTGCACCTGCGGGGTGGTGCAGGGGTACTTGAACGAGCCGGTGTCGCTGGCCAGCCCCGCGTACAGGCCCTGGGCGATGTCGCGGGTCAGCGGCACCCCCAGCCGGCCGATCAGCTCGTCCACCAGCACGGCGGTGGCGGCCGCGTCCGGGTCGACCAGGCGCACCGCCCCGAAGCCGGTGTTGGACGCGTGGTGGTCGACCACGATCAGCGAGCCGGCGTCGGCGGCCCGACCGGCCAGGGACCCCAGGCGTTCCACGCCCGCCGCGTCCAGCGTGACCATGACCTCCGGCCGCTCCGGCACCCGGAACGGCTCCACCAGCAGCTCCTGGCCGGGCAGGAAGCGCAGGCTGGCCGGGATCGTGAACGGCTCGCCGAACGAGGCGACGCAGCGCTTGCCCAGCGCCCGCAGCGCCTGCCCCAGGGCGAGCATCGAGCCGAGCGCGTCGCCGTCCGGGGCGATGTGGCAGGCCAGGACGATCTCGTCGGCGGCCTGGATGAGCTCGACGGCCCGGTCCCAGTCGAGCCCGGCGCCGACCTCGTCCCCCGGACCGCGCCGGCCGCCCGGCCCTCCGGTCCCGCCGGGAACGGCGGTCCCCGGCCTCCCGGCCGTGACCTCCCCCCGGACCAGCACGGCGCGCTCGGGTGCGATCAGGATGTTCAGCTCGTCGGGCAGACGCGGTCCGGGCCCGGCCGCCGAGCCCAGCGAATGGTCCACATGCTCGGCCGCGTCACCCCACGCCGCGGCGGGCAGGCCCCACGCCGGTACGGGGGCCTCGTGGTCGCTGGTCCAGACGGCGCCCGGTGTCCGCGCGCCCCCCGCCACCGGTTCACTCACGAGACGAGTGTCCCGCTTCTCCGCCCTCGTCGTCGCCGGTTTCGTCGACATCGCCGTCATCGCCGTCATCGTCCACCCGGTAGGGGTTGGCGTCGCCGGCGTGGGTGGCCCCCTGGGCGGCCCTGGCGACCTCGGCGTCCTTGGCCCGCGCCTGGGCGAGCAGGTC
This sequence comes from Spirillospora sp. CA-255316, assembly GCA_050942275.1. Classification (GTDB taxonomy): domain Bacteria; phylum Actinomycetota; class Actinomycetes; order Streptosporangiales; family Streptosporangiaceae; genus Spirillospora. The sequence continues at coordinate 2,766,307 of CP192047.1, read as the reverse complement.
GTCGATGTGGGCGGCGTTCTCCGCCAGGGCGTCGGCGACGAAGGTGAGGCTCGGGGTGTGCCGGACACCGGTCTTGCGCCCGACCTCCGTGCGGATCACGCCCTTGGCGCTCTCCAGGGCGGCGGCGGTCTCGGCCCGCTCGCTGTCAGACCCGTACACCGTGTAGTAGACGGTGGCGTCGCGCAGGTCGTTGGTGATGCGGGTGTCCGTCACGGTGACGAACCCGAGCCGCGGGTCCTTGATCCGCCGCTCCAGCATCTCCGCCACGATCTGCTGGATGCGGTCGGCGAGCTTACGCGCGCGAGCTGCGTCCACCATGATCGCACTCCCTTTCCATGGGTCGTCGCGAGGGGGTTGTCAATCCTCGCCGTTGTAGAGCCGCCGCCGTGCCGACAGCAGCTCGATCTCGGGGCGACCGGCCACCAGCCGCTCGCACTGGTCCAGCACCTCGGTGCAGTTGCCGGCGGTGGCCGACACGACCGCCACCCCGATCTCCGCGCGGCGGTGCAGGTCGTTGGCGCCGGTCTCGGCGACGGCCACGCCCGGGAACCGCTTGCGGACCTCGGCGATGACGGGGCGGACGACCGAGCGCTTCTGCTTCAGCGACCGGACGTCCCCCAAGAGCAGATCGAGTGTCAGCGCACCCACGTACACCTGGTGGATCACCTCGGGTTTCTGTTGGAGTGGAACGACGGGCGGGGCCCGGGGTGTTCCCGCGCCCCGCGTGGCGGGGCCGCCCGCCGAGCGCGGACGGCCCGGCCGGCCGCGGCCGCGCGGGGCGGCCGGGAGCGGGCGGCGACGGGACGCCGCCGACGCGACACGGCGCCAGGACGGTGAACCCGCCCTGACGCCGTGTCACGCGTGGTACGGCGTACCGCTCGGCGCGGTGCCTCAGTCGCGGGGCTTCTCCCGCATCTCGAAGCACTCGATGGTGTCGCCGAGCTTGATGTCGTTGTAGCCGACGCCGATACCGCACTCGAAGCCCTCGCGGACCTCGGTGGCGTCCTCCTTGAACCGGCGCAGGGACGACACGGTGAGGTTGTCGGAGACCACGACGCCGTCGCGGACGAGCCGGGCCTTGGCGTTGCGCTGGATGACACCGGAGGTGACCATCGAACCGGCCACGTTGCCGATCCGCGGCACCTTGAAGATCTCGCGGATCTCCGCGGTGCCCAGCTGGACCTCCTCGAACTCCGGCTTCAGCATGCCCTTGAGGGCCGCCTCGACCTCCTCGATCGCCTGGTAGATGACCGAGTAGTAGCGGATGTCCACGCCCTCGCGGTCGGCCAGCTCCTGCGCGTTGCGCTCGGGCCGCACGTTGAAGCCGATGATGACCGCGCCGTCGGACGCCAGCGACAGGTTGACGTCGTCCTGCGTGATCGCGCCGACGCCGCGGCGGATGACCCGCAGGTTGACCTCGTCGCCGACGTCGATCTTCGACAGCGAGTCCTCCAGCGCCTCCACCGAACCGGACACGTCGCCCTTGAGGATGAGCAGCAGTTCCTGCCGCTCGCCCTTCTCCAGGTCCTTGAACAGCTCTTCGAGGGAGCTGCTCTTGCGGCTCTTGAGAAGCTCGGCGTTGCGCTTGCGGGCGACCCGCTTGTCGGCGATCTGCCGGGCGACCCGGTCGTCGTCGACGACCAGGAAGTTGTCGCCCGCGCCGGGCACGGCGGTCAGGCCGAGCACCAGCACCGGACGCGACGGCAGCGCCTCCTCGACGTTGTTGCCGTTCTCGTCGAGCATCGCCCGGACGCGGCCGAAGGCCACGCCGCAGACGATCGAGTCGCCGACCCGCAGCGTGCCGCGCTGCACCAGCACGGTCGCCACGGCGCCGCGGCCCTTGTCGAGGTTGGCCTCGATGGCCGACCCCTGGGCGGGCATGTCCGGGTTGGCCTTGAGCTCCAGCTCGGCGTCGGCGGTCAGGATGATCGCCTCGAGCAGCCCGTCGATGTTGGTGCCCTGCCGGGCGGAGACGTCGACGAACTGGGTCTGGCCGCCGAACTCCTCGGCGATCAGGCCGTACTCGGTGAGCTGGGCCCGCACCCGCTGCGGATCCGCGCCCTCCACATCGATCTTGTTGACCGCGACCACGATCGGCACCCCGGCCGCCGTGGCATGGTCGATCGCCTCGGTGGTCTGCGGCTTGACGCCGTCGTCGGCGGCGACCACCAGCACCACCAGGTCGGTGGTGTCGGCACCGCGGGCACGCATGGCGGTGAACGCCTCGTGACCGGGGGTGTCGATGAAGGTGATCTTGCGGTCTTCGCCGTCGACCTCGGTCTGCACCTGGTAGGCGCCGATGTGCTGGGTGATGCCGCCGGCCTCGCCCGCCTGGACGTTGGCGTTGCGGATCGCGTCCAGCAGCTTGGTCTTACCGTGGTCGACGTGACCCATGACGGTCACGACCGGCGGACGCGCCTGCAGGTGGTCCTCGCCGCCGTCGTCCTCGCCGTACTCGATGTCGAACGACTCGAGCAGCTCGCGGTCCTCGTCCTCCGGGCTGACGACCTGGACGTCGAAGTCCAGCTCGAGCCCGAGCGCCTGGAGATCGTCCTCCTCCACCGACTGGGTGGCGGTGACCATCTTGCCCAGGTGCATCATGATCTGGACCAGCGAGGCCGGGTTCGCACCGATCTTCTCGGCGAAGTCGGTCAGCGTGGCGCCCTGCGGCAGCCGGATGCTCTTGCCGTTGCCGCGCGGGGCCTGGACGCCGCCGATCGCCGGCGCCTGCATGTTGTCGAACTCTTGACGCCGCTGCTTCTTGGACTTGCGCCCGCGGGCCGGACGGCCTCCGGGACGTCCGAACGCGCCCTGCGTGCCGCCGCGACCGCGACCGCCGCCACCGGGACGGGGACCGCCGAAGCCGCCGCCCGGACGGCCGCCGCCGCCACCGGGACGCGGGCCGCCGAAGCCGCCGCCACCGCCACCGGGACGACCGCCGCCACCGGGACGACCGCCACCGCCGCCGCCCGGACGACCGCCGCCGCCACCGGGACGCCCGCCGCCGCCACCGCCGGGACCGCCGCTCCGCCCGGGGGCGGACGGCCGCGAGGACGGCATGTTCATCGGGCTCGGCCGCGGGCCGCCCGCCGGACGCGGCGGCATGTTGCCCGGGCTGGGCCGCGGGCCGCCGGCGCCCGGGGCGCCGGTGCGCGGACCACCGGACGGGCGCGGGCCGCCGGGACGGTCGCCGCCGCCCGGACGGTCGCCGCCCGGACGCGGGCCGGGACGCGGCCCGGGCTTGGGCGCCTGACCCATGCCGGTGTTGGTCGAGCTGAACGGGTTGTTGCCCGGACGCGGGCCACCGGGGCCGCGGCCGCCGCCACCGCCGCCGGGGCGGGGGCCGGGGCCGGGACGCGGGCCCGGCTTGGGCGCGCGGGGACCCGGACGCGGGCCGCCGTCGCGACCGCCCTCACGCGGGCCGGGACGTCCGCCGTCGCGGGGGCCGCCGTCACGGTGGCCACCGTCGCGCGGGCCGCCCTCACGGGGACCGCCCTCACGAGGGCCGCCGTCGCGGGGACCGCCCGGAGCCCTCGGCACGGGCGGGGCGGGCGACGCCGAGGCCGCCGCCGGGGCCACCGGCGTGCTGGGCGCGGGCGGGACCGGACCCGGACGCGGGCCGGGCTTGGGGCCGCCGCCGGGACCACCGGGACCACCGGCGGCACCGCCGCCGGGGCCACCGGGGCCGGGGCGGGGGCCGGGCGCGGCCGGACGCGGCGCCTGCGGCTTGGGGGGCCCCGGACGGGCGCCCTGAGATGCGCCGGAGGGCGCGGGACCGGACGGGCCGGGCCCGGGCCGCGGCGCCGACGGGCGCGGGCCGGGGCGCCTCGGCGCGCCCTTGCCGTCCGCCTGCTTGGCGGACGAAGAATTGGAGAACTCCTGTGTGAGCCTGCGAACGACCGGCGCCTCGATCGTGGAGGACGCCGAACGCACGAACTCGCCCATTTCCCGGAGCTTGGCCATGACGACCTTGCTCTCTACACCGAACTCCTTGGCGAGTTCGTAAACCCGGACCTTCGCCACTGCACTCCCTACTCGGTCCGGGGGTGCGGCCTCCGGACCGTCGCTAAACTGCCGTACTCATCGCGGCGTGCTCATCGAGCGCTCATAGCAATCTCGACCTGCTTCCGACTAGACGTCGCTTACCGTTCGGCCATCCTGCTGCCGCGGCGCCTGCGCCGCAAGCCCGTCCCGCAGCACACTGGTGTCGAGCGGCCCCGCCAGGCGAAAGGCCCGGGGGAACGCCCGACGTCGCTCAGCGAGCTCGAGACATCCCAGGTCGGGGTGCAGGTGAGCACCCCGGCCCGGCATCGCTTTGCCCAGGTCGGGGACGATGACGCCCTCGACCGCCACCAGGCGCAGCAGGTCGGACTTGGCCGTGCGAACCCGGCAGCCCACGCATGTGCGCAGAGGGGCCGCCCGGCCACGTGATGAAAGTCTACCGCGCCGAGGCGTCGGCGGGACCTGTCGCATGGTCTCCTGACGTAGTTGATCCGGATTCGCCGGATCCGGCCGCTTTGTCGTTGTCACCGGGACGGTACCGCTCCGCGCCGCCGGCGCGCGGCCTGCGAGGGCATGTGCCCGACCCGCCGGCCGGGGCCCGCACTGTTACGAGTCTGTGACCTGGTTGACCGCGCCGTCCCCGTGACCGCGCCATCGCACCGTCGCGGGGCGCGGTCAGAGCACCGTCATGAGGCGGCGCCCCGGGACACCGCCGCGAGGCGGCGTCACGAGACGGTGCCCACTTCGAGACAGGCCCTACGCCCCGCCTTCCGCCGATGCCGCGGGACGCTCCCGGCCGGGCTGCCCCGCCTGGCCCGGCTGGCCCGGCTGCCGCGCCTGGCCCGGCTGCCGCGCCTGCTCGGCCTGCTCGGTCCGATCGATCTGCTCGGTGTCGGACCGGATGTCGATCCGCCAGCCGGTGAGGCGGGCGGCCAGGCGGGCGTTCTGCCCCTCCTTGCCGATCGCCAGCGACAGCTGGTAGTCGGGCACGATCACCCGCGCCACCCGCGCGTCGGCGTCCACCACCTCGACGGCGGAGACCCGCGCCGGCGACAGGGCGTTGCCCACGAAGTCGGCCGGATCCTCCGACCAGTCCACGATGTCGATCTTCTCGCCGTGCAGTTCGTGCATCACGTTGCGGACCCGGCTGCCCAGCGGGCCGATGCAGGCCCCCTTGGCGTTCACGCCGGGCTTGCGGGACCGTACCGCGATCTTGGTGCGGTGCCCCGCCTCCCGGGCGATCGCCGCGATCTCGACGGTGCCGTCGGCGATCTCGGGGACCTCCAGCGCGAACAGCTTGCGGACCAGGTTGGGATGGGTCCGCGACAGCTGCACCGACGGGCCGCGGTGGCCCTTGCGCACCTGGACGACGTACGCCCGCAGGCGCTCGCCGTGGTCGTAGGACTCGCCCGGCACCTGCTCCTGCGGAGGCAGCACCGCCTCGATCTTGCCGAGGTCCACCAGCACGTTCCGCGGGTCCTTGCCCTGCTGGATGATGCCGGAGACGATGTCGCCCTCACGGCCGGCGTACTCGCCGAACGTCAGCTCGTCCTCGGCGTCCCGCAGCCGCTGCAGGATGACCTGCTTGGCCGTGGTCGCCGCGATACGTCCGAAACCCGTCGGGGTGTCGTCGTATTCCCGGACGGCCTGCCCCTCCTCGTCGGTCTCGGTCGCCCACACGGTCACGTGGCCGGTGCTGCGGTCGAGCTCGACCCGCGCCTTGGGGGCCGCGCCCTCGGTGCGGTTGTAGGCGATCAGCAGGGCGTCTTCGATGGCCTTGACGGCCACGTCGAGCGAGATGTCCTTCTCGCTCTCCAGGCTGCGCAAGGCGGTCATGTCGATGTCCACGAGGCTCCCCCCTCTATTCCGGCTCAGCCGGAGAACGCGATTCCTCGGCCTCGCCGCCGGGCGGGCGGAACTCCACCTGGACCCGTCCGCGCCCCAGCTCGCCGAGGCCGAACCGGCGCCTGGTCGTCTCGGGACCGCCCTTGCCGCCCTTGGCTCCCGGCCCGCCGTCCTTGGCCGGCTTGGCGCCCTTGGCGCCCTTGCCCTTTCCGCCGCCCTGGCCGGTGCCGACGACGTCGATGACGACCGACTCCTCGTCGGCCGAGACCACCCGGCCCTCGATCTGGCCGCCCTCGGCCAGCGGCGCGACGACCAGCCGGCCGGCGGCGCGGCGCCAGTGCCGGGGCTCGGTGAGGGGACGGTCGACACCCGGCGAGGTCACCTCCAGCACGTACGGGCCGGCGCCCATGACCTCGGAGTCGTCGAGGAGGCCGGAGGCGGTCTGGCTGAGCAGCGCGACGTCGTCGAGGCTCACCCCGCCGTCGGCGTCCACCACGATCCGCACCAGGCGGCGGCGGCCCGCGGGACGCACGTCGACCTCCTCCAGGTCGAAGCCCGCCGCGGCGACGGCGGGCGCCAGCAGGCGGGTCAGGTCGGCCACGGCCGCCGCGCGGCCGCCGCCCGCGGCCGGGACGGCGTCGCGGCCCCGCTGAGCGCGTCCACCGCCGGACTCGACGCTCATGGGCTCTCCTCCGTGTCGCCTTTATTGGTGCTGTGGGCAGTGCCGGATCGTCCAGGTCGTCCCAGGCCGGTGCCCAGGTCGAGCTGGGGGCCTGGTACGGCCCGCCTTCAAGACTATCGACAGACGGGCACCTCAGCGGCCTTTCGGACGGCTCACCGGCGCGCCGGATATGGAATGCTTGAGCTGGCCCGATGGGCGGATCGTTCGCGCCGGGCCGACACCGCCACGCCGCTCGGTGAGGAGGCGCGTTGCCAGGAGCCGGACCGGGCGGCGGCGCTCCGTCCAGGCGGGCGGCGCTGCTGGGCGGGGGCGCGGTGCTGACCGTCCCGATCCTGGGCGGCTGCGCGGGCGAGGACGGCGGCGATGCCGGCGGCGGCGCGGCGCGGGCGGCGGTCGGGGCCGGGGTGCCGATCCTGGTCGGCGCGATCGCGGCCGAGCAGGACCTGATCGCCCTGTACGAGGCGGTCCGCCGGGCGCACGCGTCCCTGGCCGCCCGCACCGACCCCGCGCTGGCCCACCATCGCGAGCATCTGGCCGTGCTGCGGCGCCACTACGTGCCCGGGACGGACGACCGGGCGGGCGAGGGCGGCGCCGTCCCGCGGCCCGCGCCCCGGCAGGCGCCCGGCAGGGTCTCACAGGCCCTGGCGGCGCTGCGTGAGGCCGAGGGCCGGGCGGCCGCGGCGCGCGCGGCCGACGCCGGCCGGGCCGATCCCGGCCTGGCCCAGCTCCTGGCCAGCATCGGGGCGTGCGAGGCCGGGCACGCGGCGGCGCTGGCCGAGGACTGACGGGGGTCGATGACCATGCGGGTCCGGCAGGCGTCCGTGGACGCGCTCCAGACGGCCCTGCGGGCCGAGCACGCGGCCGTCTACGGGTACGGGGTCGTGGGCGCGCGCTTGCGGGGATCACTCCGGGAGTCCGCCAGGACGCTGTGGAACGCCCACCGCATCCGGCGGGACGAGCTCACGGCGCGCATCACCGCCCTCGGCGCCGTGCCCGCCGCCGCGGCCCCCGCCTACCGGCTGCCCGTCCAGGTCACCTCCGCCCGCGGCGCCGCCCGGGTGGCCGCCGCGCTGGAGGACGATCTCGTGATCTCCTACACCGGCCTGGCGGGCTCCACGGACGCGGCGCTGCGCACCTTCGCGGCCCGTGCCATGCAGGAGGCGATGGCGCGGGCCGTGCGCTGGCACTCCCTGTCGGGGCGGCCCGCGGAGCGGCCTTCCGCGGAGCCGTCCGCGGGGTCTTCGGCTCCCGGCCCGCCTCGTACGTCCGCGTTTCCGGGCCTTCCCGCCGGCGCTCTGCTGCCCAGGCCGCGCCCCGGCGGCTGACGCGCACGAGCGAACCCACAGGCCGGAACATTCACCCCATTAGTCTCGTTGATCCTTTTTGGGATAACCGGCATCACTCGGGGGAGGAAACCGGCGATGAACACGGGAAACACGACCAGGAACGCGACCACCAGGAACGCGACGACCAGGAACGCGGCGTCCACGGACCCGGCGGTCAGGGCCAGGACCGCCAGGACAGCGCACCCGGCGAAGAAGGACCACGCCCACAGCGTCTCCACCTCATCGGAGACGCTCGAGGCGCTGCGCGCCGCCTACCAGGCGCAGCTCGCGCAACTGGCCTCCGAACGGGACGAGGCGCGCCGCGAGGCCCGCCGCGCCAAGGCCGAGGCGGACGTGGCCAGGGCGGACCTGGCCAGCCTCACGGCACGGGTGCACGAGCTGCTGGCGGCGGCCGCCCACCACCTGCCGCGGCAGACCTGACGTCACGCCTCGCCCCTGACCATGGCGATCAGGCGGTCGAGGACATGGGCGTCGGCCGACAGGCCGTTGTGCGCGTACTCGCTGGTGACCCACGCGCGCAGTCCCCTGATCGCGGCCGCCGTCTCCAGCGAGTGCCCGCGGTCGACGTACATGTCGTCGTGGTAGACGGCCGCCGCCACCGGGACGGTGTTGGCGGCCAAGGCCTCCGGGTCGTAGAGGCGCGGCCATTCCTCGTACCGGGCCAGCAGTTCGGCGCACTCCTTCAACGGCCGCAGCGCCGGGTCCTCGTCGAAGAACCAGGGATAGATCATCTCCCCGAGGAGCATGGACGGCTTCTCGAACTCGGGGAACTCCTCCAGGACGCGCCCCGCCGCCCAGCCCGACGCCGTCCCCTGGCAGTAGATCGCCTCGTGGAGCAGCGCGTACAGGGGGTGGCGGGCGTAGCCGACCGCCGCGTCCACGCCGTGGAGGAAGGTGTCGGAGAGCTCTTCGCCCTCGAAGGCCTCCTCCAGGAGGTAGTGCAGGTCGTCGAAGCGCGCGGACGAGCCCAGGCCGTGGCCGAGCGTGCGGAACCTGCGGCCGGTGAGGCGCTCGCCGCCGGGCAGCCGCACGTCGTGGCCGTCCAGGTGCCCGACCACCCGCCGGACCATCTCGCGGTCGCCGGGGTAGCGCGCGAAGTAGCGTTCGACGGCGGCGCGAACGCGCGGGTAGGCGGCACGGTAGACCTCGTCCGCCCCGGCCGTCAGGCTCGGCAGGCCGCCGGTGATGAACGCCTCGCGCAGCCCTTCGGGCGCCAGCGACAGGTAGGTGACCGTGCAGAACCCGCCGAAGCTCTGGCCCAGGACGCTCCACGGCCGGTCGCCGGCCAGGGCGCGGCGCAGCAGTTCCGCGTCCCGCACGATCGAGTCGGCGCGGAAGTGCCGCAGATGGCGGGCGGCCTCGGCGGGGTCGGCGGGCAGCGTCCGCCGGTTCGCCGGGGTGCTGCGGCCCGTGCCGCGCTGGTCGAGCAGCAGCACCCGGTAGTCGCGCAGCGCGCGCCCGAGCCAGGCGGCGGCGTCGCCCGGCCGGGTCGCCTTGTGGCCCGGGCCGCCCTGCAGGAAGAGCAGCCACGGGAGATCGTCGTGCTCCCTGCCCGGGGCGACGACCTCGCGCGCGTAGACCTCGATCGTGCCGCCGTCCGGGTCCGCGTGGTCGAGCGGGACCTCCAGGAAGTGGTCGGTGCAGACGAAACCCGGACGGCGGAACGTGGTGGTCATGCCTCCACTATGGCCGTGACCGGCCACTCCTCGGAACGCTGCGGAGGGCCGTTCAGGACCAGCGGTCGATGTGGTGCAGCAGGTCGCCCAGGCGCTCGATGGTGGCGTCGGGGGTGACCGAGTCCCAGGCGGGGACGGTGCTGTTGGGCACCAGCACGCCCCGCAGCCCGGCGGACTTGGCCCCGTGGATGTCGTCGTAGGGCCGGTCGCCGACGAACACGCAGGACGCCGGGTCGTCGGCGCCGACCGCCGCCATCGCGGCGCGGAAGGCCTCGGCGTGCGGCTTGGTCCAGGGGATCTCGCTGGAGTAGACGGCGCCGTCGAGGAGGTCGAGGACGCCGTCGCGGGCGAAGATCCGCTCGTGCCAGTCCCGCGACCACATGGTGTTGGACAGCACGCCGACCTTGATGCCGCGCTCGCGCAGCGTCCGGAGCAGCCCGGGCGCGGCCGGGTCGATGACCGTGTGCGGGGTCCAGATCTCGAACTGGGTGGCCAGCATGGCCTCGCTCGGCTCCACCCCGGCCAGCTCGAACAGCTCCTCCAGGGTGGCGCTGCGGTGCTCGTCCCGGCCCCGCCGCCACAGCTCCAGCTCGGCGTCGAGGAGGGCGGTGGCGACCTCCTCGACCTGGTCGGGGTCCAGGTGGGCGGCGCACACCCGCCGCCACATCTCCCCCAGCTCGATGTCGTGCCACGGGGTCAGGGTGCCGCCCCAGTCGAAGATCACAGCAGAAACCGGCATGCCGGGATGGTAACCACGGCGTCCGCCGCGCCGGTGCCCGACGGGCCGGGCCGGGGGCTGGTGTCCGCCTACCTCGGGGCACCCGCGACGCCCCGCCCGACGGCCGGGACGCCGATCCCCGCCAACCCGCACCAGGGGCCGGTCGGGCTGTCGTCCATGAACGCCGACAGCCACGCCTCCGACACCTATCCGTTCAGCGGGCCGCTGGGACGGCGGCCGCAGGTGCGGTCGGAGGCGAAGGCGGGCCGCCTGCTGCCAGGGCTGTGCTCGACGGTCGCCTTCGCCCGGAGGACCGGCCTCATCGTGGCGCAGTGGCGGTGCGCGACCGTCCCTGAGCCCGGCGTCACCGCGTGAGTGATCATGCCCACAGCGGGTTCCGGCGGGCCTCCGGCGGGAATGTTCGTACGCGGTCTGAGGTTGCGCCGAGCGGGGCTAGCTTGCGAGGTGACCGAGATATGAGCCGATCAGTCACGGCATCTACGCAACCCGCCCCCGACCCCGCCCTCGCTCCGGGCGATCGCCCTCTCCCCGCGTCTCCGGAGGTCTCCGCGTCTCCGGAGGTCTCCGCATCTCCGGAGGTGTCCGCATCTCCGGACGTCCCCGCGTCTCCGGAGGTGTCCGCCGCCCTCGACCTGTCCGCGCGGCCCCGCCCCCGCCGCTCCAGGAGGCGCAGGCTCGCGCAGTGGGCGCTGCTCGCCGCGACCGTCGCGCTGCTGGTGGCCTTCCGCGACCGGCTGCCCGACATCGGCGCGATGGGAAGCGCCGCGGCCGGGGCGCGGCCGGAGTGGCTGTTGCTGGCCTTGTTCGCCGTGGCGGTCTCGATGGGGTCCTTCGCCCGCCTCCAGCGGCGGCTGCTGCGGATCGGCGGCGTGCGGATGACGCTGCGGCGGGCGTTCGCGGTGACGTACGCGGGCAACGCGCTGTCCACCACGCTTCCGGCCGGGCCCGCGGTCAGCGTCGTCTACACCTTCCGGCAGTTCCGGCACAGCGGCGCGACGGCGCAGCTGGCCACGGCGGTGATCCTGGTCGGCGGCGTCATCACCACCACCGCCTACTCCGTGATCGCGCTGCTGGCACTGCTCGCGGCGCCGCAGGCGCGCGGGGCGGCGACCGCCGCGCTGGCGGTGCCCGCGCTGGCGGCGCTGGTGCTGTCGCGGCGCGGCCCGCGCGCCCGGGTGGCCGCGGTGGCGTGCCGGATCGGCCGGGCGGTCGTGGCGCACCGGCGGGTCGCCCCGTACGCGCGGGCGCTGCGCGAGGGCTGCGCGGCGCTGCGCCCGTCCCGCCGCGACTGGGCGGCGCTGGTGCTGCTGGCGGTGGTGAACTGGGTGTCCGACATCCTGGCGCTGTTCGCGGCGGCGCACGCGGTCGGCATCGACATCGCGCCGCACGGGGTGGCGCTGGCGTACTTCGCGGCGCAGGCCGCGGGCAGCGTGATCCCGGTGCTGCCGGGCGGCCTGGGCGCGATCGAGAGCAGCATGGCGGCCTCGCTGGTCGCGCTCGGCGCGGCGCTGGCGCCCGCCGGGGCCGCGGTCGGGCTGTACCGGCTGGTGTCGTACGTCATCGTGGTGGCGGTGGGCTGGCTGGCGTGGGCGGCGCTGCACGAGGGCGCGCGGCTGCCGGCGCGGGTGCGGCGGTGGCTGGCCGGCGCCGGGAGGGGCGTGCTGGACGGCCTTGCCGCGGTGGCGATGATGACGATGATCGCGCCGTCCACGACGGCGCGCGGGGTCCACCCCGCCGGGCCGCCCCGCGGCTGACCTTGACCTGACTTGTTGCCGTGGTCCGCTGCTGCTAATCTCCCAAGCGAGCGCTTGGTCATACGCGGAGTCCTGACAGCGGAGCATCACCGGAGGCTCGATGACGTCCCTACGGGTCAGCCTTGGCTACGAACTCGAAGTGCGCGGGCGGTCCCGCGAGGTCGAACGGCGGGCGTTCGAGAACGTCATGGACCAGTGCGTGCTGGCCGACGGGCTCGGCTTCGAGACCGCCTGGTTCGTCGAGCACCACTTCACCCGCGGGTTCTCGCACTCCTCGGCGCCCGACCTGGTCCTGGCCGGCATCTCCCAGCGGACCGAGCGGATCCGCCTGGGGCTGGGCGTGGTACTGCTGCCCTTCCAGTCGCCCATCCGCACCGCCGAACGCGTGGCCACCCTGGACATCCTCTCCGGGGGGCGCGTGGAGTTCGGTACGGGCCGCGGCGCCTCCCCCCTGGAGTACCAGGCCTTCCAGCGCCCCTTCGAGCAGTCCCGCAAGCTGTGGGAGGAGTCGCTGGAGGCGGTGCTGGCCATCTGGAACGCCGACGGGCAGCCCGTCACCCGGTCCAGCGAGTACTTCGAGATCCCCGACGTGTCGGTCTACCCGCGCCCGGTGCAGGAGCCGCACCCGCCGGTGTGGGTGGCCTCCACCTCCCTTGACGGCTACCTGGCCGCCGCCAGGCAGGGCTACAACCTGCTGGGCATGACCATGCTCAAGGGCCTGAACGAGGTCGCCGACGACATCGCCCAGTACAAGCAGTGCCTGGCCGACAACGGCTTCGACCCCGAGACCCGCCGCATCGCCCTGATGATCCCCTGGCACGTGGCGCCCACCCAGCAGGAGGCCGTCGACACCGCCGCCGACCCCGTCCTGTGGTACCTGCGCCGCCAGATCAACCTGGTCGCCCCGCCCGGCTACACCGACGCCCGCCACGCCACCCACCGCGTCCTCGGGCAGCAGGCCGTCGGCATGCCCCCCGAAGAGGCCATGGGCATCCTGCGCGACGAGACCATGGTCGTCATCGACGACGTCGAAGGCTCCCGCAAGGCCCTCGAACGCATCGAGGCGGCGGGCGCCACCGACATCATCATGCAGGCACAGGTCGGTGGCCTCGCGCACGAGAACGTCTGCAATTCCATGAAGCTCTTCATGCGCGAGGTCGTGCAGGAGGCGGAGGCGAAGTGAGCTGGCCGACCCGTAACACCTTCCCGGCCGGCGGCACGGCGCAGGGCCTCCTCCTGGTGTCCCCCGAGGGCGGGCCGGTCGTCCCGATGAACGCCGCCGACCGCGCGGCGGCGCTGGAACTGGCGTCCGCGACGCTGACCGCCGCGGGGCTGGGCCGGAACGACCGCGTCGTCGTCGCGCTCAACAACGACGGCGAGCTCAGCGGGGCGCTGCTCGCCGAGGCCGCCGCCGGCGTCGCCCAGGCCGCCGCCGGCGTCGGACCCCGCGGGCGCCTGCGCCTGCACGCCGCGCTCGAGAGCGTGGGGGCGACCACGCTCATCACCACCCCGACCGGGGCGATGGACTTCCTGGCGCGGCTGCACCTGGAGTTCCTGCTCGACCCCCTGGACCTGGAGCTGCGGCACATCCTCCTCGTGGGAGAGGTGCCCTCGCCCAACACCCACCGGCAGCTCGCGGCCGAGTTCGAGGCCTCGGTACGGGAGCTGTACGCCGACCCCTTCTCCGGCACGCCGATCGCACAGCGCGACCCCGCCGCGGAACCGGTCCTCGCTCCCGTACGGGAAGGGCTGCTCGGGCTCGCCCCCCTGGACAAGGACGTGATCCTGGACGCCCCGTACAGCGAGGGCCTCGCGGAGGTCGTCATCACCCCCGCCTGGCACTCCTCCCTGGGGGACGCGACGCTGCGCACCGGCCAGGCCGTACGGCTCGAAGGCGGCGAGGAAGGCGTCCCCGCACCGGCCCACACCGTGGGCGAGCACGTGCTCGTCCGGGGCCGCTGGCTGTCCATCCCCAAGGTGGCGGCGGCGCTCAGCCGCATCGACGGGGTCAGCCAGTGGGACCTGCGCGTCAGCCGGGAGGGGACGCTCGACTCCGCCGCGCTGCACGTCACGTTCAACCGGGACACCCTCGTGAAGAACCCGATGTGGAAGGCGCGGATCGCGCAGGCCCTCTACGCGCTCACGCCCGTCTCCGTCGACGTCGTCGTCGAGGAGCGGGTCTCCGAGGAGCGCCGCGCTGGCACGGTCACCGACCTGCGCGGCCACCACCTCGGCCGGGACCGCTCGCGAGCGTCCTAGTTCAACGTCCCGATCCGACGTCCTGGTCCGACGTCCCGATCCGTCGCGGACCGTCGCAGGCACCGCAGGTCGTCGTCGTTCGCCGCAGCTCCGAGGAGGCGCGATGGAAGTGCAGCCCGTACCCGACTGGCGGACGATCCCGCGCATGCTGCGCGACCAGGCGGCCCGGCACGGGGACGCCGAGGTCGTCGTCTCCGGGGACACCACGCTGACCCTGGCCTCGCTCGCCCGGCGGGCGGGCGGGGTGGCGCGCGCGCTGATCGCCCTGGGCGTGGAGCCCGGCGACCGCGTCGCGGTGTGGGCGCCCAACACCCCGGACTGGGTCGTCACCGCGTACGGCGTCTGGGACGCCGGAGCGATCATCACGCCGCTGTCCACGCGTTTCAAGGGCATCGAGGCGGCCGGGCTGCTGCGGAAGACCGGCGCCAAGGTACTGCTGGTCGCCGAAGGGTTCATGGGCACGTCCTACCTCGGCCTCCTCGCCGAGGAGCGCGACTCCCTGCCCGACCTGCGGCATGTCGTCGTCCTCGGCGGACCCGCCCCGGCCCCGGCGGCCGGCGCGATGGGCTGGGACGAGTTCCTCGCCGAGGGCGCGGACGTCTCGGCGGAGGCGGCCGAGGAGCGCGCGATGGCCGTCGGCCCCGACGACCTCGCCGAGATCATGTCGACCTCCGGCACCACCGGCACGCCCAAGGGCGTCATGCTCCACCACGAGCAGCTCCTGCGCGGCTACTGGGACTGGGCCGAGCTGGTCACGCTGCGCGAAGGCGACCGCTACCCGATCATCGCGCCGTTCTCGCACGGCTTCGGGATCAACGCGGGCCTGCTGGCGTGCGTGCTGCGCCGCGCCACCATGATGCCCATCGCGCTGTTCGCGCCGGACGAGCTGATGGGCCTGATCGAGGAGCGGCGGGTCAGCGTGCTGGCCGGGGCGCCCCCGATGTTCTTCAAGATCCTGGACGAGCTGGACGGGCCCGCGCCGCGCGACGTCTCCTCGCTGCGGGTGGCGATCTGCGGGGCCGCCGCCGTGCCGCCCGAGCTGATCCGCCGGCTGCTCGACCGGGTCGGCCTGGACCGCATGATCAACGCGTACGGGCTGATGGAGGGCACCGTGGTGTCGATGACCCGGCCGGAGGACCCGGTCGAGGTGATCGCGGGCACCACCGGCCGCGCCGTGCCCGGCGTCACGCTGCGGATCGTCGACGACGAGGGCAAGGACCTGCCGCCCGGCGAGCGCGGCGAGATCCTGGTCGGCGGGTACGGCGTCATGCGCGGCTACTGGCGCGACCCGGAGCGGACGGCCGAGGCGGTCGACGCCGACGGCTGGCTGCACACCGGCGATATCGGCACGCTCGACGAGGCGGGCAACCTGGCCATCGTCGACCGCAAGAAGGAGATGTTCATCGTCTCCGGCTTCAACGCCTACCCGGCGGAGATCGAGGGGCTGCTGCTGCGCTGCCCGCTGGTGGCGCAGGTCGCGGTCATCGGCGTCCCGGACGAGCGGCAGGGCGAGGTCGGCCGGGCCTACGTCGTGCCCGCCCCCGGCGGCGCCGCGACCCCGGACGCGATCATCGCGTGGGCGAGGGACAACATGTCCAACTACAAGGTCCCGCGGCTGGTGGTGCTGGTGGACGCGCTGCCGGTCAACCCCAACGGCAAGATCGACAAACCGGCGCTGCACGCCCGCGCCGCCGCCGGGACGGACTGACGCCCGGCTCTACCGGGGGCGCCAGTTCACCAGCGTCGTCGTCTCGTCCACGTCCGCGAACACGGCCTCGACGGGGAGCCCCGGTTCCAGGACGGCGGCGTCCCCGCCGGCGAGGCCGCCGTACATCAGCAGGTCCTCGCCGTCGTCCAGCCGCACCAGCAGCACCGGGAACGGCACCCGGCCGGCCATCGCGGGCATGAACACCTGGTGGTTGACGATCCAGCTGTAGACGCGGCCGGTGCCGCTCACCGGCACCCACGCCCACTCGCGGCTCCGGCAGCGGTTGCAGACGGCCCGCGGCGGGAAGCGCAGCGTGCCGCACCCGCCGCAGCGCTGCACGGTGAGCTCGTGCCGCCGCACGGCCTCCCACCACGGCGCCGAGTCCCGATCGGCCTCCGGCCTGGGCAGCCCCTGGACGCTCACGAATCGCTCCTCAGGATCAGGGCGGACGTCCCGGCCAGCACGTAACCCGGCTGGGATGTCGACAGGGCCACCTCGGCGCCGGGCACCTGGCGGTCGCCGGCCGTGCCGCGCAGCTGGGACACCGCCTCGGCGACATGGTTGATGCCGTGCACGTACCCCTCGGACAGGAAGCCGCCGTGGGTGTTGACGGGCAGCTCGCCGTCCAGGGCCAGCGCCCCGGAGGCGGCGTACGGGCCGCCCTCCCCCTTGGCGCAGAAGCCGTAGTCCTCGAGCTGGACGAGGACCGAGTAGGTGAAGCAGTCGTACAGCTCGGCCACGTCGATGTCTCCCGGGCCGACCCCCGCCATCGCGTACAGGCGCGGCGCGAGCCTGGCCGCCTCCGTCACGGTGAGATCCGTCCCGGACGGCCCGCTGCCCGCCCCGGAGAAGAAGCTGTCGCCGCCCGCCCACGCGGCCCCGGAGATCAGCACGGGAACGTGCCGCAGGTCGCGGGCGCGCTCCCGCGACGTCACGACGACCGCGCAGGCCCCGTCGGTCTCCAGGCAGCAGTCCAGCAGCCGCAGCGGCTCGGCGATCCAGCGCGACGCCAGGTGGTCGTCGAGCGTGATCGGGTCGCGTTTGAGCGCGCGGGGGTTCTTCACCGCGTTGGCGCGCTGCCCGACCGCGATGTGGCCGAGCTGCTCGGCGGTGGTCCCGTAGGCGTCCATGTGCGCCCGCGCGGCCATCGCGAACTGCTGCGGCGGCGCGAAGTAGCCGTACGGCGCCTGGTACTGGACGTCGAAGATGGGGGCCGGGGCGCGTCCCGTGCCGCCCATCCGGAACTCCGAGCGCGCGTTGATCGCCCGGTAGCAGACGACCGTCCGGGCGACGCCGGACGCGACCGCCATCGCCGCCTGGCCGATCACCGAGTGCGAGACGCTGCCGCCGCCGAACTGGTCGAGGTACCAGGTGACCTCCGGGATCCCGAGCGCGGGCGCCACCACCCACGGCGGCGTGGAGTCGCCGACCCGGTGCGTGGCCAGCGCGTCCACGTCGTCCACGTCCAGGCCCGCGTCGTCGAGTGCGGCCAGGACGGCGTCGACCGCGAGGGTGAGCGTGGAGACCCCCGAGTCCTTGCTGAACGGGGTGTACCCGACGCCGGCGATGGCGGTGCCGTCCCGAAAGCCGCCCACGATCCCTCCAACCGAGCAAGCGCTTGGCCATAAAGTTAGGGCGGCGAACCTCCCCTGTCAACGCGCCCCCGACTCCGACCGCGGACCGAGCCCCGACCAGGACCTTCGACCGATATCCACCCCTGAAGGAAGCACCGGACCGATCGGTGCCTTTGGATGGAGGGAGGGGCGGACGGCGCACACCCGGCTTGACACCGCGATCGGCGCCGCCCTATCGTCCAAGCAAGCGCTTGGCTAAGAGAAGGGATCGGGTCCAATGGCCGAACCAGCGACCGCACGCACGGCGGCCGTGGGAGCACCGGCCGGACGACCCCCCGGCCAGGGAACGGAACGCCGCATGCACGGATCTCCCAACGGGTCGGCCGGGGCACGGGTGACCGACATCGACTCCGCCCGCTTCCGGTCCGTCCTGGGCAGGTTCGCCACCGGGGTCGTCGCCATCACCGCCATCGAACCCGCCACCGGACGCCCCACCGGCCTGGCCGCCAACTCCTTCACCTCGGTCTCGCTGGAACCGCCCCTGGTGGCCTTCTGCGTGGCGCACACCAGCACCACCTGGCCCCGGCTCCGCGACGCCGGCCGCCTGTGCGTCAACATCCTCAGCGAACCCCAGCTCGAGGTCTGCAAGCAGCTCGCCGTCAAGGGCGGCGACAAGTTCGCCGACATCGAATGGACCGGCTCCCCCGGCGGCAGCCCCGTCATCGAGGGCGCGCTGGCCTGGATCGAGTGCGAGGTCGAGAACGAGTACGTCGCCGGCGACCACGTCATCGTCGTGGCCCGCGTCCACCACCTCGACAAGCACCACGAAGGCGACCCGCTCCTCTTCTACAAGGGCGCCTACGGCCGCTTCGACGGCTGAGCCCCGCCCCCAACAACCGCAACGGGGACCGCCCTCACTGTCCGGCCCGCAGCGGAGCGGAGGGACGGGCAGGCGGCGGGGAGCGTTTTCGTAGCGAGCCCCCAGGCGAGCGGAGGAGGCGCTTCGCGCCGTCCCGGGGGGCGTGGGGGGTCGTCCCCCCACAATGAAACGCGTTTCGCTACGTCCCGGGGGGCGTGGGGGGTCGCCCCCCCACAATGACACTGTCGTCTGGGGCTCTCAGGCGGGTCAGTACCTGTACGGGGTCTGCCAGTACTGCGGCGAAGGCGAACTCGGCCGCGCCCACCAGGGTCGTGTCGTCGCCCAGGGCGGCGGTGCGGAGGCGGACCTTCTCCCTGGGGGCGGCCAGGGCGCCCGTCGCCAGGACGCTGCGGACTTGGGCGGCGGCTCCAAGGTAGATGTCGCGCAGCGTGCCGCCGAACACGACCAGGCCCGGGTTGAAGATGTTGACAAGGTTGGCGACGCCCCAGCCGAGCCAGGTGCCGACGCGGTGGAGGGCGTCGCGGGCGACGATGTCGCCGCGGTCGGCGGCGTCGACGACGGCGCGGACGGCGTCGCGGCCGACCAGGTCGGAGGACTCCTCGCGGCCGGCGTGGTCGAGGAGGGTGCGCTCGCCGACCTCGGCCTCCAGGCAGCCGCGGGAACCGCAGCCGCACAGCCGGCCGCCGGGGTTGACCATCATGTGGCCGATCTCGCCGCCGTAGCCCTCGTCGCCGCCGAGCAGCCGGCCGCCGACGATGATGCCGCCGCCGACGCCCACGTCGCCGTGCAGGTAGATGAGGTTGTCGCAGCCGACGCCGGCGCCGCGCTCGTGTTCGGCGAGGGCGCCGAGGTTGGCGTCGTTGCAGACCGAGACGGGGATGCCCAGGCCCAGGCGGCGGGACAGGGCGTCGCCGAGGGCCAGGTCGCCGACGTCGAGGTTGGGGCCGAACATGATCTGGTCGTCGGAGCGGCGGACCGTTCCGGGGAAGGCGAGCGCGGCGCCGACGCAGACGGCGTCGCGCCCGGCCTTGCGCATCAGGGAGCGCGCCGCGGCGGCGAGGGCGCCCACCATCTCGCCCGGGTCGAACGGGCCGCGGGTGCGGGACGCCTCGCGGCGTTCGAGGATGGTCCCGCCGAGCCCGACCCGGGCCACGCCGAGCCGGTCGACGCCCACGTCGAACGCCAGCACGTAGACGCGGGTGGACTCGGGCCGCACCACCAGGGAGGGCCGCCCGGCGCGGCGGCCGGGGCGGCGCGGCAGCTCCTCGCGGACCAGCCCGGCGGCGGTGAGGTCGGCGGTGAGCGCCATGATGGTGCTGCGGTTGAGGCCGAGCGACTCGGCCAGCGTCGCGCGCGAGGCGGGGCCGCGCAGGTGGACGTAGCGCAGCAGCGTCCCCAGGTTGTGGCGCCGGATCTCCTCTTGTGACGGGCCTGCCTTCATCATGCGGGCGGTCCCGCCGGGCCTTCGGCGCGCCCGCGCCGTGCCGGTTCGGGGTGCGGGGCCTCGGGCGGGGCGTCGGCGTCGCGCGGGAGCCCGAGGTCGCCGCTGCGCCCCGAGGTGATGAGCTCCACCACCTGCGCGTGCGTCACCTCCGAGGTCCTGACCTGGGCCGCCATCCGGCCCAGGTAGAGCGCGGCGATCCGGTCGGACACCGCGAACACGTCGTTCATGTTGTGCGAGATGAGCACGACCGCCAGGCCCTTGTCGGCGAGCCGCCGGACCAGTTCCAGGACCTGCTGGGTCTGGGCGACGCCGAGCGCGGCGGCGGGCTCGTCCAGGACGACCAGGCGGCTGTCCCACAGGACGGCACGGGCGATCGCGACGGTCTGCCGCTGCCCGCCCGACAGCGCCGACACCCGCTGCCGCACCGAGCGGACGGAACGGACCGACAGGGCGGACAGCGTGGTGACGGCCAGTTCCTCCATCGCGGCCTCGTCCAGCACCGGCCCGCGGCGCCGCTCGCGGCCGAGGAACATGTTCTGGACGATGTCGAGGTTCTCGCACAGCGCGAGGTCCTGGTGGACGACCTCGATGCCGAGGGCCGCGGCGTCGCGGGGGCTGTCGGGCCGCACCGGCCTGCCGTCCCACAGGTACCGGCCCGCGTCGAAGGAGTGGATGCCGCCGATGCACTTGACGAGCGTGGTCTTGCCCGCGCCGTTGTCGCCGACCAGCGCGGTCACCTCGCCGGCGCGCGCGGTGAAGTCGACGTCATGCAGGACCTTGACGGGACCGAAGCTCTTGTCGATTCCGCGCAGGTCCAGAACGGGTGTCTCTGACATGCCGAGGGGCTCCCACCGTGCCGCGCCGCGGTCGCGCGGAACGCGGTCCTGGCAGGTGAGCGTAGCAGCAGCGTTCGCCGCCCGGAAAGCCGTGACGCCGGTGCCCGGCGGGCTCTGCGGGCGGCGGGGCGCCGGTCCGGCCGGGCCGTGCGGCGGCGGGGGGCCGGCGGCGCCCGCCGCCGGCCCCCCGACCGGTCCCGCCGCGTCGCTCATCGTCCCGCGACCGCTCTCCGGCGGCGCGCCAGCGCGTCGATGCTGGCGGCCAGCAGCAGCACCCCGCCGGTGATGAGGAGGTTGGCGTACGCCTTGGCGCCCAGCAGGCCGAGGCCGTTCTCGATGGTGGCCACGACCAGGCCGCCCAGCACCGCGTCCCGGGCCCGGCCGCGCCCGCCGAACAGGCTGGTGCCGCCGATGACCGCGGCGCCGACCGCGTACAGCAGCGTGTTGCCCGCGCCCGCGTCGGGGGTGATGGAGTTCAGCCGGGACGCGGCCACGATGCCCGCCACCGCCGCCAGCGCCGAGCAGATCATGAACACCGACATCCGCAGCCGGGTCACGTTGATGCCCGCCCGGCGAGCCGCCTCGGCGTTGCCGCCGATGGCGTACAGGTGCCGCCCGTAGGCGGTGCGGCCCAGCACGAAGGTCGCCGCGATCAGCAGCACGCCCACCAGCGGCACGCCCCACGGGATCCCGGCCAGGGTGATCAGCGGGCTGGGGGCGCGGTCCAGGCTGAGCAGGTAGGTGCCGAGCAGCAGCGCCGCCGCGACCACCGCCACCTGGGCGATCACCAGCTGGACCGGCTTGGCGGCCAGCCCGCGCTCGTGCTGCCGCCGCCACCGCCACAGCTGGAGCGCGCCGTAGAAGAGGGCGCACGCCGCGGCCAGCGTCCAGCCGAGCCAGACCGGCATGTTCTTGTTGGCCAGCGCCACGATCACGTCGTCGCGGACCGGGACGGTGCCGCCCTCGCCGATCAGCCGCAGCGTGATGCCCTGGAGGCCGAGGAACAGCGCCAGGGTCACCACGAACGACGGGATCCGCACCACCGCGACCAGCCAGCCGATCGCGGTCCCGATGATGATCCCGGTGGCGACGGCCGACAGCACCGCCACGTACCAGGGCTGGCCGGCGTCGACCATCAGCTTGGCCATGACGGCGCCGCAGACGCCGCTGGCGACCCCGGCCGACAGGTCGATCTCGCCGAGCAGCAGCACGAACACCAGGCCCATCGCCAGGATGGTCACCGGCATGGCCTGGGTGAACAGGTTGGCGATGTTGCGCTCGCTGAGGAAGGTCTCCGGGCGCAGCGCGGTGAACAGCACCACCAGGCCGGCCAGGCCGAGGATCGCCGGCAGCGCGCCCAGGTCGCCCGAGCGCACCCGGGCCCAGTAGTCGCGCAGCGCCGAGGGCACGTCGTGCACGCGCCGGTCGGCGGCGAAGTCCGCGTCCGCGAGCTTCACGGCGGCCCCTGCCGCCTGCTTGTCGATGGACATCGAGGCCCCTTCAGATGCTCTCGGCGGCGGTCGCCGGCGCGAGGCCGAGATCGCCGGTACGGCCGGCGGTGATGAGCTCCACGACCTGCCCGGTGGTGACGTCGGCGCGGCGCACGTCCGCCGCCACCCGGCCGAGGTAGAGCGCGGTGATGCGGTCGGACACCTCGAACACGTCGTTCATGTTGTGCGAGATGAGTACCACCGCGTGGCCGGTGTCGGCCAGCCGGCGGACCAGGTCCAGCACCTGCCGGGTCTGGGCGACGCCGAGCGCGGCGGTGGGCTCGTCCAGGATGACGACCTTGGAGTCCCACAGCGCCGCCTTGGCGATCGCGACGGTCTGCCGCTGCCCGCCCGACAGGCTGGCCACCTGCTGCCGCACCGACTTCACGGTGCGCACCGACAGCCGGGCCAGGGTCTCGCGGGCGGCCTGCTCCATCGCGTCCTCGTCCAGCACGATGCCGCGGCGGCGTTCGCGGCCGAGGAACATGTTCTGCACGATGTCCAGGTTGTCGGCCAGCGCGAGGTCCTGGTAGACCACCTCGACGCCCAGCGCGGAGGCGTCGCGGGGCCCGGAGATCTCCACCGGCCGGCCCTCGAACTCGATCGTGCCCGAGTCGATCGGATGGATCCCGGCGATGCACTTGACGAGGGTGGACTTGCCCGCGCCGTTGTCACCGACCAGGGCCATCACCTCGCCGCGCCGCACCGCGAAGTCCACGTCGTGCAGCACGTGGACGGCGCCGAAGCTCTTGTTGAGGCCGGTCAGGCGCAGGACGGGCGACGCGCTCGCGGGGTCGCCGGCTCCGGGGCCCGGTGCGGCGGCGCCATCGGGTGCGCCGGCCGCGGGGGTGCCGCCGACGGGTTCACCGTTGTCAGACACGTGTTTCCCTTTCCAGGGGCCGGACGGCCCCAGGGGTACGCCCGTGGCGGGTCCCGGGCGCGCAGGCGCCCCAGCGGCGGGACCCGCCACGAGGGCTCACTGGATGCCGGCGTCCTGGCACTTGGCGGCGTAGGCGCCGGCGCACAACTCCGCCTTCTTCACGAAGCCGTCGTCGACGACCCGCTTGAGGTTGTCCTTGAAGACCGGGACGGGGTCGAGCAGGACCGAGGGGACGTCGCGCTTGCCCTGCGGGTCGTTCACCGAGCCGTTGGTCTCGCCCTTCTGGCCCTTGAGGACGGCCAGGGCGAGCTTGGCGGCGGCGTCGGCCTCCTGCTTGACGGGCTTGTAGACCGTCATGCACTGGGTGCCGTCCAGGATGTTCTGCAGGCCCTGGAGGGTGGCGTCCTGGCCGGTGACGGGCACCTTGCCGGCCTCGCCGTTCTTCTTCAGGATCGAGATCGCCGAGTTGCCGACGCCGTCGTTGGCGGCCAGCACGCCGTCGATCTTCCCGCCCTGCTGGGTCCACATCTGCTCGAAGATGGTGGCGGCCTTCTGGTTGTCCCAGTCGGGCACGGCCTGCTCGGCGACCTTCTTGTACGAGGTGACCTTGTCCAGCACGCTGTGGGCGCCCTGCGCGAAGAGGGTGGCGTTGTTGTCGGTGGGGGCGCCGTTCAGGTAGGCGATGTTGGCGTTCTTGTCGCCCAGGCACTTCTGCAGGCCCTTGCCGAGCTCCTGGCCGACCTTCGTGTTGTCGAAGGAGACGTAGTAGTCGCCGACGCCGCCGAGGGTGAGCCGGTCGTAGTCGATGGTCTTCACGCCCTGCTGCTGGGCCTTGCGCTGCACCGCCGCGGCGGAGTTGGAGTCGATGCCGTCCACGACGAGCACGGTGACGCCGCCGGTGATCATCTGGTCGGCGATGGTCTGGAACCGCTGGGTGGAGCCCTCGGCGTTCTGGATGTCGTACTGGACGCCGGCGGCCTTGAAGGCCTGCTCCAGGTACGGGCGGTCGAAGCTCTCGTAGCGGACCGAGGACTTGGTGTCGGGCAGGATCACGCCGATCTTGCCCGCCTTGGAGCCTTCGGCGCCGCCGGAGTCGTCCCCGCAGGCGGCGAGGGTGAGCACCGCGGCCGCCGACAGGGCGGTGAGGCTGAGGATCCCCTTGCGCATGGGCCCGGGTCCTTTCTGGGGGTGGGTGGACGGGCCATCGGTGATCGACCTCACACCGATGAATGTTGTGCCCCGCAACTTATGTCGCGAAGGCCCGATTCGTCGAGAGGAGATTTGTTGTGGGCGGTAACAATCCAGTAACACGCGAGACGAGCAGGGAGTTCTCGGGAACAGGGACACCGCCCGCGGGACGGGGGCGCCACGGGCGAGTATGTTCGACGCCTCAACATTCGTTGATCAGAACCGTCGGAGGGCGGCACCCGAACCGGGTCCGAGCGGAGGTCCGGCGCGGTGCCGGGGCGGGGTCGCGGCGCGTCCCGTCCGCACCACCGGTCGCGCCCGTCCCCCGGACACGGGTCGCGCGTTCGCGAATGCCCGGACGGCATCCGGGATATGTTGCGCGTAACAGACGACGGGTCGAGATGGGGGCTGGAATGACGGCGTACGCGGGATCGAGCCCGGAGCGGCCTCGGGACCTGACCCGGCCCGACCTGCCGCTCCCCAAGCCCGGCGAGGGCAACGCCACGGCGCCGCCCCCGCTGCAACCGCCCGTTCCGCCGTCCGCCCCCGCGGGCCAGGCACCGTCCCTCGGCAGCGGCCGGAACTGGCACCGCTTCCACTACCCGGTCGGCGCCTTCCTGATCGCCTACGGGGTGACAGGGTTCGTCACGGGGCTGCTCAGCTGGAGCGACCGGCGCGAGGAACTGGCCGGCTACATCGGCTCGGGGCTCGCCACGCCCGGGCTGGCCACGGTCAAGCTGGTCGAGCTGCTGCTGGTGGCGCTGACCGTGGCCGGTCTCGTCCGCCGCCGGGACGTGTGGTTCCTGCCCGTGCTCACCGGCTGGCTGGCGGGGTTCGCGGTGTTCGCCGTCCTGGACGTCTTCAAGGGCAAGTGGCTGAGCCTCCTGGAACATGCGGTGTTCCTGGGAGGGCTCGGGCTGCTGTTGTTCGTGTCGTACGGGCTGAGCGTGAAGGCCCGCGTGGGACGCGCGGAGGCCGCGCGCCGGCCGGCGCCGTCGCCGTCGACCACCGAGGGCTCGGAGGCCGCTCCCGCGCAGACCGCCGAGCCGGCGCCCGTCCCCGGGCAGCCGGGCGGGCTGACGCGTACGCAGGAGTTCGCCCTGGCCACGCTCAACCGCTGGCAGCAGCGCGGCGCCTCGTCCCCCACGCCGCCGCCTCCGGCCCCCGCCACGCCACCGGCGCCTGCCGCGGTCCCCGCGCCGACCCCGGTGTCCGCCGACGAGACCGTGCTGGACGCGGAGCTTCCCAAGCCCGAACCCGCGCCCACACCCGCGCCCACGTCTGAGCCCGAGTCGAAGCCTTCTGCGTTCCAGTCCGACGAGACCGTCCTCGACGCAGAGCTTCCCGAGCCCGAGCCCGAGCCCGCACCCGCGCCCGAACCTGACCCCGAACCTGAGCCCGAGCCCGAGCCGAAACCCGCCTCGTTCCAGGCCGAGGAGACCGTGCTCGACGCCGAACTCCCCAAGCCCGCGCCTCCGGTCGCGGCCAAGCCGACCGCTCCGCAGCGGCTGCCCGAGCCGCCGCCCGCGGCCGAATCCGGAGAGGGCGCCAAGAAGACCGTGCAGACGCCGCTCCCCCGCAAGCGGCGGGACTCGGGGCGGCAGGCCACCGCTCCCCTGCCGCTGCCCAAGGCGCCCGAAGCACAGGACGACCAGAACGACCAGAACGACCAGGACGACCGGCCCCAGGACGGCTAGCGCCCCGCGCCCCCGCTCACGGCACGACGACGATCTTCACGTGCCGCTCCGGCGCCGCCAGCTCCTCGAACGCCCCGGCGACACCGTCCAGGCCGACCGTGCCGGTGATGATGGAGCCCGCGTCGATCCGGCCGGAGGCGATGTCCTCCAGCGTCGCGCCGTACTCGGCGGGGAGCGCGCCGAAGGTGCCGCGCACGGTCAGCTCCTTGCTCACCGCCACGCCCGGCTCCAGCCGGTCGGTCTGCATGCACACCCCGACGAGCATGACGGTCGACCCGGCGGGGGCGCCGTCCAGGACCTGGCCCAGCAGCCCGGGCACGCCGACGCACTCGAAGATGACCGCCTCGCGCAGCTCGGTGCCGAGCAACTCGGCGGCGATCCGGTCGGTGATCCCGGTCGGCACGCCGAGGTCCGCCCAGCGGTCGTACGGGGAGGCCACCGCCGGGTCGATCAGCTCGTCGGCGCCCAGCCCCTCGGCCAGCGCGCGCCGCTTCGGGGAGAAGTCGACGGCCAGCACGGGCCCGTGCCCGCGGGCTTTGAGCGCCGCGACGACGCCGAGCCCGATCGGCCCGAGGCCCAGCACGACCGCGACGTCGCCCGCGCCGATGCCGCTGCGTCGGACCGCGCGGGTCGCCACCGAGAACGGCTCGGTGATCGCGGCGACGCGGGGGTCGAGCCCGTCCGGGACGGCGAACGTCAGGCCCTCGTTGAGGACCATGTACTCGCCGTAGCCGCCGGGGTACATCGGGGCGTACCCGATGATCCCGGCGCCCTGCGGCCCGAACCCGATCGGCGGCCCGCACACCACGGTTCCGGCGGGCAGGGTCCGCTGCGTGCCGGGGCCGTGGTCGACGATCTCCGCGGCGAACTCGTGGCCGAACACCAGGCCCTCGCGGGGGTCGTAGGGGGTGCCGCCGGAGCGGCGGGTGGTGTCCATGAACGCCTCGGGATCCTGGAGCGCGTGCAGGTCGGAACCGCAGATGCCGCAGGCCAGCGTCCGGACCAGGAGCTGGCCCTCCTGCGGCACCGGGTCGGCCACCTCGGTGACGACCATGGTGTTGTCCTTGGTGAGCGCGGCGCGCATGCGGGCCTCCGGGGGTGGGCGGCGAACAACGTCTTCACCCGCACCGAATCATGCCGGGCCCCGCGGCGGTACCCCGCCGCCACCGAATACTGGCGTGGTCCTTGTCAACGCGCGCGTCCACCCGACCGGCCGGGACGATCTTGGCAACACTTGCCGTTGGTGAACGATCCGGCCGCTGTCAGCCTTGCCGCACATGAGAGCCCGAAAAATCGCGTGGTCGGTGCTGCTGACCGCGTCGCTGGCGGCTCCGGCGGCGTTCGCGGCGACGGCCGCGGCGCAGCCCGCCGCCCCGGCCGGGGCGCCCGGAGCCTGCGACCCCACCCAGACCGAGCCCGTCTACCGCGGCAAGGTCCCCTCCCCGAAGCAGGTCCTCGGCATCGAGCTCGGCGAGCGGGCGGTCACCTCCGCCGAGTCCGACCGGTACCTGGAGACGGTCGCCGCCAGGAGCGAGCGCGTCATCTCCGGGACCCTGGCCACCAGCGGCCAGGGCCGTCCCCTCAAGTACGCGATCGCCGGACGGCCCGAGCTGCTGTCCAAGGCCGGCCTGGCCAAGGTACGCGCCGAGACCGGGCTGCTGCGCGACCCGCGCACGCCCGAGGCGCTGGCCCGGAGGATCGCCGAGCGCGGAGTGCCGATCCTGTGGGTCGCGGGCAACGTGCACGGCGACGAGCCCAGCGGCACCGACGCGGCCCTGCAGGTGCTGCGCAACCTCGGCGACCGCACCGACTGCGCCGCGACCACCGTGCTGAACAACGCGCTGGTCGTCATCCTGCCGACGCAGAACCCGGACGGGCGCGAGGCCGAGACCCGCCAGAACGCCTACGGCTTCGACATGAACCGCGACTGGTTCGCGCGCACCCAGCCCGAGACCGACGGCAAGCTGGCGATGCTCCGGCAGTACCCGCCGGTCATGTTCATCGACGCGCACGAGATGGGCGGCGACTCCTACTTCTTCCCGCCCAACGCCGACCCGATCTACCACGAGACGCCCGAGGAGGCGGTCGGGTGGATCAACGACGTCTACGGCGCGTCGATGGCCGCCGAGTTCGAGCGGCAGGGCATCGACTTCTTCAACCGCGACGTCTACGACCTCTTCTACCAGGGGTACGGCGACACGGTCCCGACCACGGCGTTCCACGCCGCCGGGATGACCTACGAGAAGGGCGGCGACAGCCCCTACCCCGACAAGTTCCGGGAGCAGTACCTCACGCAGTGGGTGTCGCTGTCGGCGGCCGTCGCCAGGCGCTCCACCATCCTGGCCCAGTGGCACAAGATGGCCGTGGACGCCTACGAGCAGGGCCAGGCCGGGCAACTCGAGCCCAACCGGATCTACAACCCGCCGAACCAGATCGACCGCCCCGTGCCCGACCGCAAGGTGCGGCACTACTTCCTGCGCGCCGACGACAAGGCCAAGGCCGACGAGGCGCGCACCATCGTGCGCCGGTTGCAGCGGATGGGCGTGCAGGTCCAGCGGCTGTCCAAGCCCCTGGCCGTGCCCGACTTCAAGCCCTACGGGCGCCCCGAGGCCAGGACGACGCTCCCGGCGGGCACGTACTGGATCTCCATGGCCCAGGGCCAGAAGCACTGGATCCAGGCCATGCTGAACGAGGACTCCTACACGCCGTTCCCGTACTTCTACGACGTGACGGCGTGGAGCCTGCCACTGCTCGGCAACGTCGCGGGCGGCTCGTCGGGCGCCGAGCTGCGGCCGCGCGCCTCGACCGTCCCGGCGCTGCCCGCCGAGAAGGGCGCGCTCCCCGGCGGCAGGGCCCCGAAGATCGGCGTCCTTCAACTGTCGACCACGGCGTCCTCCGCGCGGCAGTCGGTCGGCTGGCTGCGGCACAAGCTCGACCGCGAGTGGAAGCTGCCGTTCACCCTGCTGAATCCGGCCGACGTGGCGGCGGGCAGGCTCGGTGGCGTCGAGGTGCTGCTGGTGCCGAACGGCCCGGCCGCGACCGCGTACGACCAGCTCGGCGACGCCGGACGTGCCGCGCTCCAGACGTGGACGCAGCGGGGCGGCCGGTACGTCGGCTGGCAGGGCGGCACGCAGCTGGCCGCGCGCCTCGGCCTGACCACCGCCCAGCTCAGCGAGCCGGCCTCCGACGTGCCGGGCACGCTGTTCCGCGTCACGGTGGACGGCGGCAGCCCGCTGGCGCGCGACGTCGGCGCCACGGCCTGGCAGTTCTATTCCTACGACCTGGTCATGCGGCAGCCCGACCCGGCCAAGGTCGCGGTCGCCTACCCGGCCGCGACCTCGCCCGACTGGTTCGTCTCCGGGTTCGAGCGGGGCGCGTCCGAGCTGGGCGGCACGGCCGCGGTCGTCGACGAGAAGGTCGGCGAGGGCCGCACGGTGCTGTTCGGCGGCGAGCCCAACTTCCGGGCCTTCACCGACGGGACGGCGCAGCTGCTGGTGAACGCGATCACCGGCCCGGACCCGTCGCCGCGGGCGGCCGGAACCGGCCTGCCCGCCCCGTCCGGCGCCGCCGCCGCGCGGGCCGCGGCGCTGCCCCGGGCCGAATCGCCCATCCGGGTCTCGGTCAAGGCCGCCGACGCCGCCCGTACGGCCGCGCTGCTCCGCTCGGTCGGCGCCCGGTGGCGCGAGCGCCGCACCGGGGACGCGGTGCAGTACGTCATCGACAACCCGCGGGGCCTGTCGGCGGACCACCACCCGTTCGCGGGGCGCCTGGCGTCCCGGATCCGCGGGTCGGGGATCGACCCGATCGCGGTGACGCTGCCCTGACCGCCCGCTGATCGACCATCGCCGGGCCGTGGCGGGCCGGGAGACCATCCCGGCCCGCCACGGCCCCTCGCCTCCGCGGCGCCCGCGGCACGCGCGGGACCTGTGGCGAGGGCCTCAGCCGGTGACGATCCAGCCGATGGCGGTCATCGTGCCGGGCGGCACCTCGGTGAACCCGGCGTCGCGCACCGCCACCGCCGCGTTCTCCACGCAGCGCCGCCACGGGACGTCACGGGCGATGTGCACCCGCAGCCCGCCCTCGATCCACGCCGCGACCCGCGCCGGGTCGTCCTGCCGCAGCAGGAGCTGGGCGGCGTGGCCGGACTGGGCCGCGGCCTTGCCCGTCGTCATCGGCACGTCCGGGTTGAGGGCGATCGCCGCGTACGGGGGCTCCGGCGGGGGTTTGGGCTCCTCGTCGTCGGCCAGGTCCAGCCCGGCGACCTGGAGCTTGGCCAGCTCGGGCGGGACCTCCGTCACCGGGCCGGGCACGAACGCGCGCACCTCGGCGCCGTCCTCGTCCACCGTGACGCCGGGGAGGGCCTGCACCTCGGGCCAGCGCACGCCCCGCGCGCGCCGCGTCACCTTGCGGATCCGGCGCGACTCCCAGTGGTGGACGGCCTCGTGCCACTCCCCTTCGGGATCGGCCGCGCGAGGGTCGGTGAGCAGTCTCACCACCGCCGTCGCGGCGGCCGCGCACACCGCCGAGTGCGCGGGCGGCGCGGCCTTCTCGGCCCGTGCCACCAGCTGCATCGCCCACGGGGGCCGGTCGAGGGAGTCGTCGGGTATACGCACGCCAGGAGTATTCCACCGCGCATCGGCGGGTTTCGCGGTGACTTCCCGCCGGCCGATCTGGGTACGGCAACTCCTAGCGTTTCCCGATCGTTCAACGTGGTGCGCATCGACCGGAGGAGGCCGAGGGGACACGACGGACTGACACGACGGGACGGGACGGGACCCGACGGGAGAGGTCGGGGCGCTGGCCTGATCGGAGGTCGCCGGTGACCAGTGGTGCCTGGAGCAACTCCATCCCGGGCATCGGGACGTACTTCGTCGGAATCGACGTCGCCCCGGGCCGCTATCGCTGCGAGGACGGCAAGGGCGGCTGGTGGGTGCGCTTCACCGGCCCGGGCGGGGGCGACCCGGTCGGGTCGTGGCCGCTGCCCGCCGGGCCGACCGAGATCGAGATCGCGCCCACCGACTTCGCGTTCGAGACCCATGTCGGCACGTACTGGCACCGGATCGCGCCCGCCGACGCCGACGACCCGATCAGCGGGGCGCGCGAGCTGCGCCCGGTGGCCGATCCCGGGCTGCGCGCCGAGCTGGACACCATCGTGGCCCGGCGCCGCCCGCTGGTGTGGCTGGCGCCGCTGACCGTGCTCGGCATCGGCGTGCTGGGCGCGCCGCTGCTGGGGTCGCTGTGGCTGCTGGGGATGGCGATGATGGCGGTGCTGGTCGCGCTCGGTTCGCCGACGGTGTCCCTCGACCTGCAGCGCGCCCGCGAGCTGTCCCGGCGCCGCGACCGCTACCTCACCCCGCAGGACTTCGACGACGAGGGCCGCGCGCTGCTGGCCCGCGTCCAGGCGGCGGTCGACACGGTGCGGGACTCGCGGGTCAACCGGGAGGGCCTGCTCGACACGGTCGACAACGCCGTCACGCTGCCCCGGCAGGAGTGGGAGATCGCGCAGGTCCTGGCCCGCCAGTCCGGGCTGCGCGCCGAGCAGCGGGCGGCCTCCTCCCCCGCGCTTCCCGAGGTGGAGGCGGCGCTGCGGCCGTTCCGGGAGAAGCTCGCACTGTCGGTGCGGGCGGTCACGCGCCGGGTCGAGGCCCTGGAGCGGTACGCCGAGCGGGTGCGGGCGGCGGACGAGGCCCTGGAGGCCCACCGCCGGCTGGAGGCGCTGTCCGCCCGCGCGCAGGAGTACGACGACCTGCTCGCCGACACCGTCCGGGACGAGCTGGCGCTCCCGGCGATCGAACGGCTCACCGAGCAGGGCGACGCGCTCGTCCAGAGCCTGCGCGACCGGCTCGCGGAGGCCGCCGAGGCCGGAGACGAGGCGGGCGCCGAACTCCCGCCCCCGCCGGGCACGCCTCCGCCCTCCGGCGACTAGCGGACGCGGCGGTGGCGGGCGTGATCACGGGGAGTGGGGCGACCGGTTTCGGCCGTCCGTTCCAGACCCGGCGTGGGGAGCGCCGCTCCCGCCTCGGCCGCTTCCGCGGGCGGCCGGGACGGGACTCGCCGGGCGGCGGAAGCGGCACGGCGCGCATGATCAGGACCATATCCGGCACGGGCCCCCGTACGGACGGCTCCGGGGGCGCCGTGAGAAGATCCCGCCCGCCCGGCGGCCGCTTCGCACGGTTGACACCAAGCGCTTGCTACTCGTCGTAACCTGGTGTTGACACGCAACCTGAACAAGCGGTTGTGCGTGCACGGCATAATGAGAGGGTGACGACCACGAGCACTAATTCCGGACGACCCAAAGCCCGCACCGGTGGTGAGGGGGGTGCCCGGCGCCGCGGCAAGGGCTCGCCCGCCCTGGCCTCGGAGCGACGGGAGCACCTGGTCAGGCTCGCGGCCGAACTCTTCGCCGAGAAGGGGTTCCAGGCCACCACGGTCCGCAACATCGCGGACGAGGCGGGGATCCTCTCCGGCAGTCTCTACCACCACTTCGACTCCAAGGAGTCGATCGTCGATGAGATCCTCGCCGGTTTCTTCGAGGAGATCATGTCGGCGTACCGCGGCGTCATCGAGGAGGGCAAGGACCCCCGGGAGACCATCGCGGGGCTGGTCCGCATCGCCTTCGGCACGCTGGAGCCGCACCGCGCGGCGATCACGGTGATGCAGAACGACTGGAACTACCTCAAGGACATGGAGCGCTTCGCCTACCTCACCAAGGCCGAGGACGAGGTGGAGAAGATCTGGGTGAGCACCATCAAGCAGGGGCAGGAGCAGGGCCTGTTCCGCGCCGACATCGACGCCAAGCTCACCTACCGGATGATCCGCGACACCGTCTGGGTGGCGGTGCGCTGGTTCAAGCCGGGCGGCCGGCTCAACCCCCAGGGCCTGGCCGAGCACTATCTCAAGGTCATGTTCGACGGGATCAACACGCACTGACGGGCGCCGGGCGTGGAGGTCGCCTTCCCCGGTGACGGGGACGCGCGCGGCAGCGGCGGGCGGTTCCAGGCGTGCCCCCGGCCGGACGTGCATCGCAGGCTGCTGCGGGCCGGACGCGCCGCCACCTCTCCGGTCGCGCTCAAGCGCGTCGGCCATGAGCCGTCCGAGACCGGACGGGTGCCGCTCCCCCATCCGCACGGCGCCGACGCGCCGTACCACCTGAGCCATCGCCGCCCGGCGGCCGGGGCGCGCCGGTCGCGCCGCCACCGGATCGTGCTCACCCCCATGACCGCCGCCTCGCTCGGGCGCGAGAGGATCGAGCACGAGCGGGTCGATGACGGCATGGCGGCACGGCCGTGACCGTGGGCATCTCGCCAGGGTTTCCCGAGGAAGCCACGGTGGTTTTCGTCACAATTTCACAAATCGTGGTGATGTTCCGGGCGGACGGGGCGCTGTTACCGGTGAGATGGAGGGGGGAGGCGACATGACGGGGCAACGGGGTACCGCCGGTCACGAGGAACCGACACCGGCGGAACTGCGGGCGGCCACCGTCCGCAACCTCCAGGGCCAGTTTCCCGGCGTGCGCGTGTGGTACGGCGAGGCGACCGGTTCATGGTGGGCGATGGTCCCGCTGCGCGACGGACCGCGGCTGTTCGAGGCGCCGACGCCTCAGGAGATCCGCGACTTGATCCTGAGGGCGCGGTCGCTGGGTTGACCGCCGTCGCCGGCGGGCGGCGGCGCGCGGCGCGTCGGGCACGGTGCGTCGCGGCGCGCCGGGCGAGGCGCGTCGTGGAGCGGTGGGGCGCGGCGGGCGGCGGCGCGGCGGAAGGCGTCAGGGCGCCGTGAGGATGGCGGCGCTGCCGTAACCGCCGCCGAAGCCGGTGCACAGGGCCACGGAGGCGGCATCGACCTGGCTGGTGCCCGTGCCGCGCAGCTGGCGCACGGCCTCGGCCACGTTGTTGAGGCCGTGCACGTACCCCTCCGAGAGCAGCCCCCCGTGGGGGTTCACTGGCACGCGCCCCTTCCAGGAGATCTCCCCGTCCGCCAGCACGGCGCCCAGGTCGGCCCGTGCGACCAGGCCGAAGTCCTCGAGCTGGCGCGGGACGAGCCAGCTGTAGGCGTCGTAGAGCAGGGCCACGTCGACGTCGTCCGGCTTCATCCCGGCGGCGGCGTAGAGGGGCGCCGCGAGGTAGGAGGAGAAGAGCCGGGTGACGTCGTCGGCCTTGTCCATGGCTGAGGCGCCCGGGCCTCCACCTCGTACGACCGCGTGGATCCGGGGTGAGGCGGGGGCACGGTCGGCCTTGGTGACGACCAGGGCGCACGCGCCGTCCGTCTCCTGGCAGCAGTCGAGGCGGCGCAGGGGCGAGGCCACCATGGGGTCGTCGAGGTAGCCGGAGAGGTCGATCCTCTGGCGCCGCAGTGCCCGCGGGTTGCTCGCGGCGTGCTCCCTTGAGTGGGCGACGACGGCATAGGTGTGCTGCTCGGTCAGGCCCGTGTCGTAGAGGTAGCGCTGTCCCGCCAAGGCGAACTGGTGGACGGGGCCCGCCATCCCGTAGGGGTGGGTGAACTGCTCCTCGGTGCCCTCCCCGAGCTTCAGCCCCAGCGTGTTCATGCGCTTCCCGGAACGCCCGTTGAGTGCCCGGTAGACCAGGACCGTCTCGGCGAGCCCGGCGTCGACGAGCATGGCGGCGTCGGCGAGGATCGAGGCGCTCTGGGTGCCGCCCCCGTAGATCTCGTTGTGCCAGCCGATCTCGTGCAGGCGCAGGGCGCGGGCCAGGTAGAGGACGGGAGCCGAGTCGTTGAGGTGGTAGCTCAGGACCGCGTCAGGGCGCACGGTGCCGCCCAGGGTCTCGGCGGTGTCGGCGAGGGCGGCCTGGGACGCCTCGACGGCGAGTTCCAGTTCCGTACGCCCGGAGGCGCGCGACAGGGCGGTCATGCCGACGCCCGCGACCGCCGCCTTCCCCGAGAAGCCCTGCCGGGCCGAGGGGCCGTGGCCTCCGATCACGCGTCCTCCGTCGCTTCCCGGTCGGGGGCGATGCCGCCCGCCGGAGACGGGGCGCGATCCGTCCCCGGCGAGCGGCGCCCTGGAGTGGCAGGACCGGAAGGACGAGGGGGGCGTCCCGCCGGCGGTGCCGTCGCAGGCGAACCTAACCCGCCACCCGGGTTCTTCACAAGCGCTTGCTCGGTTTCACTCGGCCCGCGTTCCGGTATCCCCCGGTTGGACGATCTTCGGGACGGCGCCAGGCCCGGCCCGCAATGATGATCAACATGGGTCCGGCGCGGCCGGCCCGCCGCAGGAAGAGGAGCCCGTGACCGAGCCCGTGAACGACGAGGAACTGCTGACGGCGGCGGCCCGGGGCGACGCCGCCGGGGTGCGGGACGCGCTGCAGGGCGGCACGGCCCCGGAGGCCCGCGACAGCCGCGGCCGGACGGCGCTGCTGCTGGCCGCGGCCGCCGACCATGTCGAGGCCGCCGAGGTCCTGGTGAGGGCGGGCGCCGATCCGAACGCGCGCGACCACCAGCGCGACACCCCGTTCCTGGTGACCGGGCGGACGGGGAGCGTGCCGATGCTGCGGGCGCTGCTCCCGGCCCGCCCGGACCTGGCCCTCACCGACCGGGACGGCGCGGTGGCGCTCATCCCGGCGTGCGGGCGCGGGCATGCCGGCTACGTGCGCGAGGTGCTGGCGGCGGGGATCGCGGTCGACCACGTCAGCCGGCTGGGCTGGACGGGCCTGCTGGAGGCGATCGTGCTGGGCGACGGCTCCCGGCCGTACCGGGAGATCGTGGGGCTCCTGATCGAGGCGGGCGCCGACGTGAACCTGGCCGACGGCGAGGGCGTCTCGCCGCTCCGGCACGCGCTGGACAAGGGGCACCGGGAGATCGCCGCGCTGCTGCGCGCCGCCGGGGCGCGCTGAACCCCGGCGCCCGGGGTCACATCTCGTACTGGACGGCGGCGCGGCGGCCGAGGATCGGCTTGATGTAGCCGTCCACGACGGCGCGGTGGGCCGGGTGGTCGCGGTAGGCGATGTAGGCGTCGCGGTCGGCGAAGTCGCCGACGACCACGAAGTCGAAGTTGCCCGGGTTGACGCCGGCGTCGGTGCCCAGGCTCAGCGAGCCCACCTCGGGGATCACGGCGGGCAGCTCGGCCAGCTTGGCCCGGACCTCCTCCTGCTGGGACGTGGTCGTCCCTTCGGCCCACTGGAACATGACCACATGCCGGAATCCGCTCATGGGATCACGGTAGCGGCCGTGCGGGTCAGCGCGTGCGGGTCAGCGCGTGCGGGTCAGCGCGTGCGGGTCAGACGGTGCCGAGCTCGGCCGCCACGGTCGCGCCCAGTTCCCAGCACTCCTCCAGGCCGTCCTTCCCGGGCTCGCCGGTCACCACCACGGGCGGGCGCACGGCGCGCCACTTCAGCCCGGTCGTGATCGACTCCAGCGCGCGCAGGGCGCCGGCGGCGTCGCTGTTGCCGTGCAGGTAGGCGCCGTAGGGACGGCGCACCGTCTCCTCCAGGCACGGGTAGTAGACCAGGTCGAAGAAATGCTTGAGGGCCCCGGACAGGTAGCCGAGGTTCACCGGGGTGCCCAGCAGGTAGCCGTCGGCCTCCAGGACGTCCACGGCCGAGGCCGTCAGGGCCGGGCGCGCCACCACCTCGACGCCCTCGATCTCGTCGGTGGTGGCGCCCGCGCGCACCGCCTCGAACATGGCCTGCAGGGTCGGCGACGGCGTGTGGTGGACGATCAGCAGCCTCTTCATCACCTCCGACCCTAGCCACCGCGGGGCGCCGCGGCGGGAGCGGATGACCTGTTAGGCTTCCCAAGCGAGCGCTTGGTACGTAATGATGGGTCACGGCGGCACCGGCGCGGCGGCGGAGTCCCCGTCCCGCCCGCGCCGGCCCGCCAGGCCCGGCGAAGAAGGAGCCGTACACGTGGCTGACCGCCCGATGAAGTTCTCGACCTTCCATCTGTTCCACCAGTTCGCGGGGCACACCGCGAGGGAGGTGTACGACTACCAGATCGAGATCGTCGAACTGCTCGAGGAACTCGGCTTCGACGGGGTGTGGGTCGCCGAGCACCACTTCCGGGACTACGGGACGGTGCCCAACATCTTCACCCTGCTCTCGCATCTGGCGGCCCGTACGGAGCGGCTGCGGCTGGGCACCGGCATCGTCGTGCTGCCCCTGCACAACCCCATCCACGTGGCCGAGGAGGCCGCGATGGTCGACCTGCTGTCGGGCGGGCGGCTGTCGATGGGCGTGGGGCGCGGCTACCAGAGCATCGAGTTCGAGAACTTCGGCCTGGACCTGTCGGAGGCCCGCGACCGGTTCAACGAGTCGCTGGACATGCTGGTCGGCCTGTGGACCAAGGACGACTTCGAGTACAAGGGCCGCTTCTACGAGACCCACCATCCGCTGACGCTGACGCCCAAGCCCGTGCAGCGCCCGCACCCGCCGCTGCACGTGGCGGCGGTGAGCCCCGAGACGGTGGAGATGTACGCGGCGCGCGGCCTGCCGATCCTCGCCGACCCGGCCGCCCCGTTCAAGAAGATCGCCAAGGCGGCGGAGACCTGGCACGCCACCGCCGCCGCCGGCGGGATCGACACCGCCGGCGTCGAGCTGGTCGCCAGCCGGTCGGTGTACGTGGCCCCGACGCTGGAGCAGGCCCGCGAGGACCAGGCCCGGTTCGAGGCGAGCTTCGACCGGTCCCGGATCTTCAACGTGCGCAGCGCCCCCATCGACCCCAGCACCGGCCAGGCCGCCAAGGGCTTCGAGTTCTACCAGGACCGCTACCTCAAGGGCGGGTCGGTGGACAACGAGTTCCGCTGGAACCAGCTGGAGGTCATCGGCGACCCCGAACGGGTCGTCGGCCAGATCAAGATGATCCAGGACATGGGGTTCGACAACCTCATGTGCGACTTCGGCAGCACCCGTGAGCTCCCCCTCGAGGACATGAAGAAGGTCCTGAGGTTCTTCGCCGCCGAGGTCATGCCCGCCTTCCGCTAGCCCGGCGCCGGCACCGGCCCGCTCCCGCCCCGTCCGGCCCGGCCCGTTCCGATCTTGCCCGGCCCACCTTCGACACCGTTCGACCAGGAGGCGCGATGTCCCTCGTACACCGGCTCACACTCGGGGACGTGCTGAGCGAGCACCGCCGCGGCCGCCCGCTGGGCACCGCCGTCGTCGACGGCCCGGTCCGGCTGACCTATCCCGAACTCGACGACCGGGTGGACCGCCTGGCCGGGGCGCTGGCGGGCGACGGCGTCCGCTCCGGCGACCGCGTGCTGTGGTTCGGCCAGAACTCCTTCCGCGTCCTGGAGCTGCTGCTGGCCTGCGGCCGGCTCGGCGCCGTCTTCTGCCCGGCCAACTGGCGGCAGAGCGCCGACGAGCTCGCCCACGTCCTGGACGACCTCGCACCGGCGGTCGTCGTATGGGAGGAATCTGAGGCCGTCGAGAAAGCGCGCGGGCAGGTGTCCCTGGACGCCCGCTGGGTGAGGTCGGGCGACGAGTACGAGTCGTACGTGAGCGCCGCGCAGCCCGCGCCCGCGACCGAGGTCGACGCCGACGCGCCCGTCCTGGCCCTTTACACCGCCGCGTTCGACGGGCGCCCCAACGCGGCGCTGCTGAGCCACTCCGCGCTGGTCGCGCACAGCATGGCGCTGCTGCACGTCCGCCAGATGGAGGACGGCTTCACGTTCCTGGCCTGCGGCCCGCTGTTCCACGTCGGGACGATGATGTTCACGCTGGCCACCTTCCAGCTCGGCGGGAAGCTGGTGTTCACCCCCGCCTACGAGCCGGTCGAGGTCTGCCGGCTGATCGAGGCCGAGCGGTGCACGCAGGCGTTCCTGTTCGGCCCGATGATCGACGGGCTGGTGGAGGCCAACAAGGACCGCTCCTACGACCTGTCCTCGCTGCGCTTCGTGTCGCACTCCCCCGAGTGGGACGAGATGATCACGGTGGACGACAGCCCGTGGTGCGCGTCCAAGATGGGCGGGTACGGCCAGACCGAGGTCGGCGGCATGCTGACCTTCCTCGGCCTGGGCATGGGCGGCGCGGGCTTCGCCGGGCGCAGCTCCCCGCTGGTCCACGTGCGGCTGCTGGACGCCGACGGCGAGGAGGTCCCGGCGGGCGAGGTCGGCGAGATCTGCGCGCGCGGGCAGAGCGTCTTCTCCGGCTACTGGAACCGTCCCGAGCTGAACGCGGCCCGGACCGCCGGGGGCTGGCACCACACCGGCGACCTGGGGCGACGCGAGCCGGACGGCACGCTCACCTTCATCGGCCCCCGGCTGCGCATGATCAAGTCGGCCAACGAGAACATCTACCCGGCCGAGGTCGAGCGCGCCCTGAAGACGCATCCGGCGGTCGCCGACGCGGCCGTGATCGGGGTGCCCGACGACCGCTTCGGCCAGTCGCCGAAGGCGATCGTCGTGCTGGCGGAGGGCGCGGAGGCGACCGCCGAGCAGCTCGTGGAGCATGTGCGCGGGGAGATCGCCTCGTACAAGAAGCCGCGCGAGGTCGAGTTCGCCGACGCGATCCCCAAGAAGGGCTACACCCCCGACTACGACGCCCTGGACGAGCAGTACGGAGGCGGTGCCTATCCCGGCGCCTGACCCCGGACCCGCCCCCGGGCACCGCCGCGGGCGCGACCACGGGCGGCGCCGCGGGCGCGACCACGGGCAGCGCCACAGGCACGATCCCGGGCGGCGCCACGGACGCGGCCGCCGGCACGGCCACCGGTGCGGCCGCGGGAAGGGCCCCGACCACGGTCGGGGCCCTTCCCCCTGTCCGGCGGAGCTCCGCTCACAGGACCGCGATGGGGTTGATGGGGCTGGCCGTGCCGCCCTCGATGCGCAGCGGCGCGGCGACGAAGAGGAACTCGGCCCGCCCCGCCTCCGCCAGGTCCTCCAGCCAGAGCATCTCGGCGAGGTACACCCCGTGCCGCCACAGGAGGATCATGTGGAGGTCGTCGGTGAGGGACTCGTCGGCGAGCTGGCGCTCGTTGAGCCCGCCGATGGCGGCGTTGTCGGCGGCGACCATGCACACGTCGCGGGCGGCGAGCCAGCGGCCGCCGTCTGCCGACAGCCCGGGCTGGCCCGCCCAGTAGCCCTCCGGGCCGTCGCTCTGCCAGACGAGCGGCCATCCCGTGCGGACGACGGCCACGTCCCCGGGGCGCAGTTCGACTCCTGTCCCGTCCAGGCACGCCTGGAGGTCGTCGGGGCCGATGCGGTCGTCCACGCCGAGGTGTGGGACGCCCCTGAGCCCCGGCACGTCGAACAGGACGCCCCTGGCGACGACGGGTCCGGCCTTGTCGATGCCGCAGCGCCCCGCGCCGTACGAGCGGACCCTGTCGGCGGAGTGCCCGTTGTAGAGGCGGTCCCCCGACCACATGTGGCACAGGGCGTCCATGTGGGTGGTGGTGCCGTGCGGTGTCACGACCAAGGCGTCGTCCGCCATCTTCAGGCCCGCGCCGACGGCCCTCGTACCGGCGGCGTAGTCCCCTCCGTCCACCGACATGAAGTGCTGCGGCAGCGGCCGCCCCCGCAGGTGCGGGACGGTCGTGGGGGCGGGTGAGGACGTGGCCCCGCGGATGGGCAGGGACAGCTCCATCACGCGCCCCTCACGGACGCACCCGGCGGCGGCCGCGACGACCTCGGGGGTGAGCAGGTTGAGGGCGCCCCGCTCGTCATCGTGACCCCACCGTCCCCAGTTGCTGGACTTATCGAGCATCATTCGGTTTCAGACCTTCCAGTGAGAGGACCGCAAATGACGACAGTCGAGGGCACGTGCGATCCGGCCTTCTCCGGTGTGCGGGACGTCTTCGAGCGGAACTTCGCCGAAGGGCGGGAGCTCGGGGCCGCCGTGGCGGTGTACGCGGGCGGCCGCAAGGTCGTGGACCTGTGGGGCGGCGTCGCCGACCGCCGCACGGGCCGCGCGTGGGAGGCCGACACCCCCTGCTTCGGTTTCTCCTGCACGAAGGCGCTCACGGCGACGGCCGCGCTGCTGCTGGCCGAGCGGGGCGTGTACGACGTGGACGGCCCGGTGACCGCCTGGTGGCCGCAGTACGGGGCGCACGGCAAGGAGGGCACGACCGCCGCGCACCTGCTGTCGCACCAGGCGGGGCTGCCCGCGTTCGCCCGTTCCGTCTCGGCCGAGGAGGCCGCGGACGCCCCGGCGCGGGCCGCCGAGCTGGCGGGCCAGGAACCGGAGTGGACACCGGGTGAGGGGCACGGCTATCACGCGTTGACGTACGGGTGGCTGGCCGGGGAGATCGTGCGCAGGCTGTCGCCGGGGAACCGCACCGTGGGCGAGTTCGTCCGCGACGAGTTCGCCGGGGACCGGGACCTGTGGATCGGTTCGCCCGACGACGTCATCGAGCGCGCCGCCAAGCTGACCGCCCGACGCCCCGGCGCCAATGCCTCCGGCGCGAACACCTCCGGCGGGAACGCCTCCGGCGGGAACGCCTCCAAGGGGAACGCCCCCGGTGCAGACGCCCCCGGCAAGGACGCCCCTGCCGGCGGCGGAACGGACCCCGGGGTTCCCGGCGGGGACGACAACATCCTCGGCCGCCTCGCGAGCGCCTACACCGACCCCGGCAGCCTCCTCAACCGTGCCCTCAACAACCCCCACCCCGGGAAGGGCGGCTACAACAACCCCGTGGTGCTGCGGGCGGGCTGGCCTGCGGCAGGGATGCTCACCACCGCCCCAGCGCTGGCCGGTTTCTACCGCGACCTCGTGGCGGGACGGATTCTCAAGCCCGGAACGCTGCACGAGGCCATCAAGCCCAGGGTCAGCGGCCCCGACCGCACGATGCTGGTGGACAGCGCCTTCGGCCTGGGCTACATGCGTCCGGCGATGACGTTCTTCATCCCCGCGGCGGGACGGGAGTCGGCGTTCGGGCACACGGGCGCGGGCGGCTCGATCGGCATGGGCGACATCGAGGCCGACCTGGCCGTGGCCTACCTCCCCAACCTGATGGGCGACCAGTTGTCCGGCGACCTGCGCGCCTACGGTGTGGTGGAGGCCGCCTACGCCGCCCTCGCGTCCTGACCCCTGCGTCCCCTTCAACGCGGCTCAGTGCATCGTGATGCCGCCGCTGACCGAGATGGTCTGGCCGGTGATGTACTCGGCGCGGTCGGTGCAGAGGAAGGCGACGATTCCCGCGATGTCGTCCGGGCGGCCAATGCGGCGCAGCGGGATCTGCTTGGCGAGCTTGTCGAGCAGGCCGGGGTGCTGGTCGGACACCGTCCGGACCATCGGGGTGTCGGTGGGGCCGGGGCAGACGACGTTGCTGGTGACG
Source organism: Spirillospora sp. CA-255316 (assembly GCA_050942275.1). Lineage (GTDB taxonomy): Bacteria > Actinomycetota > Actinomycetes > Streptosporangiales > Streptosporangiaceae > Spirillospora. The sequence goes on along the minus strand of CP192047.1, from coordinate 2,724,089 downwards.
CCGCCGCGGGCCGCCTCGCGGGCGAGGGTCTTGGCGAACCCGAACAGCCCCGACTTGGTGGCCGCGTAGGCGCCCTCGCCGCCCGATCCGGCGCGCGCGCCGTCGGAGGAGATGAAGACCAGGCGCCCCCAGCCACGCTCGGTCATCGCGGGGAGGAGGGCCCGGGTGAGCAGCATGGGGGCGCGGAGGTTGATCCGCCACATGAGGTCCCAGTGCTGGGGGTCGCTCTCCACGAAGGGCCCGACGATGCTGACCCCCGCGTTGTGCACCAGGATGTCGGCGGGCCCGGTCTCGGCTGCGAAGCGGTCGATGTCCCCGGGGTCTCCCAGGTCGACCCTTAGGGCGGTGCAGTCGCCGTTGAGGGACTTGGCCGTCTCCTGGGCGGCGGGCAGGTCGAGGTCGGCCACGACCACGCGCGCTCCCAGCGCGGCCAGGTCGGCGCAGATGGCGCGTCCGATGCCGCCCGCGCCGCCGGTCACCACGGCGGTGCGGCCCGCCAGGGCGGTCCCTTCCATCAGGTCCTCCATGCGGCGATGAGGTCGTCGGTCGTCACGCGGGCCGCCAGCAGGCTGATGGTGTTCGCCATGACCGCGTCCCCGTACTCGGCGGGCATGCCCGCCACCGCGTCGGTCAGGACGACGACGCTGTAGCCGAGGTTCACGGCCTCCAGGCACAGCCCCGGTATGCCGAGGTTGAGAGAGACCCCCGCGGCGACGACCGTGCGTGTTCCCAGCGAGCGCAGGGTCTGGTCCAGGGACGTCCCGGTGAACGGGGAGAACCCGTGGTAGCGGCGGGCCTCCAGGTCGGCCGGGTCGTGCAGTTCTGGGACGACCTCGATGGCCCCGGAGCCCTCCAGCATGTGCCCGGGATCGCGGAGCAATCCCTTGATGAACGGGGCGTTGCCGGTATGGCTGCCCGCCCGGTCGGCGCGGAACGCGGCCGTGCACTGGACGACGCGTACGCCCGCGGCACGTGCGGCGGCGGCGGCGCGCGCCGCGTTGCCGACCACTCCGCGGTCCGCGCAGGCCTTCACCAGCTCGGGGAACTTGGCGAGGTCCCCGACGACGCCGCGCTGCATCTCCATGACCAGCATCGCGGTGTGCCCGGGGCCGGCCAGTCCGGCAAGATCGATCGCCACGTGCACAATCTAGCACTTGCTTGGGAGTCTGTCCGGGAACGGAACCGCAGCGTTCCCGGCTCGGAGGCACGTTTCCCGGCTTGGAGTAGCGTTCCCGCCTTGGAGTAGCGTTCCCGGCATGGAGGTACGCGACCTGCACCCGTGGCCGGACACCCCCGAGGAGGCCCGGGAGATCCAGGACCGGCTCCGCCCCCTGCTCGACCTGGACGATCCCGCCCCCCTCGCCCCGCGCACCGTGGCCGGGCTGGACGTCTCGTACGCGGGCGACGGCCGCGACGACGGGACCGCCGCCCGCCTGGCCGCCGCCGTCGTCGTCCTGGACGCCGGCACCCTGGAGGTCGTGGAGGAGTCGGTCGTCACCGGCACGGCGGCGTTCCCGTACGTGCCCGGGCTCTTCGCCTTCCGCGAGCTGCCCGCGCTCATCGACGCGCTGCGCCGGCTGACCGCGGAACCGGACCTGCTGGTGTGCGACGGCTACGGGCTGGCCCATCCGCGGCGCTTCGGCCTGGCCTGCCATCTGGGGGTGCTGACCGGGCTGCCGTCGTTCGGGGTCGCCAAGACGCCGTTCGTCGGCGCGTACGACCCGCCGGGCGAGGAGCGCGGCTCGACGAGCCCGCTGCGCGACGGCGACGAGGTGGTCGGGCGGGTGCTGCGCACGCGGGAGGGCGTCAAGCCGGTGTTCGTGTCCGCGGGCCACCGGATCGGCCTGGACGACGCGTGCCGGGTCGCGCTGGCGCTGAGCCCGGAGTTCCGGCTTCCGGAGACGACCCGCCGCGCCGACCGCCTGTCCCGCGACGCCCTCGCCGGCCCCCTCGCCTCCTGACCACGCGCGGCTCCTCCTGACCACGCGCGGCCCCTCCTGACCACGCGCGGCGCGGCGTCCTGAGGTGGCCGCCCGACCGCGGAGCCGGGGGTATTGTCCGCCAACCAAGCGTGCGCTAGGTTGGCTCGCGATGGACCAGCCGCGCCCCGTACCAGCGCCGAACCCGCGCACCGAGCCCTACTGGGCCGCCTGCGGGCGCGGTGAGCTGGCGCTCCAGCGCTGCGCCGGATGCGCGCGGTACGTGCACTTCCCCGAGCCCCGGTGCCCCTACTGCGGCGCCGCCGACCTGCCGTACGAGACGGTGGGCGGGCGCGGGACCGTGCACACCTTCAGCGTCGTGCACCGCTCGTTCCTCCCCGGCTTCGACCCGCCCTACGTCGTCGCGTGGATCGACCTGCCCGAGGGGGCCCGGGTCTTCGGGGACGTCACCGGCTGCCCGCCCGAGACCGTACGGATCGGGATGCCGGTGGAAGTGCACTTCGGCGAGCTCGAAGGCTTCGGCCCGATCCCCCACTGGAGGCCCGCGTCATGACCCGGATCGGCAATGTCCTCTACGGCGCCAAGGACGTGGAAGAAGCGGTCCGCTTCTACCGCGACGCCCTGGGGCTGGCCGTGAAGTTCCAGGACGGAGGCCGGTTCGCGGCACTGGACGGAGGCGGCACCACCTTCGCCATCGCCGGCCCGGAGGAGGACGTCACCGGGGGCGAACCCGCCGTGTCGTTCAAGGTGGACGACGTCGCCGCGATGGCGGACAAGCTCACCGCCGCGGGCGCCCGGCTCGTCCGCGGCCCGGAAGAGGGCCCCCACGAGGTGCGGGCCGTGTTCCGCGACCCCGCGGGCAACCCGTTCGTCCTCTACGCAAGCCGCGGCTGACCCTGCCCGGCCCCCGTCGCCCCTCACACCCCAACACAACTCCGCACCTCCCCACACACAGCGGCACCTCCCCACACACGGCCCCTTGTGACCACCCGGCAAGGAGACGAGCCATGGCGCGAGCGAACTCCCCCTTCAGCAACTACGCCCACGCGATCCTCACCGCGAACGCGTTCCGCACCCCCGACAAGACGGCGCTGAAGTACTGCGGCGAGCAGAGCTTCACCTACGACCAGCTCAACCGGAAGGTCAACCGGGTCGCGCACGCGCTCCTGGCGGCCGGGGTCGAGCCCGGCACCCGCGTGGCCTCGCTCATGAACGAGACCCTGCACGTCGCCGAGGTCTACCTCGCCCAGATGAAGATCGGCTCGGTGGTGGCCGCGCTCAACCCGTACTGGCCCGCCGACACGCTGCGGCAGGTCGTGGAGCACTCCGAGTGCACCGCGTTCGTGTACGACGCCACCGTCGAGAAGCTGATCGAGGAGATCCGCCCGGAGCTGCCCGGCGTGAAGCTGTGGCTGCGGGTGGGCGGCCCCGCGGAGGGCGCGGCCGACCTCGACGCGCTGGCGGAGGCCGCGAGCGAGACCGAGCCGCCGCTGGGCGGGTTCGGCAACGACCTGCTCGCCCTCTTCTACACCTCCGGCACCACCGGCCTGCCCAAGGCCGTCATGCACACCCACTTCAGCTCGCTGGCCAGCGCCCAGATCTGGCTGGACGTCGACCGCGACCAGGACTCGGTGATGGGCACCGGCGCCATCATCTGGGGCATCGGCTTCCCCGCCCTCGTCGGCCCGGCCTTCTACGCGGGCATGACGCTGGTGCTGGAGCAGGACTGGGGGCCGTCCAACTTCCTCAAGGTCGTGCCGAGGGAGAAGGTCACGCACGTCAGCCTGATCCCCAGCTTCTTCTCCGCGCTGCTCGGCTCCGACGAGCACGAGGCCGTCGACCTGTCGTCCCTCAAGGCGATCGTGCTGGGCGGCGAGCCGCTGCTGCCCGCGCTGCGCGAGCGCATCATGAAGCGGGTGCCCGGCTCGGCCATCTACAGCTACTACGGGCAGACCGAGGCCCCGTACACCTGCTTCGGGCGCCACGACGACGGCAGCCAGGACATCTCCTCGGTCGGCCGGGCCCGCATGTCGTGCGCGGTGCGGATCACCGACCCGTCCGGCGCCCGGGTCGTCGGCGAGGTCGGCGAGATCAACCTCAACGGGCCCAACGTCATGGCGGGCTACGACAAGCTGCCCGACAAGACCGCCGAGGTGCTGCGCGACGGCTGGTACGTGGGCGGCGACCTGGGCCGGATGGACGAGGACGGCTTCCTGCACGTGCTGGGCCGCCGGGAGGACGCCATCCTGAAGGGCGGCCAGTGGTCCCAGCCCGCCCAGATCGAGGAGGCGGCGATCGAGGTGGACGGCGTCGCCGAGGCCGGCGTCGTCGGCGTCCCCGCGCACCCCGAGGGGCAGGACGCGGTCGAGCAGAAGGTCCTCGTCGCGGTGGTGCCGCGGTCGGGCGCCTCGCTGGACCCCGAGGCGGTGAAGTCCGCGCTGTCCGGCCGGCTGCCCGCGCACCAGGCGCCCGACACGGTCGTGGTCGCCGCCGAGCTGCCGCACACTCAGGACGCCTCGGGCGGCCCCGGCAAGCTGCTGCGCCGCGGCATCCGCGACCTGTACGCCGACCGCGTCCGGTAGCGGCGACCCCAGTTGCAGAGGGAGTAGATGAGCACCCAGCCTGAGCACGCCGTCCCTGAGCACGCGGTCCCTGAGCATGCCGTCAAGGAATGGATCTCCGGGTTCGGCGTGGACGTGCCGCGCGGCGCGACCGCCCCGGACCCGGCGTCCCTCCGGACCGCCGCCGGCGGCCTGGCACCGCCCCTGGTGGTGAAGGCGTACGGCCCGGGGCTCCTGCACAAGAGCGACGCGGGCGCCGTGCGCCTCGGCCTGGAGTCGGCCGGCGCCGCGGCCGAGGCGGCTGCGGAGATGCTGGCGTCGCTGGAGGCGCGGGGCATCGTGCCGGACGGGTTCCTGGCCGAGGAGCAGGCGGAACCGGGCGTCGAGGTCATCGTGGGCGCCGTGCGCGACCCCGCGTTCGGTCCCGTCCTGCTGGCCGGGCTGGGCGGAGTCTGGACCGAGGCACTCCGCGACACGGCGCTGCGCCTGTGCCCCATCACCGAGGCCGACGCCCGCTCCATGCTGGACGGGCTGCGCGGCCGGGCCCTGCTGGACGGCTTCCGGGGCCGACCGGCCATCGACAGGGACGCCCTCGTCAAGGTGCTGCTGGCGGTGGGCGGCCCCGGCGGGGTCGTGGAGTCGCTGGGAGCCCGGCTCACCGAGTTCGAGCTCAACCCGGTCATCTGCGGCCCGTCCGGGGCGGTCGCCGTCGACGCCCGCCTCCTCACGGCGGAAGAGCCCGCGGAGGCCCCTCCGCCGTCCCCGGAGCGTCAGGGCGCGGGCTTCGAGCGGCTGTTCGCACCGCGCGGCGTGGCCGTCGTCGGGGCGTCCACGAAGCGGCCCGGCTTCGGGAACATGTTCCTTAACTTCTACAGGGCCGCCGGTTTCGCGGGGCGGCTGGTGGCCGTCCACCCGACCGCGCCCGACATCGACGGCGTGCCCTGCGTCCCGTCCCTCAAGGGCGCGGACGTGGACTACGCGCTGGTCGCGGTGCCCGCCGCCCGCTGCGCCGACGTCGTACGGGAGGCCGCCGGCATCCCGTTCGTCCAGGTGATGAGCGGCGGATTCCGTGAGATGGGCGAGGCCGCCCTGGAGGAGGACCTGCTCGCCGCCGCCCGCGAGGCGGGCGTGCGCCTCCTGGGCCCCAACTGCATGGGCGTCTACTCGCCCGCGGGCGGCCAGACGTTCCTCGGAGGCGCCCCGGGACGTCCCGGGCGGATCGCGGTGATCTCGCAGAGCGGCGGCCTCGCCGGCGAGGTCATCAAGGTCGGCGAACGCCGCGGCCTGGCCTTCTCCAAGGTCGCCACGGTCGGCAACAGCGCCGACGTCACCCCCGCCGAGCTGCTCCGCTTCCTCGCCTCCGACGACGACACCGCCGTGATCGGCCTGTACCTGGAGGACCCGCGCGACGGCCGCGGACTCTACGAGGCGCTCAAGGCCGTGCGGAAACCGGTCGTGGCCCTGGTCGGGGGCCGCAGCGGGCAGGGCCGCAAGGCCGCCGCCTCCCACACCGGAGGGATGATCAGCGACACCCGGGTCTGGACGGCGCTGGCCGAGCAGACCGGCATCACCCTCGTCACCGGCCAGGACGACCTGATCGGCGCGCTGGACCTCCTCGACCTGCACGCGCACCGCCCCGCGCCCGGCGACCCCGGCGTCCTGGTCATCGGGCCGAGCGGCGGAGCCAGCGTCCTCGCGGCCGACGTGTTCGACACCGCCGGACTGGACCTGACCCCGCTCCCCTCCCCCGCGACCGCCGCCCTCCGCGACCTCGGCCTAGGCGCGGGCAGCTCCCTGGCCAACCCCCTGGAGATCCCGGTCGGCCCCCAGGGCGACCCCGGACTGGTTCGGCGCGCGGTAACGGCGATCCTGGCCCACCACCCGTACGCGGACGTCATCGCACACGTCAACGTGCAGAGCTTCTTCACCTTCGGCGACAGCGCCGACCCCCTGCTGGCGTACACACGCAGTGTCGGCGCCCTGCAACAGGAACTCGCCGCCACCCGGATCACCCTCGTCATCCGGAACGCCGAGTGCGCCCCTCCGGGAGTGGAGGACTCCGTCCGGGAGCTGGCACGGTCGTCCGGCGTACCGGTCTACAGGAACATGGAAGCCGCCGCGGTGGCGGTGACCGCGGGCAAGAGGAGCGCGCATGGGACAGCTTGACGGCAAGGTCGCCCTGATCACCGGGGGCGCGCGGGGCATGGGCAAGGCCCACGTCCGCCGCTTCGTGGACGAGGGCGCCAAGGTCGTCTTCGGGGACGTCCTGGACGAGGAGGGCGCCAAGCTCGCCGCCGACCTCGACGGCGCCACCTACGTGCACCTGGACGTCACCGAACCCGCCGGCTGGGACGCCGCCGTACGCGCCGCCCTCGACGCCCACGGCGCCCTGCACGTCCTGGTCAACAACGCCGGGATCATGAAGCACAAGACCATCGAGGAGATGACCCTCGAGGAGTGCCGCCGCGTCATCGAGGTCAACCTGGTCGGCCAGTGGCTCGGCATCAAGACCGTGACGCCCGCGCTGCGCGACTCCGGCGGCGGCTCCATCATCAACGTCTCGTCCACCGAGGGCTTCATCGGCGCCGCCGGCATGTCCGCCTACAGCTCCAGCAAGTTCGGCGTGCGCGGCCTCACCAAGTCGGCCGCCCGCGAGCTGGGCCAGTACGGAATCCGCGTCAACTCGATCCACCCGGGCGGCATCATCACCGCCATGTCGATGCAGCAGGACGTCGTCGAGGCCACCGCCGACCGCGCCCAGGCCATCATCGACGGCCTGCCCCTCCGCCGCCTGGGCGCCACCCGGGAGGTGTCGGGCCTGGTCGTCTTCCTTGCCTCGGACGACTCCTCGTACTGCACCGGCAGCGAGGTCCTGGTGGACGGAGGCCTGGTCACCGGTTTCTGACGTGCCTGCGGCGGGCGGCCGGTTCAGGTGGACCCCCGCCCGACCGCCCGCCGCAAGTCAATGTGGGGAGGCCACCGCTCCGTCCACTTCTCGACGCCCTCCAGCTGTGCGGCCAGCGAGATCAGCGTGGCCTCGTCCGAGTCATGCCCCAGCAGCTGTGCCCCTATGGGCAGACCGTCCTTGCTCAACCCGGCAGGCACGTTCACCCCGGGCCACCCCAGAACATTCCAGGGCCACGCATAGGGACAGGCCGCGGCGACTCCGCTCTGGGTCCTGCGCCAGCCCACGCCCTCGTACACGCCCACCCTCAGGGGAAGCTGCGCGGTCGTGGGAGTGAGAACGACATCGGCGTACCGGAAGATGCGGCCCACCCGCCTCTGCAACCGGGGCTCCAACCACTTCGCCACAGGCAACAGCTTCCGCCCGACCAGCCGCCCCAGGCGCGCCTCAGCAAGCGTCCGGGGCTCGAACACGCCTTCCTCCATCGACTCGACCCAGTCCGCGACCCCTGCCGTCCCCCTCGGCACGAGGCCCAGTCCCACGGGCCCATAGTCGGGATCGGCGGGGAACACCTTGTGCCCCAACGCGGTGAGCCTGCGCGCAACGCGTTCAACGGCCACCCGTATCTCCGGGTCCAGCTTCCCTCCACCGCCGAACGCCATCCGAAACGAGACCGCAACCCGCAATCTCTTGGGCGCAACCCCCGCAGCCTCCTCAAAGGAACTCACCGGCGCGTCCAACCGGTGCACATCCTCCGGATGGCTTCCCGTAATCACGTCCAGCAACAAAGCCGCGTCCGCCACACTCCGCGCCAGCGGCCCCAAAACCGTCAACCCATAAAACGGATCGACGTGCGGATAGCCCGACACCCTCCCCCGCTGGGGCTTGATGCCCACCAGGCCGCTCCAGGCCGCCGGGATCCGGATCGACCCCGCCCCGTCCGACCCCACCGCACCCGCGACCATCCCAGCGGCGACCGCCGCCGCACTCCCACCCGACGACCCGCCCGGAGTGTGCCCGGGATTCCAGGGATTGCGCGCGCACCCGGTGGACGACTCGCTGAACGGCCACAACCCGACCTCACACGTGGTCGTCTTCCCAACAATGACCGCCCCCGCCGCCCGCAGCCGCCGCACCACCTCGGCATCCCTCTCCGCCACGGGATGGCGTCCCCCGACCGCGAACGGCGTGGTCTCGCCGGCGAGATCGGTATCGTCCTTGATCGCGACCGGGACGCCCAGCAGCGGCAGCCGCGCCCCCGCCCCCAACCGCCTGTCGGCCTCCCGAGCCTCGTGGAGCGCCGCCTCCCCGCGCACCACCCGGAACGCCCCCAGCCCCCGCCCCTCCTCGGCGGCCTCCAACGCACCGGCGACCAGTTCCTCCGCCGAGACCTCCCCGCGCCGCAGCGCCGCCGCCTGCTCCCGCAACCCGAGCACCCGCACGTCCCCTCTCGTTCGTTCGAACGAACGATACGCTGGAGTCCTCCGATGCGAAAGACTGTGCGACCGTGACCACACCCCGCGAGCGGATCCTGCAAGCCGCCCTGCGCCTGATCGGCGAGCAGGGCGTGGGCGCCGTGACCAACCGCGCCGTGGCGCGCGCCGCCGGCGTCTCCCTCGGCTCCCTGACCTACCACTTCCCGAGCCAGTCGGATCTCCTCCGCGAGGCCCTCCGGACGTTCGTGGACGGCGAGATCGCCCGCGTGACCGCCCGCGCCGCCAGGCTCCGCGGCGCCGGCCCCGACCAGGCCGCCGACGAGGTCGAGAAGGCCATCGTCGACTTCGCCTACGGCCCCGAGCAGATCGCCAATCTCGAACTCCACCTGCACGCCGCCCGCGACCCCGCCGTCCAGGCCACCGCGACCCGTTCCGTGGAGGCCTACGACCGCCTCGCCACCGCCATCCTCGGCACCCTCGGCATCCCCGACCCCGAGCGCCACGCCCCCGCCGTCGTGACCATGCTCTACGGCCTGGCCGTCCGCCGCCTCGCCACCGGCGACACCTCCGCCACCGGCACCGCCGAGGCCCTGCGCCTCCTCCTGAGGGGCGCCCTCCCCTGAAACGGCTTCTGGCCCGTACGGCCCCAGAGCGGGGTTACAAGGCCGTACGAGCCAGAAACCAGTCTCAATCAGGAACCTCAGTCGGAACCTCAGCCGACGTTCGCTCTGCTCTCCGCCTGTGCACCTCCGCCGTGTCTCCGATGTGACACCCAGAACGCTAGAGCCCCCCACCCCCCACCGGAACTCCCTTAAGCCTCACTTAGGGAACCGCTGAGCCACCCTTATCCACCCCCCGTCCACCCCAATCCACAGAAGTCACCCCAAGAGCCTCTCACCTGCAAAAACACAACAGGGGACCAGGAGAGCAGTCCGGGGCGGTCGAAGCACGTAGAACCAAGCCGACCTGCATTGGCTCTCTGGATTGGCCCCCTGACTCCCAGCAGTGAGGGACCCACACCACCACGAATCGCCCCACCCCACATCACCATCGCCTAAGACGGCACGCCAATAGCCAAATCCCCCCGATCAACCACACATCGACACGCAACCAACCGCCCTGCCCAAGACTGGTGCGCAGATCCACCCGCGACGAGCGCGCACGGCGGCCTGTGCCAGCCCCTTTCGCGACCGCGTCCTGATCGTCGGTGGCGGAGGATACGGTTCACCGGATGAAATCTTCGGCCTGGTTGTTCCTGCACCGCACCGACGCGGAAGCGCGGAAACCGGCGTCCGCGCCCCGGCTCCCACCCGTACTGCGCAGCCATTGGAGGAATGCGTGAGCACCGAGCTCCGCGACCGTTTCTTCGCCCTGTCGGCCGGGCACGCCCCCGCCGGCGAGGTCGACCGGTACCGCGCCCAGGTCGATGCGACCGACACCGAGCCCGCCAGGACGCTCGACGGGCTCGCGATCTCCTGGCACCCGACCGCCCGCCACAAGGCGGTGCGCTTCGTCGACGCCGAACGCATCGATGCCGACGTCCGGGCCCTGTTCGCCCGGCCCAGCCCGGACGCACCGCACCTGGCCGCCGTGTTCGTCGACCCGGCCGAATTCTCGTTCCGGACGTTCGAGAACATCCTGCCGCTCGATCACCACTTCGAGGGTGCCGGGTTGGAGTTCGCTCTCACCGATCGCACGGAGTTCGCCGGCGACGCGTACCGGTTCTCGGTGCGCCTCCCCGACGCCGCACGCGCCCGGCTCGAACGCCTGGACACCCTGAATCTCTACGTCCCGCCGCTCAACGCGGCCACCCGCGGCGGCGACCGCTTCATCTTCCACTCGGCGCTGCTCGCCGAGGCGCTCACCCGAGCGGTGACCGAGGCGATGCCCGAGCCGCTGATGGACGGCTTCTCGCACGTGAACCCGGTGTTCCGCTGCAACCGTTTCGAGCCGGGCGACGACGGCTTCCACCGCCACCGCGACACGCCCTACCACGACGCCGCGCGGCACCACGTCTCCCGCTACACCGTCCTGCTGTACCTCACCGGCGGCTCGGCGGCGCCCGCCCTCGACCTCGTCGAGGGCGGCGCACTGGCCGAGATCGACCCGTTCACCTGTGTGATCTTCGACCAGCGGTACGAGCACGAGGGGGCGCCCTACCGGGACGGCCGCAAGGTCTTCCTGCGCACCGAGCTCGTCTTCACCGATCCCGAGGTCACGCACGATCCCGAGATCGGCGCCCTGTTCAGCAAGGCCTGCTACTGGACGGGCGAGAGCGTCTTCGCGCCCGAACTCGCCCGCCACGCCGACGCCTGCTACAACAAGGTCGCCGCGGCGCACTGGAGCGGCCTGACCCCCGGTGCCGCCCGCGAGCCCTTCGTCCACAAGCGGTTCCAGGGCGTGGATTTCATCGCGAACGGCTACGACTTCTGGTTCGCCAAGAGTGACGCGCTCTCGCTCACCGAGTGCGCCGCGATCACCCTCCTGGACTACTTCAACTGCAAGCTCGGCGACACCGCCTTCCGCGCCAAATGCGAGTCGACCGTGATCGAGGCGGACGGCACGGACTGGATTCCGGCCTTCCTGAAGGGAAAGCAGGACGGACAAGGCGGATCGGCCGTCCCCGAATTCGACAAGGCCAACCTGTTCCCCGAGCCGGAAGACCCGGACGAGTCGGGGGACGCGTGCTGCTCGTTCCACAGCGGCGGGATCTTCGACCCCACGCGCGACGAAGAGACCATCGACTACTACGAGCGCGCCCAGACCTTCACCAAGGCGCACGTCATGCCCGCCCCGATCCTGATGCTCGGTGAGGACGTGGTGCTCGATCCCGGCAAGTTCGTGATCAGGGGCAACCAGATCCACGTCCTGGGCCCCGAGCCGCTCGGCCCGGTCAACTTCGCCGCCTGCCAGAGCAGCGAACCCGAATTCCTCCTCGATGTGGCGGTCACGGTGGACGCGGCCCACTTCCTGGTCCCGCCGATCATCTTCACCGAGTCCGAGTCCTGCTACCACCTCCAGTTCGACTTCTTCCGCAACTCCTGGATGGTCGAGCACCACAGGTCGACCGTCCCCATTCCGATGATCGATGAGCTGGGGGACGAGACGCCGCAATGGATCAAGGCGGCCGACCGCACCCTGCTGGCCGACCTCAAGGGCGAGCATGGCGCCGACCTCTGGTGGGCCGACGATCCGTCGCTGGTCAAGGAGCTGTACGACGAGTTCAGTGAGGTGGCCGACGAGTGGTACGACGAAGACTGGGACGAGGAAGACTGAAAGAGCCCGCTCCGCGCCCCTCGGCGATGCACATCGACACGACCGCACCACTGCAATGCGCTGTTCCGCGTGTGGGCAATCGGGGGAGTGCGCTAGGGTTTCAGATGTTTTTTCTTGATCATCTGGAGATGTTCCCATGCCGGAAGTCGAACCGTTGCGGCCCGAGGACCCGTCCGCCGCAGGGCCGTACCGGCTGGACGGGCGGCTCGGCATGGGCGGCCAGGGTGTGGTCTACCTCGGGGAGGCGGCCGACGGGACGCCCGTAGCGGTGAAGCTGCTGCGCGAGGAACTGGCCGCCGACCCGCGCGTGCGCGAACGCTTCATGAAGGAGATCGCCGCCGCCCGCCGGGTCGATCCGTTCTGTATCGCGCAGGTCCTGGACGCGTCCTTGGACGGGCCGCGGCCCTACATCGTCACCGAGTACGTCGACGGTCCCTCGTTGCAGCAGGCGGGGCCGCGGGAGAGCGCGGCGGCCGTGCAGCGCCTCGCCGTCGCCACCGCCACGGCGCTCGCGGCCATCCATGACGCGGGCATCGTCCACCGCGACTTCAAGCCGTCCAACGTGTTGCTCGCCGCGGACGGCCCCCGAGTCATCGACTTCGGGATCGCACGGGACACGGAAGCCCCGCTCACCGTCACCAGCAGCATCATCGGCACCCCGGCGTACATGGCGCCCGAGCAGTTCGAGGGACGGTCCGTCGGCGCGCCCGCCGACGTGTTCGCCTGGGCCTCCGTCGTGGCGTTCGCGAGCACGGGGCGGCCGCCGTTCGGCGCGGACTCCTTCCCGGCCATCATGAACCGGGTTCTCCAGGGGCGGCCCGATCTCGGCGACCTCGCCGAACCGCTGCGTTCCGTGGTGACGTCCTGTCTGGCCAAGGACCCCGCCGACCGCCCGGCCATGCGGGACGTCATGATGCGCCTGATCAGTGCCCGTTCGGCGGTGACCGCCCCGCAGGGACCCGTGCCGCCGCCTCCAGGCCCCACCGTCACGGCGCCGCCTCCTACTCCCGGGCTCAGGCGACCACCGCCGGTCCCCGCCCCCATCTCGCAACCGCCGCCGCCAGGCGCGCCGCTCCCGGGCCCGCCGCCGGGCCCGCGCCCGCCCGTGACCACCGTCCCGGGAACGCGGCCGCCCGGCGCAGGTCGGCGCCGCATGGCTCTGCTTGCCGGAGCGGGTGGCGCGGTGGTGCTGGGAGCGGCCGTGACCATGACGGTGCTCCTCTGGCCGAACCTGTCGGAGGCCGATTCTGAGGGCGGCGCCGATGTCGGCGGTGCGGCACCAGGGGCCGACCCGCAGCGCCAGGGTGTGGTCAGCCCGACCGCGTCGGGATCGCCGACGGGCGGCACGTCCGGAAAGCCGTCGCCCGGAGCCTCGTCCCCGGGCGCGAAACCCAAACCCGGCACCGGCTCCGCTTCCTCGCCCGGGACGGGCACCGGCGCGGGCACCGGAAGGCCCGCATCGCCGACCCCGACCAAGTCCAGCGGAGGCGGTGGTGGAAGCGGCGGTGGAAGTGGCGGCGGTGGAGGAGGGATCTCGCTCTCGGTGTTCGGCACCAAGAGCGGAAGCTGCTACACCAAGGCCGGCTACCGATACACGATCAGCTATCCCAATCCGAGCCACCAGCTCTATCACGACGGCAGTATGGTCACCGACTCGAGCCAAAGAAGTTTCGAACTCCCCGCCGGAAGCTGGGCCTCCGGAACACACCGCATCAGCGTCTACATGGATGAGCCCAACGTCGTAGACAGCGTCTCGTTCACCGCCTGCTGACGCGCCGTCCTCAGGCGGGCGCCCCTGGTCGCTCGACGGTACCGGCGGCGAGCCGGCCTCGGTAGACGTCGATCTCGTGGTCGATGAGCCTGAGGCATTCCCGGATCTCGGCGGGCTTCGCGGTCACGTCGGCGTGGTGGGCCTCCAGGCGGGTGCGGTGGGTCGGGTGAACCGGGGGTGCGGGATTCGCGTCACAGTGGGCATGGACACCAGGCTCGGTAACGGCGGCTCCGTCTTTGTGCGCGCTCTTCGGCTGCTGCGGCGCCGGTGGGGGCTGGTGTTGCTTCTCGCGGGCCTGTTCGTGTGCGTGGGGCTTGCGCCGCTGGGGTGGGCGTACGCGGATACGGCGGCCTACCGGAAGTCGGCCGGGGACGTTCCGGCGACGCCGGTGGCGCTCGTGCTGGGGGCCGGGATCCGGGACGGGCAGCCGTCGCTGTCACTGGCCGGCCGGCTCGACGTGGCCGCCGACCTCTACCGCCGCGGCAAGGTGAAGGTCCTGCTGGTTTCGGGGGACAACCGGATCAAGGAGTACGACGAGCCGACCGTGATGCGCGACCACCTCGTCAAGCGGGGCGTTCCGGCGAGGAAGATCGTCCGGGACTACGCCGGGCGGGACACCTGGGACTCCTGCATCCGGGCCAAGCGCGTGTTCGGCGTGGAGCGGCTGACCGTGGTCACCCAGAGCTTCCACCTGCCCCGCGCGGTGGCTCTGTGCCGGGCCGCCGGGTTGGACGCGTGGGGCGTCGGCCACGCCACCTGGATCAGGGGCGCGACCGAGGTGGGCTACGCCCGCGAGCCCCTGGCCATGATGAAGGCGACGACCGACATCGTCAGGCGTCCCGGCCCCGCCGTGCTGGGCAGGCCCGAGTCCGGGGTGCGGGACGCGCTGGCCGCGAGGTGAGCTAAGGCAGGCGCCACTCGCGGAGGGCCTCGTCCAGGCCGTCTCTGGTTTCTGGGTGGCGGTACGGGGGCGGCGTCATGGGACGGTCGGTCTTGAGGGCGCCGGCAAGGGTGCGGGGGTCTGGTAGCAGGCCGCCGCCAAGGTGGGCTTCGCCTTCCAGGACGGTGCGGACGCCCTGCCGGCCCGAAATGAAGTGGCCGCAGCGCCAGCCGGTTGACTCGTCCCAGACGAGGGCCTGGCCGTCAAGGACGATCGTGGCGTCCCTTGGGTCACTGGGGTCGAGCCAGGAGCGGTCAACGATGAGGCCCTCCGCGTGGAGGGCCTGGACGGTGCCTGTTATGTAGCCGCGAAGCAGGTCCACCCAGGGGTCTTGGTGAGGGGCCGGGCGCATGGGCATGGTCATCACGCTGTCCCTTCGTGCGGGCTTCAGGAGAATTATGACCTTTAGGTGAGTTGTTAGGGAGTTTGAGTCGGTTTAACGGTGAGTGTCGGGCAGGGTCCGCCGGAGGTCCGCCAGGCTCCCGAGCAGGCGGTTTGACGGCGCCCGCCCCCGTCGACCTAACCTCGGCGATAGAGATGTCTATGCCGTACGGGATTGCCTGCGGGCGACGTTTTCCCTAGCGGTCACGCCCACCTCGGTGAACGAGACGTCCACGACGGGGCCCGGCCGCATGTGCACCCAGCTGCCGGCGCTGGTCTCCTTGTGCTGGACCGGCAGCGGGACGAAGGCGTCCGGCTCGATGCCGCCGCGCCCGTCCCGCACCACCTCGTCGTAGAGGTAGCCGGAGACGGAGAGGCCGAGCTCGGCCGCCGAGGCTCCGAACACGCTCTTGAAGCCGGGCGCCTCCAGGAGCCGGAACAGGTGCACCAGGGCGTGGCCGGCCATGCCGTGCTCGTCGAAGTGCACGTGCCCGGCGTGCAGCGCCATCCGCAGCTTGATCTTGACCAGATCGCTGGACCAGCGGTTGTGGCGGCGCAGCAGGATGCCGAGGCCGGTGAAGACCTCGTCCACGAACAGGCCGGTGGGGATCGTGGAGGGGGCGACGACGAGGACGCCGTCGCCGCGGTCCTCGTGCACGACCGCGTCCCAGGGCACCCCCGCCCCCTCGAACGCGCCGGCCAGCAGGCCGTAGAGGGAGCGCCGCAGGTACGCCTGGTCCTCGGCGGTGCGGCGCGGGTCGCCGAAGCCGTTCATGTCGACGGCCATGAGCGTGCAGTGGATCGAGTGCTCGCCGCGTGTGCGGAACCACGGATGAATGATCGGGTGCTGGGGTACCATCCCACTCAGCCCAAAGAGAGGGCTAGATGGTATTGATCTGTCCATACCATCCATACCAACCTTTCGCCTCACCACAAGGATTACCGAACCGCGGGAACCGCAAACACGTCCAAGTAGGAATCATTAGGACGGCTAGACTGATACCACCCGATGGGTTGGTTGGGATGTTTGGGAGGCGCCGTGACCGGTCCGATCTACCAGCAGATCGCCCAGCAGCTTCGCGCCAAGATCGAGTCCAGGGAGCTCGCGCCGGGCGCCCAGCTCCCGACCGAGGACAAGCTGCGCGAGACCTACAACGCCTCCCGCAACACCATCCGCCTCGCCATCGACGAGCTGGCCGGCGAGGGCCTGATCAGCAAGCAGCCCGGGCGCGGCACGTTCGTGACCGAGGAGATCGACCCCTTCGTCACCACGCTGACCACCGACCCGAAGACCGGGTTCGGCGGGGGCGAGGGCGTCTCCTACATGTCCGAGGTCCGCGAGCGGCGCCGCTCGCCCAGCTTCAGCGAGCCGCAGGTGGAGATCCAGCGGGCCGACGAGACGATCGCGGCCCGGCTCAACCTCGCGGTCGGCGACCAGGTCGTGAGCCGCCACCAGCAGCGGTTCATCGACGACCGGCCGTACTCGCTGCAGACCTCGTGGTATCCGTTCCGGTTCGTGCTGGAGGGCGCGACCAAGCTGCTGGAGGCGGTGGACGTCCAGCCGGGCATCGTCCGTTACCTCCAGGAGAAGCTGGGCATCGTCCAGGAGGGCTACCAGGACCTCATCTCGGTGCGCCCGCCCAACGACACCGAAATCAACTTCTTCGGGCTCGCCCGGCGCAGCGGCGTCTCCATCTGCGAGATCAGCCGCACCGCCTTCGACGCCGACGTCAGGCCGTACCGGCTGACGGTCACCGTCTACCCCAGCGACCGCAACCGCTTCCAGGTCAACGTCGGCCGGGTGCCGGGGGACGCGATGACCGAGAACGCCGGCTGAGCCCGACCCGTACCAGAAGGCATGTCGACCATGAACCACTCCACCGCGCAAGGGCGCGCGGCACGGCACCATGACGGAACGACCGGCACCGGTCGCGACGAACAGGAGCCCGGCCCAGACGGGCCCTCAAGGCCCCACCGGGCACTCCACCTGCGCCGCGGCCTGGACACCGACGAGGACCTGAAGCGCATCGTCTACCTCATCGACGAAACCGCGCGCTGGCTCTCCGGGAAGGGCACCGACCAGTGGCGGACGCCATGGCCGGACCGCCGTTCCCGGGACGGGCGCGTACGGGACGGACTGCGCGCGGGCCGCACGTGGATGGTGTGGGACCGGACGTGGATGAGGCTGGCCGCGACCGTGACGGTCCAGACCGAGCCCGATCTCCGGTTGTGGCCCGGCGCCGAGTTGGACAGGGCCGTCTTCCCGTGCCGTCTGGTCGTCGACAGGGACTATGCCGGGCTGGGCCTGGGCGCGGAGCTGATGGACTGGGTCGGCTACAACGCGCGGGAGAGCTACGAGGCCGAGTTCGTCCGCATCGACGTCTGGACGACCAACAAGGCCCTGCACCGCTACTACGAACGTTTCGGCTTCCAGTCGAGGGGCCTGGCGCCCCTGGCCGGCTATCCGGCGGCGGCGCTGTTCGAGAAGCCGACCAAAGTCATCGACGCCCCCGCGGGCACGCTGTTCTCCACGCCCCTGCCCAACCCGTTCGCCTAGGCCGTCGAAGCTCGCGTCCTAGATGCGGGAGTGGCGGCGCCGGACCAGGCGGCGGGAGCGGCGCTGGGGCGGTAGCCACTTGGTGCGGAACCACATCTGGATCTGCGCGCCGCCCAGCACCGAGCGGTGGATGCGCAGGTGCCCCCCGGTGGCCTCGGCGGCGCGGCGCGCGATGTCCAGGCCCAGGCCGGTGGAGCCGCCGCCGCTGCTGCCCCGCTTGAGCGCGGCCGTCGGGTCGGCGATGCCGGGGCCGGCGTCGGCGACCAGGATGCCGGTGAGGCCCTTGCCGACGTGCAGGGTGACGGCGAAGTCGGTGCCCTCGGCGGTGTGCCGGAACACGTTGCCCAGCAGCGCGTCCACGGCGGCGGCCAGCTCGGTCGCGGGGATCGGCAGCGCGGCGGGATGGTCGGCGCCGATCAGCTCGCAGGAGCGGCCCTCGTCCTCGGCCAGCACCGACCAGAACGCGACCCGCTCGCGCAGCACCTTGGCGGCGTCGCAGCTGCCGCGGGCGGTCGGCTTGCGGACGGTGCGGATGATCTGGTCGACCTCGTGCTCGATCCGGCCGACGGCCTCGCGGGTCTGGTCGGCGACCAGGCCGCCGCCCAGCGCCTCGGCGTTGAGCCGCAGCGCCGCCAGCGGGGTGCGCAGCCGGTGCGACAGGTCGGCGGCCATCTCCCGCTCGGCGGCCAGGAGCTGCACGACGTGGTCGGCCATCGCGTTGAACGCCAGACCCGCCTCGACCAGCTCGGGCGGGCCGTCCGGGTCGATCCGCACGCGCAGGTCGCCCTCGCCGAACGCGGCCGCGGCCTCGGCCAGCCGCCGGGTGGAGCGGATCATGCGGGCGCCGAGCCGGTCGGCGACCGCGACCGAGCCCGCCACCAGCGCGGCGGCGACGGCCGTCATGACCAGCCAGGCGTTCCACACGCCGCGCGAGAGGTCCTCGTCGGGGATGAACACCTCGACGACGGCGGTACGGCCGGCGTCCAGCGACACCGGCTGCAGCAGCGCGTAACCGCCGCCGACCCGGGTGGTGTACGAGCGGCCCCGCCGGCCCGCCTCGGTGATCTGGTCCAGCCGGGCCCGGGAGCCGTCCCGGGGCCACTGCGGGACGACGGTGTTGTCGGGCATGTGCACAGCCATCCGGCGGGCGGCACCGGCCTGGGTGCTCGCCACGGCCCGTTCCAGCGCCGCCGGGTCCTCGGTGACGACCAGGACCGGGCCGAGCGCGCTGGCCTGCCGTTCGGCGGTGGTGAGCGCGCGGTCCCGGGCGATCTCCCGCACGGTCAGCGCCAGCGGGATGAGGAACGCCAGCGCGACCATCGAGGTCACCGCCAGCGACACCAGGACGAGCGTCCGCCTCATGACTTGCGCGGGTCGGCCAGGCGCACGCCGACGCCGCGCACGGTGTGCAGGTAGCGGGGTTTGGCGGCGGTCTCGCCGAGCTTGCGGCGCAGCCACGACAGGTGCACGTCGATGGTCTGGTCGTCGCCGTAGGCCTGCCGCCACACCTCCGCCAGCAGCTCGCGGCGCGCCACCACCCGGCCGGGCCGGGCGGCCAGGTAGGCCAGCAGGTCGAACTCGCGGCGGGTGAGTTCCAGCGCGGCGCCGTCCAGCGCCGCCTCCCGCCGGTCGAGGTCGATGTGCAGGCCGCCCACCCGCAGCTCGGCCGTGGGGCCGGAGCGGGACGCCCGGCGCAGCACCGCCGCCAGCCGGGCGCTGAGATGCTCGGCCGAGAACGGTTTGATGAGGTAGTCGTCGGCGCCCGCGTTCAGCAGCCGGACGATCTCGGGTTCGTCGTCCCGGGCGGTCGCGATGATGACCGGGACGTCGGAGACTCCGCGCAGCATCTTCAGCACCTCGGCACCGTCGAGATCGGGCAGCCCCAGATCGAGGATCACCACGTCGGGAGGCGACTGGGTCACCTCGCGCAGGGCGTCCATGGCCGTCCCGACGCTGCGGACCACGTGCGACCGCGCGCTCAATTCACGGATGAGGGCCGTCCGGACGTTCGGGTCGTCCTCCACCACGAGCACACTCGCCATGCCGGAACCGTATGCCACCATGTGCCAATGCGTCGCGCGATGTCGTACGTTGCCCCATGGGCTCTCGTAACGGCGCTGGCCGTGGCCCTGTCGTGGCTCGGGGTGCGGGACGTGGTGCGCGGCGCGATCTCCGATCGTTCGGCGCCGCCGCCCGTGACGGGCCCGGTGATCCACGCCAGCCCGACCGGTCCGGCGAGCGCCGGGACCCCCGCGGCGCGGAACGGACCGGGCGGCGAGGACACGGCCTCGGGCACGCTGTCGCCCTCCCCCGCGCCGACACCGGCGCCGACGCGCGGCGAGCGGGACGGCGACGGCGACCGCGGAGACCGGGACCGGCGCGGCAACGTGCGCAGCTACTCCACGCACGGCGGCCGGGCGGCGCTGGCGTTCACCGACCGGGACGGCGTGCGGCTGGTGTCGGCGACGCCCAACCCCGGGTACGAGACGCGCGTGACGAAGGCGGAGGGCTGGCTGCGGGTGGACTTCGTGGCCCGCGAGCACTCCTCGTCGGTGATCGCCAGCTGGTACGAGCACGACCCGATCGTGAAGGTGTACGAGTACGGGACGCGGCGGTAGCGCTTCCTCCACAGTGTCAGGGCGCCTGGGCCACGCCGTAGTCGGCGGCGAATGCGGCGAGGCGTTCGGCGGCCTCGCCTGTGCGGCTCCAGGGCCGGACGATGAGCCGGTCGACCCCCAGCGCCTCCCAGGCGGCGACCTCGTCCGGCCCGGAGAGTTCGTAGGCGTGCACGGTTATCTCGAACGGCTCCCCGTCCGCGCGGCCGGCCTCGGCCCGGTACTCGCGGAGGAGGTCGAGCTGTGGCCGGACGCCTTCGAGCGTCTGCGGCATGCTGATCCAGCCGTCGCACAGGGCGGCCGCGCGGCGCAGCGCGGCCTTGGACTCCCCGCCCGCGACCACCGGCAGCCGTTCCTGCACCGGCTTGGGCTCGAACGCGACCTCGGGGAAGTCGAAGAACTCGCCGTGGTGCTCGACCGCGGGCTCGGTCCACAGCCGCCGCGACACGGCGATCGCCTCGTCCAGCCGCCGCCCGCGGGTGGCGAAGTCGACCCCGGCGGCGATCCACTCGCCCTCGTACCAGCCCGCGCCGACACCCACGACGGCGCGCCCGCCGGAGATCTGGTCGAGGGTCGCGAAGGCGCGCGCGGCGACGAACGGGTGCCGCAGCCCGTAGAGGTAGACGGCCGTTCCCAGCCGGACCCGGGATGTCACGGCGGCGAGCGCGCACAGGTACGCGGGCGCGTCGAACAGCGGCGTCGCGGGCTTGATGCCGGGACGGTCCGTACCCGGGTAGGTCGCGGTGGACAGGTCGGTCGCGAACACCAGGTGCTCGGGCAGCCAGACCGACTCGAAGCCCAGCCGGTCGGCCTCCACGGCCAGGTCCCGCCAGATGGCCGGGTGCACCAGCCCCAGCGGCACGCCGAACTTCATCGAGGGCCCTCCAGGGTGGTGCGGCCGTCGGCGAGGTCCCTCCGGACGGCCTCGGGGTCGCGTTCCGCCGGGTCGCCGTAGCCGCCCCCGCCGGAGGTCTCCACGACCAGCGCCTCCCCGGCGCCGAGCGGCTGCCGGGTGGCCTTGGTCCCGAGCGGCTCGCGGGTGCCGTCGGCGCGCTCGCGGAAGTAGCCGCCCGCACGGCCCGGCCCGCCGCCCGCCGCGCCCGGCGGCGGGCGCAGCAGCCGGTCGCCGCGGGTGTCGACGCGCGCGTCGTCCAGCATCCGGATCACGGTGCGGGTGCCGAGCCCGCCGCGGTGGCGGCCCGCCCCGCCCGAGCCGGGGATGAGCGAGACCTCCTCGATCCGCACCGGCAGCCGCGCCTCGATCGGCTCGGCCTGCGGGATGATGTTGCGTCCGCCGCCGAACAGCGCGCCCGTGGCGTCCGGCCCGTCGTACCCGTCGCGCGCGCCCATGCCGCCGAGGTCGAACGACATGTGCAGCCACGGGCGCCGCGCCCCGCTGATGCTGAACGCCTGCAGGATCCCCGACGCCGCCACTCCCCCGCGCCCGGGGGACGCCCCGGTGAGCGCCGCGAAGATGGCCTCCTCGGCCGCCGCGACCGTCCCGAACCGGCCGCCGCCGGGGAACGGGGGCGTGCAGTTCACCAGCGTCCCGGCGGGCAGGCGGACCTCGACGGGGGCGAAGCAGCCCTCGTTCATCGGCAGCGCCGGGTCGACGAAGCAGCGCACCGCGTACATCACGCCGCCGTGGGTCTGGGAGAAGCCGGAGTTGACCGGCAGCGGCACCTGCTCGTCGGTGCCGTCGAAGTCGACCACGACGCCGCCGCAGCCGTCGACGGTGACCGCGACGCGGACCGTGTGCCCGTCGTCCAGCCGGTACTCGCCGCGGTGGGTGCCCTGCGGGAGCCCGGCCAGGCCGATGCGCATCCGGCGCTCGGTGTGCGCGAGGTAGGCGGCGACGCCGCGCGCCAGGCCCTCGGGCGTGTGCGTGCGGGCGATCTCCTCCAGCCTGCGCGCCGCTACGTTGGCGCCCGCGACCAGCGCGCGCAGGTCGCCGACGAGCTTGCCGGGGGTGCGGCTGTTGGCGGCCAGCACCCGGACCATGTCGTCGGCGAGTCCGGCGGCGGTGGCGATCCGGACGGGCGGCAGCTGCAGGCCCTCCAGGTACACGTCGGTGGCGTCGGAGGCCATGCCGCCCGCCGACAGCCCGGACAGGTCGGCGACGTGGATGAGCGTGCCGGTGAAGTAGGCGGGGCGGGCGCCGTCCTCGAGGAAGACGGGTTTGAAGACGAGGAGGTCGTTGGCGTGGATGCCGCCCTGGTAGACGTCGTTGAGCACGAACACGTCGCCGGGCTCCATCGAGTCGGGCGGGTAGGCCTTGAGGACGTACGGCAGCGCGCTGCGCAGGCTCGCGCACTGGATCAGGGCGGTGGACAGCGAGTGCGCGGCGAGCCGTCCCTCCGCGTCCAGGATGGCCGCCGCCGCGTCCGCGCCCTCGACGATGAACGTGGAGTACGCCGAGCGCACCACCACGATGCTGGCCTCCTCCGCCGCCACGCACAGCGCGTTCCGCAGGATCTCGGCGGTCAGGTCGGTGTCCGCGCTCATCCGTGGTCGTCTCCGTTCCTGCCGGGGCCGCTCATACCGGGGCCGCTCATGCCGGGTCTGCCTCGCGGTGGATCAGTAGGGCTCCGTGGTCGTCGACGGCGCCGTGCCAGCCCGGCGGGATCAGCAGCGAGCACTGCGGCTCGGTGACCACGCACGGCCCGGCCAGTTCCTCCCCGGGGGCGCACGCGGCGCGTTCCCGGGTCGGGACGTCCCGGAACGCGCCGTCCAGCCACAGCCGGCGCGTCCCCGACCCCGATCCGCCGCCCGGCGGGGAGGCGCCCTTGACGCGCTCGCGCGAGCCCGCCGGCAGGACGACGCGGACCCGCGCCGTGGTCAGCTCCGCGGGGTCGCGCAGGTCGATGCCGTAGGACTCCTCGTAGCGCTTGTAGAACTCCTCGGCGGCCCGCCGGAGCGTCTCGGACGTGACGGGCCCCGAGGGCAGCTCGACGGTGAAGGCGTGCGCCTGCCCGATGAAGCGGATCCCGACCGACCGCACGCACACCGCCTCCTCGACCCCGAGGTCGGCCAGGGCGGCGCGCTCCAGGTCGGCGAAGGCGCGCTCCAGGTCGCCGAGCGAGCCGCGGCTCCCCGGGCACGACACCCGCTCACGGGAGATCAGGCCCGCCACGGGCGCCAGGAACGTGCGGGCGCGCTCGATCGCCAGGTCGGCGTACAGCAGCCCGACCGCCGACCCGACGCCCGCCCGAGGCGGCACCAGGACGCGCGCGATGCCGAACCGCTCGGCGAGGCGGGCGGCGTGCGTGGGCGCCGCGCCGCCCAGCGCGACGAGGGTGAAACCGCGCGGGTCGATGCCGCGCCGCACGGTCACCACGTGCACGGCGGCACCCATCTGCGCGTTGGCGATGTCGTGGATCGCGGCGGCGGCCTCGACCACGTCCACGCCCAGCGGGCCGGCGACGTGCTCGGCGATCGCCGCGCGCGCCCGCTCCTCCGACAGCGTGAAGGCGCCGAAGCCGTCCGGGGCGAGGTGGCCGAGAACCAGGTCGGCGTCGGTGACGGTCGGCAGCGCGCCGCCCCGCCCGTAGCAGGCGGGCCCGGGGTCGGCGCCCGCCGAGCGCGGCCCGACGCGCAGCGTGCCCGCCTCCACCCACGCGATCGATCCGCCGCCCGACCCGACCTCGGCGAGGTCGATCGCGGGCACCTTGATGGGCACGCCGGTTCCGGGACGGCGCCCGCCGAAGCTGCCCTTGCCGCCGACCTGGAACTCGTGGGTGACGCCGGGACGTCCCCCGCGCACCAGCCCCGCCTTGGCGGTCGTCCCGCCCATGTCGAAGGAGATGAGGTCGGCCAGCCCGCGCCGGGCGCCCTCGCGGGCCGCGGCGACGACCCCGGCGGCGGGGCCGGACTCGATCGTGTAGACGGCGCGGGAGGCGGCGAGCGCGGCGGGCAGCACTCCCCCGGCGGACTCCATCACGTGCACCGGCGCCGTGACGCCCAGGTCGCGCAGGCGCGCACCGAGCCGTTCGAGGTAGGACGCCATGACGGGCCCCACGTAGGCGGACATGAGGGTCGTGGTGGCGCGCTCGTACTCGCCCATCTCGGGCCACACCGAGGAGGACGTGACGACGGGGACGCCTTCGGGAAGCGCGGTCCGGACGATGTCGGCCAGGCGCCGTTCGTGGACGGGGTTGACGTAGGAGTGGAGCAGGCAGATGGCCACGGCCGCCACGTCCAGGCCCGCGATGTCCTCGGCGACCTGGGCGGCGGCCTCCTCGTCCAGGGGGACGAGCACCTCCCCGTCGGCGGCGATGCGTTCCGGTACGGCGAAGGTGTGCGAGAGGGGGACGGGCGGCTCGGGCCGTTCGTAGGCCAGGTCGTAGCGTTCCTCCTCCACGCGGGCCTGCCGTCCCAGGGCGAGCATGGAGCGGAACCCTGCCGTGGTGACGAACGCCACGGGCACGCCGGTCCGTTCGAGGATGACGTTGGTCGCGAGGGTGGTGGCGTGGACGAACCGTTCGACTCTGCCCGGTTCCGCTCCCGCGTCGGCGAGGACCTGCTCGACCCCTCGCAGCAGGCCGACCGTGGGATCGTCCGGGGTGGTGAGCGTCTTCGCCACGTGCACGCGCCCATCGGCCCCGGGGAGGACCACGTCGGTGAAGGTGCCTCCGACATCGCTGGCGAGGGTGAGGGTGGGATCCACGCGACCTCCGGGAGGGACCAACCTAGCGACCGCTTGGTACGCTAGCGCCCGGCCCCCGCCGGGACAAGGGGCACCCGCGGCCGATCGCCCCCGGCGACCGCCGGGCTCAGGCCAGAGCCGCCACGGCCACCGACGCTTCGGGACGCCTCCGGAACTCCGCCAGCACCTCCTCCGGCGGCCCCTCGTCCAGCAGCAGCACCGCGCCCGGCCGGACGCACCCCTCCGCGACCCTCGCGATCGCCGCCTTCCGCCCCGGCGCCGACTTCTCCCGCTCGTGCGGCGACCGCTCGCCCGAGACCGCCAAACCAACCTAACGCACGCTTGGTACGCTGCCCGCATGACGCTCCAGGGCAAGATCGCGGTCATCACCGGCGCCGGCCCCGGGCTCGGCCGGACCCTCGCCGTCCTCCTCGCCCGCGAGGGCGCCGACGTCGCCCTGGCCGCCCGCACCCCGGGCACCCTCGACGCCATCGCCGCCGAGGTACGGGCCGAGGGCCGCGACGCCCTGCCCGTCCCCACCGACATCTCCCGCCCCGACCAGGCCCGCCGCCTCGCCGACACCGTGACCGCCCGCTACGGCCGCGTCGACGTCCTGGTCAACGCCGCCTTCCCCGGCACCCACCGCAGGAACGTCCTCGACATGGACGAGGCCTACCTCGAACGGTGGCGCTCAGCGGTAGAGACCGCCGCCTACGGCACCCTCCTGGCCTGCCGCTACATCGCGCCCCACATGCCCGAGGGCGGCTCCATCGTCAACCTCACCTCGATGTCCAGCCGCACCGGCTACGCGGGCCGCAGCGACTACGCCGCCGGCAAGGCCGCCGTCCACCTGCTCTCCCACTGCCTGGCCGACGAACTGGGGCCGTCCGGCATCCGCGTCAACTGCGTCGCCCCCGGCTGGATCGCCAGCGACGTCCTCGACGACTGGATGCGCGCCCGCGCCGCCGCCGAGGGCGTCACCTACGAGGAGATCCGCGCCCGCGACGTGTCCGCCATGGCCCTGCGCCGCATCGCCACCGAGGAGGACGTGGCCCGCGCCGTCCTCCACCTGGCCTCGGACCACTCCCGCTCCACCACCGGCGCCACCCTCGACGTCAACGCCGGCCACCTCTTCACCTGACCCGCACCCCGTCATGGACCCGCACGAACGGCCCACCCGCCCGCACCGCGTCCAGCACCCGCACGGCCCGCGCCTCGACCATCCGCACCCGCGCCTCGTCCACCGTCAGCCAGGCGACCTCGGCCGCCTCCTCCGTCGCCCGCCCGGCCCCCTCGACCGCACGGCACCGGAACGCCAGCGTCACCACGCCCCGCTCCATGTTCTTGTAGACGCCGGTCAGCACCTCGGGCTCGACCCGGGGGGGCAGAGGGCTCCTCATCGTCGACGCGCTCGCGTCCACCTGGGGCTGGCGCGCGACCAACGACGGCAAGGTGGTGTGGGCGATTCTCCGAGCCTGTCGGAAGAGGATGTGATCATGGGGCTGTCGATGGGGGTGGAGGGGCTTGGTGCTGGCGGACGACTACGGGGTTCGGGTGCTCAACGTTGACCCGGACGAGCGGCGGGTGCGGGTGAGAGTGTTCGTCGTTCGGTACGACCGGAAGCGGCGACGGCATCCGGCGCTTCCCGGGGACGTCGGGTTCTTCGTGCGGATGCTGTGGGGGTACGCGGGAGGCGGGGATCCGATCCGGGGCGAGATCTCAGTCGAGCAGGCTCGGGACCAGGAGTGGGTCGGCGCGAACGGGCACTGGTTCGTGGAGCGGGTCGAAGGGGTCGGCTCGCGGAAGTCCTCGCTGGACGACGGGGGCTACGACCTGCTCGACGGCGACTTCCACTACGAGCGGGACGGTGGCTGGCCGCACGAGTTCC
Organism: Spirillospora sp. CA-255316; assembly: GCA_050942275.1. GTDB lineage: Bacteria > Actinomycetota > Actinomycetes > Streptosporangiales > Streptosporangiaceae > Spirillospora. Next base: position 2,697,174 of record CP192047.1, on the reverse strand, counting down.
GGTTCGCGCAGGGCGACTACGACGTACGGGTCACCGATGCGCGGTGGCTGGAGCATCTGCGGCCCGGTCAGGTGCTCGGGAGCGCGTCGCGGGAGGCGGCGACCGAGCATCTGCGGCCAGACGATGTTCCGCGTTTGCCGGATCTGCGGCGGCCCGCGGTGGTGCTCACGCCGTTCCTGGAGGATCCCGACGAGTTCGACGACGACCGCGTGCTCGACCGGCTGGTCTTCTCCGACGACTCACGCTACCTGGCGGTCACGGACGAGGGCGGCGAACTCGTCGTGTACGAGACGGATGGGTGGACTGAGAAGGTTCGCATCCATCCCGGTCGTGATGGCCTTGACGGGGTCATCTGGGTGCCCGGGCGGCACGTGGTGGTGCTCAGCGACCGCTACGGGATCTACGGCGAGCCGCCCTGGGCGTACGACGTTGACGCGGGCAAGGAGGTCGAGATCCCGGTGGAGGCGGGTCACGTGCGTTCCCGGACGGGCCGCTACCGGGTCGAGTTCGGCAGTGGCGGCACGGTCGACTTCGTCTCCGCTCCACTGACTCCGGACCGGACGGTGCCCGTGGGCCCCGCCGACGAGGACCTGCTCTCGGCGGACGCGGTCGCCTTCGACGCCGCGGAGAGCCGCATGTTCGTCTGCCGGGGCCCGAACGTCTACGTTCTGGATCCGGCGTCCGGCGAACTCCTGGACACGGTCACCGCGGGCGTTCGGCGCCTGGGGTCGGTGGCGGTGAGCCCGGATGGCGCGTACCTGGCCACCGCGCCGCAGATCGCGTCCGGCATGGTGCCCTGGCCTCCGCGCCCGGAGGTGGAGGGGCGGGAGGCCGGGGACGAGCCGTCGATCTGGCGGGTCGCCGACGGCCGGCCGGTGCTGCACTGCAGGATCGGCCTGAGCGCCGGGGCCCTGGCGTGGTCGCCCGACGGCCGCCGGCTGGCCGCCTGCGTGGACGGTAGGCACCATCCGGGCGACCCCGCGCAGGTCTACGTGTTCGAGGTCAGTTCGTGAAGGCCGGCGCGTTGTCGCCGGCCCACTCGGCGAAGGGGCGGGCCGGGCGGCCGAGGATCTTCTCCACTTCGCCGGTCGGCGGGATGGGGTCGGCGATGTCCCTGGCGTAGCGGGCCAGGAGGGCGTCGACGAAGCCGGGGGCGTGGCCGTGGGCGACCATGCCCTGGCGGACCGTCTCGGGCGGGATCTCCTCGAAGCGGAGCGGGCGGCCGATCGCCTGGCCGATGATGGCGGTCATCTCCGCGTGGGTGAGGATCTCGGGGCCGGTCAGGACGGGCTTGCGGCCCAGCACGTCGTCGGTGAGGAGGGCGTGCGCGGCGACCTCGGCCAGGTCGTCCTCGTGGACCGGGGTCTCGGGGAAGCCGGCGTACGGGCCGCGGACGACGTCGCCCGCGCGGATCTGCGCGCCCCACGCGCGGAGGGTGTTCACGGCGAACGACCCCGCGCGCAGGCTCGCCCACTCCAGGCCGGAGGCGACGGCGGCGTCCTCGGCCTCCTTGTTGCGGTCGCCGTTGCTCCGGGACGGCTGGTGCTCCAGGGGCTGGTCGACGTTCGCCGCCGTGAGCGCCACGACGCGGCGGACACCGTGCTCGCGGGCCAGCGCGAGGAGGGCGGGCGCGCTCTCGCCGACGGTCCGCGGGTTGAGGAAGAGCGCGGTGACGCCGCGCAGGGCGTGGACGACCGTCTCGGGACGGGACGGGTCGCCGATGACGACCTCGCCGGGCAGATCGGCGCCGGTCGATCGGGTGAGGACGCGGACGGCCGCGCCCCGGCGGGCGAGGTGGTGGACGAGGGGGCGGCCGACGGTGCCGGTGGCCCCGGTGACGAGGATCATGTGCCTGTCCTTCCGTGGGATCACCTCTTAAGAGGTCCCGCGGCCCGCGAGATGTGACGCGGCGGCGGTGTGAGCCGGGTCTCAGGTCGGGGTTGGGAGGTGATCCCTGAGGGGTATCGGTGTGGGCAGACACGGCGGTGATCGGCGGGGGCGATCGGAAAGGACGGTCCCCCTATGGTGCTGGATCCCGGTGAGGCCGGACGGGCGCGCGAGCTGGACGAGGCCGGACGCAGGCAGCAGGTGCGCAAGGCGGCCGTGGCGAGCGTGGTCGGCACGAGCATCGAGTGGTACGACTTCTTCCTCTACAACACCGCCGCCGCGATCGTCTTCAAGGACGTGTTCTTCCCCGAGTCCTCCGACTACGCGGGGACGCTGTCGGCGTTCGCCACGTACGCGGTCGGGTTCGCGGCGCGGCCGGTCGGGGCGGCGATCTTCGGGCACTGGGGCGACCGGCTGGGCCGCAAGGCCACGCTGATCATCACGCTGGTGCTCATGGGGGTCTCCAGCGCGCTGATCGGCGTGCTGCCGGGCACCGAGACGCTGGGCGTGGCCGCGCCCGTGCTGCTGGTGCTGCTGCGGATCCTGCAAGGCATCGCGGTCGGCGGCGAGTGGAGCGGCTCGGTGCTGCTGTCGATGGAGTGGGGCGACCAGAAGCGGCGCGGGCTGATGGCCAGCCTGCCGCAGATCGGAGTGCCGATCGGGCTGATCCTGGGCACCGGGGCGATGACGGCGATCGCGCTGGCGGCCGAGGACGCCTTCACCGCCTGGGCGTGGCGGATCCCGTTCCTGCTCAGCCTGGTACTGGTCGCGATCGGGCTGTGGGTGCGGATCCAGGTGATGGAGACGCCGCTGTTCGCCGAGGTCGTGCAGAAGGCCGAGGTGTCGAAGGTGCCGGTGGCCGAGGTGATCAGGCGGCACCCGAAGGAGATCCTGCTGAGCGCGCTGCTGCGCTGCTCGGAGCAGATGCCGTTCTACATCTTCACCTCGTTCGCGCTGACGTTCATCCACGACGAGCTGGGCATGGCGCAGGGGCTGGCGCTGGGCGCTGTGACGGCGGCGGCGGTGCTGGAGCTGTTCACGATCCCGGCGGCCGGGCACCTGGGCGACCGGCTCGGCCGGCGGCGGGTCTACGCGACCGGGTCGCTGCTGGTCGCGGTCATCGCGTTCCCCTACTTCGCGCTGCTCACGACCGAGGTCGCCGTCGTGGTGTTCCTGGCCGTGGTCGTCGCGCAGATCCCGCACGCGATCCAGTACGGCCCGCAGGCGTCGCTGATCGCCGAAAGCTTCCCGACCCGGCTGCGGTACGGCGGCGCGGGCATCGGCTACCAGCTGGCGTCGGTCATCGCGGGCGGCCCGGCGCCGCTGCTGGCGACCTGGCTGCTGCACGACTACGGCTGGTGGGCGATCGCCGCGGCGATGGTGGTCAGCTCGGCGCTGACGCTGACGGCGGTGGCGCTGCTGCCCGACCGGTCGCGGGCCGACATCACCAAGGACGAGTCGTACGCCTAGAGGCGGGGGGTGATGAACATCGCGGTGGCCTCGACGGTGGGCTTGCCGTCCGGGCCGACGATGCGCCCGTCGACCCAGCACTTGCGGCCGTCGGCGCGGGTGGCCGCCGCCTCGGCGACCAGCGGGACGCTGTGCGGGGTCGGGCGGCGGTAGCGCAGGTCGAAGGTGGCGGTCATGCCCGGGGTGCCGTTGGCCGAGGCGGCGATCCCGAGGACCTGGTCGAGGATCAGCGCGGAGACCCCGCCGTGCACGAGCGTCGGCGGCCCCTCGTAGACCGCGCTGAGCGTGAACTCGGCGCGCACGCCCGCGCCGTCGGGGAGGATCTCGACGTCGACGGGCGGGGCGATCGGGTTCAGCTCGCCGCCGACCGGGCTGGCCAGCTGCCGGACGCCGCCGTGCTCGTCCAGCTGCGCCACCGGCGGGAACTCGCGGCGGGCCGCCGACAGCCGCTCGGTCACCGCGGCGATCTCGGCGGTGGCCGCGGCGATCTCGTCGTCGCCGGCGTCGGTGTGCAGCACGGCCTCGGTCAGCTCGCGCACCCGCGCCGCCAAGGCGGCCAGCGCGTCGATCCGCGCGCTCTCCAGGGTGTGCCGCCCGCGCGCCACGTAGACGCGACCGAGCATCGCCCCGGTCCCGCTCACCCGTTCGACCATGTCGCCTCCCTGATGCCGAACAGGATTCTAGGCGGGGCGGGGGCCCGGGAGCCCTCGCGGCGACGGTGCTTCTCATCACGTACCGGACGCGGAATACCGGCGGGGACGGGCCCGGCGGGCGCCGGGACGGGCCCGGAGAGCGGGTCAGCTCCCCCAGTCGACGGTCTCCAGGTCGCCGAGGTCGGTCAGCGCGACGCGGTCGTCGTCCGCCAGGGCCCGGACGACCTCGGCGGCCTCGTCCAGCGTGGCCCAGCGCCCGTACGAGCAGCGCGCCCCCGGGTCGGGCGTCTCGAGCCAGAACCGCGGGCCGTCCTCCCACATGCCCTGGACGATCTGGCCGGAGCGGCCCTCGCAGGTGATGAAGTTACCGTCGGCGGGCACCAGCTCGTACAGCAGGCCGCGGAAGTCCTCGAACGACATCGCGATCGGCTCGTCCTCGGTGCGGTCGCGGGTGTAGTCGCAGTACGTGACCGCCAGGCTCCCGTCACGGCCGCCGTCACCGTCACCATCGCCGCCGCCGGGGAGGCCGGGCGAGCGCGCGAGGTGGGCGTACCGGCGGCGGCGCCAGGTCAGCGGCAGGTGGATGCGGGTGGTGACCTCGCCGTCCCACTCCACGGTCAGGCCGCGCTCGCGCAGGGCCCGCACCGCCCGCCGCCCGATCTCGGCGTCGTCGCCGTCCTCGCTGAACGCGCCGTACGACAGGAAGAGCCCCTCGCCGCGCGCCGCCGCGTCGACGTCCTGCCGGTGGCAGAACACGTAGCCGGCGGGCGCGGCGCCCGCGGGCGCCTCGGCGCCGATCTCGGCGGTGCCGCAGGACTGGCAGCAGGTGAAGTCGGCGCGGGCCACCAGGCCGCCGGCGTCGAGGTCGCGGAAGGCCGCCAGCAGCCGTTCGGCGTCGAGCAGGTCGCCGTTCCAGGCGCGCTGCTCCTCGCGGTAGGCGGCGAACTCCGCCCGCGCCACCGCGTCGACCGCGTCACGGCCGGCCTTGCCGTCCAGGAGGTCGAACGCGTCGGCCACGATGGTGTCGAAGTCGTCCTCGCCGCGGGCCAGCGCGACCCGCACGTGCTCGCGCAGAAGGCTGTGCAGTGATCCGTCCACCATGCCCCGCAGTATGGCAACCGCCACCGACGGCGGGGCCCGTTCGTCAAGATCGAACGACCGGTACGGGCGCGGGTACGGCGGCCGTCAGGAGCCCAGCGGCTCGCCGTGCGCGAACCGGACGGTCTCGTCCACGCTGAGGGCCCGGCCGCGCAGACGGTGCTCGGCGAACCGCTCCTGGGCCAGCTCGTCCCGGACCCGCGTCTCCGGTCCGGCGTCCGGGCCGTGCGGATGCAGGAGGCTGAGCCGCGGCACGGTCATCGGGTCGGGGTAGCGGGACGCCGCGCCGATCAGGACCGCGCCCTCGGCGTACCGGCGTTCCCGGGCGTACACGTAGCCGAGCATCTCGAAGCAGTTGGCGAGCCCGGCCGGGTCGTCCATCCTGCGGAACATGTCCAGGCAGGCGCGCAGCTCGGCGGCGCAGCGCTCCCCCTCGTCCAGGCTCCAGTGGGCGAGCGCCTTGACGTAGCCGAGCCAGGACCGCATCCAGCATTCGTTGCGGGCGCCGCTCATCAGCTTCAGGGCGCCGTCGCACTCGGCCAGCGCGGCGCGCGGATCGCCGGTGCGGGCGTTCAGGTAGGCCCGCAGGACGTTCAGCATGACCAGATCGGAGTGCAGGCCCTCGGCGTCCAGGATCGCGGCGGCCTCGGCGAAGCTGCGCCGGGCGCGGGCGGTGTCGTCCATGAACATGGCGGCGGCGCCGAGCGTGCGCAGCGCCCGCGCGTACCCTGCGCTGTCCCCCGCCCGGTCGGCCAGCTTCAGCGACTCGGCGACCAGCGGCAGGGACTCGGGCGACTCGCCCTGGTTGGTGAGCAGGTAGGCGTTCTGCCAGAGCGCCTCCGCGCGTTCCGGCACGGGTTCGGGGACGAGCGCGAGGCCGCGTTCGAGCCAGTAGCGGGCCTCGGTGTAGCGCGACCGGCACAGCCAGGTGCTCCACATGGCCCCGGCCAGCCGCAGCCCGGCGCGTTCCTGGCCGGGGACGTTGTAGGAGAACTCCAGCGCGGCGCGGATGTTGTCGCGTTCGGAGTCCAGGCGGCGCACCCAGGACAGCTGGGTGTCCGAAAGCCACGCCCGCGCGGCCAGCCCGGCCAGCCGCGCCACGCAGTCTCGGTGGCGGACCAGCAGCGGGCCGATGTCCTCGACCGCCTCCAGCCAGACGGCGCCGTACTCGCGGATGGTGTCGAGCATGTCGTACCGGGCCGCGTCGACCCGCTGGACGATGGACTTCTCCACCAGCCCGGCCAGGCACGCGGCGACGTCGTGGCGGCCGAGCCGCTCGTCGGCGCACACCTCGACGGCCATCTCCAGGTCGAACCCGCCGGCGAAGACGGTCAGCCGGGCCCACAGCAGGCGTTCGAGCGGGGCGCACAGCTCGTGGCTCCAGCCGACGGTGGTGCGGAGCGTCTGGTGCCGCGGCTCCTCGTCCCCGCCGCCGCTCTCCAGCGTCCAGAACAGGCCGTCAAGGCGGCGGACGAGGCGGTCCAGCGGCGTGCGGCGCAGCTGCGCGGCGGCCAGCTCGATGGCGAGCGGGATGCCGTCGAGGCGGCGGCACAGCAGCGCGGCCTGGCGCAGCCGGTCGCCGTCGAGGGTGAAGCCGGGGTCGGCCTCGGCGGCCCGCTGCGCGAAGAGCGCGAGCGCGTCGCCGTGCCCGGGACCGGCCGCCGGAACGTCCGCGCCCGCACCCGGCGGAGGGGCCGCGGCCGGCGGACGCGACGCCGCCGACGGCGGCGGGGGCAGCGGCAGCGGCGCCACGGGCAGGACGCGCTCGCCGTCCAGCCGGAGCGGCTGCCGTCCGGTCACCAGGACGCGCAGCCCCGGGCAGGACGGCCGCAGCGACCGCACCAGGCCGGCGCAGGCGGCGACCAGGTGCTCGCAGGTGTCCAGGACCAGCAGGAAGCGGCGGTCGCCCAGGCCCTGGGCGATCAGGTCGGCGGTGGAGGCGGCCGCGCCGTCGCGCAGCCCGAGGGCGGCGGCGACCGTGTCGGCCAGCAGCGTCCCGTCGCGGAGGCCGGACAGCTCGACGAAGGCGACGCCGTCGGGGAAGCGCTCGGCCAGCCGGTACGCGGCGCGCAGCGCGATCCTGCTCTTGCCCACGCCGCCCGGGCCGGTCAGCGTGACCAGCCGCGACCGCGCGAGCGCGGCGCCGACCATGCCGAGTTCGCGCTCGCGTCCGACGAAGCCGCTCGGCTCCGCGGGGAGTTCGCCCTGGGGCCCGCCCACCCTGTCCGCCTCCTGCCGCCGGCGTTCCGGGGTCGCCGGTATGTCAAGTATGCGCCCGCGCACACTCGGTTCCCAGGCTGTCGCAGGAACCGGTCAGAGGCGAGCCTCACATCACGGTTCGAGAGAGGTTCAGGACAGCTCGGCCGACTCCAGGAAGGCGGCGCGGCGGCCCAGTCGCTGCGGATCCCGATGACGCCGGCGGCCTCTGACCGCGCGGCTCAGCCGAGGTAGGCGGCCCGCACGACCGGGTCCTCCCGGATCCGCGCGGGCTCGCCGTCGGCGATGACCTTGCCCAGGTCCAGGACCACGATCCGCTCGCACGCCGACATCACGAATCCGACGTCGTGCTCGACCAGCAGGACGGTGGCCTCCAGCCCCCGGACGACCTCGGCGAACAGCGCTGCCTGGTCGCCGTCCAGCCCGGAGGTGGGCTCGTCCAGCAGCAGCACCGACGGCTCGTCCACGATGGCGCGGGCCAGCTCCACCATGCGCCGCTGCCCGATCGGCAGGTCGGCGGCGTAGGCGTCCCGCAGGTCCCCGATGCCGCAGCGGTCCAGGACGGCGGCGGCGCGGTCGCGGCGCTCGCGCTCCAGGCGCCGCCGGGCGGGCAGGCCCACCAGGTCGGCGGCCAGCCCGCCCCCGCCGCCGTGCCACTCGGTGGCGGCCAGCACGTTGTCGAGCACGGTGAGGCGGCCGAAGACCTGGGGGCGCTGGAAGGTGCGGCGCAGCCCGAGCCTGGACCGCCGCACCGCCCCGGCGCCGGTCACGTCCCGGCCCTCCAGCCGCACCCGGCCGGAGGTCGGCCGGCGCAGCCCGGTCACCACGTCGAACAGGGTGGTCTTGCCCGCCCCGTTCGGCCCGATGACGCCGCAGGTGCGGCCGCGCTCCACGGCCAGGCTCACACCGCTGAGGGCGCGCACCCCGCCGAACCGGACGCTGACCTCCTCGACCTCGATCACCGCGTCCCCGCTCACCGCGCCGGTCCCGATCGCCGCGCCGCCGTTCACTGCGCTCCCTCCGCCGCGAAGCCGAGATAGGCGGCGGTGAGGCGGTCGTCGTCCACCTCGGCGCGCGGGCCCTGCCAGGAGATCCGGCCGAGCCGCATGAACGCCACCGTGTCGGCCAGCGCCAGCGCCTCGCTCGCCTTCTCCTCCACGACCAGCAGCGCGACGCCGCGGTCGCGCAGCTCGCCGAACAGCTCGAAGATCTGCTCCACCACCAGCGGCGCCAGGCCGAGCGACGGCTCGTCGGCGATCAGCACCTTGGGCGGGCGGACCAGGGCGGGGGCGAGCGCGAGGATCTGCTGCTCGCCGCCCGACAGCGCCCCGGCGGCGACGGTCCGGCGCCCGGCCAGGTTGGGCAGCCGCTCGTAGACCCGTTCGCGGTCGGCGGCGTCCGGCAGCCAGGTGGTGAGGTTCTCCTCGAGGGTCAGGGACGGGAACACGCCGCGTCCCTCGGGCGCCAGGTAGATGCCGGCGCGGGCGCGGCGGTGCGCGGGCCAGGCGGTGATGTCGCGGCCGTCCAGCAGCACGCGGCCCGCGGCCGGCGTCATCGACCCGGCGACGGCGCACGCGGTCGACTTGCCCGCGCCGTTCGCGCCGAGCAGCGCCACGACGCGTCCGGCCGGGACGGCCAGGTCGACGCCGCGCAGCACGGTCGCGTCGCCGTACCCCGCGACGACGCCCTCCAGGCGGAGCACGGCCGGCGCCCCGTCCGCCTCCTCCCGCGGCGCGGCACGCACCGCGGTCTCGCCCGCGGCCGCGCCCGGCGCAGCGGCGGCGCCCGGCGCAGCGGCGGCGGCGCCTGCCTCGGCCTCGGCCTCGGTCCTGGCCAGGCGTTCGCGGCGCTTGCGGCGGCGGTAGCGCTGCTCGGCGAACTGGGCCAGCACGCCGTCGGGATGCCGGGCCAGGATCATGCCGCCCAGCCCGAACAGGATCATCCCGACGTACTCGGAGTCGGTGACGTTGTCCAGCACCTCCGGGGTCAGCGCCATGATCACCCCGCCCAGCACCGCCCCGCCGATCCGCCGCACGCCCTGCAGCACGACCACCGCCAGCCAGACGAACCCGGTGAGCGCGGGCAGGTCGGTGGCGGTGATCTGGCCGTTGAACGTCGCGTGCAGCACCCCGCCCAGGCCGGCGATCCCGGACGCCAGCGCGAACAGCGTGATCTTGGCGCGGATCGCGGAGATGCCCACCGACTGCGCGGCGGCCGGCGCCGACCGCACGGCCAGGACGGCGCGTCCGGACGCGGAGCGTTCCAGGTTGCGGACCAGCAGCGCGACCGCGCCGATCACGGCCAGCAGCAGCACGACGCGGGTGCGCGGATCGTTGGTGTCGGTGAAGCCGAGCGAGAAGGCGGGCAGCTTCCAGCCGACGGTGCCGTTGCTGAACGCGTCGATCTGGAACAGCACCTGGTCGGCCAGCAGCGCCAGCGCGAGGGTGGCCAGCGCCAGCACCCGGCCGCCGAGCCGCAGCGCGGGCAGCGCCACCAGCACCCCGGCGGCCACGGCGGCCAGCACCCCGGCCGGCACCGCCAGCGGGAACGGCAGCCCCTTGCCGAACACCAGCCCGGCGGTCAGCGCGGCCAGCGCGGCGAACGAGGCCTGCGCCAGGTTGACCATGCCGCCGATGCCGGTGACCACCACGAACGAGCAGAAGATCAGCGCCAGCACCAGGCCCTGCGCGATCAGGCCCACCCAGTAGTCGTCGCCGAGCGTGAACGTCCAGGCCAGCAGCGCCGCGACCGACAGGCTCCACGGCAGCGCGCGGCGCCAGCGCGGCAGGTCGGCCAGGTAGTCGGGGGGCGGGGCGTCCTCGGCGATCGTCCCGGCGGCCCGGCCGCGCGCCCGGCCCAGCACCAGCAGCCCGGCGAACAGCAGGATCGCCGGGACGGCCGTGCGGAACCCGGTGACCTTCTCGGCGAAGTCGGCGTACCCGGCGACGAGGTTCTGCACGACGCCGAGCCCGAGCCCGGCCGCGAACGTCACCGGGATCGACTGGAGCCGTCCGAACACCGCCGCCGTCGCCGAGGCGAACAGCAGCACGGTGAAGGCGTTGGAGTCCAGCCCGAGGGCGGGGACGGCCAGCACCCCGGCGAGCCCGGCCAGCCCCGAGCTGAGCATCCACGCCTGCGCGGAGGCCGCGTCCGCGTCGACGCCGCGCAGCGTGGCCAGCCACCGGCGGTCGACGGTGGCGCGCATCCGCAGCCCGAAAGGGGTGTGCCGCATGAGGACCCACAGCCCGGCGGCGGCGAGCACCGCGAGCGCGAACGTGACGAGCTGGTCGGAGTCGATCGTCACGCCGCCGATCGGGTGCCAGGTCTGCACCGGGCGCGGCCCGAGGCCGCGGGCGGCGGCGCCCTCGGTGACCCGCGGCAGGTCGGCGCCGAACGTGCCGACCAGGACGTCCACGATCCACAGCCCGAGGGCGGGGAGCGCGATCGTCAGCCCGATGGTGGCGACGATCTGCGCGGTCTCCCCCGCCGTGGCCAGGCCGCGGAACATCAGCCGGTGCAGCAGGTAGCCCAGCAGCGGCGCGAAGACCAGGATCGCGAACGGCCCGGCGATCCAGACCGGCCAGCCGAGCCCGGTGCTGAGCTCGAAGAACAGCAGTGCGGTGAGGAAGCCGACGGCCCCGTGCGCGAAGTTGAACACGCCGGTGGCTGCGTACGACAGCGTCAGCCCCGAGGCCATCAGCGCGAAGACCGCGCCGGTCACCAGCCCGCTGAGGACGTACCCGACCAGTTCCGCCACCCGCTACCTCCGCGTGCTCGCGCCGATGCCACCGCCCGTGCCCGGGGGTCTCAGAGGGTCGTGTTGTCGTAGCACTTGAGGTTCTGGGCGATGGTGAACTTGCCGCCGTCCAGCTTCACCAGGGCCCCGCAGCCGTTGGACTCGGTCTTCCCGGAGGGGAGGCGCAGGCGCCCGATGCCCTTGTTCTCGTAGGAGAAGGTCTGGACGGCCTTGAAGAAGGAGTCGCGGGTCAGATCCTTGCCCGCCTTCTGCAGCATCGCGAGGAAGACGTCGGCCGACCAGTAGCCGGTGGCCATGTGCTGGTCGGGCACCACGGTCGCGCCGCCGGTCTTCCGCAGGTCGGCCACCATCTTCACGACCTCGGGCGCGGTCGACTCGAACGGCTCGAACTGGGGCGCCGAGTACACGCCCTCCAGGGCCTGGAGGGTCTGCGGGTCGGCCAGGACCTTGGGGTCGTAGGAGGTCGCGTCCGTGATGAGGCCCTTGTACCCGGCCTTCTTCAGGGCCGCGTACAGCCCGGAGTTGAACCTGCCGCCGGCCATGACCGAGACGACGACGTCGGGCGCCTTCCCGTCCGCGCTCTTCATGATCTTGTTGACGTACGGTGACCAGTCCTGCGGCGGCGCCTGGGCGGGCAGCGCCGCCGAGGTGCCGGCGAGCGCGAACCCGGCCGCGGTGAACGACTTGGAGATGGTCTGGACGCCGTACTTGCTGGCGGTGGAGTCGGTGGCCTGGACCCAGACCTTCTTGCCCGCACCGCCGCCGAGCTGGGCGGCGACCTGGTTGCCCCACCAGGTCTGGGTGCCCTGGCCGGGTTTGGGCGCCAGGCAGCCGTTGAAGCCGAACGCGCTGGTCTTGCCGCACCAGAACGGGCCGGTGGCCCAGCCGACCCACGGCACCTTCTGCTGCTCCAGGAACTCGGCGCCGCCGAACTGCGGGGCGCTGACCGGGACCAGCGCGAACACCTTCTCCTTCTGGACGAGCTTGCGGGCCGCGGCGGCGCCCTTGTCGGGGATCATGCCGTCGTCCTCGGCGCCCAGGAACTCGATCTTGCGCCCGTGCACGCCGCCCTCGGCGTTGGCACGTTCGAACCGGGCCTTGGCGCCCAGCTCGGCGCCGCCGGTGGAGTAGCCGGTGGCGCTGGTCTCGGTGAGCACTCCGCCGATCTTGATGGTGTCGGCGGTGACGCCGGCGGCGGCGTCGCCGCCGGCCTCGTTACTGGTGGCGCATCCGGCGGCCAGGGCCAGTGCGGCGGACGCGGCGAGCGTGGTGGCTGACTTCATCGCCTTCATGGCCTTCATGGCGCCTCCGGGCACGTTCGACCAGCACGGACGAGGCGGCGGCCAATGTGACCTAGCGCTCGTTTGGGCGTGAGCGTAAGTTCGGCGGCGCGGGACTGTCAACGCTCCACCGCGCTCGACCAAGCAAGTGCTTGGTGCTACGGTGAGCCGGGGCGACACCGGCGGAAGGACGGGACGAACGTGACGGTGACCGGGAACGACGCCGCGGGCACGGCGGCCGGCACGGCGATGCGGGCGGCGCTGCTGCGCGCCTTCGGCGAACCGCTGGAGATCGCCGAGGTGACGGTGCAGGACCCGCGCGCCGGCGAGGTGCTGGTGAAGGTGGCCGCATCCGGCATCTGCGGCTCCGACATCAAGGCCGTCGACGGCAAGAGCCCGGTGGTCTCCCATCTGCCCTGCGTGCTCGGCCACGAGAGCGCCGGCGTGGTCGAGAAGACCGGGCCCGGCGTCACCGGCGTCAAGCCGGGCGACCACGTGGTCGTCGCGATGAACGGGCCGTGCGGCCGCTGCCGCAACTGCGCCCGGGCCCGCCCCCACCTGTGCAGCGGCCGGACGCGGATGTCCACGATCATGGGCCTGACCGCCGACGGCACCACCCGGCTCAGCTCCGGCGGCGAGGTCGTCCGCCCCTACATCGGCATCGGCTCCTTCGCCGAGAAGGTCGTGGTCGGCGAGGCGATGTGCGTCAAGGTCCCCCGGGACGCACCGCTCGACCTGCTCGCCCTCACCGCCTGCGGCGTGGTCACGGGCGTCGGCGCGGTGCTCAACACCGCCCGGGTGGAACCGGGCTCCAGCGTGCTGGTGGTCGGCTGCGGCGGGGTGGGCCTCAACGCCGTCCAGGGCGCGGTCCTGGCCGGCGCCACCACGATCATCGCGGCCGACGTGGTGGAGGCCAAGCTGCGGCTGGCCGAGGAGTTCGGCGCCACCCACACCGTGCCGGCCGACGACCTGCCCAAACGGGTCGGCGAGATCGTCCGCGGCGGCGTCGACTACGCCTTCGACGCCACCGGCATCGCCGACGTGCTCGCCACCGCGTTCGCCGCGACCCAGCCCGGCGGCACCACCGTCATGGTGGGCAGCCCGGCCGCCGGCGAGGACCTGCGCATCCCGCCAGGGCAGCTGTTCGGCTCGCGGCGGCTGATGGGCACCCAGGGCGGCGACGCCTCCCCCGCCCGCGACCTGCCGCTGCTGGCCGACCTGTTCCGGCGCGGCCGGCTCAACCTGGAACGCCTGGTCAGCGAGCGGATCCCGCTGGAGGCGGTGAACGAGGGCGTCGCGCACGTCCGCTCGGGCGCCGTCGCCCGCTCGCTCATCGTCTTCGACTGACGGCGCTCAGGGCCGCCGTCCGTTCAGGAGCGGGCGAGCGTGCCGACCACCATCCAGGTCCGGCCCTGGTCCGTCCCGGTGTAACTGAAGTTCAAGGTCGCGCCGGACTGGCGCGTCAGCGTGATCGTGCCCGTGTCCACGCACACCGCGGTGTTCGAGGTGATCTGCTCGCGCAGGGTGAGGGACTGCCCGCCCGGCTCGCCGACCGGCGTGACGACCCCCGAGCACCTGTGCTCCGGATAGGACACCTGCCCCTGCCGCTTTCCCTCGGGCAGCGTGAGCGAGACCGTGAAGACCTTGCCGTCGTTCTGCCGGACCTGCCCCGTCCACGTCCCGGCGAAGGCGGCGGGGAAGCCCGCGGGCGTCGTCGCGGTGGTGGTCGTGGTCACTCCCGGATTGGCCCGGGGCGGCGTGGACCCGCCGTCCGAGGGGCCGCCGGTCCCGCCCTCGCCTCCGGTGAACCTCAAGCCGCCCGACAGCGCCAGCACCGTGACCACGACGGCCAGCGAGACCGCGACCACGGCCGCCGACACGGCGACCACCCCCGATACCCCGCGCCGCTCCCCGCCGCCGGTCCCCGTCCCCGGAACGGTCGCGGGCGCCGGGCCCGCAGGCGGCGCCGAGCCGTCCGCCCGCACGGACGACGCGGGCGCGCCCGACGACGCGGCCGCCTCGGGCGGCGCGGTCGTCCCGGGCGACGTGGCGGCCCCGGACGCGAGGGACGCCCCGGAAGACGCGGTCGTCCCGGAGGGCGAGGAGGGCACGGACGCGGAAGCCCCGGACGGCGCGGGCGGCCCGGAGGGCGCGGGGGTGCCGGCGGGCACGCCGGCGCCCATCTGCCCGGCGGGCACCGTCGGGCCCGCGGCCGCCGCACGCAGGACCGCGGGCGGGAGCGGATCCGTGGCGTCCCGCTCGCGCTCGCCGAGCAGCGTCCGCAGCACCTGCGAGGCGGCCGGCCGCAGCGCCGGGTCCTTCTCCATGCAGCGCGCCGCCAGCTCGCGCAGCGGACCGGACAGCGCGCCGAGGTCGGGCTCCCCGTGCAGCACCCGGTGCGCCACCGCCGTCAGGGCGTCGTTGCCGAACGGCGGGCGCCCGCAGGAGGCGAAGACCATCGTGGCCGCCCACGCGAACACGTCGGCCGGCGGTCCCGCCCGCTCCCCGGAGAGCTGCTCGGGCGCCATGTAGGCGGGGGTGCCCATCCCCGCGCCGGTGGCGGTGATGGTCGAACCGTCCAGCGCGCGGGCGATCCCGAAGTCAATGACGCGCGGGCCGTCCGGGCCCAGCAGCACGTTGTGCGGTTTGAAGTCGCGGTGCACCACGCCCGCCTGGTGGATCGCCACGAGGGCGGTGGCCGTCCCGACCGCCAGCCGCTCCAGCACCCCGCCGTCGCGCGGGCCCTCGCCACGGACCACCTGGTGCAGCGACGGGCCGTCCACGTACTCGCTGACGATGTACGGGTGGTCGCCGTCCACGTCGGCGTCCAGCACCGCCGCCGTGCAGAAGCGGGCGACGCGCTTGGCCGTGTCCAGCTCGCGCATGAACCGCGCCCGCGCGCCGGGGTCGTGCCCCAGCCAGGCGCGCAGCAGCTTGATCGCCACCGGACCCGCCGGGCCACCGGTGTCGCCACCCTCGGCGCTCTCGGCCCCGGCAGCGCGTTCGCCGAGGAACACGACGCCCTGGCCGCCCTCCCCGAGCCTGCCGGTCAGCCGGAACGGCCCGATCCGCTCGGGATCGCCCGCGCGCAGTGCCTCGGTCGCTGGGATGACACCTCCCAGTGAGATGGGACGCCACCCCGTTCGACCCGGTTCGGATAGATTCCTGTCCGTGACCGATCAACCGCCGCCCCACCACTCCCCCTACGGCCAGCCGCCCGGCGCCCCGCCCCCACCTGGTTACGGGCAGCAGCCCGGTCAGGACCAGCAGGACGAGTACGGGTACGCGAAGCACCCGGGCGGCCCTGGGTACGGCCCCGGCCCCGGCCCCGGTCAGGGGTACGACCCGCGCTGGGGCTACGGCCCGCCCGGCGTCCCCTACGGCCCGGGTCAGCAGGTCTCCAGCGAGGACACCACCTGGGGGATGATGAGCTACCTCGGGACGATCTTCGTGAGCTTCATCGCCCCGCTCGTCATCTACTTCGTGAAGCGGCGCGAGTCGGCGTTCGTGCGCTTCCACGCCGCTCAGGCGCTCAACTACATGCTCACGATCCTGATCCACCTCGTGGCGGTGCTGGTCGTGATCGTGCCGCCCGCGATCCTGCTGGACGCCCCGGCCTTGCTGGCCCTGCTGATCCCGGTGTACCTGATCGACGGTCTCGGCCAGTGGGTGTTCCTCATCCTGGGCGCGGTCAAGGCGGGGAAGGGGGAGTACTACCGCTTCCCGACCTTCTTCTGCTTCCGCATGGTCCGCTGACCGGCGGGCCTCAGAACGGCCCATAGGTCTTCGCGTACCCGTCCAGCACCGGGAGCACCTCGTCGCGCCCGCCCGCCGGCACGCGCAGCACGACCTCCTCGACGCCCAGCGACGCGTAGTAGGCGAGCTTCTCGGGCGTGGGCAGGGTGCCGAACGGGACCACCTGCACCATCTCCCGTCCCGCCGCCTCGCACGCCCGGCGCAGCGCGGGCAGCGCGTCCCGGATCCCGGCGCCGCCGATGGGGATCCAGCCGTCGCCGAACTCGGCGATGTGCGCGAACAGCGTCGGCCCGGGCGCGCCGCCGAGCAGCACCGGGATCCGGGACGCCGGCTTGGGCCAGGACCAGCTCGGCTCGAAGGCGACGAACTCGCCCTTGAACTCCGCCTCGTCCCGCGTCCACAGCTCGCGCATGGCAAGCACGTGCTCGCGGACGACGGCGCGCCGCCGCCGCCACGGCACACCGTGGTCGGCGGCCTCCTCGGCGTTCCAGCCGTACCCGGCGCCGAGCACGAACCGCCCGCCGGAGATCCGGTCGAGCGTGGCGATCGCCTTGGCGGTGACGATCGGGTCGCGCTGGGCGGGCAGGGCGACGCCGGTGCCGAGCCTGATCCGCTCGGTGACGGCCGCGGCGGCGGCCAGCGCCACGAACGGGTCGGGCGTGCGGGCGTACTCCTCGGGCAGGGTGTCCACGCCCGTGGGCGGCGGCGTCCGCCGCGACACCGGGATGTGGGTGTGCTCGGGGAGGTAGAGGGAGGCGAACCCGCGCTCCTCGGCCGCCGCCGCCAGCTCGTGCGCCGCCATGGTCCGGTCGGTGGTGAACAGCGTGATGCCCAGCCGCATCCCGGCGGTCTCCTCTCCCCCTGAGGGCGGTACGGGTCACACCCTATCCACATGACCAAGCGATTGCTCGGGTCTTGTCGATTGATGTAGCGTGCGCTTGTTCAAAGATTCTGCACGGGACGGATCGTCGGACCGGAGGGCCCCATGCCATTCGCCGAACTCGGGGACGTGCGGCTGTTCTACACCGACGACACCCCGAGCGCAGCGAGGGGAGTCGGCGCTGCCGTTGCCGGGGGGTCTGGGGGGTCGTCCCCCCAGAAGCAGCACGACACCCCGAGCGCAGCGAGGGGAGTCGGCGCTGCCGTTGCCGGGGGGTCTGGGGGGTCGTCCCCCCAGAGGCGACACGACACCCCGAGCGCAGCGAGGGGTGACGGCGCGGGCTCGGCGGAGGGCTCGAAGGTCCCGCTGCTTCTGGTGCACGGGTTCGGGGCCGACTCGCACGACTGGGCGTTCCACATCCCCGAGCTGGCGGCCCGGCACCGGGTGATCGCCCCCGACCTGCGCGGGCACGGCTACTCCTCGGCCCCCAGCACCGGCTACCGGACCCGCGACCTGGCCGGGGACCTGGTCCGGCTGCTCGACCACCTGGGCGTGGAACGGGTGACCGCGATCGGCCACTCCCTGGGCGCCTCGGTCGTCAGCGCGCTGGCCGTCGAGCATCCCGGACGCGTCCGCGCCCTGGTGTGCGTGGATCCCGGCTACGGGCAGCCGCCCGAGATCGCCGCCGCGTTCCCCGCCATGATCGAGGCGCTGCGGGGCGACGACCCGTACGGCATAGCGCTCGCCAACGACGCCTGGTGCTACACCCCCGCCTCGCCGCCCTTCCTCAGGGAATGGCACCGGCGCAAGATCCTGGGCACCTCGCGGCAGGCGCTGTCCCAGGCGTTCGCGGGCCTGTACGAGGGGGACGACCAGTTCGGCGTCCGGCCCGCCTCCGAGGCGTACCTGGCCCGCCGCGAATGCCCGGTGCTGACGTGCTGGTCGGCCGTCCAGGCCGGGTCCGCCGCCTGGGAGAGCGGCCTGTTCAAGCATCCCGCCTCACGGGCGATCGTCTGGCCCGGGGGCGGGCACCGGCTGCACGCCGAGCGGCCGGCCGAATTCCTGCTCGTCGTCGGTGACTGGCTCGACGAACTCGACACGCTCGACAAGGAGAAGAACGCGTGAAGTTTGCCATCTTCCTCAACCCGCAGATCCCCGGGTCGGGCTGGGCCTCCGAGGAGAACGCCAAGGCCAAGCGGCCCATCGGCCGGGACGTCGAGTCGTACCAGAAGCTGCTGCACGAGGTTCGCGAGATCGCGGTGCACGCGGACCGGATCGGCTTCGACGCGCTGATGATGACCGAGCACCACTTCCACTCCGAGGGCTTCGAGTTCTCGGTCAACCCGCTGATGTTCCTCACCGACCTCGCCGCCCGCACGGAGCGGATCCTGCTGGCGCCGCTGGGCATCGTGCTGCCGGCGTGGGACCCGATCCGGGCCGCCGAGGACGTGGCGCTGCTGGACCACTTCTCCAAGGGGCGGTTGCGGCTCGGCGTGGCCCGCGGCTACCAGAACCGGTGGATGAACGTGCTGGGGCAGCGCTGGCACGCGGCCGCGGCCCGGTCGGACGGCTCCAAGTCCGACAACCGCAACTTCGACGTCTTCGGCGAGGTCCTGAAGATCATGAAGATGGCGTGGGCCGAGGACTCGCTGCGCTACAAGAGCGAGGTCCTGGACTACGAGGTCCCCGCGCCCTACTCGGGCATCGAGGGCTGGCCGGCCGCCGAGTGGACCCGGACGTTCGGCGCGCCCGGCGAGATCGACGACGACGGCGTGATCAAGTCGGTGTCGGTCTGCCCGAAGCCGTACCAGAACCCGCATCCGGAGCTGTGGCAGCCCTTCACCGTCTCCGACCGGTCGGTCATCCGGGCGGCGCAGGAGGGCATCATGCCCTGGATGTTCACCCCGAACCCCGACGACCACGCCGCCAAGGCCAAGCTCTACCAGGAGGAGTGCGCGCGCCAGGGCAAGGACTACAAGCTCGGCGAGCACACCGGCATCCTCAAGATCATCGGCATGGCGGACACCCGCGAGGAGGCCATCGCCACCTACGGCAAGGGGATGCAGAAGGACTTCGCGTCGTTCTTCGGCCCGTTCGGGTACCTGGAGGTGCTGCGCAAGAAGGAGGACGACCAGCACAAGCCCATCTCGCCGGAGAAGGGCGACTTCAAGCGCATGAACGAGGTCGAGATGGCGCTGCTGGGCACGCCGGACGACGTCAAGCGCGGCATCCAGCGGATGCTGGACCGGATGCCCGACCTGGAGTGGTTCGGCCTGTTCATGCAGGGCCAGCAGGGCGTGCTCCCGCTGGACACGGTCAAGCGCAACCTGGAGATGTTCGCCACCAAGGTCATCCCCGAGTTCCAGGACTGAGGCGGGGACCGGCGCATGGAGTTCTGGCTCGGGGCGGCCTTCGTCGACACCCGCGAGTACGTCCCGCTCGCCCGCGCCGCCGACCGGCTGGGGTACGCGGCCGTGGCGGTGTCGGACCACATCTTCTACACCGACTACGACGCGGACTACCCCTACAGCGACACGGGGGCGCCGCCGTACAGGCCGGGCACGCACTGGCCGGACGTGTGGGTGACGATCGGCGCGATGGCGGCCGTCACCGAACGGGTGCGGTTCGCCACCAACGTCTACGTCGCCCCGGCCCGGGACCTGTTCACCGTCGCCAAGGCGGTCTCGACCGCGGCGGCGCTGTCGGGCGACCGGGCGGTCCTCGGCCTGGGCGTGGGGTGGTGCAAGGACGAGTTCCTGCAGACCGGGCAGGATTTCCACACCCGCGGCCGTCGCCTGGACGAGATGGTCCCGGCTCTGCGCGAGCTGTGGAAGGGCGGCACCGCCGAGTTCCACGGTGCCCACTACGACTTCGGGCCGCTCAGCATCGCGCCCGTCCCGGAGAAGCCGGTGCCGGTCTTCTTCGGCGGCGACAGCGACGCGGCGCTGCGCCGCACGGCCCGGCTCGGCGACGGCTGGATCGGCAACCGCATCTACTCGGAAGAGCAGCTCGAGAATCTGCTGACGCGCCTGGAGGGCTTCCTGGCCGAGCACGATCGCACGCTGGACGACCTCGACGTGATCGCGCCGATCGCGGGCATGCCCAGCGCCGACCTCTACCGCAAATGGGCGGCGCGGGGGGTGCGCGGGACGCTGGCCGCGCCCTGGTGGACGGCCACGCCCGACGAGAAGGCGGCGCACGAGGGCGACCCGCTCGCCCTCAAGATCGCCACCATGGAACGCTTCGCCGAGGAGGTCATCGCGAAGATGTGACACCGCGCCCCACCCCGGGAGGCCCTCGCCGCCAGGTGTTTCTGGCGACGGCGCGCACCGGCGCGCCGTCGCCTTCCAGGCGGATCGGGAACGGCGGGACGTGCGCCGATACCGCGGACCAGGTGTCGAGCCGCCGCTAGCATGACCGTCATGAGCGAGCTGCCGATCGACGATCCGCACGAGACGATCCATCTCGGGGGCCAAACCGCCGTCGTCGTCCCCTTGGACGAGTACCTCCGGCTGCGGGAGGCGCAGGTCGAGGCCGAGCAGCTGGCCGCCCATCGCCGCTTTCTGGAGCGCAAGGCGGCGGGAGAGACGACCTCGGGGATGACGCCGGACCGGGTACGGCAGACGCTGCGGCTGGACCAGGTGTGACCTACACCGTCATGTGGGAGGCCGAGGCGACCGGCCTGCTGTCGCGTTTCCTCGACGATCCGAAGGGGGTCTCCGAGGTACTGGACGCAAGTGAAGATCTCGCGCGGGAGCCCCGCCCCGGCCACGCGTTCGCCTACGGCGACGACGATAGACGCCTTCGGGTCGGGCGGTACCGGCTCATGTACCACATCGATGATGAGGCTCGCGAGGTCTGGATCACCCACGCACGGATCTGACGGGCGTCCGTCGGCGTGGCTGACGGCCGCCATCCGGTCAACCGCTCATCTAGGGCGTGATCCTGGCGACGGCGCGCACCGGCGCGCCGTCGCCTTCCAGGCGGATCGGGAACAGGGAGACCTCGACGGTGTGGCCTGCGGCCTGGGCTTCCAGTAGGCGGTCCAGGCCGGTGAGGTTCTCGGCTATCACCGCCTGCGCTCCGCACAGCACGCGGTGGGTGTCCAGGGAGAAGGCGTCGTCGCCGGGCGGTGGTGTGCGGTCGACGCTGAGCGCGTCGATCCCGACGGTGCGCACGCCCGCCGCCACGATCGCCTCGGCGGTCTCCACCGTCGGGTAGGGGTGGGCTGGGTACTCGCCGGTGCCCCAGTGCCGGGACCAGCCGGTGGCGATGAGCAGGACAGTCCCGGGTTCCAGGCCGTCTGGCAGCACGTCCGGTCCGATGGGGGCGCGGGGCGGGAGGCCGCGGGCGTCGGCGACCGCGGCGGGGCCGGTGAACCGTTCGAGCGGCAGGTGCTGGAGCTGGGGCAGCAGGTCGTCGACGTGGTACGGCGCGTCCACGTGGGTGCCGCTCTGCGAGCCCATGTGGAGCCGCCTGACGTTCACGCCCGAGTTGACGGCCGTCAGCGCGGGCGTGACGACCACCTCCGGGTCGCCGGGGTACACCGGCATCCCGGAGACGACCGGCACGGACAGATCGACCAGCTCAACCGCCATGCCTCGATTATCCCGGGGAACGGGCACCCGATAGCGTGAAGCCGTGCTGCCGCTTGTGAAGGCCATACGGTACGTGACGCCGCTGCGCGAGGGCGGGTCGCTGCCGGGCGTGGTCGAGGCCGACGACCTCGGCACCTACGTGATGAAGTTCCACGGCGCCGGGCAGGGCCGCAAGGCGCTGATCGCCGAGGTGATCGCGGGCGAGCTGGCCCGGCGGCTCGGGCTGCGCGTCCCGGACCAGGTCATCATGGAGCTGGATCCGGCGATCGGCCGCCACGAGCCCGACCCCGACGTGCAGGACCTGCTGAAGGCCAGCACCGGCTGGAACCTCGGCGTCGACTTCCTGCCGGGCTCGCTGGGCTTCGACCCGCTCGGCTGGTCCACCGACGCCGAGTTCGCCTCGCGGGTGCTGTGGTTCGACGCGTTCATCGGCAACGTCGACCGCAGCTGGCGCAACCCCAACATGCTCGTCTGGCACGGGAACACGTGGCTGATCGACCACGGCGCCAGCCTGTACTTCCATCACGCGTGGGCCAACGCGGGGCGGCTGTTCTCCGGCCCGTACGACGTGGACGACCACGTGCTGACGCCGTGGGCCAAGAAGCTGGCCGACGCCGAGGCCGAGCTGCTTCCCCAGGTCACCGAGTCGCTGCTGCGCGAGGTCGTCGAGCTGGTGCCGGACCGCTGGCTGGAGGGCGAGCCGGGCTTCGCCGGGCCGGCGGAGCTCCGCGACGCCTACGTCGCGCTGCTGGCCGAGCGGGCCGGGAAGCCGCGCGACTGGCTGCCGGAGCTGTCGGTCGGCGACCGCCGTCCCGACGTCTCGTCGCGGCGCGGCGAGAACCGCCCCGGCTGGCTGGGAGGCCCCGCGTGAGCCCCGACCAGAAGACCGCGGAGCGCGGCAGCACCACGGATCAGAAGATCTTCGAGTACGCGGCGCTGCGGGTGGTGCCGCGGGTGGAGCGGGGCGAGGCGATGAACGTCGGCGTCGTCGTCTACTGCCAGGGCCTGGACTTCCTCGGCTGCCGCTCGTACCTGGACGAGCCGCGGCTGCGGGCCCTGGACGCCTCGCTGGACCTGGACGGTGTCCGCTCGGCGCTGCGGGCCGTGGACGCGCTGTGCTGCGGGGGCGAGCGGGCCGGGCAGGCCGCGGGCGAGCCGCCCGGCGGCCGGTTCCGCTGGCTGACCGCGCCGCGCAGCACGATCGTCCAGCCCGGGCCGGTGCACGCCGGGCTCACCACCGACCCCGAGGCCGAACTGGACCGGCTGCTGGAACTGCTGGTCAAGTAGCCGCTCCCCTGGCTACTCCCACTCCCAGCGCATGCCGTGGTAGCCGGCGGTCACGCCGAACTCGATGAAGTGCGCGCTGTGGTAGCTGGACAGCCGCAGGTCGGCCAGGTCCTTGAGGGCGGTCTGGGCGTCGGGGCGCCAGGTGCGGTAGCAGCGGGCGGGCAGCGCCGAGGGGTGGAAGCGGACCTCGATCAGGAACTCGTGCTGCGGCGTGCGGAACCCGCGGCCCTCCTCCGACACCGGGGGGCCGGTCTCGTCGAACCCGAAGCCGTACTCCAGCAGGTACGTCTCGCCCCGTCCCAGGACCCGGTCGAACAGCAGCTCGGCCGCGATGAGGCCGCTGGCCTCGTCCACCCGCACCCGGCCGAAGCGGCAGCCGCGGGCGGTGCGGGACGACGGCAGCACCCGCTGCGGATGGTGGTAGACGGCGATCCACCGGTCGGCGCCGCGCTGCTGCGCCTGGAACACCGCGCGGCTGCGGACCTCGCGCAGCTCCCGGCCCGGGCCGATCACATGCTGGTCGTGCAGGCTGAGCCCGGTGAGCTGGCGTTCCCCGCGCTCCCCGATCTCGTCCATGAGGTCCCGCACGCCCGGCTCGGGGCACAGTTCCTCCACCGGCAGCCAGGGCCCCGCGGAACGTTCCGCGGACGGCTTCAGGAGCGTGAGCAGCGAGTGCCGCGGCAGGCCCAGGATGACCTCCAGGGCCCGTACGGCGCGCAGCGAGTCGGCGCGCTCGGGACGGGTCCGGCCGCGCTGCCAGTAGCTGAGCGTGGACAGGCTGACCGCGATGCCCTGGTCCTCCAGCCTGCGCCGCAGCGCCTCCAGGCTGAGCCCGCGGGCCTGGATCGCCGCGTGCAGGGCCACGTTGAAGGGGCCGTACTGCAACACCTGGAGGAGATCGTCCTCGGTGACGCTCTGCACCGCTATCGCCTCCGGATCACGTCCGGCCGGCCCCCGCCCTCGGCCTTGACAACAGCAGTTGGAACTTTGGGGCTCACTGTAAGGCCACCGGCCCGCAAAGCCAATCGGCAACTTGTCACAACAGTCGCACGATTCCCGGGCGCGGGCCCGCCCCCGCCCGGCTCACCCCGCCGGATCCCCGGGCAGGCTCACTCCCATTCCCACTCGATGCCGACGATCCCGCGCCGGACGTCGCCCAGAGCCAGATGCGCGCTGCCCGAGGAGCCGATCCACAGCTCGCCCAGGCGCCGCCGCGGCGCACCGCCGCCCTCCCGGGCGAAGCCGTAGCAGCGGGCCGGGAGCATCTCGGCGTGGAACTGCACGACCGCGAGGTAGTCGCGGACGGGACGCGGGAACCGGCGCTCGTACTCCCCGGCGGGACGGCTCAGCTCGTACTCGATCACCACGGTGTCGCCGGACGCCAGCACCCGGTCGAAGACCAGCTCGAAGCCGATCAGCCCGCCCTCGGCGCGGACCCGTCCCGACCGGCAGTACCGCAGCCCCGCCAGCTCGGGCTCCGGACGCGCCGCCGGGCCGTTCGCGGCGCCGTCCGCCGCGCCGCCGGCCGCGCCCGCGGGCTCTTCCACGGGGTGGACGCGGACGACCCGGTCCACGTCGTCCCCGGTCGCCCGCAGCACCTCGCGGACCACCAGCGAGCGGGGACGCCGGTCGGGTCCGAGGCGGTAGATGTCGTGGATGCTCAGCCGCTCCACGCGGTGGTCGCCGGAGCGGTCGAGCTGCCCGACCACGCGGGCGTACCGTTCCGGATCCGGCCACAGCTCCCGGCCGGTCCCCGCCTGCCCGCCCCAGGCGGGCTGCGGGAGGGCGCCGCCGCGGCCGCCGGCGAACCCGCCGCGGACCGGGACCGCGCCGGGCACGGGGTCGTCCAGCAGCTCCAGCAGCGACCCGGCCGGTAAGCGCAGGATCTCCTCCAGCGTCGCCACGACCGCGCGGGACCGGGGACGGCTGCGGCCCCGCTGCCAGTAGCTCAGCGAGGCGACGCTGACCGTGAGCCCGCGCTGGGCCAGCCGGTGGCGGATCCGCTCCAGGGTGAGTCCGCTCGCCTGGATGGCCTGCCGTAGCGCACCGGCGAATTCCACGGGCGAATTTTACCGGTACGAGACCTCGCCGGCCGGAACGACGCCGCCGCGCCGGACCGCCCCGGACCGCCCCGCCGGACCGCCGTGTTAGAAGAGCACCGACATGAAGGTGTCGATCTCGGTGAAGCCGACCCGTCGGTACGTCGCCCGCGCGCGCGTGTTGAAGTCGTTGACGTACAGCGAGACCGTCGGCGCGATGCTCCGCAGGGACTCCTCCACCAGAGTGGCCATGCCGTGCACCGAAAGGCCCTGGCCGCGCAGGTCGGGCGGCACCCACACGCCCTGCACCTGGCAGGCGTAGGGGGTGACGGCGCCCACCTCCGCCTTGAACATGACCCGGCCGTCCTCGATCCGGGCGAACGCGCGTCCCGCCCGGATGAGCTCGGCGACCCTGGCCCGGTAGAGGACACCCCCGTCACCGGTGTTCGGGGAGACCCCGACCTCTTCGGTGAACATCGCCACGCAGGCCGGGTAGACGATGTCGAACTCGTCCATCCGCACGCGCCGGACGCGGTGGTCGGCGGTGACGGACGGCACCGCCGACGTCGCCATCACCGGCTGCGCGGAGCGGATCGCCCTGGGCGGCCCCCAGTAGGGGGCGAGCATGTCCCACAGCTCTCCCACCAGGTCGATGGGGCCCACGATGGACGAGCATCTGCGCCCCTGGGCCTGGGCACGTTCCGCGAATGCGCGCAGGGCGTCGGAGGTGGCGGCCACGGGGACCAGGTTCGCTCCCGAGTAGCACAGCGAGACCAGCCGGCCGTCGCGCATGTAGCCCCACATCTGGGCGCCCAGGCGGCGAGGGTCCAGGCCGGCGGCGTGCACCCGGGAGCTGACGAAGACGTTGGCGACCGGGTCCGCGTCCAGGATGGCCAGGGCCTCGGCTCGGTGTCGGTCGTCCAGTATCCGTACCGGCAACGACCCCAGCATGCGCATGGCCTACCGGCCCCGCTCCCGCACGGGCGACCACGAACAGGTCGCTGCTTTCAGCACCACGCTGCCAAGCCTATGACGTTCGGCATCCCGACGTGATGTCCGCCTCCCTATCCGAGCCGGTCATGCGGCACGGCAGCGGCCACTCCGGACCGCCCCGCGGGCTTGTCGGCCTTCGTCGGCCCCTCCGCCTTCGGGTGGGGGCCCGCCGGGCACGTCAGGTCGGGACCGGAGCGGTCGGCGGGGAGCCGGCCGTTCCGCAGGTACGTCACGACGGCGGTGTCCACGCACCTGTCCCCGCCTAGGGCGACCCCGTGGTTCCCGCCTCCGGCCTGCACGATCAGGCGCGACCCCGGGAAGAGGCGGTGGGTCTCCAGCGCACCGGCGTAGGGCGTGGCCGCGTCCTCCGTGGCGTGGACGAGCAGGACCGGCGACATCCCGGGCCTGCCGTGCACGTGGGGCCGCGGTCCGCCCTGGACCGGCCAGAACGCGCAGGGGGCGTTGTACCAGGCGTTGCCCCAGGTCTCGAAACGGTATCCCGAGCGGTACAGCCGCCAGTGGTCGCGATGCCAGACGTTCCAGGAGCGGGGCCAGGACGCGTCCCGGCACTGGACGGCGTTGTAGACGGTGTAGTTGTTGTGCTCCAGCCAGTTCGGCCGCTGCATGGCCTTCACCAGGGGCCGGGCGTCCTTCTTGACGACGTAGGCGGACAGGGCCTGGGCGTGCGCAGGCCAGGTGTGGTCGGCGTAGCCGTCGGCCAGGAAGATGTCGTCCAGCTCCGACGGCCCCACCTTGCCGTTGAGCGGCTTGGCCTCGGCCCTGGCCCGCGCCCGGTAGTAGGAGGCGGCCACGGCCTTGCGGGTCTTGCCCAGGCGGTAGCGCGTGTGGTGGCGGGCGATCCAGCCGAAGTAGGCCTGGATGCGCTTCTCGAACGCCACGTTCTGGTCGAGGTTGCTCTGGTACCAGACGGTGCTGGGCCGTACGACGCTGTCCAGGACCATCCGCCGGACCCGGCCCGGGTAGGCCGAGGCGTAGGCGGCCCCCAGGTAGCTGCCGTAGGAGTAGCCGAAGTAGTTGATCTGCTTCTGCCCCAGGGCGGCGCGGATGGAGTCCATGTCGCGGACCCACTCGCGGGTGCCCATGTACGGGAGCACGTCGCCGTACCGGGACGCGCAGTCGGCCGCGTAGGCGCGGGCCCGCCGGACCCAGGCACGCTCCTCAGCCCCGTTGGCGGGCACCACGTCGGCCTTGGGACGGTCGGGCTTCTGGTACTTGGGGTCGCACACGAGGGCGGGCCTGCTGGCGCCCACACCGCGCGGGTCGTAGCCGATCCAGTCGTAGCCCGCCGCCACGTCCTTGGGCACCCCGGCCTTGAACAGGCGGGCCAGGTCGCGTCCGTGGGCGCCGGGCCCGCCCCTGTTGAGCAGCACCACGCCCTGGGAGCGGGCGGCGGTGTGCCTGGCCCGGGTCAGCTCGAGGGTGATCTTCTTGCCGTACGGCCGGCCGTAGTCGAGCGGCACCCGCAGCGAGCCGCACTCCAGCCCTTCGAGCGCCCCCTTCTCCACGGGGTCCTTCTTGGGGCAGGGCCGCCAGTCGATCTTGGGGGCGGCCGTCCCCTGTGACGTGATCTCCGCGGACGGCGGCAGGGCGGGGGCGGAAGGGCTTCCGGAGGCGGTGGCGGGCGCGGCGTGGCTCCCGAAGGCGACGGCGGCGGTCGCCATTCCCGCGGCGGCGGTCTTGGACGCGTTCAGCACCCCCGATTTCTACCGGGGCCGCCTCGTCCCGCCACGGATCCGCGAATCGCGCGATTCCGGCCCCAACAACGGCGAAACGGCCCGGCACCGGAACGAATCCGGGTGCCGGGCCGTGCCGGGGTCACGGGAGAGGCGGTGCCGCGGGCTTGGGAGAGGCCGTGCCGCGGGCGTTACGGCCGCCCGATGGGGACGTCCTTGCCCTTGCCGGCGCCCGCCGTCCTGGCGGCGTTGGGGTTCGGGTCGTTCAGTTCGGGCAGCGCGTCGCAGACCACGTCGGCGCCCCGGCCCGGCTTGCGCGGCGCCAGCGTCCCGTCGGCCAGGTACGCGGCGACCTTGCCGTCCAGGCAGGCGTTGCCGTTGAGGGTGTTGCTGTGGGTCTTGCCTCCCTGCTCGGCCAGCAGCGTCGCCGAGGGGAACAGCTTGCGCATCTGCGGGCCGCCCGGGTACGGGGTGGCCGCGTCCAGCGTCGACTGCACCAGCAGGAAGCGCGGTACGGCCTTGTGCCGGTCGCCGATCGCGAACGCCTTGCCGCCCTTGGCGGCCCAGTAGTGGATCGGGGCGTTGAACCAGGTGTTGGACCAGCTGTTGAAGCGGATCCCGCTCTTGTACTGGCGGACCGCGTCGTTGTGCCAGGTCCTCCACTTGGGCGGCCAGGGGGCGTCCACGGCCTGCACGGCGTTGTAGACGGCGAAGCCGTTGTCGCCGCCGCCCTCGCTGACCCACTCCAGCAGCGGCGCCGGGTCCTTCTTGGTCACCCACGCCGACAGGGCCTGCGCGAAGGGGACGTAGAAGGCGGTGTTGTACCCGGCGCTGAGCACAATGTCGTCAAGCTCGGACGGGCCCACCTTGCCGCCGATCGGGCTCTGCTTCGCCGCCGCGCGCACCTTGTAGTAGTTCGCCTCCACGGCCTTGCCGGTCGCGCCGAGCTTGTAGAGCGCGTTGTACTTGGCGGTCCAGGCCCACCAGAGCTTCATGTTGCGCTCGAAGGCCTCGTTCTGGCGGAGCTGGCCCTCGTACCAGACGTTGCGGGAGTCGACGTTGCCGTCCCAGACCATCCGCTTGACGTTCTTGGGGAACATCGTGGCGTAGGTGGCGCCGAGGTAGGTGCCGTAGGAGAAGCCGTAGTAGCTGATCTGCCGGGCGCCCAGGGCGGTGCGGATCGAGTCGAGGTCGCGCGCCGAGCTGGTGGTGCGCATGTGCGGCAGCAGCCAGCCGAACTTCTGCGCGCACAGGTCGGCGTACTTCTTCGAGCGGGAGAGCCAGCGCTTCTCCTCGCGGACGCTGCGCGGGACGTAGTCCGGCCGCACCGGGTCGGAGTAGGCCGGGTAGCAGCTGATCGCCGGCTTGCTGGACTCCACGCCGCGCGGGTCGAACCCGATGATGTCGTAGCGGGCGGCGACCTCCTTGGGCAGCCAGGAGGCCAGCCCGCCGGACAGGTAGAGCCCGGCGCTGCCGGGACCGCCCGGGTTGCCGATCAGGACGCCCTGGTAGTTGGCCTTGTCGGTGGCCTTGACCCGGGAGACCGCGACCGAGATCTTGCGCCCCTTCGGGTTCGCGTAGTCCAGCGGGACCTCGACCTGGCCGCATTCGGCGTTCTTCAGGTAGGAGCCGCCGGTCACGTCGGTGGGGCACTTCCCCCAGGCGATCTTCGACGCCGCGGCCGGGTTCGCGGTGGTCTCCGGCCCCACACCGGCGGAGACGGCGACGGCCGTGCCGCCCACGCCCACCGCCGTGGCCGCCGTGATGAGTACGAGCCTCTTCACCAAACCCCCTCGTTCACCGGCGGCATGCCACACCGCGCGCGGGCGGGGGGTGCCCGGCCGTGGCCGCGCGAGGGGCGGAGCCGCTCCGGTAAGAGCGAATCATGCAATAGGTGGAGATTGTGGCGCTTGTGGGGGTACGGACGGCAGAGGCTCTCGGGAGAGGATGCGCAATCGTGACAACTCCACGGAACCCGTGATACAGCTCACACGTTGAAGGCCCCCGGTCCATGACCGGGGGCCTTGACGGGCGCCTTGACAGAGCCTAGACAGGGCCTTGATGGGACCTGGCCAGGGCCTCGTGGAGAGCCGTGCGCCCGGCCGTGCGAGCGGCCGGGGACGGTCTCGCTACGTCAGCTGACGACGACCGTCGCGCCGGGGCCGGCGACGGCGCCGTCCTCGTCGATCTCGATGCCCATCTCCTCGGCGATCCGCATCGCCTCCTCGATGAGCGTCTCGACGATCTGGGCCTCCGGGACGGTCTTGATGACCTCGCCCTTGACGAAGATCTGGCCCTTGCCGTTGCCCGAGGCCACGCCCAGGTCGGCCTCGCGCGCCTCGCCGGGGCCGTTCACCACGCAGCCCATCACGGCCACGCGCAGCGGGACGGGGAAGTCCTTGAGGCCGGCGGTCACCTGCTCGGCCAGGCTGTAGACGTCGACCTGGGCGCGTCCGCACGACGGGCACGACACGATCTCCAGCCCGCGCTGCCGCAGCCCCAGCGACTCCAGGATCTGGGTGCCGACCTTGACCTCCTCCACCGGAGGAGCCGACAACGACACCCGGATGGTGTCCCCGATCCCCTGCGACAGCAGCGCACCGAACGCCACCGCCGACTTGATCGTCCCCTGGAACGCCGGACCCGCCTCCGTCACCCCCAGATGCAACGGATAGTCACAGGCCGCCGCCAGCTGCCGGTACGCCTCGATCATCACCACCGGATCGTTGTGCTTCACCGAGATCTTGATGTCCCGGAACCCGTGCTCCTCGAACAGCGAGCACTCCCACAGCGCCGACTCCACCAGCGCCTCGGGCGTCGCCCTCCCGTGCTTCTCCAGAAGCCGCTTGTCGAGGGAGCCGGCGTTGACCCCGATCCGGATCGGCACCCCCGCCTCCGAGGCCGCACGCGCGATCTCGCCCACCCGGTCATCGAACTTCTTGATGTTGCCCGGATTCACCCGCACCGCCGCGCACCCGGCATCGATGGCCGCGAACACGTACTTGGGCTGGAAATGGATATCGGCGATCACCGGGATCGGCGACTTGCGCGCGATCGCCGGCAACGCCTCCGCGTCGTCCTGCGAGGGCACCGCCACCCGCACGATCTGGCACCCCGACGCCGTCAACTCCGCGATCTGCCGCAACGTCGCGTTCACATCCGCGGTCAGCGTCGTCGTCATCGACTGCACCGACACCGGCGCGTCCCCGCCCACCGGCACGTCCCCCACCATGATCCGGCGGGACGCGCGGCGCGGGGCCACGGGACGCGCCTCGCCTGCTGCGTCGGACTCGCCACGGATCGCCGGAATTCCGAGTGAAACGCTCATCCCTCTCCCTTTGACTGACCCTGCCACCGGCCGCGCGCACGCGTCCGTTTCCCCCGCAGGGAGGGGCAGGCGGCCGGCCTCACCTCGGGTCGCCTGGCCTCTCCTACCCTAAGCGCCCCAGACGAATGGGGTGACGCGGACGGGTGAGCAAAACAGTGCCCGTCCGACTACATACCGTGAACTATTCCGGCAGCCGGAGCGGATTGATCAGATCGGCCAGAATCAGCAGCACGCCGAGCCCGATCAGCAGGACGACCGCCAGGTAGGTGACGGGCAGCAGCTTGCGGACGTCGACCGTGCCGGGGTCCGGACGCCCCCGCGCCCGGGCGGCCAGGGCGCGGGCGCGCTCGTAGGCCACGATCGCCAGCTGGCCGCCGTCCAGGGGCAGCAGGGGGATCACGTTGAGCGCCCCGAGGAAGATGTTCACCGAAACGACAAGTGACAGATACAGAACGACCTTGTCCCGCCAGGAGCTGTCGGAGGCGAAGATCTGGCCGGAGACGTCGGTGGCGCCGACCACGCTGCCGACCTGGCCCCCGGGCGTGCTGCCGCGCTCCTCGGAGAACAGGTCCGGGATGGCGCGGGGCAGGTCGGCCAGGGCCTCCCCGATGCCGCCCAGGGTGCGGCCGATGACGCGGGTGGCGAAGACGGCGGCGTTCACCGGCCCGGTCCGCTCGTACCGCTCCCCCACGATCTTCGAGGACATGCCGAGGAACGGCGCGCCGCCCGCCGACGCCAGGCGCACCTGGAGGGTGAGCGTCCGGGCTCCCTGCGGGGCGGGCCGTTCGACGACCAGCCGGACGGCCTGGCCGGGCCGGGACGCGCCGATGGCCCCGCGCAGCCGGGCCCAGTCCGCGACGGGCCTGCCGTCGTACGACACCACCCGGTCGCCGGCGCGCAGCCCGGCCGAGGCGGCCGGCGAGGGCGGGTCGCCCCGCGTGCACGCCGCCTGCGCGTTGGCCGGGACGCACGGGCTGACCGTGTCGACCGTGGAGGTGGCGGTGCCGGGGACGCGGATGCCGACGGCCATCGCCATCAGCATCAGCAGCAGGAACGCGAACGCGAAGTTGACCGCCACCCCGCCCGCGATCACGATCGCGCGCCGCCCGGCGGGCTGCCGGTAGAAGGCGCGCGGCCGGTCGGCCGGGGGTATCTCCTCCAGCGGGGTGTAACCGACGATCTTGACGAAGCCGCCGAGCGGGATCGCCTTGACGCCGTACTCGGTCTCGCCCTTGCGGCGCGACCACAGCGTCGGCCCGAACCCCACGAAGTACTGGGTGGCCTTCATACCGAACCGCTTGGCGGGGATCAGGTGCCCCGCCTCGTGCAGCATCACCGACACCAGCAGCGCGACGACGAAGGCCACGGCGCCGAGGAGAAAGGCCATCGCCGCCCTCCCCTCGCACGCGATCAGCCCAGTCCGGTCACTTCCCTGGCCCTGGCACGCGCCCAGGCGTCGGCCGCGAGGACGTCGTCGAGCGTCAGCCCCCCGCCTCCCGGCGCCCCGGAGCCCGTGCCGTGCTCCTCCACTACCCGCGCGACCGTGTCGACTATCCCCAGGAACGGCAGGCGTCCCGTACGGAACGCCTCGACGCACTCCTCGTTGGCGGCGTTGTAGACGGCGGGCGCGGTGCCGCCGGTCTCGCCGACGCGGGCGGCCAGCGCCACCGCGGGGAACGCCTCCTCGTCCAGAGGGAGCAGCTCCCAGGTGTGGGCCCGGGTCCAGTCGATCCCGGGGGCGGCGTCGGGGACGCGGTCGGGCCAGGCCATGCCCAGCGCGATCGGCAGCCGCATGTCCGGCGGGCTCGCCTGGGCGATGGTCGAGCCGTCGGTGAACTCCACCATCGAGTGGATCACCGACTGCGGGTGCACCATGACCTCGATCCGGTCGAACGGGACGTCGAAGAGCAGGTGCGCCTCGATGACCTCCAGGCCCTTGTTGACCAGGGTCGCGGAGTTGATCGTCACGACCGGGCCCATGTCCCAGGTCGGGTGGGCCAGCGCCTGCTCGGGGGTGACCTCGGCCAGCTCCTCGCGGCGGCGGCCCCGGAACGGCCCGCCGCTGGCGGTGAGCACCAGCCGCCGCACCTCGGCGGCCCGGCCGCCGCGCAGGCACTGCGCCAGCGCCGAGTGCTCGGAGTCGACCGGGACGATCTGACCGGGCCGGGCGCGCTCCTTGACCAGCGGGCCGCCGACGATCAGCGACTCCTTGTTGGCCAGCGCCAGGGTACGGCCCGCGTCGAGGGCGGCCAGCGTGGACGACAGGCCGAGCGCCCCGGTGACGCCGTTCAGCACCAGGTCCGACGGCCAGGCCGCGACCTCGGCGACCGCCTCCGGCCCGGCCACGATCTTCGGGATGGCGTAGTCGCCCGAGGCGTAGCCGCGCCTGCCGGCCTCGGTGTAGAAGGCCAGCTGGAGGTCCTGGGCGGCGGAGGCGCGGGCGACCGCGACGACCTCGGGACGGAACTCCAGCGCCTGCTCGGCGAGCAGGTCCACGCGCGCGCCGCCGGCGGCCAGGCCGACCACCCGGAACCGGTCCGGGTTGCGGCGGATCACGTCGAGGGCCTGGGTGCCGATCGACCCCGTGGAGCCCAGCACGGCCACGTCGCGGCGGGCCCTGCCGCCGGCGGAATCGTCGAAGGCCGGGGCGTCGAAGGCGGGGGGTCCGTCGCTCGAAGAAGGCATCACCCGTCCATTGTCGGCCATGTCCGCCCGTCTGTCGGCGCCGTCCGCCGGCGCCGCCGGGACGCGGGGGCGCTTCCGGTGGCGATCCCGTGATCACTGCGCGTGCCGGCCATCTGAAACCCGACATCAGCCCTCACATGGGCAAACGTCTAGAGATGTGCAGAAGACACTGTTCCTTTGTGGATTTATGCCACTAGTCGCGTCGGGCCTCGCGAAATTACCGTCCGCTCACGGACGGACACCGCGTCCGGTGCCCTCCGCCACCTCTCGCCCCCCGGAGACCACATGGAACGCTCCCCCCGCCGCTGGGTCATGACCTTCTCCACCCTGGGCGGCGCGCTGCTCGCCGCGCCCCTGCTGACCTCGCCCGCGCAGGCGCAGGCCGCGCCCGCGGCCCCCTCGTCCTCCCCGTCGCCCGGCGTCCGGCAGCAGGCCACCGACGCCGCCGCCAAGAAGCGCGTCCTCGGGTACTGGACCCGCGAGCGCATGCGGTCCGCCACGCCGATGGAGCGGCTCTTCCAGCCCAAGCGCTCGAGCCAGGAGGCCGTCCGGCGCGGTCTCAAGCAGATCCTCCCGCCCACGGTCGCGCAGTCCATCCCCAACCCGGGCGGCGAGTGGACCGGCGGCGGGGCGGTGACCCGCACCGCGGGCCGGGTCTTCTTCACCTACCAGGGCCGCAACGCCTCCTGCTCCGGCGACGCCGTCACCAGCGCCAACAAGAGCACCGTCATCACCGCCGGCCACTGCGTGAAGCTGGACGGCGCCTGGCACACCAACTGGGTGTTCGTCCCCGGCTACAAGGACGGCGAGCGCCCCCACGGCACCTGGACCGCCGCCAGGACCCTGGCCACACCGCAGTGGACGGCGAGCGAGGACATCAGCTACGACGTCGGCGCCGCCGTCGTCAACTCCCTCGGCGGCCGCAGGCTGGTCGACGCGGTGGGCGGGCAGGGGATCGCGTTCAACCAGCCGCGCGGGCAGGACATGTACTCCTTCGGCTACCCGGCGGAGACCCCCTACGACGGCTCCAAGCTCATCTACTGCAGCGGCCGGGTCATCAACGACCCGCTGCTGAGCGACGGCATCGGGCTGGGCTGCGACATGACCGGCGGCTCCAGCGGCGGCCCCTGGTTCCTGCGGTTCGACGAGGCCGCCGGGACCGGCGTCCAGAACTCGGTCAACAGCTTCAAGTACAACTTCCTGCCGACGCACATGTTCGGCCCCTACTTCGGAGCAGACGCGCAGAACCTCTACAACCGGGCCCAGGCGTCCTGAGCGGGCAGGGTCGGTTCTAGGCGTGACAGGTCGGTCCTGGGCGTGACAGGTCAGCCGCCCTCCTCCCGGGTCACGGTCATGGGCGGTACCGGCGACCGGAGCACACTAGGCTCCGGTCGTCCCGGTACGCCGTCGTCCCCCTCCTCGGCCGTGTGGCGGGGCAGGCGGAGGATGAGGCGGGCGCCGTGGTCGCTGGCGCCGACGTAGAGGCGGCCGCCGTGGGCGTGCACGATCTCGCGGGCGATCGCCAGGCCGAGGCCCGTCCCGCCGCGGTCGCGGCTGCGGGCGGTGTCCACCCGGGCGAAGCGTTCGAAGACCCGCTCGCGGTCGCCGTCGCCGATCCCGGGGCCGTCGTCGTGGACCTCGAGCACGACGTCGTCCCCCTCGGTGAGCAGCGTGACCTCCACCCGCTCGGCGGCGTGCCGGTCGGCGTTGCTGAGCAGGCTGACCAGGACGCGGCACAGCTGCAGCCGGTCGACGTCCACCAGCACGCCGTCCTCCAGCCTGCTGCTCACCACCGCCCGCCGCCGGCGGCCGGCCAGTTCGGCGCGCACCAGCGCGGTCAGGTCCAGCGGGGCCCGGACCGGCGCGATCCCCGAGTCCAGCCGGGCCAGCTCGAGCAGGTCGTCGGCGATCCGCTGCAGCCGCTCGGCGTCGCGCAGGGCATCGCGGAGCGTGGCGACCAGGTCGGTGTCGTCGGGGTCGGCCAGGGCCACCTCGATCCTGGTGCGCAACCCGGTGATGGGGGTGCGCAGCTCGTGGGAGGCGTCGGCGGCGAAATGGCGCTGCAAGTCCACCGCGCGCTCAAGCCGGTCCAGCGTGACGTTGACGGTCCGCGACAGCCGCACCACCCGGTCGTCGGCGGCGGGCGGCACCGGCACTCGCAGGAGCGGGGCGGCGTCGGCGTTGATGCCCGCCAGCCCCTTCTCCAGATCCTCGACCGGGCGCAGCGCCCTGGACGCGCGCCGCCGGGCCGCCCACACGGCCGCCACGACGGTGAGGGCCGCCAGCATGGCGAAGCCCCCGACGACGGCCAGCGGGTCGAGCGCCTGGGCGAGGGGAACGGCACCTCCTACCCACATGTCTCATTTGTATGCGCTTGCCCCCAAACGGAGGGCAAAGCCGGTGCCCCGATCCGTCTCCGACCCGAGGGCCCCCGGGCCTTTGCCGCCATTTTCACTTTGAGTAACGAGAGCAACACGTTTCACCACCTATAAAGGATTCTGTGATGTCGGCTCCCGCCGTACAGGGGGAATGGGCAATGGTCCAGACGGGCGAACCTCGGTTCGACCCAAGCGTGCTGACCGCCGCGCAGCGCCAGGGCGACGCGTGCGTCGTCTGCCACAAGAAGTGGCCGCGGCCTCGAGTGCGCGTAGGGATTCTGCCCGACGGCCAAGGGGTGTTCGCGTGCGACGATTGCGCACCCGCCCCTCCGAGACCCCGAGGGCCCCAGCGCCCGCAGGAGCCGGCCGCTCAGGCCGGACGCCCGCTCACCCGTCGGGCACCGGCCGGGATGCCGGTCTTCGATTAGACCGGTCATCTGGGAGATCTCTCCAGGAGGAAGGGTGACCCGGGCCATCGGGGGGAGGCCCGGGACCACCCGAGGGGCGCGCCCGGCTGGGGGCGGTCGGGCGCGCCGGAGAGATTCCCGGCCATGTCCACCGGCGCTCCGGCGCCGGTGGCACCTGTCCGCCGCCGCGCTACTGCCGGGTCGCCTCGTGCCAGGCGCGGGTCCACTCGGCGTAGTCGGTGCAATCCCGCCGCCCGCCGTCCCGCTCACCGGTCCCGCAGACCTTGGACGGGGTGTGCGCGAAGATCACCTTCTCCAGGTAGCCCCGGTCGCCCACCCGGTAGGTGTCGCAGAACGTGGCGCGGAGCCGGTCGCCGGTGCAGGCCTGCGGGTTGGCGGGCGCGACGCCCGACCACTCCGCCACCTGCTGCTGCACGTCCGGGGACGCGGTCCACTGCAGCCACTGGTACATGCAGTTGGGGTGCTCGGCGCGGGCGCCGATCATCCAGGAGGTCATCCACCCGGTCACGCCGCCGGAGGGCACCACGCCCTGCACCGGCTTGCCCGCCCTGGTCAGGACGTCCACCTGGTACGGCCAGACCTGCCCCACCGCGGCCTCTCCCCCGGCGAACGCGCTCACCGCGTCGGCGGGCTGCTCCCAGTAGGTCTTGACGTGCGGCCGCTGCTCGGCCAGCACCTTGGCGGCGGCGTCGAGCTGCTTGCGGGTCAGCGAGTACGGGTCGTTGATCTTGAGCTTGCGCTGCGTGCTCCGCAGGTAGAGGGCGGCCTCGGCGATCACCAGCGGGCTGTCGCGCATGATCAGCCGCCCGGAGTGCTTCTCGGCCTGGTCCGGGTCGAACAGCGCCGACCAGGTCGAGGGGGCCGACTGCACCGCCCGCGAGTCGTACATGAGCAGGTTGGAGCCCCACACGTACGGCACGCCGTAGACCTTGCCGTCCTTCTTCAGGAGGTTGCGCAGCCGCGGTTCGAGGCGCTTGTAGCCGTCGACCAGATTGGGATTGACCGGCGTGACGTGCTCGCCGGCGATCAGCGGGCCGGTGACCTCGGGCGGCGCGGCCACGCCGTCGTAGCGGCGCGACCGGTTCTGCATGAGCCCGGCCATCTCCTGGGAGTCGCGGGCGACCTTCCAGGAGACCTTGCAGCCGGTGCGCTCCTCGAACGGGGTGATCCAGTCGACCCGCGGGTCGTTGCCGCCGTTCTCCATGTAGCCCGGCAGCGTCACCAGCGTGAGCGACCCCTCGCCCGGCCCGAGCGTGCTCGCCGCCTTCACCGCGCCGACCGGCTCCTCGGCCTCGCCGCCGTTGCAGGCGACGGCCAGCGCCGCCACCACCGCCGTCACGGCCAGCACCGAGGCCGACGCCCTGGCCTTCAGCCCCATCTCGCTCCCGACTCGCGTCCATGCTTCCCTGGGGGCGGACCCCCAGCCCCCTGGGTTCGCCCGACTCGCGTCCATAGCTTCCCTGGGGGCGGACCTCCAGACCCCCTGGGCTTCGCCCGACTTGAACGGGCCGTCCCCGTCGCGAACCCGCCCGTCGGCGCAGCGTAGCGTCTCCGCGGCCCCGGGACGGCGCGCACCGGACGATCTCACATCCTCCGGGCGCGCCCCGGGCGGCGGGCGTCGCCCTTCTCCGCGCGCACCGGCCGTCCGGGCCGTCCGATCGGCGGCGCCGCAGAAAATTTCCGCCGCAATACGCTCAGAACGCGGGAATAGCGCGCGAATTATCCGGAAGGCGGCATGGAAGAGGTCGAGAGAGCACCGATTTCATGCCATTCGGGAGGCCATTTTCGGACGTTCCGGGGGCAGGTTTCCCGGAAACAGGAAAACCGCCGCGGCCCGGGGGGACAGTGGGTGCTGGCGTCCGCGCCACACACGGAGGTTGCTGGAGAGGGATGTGGCGCGGGCTACTGTCCGTCCCGGGGCCGCGGCGGCACCGGCGGGCGTGGCGAGGTTGGGGAACAGCGGATCACCTTGCAGTGCTGCCTGGCCACGCGATCACCGGTACCCGGCGGAACGGCGCCGGTGCGATGCCCTCGAGACGGAGGAGGTTCGAGGGCCGGCGGGCGTTCTGCCGGGGGTCGCCGTACGGTCGGGGACCCTCGTCGATCGTCGACGTGGTGGGGTCGGCGTGCTGGACCACCTCGATCCGTGCGATGAGTCTCTGCGGGGTCTCGGCCTCGACGAGGGCGGCGGCGCCGCGCCCGCGCGGCGGCAGCGCCCACCAGGTGCCGGTGAACGGGCCGAACCAGACGGTCCAGCCCGGAAAGAGCCGGGCGAGCGCCCGGGCCTCCGCCGCGTGCTGGTCGTCCGCAGTCATAGCGCGGCTCTCCTGCTCATCCCGCCCCACCGAATCCCTACGGCGCCGGACCCCGTGGCCCTGTCCAATCCCGGACAACGGCCTTTTTTTATTTGCGACCCATTTAATTGAGTCAATCAGATTGTGTCCTCCGCCACAGAGGCAGTCAACACTTGTAGCTATTATTTGTCGGAGCGGGCTCGACGAAAATTGACGACGAAAACCTGCGGGCGGCAGAAAATACCGGCGCGCGGGACCTGCCGGTTGTCACAGCCGGCGACACCGTGGACCGTACCGGGTGACGGAACACGGCCCCGGCCGGGCCGACGGGGTGACCGGGGCGCGGCGGAGGACGGGCGGGTCACGGGCCCGGCCGCCGCACGCCACGCCCCGCCGCGCCCTGCCGCGTCCGGGCGGCCGGGGGCGCCGGGACGCACCGGACTCCATGATCGCGGCCGAGCCATCCGGCGTTCACCGTCGCGTCACCGGCGACACCTAGCCTGAGGCCCCTTGTGACCGACAACGCACTCCGCCGGACGCTTCCACATAAGCGTCTTTTGGCCACTTCTAGTGGAAAATGGGCGATTCGCCCGTTCATCAGCCACGCACCGTTCCTGGCGGCGCTCATCGGCGGCGCGGTGGTGCGCTGGATCACCGTGCTCGGCTATCCGGGCGTCCTGTGGTTCACCGGGGACTCCTACTTCTACCTCGGCCGCGCCCTGCGCCCCGAACCCTCGCCCAGCAAGACGCTCGGCTACTCCTATCTGCTGAACCTGCTGGAGCCCGCGCACAGCCTGACCCTCGTCGCGGTCCTCCAGCACCTGATGGGGCTGGCCGTCGCCGTCATGGTGTACGCGCTGCTGCGCCGCGCCGGGCTGCCCGGCTGGGCCGCGACGCTGTTCACGCTGCCGATCCTGTACGACGCGTACCAGATCGAGCTCGAGCACCTGCTGATGTCGGAGGCGCTCTTCACCTTCCTCATCGCCACCGCGCTGACGCTCCTCCTCTGGCGGGCCCTGCCCCCACGCCGGGCCGCCGCAGAGGACGCCGCCGCGCCTGCGGAGGACGGTGAGTCCGAGCCTTCCAAGACCGAGGCCGCCGATAAGAAGGCCCGGGCGAAGCGCGGGCGCGGGCGCGGGGAGCGGAATCCGGCCTGGTGGATGGCCCTGGCGGCGGGAGCGCTGCTCGGGTACGCGGTGCTGGTCCGCTCGGCCGGTGCGCCGCTGATCCCGCTCGTCCTGCTGAGCCTGCTGATGCGCCGCCGCGGCTGGCGTCCCGCCCTGTTCTTCGGCTCCGCCGCCGCGGCGCCGCTGGTCGCGTACGCCGTCATGTTCCACGGCGCCTTCGGCACCTACTCGCTGACCACCAGCGACGGGCTCTACCTGTGGGGACGCACCGCCCCGTTCGCCGACTGCGCGAAGATGCGGCCGCCGTCCCACATGGAGGCGCTCTGCCTCAGCCCCGAGCTCAGGGCCAAGGGGTACGCGCCGGGGCACCTGATCTGGCGGAGCGAGATCCCGCCGCGGATCCTGTACGAGAACGTCACCGCGCCCGAGCACAACTCGACCATGCGGGACTTCGCGATCCGCGCCATCCTGGCCCAGCCCGGCGACTACCTGCGGACCGTCGGGGACGGCCTCGGCAAGGCCTTCAGCCCGGAGCGCTTCCCGCACCCGACCGCCACCACCGAGGGGCTCTACCACTTCCCCGAACGCCCCCAGTTGTTCCCCGGAGGCAAGGGCTGGGGCGGCGGCGCGAACAGCACCGCGCTGTCGGACGCCGCCCGCTACGAGCGCGACATGGCGCTGAGCCGGGTCGTCCCGCCGCACGCGGACCGCATGGTCGCCTACCAGGAGTCGGTGTACCTGCCCGGCCCCGCGCTCGGCGTGCTCTTCCTCGCCGGGGCCGCCGCGACCGTGCTGGCCCGGGACCGCCGCGGCGCGCTGCTGGCCTGGTCCGCGGCCGTGACGCTGCTGGTGTTCCCGATCGCCAGCGCGGACTTCGACTACCGGTACGTGGTGCCCGCGATGCCGTTCGCCTGCCTGGCCGCCGGGCTCGCCCTCACCCGGCTGTTCGCCCGCTCCCCCGCGCCCGCGCCCCGGCCTGTCCGCGCGGACGACGGTGCCCGCGCCGACGACGGTGCCCGCGCGGACGGCGAAGACGGCACGGGCGGCATGGACGGCGAGGGCGGCACGGGCGGCGAGGACGGCGCGGGGGACGCCCGGAGGACGCCCCCGAGGTCAGCCGTTGGTGGGGAAGCCTAGGTTCACGCCGCCGTGGCCCTTCGGGGGCGGCGGGGCGTAGCCAGGGGGGTGAGACGCAGCGGGCCAGCGTGCCGTGATCGCCTTGGTACGCGTGTAGAAGTGCACGCCCTCCATGCCGTGGGCGTGGCTGTCGCCGAACAGTGACGCCTTCCAGCCGCCGAAGGAGTAGTAGGCCATCGGCACCGGGATCGGCACGTTGATGCCGACCATGCCGACCTCCACCTCGTTCTGGAAGCGGCGCGCGGCCCCGCCGTCGTTGGTGAAGATCGCGGTGCCGTTGCCGTACGGGTTGGCGTCGATGATCTTCATCGCGTCCTCGTACGACGCGGCCCGCACCACCGACAGCACCGGGCCGAAGATCTCGTCCCGGTAGGCGTCCATCTCCGGTGTCACGTGGTCGAGGACGGTCGGGCCGAGCCAGAAGCCGTCGCCGGGCCCGCCGAGCACCGGGGCCTCCCGGCCGTCCACGGCCAGGACGGCGCCCTGCGCGACCCCGCTGTCGAGGTAGGAGGCGACCTTGTTCCGGTGCGCCCGGGTGACCAGCGGTCCCATCTCCGACTCGGGGTCGTCGCCCGGTCCCACCTTCAGCCGGGCGACGCGCTCCTTGATCTTGCCGACCAGCTCGTCCCCGACCGGGTCGACCGCGACCACCACCGAGATCGCCATGCAGCGCTCGCCCGCCGAGCCGAACCCGGCCGAGACCGCGGCGTCGGCCGCCAGGTCGAGGTCGGCGTCGGGCAGCACGACCATGTGGTTCTTGGCGCCGCCCAGCGCCTGCACCCGCTTGCCGTTGCGAGCGGCGGTCTCGTAGATGTAGCGGGCGATCGGCGTGGAGCCGACGAAGCTGACCGCCTTGACGTCCGGGTGGTTCAGCAGCCCGTCCACCGCCGCCTTGTCGCCGTGCACGACGTTGAACACGCCGTCGGGCAGCCCCGCCTCGGACCACAGCTCGGCCAGCCGCACCGACGCCGACGGGTCCTTCTCCGACGGCTTGAGGACGAAGGTGTTCCCGCACGCGATCGCCACCGGGAACATCCACATCGGCACCATCGCCGGGAAGTTGAACGGGGTGATCCCGGCCGCCACGCCCACCGGCTGAAGGATCGAGTAGGCGTCCACCCGGGACGAGACGTTCTCCGAGAACCCGCCCTTGAGCAGGTGCGGGATCCCGCAGGCGAACTCCACGACCTCCAGCCCGCGGGCGACCTCCCCGGCCGCGTCCGAGACGACCTTGCCGTGCTCGGAGGAGATCAGCCGGGCCAGCTCCCCGGAGTGCGCGTCCACCAGCTCGCGGAAGCGGAACAGCACCTTGGCGCGACGGGACAGGGAGGCGTCCCGCCAGGCGGGGAAGGCGGCCTTGGCGGCGGCGACGGCCGCGTCCACCTCGGCCTGGCCCGC
This sequence comes from Spirillospora sp. CA-255316, assembly GCA_050942275.1. Classification (GTDB taxonomy): domain Bacteria; phylum Actinomycetota; class Actinomycetes; order Streptosporangiales; family Streptosporangiaceae; genus Spirillospora. Next base: position 2,654,790 of record CP192047.1, on the reverse strand, counting down.
GAAGTCGACCGTCCCGCTCACCCGGCCGGTCGAGGGCTCGAAGATCTCCCCCCGCCGCCCGGCCTCTCCCCCGGCAGCGCTCTGTCCGGGGGCGGCCCCCCGGACCCCCGGGGCTTCGCCCGGAAAGCCGTCGAAGGATTCGCCGTCGATCCAGTGGGTGACGTGCTTGCTACCGGCGTCGGTCATGATGTCGCGGCCCCGTTCACGGTTTCCAGAGAGTCGATCAGGATGGCCAGGCCCTCGGCGGCCTCGGCATCGGTCAGGGTGAGCGGCGGCGCCATCCGCACGACGTTGCCGTACAGGCCGCCCTTGCCGACCAGCAGGCCGCGCTCGCGCGCCGCCTCCATCAGCGCGGCCGCCAGCGGCGGACTCGGCTCGCCGGTCCCCGGGTCGGCCAGCTCGATCGCGAACATCAGGCCCTTGCCGCGCACGTCCTTGACCACCGGGAACCGCCCGGCCGCCGCGCGCAGCCCGCCGATGATCGTCTCGCCCTGGCGGGCGGCGTTGGCCTGCAGGTCGTGCTCCAGGACGTAGTCGAGGGTGGCGTTGCCGGCCGCCATCGAGATCGGGTTGCCGCCGAACGTGGACAGGCCCACCGCGTGCAGGGAGTCCATCAGCTCGCCCCGGGCCACCACGCCGCCGACCGCGAAGCCGTTCCCCAGCCCCTTGGCGAAGGTCATCATGTCGGGCGTCACGCCGTGGTTCTCGATGCCGAAGAAGCCCTGGCCGGTCCGGCCCCAGCCGGTCTGCACCTCGTCGGAGATGAACAGGATGCCGTACTCGTCCAGGACCTCCTTGTAGGCGGCGAACAGCCCGTCCGGGGCCATCGTGAAGCCGCCCACGCCCTGGATCGGCTCGGCGATCAGCGCCGCCACGTCCCCGCCCGCCGCCGTCGCGAGCACGTGCCGCAGGTCCTCCACGCAGGCGGCCGTGTACGCCTCGTCCGACATGCCGGCGAACTGCGGCAGGTGCCGGTCGGCGCCGTGCAGGAAGTGGACGTGCAGCGGCGAGTAGGACAGGTTCGTCCACGCGCGGTTGCCGGTCACGCCGATCGCGCCGAACGACCTGCCGTGGTAGCTCTGCCGCATCGCCAGCACCTGGTCGGTGCGGCGCGCGTACGCGGCCAGCAGCAGCGCCGTCTCGTTGGCCTCGGTCCCGGAGTTGGTGAAGAAGACCTTGGCGTCCGGGATCCCCGACAGCCGCGCGATCTTCTCCGCCAGCTCCACCTGCCCGCGCAGCAGGTAGGCCGTGGAGGTGTGCACGACGCCGGTGGCCAGCTGCCGCTCCACCGCCTCCCGCACCTCGGGCACGTCGTACCCGATCATGTTGGTGAGGATCCCGGTGAAGAAGTCCAGGTAGCCGTTTCCGCCGGCGTCGGTCACCCGGTTGCCCTTGCCGGCGACGATCTCGATGGGTTCGGCGTAGTTGAGCGCCAGCCACGACGGCATCACGGCCCGGTGCCGCCGCAGCAGCGACGGAGTGTTCGCAGGTTCCGACATGCCCCAAGTCTCGTCCGCGCAGGTACCGGCGGCTACCGCCAGAGTGTCACGATCCGGGCCGCGGGATTGACGGTGTGCAGCCTTTACACTGTGTAAGCGATGCTTCCGACGCTGGCCGACGTGCTCTGCCTCGACGCCGTGCGCCGGGGCCAGCCGCACGTGGTCGCCGGCGGCGACCGGCTGGACAACCGGGTCCGCTGGGTGCACGTCGCCGAGGTCACCGACATCGCCCACCTGCTGCACGGCGGCGAGCTGGTGCTCACCACCGGCATCGCGCTGCCCGACGACCCGGCCCGGCTGCGCGCCTACATCGCCGAGCTGGCCGAGGTCGGGGTCAGCGGGCTGATGATCGAGCTGGGCCGGCGCTACGCCGAGGCGCTGCCGCCCGCGCTGCTGGCCGCCGCCGAGGACCACCGGCTCCCGGTGGTCATGCTGGCGCACGAGCCGGCGTTCGTGGACATCACCGAGTCGGTGCACGCCCGGATCGTCCAGGACCAGTTCGCCGAGCTGCGCGCCTCCGAGCGGCTGCACGAGATCTTCACCCAGCTGTCGGTCGAGGGCGCCTCCACCGAGGAGGTGGTCCGGCAGGTGACCGCGCTGGGCGGGCATCCGGTCGTCCTGGAGAACCTCTCCCACCAGGTGCTGGCCGCCGACGCCGACGGCCGCGACCCGGCCGAGCTGCTGTCGGCCTGGGAGACCCGCTCCCGCGCCGTCCGGCCCGAGCAGCGCACCGGCTACGACGAGGCATCCGGCTGGCTGGTCACCATGGTGGGCGCCCGCGGCGAGGACTGGGGCCGCCTGATCATCCCGCTGGGCGCCCCGCCGTCGCCGCGCGAGACGGTACTGATCGAACGGGCCGCGACCACCCTGGCCCTGGGCCGCCTCCTCGACCGGCACGCCGAGAGCGTCGAGCGCCAGGCGCACGGCACGATCATCGCCCGCATCCTGGAGCACTCCTACTCCGACCCGCAGGAGGCCAGCGCCCGGGCCCGCGCCCTCGGCGTCCCGCTGTCGGGCCGGCGGCTGCTGGGCGTGGTGCTGCGCACCCGGAGCCCGGCCCAGCCGGTCGAGATCTCCGAGCTGGCCGAGCTGGCCGCCGCCGCGTGCAAGGACGCCCGGCTGGCCGCCCTGGTCGGCGTGCTGGACGAGGGCGGCCCCGACTCCCGGGTGGGCGTACTGGCCTCCCTCCCGGCCCGCGCCGACGCCGAGACCGCCCTCGCCGCCGTCGCCGCCCGCGTCCGCGGCCAGTCCGACGCGGTCATGGCCGCCGGCTCGGTGGTGGAGTCGATCCGCGACGTGCGCCGCTCGTTCCTGGAGGCCGACCAGGTCGCGCACGTCGCCAGCCGCTCGTCCGGCGACCGCCTCTTCTACCGCCTGCCCGACCTGCGCCTGCGCGGCCTCCTCCACCTCCTCCGCGACGACGCCCGCATCCAGACCTTCGTCGAACGCGAGCTGGGTCCCCTTCTGGAGTACGACGCCGAACGCGGCGGCGACCTGACCCGCATCCTGCGCCTCTATCTCGACTCCGGCCGCAACAAGGCGGTCGCGGCCCAGCAGGCCCACCTGTCCCGTCCCGCCTTCTACGAACGCCTCCGCCGCATCGAACGCGTCCTCAACGCCGACCTGGACGACGTGGAGTCCTGCGTCTCCCTCCACGTGGCCCTCCTGGCCCTCACGTCCCTCCGCCAAGAACGCCCGTAGCCGCCGGATCCGCCTCGGGATCTTCGACTCCGCAACGTCACAAGACCACACCGGAACGCAACCGGTTGATAGCGTGGAATCACCACCGGGGTTGAGCGACCCCCGGCAAGGACCGGCTGACGATCTCTCTCCTGGAGCACTCGCTACGCCGTCTGGCCCCGGAGCACCTGCGCGTGCGCAGGGAGATGACCGTCACCCTGGCGGAGCGGCAGCGGCCGGAGCCGGATGTGATGATCGTGCGCGCGGAGGCGGCCCAGGGGCCCGAGCAGGTCGACTTCGTCGCCGAGGACGTCGTGCTGGTGGTCGAGGTGGTGTCGCCCGACTCCGCGATCCGCGACCGCGAGCGCAAGCCTCAGCTCTACGCCCAGGCGGGGATCCGGCACTTCTGGCGGGTGGAGAACACCGACGGCTACCCGATGGTCTGCGTGTACGAGCTCGACCCCGCCACCAAGCAGTACGCGCTGAACGGCACCCACCACAATCGGCTCAAGCTCACCGTTCCGTTCGAGATCGACATCGATCTGACGGAGATCGCGCGGCTCTAGCGGCGGATACGGGCGGCAACCGCGCACGAACGCCGGGGGACGTACGTAAACCGGGAGCCACTGGGCAGAACCAGACGGTGAGACCGCGGACGTTCGGGGTGGAGGAGGAACTGCTGCTGGTCGATCCGGAGAGCGGGGCACCGCGGGCGCTCTCGGACGCGGTGATCCGGTTCGCCCGCGAGAGCGGCGGGGTGCCGCTGGCGGGCTCCTGCAACGCCGGGATCTTCGAGACCGAACTGCAGCGGCAGCAGCTGGAGACCGGCACGCCGCCGTGCGTGTCGCTGGACGAGCTGGCCGAGCACGTGCGCGACGCGCGGCAGGCGGCGTCGGTGGCCGCGGCCGGGGTCGGTGCCGCGGTGGCCGCGCTGGCCACCTGCCCGGTCGAGGTGCATCCGTCGCTGACGCCGTCCCTGCGCTACCGGCGGATGGCCGACGCCTACGCGCTCACCGCCGACGAGCAGCTGACCTGCGGCTGCCACGTGCACGTGGGCATCGGCTCGCCGGACGAGGGCGTGGCCGTCCTCGACCGGATCAGGCCGTGGCTGCCGCCGCTGCTGGCGATCAGCGCGAACTCGCCGTTCTGGCAGGGGCACGACTCGGGGTACGCAAGCTGGCGGCAGCAGGTGTGGTGGCGCTGGCCGTCCAGCGGCCCCACCCAGCTGTTCGGCTCGGCGGAGAACTACCGGGCCACGGTGGACACGTTGCTGGCCACCGGGACCCTGCTGGACGAGGGCATGATCTACTTCGACGCCCGATTGTCGCGGCGCTACCCGACGGTGGAGGTGCGGGTCGCCGACGTGTGCCTGCGCTCGTCGGACGCCGTGCTGGTGGCGGCGCTGGTGCGGGCGCTGGTCGACACCGCGGCGCGGGAGTGGCGGGACGAACGGCCCCCGGACCCGGTGCGGACCGATCTGCTGCGGCTGGCGATGTGGCGGGCGAGCCGTTCGGGCCTGGAGGGGGACCTCGTGCATCCCGTGACGCGCCGGGCCGCGCCCGCCCGCGAGGTCGTCGGCGCGCTGCTCGATCATGTGCGGCCCGCGCTGGAGCGCAACGGCGACCTGGAGACGGCCGAGCGGCTGCTCGCCCGGGTGGTGGAGGAGGGCACCGGGGCGTGCCGGCAGCGCCGGGTGCACAAGGCGAAGGGCGACGTGGGCGAGGTCGTCGCCGACGCGGTGCGCAGGACGGCCGCGTCCTAGCGGCGGCGGGTAGGCCCGGTCGGGCTCGGGCGGCGGTACGGGCGGGGCGGCGCGGAAGCGGTCGCGCAGCCGCCGCTGGTGATCGGCAGTCATGATCCACCAGAATGCCGGGTGTGAGGCGGTTGCTGGACGAGGTGGCGCTGGAACGGTCGCCGGTGGTGGCCAACCGCACGATGAACCGGGAGCGGTCGCTGACCGGGTCCAACGGCTACGGCCGCGAACTGGGGCTCGACATCGCGGCCGAGCTGTCCGCGCCGCCGGGCGGGATGCCCGCGCGGTGGCTCGACCTGTGCTGCGGGACCGGCCGGGCCCTCTTCGAGGCGGCGGCGCTGCTGGGCGGGGCCGTGGAGATCGTCGGGGTCGATCTGGCCGGCCATTTCGTCCCGGCCGCGGTGCCACGGGGGCTGACGCTGGTGGAGGCGTCCGTGACCGCGTGGGCGCCGGAGGGCCGGTTCGACCTGATCACATCGGTGCACGGGCTGCACTACGTGGGCGACAAGCTGGGCGTGCTGGCGCGCGCCGCGTCGTGGCTGACCGGGGACGGGCTGCTGGTGGCCAGCTTCGACGCCCGCTCCGTCCGGCTGGGGGACGGGACGGCGGGGAGCCGCCGCCTCACGGCCGAGCTGCGGCGGCAGGGTTTCGCCTACGACGCCCGGCGCCGGCGGATCTCGCTGCGCGGGCACCGCGAGGTCGCCTTCCCGTACCGCTACCTGGGCGCCGACGACGCCGCCGGGCCCAACTACACGGGCCAACCGGCCGTCGACTCCTTCTACGAAACCTGAACGCCCCACCGCGACCGGGCGACCTCCGCACTCGCTCTCCCGGCACGACCGCCCGATGGCGCAATCCTCTTCTCGGCTCCCGGCGGGCGCCCGCCGGACGAGGGCGGCAGGCAGGGGCGCCGGTCGCCCGGCCCTGACCGCGGACGCCCGGGACGCTAGCCTTCGGGGCGTGGATCTCGGATTGGGCGGCCGGCGCGCCGCGGTGGCGGCGGCGAGCAACGGCCTGGGGTTCGCGTCGGCGCGGGCCCTGCTGGCGGAGGGCGCGCGGGTCGCGATCTGCGGCCGGGACCGGGACCGCCTCGACGCGGCGGCCGCGAAGCTGGGCGGGGACGTGCACACGATCGTCGCGGACGTGGGGACGCCCGGCGGCGCGACCGCGTTCGTCCAGCGGGCGCAGGACGCGCTCGGCGGCGTGGACGTCCTGGTGACCAACGCGGGCGGGCCGCCGCCCGGCACCTTCGCCTCCACCCCGCTGGACTCCTACGGCGCGGCCCTCGACCTCAACCTGATGTCGGTGGTCGCGATGTGCACGGCGGCCGTTCCCGCGATGCGGGAGCGTGGCTGGGGACGGGTCGTGGCGATCACCTCGGTCACCGTGCGGCAGCCGAACCCGGCGCTGATCCTGTCGAACACGGCCCGCGCGGGCGCCACCGGCTTCCTCAAGACGCTGGCGCTGGAGGTGGCGCGGGACGGCGTGACCGTGAACTCGCTGCTGCCCGGTTCGCACGCCACCGACCGGCTGCGCCAGGTGCGCGGCGGCGACCTGGAGCAGGTCGCCGCGGCGATCCCGGTGGGACGCGTCGGCGACCCGGGCGACTTCGGCTCCTTCGTGGCGTTCCTGTGCTCGGACCAGGCCAAGTTCGTGACCGGCAGCGCCATCCCGGTCGACGGCGGAGAATACGGCGGCCTCCTCTGACCCATGACCCGCTCCCCCGGTGTGCGCGGGTCGAGTGCGGGCTGCGAGAGACGGCCACGCGTCCCGAGTGCACGGGGAGCCGCCGGCAGGGCGGGCCGCCGCCGGTAAGGCGGGCCGCCGCGGGGCGCCCCGGGGGTAGGCGGTCCCGCGGCGGCGGTCGGTGCGTCGCCGCCCGGAGCGTGGCCGGCCCCGGCGTCCGGTCACGGCCACATCCGGCCGTGCCACGGCCCGCCGGGACGGGTCAGGCGGCGGCGGGGGTGCGCCGCTGGAACGGCAGGTAGCGGTCGGCCCGGCGCGGGCGGGCGAGCAGGCCGGTCGCCTCCACCGCCAGGATGCGGTCGAAGCGGAAGGCCCGGACGCCGCGCCGCATCCGGCACCAGCCGACCAGGTACCAGTGGTCGCGGTGCACGAGGCAGGTGACGGGCTCCACCTCGCGGATCGTGACGTTGGCGTCGGCGTCGCCGTAGCAGAGCCGGACGACGCGGTGCTCGGTGATGGCGGCGGCGATGACGCGCGCCCGGTCGGCCGTGGAGGCGTCCAGGGTCGCGGTCAGCGTGCCGAGGGTGGCGGTGACGACGTCGTCGTGGGTGTCGAGGTCGAACAGGGCGCGCAGGGCGCGGCGGGCGGTCGCGGCCTGCGGGCCGGTGCCCAGATGGGCGAGGGAGAGCGCGAGTGCGGCGATCTCGGCCGCGGTGAGGTCGGTGCGCTGGTCGGTGCGGTGCGTCGCAACGTTCGCCATGGTTCGATCATACGTTCGAACACTGACATTTTGCAGGCCCATATCGCCCTGCCGCGGGGCCTCTTGAGAAGCCGACCGGGCATGCGGAACACTGATCCACCAAGTGGGTGTAACGGGGGATACAGGGTCAGTGTTGGGCCGATGGGGGCAACCCGCCGATGAACCGTGACGAGGTGGACCGTGCTCTGCGGCACCTGCGGGAGGAAAAGGAGCGCATCGGCGCGGCGCTGCTCGATCTAGAGCGGCATTCGGGTTACCGGCTGCTGGAGGGGGCCACGCTCACCGGGGAGACGGGGCGCCGCCAGGCCGAGGTGCGGTCCCGCATGGGCGAACTGTGGACGCTGTTCGACCTGTACGGGCGGACGCTGGGCGAGGCCGAGGAGCTGCGGGCGCGGCACGCGCGTCCCGGCGCCGCGCAGCTGGCCGAGCTGGCCCGGCTGCTCACCGGTCCCTCGGTCGAGCTGCCGGCGGAGGAGGTCCCGCTGGAGCGCCGCACGCTGCTGCAGCCCCCGTCCGGTGAACGTCTGACGCTGCGCGGCGTCGTGGCGCGGATGACGACGCTGTACGAGGAGTCCGCCCGTACGGTCGCCGCCGTCGACACGGTCTGGTCGGCACTGCTGGCCCGGCTCGGTTCGCTGGAGGCCGGGCACCGCGCCGTCGCCGAGATGGCGGAGTCGCTGGGCCTGGCGGAGGACGCGGAGTACCGGCGCGTGCGGGAGGACCTCGACGCGCGGGCCCGGACCGTGCGCGGCGACCCGCTGGCGCTCAGCCGCGACGGCCGCGCCGACGTCTCCGCCCTGGACGGCCTGGCCGCCGACCTGGCGCGGCTCAAGGAGCGGTTCGCCGAGGCGGTCCGCTTCCGCGCGCGTTACGACGAGCAGGTGGGCCGGGTGCGGGACGCCGTCGGGCAGGTCCGCGCGGCCGAGGAGGAGGTGCGGCGCGCCCGTGACGAGGTGCTGGCGAAGATCGCGTCTCCGTCGCTGCCCGCGCCCGCCGCGTCGGCCGCCGCGCTGGCCGACCGGCTGGCCGCCCTGCACACGCTGCGCGACCAGCGGCGCTGGGGCGAGCTCGCGGACCGCGCCGCCGACCTCGAACGCGCCACCCGGGACGCGCTGGAGCGGGCCCGCACCGACCTGGGCCTGGTCACCGGCCTGCTGGACCGGCGCGAGGAGCTGCGCGGGCGGCTCCAGGCCTACAAGGTGAAGGCCGCGCGGCTCGGGCACGCCGAGGACGCCGGCCTGGCCGGGCTTTACGAGGAGGCCCGCACGGTGCTGTGGACCTCCCCCTGCGACCTGAGGAAGGCGACCGTGCTGCTGTCGGGTTATCAGCAGGCCATCTCGTCCAAGGCGGACACGTCCAACGCGAAGGGATCCGGCCGATGAACGCGCCGACGAACCGGTGCTCGGCACCGGGCTGCAACGGAACCGTCGAAGGCGGCTACTGCGTCGTATGCGGTATGGCTGCCACGGCGAGTCCCGGTCCCCTCAGCGGTGGTGCGGCGCCGGGCTCGTGCGCCGAGCCGGGCTGCTCCGGCACGATCGTGGACGGCTACTGCGACGTGTGCGGGAACCCGCCTGCGCAACCCGCGGCGGCGTCCACGGCGGCGCCGGCGACGCCGTCCGCGGCGCCCGCGTCCTCGCGGTGCGGGCAGGCGGGGTGCTCGGGCACGATCGTGGACGGCTACTGCGACGTGTGCGGCAATCCGCCCGCCGCCGGCGCCTCCTCGGGGGGCTCGGCGCCGTCGTCGCCCGCGTCGTCGTCGGTGCCGTTCTCGTCCACCGGGGGCACCTACTCGGGCTCCACGCGCACCGGGTCCACATCCGGCCGCAGCGGGTCCGCGCGGTCGTCGGGACGCCGCGGCATGCTGGGCGCCGGGCTCGTGGAGGTGCCGCGGGTGCCGTACCGCGACCCGTCCTCGGCGGTGCTGACCGACCCGCAGGTCGCCGAGCACAAGCGGTTCTGCAGCAACTGCGGTGAGGAGGTCGGGCGCAGCCGGGAGGGCCGCCCGGGCCGCACCGAGGGTTTCTGCCCCAAGTGCCGGACGCGGTTCTCCTTCACTCCCAAGCTCTCGCCCGGCGAGGTGGTCGGCGGGCAGTACGAGGTGCTGGGCTGCATCGCCCACGGCGGGCTGGGCTGGATCTACCTGGCCAGGGACGGCAACGTCAACGGCCGCTGGGTGGTGCTCAAGGGCCTGCTGGACACCGGCGACGCCGACGCGCTCGCCGCCGCCGAGGCCGAGCGCGCGTTCCTGGCCGAGGTCGAGCACCCCAACATCGTCAAGATCTACAACTTCGTGCGGCACGGCGACGCCGGCTACATCGTGATGGAGTACGTCGGCGGCCAGTCGCTCAAGGACATCCTGCTGAGCCACCGGCAGGACACCGCGGCCGACGCGCTCCCGGTCGGCCAGGCGATCGCCTACGGCCTGGAGGTGCTGCAGGCGTTCGGGTACCTGCACGCGCAGGGGCTGGTCTACTGCGACTTCAAGCCCGACAACGTGATCCAGTCCGAGGAGCAGCTGCGGCTGATCGACCTGGGCGGGGTGCGGCGGCTGGACGACCAGGACGGCGCGATCTACGGCACGGTCGGCTACCAGGCCCCCGAGATCGAGAGCGACGGCCCGTCGGTGTCGTCCGACCTCTACACGGTCGGCCGGGCGCTGGCGGTGCTGAGCTTCCCGTTCAAGGGCTACACCCGGACCTACGTCCACAGTCTGCCGCCGCGGGCCGAGGTGCCGGTGCTGGCGCGGCACGAGTCGTACTACCGGCTGCTGCGCCGCGCCACGCACGAGCGGCCGGCGGAGCGGTTCCAGGACGCGGCGGAGATGGCCGAGCAGCTGACCGGGGTGCTGCGGGAGGTGCTGGCGGCCGAGGACGGCATGCCGCGGCCCGCGCCGTCCGGCCTGTTCGGGCCGGAGCGGGCGGTGCCGGGCACCGACGTGGCCAGGCTGGCGGACGGCGACGGGGTGCTGCCGCCGGTGCCGCCCGCCGAGGCCGCCGCGGCGCTGCCGATCCCGCTGGTGGACGGGAGCGACCCGGCCGCCGGTTTCCTGGCCGGGCTGACCGCGCTGGACCCGGCGCGGCTGGCGGCGGCGGTGGCGAGCGCGCCGCAGCAGACGCCCGAGGTGCGGCTGACGCTGGCGCGGGTCCGGATCGAGCTGGGCGCCTTCGCCGAGGCGGGCGAGTTGCTGGACAAGGTCGAGGAGGAGCGTCCCGGGGACTGGCGGATCGACTGGTACCGGGCGCTGGCGCTGCTCGCCGCAGGGCGGCTGGACGACGCCGCCGCGCGGTTCGACCGGCTGTACTCGCTGCTGCCCGGTGAGGCGGCGCCCAAGCTGGCGCTGGCCTGCTGCCTGGAGCGGAGCGCGCCGGAGGAGGCCGCCCGGCTGTACGACCTGGTCTGGCGCACCGACCGCACCTACATCGGCGCGGCGTTCGGTCTGGCCCGGGTGCGGCTGGCGGCCGGTGACCGGGCCGGCGTGACGGCGGTGCTGGACTCGGTGCCCGAGGTCTCGATCCGGTACGTGTCGGCGCAGGTGGCGGCGGTGGCCACGGCCGTGCGGGACCGGCCGCCCGCCGAGCTCACCCCGGCGGAGCTGGAGCGGGCCGGGGCCCGTCTGGACGGGCTGGGCCTGGAGGGGGAGCGGCACGACCGGCTGGTCGCGGAGATCCTCGAGGCCGCGCTGGACTGGGTGGAGCACGGCACGGCGGCGGCCGGCGGGGGCACCGCGCGGCCGCAGGGCACCGGGGTGCTGCTGGGCGCCCCGCTGGACGAGGTCCCGCTGCGCCGCAGGCTGGAGCAGACCTACCGTTCGCTGGCCCGCCTCACCACCGACCGGGACGACCGGCGGTGGCTCATCGACTGCGCCAACGCCGTCCGGCCGAGGACGCTCCTATGACGGGAAACACCGTGCCCGACGACCCCTCTTCCGTGCCCGGCGCCCCCTCTGAGCGACCGCTCCGTCCCGCGCCGCTGCCGCCCGAGCCGCCGCTGCCGGGCGAGACGGTGAAGACGGCCGAGCTGAACTGCCCCTCGTGCGGCGTGGTGGTCTTCCCCGGCGAGGGGTTCTGCGAGGCGTGCGGGCAGCGGCTCAGCGACGACGCGGAGGCGGCCGAGGGCGCCGCGCCGGCGCCGGCCGCCGCGGCGGTGTCGGCCGCGGCGGGAGGCTGCGTCGGCTGCGGCGGGTCCGCGATCGACGCCGACGGCTACTGCGAGCGGTGCGGCCTGCGGCAGCCCGCCGAGCGCGACCACGTGGAGATCGAGCTGCCGGGACGGGTCGCCGCCGGGGTCAGCGACCGCGGCAAGCGCTACGCCCGCAACGAGGACGCGATGGCCCTGGCCGGGCATGCCGGGGGCGTCGCCGCGGTCGTCTCGGACGGGGTGGGCTCCTCGCCGAACCCCGACGACGCGTCCCGGACCGCCGCCGACACCGCGCTGGCGGAGCTGGTGGCGCGGCTGGCGGACGGGTCCGCGCCGGACGCGGCGACGCGGGCGGCGATCGCCCGCGCGGCCGACGCGGTGGCCGCCCTCGCGCCGTCCCCGTCGGAGGCGCCGTCGTGCACGTTCGTGTCGGCGGTGACGGCGCCGGGCTCGGTGACGGTCGGCTGGATCGGCGACAGCCGCGCCTACTGGCTGCCGTCGTCGGCTCCCCCGCCCGACCCGGACGGCTCGGCGTCCCCGAACGGGGCGGCGCCGGAGCCCGGGCCGGACGCGGGCTCGCCGCTGGACACCCTCGACCCGGCCGAGGCGGACCGGCCCGAGCTGCGCGCGTCCCGCGCGCTCACCAGCGACGACTCCTGGGCCGCGTACATGATCGCGGAGGGCTCGCTGACGGAGGCCGAGGCGGAGGCGCATCCGAACGCGCACGTCATCACCGGCTGGCTGGGCGCCGACAACGACGACCTCCGGCCGCACGTCGCCACCTTCCGCCCCGACCCGGACGTGCCGGGCACGCTGCTGGTCTGCAGCGACGGGCTGTGGAACTACCTGCCCGGCGCGGAGGACCTGGCCGCGGTGCTGGCGGAGGCAGCGGCCGACCCGGCGGCCGACCCGCTCGGCGCCGCGCGGGCGCTGGTGCGGCGCGCCCTGGACGCCGGCGGGCGCGACAACATCACCGTCGCCGTGATCCCGCTGCCCCCTCGGACCACCCCTTCCCCTTCTAGCCCCATGGAGCACGCGCGTTGAGCGAGCAGCCGCAGTTCAGCATCAAGATCGACCAGAACAAGTTCCTGCCCGAGGGCGGCCGCGAAGTGCACGCCATCGTGTCGGTGGAGGCGACGGGCGCGCCCGCGGCCACCGCCGCCGCCCCGGCCTCGGCCGCCGCCGAAGTGATCATCATCGACACCTCGGGGTCGATGTCGTACCCCGACACCAAGTTGCGCTCGGCCATCGCCGCCGCGCAGATCGCGATCGACACCATCCGCGACGGGGTCCACTTCGCGGTCGTGTCCGGCGCGAACTCCGCGGCCATGGTCTACCCGCGCAGCACCGTGCTGGTGCCCGCGGACGCCCGCACCCGGCAGGAGGCCAAGCACGCCCTCAGCCGGCTCCAGGCGTCCGGCGGCACCGCCATCGGCTCCTGGCTGCGGCTGGCCGACGAGCTGTTCGACGCGCACCAGGACGGCATCCGCCACGCGATCCTGCTGACCGACGGCAAGAACCAGCACGAGACCGCCGAGCAGCTGGACGCGGTGCTGGCGCGCTGCACGGGCCGGTTCGTGTGCGACTGCCGCGGCGTGGGCACCGACTGGGAGGTCGCCGAGCTGCGAAAGATCTCCTCGGCGCTGCTGGGCAGCGTGGACATCGTCGCCGACCCGCAGGACCTGGTGGCCGACTTCCAGGCGATGACCGAGGCGGCCATGGGCAAGAACGTCGCCGATGTCGCACTGCGCGTCTGGACGCCGCAGGCCGCCACGCTCCGCTTCGTCAAGCAGGTGATGCCGTCGGTGGAGGACCTCACCGGCAGGCGCACCGAGGCGGGCCCGCAGGCCGGCGACTACCCGATCGGCGCGTGGGGCGCCGAGAGCCGCGACTACCACATCAGCGTGGAGGTGCCGCCGGGCGAGGTCGGCAAGGAGCTGCGCGCCGCCTGGGTCAAGCTGGTGGTCCCGGGCGGCCCGGGCGAGGAGCCGCAGGTGCTGGCCAGCGGGAACGTGCTGGCGCTGTGGACCGACGACGAGGCCCGGTCGACCAAGATCAACGCCCGGGTGGCGCACTACACCGGGCAGGCCGAGCTGGCCCAGGTCATCCAGGAGGGCCTGCAGGCCCGCAAGGACGGCGACCTCGACACCGCCACCGCGCGGCTCGGGCGGGCGGTGCGGCTGGCCGACGAGGCGGGCAACGACGCCACGAGCCGGCTGCTGCGCAAGGTCGTGGACGTGGTGGACCCGGCCACCGGGACCGTGCGGCTGAAGAAGAACGTCGACAAGGCCGACGAGATGTCGCTGGACACCCGATCGTCCAAGACGGTGCGGACCCGCAAGGGCGAGGGCTGAGCATGGCGATCTGTCCCGCGGGCCACACGTCCTCCGCCGCCGACTACTGCGACGTGTGCGGCGAGCGGATCGGCGGTGCCCCGGCCGCGGCGTCCTCGCCGGCGCCGCCGGGCGGGCGGCCGACGGGGACGATGGAGCTGTCGGTCTCGGCGGGCGGCACGCCCTGCCCCGACTGCGGCACTCCGGCCAGCGACCGGTTCTGCGAGGAGTGCGGGTACGACTTCGCGACCGGCGGTGGCGTGCCCACCCCGTCCGCGCCCGCCCCGCCCGCGCCGCCTCCGCCCGCGCCCGCCCCGCCGGCACCGGCCGCGCCGGCTCCGGCCCCGCCTCCGCCGTCCCCCGACTCCAGCCCCGCGTCCGCGTCCGGGCCGGCGTCCGGGCCGGCGGTGCCGGGGCAGGCGGCGACGGCCGGCACCGGGCCGCAGGGCGCGGGCACCGGGTGGGTCGCGGTCATCACCGCCGACCGGGCGTACTACGACGCGGTCGTCGCCGAGCTCGAACCCGACGCCGGGGTGATCGCCTTCCCGCCCTACTGCCCGGAGCGGCGGGTGCCGATCCGCGGCGAGCAGATCCGCATCGGGCGGCGGAGCGCGTCCCGCGGCGTCACCCCGGAGATCGACCTGCGGGTCGCGCCGGAGGACCCGGGCGTCTCGCACGTCCACGCGGTGCTGCTGGCCCGTCCCGGCGGCTCCTGGGTGCTGGTCGACCCCGGGTCGACCAACGGCACCTCCCTCAACGGCTCGACCTCGACGATCCCCCTCAACGTGGAGGTGCCGGTCGGGGACGGCGACCGGATCCATGTCGGGGTCTGGACCACGATCACCCTCAGGAAGGGCGGGGCCTCATGACGGCCGTACAGCAGCCGCACGCACGGCCCCAGGGCCAGGGGCAGGGGCAGGCCCCGGTCCCCGCACCGGGCGCGGGCGGCGGGCCCGTCCAGGCGCGGCGGCGCCGGTCGGGCGTGCGCAGGCCGCCATCGCCGGCGCCGCCGTCCGGGCGGGCCCGGTTCCGGCTGGTGCCGCGCACGGTGGCGGGCCGCGTCCGCGCGCTGACGACCGTCACGGTGCTGTCGCTGGTGGGGCTCCTGGCGGTCACCGGGATCGCGGTCGGCAACGCGCGCGACGGCGTCCGGGTGATCGGGCACGACGCCGGGCCGCAGGTGGTGGCGACCGGCAACCTGTACTTCCACCTCACCAACATGGACGCCCAGCTCGCCAACGCGCTGCTGATCGGGCGCACGCAGCACCTCGGCATGCGCCGCGAGCAGGCGCTGCAGGGCTTCGACCAGAGCCGGGAGGCGGCGGGCGACGCGCTGCTGCGCGCCGCCAAGCTGGCCGACGAGCGCACCGAGGAGCGCACCGCGCGCGAGTCCCTCAACGCGCTGGCCAGGTACGAGCGGCTGGCCGGGCAGGCGCTGCTGCTCGACCAGCGGGCCCCGCACGAGGCCGGCCCGCCGCCGCGGGAGGTCATCGACTTCTACCGGCAGGCGACCGACCTGATGAAGCTGGACCTGCTGCCCAAGGCCTACAACCTGACGCTCGACAACGGCACGCTGGTGCGCAAGACCTACGAGTCCGAGCGCAGCGCCGTGCTGGCCGGCCAGGTGCAGGTGCTGGTGCTGGGGCTGCTGACGCTGGCGCTGCTGCTCGTCCTGCAGCTGTATCTGTTCGTGCGGTTCCGGCGGCTGCTGAACCCGGCGCTGGCGACCGGCACCGTCGCGGTGCTGGTGCTGGTGGTGGCGAGCACGGTCATGCTGCTCGGCCAGGAACGCCATCTGCGCACCGCCAAGAGCGACGGCTTCGACTCGCTGCTGGCGCTCTCGCGGGCGCGGGCGATCAGCACCAGCGCCAACGCCGACGAGACCCGCTACCTCGTCGATCCGGGCCGCGCCGACACCTACGAGCAGGTCTTCCTCAGCAAGTCGCAGACCGTGCTGTACCGGGCGGACGGCAACAACCTCACCCGCTACAACCAGGCGATCCAGCGGGACCTCGGCAAGCCCGGCCTCGACCCGTCCAGGGAGCGGTTCCTGGGGTTCCTCGGCCGGGAGGCCGACTACGGCGACCTCCGCGGGCAGCCGGGGGTGTACGCGGAGGTGCTGAGGAACTACCGCGCCTTCCAGCAGAGCGACTCGCGCGTGCGGGCCCTGGCGCGGGAGGGGCAGACCGCCCGCGCCGTGGAGGCGCGGCTGGGCGGCGGCTCCGGCGGGTTCTCCTCCGACCGGGACTTCCGGGCCTACGACCGGTCGCTGACCAAGCTGATCAAGATCCACGACGACGCGTTCAACGACGCCGTCCGCAAGGGCGACGCGGGCACCCGGGGCTGGAACGTGGTGCTGCCGGTGGCGGGGCTGGTCCTGGTCGGCCTCATTATGGGCGGCGTGCGGCCGCGCCTGGCGGAGTACCGGTGAGCACGACCGCGGTCAGAGAGGGCGCGGGCGTGGCGAAGGGGGCCGCGGGACGAGCGGCGGCGGCCGTGCCGGGAACGGCGGGGCGTTCGAGGTGAGGGAGCGGATGATGCGAGTACGCCGGACCGGCCTCCTGGCCGCCCTGACCGCCGCGGCGGCCCTGGCGGCGGGGGCCTGCGGCGTCGCGGGGGCCGGGCAGGAGTCCGTCGCGGACAAGGACGCCCTGGTCATCGGGGTCAACTCCGACCAGCCCGGACTGAGCTTCAGAGAGGGCGACACCTTCGCCGGCTTCGACGTCGACGTCGCCCGCGACATCGCCCGGCGGCTGGGCGCGTCGATCACCTTCAGGCCCGTCACCTCGGACACCCGCGAGTCGAAGCTGCGGAGCGGCGACGTCGACCTGGTGGTCGCCAGCTACTCCATCACGCCCCAGCGCAAGACCGAGGTGGCCTTCGCGGGCCCGTACTACATCGCCCACCAGGACGTCCTGGTGCGCGAGTCCGACGCGGGCGCCGTCAAGAACGTGCGTGACCTGGCGGGCAGGCGGCTGTGCAGGGTGCCGGGCTCCGTCTCCTACCCCCGTGTCCGGGAGGAGAAGGACGTCGCCGCCCTCCCCGTGGACGCCGGCGGCTACGACCAGTGCCTGGCGCGGCTCTCGGACGGGAGCCTGGACGCGGTCTCCACCGACGACCTGATCCTTGCGGGCCTGGCCGCCAAGGCGGCCAAGGGGGGATCGGGCGGGCCGGCGCTGCGGGTCGTGAACGCGCCGTTCTCCGACGAGCCGTACGGGATCGGCATCGCGCGCGGCGACCTGGACGGCTGCGAGGCCGTCAACCAGGCGATCACCGAGATGTACCAGGACGGCACCGCCGCGCGCCTGCTGAACACCTGGTTCGGGCCCTCCGGCCTCAGGGTGACGACGACGGTCCCGCAGTTCGAGGGATGCGACTAGCCGCGACCAGCCCGCGACCAGACGGCGGCCAGACCGGATCGCGGCGCTTCGTCCCGCCGCAAAACCGACCCGGCAGGGACGGTTCGGGACCCTGCGGTCAGTGAGATCAGTCGGTTACGTAAGTGCCCGTATCCGCGCATGATCGTAAGTTATGGTCGCGATCAAAACCCCTTCCGTCACTCGCGACCGGCCCCGAGGAGTTTCATGACGACGGTCATCCTGGTCGTGATGTGCCTGGTGGTCGGGGCCCTGGAGCTGTACGCGGGCAAGCAGAGCAAGGACCAGGCCCGCGCCTTCGTCCGCCGCATCGACGAGCTGAACGACCAGGTCACCAAGCAGAACAACGTCCTGGTCACGGTGGGCGAGCAGCTCACCGCCGAGCTGTCGAAGGTCAAACGGGACACGCTGCCGGCCCTGGACGCGCGGCTGCGCTCGCAGACCGGCCAGGTGGAGGACCTGGCCACGCTGGTGCACCAGGCCGACGAGTACCTGCGCGCGCAGGCCGGGCGGCTGCACGACCTGGAGAAGCAGCGGATCACGCTGGCCGCGCTGCGCCGCAAGCTCGCCGAGGTGGAGACCTCGGTGCGCTCGTTCACCCGGGCGGGCGCGGCCGCGGTGGAGAGCAAGGTCGACACCGCCCTGGACCGGCTCGCCGACCTGGAGCGCGGCGGCGAGGAGATCCTGGAGCTGCAGCGCACCCTGACCCGCACGCTCGAGGAGGTCGAGGACGTCGTCGCCGAGCTGCTGCGCTTCACCGAGGGCGAGCTGGACGAGTCGGCCGGCGCGGCGCTGGCGGGCCGGCCCCGCACCCCGGCCGACGACGGCGCCGCGGTCCGCGCCACCGGCCGGCTGTGGACACGGGACGGCCAGCTGGAGGACATCCTCACCGAGATGTACGAGCGGTGCGTCCGCGCCGCCCGGCTCACCGTCCGGTTCCGGACGTCGGAGGGGCCCGGCGGGGCCGCCCCCGGAACCTCCGAGCAGCGCCGCTACTTCCTCGCCGGGCAGCATGTCGAGGACCTCATCGGCGGGTTCACCGCGCTGCTCATCTCCACCGGCGCCGACCTCACGGCCCCGGCCGAGCCGCACAACGGCACGGGGGAACGGCAGCGGCCGGGCTCGCTGGCCCGCGTCGAACCCGGCCAGGGCCTGCCGCCGAGCGTGGAACCGGTCCGGCCCCCCGAGGACGAGGCGGCGCTGAAGGCGCTGCTGCGGACGCTGTTCGAGAGCAACGGCGCCATCGCGCAGATCGGCCCGCTCATGGTCGTGCGGACCCGGGACGAGCTGCTGTGCGCGGTGCTGACGCCCCCGCAGTCACTGGAGATGGAGAGCGACGACGTCTTCTGGGACCCGGCGGCCGCCACGCTGCGGCTGCGGCGGCTGCCGTCCCATCAGCTGTGGGACCTCACCGCCTGGGCCGCGACGCCGTAGGCCCGCACGGTGCGTTCGGAGGGGGCGCCGAGCCGGACGAACACCGGGCACAGCGCGGCCCGCGTCTCCGGGTCGATCTCCGCGCACAGGCCGACCCCGGCGGCCCGGTCGAGGAAGACGACGTTGTGGACGGCGCGCGCGGCCCGTACCGCGTAGGGCACCGAGTCGGCGTCGGCGGGTTCGAGCAGTTCCTCGAAGGTGAGGCGGCGGGCGTAGCGCAGCAGCGCCTCGGCGTCCACGATCCGGGTGCCGACGGCCGCGGCCGGGCCGGCGATGACGATGCCGAAGCTGGGGTCCTCGCGGCCGCGCACGTAGATCTCCCGGTCCGGTTCGAGGCCGCGGCGGCGTTCGGGCAGGTGCAGCCCGAACCCGGCGTCGCCGTTGAGGAACGCGGGCGCGCCGAAACCGTACGAGCTCTGCGCGGCGGCCGAGCCCGGCACGCGCAGCGCCCCTTCGGGCTGCCGCCAGCCGGGCAGGTAGATGCTGAGGCCGCGCATCAGGAGCCGCCACACGGGCCGTCCGGTCACGTCGGGGACGAACTCGCCCTGGGCGCCGCGCGCGCCCTCGTGGCCCTCGTGGCCTTCGGGACCTCCGGGACCTCCGGGACCGTCGTGTCCGCCCGGTGCCCGGCCGTGGTCCGGGGGAAGCCGGGGAACCGGGGGCGCCGCCCGCGGAACGGGCAGCGGCGCTGGAGGCGGCGTCGCCTCCGGGACCGGATAAGGCCGGGATGGTGCGGCCTCCGGCGGCCCTGGGGGCCGCGCCTCCGAGGGTTGCGACGGCCGTGCCTGCGAGGGCTGGGCCGGCGCCTGCGAGGGCTGGGGCGGGGTCCCAGAGGGCTGGGGCGGCATCTCCGGGGGCTGGGGCGGCATCTCCTGCGACTGCGGCGGCCGGGCCGGCTGGGGACGGGACACCAGGAGCCGATCCGGCCAAGGTTCCTGCCGCCCCCGAGAGGGCTCCCGCGCGCCGTCCATATCGACCATCTTGTGGCGCCGGGGCCACGCGCACAAGGGCGTCATCGATCATCCCGGGGCGCGGCCGCACGGTACCCTGATGGGGTCCGCCCCATCTCGCGGGCATCTCGTGGACGCATCACGACGCGCGGCGGGAGCGGCTCGGCCCAATGAACATGCAGGACCTGGTGGTCTACCGCGACCAGAGCTCGCGGACCGTCGACAAGTACCTCATGGCCCACGAGGGACGGGTCATCGCGGTGCGCCGCCATCCCGCCGTCCTGCTGCTGCCCCTCCTGATCGTGGTGGGCGGCCTGATCCTGTGCGCGTTCGCCGCCACGATCACCGGCGTGCTGTGGCTCTGGTGGGCGTGGCTGGTGGCGCTCGGCTACCTGGTGTGGAAGGTCCTCGCCTGGTCGGTGGAGTTCTTCCTGGTCACCGAGCACCGGGTGATGGTCGTCAGCGGAGTCCTCAACCGCAACGTGGCGATGATGCCGCTGGCCAAGGTCACCGACATCGCCCTGGAACGTTCGCTCGCCGGCCGGATGCTGGGGTACGGCGAGTTCGTCATGGAGTCCGCCGGCCAGAAGCAGGCGCTGCGCAACGTCGGCTTCATGCCCTACCCGGAGCAGCTCTACCTGGAGGTCTCCAGCGTCATCTTCGGCGCCGAGGACGGATCCCCCGACTGACCCCGCCGGCCGCCGCCCGGCCGCCGCCCGCCCCCGCCGATGAGTTCGCGGCGCTCCCCCGGTCTACCTCCAGACGGACCGTCCCGGATACGGGAGCGCAGAGAACGGAGCGTGCGAACCATGAACGGTAACGGCGGCTTCTCCAAACGGCGCCTGGCCCGCATGCGCGAGGTCATGGCGGGCCATGTCGAGGCGGGGCGGGTACCGGGCGCCGTCACCCTCCTCGCCCGGCACGGCGAGGTGCTGGTGGACGCGATCGGCACGACCGCGCTCGGCGGCGCCGATCCGATGCGTCCCGACACCATCTTCCGGATCAGCTCGATGAGCAAGCCGGTCACGGCCGTGGCCGCGCTGATCCTGGTCGAGGAGTGCCGGCTGCGGCTGGACGAACCGGTCGACCGGCTGCTGCCCGAACTGGCCGGCCGCCGCGTGCTGCGCGCACCGGACGCCGAGGTGGACGACACCGTCCCGGCCCGGCGCCCGATCACCGTGCGCGACCTGCTCGACTTCCGCTGCGGCCTCGGCATGATCCTCGAGCCGGAGGCGTTCGGCCACCCGATCTACCGGGCGGCGCAGGAGCTGGGGATCGCCGGGTTCGGGCCGCCCGACCCGCGCAACCCGCACTCCCCCGACGAGTGGGCCCGCCTGGTCGGCACGCTGCCGCTGGTGTGCCAGCCGGGCGAGCGCTGGCTCTACAACACCGGCTCGTACCTGCTGAGCGTGCTGGTCGCGCGGGCGTCCGGGCAGCCGTTCGAGACGTTCCTGCGCGAGCGGATCTTCGATCCGCTGGGCATGGAGGACACCGGCCTCAGCGTCCCGGCCGCCGACCTGGACCGCCTGTCCACCGCCTACCAGGTGGCCGAGGACGGCACGCTCCAGGCGTACGACTCGCCCGGCGACAGCGGCTGGGCGCGGCCGCCCGCGTTCCCCGACGGCGGCGGCGGGCTGCTCTCGACCGCCTCCGACTACCTCGCGTTCGCGCGCATGCTGCACGGCGGCGGCGTGCACCGGGGCGAGCGCGTCCTGTCGCGGCCGGCCGTGGAGCTGATGACGTCCGACCAGCTCACCGAGGCGCAGCGGCGGGAGGCGTTCGGGGACGCGTGGAGCTGGGGTTTCGGCGTGTCCATCGCCGTCCGCCGCGACGCCCTGTCCACCACGCCCGGCCGGTACGGCTGGGACGGCGGCCTCGGCACGAGCTGGTACAACGATCCGGCCGAGGACCTGGTGGCGATCCTGATGACGCAGCGGGCGGAATTCCCGGCCGCGAACCCGGTCTGGCTGGACTTCTGGACCGGCGCCTACCAGGCCATCGACGACTGAGGCGACTGAAACGACTGATCCGTGCTCCCGCCCGGCGCGCCAGGGTCATGGGTATGGGTCAGGGTCAGGGTCAGGCGTCCACGGCGGGGCGGGCCCGGGTGGGGACCAGCAGGTCGAGATCGGCCCGGGTGACGCGGGCACGGTCGGCGAGGGCGTCGCGGTCGATGCCGGAGGCGGCGGTGAGCTCGACCGCACGGGTCAGCATGGTGGGCCCTTCGAGCGGCCTGGCCGGGCCCGGTTCCTGCCGCCGCCAGCCGCGCGAGGCCATGGTGCTCATCGCGTTGCGGTAGGTGCCCTCCTTCATGATCCCGAGCGTGCGGGCGCGGTAGAGCAGCGCGGACATGCTCACCCCCCACGCCGCCTTCAGCGCGGCGAGGCGCGACCAGTCGGCGGTGGACGGCAGTTCCCCCGCGATCCCGGCCTCGGGCATCAGGAACTCGGCGGCGAACCGGTGCGCCTGGTCCTCGATGACCTTGCTGCCGGGCTCGGCGTCGGCGTGCATCACCAGGTGGCCGAGCTCGTGGGCGCCGTCGAAGCGGTTGCGCCAGTAGTCGCCCTTGGCCGGGTTGAACATCACCATGGGCCGGGGGTGGGCGCCGATGCTGAACGCGTCGACCCGTTCGGTCGACGGCGGCAGGATCAGCACGATCACGCCGTTCTTCTCCAGCAGCCGCACCATGTGGGGCACGGCGCCGTGGCCCCCGCCGAGCAGCGCCTTCCGGGCGAGGCGGGCCGCCTCCACCGGGCCGGGGCCGGCGATCTCGTCGGGTTGGACGGGATGCTCGGGCAGCTCCGCCGCCGGGAACTCCACCAGGTCCTCCAGCGCCCCGACGATGTCGGCGGCGATCCTGCCGTACGCCAGCGCCTGGTCGCGCTCGATCTGCGTGGTGGAGCGCAGCGAGCGGAAGTGGGCGTGCGCCGAGTCGAGCGTGACCGGGCTGCGGCCCGCGTGGAAGAACTCCACCGGGACGCCCAGCGCGATCGCCAGCCGCGACAGCGACTTCTCCGACGGGCGGTGCACGCCCGCCTCGTACTGGCCGATCGCGGTAGGGGTCGTCCCGACGGCCTGAGCGAGCTGGTTCTTGCGCAGTCCGCGCAGGCGGCGGGCCAGCGTCAGCCGTTCGCAGTCGAACAGCAGCCGGGCCTCCGCCACACGGTCGGCGGTGCGGTCGTTCACTGGGCCTTTTCGTCGAGCGGTCGGGCGCGGCGGCCGCGCAGGCGCATGGGGACGTCGGCGTCGGTCGCGGCCTGGCCGCCGTCGCCGCTGCCGCCGCCCGCGCCGGCGTCGGTCCAGAGCGGCAGCGTCGGCTCGGCGGGACGGCGGCGCGGGTCGGGGCCGAGCGCGTCGCCGGACAGCTCCAGCAGCCAGTGCCAGGGATCGCCGCCGCCGGCGTTCAGCCGCGGCCGGCCCAGGAACAGCTCCAGCTCCAGCGGCTGCTCGCTGGCACTGTGCGCGAGGACCAGCGTCACCGTCCCGGAGTCGTCGCGCGGTTCCAGGTCGGTGCCGAAGTCGAGTGTGAGCTGCGGGTCGCCGTCGAAGCCCTGCCGGGCGACGAGCTGCTTGGTGGCGCTGTCGCGGTCCCAGCGGATGCCGCGGACGGCGCCGAACTCGTGCCGCTTGAGCAGCACGCGGTAGCGCCCGCGCCGCCAGCCCGGCGAGTTGTTCAGGTTGTCGCGGGTCACCGCCGGGTCGCCCTCGAAGACCCGGTCGATCTGGCTCTCCAGCACGTCGTAGGAGGTGTAGCCGTACGAGCGGTCCTTGAACCCGGCGCCGCGGCTCAGCGACCCGAACACCGCCAGCGTGGCCTCCAGATGCGCCTCGCGCAGCCCGTGCAGGAACCCCGCCGGGAGAAGCTCATCCCAGACGTCCCGATCTTCCGAAGACATGCACGGGACTATAGACGCCTCCAGCGACGTCCGCGCCAAAATGAAGTCCGTGTCGCGGGCTCGGCCTCAGGGGGCGTCCGGGCGGACGTGCCGCCAGGCGAGTTCGTCGCCCGGCCACCCGGCGAGCCCGGGTGGCAGGGCCTGGGCGTCCGAACGGCCGGATCGGTCGAGCCGAGCACGCATACGGGACATCCTGGCAACCGGCCCCGGCATTCAACGCCTGTTCCGGGAAATCAGCGATTGCACGATCGTTACATGAATGTCAGTGGTATCTGGCAGCATCCGGTCATGGCCGCGACCGCTGCTGATTACGCCTGGTTCGAGGAGAGTTTCCCCGACCTCGCCGAGGCGTACTGCCTGACGCTCGTCCGCGGGCTGAGCCCGCCGCAGGTGCTGGCCCGCCTCGGCGCCCGCACCAACGGCCCGTACGTCACGGGCGTCGAACGGCTCCCCGCCCTCGACCTCCGCCCCGACGAGTTCCTCGTCGGCGTCACCGTGATCGAGGACGTCCCGCCCGCTCCCGCTCCGAACGTCCCGGACGGCCAGGACGTCCCGGACGGCCATGACGTCTCCGGGACGGCGCGGAGCTGGGCGCTGGCCGTGGAGCCCAACGGGTCCCTCGGCGTGACGGAGGAGGCGATCGTGCCGCTGTCGGCGGGCACCCGGCTGGTGTCGCACTTCTGCGACGTCAACGGCCACGACCAGTTCTACTGGCTGGAGGACGGCGAGGTCCGGGCGTGGTTCGAGCCGCTGTTCCCCCACCACCGCGAGGGCGGCGCGGCCGACACGCTGCCTGCGGCCATGCGGTCCGCCGGATTCGACATCGGGGGCGACAACTCCGACTTCTCGGTCGCCGCCGCGTTCGCCCTGGCCGAGCATCTGACCGGTGTACGCGTCACGCCCGAGCTGCTACGCGAGTCCTCCTTCCTCTGCGGCCTGGCCCCACGCCCCTGACACCGGCCTCCCGCACACCGCCCCGTCCCAGGCTCACAGGGCGGGATGGTCACGGTCCGTACTCCCCAAGGGCAGAAGCCCTCATTCGGCACGAGCCCTCACAGCCCGGCTCGTCACACACCATGCATGCACCTACTCACCCCCACGCACGCCCCCACACGATGCGCCCCGTCACGCGGCGCGGACCCTCGCACGGATGCGAGGCCACGCTCTGCGACATCACTTGGTGCGGGTCTTCAGTCGGCCTTGGCCGTTACTCGGTGCGGGCACGGCGGAGGTTCTCGGCGAGGTCGGCGTCGCCGGAGTGCTCGGCCAGCAGCAGGGCGGTCTCGTAGGCCCGGCGGCCCGCCGCCCTCGTCCGCCGCTTCCGGGACAGCGCCTCCCCGATCTCGAAGATCGTCCAGATGACCTCGGAGACGAGTTCGGCGGCGTGCGCGGCCACCCGGGGGAAGGCGTCCACGGCCTGGTCCGCGGCACCGTCCAGCACGGGCAGGACGCAGGCCGCGGCCGCGTGCGCGCCGGTGTCCTCGGCCGCCGGGATCCGCCGCCACACCGCGGCCGCCTCCCGCAGGTCCCCGCGCCGGACCAGGTGGCCGCCGTAGAAGAACCAGGCGCGGAGCCGGAGCGCGCCGAAGCCGACCTCGTCCAGGCGGGCGATCGCGGTCTCGGCGCCGTGCCGTCCGGCCTTGGTGGAGAACATCAGCGCCACGGCCGCCGCTCCCTTGGGGGCGTGCACGGGGTGACCGGTGTCCATGGCCCGCTCGTACAGGCGGATGGCGCCCTGGAGGTCACCCTGCTCCAGGGCGTGCTCGGCGAGCCGCAGCGACGCGCTGCCCACCCCGTCCGGTCCCTGCGCCTGGGCGATCGCCTCCGGCCCGGCCGCGGCGATGCGCTCGTGCGCCTCGTCGAGGTCGCCGAGCAGCGCCAGCCTGGCCAGCATCTCCGACGCCGTCTCCCGGTCGTCGGCGTCCCCGAGCTCCATGGCCAGGGTGAGGGCGGCGTGCGTGCCCCGCACGTCGGCGGCCTTGGACAGCAGGACACCCAGGTTGAGCGCGGCCTGGCCGCTGTAGAGCGGCTGCCTGAGGTCGGCGGACCTCCGGTACGCCTCCCGGGCGCCGTCGGCGTCCCCGTGCTCCTCCAGGAGGGCGCCGAGGTTGAACGCGGCGCCCGCGGCGGCCATCGGGTCCGGTCCGGCGGCCACCCGGCGCAGCTCGGCCAGGCCGCCGTCCAGGTCGCCGAACTCGTTCGCCAGCAGCAGCCCGAGGTGGACGGCGGCCATCGACGCGGCCGGTCCCTCGCCGCCCCGCGCCCACCGCAGCACCTCCAGCGCCCGGCGGTGCTCGCCGCGCGCGGCCAGGACGGCGGACAGGTCGGTCGCGGCCATCGCGCCGTAGCGGGGATGACCGGTGGCCATCGCGCGTTCCAGCGTCGCAGCCGCCGTGTCAGCGTCGCCGAGCATGGTGAGGGTGGAGCCGAGGTAGGCCAGCCCCGCCGCGGCCACGTCGGCGACCGGGCATCCGGCGGCCTGCTCGAACGCGGCGCGGGCGGCTTCGAGATCACCTTCGGCGGCCCACAGCCGGCCGCGTCCCATGGCCGCCCGCCCGGCCACCTCGTCGGCGGTGGCGGGCGCGGTACGGGCCGGGACGTCGTGCCGGGCCAGCGTCCGCAGGTTGTCCTCGGCGGCCTCGGCGACCCGTCCCCGGCCGTGGTCGGCGGCGTAGCGGAACGCGGCCTGCGTCGCGTCCGGGTCCGTGTCGACGAGTGCGGCGCCGATCCGCAGTGCGGCGTGCGGGCCGAGTTCGGGCTCGCCGCCCTCCACGATCCGGGCGAACCAGTCGACGGCCTCGGCCACATCCCCCTGCGCGAGCAGTTCCTCGGCGCACTCGGCCAGCATCTCGGCGCCCTCGCGGGTCCCGGCGATGTCGGCGGCCATCGCCAGCAGCGCCAGGTTCACCCCGCTGTCCGTCGGGAGGTTGGGAATCCTGGTGATCGTTCTGGCCATGCCGGCGCCTCTCCTCTGCCCGTTCCACTGATCAAGCCGGTAGAGGTTCTATCAAGGGCAGGGGCACGGTAATTGCCGTTCGCCGTATTTTTCTGAAAGCCATTCCAACTGATCTCGAGTCCCGAAACCGGGGAGATAAGCCCGGCCGGAATTCGTCTTTCCGTGGAAGAAATGCGGGCTCGGGGGCCACGGGGGCTCGGGGGCATGTGGGATGTCCGGCGCGGGGCGGGTCAGGCGGAGAAGCCCAGGTTCAGGCGGTCGAGGGCGCGCAGCCAGGGGCCTCGGCGGCCCCCGTTGCGGTCGGCCTTCGCCATGCCGCGCCGCGTCAGGCCGATCGCGCCGTACCGCAGCGGCTCCGGCGGGAACGGGAACGGCTTGGAGCCCACCATGGCGAGGCCGGTGCGCGCGGGATCCGCGCCCGGAAGCCCGAGGAGATCGAGCATCACGTCCGCGCCGAAACGCGTCGCTCCCACGCCCAGGCCGGTGTACCCGGCGGCGTACGCTACGCGCCCCTCGCAAACCGAACCGAAGAAGGCGCAGAAGCGCGTGGAAGTGTCCACGACGCCGCCCCATGCATGGGTGAAGCGGAGCCCTTCCAGTTGCGGGAACGTGGTGAAGAAGTTCCCCGCCAACTCCGTGAACGCGGCCCGCCGCTGTTCCAGGTCGGGGCGAATGCGGCTGCCGAAATAGTAGACGGCGTCATGGCCGCCCCAGACGATCCGGTTGTCGGCGGTCAGCCGGTAGTAGTGGAACTGGTTGCGGTAGTCGCCCAGCCCCTGGCGATGGCGCCAACCCAGGGAGCCGAGTTGCGCGTCGCCGAGCGGCTCGGTGGCCATGGCGTAGTCGTACACCGGCACCACGTACCGGCGAAGACGCTTCAGAAGAGGCGGGAACGCGCCCGTGCCCAGGGCGACACGACGCGCCGTCAGAGAACCGTGGGGCGTCCCCAGGGTGACTGAGCCGTTCTCGTTGTGCCGCATGTTCGCCACCCGCGTGCCCTCATAGATGCGCACGCTGTTGGCGCGACATGCCGCGGCCAGGCCCCAGGCGAGTTTGGCGGGGTGGAGCATGGCCACGCCCTCCCGATCCCAGAGGCCACCCATGTACGTGGGCGAGTCCACCTCGGCCCGCACGGCCTCGGCGCTCAACAGCATGGGCTGCCAGCCCAGCTCGAAGGCCACCTCCGCCTCTTCGGCCATCTCGGCCAGCTGCCACTCCTCTGTGGCGACCGAGAGCTCACCCGTGAACTCCCATTCGGCGTCGATGCCGTACCGGACCAGGGTCTCCCCAATGGCCTGGAGGTTCTCCCAGCCGAGGCGTTCCAGCTCGTGCATGTCGTCCGGCCATCGGGCCATCCCGTTCAGGACGCCGTGGGTGAGGCTGGCCGCGCAGAACCCGCCGTTCCGTCCGGACGCCGCAGCGCCCACTCGTTCCGCCTCGACCAGGACCACGTCCAGGGACGGGTCGCGCTCCTTCGCGCGCAACGCCGTCCACAACCCGCTGTACCCACCGCCGACGACCGCGAGGTCACAGTCACGCGTCCCCGCGAGCACGGGCGCAGCCTCCGGCGCCTCATCACCCGCCAGCCAGAAGGCCCGAGGCTCGGCATCCGCGATGGCCCCATTCACCCCAGCTCACCCGGCCCCGTCCAACGCCCCGCACTGAGCCCGCCTTCGCGCGTGGACCCTGCTCCCGGCCCGGCCCCGGCCCTGGTCCCACAGTGTTCGGGGCTCATCTCGGGTCTCTCGCGGTCAGCGTGCGGCGCGCGGAGAGCACGGCGACCAGGACGCCGACCGCGAAGATCAAGGTCCCCATCACGTTCACCTGCGGTGGCGTCCCGGTACGGGTGGAGCCGTAGATCCACAGCGGGAAGGTGACGGTGGCGCCGCCGGTGAAGCCGGTGATGACGAAGTCGTCGATCGACAGCACGAACGCCAGCAGCGCGCCCGCCACCACGCCCGGCCGGATCATCGGCAGCGTGACCAGCCGGAACCGGGCCCACGGACCCGCCCCGAGATCCCGTGCCGCCTCCTCCACGGCCGGATCCAGCAGGCTCGCCCGCGCCCGTACGGTCACCGCGACGAACGCGATCGAGAACATCACGTGCGCGACCAGGATCGTCCCGTACCCGCGAGGCAGCCCGAACGTCACGAACATCGACAGCAGAGAGGCGCCCATCACCAGCTCGGGGCAGCTGATCGCCAGGAACATCACGAGCGTGGCCGCGCCGCGTCCGCGGAACCGGAAGCGGGCCAGCGCCAGCCCCGCCAGGGTCCCCAGTACGGTGCTGACCGCCGTGCTGAACAACGCGATCGACAGGGAGTTCAGCAGCGCGGCGGTCAGGTCGGGACGGTCCAGCAGGTCCGCGTACCAGCGCAGCGTGAAGCCCTCCCAGCGGAAGTTCTGCTTGCTCCGGGTGTCGTTGAACCCGAACAGGATCATGATCGCGACCGGCAGCGCCAGCCAGGCGATCAGCACCCAGGTGTAGATCCGAAGCCCGTGCCCCCGGCTCATCGGCGCGTCGCCTCCAGCACGTCCCGGGTGCCCAGCGCCCGCGCGTACGCGAAGATCCCCAGCAGCAGGATGGCCATCAGGGTGAACGACAGCGCCGACGCCGTCGGATAGGCGCCGTTGTCGAAGTACTCGGCCTGGATCACGTTCCCGATCATGGTGTCTCCGGGGCCGCCGAGGACCTCGGCGTTCACGTAGTCCGACGCGACCGGGACGAACGTCATGATCACGCCCGCGAACACGCCCGGCAGCGACAGGGGCAGGATCACGCGCAGGAACGTCTGCGCCCGTGAGGCGTACAGGTCGCGGGCCGCCTCCACCACGCGCGGGTCGATCCGTTCCAGCGCCACGTAGATGGGCAGCGCCATGAACGGCAGGAAGTTGTAGGCGAGTCCGGACACGACCGCGGCTCCGGTGTCCAGAACGTGGAAGTCGTCCGGGAGCAGGCCCCAGCCGCGCAGCGGTCCGAGCACCGGCCCGTTGTCGGTCAGGACGAGTTTCCAGGAAACGGTCCGCAGAATGTAGGAGACGAAATAGGGCAGCAGGAGGAGAAGCAGGTACGTCGTCTTCCTGCGCCCGCCGTGGAAGGCGATCCAGTACGCCGCCGGATAGGACAGGGCGATGCACAGGAGCGTCGCCAGCAGCCCGTACCACAATGAGCGGACGAAGGCGTCCCCGTACGTCTGAAGGCCGTCGGTGTAGTTCTGCCAGTGCAGCGTCTGCCTGAACCCGTCGACGAGGTTCCCGGTCTGCAACGACAGGGAAAGCATCATCGCCACGGGAATCGCGAAGAACGCCAGCAGCCATAGCCCGCTGGGCAGGATCATCGCGTACGGCGCGAACCCCCCTGACCGCCCTCCACTCCCCCCGCGCAGCCGCCCCCCGGCCGACTGACCGGACGACTTGGACGACTGCTCGGAGGAGGAGGGCTCGGACGAGGGCCCAATGGGCCGCCCTGACGACCTCCCGGACGGCCGCTCGGACGACTGTCCAGAGGACCTCCCCGACGGCTGTTCACCGGAATGTCCGGAGGAGCCCTCGGGTGGGGGGCCGCCGGGGCCGGTCGGCATCAGGAGCCCTTCGGGATGGGCTCGAAAAGCCGCTGGTATTCGGTCTCCTCCGATTGCGTCAGCCGCCGGTAATCGCGCAGCCGCGCCAGGTCGGACTGCGACGGGAACACCAGCGGGCTGGTGGCGAGACGTTCCAGGTCGGCCTTGTCCTCGCCCTTCGCGTTCCGCGCGTCCGCCTCGATGATGGGCTTGGTCGCCGGAACGGGCGTGATGTAGTTGATGAACTCGGTCAGCCGGGCGTTGTTCTTCGGGTCGTACAACCAGTCCATGAGCATGAGCGCGTCGACCGGATTCTCGGCCGTCTTCGGAATGCACAGGTTGTCGGTCCAGAGCGTGCCGCCCTCCTTGGGCACCACGAACTTCACCTCGGGCGAGGTCAGGCTGTAGACGTCCCCCGACCAGGCCATCGTCAGCCACACGTCGCCCTTGCTGACCGCGTCCGCGTAATCCTGCTCGTAGTACTTGCGGACGATCCCCGCGTCCCGCTGCTCGCGCAGTTTCGCCGCGGCCCGCTTCCAGTCCGCCGGGGTCGACTTCTCCGGATCGATGCCCAGCAGGAACATGCCGAAGTTGCCCAGCTCCTGCGAGTCGCTCATCATCCCGACCCGTCCCTTGTACTTGGGGTCGAAGAGCTGCGCGATGCTGGTGATCTCGTCCTTGACGTACTTGGTGTTGTACGCGATCCCGGTGATTCCGGAGACGTAAGGAATCGTGAACGCGTTCCCAGGATCGTAAGAGGGGTTCTTGAAATCCGGTCCCGCGTTGGCGGCGAACGTCTTCAGCCGGGAATGGTCCAGCGGCGCCAGATAGCCCAGCTGCCGGAGTTTCTCCAGCTGGATGCCGTTCGTCATGACCATCAGGTCGAACCCGATCGACTGCCCCGCCGCGAGAGGAGCCTGGATCTTCCCGAACCACTGCGCGGTCTCCTGGATGACCTCCTGGTAGGTCACCTTGATCCCGGTCTCCTTCTCGAACGCCCTCAGCGTGGCCCGGTCGTCCTCCACGTAACCGGGCCAGTTCGCCCACCGCAGCGCGCCGTTCTTCGCCTTTCCGGCCCAGTACTTCTGCACGTCCGACGGGTCGGCCTTCTCCTTGCCGCCCTGCCCTTCCACGCCGCACGCGGCCAGGGCCAGCCCGGCGCCGGAGGCGCCCATGAGACGGAGGAAGTCGCGCCTGCCCTGGAGGCGGGGCCGGGTCAGCCCGCGCAGCAGCGAAGGGGGTATCGAACTCACTTGGGTGCTCCTATGGCGTACGAGTGCCGCGGGTCCCACGACAGCCACACGGTGTCGCCCCGCACCGCGACGTCGTCGGCCGACGTCGCGTTCTGTGCGAAGACCACCATGTCGGACCCGGTGGCGGTGCTGATGGTGTAGTTGGTCGAGGTGCCCTGGTAGACCACCTCGGAGACGGTGCCGCGGACGCCGCACAGCGCCGCGCCCGGCCGTTCCGGGACGATCCCGATCTTCTCCGGCCGTACCGTCAGCTCGAGCCTGTCCCCCGCGTCCACCGGCAGTTCCGGGCGCAGCGGGACGATCACGCGCCCGTCCGGGCCGTGCGAGATAACCGCCCGGCCGCCGGAGACCTCCGCGACCTCGCCGCCGAGCAGGTTGGACGTCCCGATGAAGCCCGCCACGAACCGGGTCGCGGGACGCTCATAGATCTCCCGCGGGGTACCGAGCTGCTCGATCCGGCCCTCGTTCATGACGGCGATGCGGTCCGACATCGTCAACGCCTCGCCCTGGTCGTGCGTGACGTACACGAACGTGACCCCGACCTCCCGCTGGATCCGCTTCAGCTCCCCCTGCATCGCCTGCCGCAACTGCAGGTCCAGCGCGCCGAGCGGCTCGTCCAGGAGGAGCGCGCGCGGCCGGTTCACCAGGGCCCGCGCCAGCGCCACCCGCTGCTGCTGCCCGCCCGACAGCTCCGCCGGCCGCCGGCGCCGTTCCCCGCCGGCCAGGTCCACGATCTCCAGCATCTCGCCGACCCGGTCGCGGATCTCGCTCTTCGGGACGCGCTTGCGCCGCAGGCCGAACGCGACGTTCTCGAAGACGTTCATGTGCGGGAACAGGGCGTAGGACTGGAACACCATGTTCACGTCGCGCCGGTGGGCGGGCACCCCGGTCACGTCCCGCCCGTGCAGCAGGATCCGCCCGTCCGTCGGCTCCTCGAACCCCGCGACCATCCGCAGCGCGGTGGTCTTGCCGCATCCCGACGGCCCCAGCAGCGAGAAGAACTCCCCCGAGGCGATCGCCAGGTCAACGCCTCGTACCGCTCCGACCGTCCGGAACCGTTTGGCCACCCCGGCCAGTTCGATCGCCGGCGGCGCGTCACGCTCCTCTTCGGGCTCGCACGGCGGCGCGCGATGCTCGGTCTGGGCCATGGGCAGGGTCCTTCGCACGGGGGTCGGGCCGACCGGCACGGGCTTGTCCCGGCGCTTCATCACGCTGGTCACCCGTGCCGCCACACCATGTTCGCGGTTCCCCCCACGCCCCACCAAACCGCCCACCCTGGGCACAGTCTCCCGCACCCCCTCGGAGCACCCCTCCAGAACGGGCCCCTGCGGCCGGCGATTCCCTCCACAAGAATGCAACTTGCACCTCTCAGCACCGTGGGCGCGGGAAGTCCTCAGCCGGATCGACGCCCCCCGTCATGCCGTTTCCACGGAAAGATTCGTGCGGTCCGAACTTCACGGGCAAAGCCATTCTCCGTACATCTTCCACACGACGCGGGCGAGGCCACCGCCGGTTCCTCTCCGTAGCGCAGAAACCCTGCTCGCACCAGGGACGACGCCACCCGCGTCCAGGAACGGCCTTCCCCGCCGCCTGGCCTTGTCCGGACACCCGCACGCCTTGGCGCGAAACCCCTGCTCCACGCCCGTTCTTCGGCTCCGAATGCCCGGGCCGGTTTCCGGTGCCGACCGTTTTCTCGTTCTTAATGAGGATGCCGATGAGGCCTGGTCGGGCGTACTTTTGAATGCTGCAAGGAAGGAGACCGGCAATGTCTGAGTCGGTTCGCCAGGACCTTCCCGTCTCCCGACCGGCCGAACCCATCGAGCTCCAGACCACCGAGGAGCAGGCCCTCGCGATCCGCAAGGCCGCCGACCTGGTGGGCTGGACGGTCCCGCAATACGTCCTGTCGGCTGCCTTGGACCGGGCCGAACGAGACCTGTACGAACATGCCGCCCTGGAGGCACAGGCCACCCGGCGCCCCCAGGCCGGTGACGGCGCGGACCCGCCAAAGGCCGCCAGCGAACCCTTCGTCGCCGTGGTCACCGCCCTCGGCTGGCCCCCTTGACACCCAAACGAGGCCACCGCCTCGCCCACCCCTGGCGGCCTGACGTAGTCACAGGGCTTGGCGCAGGCGCTCGGCGTAGTCCGCAGTCTCCTCTTCGGAGGCGTACTTCTGCCGTGGCCAGAAGAACCCTCGCAGACCGTCCTTGCGATTGCGCGGCACGACGTGCACGTGGAGGTGCGGCACGCTCTGGCTGACGCGGTTGTTCATCGCCACGAACGACCCCGCCGCGCCCAGAACCGACTCCATCGCTCCGGCGAGCCTCCGCGCGTGCCCGAAGTACGACCCGAGCATCTCCTCGGGGAGGTCGGTCAGGGTCTCGAAGTGCTCGCGCGGTACAAGCAGGGTGTGCCCCTTGAAGAGCGGCCGGGTGTCCAGGAACGCCACCGCGTCCACGGCGTCCAGCACCATGTAGGCCTGCCGCTCCCCTTTGATGATCTCGCAGAAGACGCATGCCTTACCGGCCACCGAGTCACCCATGCGCGGCATTCTCCCACCCCCGGCCACCACCCCGTCGCCCAGCAGGGCCCACCTCCGGCCGAGACGCCCCGGCCACGGCCGCCAAGGGTAAACGCCGGACCCACACGCCCAGCAAGATGCCACCGACACACGTCCAGCCGGGCCAAACGAGCTGCTCGCACCGCCGGAACAACCCCGTCCAGCAGCCGGACCTCGCCGACTCGACCAACCAGCTACGTGCATGCAAGACGTCCTAGTCACGAACCATGCGCCCCCCGGCGCCTCCGGGCGACAGCAAGGGCACGCCCGGGCCCGGACGGTTGAGGGGCGTCGGTACGGCCAGGGCCTCGCGGGCGCGGACGTCAGGTGCCCCGCTTGTGGGTGTGGGACGGCCGACGTCGTTCGCAGGGCTTACAGCCTGCTTACGGCTCGGCCACTACGTTGCGGTGCTTGTGCGACTGGAAAGCGTGTCCTTCCGCTATCACCGGCGCGCGCCTTGGGTGCTGCGGAACGTCACGCTTCTCCTCGCCCCCGGCCAGGTGATCGAGGTGACGGGACGCAACGGCGCCGGCAAGTCCACTTTCCTCCGCCTGGTGGCTGGACTGCGCACGCCGAGCCGCGGCAGCGTCACCGGACGCCCCAGCAGGGTCGGCTACGCCCCCGAGCGTTTCCCGGCCGACCAGCCGTTCACGGTGCGCAGCTATCTGACCCACATGGCCGCCATGCGGAGGGCACCCCGCACCGCCATCGACGCCTGGGCGGAACGCCTGGCCTTCAGCCATCTCCTTGAGACACGCCTCCCTGAACTCTCCAAGGGCAGCGCGCAGAAGGTGGGCATGGCCCAAGCCCTGCTCGCCTGCCCCGACCTCCTGATCCTGGACGAACCCTTCGCGGGCCTCGATGCGACCACACGCGACACCCTCCCTGACCTGATCTCCGAACTGGCCTCTCGAGGCACCACCGTCGTCGTCAGCGACCACCAGCGCTGCCTGGCCTCCCTTCCCGACATCAGCCGCATCCATATCGCCGACCGGACCGCCGCTCTCGTACCTGGACCGACCGAGCCCCCCGCACGGACGATCACTCCCGGCGGCTCCACCCCGCGCGATGCCGGACCGGGGACGGGCGGCGCCGACCACCGCGCAGCCGCCTCGACGCTGCTTGACCCGGCGGCCGCTGGTGAGCCTGGTGATTCCGGGCGAGCCGGTGATGCTGGGACCCGCAGCTCAGCGCCCGACGATGGCCAGGAGCCCGGACGCACGGCCGACGCGTCAACGGACCCGGCAGAGTCCAGTGACGAACGCGGCCGAGAGAACGGGACTTCACCGGAGTCCGAGGTCGCGCCAGACGGCCCCTGGAGGGTTGTGGAGGTGGTCGTCCGGGCGGAGGAGCTGGACGAGGTGGTCAGCAAGTTGCGGGCGGACGGCCTTGAGGTCAGGGAGCCGAAGCGATGATCGCGCTCGCGCGTTTCCAGGTGGCCGGGTATGTGCGTTCGCTGCGCGCGCTGCAGCCGCTTGTCGTGGTACTGCTCCTCCTCTCGCTCGTGATCCTCCAGGGCTCGGCCGACGACGCCGAGCTGGCCGTGGGGACTCTGGGCGACGTTGCGGCTTTCCTGTTCCCGGTGTGGGCCTGGACGGCTCGGGCACTGCTGGACACCCAGCCCGACGAGCAACGCTGTCTGTCGGCCCTCGCAGTCCGTGCTCGTGGCCGGCGTCCGGGCGCGGACGACCCCAGGGCGGCCGCGGACCGCACGCATGAGGCCGCGGACGATTCGCCTTCAGAAGGTACGGCCGACCAGGCAGGTGGCGTCCGCTCGGGCCTGATGGCGGCTCATTCACGGACCCTGGCGGGATTGATCGCCGCGTACGCCGTCAATGTGGGCCTCGGCCTGCTGGTTCTGGCGGTTCCGGTGGTGCAGGCGCACCTCGCAGGGGTGGGAACGGGCACGGTGTTGAACGGTCTCGGGTTGTCCTTTCTGGTCGCTCTGGCGGCGACGGTCCTGGGCGCCTGGACCAGCCGGGCGATCATCACCGACCCTGGCTTCTCCCTGCTGGCGCTGCTCGGCGGAGTCGTCGCCGCGCTCCTCCTCAGCCTCAGCCCTCTCTCCTGGGTCGCTGTGCCCATGGTCGACTGGCTGCGGGCCGCCCACGACGGCCCCGCCGCGTTCACCAGTGCCTTCCCGGCGATCGCCCTGCACCTGGCGCTCTGGATCCTCGTGGTCGGCGCGGCCTACATCGCGGTGAGCCGCAACCGTCCCTGACAGGGCGCCTCTGAACCTGACGGGCGAGGGAGTGGACCGCCGGGAGGATGCCTATGTCGCCTGCAGGGTCAGCCAGGCCGACTCCAGTGGGGTGTCCCGTCGCGTGCAGAAGTAGATTCGCCCCGGCTCGCCCCAGTGCCAGCCCAGGCGCGGGTCGGAGTCGAGCTGCAGCACCAGTTGCCAGTCATCGGCGAGGGCGGAGGCCTCGTCGGGCGAGAGTGGCGTGGTGTCGGGGTCGCGTCCCGTGGAGGCGTAGTGGCAGTCGGGAGCGACCGGTCGCTGTACGAGCAGAGGCCAGCCACCGAGCTGGTGGGCAGGGGTGTCGTCCGGCCAGATGTGCTGCTGCCAGGCCACGTGCAACTGCTCGTACACGGGCAGCACACCGCTGTAGAGGCCTTCGAGCCGCTCGAGGAAGGGCTCCTGGGGCGCCGGCAGGGACAGGAAGGGCGCCGCCTTCAGCGAGCATTCCGGGAAGGACGACGCGCCGGGCGGGAGCCGCACCTCCTGAAGGTCGCCGCTGAAGATGCGCCAGGCGTCACGCTGGCCCAGGTCGTCCCCCCACGGGCGTGGCAGCCCGCTCGCGTAGTAGAAGGCGACGGTTCCTTTGGCGGGAAGGTCGACCACTTGGGGCAGTTGGTCGAAGTCGACCGAGCCGAGGTAGTCGAGCGGACGGTCGTGCCAGGTCGGCCACGCCTCGCCGGGCGGGAGCAGCGGAGGCCCGCCGAGCCTGACCGTTGTCTCGCCCTCGGCACCGAGCCGTACGGCCGGACGGGCCAGCGGGAGCAGTGCCTGGGTGACCTCGGGAGCGAAGAAGACGCCGAACAGTGAACGCAGCCGCTGATGCTGCGCCTCGAAGTGATCCATGTCACTTAGCGTTCCCCGCCGAAGCCCAGTACGCCAGCCCCAAACAAGATCTGTGGATAACGTGTCTGACTGCGAAGTCCGCTGTCGACCTTTTCGGAAGCGTGGAGTTCGCCCAGGTAGCTGGCGATTCTCACTTCAGGCCGCATCAATCCGTCAAGAAATCCAGACAACCCCAAGGGGCGCTGCACGCCGCCCCAGCCGCTGGCGAAAGGCCATAGGCCGCCTGCGTCATGGCTGGCCCGGGACCTCTGCAGAGCCGTTGGACGTCGGCTCGCTTCCCCTGGAGGAGAGGGCATCGAGGGCGGGAGAATGTGTCCGCAGGGTAAGGGCCACCCCCAGCTCAGGACGCCACAGCCGCAGCAGAGGCGAAGGCGTCGCGGAGGCGAAGGGGTAGGCGGCCACAGGGGTTCAGACGCGGATGCGTGAGGGTGGGCCGGAAGGGGTCAGGGGACCGGGAGGTCCCGGCGTCAGCGGCGTTCTAGGGCGCCGGCCAACTGGACCAGGAACCGGTCGACCTCGCCCTCGTCATAGCCAGGGCCGAGCCGGACGATGCGGAAAGCGCTGTCGCGTATGTCGCGGGCGGTCATCGGCGGCGCCACCCCGCGCAGGCCTGCGACGACACGGTCGAGGAAGGCGTCGACGTCGCGGACGTCATATCCGGCGCGCACCCCGGCCCCGGAGAAACGGGCGTTCTGGATCCAGCTGATCAGCCATCCGGCATGCACCTTGGGCCGTCCGGGGCGCTCGCCCATCGGCGCGGCCGACTGCAGTTCGCGGATGGCCTCCTGCAGCAGGTCGTCCACCGCGCGCTGCTCGTAGCCTCGCAGCACGATGTCGAAGCGGGTCCTGCGCACGTCGTCGGCGGTGAGCCCCCAGCGGCCGTAGCGCAGTGTCGCCGTGATCCGTTCGAGCAGGGTGTCGACCTGGGCTCGGTCGTACCCGCGCAGCGCCACCGGCAGGCGCGTGTCCGTCTTCACCGGTTCCTCCGCTCCCCGCTCGCGCGCCGGGCGCGGCGTCCCGCGCGGCCCACGGCTCGCTCACTCCTTGGTGGCGGCGGCCAGCTGGCCGCAGGCGCCGTCGATCTCCCTCCCCCGAGTATCGCGAACCGTGACCGGCACCCCGTGGGACTCCAGCCTGCGGACGAACTCCCGCTCGTCCTGCGGCCGGGACGCGGTCCACCGGGACCCCGGCGTGGGGTTCAACGGGATCAGATTGACGTGTACGAGATGGCCGCGCAAGAGCCCGCCGAGAAGATCCGCCCGCCATGACTGATCGTTGACATCCTTGATCAGCGCGTACTCGATCGAGACGCGGCGGCCGCTGCGGTCGGCGTACGCCCAGGCGGCGTCGAGGACCTCAGCGACCTTCCAGCGGTTGTTGATCGGTACGAGCTCGTCGCGGAGTTCGTCGTCGGGGGCGTGCAGGGACACCGCGAGCCGTACCGAGAGGTCCTCGGCGGCCAGCTTCTCGATCGCCGGGACCAGGCCCACGGTGGAGACGGTGACCGAGCGCTGCGAGATGCCCAGCCCCGCCGGGGCGGGGTCGGTGATCCTGCGCACCGCGCCGAGCACGGCCTTGTAGTTGGCCAGCGGCTCGCCCATGCCCATGAACACGATGTTGGAGACGCGGCCCGGACCACCGGGGATCCGTCCCCGCGCCATCGCCCGGGCCCCGGCGGCGACCTGCTCGACGATCTCGGCGGTGGACAGGTTGCGGGTCAGCCCCGCCTGCCCGGTGGCGCAGAACGGGCAGTTCATGCCGCAGCCCGCCTGCGAGGACACGCACATCGTGGCACGGTCCGGATACCGCATCAGGACCGATTCGAACAGCACGCCGTCGAAGGCCTTCCAGACCGTCTTCAGCGTGGTGCCGCCGTCGCAGTCCAGCTCACGGACGGGGGTGAGCAGCGAGGGGAGCAGGTCGGCGGCCAGGCGTTCACGGATCGCGGCGGGGAGGTCGGTCATCTGCGCCGGGTCGTCGGCCAGGCGGGAGAAGTAGTGGCGGGAGAGCTGGTCGGCCCGGAACGGCTTCTCGCCCAGTTCGGCCACGGCCGCGCGGCGCTCGGCGGTCGTGAGGTCGGCCAGGTGGCGCGGCGGCTTGGCACGCCGCGGCGCAGCGAAGACCAGCTTCGGCGGGGTCTTCCCTGAGGCGCCCTTGGACGTCTGCGTGGCAGGCGTGTCACTGGACGCGCCCCCGGGCTCGGTGGCGGGACGCGGGTCAGTGGCGGCCGGGGCACCGGCGGCCTGATCGGCGGTTGAAGACATGGTCCTTCCAGTGTGGCAAACGCTCGGGCATGCCTAGGTCGGATCCGAACGCACCTGTCTCCCTTCCCTGTAGCACGGGTCCTGCTGGGGGCTCATGCATTGAGGCCGCCTCGCCGCTGCCTTGGCGATGGCCGCTACAGGACCGCAGCCCCTGGGGTGCGGTGCGCGGATTCATGGACGAGGCACAGCCCCGAGGGAGGGTGCCTGCGCCCCCAGGCGAGGGAGGCGGGACACAGTGCGAGGGGTCGTCCAGGCGGGAATCGATCGCCCCGGATGACGCGAAACAGGCCGGGTCCGGAAGGGCGGGCGAACACGCCATCGTCGCTCGTGGACAAGCTGTAAAGTCTCGATCATGTCGGTATTGCGAAGGGGGTCCGCCGCGGGCAAGGGGCCGGCCGTCACGGTGGTCCACACCGAGGACAGCCCCTACGGGAGCCGCCGGCTCGTCATCGAGACCGACGGGGTCGTCAGCGCGGCATACCTCAAGGACTCCCGGGACGCGGTCGTCGGCGCCGTCTGGGTCACCAACCATGACGCCGCCCCCGCAACGGTGGACCAGACGCGGCTGGACGAGGGCCAGACGCCCATGCTGCCCGCCTCCCACGTACGCCACCCCGAGGGACGCCCCCAGCTCCGACCCGACGCGCTAGAGGTCGTGTGGTTCGAGGAAGGCGACGGGGTGGCCGTCCTGGAGGAGGGTGAGCCGCTCTGCGTCATCCCCGGCTGGTCCGACATGGCCCGCGGGATCCCCGGTTACAGCCGTGAGGTGACGGACCAGAGCCCTTTCGCGTTCCCGCTGGACGATGAGATCGAGGAGTTCGGTCCACGCATCGGCCGTGCCCGCGACCACTGGAAGGTCTGCGAGGCTGAGGGTTCCTGGGCCGACTTCCAGCAGTCGGTACTGGGCCATCTACTGCAACGGCTGGGGCCGGGGGGCCACTACTGGCACGACGTAGGGCGCCAGTTGCCCGGAGGCAATCCCGGCGTCCTTCCCACGGTGGGGGTGACCGAACGCCCCGTCCAGGGCGACCGCGAGTTCACCGTCCTGAGCACCGTCGGGATGAGCCGCCAGCGCATGCCCACGGTGGAGCTGTACGAGGACGACGTCTCCCCCTACAGCCGCATCGAACTCGCGGTGGCCACCACCCTGCCGAGCCAGCGGGCCGGAAGCATCTTCCCCTGGCTCGCCCAGTACCCGTGGCGCGCCGTGACCTGGTTCGCGGCCGGAGACGTGGTCAAGTGGTACCACGAGGCGCACACCTTCCCCCTCAACACGGGAGAGAGCTCCTGGGAGGGGGTCCTGCTCCTGGACGACCCGAGCCGGCTGACGGGGCCCGTGGCGCCCGGCCTCGCGGGGCTGTCCACGGAGGGCGACCCAGTGCGCTGGCTGTGGCTGGTGCCCATCACGGACGAGGAACACCGTTACGCCAAGAACGAGGGCTCGGACGCTCTGATCCGCCGTCTCGCCCAGCAGAACCGCTCCTGGATCGTCTCCTGACCCCTCCGCTCCCCTTCGGGAGCCTCCGCCCCCAGGCCAGGGCATGACGGACACGACCGCCCCTTGGAACACGCAGGTTCCAAGGGGCGGTCCCGTTTCAGCTGTGAGGTTGTGCGATTGTGCGCCCGGTCGAAGGGCGGTAC
Source organism: Spirillospora sp. CA-255316 (assembly GCA_050942275.1). GTDB lineage: Bacteria > Actinomycetota > Actinomycetes > Streptosporangiales > Streptosporangiaceae > Spirillospora. The sequence continues at coordinate 2,613,966 of CP192047.1, read as the reverse complement.
AGCCTGTGGGCTACTCAGCCGGAAGGTGTGAACAGCTCCAGGAGCAGCCACACCACGGGGGCGGTGGCAAGGAGTGAATCGAGGCGGTCCATGACGCCTCCGTGCTCGGGGAGCAGCGAACCCATGTCCTTGATGCCGAGGTCACGCTTCAGCATCGACTCGATGAGGTCCCCCACGGTGGCGGTGACCACGGCCGCGGCGCCGATCAGCACACCGTGCCACCAGGCGCCGTCGTCCAGCAGCCACCACATCAGCCACGCGCCCACCAGCATGCAGGTCAGCGCGGAGCCGGTCACACCCTCCCAGGTCTTCTTGGGGCTGATGGCGGGCGCCAGTTTGTGGCGCCCGAAGAACGTTCCCGCGAAGAAACCGCCGATGTCGCTGGCCACCGTCACCGAAATGAAGATCACGATGCGGTGGTGGCCGTCGTCCGGCGCCATCAGCAGCGCCACGATCCCGCCCATCAGGATCAGGTAGCCGGTGACGAACACGGCCGCGGTGACGTCCCGCACGTACCCGTCGGCGGGCCCGTCGGCCATCCGCCACACCAGCACGGTCAGGACGACCAGCGCCAGGGAGGCGACCAGCGCCTCGGGGCCCCACGCGTACGCGGCGACCGGGGCTGCGACGAGCCCCAGGCCGAGCGGCAGCATGGGGACGCGGATGTCCCGGGTCTTGAACGCTCCGGCCAGCTCGCGCAGGCCGAGAACGAGGAAGACCACCATGACCGCAAGGAAGATCTCCCTGACGTAGTACAGGGAGAGCAGGACCAGCGCGCCCAGCCCGAGGCCGACGCCGACCGCGATGGGCAGGTTGCGTCCGGAACGTTTCTTGGGCGGATCGGCCGTCACGGCGCCTTCGGCCCTTTCTCCGGCCGCGGCCCCACCGGTCTCACCGGGACCGCTCTCACTTCCCGTCGCCGTACCGGCGACGTCTTCGGCGATCCGGTCGGGCGCTGGGTGATCGCCGCTCAGGGGGCCTCCCGTGTTCGTCCTCGCCTTGCCTGCGGGCTCAGGGCCACCTGAGCCGCCCCCAGTGCCCTCGGGAGCGGGACCGGGCTCGGGGACTGCCGAGGACGAGGACGAGGACGTTGAGGGAGCACCCGTAGAGGTCTTCTCGCCCTCCCCTGAACCCTCAAGGTCCTTCTCAGGGGCGAGGGTCCCCTCAGGCTCACGCTTCTCAAGCCTCCCGGCGTCACCAGGCCGCACGCCGCCCTGAGCGGCCCGTCCCGGCGACTCAAGCCCTTCCGCCTCGCTCGATCGGCCCGAACCACTCGGACGACCCGAACCGCCAGGACGGCTCGGACGGCCGGAAGCGTCGTCCGGCGGCACCGCGGCGGCGACACCGGTCTCGGGCACGGCCTCCACGGCCGTGGACACGACGTCCTCGGAACTCGTGGCGGACGACACGACGGGCGGCACGGGGGGCAGGCCGGGCTCGGCGGCCCCGTCGGAGGCGGGGCCGAGAGCCTGCGGCTCACCCGGGGAGCCCGCGGGCTCCCCGGTTCTGTCGAGTCTCATCAAACCTCGAGCAGTTCGGCCTTCTTGTGCTCGAGGAGCTCGTCGATCTGCGCGACATAACGATGCGTCGTGTCGTCGAGCTCCTTCTCGGCGCGCCGGACCTCGTCCTCGCCGGCCTCGCCGTCCTTGGCCAGCTTGTCGAGGGTCTCCTTGGCCCGCCGCCGGATGTTGCGGATGGCGATCCGGCTGTCCTCCGCCTTGCCGCCCGCGACCTTGATGAACTCCCTGCGGCGCTCCTCCGACAGCTCCGGGAACACGACCCGGATCACGTTGCCGTCGTTGGTGGGGTTCACCCCGAGGTCGCTGTCGCGGATGGCCTTCTCCACCGCCTGCATGGACGACTTGTCGAAGACCTGGACGATCACCATCCGGGGCTCGGGAAGGGTGAACGACGCCAGCTGGTTGATCGGCGTCGGCGTCCCGTAGTACTCGGCGGTGATCTTGTTGAACATGGCGGGGGTGACCCGGCCGGTGCGGATGGCCTGGAAGTCCTCCTTGGCGACCGCGACCGCCTTCTCCATCTTCTCCTCTGCCTCGAGGAGGGTCTCGTCGATCACTTCGACTCCCATGTCATCAGGTCGGCCCTTGTCCGTGCCGGTCCGTACCGCGGGTGGAGCGGATCAGCTGTCCGCCGGACTGACCAGCGTGCCGATCTTCTCACCCCGGACGGCCCGGACGATGTTGCCCTGTCCCATGAGGTCGAAGACCACGATGGGCAGCGCGTTGTCCATGCAGAGGCTGATGGCCGTGGCGTCCATGACCTTCAGGCCCCGCTGTAGAACCTCACCGTAATCCAAACGGTCGAACTTCACCGCGTCCGAATTCTTACGCGGGTCCGCGTCGTACACTCCATCGACCTGGGTGGCCTTCAGGACGGCCTCCGCGCCGATCTCCAGGGCGCGCTGGGCGGCGGTGGTGTCGGTGGAGAAGAACGGCTGGCCCAGCCCGGCCCCGAAGATCACCACACGGCCCTTCTCCAGGTGCCGGATGGCGCGGCGCGGGATGTACGGCTCGGCCACCTGGCTCATGGTGATCGCTGTCTGGACCCTGGTGTCGAGACCGAGCTTCTCCAGGAAGTCCTGCAGCGCCAGGCAGTTGATCACCGTGCCGATCATGCCCATGTAGTCGCCGCGGCCGCGGTCCATGCCGCGTTCGGCCAAGGTGGCGCCGCGGAACATGTTGCCGCCGCCGCAGACCACCGCTACCTGCACTCCGTCGCGTACCGCCTCGGCGATCGCCTCCGCGACGTGCTGCACCACCTCGGGGTCGATGCCCAGCGGGTCACGCCCGGCGAAGGCCTCGCCCGAGAGCTTCAGCAGCACCCGTTTCCAGCCCGCTCGGGGCCCGTGCTGCGCGTACGGCGCGGGCTGCCCGTGTCCGTGGGGCTCGGCACGCCGCTCCCGCGGCGCCGGCGACGACGCCGCCGCTGGGTCACTGGTCGTTGGCTCCGGCACGTCGGCGGCCTCCTCGTTACGGCGTCTGTGACTCGTCGGGGTCCTGTCGCCAGGATTCCCGCTGTACTGGTGTTTCCTCGGTACGCGACCCTCGTTCGACGGTATCGGGCCGAACCCGGTGCGCCCGAATCCTGCGGCCGGCCGGCGCCTCGCCGTCCCCTGCCCCCGGCCTCGGCGGCCGAGCGCCCGGGCGGCTCCGCGCCTCGCGTCCCGCGCCCACGCCTTCGTGGCCGGCGTGGCCAGCGTGGCCGCGCCGCCCCCGCCCCACACAGCGCCAAGTTTTGGCGGTACGGGACGGATCACGGCCGACCCCGGTCTCTGAAGCTTGCCCGGCATGAGCCCGGTCACTCGCACCCGCTGACTAGACCCTACGCCCTGGCGGAGATCACTGACCGGAAAACCTCGACCCCGTCCGGAACCCCGGGCGTTACCGTCCGCTCACCGAAAGGCCCCGTTCGATGAACGGGGCCGTTACGCACGGTGGACGTCGCGCCTGACGATCTACCCGGAACGGCCTGATTCGTGACCGTTCCCCGGTTTCCACGCCTTCCGGCACCGGCCCGGAATCGACCCGAAACAGACCGGAAGACAGGACCGGACCGCCCGCCAGAGAGCGCCCTCCCCAAAACGGGCCGATCCAGAACGGATCGGCCCGACGCGGTACGCCTGGGTGACGACATGGGTGCCGTACGAGCTGAATCGGCCCGGCGGACCGCTCCGGGTCCGGACGGTCGAGACGGGGCCGATCACGAGACCGGCCCCGCCCTCCCGAGATCAGGCCTGGCCGACCTTGAAGCGCGCGAAGCGGACGACCTTCACGCCCGCCTCGTCCAGCACCTTGGCGATCGTCTTCTTGTTGTCCTTGACGAACGCCTGCTCCAGCAGGACGAAGTCGCGGAAGTACGCGTTGACGCGCCCCTCCACGATCTTCGGGATGGCCTTCTCGGGCTTGCCCTCGTCGCGGGTCAGCTGCTCGGCCAGCGCCCGCTCCTTCTCGATCGCCTCGGCGGGGATCTCGTCGCGGGTGAGGTACTTGGGGGCCATCGCGGCGATCTGCTGCGCGATGTCCTTGGCCACCTCGGCGTTCTCGGTGTCCAGCTCGACCAGCACACCGGTGGTCGGCGGCAGCGACGGGTCGGACTTGTGCAGGTAGCTGGCCACGTACTCGCCGGTGAAGTGGGCGAAGCGGCGCAGCTCCAGCTTCTCGCCGATCTTGGCGCTGTTCTCCTCGATCAGGGCCTGGACGGTCTTGCCCGGCTCGATCTCGGTGGTCTGCAGGGTCGGCGCGTCGGTGGCGCCGCTGGAGGCCGCGAACTGGACCAGCCGGTCCGCCAGCTCGATGAACTGCTCGTTCTTGGCGACGAAGTCGGTCTCGCAGTTGAGCTCGAGGATCGCGCCGTCGCCGTTGCCGGCGAAGTGCTGGGCGACCAGGCCGTTGGCGGCGGTGCGCTCGGCGCGCTTGCCCACGTCCTTGGCGCCCTTGAGGCGCAGCAGCTCGACCGCCTTTTCGAAGTCGCCCTCGGCCTCGGTCAGCGCGTTCTTACAGGCCATCATGCCGGAGCCGGTCAGCTCGCGGAGCCGCTTCACGTCAGCGGCGGTGAAGTTCGCCATCGCTCTCTTCGTCTCTGTGGTGGTGAACGTCTGGTGGAGATTGGAAGATGTAGGTCGCTGGTAGGGACCCTCGGAAAACCGCTTCGGCACGTCCGGGAACGTCTCGGCCCTCGGCCCGAGTCTCCGGATAGAGCGCCTTCCCTCACCAGGACCGGCGCCCACCGGCCTCAACGGGCCCTCAGGCGGACCTCCGCGGGACGTCCCGTCGCGACCCGGACCGGAGCGGGCCGCCTCGTCCCGGCATCGGCCGTGGCCGTGGCCGTGGCCGCCAACGAGATGGTCACTCACGACAGTCCCGGCATCGACCGCGACGTCCCGAACGGACCTCGGATCGGCCGCCGGCTCAGCCCACGGAGCGGCCCCGGGGCGCGGACGGCGCCCCGGGGTCCAGCATCGTCAGCTCTGCCCGGCGCTCCCGAGCTCGGCCTGGTCCTCCTTGGCCTCGGCGGGGGCCTCGGCGGCTTCGGCGGGAGCCTCCGCGGAGGCCTCCACGGGAGCCTCGGCCTCGGTCGTACCGGCGGCGGCCTCGCCCTCGGCGGGCTTGGCGACCTCGGCGGTCTCGGCGGTCTCGGCGGTCTCGGCGCCGGCCTGCTCCTTGTTCTCCAGCAGCTCGCGCTCCCACTCGGCCAGCGGCTCGGCGGCGGCCCCGCCCTCGGCCGGCTTCTCCTCACCGCCGGTGGCGGCGCCGGCGCGGGCGATGAGACCGTCGGCGACCGCGTCCGCGACCACCCGGGTCAGCAGGCTGACGCTGCGGATCGCGTCGTCGTTGCCCGGGATCGGGTAGTCGACCTCATCCGGGTCGCAGTTGGTGTCCAGGATCGCCACGACCGGGATCCCGAGCTTCTTGGCCTCGTTGACCGCGATGTGCTCCTTCTTGGTGTCCACGATCCAGACGGCGCTGGGCACCTTGGCCATGTCGCGGATACCGCCGAGGGTGCGCTCCAGCTTGTCCTTCTCGCGGCGCAGCCCCAGGAGCTCCTTCTTGGTCATGCCGGAGCCGGCGACATCGTCGTAGTTGATCTCCTCCAGCTCCTTGAGCCGGGTGAGCCGCTTGTGGACGGTCGAGAAGTTGGTGAGCATGCCGCCCAGCCAGCGCTGGTTGACGTAGGGCATGCCGACGCGGGTGGCCTGCTCGGAGATGGTCTCCTGGGCCTGCTTCTTGGTGCCGACGAACAGGATCGTGCCGCCGTGCGCGACCGTCGCCTTGACGAACTCGTAGGCGCGGTCGATGTAGGACAGCGACTGCTGAAGGTCGATGATGTAGATGCCGTTGCGGTCAGTGAGGATGAACCGCTTCATCTTCGGGTTCCACCGGCGGGTCTGGTGGCCGAAGTGAACGCCGCTCTCGAGCAGCTGCCGCATGGTGACGACGGGTGCCATGGCCCGTACTCTCCTTCTCCGGCCCGTTACCGGGCCACGTTTGGTTGGTTGCCTGCGTCCGGACACAACCCCGCCGTCATCGGGATGACGGACCGAGGGGTCGCGCCCCACCATGCGAAGCAAGTGGCTGGCGGACGCATGAATTCGGCCGCGTACGCGACCGTCGGCCCGGGATCGCCGCCCGGGCCTGTGACCTGTCCGCTCGATGAGAGAGCGGCTTCTCGCTCTGCCGGCCGCGGTGGCCGGTCGAGCGACGGCCAAGCCCTGACCGGTGTCCATTCGGGCACGGCCCCTAGGTTATCAGGGCCCGGAGGCCGCCGGGGAACGCCGGATCCGCAGGGTTATCCACAGTTCGCGAACCCTCTGTGCCACCACCCCGCGAGCCCGGCACACTGCGGGCATGACGCTGCTCACCTTGCTTCTCACCTGCGTGCTGCCCGCCTGGATCCCTGCTCACTCCGACGCGTGGCGCTGGCCGTTAGGGCCGCCCGCGCCCCAGGTCGTGCGGGCGTTCTCGCCGCCGCCCCTGCCGTGGGGCCCCGGCCACCGGGGAGTGGATCTGACCGCCCGGCCGGGCCAGCCGGTGTACGCCGCCGGGCCGGGGCGCGTCTCGTACTCGGGGCACCTGGCGGGACGCGGCATCGTCGCCATCACCCACGGCGCCCTCCGCACGACCTACCTCCCGGTACGCCCGAACGTCCGGGAGGGCCACGCCGTCCGGGCGGGCTCCCGCATAGGCACGGTGGAGCAGTCCGCCCACTGCCCCACGCCCTGCCTCCACTGGGGCCTCCTACGGGGCCACGCCTACCTCGACCCGCTCAGCCTCGTCCGACCGGAGGTCCGTCTGCTCCCTCACTGGCAGACCCCCAGCCCCCGACCGTCCTCCGAAGCGCCGCAGCCCGTCTCGTCCGGCACGGAGATGGGCCTGCGCGACGCCACAACGGCCAGCGGCGGCGCGCTCGCGGGGATGCTGTTCGCGTTCACCCTGATGTCGCTCTGGCGGTACGGCCGCACCAGACGCCCTCCCCCACCCGGCGTGATCGACCTGACCCGCGAACGCCGAGAGCGCCGCCTACGAAGAGCCCGCTGACCCCACCCCTCCGAGGCGGCACCCCACCTCGGAGGGGCAGGCACGTGCCCCCAGTGGCAAGCCCCACACCGAACGCCCCACCACCACAAGCCAACACCCACACCTCTACCACCATCAACAGCACTGCCCGCAGGGCTTGGCCCTCGCCTCGCCAAGCACCCCTCACCCCTCTCAGTGCGATGGCACCGCTAGACCCACCAGCGCGACGAACCGAGGCACCACAGCGTTGTAGGCGCCTATGAACACGTAGCCAACCGCCGCAACCCCATGTCAACACAGCCCACCAGCACCACATCCCCATCCGCGCCGCATCACGCAGCCGCACGCCCACGGCCCCACGGCCCCACGGCCCCACGGCCCCACGGCCCCACGGCCCCACGGCCCCACGGCCCCACGGCCCCACGGCCCCACGGCCCCACGGCCCCACGGCCCCACGGCCCCACGGCCCCACGGCCCCACGGCCCCACGGCCCCAGGCGGCGACGCCGCGTCGGCACGCCGCAGCCCTGCTGTCAAGAAGCCCGTTGTTTCCGAAGCCGCGACTTCCCTCGCGTCACCGCAAGCGGCGGATGCCGGGTATCGCACGCGGCCACCCGTAAGACCCTCAGCCGAGCCGCAATCGCACCCCTGGACGAGGGGGCATTGCAAGGTCGTCAGAGAGCCGGGCGGGCAAGGTGAGGATCACTCAACCCCACGAGGGTGTGCCTGGCGATGCACCTGCTTGAGGCGTTCGGGCGAGACATGGGTGTAGATCTGCGTGGTCTGCAACGATGCGTGCCCCAGGATCTCTTGCACACTGCGCAGATCGGCTCCACCTTCCAGCAGGTGCGTGGCGGCACTGTGCCTGAGCCCGTGAGGACTCACGTCAGGCACCTCTCCCACCTCGGCGATACGGGCGTGAACGATACGGCGCGCACTGGTGGGGTGCAGGCGCCCGCCGCGCGCCCCCAGAAAGAGGGCCGGGCCGCTGTGTTCGGTCGCCAACGCCGGCCGCCCGGTTCGCAGCCAGTCTCCAACCGCCCTCGTCGCAGGTTCTCCGACGGGCACCGTCCGTTCCTTGTTGCCTTTGCCCAGGACCCTCGCGGTCCCCCGCTCGACATCGATGTCATCGACATCCAGGCCGCACAGCTCGCTAACGCGCACACCGGTGCCGTAGAGGACCTCGAGTACGGCCAGATCACGCAGGCCTAGGGGCCCCTCCACGTCCATCCGATCCAGCAGCCGCGCAGCCTCATCCTGCGCCAGAACATCGGGCAGATCGCGATGCCGCTTGGGCGTGCCCAGCAGTTGTCCCGGATCCTGCTCGATCAGCCCACGCCGATGCAGGTACGCCGTGAAGGCGCGCACTGCGGCCGTGCGGCGAGCCAGCGTGGCCCTGGACCGCCCGTTCGCATGCTGTTGGGCCAACCAGGCCCGCAGGACGTTGACGTCGAGGCCATCGGGGCCCCCAACCCCGACATCAACCGCGTACCGGTACAGATCCTGGAGGTCACCTTCGTACGCGCGGAGAGTATGCGGCGACAAATCCCTCTCAGCCCGTAGATGCCGAAGGAACCCCTCCAGCGCTTCCAGCAGCTCCTTGGTCACAGCGCCCCCATACGGATACGGCTCCGCCACAACGGTCGACTCCAAGCACAGCGCCAACCCTCGCCCCGATCAAGCTGCCTTGACCTACCAACGGCTCCCCCAAGCCTTCAACCACGCCGCTGAACCGCAACCAGCTCACCGCCGCCCTGTGCTGAGCGCTGAACACCGCGCGAGCACGCTGCCGCCCCTGGCGTACGCCGTGGTGCAGGCGCACGACCCACTGCCGACATGTTTTTCATCTCGGGCTAGTACCTGGAGCCGACAAGCCACAAGTTCCCAACTCCAACTCGGACAGAGCAACACTCTCGGTGTTCACGCAAGCACGAATAGTTATCCACAGAACCGGATTCCACTGTTGGCCGCGTTGCCCCTCCGGCAGCTTCGTAGGCGGAGGTGATGAGGTTCCATGAACTCCAACCAGAGCCTCGGTGCGCGCGGTGAGAGCGCGGCCGCCGACTACCTCGCCCGCCTGGGCTGGACGGTCCTGGAGCGCAACTGGCGCTGCCGCGAGGGCGAGCTCGACATCGTGGCGCACGACGGTTCGCGGCATGTCGTCTGCGAGGTGAAGACCCGAAGTTCCACCGACTACGGCGACCCGCTGGAGGCGATCACGCCGGAGAAGGTCGTCCGTTTACGGCGGCTGGCCTGGCGGTGGGCCGCCGAGAACGGCGTGTCCGGGGCCAATGTCGGCGTCGATGTGCTCGGCCTGGTGATCGATCGGGACGGCTTCACGATCCAGCACCTGCGGGAGGTGTGCTGAATGGCCCTCGCCAGGACGCGCTCGGTCTCGCTGGTCGGGGTGGAGGGCTTCGTGGTGGACGTCGAGGCCGCGATCACCAGCGGCGTGCCCGGCCTGCATCTCGTCGGTCTGCCGGACGCCGCGCTCAACGAGGCCCGCGACCGGGTCCGGGCCGCGGTCTACAACTCGGGCGAGGACTGGCCCAATCGTCACGTCACCGTCTCTCTCTTCCCTGCGAGCCTCCCCAAACGGGGCTCGATCTTCGATGCGGCCATCGCGGTGGCGCTGATGGCCGCCGCGGAGGCGGTGCCGCCGCCGTCCTGCGCGAGTCTGGTGGTGATCGGCGAACTGGGCCTGGACGGGCGGCTGCGATCGATTCCTGGTGTCCTGCCCGCCGTGCTGGCGGCGGCCAACGCCGGTTGCCGCAAGGTCGTCGTGCCGCGCGCCAACAGCGCGGAGGCGGAACTGGTGCCCGAAGTGGAGGTGATCTCGGCCGGGACGCTGCGCGGTCTGCTCTGCCTCCTGCGCGACGAGCCGCCGCCGTTCGAGGAGCCTGTGGACGACGTCATGGTGCCGCGCCGGGCGGCCGACGGACTGGTCCTCCGCGACCAGGCCCATCGCGGCGAGCTCGACCTCGCGGACGTGCGGGGCCAGGCCGAGGCGCGCCATGCCCTGGAGATCAGCGCCGCCGGCGGGCACCACCTGTTCTTCAGCGGCCCTCCCGGATGCGGGAAGACGATGCTCGCGGAGCGCCTGCCGACACTGCTCCCGCCGCTGGATCGGGAAGCGGCACTGGAGGTCACGACCATCCATTCCGTGGCGGGCACACTGCCCTCGGGGCAGCCCCTGATCGACCAGGCGCCCTTCTACGCGCCGCATCACACCGCGTCCCCGCCCGCGATGGTGGGCGGCGGTTCCGGGCGGATGCTCCAGCCCGGCGCGGTATCGCTCGCCCACCGCGGAATCCTGTTCCTGGACGAGGCGCCCGAGTTCCCGCGCGGTGTCCTGGACGCGCTCCGCCAACCCCTGGAGGAAGGAGAGGTGCGGATCTCCCGCACGGAGGGCACGGCCAGGTTCCCCGCCCGCTTCACGCTCGTCCTGGCCGCGAATCCCTGCCCGTGCGCCGCCGCCAAGACGATCAACTGTTCCTGTGCCCCGAACATCCGGCGCAGATATCTCAGCCGGATCTCCGGTCCGCTGCTCGACCGGATCGACCTCAAGCTGGAACTGACTCCGGCCAGCCGTGCCGAGCTCCGCTATGACCTGGAGTTCGCCGAGAACAGCCGCGTGGTCGCCGAACGCGTGCTGCTGGCCCGTGAACGCACGCTCAAGCGCCTGGCGGACACGCCCTGGCAGTCCAACTCCGAGATCCCGGGGCCCGAGCTGCGCCGCAGGTTCACGCCCCGGCCGGAGGCGATGCGGGCCGCCGACGAGGCGCTCCAGAACGGCTCGCTCACCGCCCGCGGCCTCGACCGGATCCTGCGGGTCGCCTGGACGATCTCCGATCTGGCCGGACGCGACGAACCCGGCGAGGACGACATCGGCGGCGCCCTCGCCCTGTGGACCGGGAGGAGACCATGACCGGCGACGACGAGCGCGCGGCGCGCGCGGCCCTGTGCGGGGTCGCCGAGCCTGGCGACACCTTCCTCAACCAGATCATCGACCATGTGGGCGCGCCCGCCGCGCTCGAGACGATCCGCAGCGGCCGGGTACCGGCCGATCTGACCGCCACCGAAGGGGAGATCCGACGCTTGGAGCACTGGCAGATCCGGCTGCGGGCCAGCGCGCCCGAGGAAGATCTGGCCGTCTGCCAGGAGATGGGAATCCGCCTGGTGTGCCCCGGCGACCCCGAGTGGCCCACCACGCTCGACGATCTCCAGGCGGCGCGTCCGTACGCGCTGTGGCTGCGGGGCCCGGCCGACCTTCGCCACAACTGCCTGCGGTCGGTGGCGATGGTGGGATCCCGCGCGGCGTCCGGGTACGGGCTGCGCGTGGCCGCCGAAATGGCCTCCGAACTCGCCGAACGCGACTGGACCGTGGTCTCCGGCGGCGCCCTCGGCATCGACGCGGCCGCCCACCGCGGAGCCCTGGCCGCCGACGGCATGACCGTGGCGGTGTTCGCGAACGGCGTGGACGTCCCCTACCCCGGAGGCAATGACGGCCTCTTCGCCGAAATGGCCCGGCGCGCCCTCCTGATCAGCGAATCGCCGCCGGGCACCCCACCGCATCGGCTCCGCTTCCTCGTCCGGAACAGGGTCATCGCGGCGCTCTCCCGTGGCACGGTGATCGTCGAGGCCGAGCGTCGCAGCGGAGCCCTCAACACCGCCGCCTGGGCCCGCAAGCTCGGCCGTTCCCTGATGGTGGTGCCGGGCCAGGTGGACTCCCGCTCCTCCGCGGGCTGTCTCCGCCTGCTCCGGGAGGATCCGGACTCGACACTGGTCACCTGCTCCGCCGAGGTGATCGAGGTGGTGGGGCGGATAGGCGACGATCTGGCGCCACGTCCCTCGGCCCCCGTGCTACCACGCGACCGCCTCGACCGGCTCACCCGGAACGTCCTGGAAGCCTTTCCCGCACGCGGCGCGGCGGGCCCGGCGCAGCTCGCCGCCAAGGCCGGAATGGACCTTCCCACGGTGAACGGGAAACTGGGGCTGCTGTCGGCCGGAGGCTTCATCGAACGCACGCCCGAAGGCTGGCGCCTCACCCGCGCGGCGAAATCCCGGGACTACTGATCGGAGGGCAGCTCGAAGTCGCTCTTGGCCAGTTCCTCGACATTGACGTCCTTGAAGGTGACCACACGGACGTTCTTGACGAAACGCGCCGGCCGGTACATGTCCCAGACCCAGGCGTCCTGCATCGTGACCTCGAAGAAGACCTCGCCGTTCTCGGTGTCGCGCACCTGGAGGTCCACCGAGTTGGTGAGGTAGAACCGCCGCTCGGTCTCGACCACATAGGTGAACAGCCCGACGACGTCCCGGTACTCGCGATAGAGCTGCAGCTCCATCTCGGTCTCGTACTTCTCGAGATCCTCGGCGCTCACGCTCGTGCCCCTTCCGTCCGGCCGTCGCCGGGGACCTCTTCCACGAGGTCGCCCCCGGTCTCCTCCCCCAAGGCCACCTCCCCATTCTTACGCAAGGCCCGCCCCACATTGACGAAGGAGAACCGATGCTCGGGACACGGACCGTGTTCGGCCAGCGCCGCCGAGTGCTCCCGCGTCACATAGCCCTTGTGCACATCGAAGCCGTACTGCGGATAGCGCTCATTGAGCTCCACCATGATCCTGTCTCGGGTCACCTTCGCCACGATGGAGGCGGCCGCGACGCAGGCGGCCACCTGATCCCCCTTGATCACCGCCAGGGCCGGAACCCCGACGCCGGGCACCCTGAACCCGTCGCTCAGCACGTACGCGGGCCGCCGCTCCAGCGCCGCCAGCGCCCGCCGCATCCCGGTGACATTGCAGCGGTGCACGCCGATCCGGTCGATGTCATGGCAGGGCACGACGATGGCGCTCCACGCCTCCGCCTTCCGGACGATCTGCTCGTACAGCTCCTCCCGCCGCGCCGGCGTGAGCAGTTTGGAGTCGTTCAGCCCCTCGATCCTGCCGCGCCGTCCACCGCCCAAGATCACCGCTGCCACCACCAGCGGCCCCGCACAGGCCCCGCGTCCCGCTTCGTCGACACCCGCGACCGGGCTGAATCCGGCATGCTCCAAGACGCGCTCATAGGCGTGCAATCCTGCGTCTCGTCGCGGCGTGTAACGGAGTGGACGACCCTTCATGCTCCGCAGCGTACGTCCCCGAAGCCCCTCAAGGCGCCCCGAATCCACCCTTCCAGTGCCCCCGCTCTGCCACGCCCGGAAGAAACACCAGCCCACACCCCGGCCCCAAACCCTCAAGTAACCCGCTTCACACGCCCAAGCCACCCACACATCCCCCAATCCGGCCGGCCTCGCCTGTCGGCGGCTACGTCCGAAGACATTGTGGGTGGGGTGGTGTTCCGGAGAGCCGGGGCTGATGACCCGACCAGAAAGGATCATTTGTGATCAATGGAGACGCGGACGAGTCGCGGGGCAGGCGGGATGTGCAGATCGCCGCCGAGCCGATGGAGCCGGCCCAGGCGGAAGGGGTGTCGCTGGAGGGGACCGGACGGGTCACCCAGACGGTGCTGCTGGACAGGCCGAGGAGTCCAGCCAGGCAGTCAAGGAGACCCAGGTAGGCCAAACACGGGCCGGACAATCCGACACGCCCGCAACCCGCAAGCCCAGGAACGCACGCCGGGGTGGAGGCGGCGCGATGCTTATGGGCAGGCCGGCTCGGTGGTGGTGTGGTGGGTCTTCAGCGGTTGCGGAGGCGCCGGGTCAGATAGGTGATGGGGACGGCGCCTACGAGTCCCAGGGCCAGCGGGGTCGCCGGGAGAGCGGCGGAGGCGGCGTTCAGGGCCGGTTGCTCGAAGGTCTTGGGGATGGGGAGCGTGTCGATGCGGTCGAGCGGCCAGACGATGACGAAGGCGCGGCCGATCACGCGGCTGGTCGGGATGGTGCCGCCGCCCGGGTCGCCGCGATGGGACCGGGAGTCGTACGACAGCTCGCGGTGGTCGCCCATCACCCAGAGCTGGCCGTCCTTGACGGTGACCTCGAACGGATCGTTGGACGGCTTGTTCCGCTCGTTGGTGACCGGGTCGGTGTAGAGGTAGGCGTCCTCGTTCACGGGGACGCCGTTCACCGTGACGCGGCCCTGGGCGTCGCAGCACTTCACGTGGTCGCCGGGGATGCCGATGACCCGCTTGATGTAGTCCTTCTCGTTCGGCGCGACACCGAAGGCGCTGCCGACGGCGCGGAGCACCTTGGAGACCGGGTTCCCCGGCTCCTGGACCTGCATCTCCGGGTCCCAGGAGTCGAGCCCGTTGAAGACGACGATGTCACCGCGCTTGATGTCGCGGGTGTGATAGACGATCTTGTTGACCAGCACCCGGTCGCCGATCTGCAGGGTGTTCTCCATCGACCCCGACGGGATGTAGAAGGCCTGGACGGCGAAGGCCTTGATGACAAGGGCGAGTACCAGAGCGACCCCGATCAGGATCGGGAGCTCCTTCCAGAAGGACCCCTGTTTCTTCTTCTTGTCGTCGGAGGAGTCGCTCTCCTGGTCGGAGGTCACGGTCTGCTCTTCGTCGGGCACCGCGCCCTCGGCCTCGGATCGCACGTCTCTCCGATCGTCCTCGTCGTCCATCAGAGCGAAAGCCTATCGGCGTGGAAGCCCCGGGCACCGCGTCCGCGGCCGTGTCGTCCTTCGCCGAGTCGGACTTCGATCGCAACCCCACTCGAAACGGGCAACGCCCCGGCGACCGCAAGGGGTTCCCGGGGCGTTGGCGGCACGTCACGTGCCGGAAACTCAGAAGTCGCGCTTCTCCTTGATGCGGGCGGCCTTGCCGCGCAGGTTGCGCAGGTAGTAGAGCTTGGCGCGGCGCACGTCACCGCGGGTCACGACCTCGATCTTGTCGATGGAGGGGCTGTTGAGCGGGAAGGTCCGCTCGACGCCGACGCTGTAGCTGACCTTGCGGACGGTGAAGGTCTCGCGGGCGCCGCCGCCCTGCCGCCGGATCACCACGCCCTGGAACACCTGGATCCGGCTCCGGTTGCCCTCGGTGACGCGGACGTGCACCTTGAGCGTGTCGCCGGGACGGAAGTCCGGGACGTCGGCACGCATCGCGGCCTTCTCGATCTCCTGGATCAGGGTGTGCATGACAGCGGTTCCTCGCAGGTCGAACGCGGACGTCGAGAGGCCCCGTCAGGATGGTGCGGGGGGCGTCGCGCCGCGCGAAATGGATCTTCTTCGAAGTCTGGGCACCGCACAGCAGCGCGCACGGTGACGCTCTAGTGTGCCATAGGTTCGCCGCCGACCGGAAAACCGGCCTCCCCCAGCACCCGCCGATCATGCTTGTCGAGCACGGCCGGATCGAGCCGGGCGAGCAGTTCGGGCCGGGTGCGGGCGGTGCGGCGCAGTGCCTCGTCGCGGCGCCAGCGGGCGATGGCCCCGTGGTTGCCGGACAGCAGGATGTCCGGTACGGCGCGATCACGCCACACCGGAGGCTTGGTGTAGACGGGTCCTTCGAGGAGGGATTCCATCGCGCCGGGCGCGAACGAGTCGTCGGCCACCGAGTCGGCGTTGCCCAGGACGCCGGGCAGCAGCCGTCCGACGGCCTCCACGATCACCAGCACCGCGACCTCGCCGCCGGCGAGCACGAAGTCGCCGAGGCTGACCTCGTCCACCGGCATCCGGGTCCGGGCGTCCTCGACCACGCGGGTGTCGATGCCCTCGTACCGGCCGCAGGCGAACACCAGCCACTCCTCGGCGGCCAGCTCGGCCGCCATCGCCTGGGTGAACGGGCGCCCGCTCGGCGTCGGCACGAGGAGGCGGGGCATGCTGGACGAGTCCCGGGGCGCGATGGCATCGAGGGCCTCGCCCCAGGGTTCGGGCTTCATGACCATGCCCGGTCCGCCGCCGTACGGGGTGTCGTCGACCGTGCGGTGCCGGTCGTGGGTCCATTCCCGCAGGTCGTGCACGTGGACGTCGAGCAGGCCGGTTCGGCGGGCCTTGCCGAGCAGGGAGACGTCCAGCGGAGCGAAGTAGTCCGGGAAGATCGTGACGATGTCGAGTCTCATAGGTCCAGGCCGGGCGGGGGGTCGATCACCAGGCGTCCGCCGGGGACGTCCACCTCGGGGACCAGCGCGGCCACGAACGGCACCAGCGCCTCACCCCCGCCGGCACGGCCGATCACCAGCAGGTCCTGCCCGGTGTGGAGGATCTCGGCGACCTCGCCGATCTCCTCCCCCGCGACGGTGACGACCCTGAGCCCGATCAGCTCCTGGTCGTGGAACTCGTCGGGATCGTCGGAGCCGGCGATGTCATCGGGGTCGACGACCAGCCAGGCGCCGCGGAGTTCCTCCGCGGCGTCACGGTCGCCGACCCCGGCGAAGCGCACGAGCAGGCGGCCCGAATGCCGGCGGGCATGCTCGACGGTCAGCGGACCGGCGGCCTCCGGGTCGGTGGCGAGCACGGCGCCCGCCGCGAACCGGAGATCCGGATCGTCGGTGCGGACGTCGACGGTGAGCTCACCACGGACGCCGTGCGGCCGCCCGATCCTGCCGATCACGAGCCGGTCGGACGGCCCGCGCGAGGTCATGGTCAGCGGACCTCGTTGACGTCGAGCAGGTCGACGCGCACGTACCGGCCCCCGGACAGGGCGCTGATGACCGTGCGCAGGGCCTTGGCGGTACGCCCGCTGCGGCCGATGACCTTGCCGAGGTCCTCGGGGTGCACCCGCACCTCCAGGACCCGGCCGCCCCTGATCCGGCGGGCGCGCACCCGGACGTCGTCCGGGTGCTCGACGATCCCGCGCACCAGGTGCTCGAGCGCTTCTTCGAGCACGTCAGCCCTCGCTCTTGACTTCGGTGTTCTCGTCGGCCTTGGCGGCGTCGTCCTCGCCCTTGGCCTTCTTCGGCTCGGCCTTCTTCTTGGCCTTGGTGGCGGTGGCGGGGGTGTCGGCGTCGCCCATGGACTCCTTGACCGCCGACTCGAAGGCGGCCTTCTTGTCGCCCTTGGGCTCGGCCACCTTGAGCGTGCCCTCGGCACCGGGCTCGCCCTTGAACTTCTGCCAGTCGCCGGTGATCTTCAGCAGGCTGAGGACCGGCTCGGTCGGCTGCGCCCCGACGCCCAGCCAGTACTGGGCGCGCTCGGAGTTCACCTCGATGCGCGAGGGCTCTTCCTTGGGGTGGTAGAGCCCGATTTCCTCGATCGCCCGACCGTCACGCTTGGTTCGGGCATCGGCGACGACGATCCGGTACTGCGGGTTCCGGATCTTCCCCAGACGCTTGAGCTTGATCTTGACTGCCACGGGTGTGGTGTTCTCCAGACTGAATACAGGTGAGCGGGCCTTACCAGGTGGGGACACCGGCGATCGGCCACTCGATGGACTCCGGGCGCGCAGGACGAGAGAGGGCGCCTGGCGACTCCGGGTTTCCAGCGTGCCATTCTGCCAGACGATCGCGAGAAAAGCGCAATCGCCCGGTGACACGCGCCGCGTCCGCGCGTCGCCGTCCACCGCACCGTCCCGGAGAGCCCCTGACCGAACACCACCGCAGGCCCACGAACCACACCGGACACCACCACGACCGACCTGACTGGGGCGTCTGACAACAACATGACACACCCCAATGTCCCCCACCGCCGCTGCTCGCCCAAATCACCCACCCGGCGGCCCCTGCCCAAGCTCGCGCATCCACCTCCCCCGTCCGGCCCTCCGGGGCCCCAGGCTGAGAAGCGAGCTCGGCGGGCGCCCACCTCGTCACTGAGCCACGGCAAGCGCGCAAAATCTTGAGCACGCAGTTGATGCACGGACCCGCCACAAACACGGACTGGCCCGGGGCGACGTGGCCCGGAATGGCGCGGTGCGGTGGGCGTGAGGGGGCCGGTTGTGGGGTTACTTCTTTTTGCGGCTCTGGAGTTTGTTCAGGTCGGGCATCTGGAAGCCGGGCGGGAGCTGGCCGCCCAGGCCGGGCGGGAGCTGGCCGCCGAGGCCGGGGGGCAGGCCCTGGGGGGCGCCGTCCACGGCGGGCTGCTGCTCGTGGTCGGCGCCGGTGCGCTGGGCGGCGCGCTTGCGGGGGTCGCCGCTGCGCTGCTTGCCCTTCTTGTTCTTGGCCTTGGCCGCCTTCGCGGCCTTGCGGCGGCCCGGCATGCCGGGGATGCCCATGCCGCCGGCCATCTGCCGGACCATCTTCTGGGCGTCGAAGAAGCGGGTGACCAGGCTGTTGACCTCGCCGACGGTGACGCCGGAGCCCTTGGCGATACGGGCCCGGCGGGAACCGTTGATGATCTTGGGGTTGCTCCGCTCCTGCGGGGTCATCGAGCGGATGATGGCCGCGACCCGGTCCAGGTCCTTGTCGTCGATCTGGCTGACCTGGTCACGGACCTGGCCCATGCCGGGCATCATGCCGAGCAGGTTCCCGATCGGCCCGAGCTTGCGGATCATCATCATCTGCTCGAGGAAGTCCTCGAGGGTGAAGTCCTCGCCCGAGGCGAACTTGGTGGTCATCTTCTCGGCCTGAGCGGTGTCGAACGCCTGCTCGGCCTGCTCGATCAGGGTGAGGATGTCACCCATGTCGAGGATGCGCCCGGCCATCCGGTCCGGGTGGAAGACGTTGAAGTCCTCGAGCTTCTCACCGGTGGACGCGAACATGATCGGCCGGCCGGTGATGTGCCGGACCGACAGCGCGGCGCCGCCGCGGGCGTCGCCGTCCAGCTTGGTCAGCACCACCCCGTCGAAGCCGACGCCGCCCAGGAACGCCTCGGCGGTGGTGACCGCGTCCTGGCCGATCATCGCGTCGACCACGAACAGGATCTCGTCCGGCTTGACCGCGTCGCGGATGTCGGCGGCCTGCTGCATCATCTCGGCGTCCACGCCGAGACGGCCGGCGGTGTCGATGACGACCACGTCGTGCTGGGCGTGCTTGGCCTGCTCGATGGAGCGGCGCGCGACGTCGACCGGGTCGCCGACGCCGCTGCCCGGCTCGGGCGCGAACACCGGGACGGTGGCGCGCTCGCCGACCACCTGGAGCTGCTGGACGGCGTTGGGCCGCTGCAGGTCGGCGGCGACCAGGAGGGGGGCGTGGCCCTCGGACTTCAGCCACCGGGCCAGCTTCCCGGCCAGCGTGGTCTTGCCCGCGCCCTGCAGACCCGCCAGCATGATCACGGTGGGCGGGTTCTTGGCGAAGCGGATCCGGCGGGTCTCGCCGCCGAGGATGTTGATGAGCTCCTCGTTGACGATCTTGACGACCTGCTGAGCGGGGTTCAGCGCCTGGGACACCTCCGCGCCCCGCGCCCGCTCCTTGACCTGCGCGATGAAGTCCTTCACCACGGGCAGGGCGACGTCGGCCTCGAGCAGCGCGACACGGATCTCGCGGGCCGTCGCGTTGATGTCGGCCTCGGAGAGCCGGCCCTTGCTGCGCAGCGACGAGAAGACCGTCGTCAACCGGTCGGAGAGCGTCTCGAACACGTGTCTGGACCCGTCCTTGGAAGCTTCTGGGATCAACCCTCAGGGTATCGGGTCGGCGGGCAGGTCCCACCCGGGACGAATTCATGGCAGTTCCGCGGTTCCAGGTGTGACATTCGTGCCGCTACGTACGCTTAACGCTTCAGGGGATCCCTGCGGCGACCCGGCATGGCCCCTGTGACCGACCGAAACCCCCACCCCAGCGAGGACCACCAGGTGAACACGTGGCCGCGGCCGCACGACGGAGGCGCATGAGCGAACGCGCTATGCCCCGGGCCGACGACCAGGATCTCGAAACCGCCCTGCCGGCCGCCCAGGCCGGGGACGAGGAGGCGTTCCGGCTGCTCTACCGGGATCTGCAGCCGCGGCTGCTGCGGTACTTGCGCGCCCTGGTGGGCACCGAGGCCGAGGACGTGGCCGCCGACGCCTGGCTGCAAATCGCCCGCGATCTCGGCTCGTTCAGCGGCGACTACGACCGGTTCCGCGGCTGGGCGTCCACGATCGCCCGGCACCGCGCCCTGGACCACCTGCGGCGGATCGGCCGCCGGCCGGACAGCGGCGTCCGCGTCGAGGACCTCACCGACCTGGTGGGCCGGGACGACCCGGAGCGGGACGCGCTGGACCGCCTCTCCACCGACTCGGCGATCGCCCTGATCAGCGGCCTGCCGAGGGATCAGGCCGAGGCCGTGCTGCTGCGCGTGGTGGTCGGCCTGGACGCCAAGGAGGCCGGACGCGTGCTGGGCAAGCGTCCGGGTGCGGTGCGGACCGCCGCGTACCGCGGGCTCCGCCGCCTGGCCGAACGGCTGGACGCTCGGGTGGGCGACGGCTCGGACGGTTCTCCGCCCCCTGGTAAGGACCGAACCGATCCCCCTGGCGGCGCACAGCCGAGCCCTCCACCTCAGAAGAAGCCGCGAAAGGCCAGCCGTTCTCGCAAGCCCGCTCCTGCTCCTGAAGCCTCACAGTCGCGTACGAGCAGCGCGGCGGAAGCCCGTGGTCCGGCGGAGGAGACGCACGGCGTTCAAGCGCCCCCGGGCAGCAGGCCCGGGGGCGGCCCGGTAGGACGATCGGCGATGCCCGTCCCGCCGGAGTCTCAGGGCGATGGCTCGGGGACGTTGGACGATCGTTCAGAGGCGTCTGACAGCCGTTCGGAGGCGTCTGACAGCCGCCAAGTGCCCGGGGGGCTTCCCCAGGGATCGGGAGCGCCAGGCGAGCGCACAGAGCCGGTTGGTTCTCCAGTCGGCCGCGCAGGGGCGCGGGAGCACAACAACGGAACAGTTGGCGCGCCTCAGGTGTCCAAGGATGCTTCCGGACGTTCACCGGCGCCCGATGCCAATGCCGCGCCGAACGGCACCGGCTACGCTCGCGGCAGCGGTGTGAGCTCGCAGAGCCAGGGCGGTATTGGCCGACGTCCACCCGGAGGAAGCACCGCCCGGGACGCCTCCGGCTCGGTCCACGACGGGCGGAATGGCGCGCTACCAATGGACGGCAGCGGGCTGGAGCCTGCCGGTTCGCACGTCGAGCCGCAGACGTCCAGTAATGCCAAGGATGCGCCGAACAGCGTCACCGCCGATGGCGCTTTGGCCGGCCGACGGCAAGCGGAGAGCGAGCGCGGGGCGAGAGGGCGAGCCTTCGGCATGCTGTGGATGGGCGGATTGCGCGGCCGGAGCGCCTGGTGGGCCGGGCCCCTGGGAGCGACCGGCCCCTTGGGCGGCGCCGCCGGGTTCCCGGCCGATAACGCGTTCTCGTTCTTCGGACGCCTCAGAACAGGCGGGGCAGGCAGGCCGAGCAGACCTCGCAGCCCCGGCTTTCCTCGCAGATCCGGCGGGTCTGGCCGACCCGGCGGACCTGCGGATGCTTCGCGTTGAGGTGCCGTGACGGAACGCGAAAGGCGAGGCCGGGTGTGACACGTTCGGGGGCCGTGGCGCTGAAGAGGGTGAGATGAAAACCTACGGCCACGGATTGGATCGCGACGCCGCCGAGCGGCTGCTCGACGGCGGTCCCGGCGATCCCAGGAACGGGTCCGGGGCGCTCGCCGGCGTTCTCGCCGCCGCCTCGGCTCCCGCGCGGGACGGGGAACTCGCCGGTGAGGACCTGGCCGTCTCGGCCTTCCGGGTGGCGGCCGCGCGACGGTCGGCCACGCCACGGAGGCGGGGGTTCGCGTTCGCCCGGCTGGTGCCGGTGAAGATCGCGGCGGTGGCGCTGGCGACGGCGACGGCCGCGAGCGGCATGGTGCTGGTGGGCGGGATCATGGGGCTGCCCGTCGGCCCGCTGTCGTCCGAGCCGGACAGCCCGCCGCCCTCGATCCCCCTGGACGGGACCAAGTCCTCGGCGAGGCCCGATGATCCGGGGCCGCGCACCCGGTCCGGCTCGGCCTCCCCCAAGGCTCCTTCGCGTCCCGCCCTGGTGAACCTGTGCCGCGTCTACATGGCGACCGAGCCGTCCAAGCGTGCCCAGCAACTGGCCAAGCCGTCGCTGCGCGTGCTCGTGGACGCGGCGGGCGGCGTCAATCGGGTCCAGGAGTACTGCGCGGCGCTCGCGCCGTCCCCCAGGAAGACCCAGGGCCGGGACGGCACCGCGTCCGGCGATGGCGCCACGAACAAGAAGAGGGCCACCAAAGGGCCCCAGAATGGGAACGAGCAGGGCGACGACGAAGGCTCCGGCGGCGATGACGACACCGGCAACGGCGACGGTACGGAGCCTCAGAAGGGGTACATGCCCAAGCCCGACAGGTCGGATCCCGACACTGACGACGAGATGAGCGACGAGGCCTCGGGCGCGTCCCGCCAGCGGCCCACCACCACTCCCACGCCCGCCCCCTGATCCCACGAACCGGCCCCGAGGCCCGCAGACCGGCGGAGAGACGGTTGTGCCCCCGTGACCGTCTCTCCGCCTTCCACTTCCTCAGCCCTACTGCAGCGCCCCCAGGACGTGCCGGCGTACGTGTGAGAGCTCCTCAGAGTCGCTAAGAGGCTTCCCAGAACCGTCGACGACGTAGAAGACGTCCACGGCGTCCGCGCCCAGGGTGTCCACCTGTGCGGCGCGCACCTGAAGACCGCACTCTCCCAGTGCCTGCCCGATGCGCCACAGGAGTCCCGGACGGTCATGGGCGCGCACCTCGACGACCGTGGCGGTGCTGGACGCGTCGTCCACGATGGTCACCCGCGGCGGCGGGACGGGAACGCCGGGCCGCACGCGCAAGGACCGCGTCCTGCGTTCCAGCCGCGCGGCCACGTCGAGACGGTCGGCGAGCATGCGGCGCAGGTCCGCCTCCAGCGCGGCCGGGTCGGGCGGGTTGCCGTACTCGGGAACGGCGGTGAACTCCAGGACGGCCGTGCTCGGATGGGCGCCGCCCGAGGACGCCGGGGACGACGACCGGGCCGTCCGGACGGCGAGGCGGTGCAGGGCGAGCACCCCGGCGGCCCTCCAGAGGAGCCCTGGACGGTCCGGAGCGGCGATGGTGACATGGGACCCCGCGATGCGCACCGAACCGCCGTCATGGCGCGCCAGGGCGAGCTGGAAGGGGTTCAGCGTGGGAGGCGGGGGCGGCGTGCCGCCGGCAAGGGCGGCGGAGGCGCGTCGGGCGAGTTCGGCGATCAGCCCGGCCTTCCACGTGCCCCAGGCGCCCGGCCCGGTCGCCAGGCCGTCGGCGATGGCCAGCCCGGCCAGCAGCTCGACGATCTCGCGTTCCCGGCCGGGGACGGCGGAGACCGCGGAGGTGACGGCCTCGACCGTCCGGGGGTCGTCGATGTCGCGGCGGGTGGCGGTCTCGGGCAGGAGCAGGTGGTAGCGCACGACCGTTTCCAGGACGCGCACGTCCTCGTCGGCGAACCCCATCCGGGTGCCCAGGTCGCGGGCCACGACCGCGCCGCCGGCCGAGTGGTCGCCGGGCCAGCCCTTGCCGATGTCGTGCAGCAGCGCCCCGATGAGCAGCAGGTCGGGCCGGGACACCTCGCGGGTGAGGGCGGCGGCGCCCGTCGCGGCCTCCACCAGGTGGCGGTCGACCGTGAAGCGGTGGACGGGGTTGCGCTGGGGGCGGTTGCGGACCCTCTCCCAGTCGGGCAGGAGCCGCACGATCAGGCCCGCCTGGTCCAGGGCCTCCCAGACGCCGATGGCCGCGGGCCCCGCGCCGAGCAGCGAGACCAGGGCGTCCCTTGCCTCGGCGGGCCAGGGCGTGGGCGGCAGCGTCGCGTGCTCGGCGAGACGGTCGACCGTGGCGGGGGCCAAGGGCAGCCCCGCCTGTGCCGCGGCGGCGGCTACGCGGAGCACCAGCGCCGGGTCGCCCAGGTTCGCGTCACGGGCGAGGACGACCTCGCCCTCCTGCTCCACGGCCCCGTCCCCGACCGGGGTCCGCTCCACGCCGCGTCTCCCGGACGGGCCACGCACGCCGCGGCTCAGGGGTGTGCGGCGCGGAGCGCAGAAACGCTCGACGCGCCGCCAGAGGTGGTCGCCCGCGTAGGTGATCGTGCGGGCGGCCTCGGCGATCGTGCGGAGCAGCACGTTGCCGTCCAGCAGGCCCAGCGCGCCCGCGACGGCCTCCTGCTCCTGCAGGACGAGCCGGTCGCCGGCCCTGCCCGTCACCTCGTGGAGCACGTGGCGCACGTCCAGGAGGAGGTCGTGCGCGGCCCGCACGCGCGCGTCGGGGGCCGAGGCCACCCAGGACGCGGCGACCGCCTGCATGACGTTGACGTCCCGCAGGCCGCCGTGGGCCTCCTTCAGGTCGGGCTCCAGGAGGAAGGCCAGCTCTCCCTTGGACTCCCAGCGCCGCCTGCACATCTCGCCCAGTTCGGCCAGCCTGCGCCTGGCGTCGGCGCGCCAGTCGGCCAGGACGGCGGCGCGCAGTTCGTCCACCAGGGCGTGCTCGCCCGCGATGCGGCGCGCGGAGAGCAGGCCCAGGGCCGCCTTCATGTCGGTACGGGCGACCTCGCGGGCCTCGTGGACCGTGCGGACGGAGTGGTCGAGCCGGATGCCCGAGTCCCAGATCGGGTACCAGACGCGGTCGGCGATCTCCGCCACGTCCGGACGGCCGCGGTGGAGCAGCACAAGGTCGAGGTCGCCGCCCGGGGTCAGCTCCCGGCGGGCGTGGCTGCCCACCGCGATCAGGGCGACGCCGTCCACGGCCCGCGGGACGAGCAGCCGCCCGAGCCGCCCGTTCGGCGAGTCGGCGGACGTTCCCGGGGACGGCTCCCCGGCCGTCTCCACGGCGGCGGCCGGTGCGGCCTCCTCGCCGGTCGCGCCGGTCGCGCCGGTCGCGCCCGCCACGTCCGTGCCGGTCGCGTGCCCTGCGTGGCCTGCGTGACCCTTACCATCCGGGTGCCCCGCGCCGTCCGCGAGGCTCAGATCATGTGCGAGGCCCGTCGAGCGCCCAGGCCTCCCGCGGGCCGGAAGACCGCCCGCGCCGTCGTCGGTGAATCCCATGCGCCGGACGCCGAGGAGACCGGCGAGCCACCGGTCCAGTTCGTCGGCCCGTGCGGCCCGCGCCGCCGCGAGGGCTGCGCGGGCCGTACGGGTCTCTCCCCCGACCGCTCCGTGAACCAGAGCCACTCCGTTCCCTACAGCGCGTCCGCGCCGGTCTCACCGGTCCGGACCCGGATCACGGTCTCGACCGGGACGGCCCACACCTTGCCGTCACCGATCTTGTCGGTACGCGCCGCCTTGACGATGACGTCGATGATGTCGTCGGCGTCCTCGTCGTCGACCAGCACCTCCACGCGCAGCTTGGGCACCAGGTCGACCTTGTACTCGGCGCCCCGGTAGACCTCGGTGTGCCCCTTCTGCCGCCCGTACCCGCTGGCCTCGCTCACGGTCAGGCCCTTGACCCCGAACGCCTCCAGGGCCGCCTTGACCTCGTCCAGCTTGAACGGCTTGATGACCGCCGTGATCAGCTTCATGCGTCGGCCTCCACCTTCTTGTCGGCACCGCCGGTGACCTTACGGGCGGGTGAGGGCAGCGAGGCACCGACACCGGCGTGCACGCTGCCGAAGTCGTAGGCCGTCTCCGCGTGCGCGGCGCTGTCAATGCCGGAGACCTCGTCCTCCTCGCTGATCCGGAAGCCCATCACCAGGTCGATCAGCTTGGCGATGATGAAGGTGACCACGAACGAGTAAACGAGCGTGGCGACCACCGCGACCGCCTGCTTGCCCAGCAGCGACAGCCCGCCACCGGCCAGCAGCCCGTCGGCGCCGGCGTCGTTGACCGCCGTGGTGGCGAGAATACCGATCAGCAGCGCGCCGACGATCCCGCCGACCATGTGCACGCCGACCACGTCCAGGGAGTCGTCGTAGCCCAGCTTGTACTTCAGGCCGACCGCGAACGCGCACACCGCGCCGGCGACCAGGCCCACCACGATGCCGCCGAGCGGGGTGACGAACGCCGCCGCCGGGGTGATCGCGACCAGGCCGGCCACGATGCCGGAGGCCAGGCCCAGGGTGGTCGAGCTGCCGTCCCGCAGCTTCTCCACCACGATCCAGGCGAACGCGGCGGCGCAGGTGGCGACCAGCGTGTTGATGAACGCGACCGCGGCGGTCGAACCGGCCGACAGCGCCGAACCGGCGTTGAACCCGAACCACCCGAACCACAGCAGACCGGCGCCCAGCAGCACGAACGGCAGGTTGTGCGGCCGCATCGGGTCCTTCGGCCAGCCCTTGCGGCGCCCCAGCACCAGCGCCAGCGCCAGCGCCGCGACACCGGCGTTGATGTGGACGACCGTGCCGCCGGCGAAGTCCAGCGCGCCCAGCTCGAAGATCCAGCCGGCCTTGCCGCCCTCCTCACCGTCCGACCACCACACCCAGTGGGCGATGGGCAGGTACACCAGCGTCACCCAGACCAGGGTGAAGACCACCCAGGCCCCGAACTTGGCACGGTCCGCCACGGCACCGCTGATGAGCGCCACGGTGATGATCGCGAAGGTGGCCTGGAAGGCGACGAACACCAGCTGCGGGATCCCGGTTCCGTCGTCCGCGGTCGCGACCGTCTCCAGACCGACCAGTCCCCAGTCGCTCAGACCGCCGATGAACGAGCTGAGCCCCCCGGCCTCGGTAAAGGCGACGGAGTAGCCGTAGATGACCCAGATCATGCCCGCCATGGCGATGCTGACGAAGCTCATCATCATCATGTTGAGCACGCTCTTGGCCCGGCTCATCCCCCCGTAGAAGAAGGCCAGGCCCGGTGTCATGAGCAGGACGAGCGCCGTGCTCGTCAGCATCCACGCGGTACTACCGCTATCGATCTTCATCGTGGGGAGAGCCCCTCCTCGACCGGGAACTTTGGATGCCTCAGAGACTCTGGGCTGGCGGTTTCACCTGAAAGGCCCTTGTGTTTCTACGGTGTGAAACCCCATCGCGAACTGTTTCCGGGATGTTTCGGAATCCTCACAGTCCGTCCGTTCGGGACGGCCCCCCGTCCGAGATGGGCGTTTCGCTTCCGATGGGGCAGTTGGGACGAGTCATTTCATTGTGGAGGGGCGACCCTCCACACCACCCGGGACGGCGGGGAGCGCGCCCTCCACTCCGCCGGCGCTCCGCTCCGGGCCGGAGCCTGTTGCGGGGCAGGGCACGTCAACGCAGGTAACGCCCCCTGAAACGGCGCGAAGCGCGTCCGTTCGTTCGGGACGCGCTTCGCTCTTGGAGGTGGCTCAGTCGCCCAGGATGGCGTCCACGAAGGCTTCGGGCTCGAAGGGGGCCAGATCGTCCTGGCCCTCGCCCAGGCCGACCAGCTTGACCGGGACGCCCAGTTCACGCTGGACCTGGACGACGATGCCGCCCTTGGCGGTGCCGTCGAGCTTGGTCAGCACGATGCCGGTGACGTTGACGACCTCGGCGAACACCCGGGCCTGCTGCATGCCGTTCTGGCCGGTGGTGGCGTCCAGGACCAGGAGTACCTCGTCGACCGTGGCCTGCTTCTCGATCACCCGCTTGACCTTGCCCAGCTCGTCCATCAGGCCGGTCTTGGTGTGCAGGCGGCCCGCGGTGTCGACGATCACGGTGTCGACCTTGGCGTCCAGGCCCTGCTTGACGGCCTCGAAGGCGACACTGGCCGGGTCGGCGCCCTCGTCCTTGCGCACGACCTGCGCGCCCACCCGGGCGCCCCAGGTCTCCAGCTGGTCGGCGGCGGCGGCGCGGAAGGTGTCGGCGGCGCCCAGCAGCACGGTGCGGCCGTCGCCGACCAGGACGCGGCCGAGCTTGCCGCAGGTGGTGGTCTTGCCGGTGCCGTTCACGCCGACGACCATCAGCACGGCGGGCCGGGTGCCGTGCGGCTCGGTGCGCAGCGTCCGGTCCAGGTCGGCGCCGATCTGCTTGACCAGCTCCTCCTTCAGGAGGCCGCGCACCTCATCGGGGGTGCGGGCGCCCAGCACCTGGACGCGGGTGCGCAGGTCCTCGGTGATCTGCCGGGCCACCGACACGCCGATGTCGGCGCCGATCAGGGTGTCCTCGATCTCCTCCCAGGCGTCGTCGTCGAGGGTCTCGCGCGACAGCAGGCCCAGGAGGGTCTTGCCGAAGGTGTTCTGGGAGCGGGCCAGCCGGGCCCGCAGCCGCACCAGCCGGCCCGCGGAGGGCGGCGGCACCTCGATCTCGACCTTGGGCGGGACCTTCTCGACCGGGGGCGCCCGCTCGATCGTGGGCGCCGCCTGCTCCTTCTCCTCGACGGTGGTCGTGCCACCGGGCGGAAGGTCGGCGGGCCGCTCCGCGGGTTCGGCGGGCGGCCGGGGCTTGCGGCGGCCGGGCCGCAGGAACAGGACGCCGCCGATGATCAGGATGACGGCGGCGAGCCCGGCGATGAGGATCAGATAGTCCATAGCGCATCCAGTTTTCCAGACCGGCGCCGATGCGCCGAACCCCGTCCCGTGGCGGGCGAGCCGCCCGCCACCCCACCGGTCACCCCTGCCCCACCTGCGGTCTTGTCATCCCACGGTCTGCTGTTCCATGGTCGCCTCGGCGGCGGCCTCGGCCATGATCTGGGCGACGAAGCTGTAGACGGCGGCCCAGTCGCGCTCCAGGTCCTCGTCCCAGCCGGGGCCGGTGAAGTGCGCGAGGGCGGCCAGCAGGCTGACCCCGAACAGCGGGAAATGGTCGTTGGTGAGGCCGCGGCCTGCGTGATGCTGCCCCAGCTCCCGCAGGTACGGGACGAGGGCGGGCGGATCGTCGACCAGGGACACGATGTGCGCGAGCGCCTCCAGGAGCCTGCGGTGCTGCTTCTCCATCGACGCGGGGAACAGGTCGCGCAGCTCCGGTCCGCGCCGGAAGAGATCGGCGTAGAAGTAGGCGATCAGGCCCTCGCCGTTCTCAGCCACCAGGGCGAAGTTGGCCTTGAGCCGCTCGGGATCCATGGGATACCTCTCAGAGCCGGTCTCCGTCCGGGCCGGGCAGCCCGGGATGCGGGGTCGGAGAACGACCGGTGCATATGAGTAGTGGATCGCCCCCTCCCGGCACAAGGCTCAGGCCGGTTCGTGTTCCCGGAGGCGCTGGCTGACCACCTGCGTCACCCCGTCGCCGCGCATGCTGACGCCGTAGAGCGCGTCGGCGCCCTCCATCGTCCGCTTCTGGTGGGTGATCACGATGAGCTGGGACGACTCGCGCAACTCCTCGAAAACGCGCAGCAGCCGCTGGGTGTTGGTGTCGTCCAGCGCCGCCTCGACCTCGTCCAGGACGTAGAACGGCGACGGCCGGGCCTTGAACACCGCCACCAGGAACGCGATCGCGACCAGGGAGCGCTCGCCGCCCGACAGCAGCGACAGCCGCTTGACCTTCTTGCCGGGCGGGCGGGCCGCGACCTCGACCCCGGTGGCGAGCATGTCCTCCGGCTCGGTCAGCGACAGGCTGCCCTCGCCGCCGGGGAACAACCGGGCGAAGATCCGCTCGAACTCGCGGGCGGTGTCCTCGTAGGCGGAGGCGAACACCTGCTGCACCCGGTCGTCGACGTCCTTGACGATGTTGAGCAGGTCGCGGCGGGTCTTCTTGAGGTCCTCCAGCTGCGAGGTGAGGAAGGCGTGCCGCTCTTCCAGGGCCGCGAACTCCTCCAGGGCCAGCGGGTTGACCTTGCCGAGCTGGTTCAGCTGGCGCTCGGCGGCCTTGGCGCGCTTCTCCTGCTGCCGCCGGTCGTACGGGGCCGGCTGCGCGGCTCCGTCCATTTCACCGCCCGAACCCGCCTCCGCTTCGGGCCCTGGCGGTACGGGCTGGTCGGGGCCGTACTCCGACACCAGCGCCTCGACCTCCAGGCCGAACTCCTCCAGGGCGCGCTGTTCGAGCTGCTCCAGGCGCAGGCGCTGCTCGGCGCGGGCGACCTCGCTGCCGTGCACGACGTTGACCAGGCGTTCCAGGGTGCTGGACAGTTCGCGGACCTGGGTGCGGACGACCTTCAGCTCGGCCTCCCGCTCGGCCCGCGCGCGCTCGGCCGCCTCCCGCTGCGTCACGGCGGACTCCAGGGACGTCTCAATGCGGCGCAGCGCGATCCGGGCGCCCTCGTGCACCGCCTCGGCGACCCTGGCCTGCCGCTCGCGGCGGGCGCGGCGCTCGGCGGCCCTGGCGCGCTCCTCGCGCTCGCGGCGGGCGCCGCGTTCGAGGGCGTCGGCGCGTCCGGCGATGGCCTGGACGCGCTCCTCGGCGGTGCGGACGGCCAGCCGCGACTCCATCTCGGCGGCGCGCAGCTCCTGGCAGCGGGCGTTGAGCTCGTCGCGGGTCTCAGTGTCGTGCCCGGCCTCGTCGGCGACCTCGGCGGCCTCCTCGGACTCGGCGAGCCGTGCGGCCAGTTCCTCGGCGGCCTGCGCGTCGGTCTCCAGGGACTCGCCGGCCGCGTCCAGGGCCTTGGTGAGGCGTTCCACCTCGCCCTTGGCGGCGCGGACGTCGGCCTCCAGGCGGGCGGCCCGCTTGGCCTCCTGGGCGGCCTGGGCCTCGTGCTCGCGCAGCCTGCCGCGGACGCGGTCGAGGTCGGCCTGGGCCTGGTTGACGCCGCCCTGCGCCTGGTTCACGGCGGCCTGGGCCTCGTCGAGGGCGGCCTGGGTCCGGTGCTCGGCCTCGGCGGCCTCGGTGAGGGCCGCGGCGCTGTGCTCGGCGGCGGTCTCGGCGGCGGCGAGGTCGTCGGTGGCCTGGTCGAGGGTGGCGCGCATCTGGAGCAGGCTCTGCGCGCCCCCGGCGGCGCCTCCCTGGGCCCAGTGGGCGCCGACGAGGTCGCCTTCGCGGGTGACGGCCCGCAGGCCGGGCTCGCGCCGGACGAGGGCCGTCGCGGCGGCCACGTCGTCCACCACGGCGACATCGCGCAGCAGCTCGCGCATGGCGGGGCCGAGGGCATCCGGGACGGTCACGGCGTCGATGGCGTAGTCGACCCCGGTGATCCTGGCGCGCTCCTCGCCGGGCTCGGTGGACGGCGAGCCGATCAGCAGGCCCGCGCGGCCCGCGTCACGCGCGCGCAGCAGTTCGAGGGCGGCCTCCGCGGTGTCCAGGGAGCCCACGGCGATGGCCTCCGCCGCCCCGGCCAGGGCCGCGGCGACCGCCGTCTCGTAGCCGGGCCGTACGGTCAGCAGCGAGGCGACCGTGCCGAGGACGCCCTCCAGGGAGCCGTCGGCGCCCGCCGCCAGGACCGCCTCGCCGCCCTCGGCGGCGCTGGCCAGGGTCAGGTTGAGGGCCTCGATGCGCGCCTGCAACGCGGCGACCTGCTTCTGCGCGGCCTGGTCGGCGGAGCGTGCCGCGGCCACGGCCGTGCGGGCCTCCTTGAGCGCCTGCTTGGGCGCGTCCACGGCGGCCCTGGCGGCCTCCACGGCCTCCTTGGCGGTGGCAAGGGTCTCCTGGGCCAGCTCGTGCTCGGCCATCAGCTCGGGGTCTTCGACGACCTCGGCCTCGAACGCCTGGAACTCGGCCTGCGCGGAGTGGACGCGCTGCTCGGCCTCCGTGCGCGCCTCGCCGAGCCGCCCGATCTCCGACTGCCCCGCCTGGACCTTGCTGCGCAGCGCCTCGACCCGGCCGCGCAGCCGGGCCAGCTCCTCGCGCCGGTCGGCGGCGGCGCGGGCGGCGGCCTGCAGGCGCCGCTCCTCGGCCGCCAGGGCCTCCTCGGCCCCGGACCGCTCCTCCACCGCCGTCGACAGGCCGTCCTGGGCCTCCTCCAGCGCGGCGCGGAGCATCTCCTCCTGCTCGCGGACGGCGACGGCCTCGCGCTCCATGTCCTCCGGGTCGCGGCCGCGCCGCTCCTCGTCGCGCGCTTCGGCGGCGTTGCGGTGCCGTTCGGCGGCCAGGTCGGCCACGCCCCGCAGCCGCTCCTTCAGCGCCGACAGCTTGAACCAGGTGTCCTGCGCCCGCGCCAGCTTCGGCGCCTGCTCGGCCTCCTCGGCCTCCAGCGCGGCCTCGCGCTCCTGCGCCTCCTGCAGCGCCCGCTCGGTCTCGGTGCGGCGCTCCCGGACGGCGGCCTCGTCGGCGGCCTCCTGGTCGAGCCTGGTGCGCAGGGTGACCAGGTCGTCGGCCAGCAGCCGCAGCCGGGCATCGCGCAGGTCGGCCTGGATCACCGCGGCCCGCCGCGCGATCTCGGCCTGCCGGCCCAGCGGTTTGAGCTGGCGCCGCAGCTCGCCGGTGAGGTCCTGGACGCGGGTGAGGTTGGCCTGCATCGCGTCCAGCTTCCGCAGCGCCTTCTCCTTGCGCTTGCGGTGCTTGAGGACACCGGCCGCCTCCTCGATCACCGCGCGGCGGCCCTCGGGCCCCGAATGCAGCACCCGGTCCAGCTGGCCCTGGCCGATGATCACGTGCATCTCGCGGCCGATGCCCGAGTCCGACAGCAGCTCCTGGATGTCCAGCAGCCGGCAGTTGTCGCCGTTGATGGCGTACTCGCTCTGCCCGGACCGGAACATCAGCCGGCTGATCGTCACCTCGGTGTAGTCGATCGGCAGCGCGCCGTCGGAGTTGTCGATGGTGAGGACGACCTCGGCGCGGCCCAGCGGCGGCCGGCTGGCGGTGCCGGCGAAGATCACGTCCTCCATCTTGCCGCCGCGCAGCGACTTGGCGCCCTGCTCCCCCATCACCCAGGCGAGGGCGTCGACGACGTTGGACTTGCCCGACCCGTTGGGCCCCACGACACAGGTGATGCCGGGCTCGAACTTGAGGGTCGTGGAGGACGCGAAGGACTTGAAGCCGCGCAGCGTCAGGTTCTTCAGGTACACGCGCTCGCCGTCCTCCTCCAAGGAATGCGTACGGGACCGGCCTCCCCGGCGCGGCCGCCCGCTCTTCGCAGGGCGCCCCGCCGGGCCCCGGTCGGGGAGACCCGCCCCTGCCTCGCCCCGGCTTGCCTCCGGGAACGGGTCGAACGATACCGGCCGCCCCTGTCAGGACCCGGCAACCGCGCAGCCGCTCCCTCCAATGTGCCATGATCTGCCCCGATGCGTGCCGCAGTCGGCGACGGCGACGGCCGCTCGCGGGCGGAGGCCGATGCGCGCCGGAGGACGGGAGGCCGGTGCGCCCGGAGGAGGACACGAAGCCCTCAGAGGTCCCCTGGGCGCTTCGCGGGCGCGCAGCCGATCACGGAGTCACGTAGGGACGACTTCGACGCCGAGCGAGCCCCTTCGGGCCGTGCACGGCCACATGCGGCCGAGGGGTGCCCAGTCCCGGTCCGCAGGACAGCCCGGAGCACCGTTCCAAGGAACGCTCCGCCGACCCTTCGGGCCCCGGGCGCCGCCAGGCATCCCGCGACGTTCGCGCGGACGTCGCGCGGACGTCGGGCGCAGCCGCCAGGGCTCCGCGCGAACCCGCCGCCGACGTCACACAGAGACGTCGCGGGGGACGCCGTAGGCGACGTCGCGGGGGACGCCGGGCAGGACTCCGCACGAGTGCCGAGGACCAGGAGCTCCGTGCCGTACGGGGTGGAGCGTGCCGGTTTCCGCAGGACCGCACGATAAGGGCGGACCCAAGATCACCTGTACGGTCGCTTCGGGTATGACCGGTCGATCACCGGCGGGAGGACAAAACATAAGGGACGCCTCGGTCAGGCGTCCCTGTTTGTTCCTCGAAGAAGGCGCCGATCAGGTCAGCGCCGGTTCGCGATCCTTCACTCCGAGCGACAATACGTTGTCGTCGTTCGCCTCCGTAGCGAGCGCGTCGTTCTCTGCCTGAAGCCGTACGAGCTCGGCTTCCAGATCACGCACGCGCTGCTGAAGGCGCCGCATCTCCGCGACCATACGGGGGTCGGGACCGCCGACGTGGCCGAGTAGAGCCTTCGCCATGACTAAGGGTCCTCCACGCTGAGTAACCAGCAGGGATCGCGCACGAGAATCAACTCAAACGGGTGCGCGTATCGTCTAGAGTCGCACCGGCCGGTGTCCTGGTCAAGACGCACATCACAGGCCGGTAACAACCTGTCCTCACTAGTTTAGCAGGTACAAACCGGAAACCCCTACCCGGCTACCGCTCCTGGAAACCGGGGCCCTCCCCGCGGGGCTCGCTCCAGCGCTCGGCGACGCCCGCGACCCGCCCCGGGGCCCCCTCCCCGCGCAGCAGCTCCAGCAGCCTCTCGCAGGCCGTCCGCGACCCCTCGGCGACGATCTCGACCCGGCCGTCGGCGAGGTTGGTGGCGCTGCCGACCAGGCCGAGCTCCAGCGAGCGCGACCGCACCCACCAGCGGAAGCCCACGCCCTGCACCCGGCCCCGCGCCCAGGCGGTCAGTCGTACGGTCTCGCCGCCGTCGACGGCGCCGCGGGCCCCGCCCGCCGCACCGCCGCCGATGCCGGGCTCCGCCCCGCGGTCCGCGTCGTCCATCACGCCTAGTATCTCGCTCTCCTGGGACGGGGCTGGCACTTGGGGCAGCTGTAGGAGGAGCGGTTCATGAAGACGTCGCGGCGGATGAAGGTCCCGCAGCGCCGGCACGGCTCGTCGCGGCGCCCGTAGGCGTCCAGCGAGCGGTCGAAGTAGCCGCTCTCCCCGTTCACGTTGACGTAGAGGCTGTCGAAGGAGGTGCCCCCCACGGCCAGAGCCGCCGCCATGACCTCCCGCACGCCCTCCAGGACCCGGGTCACCTCGGCCCGCGTCAGCGTCTCCGTGGGGCGCGCCCAGTGGAGCCTGGCCCGCCACAGGGCCTCGTCGGCGTAGATGTTGCCGACCCCGCTGATCAGGGACTGGTCGAGCAGCGCGCGCTTGACGCCGGTACGGCGCCGGCGGAGCGCCCGGTAGAAGGCCTCGTCGTCGAAGGCCTCTTCGAGGGGGTCCGCCGCGATGTGGGCGATGGGCTCGGGGACGGGCGTGCCCGCCGTCCCGGCCGTCTCCTCGGCGACCATCAGGTGCCCGAACGTGCGCTGGTCGACGAAGCGCAGGTCGAAGCCGCCGTCGTCGCCGTCGGTGAAGGTGACGCGGACGCGCAGGTGCTTCTCGGCGGGCCGGTCGGGCTCGCCCACCAGGAGCTGCCCGCTCATGCCCAGGTGGGCCAGCAGGGCCTCACCCGAGTCGAGCGGGATCCACATGTACTTGCCGCGGCGGCGCGGGGCGGCCATGACGCGCCCGGCCAGGCGCCCGGCGAAGTCGGCCGGGCCTTCGGCGTGCCGCCGCACGGCGCGGGTGTGCAGCACCTCCGCGGACGCGACGGTACGGCCGGTGACCCACCGGTCGAGGCCGCGCCGGACGACCTCGACCTCGGGCAGCTCCGGCACGGTCAGGCCCCCCGGCCTGGCGGTGCGGCGCCGCCGCTCCCGTTTCCGTTCCCGCCGCCGTCGCCGCCGGCTCCGCCCACTCCCGCGGTGCCGCCCGCGCCGCCGTTCCCGGCGCCGGCCGCGGCCTCGCGGGCGACGACCATCTCGCGGATGGCGTTCCAGGCGGCCTCGGCGGCGTGCTGCTCGGCCTCCTTCTTGCTGCGGCCCTCGCCCGACCCGTAGGTGGTGCCGCCGACGCGCACCGCGGCGCGGAAGGTCTTCTGGTGGTCGGGGCCGCTCTCGGAGACGTGGTACTCGGGGACGCCGAGCTCCTCGACGGCCGTCAGCTCCTGCAGGGAGGTCTTCCAGTCCAGCCCGGCGCCCAGCCCCGCCGAACGGGTGATCAGCGCGTCGAACAGCCGGTGCACCAGCGCGGACGCCTCGTCCAGGCCGCGGTCGAGGTAGACCGCCCCGATGAGGGCCTCCAGCGTGTCGGCGAGGATGGAGGCCTTGTCGCGGCCCCCGGTGCCCTCCTCGCCGCGGCCGAGGCGGATGTGGTCGCCCACGTGCAGGGCGCGCGCGACCCCGGCCAGGGCGCGCATGTTGACCACGGCGGCGCGCAGCTTGGCCAGCTGCCCCTCGGGCAGGTCGGGGTGCCCCCGGTACAGGGTGTCGGTGACGACGAGGCCGAGCACCGAGTCGCCCAGGAACTCCAGGCGCTCGTTGGTGGGCAGGCCGCCGTTCTCGTAGGCGAAGGAACGGTGCGTCAGCGCGCGTTCCAGAAGGTCGTCGGTGACCTCGACGCCGAGCGCGCGGGTCAGTTCCGCGCGGTCGGGCGCGGGTTCGGTCCTCTTACCGCTCACAGGCCCTCCTCGGAGGCCTCGCACCGCGCGCGGCGGTGCCGTTGGCGGCGAGTGACGACCGGGCGCCCGGAAGGGCCGGGAGCCCGGGACGGCGCGGTCGCGCGGCCGAGGAGAGGGTCCACGAAGACGAGGTGCGCGCCGGCCGATCGACATCCCCGGCGTGCACCACGGCCTCGGGCGCCGGCCCTCCGCCGTTCACCGCACCGGTGCCACCCGCCCGATGGCCGGATGATCGTGTGCTGGGTGATGGGTGCGGGGTGATGGACTGCGGGGTGGCCGGATTCCCGGCACGGGAGGGGCGGCCGCGCCGCGCGCGGATCCGCCCCCCGGTGCCGGGATCGGCCCTGCCTCAGGCCGACGGGCTGATGACCTGCCGCCGGTCGTAGGTCCCGCACGTCGCGCAGGCGGTGTGCGGGAGCTTCTTGTCGCGGCACGTGGGGCACTCGACGAGGGTCGGCGCGGTGGCCTTCCACTGCGCACGCCGGTGCCGCGTGTTGCTGCGCGACTTCTTACGCTTGGGGACGGCCACGTCAGCCCTCCTGCTTTCGTTCTCGTCGGTCGAATGCCCGGTGGGGGGCGTGAACCTCCCACCGCCCCCGGAGGGGATGTCGGCGACGGCGGCCCGCTAGCCCCCGGACGGAGTGCCGCCAGAGGCACCCCCGTCGGGGGACGGACCGCCGCCGGCCAGGCCCCGCAGCGCCTCCCAGCGTGGGTCGGCGACGGCGTGGCCGTGGTCGGGCTCGGCGTCCGCGAGCCGGACGCCGCACTCCGGGCACAGGCCGGGACAGTCGTCCCGGCACAGCGGTGACAGCGGCAGTGCGAGCACCACCGAGTCCCGGAGCACAGGCTCGAGATCGATCAGATCGCCCTCGAGGCGGAGCTCGTCGTCGTCCGCGTTCCCGCCGGAGCGGGTGTCAGGATAGACGAAGAGCTCCTGGAAGTCCGCCTCGAAGGTCGAGGCGATCGGGTCCAGGCAGCGCGCGCACTCCCCTTTCAGGGGGACGCGCGCCGTTCCGGTGACGAGCACGCCCTCCAGCACCGCCTCGAGCCTCAGATCGAGCTCGATCGCGGAGCCCTCGGGCACGCCCACCATCTCGACGCCGAAATCCTCCGGGGCCGGAACGCGGAGCACCTCTTCGCGCGACGATCCGGGTTGCCTGCCCAGAGCCCGGGTGTCGAGCACGAGGGGAGCGTTCGGATCGAGGCGAGACAGCGGAATCCTGCTTTCGTGAGCCATGGGAATCGCGGCCGTCGGTCAGGCCGATGTCCCAGGGTACCGAACGCGCGGGCATCTCCCAACTCGCGCGGTGACCGGTCAGGTCTCCTGGAGCCGTTCGGCCAGCCGGGCGTGCACCGCCTCGGGGATGAGGCCGGAGACGTCGCCGCCGTACTTGACGATCTCCTTCATCAGGCTGGACGAGAGGTAGGAGTACAGGGGGTTGGTCGACATGAACATCGTCTCGACGCCGGCCATCCGGTGGTTCATCTGCGCCATCTGCAGCTCGTACTCGTAGTCGCTGACGGCGCGCAGCCCCTTGACGATCATCGGGATGTCGTTCTGCCGGCAGAAGTCCACGAGCAGCCCGTGCCACTTGTCGATCTTGACGTTGCCGTACTCCTTGGTCACCTCCTCCAGCATCTCGATCCGCTCGTCGACGCTGAAGAGCCCCTGTTTGGTCTTGTTGATCATCACGGCCACCACCACCTCGTCGAAGAGGCGGGAGGCCCGGCTGACGATGTCGAGATGGCCATTGGTGACGGGATCGAACGAGCCGGGGCAAACGACACGGCGCACGAGGTGGCTCCATCCTTGCGTCTGGGCTTTTCCGTGCAGGTGGGGCCCTGCGCCGTGAACGTACCAAACCGGTCTGGAGCGGTTCGGCACCGGGCTCGCGTCAAGCCGAAGACGGTTCGGCCGTCGCGCGCCCGTACCAGAAGACGGCCTCGCCGTAGCGCCGGTCGCGTTCGGCCGCGTAGCCCTCGGGCCAGCGCAGCGGCGCCCCGCGCGCGGCGCGCTCGACGACCACGAGGGCGTCGGGCGCGGCCCACCCGTGGTCGCGCAGCGACTCCAGCAGCGCGGTGACGGCGGCGTCCTCCAGCGCGTAGGGCGGGTCGGCGAAGATCAGGTCGTAGGGCGCGTCGGGCGGGCGCCGGACCAGCCGCTCGACCTTGTCCCCGCGCGGGTGGGCGCCGGGGAGGCCGAGGGCCTTGGCGTTCTCGCGGACGACCTTGAGGGCGCGGGGGTGCGACTCGACCAGCAGGGCGTGCGCGGCGCCGCGCGAGAGGGCCTCCAGCCCGACCGCGCCCGACCCGGCGTACAGGTCGGCCACGCGCAGCCCGTCGAGTGGGCCGAGCAGCGCCAGCACGGTGGAGAACAGGCCCTCGCGGGCGCGGTCGCTGGTGGGGCGGGTGTCGCGTCCCGGTGGCACGGCCAGCCGCCGCCCGCCCGCGCTCCCCGCGATGACCCTGGTCATTCCTCAAGTATCGGGCCGGTGCCGGGCCCTCCGGACCGGGCGCCGCACGACACGGAGCGGATGCCGGATAAATACCTTTATGCGACTTAAGGGAAATAAGTACCAGTTACCCGGGGACGGCGTTGTAAACCTGCGCCCAAATCAAGCGAATCCTGTTCACATTCACTACGTCGCGTGCAAATGTGAACGCAGGTTGTCGAACACGATACCCCCCAGGAGTACCTCGTGCACCACGGTAGAAGACTGGCGGTGACGGCGGGCGCGACGGTGCTGGGTCTGGTGGCCATGAGCGGGGTCGGCCATGCCGACACCGGGGCCTCGACCAGGACCGGCTCCCCCCTGGCCGATCTGACCGGCGCTCTGACCGGAACCCTCGACGGGCTCACCGGCACCCTCACGGGCGGCGGCTCGTCGTCGTCCGGGACGGCCCAGACGTCGCGCTCCACCTCGTCGTCCGCCTCTTCCACGTCCCCCGCCACGAAGACGACCGTCAAGAGGACGGCCGGCAAGACCACGACCGGAACCCGCGGGGGCGGGACGTCCGGCGGCAAGGGCACCACCGCCAAGAGCGGCACGGGCGGCAAGAGCGCCGCGACCACCAGGAAGAAGGCGGGGAAGGCCAAGGGCGGTGAGGCCCCCGGGCACCTGCGCGTCGAGGTCACGCCCGACCTGGACCTGAAGCGGAAGACGGCCACGGGCAAGCTGGTCGTCGACGCGGGCCTGAACACCCTGCTCGGCCCGGCCGGGCTGAAGCTGGAGGCCGACGGGCGGCTCTCCGCCGAGGACATCTCGATCGGCGACCCGGAGGCCGAGGGCGGGCTGAAGCTCGGCACCCGGCTCGGCGACGCCGGCCTCGGCATCGGCACCCGCGGCGCCCTGAAGGCGACGCCCGCGGGGGTCAGCGCGGACGGTTCGGTGGACGTGTGCGTCGGCGCGGCGAGCTGCGCCGACTCGCCCGCCCCGCCCACTCCTCCCACGCCGCCGACCCCGCCGACGCCCCCGACCCCGCCGACGCCTCCCACGCCGCCCAGCCCGCCCTCCCCGCCGGGCCCCGGCCAGCCGAGCCCGTCGCCGGGGCTGCCCGACCTCCCGCCGTCCTCGCCGCTGCTCCCGGACCTCCCGGTGGCCGGCATCGCCCCGGACGGGACGGCGGCCGGGATCGCTCCCGCACCGCCGAAGGACCTGCCCATCACGGGGGCCGACGGCATCCCGCTGGCACTCCTCGGCCTGACCGCGGTGGCCGCCGGCGGCGTCGCCGTCGCGTCCACGCGCCGCCGCAGGGCGCAGGAGGACTGACCCTCCGAGACCTGACCACCGAAAACCAAGAGGGGCCGCGCGGCACGGAACCGCGCGGCCCTTCTTATTGCATGCGCGAGCTGCGCTCCTCGCCTGGCGGCTCGTTGCTTGTCGCGCATGCGGCGATCGCTGCATCGCTCCGAACTCGCCTGGCGGCTCGCTTCGCGATCAGGTTCTCGCTTCGCTCGCACCTGCCTTCGGACGCGATCGCACGCCCGAGCGACCGTTCGGGGCTGGGCTGAGGGGCTGGGCTCGTCCGGAAGGCGACTCGCGCCTGTTTTCGGACGCGAGGGCACGCCTGAGCGACCGTTCGGGGGTGGGCAGTCAGAGGCGTTCGCTTTTGGAAACCTGCCAGATGCCGTTGGACTGCTGGGCCACCAACCGGTACATGGAGACCTTGTCGGTGGCCTTGCACGTGCCCCTGTCGCACTCGGCGACGGTGACCAGCGCGTTCAGCTGCCCGGCCGAGGCGCCTGGACGCAGCGCGGTCTCGACCACGGAGCCCGACTTGAGGGTCTGGTGCTTGCCGAGCGCGTCGATCACCCCGCGGCCCTGCGCTCCCGGCCAGCCGCCGGAGCCGCCCGCCCCGCCGGTGACGCCGCCGCCCGAGGTCAGGGCCGGGACCGAGTCGGCCTTGAGGAGGTAGAGGGTGTCCAGCAGCCAGGTGCCGCCCTGCCGCACCATGGTCACCCGCATCGGCTCGTTCAGCAGCGAGGGACGGGCGTTCGCCGAGCTGACCGTCCGCTTGACGTACGACAGGACGGTGACGGTGTCGCGGGCGGCGGCCACGACCGCCGAGTCGGTGACCTCGGTGACGACCGTGCTCTTGTTGTTGCGCAGCTGGACCTGCCAGCTGTCGGCGGCGAGCTGCCGGTCGTACTCGGCCCGGTAGCGCTGGGTGACACGGGCGTGCGCGCCGGCGACGTCCTGCTCGATCCGGCGGTAGTCGAAGCTGAGCACCGCCTTGAGCGACGCGCCCGCGGTGCCGAGCACGGCCGTCGCCTCGCCGGGAGGCGCGGGGGTGTCGGGGATCTGCTCGGTCCGCGGCGGCGTGCCGCCGCCGTCGCCCGACATCAGCGCGTAGGCGGTGCCGCCGGCGCCCAGGAGCAGCAAGGGCGCGGCGATGGCGACGGCGATCCGCCACCGGCCGCCGCGCGTTCCTGGCGAGATGGTCTGGCCCGGCGGATGGGTGGCGGGCTGCGCGTGGCCGTGGCCGCCCTGGACCGCTCCCCCGCCCGGGCCGGTGCCGCCCGGGCCGGTGCCGCCGGGGCCGTGGACGCCCGGCCCCTGCACCCCCGGCCCGAACCCCCCGGACCCGCCGACGCCCGGCAGGCCCGGGAACCCGGCGCCCGCCCCCGCGGCTCCGCCGGCGAACGAGGCGCCGGTGGTCAGCGCGCCCTCCGGCTCCGCCGACACCGTCTCCTGACGGCCGAGCAGGTCGAGCAGCACCTGCTGGGCCTCTGGACGGTGCGCCGGATCCTTGGCCAGGCACGCGGCGACGATCCCGCGCAGCGTGTCGGGCAGCGGCGACAGGTCGGGCTCGTAGTGCAGGATCCGGTGGAAGACCGCGGAGATGGTGTCGTTGCCGAACGGGTGCCGCCCGGTCGCCGCGAACAGCATCGTCGAGGCCCAGGCGAACATGTCCACGGCCGTGCCCAGCTCGGTGTCGGTGACCTGCTCGGGCGCCATGTACGAGGGGGTGCCCACCACCCCGCTGCCCTTGGCCGCCGCCGCGCCCAGCACCCGCGCGATGCCGAAGTCGATCACGCGCGGGCCGTCCGGGCCCATCAGCACGTTGGCCGGCTTGAAGTCGCGGTGCAGGATCCCGGCGCGGTGGATGGCGGCCAGCGCGGTGACCGTGCCGATCGCCAGCCGGTCGAGGTCGGTGCCGGTGCGCGGCCCGGTGCCGGTGACCAGCTCGGTCAGCGACGGGCCCGGCACGTACTCGCTGACGACGTACGGCAGCTCGCCGGAGATGTCGTGGTCGACGACCTGGGCGGTGCAGAATCCGGCGACCCGGCCGATCAGCTGGAGCTCCCGCTCGAACCGCCCCCGCCACTCGGGGTTCTGGCTGAGCGCCGCCCGCAGCAGCTTGATCGCCACCTCGCGGCCGTTCTCGCCACGGCCGAGGAAGACGACGCTCTGGCCGCCCTCGCCCAGCCGCCCCTCCAGGTCGTAGGGCCCCAGCCGCACCGGGTCGCTCGGCAGCAGGGGGCGAACCGCCGTCATCGATGTCCTCCGTACGCTGCGGAACCGCCACGAGACCTCTACCCGCACGGGCTCCGGGGCCCATCATCCGGCCACAACCCGTTAGATGTCTGTGATCGACTACCTGGTTCATCCCGGATTCTCGCGGATCGTACCGCCGCGAACACGGAGAAAGAAGGCACCGAACGGCGAAGCGGGCGGGACGCCCCCACCCCGGAACGTCCCGCCCGCGTCTGTGACGGCGCGGCCTGTGCGGCCCGCCGTGGCCCTCGCGGCGCCGCGGCCTGCTAGGCGAGCGCCCAGCGAACCTGCGTGCGCACACCCGGATCGGGATCGGTCAACGCCTCGGTCAAGGCGGTGACCACCTCGGGCCGATCCGAAGCCCATTGTTCCAGGGCCTGGACGGCGGCGCGCCGCACGTCCACGATGCGGTCGCGCAGAGCGTGCACGAGCGGCTGGACGGCGGTGTCCGGATCGGCCTCGGCCAGCGCGAACGCGGCGCGGCGCCGAACCTGCCAACTCGAATGTGCGATGGAGATCACGACGCGGCCCTCCAGCGGTTCGGGCACGCCGAGCTCCGCCGCGGCGTCGAGCGCGGCCATCCTGACCACCGGGTCGTGGTCGGCGAGGAGGTTCTCCAGGGCGGGCAGCCCGGCGGGGCGGGCCAGCCTGGCCAGGCCCTCGGCCACCGCGACCCGCACCTCGCGGGCGGGGTCGTCGGCGGCCTCGGCGACCTCGGTCACCGCGTGCAGGGAGACCAGCCCGAGCACGGCCTGCACCCGCAGGTGCGCCTCGCCGTCGTGCAGGCCCTGCGCGTACAGTTCGGCCGCCCCGGTGGTCAGGGCGGCGAGCAGTTCGGAGGCGGTGTCGCGGACGTCCTCCTCCCGGCCGCGGGAGGCGGCCAGCAGCAGCGCCTTGACGCCGTCGTCGCCGAGGTAGACCTCGGGGAGGTCGCGCAGCAGGCCCGCGGCGGCGGCGCGCACGTCGCGGTGCCCGTCGGCGAGGGCCCAGGCGAGGGCGTCGCCGGTGCCGCGCGGGACGTCGGCGCCCCGCCGTGCAGCTCCGGCCAGGACGCGGAGCGCGGCGACCCTCACCTCGGGCTCGGGGTCGCGCAGGTAGTCCTCGATGTCGGCGGGACGGGGGTCGTTCAGATGGTCCAGTTCGGTCACGCGGTCGGTGATGGTCATGATGGTGCGCCTCCGAGAGAAGCCGTCGATCCGGGAGAGGAAAGGGTCGGGATCAACGCGCGGAACACAGCGCGCTCGCCTGACGCCGGAAGTCGACGTGGCGGCGCACGGTGAGGGCCTCGAACGGATTCACCCCTCCATCGTGCGGCGAATTTCCTAGTTAGTCAACCGAATTAGTAGGGAACTTGACGAGAACCATGTCACGTTCCCCGACCCGCCCCTGACTCCGGGGTCAGGCCTTCTCCAGGAAGTCGGTGCGCTCGTCGTCCAGCAGCGCCGCCAGCTCCGCCGCCAGGCCGGGGTGCTCCTCCAGGTCGGGATCGGCCTCCACCAGCAGCTGCGCCTCCTCCCGGGCCTGCCGGATCACCTCCTCGTCCCGCAGCAGCGTCAGCAGCCGCAGGCTGGAGGACCGGCCCGCCTGGCTCGCGCCGAGCACGTCGCCCTCCCGGCGCTGCTCCAGGTCGAGCCGGGACAGCTTGAAACCGTCGGTGGTGGAGGCGACCGCGTCCAGCCGCTCGCGCGCCTTGCTCTCCGGCTCGGCGTCGGTGACCAGCAGGCACAGCCCCGGCAGCGTGCCCCGGCCCACCCGGCCGCGCAGCTGGTGCAGCTGCGACACCCCGAACCGGTCGGCGTCCATGATGACCATCCCGGTGGCGTTCGGCACGTCCACCCCGACCTCGATCACCGTGGTGGCCAGCAGCACGTCCAGCTCCCCCGCGGAGAAGCGGCGCATCACCGCGTCCTTCTCGTCGGGATGCAGCTTGCCGTGCAGCACCCCGATCCGCAGCCCCGCCAGCAGCTCCTCCAGGCGCGGCAGCAGCTCCATGATCCCCAGCGGGGAGCGCCGCTCGCCGCCGTCGGGCGGCGCCAGGTCGCGCACGTCGCCCTCGTCGCCCTCCTGGTCGCCGATCCGCGGGCAGACGATGTAGACCTGCCGCCCCTGCGCGGCCTCCTCCCTGATCCGCTCCCAGGTGCGGGCCAGGAACGCGGGCTTCTCCGGCGGCACCACATGCGTCCTGATCTCCGCGCGCCCCGCCGGGAGCTGCCCCAGCACCGAGGTCTCCAGATCGCCGAAGACCGTCATCGCCACCGTGCGCGGGATCGGCGTGGCGGTCATGACCAGCACGTGCGGGCGCCCGCCCGCCACCTTCTCGCGCAGCGCGTCCCGCTGCTCGACGCCGAACCGGTGCTGCTCGTCCACCACCACCAGGCCCAGGTCGGCGAACTGGACGTGGTCCTCCAGCAGCGCGTGCGTGCCGACCACGATCCCGGCCGAGCCGGACGCCGCCTCCAGCAGCGTCGCCTTGCGCGCCTTCGCCCCCTGCGAACCGGTGAGGAGCGCCACCCGGGTCGCGGTGTCGGCGCCGCCCAGCTGCCCCGCCTGGGCCAGCTCGCCGAGCATCCCGGTGATCGACCGGTAGTGCTGCTGGGCCAGCACCTCGGTCGGCGCCAGCAGCGCCGCCTGCCCGCCGCCGTCCACCACCTGGAGCATCGCCCGCAACGCGACCACGGTCTTGCCGGCCCCCACGTCGCCCTGGAGCAGGCGGTGCATCGGATGCTCCAGGGACAGGTCCTCGGCGATCTCGCGGCCCACCTCGCGCTGGCCCGGCGTCAGCTCGAACGGCAGCCGGGCGTCGAACGCGTCCAGCAGCCCGCCCTCGATCGCGGGCCGCGCCTTGGCGGGCAGCGCGGCGGCGGCCAT
Organism: Spirillospora sp. CA-255316; assembly: GCA_050942275.1. GTDB lineage: Bacteria > Actinomycetota > Actinomycetes > Streptosporangiales > Streptosporangiaceae > Spirillospora. The sequence continues at coordinate 2,569,233 of CP192047.1, read as the reverse complement.
CCGGCGCTGCGCCAGCGCCACCTGGAGGACGAACGCCTCGTCCCACTTCAGCCGCTTGCGGGCGCGGCCCAGCTCCTCCCAGGAGCGGGGGCGGTGGATGCCCTCGTACGCCTCGCGCAGCCCGACGAAGCCGTGCCGCTTGAGCGTCAGCTCCGGCATCGGGTCGGCACCCGGCTCCAGGCCGTCCAGGACCATCCCGACCGACTTGCCGATCGTCTCGATGTCCAGGCCCTTGGTGGACGGGTAGATCGGGATGATCTCGTCCGCCCACTCCTGCGCGGCCTCCTGGCCCGCCCGGTCCGGGACGACCTTGTACTGCGGGTGGGCCAGCTGACGCTGCCCGCGCCCGCTGCGCGGCCGGTAGGTGCTGATCTTCCCCGCGAACAGGCCCCGGGTGCCCGGCGACAGGTCCTTCTCCGGCCGGTAGGAGCCCTTGCGCCCGAAGAAGCTGAGCTTCAGCTCGCCGGTGCCGTCGGTGACGGTGATCTCCAGGACGTAGCCGGGGCTGCGGCTGAGCGTGCGGCCCTGGACCTTGGTCACCTCGGCCATCACCGTGACATGCTCGCCGTCGGCCAGCTCGTTCAGCGGCGTCAGCTCGCCCCGGTGGGCGTAGCGGCGCGGGTAGTGGTGCAGCAGGTCGCCGACCGTGTGCAGGCCGAGCCCCTTGGCCAGCACCTTGGCGGTCCTGTCCCCCAGCACCCTGTGCAACGACTCGTCGAGTTTCGCCACGTCGCCCTTTCTACCGCGCACCTCCGACCCTATGCGCGGGTCCCTGCATTCCCCGTCCTTCCCGGACGGTCACTCCACGCCGATGAGGAGGGGGTGGCGGACCTGGCCGCCGTCGTACACGCCGACCTCCACGTCCGGGTGCCGGACCCGCAGGTGCGCCTCCAGCTCCTCGGTGAGGCCCGCGGGCGCGTACGTGCCGGAGATCAGCGTCACCAGCTCGCCGCCGCCCGACAGCATCCGGTCCAGGACCTGCAGCGCCACCTCCGGCTGCCCGGTCCCGATCATGGCCACGTCGCCCTCGATCAGCCCCAGCACGTCCCCCGGCTGGCACAGCCCGACGCTGGTGACGGCCTCCTCCGCGGCCACCTCCAGATGGCCGAACCGGGTGGCGCCCGCCGCCCGGGTCATCGCGATCACGTCCTCGGCGAACCGGCGCAGCGGGTCGTGCACCGCCAGCGCGGCCAGGCCCTGCACCGACGCCCGGGTCGGGACGACGGCGATCCGCGCCCCGGTGTCGCGGGCCCGCTCGGCCGCCGCCTCCGCCAGCGCCACCACCTCGGGCTCGTTGGGCAGCACCGTGACCTCGTCCCCGGCGGCCAGGATCGCCTCGGCCAGCACCGCCAGCGGCGGCACCGTGCCGGGCTCGCGCAGCACGACGCGGGCGCCGTTGCCCTCGAACAGCGCGGCCAGGCCCTCCGCCGCCGTGACCGCCACCACCGCGCGGCCCGTGCAGGGCGCCTGCGGCTGCTGCTCGCCCTCGGCCGCCTGCAAATAGGTCACCCGGATGCGGTGCGGGCGGCCCGCCGCAAGCCCCGCCTCGATCGCCGCCCCGGCGTCGTCGACGTGCACGTGGACGTTCCACAGCCCGTCGCCGCCCACCACGACCAGCGAGTCGCCCAGCCCGTCCAGGACCTCGCGCAGGTCCGGGACGGACTCGTCCGGGGCGTCCAGCAGGTACATGACCTCGTAGCCCGGCCCCGACGCCTCGGCGCGCTGCTCCCTGACCGGCGCCTCGCCCGCCGCCCGCGCGGGCACCTCGTACCGCTCCGGGTACTCCTCGGTGATCACGGCGGTGAGGGCGTCCAGCACCACGCACAGCCCCGCCGCGCCCGCGTCCACCACGCCGCTGCGCGCCAGCACCTCCAGTTGCCCGGTAGTGCGCCGCAGCGCCTGCCGCGCCCCGGCCGCCGCCGCCCGCGCCACCCCGGCCAGACCCGGCCCCGGAGAGTCGGCGATCGCCGGTCCGGAAGCGGCCGCGTCGGAGCCGGCGACCGCCGCCTCCTCCAGGACGCTCAGGATCGTGCCCTCCACCGGGCGCTCCACGGCATTGCGGGCCAGCACCGACGCGTACCCGAGCGCCTCGGCGAACGCCAGGCCGTCCCCGGCCGTCTCCGGCCGCCCGACGATCTCGGCGAGGCCGCGCAGGAACTGGCTGAGGATCACCCCGGAGTTGCCCCGGGCGCCGACCAGCGCCCCCTGGGTCAGCGCCCGCCACGTCTCGGCCGTGCCGGCGCCCTCGGGGAGCTCGTCCACCGCGTCGGCCGCCGACAGCAGGGTCAGATGCAGGTTGGTGCCGGTGTCGCCGTCCGGCACGGGGAACACGTTGAGCGCGTCGATCTCCCCCCGGGTGCGGCCCAGCGCCTCCGCCGCGAGCCTGCACCACCGCCGTACCGCCGCCCCGTCGAGGACCTCGCCCACACCCAGCTCCGCTCGCCGATCCCGCGCCGCCGTTTCCGCGGATACCTCTGTACCGTGCGGAGCGGTCCCAGGGGAACCGGCAGGCCGGGACGCCGCGGGCGCGCGGTTGCGCCCGCGGGCCGATTCGCGTAGGGAACGAGCGGTGGGCTAATCTGAGTTCTGCGTTTCTTCCGGAACGCTTCCTGCGCGCCCCCAGTGGCCATTCCGGCACGGCGGGTCGCTCCGGTTCAGAGCATCGACACCCACTTGGAGTTTCCCGTGGCTTCCGTCTGCGACGTCTGCGGCAAGGGACCCGGTTTCGGCATGCGCGTCTCCCACTCGCACCGCCGCACCCCGCGCCGCTGGAACCCCAACATCCAGCGCGTGCGCGCCGTCGTGAACGGTGGCACCAAGCGGATCAACGCCTGCACGTCCTGCATCAAGGCCGGCAAGGTCGTCAAGCCCACCGTCTGACGCGCGCCGCCCGCACCGGGCGGTACCGCCAGGCCACCGGTCGGCTCATCGGATCGCATCCCGATGAGCCGACTTTCTGCGTTCCCGGGCGCCCGCGTCCCGGCCCGTGCCCGGCGGGGCCCGGCGGCGGGTGCGGTCAGCGGGCGCGGTGGCGCCAGTTGTGGTCGACCGGGCCGATGCCCGAGCCCAGCGGGAAGCCGGCGGCGATCGCGCCGGTGACGTACTCCTTGGCCTTGCCGACCGCCGTGGGGACGTCGTCGCCCAGGGCCAGGTGCGAGGCGATCGCGGACGCCAGCGTGCAGCCGGTCCCGTGGGTGTGCCGGTTGTCGTGGCGGGGCGCGGTGAAGCGGTGCTCGTGCTCGCCGTCGAAGAGCAGGTCGGCGGGCTCGCCGGGAAGGTGCCCGCCCTTGATCAGCGCCCAGCGCGGGCCGAGCGCCAGGACCGCCTCGGCGGCCTCGCGCAGCTGCGACTCGTCCACCACCTTGACGCCGGTGAGCTGCTCGACCTCCCACAGGTTGGGGGTGACGACGGTCGCGGTGGGCAGCAGGACGGTGCGGACGGCGTCCACCGCGTCGGGGGCCAGCAGCGCGTCGCCGTGCTTGGAGACGCCCACCGGGTCGACCACGACGGGCACGGTGGCCTCGGCCAGCACCCCGGCGACGGTCTCGACCAGGGCGGTGGAGGCCAGCATGCCGGTCTTGATCGCGTGCACGCCGATGTCGGACAGGACGGAGTCGAGCTGGGCGCGCACCGCCTCGGGCGGCAGTTCCCAGTAGCCCTGCACGCCGAGGGAGTTCTGCGCGGTGACGGCCGCGATGACGCTCATGCCGTGGGTGCCCAGGGCGAGCATGGTCTTCAGGTCCGCCTGGATCCCGGCGCCGCCGCCGGAGTCGGAGCCGGCGATGGTGAGCACGAGGGGCGGGGCCTGCGGCGAATTCTGCGTCATGGCGCCACTTTAAGGCCGTTCGCGGTCTGACCGGCCTCGGGGACCGCCGTCTTCACACGGGTTCGCGCGGCGATCACGCAGGGTTACGCGTGGGTGTCACACCCGCGTGCAGGGCAGGCTGTTCATCTTGCACGAGGAGGGCCCGCGGGCCTTGCCCTGCGCCACGAAGGAGATCCTGACCGACTGACCGGGGGCGAGGGCGGGAGCGCCGGTGGGGCTGCGCACCCAGCCGAGCTCGCCCGTGCGGACCACGGTGGCGCCGCTGGCGGAGACGATCGTCGCGCCGGGGATCCGGAACGCCATCGCCCAATTCGGCACGCTGCGCTGCCCGCGGTTGGCGATCGTGGCGGTGAACCGGAACCCGGTGGAGGAGACGGCCCCCATCTTGAACCGGACGACCAGCCCGTCGGCGCGCTGGGCGCCGCGGCTGGCGCGGTCGCCGGGGCCGCGCTGGGAGACCTGGCCCTCGCGGGCCTGGGTGGGCTCCTTGGGGGCGCCGCCGGCGAAGTTCAGGGAGATCTGCTGGGTGCTCAGCGCGTACGACACCACCCCGACCGCCAGGACCAGCGCGACGATCGGCAGCAGCGGCACCGGGACCGAGGAGAGCACCCGCAGCGGGCTGCGCCGGGACGAGGAAGGCCCCGGGGAGCGGGAGGAGTCTCTGGAGGAGGCGGTGGATTCGGGTGCGGGAGCCGGGGCGGGAGCGCCAGGGGGCACCGGGCCGTGCGGAGCCTGGTGCAATTGGGGATTTCGGGGGGCCTGGGGACCCTGGTACGGGCCGCCGTAGGGAGCCTGTGGCGGGACGCCGTACGGCACCGAGCCGCGGGGCGGAGGGCCGTAGGCGGAGGGGCCTAGAGCGCCGGAGGGGGGTTCCCCCTCGTCCGGGGCGGTCTGGTCCTCGCTTCGCTCAACCCTGGTGTGTCGTCCCATCCCATCCCTCTTCGATCACAGGATGTATACCAAACCCACACCAAGCATGCCTACCAGACGGGCAAAGGCGCACGCCGACGCCCGCGCGCCGCGGCCAGGGTTCCCTTCCGTTCAATCACGGAAGTGATCCCAGCCGGAACCCCGGTAGGCACCGCCGTCGACCAGCACTCCCGCACCCTCGGTGACCGTGCCGACCACCGTCCAGGACGACGGGATCGAGGCCCCCGGGGGCACGGTGGCGGCGAAACCGTGGTCTTCCCCGCCGGTCAGGACGTGGCGAAGGCCACCCGGGCCGAGCACCGCCGGCACGGGCACCTCGGCGGTGTCCACCTCTATCCGTACACCGCTGGCCTTGGCGATGTGGCCCAGATCCTGAAGAAGGCCGTCGCTGACGTCCATCAGCGCGGTCGCGCCCATCGCGCGGGCCTCGGCCCCGGCGGTGTACGGGGGCCGCGGCCGGCGGTGGGCCTCGACCAGTTCGGCGGGCTCGTCGCGGCCGCTCTCGAGAAGCTCCAGGCCGGCCGAGGAGTGGCCGAGCCGCCCCCGCACCGCCACCAGGTCGCCCGGACGCGCGCCCGACCGGGTCAGCGGCGGCTCGCCGCCCAGGTCGCCCAGCGCGGTGATGGCCAGGAGGATCTGCCGGGCGGCCACGACGTCGCCGCCGGCCACGGAGGTACCGGTCATCTCGCACTCCTCGCCCAGTCCGGCGTAGAGCTGCTCGGCCCACTCCACCGGCGTGTCGGCCGGGACGGCAAGCCCGACCAGCAGCACGGTGGGCCTGGCGCCCATGGCGACGACGTCGGCGAGGTTCTGCGCGGCGGCCTTGCAGCCGATCTCGTACGGCCCGGACCAGTCGCGGCGGAAGTGGCGGCCCTCGACGAGCAGGTCGGTGGTGGCCACCACCCGCCCGTCGGGCGCGCGGGCGACCGCGGCGTCGTCGCCGGGCCCCAGTTCGACGGCCGGGCCCTGCGGCAGGCGGTCGGTCAGCCGTGTGATCAGCCCGAACTCGCCCAGCTCCCCGATACTGCTCATCCGCCCCCGATCTCTCGCTCCCCGGCCGGCCGCAGCGGGCCCTTCGCCCCGCCCCCGGCGCCCGCCGGGGCGCGTAACACGATACGGTGACCGTCCGACGGCTTTTTCTCCGCCCGGGGAGGACGTGATGGTGCAGGCCTACATCCTCATCCAGACCGAAGTCGGCAAGGCTGCCGAGGTGGCCGGCGAGATCGCCGGCATCCCGGGCGTCACACTGGCGGAGGACGTGACGGGGCCGTACGACGTGATCGTCCGAGCGGAGGCGCGCAATGTCGACGAGCTGGGCAAGCTCGTCGTCGCGCAGATCCAGGCGGTCGAGGGGATCACCCGCACGCTCACCTGTCCCATCGTCCACATCTGACCGTTCCTCTTCCATGCGTTTCAGGCCTGTGCGTTCCCGGTCGCTTCCTGCCGTCCTGGCCCTGCTCCTTCCCGGGTTGCTGCTGGCCGGGTGCGGCGACGGGGCGGTGCAGGTGCCGGTGCCGTCCCCGGACGCGGCGGGCGCGCGGCTGTGCGCCGGGCTGCGGCTGCCCGAGCGGGTGCACGAGCAGCCCCGCCGCGACACCTCCCCCGATTCGCCGCTGACGGCCGCGTGGGGGTCCCCGGCGATCGCGCTGCGCTGCGGGGTGCCGCGCCCGGCGGCGCTGCGGCCGACCTCCCAGCTGGTGACGGTGAACGGGGTCGACTGGTTCGGGGAGCCCGCGGGCCGTCCGGTCACGTTCACGGCGGTGTCCCGGCAGGCGTACGTCGAGGTGACGGTGCCGAGCAAGTACAGCCCGCCGGGCGACGTGCTGATCGAGGTGGGCCAGGCGATCGCGGAGACGATCCCGAAGAAGCCCGAGGGCCAGATCTGACCCCGGGGGTCGGGCGTCACCGGGGGTCGGGCAACAGGAGTTCCGCCGTCTCGGCGAGGCGGTCGGCGACGCGCGCGTAGGAGAGGTAGCCCATGCCCGCGTGCACCAGCGCCCCGGTGTAGGCCATCTCCAGCGCGTGGACGATCCGGGAGCGGGCGGCCGGGTCGGCGATGCCGTCGCCGATGGCGGTCTGCAGCCGCTCCCGGACGGCCAGGCCGATCCGTCCGCGCAGTTCCCGCACGTCGGGGTCGGTGCCGAGCATCGCGGTGGTGCAGGCCGCGGCCAGTTCGGGCTCGTCGGAGACCAGCAGCGCGGTCTCGCGCAGCACGGCGACGACCCGGTCGCGGAGCGCGCCGCCGGTGCCGGCCGGCGGCAGCGCGGACAGCCGCCGCCAGAACACCTCGGTGATCAGGTGGTTCTTGGAGGCGAAGTAGGTGTAGGCGGTGGCGGGCGCGACGCCCGCGCGCCGGGCCACGTTCCGTACGGTGAGCCCGTCGAAGCCGGTCCCCCGGACCTCCTCCACCGCGGCGTCGGTCAGCCGCCGGACGGTGTCGGCCTGCCGGTCGGTGAGGCGGCGGCGGGTGGGCTCGTTGATCAGCCGCTGCGTCCAAGACACATGTCCAGACATTAGTTCAGTCGCGGGGGCCCGGCAAGCGCGCGAGGACAGAGCCGTTCGACGGGCCCGGCCGTCAGCCCTTGCCGAACGGGTAGGGCAGGGCGGGCATCCAGGCCCGCCAGACCTTCTCCAGGCGGCCGTCGGCGATCACGGCCGCCAGGGCCCCGTCCAGGTCCTCGCGGATTCCGGGCCGGTCCTTGGCGACGGCGACGCCCCAGCGGTTGCCGGTCGGGACGGTGAAGGCCGGTTCGAAGTCGGGGTCCTCCCCCAGCGGGACGAACACCACGTCGTCGTCGACCACCGCGTCCACCTCGCCGGAGCGCAGGGCGGCCAGCATGTCGCCGAAGACGTCGTCGGTCTCGCCGCCGAACGGGACGGTGACCGCGCCGTCGAACGTCTCGGCCAGCGCCATGTTCGTGCTGCCCTCGATCGCCGCCACCCGCAGCCCGCGCAGCCCGTCCGGCCCGGTCACCCCGGCGCCCCGCCGCACCAGCACCGACTCGTTGAAGACCGCGTACGGCCGGGTGAAGTCGACCCGGCGCAGGCGGGCCTCGGTGATGCCCTGCCCGCACCAGACCCCGTCGACCTCGTGCGCCTCCAGCGCCGGGACGAACTCGGCCCACGGGATGAACACCCACTGCAACCGGCGCCCCAGCACCTCGGCGACCAGCGCCGCCGCGTCCGGCTCGTAGCCGTGCCGGGTCACCCCGTCCGGGCTGCGGGAGAACAGCGGCGGCGCCTCGGCGTCGATGCAGGCCAGGCGCAACGGACGATCGGCCGGACGATCCGTCACGGGAGGTGTTCCGTGTACATCTCGCGCTCCCAGTCGGTGATGTGGCCGCAGAACCGGGCCCACTCGTCGCCCTTGAGCTCCAGGTACAGCTCGGCCATCTCCTCGGGGAAGGTGCCGCGGATGACCGCGTCGGCGGCGAAGGCGTCCAGCGCGTCCCGCAGGGTGAGGGGCAGCGGCTCGAACTTGCCCGGAGCACCTTCGTAGCTGCTGCCCGCCTGTGGCGGCCCCGGGTCGATGGCGTGGTCGAGCCCGTCCTTGATCGCGGAGATCAGCGCGGCGTGCGAGAGGTAGGGGTTGACGCTGGCGTCGGGCAGCTTGCACTCCAGCCGCCCGTTGGCCGACAGCCGCACCGTGCACGTCTTGTTGTCCATGCCCCAGTTGATCTGCGCGGGGGCGAACTGGCCGGCGTCCCAGTACCGCTTGTAGGAGTTCACCGTGGGCCCCATCAGGGCCATCATCCCGGCGGCGTGGCTCAGGATCCCGCCGACCGCGTGCCTGCCGAGGTCGGTGAGGTGCATCTCCGTCACCCCGGGGTCGGCGAGCACGTTCACGGCGTCATCCCCGGAGCCGCGCCACAGGCTGAGGTTGTGGTGGCAGCCGTTGCCCATCACCCCGGCCGCGGGCTTGGGCATGAAGCTGGCCGTGACGCCCAGCTCCCGCGCCACCTGGCGGCAGATCTGCCGGTAGGTGACGACCCGGTCGGCGGTGGTGTCGGCGTCGTCGAACATCCAGTTCAGCTCCAGCTGCCCCGGGTCCTCGTAGTCGCCCTCGATCATGTCGAAGTCCAGCGCCTGCGCGTACCGGATCACCCGCTGGAAGACCGGCCGCATCACCTCCAGGCTGTCGACGTGGTAGGAGGGGCTCGACCCCGGCTTGACGTGCACCCCCAGGCCGGGGCCCGTCCACGTCATCTCCGGCTCGCAGCCGCTGCGCAGCCGCAGCCCGGTCGCCTCGGCGAACGCCGCGTGCACCCGCCGCAGGTTGGAGCGGGCGTCGGTGGCCAGCGGCCGGCCGCCGACCTCGGGACGGTGGCCGGGCTCGTACACGCGGCAGAGGAACCGGCCGACGGTGGTGTCCCACGGCAGCACCACGAAGGTCTCGGGGTCGGGCATCGCGGTGAACTCGGCGGCCTCGGTGCCGCCGCCGAGCAGCGCTCCGAACCGGTCGACCTGGAGGTCGGACATGGCGGTGCGGTGCAGGTTGACGCCGCGTTCGAGGTTGCGGCGCAGGTGCCGGGCCGGGACGACCTTGCCCACCACCCGGCCGGTCAGCGACACGGTCTGGTAGTAGACGAACTCGACCCCGGCCTCCTCGACCCGCGCGGTGAGGTCGCGTATCGCGGCCTCGTCGGCGTTGCGTTCCTTGTGCTCGTCGAGAGCCGTCGTCGTTGACATCGGGAACCTTCCCTGGGGGTGATGGGGGGTCAGGCGGCGGGGGCGAGGGCGCCGGTCAGCAGTTCGCGGTATTGGCGGTACTCGGAGGCGGGGATGCCGACGAGCACCACCCCGACCATCTGCCGGTCGCGGTAGTACGCCATCGCGACGCCGCCGGTGAGCGCCCTGGGGTGGTCGAGCCCGCCGTCGAGGAGCTCGCAGCGGTCGCCGAGCGCGGGGGCTCCGTAGCTCTGCACCCGCACGCCGTACTGGTCGCTCCAGAACGAGGGCACCGGCGTGAACGGGCTGTCGTCCTGCGGCCGGACGCCCAGGTGCGAGGCCAGCGTCGCCGCCGCGCGCTTGGCGGTGTCGTTGGGGACGCACCAGTGCTCGACCCTGCGCGGCACGTCGTCGTAGCGCGGGTTGGGGAAGCGGGCCACGTCGCCCACGGCGACGACGCCGGGCAGCCCCTCCACGCGCAACTGGTTGTCGCACAGGACGCCGTCGCTCAGGTCCAGCCCGTTGTCCCGGAGCCATTCGACGTTGGGGCGGGAGCCGACCGACTCGACGACCAGGTCGGCCGGGACGAGGGTGCCGTCGTCCAGGACGGCGGCGGCGACCCGCTCGCACGGCCCGTCCGACAGCAGTTCGGAGACGATCCGGCCGGTGACGAACCGGACGCCCTGGTCCTGGTGGTGCAGCCGCAGCACGCGGCCCAGCTCGGGCCCGAGCGCCCGCTCCATCGGCTCGTGGCACGGCTCGACCACGGTGACGTCGCAGCCGGCCAGCCGGGCGGTGGCGGCGACCTCGCAGCCGATGAACCCGCCGCCGACCACGGCGACGGCGCGGCCGGGCGCGAGGCGTTCGCGCAGCGCGAGCGCGTCGTCGAGGGTGCGCAGCACGTGCCGGCCGAACTCGGGCCCGGGGATGACGGCGCGGCGCGGCCGCAGCCCGGTGGCCACCACGAGGCCGTCGTAGGTGAGGCCGGTCCCGTCGGCCAGGGTCAGCGTGCGGGAGCCCAGCGCCGCCCGCACGACCGGGGTGCCCAGCCGCCAGGTGACGTCCTCGACGCTCTTGCGGCGCCGGAACGCGGTCGCGGCGTGCGCCTCGGCCGCGCCGCCCCGCCCGATCCTGCCCGCCAGGAGCTCCTTGGACAGCGGCGGCCGGTTGTAGGGGAGGTGCTCCTCCGCCCCGACCACGGTGATCGCCCTGTCCCATCCGGCGGCGCGCAGCTGCTCGGCGGCGCGCAGCCCGGCCATCCCGGCCCCGACGACGACGACATGTCCCGCCATCTCAGTCCTCGATCAGGATGGCCTGGACGGGGCACACGTCGGCGGCGTCCTCGACGTCGCCGCGCAGGGACTCTGCGGGCGAGCCGTCGTACTCCAGCCTTCCGTCCTCGTTGATGCGGAAGACGTCGGGCGCGGCGATGGCGCACTGCCCGTGGTCCTGGCACATGTCCAGGTCGACGACGACCTTCATCGGGGAACTCCTTCTTCCGTGCGGGTGGCTGCCATGCGGGTGGTCAGCCTCCCTCTGCGTGGCGGGTGGGCGTGGTGAAGGCGATGGGCAGGGTGATCGGGCCGGTGTTGCCGCTGAGCGGCAGGGAGCGGGCCTCGCCGGCGGGGCGGGGGTCGCGCATCCGCCGGGCCAGCAGTGGGAGCGCCTCGCTCATGTCGCAGCGGGCGACGAAGTGGCCGAGGCAGTGGTGCGCGCCGCCGCCGAAGCCGAAGTGGGGCGGGCGTTCGGCGGTGATGTCGAACGAGCCGTCCGGCACGGCGCGCGGGTCGGTCCCGGCGGACTCGGTGAACAGGTGCACGGTGGTGCCGCCGGCGATGTCCACCCCCTGGAACTCGAAGTCCTCCAGGGCCTCCCGGGTCACCCATGTGGTGGTCGGGTTGACGCGCATGACCTCCTCGACGGCGGCGGCGCCGAGGTCGGGCCGCTCGCCGAGCAGCGCCCACTGGTCCGGGTGCCGCATGAAGGTCTGCATGGCCAGGCCGAGCTGGTTGCGGGTGGTGTCGAACCCGCCGAAGATCAGCAGGATCATCGAGTCGCGCAGCTCGACGCGGCTGAGCCGGTCCTGGTCGCGCTCGGCCTGGACGAGGCGGGTGACGAAGTCGTCGCGCGGCTCGCGCAGCCGGTCGTCGATCAGCTCGTCGACGTAGCCGTACAGGCTGTCCAGCGCGGCCTCGATCTTCGGCAGGTCCGCGGCGATGGTGACGCCCATGGCCAGGCCGATGGTGGCGGACTCGCGGGCGATCACCGGCCACTCCGACTCGGGCAGCCCGAGCATGATCGCGATGACCCGGGCGGCGTACGGCTCGGCGAACTCGGACACGAACTCGCACCGGTCCGGTTCGGCGAAGGAGTCGATCAGTTCGCCCGCCAGCGCCCGGAACCGCGGCACCAGCCCGCTGATCAGCCTGCGGGAGAACGCGGGGTTCATCAGGCGGCGCAGCCGGTGGTGGTCCTCGCCCTCCTTGTTGAGCACCCAGTTGGACCACCAGTCGGCGAACGGCCCGGTGGTGATGCCGTGGTGCTCGGGCCACCTGGCGCTGCCCTGGCGCAGCTTGGGGTGCTTGAGGAGGCGGCTGACCTCGTCGTACCGCAGTACGGCGATGCCGTAGTTGGTGCGCGCGTACCAGCCGTCCTCCCGGGCCCGCCGGACCTCCTCCGACTGGACGGAGAAGGCGGGGTCGGCGATGTTGAAGTACGGCGCGGTCGCGGCGGTGGTGGCCGGGCTCATGGCCTCCTCCAGATGCTCGTGGGACGGCTGGCGGTCATGGAGTCGCCAGGGAGCCGGCGGGGGCGGCGCCCTCGGCCGCGGGGATCGCGTCGCCGGCGGGGGCGGTGCCGCGGCCGTAGTGGCGGGTCGCGGCCATGTAGACCAGGCCCAGGACGATCACGACCGCGCCGGACAGCGGCACTATGTAGTTGTCGTACCAGGGCACGTCGGGCGTCCTCGGCCAGGACATGTTCACCATCGCGGAGACGCCGTACACCAGCGCGGCGACGTTGACCGCCAGGCCCCAGCGGCCCAGGGTGAACGGGCCCGCGGGCCGCCAGCCCTTGAGGCGGGCGCGCAGCGCGGCCAGCACCACCATCTGGAAGCCCAGGTAGATGCCCAGCGACGCGAACGAGATGATCTTCGTGAGGGCGTCGGTGGAGAGCTTGGAGCCGATCACCAGCAGCGCGGGCAGGACGGCGGCCAGCAGCAGCGCGTACGGCGGTACGTGCCGGGCCTGCGAGAACCGGGCCAGCACCCGGCTGCCGACGATCATGTCGTCCCGGGCGTAGGCGTAGGTCAGCCGGCTGGCGGCGGCCTGGAGGCTCATCGCGCACGACACGAACGAGATCAGCACGATGCCGAGGATCACCTTGACCATGCCGGAGCCGAACGCGGCGGTGAGCGCGGTGGTGACGGGGTCGGTGTCGCGGCCGGAGATGACCGCGCCGAAGTCGGCGACCGACAGCACCAGGGCGAGGGTGACGAAGGTGGCGGCGGCGCCGCCGACGTAGATGGTCATCCGCATGGCTCGCGGAATGCGGCGGGCGGGGTCGCGGACCTCCTCGGCCACGTCGCCGCAGGCCTCGAAGCCGTAGTACTGGAAGATGCCGATCAGGGAGGCGGCCAGGAACGCGGCCGCGTACGAGCCGCCCGAGCCGGTGCCCTGGCCGTCGAAGAGGACGCCGAGGCCGTGGTGCCGTTCGGTGGCCAGCAGCCAGATCCCGACGGCGAGCGCGCCGAGCAGTTCGGCGGCGAACCCGATGATGGCGGCCAGCGACAGCCAGCGGGTGCCGGACAGGTTGATCAGGGTGGCGACGGCCAGGACGACCAGGGCGCACACGATGGTGGTGGTGACGGTGGGCCGGAATCCGAGCATCGCGGCGGCGTACGGCCCGGCGCCGTAGCTGACGCTGGCGATGGTGGCCAGCAGCGCGAACAGGTAGATCCAGCCGCTCATCCAGGCCCAGCGGCGGCCCCACAGCCGACGCGCCCACGGGTAGACGCCACCGCTGACCGGGTACTGCGAGACGATCTCGCCGAACACCAGCGCGACCAGCAGCTGGCCGATGCCGGCGATGACGAACGCCCAGATCATCGGGGGTCCGGCGGTGGCGAGGGAGAAGCCGAACAGCGCGTACACGCCGACGACCGGGGACAGGTAGGTGAAGCCGAGGGAGAAGTTGGCCCACAGGCTCATGTCGCGCCGGAAGTGGGTCTCGTAGCCGAGGGCGGCCAGGCGTGCGGAGTCGGCGTCGCCGGCCTCGGCGGCCGGGGGCGCCGCGGGTTCGCGTGCGGTGGACACCAGGGTCCTCCCTTGTCAGCGGGCCTGTCAGCGGGCCTTGTCAGCGGGCGTGCCGCCGGGGCGGCCGGTCCGGGCGGGGACGGCCGGTGCCGGTTCGGCGGTGTGCGCACCGCGCGGCGGCACCTGTCGACAGGGGGCGGAACCCATCGCGCAAGCAGTCACGCGGCGACGGCGGACGGTCGGTGTCGGGGGTCGGACGGTGTCGGTGGACGGTCCCCGGCCGGGCGGCCCGGTGGTCCGGGGTCCGGCCTGCGAAACTGACGGTCGGCGATGCCACTGCCGAGAGTCCCGGGTACTCTCTCTGGCCGAAAAGATATGGCGCCAGATATTTTCTGGCAAGGGCCATGGCGAGATCTCTTCGGCCCGCCGCCGGCCCCGCCCGAGAACCCGGCCCGAGCACGTGAAGGGAGAACGATGCCCGCACCGGACGCGTCCGCGACCGCCCGGCTCGCCGTCTTCGCGCCCCTGGAGAACCGCGGCCGGGCCGAGACGATCACCCGCCGGCTGGCCGACGCCATCTCCCTCGGGCTGCTGGCCGACGGCGAGCAGCTGCCCAGCGAGCCGGACCTGGCCGCGATGCTGGGCGTGGCGACGGTGACGGTCCGGGAGGCGCTGAGCGAGCTGCGCGAGCAGGGCCTGATCGTGACGCGGCGCGGGCGCGGCGGCGGCAGCTTCGTGCGCGCCCCCGGGCAGGAGGAGACCGCCGAGCGCCTGCGCCGCCGGCTGAGCGATCTCACCGTGGCCGACCTGCGCGATCTCGGCGACCACTACTCGGCGCTGGCCGCCGGGGCCGCGCTGCTGGCCGCCGAGCGGGCCTCACCCGACGACCTGGAACGGCTCGGCGAGGCCGCCGAGGCGTTCGCGGGCGCCGCGGCGATCGAGCGCCGGCACCACACCGACGGGCGCTTCCACGTGGAGGTGGCCGCGGCGGCCCAGTCCGCCCGCCTCACCCGCGAGGAGATCCGGATGCAGACCGACATCGGGCCGCTGCTGTGGCTGCCCGGCGCCGACGTCCACACCCGGCGGCGGCTTGACCGGCAGCATCGCGAGATCGTCGCGGCGATCGCCGCCGAGGACGGCGAGCTGGCCGCCCGGCTCGCCCGGCGGCACGTGAACGAGTCGGTCGAACGGCTTGTGGAGCTGCATCTGAGTCTCGTAGAACCGTAGGGGTGACCCCCGTGACCGAACCTCTCGCACATTCCGCCGCCCGGGACGTCGGGCGGGTGTTCGACGGCGTGCTCCGCTCGGTGGAGCGGCTCAGCGCGCACGTGGTCGGGCTCGTCCGCGACGCCGCCGCCCACGGGGCGCGTCCCGCGCGCGAGGAGCTGGCCCCGCTCCGCCTGGAGATCCTCGGGGTCCTGGGCGAGCACGCGCCGCTGGTGACCGGCAGCGGCTTCGTCGCCGCGCCCGGACTGCTGGCCGACGCGCCGCTGTGGCTGGAGTGGTGGCAGACCGGGGACGGCCCCGACCCCGAGCGGCTGGTCGTCGACCTCGACCCGGCCAGCCGGGGCTTCTACGACTACACCGGGCGGCCATGGTTCACCGTCCCGCAGGTCACGCACGGGCCCAACGTGCACGGCCCGTACGTCGACTACCACGGCACCGACCAGTACATCCTGACGATGTCCACGCCCGTGCTCGACGGCGGCGGGTTCCTCGGGATCACCGGGGCGGACCTCTACCTGCGGCGCGTGGAGAAGACCGTGCTGCCGCTGCTGCCGGCGGGCGCGATCCTGCTCAACTCCCAGGGGCGGGTGATCATCTCCCGTTCCGCCCGGCATGTGACGGGCGCGCTGCTGCGCCGGCTCGACATGGCGGCGGCGGAGCGCGCGGCGGCGCCGGTGGAGGTGCCCGACGGCGGCGGCACGCTGAGCCGCTGCGGCGAGCTCCGCCTCTACCTGCTCACGCCCTGACCGTTCACCCCCGGCGGGGACGGTCAGCGCGGGCGGCGGCGCGGGCGCGGCGGGCGCTGGGCCGTGGCCTCGGCCTCGCGTTTTTCGACGGCGTCCTGGATGGTGCGCTCCAGCAGCGCCAGCGCCCCGGCGATCTCGTCGCGGGCGGCCCGGCCGAGGCCCTCCAGCAGGGTCTCCTCGTTGGCCAGGTGCAGCGCGAACACCTCGTCGATCAGCTCGATCCCGGCCGGGGTGAGTTCGGTGAACATCACCCGGCGGTCGCCGGGGTGCGGGCTGCGCCGGATCAGCCCGGCCTTCTCCAGGCTGTCGAGCCGCCCGGTCATGGCGCCGCTGGACAGCAGCGACGATTCGGCCAGCTCAGAGGGGGTCTTGCGGTAGGGCGGGCCGCCGCGCCGCAGGTTGGCCAGGACGTCGAAGGACTTGGGGGTGAGCCCGTAGGGCGCGAGGTAGCCCTCCAGCTCGTGCCTGGAGAGTTCGGCGACCCGGCGCAGGCGCCCGAAGACGCCGATCGGCGACGGGTCGAGGTCGGGGCGCTCGCGCCGCCAGTCGTCGAGGACCTTCTCGACCGTGTCCATGGCACCGTCCATGACTCTGTCCGGGGGTGGTTTCCGGGGGTGGGTCGTCCCGTGCCGTCCCATGCGGAGGCGGGCGGGAGGCAAGTGCAGGAAGCCTAGAGGAAGTCCCGGACGGCCCGGGCGAACGCCTCGGGCCGCTCCTGGTTGGACAGGTGGCCGGCCCCGGGGACCTCGGCGTAGCGGGCGCCCGGGATGGCGGCGGCGATGACGCGGCTCTCGGCGGGCGGGCAGACGGCGTCGTGCTCGCCCACCAGCACCAGCGTGCGGGCCCGCACCTCGCGGAGGCGGGGGCCGTGGTCGGTGGCGGCCATCGACTCGGCCGCGTACCCGTACCCGGGCATCCGGATCGCCTCCGCCACCTGCGCGACCTCGTGTTCGGCGGCGGCCGGGGACAGCAGGCGGGCCGCGCGTCGCGATGACCCCGCCCCAGGAGACGCCGAGGACGTGGGCCCGGTCGATGCCGAGCGCGTCCAGGACGGCGACGGCGGCGTCGGCGTAGCCGTCCATGCCGGGCGGGCCGACGGGGTCGAACGCGGCGCCGCTGGAGCCGATCCCGTGCAGGCACAGCAGGGGCGCCCCCGCGCCCGCGTCCCGGATCACGCGACCCTCCAGGAGGCGCGCAGGTCCCCGAGCGTGCGCAGCACCCCGGCGACCCGCGCTCCGATCGCCCCGTGCCCGAGCACACCGACCCGCACCCGCGCTCACCGCCTATATCTTGGAACAAAAATACTTGGGATGAAGGTATCCACCTCCCTCCGGGTGCGCAAGACGCGGGCCCTCCCCTCAACGCAGGCGCGCCAGGTCCTCGCGCAGCGGCGCGGCGCCGGTGAACAGCACCGACCGGATCCCCAGCGCCTCGGCCGCCCGGACGTTCTCCGCGCGGTCGTCCACGAACAGCAGATCGCCCGGCTCCGCGCCGAGCCGGGCGACCAGGCTCCGGAAGATCTCCGGATCGGGTTTCGCCAGCCGCAGGTCGGCACTGAAGAGGCGATGCCCGAACAGGTCCGCCAGCGGCAGCCCGTCCACCATGCGGGCGAGTTCGACCGGCGCGTTCGACAACAGGGCCAGCCGCGCACCGTCCTCGGCCAGCTCCGTCAGCAGGGCGAGGGTCTCCCCGTTGATGTGCGTCCAGGTGCGGACGTCCAGCGTGACCAGCAGTTCGACGAGGTCGTCGTTCGCGGGCACGCCCAGCCGCCCGCACACCTCCTCCCAGAATCCGGCCGCCGTCACGGCGCCCATGTCGTACGGCTTCCGGTGCGCCCAGTACACCGGCCAGAACCTCGCCGGCTCGACGCCCGCCGCCGGCGGCAGCAGCGCCCCGGCCTCCTCGGGCGGCGCGTGGCTGATGACGCCCGCGTAGTCGAACACGATCCACTCCATGGCGACCTCCCAGGTTTCCTTGACTTTCCCACAAGTAGTCTGTTTGATCCAACACATGGAGAGTTCGGAGCGGGTGCTCGCGCTCATCGAACGGTTGCGCACCACCGAGCACGTCACCGTCGCCGACCTGGCCGCGGAGACCGGGGCCTCGGAGATGACCATCCGCCGCGACCTCGACCAGCTCGCCGACCGGGGCGTCCTGCGCCGGGTCCGGGGCGGCGCGGTGAGCCTGCTGCTGCGCGGCGAGGCCATGCCGTTCGCCGTCCGCGAGCACGAGGCCACCGGCACCAAGCGCAGGATCGCGGCCGAGGTGGACGGGCTGCTCGCCGACGGCGAGGCCGTCGTCCTGGACTGCGGCACGACCACGCTCACCATCGCCCGCGCGATCGCCGGGCGGCGCCTCACCGTCGTCCCGCTCGACCTGCACTCGGCCGGCGCGCTGAGCGGCGCCCCCGAGATCCGGCTGCTGGTGCCCGGCGGACGCACCACGCCCGGGGCGCTGGCGTTCACCGGGCCGCTCACCGAGGCGTCACTGGCCTCACTACGCGTCGACACCGCCGTGCTCGGCGTGTGCGGGCTGTCGGCCGAACACGGGCTGACCGCGCACGACCTCGACGAGGTCCCGGTCAAGCGGGCCGCGATCGCGGCGGCCAACCGCGTCATCGCCGTCTGCGACGGGGCCAAGTTCGGCCGCACCGGCCTGGGCGTGGTGTGCCCCGTCACCACCCTCGACGCGGTCGTCACCGACCGGGGCGCCCCCGCAGCCGCCGTCGCCCGCCTCCGCGACGCGGGGGTGGAGGTGCACCTGGTCTGAGCTCACTCCAGCTCGAACCAGGTGTGCAGGTGCCCGGACTCGACGAAGTGGCCGGAACGGCTGGCCAGCGTCTCGATCAGCATCATCCCGTAGCCGTTGTCGCGCAGTTCCGAGTCGTCCCGCCTGGTCGGGACGGTGGGCCCGCCCTCGTCCACGACCTCGCAGCGCAGCATCTCCCCCGCGCCCAGCAGCGTCATCGTGAACTTCCCCCCGAACCGGGACTCGGAGTGGACGACGCTGTTGGTGCACGCCTCGGAGATCAGCAGTTCGGCCGTGGCGGCCCGCTCGCCGCCCCCCAGCAGACCGGCGGCGAAGTGCCTGGCCTCCCCGACGCTCTCCGCGACGGCCGCGAGCGTGATCGAGCCGATCACCGTCCAGTCGCCCACGAGACCACCGCCTTCGCCTTCAACGCCCGCGGCCTCCGCCGCCTCCTCACTCATGACCGTGCTCGCTCTCCTCCCATTTGCACGTCTCGATCAGCTGTCCTGGTGTAACAATGACCTCACCGTGAGTGACAGGGAAGATTCACACGAGAATTTGAACCCCCCAGGAGAGAGCGATGACCGCCGCCGAAGCACTCGACCCCGACGAGTCCCTCTGGCACGCCCTGGCCTTCCAACTGCGCCACGAGCGCCAGAAGCGCGGCCTGTCCCAGTCCGCCGCGGGCGACATCATGGGCGTCAACAAGCACGCGGTTTCAAACTACGAGGCCGGCCGTAACCGGATGACCCACGTCCAGGCCGTCCGCCTCGACCGCGCCTGGGACACCGGCGGCCTCTTCGCCCGCCTCCGCCGCTTCGCCAAGGCCGTCTACGACCCCGATTGGGGCAAGAAGGTCGAGCGCAACCAGCGCGAGGCCGAGCAGCACAAGATCTTCCAGAACAACGTCGTCCCCCTCCCGTTCCAGACGGCGGACTACGCCCGGAGCCTCCTCGCCGCAGGCCAGGCAGCCGGAGTGGTGGACGATCTCGACGGCGCCGTCCAGCGACGGATGGGCCACCAGGAGGCCATCCTCGAACGCCGCCCGAAGCCCCCGCTTATCTGGGCCGTCCTCGACGAACTCGCCCTACGCCCCATGGCCGCACCAGAGGTGATGCGAGCCCAGTACGAACACCTGATCAAACTCAGCGAACTCCAGCACGTCTCTCTGCGCGTGCTCCCAGCAACGGCAACACCGAACATCGGTGTCGATGGATCCTTCTGGTTCTTCGACCTCCCAGGTCGGCAAGTCGCCGCGTTCGCCGGGACGACCCTCAATGTGGGCCGCTTGATCGACGATCAGGCCGAGGCAGCCGCCGCAGCGGTACGATTCGACCATCTCGCTGCACGTGTGTTGAACGAAGATCAATCACGTGAACTCCTGGCAAGAAGGATCGATGAGCCATGACGAACTGGCGCAAGAGCAGCCACAGCGGCGGCGCGGGCGGGACCGACGAGTGCGTTGAGCTGGCACGACTGACCGACAGCATCGGCGTGCGCGACAGCCAGAACGCCACCGGCCCCATCCTCCAGCTTGACCACCAGACCTTCGCCACCCTCCTCCACACCATCAAGGCACAGCCCGGCAAGACCGTCTGAGGGGCGACATGACGATCTGGCGCAAGAGCAGCCACAGTGGTGGCGCGGGCGGCACCAATGAGTGCGTCGAACTGGCACGACTGAGCGACACCATCGGCGTACGCGACAGCAAGAACCCCACCGGCCCCATCCTCCGGATCGACCACCCCGCCTTCGCCACCCTCCTCCACGCCATCAAGGCACAGCCTGGCAAGACCGTCTGAGGGCGACATGAGCGGGGCTCGTCCGGCGGGCGCGGCGAGCCGGTGACCGCAAGGCATCATGACGAGCAGGCCGGGCCTTTCGTCGCCGAGGGCGCCCGCGTGACGTTGCCGGGGTGGCGAGACCTGCTGCCTGCGGCGGTCATCGCCATCGCGCAGCTGCTCTCATCGGCACTCCCCGATGTGTCATCGCCCCTCGCGCGGGTCCTGGACTTCGGATTTCCAAGCACCGACGGCGCCGCGCAGAACATGCTCGTGGTCCTCAGCACGTGCCTCGCCGCCGGGGCGCTCGCCGTGCGCCGGATCGCACCCGCGTGGGCGCTCGGCGGGACCTTCGTGGCGGCGTTCCTTGCTGCCGGCACCGGTGGAGTCGCCGTGGCGTGGCCGCTCGCCGTGGTGATCGTTCTTCACTCGCTGGCCGTTCACCGTACGGCCGGACTCGCCGCCGCCGGGGCCTCCGCGACCGTATTGGCGGCCACCGCGACCGCCGCGGCCGTCGGCGCGGCCCCGAGGACGGTGGCGGGCACCGGGCTCCAGGTAGCGGGCGGCGCGGCGATGCTCTGGGTCATGGGGAGATCCCGGCGGCGCACGAGGGCGGCCCGGGCGGCGCTCGCGGCCTACCGTGCGGGCACGTCCTCGGTGCCGCGTTTCGCCGCCGGAATCGAACGGGAGCGGCTCATGGCCGAGCTGCACGACGTGGCCGCGCACCGGCTCACCGGCATCGTGGTGTCGGCCGCCGCGGCGGCACGTCTCGCCGAGCCGGAACTGGCCGCCGAGGCCACCCGTCATGCCGCGACCGCGGGCCGTCAGGCCGTCGCGGAGCTGGACCGCCTCATCGAGGTCGCCGGAACCGCCACCTTCGAGGACATCGACGCGCTGGCCGCCGAGCACGCGGACGTCGATTACCTGCGTACGGCCACCATCGCGCCACCGGACGTCACCGCGGTGGCCCATCGGGTGGTTCGCGAGGCTCTGACCAACGCCATGCGCTATGCGTCGGGCGGTCTCCGGGTCAGGGTCGAGGGCACGGCCACGAAGCTCACCGTCACGGTCATCGACGGGGGCGGCGCTCCTGCGGCGCCCGGCCTCGGTACGGGACGCGGCTTGGCCGGGCTGCGTTCCGCTGCGCATGCTCTCGGCGGGTCGTTCTCAGCGGGGCCCGAAGGCACCGGCTGGGCAGTGCGCGCCGAGTTCCCGCTCGTGTCCGCGCCGCCGTCGTTCGAAACGATCAGGCAGCCGCCACGGCCCCGGACCGAGCGGCCGCGGTGCGCCGCATTCATGGCTTTCCTTAAGGGGCCGGGTGGCTGGCGCGGGCCCGCCGCGCTGGACGCTGGGCTGGTCGTGCTGGCGGTCGCGCTGTCCCTCGGTGCCACCCTCCCGCCGGGAGATGATCCAGATCCCTTCTCCTCGCCGTTCCCGGGTGCACCTCTGGCACTGCTGTTCGCCGCGCACGCGTTGCCGCTGTGGTGGCGGAAGCGCGCGCCCGGTGGCGCCCTGGCCATCGCTCTCTCCGCCCTGCTGGTCTGGCTGGGTCTCGACTTGGCCGGCTGGCCGGGGCCACCGCTCAGCGACGGGTTCCTCTGGTACTGGTGGGTCGAACTCGCGCTGGTCTACGCGGTCGGCGCCTACCGTACGGGCGGCCGGACCGGGCAGGCGCCCCTCGCCGTGGCGGTCGTGGGCGGCGCGGCCCTGGTCAGCGCCGACGGCATCACGGGGAACCGCCTCGCGGCCTGGGCGATCCTCACCGCGGCGCTCGCGATCCCGTGCCTGGCCGTGTGGGCGCTCGGGGTGTACGTCGCCGTACGCCGGAGGCGGCGGGACGCGGCCGCCGCGCGAGAGCGCGCCCGGCTTGCCGGGGAGGCCTTCGCGGCGGCCACGGCCGAGCGCCGGCGGATCGCCGGCGGGCTGCGGCGTACGGCACGGAGGCACGCGCGGAACGTGGCCGACGAAGCGGACGCCGGCCGCCTCGACGCTGTGCTGGCCGAGGCCAAAGCGGGGCTGGCCGCGCTCCGTGAGCTGCTCTCCGAACTGCGGGTACAGGACGACGGAGGCGATCCGCCCCCCACCGTCGACGGCATCGCCGCCCTGGCGGCCCGGCGCGGGGCCGCGGTCCGTTTCGCCGGCGTGCGCAGGCCGCTGCCACCGGTCGTCGAGGTCGCCGCGTACCAGGTGGCGCGGGAACTGCTCGCCGGCGGTGACGCGATCACGGTCACGTTCTCCGCCGGAGGCGTCACGATGGCCGGGCCGGCGCCCGGCGGCGCCCTTGCGGAGCGGCGGCTGCGTACGCTGACCGACGCGTGCGACGGTACGCTCGTGATCGCCGACGACGGAGCGGTACGAGTGTGGCTGCCGGAGGCCTCGTGACCAGGACGACCGATCCGCGCGCCCGGGATGACCGATCCGCCCGCCACGGCCACGGCGGCGGCCCATGATCCGCGTGGTGATCGCTGACGACCAGGCCGTGGTACGTGCGGGAATCGCCGCCATGGTCGACGCCGAACCCGACCTGACCGTGGTCGGCCAGGCCGCCGACAGCGAGACGGCCGTGGCCCTCGTCGCCTCTCTCCGCCCCGACGTCGCGCTCATGGACATCCGCATGCCGGGCGTCAACGGGCTGGTCGCGACGACAAGGATCACCGCCGACGTCCCGTCGACCCGCGTCGTCGTCCTGACGACGTTCGATCTCGACGAGTACGTGTTCGCGGCCCTGCGGGCGGGTGCGGCCGGTTTCCTGCTCAAGGACGCCGACCCGCAGCGGGTGATCGACGCGGTACGGCTCGTCGCGCGCGGCGACGCGCTGCTCGATCCGGCCGTGACCGGGCGGTTGATCGGCCGCTTCGCCGGCGGTCCGGGCCCGGCCGAGGCCGAGCGGCTCGAGGCGCTCACCCCCCGCGAGACGGAGGTGCTCCGCCAGGTGGCGCGCGGCCTCACCAATGTCGAGGTGGCCGCCGAGCTCGGCATCAGTCCCGCGACGGTGAAGGACCACGTCGCGGCGGTTCTGGCGAAACTCGGCGTCCGCGACCGGGTCCAGGCGACGATCTTCGCCTACGAGAGCGGTCTCATCCGTCCGGGCATCCGCTGACCTGGAAGCAGCGGAATCCCGCACCGAGATCGTCCTGCGTCGAAACCGACCCGCGACACCGCCATCGGCCAAGGGGCGCCCATCCGCCGGACGGCGGGGTGGCCGCCCCCTGTGAAGCGGGGATCTGGGCTGCTGGAAATAGGTCTGAGGTGCCAGGAAAGGACCTTTTCTCGTTCCTAATGTGATCCGCATGCCACGTACCATCCTGCGCCGCGCGTTCGGCGCCGCCCTGCTTCTCGCCGCCGCCGTGGTGGCCTCGCTCGCCGGGATCGTCGGCTTCCTCTGCCTCGCGGCCATCACCGCCGTGGTCCCGGTGCTCGCGGCCACCGGTCTGGTGGTCGTGGCCGGTGCCGCCTTCCTCTTCGGCCTGCCCGCGTTCGGCTTGCTCGGGGTGCGCCGCAAGTGCAGAGCCGCGCTGCTTCTCGCCGCTGGTCTCACCGTCGCCGTGGCGGCACTCGCCTCGATCACCGTGTTCCGGCCGGGTCCCGTTCCCGTGGCCGCCGCGCGTCCCGCCGGCGTACGGTTCTGGGACCTGCCGACCGGTTCCCGGATCGCCTACGTCCGCGCGGCGGCCACCGGCAAGGCCAGGCCGACGCCGGTGGTGTTCCTCCACGGCGGCCCGGGCACTCCCGGGGAGGGGATACCGGTGGCCGGCAGCGTGCTCGCCGCGAAGGGCTTCGATGTGTACGCCTACGACCAGCTCGGCGCCGGACGGTCCACGCGGTTGTCCGATGTCAGGGGGTACACGGTGGCGCGGCACGTCGCCGATCTGGAGGCGATCCGCCGCACCATCGGCGCGGACAAGATCGTTATTGTCGGGCAGTCGTGGGGCGGATCGCTCGCGGCGCAGTACCTCGCCGCTCATCCCGATCACGTCGCCAAGGTCGTCTTCAGCTCGCCCGGAGCCCTGTGGCCGCGTGCCCTGCCGGACGGCGACGGCGACCCGTGGGAACGGCTCGCACCGGAGCAGAAGAAGCGGTTCGACAAGCTGACGTCCTCCCCGCGAATGCTCGCCGCCTTCCTCCTTCTGGGGATCAACCCCAACGCGGCCCACGCCATGCTCGGTGATCGCGAGGCGGACGAGCGCTTCCACGAGATGGCCCTCGTGGGGAAGGACACCACCTCGTGTCCCGGCACGGCGCCGAGGACACCCCACGAGAACCGCCAGGGTTTCTACGTCAACCAGATCACCAGCAAGGACCTCCGGGAGGTAGGGGATCCCCGTCCGGTACTGCGCCGGGTCCGCGTCCCGGCACTGATCATGCGCGGCGAGTGCGATTTCGTGACGTGGGCGGCGACCCGCGACTACCGCCGAACCCTCCCGAACTCGACGCTCGTGCTGGTCGAGGGCGCCGGTCACGCCATCGCCGGCGACCAGCCGGCCGTGTACACCGACCTCCTCCAGTCCTTCCTCCTCGACCGGCGTCTCCCGCTGCCCGCCTACACCTCAGCCGAGCCGCCCCGCTGAGCGGCACCATCGCAAGACCCGCCACCACCGCGGGACCCGCGACGACGAGACCCCCATCCGGACGGCGGCCTGTCGCGCGGGCTCATCGAGGACGTGACCGACGCCGGGGCGTAAGCGCTTCGCAGCGTTACCCATCGCTGCCCGCCGCCGTGATGCGGGCGATGGTCCGGCGCCTCCGCGGTTGAACCGGTGACACCCAGGGCGTTTTGGGGTAATTCGCGGCGGGTGGATCAGGGGAATTCGGGGCGGTTTATGTGGGGGCATCGGCGGCCCGTGAGGCAAATGGCCCGGAAATCCGGCACAGACCACATTGAGCAAATGGTGGCGACTGATCATCCGCATGGTGATCAACGCAAGGCAATATTACGATCAAGCCTGGCAATTTGGCCACACCGGCCTGCATGAACCCCGACGCCGCGTGCTATTGATAGCCATGCACTGCTTCACGTGAGTGCGAAGAGAACTCTCCGCGGATGAGCTTAGGAGGCTCATATGATGAAGCGACTGGCCGCAGCCGGTGTCGTGACCGCCGCCCTGGGCGGCGTCCTGATGTCGGCGGCGCCCGCCCTGGCCAACGACGACGAGACCGAGATCAACCAGGAGAAGGTCCTGGAGCTCAACGTGCTCTGCAACATCCCGATCCTGGCCGTCGCGAAGGGCCAGGAGTGCGGCGGCTCCAAGGCGGTCGTCCACGACCACGACGAGGCCAACGAGATCAAGATCAAGGGTCACTGACCCTGGAGCTTGACCGAAAGGCAGGGGGCCGTCCGGCTCCTTGCCTTTCTCTTTCTCGGAACGGAAAAGCGCGCCGCGCAAGCGCGCGAAAAGCGCAGATGATCAAGCACCGGTAGTGGGCGGCAATGATCTGGTCAAGGTCCGAATTTTGGCCGCTCCAACCCGCATGAAATGCGCGGCAACGTGTTACTACTAACCGTGCACTACATCACTGTAGGCACCCGAAGCACTCTCCACAGAGGCTAGGAGACTCGAATGATGAAGCGACTGGCCGCGGCCGGTGTCGTGACCGCCGCCCTGGGCGGGGTCCTCCTGTCGGCGTCGCCCGCCATGGCCAACGACGACGAGACCGAGATCAACCAGGAGAAGGTTCTCGAGCTGAACCTGCTCTGCAACATCCCGATCCTGGCCGTTGCGAAGGACGGCCAGGAGTGCGGTGGCTCCGAGGCGATCGTCCGGGACAACGACGAGGCCAACGACATCGAGATCAGCAACAAGCACAACCACCACCACAAGCACGGCAAGCGTCACTGACAGCCGTCGCAGCGCTGAGAGGCAGGAGGCCACGGCCTCCTGCCTCTCTCGTTTTCAGGCGTCGCGGCGCCGCAGCGTGGCGTATCCGGCGGCGACCGCGGCGGCGGCCCAGGCCGCCACGACCACCAGGCCCACCAGGGGCGGGTACTCCTCGGACTCCCCGCGCATGAACGCCGCCCCGGCGACGCCCGGCAGGTAGTGCGTGATCCGTTCGATCGCCGCGATGTCGCTGGCCTGGAGCAGCGCGGGCAGCAGCGTGACGACGAGGAACACCACGATGAGGGTGCCCGCCGCGCTGCGCAGCACCGTCCCGGCGCCGAGCGCGAACACGCTGATGACCGACAGGTAGGCGCCGGCCGCGAGGACGTCACCGGCCCATCCGGCCGCGCCGAGGTCCGCCCACTCCCCCAGCAGCGGCGCGGCGGCGGCCGAGCCGAGGGCGGCCAGCACGAGCCCCGCCGCTCCGCCGGCGACGGCCGCGACCGCCGTCTTGGAGAGCAGCATCACGCCGCGCCGCGGCACCTGCTGGAGGGTGGTGCGGATCGCGCCGCCGGAGTACTCGGCGGTGATGAGCAGCATCGCCAGCCCGATCACCGCGAACTGGACGACGTCGACCGCCTGGACGGCGACGGAGCCGACCGCCACCATGCCCCGGTCGTCGGAGGGGTCGTCGTTGGTGTTGGCGTTGACGGCGAAGATGGAGAACTGGAGAGTGCCCAGCCCCATCAGCGCGGCGGCCCCGAACAGGCTCCACCACGTGCTGCGGACGGTCCACGCCTTGGTCCACTCGGCGGCGACGGCGCCGGGGAGCCCGCCGCCGCCGTGCCGTGCCGTCACGGTGGTCATCGGACTGCCTCCGGGTGCGGTGCGCCGTACTCGACGCTGTCGGCGGTGAGTTCCATGTACGCCTGCTCCAGGGTGGCGTCCTGCGGGCTGAGCTCGTACAGCGGGACGCCGAGCCGGTGCGCCAGCTCGCCGACCGGTTCGACGCGCACGCCCGAGACCAGCAGTTCGCCGGGCGCGGTCTCCTCGGCGGACGCGCCCTGGGCGTGCAGCCGGACGGCCAGTTCGCGCAGGCCCGCCTCGTGCGGGCTGCGGACCTTGACCCGGTGCCGGGAGCTCGCGGCGATGATGTCGGCGATGGGCGCGTCGGCGAGCAGCCGCCCCTTGCCGATCACGACGAGGCGGTCGGCGGTCAGCTCCATCTCGCTCATCAGGTGGCTGGAGACGAACACCGTGCGGCCCTCGGCGGCCAGCGACCGCATCAGCTCCCGCACCCAGCGGACGCCGTCGGGGTCCAGGCCGTTCACCGGCTCGTCGAACATCAGCACGCCCGGGTCGCCCAGCAGCGCCCCGGCGATGCCGAGCCGCTGGCTCATGCCGAGCGAGTACTGGCCCGCCCGTTTGCGGGCCACGTCGGTAAGGCCGACCGTCGCGAGGACCTCGTCCACGCGGGCGGCGGGGATGCCGTTGCTGCGCGCGGTCGCGAGCAGGTGGGCGCGGGCGGAGCGGCCGGGGTGCAGCGCCTTGGCGTCCAGCAGCGCGCCGACCTCGCGCAGCGGGTGCGGGAAGTCCGCGTAGCGGCGCCCGTTGACCAGGGCGGTGCCCGAGGTGGGCCGGTCCAGGCCGAGGATCATGCGCATCGTCGTCGACTTTCCGGCGCCGTTGGGGCCGAGGAAGCCGGTGACCAGGCCGGGTTCTATGGTGAGGGTCAGCCCCCGCACGGCGGTCGTCTCGCCGTACCGTTTGGTCAACCCGTCAAGGGCGATCATTCGTACTCCCCGTTCGTCGTCTCCCGGAACGGTAGGGACGGGCGGGGCGCGGAGGCAGTGGGCGATCGTCGCCGGACGACCCTGACTTTCGTCAGGACTCGGTCACCGGGGCAGCTCGTAGATCCCGTACGCGAAGCCCCCGGCGCCGACCGAGTCCGCGGTGAGGGTCACATGGAGGGTCACGGGGTGGGCCAGCCCTTGGACCAGTCGTGGCGTCTTTTCCATAGCTCGCGCCAGTCCTCGCCCCTGGCGGTGGGGCTGCCCTGGCGGTGAGGGCGGGCGCTGACGACGCGGCTGAGGGCGGCCCGGAGGAAGACGCCCGTCAGGAGCAGGCGCACCGCGCCCTTCCCGACGTGGCGGCGCATCACGGTCGCCTTTCCGGTGAAGAAGCCCGGGAACAGCGAGCTGAGAAGCGTCGCGAAGCAGAACGCCGACCACAGGCCCGGGCGGCCCCACCAGCTGCGCGGATCGGTCGTGCCGTCCGGCGCGATGCAGCGGCCGCCCACGATGCCGGCCTGAGGCTCGGCGCGGGCACAGTCCAGCAGGGCCTCGATGCTGCCGGGCGCGGGGACGGCGTCGGGGTCGACGAAGACCAGCCACTGGCCGCGGGCCCTGGCCGCGGGCCCTGGCCGCGGGCCCTGGCCGCGCCCTCGTGGCAGCCGTGCGCGAACCCGCCGTTCCGGCCGCTCTCGACCACCCGGGCGTCCGGCGCCACGGTACGGGCGAGCCCGGCGGTGCCGTCCCCCGAGTCGTTGTCCACGATGATCAGTTCGGCCGCGCCGTCCGGGGCGGCGCGGCGCAGCGCCGCCACGCACGCCTCGACCTGCCGCGTGCTGCGGTACGTCACCACGATGATCGACACGCCCTCGCCCGGCGGCGCCGCGTCCGCGAACCGGGCCGTCGCCGCCCTCGTCCCGCACCATCGCCCTCCCCCGCGACCGCCCTCAGCGCTCAGCGTCCCGCATCCGCCGCCCGCGACCCGCGCCCTGACCGTTCGTGGTCAAGCCGGGGCTAACATGCGGGGGCATGAGAGCTTCCCGGGTCCAGTCGTTCATCGCGGGGGTGCTGGTCGCCAACGCCGCCCCGCACCTGGCCACCGCCGTCACCGGACGGCGGCACCTGACACCGCTGGCGGGGAGGGACTCGGGGCCGGTCGCCAACGCCGTGTGGGCGGGGCTCAACGTCGCGGCGGGCGTGGCGCTGCTGCGCCGGGCCGGGGACGCGTCCGCGGGACCCCGCTGGAACGCCGACCTGGTCGCGTTCGAGACGGGCGCGCTCGCGCTCGCCGCGTGGATGGCGGGCACGGAACGGTTCTTTCCCATGAACAGCGACCGGGAATGAGCTTTTCCTTTTCGGCACTGGGAAAAGAATGGTGGGGCGGGTGGGATTCGAACCCACTCAGCGCTAGGCAACTGGGTTACAGCCAGCCCCGACTCTCCGACGTCGGCGCCGCCCCTTGGTGAATTGAATTACCGCGTACCCCCGGCGGGATTCGAACCCGCACCATTCCTGCTCCTCGGGCAGGCGCCTCTGCCTGTTGGGCGACGGGGGCGTAGTGCGGCTCCCGGGATTCGAACCCGGAACATCCACTTCCTGAGAGTGGCCTCTCTACCGATTGGAGTAGAGCCGCGTGACATGGGATCGAGGTAGGGCGTCACTGCGATCCACGCGGCCGGCGAGGCTCAGGAGACGGGATAATACCGGCCGGCGAGGGCGCATGACGCCTGGGGCAGTCGATAAAGTAGTCGCCGCACGGCCGGCCTCCTCTCAGCAGTCTCGCTGTCATTCCCGTTCGGGCTGACGGGTACTACAGTGCCATCATTCCCGGATCGGCGCAATCCCTTTTTCTTTAGGGCGTCGAACCGGTGGAACTCTCGTCGCCGATCGCCCAGCCGATGGCGATCAGCACCCAGAAGGCCACCATGACCCAGCCGAGTGCGATCCCGGCCGCCGCCATTCCCGCGCCGCGCTCGCCGGTGCGTTTCACCTTCACCCAGGCCATGTGGCCCGCGATGATCGCGGGGATGGACGGAAGGCCGCAGGTGAACATCCCCAGCACACCGAAGGTGAGCGCGTAGACGGCGGCGCTGTTGTAGCGCGGCCGGGCGTAGCCGTGCGCGCCGGCGTGGGTGTGCGCAGGGGTGTTGTACCCCGGGTGGTTGTAGGCGGTCTGGTACGGCGCCCGGTTGTAGGTCTGCTGCCCGTGCGTCTGGGCCGCGGCGGCCCTGCGGTACCAGTACTCGGCCTCGGCCGTCTGGCCGCGCCAGTTGAGCAGGACGCCCAGGTTGTACATGGCCGCGGTGTCGCCGGCCTCGGCGGCCAGGCGGTACTGCCGTTCGACCAGGGCGGCGGACTCGTCGGAGCCCATCGCGGGCGGCGGGAGCGGCCGCTGCGCGTGGACGGACGGCGCCGGCGGCGCGGGCGGCGTGCCCGGCCGTGCCGCCTGGGTACCGGGCTGCGTCGCGGGCTTCGCCGACGGCTGCGTCGTGTGCCGCCCGCTGGAGACCAGGCGTTCGAGGAGCTGCTGCGCGGTGGGGCGTCCGGCGGGGTCCTTGGCGAGCGCCGCCCGGACCACCGTCAGGAGCGTGCCGTCGAGGCCGCGCAGCTCGGGCTCGGCCGTGAGGATCTGGTGGATGATCGCGGGCAGCGTGCTCCCGCCGAAGCAGGGCCGGCCGCTGGCGGCGAACGCGAGCGTGGCGCCCCAGGCGAACACGTCGGACGCCGGGGTGGCGTCGCGGCCGTTGAGCTGCTCGGGCGACATGAACGCGGGCGTGCCGACCAGCCCTCCGGTGGCGGTGAGCCGGGTCGCGTCCACGCCCCGCGCGATCCCGAAGTCGATCACCCGCGGCCCGTACGGCGACAGCAGCACGTTGGCGGGTTTGAGATCGCGGTGCACCACGCCCGCGTCGTGGATCGCGGTCAGCGCGGAGGCCATCCCGACCGCCAGCGCCTCCAGGTCGGCGCCGCGCAGCGGGGCCGCCTCCTGGAGGCTGGACCCGGAGACGAACTCGGTGACCAGGTAGGGCGGGTCGGCGCGCGGGTCGGCGTCCAGGACCGGGGCGGTGCAGAACGGCCGGACGCGCTGCGCCGCCGCGACCTCCGACTCGAACCGGGCCCGGTACCGGGGGTCGGCCGCGTGCTCCTTGCGGATGACCTTGATGGCGACCTTGCCGCCGGAGTCGTCGGCGCCCAGGTACACCGTGCCCATGCCGCCCTCGCCGAGCCGGTCCAGGATCCGGTACGGACCGATACGGGCCGGATGATCATGGTGCGACGGGCCCGGCACGATGCGTCTCCTTGCGAGTCGTGGGCGGCAAGCCTCACAAGGTTCGCATATCAGAGAAGTCGCGGCGTCACTGTTCGCCGGGCCGGCGCGGCGGAACCGGAGCCGGGCGGGCGCCGCCGTCCAGGAAGCGCGCCGGCCGATACCGGCTCAACCAGGCGGATTCGGCGCCGTGGACCTCGGCCGCCACCTCCTCCGCGAGCAAGGCGGACAGGGTGATGCCGCTGTGGGTGGCGACGACGTAGACGCGGGCGTGGCCGTCCGCGAAACCGGCGACGGTGAGTCCGTCGCCGGGCATGGCGCGCTGCCCGACCACGAGCCGCTCGATCCGCGCGCCCGCCACCGGCCCCAGGACGCCCGCCAGCCGGGAGAGCATCTCCGCCCCGATCGCGGGCGCGGGCTCGGCCGCGGGATCCGCCGTGGCGTCGAGTTCCAGTGCGTGCAGCAGGATCCGCCCGCCGCCGTCGGGCCGCAGGTTGAGCCCGCCCGTGGTGACGTACCGGGAGAGCCGGGCCGGAACGGGGCTGGTCACACCCAGGTAGGCGTTGGTGGCCCGACCGGACACCCGCGGATCGAGCATCGGGACGGTCAGCCCGGCGGACGCGGCCACCTCCTGCGTCCACCGGCCCGCGCAGGTCACCGCGATGTCGGCGGTGAGCGTACGGCCGTCGGCGAGCGTGAGCGCCGCACCGGCGGGCGAGGAGGCGATCTCGCGGACCTCCGCGCCGGTCTCCACGCGCGCCCCGCCGTCACGGGCCTCGCCGAGGAAGCGGGCCAGCAGCCTGATCGGGTGGGCGTGCGCCTCCTCGGGGAAGAACGCGTAGTCGGCCCCGCCGGGCCGGACCAGATCCGGCTCCAGCGCGCGGGCCTCGTCCGCCGTGACGTACCGCACCGGGTAGCCGCGGCCCCGCAGCTTGGCGACCCGCTCCGCGAGCCACGCACGGTGCTCGTCGCTCGCCGCGACCTCCAGGTTGCCGGTGGGGACGAACCAGTCCCCGCCGCCCGCGGCCAGCGCGTGATGGGCCCGCACCGCCGCGTGGTTGAACGCGAAGTAGTGCTCGGGATCCTTGTTGTTGGAGTTGATCCAGGCGACCGTGGTGGCGGTCGTCCCCGCCCCCGGCACGTCCCGGTCGAGCAGGACGACCTCCGCCCCCCGCCGCGTCAACCCGGCCGCGACCGCGGCCCCCACAACACCCGCCCCGATGACAGCGACCCTCATGGCCTCATTGTGAACCGCTCCGCAACGACCGCAACGTCCCGGGTGGTGTGGAGGGTCGCCCCTCCACAATGAAGAGGCTCTCCACGATCACACGTCCAGGGTCAGGCGGCCCTTGGTCGCTCTTGATACGCAGATGAGCATCGAGCCGTCGTCAAGGTCGGAGGGGGCTCGCTGGTCGGCGTCGCCGGCCAGCAGAGGGGTGCGGCAGGTGCCGCAGAAGCCCTGGCGGCAGGAGTAGGGGACGTCCGGCAGGGCTTCGCGGATGACGTCGAGCGCGGAACGGTCCGCGGGCACCCGGAGGGTCAGGGCGCTGCGGCGCAGTTCGACCTCGAAGGGGCGGCCGTCGACGACCGCGGCCGGGGCGAAGCGTTCGAAGTGGAGGGTGCGGTTCCCGCCGGGGACGAACGCCTCCCGCACCGCGTCGATCATCGGGGCGGGGCCGCAGCAGTACACGGCGGTGCCGGGCCGCGCCCCGCGCAGCAGCCCGGCGCCGTCCGGCATCCCGTCCTCGTCGTCGGCGCGGACGGTGATCCGGTCCGCGGGGAGCGCGGCGAGTTCGTCCAGGAAGGGGAGCGAGCCGCGGGTGCGTCCCGTGTAGACCAGCCGCCAGTCCGCGCCGAGGGCGTGGGCGGCCCGCACCATCGGCAGGACCGGGGTGATGCCGATGCCGCCGGCGAGGAAGAGGTAGCGGTCGCGGACCAGGAACGGGAAGGCGTTCCGCGGCCCCTCGGCGACGATCGCCGTGCCCTCGGCCACCTCGCGGTGGATCTCGGCCGAGCCGCCTCCGCCGGGGATCAGGCGTACCGCGATGCGGTAGGTGCGGCGGTCGGCCGGGTCGCCGCACAGCGAGTACTGGCGGCGCCGCCCGGACGGGAGCCGCACGTCCAGATGGCAGCCCGGCTGCCAGCGCGGCAGCACCCTGCCGTCGGGGGCGGCGAGCCGAAGGCTCACCACGCCGTCGGCCTCGTGCCGCACCTCCTGGACGACCAGCGGCAGCGTCCGGTCCACGGGCCGCACGTACGGGATCACCGGCTCGCGCAGGGACCGCACCCGCTGGAGCCCCTGGAAGACGGCGCTGACCGTCACCCAGAACGGGTCGCGGGCGCGGCGGCCCCGCAGGTCGGGCGGGAACGTCATCGCAGCGCCGCCTGCGCCGCCGGGGAGGTCGCCAGGTAGTCCAGGGCCCTGCTGGTGGAGCCCTCGTTCAGCGGGCTGTAGGAACGTTTGAGGTAGCGCACGACCGAGGCGCCGAGCAACCGGCCTTGGGGCAGCAGGCCCGCGCGCCCGGCGCGGTGCATGTGGCGCAGCCCGCCCTTGACCGGCAGGCCGCGCAGGAGCGGGTCGCGGGCCATGAGGAAGCGGTGCCCGCGCTGCCACAGCGAGGTGATCATGGTGATCGTCTCGGCCATCGCGCGGATCCGGGCCGCGTACGAGCCGTCCAGGTGCATGAACAGGTCGTGGGCGACGTGCCGGTGCTCGACCTCCTCGGCGCCGTGCCAGCGCAGCAGGTCCATCATCATCGGGTCGGCGCCGGCCGCGTCCAGTGCCTCGGCGCCGAGGATCCAGTCGCCGAGGACTCCGGTGAAGTGCTCGATGGCGGCGACGATGGACAGCCGCTCGTTCAGCCAGGCGCGCGCCCGGACGCCGGTGAGGTCGCGGTCGCCGAGCAGGTTCTCGAACATGAAGTCCACCTGCCGCACGAACGGCCGCACGTCCAGGCCCTGCTCGGCGAAGTGGTCGAGGACGGCGTTGTGCGAGGCGGCGTGGACGGCCTCCTGGCCGATGAAGCCGAGCACGTCCTGGCGCAGCCGCTCGTCGCGCACGTACGGGAGGGCCTGCTTGAGCACGCGGGCGAACCACTCCTCGCCCGCGGGCAGCAGCAGGTGCAGGACGTTGATCAGGTGGGTGGCCTCGGGCTCGCCCGGGATCCAGTGCAGCGGCACCCGGGACCAGTCGAAGCTGACATCGCGGGCGCGCAGGACGATGTTCTCGGGTTCGGCGATCTCGGTGGGGGGCATGGACGCTCCTATTGACATTTGGTCCAAGACGCTACTCCCGCCCCCCTCCGCGAACAACAGTGAGCCTGCTCACGCGGGGAGCCCGGCGCGGACCGTCCCGGCCACCACCCCCGCGGACACCTTCAGCGGCCCGGTGTCGCGGGCCCTCCGGCTGAGCACGATCGCGCCCTCGAACGCGGCCAGCACGTAGGCGGGAGCCCGTAGACGGGAGGCCGCCCGCAACGAGACCCGCCTCGCCCTCGGCCTCCCGGCCGGAGCGGACCGGGGTCAGCCGGCGGCGTCGTCGTAGCGCCGCTGCGCCTCCTGGATCGTCGGCATGCTCGCGGAGATCCAGTCGACCAGCCGCTGCAGCGACCCGGCCAGCTCCTGCCCGAACGGGCTGAGCCGGTACGACACGCGCGGCGGGCTGGACGGCTCCACCTCGCGCTCGATGATCCCGTCCCGGGTCAGCACCTTGAGGTTCTGGGAGAGCATCTTCTCGCTGATCCCGCCGATGCGGTCGCGCAGCATGTAGAACCGCAGCGGACCGTCGCGCAGCGCCAGCAGCACGAGCATCCCCCAGCGCCCGGCGATGTGCTCGAAGACCTCGCGCCCGGGGCAGTCGCCGCGGAACACCTCGCTCAGCAGGTCGACCTCGCCCGCGGGGCCCGCCGCGTCGGCTCTCACGTCCACCTTCAGGAGCCTACCCGCGGGAAAAGGCGGCCGGAGCGGCGAGGACGCGCCCTAGGGGGCGTGCCAGGTGAGGGCGACCTGGTGCTCCTGGAAGCCCATCGACCGGTAGAGCGCGGCCGCCTCGGCCGGGGCGTGCAGGTCGACCCGGGTGACGCCCCTGGCGCGGAACCACGCCAGCAGCTCCTGCATGATCAGCCGCGCATAGCCCTGCCCCCGGTAGCGCGGGTCGGTGACCATGCCGAGCACGTAGCCGGTCGGCGCGCCGCCCTGGTACGGCCCGGGCAGCCGGTACTCGATGACGGCCAGCCCGCAGGCGGCGAGTTTGCCCTCCTCGCCGTCCACGACGAACACGCCCAGCGATCCCCCGAGGCGCTCCTTCAGATCGCGGGCGAACTCCTCGCGCCAGTCCTCCTCGCGGACCTGGTCGGCGGAGTCGTCGGCGGAGTCCAGGACGCGCCGGAAGAGCAGCTCGCGCAGCCGCGTGAGCTCGGGAATGTCTTCGGCGGTCGCCGGGCGAACGATCACACTGACACCCTAGGCGACCGGTGCCACTCCGCGCGCCCCCGGCGGCGATCGTCCCGGCCGTCGCGCCCCGTCCCCGTGGTGGCGGCCGTCCCCGTGGCGGCGGTGCCCGCCGGCCCGCTCAGAGCGGCCCGGCCATCAGCAGCGGGCCGGTGACGTTGAAGCGCTCGACCCCCCGCCGGGTGAGGTTGACCCGCAGGTCGATCCAGCCGGGCCGGCCCTCGAACCGGCAGTCGGCCCCGCCGCCGGGTGGGAAGTGCAGGTCGCCGACCGACAGCTTGGCGCCGCGCACGTGGACGGGCAGCAGGATCCGCGACCCCGGGCCGAGCCGCGCGATGCCGCAGCCGCCGATCTCCCGGCCTCGTTCCTCGCTGCGCACCGCCTCCCGCGCCACCGGCCCGTACAGGGTCCCGTAGGTGGCCGACCCGGGCCTGATCCGGCCGAGCAGCGCGCCACCGCCGTCCGCCGGGGCGGCGGGGACGTTGGCGGGGACGAGCGCCCCGGACACGGGCGCCCCGGACGCGGGCGCGCAGCCGATGACGCCGGGATGGCCGTGCGCGGCGTACACCCCGTCCGAACGGCCCACGCCGAGCACGTCCACCACGATCACGTCGCCCGGCTCCGCGCCGACCACCACCAGCGGGCCGCACAGCACGGCCTCCGCGCCGGGCTCCCGGCCCTCGCACTCCATCCGCACCGAGCCGCCGGTGATCACCTCGGCCACGGCGGGGATGTCGGGATGCCAGCGGTTGTGCCCGGGCACCGAGCGGGTCGCGGATCCCGCCGCGACGGGCGGGCCGGGGAAGCGGACGACCGGCGGTGCGGCCGCGAGCGTGGGCGCCAAGGCAGGGTCCTTCCGGGACGGGAGACTGGAGAAGATCAGATGAACAGATCCTGCCGACCACGCTGTTTCGGGTTGGTTTCAGCGTTCTGACAGTTGAGTAAGGCCGCGATCACCGAAATTTTCCGGAACCTTCGGCGGGGATCGGGCGTCTAAGGGCAATGCCGTCCCGAAGGCTCTTCCCCACGCGCGCAGGGTGGATCGCATGCGTCCCGCTGGCGATGCTGGCGGGGGCGTGCAGCGGCGCCGCGCCCACCGGTCCCGGCCCCGCCGCCCCCGCGATGGCGCTGGTGGCCTACAACGGCTGCGACGAACTGCTGAAGGGGCTGCGGGCCGCGGCCGAGCGCGAGGTCGGCCCGTACGGTCTCGGCGGCTCCCGGGGCCTGCCGCCCGGCCGCCTGCCGCTCGGCGCGGTCCCCGAGGGCGCGGTCCCGGACGGCGCGGCCCGATCGCAGGCCCAGGGGGGCGCCGAGTCCGGCGCCGCGGAGAAGCAGGCGGCCGGCCACTCCGGCACCAACACCCACGAGGCCGGCGTCGACGAACCCGACCTGGTGAAGACCGACGGCACCCGAATCGTGACGCTCGCCGACGACCGCCTCCAGGTCATCGACGCCGGCACCCGCAAGGTCGTGCACCGGCTCGACCTGCGCGACGCGCCCGGCCTCCCGGAGGGATCGCCGCCGATCGGGCACGGGCAGTCGCAGCTGCTGCTCAGCGGCGACCGCGTCCTGATCGTGACGCCGCACAGCTTCCTGATGCACGACCGGCCGTCACCGGACGGCCCGGCGCTGTCCAAGCCGGCCGTCCCGGCCGGCCGGAACCGCACCACGCTCACGCAGATCAGCCTGGCCGGCACGCCCCGCATCGTCGGCACGATGACCACCGAGGGCGGCTACGTCGACGCCCGCCAGACCGGCTCGACCGCACACGTCGTGGTGACGTCCACGCCGCGGATCGACTTCCCCGACCTGCCCCGCGGCCCGGACGCCGAGCGGCGGGCCACCGAGCGCAACCGGCAGGCCGTGCGGTCGGCGCCGCTGGAGGCCTGGCTCCCCGGCTTCGAGGTCCGCGCCGGGACGGCGCCCCCGAAGACGTACCGGACGCCGTGCCAGGACGTGAGCCGTCCCGGCTCGCAGCCCGGCACCACCATGCTCTCCGTGCTGACCCTCGACCTGGCCCGCGACCTCGGCGACCCCCGGCCGGTCACCGTCGCCGCCGACGGCCAGACCGTCTACGGCAACGGCAAGAGCCTCTACGTGACCGGGAGGGGGGACGCGGCGAAGCGGGAGGGCACACACGTCCACCGGTTCGACGTGAGCGGCGGCGCCCGTCCCCGCTACGTCGCGTCCGGGTCCGTGCCCGGCCGCCTGCTGAACCAGTACTCGATGTCCGAGCACGACGGCAGGCTCCGCATCGCGACCACGACCTCCGCGTCGCCCACCGTGCGCCCGGACGGCCCCGCCGTGTCCAGCACCGCCGCCCGCTCGCAGAGCGCGGTGCACGTCCTCGCCACCGACGGCCGCACGCTGCGCGAGATCGGCAAGGTCGACGGCCTCGGCAAGGGCGAGCGGATCTACTCGGTGCGCTTCATCGGCACCACCGGGTACGTGGTCACCTTCCGCCAGGTCGACCCGCTCTACGTGATCGACCTCAGGGACCCGGCGCGGCCCAGGGTGACCGGCGAACTCAAGATCACCGGCTATTCCGCGTACCTGCATCCCGTCGCCGGCGGCCGGCTCCTCGGCGTCGGCCAGGAGGCGAGCACCGACGGCCGCGCGCGCGGCACCCAGGTGTCGCTGTTCGACGTCAACGGGCCGCCGCGCCGTGTGGGCGCCTACCACCTGCCCGGCTCCAGCGCCACCGCCGAGTTCGAGCCGCACGCCTTCCTGCACTGGCCGCGGAGCGGGATGACCGTGCTGCCGATCAGCGGCCGCACCACCGGGAGCGAGGCGCTGGTGCTGAAGGTCGACGCGACGGGCGTGCACCGCGCCGGAACCGTGCGGCACCCCGGCGAGGACGGCTACTCCAGCCCGATCCGGCGGTCCCTGATCGTCGGGGACACGCTGTGGACGGTCTCCGAGCAGGGCGCCCGCGCCACCGACACCGCCACCCTCGCCGAGCGCGCCTGGCTGCGGTTCTAAGGGCCGCAAAAGGGCCCAAAAGGGGGGCGGAGAGCACCCCGGTCCCGGTCCGTGGGGGTTCCGGGACCGGGGTTACGCCTTCCCGGGCCTGGAACCCCGGGCCTGGAACCGGATCCTCCCGCGCGGGCGGCGCGGGCTAGCGGAGGCCGGTGGAGCGCCGGAGCGCGGTCTGGATCAGCCGGTCGACCAGCGCCGGGTAGTCCAGCCCGCCGGCCGCCCACATCTGCGGGAACGCCGACGCCGGCGTGAACCCGGGCATGGTGTTGATCTCGTTGAGGATCCACCGGCCGTCGGGCGTGTAGAAGAAGTCGACCCGGGCCAGGCCCTCGCAGTCCAGCGCGTCGAACGCCTGCGCGGCCAGCCGCTGGACCTCCTCGATCGCCGCCGGGTCCAGGTCGGGCGGGATGTCCAGCCGCAGCGAGCTGTCGAGGTACTTGGTCTCGAAGTCGTAGAAGGAGTGGTCGCCGCTCATCACGACCTCGGCGGGCAGGCTGGCCTCGGGCGGGCCGTCGTCCACGCCCTGCAGCACCCCGCACTCGATCTCGCGGCCCTCGATCGCGGCCTCCACGATCACCTTCGGGTCGTGCTCGCGGGCCGCCTCCACCGCGGCCTCCAGGTCCTCCTCGGCGGTGACCCGGGTGATGCCCATGCTGGACCCGGCGCGGGCGGGCTTGACGAACACCGGCCGGCCCAGGTCCTTGATCTCGTCGAGCTTGCGCTTGCGCTCGCGGCGCCACTCGCGGTCGCCGACCAGGACGTAAGGGCCGACCGGCAGGCCACGCGCCTGCCAGACCAGCTTCATGAAGCCCTTGTCCATCCCGACCGCGCTGGCCAGCACCCCGGCGCCGACGTAGCGGACCCCCGCCAGGTCGAGCATGCCCTGGATGGTGCCGTCCTCGCCGTACGGGCCGTGCAGCAGCGGCAGCACGACGTCGACCTCGGCCAGCGTCGAGGGGACCCGGCCCGGCTCGATCACCATCAGGCCGCGGCTGTCGGGGTCGAACGGCAGCGCCAGCGCGGCGCCGCCCTCGCCGGTCACCTCCGGCAGCCGGCCGTCGGCGATCTCCAGGCGCTGGTCGGGCGAGGCCAGCACCCACCGGCCGTCGCGGGCGATGCCGACCGGCACCACCTCGTAGCGGTCCCGGTCGATCGCCGCCATGACCGCGCCGGCGGTGACGCAGGAGATGGCGTGCTCGGAGCTGCGCCCGCCGAACACCACGGCCACGCGGATCTTGGGTGAAACCTGCGACATGACGTCCGACCCTACCGTTGATCAGCCTGGATCGGCCACGAGCGACGGCCACGCATGCCGCCCAGGCCCGGCGCCGACAGCTTCGACCCCGGCACCGGCGATCGTCAATGGAGCTTGCAGATGACGACAAAAGCGCCGGCCCGGAGCGGAGCGCACCGGGCCGGCGCAGGCTCTTCCTCATCCCGCCTTTTCCCCGAAAGCCCGCTCGGTCCATCCGGGCCCAGGTATCGATCTCAGCGGCTGATCTCCACGACGATGCCGTTCTTGCCCCGGACGATCTTGCCGCCCTGCGTCTTGGCCTTGGCCGCTGCCTCGGCCGGGGACAGCGAGGGCGTCGACATGGCACGCCCGGCATCGGTGTAGCCGCTGATCTCGCCGTTCTTGTCCAGAACCGGGATCCGGTCCGGGAGGGCGGCGGTGTCGACATTCCCGTTGGCATCCGCCCACGTGGGGTCGCTGGAGGATTTCCGAGCCGCCTGGGTGGTTTCCGGGAAGTCGTGCTCACCCGACCAGACGGGCCCGCCCTTCCAGAACCAGCCCTTCCAGTGGGCTGTGATCGCCACGCTGCCGTAGGTACCCGCACCACAGGGCGGCTTGGGGAAGTCCTCGAGCCTCACCCCGAAGGAGAAATAATGGTCGGGGTTGAAAAGAAAACCGGTGTCCCGGCAGATTGCCCAGAACGAGCCCTTCTTCTTGAGGTAGAGGATCCGCGCCGTGATGTTGCCCGGCTCCTGAATCTCCCACTCATCGCAGGGCCCGTTGGCGCTGATGAACGCCTCGCCCTCAGCGAACGCACCGCCGTTGCCGTTGGTCGGCAGTACATACGACCTGGTCAGGTGGCAGGGGCCGGTGTCACTGCGGTAGGTCCACGCTTCCTTGCCGACCTCATGCGCCGACGCCGGCGATGCCGCGAGACCGATCCCCGAGCCCGTCGCCGCGAGCAGAGCCGCCACACCTCCGAGTCGCTTCCCGGAGATCTTCTTGATTCGCACCTTCGATTCCTTTCTTCGGCGGGCAGGCCAAGTCTGTTCCATAAGCAATGAGAACCTAGCCACCGGGCCCGGAACGGTACGCTCCGGGCCCGGCACGGACGACACTGCGGGACTGTCCGTTGCTGACTTTCAGATTTCTATACGGTCGTCACCGTCCGGCCACCGCCACTTCGGCGATCGTCACTGGATCTTGCAGATGCTCCCCGTGATGCTCTGGGGGAAGGTCGCGAAGCCGTACCGGCGGATGGTGGTGGCGGCTCCGGAATTGGCCCGGCAGATGTAGCCGGGGCCGGCGTTGGGATTGCTGGTCTTGTCACCGTAGAACCGGAGTGCCTGGTCCGACTTGGGCGTCACGCCGTTGTAGGAGATGTTGTAGACGCGCCGGACGCCCAGGAAGTCCGAGGGCTCCTTCACCACGTTGGGGTTGGGGACGAGGTTGGGCGCGGACCCCGACACCGGGTTCAGGTTGCCCGCGGCGGTCTCCTGGGTCATGAACGCCGAGCTGGCGCGCTTGTCGGTCACCACGGCGTTGCCCTGGGCGATCCACTGGGCCACCGAGTAGGGCAGGATGGCGGTCCCGTAGTCGGCCGCGGCGACCTGCGTGCCGTCGTTCTCCTGGACCTTCTTCAGGGCACCACAGCTCGTGGACGGCTCCGCGCCCAGGACCGTGTTGACGAAGAACGACCGGGTACCGGAGTTGTCCTGCGGGATGTAGCGGACGATGGTGCCGTTGCCACCGCCCACCTGGTTCCAGTTGGTCTTGGTGCAGGAGTAGATGTCGCGGATCTCCTGGATGCTCAGCGAGGCGGGGGCGACCGAACCCGGGAACTTCACCACGCCCAGCGCGTCCAGCCCGAAGGCGTAGTACTCGAACTCGGCCGGGTCAGAGCTCGAGGGGCCCGAAGAAGACCGCGCACCATCGAAGCAGCCGGTCGTGGCGTTGTCGGCCGAGAACGGCGCGACACCCTGCAGCGCCCGCTTGCCGTCGGACGACCCGTTGGGCGCCGCGTACGGCGGCGGCGTCGCCGGGGCCAGGTCCTTGTTCACGTAGGCGCGAGTACCGCAGTTGGCGTCGCTCGGCACGGAGAAGCCCGGAGCACCCCCAGGCAGCACCGGGACGTTCCTCACCACGTCGCCGTCGGGGTTGTAGGTGGTGTTGGTGTTGTAGTCGGCCGCCAGGGCGTCCATGACGTCCTCGGTGGTGTCCGAGCCGGCCATCGTGATCGTCTGAACGATGCCGTCGCCGGGCGCCACCGCGTTCGCGGGCGCCGCCATGAGGCCGCCCAGGGCGGCGGCCGCGGCTCCTACGAGCAGCGCCCTTCTGATGCCAAGTTTCATGACATCCTTCCGGTTACTCGGCCCGGGCCCAGTTACCCGGCGCCAGACCCCATTGAGAGGTCCGTGGGTAACGCCCGACAGGCCGAGAAACGGACGGCCGACGGCTCCACCGTTCAGACCCGACGACCGGAGGAACGGCCCTGGCCAGGGTTCACCCGGCACCACTGCCGGGAATCCCTGCCGAGGACCGGCGGCACCTCAATGGCCGGCGTGAACGCCGCGATGCCCGGCCGGCGAAGGTACCGCCGGCCGGGCATCGTCGGCCACGTGCGGCCCCGAGACCGGGGCCGTTCAGAGCGCGGACGCGCTCAGCCGCTCATCTCTTGATCAAACGGGCCCGCCGGGCCAGCCACAGCGTCCGGGCTCGCAGAGCCGCCCACCAGGCCAGCAGGTCGCCTCCCCGGTGCCGGCCGGACGTGCCGTACGCGGTGCCCGAGGTGATCGCGTTGGTGAGGACCAGCGCCGAGATCGGCACGATCAGCACGAGCGCCGCCAGCCCGGCGAACAGCGGGATCTGGGTGCCCTGTGCCCCGGCCAGCGCCTGCTGCTGCCCCGCCGGCGTCACCGGCCGCGTCGGATGGTTCCCGTCCGCCCCGGCCGCGTCCGGAGTGCCTCCACCGGTGTTCGAGGCGGGAGTCCCGCCGTTCGGCCCGCCGCCGTCGGAACCGCCGCCGCCGGGGCCGCCGCCGCCGGAAGGGTCACCGCCGTCCTGGGCGCAAGGGCCCGTGGTCTGCGCGCCGACCTTGTCCACCGCCTGCGCCGCCTCGCTCTTCAACCCCTCGGGCAGCGCCGCGAACCCTGCCGGCAACCGCTGCTGACCGGCCCCGGCCATGTAGCCGAGAACGTCCCGCACCCGGTCGGCGCCCGCGAGACCGGTGCAGGCCGGCGCGTGGGCGTACTCGACGTAGGTGAGCGGGTAGGCGCCCTGGCCGCCGGCCGCGGGGTCGGGCGCCAGGGTGCCGTCGGGCAGCCGCTTCATCTGCCCCGCCGCCGCGGTCATGGTCGCCGGGGTGGGGGCCACGTACTCGCCCGCGGAGTTGCGCAGCTTCACGACCGGAAGCCCGAGGTGCGCCGCGGTGGCCGCGTCCGTGAGCACGAAGTTGAGGCATCCGGCGTCTATCGAGCCGCAGTCGCCGACGAAATCCTGGTTGTCGAGGATCTTGCCGAGGCCGACCCGGTCCCCGGCCATCGAGAGGAAGCGGCCACCAGAGGGGTTCAGCACGTCCAGCCGCCACAGCTCGCCGATCGCCTCACCGGGGTCGTCGTATTGGCTGGGGACGTTCGGGTAGCGCCAGTCCTGCGGGGCGTGCCGGGCCAGGTGCCGCGACAGCACCCAGTGCCCGACCTCGCGGGTCGCGTACGCGGCGATGTCCGCGTTCTGCAGCCGGCCGGCGAGAAGCGTGGCCAACTGCGGGTTGGCCGCCTTGACCGCTGCTTGGTGCCGGCCGGTGACGAGGGCGCCCGAAGTGGTCACGAGC
Source organism: Spirillospora sp. CA-255316 (assembly GCA_050942275.1). Classification (GTDB taxonomy): domain Bacteria; phylum Actinomycetota; class Actinomycetes; order Streptosporangiales; family Streptosporangiaceae; genus Spirillospora. The sequence continues at coordinate 2,525,689 of CP192047.1, read as the reverse complement.
TCGGCGAACTGCTCGGGCGTCAGCTTGATGTCGTCGATGTAGGCGGGCCGGTTGAGGCCGCCCATACCGGGCGCCGGGTACTGTCCCGTGATCGCCAGCACCTGGGCGTTCAACGCCACCGGAACGCCCACCGACGGGCGTTTGGCGACGGCCGCCGCCGGCTCCCCCACCGTCGCACCGCCGCCGCCGAGGAACACCGTTCCCTGGCCGTCGCGGAAACCTTCCCGGGCCGTCACGTCGTCGTTGGCGGTGTACTCCATGTCGATGGCCTTGCCGCCGCCGCAGCGGCTCTGCACCCACCCCACATACGCCGGCGCCAGCCGGTGCGGCCCGACCATGTCGACGACCTCTCCCTGCTTGGGCTCCTCGCACCCCTCGAAGGCGTTCGGCTCCTTCACCGTGAAGGCCAGCGACGACGCCTCTTGGAGGTACATCAGATCGCCGGCCTCCGTGAGGTAGAGGACGGTGAACCCGACGGAGCACCGGCGGCCCGGCTCGCAGGAAAGCGCGGGAGTGTCGCTGGCCGGGTAGGTGTTCTCCCCCTCGGGAGGGACGGTGATCGTGAACCTGAACGTGCCGTCGGGATCGGGGGGTGTCTGGTCCGGCACGTCGATCTTGAGCACGCTCTTGCACACGGTCGGGTAGTTCTCCTCGTCCACGCCGTCGGGCAGCGGAGAGGGGCACAGTTGCGGGTTCGTCAGCACAGCGACCTGGGCGCCGGGAGCCTTGAACTTGATCTCTACCCGTATCCGGTCGCCGGGGCGGACGTCCGCGAGGTCCGCCAGCGTGGCGGCGGAGATCTCGTACTCCGGCGCGGCGGCCGCCGCGGTGCCGCCCGGGGTGATCGACAGGGCGGCCGCGCAGACCAGTAGCACGACCGCGCCGGCCGCCTTCCGCAGCCAGTGCATCCAACCCACCACTACCGGTCCTCCCCGTGATCGCGGTCCGCGCGGTACCGCCGCGTCGATGGACCTGCGTCCGCGCCGCCATGGGCCCGCCGCCAGCGTCCGGCGGCGGTGCGGAAGCGGTCAACGGCGCTCGGAGTCGGTTCACCCGCCGCCCGTCGCGTGTTCACAGTGGTGCCCGGCGCGGTCGCGCCCGCGCCCGCGCCGGGTGGTCCGTCGAGGCGCGGTCATGCCGTGCCCTCCCGCGTCCAGTCACGGCCCGTCCAGTCCCGGCGCACCCCGGTGGAATGAGAACGTTCCGCGGCTAGAGAGCCCCCGCCGTGGCCGATCTGGATGACCTTGTCCACCACCACGGCGTCCCGGGCGCCGGCGCGGAACCGCTGCGCCGCGGCCTGGGCCTCCAGCCGGCGGCCGTAGCCGTGCGCGCTGACGGCGACGGGGCGGCCGTCGAGGCGCATCGTCCACGTCCACTCGCCGCCCTGCACGCTGGTCAGGTCGATCACCGCGGTGGCCGCGTGCGCCCGCACCGCACCGGCGGCCTCGGCGACCTCCTCCGTGCTGGCGAAACCCTCCGCGGCGATCGCCACGATCCGGTGATTGCGACTCAGCATCCGCCAATAAAACGCCGCGTCGGATGATCGGTAGATTTGGAATCTCATGACATCGCCCTCGGCTGGATACGGCTGGAGGCATGCGCCAGACCTTTGATCAACAGCAGTAAAATTCAGGGCGCTTTTGAAAGTTCAATGAACGTGGACTTAACGCGCGACGTGGCTGTACGCCGCAAATAATTCATGTGGCTGTATCGGGCCATCGTGGCAACCGCTTAACCGGTTCACGCGTCGGCACCGTGCCGGCGCTCCCGGCGAGCGCCCACCCCGGGGACGCCACCGGCCCGGCCCCTCGGTGAAGGGCCGGGCCGGCGGGCGGGGGCCAGGATCAAGGCCGGGCGTGGAGCCCCCTGCGGCGGGCGGCGACCATGACGCCGCCCCCGGTCGCCGAGAGCCCGGCGCCGGCCAGCACCAGCGGGACGATGGCGCCGCCGGTCTTCGGCAGCGAGTCGCCGCCGCCCGTGCCGGCGGTGTCGCCACCGCCGCCACCACCGCCGTCGGGCGGCGGCGTGGTGCAGCCGGTCGGGGTGGGCGACCCCGTGTCCGTCGGCGTGCCGGTGGGCGTCGTCGTCGGGGTCGTGGTGGCCAGGGCCCTCCGCTCCGCCGACAGCCCCATCGCCCCGCTGTTGGAGCCGGTGGACGTCGTCGTCGGGGTCGTGGTGGGCGTTCCGGTGCCCGTACCCGTGTCGGTGGGCGTGGGCGTCGCGCAGTCGGACGGCGGGTCCGTGGCGCCGCCGGTGGGCGTGGGCGAGCCGGACGTGGGCGTCGTGGTCGGGGTGGTGGCCGCCGCCCGCACCTCCTGGTCGCCCTTCCCGGACGGCACACCCGCGTGCAGAAGCGACACGGTGACGGCGCCCAGGTCGGCCCCGGCGAAGTGGCCGGAGGGGAAGGCGCCCGCCCCGTCCGCGGTCAGCGTCGCCGGGATCTCGCTCCAGGTGACGCCGCGTCCCGCCGACCGCGGGGGCATGCCGAAGGTCTTCAGCTCGCCGATCTCGGTCTCGGCGGCGGCGCCGGTCGCCGTGGCCGCCGGGGTGCGCGGGGCGCGCGCCTGCCCAGAGAGCCCCCCGCCCGTGCCGGCCGGACCGACCACCGCGCTCAGCACCGGCCGCGCCGTCCCGCCGAGCTCGGCCACCGGGTCCCGCAGCGTCACCTCGCCGCCGGGGTAGGTGAGCACGACCCAGCCCTTGTACGACACCCGCGCCGCACCCGTGCGCGTGTCGTAGGTGCCGTTCTCCGCCTTGAAGCGGACCCAGCCGTCCTTGAGCACGGTGGCCCCGTCACCGGCCTCCAGCGAGGGGGCCGGACCGCCGGGCCGGGCGGGCCGCCAGTCCAGATGGCCGCCGGTGACACCGGCCACGGTGGCGGGCGCGACCGGCGGCGCGGGCACGGCCGGGCCGGCGAAGGCGACCCCGCTCACCCCCATCGCGGCACCGGCCGCCAGCAGCGCCGCCCCGACGGCGGTCATCACGCGGACGCGCGGCGGGGGATTCTTCGAGTTCTCCATACCGACTTTGCTCATCGCGTGCCGACTTTCCACGAGTGGACATCGAGAGACAACAGTCATGGATTATTATGCCGAGCGCTTCGCCATTGAATTGCGCGACCTTTTTCATCATTGCCCGCCGTCGCCTCTTAACCGTCCATTCACCTCCGCTTGAGAAGGGGGCCGGTCACCGCGATGACACGCTCCTCCCCGATGGTCTCCGGCGCGGCCGGCACGCACGATCCCCGGTTCCCCGACGACCCGCCGCCCCTGGTCAGCCGCCGCACGGTGTTCACCGCCGGCGAGATACTGCTCACCCTGGGGCTGGTCGTGCTGCTGTTCGCGGCCTACGAGTTCGCCGGCAAGGCGTGGGCCGCCGACCGCGCCCAGAACGACCTCGACCGGCGCTGGGAGGCGGGACTGCCCGTCCCCGGGCAGCCGATCGGCCGGCTGCACATTCCGCGGCTGGGGAAGAAATGGGTCGTCGCCGAGGGCGTCTCGCGCGGCGCCCTCGCCAAGGGCCCCGGGCACTACCCCGATTCGGAGGACCCGGGCGAGGTCGGCAACGTCGCCATCGCCGGCCACCGGATGCCGTCGGTCTTCTGGAACCTGGACCGGCTGCGGGCCGGGGACCCGATCGTGCTGGAGACGCGCAGCGGCTGGTTCGTCTACCGCACCACCCGGTCGAAGGTCGTCCCGCCGACCCGGGTCCAGGTCGTCGCCCCCGAGCCCGACAGGCCGAGCGCCAAGCCCACCCGCCGGCTGCTCACGCTGACCACCTGCAATCCCAAGTTCGACAACTACCAGCGGCTGATCGTGCACGCCGAGCTCAGCCGGGCCCAGGCCAAGAGCGCGGGCCGCCCGCCCGAACTGCGCCGCCGCTGACCGGCGGCGGCCCCAGGCCCCACTGGAAGAACCCGGAGGACATCGCGGATGTACGCCTGGATCTGGCACCGGCTGCCCGGCGCCCGGCCCGTCAAGATCGTCGAAGCGGTGCTGCTGGCCGCGGCCGTGGTCGCGCTGCTGTGGTTCGTGGTCTTCCCGCTGCTGGGACCGCTGCTGCCGTTCGACGACGTGACCGTGGCATGACCCGCCGGAGCTCGCCGGGCCGTCAGGCCCAGGCGGGCAGCAGGCGGGTGCCGGCCTCGGTCGCCAGCACCAGCAGCGTCACCAGGACGGGCGCGCTCAGCACGTAGGTCGACACCATCAGCCAGCGCCGGTAGAGCATGACCGAGCCGTACGCCGCCCCCGCGAACGCGCCCCCGTACAGCAGCAGCAGCGGCAGCGCGGCCGGGTCGCCGTGCCGGCCGTCGTGGCCCTCGGCGAGAGTGGCCTGCGGCGTCGCCGGATAGGGCAGCCCCGACATGGCCGCGACGACGACGTACGCCCGCCCGCTCTCCCAGGGCGCCCAGCTCGCCGAGGTGATCAGGGTGAGCCGGTCGTCCCGGCTCGGCGCCTGGACGTCGCGGCGCGACAGGTTGGTCCGCACCACCGACCGCACCTTGTACAGCACCTGACCCTGCACGGTGAAGACGATGATGTCGTCACCCGGCCGCAGCGAGGTGAGCCTGAGGAAGGGGGCGCCGAAGCCGTGCCGCCGCCCCGCCACCACGGAGTTGCCCGGCTGGCCGGGCCCGGCGGTCCCCGCCACGTGCGCGGGCCCGGCCTGCGTCCCACGGGGGTCGGCGCCCTCCACGATCACCTGCTGCAGCTTCAGGCGCGGGATCTGCACGATCGCGACGGGCTCGCCGTACTTCGGGACGCGGGGCGTCTCCGGCTTGGCGAACAGCGTCTGCTGTCGCCCCACGGCGCGGGAGATGTCACCGCGCATGTCGTCGAGGAGCGCCCGCTGCTGGCGGCTCTCCATCAGGCCGCCCAGGCCGTAGGCGACCAGGGCCGCCGAGACGAGGACCGCCGCCGCCCACACCATGCCGAGCGCCCGGACGCGGCGCCGCGTCCACGGCACGGGAGAGGGCGGCTCGGACGGCGGGCGGCGCCCCTCCTGGTCCTCGCCCGGGGTGGTCCTGTCCTTGACGGCCTCGATCACCACGACTCCTCGATCACCGGGACTTGCTGGAACGCCCGGACGGCCCCGCGCGGCGCGCGTCCACCCCGTGCCGGGGCCCGCCCAGCTTTGGCGTGCGCGCGCGACCGGGTCAACGCCGCCCGGAACCGCTTCACCGTGGTCCCGTCGGGCCTTAACTCCAGCGCCACCCATGCCGGACGCCGCGCGCGCACACTTGCTGATCAGCGGGAGGCGGCCGCCGGTGGCGCGGCCGGGCATCCGCGTGTCCCGACCGTCCGCAGGCCCGCTAGGAGCCCGATGACGACCCTTGCCGGCCCTGCGCCGCCGCCCGAGCCGCCCGCGCCGACGCGGGAGCCGCGCCCGCGGCAGCTGACCGAACGGCTCGGCCGGGCGGACCGCGTGTTCCACCGCGTGGCCGCCGGCGCCGGAGCGACGCTGTTCGTCCTGCTCGTGCTGATCGGCTTCTTCCTGCTGCTGCGGTCGGCGCCGGCGCTGCAGACCGCGGGCTTCGGCTTCTTCACCACCATCGAGTGGCGCACCGACGTCGACCCTCCGGTCTTCGGCGTGCTCGGCATGCTGTCCGGAACCGTGATCGTCGCGCTGATCGCCTGCCTGGTCGCGATCCCGGTGAGCCTGCTGGCGGCCCTGTTCATCACCGAGTACGCCTCCGCGCGCCTGCGCGACACGCTGACCGGCGTGGTCGACCTGCTCGCCGCGATCCCCAGCCTCCTGTACGGCCTGTGGGGGATGGCCTACCTCAACGACCGGATCGTCCCGCTGTCGCGCTGGCTGGCGGACGACCTCGGCTGGATCCCGATCTTCTCCACCCGGCCGGAGGCCGAGCTGACCGGCTCGATGTTCATCGCCGGGCTGATCGTCTCGCTGATGGTGATGCCGATCACCACCTCGATCATGCGGGAGGTCTTCGCGCAGACGCCGCCGGGCGAGAAGGAGGCGGCGCTGGCGCTGGGCGGCACCCGGTGGGGGATGATCCGGAGCGTGGTGCTGCCGTTCGGCCGCGGCGGTGTCATCGGCGGCTCGATGCTCGGGCTGGGCCGCGCCCTCGGCGAGACGATCGCGGTCAAGCTGATGCTGCCGCAGGTCCCGATCCTGTCGGGGCACGTCCTGGAGAACGGCGGCGCCACGATCTCGGGCTTCATCGCGCACAACGCCGGTGCCAACGAGAGGATCACCGGCGCGCTGCTGGCGTTCGGGCTGGTGCTGTTCGCCTTCACGATCGCGGTCAACCTGGTCGCCTCGTGGATCATCGCCCGGAGCAGGTCCGGATCGGGAGTGGACGCCTGATGACCACCACACACGACCCCGCCGCCACCGCCGGGACCACCGCCGGCGAGGCCGGGACGGCCGCCGCCGGCACCGCCGCGCCCGCGCCCGCGTCGTCGCTGGTCAAGGACACCGGCACCGTCACGGGGAGGGGCGAGGACGGGTCCGCGGCGTCCGCCCCCGCCCGGACGCAGCGCCGCATCCGCGGCATGACGCGCGAGGACATGGGGGTGCTCGCCGGTTGCGGGCTGTCCTCGTTCATGCTGATCTGGCTGATCTTCGCCCGGCTGTCGGACGGCGCCGGCCGGCTCGGCTACCTGGTGGCCTGGTACGCCGCCTTCCTGGTCATGCTGTACGTGGTCACCTGGGAGCGGCGGGGCCGGCTCGCCGCCGCCGACCAGGTGGCGGGCACCGTGATCAGGACCGGCATGCTGCTGCTGGTGCTGCCGCTCGGCTGGCTCCTGGCGTTCGTGGCGCTGGAGGGCGTGCCGACCCTGCGGCTGACCTTCTTCACCACCGACCAGACCGGGATCACCCCGGACATGCCCGCCACCGCCGGCGGCGCGCTGCACTCCATCGTGGGCACCCTCCAGCAGGTCGCGATGGCGCTGGTCTGGGCGGTTCCGCTGAGCGTGCTCACCGCGATCTACCTCAACGAGACCCGCTCCCGGCTGCGCCGCCCGCTGCGGATCCTGGTGGACGCCATGAGCGGCCTGCCCTCGATCGTGGCGGGCCTGTTCATCTACGCGGCGCTGATCATCCCGCTGGAGGGGGCGCTGTTCAACTTCAACGGGCTGATGGCCAGCCTCGCGCTGAGCATCATCATGCTCCCCACCGTGACGCGCACGATCGAGGTCGTGCTCAGGCTGGTCCCGCAGGGGCTGCGGGAGGCGTCGCTGGCACTGGGGGCGTCCCGGGCCCGGACGATCTGGTCGGTGGTCCTGCCGACGGCGCGCACGGGCGTGACCACGGCCGTCGTCCTGGGCATCGCCCGCACGGTCGGCGAGACCGCCCCGCTGCTCTACACCTCCTTCGGGCTGGACCTGTTCAACGCCAATCCGCTGGCCGAGCCGCAGGACAGCCTGCCGCTGTTCGTCTACTCGAACGTGCAGAAGCCGTCGGCGGCGGCGGCCGAACGCGGGTTCGCCGGAGCGGTGGTCCTCATCGGGGTCGTCCTGGGGCTGTTCGCCCTGGCCCGCTACGTGGGCCGGGACCGTTCCCGGAGGCGCTCGCGATGACGCGGCCCGCCCGGCACCGACGATCACAACGCCGACAAGGAGACCATGTGCCCGCCGACCAGAAGCCGGAACCGGTGACCACCCCGGCCGGGGGCCCCCGCCCCGCCGGCGCGCTTCCGCCCGTCCCGCTTCCCCCGCCCGCCGAGCCGTCCCCCGGGCCGCCCGCCGGAGCGTCCGCCGGGCCGTCCATCGAGCCGCCCGCCGAGTCGCCCGCCGGGCGGGACACCCTGCCCGCCGCCGCGGAGATCGTGCTCACCGGCGGCCCGCCGCCCGGCGCCGCCGAGCTGCTGGCCAAGGAGGTGTGCGCCTGGTTCGGCGGACGGCTGGTCCTGGACAGCGTCTCGCTGCGGATGGAGCCGCGGCGGGTGACCGCGCTGATCGGGCCGTCCGGCTGCGGCAAGTCGACGTTCCTGCGCATCCTCAACCGGATGCACGAACTGGTGCCGGGCGCCGAGATGGCCGGCGAGGTGCTGCTGGACGGCGAGGACGTCTACGACCCGCGGCAGCGCGCCCAGCAGGTGCGGATGCGGATCGGCATGGTCTTCCAGAAGCCCAACCCGTTCCCCGCGATGAGCATCCGGGAGAACGTCCTCGCCGGTCTCAAGCTCACCGGGATCAAGTGCGGCGACAAGGACGCGCTCGTCGAGCGGAGCCTGCAACGGGCCGGGCTGTGGAAGGAGGTCCGGGACCGGCTGGACTCCCCCGGCGGGGCGCTGTCGGGCGGCCAGCAGCAGCGCCTGTGCATCGCCCGCTCGCTGGCCGTGCGGCCGAACGTGCTGCTGATGGACGAGCCGTGCTCCGCGCTCGACCCGACCTCCACCCGGCGGATCGAGGAGACCATCGCCGAGATCGGCCACGAGGTCACCGTGGTGATCGTCACGCACAACATGCAGCAGGCGCAGCGGGTCTCCGACCACTGCGCGTTCTTCCTGGCCGAGGAGAACCAGCCGGGACGGATCGTCGAGCACGGCGAGACCGACCGCATGTTCACCGCCCCCGCCGACCCCCGCACGCTCGACTACGTCCAGGGCCACTTCGGCTGATCCGGCGCCGCCGCGCCCGCCCGGCGCGGCCGGCCCGCCCCAGGGAGGTACCGCCGTCATGTCCGTCCGCACCGGTCCCGCGCGGCGCCTGCAGCGCGCCGCGCTCGCCGCGCTGCTCCTGCTGTGCGCCTGCTCGGCCGGGCTGGCCGCCGGAGCCCGTCCGGCCGGGGCGGCCACCCTGGTGACGGGTTCGGGATCCAGTTACGTCGCGCTGGCCATGGACGACTGGGTGCGCAGCAGCCAGGTCCGCGGGATCCGCGTCACCTACAACGGCAACCTCGGCTCCCCCGGAGGCGTCGACCAGTACAGCAGCCGCCAGGTCGACTTCGCCGGGACCGAGGCCGAGGTGCGCTCGCTCATGAACGGCGACCCGAACCTGGCCCGCGGCTACCAGTACGTGCCCGACGTCGCGGGCGCCGTGTCGATCATGTACAACGTGCGGGACGCGGCCGGCAACAAGGTCAACTGGCTGCATCTGAGCCAGCGCACCGTCTCCAAGATCTTCACCGGCGCCATCTCGCGCTGGTCGCATCCGGAGATCTCCGCCGACAACCGCGGGGTCAGGCTGCCCGACCAGCCGATCAAGGTCGTCTACCGCACCGGCCGGTCCGGCACCACCGCGCTGTTCTACGACTTCGTCCGGGAGGCCGCGCGGGACGTCTACGAGCCGTGGCGGCAGCGGCACCGCCTCCCCGACCGCCGCATCGTCGAACTGCCCGAGCGCGGGCCCTCCGGAAGCTTCGCGCCCAACATCGTCGGCATGACCACCTCCGACGCCATGGCCGCCTACGTCGCCAGCCGCAACGGCGAGTGGAGCATCGGGTACGACGAGTTCGGCTACGCCATCAAGCACAACGCCCCCGCCGCCTACATCAGGAACGGCGCGGGCAAGTGGGTCCAGCCGTACGCGGAGAACATCGCCGAGGCCCTCAAGGACGCCGATCTGCGGCCCGACCTCAGCCAGGAGCTCTCGGGCGTCTACACCTCCCGCCGCGCCAAGGCGTACCCGATCTCCGCCTACAGCTACATGATGGTCCAGTGCCACGCGGGGCGCGGCCGAGACACCTGCCGGGGCCCCTACTCCGACGGCGGCAAGGCCGACACCCTGGCCAAGTTCATGCGGTTCGTGGCCTGCGACGGCCAGGTCAAGATGGCACGGATCGGCTACTCCCCGCTCCCCCCGAACCTGTCACAGGAGATGGTGAACTCCATCGCGCGGATGACGGGCCGGTCGGCCGAGCAACTGAGCCGGAGCAACTGCGCCAATCCGACGTTCTCCGGCAGCCTGGGCGAGGGCTCCAAGGCCCCGAACGACCCGTTCGACCAGCTGAACGGCAGCAACGGGCCGGGCGGGAACGGGGCGTCGGCGGGCCCGTCCGCCGGCGCCGGGGCCACGGCCGGAGCGGGGGCCGGGGCGACGGCCGGAGCGGGAGCCGCCGGCGCGGGCGCGGGCACCGGGCAGAGCCGCGGCGCCAGCCCGGTGGGCTTCAACGGCCCGGCCTCCCCCGGGCTCGGCGCGCTCCCCGTCCTGGTGCTCCTGGCCATGCTCGCCGTGCCGCCCGCGGTGATCGCCGCCGTCCGCCGCCGCGGCTAGCGGTCGGGGCCGCCGCCGCGGCCGGCGCCGCCGCCCGGGGCCGGGGCGGTCAGAGGCCGTACCGCTCCGGCTTGGGCGAACGGGAGATCAGCGCGCTGGCCGCGTCGGCGATCGGGACGCCCTCGTACAGCACCGCCACCACCGCCTCGGTGATCGGCATCTCCACGTTGTGCTTGCGGGCCAGCTCGTGCACGGCCCCCGACGACTTCACGCCCTCGGCGGTCTGCTTGGTGACGGCCACCACCTGCTCCAGCGTCATGCCGCGGCCGAGGTTCTCCCCGAACGTGCGGTTGCGCGACAGCGGCGAGCTGCACGTGCCGATCAGGTCGCCCATCCCGGCCAGGCCCGCGAAGGTGTGCTCGTCGGCGCCCAGCGCGGCCCCCAGCCGGGCGATCTCGGCCAGCCCCCGGGTCATCAGCAGCGCCCGCGTGCTGTCGCCGAACCCGAGCCCGACCGCCATCCCCACGCACAGCGCCACGATGTTCTTGACCGCCCCGCCCAGCTCCACGCCCACCACGTCGGTGCTGGTGTAGACGCGGAAGTACGGGGTCATCGCGGCCTCCTGGAGCCGCCGGGCCGCGTCCTCGTCCGCGCAGGCCGCGACCGCCGCCCCGGGCTGCCCGGCGGCGATCTCCCTGGCCAGGTTGGGGCCGGAGAACACCGCGACCCGCTCGGCGGGCACGTCGGCGACCTCCCCGATCACCTCCGACATCCGCCGGCAGGTGCCCAGCTCCACCCCCTTCATCAGGCTGACCAGCACCGACTCGGGCGGCAGCGCGGGCAGCCAGGCCGACAGGTTCTCCCGGAGCGTCTGCGCGGGCACCGCCAGCGCCACGAAGTCGGCCCCCTCCAGCGCCTCGGCCGGGTCGGCGGTGGCGCGCAGCGCGGCGGGCAGCTCCACGCCGGGCAGGTAGTCGGCGTTCTCGTGCCGCTCGTTGACGGCCTGCACCACCTGGCCGCGGCGGCCCCACATCGTCACCTCGCCGCCCGCGTCGCACAGCAGCTTGGCGAACGTGGTACCCCACGAACCCGCGCCCATGACGGCGGTACGGAAGGTCACAGAACCCCCTCGCGTGTCATGACGCCTCCTCCCCTGCGGCACCCAGGCCGCGGCGCCGCTCCTCCAGCACCCTATGGTGGTCGTAGAGCTCATCGGGCGGTTCCTGACCGCGCAGCTGCCCCAGCAGGGCCGCGATCTCCCGCATGATCTCGTCGGTGGCCTCGCGCAGCACGGCCTTGCTCAACGGGCGGCCCTCGTACCGCGACAGATCCACCGGCGGCCCCGCGATCACCTTCATCGTCTTGCGCGGGAACGGGTGGAAGCCCTTCTTCAAGGACCCGGCCAGCCCGCGCCGCTCACCCTTGGTGTACGGCAGCAGCTCGTGCGCGCCCCAGCTCGCCACCGGCACGACCTTGGCGCCGGTCTGGAGCGCCATCCGCGCCACGCCCGTCTGGCCCGTCATCGGCCACAGCTCGGGGTCGCGGGTGCAGCTGCCCTCCGGGTAGAACATCAGGCACTCGCCGGCCAGCAGCGCCGCCTCGGCGTCCCGGAGCGCCAGCGCGGCGTCGGCCCGGTCGCGGTAGACGGGGATCTGCCCGGTGCCGCGCAGCACGTTCCGGATGAACCGTACGTCGAACAGCGTCGACTTGGCGAGGTAGACCGGGTAGCGGCCGGACTCGTACACGAAGTGGGCCAGCGCGAGCGGGTCCGCCTCCGAGATGTGGTTGGCTGCGATGATGACGCCGCCCTCGCGCGGGACGTTGTCACGCCCTCGCCACTCCCGCTTCAGGAGCCCGTAAAGCAGGGGCCGCAGGATGACGATCGTCACCCTCCGCCAGACCGGCGAGTACGCGTGGCCCATCCCGTCCCCTCCTCGGTCGTTCCACGGTGAACGTGGGGTGTGCTCAAGTGTCGCGGCGCTTGCGCATAGTGTCGAGTTGCCATGTCTACAGCAGAGCGCAGTACACCCCAGCATCCGGAGCCCCCGCTCCGGTGGTCGCTCGTCGTGCCGGTCAAGGTGCTGGCCCGGGCGAAGACCCGTATGTCCGGGGCCGCCGGGCCGCACCGCGAGGCGCTCGCGCTGGCGGTGGCGGCCGACACCGTGGCCGCCGCGCTGCGCTGCGACCGGGTGCACCGTGTGATCGTGGTCACCGACGACCCGGTACCGGCGGCCGAGCTGGCCGCACTGGGTGCGCGGATCGTACCGGACGAGCCGGACGCGGGGCTCAACCCGGCCCTGGTCTACGGGGCGTCCCGCGGCCGCGAGGACGCCCCCGGCGACGGGGTCGGGGCGATCTCGGCGGACCTGCCCGCGCTGCGTCCGGCGGAGCTGGCCCGGGTCCTGGACGCCGCGGCGGGGTGGCCGGAGGCGTTCGTGCCGGACGCGGCCGGGGTCGGGACGACGCTCTACACGGCGCGGCCGGGCGTGCCCTTCTCCCCGGCGTTCGGGGGGGACTCGCGCACCGCGCACCGCGCGCGGGGGGCGCGGGAGCTGCTGCCCGGCGACATCGACAGCGTCCGGCGCGACGTGGACACCCTGGACGACCTGCGCGCCGCGCTCGCCCTGGGCACGGGCCCCCGCACCGCGGCCGTGTCCGAACTCCTCCCCGCCTTCCGCGCCTCGGCGTGACCCCGGGCGGCGGGGGCGTGAGTAGGGTGCTGGCCATGCAGGCAACGGTGCGGCACTTCGACCCCGGGACCCGGTCGGGCAGCGTCCTGCTCGACGACGGGACCGAGCTGCCCTTCGACACGGAGGCGTTCGACGCGGGCGGCCTGCGGCTGCTGCGCCTCGGCCAGCGGGTCAACATCGCCGTCGAAGGCGGCGGGGACGAGGCGGGCGGCGGCGAGGACGGCGAGGACGAGACCCGGGGCGGTGAGGCCGCGGCCGAGGGCGGTGAGGACGCGGCCGGGGCCGAGCAGGGGCACGGCCGGATCACCGTGATCACCCTGTCGACGTTCCCGCTCCCCTGAGCCCGCCCCCACCACCGGATCGGAACCCCCACACCGCACGAGACAGCGCCCGGGGCCGCGGACGAAACCGCGGCCCCGGGCGCTGTCGAGGGTGTTGCTTGCTTACTTCTTGCCGGCGACCAGGTTCTTGAAGTCGGCGCCCGCCTTGAACTTCGGCACCGACGTCGCGGGGACCTGGATGGTCTTGCCCGTTGCGGGGTTACGGGCCGTACGGGCAGGCCGGTCGGCCTTCTCGAACGAACCGAACCCGGTGATCGCCACCTTGTCGCCCTTGGCGACGGCGGTCTGGATCGTCTCCAGAATCGCGTCGACGGCCTCGGCTGCGGCCTTCTTGCTGCCCAGCCGGTCAGAGATCGCGTCGACCAGCTCACGCTTGTTCATGGGTTGCTCCTCTAGTTCCCCCCTTGCCCGAACGAAACTAAAGGGTCCATAGCACCGACACAATCACCTGCAAGCAAGAGTTCCCGTGTCGCAGGCGTTTTTGTCGGTCTCGCCCCCGTCTCGCCGGGCGGCCGGACCGGATCCGGCCACCACGCACGCTAGCGGGCCTCCGGCGCCCCGCGGAAATCGGTGAGGAAGGCCTCCAGCCTGCGTGCGGCCAGTGCGGGATCGCGTTTGGCCAGATCGGTGATCGCCAGGAGGTGCCGGATGAGCCGGCGCCGGGCCTCCTGGGGCAGCGGCGCCACCAGCTTGTGGGCTTCCCTCAGCTGCTGCGCGAGCCGGGTGAGTGCAGGGTCGTCCCACTCAGGACCGGTCCACGGGTCCCTGTCCCGTGCCTCCGGTTCAGTCAATGTCCAAGCCCCCAACGAGTCGAGCGTGTCTCCGCACCTAATGAATTGTCGTCGGTGCGGAGACACGCTCGTGCATCCGGGGGGCGGTCGGCGCCCCGCGGCCCTAGGCCGTGACGGGCAGCCAGGGGGTGCGGTTCTTCTCGTAGGCGGCGATGTCGTCGGCGTGACGGAGGGTCAGGCCGATGTCGTCCAGGCCCTCCATGAGCCGCCAGCGGGTGTAGTCGTCGATCTCGAAGGAGGCGGCCAGGTCGCCGCCGCGCACTTCGCGGGCGGCCAGGTCGACGGTGATCTCCGCGGCCGGGTCGTTCTCCGCCCGGGTCTGGAGCGCCTCGACGGTCTCGGCCGGCAGGATCACCGGCAGCAGGCCCATCTTGGTGGCGTTGTTGCGGAAGATGTCGCCGAAGCGCGGGGCGATGACGACGCGGAAGCCGTACTGCTGCAGGGCCCAGACGGCGTGCTCGCGGGACGACCCCGTCCCGAAGTCGGGCCCGGCGATCAGGATGCTGGCGCCCTCGTACCGCGGCTGGTTGAGCACGAACTCGGGGTCCTCGCGCCAGGCGGAGAACAGGCCCTTGTCGAAGCCGGTGCGGCTGACCTGCTTGAGCCAGACGGCCGGAATGATCTGGTCGGTGTCGACGTTGCTGCGGCGCAGCGGCACCCCGCGCCCGGTGTGGGTGGTGAACGCTTCCATGATCGTGGAGTCCTCGGTGCTCAAAGGTCGGTGTCGTTCTGGGGGGACGACCCCCCGGGCCCCCCGGCGGCTTCGCCGAGATCGGTGTCGTTCTGGGGGGACGACCCCCCGGGCCCCCCGGCGGCTTCGCCGAGATCAGAGGGTGCGGCCAGGCGGCCGGTGACGGCGGTGGCGGCGGCGACGGCGGGCGAGACCAGGTGGGTCCGGCCGCCGGGGCCCTGCCGGCCCTCGAAGTTGCGGTTGGACGTCGACGCGCTGCGCTCGCCCGGAGTGAGCTTGTCGGGGTTCATGGCCAGGCACATCGAGCAGCCGGCCTCGCGCCACTCGGCGCCGGCGGCGGAGACGACCTCGTCCAGGCCCTCGTCCTCGGCCTGCTTCTTGACCTTCATGGAGCCCGGCACGACCAGCATGCGGACGCCGTCGGCGACCTTCCGGCCCTTCAGGACCCCGGCGACGGCGCGCAGGTCCTCGATGCGGCCGTTGGTGCAGGAGCCGACGAAGACGGTGTCGACCTCGATCTCGCGCAGCGGCGTCCCGGCGGTCAGCCCCATGTACTCCAGGGCCCGCTCGGCGGCCTGGCGGTCGGTGGGGTCGGCGTAGGAGGCCGGGTCGGGCACCGACTCGCCCAGCGGCAGGCCTTGACCGGGGTTGGTGCCCCAGGTGACGAACGGGGTCAGCGCCGCCGCGTCGATCACGACCTCCTTGTCGAAGACCGCGTCGTCGTCGGTGCGCAGCGACGTCCAGTACTCGACGGCCCGGTCCCAGTCCTCGCCTTGGGGCGCGTGCGGGCGGCCCTTCAGGTAGGCGAAGGTGGTCTCGTCCGGGGCGATCATCCCGGCGCGGGCGCCGGCCTCGATGGACATGTTGCAGACCGTCATCCGGCCCTCCATCGACAGCGACCGGATCGCCTCGCCGCGGTACTCGATGATGTGGCCCTGGCCGCCGCCGGTGCCGATCCGGGCGATGATCGCCAGGATGAGGTCCTTGGCGGTGACGCCCTCGGGCAGGTCGCCCTCCACGGTCACGGCCATGGTCTTCGGCTTGATCTGCGGCAGCGTCTGGGTGGCCAGGACGTGCTCGACCTCGCTGGTGCCGATCCCGAAGGCGAGGGCGCCGAACGCGCCGTGCGTGGAGGTGTGCGAGTCGCCGCACACCACGGTCATGCCGGGCTGGGTCAGGCCCAGCTGGGGGCCGATGACGTGGACGATGCCCTGGCCGTCGTCGCCCATCGGGTGCAGGCGGACGCCGAAGTCGGCGCAGTTCTTGCGGAGCGTCTCGACCTGGGTGCGCGACACCGGGTCGGCGATCGGCTTGAGCAGGTCGGTGGTCGGGACGTTGTGGTCTTCGGTGGCGATCGTCAGCTCCGGGCGGCGCACCTTGCGGCCGGCCATCCGCAGGCCGTCGAACGCCTGCGGGCTGGTGACCTCGTGGACCAGGTGGAGATCGATGTAGAGCAGGTCCGGTTCGCCCTCGGCTCGTCGCACGACGTGCGCGTCGTACACCTTCTCGGCCAATGTGCGGCCCATCGCTCCCACCTCACCTGGTTGGTCCTCCGGCGCGCGGCGCGCGCCGTGGTCTCGGTCACCTTGCCGTACCCGCGCTCCGGGGGTCCGGGGTCGCCCCCGGGTCGGCACTACGGGCAGTGGCGAAGGCGCGCGCAGCGCGACGAGCACACTACCCGTGGTCCGGGGGTCCGGGGGTCGCCCCCCGGGTCGGCACTACCGGCAGTGGCGAAGGCGCGCGCAGCGCGACGAGCACACTACCCGATTTGCATCTCATATTACGAGACGGCAATATCAAGACATGGACAACTCTAGCGGAGTCGGCGTACTTGACAAAGCCGTTCTCGTACTGAACGCGCTGGAGGCCGGCCCGGCGTCGCTGGCACAGCTCGTCCAGACGACCGGGCTGGCGCGCCCGACCGCCCACCGGCTCGCCGTCGCGCTGGAGCACCACCGCCTCGTCCACCGCGACACCCAGGGCCGTTTCATCCTGGGCCCGCGGCTGGCGGAGCTGGCCGTGGCCGCCGGGGAGGACCGGCTGCTGGCCATCGCCCAGCCCGTCCTGGCCCAGCTCCGCGATCTCACCGGGGAGAGCGCCTCGCTGTTCCGCCGCCAGGGCGACGTGCGGGTGTGCGTGGCCGCCGCCGAGCGCAGCAGCGGGCTGCGCGACACCATCCCGGTCGGGGCCGCGCTGCCGATGACCGCCGGGTCGGCCGCGCAGATCCTGCTGGCCTGGGAGGAGCCCGACCGGCTGCACCGCGGGCTGCGCGGCGCCAAGTTCGAGGCCACCACGCTGTCCTCGGTGCGGCGCCGGGGCTGGGCGCAGAGCATCGGCGAGCGCGAGCAGGGCGTCGGGTCGGTGTCGGCCCCCGTCCGCGGCGCCGGCGGCCGGGTCATCGCGGCCGTCTCGGTGTCCGGGCCACTGGAGCGCCTCACCCGCTCCCCCGGCAGGTTGCACGCCGGTCCGGTGCTGGCCGCGGCCGAGAAGATCTCCGAGTCGATGCGGCGCACGACCTCCTGACCTGCTCTACCATCCCTGCCTTGGGGGCGACGTGCGGGCGTGCCGGGGGGCGGGCCCGCGAGGGAGGGCTGATGACCGCGGACGCGGAAGGTCGTGGCGCGAAGGGCGGGAGCACGCAGGGCCTGGAGGCCGATCTGCGGGAGCGGCTGGCGCGGCTGTCCCTGGAGGAGAAGGTGCGCCTGCTCACCGGCGCCGGCTTCTGGACGCTCCACCCGATCGAGAAGATCGGCCTGGCGCCGCTGGTCCTGTCGGACGGCCCCAGCGGGGTGCGCGGCACCACCTGGGACGAGCGCCGCCCGAGCCTGCTGTTCCCCAACCCCACGGCGCTCGCCGCCACCTGGGACCCGGACGCGGCCGAGGAGACCGGCAGGCTGAACGGGGCGCAGGCCCGCGACAAGGGCGTGCACGTCCAGCTCGCCCCGACCGTCAACCTGCACCGCACCCCGCTGGGCGGCCGCCACTTCGAGAACTACTCCGAGGACCCGCTGCTCGCCGCCCGGATCGCGACCGGCTTCGTACGCGGCGTGCAGTCGGCCGGGGTCGCCGCCACGGTCAAGCACTTCGTCGGCAACGACTCCGAGACCGCGCGGATGTCGTACGACGCCCGCATCGACGACCGCACCCTGCGGGACCTCTACCTGCGCCCCTTCGAGGAGACGGTCCGCGAGGCCGGGGCGTGGGCGGTGATGGCCGCCTACAACCGGGTCAACGGCACCACCATGACCGAGCACCGGCCGCTGCTCACCGGGCTCCTCAAGGAGGAGTGGGGCTTCGACGGCGTGGTGGTCTCGGACTGGACCGCGATCCGCTCCACCGAGGCCAGCGCCGCGGCGGGCATGGACCTGGAGATGCCCGGCCTGCCCACCAGCCCGTGGGGGGACCGCCTGACCGCCGCCGTCCGCGAGGGGCGGATCGGCGAGGAGGCCATCGACGACAAGGTGCTGCGGATCCTGCGGCTGGCCGCCCGGGTCGGCGCCCTGGACGGCGTCCCCGGCCCGCCGCCCGCCACGACGCCCGAAGACGCCCGCCGCCGCCTGCGCGACCTGGCCGCGCGCGGCGCCGTGCTGCTCCGCAACGACGGCGTCCTGCCGCTGCGGGGCGCCTCGCACGTGGCGCTGATCGGCCCGAACGCGGTGCGGTTCGCCGCCCAGGGCGGCGGCAGCGCGCACGTGAACCCCGAGCACGTGGTGACGCCGTACGAGGGACTGCGGCGGGCCCTGGGCGAGGACGCCGTGATCACCGTCCACACCGGCGTCACCCCGCACACCCGCCTGGCGCCCCTCCCGCTCGCTCTCGCCACCGACCCCGAGACCGGCGAGACCGGCACGCGCGTCGACTACCTGGACGCCGCCGGGACGGTGCTGCTGTCCGAGCACCGCCGCACCGCCGCCCTGCTCTTCCTGGGCGGGCTCCCCGAGGGCACGCGGCGGATCGTGCTGCGGACGCTGGTCACCCCGGCCGAGGACGGCGTCCACACTTTCGCCGCCGCCGGGACGGGCCGCTTCGACCTGCGCGTCGGCGACGACATCGCCGAGACCTTCACCCTGGCCCCCGAGGGCGACGACCTGGTCGAGCCGCTGATGCGGCCGCCCGAGCGCCGGGTGACGGCCGGTCTGGCCGGCGGGCGGCCGGTGCCGGTGGAGCTGCGGCACTCCTTCGACGAGCCGGCGTTCGCGGTGGCGTTCGGCATCGGCTACCGCGAGCCGCACCTGCCCGAGGACGAGGAGTTCGACGCCGCCGTCGAGGCCGCCCGCGCCGCCGGGACCGCCGTGGTCGTCGTCGGCACCGGCGACGACGTGGAGAGCGAGGGCTTCGACCGGACGAGCCTGGCCCTGCCCGGCCGCCAGGACGAGCTGGTCTCCGCCGTCGCCGCCGCCAACCCCCGCACGGTCGTGGTCGTCAACGCGGGAGCGCCCGTCCTGATGCCGTGGCGGGAGGAGGTCGCCGCCGTGCTGTGGGCGTGGCTGCCCGGCCAGGAGGGCGGGGACGCGATCGCCGACGTGCTCACCGGCCTGGCCGAGCCGGGCGGGCGGCTGCCGACCACTTTCCCGGTCACCCAGACCGGCGTGCTGTCGCCGTTCCCCGGCCCGGACGGCACGCTGGAGTACTCCGAGGGCACCGCGATCGGCTACCGCCACTACGCCCTGGAGGACATCGCGTACCCGTTCGGGCACGGCCTCGGCTACACCGCCTGGGAGTACGAGTCGATCACCGTCGCGCCCTCCGGGGAGACCGCCGAGGTGACCGTGCGCAACGCGGGCAACCGGCGGGGGCGCGAGGTCGTCCAGTGCTACGCCTCCGGGCCGGCCCTGTCGATCAGGCTGGCGGGCTTCGCCGCCGTGGAGGCGGGCCCAGGCGAGCGGGTGACGGTCACGGTGCCGCTGGACGAGCGGCTGCCCCGCGCGGTCGCCGGGGGGTCTGGGGGGTCGTCCCCCCAGAAGGCACGCGGCTCGTACCGGCTGCACGCGGGCCGTTCCATCGCCGACCTGATCGTGGACACCGAGGTCTGAGGGGCCCGGGGCTAGAGGGCCAGCGGCCGGTAGATGGGGATGCCGGCCCGCTCCAGCTCGTCGCGCAGCTCGAAGTAGGCGTCCCCGAACGGGTCCTCGCCGGTCAGGGCCATCAGGCCGCGCCGGATGGCCACGTCGTGCGGGGCCAGGGCGGCGGCCTCGCCGAGGTGGCGGCGGGCGGCGGCGTCCCGTCCCTGCCGCGCCAGCCAGACCGCGAGCCGGGCGTGCGCCCTGGCCTGCCGCTCCTCGGCCGTCGGCACGCGCAGGTGCTCCCGGACCTCCCCGGCGGTCAGCCCCGGGTCGCGGTCCAGGACCCAGCGGCGCAGCGCGGCGTAGGACGCCTCCGAGTCCAGCCCGTTCATGGAGCGGAACAGGTCGGTGGCCGTCTGGCTGTCCTGCGGCCGGACGATCCGGCCCTCTTCGTCGATCCACACCGCGGTCGGCACGTTGATCACGTTGTAGAGCTCGGCGACCACGCCCTCGGCGTCGACCAGCGCCGGGTGGGTGGCCTTCGCCTCCTCGATCCAGGGCCGGGCGTCGCCGGCGGACCGGTCGAGCGCCACGCTCACGACGGTCAGCCCGTCGCCCTCCAGGGCCGCGTGCCGTTCCTGCCAGGCGGGCAGGTCGTACCGGCAGCCGCACCAGGACGCCCAGAACACCAGCGCGACCTTGCGGCCCCGCAGGTCCGACAGCGTGACGCCGTCCAGGGTGAAGTCGGGCGCCGCGCCGGCGTCGAGGGTCCGCGCGAAGGGCCCGGCGCCCTCCGCGAACGCCACCGCCCGCTCCTCCGGGTCGATCACGGCGACCTTGCCGACCAGTTCGGCGAACGCGGCGACGTCCACGCCCTCGGGGGTCTCGGCGGCGGCCGCCCGGGCGGCGGGCAGGCACGCCTCCGCCCGGCACCAGCCGTGCGGCTTGCGCTCCCAGCCGAGCAGCGGCCGGTCCGGCGCGGCCAGCAGCCGGCCGCGGTCGTCGAGACGCGCGTCGAGCCCGTGGGTACGGCCCGCTTCCACAGCGGTGAACATGGCGGCCCCCTCATTGGATAGTGTCAGTATCCAATACTTGGATAGCTCTAGTATCCAAGTCAAGGGGTGACGCCGATGCAGATTTCGGAACTGAGCGACCGCAGCGGTCTGACGGTCCAGACGATCAAGTTCTACATACGCGAGGAACTGCTGCCGAAAGGCACCGCCGCGGGCGCCACCCGCGCCGAGTACGACGAGGGCCACCTCGAGCGCCTGCGCCTCATCCGCGCCCTGCGCGAGGTCGGCGACCTCCCGGTCGCCGCCATCCGCCGCATCCTCGCCGCCGTCGAGGACGACGGCGTCGGCATGCACGAGCTCTTCGGCACCACGCAGTACGCCATCGGCCCGCACGTCACCCCGCCCGACGACCCGCACTGGCGCGCGGCCCGCCAGGACGTCGACGCCCTCATCGCCGAGCTCGGCTGGCGCGTCACCGACCGCGCCCCCGCCCGCGACCTGCTCGCCCAGACCTTCGTCGCGCTGCGCCGCCTCGGCTTCCCCGTCACCCTCACCGACCTGCGCCCCTACGTCCGCGCCGCCGCCGAGGTCGCCGAGCACGAGATCGGCCGCGTCACCGACGGCGCCCCCCGCACGCACACGGTGCACTCGATGCTGGTCTCCACCGTCCTGTACGAGCAGGTCCTCACCGCGCTGCACCGCCTGGCCCAGGAGGACGCCTCGGCCCGCCGCTTCGGCGCCGCCGAACGGGAGGACTAGGGGACGGACACGCCATTCCAGCCATGGCAAGTCGGAATTACTCCATGGATAGCAAATTCGTCATTTAAATTGCTCATCACCTAATATGGTGGGCGATGACCGCTATGGATCCCGCAGGTGCTCCGGAGCCCCCCGGCGGCCGGTGGACGGATCGGCTGCTGGCCGAGGGCGACGATCCCGACCCCCGCTTCACGCTGGCCAACGAGCGGACCTTCCTCGCCTGGATCCGCACCGCCCTCGCCGTGATCGCCGCCGGGATCGGGGTGGCGCTCAGCGGCGACGCGCTCGCCGTCCCGCTGCGCAACGGGCTCGCGGTCGCCTTCTCCGCCACCGGCGCGCTGATCGCGGCCCTGGCGTTCCGCCGCTGGCTGCGCACCGAGCGGGCGCTGCGCCGGGCCGAGACGCTGCCGCCGCCCGCACTCGCGCCGATCATGTCCTACGGGCTGGCGCTGGCCGCCGTTGTGCTGCTGGTGGCGCTGCTGGCCACCCGATGAGCGCCGGGCGCGGGCTCGGGGATCCGGGCGCCCAGCCCGAACGCACCGCGCTGGCCTGGAACCGCACGACGCTGTCGCTCATCGCCGCGGGACTGCTGTGCGTGCGGCTGGCACCGTCCCCGGCGGCGGCCGCCCTGGCCGCCGCCGCGGTCTGCGCGGCGGTGTCGCTGCAACTGCGCCGCTCCCTGATCCGCCACCCGGGGCACCGGCGGCACCCGGCGGAGCCCGGGCGCGCGGCCGACCCGGTGTCGGTTCTGATGGCCACCATCGTGACGATCATGCTGGGCCTGATCGGCCTGCTCTTCGCGCTGGACTGACGGTACGCTCGGGGGCCGTGTCCGAGGAGCGCCCGTTCATCAGCCTGACCACCGACTTCGGGGACGCCTACACCGCGACCTGCGCCGGAGTGGTCTACACGATCACGCCGGCGGCGAACGTGCTGGTGCTCAGCGACGAGGTCACCCCGTACGCGATCGTCGAGGGCGCGATGCTGCTCCGCCAGGCGCTGCCGTACCTGCCGCGCGGCGTGCACGTCGGCGTCGTCGACCCCGGGGTCGGCACGCCCCGCCGCCCGGTCGCGATCGCCACCGGCCGCGGCGACGTCCTGATCGGCCCCGACAACGGCCTGCTGCTCCCCGCCGCCGACCGGCTCGGCGGCGCCACCGGCGCCCGCCTGCTGGAGAACCCGGCCTACCGGCTGCCCGCGGTGTCGTCCTCCTTCCACGGCCGGGACATCTTCGCCCCCGCCGCCGCGCACCTCGCCGCGGGCGCCGAACTCGCCGACCTCGGCCCGGAGATCGACGCCGCCGAACTGGTGCGCCTCGACCTCCCCGCCGCCGAGGCCGGCGAGGACGGGCTGACGGCGACCGTCCTCTACACCGACCGCTTCGGCAGCCTGATCACCTCCGCCGAGGAGGGCGACCTGGCCGCGGCCCTCGGCCCGGTGCCGCACGGGACCGTCCTGGAGGCGTCCTGGACCGGCCCGGACGGCGGGACGCGGTCGGCGCGTGTGCCCTACGAGGCCACCTACGGCCGGGTCGCCAGGGGCGAGGCGCTGATCTGGGTCGACTCCTCCGGCCTCCTCGGCCTGGCCGTCAACCAGGACTCCGCCGCCGAACGCTTCGGGCTCGGCGACGGAACCGTGCTGACCATCCGCCGGGCGCTGGCACACTGATCGCCATGGAACCGGTGGATCTCGACGTCGTCGCCTGGGTGCACGTCTCCCGCGACCGGATGCTGGCGGTACGGTCGCGCGGCCGCGACCTGCTCTACCTGCCCGGTGGGAAGCGCGAGCCCGGCGAGGACGACTGGTCGGCCCTGTCCCGCGAGGTCCGCGAGGAACTGGCGCTGGAACTGGACCGCGGCTCCTTCCGGGAACTGGGCGTGATCCGCGCCGCCGCCCACGACCAGCCGGCCTTCGACCGGGTGCGGATGGCCTGCTTCACCGCGGACTACGCGGGCGACATGGCCGCCACCGGCGAGGTCGACGAGTACCGCTACGTCGGACGCGCCGAACGCGCCCTCCTGGCCCCCGCCGCCCAGGCGGCCCTGGACCTGGCCGTCGACCGGGGACTGCTCTCCTGACCCCGACCCGGCCACCGGACACTGGGTAACAAAACTCCGGCCCGCCGGAGCCATTCCCGCCAATTCGGCCCGCCGTCCACCGAAGATTATTGGGGGCCAGAAGGCCAATGAGGAGATCTTCCTACACGCCCTTTGCTTTCGTACACTTCTCCTTTGTGCTGTCACGAAGGGGGAGAACGTGAGCACAATTGGTGGGGGCGGCAGGCCAGATCCTTCGTCCGGGCACGCCTCCGTACCTCCGCCACCCCCTCCCAGCTGGGGCAGGCCCGCCCCGCCCCCGCAGCCCCCGGCCCCGTCACGGGACGGCGGCGCCGACGACAAACTGGTGGCGAGCTGGCGCACCTCCCCGTCCAAGCCGGCCGGTCCTCCCCCGCCGCCCTCCTCGCGGTATGCCAGGCCGAAGCGCCCGAGCGTCCCGCAACTCCCGCCACCGCCCTGGCTGAACCAGACTCCGAGACCAACGGCCCCCACCCGCCCTCAGGCCGTCCCCACACCACCCCAAGAAGCAGCCCGCACCCGCCCCGCCCCTCAGCCCCCTATGCCCGCCCCCATCCCCACCGCCCCACCGCCCACGCGGCCGCTCCCCACAGGACCAGCCTCACCACCCGCGCAACCGCCATCCCCCACGCGAACGCCGCCACCAAGACAGGCAGCGCCCTCAGCCCAGTCACCACCCCCCGCACAAACACCCCCACCCGCGCCGGCGGCACCGCCCGTGCAGCCATCACCATCCGCGCAAGCGCCATCCCCCTCGCGAACGTCCCCTCCCGCGCAGGCGCCGCCCCCGGCTCGATCCGCATCCCCCGCCCAACCGCCACCCTCCACGAAACCGCCGGCTCCGGCGCAAACGCCGCCGTCCGCGCAGGCACCACCCCCGGCGAAACCGCCAGCCCCTGAGCAGTCGGCCCCCTCAGCTCGGCCACCGTCCTCCGGCAAGGCGGCGCGGGCCGGGGTGACGCGCGGGGAGCCGTTCGAGCGTCCCCACGCGGCCCCCACGCCGCCGAGCAGGCGCGGTGGCGGAACGCGCGTGCTCAAACCCGGGGTGGTCTCGGGCATCGCCGTCGCGGCCGTCGCCGGCGTGCTGATCGCAGGGGCGGTCTCCCTGCTCGGCGACGGCGGCTCCGGTACGGCCCGCGACGGCTCCGCCGCCGGCGGCGGCGCCCGTCCGGCCGACAAGATCTTCGCGGTGGCGCCCGCCCTGTACGACGGGCACGAGCAGTCCCTCCACGGCGCCGCCGTCCGCGGCGGGACGGTCGTGACCATCGGCGCCGAGACGGCCGACCGGCAGCGCGGCCAGTTCCTCGTCTCGTCCGACGGCGGCAAGGAATGGCGGCTAGCGGCGGTCCGCACGGCCGCCGGCGACGGCACCGCGCCCCCCGACGTGCCCCGCGTGATCGCCGCCGGCCCCCGCGCGTGGGCCGCGCTCGGCGACGGCGACGCGGGCGTCGCCACCTGGACCAGCCCCGACGGCCGCACCTGGACCCACCGTCCGGCCACGGGCGGGGCGTTCGCCCCCGGCGACAAGGTGACCGCGCTGGCCGCCACCCAGTCCGGCTTCGCCGCCATGGGCGTCTCCGCCCAGAAGCAACCCGTCCTGTGGACGTCGGCCGACGGCGCCGCCTGGCAGCGCTCCACCCCCGCCCTCCCCGACGGGGCGGACGCCGAGCCGGCCCGGCTCGCCGCGTCCGGGTCCGTCCTGGTCGCCCAGGCCGGCGGCAACGGCGACCTGTGGCGCTCGGCCGACGGCGGGCGCACCTGGTCGAAGGCGGACATCCCGCAGAGCGACGGGTCGTACGGCCCGGTGGTCGCGCTGACCGCCGGTCCCGGCGGCGTGTACGCGGCGCGCGAGGGCCGTTCCGGGAAGGACCGCAAGCAGGCGGTCTTCTTCCGTTCCGCCGACGGGGTGAGCTGGGGGCGCGCCAGCGTGATCGACCGCCGCACCTACGAGCGGCTGGCCGCGCTGGGCGGCTCCGACAGCGGCCTGGCGGCGCTCGCCCCGCTGTCCGACGGCCGGATCGCCGTGCAGCGCAGCGCGGACGGCTCGTCCTGGACCCCGGTCGAACGCCTGGAGGCCGAAGGCGGCCGCACCCCCGAGGGCACGGCCGCGCTGCCGCAGGGCGTCCTGGTCCTCGGCCGCCGCGACACCGGCGCCTACCTGGCCGTCCCCGGCGCCCGGGGCGGCGACGTCGACCTGCTCGGCATCCCCGGCGCGGTCACCCCGGACCGGACCGTGACCCGCCTGGTCTCCGGCGGCGGAACGGTCCTGGCGATCGGGAGCGGCGGCGGCGACGGCGCCGTCTGGAACACCCGGGACGGGCGGTCCTGGTCGCGGGCGGGCGGCGAGGGCCTGGCCGGTCCGGGGCTGCAGCGCCTCGGCGCCGCCGCGTACGGGCCCGGCGGCTGGGTCGCGGTGGGCCGCGGCGCCGACCGCACCAAGCCCCTCCTGGTCACCTCGCAGGACGGCACCGCCTGGAAGCCAGGGCAGGCCATCGACCAGGAGGGCGAACTGAGCGGCGCCGCGCACGGCACCGGCGGCTACGTCGCCGTCGGCACGGGCATGGCCTGGCAGTCCGGCGACCTCGCCACCTGGACGGCCGGTACGGGCGATCTCAAGGACGGTACCCTCCGCGACGTCGCCGCCGTATCGAAAGGCTACGTCGCCGTCGGCGACCGCAAGGACCAGGGGCCCACCGCCTGGACCTCCACCGACGGCAAGAAGTGGACCGCCGTCGCGGTGCCGCGTCCCCAGGGCGCCGCCTCTGCCACACTCACCCAGGTCGCGGCGCGCGGCGACACGCTCGTCGCCATCGGCAGCGGCGGCGGGCAGTCCTTCGTCGCCTCGTCCTCCGACGCGGGCAGGACGTGGCGCACCCAGCTCCTCCCCGCGGTCGCGCTCACCGCCGTCATGGCCTCGCCGCGCGGCTTCACCGTGTCCGGGGACCCGTCGGGCGCGGGCCGTTCTGACGTCTCGCTGTGGACGTCGGCGGACGGATCGTCCTGGCGCCAGACCCGCCCCCGCGGCCGCGGCCTGGACGGCGACGGCCTCCAGCGCATCACCGCCCTGACCGCGCACGCCGGCGGCCTCCTGGCCGTGGGCGCCGACGGCACGACCCCCACCCTGTGGCAGGCCCCTCTTCCCTGAAACGCAAACGGCTCCGACCACGCAGGTGGTCGGAGCCGATCTATCTGTACCCCCGAGCGGATTCGAACCGCCGTTACCGCCTTGAGAGGGCGGCGTCCTAGGCCACTAGACGACGGGGGCCTGCCGAACATTCCCCCGGATTCTACGCGCGAAGCCGGTTCGAGCCCGGCCCCGCCTTTTCAGCCGGGGGTTCCAGGGGTCGCCCCCTGGGCCAAACAACGGGCCTCGGCGACGTCGCCCCGAAGAGCGACGAACACCATGGCCCGTTCCGTACCCCCGAGCGGATTCGAACCGCCGTTACCGCCTTGAGAGGGCGGCGTCCTAGGCCACTAGACGACGGGGGCCTGACTACTCCCGATCCGAAGCGCGTGATCGATCAAACCGCGCACTACGACGGCGAAGCCGAGTCGCCTCGGCCCCGCACCCGCGAAGGCGAAGCCTTCGCAGCCGGGGGTTCCAGGGGGTCGCCCCCCTGGGCCAACACTGCAAGCCGGAGCGAAGCCGCAAAAAAGCGGCGAGTAGCCTCGGCCAGCTGGGGTACCAGGACTCGAACCTAGACTAACTGAACCAGAATCAGTCGTGCTGCCGATTACACCATACCCCAGTGCGGTAAGCGGGTCCTTCGGTTTGTGAGACCGTCCGGTCGCTCGCGCCTCGAAGAGAATACAGGACCTTGGGAGTCGAACCAAAACGATTGCCGGGGCCGGGAGGGCCGTTCAGCGGGCGAAGCCGGGCGGGCCGACGTGCTCCTCGCCCCAGCGGACGAGCGGCAGCAGGCGGCGCCAGGACGCGCGGACGCGTTCGACGGGCTCGGGGGTGCCCATCCAGGGGTCGGCGGGCCAGCCCTCGCGGGCGTACAGGGAGCGGTGCCGCAGCAGGTCGAGGCGGGGATGGTCGGCGCGGGTGCCGCGTGGACGGGTCTTGAGGCGGTCTCCGGTGATCTCCATCCCGGAGGCGCGGAGGGCCTCCACGAGGCCTTCCAGCTCCTTGCCGGTGGAGTCGGCGTCGACGGCGGCGCGGTAGCGGCGGAGCTGGTCGGGCTCGGGGGCGAACAGGCCGCCGGCGACCATCAGCCCGTCGGCGTCTATCTGGACGTACAGGCCGCCGCGGGCGTGGGCGCCCTGGTGGGTCTTGTACGGCGTCTTGTCGGCCGAGAAGCGGACGTCGCGGTAGGGGCGGAACAGCTTCGCCGGGCCGAACTCGTCCTCGAGTTCGGCGCACAGCTCGGCCAGCGGTTCGCGCACGTGCCGTTCGTAGGCGTCCTTGTGCGCGGTCCAGTACGCCTTGGTGTTGTCGGCGAGCAGCCCTTCGTAGAAGGCGAACGCCTCGTCGGTGAATCCGCGGAATGCCATGTCAGCCCTCCCGTGGCCGCCCTCCCGTGCCGTACGACCTCCAGGGTACGGAGGCCGTACGACAGAAGGGGCCGGTGTCACTCCCGGGCGACGACGCGGTTGGTGAGGCTGCCCACGCCCTCGACGGTGACGGTGACCTCGTCACCGATCTCCAGGGGGCCGACGCCCTCGGGGGTGCCGGTGAGGATGACGTCTCCGGGCAGCAGCGTCATCACCTGGCTGACGTACTCCACCAGCGCGGGGATGTCATGCAGCATCTGGGAGGTGCGCGCGTCCTGCCTGGTCTCGCCGTTGACGGTGGTGCTGATGGCCAGGTCGGACGGGTCGGCCTCGGTCTCGATCCAGGGGCCCAGCGGGCAGAAGGTGTCGAAGCCCTTGGCGCGGGTCCACTGCCCGTCCTTCTTCTGCAGGTCGCGGGCGGTGACGTCGTTGGCGCAGGTGTAGCCGAGGATGACCTCGGCGGCGCGGGCGGCGGGGACCTCGCGGCACATCCGGCCGATGACGACCGCCAGCTCGCCCTCGAAGTCGACCCGCTCGCTGAGCTTCTCCGGGTAGGCGACGGCCTCGCCGGGCCCGATCACCGCGGTGGACGGCTTGGCGAACAGCACCGGCTCGGCGGGCGGTTCGCCGCCCATCTCGCGGGCGTGCGCGGCGTAGTTCTTCCCGATCGCGATGACCTTGCTGGGCAGGATCGGAGCCAGCAGCCGCACGTCGGCGAGCGGCAGGCGCTGCCCGGTGAAGGTGAGTTCTCCGAACGGATGGGCCGCGACGGCGGCGACGGTGTTCTCCTCCACCACCCCGAAGGACATGCCCTCGTCGGTGGCGAACCTCGCGATACGCATGGTCGAGAGCCTAGTACCAGCGGGGTGGAAGCCGTTCCACAGGTCAGAGCCCGCAGGGTGCGCCGTTCAGCCGGCAGCCGCTCGGGTCGGCCGCCGATCCCTCGGCGCCGAACTGGATCTCCCAGGTGGCGCCGGGCGGGATGGGCCGCGCGTTCTCGAGGTTGCGGATCTCGACGCTGGAGCCGCCGCGGGTGAGCCGGGCGCCCCAGATGTTCTTGACGTTGCCGCCGGGGACCTGGAACGTGAGCGTCCAGTCGGTCATGGGCCGGCCGGTCCGGTTGGTGACGACGAACCTGCCCTCGTAGTAGCCGGGGTCGCGCTGGACGAGCTGGTAGGTGATGCCGTCCCCCTGGACGACGGGTCCGGCGGGAGGGGCGGTCGGGGGCGGCGCGGGCTGTCCCGGGGCCTGGCCGGGCGCCTCCCCGGCCGGGGGTGCCGAGGCGCCGGTCGTGCCGTCCGGCGCGGGGCTCCCGGTGGTGCCGGGCGAGGCGGTCGAGGTGGGGGCGCCGGCTCCCGTGTCCGTGGGTGCCGGGGTGGTGGGCGGGGCGGACCGCGCGGCGGGCTTGCGGGCCGGGTCTCCGGAGTCGGAGGCGGTGATGGCGGTGATGATCGCGCCGACGCCCACGATCAGCATCGCCGCGATCACGGCGGCCAGGAGCACGGGCCGCCGCGGCTTCTCCTGCGGTGGGGGCCCGGCGGGGGCGGCGGGGCCGACGGGGGTGCCCGGCGGCAGCCCGACCGACGGGGACGCCGCGGGCGGCGGCGGAGGCGTCGGCGAGGTCGCGCTTTCGGCCGGTGCGGCGGCGGGCGGCACGGGCGGCGGTGCGGTTGGTGTGGGCGGCGCGGGCGGCGGTGCGGGTGCCGCCGGAAGCGGCGGTGTGGCCGCGTGCGCGGGCTTCTGCGGGACGGCCAGGCCGGTGGGCGTCTCGGGCCCGGGGTTCTGCGCGACGGCGGGCGGAGCCTCCTGCCGGAGGGCCGCGGGCCGCTCCCCCGTGGATTCCTCGGCGCCGAACTGCTCGGTCCACGCACCCTGCTCGGCGGCCTTGAACATGACCATATCCGGCGGCGTCTTCGGCGGCGGCGCGGCGGCCGCGGCGACGACGGGCGGCGGCGCGGCGGGCTCGGCGGGCCCGGCGGTCTCGGTCGGTTCGGGCTCTTCGTTGGGGGCCGGTTCCTCGTCCATCCCGTACGGGAGCGGCGGCAGCGCGCCCCCCTCGGGCGCCGTCTCCCCGGCGGCCACCTCCGTGGACGCGAGCGCCGGCGGGTCGACGAACGTGTCGGCCGCGTCGGCCACGGGGGCGGCTTCGGCATCGAAGTCGGTCACGGTCGATGGGGGCTCGGGCGTCTCCACCACCGTGACCGCCGGGTCGGTCGGCTCCGGTGTCAGCGGACGGTCCACGACGGTGGCGTCGGCGAGGTCGGCGGGGTCGCCCGGGACGGTGTCGGCGTCGTCGTCCTGTGCACCGCCCGTGACCTGGGGGATCGCGAACTCGGTGGTGCTCTTGTGGTCCGGGGGGACGTACCCGGGCTCCTGGCCGCTCAACTCCGTCACCTTCCCATGGCGTGGGCCCCGATTGGCCGGGCTCATGGAGTCCGACGACGGGGACGGCGCCGAAGTTCGGAGCCGTCCGCCGGTTCAGCCCGCGGCGGCGGGTTCGAGCCCTCGGCGGGCCGCCGCCCGCTGGTGCCGGTCCAGCATGTCGGTGATCATCCCGATCGCGTCGGGACGGGTGGTGTCCAGGCCCTCGCTCAGCCACCGGCTCGCCTCGGCCAGCAGCTCCTCCGAGCCCGCGTCGCCGCGCTCGTCGGCCAGCCGGTTCAGCACGGCGCTCAGCCGGATCGCGGCGCCGGGCCGGTCGCTCTCGGCGGCCTGCCGGAACCAGCGGGCGGCCTCGTCGAGGTCGCCCTCGCTCTCGTACAGCAGCCCGAGCCCGAAGGCGATCTCGCCCCACGAGCCGCCGCCCGGACCGCCCATGCCGCGATGCTCCGCGGGCTCGGGGCGCCAGGGGCGGACGACGGACATGCGATCACTCCGTGGGTCAAGGCTCGGTGACTGCCGGGCCACGGCGCCGGGTACGGATCCGGGCGGCCGCGGCCGTGGGATCAACATCATGACGGCCGGAGGGCGGGTCCGCCACTCGTTTGGACGGTAACGGCGATTTTTCCGACGGAGCACGCCTTACCGCAGTCATCGCCCATGTCAGAAATGCCTAGCGAAAGGGGCCTGGCCGCCGTCCCGGCCGAGGGCGGAGTGCGCCGGGTGCCCGGGGAGGCGCGGGGGCGGCCGGATAGGGTCGGTCACGGAGATCGACGAAGGAGTCCGACCGTGTCCGTGGTGAAGATCAACGTACTGACCGTCCCCGAAGAGATGCGCGCGGAGCTCGAACGGCGCTTCGCCGGCCGGGCCGGCATGGTGGAGGCCGCCGACGGCTTCGAGCACTTCGAGCTGCTCCGCCCGGTGGACGGCACCGACCGCTACCTCGTCTACACCCGCTGGCGCAGCGACGAGGACTTCAAGCGCTGGACGGAGAGCCAGGCGTTCCAGCGCGGCCACGCCCAGGCGGGCGGTGGCGGGGGCGAAGGGCAGGGCCAGGGCCACGGCCACGGGCATGGCCACGGCGGGCCCGCGGCCACCGGCTCGGAGCAGTGGTCGTTCGAGGTGCTCCAGAGCGCCGGCCCCAAGTCATGACGCCGTGACGCCGTAACGGCATGAGGGTGTGAACGGCCCTCCCGGCGGGGCGCCGGGCGACGGCGCGCCGCCGGGAGGGCCGAGGGTCACGCGGCGACGAGATCCCGGTAGTCGGGGTGCTTGTCGATCCAGCCCTTGATGAACGGGCACAGCGGCACCACCCCCAGGCCCTTGGCCCGCGCGTCGTCCAGCGCGCCGCGGGCCAGGGCGCTGCCGACGCCCTGCCCCTCGAACGCCCCGTCCACCTCGGTGTGCGTGAACACGATCTTGTCCGGGCGGAGCTTGTACTCCGCGAACCCGGCGAGTTCGCCGTCCACGCGGATCTCGTACCGGCTCGCCCCGGCGTTCTCGGTGACCTCTTTGCTCATGTCCGCTCAATGTCCGGCGGGCCGCAAAGATTCCATCCGGGACGGGACCCGTGGGAGAAACCGCGGCGCACTCAGCTCGCCTCGTGGCCCGCGTGCAGCAGGCAGTAGGTGACGGCCTCCTCCAGGGCCTGCCAGGACGCCGCGATGACGTTGTCCTCGACGCCGACGGTCCCCCACTCGCGCTCGCCGTCGCTGGACTCGATCAGCACCCGGGTGCGGGCGCCCGTCCCGTGCGTGCCCTCCAGGATCCGCACCTTGTAGTCGACCAGCTCCAGCCGGGCCAGCTCCGGGTAGAGCCGCCCAAGCGCCACCCGAAGCGCGTTGTCCAGGGCGTTGACCGGGCCGTTCCCCTCACCGGTGGCGATGATCCGCTCGCCCTTGGCGTGCAGCTTCACCGTGGCCTCGCTGATCATGGAGCCGTCCGGGCGGCGCTCCACGATCGCCCGCCACGACTCGACCTCGAAGTGCCGCTGCCGGACGCCCGTCAGCTCCTCGCGCAGCAGCAGCTCGAACGAGGCGTCGGCCGCCTCGAAGGTGTAGCCGGTCGACTCCAGTTCCTTGACCCGCGCCACGACCTGCTTGGCCTTCTCGCCCGACAGGTCGTACCCGAGCTCGCGGCCCTTGAGCTCCACCGAGGCGCGCCCGGCCATGCTGGAGACCAGCATCCGCATGTCGTTGCCGACGGTGGCGGGGTCGATGTGCTGGTAGAGGTCGGGGTCCACCTTGATCGCCGAGGCGTGCAGCCCGGCCTTGTGCGCGAACGCCGACAGCCCCACGTAGGGCTGCTGCGAGCTGGGCGTGACGTTGGTGACCTCGGAGACCGCGTGCGCGATCCGGGTCATCTCGGCCATCTGGTCGTCGGACACCAGCCGCATGCCCCGCTTGAGCTGGAGGTTGCCGATGACGGTGAACAGGTTGGCGTTGCCGCTGCGCTCGCCGTACCCGTTGGCGCAGCCCTGCACGTGGGTGGCGCCGGCCTTCACCGCGGCCAGCGAGTTGGCCACCGCGCAGCCGGAGTCGTCGTGGCAGTGGATGCCGACGCGGGCGCCGGCCGAGACGACCTCGTGCACGACCTCGGCGAGTTCGTCGGGGAGCATCCCGCCGTTGGTGTCGCACAGCGCGACGACGTCGGCGCCGGCCTCGGCGGCGGTCCGCACGACCTCCAGCGCGTAGGCGCGGTTGGCCTTGTAGCCGTCGAAGAAGTGCTCGGCGTCCAGGAAGACGCGTTGGCCCTCCGCACGCAGGTGGGAGACCGTGTCGCGGATCATCGCGAGGTTCTCCTCCAGGGTCGTGCGGAGGGCCAGCTCGACATGCCGGTCGTGGCTCTTGGCGACGAGCGTCACGACCGGCGCGCCGGATTCGCGCAGGGCGGCCACCAGGGGGTCGTCGGCGGCCTTCACCCCGGCCCGGCGGGTCGCGCCGAACGCGGTGAGCTGCGCGTGCCTCAGGTCGAGCTCGGTCCGGGCCCGCCTGAAGAACTCGGTGTCCTTGGGATTGGCGCCGGGCCAGCCGCCCTCGATGAATCCGACGCCCAGTTCGTCGAGATGGCGCGCGACGGCGAGCTTGTCGGCCACGGAGAGGTTGAGCCCCTCCTGCTGCGAGCCGTCGCGCAGCGTGGTGTCGTAGACGTGGAAGGCGTCAGCCTGCATCATCGTGTTCCCCCTCAGGGTTCTGGGCTGGCGCGCCGCGTGCCGTTCGTGTCCGCTCCGCCGCGTCGCGGAGCCCTGGAACGCAAAAAGACCCCTCACGGACGTGAGAGGTCTGCGCGCCGGCGGTGTCCCGTTGTCAGCCGGCGCGCCAGCCGATAATCACGAGGCTGTGGCGCATGATGGGCCAGTCTGCCATACGGGCCGCGATGATGGGACATCGGTCTCATCATTTGAGACGGCCGGGCCGTCGTGCCTGGCCGGACCCCCGCACGCGCCGCGGGGGCCCGGCCGTTCCGCGCGCCTCAGACGATCTTGTGGACCCAGCCGTACGGGTCGGGACGCGCGCCGTACTGGATGCCGATCAACTCCTCGCGCAGCCGCATCGACACCACCCCGGGCTCCCCGTCGCCGATGTTCCACTCGCGGTCGGGGCCCTTGACATGCCCGACCGGGCTGATCACCGCGGCGGTGCCGCAGCCGAACACCTCGGTGATCTCGCCGGACTCGCAGCCGGCCTGCCACTCGTCGATGCTGATCTTGCCCTCCTCGACCGGGATGCCCAGGTCGGGGGCCAGCTTGAGCATCGAGTCGCGGGTGATGCCGGGCAGCAGCGTGCCGGTGAGCGCCGGGGTGAGCAGCCGCGCGCCCTCACCCGAGCCGTACACGAACATCAGGTTCATCGAGCCGACCTCCTCGACCCAGCGGTGCTCCACCGCGTCGAGCCAGACGACCTGGTCGCAGCCGTGCTCCACGGCCTGCGCCTGCCCCGCGAACGACGCCGCGTAGTTGCCGCCGGTCTTGGCCTCGCCGGTGCCGCCGGGCGCGGCGCGGGTGTAGTCGCGCGACAGCCAGACCGAGACCGGCTTGATCCCCCGGGCGTAGTAGTTGCCGGACGGGGAGGCGATGACCACGAACAGGTACTCCTCGGCGGGCTGGTTGACGCCGAGCGCGCGGGTGGTGGCGAACATGAAGGGCCGCAGGTAGAGGCTGAAGCCCTCCTTGGTCGGCACCCAGTCCCGGTCGGTGCGGACCAGCAGCTCCAGCGCGTCCACGAACAGCTGCTCGGGGATCTCCGGCATCGCCATCCGCCGGGCCGAGCGGTTCATCCGGGCGGCGTTGGCGTACGGGCGGAAGGTCGCGATCGTCCCGTCGGCCTGCCGGTAGGCCTTGAGGCCCTCGAACAGCTCCTGGGAGTAGTGGAAGACCTGGCTGGCCGGATCCATCGGGATCGGCCCGTACGGCTCCAGCCGGGCGTCGTACCAGCCCTTCCCCGCCGCGTAGCGGATGGTGACCATGTGGTCGGTGAAGTGCTGGCCCCAGCCGGGGTCGGCGAGGACGGCCTCGCGCTCGGTGGCCGGCGCGGGTCGCTCGCTGAGCGTGATCTCGAAGTCCAGCGTGCTCATCGTGGGGTCCTCTCCGGATCGCCGCCCCGGCCCCGTCGCCGGCCGGCATTCCTTTAATCCTTATTGTCGTACTTCATCCAGACCAACTCCTCCGTCGCGGCGCACACGAAAAACCGGGCGCGCCGCGAGGCGCGCCCGGTCATGAGCGTCCCCCACCCTTCGGGCGAAGCCCTGGGGGTCTGGGGGTCCGCCCCCAGGGGGACAGCGCGCCGCCTAGCCGGATACTCGCTTGGCGATGGCGTCGCCGATCTGGGCGGTGGAACGGGCGCCCTGCCCGGCCCGCTCGGCCAGGTCCTCGGCGACGGCGCGCTCGACGCGGCGGGCGGCCTCGGCGGCGCCGAGGTGGTCCAGCAGCATGACCACCGACAGGATCGTGGCGGTCGGGTCGGCCTTGCCCTGCCCGGCGATGTCGGGGGCGGAGCCGTGGACGGGCTCGAACATCGAGGGGGCCGTGCCGTCGGGGTTGACGTTGCCGGAGGCGGCCAGGCCGATCCCGCCGGCGATGGCGGCGCCGATGTCGGTGATGATGTCGCCGAACAGGTTGTCGGTGACGATCACATCGAACCGGCCCGGGTCGTTCACGAAGAACATGGTGGCCGCGTCGACATGGCAGTAGTCGGTGGTGACCTGCGGGTACTCCTGCGCGACCCGCTTGAGGACGCGCTGGTAGAGGTCACCGGCGAAGGTCAGCACGTTGTCCTTGTGGACCAGCGTCAGCTTCCTGCGCGGCCGGTTCGCGGCCTGCTCGAAGGCGTAGCGGACGACCCGCTCCACCCCGAAGGCGGTGTTGACGCTCTCCTGGGTGGCGACCTCGTGCGGGGTGCCCTTGCGCAGCACGCCGCCGACTCCCGTGTACGGCCCCTCGGTGCCCTCGCGGACGACGACCATGTCGACGTCCTCCGTGGTCACCCCGGCCAGCGGGGTGGACACGCCCGGGAACAGCTTGACCGGCCGCAGGTTGACGTAGTGGTCGAGCTCGAACCGGGCCCGCAGCAGCAGCCCGCGCTCCAGCACGCCGCTCGGCACGCTGGGATCGCCCACGGCGCCGAGCAGGATCGCGTCCTGCCCGCGCAGCTCCTCGAGCACGGAGTCGGGCAGGGTCTCGCCGGTGCGGTGCCAGCGGGCGGCGCCGAGGTCGTAGGACGTCCGCTCGAACGCCAGCCCGGACGAGGGGGCCACGGCGTCGAGGACCTTCAACCCCTCGGCGACCACCTCGGGACCGATCCCGTCACCGGGGATGACGGCCAGGTGAATGCTGCGGGATGCCATGCGCGCACTCTACTGCAAACGTCTCAGTTCCTGAGCATCCGTCTCAGATCCCGGTACGCATGTCTCGCGCGCCCGCTACCGTTCGGGCCACCGGGCACCCTGTTGAGTAGGCCCTACTCAGGCGGGCGGGCCGGTGCCTGGAGGAGGCTCGGAAGACGGAGGCGACGCGGCTTCCGCGGGAGGGAAGCCGATCATGGTGTTCGCCAGGCTGCAGACCGTCCGGGGCATGCCCGGCCCCGAGGAGGCCGGGCCGGTGGAGCGCGAGCTGATGGAGATCGTGGCCCGCCACCCCGGCTTCGCGGGCCTGTGCCTGATGGCGGCCGTCGAGGACACCGAGGCGGGCGCGCTGCTCACCCTGTGGCGCACGCGCGAGGACGCCCGCCTCGCCGCCGACCGCACCGCGCGGGCACGGCCGGGGCCCCGCCCGGTCACCCTGAAGAGCGACCGGATCTACGAGGTCCAGGCCCAGTACGAGGGCCCCGACGTCGATCTGCCCGCCGCCGCGGCCGTGCTCCTGTTCTTCGACGGCCCCTACGACGACGAATGGCTGGAGTCGGCCCGGTTCGCCCAGCGGGAGCGGATCGTCCCGGCCCTGGTGGCGTCCCCGGGCTTCATCCGCGGCTTCGCCCTGTGGGACCCGCGGGACCGCGTCTGCGCCGTCGTCAACCTCGCGGTCTCCCTGGAGGCCCTCGCCCGCGCCGAGCGGGCCGTCAACTCCACCGAACTGCTCCCCGGCGAGAACCCGGCCCTGCTGACCGGGCCCGACCGCGCGATCGTCCACCGCGTGTCGGGGTACGTGGGGGCGCCCTCCTGACCGCCGATCCGACCGGGATCCGCCTACGGGTGGATCACAGGGCGTGACGGCTCGTACCATGCGGGCGTGGCCGCAATGCGCCAGCCGGGACCGCCCGCCCCGCCACGGCCCGGCGACTGGCCCTTCGTCGGCCGGACGGCCGAGGTGGCCGCGGTGCGGTCGGCGCTGCTCGACCCCTCGCGCCGGGGGGCCGTGGTGGTCGGCGACGCCGGGGTCGGCAAGTCCTGGCTGGCCGCCAAGGTGGCGGCCGACCTCGCCCCGGCCCGCAACCTGGTGGTGCGGGCGAAGGCGACGCAGGCCGCGGCGCGGATCCCGTACGGCGCGCTGGCCCACCTGCTGCCCGCCGATCCCGTCCGGGGCGGGGAGCCGCGGCTCGTACCGGAGTCGGCCAAGGCCCCCGGGCAGCGCCTGGTCGTGGCCGTGGACGACGCGCACAGCCTCGACCACGCCTCCGCCGAACTGATCGCCGGGCTGCTGGAGCGCGGCGCGGCCCGGCTGCTGGCGACCGCCCGCACCGGGGCGCCGGCGCCCGCTCCCCTGGCCGGCTTCTGGGGCGAGGACGCCGACGAGGCCGAACGTCCCGTGCACTGCCTGGAACTGGGCCCGCTGGGGCACGCGCAGACGGCCCAGCTGCTGGAGGCCGCGGTCGGCGGCCAGGTCGAGGACGCCGGCTCCCGGCGGCTGTGGCGGGTCACCGGCGGGAACCCGCTGTTCCTGCGTGAACTGGTGCTGGCCGGGATGCTCGAGGAGAGCGGCGGGGTGTGGCGCTGCGCACCCGGCCCGACGCTCACGCCGCGGCTGCGCGAGCTGATCGAGGCGCGGATCGGCGGCGTGGACGAGCGGGAACGGCTCGTCCTGGAGTACCTGGCCCTCGGCGAGCCCCTGGACGAGGCGCTGCTGCACGAGCTCGCCGATGCCGCGGCGGTCGCCGGGCTGACCGGCCGGGACCTCGTCACGGCCACCGGGTCCCAGCTGCGGCTCGCCCACCCGCTGTACGGGGAGGCGGTGCGGGCCGGGATGGGCCCGCTGGCCACCCGGACCCGGCTGCGCCGGCTGGCCGACGCGGTGGAGAGCGCGGGCCTGCGGCGGCGCCAGGACGTGCTGCGGCTGGCCACCTGGCGGCTGGACTCGGGCGGCGGCGCCGACCCCGACCTGCTGCTGAACGCGGCCCGGATCGCCTGGTCGGGGCTGGCCCCGGAGCCCGCCGCCCGGCTGGGGGCGGCGGCGCTGGACGCCTACCTGTCCCAGCCGGGCCGGCGCCCGGGAAGCGCCGGGCAGGCCGCCGCGCTGCTGGCCACCGCGCTGCACTTCACCGACCGCGACGACGAGGCCGAGGCGGCGCTGCGCGAGGTCGCGGGACGGCTGGAGGACGACCGCGACCGCGGCCTGCACGCGGGCGCGCGGGCGCTGGTCCTGGCCTGGGGCCTGGCCCGCGACGCCGACGCCGACGCCGTCCTGGCCGAGGCCGCCGCCGCGATCGAGGACCCGGCCTGGCGGCGCCACGTCCTGGCCCTCACCGCGTGGATCGACCTGTTCGCCGGGCGGGTCGCCGACGCCCGGGCCGCCCTGGGGCGGGCACGCCCGCTGGAGCCCGCGCCCGCCCCGTTCACCGCGGAGACCGACGCGGCCGAGGCCCTCGTCGGCGCCTACGACGGGAACCACGCCCGGGCCGTGGCGATCACCACCGCGTCCATGGACGACCGGGACCGGTGGCGGGACGAGGTCCCGATCGTGATGGCCGCCCTCGCCCACGCCCGCACGGTCGCGCACCTGTTCGCCGGCGAGCTGGAGCAGAGCCTCGCGGGGACGGCCCTGGGCATGGGCCTGGTCGAGGAGTTCGGCCGGTGGAACCGGGTGGAGGCCTCGTTCTGCGGCTGGCGGGCCCAGCTGCACCGGCTGCGCGGCGATCTGGCCGAGGCGGTGCGCTGGGCCCGGAACGGCACGGCGCGGATCGGCGGCCGTTCGGCCATGTTCGCCGGCCTGTGCTTCGGCGAGCTGGCCTGCGCCGAGGCCCAGCGCGGCCGGGCCGCGGAGGCGGAGGAGGCGCTGCGCCGGGCCGAGGAGCTGGTCCGCCCCGCCTGGCACGGGGTCGAGTTCTCCCTGTCTTTGGCCCGCCCCTGGGTACTGGCGGCGCGCGGGCAGACCGCCGAGGCGGTGTCCGCCGCGCTGGCCGCCGCCGACGACGCCGAAGCCCGCGGCCTGCGCGGGTACGCGATGTTCGCGCTGCACGACACCGTGCGCCTGGGCGCGGCCGACCGGGCCGCCGCCCGCCTGGCGGCCCTGGCCTCCCGGATGGACGGCCCGCTGGCCCCCCTGTGCGCCCGCCACGCCGCCGCGCGTGACGGGACGGCCCTGTCAGAGGTCTCGCAGTCGTTCGAGGAACTGGGCATGCTCCTGTTCGCAGCGGAGGCCGCCGCCCAGGCCGGAGCAACCGCCCGGGCCCGGACGCTGGCCGACCGCTGCGGCAACCCCTTGACCCCCGCCCTGACGTCCCTGGCCGCCCCCCAGCTCACGTCCCGCCAGCGCCAGATCGCCCAGCTCGCCGCTCAGGGCCTCAGCAACAGGGAGATCGCCGACCGCCTGTCGATCTCGATCCGCACCGTCGGCAACCACCTGGTGATGATCTACGAACGCCTCGGCACCACCGACCGCGAGGCTCTCACCAAACTCTTCAAGAACACCTGAGCCCCACTGCCCGGCCCGAAGCGGAGCGCCATCCCCACCAGCCCAGCCCCGCAACAACCTCGTTTTTCCACTGCCCGGCCTGGAGCGGAGCGCTAGCGGAGTGGAGGGACGGGCAGGCGGCGATGAGCGGTTCCGGAGCGAAGCGGAGGAGGCGCTTAGCGCCGTCCCGGGGGGCGTGGGGGGTCGTCCCCCCACAATGAATCCTCCCCCCACAATGACACGTCCAGCCCTCCTACGCGGTCGTAGACGGCCTGGAGGTGGTTGGCGACGGTGCGGACGGACAGGACGAGGCGTTCGGCGATCTCGCGGTTGCCGAGGCCGGCGGCGGCGAGGCGGGCGATCTCCAGCTGGCGGGCGGTGAGTTCCGGGCCGGCCAGGCCGGAGAGGGCGGGGGTGCGGGCGCCGGTGCAGTTCCCGGCCAGGAGCCAGGCGCGGGTGGCGGCGGCGTTGGCTTCGCGGGAGCCCGGGGCGTGCCGGGCGTACGCGCGGGCGGCCTCGGCGGCGGTTTCGGCGGCGTAGAGGGTCATGCCCTGGTCGGCGAAGGCCTTGGAGAGAGCGTCGAGCGCTTCGGGGTCCTGGCGGGCGGCGGCGTCGGCGTGGCGGGCGCAGAGGCGGATGAGCGGCCCGTCGGTGGTCTCGGTGAGGGCGGCGAGCCGGTCGCGGGCCTGGGCGGCGGCGCCGAGGCGTACGGCGTCGTGCAGGGCGAACATCGCGTAGGGGCGCAGTGCCCGTTCCTCGAAGCGGGTGGCGGTGTCCAGGGCGATGGCGGCGGCGCCCTGGACGTCGCCGGAGGCGGCGCGGATCCAGGCGCGGGCGAGGTCGGCGCGGAAGTGGAAGACGCGCCCGCCGGGGATGCGGCGGCGGTGGGCCTTGAGGACGGCCGTGGTCGCGGTGGCGGCGTCTCCGGCGACGGCCGCGGCGTAGGCGAGCATCTCGTGGCCGTGGCCGGACAGCGCCCAGAGGGCTCCGGAGCCGTGGGAGGCGGCCTCGTGGGCCCAGCGGACGGCGCGCCGCACGTCGCCGCGCAGCAGGCACCATTCGACGCGCAGTGACCGGGAGGTCGTG
Source organism: Spirillospora sp. CA-255316 (assembly GCA_050942275.1). GTDB lineage: Bacteria > Actinomycetota > Actinomycetes > Streptosporangiales > Streptosporangiaceae > Spirillospora. The sequence goes on along the minus strand of CP192047.1, from coordinate 2,484,921 downwards.
GCGGCGACGGGTGAGAGGTGCTCCTCGGTGAACAGGCGTTCGCCGTAGGCGATGTAGGAGTCGGCGGCGGTCAGGTCGCCGGCGAAGAGGGAGGCGGCGGCGCGGGCGTCGCTGTAGGTGGCCACGAGGCTGGGCATGTGCTCCAGCCAGTCGTCCGAGGCGTCCAGCGCCTCGCCCGCCATGGCCGCGGCGTCGTCGTACCGTCCGGTGAACACGAGCCGGAGGGCTTCGGCGCCGCCGGCCAGCCCGGCGGTCTCGGGCGGGACGTCCGCGGCGGCGCGCAGTTCGGCGAGCTGCGTCTCCGCCTCGGCGAACCGGGCGGAGTAGACGCCGCCGAGGGCCTGGTAGGCCTGGAGCTGCTGCCGGAAGGCGGGGGCGGTGGCGTGCGCGGAGGCGTCGGCGAGCAGGGCCTCGGCCCGTTCCTGCTCGCCCAGGCCCATGCTGAGGTTGAACGAGCGGATGCAGGTCAGGGCGGTGCGGGTGGCCTCGTCCATCGGCTCGGAGGCGGCCCGGGCCAGGTGGGTCTCGACGTCGTCGTGCCGGCCCGCCAGCAGCAGGACGGGGGCGATCCGGACGGTCGCGGCGGCGTCCAGGCCGGCGGCCAGCGCGGCCCGGCCGCAGCGCAGGGCCAGGTCCATGTCGTGCAGCATGAAGGCCTGGCCGCAAGCCGCCAGGAGCAGTTCCGGGCCGGCGGGGGCGCCGGCGTCCAGGTGCCAGAGGGCGACGCGGAGGAGGTCGCCGTGCCGGCGCATGCCGGTGCCCTCAAGGGTGCGGGCGAGGGCGGTCAGGCGTTCGCGGATCCGTCCGGGGGGCGCGGCGGCCCGGGCGACCTCGCCGTACAGGGGGTGCGCTGTCCTGACCTCCAGGCGGCGCCCGGTGGCGGAGGAGGCGACCAGGTGGCGGGTCTCGGCCCGTTCCACGGCGTCCTCGGAGGTCAGCGCGGCCAGCGTGGCGGCGCCGAGCGGTTCGCCGAGCGCCACGTACTCCAGGACCTCGCGCTCGGCGTCGCCGGCGGCGGCGAGCCGCGTCTCGATCAGCTCGCGCAGGTGGGGGCTGAGCGGCAGGTCGCCGTCCCAGTGCCAGACGCCGCGGGCCCGGGCGAGGCGCCCTTCGGCGAGCCCGGCCAGCACCAGCTCGCGCAGGAAGAGCAGGTTGCCGCGGGTGCTGTGGTAGAGGCGGCGGGCGGTGGGCGCGGCGAGCTGCCCGCCGAGGGCGGCCTCCACGACCGCCTGGCTCTCGGCCTTGGACAGCGGCACCAGGTCGAGGCGGCGGGCCAGGTCGTCCTTCCACAGGGCGGTGACGGGGTCGGGTGCGGCGGCGCCGGTCCGGACGGTGGCCAGCACCCGGGCCTCCCGGTGCAGGACGAGGTGGTGCACCAGGGCGGCGGAGGTGGGGTCGAGCAGGTGGGCGTCGTCGACCGCGACCAGCAGCGGGGCCGGTCCGGCGAGGGTGCGCAACGCCTCGGTGGCCCAGCGCAGGGGGTTGACGACGGACGTCGCGACGTCCTCGACCGGCAGCACGTGCCCGAACGCGCCGAAGGGGATGCCGGTGTTGGCGCTGGTGCCGCCGGTCCGCACGACCGTGAACCGGTCGGAGTCGAGCCGTTCCAGCGCCTCGTCGACCAGGCGGGTCTTGCCGACCCCCGCGTCGCCCGCCACCACCACGCCCCGCGCGGCCCGCGCGCACAGGAGGGAGCCCACCTCGTCGAGCGTCGACGTACGGCCGGTGAACGGCCAGGAGGTACGCACACCAGGATCGTATGACGCCCCCCTGGGGGCGCCCCGGCGAATTGAGTAAGGGCTACTCATGTGCCTCGCCTCGCGTTGTTGGACTCTCGTTGTGTAGGGAGCTTTTTCCGGAAGGCACGCCAGTCCTTCCGGAACGGGCGACCTGAACGCCCCGGCGGCGGCCGGCCGAAACACACCGCCGCCGGTTTGGAGGGGGCATCGTCCGTATCTCCAGCGGGGGGAGATACGAACGGTGTCCCCTCCTTCACGTCGTGCATGCGCGGGCGCCGTGAGTCGGTGAGACTTGACGCGGAGGCCGGTCAAAGGGGACCCTCAGGGCGACAAGTTCACATTCGAGGCGACGGTGCGCAGGAACCTGGTGCGAATCCAGGACGGTCCCGCCACTGTGACCAGGGAGCCTTTCCCCGCACGCGACCACGGCCCGCCGGCTGGAAGGTCGGGGGAGGCGATGATCTGGGAGTCAGGAGACTGACCCGTCGTCCTCCCGTCTCGGGGCGAGTGAACCCCGTGAGGAGATCCACAATGGCCCAGCCCGCCGTTCCCCCGTCGCAGGCCGCCCCCGGCGCGCCGTCTCCGGCCGCCCTTCCCGTCCCGCACCGCGTGCCCGTCCGCGAGATCCTGCCCTGGGCGGTGTTCGCGCTGGTCCTGGGCGCTGCGCTGCTCTACTTCGTGGGCGCCGAGCAGGGCGCCACCGCCCTCTTCGGCGGCACGTGGGTGCACGAGTTCACGCACGACGGCCGGCACCTGCTCGGTTTCCCCTGCCACTGATGGCCGTGATGCGGCTCGGGACGTCCGAGGGGACGCGCCCGGGAGAAGCGCTGCGCAGGGGGGCCGGCGGATGATGAGGTCCCTGCTGGTCCGCGGCATGATCACCGGTCTGGTCGCGGCGGCGGCCGGGCTGCTGATCGCCTGGATCTACGGCGAGCCACAGGTCGCGGACGCGATCGCGTTCGAGGAGGCACAGGCGGCCGCCGAGCACGCCCACGAGGCCGGTGCGGGCCACGCCGAGGAGGAGGTGGTGAGCCGCACGGTCCAGCAGACCGCGGGGCTGATCACGGCCATGGCGTTCTACGGGGCGGCGATCGGCGGCCTGTTCTCCATCGCGTTCGCGTTCGCCCACGGGCGGATCGGGACGGCGGGCGCCCGCGCCACCGCCGCCCTGGTGGCGCTGCTGGGGTTCACGGCGGTCGTGCTGGTGCCGTTCCTGAAGTATCCGCCCACTCCCCCGGCGGTCGGGAACCCCGCCACCATCGGCGGGCGGACGGCGCTGTACTTCGGGATGGTGGCGCTGGGCGTGCTGGCCACGGTCGCCGCGGTGATCGTGTTCGGCCGGCTGGCGCCCCGGCTGGGCGCCTGGAACGCGGCGGTCGTCTCGACGGCCGGGTTCGCGCTGGTGGTGGCGGTGGTGTTCCGGCTGACGCCGCGTCCCGACGCGGTGGCCGAGGGCTTCCCGGCGACGGTCCTGTGGGACTTCCGGATCGCCTCGCTGGGCGTCCAGGTGGTGCTGTGGGCCACGCTGGGGCTGCTGTTCGGCGCTCTCACCGAGCGGGCGTTCCGGCGGAGCGCCCCGTCGCGGGCGGAGAGCGAACCCGTCCCGGCGTCATAGGCCCTGTCTCGACGTGGCCCCAGGCACCGCGCGAGCGCGTTACCTGGGCGGTGAGGCGATGCCGGAGGCGAGCGTCACCGGCCAGATCGCGAAGCGATGCCGCGCTCGCAAAGGCCCGGTTAGGGGCGAGCCGCCAGGCGAGCGCCGTAGGCCGGGACTTAGGAACACAGTGCGCAGTCGCCGCACATCTCGCCGCCGGGCGGCACCCGGTAGTAGAGGCAGCAGCTGCGGCGGACGAAGCCGCGCCGGTCGAACGCTCCCGTGCCCGCGAGGGGTTCGCGCGCGAACAGCTCGTGCACCAGGGAGCGCACCGGCGCGGCCAGTTCGGCGTCCAGGGTTCCGGCGCGCAGCGTCCCGGCGAGGGCGGAGGCGGCGTTGCCCCACAGGAGGCCGTCGGCGAGCCGGACGATGCCGAGCATGGTCTCGCGGAGCGGGCGCAGCTGCCGTTCGACGACCTCCCGGTGGACCAGCCCGGCGCGCTCGGCCGCGGTTCCGGCCCGGTGGCCGGACGGATCGGCCAGCCACAGGGCGATCGGCGCGCCCGGCGCCCAGCGCCAGTGCAGGCCGGACAGGTCAGGGACGACGCCGCGCGCCGCGGCCGCGACCACCGGCGACCAGAGCCGGGAGGCGAGCCCCTGGAAGAGGATCGAGGCGGCGACCCGCCGCTCGGTGGTGCCGAGCCGGTCCGCGTAGGCCTCGGTGAGCCCGACCAGCCGCGCGGTGTCGAGCTCGGGCAGCGCCCGCCAGGTCGGGTCGGCCTCTTCGGCGGGATCGGTGACGATCTCGAAGAACGGGCCGAGCGCCGCGGCCCCGGCCAGGGCGGCGACGACCTCGCGCGAGCCGGCCCGTTCCACGGTGGATTCCGCCGTCATGCCCCCATGATCGCATCAGCGTCCCGGGGGCGGCGCCGCCGGGCTCGGTGCGGGAGGGGCCTGCGGGGCGGGGTCAGCCGGCGGGACGGCCGCCGTTGTCGCGGCGGTCCAGCGCGGTCTGCAGCGCCCGCGCGACCTCCTCGTCGGCGTCGTCGGGCGTGGCGGGCAGGGGCTGGGAGTTCAGCGTGTGCATGGTCGTGTGCATGGTTCTGCTCCGTAGCATCGCGAGGAGAGAGCGGCGATTGATCACAGGGCTTACGGCCAGTGCCTGACTCCGCGACGGGGGTGGCCCGCCTACCGGGCCCCGTCGCGGCGGCGAAGGATCACTACGAAGCGCCGCATGTCGCTTTCACGGTACCCGCCGTCCCCGGCACTGTCTTGACCCGTGGCCGAACTTCCCACATGCTGAGACGACCTCACGCCGGCGGAAGGGTGGGACCTCACCCCGAAGCAGCGCCGCCGTGACCCCGGCGGAGCGGGGTCACGGCGGCGGAGCGGGGCGCTTTCCGCGGACGCACTCGCCCCGCCTTCCGGGGAACGGTCAGCCGTCCAGGTCGACGCGGCGGCCGGTGTCGGCGCCGATCTCGTTCTTGATCACGTCGAGCAACTGGGCCGGGATCGCGGAGTCGACGGTCAGCGCGATCAGCGCCCGGCCGCCCTTGGTGTCCCGGCCGACCTGCATGCTGGCGATGTTGACCCCGGCGTCGCCGAGCAGCCGCCCGACCACCCCGACGATGCCGGGCCGGTCGGAGTAGTTGAAGAAGGCCATGTGCTCGGTCGGCACCAGCTCCATCTGGTAGCCGTTGACCTCGATGATCCGCTCGATGTGCTTGGGGCCGGTGAGCGTGCCGGACACCGACACCACCGAGCCGTCGCCCATCGTGCCGCGCACCTGCACCACGTTGCGCCAGTCGGGGCTGTCGTCGGAGGTGGTGAGGGTGACCTCGACGCCGCGGTCGCGGGCCAGCAGCGGCGCGTTGACGAACGTCACCGCCTCCTCGATCACGTCCACGAACACGCCCTTGAGCGCCGCCAGCTCCAGCACCTTGACGTCGTGCTCGGCGATCTCGCCGCGGACCACCACGTCCAGCCGCACTGGGACGCCGCCGGCCAGCGCGGTGAAGATCCGGCCCAGCTTCTCGGCCAGCGGCAGGCCGGGCTTGACGTCCTCGGCGACCGCGCCGCCCTGCACGTTGACCGCGTCCGGCACGAACTCGCCGGACAGCGCCAGCTTCACCGAGCGGGCGACCTGGGTGCCGGCCTTCTCCTGCGCCTCGTGGGTGCTGGCGCCCAGGTGCGGGGTGACCACCACGTTGTCGTGGTGGAACAGCGGGCTGTCGGTGCACGGCTCGGTGCTGAACACGTCGATGCCGGCCCCGGCCACCCGGCCGTCCTTGAGCGCCAGCTCCAGGGCCTCCTCGTCGACGATCCCGCCGCGGGCGGCGTTGACGATGCGCACGCTGGGCTTGACCCGGTGCAGCTCGCGGTCGCCGATCAGCCCCAGGGTCTCGGGCGTCTTGGGCAGGTGGACGGTGATGAAGTCGCTCTCGGCCAGCAGCTCGTCGAGCGTGACCAGCTTCACGCCGAGCTGGGCGGCGCGGGCGGCCTGCACGTACGGGTCGAAGGCGATCACGTTCATGTCGAAGGAGGCCAGCCGCTGCGCCACCAGCACGCCGATCCGGCCGAGGCCGAGGACGCCGACGGTCTTGCCCTGCAGCTCCACGCCGGTGTACTTCGAGCGCTTCCACTCGCCCTGCTTGAGCGCGGCGTGGCCCTGTGGCACGTTCCGGGCGGTCGCCAGCAGCAGCGCGATCGCGTGCTCGGCGGCGGTGACGATGTTGGAGGTCGGCGCGTTGACGACCATCACGCCGGCCTTGGTGGCGGCCTCGACGTCGACGTTGTCGAGCCCGACGCCCGCGCGCGCGACCACGCGCAGCTTGCGGGCGGCCTGGAACACCTCCGCGGTGACCTTGGTGGCGCTCCGCACGATCAGCGCGTCGACGTCGGCGACGGCGGGCAGCAGCGCCGCCTTGTCGGCGCCGTCGACCTGGCGGACCTCGAAGTCGGATTCGAGGACGGCGATGCCGGCCGGGGACAGTTCTTCTGCGACGAGGACGACAGGCTTGCTCAAGGAACGGTCCTTCGGGACGTGGATGTGCAGAGGTGGGAAAAGCTGTGGGTGCGGGATAAGTCGCGAGTCACCACGGTGTGCCCTCGGCTCGCCTCCGAGTCTATCCCGCGCTGGAGGCGCCCCTCGCGGGCCGGGCGACAGTCACCGGAACACCCCATTTGTCCCGGCGGGCACCCTGGTCCTCCCGGTTCTCCCCGGCCGCCCCGTACCGCGAAGAAGCACCCCGAACCGTCCCGTGCGCTCCGCCGGCCGCCGCGTCCGCGCAGGTCGCAGGGGGTGGCCCGGGCGAGGCCGCATCCGGCCGGGGCCGCGTCCGGCCGGGAGCACGGCCCCTCCGGGGCCCGATCGGGCCCGTCCCGGGTGTCCGGACACGGCCGGGAACGCCCGAGGGGAGGCGGATCTCACACCGGGAGGAGAGGCTCCCGCGCCCCGTCGCCGACCGGGGCGCCGACGGCTCACCGAGCGCACGAGGCGCCCCGCCCACCGGCCGCGCGGGTGGACGGGGCTAGGCCGCGTTCGGCTCCGGGAGGGCCGTCAGGATGCCCGCCACGCGCTCGGCGTCGGCGACCCTGATGTGCGGGACGTCGACGAAGACCCGCAGCGGCCCCGACGGCAGCCCCAGTTCTTCGGCCACCTCCAGCTGGACGCCGCGCAGCGGGATGTAGGACATGTAGCCGTGGGAGACGTCCTGCGACCGGAACATCGCCGTCATGATCAGCCGGTAGCCGCGGATCCGGAACGACAGCGCGACCAGCCGCGGCACCGTCCCGGCCGGCTCGCCGGGGACGGTCAGGGAGATCCACGCGCTGGTGGTCCACGGCCGCGCCCGCAGCAGCCCGGTGACCCAGCGCAGCTGGTCGACGCCGTTCTGGTCGCGCATCCGCGCCCGGTGCTCGAAGACCCTGTGATCCGTGACCCTGTGATCCGTGGCCCTGTGCTCTGTGGCCCTGTGGTCCGTGGCCCTGTGCTCCGCGCGGTGCTCCGGGCGGGGGCCGCCGCGGGTGCGCTCGTGCGCCGGGCCGACCAGCCGCCCGCGGTCGCCGTGCTCGCGCAGCAGCGGGTCCTCCCAGCTCAGCGAGGCGATCTCGAACAGGGCCGGGGGTCCCTCGATGATCGGCCCGAGATCCTCCATGCCGGCCTCGCCGGCCGACCAGACGTGCCGCAGCAGCGCGATCCACGCCTCCCCGCAGGTCTCCCACCGCTGGACGGCCCGGTCCGCGGCCGCCACCTCACCGCTCCTCGCCGTCTTCGGCCCCGCCGGCCGCATTGCCCCGCGGGGAATTCTCCACCATCGATGATCGGAGCCGGAAGGAGAATTCCTTCACCGGTTCTCCGATTCGCTGCCCAGCACCGTTCATGTTTCCGCCCCACCACCGGCGCGGGCACGGTCACCTTGGGTGTTCGCGCTGGTGCGCCGAGGGTTCCGCGCCCGCTGCGACTTACTTCAAGTATCGGGCAAAAAACGCGGAAAGTGTAGGGCATGGCGCGATGGGATGACCTTCACCGGCTTTCTGACACCCCATGCCGCCATGGGTCACCGGGGCGCCGCCGATTCGCGGGTGAGGACGATGTAGCCGGCCTGCCGGAACACCGGGCGGTACCCCTCACTGATCAACCGGGAGACCCGGCGGCGCTGTTCCTCCAGGGTGGTGAAGGGGAAAGTGTGCCGCCCGATGTCGGCGACCACCCAGGGAGCCCTGCGTGGCTCCCGGTCCCACAGCAGGACGCGGGTGCGCGCGGACAGGGCGGGCCCCAGGTTGTTGGCGGTCTCGACCAGCGCGCCGTCCGGAACCGCCGCGACGGCCGCGGCCGCGGCCCGGTCGCGCCCGTCCGGACGGTAGAGCCCGGGATCGGCCAGGTCACCGAACGCGAAGAACGGGACGGTCACCACGGCGCCGGCCAGCAGCGCGGCGGCGGGCAGGTGCGGCCGCAGCGCCCGCCACGGCCGCAGCCCGCGCAGGGCGGCGACCGGCCGCGAGCGGCGGAGCGCCGCGACCGCCCGCAGCCGGGTCAGCGCGGCGGCCGGGCGGCCGCCGCGGAGCCGGTGCGCGCCGTCCGCCGCCGCCATGACCAGGATCGCGACGATGAAGGCGTTGTAGTGGTAGCCCGGCTCCCACCAGTTGGGGAAGCGGTCGGCCAGCATCCGCTCGGCCAGCAGCGGCAGCGCCGCCAGCGACAGCGGGGACCGGAGCGGGAGCAGCAGCAGCGGCACGACCAGCAGTGCCATCGTGACCAGCTTGACCGGAGGCGATCCCACCGCGCCGGGCAGGATCCACGGGTGCGTCAGGACGCGCACGGCCGCGTCCGCCATCCCGTCCCCGAGCGAGCCGTACGCCCAGTAGTAGTCGTTGTCGCCGCCGAACACCGAGATCAGCACCCGTGAGGAGGCCCAGGTCGCGGCAGTGCCCGCCACGGCGTAGGCGGCGCCGGCGCGCCGCTCCCCTCGCCGGGTGAGCAGGAAGAGCCCGAAGCCGACCAGCAGCAGGCCCATGTCCTCCTTGACCATGAGCAGCCCGGCCGCGGCGAGGGCGGCCTGGCCCCGGCGGCCCGCGTCGTACCGCTCCACGAGCAGCGCCGACAGCAGCGGCACGAACGCGACCTCGTGGAAGTCGAACGCCAGCGCCTCGGCGACCGGCCACGACAGCGCGTACGCCCCGGCGACCAGGTGCGCGGAGACCGGGCCGAGGCGCCGCGCCGCGTACCGCCACACGGGCACGGCCGCCAGCGCGAACAGCACGGCCTGCGCCACCAGCAGCGTCTCGGGGCCGTCGTGCAGCCAGTACAGCGGGGCCAGCACCGCCAGGATCGGGGAGAAGTGGTCGCCGAGGACGGAGAAGTCGGGGCCGAAGCCGTTGTGCACGCCCTTGACCATCGCGACCGGGGCGCCGAACCGGCTGTAGGACCGCAGCGCCTGGTCGAAGATGACCAGGTCGTAGGTGCTGGCCTGGAACGCCCGCAGCCGCAGCAGCGAGGACGCCGCGTACAGCACGGCCGCCACCGCGACGAGCACGGCCAGGATCCGGGCGTGCCGGGAACGGCCCGGCACGGGCCGGAAGGGGACGTATCGGGCCGCCGCGCGCTCCGCCGCCACTGCCTCCGCCACGTGCCTAGACGCTACCAGTGCCGCCGGCGAGACACGCGGCGGCGCGTTCCGCCTAGCCGATCTCCGCGCGCCTTACCGTAACTACGATTCCCCGGCCTACATGGAGAGCCCCGTGATCTCGGAGTACGCGATCAGTGTGCTGCAGGACGTCCTGCGCGTGTACGACCACCGGTTCCTGGACCTGGACGGGCCGCAGCGCGAGCGCCTGGTGGAGGGGACGCGGCAGGTGCTGGGCGAGGAGGCGCTCAGCGACGCCGCCCGCGCCGCACTGCCCTCGTCGTACCGGCTGCGGGCGTTCTGCATCCGGCACGGCCTGGGCGCCGAGCTGGAGCGGCTGATCCGGGACGAGGTGGAGGGCCGCCCGGCGGGCGCGGTCGTGGTCGGCGGCCGGGTGTACGCCATGTACCCCTACCTGCGCGGCGTTCCCCGCCAGGACGCCGACATCACCGCCGAGGTCGGGGTGGCGCACCAGCTGGACGCGGCGGGCTGGCAGGGCCGCCGGCTGCGGTTGCGCGGCCGGGCGGCCATCGAACGGGTCCAGGCCCGCGAGCACGAGATCGAGATCGTCCTGCGGGAGCGCGGCACCGGGGAGGAAACGCGCGCCGCCGCCACCGAGACGCCGGACGAGGGCTTCGAGGCGGACCTGCCCGCCCCCGGCCCCGGCCTCTGGGACGTCCACGTGTCCGTGTCGGCGCTCGGCGTGACCCGCGAGGCGCGGCTGGGCGCCGAGCGCGGCCCCCGGGTGAGGACCGAGCCGCAGCGCCGCGGCCTCGGCTCCGGCACGGGCGCCACGATCCACTTCACCGACGACGGCCACCTGGCCGTCCTGGTGGAGGGCGACGACCACGACCCGGCGGCGTCCGGGGGGCTGCGGCGCCTGCTCACCCTGCCGCTGCGCCTGCTCCGCCGCGGCTGACCGCCCAGCCCCGGCCCTCAGCACAGCGCCGAGGCCGCCCGCCGTCACACGCGGGCGGCCTCACGGCCCCTGGACGAGAAGGCCCAGTCGTTGCGACGGCTCAGTCGTTCAGCCAGCTCATCATCGGGCGCAGCTGGGCGCCGGTCTTCTCGATCGGGTGCTCGGCGAGCTGCTCGCGGTACTTGCCGAACTGCACCTGGCCGCCCTCGAACTCGGCCACCAGCTCCTTGGCGTACTCGCCGGACTGGATCTCGGCGAGGATCTTCTTCATCTCCGCCTTGGTGTCGGAGGTGACCACCCGCGAACCGCGGCTGTAACCGCCGTACTCGGCGTTGTCGGACACCGACCAGTACATCTTGGAGATGCCGCCCTCGTAGATGAGGTCGACGATCAGCTTCACCTCGTGCAGCGTCTCGAAGTAGGCCACCTCCGGCTGGTAGCCGGCCTCGGTGAGCACCTCGAACCCGTTCTTGATCAGCTCGGAGAGGCCGCCGCACAGCACCACCTGCTCGCCGAACAGGTCGGTCTCGGTCTCCTCGGTGAAGGTGGTCTTGATCCCGCCGGCGCGCAGCCCGCCGATCGCCTTGGCGTACGACAGCGCCAGCGACCAGGCGTTGCCGGACGGATCCTTCTCCACCGCCACGATCACCGGCACGCCGCGGCCCGCGGTGAACTGGCGGCGCACCAGGTGGCCCGGGCCCTTGGGGGCGACCATGCAGACGTCCACGCCCTCCGGCGGCTGGACCAGGTCGTAGCGGATGCTGAAGCCGTGCCCGAAGAACAGCGCGTCGCCCTCGACCAGGGCGGGCTTGATGTCCTTCTCGAAGATCTCGCGGTGGTGGTGGTCGGGCGCCAGCAGCATGATCAGGTCGGCCTCCTCGGCCGCCTCCGCCGGGGTCACCACGCGCAGCCCCTCGGCCTCGGCCTTCTCCCGGCTCGAGGAGCCCTCGCGCAGGCCGACCCGGACGTCGACGCCGGAGTCGCGCAGCGAGAGCGCGTGCGCGTGCCCCTGGCTGCCGTACCCGATGATGGCGACATGCCGGCCCTGGATGACGCTCAGGTCCGCGTCGTTGTCGTAGAACATCTCAGCCACTGTGCTGCTGCCTTTCGTTGTTGATATCGGGGCGATCCCAGAAGGTCCGCGGGCCGGAAAGTCCGGGGCCGCTCCCGGACGCGCGGCTCACGCGCTGCGCTCGATGGCACGCAGCGAACGGTCGGTGATGGAGCGGGCGCCGCGGCCGATGGCGACCATGCCCGACTGCACCAGTTCCTTGATGCCGAACGGCTCCAGCACCCGGATCAGCGCGTCCAGCTTGTCGCGGTTGCCGGTGGCCTCGATGGTGACCGCGTCCGGGGCCACGTCGACGACCTTGGCCCGGAAAAGCTGGACGGTCTCCAGCACCTGCGACCGGGTCTCGGCGTCGGCGCGCACCTTCACCAGCACCAGCTCGCGCTGGACCGAGGCGGACGGGTCCAGCTCGACGATCTTGAGCACGTTGACCAGCTTGTTCAGCTGCTTGGTGACCTGCTCGAGCGGCAGCTCGGCCACGTTCACCACGATGGTCATCCGGGAGATCTCGGGATGCTCGGTGACGCCGACGGCCAGCGACTCGATGTTGAACCCGCGCCGCGAGAACAGCGCCGCCACCCGGGCGAGGATGCCGGGCTTGTTCTCCACCAGCACCGAGAGAGTGTGCAGGCTCATCGCGGTCAGTCTCCGTTCTCCCAGTCGGGAGCCATGTCCCGGGCGATCTTGATGTCGTCGTTGGCGGTGCCGGCGGCGACCATCGGCCACACCATCGCGTCCTGGTGGACGACGAAGTCGATGACGACCGGGGCGTCGTCGATCTCCATCGCCTTGGCGATGACCGAGTCGACGTCCTCGGCGTTGTCGCACCGCAGCCCGACGCAGCCGTAGGCCTCCGCCAGCTTGACGAAGTCCGGGATGCGGACGGTCTTGGTCTCCTTCGACTGGAGGTCGGTGTTGGAGTAGCGCTCGTTGTAGAAGAGCGTCTGCCACTGCCGCACCATGCCGAGGTTACCGTTGTTGATCACCGCGATCTTGACCGGGATGCCCTCGATCGCGCAGGTCGCGAGCTCCTGGTTGGTCATCTGGAAGCAGCCGTCGCCGTCGATCGCCCACACCTGGGTGCCGGGCGCGCCGACCTTGGCGCCCATCGCGGCCGGGACGGCGTAGCCCATCGTCCCCGCGCCGCCGGAGTTGAGGAACGCGCCGGGCCGCTCGTACTTGATGAACTGCGCGGCCCACATCTGGTGCTGCCCGACGCCCGCGACGTAGTAGGCGTCGGGGCCGGCCAGCTCGCCGATCCGCTCGATGACGTACTGCGGCGACAGCGAGCCGTCCTCGGGCTGGTCGTAGCCGAGCGGGTAGGTCTCCCGCCACGCGTTCAGCTGCCGCCACCAGGCCTCGTAGTCGCCGGTGCGGCCCGCGTCGTGCTCGGCCTGGACGGCGACGATCAGATCGGCGATGACCTCGCGGGCGTCGCCGACGATCGGGACGTCGGCGTGCCGGTTCTTGGAGATCTCGGCCGGGTCGATGTCGGCGTGCACGACCTTGGCGTGCGGGGCGAAGCCGTCCAGCTTGCCGGTGACCCGGTCGTCGAAGCGGGCGCCGAGGGTGACCAGCAGGTCGGCCTTCTGCAGGGCGCCGACCGCGCCGACGCTGCCGTGCATGCCCGGCATGCCCATGTGCAGGGGGTGGCTGTCGGGCAGCGCACCCTTGGCCATCAGGGTGGTGACGACGGGGGCGCCGGTCAGCTCGGCCAGCACCTTCAGCTCCGCGGACGCGCCGGCCTTCAGGACGCCGCCGCCGACGTACAGCACCGGGCGCTCGGACTCCACGATCAGCCGTGCCGCCTCGCGCACCTGCTTGGAGTGCGGCCGGGTGACCGGGCGGTAGCCCGGCAGCTGCATGGTGACGGGCCACTCGAAGTCGAAGGTCGACTGGAGCGCGTCCTTGGCGATGTCGACCAGCACCGGGCCGGGGCGGCCGGTGGAGGCGATGTGGAAGGCCTCCACGATGGTGCGGGCGATGTCGTCCGGCCTGGTGACCAGGAAGTTGTGCTTGGTGATCGGCATGGTGATGCCGGCGATGTCGGCCTCCTGGAAGGCGTCGGTGCCGATCGCCTTGCTGGCCACCTGCCCCGTGATCGCCACCATCGGGACCGAGTCCATGTACGCGTCGGAGATGGGGGTGACCAGGTTGGTCGCGCCCGGCCCGCTGGTGGCCATGCACACCCCGACCTTGCCGGTCACCATCGCGTAGCCCTGGGCCGCGTGCCCGGCGCCCTGCTCGTGCCGCACCAGGATGTGGCGAAGCTTCTCGGAGTCGAAGAGGGGATCGTAGGCCGGGAGGATCGCGCCCCCCGGGATGCCGAACACGGTGTCGACGCCGACGTTCTCCAGGGCGCGGACCAGCGCCTGGGCTCCCGTCATCTGTTCGGTCGTCATGTTCCAGTTCCTTGGAGGAGTCTGTGCTCGCTGGGAGCGCGGGGTCCGCGGGGCCACCCGTTCTCAGGTCACACGGCCAACAAAAAACCCCCGCCGCCGGATGGCGGTCGAGGGGCGCGCGCAGGACGAGGTGCTTGGTCAGCCTGCGCGCCGACCAAGTACTACGAGGATGATGGAACTGCTCTGCACGGGCCCCACTTTCGCCGACTTCACGCCCGCGGTCAAATCCCTGGACAGTTTATCTCACCATGCGAGATGGCATGGGCGGTTCCATGGGCGGCTCGCCCAGCGGCAGCGCGATCGCCCCCGGCGGCAGGTCGCGGGACCCGGCGTGGGACTCCAGGTTGGTGCGCACCAGCGACGCCACCCGTCCCGCGCCCATCGGCCGCGCCACCAGGTACCCCTGGCCGCGCGGGCACTCCATCTCGCGCAGCAGCTCCAGCTGCTCGGGCCGCTCGATGCCCTCGGCCACCACGGTCAGGCCCAGGTCGCTGCCCAGCCGCACGATCGTCCGGGTGAGCAGGGTCAGCGTCTCGTCGGAGCCCAGCCCGGCCACGAACGACGGGTCGATCTTGATGATGTCCACCGGGAGCTGCCCCAGGTAGGCCAGCGAGGCGTACCCGGTGCCGAAGTCGTCGATGGCCAGCCGCACGCCCAGGTCGCGCAGCTCCGACAGCCGCGCCACGCTCTGCCCGGCGTCCTCGACCAGCACCTCCTCGCGCACCTCCAGGGTCAGCGCGCTCGGCGGCAGCCCGGTCTCGGCCAGCGCCGCCGCCACCGACTCCACGAACCGCGGCGCCGCGATCTGCCGGGCGGTGAAGTTGACCGACAGGCCGATGTCCCAGGCCTCGCCGCGCCACCCGGCCACCTCCCGGCACGCCTCGCGCAGCACCCAGTCGCCCAGCGGCACCATCAGCCCGGACTCCTCCGCCGGGCCGATGAACCGCTCCGGCGGCACGCTCTCGCTGCCCCGCCACCAGCGCAGCAGCGCCTCCACCCCGGTCACCCGGGAGGTGGCCAGCTCCACCACCGGCTGGAACTCGACCGCGAACTGCTCCTCGGCCATCGCCCGCCGCAGGTCGCCGCCCAGCTCCAGCCGCCGTACGACGTCGGAGTGCATGTGCGGGGCGAACACCTCGACCCGTCCGCCGCCCAGCTCCTTGGCCCTGGCCATCGCCAGGTCGCCGTTGCGGATCAGGTCGGCCGCGCTGCGCCGCAGCCGCCGGCCCGCCGCCGCCGACGCCCGCGGGCCCGGCCGCCCGCCCGGACGCCCGGACGCGCCCGCGCCCGGCCCGCCGGGCTCCTCCTCGTCGCCCGCGAACGCGATGCCGATGCTGGCGGTCAGCGCGATGCCCTTGCCGCCCACCTTGTACGGCTCCAGCGTCAGCACCCGCAGCATCCGCTCGGCCAGCTCCACCGCCGCGCGCGTCTCGGCCGCCCCCGGCCCGCCGCCCGCGCCCTCGGCGTCATTCTGGGGTGACGCCCCCCCGGCCCCCCCGGTAAGAGCCAGGCCGGCATTCCTCGCTTCGCTGCGGATGCCGGCCGGGAGCCGTACCAGCACGGCGAACTCGTCGCCGCCCCACCGGCACACGGTGTCCTCGGCCTGCACGGTCCCGCGCAGCCGCCGCGCCGCCTGCGCCAGCACCTGGTCGCCCGCGGCGTGCCCGGCCGAGTCGTTCACGGCGGTGAAGCCGTCCAGGTCGACGAACAGCACCGCGACCCGGCCGCCGGACCGCTGCCGGGACAGCACCTCCCGGGTGCGCTCCTCGAAGTAGGCGCGGTTGGGCAGCCCGGTCAGGCCGTCGTGGAAGGTCAGATGGGTGACCTGGCGGCGCAGCGCGGCCTGCTCGCTCAGGTCCCGGGTGGTGATCAGCAGCCGCCCGGGGGCCTGACCGGTGCCGCTGTAGCGCGTGATCGTCGACTCGGTGGGCAGCCAGGTGCCGTCGGCCGCGCGGACCCGGCAGGCCAGCCGCAGCGTGCCGTTGCCCGCGTCCCGGACCACCGCGTCGACGGCGTCGGCCGCGGGTACGGCGTCGTCGGCGGGCTCCTCGGAGTCGTCCGCGGGGGCGCCGCCCCCGCCGGCGGCGCGGGCCTCGTCATCGGGGTCGCCGACGGCTTCCCATCCGGCGCCGCCGTCCTCGCCGTCCTCGCCGTCCTCGCCCTTCACGAACTCCAGGAACCCGGCCCGCACCCGCGGCAGGTCCTCCGGGTGGATGATCTCGTGCAGGGAGCGGCCCAGCAGCTCCCGCGGCGTGTAGTGGTAGGTGCGCAGCGCCCCGGCGCTGACGTACTGGACGATGCCCTTCAGGTCGCAGATGAGGACCGCGTCGTTGATGCTCTCCGACAGGGCGCGGAAGTGGTCCTCGCCGGCGCCGACCGCGCGCCGCAGCCGCTGGTTCTCCCGCAGCAGCCCGGCCAGCCGGCCCAGCACCACCAGCGTGGCCGTCCCCGCGACCATCGGCACCACCGGCTCCAGGCCGTTGGACCCGGTCAGCGAGTGCCCCGCGACGAACAGCGCCGCCGCTGCCGCCGCGGCGGCCGTGGCGATACCCGGCCCGATCAGCCGGCCGTCGTCCGGCACGTCGGAGGGGACGACGGCGGGGACACCGGCGGTGCCGCCGGGAAGGGTCCCGGACGGGGGCCGCGCCACCTCGGGATCGTCCTCGGGGTCGTCGGCGAGCGGGTCGCCGGCCTGCGGCGGCGCGGCCGGCGCCGCCGTCGTCAGCGGGATCAGGATGAGCAGCAGCAGGCCGCCCAGCCGCAGGATGTCGGCCGGGTCGTCGGCGGGCGCGCCGCCGCGCAGCCGCACCACGGTGGTCACGATGTCGGCGACGGCGAACGCGACCAGCGCGCCGTAGGCCGTCCACGCCGTACGGCGGTGCCCCCGGGACGAACTCAGCACGAACGGCAGCGCCCCGCACACCACCACGATGTCGATCAGCGGGTACAGCAGCTCCAGCAGGAACTCCGGCGGGGTCTCCCCCGACCGGTGGTAGAGCCCGCTGAACTGCGCCACCCACCCCAGCACGAACAGCGCGCCCGCGCACACGTAGGTGTCGGCCGCGTACCGCACCCAGGTGTAGGCGTCCCGGGGCAGCCGGATCGGCACGATCAGCCCCGTCACCAGCGCGCCCACCGCGCCCAGGTAGAACAGGTCGGTCACCGACAGCGACAGGGCGCTGCGGCTCGACACGGTGGACGACAGCGCGCTGCCGAACGCCGCGACGCACCACGACGCCGCCGCGATCCCGAGCCACCGCCACGACGCACGCCACACCGACGGCGCGGGCGCCTCGTCCGGCATCCCGTCCGGATCCACGGCGTCGCCCGGCGGCGCGGGCACCGTGCCGGGCGCGGCGGCCTCGGCGGCCGGGCGCCGGGACGCGGCCAGCAGCGCCCCCGCGGCGATCAGCGCGGCGGCCGCCTCGGCCCAGGAGATGAAGGCCGTGCCGCCCCAGCCCAGCAGCGAGCCGATGGCGTAGAGCACACCGGCGATCGCGACCATGCCGACCGGTAGCGCCCGCGGCGGAATCCGCCGCGGCGACCACCTGGCCCTCTCGCCGCTCATCGCGCCGTGTCCCCTCCTGCCTCTCCCCCGGCGCCGCCGTCGCCACGATCGCGCCGCGTCGCGCCCGGGGGTTCCTCGTCATTGATCCATTGATCCATTGATCGGCTGATCGGCCACACCGGTCACCCGGCCAACGCCGGCGCGCGGTCGATCGTGCCCCGCGCGGGGGTGGGCGCCGGGATCGCGGCTAGCTCATCGGCTGCGCCGACTGTAGGTCAGCGACGTTGCTGCAGTGCGGGATCACCGTGTCGCTCAATGTACGTTCCGTAGGTCACGGAGCGATTGAGGCTGGGCGTCCACCCGGAGACGAACGGCCTTGTCGGGCGTTCGCGCTCGGGCGTGTCGGCCCCGTACGTCACGTCTGCCGGAACCGGCCCTCGAACACCCTCCGTGGTCGCCGCTGGTGCAACTTGGCCGGACTCGGCCGTTTATGTACGGGTACGGGGTCGGCCCGGCGGCCGTTCACCGGAACGCCGGGGACGGTGCCGTTGTGCGGCACCGCACTCATTATGGGGGCGCCCCCGGGAGCGCCGTGCAAAAGCTCGCGCGCCACGCGCGGGCGGAACGGGATCGCCTCCGTATCCGTAGTAGAAGTTAAGTGACGGAGAGGCGATCCATGAGAAGGCACTCGATCACCGTGGCCGCGGTGGCGGTCTCCGGCGTCCTGCTCGCGGGCGCCTGCTCCTCCGGCGAGGGCGGAGGCGGCGACGGCAAGGCGCGCACCCCCGCCGCCATCCCCACCTCCGGCGCGACCGGCGGCGCACCCGCCGGGACGGCCCGGCTCGGCGAGCCCCGCGAACTGGCCACCGGCCTGCAGGCCCCGTGGGCGGTGGCCTTCCTCCCCGGCGGCGACGCCCTGGTCACCGAACGCGACAGCGGCGACCTGCTGAGGATCACCCCGCAGGGCAGGGTCACCGAGGCCGGCAAGGTGCCCGGGGTGCAGGCCGAGGGCGAGGGCGGCCTGATGGGAGTGGCCGTCTCACCGTCGTTCGACCGCGACCGGTACGTCTACCTGTACTTCACCGCCGCCGCCGACAACCGGGTCGTCCGCTTCCGCTACGACGACCGCGTCGGCGACCTCCAGGCGATCGTGACGGGCATCCCCAAGGCCGGCAACCACAACGGCGGGCGCATCGCCTTCGGCCCCGACGGGATGCTCTACGTCGCCACCGGCGAGATCTACCGGACCGAACTCGCCCAGGACCGCGACTCCCTCGGCGGCAAGATCCTGCGCGTCACCCCCGACGGCAGGCCCGCGCCGGGCAACCCCTACGGCACCCGGATCTGGTCGTACGGCCACCGCAACGTGCAGGGCCTGGCCTGGGACGAGTCCAAGCGGCTGTTCGCCACCGAGTTCGGCCAGGACCGCTTCGACGAGATCAACCGCATCGAGAGGGGCGCCAACTACGGCTGGCCCCGCGTGGAAGGCGTCGGCGGGCAGCGGCAGTACACCGACCCGCTGCTGACCTGGTCGACCGCCGAGGCGTCGCCGTCCGGGCTCGGGTACGCGGGCGGCTCGCTGTGGGCCGCCGGGCTGCGCGGCGAACGGCTGTGGCAGGTGCCGCTGGACGGCAACGGCAACGCGGGCCGTCCCATCGCCCACTACGAGGGCCGGTACGGCCGCATCCGCGCCGCCGTGGCCTCCCCCGACGGCCGCTCGCTGTGGATCACCACCAGCAACCACGACGGCCGCGGCGACCCCCGCCAGGGCGACGACAAGATCCTCGTCATCCCCGTGCAGCGCTGAGCCCCCGCGGGAGACGCGGCGGCGGGGGCCTCGGGTCAGCCGCCGGAGGCCTGGCGGACGCCCTGCTGGCAGGCCTGGATGTACGCCTGCTTCCCGGCCGGGAACTTGGCGCCCTGCTGGAGGGTCTTCTGGTAGGCGTTCTCGCAGTGGCTCGGCGAGACCTTGGCGCCCGTCGCGCGGATCCCCTGGGCGATCGAGTCGGCCAGCGACTGCCGGCCGTACTTGGTGCCCTTGGGGTCGATCATCACGACCTGCAGGGCGGGCGGCGGGGGCGGCGGGGCCGGGGCGCCACCGGGCGCCGCGGTGCCGCCCGGAGCCCCCGGGGCGGCCGGGGCACCGGAGGGGGCTCCCGGCGTGGCCGCGCCCTGCCCCGGCGACGCGGGCGCGGACGGAGAACCGGACGCGGACGGCGGCGCGGTCTTCTCGCCGTCGTCGCCGCCGCACGCGGCCGTCCCGAACGCGAGGAGCCCCAGTGACGCGGTGGCCATCAGCCTGGTGATGTTCTTGTTCAACGTTCCCTGCTTCGTCCCGGCGGGCACGATCAGTGACGGACGATATCGCACCGCCCATCCCGGTCGCGCGCCCATTATCGGGACGATCGGGGCGCCCCGGCGATCCCCGCAGGTCACTCCCGGCCGAAGCGTTTCCGGCCGGGCGTCCCCACGGGAACCTCCCTGAAAAAGGGCGCCCCGAACGGGTGGATCAGGACACTCCGAGCCGCTCCAGGATCAGCTGCCGGGCCCGGCCCGCGTCGGCCTGGCCGCGGGTCGCCTTCATCACCGGGCCGATCAGCGCGCCCACCGCGTTGACCTTCCCGCCGCGGACCTTCTCGGCCACGTCCGGGTTGTCGGCGATCACCTGGTCGACGATCGCGGTCAGCGCGCCGTCGTCGCTGACGACCTTCAGCCCGCGCGCGGCGACCACCTCGTCGGGCGTGCCCTCGCCGTCCAGCACGCCGGTGAAGACCTGCCGGGCCAGCTTGTCGTTCAGCTCACCGGCCGCGACCATCTCCTGGATCCGCGCCACCTGCACCGGGGTGATCGGCAGGTCGGCCAGCTCCACGCCCTGCTCGGTGGCGCGCCGCGACAGCTCGTTCATCCACCACTTGCGGGCCGAGGCGGCGTCGGCGCCCGCGCCGATCGTCTCCTCGATCAGGTCGAGAGCCCCGGCGTTGACGACGTCGCGCAACTCCAGGTCGGACAGACCCCACTCCTTCTGCACCCGCGCCCGGCGGACGGCGGGCGGCTCGGGCAGCGTCGCCCGCAGCTCCTCCACCCACTCCCGGGGCGGCGCCATCGGCACCAGGTCGGGCTCGGGGAAGTAGCGGTAGTCCTGCGCCTCCTCCTTGCTCCGCCCGCTGGTGGTGACACCGGTCTCCTCGTGGAAGTGCCGGGTCTCCTGGACCACCCGGTCGCCGGACTCCAGCACCCCGGCCTGCCGCTCGATCTCCGACCGCACGGCCCGCTCCACCGACCGCAGCGAGTTGACGTTCTTGGTCTCGGTGCGGGTTCCCCACTCGGAGGCGCCGCGCGGCATCAGCGACACGTTCACGTCGCAGCGCATCGAGCCCTGCTCCATCCGCACGTCCGACACGCCCAGCGAGCGCACCAGCTCGCGCAGCTCGGTCGCGTACGCGCGGGCCACCAGCGGGGCCTTGTCACCGGTCGCCGTGATCGGCTTGGTGACGATCTCCACCAGCGGGATCCCGGCCCGGTTGTAGTCGACCAGCGAGTGGTCGGCCCCGTGGATGCGGCCCGTGGTGCCGCCCACGTGCAGCGACTTGCCGGTGTCCTCCTCCATGTGGACGCGCTCGATCTCGATCCGGTACGTCTCGCCCTCGACCTCCACCTCGAGGTGGCCGTCCACGCACAGCGGCTCGTCGTACTGGGAGATCTGGAAGTTCTTCGGCATGTCCGGATAGAAGTAGTTCTTCCGGGCGAACCTGCACCACTCCACGATCTCGCAGTTCAGCGCCAGGCCGATCTTGATGATGCCCTCGATCGCGGCCCGGTTGGTCACCGGCAGCGCCCCGGGCAGCCCCAGGCACACCGGGCAGACCTGGGTGTTGGGCTCGGCGCCGAACGCGGTACGGCAGCCGCAGAACATCTTGGTCTCGGTGCCCAGCTCGATGTGGGTCTCGATGCCCAGCACCGGCTCGTACTTCGCCAGCGCCTCGTCGTACTTCATCACCGTCGGCGTGCTCACTTGCCGGCCTCCGCGAGTTCGGGGGCCTTGGCCAGCAGCGGGCCGCCCCAGCGGTCTTCCAGGGCCCGCTCGACGGCGGCGCCGACCCGGTACACCCGGTCGTCGCCCAGCACGGGCGCCATGATCTGCAACCCGACCGGCAGGCCGTCCTCGTCCGACAGCCCGCACGGCACGGAGATGGCCGCGTTGCCCGCCAGGTTGGCCGGGATCGTGCACAGGTCGGCGAGGTACATCGCCATCGGGTCGTCGGCGCGCTCCCCGATCGGGAACGCGGTCGTCGGCGTGGTCGGCGAGACCAGCACGTCCACCTGCCCGAACGCGGCGTCGAAGTCGCGCTGGATCAGCGTCCGGACCTGCTGCGCCTTGCCGTAGTAGGCGTCGTAGTAGCCCGAGGACAGCGCGTAGGTGCCGAGCATGATCCGCCGCTTGACCTCGGGGCCGAAGCCCTCGGCCCGGGTGAGCGCCATGACCTCCTCGGCGCTGCGGGTACCGTCGTCGCCGACCCGCAGCCCGTACCGCATGGCGTCGAAGCGCGCCAGGTTGGACGAGCACTCCGACGGCGCGATCAGGTAGTACGCGGGCAGCGCGTAGGTGAAGTTGGGGCAGGACACCTCGACGACCTTGGCGCCCAGCGACTCCAGCAGCTCCACCGTCTCGTTGAACCGGGCCAGCACGCCCGCCTGGTAGCCCTCGCCGGCGAACTCCTTCACCACGCCGACGGTGAGCCCGGTCACGTCGGCGCGGCGGGCGGCCTCCACGACCGGCGGCACCGGCTCGTCGATCGAGGTGGCGTCCATCCGGTCGTGGCCGGAGAACGCCTCGTGCAGCAGCGCCGCGTCCAGCACGGTGCGGGCGAACGGGCCCGGCGTGTCCAGCGACGACGCGAACGCGATCACCCCGTACCGGGACGACCCGCCGTAGGTCGGCTTGGTGCCCACGATCCCGGTCACCGCGGCCGGCTGCCGGATCGAGCCGCCGGTGTCGGTGCCGGTGGCCAGCGGCGCCTCGTAGGCGGCGACCGCCGCCGAGGACCCGCCGGACGACCCTCCGGGGATGCGCTCCAGGTCCCACGGGTTGCGGGTCGTCTGGTAGGCGCTGTTCTCGGTGGAGGAGCCCATCGCGAACTCGTCCATGTTGGTCTTGCCGAGGATGACCAGCCCGGCCTCGCGCAGCCGCGCGGTGACGGTCGAGTCGTACGGCGGCCGCCACCCCTCCAGGATCTTCGACCCGGCGGTGGTGGGCATGTCGGCGGTGGTGAACACGTCCTTGTGCGCGATCGGCACCCCGGCCAGCGGCCCGAGCTCCTCCCCCGCGGCGCGCCGCTCGTCGATCGCGCGCGCCTGGGCGAGCACGGCCTCCTCGTCGACGTGCAGGAACGCGCCGACGGCGCCGTCGACGGCCGCTACCCGGTCCAGGTGCGCCCGCGCCACCTCGGCCGCGGAGGCCTGCCCGGAGGCCATCAGCTCCGCCAGCTCCGCGGCGGTCCGCCTGACCAGATCACCGGCTGTGCTTCCCGGCCTCCGGGGCGCCTCCTGGCCCTCCGGCTCCCTCGTCTCCGCCATCCTCAGGCCTCCTCGTCCAGGATCCGGGGTACGCGGAAGCGCTGCTCCTCGGCCGCCGGGGCACCCGACAGGGCCTGCTCCGGGGTCAGCGAGGGCCGGGCCTCGTCGGCCCGGTAGACATTGGTCAGCGGCAGCGCGTGCGAGGAGGGCGGGATGCCCTCCGCGGCAACCTCCTGCACCCGCGCGACCGCGGAGATGATCTGGTCGAGCTGGGCGCCGAGATGGTCGAGCTCATCGTCGGCCAGCGCCAGCCGGGACAGCCGGGCGAGGTGTGCCACCTCGTCACGGGTGATGGCGGACATGTGACAACCGTTCCTGCGATCGATGAAGTTAGCTGCCATCCTATGGGCCGCGCCCCGACGGCCCGACCCGATTTACTTCCGGCGATCCGCCCCGCCCGCGGCCCGTCCGGGCGGCCCGCCCCGGGCGGCGGTTCCGGCCGGACGGCGTCTCATGGTGTCGGTCCGGGCTGCTGGGACGGCCCCGCCTGCGCCCCGCCGTGCTGGGGCTGGCCGTGCTGGGGCTGGCCGCCGTACCCGCCGTAGGGCTGGGCGTAGGGCTGCCCGGCCTGGGGAACGCCGGCCTGGGGAGCGCCGGGCGGGGTGAACCGCGCGACCTTTGGGGCGGGCGCGGTCATGCCGTTGAGCGCACCGGCCGCGATCATCGCGCTGGCGATGGAGAGCAGCCCGCAGACCAGGGCACCCTTGGCGCTGTTGTCGGCGTCGCTCTCAATGTACTGGGTCGCTATGAAACCCATCAGCAGTGTGCCGAGAAGGAAAACCGCGAAGATAATACCGCGTGCCGCATTATTCATGGATGAATGGTAGCGGCCCACCGCCCCCACGCCCGAGCCCTGATGGTGTGGCCCATAACGCGAATTACGGACGTCCCGACTGGACTATTGCGCCTGTCCCGGTGGCAGCCGTCCGCCCTGGCGCCCCTGACCGCCCGGCGACTGCGGGGCCGCCTGCGCCGGATTGAGAGCGCCCGCGGCGATGGTGGCGCCGGCGAGTATGCCGAATCCCAGCAGAATCACCTCCTTGAGGCTGTTCGGATTCGAGCTGTCAATCGCATCGACTCCGGACAGGCGGCAGATACCCATGCCGATCAGCGCGAATACGGAGATCACGGCGCGCACTGCGTTCACGCGCGTCACCTTGGCGCCGAAAATCCCCATCGAGACCGATCATTTCCGTCCAGAAGGGGCGACAGGTTTGAGACGGATATGTCGGGAAGGGCTGGGCTGGAACGGTCTGGGACGAGAGGAGAGCACCGTGACCATCGGAGGCGGACTCGCACTGATCATCATCGGGGCGATCCTGACCTACGCGGTCGAGTTCGACATCAGCGGCGTCGACATCCGGGTGGTCGGGATCATCCTCATGGTCGGCGGCCTGGCCGGGCTGATCATCGGGATCGCCCGCCTCGCGAGCGCGCGCCGCAGGCCGCCGCCGGCCGTCCGCGAGGAGCACTACTACGAGGATGCCGAACCCGGCTACAGGCACCGCTACTGATAGCGACACCGAACAGACGGCGACCCTGAACCCCCCAGCCCGAGCGGCAGGGCACGCCGCCACCCTCAGTCGGCCGCCCAGGCAACCCGCTTTCAGGCCCCCCGCTCAGGCGCCCGGTCGGGTCAGGCGGCCGGTTCGGGGGCGCGTTCCATGCGGCGGCGGAGCCAGTCGGTGGCGGTTGCGGCGTCCATGGGGCGGCCGAAGTGCCAGCCCTGGGCGGCGTCGCAGCCCATCTCCCGCAGCGTCACGGCGGTCTGCGGGTCCTCCACGCCCTCGGCGACCGAGCGTAGCCCCAAGGTGCGGGCCAGGTCGACGATGGACCGCACGATCACCGCTTCGTCGGAGGAGGCGTTGATCCGGGACACGAACGAGGCGTCGATCTTGATCTCCTCCACCGGCATCCGCTTGAGCCGGACCAGCGAGGAGTATCCGGTGCCGAAGTCGTCCAGGCTGAGCGGGATGCCCAGCGCGGCCAGCGCGGCGACCGTGTCGGAGGCGTAGGCCGGCTCGTTCATCAGGATCTTCTCGGTGATCTCCAGCTGCAGCGACGCGGCGGGCAGGCCCCGGCGCAGCAGGCCCTCCTCGATGGTCTCGGTGAGACCGGTGTCGAGCAGGTCGCGGCCGGAGGCGTTCACCGCGACCTGGACGGTGAGGTCCTCCCGCCACCACGCGGCGGCCTGCGCCAGCGCGGAGTCCACCACGTACCGGGTGATCGAGCGCATCAGGTAGGTCTGCTCGGCCATCGGCAGGAAGTGCTCCGGCTCCAGCAGGCCCTTGTCGGGGTGGCGCCAGCGCACCAGGGCCTCCATGCCCACCAGCTGGCCGTCGTGCAGGGCGACCTTGGGCTGGTAGAACAGCTCCAGCTCGCCGCGGTCGACGGCGCGGCGCAGGTCGCCGAGCATCGTCAGCCGGGCCGGGGAGTTGCGGTCCTTGGCGGGCGAGTAGACCTCGACGCCGGTGCGGCTCCCCTTGGCGTTGTACATCGCGACGTCGGCGCGCTGCAGCAGCAGCTCGAAGTCGGGGGCGTGGTCGGGGAACAGTGCGATCCCGACGCTGGCCTCCAGGTCGAACGACATGCCGTCCAGGCGCACCGGCTCGCTGAGCGCGGCCCGCAGCCGGGCGGCGACCTCGCGGGCCGCGGCGGCGTCGCGGACGGTGGGCAGCAGCACCGCGAATTCGTCGCCGCCGAGCCGGGCCACCAGGTCGCCGGGACGGACGCTGTGCGTGAGCCGGTGCGCGACCAGCTGCAGGAGGCGGTCGCCGGTCGGGTGCCCGAGGGTGTCGTTGACCTCCTTGAACCGGTCGAGGTCGAGGAGGAAGAGCCCGGTGCGGCGGCTGGGCTCGCCGGCGCCCTTGAGGCGCCGGGCGGCCCCGGCGCCGGGCAGCTTCGACGCCCCGGACCGGTTCGCTGCCGCCGCCGCGGCGGCAGCGGCGCGGGCCCGCGCGCCGCGGGCCTCGGCCAGCGCCTCCTCGGTCCGCACGATCAGCAGCTTGCGGTTGGGCAGCCCGGTCAGGCCGTCGTGCAGGGCCTGGTGCTCGCGCCGCACCGACACCGAGGCGTTCAGGTACACCGCGATGAACGGCAGCACGATCAGCGGCACGAACGCGGCCGAGCGGTCCATCGCGACGACCATCAGCGGCGCCAGCCCGAGCAGGGCCAGATGCACCAGCACCTGGTAGCCGAGGTCCCAGCGCAGCGCCTTGACCAGCGACACCCGCTCGTGCAGCGCGATCGCGGTGCCGACCAGGGTGTCGTTGCAGATGAAGTAGACGGCGCCGGCCAGCGCGATCGCGGGGAGGTCGTGGCCTTCGGGCACCCACAGGGAGGTCGGGGTGGCGTGCACCCCGAACAGCCTGAGGACCAGGTGCGCGGCGCCCAGGCTGAGGGTGTACTGGGCGACGTTGAACGCGATGCGGTGCGGGCTGCGGCCCCGCAGGATGCCGCAGGTGGCGGCGGCGACGGCCTGGAGCAGCGCGGCGATGGGCAGCCCCGCGTACAGCAGCGCCGCGAACGAGAACGTCGTGGAGGTCGTGGCGCCGTTGTTCTCGGTGGAGCCGGGCGTGATGATCGGCCGTAGCTCGCCGAACACGATGAAGCAGCCCAGGATCCAGAAGAGCGGGTTGCCCACGAGGGCGTCGACGTCGGCGCCCGACAGCCCGGCGAGCGCGACGACACACGCGGCGACGCCCGCCAGGACGGCGACCACGAAGTAGATCCACAGCGGGGAGCCCCGCCGCGGCATCGTGTTCCGCGTGTTGTTCGGGTCCTTCATCACATCCTCGGGGGGAGTACGAGGGCCGACCCCCGGCCGGGGCGGGCGGCCGCCGGCGCGTGCTGGAGGGCGCTCCCCTGTGTTACGACCGGGAGTTCTGGTGGGTCGTGATGACAGGGAGGGTACGACCTTTGCTCAACTTCGCGAAACCGATTGGGTACGTTCCGTTATGCCCATTCTGCACTAGGACACCGCCGGTGGGTAGTCGTACTGTACCGTTGGGTAACCCCAACCTGGTTATCCGTGCAACGAACACGGCCCGGTCATGCGTCCCCGCTCTGGGTCACGTTTTTGGCCGCATCCGGCCCCTCGGCCAGCAGAACGCGGAATCCGTCCTCGTCCAGCACCGGCACACCGAGCTTGACTGCTTTGTCGTATTTGGACCCCGGGTTGTCGCCCACGACCACGAAGCCCGTTTTCTTGGACACCGACCCGCTGACCTTGCCGCCCAGCCGCTGCACCGCCTCGGTGGCCGAGTCCCGGCTGAACCCCTCCATCGACCCGGTGATCACTACCGTGACGCCCTCCAGCGGGCGCGGGCCCGCCGAGCCCTCGTCCTCCATCCGGACGCCCGCCTCGGCCCACTTGCGCACGATCTCCCGGTGCCAGTCGACCTCGAACCAGCTCTTGATCGAGCGGGCGATGGTCGGGCCGACCCCGTCCACCGCGGCCAGCTCCTCCTCGGAGGCCTCCCGGATCGCGTCCATCGACCGCATCTCCCGGGCCAGGTCGCGCGCCGCCGACGGGCCCACGTGCCGGATCGACAGCGCCACCAGCACCCGCCACAGCGGCTGCTCCTTGGCCTTCTCCAGCTCCTCGAAGAGAATCTCGACGATCTTCTTGGGCTCGCCCTCCTTGTTGGCGAAGAACGTCACGACCTTCTGCTCGCCGGTCTTCTCGTCGATCTTCGGCAGGCCGGTGCGGCGGTCGCGCACCACCGTCTTGATCGGCAGCAGCTGCTCCACCGTCAGGCCGAACAGGTCGCCCTCGTTCTTGACCGGCGGCTCGCTCGGCTCCAGCGGCTGGGTGAGCGCGGTCGCCGCGACGTACCCCAGCGCGTCGATGTCGAGCCGCTCCCGCTCCGCGACGAAGAACACCCGCTCCCGCAGCTGCGCCGGGCAGAACCGCGCGTTCGGGCAGCGGATGTCGGCGTCGCCCTCCTTCTCGTACGCCAGCTCGGTGCCGCACTCGGGGCAGTGCGACGGCATGGTGAACTCGCGCTCCGAGCCGTCCCGCAGCCCGGGCACCGGCGCCACGATCTCGGGGATCACGTCGCCCGCCTTGCGCAGCACCACCATGTCGCCGATCAGCACGCCCTTGCGCTTGACCTCGCTCGCGTTGTGGAGTGTGGCGTACTCCACCGTGGACCCGGCGACCTTGACCGGCTCCATCACCCCGTACGGGGTGACCCGCCCGGTACGGCCCACCCCGACCTTGATGTCCAGCAGCCGGGTGTTGACCTCCTCCGGCGGGTACTTCCAGGCGATCGCCCAGCGCGGCGCCCGCGAGGTGGAGCCCAGCCGCCGCTGGAGCGGGAACTGGTCGACCTTGACGACCACGCCGTCGATCTCGTACGCGGTGTCGTGCCGGTGCTCGCCGTAGTGCTCGATGTACGCGCGGACGGCGTCCATGGTGTCGACCACCTTGTAGCGGTCGCTGACCGGCAGGCCCCACCCGCGCATCACCTCGTAGGCCTCGGCCTGGCTGTCGGGCTGCTTGCCGCCCTGCCAGCGCCCGAACCCGTGGATCAGCATGTCCAGCGGCCGCTGCGCGGTGACCCGCGGGTCCTTCTGCCGCAGCGACCCGGCGGCGGCGTTGCGCGGGTTGGCGAACGGCGCCCGCTCTGCTTCCTGCTGCACCTCGTTGACCTGCTGGAACCCCTCGATCGTCAGGAAGACCTCGCCGCGCACCTCCAGCACCTCCGGCCAGCCCTCACCGGCCAGCCGGGACGGCACCGAGGCGATGGTGCGGACGTTGTGGGTGACGTCCTCGCCGGTCAGCCCGTCGCCGCGGGTGACGGCCCGCACCAGCCGGCCGTCCTCGTACACCAGCGCGATCGCCAGCCCGTCGATCTTCGGCTCGCACAGGTAGGCGGCGATCCGGCCGGCCTCCCGCACCACCCGGTCGTCCCAGGCCAGCAGCTCCTCGGCGTTCATCGCGTTGTCGAGGCTCTGCATCCGCTCCAGATGCCCGACGGTCGCGAAGTCGGTGGTGATCGGCGCGCCGACCTTCTGGGTCGGCGAGTCGGGCGTGACCAGCTCCGGGTGCTCCTCCTCCAGCGCCTTCAGCTCGCGCATCCGCCGGTCGTAGTCGGCGTCGCTCAGCGTCGGGGCGTCGAGCACGTAGTACCGGTAGTTGGCCTCGTCGATCTCCTGGCTCAGCTCCCGATGGCGCTGAGCGGCCTCGGTGGGCACACCCTGGCTCGCGGTCATGCCCCCATTCTGTCCCCTGCCAGGGACAGTATGGCCACCCGCCGCGCCCCGTCCGACGTGCTCGGATACCGGCCGGAACGCGCGGCGGGAGCCCCCTCGTAGCCCACTCGGGGCCCAGTCGGAGCCCACTCGCCCCTACTCGGCCCCTACTCGGCGGCCTCGTACAGCATGCGGGCGGTGTCGCGGCAGCGCTTGAGCGCCGCCCGCACGTACCGCGGCGAGGCGCCCGCCAGACCGCACGCCGGCGTGATCACGACCTGCTCGGCCAGACGCGGCGCGGGGAACCCGAGCCGCCGCCACAGCTCCCGCACCGGCGCCCCGGTGGCCTCCAGGGACGGCAGCGCCGCGTCCACGCCCGGGACCGCGCCGAGGAACAGCCCGACGCCGGCGTCGATCGTCTCCCCCACCGCGTCGTCGTCTCGCTCCGGCACCATTTTGAGATCGACCGAAATGGCCTTCGCCCCGGCGCCCCGCAACAATGCGTAAGGGACCCCACGCGCACAGCAGTGCACCACCGGGAACGCCTCGGCGCCCGCGGCCTCGATCACCTGCCGCAGCCCGTCCTCGGCCAGCGGCGGCTCCACCGCCCGCAGCCGCGAGAACCCGCTCGCGGTCGGCACCCGTCCCGCCAGCGCGGCGGGCAGCCCCGGCTCGTCGATCTGGAGCAGGATCCGGGCGTGCGGGAGCCGCCGCCGCACGTCCGCCACATGCCGGGACACGCCCTCGGCCAGCGACGCCGTCAGGTCGCGCACCGCGCCCGGGTCCCTGAGCGCGCGGTCGCCGTGCCGCAGCTCGATCCCGGACGCCAGCATCCAGGGCCCGCACACCTGGATCTTGAACGGGCCGTCGTGCCCGCCCGCCACCTCCTCCAGGACGTCCAGGTCCCGCGCCAGATGGTCGAGACTGCGCCGCGTGTCGCGGCCCGGCCGGTCGGAGAACCGCCATCCGGACGGCTCCACGTGCACCGGCAGGTCGACCAGCAGCCCGGCGGTGCGGCCGATCATGTCGGCGCCCGGGCCGCGCGCGGGCAGCTCGGGCAGGTGCGGCAGCTCCGGCACCTCGCCCAGCACGGTCCGCAGCGCCTCGGCGACGTCCTCGCCTGGGTACGAGCCCACCCCGGTGGCCGTTCCCGGGCCCCAGGGGAAGGCCCGCCCCTTCTCGTTGATCACGGTGTCCGCGCTCACAGCAGTTCGGCCAGCCCGTCGAGCTCGCCGAGGGTGGCGTCCTCCGGCAGGGTCCTGAGGTTGAACAGCACCTGGTCGGCGCCGGCCTCCGCCAGCTCCGCCACCGCCTCGGCCTTGGCCGGGACGCCGAACACCGTCACCGGCACCCGCCGCCCGGCCCGCTCGCGCAGCTCGGCGATCTGCGCGGCCAGCGCGTCGGTGCCGCGGCCGTAGATCGGCATCCAGCCGTCCCCGAAGTCCAGCACCCGGTCGAACGTCGTCGGCCCGGCGCCGCCGACCAGCACCGGCGGGTGCGGGTCCCGGACGGGCTTGGGGTAGAGGTGCACCGGGTCGAAGTCGACGAACTCGCCGTGGAACTCCGCCTCGTCCCGCGTCCACAACTCCTTGATCGCCAGCACCCGCTCGCGCAGCAGCCGCATCCGGGTGCGCGGGTCGGTGCCGTGGTTGCGCATCTCCTCGCGGTTCCAGCCCGCGCCCACGCCCAGCACCGCCCGCCCGCCCGACACCAGGTCGAGCGAGGCGACCTCCTTGGCCAGCACGATCGGGTCGCGCTGCACGACCAGCGCGATGCCGGTGCCGACCTCCAGCCGCTCGGTCGCGGCCGCCGCGGCGGTCAGCGTCACCAGCGGGTCGAGGGTCCGGTAGTACCAGCGCGGCAGGTCGGCGCCGCCCGGCCACGGGGACTCCCGCTTCACCGGGATGTGGGTGTGCTCGGCGACGTAGAGGGCCCCGAAGCCGCGTTCCTCCAGGGCACGGCCCAGCTCGGCCGGGCCGATGCCCTCATCGGTCACGAACGTGGAGACACCGAACCTCACGAATCCTCCTCGGCCGCGTACCCGGCCCATACTCGATCGACATCAGGCGCCCGCGCGCCCGGTGAAGGACGCCGGGGATCAGCGCCCAGGGACAGCTCCTGGGCGAAGGGCGACCCAGAGGCGCCCTGGGAAGATAGCGGCTCCCGGCCCCTCACGCGGGGACGCGGGCGGCCTCGGCGATGGTCGCCGAGCCCAGCACGCGGTCGCCCGCGTACAGCACCGCCGCCTGGCCCGGCGCCACCCCGCGCGCGGGACGGGCCAGCCGGATCCGCAGCAGGCCGTCCCGCGGCTCGGCGACACAGTCGTGGACCTCGCCGTGCGCCCGCAACTGCACCTGGCAGCCGAACGCCCCGGCGGGCCGCTCCGACAGCCACACCGGCCGCTCCCCCACGATCTCGTGGACGTCCAGCGCCTCCCGCGGGCCCACGGTGACGGTGTTGGTCACCGGGGAGATGTCGAGCACGTAGCGGGGCCGGCCGTCGGGCGCGGGACGCCCGATGCGCAGGCCCTTGCGCTGGCCCACGGTGTAGGCGTAGGCGCCCTCGTGCTCGCCGACCTCGTTACCGTCGGCGTCCACGATCGGGCCGGG
Source organism: Spirillospora sp. CA-255316 (assembly GCA_050942275.1). Classification (GTDB taxonomy): domain Bacteria; phylum Actinomycetota; class Actinomycetes; order Streptosporangiales; family Streptosporangiaceae; genus Spirillospora. The sequence continues at coordinate 2,453,185 of CP192047.1, read as the reverse complement.
GGCCGTGCCGAGCCGCTCGGCGAGGAACGCCTTGGTGTCGCCGTCGGCGATGAAGCAGACATCGTGGCTGTCGGGCTTGTCGGCCACCTGGAGCCCGCGCCGCTCGGCCTCGGCCCGGATGTCGGCCTTGGTGGTGTCGCCCAGCGGGAACATCGCGTGCGCGAGCTGCTCGGGGGTGCACACCGCCAGCACGTACGACTGGTCCTTGCCCGCGTCGACGCCGCGGCGCAGCACGCCGCCCTCCTCCAGGCGGGCGTAGTGGCCGGTGCAGACGGCGTCGAAGCCCAGCGCCAGCGCCCGGTCCAGCAGCGCCGCGAACTTGATCTTCTCGTTGCAGCGCAGGCAGGGGTTGGGGGTGCGGCCCGCGGCGTACTCGCCGACGAAGTCCTCCACCACGTCGCGGTGGAAGCGTTCGGCGAGGTCCCACACGTAGAAGGGGATGCCGATCGCGTCGGCGGCGCGGCGGGCGTCCCGGGAGTCCTCCAGGGTGCAGCAGCCGCGGGCGCCGGTGCGGTAGGACTTCGGGTTGCTGGACAGCGCCATGTGGACGCCGGTCACCTCGTGCCCGGCCTCGGCGGCGCGGGCGGCGGCCACGGCGGAGTCGACGCCGCCCGACATGGCGGCGAGTACGCGCAAAGTCATAACGCTCCCAGACTAAGCGCTGACGGGGCCCTGTCGCTGCGGCCCGATCACCGGGTTTGCGCGTACGATGAGCCCGCTATGGGAATCTTCCGCCGTCCCCGCGAGACGTCCGCCGCCACGCCCGCGTCGATCAGCGAGTTCTGGGAGTGGTGGGCACGGGCGCGCCCGGAGATCGAGGCGTCGATCAACGCCTCCGCGCACGCCCTGGCCCTCGACGACTCCCCGGGCGAACCCGGTGACGCCGGGGACGACGGCGACGCTGCCGGCGGCGAGGGGCTGCCGGCCGCCATCGTCGAGGACCTCTCGCACCGGGTGCACAAGATCCACCCCGAGTTGCAGTGGGAGATCGGCGGCGGTGACGACGACGCCCCCACGCTGACCGTCACCGGGGCGGGCGACCCCGAGCTGCGCGGCCTGGCCGAGCGCTGGCACCGCGCCGCGCCCCGGGGCGCGGCGGCCGGGGGCTGGCGGTTCTTCCCGGCGCGGCAGGCCGACCTGGAGATGCTGGAGCACAAGCTCGTCCTGGGCGACCACGAGTTCGACCTCGACTACGTGAAGCTGGGCATGCGGGCCGACGCGGGCCGCGCCCAGGTGCACATCTCCGCCTACCACCCCGACTTCCTGTTCGTGTCGGAGGAGCAGCGGATGCAGGTGGCCGCGCACGTCCTCGACTGGTCCATGGGCGAGGACGACGTGGCCCGCTGGATCGGCGAGGTCACGATCGCGACCGAGCCGCCGGTGGACGCGCTGCCCCCCTCGATGCTGCCCGCCGTGGTCGAGCAGATCGCCGAGCCGTTCGGGGAGCCGACCTGGCTGACCGGCGAGAGCCGCACGCCGCGCGGCCACCCGGCCCGGCTGGGCGCGCGGTTCCCGCTGCACCGCCAGGACTACCCGCTGTGCGACCTGCACGTGGCGATCACGGTGCCGTACGCGCACAGCAACCCCGACCGGCTGCCGGTGGAACCTTCCGCGGGGGCGCTGCGCAAGTTCGAGAAGAAGCTCGCCTCGCTGGGCGACCGGGCGGTGCTGGCGGTACGGGAGACCGGCGACGGGCTGCGGGTGTTCCACCTCTACGCCGACCCCGACTCCGGCGTGATCGCCGAGCTGGACCAGATGGCGGCGGGCTGGCCGGAGGGCAAGGCCAAGGTCGCCTCGACCAGCGACCCGGGCTGGCGGGCGCTCGCCCCGTACAAGCCCTGAGCCACGCGCAGGTCTGAGGTCTACGCGGGTCTGAGGTCTACGCGGATCTGAGGTCTAGGAGAGGCCGGCGCGGCGGGCGCGCTCGACGACGGGGCCGATGGCCTCGGCCAGCGCCTTGACGTCGTCCTCGGTGGAGGTGTGGCCGAGGGTGAAGCGCAGCGAGCCGCGGGCGCGGGCCGGGTCGGCGCCCATGGCCAGCAGCACGTGGCTGGGCTGGGACACCCCGGCCGAGCAGGCCGAGCCGGTGGAGCAGGCGATGCCGCGGGCGTCCAGCAGCATGAGCAGCGCGTCGCCCTCGCAGCCGGGGAAGGAGAAGTGCGCGTTCCCCGGCAGCCGCCCGGCGGGGTCGCCGTTCAGGACGGCGTCGGGGACGGCTTCCAGCACGGCCTCGATCAGCCGGTCGCGCAGCCCCGCCAGCCGCCGCGCCTCGGCCTCCCGCCGCCCGGCCGCCACCTGGACGGCGGCGGCGAAGCCCGCGATGGCCGGGGTGTCGAGCGTCCCGGACCGCACGTCGCGCTCCTGGCCGCCGCCGTGCAACAGCGGCACCGGGTCGACGCCCTTGCCGAGCAGCAGCGCGCCGACGCCGAGCGGCCCGCCCAGCTTGTGCCCGCTGAGGGTGAGGGCCTGCGCGCCACTGGAGTGCAGGCCCACCGGGAGGTGCCCGGCGGCCTGAACGGCGTCGGTGTGGAAGGGGACGCCGTGCTCGGCGGCGACGGCGGCCAGTTCGGCGACCGGCTGCACGGTGCCGACCTCGTTGTTGGCCCACATCACCGTGACCAGCGCCACATCGGGCCCGATCAGCTCGCGCAGCGCCTCCGGCCGGACGCGGCCGCGGTCGTCCGCGGGGACCCACTCGACCCGGGCGCCCTCGTGGTCGGCCAGCCACTGCACGGTGTCGAGGACGGCGTGGTGCTCGACGGCGCCGGCCAGCACCCGGGTGCGGGACGGGTCGGCGGCGCGGCGGGCCCAGTACAGGCCCTTGATCGCGAGGTTGTCGGCCTCGGTGCCGCCGGAGGTGAAGACGACCTCGCTGGGGCGGGCGCCGAAGGCCTCCGCGATGGCCTCCCGGGACTCCTCGACGATCCGGCGGGCCCGGCGGCCGGCGGAGTGCAGCGAGGACGGGTTGCCCAGGCGGCCCAGCTCGGCCGTCATCGCCGCGACGGCCTCGGGCAGCATCGGGGTGGTCGCCGCATGGTCGAGGTAGGTCACCACGCGCCCAACACTAGCCGCGCCCGGATTCTTCCCGGAGACCGGGCGATGCCGGGCGTGCGGGTGGTCGCGACGGTCGTGGTGGTGAGGATGGTCACGGGTGGGACGTCTGGTTTGTCCGCTGAACCGTCCAGCCGGTACAGTAGGGCGCCATGAAGAAGGACGCCCTCCTCGACGCCGCCGAGGCCCTGCTGTCGGAGCAGGGCACCCAGGCGCTGACGCTCACCGCGGTCGCCGACCGCGCCGGCGTCAGCAAGGGAGGGCTGCTCTACCACTTCCCGACCAAGGAGGCCCTGGTCAAGGGCCTGGTCGCGCGGGTGATCGAGGAGTTCGACGCGCTGGTCGCCGCGCACGACGACGGCGCCCCCGGCTCCTACGCCCGGGCGTACGTGGAGGCGACGTTCGAGATCCTCACCGGGGAGGCCCGCGCGTACCGGCGATGGTCGGCGATCACGGCGGCCGCCGCCGATCCCGAGCTGGCCGCCCCGCTGAACGAGGCGATGGCCCGCTGGCACGGAGAGCCGCCGCCCGGCGATCCCGACCCGGTGGCGGCGATGATCGTGCGGCTGGCTGCCGAGGGCCTGTGGGAAGTGGTCAGCCACTTGCCGGAGGTGTACGACGCCGGGCGGCTCAACGCGCTGAAACGACGGCTGCTGGATCTCACCCGGCCATGACGGCCCGCTGACCGCCCGTCCCTGCGGTTCCCGGCCGGCTCCGGTGCCGGGGCGGCGAGATCAGGCCCGCCTTCACGGGCCGTCCCCCCACTGACAAGCCCCAACGGGCGTTGACAGGCGCCTTGCCGAGGCCCTCCCTCCCCTGGCGCCGGCCCCCGCACGCCCGGCCGCGGCCCGGCCGCTGCCCGGCGCGGCGACCACGAGCCGAAAACCACGAGCACTGAACGACCACGAGCACAGAAAGAGGTGAACCGATGCTGTCCCGCGCCCGTCTGGGAACGTTCCTGACCTTCGCCCTGGCAGGACTGCTCACTGGAGTGTGGGTGGCCCGCATGCCCGCGCTGGCCGGAAAGTTCGGCGCCGGCGAGAGCGAGATCGGCATCGTCGTCCTCATCTGGGGGCTCGGCGCGATCGCCGCGATGCAGGGCCTGCGGGCCGTGATGGCCCGGGCCGGCAGCCGCACCGTGCTGCGCGTCGCGCTGCCGCTCACCGCGGTCGCCTACCTGCTGGTCGCGCTCGCCCCGACCTACGGGCTGCTGCTGGCCGCCGTGGCGGTGTTCGGCATGACCTTCGGGATCACCGACATCGCGATGAACGCCCAGGGCAGCGTGGTCGAGCAGGCCTACCGGCGGCCGATCATGAGCGGCATGCACGCCGGCTGGTGCGTGGGCGCGATGAGCGGCGGCCTGTTCGGCGTCGCCACCGCCGCGGCGGGCCTGGGCTTCACCGCGACCGTGCTGGCCGCCGCGCTGCTGTCGCTGCCCGCCGGCCTGGCGCTGAGCCGCACCTACCTGGCCGACCCGCCCGCGCCCGCCGCGTCCGGCGACGGCCGCCGCGCCGCCCGGATGCCGCTCGCCGTCTACCTGATCGGCGCGCTGGCGTTCATCGCGTTCATGGCCGAGGGGACCATCGCCGACTGGAGCGGGCTGCTCCTGCACGACGAGCTGGGCGCCACCCAGGCCGTGGCGGCGCTGGGCTACCCGGTGTTCGAGCTCGCCATGCTGGCCGGGCGGCTGGCCGGCGACCGGATCCGGATGCGGATCGGCACCCGGCGCCTGCTGGCGGGGGCCGGGATCGGCACGGCGCTGGGCATGACCGTGGTCGTGCTGGCGCCGGGCGCGCCGGTGGCGATCGCCGGGTTCTTCGTGACCGGGCTGGTGGTGTGCCTGGTCGTCCCGATCACGATCTCGCTGGCCGGGACGGCCGCGCCGGACCGTCCGGCCGCCGCGGTGGCGCAGGTGGGGGCGATGGGCTACGGCGGGCTGCTGCTCGGCCCGGTGGTGGTCGGGTTCCTGGCCGAGGCGACCTCGCTGCGCGTGGGCGTGGGCGTGACCGTCGTGCTGGCGCTGCTGATCGCGTTCGGCGCCCGGTACGTGCCGGTCGCCGGGGCGGTCGAGGCGGCCCCGCGGACGTCCTCGCCCGAGCGCGCCACGGCCGAGACCGAGCGGGAGCCCGAACCGGAGCCGCTCGCCGCCTGACCCACGCTCCCGCCACCCGCCGCCCGGCTCGGCCGACCGGATCCGGGCGGCGGGCGGCCGGCACGTGCTTCGCCGACCGCCCGCCGGCCCTGGGCATCCCCCGGCTGAACGGGCCGTACGTCCAGCTCGCGCTCACCAAGGGCGAGCTGGAGCCGTCCCTGGACGCCCCCGGGCTCGGCGCCTAGGAGATGGCCTGCGGCCGGCCCACGGTCAGGATCCCCTACGACCGGGTCTCCGGGCTGCTGCGGCCTGATGTGCTCAAGGCCGTCCCGTTCCCGGCGTCGTCGGCGCACCCCTCGGGCCGTCCCTGACCTGCGGCCTGTTTCGACGTGCCGCCGCTCTCCGGACGGGCGACCGCGGACGCTGCCAGCAGCAACATCGCGCGGGGCGTGCCGACGTCGGCGGCGAGCGCGCGGGCGATCCGCCGCCGCGAACCCGGCGGCGCTTGGCCCGGCGCGTACCGCGCCCGCTCGGCGTCGGCGGCCACCGCCGCCACGTGCGGGCCGATCCGGACAAGCTGGTCGCGCAGGTCGCCGAGGGTGGTGGCGGGCGTGACCGTGCCGCCGCTCCGGACGACGAGCCGTTCGAGCAGTTCGCCGTCGCGGCCGCCGCCGCGCCGGGAGCGGCGCCGCAGGGTGAGCCCGACGACGGCGGCCAGCACCAGCGACAGGAGCGCGGCCGGGCCGGCGAGGGCGAAGCCGCCCTGGTCCGGGGCAGGCGGCGGCGACAGCGGGTCGACCTCCGCGGCCACCTCGGCGTCGGCCGCCGGCGTCGGGTCGAACGGGACCCAGCCCACGCCCTCGAAGTAGACCTCGATCCAGGCGTGCGCGTCGGTGTCGCGCACCTTGTAGATGCCGTCCTCCGACCTGCCGGTGGCGAACCCGGCGACCACCCGGGTCGGCACCCCGGCCAGCCGCAGCAGCAGCGCGGCGGCCCCGGCGAAGTGCTGGCAGTAGCCGGTGCGGCTCTCGGTCAGGAAGTCCAGGATCGGGAAGCCGACGCCGCGCTCGACCTCGGTGGAGTAGCGGAACCGCCCGCCGCCGGTGAGGTAGCGCTCGACCCGTTCGACGACCTCGTACTGCGAGCGCGCGCCGCTGCCCAGCTGCCGGGCCGTCTCGATGACCTGGCCCATCGCAGGGACGCGCTCGATGAAGCGCTGGAGCCTGGGCGACACGTCCGGCGCGGCCCCGTACTGGCCGAGGTTGCCCGCGAGGCGTTCGCCGCCCCACCGGTACATGAGGTTGGTGTAGGCGTGCAGCGCCGGGTCGGTGGGCGGCGGCGCGGTCCGCAGCGTCCGCGGGTCGGCCCGCACCATCTCGGCCTCGACGCGGTAGGTGTCGTCCTGCCGGGGCTGCGGGATGACCCGCCGCGCCTCCCCCGGCATCGTGTCGATCTTCCCCGTGGTCTCGACCGAGGTGATGTAGCCCGGCGAGACGACCTGGGAGTCGCGCAGGCCGCGCACCGTCACCTCGATGGACACCGGCTCGGCCGCGGGCTCGGGCAGCCGTTCCCGCAGCACCCCGCCGCCGACCTCCCAGCCGCGCCAGCTGTAGCGTTCCAGCACCTGCATGCGCCACAGCGCGGGACGCGGCGAGGCGATCTCCAGCATCGTCGCACCGCTGCGCCGGTCGGTGATCGGGCCGTAGGACTGGGTGGTGTTGAGCGTGCGGAACTGCTCCTCGCGGCCCACCATGTCGTCGAAGTTCAGCCACTGCGAGCGCGGGCCGAGCGCCTGCGCGGAGACGGTCGCGACCACGGCCGCGGACGTGCCGAGCACCAGCACGGGCAGCGCGGCGCGGCGGGGCGCGAACCACAGCAGCCCGGCCAGCAGCAGCGCGGCGCCCGGCCAGGCCGTCTCGTCGGTCTGACGGATCGCGGCGGCCACCACCCACGGGACGGCGACGACCGCGAACGCGGTGCCCGAGCGCAGCCGCGCCGCGGGCGCGGGCGCGGCCAGCGCGGCGGCCAGCAGGTAGAGCACGCCGGCGCACAGCAGCCAGACCGAGCGGGTGCCGATGTCGCCCGCGCGCTCGCCGGGCACCAGCAGCGCCAGCTCGCGCGCGCCGTCCGACAGCGCGAGCACGATCGTGTCCCAGGCGCTCGGCCACAGCCATCCCGCGGGGGCGCCGCCCGCCAGCACGGCGGTGGGGATCCAGGCCAGCTGTGCCGCCGCCGCGAGCCGGACGGGGAACCGTTCGACGGCCAGCGCGACCGCCGCCAGGACCACGACCGGGCCGATCCACAGCACCCGCCAGCCGAGCAGCGGCACCCAGGCCGCCACCGTGACCGCGACCGCCAGCAGTAGTCCCGCGGCGCGCATCATCGCACCGGCTCCCGATCCCTGGGGGCGGCCGCCGCCTTGGGGACGGCCGCGGACGGCGTGGGCGGCGCGCCGTTCAGGGTGACGGCGAAGGCCTCGCCGTGCCCGGCCGGCATCGGGACGACACCGTGCGGCAGCGGTGGCCGCGGCGGCCCCAGGTCGAGCCCCGGCGGCACGTGGACGACCGACGAGCCACGGCCGCCCGGCGGGCGCCGCACCTGCCCGTGGCCGCCCTCCTCCAGCAGCGCGAGGCGGCGGTGCACCGCGCGCCAGCCGGCCGCGTCCACGACGGCCATGGGGGTCTTGGCGCCGGGGAGGAGGACTTCGCAGCCGCCGCTGCGCGCCAGCGTCAGGGCGCAGCCTGCCGCGGCCCGCGCCACCCAGTCGACCGCGCGCGGGTCGGCGGCGCCCGAGGTGTCGACGATGACCAGCGGCAGCCCGGTCGGCGGCGCCGCCATCCGCCGCTCCTGCAGCTCCCCGCCGCGCGCCAGGGACGCCCAGTGGATGCGGCTGATCGGGCTGCCCGGCACGTAGGGGCGCAGCCCGTCCGGCTCCAGGTCGTCGGCGCGGGCGCCGCGCGGGGGGACGACCCGCGCGTCCGTGCCGATCTCGGGCAGCACGAGCACCGGCTCGGGCACCCCGGCGGTCAGCGGCCGGCGCACGATCCCGAGCGGGTCGCCGAGCCGGATCCGGGACGGCCCCACCACGAACGCGCCGCGCCGTTCGACGAACAGGTCGACGGTGCCGCCCTCGCGCTCCAGCGGGACCCAGACGCCCTGGCCGGTGCTCACCTCCAGCCGGACGGGCAGCCAGGACGGCATCCGCACCCGGAACTCCAGGGGCAGCGGCTCGTCCTCGCGCGCCTCGCGGACCGGCAGGGTGCGCTCGACCGTCAGCCGCCCGGCCGCCGGCAGCACCACCACGGCGGCGCCGGCCACGGTCAGCACCAGCCCGGCGGCGAGGGTGAAGACGGTGAGGGAGGGCAGCGCGCCCGCGAGCGCGATGAGCATCCCCGCGGCGAGCAGCCACAGCCACCAGCGCCCGCTGACGCGGTCGGGCCGCCGCCGGCGGCGGCCGGTCGGGGCGCCGCTCATCGGGCGCGGACCTGCCCGACGGCGTCCTCGACGATCTCCCGCGCCGCGCTCGACGGGGCCGCCGCGGTGGGCTGCAACCGGTGCGCCAGCACGGGGACGGCGAGGGCCTGCACGTCGTCGGGGAGCACGAACGCGCGGCCGTTGAGGGCCGCGCGTGCCCGGGCCGCCGCCAGCAGCAGCAGCCCGGCGCGGGGGCTGGCGCCGACCTCCGCCAGCGGGTGCTCGCGGGTCGCCGCCAGCAGCTCGACGACGTACCGCAGCAGCGGGTCGGCCGCGTGCACTCCTGCAACGGCCTCCTGCGCCGCCAGCAGCCGTTCGGGGTCGGTGACCGCGGTGGCGCCGGGCTCGGGCCCGGCGCGCAGCAGCTCCATCTCCTGGTCGGGGGTCGGATAGCCGAGCGAGACCTGCGACAGGAAGCGGTCGAGCTGCGCGGGCGGGAGCGGGTAGGTGCCGTCGTAGCCGGCGGCCGGGTTCTGCGTGGCGATGACGACCATGGGGGCGGGCAGCGGGCGGCTGTCGCCGTCCACGGTGACCTGCCGCTCCTCCATCGCCTCCAGCAGCCCGGACTGCGTCTTGGGGGTGGCCCGGTTGATCTCGTCGACCAGCACCACGTTGGCGAACACCGGGCCGGGCCGGAACTCGAACTCGCCGCTGTCGGCGCGCCACACGTTGGCGCCCACGATGTCGGCGGGGAGCAGGTCGACGGTGGCCTGCACGCGGGCGAAGCGCCCGTCGAGGGTGCGGGCGAGGCTGCGGGCCAGCTGCGTCTTGCCGACGCCCGGGTGGTCCTCCACCAGCAGGTGCCCGCCCGCCAGCACGGTCGCGAGGACGACCTCCAGCACGTCGGCGGGCATCCGGACCGCGCCGGAGATGCTCTCGCGCAGCCGCTCGCCCAGCCGGGCGACCTGGTCGACGGTCAGCGGGACGCGCTCGCGCGGGGTGACCGACAGGGGGCGCGGCGCCGGGGTCAGCCGCCCGTGGGGCGCCGTGCGGGTGTGTCCGTTGCTTTCGGGAATCGCTTCCATGGCTCCCTTGGGGGTTCTCCCCTAACCGGGGGGTACAGGGGGCCGTCCCCCTGAATGACTCGGTCACCGCTCGCACTCACAACGCGGACGAGGCGCCGCACTGTTCCATACGGCATGTGGCGTCGGCCGCGTTCACGGCCGTCCCACGCCATCGCTCGCGCACGGCGCGGGGCGCGGCTACGCGACGGCGGCGCGCGCCCCGTCCCGCGACGGCAGTCTTCCCGCCCCGGCCGAAAAAGCACCTAAAGCCCCACAGAGCGGAAGCGTCGCGGCCGGTGCGGCGGCGGAGGCCGGGCGCGCGGGAACCCGGGCAAGCGGAACGGCCGGGACGGTCGCCCGTCCCGGCCGCTCGCACGCGCCGCACCGCGCCCCGCGGGCGCGGCGTCGCTCACTTGCGCTTGGTGATCTCCTCGGTGAGCTGCGGGGCCACCTGGAAGAGGTCGCCCACCACGCCGTAGTCGACCAGCTCGAAGATCGGCGCCTCGGGGTCCTTGTTGATGGCGACGATCGTCTTGGAGGTCTGCATGCCGGCCCGGTGCTGGATGGCGCCGGAGATCCCGACCGCGATGTACAGCTGTGGCGACACGGTCTTACCGGTCTGGCCCACCTGGAACTGGTGCGGGTACCAGCCGGCGTCGGTCGCGGCGCGGGAGGCGCCCACGGCCGCGCCGAGCGAGTCGGCCAGCCCCTCGATGATCGTGAAGTTCTCGGCGCCGCCGACGCCGCGGCCGCCGGAGACCACGATCGCGGCTTCGGTCAGGTCGGGGCGCTCGCCCTTCTCCTGGACGACCTTCTCCACGATCTTCGCGGCCTTGTCGGCGTCCGTCAGCGCGACCGAGACCTGCTCCTCGGCCGGGGTGGCCGGGGAGGCCTCGGGCGCGACCGAGTTGGGCCGCACCGCGATGACGGGCGTGCCGGTGTTCACCTTGGCGTGGGCGATGATGCCGCCGCCGAAGATGGAGTGCTCGCCGACGAAGCCGTCGGTGACGTCCACCACGTCGGTGAGGACGCCGGAGCCGGTCTTGACGGCCAGCCGCCCGGCGATCTCCTTGCCCTCGGCGGTGGCCGACACCAGCACCGCGGCGGGCGACTTCTCGTTCACCAGCTGCGCCAGCAGGCTCGCCTTGGGGGCGACGACGTAGGAGTTCAGCTCCTCGTCGGCGGCCACGTACACCTTGGCGGCGCCGTACTCGGCCAGCCTGTCCTTGGCGCCCTCGTAGCCGGGACCGATCCACACCGCGGCGGGCTCACCGAGCCGCCCGGCCAGCGTCAGCAGCTCGAGGGTGACCTTCTTGACCTCGCCGTCGACATGGTCGACGAGGACGAGAATCTCAGCCATTGTCCGTGCTTCCCTTCCTCGCTCAGACGAACTTCTTCGACGCGAGGAACTCGGCGATCTTCGCGCCGCCGTCGCCCTCGTCGGTGACGATCTGCCCCTGGGCCCGCGGCGGGGCCTCGGCGAAGTCCACCACCGCGGTGGCGGCGTTCGCCAGGCCGACCTGGCCGGCGTCGATGCCCGCGTCGGCGATGCCGAGGGTCTCGACCGGCTTCTTCTTGGCCGCCATGATCCCCTTGAAGGACGGGTAGCGCGGCTCGTTGATCTTCTCGACCACGCTCACCACCGCGGGCAGGCTCGCCTCGACCTTGTCGTAGCCGTAGTCGGTCTGCCGCTGGATCTTGATGGCGGTGCCGTCGATCTCGACCTTGTTGGCCAGCGACAGCTGCGGGACGCCCAGCCGCTCGGCCAGCATCGCGGCCAGCACGCCGGTGCGCGCGTCGGTGGACTCCGAGCCGAGGATCACCAGGTCGAACCCGGTGCGGCCGAGGACCTGCTGGATGGCGTACGAGGTCTGCAGCGCGTCGGAGCCGGTCAGGGCGTCGTCGACGAGGTGCACGGCCTTGTCCGCGCCCATGGCCAGGGCCTTGCGGATCGAGTCGGTCGCCTTGTCCGGGCCCATGGTCAGGACGGTCACCTCGCCGTCGTGGGCCTCCTTGACGCGCAGCGCCTCCTCGATGGCGTACTCATCGAGCTCGTTGATGACACCGTCCGCGGCGGCACGGTCGAGCGTGCTGTCATCGGACTTGAGCTTGCGCGGGCTCTCCGTGTCGGGAACCTGCTTCACCAGGACGACGATGTTCATGGCCGGTGGCCGACCTCCCTGCACTCTTCTGGGCCGCTGGGGTGAGCGGCAGAGGGGCGCCGCCCATGACGGGTCGACGCGGTCTGGAATGCGTTAACACCCCACAGCCTGCCAAACACCCGAACACGTTTCGGCCCCGGGTCCCTGATTAGGCCGTGCACCCCAGATGTTACCCGCCGGTAGCCTGCTGGCAAATTCCAGCTTGAGAGACATTACCCACCCGCACTCCGGCCAGGGAAAGCCGGTACCCGCCTAAGCGGCCCGTGACGCAGATCACTCCCGCGGCCGTCACTTGACGGCGTGCTGGAAGCGGGCGACCGCGCTCTCCAGGGTGCTCTGCAGGCCGTACATCGGCGCGAGGCTGGGCGTGAGGGAGATCGCCGCCACCACGGCGCACAGGGCCAGCACGCCCAGCACGATCCCGGCGAGCGCGATACGGCCCGGCCCGCGCACCACGGAGGCGAACGCGTCCTCCAGCCGGCGGCGCGGGCCCCGGGCGCCCGGCACCGCCCACAGGACGCCGACGGCCGCGCCCGCACCGAACGCGCACGCGCCCAGCGGGTCGACCTCCACCTCGAACGCCGAGATCGCGGCCAGGCCCAGGGTGACCAGCACGGCCACCGGCGCCGCGTACAGGACGCTCAGCGCCGTGCCGCCCACCGCGCGGGCCGGGCCGCCCGCGCCCGCCCGCAGGACCGTCACCGCCGCCAGCGACAGCACGATCCCGGCGAGCGGCGCCGCGACGGCGACCCCGACCGCGATAACGATCACCATCGCGGTCAGCAGCCGGGACCAGGCGCGCGCCACCGCCCGCTCGTGCGCCTCGCGCCGGTCCTGGCCGGAGTTCGGCGCGGCCGAAGCCCCGGAGCCCGGCATCGGAGCCGCTTCCCGCGCGGGGACTTCTTGCACGGCGCCTTCACGACCGGGCGCTTGTCGCGCGGCGGCGCCTTCAAGCACGGCGCCTTCACGCGCGGGGGCTGCTTGCGCGGTGCCTTCACGTGCGGCGCCTTCACGTGCAGGGGCTGCTTGCGCGGGAGGGGCGGCGCGCGGCGGCTCGGGGCTCGCCGGCGGGACGGGCTCGAGCGCGGCCACCGAGTCGGCGAGCCGCGCGGCGGTGAGCGGAGCCGTCGCGGGCTCCCCGCCCGGCGCCCCGGCGGCCACGCCCGCGACCGCCGCCTCCAGCAGCGGCCGGAGCGCGGCGGGGATCGCCTCGCCCGCGACGGCGACGGGATCGGGCGCGGTCAGGCACCGCGGGTCGGCGGTCGCCGCGAACGCCACGGTGGCGGCCCAGGCGCGCAGGTCGCCCGCGGGCTCCCCGGGCACCAGGGCGAAGTCGATGACGACGGGCGCGCCGTCCACCACCAGGACGTGGTCGGGGCGCAGGTCGCCGTGGGTCAGCCCGGCCCGGTGGATGGCGGCGACCGCCTTGGCCAGGCCCAGCGCCATCCGGTGCAGCCCCGCGCCCTCCAGCGGCGCCCCGAGCCACTCGTCCAGCGGCCGGCCGGGCACGAAACGGCTGACGACGTACGGCGGGGCCCCCTCGCCCGCCCCGTCGAGGACGTCCACGACATAAGGGCTGCGCACCTCGCGCATGCTCGCGACGTCGTACGTCCCTGGGGGCAGCACCCTGATGGCCACGTCGCGCCCGCCCGGATCGGCGGCGCGGTGGACGACACCGACCCCGCCGCCGACGCGGTCCAGCAGCCGGTACGGCCCGATGTGCTCCCGGTGGCTCGTTTCCCCGTTCATAAGGATCGCCACCTTACCGATCATGCGTAGCCGAGGCGGCGCAACTCCGCTTCCAGCGTGGCCTTGAACGCCTCGACCTCGCCCCGGACGTAGGCCTCGCGCATGCGGCGCACGGTGAACTCCCTGGCCCGCACGTCGTCGGCGCCGATCACCTGGGCGAGCTCGCGGCGGTCGCCGCCGAACCAGATCCGCAGCTGGCCGACGAAGGCGTCCACCTCGGCGGGGTCGTACCCCTCCTTGAAGCGGACCCGGGTGAAGCGGGCCCCGGCGAGCAGCGCGGCGACGCGGGCGGTGTCGGCGAGGCGGCCCGGCGGCAGCGAGACGCCGCCCAGCAGGCTGCGGGCGTGCGCGCCGTACGTCTTGGCGGCCCGGATGATCTCGGCGAGGCGGGGGGCGTTGGCGGGCACCCCGGTGCCGACCTCGGCGTCGCGCACCGCCCGCGCCGCCGCCTCCAGCGTGCGCCGCGCGTACACGGCCGAATCGTCGGCCCAGCTGCCGCCCAGCGCGCGGAGGCGCTCGGCGACGGCCAGCTCGCGCTTGACCTCCTGCAGCGTCACCTCGATCACCGGGAGGGTCAGCGACAGCCCGGCCCGGGCGAACGCCTCGCGGCCACCGGCCGACGGCTCGGGCTCGGGACGCGGCGGAGCGGGCACCGGCTTGGGCCGAGGACGGTGGAGCCGGGGCGCGATGGAGCCGGGGTTGGCGAACCTTGTGGTCAGCTCGCCCGCGCTGGGCCGCAGCACGGGGTCGCGGGCCAGGCAGTCCTGGAGCACCTCGCGCAGGTCGCGGTCGATGCCGGCCAGGTCGGGCTCGCCGGTCAGCACCCTGCGGACGAACGCGGCGGGGCTGGTGGCCTCGTAGGCGCGCCGCCCGGTCGCGGCGAACGCCACGGTCGCCGCCCACGCGAACACGTCGGCGGCGGGCCCGGCCTGCTTCCCCTCCACGACCTCGGGCGCGACGTACCCGGGCGTGCCGACCGGGCCGCGGGTGAGCGGGTCGGCGCCGGTGAGGTAGGCGATACCGAAGTCGATCACCACCGGCTCCCCGGCGACCATCATCACGTTGCTGGGGTTGATGTCGCGGTGCACACTCTGCGCGGCGTGCACGGCCTGCAGCGCGCCGGCCAGGCCGCCCGCCAGGCGCAGCAGCGCGTCCCGTTCCAGCGGGCCCTTGCGGCGGACGACGTCCAGCAGCGCGGTGCCCTCGACGTAGCGGGTGACGATGTAGGGCGGGTCGGCGTCCATGGCGTGGTCGACCAGCTCGACGACGTGCGGGTGGCGGATGCGCCGCATCGCCTCGACCTCGCGCCGCAGCCGGTCCCTGGCCTGGAACTCGGCGGGCAGCAGCGGCAGCAGCGTCTTGATCGCGACCATCCGGCCGTCGTCGGCGCGGGCCAGGAAGACCTCGCCCATGCCGCCCTTGCCGAGCCGCTGCAGCGGCCGGTACGGGCCGATCGGGGCCAGCGGGCGGGACCGGGCCGCGCGGGCGCTCGGCATGCCGCCGCCCGTGCCGCCGCCGGTGCCCCGGCCGCCGCCGGTACCTCCTGTCCCGCCGGTGCCGCCGGTGCCGCCGCCCGTGGCGGGGCCGCTGCCGCCGGAGGCGCGCATCCCCATGCCGATGGAGTCGGGCCGCAGCGCGCGCAGCCGCCGCACCAGCCCGTCCGCCCCCGGACGCTGCGCCGGGTCGGACGCCAGCGCCTCCGACAGCAGCCCGCGCACCTCCTGCGGCACGTCGCTCAGATCGTGGTCGCCCCGGATGATCCGCACGCAGACCGCGGCGTCGTTGGGCGCGTCGTACAGGTCGCGGCCCGTCGCGGCGAACGCCACCATGGCCGCCCACGCGAACACGTCGGCGGCCGGGCCCGCGTCCTCGCCCTCCAGCAGTTCGGGCGCGAGGTAGCGCCAGGTGCCCGACCGGCCGCCGGTGTGGGTGAGCCGGGTGTCGTCGACGCCCTGCGAGATGCCGAAGTCGATGACGACGGGCTCGCCCGCCTCCAGCAGCACGTTCCCGGGCTTGATGTCGCGGTGGACGACCCCGGCGCGGTGGATGGCGTCCAGGGCCTCGGCGGTGCCGGTCGCGACCCGCCACAGCGACGCGCCGGTCATCGGGCCCGCGGTGCGCACCTGGTCCAGCAGCGGGCGGCCCTCGACGTAGCGGGTGACGACGTACGGCACCGGGGCGTCCACGTCGAAGGTCAGGATCTCCGCGACCCGCGGCGTCGTGACGCGCCCCATCGTCTCCACCTCGCGGCGCAGGCGGGTGCGCGCGTCGCCCGCGTCGACCAGGTGGGGGTGCAGCGTCTTGACGGCGACATCGGCGCCGTCGGGCGCGGC
This sequence comes from Spirillospora sp. CA-255316, assembly GCA_050942275.1. Taxonomy (GTDB): domain Bacteria; phylum Actinomycetota; class Actinomycetes; order Streptosporangiales; family Streptosporangiaceae; genus Spirillospora. Next base: position 2,437,320 of record CP192047.1, on the reverse strand, counting down.
GGCGCGGAACACCTGCCCCATGCCGCCCGCGCCGATGAGCTCGATCGGGCGGTACGGGCCGATCCGCTCGGGCAGCCCGGCGACCCGCGCGGGCGCGTCCACCGGCGCGTCCATGGGCACGGGCGCGGGCAAGGGTGCGGGCAGCGGCACGGGCGCGGGCGGTGGGAGCCGGAGATCGTCGGACATGGGAGCGGTGGGGCCGTCAGATCAGCGGGAGGCCGAAGACCAGTTCGCGGACGTCGGCGCGCAGGTCTTCGAGGTTCTGGCTCATCCCGTCGATCGGCGTGGTGTCGGGCGGCTGCTGCCGCGACAGGCCGACCAGGACGGCGGCGAAGATCCCCACGATCAGCGCGCCCGCCATCGCCGCCTCGGTGCGCGGTAGCACGGCGCCCCACAGCCGCGCCATCTGGCGGCGCGGCGCGCCGCTGCCCGGCGCCAGGCACAGCAGCACGATCACGGTCATGGAGGAGTACGCGATCGCCCTCGACGCGCTCATGTCCGGGTCGGCGAACATCAGCACGAGCAGCAGGACCAGGCCCGCCAGCGCGCCCAGCCCCGCCAGCAGCAGCGTCATCAGCACCGCGCCCGGCAGGTGCAGCGGCGTCTTGAACGCCGCCGCCATGGCGTCGCCGGAGCGCGGGCCGCGCCGGGTCCGCTTGTTCTCCATACCCTTGGCGGCCTTGTCGCCCATCCGGAGCACCAGCACGCCGACCACCGTAACGGCCAGGGCGAGAACCGGGGCGATGTTCGCAAATCCGAGCAAGGCGACCAGGACGAGGAAGCTCAGCACCCGGTACCAGCCGTACGGCTTGGCCGCCTCCCGGTCACCCGGACGCCGCGCCTCGCGCGGCCTCTGGTCGGGGCGCGGTTCCGGCCGCTGGTCGGGCCGCGGCTGGGTGCCCTGCGCGTACGGGTCGTACGGCGCGGGCCCCGGCGGCGGGGCGCCCTGGTCCCCGCGCTGCAACGCGCCGTGCGACGGCTGCGGCTGGGGCGGCTGCGGCTGCTGGTACGGGGCGTACGACGCCTGGTCGTACCAGCTCGGGTCGTACCGCTGGCCGGTCTCGTACGGGCTCGGCCCGGGCGGCGGCACCGGCGGCGGCGCGGCCGGGGGCAGCATGCCCTTGAAGTCCTTGGGCTGCGACGGCGCCGGCGGGACGGGCGCCGCCGCCGGGATCGGCGGCGGGGTGGGCGGCGGCGTCTCGACCGGCCGCGACGCCCGCCCGTCCTGCGACGGCTGCGACGTCGACGGCGGCATCGACGGCGGCATCGAGGAGGGCTGCGAGGTCGACGGCGGCATCGAGAACGTCTGCGCGTGGTCGGTCGGCGGCCGCTCCACCGGCTGCGAGGCGCCCGGCGACCCCTGCTCGGGCAGCGTGAAGTGCTCGTCGATGCGGGTCGTGTCGGTGATGGTGGCCTCGAAATGGATCCGCCGGGTCAGCTGCCCCAGGCTGACCGCGGTGGGCCGCTCGGCCGGATTGCGGGCCATGGCCGAGCGCAGCACCGGCATCAGCGCCTCGGGCACCCCGCTCAGGTCCGGCGTGCCCGACATGATCTTGTAGAAGATCGACTCGAAGGTGCCCGACCCGAACGGCGGCCGGCCGGTGGCGGCGTAGGCCACCGTGCCCGCCCATGCGTGCACGTCCGACGGCGCGCCCGCGTCCTCGCCCTCGATGATCTCCGGGGCCAGGTAGCCGGGGGTGCCGATCACCATGCCGGTGGCGGTCAGCCGGGTCGCGTCCGCGCCCTGCGCGATGCCGAAGTCGATGACCACCGGCTCGGTGTCGACCAGCATCACGTTGCCGGGCTTGAGGTCGCGGTGGATGATGCCCGCGCCGTGGATCGCCGACAGCGCCGAGGCCAGCCCGACCGCCAGCCGCTGCAGGGCGTGCCCGTAGACCGGGCCCTCCTCCTCGACCAGCTCCTCCAGGGTGCGGCCCGGCACGTACTGGGTGACGATGTAGGGCCGGTCGGCGGTGACGTCGGCGTCGAGGATCTCCGCGACGTGCGGGCTGTGCACCCGGCGCATGGAGTCGACCTCGCGGGCCAGCCGGCGCCGCGCGGTGGCGTCGCCCGCGACCGCCGGCCGCAGCACCTTGATGGCCACGTTGCGCCCCTCCGGATCGGCGCCGAGGTACACGACGCCCATCCCGCCCTCCCCCAGGGTCTTCAGGACGCGATAGTGGCCGATACGGTCCCCGGACGTGGCAACCCCCTTCATCGTTTACGAAACCCTACCTTCGCCTCCGTGGCCGAGTGGATCAGCACGGCCGTATCCGGCATCGCCGCGGTCCTGCCCTTGTCCCGCCCGGTGACTATGCGAACATCACCCTTCCGCTCTCGGTGACGGCCGGGTTCGCCTGCGCCAGCGCGCCGGCGAACCAGCGGGCCGTCGGCCGCCGCGCCGGGTCGCGGCGCAGCCCCAGCGGCAGCAGCGAGGCCAGCGGCTCGCCGATGCCGGCCAGGTCGTGCTCGCCGCGCAGGATCCGGAAGCAGACCGCGGGCAGCGTCCCGCCGCCGAACGGCGGGCGCCCGGTCCCCGCGTACGCGATCGTCGCGGCCCAGGAGAACACGTCCGACGCCGCCGTCGCCGGCTCCCCCTCGATGATCTCCGGCGCCAGGTAGGCCGGGGTCCCGGCCACCATGCCGCGGACGGTGGTCCGCCCGGCGTCCCGGTCGTGGGCGATCCCGAAGTCGATCAGGGTGGGCCGGTCCCCGAGCACGATCACGTTCTTGGGCGCCACGTCCCGGTGCAGCACCCCGGCGTCGTGCACCGCCGCCACGGCCAGCGCCAGGCGGCGGGCCAGCCGGGGCAGCCGCACGCCGCCGAACGGGCCGTACTGGGCGACCAGGTCGCCGAGCGGGCTGCCGGACACGTACTGCATGACGACGTACGGGCGGACGGCGCCGACCTCCCCGTCCAGCAGGCGCGCGACGTAGGGGCTGTCGACCCTGGACTGCGCCGCCATCTCGCGGGCCAGCGCGCGCCGCCCCGCCGGCTCCGCCGCGTACTCGGGCCGCAGCTCCTTCACCACGACCTCGCGGCCGGCAGGGTCGATGGCCAGGTGGACGACGGACGTCGTCCCCCGGCCGATCTCGTCCAGCAACCGATACCCGCCCAGTCGCCGATGCGTCCCCATATACCCTTTGACGCCGGAAAGACGGGAGTCGTTCCTATCGAAATGCTTCCGTGATCGACTTTGTCCGCTCCGGAAACGGCGAGCGGCCGGGAAGCGGAGGTCAGCCGGCCTGGCGGGCGGCCCGGCGGGCGCGGCGCTCCTCGCGGCGCTCCTCGAACTTCGTCGCCGCCGCGTCCAGCTGCTCCAGGAACTCCGCGAGCTCCTCGCGCGCCTTGTCGCCGTCGCCGGTGAGGTCCGTGCGGTCGAACACGCCCCACTTGCGCAGCACCGGGGTCAGCACGTCGTCGTGGTGCAGCCGCAGGTCGTAGATGCCGGCATTGGCGATGATCACGGACTTGCGGAGGAAGCCCTCGATGCCGTGCCCGGGCATCTCGAACGCCTTGACCACCTCGGTGATCGCCCGCATCGTCTCGTTCGGGGCGATCTCCAGCGCGGCGGCCAGCAGGTTCCGGTAGAAGATCATGTGCAGGTTCTCGTCGGCGGCGACCCGGGCGAGCATCTGCTCGCAGATCGGGTCCCCCGACGCCTTGCCGGTGTTGCGGTGCGCGACCCGGGTGGCCAGCTCCTGGAACGACACGTACGCCATGCCGTGCAGCATCTCGGTGCCGTGCGTCGCCTCGTACCCCTCCTCCATGTGGCGCATCCGGGCGCGCTCCAGCGCGATCGGGTCGACGGCCCGGGTCACGGTGAGGTAGTCGCGGATGACGATGCCGTGCCGGTTCTCCTCGGCGGTCCACCGGTTGACCCAGGTGCCCCAGGCGCCGTCGCGGCCGAACACCTCGGCGATCGCGCGGTGGTAGCCGGGCAGGTTGTCCTCGGTCAGCAGGTTGACGATCAGCGACTCGCGCGCCTCCGTGCCCAGCTTGGAGTCCTCCGGCGTCCAGCCGTCCCCGCCGAGCGGACCGTCGAAGTCGCGGCCCTGCCCCCACGGGACGTACTGGTGCGGGAACCACTCCTTGGCCATGGACATGTGCCGGTCGAGCTCCTTCTCGACCACCGGCTCAAGGTCGAGCATCAGCCTGGTCTGCAACGGCACGGGCATTCCTGCGTCCTTCGCTGTACGAGAGGGCCGGGGCCGGTTGGCCACCGTCCGACGGCATCGGAAAACGGTTCCGAGCAGGCATGACACAACCTACTTAACCGTAGGTTCAAGGCTCGCGAGCCCCGTGCCCGCCGTCAAGTCACCCCGCGCACAACGCGCACGCGCTTTTTCTTGTAGACGTGAGCGAAACTCGGGCCCCGCGTTTGTCACCATCGATCGACGGCCCGGGACCCGCGACCAGGTCAGCGGGTGTCCGCGGCCTGCCGCCACATCCGGTTGGCCGCCGCCCTCAGCAGCGGCCTGGGCATCATCCGCAGCGCGGGCAGCGCCGCCTTGTACTGCGCCCCCGGCACGCACAGCGCCCGCCCCGCCGCCACCGCGTCCAACCCCGCCCTGGCCACGTCCGCGCGGCGCAGCCACAGCAGCCCGGGCTCCGACTCCTCGTCGGTACGGGTGAACCCCGGGCACAGCGCCGTCACGTGCACGCCCCTGCCCGCGACCTCCGCGTGCAGGCTCTCGGAGAACGCCGCCACGTACGCCTTGGTCGCCCCGTACGTCGCGCTCCCCGGCGACGGCGCGAAACCCGCCATCGACGCGACGTTCAGCACCCCGCCCCGGCCCCGCTCCACCATCCCCGGCAGCGCGGCGTGGGTCAGCCGGACCAGCGCCACCACGTTCAGCTCGATCTGCCGCAGATGATCGTCCAGCGGCAGCCCGGAGAACGTTCCGAACGCCCCGTGACCGGCGTTGTTGACCAGCAGCTCCACCGGGTCGGTGCGCAGCCGCCGCTCCACCTCCCCGCGCTCCAGCGGATCGGTGAGGTCGGCCGCCACCACCTCCACCGCGACCCGGTACCGCTCCACCAGCTCGCGCGCCAGCTCGTCCAGCAGGTCGGCCCGGCGGGCCACGATCACCAGATCGGTGCCGCGGCCCGCCAGCGCCCGCGCGAAGCTCTCCCCGATCCCGCCGGAGGCGCCGGTGACCAGCGCCGTGCGGTACGCCTGTCGCATGGCGGGAGATGCTAGCGACTGGCGGACTCTGTCGCGATCAATCCGGCATCTCCGGTCGCGATCTCATAGGGCGGGAACATCGCCCTCGGGTCACCGGGACGCTCACCGCCGAAATAGACGCCCAGCGCGAACGCCGCCGACGCCTCCAGCAGACCGGCCCGTTCCAGGCCGCCCCCGAACAGCGGCTCGCAGCCCATGTCGCTGACCAGGCGCTCCACCACCGCCACGGCGCCGGCGTCGTCCCCGCACAGCGGCACCCCCAGCGGCCGCCCGCCGAACACCGGCGGCGTGCGGCGCCACACGCTCTCATGGCAGAGGTTGAACCCCTTCACCACGCGCGCGCCCGGCACCAACTCGGCGATCCGCCGCGCCACCGACGGGCCGTCCCCGGTCTTCAGGACGAACCGCGGCGGCGAGGTCGCGTTGGTGCAGTCGACCAGCACACGGCCGTCCAGCGACCCGTCCGCCGCGCCCGCCGCCCGCAGCGTCGCCTCGACGCCCTCGTACCAGACCGCAAGCAGCACGACCTCGCCGAACTCCGCCGCCTCCCGCAGCGTGCCGCCACGGGCACGCTCCCCGATCCGTCCGGCGAGCGCGGCCGCCTTCTCCGGCGACCGCGCGCCGATCCTCACCCGGTGCCCCGCCCTCGCCCACTGGGTCGCGAGCGCGTCCGCCATGTTCCCGGCCCCGAGCACACCGATCCTCATGCCCGCGTCCCCGATGCCCGCGTCCTCCATGCCCACGTTCGACCTCCCGCCGTCGGTTACCTTCGGGACGGGACGCTAGGCGGCCCGATGCACACCATCCGGTGCGTAACGGGCACGACAGGATGGGGCGGGATGACAGCGACCGCGGAGCACACGTTCATCGCCGACTGCCAGGCACGGCTCGGCTTCGACCTGCTGGGCGGCACCTGGACCAGCGTGGTCCTCTACGCCCTCCGGCACGGCCCGCAGCGCCCGGGCGAACTGCGCGCGCGGATCGGCGGCATCAGCCACAAGGTCCTCACCGACACGCTGCGCCGCCTCGAACGCAACGGCCTGGTCAGCCGCCGCCGCTACGCCGAGGCGCCGCCCCGCGTGGAGTACGAGCTGACCGCGCCGGGCCGCGGCCTGCTCGAACCCATCCTCGCCCTCGGCCGCTGGGCCGAGCTGTACGCCGACGAAGTCCTCGACGCCCAGGAACGCTCCGCCGGAGAACACGCCCTCAGCGGCCCGTGAACTTGGCCTTCCCCGGGCCCTCCTCGACGAAGCTGCGCATGCCGTTCTTCTGGTCGTCGGTGGAGAACAGCGCCGCGAACTGGGTCCGCTCGATCTCCAGGCCGGTGCCCAGGTCGACCTCCCAGCCCGCGTCGATGGCCTGCTTGGCCGCCCGCAGCGCGATCGCGGGCCCGCCCACGAACGTCGCCGCCCACTCCCTGGCCGCCGAGTAGACCTCCGCGTCCGGCACCACCTTGTCCACCAGGCCGATCTCCAGCGCCTCCGCCGCCGACACGTGCCGCCCCGAGAAGATCAGGTCCTTGGCCCGCGCCGGGCCGATCAGCCGGGCCAGCCGCTGGGTGCCGCCCGCGCCCGGGATGATCCCCAGCTGGATCTCCGGCTGGCCCACCTTGGCGCCCTCGCCCGCCACCCGGAAGTCGGCGCACAGCGCCACCTCCAGCCCGCCGCCCAGCGCGTACCCGTTCACCGCCGCGATCACCGGCTTGGGGATCCCGGCCAGCGCCTTGGCAAAGTCCTGCAGCAGCCGCGAGTGGCCGCCGGCCATCTCCGCGTACGACATCCCGGCCATCTCCTTGATGTCCGCGCCCGCCGCGAACACCCGCTCACCGCCGTAGAGGATCACCGCGCTGACCTCGTCGTCCTGGGTGACCTCCCGGGACGCCTCGATCAGCTCCCGCTGCATCTGCGCGTTCAGCGCGTTCATCTTGGGCCGGTCCAGCCGGATCGTCGCGATGCCGTCCTCGACCTCCACACGCACGAACTCCGCCACAACGCCCTCCACAGGTCACTCGTTACAGAACCGTTTCCGAGACTGCCCCAGAGCCTAACTTCCCGCCCTTTCGCGCCCCGCGCCGCCCGTCCCGGCCACCCCCGGACCGGCCCCGCATGTCGCACCCCGCTGGTAGCTTCGGGACCGCCAGCCTCACCTGCACGTCCGGGGGATCTGCGTCATGCTCGTCGCGCACGCCACATGGCACGGCGGCGCGCTGTGCCTGTGGGCCGAGCGCACCGGCCCGTACGACCCCGCCACCGCGGGCCGCTCGGACACGGCCCACCCGTTCGCCACCCGGGACTTCACCGGCACCTCCTACGAAACCTTCGTCAGGGGCGCCGCCCGGGTCGAGCTGACGATGACGCTCCCCACCCACGGCGGCCTGCCCGCCCCTTCCGCCGAGCTGGGCCCCCGCCCGATGGACGGCGAGCCCGGTCTGCGCGACTGGCGGGTACCCGCGCTGGTTCTGGAGCCGTTCCCGGCGATGGCGCTGCTCCAGGCCGCCGAGCACGCCGCCGACGTGATCCCCGGCTCCGACCTGCGCTACCTGTGCCTGCTCGCCGACGAGGCCGTCCACCTGGCCGGGCGCGGCCGGGTGCTCCCCCGCCTGCTGCGCGAGGACGGCGACCTGGTCGCCCGCTGGCATCCCGTCCTCGACGACGCGGGCCGCCTCGGCGACCTCGTCCGCGCCATGCCCGCCGCCTGCCGCGCCGCCGACGGGGGCCGCCCCGCCGCCGAGGCCCTGCGCGAGGCGCTGTGCGGCCTGGTCGACACCGCCGTGCGCGGCGTCGTCCCGCACCCCCTCCTGCCGGCCCGCCGCGGCAAGGTCCCCGACCGAATCCCCCTGGCCGAGCGCTGGGTCGAGGCGCTCACCGGCCCGTCCCCCGAGGTGGCCCGCGAGCCCCGCGACGACGCCGACGACCTCATCGCCGAACTGGACGCCTGGGCCGCCGCCGCCCGCCGTCCCGGCGGCCCTCTCCGCGTCTGCTTCCGCCTCGCCGAGCCCGCGCCCGGCGAGGCCGGGGGCGACGTGCTCGACGCCGCCGCGTCCTGGACGCTCGACCAGAAAGAGCGCCCCGGCGACCCGTGGCGGGTCGAGTTCGCCCTCCAGGGCACCGAGGACCCGAGCCTGTACGTCCCCGCCGCCATGCTCTGGGCCGGAGAGGCCGCCTCCGTCCCCGACGCCGAGGAGACCCTCCTCGCCGGGCTGGGCCGGGCGCTGCGCCTCTTCCCGGACCTGGCCGCCGCCCTCGACACCCCGACCCCCTTCGAGCTGCCGCTCGACACCGCCGGGGCGTTCCGCTTCCTCCGCCAGGCCGCGCCGATGCTGTCGGCCGCGGGCTTCGGCGTCCTGCTCCCCCAGTGGGCGGGCAAGGCCAAGCTCGGCATGAAGCTCACCACCCGCGCCCAGGACGGCGAGGGCTCGGGCGCCGCCGCCTCGTCCGGGTTCGACCTCCAGGGCATGGTCGACTTCCGCTGGGACCTGGCGATCGGCGACGACACCATCGACGAGGCCGAGCTGGAGGAACTGGCCCGCCTCAAGACCCCCCTCGTCCGGCTGCGCGGCCAGTGGGTCGAACTCGACGAGGAGCAGCTCCAGGCCGCGCTCGAGTTCCTCCGCCACCCCCGCCAGGGCTCCATGACCGCCGCCGAGGCGATGCGCGCGGTCATCCACGCCGGCGACGAGGCCCTCCCCCTCACCGAGGTCGACGCCGACGGCACCTTCGGCACCCTCATCAGCGGCGAGTCCGACCGCCGCCTCACCCCCATGGCAACCCCCGAGGGCTTCAACGGCACCCTCCGCCCCTTCCAGGAACGCGGCCTCGCCTGGCTCACCTTCCTCGAAAAGCTCGGCCTCGGCGGAATCCTCGCGGATGCGATGGGGCTTGGAAAGTGTATAGCGAAAGACACCCTCGTCCTCGCCAACGGCTCTCCCCAAAAAGCCGATAGTATATGGACGCGGTTCGCAGGCCCTCCAGAATTCGACGGCCAGGGTGAATGGGCAACTCCCGTCATACCCCTGCACACGAACTCCCTGGACAAGAACGGGTCGATCGTCACATCCCAGATCAGGCGGCTCTACCGCCAGCATGTCCGGGAGACCCTGAAGAGGGTGCGTCTCGACGATGGAAGCGAGATAGTCATCACGGGGCGCCATCGGCTGCACACGGTCGACGGCTGGTCCAACGACCTGTCACCCGGTCAGCGCGTCTGCGTTCCCGCCGTCTTGCGCCATCAGGGCAAGGCCGTTGATCCGGACCTCACCGTCCTTCTGGCATGGCAGATAAGCGAGGGCGACGAGGACCCCGGCGGCGAAGCCAGGATCACCCAGAAGGACAGGCGCGTGCTCCACGACCTGTACGAGCGATTCCTCCGCATCGGCGAGCGCCACGGACTGAAGATCAACAAGCCAAGTATTCACACACACTCAGACAAGAAGGCAGCATACCTGCGTTTTTGCAGTAAAGCATATCGAGTTTTCCTCGAAGAACTCGGCTACCGCTGGGGGCACTGCTCTGCGCACAAGAGGATTCCCGACTTCATCGTGGGTGCGGACGACCGCACCGCGGCACTGTTCCTGAGCCACTATTTCGCCGCTGCGGGATCCGTCAGCACAAAGATGAGGCTCATCGAGATCTCCTCGGCCTCGCCCCTGCTCATGAACCAACTCTCGACCATGCTCCGCCGGTTCGGGATCTGGTTGCGCTGCACGACCAAGTGGAAACGCGCCACCAACGGAGCCGAAACCAGGCGCCCGTATCGGGTCGGCACCATCGGAGGGCCGAGCCTCCGTCGCTTCCGAGACCTGATCGGCATCGCGGACCAGGTCAAGCAGGCCAAGCTCGAGACATGCTGCGAACATTCGCACAACACCAATGTGGAGGGCGTTCCGGGGAGTGACCTTCTCAGGCGGGCACGGGAGCTGACCGGCCTGCCGATGCTGCACTTCGGCGTCCAATGTGTCTGCTTCGCCGGGACGCAGGAGCTTTCCAAGTCGACCGCGCGCGACGCCGTGCGGGCGATGGATCGCATGCTGTCCGGCGAAGCGGCCGCTGATTACGCCTTGCTCAAGCCCAGCCGTTGGACGGCGCAGACGATCGCCGCGTACGAGCGGCTGGATGAACTCGAGTTGCGCCGCATCAGGGACCGGCTGGACGAGCGCGCATCACGTGAGGTCTTCTACGCCAAGATCGTGTCGGTCGAGGATGTCGACTACGAGGGCTACGTCTACGACTTCGAGGTCGCCGATCATCACAACTACGTGGCCGAAGGCATGCTCTGTCACAACACGGCGCAGACACTGGCGCTGCTGGCGTCAGAGCGGGAGGACGGGGCGGCACCCGCGCCGACGCTGCTGATCGGGCCGATGTCGCTGGTGGGCAACTGGCAGCGGGAGGCGGCGCGGTTCACGCCCAAGCTGCGCGTGTACGTCCACCACGGCACGGGACGGCACCGCGACGAGGATCTCCTGGAGGCGATCGGGCGCTCCGACCTGGTCCTGACCACCTACGGCACGGCGGCGCGCGACGCCGAGTCGCTGGCCCGGATCCGGTGGGGCCGGGTGGTGTGCGACGAGGCGCAGGCCCTCAAGAACAGCGGGACGCGGCAGGCCCGGGCCGTGCGGAGCATCCCGGCGCGGACGCGGATCGCGCTGACCGGCACCCCGGTGGAGAACCACCTCACCGAACTGTGGTCGATCATGGAGTTCGCGAACCCGGGGCTGCTGGGGCCGCGGCAGGCGTTCCGGGAGCGGTTCGCGGTGCCGATCGAGAAGGACGGCGACGAGCGGGCGGCCCAGGCGCTGCGCCGGGCGACCCAGCCGTTCATCCTGCGGCGCCTCAAGACCGACAAGTCGATCATCTCGGATCTGCCGGAGAAGCAGGAGATCAAGGTCTACTGCAACCTCACCCCCGAGCAGGCCTCGCTGTACCAGGCGACGCTCGACGACATGCTGGCGCAGATCTCCGAGTCCGACGAACGGCAGCGCCGCGGGCTGGTGCTGGCGACGATGGCCAAGCTCAAGCAGGTCTGCAACCATCCCGCGCACCTCCTCAAGGACGGCTCGCGGCTGCCGGGCCGTTCCGGGAAGCTGGAGCGGCTGGAGGAGATCTGCGCTGAAGTACTGGAGCAGGGCGAGAAGGCACTGGTCTTCACCCAGTACGCCGAGTTCGGCTCCATGCTGCGGCCCTACCTGGCCGCCCGCCTGGAACGGCCCGTCCTGTGGCTGCACGGCGGCACGTCCAGAACCGAGCGCGACGAGCTGGTGCAACGCTTCCAGAACGAGAACGAACCATCGATCTTCCTACTCTCGCTGAAGGCGGCCGGCACCGGGCTCACGCTGACGGCGGCCAACCACGTGGTGCACGTCGACCGCTGGTGGAATCCCGCCGTCGAGGACCAGGCCACCGACCGCGCGTTCCGCATCGGCCAGACCAAGAACGTGCAGGTCCGCAAGTTCATCTGCGTCGGCACCATGGAGGAGCGGGTCGACGAGATGATCGAGCGCAAGAAGGCGCTGGCCGAGTCGATCGTCGGCACCGGGGAGGACTGGCTCACCGAGCTGTCGGTGGCCGAGCTGCGCGACGTGCTGCGCCTGTCGCCCGAGGCGGTGAGCTCCTGATGCACGAGTGGCGGCCGCCGATCGAGGCAGACGGCATCCGGGCGCGGACGGCGCGCGGCTCGATCGGGTCGACGTGGTGGTCGCGCCGCTTCATCGACCTGGTGGAGTCGTTCGCCGACTCGGGACGCCTGAAGCGGGGCCGGGCGTACGCGCGCAAGGGCCAGGTCATCGACCTGCGCGTGGAGCGGTACGAGGTGACCGCGCGGGTCCAGGGGTCGGTCGAGGAGCCCTACGAGGTGGCGCTGGGCATCGAGGCCATCCCCGAGTCCGGCTGGCGCCGGGTCGAGGAGGAGCTGGCGTCGCGTGCGGTGTTCCAGGCGCGCCTGCTGGCCGGGGAGATGCCCCCGGAGATCGAGTGGGTGTTCGCCGAGCTGGGCCTGGCCCTCTTCCCGGGCTCCGCGGAGGAGCTGCACATGATGTGCAGCTGCCCGGACTGGGGCGACCCGTGCAAGCACGCCGCCGCCGTCCTCTACCTGCTGGCCGAGGCGTTCGACGACGACCCGTTCCTCATCCTGGCGTGGAACGGCCGCACCAGGGACCAGCTCCTGAAGGCCCTGCGCCGCAGCCAGACCGGCACTCCCGACCCACTGGAGATGGAGCCCGAGCCCCTGACGGCCGACGGTTTCTGGACCCCGCCCTCCGGCCTCGCCGCCCTGCGCGAGCGACGCCCCACTCCCCCCGTCCCGCCCGGCTTCATCCTCCAGGTGGCCACGCCCCCGGCCGTACGCATACGCCGCCGAGACCTCACCGACGTCCTGGCCCCCGCCTACGAGGCCCTCGCCGATCCCGACTGACTCCCCCGCCCCGCGACTACCCGCATTCCACTGCAGCGTGCAGCTCAGCGCGCGAGCCAGCGTCGACCAAGGCTCGGTACGTCGATCACTTTGGGGCCGCCGTGGTTGCCGCGTGCAGCGGCGGCCTGCAGCCCGGCGGCGCGCAGCGCCGGGAGCGCCTGCCAGGGCCGTCCGGGGCCGCGCTCTGCGGGACGGGAGACCTCGAGGAGCGCTCGCTGCGATCCGGTCAATGCGACGGGCGTGAAAAGGTTCAGGGCCGTCAGACCGGGTGGTCTGACGGCCCTGGTCGGCCGGTTCATGGGTCAGGTCTTGTTGAAGGTGTTTTTGGCCCACAGGTAGGAGGCGGCGGCGATGGCGGTGCACCAGGCGGTGGCGATGGCGCCGCTGTTGCCGATGGGGGTGCCGAGGAGGAGGCCGCGGGTGGTTTCCATGATGGGGGTGAAGGGCTGGTGGTCGGCGAACCAGCGTAGGAGGGTGGGCATGGAGTCGGTGGGGACGAAGCCGCTGCCCAGGAAGGGCAGCAGGATCAGGGGCATGGGGGCGTTGCTGGCGGCTTCGGGGGTTTGGGCTTTGAGGCCGAGGGCGACCGCGAGCCAGGTGATGGCCAGGGCGAACAGGGTGAGGAGGGCGGCGGTGGCCAGCCATTCGAGGGGGGTGGCGTTGGGGCGGAATCCGATCGCTGCGGCGACGCCGATGAGGGCGGCCATGCCGAGGAGTTGCTGGATGACGGCGCCGGTGACGTGGCCGGTGAGGATGGAGGCGCGGGAGATGCGCATGGTGCGGAAGCGGGCGATGATGCCTTCGGTCATGTCGGTGGCGACCATGACGGCGGTTCCGGTGGCGGCGGTGGCCACGGCCATGAGCAGGATGCCGGGCAGGACGTAGTTGAGGTAGGTGTCGCGGCCGCCGCCCAGGCCGGTGCCCAGGGTGCCGCCGAAGACGTAGACGAACAGCAGTAGCAGGATGACGGGTGTGATGATCAGCTGGATGGTCATGGAGGGGTAGCGGAGCAGGCGTTTGAGCTGGCGGCGGATCATGGTCGAGGAGTCGCGGGCGGCGAGGGTGAGGGTGCTCATCGGAGGGCCTCCGTGTTCTGGCCGGTGTTCTGGCCGGTGTGCTGGCTGGTGTTGTGCTGGCCGGTGAGGGTGAGGAAGACGTCGTCGAGGTCGGGGGTGTGGACGCTGAGGTCGGCCGGTTCGATGCCGGCGGTGTCGAGTCGGGTGAGCAGGTCGCGGAGTGCTGTGACACCGCCGTCGGAGGGGACCTGGAGGGTGAGCCGGTCGTCGTCGGTGGGGTCCACGAAGCCGGTGCCGAGTGCGCCGAGTGCGGCGTTGAGTGCGTTGTGGTCGGTGAGCCGCAGTGTGATGTGGCCGCCGGGGATGAGGCGTTTGAGTTCGTCGGGGGTGCCTTGGGCGATCAGCGTGCCGTGGTCGAGGAGGGCGATGTGGTCGGCGAGTTGGTCGGCTTCTTCGAGGTATTGGGTGGTGAGGAAGATGGTGACGCCGCCGGCGACCAGTTCGCGCACGATGTCCCACATGGCGCGGCGGCTGCGCGGGTCCAGGCCGGTGGTGGGTTCGTCCAGGAAGATCAGGTGGGGGTCGCCGACCAGGGTCATGGCCAGGTCGAGGCGGCGTTGCATGCCGCCGGAGTAGGTTGCGGCCGGTTTGTGTGCGGCCTCGATCAGGTCGAAGCGCTCCAGCAGGTCGGCGGCTCTGCGTTTGCCGTCTTTGCGGGGCAGGTGGTGCAGGTCGGCCATCAGCAGCAGGTTCTCCTGGCCGGTGAGCAGTTTGTCGACGGCTGAGTACTGGCCGGTGACGCCGATCGCGCCGCGTACGTCGTCGGCTTGGCGGTTGAGGTCGTATCCCGCGACCTGGACGGTGCCGCTGTCGGCGCGGGTCAGGGTGGACAGGATCTGGACGGTGGTGGTCTTGCCTGCGCCGTTGGGGCCGAGCAGGGAGAAGACGGTGCCTTGGGGGACGGTCAGGTCGATGCCGTCCAGGACGGTCTTGTCGCCGTTGTTGTCGCGGTAGGACTTGCGCAGCCCGTGAGCTGCGATGGCCAGGTCGGTCATGGGGGTGCTCCTTGGGAGGGGCTCGAGGGGCTCGGGGGGTGCGGGTTAGAGGCTGCGGGCGGTGATGTCGCCGTGGGAGGTGGTGGCGCGGATGTCGAGCCGGGGCGAGCCGTCGTTCTTGAGGGCGTTGCTGACGCGGCCGCGGCCGGTGCCGGCGTCCAGGGAGGCCGAGACGCCGGCGGCGGCGCTGACCGAGATGTCGCCGGACTGGGTGGACAGTACGAGCGTGCCGCCCGTGGCCTCGGCGATGCGGATGTCGCCCCTGAGGGTGCTGATCTCGGCGGGGCCGCGCAGTCGGCCGACCTCGACGTCGCCGTCGGTGGCGGTGAGGCGGAGGCCGGCGGCCTCGTCGATCTTGATCTGGTCGTAGGCGCCGTCGAAGGCGACCTCGCCGAGGCGGCCGATGGCCCGCAGTTCGGCGCTGGCCGTCTTGGCCTGGACCTGGGAGCCGGTGGGCAGCTTGATGGTCACCTCGATGGCGCCGGAGGGGCCGAGGTACTGGTTCTTGACCGGGGTCTGGATGCGCAGGACGCCGTCGGCGTAGTGGACGGTGGTCTGTTCGGCCGTCTTGGCGTCGCGGCCCTTGGAGGTGTTGGCGGGCCGGACCTCGACGGTGGTGTCGGCGCGGTCGGCGGCGATGAACTGGACGCGTCCGGCGGGGATGTCCAGGACGGCGGTGATGGGGGCGGGGGTGTCGAAGGTGTGCATCGTGCTCTCCCTGTGTGCTTGCGGCTCGTTGTTTCTGACGATGGAAAAGCTACGTTGCTTTCTAGATTCCCACAACAAGATCTTTGCTCACCAAGTACATCTATGCAGGTAGATACAAGATAATCATTGCAACGGCCTCTCGTTTAACGCAACGATTCGGCGATCGCTCGTTGCAATGTATTGAGAGTGAACGCTATGGTGGAGGCGTCAAGGAGCGCGAAGGAGATCGCGATACCGGGAGGAAGACTCACCCAACAGGAGCGTCTGCAGATCGCACTGGGGCCGGCCGACGACCTCGCCTACGCCGAGATCGCCTGCCGTCTCGATGCTTTTCCACTGTCCGGCCTGGAGCGGAGCGCTAGCGGAGTGGAGGGACGGGCAGGCGGCGGGGAGCGTGTCCGGAGCGGAGCGCCAGCGGAGTGGAGGGCGCGTTTCGCGCCGTCCCGGGTGGTGTGGAGGGTCGCCCCTCCACAATGACACGCCCCTCCACAATGACACGCCCGTCCACAATGACACCTGTCACGCGCGGGCTGTGCCGGTGTCGCCTTTTCCTGGGTTCTCCCAGAAGAGGGAGCCGTCGCCGCGTGGGGTGAGCTTCTGCATGCCGCCCAGGGTGCAGCCGTTGCCCGGGGTGAGGAGGCGGCTGGAGAAGAAGACGATCTCGTTTTCGGCGGAGACGAGGGTGGCCATGGCCTGGCATTGGCCGGCGGTGACCTTGATGGCCTCCTTGCCGACGGGGCCGGCACCGATCTCGAAGGTTCGGTCGGGGGCGCTTCCCGGACGCGGGGCGTCGAGGGTGAGGCGCCAGGTGCGGCGGTACTGGGCGGGGATCTGTTCGTTGCGGGTGCGGGCGAGGGTGCCGGAGACGTTCTGGGAGGCCCAGTGGACGGTGCCGTCGCCGTTCAGGGTCATTCTCTGGCGGGCGCCCTTGCCGCACTTTCCGGCGGGGAGACTGCGGGTGGTGCGGGTGCGGATCTCGATGGAGGGGCCGCCGGCGAGGAGGGTGGCGTCGAACTCGCAGAGTTCGTCGTTGTTGGCGGAGCGGACGCGGGCCACGGTGTCGCCGGCCCAGCCCTGTTCGACGTTGATGCGGCGGAGCCACTGGGAGCCGGTGTCGTTTCTGCGGACCCAGCCTTCCCAGGTGCCGATCATTCGGGCGGGGACGGCGCCTCTGGTGCTCGGGACGGCGGAAGCGCGGAGGGGGCTGCGGTCGGCGACGGGCCGGCGGCCGTCCCGGTCGGCGAGGGCCACGAAGACGGCGACGAGGAGCACCGCGACCGCGGCGGTGGCGCCGGTCACCGCGTAGAGGGGGGCGCGTGAGGGGCGGCGCGGGGGCTGCGGGTGGGTGTCGGGGGCCGGGCCGGGTGGCGGCAGGTGAGCGGCGGGTGCCATGGGCGGGGCCGGGGGCGGCGGGGGCAGGGGCTGGTCCGTGTCCTCGGGGTCCTCGAGGTCGAGGAGGGCGGCGGCGTGGCGGCCGAGTTCGGCGATGACGTCGGAGGGCAGCCAGGACGACGGTGCCGGCGGCAGCGATTCCAGGATCTCCGCGAGCGTCGGACGCTCGGCCGGTTCCTTGGCCAGGCAGGATTCCACCAGGTCGCGGACGGGTCCGGTCAGGTCGCCCAGGTCGGGGGGTTCCTGCGCGACGCGGAAGAGCAGGGCGTGCAGGCCGCTGTCGCCCGCGCCGAACGGCGGCCGGCCGAGCGCCGCGTACGCCAGGACGGAGCCGAGGCAGAAGATGTCGCCGGCGGTGGTGAGGGGCGTGCCGCGCACCTGCTCGGGCGACATGAAGCCGGGCGAGCCGATGAGGGCGCCGGTGCGGGTGGCGACGCTGCCGTCCACGAGCCGCGCGATGCCGAAGTCGATGACCCGCGGCCCGTCGATCGTGACCAGGACGTTGGACGGTTTGAGGTCGCGGTGGATGAGGCCGCTGCCGTGCACGGCCTGGAGGGCGCGGGCGAGACCGGCGGCGAGGGCCAGGACGGTGGCTTCGGGGAGGGGCCCGTGCCGTTCGACGGTCTCGCTGAGGGTGGGGCCGGGGACGTAGCCGGTGGCGACCCAGGGGGTGTCGGACTCGGTGTCGGCGTCCAGCACCGGTGCGGTCCATTCGCCGCCGACGCGGCGGGCGGCGTCGATCTCCAGCCGGAAGCGGCGGCGGAACTGGGGGTCGCGGGCGAGTTCGGGGTGCACGAGTTTGACGGCGACCATGCGCCCGGAGCGCGAGCGGCCGAGGAACACCCGGCCCATGCCGCCGGCGCCGAGGCGTCCGAGCAGCCGGTAGTCGCCCGTCCACCGCGGGTCCTCGGGCCGCAGGGCCTCCACGCGCGCTCCCCCTCGCCTCAAATGATCAAACGGCAGGATAGGGGCGTATGCGGAGGTCCCGCCACCGGCCGGTCATCGTGCGCGGGCGCGCCGTTCCCTGCGCCGGGCGCGCCGGTCGGCGACGAGCGCGCCGATCCCGCCCGTGACGGCGAGGGCGACGGGCAGCAATGCCAGGAGCATGGGGCGGCCCGGGTCGTCGAGGACAAGCCTGCCGATTCCGGCGATGAGGACCTCCAGGGCGAAGCCGGCGAAGAGTCCGGCGATGAAGCCCAGCAGGACCGCGCCGACCGCTCTCATCCCGCTCCCCGCCCCTCGTCGTGCCCACGCCCGATGATGGCGAAGGCGGGGCGGGCAGGGAACCGGCGCGAGACGGGACCCCGCGTACGCCTGGCGCGTTAAGCGGGCGGGCGTCCCTACAACTCCGGTCGTACGTCCGGGCCGAGCGGGAGGACGGCGCGGACTCGGTAGCCGCCGCCTTCGGCGGGGCCCGCCTCGAAGGTGCCGCCGAGCGCCTGGGCTCGTTCGCGCATGCCGCTCAGGCCGCTGCCCGATCCGATGTCCTCGCCGCCCGCGTCGGGGCGGCCGTCGTCGGCGATCTCGACCTGCACGTCGGCGCCGGTGTAGCGGACGCGGACGGTCGCGGTGGCGGCGCCGGAGTGCCGGGTGACGTTGGTGAGGGCCTCCTGGACGATCCGGTACACGGCCAGGTCGGTCTCGGGGGGCAGCGGCCGCGGGTCGCCGTCCACCTCGGTCCGGACGGCGGGTCCGGCCGCGGTGGTGCGGCGGGCGAGCTCGCCCAGGCGGGCGACGCCGGGCGCGGGGGCGGTCGGCGCCTGCTCGTCGACCTGCCGCAGGACGCCGAGGGTGGTGCGCAGTTCGCGCAGGGTCTCCTTGCTGGCCCGTTTGATCTCCTCCAGCGCGGCCTCGTTGCCGTGCGGGTCGGCGGCGTGCAGGGCGGCGGTGGCCTGCACGTTGATCAGCGAGATGTTGTGGCCGAGGACGTCGTGCAGCTCGCGGGCGATGCGCAGCCGCTCCTCGGTGGCGCGGCGGCGGGCCTCCTCCTCGCGGCCGCGTTCGGCGGCGAGGGCACGCCGGTCGGCCTCGCGCAGGTAGGCGCGGCGGTTGTGGACGACCCCGCCGATGGCGACGACGGCGACGATCCAGCCCAGCAGCAGCCACACCGCCGCGTCCTCAAGGTGGTTGATCTCGCTGTCCAGTTCGCCGTACACGACGAACGCCATGGCGGCGACGGCGACGGTCGCCGCGGCGCGGATCCGGCCCTCGGCGGCGGCGTTGTAGAGGGCCGCCACGAACGCGATCAGGATCGGGCCGTCGGGTTCGGTCAGCGGGTAGTACAGCACGCACGCGAGGAGGGCGGTCACCAGGACGGCGGTGGGGTGGCGGCGGCGCCAGTAGAGGGCGCCGCAGGCGATCACGATCAGCGCCCAGCCCAGTCCCGGGACGGGTGCGCGGCCGTCGTTCCGCAGGCTCGCCCAGACCGTCGCGGCGAGGACGACCACGAGGAGCGCCAGGGCCAGGATCGCGTCGGCGGTCCGGCCGCGCGGCCGGGTCGGTGATCGCACCGTTCCATCCTGCCAGCACGGCCCCCATCATGAGCCTGCGACAGAATGTAGTACATGTGCTATCTTCCATCACAGAGGTACTCCAGAGAGGAGCAGGCTCATGACAGTTCCGGCCGCCAGGGCCCACGGCCTGCGGATGCGGTACGGCCGCACCGAGGTGCTGCGGCGGGCGACGGCGCGCGAGTCCGGTTCCCGGCTGGGCGAGCGCCGGGAGCGCCGGGCGGCGCAGCCCGGCTACTGATCGCCTGCGGGAGACTGTGCCGGTGTCCACGGACAAGGAGCACGTCCACAACAGGATCGCCGTGCTGCGGGCCGAGCGCGGGGTCTCGCGGCGCCAGCTGGCGACGGCGCTGGGCGTCCACTACCAGACGATCGGTTACCTGGAGCGCGGCGAGTACAGCCCCAGCCTTCACCTGGCCCTGCGCATCGCCGAGTACTTCGAGGTGCCGGTCGAGGTCGTCTTCTCACTGGAACCCTTCCCCCGGCTCGGCAGCACCTGAGCCACCCACGAGAACCCACGAGGGAGAGAACGGGAGTTGAGCATGGAGCCGCGCAACAAGCGCGAGAGGCAGTTGCTCGAACTGACGCAGGAGCGGCCGGCGCGCTTGTTCACCGGGCGCGCCGGGCGGCACCGGGCCGTCGTGCTGGGCGCGGTGCTGCTGGGGCTGCTGTGGGTGAACGCCGGGGTGTCCTACGCGCTGGCTCCCAGCGACACCGCGATGATCACCTCATTCGTGATCATCGCGGTGGTCCTGGTGGCCGCCGCCGTGCTGTTCCGGGTGCTGATCGTGGGCACCCGGGGCACCGTCGGGCTGCCGCAGCACCTGCTGGACGAGCGGCAGCGCGGCGAGCGGCTGCGGGCGCACGCGATCTCGCACCGGCTGACCCTCCTGCTGCTCTTCGCCACCTACTTCGTGGTGCCGTTCGCGCTGCGGTCGGAGAACTCGGTCAGCGAGATCCCGGTCGCGGCCGTGGTCCTGCTGTTCGCGGCGCTGGTGGCCACGGTGGCCGTCCTGCCGACCCTCGTCATCGCCTGGCGGCTGCCGGAGCCGCCCGACGACGGCGAGGACGACAAGGACGAGGGCGGCGAAGGCGCCTAGCCGCCTAGCGCAGGTCGCCGTTGGTCATGCCGTGCGGCGCGGGCGGCAGCGCGATCAGGCCCATCTCGGCCCGTCCCGCCAGCAGCGGGTGCCGCGGCACCACCCGCACGCTGTACCCGAAGGAGCCGCTGCGCGTCAGCGGCACCTCGCCGACGTAGCGCAGGCCGCCGTCGACCGGGTCGCCGCCCGTCAGCTCCAGGTAGGCCGGGTCGATCAGCGCGTCGGACTCGTCCACCCGCCCGTACACCGCCTCCACGGCGGCGTCGGCGGGATCGAGCCCGCCCAGGTCGACGACCACCCGGATCGACAGCCGGGCACCCACGTGCGGGCTGTCCTCCCCGTTCGACTCGACATGCTCGACGGCCACGCCCGGCCACGCCTTGAGGACCCGCTGCTTCCACCCCGCCAGCGCGCGGGCGCCGGCGTACCCGTCGGCGGCCATCGCCCGCGCCGACCGCGCCGCCGGGGTGTAGTAGCCCTCGACGTAGTCGCGCAGCATCCGGGTGGCCAGGACGCGGGGGCCGAGGGTGGCGATGGTGTGCTTGACCATCTCCAGCCAGCGGCGCGGCAGCCCGGACGAGTCGCGGTCGTAGAACGTCACCGCGACATGGTCCTCGATCAGCTCGTACAGCGCGGCGGCCTCGAGCCCGTCGCGGCGGTCGGGGGCGGCCAGGCCGTCGGCGGACGGGATCGCCCAGCCGTTCTGGCCGTCGTACCACTCGTCCCACCAGCCGTCGCGGATGGACAGGTTGAGCGCCCCGTTCAGCGCGGCCTTCATCCCGGAGGTGCCGCACGCCTCCAGCGGGCGCAGCGGGTTGTTCATCCACACGTCGCAGCCCTGGACGAGCGCGCGGCCCAGCGCCATGTCGTAGTCGGGCAGGAACACGATCCGGTGCCGCACGTCCTCGGCGTCGGCGAACCGGACGATCTCCTGGATGAGCCGCTTGCCGCCCTCGTCGGCCGGGTGCGACTTGCCCGCGATGACGATCTGCACCGGCCGCACCGGGTCCAGCAGCAGCTCCCGCAGCCGTTCGGGGTCGCGCAGCATCAGCGTGAGCCGCTTGTACGACGGCACCCGCCGGGCGAACCCGATGGTCAGCACGTCGGGGTCGAGGGCGTCGTCGATCCAGGCGATCTCGGCCTCGCTGGCGCCGCGCTGCCGCCACGACTCGCGCAGCCGGCGCCGGGCGTCGTGCACCAGCCGCTCGCGCAGCACCCGGCGGACCCGCCAGATCTCCCCGGCCGGGACGCCGCGGACGCCGTCCCAGCCGCGCCCGCTCTCGACCACGGCGGGCACCTCGCGGGCGGCCAGGTCGAGGATCTCCCGGGCCACCCACGTGCCGGCGTGGACGCCGTTGGTGACCGACCCGACCGGGACCTCGGCGGTGTCGAAACCCGGCCACAGGCCGCCGAACATCTCCCGGCTGACCCGGCCGTGCAGCTCGCTGACTCCGTTGACGCGCTGGGCGAGCCGCATGCCCATGACGGCCATGTTGAACACGGTCCGGTCGCCGTCGGGGTAGCTCTCGGCGCCCAGTTCCAGCACCCGGTGGACGGGGACGTCCGGGGTCTCGTTCCCGCCGCCGAAGTAGCGCTGGATCAGTTCGCGCGGGAACCGGTCGATGCCGGCGGGCACGGGCGTGTGCGTGGTGAAGACGGTGCCGGCGCGCACCGCCTCCAGCGCCTCGTCGAAGGTCAGCCCGGCCTCCGACACCAGCTCCCGGATGCGCTCCAGGCCGAGGAACCCGGCGTGGCCCTCGTTGGTGTGGAACACCTCGGGGGCGGGATGGCCGCTGATCTCGCAGTAGGCGCGGATGGCGCGGACGCCGCCGATGCCCAGCAGCATCTCCTGGAGCAGCCGGTGGTCGCCGCCGCCGCCGTACAGCCGGTCGGTGATGTCGCGGTTGGCCTGGTCGTTCTCCTCGACATCGGAGTCGAGGAGGAGCTGCGGCACCCGGCCGACCCGCGCCAGCCACACCTGCGCGTGCAGGTCCTTTCCGCGTGTTTCGCCCGCATGGCCGCGCCCCGCCTCCCCCGAGGGCAGCCCGATCTTGACGTGGACGGGGGCGCCGGACGCGTCGCGCAGCAGCCGCAGCGGCAGCCCGTTGGGGTCGATCGCCGGGTAGTGCTCCAGCTGCCAGCCGTCCGGCGACAGCGACTGGGAGAAGTAGCCGTGCCGGTACAGCAGCCCGACCGCGATGATCGGCACGCCCAGGTCGCTGGCGGTCTTGAGGTGGTCGCCGGCCAGGATGCCCAGGCCGCCGGAGTACTGCGGCAGCGCGGCGGTGATCCCGTACTCGGGCGAGAAGTAGGCGATGGCGCGCGGCGGCGCGTCCTCGCCGGATCCGGCGAGGCCCTGGTACCAGCGCGGGGCGGTCAGGTAGTCGTTCAGGTCGTCGGAGGCGTCCTGGAGGCGGCGCAGGAACCGGCGGTCCTCGGACAGGGCCGCCAGCCGGTCCGCCGGGACCTCGCCCAGCAGCCGCACCGGGTCGTGGCCCACGGCCTCCCACAGGGCCGGGTCCACCGACCGGAAGAGGTCGAGCGTCTCGTGGTGCCACGACCAGCGCAGGTTGAGGATCAGCTCCTCGAGGCCGCGCAGCGGCTCCGGCAGGACGGTGCGCACGGTGAATCGTCGAATGGCCTTCACGTACCGTCACGCTAGACAAGTCCCGGCGTTGATCGCGAGCCGTGGGACGAGAGCGTCACCTCGGGGTCCGTTCTTCGCCAAGAACGCGCCAGCGGAGCAACCCCAGCGCCGCGACCGCGCCCACGGCCACCCCGAAGGAGTTGTACGCCCAGTCCCCGGGGTCGCATTCGCGGCCGGCGTCGAGGGTCTGGAGGAATTCCACCGCCACGAACCCGGCGGCGATGAGGGCGGGCGCGGCCACCGCGCGGCGGGTCGCCAGCACGCCCAGCAGCCCGCACGGCACCCACAGTGCGACGTTCATCACATCCTCCATGCCGCGGGTGCCGAAGATGCCGATCGCCCAGGCGATGTCGGCGACGGGGCGGCGCACGCACTCGCCGATCCGGCCGCCGGTGCCGGGGTCGGCGGCCATCGGCAGCGTCATCGACAGCACCAGGAACGACCAGGCGATCAGCGCCAGGGTGGGCAGCGGGGCCCAGCCGGTGCGGCGCACCAGCGGACGCCACGCCAGCAGCGCCGCGGCCATGGTGCACAGCGCCCACAGGCCCAGCCCCCGGACCGCCTCGACGGGCACATGATCGGCCACGTCTGGACGACGAACCGGACGCGTGGCAAGGTCCCGGATTCCGCTGGCCGGAGCCGGACAACGGCCCCGGCGTGCGGCACGGCCGGGCCGCGAGCCGCGAGCCGCGTGGCGCGTATGGGCAACGCCAATCCCGGTCCGTGCCGGCGGCCGCTCACCGGCGTGCGCGGTAAGCACCCGATCAGTTGCGCAAAGTTATCGCAAGCTACAGGACGGTAAGGGCCGGATCCCGGGCATGGACGTTTTGAAATCCACGACCGGGTAGGGGATGGCGCATGCAGGGAAGGTCCGGGACGTCCTCGGCGGCCTCCGCGCGACAGGCCGCCGGCGCGGGCGGGACCGCACGCACGTCCGCCGGGCGGAAGGGCCCGGGACGCGATGAGCCCGACCGCACCGAGGCACGGCCGCAGGAGCCGCCCGCCGCCACCGGGCCGTCCGGCGCGCCCGGTGCCTCCGGGACGCCCGGTGTCTCCGGCACCTCGGGCGCGCCCGGCGCGTCCGGGCCGGCCGAGCCGGAGCTGGGCCGCATCCCGATCCTCGACATCGAGCCGCGGGTGGGCTGCGGCCGGTGGCCGGCCAAGGCGGTGGTCGGCGAGACGTTCGAGATCAGCGCGACCGTGTTCCGCGAGGGCCACGAGATGCTCGGCGCCGAGATCGTCCTGCGCGCCCCCGACGGCACCGTCCGCCCGCCGGTGCGGATGACCGAGGTGGCGCCGGGTCTGGACCGGCTGGCCGCACCGGCCACGCCCACCGAGGCCGGGCTGTGGCACTTCCGGGTCGAGGCGTGGGGCGACCCCGTCGCGCACTGGCGGCACGACGCGGAGATCAAGGTGCCGCGCGGCCAGGACGTGGAGCTGATGCTCACCGAGGGGTCGCTGCTGTTCGCCCGCGCCGCCGAGGGGCTGCCCGCCGTCCACCGGCAGACCTTCGTCCGGCTGGCCGGCCTGCTGGCCGACCGGACCGTCTCCCCGGAGGAGCGGATGGAGGCCGCCCGCCACACCGACGTCCGCGACCTCGAACACCGCTACCCGCTGCGCGACCTGCTCACCACCTCCGAGTGGGCGCCGCTGGTGGTGCACCGCGAGCGGGCGCTGACCGGGGCGTGGTACGAGTTCTTCCCGCGCTCGGAGGGCGCCTCGTACGATCCGATGGGCCGCCGCGGCCCGATGTCGGGCACCTTCCGCACCGCGATGAAGCGGCTCCCCGCGATCGCCGACATGGGGTTCGACGTGGTCTACCTGCCGCCGATCCACCCGATCGGCCGCACGTTCCGCAAGGGCCCCAACAACACGCTGGAGGCCGGGCCGTACGATCCGGGCTCCCCCTGGGCGATCGGGTCGGAGGAGGGCGGCCACGACGCGATCCACCCCGACCTGGGCACCCTGGAGGACTTCGACGCCTTCGTGTCCTACGCCGGCGACCTGGGCCTGGAGGTCGCGCTGGACCTGGCCCTCCAGTGCTCCCCCGACCACCCGTGGGTCGCCGAGCATCCCGAGTGGTTCACCACGCGCGCGGACGGGTCGATCGCGTACGCGGAGAACCCGCCCAAGAAGTACCAGGACATCTACCCCCTGAACTTCGACAACGACCCCGAGGGGATCTACCGCGAGGTGCTGCGGGTGGTGCGGCACTGGATGGACCACGGGGTGCGGATCTTCCGGGTGGACAACCCGCACACCAAGCCGGTCCCGTTCTGGGAGCGGCTACTGGCCGAGATCGCCCGGACCGATCCCGACGTGCTGTTCCTGGCCGAGGCGTTCACCCGGCCGGCCATGATGCACACCCTCGCCAAGATCGGTTTCCACCAGTCCTACACCTACTTCACCTGGAAGAACTCGCGCGAGGAGCTGGAGGACTACTTCCGGGAGCTGGCGGGGGACGCGGCCAAGTACATGCGGCCCAACGTCTTCGTCAACACCCCGGACATCCTCAACGAGTACCTGGTGCACGGGGGCCGCGCCGCGTTCGAGATCAGGGCGGTGCTGGCCGCGATGCTCTCCCCCACCTGGGGCGTCTACTCCGGATACGAGCTGATCGAGAACGTGCCCGTGCGGCCCGGCAGTGAGGAGTACCGCGATTCGGAGAAGTACCAGTACAGGCCGCGGGACTGGGAGGCGGCCGAGCGGGAGGGGCGCAGCATCGCACCGCTGCTGTCCCGGCTGAACGCCTTCCGGCGGGCGCATCCGGCGCTGCACGGGCTGCGCGGCCTCCGGTTCCACCATCCCGACCAGCCCGAGATCATCGCGTTCTCGAAGACGCACGGCGTCGGGAACGACGCGGCCGGCGAGGCCGCGGGCATGTCCGTGCACACCGTGGGGGTAGCCGGGGAGACCGCTCCCCTGAGCGGGTTCGACGACGTGGTGCTGGCCGTGGTCAACCTGAACCCCCACCAGGTCCGCGAGGCCACCGTCCATCTGGACCTGCCCGCGCTGGGCCTGCCGGGCGACAGGGACGACGTCGCGTTCGACGTGGTCGACGAGCTGTCCGGCGAGACCTACCGCTGGGGGCGGTCCAACTACGTGCGCCTCGACCCGCATGTCCGGCCGGCCCACATCTTCACGCTCCGGAGAGACGAGAGTTGAGCGACGCGAACAATCCCCCTCCGCCGGGGGCGGTCCCCGTCGAAGAGCCGATCACCGAGGTCCCGCCCGACGCGTTCGACAGCACGCCGTTCGAGCCGGTGCCCGACGCCTTCGACCCCGAGGTCCCGCGCGATCCGCACTGGTTCAAGACGGCGGTGTTCTACGAGGTGTCGGTGCGCGGGTTCGCCGACTCCAACGGGGACGGGTACGGCGACCTGCGCGGGCTGATCCAGCGGCTGGACCATCTGCAGTGGCTGGGCGTCGACTGCCTCTGGCTGCTGCCGATCTACAAGTCGCCGCTGAAGGACGGCGGCTACGACATCGCCGACTACACCAAGATCCTGCCCGACTTCGGGGAGCTGGGCGACTTCGTGGAGCTGATCGAGGAGGCGCACGCCCGCGGCATCCGGGTGATCGCCGACCTGGTCATGAACCACACCAGCGACCAGCATCCGTGGTTCCAGGCGTCCCGGAACGATCCAGAAGGCCCGTTCGGCGACTTCTACGTGTGGTCGGACACCGACGAGCCGTACTCCGACGCCCGGATCATCTTCGTCGACACCGAGACCTCCAACTGGACCTACGACCCGGTGCGGGGGCAGTACTTCTGGCACCGGTTCTTCTCCCACCAGCCCGACCTGAACTTCGACAACCCCGCGGTGCAGGACGCGATGCTGGAAGTGCTGCGGTTCTGGCTGGATCTGGGCATCGACGGGTTCCGGCTGGACGCGGTGCCGTACCTGTTCGAGCGGGAGGGCACCAACTGCGAGAACCTCCCCGAGACGCACGCCTACCTCAAGCGCGTCCGGGCCGAGGTGGACCGGCTCTACCCCGACCGGGTGCTGCTGGCCGAGGCGAACCAGTGGCCGGCCGACGTGGTGGAGTACTTCGGCGATCCGGCCGCGGGCGGCGACGAGTGCCACATGGCGTTCCACTTCCCGGTGATGCCGCGGATCTTCATGGCGGTGCGGCGCGAGCAGCGCTACCCCATCTCGGAGATCATGTCGCAGACGCCGAAGATCCCCGAGAGCTGCCAGTGGGGCATCTTCCTGCGCAACCATGACGAGCTGACGCTCGAGATGGTCACCGACGAAGAGCGCGACTACATGTACGCCGAGTACGCCAAGGATCCCCGGATGAAGGCCAACATCGGGATCCGGCGGCGGCTCGCCCCGCTGCTCGACAACGACCGCAACCAGCTGGAGCTGTTCACCGCGCTGCTGCTGTCGCTGCCCGGCTCGCCCGTCCTGTACTACGGCGACGAGATCGGCATGGGCGACAACATCTGGCTGGGCGACCGGGACGCGGTGCGCACCCCGATGCAGTGGACCCCGGACCGCAACGCGGGGTTCTCGCAGTGCGACCCGGCCCGGCTCTACCTGCCGGTGATCATGGACCCGATCTACGGGTACCAGGCCGTCAACGTGGAGGCGCAGCGCAACAACCCCGGCTCGCTGCTGCACTGGACCCGGAAGATGATCGAGATCCGGCAGCGGCACCCGGTGTTCGGGGTGGGGTCGTATGTGGAGCTGACCGCGTCCAACCCCAGCGTGCTGGCGTTCGTCCGGGAGATCGGCGAGGGCGAGGCCAACCACTGGGGCGGCATGGACACCGTGCTGTGCGTGAACAACCTGTCCCGTTTCCCGCAGCCGGTGGAGCTGGACCTGCGCCGGTTCCAGGGGTCGGCGCCGGTCGAGTGCATGGGCGGGGTGCGTTTCCCGCCGATCGGCGAGCTGCCGTACCTGCTGACGCTGCCGGGCCACGGTTTCTACTGGTTCCTGCTACCGCCGCCGCCCGAGCCGCCCGAGTCCGCGGCCGTTCTCCCGCCCGGCGGGGAGCGCGCCGGTCCGGGGCCGGGCGGCGAGGACCTGGAATGAGGTGATGACGCGATGCCGCCGCTGGACCGTGCCCTGACCGGAGCCCTCGCCCACTGGCTGCCGCGGCAGCGGTGGTTCGCCGGCAAGGACCGGCCGATCGGCGAGGTGACGATCGGCTCCGACACCGAACTGCCGGTGCCCGCGGGGGACGTTCCCGGCGGCGCGCACGGCGCCCGCGGCGCGTATGGGGCCCCCGGGGCCCATGATGCGCACGGCGGCGACGGCGGCCGCGGCGTGTCGCTGCGGCACGTGGTCGTCAACGTCAGGCAGGGCGCCGACGTGGACCGGTACCAGCTGCTGGTGGGCCGCCGCGACGAGCTGCCCGAGCGGCTGCGTCCGGGCGAGATCGGCGAGGATCCCGAGGGCGGGCACCTGTACGACGCCGTCCACGACCCCGGCCTCACCCGCGCGCTGCTGGACGGCATCGCGGCGGAGACCCGGGCGGGCGCGCTGCGGTTCCACCGGGCGCCGGGCGTGGAGATCGAGACCGGGCTGACCGCCGTGCCGGGGTCGGCGGAGCAGAGCAACACCTCGCTGATCTTCGGTGAGGCCTACATCTGCAAGCTGTTCCGCAGGCTGTCCCCGGGCGTCAACCCGGACCTGGAGGTCAACCTCGCGCTGACCCGGGCGGGATGCGAGCACATCGCGGGGGTGCGCGGCTGGATCGAGCTGGAGCCGGACGACGGCGGCGAGCCGGTGACGCTGGCGCTGATGTCGGAGTACCTGCGGACCGCGACCGACGGCTGGCAGCTGGCGATCACCAGTGTGCGGGACTGGCTGGCCCATCCCGGCCCGGACGGGCACGGCCGGTATCCGGGCGGCGGGCCCGACTCGGGCGCGTTCCCCGACCCGACCGGCCGGTCCGCGGCGGGCCTGGGCCGGCACGGCGAGGTGATCTGGGAGAACGGCCGGTCCGCGCCCGCCGAGGAGCACGAGCAGCCCGCCGAGCTGGACGCGGGCAGCGCGGGCGGCGACTTCGCGGCCGAGGCGGAGCGGCTGGGCGCCGCCACCGCCGCGGTGCACCGCGACCTGGCGGTGGCGTTCGGGGTGACGCGGGCGCCGGCCGAGCAGGTGCGCGAGCTGGCCCGGCAGATGCACCGCCAGCTGGACGAGGTCAGCGCCGCCGTGCCGGAGCTGGCCGCGCACGCCGGGGCGATCGGCCGGGCGTTCGACGAGCTGGCCGAGGGGGCCGTCGACATCCCGCTGCAGCGCGTGCACGGCGACTACCACCTGGGTCAGGTGATGCGCAGTGACACCGGCTGGGTGCTGCTGGACTTCGAGGGCGAGCCGGCCCGCTCCCCCGAGGAGCGCCGCGCGATGGCGCACCCGCTGCGGGACGTGGCCGGGATGCTGCGCTCGTTCGAGTACGCGGCGCGCTTCCTGCCGGCGGGCGACGCCAGCCTGTCGCCCGAGGCGGCGCACGGGCTGGAGCTGCGCGCCAGGGCCTGGGCCGACCGCAACCGGGAGGCGTTCTGCCGCGGCTACGCGGAGGCGGGCGGGGCCGACCCGGCGGCCAACGCGGTGCTGATCCGTGCGCTGGAGCTGGACAAGGCGGTGTACGAGATCCGGTACGAGGCGCGGAACCGGCCCTCGTGGCTTCCCGTGCCGCTCAGGTCGCTGGAGCACATCACCGCCGGCGCGGGCTGACGGCCGCGCCGCCCGTACGGCGCCGCCCGTACGGCACCACCCGCACGGCACCGCCCGCACGGCGCCACGGTCCGGCGCCGGCCGTACGGCGCGGGCAGGGCCCGTGGCGGGGGCGGGAACGCGGAGCGCCGGGCCCCGCGACCACGGGGTCGCCGCGGGACCCGGACGAATGCCGCCCGCCCGATACCTCCCGCGCACCCGCAAAGACGCGGCGGCGTTTTAACGACAATCTCCAGGATCACCCGCCTCCCCGGATTGCGTTATCACCCCACCATCGACAATGCCGTCCCGCGGCGCACCGGGAACCTCCCTTTACCCCGGCGGCGATAAGTGCCGTCCACAACCCGCGGAACGACCTTGGAAACGCCTCCGGCATCGGCGATGATCGATTTCCCCCGTTCCGATCTTGTGCCCTTGATCAGCAAGGACGCACCTCTCGACGATTCTTCGCACGCCGCCCCCCGCTGGACGGCGGCTGACCGGAAGCGGCCAGCGTCCACCATTAACCAATTCGGCTTTTCCGGCATCCCATACCGCGCAATGCGTGACGATGCCCTTACCTGCCGGAGCGGTACAGGGTGCGTAGGGCCGCCTGCGCAACTTAGCGGAGTGCTTCGCGAGTTCCTCCAAACATGATGGGCGCACCCGACATCTAAACCGGGCAAGACGCCGACACTTACGGGGAATCCCATGCAAACTCCTGACTCTTCCGTGCGCGAGTCCATCGCGCACGCGGAGGGCGCGTCGAGGGCGGCCCACCTCGAACGCTCCCTGGAGCAGTCGCTCGCGCACCGCCCCGCCCGCCGCTGGCCCACGGTCACGGCGGTGGTCCCGACCCTCAACGAGGCCGACAACCTCCGATGGCTCATGCCGCGGCTCGCCGCCGTGGACGAGATCGTGATCGTGGACGGCCAGTCCACCGACGGGACCGTCGAGTACGTGCTGTCGGTCCGGCCCGACGCGCGGATCATCGTCGAGCCGCCCACCGGGAAGGGCAGCGCCATGCGGACGGGAATGGCCGCGGCGACCTCCGAGATGATCATCATGCTGGACGCCGACGGCAGCATGGACCCCGCCGAGTTCGACGCGTTCCTGGCACTGCTGTGCCGCGGCTACGACTTCGTCAAGGGCACCAGGTACGGCTGCGGGGGCGGCTCGGACGACCTGACCGGCCTGCGGCGGCTGGGCAACTCGGCGCTGACCGCGCTGGCCAACACGCTCTACCGGCAGCGCTGGTCGGACCTGTGCTACGGCTACGTCGCGATGCGCCGGGACGCGGTGGAGCGGCTGCGCCTGGAGTCCACCGGCTTCGAGATCGAGACCGAGATGTGCGTCAACGCCGTCCGGGCCGGGCTGCGGATCGCCGAGGTCGTCAGCCACGAGACCGAGCGGCGGCACGGGGAGTCCAACCTCAACACCTGGCGGGACGGCTGGCGGGTGCTCAGGACGATGGTCCGGCTGCGCTTCCGCGGCGCGCTGGAGCCGCTGCCCGGCGGCGACGACACCGCCCCCGCCGAGCCGGCCCCGGCCGGGCTGCGTCCGGCGGCCCTCAGCCGCACCGGCACCGAGTGACGGGGACGGCCCCGCCGTGAAGATCACCGTGGTGCGCCCGCGCGATCTCGGCACGGCCGAGATCCGGCGATGGCGCGAGCTGCAGCTCACCGACCCCGAACTGGGCAACCCGTTCCTGGCGCCCGAGTTCGCCCTCGGGGTCGGCCGCTTCCGGGACGGCGCCCGGGTCGCCGTGGTCGAGGACGGCCCGCGGATCGCCGCGTTCTTCCCCTACGAGCGCGGCCCCGCCGGCATCGGCCACCCGGTCGGGTTCGGCCTCACCGACCTGCAAGGCATCGTCGCGCCGCCCGACCTGCGCCTGGACGCCCGGGTGCTGCTGCGCGCCTGCGGGCTGGGTGTGTGGGACTTCGACCACCTGCTGGCGCACCAGGCCCCGTTCGCGCCGTACCACGCGGTGCGGCGGGTGGAGCCGGTGATGGACCTGGGCGCCGGGTTCGCGGCGTTCGAGGAGGAGATGCGGCGGGCCGCGCCCAAGACCCACAAGACCATCCGCTACAAGGAGCGCAGGCTCGGCCGCGACGTCGGCGAGGTGCGGTACGTGTTCGCCTCGGACGACGGCGCCGACCTGCGCCGGCTGATGGAGTGGAAGTCCGCGCAGTACACCCGGACGGGCCGCACCGACCGGTTCGCGCGGCCCTGGATCGTGCGCCTGGTGCGGCACTTCCACGAGACCGGCTTCGGCGTGCTCAGCGTGCTGTGGGCCGGGGACGAGCCGGTGTCGGCGCACTTCGGGCTGCGCGGCGGCACGGTCATGGCGGGCTGGTTCCCCGCCTACGACGTCCGCTTCGCCAGGTACTCCCCCGGCATGATCGGCCATCTGCGGCTGGCCCGGGGCTGCGCGGAGGCCGGCGTCACCGAGATCGCGATGGGCCGCGGCGGCAAGGAGTTCAAGGAGGGCTTCAAGGGCCGCGAGATCCCCATCGCCGAAGGCCGGGTCGCCCGCCGCACCGCGGGCGCGGGCCTGCACTGGGTGCGCGCCGCGCCCCTCAACCGGGCGCGCGGCGCCGTCCTGGACCACCCCGCGCTCTACCGGCGCGCCGACCGCGTCCTGAAGACCTACGCCCGGCTGAGGGGGCGGACGCGATGACCGTGCCCGGCCCCCGCTTCTCGGTCGTCATCTGCGCCTACACCGACCGGCGCTGGGACGACGTGCACGCCGCGGTCGCGTCCGTGCGGGCGCAGCGGCACGCGCCCGAGGAGGTCATCCTGGTCGTCGACCACAACCCGGACCTGCACGACCGGCTCAAGCGCTCGCTCCCCGACGTCACGGTCGTGCCGAACGGCGAGGCCCGCGGCCTTTCGGGCGGGAAGAACACCGGCGTCGCGGCCGCGCGCGGCGACGTGGTCGCCTTCCTCGACGACGACGCGGTGGCCGCGCCGGGCTGGCTCGCCGCGTTCGCCCGGCACTACGCCGACCCGCGCACCGCGGGCGTCGGCGGCCTGACGCTGCCGCTGTGGCCGGGCTCGACGCCGTCCGCCGAGCTGGTCGCGTCCCCGGTGCCGGAGTCGGCCGGGCGGCGTCCGCGCTGGTTCCCCGAGGAGTTCGACTGGACGGTCGGGTGCACCTACCTCGGCCTGGTCCCCGGCCCGGTGCGGAACCTGATGGGCGGCAACGCCTCGTTCCGCCGCGAGGCGTTCCCGGTCGCCGGCGGCTTCGACAGCCGCATCGGCCGCTCCTTCTCCAAGCGGCCTCTGGGCTGCGAGGAGACCGAGTTCTGCATCCGGCTGCGCCAGCGCAGCCCCGGGTCCGAGCTGGTGTACGACGACGGCGCCGTGATCTGGCACCGCGTCCCGGCCGAGCGCGCCCGGTTCGCCTACTTCCGCGAGCGCTGCTACGCCGAGGGCCTGTCCAAGGCCCTGGTCACGCGGAGCGTGGGCGGCCGGGACGGGCTGGCCAGCGAGCGCGCGCACGCCCTCAGGACGCTGCCCCTGGGCGCGCTGCGCGGCGTCGGCGACGCCCTCCGCGGCGACCCGGCCGGCCTCGGCCGCGCCTCCGCCATCTCCGTCGGGCTCGCCTGGACGGCGTGGGGGTACGCCATGGGCCGCTTCGTCGCCGGCGGGCGCAGCGGCGGGCGCGGCGGGGGCGGGTGACCGTGGCCTCCGTCCCCGTGCTCATGTACCACTCGATCTCCGACCGGCCGCCGCGCGCGACCGCCGGGCTCGCGGTGCGTCCCGCCGCGTTCGCCGACCAGATGGCGCTGCTGGCCGACGAGGGCTTCACGCCCGTCTCGTTCTCGGCGCTGGCCGGGGGCGCGGCGGGGGTCCGGCGCCCGATCGTGATCACCTTCGACGACGGCTACGCCGACTTCCACGGGGCGGCGCTGCCCGTCCTGGAGCGGCACGGGTTCCCGGCGACGGTGTTCGTCACCACCGGCTGGCTGGCCGACGCCGGGCCGGACGCGGCCGGCCGCCCGCTGGCCGCGATGATGGCGTGGCCGCAGGTCCGGGAGTCGGCGGCGTCCGGGATCGAGATCGGCGCCCACAGCCACGGCCATCCGCAGCTCGACCAGCTCCCGGACGCGGCGCTCGCCGACGAACTGGCCCGCAGCCGCGGGCTGCTGGAGGACCGGCTCGGCGCGGCCGTCACCACGATGGCCTACCCGTACGGCTACTCCAGCGCGCGGGTGCGGCGCGCGGTGCGCACCGCCGGATACGGCGCCGCATGCGCGGTCGCCAACCGCCTCGCCCCGCTCCCGCCCGCGGCGGGCGGCACGCTGGCGGTCCCCCGGCTGACCGTGCGGGCCTCGACCACGCTCGCCACGTTCGCCCGCATCGCCGACGGGACTCGGATCCCCCTGATCTTCCTCGGGGACCGGGCGCTGACGAAGGGGTACGCCGCCGTCCGGCGCACCCGCTACGGGCTGCGGCGGGTGAGCCGCCGTGTCTGAACCGGCCGTCGCCGGCATGCTGCGCCGCGAACTGTCCGACCCGCTGTTCCGCAACGCCTACGCGCTGGTCGCCAACGGCGGCCTCACCGGGCTGCTGGGCCTGGCGTACTGGGCGCTGGGCGCCACCCTGTACACGCCCGACGACATGGGCCGCAGCTGGGCCGTGATCCAGGCGATCATGTTCGTGGGCAGCGTGACGATGCTGAACTTCCTGCTCATCCGGTTCGTCCCGCAGACCGCCCGGCACACCCGCGCGCTGGTGCTGGTCTGCTACGGCGCCGGCGCGGCCGCCGCGGCGCTGCTCGCCCTCGGCTTCCTGCTCACCCTGGACCTGTGGGGCGAGTCGTTCGCCCACCTCGGCGACTGGCGGGCGGCGCTGTGGTTCCTGGCCATGGCGGTGGCGTGGAACCTGTGGAACCAGCAGGAGGGCGTGTTCACCGGGCTGCGGAACACCGGCTGGGTTCCGGTCGTGAACGTGGTCTTCGGCGCGGCCAAGCTGGTGCTGCTCGTCGCGCTGGCGGCGGCGTTCCCCGCCGACGGGGTGACGCTGTCGTGGTTCGTGCCCGCCATGGTGATGCTCGTCCCGGTCAGCGTGCTCATCTTCGGGCGGCTCGTCCCCGAGCACCGCCGCCGCAACTTCGGGCGCGGCGCCCGTCCCACCCACCGCGACATCGCGCGGTACGTTGGGGGCGCCTACCTTGGGGGCGCGTTCCAGTACGCCTCGATCAGCCTGATCCCGGTCGTGGTGGCCGCGCACGTCAGCCCGGCCACCAACGCCTACTTCCAGATGGCCTGGGCGCTGGGCATGATGCTCGACCTGCTCGCCCTCACCCTGTCGATGTCGCTGACCGTCGAAGGGTCCTTCGACCGGGAACGGCTCGCCGGATCCGCGCG
This sequence comes from Spirillospora sp. CA-255316, assembly GCA_050942275.1. GTDB lineage: Bacteria > Actinomycetota > Actinomycetes > Streptosporangiales > Streptosporangiaceae > Spirillospora. Next base: position 2,402,253 of record CP192047.1, on the reverse strand, counting down.
GGCCGCGCTGCGCCGCACCCTCACGCTGATGGCCCCGGTGGTTCTGCTGGTCGTGGTCGCGGCGCCGCTCGGGCTGCGGTTCTTCGGCCACGAGTACGCCGAGCGGGGCGCGCCCCTGCTGCAGACGCTGGCGCTGGCCGCGCTGCCCAAGGCGGTCATCGAGCTGTACATCGGGGTGCTGCGGGTGGAGAACCGCACCCGGCTGATCGCCGCGCTGCAGGCGGTCCGGTTCCTCGGGGTGCTGGCGCTGGTGCCGGTGGTGATCGCCCCGGACCGGCTGGCCACCATCGGCCTGGCCATCGTCGGCGTGAACACCATCGTCGCGGCGCTCGTGCTGCCCGGCCTGCTGAGCGCGACCCGGGCGACGCCTTCCCCGGCTCCCGGAGGGCGGGACATGCAGTGAACGTGACGGTACGCCCGGCGCGCCCGCCCGAGAGAGAGGCCCCGGCCGCTCCACCGGCGCCCCCCGGCACCCCGCGCCCCCTCCTGGCCGCCCTGATCGCGGCCCTGCTGGCCGGCACCGCGCTGTTCTGGATACCGCTGCGCGGGGTCGACCTGGAGGCGCTGACCGGGTGCGGCCTCATCGGCGTGCTGCCCCTGGCCACCCTCGCCGGCGCCGCCGTCCTCGTGCTGACCTTCATGGGCACGCTCGCGCTCCCGAGGCCGCACCGGCTGCTGCTCGCGGCGCAGATCGGCGTGCTGATCCTCGCGCTGCACGGCGTCACGCTGGCGCTGGAGCCGATCGCCCGCTTCCCCACCGCCTGGCAGACCGCCGGCTTCATCGAGTACATCACCCGCAACGAGACCGTCAGCTGGGACCTGGACGCCCGCTTCTCCACCCCCGGCTTCTTCGCCTTCGTCTCCTTCGTCATGGAGGCGGCCGGGCAGGACGACATCGAGCCGGTGCTGCGCTGGGCGCCCGCCGTCACCAACCTGATGTACCTGGTCCCGTACGCGCTGATCCTGCGGCCGCTGCGGGCGACCTGGCGGGCCAAGTGGTTCGCCGCCTGGCTGTTCATCGCGGCCAACTGGGTCGGGCAGGACTACCTGTCCCCGCAGGCGTTCGCGTACCTGCTCTACCTGTACTTCGTCGCGATCCTGGTCAACTGGTTCCGGCACCACGACGAGACAACCCGGCGCGCAGGCCGCCGGCGCAGCGCCGCCACACGCACCCGCACAGGCGGCTTCTGGCGCCTCTACAACTGGCTCTTCGGCCCCAAGGACCCGGGCGAACTGCCCGCGCCCCCAGCCCCGGTGCGGGAGCGGTCGATCCTCCTCATCCTGCTGTTCCTCCTCCTGCTCGCCGGGACGGCCGCGCACCAGCTCACCCCCTTCCTGATGACGGCCGCGTGCGCCGGGCTGGTGCTGGTGCGCCGCTGCAACCTGCGCGGCCTGCCGTTCATCGCCGGGGTCGTGTACGCGGCGTGGGTCAGCTTCATGACGGTCGGCTACTGGGCCGGCCGCAAGGAGGAGATCTTCGGCGGGCTCGGCAAGGTGTTCACCAACGTGCAGCAGAGCACCGGCGGCCGGATCGGCGACGCGGCCGGCGAGACCCAGGACATCCAGATGCTGCGGATCCTCATCGCCGTGTCCGTGATGGGGCTGGCGCTGGTGGGGCTGCTGCGGCGCCGCGCCCGGGGCATCGACGACCGGGTCGCGCTGGTGCTGATGCTGGTGCCGTTCTCCTCGTTCGGGCTGCAGAACTACGGCGGCGAGATCGCGCTGCGGATCTACTTCTTCATGCTGCCCGCCGCCTGCCTGCTGATCGCCTACCTGTTCTTCCCGGCGCCGTTCGACGCCCCGGCCGTCCGCGTCCCGAAGGTGCGGCTCCGGCTCGGCCGGCTGCGCACCGGTTCCCGCCGCCACTGGCCGTCGGTGGCGCTCGCCTCCGTCTTCGCCCTCCTGCTGACCGGCGGCTTCCTGGCCGTCCGGTACGGCAACGAACGCTACGAGCAGGTCCGCGAGAGCGACGTGACCGCGTTCGAGGTGATGCTGCGCGAGCACCGCGGCGCGATCGGCGTGGTCTGGCTGAGCGCGGAGAACCCCGACCTGGTCGGCGGGACGCCGGTGATGCCGTGGTCGTACCGCAGCTGGGAGCGGTTCACCTACACCCCCGTCATCGCGAACCGGAACGACCCCGCCGACGTCTCGCAGATCCTCCAGCGGCTCGGCGAACAGGGCCCCGGCGGCTTCTTCGTCACCACCCGCGGCCATGAGGACTTCCAGGTGCTGAGCGCGGGCCTGCCACCCGAGTACGGCCCGCGGATGCGGCGGGCGCTGGCGTCCCACCCGGCGATCCGCACCGTCTTCGCCGACCGCGACGCCGCCGTGTTCCGGCTGCGCGACCCTCCACCGGAACCGGTGGCGCAGGTGCCGCCCCCGGCCGGCCTCGGCCTGCGCTCCTCGCCGTGGACCCCGGCCGGGCTGATCTACCTGCCCGTCCTGCTGGGCGTGCTGCTGACCCGCGAGCTGCGCCGGCTGCGGGTGCCGCCCGGCGAAACGGCAAGGCTGCGGCCGCTGACCGTCCTGGCGATCCCGCTGTTCGTCAGCGTGGTCGCGGTCATCGTGGAGAGGTTCGTGGTGATCCATTGAAGGCCCTGCTCCTGGTCACGCTCTTCGCCGCGCCAGGCGCGGCGTTCTGGACCCTGATGCGCGGCCTGGACCCGGTCGGCCGCCTGGTGGTCACCGCCGCCGCGAGCATCGTCACGGTCGCCGGAACGGCCCAGCTCATGCTGATGACCGGCGCCTGGTCCCCCCGCACCGGCCTGGCCGCCATCCTCCTCATCAGCGCCCTGACGGCAACCCCCCAACTCCGACGCCGCCCCCGCGCCATCCCACCCCGGCCCTCACCCGCTGTGCCGCCCGCCCCTGCACCCACCGAGACGCGCCGAGACCTCCCCGCCTCCGCCAAGGAAGAAGACGAAGAAGCCTGGCTCTACCAGGAATGACGGACGGTCACAGATCGATCGCGTAGTCGAGTACGACGCGGTCGGCGGGGATGACGATGTCGCGGCATACCTCCAGGACGCGCGGGCCCGACAGGAGTCGCCGGGTGATGGTGAGGACGGGTACGCCGCCGCTCATCCGCAGGGTCTCGGCCTCCTCCGGGGTGGGCATCCGCGAGGTCACGGCCTCCTCGACGCGTGTCGGCGGGTGGCCGAGGAAGCGGAGCTGGGCGAGGGTGCCGCCGGGCCAGGGTTCGTTGGCGGGGTCGGCGACGGGCGTGTCGCCGACGACGTCCCACGGCAGGTAGTTGACCGAGATCTGCTGGGGTTCCCCGCGGGCGTAGAAGACGAAGCGGCGGCGGAGCATCTCGGTGCCGGCGGCGACTTCGAAGAGTTCGGCGAGGGCGGCGTCGGCGCGGGTGCGGGTGAACTCGCGGTCGAGGCGGTACTCGTTCCAGGAGATGCGCTGGTCGTGGGTGAACGTGGTCGCGGGCACGGCCATCGGCCGGGTCACGCTGCGGTAGCGGTCCATGGCCACGCGGCGGACCGGGGGCGCCACCTTCACGACCGTTCCGCCGCCGCGGCGGGTCTCGACGAGTCCCTCGCCGCGCAGCAGGGCGATCGCCTGGCGCACGACGATCTCCGACACCCCGTGCTCGGCGCGCAGGTCGGCCATGGTGGGCAGGCGTGATCCCTGCGGGTAGCGGCCCTCCCTGATCTGGTCCCGCAGCTGCTCGGCAATACGGAGGTAGGCCGGACGCTCCGGCACCGGCATCACCTTCTCTCGTCCCCGGCCCACCGCTCCCCCGAATCGATGAGCCGTTCGATCCCGGGCCGTCGCTCCCCGCCCTGCATCCTTCCCTTCGCTAACCCGAGGGGGACGGTCCGCTTACGGACAGCTTGACACCTCTTTGACCGAGTAAGACTTTTGTATACAGAAGAACCGCCTCGGGGAAAGGACGACCTTGATGGGCGACTTCGAGGATCAGAAGACGGCCATCGAGAGGGAGTTCCCGGGGTGGCTGGTGTGGCGCAGCGACGCGGGTCGCTGGTACGCCACCCGCAGCGGCGATCTCACCGACGCGCAGTTGCAGGCGGGCTACGCGATGACGGTCGCCGCGGACGACGCGGCGGGGCTGCGGGAGCTGCTGCGGGATCAGGTCCGGCGTGACGGCGAGGAGCGGTGAGGGGCCGGCCGCGGACGGAGGGCGGCGGTGCCGTTCCGGAGGCGCCGGCACGTGGGCGGGGGAGGCCGGGCGGCCCGGTCCGCGAACGGGGGCGGACCGGGCCGGGACGGCGCGGGGCGCAAGATACCTGTGGCGCTGAGGTGACACAGGAGTGGAGGCTTGGTCGGCGTGGTCGATGTCACCGCGGCGGCCAGAAGAGCGTGACCGCACGGATGGCACATCGGCGCGACCCCTACGTGAAGAGTCGTGCCATCCGTGCGGTCGCGGCCGAACGCCCGCGCCATTTCTTGCCGCACTTTCCGATCATGTTTTTCACGAGGCCGTCTCGCACCGTTGCGGGTTGCGTTCCGTCCGTTCCGGTTGTAGGGCGGAGGCGGGTTCGGCGGAAGTAAGGCAGATGTCACGAGAACGTCGTGCGGATCGCCGAACTCCGACCCCGTCCACCGCGTTCTAAGGAATGTGCCGGATGAGTTCCCGGCGCTTTCTCCCGTTTCTTTCTGGGGGCCGCCTTGGACGTGCGATCAAGGACGCGGGACAACCGTCCCGCGCTCTTCAGCAATCGGCAGGGCCGGCATGGCCGCCCGCCCCGGCAACGCCTTTTCCTGGTCGCTCTCGTGGCCGCGCTCGCGGGGGTGGCGACGTCCGCGGTCGTCCTGGGGGTGACCGGGTGGCGGCCGGGCGGTGGCGGCGGCGGCGCGGTGGGGGCCCCTGCCTCGCCCGCCGCCCGGGTCGGCGCGGGGGCGCCCCGGGACTGGCCCGCGTGGGGCTTCACCCACACGCAGAACTCGGTCGACCGGGAGCAGGGCCCGCAGCGGGCGCTCGCCGACCTGTCGGCGAGCCCTGTCGCGCAGGTCACGCCCATCATGGGGTGGGGGTTGGACAACCCGCAGCCGCGGCCGGGCGAGTACGACTGGGCGTCGCTGGACCGCCGGATCCAGACGATCCGGGCGACCAACGGCACCCCGGTCATCACCCTGTGCTGCGCGCCCGACTGGATGAAGGGCGGGCCGCCCGGGAACACCGACTGGAGCCGGCTGGAACTGGCCGTCGAGCCGAAGTACTTCGACGCCTTCGCCGAGATGTCGGCGGAGATCGCCAAACGCTATCCGCACGTGAAGTACTACACCGTATGGAACGAGTTCAAGGGTTTCTGGTACCCGCCCGGCAACCGCTGGGATTATGAGGGGTACACCAAGCTCTACAACAAGGTTTACGAGGCGCTGAAGAAGGTCGACGGGAACATCCGCGTCGGCGGCCCCTACATGGTCATGAACAGCAACGCCCCCGGCGGCCGGTACGGTCCGCCTTCGGAACTGAAGGGCTCGTGGGGCAGTATGGACCAGCGCAACCTGGACGCCGTCGAATACTGGATGCGGCACAAGAAGGGCGCCGATTTCATCGCGGTCGACGGGCACAGCCAGCCCGTGCAGCGCCAGATCGTCCTGAACGACTTCCAGGCGCTGACGAAGTTCTCCGACGTGACGCGGTGGCTGCGCGCGCTCGACCCGGACCTGCCGGTGTGGTGGGCCGAGTGGTACGTCGAGCCGGTGCCGTCCGACTGGACGGACGGGCGCCGCGCCGCCGTCCACACCGCGGCGATGATGGAGTTCGTGCGGGGCGGCGCGGCCGGCGCGTTCTACTGGAGCCCGCAGACGACCACGACCGGTGACTGCCCCGGCTGTCTGTGGTCGGGCGCGGCGAAGGGCGGCGGGGCCACGCCGACGCTGGCCATGCTGCAGAACTTCGCCCGCTGGTTCCCGCCCGGCACCGCGCTGGTGGAGGTGAAGGCGTCCGACCCGGCGGTGCGGGTGCTGGCGCAGCGGGAGCGGATGGTCGTGGTGAACGGCTCGGCCGAGGCCGCCCGGCCGCTGATCGAGGGCAGGGCACTGGAGCTGGGCCCCTACGAGGTCAGGTGGGTGGCGCGGTGACGGTGCCGGCGCGGCGGGTCACGGACATCGACCTGGTGGGCATGGACTTCTGGGACCGGCCGCCGGAGCGGCGGCTGGCCGACTTCGCGCGGCTGCGGGAGCTGGGGCGGCCGGTGTACTTCCCCGAGCCGCGGGTGCCGTTCGTCCGGTCGGGCAAGGGCTTCCACGCGCTGGTGCGGCACGCCGACGTGGTGGAGGCGAGCCGCAACGCCAAGGTCTTCTCCAGCGAGCCGGCGGCGACGTCGCCGGAGCCGCCGCCGTGGCTGCCGGCGCTGTTCGGCACCCCGATGGTGAACATGGACGACCCCGCGCACGCCCGGCTGCGGCGGATCGTGTTCCGCGCGTTCACGCCGAAGATGCTGGCCCGGATCGAGGAGGACGTGCGGGCGACCGCGGCGCGGATCGTCGACGACGTGCTCGCCGAGGGGCCGCGCGACTTCGTGGAGCAGGTCGCGGCGCGGCTGCCGATCAACGTGATCTGCGCGATGATGGGCATCCCGGAGCGGGCCCGGCCGTACGTGCTGGCCCGGATCGACGCGATGACCGAGTACTCGGGGGTGCGCGGGTCGCTGGCGAGCCCGCGCACGCTGCGGCTGCTGTACGGCAACGTGCGGGCGATCGTCGACCTGCACCGGCTGGTGGCGCGGCTGGGCCGGGCCCGCCGCGAGAACCCGGCCGGCGACCTGGTGTCGGCGCTGGTCAACGCCAATCCCGACGGCGAGCGGCTGTCGGTGCGGGAGCTGGGGTCGTTCTTCGACCTGCTGCTGGTGGCGGGCAACGAGACCACCCGGAACGCGCTGTCGCACGGGCTGCGGCTGTTCACCGAGCATCCCGGCCAGCGGGAGCTGCTGACGGCCGGTGACCTGTCCGGCTACGACGAGCGGATCGGCGGCGCGATCGAGGAGATCGTCCGGTACGCGTCGCCGATCATCCAGTTCCGGCGGACGCTCACGGAGGACCACGAGCTGGGCGGGCACCCGTTCCGGGCGGGCGACAAGGTGGTGCTGTTCTACCCGGCGGCCAACCGCGACCCGGAGGTCTTCGCCGACCCCGACACCTTCGACATCACCCGCTCGCCCAACCCGCACGTCGGTTTCGGCGGCCCCGGCCCGCACCTGTGCCTGGGCGCGAACCTGGCCCGGATGGAGCTGAAGATCATGTTCCGGGAGCTGTACGGGCGGCTGCCGGGGCTGCGGGCCGACGGCGAGCCCGAGTACCTGCGGTCCAGCTTCGACAACGGCATCACCCGGCTGCCGTTCACGTTCGCGAGGTGATCATGATGCATGTCGCGGTGACGCGTCCCCGCGAGCTGGGCCCGGCCGAGCTGGCGGCCTGGCGCACGATGCAGGACGACCAGTTCCACCTGGCCAACCCGTTCCTGTCGGCGGGCTATTCGGTCGCGGTCGACCACGTGATCGCGGGGGCTCGGGTGGCGGTGCTGAGCGAGCGGGCGGGCGGCGACATCGCCGGGTTCCTGCCCTACGAGCTGCACGGCCGGGGCTCGGCCGGGGCGATCGGCGGGTGGCTGTCGCTCGGCCAGGGCCTGGTGCACACGCCCGGCCTGGAGCTGGACGCTCGCGACCTGCTGCGCTCGTGCGGGCTGTCGGCCTACGCGTTCGGGACGCTGGCGCCCGGCCAGCCGTGGTTCGCGCCGTACGCGACCAAGCGGCTCGACTCGGCGGTGATGGACCTGTCCGGGGGCTTCGACGCGTTCGCCGAGTCGCTGCGCGCCAAGGGCTCCAAGGTGGTCAAGCAGACCCGGTACAAGGAGCGGAAGCTGGGCCGCGAGGCGGGCGAGGTGTCGTTCGCGTTCGACGTGCGCGACGACGCGTCGCTGGCGCTCGTCCGGTCGTGGAAGTCGGCCCAGTACCGGGCGATGGGCCGCACCGACCGGTTCTCCCGCCCCTGGGTGGTGGAGCTGGTGGAGCGGCTGCACCGCACCCATGACGACGGGTTCGCCGGGGTGCTGTCCATGCTGTACGCCGGTGGCAGGCCGGTCGCGGGGCACTTCGGGCTGCGCAGCGACCACACCCTGGTGACGTGGTTCCCGGTGTACGACTCCGAGTTCGCCAAGTACTCGCCCGGCCTCGTCCTGCACCTGCGCATGGCGGAGGAGGCCGCCGCGCTGGGCGTGCGGCACGTCGACATGGGCCCGGCCGTCGGCTGGCGCTACAAGCAGGAGTTGCGGAACCGCTCGATCACGGTGGCGGAGGGGGTGGTGCGGCGCCGGTCGCCGGGCGGGGCCGCGCACTGGCTCAGGCACGCCCCGGTGGCCCGCGGACGCGACCTCGTCCTCGGCAACCGCCGGCTGTACGGGATGGCCGACCGGGCCATGCGCGGGTATGGCCGATGGCGGTCGCGCGGCGGCTGAGACCCGCCCGCTCCGCAGGTGAGTTATGCCGTTCCCGGGGCACTCCTAGGTGCGTACCAGACCCAGGGAACGAGGAGGCCATGATCTCATGGCACGGGTGACGCGCGAGGAGATCGAGAGACTGGTGGGGGGAGACCACCACGACCCGCACGGCGTTCTCGGCGCGCATCTTGAGCGAATCGGGGGGCGTGGGGGGTCGCCCCCCCACAGTGACACAGAGCGAATCGGGGGGCGTGGGGGGTCGCCCCCCCACAGTGATACAGAGCGCTCAGGCGTGACGGTGCGTGCGCTGCGGCCGCTGGCGGAGCGGGTGGAGGTGGTGCTCCCGAACGGGGACCGGCACCGGCTGCGCCACTTCCACGAGGGCGTCTTCGCGGGCACGCTGCCCGAGGACGCGTCGCTGTCGGGTGACGACCCCGGCGCCGCGCCGCTGGCGGTGCCCGACTACCGGCTCGCGGTGACCTACGGCAACGGCGTCGAGCTCCTCCAGGACGACCCGTACCGGCACCTGCCCACCCTGGGCGAGCTCGACCTGCACCTCATCGGCGAGGGGCGGCACGAGGAGCTGTGGCGCGCGCTCGGCGCGAAGGTCCGCACGTACGCGTCCGCGTTCGGCCCGGTGTCGGGCACGGGCTTCGCGGTGTGGGCGCCGACCGCGCGCGGCGTCCGGGTGGTGGGCGACTTCAACCACTGGGACGGGCGCGCCCACCCGATGCGCTCGCTCGGCTCCTCCGGCGTGTGGGAGCTGTTCGTCCCCGGCGTCGGCGACGGCGACACCTACAAGTTCGAGATCCTCGGCGCGGACGGGCAGTGGCGCCTCAAGGCCGACCCGATGGCGCAGTCGACCGAGCTGCCCCCGGCCACGGGGTCGCGGGTGTTCACCTCCACCTACGAGTGGGGCGACGGCGAGTGGATGGACCGCCGCAAGGAGCGGTCCTGGGTGAACGAGCCCATGAGCGTGTACGAGGTGCACCTGGGGTCGTGGAAGCCCGGCCTGGGCTACCGGGAGCTGGCCGAGGAGCTGACCCGGTACGTGAGCGACATGGGCTTCACGCACGTGGAGTTCCTGCCGGTCGCCGAGCACCCGTACGGGCCGTCCTGGGGGTACCAGGTCACCTCCTACTACGCGCCCACGTCGCGCTTCGGGAGCCCCGACGACTTCCGCCATCTCGTCGACCGGCTCCATGGGGCGGGCATCGGCGTCATCGTCGACTGGGTCCCGGCGCACTTCCCCAAGGACGAGTGGGCGCTGGCCCGGTTCGACGGCACCGCCCTGTACGAGCACGAGGACCCGACCCGCGGCGAGCATCCCGACTGGGGCACGCTGGTGTTCAACTTCGGCCGCGCCGAGGTCCGCAACTTCCTGGTGGCCAACGCCTGCTACTGGCTGGAGGAGTTCCACGTCGACGGGCTGCGGGTCGACGCGGTGGCCTCGATGCTGTACCTGGACTACTCGCGCGAGGAAGGCCAGTGGTCGCCCAACATCTACGGGGGCCGGGAGAACCTTGAGGCCATCGCCTTCCTCCAGGAGGTGAACGCCACCGCCTACAAGCGCAACCCCGGCATCATGACGATCGCCGAGGAGTCCACCGCGTGGCCGGGCGTCTCGCGGCCCACCCACCTGGGCGGTCTCGGATTCGGGTTCAAGTGGAACATGGGCTGGATGCACGACACGCTGGAGTACTTCCGGCACGAGCCCGTCTTCCGCCACTACCACCACGGGGAGATCACCTTCTCCCTCATCTACGCCTTCTCCGAGAACTACGTGCTGCCCCTCTCCCATGACGAGGTGGTGCACGGCAAGGGATCGCTGCTGGCGAAGATGCCCGGCGACTCGTGGCAGAAGTTCGCGGGGCTGCGGGCCCTGCTGGCCTACATGTGGTCCCACCCGGGCAAGCAGCTGCTGTTCATGGGGTCGGAGTTCGCGCAGGGCGCCGAGTGGGCCGAGGAGCGCTCGCTCGACTGGTGGCTCCTGGACAACGCCTCCGAGGGCGCCCACCACCTGGGCGTCCAGAAGCTCGTGCGCGACCTCAACCTGCTCTACCGGTCGGAGCCCGCGCTCCACACCATGGACAGCGTCCCCGACGGCTTCCGCTGGATCGACGCCAACGACGCGGGCGGGAACACCCTCTCCTACCTCCGCTACGGCACCGACCCTTCACCGGGGAAGGAGCAGCCCGTCATCGCGTGCGTGGTCAACTTCTCCGGCGGGCCCCACGAGAACTACCGCCTGGGCCTGCCCAAGGCGGGCGGCTGGCGCGAGGTCCTCAACACCGACGCCTACGAGTACGGGGGCAGCGGCGTGGGGAACATGGGGCGCGTGGAGGCCACCGAAGAGCCGCAGCACGCCATGCCCGCCTCCGCCCTCGTACGGGTGCCGCCGCTGGGCGCGGTCTTCCTCGTCCCGGAAGAGACGGAGACCGGCGAGGCCCGCCCCGATTAAGGTGGCGGCATGTCTCAGCGCCTTCACATCGTGCCGTCGCAGTTCGTCGTGGAGCATCTGCCCAACGCCACGTTCCCCGACGACGACGAATGGATCGCGCTGGTGCGCGCGCCCGAGGGGCTGACCGTCGTCCGGGAGGTCCCGCCGTTCGTGGAGGCCGAACGCTGGGTCGGCTTCTACGGCGACCCCGGCGACTCCCTGGACACGCCCGGTGTGCTGGCCTCGCTCGTGCGGCCGCTGGCCGACGCCGGGATCTCCGTCTTCGTCGTCTCCACCTTCCACGCCGACCTCGTGCTCGTCCCGGAGCCGAAGGTGAGCGAGGCGACGGCGGCCCTGAAGGACGCCGGGCACCAGGTCGCCAAGCCTTCCTGAGCCGTTCCGTACGGTCCAGGAGGCCGCCGGGCCGGGATGCCGGGCTAGGAGGCGCTCCGGGGCAGGCAGCCGAGCAGCCAGCGGGGGCCGACCACGGACGCGCCGGCCGCCCGGCTGCGGGCGCGAAGCTCACGATCGGCGGTGACGACGACGTAGACGGCGTCCGGGTCGGGCCGGCTCACCAGGTCCACGATCTGGTCGTCGCCGCTCCCGGGGGCCGCCACGACGCGCACGCCGTCGGAGGGCTCGCCGGCGATCCTGCCGGCCGCGCCCTCCACCACCATGACGATCTCGGGGAAGCTGGTGTCCAGGGGGAGAATGTCCTCGGGAAGCCCCGACACCCCCTCCTCCAGGGCGGCCAGGTCGTCGCGGAGGCGGGCGTTGGCTCCCGCGCGGTCCTTCCACCAGCCGTCGGCGCGCGCACCGACGACGTTCGCCGCGTCCACGACCAGCACCAGCCGCTTCAGGGCGTTGCGCAGCACCGGCCACGAGGCGGCGAACGGCGGGAACAGCCGCTTCTCCTCCACCTTCTCCAGGCTCACCCAGGCGGCCTTGCGCGTCTCCCGGGAGGCGGGCCGCACGTCCTGCTTCTCAGGGACGCCCCCGATGATGGAGGCGAACCGCCAGCCGCCGTGGTCCTCGACCCGGATCCCCTGGACCCGGACGCGGCGCGTGTCGAGCGTGCACTCCTCGGCGGTCTCCCGCAGCGCCCCCGACACCGGGTCCTCGTGGCTGTTCAAGGCGCCGCCGAACATCCCCCATGTGCCGCCGCCGATTCCCCACCAGGCGCGCTGCTGGAGCAGGATCCACACCTCGCCGTCCCGGTCGCGGTGGTAGGCCAGCAGCCCGGACGCGCCGAACCGGCCCCAGTGCGTGTGGCCCCTGGCGCACCGCGCCCAGCCGTCACCGTCGCCTCCCATGCCGCGACCCTAGCCCCTCCCCTCCGGGACGCGGCCAGGAGCCCGTGACGAACGGCACAGCCGCCGGGGACCACGCCCGCTCCCGAACCGGAATACGATTCGGTCCTGGATTCCGACGGAGCGCGCCTGATCACGGGAGGGACGCAAGGTGAGCGTGGAGGCCGCGGACGACCCGGCGACCGGCACCGGAACCGACCTGTGGAACACCCTGTCGGGCGCCGCACTGATCCAGGCGATCGGCGACGGGCGGTTCCCGGAGATCTCCGATGTGAACACCCACATCGGCCAGTCGATCCACCGCGCCGTCCACGGCCGGGTCGAGCTCGACTGGACACCCGGGGAACGCCTCACCAACCCGGGCGGCACCGTCCACGGCGGCTACATCGCCATGATCCTCGACAACGCGGTCTGCCTGGCCGGCTCCAGCACCTGTGAGCGCTTCATGCCGATGCTCACCCTCAACCTCAACGTCGACTACCTGCGCGCCGTCATGCCCGGCGAGACCTACCGGGTCGTGGGCACCTGCCTGCACCCCGGCCGCACCCGGATGGTCTCCAACGCCCTCGTCACCGACGCGCGGGACCGTCCCGTCGCCCAGGCCTCCGGGTCCGTGATGCCCAACCGGGCGTTCGCGCGCTGAACGCATAGGCTGGTGCCCATGGTGGATCCCGGCACAGTCGTCAACGTCATCAGGCAGGCGCGCGAGAGGCGCACCGCACCGCTGATCCTGGAACTGGACCTCACCGACGGGCTCGTGGAGTCGGCCCCGTCCGACCCGCTGACGGCGCTCATGTCGATCCGCCGCAACCACCTCCGGGACGTCCTGGACGGCCTCCGCCGCGCCCGCGGCGACGCCCGGGTGCGGGCCCTGGTCGTCAAGGTGTCCGGCGGCGTCGGCCTGGCTATGGCGCAGGAGCTGCGCGAGGCCGTCCAGGCCTTCCGGGAGGCCGGCAAGCTCACCGTCGCCTGGGCCGAGACCTTCGGCGAGTCCGGGCACGGCACCGTCCCCTACTACCTGGCGTCGGCGTTCGAGCGCGTCTACCTCCAGCCGTCCGGGGACGTGGGGCTGACCGGCGTCGCCCTGGAGGAGCCGTTCCTGGCCGGCGCCCTGGAGAAGGCCGGCATCCAGCCCCGCTTCGCCAAGCGCCACGAGTACAAGACCATGGCCAACACCTTCATGGAGAAGGCCTACACGCCCGAGCACGAGGAGTCGTCCCGGCGGCTGGTCACCTCCCTCGGGGAGCAGATCACCTCCGGGATCGCCGCGGGCCGCGGCCTCACCGAGGAACGCGTCCGGGAACTGACCGACCGCGGCCCCCTGCTGGCCTCCGAGGCGCTGGAGGCCGGGCTCGTCGACCGGCTCGGCTACCGCGACCAGGTGTACGGCGACGTCCGCAAGGAGATCGGCGAGGAGGCGCTGCTGCGCTACGTCTCCCGCTACAACCGCGCGCACGGCCTCGCCCGCCGCCTCCCCCAGCCCGGCCGCCACGACGCGGTCGCGCTGGTCAGCGGGAACGGCGTGATCCGCCTCGGCCGCAGCGGGCGCGGCGGGCCGCTGCCCGGCCAGACCTCCGCGATCGGCTCCGACACCCTCGGCGCCGCGCTGCGCGCCGCCGTCCGCGACGAGCGCGTCAAGGCGATCGTGTTCCGCGTCAACAGCCCCGGCGGCTCCGCCGTCGCCTCCGACGCCATCTGGCGCGAGGTCGTCCTGGCCCGCGAGGCCGGCAAGCCCGTCATCGTCTCGATGGGCAACATGGCCGCCTCCGGCGGCTACTACGTCTCCATGGCCGCCGACGCCATCGTCGCCCAGCCCGGCACCATCACCGGATCCATCGGCGTCGTCGTCGGGAAGGCCGTGGTCAACGGGCTGCTGGAGCGCGTCGGCGTGGGGTTCGGTGCCGTCGCCGACGGCGACCACGCCCGCATGTTCAGCGCCACCAAGGACTTCAGCGACTCCGAGTGGGAGCGGATCAACGCCTCGCTGGACCGCATCTACGACGATTTCACCGCCAAGGCCGCCGAAGGCCGCGGCATGTCGCGCGAACGTGTCCACGAACTCGCCCGCGGCCGGGTCTGGACCGGCGCCGACGCCAAGGCCAACGGCCTGGTGGACGAACTCGGCGGCCTCGACGTCGCCCTCGACCTGGCCCGCAAGCGCGCCGGGCTTCCCGCCGACGCGCCCGTCCGCACCTTCCCCCACGCCACGCCGCTCGAACGGCTCCGCCCGCCCGAGTCCAGCGACGACCGCACCGCCGCGCGGGCCCGCTTCGACGCCTGGGGCTCCCTGGGGGGCCTCGCCGCACGGCTCGGCCTGCCCTCCGCCGGCCCCCTCACCCTCCCGGGCTCCTGGGAGATCCGCTGAACGGGGTCAGCGACTTCACCGAGGCCATCGCCGGATTCGCCACCGGCGTGGTCGTGCTCACCGTCCGGGACGGCCGCGACGACCTCGGCACCACCGTCACCTCGTTCATGTCGGTGTCGCTGGAACCGCCGATGGTGCTGGCCGGGATCACCTCCACCTCCTACCTGGCGGAGGTGCTCGACCGCAGTGACCGCTGGGCCGCGACCGTGCTGAGCACCGGGCAGCGGGCCCTCGCCGGCCGCTTCGCCAGCGGGGGCCGCCCTAACGCTCGCATCCTCCTGGCCGCCGAACCGCACCACCGCGGCCCGCTCTCCGACGCCCTGATCGTCGACGAAGGCGTGGCCGCTCTGGAATGCGAGACCCGCCGCCGCATCGAGGCCGGCGACCACACCCTCTTCGTCGCCGAGGTCCTGGCCGCCGACTACATCTCCCGCACCAAGGACCCGCTCATCCGCGTGAACCGCCGCTATGTGCAACCGCGGCAGTGAACTGGTGATCCTCGGCCTGCTCGCCTCGCGCACGCAGGCGCCCAAGGTGCTGGCCGGCCTCGGCAGGCTCGCGCGCCCCGGCGCCGAGCTGCTCGCCATCGGCCACGACCCCTACGCCGTGCCGCTCACCGACCACCAGGACTACCACCGGCGCAACCGCGAACGCGGATGGCTGCCCGGCCAGGTCCGGATGCGCCTGCGGTACCGGGGGGTCGAGCCCCTGGTTCGACCGGCTGCTGATGTCGGCCGACGAGCTGGCGCGCCTGATCGTCACCAGCGACATCTGGGCGATGGAGAGCTGCGGCGAGCCGGACGACCTCGGCTTCTACCTGACCGTCCTGCGGCGAAAGGGCGCCGCGCTCCCCGTCGGCGTGCTAGGAGGGTGACATGAGCGAAGAGAAGACCACCTGGGACGCGATCAACGAGCTGAGCCACCAGGTCGCCGCGCTGCGCGAGGACTTCCGCGCGGCCACCGAGCAGCCGAAGGCACGCCACGCCGCCGAGTCCGACCGCCTGACCCCCGAAGCCGTACGGAACACCACGTTCGTCGTGACCCGGCTCCGGCCGGGCTACTGGGAAGAGCAGGTCGACACCTTCCTCGACCACGTCGAGATCGAGATCGAGACGTTGACCCGCGAGCGCGACGAGGCCCGCGCGGAGGCGGCGCGCCTGCGTGCGGAACTCGGCCGAAGTGTCTCCTGAGCTGCGGCCCAAGCGAACGCCTCGACCGGTGAGAAGGTCCCCGGCGGGGCGTGCTGCTTTCAGGAACCGCTCATGGCCCCCGGGGGCGGGCAGTGAGAGCGGTTGCCGCAGGGTGTGGAACGGGCGTCCCTGGGCCGGGATTCAGCGATCTTCTAGCGAGGAACCCCGGCCGCATGATCTGTTCGCAGCGGTCCAGGATCTGGCCGGTGAACACCTCCCGCCGGTACCTGGGTGTGAAGACCAAGTGCGTGTGCAGGGTGTGGACGATGCTGCGGCCCCTGCGTGTGTCGGGGTTCGGTTCCACCGCGGCGGCATTCACCGTAATGGTATGGTCACCGATTGTGAAGCTGGTGGTGCAGGTCAAACTCCTGACCACGCCGAGCAGGCGTCGGCGCTGGAGGAGACGCTGCACTCGGTGAACGAGGCGGCCAACCGGGTGTCGGCCACCGCGTTCGCCCACTTCGGGCTGCGCGCGTCGGTGCGTGAGCTGCGCACGCTGTGCTACGGCGAACTCAAGGCCCAGGGGATCGGGGCACAGGCCGCCCAGCACATCATCAAACGCGTCACCGACGCCTACACCACCCTGCGCGGCAACCTCCGCACCGGCCGCCTCGGCGGACCCCAATCCAAGCGGCGCCGCAAGGCCGAATCGAAACCCATCGTGTTTGGGCCCGACGCCGCGCACACCTACGACGATCGCTGCCTGTCCTGGCAGATCGACGCCCGGACGGTGTCGATCTGGACCACCAGGGGCCGCGTCAAGGGCATCGCCTTCACCGGGTCGGCCTACCAGCTCAAGCAACTGGCCGAACACCGCAAGGGCGAGTCGGATCTGGCGTTCCGGGACGGCAAGTGGTTCCTGATCGCCACCCTGGACATCCCCGAGCCCGACCAGATCGAACCCGCCGACTGGATCGGGGTGGACCGGGGCGTGGTGAACCTGGCCACCACCTCCGATGGAGACAACCACCAGGGCCGCCGCCTGAACCGGTACCGGCGGTGGCAGGCCCGCAAACGCGCCGAACTGCAGGCCCGCAAGACCCGTTCGGCCAGGCAACTGCTGAAGAAGCGGGCGCGGCGGGAGGCCCGGCACGCCACCCACGAGAACCACAAGATTTCCAAGAAGGTCGTTGCTGTCGCCGCACGCACCGGCCGCGGGATCGCGCTCGAACAGCTGAGCGGGATCCGCGGCCGGGTCACGGTTCCCCGCGACCAGCGAGCACGACTTTCCTGTTGGCCGTTCCACCAGCTCGGCGAGTTCATCGCCTACAAGGCCCGCCGGGTCGGCGTGCCGGTACTGCAGGTGGACGCTCATTACACGTCCCAGACATGCCCGGTCCCCTGGTGCGGGCACCTCGGACGGGCCAACCGGCCCGACCGGGACACCTTCTGCTGTCGTCGGTGCGGGTTCGCTGGCCCGGCCGACGTCGTCGCCGGGATCAACGTGCGCAACCGCGCACGCTCGGCGTGGGTATTTGTCAACATGCCCGACCCCGCCCCCGCCCAGGGGAACGGGTGGATGTGACCCTGGCGCGGCAGCCGGCCGCGACCGGGGAGCATAAGCGGAGCCCTTTTCGGGCCGGGTCAACAAGCTCGGTCCTTCAGGGCCGAGTAGTTGACTCCTTGAGGTCCTGGGGGAGGCGTTCCAGGAGGCCTCTGAGGTCGTCGGCGTGTTCCTCTTCCTGTTCGAGGATGCGTTCGAAGATGCGCTTGGTGGTGGGGTCGCCGTCGCCGAGCCACTGGACGATCTCGGTGTAGGACATGATCGCGACGCGTTCGGCGACCAGGTCCTCCTTGATCATCTCGATCAGGTCGAGGCTCGCGTCGTACTCGGCGTGGGCGCGGGTGGTGAGGGTGTCGGGCGAGAAGTCGGGATCGCCGCCGAGCTGGACGATCCGCTCGGCCAGCATGTCGGCGTGCTGCTGCTCCTCCTGGGCGTGCTCCAGGAACTCGGCGGCCACCGACTCGGCGTGGATGCCGGTCGCGGTGTAGTAGTGCCGCTTGTAGCGCAGCGTGCACACGATCTCGGTGGCCAGCGCCTCGTTGCAGACCTGGATCACCCGCTGCCGGTCGGCTCCGTAGGCCTCGGTGACCGGGCCCTTGTCGATTTCCTGCCGGGCTCGGTCGCGCAACGTCTTGAGATCGGTCAGGAACTCAGCCATGCGTCCTCCCTCTCGCCTTGTGGGGCAAGGAGCCTCCTACCCGACGCACGCGTTTCACACCACTCCTACCCGGACGCCGGCCTTCCAGAGCGCCCTGACCTGGGGCACTCCCGGGCGGTAGGCGAGGTGGATATGGGAGGGGGCGTCCAGCATCAGGACGTCCGCGCGCGCTCCGGGGCCCAGCCGTCCCACGTCGGTGCGGCGCAGCGCCCGCGCGCCCCCGGCGGTGGCGGACCACACCGCCTCCGCCGGGGTCATCCGCATGTCCCTTACGGCGACCGCGATGCAGAACGCCATGCTGGAGCTGTAGCAGGAACCGGGGTTGCAGTCGGTGGCCAGCGCCACGGTCGCCCCGGCGTCGATCAGCCTGCGCGCGTCGGGGTAGGGCTGGCGGGTGGAGAACTCGACCCCCGGCAGCAGGGTGGCGACGGTGTCCGAGCTCGCGAGGGCGTCCACGTCCGCGCCGGTCAGGAACGTGCAGTGGTCGGCGGAGGCGGCGCCCATCTCCACGGCGAGGCGGACGCCCGGGCCGGCGTGGAGCTGGTTGGCGTGCAGGCGGGGCGTCAGCCCGGCCCTGATCCCGGCGGCGAGGATCTCCCGGGTCTGGCCCGCGTCGAAGGCGCCGTCCTCGCAGAAGACGTCGATCCAGCGGGCGTGCGGGGCGCAGGCGGCCAGCATGTCCGTGGTGACGAGCCGCACGTACCCGGCGGCGTCGCCGGAGTACTCGGACGGCACCACGTGCGCGCCCAGGAAGGTCACCTCGTCGGCGGTCTCGGCGGCAATCCGCACGGCCCGCTCCTCCTGCTCGACCGACAGGCCGTAGCCGGACTTGCACTCGACGGTCGTGGTGCCCTGCCGGGCCATCTCCGCGACGAGGCGGCGCAGGTTGGCGCGCAGTTCGCCGTCGCTGGCGGCGCGGGTGCGGGCGACGGTGGTGCGGATGCCGCCCGCCGCGTACGGCCGGCCGCTCATCCTGGCGGCGAACTCCTCGGCCCGCTCCCCCGCGAACACCAGGTGGGCGTGCGAGTCGACGAAGCCGGGCAGGACTGCCCGGCCGCGGGCGTCGTAGACCTCGTCGGCGGCGGGCGCGGACGCGGACGGCCCGAGCCAGGCGACCGTGCCGCCGTCCAGGATCAGCGCCGCGTCACGCAGCAGCCCGAGCGGGCCCTCGCCGAGCCCGGGCTCGTTGGTGACCAGTTCCCCGATGTTGGTGATCGCGATGCTCACCGGCCCAGAATCGCACGGCCGGGAGCGGTGCGGTCAGATGACCGCACCGGTGGTGTCCCGCATGCGGGACACCACCTTGGCCGGGGGGACGACCCCCCGGCGGAAGGTCACCAGCCCTGCGGCGGCGGGCCGCCGGGCCCGGGCGGGGGCGGGGGGTAGCCCTGGCCGGGCGGCGCGGGCGGCGGCTGGTAGCCGCCGGGGGCGGCGGGCGGTGCGGGCGGGTAGCCCTGGCCCGCGGGCTGGGCGGGCGGGTAGCCCTGTCCGGGCGGCGGGGGCGGCGGGGCGCCGGGGCCCGGCTGGGGCGGGTACGGCGCGCCGGGGCCGGGCTGCGGCATCGGGGCGCCGGGCATCGGCGCGCCCATCGGCGGGCCGCCGGGGCCGCCGGGGCCCGGGGGCATCGGGGGCTTCTTGCTGCCCGTGGCGAGCTTGACGATACCGCCGATCCCTAGGACGACCAGGGCGATGACACCGAAGATGATCACCTTGCCGATGCCGCCGCCGCGGCGGCGGCCGCCGGTGCTGACGTCGGGGTCGGTGTCGATGTCCGGCGGGTCGTAGGTCGGCGCCGAGAACGACGGCGTCGGCGTCGTCGGGTCGGTCGGGGTGGTGGCGGGCGCCGCGCCGCGCAGCGACAGCAGCAGCGCGTTGAAGGCGCGCGTGGGGTCGCGGGTGGTGCGGGCGCTCCTCCCGAACGCCGACGTGGCCGCCGACAGGTCGGAGTTGGTGTAGCCCGACGACGCGCTGGCGGTGATGTAGAGGTAGTCCAGCGTCGGGTGGTACCCCACCACGACCGAGTCGGTCGACAGCCGGCGGTCCTTGATCCACTGCTCCATCGCCGTCCTGGTGGCCGGCGTCCGGGTCGTGTAGACCTTGACCCGTCCCGGAATCGAGTCGGCGATGGGCCGGATCTCGGTCTCCCTCAGCACGTTCGCCAGGTCGAGCACCATGGCCGGACCCGTCGCCGCGGACGCCGGCATCGTGCCGGGCACGGCGAACCCTATCGTCATGACTCCCAAGAGCAGCAGCAATCGCCGCAACATAGCCCACGTCCCCGTAAAGCGAATATCTTCCTCAAACCTGACCATGCAGGGAATCACACTTTGGGCTGCTCGCGCCGGAAAATCACCAGATCACTCGTGTGAGATCAATCGTCCTGGTCGTCCGCCACGGTCACAGCCTCGACGGCCCGCCGCAGCGCCCCCGGAACATCGTCGACCAGCAGGTGGCGGCCGTCCCGGACGATCTCGCGGCCCGACACCACGACCGTGCGGACGTCGGCGGCGGAGGCGGCGAACACCGCGGTCTCGGCGGCGAAGCCGGGACCGGGCCCGGCGGTGCGGACCGAGTCCAGCGAGACGGCGACGAGATCGGCGTAGGCGCCGGGCTCCAGCCGGCCCGCCTCGGGCCAGCCTAGGCCGTAGTGGCCGTTCCAGGTGGCCGCCGCGAGCAGTTCCCCGGCGGTCCAGTGGCCGCGTTCGCGGGTGCGCAGCCGCTCGTCCAGTTCGACGGCGCGGGCCTCCTCGAACAGGTCGATCACGGCGTGCTGGTCCGAGCCCAGGCAGATCGGAGACCCGGCGCGGGACAGGTCGCGGGCGGGGCCGATGCCGTCGGCGAGGTCGCGTTCGGTGGTGGGGCACATGCACACGCCGGTCATGGTGGTGCCGAGCAGCCCGATGTCCTCGGGCGTGAGGTGGGTGGCGTGCACGGCGACGGTGCGGGCGCCCAGCGCGCCGCACTCGGCCAGGAGCCGGGTGGGGGTCATGCCGTAGGCGTCCTGGCACGCCTCGTTCTCCGCGGGCTGCTCGGAGAGGTGGACGTGCAGCGGCGCGCCGCGGTCCTTGGCCCAGTCCGCCACCGCGCGGATCTGCTCGCGCGGCACCGCCCGCACCGAGTGGATCGCGGCGCCGACGCGGGCGTGCAGACGGCCCGCCTTGCCGGTCTGCTCGTGCAGGCTGTCGACGCGGCGCGCCCAGTTGCCCGCGCTGCCGTCGCCGAAGCGCAGCTGTGAGCCCTTCAGCGGCATCCCGATCCCGCCCGCCAGATAACAGGTGTCGAGCAGGGTGATGCGGATGCCCGCGTCGGCGGCGGCGGAGATCAGCGCCTCGCCCATCGCGTTGGGCTCGTCGTAGGGGGCGCCGCCTGGCCGGTGGTGCAGGTAGTGGAACTCGCCGACGCAGCTGATCCCGGCGAGGGCCATCTCGGCGTACACGGCGGTGGCGAGGTCGCGGTAGGTGCCGGGGTCGAGCCGGTCGGCGACCCGGTACATCTGCTCGCGCCACGTCCAGAAGGTTCCGCTGTCCGCCTGGACGCGGCCGCGGAGGGCGCGGTGGAAGGCGTGGGAGTGGGCGTCGGCCAGTCCCGGGAGGGTGAGCCCCGGGAGGCGGGGCGTGCCCGGCGGGGCCGGCACGCCGGGGGTCACGGTGGTGAAGCGCTCGCCGTCGGCCTCGATGAGCACATCGGCGGCGACCCTGTCTCCGAGCCAGGCAAACTCGGCATGCCACTGCATAACGGACTTCCTACCCGCCTGCCAGGTCGTTGAGCACCGCGGTGAGGGCCTCCACACCCGCGAGGCAGTCGCCGGTCTCGGCATGCTCGGCGGGCGCGTGCGAGACCCCCGTGGGGTTGCGGACGAACAGCATCGCGGTCGGCAGCCGGGCGGCCAGGATCCCCGCGTCGTGCCCGGCCCCGGTCGGCAGCACCGGCGCCGCCCCGCCGAGCGCGGCGGCGACGTCCGCGGCGACGCGGTCGCGCAGGCCGGTGTCGAAGTCCACGACCGGCGAGTACGACTCCTCGGCCAGCTCGACCTCCACGCCGTGCTCGCGCGCCGCCGCCAGCGCCGCCTCGTGCACCTCCGCGACGGTGCGCCGCACGGCCTCGTCGGCCGGGCCGCGGCCGTCCAGCCACGCGGTGACGGCCGACGGGATCGCGTTCACGCCGTTCGGGACCGCCTCGACCCTGCCGACCGTGGTGAGCGTCCCGTGCCGCCCGGCGGCCTCCCGCGCCGCCAGGACCATGCGCGCGAACGGGAGCATCGGGTCGCGCCGGTCCTCAAGCCGGGTCGTGCCGGCGTGGTTGCCCTCCCCGGCGAACCCGAACCGCCACCGGCCGTGCGGGACGATCGCGCTCGCCGCGCCCACCGGCTCCGCCAGCGCACGGCCCTGCTCGACGTGCAGCTCCACGAAGCAGGAGACGCGGCCGAGGAGGTCCTCGTCCGGGCCGATCAGGGCGGGGTCGAGACCGTGCCCGGCGATCACCTCGGCGAACGCGCGGCCGTCGCGGTCGCGCAGGCCGCGGGCCCGGTCCGGGGAGATCGCGCCGGTGAGCAGCCGCGACCCCAGGCACGCCACACCGAACCGGGCGCCCTCCTCCTCGGCGAACGCGGCGATCCCGATCGGCCGGACGGGACGGGCGCCGCGCTCGCGGAGCAGATCGACCGCGGCGAACGCGGACACGATCCCGAGCGGGCCATCGAAGGCGCCGCCGCCCGGCACCGAGTCCAGATGGCTGCCCGTCAGGACGGCGCCGCGCCGCGTCCCCTCCGGGTCCCACCAGGCGAAGAGGTTGCCGTTGCGGTCGCGTTCGACGGCCAGGCCGCGGCGGCGCGCCTCGTCCAGGAACCAGGCACGGCACTCCAGCTCCGGCGGCGTCCAGGCGAACCGGTGGTAGCCGCCGGAACCCGGGTCCCGGCCGACAGGCAGCAGCGCCGCCCACATGTCCTCGAAGCTCACGATTCCTGCATGGGGATGCGCACGCCGCGCTCGGCGGCGACCTCGGCGGCGCGGTCGTAGCCCGCGTCCACGTGCCGCATCACGCCCGACCCCGGGTCGTTGGTCAGCACCCGCTCCAGCTTCCGCCCGGCCAGCTCGGTGCCGTCGGCGACGCACACCTGCCCGGCGTGGATCGAACGGCCGATGCCCACGCCCCCGCCGTGGTGGATCGACACCCACGTGGCGCCGGAGGAGGTGTTGAGCATGGCGTTCAGCAGCGGCCAGTCGGCGATCGCGTCCGAGCCGTCGGCCATGCCCTCGGTCTCCCGGTACGGGGACGCGACCGAGCCGGTGTCGAGGTGGTCGCGGCCCAGCGCCAGCGGCGCGCTGATCTCGCCGCGGGCCACCAGGTCGTTGAACACGGCCCCGGCCTTGTCGCGCTCGCCGTACCCGAGCCAGCAGATCCGGGACGGCAGCCCCTGGAAGTGCACCTTCTCCCCCGCCATCCTGATCCACCGGCTCAGCGGCTCGTTGTCGGGGAACAGCTCGAGGATCGCCCGGTCGGTGCGGTGGATGTCCTTGGGGTCGCCGGACAGCGCGGCCCACCGGAACGGGCCCTTGCCCTCGCAGAACAGCGGCCGGATGTAGGCGGGCACGAACCCGGGGAACGCGAACGCCCGCTCGTACCCGGCCAGCTTCGCCTCGCCGCGGATGGAGTTGCCGTAGTCGAACACCTCGGCGCCCGCGTCCTGGAAGCCGACCATCGCCTCCACGTGCGCGGCCATCGACTCGCGGGCCTTGGCGACGAAGCCCTCGGGGTCCTTGTCGCGCTCGGCCGCCCAGTCCTCGAACGCCACCCCGCGCGGCAGGTACATCAGCGGGTCGTGCGCGCTGGTCTGGTCGGTGACGATGTCGATCGGCGCGCCGCGGCGCAGCAGCTCGGGCACGATGTCGGCGGCGTTGCCGAGCACGGCGACGGAGAGCGGGCGCCGCTCCGCCGCGGCCTCCCCGGCCAGGCGGAGCGCCTCGTCCAGCGACTCCGCCCGGCGGTCGCAGTAGCGGTGCGCGACGCGGCGCTCGATGCGGGACGGGTCGCACTCGACGCAGATCGCGACGCCGCCGTTCATCGTGACGGCCAGGGGCTGGGCGCCGCCCATCCCGCCGAGCCCGGCCGTCAGCGTGATCGTCCCGGCCAGGGAGCCCCCGAACCGCTTCTCCGCGACGGCGGCGAAGGTCTCGTAGGTGCCCTGGAGAATGCCCTGCGTGCCGATGTAGATCCACGATCCGGCGGTCATCTGCCCGAACATCGTCAGCCCGAGCGACTCCAGCCGCCGGAACTCCTCCCAGGTCGCCCACTGCGGCACCAGGTTGGAGTTGGCGATCAGCACCCGCGGCGCCCACTCGTGCGTCCGGAAAATCCCGACCGGCTTGCCGGACTGGACGAGCAGCGTCTCGTCCCCCTCCAGGCCCTTGAGCGACCGGACGATCGCGTCGAAGGACGCCCAGTCGCGGGCCGCCTTCCCGGAGCCGCCGTAGACGACCAGCTCGTCGGGGTGCTCGGCGACCTCCGGGTCGAGGTTGTTCATGAGCATGCGCAGGGCGGCCTCCTGCGGCCACCCCTTGGCGTTGGACGGCGCCGTGCCGCGGGGGGATCGCACTGGACGGGGTCCGGACATGTCGAGAGCTCCTTAGGAGAGGCGGCCGGTGACGGCCTCGGCTGCCGCGACGAGGCTGCCGTCGCGGACGAGTGCGGTGGCGGCGGCGATCTCGGGGGCGAGATGGCGGTCCGGCCCGGGGCCGGGGACGTGCTCGCGCAGCGCGGCGACGACGGCCGCGGTGGCGGGGCCGGGACGCAGCGGCCGGCGCAGGTCCAGGGCCCGCGCGGCGGTGAGGATCTCGATCCCGACGACCTGCGCCAGCCCGTCCACCGCCCGCCGCAGCTTGCGGGCGGCGTTCCAGCCCATCGAGACGTGGTCCTCCTGCATCGCCGAGCTGGGGATGGAGTCGGCGGAGGCGGGCACGGCCAGCCGCTTGAGCTCGGACACGATCGCGGCCTGGGTGTACTGGGCGATCATGTGGCCGGAGTCGACGCCGGGGTCGTCGGCCAGGAACGCCGGGAGCCCGCCCGAGCGGGCCCGGTCGAGCATCCGGTCGGTGCGCCGCTCCGACATCGAGGCCACGTCGGCGACCGGGATCGCCAGGAAGTCCAGCACGTAGGCGATGGGGGCGCCGTGGAAGTTGCCGTTGGACTCGACCCGGCCGTCGGGCAGCACCACCGGGTTGTCGACGGCCGAGGCCAGCTCGCGGGAGGCGACCAGCTCGGCGTGCGCGAGGGTGTCGCGGGCCGCGCCGTTCACCTGCGGGGAGCAGCGCAGCGAGTAGGCGTCCTGGACGCGGGTGCAGTCCGGCCCGCGGTGCGACTCCATGATCTCCGAGTCGGCCAGCAGTGCCCGCAGGTTGGCGGCCGAGACGCCCTGCCCGGGATGGGGGCGCAGCTCCTGGAGGTCGGCGGCGAAGACGCGGTCGGTGCCCAGCAGCGCCTCGACGGTCATCGCGGCGGCCAGGTCGGCGTTGGTGAGCAGGCGGCGCAGGTCGTGCATGGCCAGCACCAGCATGCCGAGCATGCCGTCGGTGCCGTTGAGCAGCGCGAGGCCCTCCTTGGCGCCGAGGGTGACCGGGGCGATCCCGGCGGCGGCGAGCGCCTCGGCGGCGGGCCTCAGCTCGCCGGTGGCGTCCCGCACCTCGCCCTCGCCGATGAGCGCGAGCGCGACGTGCGCGAGCGGGGCCAGGTCGCCGGAGCAGCCGAGGCTCCCGTACTCGTGGACGATCGGCGTGATGCCCGCGTTCAGCAGGGCGGCCAGCGTCCGCGCGGTGACCGGCTGGACGCCCGTGCGGCCGGTGGCGAGGGTGCGCAGCCGCAGCAGCATCAGCGCCCGGACGACCTCCCGCTCCACCTCAGGCCCGGATCCCGCGGCATGCGACCGGACGATGTTGAGCTGGAGCTGTGCGCGCAGCTCGGGCGCGATGTGCCGGGTGGCCAGCGCGCCGAAGCCGGTCGACACCCCGTAGACGGGCGTGGGACGCGACGACAGCTCCTCGATGTGCGCCCGCGACTCACCGATCAGCTTGAGCGCCTCGTCGGTCAGCACGACGCGGGCGCCGTCCCGTGCGACCGCCACGACCTGGTCGAAGGCCGCCGGTGCCGGGCCGACCTCGACGCGCGCTTCCTCCATGCCGTTCTGCATACCCACCATTCGAACCGCAGGCGTCCCGCTCGTGGAGGGCGCACAGTGGCAATGTGTCTCGCATACGAGACAATGGGCGTATGGGACACGTTACGGCGGCGAAGCGTGCGCTGGCGGTGCTGCGGCTGCTGGCGGGGGCGGCCGGGCCGCTGCCCGCCTCGGCGATCGCGCGGGAGCTGGGCCTGCCGCGCTCCAGCACCTACCACCTGCTGGCCGCGATGGCCGAGGACGGCTTCGTCGCGTACGTGCCGGAGGAGCGGCGCTGGGGCCTGGGCGTCGCTGCGTTCGAGATCGGCTCGGCCTACCTGCGGCACGGCCCCCTCGAACGGCTCGCCCGCCCGCTGCTGCGCCGCCTGGTCGACCGGGTCGGGGAGATCGCCCAGCTGGGCGTCCTGCACGGCGCCGAGACGCTCTACCTGCTGAAGGAGCAGCCGCCCCGGCACGCGCCACATTCCTCCCGGGCACCGTCCCGGCCTTCCAACACCACCCTCGTGACCGACGTCGGCGTGCGGATGCCCGCCCAGCTCACCGCCAGCGGCCGGTCGATGCTGGCGCACCTGCCCCCGGCGCAGGTCAGGGCGCTGTTCCCGGGGCCGTTCGTGGACCGTACCGGGCACGGCCCCGGCTCGCTGCGCGAGCTGCGCCGCGGGCTGGCCGAGGACGCCCGGCGCGGCTGGTCGACCGAGGACGGCTACATCACCGAGGGCCTGGCCAGCATCGCGGCCTGCTCGTTCGACCACACCGGGCACCCCACGGCGGCGATCACGGTGACGTTCCGGCGGGAGACGCGGCCGGAGGAGACCTGGCCGGACCTCGCCGCCGTGGTCCGGGCGTCCGCGGCCGAGCTCACCGCCCGGCTGGGCGGCCGGCCGCCCTCATGAGCGCGGGCGGGACGGGGCTCGCGCCCCGTCCCGCCCGCGCCGACGGCCGGTGGTTCCCGGGTCAGGAGACCAGGGCGGCCTTCTTGAGCCAGTCCTTGGCGACCGTCTCCTGGTCGGCCTTGTCGATCGAGATCCGCTTCATCATGTCCAGCAGGTCCTGCGTCGTCAGCTTGGCCGAGATGGCGTTCAGCGCCTCGCGGCCGGTGGCGTTCACCGCGGACTTGTAGATCAGCGGCGTGACGTTCTGCGAGGCGAACAGGTTCTTGGGGTCCTGCAGGACGACGAAGCCCTCCGCCGCGATGGCCGGGTCGGTGGTGTAGAGGTTGGCGGCCTGGATGCTGTCGTCCTTGAGCAGCTTGACCAGCGTGCTCTGCGCGCCGGCGTCCACCGACTGCACCTTCTTGAACTTCACCCCGTAGACCGACTCCAGCCCGACCACGCCCTGCTGGCGGGTCTTGAACTCCGAGCCGGCGGCCAGCGTCATCTGGCCGGCGTAGTTCTTGAGCTGGTCCAGGGAGGTGAGGTTGCCGTGCTTCTGCGAGGTGGCCTTGGTGATCGTGATCGAGTCCTTGTCCTCGGCCGCCGAGGAGTTGAGGATCTCCACCTGCTGCGGCAGCTTGGCCTTGAGCTCGGCGTTGATCTGCTCGCTGGTGGTGGCCTTGCTGTTCTTGTCGACCGAGGTGGCCAGCAGCGCCCCGTTGTACTCGGGGACGACGCTCAGCCCGCCCTTGACGACCTGGTCGTAGTAGACCTCGCGGGCGCCGATGTCGAACTTGCGGGTGACCTTGATGCCCTTGGCCTCCAGCGCCTGCGCGTAGATCTCGGCGAGCAGCGAGCTCTCGGCGAAGTTGGCCGAGCCGACGGTTACGGTGCCGCCGCCGCCCTTGTCGCCCGCCAGCGGGTCGTCACCCCCTCCCCCACCGCAGGCGGTGAGGCTCAGGGCGACGGCCAGCGACGCGATGACGCCGCGGAGTGTGCGACTCATGTGTGTTCCTTCTCTCAGGAGGAGGGTGCCCGCCCCAGCAGCCCGGGCGAGACGATCAGGCGCCGGAGCGCGGTGAACACGGCCTGGACGAGGAGGGCCAGCGACACGACGACGACCGAGCCGCCGATGACCATCTCGTAGTCGTTGCGGGACAGGCCGTCGACGATGTACCGGCCGAGGCCGCCCAGGCCCGGGTAGGCGGCGACGGTCGCGGTGGCCACCACCTGGATGGCGGCGGTGCGCAGCCCCAGCAGGATCAGCGGCAGCGCCATCGGGACCTCGACCCGCCACAGCACCCCCCACCCGGTCATGCCCATGCCCCGCGCGGCGTCCTTGGCGTCGGCGTCGACCCCGCGGACGCCCTCGAAGGTGTTGACCAGGATCGGCGGGACCGCCAGCGCGACCAGCGCGACCACCACCGGGGTGGCCTGGATCCCGACCAGCGTGACGATCAGCACCACCAGGCCGAACGTGGGGATGGCGCGGGCCAGGTTGGCCAGGCTGGCCACGGCGAACGCGCCGCGCCCGGTGTGCCCCACCAGGAGCCCGAGCGCCAGCCCGATCAGGGCGGCGAACAGCAGCGACAGGCCGCTGTAGGTCAGGTGCTCGGCCAGCCGGTTGGGGATGCCGTCGTCGCCCCTCCACTGGGCGGAGGAGGTCAGCCAGTCCGCGACCAGCGTGATCTGGTTCCAGAGCCCGTTCATGACGCCCCCCGGGCCCGCACCCACGGGGTGAGCAGCCGTTGCAGCAGCACCAGCAGCGCGTCGGTCACCAGGGCCAGCAGCACGATCAGCACGATCGCGACGATGATCGGCGTCGGGAAGTCCAGCTGCAGGCCGCGGGTGACGTAGTAGCCGAGGCCGCCCTGGCCGATCAGCTGGCCGACCGCGACCAGGCTGATGGAGGACACGGCCGCCACCCGGACTCCGGCGATCACGACCGGCACGGCGATGGGCAGCTCCACCTGGACGAGCCGGCGCAGATTGCCGAAGCCCATCGCGGTGGCGGCCTGCCGGACCGGCTCGGGGACGGCGGCCAGCCCGTCCACGACGTTGGGCAGCAGCACCGACAGCGTGTAGAGGGTGAGCGGGATCATCACCGTCCGGCCGGTCAGCCCGGTGTACTGGACGAAGATCATGAACAGTGCCAGTGACGGGATCGCGTACAGCACGTTGGTCGCGGTGAGCGCGGGCGGGTAGAGCCATCCCCAGCGGCGGCACGCCACCCCGAGCGGCACCGCGATGATCAGCCCGAACAGCACCGGGAGCAGCGCCAGCCGCAGGTGGACGCCGGTGTACTCGGCCAGCTCGGCGGCGTGGTCGGCGATCCAGTTCCACCGGATCAGCGGCTCGCCGTCGGCGGCCAGGGCGGTCATCCGGTGCCGCCGTGGGTGGGGACGGCGAGCAGGTCGGCGCCGCCGGCCACGCCGGCGACCGCGCCGCCGGCGTCGAGGCCGACCGCGAGGCCGGACGGGGACAGCACCGCGGCGTCCAGCGCGCTGCGCACCGAGTCGGTGGCGACGTCGAAGGTGGCGCCGACCGGGGACAGCGGCGCCTCCCCCGGCGTGCCGGTGATCTCGGCGGTGCGCGCCCAGCCCAGCGGGCGCCGTTCGGCGTCGACGACCAGCACCCATTCGGAGCGGGAGGCGTCCACGCCGGCCGCGGTCTCCTTGACGACCACGTCGTCGCGCAGCCGCAGGTCGGCGGCCCTGGCGAAGGACAGGCTCCGGATGCCGCGGTTCTGGCCGACGAACTCGGCGACGAAGTCGTCGGCCGGGTGCGCCAGGAGCATCTCCGGTGTGTCGAACTGCACGAGTTTGCCGCCGGTGCGGAAGACGGCGATCTTGTCGCCCAGCTTGATGGCCTCGTCGATGTCGTGGGTGACGAAGACGATCGTCTTCTCCAGCTCGGCCTGGAGCCGGAGGAACTCGGCCTGCAGCTCGGCGCGGACCACCGGGTCGACCGCGCTGAACGGCTCGTCCATCAGCATGATCGGCGGGTCGGCGGCCAGCGCCCGCGCCACGCCGACCCGCTGCTGCTGGCCGCCGGAGAGCTGGAAGGGGTACCGCTTGGCCATGCCCGCCTCGAGCCCGACCCGCTTCATCAGCTCCAGCGCGCGGGCGCGCGCCTTCTTCTTGTCCCAGCCGAGCAGGTACGGGACGGTGGCGATGTTGTCGACGATGGTGCGGTGCGGGAACAGCCCGGCGTGCTGGATGACGTAGCCGATGCCCCGGCGCAGCTCGGCGGGCGGCTTGTCGCGCACGTCCTCGCCGTCGATCAGCACCCGGCCCGCGGTCGGGTCGACCATCCGGTTGATCGTGCGCAGCGCCGTGGTCTTGCCGCCCCCGGAGGTGCCGACGAAGACGGTGATCCGGCCGGTCTCGCATTCGAGGCTGACCTCGTCGAGCGCGACGGTGCCGTCGGGGTACTTCTTGGAGACGCCGTCAAAGGTGATCAACGACTCACCTCCCGGCGGCGATCGTCGCCGCATCTGGATCGAATGTCGGAATCGAATGTCGGTATGGTCGCACGCCGGCCGGTTTCGTCAGTGGACCGTACCCGCCGGCGGGGACGGTGTCCTGCTCGGACTGTAGCCACGAGAAAGCGATAATACTGACCGCAATAACCTGAATAGGACCCCATGGAACCCGTCTGGCTCACCTTCCTCAACGGCACGGACGTCGAGCGCCTCGCCCTCGGCGACGCTGAGATCCTCGACGCCGTCGAGGCGGGGCTGCGCGCCCAGGGGCGGGGCGAGACCGTGATCGAGCCGCGCGTCCACCTGGAGCCCGACCCGGCGTTCCGCGGCCACTTCAACGTGCTGCGCGGCTACGTCGCGCCGCTGGGCGTGGCCGGGGTGAAGGTGGTCGGCGACTACGTCGACAACTACCGGCTGGGCCTGCCGTCGGAGATGGCGCTGCTCAACCTGTTCGACCCGCGCACCGGCATGCCGGTGGCGATCCTGGACGCCACGGCGATCACCGAGATGCGCACCGGGGCCGTGACCGCGCTGGGCGCCCGCCACCTGGCCCGTCCCGGGTCCCGGGTGCTCGGGCACATCGGGGCGCGCGGCACGGCGTACTGGAACGTCCGGCTGCTCGACCGGATCTTCGGGTTCGAGGAGATCCGGGTGCACTCGCGGCGGCCCGAGAGCCGGACGGCGTTCGCCGAGCGGCTGGAGCGCGACCTCGGCAGGCCGGTGACGGTGACGTCCGACTGGGAGTCGTGCGTGCGGGGCGCCGACATCGTGGTGGAGGCCTCCCGCCTCCCCGAGCCGCGGCCCCTGCTGAAGACGGAATGGATCGCTCCTGGCGCCTGCGTGATCCCGTACGGGACGATGAGCGCCGTGGAGCTCTCGCTGACCGACATCATGGACAAGATCGTGGTGGACGACTGGGGGCAGTGCCGCACCGGCCGGTTCGGCGCGCTGCGCGCCCACGTGGAGTCGGGCCGGCTGGACGAGGACACCCTGCACGCCGAGCTCGGCCAGATCGTCGCCGGGGACAGACCGGGCCGGGAGGACGACGCGGAGACCACCCTGTTCTGGCACCGGGGGCTGTCGCTGTCGGACATCGCGCTCGGCGCCGCCATGCTCGAGAAGGCGGCGGCGCTCGGGCTGGGCCAGCGGCTGCGGTACGCATGACGGGCCCGGCACCCGCCCCCGGCGACACCCCGGTGATCGTCGACGGAAGCACTCTGACCTGCGATGATGTCGCCGCGGTCGCGCGCGGTGGAGCCCGGGTGACACTGGCCGACGGCGTGCCCGCCCGCCTGGAACGCGACCGGGCCGTCGTCGACGGCGCCGTCGACCGGCAGATCCCCGCCTACGGCGTCACCACCGGCCTGGGCAACCGGTCGACCTACGCGCTGCCGCGCGAGGAGCTCGCCGAGTTCAGCGTCCGGACGATCCGCGGCCGCGCCAACGCCGTCGGCGCGCCGCTGCCCGCCGAGGTGGTGCGCGCGGCCGTCCTGGCCCGGATCAACGGCATCGCGGGGGGCGGCAGCGGCGTCCAGCCCGCCGTGGCCCGCCTGCTGGTGGACCTGCTCAACGCGGGCGTGACCCCGGTCGTGCCGGAGGTGGGGTCGGTCGGGTCGGCCGACCTGTGCCAGTCCGCGCACATCGGGCTCGTGGTGATCGGCGAGGGCCGGGCCGAGCTGGGCGGGGAGGTCCTCGACGGCGCGGAGGCGCTGCGCCGGGCCGGTCTCGCCCCGGCGCGGCTCGGGCCCAAGGACGGCCTGGTGCTGTGCGGCGCGAGCCCGATCGCCGCCGGGCACGGCGCCCTGGTCGTCCATGACGCGGCGGCCGCCCTCACCCTCGCCCAGGCCGTGGCCGCGCTCACCTTCGAGGGGTTCCGGGCCAACATCGGGCCGCTCGACCCGCGCGTCCAGGCCGCCCGCCCCGCGCCGGGGCAGGCGGCGGCGGCCCGGGGCCTGCTCGCCCTGCTGGAGGGCGGCGACCTGGCCGGGCGGGCGCGCCGCGTCCAGGATCCGGTGAGCCTGCGCTGCACCGCCCAGGTGCACGGCTCGGTGCACGCCGCGCTGGACTTCGCGTGGGCCGCGCTGGAGCCCGAACTCAACGGCAGCGGCGACAACCCGCTGGTGCTGGCGCACGACGGCGCCGGGGGCGGGGAGATCCGTTCGACGGGCAACTTCCACACCCCGGCGCTCGCCCTGGCGTTCGACACCCTGGCCATCGCGCTGACCCAGCTGGCGGCGATCTCCGCGGCCCGCATGCAGCGGCTGCTGACCCCCTCGCTCAGCGGGCTGCCGGCGAGCCTGTCCCCGTACGGGCCGGAGCGCTCCGGGCTGGCGCCGCTGTCCAAGACCGCCGAGGCGCTCGTCACCGAGATCAGGGCCCTGTCGGCGCCGGTGTGCACCGATCCCCGGTACGGCGCGGAGATGGTCGAGGACGACTCCACCAACGCCTCCCTCGGGGCCCGGCGGCTGGCCCGCGTCCTCGGCCTGCTGGACCGCCTGACCGCGGTCGAGGCGGTGGCCGCGGCCCAGGCGGTCGACCTGGTCCGGGACGGGGAGTCGCCCGGCGTCCTCGGGCGGGGGCCCGCGTTCCTGCACGAGGCGGTCCGCCGGGTCGTCCCGCGGCTGGACGACGACCGCCCCTCGGGGCCCGACGTCGAACGGGTGGCGGGCGAGGTCCTCGGCGGCCCGGAGATCCGGCGGACGCTCGCCGCGCTGGCCGCGCCCGGCTGACCGTCCCGGCCGACCGTCCCGGCTGACCTTCCCGGCCGATGTCTCGGATGTGAGACATCGGCCGCCGCCACCGTGCGGCGGCGGCCGCGGGCCGGTCAGTAGCGTGGGACCGGTGAGGACCATCGTCGTCGACGGCACCGCGCTGACCTGCGGGCAGGTGGCCCGCGCCGCCCGGGAGGAGGTGCCGGTCGCCGTCTCCCCCGAGGGCGTGGAGCGGGCCCGCGCGGCCTGGCGGACGGCCGGCGAGGTGGCCGCCGGGCAGCCGGTCTACGGCCGCACCACCGGTGTCGGCGCCAACCGCGAGGTGGGCGTGGAGTGGGAGGACTCCGACGCGCACGGGCTGCGGCTGCTGCGCAGCCACGCGGCGGGCGCCGGGCCGCTGGTGGCGCCCGAGATCGTCCGGGCCATGCTGCTCGTGCGGCTCAACCAGATCGCGGCGGGCGGCTCCGGCGTCGATCCCGGCGTGCTGGCCGCGCTGGCCGACGTGCTCAACCTGGGACTGCTCCCGCCCGTCCCGGTGTACGGGGCGATCGGCACCGGCGACCTGACCGCGCTGGCCTCGACCGCGCTGTGCCTGCTCGGCGAGCGCGACTGGCTGCCCGCGCCCGACGGCGCCCGCCGGCGCGGCCCCGGCTTCACGCTGCGCTCGGCCGACGCGCTGGCCTTCATCAGCTCCAACGCCGCCACCCTCGGGGAGTCGGCGCTGGCCGTCACCGACCTGCGCACGCTGCTGGCCGCCTCCACCGTCGTGGCGGCGCTGTCGCTGCACGCCGTGCGCGGGTCGGAGGAGCCGTACGCGCCGGCCGTGCACGAGGCCTGCCCGCACCCCGGCCAGCGGGAGGTCGCCGCCGCGATGCGGACACTGCTGGCCTTCGAGAAGCCGGCCCCGATGCGGATCCAGGACCCCTACGGCTACCGCGCGTTCCCGCAGGTGCACGGCCCGGCGCTGGAGGCCGGCGCCTACGCCGCGGACGTGGTCGGCCGGGAGATCAACGCGGCGGCGGAGAACCCGCTGGTGGACGTGGCGGGCCGCGCCGTCTGGCACAACGGCAACTTCCACACCGCCTACGTGGGCCTGGCGCTGGACGCGGCCCGCGCCGCGCTGTTCCAGACGATGGCGCTGTCGGCGGCCCGGCTCGGCACGCTGTCGGAGCCGTCGTTCACCGGCCTCTACCCGTTCCAGGGCGCCACCGAGGCGTCGTCGGGGATCATGATCCTGGAGTACGTGGCGCACTCGGCGCTCGCCGACGTCCGCCGCCTGGCGACCCCGGCGGCGCTGGGCAGCGCGGTGCTGTCGCGGGGCGTGGAGGAGCACGCCGGGTTCTCCACCCAGTCGGCCCGCGCCACCACCGAGGCGCTGGGCGCGTACCGGATCGGGCTGGGCTGCGAGCTGGTCGCGGCCGTCCGGGCGCTGCGGACGCAGGGCCGTCCCCCGGCGGGCGGGCCGCTGCGGTCGGCCTACGACATCGCCGCCGAGGCGCTGGACCCCCGGGTGGACGACCGTCCGCTGGACACCGACATCGCCGTCGCCGCCGATCTCCTCCCCGTCCTCTCCCGCCTCCTCCCCTGACCGCGCTCGCGCACCCCGCGCCGCCGCCGGGGGGCGGGTCAGGGGCCGGTGGTGGACTCGCGGACGCGCAGGGACGGCTCGCGGACGACGCGGCGCTTGCGCGGCTTGCCGTCGATGACGTCGACGACCAGCCGGACGGCCGAGTGCACGATGCCGTCGATGTCCCAGTCGACCGTGGTGAGCGGCGGGGTGAGCAGGGCCGACATCGGATGGCTGTCGTAGCCGCAGACCGCCACGTCGCCGGGGACGCCCAGGCCCAGCGCGCGGGTCGCGGCGTAGACGCCGTAGGCGATGGAGTCGGAGAAGCAGAAGACCGCCGAGGGGCGGTCCGGGCCGCGCAGGCTGCCGACCGCGACCTCGGTGGCCTCGGCGAGCGACTGGGGCGCCACGACCACCTCGACCTCCAGGCCGAGCCGCACCGCCTCGGCGTTGACGTGCACGTCGGCGGGGCGGTCGGGGGTGCTGGCCAGGGTGGGGGTGAACACCGTGACGCGCCGGTGGCCGAGCTCGCGCAGGTGCTCCAGCGCGAGCGTGACGCCGCGGCGGTTGTCGAAGACGACCTCGCCCTGGGAGCGCCCGCCGTGCAGCGCGTCGCCGATGGAGACCACCGGGAGCGCCTCCGACAGCTCGGCCCACAGCGGCGCGGACGGGTCGAGGGGCTGCACGATGAGGCCGTCGACCCGCTGGTCGCGCAGCTGGCGGGCCAGGCTCAGCTCCCGGGCCGGGTCGTTGAAGGCGTCGACGATCAGCGCGTAGCGGTCGCGGGCGAGCAGCGACCGGCTGATCCCCACGGCCAGGGACTGCTGCCAGTAGTCCTCCAGCGAGCCGCACAGCAGGCCGACCATGCCGGTGCGCCCGCTGGCCAGCGCGCGGGCGATCGGATGGGCCTCGTAGCCCAGCTCGTCGGCGGCGGCGCGGACCCGCTCCTGGGTCTCCTCGGAGGTCTGGATGCCGCGCAGCGCGTACGACACGGCCGCAGGCGACAACCCCGTCGCCTGCGCCACCTCCCGGATGGTCGCGCGCTTGCGCCGCTCTGGCACGCATCCAACCCTAGACGGCCGAGGTGACAGAACGCCGACGGCGCGGTGCGCGACTTGACGGGCCGTCTTCTGAACCGGTTCACTGAAACGATTAACTGATGCGGTTCAGAAGGATGGGGGGCGCCGTGAGCAGGGATCGGTACCCCGCGCCCGGCGGCGCCGTGGACGTCCACCAGCACCTGTGGGGCGCCCCGCTGATCGAGGCGCTGCGCGCCCGGCGCACCCCGCCCCTCCTGGACGGCTGGACGCTCCATCTGAACGGCGAGCCGCCCTACGAGGTCGACCCGGCCGACCACGACACCGCCCGCCGCGCCGCCCTCGCCCGCGCGGACGGGCTCGCCCTCGCCCTGGTCTCCCTCTCCACGCCGCTCGGCGCCGAATGGCTGCCGCCCGGCGAGGCGTGGCCGCTTCTGGAGGCCTACCACGAGGGCGCCGCCGCGCTGCCCGAGCCGTTCGGCGCGTGGGCCTCCACCTGCGTCCGGGAGATCGACGCCGGCGCCACCGCCCGGGTCCTGGACCGGCCCTTCGCGGGCCTGCAACTGCCCGCCACCGCCCTCGCCGACGCGGGCGGCTACGACCGCTGCGCCCCGCTCCTGGACCTCCTCGAAGAGCGGGACCTGCCCCTCTTCGTCCACCCCGGCCCGGCCCCGGCCTCCCCCGGCGCGCCCGCGTGGTGGGCTGCGCTGGTGCCCTACGTCCAGCAGATGCACGCCGCCTGGTTCGCCTTCCGCACCCACGGCCGCCCGCGCCATCCCAGGCTCCGGGTGTGCTTCGCCATGCTCGCCGGGCTCGCTCCCCTGCACGGCGAGCGCCTGGCCGCCCGCGGCGGGGGACGCGGCACGGTCGATCCGGACGCGTTCGTGGAGACGTCCTCCTACGGGCCGCGGGCGGCGGACTCCGCCGTACGGGCCCTGGGCGTCGACGTGATCGTCCACGGTACGGACCGGCCCTACGCCGCCCCCCGCGACCTGGCCCTGGGCGAGGCCGCCCAGCATGCCTTCCGCGTGACCAACCCCCAGCGCCTTCTGAAGAGAGAGGAGCGAACCCATGCAGGCTGAGGCCGGCGTTCCGAGCGTCGCCGCCACCAGCACCGAGGCGCGCCTGAAGGACGCGGCCTTGGGGGACCTGCCCGCCCGTGCCCTCGACAAGCACGAGCTGCGCGCGCTGGTCGACACCTTGGCCGAACGGCCCGAGCTGTGGCGGCGCCACGTCCGCTTCCCCGCCGGCAGGCGCCACTACGCCTCGCTGTACCGGGACGAGTACATCGACGTGTGGCTGCTGTGCTGGACCCCGCAGAACGACACCGGCTGGCACGACCACGACATCTCCTCCGGCGCCGTACGGGTCGTGGCCGGCTCGCTGGAGGAGTGCAACCCGCGCATAGGCGGGGTGCACGTCAGGACGCTCGTCCCGGAGAACACCTCGTTCTGCTTCGGCCCCGACCACATCCACAGGCTCGTGGGCGCGGCCGACGCGAGCGTGTCCATCCACGCCTACTCGCCCCCGCTGTGGCGCCTCGGCCAGTACACCATCGCCGAGGACGGCCTCATGCGCCGCACCTCGGTCAGCTACGCCGACGAGCTGCGCCCCCTGGACGCCGCCGGATAGGCGACCCGGCCGGAAAAGCAGCCGCAGAACATGGGGAGGGCGCGCCGCCCGATCCCCGCTCTGACCGGACTGGCCCGCCCTCTACTCATGACAGCGTCGGCCGCTTCATGAACGTCACACCTTCTTGCGATTTTTCTTGGAACGATCTCAGAGCCCCTACTGCACCCCGGCGCGCAGCTCCTCGAACGCCTGGACGGGATCGGGGCGGTGGTAGTACCAGGGCGAGGCCGTCACGCGGTCGCCGATGAGGTGGAACTCGTCCCTGGCCGCGGGCCCGTCCCCCGCCAGCGCGAACGCGAAGGCGAACGCGTTGTGGACCTCCGGCCAGCCCGCCCGCGGCCGGTGGTCGGGGTGCCGGATCGAGTGGTCCGCCGCGGCCCGCAGGTCGGCGCGGACCTCGTCCTGCAGCATGTACGCGGCGCCCTGGCCGTGCGGGAGCGTCAGCCACATCTCGATGTGCGCGTCGGCCACCAGCCGCCCCAGCGGGCTGCCCGCCCGCGACTTGGCCACCGCCCCCCGGGCGAAGGCGAACATCTCCGCGTGGTCGCCGTTCCGCCGCGAGCAGATGTAGGCGAACATCTCGGTGTGCGCGCGGAGATGGTCCGCGTGCAGGTCGATGACGCGCTCGAACCTGCGGCGGGCCTCGTCCGGCCCCGCCCGCCCCGCCCGCGCGGCGGTCAGCAGGAAGGTCCACGCGGCCGTGTCCGCCGGGTCGCGGGCGGCGACCTCGCCCAGGCACGCCTCGGCCAGCTCCAGCCGTTCGACGAACCCCGGGAAGCGCCGGTCCGCCGAGCCCTCCCGGGCCGGGATCGCCGGGCGGGGCCCATGCCGCGCCTCCCAGGCCCAGTGGACGGCGTGCGCGCCCCGCACCAGCAGCGGCAGCGTCGAGCGCGGCTCCTCCCTCGCCCAGGAACCGATCCACTCCTGCAACCCCGGGACCTTCGCGCACACCGACAGGTAGAAGGCCCGGTCGTCGGGGTCGGTCACCGACCCCAGGAAACCGGCCGCCCACCGGTGGTCCCGGTGCAGCAGCGCGTCGTAGAGGTCGGCGGCGGCCGGATCGTGCGCGCAGGGATCGATCATCAGCCGGTCGGGCCGGACCGGCTCCTCCGGATGCGGGGGCTCCGGCCCGCGCCGGCTGAACAACCCCATCACCCCTGACTCCCTTCCGAACGACCTTCCGAACGCTCGCCGATCCAGCGGTCGGTGGCGGCGCACACGGCGACCGCGGCGGCGAACGCCACGGCCGCGCCCCGCAGGAGCCCCGCCTCGTAGTAGGCATCGGTCACCAGCCGCACGGCCGCGGCCCCCAGCACGCCGCCCACGACGGCGGCCAACGCCATCTGCCCCGCCCACAGCACGACACGCGGCGTCCCAGAACCCCCGAGTCCTTCCCGCAAGGCGAACACTCCTGCCACACCGCAGACGAGCAGCCCCCCGGCTGCGGCCACCGGAGGCGACCCGAACGTCACCCCGTACCGGACGGCAAGCGCCGGGACGAAGAAGAATGCCAAGGCCCACCGAATCCCGGCAACCACCGTGGCCGATGCCAGCCCGGGCTCACCCCCCTTGGACCGCCTCCCGGCCCACCACCGCGTCGCCACCAGAACCACGGCCGCGGCCACCGCACCCGGAAGGCGGCCGCCCACGTGGCCCAGGTTGTAGAGGAGAGCGGTGTCGTACACGGTCAGGACCAGATGCC
This sequence comes from Spirillospora sp. CA-255316, assembly GCA_050942275.1. Taxonomy (GTDB): domain Bacteria; phylum Actinomycetota; class Actinomycetes; order Streptosporangiales; family Streptosporangiaceae; genus Spirillospora. The sequence continues at coordinate 2,363,201 of CP192047.1, read as the reverse complement.
CCAGCGCCCAAGTGGAAACGGCGAATACCAGCAGCCCTGCCCCGTGCCCTTCAGGTTCGGGTTCGCGGCGCGCCATCCACTGGATCCAGGCGGGCGTCACCAGGGCGGCGCATACGCGGATGACAATGTCGTCCACCGTGTAGGGGTTGCGCAGGTCCCACTCCACGACGCAGAACACGAGCGTGTACGAGGCGGACGCGGCCCACACCAACGGCGACCCGGCCAGCCGCCGGTAGAGCCCCCGATCCAGCCATCGCAGCACCAGCACGTACGCCAGCAGCACGAACGGCAGTTCGAGGAACGCCTGCACGCGCAGCACGCTCGGGGCCAGCAGTTCCGGGGCCGGGAAGCGGCGGGCGACCGCGTCCACGAACGGCCCGTCCGCGAGGGCGAACCAGCCCTCCGGCAGATACCGCGCGATGAACGACGGATCGCCCCCGTGCACGCGAACGACGTACACGGTGAACAGCGCCTGGTTGAGATAGACGAGCACGGTCACCAGCGCCAGCGCCGCGCCGGGACCGGGCCGCCACCGGGCCGGCCGGGGACGGGCGTGCCCGCGCCTCCGCACCGGCCCGGGCACGCACGCCACCGCGACGGCCACCGAGACGGCGACCGCTGCATCAACCACGATCATGGCCTGCCAACCTAGGCCATGCGCGGGCAGGTCAGGGCCGGACGAGTTCCGCCTGCTCCCCGGGCACCTGACCGTCCGCGGCCCGCGGCTGCGGAACCGGCACGGACGCCTCGTCCCGGCCCTTGCCGTCGGCGTCGGCGTCGGCGGCGCGGATCGGGACCAGCGACGCGCGCAGCTTCGTGCGCATCCAGGCCTGTCCCGGCTTCTCCACCAGGCGGTACACCGCGTACGCCACCGCCAGCGACACCGCGATGGCCAGCACCAGGGCGGCATAGCGGTTCAGGCCCGGATAGGCGTGCTTCAGCAGCGGCAGCGCGACCTGCGAGTGCGTCAGGTACAGCGGGTACGTCAGCGCACCCAGCACCGTCAGGCCCTTCCAGCGCAGCCACCGCAGCCGTCCGGTCGCCACCAGGATCATCACCGCGAAGATGAGCGTGACCGCCACCGCGACCACGTTCTCGTCCGCCGTCGTGAACACGTGCCCGGTGCGCCACGCGCTCCAGTGCACGGCCAGCAGCCAGGACACGCCGACGTACCCCCACAGCAGCAGCGTCGGACCGAACCGGTACATCAGGAACAGCGCCATGCCCGCGACGAAGTACGGGCTCCAGGTCGGCATCAGCATGACCTGGAGGAACTTGTTGTCGGCCTCGTCGGCGAACACCCCGGCCAGCGTCCACGCCGCCATGAACACCAGGCAGCTGCGGTAGGTGATCTTGATCGCGGCCAGCACGCCGATCAGCACGTAGAAGTGCAGCTCCACCCAGAGCGTCCAGAACACCGCGTCGATGTTCTTCAGCCCCAGCCCCGCCTGCAGCATCGTCAGGTTGGGCAGCACCAGCCCGGGAACCCCGTTGCCCAGCCGGAACCCCAGGTAGACGACCAGGCCGAGCAGCACGCCCACCCAGTACGCGGGCATCAGCCGCACCACCCGGGAGACCCCGAACTCGCCGGGGCTGCGGCCCCAGGCGCTCATCAGGATCACGAACCCGCTGATCATGAAGAACAGGTCGACGCCCAGATACCCGTACCTGGTGATCGCCCCCGCCCCCGGGAACAGCTCCAGCGAGGGCTCCGGCCACGGCCCGGCTCCCTTGAACCCGGTGAAGTGGAAGAGCACCACCGCCATGGCCGCCAGGAAGCGCAGCAGATCCAGCTCGCGAAGGCGGTCGTGTCGTGTCACCCGCGAGACCTTGGCGTCACCGGGTGGCCGACCAGGGTCCCCGGCGTGAGCCCCCGGTGAACGCCAGGTGTAGGACGCATGCCCCGAGCCCAACGAGGGTATGAGTCCGAGTTTTCGCCTCACTCGCCGCGCCCACAACGCCCCGCCCCGCAACGACCTCGTTTTTCCACTGTCCGGCGCGGAGCGGAGCGCCATCCCCACAATGACCAGCCCCACAGCGACCCGGTCTTTCACTGTCCGGCCCGGAGCGGAGCGCTAGCGGAGCGGAGGGACGGGCAGGCGGCGGGGAGCGGGTCCGCAGCGAGCCCCCAGGCGAGCGGAGGAGGCGCTTCGCGCCGTCCCGGGTGGTGTGGAGGGTCGCCCCTCCACAGTGAAAAGAGGGTCGCCCCTCCACAATGATCCGCCCCTCCACAATCTGTGCGCACGCGGCCACGGATTCTCCTAAAATCGGGACGACACCCCTCCTCACGGAAGACCGGTGGTCCCCCCATGACATCTCGCCGCGCCCGCCGCGGCGCGGCGATTCTCGCGCTGTGCCTGGCTTCCCTCCCGGCCGCCGGGTGCGGAGCGTTCGGCGGCGAGCCGGCCCAGAACACCAGTCCGGCGGCGGCCAGCGCCAGGCCCGTCGCCGCGTCCACTCCGGTGGTGATGTTCCTGGGCGACAGTTACACGGTCGGCGAGCGCGGCAGCCTCCCCGAGTACACCTACGCCGCCGCGACCGCCCGGCTGCTGGGCTGGCAGCCCGTGCTGGCGGGGCGCGGCGGCACCGGCTTCATCGCGGGCAGCAGCGTGCGGCAGGCGTTCGGGACGCTGTACGAGAGCCAGCTCGGCTGGCGTCCCGCGCCCGATCTGCTGATCGTGTCGGGCGGCCACAACGACTGGTCGTATCCACCGCAGCAGGTCGCTGCGGCGGCGCACGAGCTGCTCGAACGCGCCCAGGGCCGGTGGCCCGACTCCCGGATCGCGGTGCTCGGCCCGATCTGGGGCAGCCAGAATCCGCCGCAGGGGGCGCTGGCGGTGCGGGACGCGCTGCGCCAGGTGGCCCAGCAGCTCGGGATGCCGTTCATCGACCCCATCACCGAGCGCTGGATCACCGGCAACCGCGCGCAGGGCACCGGCAACGCCGCCCACCTCATCCAGAAGGACGGGACGCATCCCACCAAGGAGGGCCACCGCTACCTGGCGACCCGCCTGGTCGAGAGCCTCAGGCGGCTAGGGCTGGCGCATCCCACGCCCTCGTGACCTCCGTCCGGGCTAGGCGGCCGGGCGGGCGAGGCTGAGGGAGAAGTCGCCCGACTCGTCGGTCCAGAACCCGGCGAGGGCCAGCCCGGCCGAGCCGAGTTCGGCCTCCAGCCGCTCGCGGCGGAACTTGGCGGAGATCTCGGTGCGCATCTCCTCCCCCGCGGCGAACGCGACCTCCAGGTCCAGGCCGCCGATCGGGACGGTCTGGTCGCGGGTGGACCGCAGCCGCATCTCGATCCACTCCTCGGCCCGGTTCCAGACCGCGACGTGCTCGAACGCCGACGGGTCGAAGCCTGCGTCGAGTTCCCGGTTGATGACGTGCAGCACGTTGCGGTTGAACTCGGCGGTGATCCCGGCCGCGTCGTCGTAGGCCGCGACCAGCCGCGCCTCGTCCTTGACCAGGTCGGCGCCCAGCAGCAGCGCGTCCCGCGGGCCCATCGTGGCGCGCAGCCCGGACAGGAAGCCGACGCGGGCGGCGGGCGGCATGTTGCCGATCGTCCCGCCGAGGAAGGCCACCAGCCGCCGCTCTCCCGCGGGCAGCAGGTGCAGGTGCTGCTCGTAGTCGGCGACGACGGTCCGCACCTCCAGCCCGGGGTGGTCGGCGGCGATCTGGGCGGCCGACTCCTCCAGGAAGTCGCCGCTGACGTCCACCGGCACGTACGAGCGCAGCGTGCCGCGCAGGGCGTCCAGCAGCAGCCGGGTCTTCTCGCCCGACCCGGCGCCCAGCTCCAGCAGCGTCCGCGCCCCGGTGGCGGCGGCGATCTCCGGGGCGCGGGCGACGAGGATCTCGCGTTCGCGGCGGGTCGGGTAGTACTCCTCCAGCCTGGTGATCTCCTCGAAGAGGCCGCTGCCCCGCTCGTCGTAGAACCACTTGGGCGGCAGGGTCTTCGGGGTGGCCTCCAGGCCCTCCCGTACGTCCTGGCGCAGCGTCTTGGCAAGGTCGTCGGCGGTCAGGAACCGGTCCACGGAGCCTCCTTATGGATGAACGGGGTCTCGGCGCGCGTCACAGCGGGGTGACGCGCACGCCGGACACCAGGTCTGCGGTGACGAGCGAGCGTTCGGGCACGGGCCGCCAGCCGGGGTCGTCGTCGAGCGGCTCGGAGGAGATCCACACCTCGCGGAGCCGGGGCCGGTCCTTCACCGGCGCGCCGGTGGCCTGCTCGACGCGCCAGGCGGTGTGGCCGCGCTCCCGGACGAACAGCGAGTCCCCCCAGGTGGTCGCCGCCAGCGCCGCGCCGTCGGCGGCGAGCAGGTTGTAGCGGCCGGGCGACAGGGCGGCGGCCTCGCCGACGACCTCGGCCAGGCCGTCGCCGAGCGTGCGGCCCTCCCGCCACAGCCGTGCCGCCAGGGCGAACAGCAGGGCGGAGTCGACCGGGGCCCGCGCGTCGGGGATCGTCGCGAGGTCCCCGGCCAGCTCGCGCAGCTTGCCCTCGATCGCCGCGAAGCCCTCGATCTTCCCGTTGTGGCTGAAGAAGCGGCCCCGGCCCGGCCCGGGGCCGCCCGCGGCGGCGCGGAACGGCTGCGCGCACGACTCGTCCACCGGGAAGCCGACCGTGGCCGAGCGGATCGCCGCGACCGCGCAGGTGGTCTCGACGACCTCGGCGATCTCGCGGAACGACGGGTCGGCCCAGATCGGCTGCGCCCGCCGGAACCGCACCGCGCGGCCGCCGTCCCCGTGGTACCAGCCGGCGCCGAACCCGTCGGCGTTGAGGAGGTTGCCCTGGGTCATGCGGGGCGCGTACGACTGGTGCTCCAGCGAGTACTCCCCCTCGTAGACGAGGGAGGCGAGCGTGCGGGCCGGCCCCAGGTACCCGAGATGGCGGCACATCAGGCGCCCTCTCCGCCGGGGGACGCGTCGCGGGCGCAGCGGAGGCCGGCGAAGATCTGCCGGCGGATCGGGTAGTCCCAGTTCCGGAACGTCCCCCGCACGGCCAGCGGGTGGGTCGCCCAGGAACCGCCTCTCAGCACCTTGTAGTCGGGGCCGAAGAACACCTCCGAGTACTCCTTGTAGGGGAACGACCGGAAGCCCGGGTAGCCGTGGAAGTCGGAGGACGTCCATTCCCAGACGTCGCCCACGAGACGGCGCACCCCGTAGGCGGACGCACCCGACTCGTAGGCCCCGGCCGCGGCGGGACGCAGCAGCCGCTGCCCGAGGTTGGCGCGGCCCTCCTCGTACACCTCGCCCCACGGGTAGCGGCGGGAGCGGCCCGCGGCCGGATCCCAGCGTGCGGCCTTCTCCCATTCCGCCTCGGTTGGGAGGCGCTTGCCCGCCCACCGCGCGTAGGCGTCCGCCTCGTACCAGCACACGTGCTGCACCGGCTCGTTGAGGGGCACGGGCTCGGTGCGGCCGAACCGGCGCCGCAGCCACTGCCCGCCCCCATCGCGCGACCAGAACGCGGGCGCGCGCTTGCCGCTCTCACAGCGCCACTGCCATCCCTTGGGATGCCAGTGGCCCGGCTCGTCGTACCCGCCCGCCTCCATGAACGCGATGTAGTCGGCATTGGTCACCGGCTCCGCGTCGATGTAGTAGGCGGGCAGGTCCACGAGGTGGCCCGGGCGCTCGTTGTCGTAGGCCCAGGGGTCGTCCGAGGTGCCCATCTCAAAAGCGCCCGCCTCGATGAGGACCTCACCGGCCCGGGCAGGGGCGTGGGCGTCCAGCAAGGCGCCGGGAGGGTCGAGCAGGGCCGGGGCCCCTTTGCGGAGCTGGTGCGTGGCGAGCATGGTCTCGTCGTGCATGTGCTCGTGCTGGACGACCATCCCGTAGACGAAACCGCCCCTGGTGAGAGGGTTCCCCTCGTCGAAGCGCACCGAGTCCAGTGAGTCCAGCACCTTGGAGCGAACCGTGGCGATGTAGGCACGGGCCTCGTCGGGCTGGAGCAGCGGCAGCTTCGGCCGCTCCGCGCGAGGGTGCTCGAACGCGTCGTACAGGTCGTCGATCTCGGGACGCATCGCCTCCACTCCGGCGGCGGCCCTCAGCAGCCACAGCTCCTCGTAGTTGCCGACATGCGCCAGGTCCCAGACCAGCGGGGACATCAGCGGCGACACCTGCGCGGTCAGCTCGGCCGCGTCCAGCGCCCCGGTGGTCAGTCCCAGGCTGCGGTCGCGGACCGCGCCCAGCTCGTCGGCGATCAGTTGCTTCAGCGCGGGCTCGTCCAGCGAACCCGGCGCCGCCCCCGGCGATCCCGGGACGCTCATCGCGGCCATGTCAGTTTCTCCGTCTCCTCGGGCAGGTCGTGCTCCGCCGCCCCCGGGCGTGCGAAGTCGGTCGGGAAGTCGTCGGCGGGGCACCGGCCCCGTTCCACGTACCGCCGGGCGTAGTCCTCCACCACCGGGACGAGGTCGGCGGCGCCCAGCCTGGGCAGCGCCTCCATCGCGGCGGCGAAGCACACGCGCGCGGCCTCGGCCAGGGCCGGGCTGGCCGGTCCGCAGCGCGCCGCCTCCTCCCAGAGGGAGGCGACCGGCTCGGTGGCGGCCTCCGCCTCCGCCGAGGCCCGCGGGTCGTCCAGCAGCGCCGCGGCGACCGCGACCGGCACCGGCCAGTACGGGTCGGGCAGCGCGTCGATCATGCGCAGCTCCAGCCAGCCGCGCGGTCTGACCGGCGGGAACAGGGTGGACAGGTGGTAGCCGAGATCCTCCAGGCGCGGCTCCCCGCCGGCCACCCACTCCCCGAAGGTCATGCCGGGATCGGCCACCCAGTCGCCCGCCTCGGTGCGCAGCGCCATCACGCGCGCGTCCAGGGCGTAGCGGGTCCAGGCCTCGGCGGGGTCCTCCCCGTCCGGGGCGCCCGGTCCAGGCACGACGTGGACCGGAAGCGTCCGGCAGGGGTCCAGCGCCGTCCAGACGGCCTGCCGGGTCGAACGCAGCCCGGTGCGGCGCCCGGCGCGCAGCGGCGAGTTGGCGAACGCCGAGACCAGGACGGGGCCGAGCGCGTGCGTCAGCCGCCACCGCCGGGCGGCGTCGGCGGTGTCGGCGCCGATGTCCAGGCACACCTGGACCGAGGCGGTCGAGCACATCATGGCCGCCCCGGCCTCGGCGAACCCGCCGGAGTCGAAGTAGCTGCGCATGGACAGGTAGCGGGGATGGTCGGCCTGGAACCGCGGCGGCCGTACCGGGTCGACACCGTGCCCGGCCAGGACGAGCCCGTCCTCGGCCAGCGCGCCGCGGACGTGGTCCAGGTCGGCGGCCAGCGCCCGGTGCAGCCGGCCCGGCCCGGGGAACGGGAGGGAACTGAGTTCGAGCTGGCCGCCCGGCTCATAGGTGATCTTGGAGCCGTGCGGGGGCGGTCCGGCCGCCTCCAGCAGGGCCCGCGGGCGCGCGGTCGGCACGGTGACGCCGGGGGCCGCGGCGTCGAGGACGAACCACTCGGTCTCCGCCCCCACGGTGCCGGGCGGGCCGTTCTTGAAGCACACCCCGCGGATGTACCGGTAGACGTCGGCCACGGTGAGTCCGGCCATGAACTCCCCCTTTTTTCGACAGCGAGTTCGAGACCTTCCCGGCTGAACCGCATCACCAATCAGCCAATCGCCAGAAACTTGCGGAAATCTCAGTGAACGTGGCGTGCTCCAGCCGAATCATTACTCTCCGTGAGACCCGACACGCCCGGACAGTCACGGACTTCTCAGACTTAAGCCCCATACGCTAGAGTCCCCCCTTCCGACCGCTCCGCCCGGTCGCGGACGGTGCCAGGACCGGCACACCACGGAGGACACATGCGCGGGGACCTGGGAACCCTCTACGACGCGCACGCCGATCGCCTGCTGGCTCACTGCTGGTCACTGCTCGGTGACGAGGGCGCGGCGGACGCGGTCCGGGACGCCTTCGTCGCGGCGGTACGGCACCCGCCGCGCGGCGACATCGTGCTCTGGCTCTACGCTCTGTCACGGTCCGCGTGCGCCGAACGCGGCGCGTTCACCGGCACGCCCCGCCCCGTCTTCGGCACCGGCCGGCCGGTCGCCGCCGACCCGCTGCTGCGCGCGGTGGGCGAGTTGCGCCCCGACCACCGCGAGGCGCTGCTGCTGCACGCCGGCGAGTGGCTGGAGGTGCCCGACATCGCCCGGGTCCTCGGCATCGCGCCCGACACCGTCCGCGGGCTGCTGCACGCCGCGCGGACCCGGCTGGAGCGCGCCGTGGTGGACCAGCTCATGCACGGCGCCCCCGGCGACCACCGGGACGTCATCACCGCGTTCGAGAAGGGCCGGCTGCCCCACCTGCTGGCCCGCCGGGCGCCCGTCCGGCCGCCGTCCTGGCTGCGCGACCGGGTCCTGGAGGCGTGCGAGGCCGGCGCCACCCGCCCGCTCACCGAGATCACCTCGCCCAGCCCGCTGGTGGTGATCGGCTCCGAGGTGGCCGCGCCCCCGGGCCGCGACCGCACGGGACGCCGCACGAGGATCAAGGGCGTGGGCGCGATGGCGGGCATGGCCGCGTCGGTGGCGGCGGCCGCCGGCCTGCTGGTGTCCTGGCCGTCGGCCAAGAGCGACGGCGTGAACGCGATCGTGCCGTCCGCCGGGAACAGCCCCACCGGATCGCCCGACCCGTCCGGGCTCGTCACCGACTCCGGCGGCGCCACCCCTGAGCGCGGCAACGGCACCGGCACCGGGACCCCGCCGGAGCCCAGCCCGGCGACCCAGGACCAGCGGCCCACCTCGACCGCCCCGCGGGGAACCGGATCGAACAACGGCGCGGGCGGCGGCACGGGTTCCGAGCCCGCCGCCCCGCCCTCCAAGCCCGAGACCTCGCGGCCCGACAAGACGACCACACCGCCGCAGGACTCCCCCGCACCGGAAGACCCGTCCCCGGCCGACCCGGGCACGCCCGAGGAGCCGTCCACGCCCCCGGACTCCCCGGCCCCCTCGGACCCGCCGGACCCGTCACAGCCCCCGTCGGACCCGCCGGGCGAGAGCCCCGAGCCCGGCCCGAGCCCGACCTCGAATCCGGCTCCGAGCCCCACGACCAGCGGCTGACCAGCGGCTCACCAGCGGCTGAACCGGCCCGCGGCCGCCGCCTACTCGGCGGCCGCGGCGTGGTGTGCGCCCTCGATCCGCCCCATGACCAGGCGCGGGTGGAAGTAGCTGATGGCGACGCGCTCGCTGTCGGTCACGCAGACGATGCGGTAGCCGTTGCGGCCGTCCTCGTCGGGGGTGCTGAACTCCTCGGGCGCCAGCGCCCCGCGCCGCTCCATCTCCTTGAACCAGCGTCCCAGGGCGTACACGTCCGGAAACGACTCCTGCCCCATCCCCCGCCGCCCGAGGGTGTAGATGACCTCGAACGTGCAACCGTCCGGAGGGTAAGTCGTCACGTCAGATCATTCCTTCGCCCCGGCAGACACCGCAGGTCTGGCCCCTGTGGACGCCAGAACCGTTGCAGCCGGGGCATGTGCGGGTGGGCGGCTTGCTGTGCTTGCCCATCATGACCCTCCTACGCGGCCTGCGACCTCCGCTCGCGCGGCAGTCTATGACGCCCCGGGAGCAGTTCGCTGGCTCCCTGGTAACTCTGGCCGGACGTTGCAGGGGGTGCGGCGCGCCGTCCGTTTTCGTTGGGCGGCCATGGTACGGGCGGCGCGCCGCGGTTCTGAGGGAGCGCGGATCTGAGGGACGGCGTGTCAGAGGGCGGCGGCGCCCTCGACCGGAGACTGGCCGCGGCGGACGAGGAGGGCGGCCAGGATCGCGACCAGGGCGACGCCGCCCGCCACGGTCAGGGCCGACTGGAAACCGTCCATGAAGGCCAGGTGGCTGCCGGTGGTGATCGCCTCGGCCGCGGGCGCGGGCGTTCCCGGCGGTACGGGGGCCACGCCCTGGGAGACCAGCCCGCCCGCTCCCTGGAGTCGTTCCGCGGCGGGCGCCGGCACCCCTGCCTCGGTGAGGCGGCCGACCAGGACGTCACCGACGCGGGTGGACAGGATCGTGCCGAGGACGGCGGTGCCGAGCACGCCGCCGACCTGCGCGGCGGTCTGCTGGAGGCCGCCCGCGACGCCCGCGAGCTGGGGCGGGGCGTTGCCGACGATGGCCTCGGTGCCGCCGACCATCACGAACCCGAACGCCAGCCCGACCAGCACGAACCACGGCCACAGCTGGGAGTAGGGGGCCTCCGCGCCCACCCGGGAAAGGCCGAACATCGCCGCGGCGGTGAAGGCCATCCCCAGCGACAGCGGGACCCGCGGGCCGAACCGGCTGGTCAGAGCACCCGCCAGGGGTGAGGCGACGATGAACACGGCGGTCATCGGCAGCAGCCGCACGCCCGCGTCCACCGGGCTCATCCCGTGCACCTGCTGGAGGTAGAGGGTCAGGAAGAAGATCGTCCCGAACATGGTGAAGAAGCCGAGCACGATCAGCCCGGTCGCCGCCGACAGGGACACCGAGCGGAACAGGCTCATCGGCAGCAGCGGGCGCTCGGCGCGCAGCTCGTTCAGGACGAAGAGCGCCCCCAGCACGACGGCGGCACCGAAGGAGACCAGCGGGACGGTGGCGCCGAAGCCGTCCTCGCCCGCCTTGATGAGCCCCCAGACCAGGGCGAACAGCCCGCCGCTGAGCAGGACGACGCCGGGGACGTCGAAGGGTCCGGCGGCCTCCTCGTCCCGGGACTCGCGGATCACCCACATGCCGACGGCCAGGGCGATCAGGCCGAGCGGGGCGTTGAGGAAGAAGACCGACTCCCAGTTGACGTTCTCGACCAGGAGCCCGGCGACGATGGGGCCGCCCGCGATGGACACGCCGACGGTGGCGCCCCAGACGCCGATGGCGGTGTTGAGCCGTTCGGCCGGGAAGGTGTTGCGCAGGATGGCCAGGCTGGCCGGTTGCAGGAGCGCCCCCGCGAAGCCCTGCACGACCCGCCAGAAGATCACCATGCCGAGCCCGCCGGACAGGCCGATCAGCACCGAGGAGACGGCGAAGCCGACCACCCCGGCGAGGAAGGTGCGGCGCCGGCCGAACCGGTCGGCGATCTTGCCGGCGGGGATCAGGGTGACGGCGATGGTGAGCAGGTAGGCGTTGGTCACCCACTGGAGCCCGGACAGGTCGGCGCCCAGGTCGCGGGCGATGGCGGGGTTGGCGATGGACACCACGGTGGCGTCCAGGCCGACCATCATCACGCCGAGCGCCACGGCGAGGAGGGTGAGCCAGGGATGGCCGTGGCCGGCCCGGCCGCGGCGGGCGGGCGGGGACGGCGGCGCGTCGTGGTGGAGCGGGGGGCCGGGCGCGGCGACGCCGGCCCCGGGCGGTTGCGACATGGAACGTCCTCCAAGGACGGACGAAGGCGACATGAATCGTCGGTCGTACGGAGCAAAAGTGTCATGACATGACAGTTGTCGTCAACAGACTGAAGTCAGAGAGAGACATGCTTCACTTTCTGACAAACTGCACCGTGGAACGATTGGCAGCGAGTCGCCCGCTAGTTACACTTCGCCCATGACCGCGACCGCCCCCGAGGCCCACCCCGCGGGTCCCGGCACCCACCCCGCGGGACGGCGCGAACGCAAGAAGCAGCGCACCCGGGAAGCGCTTGTGGACGCCGCGTTCCGGCTCTTCGCCGAGAAGGGCTTCGACGCCACCACGGTGGAGGAGATCGCCGACGCGGTGGACGTGTCGTCGCGGACGTTCTTCCGCTACTTCGCGTCCAAGGAGGACGTGGCCCTCACTTTTCAGGAAGAGCAGCACGCCGCCATGCTCGCGGCGCTGACCGACCGCCCCGCCGACGAGCCGATCATGACGGCGGTGCGCCGCGCCGTCGTCGGCATCGCGGTCGCCTGCGAGCGCGGCGAGCTGGGCTTCAGCGCCGACCGCTTCGAGTGCCTGATGGCCCTGACCGCCGACAGCGACAAGGTGCTGGCCGGCAGCCTGGAGCACGCGCAGAAGAAGCAGGCCGCCGTGACCCGCGCGATCGCGGACCGGATGGGCGTCGACCCGGCCGGCGACCTGCGCCCGCACGTCGTCGCCTCCACGGTCCTCGCGGCCTTCCGCGCCGCCGCCGACGCCATCGCCGCGGGCACCCTCGGCTACTCCGCCCTGTCTGAGGCGGTCGACGCCGCGTTCGCGCTCCTGGAGGAGGGCGTCAACTACCCGTCCGAGGGCGCCCCCGAGGCATGACCCGCGCCCGCGAGGCATGAGCCGCCCGGACAAGGTATGACCCGCGCGGGCGCGGCGTGACCCGCGCGGGCGCGGTCAGGCGGCGCTGAGGACCAGCCCGCTGGTGGGAACGCCGGTCCCGGCCGTGACCAGGACGTTCCGCACGTCCGGAACCTGGTTGACCGAGGTGCCGCGCACCTGCCGGACCCCCTCGGCGATGCCGTTCATGCCATGGATGTAGGCCTCGCCGAGCTGGCCGCCGTTGGGGTTGACGGGCAGCCGGCCGCCGAGCTCGATCCCGCCGTCCCGGACGAACCCGGCCGCCTCGCCGCGCCCGCAGAAGCCCAGCTCCTCCAGCTGCACCAGGACGAACGGCGTGAAGTGGTCGTACAGGATGGCGGTCTGCACGTCGCCGGGGCCCAGGCCCGAGCGGCGCCACAGGTCGGCGCCGACGTTGCCCATCGCGGGCAGCGCCGCCAGATCGCCGCTGTAGTAGCCGAACATCATCATCTGGTCCGGGCCGGTGCCCTGCGCCGCCGCGCTGATCAGCACGGGCGGCCGGGGCAGGTCGCGGGCGCGCTCGGCGGAGGTCACCACGATCGCCACGCCGCCGTCGGACTCCTGGCAGCAGTCCAGCAGGTGCAGCGGGTCCACGATCCAGCGGGACGCCTGGTGCTCCTCCAGCGTGATCGGGCGGCCGTGGAACCACGCCCGGGGATTGGTGGCGGCGTGCTTGCGCATCGCGACCGCGACCCGGCCGAAGTCCTCGCTGGTGGCGCCGTACTCGTGCATGTAGCGGCGGGCGTGCATCGCCACCCAGGCCGCGGGGGTCGCGAACCCGTACGGCAGGTGCCAGGAGAACTCCAGCCCGGTCGAATCGGCCCGGCCGGACGCGGTGGCCTGCCCGAACCGGTGCCCGGACCGCTCGTTGAACGCCCGGTAGCACACCACCACGTCCGCCTGCCCGGTCGCGACGGCCATCGCGGCGTGCGCGACGGTCCCGCACGCGGCGCCGCCGCCGTAGTCGACGCGGGAGAAGAACCGCAGGCCGCCGATGCCCAGCTCGCGCTGGACGGCGATCTCGGAGTTGGCGTCGGCGGCGAAGGTGACCAGGCCGTCCACGTCGGCGGGGGCCAGGCCCGCGTCGCGCAGCGCGTCCAGGCACGCCTCGGCGGCGAGCTGGAGCTCCGAGCGGCCCGACTCCTTGGAGAACTCGGTGGCGCCGATCCCGGCGATCGCGGTCTTGCCGGAGAGGCTCGCTGTGTTTGTCGGCTCCCTCGCAAGCTCGGTCACGTGCCCTCCTTCGTCGGCCTCGTGACCCGGGGTGCTGTGCTTATCGGCTCCCTCGCAGGCTCGGTCACGTGCCCTCCTTGATCGTGACGGTGGCGGTGACGTGGTCGCCGAGGGAAACCGCGCCGCGCACGCGCACCGTGGCGGCGTCCGCGCGCTCGGCGTACAGGCGCAGGGTGTCCCCGGCGTACGCGGGCGCGCCCAGCCTGACCTCGACGCGCTCCAGCACGGCACCGGGCGCGGCCTCCAGCGCCGCGCGCTGCACCAGGCCCATGGTGGTGAGGATGTTGACGAAGATGTCCTTGGTCCCCTGGGCACGGGCCAGCCCGGTGTCGTGGTGGACGGGGGTGAAGTCGCGGGTGGCCAGTGCCGTGGAGATCACGAACGTGGGGGTCAGCGGGATCTCCAGGACCGGCGGCGGCCCCTCCGGCTCGTCCTCGTCCGTGGCGGCCTGGTCCGGCGCGGCCTCGACGGGGGCGCCGGCGGGGATCCACTGCGGCAGGACGAGCTCGTCGTCCATGCGCTCGAAGGTGAGCTTGACCGGCATGCCGATGGCCACGTCCTCCGGCGGGCAGCCGTTGACGTTGCCGACGATCCGGACGCCCTCCTCCAGGTCCACGACCGCGACGACGTACGGCGGCGTGCGGCCGGGCACCGGCGGATGGTGGTGCACGACGTAGCTGTGCACCTCGCCGCGCCCGCTCGCCACGACGAAGTCCCGCTTCACCGAGTGGCAGGACGGGCACATCGGCCCGGGCGGGTGCCGCAGGGCGCCGCAGTCGGCGCAGCGCTGGATGCGCAGCTCGCCGGCCTTCACGCCGTCCCAGAAGAAGGCGGTGTCCGGCCCGATCGCGGGCTGGAGGGGGTACCTGCCGCCCTTGGCGGGGGCACGCCCCGCCGGACGCTCGCGCGGCTTGAACTTCAGGACCCGGAACAGCATCTCCGCGACACGCTCGTCGCGCTCGTCGTACCAGGCCTGGTGCCAGGTGACGAAGTAGCCCTCCCCCATCGCGGTCCGCTTGGGCCCGGCGAGGCCGCCGAACCGCATGGTGGAGCGCAGCCGCTCGCCGTGCCGCAGGTAGCGGTCGTAGGTCTGCTCGCAGTTGGTGGCGACCACGCCCGAGTAGCCCGACTCGTCCAGCAGGCGCAGCACGCGGTCCCCGGCGGAGCCGCCCTTCGTGCCGCGCAGCCCGGGCATCGACCAGACCTGGATCATCGCGGGGGGCGCGAGCCCGCCCGCGTGCCAGGCCGGGTCGGGGTCGCCGAGCGCCTGCGTCCAGTTGCGGATCATGGGCTCGTTGACGGGGTCGGCGCAGGGCGGCGCGGGCCGCTCACCGGCCGCGGCCAGCTCCGCCGCCAGCGCGGTCAGCCGCGCGTGGACGCCGGCGTCCTCCCCCGGCTCCCCAGGCCTCACGGCCCCTCCGGTCCCCCCGGTCCCCCCTGTCCCCCCGGTGGCGGCGGTCATCGCGGCGCCCGGGGCAGGCCGAGCCCGATCATGGCGATCAGCTCGCGCTGGATCTCGTTGACGCCGCCGCCGAAGGTGAGCACCACCGCGCCCTTGACGCCGTGGTCGAGCCGGTCGATGAACTCGGCGGTCGCCGGGTCGCCGGGGTCGCCGAACCGGGCCAGCACGTCCCCGACGATCCGGCCCACGTCCTGCATCCGCTCCGAGCCGTAGATCTTGGTGGCGGAGGCGTCCGGGGCGCCCAGCCAGCCCAGGTCCTGGTTGGCGGCGACCTGCCAGTTCAGGAACTCGTTGACGCGCAGGTAGGCGTACACCTGGGCGACCGCGCGGCGCACCGCCGGCTCCTCGATCAGCGGCCTTCCGCCGCGCCCCGTCGCGGTACGGGCCCACCGTTCGAACCGGTCGTAGGTGTGCCCGATGTTGCCCGCCGGGCCGAGCGTCACCCGCTCGTGGTTGAGCTGGTTGACGATCAGGTCCCAGCCCTTGTTCTCCTCGCCGACCAGCATGTCCGCCGGGACGCGCACGTCCTGGTAGTAGGTGGAGTTGGTGTGGTGGCGGCCGTCCATGGTGACGATGGGCGTCCAGGAGTACCCCGGGTCCTTGCAGTCGACGATGAGCATCGAGATGCCCTTGTGCTTCTTGGCGTCGGGGTCGGTGCGCGCGGCCAGCCAGACGTAGTCGGAGTAGTGCCCGCCGGAGGTGAAGATCTTCTGCCCGTTGACGACGTAGTGGTCGCCGTCGCGGACCGCCGTGGTGCGCAGCGAGGCCAGGTCGGTGCCGGCGCCGGGCTCGCTGTAGCCGATCGCGAAGTGGCACTCCCCCGCCAGGATCCTGGGCAGGAAGAACTCCTTGTGCGCCTCCGAGCCGTACTGCAGGATCGTCGGCGCCACCGAGTTCAGCGTGATGATCGGGTAGGGCACCTCGGCGCGCGCGATCTCGTTGGCGAAGATCTGCTGCTCCATCGGGCCGTAGCCGCGGCCGCCGTACTCCTTGGGCAGCGCGACGCCGAGCATGCCGTCCGCGCCGAGCCGCTTGCAGTGCTCCATGTACGCGACGCCGAACGGGTCGTCGGCGATCGCGGCGCGCTGCCCGGCGTCCAGGCAGTTCCGGAAGTACTCGCGCAGCTCGGCACGGAGCCTCTTCTGCTCGGCGGTCAGATCGATGAACAACTCACGCCTCCTGGGAAACGAGGGCACCGAGGGTGTCGAGCTGGTCCTCCGCGCCGCCGAGCAGGTGCCCGGTCTGCTTGGCCCAGGCGAAGTGGCGGTGCAGCGGGTAGGTCACGTCCAGCCCGATCCCGCCGTGCAGGTGCTGGCAGGTGTAGAGCGCCTTCACGACCGGGTCGCAGGCGTTGTACGACGCGATCGCCAGCACCTCGTCGACGTCCCTCTCCGCGGTTGCCGGGGGGTCTGGGGGGTCGTCCCCCCGGAATGATGACGCGGTGGCCGGGGGGTCCAGGGGGGTCCGCGCGCCCTCGGCGAGCCGCCAGGCGCCCGCCCAGACGGCCACGTCCAGGGCCCGCTTGGCGATGTAGACGTCGCCGATCTGCATGGTCACGGCCTGGAACTGCGCCAGCGGGCGCTCGAACTGCTCGCGGGTCTTGACGTACTCGGTGGTGAGGTTCAGCGCGCCCTCGATCGCGCCGGACGACAGCGCCACCGCCCCGGCCACCGCCGACCGGCGGAAGGTCCGCCAGGCCGCGCCGTCGGCTGCGCCGCCCAGGAGCGCGTCCGCGTCCACCCGGACGCCGTCCAGCGCGATCCGGGACAGCGGCTCGGTGGTCGCCGACGGCTGCGGGGTGAGCTCCACCGCCGACGGCTCGACCAGGAAGATCCCGATGTCGGCGCCCTCCACGCGGGCGGGGACGAGGATGCGGGACGCCTCGGCCGCGTAGGGGACGAACGTCTTCACGCCGTCCAGCACGTACCCGTCGCCGTCGCGCCGCGCGGTCGCCGCGACCGTCCCGGCCGGGCCGACCTCGCGGTAGGCGCCGGTGAAGACCGCCTCACCTTCGTTCAGCGGCGCCAGCAGGGCCTTCTGCGCGGCGGTGCCGTGCGCGGCGACCGGCACGGCGGCCAGCGCCAGCGACGCGTACGCCGGGACGGGTGCGGCGTGCGCGCCGATCTCCCGCAGCACCACGGTCAGCTCGATCGCGCCCAGTCCCGCCCCGCCGACCTCCTCGGGCAGGCAGACGCCCAGCAGCCCGGCCTGGCCGAGGGCCTTCCAGAGCGCCGTGTCGTAGGCGGCGCCGGTCTTCTCGAACGCCTCCAGCCGTTCCCTGGACGCCTCCCGCCCGAGCAGGTCGGCGGCGAGACCCCGCAGCTCCTGCTGAGTCTCGTCGAGGTTGAAGTCCACTCATCCACTCCCTTCCAGGAGGTGCAGCCGGCCGCGCCGCTCGAAGTCGGCGCGGAGGCGGGCCTTGTCGTCCGGGGTCATCGGGCGGTAGCCGAGGTCGCGGCCGGGACGCCACCACACCGGGTCGCCGGTGCGCCACCCGTCCCGGACCAGGGACCGTTTGAGGATCTTGTTGGAGGCGGTGGCGGGCAGGTCGGAGGCGATCCGGACGTAGCGGGGCGGCCATTTGGGGCCCAGGTCCTCGCGTCTCCGGAGGTAGGCGGCGAACGCCTCGGGGTCGAAGGGGCCTGCCTCGGTGTCCAGGACGAGCGCCAGCATCACCTGGTCGCCGGAGGCCGCGTCCGGCACCCCGTACACCGCGAGCCGCCGCACGCCGGGCAGGTCGGCCAGCACCCGCTCGACCTGGGCGGCGCCGAAGTTCTCGCCGTCCACCCGGATCCGGTCGGCGGAGCGCCCGGCGAAGTAGACGTGGCCGTGCTCGTCGGCGTAGGCGAGGTCGCCGCTCCAGAACATCCCGTCGCGGAGCCGGTCGGGGGCGTCCTCGTTGTAGTAGCCGTCGAAGAGGCCGAGGCCCCGGGTGTTGACCAGCTCGCCGATGGCCTCGTCGCCGTTGAGGAGGCGCCCGGACGCGTCGAGGCGGGCGGGCGGGCACGCGCGGCCGGTCTCGGGGTCCAGCACCTTGATCCCCTCGCCGAGCCGGCCGAGGGAGCCGGGCGGGCCGGCGGGGTCGGGGCTGAGGGAGATCGCGGTCTCGGTGGAGCCGTAGGCGTCGACGACCGCGCAGCCGAACCGTTCGGCGAACGCCTGCTGCTCGCGCGGCGCCGCCTCGTTCCCGAACGCGATCCGCAGCGGGTTGTCGCGGTCGGCGGGGGTCTCGGGGGTGGCCAGCGCGTACGACAGCGCCTTGCCGACGTAGTGCAGGTAGGTGCAGCCGTGCGCGCGGACGTCCGGCAGCAGGCCGGAGGCGGAGAAGCGGGAGCGCAGCACCAGCTCGGCGCCGGCGGCGAGCGCGGGCGCGTAGGCCGCCATGACGGCGCCGGAGTGGAACAGGGGCATCGGGCAGTACACGACGTCGCCGGGGCCGAGCAGCCGTCCGGCGAGGTTCTCGCCCGGGACGGCCACCTTGCGGTGGGTGACGCGGACCGCGCGGGGGCGGCCGGAGGTGCCCGAGGTGAAGATCAGCATCAGCAGCGTCCCGGCGTCCGGCGGGCCGGGCGGCGCGGCGGGCGGGGCGGGCGGCGGATCCGCGCGGTAGGACGCGTTCTCGATGGAGAGCACGGGCAGCGGCGCGGGCGCCGACGCCGCGACGGCGGCGGCCAGGTCGGCGTGCCGGGCCTGCGTGACGATCAGGTCGCAGTCGGCGCGGTCGGCGTCCCCGGCGAGTTCGGCGGCGCTCCGGGTCGGGTTGAGGGCGACCAGGACCGCGCCCGACAGCGCCGCCCCGCCCAGCAGGAAGACCATCTCGGGAACGTTGTCGAGCAGCACGCCCACGTGCGCGGGCCGGTCGGGACGGGCCCGGGCGGCCAGCCGCAGGGCCCGGTCCTCGCACTCGGCGACGACCTCCCGCCAGGTCCACGACCGGCCGTCGTCGGCGCAGCGCAGCCCCGGCCGGTCGTCGTCCGCGCGGGCCCGCAGCAGCTCCGCCACCGTCACCGCGCCCACCTCCCGGACCGCCGTCCGCGACCATCACCGTCGGCCGCAAAACTAGAACAGATTCTAGTCAGTGTCCAGAGGTATGATCACCCCTGGGCGATCCCTGGTTCGCCACGCGTGTCAGGGTCGACTGACTGCCTGAGAACGGTTTTGCCGCACGGTGGAAGAGGGCAATCAGATAACACGTTCTTGCTCGCACGGTAGGCTAGGGCGAGGGCCACCACCCAGCGCGTTACGCGCGCTCGCCCAGGGAAGGGACACGACCGTGACCGCAGAGCCGACGGCGACCGAGCAGGGCGTCCGCTCGCGCAGCCAGCACCAGCGGCGCAAGCGCATCGTGCAGGCCGCCGCCGCGCTGGCCTCCCGGGGCGGGGTCGAGGCGATGCAGATGCGCACGGTCGCCGAGCGTGCCGGGGTCGCGCTGGGCACCCTCTACCGCTACTTCCCGTCCAAGATGGACCTGGTCGTGGCCGTGGTCAGCGAGGAGCTCGACCTGCTGGAGGGCAGCATCGAGCGCCGCCCGCCGCGCACCGAGAGCCCGCCCCTGCGCGCGGTGGAGGTGCTGATGCGCGCCACCCGCGGGCTGATGCGCGAGCCCGAGCTGGCCGAGGCGCTGATCCGCTCGCTGCTGCTGTCGGACGTCAAGACCGACTTCGGCGACCGGATGACCGGGATGCTGCTGCGCGCCGCCGCCGGGCCCGGCACCGAGATCCCCGACGGCGACCCGCGCCGCGTGGTGGCGCGGGCGCTGTCCAGCGTCTGGACCATGGAGATGATCGAGATGCTGCGCGGCCACGCCACCACCGAGGAGATCCAGGTCCGGCTGGAGGCGGTCGCCGGCCGCCTCCTCACCGACTTCTGACCCGCGGCGCCGGTGTCCCGCCGCCCGGAGGTCTCGGGAGGTCGTGTCAACGCGGCCACTCGGGCCTCGTTCGCGGCATCGTGCGCCTTCCGGTGGTGGACGGTCAATCCTCCTTCGCCGATGCGCGCCGGCGCGTTCGCGGCCGCACTAGCCTTGGGCTGGTCGAGCAGGTGCCAGGACGGAAAAGGGGCGCAGTGAGCGAGCAGCAGCCGGTACTCAGTGACGGCGTCATCATCGAGTTCATCGACGGCAAGGACGTGCCCGTGAAGCACAAGGACTTCGGGGAGCGGGCGGTCGTCATGCGCGACGCCAAGAACCCCGAGGGCCCGATCCTGTACTTCACCGAGGCGGAGTGGGACGCCTTCGTCGCGGGCGTCAAGGACGGCGAGTTCGACGATCTGCTCGAGGAGGAGCCGCCCGCCGGCGGCTGACGCCGGGCGGCGGACGGTCCGGTCTCACGCCGGCCGGGTCGGGGCGCGGTGCCCCGTTCCGGCCGGCGTGAGCGCTTTCCAGCGGTCGGTGAGGAGGCGCTCGCCGCCGGCGGTCAGGTCCCCGAGGAGGCGGAGGCGGGCCAGGCCGCCGTCCGGGTGGATGTCCAGGCGCGCGTGGGTGATCTCGCGCGGTCCGCCCGGGGCGGCGTCGAGGCGGAAGCGGTGCCGCCCGTCGGGCTGGACGCGGGTGCGGCCGAGCAGCTCGTGCCAGGCGCCCGGGTCGTCGAGGTCGGCGGTGCGGGCGTCGATCCCGGACAGCGACACGTGGCCGGGCGCGTTGAACTTCAGGTTCGCGGTGTCGAACTCGGCGAGCCGGACGACGCCGGGAGCGGCCAGCCTGATGATCGCCCAGTCGTTGCCGGGGCCGCGGCGGCGCGCGGTCTCCCAGCCCTCCGCCTGATTGCGGGCGGTGCCGGGGAACAGCATGTTGTCCGGGGCGGAGTAGAACATGTCGGAGCAGCCGATCACGCGCGCGCCGTTCTCCAGCGCCGCCAGGTCGACGGTCAGCCCCGCCAGCAGCCGGGGGTCGGGGACGACCTCCCCGTGCACCCGCAGCCGGGCGACGCCGCCGTCGGGAAAGATGTTCAGGCGGACGTGGGTGAAGCGCCGGGCCGCGTCGACGTCGAAGGCGTGCGCGGCGTCGCCCCCGAGCGGGCTCCTCGGCACGATCTCCGCCCAGTCGGCGGCCTCCAGCTCGGCGGGCGAGGGGTGGCCGTCCACGCCGCACGCCTCCACGGACGCCCGCGGCGGGAAGTTGCCCTTGAACCAGGCCGTGTCGATGACGACGCCGCGGATCACGCCGGGCAGCCCGAGCCGGACGACCGCCCAGTCGTGGCCCAGTTCGCCGTCGTCGCCAGGGCGGCGGCGCGCGGTCTCCCAGCCGTCGTACTCCTGGCCCTTGGCCCCGAACGTGCTCGGCCGGAACGCGGGCGCCCACGGGTTGAGGAGGTTCTCCTTGGCCGCGAACGACTCGTCGCTGGCGGCGACGACCGAGCCGCCGAGCGTCCGTAGGGCCAGGTCGGGCAGCGAGGCGAATCCGGGGGCGCTCACCGGCCCGTGTCTCCGTCCCGGGCGGTGGGACGGCGCAGCAGCTCGCCGCGCGGCGGGCCGTCGAGGTCGACGACCTGCCCGCGCAGCCAGGCGGTCCGGACGGCCCCGGTGAGCGCGAGTCCCTCGTAGGGGGTGACGGGGTGGCGGTGCCGCAGCCCGGCCGGGTCGACAACGAACGTCTCGTCGGCGTCGAAGGCCACCAGGTCGGCGTCGGCCCCGACCTCGATCCGGCCCTTGCGGCCGTCCAGTCCCGCAAGGGCGGCGGGGCCCTCCGCCATCCAGCGGGCCACCGCGCCGAGGCCGTGCCCGCGCGCGCTCGCGGCGGTCCACACGGCGGACAGGCCGAGCTGGAGGGAGGAGACGCCGCCCCACGCCGTCGCGAAGTCGCCCTTCTTCAGCTCGGGCGTGCAGGGGGAATGGTCGGTGACGACACAGGAGATGACGCCGCTCTCCAGGCCCCGCCACAGCTCCTCGCGGTTGGCGGCGTCGCGGATGGGCGGGCAGCACTTGTAAGCGGCGGGGTAGGCGGCGGAGTAGGCGACCGAGCCCGGGGCCGGGACGTCCTCCGCGGCCAGGGTCAGGTAGTGGGGGCAGGTTTCGGCGGTCACCGGGAGTCCCCGGCCCTGCGCCTCGGCGAGCGGCTCCAGGCAGGCGGCGGACGACAGATGCAGGATGTGGGCCCGCGCGCCGGTCTCCTCCACCAGGCCGATGACCCGCTCGACCGCGCGGCGCTCGGCGGCGGGCGGGCGGGAGGCCAGGAACGCCGGGTAGCCGCCGTCGCCGGGCTCCGACAGCGCCGCCGGGTCCTCGGCGTGCACGATGACCAGGCCGCCGAACGCGGCGATCTCGGCGAACGCCTTCCGCATCCCCTCGTAGGGGAGCGGCGGGAACTCCGGGACGCCCGAGTCGGAGGTGAAGCACTTGAACCCGAAGACCCCGCCCTCGTGCAGCGGGCGCAGGGCGGACGGCACGTTGTCCGGCACGGCGCCGCCCCAGAACCCGACGTCGACGTGCACCCGGCCGCGCGCCGCGTCCCGCTTGGCCTCCAGCGCCCCGGGCGTGGTGGTGGGCGGCAGGGAGTTCAGCGGCATGTCGACCAGCGTGGTGACGCCCCCGGCCGCGGCGGCGCGGGTGGCGGTGGCGAAGCCCTCCCATTCGGTGCGGCCCGGCTCGTTGATGTGGACGTGGGTGTCGACCAGGCCGGGCAGCAGCGCGACGGCGCCCAGGTCGATCTCCGTGGCGCCGCGGAGGCGGGCGCCGTGGCGGGCGCTGTGGCGGGCGTCGAGGCCGGTGATCGCGGTGATCCGGCCGCCGTCCACGGCCACCGCCGCCGGGCGCTCACCGCCGGGCAGCACGACCCGCGAGGAACGGATCACCAGGTCGTGCCCGCTCATCGGCGCCCTTCCCCTAGGACGATGTGCTCGGGGCGCACCGGCACGCGGGTGAGCGGCCTGCCGGTGGCGTCGCGCACGGCCGCGACGATCGCGGGCGTCGAGGACAGCGTGGGCGGCTCCCCCGCGCCCCGCAGCCCGTACGGCGCGTTCGGGTCGGGATGCTCCAGAATGTCGAGCCTCATCGGAGGCATATCGAGGATGGTGGGGATCAGGTAGTCGGTGAACGAGGGATTGCGGACCGTCCCGCCCGACACCACGATCTCCTCCATCAGCGCCAGCCCGAGGCCCTGCGCGGACCCGCCGTGGATCTGCCCCTCCAGCGCCTGCCGGTTCATGATCTTCCCGACGTCCTGGACGGCGGCCAGCTCCACCACCTTGACCAGGCCGAGTTCCACGTCCACGTCCACCACCGCCCGGTGCACGCACAGCGCGAGCTGGGTGTGGCTGGCGCCCTGCCCGGTGACCGGGTCCATCGCGGCGGTGGGCCGGTGGTGGAACTCGCGGGTCTCCTCGACGGCCCCGTCCCCGAGGATCTCCTCGATCGACGCCACGACGCCCGCCGACCGCGACACGATCTTGCCGCCCAGCAGCGCCAGGTCCCCGTAGGCGCGGCCGAGGCGGCGTTCGGCCAGGCCGAGCAGCCGCTCCCGCACCGCCTCGCACGCCGCCTTCACCGCGCCGCCGGTCATGTACGACTGGCGCGAGGCCGAGCTGGACCCGGCGTCGCCGACCCGGTCGTCGGCGGGCTGCACGGTCACCCTCTGCACGCCCAGCTCGGTGCGGGCGATCTGCGCCTGGAGCGTCACCAGCCCCTGACCGACCTCGGCGGCGGCGGTGTGCACCAGCGCGGCCGGCTCGCCCCCGATCACCTCCAGCCGGACGCGGGCGGTGGACAGGTCGTCGAAGCCCTCGGAGAAGCAGATGTTCTTGATGCCGACGCCGTAGCCGACGCCCCGGACCACGCCCTCGCCGTGCGTGGTCTGGGACGCGCCGCCGGGCAGGTCGCGCAGGTCGGACGGGTCCAGCGGCGGCGGCATCGGGACGGCCTCCAGGCGGTCGAGCATCTCCGCCATCGGCGCCGGGGAGTCGATCACCTGCCCGGTGGCCAGCTTCGAGCCCTGGCCGACCGCGTTGCGGCGGCGCACCTCCAGCGGGCCGATGCCGCAGGCCGCGGCGAGCCTGTCCATCATCGACTCGTAGGCGAAGCAGGCCTGCACCGCGCCGAACCCGCGCATCGCGCCGCACGGCGGGTTGTTGGTGTAGACGCCGTACGCGTCGATGCGGATGTTGGGGATCTCGTACGGGCCGACGCCGAGCGAGGCCGCGTTGCCGACCACGGCCGAGGTGGACGAGGTGTACGCCCCGCCGTCCAGGATGATCTCCACGTCGGCGTACAGCAGCCGGCCGTCCCCGGTGGCGCCGTACTCGTACCGCATCAGGGCGGGGTGCCGGTGCACATGCCCGAAGAAGGACTCCTGCCGGTTGTAGGACATCTTCACGGGCCTGCCGGTGCGCAGCGCGAGCATGCCCGCGTGGATCTGCATCGACAGGTCCTCGCGCCCGCCGAACGCGCCGCCGACCCCGGCCAGCGTCAGCCTGACCTTCTCCCTGGGCAGGCCCAGGCAGGGCGCGATCTGCTCCAGGTCGCCGTGCAGCCACTGGGTGGAGACGTACAGGTCGACTCCGCCGTCGTCGGCGGGCACCGCGAGCCCGGACTCGGGGCCGAGGAACGCCTGGTCCTGGATGCCGACCTCGTACTCGCCGGAGACGACCACCGGGGCGGTGGCCTTGGCGCGGTCCACGTCGCCGACCCGGACCGGCTGGTGGCGGACGAGGCCGCCGCCCGGCTGCACCCTGTTCCGTTCGGGGTCGGCGACGACGGCGCGCGGGTCGGTGACCGGGTCCAGCACCTCCCACCCGATCGCGATGCGTTCCAGCGCCTTCCGGGCGATCTCGGGGTGGTCGGCGGCGACGAGCGCGATCGGCTCGCCCTGGTGCCGTACCTCGCCCTCGGCCAGGACGGGCTGGTCGGGCACCGCGCCCAGGCCGTACAGCTTGCCGCCGGGCACGTCCTCGTGGGTGAGGACGGCGTACACCCCGGGCGTGGCCAGTGCCGGGCCGACGTCCAGGGAGAGGATCTTCGCGCGGGGGTGCGAGCTGCGCAGCGTGGCGCCCCACAGCATCCCGTCCATCCACAGGTCGGAGGCGTAGGCGAATTCCCCCGAGACCTTGAGGGTGCCGTCCGGCCGGGGCACGCTCTCCCCCACCCCGCCGAGCCCGGCCGGCGCCGCCGCCTCGCGCTGTGCCGTGGTCATCACAGCACCTCCTCGGCCAGTCTCATCAGGCGACGGTGGGCGGCGGCGCCGCGGCGGCCGACCTCGTCCTGCGGGACGGTGACCAGGGTGTCGTCCTCCACCACGGTGCGGCCGCCGACCAGCAGCCTGGCCAGCGGCGGCGTCCGGCCGAAGGCGAACGCGACCACCGGGTCGTCCACGGCCGGGTAGAACTCGGCGCCCGGCCCGTCCAGCCGCCACAGCGCGATGTCGGCGAGCTTGCCGGGCTCCAGCGAGCCGATCTCGTCCGCGCGGCCCAGGCAGCGGGCGCCGCCGAGGGTCGCGATCTCCAGCGCCCGGCGGGCGGTCAGGGCGGACGGCCCGTACCGGGCGCGCTGCATGTACATGGCCTGCCGGATCTCCCCGGCCAGCGGGACCATCTCGGCCGACGCGGCGCCGTCCACACCCAGCCCGACGGGCGCCCCCGCCTCCAGCAGGTGCGCGATCCGGGCGATCCCGGCGCCCAGCCGGGCGTTGGAGCTGGGGCAGTGCGCGACGCCGGTGCCGGTCTCCGCCAGCCGCTTGACGTCGGAGTCGTGCAGGTGGACGCAGTGCGCCAGCCACACGTCGGCGCCGAGCCAGCCGAGGCCGTCCATGTACTCGGCCGGGGTCGTGCCGAAATGCTCGCGGGTGTACTCCTCCTCGTCGAGGGTCTCGGCGAGGTGGGTGTGCAGCCGCACACCCTTGTCCCGCGCCAGCCGCGCCGACTCCACCAGCAGCTCCCGGCTGACCGAGAACGGCGAGCACGGCGCCACCGCCACCCGCAGCATCGAGCCGGGCGAGGCGTCGTGGTGGCGGTCGATCGCCGCCTCCGTCTCGGCCAGGATGGTGTCGAGGTCCTCGACGACCTCGTCGGGCGGCAGGCCGCCCTGCGACTCACCGAGGTCCATGGAGCCCCGGCACGGATGGAACCGCAGGCCCAGCTCGGCGGCGGCGTCGATCTCGGCCGCGAACAGGTCGCCCCGCCCCGCGGGGAACACGTAGTGGTGGTCGGTGGAGGTGGTGCAGCCCGACCTGGCCAGCCAGCCCAGCGCGGCGCTGGCCGCGCCCGCCACGACCTCGGCGTCCATCTTCGACCAGGGCTTGTAGAGCGTGGTCAGCCATTCGAACAGGGTGCCGTCGGTGGCCAGGCCCTGGCTCGCCCACTGGTAGAGGTGGTGGTGGGTGTTGACCAGGCCCGGCGTGGCGAGGTGCCCGGCGGCGTCGACGCGTTCGGCGCCCTCGGGCACCGCCCCGGCGGGGGCCGGGCCGGGGCCGACCGCGGCGATGCGGTCGCCGTCGACCACGATGTGCCCGGACGGGTGCTCCCCGCCCGAGACGGTCACGACGTGGGCGTTCTCGATGACGACACTCACGCGCCCCTCCTCTGCCGGGCGGCGAGCCGCACCGCGTCCAGGATCTTCTCGTAGCCGGTGCAGCGGCACAGGTTCCCGGCGAGCGCCTCGCGGATCTCGGCGTCGGACGGGTCCGGCACCCGGCCGACCAGGTCATGCGCCTGGACGATCAGCCCCGGCGTGCAGAAGCCGCACTGCACCGCGCCCGCCTCCACGAACGCCCGCTGCACCGGATCGAGCCGCTCCTGCTCCTCGTGCCCGGCCCCGGACCCGGCCCCGGACCCGCCCCCGGCCAGGCCCTCGACGGTACGGACCTCCCGGCCCTCCGCCTGACCCGCGGCCACCAGGCACGAGCAGGCCGTCACGCCGTCGAGGTACACCGTGCACGACCCGCACTCGCCCTGCTCGCAGGCGTTCTTGGAGCCGGGCAGGCCCATCCGCTCGCGCAGCACGTACAGCAGGCTCTCGCCCTCCCACACGTCGTCGACGGTCTCCTCCGAGCCGTTGACGGTGAACGTCACCCGCATCAGGACGCCTCCCTTCCCGCCGCACCGGTGTAGTCGTTCCAGGCCCACGCGAGCGTGCGCCGCGCCATGACCGCGAGCGCGTGCTCCCGGTAGCCCGCGGTCCCGCGCACGTCATCGATGGGCGAGGCGGCCTCCCCGACCAGCTCGCCGAAACGCCGCGCGGCGGACGGCGGGACCGACGCGCCGCCGTCCCAGTCCAGCTCGGCGCTCAGGAACTCCTCGGCGGCGACCGCGCGGCGCGGCGTCGGCGCGGCCGAGCCCAGGCCCGTCCCGACCCGCCGCTCCTCCGGGCGCAGCGCGATCGCGAACGAGCAGACCGCGATCACCATCGCGTTCCTGGTGCCGATCTTGGAGAAGTACTGCGGGCCGGACGCCGGGGCCGTCCAGAACGCGCGGATCAGCTCGTCCGGCTCCAACGCGGAACGCTTCACCCCGAGGTAGAACCCCTCCGCCGGGATCATCCGGACGCCGCGCGCCGCCGACTCCACCTCGATCTCGGCGCCGGCGGCCAGCAGCGGCGGATGGGAGTCTCCGGCAGGCGAGGCGGCGCCCAGATTGCCGCCGACCGTGCCGCGGTTGCGTATCTGCGGCGACCCGACCGTGCGGGACGCCTGGGCCAGGCCGGGCAGCCGGTCGCCGAGCCCGTCGATCAGCCGCGCGTAGGTGACGCCGGCGCCGACCCGCAGCCGCCCGTCCGGCGCCGTCTCCCAGCCGGACAGCGCGCCGATCCTGGTGAGGTCCAGCAGCGCGTCCGGGCGGCGCGCGGCGAAGTTGATCTCCACCATCACATCGGTGCCGCCCTGGACGGGCAGCGCGCCCGGGTGCTCCGCCTTCGCCGCGAGCGCGTCCTCCCAGGTCGCGGGGCGCAGGAAGTCCATCTCCGAAATCCCCTGTCTCCAGAATGCCTCAGGTCCACGCGGCCGGGGCGGCGGGGGCGGCGTCGTCCAGCACGGTGCCCTCGATCAGCCCGTACGGGCGGTCGGCGGCGAAGTAGACCTCGTTGTCGTTGTCCAGCCCGAACGGCTCCAGATCGACGAGGAAATGGTGCTTGTTGGGCATCGCCAGCCGCACCTCGCAGATCTCCGCCCGCTCCTCCAGGACGCGGCGGCCCATCTGGTAGAGCGTCTGCTGCAACGAGAGGCTGTGCGTCTCGGCGAACGCCTCCAGCAGGCAGCGGCGGGCCGCGGCGAACGAACCCCCGTACTCCGAGCGGCCCGGGTCGCGGTGCCGCCAGCGCGCGGTCACCGCCGTCGCCAGGACCCGGTCACCGGTCGGCTGGAGCGTGGTGTACTCGTCCCGGGCGAACCCGTGGAACTCGCTCCCGGTGGAATTGAGCAGGACCAGGTCCTTCAGGCCCGACACCACCGACTCCGCCCCGCCGGACCCGTCACTGTGCACCAGCGCCGTGCGGACCTCCGTCCCGGACCGGACGAAGGAATGCCCGCTCCCGGACGGGATCCGGGACCAGGCGTACTCCTCGATCTCGACGCGGGCGTGCCGGATCGCGGGCTGCGACCCGGTGAAATGCCGGGCCAGCAGCAGCGCGAACTCCTCGATCTCCCCGATCCCGTGCCGCTTGGCGAACGCGAACACGGTGTTCTTCTGCGAGTCGGTCGGCAGCACCGCCGCGTTGTCGCCCGTCAGATGGACCTCTTCCAGGTCGCCGGACAGGGAGATCCCCACGTTCAGGTCGCGAAGGTGGTGGACCTCGCCGTCCCTGGTCACGCGGACGACCCGGGTCTCCGCCTTCCCGTACCGGTTCGGCCCGAGCACGATGGCCACCCGATCAACCTCCCGTCCCGCGCGCGGCGGCGCCGTCCAGCAGCTTGTCCAGCCGCAACCGCATGATCTTGCCCAGTTCCTCGCGGACGATCACCCGCTCGGCCGCGGCGCCGTTGCCGAGCCGCTCCTCCAGCGCGGCGAGCATCTCGCCCGCGCCCAGCCCGGTCGCGCAGATCAGGAAGACGTGGCCGAAGCGCTCCTCGTACCGCCGGTTCCCCTCGTCCAGCGCCTCCCGCACCCCGCGCCCGGCGGCGTCCATCCCGGACTGCTCGCCCCGGGACCAGGACGCCTCGCGGCTCGCGCCCGCCGCCCGCTCCCCGATCCGCGGATGCGCGGCCAGCGCCTCCTCGACGTCGGCCCACTCCAGGGCGTCCAGCGCCGCCGACGCGGCCGACCGCAGCGCGGCGGGGTCGCCGAACGGCCGCCCGCCCGCCACGTCGGCCGCCCAGCGGCGCGAGGCGCAGCACGCCAGCAGCGCGGCCTCCGCGTCCGCCGCGACGAGCGCGTCGAACTCCTCCAAGGTCACCAGGCCCCTCCCTCCACCAGCAGTACACACAGCCCGCCCCGCCCCGGTCTAGACGCAGGACCTCCAAACCGGACCCCCGCTGAACGGGTACTTTTCGTGCATTGCTCCAAGAGAGGCCCCGTCAACTACCCGGCCCTAAGGCTGAAGGGCCGGGTTTGCAGCTCGTGACAGTCCCTGACGAGAGGACGGTGACACGGCCGCATGGGGCGCGTTGACGAGCACCCACGCCGTTCGTGCTCGTGTGCGCACGTTCACGGCGGCGATGTGGTCGGCCAGGCCGGCGAGCCCGCAGACCACGCAGCGAAAAGTGTCCCGGCTGGGACGGTTCCTCCTGGAGACGTACCTGCAGCGCGGGCACATCTGGGAGGTGTAGTGCGCGTCCACCACCAGGACCGGGACCCCGGCCCGCTCGGCCTTGTAGGCCACGAAAAGTCCGAGTTGGTGGAAGGGCCAGGAGGAGTGGGTGGCCCGCCGGTGCCGTGGAACCCTTGTCCGGTCACGGATACCCCGCAGGTCTTCCAGGGCGATCCCGCGTCCGGTGCGTTCGGCATCGGCCACCACACTCTTGGCAATCGCGTGGTTGATGTGGGCGGCGTGCCGGGCCTCCCGGCGCGCCCGCCTCTTCAGCTTGCGTCTGGCGGACTTGGTGCCCTTGGCCTGCAACTCGGCCCGCACCCGCGCCATCCGGCGCCGGTAGCGCTGCAGACCCCTGCCTTGGTGGTTCACCCCGTCGCTGGTGGTGGCCAGGTTCTCGATCCCCCGGTCGACCCCGACCCAGTCCCGGGGCTCATACGCCTCGGGCGCGGGGATGTCGCAGGTCGCGACCAGGAACCACTTCCCGTCCCGCACCACCAGGTCACTCTCGCCCCGCCGGTACTCGGCCAGCGTTTTCAGCTGCGCGGCCGACCCGGTGAAGGCGAGGTTCTTCACGCGGCCGTGGACCGTCCAGATACTCACGGTCCGTGCGTCCATCTGCCAGGACAGGTTGCGGTCGTCGTAGGGGTGTGCCGCGTCCTTGCGGAAGGTGACCGGTTTGCTCTCGGCCTTGATCCGGCGGAGGGAGTCCTTGTTGCCCAGGTTTCCGGCTCGGATGGTGGCGCGCAGGGTGGTGTAGGCGTCGACGACCTTCTTGATCACGCGGACGGCGGCCTGGGCGCCCAGGCCCTGTGCCCTCAGATCGGTGTACACGGCCCGGTGCAGCGGAATCTGCCGGGCGTTCAGGGCGAACCGGTGGTAGGCCACGGCGGAGGCGTGGTCGGCCGCTGTATTGACCGCTGTCAGGGTCGCCGCGAGCGCGGCCGCCTGCTCGGCGGTCGGCAGCAGCTTCACCTGAACCACGATTTTCACGCTCGTGATGCTAACGGGCCCCACCGACACAATCACTCAAAGTCACCGCCACGTGACACCCATCACCTCCAAAGCCAAGACGATCCGCCCTGACGGCCGATCCCAGCCCCCTGCCCTGCTCCGCAGGGGGACCGTTTCCTCCCCGCCCTCAATCAAGGACGGGTCTCCACGAAGACATCCGATGAAACTGCGAGCCCTGCTGTCCATGCCCGACCTGCGGCTGCGCGCCGTCACGGGCGAGGACGGCCTCGACCGCGAGATCCGCTGGGTCGGCACCACCGACCTGCTGACCCCCGGCCGCGACCTCTCCCGCCTGGAGGACCGGGTCGACTTCTTCCTCGCCCTACGCCTCCGCTGAGGTCAGCCTCTCGGCGCGGGCGCGGGCGGCGTCCTCCTCGTTGCCGTCCAGGGCGTGCGCCTTCTCCAGCACTTCGAGCACCTCGACGAGACGTTCCCTGGACGCGGGGTCCTCGTCGAGCCGCCCGCGATAGCGCTCGGCCACCCCTTCCAAGGACGTCGCCTGCCTGCCCGCCGTCCTGGCGAAATCGTCGTGCAGAGCATCGCCGGGACCGGCCGCGACGGCCTGCCGGTAGATCTCCACGGCACCCCGCAGGTGCCCGGCCGCCTCGCCGACCCGTCCCAGGCGGTCAAGCCGCAGCCCCAAACGCACCCGGGACTCGGCCAGCTGCATCCGGCTGCGGCCGGGATCCCTGGCGAGCCGCTCCTCCTCTTCGGCGATGCTCCGTTCGCCCAGTTCCATCGCCTCCTCCAAGCGTCCGGCCGCGGCCAGGAACTCCGCCTGCAACCGCTCCCCGGAGACGACCTCGTCGACCCACCGCGGATCCATCTCGGCCAGCCGCCGGAACTCCTCCAGCGACTCCCGCCCGGTTTCTACCGCGTCGTCGTCGCGGTCGAGGCTGCCCAGGCACACGGCCATGTTCCGCAGGCCCCCGGCCAGCGCCTCGATCTCCTCCGGTCCGGGCGACTCCATGGACCGCTGCGCCTCCACGGCCTCCCGCATGAACGCCAGCCCCTCCTCGGGGTCGCCGCCCATCGCCAGCGTCACCCCGAGCCGGTCCGCCGCCAGCGCCAGGTTGAACCGCGCAACGTCACCGCGGGCGTCCACCTGCACCCGGTAGGCCTCGACGGCACGGCGCAGGTACGCGATCCCCTCCTCACGACGACCCGCGCCCAGCAGCCGCAACCCCTGGTCGAGGCAGGCGTCGCCCAGGTCGCCCTGGACGGGGTCACGGGCCGTCAGCGTCTCCTCGTACCCGACCAGCCGCTCGCCCGCCTCCAGTGCCTCCTCGGTACGGCCCGCCCGCACCAGCACCGAGATCAGGAGGCCCTCCGAGATCGCCGCCTCCTCGTGGAGGTCAAGCTCGTGCGGACCGGGCTCGATCAGCAGCGCCTCGTCCCGGGCCGCCGTCGCCGCCTTCAGGGCCCCCTCCACGTCGCCGGTGTCCCGCAGCAGCGTCGCCAGCCGGCGCAGAGATCTCAGCCGGTAGGGGCGCAGCTCTCCCGGAACGCCCCGCAGGACCTCGTCCTCGGCGTACCCCGAGGTCGTCGCGTCGATCTCCCGCAGCGCCGCCGCCCGCTCCTCGGGGCGCCCGTCCCGCAGCGCCTGCACCAGCCCGACCAGCGCGAAGACGATCACCATCCGGCAGGCGGACGGGTCCTCCGCGAACATCCGCCGCGCCGTGGGCAACGCGGTGCGCAGATCGTCGGCCGCCTCGTCGTGATGGTCGCCCGCGATCAGGTCCCGTGCCCCGTTGATCAGCTCGACCACCCTGTCCGGGTCGAGCCCGCCGGCCGGGTCGTTCATGAGGGAGCCTCCACATCAAGATCGGCAAAAGCAACTCCGCTACAGACGCGCCCCCTCCCCCGAGGGTTCCGCCTGATCGAGCAGAGCCCCCGTTGGCCCGCTGCGCGTCAGGAAGCACCTGGGCCGCGTCGGCGATGCCTCGCTTCCGTTCACAATGCGTTTGCACTTGACCACATCCGACCACAGCTTCATGTGATTGACTACTTATAGTCACGACTCGGTAACCTTGCGCAGTCGCCATCGTGGCGACGCCGCGTTGCCGAAAAGGAGATCGGTGAGATCGGAAGGGTCGACGTCCTCGCCGGGTTCCGGCGCTCCCATGCCTCGTGATCGCGATCGAGGCGGCGGTCGCCGGCGAGCGGGTTCCTGGACGCCCACCCGCTTCCCGAAGGTGCCTACGACAACAGGGTGGTGGAGCTGATGCGCGAATCTCCGGATGACGAACCGCCGCTGATCGACATCGCGCGGGAGGACGCGCGGTTGTCTCGGAGGGTGCGGCGCAATCTGGAGATCCTCGACGAGCATTCCCGTGATCCGGAGTTCCGGCGGCTGGTCCGGAAGGTGCTGGACGGGCGGGTCTCACCGCGGGAGGAGGCGGTCCGGAGGAGGGAGGGGCCTTCGTCCTGACGGTGGTGTGGCCGGGGCGGTGAGCGGGGGTGGCTCGCCGCCCTTCGTTGTGCGGGATAGTTGGTATTGACTATTCGGCAGTGGATAGTTGATGCTGGCCATATGGAGAAGCGGCGGGTGTCCAATCCCCTGGCGTTGGCGGTGCTGGCGTTCCTGCTCTGGGAGCCCATGCATCCGTACGAGCTGGGGCGGAGGCTCAAGGAGACCGACAAGGAGCGCAGCTTCAAGTACAACCGGGGCTCGCTCTACATGGTCGTGAACCAGCTGCGGAAGGCCGGGTTCATCGTCGAGCGGGAGACCGTGCGCGACACCCAGCGGCCCGAGCGGACGGTCTACGAGCTCACCGGCGAAGGCCGCGCGGAGCTCTACGACTGGTTGCGGGAGCTGGTGGCCCGGCCCAAGGAGGAGTACCCGCATTTCGGCGCCGCGCTGTCGCTGCTGAGCGTGCTCGCCCCCGACGAGGCGGTGGAGCTGCTCGGGCGGCGGGCGGAGGCGCTGGACGAGCAGGCGGAGGAGACCCGCGCCAAGGTCCGGCAGGCCACCGAGCAGGGCGTGGCCTGGGTGTTCCTGGTGGAGGAGGAGTACCGCCTGGAGGTGCTCGACGCCGAGCGCCGCTTCGTGGGGCGGCTGGTGGAGTCGCTCCGGGACCCGGCGTACGGCCGGGAATGGCAACGGACCTTCGGGAGCCGATCATGACGGACAGGACGGCACTGGTCATCGGCGGCGGCATCGCCGGGACGGTCGCGGCGATGGCGCTGCGGCGGGCGGGCGTGGAGCCGGTGGTGTACGAGGCGTACGCGGGCACCGCCGACGGCGTGGGCGGCCAGCTCACCCTCGCGCCGAACGGCCTCGCGGCGCTGGAGGCGGTCGGCGCGGCGGAGGCGGTGCGGGGCGTCGGGCAGCCGATGAGCCACTCGGTCATGCTGGACGGCGCGGGCAGGCGGATCGGGGTGATGCGGGGGCTGGACGGGCTGCCGCCCGGTCAGGCGCTGTGGCGGTACGACCTGTATCGGGTGTTGCAGGACAGGGCCCTGGAGGAGGGCGTGCGGATCGAGCACGGCAGAAGGCTGGTCGATGTCGAGGAGGGTCCCGACGGCATCACGGCGAGGTTCGCCGACGGCGGCACGGCCACGGGTGACCTGCTGGTCGGGGCGGACGGCATCCGGTCGACGGTGCGGACGCTGATCGACCGGGAGGCGCCGGGCCCGGAGCACGTGCCGCTGCTGAACCTGGGGGCGCGGGCCGACATCGCGGTGGACGCCGAGCCGGAGACGGCGTACTTCGTGTTCGGTGACCGCGCCTTCCTGGGCTACTGGGTGCAGCCGGACGGGACGACGGCGTGGTTCGGCAACGTCCCGCACCGGGAGCCGATGACGTCGGCGCAGGCCCGCGAGGTGCCGAACGAGGAGTGGATGCGGCGGCTGCGGGAGATCTACGCCGGTGACCGGCCGGGGCGGGAGCTGGTGGAGAGCACGCCGGCGGAGCGGCTGTTCGTGCTGGGCACCACGCAGATCATGCCGGACGTGCCGCGCTGGCACCGGGGCCGGATGGTGCTGGTCGGGGATTCGGTGCACGCGCCGTCGCCCAGTTCGGGGCAGGGGGCGTCGCTGGCCGCCGAGAGCGCGGTGGAGCTGGCCCGGTGCGTGCGGGACATGCCCGATCTGGGCGAGGCGTTCGCCGCGTACGAGCGGCTGCGGCGCGGCCGGGTGCGGAGGGTCGCGGCGCGGGCGGCGCGGACCAACGGCAGCAAGACGCTGGGGCCGGCGGCGCTGGCGATGATGAAGCTGATGATGCCGGTGGCGACGCGGACGTTCATGACCCCGGAGCGGACGCTCGGCGAGGAGCACCGGTTCCGGATCGACTGGGCGGCGCCGGTGGCGGCGGGTCAGGGCAGGATGGCGTCGATGTAGCCGCCGTCGACCCGCACGGCGCCGCCGGTGGTGGCTCCGCTGACAGGGCGATGCGTCCGGTGAGTTCGCCTTCCTTCCCCCGCCGGGCCGCTCTTCTACCAGGCGGCGGCGCCCGTGAAGGTGGTGGCCGCGGGGTCGTAGCCGAGGACGGTGCGGGCGGCGGAGATGTCGAGGGTGCGTTCGACGGCGAGGTGGCCGATGGCGTACCGGGTGAGGGTGGGCGGCTCGGGGCGGCGGGCCAGGAGGTAGGCGCCCTCGACGGCGGCGGCGAGGGACCGGACGGGCGCGGCGGGCAGGTAGACGGGGCGGGCCTTGACGCCGCGTTCGGCGAGGATGGCGCGGAACGCCTCGTCGAGCGTCACCGGCTCGGCGTCGGTGATGTTGTAGACGCCCGTCCCGACGGGGCCGCCGGCGGCGAGGAGGCAGGCCTGGGCGAGGTTGGCGACGGAGGTGAGGCTGACGCGCTGCCGCCCGCTGCCGACGGCGGTGAGGATGGGGCCGCGCACCGAGGACAGGACGCGCGGCAGGAGGGTGGTGTCGCCGGGGCCGTAGACGGCGTGGGGGCGGAGGATGAGGGCTTCGCGGCGGCTAGGGCCGCGCCAGAGGGCCTTGCCCCGGCCGCGCATCACCGACAGCACGGCCCGCTCGGCGGCGGCCTTGGACGCCCCGTAGGCGTTGAGGTACCGCGGTGCGGGGGCCTCGTGCTCCTTGGCCATGACGGTGGGGCTGTACGGGTCGTACACGCTGGCGGTGCTGACGTGCACGAAGCGTGCCTTGGGGAAGGTGGCCAGGGCGTTCTTGGTGCCGGTCAGGTTGGTGGCGAAGAGGGCGGACGCCCGGCCCCAGTCGGTGACGCTGCCCGCGCAGTGGATGACGGCGTTGACCTCCGGGGCGTCCGGGAGGGGGCCCCGGGTGAGGTCCCAGGACCGGTAGGACGCGCCGCCCACGTGGGCGGGGTCCACGGTGGCGCGGCGGCCGTAGGCGTGCGTCTCGATTCCGCTGTCGGCGAGGGCGCGGCACACGGCCCCGCCGACGAATCCGGATGCTCCGGTGACGGCGACCTTCACGCGGCCGCCTCCCGTACCAGGTCGCGCAGGCGGTCCCGGTCGAGCTTGCGGGCGCGCCCGGAGCGGGGCAGCGCGGGGAGGACGACGATGCGGTCCGGGAGGGCGTCGTGGTCGACGATCTCAGGGAGCCGGCGGCGGAGGCGGCCGGGGTCGGTGTCGCCGACGACGGCCAGGACGACCTCCTCGTCGCCGGTCTCCGGGTCGGGCAGGCCCACGATGGCGGCCTCGGCGACGCCGTCCAGCGCGGCGATGGCGGGCTCGTACAGTCCGGGGTAGAGGTTGAACTTGCCCCGGATCAGCATGTCCTTCTTGCGGCCGGTGAGGACGAGGCGTCCGCCGGCGTCGAGGCGGGCGAGGTCGCCGGTGGGCAGTTCGGTGAGGGGCGGGTCGCCGAGGTAGCCGCGGCAGAGGTTGGGCCCGGACAGGTGGAGTTCGCCGGCCGCGTCGAGGCGCGCGGGGACGAGGGGGTCGCCCAGCAGGTCGCCGTCGGCGCCCGAGCGGGTGTGGGCCAGTTTCTCTTCGGCGGAGGCGATCGCCACTGGGAGGATTTCGGTCATGGCGTAGACGGAGAGGACCTTGGCTGAGGGGGCGGCTGCGGACAGGGCTCGGCGCAGGATCGCGGGGGGTGCGGGGGCTGCGCCAAGAAGAACGTAGCGCAGGGCGGGGGGCAGTTCGGGTGCGGCGTCCAGGATCTCGGCGAGGTGGATGGGGACGCAGAAGGTGTGGGTGGCGCCGCGTTCCCTCAGCAGGCGCGCGAACTTGGCCGGGGAGCAGAAGAGCGGCGGCATCGACCAGCGCGCCCCTGAGATGAGGGTCGGGAGGCCGAGCATGAGCTGGTCGGTGTGGACGACGTCGCCCGGCCCCAGCGGCAGGCGTTCGCGGAACAGGTCCAGGGCGGCGGCGAGGGAGCCCTGGGTGTGGACGACCGCGCGGGGGTTCTCGGTGGTGCCGGAGGTGAAGATGACGGCGGCGGGCGCGCCGGGGTCGGCGGCGTCCGCCGGTTCCTCCGCGGGGCCCTGGACGAGCTTGGCGAGGGACAGGGCGCCGCGCGGCACGCCGGGCAGCCATCGCCCCGTGTAGATGTGCCGCATCCGCCCCTCGCCCGGGACCTCCAGGGCGGCCAGTTCGGGGAGCAGCAGCCCGCGGCGCCGCGCGTACGCCCGGACGGGGCCCAGCCTGCTCGCCGCGTACAGGAACGACTCGGCGGCCGACCAGCGGGGACGGGCCAGGCCCAGCCGGGCGGTGAACATCTCCGGCCCCGCGCCCGGGTCGGCGAAGACCACGACGCCCCGTGCGGCCACGACGCCGAGTGCCAGCACCAGGGCCTCGGGCGACGGCCGCACGGAGAACAGCACCCCGTCCCCGGGTTCCAGCCCGGCGGCGAGGAGGGCGTGCCGCACGGCCAGGACCCGCCGTCGCAGGGCGCCGTAGGTCAGCTCCGTCCCGTCCCCCGCGACCAGCGCGACGGCCTCGGGCGTGGCGGCGGCCTGCTCCAGGAGCCGCTCGACGAGGCTCGCGCCCCTGCGGGGGGACGACCCCCCGCGCTCCCCGGCGAAACCCGCATCGTGCCCTCGCCGGCGCTCGCTCATGACGCGCGCACCGCCCTCACGGTCAGCCGCGCGTAGGTCGGGATCAGCACGCGGCGCGCGGCCGCACGGCCGGTGATCTTCAGGGGGGCGGCGGCGAGGACGGTCCGGGCGACCGACCGGATCTCGGCCATCGCCAGCGGGTAGCCGATGCAGAAGTGCGGCCCAGCGCCGAACCACAGGCGCCGCAGCTCGGGAGGGTGCGGCGGCCCGTCCGGGTCGAACGGCCCGTACGCGCGGCAGCAGTTGTGCGTGGCGATGAGGATCCGGTCGCCCGGCCCGGCCCGCACCCCGCCCAGGTCCACCCGGCGGTGCACGCTGCGCAGCATGACCGGCGTGGGCGTCGTCACGCGCATCGCCTCGTCGATCGCCCGGTCGAGCGCGGACGGCGAGGTGGTCGGGCCGGACGCCGCCGCCGGGGCGTCCAGGCGGCCGGTGTCGTGCAGCAGGGCGATCAGGCGGGGCACGAGCGTGGCGACGGTCTCGGTGCCGGTGAGGAAGAACGCCCCGGCGGCGCCGCGCGCCTCCTCCTCCGACAGGCCGAGCGCCCGCATCCGGCCCATCACCGTGGAGTCGTCGCCCGCCGCGTACGCCTTGGCGGCGATGTCGCCGAGCGGGCCGAGCACGGCGCGGGCCCGTCCCACCTGGCGCGGCGAGAGCCGGCGGGTGCGCAGCGACACCATCGACACGATCCGCTCGCCCTGCTCGAACAACTCCCGGAAGCCGGCCTCCGCGCCGTCCCCCGGGCGCGTCTCCAGGCCGATGACCTCGCTCATCACGGCGCCCGCCATCACCCGCATCGTGTCCACCAGGTCGACGACCGCGCCCCGTTCCAGCCGGTCGGCGAGGCGTTCCAGCGGCTCGGCCAGGACGCGTTCGCACAGGCCCTCGGTGTACGACGGCGTGAACAGCTCGGTGAGGCGGCGGCGCAGCGCCCGGTGCGCCTCGCCCTCCATGTTGAGCAGCACGGACGGGCCGAGTACCGGCGTCCACAGGTCGCCGGGCGAGCCGGGCCCGTCCTTGCGGAAGGTCTCGCCGTCCATGAGGACCTCGCGGGCGCGGGCAGCGTCGTTCACCACCACCCCGACGCCGGGCACCCGCACGACGGGGCCGCGCCGGGCCAGGGCGCGCAGCAGCGGGTAGGCGAAAGGGTGCGCGGCCGTGTAGAGCCGCCGTTCCCACGTGTCCCAGTCGGTCGTCATCGCAGGTCACCGATCCGGATGTCGACGATCTCCGGCGTGTGGCGGTGGTCGGCGTACCAGCCGAGCGTCCCGACCAGGCCGTAGGCGCGCAGCCGCCGCACCGAGCCGTGCACGAGGACGTCCTTGCGCAGCCCGTACGCGCGGGTCAGCCGGCGCACCCGGTTGACCAGGGCGCGGTCCTCGTGGAGGTCCTCGATGCGGGTGCGCGGGAAGCCGCCGGCCCGCTCGTACAGGTCGGCGGTGATCGCGAGGTTGCAGCCCGGCATCATCACGTACGGCCCGAGGTAGGCGGGGTCCTGGTTGCCCGGCCGGAACCGGCCGAACAGCGCGGCGGTGCCGATCACGGCGGGCAGCAGCCGCCGTTCCCAGAACTTCAGCGGGAACTCGTCGGTGCGGGGCCGCAGCGGCCCGCTGACCATCTCCAGGCCGTCCGCGAACGCCCGTTTAACCGCCGCGACCCAGCCCGGGTCGGGCAGGCAGTCGGCGTCGGTGCGGGCGAGGTGGGTGGCGCCGGCGGTGATGGCGTGCCGGAAGCCGGTGTCGGCGGCGGCGCCGGTGCCCTTCTGCGGCTCGGGGACGATCCGCACCTCCGGGCCGCCGGGGTGGGCGGCGGCGAAGGCGCGGACCTCGTCGGCCGTCCCGTCGGTGCTGCCGTTGTCGACCACGACCAGGGTGAAGCCGGGGTCGGTCTGCTCGGCGAGCCGCCGCAGCGTCGCCCCGATCGAGCGTTCTTCGTCGTAGGCGGGGATCACGACCCACAGGTTCATCCGAACGGCTCCGTCCTTGTCCACGGCTGCCCTTGCCCGGCTCAAAGCTCGGCGAACGCGACGCCCAGGCTGACGCCGCCCGCCAGCCCGACGAACGCGACCAGGTCGCCCGGCCCGCACCTGCCCGCGCGCAGCGCCGTGTCCAGTTGCAGCGGAAGGGAGGCGGAGGCGAGGTTGCCGTGCTCGGGCAGGGTCACCACGAGCCGGTCCTCCGGGACGCCCAGGACCGACCGCAGCGTCTCCAGGTAGGGCAGGGTCACCTGGTGCACGCACACGACGGCGAAGTCGTCCCAGGTCAGCCCGGTCTTCTCCAGGGCGGTGAAGAACATTTCGGGGCCGTGGCCGAGGAAGGCGTCCCGGAGCCTGCGGCCGTCGCCGCTGAAGTAGGAGCGGTCGGGGTCGCGGGGGTGCATCGACCCGCCGCCGGGCAGCGTGCCGACGTCCCAGGCGGTGGAGACGGCGGTGAAGTCGCGGTAGAAGATCCCGCCGTCGGGGGCGGCCTCGACCAGCATCGCGGCGCCGCCGTCCGACAGCGTGTAGCCGGCGAACGCGTCCGCGAACTGCGCCCGGTCCCGCACCGACCAGCGGATCGCCCGCGACGGGCTCTCCCCCGTGCACACCAGCACCCGCTCGTGCTGCCCGGTGCGGATCAGCGCGTCGGCGACCTGGAGCCCGTTGAGGAAGCTGTTGCAGGCGTTCTTGACGTCGAACACCGGGCAGGTGGCGCCCAGCTTGGCGGCGACGATGTGCGCGGTGGCGGGTTCGACCAGGTCCTGCGAGGCGGACCCGAAGATCAGCAGGTCGAGCCGGCCGGGGCCGTGGCCGCGTTCGGCCAGGACCCGCTCGGCGGCGGCCACGGCCAGGTCGGAGGCCTGCTCGTGGTCGGCCATGACATGGCGGGTCTCGATGCCGGTCATCCGCCGGACGATCGTCGGGAGCGGCCGGAAGCCCGGGCTGCGGGCCTCCACCAGCGCCTCCACCTCGGCGCTGGTGAGGGTGCGCTCGGGCAGGTGCGCGGCGACCCCTGCGATGCGGGCTCTCATATGGTCCGGACCCCCGTTCCTGTCGTCCGTGCCGGACGTGATCGCTGCTGGACTACCGTGCTCGTCGGCGTACCGACAGCCTCACAGCCCGCGCCGGGTCCCGGCCAGGGAGACCCTACGGAACCGTGAGCAGGCACTCCACCCCGGTTCGGGGTGAGTACCACCACTCATGCCATTGAGGCGGAGTGCCCGGTACGACCGGTGCGTTCCAGGCCGCAGACTCTCCTTGTGATCAGGACGGAACACGCGGCGGCGGCCCGGCACGAGGCCCGGCTGCTCTGGAACGGCAACAAGGGACTGTTCGCGCTGCTGGAGGCGGCCCGGCACACCGGCCCCATCACGCGCGTCCCCCGGCTGGGGTGGGTGGTGACCGACCCGCTGCTGGCCCGGCGCGTCCTCAACGACCACGCGTGCTTCGGCATGGTCGGCGAGGGCGGCGTCGGCCACATGTGGGCACAGCTCTTCGGCGAGGAGATGGCGCAGTTCTTCGGGGGCGCCCGGCACACGGAGGTGCGGGCGAGGGCCCGCGACCTCTTCACCGAGGAGGGCGCCCGCCTTCTCGTGGACCGGTCGCAGGGCCCGCACCACGCCGCCCTGGCGGAGCGTCTGGCCGCGGGCGAGACGGTGGACGTGGCCGATTCCACGCGCGTGCTGGCCGGTCGTCTGGTGTCCGATCTGCTGGGACTGCCCGCGGACCGGGGGGACGACGCGTACCGGGAGGTTTTCGCCGCCGGGGAACGCCTGGCCGGACTGGCGATGGGCACCGCGGCGTCCACGGAACTGGACGCGGGCGTCCTCGCCCGGGCGCGTGGCATCGTGGACGAGATCACGGCCGGGGTGGACGAGGCGTACCGCACCGCCGGCACCGGCACCATCCTGGGCCGCTGCCGCGAGATGGGCCTCGGCCTGCCCCTGGCCCGCGGGCTCGCGACGCTGCTGGCGATCGCGGGTACTGAGACGGGCGCCTCGGGGACCTCCCGCACGGTCGCGCTCCTGCACGACACCGGTCAGCAGCGCGCGCTGCTGGCCGATCCCGGCCTGTTGGACAACGCCGTGCGTGAGGGGCTGCGCGTGTCGACGCCCGCGCCGGTGATCGGGCGGCACGTGGCGCGCGACGCGACGGTCGGCGGGCGGCGGCTGCGGGCGGGCGAGCGGGTGCTGCTGCTGACATACCTGGCGACCACGAGGGTGGGGCCGTTCGACATCGGGCGGGACTACGTGCCCGAGACGCGGCAGCTGTGGTTCGGCGGGGGACGGCACCTGTGCCTGGGGGCGGCGGTGGCCCGCGTCCAGATCGCGCGGATGCTCCAGATCCTGCTCT
Source organism: Spirillospora sp. CA-255316 (assembly GCA_050942275.1). Taxonomy (GTDB): domain Bacteria; phylum Actinomycetota; class Actinomycetes; order Streptosporangiales; family Streptosporangiaceae; genus Spirillospora. The sequence continues at coordinate 2,321,326 of CP192047.1, read as the reverse complement.
CGCAGGGCCGCCCGTACCGGATCGTGGCACGCCGAGCGGCCAGCCGGGTCCTGGTGCCGACATACGCGAGCTTGCAGGTCAGGCTGGCTCCATGATGCAGAGACTTGCGGTGACCTTCGCGGGCGCGCCCTTCCACCCGAAACTAGAACACGTTACAGTCGAAGCTGAATCGGGTTCTAGAAGGAGACCGCATGGGCACTCCCGTGATCGTCGACGCGGTGCGCACGCCGCTCGGTAAGCGCAACGGCTGGCTCGCGGGCCTCAAGGCGCAGGCCGTCCTGGCGCACGCCTACCGGGCGCTGCTCGACCGCTCCGGCCTGGACGCCGGCGAGGTCGAGCAGGTCTTCGCCGGATGCGTCACGCAGTCCGGCGAGCAGGGCGGCCACGTCGGCCGGTACGCCTGGCTGTACGCGGGGCTCCCCTGGCAGACCGGCGTCACCACCATCGACGCCCAGTGCGGCTCCGCCCAGCAGGCCGTGCACCTGGCGGCCGCCCAGGTCGCCGCCGGCGTCGTGGACGCGGCCATAGGCGGCGGCGTCGAGGTGATGAGCCGGGCGCCGCTGGGCAGCAACGTGCTGCCCGCCAACCCGCGGCCCGACGACTGGTCGCTCGACATGCCCAACCAGTTCGAGGCCGCCGAGCGGATCGCGGGACGGCGCGGCCTCACCCGCGCCGACCTGGACGCCTTCGGCGCCCGCTCGCAGCAGCTGGCCGCCAAGGCCTGGGCCGACGGGCGCTTCGACCGCGAGATCGCCCCGATCGAGGCGCCCGTCCTGGACGCCGAGGGCGCGCCGACCGGCGAGACCCGCACGGTCACCCGCGACCAGGGCCTGCGCGAGACCACCTCCGAGGGCCTGGCCAGGCTCAAGCCGGTGCTGGGCGAGGGTGCCCTGCACACCGCGGGCACGTCCTCGCAGATCTCCGACGGCGCCGCCGCCGTCCTGGTCATGGACGAGGACCGGGCCCGCGCCCTGGGCCTGCGCCCCCGCGCCCGGATCAGGACGCAGGCGCTGGTCGGCGCCGAGCCGTACTACCACCTGGACGGCCCCGTCCAATCCACCGAGCGGGCGCTGGCGCGTGCGGGCATGACCATGGCCGACATCGACATCACCGAGATCAACGAGGCGTTCGCGTCGGTGGTGCTGTCGTGGGCGTCGGTGCACGAGCCGGACATGGACCGGGTCAACGTCAACGGCGGCGCCATCGCGCTCGGCCATCCGGTGGGCGCGACCGGGGCCCGGCTGATCACCACCGCGCTGCACGAGCTGGAGCGCCGCGACGCCGCGACCGCGCTGGTCACCATGTGCTGCGGCGGGGCGCTGTCCACCGCGACCGTGCTCGAGAGGGTCTGAGCTGGTGCCGTCCACACCGGCGGGACCGGAGGACCTCGGCGGCGGCGTGTGGAGCGTGCCGGTGCCCATCCCCGGCAACCCGCTCGCCACCACGCTGGTGTACGCGCTGGACAGCCCCCGCGGTCCCGTGCTGGTCGACGCCGGTTGGGAGCACGAGGACGCCTGGGCGGCCCTCAAGGACGGCCTGGGCTCGTTCGGGATCGATCTCGCCGACGTGTACGGGGTGGTGGTCACCCACTTCCACCCCGACCACGCCGGGCTGGCGGGCCGGGTGCGGGAGGCGTCCGGCGCCTGGATCGCGATGCACCGCGACGACGCCGCGATCATCCGGGCGTTCCGCGGCGCGCTGCGGCAGGACGGCGACCGGCGCTGGGAGACCGACGCGATGCGCCGCGCGGGCGCGGGCGAGGACGAGCTGGCCGGCCACGACCCGCGCGGCGGCGTCGACCCGCCCGCCGAGCCCGACCGCGAGCTGGCCGACGGGGACCTGGTCGACCTGCCCGGGCGGGCGCTGCGCACGGTGTGGACGCCCGGCCACTCGCCCGGCCACGTGTGCCTGCACCTGGAGGACGGCGACCGGATCTTCACCGGCGACCACGTGCTGCCGCGGATCACCCCGCACATCGGGCTGTACCCGTACGACGTCCCGGACGTGGACCCCCTCGGCGACTTCCTGGCCTCGCTGGGGCGGGTCGCCCGGATGGGCGTGGGCGAGGTGCTGCCCGCCCACCAGTACCGCTTCCGGGGCCTCACCGAACGGGCCGAGGAGATCATCGGCCATCACGAGGAGCGGCTGGCCGAGATGACCGGCCTGCTGTCCGCCGAGCCCGCGACCCTGTGGGAGCTGGCGGCGGGCATGACCTGGCGGGACACCTGGGACGCGATGCCCCTGACGGCCCGCCGGATGGCGGCGGGCGAGGCGGCCGCGCACGTGCGCGTGCTGGAGCGGCGCGGCGTCGCCCGCCGCGAGGGTGACGGCGGCCCGCTCCGCTTCGTCCGCACGGCCTGATCCCCGCGACACCGCTGATCCCCGCGATACCGCACCCCCGGCGCCACCGGCCCGGTGGTGCGACTCATGTCACTCCCCCGGCGAGACCCTTGATGAGACTCGAGTCTCATGTTAGAACGTGTTCTAGATCGTTCCCCAAGCAAGCGCTCAGTCATCTAGATCGGAACCCGGCGCCATCGCCGGTGGACGGCCCCGAGGCGCGACGGCGGCCCTCCGCCCGGCTCCGCGTTCCCACCCCGGGAAGGGACCGCAGTGACCGACCCAGATGTGAGCCTCGCCGGACGGGTGGCCGTGGTCACCGGCGCCGGCGACGGGCTCGGCCGGGCCGAGGCCCTCGCGCTGGCCGCCGCCGGAGCCCGGCTGGTGCTCAACGACGTGCGCGCCGAGACCGCCGAGGCCGTCGCCGAGGAGATCAGGGCGGGCGGCGGCGAGGCCGCCGTGCACGCCGGCGACGTCGCGGCGTGGGAGACGGCCGAGGGCCTCCTCGCGACCGCGCTCTCCACGTACGGCGGGCTGGACGTGCTCGTCAACAACGCCGGCTTCACCCGCGACCGGATGCTGTTCAACATGTCCGCGGAGGAATGGGACGCGGTCGTCCGCGTCCACCTCCGGGGCCACTTCGCCACCTCCCGGATCGCCACCGCACACTGGCGGGCACGCTCCAAGGAGACCGGCGGCCCGGTCTACGCGCGGATCGTCAACACCTCCTCCGAGGCGTTCATGATCGGCGCGCCGGGACAGCCCAACTACGCCGCGGCCAAGGGCGGCGTCGCGGCGCTCACCGTGTCGACCGCGCTGTCGTGCGGCCGGTACGGGGTGCGCGCCAACGCGATCTGCCCGCGCGCCCGCACCGCCATGACCACCGCCGTCTTCGGCCCCGCCCCGGCCGAGGGCCCCGACCCGCTCGCGCCCGAGCACGTCGCCCCCCTGGTCGCCTACCTCGCCTCGCCCGCCGCCGAGGACGTCACCGGCCAGGTCTTCATGGCCCACGGCGGCCGGGTCGCGGTCATGGCACCGCCCACCGTCGCGTACGAGGCGCGCACCGAGGGGACGTGGACGGCCGCCGCCCTGGCCGCCGAACTCGGCCCCAAGGTCGCCACCGGCACCGCCGGCTTCGCCTCCGCCCTCTGAGCACGACACCCGCCCCCGAGCGCACCACCTGACCGCCCCACCCCGGCCGGAAGGATCTCCCATGTCGCCTGAGACCGGCATCGCCCCCGACATCGACGTCATCGACCCCGGCGTGTACGAGAGGGAGGGCATCCCGCACGAGCAGTTCGCCTGGCTGCGCGAGCACGACCCCGTCCACTGGCACCAGGACCCCAACGACGGCGTCCCCGGCTTCTGGGCGGTGACCCGCCACGAGGACGTCGTGCACGTCTCCCGGCACCCCGAGCTGTTCTCCTCCCACACCCGCACGTCGATGTTCGAGGAGTTCTCGCAGGAGGACATCGCCCTCTACGGGATGATGATGCTCTTCCAGGACCCGCCCGACCACACCCGGCTGCGGTCCATGGTCAACAAGGGCTTCACCCCGCGCATGATCGGCAAGCTGCAGGACCACATCCGGCAGATCTGCCACCGCCTGATCGACGCCGCCGCGCCGCTGGGCACCTGCGACTTCGTCGAGTACTTCGCCGCGCCGCTGCCCCTCTACACCATCTGCGAGCTGCTCGGCGCGCCGCTGGAGGACCGCGAGAAGATCTTCCACTGGTCCAACAAGCTGGTGGCGTTCAACGACCCCGAGTACATCGGGGACCGTTCCGAGTCGACCGCCTGCGCCGCCGAGTTCGCCGCCTGGGCGGGCGAGCTGGCCCGCGAGCGCGTCTCCACCCCGCGCGACGACATCGTGACCAAGCTGCTGCAGCCCGACCCGGACGGCTCCCGTCTCAGCGACGAGGAGTTCCAGCTCTTCGTGATCATGCTGTCGATCGCCGGGAACGAGACCACCCGCACCGCCACCGCGGGCGGCATGCAGACCTTCTTCCAGCTTCCCGACCAGTGGGAGCGCCTGAAGGCCGACCGGAGCCTGCTGCCCACCGCGGTCGAGGAGATCGTCCGCTGGGTCAGCCCGATCAACCAGTTCCGCCGCACCGCGACCCGCGACACCGAGCTGGGCGGCAAGCAGATCAAGGCGGGCGACAAGGTCGTCCTGTTCTACGGCTCGGCCAACCGCGACGAGGAGGTCTTCGAGAACCCCCACGTCTTCGACGTCGGCCGCGACCCCAACCCGCACCTCGGCTTCGGCGGCGGCGGCCCGCACTTCTGCCTCGGAACCCATCTGGCGCGGATGAATCTGAGCATCATCTTTGAGACGATTCTCGACCGGATGCCCGACATCCGCCCGGTAGGCGAACCGCGCCGGCTGCGCTCCAACTTCGTCAACGGCGTCAAAGAACTCCAGGTCCAGTTCACCCCGACACCCGCCAACACCTGATCATCCACACCATCCCGTGCCCACCCCATATCCGCACCCCGCAACAACCGCAAGGGCGACCGCTTTCACTGTCCGGCCCGGAGCGGAGCGCTAGCGGAGTGGAGGGACGGGCAGGCGGCGTGGAGCGTGTCCGCAGCGAGCCCCCAGGCGAGCGGAGGGCGCGTTTCGCGCCGTCCCGGGTGGTGTGGAGGGTCGCCCTCCACAATGAAAGGTAATGAAAATGGCCAGTCTCTCCCACGTCGAGCTGGTCGATCCGAGCGTGTACGAGGCGGGTGGTGTGCCGCATGGGCACCTCACGGCGCTGCGGGAGCATGCCCCCGTGTTCCGGCACCACGGCGATCCGGACCGGGGCGCTCCTCCGTTCTGGGCGGTGACGCGGCACGCGGACGTGGTGCACGTCTCGCGGCATCCTGAGCTGTACTCCTCCTACGAGCGGCTGGCGCTGTTCGACGAGCCGGCGCCGGAGCAGCTCGCGCTGCAGCGGATGATGATGCTGAACCAGGATCCGCCGGAGCACACGGGCAAGCGGAGCATCGTGAACCGGGGGTTCACGCCGCGGGCGATCGGGGCGCTGGAGGAGCATGTCCGCGACATCTGCGGCGACCTGGTCGGGGAGGTGGCGGCGACGCTGGAGGCGGGCGGGGAGGCCGACTTCGTCCGGGACGTGGCCGCGCCGCTGCCGCTGTACGTGATCTGCGAGCTGCTCGGGGCGCCGGTGGAGGACCGCGACAAGATCTTCCGCTGGTCGAACACGCTGATCGGCGGCAGCGATCCGGAGCTGCAGTCGTCGCCGGAGGCCGGGCAGGCGGCGGCGACCGAGCTGTACGCCTACGCGGCCGGGCTGGCGGAGGCGCGGCGGGCGGAGCCGCGCGAGGACATCATCACCCGGCTGCTGCAGCCCGACGCGGACGGCAACGAGCTCACCGGGAACGAGTTCGAGCTGTTCGTGATGCTGCTGTCGGTGGCGGGCAACGAGACGACCCGCAACGCGGCGTCCGGCGGGATGCTGGCGCTGTTCGAGCATCCCGGGGAGTGGGCGCGGCTGCGCGCGGACCGGTCGCTGGTGCGGACCGCGGTGGACGAGATCGTCCGCTGGGTCACGCCGGTGAACCTGTTCCGCCGTACCGCGACCCGCGACACCGAGCTGGGCGGGGCGCGGATCGCGGCGGGCGACAAGGTCGTGGTGTTCTACTCCTCGGCGAACCGGGACGAGCGGGTGTTCGACGATCCGTTCGCGTTCGACGTGGGCCGGGAGCCCAATCCGCACCTCGGTTTCGGCGGCGGCGGGCCGCACTTCTGCCTGGGCGCCCATCTTGCCCGGCTCGAGCTGAGTGTGCTCTTCGAAACACTTTTGGACACTCTGCCCAATATTGAACTCTCCGGTAACGTCCGGAGGCTAAGGTCTAGTTTCATCAACGGCATCAAGGGGATGCCGGTGCGCCAGCGCCCGGCGTCCCGCGACTGACAGGAGTGGTGCGTGAGCAGGGACTGGCGTGGCTGACACAGAGGAGCCGTCGGGCGGTCCGTTGCGCGTGGCCCTGCTCTCGTACCGGAGCAAGCCGCACTGCGGCGGTCAGGGCGTCTACCTCCGGCATCTGAGCCGTGAGCTGGTCGACCTTGGGCACACGGTGGAGGTGCTGTCCGGGCAACCGTATCCGGAGCTGGACCGCGACGAGATCACTTTGACCAAGATCCCGAGCCTGGACCTCTACCGGGACGAGGACCCCTTCCGGACCCCGGCGCTGCGCGAGTTCCGCGACTGGATCGACGTGCTGGAGTTCGCCCACATGAAGACGGGCGGGTTCCCCGAGCCGCTGACCTTCAGCCTGCGGGTGATGCGCGAGCTGCGGCGCCGCCGCCGCGCCTTCGACGTCGTCCACGACAACCAGGTCCTGGGTCTGGGCAACCTCGGCATCGGCCGGCTGGACCTGCCCCTGGTCACCAGCATCCACCACCCGATCAGTGTCGACCGCCGTATCGAGCTGGAGGCGGCCCGCGGCGTCAGGCAGAAGCTCGGCAAGCGCCGCTGGTACGGCTTCGTCGCCATGCAGTCGCAGGTCGCCAGGAGGATCGGCCCGGTGCTGACGGTGTCGGAGTCCTCCAAGGTCGACATCGTGAAGGACTTCAAGGTCGACCCGCGCGACATCGAGATCCTGCCGCTGGGCGTCGACACCCGGATCTTCCGTCCGCGGGGCGAGCGCGTCCCCGGCCGGATCGTGGCCATGGCCAGCGCCGACGCCCCCATCAAGGGCGTGGACGTGCTGCTGCGCGCGGTCGCCAAGGTCGCCACCGAGCGGGACGTGCACGTGATCGTGGTCAGCCGCCCGCAGAAGGACGGCCCCACCGCCAGGCTCGTCCGGGAACTGGCGCTGGGCGAGCGGGTGCGGTTCGTCAGCGGCATCAGCGACGAGGAGCTGGGCGAGCTGCTGGCCTCGGCCGAGACGGCCGTCGTCCCGTCCCGGTACGAGGGGTTCTCGCTGCCCGCCGTGGAGCACATGGCTTCGGGCACCCCGCTGGTCGCCAGCCGCGCCGGGGCGCTGCCCGAGGTGGTCGGCGACGCCGGGATCCTCGTCCAGCCGGGCGATGTGGAGGAGCTGGCCGCGACGCTGCGGCGGCTGCACGACTCCCCCTCCGAACGGGCGCGGGCGGGTGAGGCGGGCCTGGCGCGCGTGCAGCGCAGGTTCGCCTGGCCGGCCGTGGCGCGGGCCACGGTGGAGCACTACCGCGCCGCGATCGCCCAGCAGCGCTACCTGCGGATGGCGGCGGGCAGGGCCTGAGCGGTCCCGCACGGCACGCGCCGCGCGCGAGCCCCAGCGGGCGGCGCGGCCCGACACAGGCGGGGACCGCCCCGGCGGCGTCCCCCGGTACGGAAGGAGCACCATCCTGCTGACCGTGGATTTCCAGCGGTTCCGCGTCAAACCCGGAGAACGCGTCCTGGACATGGGATGCGGCGCGGGGCGGCACGCGTTCGAGCTGTACCGCAGGGGGGCGCACGTCGTGGCCTTCGACCTGGACGCCGGCGAGCTGGCCGGCGTGGAGAAGATGTTCGGCGCGATGCGGCTGGAGGGCGAGGTCCCCGAGGAGGCGTCCGCCGAGACCGTGCGGGGCGACGCGCTGGAGCTGCCGTTCCCCGACGGCCACTTCGACAAGATCGTCGCGTCCGAGGTGCTGGAGCACATCCCCGACGACATGCAGGCCATGCGGGAGCTGCTGAGGGTGCTGCGGCCGGGCGGGAAGCTGGCGGTCACCGTGCCGAGCTGGCTGCCCGAGCGGGTCTGCTGGGCGCTGTCGGAGGACTACCACACCGCCCCCGGCGGCCATGTCCGCATCTACACCCGCGCCGAGCTCGAGGCCAAGCTGAAGGCGACCGGCTTCCGCGTGGACGGCCACCACCACGCGCACGGCCTGCACGCGCCCTACTGGTGGATCAAGTGCGCGGTCGGGGTGGACAACGGCGATCACCCGGCCGCCAAGGCGTACCACCGGCTCCTGGTGTGGGACATCATGAAGCGGCCGCTGGCGACCCGCCTGGCCGAGCGCGTCCTCAACCCCGTCATCGGGAAGAGCGTCGTGGTGTACTTCACCAAGCCCGCCGCGTCCGCGGCCGCCGGGGCGGCGGACACCGGGAGCGCGGCGGCGGCCGAGGACGCGGAGACCGCGGATGCGGTCTGAGACCGCGCCTCCCGCCGTGCCCGGCGTGCTCGGTCCCGACGACGTCGTCGCGACCGCGCGCAGCATCGTCGCCCAGCAGGAGGAGTCGGGCGCCATCCCCTGGTTCAGCCCGACCGGCGGCGTGCCGGGCCACGTGGACGCCTGGAACCACGTCGAGGCCGCGATGGCCCTCACCGTGGCCGGGCTGCGCGAGCCCGCCCGCAGGGCCTACGAGTGGCTGCGCTCGGTGCAGCGGCCGGACGGCTCCTGGCCCGCCAAGTGGGTGCTGGGCGAGGTCACCGAGCCGTGGGGCGAGTCCAACCACGCCGCCTACATCGCCGTGGGCGTCTGGCACGAGCTGCTGATGACCGGGGACGAGGAGTTCGTCCGGCGGATGTGGCCCGCGGTGCGGCGGGCCGTCGACTTCGTGATCGGCCTGCAGACCGGCCGCGGCGAGATCATCTGGATGCGGAATCCGGACGGCTCCCCGTCCGACCACGCCCTGCTGACCGGCTGCTCGTCGATCTACCAGTCGCTGCGCTGCGCGGTGGCGCTGGCGGAGGCGCTGGGCGAGCCGGAGCCGGACTGGGAACTGGCCGCCGACCAGCTCGGCCACGTCGTCGCCGCGCACCCCGATGCGTTCGCCGACAAGAGCCGCTGGTCGATGGACTGGTACTACCCCGTCCTGTCGGGGCCGCTGCGCGGCGAGGCCGCCGCACGCCGGCTCGCCGAAGGCTGGGACACCTTCGTGGTGCCCGGCCTGGGCTGCCGCTGCGTGGCCGACCAGCCATGGGTGACGGCCGCCGAGAGCTGCGAGCTGGTGATGGCCCTGGACGCCGCGGGCGACCGCGACCGCGCCCTGGAGCTGTTCCGCACCATCCAGCACCTGCGCCACGAGGACGGCTCCTACTGGACCGGCTGGCAGTACGAGAACCAGCGGCACTTCCCCGGCGACCGCTCCACGTACACGGCCGCCGCGGTCATCCTGGCGGCCGACGCGCTCGCCGACTCCTCACCCGGCGCCCGCCTCTTCAAGGAGATCGCCGGACGCCCGCTGGGCCCGTCCACGGCCGCCGACCCGGTCGCCTGCGGCTGCGGGACTGTGTTCACCCGTGGAGCGACCCCCCGGACCCCCACGGCCGGGCCGCGCACCTCCTGAGTTCGCCTGGGGGCTCGCTCTGAAGGCACCCGGCCCTTGGCAGGGGGCTCCGCCCCCCGCACCCCCCGCTGGGGGCGAAGCCCCCTCGCCCCCGTATCCCTGGGGCTCCGCCCCTTGCCGCCGGGTGGAGGGCTCGGGGGGTGGGTTACTGAACGGGGATGTCGCTAACGCGTTCCAGGACGCGGAGCGAGCCTTGGGTTCGGTGGTCGGTGAAGGCTCCGCTGGCCACGGCGCGCTTGTAGACGTGGTACGGGGCCTGGCCGCCGTCGGCGGGGTCGGGGAAGACGTCGTGGATCACCAGGGCGCCGCCGACGGCGATCCACGGCGCCCAGTCCTCGTAGTCGGCCTGCGCGAGGTCCTCGGCGTGGCCTCCGTCGATGAAGAGCAGGGCGAGCGGGGTGCGCCAGAACGCGGCGACGGTGCGGGAGGTCCCGACGATCGCGACGACGTGGTCCTCGATCCCGGCGGCGGCGAGGGTCTTGCGGAAGGTCGGGAGGGTGTCCATGCGGCCGGTGAGGGGGTCCACCAGGGACGGGTCGTGGTGCTCCCAGCCCGCCTGGTTCTCCTCCGAGCCGTGGTGGTGGTCGACGGTCACGACGGTGGCGCCGGTCTCCCGGGCCGCGGCGCCCAGGTAGATCGCGGACTTGCCGCAGTAGCTTCCGATCTCCAGGAGGGGGTGGCCGGAGCCGCCGTGCCGCGCGCCGTACTCCAGGGCCGTCTCGTACAGGGCCCGGCCCTCGTCGTCGGGCATGAAGCCCTTGGCGGCGCGGGCGGCGCGCAGCAGGTCGCCGGGCATCGGCACGGCGGGCGCGGCGTCCGGCCGCGTGCCTTCCTGGGGCGGTGCCGGGGGTGGGGTCGTCCCCGCGTGGGTGGACGCCGTGCTGTGGGTCATCGATCTCCTCCGCCGGGAAGTGTCCCGGCACTTTATCCATATTCGTTCGGGGTTGATCCAAGTGTCCCCGGCGGGTGCGCGGCCGACGCCCCCGCGCCGCCGGGCATCCGCGGCGTCCGGGTGAGACGGGGGTTGCTCCGAGGCTTGCCCGACAATACTGGAACGTGTTCTACTTTTGCCTGAGCGGGTGCTCCGGCGCCCGGCGGGGCGCACGACGAAGATCGAAACTGGTTCGGTATGTTGGCCTGCGCGGAACGTACTGTGTCGGGCTCACCGGTGGCGCGTCCCACCGGGCGGTGGAACGGAGACAACAGGCGATGAAGGTAAACGTCGACCCGATGGTGTGCGAGGCCAACGCCGTCTGCGTCGGTCTGGCACCGGAGGTCTTCGACCTCAACGACGACGACGAGCTGACGATCCTCCTGCCGGAGGTCCCCGAGGACCAGGCCGACCGCGTCCGGCACGCGGTGCGGTCCTGCCCCAAGGCCGCGCTCAGCCTCGACGAGTAGCGGACGGCGGCACGCCCGCGCCGGCCTCCCGCACCCCTTCACATCCACCCCTTCGAGGGCGCCCCCGGGGCGTCCGACCTTCTGTGGAGGCAGACATGGCACGTGCCGCGGTACTGCACGCGGTCGGCGACGACGAGCTGGACCTGCGGGACGACGTCGGCACCGTCGACCCCGGCCCCGACCAGGTCAAGGTCAGGATCCGGGCGACCGGGGTCTGCCACTCCGACCTGTCGACCATGACCGGGGTGCTGCCCACCATGCCGCCCACCGTGATGGGGCACGAGGGCGCGGGCGTGGTCACCGAGGTCGGCGCGCACGTCACCAACGTGGCCGCGGGCGACCACGTGGTCGTCAACTGGACGCCCGACTGCGGGACCTGCCCGGACTGCCTGCGCGGCGAGCCGTACCTGTGCATGACCTTCATCGCCCAGGCGTTCGGCGACCCGAAGTTCACCCTGGGCGACGGCACCCCCGCCTTCGGGATGGCCGGGGTCGGCACCTGGGCCGACGAGATGGTGCTGCCCTGGCAGGGCGTCATCAAGATCGACGAGGATGTGCCGTTCGAGTACGCGGCGCTGCTGGGCTGCGGCATCCCCACCGGGGTCGGCGCGGCCATCAACACGGCGCAGGTGCGGCCCGGGTCGAAGGTGGCCGTCGTCGGGGCGGGCGGGGTGGGCCTGTCGGTCATCCAGGGCGCCCGCATCGCCGGCGCGTCCACCATCCTGGCCGTCGACCCCAACGAGGCCAAGCACCCGATCGCCAAGCGGTTCGGCGCCACCCACACCGCCACCCTGGACGGCCTGGAGGAGGCCAAGGGCCTCCTCACCGGCGGCCTCGGCTTCGACTACGCCTTCGAGGTGGTCGGCAAGTCCGCCGCCATCACCACCGCCTGGGGCGCCACCCGGCGCGGCGGCGACGTCATCGTGGTCGGCGCGGGCGCGGCCGACGACGACTTCGCGATGAGCGCGTTCGCGCTGCTGTTCGACGGCAAGAACCTCAAGGCGTCGCTGTACGGCGGCTGCGACCTCAAGCGGGACGTGCCGCGCTTCGTGGACCTGTGGCGGGTCGGCAGGCTCGACATCGACGGCCTCATCTCGCGGCGCATCCGCTTCGAGGACCTCAACGACGCGGTGCGGGCCCTGCGGAAGGGCGAGGTCATCAGGCAGGTCGTGCTCTTCGACTGAACCGCCTGGCACCTCCCGGTCCGCCGCTTTCCCGTACGGGTCGGCGGCGGGCCGGTGGTATGTCATCCTTCTTCCTGACCCGTACGCGAGTCGATGATGGAGCAGGGTTGGCGTACCCGTACCTAGGCGCACCGGGACCGTCCCGGACCGCCCGGCCGGTCCGCGCGCTCGCCGCCGGAGCCCTTCTTGCCGCACCGGCGCTGTGCGCGCCGCTGCTCGCCCCGCTGCCCGCCCACGCGGCGGCGCCGGTGGCCGGGGCCGAGCGCCGCATCCGCGACGTCCAGGGCGGCGGGCACGTGTCGCCGCTCAACGGCACGGTCGTCGCCCGGGTCCCCGGCGTGGTGACGGCGGTGTCCGGCAACGGGTTCTGGATGCAGGACCCGCGCCCGGACCGCGACGAGGCCACCTCCGAGGGCGTCTTCGTCTTCACCCGCACCCGGCCCTCCGTGGCGCCGGGCGACGCCGTCCGCGTGGACGGGCGGGTCAGCGAGTACCGCCCCGGCGGTTCCCGGTCGCCCCTCCTGGGACGAACCGAGATCGACGCGACCCGGGCCGTGACCGAGGCGCGCGGCGTCCCGCTGCCCGCCCCGGCGGTGCTCGGGCCGAAGGGGCGCAGGCCGCCCTCCGCCGTCGTGGACGGCGAGCCCGGCGGCGCCCCCGGGCGCGACGTCGAGTCCGGCGGGCGCTTCGACCCGGCGCGGGACGCGCTGGACTTCTACGAGTCGCTCGAGGGCATGCGCGCCGCGGTCGAGGACGCCGTCGCCGCCGGCCCCTCCCGGCACGGGGAGATCCCGGTGCTGCCGGCGGGCGGCGCGGGCGCCGGCCCCCGGACGGCGCGCGGCGGCGTGCTGGAGACCGCCGCCGACGCCAACCCGGAGCGGATCGTCCTCGACGACGCGCTCGCCGCCCTCCCCGGGATGAACGTGGGCGACCGGCTCCCCGGTCCCACCACCGGCGTCGTCGACTACGGCCGGGACGCCTTCCGGCTGCTGCCCACCGCCACCCCGCGGCGGCAGGACGGCGGCCTGGCCCGGGAGACCACCCGTCCCGCCCGCGCGGGCGAACTGGCCGTCGCCACCGCCGACCTCGGCGGGCTGAGCCCGGACGCGCCCGCCGCGCGCTTCGCCGCGCTGGCCGCCGACGTGGTGGAGGGGCTGCGCTCCCCCGACCTGGTGGCGATCACCGGGCTGCGCGACAACAGCGGGGCGGGCGACGACGGCACGGTCGCCGCCGACCAGACCGTCGCCGAGCTGATCACCGCGATCAGCGCGGCGGGCGGCCCCGGCTACGACTGGCGCTCGATCCCGCCGCGCGACAACGCCGACGGCGGCGAGGCGGGCGCCAACGACCACATCGGCTTCCTCTTTCGGACCGACCGGGGGCTGGGCTTCGTCGACCGTCCCGGGACCGCCGCGACGGCCGGCACGGGCGGCACGGGCGGCACGGGGGCCGTGCAGGACGGCGAGGCGCCCCGCCCCGCCGACCTGTCCGGCGCCCCCGTCAAGGCGCTGCCCGACGGCTCGGGCGGCGTGCGGCTCAGCCTGAGCCCGGGACGGATCGCCCCCGGCGACGCGGCCTGGAGCCGTACCCGCAAGCCCGTCGCGGGCGAGCTGACCTGGCAGGGCCGGCGGATCATCGTGGTGGCCAACCAGTGGTTCCCGCGCACCGGCGACGACCAGCCGCTGTTCGGCCGCCACCAGCCGCCGCTGCGTCCCACCGAGTGGCGGCGGGACGCGCAGGCGCGGGTGGTGGCGGGCTTCGTCCGGTCGGTGCGGGCGGTGGACGGGGACGCCGCCGTCATCGTCGCCGGCGACCTCAACGAGCAGGAGTTCGGCACCCCCGTACGGACGCTGACCGGGCAGGCCGGGCTGCGCGACCTCGCGGCGGACCTGCCGGACAAGGATCGCTACACCACGGTCACGGGCGGCAACGCGCGGGCTCTCGACCACATCCTGCTCAGTCCGTCGCTGGCCCGGCGCGACCACGAGTTCGACATCGTGCACCGCAACGCCGAGTTCGCGGAGCGGGCGGGCGACCGCGACCCGTCCGTGGTGCGGATCGACATGTCCGGCAGGTAGCGGCCCGCCGTGCCGCGACGGCCGCGCCGGCACGGAGTGAGGCTGCGGTGGCCGGCGTGCGCTGCCCAAAGTGCCGCCGGCCACCGAAGCGACATTTCGATTATCGCCGTGCGCGCCGCGTCCGCTACATCCACGGACAGCTTGTTGTCACCTATCCGATCCATTCGAGAACGGCCCGAACGTCCCGCGACGTTTTATTTCCACACCCAGGGGCACCGACGAGAGGTCACGAGCCCCCACGTGAGGAGACACCCCATGGCGGTCAGGTACAGATCCGGGGTCAGCGTCATCGGGCTGATCTACATCATCGTCGGCGTGTTCATCGCCTGGGACCGCGGATACATCGACTCGGAACTGGTGCGGCAGGTCGCCAGCGCGCTGCTGGCCATCTTCCTGTGGTTCCTCATCCTGCTCGGCGTCGACCTCAACATCCGTACCTGAACACCCGTACATGACCCACGAAACACAGACAAACTGGCCGTAGCGTGAGCGCTTCCTCGCGCCCCGGCCACAGCCCCGCCCCCGCCCATGGACCCGCCCCGGATCCGGGGTTACGTTCCGGGCATGGCGAAAGACGGATGCAGTTGCGGACATGGCGGCGGTTGCTCGTGCCCGAAGGGGTGCGGCTGCGGCTGCAACGGCTGAACGACACCGGCGGGCCGCCCGGAGCCGATCCCGGGCGGCCCGCTCACGCGTTCCGGGGTCAGGGCGCCGGGGTCCGCCAGAACGTCGGCGCCTCACCCCTGTGGTCGGCGCTGATCCCCGTCCCCACGACCTCACCGCCCAGCGCGACCAGCGAGGTCAGCCGCTGGTCGCCGCGCCCGTCCAGGCCGGCGCCGAAGGCCGGCACGCGCTTCCAGTCACCTGAGCCGGTGGCCGAGCTCCACAGCACGACGTCCTGACGTCCCGGCCGGCCCGACGACCCCGCCAGCAGGAAGCCCTTGGACGTCGCCGCCGCGGCGGTGAGCGTCGTCGTCTCCCCGGCCCCCTGCGGCACGCTCGCGCGCCACGTGCGGCCGCCGTCGGGCGAGTGCGCCACGAACACCGCCGCGCGCGCCGGGACGCCCGCGGTCGCCGCGGTGCGACCCCAGCCCAGCGCCACCAGCGCGTCACCGCGCGAGACGACCTGGAAGAAGGCGCCCGAGGCGATCCCGGCCGGAAGGGCGGGCGAGCTCACCGCGGCCCACTTGCGGCCGTCCGCCGACGTCCAGATCGCGGGCAGGTCGCCGGGCGGCGCGGGAGGCTTGGCCGTGCCCCGTCCCGCCGGGGCGGCGGCCCGGCGCCCGCCGACCGCCACGTACCCCTTGGACGTCGCCGCCACGTCCCGCATCCAGGTCGGGCCGTCCAGGTCGCCCTTGCCCGCGTTGCCGCCGCGCGTCCAGGTCTTGAGGTCCTCCGTGCGCCAGGCGGCGGCCGAACCGCCCACCATGCCCACGACGACGTAGCCGCCCTGCCCGGACGCCACGCCCGCGGCCGTCTTCCCGCCCGGGAACCCGACCTTGCGCCAGGCCGCGCCGTCCTTCGAGCCCACCACCAGCGGTGTCGAACCGCCTCCGCTCGGGGCGTCGGTACGGCCGACCGCGAGCCAGCCGTGCGCGCCGCTCGCGACATCGGTCAGGCGCTGCCGTCCCTGCCCGGGACCGCCCGCGCGCCCGGCGCCGAAGTCCGGGCCCTGCGCCCGGGCCCAGGCGGCCCCGTCGGCGCTGGTCCACGCCGCCGCGTCGCCGCCCGTGCTGCCCACGACCACCAGCCGGCCCGACCGGTCGGGCGCGCAGGCGGCGAGGGTGCGCTCCGGCCGCACCGCGCCCGGCACCCCGGCCAGGCCGATCGCGGTCGCGGGGCCGGGCGCGCCCGCCAGCGCCATGAAACCGTCCTCGCCCCGGCGGCCCGTGACGACGGCGCCGCCGCCGTCGGCCACCGCCAGCCCGCTGATCGCCGAGCCGGGCCCGGGGGCGCCCACCTCGCCGCCGGGCCGCCAGGTCCGCCCGTCGGCGCTGCGCAGCACCGTCCCGGTGTTGCCCTTGCCCCGGACGAGCGCGGCGATCCCCGCGCGCGTGCCCGACAGCCGCTCCACGTTCCTGTACTCGGGGACGGTCAGCTGCGCGGCGGGAGCCCACACCGCCCCGTCCGCCGACGCGAAGACCACGCCGTAACGGGTCGTCTTGCGCTTCTTCTTCGGACCCGTGGTGCCCTTCCCCTCGCGGGTCAGGTAGAAGCCGCCCGGACCCGCCGTCAGGCCCTTGGCGGGCCCGTACGCCCCCTGGCCCTGGGGCAGGTTCACCGCGGCCCAGGTGCGGCCGCCGTCGGTGGACCGCCACATCGCCTCGCCGCGGACGGTCTGCGTGACCTGCTGGGTGCCCTTCTTCTTGCCCTTGCGCTCGACCGTCCTGGTCACCTTCCGGCTGAACGAGCCGTGCGCCACCACCGTGTCACCGGACGCCGCCAGCCCGCCGATCCCGCCCATGTCGGGCAGGTTGAGCCGGTCCGCGCGCCGCCAGGCCCGGCCGTCGGCCGAGGTCCACACCACGGCCCGCACGTCCGCCGCGGCGGACCCGCCGGGCGAGGTGATCCCGGCCGCCACGAACCCGCCGGAGGTGCGGACCAGCCCGTTCACCTTGTCGCCCGGGCCGAACGCGGAGACCGCGGCGCCCTCCTGGGTCCAGGCGCGGCCGTCGACGCTCGTCCAGACCGCGACCCGGCCGTCCGCCGACTGCCCGATCGCCGTCCAGGCCCCGGCTCCTCCGGCCACCAGCCTGGGCCGCGCCCCGGGCGCCGGGACCGCGCCGTCGGGCGTCCGCACCTCGGCCAGCCGCCAGCTCTTCCCGGAGTCCCGGGAGAGGAGGAACTCGGCGCGCTCCCGCTCGGGCGTGCCGTCCCCGGCCGTCTCCGTCCCGGCGGCGACGACGGTGGCGCCGGAGGCGGCCACGGTCACCAGGTCCTGCACGAGCCCGTCGGTCTTGGCGGCGGGGTCGGCGACGAACCAGCCCTCCGCGGACGTCGTCGCGGCGACCGCCGACCGGGGGCCGCTCTCGCCGGAGTCGCCGGTCAGCGCGTACGCGGCCACGCCGGCGACCACGACCGCTCCGACACCGATCGCCACGGCCGTGTGCGAGGGCCGCCGCAGCCCGACCTCGCGCCGGGGCGCTGCCGCTGCCGCCGCGGTCTTGCCCGCGCCGCTCTTCGCATCCCGGGCAGGGGCCGTCCGAGGCTCGGTGCTCGTGGTGCTCTTCTTCTCGGCGCTGTGGGACGTCCCGGAGGCCTGGGGCTTCTCGGCGTCGGCGGCTGAGGCCTTCTCCGCGACCGCTGCGCTGACCACACCGGCCCCACGCCCCGCCTTCGAGGACGACCGCTTCTGCCGCTTGGCGGCCGGCTTCCCGGCCTTCTCCGCCTTGGCGGGCTTCTCGGAAGCCTTCGCGGGCTTCTCGGCCTTGGCAGGCCCCTCGGTCTTGACGGGCTTCTCGGCCTTGGCGGGCTTCTCGGCCTTGGCGGGCTTCTCTGGCTTGGCGGGCCCCTCTGCCTTCGCAGACTCGCGCTTCTCCGCCCTGGCCGGCTTCTCGGCGGGCCTCTCGGTCCTGGGGGGCTTCTCAGTCTTGGTGGAGGTGGTGGCCTGGGCGGTATCCGCCTTCTCCGGTCGCGGAGCCCTCAGTGAGGCTCCGGTGCCGTTCCACGGCACGTCCGCGTTCCGCCACGCCTCCTGAGCGCGCTGCCAGGGGGACGGCCCCTTCTTCCCCTTCTTGCCCTGCGCGCGTCCGTCCCGGGGCTCCGCCGGCTCGCCGAGGGCCTCGGCCGCCCGGAACGCCAGCCGCCGCCGGATCTGCCGGGAACCGCGCGGGCCGGAGAGATCGTCCCCGGCGGGCGGTTCCGTCCCCGCCAAGAGCCGGGCACCGTCCTGCTCCGGGGTCCTTGCCGTCACGCCCGCTCCTTCGCACCGTGGCCAACGCCGCACCGGCCATCACGCACCATCGCCGTGCGCGATGGCACACCATCAAACCGCGCCGAAACCGCCTCTGTGCGGACATCCGCGCGATCAGTACCGAAAGGGTTGCGGGAGCGTTTATATCGCCTCAGGGACGGCGAAGATGATCTATTGCCTCGATCGCGCCCTTATAGGCCAGGCCCTGCACGTGCACGACCGGTGCCGACGGATCCGGCTCGTCCCGGACCTCGGTGGAGACGCCCAGGCCACCGGCCTCGACCCGGACCCCGGGCGGGACGATGATCCGCACGTTGGACTTGTAGGCCAGCACCCGCAGCGTGATGACCGGACCGGCCGGTTCGGCCTCGCTCAGGTCGAGCAGGCACTCGCCCTTGTAGGCGGCGACGGTGTAGCGCTCGGGCAGCCGCCACCGCCCCGTGCGGCTGATCCGGCTCTTGTAGGCCATCTGGAACCGGCCCCGGGAGCGGCGGGGCGTGTCCGCCTCCGGCCGCCAGGCCGGGGCGGTCCTCGCCCCGGGCAGGTCGGCGGCCAGCCGGTCGAGTTCCTCGTGGGTGCGCGAGGCCAGCACCAGATCGATGCGCTCGTCCAGTTCCCCTTCGTCCAGCCGCCCCTCGGCATAGGCGGTGTGCAGGCGGACGAGCACCTCGTCCCGGTCCCGGTCGGAGGCACGTGGGGCGGGATCGGTCCGCTCGGCGTTCATCACGGCTCCTCCTTCGAGGCGGGGGTCGCCCCCGAGCCTGGGGTCTCCGGGAGGTGGAGAGTCAAGTCGAAGGTCGCGATGTATCTTAACTCGCCTTCGCTCTCTTTTCGAGAGAGCGGGACGCACCGCCGCCCCGCCTGCGCCGCTCTCGCGGAGCGTTCCACTACATTCGGCTCAGGCGAAGATCATCGGGGGGGAGGGACGCCATGGGCGCACCGGCCGGCCATGCCCACGGCCCGTACACGCTCTACGACCTCGACGCCCTGCCGGAGGACGGCCGGCGCTACGAGCTGGCCGACGGCTGGCTGACCGAGCTGCCCGGCGACCTGTGGCACGACCACGCCGCCGGGCGGCTGATGGAGATCCTGCGGAGCGCCGCGCACGCGGCCGGCGCCGACGTGCACGTGGCCGGGTCCCCGCGTGAGGTCAGCACGCCCGCCGGCATCCGCAAGCCCGACGTGTTCGCGGTCGGGCGCGACGTGGCGCGGACCGCCCTGGAGCGGCAGTCCCGCACCTACTACGGCCCGGACCTGCTGCTGGTGGCCGAGGTGGTGACGCCGCGCACCGGCAGCGAGCAGGTCGACCGGGTGCGCAAGGTCGCCGAGTACGCCGCCGCCGGCATCCCGCACTACTGGATCATCGACCTGGAGCCGCGCCCGTCGGTGACGCTGCTGGAGCTCGCCTCGCCCGACCCGCGCTACCGGACGGCCGCCAGGACGCGGGCGGGCGAGGAGATCGCGGTCACCGCGCCGTTCCCGATCAGGTTCGACCCGGCGCGGCTGTCGGAGATGGAGTGAACCCGCCGCGGCGGCGCCGGTAGCAGGCGAGGGTGACGGCGACCAGCAACGGCCCCGCGAGGGGGAGAAGCTGCGCCGTGCGCGGCACCGGGGCTCGAACGCGGCGAGATCCGTGGACGGGCGGCTCCCGCCGCCGTTCTATGATCTCGGCCCCCGAATCGTTCGTGGCACCCCCGTGCGCCGCGCTCCCGACGCGGAACTCCCCATGGGCTCCCGTGAGCTTCCCTACGGGCTTCCCACGGTCCCCATGTCCGCCTGTGCGTCCTGGCCGCTCTCACCGGCCGGTGGGGCCATGCAGGCGGGCCGCGCCGAACCGCCTCGGTGACGGGCGGACCGCCCAGGCCGGCGGGCGGCCGCATCCCCCGATCCGGCCGACCCGCCGCACAAGACGGCACGGTCCGGATCGCGGTACGGCGCTGCGGAGAACCCCGCGAACCCCGCGGTCGCCGCACCATGCCCTTCGGACCGTGCGCAAGACAGCATGCCCGGTCCCGATCAACAGCCGATCAACGTTCGATCAACGCGGCACCCGGCGCCGTCCACGCCTTGCCGGCGCTCGCCTACCGGGCCTTGGCGAGCGCGACATCACGCTCGCGCGGTACCCGAGGCCACGTCGGGACAGGCCCTACACTCTTGCCGTGCTGCTGCTGACGACGCTCGAGGCCTGGCGGGCCCAGGACGGCCCCCGGTTCGTGCTGGACGAGGCGGGCGCGGTCTGGGCGCCGGACGCGCAGGCCGGCGAGGTGCCCGACGACACCGACGCGCTCGCCGTCGCCGACGCGACCTTCCCCGAGGGCCAGGTCATCGCGGTCGGCTTCGACCCCGCCCCCGCGCCGCCGCGCGGCATCGTCGACCGCACGCACGCCGCCCGCGTCAGGTACGCGCGGCGCGGGCCGGAGGGCGGACATGTGGCCTTTCTCTCCCGCCCGGCCACCGCCGAAACGCTCGACCTGCTGCCGCATCCGGAAGGCGGCTGGTTCCGCGAGACCTGGCGCTCCCCCGCCGCCTTCCGACCCGACGGCTACCCCGGCGAACGGGCCGCCGCCACCGGCATCTACTTCCTCCTGCCGCCCGGCGAGGAGTCGATCTGGCACGCGGTCCGCTCCGACGAGGTCTGGCTGTGGCATCGCGGCGGGCCGCTGACCCTCCTGCTCGGCGGCGACGGCGACCGTCCCGGAGACCCGGCCGCCGTCGCGCTCGGCCAGGACCTCGCCGCCGGCCACGTGCCCCAGGCGCTCGTGCCCGCGGGCACCTGGCAGGCCGCGCGCCCCGCCACCGGCCAGGAGGTCCTGGTCAGCTGCGTGGTGGCCCCGGGCTTCGACTTCGCCGACTTCCGGGCGTTGTGAGGCGGCGCCCCCGCACCCCGGACGGGTGAGGGGGCGGCCGGCCGTCAGCTGGAGAACGCCGCGTCGAAGGCCGCGTCCGGCGGTTCGATCTCGACGAGGGCCCGGACGAACTCCAGCGACTGGGGCGCGCCCTGGAGCCGGTTCATGCCCGCGTCCTCCCACTCGATCGAGATGGGGCCGTCGTAGCCGATGGCGTTCAGCGCGCGGAAGCAGTCCTCCCACGGCACGTCGCCGCGCCCGGTGGAGATGAAGTCCCAGCCGCGCCGCAGATCGCCCCAGGGCAGATGGGACGACAGCCGGCCGCGGCGGCCGTCGCCGGTCCGCACCTTGGTGTCCTTGCAGTCCACGTGGTAGATGCGGTCCTTGAAGTCGAACAGGAAGCCGACCGGGTCGAGCTGCTGCCAGACGAAGTGCGAGGGGTCCCAGTTGAGGCCGAACGCCGGGCGGTGGCCGATCGCCTCCAGGGTGCGCGCGGTCGTCCAGTAGTCGTAGGCGATCTCGCTCGGGTGCACCTCGTGCGCGAACCGCACGCCGACCTCGTCGAACACGTCCAGGATCGGGTTCCAGCGGTCGGCGAAGTCGGCGTAGCCGCGCTCGATCATCGCCGGCGGGACCGGCGGGAACATCGCGACGGTGTGCCAGATCGACGAGCCGGTGAAGCCCACCACCGTGTCGACGCCCAGCTCGGCGGCGGCCCGGGCGGTGTCCTTGATCTCCTCGGCGGCGCGGCGGCGCACGCCCTCGGGCTCCCCGTCGCCCCAGATACGGGCGGGCAGGATGGCCTCGTGCCGCTCGTCGATCGGGTGGTCGCACACCGCCTGCCCGACCAGGTGGTTGGAGATCGCCCACACCTTCAGGTCGTACTTGGCCAGGGTCTCGCGCTTGCGCTGGACGTAGCCGGGCTCCGACAGGGCCTTGTCGACCTCGAAGTGGTCGCCCCAGCAGGCGATCTCCAGCCCGTCGTAGCCCCAGTCCGCGGCGAGCCGGCACACCTCCTCGAAGGGCAGGTCCGCCCACTGGCCGGTGAACAGGGTGATCGGTCGTGCCATCACGCGCTCCCTTCGCGGTCTGTCTCCACGGGCGTCCAGCCGCCGTCGCCGCCCGCGCTCCTCTCCACGGCCTCCAGCACCCGCTGCACCTGCAGGCCGTCGGCGAACGAGGGACTCGGGTCGGTGCCGGCGGCGATCGCGTCCAGCAGGTCGGCGAGCTGGTGGGTGAAGGTGTGCTCGTAGCCGAGGATGTGCCCGGGCGGCCACCACGCCCCGGCGTAGGGGTGCTCGGGCTCGGTGACCAGGATCCGGCGGAACCCGGCGGTGCCGGCGTCCTCGGCGTGGTCGTGGAACCACAGCTCGTTCATCGACTCCAGGTCGAAGGCGAGGCTGCCGGCCGAGCCGTTCAGCTCGATCCGCAGCGAGTTCTTGCGGCCGGCGGCGAACCGGGTCGCCTCGAACGAGGCCAGCGCCCCGCCGGAGGTGCGGCCGATGAACAGCGCGGCGTCGTCCACCGTGACCGGGCCGGTGCCGTCCCCGCCGACGACCGGGCGCTCCCGGACGAACGTCTCGGTCAGCGCGGACACACCGGTGACCGTCTGCCCGGTGACGAACTGGGCGGCGTCGATGATGTGCGCGCCGATGTCGCCGAGCGCCCCCGACCCGGCGCGGTCCTTCTGCAGCCGCCACACCAGCGGCGCCCGCGGGTCGGTCAGCCAGTCCTGCAGGTACTGGGCCCGGACGTGCCGCAGCGTGCCCAGCCGCCCGTCGGCGACCAGGCGGCGGGCCAGGGTGAGCGCGGGGACGCGGCGGTAGTTGAACCCCACCATGGAGCGCACCCCGCGGGCCCGGGCGCGCTCGGCCGCCGCGACCATCGCCCCGGCCTCCTCGACCGTGTTGGCCAGCGGCTTCTCGCACAGCACGTGCTTGCCCGCCTCGAGGGCGGCGACCGCGATCTCGGCATGGCTGTCGCCCGGCGTGCAGATGTCGATCAGCTGGACGTCGTCGCGGCGCAGCAGTTCCTTCCAGTCGGTCTCCACCGAGGCCCAGCCCAGCTCGCGCGCCGCGGCCCCGGCCCGGTCCGCCGAGCGCCCGGCCAGCGCGGCCATGACCGGCGTCAGCGGCGGGTCGAAGAACGGCCCGACGCTCCGCCAGGCCTGGGAGTGGGCGCGTCCCATGAAGGCGTGCCCCACCATCCCGACGCCGACCGTCGCCCTCTCACTCGTCATGTGCATCCCCTTTCGTGCGCCGTCGCCGGCGCGTTCGAGCAGCGGTCCCGCGCCCGGCGCACGCCGGGCTCCGCGGCCGGGCCGCCCGCGGAAGGGGCGGCCCGGTCCCGCGGCCGTGCTCAGGACTCGAAGCCGAGCGGCATGTACTTGTCGACGTTCTGCCGGGTGATGGTCTCCGAGGCCAGCGTGATCGACTGCGGGACCTGCTGCTCCACGAGGTCGGCCATGCCCTTCCCCTGCGCGACCAACCGGGCCACCCGGATCGCCGAGCCGGCCATGGTGGGGCTGTAGGTGACGGTGGCCTCCAGCACCCCGCCGGACTTGATCTCCCGCATCGCGTTGGCCGAGCCCGCGCCGCCGACCATGAAGAACTCCTTGCGGCCGGCCTGCTTGATCGCGGCCAGCACGCCCACGCCCTGGTCGTCGTCGTGGTTCCACAGCGCGTCGATCTTCTTGTGGGCCTGGAGGAGGTTGGCGGCGACCTGGTTGCCGCTCTCCACCGTGAACTTGGCGTCCTGCTTGGCGGTGACGTTGAACCCGTAGGTCTTCAGCGCGTCGGCGAAGCCCTTGCTGCGCTCCTGGGTGAGCGGCAGCGTGGCGATCCCCTGGATCTCGACGATCACCGGGTTGGTGACGCCCTTCTCCTTGAGCCTGCGGCCGGTGTAGTGGCCGGCGGCCACGCCCATGCCGTAGTTGTCGCCGCCGATCCAGGTCCGGTACGACAGCTTGTCGGGGAAGACCCGGTCGAGGTTGATGACCGGGATGCCGGCGTCCATCGCCTTGCGGGCCACCTGGTTGAGCTGCTCGCCGTCGTTGGGCAGCAGCACCAGCGCGCTCACCTTGGCGGAGATCAGCGACTCGACGGCGGAGATCTGCTGGTTGATGTCGTTGGTCGGCTCGACCGGCTTGAACGTCACGTCGGAGTACCGCTTGGCCTGGGCCTCGGCGTTCTTGGTGATGGCCGCGATCCAGCCGTGGTCGGCGGCGGGCGCGGAGAAGCCGATGGTGACCTTCTGGCCGGGCTTGTCGTTGTCGCCGGCGTTGTTGCCGACCTGGGCGGCCGGCGCGGTCTCCTGCTCGGGGTCGTTGCTGGTGCAGGCGGCGGCCAGGCCGCCGGCCGCGACGGCGGCGCCGCCGAGCAGAAGGTTGCGGCGGCTGGGTCGGGCGTTGTCCATGGCGTGCTCCTGTTTGGGGGGGTGGGTCGGGAGCCGGGCGGTCGTTGCGGACAGGGAGAGGAGGCGGGGTCCGGGGCGGGCGGGGCCGTCCCCGCGATCAGGTGGGGCCGCGCAGGCCCCGGCGCTGCAGCAGCACGGCGATCACGATGATCACGCCCTTGGCGATCAGCTGGTCGCTGGTCTGCAGGCCGTTGAGGATGAACAGGTTGGTGATGAGCGTGAACACCAGCACGCCCAGGATCGAGCCGATCAGCGTGCCGCGGCCGCCGGTGAGCAGCGTGCCGCCGATGATGACCGCGGCGATGGCGTCCAGCTCGTACAGGTCGCCGTGGGTGCTGGAGCCGGTGGTGGTGCGGGCCATGATGATGATCGCGGCGATGCCGCAGCACAGGCCCGACAGCGCGTACAGGGCCAGGGTCTGGCGCCGCACGTTGATGCCGGCCAGCCGGGCCGCCTCGGGGTTGCCGCCGACCGCGAAGGTGCGCCGCCCGAACGTGGTGCGGTTCAGCAGCACCCAGCCGGCCGCCGCGACCGCCGCGAAGATGAACACCACCAGCGGCAGCCCCAGCAGCTTCGTCGTCGACAGCGCCTCGATCGCGTCGTTCTCGGGACGGATCAGCTGGGTCTTGCGGTCGGACATGCGCTGCGCCAGCCCGCGCGCGGCCACCAGCATCGCCAGCGTCGCGATGAACGGCACCAGCCGCCCGTAGGAGATCAGCAGCCCGTTCACCAGCCCGGCGCCGGTGCCGACCAAGATCGCGCACAGCACCATCACGCCCGGCCCGTACGACTGGGTCGCCAGCGTCGTCGCCCACACCGAGGCCAGCGCCATCAGCGCGCCGACCGACAGGTCGATCCCGCCACCGATGATCACGAAGGTCATGCCGACGGTGATGACGCCGATGGTGGACGCCAGCGCCAGGATCCCGACCAGGTTCCCCGAGGTCGCGAAGTTGTCCGGCTGGGTGATCAGACCCACCAGCGCCAGCAGCACCAGCGCGGCCACCAGGCCCAGGTGGCGGATCTCCCCGGGCCCGCCCACCGCGCCGTTGCCGTTGCCGTTCGGCCGCTGCCACGGCAGCCGGCCCCAGGGCGGCCGCGAACCGCGGCCGGCCCCCTTGACGGCGCCCGCCCGCGCGGAGGGCACACCGTCCACACCCTCCTTGGGTCCCACTCCGGCCTCGGTCACAGGACCTCCTTCGTCGGCCCTGCGACCAGGGTGCTGTGCCTATCGGTTCCCTCGCTCCGCTCGGTCACAGGACCTCCCTCGTCGGCCCTGCGACCAGGGTGCTGCGCCTATCGGTTCCCTCGCTCCGCTCGTTCACAGAGCCCTCCCCTCCATGATCATGTTGAGTACTCGGTGCTCGTCGAGGTCGCGGCCGGGGGCCTGGTGGATGATGCGGCCCTCGCGGACGACCAGGACCCGGTCGGCCAGGCCGAGCACCTCGGGGACCTCGCTGGACACCAGCAGCACCGCCACGCCCCGGTCGGCCAGCTCCCGGATCACCGCGTACAGCTCCGCGCGGGCGCCCACGTCGACGCCGCGGGTGGGCTCGTCCAGGACGAGCAGCCGCAGGCCCCCGGAGGCCGTGCCGGCGGCGTCCAGCAGCCAGCGGGCCAGGACGACCTTCTGCTGGTTGCCGCCCGACAGCGTCGCCACCGGGCGGCGCGGGTCGGGCGGGCGGATGTCGAGCGCCTCGATCTGCCGCCGCACGTCCTCGTTCTCGCGGCGGCGGTCGAGCCAGCCCAGCTTGGAGTAGCGGCCCAGCCCGGCCAGCGTGATGTTCCCGGCGACCGACTCGTGCAGCAGCAGGGCCTGGCTCTTGCGCTCCTCGGGGGCCATGCCCATCCCGTGCCGCACCGCCGCGCCGGTGTCGCCCGGGCGCACCGGGCGGCCGTCCAGCAGGACCCGTCCGGAGGTGGGCCTGCGGGTGCCGTAGACGGCCTCCAGGATCTCCGAGCGGCCCGAGCCGACCAGGCCCGCCAGGCCGACGATCTCGCCCGCGCGGACGGTGAAGGAGACGTCCTCGAACCAGCCCGCCAGCGACAGCCCCTCGACCTTGAGCACCTCCTCGCCGTCCTCCCGGGGGGAACGTTCCGGGAAGGCGTACTCCACGTCGCGGCCCGTCATCAGCGACACGATCCGGGACGTCGGGGTGGTGCGGGCCGGCAGGTCGTTGGCGACCGTGCGGCCGTCCTTGAGGACGGTGACCCGGTCGCCGATCTCCCGGATCTCCTCCAGCCGGTGCGAGATGTAGACCACCGCCACCCCGGCCGCGGTCAGCTCGCGGATGATGCGGAACAGGTTGCCGACCTCGTCGTGCGCCAGCGCCGCCGACGGCTCGTCCATGACGATCAGGCGGGCCTCGTGCGACAGCGCCCGCGCCATGCTCACCACCTGGCGGCCCGCGGCGGGCAGCCGGCCGGTCTCGCGGCGCGGCGGGATCTCGCCGTGCCCGAGCCGGGTCAGCAGGTCGCGGGCCTCGCGCTCGGCGTCGGCGCGGCGGGTGAAGCCGAGCCGGGCCCGCTCGTGGCCGAGGAAGATGTTGTCGGCCACCGACAGGCCGTCCACCAGGTCCAGCTCCTGGTAGATGGTGGCGATCCCGGCGCGCATGGCCGCGGTCGGGTCGGCCGGGGCGAACGGCTCGCCGCCCAGCAGGATCTCGCCGCCGTCGGGGCGGTGCGCCCCGGCCAGCACCTTGATCAGGGTGGACTTGCCGGCGCCGTTCTGGCCGAGCAGGCAGTGCACCTCGCCGGCGCGGACGTCGAGGTCGACGCCGTCCAGGGCGCGGACGCCGGGGAACCGCTTGACGATGCCGCGCATCCGCAGCAGCGGCCCGGAGCCGTCCTCGGCGTCGTCCTCGGGGACGATGTTCGCGGACGCGGCCGGGGGGCCGTCGTCGCTGTCCTTCGCAGGGCCCACGGGGTCTCCTCTGCCGGGGGTGGGGGTCAGGCTGTGGCGAGTGTCATTCCGGGGGCGGTCCCCCGGACGGCTCCGCCGCCTTGAAAACGTGGTCGCTGATGAGGCGGGCGCCGCCGATCACACCGGCGGCGCCGGCGAGTTCGGACAGCACGATCGGGAGGTTGCCGGTCGCCAGCGGCAGCGACCGGCGGTAGACGACGCTGCGGATCTCGGCCAGCAGGGTGTGCCCGAGCCCCGCCACACCGCCCGCGATGATGACGAGCCCGGGGTTGAAGAAGCTGACCAGCCCGGCGAGCACCTGCCCGACGTGCCGGCCGCCCTCGCGGATCAGCCGGACCGCGACCGGGTCGCCGGCGGCCGCCGCGTCCGCCACGTCCCGGGCGGTGATCTCCCCGGTGGTGGCGAGGATCTCGGCGAGCCGGGCGGAGCGGCCCAGGCGGGCCTCGGCAGCGGCGTCCCGGGCCAGCGCGGCGCCGCCGAAGTAGGCCTCCAGGCAGCCGGTGTTACCGCAGGCGCACACCGGGCCGTCGTCGGCGACCCGGATGTGGCCGATGTCGCCGGCGCTGCCGGACACGCCGCGGTAGATGGCGCCGTCCACGACGATGCCGCAGCCGATACCGGTGCCGATCTTGACCAGCAGGAAGTCGTTCACCGAGCGGGCCGGGCCGGCGTGCAGCTCGCCCAGCGCCATGATGTTGACGTCGTTGTCGACCAGCACCGGGCAGCCGAGCTCCTGGCCGATCGCCTCCCGGACGGGGAAGCGGTCCCAGCCGGGCATGATCGGCGGCGCCACCGGCATGCCGTCGCGGAAGCTGACCGGGCCGGGCACCCCGACGCCGGCGCCGTGCACCTGCGGGATCAGCCCCTCGTCGCGCAGCTTGCCGAGCAGGTCCAGGGCCCGGTCCAGGACGGCGGTCGCGCCCTCGCGGACCGCGCACGGCTCGCTGACGTGCCCGAGCACCTCCAGCTCGCCGTTGGTCACCGCCACGTCGATCGAGGTGGCCCCGATGTCGAAGGCCACGAACCGCAGCCCGGGCGAGAGCCGCACGATGCCCGAGCGGCGCCCGCCGCGGGAGGCCGCCAGCCCGGCGGCCTCCACCAGGCCCAGCGCGACCAGCCGGTCGAGCTCCACGGCCAGCTTGGACCGGGAGAGGTGCACGACGTCGCCGAGCTCGGCGCGCGAGCGCGGGCCCTCGTCGCGCAGCAGCCGCAGCAGTCGTGCCTGGTGCACGTTCTGCGGTCGTGCCGTCATGCGCATCACGCCGTCCCTTCGAGAATGCCCCGGCGCCCGCCCGGGAGGCCGCCGAGCGCCGGGCTTGGCGAGAAGGTAACCGGCTTTCGTTCCGTTGAGAAGACCTTTTAATCAGATCGTTCCTAACTTTCTCCTGGGAGAGGACAAAGCCGGGGCGAAAGAGACCCCCGCCGGCCTGCGGTGGCCGGCGGGGGTCGGGAAGCTACGTGCGGGGACGCGGGGTCGGGGGCGGGAGGTAGGGGGCGGGAGCTCGGGGGTCGCGGGGTCAGGGTCTAGAACGGGCGGAGGGGGACGGCGGGACCTGGGGCTAGTAGGTGAGGGCGCCCGGGTCGCGGCGGCTGCTCATCGAGCGCATGATGTGCTCCACCAGCGTGATGAGCACCTGCTTGGCCGACTCCCGCTCCCGCACGTCACAGTTGATCACCGGGATGTCGGCGGGCAGGTCCAGGGCGTCGCGGACCTGGTCGGGCGAGTGCACCGCCGAGCCCTCGAACCGGTTCACGCCGATGATGAACGGCACGCCGCGGCGCTCGAAGTAGTCCACCGAGGCGAAGCAGTCGGCCAGCCGGCGGGTGTCGACCAGCACCACCGCCCCCAGGGCGCCCTTGGCCAGTTCGTCCCACATGAACCAGAACCGGTCCTGGCCGGGGGTGCCGAACACGAACAGCACCAGCCCGTTGGGCAGCGTGATGCGGCCGAAGTCCATGGCCACCGTCGTGGTCGTCTTGTTCGCCACGGCGGAGGTGTCGTCGATCCCGATGCTCTTCTCGGTCAGCGCCTCCTCGGTGCGCAGCGGACGGATCTCGCTGACCGCGCTCACCAGGGTGGACTTGCCGACGCCGAACCCTCCGGCAACGAGGATCTTGACGGTCAGCGCGGATTCCCGGGCCGTCGCGGCCGGGTCAGAGCGCACGGATTCCATCGATCACTTCCTTGAGTACGCGCTCGCTGGGGAACTGCGCGACCGGCGCCGGGCGCCGGACGCGGACCAGCGAGTGGTCGAGCAGGTCGCCCAGCAGCACCCGGACGACGCCCAGGGCGAGTTCCAGTTCCGACGCTATCTCGACGACCGACAGCGGGGTGCGGCAAAGCTCCAAGATCATCTCATGTTCGGGCTCGGGGGCCCAGCCGCCCGCCCCGGGGCCGGGGCCGTCCAGGCCGCCGGCGTCCGGCCTCCCCTCCTCGGTCACGATCAGCGCGACCATGTCGAGGACCTCGGCGTCGTAGTCGGTGCGCCCGCCGGTGAGGGCGTACGGGCGCACCACCGGCCCGGCCGCGTCGTCGAACCAGGCCGCTCCCTCCCCGGCCCGCGGGACCCTGGACACCTCAGGCGCCGCCCAGGTCGGCCGCGATCCGCGGGTTGGCCGACAGATGCTGCCCCACCCGGGTCACCAGCATCGCCATCTCGTAGGCGATCACCCCGAGGTCGGCGTCGGCGTCGGCCAGCACCGCCAGGCAGGCGCCCCTGCCGGCCGCGGTGACGAACAGGAACGCCGACTCCATCTCCACGATGGTCTGCCGCACGGGGCCGCCGCCGAACGTCTCGCCGGCGCCGCGGGCCAGGCTCTGGAAGCTGGCCGCGACCGCCGAGAGGTGGTCGGACTGCTCTCTGCCCAGGCCCTTGGAAGCGGCGATCCGCAGGCCGTCACTGGACAGCACGGCCGCGTTCTGCACCTGCGCCACCCTCTGGACCAGGCTGTCGAGCAGCCAGTTCAGCTCGCCGGCCGCCGCGCCGGGGTCCGCGCCTGCCTGCTGGGCTTCGGTCATGGAGTGTCGTCCTCCTCGGCTCGGGACTGCCGGGCTTGCGCCGCCTGTCCTGATTCATTACGTCCGCGCTCCCAGCCGCGTTGCATGGAGGACATGATCGATTTCATTTCCTCCGGCGTGCGCGGCCGGTCGTGCCCCGAATCCGGCCCACCCGGATCCGGGACGCCCGGACCGTCCGGAACGTCGTCAGCCTGATCATGCCGGGTCGCGTCCCCCGCTGTGGGCGGATCCGCCGCGATCGGTTCCGCCCGGGCGGGATCGGCGGGGGGAACGGGCGCCGCCAGCGGCACGGAACGCTCCGGCGGGCCCGCGGCGACCGGCGGAACCGGTGGCCCGGGCGGAGTCGGCGGGGGAACGGGCGGGACGGCCCGGCCGCGCCCCTCGGCGGCGAGGTCGGCGTCCACGCGCTCCTTGAGCTGGGGCGCCAGGTGCGTCTGCTTCCTGCGCCGCGGGAGCTCCCCCTCGGCCAGGGGCGGCTGCTCCTGCGCCGGCTCGTTCCGGGACGGCCGCCCGCTCGCCGCGGGCTCCCTCTGCGCGGGCGCCGCCGGCTCCGCGGACGGCACGGGCGGCGCGGGCTCCGCGGGCGGTGCAGCGGGCACGGGCGGGGCAGGGGGCGCGGGCGGGGCAGGGGGCGCGGGCGGGGCAGGGGGCGCGGGCGGCGCGGGCGGGAGCGGCGGCGCGGAGGCCAGGGGACGGTCGGCCGCGGGCGGCTCGGAGACCAGCCGCATCGGGCCGGTGTTGCCGGACGGCCGCGCACCCGCGCCGCCGCTCGCCGCGATCCCGGCGTGCTGGGGCGTGGCCGCCATCGGGCCGGTGCCGCGACGCCCGGCGGGCTCGGGCTCGGGGACGTCGGTGATGAGCGCCGACGGGATGAGCGCGATCGCGGTCGTCCCCCCGTACGGGGACTGCCGCAGGGTGACGGTGACGCCGTGCCGGCGGGCCAGCCGGGCGACCACGAACAGGCCCAGCCGGGCGCTGTCGGACGGGTCGAACTCCGGCGGCTCGGCCAGCCGCTCGTTGGCGATCGCCAGGTCCTGCTCGGTCATCCCCAGGCCGCGGTCCTCGACCTCCACGACCAGGCCGTTGGCCACGCTGTGGCCACTGACCCGCACCGGCGACTGGGGCGGCGAGTACGTGGTGGCGTTCTCCACGATCTCGGCGAGCATGTGGATGACGTCGGCGACCGCGCTGCCCTGCAGGGCGACCCGGGGCAGCGGCTGCACCCGGACCCGCGGGTAGTCCTCGACCTCGGCGACCGCGCCGCGGACCACGTCCACCACCGGCACCGGGCGGCGCCAGCCGCGACCGGCGGACTTGCCCGCCAGGATGACCAGGCCCTCGGCGTGCCGCCGCATGCGGGTGGCCAGGTGGTCCAGCCGGAACAGGTCCGACAGCTCGGCCGGGTCCTCGGTGCGGCGCTCCATGGTGTCCAGCAGGCTGAGCTGGCGGTGCAGCAGGGCCTGGTTGCGCCGGGCCAGGTTGACGAAGACCTCGCTGAGCCCGTTGCGGACCTCCAGCTCGCGGGCGGCGGCGACCAGCACCGCGTCCCGGGCGCGCCGGAACGACTCGGAGATCTCCCGGATCTCGTTGAGCCGGTAGTCGTAGTCGGGGACGTCGTCGGCCTCGATCGGCTTCCCGTCCCGGGCCTGCTCGGCCATGAGCGGCAGGGTGCGGCGGGTGAAGTCGCCCACGCCCTGGGTCAGGGTCCGGGTCTCCCCCAGCAGCCGGCGCGAGATCCGGACCGCGACGACGATCGAGAACACGATGGCCAGCAGGCCCGTCCCGCCGGCCAGCGCCAGCCGCCGCACCACGCCGAAGGCGATGTCCTCGGCCCGGTGGGTGATGTCCGCGAGGGTGGCGTTCTCGAACGCGAACAGCCGTCCGGCGACGGTGTCCACGGTGGCCCGCCAGGCGGCGGCGTCCACCGGCGGCAGGACGGCCTCGGTCCCGGGCTCGCCGGTGTCGGCGCCCGCGGTGCCGCCGGTGCCGCCGCCCGCGCCGTTCCCGGAGCCGGCGCGGCCCTGGCCGTTCTGGCCGTTCTGGGCGGTGCCGTCGCGACCGCCGGTCCGCCCCTGCCCGGCGCGCTGCTCGGCCGGTTCCGCGCCGCGCACGATCTGGTCCTCCAGCCGGCGCAGGTGGGTGAACTCCGGCGTGGCGAGCAGGTTGCGCAGCCGGTCGCGCTGCGCGGGGAGCAGGCCGGGCGCGTTGTCGGCGTACAGGTGCCGCTGCGCGCCCACCAGCTGGGCGAACTGGGCGCGCTCGGCGACGGTCAGGTGGCCGCCGCCCGCGGCGCCGGTCAGCAGCGCGTCCTCCCGGGACAGGAACTCCCGCGCCCGGGCCATGGCGATCAGCGTCGTGCCCTGCGCGGCGATCCGCGCGTCGGCGGGCGCCACCGAGGCGTAGATGGCGAACGCCGCGTCCACCAGCCCGGAGAACTCATCCAGCACCCGCGTCCGGTCCGTGGTGCGGCCGTCCACCCCGCCGCGGATCTGCCCCAGCCCGTTCAGCCGCGTCACGAACGCGTCGATCCGCTCCACCACGGGACGGTCGATCGCGTTGCGGAGCCTGCGGTCGGCGGCGTGCCGCCGCACCGCCGCGGCGGCCTTGTCGGTGGCGCGGCGCTGGCCCGCCAGCGCGGACGGGGTCGCCGAGCGGGCCCCGGCGAGCCTGCCGAGGGACAGCCTGCGCTCCTTCTGCAGCGCGTCGATCAGCCGCTGTGTGGGCAGCAGCGACTTCTCCTGGAACTGGTTGCTCTGCTGGAGCTGCCGGGCGTCGCCGTAGGTGGTGCCGGTGGCGAACGCCCACAGGGCGGCCAGGGAGATCAGCGGGACCAGGATCAGCAGGACGATCCAGGTCCGGATCGAGGAGAAGCGCCGGGCCATCACCGCTGATGACCCCTGCGCCCGTCGGGAGCGGTGAGCTGCCAGAGGCGCGTCATGCGGGGGGAAACCTCTCGATATGTAGGTTTAAGGGGGGACTGCCGGAGCCTACTACGCCGCGCGGCGCCGGCCCATGTCAACCGGCGGAGGCGGAGAAGCCCGGCGGGCCGCCGGGCCCGGCGGCCTGCCCGGCCGCCGGCTCGCCCTCCTCGTCGTCCGACCAGCTCAGCACGTGCTCGACCAGCCGGATCAGCACCTCCTTGGCCGAGTCGCGGCGGCGCACGTCGCACGGCACGACCGGGACGCCGGGATCGAGGTCGAGCGCGATCGCGATGTCCTCGGGACGGTGCGACTCGACCCCGTCGAAGCAGTTGACCGCCACCACGAAGGGCGTGCCGCGCTGCTCGAAGTAGTCGACGGACGGGAAGCAGTCGCGCAGCCGCCGGGTGTCGGCCAGCACCACCGCGCCGAGCGCGCCGTAGGCCAGCTCGTCCCACATGAACCAGAACCGCTCCTGCCCGGGCGTGCCGAACAGGTAGAGCACCAGCCGCTCGGTCAGCGTGATGCGGCCGAAGTCCATGGCCACGGTGGTGGTGCCCTTGCGCTCCACGCCGGCCGTGTCGTCCACGCCGACGCCGCGGTCGGTCAGCGGCTCCTCGGTGTGCAGCGGGCGGATCTCGCTGATGGAGCCGACCATCGTGGTCTTGCCGACGCCGAAGCCGCCGGCCACGAGGATCTTCGTGGTGACCAGCGGCCCGCGCGTCACCGGCGCACCGCCCGCGGCGGGCCGGCGGCCGGGCCGGCGCCCGCCCGCCGCTGGTGCGCCGCCACGCCGTCCATGCCGGGTCAGGCTCCGTCGAAGCCCGTACCGGCGAACCGCGGGCTGGCCTGCAGGTGCTGACCCACCCGCTTGACCAGGACGGCCATCTCGTAGGCGATCAGGCCTGCGTCGGCGTCGGCGGTCGCCAGCACCGCCAGGCAGGTGCCGTTGCCCGCGGCGGTCACGAACAGCAGCATGGAGTCCATCTCGATGATGGTCTGCCGCACGTTGCCGCCGCCGAAGTGCCGCCCGGCGCCGCGGGCCAGGCTCTGCACCCCGGCCGCCAGCGCCGACAGGTGCTCGGCGTCCTCACGTCCCAGTTCCTGGGAGGCCGCGACGGCCAGCCCGTCGCGGGAGAGGATCACCGCCTGGCGGACCATCGGGACGCGCCCGGCGAAGTCGTTGAGCAGCCAGTTCAGTTCACCGGTCGCGGTGTTGTGCATCATCGCGCTTCCTCATCCCCCGGATCCGACGCTCGGGCGCGTCGCCATCCTCGCTGTATCGACGCCATCATCGAACGGGCCTCCTCGGGCGACCGGACGATGACGCCGGCCGGACCCTGTTCCGCCGCCGGTGGTGGCGGCGTTCCGTGCTTCCTTCGCAATTGCGGGGCCAGGCTCTCCTGGCGCCGCCGCCGGGGCAGGCCGGCATGGGTGCCGGCCGGCTCGGGCGGCCGCCCGCCGCCGTTCGCCGCGCCCGCACCGTTGGCTCCGGTGCGCGCGCCGACTCCCGGCGCGGGAGGGCGGTCGCCCTCCCGGGACTCGACGCCGCCCTCCCCGGCCACGGGGGCGGCCGGTTCGGCGACGTCGTCGAACCAAGGATTGCCCGCCGGCGCGGTCTTCGCAGCCGGAACGCCGGGTTCGGGGGCATCTTGGTCGTTCTGGGGCGTCGTCCGGCCCGCGATGCGGAGCACCGGAACGGCCTCCGGAGCGGGCTCCGGGCCTGGTCCCGGGCCTGCTTCAGGGCCCGCTTCCGGGATGGATTCCGGGACGGGCTCCGGCTCCGAGACGGGCACGGACGACGCTTGCGCTTCAAACCCTTCGACCCCTTCCAGGCTCTCAGGCTCCGCGGGGCCATCGAGTGCGTCGGGCGCTCCGGACGGGCCCGGCCGCGCGGCCAGGAGCGCGCGCCCGGGACGGGTCACGCGCTCGGCGGGGACCATCAGCTCGTGCGGGAGCACCACGATCGCGGTGGTGCCGCCGTACGGGGAGGGCCGCAGCGAGACCCGCGCCCCGTGCCGGGCGGCGAGCCGCGCGACCACCAGGAGCCCCAGCCGGTCGGTGTCGGCCAGGTCGAACTCCGGAGGGTCGGCCAGCCTGAGGTTGAGCTCCTCCAGCTCGGCGGGCCGCATGCCCAGCCCGCGGTCCTCGACCTCGATCGCGAACCCGCTGCCCACGCGCTCGGCCAGCAGCCGGATGCCGGTGCTGGGCGGGGAGAAGGTGGCCGCGTTCTCCAGCAGCTCGGCCAGCATGTGGACCACGTCGGGCACCGCGCCGCCCACCAGCCCCTCCCGGGACTGGGTGAGCACCGACACCCGGTCGCGCTCCTCGATCTCGGCGACGGCCTCGTCCAGCACCTCCACCACCGGCACGGCCTCGCGGCGGCCCCGGCCGGGGCTGGCGCCGGAAAGGATGATCAGGCTCTCGGCGTGCCGCCGCATCCGGGTGGCGAGGTGCCCGAGGCGCTCGACGCGGCCCGGCTCGGCCGCCGCCCCGTGCCGGGACCCGTGCCGGGACCCGCCCTGCTCGCGCATCTCCTCCAGCATGGCCAGCTGGCGGTGCAGCAGCGACTGGTTGCGGCGGGCGATGTTGAGGAAGACGCGGTTCACCCCGTCGCGCAGCTCGGCGCGGCCCTCGGTGGCCTCGGCCGCGGTCCGCCGGAGCGCGGTGAACGCCTCCGCGACCTGCCGGATCTCGCTGGTCCGGCTCCCCGCCGTGGCGGCCGCGGACTCCGGGTCCGGCCCGGCGGCGGCGCGCAGCGCGGCCAGCTCGCGGACCAGGCCGCGGCCGGACCGGAACGCCACGAAGATCGACGCCACCACCGCGACCAGCCCGAGCCCGCCCGCCAGCGACAGCCTGAGCGTCAGCTCGCGGCCGCGGGCGTCCTGCTCGGCGCCCAGCATGCGGGAGGCCTGGAGGTGCGCGGCGTTGAGCGAGCCGAGCAGCGGCTGGACGGTGGCGCTCCACTGCCGGGCGTCCACCTCCGCCTCCTCGGCGGGGGCTCCGGCGACGGCCTCCTCCAGCGTGCGGAACCCGGTGTAGGCGGGCGAGGAGAACAGCGGGGCCAGGACACGGCCGTGCACCCCGGCGGGCAGGTGCGCCCGCTGGCCGGCCCACAGCAGCCGCTGCGCGGCGACGGTCTCGACGAAGCGGCGGTGCTCGGCGGCGGTCAGCCGGCCGTCCCCGGCGGCGGCGCCGGCGACCAGCGCGCTCTCCCGCATCATCAGGTCCATGGCGCGGGTGCCGGCGACCAGGCCCGCGCTCCAGTGGTAGAGGGCGCCGTCGGCGGTGGGCGCGCGCCGCTCGGTGAAGGCGTACATCGCCTCGACCGGGACGCTGTAGGCCTCGATCGCGGTGACCGGCTCGATGCCGCGGCCGTCGGCGGCGCGCCGGGTGGCGGGCAGCCGGTCCAGTTCCCGCAGCGCCTCGCGCAGCGCGGAGGCCACGCGGTCGCCGGGGCCGCCCGCCGCGTCCAGTTCCTCGCGGGCCCGGGCGCGGAAGGCGCGGGCCGCGGTGTCGGTACGGCCGCGGGCGGCGTCCAGCTCGGTCCGCGGGGCGTCGGCGGGGCCGCCGAGGAAGGCGGCGGTGGCCTGCCGCTCGGTGCCGAGGGCGAACACGATGTCCTGGACGGCGGTGCGCATCCGGGTCGTGGAACGCTCCGCCGAGCGGTGGTCGAGGGACTCGCGGAGGGTGAGGACGGCGGTGAACGACCACAGTGCGACCAGGGACAGCACGGGCACCAGGAGCAGCAGGACGATCCTGGACCGGATCGAACGCGTTCGAGGATTCATGACCCCTCGTGGCTCGCCTGGGTTGCCCCCGGACTGTCAGACCGTTCCCCCGGACTGCGGATGCCGACCGATCATAGAGGCTGCGGGCTCCATACCCGCAAGTTCTCTATATTTCGGTACAAACAGCCCCCTGTTCGGCGTCGCTCGACCCTGCCGCCGAGGCGAACAAAGAGCAGTGGAATCACCGATGTGCCCGTTACGGCGTTACGATTCCCGCCGTGAGTCCCGAAAGCCAGGCATCCGAGGCACTGCCGTCACGGCGCCGCCGAACCCCGCGCGGCGGCCGGCACCGCGGCGACGAATCCTTCAAGCTGCCCCCCGGCTCCCCCGCCCTCGTCCTCGCCGTCCCCGGATCCGTCCGGAGCTCCGGCGGGGTCCCCGAGGAGCTCGCCAGACTCATCGAGATCGAGCACACCGGCCAGCCCACCCTGGTCGGTTACCTGGACGGGGACGACCGGCACCTGGGCGCCGTGCTCGCGGCGCTCGACCAGCAGCGACCCGACGAACCGGGGGCGGTGGTGGTACCGCTGGTCACCGGCCCCGACCCGGCCGCCGAAGGGGCGATCCGCAAGATCGCGGCGGACGCCCCGCTGCACACGGTCGCGGCCGAGCCGCTGGGCCCGCACCCGCTGATCGCCGAGGCGCTGCACGACCGGCTGGCCGACGCCGGGCTGGCCCGCGCCGACCGGATCCGGATGATGACCATGGTCACCGCCGCGGGCGGGGTCATCGTCGTCGTCCCGGGCGACGCGGCCGCGGTGCGGCAGGCCGAGGTCACCAGCGTGCTGCTGGCCTCCCGGCTGGCCTCGCCGGTGTTCACCGCGCGGATCGACGACGGCGCGGCCATCCAGGCCGCCGCCGCGCAGCTGCGCGCCTCGGGCGTGGCACGGCTGGCGGTGGCGCCGCACGTCATCGGGCTGGAGGCGGGCGGCGAGCACATCGCCGCGGCCGCCGCGGCGGCGCAGGCCGAGCATTCCTCCCCGCTGGGCGCGCACCCGGCGCTGGCCAGGCTGGCCGCGCTGCGGTACGTCGAGGCGCTCTCCAGCGCCCTGTCGGGCTGACCGAGGCATCGGTACCACCGGCACCCCACCGGGCCGGCCCCGCACCTTCGGGCCGCTCACGGCA
The DNA here is from genome assembly GCA_050942275.1 of Spirillospora sp. CA-255316. Lineage (GTDB taxonomy): Bacteria > Actinomycetota > Actinomycetes > Streptosporangiales > Streptosporangiaceae > Spirillospora. Next base: position 2,283,106 of record CP192047.1, on the reverse strand, counting down.
CCGGAACGCCGATACCAGGGCGGAGGCGGCCTCGAACCCTCGACGCCCGCTCGCAGCCCCGTGCGGGCACGCTGAGCGCCTCTCGCGCCCTGAGGGTCCTTGAGGGCGGCCACGCGCCGGGGCGCGGCCGGGCGCGGCCCCGGGCGGCCGGGCCCGTTCCCCTGGGCGGGACGGCCCCGTTCCGCCCCGGCGACACGCCGAAAGAACGGCGGTGTCGCGACCGGTACGGGATCGGTACCGGACCGGTACAAGATCGATATGGACCGCGGCGGCCGACCGGCCCGCGCGGACCGATCGGCCGTTCCGGCGAAGGATCAGCGGTTCCCGAGCAGGATCAGCGGTTCCTGAACTCGGGGGGACGCTTCTCCAGCGTCGCGGCCATCCCCTCGGCGAGATCCTCGGTGAAGAACGCCATCGTCTGGACGCCGGTCTCCAGCGCGAGCTGCTGCCGCAGCCCCGGGGCGTCCAGGGAGACGTTGAGCAGTTCCTTGGTGCGCCGCAGCCCGTAGGGCGACTTGGCGAGCAGCTCGGCGGCCAGCGCCAGCGCGCCGTCCAGGTCGCCGCCCTCGGCCGTGACCTCGGTGACCAGGCCGAGCTCGCGGGCCCGCTTCACGTCCAGCCGCTGCGCCCGGTAGAAGATCTCCGCCGCGCGGGCGGTGCCGACCAGCCGCGGCAGCAGCCACGACAGCCCGCAGTCGCCCGCCGACAGCCCCAGGTTCGTGAACGGCACCACGAACCGGGTGGTCGGGTCGGCCACCCGCAGGTCGCACGCCAGCGCCCAGGAGACGCCCATCCCCGCGACGGGGCCGTGCAGCGCGGCGATGACCGGCTGCGGGATCTCCCTGAGCCGGGCGGTGACCTCGCCGCCGCGCGTGATGCCGTGGTAGATCCGCTGGATGCGGCCCTCGCCGCCGGCCGAGTCGCCGGCGTCGCCGGCGCCGCCGCCCATCAGGTCCATCCCCGAGCAGAACCCGCGCCCCTCGCCGGTGAGCACCACGACGTGCGTCGAGGAGTCGCGCATCAGCTCGTTCAGGACGTCCAGGACCTCCTCGGTGAGGTCCGCGGTGACGGCGTTCAGTCGCTCCGGGCGGGACAGGGTGAGCACCAGCACCCCGTCCCGCCGGTCGATCCGTAGATCACCCATCGGGTGCGGGTCAGGAGCTCAGCTGCTTGATGAGCGGCCCCATCTGCTCGCCGACGTTCTTGAAGACGGTGTACGGCTCGGTGGCGTTGATGGCCTCCCAGTTGTCGCGGACGGCCTCGGCCGAGAGGCCCTCGTTGGTGCCCCAGCCCGGCCCCTCGGCCACCTGGATCCGCGCGACCCGGCCGCCGCCGACGGTGTAGACCTCGCCGGAGACCTCGATGCTCTCGTGCGCCAGGTAGGCGACCACCGGGGTGACCTTGTCGACGCCCAGCTTGTCGGAGAAGTCGGCGGGCAGCAGGTCCTCGGTCATCCGGGTCCAGGCGACGGGGGCGATCGCGTTGGCCTTGATGTTGTACTTCTTGCCCTCGTGCGCGAGCGTCTTGGTGAACCCGACCAGGCCCATCTTGGCGGTGGCGTAGTTGGCCTGGCCGAAGTTGCCGAACAGGCCCGCCGGGGACGAGGTGTTGACGATCCGGCCGTAGCCCTGGTCGCGCAGGTGCGACCAGGCCGCGCTCGACACCAGGAACGAGCCGCGCAGGTGCACCGCGATGACCGAGTCGAACTCCTCCGGCGACATGTTCTTGAACGACTTGTCGCGCAGGATGCCGGCGTTGTTGATGACGATGTCGAGCTTGCCGAACGTGTCGAGCGCGGTCTGGACGATCGCCTGCGCGCCCTCGACCGTGGCGACGTTGTCGGGGTTGGCGACGGCCTCGCCGCCGTTCTTCCTGATCTCCTCGACCACGTCCTGGGCCGGGCCGGCCGAGGAGCCGACGCCCGCGCGGTCGCCGCCCAGGTCGTTCACCACCACCTTGGCACCGCGCGCGGCCAGCTCCAGCGCGTGCTGCCGGCCCAGGCCGTGCCCGGCCCCGGTGACGACGGCGACGCGACCGTCGTAGCGCAGTTCCGACATCCTGTCTCCTCACATCGCAGCGGCTGCGTTCCCCCGGATGACCACCCGGATGGCCACCAGGAAATCATCAGCGGGTTACCCAGTGGTACCACCCGACCGAATCGCGCTCGGACTCGCCCCCCGGCCTGCCCCGCCGGGTACAGGTTTTCCGTGAAAAGCCAGCGAGATGGGAGGAAGTTGCAGCAATCACGCCTTTCACTGCAAGGTTCGGCGTAAGCTCCACAGCCAACCGGCCGCCCGGCCCGATCCATCACCCCGTACGCAGCGCTGAGCACGGAGGATCGTCGATGCCCGGACCAGACCTGCCCGCAGCCACCGCCCCGGCTCCCCTCACGGCGGCGGCCCTCACCACCGGCCCGGGGTCCCGCAACGGCGCCCGCCCGTACCGCGTCGTGCAGTGGGCCACCGGCGCGCTCGGCCGCAGCGTCATCCGGGGCGTCCTGGAGCGCCCCGGGTTCGAGCTGGCCGGAGTGCTGGTGTACGACCCCGCCAAGGCCGGCGCCGACGCCGGGGTCCTGGCCGGGCGCTCCCCCGCCGGCGTCACCGCCACCGTGGAGCCGTGCGAGATCCTCGACCTGGACGCCGACTGCGTGATCTACGCCCCCGGCCCCGCCGGCGACCCGTTCGCCGACGTCGGCACCGTCTGCGCCCTGCTGGCCTCCGGCAAGAACGTGATCGCCACGCACGGCTACGTCTACCCCCGCGCACACGGCGACCGCATCGCCGAGGAGCTGGAGGACGCCTGCGGGCGCGGCGGCACGTCCGTCCACGGCACCGGCGTCAACCCCGGCTTCATGTCCGATCTCATGCCGCTGACGCTGTCCCGGCTGTCGCGCGGCATCACCCACGTCTACGCGCGGGAATGCTCGGACTTCTCCGGGCACCCGTCCGGCCGGATGGTCCGCCGCCTGCTCGGGCTCGGCCGGACCGAGGACGCCTACGTGCGCGGGCTGCGCCCCACCCGCGCCGTCATGCAGGCGCTGGCCGCCGAGAGCCTGCACCTGGTCGCCGCCGGGCTGGAGCTGGAACTGGACGAGATCGACACCGACGTGGACTACCGGCTCGCCCCGGAGGACTTCACCATCGCCTCCGGCACGATCGAGCGCGGCACCGTGGCCGCGGCCCGCTGGACCTTCAGCGCGATGGCCGGCGGCCGTCCCGCGATCACCGTCGAGCAGATCCACAAGGCCGACGCCGCGCACGTCCCCGAGTGGGGCCGCCCCGGGTATTCGGTGCGGGTGCACGGCCGCCCCTCGGTCACCGTGAGCACCGACGAGGACTGGGTCTCCAACGGCATCTCGGCCGCGGCGGCGCACGCCCTCAACGCCGTCCCCGTGGTGTGCGCGGCCGCGCCCGGCATCCGCACGTTCCTCGACCTGCCGCCCATCACCGGCCGCGTCTCGGCCCGCCACCGCACCGGCGCTCCCACCGGGTCCCCCCTCGATGGGAACGCCGGACGCGGGTAGGAACGCCCGTATGACCACGGTCGCGAAAGAGATCTCCGGCGGCGCGTTCGTCCGTCAGCCCAACCGCTTCACCGACACGATCACCGCGGACGGCTCCAGCGGCCACCGCGCCGAACCCGGCCGCTACCGGCTGCTGGTCTCGCTGGCCTGCCCGTGGGCGCACCGGACCCTGATCGTCCGGCGGCTGCTGGGCCTGGAGGAGATCATCTCGGTCGGTGTGGTGGACCCGATCCGGGACGAGCGCGGCTGGCGCTTCCCCGAGCCCGACCCGGTGACCGGGGCGACCTTCCTGTCCGAGCTCTACCTGGCCAGGGACCCGTCCTTCGAGGGCCGCTGCACCGTCCCTTGCGTGTGGGACGCCGAGACGAGGCTGCTGGTCACCAACGACTTCCCGGCGATCACGACCACCATGGAGACCGAGTTCGCCGCCTGGCACGCCGACGGCGCCCCCGACCTCTACCCCGAACGGCTCCGGCCCGAGATCGACGAGCTGAACGAGCGCGTCTACCGGACCGTCAACAACGGCGTCTACAAGGCCGGTTTCGCCACCGCCCAGAAGCCCTACGACGAGGCCGTGGAAGCGCTCTTCGCCACCCTGGACGCCCTCGAGGAGCGCCTGGCCGGCACCCGCTACCTGTTCGGCGACAGGGTGACCGAGGCAGACGTGCGGCTGTACCCGACCCTGGCCCGTTTCGACGCCGTCTACTACTCCCACTTCAAGTGCAACCTCAGGCGCCTGGTCGACTACCCCAACCTGTGGGCGTACGCCCGCGACCTCTACTCGATGCCCGCCTTCGGCGGGACGACGGACCTCGACCAGATCAAGCGGCACTACTACGAGACGCAGCGCATGGTGAACCCGTCCGGCGTCGTCCCCAGGGGACCGCTGATCGACTGGGACGAGCCGCACGGCCGGGAACGCCTCAGCTCATCATGAGCAGCGTCACCAGCACGCCGGCCACCAGCAGAGCCACCCCCAGATAGAACAGGACGCCCCCGGCCTTCCACGCCGCCGACGATCGCCCCGGCCGCCCTGCGGCGGCCGGGGCGTCGCCGGTCCCGGTCGTTGGGGGACCCGCTGTCTGCGGCAGCGGCACGACCGGGACCGGGTCCGCCCGCGGCGACGGCGCCGCCACCGCCGCCGGCGCGGCGGAAGAGGCGGCGGCCGGCACCGCGGCCTGCGGGGACAGGGCCGGCGGGAACGGGCCCGGCGGGAACGGGGCCGGTGGAGGCAGGCCCGCCCGGGACGGCGCCTGAGGCGGCGCCTGAGGCGGCGCGGCCGGCGCGGCGGAAGGGGCCGAGGGCGGACGCGCCGGTGCCGCCGTGGCGGGGCCCGCGGAACGGCCCGGCACAGGCCAGGTCGGATCCGGGCCGTTTCCACCCGCCACGATCAGCAGCGCCTCCGCCGCCCCGGCCCCCATCCGCCGCGCCGGGTCCTTGTGGAGCAGGCCGTCGAGGACCGGGCGCAGCGGCCCGGCCCGTACCGGCGGATCCGGCTCCGCGGTCAGGACCGCGCCGAACACCGCCACCGGATCCTCCCGGTGGAACGGCGTGCGGCCCTCGACCGCCGCGTACAGGGTCGCGCCCAGCGCCCACAGGTCGGACTCGGGCAGCGCCCGCCCGCCGCGCATCCGCTCCGGCGCGATGTAGGCGGGCGAACCGAGCACGCCCCCGTCCTGGGTGAGGGTCGCCTCCCCCTCGATGACCGCGATGCCGAAATCGGTCAGCACCGCCCGGCCGGTCGCCTCGTCCAGCAGCACGTTCCCCGGCTTGACGTCGCGGTGCAGGATCCCCACCGCGTGCGCGGCGCCCAGCGCGTCCAGCAGCTCCAGCCCGATCCGGGCGGCCCGGCGCGGCGGCAGCGGCCCGTCCCGCCGGATCGCCTGGTGCAGCGAACGGCCCCGCACCAGCTCCATCACCACCCACGGGCGGGCCGCCTCGACCACCACGTCGAAGATCTTCACCACGCCGGGGTGGGACAGCCGGGCCGCCGAGCGCGCCTCCCGCACCGCCCGCCGCGCCATCGCCGCCCGCTCCCCCTCGGCCGGCCCGGCGGGCACCAGCATCTCCTTGACGGCGACCTCCCGGTCCAGCACCTCGTCCCGGGCCCGCCAGACCACGCCCATGCCGCCGCGTCCCAGTTCCGAGAGCAGCCGGTAGCGGTGCGCCACCAGGCCGTCCCTCCGCGCGTCCTCGGCCGCGGGAGCCGAATCGTCTCTCACGCACGTTGTTCGTCCGAAGACGGCGTTCGGATTGCCCGAGTCGCCGGATTAGTTCAAGACTGGCTGCGACCTGTCGTTATGCTGACGGGTCGCGCCTGAGATCATCCAGACCCGACCGACGGTCATTCAGGAAAGGCAAGGCCCCACCCGATGCGCAGCAACTTCTTCGGCAACATGGACCAGGGCCAGCAGCTGCCCGGTCACTTCGCGCTCCAGAACTCCAAAATGCTCCGGATCCACCTCAACGGCGACGTCCTGGCCCGGCAGGGCTCCATGGTCGCCTTCCAGGGGCAGATGGAGTTCGACTACGAGGGCTCCGGTGGTATCGGCAAGTTCATCAAGAAGGCCGTGACCGGCGAGGGCGTCCCGCTGATGCGGGTGAAGGGCCAGGGCCTGCTGTTCGTGGCCAACGACGCCGACGACATCCACCTCTTCTACCTGGAGAACGAGGGCATCACCGTCAACGGCGCCAACATCCTGGCCTACGACTCCCACCTGCACTCCGACATCCAGCGCGTCCAGGGCGGCGGCATGATGGCGGGCGGCCTGTTCAACACCACCCTCCAGGGCCAGGGCTGGGTCGCGCTGACCACCCACGGCACCCCGGTCATGCTCGACCCGAGCCGCGCCCCCACGTTCGCCGACGGCCAGTCCGCGGTGGCCTGGAGCACCAGCCTGCAGACCGGCGTCAACAAGACGTTCAAGGCCGGCGCGCTGATCGGCCGGGGCAGCGGCGAGGCCGTGCAGATCTCCTACCAGGGCCAGGGCTTCGTCCTCATCCAGGCCAGCGAGGGTCCCACGGTCGCCCCGCACACGCACTGACACGCCAGGCACGACCCGGGGGGCCGGCGGCGTCCCCCGGGAGTTTCATCGGAACCTGCCGAACCCGGCCATAGCCGGTCGGCAGGTTCGGCCGTTTCGGCCGGTCTCCGGCGGAGGTCGCCCGGCATGTGCATGGGTGAGGCGCAAGTGCGAGTAGCCTTGACTCGTCTCAGAACTCACCTGCGAGCTGCGGAAGAGGGCGATCTCCGCCGTGTCGACAGAGTCAGCGCAATCAAGTGCCGACCCAAAGATGACAGACTTCGGTGCCAACGAGTGGCTGGTCGACGAGCTGTACCAGAAGTACCTCGAAGACCCCAACTCGGTTGACGAGGCCTGGTGGAACTTCTTCGCGGACTACCAGCCGGACACCCGGCCTGCCGCGACCCCCGCCTCACCGGCGGCACCCCAGGCCACCGGCGGCACGGCCAAGCCCGAAGCCGCCAACGGCACCGCGGCCGCCCCGCCGACACCGCAGGCGCGCCCCGCGGCGCCCAAGGCCCCCCAGGCCCCCGCGCCCGCCGCCAAGCCGGCCGACGGCAAGCCCGCCGCCCCACCCGTCCCCGCGGGCGCCGAGGAAGTGCGGCTGCGCGGCGTGGCGGCCCGGACGGCCACCAACATGGAGGCCAGCCTGGCGGTGCCGACCGCCACCAGCGTGCGGGCCGTCCCGGCCAAGCTGCTGATCGACAACCGCATCGTCATCAACAACCACCTCAAGCGCGGCCGCGGCGGCAAGGTGTCGTTCACGCACCTGATCGGTTTCGCGATCGTGCGGGCGCTGGCGGCGATGCCGGAGATGAACGCCGCCTTCACCGAGGTCGACGGCAAGCCGGTGCTGATCAAGCCCGAGCACGTCAACTTCGGCCTGGCCATCGACCTGCAGAAGGCCGACGGGCAGCGGCAGCTGGTGGTGCCGAGCATCAAGGCCGCCGACACCCTCGACTTCCGCCAGTTCTGGGCGGCCTACGAGGAGATCGTCCGCAAGGCCCGCAACAACAAGCTCACCCTGGACGACTTCCAGGGCACCACGATCAGCCTCACCAACCCGGGCACCATCGGCACGGTCCACTCCGTGCCGCGGCTGATGCCCGGCCAGGGCACCATCATCGGCGTCGGCGCGATGGAGTACCCGGCCGAGTTCGCCGGCGCCTCCGCCGAGACGCTGTCGCGGATGGGGATCAGCAAGGTCATGACGCTGACCTCCACCTACGACCACCGGATCATCCAGGGCGCCCAGTCCGGCGACTTCCTGCGCCGCATCCACCAGCTGCTGCTGGGCGAGGACGGCTTCTACGACGAGATCTTCGAGGCGCTGCGGATCCCCTACGAGCCGGTCCGCTGGGTGAAGGACATCTCCGCCACCCACGAGGAGGACGTCGCCAAGGTCGCCCGCGTCCACGAGCTGATCCACGCCTACCGGGTCCGCGGCCACCTGATGGCCGACACCGACCCGCTGGAGTACAAGCAGCGCCGCCACCCCGACCTGGACATCCTCCAGCACGGCCTCACCCTGTGGGACCTGGAGCGCGAGTTCGCCACCGGCGGGTTCGGCGGCAAGCCGACCATGAAGCTGCGCGACATCCTGGGCGTGCTGCGGATGGCCTACTGCCGCACCGTCGGCATCGAGTACATGCACATCCAGGACCCCGAGGAGCGCGCCTGGATCCAGGAGCGCGTGGAGGTCCCGCACGACAAGCCGTCGCGCGAGGAGCAGCTGCACGTGCTGCGCCGCCTCAACAGCGCCGAGGCGTTCGAGACGTTCCTGCAGACCAAGTTCGTCGGGCAGAAGCGGTTCTCCCTGGAGGGCGGCGAGTCGGTCATCCCGCTGCTCGACTCGGTGATCTCCGCCGCCGCCAAGGCGCACCTGGACGAGGTCGTCATCGGCATGGCCCACCGCGGCCGGCTGAACGTGCTCGCCAACATCGTCGGCAAGTCCTACGGGCAGATCTTCGGCGAGTTCGAGGGCAACCTCGACCCGCGCAGCGCGCAGGGCTCCGGCGACGTCAAGTACCACCTGGGCGCCGAGGGCGACTTCGTCGCCGAGGACGGCTCCAAGATCCGCTGCGAGCTGGTCGCCAACCCGTCCCACCTGGAGACCGTCGACCCGGTCCTGGAGGGCGTCGTCCGCGCCAAGCAGGACCTCCTGGACGTCGGCGAGGCCGGGTTCAGCGTGCTGCCCATCCTGCTCCACGGCGACGCCGCGTTCGCCGGCCAGGGCGTGGTCGCCGAGACCCTCAACCTCTCCCAGCTGCGCGGCTACCGCACCGGCGGCACCGTGCACGTGATCATCAACAACCAGGTCGGGTTCACCACCGCGCCGGAGTACTCGCGCTCCAGCGTCTACTCCACCGACGTGGCCCGGATGATCCAGGCGCCGATCTTCCACGTCAACGGCGACGACCCCGAGGCCTGCGCCCGCGTCGCCCGGCTCGCCTTCGAGTACCGGCAGACGTTCAAGAAGGACGTCGTCATCGACATGGTCTGCTACCGGCGGCGCGGCCACAACGAGGGCGAGAACCCCTCGTTCACCCAGCCGCTGATGTACGACCTGATCGACGCCAAGCGCTCGGTCCGCAAGCTCTACACCGAGGCGCTGATCGGCCGCGGCGACATCACCGTCGAGGAGGCCGAGGCCTCGCTGCGCGACTACCAGCTGCAGCTGGAGCGGGCGTTCACCGAGACCCGCGAGGCCACCAAGAAGCCCCTGGAGCCGGGCTCGGTCGTCAAGCCCGACGTCGAGGAGCGCATCCCGATCGACCACGCCTCGGCCGGCACCGCCATCAGCGCGGAGACGGTCAAGCGGATCATCGAGTCGCAGGTCAGCCTGCCGGAGGGCTTCAACGTCCACCCCCGGCTCCAGCCGATCCTGCAGCGCCGCGTGCAGTCGGTCGAGGACGACGCGATCGACTGGGCCACCGGCGAGTTGCTGGCGTTCGGCTCCCTGCTGATCGACGGCCGCCCCGTCCGGCTCGTCGGCCAGGACAGCCGCCGCGGCACCTTCGGCCAGCGGCACGCCGTCCTCGTCGACCGCAAGACCGGCGAGGAGTACACCCCGCTCAAGCAGTTCGGGCAGGGCGTGTCGAAGTTCTACGTGCACGACTCGCTGCTCAGCGAGTACGCGGCGATGGGCTTCGAGTACGGCTACTCCATGACCCGTCCCGACGCGCTGGTGGCCTGGGAGGCCCAGTTCGGCGACTTCGCCAACGGCGCCCAGTCGATCGTGGACGAGTACATCTCCTCCGGCGAGCAGAAGTGGGGCCAGCGCTCCGGCGTCGTGCTGCTGCTGCCGCACGGCTACGAGGGCCAGGGGCCGGACCACTCCTCCGCCCGCATCGAGCGCTACCTCCAGCTGTGCGCCCAGGACAACATGACGGTGGTCTACCCGACCACCCCGGCCAACTACTTCCACCTGCTGCGCTGGCAGGTGCTGTCCGGCCGGGGCAAGCCGCTGGTCGTGTTCACCCCCAAGTCGCTGCTGCGCCTCAAGGCCGCCTCCTCCCCGGTCTCGGAGATCGCCGGCGGCGCGTTCCAGCCGGTCATCCCCGACAGCGACCCGGCGATCGACCCGTCCGGCGTCAGGCGGGTGCTGCTCACCACCGGCAAGATCTACTACGACGTGGTGAACGCCCGTAAGTCCCACGGCGCCACCGACACCGCCGTGGTCCGGATCGAGCGGCTCTACCCGCCGCCCATCGACGAGATCAAGGCCGAGCTGGACAAGTACCCGTCCGACGCCGAGGTCATCTGGGTCCAGGACGAGCCCGCCAACATGGGAGCCTGGCCGTTCATGGCGCTCAAGCTCCCCCACCACATCGAGGGCCTGACGCTGAAGCGGGTCTCCCGCCCCGCCTCGTCGTCCCCCGCCGTGGGCTCCGCCAAGCTCCACCAGGCCGAACAGGAGGCCCTACTGGCCCGCATCTTCGGCGAGTAGTTGCGGAGGGGGGTTTCATTGTGGGGGGCGACCCCCCACGCCCCCGGCAGGGAGGGCTCCGCCCCCCTGCACCCCCGACAAGCGTCCGGGAACCGATTCCGGCGTAGCCATATCAGTGAGAGACCACGCGACATGTACTTCACCGATCGGGGGATCGAGGAACTGGCCGACCGCCGTGGCGGAGAGGAGGTCAGCCTGGGCTGGCTGGCCGAGCGGCTGCGCGAGTTCGTCGATCTGAACCCCGACTTCGAGACCCCCGTCGAGCGCCTGGCGACCTGGCTCGCCCGCCTGGACGAGGACGAAGAGGAGTAGAGGTGATCGGGGGCCAGGGACAACCTGGCCCCCGATTCGCTTTCCCGACATCGACCCGACCCGAAACACGACATATCTTGACTTCCCTGAAACGCGACATATCGTGTTAACTGGAAGCAGAACCCCGCACAACCACCAGCAGAAACCACCCCGCCCCACCCCTCGACCAGGGGCGAGGGGGCGGAGCCCCCAGGAAATGGGGACTAGGGAGCGAAGCGCCCCCAGCGGGGGGTGCGGGGGGTTCCCCCCACAATGACCAGAGAGGGACATGATGGGGCGTTGGACCATCGACGAACCGGCCACCCTCGATTTCGACGGCGTGGTGGCCCTGAAGGCCACGCTGATCGCGGGCAGCATCTCGGTGCTGGCCTCCGATGACCGGCCCTCGGTGATGGTCGGGGACGTGGAGGGGCCGCCGCTGGTGGTGGGGCACGAGGCCGGAATGCTGACGATCACCCATGAGCGCCTGTGGGAGGGCGTGCTGACGTGGCTGCGCACGCACCGGGCGCGGGCCGCGATCACGGTGACGGTGCCGCGTGACTGCCCGCTCACGCTGAACCTGGTGTCCGCGGACGCGGTGATCACGGGGATGACGGCGCGCACGTCGATCCGCAGCGGTGCGGGGGACGTGACGCTGGACGGGGTGACCGGTGACATCGACGCGAACACGGTGTCGGGGGCGATCGAGGCGCAGGGCCTGGACGGCAGGGTGTCGTTCACGTCGGTGGCGGGGGATCTGGCCCTGGCCGGTGGTGACGTCGATACGCTGACGGCCCGGACGGTCAGCGGACGCATCGCGGCGGACGTCGATCTGGCGGGGGGCGGCCGGATCGAGGTGAACACGGTGTCGGGCGAGGTGGCGCTGCGGATCCCGGAGTCGGTCGGGGCGCGGGTGGCGCTGCACTCGGCGGCGGGGCGGATCGAGACGTCCTTCCCCGAGCTGGGCCGCGAGGAGCGGGCGGTGACCAGGAGCGTGACCGGCAAGCTCGGGGACGGTTCGGGCCGGCTGTCGGTCAACACGGTGTCGGGCGGCGTCGCCCTGCTCGGTCGGGCGGGGGACGGCGCCGAACCTGGAATGGAGAAGTGAGTTGAGCCCCGTTTTCGGCCATGGCCGCCTGCGCCTGTACCTGTTGAAGCTGCTGGAGGAGAGCCCGCGGCACGGGTACGAGGTGATCCGGCTGCTCCAGGACCGGTTCCTCGGGGTGTACTCGCCCTCTCCCGGGACGATCTATCCCCGGCTGGCGCGGCTGGAGTCGGAGGGCCTGGTCAGCCATGAGGTGATCAAGGGCAAGAAGGTGTACTCCCTGACCGACAAGGGCCGGGAGGAGCTGGAGCGTCGGATGGACGAGCTGGCGGAGCTGGAGGAGGAGATCTCGGCTTCCGCCCAGGAGTTCGCCCGCGAGGTGCAGCAGGACGTGCGGCAGACGGTGCGGTCGCTGCGCGAGGAGCTGACGCAGGCCGCCAGGACCATGCGCGATCAGGGCCGTACCGCCTCCAAGGACGCCTGGCGGGAGACCACCGACCGGCAGAAAGAGGAGTGGGAGCGGCACAAGGAGCACTGGCGGGAGCAGAGCCAGGCGTGGCGCGAGGAGTGGCGGCACACCTGGGAGGAGGCATGGAAGACCGCGACGGGCTCGCGGCATGACGTGAACCGCCTCAAGGTGGAGCGGCTACTGCGTTCCTTCGTGGACGACGTTCGCACGGCGGCGAAGGGCGCCCGCCTGGACGACGCCGACCTGACCGCCGTCCAGGCGCTGCTCAACGAAACCCGCGACCGCCTCCGCAACGAGGTCTTCCGCCAGGACTGAACTCGCCGACGTCCCCCAGGGGCCGTGCGGCCGCAACCCCGCAACAACCCGCTTTCCACTGTCCGGCCCGGAGCGGAGCGCTAGCGGAGCGGAGGGACGGGCAGGCGGCGGGGAGCGTTTCCGTAGCGGAGCGCCAGCGGAGTGGAGGGCGCGCTTCGCGCCGTCCCGGGTGGCGTGGAGGGTCGTCCCTCCACAATGACAAGTCGCCCCCCACGAGCTACACAGTGAAGACGATCTTGCCGAAGAGGTCGCCCTCGTTCATGGCGGCGAAGCCGTCGCGGGCCTCGGTCAGGGGCAGGGTGCGGTCGACGGCCGGGCGGGTGCCGGTCTTGACCAGGAAGCGGGCGAGCCGTTCGAGCTGGTCGCGGGTGCCCATAGTGGAGCCGACGACCGACAGCTGGAGGAAGAAGACCCGGTTGAGCTCGGCCGGGGGGACCTGGCCGCTGGTGGCGCCGGACACCACGATCCGTCCGCCGGGGCGCAGCGACTTGAGCGAGTGGGACCAGGTGGCCTGGCCGACGGTCTCCATGACGGCATCGACGCGTTCGGGCAGTCGCGCGCCGGACTCGAACGCCGCGTCGGCGCCCAGTTCGAGGGCGCGCTTGCGCTTGGACTCGCTGCGGCTGGTCGCCCAGACGCGGTAGCCGGCGGCCGAGCCGAGGGCGATGAGGGCGGTGGCGACGCCGCCGCCGGCGCCCTGCACCAGGACGGTGGAGCCGGGCTGCAGGCCGGCCTTGTCGAACAGCATCCGGTACGCGGTGAGCCAGGCGGTGGGGAGGCAGGCGGCCTCGGCGAACGACAGTTCGGCGGGCTTGGGCACCAGGTTGCGGCGGGGTACGGCGACGCGTTCGGCGAAGGTGCCGTCGTGGGTCTCCGACAGCAGCGACCGTTTGGGGTCGAGGGTCTCGTCGCCGCCGCCGCGGGCGGGGTCGCCGATGACGGAGTGGACGATGACCTCGTTGCCGTCCTCGTCCACTCCGGCCGCGTCACAGCCGAGGATGATCGGGAGCTGTTCGGCGCGCAGGCCCACGCCCTTCAGTGACCACAGGTCGTGGTGGTTGAGGGCGGTGGCCTTCACCGTGACGGTGGTCCACCCGTCGGGGACCTCGGGTTCGGGCCGCTCGCCCAGCGTCAGGCCGTTCAGCGGATTGTCTGCGTCGAAGTGCGTAGCCGTGACAGCGAACATGACCGCACACTAGTCCGCCGCCCGTCCGCGGGCCCATGCCGGGGTCGGCCCGGGGTCCGCGGGGTCAGAGGACCTTGGACAGGAAGTCCTGGGTGCGGGGATGCCTGGGGTTGGCCAGGACGTCGCGGGGCGGGCCCTGCTCGACGATGACACCACCGTCCATGAACACCAGGGAGTCGCCGACCTCGCGGGCGAACCCGATCTCGTGGGTGACCACGACCATCGTCATGCCGTCCAGGGCGAGCTGCTTCATGACCTCCAGCACCTCGCCGACCAGTTCGGGGTCGAGCGCGGAGGTGGGCTCGTCGAAGAGCATCAGTTTGGGCTGCATGGCCAGGGCCCGGGCGATGGCGACGCGCTGCTGCTGGCCGCCCGACAGCTGCACCGGGTAGCTGTCGACCTTGTCGGCCAGGCCGACCCGGTCCATCAGCTTCAGCGCCCGCTCGCGGACCTGTGCCTTGGGCTCGCGCTTGACCCGGCAGGGCGCCTCCATGACGTTCTCCAGCGCCGTCATGTGGGGGAAGAGGTTGAAGCGCTGGAAGACCATGCCGATGTCGCGGCGCTGGGCGGCCACCTCCCGGTCGCGCAGCTCGTGGAGCTTGTCGCCCTTCTGCCGGTAGCCGACCAGGTGGCCGGCCACCCACAGCCGGCCCGCGTCGATCTTCTCCAGGTGGTTGATGCAGCGCAGGAACGTCGACTTGCCGGAGCCGGAGGGGCCGATGACGCACATCACCTCGCCCGGCCGGACCTCCAGGTCGATGCCCTTGAGCACCTCCAGGCGCCCGAAGCTCTTGTGGATGTTCTCGGCCCGCACCATGAGGTCGTCCGGGACCTCCACGGTGTCGGCGCCGTCGGCGGACGGTCCGCTCATCGGTCCTCCCCCTCGTCCGCGCCGCCCTTTCGGAGATCGGGGCCGCCCTCGGCGCCGGGCCCGGCGCCGGCCGGGGCCGTGCGGACGCGGTCGCGCCGCCGCGGCCGGCCGGTCGCCGCCGCCCCGCGGGCGAAGTGGCGCTCGATGTAGTACTGCGCGACCAGCAGGAAGCTGGTCAGGATCAGGTACCAGATGCAGGCGGCCACCAGCATCGGGAACACCTGGAAGGTGCGGTTGCCGACCGCCTGGAGCTGGAAGAACAGCTCGTTGCTGACCGGGACGAAGGCGACCAGCGAGGTGTCCTTCAGCATCGCGATGGTCTCGTTGCCGGTCGGCGGGATGATCACTCGCATGGCCTGCGGCAGCACCACCCGGCGCATCGTCTGGAACCGGGACATGCCCAGCGCCGACGCGGCCTCGGACTGCCCGGGGTCGACCGACAGGATCCCGGCGCGGACGATCTCGGCCATGTAGGCCGCCTCGGACAGCGCCAGCGCCAGCAGGCCCGCCATGAACCCGGTGAGCAGCGTCCGCGCGTCCAGGGTGAACAGCGTCCCGTCGAGGTCGACGCCCAGCAGGTCGCCGAAGAATCCCGCGAAGGGGATCCCGCCCACGTGGTACTGGGCGTAGAGGATCCCCATGTTGCCGAACAGGATGGCCAGCACCAGCCGCGGCACCGCCCGGAAGAACCAGGTGTAGAGCCAGGCGACGCCGGCGAGCACCGGGTTGGACGACAGCCGCATGACCGCCAGGACCACGCCCATCACCACGCCGATCAGCATGGCCAGCACGGTCAGCGCGATCGTGGTGTAGACGCCGCGGACGATGTTGGGCCGGAAGGCGTTGTCGATGATGAACGACCACTGGAACTTCTCGTTCGTCACCAGCATGTTGACGAACATCGCGGCGAGCACCGCGATGACCGCCACCGCCACCCAGCGTCCCGGGTGCCGCACGGGCACGGCCGTGATGGTCTCCGGCCGTGCCCGCGGCGCCGAGGGGTCCTCGGTTGTGTGGGTCATGGGATCAGGGGTTCACTGCCGAGTCGTTGAGGGCGCCCGCCTGGACGTTCCACTTCTCCAGGATCTTCTTGTAGGTGCCGTCCTGCATGAGCGCCTTGGTGGCCTCCGAGACGGCCTGCCCGAGCTGGGTCTGGTCCTTCTTCAGC
Organism: Spirillospora sp. CA-255316; assembly: GCA_050942275.1. Lineage (GTDB taxonomy): Bacteria > Actinomycetota > Actinomycetes > Streptosporangiales > Streptosporangiaceae > Spirillospora. The sequence goes on along the minus strand of CP192047.1, from coordinate 2,267,266 downwards.
ACGAAGCCGTAGGGGGCGGCGTCGTAGATGTTGCCCAGCAGCTCCAGCTGGCCGTTGGTCTGCTTCACCGCGTAGGCGATGATCGGCGAGTCGGCCAGGCCGGCGTCGTCCTTGCCGGACACGACCGCGGCGGTGGCCTGGTCCTGCCCCTGGTACTGGTCGATGGTGATCGCGGGCTTGCCGGCGTCGGTGCACGCCTTGGACTTCTTCTCCACGTCCTCGACCTGCACGGTGCCCTTCTGCACGGCCACCTTCTTGCCGCAGGCGTTGTCGGGCTGGATGCCGCCCGGGTTGCCCTTCTTGGTGGCCCACTGGGTGCCGGCGTTGAAGTAGCTCACCATCAGGACCTGCTGCTTGCGCTCGGGGTTGATGGTGAACGAGGACACCCCGGCCTCGTACTTGCCGGACTGCACGCCCGGGATGATGTCGTCGAACTTGGAGCTCACCCACTCGGTCTTGAGCCCCAGCTTGGTGGCGACCGCGTCGAACAGCTCCTTGTCCCAGCCGATGACGGTCTTGCCGTCGGTGTCGAGGAACTCGTTGGGGGCGTACGAGGAGTCCGTGCCGATGACGATCTTGCCGTCCGCCTTGATGTCGGCGGGGACCATGCCCGCCAGCCGGGCGTCGGTGCCACCGGACGGGGTGATCGTGCCACCGGCCCCGGTGCCCTCGTCCTTCTCGCCGCAGGCCGACAGGGCGAGGGCGCCCGTCAGCACGAGCGCGCCCGCCGCGACGGCGCGGCGGCGCAGAGAACCAGTGATCACAGGTCCCCCTCCGTCTGGTTTCAGTGGATCCGTACGGATCCGTCGGTCGGTGCATAGTTTTGCGTACACCAGCCGTGATCTGGATAAAGGGTGCGAAACAATCGGACAACAAGGCTGTTCGGGCCGCCGCCCCACCCGACGATCTTCTCACGCTGTGTAGCGGCGGACATGACGCTCTGTCGCGGACGTGACGGCCAACACCCGCCCCGGCCACGGGCGGGACCGGGCGGCTGTGGCACAATCGGACAACGGGTGACCCCCGTGCGTCGCGAGATGTCCACCAGGTGACGGCCACCAGACCACACCACCGCGGCGGCATCGAAATCCATTTGTCACTGACAGGGGTCGCTGTGGCTGAAGAGCCCAATTCCACCGAACCGCATTCTTACGACGACGATCCGGCGTTCCCGCTGCACCGCGGCGGCAAGCTGGAGGTCCGCTCCACCATCCCGGTGCGCGACAAGGACGATCTCTCCCTCGCCTACACGCCCGGCGTGGCGCGGGTCTGCACCGCCATCGCCGAGCACCCCGAACTGGCCTACGAGTACACCTGGACCTCCAAGGTCGTCGCGGTCGTCACCGACGGAACCGCCGTCCTCGGCCTGGGCGACATCGGCCCGGCCGCCTCCATGCCGGTCATGGAGGGCAAGTCGCTGCTGTTCAAGGAGTTCGCCGGGGTCGACTCGGTGCCCATCGCGCTGAACTGCACCGGCGTCGACGAGATCGTGGAGACCGTGATCCGCCTGGCGCCCAGCTTCGGCGGCATCAACCTCGAGGACATCAGCGCCCCTCGCTGCTTCGAGATCGAGGACCGGCTCCGCGCCGCGCTGGACATCCCGGTCTTCCACGACGACCAGCACGGCACCGCGATCGTCGCGCTGGCCGCGCTCAAGAACGCCGCCCGGCTGACCGGCCGCCCGCTGTCGGACCTGCGCGCCGTCGTCGCCGGCGCCGGCGCCTCCGGCGTGGCCGTGACCCGCATCCTGCTGAACGCCGGCATCGGCGACATCGCCGTCTCCGACAGCAAGGGCCTGATCTACCAGGGCCGCGACGGCCTCAACCCGATCAAGGAGGCGCTGGCCGCCGAGACCAACAGGGCCGGCCTGCAGGGCTCCACCGAGGAGGCGCTGCGCGGCGCCGACGTGTTCATCGGGCTCTCCGGCAGCACCGTGCAGGAGGCCTCGATCGCCACCATGGCCGACGGCGCCATCGTGTTCGCGCTGTCGAACCCCACGCCCGAGGTGCACCCGGACGTGGCGCGCCGGCACGCGCGGGTGGTCGCCACCGGCCGCAGCGACTTCCCCAACCAGATCAACAATGTGCTGGCCTTCCCCGGCATCTTCAAGGGCGCGCTGCAGGTCCGCGCGCACTCCATCACCGAGGGCATGAAGCTGGCCGCCGCCGACGCGCTGGCCGGCATCGTGGGCGACGACCTGTCCGCCGACTACGTCGTCCCCGGCCCCTTCGACGAGCGGGTCGCCCCCGCCGTCACCGCCGCCGTGGCCGAGCAGGCCCGCGCGGACGGCGTCAACCGGATCTGACCCCGATCCTCCTGCGGCCCGTGCCTCCCCGACCGGGAGGACACGGGCCGCAGCCGTGTCCGGGGGTCCACCGGCGGGGGGGCGGCTGGGAAACCTGCGCCCGATACGCCGGACGGCAATGAAATTGTCGGCTTGGCTCGATCTCGGCCGCACAATATTTCCATTCCACTGGACCATCACCCGGTCACTCCGGCGTACGGGGTGTAATACTCGTCTGACGGGAATGACTCGTACCACTCGTCCGATCAGGTCGACTCCGTCAGGAGCTCGCTCGTGGACCTCGCCTCTTACGCCGACCTGGCCATCGAGCTCGTCAACTCCCAGGACCGCTCCGGCGACGCGCTGCGGGACCTCGCCGGGCTGCAGGCCCTGCTGGCGCGCCGGCCGCAGCTCGCCGGCCGCGTAGGCCACCGTGACCTGGACACGGTGCGCGCCCTCCGCGCCCAGCTGCGGGCGGTGTTCGCCGCCGCGAGCCGGGGCGACGAGGAGGAGGCGGTCGAGCGCCTCAACTCGCTGCTCATCCAGCATCCGATCCACCCCCAGCTGACCCGGCACGAGGACCGCGACTGGCACGTGCACCTCAACGAGGGCGGCTCCGTCCCCGACCGGTACGCGGCGCGGGCCGCGATGGGCCTGGCCGTCAAGGTCGGCGAGCACGGCATCGACCGGCTCGGCGTGTGCCGCGCCGACGGGTGCGACCGGGTGTTCTTCGACACCACCGCGGCCCGGTCCCGCCGCTACTGCTCCGACCGCTGCGCCGGCCGGACGGGCGTGGCCGCCGCCGATCCCCCGCCGCAGCCCCGGGTGACCGAGGCGGTCGTCGGGCACCGGATCGGTCACGGCGGCGGCGCCGACCGCCCCGCCGGGAAGACCGCCACCCGCGACGGCGGCCAGTAGCGCGCCACGACCCGTCCCAGCACCAGCCGGTCCGGGACGGCGCCGAAATCCCAGCTGTCCTGCCGGCCGGCCGCGCGCTGGTTGTCGCTCTCCAGCCACCAGCCGTCGCCGTCGCGGTGCCCCGCCCGCTTCACCACCAGCAGCCCGGGCCGATCCGGGTGCCGGGCCACCACGACGTCCCCGGTCCGGACCCGGCGCCGCCCGACCCGTACCAGCAGCAGGTCACCGGGCCGCAGCGCGGGCAGCATCGACTCCCCCGTCACCGCCACGGCCCTGAGTGACACCGGCATATCTCTCCCCTGATCGGTGAAACCAGTCACGGGACCCGGCCCGGCCGGGTCCTAGGCCGAAATACCGAGCGCCCTGGCGCCACGGCCCCGGGGCCACAAGAGTAATGTCGGTGACCTGAGCATGATCCGAAACGAGGGAAGGGAAACGCAGGTGCTCGTCAACCTTCTGCGCCCGAAGACCACGGTCTCCGCGCACTGCGACCTGCCGTGCGGCGTCTACGACCCGGCGCAGGCCCGTATCGAGGCCGAGTCCGTCAAGGCGATCTGCGAGAAGTACGCCGCCAACGAGGACCCCGTCTTCCGCGCGCGCGCCATCCAGATCAAGGAGCAGCGCTCCCAGCTGGTCAAGGAGCACCTGTGGGTGCTGTGGACCGACTACTTCAAGCCGCCGCACTTCGAGAAGTACCCGCAGCTGCACCAGCTGTTCAACGAGGCCACCAAGCTCGCCGGCGCCGGCGGCACCAAGGGCAGCATGGACGTCAAGGCCGCCGAGGACCTGCTCGCCCGCATCGCCGAGATCGACAAGATCTTCTGGGAGACCAAGCAGGCCTGACCGGCCGTTTCGGGGGCCGTCCGGCGATCGGGCGGCCCTCGTCGCGTTCCGGCGCGGATAGCCTGTCAGGCATGATCCGGCCTGCGACTCCTGACGACGTGCCCGCCGTCCTGCGGCTGATCCGCGATCTCGCCGAGTACGAGCGGGCCCTGCACGAGGTGAAGGCGACCGAGGAGGAGCTCCGCACCTCCCTGTTCGGGGAAGAGCCGAAGGTGTTCGCGCACGTGGCCGAGCACGAGGGCGAGGTCATCGGGTTCGCGCTGTGGTTCCTCTCGTTCTCCACGTGGCTGGGCCGGCACGGCATCTACCTGGAGGACCTCTACGTCGACCGGGCCGTACGAGGGCACGGCCACGGCAAGGCCCTGCTGGCGGAACTGGCCCGGATCGCCGTCGAGCGCGGCTACGGGCGCGTCGAGTGGGCCGTCCTGAACTGGAACACCCCCTCCATCGCCATCTACGAGGCCCTGGGCGCCCGCCCGCAGGACGAGTGGTCCACCTACCGCCTGACCGGCGAGGCCCTCACCAACCTGGCCAAGGCCTGACCCACGGGGGCAAGGGGGCGAAGCCCCCAGGAGACCGGGGGCTAGGGGCGGAGCCCCAGCCGGGGGGGTGCGGGGGGCGGAGCCCCCTGCCAAGGGCCGGGTGCCTCCGGAGCGAGCCCCCAGGCGAGCGCAGGAGGCGCGCGGCCCGGCCGTGGGGGTCCGGGGGGTCGCCCCCCGGGTAAACACGGCGCGCCTAATTCTCCGACTGGGCCTCCTAGGCGGTAGTTTCGATGGCAGCGGGACCATCCTGCGAGGGAGTGACGTGACCGAGGAGACCGCGGCCATGCCGGCCAGTACGAAGTTGTCCGTGCGCGATGTGGTGACGGTGAAGCTGCCCGCCGCCGGCGCCTACCTGTCGGTTCTGCGAACCGCGACCGCGGGGCTGGCCGCCCGTCTCGACTTCACGCTGGACGAGATCGAGGACCTGCGCATCGCCGTCGACGAGGCGTGCGCGATGCTGCTCGCCCAGGCGGTTCCGGGAACCGACCTGACGTGCGAGTTCGAGTTGACGGGAGAGGCGATGCGCATCGCGGTGTCGGTGCTGACCGTGGACGGCACGGTGCCCAGCCGCGACACCTTCGCCTGGACGGTGCTGTCCTCCCTGGCGGGCGAGGTCGACTCGCAGGTGGGTGCGGACGACCGGGTCACCGTGACGCTGCAGAAGCGCCGCGGCGCGGCGGGGGCCCCGTGACGGAGAAGACGACCGTGGCGGGCGAGACCGGGAACGAGCGCCCCGAGGGTGCCGTCCCGGACCGGGCCCGTGCCCGCGCCCTGTTCGAGCGCCTGGCGGAGCTGCCCGAGGGCGACCCGGAGCGCCAGCGCATCCGCGACCAGCTGGTGGAGCTGCATCTGCCGCTGGTGGAGTACCTGGCCCGGCGGTTCCGCAACCGCGGCGAGTGGCTGGACGATCTGATCCAGGTCGCCACGATCGGCCTGATCAAGTCGATCGACCGGTTCGATCTGGGCCGCGGGGTGGAGTTCTCGACCTATGCGACGCCCACGATCGTGGGCGAGATCAAGCGGCATTTCCGCGACAAGGGCTGGGCGGTGCGGGTGCCGCGCCGGCTGCAGGAGCTGAAGCTGTCGCTGACGAAGGCGATCAGCGATCTGGCGCAGCGCGAGGGCCGGGCTCCGACGGTGAGCGAGCTGGCGGCGCACCTGCAGATGAGCGAGGAGGAGGTGCTGGAGGGCCTGGAGTCCGCCAACGCCTACTCGACGGTGTCGCTGGACGCGCCCGACTCCGGTGATGAGGACGCGCCCGCGGTGGCCGACTCGCTCGGCATGGTGGACGAGTCGCTGGAGGGCGTGGAGTACCGGGAGTCGCTCAAGCCGCTGCTGGAGAAGCTGCCGGCGCGGGAGAAGAAGATCCTGCTGCTGCGGTTCTTCGGGAACATGACGCAGTCGCAGATCGCGGCGGAGCTGGGCATCTCGCAGATGCACGTGTCGCGGCTGCTGGCGCGGACGCTGGCGCAGCTGCGCGAGGGGCTGACCGCCGACGAGTGAGGGCCCGGCCCCCCGCTCGTCTCCGGCCGGGCCGGGCTAGGCCTTGTTGTCGGTCTTGGGCGATGCGCTGCCCTGTCCGGGCTTGTCGTCGTCCGGTTGCTTCGGGTCGGCGGGTTCGGCCGTGTCCGCGGGTTCGTCGTCGTCCTCGGCGAGCTGGACGAGCCAGGCGGTGCTGGGCGGGCTGAGCACCGTGATGAGGGCCAGGATCGCGACCAGGCCGAGCGGGACGGCGATGGCGTGCTGCTCGCTCTGCCAGAGGGTCCAGACGATCGGCAGCGCGAACAGCTGGGTGAGGACGGTGGGGGCGCGGCTCCAGGGTTCGGCGCGCAGCAGGCCGCGGGCGCAGGCGAGCATGCCGATGCCGCCGCCGATGGCGAGGACGGTCACACCGATGGCGCTGGCCGGGTCGACCGGTTCGCCGATGATGGTCTCCCAGCCGACGAAGAGGCCGCCTCCGACGGCGGCGGCGCCCTCCGCGGCTTCGAGGGCGGCGGCGGCGTTCACGGTCATGGGGCGCTTGGACACGTTCGAAACCCTACTCGCCCCGTGGGCGCGCCCCGTCCCGGCCCGGCTCTGGCGGTCGCGGCGGCGGGCGGCGATGGCCGGTAGCGGTTGGAGACCTCGGGGACAGGTGGGTCTGGCGGTGCGGAGGCGGTGGTCCGGGCGGGGTGCGCGGCGGACGGTGGATACGCTGACGCCGTGCGCGCCATGCTCATCGCCAACCCCAAGGCGACCTCCACCTCCCGGCGGGCCCGCGATCTCCTGGTGCGGGCGGTCTCCGGCGATCTCGACATCGAACTCGTGGAGACCGCGTACCGCGGTCACGCGACCGAACTGGCGAGCCGGGCGGTGGTGGAGGGCCACGATGTCGTGATCGCGGTGGGCGGTGACGGCACGGTGAACGAGGCCGTCAACGGCCTGCTGGTCAAGGGGCCTTCCCCGGATGTCCCGGCGCTGGCGGTGCTGCCGTGCGGGAGCGCGAACGTGTTCGCGCGGGCGGTGGGGCTGCCCAACGATCCGGTGGACGCGACGCGCGCGGTGCTGGAGGGGCTGCGGGCGGGCCGCTACCGCACGGTGGGGCTGGGGACGGCGAGCCACGAGGGCGGGCCGAAGCGGTATTTCACCTTCAACGCGGGCGTCGGGCTGGACGCGGAGGTGGTGCGGGAGGTGGAGCGGCGCCGGCTGGCGGGGGCGAGGGCCGATCCGTCGCTGTACGTGCGGACCGCGGTGCGGCATTTCTTCTCGGGGACCGACCGGAGGCATCCGGCGCTCACCCTGGAAGTGCCGGGGCGGCCGGCGATATCCGGTCTCTTTCTGACGTTCATCAGCAATACGTCGCCATGGACTTTCCTCGGTCCCCTTCCGGTGAATCCGAGTCCGCGGGCGAACTTCCGGGGCGGGCTGGACGCGTTCGGGATGCGTTCGATGGAGGTGGCTCCGGTGCTGAGGGCGCTGGCCGGGTTCCTGACGGCGCGGTCGAGGCCGGTGCGCGGCCGGGGGGTGCTGAACGTGCACGATGCGGCGGAGATCACGGTGCGGGCCGATCGTCCGATGGCGTTCCAGCTGGACGGGGACTACCTGGGCGAGCAGGAGGTCATCACGTTCCGATCGGTGCCGGGGGCGGTGCGCATCGTCATATGAGCCCGAACGGGGCGCCGTTTAACGGGAAAGCAACATCGGCGACCCACTGATGTGACACATACGACACTCATACTTTGAGAAACGTTTCTCAAAGGTCTTGCGTCCGGCCGCGACGCTTTGACACGCTCAAAGCGCGCCCGCCGACAGGAAGCCCAGTGCCGTCAGCCTCCTGATCGAAGCGCCGCACAGTTTCACCCCGAAGCCCCCTACCCGAGCGGCTCGGGGTGGCCGCGACATGTGAACCCGTTCACAAGTGGAGTCGTCTTCCTCCACGCTGACGAAGGAGTGGACCGCATGGACTGGCGCCACCGCGCAGCCTGCCGTGACGTGGACCCCGAGCTGTTCTTCCCGATCGGCAACACCGGGCCCGCGCTCCTGCAGATCGAAGAGGCCAAGCAGGTATGCCGCCGGTGCGACGTCACCGACGCCTGCCTCGCCTGGGCGCTGGAGTCCGGTCAGGACTCGGGCGTCTGGGGCGGCATGGGTGAGGACGAGCGCCGCGCTCTCAAGCGCCGCACCGCCCGTGCCCGGGCGCGGGCCAACCTGAACGCCACCGCCTAGCACGAACCGCGCGACCTGCGCGAACCCGTAAGATCCCAAAGAATCCGTACGACCCGACCGTCCCACGACCGGCCGGTCCTCCTCCGAAGGCGCAGGAGGCGCGAGGCCTCCGCCGCCCGGCGCGGCTTCCGAACCCCCAGGTCGGAAAGCATCGGCGCCCCGGCGGCACTCTGACGCGGCAGTTCGAGCGCCCTGGCCCCGCTCGGCCACGGGCGCTCGCCGCATGCCCGGACACGTCCACGCTCGGCGCCCGGACGTCCCCGGCCCCTAGCGGCGGGGCGGGCCCGAACGGCGGTGGTCGTCGTCGTCGAGCGGCACGTCCACCACGACCTCCGTGCCCCCGGCGGGGCGCCGCCGGAAGTCGAGCCGCCCGCCCAGCTCTCCCACGATCAGCGTCCGGACGATCTGCAGGCCCAGGCTGTCGGTGCTCTCCACGTCGAAGTCCTCGGGCAGCCCCACGCCGTCGTCGGTCACCACGGTGACCAGCCGCCACCCCTTCTCGCCGCCGCCCCCGCCCGGTTCGCGGTCGCGGCCGGGCGCGGGCTCGCGGTGCTCCTCGTAGCGGTGCGCCACGACCTCCAGCGTCCCGAAACGGTTGGCCAGGCCGTGTTCCAGCGCGTTCTGCAGCAGTTCGGTGAGCGCCATCGCCAGCGGGGTGGCGACCTCGGCGGGCAGCACGCCGAAGCTGCCGCTCCGCTTGGGCGTCACCCGGGTCTCGGGCGTCGACACCTCCCCCGCCATCATGATCACGCGGTCGGCGATGTCGTCGAAGTCGATCAGCTCGTCGGGGGTGTGCGACAGGGTCTCGTGGACGATCGCGATCGACCCGACCCGGCGCACGGCCTCGTCCAGCGCCGCCCGCCCCTCGGGGATCTGGAGCCGCCGCGCCTGGAGCCGCAGCAGCGCCGCCACCGTCTGCAGGTTGTTCTTCACCCGGTGGTGAATCTCGCGGATGGTGGCGTCCTTGGTCATCAGCTCGCGGTCCCGCCACCGCAGCTCGGTGACGTCGCGGCACAGCACGACCGCGCCGATCCGGGTGCCCCCGACCACCAGCGGGATGGTGCGCAGCTGCATGATCGAGCCGCGCGATTCCACCTCGACCTCGCGCGGGGCACGGCCGCTGAGCAGCGCGGTCAGCGACTCCTCCAGCGGCTCCCCGGTGTCGCAGAGCCGGGTGGTGACCGCGCCGAGCGACTCCCCGACCAGGTCCGCGGGGAAGCCCAGGCGGCGGTAGGCCGACTGCGCGTTCGGGCTGGCGTAGGTGACGCGGCCCGCCCGGTCCAGGCGGATCAGCCCGTCCCCGACCCGCGGCGAGCGCACCAGGTTGGGCTCCTCGCCGGGCACCGGGAACCGCCCTTCGGCGATCATCTGGGCGAGGTCGCTGGCGCTCTGCAGGTAGGTCAGCTCCAGCCGGCTCGGGGTGCGGGCCGAGCTGAGGTTGGTGCTGCGCTGGATGACGCCGAGCAGCTTCACGCCCCGCCGCACCGGGATCGACTCCTCCCGCACCGGGATGCCGCTCCCCCATTCCGGGTCGCCCTCCCGGACGATCCGCCGCTCCCGCCACGCCACGTCGATCAGACCGCGCCGCCCGGTCGGCACCACCTTCCCGACCAGGTCCTCCGGGTAGGCGGTGGGCCCGGTCGTGGGACGCATCTGGGCGATCGCCACCCAGCCGTGCACGGCCCCGGGGATCCCCGGATCGCGCCGCCGCGGGCCCGCCTCGGCGGGCAGCGCGTCCGGCGACCGCAGCGGCACCCACAGCAGCAGGTCGGCGAACGACAGGTCCGCCAGCAGCTGCCAGTCCGACACCAGGGCGTGCAGCCACTCCAGGTCGGCGTCGGTGAGGTCGGTGCGATCGCGCACGAGGTCCGTCAATGTGGGCACAGTCCATTATGCGGGCGACGCACCCCGCGCCCGTCCGCCGATCCATGACCTGGCAAAATTCCCCGCATGACCCTTGGACGGGACCCCCTCTCCCCCGCTGATCCCCTGGCCCGGCTGCGGGCGGCGGCCGAGCGGCGCGAGCTGGCCGGGCTGCGGCGGCGGCTGCGGCCCCGCACGGGCGATCACAACGGGCTCATCGACCTGGCCTCCAACGACTACCTCGGCCTGTCCCGCGACCCCCGGCTGATCGAGGGCGCCGCGGCGGCGGCGCGGGAGTACGGCACCGGCTCGACCGGTTCCCGGCTGGTCACCGGCACCACCGAGCTGCACGCCGAGCTGGACCGGCGGCTGGCCGCGTTCACCGGCGCCGCCGCCGGGCTGGTGTTCTCCTCGGGGTTCCTGGCCAACCTGGGCGCGGTCACGGCCCTGGCCGGATCCGGCGACCTGGTGGTGTCCGACCAGGTGAACCATGCCTCGATCGTGGACGCCTGCCGGCTGTCGCGCGCCCGCGTCGCGATCGTCCCGCACCGCGACGTCGCGGCGGTGGAGCGGGCGCTGGCCGAACGCGACGAGGAGCACGCCCTGGTCGTCACCGACGCCGTCTTCTCCGTGGACGGCGACCTGGCGCCGCTGGCCGAGCTGCACCGCGCGGTCCGGGCGCACGGCGCGCTGCTGGTGATCGACGAGGCGCACGCGCTCGGCGTGGTCGGCGACGGCGGCCGCGGCGCCGCGCACGCGGCCGGCCTGGCCGGGGAGCCCGACGTGGTGCTGACCCTCACGCTGTCGAAGTCGCTGGGCGCCCAGGGCGGCGCTGTGCTGGGCGCGCCCGAGGTCGCCGACGCGCTGGTCGACACCGGCCGGTCGATGATCTTCGACACGGGGCTGAACCCGCCCGCGCTGGGGGCGGCGCTGGCCGCGCTGGACGTCCTGGAGGCCGAGCCCGGGCTGCCCGCCCTGGCCCGCGACCGGGCCCGCCGGATGTCCGGCATCGCCGCCGCGCTCGGACTGGAGACCACCGAGGACCCGGCCGCCGCGGTCGTCCCGGTGGTGCTGGGCGAGCCCGAGGCCGCGGTACGGGCCGCGGAGATCTGCGCCGAGCACGGCGCGCGGGTCGGCTGCTTCCGGCCACCGTCGGTGCCCAAGGGGCGCGCCTGCCTGCGGCTCACCGCCCGCGCCACCGTGGGCGAGGCGGACCTCACAACCCTCAAGGAGGCCCTGACGGCCGTCGCGCGCGCTACCGGTCGTAGTCTTCACACGTAACATCGGGGACAACCGATGATGAACGTGAGGAGAGACCGTGACGGAGGTCAGGGGCGGGCCCCGGCACGGGGGCGGGTACGAGCGCGCGCCATTGAGCGACATCGGTAAGCACCACTCGGCCCAGGCACCGCGCATCCCGAAGTACTACAAGCTCAAGGAACTGCTGGTCGAGCTGATCCAGTCGCTCCCCCCGGGGTCCCCGCTGCCCCCGGAACGCACCCTCGCCGAGAAGTACGAGACCTCCCGCACCACCGTCCGGCAGGCGCTGGCCGAGCTGGTCGTCGAGGGCCGCCTCCAGCGCATCCAGGGCAAGGGCACCTTCGTCGCCAAGCCGAAGGTCGCCCAGGAGCTTCAGCTGGTCAGCTACACCGAGGACATGCGCCACCACGGCCTGCGCCCCGAGACCCGCATCCTGGAGATCGGGTACGTCTCCGCCGACGAGCGCATGGCCACCCTGCTCGGCATCCGCCCTGGGGGAAGGGTCCTGCGCATCCACCGGCTCCGCCTGGCCGACGGCGAGGCCATGTCGATCGACACCTCGCACCTGCCCGCCCGCCGCTTCCCCGGCCTGCGCCGCGAGCTGCCCCGCCACCGGTCCCTGTACGAGACGCTGGCCACCGCCTACGACGTCCACCTCACCGAGGCCGAGGAGACGATCGAGACCGTCCTGGCGACACCGCACGACGCCCAGCTCCTCGCCGTCGACGTCGGGCTGCCCCTCCTGCTGCTGTCCAGGCACGCCTTCGACACCACCGGCCAGCCCGTCGAGTGGGCCCAGTCCCTCTACCGCGGCGACCGCTACAAGTTCATCACCCGCCTCAGACGAGAGCGATGACCCACCCCGCAACAACCTGGTTCTTTTCCACTGGCCGGCCCGTAGCGGAGCGTCGCCCCTCCACAATGATCCGCGCCGTCCCGGGTGGTGTGGAGGGTCGCCCCTCCACAATGATCCGCGCCGTCCCGGGTGGTGTGGAGGGTCGCCCCTCCACAATGATCCGCGCCGTCCCGGGTGGTGTGAAGGGTCGCCCCTCCACAATGATCAGAGCGTCTTGGAGAGTGCCTTGATGGGCATCTGGAGTTCGGTGAGCAGGTCGAGGTCCTGTTCGGCGGGGCGGCCCAGGGTGGTCAGGTAGTTGCCGACGATGATGGCGTTGATGCCGCCGAGCATGCCGTCGCGGGTGCCGAGGTCGCCCAGGGTGAGTTCGCGGCCTCCGGCGTAGCGCAGGATCGTGCGGGGCATGGCGAGGCGGAACGCCGCGATGGTCTTGAGCGCTTCGGTGCCCTCGACCAGCGGTTGGTCGGCGAACGGGGTGCCGGGGCGGGGTGCCAGGAAGTTCAGCGGGACCTCGTCGGGCTCCAGTTCGGCGAGCTGGCCCGCGAACTCGGCGCGCTGCTCGAGGGTCTCGCCCATGCCGACGATGCCGCCGCAGCACACCTCCATACCGGCGTCCTTGACCATGCGGAGGGTGTCCCAGCGCTCCTCCCAGGTGTGGGTGGTGACCACGCTGGGGAAGTGGGAGCGGGCGGTCTCCAGGTTGTGGTTGTAGCGGTGCACGCCCATGGCGGCCAGTTCGTCCACCTGGTCCTGGGTGAGCATGCCCAGCGAGCAGGCGATGTTGATCTCGACGGCCTCGTTGATGGCCTTGACGCCCTCGCGGACCTGGGTCATCAGGCGCTCGTCGGGGCCTCGCACGGCCGCGACGATGCAGAACTCGGTGGCGCCGGTCTTGGCGGTCTCCTTGGCGGCTTCGACGAGTTCGGGGATGTTCAGCCACACCGAGCGGACGGGCGAGGTGAACTGGCCGGACTGGGAGCAGAAGTGGCAGTCCTCGGGGCAGCCGCCGGTCTTGAGGGAGACGATGCCCTCCACCTCGACCTCGGGCCCGCACCAGCGCATCCGGACCTCGTGGGCGAGGGCGAGCAGTTCCTCGAGACGGTCGTCGGGCAGGGTCAGGCACTCCAGGACCTGCGCGCCGGAAAGGCCGCGGCCTTCGCCGAGCACCTGGCTGCGGGCCACTTCGAGGATGTCGCTCACGGATTCTCCTTCATGCCGTAGGGCCGTGGGTGTCGCGGAAGACGGCGGGGTCGAACGTGCCGCCGAGGGGCGGTGCCAGCGCGCTGTGCGCGGCCAGCAGGAACTCGGGGGGGTCCAGGTCGCCCGCGCCGGCGGGCAGCGCGCCCGCGAGGGGGCGGGCGGCGATGGTCTCCAGGTCGCGGATGTTGCTGCGCATCGCCAGGTCTGGTTCGTCCGGCCACTCGCCCAGCACGACCCCGGCGAGCTGGACGCCGCGGTGCGCCATCGCCTCCAGGGTGAGCGCGGTGTGGTTGAGCGTGCCGAGGTCGGGTCGGGCCACCACGACGACGGCGGCGCCGAGCCAGCGGGCCAGGTCGGCGACCGTGGAGCCCTCCTCGTCGTAGCGGACGAGCAGGCCGCCGGCGCCCTCGATCAGGACGAGCCTGCGGGTCTGGCACAGCTCCTGGACGCGTTTGGCGACGTCGGCGAGCCGGACCGGCGGGAGACCGGCGTGCCGGGCGGCCGCGGCGGGCGACAGCGGGTCGGGGAAGCGGGCGAACTCGTGGAGGTCGTCGATGCCGGCGAGCCGCCGCACCTGGTCGAGGTCGCCGGGCTCGTCCGGCGCCACCCCGGTCTGGCCGGGCTTGACGACGGCGACCGCCGTGCCGCGCGCCGCCGCCAGTGCGGCGACGGCGGCGGTGACGATCGTCTTGCCGACCCCGGTGCAGGTCCCGGTCACCACGAGCACGCTCACGAGCGGCACACTAGCGTGCGCGGTTCCGGGGCGGTCTCCACGGGTCCCACACAGTCTCGCCCTCGTCTTTGTACGGGCCGCGCATCGGGACCGGCACGGGACGGCGGGAACGGGCCGGGGCCGCGTGCCGTCCAAGGTCCATGGCCGATCCATCCCTACGCTTCGGAAGCGTGATCGATCGGGGGGTCGCCGCGGTCCTGATCGGGGCGGGGGCCCTGGTCGCGTGCGGCGGGCAGGAACAGGGGCAGGCCGCGGGGACACCGTCGGCGCGGGCGGATCCGGGACGCGCCTCGGGCGGTGGCGGCGGGCTGGTGCTGCGCTGGCGGATGACCGGTGGCATCGCGGGCCTGGGCGGGCCGGGCAGCCTGCCGGAGTTCTCGCTGTACGGGGACGGCCGCGCGATCGCCTCCCAGCGGACCGGTGCGTCCGCCCCGCTGCCGGTGCAGCGCGAGTACCGGCTCACGCCGCGGGCGCTGCGCCGGCTGCTGGACGAGGCGCGCGCGGCGGGCCTGGACCGTTCGCGCACGATCGGGTCCGGCCGGGTCGCCGACGCGATGGTGCTGGAGATCACGATGGGGGCGGCCCGGACCAGGATCGAGCAGCCCGAGGGACGGCCGGGGCTGCCCGCGGTCCGGTTCTGGAAGCGGCTGGAACCGCAGGGCTGGCCGCAGGCCGACCAGGCGGCGCCGCCCCGGCATTACCGCTCCGCGAGCGTGGCGGTGCTGGCCGGGGAGAGTCCGGCGGCGCCCGGGCAGGACGTCTCCGACTGGCCGCTGGACCGCCCGCTGGGACGGGGCGAGCAGGCCGCCGGCGGGCTGTGCGCCGTCGTGACGGGCGAGGACCGGGACACGGCGGTGAAGCACGTCGCGACCGCGCGCGCGGACCACCGCTGGCGCAGCGGCGGCAAGGTGTACTCGGTGCGGCTGCGGCCGCTGCTGCCCGACGAGCGGACCTGCGGGGACGTCGCCAGGACCTGAATGGACGGCGGCATCCCCGTGCGGCACAATCTGCCCGTGGTCACGATCGTTGGGAAATGTCCGACACGGCTGCCCGGTACGGCGGCGACGGCCTCACGGACACCGGCCGCACGTGCCTGAGCCGCACGTGCGCGAGCCGGGCGCGGCCGAGCCCGGCGTGAACGATGTGGGCGTGGTCGTGCGGGCGGCGCGGCCCGGTGAGTACGCGCGGGTCGGCGAGTTGACGGTCGAGGTGTACGTGCACGGCGGGCTGGTCCGGCCGGACAACTCCTATGTGGAGACGCTCCGGAACGCCGCCGACCGGGCCGCCAAGGCCGAACTGCTGGTCGCCGAGGTGGCCGGGGAGATCGCCGGGGCGGTCGCGTACTGCCCGCCCGACAGCCCGTACGCCGAGCTGGCCGGGCCCGACGAGGGCGAGTTCCGCATGCTGGCCGTGCTGGAGCGTTCCCGTGGCGGCGGTGCCGGGCGCGCCCTCGTCCAGGCGTGCGCGGACCGGGCGCGGGCCGCCGGGCTGGTCGCGCTGCGGCTGTCGACCCAGCCGAACATGCGCTCCGCGCAGCGGATGTACGAGCGGATGGGGTTCGAACGCACCCCGGAACGGGACTGGAGCCCCGTCCCGGGCGTCGATCTGATGACGTACGTGCTGGTCCTCAGGCCGGAGGGGACGCCGGAGCCGGGCCGGAGGCCGAGCTGAGCGAGCCGTGCCGCGTGCAGCGGGCCGTCCAGCCCGCCGGGGTCACCTGGACCACCAGCCGGCGGCGGCACCGGGAGCAGTAGCGCGGCGGCTCCATCCGCCGCGCCGCCCGGCAGGCCTCGTGGCCGTCCGCGTCCGCGGGCTCGCCGCAGCGGTCGCAGTAGACCGCCTCGTCGCCGGTCACGGCGTGTCCAGAACGGCGATCAGGTCGCCCCGCCGGACGACCGCGCCTTCCTTGACGGCCGGCCTGGAGATCGTGCCGCGGCCCTCCGCCGGCACCCGGATCTCCATCTTCGTCGACTCCAGGATGACCAGGGTGTCGCCCTCCTCCACCCGGTCGCCCCCGGCGACGGCGACCCGCCACACGTCGGCGGCCATCTCCGCTCGGACCTCGGCCACGGGCGGCTCCTTCCTACGAGACGCCGGCGGAGCCTCGCGGCCGCGTCCGGCGAACCTGTGCGATCGACGTGCCGCCGCCGCGCGGCGGCCGGCACGTCCGGCGGTCAGGACGAGGCGCGCATGCGGGCCACGATCCCGGTGTCGTACGAGCCGTCCACGAACTCGGGCCGGCCGAGCAGCTCGGCGAGGAACGGCAGGTTGGTCTTCAGCCCCTCGATCCGGAACGCGGCCACGGCCGCCCGGGCGCGGGCCAGCGCGTCGTCGCGGGTCTCGCCGTGCACGCACAGCTTGGCCAGCAGCGGATCGTAGAACGAGGTGACGGTGTTGCCCTCGGCGTAGCCGGCGTCGATCCGGATGCCGTCGCCGACCGGCTCCTCCCAGACCTTGATGGCGCCGGGGGCGGGCAGGAACCGCTCGGGGTCCTCGGCGTACACGCGCAGCTCCACGGCGTGCCCGTGGGTCAGCGCCTCGGCGAACGAGGGCGGCTCCCCGGCGGCGATCCGCAGCTGCTGCTCCACCAGGTCGATGCCGGTGACCAGCTCGGTGATGGGGTGCTCCACCTGGAGGCGGGTGTCCATCTCCAGGAAGTAGAAGTCCTGCGCGGCGGGGTCGACGAGGAACTCGACCGTCCCGGCGCCGCGGTAGCCGACCGCCTCCCCCGCCCGGACGGCCGCGGCCGTCATCCGCTCGCGCAGCTCGGGGGTGATCCCGGTGGACGGGGTCTCCTCGACGACCTTCTGGTGGTGGCGCTGCACCGAGCAGTCACGCTCGCCCAGCGCGATGACCGTGCCGTCGGCGAGCCCGAGGAGCTGCACCTCGACGTGCCGGGCGCCCTCGACGAACCGTTCGAGGAGGATGTCCGGAGCCCCGTCCGCTCCCGTGGAGAAGCGCTCCGCGGCGGCGCGGGCGGTCTCGTAGGTCTTGCGGAGGGACGCCTCGTCGTGGGCGGCGCCCATGCCGATTCCGCCGCCGCCCGCCGCGGCCTTCACCATGACCGGGTAGCCGATGCGCTCGGCCTCCTCCACGGCGGTGTCGGCGTCGGGCACCGGCTCCCAGACCCCGGGCGCCACCGGGAGCCCGGCCTCCTTCATCAGGTTCCGGGCGTTGATCTTGTCGCTCATCCGGGCGATGGCCAGCGGCGGCGGGCCGATCCAGCCCAGGCCCGCGTCGACGACCCGCCGGGCGAAGTCGGCGTTCTCCGCCAGGAACCCGTAGCCGGGATGGATCGCCCCGGCGTTGGTGCGGCGGGCCGCCTCCAGGATCCGGGGGATGTCGAGGTAGCTCGCCGCGGGACGGGCCGGGCCGATGAGGAGCGCCTCGTCGGCCTCGGCGACGAACGGCAGCTCGGCGTCGGCCTCGGAGTACACCGCGATCGCCTTCAGGCCCAGCGCGCGCACCGTGTGGACGATCCGGCTGGCGATCTCCCCCCGGTTCGCCACGAGCACGGACTCGAACACCTGCGGATTCTCCTTCACCGTCGGCGGGCGGGCCTGCGCGGCCCGCTCGGTCCGAGACTAGTCCTCCCGGGGCCGCGCGGTCCGGCCCTGGGCACGACGAATACCAACACGTAGTATCGCCCGGCCCCGCCGTTCACCTCACCTTGCCCCGCCGGCCCGGGACGGGCGGGGCCGGGAGGGGCCGCCCGTTCACAGGCGGGGGCGGCGGTCGACGACGCGGCTGAGCGCCTCGACGACCGCCGGATCGTACTCGGCCGCCGAGTCGAGCCGCAGCCGCTCCAGCACGGCCGTGCCCCGGTCGCGGTCGGCCGAGTCGCCGACCAGGTCGTCGTAGGCGTTGGCCACCTTGATGATCCGGCTGGCCAGCGGCGGCGGCAGCGGCCGGTCGGCGGCGGCCGCGCCCGGCTCGCCGGCGGGGGCCTCGCCGTGCCCGGTCCGGTACGGGTGCGACGACAGCTGCACGATCGCCGCCACCCGGTCCAGCACCCCGGTCTGCTTGATCACCTCGGCGCCCAGCTCGGCGATCCGGCGCTGCTCGGTGGGCGAGGCCAGCACGGTGGCGCCGCCGGGGATCGGATCGCCCAGCGACAGCTGGCCGATGTCGTGCATCAGCGCCGCGTACTCCAGCTCAAGCAGCTCCTCCTCGGACATGCCCAGCTCCCGGCCCATCGCGACCGACAGCCGGGACACGCGGCGCGAGTGGCCGGTCTCCACGTACCCGCCGACCTCGGTGACCCGCGACAGGGCCCGCACGGTCTGCAGGTAGGTGGCGCGGATCCCGGCGTAGCGGCGGAAGGCGAACTGGGTGACGAGGATGGGCGCGGTGAACACCAGGAGCGCCGCCGGGCCCATCACCGTGGTGGCGACGGCGATCAGCATGGCGGTCGCGCTGGTGGCCGCGCACAGCGCCAGCTTGGCGCGGATCTCGTCGCGCATCGCGATGCCGAACCGGGCCCGTACCGCCTCGGCCCGGATCAGCGCGGCGATCATGACGTCGCAGAAGCAGGAGGCCACCACGACCACGCCCATCAGGGCCAGCAGCACGTGCCAGTCGAGCCGCAGCGACAGCAGCGGGCGGAAGCACAGCGCGACCGTGGCCACGGTGAACAGCCGGCGGGCCATGGCGTCCAGGCGGGGCGTGCGGCCGACCGCGACGTGCGGCAGCGACCCGACCAGCATGCCGACCGCGGTGACGGCGATCACCTGCAGCGGGGAGTGCACGGCCGGGACGACGCCCAGCGGCGCGTCCGGCGGGGCGCCCTCCGGCCCGATCCCGACCAGCAGGGCGTAGCCGATGCCGCCCGCGCCGGCGATCGGGGCGACCTCCCGGTTGCCCGGCATGACCATGCGGAACAGCTCGCCGAGCGCGATCAGCCCGCCGAAGATCACCGCGACCTCGGCCTGCTCGAGACCGACCGCGGCGACCTGGGTGACCGCGACCAGCACGACCAGCCCGGCGGTGGCGATCAGCAGCAGCTGGCCCGAGTCGATGGTCTGCCAGGCGGCGCGCTCCCGGGTGCGCATCTGGGTGCTCATCGGCTCCTTTTCCTCGACTTGGACGGCGGGGGGCTGCGAAACGGCGGATTACGGAACGGCGGGGCCGCGGGACGGCCGCCGGACGGCGGGGCCGCGGGCGCGGGATTCGGCTCGCGGGTCCGGCCGAGGCTAGCCGCGGGCGCGGTCGCCCGCCACGTCCCCGGCCACGGTCTCGGTGACGTCCCCGGCGGCACCGCCGACGGCGTCGCCGATCGCGGGTCCGGGCCGCGCGTCGCCCACCGTGTCCCCGATCGCGTCCTGCACGGCGCCTCCCATCGCGTCCCCGACCGCGTCCCCGGCAGTGTCCCCGGCAGTGTCCCCGGTGCCGGCCCCCGGCGCGCCGCTGGGCGCGTCCCCGGCGCCCTCGGCGGGCGTCCCGGCGGTGACCCGGAGCGGGGTGCTCGGGTCGTCGTGGTCCTGCTGGGTGGTCTCCACGATGTCGTCCTCGGGCAGCACGACGGGCTTGGGCGGCTCCCAGCCGTCGCGCTCCAGGGCGCGCAGGAACGCCTCGACCATGTCGGGGTCGAAGTGGTCGCCGACGCCGCGGCGCAGCTCCTCGACGGCCTCCTCGACGGTGCGGGCGGCCCGGTAGGAGCGGGTGGAGGTCATCGAGTCGAACGCGTCGGCGACCGAGATCACCCGCGCGAACTCGGGGATCTCGTCGCCGGCCAGGCCCATCGGATAGCCGCGGCCGTTCATCTTCTCGTGGTGGTGCATGATCCCGGCCAGCGCCTCGTCCAGGAACCCGATCTCCCGCACGATCTCCAGCCCCCGCATCGGATGCAGCTGGATCGCCGCGAACTCCTCCTCCGTCAGCGATCCCGACTTCTGGAGGAACTTGGTCGGCACGCCCAGCTTGCCCACGTCGTGCAGCATCCCGGCGTACCGGATGGCCTCCACCCGGTCGGACCGCATCCCGATCTCCTGCGCGATCATCACCGAGCCGCGCGACACCCGTTCGGAGTGCCCGCGGGTGTAGTAGTCCTTGGTCTCCACGGCCTGGCACAGCGCGGCCAGCGTCGCGGCGTGCGCCTGCTGCTGCGCCCGCGTCTGCTCGAACGCCCACCGCGCGATGAACAGCGGCAGCAGCACCAGCACCGCCGCGAACGGCCCCACGCCCACCCGCGACCACAGCCCGGCGATCAGCAGCCCGAACATGCCGTAGCCCAGGCAGCCGAAGGCGAGTTGGCCGCTGGCGCTCAGCAGCTCCCGCGGCGCCGCCTGCTTGCTCAGCAGCAGGATCCCCGCCACCAGCAGCAGGTTGACCAGGACGAAGGTGACCAGCGCGCCCAGGAACGGCCCGATCACGTGCTCCACCCAGT
The DNA here is from genome assembly GCA_050942275.1 of Spirillospora sp. CA-255316. Taxonomy (GTDB): domain Bacteria; phylum Actinomycetota; class Actinomycetes; order Streptosporangiales; family Streptosporangiaceae; genus Spirillospora. The sequence goes on along the minus strand of CP192047.1, from coordinate 2,246,677 downwards.
CGACCTGGCCGGGCTCGAACCGCTGCCCGCCCAGGGCGCCGAACACCACTCCCGAGGCGTACCCGCACAGCGCGAACTGGGCGCCGTTGAACAGCCGCTTCACCGGCGCGAACAGCCGCTGCCCGGTGACGATGGCGCACACCCCCAGAAGCGCCGCCCCGGCCGGGCCCAGCAGCACCACCGACGCCAGGCTGGCCGCGAAGCTCAGCGAGACCCGGGCGCGTTCCACGTTCAGCAGCGCCGGGGCCGAGTCGCAGATAAGGAACAGCACGGCCAGCACGGCCAGCGTGCGCCATTCCATCCCCTCGTAGGACGCCGTCGCGATCAGCCCGGCCGCCAGCGCGACCACACCGCACACGTACGCCCAGGCAGCGAGAGGTAGTCCACGCATGCCGCCCCCTCGGGAGTCGACGTACCCCCTTGCTGTCGCCGGGGGTTCAACGCGGGCCGCCGCCGGGGCCGGTCGTGCCGCGACGGCACGTCAGACCCAGGACACGCCCCTGGCCATGGTCAGCGACGACGACGTCATGGCATGCCCGACCCGGCCGAGACCGGCGGTGACCACATGCACGAGCATGGCTCGTTGCCTCCCCCGTTCCACAAGGCCGCCGGATCCCTCGATCCGGCCCCCAGGCGAACACTTCCCCTCCGCCCGGGCACGCATGTGTTCCCGTCGCTGATTCCGGCACAAGCCTAACGCGAGAGGCCCAGGTCACACAGGCAAGCGGAGAATCGTGAGCAAAGTGTGAAGCAAACGTCACCTGGAGTGAACGGCGCGCTCGCGGGCCCACTCGACGGTCGCGGCCAGGCCCTCGCGCAGCGGCGTGCGGGCCGTCCAGCCGAGGTCCTCGCGCGCGGTGGACGGGTCGACCGCCATCGCGGGCAGGTCGCCGAGCCGGGGCGGGGCGAACGCGGGCTCGTCGGGCGCCCCGGCGGCCTCGGCGACCAGCGCGTGCAGCTCGCGGTCGGTGGTCTGCAGGCCGGTGCCGACGTTGTAGCGGCCTCCCCCGCCGCGCCCGTCCACGGCGCGGGCGAAGGCGTCCACGACGTCGAGCACGTAGACGTAGTCGCGGGTCTGCGTGCCGTCGCCGAACACCCGGGTGGGGCGGCCGGCCAGCAGCGCGTCGGTGAAGATCGAGATGACCCCGGCCTCGCCCTTGGGGGTCTGCCGCGGCCCGTACACGTTGGCCAGCGTCAGGATGGTGGAGTCGAGGCCGTGCAGGGTGCGGTAGGTGCGCGCGTACACCTCGCCGGTGACCTTGGACGCCGCGTACGGCGAGGCAGGGCGCAGCTCGGCGGAGGCGGGGACCGGAAGCGCGTCGGGCACGCCGTAGACGGCGCAGCTGGAGGTGAAGACGACCTTGCGGGCGCCGGCGGCGCGGGCGGCCTCCAGCACGTTGGCGGTGCCCAGCACGTTGGTGCGGGCGTCGGCGAGCGGGTCGGCGACGCTGGCGCGCACGCTGACCTGCGCGGCCAGATGGCAGACCACCTCGGGCGGGTGGGCGGCGAGCCGTTCGGCCAGGGCGGGGTCGGCCACGTCCATGTGCCACAGCTCGACGTCGGGACGGGTGTTGGAGCCCGACGACAGGTCGTCCAGGCCGGTCACCTCATGGCCGTCGGCCAGCAGCCGGTCGACCAGATGGGACCCGATGAAGCCGGCCGCGCCGGTGACGAGTACGCGCACCCGAGCACGATACCCAGGCGCGCACGCACGGCGGGCCCGCGCGCCGCCGCCGTCAGCCCGAGCCGGTGATCTTGGCGGAGCCGGACTCCGCGGCGGTGGACGGGGCGGCCGACTCGGCCGACCTGATCTCGCCGCAGACCTCCTCGATCCGCCCCATCACCTTGGCCCGCAGGTCGTCGGGGGCGTGGTCGGATCTGCAGCACTTGTTGACCAGCTTCTTGACGGCCTCTTCGAGGCCGTACTCGCGCAGGCAGGGCCCGCACTCCTCCAGATGCTGCTGAACCTCGCCGCAGCCGCTCTGGTCCAGCTCGCCGTCCAGGTAGGTGTAGACGCGGGCCAGTACTTCCTCACACGGCGTCTCGTGGTGGTTGCCACAGCTCATGGCTCACTCACCCTTCCCGCTCGCCCGGGACAGGCCGCGCTCCCGGGCGTAGTCCTCAAGCATGCCGCGCAGCTGCCGCCTTCCGCGGTGCAGGCGCGACATCACGGTCCCGATCGGCGTGCCCATGATCTCGGCGATCTCCTTGTACGCGAAGCCCTCGACGTCGGCGAGGTAGACCGCGATCCGGAACTCCTCGGGCAGGTCCTGCAGGGCCCGCTTCACATCGGAGTCGGGCAGGTGCTCCAGGGCCTCGGCCTCGGCGGACTTCAGGCCGCTGGAGGTGTGCGACTCCGCGCGGGCGAGCTGCCAGTCCTCGATCTCCTCGGTGGCCGCCTGCTGCGGCTGCCGCTGCTTCTTGCGGTAGGAGTTGATGAAGGTGTTGGTCAGGATCCGGTAGAGCCACGCCTTGAGGTTGGTGCCCTCCCTGAACTGGTGGAAGGACGCGAAAGCCTTGGCGAAGGTCTCCTGCACGAGATCCTCGGCGTCCGCCGGGTTGCGCGTCATGCGCAACGCGGCCGAGTACAGCTGGTCCAAGAACGGGAGCACGTCGCGCTGGAAGCGCTCCTGGCGCTGCTCCACGGTCTCCGTGGTGCCCGGTACCTGACCCACCCCCTCCGCTGTGGTGACGCCGTCGGCGTCGTACTGCACAGACGATAGCGGGCCTCGCTGCCTCCTCACGCCGCCGGGGGCGGGCGCGCCACCGGTGCGGACCGGCGCCGCGGGGCCTCCCGCGTGTTCGGCAACGGCTGTGGTCATGTGCTGCACCTCCGCTGGACGGATCGCTCTCCTCCGCCCGCGCGCCGGGCGTACCGGGGCAGCACCGCACGAGCTCCGGAAACCGGCCACCGGGATGAACCGGCCACCCTGAGTCCGTGTCGTTCGGCGCATGTGCGCGGGCGTTATGAGACGGTGCAACGCCGGTACGGCCCCGTCGATTCCCGGCGCCGGGGCCGCAGGGCATTCCATCCGGAACTATACGGAGGGTGATGTCCGGGCCCCAGGGGGAACAACTGACATACACGGCGAGAACAGGAGCAAAGCGTTGCTACCGGTGCCGGCCCGACCTCCCGAGCCCTCCGTTGCCAGCCTGCGCGAGTTCCAGGGCGAACCAGCCCCGGACGAGGACGAACCTCTCGCGCTCTACTGGCGGTTCTACTGGGCGGTGGCCGCGGCCCAGCTGGCGCGCTGGCTGCCGCGCCGCCCCGCGCGGATCCTGGACCTGGCGGGCGACACGGCGCGCAGCGGCGCGCAGGCCGCGGCGGCCGGGCACCGGGTGATCCAGGTATTGGACCCGCAGCTGGGCCCGCACGACCCCGCCGGCGCCGACGCCCCCGCCGGGTACGGCCCGCCGCCCTCTCGGCCCAAGGAGAACGGGAATCAGGGGACCCGGGGGAACGGGTTCGGCCTGGAGAACGGCCGCACTGCCGGGCCGCCCGCCGCGCCGCGGCGCGTGATCGCCGACTCGGGGGCGCTGGGCTTCCTCACCGACGCCTGCGTGGACGCCGTGGTGGCCGAGAACCGGGTGCTGTCCCGGCATCTGGTGACCGAGGCGGCGGTCGCGGAGATCGCCCGGGTGCTGCGGCCGGGCGGCCGGGTCCTGCTGTCGGTCGACTCGCTGACGCTGGGCATGGCGCTGCTGGCCGAGCAGAACTGCTGGGCGCACCTGTCGGACGTGCCGAGCGCCGAGGTGCTGCTGGTGCCGTGGCCGGACGGCACGATGACCCGCTGCTTCTGGGCCGAGCAGCTGCGCGAGCTGCTCGCCGACGCCGGGCTGGAGGTGGAGTGGATCAGGCCGCGCACGGTGCTGTCGCCCTCGACCGTCGAGCACGTGCTGTCGTCGTCGCCGCGGGCGCTGCCGAGGCTGGTGCGGACCGAGCTGAACGCGCCGCTGAACGACGACTCGCTGGGCGTCCACCTGCTGGCCAGCGCACGCCGCCGCGGCTGACCGGCCACGGCTGACCGGCCACGGCTGACGGGCCACGGCTGACGGGCCACGGCGGGCCCGCCGGGGCCGGGCGATCCCGTGGCCAGGCAGCCGGCGGCGGCCCCCGGAGGCTGGACCGCCCCGCCCGTAGGACGGGCGGGGCGATCGCCGGGAGGCGGAGGTGAAGCAGGGGCGGGGCGCGGGGTCAGCGCATGGCGCGGTCGTGCTTGGCCTGGCAGGTGACGCAGCGGGCGGCCTCCGGGCGCACCTCCAGCCGCCCCTCCGGCACCTGCTTCCCGCAGCCCAGGCACCGCCCGTAGGTGCCCGCCGTGATCCGGGCCAGCGCCGCCTCCACCGCGGCACGGTGCCGCCCCATCGAGGCCAGCGCCGCCTCGACGCGGTCGCTGTCGGAGAGGTTGGAACCCGCGTCGGCGGCCGAGAGCTCGCGCTCGGGGTGCTCTCCCTTGAGGACCACTATCGAACGGTCCAGGTCGGCCAGCATGGCCTCGAGGCGGGTGCGGGCGGTGGCGGTGTCCACGGTGCCGGAACTCCTCCCGGTACGCGCCGCTGGGGGGTCGGCGCAAAGGGTTCGCCGTCCGACCGCCATCGCACCGACGGTCAGAACAAGGTGTCGGAATGGTTGCCTGGACTATCCCCGTTCGACGAAGGTTTTATGAGTTCTGGACCGTTGTTTCTCACGCTGTTGACCGCTTTTGATACAGGATGCGCCTCCATGGTCCCGGACATCGCGGGTACCAGCAGTTCACGCACCTGATCGGCGTCGGTGAGGGCCGGATCGAGCCAGGCGTCCCAGCGCTCCGGCTCGACGATCATCGGCATCCGGTCGTGGATCCGGCCGAGGTCGTCGGGCGCGTCGGTGGTGATGACCGTGCAGGTCCACACCCATTCGCCCGTCTCGGGGTTCTTCCACAGCTCGTAGAGCCCGGCCATGGCCATCAGGCCGCCGTCCTTGGGGTGGATGAAGAACGGCTGCTTCTGCGGCTTCTTCTTGCCCTTCTTCTGTTTCTGCGCCGGGTCGGCGGGCTCCTCGTCGCCCTGGTCCTGGAGGGTGTACCACTCGAAGTACCCGTCGGCCGGGAGCAGGCAGCGGCGCTTGGCGAAGGCGCGGCGGAAGGAGGCCTTCTCGTGCACCGTCTCCATCCGCGCGTTGATCATCCGGTTGCCGATGGACAGGTCCTTGGCCCAGGACGGCACCAGGCCCCAGCGGAGCGTGCGCAGCTGCCGGACGGCCTCGGCCTCGGCTTCGGCCCCCTCCGCCGGCGCTCCCCCGCTTCCCTCGGCACCGCCCGCCGCCTGGGCCCCCGCGTCCCGCGGCACGCGTGTCAGGATGGCCGGCACCTGCTTGGTCGGCGCGACGTTGTAGTCGGGCTGCAGATCATTCTCTACGGCGTCCAGCTGCACCTGGAACTCGTCGAGCAGTTCCTGGCGCGCCCGCGCCGTGGCGTATCGACCGCACATGGGTCCATCCTGCCCCTTCTGGGCGGGGGCGCGCCGTGCTTGATGCCGCAAGCGGTGGGCATGTAGCCCTCCATGCGACCCATCACGACCCTGGCCCGCCCTCTCGTGGCGGCGCCGTACATCATGACCGGGCTGGACACGCTCCGCGATCCCGGTCCTCGCGCGGAACAGGTGTCGCCCACCGTCAAGCCGATCGCGGACCGGCTGGACTGGCTGCCCACCAAGGACCCCGAGACCCTGGTCCGGATCCAGGGCGCGGTCAGCCTCGGCACCGGGGTGCTCCTGCTCACCGGGAAGTTCCGCCGGACGACCACGTTCCTGCTGGCCTGCCAGCTCGTCCCGGCGCTGGCGACCGAGCACCGGTACTGGACCGAGGACGACCCCGAGCGCAGGGCCAGCGAGCGCTCGCACCTGCTCAAGAGCGCGAGCCTGTTCGGGGCGCTGCTGATGGCCGCCACCGAGCCGCGCCGTTCGCCGCGTACGGCCGAGCTGCGCCGGGCGGCCCGGGAGGCGCGGGTGCAGGCCGCGGCCGAGACCAAGGCGGTGCGTCGTGAGACCGCGGCCGAGATCAGGAACGCCCGGCGGGAGGCCGCCCGGCAGGTCCGCGACGCCCGCCGGCGGAGCGCGCTGCGCCGGGCCCGCACGGCGAGGGCGGCGCGGTCGGCGCAGGCGCCGATGAAGGCCGTCCAGGGCTCGGTGAAGACCGTGAAGGGGCAGGTCAAGGCCGCCAAGGGGCCGATCAGGCGGTCGGGGCGCGCGGCGGTCAGGAAGATCAAGCGCTGAGCCCGCCGCCGCCCAGGCGGGCACCACGTCGAGCGAGGCCCTCGCGCCAGGGCCTCCCCGAATCACCCCCGAGCGCACCTGGCCACCCTCGGCCATCTCCGCTCCCGAGCCGCTCCCCCTGGCCGTTCCCGGGCCGCCTTTGGCGGCCCGGCCCGCCACCGTCGCCGAACGCCTCTTCCCGAAGAGAGCCTTAAGAAAGCCTCAAAGGCGTTGAACCCTGGGCCGGACAGGGACCGTACTGCCTGCTGACCGCCCGTCCCTCAGGGCCACCCGGCGGCGCCGCCGCGCACCCCCGCGAGGCGGCGGGCCGGGGACCCCCCGACCCACGGAGACGCACGGCCATGGCAGCACCTGGAGCGGCCGGGCGCACGTCCGGCGGGCTGCGGAACCTCATCCGCCGCCCCCGGCCCGCGCCGGCGGCCGACGACGAACGGCTCGTCGGCGAGCTGTACCGCCAGTACCATCGTCCGCTGCTCGCCTTCGTCCTGCGCCTGACCGGCGGAGACCGGCAGTGGGCCGAGGACGTGGTGCAGGAGACCATGATCAGGGCCTGGCGCAGCGCCGACCGGCTCGACACCGGGTCGGCCTCGCTGATGCCCTGGCTGGCGACCGTCGCGCGCCGTATCGTCATCGACCATCGGCGGTACCGCGACGTGCGCCCGCCGGAGGTGGGCGACGCGCCGCTGGAGAACCTGCCGATGGCCGACGAGATGGAGGGCCTCCTGCGCAAGGTGGTGGTGGCCGAGGCGCTGCGGGCGCTGTCGGCGCCGCACCGGGAGGTGCTGACCGAGACGGTGCTGCGCGACCGCACGGTCAACCAGGCCGCCGAAGTGCTGGGAATTCCGGTGGGCACGGTCAAGTCCCGCGTTTATTACGCGCTGCGCGCGTTGCGTGTCGCATTGGAAGAGAGAGGGGTGACGGCATGAGCTCGCAAGTGGAGCACACCGATGTCGGCGCCTACGCCCTGGGCTTGCTCGAAGAGGACGACCGGAGGGCCTTCGAGGCACATCTTCGCGAATGCGGGTCGTGCGCCGCCGAACTCAGGGAAATGGCCGGAACGGCACATGCCCTTTCGGATATCAAGGATTTCACCGACGCCGTCGACGGCGCGCCCGCGCCGCCGCAGGCCCCGGCCTACGCCGCCGCAGGCCCGGGCGGCCATGGACCCGCGGGGCCCGTGGGGCCCACGGGGCCCATGGGGCCCGCCGCGGACGCGCCGCCCGCCGAGGTGATCGATCTCGTGCGGCGGCGGCAGCGTGCCGCGCGCCGCACCCGCCGCGGCACGTACGTGATCGGCACCGCCGCGGCCGCCGTCCTGCTGGCGACCGGCGTCACGATCGGGTCGGCGATCACCGACGGCGAGCCCACCACGCCGCCCGGGCACAACCACGGGCCCGCACAGGCACTGGTCATCTGGGGCGAGCGGCATTCGGGAACGGACCGGGCGAACGGCACGTCCGGCACGCTCGGGCTGGAGAGCAAGGGCTGGGGCACGCATGTCGGGCTGGAGTTGCGCGGCGTGCGCGGACCGCTGCGGTGCCGCCTGGAGGCGGTCTCCCGCACCGGCGAGCGCTCGGTAGTAACCGGCTGGGCCGTGCCGCCGAAGGGCTACGGCGTGCCGGGCTCCCCCGCACCGCTGATCACGCACGGCGGCACGGCGCTGCCCAAGAACGAGATCGACCGTTTCGAGGTCGTGGTGGAGGGCACCGGCAACAAACTGCTGACCATTCCCCTCTAATCCCCTCCAGGCCCCTCCAGGCCCTTGTCCTCTCCGATTCCGGAGGGCGACGGGCGCGAACGCCGACCGCCCGGCACGGTGCAACCACCGTGCCGGGCGGCTTTTTCATGCCCGGATCACCGCGGCGACCGATAGGAATGCCTTATCGAACATATAAGAAAAGAATTCTGAAAGGCTATTGAACCCTTTGTCTCCGGGTCCGCGTGCTTCTGGGTGTGAGGCTGCGGGGCCTCGCTCATTCAGGAACCAGGAATCGGGAACCGGGAGCCGCCGGCCGGCGGTGGGTTTCCCCCATCGAGAGACCAGGGATGATCATGTCCGTTCGCACGTTCGTGCTGCCCGCCGTGGCCGCCGCGGCGCTCGTCGCCACCGGCGCCGGGGTCGCCGTCTCCGCCCTGACCGATGTCGTCGGCACCGCCGCCGGGTCCGCGACGGGGACGTCCGGATCCGGCCAGGGCCACGGCGCCCACGGCGCCTCGGGCGCCCAGGCCGGTCGCGGCGCCCCGGCCGCGCTGCCCGTCGACGAGGTCGACGGCAAGGGCCGCGCCCAGGGCGGCTCCGCAGCCGACATCACCTATCTCGCGGCCGGCCTGCTGGGCCGCAACGAGGTGCCCGCCGCCGACGGCAAGGCCGTGGGCGACCAGGACGGCCGCGCCCTGGCGCTGGTCCGGATCCAGGGCGACCGGGTCTGGTACGCGATCCGCTGGCAGGACGTGGCCGCGCCGGCCGCCGGCCACATCCACCTCGGGGCCCGGGGCGCCAACGGCGCGATCAAGGTGCCGTTCTTCACGGGCGCGCTGCCCGCCTCGTCCCGGGCCGTCGCCGGGACGGTCCAGGTGACCGACAAGGCGGCACTGGCGCAGCTGAAGGCCAACCCCAACGGCTTCTACGCCAACCTGCACACCGCCGAGTTCCCCGGCGGGGCGGTGCGCGGCCAGTTCCACAAGCTGAGCCGCCCGGCCGACCTCAACGGCGTCCTGCGCGGCAGCTCGCCCGCCACCCTCCGGTCGCTGTCCGACGGCGCGCAGGAGGTGCCGAACAAGGAGGGCAAGGCCACCGGCGACCCCGACGGCCGCGCCCTGGCGTTCGCCCGCGCCCACGACGGGATGCTGTCGTGGGGCTTCACCTGGTCGGCCGTCGCGCCGCCCACCCTCGGCCACGTCCACCAGGGCGGCAAGGGCGTGAACGGGCCGATCGCGGCCGACCTGTTCAGCGCGCCCGGCGGCCTGCCCGCGACGGTCACCGGCCTGGCCGGGATGTCCCCGGTCCCGGCGGGCACGGCGCGCCGGATCATGAACGACCCCGGCGGTTTCTACACCAACCTGCACACCGCCGAGTTCCCCGGCGGCGCGGTGCGCGGGCAGCTCGCCCCGGACCCGGACAAGAACCCGAAGGCGTCCGCCGCCCCGGTCCTGCGGGGCGCGCAGATCTACCGGTGCACCCGGCAGGCCGACGGCACCTACGCGTTCACCCAGGAAGGCGTCACCGCGACGCTGGCCGGCGGCATCGCGCACTCGTTCGCCAAGCCCGGCCCGGCGGGCCCGCCGCAGTGGATCGCGCCCGACGGCAGCGCGATCACCGGCAAGGCCGTGACCAGGACGCCCAACGGCGACGGCAACATCCCCGAGCTGGTGCTGGACGCCACCCGGACCGGCGCCGGGAGCGGCCTGTTCTCCGGCACCGGCCAGATCCTGCGGCTGAACACCATCGGCGGCGTGGCCCCGGCCGGCGCCTGCGACCCGGGCACCCGGCCGCTGGCCCACGTCCCCTACCGCGCCGACTACCTCTTCCTCGACTAGGGCCTCCTGGGCCTGAGGCCGGTCCAGGAACGCGCCCGCCGTACACGGTGTCCCGTACGGCGGGCGCCGTCGTGCCCGCGCGCTCTCATGCCCGCGTGCTCTCGTGCCCGCGTGCTCTCGTGCCCGCGTGCTCTCGTGCCCGCGTGCTCTCGTGCCCGCGCGATCGGGGCCCGCGCCCGCCGGGCCCGATAACCTTGCGGCATGCCCTCGACGCACTGGTCCGCCCCGGTCGCCGACGCCCCGGTGGACGCCACCGTCCCGCTGCCGGGTTCGAAGTCGATGACCAACCGGGCACTGATCCTGGCCGCCCTGGCCGACGGCCCGGGCCGCCTGGTCCGCCCGCTGCGCAGCCGCGACACGCTCCTGATGATCGAGGCGCTGCGCGAGCTCGGCGTCGGGATCGTCGAGGACGCCTCCGGCGACCTCCGCGTGATGCCGCGCGAGCTGGCCGGCCCCGCCCAGGTCGACGTGGGCCTGGCCGGCACGGTGATGCGGTTCCTGCCGCCGGTCGCGGCGCTGGCCGCGGGCCCGGTCGACATCGACGGCGACCCGCGCGCCCGGGAACGGCCGATGGGCCCGATCATCGGGGCGCTGCGCGACCTCGGCGCGATCATCGACGACGCCGGGCGCGACGCGCTGCCGTTCGTGGTCCGCGGCACCGGGGCGGTGCCGGGCGGCGCGGTCACGATCGACGCCTCCGGGTCCTCGCAGCTGGTGTCCGGGCTGCTGCTGGCCGCGCCCCGGTTCGGCAAGGGTGTGGAGGTGCGGCATGAGGGCCCGCCGGTGCCGTCCGCGCCGCACCTGGCCATGACCGTGCGGATGCTCGAGATGGCCGGGGCGACGGTCGAGACCGGCGAGAACGTGTGGCGGGTGGCGCCCGGCCCGATCGGCGCCCGCGACTGGGTCATCGAGCCCGACCTGTCCAACGCCGCCCAGTTCCTCGGTGCCGCGCTGGTCACCGGCGGCCGGGTCACGGTGCCCGGCTGGCCGGAGGAGACCACCCAGCCGGGCGACGCGCTGCGCGGGCTGCTGGCGCGGATGGGCGCCGAGGTGTCGTACGGCCCCGGCGGCCTGACCGTGCGCGGCACCGGCCCGGCCGGGCCGGGCGGCGTCGCGGAGTACCGGGGGCTGGAGGCCGACCTGCACGAGGTCGGCGAGCTCACGCCCGTGCTGGCGGCGCTGGCCGCGCTGGCCCGCACCCCGTCCCGGCTGACCGGGATCGCGCACCTGCGCGGGCACGAGACCGACCGGCTGGCCGCCCTGGTCACCGAGATCAACCGGCTGGGCGGGGACGCCCGGGAGCTGCCCGACGGGCTGGAGATCCGGCCGCGCCCGCTGCGCGCCGGCCTCTTCCGCACCTACGACGACCACCGCATGGTGATGGCCGCCGCCGTCCTGGGTCTGGCCGTCCCGGGGGTGGAGGTCGAGAATGTGGCCACCGTGGGCAAGACGCTCCCGGGCTTCACCGATCTTTGGGGCGGCATGCTCGCGAAGGTGCCGCCGGCGGAGAGGGGCTGACCACTGCCACCGCGCCGAGTACGGGACTACGACGAGGACGACGTCCGGGTGCGGCCCGGCCGCCGCGGGTCGCGGCCGCGCACCCGCCGCCGTCCCGCGCACGAGGACGCCGTCGCCGGGTTCGTGACCGCGGTCGACCGCGGCCGCTACCGCTGCCTGGTCGGCGGTGACGGCGACGGTGACGGTGATGGCGGCGGGGGCGACGGCGACCGGCGGACGGTGACCGCGATGCGGGCCCGCGAGCTGGGCCGCAAGGGCGTGGTGGTGGGCGACCGGGTGGCGCTGGTCGGGGACGTGTCCGGGGCGCCCGACACGCTGGCCCGGATCGTCCGGGTCGAGCCGCGCACCTCGTCGCTGCGCCGTACCGCCGACGACAGCGACCCGTTCGAGCGGATCATCGTGGCCAACGCCGGGCAGCTGGTGATCGTTACCGCGCTGGCCGATCCCGAGCCCCGGCCGCGGATGATCGACCGGTGCCTGGTCGCCGCGTACGACGCGGGCATGGACCCGCTGCTGTGCCTGACCAAGGCCGACCTGGCGCCGGCCGACGTGCTGGTGACCGCGTACGCGCCGCTCGGCGTCCCGTACGTGGTCACCCGGCGCGGCGGCGACACCGCCGAGCTGCGCGGGCATCTGTCCGGCCGCACCAGCGTCCTGGTGGGGCATTCGGGCGTGGGCAAGTCGACGCTGGTCAACGCGCTGGTCCCGGAGGCGGCGCGGGCGGTGAGCCATGTCAACGCGGTCACCGGCCGGGGCCGGCACACTTCGTCGTCGGCGATCGCGCTGGAGCTGCCCGGTGAGGACGGCTGGATCATCGACACCCCGGGGGTGCGCAGCTTCGGTCTCGCGCACGTGAAGCCGGAGAACGTGATCGGGGCGTTCGAGGACCTGGCCGAGGGCGCCGCCGAGCGCTGCCCGCCGCACTGCGACCACTTGCAGGAGGCGTGCGGGCTGGACGGCTGGGTCGCCGACGGGCACGCGAACCGGGCCCGGCTCGACTCGCTGCGGCGGCTGCTGGCCAGCCGCGAGGGCGAGCGCGAAGGCGACCGCGAGCCCGAGCGGGAAAGCGAGCCCGAGGGGGTTCCCGCGGCCGGGTCCGGGCCGGGCGGCGCGGAGCCTCCCGAGGCCGAATAACGTTCAGAACGGGCGGGCGGCCGTCGGTAGGGTCCTCCTATGGCCCCCCAAGTGATCGCCGCCCGCATGGAGACGGCGCTGCGGCTCTTGAGCGGTTGGGGGGTCAAGGACGCCGGAATGCGGTGACAATGGCGGCATGGAGCGACGCGCGTTCCTCATGTCGGCGTTGGGCACTGCCGGTACTGCCGTGGCGGGTGCGACGTTGGCGGGGTGCTCTGACGACGACCGCCCTCCCGCGACGCGCCGCGCACCCGCCGGCGGCGGCGGCGCGGGACCGCCCGCCGTGACCGCCCCCGCCGACTGGAACGCCCTCGAACGCGGCTTGGAGGGACGGCTGATCCGGCCCGGCGACGCCGCGTACGACGAGGCCAGAAAGCTCTACATCCCGCGCTTCGACCGCGTCCGCCCGGCGGGCGTCGCCTACTGCGACGGCCCCTCCGACGTGGCCGAGTGCCTGGCGTTCGCCGCGGCGAAGCGGCTGCCCGTGGCGGTGCGCAGCGGCGGCCACAACTACGCGGGCTGGTCCACCGGGACCGGCCTGGTCATCGACGTCTCCCCGATGGACTCGGTCAGGGTGGAGGGCGGGGGCCGCGGCGGGCGCGCCATGGTCGGCGCCGGGGCCCGCCTCATCGGCCTCTACGACCGGCTGTCGGCCGAGGGCGCCGCCGTGCCCGCGGGCACCTGCCCGACCGTGGGCGTCGCCGGGCTGACGCTGGGCGGCGGGCTCGGCGTGACGTCCCGCGCACACGGCCTGACCTGCGACGTCCTGGAGTCGGTGGGGATCGTCACGGCCGACGGCAGGTACCGGGAATGCGACGCCCGCCGGGACCCGGAGCTGTTCTGGGCGTGCCGCGGCGGCGGGGGCGGCAACTTCGGCGTCGCGGTCGGGTTCACCTTCCGCACCCACCCGGCCACCGGCCTCACCACGTTCTCGCTGCGCTGGCCGTGGTCGCGGGCGGCGGCCGTGATCGGCGGCTGGCAGCGGTGGGCGCCGTCCGCGCCCGACGAGATCTGGACCAGCCTGCAGATCAACACCGAGCCGTCCGGCGGCTCCCCGACCGTCGACGTCACCGGCGTCGCCCCCGGCGAGCCCGACCTGGACGGGCTGGTGGCCGCCGTCGGCGCCGACCCGTCCGGACGCGACGCGCAGAACCGCTCCTACCTGGACGCCATGAAGGCCACCGGCGGCTGCGCGGGGCAGTCCACGACCGAGTGCCACGCGGGGGGCGACCTGCCGGGTCAGAGGCCCGGGGGCCGCTTCCCCCGCACGGACTACTCCGGCAAGTCGCACGTCGCCTACCGGCCCCTCACCGGCACCGCGATCGCCGCCCTCACCGGGCGGTTCACCGACGGCAACGGGGTCGGCGGCCGGTCGGTGCTCATGGACGCGATGGGCGGCGCGATCGCCCGGACCGCGCCCGGCGACACCGCGTTCCCGCACCGCCGCGCCCTGTTCTGCGTCCAGTACCTGGCCGACGGCGACGACCTCGGCTGGCTGCGCGCCACCCACCGGGCGATGGAACCCCACCTGGGCGGCGCCGCCTACGTCAACTACATCGATCCCGACCTGCGGGACTGGCCGCGCGCCTACTACGGCGCCAACCACGACCGGCTCGCCAGGGTCAAGGCGCGCTACGACCCGCGCTCGCTGTTCCGCTTCCCGCAGTCCGTCGACACCGCCTAGCCGGGCGGGTCAGCCGCGCTGGGAGCCGTCCGGCTCGTGCCGCTCGGGGCCGCCGGGGGCGGTCAGCTCCTCCAGCAGGCCGCGCGCCCTTCTCTCCACCTCGTCGAGCGCCCGCACGTGCGCGGGGGCCAGTTCCTCCACGCACCGCGTCATCGCGTTGGTCACCTGGCTGAAGGCCGCCTCCTCCGCGCCGCGCAGCGCCGCCCGCACGCTCGCCGACCGGGCGCCCAGCGCCGCCCACTCCAGCTCCAGCCGCGCGACCGCCTCGTCGAACGCCCGCGCCGTCTCCGCGCCCGCCTCCTGCAGCGGCCCGGGGATCGGGCCCCGCCCCGCCTGCCGCGCCTGCGTCGACAGCGCCGAGATCCGGCCGGCCAGCGCCAGCCCCTCGCGGGCCAGCGGCAGCACGTCGTGGATGAGGTCGGTCACCGCCTTGGCCAGCTCCTCCACCCGCGTGAGCAGGACCTGGGTCGCCTCCTCCAGCCCGGTCGAGGTGGCGGCGGCGACCCGCTCGGCGGCCTCCCGGCGCCGCTCGTCCACGACCGGGACGATCTCGGCGTCCAGCCGCCGGCGCAGCTCCCGCTCCCGCCTCTTACCGGCCGCCCCGTCCCCGGACCGCTCCCGCCAGGCGGCCCAGACCCGGTCCAGGCGCTCCCGGCCGGACGCGGCGATCTCACCGCCGATCTCCTCCAGCGCCTCGGCCGACCGCGCCTTCAGCCGGTCGATGCGGCCGTAGAGCGCATCCCTCTTGAACGGGTCGTTGAGCTCGTTGAGCAGGGTCTGCAGCCGCCGAGACACGTCGATGGCGTGCTCGGCCAGGGGGACCAGCCGGTCGGCGAGCTCGTCCAGCGTCTGCGCCCGGCGTGGATCGGTCAGCTCGGCCACCCAGCCGGGAAGGTCGTGCGCCATCCCACCATGCTCCCACCCGGCGGGACCCGAACGGCCCCGCGACGCCCCGTCCGGCGCCCGCATTCCTCCGCGAAGGGCCATACCTCACCGCATTGGCGCCGGTAAGTGTGTCGGCGCACGGTGTGATCACGGTAGCGTGGCACGCCGTGGCGGGCTATTCCGATGACCTGCGTCTCGCGCACGTGCTGGCGGACGCGGCCGACGACATCACGACCAGGCGCTTCCGCGCGCTCGATCTCGACATCGAGACCAAGCCGGACCTGACCCCGGTCAGTGACGCCGACCGCAGCGTCGAGGAGCAGATCCGCGGCACCCTCAAGCGCGCCCGGCCGCGCGACGCGGTGATCGGCGAGGAGTACGGCAAGACCGGCTTCAGCCAGCGGTGCTGGATCATCGACCCGATCGACGCCACCAAGAACTTCGTGCGCGGCGTGCCGGTGTGGGCCACGCTGATCGCGCTGATGGAGGACGACGAGGTCGTGGTCGGGCTGGTGTCGGCGCCCGCGCTGAACCGGCGCTGGTGGGCGGCGCGCGGCGGCGGCGCCTGGACGGGCCGCAGCCTGTCCCGGGCCACCCGGATGCAGGTGTCGTCGGTGGCCGAGCTGTCGGACGCGTCGCTGTCGTTCTCCAGCCTCACCGGCTGGGAGGAGCACGGCCGGCTCGACCGCTTCCTCGACCTGACCAGGGCGGTGTGGCGGACCCGCGCCTTCGGCGACTTCTGGTCGCACATGATGGTCGCCGAAGGCTCGGTCGACATCTCCACCGAGCCGGAGGTGTCGCTGTGGGACCTGGCCGCCCTCCAGGTGATCGTGGAGGAGGCCGGGGGGATGTTCACCGACCTGTCCGGGGTGCCGGGCCCCGATGGCGGCAGCGTGCTGTGCACCAACGGCCGGTTGCACGCCGAGGTCCTGCGGGTGCTGGGCGGCGGCCAGCTCTCGCTGCGGATCTGACGGCCGCCCGCGACCGCCCGACCCGACGCCCGCCCCGGGCGGCCGATCCGGGCGGCCGGGCGCTGACCGGGGATTTCCCGTACCCGCCCTGATCTGGCCTCCGCGACAGACGCGACATATCGTGGAACGACCGGCCGCGTGCGCTCGTTCTCCTGATGGGCGGCCGTACGGAGGTGGAAGATGTCGACACCGACCAAGATCCTGATCGGCGGGGTGGGCGCGTTTCTGGTCCTGTCCATCCTGGGCTGGTGGACCGTCGCGCTGATCCTGCTCGGCGTGATCGCGATCCCGGTGGTGGGCTACATGATGCTCGACCCGTCGCAGCGGCGCCGGGTCCGCGCGCAGAGCCGCAAGCGTCTGGGGAGCTGACGCCCGGCGCCGCGCGTCGGCTACTGAGGCCCGCCGCGTCCCGCGCGCCGGCGCTCGCCTAGGGTGCGGGTGTGGCGGAGACGCGGATCGGAGTGGTGGGCGCGGGGATCCTGGGGCTGGCCGTCGCACGGCGGCTGGCGGAGCTGCGCCCCGGCGCGCGGCTCACCGTCCTCGACAAGGAAGACCGCGTAGCGGCCCACCAGACGGGCCACAACAGCGGCGTGGCGCATGCGGGCCTCTACTACAAGCCCGGATCGCTCAAGGCGATCCTGTGCCGCCGCGGCATCGTCCTGCTCCGCGACTACTGCGCCGAACGGGGCCTGCCGTACGAGGAGTGCGGCAAGGTCGTGGTGGCGCGGAACGCGGCCGAGCTCGGCCCGCTGGAGGAGATCGAGCGGCGCGCCACCGCCAACGGCGTCCCGGGGCTGCGCCGCCTGACCGGCGCGGAGCTGCGCGAGATCGAACCGCACGCCGCCGGGGTCGCCGCGCTGCACTCCCCGCACACCGCGATCGTCGACTTCACGGCGGTGACCCGGGCCTGCGCCGACGACGTCCGGGCCGCGGGCGGCGAGCTGCGGCTGGGGTTCGAGGTGACGCGGATCACCCGCAGGGGCGAATCCGTCGCCGTCGCCTCCCCCGGCGAGGAGCTGGTGTTCGACCGGCTGGTGATCTGCGGCGGCCTGCAGTCCGACCGGCTGGCCCGGCTGGCCGGCGACTCCCCGGCCCCGGCGATCGTGCCGTTCCGCGGCGAGTACTACCGGCTCGTCCCCGAACGGGACGGCCTCGTCCGCGGGCTCATCTACCCGGTGCCCGACCCGCGCTACCCGTTCCTGGGCGTGCACTTCACCCGGCGCGTCGGCGGCGGCGTCGACATCGGCCCCAACGCCGTCCTGGCGCTGGCCCGCGAGGGCTACCGGCGGCGGGACGTGCGGCCGCGGGAGGTGTGGGAGACGCTGCGCTGGCCGGGCTTCCGCCGCCTGGCCGTGCGGCACTGGCGGACCGGCCTCAAGGAGATGTACGGCTCGGCGGTCAAGCGGGCCTTCCTCGCCGAGGCGCGGGCGTTCGTCCCGGCGCTGGAGGCCGCCGACATGGTGCCCGCGCCCGCCGGGGTGCGCGCCCAGGCCGTCGACCCGGACGGGTCCCTGGTGGACGACTTCCGGATCGGCCGGCTGGGCCCCGTCACGACCGTGCGGAACGCCCCGTCGCCCGCGGCCACCTCGTCCCTGGCCATCGCCGAGCACCTGGCGGACCGGATCCTCGCCGACTAAGGCGCCCGCGGCGCTCACCAGAGTTCGCGTTCGGCTCACCTGGGGCCGGCGACCACAGGGCCGGCGGGAAGCGGCTGCGCCGCGACCACACCGGCCCCAGGCCCGAAGTGGCGGGGGCGGGATTTGAACCCGCGTGACCCGGCTTATGAGACCGGTGGGCTGCCGAACTGCCTCCACCCCGCATCGCGTGCTTCCACGGTAAAGAAGGGCCCTTGAGGCGGCAATCGATTATTCGGCGGGCCGGTGGAGCATCCGGGTGAGGTAGGAGCGGGCGAAGGCGCGGATGTCGTCCTCGTCGTCCAGGGCCAGGCCGCCGCCCGGGACGAGCAGCAGCGAGAGGGCCACCCGCAGCAGCACCTCGGCGACGGCGGCGTAGTCCTCGCGGTCGTCGGGACGGGCGCGGCGCAGCCGGTCGGCGAGGATGTCGCGGGCGGCCAGCATCACGGCGCCGCCGTTCATGCTGAGCTGCGGCAGGAACGCCTCCGGCTCGCTCTGCAGGACGCGGGTCATCAGCGGGTGGGTGCGGGCGGCCCGCAGCCCCGTGACGAAGCCCTCGACGATGGCGTCCTCCGGGGTGGGGAGGTTCTCGGTGGCCTCGGCGATGGAGGTCAGGAAGCGGCGGCACTCGCGCAGGATCACGGCCTGGAGCAGCTGCTCCTTGTTGGTGAAGCGGCGGTAGATGGTGGTGCGGGCGACGCCGGCGCGCTTGGCCACGTCCTCGACGCTGACCCGGCGCAGCCCGTAGGTCTCGAACTCGGCCAGGGCGGCGTCGAGGATGCGGGCGTCCAGGTCGTCGCCCGCGTGCCCGGTCTCCGGCAACCGGGCCAGCATCCCGGCGATCCGCTCGGTCATGCCCGCACCCTAGCCGGGACCACCCGGGAAACACAGCTACAATTTGCGTAGTTCTGTCCTTCCGATCCGTGACGGCGGTGCACATGACCGAGACGTCCTCGCCGGCGGAGCCGGAGCCGCTCGGCCCCGGCTCGCTGACCTGGCGCTACTTCGGCGACACCCGGATGCTGCTGGTCGGGCCGCGCGCCGCCGTGCTGCAGAACATGCTCCCCGCGCTCGGCCAGGGCGTCCTGGACCACTCGGTCTTCTTCGCCGAGACGTTCGCGCGGCTCAGGCGGTCCGCCGGGCCGATCCTGAACACGGTGTACGGCGGCGAGCGGGCGGGCGCGACCGGCCGCCGGGTCCGCGACTACCACCGCGAGATCAAGGGCACGATGCCGGACGGGTCGCGCTACCACGCGCTCGATCCGGAGACCTACTACTGGGCGCACGCCACCTTCCTCGACAACATGATCCACGGGGTCGAGACGTTCGTCCGGCCGCTGGACGAGGCGGAGAAGCGCCGCATCTACGAGGAGTCCAAGACCTGGTTCCGGCTGTACGGGGTGAGCGACCGCGCGATGCCGGAGGACTGGGAGGCGTTCCAGGCGTACTGGAAGCGGATGCTGGAGGAGGAGATCGTCGCGCACCGGACGGCCCGCTACGGCGTCGGCTACGTCACCAAGGGCCTGCCCGCGCCGCCCCGGGTGCCCCGGCCGCTGTGGCGCGCGGTGAGCCCGCCGCTGAACGCCGCCGCCCGCTTCCTCACCGTCGGCGGGATGCATCCGCGCATGCGCGAGCTGCTCGACCTGCCGTGGAGCGACGGCGACGAGCGCCGCTACCGGCGCTTCGCCGCCGCCGTCCGCCGCGCGGACCGGTTCTGGCCGCTGCTGCCCGAGGCGGTCCGCTACCTGCCGCACGCCCGCCGGGCCTTCGCCCGCGAGCGGCGCCGCGCTCAGGAGCGGATGCGCGCGTCGTAGGACCTGCGGGCCTCCGGGTCGAACTCCAGGAAGATCTTGTCCAGGCCGTACCGGCGGGCGATCGCCCGCTTGAGCCGGTCCGGGAACAGCACGCCGAGGCGCGCCTGCGAGCCCAGCCTGCGCGGGACGACGACCTGCGGCCGGGGCCTGCCGATCAGCTCCACGACGGCGGCGGCGACGTCCTCCGGCTCGGCGTTCTGCTGGCCCTTGGGACTGGCGGTGCCCGCGACCAGTTCGGTGTTGGTGAAGGTGGGCAGCACCGCGCTGACATGCACGCCGCGGTCCAGCACCTCCAGCCGGGTCGCCTCGGTGAACGCGACGACGGCGGCCTTGCTGGCGTTGTAGAGCGCCAGCCCCGGGGTGTAGAGCACGCCCGCCAGGGACGCGATGTTGATCACGTGGCCGCCGCCGCGCGGCAGCATGCGCTCCAGGGCGAGCTTGGTGCCGAGCATGACGCCGTGCACGTTGATGTCGAGGCAGCGGCGCGCGTCGGCGTCGCTCTCGCCGGTCACCGGCCCGATCGGCATGATCCCGGCGTTGTTGATCAGCACGTCCAGCGCGCCGGCCTCCTCCTCCACCGCGGCGAGGAAGGCGGTGAACGACGCGCGCGAGGTGACGTCGAGCGGGTGCGCGGCCACGCCCAGCCGGGTGCCCGCCTCCTTGACCGCGGTCTCGTCGATGTCGCCGATCACGACGGTGGCGCCCTTGGCCTTGAGCGCGCGGGCGGTGGCGTACCCGATCCCCCGCGCGGCCCCGGTGATCGCGATCACTTTGCTCATCGGTCCTGCTCCCAGCGTGCGAGTCGCACGGGCAGCCCGTCCTTGGGCGAGGGGAGGGAGGTGGTGTCCAGCGGCCACTCGTACCGGCCGGGCACGCTCCACCGGTAGCGCAGCAGCACCTGGTGCAGGATGCTCTTGACCTGCATTCCGGCGAAGTGCAGGCCGATGCACTTGTGCGCGCCGCCGCCGAACGGCGCCCACGCGTACTTGTGGATCTTGTCCTCGCGCCGCTCGGGGGCGAAGCGCTCGGGGTCGAAGCGCTCCGGGTCGGGCCACCATTCGGCCATGTGGTGGTTGGTGAGCGCGGGCACCACCACGGTCGTCCCGGCGGGGATGTGGTAGCCGAGGATGGAGGTGTCCTTGACCACCCTGCGCGGCAGGGCCGGGACGGGCGGCAGCAGCCGCAGCGCCTCCTTCATCACCAGGTCCGCCGACGGCAGCGCGTCCAGGTCGTCGAACTCCAGGACCGGCTTGCCCAGCGCCAGCGACTCGTCCCGCAGCCGCTCCTGCCACTCGGGGAACTTGGCCAGGTAGTACGCCATGGTGGTCAGGGTGATGGTGGTGGTGTCGTGCGCCGCCATCAACGCGAAGATCATGTGGTTGACGACGTCGTCGTCGGTGAAGCGGTGGCCGTCGTCGGTCTCGGCCTGGCACAGCGCGGCGAACAGGTCGTCGCCGCCGTCGCGCCGCTTGGCGGGCAGGTGGCGGCGGAAGAACGCCTCCAGCACCCGGCGGGCCTGGACGCCCTTGTGCCAGCGCAGGCCGGGCACCGGGAACCGGACGTAGGCGGTCCCGGCGCGGACGGCGTCGATGAACGCCCCGTTGACCCGGTCGGCCTCGGCCCGTCCCAGTTCCACGCCCATGAACACGTCGGTGGCCAGGTCGAGCGTGAGCTGCTTGATGTGGTCGTACACGGTGAAGCGGGGACCGGGCTCCCACTTCTCGATGCCGTCCTTGATGCCGGGGGCCATCGCCGTCATGTACGAGCGCAGCCGGTCCCGGGTGAACGCCTGCTGCATGATGCGGCGGTGGTGCAGGTGCTCCTCGAAGTCCAGGAGCATGATGCCGCGGTAGAAGAACGGCCCGATCAGGTAGCTCCAGGCGGGGCCGTTGGCGAACGCCTTGTCCCGGTTGACCAGGACGGTCTCGGCCGCCTCCGGCCCCTGGACGGTCACCATCCGCTGCCCGAGCAGCCAGCCCCAGCTCACCGGGCCGAACTGCGCGTAGCGCTTCTGGGCGACCTTGAACGGCTGCCGCATGACCTGAAGGGTGTTGCCGATGTAGGGCGGACCGGGCTGCCCGACGACGGCCTTGAGGCCGCTGCCCTCCGGCGGCGGCGCGAGGATGCTGGTGGCCATGACCCCTCCGGCCAATGGGGAACAAAAGAGCGAAATCTGTAGCTTTGTTGTAACGCAGTCGCCGCTCGCGCGTCCAGGGGTCAGCCGGAGGCCCGCGTCCGCAGGAGCCGGCGGCGGGCGGGCTCGGTCAGCGGCCGGTAGGCCCCCGCCCGATCCCGGTAGAAGGCCCGGCCCCTCCCCGCGGCCGGGACGCCCTCGGCCCGCAGCGGGCCGGTCCGCAGCCGCCGCCCGGCCGTCACCGGGACCTCGTCCACCACCCTGACCAGGGCGGGCCGCAGCTCCGGCGGGAGCCGCAGCAGCGCCTCCGTGAGGTCGATGGGCCTCAGGTCGGCGCCCTCACGCAGGCTCACCGCGGCGGCGGCCAGCTCGGTGCCGCCCGCGGGCAGGCCGTAGACGGCCACCACGTCGATGTAAGGCAGATCACCCAGGGCGTCGCGGATCGGCCCCGGCGGCACCACGCCCTCCGCCGTACGGATCAGCTCGGCGTCCCGCCCGGCCAGCCAGAAGTCGCCGTCCTCGTCCCGGTGGAAGAGGTCGCCGGTGGCCGTCCAGGCGTCGGCGGGCGCGAACAGGCCGCGCAGCGGCCGTCCGGGTCCCGTGACCGCCCGGCCCGGCGGAACCCGCGCCACCAGCATCCCGATCTCGCCCGGCTCGCACTCCACCGCGAACCCGTCGGGGCCCTCCGCCAGCCGGCCACGCTCCAGGTCGTACAGGGCCAGGCGGGTCTCGGCGCTGCCCGGCAGCGGGCGGCCCAGCGACCCGGGCTTCTTGCCGCTGACATTGACCAGGATCGCCTCGCCCTCGGTGGAGGCGTAGAACTCCAGCACCCGCGCCGGGGCGAACCGGCGCTCCACCCGCCGCCACAGGCCGCGCGGCATCCCCGAGCCGATGAACAGCCGCACGGGATGGTGCCGCTCGCCCGGATGCGGCGGCGCGTTCACCAGGTCGCGCAGCAGCGTCCAGGTGTACGAGGCGACCGTCACCCCGTAGCGCCGCGCCTCGTCCCAGAACGTCTCGGGGTCGTAGGCGCTCGCCAGGGCCAGCCGCGCCCCGCCCGCGGCCGCCCCGCCCAGGCTCATCAGCAGCGCCGACGGGTGCTGCAACGGCGTCAGGCTGAAGACGGTGTCGGCCGGGGACAGCGACGCCGACGAGGCGGTCCCGAACGCCGACAGCGCCCACCGCCGGTTGGTGATGCGGCTGGCGCGCAGGTGCTCCCCGTCCCCGGTGAACAGCACGAACGCCAGGTCGCCCGCCCGCCCCGGGTTGGGCTCGTACCAGCCCGGCACCTCGACCGACTCGGGGTCGATCCGCTCCATGTCGAAGACGTCGACATCGCGCCCGTTCTGCACGCCCCCGAGCAGGAAGGTCTCCACACCCTCCAGCTCCAGGGCGCGCCGCACGTTCTCCGGATCGGCGATGACGCGGCGCACCTCGCCCAGCTCGGCCTCGCGCCGCACGTCCCCGTCCGGGCGCAGCAGCACCGCCACCGCGCCCAGCCGGCTCAGCGCCGCGACCAGCGCCAGCGCCGTCGGACGGGTGTCCATCAGCACGCCCACCGGGTCGCCCTGCCGCACCCCGATGTGGATCAGCCCGCGCACCACCGCGTCGATCCGGTGCTTGGCCGCCTCCTGCGTGTACGCCCTCCCCCGGTACAGGAAGAACACGTCACCCGGAGCCCGGCCTGCCTGCTCGTCCAGCAGCAGGCCCAGCGACATCCGCGTCTCGGCCCCGATCCGCTCCAGCCGGGCCAGCCGCGGCAGGTTCTGCGCCGCCTCCTGCCCCAGCCTCCTGGTCCCCTGGACGACCCGCGCCGCCGACCGGACCGCGCCCGCCCCGATCCCGGCGACCAGCTGCACCCCGTACTCAGCCGCCCCACCGGACGGCGCGGGCGCC
Source organism: Spirillospora sp. CA-255316 (assembly GCA_050942275.1). GTDB lineage: Bacteria > Actinomycetota > Actinomycetes > Streptosporangiales > Streptosporangiaceae > Spirillospora. The sequence goes on along the minus strand of CP192047.1, from coordinate 2,223,218 downwards.
TCCGCCCCCGCCGGCACCACGATGTCGGGCAGCTCATCCTCCCCCTCGAGCCACCGGACCCATCCGGCCACCGCCGGCCACGTCCTGGCCACCGCGAGGCTCCCGACCACCAGGCCGAAGTGCCCGGCCCGCAGGGACGCCTCGTACACCTCCGCGCGCGGCGCCGCCCGCCGGATCCCCCGCACCATCTCGGGCGAGGCGATCTCGTCGGCCTCCCCCACGAACGTCAGCACCGGGCAGGAGATGTCGGCCAGCGTCACCAGCCGGTCCCCGATGACGAACCCGCCGGTCAGCATGCGGTTGTGCGCGATGAACTGCCGTACGAACTCCGCCAGCGCGGGCCCGGGCCACGACACCCAGCCCTCCCGTTCCAGGAAGCGCCGCTGCCGCTCCCGGGGCGCGAGCCGCTCCCGGTCGTGCAGCCCCATGATGAAGTCGACCCGGCTGCGCACCGACTTCACCGGGCTCAGCAGCTGGAACCCGGTCCGCGTCACCCACCCCGGCACCGCGAAGCCGCCCAGCGGGATGCGCCCGGTCTCGCTCGCGATCCATCCGGGCAGCCCGAACGGCAGCCCGACACTGGTGTCCGCGGGGCTGCCGAACGACACGACCGACGCGATGCCCTCGCTCCGCCGGTACGCGGCCGCCTGGTAGCAGAACATCCCGCCCTGCGAGTAGCCCGCCAGGTGCACGTCCCGCCCGGTGATCTCCCGGACCCGGTCGACGGCCTCGCCGACCGCCAGCACGTGGTCGCTGACGGTCCGCTCCAGCCCGCCCGGCTCCCTCTCGGGCGCCCCGAAGTCGACGACCCACGGATCGACGCCCAGCTCGCGCAGGACCCCCACCGCGCTGACCCGCGACGAGATGTCGTACACCTCGGCGCTGACCATCAGCGGCGGCACCAGCAGCACGACCGGCCGCGGACTCTCCTCCCCCGGGAAGTAGTGCCGCAGCCGATGGGTCCGGCGTTCCGCGACCACGTCGTAGGGCGAGGCGTCCTCATCGATGTCCAGTCCACCGAACCGCACGACTTCGAGGGCGTTCTGGGCGGTGCGGACGACCGCGCCGATCACAGGAGGCATCCACGACATGCTGCTACAAGGTGCGGGCGTCCGCCATCCGTCCCGCCCGGAGCTGCTCCCACATGTACCGCCGCCGGGGCTTGCCGCTGGAGGTCCGCTGGATGAGACCACTGCCCACCACGACGGTGACCTCGACATCGTCCCCGAGCCGCCGCCGCAGCATCTCCCGAACCTCGGGCACCCACGCCTCTTCAGCCGTCTCCGCGAACAGCGCCAAACCCTTGGTCCCGGCCCCGGGCACGCCCACCACCACGACGCGCCCCTTGCCCAGCCCGCTCACCTCAGCGATCTTCGACTCGAGATCCTCGACATAGACGGACCGTCCGCGGACCTTGATGCTGTCGCCCATCCGCCCGAGCACGAACAGCTGCCCGCGATAGAAGAACCCGGCGTCCCCCGTGAAGACAGACCCGCCCTCGAACCGCGTCGACTTGCCCTCGGCCCCCGCGTAATAGCCCCCGCAAGCGGACTCCCCGCCGACAACGATCTCCCCAAGGCAGCCCTCCCCCAGGGACCGCCCCTCATCGTCAACGATGCTGACCGGCACGTCCTCCTCAGGAGTGCCGCAGCCCACGACCCACCCGGCCTTGGCCCCCACGGACTCCTCGCCGAGCTCGTGCTCCTGCACGATCCGCACGGGCTTGCCGAACTCCAGGGACGCGTCATCGGGCCGCACGGCCAGCGGCCGGCGCCGCACCTGGTCCATCGTGACCAGCAGCGTCGTCTCCGCCATCCCGTAGGCGGGCTTGAACGACTCGCGCGCGAACCCGAACGGCTCGGTCAGCCGCGCGAACACCTCAAGGGCGTGCGGGTCGATCGGCTCCGCCCCGATGATCGCGGTCCGCCACCCCGACAGGTCCACGCCCTCCAGCTGCTCGGGCTTGATCCGCCGCGCCGCGTACGCGAACGCGAACGGAGGCGCCGCCGTGTGCGCCGCCTCCGCGAAGGTCCGCACCCACCGCGCCGGGTCCCGGATGAAGTGGTCGGGCCGCATCAGCCGCAGCTGCCCCTGCCGCGAGATCGGCGTCAGGAAACACCCGATCAGCCCCATGTCGTGGTAGAGCGGCAGCCACGACGAAACGACGTCGTCATCCTCGAACCCGGCCGTCCGAGCGATCAGCTCGGCGTTCGCCTCGAGGTTCTCCCACGTCACCACGACACCCCGTGGCGCCCCGCTGGACCCCGAGGTGAACTGAAGAAGCGCCATCTCCCCGGCATCCTGCACCGGTGCCTCGGCCTCCCCCTGCCGCGGACGCCAAGGCGCCCCCTCCAGGCCCGCCTCCGCCATGGCACGCCCGGCCAGTGGAGCAAGATCCTCCGAAGCCACCACCAGAACAGGACGGGCCTGCCGAAGAATCGCGGCCACATGCGCGACGTAGTCGTCCCCGTCCTGGAACAGCGGCGGCGTGATGAGACACACCGTGGCCCCCGCCGCCCAGACCCCGTAGTACGTCTCGATGCAGGTGAAGTCCGTGGGCAGGATGACGCAGACGACATCCCCGGAACCGACACCGGCTTCGATCAGCGCCGCCGCCGTCCGCCGGGCACCACCGGCCAGCAACGGATACTCGCGGTACTCCCAGGAGCCGTCGTCCCTCGCGAGATGGACGCCACGTCCGGCCTTCGGCTTGTCCAGCCAGTCCCGCAGCGCTGAAGCCATCTCGTTCCCTTCGCCCGTACCTGACTCGTGGGTAACTTCACCAGTGCCCGGGCCCGGCCGTCAACCGGAAGAACGATCAAGAAGGGGCCGCGCCACCACGCGCCACCCCAGAAGCACCGCCGCGAGGAACAAGGTCGCCACGACCACGAACGCGCCCGCCGTCCCCTGCCCCGAAACCGCCCGGAGCAGCATCCCCACGACAAGCGTCGCCGCCCAGATCCCCACACCCACAGGAAAGAGCACCTCCGGCCCCCGCCAGGCCCGGGTGGCAGCCCACCCCACCGCCAGCCCCACCAGGAACGGCCAGGCCGTACCGGCGAACCCGCTCAGGCTGAACCCCTCCTCATGCGAGGCCCGCCCGATCCCCACGAACGCCAGCACCAAGAGCACGTCCAGCCCCAAAGCCCACCCATTCCGCATAGCTCAAAGCATGTCAACTACCCGGCCCTAAAGCTAAGGGGCCGGGTTTGCAGCTCGTGACAGTCCCTGACGACAGGACGGTGACACGGCCGCATGGGGCGCGTTGACGAGCACCCACGCCGTTCGTGCCCGTGCGCGCACGTTCACGGCGGCGATGTGGTCGGCCAGGCCGGCGAGCCCGCAGACCACGCAGCAAAAAGTGTCCCGGCTGGGACGGTTCCTCCTGGACACGTACCTGCAGCGCGGGCAGGACTGGGAGGTGTAGTGCGCGTCCACCACCAGGACCGGGACCCCGGCCCGCTCGGCCTTGTAGGCCACGAAAAGTCCGAGTTGGTGGAAGGGCCAGGAGGAGTGGGCGGCCCGCCGGTGCCGTGGAACCCTTGTCCGGTCACGGATACCCCGGAGGTCTTCCAGGGCGATCCCGCGTCCGGTGCGTTCGGCATCGGCCACCACACTCTTGGCGATCGCGTGGTTGATGTGGGCGGCGTGCCGGGCCTCCCGGCGCGCCCGCCTCTTCAGCTTGCGCTTGGCGGACCTGGTGCCCTTGGCCTGCAACTCGGCCCGCACCCGCGCCATCCGGCGCCGGTAGCGCTGCAGGGCCCGACCCTGGTGGTTCACCCCGTCGCTGGTGGTGGCCAGGTTCTCGATCCCCCGGTCGACCCCGACCCAGTCCCGCGGCTCATACGCCTCGGGCGCGGGGATGTCGCAGGTCGCGACCAGGAACCATGTCCCGCCCCGCACCACCAGATCACTCTCGCCTTTGCGGTGCTCGGCCAGCGTTTTCAGCTGCGCGGCCGAACCGGTGAAGGCGAGGTTCTTCACGCGGCCGTGGACCGTCCAGATACTCACGGTCCGTGCGTCCATCTGCCACGACAGGTTCCGGTCGTCGTAGGGATGCGCCGCATCCTTGCGGAAGGTGACCGGTTTGCTCTCGGCCTTGACCCGGCGGGGCGAGTCCTTGTTGCCCAGGTTCCCGGCTCGGATGGTGGCGCGCAGGGTGGTGTAGGCGTCGACGACCTTCTTGATCACGCGGACGGCGGCCTGAGCGCCCAGGCCCTGTGCCCTCAGATCGGTGTACACGGCCCGGTGCAGCGGGACCTGCCGCGCGTTCAGCGCGAACCGGCGATAGGCCACCTCCGATGCGTGGTCGGCCGCTGTATTGACCGCTGTCAGGGTCGCCGCGAGCGCGGCCGCCTGCTCGGCGGTCGGCAGCAGCTTCACCTGAACCACGATTTTCACGCTGGTGAACGTAACAGACCCCACCGACACAATCACTCAAAGTCACCGCCAAGTGACGGCCGTCACCCCAAAGCCAACGACGATCCGCCCTGACGGCGGATCCCCGCCCCCTGCCCTCAACTCGGACGGGGTCTCCACAGAGACAACCGATGAACCCAACCGAAACGGGACCACCCACCGCCAAGGAAGGGCGCCCAGCGCCCGACCAAAGGCCCCCCGCGCCAAGGGGGCGTGGGGGCGGAGCCCCCACATCGGGGGTTCCAGGGGGTCGCCCCCCTGGGAGAAATGCGAAGGGTCCCCTCGGAAGCAAGCACAGCTTGCGACCAAGGGGACCCCAGGACCAGTAGCGGGGGCAGGATTTGAACCTGCGACCTCTGGGTTATGAGCCCAGCGAGCTACCGAACTGCTCCACCCCGCGGTGATGGGTTAACTCTATGGGGCCCGGGTGCCTTAGGCAAACCGGTTGGCGGCGAGCGCGGCGGTCAGCATGTCGGTGAGGTCGTGGACGAAGGCGTCGTGGTGGAGGTGGGAGTCGTCGCGTTCGACGCGGTCGGCGAGGGCGGCGGTGAGGAAGGCGATGAAGACGGAGATGCGTTCCTGGGCGAGTGTTTCGGGGAGGAAGGCACGGCAGCGGTCTTCGAGGGCGGCGAGTTGGGCGGCGAGGGCGGTGTCCTTGATGAGCGGGGGGAGGTTGTGGCCGCGGATGCCGGCCTGTCCGGCGACCTGGACGACGATGCGGAGGAAGTCGCGGCCTTCTTCGGTGCGGAGTTCGGCGGCGGTGGGTTCGAGGATGGCGGCGACGACGGCGCGGAGGGGCGCGGTGCGGAGGGGGCCGAGGGAGGCGACGCGGGCGGGTTCCATGCGTTCGACGCCGGTCTTGAGGATGGCGGCGAGGAGGCCGCGGCGGGAGCCGAAGTGGTAGGTGATCGCGGAGTCGTTGGCCTGTCCGGCGAGTTCGACGATGTCGCGGGTGCGTGCGCGGTCGACGCCTTCGGTGGCGAAGAGGCGGGCTCCGGCTTTCATGAGGCGTTGTCGGGTGGCGGTTGCGTCCTTCGGCACGCGATGATACTAACAGGGGGCGTTAATAACGGAGGCCGTTACGATGTACGACCCGTTCTCCCCCGACTTCCAGGCCGACCCGTACCCCGCCTACCGACGGCTTCGCGACGAGGACCCCGTCCACCGGCATGACGACCCGCCGTTCTGGGCCCTGTCCCGCTTCGAGGACGTCTGGGCCGCCGTCCGCGATCCCGCGGCGTTCTCCTCCGCGCAGGGCCTGACCTTCTACCCCGACGAGATCGGCAGGCTCGGCCTCGCCCCCACGATCGTGATGCTGGACCCGCCCCGGCACACCTCGCTGCGGCGCCTGATCAGCCACGGCTTCACGCCCCGCCGCGTCGCCGCCCTGGAGGACCTCCTGCGCGCGTTCGTCCGCGGCCGGATAGCCGCCATGGAACGACGCGCGGCCGACGGCGGGCAGGTCGACCTGCACCGCGACTTCTCCTCGCCGATCCCCACCTACGCCCTGGCGCACCTGCTGGGCGTCCCCGAGCAGGACCGGGCCCGGTTCGACCCCTGGGTCTCCGCGCTGACCACCCTCCAGGACGACGGCTTCACCTCCGCCGCCCTGAACGAGGCCGGCGCGGCGGACGCCGTCGCGGAGATGTTCGGCTACTTCTCCGACGTGATCGCCGCCCGCCGCGCCGACCCGGGCGACGACCTGATCAGCGCGCTGACCGCCGCCGAGGCCGACGGCGCGCGGCTGGACGACCGGGACGTCCTCGGCTTCTGCTTCGTCATGGTCGCCGGCGGCAACGACACCACCGGCAACCTGATCTCGCACGCCGTCGCGCTGCTGGACGAGCATCCGGCCGAGCGCGAGAAGCTGCTCGCCGACCCGGCCCTGATCCCCGGCGCCCTGGTGGAGTTCCTCCGCCTGGAGGGGTCGGTGCAGGCCCTGGCCCGTACGACCACCAGGCCCGTCACCGTCCGCGGCGTCGAGATCCCCGCGGGCGAGAAGGTGATGATGCTGTACGGCTCCGCCAACCGCGACGAGCGCGAGTTCGGGCCGGACGCCGACAGGCTGGACGTGACCCGCGCCCTTCCGCGCCATCTCGGCTTCGCCACCGGAGTCCATTTCTGCATCGGCTCCCACCTGGCCAGACTGCAGGCCAGGATCGCCCTCGAAGAACTCCTTTCCGCCCACCCGGACATCGGAGTGGACAGGCGAAAGGCCGTTCGCATCCATTCCCCGTTCACCCGGGGCTGGCGGTCACTGCCCGCGACGAACCTCTGAACTCAGCCCATGTGCGGGTAGCGGTGGTCGGTGGCCGGGACGAAGGTCTCCTTGATGGAACGCGGCGACGTCCAGCGCAGCAGGTTGAGAATCGACCCCGCCTTGTCGTTCGTCCCGGACGCGCGCCCGCCGCCGAACGGCTGCTGCCCCACGACGGCGCCGGTGGGCTTGTCGTTGACGTAGAAGTTGCCGGCGGCGAACCTGAGCGCCTCGGCCGTCCGGGCGATCGCGGCCCTGTCCTGGGCTATCACCGCGCCGGTCAGCGCGTACGCCGACACCGACTCCAGCTGAGCCAGCACCTCCTCGTACCGTTCGTCGTCGTACACGTGAACGCCGAGAATGGGCCCGAAGTACTCGGTCTTGAAGATGTCGTTCTCGGGATCGTCCGACACCAGGACGGTCGGCCGCACGAAATACCCGACCGAGTCGTCACAGGTGCCCCCGGCGACGATCTCGACCGACGGGTCGGCCTTGGCGCGCTCGATCGCGTCGCGGTTCTTGGCGAAGGCCCGGGCATCGATGACGGCACCCATGAAATTGCCGAGATCGGTCACATCACCGACCGTCAGGTTCTCGACCTCCTCGGCGAACTCCTCCGCGAACCCGCCTTCCCAGATGGACCGCGGAATGTAGGCCCGGGAGGCCGCCGAGCACTTCTGCCCCTGGTATTCGAACGCGCCCCGGACCAGCGCCGTCTTGAGCACCGCCCGGTCCGCCGACGGGTGCGCGACCACGAAGTCCTTTCCGCCGGTCTCGCCCACCAGCCGCGGGTGGCTCCGATAGCCGGAGATGTTCTCGCCGACCGCGCGCCACAGTTTCTGGAACGTCGCCGTGCTCCCGGTGAAATGGATTCCCGCCAGCCGCGGATGCGGCAGCGCCACCTCCGAGACGGCGAGCCCGTCACCGGTCACCAGGTTGATGACGCCGGGCGGCAGGCCGGCCTCCTCCAGCAGCCGCATGAGCAGGACGGCCGAGTACGTCTGCGTCGGCGACGGCTTCCACACCACCACGTTCCCCATCAGCGCGGGCGCGGTCGGCAGGTTCCCGGCGATCGCCGTGAAGTTGAACGGGGTGATCGCGTAGACGAACCCCTCCAGCGGCCGGTGGTCGCTGCGGTTCCACACCCCCGGCCCGCTGATCGGCTGCTCGGCCAGGATCCGCCGGGCGTAGTGGACGTTGAACCGCCAGAAGTCGACCAGCTCGCAGGGGCTGTCGATCTCCGCCTGCTGCACGGTCTTGCCCTGCCCCAGCATGGTCGCCGCCAGCAGCGTCTCCCGCCACGGCCCGGCCAGCAGGTCGGCGGCCCGAAGGAAGATCGCCGCACGGTCGTCGAACGCCATGGCCCGCCACCCGGGCGCCGCCGCGAGCGCCGCGTCGACGGCATCGCGCGCGTCCTCCCGCGTGGCGGTCCCGAACGTGCCGAGCACGTCCGCGTGCCGGTGCGGCTGGACCACCTCGACCTTGGGCCCGGCGCCCATCCGGCGCACGCCCCCGATCGTCATGGGCAGGTCGATCGGCGCGGACTGCGACTCGGCCAGCTTCGCCTCGAGCCGCGCCCGCTCGGCGCTGCCCGGCGCGTACCCGCGCACGGGCTCGTTGATCGGCTCGGGCACGTGGGTCACGGCGTCCATGGAAACCTCCATCAGCGGGAAACGAACGAGCGGAGAAAGAACACGAGATTGGCGGGGCGCTCGGCCAGCCGCCGCATGAAGTAGCCGTACCAGTCCGACCCGTAGGGCACGTAGACGCGCACGCGCTCACCGGCGGCGGCCAGCCGCCGCTGCTCGGCGGCCCGGATCCCGTACAGCATCTGGAACTCGTACGACCCGGGTTCCCGCAGGCGCGCCAGCTTCAGGGCGATCTCGATCATCCGGGGGTCGTGCGTGGCCACCATCGGGTACCCGTCCCCCGCCATCAGCAGCCGCAGCCCCCGCACGTACGCACGGTCGATCTCGCGCTTGCTCCCGTACGCGACCGACTCCGGCTCCGCGTAAGCGCCTTTGACGAGCCGCACCCGCGACCCGGCGAGTTCCCTCAGGTCGCCCTCGCTGCGCCGCAGCATCGCCTGGATCGCCACACCGACCCACGGAAAGTCGACCCGCAGTTTCCGGACGACCTCCAGGGTGGCGTCCACCGTCGTGTGGTCCTCCATGTCGACGGTGACGGTCATCCCGGCGCGTTCCGCCGCCTCGCAGATCGACCGGGCGTTATCCAGCACCAGACCCCGGTCCACCGCCAGCCCCAGGGCCGACAGCTTCACCGACGCCTCCGCGTCCCAACCGGCGACGGCGCCGAACAGCTCCAGGTAGGCGTCCCGCGTACGCTCTGCCTGGGCCCTGTCCAGGGTGTCCTCGCCGAGATGGTCCAGCGTCACCGCCAGCCCGGCGCCCGCCAGTTCCCCGGCCGCGCGGACCGCGCCGCCGAGATCCTCCCCGGCCACGAACCGGTCGACGACACCACGCGTCAGGGGAAACCCCGTGACCAAACTCCGGCCCCGCCGCGAGCGCGCGGCCGCCAGAAGCAGAGGACTGAGCATAAGACGGACGTTAAGTTCCGTTCACCCGCGCCCCATACAGTCAAATGCCACTTTCTACTAGACCACTCGTCATACAAATGTCTGAACGCGACGACCTGCAAGACCTCGTGGAGACGGCCGCGGACCTCCTGAGGGCGCCCGCCACGCTCGAGGACCGCGACTTCCACCTGGTCGCGTACGCGGCGCACGGCCCCACCATCGACCCCGTCCGCACCGACTCGATCCTGCACCGGCGCTCCACCGAGGAGGTCCGCGCCCGTTTCGAGCGGCACGGCATCGCCCGCGCCACCGGCCCCGTCCGCATCCCCGCCGATCCCGAGGCGGGCCTGCTCGCCCGCCTCTGCCTGCCCGTCCGCTGGAACGGCGTGACCTACGGCTACCTGTGGCTCCTGGACCACGACGAGCACGTCACCCCCGCCATGGCGGCCCAGGCGGCGCCCCTCACCGAACGCGCCGCCCTCCTGATGGCCCGCCAGACCAGGGACCGCGACGACCTCGGCTGGAAGCTGGCCGACCTGCTGACCATCCGCCCGGACGTGCGCGCCCAGGCCACCAGCGAACTCGCGGAGGTCATCACGCCCCCGTTCGCCGTGGCCGTCCTGCGCGGCGAGGACCTGGCGCCCCTCAACCCCTGGCTGCTCCCCCGCAGCGCCGTCACCACCGTGTGGGAGGGCGACCACATCCTGGTGACCCCGCCCGCCAACGCCCTCCACGTCATCGAGCGGGCCCGCCAGCTCCTCCTGGAACGCAAACAAGCACCGACCTACGCGGGCTTGTTCAGCCCCTGCACCAGCCTCGCCGGCATCCGCGAGGGCTGGCTGCGCGCCCGCGTCGCCGCCCGCACGGCCGCCGACGGCGAGACGCGCACCTGGTCGTCCCTGGGCGCCCTGCGCCTGCTGCGCTGCGCCGACGACGCCGCCCTCGCGGAAGCGGCGATCCCATCCCAGCTGACGCCCCTCCTGGACCACCCCGAACTCGCCGTGACCGCCCGCACGTACCTAGACCTGGCCGGCGGCGTCCAGGAAACGGCCCGCGCCCTGAACATCCACCGCCAGACCCTCTACCACCGCCTGCGCCGCATAGAGGAGCTGACGAACCTCTCGCTCTCCAGCGGCCAGGACCGCCTCACCCTCCACCTCGCGCTCACACTCCACCCCCACCTGAATATTTGACCGATCATTCCAGATACCGCTAGCGTCATCCCATGGCCCGAACCAAGGAGTTCGACCCGGACGACGTCCTGGAACGAGCGATGGCCCTCTTCTGGGAGCGCGGCTGCGAGAACACCTCGATGGCCGACCTGGTGGAGCACCTCGGCATCAACCGCGCCAGCCTGTACGCCACGTTCGGCAGCAAGCGCGACCTCTACTTCAAGGCCCTGGCCCGCTTCGGCGAACGCTCGGGCACGGCCGTCATCGAGGCGCTCTCCCACCCCGGCCCCGCACTCCCGCGCGTCCGCACCCTGATCGACCACTACGCCCGGCCCGACCGGCGCGGCTGCATGATCGTCAACACCGCCGTCGAGATGGCCCCCCACGACCCGGACGCCGCCCGCGCCGTCGAAGCAGGCTGGACCCACCTGGAGGCCACCCTCACCTCAACGCTCACCCGAGCCAAGGCCCAGGGCGAACTAAGGGACACCAAGGACCCCCGCACACTGGCCCGCCTCCTCCTCGTCCTCTTCCAGGGCATGCAGGTCCTGGCCCGCACACCCTCCCCCGAGGACCGCCTCCAGGACGCGGCCAAGGAAGCCAAAGCCCTCCTGCAAAACTAACCGATCATTGCATTAAGGACCCCTATGAACTTCCACGGCAAGGTCGTCCTCATCACCGGCGGTGGCAGCGGCGTAGGCCGCGCCACCGCCCTGGCCTTCGCGCGCAAGGGTGCCACCGTCGTCGTCAGCGGCCGAACCGAGACCGCCCTCACCGAAACCGTGAAGCTCGTCGAGCAAGAAAACGGAACGGCCGACCACATCCCCGCCGACGTCACCACCAGCTCGGACGTCCAGACCCTCGTCAGGACGACCGTCGACCGCCACGGCTCCCTGGACATCGCCTTCAACAACGCCGGCGCCCTCTCCGTCGGCCACGTCGCCGACATCGACGAGGCCGACTGGAACGCCCTGGTCTCCACCAACCTCACCGGCATGTTCCTCGCGCTCAAGTACGAGATCGCCCACATGCGCGAGCACGGCGGCGGCGTCATCGTGAACACCTCGTCCATCATCGGCCCCCACCTCCGCCCCGAGGGCATGGGCGCCTACGCGGCCACCAAGGCCGCCGTCAGCGCCCTCACCCGTACCGCTGCCCGCGAGAACATCGGCGCGGGCATCCGCATCAACGCCCTGACCCCGGGCCCGCTGGACACCCCCATGTCCATGCGCCCAGGCGAAACCCCCGCAGACCGCGAAGACCGCTTCCGCCCCACCCTCCCCCTAGGCCGGGTAGGAACCCTCGACGAAGCTGCCAGCACCGTCCTATGGCTGGCCTCCCCCGAGTCCAGCTACGTAGTAGGCCAAGACCTAGTCCTAGACGGCGCCACAACCGCCTGACCCCGCAACCACCCGCAGATTCCCCAACAACCGCCAAGGAAGGGCGTCCAACGCCCGACCAAAGGCCCCCGCCCCAAAGAGGGCGTTCAGCGCCCGACCAACCCCGCAACCACCCGCAGATCCCCCAACAACCGCCAAGGAAGGGCGCCCAGCGCCCGACCAAAGGCCCCCGCGCCAAGGGGGCGTGGGGGCGGAGCCCCCACATCGGGGGTCCCAGGGGGTCGCCCCCCTGGGAGAAATGCGAAGGGTCCCCTCGGAAGCAAGCACAGCTTGCGACCAAGGGGACCCCAGGACCAGTAGCGGGGGCAGGATTTGAACCTGCGACCTCTGGGTTATGAGCCCAGCGAGCTACCGAACTGCTCCACCCCGCGGTGATGGCTTAACTGTAGGGCATGGGGGGTGGGGTGCCAAATCAGTTCCGTTCGCAGGAGGGGATCTGGCCCTTGCCGCTGTTGATGGCGTTGATGGCGGCGATGGTGCCCTTGAGGGTGTCGGCGCGGACGAGGCGGAGGCCGCCGGGGCGGGCGTCGAGGGCGTCGGGGCAGTTGTCCTTGGGGGTGAGGAAGACGGTGGCGCCGGCGCGGCGGGCGGCGATCATCTTCTGCTGGATGCCGCCGATGGGGCCGACCTGGCCCTGGGGGGTGATGGTGCCGGTACCGGCGATGAAGGTGCCGCCGGCGAGGGGGCCGGGGGTGAGCTTGTCGACGATGGCGAGGGAGAACATGAGGCCGGCGCTGGGGCCGCCGACGTCGCCCACACTGATGTCGATCTTGAAGGGGAAGCGGTACTGGTCGCTGAGGACGATGCCGACGACGGCGCGCTTGCCGTCGGGGGCGGCGGCGGTGGTGATGGTGGTCTTCTCCTCCTTGGCGCCGCGCTTGTAGGTGACGGTGACGGGGGCGCCGATCCTGCGCTTGGCCATGAGGTCGGTGACGGCGGAGACGTTGGAGACGGCGGTGCCGTCGACCGCGGTGATCTCGTCGCCGGGGCGGAGTTTGCCGTCGGCGGGCAGGCCCTTCTGGACGGAGTCGACGACCGCCTGGGTGGGGACCTTGATGCCGAGTTCGTGGAGGGCGGCGGCCTCGGCGCTCTGCTGGGAGTCGCGCATCTGGCGGGTGTTCTCCTCGTCGACCTGCCGCTGCGACTCGTTCTTGGGGAAGATCGTCTCTTCGGGGACGATGGCGACGTCGCCGTCCAGCCAGCCCTGGAGGGCGCTGAACAGGTCGATGCGGCTGCCCGGGCCGCCCCGGTAGGTGACGGTCGTGAAGTTCAGGTTCCCCTTGTCGTCGTAGGTCTGCCGACCTTCGATCTTGATGAGGGGTTCGCCCTTTTCGTTGGTGCCGAGGGTGTTGCTCGTCGGGCCGGGCATGAGCGCGACGTACGGGACGGGCATGAGGGAGCCGACCAGGGCCAGCACCATGACGAGCGCGCTCGCGACGGCGAGCGTGGCGGCACGACGAGACATGCGGAAACTCTATGCGGGAACGGGGGTTCAGCAGGCGCCGACCCACTCGTCGCCGCCGTCGGTGAACCGCTGGTGCTTCCAGATGGGCACCTGGGCCTTGAGGTCGTCGATGAGGCGGCGGCAGGCGTCGAAGGCCTCGGCGCGGTGGGGGCAGGACGCGGCGACGACGACGGCGAGGTCGCCGATGTCGAGGTCGCCGACGCGGTGGACGGCGGCGAGGGCCTTGACGGGGAAGTCGGCGGCGACCTTCTCCATGACGGCGCGCAGTTCCCGTTCGACGGTGGGGTGGGCGCTGTAGGAGAGGCGGCTGACGGCGCGCGCGTGGTCGGAGTCGCGCACGGTGCCGACGAAGAGGGCGACGCCGCCGGCACCGGGGTGGCCGACGGCGGCGAAGACCTCGTCGATCGACAGCGGCGTCTCGCGGACGCCGATCAGCCTGATGACTTCCTGCCCGCTGTCCTCGTTCACGTTCCGCAGGCTACCCGGCGGGCGGAACGCCGGGCAGGGCGCCCGGTCCGTCGGGTTCGTCGGGGTCGAAGGTGGCGGCGAGGGCGTCGGCGAGGCCGGGGACGAGGTCGGGCCCGAGGAGGACCTCGTCGTCGACGTCGTGGCGGCGCAGCCTGAGGGCGGCGTGCCGGGTGCCGTCCCGCAGCACTCCGACGATCATGCGGACGTCTTCGCGGGCGGGGTGCCTGGCGGCCCATTCGGCGGCCTCGTCCTCGTCCTCGGGGATCTCGTCCTCGGCCTCGGGGGGCAGCACGACGCGTTCGAGGACGAGGGCGCAGCCGGCGACCGCGTCCGGCCAGGCGATGGTGGCGAGGGCGTCCTCGACGGCGGCCTGTTCAGGGAGGGCGGGCTGCTCAAGGGCGGCGAGGGTGTCGGTTTCGGCGCTCAGGCCCAGTTGGTCGGCCAGTTCCGGTTCCGCGCGGCGCAGTTCGGCGCTCTCCACCAGGGCGTAGAGGCGCGGGGCGGCGTCCCAGCCCTCCTGCGCGGTGTGGCGTTCCAGATCCTGTACGACTTCTTCCAGAAGACTCACGGGCCCATCTTTCCCCCAATCGGCGGGAGGAAATGCGGGAACCCCCCGTCTACTCGGTAAGTTGCATAGACAGCACCGGCGGCGGCCGGTGGGCACGACCTTTCGAACGGAGAGGCCCTTGACGTTCCGGACTCCCGCATTCGGGCGCCGGCTGGGTAACGGCCGGAGCAGGCTGGTGCTACCGGTCCTGGTGGTACTGGCCGTGCTGCTGGTCGCCTTCCTGCTGTTCACCTCGATCTGGACGAACCTCCTGTGGTACCGCTCGGTCGGTTTCTCGTCGGTCTACACGACCGAGCTGTGGGCCAAGGTGCTGCTGTTCTTCGGATCGGGCGCGCTGATGGCGCTGCTGGTGGGCGCCAACATGGTGATCGCCTACCGGCTGCGGCCGGCGTACCGGCCGCTGTCGGTGGAGCAGCAGGGCCTGGAGCGCTACCGCGCGGTCGTCGATCCGCGCCGCAAGCTGATCGCCGGCGGGCTGCTGGGGCTGCTGGGGCTGCTGACGGGTTCGTCGGTGGCCGGGCAGTGGCCGGTGTTCCTGGCGTTCCTCAACCGCACGCCGTTCAACGTGAAGGACCCGCAGTTCCACAAGGACGTGTCCTTCTACGTCTTCACCTACCCGTTCATCCGGCTGGTGCTGGGCGTGCTGTTCGCGACGGTGATCCTGTCGATCCTGGCCGCGCTGATGGTGCACTACCTGTACGGCGGGCTGCGGCTGCAGGGCCCCGGTGACAAGGCCAGCCCTCCGGCGCGGGCGCACCTGTCGGTGCTGGTGGGGCTGTTCGTGCTGATGAAGGCGGTGGCGTACTGGTACGACCGGTACGGCCTGGTGCATTCCGAACGCGGGGCGACGACGGGCGCCTCGTACACCGACATCAACGCGCTGCTGCCGGCCAAGACGATCCTGGCGGTGATCGCGGTGATCTGCGCCGCGATGTTCTTCAGCAACATCGTGCGGCGCGGGATGATGCTGCCGGGCGTGGGCTTCACGCTGCTGGTGCTGTCGGCGGTCCTGGTCGGCGGGGTGTACCCGCTGGCGATCCAGCAGTTCCAGGTGAGGCCGGACGAGCTGGCCAAGGAGCGCCAGTACATCCAGCGCAACATCGAGTTCACCCGCAAGGCGTACGGGGTGGAGAACGCCAAGGTCACCACCGAGTACGGCGCGCGTCCCGAGGCCGATCCCAAGAAGTTGCAGGCCGAGGCCGAGCAGCTGGGCGGGGTGCGGCTGCTCGACCCCAACGTGGTCGGCGAGACGTTCCAGCAGCTGCAGCGGATCCGGCCGTTCTACCGGTTCCCCGACACCCTGGACGTCGACCGGTACAAGGTCGGCGACCGGAACGTGGACGCGATCGTGGCGCTGCGGGAGCTGTCGGGCGCCCCGGCCGGGCAGCGCAGCTGGGTCAAGGACCGGATGGTCTACACGCACGGGTACGGCTTCGTGTCGGCGTACGGCGACCGGTTCGGCAACGGCGGCGTGCCCGAGTTCCTGACCAAGGACATGCCGCAGGCGCCGAACTCGCAGGTCAAGGTGGACCGGCCGCAGATCTACTTCGGCGAGCGGTCGCCGGCGTACTCGGTCGTGGGCGGCGCGGGGCAGCAGGAGCTGGACTACCCCGACAACAGCTCGGCGGGCCAGAAGAACACCACCTACCAGGGCCGCGGCGGCGTCCCGATCGACTCGTTCTTCAACAAGCTGCTGTTCGCGACCAAGTTCCAGGAGAAGAACCTCCTGCTCTCCGGCGCGATCAACGACAAGGCCAAGATCCTCTACAACCGGCATCCGCGGGAGATGGTGCAGCGGGCCGCGCCCTGGCTGACGCTGGACGGCGACCCGTACCCGGCCGTGGTGAACGGCCGCATCCTGTGGATCCTGGACGGCTACACCACCTCCAGCGCCTACCCGTACGCCGAGCAGACCAGCCTGGGGGACGCGACCCGCGACACGATCACCGACACGCGTTCGGCGGTGGCCCGGCAGGCCAACGACCGGATCAACTACATGCGCAACTCGGTGAAGGCGACGGTGGACGCCTACGACGGTTCGGTGCACCTCTACCAGTGGGACGAGAACGACCCGGTCGCCAAGACCTGGATGAAGGTGTTCAAGGGGACCGTCCAGCCGCGCAGCACCATCCCGCCGGAGCTGGAGAGCCACTTCCGCTACCCGCTCGACCTGTTCAAGGTGCAGCGGCAGATCCTCACCAAGTACCACGTGACCGACGCCGCGGCGTTCTACAACGGCGAGGGTTTCTGGGAGGTGCCGGAGGACCCGGGCGCGAAGGGCCGGCGGCAGCCGCCGTACTACCAGAGCCTGCGGATGCCGGGCACGGACGGCCCTGACTTCTCGCTGACGACGGTGTTCAACCCGCGGGAGAACCCGAACCTGGCGGCGTTCATGTCGATCGGGTCGACCCCGGGCCGCAACTACGGGCAGATCGAGGTGCTGCAGCTGCCGCGGAACTCCCCGGCGCAGGGCCCGGGCCAGGTGCAGAACTCCTTCGAGACCGATCCGAAGGTCAAGAACGAGCTGTTCGCGTTGCGGCAGGGCGGCACCCGGACGGTGCCGGGCAACATGCTCACGATCCCGTTCGGCAACGGGGTGCTGTACGTGGAGCCGATGTACGCCATGGCGGCGGGCACGGCCGAGCAGCAGCCGTACCCGCTGCTGGGCAAGGTGCTGGTGCGGTTCGGTGACAAGATCGCCTCGGGGAACGATATGAGCGAGGCGATGGAGCAGCTGCTGGGCGGCATCGCCGCGGCCCCGCCGCCGTCCGGCACCCAGCCGGGCCAGAACCAGCAGGGCGGTGCGCCGCAGCTGACGCAGCAGGCGCAGCAGGCGATCGACGAGCTGGAGGCGGCGGTCGCCGACTACGAGAAGGCCCAGAAGGAGCTGAACTACCCGGAGATGGGCAAGGCCTGGGAGCGGATCAAGAAGGCCAGGGACGCGCTGGCGGCGGCGCAGCAGAGCGCGGGACGCCCGGCCACGGGCGCAAGCCCAAGCCCCAGCCCGTCCCCCTCCGGCTCCCCGTCCCCCTCCCCCTCACCAAACCAGGACTGACCAACGAAAAAGGGCCGCGCGGCACGATCCGCGCGGCCCTTCCCTTTTGCCCCATGCCCCTTTTTCGTTGGCCGCCGTCTCCACCGCCTCACGTGCCCGACGACATCAGCCGTCGGCTCAGCCCCGAACGGTCGCTCAAGCGTTGCGATCGCGTCCGAAGGCAGGTTCGAGCCTGCGAGAACCTGATCGCGAAGCGAGCCGTCAAGGCGAGTTCGGAGCGATGCAGCGATCGCCGCATGCGCGACAAGCGACGAGCCGCCAGGCGAGGAGCGCAGCTCGCGCATGCAATAAACACAGCTAGCGTCGGCGTTTGCGGGCGCGGCGGATGGCGGCGGCGGCGCCGATGGCGGCGACGGTGGCGCCCGCGGCGGTCGCCATGGTGGCCTCCTTGCCGCCGACGCGGCGGCCGACGACGGCGTGCCGTCCCGCGCCCTCTTCCATGAGGGTCTGCAGCGCGGTGGCGTTGTCGTAGGCGGGTTTCCACCCGGCGGTGCGGAGCCGGGCGCAGTCGACGACCCACGGGTAGGCGACGTAGTGCAGGTCGGTGGCCGGGGCGGGGGTCATCCCGAGGCGGTGGAGCCGCTGCGCCATGCCGAAGGTCAGCGCGGCGGGCAGTTCGAAGCTGCGCTTGCCGGTGATCTCGGTGACCTCCTCGGGGCCGAGCCACCCTTCGCAGCCCACCCCGATCGGTCCGGTCAGGCCCTCGACGACGATCAGTTCCAGCGCGGAGGCCAGGTCCTCGATGTGGCAGAACTGCCAGCCCGGGGTGCTGCCCTTGACCGACAGCAGCCGGGGCGCCTCGAAATGCCGGGTGATCACGGTGTCCACGCCGGGGCCCACCAGCGCCGCGGGTCGTACGACGGTGACCTCCAGGCCGGGATGGGTCAGCCGCGCCCCGGTGGCCAGTTCCTCGATCTCGACGTAGTCGCCGGCGATGCTGGTGTTGGCCTCGGCCAGCAGGGGGGCGTCCTCGGCCAGCGGGATCCGGTTGCCGGGGCCCGCGCCGTACACCATGGCGCTGGTGACCAGTACCACCCGGCGCACCCGGGCCGCCGCGGCGGCCGTCACCACCGTCTGGGCGCCCCGCACGTTGTGGGTGCGGCGCTCGCGCGGGTCCAGCTCGGGCGAGCGGCGCAGGTCGAGATTGACGATCACGTCCACGTCGGAGAGCCGGTTGGACAGCAGCGGGTCGCGGATGTCGGTCACTCGCCAGGTCACGTTCGGCACGTCGCCGCGCTGGTCGTCGATCGCCACGACCTTGCGGACGCCTTCGTGCCCGGCGAGCCTGGCGGCCAGCAGCCGGCCCGCCCCGGTGGCCGCTCCGGTGACGGCGACGACCGGGCCCTTGCTACGCCCAGGGCGAACCTTGCCCGTTGCCACGGAGGTGCCCCCTTCCTTGTGTTCGCGACTTCGCCGGGACCGGCTAACGTTGCGGATATGAGCCCATCATGCATCCCAGGGGCGAACCGATGAGTGACACTCCCTTCGGCTTCAACCGTCCCGGCAACGACGACGGCGACGACGACAAGCCTCAGGATCCATTCAAGGCCATGGGCGGCGACATGCGGCAGTTCGCCGACATGCTGCACCGCTTCGCCGACATGATCGGGAGCCAGGGCGCCCCCGGCGCCGGCGGCGGCCCGCTGAACTGGGATCTGGCCAAGAACATAGCCCGCCACTCGGTCGCCGAGCAGGGTGACCCCTCGGTCGTGGACGCCGAGCGCCGCCAGGTCGAGGAGGCGCTGCGGCTGGCCGACCTGTGGCTGGACGAGGGCACCACGCTGCCGGCCGGGATCCGCAGCCCGAAGGCGTGGAGCCGCTCGGAGTGGATCGAGCAGACGCTGCCGGTGTGGTCGAAGGTCTGCGACCCGATCGCGACCCGCATGGTGGAGTCCATGGGCGGCGCGCTGGGCTCGGGCGAGATCCCCGCCGACATGCAGGCGATGGCCGGTCCGCTGATCGGCATGGTCAAGCAGATGGCGGGCGCGATGGTGGGCGGCCAGGCGGGGCAGGCGCTGGGGGCGCTGGCCCGTGAGGTGGTCGGCTCGGCCGACGTCGGCCTGCCGCTGGCGCCCGACGGTGTGGGCGCGCTGCTGCCCGCCGGGGTGGAGGCGTTCGGCGAGGGCCTGGAGATCTCCGACGACGAGGTCCGGCTCTACCTGGCGCTGCGGGAGGCCGCGCACCAGCGTCTGTTCGCGCACGTGCCGTGGCTGCGGGCGCACCTGCTGGGCGCGGTCGAGGACTATGCCCGCGGCATCACCGTCGACCTGTCCGGCATCGAGCGGGCCGTCCAGGGGCTCGACCTGAGCAATCCGGAGGCGATCCAGCAGGCGCTCGGCGGCGAGCTGCAGCTGACGCCGGAGGAGACGCCGCAGCAGAAGGCGGCGCTGGCCCGGCTGGAGACCACCCTCGCGCTGGTCGAGGGCTGGGTGGACACCGTGGTGAACCAGGTCGCGGGCGACCGGCTGCCCGGCTCGGTGAAGCTGGCCGAGGCGGTGCGGCGGCGCCGCGCCACCGGCGGCCCGGCCGAGCGCACGTTCGCGACGCTGGTGGGCCTGGAGCTGCGGCCGCGGCGGCTGCGCGAGGCGGGCACGCTGTGGCGGAGGCTGACCGAGGTGCGCGGCGTGCAGGGCCGTGACGCCGTCTGGGAGCACCCCGACCTGCTGCCGAACGCCGGGGACCTCGACGATCCCGAGGGGTTCGTGCAGGGCCGGGACGAGATCGAGGGCCTTGACCTGGACATCTCCGCCCTGACCGGCGAGTCCGAGCGCAAGCCCGGCGAGGGCGGCCCGGGCGGGGCCGAGCAGGGCGAGGGCAAGCCGGACGAGGGCAAGCCCGGTGAGGCCGCGGCCGAGGACGACGGGAATGACGGCGGCACGGGCGGCGAGCCCGGCGACGGCCCGGGGTCCCGCGCGTGAGGTCGCGTCCGGGCCGCTCGCGGGTACCCGGCTGCCGGTTCACGCCGGAGACCGCGTCCGCGCAGGTCAGAAGGCGAGTGGCGGGGGCCGGGCTGTGCTGGCAGCGGCCGCGTGACCAGGAGCGGCGGCGCCACCATCCGGTGAACTCGCTGTACCCGCGTGTGAGCCGCCGCGTATGACGGCGGCGTCGCCGGGTGTGCTGCACGCCGACGCCGTACGGGTGCTGGAGGGGTGGCGGGCGCCCGACGTGCGCCAGGAGGGGCTCCGCCGCGACTTCCTCCGCCACCTGGCCGATCATCCGGACGGAACGTTCCGGGAGTGCGTGGCGGGGCACATCACCGCGAGCACGATCGTGGTGGACGAGTCCCGGACGCGGGTGCTGCTGACCCTGCACCGCAAGATCAAGGCATGGCTTCAGCTGGGCGGGCACTGCGAGCCCGGTGACGCCACGCTGGCGGGGGCGGCGCTGCGGGAGGCGACCGAGGAGTCGGGGATCGACGGGCTGCGGCTGCTGCCCGTGCCCGCGCAGCTCGACCGGCATGCCGTCCGCTGCCACCCGGAGGGGTCGTGGCATCTGGACGTGCAGTTCGTGGCGCTGGCGCCGCCGGACGCCCGGCACGCGATCAGCGCCGAGTC
The DNA here is from genome assembly GCA_050942275.1 of Spirillospora sp. CA-255316. GTDB lineage: Bacteria > Actinomycetota > Actinomycetes > Streptosporangiales > Streptosporangiaceae > Spirillospora. The sequence continues at coordinate 2,202,324 of CP192047.1, read as the reverse complement.
GGAGGACCTGCGCTGGTTCCCGGTGGACGCCCTGCCCGAGCCGACCGACGACGCCGTCCGCCGCCTGGCCGCCCTGGCGTCCCGCTAGCCCCCTGGCGCCGTTCTCGGGTTCGGCGGGTCAGCGGAGCGGGTGGCCGTCCAGGAGCGGGTTCCCTTCGAGGAGGGCGCGGGTGTTCTCCCAGCCTTCCAGGCCGGGGTCGAGCAGGCGCAGGTCGGCGGGCGTGCGGAGGCGGTGCCAGCCGGGGCCTTGCGGGATCAGTCCGGGACGTGGCGCGGCGGCGCGCAGCCGGGGCAGCGCGTCGGGGGTGTCGAGATCGACGTCGTCGAGGGCGGCGGACAGCCAGCCGGGCAGGGGAAGCCGTGCGGCCAGCGCCACCAGCCCGTTCGGCGCGCCGCGCCGGCCTCCGCCCGGCGAGCCGTCCGGCGGCCCGGCGTCCAGCGGCCCGGCGTCCAGCGGCCCGGCGTCCAGGGAACCTTCGGACTGGCAGGCGGCGGCCGGGGCGTTGCCGAGGGCGCGGAAGAGCTTGCCGATCAGCAGCGGCGGGAGATCCGGGGCGTCGGGCGCCAGCAGCACGGCCTCCCCGGCGCCCAGGTCGTGCAGGGCGGCGAACGCGGCGGCGAGGCTCCGCTCGCGGACGATGGCGGTGCCGGGCCAGGTGATCGCCTCGGCGGCGGGCTGCCCGGGCGGGTCCAGCACCAGCGCGGGCGTGACCAGCTCCAGCCCCGCCACGACCTCGTAGGTGTCCTCCAGGAGCGCGAGGCGGAACTCCTCCGGATCGATCCCCGGCGGGCTCGGGCTCGGGACGGCGCCGTCCGGGTCCTGCACGGACAGGACGGCGGCGTAGCGGCGGGAGGCGGCGGCGGGGGGCGACGGATCGGGGCCGGGACTCACCCGGCGACCCCGTGGTGGCACTCGGGAGGCAGCTCTTCGTCGCCGGCGTCGTCCGCGTCCATCTCCATCGGCAGGTGGGCGGCGGCGGCCACGCCCTCCAGGTAACCGCGGGCGCGCTCGGCCTTGGGGTAGTTGCCGACCAGCTTCCAGAAATCAGCGCCGTGCCCGGGGACCAGCAGGTGCGCCAGCTCGTGCACCAGCACGTAGTCGACCACCCAGGACGGCATGCCGCGGAGCCGGGTGGACAGCCGGATCGTGCCGTCGTCGGGCGTGCAGGACCCCCAGCGGGTGCGCTGGTTGCCCACCCAGCGGACGCTGGCGGGCACGGCGCGGCCGCCGAGATGGCGCCGGGACAGTTCGCGTGCCCGCACTTCCAGATCGGCGTCGGAGGGGCGGCGACGGCGTTCGCGCTCCTCGAGCCGTTCGAGGATGGTCGCGATCCACTGCTCCTCCTCGGCTTTGGTCAGCCGGGAGGGCAGCATCACCACGACCTTGTCCCCATCGCGGTATGCGGACACCGTCCGCCGGCGGCGGTTACTGCGGCGGACCTCTACGTTAGGGGGCACCCCAGAACCGTACCTAAAAATTTGCTTCCTCCACAGGGGGTGTTGGGAGTTTCCGCAGGTCAACCGGCCTGTTTTCGAGCATCCCCAGAGTGTTTCCACAGAGTCCCCGCAGGGTTTCCACACCAACACCCCGGGGCGTCCCCAGGGGGCTCCACACCCTGTCCACAGCGCCGCGTTGACGGTCCCCCGGGCCACTCCTACTGTCGGTGGCCAGGACGGCTCCGCGCCGTCGGGCACCGCCTCGAAAGGGGAAGGGAGGGGGTGTCCCGGCGGCCGGAGCCGCTTGCGTTCCGTCCCGGAGCCCGGAGACCGGGCCGGCGGACCGGGCCGGAGAAACGGCAGGTGGGAAGGCCGGAAGGTCGCCGCTTGATCCGTTCGACGCCGGGTACGAAGGGGGCGTTCACGACACGGAACGCGAGACGATCAGGGGTGATCACGCTGAGAGGGCACCAGCGGCGTCAGGCCAGCGGCACCGGGGCGGAGACCGCGCCGGAGATCCTGGAGGAGCCGGACGGCACGCGCCTCGGCGCACCGCCCCCCTCGCTGGGGAGCCGCGTCGGCGGCGGGATCGCGGGCGCGGTCGCCGGAGGGGCGGCGGGCCGGGCGCTCAGGCCGGTGGCGCGCAGGATCGCCCGGCGGTACGGGCTGCCGCCCGGCGCGGTGGTCCGCGCGACCGAGATCGCCGCGCCGATGCTGCTGTCGGCGGCGATGGAACGGCTGGCCAGGCACCGGGCCCGGGCCAGGACGGGCACGTCGGCCGAGGACGCGAAGGCGGAACTGCCTCCGGACGAGCCACCCGGCCCGATCAGGCTCTGAAACGCCCGCGCCGCCGCGCGAGGCGCCGCGCAGCCGGGCGGGCCCGGTCGCCTACTCCCCCGTGAAGGACGGGCGGCGCTTCTCGCGCTGCGCCGTCAGCCCCTCGACCATGTCCTTGGACGCCATGGTGACCGGCTGGGCGAGGGACTCCCAGCGCAGCGCCGACTCCATGTCCGGATGGCCGCCGTTCGACAGCGCCACCTTGGTCAGCCGGGTCGCGATCGGCGCCTGCGCGGCGATCCGGCCCGCCACGTCCAGGGCCTCCTGCAGCACCAGCTCGCGCGGGACGGCCCGGTTGACCAGCCCGTACGACTCGGCCTGCGACCCGGTGACGGCACGTCCGGTGAACAGCAGCTCGCGCGCCAGCGGCAGCCCGGCCACCTCCGGCAGCAGCCAGGTGGTGGCCATGCCCGGGTGCAGCCCGAGGGCGGTGAACGGCACCAGCAACTTGGCGTCGGCCGCCGCGTACCGCAGATCGCAGGCCAGCGCGAGCGCGAACCCGGCGCCCACCGCATGCCCGTTGACCGCCGCGATCGTCGGCACCTCCAGCGCGCGGATCGCCAGCCAGGTCCGGTAGAACTCCAGCATCCGGTCGCGCAGCGGCGGCACGGCGATCGCGTTGGTGTCGGCCAGGAAGGACAGGTCGCCGCCCGAGGTGAACGCCGTTCCGGCGCCGGTGACGACCACGCAGCGCAGCCCGTCGTCGGTGCGCAGGGCGGCGATGGCGTCCTTCCAGGCGGCGGTCATCTCGTCGGACATGGCGTTGCGCCGGTCCGGGTCGTTCAGGGTGAGGACGGCGACGCCGTCGGAGCGGCGCTCCACGAGCAGGACATCGGACAGCTCTTCGGGCATGGCCCGCACGCTATCGCCCTCGCCTCCCCGCACTTCGCACCGCCCTATCCGGTCGCCTCACGCACGCGCACCTGATTTCGACCCGCTCGATTGCGCGCACGCCCGCGGGCCCGCGCGCGTTTACCACAGATCGGGCCGCGGCGTGAGAAAGCGCACACTTACCGCATTTTCGCAGGTCGGCGAAGTGCGGTCGGCGGGGGTACCGGGGTGGTTCCCGTATCGTTGTAGCGGAAACTGAAGCGGATCACCGACAATGGTCCGCGTGAGCGATCTCCCCCGCCGCGCGGTGACGCGGTCCGCAAAGCTGGCGTCCCTTCCGCTCGGTTTCGCCGGGCGCACCGCGCTGGGGGTCGGGAAACGCACCTTCGGCCGCCCCGCCGAAGCCGTCGCCATGGAGATCCAGCAGCGCACCGCCGAGCAGCTGTTCAAGGTGCTCGGCGAGCTCAAGGGCGGGGCGATGAAGCTCGGCCAGATGCTGTCGATCTTCGAGGCCGCGCTGCCGCCGGAGATCGCCGGGCCGTACCGGGCCACGCTCACCAAGCTCCAGGAGGCCGCGCCGCCGCTGCCGGCCGGCGCCGTCCACAAGGTCCTGGCCGAGGGGCTCGGCGAGGACTGGCGGGAGCGGTTCGAGTCGTTCGACGACGAGCCGGCCGCCGCCGCCTCGATCGGCCAGGTGCACCGGGGCGTGTGGGCGGACGGCCGCGCCGTCGCCGTCAAGGTCCAGTACCCCGGCGCCGGCAAGGCCCTGATCAGCGACTTCAACCAGCTCGCCCGGCTGGCCAAGCTGTTCTCCGTGCTCATGCCCGGCCTGGACGTCAAATCGATGCTGGCCGAGCTGAAGGAGCGGGTCGCCGAGGAACTCGACTACACCATCGAGGCGGCCTCGCAGACCGCGGTCCGCGACGCGTACCCGCCGGACGACCCCGACTTCTACATCCCCGAGGTCATCGCCCAGTCCGGCGACGTGCTCGTCACCGAATGGATCGACGGCACCCCCCTCTCGAAGATCATCAGCGAGGGCGACGAGGAGGAGCGCAACCACGCCGCTCTGCTGTACTGCCGCTTCCTGCTGTCGGGCCCCAAGCGGTCGGGCCTGCTGCACGGCGACCCGCACCCGGGCAACTTCCGCGTCATGGCCGACGGCCGCCTCGGGGTGATGGACTTCGGCGCCGTCGACCGGATCCCCGAGGACTTCCAGTACCGGATGGGCCGCCTGCTGCGCATCGGCACCATGGCCGAGATCGACCAGATCGAGGAGGCGCTGCGCCGGGAGGACTTCATCCGCGAGGGCGTGGACGTCGACACCGAGTCCCTGCAGGCGTTCCTGGCCCCGATCACCGAGCCGTTCGTCAACGAGACGTTCAAGTTCAGCCGCGAGTGGCTGCGCGACATGGCCGCCCGGGTCACCGACCTGCGCCCGACCAACGTCGTCCGGCAGCTCAACCTGCCGCCGGAGTACGTGATCGTCCACCGCGTGCTGTCGGCCGGCACCGGGGTGCTGTGCCAGCTCGAATGCGAGATCCCGGCCCGCGCCGAGTCCCTCCGCTGGATCCCCGGCTTCGCCGACGAGGACGCCCCGGCCGAGATCACCGCCACGACCGGCGAGGCCGACGACGAGCTCGCCGGCTGACCGTCCCGAATCCGGGACGTTCCACCCTGCGAACGTCCCCGCCGGGCCCCAAGCACGACTGGGGACGCCCGACACGGCGGCCGTCGTCCGCGGTGGAAGCACCACCCCAGACGCAAAACACCACCGCAGACGCAAAGCACCACCCAGGCCCGAGTCACACCCCAGGCGCAAAGCACCACCGCAGGCCCGGAAGACCACCCCGACGCGGAGCACCGCGGCAGGCGCGGAGCACCACCCCAGGCGCGAAGCACCGCCGCGGGCGTGAGAAGCCGCCACCGGCCGGATGTTCTCGTACCTGCAAGAACGCATACGAGCGGGGCCTCGCGCGTTGATGAGACGCGCGAGGCCCCGCTTGTGGGCGTGCCCGGCGAGGGGGTCGCCGGGCACGCCTCCGGACGCCCGCTCGGGAGGCCGCCCGGCCGCCAAACCATCCAAGAAGAGCGGCGGCGGCCTGCCACCTTGCGGGCTTCGTCGTCTACCGGTGGCCGGTCTCGCGAGTGGGCCGGGGGATGTACGGCTCCCCGGCCGAGGTGGGCGCCAGCAGGGCGCGCCGGACGCGGGCGGCCCGCGTCCTGGCGTCCCGGCGCGCGCGCCGCAGGGCGCGCACGCGCTGCGCCAGCTCCACCTCAGCGCCCGGTATTCGTTCCCGGGACAGGTCCTGGCTGAGCAAGTTCATCTTGTTCTCCCCGGCGGCCCGGGGGCACGGCCCCTGTACGGGGACCGTGCCCCCGATCTCCACACGGTCGAGTGTCGGCATGGCGGTCACGTGGTCCTCACACGGCCACTTCGTCCGGGACCGGGTTCTTCCGCGGGCGGCCGCGGGGCCGCTTGCGCGGAACGATGACACCGCGGACGAACAGCTCGCCGCCCCACACGCCCCAGGGCTCCTTGCGCTCGAGAGCGCCGGCGAGGCACTCCTTGCGGAGCGGGCACTCCAGGCACAGGGCCTTGGCGAGCTCGACGTCGGCGGGAGCCTCGGCGAAGAACAGCTCCGGGTCGGTCCGGCAGGGAAGGGTGAGGTCCTCCTCGCTCACTGCGAGAGCCCCCTGCATCACAGTCACCCTGATTCCTCTCGTTGGTTCGCAACGGGTGTGTCGGTGGGTTTTTGGCAAATAAGAAGGCCGCGGATCCGGTGTCTGGATCCGCGGCCTGGGGGCTTGCCGGTGTCTTTCTAGACCGGTCGCCTCCAGGGGTACGGACCCGTGCCACCCTTGGTCGAGATGGCGTCCACGTGGGCCGTGGCCGGAGCGCTGGGGTTGGTGCCTTCGAGTTCGAAGACAGTCCGCCCCTGCTCGTCCTGGACTCGCTGCTCGTCGCGCAGATCACGCAGTCGCAGGCCGAACGGGTCGGCCTCGAACCACGCGATGCCGCGCATGGCGCCGCCGCGCAGCGCCGCCGCGCCGCCGGACACGCCGGGCTTCGGGCACACGGCGGCCACTGGCTTGAGGGCGCTCCACGGCTGGACGGCGGACATGACGCCGCCGCCATACCTCATCGAGGAGCCGGCGGGGCAGGCGCGCGTCCAGGACGGCGCTGATTTGATCAACATGCTGGTCACCGGACTGCACACCACCTTCCTGGCTCCTCGGGGCCCGTCCGCCGGTTCCAAGATCCACCGTCGGGCCGTCTGTTCGCTCGCGTACGAGAGTACGGGGACTTCCGCAAATCAATCAAGGTATTTTTGACCTGCGGTTTTGTGGGTCACTTCACCGGTCTCACAGCGAACCGGGGCACCGATTCCAACGTCTAAGTCAGTGATGACGGCTACGTCGTCATCCTTGCATTCTCAAATGATTTGAGGCGGCTGCCCCTCGGGCTTGGCCGAGGTCCTGATGAGGCCCTCCTGCATGACCGACACGACCAGGTCGCCGTTCTGCGTGAACACCTGGCCCCTGGCCAGGCCGCGGGCGCTTCCGGCGAACGGGGTGTCCTGGTAGTAGAGCAGCCATTCGTCGGCGCGGAACGGCTGGTGGAACCACATGGCGTGGTCGAGGCTGGCGCCCATCGTCCGCTGGTCGCCCCACGCGAGCCCCTGGTTGAGCAGGACGGTGTCGAGCAGCGTCATGTCGGAGGCGTAGGTCATCAGGCACACGTGCAGCATCGGGTCGTCGGGCAGCTCGCCGTCCACCTTGAGCCAAACCTTCGACTCGGGCGTCCTGAGGGCCGGGTCCTTGGCGGCCTCCCAGGTGAGCGGTGTGGCGTGCCGGACGTCGAAGGGCCGTCCCTCGACGAACTCCACGGCGCCGCGCTCTCCGAACAGCGGGGTGAACCGTTCGAGCGCGGTCGGCAGCGTCTCGGGGTCGGGAGCCTCGGGCATGGCGGCCTGGTGCGTCGGGCCCTCCTCCACGATCTGGAACGACGCGGACAGGCTGAAGATCGCCTTGCCGTGCTGGATGGCCAGCACCCGGCGGGTGGTGAACGACCGCCCGTCCCGCACCCGGTCGACGGTGTAGACGATCGGGACCAGCGGGTCGCCGGGCCGGATGAAGTAGGCGTGCAGCGAGTGCACGGGCCGGTTCACCGGGACGGTCCGTCCCGCGGCGACCAGCGCCTGCCCCGCCACCTGCCCGCCGAAGACACGCTGCCGGCGCTCCTCGGGGCTGCGGCCGCGGAAGATGTCGTTCTCGATCTGCTCGAGGTCGAGCAGTTCCAGCAGTGCCTTCAGGGAAGCCTTCACACCGGCGATTCTCCCAAACGATCCCATGTGACCGGGCTCTCACCCAGTCCCGCCGGCCGCCGAACACGATCCTGCTCCTCAAATACCGGCCCGTCTCCCAGGCTTTGTCTCAAAGTCCCGGCCTAAAGGCGCCCGCTTGGCGGCGTTCGCCTACCGGACCATGGCAAGCGCGACATCGCTTCGCGATCTGACCGGTGACGCTCGTCTCCGGCGTCACCTCACCGCCCAGGTAACGCGCTCGCAAGGAACCCGAGGCCATTTTGAGACAGGCCCCAGCCCCTCCGTAACTGGTCAGGCTTCTCCCCGCCGCAACCGGCCGGGCACGACCTCCCCTACCCGCTGCCTCGCCCGCCGCGGGCAGGTGAGGCCCCGCGCACAGGCGAGGCACTACGCGCGATCGCCACGGGCGGACGAGCCCCAGCGCGCACAGGCGGAGGCGCTGCGCGTGGTCGGAGCGGCAGGTGAAACGCTGCGCGGAGGACGAGGCCCAGCGCGCACAGGTGGAGCCCCGCGCGGGCAGACGAACCCCCGCGCGGGCACGCAAGGCCCAGCGCGGGCGACCGAGGCCCAGGCGGACAGGTGAAGTCCCGCACGGGCAGTCAAGGCCCCGCGCGAGCGGAACCCCAACGCGAGCGGACGAGACACCGCACGAGCAAACGAACCCCAACGCGAACGAGCGAGGCCCAGACGGACAGATGAAGTCCCACGCAGGCAGAGAAGGCCCCGCGCGGGCGGAACCCCCGCGCGAGCGGACGAGACACGGCACAGGCAGACGAGCCCCAGCGCGAACGAGCGAGGCCCAGACGGACAGGTGAGATCCCGCGCGGGGGATGAGGTCCCCGCGCGGGCGGAGAAGGCGCTACGCGGCAGACGAGCCTTAGCGCGAGGGAGCGAGGCCCAGGCGGATAGGTGGAGTCCCGCGCGGGCGGAGCCCCAGCGTGGGCGGACGAGGCGCTGCGCGGCAGACGAGCCCCTGCGCGGTGAGGGAGGCCAGCGTGGCAGACGAGGGCCCGGGGCGGGCAGACGAGGACCGGGTGGTGAGGCGCTGAGTGGGGGGAGGCTGGGTCAAGCGGGTGGGGTGGTGCCTGTGCAGAGGGCCAGGACGGCTTCGGCGTAGCGGTCCAGCTTGACCTTGCCCACGCCGGGGATCTTGGCGAGTTCCTCCGGGGATGCGGGGTTGTGCTCGGCGATGGCCTGGAGGGTGGCGTCGGTGAAGACGACATAGGCGGGGATCTTCTGGTCGGCGGCGGTCTGGGAGCGCCAGTCCTTGAGGGCGACGAGGAGGTCCTCGTTGAGCTCGGCGGGGCAGTCCTCGCAGCGGCCCAGCTTGCGCTCGATGGCGGCGGTCAGCGGGCGGCCGCAGACGCGGCAGGGCTGGGGGCCCTTGCCGGCGCGGCGCTTGGTGCGGTCGACGCGGGCGGGGACGGGGGTCAGCGTCCTGGGGGTGAGGCCGTCCAGGAAGCGGGACGGGCGGCGGCGCCGGGCGCCGCCCGGGGAGCGGGACAGCGCCCAGGAGAGCGACAGGTGCTCGCGGGCCCGGGTGATGCCGACGTACAGCAGGCGGCGCTCCTCCTCGATCTGCTCCGCGGTCTCCGCGTAGATGATCGGGAGGGTGCCCTCGACCAGGCCGGCCAGGAAGACCGCGTCCCACTCAAGGCCCTTGGCGGCGTGCAGCGAGGCGAGCGTGACGCCCTCCAGCGGCGGGGCGTGCTGGGCGGCGGCGCGCTCCTCCAGCTCGGCCACGAACTCCGGCAGCCCGGCGCGCGGATCGTCGGCGGCGATGTCCTCGGCGAGCTGGGCCAGCGCGGCCAGCGACTCCCAGCGGGAGCGGACCGCGCCCGAGCCCTCGGGGGGGCGGTCGGAGAACCCGGCCCCCGAGAGCACGTGCCGGACGGTGGCGATCAGGCCGGTGCCGTCGGTCTCGGCGTCGGCGCCGGCCCGGGCGGCGCCGCGCAGCCGGATCACCGCCTCGCGGACCTCGGGCCGCTCGAAGAACCGCTCGGCGCCGCGCAGCACGTAGGGCACGCCCGCGGCGGCCAGCGCCGACTCGTAGACCTCGGACTGGGCGTTGACCCGGTAGAGCACGGCGATCTCGCGGGCGGGCACGCCCTCCTCGACCAGCTTGCGGGCCCGGCGGGCGATGTCGTCGGCCTCGGCGATCTCGTCGTCGTACTCGTTGAAGACGGGGTCGGGGCCGTCGGGGCGCTGCGCGACCAGCTCCAGCCGGTGGCGGCGGGCCGCCTCGCCGCGCGCTTGGCCGATGACACCGTTGGCCAGCCGCACGACCTGGGCGGTGGAGCGGTAGTCGCGGACCAGCTTCACCACCTTGGCCTCGGGGAACTGGCGGGTGAAGTCGAGCAGGTAGGAGGGGCTGGCGCCGGTGAAGGAGTAGATCGTCTGGTTGGGGTCGCCGACCACGCACAGGTCGTCGCGGTCGCCGAGCCAGGTGTCGAGGAGCAGCTTCTGCAGCGGGTTGACGTCCTGGAATTCGTCGACGACGAAGTGCCGGTACTGCTCACGGACCTGGGCGGCGACCTCGCGGTGCTCGGTGAGCACGGCGGCGGTCAGCTCGAGCATGCCCTCGAAGTCGAGCAGGTTGCGCTCGCGCCGCAGCGTCTCGTACATGTCGTAGACGCGGGCGACGTCGGCCACGTCGACGGTCATCTTGCGGGCGGCGGTGGCGACCGCGCCGGCGTAGTCCTCCGGGCGGTGCTGGGTGACCTTGGCCCATTCGATCTCGCTCGCGATGTCGCGCAGCTCGGTGCGGCCGAACGCCAGCCGGCAGGCCCGGACGGCGTCCGCCACCAGCCCGATCTTGGACTCGATGATCTTGGGCGGCTCGCCGCCGATCACCCGCGGCCAGAAGTAGGTGAGCTGGCGCAGCGCGGCCGCGTGGAAGGTGCGGGCCTGCACGCCGGGCGCGCCCAGCTGCCGCAGCCGGGCGCGCAGCTCGCCGGCCGCCCGGGTGGTGAACGTCACGGCCAGCACCCGCTGCGGCGCGACGACGCCGGTCAGCACCGCGTACGCGATCCGGTGCGTGATGGCCCTGGTCTTGCCGGTGCCGGCGCCCGCCAGCACGCAGACCGGGCCCTGCACCGCCTCGGCCACCGCCCGCTGCTCCGGGTCGAGCCCCGCCAGAACGCCCTCAGCCTCCATGCCCCCATCCTGGCAGCAGGCGGGGACCGAATCCGACCCGCGCCGCGTCTGTGGATAACCTCCTTGAGCGGAATGCGCGGCGCCGGCCGGGTGTTGACGCAGTCGCCCGAATCGTTCGATTGCCATACGAACCACATCAGACAGCCTGATTGATCTCAGTGCCAGACGAAGGAGACGACGCGCCGATGGCCACGCCCACCACGGACCAGGCGGACGCGCCCACGGGGCCGCTCACCATGTACACCACGACCTGGTGCGGCTTCTGCAGGCGGCTCAAGAGCCAGCTCGCCCGGGACGGCATCGAGATGGTCGAGGTCGACATCGAACGCGACCCGGCCGCGGCCGAGTTCGTGATGAGCGTCAACGGCGGCAACCAGACGGTGCCCACGGTCGTCATCGACACGCCGGACGCCGGGCGGCACGTGCTGACCAACCCCAGCGCCAAGGAGGTCAAGCGCCTCCTTGGCGTCTAAGGCCCCCCCGGGGCGTCAGAACGGGGGCATGTCCGGGAGCGGTTCCCCGTACCAGCGCATGATGAGCTGGGCGGCTATGGAAAGCGGGCCGGGCGACACGATCCGGCCGCTCTCAAGGGCCTCCCTCAGCTCTTCGCGGGTGTACCAGGCCGCGTCCAGGATCTCCTCCGGGTCGGGGCGCAGTTCCTGGTCGCCACGTGCGCGCGCGAAGAAGCCCAGCATGAGGCTCTGGGGCAACGGCCACGGCTGGCTGCCCAGGTAGCGGATGTCGTCGATGTCCAGGCCGACCTCCTCGCGCACCTCGCGGGCGACGGCCTGCTCCAGGGACTCGCCCGGCTCGACGAATCCGGCCAGGATCGAGCGGCGGTCGGCGGGCCAGCTCGGACCGCGCGCCAGCAGGACGCGGTCCTGGTCGTCCCGGACGAGCATGATGACGGCGGGGTCGACCCGGGGGAACTGCTCGGAGCCGTCGGCGGGGCACACACGCACGTGCCCCGCCGCGGTGACCTCCGTGGGCCCGCCACAGCGCGGGCAGTACGGGTTGGTCGCGTGCCAGTGCTCCAGGGCGACCGCGTGGGTGAGCAGGCCCGAGTCCTGGTCGCCCAGGAGCGCGCCCACTCGCCTCAGACCCGCTCGCTCCGCCCCCTCTATGGAGGGGAGCGTTCCTCGTACGACGAAGTAGGCGACGCCCTCGTCGTCCACGCCGAGCAGGTAGCGCTCCCCCTCCGGGGCCCGGTCGGGGGACGTGAAGACCAGGGCGGGGCCCGGATCGTACGAGACGAGCACCCGCCCGCCCTCGATCGTGAACACCCGCGTGCGCGGGTCGGCCCAGGCGGCCTCGACCCAGTCCTTGTCGCGGCGGCGCTCGGCGGCCCTGTCCAGGGTGCCGCGCGCCAGCGCCAGCCATTCCAGCATCGACTCGGTGGGCGGCTCGGTCTTCGCGTCTGTCAACGACCCTCCTCTTGTACGGCCTGGCCTCTCATCATGCCGACCTCGGGCGGGCCACACGCCGACGTCAGACGGAACGCAGCGCCGCGGCGAACTCGTCCCACAGGTAGGCGGCCGCCTCGGCGCCCTTGAGGAGGAGCGGCATCTCGACCTTCTCGTTGGGGGCGTGGATGCGGTCGCTGTCGAGGCCCACTGCCAGGAACACCAGCGGGGCCTCCAATATGTCCGCCAGATCTGCCTCCGGGCCGCTGCCGCCCTCCCGGGTGAACAGCACCTCCTTGCCGAAGGCCTTCTCCATGGCGCGCTTGGCCGCCTGCACGCCCGCCGAGCGGATCGGCGAGAAGCAGGGCCGCACGCCGCCTCCCGGGATGGTGACCTCGGCGCGCACGCCGGGCGGGGTGTTCTGCTCGACCCAGGTGCGGAACGACTCCTGCACCTTGTGCGGGTCCTGCCCGGCCACCAGCCTGAACGAGATCTTGGCGTGTGCCTCGCGGGGGACGATGGTCTTGCCGCCGGGGCCGGTGTGGCCGCCCCACATGCCGTTGATCTCGGCCGTCGGGCGTGCCCAGACCCGCTCGAGGGTGGTGTAGCCCTTCTCCCCGTATGGAGCGAGGCTGTTGCCCGCCGTGCGGAGCCACTCGGCCTCGTCGAAGGGGAGGCGGGCGAACAGGGCGCGCTCCTCGTCGGTGAGCGGCACGACGTCGTCGTAGAAGCCGGGGAGGGTGACCCGGCCGTCGGCGTCGTGCAGCGCCGCCAGGAGCGCGGCCATCGCGTGCAGCGGGTTGGGGACGGCCCCGCCGAAGGAGCCCGAGTGCAGGTCGCTCTCCGGACCGTACAGGGCGACCTCGGCTTCGGTGAGGCCGCGCATGCCCGTGCACATGGACGGGACGTCCTCCGACCACATCGTGGTGTCGCTGATGACGACCGCGTCGCAGGACAGCCGTGCGCGATGCGTGCGCAGAAGCTCGGCGAAGTGCACCGAGCCCGACTCCTCCTCGCCCTCCACCAGCAGCTTGATGGTGACGGGAGGCGCGGTCGCGCCGGAGGCCGCGAGCCCGGCGCGGATGCCCAGGGTGTGGAAGAACACCTGGCCCTTGTCGTCGGACGTGCCGCGCCCGATGAGCCGGTCGCCCTTCTCCAAGGGGGTGAACGGGTCGGTCTCCCACTCCTCCAGCGGCTCGACCGGCTGCACGTCGTGGTGGCCGTAGACGACGACCGAGGGCGCGTCCGGGTCGGCGGCGGGCCATTCGGCGAAGACGGCGGGATGGCCGGGCGTCTCCCAGATCTCGACCGTGGGGAAGCCGATGCCGCGCAGGTGGGAGGCGAGCCAGTCGGCCGAGCGCCGCACGTCCGCGCGGTGCGCGGGGTCCCCCGAGATGGAGGGGATGGCGAGCCACTCCTTCAGGTCGGCGAAGAAGCGGTCCTCGCTCGCCCCGATGTATTCGGAAACGTCCACCAGCTATCTCCTTGAGAATGTTTCGGACGCCGCTCCTGCCTGCGCCCGGCGGCGGGCGACTTGCGGAAGGCACCGGCACCGCATAGGACAAGGGCAGGCGAACGAGCGTCGGGAGGCCCCGTGATCCTGATTGACCCGCCCCTGTGGCCCGCGCGGGGACGCGTGTGGTCGCACATGGTCAGCGACGTGTCGTTCCAGGAGTTGCACGTCTTCGCAGCCGAACTCGGGCTGCCTCCCCGGGCGTTCGAACGCGACCACTACGACGTGCCCTCCGAACTCTACGGCGCCGCGGTCGCTCTTGGGGCCGAGGAGGTCGGCTGCCAGGAACTCCTGCACCGGCTCACGCGGGCCGGGCTGCGCCGTCGCAAGTTCGCGCGCGTCTAGGCGTCCTCCTGTGCCCCTGGGAAGGGTGCCGTGCCGTCTGTGAACGGGCTGTGCCGCCTAGCGGTTCGTCGGAAAGGGCTAGGAGGGCGGGGCGGCCTTGAGGAGCATGAGTTCGGTCTCGAGGTTGTCGCGGGCCTGGGCCTCGAAGCGTTCGCGCGCCTCGGGCGTGTGGAAGAGCGCCGGGAGGGCCAGCAGACCCCTGAGCACCTCCGCGCGGCCCGCCCTGAAGAAGTCCTCGGGGACGAAGCCGTACTCCTCCCGTACGGCCGCGGCGTAGGCCGCGTACCGTTCGGGGCCGGCGCCCAGGATCGCCAGGTCGGCGTCGCACAGCACCTGGCCGTTGCGGTCGCCGGCCTCGGGGGCATGCGTCTCGGTCAGCTCCACCAGGCGGACGACCTCGGCGATCACGTCCTCGGCGAGGTCGGTGTCGGCCAGCATCCGGCCGGCCAGGCGGGCGCTGCGCTCCTCGTTGTCGGCGCGTTCGGGGTCGTAGACGGCGTCGTGGAACCACGCGGCCAGGCGTACGGTGTCGGGGGCGTCGGCGTGCCCGGCCAGTTCGTCCACGAGGTCCAGGACGGCGGCGAGGTGCTCGCGCGTGTGGTAGCGGCGGTGCCGCTCGCCGTAGCGCGCGTCGAGTTCCGCCCCTATGCGGCGCGTCTGGGGGCCGGCCAGCGCGACCCAGCGATCGACCAGATCCATGGTCCCCATCCTGTCGGACGGGGGCTCGCGAGACACGCGCGGCGCCTTGCTTGCGCCGGGCCTGCGGCACCGACACTATGGTGCCTTCTCCGAGTTAGGCAAGCCTTACCTCAGTACAGGAAGGTGGCCGTGGGCGCCCCGCTCTCCGCCTCGCTCCCCCTCGTCCTCGTGGCCGGGAAGGTCACCGACTCGGTGACGTCCGGGTTCCTCCCCGCGGCCGCCGGGCTCGCGCCCGCCGGCCGCCCGGCCGTCACGCTGCTCACCGACCGGCCGGACGAGCACGCCGAGGTGTTCGACGGCCCGGTCGTGGGCTGCGAGGTGTCCGACTACCGCGACATCATCGCGCGGTGCGAGGAGCTGGCCGAGGACGGGGCGCCCGCGGCGCTCTTCTCCAACAGCGACTTCCTGCAGGCTCCCACCGCTCTGGCCGCCGCCTATTACGGGCTGCCAGGCAAGGAGTGGAGAGCGGCCACCCGCACCAAGAACAAGGCCCTCATGCGGCGCCATCTGGCCGGAGTGGACCCCGTCTTCTCGGCGGCGGCGGACAGGGTGCCCGACGACGCCCCGTACCCGCTGGTCCTCAAGCCGCGCGAAGGGGTCGCCAGCGAGGACGTCTTCCTCGTGCACGACGCCAAGGAACTGGCCGCCCGCCGAGCGGAGATCCGGGCGAGGCGAACCGATCCCCTCGTCGCAGAGGAGTACCTGCCCGGGGAGCTGCACACCCTGGAAACGCTCGGGGACGGGCACGCGCTGCGCGTGCTCGGCTCGTTCCGTACGAAGCTGTCACCGCCCCCCTACTTCATCGAAGAGCGCCTCGAATGGGTGCCCCCTCCCCCTGAGGCGGGCCAAGTGCTCGCACAACTGGAGGCTCTGGGCGTGGGCTTCGGGGCCTGCCACACCGAGTTCGTCGTGCACGAAGGGCGCGCACGGCTCATCGAGGTGAACTACAGGCTCATCGGCGACCACTGCGACTTCCTCATGGCGGACCTGCTCGGGGTGCCCCTCTTCGACTGGATCCTCCGCGTCCACCTGGGCGAGCGCCTGCCCGCGTACGAACCCCCTGGGGACGGTGAGGGCCGCCATGCCGTCGCCGAGGTCGTCCTGGCCGAACGGGACGGCGTGCTGGCCGCGGCCCCGCAGGCCGTGGAACTCACCGACGGCGACGTGCACGTGTCGTACCGGCCGCAACGCAAGGTCGGCGAGCGGATCGCCGTCACCCGCACCAACCGCGACTACCTGGGGACGATCCGCGCCATCGGTCCGTCGGAGCACGAGGTCGAGTCAGCCCTGGAGCGCTTCCGCAAGGCGCACTCCTGGACGATCGCGTGAACGAGGCCACACTCGCCGCGCGGGTGCTCGACGCCCTTTTGCGTGAGGACTACGCGGGCCTGCGCCGCTTCGTCCAAGGGCAGACCCTTGAGCCGCCCGGTGGCCTGGGCCGTCCCGAGGGAGGCGTGCGGCTCCTGGGCGGGGGCTTCCTCTCGACCCATGTGGTGGACCCGGCACAGGATTTGAGGCTGGACGACGTCTTCGCCCTGGTGCGGTCCCTGGCCGACGCCCGGGACGACGTCGCGTCCTTTGAACGGGAGTGCCGGGAGGCCCTGGCCACGGCACGTCTGCATGAGTCGGCCCAGCCCGCCGTACTCGAACGGCTCGGACGCCTCCCCGATGCGGTGCGCCACGGCCCAGGCCCCTACTACGAGACGCTCGCCGCCTACACCGACCATCCCGTGCACCCCATGGGCCGCTGCCGCCTTGGGTTGAAGGCGGAAGACCTGGAGCGCTACGCGCCCGAGTTCGCTCCGACGTTCCCGATGCGCTGGGCCGGGGTCCCTGTGGAACGGGTGACGGAGATGGGGGTGCGGCCCGAGTGGTGGCCGGGCGAGGGCCTCTTCCCTGTGCACCCCCTGACCGTGCCCCACCTCACCGACGTGACGGTCGATCCAGAGCCGCGCGTCCTGGTGGCCCCGACGCTGTCCATGCGAAGCGTGGTCGTGGAGGCGGAGGCGCTCACGCATCTGAAAGTCCCTCTCCCCACCAGCACCCTGGGGCTGCGCAACAGGCGGACGATCGTCCCGCGCACGCTCCCCGACGGAGCCCTGGCCGAACGCCTCCTCCGCCGCGTCCTCAAGGAAGAGCCGCGGCTCCCCATCCTGCTGGCCGATGAGCAGACCTATGGGCACGCGGACTCGCCCCTGCTCGCCTACCTGGTACGCCGCTTCCCACCCGAAACGGCGCGCGCGCACGTCATCCCGGTGGCGGCACTGCTCGCCCGCGCACCCGAGGGCGGCCTCGTCATCGAGCGGTGGGACGTGCCCGCACTCTTCGGCGCCTACCTGGACGCGTTGCTGTCCTGGAACGTCACCTTGTTCCGGCACGGCATCGCTCTGGAGGCCCATCAGCAGAACGTGTCCCTCGTCTTGGACCCGGCCTTTCCCCAGGGCGCACTGAAGCTGCTCGTCAAGGACTATGACGGCACTCTCGTACTCGGGGACGGAGAGTCCGAAGAGGGCTCGTTCATCGATCCCCGCATGGCGACGCGGGACCCCGAGGCACTGGCCAGGGTCTTCGTCACCATCACCCTCCACCTGTGCGCCGCCGCGCCCGCCTTCGGGCTGGCCGAGCGGGGCCTGCTGCCGCTGCCGGACGGTCTGGCGATGATCCGCGACCGGCTCGACGCGGCGCTCGGCCCCGAGGACACCTTCCTCCGGGCACGCACCCTGGACGCCGGCACCCTGCCGACCAAGGCGATGGTCACCGCCGGAACCCTCGTCGACAAGGCCCGCACCGGCTCCGCCGACATCAACAAGCACTACGGCCCGCCGGGGCCCAACTATCTTCGGGACGACACGTGTTGCTGACACGACCGGCTCTCACCGCCGACGACGCCACCGCCACCGCCCTGCTGAACTGCCTCGTCCGGGAGGTGTGCGCGCCCGAGCAGCAGGTGTGGGCGGACGGGGGAGGGCACCTGGTGGTGCGGCTCCCCCGCGTCGGGGTCACGCTCCGCACCGGCCTGGCCAGGCCCCCGTCCGGCCCCACCTACAGGCTCGCTCCCCCGTTCGAGGAACGCCGCGACACCTCCTGGATCGCCACCGGCTGGGACCGGCTGGCCGACCTGGTGACGGGCGAGCTGGAACTGGCCACCGGCCAGGCCAACCCCGAGTTCCTCGCGCAGGTGCGTGACAGCCACTCCACCCTTGCCGCGCTCCTGCGGGCACGCGAGGCATCACCGGCGGCCCCCTCCGTCGACGCGTACGTGGAATCGGAGCAGTCCCTGCTCTCCGGGCACCGTTTCCACCCCTCGCCCAAGGCACGCCAGGGTGACCCGGCCCAATGGATGCCGTACGCGCCGGAGACCCGGGCGCGTTTTCTTCCGCGTTGGCTCGCCGTACGGGAAGAGCTGCTGATCGAGGAAGGGGACGGCGCCGCGTTCTCCGCCCTGGACGAGCTGGGTCCCGCCGCCCCTCCCGGCCATCGCCTCCTGCCCGCGCACCCGTGGCAGCTCACGCTCCTGGCCGACCGTCCCGTCCTGCGCCGGGCCTTCGCCGAGGGGCTGCTCCACGACCTCGGGCCCGCCGCCCCCGAGGTGGCGCCCACGTCGTCGGTCCGCACGGCCTACGTGCCCGCCGCCGACGTCTTCTGCAAGTTCAGCCTGGACATCCGCATCACCAACTGCGTCCGCAAGAACGCCTGGTACGAGCTGACCGGCGCGGTCGCCCTCAACGAGATCATCCAGCCCGTCTTCGCCTCGCTGGAAGGCTGCGCGTTCCTGGCCGAACCCGCGTACCGCAGCGTCGCCCTCGCCGACCGGAGACTGCACGAAGGGCTCGGTGTGATCCTGCGCCAGGGCGTGGGCGGGCTCAAGGGCACGCCCCTCCTCTCAGCCGCCCTGGCCGACCCTTACGGCGACACCCTCTCCGGGCTCCCGGCCCTGGCCACCCCGGAGGGCGCGCTCGCCTGGTGGGACGCCTACGTACGGCACGTGGCGCGCCCTGCGCTGCGCGCGTACCTGGAGCACGGGGTCGTCCTGGAGGCCCACCTGCAGAACGTCCTGGTCGCGGTGGACGACGAGGGAATGCCGGTCCAGGCGGCCTTCCGCGACCTGGAGGGGACCAAGCTCACCCCGGCCTGGCACGACCGCCTCTCAGCGCTCCCACCCCGCGTGCGCGAGGCCCTCACCTACGATCCGGGACGTGCCTGGAACCGCGTCGTGTACTGCCTCCTGGTCAATCACCTGACCGAGGTCGCGGCGGCCGTGGCCGACCTGCACCCCGGCGTGGACGCGGACCTCTGGCCCGCGGCCCGGCCCCACTTCGCCTCCTGCGGCGACCATCCGCAACTGCGCGCACTGCTGGCCGGCGTCCCCTTCCCCGCCAAGGCCAACCTGCGCGCGCGCTGGGCGCGCACCGCCGACCGCACCGCGACCTACGTACCCGTTCCCAACCCCTTCGCCGGATCATGAGCCCCCACGACACGGCCACCCCCTCCACGGTTGCCGCCCTCCCGCATGACTTCATGCGCGGCCTCACGCGATTCCCGGCCTACGTCTACGACCTGAACGGCCTCGACGAGCACGCCGCGTCCATCAAGGGGACCCTCGGCCCAGAGCTCTTCTACGCCGCCAAGGCCAACCCCGACGCGGCCATACTCCGCGCCCTCGCTCCCCACGTGGACGGCTTCGAGGTGTCGTCCGGGGGCGAGCTGACACACGTACGGGAGACCCTGCCCGACGCGCGCCTCGCCTTCGGCGGCCCTGGCAAGACGGACGAGGAGCTGGCCCTGGCCCTCGATCTCGGCGTGGAGCGCATCCACGTGGAGAGCCCCCACGAGCTGGCCCGTCTCGCCAAGATGGAGCGCCCCGCCACCGTCCTCCTCCGGGCCAACCTCCCGATCCGTACGGCCGGGGCGGCTCTCCAGATGAGCGGCCCCTTCGGCATGGACGAGGAAGCCCTCGACGTGTGCGCACGCAGCATCGCGCACACTCCGCACCTCACCTTCAGGGGCGTCCACGCCCACCTGGCCTCAGGCCTGGACGCCCCCGCGATGCTCGATCTGGCGCGGAGCATCATCGACTGGGCCCTTCCCTGGCTGGAGACCCACGGCGTCCAGAATCCCGAGATCAATCTGGGCGGCGGCATGGCGGTGGACTACCGCTCCCCCGAATCCCGCTTCGACTGGAGGGCGTACAGCGCCGGCCTGCCCGACTGCACGGCCGGGCTCCGCATCGAACCTGGCCGTGCCCTGACCGCCTACCACGGGTGGTACGTCACCGACGTCCTCGACGTGAAGACCACCCACGGCGAGACCTATGTCGTACTGCGAGGCGGCACCCACCACCTGCGGACGCCGGTGACCAAGGGCCACGACCAGCCCTTCAGCGTCCTGACCGGCGCCGGGAGCGGGACGACGGCCCGCGCCACGCTCGTCGGCCAGCTCTGCACGCCGAAGGACGTGTTCGCCCGTGACGTCCCTGTCCCACCGTCCCTGCGCCCCGGTGACCTCATCGCCTTCGGCATGGCGGGCGCCTACGCCTGGAACATCTCCCACCACGAATTCCTGATGCACCCCAAACCCGCGTTCCACTACCTGAGCTGAGCCGACTTCGCCCCGTGGTCCATGATCGTCGGGTATGACCCGTTTCCTGCATGAGGTCGACTCAGCGCCCTGCCCCGCGACCTGGTCGAGCACGCGGCCACGCTCTTGCGGGACGACGAGGGCGGGATCCGGATCGTTCGAGAACGGCATGTGGATGATCAATCCACGAATGCCCCTGGCAGGCTGACGTCCCGTCCTGCTGATCACCGGAGTCGCCGCCGTGGCCGCCGCCGCGGCCCTGGCGGCGTTCCGGTCGGCGGCGGCCGGCACCCCGCCCCCGCCGGGGGACGTGAAGGTGAGCTGGTCCACCACATATCGGTGAAGAGCGCGGGTATGCCGTGGTGGTCCGTCCCCGGCGTCCCCTGGAAGGAGAAGGTGTCGTGCCGCTCGACCGGATGCGAACATTGGCGGGTCTGGGAGCGCGCGCGGCCAAAGCGGTGTGGGACGTGGGCGCGCTCCGTCCAGTCCGCCCCGACCGGGCCGCGCGGCTGCCGCTCCCTTACCTCCGGTACGGGCCGGTGCCCGCGACCGTGGGCGCGATGGCGGCGCTGCGCTTCCCCCACCGGGCGGCGATCATCGACGAGCGCGGGACGCTGACGTACGCGGAGCTGGACCGCCGCTCCGAGGGCCTGGCCGCAGCCCTGCACGCCCGCCTGAACGGGCCCGGCGAGCGGGTCGGCGTGCTGTGCCGCAACCACCGGGGCTTCGTGGAGGCGGTGCTGGCCGCGTCCCGGCTCGGCAACGACGTGGTGCTGCTCAACACCGACTTCTCCGCGCCGCAGCTGGGCGAGGTCGCCGAGCGCGAGGGCATCGGGCTGCTGGTCCACGACGCGGAGTTCGACGACGTCGTGGACGAGTCGGGCTACGGCGGCCGGCGGATCCACGCCTGGCACGACGGGACAGGCGCACGGGAGACGGGCGCACGCGGGACGGGCGCACGCGGGACGGGCGCACGCGGGACGGGCGCACGCGGGACGGGCGCACGCGAGACGATCGACGGCCTCGCGGGCACCGAGCCCGTCCGGCTCCGGCCGGACCGTCCCAGCAGGGTCATCGTGATGACGTCGGGCACGACCGGCACGCCCAAGGGCGCCCGGCACGACCTGTCGCTCGGGTCGCTGCTGCCCGTCGCGCTCAGCCACATGGTCCGGGTGCCGATGCGGTCGGGCGCTCCGATCGTGGTGGCCCCGCCGCTGTTCCACGTGCTGGGGTTCGCCTACATGTCGGTGGCGGTGGGCCTGGGCATGCCGCTGGTGCTGTTCCGCCGGTTCGACCCCAAACAAATCCTCGACGCGATCGAGGAGCACCGGGCGGAGGCGCTGGTCGCGGTGCCGATCATGCTGCAGCGCATCCTGGACGTCCCGGACGGGCCGCGGCCCGCGTCGCTGCGCGTGGTGGTATGCGGCGGGTCGGCGCTGCACCCGCACCTGTCGGAGGCGTTCCAGGACGCGTTCGGCGACGTGATCCGCAACGTGTACGGGTCGACGGAGACCGGCTGGGCGACCATCGCCACGCCCCGGGACGCCCGGGAGGCCCCGGGCACCGTCGGCCGCCCGTCGTTCCGGATGCGCGTCCGGATCCTGGACGAGGACGGGAACGAGCTGCCCGCCGGGGAGGTCGGCGAGATCCACACCGGCGGCGGGCTGCGGTTCGCCGGGTACACCGGGGGCGGCGGCAAGCGGGTGCGGGACGGCCTCGTCGGTTCCGGCGACCTCGGCCACTTCGACGCCGAGGGCCGGCTGTTCGTGGACGGCCGCGCCGACGACATGATCGTGTCAGGGGGCGAGAACGTCTTCCCGGCCGAGGTGGAGGACCTGCTCGGCGGGCATCCCGAGGTGGCGGAGGTCTCGGTCTCCGGGGTGGCGGACGAGCAGTGGGGCCAGCGGCTGTCCGCCCACGTGGTGCGCGCGCCCGGCGCGTCCGTGACCGAGGACGACCTGAAGTCCCTGGTGAGGCGGCGGCTGGCCCGGTACAAGGTGCCGCGGGAGGTGCACTTCGTGGACGAGCTGCCGCGCACCAGCACCGGCAAGGTGAAGCGCTCCTGACCGGCCCCGATCACCCCCGGGCCGCCCCCGACCGGGGCTGACCAGAGACCGGGGCTGACCAGAGCAGGGCTGGACGGCGCGAAGGTCAGGCGGCGCCGGCGCGCTGCTTGGCGGCCATGCAGATGCGGGCCAGGTCGTTCAGCGCGTCCACGCGCCGCTCGTCCAGCGGGCGGTCGTCGCCCGGGTCGGCCTCCGCCAGCGTGTCGATGACCAGCGAGAACACCGGCCACTCCGCGGGCCCGATGGACCCGCGGAAATCCACCTCGCCGGACTCGACCTCCTCGAGGTCGAGGTTGCGGGCGAAGGTGGCCAGGGCAGCCTCCGCCGCGACCACGCCGATCCGCATCGCCAGCGCCGCCGGCTCCCGCCCGACCGGCGCACGCCCACCTGAACTCATGTTCGACAACATAGAACACACGAGCGACACAGGTCGAACGTTCTACCGGAAATCACTCGCGTGATGTTCCCCGGCCTGCCCGGGTCTCCCCGGGCCTCCCCGGGCCCCTCTACGCGGCGTTGGCGTGCAGGTAGAGGTAGGAGTGGGTGAAGTGCAGCTCCCCGTCCACCTCGCTGGGGCGCATGCCGGTCGGGGCGCCGCCGGCCAGCTCGTCCTCCAGCTCCTTGCGGATCTGCGCGGCGGCGTCGGCGTCGGTGTGCGCCAGGCCCAGCCACGGCTCCAGCGGCCGGACGAACTCGAACCGGTCGACCCGCCGCACTTCGGCGCCCGTCGCCGTGACCAGCTCGGTGACGCGCTCCTCGGTGAGCAGGGCGCCGTGCGAGGGGTCGCGGAGCCGCTCGATGCGGTCGGGATCGCCGTCCAGGCCGTCCGGGCGCACCAGGTCGGCGACGATCAGCGCGGCGCCGGGCCGGCTGACCCGCGCCATCTCCGCGACGACCGCCTCCGGGTCGGCCACCTGGTGCAGCGAGTACCGCGTCACGGCCAGCGTGAACGACCGGTCGGCGTAGGGCAGGCAGGCGGCGTCGCCGCGGGTGAAGGTGACGTTGGTGACGCCGTCCCGGTCGGCCTCCCGCTTGCCCTGGGCCAGCATGGCGGGGGTGAGGTCGAGCGCGGTCACGTGCCGCACCCGCCCGGCGATCGCGCGCGAGACCAGCCCGGTCCCGGCGGCGACCTCCAGCACGACGTCCTCCAGGTCCAGCTCCGGCTCCATGAACTCCACCAGCCGGCCGAGATGCCGGGTGAACGCGACGTTCAGCCGCGGATCCCCGAATCCCTCCGCCTGCTTGGAGAACTCCCGTACCACCTTCTCGTCGTGCGCCACCACCACTAGTGCCTCCACTCACCCGCGGGGTCGTTGCGCGCATCATCCCCGATACCACGCACCGTGACCAGAGGCAGATCGCGATCGTCCGCCGGAACACCGCCCGATCACCGGACGAAACCGCTCAGATCGCCGGGACGTACCGGCTCAGATCGCCGGGACGGTCTCCAGCAGCGCGGTGAGGCCGGCGGCGTCCAGCAGGTCCGCCGGGCGGACCGTGACGTTGGCGCGCACGTAGTGGAAGGCGGCGCTGACCTGGTCCACCGGGACGCCCACCAGCTCGGCCCAGGCCAGCCGGTAGGCGGCCAGCTGCACGGAGGCGAAGCGGGCGTCGTCGCCGGACGGCGGCCGGCCGGTCTTCCAGTCGACCACCTCGTACCGGCCGTCGCGGTCGCGGAACACGGCGTCCATGCGGCCCCGCACCAGCCTGTCACCGATGATCGTCTCGAACGGGACCTCGATGTCGAGCGGCTCCCGGGCGGCCCACTCCGATCTCTCGAAGCTGTCGCGCAGCTCCTCCAGGTGGGAGTCGTCGGCGGCGCCCTCGTCGGCGGCGCCGGGCAGCTCGTCGGGGTCGAGCAGCCGCTGCTGCCCCCAGCGGCCCTCCAGCCAGGCGTGGAAGGCCGTACCGCGGCGCGCGTACGGGGCGGGCGGGCGCGGCATCGGGCGGCGGATCTGGCGGGCCAGCGCCGCCGGGTCGCGGGCGAGCGAGACCAGCGAGGACACCGACAGGTGAGCGGGCAGCTCGACGAGCGTGCCGTCGCCGCCGCGCCCGCGGTCGCGTTCGGCCAGCAGCAGCTCCACGTCGCGGGCCCAGGCGGTCATACGGCCCCGGTCGGCGGCGCTGAGCCCGTCGGTGCCGGCCCAGGGTCGGGTGCGGCCCAGCATGGCGTCCTCGACCATCCGGGCGGCGTCGACGATCGCCTCGTACCGTTCGCGGGACGCGGCGTCGCCGTGCGCGGCGCCCTGCTCCGGGGGCCAGGTGGAGGTCTCGGGCTCGGCGAGGAGCGGGTTGGCGGTGCCCTCCTCGGGCGGGTCGGTCCAGACGGCGACCGAGCCCGCCCCGGCCAGGCACACCTGGCGGACCTCCTCCAGGAACGGGGACGGGCCGAGCGGGCGCCCGGACGCGCCCCACCAGTAGCCGGTGACGATGAGCAGGCTGGAGGCGCGGGTCACCGCCACGTAGGCCAGGCGGCGTTCCTCGCGCAGGTCGCGTTCGGCGCACGCGTCGTCGAAGGCGTTCAGGTCGTCCTTCTCCAGGCCGCGCAGCGCGGGCAGGTCGGCGCGGTCGCCGCGGAGCATGAACGGCAGCACGCGCGGGTTGGCCGTCCAGCGGGTGGCGTTCTGCGGCGGCGAGGGGAAGATCGACCCTTTGGCGGGGCCGCCGCTCTTCTGCGGCGTGTAGGACAGGCCGGGGACGATGACGACCGGCCATTCCAGGCCCTTGGAGGCGTGCACGGTGAGCAGCTTGACGCTGTTGGTCTCGCCGACCCGCCCGGCCTCCAGCCCGAACTCCTCGCTCTCGGCGGCCTTGAGGTAGGCGAGGAAGGCGCCGAGGGTGGGGTCCTCGGCGTCGCCCGCGAACGTGGCGGCGGCGTCGATGAAGGCGTCGAGATCGGCGCGGGCGGTGACGGGGTCGAGGCCGGAGCGGGCGGCGACCTCGATGTCGAGGCCGAGGGCGCGTTCGACCTCGTTCACCAGGTCGGGCAGCGGGAGGCCGACCTGGCCGCGCAGGTGGCGCAGCTCGTCGCGGAGCCGCCGCAGCCGTCCGAAGCCCTCGGGGGAGTACGCCTCGTGCGGGCCGAGGTCGTCGAGCGCGTCGACCAGGCTGCCGGTCTCCTGGTTGAGCTCGCTGACCAGCTGCCGCAGCGGATCATCGGCGCCACCCCCCGCGGCGCCACCCCCCGCGGCGGCCCCCTCGGCGGCCGCCCCCTCCGCGGCCGCGCCCTCGGCGGCAGCGCTCCCCGCGTCCGCGCCCCCGGCGTCCGCGCCCCCGGCGTCCGCGCCCCCGGCGTCCGAGCCCCCGGCGTCCGCCGCGTCCGAGCCCTCCCCGGTGCCGTTCCCCGCACCGCCCTTCGCGGACGCGCCGTCGCCGCGCCTCTCGGGCGGGGTGATGTCGCGCGCGGCCTCCTGCGCGAGCGTGCGGGCGCGGCGGCCGAGGGCGACCAGGTCGCGGGGGCCGAGCCGCCAGCGCGGCCCGGTCAGCACGCGGGCCAGCGAGGCGCCCGCCGTGGGGTCGTGCATCACGCGGAGCGTGGCGACGACGTCCTGCACCTCGGGGACGGTCAGCAGCCCGCCCAGCCCGACCACCTCGACGGGGATGTTCCGGTTCTCCAGCGCCCGCCGGAGCAGCGGGAACTGGGAACGCTTGCGGGCCAGGATCGCGATGTCGCCGTACTGGAGCGGCTCCGGCCCGATCCAGGGCCCGCCGTCGGGGGCGGTCGCCGGGTCGCCCGCCAGCAGCTGGGCGATGCGGGCGGCGATCCGGTCGGCCTCGTCCTCGACGGTCTCGAACAGCGCGCACTCGACGCGCCCGCGCTCCTCCCGTCCCGCGCCCGGCACCAGCCGCGGCACGGCCGACGTCTCGGCCCGCAGCTCCTCCTGCACCTTGGCGGCGGCGTCCAGGATCCGCTCGCCGTTGCGGAAGCTGCGGCTGAGCTGCACGACCGGCGCCGCGTCGGGGCGCCGCCCGGCCACCGCGGGCTGGAGCGGGAAGTCGTAGGCGAAGCGCAGCAGGTTGCCCGCGCTCGCGCCGCGCCACCCGTAGATGGACTGGCACGGGTCGCCCACCGCCGTCACCGGATGCCCCCCGGCGAACAGCGACTTCAGCAGGACGAGCTGCGCCTGGCTGGTGTCCTGGTACTCGTCGAGCAGCACGACCGAGAACCGCGACCGCTCGATCATCCCCACCTCGGGGTGCTTGTAGGCGATGCGGGCGGCCAGCGCCATCTGGTCGCCGTGGTCGATGACCTCCCGGTCGGCCTTGGCGCGGTGGTACGCCTCGATCAGCGGCATCAGCTGCTCGCGCACGGCGTGCTTGGCGAGGATGTCCCGCTGCGCCTTCAGGGGCTTCTTCAGCGCGGCGAACCGCTCGTCCAGCCAGGCCCCCACCCTGCGGACGTCCTCGCCGGTGCGCAGGTGCTCCGACAGGTCGCCCGACAGCTCCATCACGGCCTTGGTGACGGTGTCCGGCTGCCAGTCGATCCTGTCCATGGGGCCGTCGTAGGCGTCCACCACCCGCGAGCAGATCTGCCAGGCCACCGCCGGGGAGATCAGCCGCATGGTCGGCTCCAGCGCCTCGCGGAGGGCGTGGTCGCCGAACAGCCGGGACGCGTAGGAGTGGTAGGTCGACACCATCGGCTCGCCGTCGAACAGCGACTCCCCGCCGATCCGGGCCAGCTCGTCGGCGGGCAGCACCTCGCGCAGCCGGTCCAGCCGCTTGCGGACGCGCGCGCCCAGCTCCGCCGCCGCCTTCCGGGTGAACGTCAGCCCCAGGACGCGTTCGGGCCGCACGAACCCGTTGGCGACCAGCCACACCACCCGGGCCGCCATCGTCTCGCTCTTGCCCGACCCGGCGCCCGCGATGACCGCCATCGGCGCCAGCGGCGCCTCGATCACCCGGGCCTGCTCGTCGGTCGGTTCCGGGATCTCCAGCAGCCGGGCCAGCTCCGCCGGAGTGATCACCCGCCCTCACCCTCCCGCGCCCCGGCCCCGGAGCGCCCCGTCATGGCCCGACCTGCCCGCCCTCGTCGTGGACGGGGCAGCAGGACCGTACGGGGCAGGTCCGACACTTGTCATTGGCGCGGGCCTGGAACACGTCGCTCGCCATGCCGGTGGCCACGATCTCGATGAGCTTCTTGGGCCACTCGGGGTCGGGGTCGTCGCCGGGCGGCGGCTGCTCCTGCTCGCGCGCCTTCGCGGTGAACGCGGCCTTGCCGACCTGGATCAGCTTGGCGCCGCCCGGCTCGATCAGGCCGTGCCGCTCGAACGCGCCGAGCATCACCGCGTACTGGTACACGCCGAGCTGGGGGTGCCGGGGCAGGTCGTCCTTGGGGACGGCGGTGGTGGAGGTCTTGATGTCGATGATGACGGCGCGGCCGTGCTCGTCGCGCTCGGCCCGGTCGATGCGGCCCTTGATGACGACGCGGCCGAGGTCGACCTTGAACGACTCCTCCAGCGCGACGACCTCGTTGGGGTTGTCGCGGTGCCAGCCGAGGAACTTGTCGACCATCGCGGCGGCCTGGTCGCGCTGCTTCTCCGAGTACCAGGAGCTGCGGAACTCCAGGTCGTTCCAGATGTCGTCGAGGCGCCGGGCCAGGTCGACCTCGGTGACGCCGTCGTCGGCGCCGGCCATCTCGGCCACCGCGTGGATGACCTTGCCCATGGTGGAGAACTCGTTCGGGCCGCCCTCCTGGGCGCCGACCGCCGAGGCCAGCAGCCAGCGCAGCCCGCAGGTGGTGAACGCCTCGACCTGCGACGGCGAGATGGTGATCTGCTCGTCCTCGGCGAACGCGGGGCCCGGGTCGGACAGCGCGGTGATGGCGTACCAGTTCTCCGGGCGGGCGCCGCGCACGCCTGCGCGGGCCAGCCGGGCCAGGTGGCCGGCGGCGGCGCGGCGCATCGGCTCGGGACGGGACGGGTCGGCCGCCACCGAGCGCAGATCGGCGACCAGCGCGGGCAGCGACAGCCAGCGGGTCTTCTCGTCGAGCTGGGACTGCTCGATCGCGCCGGGCAGCAGCTCGTTGAGGAAGCGGGAGGGGCGCTCCTCGGAGTCGTCGCCGCCGACCGCGGTCACCACCAGGCGGTGGCGGGCGCGGGTGACGGCGACGTAGAAGAGGCGGCGCTCCTCGTCCATCATCTTGGCGGCCATGGACGCGCCCGCCGCCGCGGCGCTGCCGCCGCCGTCGCGGCCGCCGGCGCGGGCGAGGGCCTCGGCGTGCGCCTGCGCCTCGCGCTCCAGCTCGCTGCCCGCCGACAGCTCGATCAGCTCCTCGATGCCCAGCAGCGAGCCGCGCAGCCGCAGGTCGGGCCAGACGCCCTCCTGGACGCCGGCGACGACGACCACGTCCCACTCCAGGCCCTTGGAGCGGTGGGCGGTGAGGATCCGCACCGCCTCCCCCTGCGGGGCCTGCTCGGCCAGGGTGTCGCCGGCGATCTCCTGGGAGGCGATGGTGTCGACGAACAGCTCGGGCCCGGCCTGCGGCAGCCGGTCGACGAAGCGGGCGGCGTGGTCGAACAGCGCGACGACGGCGTCGAGGTCGCGGTCGGCGGCGGCGCCGCGGGTACCGCCCCGGACGCTCTGCTCCAGCAGCTCGTCGGCGAGGCCGCTCTCGCGCCACACCGCCCACAGCACGTCCTCGGCGGAGCCGCCGCCGCGCGCGCTCTCGCGGGCCAGCTCGATGAGGCGGGCGATGCGTTCCGCCGGGGCGCGCACCTTCTCGTGGACGGGGATCAGCTCGCGCGGGTCGTCGACCGCCGCCACCAGCAGCTCGCTGAGGGAGCGCTGCCCGCCGGACAGGTCCTCCAGGTCGCGCAGCGCCCGCTTGAGGCGCCGCATGCCGAGGGCGTCGGCGCCGCCGAGCGGGCCGGTGAGGAGGTCCTCCACGACGATCTCGTCCATGAAGTCCTTCTTCAGCGCCGCGCGCAGCAGCACCAGGATGGGCCGCACGGCGGGCTCGCCGATCAGCGGCACCTCGTCGCCCGCCACGACCACGGGCACCCCGGCCTGGGCGAGCGCGCGCCGCAGCGCGGGGACCTGCCGCACGGCGCTGCGCACCAGCACCGCCATCCGCGACCACGGGACGCCGTCGAGCAGGTGCGCGCGGCGCAGCTCGTCGGCGACCAGCGCCGACTCCTGGCTCTCGGAGTCGGCGATCACCGCCCTGACCTCGTCGCCGATGGCGTCGTCGTCGGACTCGGGGAGTTCCACCGGACGCAGCGCGCGGTGCTCGGCGGCCAGCACCCCGGCGGGCAGCCGCCGCGCGATCCGCCGGGACGCCTCCAGGATGTCCGGGCCCATCCGGCGGCAGTCGCGCAGCGCCACCACCGGGGCCGGGTCGCCGCCGATGGTCGGGAAGCGCTCGGGGAACTCCAGGATCCCGCGCACGTCGGCGCCCCGGAACCCGTAGATCGACTGGTCGGGGTCGCCCACCACGACCAGGTCGCGGCCGTCCCCGGCCAGCCGCCGCAGCAGCTCCTCCTGGGCGGGGTCGGTGTCCTGGTACTCGTCCACGAACACCACGTCGTAGGCGTCCCGCTCGCGGTGCAGGGCGTCCTCGTCGGCGGCGAGCAGCCCGGCGGCCATGTGGATCAGCTCGGCGTAGTCGTAGGTCTGCACCGGGTCGACGGCGAACCGCTCGGCGTAGCGCTCCATGAACCGCCCGATCGCGGTCCAGTCGTCGCGACCCCGGGTGCGGCCGGTCGCGACCAGGTCTTCGGGGAGGTAGCCACGCTCGGCGGCGCGGAGGGCGAAGTCGCGCAGTTCCTCGGCGAAGCCGCGGGTGGCCAGCGCCGCGCGCAGCCGCTCGGGCCACTCCCGCGCCCCGTCGGCCAGCTCGCCCTCCAGCAGCCGCCGCACCTCCAGCAGCTGCTCGGGCCCCGACAGCAGCCTCGGCGGGGGCTCCTCGTTCAGGACGGCGTCGCGGCGCAGCAGCGCGTAGGCGTAGCTGTGGAACGTCAGCGCCAGCGGCGTGCGGGTGGTGCGGCGCAGCCGCCCGGTGATGCGCTCGCGCAGCTCCCCGGCCGCCTTGCGGCTGAAGGTGAGGACCAGCACCCGCTCGGGGTCGGTGCCGCGGTTGTCGATGCGGTCGACCACCGCCTCCACGATCGTGGTCGTCTTGCCGGTGCCCGGCCCGGCCAGCACCAGCAGCGGGCCTCCGGCATGCTCGACCACCCGCCGCTGACGCTCGTCGAGCTCCGGCGGGACGGCCCGCGCGGGACCCGCGCGGCGCACGAGACGGTAGGAGGCTGGTGGCACAACATTTCATTGGAGCAGATCACCGGGGCTGCTCTGACCACATCCGCCGCATGTCGCGAATGAGACCGCTGACGATCACGGGACGTGAGCGCGACCGCCGCGTTCCCCGGCACGGTCGGTGGACGTCCCGTGACGGGCCGTGACTGGACGTGACGAACACCACGGGGTATCACGGAGCACCACGGAGCGGGAGCGCCCGGGGCCCGCGGGCGCCCTATCGGAATGCGGCGGAAATGTCATCCGGCACGTTGCACAAAGCCTGACAGGGCCGGGTGTGCGCTTTTCTCATTGTCCGTCGAAAACCGATCGGCCAGAGTCTCTGGAACCGCCGGGAATCGTCGGATCGGCTCCCGTAACAGCCCCGCAAACAACCTTTAACAGAGCCTAGCAGCCGCCCCGGTAAGCCTTCCCCCAGCCCTTCCCCCGCAATGGATGGTGACGCGTTGTCCGCTGCCCACTGGATCTATCTGCTCGGCCTGGCCGTGCTCATCGCCACCGCCCGCTCCAAGGCGTGCCAGCCCTTGTCCAAGATGGCGCGATTCAGCCCAGCTTTGGCCGCAACGTTGGTGCCTGGCTGCCCGAGGGAGCCCCGCGCGGTAGCGGTCATGCCCTTGATGCTCAGCTTTTCCAACACCACCAGGCCGTTGCCAGGCACCACCATGGCGGCGGTCTGCCCACAGAAGTCCGCACGGCGGTCCCGCTCACGGCGACGAATGGTCTGAATCTTCGCTTTGACCACCTCACGGCGCTTGGAGCCCTTGACGCACCGGTCACGCTGGCGTTCCAGCCGAAGGAGCCGCTGACGTTCCCCAGGGGTGAGGAACTCACGGTCGAAGAATCGGCCGTCGGAGGTGGCAACGGCCGTCGCGACTCCCCGGTCGATGCCGACCCGGCCCCGCTGAAGGCTCACGGTCTGCTCCGGCTCGCCGGTCTCGACAAGAAACGACAGATACCAGTGCTTCCCATCGCGTTTGAACGTCGCGCTGCGGATCGCGCCCCTCAGAGACCGGGACCAGCGAAACCGCACCCAGCCAATCTTGGGAAACCTGGCCCGACCCCACTTACGGCCAATCCGCTCAACCCGGATCTTGTTTCCCTCGGGAAACCGGAAGGAAGGAGACCAGAAGCTACGACCCCGGCCACGCAGGTGCCGGCGTTCCCCGCCGAGGGGCCGATGCCCGCCGAGATCGCGGGCCGGCCGGTGGACCACTGGGGCGCGCTGGCGGTGACGTTCCCGTTCAACCTGTCGGGGCATCCGGCGGTGTCGGTCCCGGCGGGACGGGCCGGCGGCGCGCCCGTCGGGCTGCAGATCGTCGGGCGGCGGCACGCCGACGCGCTGGTGCCGGCCGCCGCGGCGGCCGTGGAGGACCTGGGCCTCTGGCCGCCGGACGAACGGTGACACGCCGCCCCGCACCCCGGTTCCACGGAGGGCGGGGCGGCGTTCCGCGACTGCCCGATTCCGTGGCTGCCCGATTCCGTGACTGCTCGGTTCCGCGGCTGCTCGGACCTGGCGCCCGGCGCCCGCTCCGCTCACAGGAACCTGCGGATCGGGACGACGGACAGCTCCGCGGCGCGCTGCAGCCTCGACCGCCTCTTCCAGCGCCATTCGCGGATCTCCTCGCTGCGCCGGAGGTCGTCGTCGAAATGCCCGTCCAGCGCGGCGGTGAAATCGCGGTCGACGACCGCCAGCATGATCTCCTCGTCGTGGTCCATGGACCGGCGGTTGAAGTTGGTGGAGCCGACCAGCGACACCGTCCCGTCGATGGTGAGCACCTTGGTGTGCAGCATCGTCGGCTGGAACTGCCAGACGCGGACCCCGTCGGCCAGCAGCCGCTCGTAGTGCTGCTGGCCGCCCAGCAGCGAGACCCGCTTGTCGATCCGCGGGCCGGGCAGCAGGATCTCGATGTCCACGCCGCGGCGCGCGGTGCGTCCCAGCAGTCCGGTGAAGTAGTCGTCGGGGGCGAAGTAGGCGGTGGACAGCCGGACCCGCTCCTCGGCCGACTCCAGCACCACGCGCATCAGGGTCTGCATGTCCTGCCAGCCCAGGCTCGCCGAGCCGCGCACGACCTGCACGACCGCGTCGCCCGCGGGCTCGTGCCCGCCGAAGCGGTCGCGCTCGTCGAACAGCTCGTCGTGGCACTCGGCCCAGCCCTGCGCGAACCCGGCGGCGACGCCGTCCACGGCGGGCCCGCGCACCCGGACGTGGGTGTCGCGCCACTCGTTCGCGTCGCGGGCGTCGCCGCACCACTCCTCGGCGATGCCGACACCGCCGGTGAACGCCGTGTTCTCGTCCACCACCAGCACCTTGCGGTGGCAGCGGTGGTTCTGCTTGAACGGCGAGAGGTAGGGCGGCTTGCGGAACCACGCCACCGTGACGCCGTCCGCGCTCATCCGGTCGACCAGGTCCTTCTCGATGGGATGGCAGCCGATCCCGTCGAGGAGCAGCCGGACCCGCACCCCCGCACGGGCGCGCTCGCCGAGCGCGTCGGCGAACCGGCGGGCGATGTCGCCCCGCCAGTAGACGTAGGTCATCATGTCGATGGTGCGCTCGGCGCGGCCGATCGCCTCCAGCATCGCGGGAAAGATCTGGTCGCCGTTGCGCAGCGGCAGTACCTCGTTGCCCTCGGTGGCCGCGATCCCGATGAGCCGCTCGAGACGGCGGCGGATGCGCTGCTCGGCGTGCTCGGTGCCCTCCGTCCCCCGCTCCGGGGAGGCTGCCGGAGATGCGGCCACGGGTGCTCCTGATCGTCGGCGGCATGGACCGGACATGACCGGGAGATTGCTCGCTTTTTCCGATTACGTCCGGATCGCGTCTACCCCGCTCCGCGTCCCCCATGCCTCGCCCGCCGTGACCCGCCCCGGCCACCGCCCGGCCCCGCACCCCCGGCCGGAGGTGCACCCGGCCAGGGGACGGCTCGGCGGAACGACCAGGAGAAAGGCGCCGTGGGCTGAGCAGCGCGGGTCGATCAGGGCGTCGACCAGGGCGTCGATCAGGGCGCGGTACGGGGCGCGATCTTCTCCTCGAAGGCACGCAGCGCAGCCGCCCCGACCGCCTTGTCCTGCTCGCCGTTGCCGCCGCTGACCCCGACCGCGCCGATCACCTGGCCCTCGTACACGATCGGGAAGCCGCCCACGAAGATCGCGAACTTGCCGGGATGCATCTGGTTGATCCCGAACGCCTCGTTGCCCGGCAGCGCGGGCCCGTCCGGCGGCTCGTTGAACCTGTGGGTGTCGCGCTGGTGGCCGGCGGCGGTGAACGCCTTGGCGATCGCGATCTCCACCCCGGTCAGCCGGGCCCCGGTCATCCGGTGCAGCGCGATGGGGTGGGCGCCGTCGTCGGCGATGCAGATCGTCTCCTTGACCCCGATCCGCCGCGCCTCCGCCTCGGCCGCCTCCAGCAGCACCAGGGCGTCCTCCAGGGTCAGCCGATGAACGGTCTGCATTCGTCCTCCTGTTCCCGTTCAGGCAATCCAAAGAATTGCGGGACGGCGACATCCGGACGCCATTTTCTCCGCATTTCAGGTATTGCTCGCTTCGATGTCGTACCGCACAATGGAGGCTGCGGAGAAAAGGAAGGCCCTCCCTGGCCCCGCCCGTCCCGTCCGGCGGTCACGGCAGTCAGTCTCCGGGAACCCGGCGAACCGGACTATGTACACTCTGCCGAACCATCGGGACAGGATGTGGGCACATGGCACATCAGCACGTCACCCTCGACCACGACGAAGCCGACCACGGCGCCGCCGGTCATGGCGGTCATGGCGGTCACACGGGCGGGGCCGCCGACCCGGACGGCCGGGTCACGGTGGGCGCGCTGCTGGCCGAGCCGCTGCTGCGCGGCGGGCTGGTCGCGGGCGCGGCCGGGCTCGACCGCAGGGTCTCCTGGTGCCTGCCGCTGTCGGAGACCCGCCGGTACGCCGAAGGGCAGGTCGGCTCGGCCGACCTCGGCGGCATCGCCGTCCACCTGCCCGCCACCATGCTGGCCGCGGCGGACGAGGCGATCGCGCTCATCCACGAGCTGTCCCGGCGCGGCGCCGCGGCGCTGCTGGCCTGGCAGCAGCCGGGCACCCGATGCGACCTGAAGGCCGCGGCGCGGGCCGCCGACCGGGCCCGGGTGCCACTGCTGGCGCTACGCGAGGAGGCCGACTACCGGGCGGTGAGCCGGCTGGTGGGGCAGAAGGCGCTGGCGCAGACCTCGCACGTCCTGGAGTACGGCGCGCGGGTGCACCGCGCCCTGGCCGACGTGCTGGCACAGGGGTCGGGAATCCCGGCGATGGCGCACGCGATCGCGAACCTGTCGCGCTGCCCGGTGCTGATCCTGGACGAGGACGGCGAGCGCCTGGCCTGGGAGCAGCCGCCGGGCGGCACCGCGACCGACCCGGACGCGATCGCCGCCGCCCTGCCCGCCGTCCCGGAGCCGCCCGCGGAGCCGGGCCCCGCCCCGGCCGCCGCGACGGAGCCGTCCGCCGTGGCGGGCGGCCATCCGGTGGAGCTGGACCTGCGGCCGTCCCCGGACGGCGACCCGGTCCGGGTGCTGCTCGCGCCGATCACCGTCGGCGGGGAGCCGTACGGGCGGCTGGTGCTGCTGGAGCGCGCCTTCCCGCCCGATGACCACGACCTCGCCCAGCACCGGGTGATCGCCGAGCACGGCGCCACGCTGACCGGGTCGGAGATGCTGCGGCAGCGGTCGGTGCGGGCGGCCGAGGAGCGGGCCCGCGGCGACTTCGTCGAGGCGCTGGTGCACGGCCGGTTCGCCGACCCGCACGAGCTGGGCGCCCGGGCCCGGCACCACGGCTTCGACGTGTCCGGGACGTTCGCGGTGCACGTGGTGTCGGCGTCCGCGCTGCTGCCGGTGGGCCGCGACTACCTGCGGAACAAGCTGACCGCGGCCCGGATCGCGCAGGCGATGGAGCCGGACGGCACCACGCTGACCGCCGCGATCGGCTCCACGATCGTGGTGATCCGGCAGCTGGCGGCGGGCGGCGACCCGCTGCGCGAGCGGCAGGAGGCGGGCCGGTTCGCCCAGCGGCTGCGGCGGCGGCTGCTGCCGTCGCTGGGGGATGACCTGCGGGTGACGCACGGCCGCCCGGGCAAGGGCGCGGCGGGCGTGGCGACCGGCTACTACGAGGCGCGGCTGGCGATGGGCCTGTCGTGGCACACCGACGCCGACCACGTGTGCGGATACGACGACCTGCGGGTGTTCGCGGCGCTCAAGGAGGTCGCGGGCAGCTCCGAGGGGCAGGCGTTCGCGGCCGAGACGCTGGCGCCGCTGCGGCAGGCGGGCGGCGGCGACCTGGAGCCGATCGTGCTCGCCTACATCAGGAACGCGGGGAACCTGAACGCCGCCGCCCGTTCCCTCAACCTGCACCGCAACACGATGCTCTACAAGCTGGACCGGGCGTCGCGGGCGCTGCGGATGGACATCCGCACGGCCGACGCGCAGTTCATGTTCTGGCTCGCGCACCACATCGAGACGCTGAGCTCGGTCACCCAGACGCTCGCCGACGAGCTGACCCCGCCCGCCGAACGCCGCTGACGCCGCCTCGGCCTCGGCGGCTTCGGGGGCCTCGGGGGTCAGCGGGCCGGGTCAGGGGGCCGGGTCCGGGCCGGTGAAGGAGGCCAGCAGGCCGAGCGCGGCGATGGCGGCGCAGCCGACGAAGACGGCGCCGAACGCGGGCGAGCGGTCCAGCACCGCCGCCACCCACGCCGCGCCCAGCGCCGAGCCGCCGAAGCGCACCAGGTTGAACAGGCCGAGGCCCGCCCCGTACCGGCCCGCCTCCGAACGGGTCGCGCCCGTGGCCGCGGGCGTCTGCACCAGGGCCACGCCCGCGCCGGTGAGGAAGAGCGCCGCCAGCAGCCACGGCACGCCGCCGTGGCCGACGAGCACGACCGCCACCAGCGACTGCCCCGCCGCCAGCAGGACCAGCCCGCACCGCAGCACCGGACGAGCGCCGAGCCGCTCCATGAGAACGCCGACGACCGGCGCCAGCACCGACATCGCGATCGGCAGGCACAGCAGCAGCGCGCCCGCCGTAAGCGTCTCGGTGCGCCGCACGGTCGTCAGGTAGAGGGGGACGCCGAGCAGCGTCGCGCCCAGGCAGAACATCTGCGCCAGCACGGTCAGGCACGACCGCAGGTAGCGGATCTCCAGCAGCAGCCGGGGCGGCAGGAACGCGTCCGCGCGTCCCCGTTCGGCGAACAGGAACGCCACGGCCGCCAGCGCCCCCGCCAGCGCCCCCAGCCACACCACCGGGGACGCGGCGCCCAGCGGCGCGACCGCGGACGCGGCGCCGAGCCCCAGCCCGGCGGCGAGGGTCAGCAGCGACGCGCCGCGCCAGTCGAGCGGGACGGCACGGGGCCGGTCGCGCGGCACGAGCCGTACCGCCACCGCGGCGGCGGCCAGCCCCAGCGGCACGATCGGCCAGAACACCGCGCGCCACCCGGCCCAGGTCGCCAGGCCGCCGCCGAGCGCGGGCCCGGCGGCCTGGCCGATGCCGTTCACCGCCGCCCACAGCGCCAGCGCCCGGCCCCGCCGCCCCCCGTCGAACAGCGCCGCGATCAGCGACATCACGGTCGGCAGCATCGCGGCGGTCGCGGCGCCCTGGACGGCCCGCACCAGCACCAGCGAGGGCAGGTCGGGGGCGAGCGCGGCCGCCGCCGAGGCCGCGCCCAGCACCGCCATCGCCGCCGTGAAGACCCGGCGGTGGCCGTACCGGTCGCCAAGCCAGCCGGAGACCGGCAGCAGCACCGCGAAGGTGACCGTGAACGCGATCACCAGCAGCGCGCCGGCCGACACCGGGACGCCCAGATCGTCCAGGATCAGGCTCAGCGGCACGTTCACGATGGTGTTGGCGACGGTGCCGGTGAACGTGCCGAGCAGCAGCGGGACCAGCGCCGCCCAGCGCCCCGCCCCGCCGCCGCCCGTCACGTCGTCGCCGGCCGCGCCGCCGCTCGCGTCGCCGCCGTTCAGCTCATCGGTCGACACCCTGCCGCCGCCGTCGCGGGCCGGGCCGCTCGCTGCCCGGCGGGATCGCCACCCAGATCTTCCCGTCCTCCTCCCTGACCGGGTAGACGGCCACGGCCTTCGTGGCGGGCGGCGTGATCGGCTCGCCGTCGGCGTAGTCGAACACGCTGCCGTGGCACGAGCACAGCAGCCCGTCCTCGGTGACCCGCCCGGACGACAGCAGGCAGTCCAGATGGGTGCAGTAGTTCGACATCGCGTGCACGACGCCCTCGGACCGGGCCACCGCGATCTCCGCCTCGCCGTCCCCGACGAAGAAGCGCCGCACCACCCCCTCGGGCACCTGGCCCGACCGGGCCACGTAGTGGAACTCGACGTCCTCCGAAGTCTCCATCTGAAAGTTCCCTCAGCTCAGCAGGTCGGTCAGGTCGGCGTCCTCGTCGCGCAGGACGTCCGGGTCCGGGGCCAGGCGGGCGGCGATCAGCTCCCGCGCGACGGCCACCTCGCCGCCGCGGTCGGCGCCGAACGCGGCCCGCAGCACGCCCCCGGCCAGGTAGAACGCGACGAAGTCGAAGTCCTCCAGCCGGCCCCGCACCACCATCCGGTCCGCGTCGCCGGTGAACCCGGTGAACTGGAGGTTCCGGCCGAACTGGTCGGACCAGAACCAGGGGGACGCGGCGTGCGCGGTCCGTTTGCCGAGGATGTTCTTGGCGGCGGCCATGCCCTGCGCGTTGGCGTTGTCGAAGTGCTCGGCGCGGATGCGGCGGCCGAAGAGCGGATGGTGGAAGCTGGTGACGTCCCCGGCCGCGAACACGCCCTCCTGGGCGGTGCGGCAGTACTCGTCCACCACGATCCCGCCGTCCCCGGCGATCTCGACCGCCGAGCCCGCCGCGGCGGCCGGCTCGGCGTTGGGCACCATGCCCGCCCCGACCACGACCACCTCGCCCTCGACGGTCGCGCCGCCGCTGGTGGTGACCACGGCGGCGTCCGCCGTCTCCCGGTACGACTCGACCTTCTCGCCCGTCCGCAGGTCCACCCCGGCACCGCGCTGCAGCGCGGCCAGCGCGTCGCCCATCAGCTCGCCGAACACCCGTCCCAGCGGCTGCCCCGCCTGCTCGATCACGGTGACCTCGGCGCCCAGCCCGCGCGCCGTCGAGGCGACCTCCGAGCCGACGAACCCGGCGCCGATCACGATGACCCGGGCGCCCGGCCGCAGCTCGGCGCGCAGCCGCTCGGCGTCGGCGAGGGTGCGCAGGTAGCGGACCCGCTCGCCCTCCACACCCGGCAGCCGCCGGGGCCGCCCGCCGGTCGCGACCAGCACCGCCCCGGCCGTCTCGGCGGTGCCGT
Organism: Spirillospora sp. CA-255316; assembly: GCA_050942275.1. Lineage (GTDB taxonomy): Bacteria > Actinomycetota > Actinomycetes > Streptosporangiales > Streptosporangiaceae > Spirillospora. The sequence goes on along the minus strand of CP192047.1, from coordinate 2,163,571 downwards.
CGGCGAACTCGACCGCGCGGTCGGCGGCCCGGATCGCGGCGACCCGCGTCCCCAGCCGCAGCTCCACGGCGTTGGCCGCACACCACTCCGGGGTCAGCAGGCACAGCTCGTCGCGGTCCTGGTCGCCGGTCAGGTAGTCCTTCGACAGCGGCGGCCGCTGGTACGGCGCCTCCGCCTCCTCGCCGACCAGCGTCAGCCGGCCGTCGAAGCCTCGGCGGCGCAGGGTACGGGCGGCGACCGCGGCGGTCTGCCCCGCCCCGGCGACGATGACGGACTCGATCATCACAGCTCCTCGTCCGGGACGGTCGCGGCGGCCGGCACCCGCGCCCCCGGGTCGACGTAGACGACTCCGGCCTCCACCCGCACGGGGTAGGTGGGCTGGCACTCCTCGCGGTCCTCGATCTCGCCGGTCGCCGGGTCGATCTTCCACTGGTGGCCGGGGCAGATCACCCGGCCGTACAGCAGCGTCCCCCTGGTCAGCCGGCGCTCCTTGTGCACGCAGATGTCGTCCAGCGCGTACACGGTCTCGCCGACCAGGAACAGCCCGATGTCCCGTCCGGCGACGGTGACCGCGAGCCGCTTGCGGCGGCGCACGTCCGCCAGGGGCGCGGCCTCGACCCACTGGTCCGTCGTCGTCACCGGGAACCTCCGAGGAGACCCCCGCCTTCGGGCAGGGGAGGAATCGGACTCCTGCGGAGCAGGACAAGGACCGGAGATCCGTCGCCACGTCGGATCTCCGCAACCCCGCGCGCGACCCGCGACCTGGTGCTACCGTCTGTGACGCCTGGCCGGTGGGAGCGCAAGGCCCCGGCCGGGTGCACACGATCGATCCCGGGTACACCTCGCAGCGCTGCCGGGCGTGCGGGACCACGGCTCGGTAGACGCGCGAGAGCCAAGCGCGTTTGCGGTGCCGGTCCTGCGGCTACGCCTGCAACGCCGAGGTGAACGCGGCGCTCACCATCGCCCACCAGACCGGCAGGCTCGTGGGCGCGCTGGTGGGCTCGGCGGCCGGACCGGCCGTTGCTGCGCGGGGACGCTTCGGGGTGCCGGGGCGGATGAACCGCGAACCTCAACCTGTTCTCCTCTTCTGGGGCCACGGGTTGGAATCCCCCTCCTTCAGGAGGAGGAGGTCAACTCACTCCTCGATCGTCTCGTGGGGCCGCCGGGCGGCGGGCGGGAGCGGTGCCCGCCGCCCGCCGCCGCCCGGTCGGGCGCCCCCGGGTCGGGCGTCCCGGGTCAGGCCGGGCTGCCGACCAGGTCGGGCTTGACGTAGGTGTCGTAGAGGCCCTGGGTGTAGGAGAAGCGCATCTCCGCGCCCCACCGGCACAGCAGCAGGGAGCGCTGCTGGAGCTCGGGGGTGTCGGCGTGGTCCAGGACGATCTGGTAGCCGCGCTCGCCGTGCACCACGTCCGAGGTGATGTGCAGGTCGAAGAACTCGATCTCGTCCTCGGTGAACCCGTACACCTCGCGCAGCGGCACGATCTGCTTCTTGTAGATGCTCGGCACCTGCGACTCCAGCCCGACCACCAGCGCGGCGGTCGCGACCACGAAGTGCTCGCGCATCGCGACCGAGTAGCACCACGCCTGCAGACCCCGGGTGATGGCGTTCATGTTGGAGGGGTCCTCGACCCGCTCCCGGGTGGTCCCGCACGCCTCGGCGAACCGGATGAGCAGGTCGGTGTGCCGGATGTCGGCCAGCTCCTCCTCGTACATGTTCTGCAGCGTGAAGTCCTTGGCCGCGGTGAACTCGTCGGGGGTGTTGGCGTAGACGTGGGCGAGGTAGTCGGCGAACGGGCCCACGTAGTGGTAGTGGTTCTCCGCCCAGCGGGCGAAGTGCTCGCGCTTCAGCTCGCCCTCGGCCCAGGCGCGGCTGAACGATGCGTTCTTCGCCTCCCGCCCCTTGATGGCATTCTCAAGTTCCTTACGGAATTCGTCCTTGGAGAGCAGTTCCGCCATTTTCGGGCTCCTTTCTTTCCATTAGAAGTTAGGTGGGCGCCGGTCCGGCCGCCATGGCCGGAGCGCACAGCGCCGGGGCCGTCGCGTGTGCACTGTGCACCCGCGCTGGCGCCCGTGTGGGCGCGCCGTAGTCGCTGCTCAGGGCGAGATGTAGACGCTCTTCTCCTGGGTGTAGAAGAGCATCATCGACTCGCCCGCCTGCTCTTTGAATGTCTGCGTGCTGGATTCCTTGAGGCCGCCGAACGGCACCGTCATCGCCATTCCGGTGGTCGGCTGGTTGACCTTGACCAGACCGCTGCGGACGCGCCGCGCGAAGGCGAGGGCGCGGTCCAGGTCGCGGGTGACGATGCCGGCGGAAAGGCCGTATTCGGTGTCGTCGGCGAGCGCGACCGCCTCGTCCAGGTCCGCGGCGCGCTGGAAGGCGAGCACCGGCCCGAAGATCTCCTCGCGGGCGATCCGCATGCCGGGGGTGACACCGGCGAAGACGGCCGGCGTGACGAAGAAGCCGGACTCGTCGGCGAGGCGGCGGCCGCCGGTGAGGAGCCTGGCGCCCTCCTCCTCGCCGATCCGGACGTACTCCAGGACCTTCCGGAGCTGGAAGTCGGCGGCCAGCGGCCCCATGTCGACGCCCTCGTGCAGGCCGTTGCCGACCGTCCGGGACTCGGCCAGGCGGACCACGCGCTCCAGCAGGGCGTCGTGGACGGCCTGGTGCGCGATGACGCGGCTGGTGCCGGTGCACGCCTGGCCGCTGAGCCCGTACGCGCCCTTGACGATGATCTGCGCGGCGCGGTCCAGGTCGGCGTCGTCCAGGACGATGACCGGGTTCTTACCGCCCATCTCCAGCTGGCAGCGGCGGGACGGGCCGACGTCGGCGTGGATCGCGCGCCCGGTCGCGGTCGACCCGGTGAACGTCACCGCGCCCACGCGCGGGTCGGCGGCGAGCGCGGCCCCGGGTTCGGCGCCGCCGTGGACGAGCGCGATCGCGCACGGCGGCAGCCCGCCCGCGAGCAGCGCCTCCACCAGCCGCTGCGCGAGCAGCGGCGTGACCGGCGACGGCTTGAACACCACACCGTTCCCGGCCGCCAGCGCCGGACCGAGCTTGCGGGACGGGATGTTCAGCGGGAAGTTCCACGGCGTGATGGCGCCGACCACGCCGACCGGCTCACGGCGCGTGTAGACCAGGCCGCCGTCGTCGGCCGGGTAGGACGTGCCGGTGATCCGCAGCGCCTCGGACGCGTAGAAACGCAGGTTCTTGGGGGTGCGGCCGGTCTCCATGGCCGCCTCGGCCCGGGTCTTGCCCTCCTCCCGGACCAGTTCCTCGGTGAGGTTCCCGGCCCGTTCCTCCAGCCAGTTCGCCGCCACCTCCAGCACCCCGGCGCGGCGCTCGGCGGGGGCCGCGGCCCATTCGGCGGCGCCCTCGGCCACGGCGCCGATCGCGGCGGTCATGTCGGCCGCCGACGACTCGGGAAAATCGCCGACCAGGTCGTCGCGGTCGGCGGGGTTGCGGCGGGCGAAGGTGCGTCCGCCGGCGGCGGGCGCCCACTCCCCCGCGACGAAGTTCAGCCCGGCGTGCGGTGGTCGGGTCTGCATGCTCAGCGGTCCTCGCTTTCCTTCGGGGCGGTGCTCGGGGGGCCCGGGGCGGTGTCTGCGGACTCCGGGGCGGTGTCCGGGGAGTCGGGGGCGGTGTCCGGGAGGAGGGCGAGCGCGGTCAGCTCGACCTCGACGGGGGCGCCACCGGGCAGCGCCCGCACGCCGATGGCGCTGCGGGCGGGCAGCGCCGCGTCCGGGGTCAGTTCCGCGAGTGCGGCCGAGGCGCCGTCGGCGACGGCCGACAGCTCGGTGACGCCGTCGGCGCAGGCGACGTACACGGTCATGCGCAGCCAGGTGCGGATCCGGTCCGCGCCGCCGGCCGCGGCGGCGACGGCGGAGACCGCGTTGCGGGCGGCGAGCCCGGCGGCGTCGCGGGCGGTGGCCGGGTCCACTTCACGGCCCACCAGCCCGGTGACGGTGAGCGTCCCGTCGCGCCGCGGGGTCATGCCCGCGCTCGTCACCAGGTGCAGGCCGGGGTCGCAGGGGGCGATGACGGCGGGCACGTAGTCGCCCTGGGGGCGGGGCGCGTCCGGCAGTCGCGCCCCGGTGGCTTCAGCGGGCACCTTGCTGTCACCGGGCACCTTGTTGTCAGCGGACACTGAGGGCCACCCCGTCCTGCCGGGGGTCGGACGCGCCGAGCAGCGCGCCCGTCTCCGCGTCCACCGAGATGATCTGGGCGCTGCCGCCCGCCGCCCACGGTCCCTGGACCCGGACGTCGTGCCCCAGCGCGCGCAGCGCCTCGAGGCGGGCGGGTCCGAGACGGGACTCGCAGCGCAGCTCCGGCGGCTGCCCGATCACGTCGGCGTCGCTGCCGGGGTGCACGGTGAACCGGGGCGCGGCCACCGCCGTGGCCGGGTCGAGGCCGTGGTCCAGCAGGTGCGACAGGATCTGCGCGTTCCACTGGACCTGGCCGTCGCCGCCCGGCGTGTTGCCCACGTGCCGCAACTCCCCGCCTCGGCCGGTCACCAGCCAGGCGTTGAGGGTGTGCAGGGGACGGCGGCGCGGGCGGACCTCGTTGGGATGCCCGTCGATCAGGTACGCGCCCCGGCCGAGCCGGTTGTTGAGGATGATGCCCGTGCCGGGCACCGACACGCGGGCGCCGAAGGTGAACGCCAGCGAGTGGATCAGGCTCACCGCCATGCCGTCGCCGTCCACCACGACCATCGAGGTGGTGTCGCCGTCGACCGGGACGGCCGGGTTCGCGGGCGCGGGCAGGTCGCCGGCGTCGAGGCGGGCACGCGCGGCGGCGACGGCGTCCGCGGTCAGCAGACTCCTCCAGTGGTCGTTGCCGGACCCGCAGCCGGCGAACCGGTCGGCGAACGCCAGCCGCGCCGCGCTCGCCGACCGGTGCACGGCCTCCGCCGACAGCCACGGCAGCCCGGCGAGGACGCCGTCGTTGAGAAGGGCCTGCTGGAGCATCATCCAGCCGGGCGTGGGCGGCGGCGTCTGGTGGACGCTGACCCCCTGATATCCGCACGTCAGGGCGGCACCGACCAGCGCATCGCCGGTCGCCGCCCACTCGTCTCCGCTGAACGGCGCGCCCGCGTCCGACAGCGACGCCACGGCCCGCTCGGCCGTCTCGCCCGTGTAGAAGGAGGCGGGGGCGGCGGCGACGCGGCGGAGGGTGGCGGCCAGCTCGGGCTGCCGCAGCGGGGCGCCGACCCGGGGCGGGGCGCCGCCGGGAAGGTAGACGGCCGCCGTGCCGGGGTCGCGCGACAGCGCCGCGCGGCGTTCGACGACGTCGTCGCGCGTCTTGTAGGTGCAGGGCAGCCCCCGCTCCGCCATCTCGGCCGCGGGCTCCCACAGCCGGGGCAGATCCCGGGACGCGGCGTCGGCGTGCAGCGCGGCCAGCGCGGCGACCGCTCCCGGGACGGCGACGGCCAGCGGCCCTTCCAGCGGCACGGAGTCCAGGCCGCGCTCCCGGTAGAAGCCGGGGTCGCCGCCGTCCGGGCCGAAGCCGCTGCCGCCGAACGCGGTGACGGTGCCGTCCGGGCGCCGCAGCAGGACGAACGCGTCCCCGCCGATCCCACACTGCCCCGGAAGCGCCAGCCAGGACGCCGCGGCCATCGCCAGCGCCGCGTCCACGGCGTTGCCGCCGGCCTCCAGGACATCCACGCCGATCCTGCTCACCGCCGGGTGGCTGGAGGCGACCATCCCGCCGGTGCCGACCGACGGGCCGCGCCCCTGGCAGCCGAACTCCCCGGCCAGAGCGTGCGCCGCCGCCCCGTCCCGTACCCCGGCCGCCTCGGCCGATGAGTCGGCGGGCGCCGCCGCCGGCACTGCTGGTTCTGCTGGCATGACCCCAGTGTCGAGGCCGCGTCCGGCCGCCCGACATGGACCGAATGCCGAAGATCAGCGCCATTCCTTGGGCAGAGCGCACATCCGGCGTCCTCAAGCCGTTCGGTTGGCGGCCCGCCCGGCACGATGCACAAAACGACCACGACCGGGGTGTGCACGTTCCTCATTGTTCATCGACGGGCCATCCAGCAGATTCTCTGCAACACTCGCGAGCCTCGCCTCGTCCCCGAGGTCGACAAGGAGGTGGTGGCGTGGAGATAGGCGCCGCCCACTGGATCTTTCTGTCCGGGATCGTACTGATCGTCGCGGTCATGATCGCTCGCAGGAACGTGGTGGTCCCCGCGATCGCGGCCACTTTCTGCACCGCGCTCGCCTACACCGGGAACCCGGTGACGGCATTGCAGTCGCTGTTCAACGCCAGCCTCACCGCGGCCTCCGAGCTGTTCAACATCTTCCTGATCATCGCGTTGGTCACCGCGCTGCTGGGGGCGCTGCGCGCGCTGGGCGCCGACCGCCGGATGGTGGAGCCGTTCCGGCACGTGATGCGCACCGGCCACTCCTCGTTCTGGGTCATCGCCGGGATGACCTACCTGATCAGCCTGTTCTTCTGGCCGACGCCCGCGGTGCCGCTGATCGGCGCGGTGCTGCTGCCCGCCGCGATCACCGCCGGGCTGCCGCCGGTCGCCGCCGCGCTGGCGATCGCCATCGCGGGGCAGGGCATGGCGCTGTCCAGCGACTACGTCATCCAGGTCGCCCCCGGGCTGTCGGCCAAGGCCGCCGGCGTCGGGACCACCGAGGTCGCCGACCGCGCCATGGTGCTGTCGCTGATCACCGGCGCGGTGGCGCTGGCGCTGGTGTACGTGATGCAGCGCCGCGAGTTCCGCGAGCCCGACCTCCAGCACCTGGTGCGCTGGGAGACCGGGACAGTGGAGCCGGCGGTGCGGGTCAGGCGGAGGCTGTTCCTGTTCGCCTCCCGTTCCGGCGGTGCCGGCGCGGCAGCGGAGGCCGTCGAGACCACGTCCGCCGAGAAGGTGAAGGCGGCCGAGACCGTGGAGGCCAGGACCGCGTCCGGCGGCTCGGCCGGAGCGGGCGGCGCCGGACGTGAGGACGCCGCGGGCGCCGCCACGGCCGTGCTCGACCGCGGGCCCGCCCGCCGGGACGCCATGACCGACGCCGCCCTGTCCGCGGGCGGCCCCGGCGGCTCCGGCACTGGCGGGGACGCGGGCGCCGACCGGGCGCGACGGTCCAAGCTGTTCGCGCTGCTGGTCCCGCTGACCCTCGCCGGGCTCGTCGGCTACATGCTGCTCGGCAAGTTCACCGGCGCCGTCCCCGAGGTCGTCGGCGGCGACGCCGCGGCCCTCGTCGGCGGCGCCACCGTCGTGCTGCTCCTGGCGGCCGCCCTGATGGGCGACGGCAAGGGCTGCCTGGAGAGCTGCGCCGAGCACATCGTGGACGGCCTCGTCTTTGCGGTGAAGGCGATGGGCGTGGTGATCCCCATCGCCGGGTTCTTCTTCCTCGGCAACGCCGACTTCGCCGGGGAGATCCTCGCGCTGGACGAGGGAGCCAAGGCCCCCGGCTTCCTGTTCGACCTGGTCACCCACATCCAGGACGTCATCCCCGACAACGGCGTCGTGGTGGGCCTCGGCATCCTGCTGATCGGCCTGATCACCGGCCTGGACGGCTCCGGGTTCGCCGGGCTGCCGCTGACCGGGTCGCTGTCCGGCTCGCTCGGCCCCGCCGCCGGCGTCGACCCGGCGCTGCTGGCCGCGATCGGGCAGATGGGCTGCGTCTGGTCGGGCGGCGGCGTGCTGATCGCCTGGTCGTCGCTGCTGGCTGTCGCCGGTTTCGCCCGCGTCCCCGCGCTGGAGCTGGTGCGCCTCTCGTTCCTGCCCGTCATCGCCGGACTCGTCGTCTCCACCCTGGCCGGAATCGCGATCTTCTGAGGAGCCCGTTGACCACGTCCGCCACCACTCCCACCCCGCCCCCCGCCGCCCCGGACCCGGCCCGGCCCGCACCCGCCGGGCCGGGCCCGTCCGGCGTCCGGGCCCGCCGCGTCCGGGCGGTCCTGCTGGTCGCCCTGACCTTCGCCGCCGGAGTCATCGACATCGTCGGCTTCCTCGGCATGCACCAGGTCTTCACCGCCAACATGACCGGCAACATCGTGCTGTTCGGCATGGCCGCCGGCGAGGGATCGGGCGCCGAGCTGGCACGCTGCGGCGCGGCCACGCTCGCGTTCGCGCTGGGCCTGCTGCTGGGCTTCCGGATGTCCGGGCCCGGCGACCCGGAGCGGGTCTGGCCGCCCGCCGTGACGCGCGCGCTGGCCGCCGACCTCGTCCTGCAACTGCTGTTCCTGGCCGGCTGGGTCGCCACCGACGCCCGCCCGGAGGGCGGCACCCTCCTCGCCCTCGTCGCCCTGTCGTCGGCCGCGATGGGCGTGCAGACCGCCGCCGCGCGGACGCTGGCGGCCGACGGCATCACCACCACGTTCGTCACCGGCACCCTCACCTCGATGATGGGCGCCCTGGCGATCGGATCGGCGGCGGCCTCCGGCCTGCGCACCGCCGTCATCGCCGCGCTCGCCGCCGGCGCCGCGGCCGGCGGGGCGCTGATGGGCCCGGCACCGCTGGTCGCCGCGGCGCTCGGCCCCGCGATCGTGCTGGCCGTCATGGTGGCCGCGCTCCCCCTGCACCGCCGCCGCTGAGCCGGGACCGCGACGGGACGGCGGGACGGCCGGGACCGCTCAGGAACGGCCGTCCCAGCGGGCTCGGCGCATGTCGACGCGGCGGCCGTCCGGGCGCATCGGGGTCCCCTCCACCCGGTACTCCTCCAGGGCCCGGACCTCGTGCCCGGACGGCGGGCTGCCGTCGGCGCGGATCACCCGCCACCACGGCACCCCGCCGCCGTACAGGGACATCACCCGGCCGACCTGGCGCGGGCCGCCGCTCCCCACCAGTTCCGCGACGTCGCCGTACGCAAGGACGCGGCCGGCCGGGATCCGCTCGACCGCGTCCAGCACGGCCTCGGCGTAGTCATCAGGGTCCGCTCGCACCCGCCGATTCTGGCCCGCCACCCTCCGCCCCCGCCACCGACCCCCCACCCTGGGACGGCGCAGACGTACCGCCGGGCGCCCCAGCCACACCCCCAGACGGCACGGGCGCCTCGCCAGGAGGCGTGGGCATACCAACGAGCAGGGTGGGCGCACCATCGGACGGCACAGGCGTGCCACTGGGCGAGGCAAGACTGCCACCAGGCTGCGCGGACGTACCACCAAGAGGCGAGGACGTGGCGCCGGGGGCCGCCGGGGTCGGGCGGGGGCGACGCAGTGCGAGCGCGAGCGCCAACCCGATCGCGACCAGGCCCGCGACGATCAGCCCCCCGAAGCCGCCGAGGAGCGCGGGGTCGTACGGCACCGCCCTGACGGCGCCGGGCGGGTCGTCGCCCCCGAAGCGCGCCGCGTCCTTCACTGCCGACGCCACGGCAGGGGTGGTCGCCGGAGCGGGCTTGTCCGCGAGCGCACGCGCCGCGGTCATCGCCCCCATCGCGCTCAGGTACCCGTAGCCGAGCTCGGTGTCGTACCGGCCGCGTCCCTTGGGGTGCCGCGCCGACGAGGTGACGGCCTCCACGACCTGGGGCGGGGTGAGCTTGGGGTACTCGGACCTGATCATCGCGACCGCCGCCGTCACCCACGCGAGCGCCACCGAAGGGCCCCAGAACTCGTAGGGCCGGTCCCCGGGCCCGGTCGTGGGCACCTTGATCCCGGGAGCGGACACCGAGATCGCTGTGCTGGCGGCGGTGTACTTCTTCTCGCGGCGCCCCTTCGCGTCGGTGGTACCGACCCCGAGCACCCCGGCCGCGGCGGCCGGGTACCCGGGCCGCGCGGGCTCGTTCTTGAAGGCGGCGGCCGCGACGACCACGGCGCCCTTGTTCGCGGCGTGGACGATCGCCGAACGGACCATGCCGCCGGTGGTGGCGTACGCCTCGACGTCCTCCACGGCGGGCTCCACCGCGATGATCCGGGCTCCTTGGTCGGCGGCGTGCCGGATGCCCTGGGCCACGGTCTCGGAGATGTCCTGCTCGTCCCACCAGCGCTTCGCGGCCGTCGTCTGCTCGCCCGGATAGACGCGCACGGGCAGCAGCGTGGCGTCCGACACCACGCCCCGCACGCCCAGCGGCGAGCGCGCGGTGGGACCGCTCCCCACGAGCATGGTCGCCGTCAGCGTCCCCATGAAGGGCTTGGGCCGGGGCGTGCGGACGAGGTCGCGGCCTTTCTCCAGCGCTCCGGACAACGTCCGCATGCCGGGCGCCACCCCGTCGCTCAGTAGGGCGATCTTCACGCCCTCGCCCTTGGAGACCTGCTGCGCCTCGATGAGGTCGCCCGCGAAACGCGAGGCCCAGTCCTTCGGAGCCGCGGCCTCGGCCGCGTCCGTCAGCGGCGGGGCCAGGGTGAGGAGGAGGGCCGCGGCGGTCGTGGCGGCCGAGGCCGCGGGGAGACGGGTCAGCATCGCACGCCCTCCCGCTCGCACACCGCGGTGGTCGCCGCGAACGTCGCCACGATCGTGTTGAGGCCCGTACGGGCGAAGTCGAACCTCTCCGCGAGGGCGCCGGGGGCGGGCCTGCCCCGGTCGGCGGTCCAGCCGCTCGTCCGGAAGAACAGGTAAGGCGTCCCGTTGGACTCGATCCCGAAGGCGGAGCGGCGGGCGTCGCCGAACCCGGCCGCGGCCGTGCCCGGGAACGGCACCGCCCGGAGCCCGGCCCGTCCGAGCGCCGCCTGGCTGTGCGTGCCGCCCAGGTCGCTCTCGGCCCGCAGCGCCCGGCGGGCGTCGGGCATCACGGCGAGCCCGAGCGTCGCGACCAGTGTGCCGCTGCCGTCGACGTAGGTGGCGCGCAGCGCCGTACGGCAGCCGTGGCGGTCCAGGACGCGCGCGAACGGCGCGTCGAAGGCCTTGGCGCACGAGGTCTCGGGCGCGATCCCGACCCGTACGGCGGTCCAGGCGGGCGGCTCGATCCTCCGGCCGCCCTCGTACGCGCGGCGGACACGATGGTCGAGGCGTGCCGGGAAGATCGCGGAAGCCTTCAGAACGCGCCAGCGGACGCCGATCTCCTTCTCTCCCGCGGCCTTGACCTCGCCGTCGGTGGGCTCGCGGGTCAGGTCCGCGACGACGGGCACGGCTCCTCCCACGACGGCGGCCACGCCGAACACCGCGAGCGCGGCGATCGTGACGATCGAGCGCGTGGACCGCCGGGGACGTCCGGGCGGCGGAGGCACCGGCGCGAACGGGACCGGGACCGGGGCCTCGGCCAAGGGCGCCGGTGGCGGTACGGGCACGGACGCGGACCCGGGCGAGGGCGTCGGCGCAGGCGCGGAGGCAGGTGCGGGCGGTGCCGTTGACGGCGGAGTCGTCGGGACGGTCGGATCAGGAGTCATGGACACGTTGCCAGATACAACTGGCAGCGTGTCTCATCATGATCACGGCGGCGGGTCCGGAACCGGCCAACCCGGTCAGGGAGGTCAGGCCAACCCGGTCAGGGAGGCCCGGGAGGCCCGCCGGGAGGTCCGTGCGGCGCGCCGGGCGGCCCGTCCGGCCCGTCCGGAGGCGGCGGCTCCATCCTCGGAGGTCCGGCCGTCCGCGGATCCGGCGGCGGCCATGACCCGGCGTCCGCGCCCGGCGGCACCCCACCGGGGGCCGCGCCCCCGAGCATCGCCCCCTGCCCCGGACCGGCCGGCCGGCCGAGCCCAGATGGCAGACCACCCCGAGGCCCCGGCCCCACGCTCGGATTCGTACCGACGCCCGCACCCAGGCCAGCACCCGCACCCGGGCCCGCACCCGCGCCGGCCAGTGCGAACCCCGCTCCGAGACCAGGCTGGGGCGGCGCGCGACGCGGATGGCGGCGGGCCAGCATGACCGCGATCACGACGGCCGCGACCGCGCCCCCGATACCCGCGACCGTGACGATCACGATGACGACGTTCACCCACGCGGGCCGGTGGATCACCTCCACCGGTCCCTGGGCGCCCGTGCCGAAGCGCTGCCCGGTGGGCTTGCCGGCCGCGCCCGCGCGCGGCGTGGTCAGGGCGTCCGACGCGGCCAGCGCGCGCGCCGCGTTCACCTCGCCGAAGCCCACGCTGGGGTCGTAGGTGCCGCTCGGTCCGTGCCGGGTGCCCTGGATGAGCGCCTGCGCGACCAGCGTCGGGGGCAGCTTCGGATGGCGGGAGCGGATGAGCGCCGCGATCCCCGACACCAGCGCCGAGGAGTCGCTCGTCCCGTCGGTCAGGAAGTAGTCCCCGCCGGGCCCGGCGACCGGCAGCCCGGCGCCCGGGGCCGACACGACCACCGAGTAGTTCCGGTTGGAGAACGCGGCCCGGGCGTGCCGGGAATTGGTGGCGGCCACCGCGATCACGCCGGGGAAGGCGGCGGGGTAGGAGTAGGGCGCGAACCCGTCGCCGTCCAGCCGGTCGCGCTTGTCACCGTCGTTGCCCACCGCCGAGACCACCACCGCGCCCTTGCCGATGGCGTAGCCGATGGCCTGGCGCTCCTCAAGGTCGGCGTCGTTCTTGCCGAGGGACAGGTTGATGACGTCGGCGCCGTTGTCGGCGGCGTGCCGGATGCCCCGCGCCACCGCGCTGTCGGCCTGCTCGGACGTACGGGCCAGCGCGTAGCTGGGGTCCTCCCGCTCGGCGATGGCCCGGATCGCCAGGATCTTCGCCTCCGGCGCGATGCCCATGACGCCGTCCCGGCCGCCGGGTCCGTGGCCGTGCCCGGCGATCAGCGAGGCCATCCCGGTGCCGTGCATCCGCGTCGGCCGGGTGTCGCCGTCGACGGCCTCCAGCATGTTGGGACCGCTGATGACCGAGCCGGCGAGGTCGGCCTGGTCGGCGTCCACGCCCGAGTCGACCACCGCGACGGTCACGCCCGAGCCGCGGGTGCTCTTCCAGGCGGTCTCGACGTCCAGCGTCGCCATCATGGGACGCTGCCGGTCGCGGACCTCGTCGGCGTGCGCGGCGGGCGCGAACGCCGGCGCCGCCACCGGCGCCACCAGCGCCGCCAGGGCCAGCACGGCGCCCGCGGCCCCTCTCCTCAGGCGCACGTCAGCACCGCCATTCGCGACTGGAGCAGTCCGGCAGGGCCTTCTGCGCCAGCGGGCGGACGATCCCGCGCGCCACCTGCGGCGCCAGCGCGTAGGGATCACCGGGATGCTCCTTGGTGACGGCGGTGGCCGGGCGCCCGTCGGCGTGGCCCGAGGTGGTCAGCATCACGTACGGGCCGCCGCGGTCGGCGGTTCGGTCCTGCCGGGCGGCGTCGATGAACCGGGCGGCGGCCGTACCGGGGAACGAGGCGGCGCGCAGCGCGGGCCGCACCCCGCTGGAACGGTCGGGCAGGGCGGCCGTCGGCAGCTCCCGGAACGCGCGGTCGGCCTTCCACGCGTCGGCGAAGGCGGCCACGCCGACCGTGACGACGACGCCCTGGAGCTGGTCGGTGTAGGTGGCGCGGAGCACGGCGCGGCAGCCGTGCCGGCGCAGCACCGCGGCGATCTCCGGGTCGACGGCGGTCTGGCAGGTCCCCTGGGCGGCGATGCCGACGCGGGAGGCGAACTCGCTCCTGCCGCGGCCGAGGTCGTACCCGACCCGTTCGGGGAAGATCCTCCCGGCGGGCCAGGCCTGCCAGCGCCGTGCCACCTCGGCGTCGGCGGCGCGCTGCAGCTCGGCGGGGGTCGGCTCGCGGTTCAGCGTGGCCCAGGCGCCGGTGAGCGCGACCGCGCTGACCACCAGGTAGCAGCAGCCGAGCGCGGCGGCGACGACCATCCACTGCCGGGCGCGCAGCCCGAGCACGGTCGCGGGCGACGGCGCCGCATGGCCGGGCGCCGCGGGCCCCGGCGCCGGGGGCGGCGGGGCGTGCCCGGCGGGCGGGCCGAAGCCCGGCATGGGTGCGGCACCGCCGGGACTGCCGCCGGTCGGCTGGGAGTTGGGGGGCAGGAACGCCACAACCGTCAAGATTAGCTGCGGTTTGACCTGTTGCGCCCTGACGTCAGGGTGATCAGTCAAGGGCGGAACCACCGCCTGAACCCCCTCCATACGGGCTGACGTGCGGCGAAGCGCGGCGCGGGGTTCGGGGAATGCGCGGCGGCATGGCAAGGTTGTGCGGTGAGAGGACGATGGCGTCCGTCTACGCCTCACCCCCGTTACAGCCGAGCGTCAGCACAGGAGCACCCACAGTGTCGTTGCCACCTCTGGTAGAGCCCGCGGCGGAGCTCACCCGCGACGAGGTCAACCGTTACTCGCGACATCTGATCATCCCCGACGTGGGGATGGCCGGGCAGAAACGGCTCAAGAACGCCAAGGTCCTGTGCGTCGGCGCGGGCGGACTGGGCTCCCCCGCCCTGATGTACCTGGCCGCGGCGGGCGTGGGCACGCTGGGCATCATCGACTTCGACGTGGTGGACGAGTCGAACCTGCAGCGCCAGGTCATCCACCGGCAGTCGTCGCTCGGCAAGCCCAAGGCCGAGTCCGCCGCCGAGACCGTCCGTGAGATCAACCCGCTGATCGACGTGGTCGTGCACAACACCGCGCTCGACCGCGACAACATCATGGACATCTTCGGCCAGTACGACCTCATCGTCGACGGCACGGACAACTTCGCCACCCGCTACATGGTGAACGACGCCGCCGTCCTGCTCGGCAAGCCGTACGTGTGGGGCTCCATCTACCGGTTCGACGGCCAGGCGTCGGTCTTCTGGGCCGAGCACGGGCCGTGCTACCGCTGCCTCTACCCCGAGCCCCCGCCGCCCGGCATGGCCCCGTCCTGCGCGGAGGGCGGCGTCCTCGGCGTGCTGTGCGCCTCGATCGGCTCCATCCAGGTGAACGAGGCCATCAAGCTCATCGCCGGCGTCGGCGAGCCGCTGGTCGGCCGCCTCATGATCTACGACGCCCTGGAGATGAACTACCGCCAGGTCAAGGTCCGCAAGGACCCCGAGTGCCCGCTGTGCGGCAAGAACCCGACGCAGACCGAACTGCTGGAGGACTACGAAGCCTTCTGCGGCGCCGTCTCCGACGAGGCCGCCGAGGCCGTGAAGGACTCCACCATCTCGGCCACCGAGCTGAAGTCGATGCAGGACCGCGGCGACGACATCTTCCTGGTGGACGTGCGCGAGCCCAACGAGTACGAGATCGTCTCCATCCCGGGCGCCACGCTCATCCCCAAGGGCGAGTTCCTGGACGGCAGCGCCCTGGAGCGCCTCCCCCAGGACAAGAAGATCGTCCTGCACTGCAAGTCGGGTGTCCGCAGCGCCGAGGCGCTTGCCGTCGTCAAGAACGCCGGCTTCTCCGATGCCGTCCACGTAGGCGGCGGCGTCCTCGCCTGGGTCAAGCAAATAGACCCAAGCCTCCCCTCCTACTGACGCCCCGCGGGCGTGGCCCCGGCCAAGAAGCCGGGGCCACGCCCGCAACAGCGTTCAGCGGATGAGGCGGAGGCAGCCCCGGAGCCACGGTTCCGGGGCTGCCTTGTCAGGCTCACACAAGCCAGACCAACTCCGAGCCCAGCCGCCGCGACGCACTCTGCGGGCTCTGCCACTTGAAGAGGCCCGCACCCGATGGCGGAACCGTCATGACGTGCCCACCGGGCAGCGCCATCCCGTACGCCACGATCTCACGCACGGGCTGCTCGTTGTCATCGTCGTACTCCTCGACCAGCGCGAACATCCGCGCAGCCTCGCCCCCGGCCAACCGGGCGACCTCGGCGGCGGCCCGCTTACCATCCGGGTCACCGACGTGGTAGACAGGCGATAGTTCGGACTCGTGGACACCATCCATCTGGATGCTCCCTTCCGAGCGTTCCGGGCCGGGACGGCTCCGCCTCGCACGCGATGACCCGTCCCGGCCCCTCCTCTTCTTTGATGACTCCCTGCACCAGGCCCGACACGCTTGGTATAGCTCCAGCCCACATCGCATCACACAAGTTGCTTCAGCCAACTAGCTCAAGATTTTCGGACGGAACGAGGAAGGAGCCCGAGGATGGCCGCTGCGATACAACGCTCGACCCTCCGCGCCCAGTGGCTGGGACAAGAACTTCGCCATCTCCGCGACGCCAAGGGCATCCTGCTCAAGGAAGCAGCCGAATACCTCCAGCGGGACACCGGCACGGTCAGCCGCTACGAGACCGGCTTCTACCCGATCCGCCGTCCCGACCTGCTGGCCCTGCTCGACCTGTACGGCCTCTCCGACCCCATTCGCCGCGAAAAGCTGCTCAACCTCAGTCAGGACGTCTGGCAGAAGGGCTGGTGGGACGGCTACGCCGGTGACGTCGTCGGTTCCCTCATCGACTACGTCTGGCTGGAGTCTCGGGCGACAAACATCCGGTCGTACGCGACGATCGTGGTCCCCGGCCTGCTCCAGACCTCCGATTACGCCGAGCACGTGATCCGTTCGGACGAACCCGGCGCCACGCCCGAGCAGATCCAACGTTGGCTCGAACTGCGGATGACCCGCCAACACGTGCTAGCAGATGCCAACTCTCCACGACTTTCCGCCCTCCTGGACGAGGCGGTGCTACGTCGCCAGATCGGCACCCCGGACCTCATGGCGGGCCAACTCCACCGCCTCGCCGAAGCCTCAGAGCTGCCCACTGTGGACGTCCGCGTACTTCCGTTCCGGGCGGGAACGCTGGCAAGCGTCTACGGCGCATTCGAGATCTTCCAGATGCCGGAGCCCTTTCCCGAGGTGGCCTACACGGAGACGCTGGCGGGTGCTCTATACACCGAAGCACCCGACATCGACCGGTTCACACGGGCGTACGATGCCCACGAGAGCATGACCCTCGGGCCTGCCGAATCCATCGAGCTCATCATGGCAATAGCGGAGGACTGGCATTGAGTACCCATGAGCCACACGGCACCCTCAGCCAGGAAGAACGCGCTCATATCACCTGGAACATCAGCAGTTTCAGCCCCAACGGAGGCGGGAACTGCGTCGAAGCGGGCCCCCTGAACGACGGCACCGAGCGCGTCGCCGTACGCCACAGCCGCCACCCCGATGCCGAGGTCATCATCTACACCCGCTCCGAATGGGAAGCCTTCCTCAAAGGCGTCCGCAACGGCGAATTCGACTTCTTCACCCACTAACACCCCATCACCGACGCCACTCAAGCCCCCGAGCCAGCTCGGAAGCAACCCGCCAAGCCCGGCGTGCTTGCTCATCAGACAGCGCTAACACACTGGCCCTGTCCTTATCGCCGCTAGCGGCTTGGACGTTCACGATCACGTTGCGAACTCGAAACATGACCGCACTCCATTTGAGGGAGGAGGTATACCGTGGCGTCTGACACCCATCGTCACCGAGCGAAATTAGTACCGTACAGGGAGTAAAAGTCCGGCGATACCATTTCAAATCAGCGAACTCTTGGGTCGCTTTCGCCGTCGCACCATGTTTATCCGTGGGCTTCTGCAGCATCACGCGGATCGAGGTCATATCGCTCTTAGATGCCTGTCGAGGCGTGAACAGATAACATTCCCATTCATCCATCCGGTCATAAGATTCTTCCTTCTTGCAGCGCGAGCCTTTGTCGTCTGCGAATCGAAGGTCCTGGCGGAGACTGGGCGACAGCAAAGTACGAGGATCCGGCGTGCTCCGAATCTCGCCCTTCTCAAAGCTCCGCAACGTCACTGACGTCGAAGGAACAGGAACCTTGGGGACGGCAGACGCCGGCGGCAGAGCCCCTGTCGACACCCCCTCGGAGCAGCCGCTCAGAAGCGTCACCGCCACCAGCATGCCGGCCAACGAAACGAATGACGCACAGATACGCTCGCCCACTGCCCGGCCCCTCACCCGATCAACCACATCGAGATGTCATGTGGTCAACCCGACAAGATCCGCACATCAGAATCATGGCAAAGCTCACCCACCAAATTGGAGAGACACCCACGCATTCGCCACCTCAGAACCATCACACCACCCGCTGCAGTTCAGCCTCCCCCCACCACCAAACCTGCTCCCGCCGGGAAGGGCAACCGAAAGTCTATCAGCCATTGTCAGTAGCGACTTCCTCAACCGCTCTCTGAAGACACCTGTGCCATTTCCAGTAAGGAAACCCATAAAACAGGAGGAGGGCAATAAAAGCCAGTACCGCCACACTTGGAAATAGAACGGAAAAACCAACCCCCAAGAATCCAATTCCTACTATAAAATTCAAATCACTCACTCGAATCCTAAGCGGCGGGTAAATTTGATCGCAGCTTACGCGAACACCAGACTTCAGCTTTGCCGCACCCACCCCCTTTCGAAGCCTCGCACCAAAGACGATGCACATCGTTCCTAAGCCAGCGGACCAATCGAAGGAAGCAGACCGGACATCATTCAAGCCTCCCGAGAACGTCTCCAACTCGATGGGGAAAGCAGGTTTCCGCCTCTCGTTCCGACTTCCCATTGCGCAATAGTTGCACCCACGATGCCGTAAGTAGAAAATCTATCGGCGCCTAGTGATCTGTAATTGGAGATCGTTTCCTTGGCGTTGTTGGCGATCAGTCGCTTATAGTCGCGTTGCAGGAGGCGGACTTTAGCGATGATCTATTTGTGTTTCGCAGTCCAGGTGAAAGGCCGGGTGTCAGCGTTCCAGGTGGCGATGTAGGCATTGATGGTGTCGATGAGGATACGTATAATTCTTACTCCAAAAACGATGCACATCGAACCCAGAACCAGCGGACCAATGAAGAGAGCAGGCCGGACAACGATTAATGCCTCCCTTGAAATCAGTCATCAAGCCGGAGGATTGACGATGTCCCCAGGAAGCGTGCGAGCGGTCCCTACACCGGACACTTTTCTCTTGGTCTCGTCTTCGGTACCGGCATAAACATCGGCGACCCTATCGATCGAATCACGCACTGCGATCAGCCCGGTGGTCGCCTCGTTCATCTTCGCGTGAGCATCGTTGCGTACGCGCCCGTAGGTCACACGAGCCTCTTCGCCGCAGATACCGAGGGCGTTAACATCGAGAATGGCATTGTAAACGTCGGCCGCAGCCCCCGCCCAGAGATTCACAGCATCGTTGATCTTGTCGCCGCTCCGGCGGATGGCCGACACATCGAACTTGCTCTCGTCCGCGTTGCCCATGGTCGCCCTCTCTTGGCTGGGACGTGTAGTACGCTCAGGCCAGATTCTGCACGATGTCAGTCGCTATACGCTGGGCCGACTCCGGGTGCTGGGCTGCCGTGAGACCAGGAGAGTTCGTCCCGAAGACCGTGGCCCAGACAACAACATTGCCCTGACGAACCACCACCCCCAGTCGGCGGCCGTCCGGATCGCTGTACCAGCATGAAGCCGATGCCTCGACCCGAAGTGGCTGGCATTTCTGCTTTGCAGTCATCCCAGCATAGGTCTGCTTGGAGAATTTGAACCTATCGCCATCGGCCGGCCTCTTTTTCTGGGCAAACACGAAAACGCTGAGGAGCCCTTCCTTCTCGCCCTCCTTTCTGCCAGCCTGGTTATTCCATTGGCATTCCGGTGTTGCAATGTTCTTTGTACTGGAGGTCCTACCACCCTGCGATTTTCCGATCAAGTAGTCCGCTGATCGGCCACTGACAAGCTTGCATGGATCCGGCACGACAACACCGGTGTCCACGAGATCGGACTCGCCTTTCCCATCAGCGAGACCCGTACACGCACTGACGCCCACGAGCATTCCCGCCATTGCAGCCATGCCGACCGGGAGACGGGCCCCGCACCGATGAAAACGCAAAGAACCCCTACTTTGGATCATACGTCCACTTGTTCTTGTCGATGACGTCCTGTGGAAATTCTCCGGGGCGCCTGAGCTGGTCCACTTGCCCAGCGAGCGCCGCCATCTTGCCCTGCTTGGTCGCCAGCGCCGCCTCCAGACTCTTTCGCCGAGCATAACTGTTGTAGATGAACTGATGCAGTAGGTTCGACAGGGCATCCTGACCTTTTTCCGGGTCAATGGCTAGAACTTTTTCGAGCACGGCCCCCATGTGCTGCACCGCCTCGTTGTAACCTTGGACGGCATCGTTATAGAGATCAATCAGTGCATTGGCCACACCGAAGAGGACATCCCGATTCCCCTCGGTCACCTTCGCAACATTGAACCGCATATACTTTTCAAAGGCATCATATCCATCGCCGTTCCACTTAACATCGAGCGCATACCAGGAGGAATCAATGGATTCCATCGATGTCTGCAGCTTCTGCGATGCCGCATACCAGCCTTCAGCCACCTTGAGAATAGATGGACCATTAGGTTTCATCTTGCGGATGTAATCGAGCTCTTCTTTCACCTCGTTACCCAGTGCGACATATCTCGCAGCACGGATCATCGACGAAGCACCCTGCTCAGGGAATGCTTGTGGCGTCTCTGGTGCACTGCGTTCTGCCGCTGAAGGCTTAGGACCCATCTTTCTCCTATTCCCGCTTGATGGACTGGCTGATATCTCGGAGACTGCGTTCGCGAACAGCCTCGACCTTGGCCTCTGCTGCGTTGATCGCTTCGAGTATCCTCTCGCCCAGCTTCGTCGGATCCGCGGTCCTGGCATCGTCGATGTTGAGCTTGACGTCTTTCAGCTCCCCTCTCCCGCTGACGACCACGGTGCCCAGTCCGGGTTGGATCTCCTGCACGACTCCCTTTCTCGCCAACCCCGAGTCGAGCTCGCGTACCCGAACGGCAAGCTCGTCGACCGCCGCGGCGGTTACGCGCATCCGGCGCTCCGAGCGCATGATCTGATCGGCGGCGAGATCCCGGTGTTCCAGGATCGGCTGGGGGTCGTGGCCCTGGGGTGAGTTCAAGCCCGAGCCCTCCCCATGTCGTCCATGTCGGCGAACACCTTGGCTTTGGCTGCCTCGCGCAGCTTGCGCGCACGGGCGCGCGCGTTGCCGATCGTTTGCACCACGGCCGCTCCCAGTCCGTGAACATGTGGATCACGCAGCGCGTCGGGCGCCACCACCAGTTCGATGATCTCCGCCATTCCGTTTATTCGGACTCGCACGTGTCTGCTGTCCGATTCGACGGTAAGGATCTTCTGCCGCAATGCCCGGTCAAGGCGTTCGAACCGGCGTGATATCTCTGCGACTTTTGCGTCCAACCGTGCGAGTTCCGCGGCCGGCCCCTTGGACTCCTCGAACATGGACTGCTCGAGCCCAATACGCCCCTGAACACGACCTATTTCTTCCCGCACTGCCTTGTCATCTCTTTCTTCGTCTCCGTCCCGGACTGCGCGTGCACGTAGAAGGGGGCCGGTCGAGATCGGGCCCGCCGTCGGCTGATGGCAGCGGCCACGACCGCTGCCCCTAGTCCGGCGAAGAGGAGAGCGCCGACGGCCGCTCCTGCCTGGATCACGCGCGTGCGGAGGGGCACCACATCTGGAATGGCCTCCTCCGTGCGCGTGGGAGGAGGGTGCAAAGCGCGTTCACGACGTGATCGCTCCCATGCCTCGTACACCGGGTTGGGCGTACTGGCCGGGAGCTTCGCCGACAGCGCCTCATAGGGACGGACGACTCCGAAGCCGGTCTGGATATCGTGTCCCCTCGGGCCCGCGTCTTCCGCGGTGGCGGTGATCCTCCGCAAGACCTCTCGTGCGGGCATCTGCGGATACTTGGAGCGCACCAAAGCAACGACGCCGGTGGCGAGCGCAGTGGCATAACTGGTGCCGCGTAGATCCTTCTCGAGATATCCGGCGGCGTTAGTGGTGTCGGGGTTTACCGATGCGATTTCCACTCCCGGAGCAGCGACGCTGACATATGGCTGGCGCTGCGAGTAGAGGTCCGGGTGTCCCTTCCGGTCGACCGATCCCACCGCCAGCACTCCAGGGCAGGAGGCGGGCTGCATCGGCACATTCTGGCCGTGGATGTTGTTGCCCGCGCCCGCGACCACGACCACATCGTGCTTGAGGGCCTCATCGATGGCTGCCTGCCGTTGCGGATCGCAGGCAAGCCCTGTTTCCGAGGGAACCGCCAGGGACATGTTGATCACTTTGGCCCCTTGCCGCACGGCCATCCGTATCGCCTTGGCCATGTTCTCGTCCAGGCCCGCCCCGTTCGTCTCGTTGTTCATGCGGATCGACAGGATGCGGGACTCCGGAGCAATGCCCACCATTCCGGTTCCACGGCCTTGACCGGCGATCAAAGCGGCGATCTTGGTGCCGTGCGATCTCGTATCGAGGTCCTTGAGACCGTTGGTGCCGCCGCCGAGAGTGTCTCCACCGCCCGAGACCTTTCCCGACAGGTCGGGGATGCGGGCCTCAACACCACCGTCGAGCAGAGCAACGGTCACGCCCTGCCCCCTGGTGACGGGCCAGATCTCCTTCTCCACCCGCCACCGGTGCAACCACCATTCCTCACGATGCGGGACGGGCGCCACCGCCGCGGCCGGGGTCGTCGTCGTCAAGAAGCTCGTCGAGCAGATCATCGAAATCGTCGTCAAGCGCCGGCTGCTCTTCCCCATCGGCACCGTGACCCTCCTCGGCGAGATCAATGATCTCCAGGTCCAATTCCGCTTCGAGTTCATCGATCAGCAGGTCGAGATCGTCATGCTGGGCGACATCCCCATGTGGCTCCGGGTTATCCGAACCTGTATCCGCATGTGGGGCAACGGTCTCGACCTGCACCTGACGTTCTTCCACACGGCGGAAAGGCACCTGTTCCCCGATGACAGAAGGTACCGACTCTGCGGGGTCGGCCCCCCAGATATCACGATCTTCGGCCAGCCACGTCGAACGCTCCCGCTCTTCCTCTTCAGGACTGCCCGCACTGGCGCCCGGCCCGCCGAGAATGCCGGGGCCCGAGGCCCCCGGTCCCACCGGCCCGAACCGCGGGCTGCGTCCCGCGGCACTCGGCCCGCCTTGTGAGAGCCCTCTGCTACCGGCTGCCGGTGCGGGCAATCGAGGACCCGCTCCTGGCAACAGTGGTGCGGCACCTCCCATGCCGCTGCCCGTCGGTCCGGTAGGTGTAGCCGGAGTGGACGGGCCGGGACCTGGGCTGGTGCCGACGCCCGGTGGGGGAACGGATGCAAGATCTGTGCCTGGTTCCCCTCGGATTCCGGTCTGGGAAGGCGGGGAACCGCCTCCCTCGTGCCCCCTCGGAGCGCCATCGGAGGCGGCTGACGATGCGGACACATCCGAGCCCGCGGGCGACGAGAGGGGGACGCCACCGAGTTGTCCCGGCGGTGGGCCGCCGAGGCGTGAGCCGGACGAGTTCGACAGATCAGTCCGAGCGGACTCACCTCGCTGGCCGATGCCGGGAAGCTCCACCCTGATCTCTCCCGGCACCGCGACGTAGGTCTGCGCGATACGAGTGTTGAGCTTGCCCATGAACTTCTGGGCGTACTCATCGTCCCTGCCCGACCGGACGAACCCGTCCCCCGGCAGGTGGCTCTTGTACCAGGGGAGGATCTTCTCGCCGTACTGCTGCAAGGCCCTGCCGGTCTGTCCGCTCTTGGCGGCCAGTTCCTCGGCGGACTCTTTCAGCTTGTTCAGTGTGGCCAGCGCTTCGTTGGCAGCCGGACCGCGCCAGCGTTCCGAAAGGTGATCGATCGCGTCGGCGATCTCCTGACGTGCCGCGGCGAGTTTGCCAGCGGCCGCGTTGTACGCGCGTCCTGCGGCCGCCACCTTCTCCGGGCTCGTCGACTCCAGTCTGGCTCGAACCTCTTCCAGCTTGAGCCCGGCCACCGAGCCGACCGGCCGGGGGCCTCGGAGGGGATGTGACTCGTTGCCCATGTCAGTTCACCCCTGGGTGCCATTCATCACGGCGCGGACCTGCTGCTCCGTCAGTTCCTCGGCCTCGTCATAGGTATCCGCCACGCGGAGGAGGCCCGAGATGGCATGCCGGTACTCGTTCAGGAATTCCTCGTAGCATCCGGTGATGTAGCGGCATGCCTGGTCGGTGGTAATGGCGAGTGTCCGTCCGGCGTCCCAGTCCCCCAGGTGATGGGACGTGACGGCCGCTCGCGCCCGAAGATCATCAGGTGCGCCCTCCCCCTGAAAGGACTGCAACGATCGGTCCAGGCTTCTGGCCGTCTGGCGTAGCGCCGACCTGATCACCTCAATCTCGGACATATCACCCCGTTCTTGACATACAGAGTCCGCCGGGCCGAGCCCCGCCAGGCCCATCAGAACATCCAACATGACCGACAACCCTTACTCGGGTCGCGAGGCTAGTAGGACATGAGGCGGACTGTCCAGGGTTTTGGTGACCTAGAGCGACGAAATCACTACAACCTGCAGAAACAGGCAGAGATCGCCTCCCAGTGCGCTCACAATGTGAGACAGCCTGAGGTTGGCCGGGCCCTCGATGTTCAGGTTGACCGGGAAGGGTCTTCGGCAGACGGGTCCGGCGGCGAATAGCGGAGGCCCAGGAGGGGGGCCATTTCGGCTAGCATTAGTTCGAACATTGGTTCGGGGTCGTCCAGGGCGAATTCCAGGTGGCCGAATACTTCCAGGCTTACGGCGCCCTGGAGGCGTACCCAGCACTGCAGGAAGGTCTGGATCAGGCCGAGGGGCAGGTCAGAGCCCTCTACGGTGAAGTCGCGGTAGCGGCGGAGCTGGCCGCGGAGTCTCGGGTCGATGTCCTCGTCGGCGGGGACGGGGAAAGGCGCCTTTCTCCACAGTTCCAGGAAAAGCGAAAGGAAGGTCCAGCCGAAACGCTGGGCGCTTTCCTCGGCGAAGTCGGTTTCCTTGCGGTGGGCCAGGTCGGGGAGCGGGGAGCCGAACAGCAGGGCGTATTCGCGGCGGTGGGCGAAGGCCCAGCGGCGGAAACTGCGGGCGACGGCGAGGAGTTTTCCGCTCATGTCGCCTTCGGAGACGGCGGAGAGTCCCGCGTGCAGTTCCGCGGTGAGGTCGGCGAAGATGTCGCCCACGACATGGCGCAGCAGTTCGGCGTGACTGTCGAAGTAGCGGTACAGGCCGGGCGCCGTCATGCCCATCTCGCGGGCGATCGCCCGCAGGGTGACCGCGTCCGGGCCCTGCTCGACCAGGATGCGCCGGGCCGTCCCGGTGATCTCCTGGACGGTCGCCGCGCGCATCCGGTCGCGCCGTGACTCCCCCAAGCCTTCCACTCCCTCGTCCGACGGTCCCCACATGATTCCGCATGAAAGCCGTTGACGAAAGCTAACGGCGTATGCGAGGTTAACAGCGTTCGCAGGTAAACGACGTTCACTCTAGTGACAGCCTGTAGCGGGGTGGGGATGTTCGAGAGATGGGGCCGGTGGACCTACCGGCGGCGCCGGCCGGTGCTGGCGGTCGCGCTGCTGTTCGTGGCCGCCGCAGCAGTCTGGGGCACGGGGGTGTTCGGCGCCCTCTCCCCCGGGGGCGGCTTCGATACGCCCGGGAGCGACAGCGACCGGGCCGAGCGCGTCGCCGAACGTGAGCTGGGCCGCGACACGGCCGACGTGGTGATCCTCTACCGGGCCGCCGACGGCCGCACGGTGGACGATCCCGCCTACCGGAGCGCCGTGGAAGCGGCGCTGAGGGCGCTGCCGCGCGACAAGGTCGCCTCCACGGGGACGTACTGGTCGACGGGGTCGCCGCAGCTGGTCAGCCGGGATCGTGCGTCGACCTATGCGGTGGTGCGGCTGGCCGGGGACGCGGAGGCCCGGCAGGACGGGTACGAGGCGATCCGGGACGACCTCCGCGAGGTGGGCGGCGGGCTGACCGCGCGGGTCGGCGGGACGCTGGCCACCGAGGTCGCGATCAACGAGCGGGTGTCGTCCGACATCGCCCGGGCCGAGGGGATGGCGCTGCCGGTGCTGGTGGTGCTGCTGATCCTGATCTTCGGCGGGCTGGTGGCGGCGAGCCTGCCGCTGCTGGTCGGCGGGCTGGCGATCCTCGGGTCGTTCACCGCGCTGCACCTGCTGACGTACGTGACCGACGTGTCGATCTTCGCCATCAACATCACCACGTTCCTGGGGCTGGGGCTGGCGATCGACTATGGGCTGTTCATGGTGGGGCGGTTCCGGGAGGAGCTGCGCCGCGACCCGTCCACCGAGCGGGCGCTGGCCGCGACGATGGCCACGGCGGGCCGCACGGTCGCGGTCTCCGGCGTGACCGTGGCGGTGTCGCTGGCCGGGCTGCTGCTGTTCGACCAGCGGTTCCTGCTGTCGATGGGGTACGGCGGGATCGCGACCGTGTTCGTCTGCATGGCAGGCGCGCTGACGGTGCTGCCGGCGCTGCTCGGGGTGCTCGGGCACCGGGTGAACGCGCTGCCGGTCCGCAGGCGGGACGGGCGGGGTTCCGGTGGCTGGTGGCTGCGGCTGGCGCGCAGTGTGATGCGCCGCCCGATCGTCTACACGGTCGCCACGGTCGGGTTGCTGCTGGCGCTCGGCGCCCCGTTCCTGGGCATCAACTGGGGCGGCGTGGACGGCAAGGTGCTGCCCTCCGGGAACGAGGCCCGGGTCGTCGCGGAGCAGCTGGAGACGCAGTTCCCGCGCAACGCCACCAGCCCGATCACGGCGGTCGTGCACGGCACCTCCGACCAGGGCGCGGTCCGCGCGTACGCCGCGCGGCTGGACGCGGTGCCGGGTGTGACCGGTGCGGCCGTCACCGGCGCCAAGGGCGAGACCACCCGGATCGCGCTCGGCTACGACGCCGATCCGAACTCCGACGCCGCCCGTGACCTGGTGGTGCGGGTGCGGGACGTCCCGCCGCCGCCCGGCGCCGAGTCGTACGTCGGCGGCGTCACGGCCGCGGTCGTGGACCAGCTCGACAGCATGGGCGGCACGCTGCCCTGGCTGGGCATCACGGTCGGCCTGGCCACGTTCGTGCTGCTGTTCCTGGCCTTCGGGTCGGTGGTGCTGCCGATCAAGGCGATGCTGATGAACCTGCTGTCGCTGTCGGCCACGTTCGGGGCGGTGGTGCTGATCTTCCAGGACGGCAACCTGTCGGGCCTGCTGGACTTCACCGCCACCGGGTCGATCTCGCCCGCGATGCCGATCCTGATGCTGGCGATGCTGTTCGGGATCTCGATGGACTACGAGGTGTTCCTGCTGTCGCGGGTCCGCGAGCAGTACGACCTGACCGGTGACAACACCACCGCGATCGCCGCCGGGCTGCAGCGCACCGGGGCGATCATCACCAGCGCGGCGCTGCTGTTCGTGGTGGTGATCGGGGCGTTCGCCACCTCGGGGATCACCTTCATCAAGATGACCGGGGTGGGCATGGTGATCGCCATCGTGGTGGACGCGACGATCGTGCGGGCACTGCTGGTCCCGGCCACGATGCGGCTGCTGGGCCGGGCCAACTGGTGGGCGCCGGGCCCGCTGGTCCGCGTCTACCGCCGCTACGGGATCCGCGAGGGCGACGAGTCTCCGGCGCCCGAGCGCGACCTCGAACCCGCCGGCACCTGAGCCGGCGGCCCGCGGGCGCCCGGCCGGACGGGCGCCCGCGGGCACCGACCCCCGAGGGGAGAACGGGGCGGGACCGCGGCCCCGGCGGCACGGACCAGGCCGCCGGGGCCGCGGGCTGCCCGCCCCCCGGCTGGTCTTGCGTTGGTGAAATCTCGGCGATACGCCGACCACGCGCGGTCACGGAGCGATGCGCGGGCGTCACCCCATGGGCATGATCGGCCCCGTCCTTCAACCGACGAAGGGGAAGATGATGCCGACGAAAAGACGCGCCGCCCTGAGGCGCGCGGCGGTCGCCTCGGCCGCCGCCGGGATGGCTCTCGGCCTGCTCGCCGCGCCCGCGGCCGCGTGCCCGAAGCACCGGCACGCCGTGACCAAGGTGAAGGGGCCGACGTACACCTACCACCGCGGCTACTCCAAGGTGAAGGAGGTCGTCACCGTCCGCAGCGTGCGCGGCAGGACGGTCGTCCACCTGTACGTGTCCGGGTTCCCGAGGTCCGCCGCGGGCAAGCGGTTCGGCGCCCACGTCCACCGGGACAGGTGCGGGCCCAAGCCCGCGCAGTCCGGCCCGCACTACCAGCGTCGCGCCAAGCCGAGCACGCCGCTGCGGTTCAAGGAGATCTGGCTGGACGTGCGGATCGACCGCAACGGCCGTGGCCGTTCCCGGGCCGTCGTGCCGTGGCGGGTGGCCAAGGGCCAGCGTTCGGTGGTGATCCACGCCAAGCCCACCAACTACCGGACGGGGGACGCGGGCGCCCGGATCCTCTGCACCACGGTCCCGTTCGGCCGCTGATCGGACCGCGCACGGCGGCGGGTCCGGCACGGGCCCGCCGCACCGCGGGATCGCCCTTCCGGCGGGTCAGCGCCCCTGCCGGGTGGGCTGGTCGGGGCGTCCCGCCACCAGGTCCTGGAACCGCATGACGAACCTCTGCACCGGGGCCCGGAGCCGGCGGTCGCGGGCCTCGGCCTTCAGGTGCTTCCGGGAGCCCTCGGTGTAGCGGTGGTGGGCCCACGGCGATCCGGGACGGGCGAGGCGGATGGCGCCGACCAGCGCCAGCGGCCCGATGAACAGGCCGACCAGCCCGGTCCAGGTCTTCCCCTTCAGCAGCGCGATCAGCGCCATGGCCAGGTTGGCCAGCAGCCCGACGGCGATCTGCCAGGGCTCGCCCGGTACGTCCTCGTCCCCGACCGTCTGGTCGACGCCCAGCGGCCGCAGCCCGAGCAGCAGTAGGCCGGACAGCGCGACCGCGATCATCACGACCTGCACCGACAGCCGCCCCTGCTCGGTCCAGTAGACGTCGCTGAGGTGCAGGACGAGCGCGAACTCGTCCAGGACCAGCGCCGTTCCCACGCCGAACACGGCGGCGGTCACCGCGGCCCAGCCGGAGGAGATCTCGGCCACGACCAGTCCGCCGACGCCGCCGACGCACATGAACACCAGGCCGAAGACCACGTGGTGGATGTGCCGGCCGCCCGGTGAGACGTTCCCCGGCCACCAGCGGGCCTGCCTCCGGATCATCCGGACGCTGAAGCGGATGAACAGGAACGCGGCCATGAAGGCCACCAGGAAGCAGAACATCCGCAGCCTGCCGCCGTCCACGATCTCCTTGGTGAACCAAGCCTGCACCGCGACCTCCCCCGGTCCGATTCCCGGGTCGGGCGGGGCGGAGACGGCCCCCGGAGTGTTTTGACCAACTGCGTGCCCTCCCTTGGAACGCGGAGCGCGGCGAGGGAGGGCCCCGCGGCCGGTCAGGCGGACTTGCGGCCGCGGGGCTTGGGCTCGCCTTTCTTCGACGACGAAGACGAAGACGACGAGGACGACGGGGACGAGGACGACGACGAGGCGGCCTTGCGACGGCCCTGACTCCTGGACTTGGAGGGCGCGGACGACTTGGACGACGACTTGGCCGCCGGCTTCTTCTCGCCGCGCTCCTTCTTCGCCGCCTCGACGCTGGCGCGCAGTGCCGACAGCAGGTCGGCGGCGGGCTCCTCGGCCGCCTCCGCCTCTGGACGGGTGACCTCCCGCCCCTCGATCTTGGCCTCGATCACGGCCTGGAGCGCCTCCCGGTAGGCGTCCTTGTACTCGTTGGGGTCGAACTCGCCCTGCATGCTCTCGATCAGCGAGGTGGCCATGCTGAGCTCCTGCTTGCGGACCTCGATGTCCTCCTCCAGGAACGGGAAGTCGGGCTCGCGCACCTCGTCCGGCCACAGCATGGTCTCCAGGACGAAGACGCCCTCGCGCACCCGCAGCGTGGCCAGCGACTCGCGCTGCCGCAGCGCCACCTTCACGATGGCGACCTGGTCGGAGCCCTCCAGCGCGTCGCGCAGCAGCACGTACGGCTTGGCGCCCTGCTGGTCGGGCTCCAGGTAGTAGGTCTTGGCGAAGTAGATCGGGTCGACCTCGTCCCGCTCCACGAACTGCAGCACGTCGATGCGGCGGCTGGTCGACAGCGGCAGGTCGGCGAAGTCCTCGTCGGTCAGCACGACCATCTCGCCGCTGGGCAGCTCGTAGCCCTTGGCGATGTCGGAGTAGGGGACCTCCTCGCCGTCCACGGTGCAGACCCGCTTGTACTTGATCCGGCCGCCGTCCTCGCGGTGCACCTGGTGGAAGGACACGTCCCGCTGCTCCGTCGCCGAGTAGAGCTTCACCGGGATCGTGACCAGCCCGAAGGAGATCGCGCCCTTCCAGATACTGCGCATGGTCCGTCCTTACCCCGAGGCCTGTGCTCCCTAGCCTCGCAATCGGTGGTGAATTGCACCAGAACACGCTCTTGATCCTTTTTTCTCAGAACGGAGGGGAGGGTAAGACGCGGATATGACCATGCCGTGGCCCGTGCACCCCATGATGGCCGCCACCGGAGAACTCCCCGACGACACCGGACGCTGGGCCCTGGAGCTCAAGTGGGACGGCGTCCGCGTGATCAGCTACGTCTCGGCAGACGGAGTGCGGGCCAGCGGGCGCCGCGTCACCGAGCTGGCCGGGCGGTACCCCGAGCTGTCCGCGCTGGCCGACCTCCTCCCCCACCACGACGTGGTCCTGGACGGCGAGGTGGTCGCCTTCGAGGACGGCCGTCCCAGCTTCGAGCGGCTGCAGCGCCGGATGCACGTCGCCCGCCCCGACCCCCGGCTGATCCGCGAGGTCCCCGTCCGCTACGTGGTGTTCGACCTGCTGTTCCTGGACGGCCGGCTGCTCTACGACGTGCCGTACACCGAGCGCCGGGCGCTGCTGTCCGAGCTGGACCTGGGCGGCACCGGGCCGGTCGAGGTGCCCCCGTTCCTGGACGGGGGCGACACCGCCCAGGTCGCCGAGCTGATGGAGTTCACCAAGGAGCAGCGGCTGGAGGGGCTGCTGGCCAAGCGGCTGGACTCGGTCTACCGGCCGGGCCGCCGGGTGGACTTCTGGCGCAAGGTCAAGAACTTCCTCACCCGCGAGGTGATCATCTGCGGCTGGAAGCCGGGGAAGGGGCGGCGGGAGGGCGGTGTCGGGTCGCTGCTGCTGGGCGAGTACGACGCCAAGGGCCGGCTGTGCTTCGTCGGCCATGTCGGCACCGGGTTCAGCGACCGGGCCCTGGACGAGCTGTACGAGACGCTGTGGCCGCTGCGCCGCTCGGTGAGCCCGTTCGACGAGCCGGTGCCGCGCGAGTTCGCCCGCGACGCCCAGTGGGTTGAGCCGGTCCTGGTCGGGGAGGTGGCCTACAGCGTACGGACCAGGGACGGCCGGCTGCGCTTCCCCTCATGGCGCGGCCTGCGCGACGACAAGGACCCACTCGAGGTGATCCGTGAGCCCTAAGAAGACCGTCGTGACGGTGGACGGCCGGGAGCTGGCGCTGTCCAATCTGGACAAGAAGCTGTACCCGGAGTTCACCAAGAGCGAGGTCATCGACTACTACGTGCGGGTGGCGCCGGTGCTGCTCCCGCATCTGAAGGACCGTCCGGCGACCCGGATCCGGTACCCGGACGGGGTGGACGGCCAGCGGTTCTTCGAGAAGAACGCGCCGTCGCACACCCCCGGCTGGGTGCGCACGGCGTGCGTCCCGACGCCGGGCAGCTCGTCCGGGCGGGACTCGCTGGACTTCGTCGTGGTGGACGACCTCCCCACGCTGGTGTGGTGCGCGCACCTGGCGGCGCTGGAGCTGCACGTGCCGCAGTGGAAGGTCGGGCCGCGCGGCGGGCTGCACGACCCGGACCTGATGGTGTTCGACCTGGACCCGGGGGCGCCGGCGACGATCGTGGAGGCGTGCGAGGTGGCCCGGCTGCTGCGGGATCTGCTGGCCGAGGACGGCCTCGACTCGTACCCGAAGACCAGCGGCAAGAAGGGCCTGCACCTGTATGTGCCGATCAAAGAGGTGGGTTCGGGCGGCGCAATGGGTAGGGCGCGGACCTCGGAGTACGCCAAGAAGGCGGCGCAGCGGCTCGCCGCCGAGCACGGCGACCTGGTGGTCAGCAGGATGGAGAAGCGGCTGCGCGGGGGGAAGGTCTTCGTCGACTGGAGCCAGAACAACCCGGCCAAGACGACCGTCGCCGCGTACTCGCTGCGGGCCGCGCCGAGCCCGTCGGTCTCCACCCCGGTGACCTGGGAGGAGCTGGACGACTGCGACGACGCCGCGTCGCTGGTCTTCTCCCCGGACGAGGTGCTGGAGCGGATCGAGGAGCACGGAGACCTGCTGGAACCGCTGCTGGGCGAGCACGGGCAGTCGCTGCCGTGACCACGCCCCCCGATCCGGCCCCAATCAGGGCGCGGAGCACGGCATAGCCTCGTCGCGGCCGGGTAGGACGTCGCCGCCACGGCCCGCCCGCCGCCGCGTCCGACGACGGCGGCCGTACCGGGGAGGACGCCGCGTGATCGCGGCGACCCGTTCGGGGGACCTCCCCCAGGAGGAGCTATGAGCGAAATGAACGAGGCCGAGCCCGACCGCGCGACCGCGGCCGAGCCGGACGCGGAGCTGAGCGATGACGCTCCGGAGGCCGACGCGGCCGAGCAGCGGATCGCGCTGCGCGACGACGAGGACCGCCCCGACTGGCCGCAGCCTGTACCCTTCGACGCGGACGAGGCCGACGCGGCCGAGCAGCGGCGGGTGGTCGAGCTCGACGAGGACGACTACCGCTGAGGCCGGGCGAGGGGCCCGCGCCGGCCGCGGCCGGGGCGACCCGGTCCGGCTCCGGCCGGACGACCTCGGTGTTGCGGGTGACCGGCGAGGTTACCGGCGCGTAGGATGATGGGATTGGTTCCCAGCGACGGGTACCCCTTTCCGTCGCACTGATTCGGTGATCGGAGAGTGTGGTGACCGCGACCCCGGACGCCCGCCCTCGTGGCACGCGACTGCCGCGACTGGCGCGCCGCAGGCAACTGCTCGGCGCGGCCCAGGAGGTGTTCGTCGCCCAGGGCTATCACGCCGCGGCGATGGACGAGATCGCCGAGCGAGCAGGCGTCAGCAAGCCGGTGCTCTACCAGCACTTCCCGGGCAAGCTCGAGCTCTATCTGGCGCTGCTGGACGAGCACGCCGAGGCCCTGGTGAAGACCGTCCGGGAGGCGCTGGAGTCCACCTCGGACAACAAGCTGCGGGTGCAGGCCAGCATGCGCGCCTTCTACGACTTCGTGGCCGGTGAGGGCGAGGCGTACCGCCTGGTCTTCGAGTCCGACCTGCGCAACGTGGCCCCGGTCCGGGCCCGCGTCGAGCGCGCCAACCAGCAGTGCGCCGAGATGATCGCCCGCGTGATCGCGGAGGACACCGACGCGCCCAGCGACGAGGCGCACCTGCTCGGGATGGGCCTGGTGGGCATGGCCGAGGTCAGCGCCCGCTACTGGCTGTCCCAGCACCGGGCCATCCCCAAGGACACCGCGGAGAAGATCATCGCCCGGCTGGCCTGGCGCGGGATCTCCGGCTTCCCGATGACGCCCTCCGGCTGACCGGCCGTTCCGCGCCGTCACGCCGCCCGGCCCCGGCGCCGCCGGATTTCACTCGGGGCGTCGGGTTTCACTGGGGGCGAAGCGCCCGGAGGGCGTTTCGCCCCGTCCGCGTGCGACCATCGGAGCAGGACGCCCCGCCAGGGGTGGCGGGGCGGGTGAACGCAGGGAGCTTCGCGTGCAGGTTCGCATCGGCGTCCAGTTCGTGCCCAAGGAGCTGGTGGTCGAGACCACCCAGTCCGCCGACGAGGTGCAGATGGCGCTGGCCGACGCGCTGGCCGATGAGCGCGGCGTCCTGGTGCTCCGGGACCAGCGCGGCGGCCGGGTGGTGATCCCGGCCGACCGGGTGGGCTACCTGGAGATCGCCGAGGAGGAGCGGCAGACTGTCGGCTTCGGCGGCAGCCAGTACGCCTGACCTGGGAAGATACGCCCCGCCCGGGTCCGTCCGGCGCGGGGCACGTTTGAAACCGACACAACGGGCATATCGATCGCCGACCGCGGGTCGTGAACGCGGAAGATGCACAGCGACCCCCAGAAAAACGGATGGTGATCGACCATGCTCACGACGATCCTCTGGTTCATCGTCGTCGGTGCCGTCGTCGGGGCACTGGCGCGACTGATCGTCCCCGGCCGCAACCCCATCGGGATGCTGCTGACGATCCTCGTCGGGATCGCCGGCGCGATCCTCGGCGGTGTGGTGTCGAACGCTCTCGGCGCCGGCACGCTCGTCGCGATCGTGTTCGCGGTGCTCATCGCCGCACTCGGCGTGGCCATACTCACCTCGATGAACGCCCGTGGCGGCGGGCGGCGCTGGGGGGCGCGGCGGCACACGCACTGACGCCGCCGGCACGCCCTCGAGCGGACGTCCGCGAGTGAATTCCTGAGAGGACCGACGTCCACGGACGGAAAGGCCCCCGCGACCTCTAGAGTTCTAGAGGTCGCGGGGGCCTTCTCCTGCTCTTCTGCCGTCTTCTGCCGCCTTCTGCCGGGCCCGCGCCGCGGCGCGGGCGTCAGGACGGGCTGGGCGACGGGGTCGGTGTGGCCGCCCTCATCTCCTTCACCACGTCCGGTGACAGCAGGTCGGCGAGTTCGTCCACCGGGACCTTCGCGTCCGTCGTCTGGCACACCAGCCCGGCCATGGTCATGTCGAGGCGCTCCACGGCGATCTCGAAGCGGGCCTCGCGCGGCGCCAGGGCGATCTGGATCGGCGAGCCGGTCCGCTGGAGGTCGGACACCCTGATCCGGAACGGCTTGGCCGCCTGGCCCGGGACCTGGGCGGGCCGCAGGCACTCCCGGTCGTCGTGCGGGGCGATCCGGTCCGCGAGCCGGGCCAGCCCGGCGGGGGTGAGCGCGGCCGCAGTGAACAGGTCGTTCGGGCCGAGGACGCGTCCCGTGGCCAGGTCGATCACGAGCGTGGCCTCGCTGGTGAAGTTCTTCACCCAGTTGCCCATGCTGCCCGGCGCCGGGGTGACGCCGAACGAGTAGGCGACCGAGACCAGCCGGGCCGTCTTGAGCGTGATCTCGGCGGTGGAGTGGACCTCCTGAACGTCCGGGCGGCCCGAGTACTCCTTGCGGTAGGTGGCCATCTCGCGGTCGGACGCGGCGCGCAGCGCGGCGTTGATCCGCCGCTCGACGGCCTTGTCCCGGTGCCCGCCGATGGTGACGTACTGCTGCGCGGCGGCGGCCGATCCGCCGCCGGCGGGCTGGTTCGCCGTCACCACGCGGGCGCTGACCTGGAGGAGCGCGGGCGTCGCCCGGGCGGGCGGCCCGTCGTCGCGGGTCCCGGCGGCGTAGGCGCCCACGCCCCCGGCGGCGAGGGTGGTGGCGGCCACGGTCG
This sequence comes from Spirillospora sp. CA-255316, assembly GCA_050942275.1. Lineage (GTDB taxonomy): Bacteria > Actinomycetota > Actinomycetes > Streptosporangiales > Streptosporangiaceae > Spirillospora. Next base: position 2,128,662 of record CP192047.1, on the reverse strand, counting down.
CGACGATCTTCGCGCCGGTGGCGGCGAAGATCCCGCCGCTGCCGGCGGCGCTCGAGACCGTGCCCGCCGCGCCGCCGCCCGCCACACCTCCCGCCACACCTCCCGCCGCGCCGCCGCCCGCCGCCGCGCCGCCCCCGGCCGCTCCGCCTCCCGCCGCGGCGCCTCCCGCGCCCACCGCCGTGCCGCCCGCCGCGCCCGCCGCCGTACCGGACGCCGCGGCGGCGCCCGCCACACCCGTCGCGGACGGCACCAGACCCGCCGCGATCAGCGGGAACAGCGCGGCCAGCGCCACCGCCGCGCCCGCCATGGCACGGACCCCGCGCTGCTCCCAGCCCGGCCCGTACGCGGCCGCCGCCGCCGACTCAAGCTCCGTGACGAACTCCGCCGCGCCGGGCGGGCGCTCGTCCGCGCCCTTGGCCATGCCCCGCCGCAGCAGGTCGCGCAGCGGCCCCGGCACGGCCTCCACCGGCACGGCGCCGTTCAGGTGGCCCTCGCGCAGCGCGCCCAGCCCCTCCCCCACGGCGTACGGGCGGCGGCCCGTCACGCACTCGAAGAACACGCAGGTCGCCGCGTACACGTCGGTGGCCGGGGACGCGGGCTCGCCCAGCCACTGCTCGGGCGCCATGTACGCCGGCGTCCCCGACCGCGAGCCCTCGCCCGCCAGCGCCGCGATCCCGAAGTCGATCAGCTTGCTGAGGCCGTCGCCCTGCACGACCACGTTGGCCGGCTTGTAGTCGCGGTGCACCACCCCCACCGCGTGCGCGGCGGCCAGCCCCAGCAGCGACCCCTTCAGCACGGTCAGCGCCGCCTCCGGCCCCAGCGCGCCGTGCCGGGCCAGGATCTCCTTCAGCGAGGCGCCGTTGACCGCCTCCATCACCAGCGCCGCGCCGTTCTCCCCGGTCACGAACCGGTACAGCCGCACCACGTGCGGGTCGGTGATCCGGCCCAGCATCACCGCCTCTTCGCGCAGCCGCTCGATCGCGCCGTCGTCGCCGTCCCGCCGGACCAGGTACTTGATCGCGACGGGGGTGCCGGTGGCGTGCCGGGCCAGCACCACCCGCCCCTGGGCGCCGGCGCCCAGCTCCCGCACCTCGGTGAAGCCGTCGACCTGCCAGTTCACGCTCATGTCCGTTCCGGGCTCGGGGACGCCCCGGGCAGCATCGCCGCCACCTCGGGCTTGATCAAGTTCATGATTCTGGCGTACGGGACGGGCCACACCGCACCGGTGCTGCACTCCACGTTCGGCGTGACCAGGGTGAGTTCCACCCGCTCCCGGGTGAAGACCACCTGGATCGGTGCCACGCCCGCCGGGGCCTGGGCGGGTTCGAGGTCGTCGCGCCGCAGGCGGCCGTCGCGCAGGCAGTAGCGCTGGTCCTCGCCGATGTCCGGCATCACGCGGGCGAGCGCGGCGATGCCGTCCGGCCCCAGGTCGCGGAAGACGTCGGCGGCGGTGAGCGCCCGGCCCGTCCGCAGGTCGACGTTGACGGCGTCCTTGTACTCCAGCTCCTCGTCGGCGACCGAGCAGGTGCGGGTCTCGAACTCGTACAGCACCGAGACCAGCCGCGGGCCGCTGTAGCGGACGACGGCGCGGCTCCCGACGGTGGCGCAGCGCGGCTGGTTGACCTCGCTGAAGGCCGGTGCGGTCACCTGCCCGCGGAACGCCTGGATCCGCCGGTCCAGCGGCCCGCGCAGCGCGGTGTTGACGCGCCGCAGCAGATCGGCGTCCGGCAGGCCGCTGACCCGGATGAACTGTGCGTTCTGGACCTGGAGCGCGGGCCGTCCCGGCAGCGGGGTGGACTGGTTGAGGGTGGAGACGGCGGCGACCGGGCGCACGACCGGCTCCTCCCCGCGGTCGGCGGCGACGTAGGCGGCCGTCCCGCCGCCGGCGGCCACGACGGTGGCCGTGCCGACCGCCACCGCCACCTTTGCCCCGGTCGCGGCCATGATGCCGCCCCCGGCCGCCGCGCCGCCGCCCGCGGCGCCCCCGCCCGCCACGGCACCGCCGGACACCGCGCCACCGCCCGCCGCGGCACCGCCGGAGACCGCGCCCGCGCCGGCCCCCGAGCCGGCGGCGCTCGCCGCCCCGGCCGCGCTCACCCCCACGGCCGCCCCGCCGGACCCGATCGCGGCGGCGCCCAGCGGGAACAGGGCGGCCAGCGCCACCGCCGCCACCGCCAGCGCGCGCACGCCGCGCCGCTCCCAGTCGGCGCCGTACGCCTCGACCGCCGCCGACTCCAGCTCCGCCACGAACGCCTCGGCCCCCGGCGGCCGCGCGCCCGCCTCCTTGGCCATGCCGCGCGCCACCAGGTCGCGGAGCCGCTCCGGGACGGCCTCGACCGGCACCTCGTCGTTCAGGTGCCGGTGCATCAGCCCCGCCGCGCCCTCGGCCCGGTACGGCCGGTCACCGGTCACGCACTCGAAGAACACGCAGGTCGCCGCGTACACGTCGGTCGCCGGGGACGCCGCCTCGCCGCGCCACTGCTCGGGCGCCATGTACGCCGGCGTCCCGGTGCGCGCGTCCTCGCCCGCCAGGGTGGCGATCCCGAAGTCGATCAGCTTGCTGAGCCCGTCGCCCCGCACGACCACGTTGGCCGGCTTGTAGTCGCGGTGCACCACCCCCACCGCGTGCGCGGCGGCCAGCCCCAGCAGCGAGCCCTTCAGGATCGCCAGCGCCGCCTCCGGCTCCAGGGGGGCGCTCTCGTCCAGCAGCCGCTTGAGCGACACCCCGTCCACGGCCTCCATGACCAGCGCCGCGCCGTGCCGGCTCGTCACGAACCGGTAGAGGCGCACCACGTGCGGATCGGTGACCCGGGAGAGCATGGCCGCCTCGTCCCGCAGCCGCTCGACGTCGCGGTCGTCGCCGTCCCGCCGGGCCAGATACTTGATCGCGACGGGGCCGCCGCCCTCGTCGTGCCGGGCCAGCACCACCCGGCCCTGCGCGCCGGCGCCCAGCTCCCGCACCTCGGTGAAGCCGGGCAGCCGCCAGGCGGCCCCGGACGAGGCCCCGGACGGCGCGCCGGTTATGTCCCTGCCATCGGTCACGAGCCAAGAATGTCAGGATCGCCCGCGTGCCGTCCGTGACGAAGAGTGCGCGGACGGCGGACCGGCCGGGAACGTTCCGATGGCCGACTGTGGCCGCTTCCGGTCCGTCCGGCGCGGGCGGGATCCGGGGGCGCTCCGTCCCGTCAGTCCCGCGAACGCCGCCCCGCCACCGCGAATCATTCGCCCCATATACACCATCTTCCGGCGCCCGGGGAATAGCCGTTACGGGTGGAAGCGTTCCTTCAAGAGATCGGCCATTGGTGTACGGATCCAACGGTCGGTACACTGCGTCGCGGAGTGTGACCGCACGCAGCCACAGCGAGTGACTGCTTTCAACCCCTGACTGCGGTCGCCGAAGGAATCTTGATCGACGGCTGGTCCCTCCCGCGCGAGCGCGCGGCCACACCTGGCGAACCGGCGACCGTCCACGTCGGACGGCCCGCCCGGCGCCGATGTGTTCGATCGGCCCGGCCCACCGCGGCATCGCGGTGCCGGGTCCCGGAGCAGCGCCGCCCCGGGAGCGAGGACCCCGCACTTTTGGAGGCTGGAAGCCCTGGTTACCTTTCGTGAACTCGGGGTCGTACCCGAGATAACCGATGCCCTCGCCAGCGAGGGCATCGTCGACGCGTTCCCCATTCAGGAGCTCGCCCTGCCGATCGCGCTGGGCGGGCACGACATCATCGGGCAGGCCCGCACCGGCACCGGCAAGACGCTGGCGTTCGGCGTGGCCCTGCTCCAGCGCATCACCCACGGCCGCGGCCGCCCGCAGGCGCTGGTGGTGGCCCCGACCCGCGAGCTGGCGCTGCAGGTCACCGACGACCTCCTGGTCGCCGGCGGCAAGCTCGGCACCCGCGTGCTGTCGGTGTACGGCGGCCGCGCCTACGAGCCCCAGATCGAGGCGCTGCGGGAGGGCGTCGACGTGGTCGTCGGCACCCCCGGCCGGCTGCTCGACCTGGTCAAGCAGAAGCACCTCGACCTGTCCGAGGTCGGCGTGCTGGTGCTGGACGAGGCCGACCGGATGCTCGACCTGGGCTTCCTGCCCGACATCGAGCGGATCGTCGAGCGGATCCCCGCCCAGCGGCAGACCATGCTGTTCTCGGCCACCATGCCGGGCGAGATCGTGGCGCTGTCCCGCAAGTACCTGACCCGGCCCACCAACGTGCGGGCCGAGTCGCACACCGAGTCCGAGGCCACGCCGCAGGTCGTCCAGCACGTCTGGCAGGCCCACCAGATGGACAAGCCCGAGATGGTGGCGCGGCTGCTGCAGGCCGAGGGCCGCGGGCTGACCATGGTGTTCTGCCAGACCAAGCGGGCCTGCGACCGGGTCGCCTCCGACCTGGCCGGGCGCGGCTTCGCCGCCGCCGCCGTGCACGGCGACCTCGGGCAGGGCCAGCGGGAGCGGGCGCTGCGCGCGTTCCGCAACGGCAAGATCGACGTGCTGGTGGCCACCGACGTGGCGGCCCGCGGGCTGGACGTCGACGACGTCACCCACGTGGTCAACTACGAGTGCCCCGACAGCGCCGACACCTACGTGCACCGGATCGGCCGCACCGGCCGGGCCGGCAAGGAGGGCGTCGCGGTCACCCTGGTCGACTGGTCCGACCTCACCCGCTGGAAGCTGATCAACAGCACCCTGTCGCTGGGGTTCGCGGCTCCGGAGGAGACCTACTCCACCTCCGAGCACTTCTACGCGGCGCTCGGCATCCCGCAGGGCACCACCGGCAAGCTCCCCAAGGAGCAGCGCGGCGAGCGCGCCGGGCTGGACGCCGAGGAGCTGGAGGACATCGGCGAGACGGGCAAGACCCGTTCCTCGCACCGCCGGGACCGTGACCGCGACCGGGATCGCGATCATGACCGGCCCGCCCGCCGGCGCAAGCGCAACCGCACCCGGACCCGCGGCGGCAAGCCGGTCGACGCCGCCGCGCACGAGGACGGCGGCCAGGCCACGGCCAGGGCCGTCCGGGACGAGCCGGCCGCGGCCGGTGAGACCGGGGCCGAGGGCGAGCCTTCCGGCGGAGCCGTCGCGACCGAGCGCAAGCGCAGCCGGGCCCGCCGCCGCACCCGCTCCGGCAAGCCCGTGGCGGAGGGCGAGACCGCGCCGGCCGCCGCGAGCGAGGCGCAGCGGACCGCCTGACGTCCGGCCCCGTGAACGGCTGACCGGCCGCCCGGCCGGGCGGTCAGCAGGGATCCGCGTTCCGGCTCCCACTGCGGGATCACGTACCGACCTCGTGATCTCGCAGTGCCCGCCCGGAGGCGGCAGGCGCCCCCGAAGGCGTGAGCGGGCGGGCGTGGCGAGTGAGTGAGGTGTCCCCTGGTGGGCGTGACCGCGGTCGCGCCCCTGGCACGCCCTTGTGGCGCCCCTGTCGCGCCCTTTTCGAGGCGGCGTCCGGCGCCCGCTCAGTGGTGGTGGCGCCGGCGCAGCCGCAGCGCGATCCCGGGATGGTCGGTGATCAGCACCGCGACCCGCGGATCGCCCAGGAAGCGGCGCATCAGCGGCACCGCGTTGACCGTCCAGATCATGGCGGGGAAGCCGGCCCGCGCGCACTGGCGCAGCACCCCGGCCCGCGCCAGCCGGTGGTTGAGCGCCACCATGTCCGCGCCGCTCTCGCGGATCGCGCGCAGCGGCACGAAGTCGCGCACCGCGCCGCGCTCCCACAGCCCGCGGCCCACCGACAGCGCCGTCGTCACCCCGGGGAAGTCCCGTTTGATCAGCGCCACCGACCCGGCCTCGCGGGTGGTCACCACGAACCCGTCCTCGCCGAACGCCTCCCGCGCCAGCGCCACGGCCTCGTGCTCGCAGCCCCGCTCCTTGAGGTCCAGATGGCCGCGGGCCCGGCCCCGGATGATCTCCAGCGCCTCCGTCACCGGGGGCACCGGGCGCGGCGCCAGCTCCCGCACCCGCGCGAACGAGCAGCGGTTCAGCGGCACGCCCGCGACGGTACGATCGTGATGGACGACCAGAACCCCGTCGGCGGTACGCCGGACATCGATCTCCACGTACTCGGCACCGGACGCCACCGCGTCCCGCAGCCCGCCGAGGCCCGCCTCGTCCCGGCGGTGCGCCGAGACCGCCGCCGCGGCGTCCGGCAACGGCGGCATGTCGTCCCGATCCCCCGCAGCGCCCTGATCCACGGGCTGGACGCTACCACCGACGCGCCTTGACCGGTGTCGTCCCGCCCAGATTGAGTAGTGTGGCCACCTGTGAGTACGCCCCGGTTCCTGACCTTGCCCCCCGGCGTTCGCCGGACGTCGGTCGAGACCTCCCGCGGTGCGTTCGCCGTGCTGGAGGCCCTTCCCGGATCGGGCGTACCCGAGCGCTGCCCGGCCCTGCTGGTGCCCGGCTACACCGGCAGCAAGGAGGACTTCCTGGCGGTGCTGCAGACGCTCGCGCGCGCCGGCCGCCGGGTCGTGGCCGTCGACATGCGCGGCCAGTACCAGACCCCCGGCCCGGACGACCCGTCCGCCTACGCCAGGGCCGCGCTCGGTGACGACATCGCCGCCCTGGCCGCGGCCCTGGGCCCCGATCCGGTCCACCTGGTGGGGCACTCCTTCGGCGGCCTGGTCACCCGGGAGGCGGTGCTGTCGGGGAAGGTGCGGCCCGCCTCGTACACGATCATGAGCTCGGGTCCGGCCGGGCTGACCGGGCCGGTGGCCGCGAAGGCGACGGCGCTGCGGGACGCGATCCCCCAGCTGGGCCTGGGCCAGATCTGGACGCTCAGCCTGGAGCCGGACGCCCGCCGGCGCGGTCTCCCGCAGGAGATCGTCGACTTCCTCCAGGAGCGCACCATGGGCAACTCCGCGACCGCCCTGGTGGCGATGGCGCAGGAGCTGCTGACCTGCCCCGACCGGGTCGACGAGCTGGCCAAGCTGGCCGAGGACACCGGGCTGCGCACCCTCGTCCTGTACGGCGAGGACGACGACGCCTGGGACCCGCGCGAGCAGGCGGCCATGGCCGAGCGGCTCGACGCGGCCAAGGTCGTCATCCCCGGCGCCGCGCACTCCCCGGCCGTCGAGGCGCCCGAGACGACCGCCCACGCCCTCACCGACTTCTGGAACCACTGCGAACGCTGCACCCGCTGACCCCCGTCCCGCCTGCGGAAACGCACCTGCGGCGGGGGGCGGTGATGCGAGCGCGCCCATGTAATGACACACTTACTGAAGTTTGTCTCATGAGTGCGAGGTGCGTGCATGTCGGCGACGGTCCAGCCCCCCGAGAGCGTCACCTGGCGCGTCCACATCGACCGGTCCATGTGGGTGGGCGGGGTGCGCAGCCTCATGCTGCAGGCCCTCCACCCGGTGGCCATGTGGGGCGTCTGGCAGAACTCCAACTTCCAGGAGGACCCCTTCGGCCGCCTCCAGCGGACGTCCGACTTCGTGGGAATCGGCACGTTCGGCAGCCCCGAGGAGGCGGAGACCGCGGCCAGACGCGTCCGCGACATCCACCGCAGCCTGCGGATCCTCAACCACGACACCGGCAGGAAGGAACGCCTCGACCAGCCCGAACTGCTGCTCTGGGTGCACTGCGCCGAGGTGTACTCCTACCTCCAGGTCGCCCGCCGCGCCGGGCTGCTCCTCACCGACGCCATGGCCGACCGCTACCTGGACGAGCAGCGGCACAGCGCCACCCTCGTCGGCCTGCACGCCGAAGACGTGCCCGGCAGCGTCGCCGACATGGAGGCGTACTTCGCCGAGATGCGGCCCCGCCTGCGCGTCACCGAGGAGGCCGCCGCCACCGTCCGCTTCCTGATGTGGCCCACCATGCCGGAGAACCTCAAGTTCCTGGCCCCCGGCAAACCCGGCTGGTTCCCCTTCGGTGCCCTGTGCTACTACACGCTGCCGGACTGGGCCCGCCAGATGTACGGCGCCCTGCCCGAGGTCCCCCAGCCCGCCGTCACCGCCGCCCTGCGGTCGTTCCGAATGGCGATGAACTCCGTACCTGAACGCCTCCACGACCACGCCTTCGCCAAGCCCACCCGCGACATGCTGGACCGCGCCCGACGGCGGCTGGCCGCCGAAGGCTACGACCTCAGCCACGGCCTCTACGGCCTACGCGACCCCCGCCGCTGGAGGGAGCGCGGAGCGCTCGTATCCGCCTGATGGAGGCGGTAGTAACACTCTGAGGGGGCGACCCCTCAGACTCCCCGGCAAGAGCAGGACCGGCCCCGAACGGTGGCTCGGGCGTGCGATCGCGTCCGAAGGCAGGTGCGAGCGGAGCGAGAACCTGATCGCGGAGCGAGCCGCCAGGCGAGTTCGGAGCGATGCCAGCGATCGCCGCATGCGCGACAAGCGACGAGCCCCAGGCGAGGAGCGCAGCTCGCGCATGCAATAAGCACTGGTCAGTCGGTGGGGAGGGCGGCCCAGGGGTCCTTGCGGGGGGCCGCCTCCAGGCCCTCGGGGCAGTGCCTCGCGAAGTCGCAGTAGGAGCACAGATTGCCGGGACGGGGCGGGAAGACCTCGTCGTACGGGGCGTGGTCGACCGCGCCGCCCTCGCCCGGACGAGGGCGGGGCACCGGCGGCGGGCGCAGCCGCTCACGGTACGCCTCGTCGGCCTCCGCCGCCTCCGCCGCGATCTGCTCGGCCCTCCTCAGGTGCCGCTGCAGCGACTCGTCGGTGTGCTCCCAGACCGCGACCTCGCCGCTCGGCAGGTGATGCAGCTCCACCCGGCGGCAGGGCCGGCGCAGCACGCGGGCGGCCGCCAGCGCGTACAAGGCCAGCTGCAGAGAGCCGCGGGCGTCGTCGGAGGTGAGGACGTGCCGCCCGGTCTTGTAGTCGACCACGACCAGTTCCCCGCCGCGGGCGTCGAGGCGGTCGATGCGTCCCGACACCGCGATCCGGTCGGTGCGCGTCGCGACCGTGCGCTCCACGCCCAGCGGCTCGTCGGCGGGATCGAGGCGCGCGACGTACCGCTCGACCATCTCGCGGGCCCGGGCGCGCCACTCGGCGGACTGGGCGTCGTCGCGGAAGCCGTCGGTCAGCCAGCCGCGGGCGAGCAGCGACCCGGCGGCCTCCACCGTGCGCTCCTGCTCGGGGAGCCGCCACCAGCCGGCCAGGGCGTTGTGGACGCTGGCGCCCACGCTGTTGTGCGCCCAGGGCGGGCCCTTGGGCGGCGAAGGCCGGTCCAGGTACGTCATCCGGTACCGGCGGGGGCAGTCGAGCCAGTTGTTGAGCCGCGACGGCGTGCACGTGTAGAGCCGCTGCGGCATTCCTTCGAGGCCGAGTTGCTCGGCGACCATGAGGCGAACCGTCCGTCGGGGGCGGGGGCGGGGTCAGTCCTTCTCGCCGTCGCGGGCGAGCTCGCCCCAGCTCTCCCAGCGGGCGTCCTCGTCGCCGACCGTGGTCTCCTCGCCCTGGCCTGGCAGCACGCGCAGGTCCTTGGGCAGCGGGGTCAGCAGCGCCCCGATCGAGTTGAGCTGCTTGCGCAGGTCCTCGAACTCGCCGCCGATCGAGCCCGGCCGGTTGCGGTGCAGGGTGTCGCCGGAGAACAGCACGCCGAGCTGCTCGCTGATCACGCAGACCGCGCCGGGGGTGTGCCCGGGGGTGTGCACGATCTCCAGCTGGGCGTCGGCGATCTCGAACACGCCGCCGTCCTCCAGCCAGATGTCGGGCTCCAGCGAGCGCAGCGCGGCAGCGGTGTCATCGTCCTCCTCGTCCTTGGCGAGGCGGCCGAAGTAGTCGCGCCACAGCAGCCGGTCGGCGCGGTGCAGGGCGATCGGCGCCCAGTTCTCCTCGTCGTCCTCGCCGGCCGCGGCGACCTCCAGCACCACGCCGAGGCGGTGCTCGTTGCCGTCGGTCAGGATGACGGCCATGACCTCCCGGTCGCCGACCTCCTTGAGGATGGCGTCGGCGTCGTACGCCGGGTCGATCACGATGACCTCTTCATCGTCGCCGACGATGTAGGTGTTGTTCTCGACGTCGTACTCGGTGTCGTCCAGGGTGATCGTCCCTGACGTCACCACCTGTTCGATGCGCGCGTCCACGCCCGCACCCTATCGCGCGCCGTCCACCGCATGGGGACGCCGGAGACCGCCCGGGCGCGCCCGCCTCCCGCCCGTCAACGGCGGGGATCGCGGCGGGGATCGCGGCGCGTCAGGTGCGCGTGAGCGGCCGCATATCGCCGGACGCCGCCGCGAGCAGGGCCTCGTAGGCGGGGACGGCGGTGGTCTCCCGCCCCGGCCGGTCCTCGGGGAGCTCGCCGTGGTAGTCGCTGGAGCCCGTGCCGAACAGCCCCAGCCCGGCGGCCAGATCGCGCAGCCGGGCCCGGTCCTCGGGCGCGTGGTCGGGGTGGTCGACCTCGATCCCCGCCAGCCCGGCCGCCGCGAACTCCTCGATCGCCTCGTCGGACAGCGCGCGACCGCCGCGGCCCGCCCGCGGATGGGCCAGCACGCAGGCGCCGCCGGCCTCCCGGACCAGCCGTACGGCGCGGACCGGGTCCAGCGGGTACGGGCCGACGTGCGCCCGGCCGCCGTCGGCGATCCAGTCGCCGGTGAACGCCTCGTCCATGCTCGCCACCACCCCGGCCTCCACCATCGCGCGGGCGATGTGGGGCCGTCCCACGCTCTCCCCGCCGGCCAGTTCGCGCACCCGCTCCCAGGAGACGTCCGCGCCCAGGGCGCGCAGCCGGCCGACCATGCCCCGGGCGCGGTCCACCCGGTGCGCGCGGATGGCGGCCAGCTCGGCGGCCAGCTCGGGGGCGGACGGGTCGAAAAGGTAGCCGAGCAGGTGCAGGCTGCGGCCCTCGTACCGGCAGGACAGCTCCACGCCCGGCACCAGCGTCAGCCCCTCGGGGAGGGCCCGCGCGGCCTCGTCCCAGCCGGCGACGGTGTCGTGGTCGGTCAGCGCCAGCACGTCCAGCCCGGCCTCCCGCGCACGCCGTACGACCTCGGCGGGCGGCCGGGTCCCGTCGGAGGCGTCGCTGTGGCTGTGCAGATCGATGCGCATGCCCCGTATCTACCAGCAACCGGGCGGGGCCGCGGCGGCGACGTCAGCTCTCGAGGCGGGGGCTGAACGCCCCGTAGGGGAGGTCGACCTCCATGCCGGGCTCGCGCAGGTCGATCAGATGGGGCCGCTCCAGCATCAGGACGCCGGCATCCGCGGGCCACAGCACCACCCACAGCCATTCGCCCATGGCCTCGCCCACGTACACCGCCCGGTCCGGCTTGGACGGCACCGCCCACATGGGGACCGAATGCCCGCAGGTCGCGGTGGGCCCCTGGACATTGATCTTGACGTGCGGGGGGCTGCCCTCGAAGACGTTCCCCGGGTCGGGCGCGTCGAGCCCCGCGTAGAAGGCGCCCAGGCCCGTCCCCGGCTGCTCGGCGATCAGGAGCATGTCGGCGGGGCCGCGGAGCAGGCCCGGCCCGGACAGCGCGACCGTGCAGGCGCGCGCCCCGGTACGGTCGTCGCCGACCGTGCAGAAACCCGTGACGAGCCATCCCAGGGGCAGCGGCCACGGCACCCAGACCGGCACCCGGGCCTCGCGGAGGACGGCGGCGAGCCCTTCGGCGCTGGGACGGTGGGGCGGCAGCCTCGGCAGCACCACGCCGTGAGCGTCGCAGCTCCAGTCGCTCGACCAGAGGCTGGGCGCGTGCAGCGGCCCGCCGCAGCGCGGGCACGTGGGCTCCGCCCTCATGGCTACCAACAGTGCGGTGTGAGGAGTCTTCACGTCAAGTTGCCGCAGCTCAACCCGGCGAAAAAGGGGCACAAAATGCCAGGGCGCGGGGGGCGGAGAATGGGCCCGTGAACGTGCGCTGCGTAGGGGGAATCGCCCGGGACGGCTCGGGACGGCTGCTGTTGATCAGGCGCGGCCGGGCCCCGGCGGCCGGGACGTGGTCGGTGCCCGGCGGACGGGTCGAGCCGGGCGAGAGCGACGAGGCCGCCGTCATCCGGGAGATGCGCGAGGAGACCGGGCTGGAGGTGGCCGTGGGCCGCCTGGTGGGCACGGTGGAACGGCCGGGCCCGGGAGGCGTCACCTACGAGATCCACGACTACGAGGTCACCGCGCGGGGCGGCGCGCTGCGCGCCGGGGACGACGCGGCGGAGGCCCGCTGGCTCACGCCCGCCGAACTCCGCGCCCTCCCGACCGCCCCGGGCCTCCTGGACGCACTGGGCGGCTGGGGCCTGCTGTGAGATGGTGGGCCGGACGAAGGCATCACCGCGGTCGGGGGAGCCATGCGCCGGACCGGGTCGCCGCCGGCACTGCTCGCCGGCCTGCTGGCCCTCATCGTCATCGGCACCATCGTGCTCGTGCGCACCGTGTCCTCCGATCCGGACGCCACCGGCCGCCCCGCCGGGGCGCCGCCGCCCACTCCCCCGCCCCGGCCCGTCCTGCCGTCGCCGTCCGGAGTGCCGCCCGCGGGCCCCGCGACCACCTACGCCGCCCGGGCCAAGGACTCCCGCGCGGTGGTGGCCCTCACCGTCCGGAACGGCGCCGCGATCGCCTTCGTCTGCGACGGCGAGCGGCTGGAGGCCTGGCTGCGCGGCCGGATCTACCCCGAGGCGGGCCTGGTCAGGCTGCAAGGGCCCGATGGACTGGTCACCGGGTCCGTGCAGGGTGACAGCGTGGTCGGGGCGGTCAGCCTGGACGAGGAGGAACCGTTCGCCTTTCGCGCCCCGGCGGTCAAGGCACCCTCGGGCCTGTACCGCGCGAACTCGACCGTACGGGGGTCCCGGCTGGTCGGCGGTTGGATCGTGCTACCCGGCGGCGACCAGGTCGGCACGATCACCCTGGGGCGGGCCACGCGTGCCGCACCCGATCTGAACCCCGCCGCCGGGGCCGTCACGGTGGACGGCGTGCGGGTCCAGGTCGCGCCCGCCGATCCGACCCGGCCCTGACGGCGGAACGGCTTGGCAGGACGGCTCGGCGGAACGGCTCGGCGGGACGGCGCGGTTCGGTCAGCGTCCGCCGGTTCCCGGGCTGATCGGGGCGTCGGGCACGTCGTCCACCGGCTCGCCGGGCGCGGACGCGGCTGCCGGCCCGCCGGGGCCGGACGCGGCCCCCTGCCCGGCGGCGACGCCGCCGACCGGCTCCGCCTCGGGCCCGGCCGGAGGGGCGGGGCTGCCTGGCGCGGCCGGGACCTCGGGCGCGGCCGGGGCCGTGGGATCGGGCACCACGGTCTGGATCTTCAGCCGCTTCACCAGCCACATCACGGCCGCCGCGTACAGCACCATCGGAACCACGTCGGCGACCACGTACTGCCACGGCACCGCGCCCTGCACGATGTCGAGCTGCCCCACCGCGGCCGGGATCAGGAACGCCATCAGGTTGTTGAACACGTGCAGCGCGATGGCCGCCTCCAGGCCGCCGCTGCGCACCGTCATCCAGCCCGCGATCGCGCCGAAGACGAAGACGTCGAGCATTCCCCAGCCGGTGTAGCCGTGCCCTGACGTGAACAGCGCCGAACCGATCACGATGCCCGGCCAGGGCGTGCGGAACACCACGCTGAGCGCCCGCCCGACACGTCCCTGCCGCGTCTCCAGCGTGCACGCCCCGACGGCCTGCAGCAGCCAGCCGCGGAAGACGTACTCCTCGGCGGAGGCCTGGAACGGCACCAGCGCCACGATCACCGCGGCCGCGGCCAGGAACCGCCCCCACCCGACCCACTGCTCGTCGGCCGGTGCGGGGTCGTCCACGACCAGGCCCGCCACCCAGGACGTGCCGAACGAGACCGCGCAGAACACCAGCGCGAGACCGGCGCAGACCAGCAGCCAGCGCCAGCGCAGCCGCCCGACGACCGAGGAGACGGTCCCGGGGCGGCGCCGCTGCACCCACCAGGGCACCAGCATCGCGAACGGCAGGAAGACCGCCAGCGCGGCCAGGTTGAAGCCCAGATCGGCGATCTCGTTGCCGAGAATGGTGGTGCCGGAGCCGGTCCCGTCGGGCACCTCGCCGGTGACCACGGCCGCGACGATCATCGCGCCGATGCCCAGCACGATCACCGAGGTGAAGCCGCCGAACAGGATCGCGAGCGTCCCCACCCAGGGACGCCACCAGCGGTGCACCGCCGTACGGGCCATGCGGTGGTACGGCGACCCCGGCGGCGTCGGCACCACCCAGGGGCGCTTGACCGGAACCCCGTAGCCCGCATAGGGCATCCCCTGCGGTCCGTAGGGCTGGGGATATCCGCCATACGGTGCGTACGGGTAAGGCTGGGGGTGGCCGTGGGGATGCTGGTGTGGCCCGGGTTGCGGATGCGGCTGGGGGTGGGGATGGGGTTGAAGGTGGGGCTGGGGTTGTGGATGGGGTTGCTGGTTGTACGGGGTCCCGTAGAGGTGCGGGTAGGGCGGCGGGTATTGGCCCGTCGGGTATTGGCCGGTCGGGAATTGGCCCGTCGGGTATTGGCCAGTGCCCGGACCCGCACCAGGAGCCGCACCGTGCCCCGCACCGGGGTGCACGCCCGGCCTGGCGTCAGGCCCCATCTCAGGCCAGCCCTGAGGGCCTGCCTGCGTCCCTTGCTCCGGCCAGGCCGGAGCCGGGGGAGCCTGGCGAGCCGGGGCCGGGTTCGCGGCAGGCGGGGACGCAGCAGGCGGCTGAGAGCCGTTCTCTCCCGGCAGCCCGGGATCGGGCGGAGCCCAGCCGTTGTCCGCCGGATCCGACACGCGCGACCTCCCTGATGGGTCAGCGGCCCGTAGGCCCTTCCGCTGCAACAGAGCGTACGTGCCGAATGGCGACGCTTGTGCCGATAGTGATCGGCGGACCGGGCACCGGCCGCCCCGGTCAGGCGCCGGGCGGCTCGAACGTCGAGGTGCGGGCCAGCCCGGCGGCCCGGCCCTTGGCCGCGATCACCAGCGCCATCTTGCGGGACGCCTCGTCGATCATCTCGTCGCCCAGCATCGCGGCACCGCGTCCCTCCACCCGCGTGCTGTGGTCGTAGGCGTCCAGGATCAACTCCGCGCGGTCGTAGTCCTCCTGCGCGGGCGAGAACACCTCGTTCCCGGCGTCGACCTGCGACGGGTGCAGCACCCACTTGCCGTCGAAGCCGAGCGCCGCCGACCGCTTGGCCACCCGGGTGAAGGCGTCCACGTCCCGGACGTTGAAGTACGGCCCGTCGATGGCCTGCAGATCGTTCGCGCGCGCGGCCATGAGGATGCGCATCAGGATGTAGTGGTAGGCGTCGCCCTCGGTGTAGCCGGGCGGCTGCTCCCCCACCACCAGCGTCTTCATGTTGATCGAGGCCATGAAGTCGCCCGGCCCGAAGACGAGGGTCTCCAGCCGCGGCGAGGACGCGGCGATCGCGTCGATGGCGACCATGCCCCGGGCGTCCTCGATCTGGGCCTCGATCCCGATGCGGCCCGGCTCGTACCCCATCGCCTTCTCGATCTGGGTGAGCAGCCGGTCCAGCCACCGCACGTGGGACGGGTCCTGCACCTTGGGCAGCATCACGCAGTCCAGCGCGGCTCCGGCGCCCTCCACGACCTCGATCACGTCCCGGTACGCCCAGTGCGTCTCCAGGTCGTTGATCCGCACCACGCGGACCTTCCCGGTCCAGTCGCCCTCGTTGAGGGCGGCGACCACGTTCTTGCGGGCCTCCTCCTTGGCGCTGGGCGCCACCGCGTCCTCGAGGTCCAGGAAGATCTCGTCGGCCGGGAGGCCCTGGGCCTTCTCGATGAATCGGGGGTTGCTGCCGGGGACCGCCAGGGTGGTACGTCGCGAACGCATGGCCCGGATGCTATCCACCGCCGATTTGTGGCACGCTGCCGGTATGCCTGCCGGTACGAGCGACGCCGCCGATAGCCCCGCCGACCAGCGGACCGGCCAGCGGGCCGACGAGCCGTCCGGGGCGCGCTGGACGGCGCTGGTGGAGGAGGCGGCCAAGAAGTCGGGGCTGCTGTGGCTGGACCTGCCCGGCCTTCCCCAGCCGCGTGCCGCCTGGCATCTGTGGCACGACGGCTCGGCGTACGTGCTGACCGGCGGCGAGGGCGAGCAGCCGCTGCCGGGCCTGCCGGAGGCCGAGCGGGTGCCGGTGACGCTGCGCAGCAAGGACAAGGGCGGGCGGCTGATCTCGTTCGTCGCGGCCTGCGAGCTGGTCGAGCCGGGCACCGCGCGGTGGGACGAGGTCGCGCCGCTGCTCATGAAGGACCGGCTCAACGCCCAGTCCCACGAGGGGCAGCTGGAGCGCTGGGCGGAGGAGTCCTACGTCGTCCGGCTCACCCCGACCGGTGAGGTGATCGAGGGGCCCGACGACCGCCCGGGCGGGTACGCGACCGTGCGGCCGGTGCCGACCCCGGCGACCACCGCCGGTCCCCCGCCGCGGCTGCTGGGCGGGAAGCGGCGCCGGGTCGACCGCTGACCGTCCCGGCCGTCGCCGCTCCGCCGCCCCCGATCCCTCGCGCGGATCGGCGCCGGCCGACCCGGTTCACATCGGCAGTTCGCTGTTCGCGCTGATGGCGCGGAGCTTGTCGGGGTTGGCGACCAGGTGGATCTCGGCGATCCTGCCCCCGCCGTCGACCTCCAGGGTGATCGTGGTGATGGGGCCGTCCGGGCCGTCGATCACCAGGCCGGGCACCCCGTTCAGCTCCACCCGCCGCAGCCGCATGTCCTCGGGCCTGACCCCCGCGTAGGGCTCGCCCGCCACGGCGACCATCCAGCGCGCCACCTTCGCCGCGCCGTGGATCGTCCGCCGCGCGGCCCTGACCTTTCCGCCGCCGTCGGTCCACAGCACCACGTCGGGCGCCAGGGCCTCCATGAGCCTGTTGAGGTCCCCGCCGAGGGCGGCCTCCAGGAACCGCTCGGTGACCTCCCGCCGCGCCCGCCGGTCGGTCTCGAACCGGGGACGGCGCGCCTCCACGTGCTTGCGGGCGCGGGTGCCCAGCTGCCGCACGGCGGTCTCGGACCGGTCCAGCGTCTGGGCGATCTCCGCGTACGGGAACCCGAACACCTCCTTCAGGAGGAAGACGGCGCGCTCCAGCGGGCTGAGCGTCTCCAGCACCACCAGCATCGCCATCGACACCGACTCCGACAGCTCGACGTCCTCGGCGACGTCCGGCCTGGTCAGCATCGGCTCGGGCAGCCAGGGGCCCACGTACGACTCGCGCTGCACCTGCGCCGACCGGAGCCGGTCCAGGGCCAGGTTGGTGGTGATCCGCACCAGGTAGGCGCGGGGGTCGGCCACCCGGGACCGGTCCGCCTTCGACCAGCGCAGCCAGGCGTCCTGGACGGTGTCCTCGGCGTCGGCCGCGATGCCGAGCATCCGGTAGGCGACCGCGAACAGCAGGTTGCGATGCGCCTCGAACACCTCGTCGGCGCCCGCGTCCGCGCCGGCGTCCCCGTTCGCGCCGACGACCGCGCCGGCGTTCACGTCCGCGCCGGCGCCCTCGTCGGCGCCCTCGTCGGCGCTCGTGCCCGCGCCGGGCTCCTCGCTCATGACCGCGCCGCCTCCCTTCCGCGTTCCCCGTCGTCGCCGCTGCGCGTCGCCGCCGCCCGCCCGGGGCGGGACGGGATCTCGCATCGGTCCTTGAAGCCCTGGCCGGTCAGCCCGGCCGCCGCGTTGAACCGCGAGCGCAGGTTCTCCACCGCCACCATCATCGTCAGCTCCACCAGTTGCCGCTCGTCCAGGTACCGGCGCAGGGCGGCGGTCAGCTCGTCGGTCACCTCGGGCGGGTCGGCGCTCATGGCCTCGGCGTACTCCATCACCAGCCGCTCGTCCTCGTCGAACAGGTCGCTGTCCCGCCAGTGCGGGACGGCCTCCAGCTTCTCCAGCGGGATGCCGTGGGTGTCGGCCTCCCATGTGCCGAAGTCCACGCACCACGAGCAGCCGATCCTGACCGCCGACGCCATCACCGCCAGATCCTTGAGCCGGTGCGGCACCGCCTTCCAGCGCAGCACCTGCATCTCCAGCATGGCGTACCCGGTGGAGACGCCCATGTGGTGCCCCATCGCGCGGGCCGGGTCCAGGTCGGCGCCGAACTTGCGGCGCGTGAACCAGGAGGCGAGGCGGTAGCGCAGCGTCCGCGGCGGATCGAGGGAGATGCGGGCCATGACGTCCTCCGTTTCGCGGTCCCCGCGTCCTTCGCGGGACATCACCAGCAAGGACGTGACCGGGCCCCGCGAATGTGACACGCCCCCGGAAAGCGGCGCGTGGGCGCCGCTTTCCACGGCGTCCCCGCCGTCTCCCGGTCATGTACCCGTCCCCCGCCCTTCCGCCGCCCGTCCCCCGGCGGGAATCGGATGACGGCGGTGATCGTGGGTAACCTCCGTGCCATGACCGGAGTTCCGGCGCGGGTGTTCATCGCGCGGCTCGCCGGGATCGCCGTCTTCGATCCGGCCGGCGACCAGGTGGGCCGGGTCCGCGATGTCGTGGTGGCGCTGCGGCTGGGCGCCCGGCCGCCGCGGGTCCTCGGGCTGGTGGTGGAGGTCTCGCCGCGCCGCCCGGTCTTCCTGCCGATCACCCGGGTCACCGTGATCGAGGCGGACGCGATCGTGTTCGACGGCCGCCTCAACGTGCGCCGCTTCGAAAAGCGCGAGTCCGAGACGCTGGTGATCGCCGAGATGCTGGACCGCACCGTCCGGCTGGTGGACGGCGACGAGCCGGTCATGGTGGTGGACGTGGCGATGGAGCCCACCCGCACCCGCGACTGGCTGCTCGGCAAGGTCGCCGTACGCCGCATCAAGGGCGGGCGCAACGGCCGCGCCGGGCGGGGCCGCACCCCGCTGCGCCGCCCCGGCGGCGAGACGATGGTCATCGACTGGAACGCGGTGCACGGCTTCTCCGCCGTCGAGCACGGCCAGGGCGCCGCCGGGCTGATCGCCGCGTTCGAGCGGATGAAGCCCGCCGACCTGGCCGGCATCGTGCACGAGCTGACCGCCAAGCGGCGCGGCGAGGTCGCGGCCGCGCTGGACGACGAGCGGCTGGCCGACGTCCTGGAGGAGCTGCCGCAGGACGACCAGATCGAGATCCTGGGCCGGCTGGAGGTCGACCGGGCCGCGGACGTGCTGGAGGCCATGGACCCCGACGACGCCGCCGACCTGCTGGGCGAGCTGCCCACCGAGCAGCGCGAGCGGCTGCTCACCCTGATGGAGCCGCAGGAGGCGGCACCGGTGCGGCGGCTGCTGACCTACCCCGACGACAGCGCCGGCGGCCTGATGACCACCGAGCCGGTGGTGGTGCCGCCGGACGCGACCGTGGCCGAGGCGCTGGCCCGGATCCGCAACCCCGACCTCAACTCCGCGCTGGCCGCCCAGGTGTACGTGTGCCGCCCGCCTACCGCCACGCCCACCGGCCGCTACCTGGGCACCGTGCACTTCCAGCGGCTGCTGCGCGAGCCCCCGCCGACCCTGGTCAGCGGGATCGTGGACAGCGAGCTGGACCCGCTGCGGCCCACCATGTCACTGGAGTCGGTGGCGCGGTACCTGGCCGCCTACAACCTGGCCGCGGGCGCCGTCGTGGACGAGGACGGGCATCTGCTCGGCTCGGTCACCATCGACGACGTGCTCGACCACCTGCTGCCCGCGGACTGGCGGGAGAGCGTGATGGACACCACCGCCGAGCACGCCGCCGACCCGGAGGAGGAGGCGCTGCGCGGCGGGCGTCCCGGCCTGACCACTTGACCATCGGCAGACGACTCGGGGAACGCACTCATGACGACGCCACGCCTGGACCAGCCGCGCGAGCTGCGCCGCACCCTGCTGCCCCGGCCGCACTACGATCCGGAGTCCTTCGGCCGGCTCTCCGAGCGGATCGCCCGGTTCCTCGGCACCGCCCGGTTCCTGGTCTACATGACCGCGTTCGTGGCGGTGTGGATCGGCTGGAACGTGCTGGCGCCGGCGTGGCTGCGCTGGGACCCCTACCCGTTCATCTTCCTGACGCTGATGCTGTCGCTGCAGGCCTCGTACGCGGCGCCGCTGATCCTGCTGGCGCAGAACCGGCAGGACGACCGCGACCGCGTCCAGTACGAGCAGGACCGGGCCCAGAACGAGCGCAGCATCGCCGACACCGAGTACCTCACCCGGGAGATCGCCGGGCTGCGGCTGGCGATCAGCGAGGTGGCGACCCGCGACTTCCTGCGCTCTGAGCTGCAGCAGATGCTCAAGGAGCTGGATGGGGAGCGCAAGGAGTCCCATCCCACGCTGTCGTGACCGCCCCGGCGCCCTCCGCCGCGGGATCGTCCCCGTGGAGGGGGTCGTCGGCCAGCTTGCCCAGGACGTGGGCGAGCGCCCGCAGGTCGTCCTCGTCGAGGCGGCTCAGCACGTAGTCCTGGACGCCGCACCGGTAGGTGGGCCCCGCCTCGGCCAGCTTCGCCCGGCCCCGCCGGGTCAGGACGGCGTACAGGCCCCGCGCGTCGCTGGCGCAGGTCTCCCGCTCCACCAGGCCCTCCCGCTGCATCCGGTCGACCAGGCGGGTCAGGCCGCTGCGCGACAGCAGCACCTGGTCGGCCAGGTCGTTCATCCGCAGCCGCCCGCCGGGGGCCTCGCCCAGCCGGGTGAGCACGTCGTAGGAGGCGAGCGCGAGATCGTGCTCGGCCAGCAGATCGGCCTGGAGCCGACGGGAGATCCGCGCCTGGGCGCGCAACATCGCACGCCAGACGGCGAGTTCCCCCGCGGAAAGGGAACCGTCCCGGGTGGTCACGCCCCGATCGTAGCGGGCCGGGTTCGCTAGCATGGCCGGTCAGTTCATACCATGGGGTGCATGGCCTCCCAGTTGACGACGGAGCAGGTGACCGAGGCGCTCGCCGCGGTGAACGATCCCGAGATCCGTAAGCCCATCACCGAGCTCGACATGGTCAAGAGCGTCGACATCGCGCCCGGCGGCGCGGTGCGCGTCGGTCTTTACCTGACCGTGGCCGGCTGCCCGATGAAGGACACGCTGACCCGCGACGTCACCGAGGCCGTATCCCGGCTGGAGGGCGTGACATCGGTCGCGGTCGACCTGGACGTGATGAGCGAGGAGCAGCGCAAGGCGCTGCAGACCAAGCTGCGCGGCGGCGAGCCCGCCAAGGAGATCCCGTTCGCCAAGCCCGGCTCGCTGACCAAGGTGTACGCCGTGGCCAGCGGCAAGGGCGGGGTCGGCAAGTCGTCGGTCACGGTCAACCTGGCCGCCGCGCTGGCCGCGCAGGGCCGCAAGGTGGGCGTGGTCGACGCCGACATCTACGGCCACTCGGTGCCGCGGATGCTGGGCGTGGACACCCCGCCCACCAAGGTCCAGGACATGATCATGCCGCCGTCCGCGCATGACGTGAAGGTGATCTCGGTGGGCATGTTCACCGCCGGGAACCAGCCGGTGGTGTGGCGCGGTCCCATGCTGCACCGCGCGCTGCAGCAGTTCCTCGCCGACGTCTACTGGGGCGACCTCGACATCCTCCTGATGGACCTGCCGCCCGGCACCGGCGACATCGCGATCTCGGTGGCGCAGCTGCTGCCCTCGGCGGAGATCCTGGTGGTCACCACCCCGCAGCAGGCGGCGGCCGAGGTGGCCGAGCGGGCCGGGGCCATCGCGGCGCAGACGCACCAGCAGGTGGTCGGCGTGATCGAGAACATGTCGTACCTGACCTGCGCGCACTGCGGCGAGCGGCAGGAGCTCTTCGGTTCCGGCGGCGGGCAGACGGTGGCCGACGCGCTGACGAAGACGCTCGGCACCCGGGTCCCGCTGCTGGGGCAGGTGCCGATCGACGCCCGGCTGCGCGAGGGCGGCGACAACGGCGTCCCGCTGGTGCTGGCCGACCCCGACGCCGAGGCCGCCAAGGAGCTGCGCAGGATGGCCGACACGCTGGGCGGGCGCTCCCGCGGCCTGGCCGGTATGTCCCTGGGCCTCACCCCGAAGCGGCGCTGACCCGTCCCGAGCGCGAACGAACGACGCCCGTGGCCGGAGCCCTACCAGGGCTCCGGCCACGGGCGTTCCAGGACCTCACGGGCGGCCTGCGGCCTCCACTCGCCCCGTCGGCGCGTCCTGGCCGCGTCCGGCGCGAGGTGGCGGGCGGTGGAGGGCCTCAGGTGGCCTCGTTGTCGAAGGGGGGCCGCTCGCCGTACTCCAGGCCGCCCGGAATCCCCGCGTACTCCGGCTCGTCGTCGAAGATCCCGTCACTCCTGACGTTGGAGCGCACATCGTCGTCGGGGTCCTCGAAGAGGTGCTTGCGGACGAAGGTCTTGGGATTGAGGTCGGCGACGTCGAAGTCCTTGAACTCCGGCCCCAGCCCCTCCTGCAGATCGGCCTTGGCGCTGTTGGCCATCTGGCGCAGCTGCCGCAGCACCCGGCCCGCCTGACCGGCGGCCTGGGGAAGCTTGTCCCCGAAGATGACCAGGGCGAGCACGACGAGCACCAGCATCTCGCCCAGTCCGACGTCGAACAACCCGACCTCCACGAACACCAAGGGGGGCCGGACCTGAACGGCCCGGTCCCCCCAGCGTATCCGGCCGCGGCGATCACATCGCCGCTCGCTCCGCCCGATCCGGCCGCGCCGGCCGGACCGGCGGCCGATCAGCCGGCGGCCAGCGTCACGTCCACGGTGGTCTCCCGGCCGCCGCGCTGGTAGGTCACCTTGAGGCGGTCCCCGGGAGCCTTGCTGCGGATCAGGGCGATCAGGTCGGTGGCGTCCTCGATCGGACGGCCGTCCACCTTGGTGATCACGTCACCGGGCTGCAGGCCGGCCTTGTCGGCCGGGCCGTTCTTGGTCACCGGCTCCTGCCCGTTGGTGGCCTGGTCGATGATCCGCGCGCCGCCCTGCTGGTAGCGCGGGTCGGGGACGACGCCCATCATGGCCGTCTTCACGCTGCCGTTGTTGATGATCGACTCGGCGACCCGCTTGCCCTGGTTGATCGGGATGGCGAAGCCCAGCCCGATGTTGCCGGCCTGGCCCCCCTGACCGGGCAGCCCGCCGCCGCCGCCCAGGCTGACGATCGCGGTGTTGATCCCGATCACCCGGCCCCGGGCGTCGACCAGCGGGCCGCCGGAGTTGCCGGGGTTGATGGCCGCGTCGGTCTGGATGGCGTTGAGGAAGGTGGTCTCGCCGCCGCCCTCGCCGCCGGTGGGCACGGCCCGGTTCAGCGAGCTGACGATGCCGGTGGTGACCGAACCCTGCAGGCCCAGCGGGGAGCCGATCGCGATGACCGGGTCGCCGACGGCCAGTTGGTCGGAGTTGCCGGGCGTCAGCGGCGGCAGCGAGTGCTGGCCCTCCGGCTTGAGCACGGCGATGTCCGACCGGGGGTCGCGGCCCTTGACCGTGGCGGGCAGCGTCTTCTTGTCGTTGAACACGACCTGGATGTCGCCGCCCTGCGCCACCACGTGGTTGTTGGTGATGATGTAGCCGCCGTTGACGATGAAGCCGGTGCCGCCGGTGCCGCCCTCGCCGCCCGCCGACACCCGGATCATCACGACGCTGGGCAGCACCCTCCTGGCCACGCCCGCGACCGAGTCCGGCGGCCGGTTCCCGGCCTGGCCCGCGCTGTCGTCGCCGCCGAGGCTGACCGAGCCCGGGGCGTCGCCGCCGCCGGCCGCCATCACCCCGATGCCCGCGCCCAGGCCGCCGGCCACCAGCGCGACGACCAGCGCGATCACGGCCAGCACGCCGAGGCCGGGAGCGCCGCGCGAGGCCGACGGCAGCGACGGCACCGGGGCCCAATTGGGCGAGCCGGGAGGCATCCCGGGCGGGCCGCCGGGGACGCCCATCGGCCGCGGACCGCCCGGCGGCGGGCCCATCGGCGCGCCCGGGGGCGGCCCGCCCGGGGGACGCCCGGCGAGCGGCGGAGGCTGGTGGGACTGCTGCGGCGGCCACCCGTAGGGAGTGCCCTGGCCTCCCCCTCGGGGGTCGCCGGGCTGCTGGTGGGCCGCGGCCATCCGCGGGTCCTGCTCGTAGCCGTGCGGGACGAAGCCGGGCCGCGGGCGGCCCTGCTCGGGACCGCCGGGCGCGGGCGGCACGGGCCCGTCGGGCACCGGGCCGTCCGGGACGACCCCGTCGGGCACCATCTCGTGCGCCACCGGCTCCCCGGCGCCGGGACCGCCCGGCGCCCCAGGAGCTCCAGGACCTCCGAGACCTCCAGGCCCCCCGGGACCGGCCGGAGCGCCGGGGCCGGAAGGGCCGCCGGGAGCGCCCGGACCGGCGGAGCCGGCGGGGAGGGGCTGGTCGAACGCGGTCGCGGGCGGCGGGCCCGGGATGTCGGTGTCACGGGTGTAGGAGTCCGGCGGCGCGAATCCGGCGACCAGCTGGTCGGCCACGCCGGGACCGCCCTGCCCGGGCGGGTCGTCCTCGGGCTCCCGGTCCTTGCCCAAGTTCAGGCCCGGGCCGGCCTCGGGCCCCGCCTCGGACCCCGCTCCTGGCGGCGGAGGGTCGTCCACCGGCAGGTCGTCGAGGCCGCCGGCCTGCTGGGGACCGTCCACGGCCTCCTGGCCGCCGGCCGTGCCCCCCGCACCCGCGGCGTCCTGCCGGCCGTGCCCGCGACCGGGGGCGAGGTCGTCATCCTCGGACGACCTCCTGACCGGCTCGCGGCTCTCTTCCGTCATCCCCATCTCTCCTACCGAGCATGGTCCTCGTCATCGCGCTCATCCTGCCCAGCCGGGCGTGTGATGAGCATAAAAGGCCCGACTTCCCCGTTCCTCCGGGCCTGTCCTGCACGCGATCCCACTGGCTGTGACGCGCGCGCCCCTCGATGGGCTCCATGACATCATTCCCCGCACGCCCCCTCAATTCGCACAATTCGCCAGAAGGGCGGCTCGGCTCGTTCAGCCGAACGGGTTGATCCAGGACACCAGCCTGCGGAAACCGCGCCCCAGCCGGGCCCGGAAGGCGTCCTCCCCGTGCGGGAGGGCGGCGACCACGGAGTCGGCCGTGTCCTCCGGGGCGTCGGTCAGGACCGTGAAAACATAGCCGTCCCGCTCCCAGACCGCCCAGTGCTGCAGGGAATCGCGACGGAACACCGTGCGGCCGCGGGAGGCCGTGCGCCGCCACCCTGAGAACTTCGTCTCGTCGAGCGTGCCGCGCTGGACGAACACCGACACCGCGGCGAGACCGTCGGAATAGCTGAGGTGGACGACCCCGTTCCCGCTCCCGGCCCCGTTCGCGCGCTTCGCGCCCGAGCCGGGCCGCCCCTGGCTCCGCCCCTCCGAGGCGGGACGACGCGCATCGTACAGGGTGAGCCGCCCGGGCAGGGCCCCCGGAACCGGCCAGCCCTGGTCGCGCAGGATCGCCAGCTCCTCGTCCTCCAGCCGGTCGGCCCAGGGAAGGGCGGCGGGGACCGACCCGGACGGCCGCGCCGACGGCACGGGCGTCCTCATGCTGGTCATCGCGAGAGGTTCGCTTCCGCCACCGCTCCCGCCCCCGCCCGCCGGCGCCACGCGCAGCTCGCTGAAGCCCGCCGCGGCGACCGCGCGGCCCCTGCCGTCGATCAGCTCGCGGTGCAGCATCAGCCCGGTCGCGGCGTCGATCCAGAAGCGCCCGGCGGCGGTGCCGTCGGCGCGGCGGGCCTCCACGACCCGGGCGCGGCGCCCGCAGACGACGGCCTCGGGACCGCGGACGACCTCGTAATTGCGGATCAGGAGCCCGAAGATGTCGGAGGTGAAGCCCACCGAACCGCCCCACACGGGCAGCGTGTCGGGCTGGTACGCCCGCCCGGCCTCCGGCTGCGCGCCGCTCACGGGCGGCGCCCCCGCGCCGGGCGCGGCGGAGGCGCCGACACGGCTCGGCGCCTGCGACTGGGGGGCCGGCTGCCCGGACGCGGGCAGATCCGGGGAGGAAGGGGCGGAGGAGTGGGGCGTGAAGTAGGTGCCGTCGCCGGGCGTGTGCTCGACCTTGACCCGGTGGGTGGCCGGCCCGGAGGCGTTCCAGGTGGTGAGGAACTGGGTGCCCTCGTAACGGACGCGCAGCGCCGCGTCCGCCGCCGCCCTCAGCAGGCGGACCGCGTCGGGGTCGTTGCGGGCGCGCCGCGAGTCCCGGGCGTCACCGGCGAGTGCGGCGGCCAGCGCCACCGCCCCGGCGAGCCCGCACACCAGCGCGACCCGCATCCGCCGCCCTGGCCGTCCGGCCGGGGTCCGCCCGGTCACGGCTCCGGAACGGACGGCACCGGGGTCGCGCCGTCGACCGGATCCGTCATCGGCACATCACCCGAGGTCAGCGCGTGCTCCACGGCGAACCGGTCGAAGGCGGGGCTGACGGTGGGCGCCTCGGGCTGACCGCCCGCCGCGTACGAGGCGGCGCCGAGCCCGATCACCAGGGTGGCGGCGCCGACGGCCAGGTAGCGGCGCGGAGAGCCACGGCGGACCGCCATGGCGCCCGCTCCGTACCCGCCGCCGGGAGCGAGGGCGACCCGGCCCGCGGGCCGGTTGTCGCGGGGACGCGCCGACATCGGCGAGGCTCCCAGGCCCCGCTGCGGGCGCGTACGCGGCGGCGACGCCGGTGACGAGGGCGGGTCGTCGGGGCCGCGCCGCCCCGGGAAGTCATCATGGTCGCCGGGCCCCTCGCCCGGCAGGCGCCCGCCCGGGAACCCCCCGCCCGGAACGCCTTCGCCCGGAAAACCGCCGCCGCCGGGAAGACCGCCGCCGGGCTGGCCCAGGCCGCGCAGCCGGGCCATGAAGTCGCCGGAGGGGAGATCGTCGGCGCCGTCGCCCGGCGGGAGGCCGCCGAGCTCGCGCAGCCGGCCCTTCAGGCGGCGCAGCGACTCGGCCTCCGACCGGCAGCGCTCGCAGACCGCGAGGTGGGCGTGCGCACGGTCGCGTTCCTCGTGCCCCAGCTCACCGTCGACCAGAGCGGTCAGACGCTCCCCCAGACAACTCACGCGGCTCCTTATTGATCCGATCCAGTCTCGCGCAGTCTCTCGCCCCGGCCGTCACGCGCCTTCGGGCGCCCCCGTGAACGCGGCCGCGGCGGTGGCCCCGGCGATCTCGCCGACCGCGGCGGTGGCGGCGGTGGCGGCGGCGGTACGGCGGCGCGGCGCCCGGTGCTCCAGCGCGGCCCGCAGCTGCGCCCGCCCCCGGTGGATGCGGCTGCGCACGGTGCCGAGCTTGACGCCCAGCGTCGCCGAGATCTCCTCGTACGACAGGCCCTCGATGTCGCACAGCACCACGGCCGCGCGGTACTCGGGGGCGAGCGCGTCCAGCGCCGCCTGCACGTCGGCGTCGAAGTTGCGGTCGTCGAACGCCTGCGCCGGCGTGGGCTCGCGGCCCTGCAGCCGCTCGGCGGCGTCGTCGCCCAGCCCCTCGAACCGGATGCGCTGGCGGCGCCGCGCCATGTCGAGGAACAGGTTGGTGGTGATCCGGTGCAGCCAGCCCTCGAACGTGCCCGGGGTGTAGTTCGACAGCGAACGGAACACCCGGACGAAGACCTCCTGGGTGAGGTCCTCGGCGTCGTGCTGGTTGCCCGTCAGCCGGTACGCCAGCCGGTACACGCGGCCGGAGTGCTCGCGCACCACCTCGTCCCAGGAGGGCGGCGCCCATTCGGCGTCGGGGGCGTTCTCCCGCGCCGCCGCGGCCGCACGGCCACGTCCGGTCGCGGCGGAAAGCCCGCCGCCCTGCCGGGGGCCGACCCCCACCGCGCCCTTAAATGTCAGTGCTGCGACTCCCATGGTGCCGGGCTGTTCCTCTCTGATGGCCAATGCTGTCGCTAGGGAACGACACGGTCGCGCCTGGGCTGGGGCGGTCCTGTACCGAGTTCGACTATCAAGATCTCGTCCACCCTCCCGGGTGGACGCGGTCACTGGCTAGAACGCGCTGAACGGCCGGTTGGTTCCCCACCAGCGATATGGTCTTTCCAGCATGAGCCAGGCGGGGGTCCCGCGAGGAGGCAGCCATCGACGCCATTCAGGCCACCCTGGCCTACGTGGAGGAATTCGTTCCGGAGGACGAGCCGCTCCTGAACGCGCGGCGGCGCGGCGAGGAGGTCGGCGCCGCGCCGATCGGCCCGGGCGGCGGGGCGGCGCTGCGTTTCCTGGCGTCCCTGATCGGCGCGCGCACGGTCGTGGAGGTCGGGTCCGGCTGCGGGGTCTCGGGCATCTGGCTGATGCGCGGGATGGCCAAGGACGCGGTGCTCACCAGCGTGGACGTGGAGCCCGAGCACCAGCGGCTGGCCAAGCAGGCCTACGCCGAGGCCGGGCTGGGCACCTCCCGCACCCGGATGATCACGGGACGGGCCCTGGAGGTGCTGCCGCGCCTCACCGACGGCGCCTACGACATGGTCTTCTGCGACGCGCTGAAGAGCGAGTACCCGCAGTACCTGACCGCGGCGCTGCGGCTGCTGCGTCCGGGCGGGGTGGTGGCCTTCGACAACGCGCTGTGGCACCACCGGGTGGCCGACCCGTCCCAGCGCGACCCGGACACCCGGGCGATCCGCGAGGTCAACACCATGATTCGCGAGGATGAGCGGCTGGTGCCGCTGCTCCTGCCGGTCGGCGACGGGCTGCTCTGCGCGGTCAAACGCGACTAGAGTCCCCGGCCATGAGCGAACCGGCCGGGGACGAGACGGCGACGCGAGCGCCGGAGGCGAAGGCGTCGGAGGCGAAGGCGCCGGACACGAGCGCGCCGGGCCAGGGCGTGCCCGGCGGCGGCGGGTCCGGCGTCGGGTCCGGCGTCCAGGGGACGTTCCAGGTCCGGATCAAGGCGACCTGGCGCAACTCCGGGCAGCTGGTCGCCATGGCGGTCCTCGTCGTGGCCTCGGCCGGGTTCGTCGGGAGCGGGCTGATCCGCGGGACCGGCACGGGCAGCGCGGTGTTCGTCGTGCTGGGGGCGCTGGGGCTGGCGGTCTTCGGGGCGGGCATGCTCGGCGCGGCCGGGCGGCTGCTGGGCCGGCGCCCCGTGCTGGAGCTGACCGACGAGGGGGTGCGGCGCCCGGCCCGCTGGCCGATGCCGCGCCGCGGGGACCGGCTGCTGCCCTGGTCGCGGATCCGGGCGATGGCGGCGGTGCGCCGCGGCGTGGAGGGGACCCGCCGGGGCGAGCAGGACTACCTGGTGTTCCTGCCGTCCGACGAACTGCTGGAGATGGCCCGTACGGCGGAACGGCCCCGGCTGATCGCGCTCACCCTCACCGACGTCCCCGCGACCAAGGAGGCGGCCGACTGGTGCTTCGCGGTGGAGCCGGGCTGGGACGCCCCGCTGAAGGAGGTCGTGGTGCAGGCCCGCCGCCGCCGCGAGATCCCGGTGATCGACCGCCGGAAGAAGTGACCGGCCGCCGGAACGCTCAGGAGGCGGTGGAGCCGGCGAGCCAGGCCAGCAGCAGGCGGGCCCCGTAGCCGGTGGCGCCCTTGCTCAGCTCGCCGTCGTCGGAGGCCGACCGTCCGGGGCCCGCGATGTCCAGGTGCGCCCACGGGCGCCCGCCGGTGAACTCGCGCAGGAACAGGGCCGCCATGATCGACCCGCCGCCGTAGCCGCGGCGCTCGATGTTGGCCACGTCCGCGACGTCCGACTCGATGGCCTTCCGGTAGTCCTCGACCAGCGGCAGCCGCCACACCGGCTCGCCCGCCGCGGCGCCGGCCGCGGTCAGCGCCGCGGCGAGGTCGTCGTCGCGGGCGAACAGCGCGCCGTGCCGCAGGCCCAGCGCCACCTTGGCGGCGCCGGTCAGGGTGGCCATGTCGACCATCACGTCGGGGGCCAGCTCGGCGTCGGCGTAGGCGAGCGCGTCGGCCAGCACCAGCCGCCCCTCGGCGTCGGTGTTGAGCACCTCGGAGGTGGTGCCGCCGTAGTGGGTGATCACGTCGCCGGGCCGCATCGCGGACCCGGACGGCATGTTCTCCGCGGCGGCCACCAGCCCGGTGACACGGTCGCGCACGCCCAGGTCGCGCAGCGCGCTCATGACCGCCATGACCACGCCGCCGCCGGCCATGTCGGTCTTCATGGTCTTCATGCCCTCGTTGGGCTTGAGCGACAGGCCGCCGGTGTCGAAGGTGATGCCCTTGCCGACCAGGACCACGTGCCGTCCGCCGCCGGAGCCCGGGTAGGACATCTCGATCAGGCGGGGCGGGCGGGCCGACCCCGAGCCCACCGCCAGCAGGCCGCCGAAGCCGCCCTCGGCCAGCTCCTTCTCGCCGCGGACCCGCACCGTCAGGCCGGACTCCGAGCCGATCTCCTCGGCCCGCGCGGCCAGCCAGGACGGGTCCTTCTCCCCCGAGGGGGTGTTGGCCAGGTCGCGGGCCAGCCCGGCGGCCGCCGCGATCCGGGTGCCGCGCTCGGCGGCGGCCCGGAGGGCGGCGGGGTCGTCGCCGATCAGCCCGAGGGTCCCCAGCGGGGCCCGGGCGGGAGCGGCGCCGATCTTGAACGTGTAGGCGCCCAGCAGGGCGCCCTCGGCGAGGGCGGCCAGGCCGTCCGGACCGGCGTCCGGGACCTGCGCGACCAGGGCGGTGCGGCCCCGGCCGCGGCGGGCCAGCGCCGCGCCGGCCCGGCGCAGCTCGGCAGGGCCGCCCTCGCCGACGCCGTACAGCAGCAGCTCGCGCGGCTTGTCGCCGATCCGTGCCGAGGTGGAGACGATCTCTCCCGCCTCGCCCTTGGCACGGTGCAGGGCGAGCAGCTCGTCCAGCGTGCAGGGCAGTGCGTCCGCGACCGCGGTCGGGGGCGCCGCCGGGCCGGGCCGTACGGGGACCGCCACCGCCTCGGCGCCCAGCCGGCCGGCCGCCTCCAGGAGGTCGGTCCCGGCTTCCCGGACACGGGTCTCGATGGGCATGGCAGTGGTCCCCCTGATCTGGTTCGACGACGGTCATCGGAGCCGTGCACGGGCTCACGGGCGCGGGCTCGGCGCGGGTTCACGAGCACGGCCCGGCTGCGGGCGGGGCCCGGCGCTCGGCGCGCCCGGCGCCAGGGCCTCCGCCGTCGGTCTCAGCCCACGACTTCCTTGAGCGCCTCGCCGAGCTCCTTGGCCTCGTCGGCGGACAGCTCGACCACAAGGCGACCACCGCCTTCGAGCGGGACACGCATGACGATTCCGCGCCCCTCCTTGGTCACTTCGAGCGGACCGTCTCCCGTCCGCGGCTTCATCGCCGCCATGCGTGCATCCCCTTCCTGCCTAGGGCCGCGTGGGGCCTCCGGGCACCGTTGGCCGCGTGGCCGCCTGTCGCATCCGCGTCATCAGTAGTGGTTCATTATCCCGTGTCCAGGGCGCGAAGTGGTAACGATCAGCCACTGGGGGCCGGGAGACTGCTGCCATGAACGCTCGTTCGGCGCTGTTCGATCTGTACGGCGACCACCTCCGGGAACGAGGAGGCAAAGCCCCGGTAGCGTCCCTGGTCAGGCTGCTGGCCGCGCTGGACGTGGCGGCTCCCGCGGTCCGCACCGCCGTTTCCCGGATGGTGCGCCAGGAGTGGCTGGAACCGGTCCGGATCGAGCGGGAGGCGGGCGGCGGCTCGGCGCCGGTGCCCGGTTACGCGCTGACACCGCGGGCCGTGCGGCGCCTGGACGAGGCCGCGCACCGCGTCTACCGCGATCTGGGCCCGTGGGACGGCCACTGGCACGTGCTGGTGGTGGAGAGGGTCCGGGAGCGGGCCCGCCGGGAGCGCCTCGTCGCGGGGCTCGCCTACCTCGGCTACGCCCGCCTGGACGAGACGACGTGGATCGGCCCCCGCGCCAATCCGGAACTGGATCCGCTGCTGGCCGCCGAGTCGGTCCGGGCGGAGCGCTTCCGCTCCGTCTACGAGGGCGACGCGCACGGCCTGGTGGCGCGGGCCTGGGACCTGGACGGCCTGGCGCGCTCCTACCAGCGGTGGCTGGACGACGCCGCGGCGCTGCTGGAGGGCGCCCCCGCCGACACCGACGAACGGGCCTTCGCGGTGCGCAGCCGCCTGGTGCACGAGTGGCGCAAGTTCCTCTTCCGGGACCCCGGCCTGCCCTCCGACCTGCTGCCCGCCGGCTGGCCGGGCGCCCGTGCGGCCCGCTTCTTCGACGAGGCCGCCGCGCGTCTCTTGCCCCCCGCCTCCCGCTTCGTCGATCGTTGCCTGGAGGATGGGCGGGAGGCCGCGCCGCGCAGGGCGGGCACGCGGCATGAGCACGGAGAAGGCGAGGACGAGGGTGCCTGAGACGGTGCTGTACGACCTGACCGACGGTGTGGCCACAATCACACTGAACCGCCCGGACGCGATGAACTCGCTGACGGAGGAGATGAAGGAGGCGCTGCGCGCGGCCGTGGAGCGCGCCGCAGGCGACGCGGCGGCCCGGGCGGTGATCCTGACCGGTGCGGGGCGGGCCTTCTGCGCCGGTCAGGACCTGCGCGAGCACGCCGACAACCTGGCCTCGGGCAAGGGCCTGGACGACACCGTCCGCAAGCACTACAACCCGGTCGTCGAGGGCCTGGCGTCGATGCCCAAGCCGGTGGTGGCGGCGGTGAACGGCGTGGCGGCGGGCGCGGGCGCGGCGCTGGTGTTCGCCTGCGACCTGTCCGTGGCGTCGGAGAAGGCGTCGTTCGCGACCGCGTTCACCAAGATCGGGCTGGCTCCGGACAGCGGCATGTCGTGGACGCTGCAGCGCCTGGTGGGGCGGGCCAAGGCGGCCGAGCTGCTGCTCCTGGCCGACCCGGTGAAGGCGCCCGAGGCCCTGGAGCTGGGCCTGGTGAACAGGGTGGTCCCGGCGGACGAGCTGGCGCCCGCGGCGGTGGAACTGGCGCGCCGGTTGGCGGCCGGGCCGACGCGCTCGTACGCCGCCGTCAAGGCCGCGCTCGACCACGCCGCCTCGCACGACCTGGCGTCCTCCCTGGAGAAGGAGGCCGTGCTCCAGGACGAGTGCGAGAAGACCGCCGACCACCACAACGCGACCGAGGCGTTCCTGAAGAAGCAGCAGCCCGTCTTCGAAGGCCGCTGAGAACCGCGGGCCGCTCCGCCGACGCGGCGCCTCCCGTTCAGCGGGAGGCGCCGCGCAGGTGGGTGAGCACGGCCAGCACGCGCCGGTGGTCGTCGGGCGTCTGGTGCAGGTCGAACTTGGTGAAGATCGACCCCACATGCTTGATCACCGCGGCCTCGGAGACGACCAGTTCACGGGCGATGGCGCCGTTGGAGCGGCCCTCGGCCATGAGCGCGAGCACCTCGCGCTCCCGGCCGGTGAGCCGTTCCAGCGGCGCGTCCCCGCTGCGGCGGGCGAGCAGGCCGCGGACCACCTCGGGGTCGATGACGGTGCCGCCGGCGGCGACCCGGTCGAGCGCCTCCACGAACTCGGCGACCTCGCCGACCCGGTCCTTGAGCAGGTAGCCGACGCCGCCGCCGGTCTGGAGCAGGTCGGCGGCGTAGGACTGCTCGACGTACTGCGACAGCACCAGGATGGGCAGCCCGGGGCGGCCGGCGCGCAGCGCGAGCGCGGCGCGCAGCCCCTCGTCCCGGAAGCCGGGCGGCATCCGCACGTCGGTGACGACGATGTCGGGGTCGTGCTCGGCGACGGCGGCGGCCAGCGCGGGGGCGTCGGCGACCGCGGCGACGACCTCGTGGTCGAACCGGGCGAGGATCTGGCCGAGGCCCTCCCGCAGCAGCACCGAGTCCTCGGCGATCACGACGCGCATGGGATCTCCACTCGCACGATCGTAGGCCCGCCCGGCGGGCTGGACAGCCGGACGGTGCCGTCGTGCACCGCGACCCGGTCGGCCAGGCCCTGCAGGCCGGTGCCGCCGGACGGGTGGGCGCCGCCGGCGCCGTCGTCCCAGACCTCGACGACGAGCGCCGCGCCGGTGAGCCGGGCGGTGACCCGGGCGCGGGCGGCGCCGCTGTGCTTGGCCACGTTGGCGAGGGCCTCGGCGACGACGAAGTAGGCGGCCGACTCCACGCTCTCCGGCGGGCGTTCGGGCAGGTCGGCCCGGACCTCGACGGGGATCGGGGACCGTTCGGCCAGGGACTCCACGGCGGCGCCCAGCCCCCGGTCGGTGAGGACGGAGGGGTGGATGCCGCGGACCAGGTCGCGCAGCTCCTCCAGGGCGGCCCTGGCGTCGGCCCTCGCCTTGTCGATCAGTCCGGGGTCGGCGCCGTCCAGTTTCGCCAGGCCCAGCGTCATGATCAGGCCGGTGAGCCGCTGCTGGGCGCCGTCGTGCAGGTCCCGCTCGATGCGGCGGCGCTCGGCCTCGAACGCGTCGGCCATCCGCGCCCGCGACGCTCGTACCGCGACCAGTTCCTCCTCGACGGGACGCACCAGCAGCGCGCGGACCAGCGCGGCCCGGGCCCCGGCCAGCGCGGTCATCGCGTACAGGGTCAGCACGAACAGAGGCACGCCCGCCACGGCGAGCGGCCACGACTCCTCCTGGGTGTCCACGGTCACGTTGGGCCCGAACATGATCTGCTCCCCGCCGCCGACCATGGCGGGCGCCGAGGCCGTGACGGTGGAGCCGACGATCAGGACGAAGGGCACGCCGAAGTCCACGATGGCCAGCAGGGACGCCAGCAGCGCGTACCCGAACTCCCGCCAGGTCGCCGCCTCCCGGAGCCGGAAGAAGAACCAGGGGCGCAGGCCTGGCCTGGACGGCTCGCGGTGCGGGGTGGGCGCGGGCCGCGGGTCCAGCCAGCGGGCCCGGCGCCGCTCGACGGCCGCGTACCCGACCGCCGAGACGGGGATCAGCGCCAGCAGCACCAGCCCGATGACCACGGGGGCCAGCAGGATCCCGGCGAAGACCAGGCCGCACACCACCGCCAGCCAGGCCAGGGCTACCAGCGGGCTCGTCGCCAGGTACGCCAGCGAGCGCCAGGGCCAGGAGGACAGCAGGAACCGCAGCGGGTTCCCCGCCATCGCCCGCCAGACGCCCGCACGCCGGCGCCCGCCGCCGTCACCCTGGTCGAGTCGCCGCTGGGGGGACGACCCCCCAGACCCCCCGGGCAAAGCAGACCGACCAGCACCCTCCACTCCGCTGGCGCTCCGCTCCGGGCCCTGGTCGGTCATTTCTGCACCGTAGATGACGCGCGGCGCAGGAGGTCGCGGAGGCGTTCGTACGAGGCGTCCCAGCTCCACTCCTCGCGAACCCAGTCACGGCCCTTACGGCCCATCTCGGCCCGGCCCTGGGCGTCTGCGAGCATCTCGACGAGCCGGGCGGCGATCGCCTCCACGGACGTTCCGTCGACGACGTGACCGGTCTCACCGTCGCGGACGGCCTCCGGGGCGCCACCGGCGTCGCCCGCCAGCACCGGCAGGCCCGCGGCGGCGGCCTCCAGGTAGACGATGCCGAGCCCTTCGGTCTCGAGCCCGAGGCGGCGGGAGCGGCACGGCATCGCGAACACGTCGGCGGCGGCGTAGTACGGCGGGAGTTCGGCGTGCGGGCGGCCGCCCGCGAACACCACGCCCTCGCCCGCCTGGCCGTGCAGCCAGAAGTCCTGCGGGCCGGAGCCGACGATGAGGAGGGCGGCGTCCGGCACGGCCTCGCGGACCAGCGGCAGCGCGCGGACGAGCCGGTCGTGGCCCTTGCGCGGGACGAGCCGTCCCACGCTCAGGACGACGGGCCGGTCGCCGAGCCGGTACCGGTCGCGGACGGCCGCGCCGCCGGCGTCGGGCCGGAACGCCTCGGCGTCCACTCCGGGCACCAGCCGGGCGGTGCGGGCGCGGGGGCCGAGCGCGGGCGCGATCCGTGCCCGGGTGTGCTCGGTGAGGTGGGTGACGATCCCGGCCCGGTCGCCGATGCGGCGCAGGACGCGGCGGGTGCCGGGGACGTTCGCCCACCAGATCTCGTGGCCGTGGGTGGTGGCGACGGAGGGCAGGCCGAGCCGTCCGGCCAGCAGCCCGAGCGGGGCGGCGGCGCCGAACCAGACGCTGTCGCAGCCGTGGCTCCGGGCCAGGGCGCGGGCGGTGCGCGCGACCCGGGCGGTCGGGAGCAGGGTGCGGGCCGCGTCGCGGACCACCGGGAACGGCAGGGCGCGGTCGAAGTCCGCGGCGCCGGGTTCGGACGAGGTGTAGACGATCACCTCGCCGGGCGGGAAGCGGCGGGCCACCTCGTAGACGAAGGTCTCGATGCCGCCCTGCCGGGGCGGGAAGTCGTTGGTGATGATCAGGCAACGAGGCACAGTTCCTCCTCCTTCTCGTCTCCGGTCCGGTGGAGGCGGGGGCGCGGGGCGGGGACGGGCGGGACGCCATAGCGGGCCCACAGGGCGAGGACGGCCGGGTAGACGAGGTAGCCCCAGCGGGTGGCGGGCATCAGCGCGGTGGCGAGCAGCAGCCCGAGGGCGAGCCGGAGCGCGGCCCCGGGGGCGTCGGCCGGCGGCCGTACGAGCAGTGAGACGCCCATCGTGAGGGCGGCCAGGCCGAGCAGGCCCAGGGCGGCGGCATGCCCGTGGGGGCCGAGGTCGGCGAGCAGGCGGCCGGGCAGCGGGCTGTCGGCGGGCGAGGCGACCCCGGCCAGGCCGACCGGGAACCGGACGACGTTGAGGACGAACCCCTCCGGGTCGGCGAGCGCCGGGAGCAGCACCCCGGCCGCGAGGACGCCGGAGGCCGCCGCGCCGTACCGGAGCGCGGCCCGGCCCTGTCCTTGGGCCGCCACCAGGGCAAGGCACACCAGCAGCGCGGGCCAGCCCGTGGCCTTGAGCGAGGCGGCCAGCCCGAGCGCCAGTCCGGCCGCGCCGGGACGGTCCCGTACGGCCAGTGCCAGGCCCAGGCAGACCAGCCCGATGACCGGCAGGTCGTCGCCGCCGACCACCAGCGGCAGCGAGACCAATGGCGACCCGGCCAGCACCAGCAGCGGCACCGTCCTTGTGCCGCCCCCGCCGTGGCCGTGCCGCAGCAGCACGCCGCAGGCCGCCAGGAGCAGCAGGAAGAGCCCGCCGAAGAGCAGCCGGGCGTCGATGCCCGCGGCCGCCCACGGCAGCCCCAGCAGCGCCATCCCGGGCAGGTAGGGGTTGTATGCCTCGTACCCGCCGTGCGCCGCCAGTTCCGCGGCCCCCAGGTAGGGCGTGCCGTGTTCCAGCAGGTGGGCGCCCGCGTGCTGGACCACGCCGACCTCCGGCTGCGCCTGCCCGGTCGCGACCAGCACGGCCAGCGGGACCGGCACGGCCGCCGCCAGCACCGCGGCCGCGACGGGCACGGGATGCCGGCGGCCCCACGGCAGCAGGGCCGCGAGCGTCCCGAGCCCGTACGCGACGGCGGCGAGCGCGCCCCACGCGCGGTGCGGCGCCAGCCCGGTCACCGCCGCGGTCACGGCCGCGAAGACCGCGAACCCGGCGTAGAGGGCGGGCAGGACGGCGAAGGAGCCCCGCCCCCGTCCGCGCGCAGGGGCCGGCCCCCGGGGCTTGGTCCGGGACGCGGCGAGGGAGGGGCGCGGGGGCCTCAAGGCATGGGCAGGCGTCATCGATCTCCGCTCCGAGGGTTGGTTGCGTGGAGGGCCGCTGAGCAGCGCTTTTCGTGCGCTTCCAGGCAACCGCCGCGGGGCGCGGAGATCTCTAGGCCTGACCGCCGACCTGAAGGTAGAGCCAGGTCTACCTCCGGGCTCGACGTGACCGTAGTAGGGCTGTCCCCCCGGCGCTTTCTCCGGTCCACGCCAATGTCCCGGCGGTGCCCGGCGGCGTTGGGTGGTGGCATGGCATCCACATCCGCCGCGCCCGCCCTGGCGCACGTTCACGACGATCAGGCGGCCGTCGCGATCGACCTCGTCCGGACCTACGGGTCGGGGGAAGGCGCGGTGACGGCGCTGCGGGGCGTCTCGGCCTCGTTCGCCCGCGGCCGGTTCACCGCGATCATGGGCCCGTCCGGCTCCGGGAAGTCCACCCTCCTGCATTGCCTGGCCGGGCTGGACTCGGTCACCTCGGGCCAAGTGCTGATCGGCGGGGTCGACCTCACCCGGCTGTCGCGGACGAAGCTGACCCGGCTGCGCCGCGACCGGCTCGGCTTCGTGTTCCAGTCGTTCAACCTGCTGCCCATGCTGACCGCCGAGGAGAACATCCGGCTGACCGGGCGGCTGGCCGGACGGCGTCCCGACCCCGAGTGGTTCGGCACGCTGGTGGACGCGCTCGGGCTGCGCGACCGGCTCGGCCACCGGCCCGCCGAGATGTCGGGCGGGCAGCAGCAGCGGGTGGCGGTGGCGCGGGCGCTGCTGACCCGTCCCGAGGTGGTGTTCGCCGACGAACCCACCGGCAACCTCGACTCCGGCTCCGGGGCGGAGGTGCTGGGCTTCCTGCGCACGGCGGTGGACGCCTACCGGCAGACGGTGATCATGGTGACGCACGACCCGGTGGCGGCGGCGCACGCCGACCGGGTGCTGTTCCTGGCCGACGGCGGCGTCGTGGACGAGCTGGACGGCCCCACCACCGACACCGTGCACGCCCGCATGCGCCGGATGGAGCGCTGAGGACGATGGCGATGTGGCTGATCGCGCGCCGCTCGTTCACCGAGGGCTGGCCGCGGCTGATCGCGACGCTGCTGGCCGCCGCCTTCTCGATCGCGCTGATCGCGGGGTCGCTGCAGTTCACGCTGCGCGCGCAGGAGGCGGTGTCGGGCAGCGACGCCAGTGAGTACGTCCGCGCGGACGTGCTGGTGCAGGGCGGCCAGACCGACCCCGACGACGTGTACGCGCCGCCGGACGGCCGCGTCCGGCTCGACCGGGTCGCGGGACGTCCCGGGGTCGCCGCGGCGGCCGGGGACGCCATGGTCGCCGCGTCGGCGGCGGGGCCGGACGGCGAGCAGATCCTGGCCCCGGCGGGCGGCCGCACGCTGCTGCGCCCGTGGGTGGCCGACGCCAGACTGAACCCGTACACGCTGGTGGAGGGCCGGGCTCCGGCGGCCGACGGGGAAGTCGCCGTCGTCCGGCACGTGGCCCGCGCCGGGAAGCTCGGCGCCGGCTCCGGCCTCACGCTGCTGCTGCCGCGCGAGACCCGGCGGATGAAGGTCGTCGGGGTCGTGACCGTGCAGGGGCGCGGTGCGGTGGCCGCGGGCGACCTGATCCTGGCGCCGCCGCCGACCGTGCAGCGGGCGGCGGGCCTGCCCGAGGGGACCTGGCAGACCGTCTGGGTGAAGGCCGCGCCGGGCGTGCCCGCGGCGCGGCTGCGCGCCGACCTCGCCCGCGACCTCGGCGCCACCGGTGCCGGGACCGGGGCGGGGGCGGGTGCCGGGGCCGGTGACGCGGTCACCGTGCGGACGGCGGCGTCCCTGCGCGACCGGCAGTCGGCCGACATGCAGGCGGCGGGCGTCTCGGTCGGCGGCGCGATCGGCACGCTGTCCTCGGTGTCGGTGTTCGTCGGGCTGTTCGTGGTCGCCAACACCTTCGGCACGCTGGTCCGGCAGCGCACCCGGCGGCTGGCGCTGCTCAGCGCGATCGGCGCCACCCCGCGGCAGATCGGCCGGCTGATCAAGCTCGAGGCGCTCGCGATGGGCCTGGTGGCCTCGGCGGCGGGGGTGCTGCTCGGCTACCCGGTGTCGGGGCTGCTCACCCGGCTGTTCGCGGAGGACGGCTTCGACATCTCGGCCGCCGACGCCCAGTTCGGCTGGGTGGCGCTGGCCGTCCCCGCGGCGGCCGGGCTGCTGGTCACCCAGCTGGCTGCCTGGCGGGCGGCGCGGCGGGCCGCCCGGGTCTCCCCCATGCAGGCGCTGCGCACCACGTCCGCCGAGACCGCCGGACGCCGGTGGCCCCGGCTGGCGGGCGCGCTGGCGGTCTTCGCCTGCGCGTGGATGTTCTACGGCCCCGCCTTCGCGGTCGCCGGGGAGGAACCTCCCGGACCGGACCGCACCATCGGAATCTCCGTGATGCTGCTCATGGGATCGATGGTCACGGTCGCCGCGCTGGCGGTGCTCGCGCCGTTCTTCGTCGGCCCGCTCGGCGGGCTGGTCGGCCGGATCGGGATGGCGGTGAGCGGCGAGGCCGGGCGGCTGGCCCGCGCCACCATCACCCGCAGCCCGCGC
This sequence comes from Spirillospora sp. CA-255316, assembly GCA_050942275.1. GTDB lineage: Bacteria > Actinomycetota > Actinomycetes > Streptosporangiales > Streptosporangiaceae > Spirillospora. The sequence goes on along the minus strand of CP192047.1, from coordinate 2,088,955 downwards.
CGGGTCTCCTCGGCGGCGTCCTCGCTGATGCTGGGCGTGGCCCTGGTCACCGCGACCGCGCTGGTGATGCTGTCGGCCCAGGACCGCTTCGACGAGGCGGGACGGCAGGTGCTGCGCGCCGACCACGTGGTGGCGACGACGGGCAAGACCATGTCGGGGACCGCGCCGCTGCCCGCCGACACGGCCGCGCGGGCCGCCGCCGTGCCGGGGGTGTCGCACGCCGCGTCCCTCACGGCGACGACGGTCAAGCTGGTCGACCCGGCGCCGCGCATCCCCGGGACCGGCGAGGAGGGCGACGACGGCGGCGAGCCGCTGCCCGCCGACTTCATGGTCAGCGGGATCGACCAGGCCGCGCTGCCGGCCGTCCTCGGCCTCGGCGGACGCCTCCGGCCGCTGGAGCCCGGGCGGATCGCGCTCTCGTCCACCACCATGGAGGTCCTCGGGCTCGAACGGGGTCAGCGGATCGTGGTGCGCGGGCCGCGGGGCAGGGTCCCGCTCACGGTCGCGGGGGCGTACCACGACCCGTCCCACCTGTTCGCCGACCAGGCCTTGGCCGCGCCCGCCACGATGGAGCGGCTCGACGGGGCGGCGCAGACCCAGGCCGTCCTGGTGCGCGGCGGCGACCCCGGCGCGCTCACCCGGGCGATGGCCGGCGTGCCCGGCGTCAAGGTGATGGACGAGGCCGCCTACGTGGAGCACGCGTCCGGGTCGATGCTCACCGGGATAAACGTGATGTACGGCTTCATCGGTATGTCGCTCGTGCTGGCGCTGTTCGGCATGGCCACCACGGTGTCGATGAGCGTCGCCGAGCGGACCAGGGAGTTCGGGCTGCTCGGCGCGGTGGGCGCCACCGTGGGCCAGGTGCGCGCGATCGTCCGGTGGGAGGCGGCGACGGTCGTGCTGCTGGGCTCTCTGATGGGCCTCGGCACGGCCGTCGGCACCGTGGGGCTGCTCCAGGCGGCGACGGGCAGTTCCTTCCTCGATCCGAGCCCGCCCCCGTGGCTGGTGGCGCTGGTGGTCGCCGGGGCCGCGGCGGTCACCGTGGCCACGTCGGCGCTCCCCGCGCGCCGCGCCTCGGGCGTCCCCGTGCTGGAGGCGGCCAAGGCCGAGTGATCGCAGGGACCCCGGGCGGGTCGGCGGGTCAGGTGTAGGCGCCGCGGCGGTGGCAGTCGGCCAGATGGTCGTCGACGAGGCCGCAGGCCTGCATCAGGGCGTACGCGGTGGTGGGGCCGACGAAGCGGAAGCCGTGCTTCTTCAGTTCCTTGGCCAGCGCCTTGGACCCGTCGGTGAAGGCCGGGACGTCCTCCAGCGCCTTGGGCGCGGGGGCGTCCCGGTCGGCGTACCGCCACACGGTCGCGGCAAGGCCGCCGGGCAGGTCGAGGGCGGCCCGCGCGTTGGCGATCGCGGCGTCGATCTTGGCCCGGTTGCGGACGATGGCGGCGTCGCCCATCAGCCGTTCCACGTCGCCGGGCCCGAACGCGGCGACCTTCTCGGGATCGAAGCCCGCGAAGGCGGCGCGGAAGCCCTCGCGCTTGCGCAGGATGGTCAGCCAGGACAGGCCGGACTGGAACGCCTCCAGGCATAGCCGCTCGTACAGGCCCTGGTCGTCACGGACCGGGCGGCCCCATTCGTCGTCGTGGTAGGCGACGTAGTCGGGCGCCGACAGCCCCCAGGGGCAGCGGGCCAGACCGTCGTCGCCGAGGATCGCGGTGGTCACCGCCCCGTTCTACCGCACGCCTCCGACATCCCGGACGGCCGCGGAGTCGTCCGCGCCGGATGCCAGAGCGGCCAGGCGGCGCAGGCCCAGGCCCATGAAGGCGCCGATCACCGGCCCGGCCGCGAGCCAGCCGGCCCGGCCCAGCGGGCCCAGCGGGAGGTCGATCGCCTCGGCCCAGCGGATCCGGCTGCCGCCGCCCGGCAGCGGGACGACCTCGAAGAACGCCTCGCCGCGCACCAGCTTCCCGGTGTGGCGGACGCGCACCCGGCGGCCCGGCCGCCACTCGGTGATGACCATGGTGTCGCGGAACCCGACCGGGCCCACGCCCGTCCAGCCCTCCAGCTCGGCGCCCACGCCGTGCCCGCCGTGGGCCGTGGTGAACGGCATCCACTCGTCGTGCCGGGGCCAGTCGGTCAGCACCTCGAAGACCCGCTCGGCGGGCGCGGACGCCTCGGCGTCGGCATGGATCGCCACACGGCTCACGGGTGGGCCTCCTCAGGATCGGCGGCGCCGCCGTTGTTCTTCGCCAGGTCGACCTTGGTGATCTCGCTCATAGAGCGGGGTCCCAGGGCGGGGCGGGCGGCGCGAACTCCCCGGCGCTCTCGGGGCGGCTCTCGGGGCGGCTCTCGGGGCGGCTCTCGGAGGGGCCGTCCGCGCCGCGGTCCCGGAGGCGGTCCTCCAGGTCGGCGACCTGCCGTTCGAGGGCCGCCATCCGGGCCTCGCGGTCGCGCAGGGCCCCCAGGAGGCCGTCGATCGCCCGGTCGGCCACATCGGCCTGGTAGCCCCAGAGCCCGCGCGGGAGCCGCGGGTGCGGCGACGGCCCGGCGAACGGCGGCACACCGGGCGCCGGCGGCGGCGGTTGATCGCGATGCGCCGGCGACAGCTCGCCGCCCAGGCCCATGGCCAGGGCCACGACGGCGCCCAGCACCGCCAGGCAGGCCAGGACGAGGACCACAACCACGATCACACTCCGATCTGTCGACGCATCCCGTAACAGATCGTGCCACGATCGGAGGCATGGAGTCGCACGAGCCGTGGGTACTGCCGGACGGAGCCCCCGTACCCGAGGGGCTGCTGGACGCCGGAGCGGCGCCTTCCGCGGAACGGGTGGCGGATCTGGTGGCCACCGGGAAACCGGTTCTGGTCACGCTCGCCGTGGAGGCGCCGGACACCCCGGAGGGGGCGGAGCCTGACCCGGGGCTGCTCGCGGCCGCCTCCGTCTACGCCTGGCTGGGCGTACGCGCGTTCCGCGCGCCCGAGGCGCAGCTGCCCGCGCTGCGGCAGGTTCTGGACATGGTGGCCTCGATCGAGGGGACGCGCCCGCCCGCCCTCACCCGCCGCGGCCTCGCCTAGCCCGCGCGCCCTCACGACCTGCGGAAACGCGTGAGCCCGCCGCGGGGGGCGACGGCGGGCTCACGCTCCGGGGAAGGACCGGGGATCCGGAGGTCCGGAAGGGACCGGGTCAGGCAGGGACCGGGTCAGGCGCGGTAGCGGTCCCACGGGCCGGTGATCGCGAAGGTCACGCCCGGGGACTGCCGGCTGGCGAACAGCGTGCGGCCGTCCGGGGAGAACGTCACACCGGCGAACTCGCTGTCGTTGAACGAGTTGCGCGCGAACGCGAACGGCTGGCCCTTGCGGGTGGTGCCGACCAGGTACTGCTCGCCGTCGCCGTCCTCGGCCAGGATCACGCCGCCGCCGTACGGCGAGACCGTGATGTTGTCCGGGCCGTCGAACCGGCCGCCCGGCTTGAAGATCAGCTCCAGCTCGATCCGGTCGGTCTTCGGGTCGTACTTCCACACCTGGCCGGCGTGGTCGGCGGCGGCGCCGTCCTCCTTGGAGGAGTAGCTGGCCACGAAGTAGACCTTGCCGCGCCCCCACCAGGCGCCTTCCAGCTTCTGGCTGCGGGTGACCTTGCCGTCCTCGAACTGCTTGCGGATCGAGGTCGTGGCGGCCGACGGGTCGGGCACCGACACCCACTTGACGCGGAACTGCTCGCCCGGCGTCTGCGCGAGGGAGAGGTCGGGCAGGTCCCGGCAGTACATCGCCTCCAGGCGGCCCCCCTCCAGGTAGGCGCCGTACTGGCCGTGGTGCGCGCGCGGACGGAACCGGTAGAACAGCCCGAACGGGCCGCCGGCGTCCTCGGTCAGGTACGCCTCGAGGGTGCGCGGGTCGATGGCGACGGCCTCGTGCGCGAAACGGCCCATCCCGGTGATCGGCACCGGCTTGGTCCGCTTGCCGGTCGGGTCGACCTCGAAGACCCAGCCGTGCGACTTGGTCTGCGCGCTGAAGCCCTCGGTCTCCTCGCAGGTCAGCCAGGTGCCCCACGGGGTGGCGCCGCCGGCGCAGTTGGTGGAGGTGCCGGCGAGGCTGATCTCCTGCTTCACCAGGTTGGCGTCGCGGTCCACCTCCAGCGTGGTGGTGCCGCCGAACGCGGCCGGGTCGTACACCAGGCGCGAGTCCGCGACGGGCTTGACACCGCTGGCGGTCTGCTCGTGGTTGCGGACCAGGCGGACGGTGTCCTTCCGGGAACCGGCGAACGTGGCGGTGCCGTCGTGCCTGCCGGGCACCCGGACGTTGCCGGAGATGACATCGCCCTCGGCGGAGAGGGCCTTGTACGAGAAGCCCTCCGGCAGGTCCAGCACGCCCTTGGGGTCGGGGACCAGCGGGCCGTAGCCGTAGGCCTCGCCCTTCCCGGCGGCGGCGGCCGAGGTCTGGAAGATCGTGTCGAGGCTGCCGGCGAGCGCGATGGACAGAGCGCCCGCGGCGCCGCCCTTCACGACCCCGCGACGGGACACGGACATGGCGTCTCCTTCACATGAATGCGATCACGGGGAGCTTGGTGCGCCGCCCTGAACCATCGGTGAACGACCACCGACCCGGGAAGAAACCCCCAGGACACAGTTCCGCACGGCGAACTTCCGCCTAATCCCGCCGTTACGCAAAGTGACGGAATGGAAGTCCGCCGTGCGGCGGTCCCGGGCCGGCGCCGTCCGGCGCGGGGGTCAGAGCTCGGCTTCGGCGTAGTCCTCGGGGGTGGGCTCGATCCGGGGCTGGGAGCGTTCCAGGAGGTCGAAGGCCTCCGCGACCGAGCCGGTCCAGCCGATCGCGTCGAAGATCTTCGGACGGGCGAAGCCCTGGTCGGCCAGGCTCTTCATCAGCTCGCGCAGCGGCTCGTACACCCCGGTCGGGTCGAGGATCACCACCGGCTTCTCGTGCATGCCCAGCACCCGGGCGGTCCAGATCTCGAACAGCTCCTCCAGGGTGCCGATCCCGCCGGGCAGCACCAGGAACGCGTCGCTGCGCCGGTCCATCTCGGCCTTGCGGGTCCGCATGTCGGGCGTGACGACCAGCTCGTCGTTGTCCTCGTCGGAGATCTCCACGCTGACCAGGCCCTCGGGGATCACCCCGACGGTGCGGGCGCCGCCGGCCCGGGCGGCGCGGGCGACCGCGCCCATGCACGACACCTGGGCGCCGCCGCTGACCAGGCTGTGGCCGCGGCGCGCGAGCTCGGCCCCGGCCTCGGCGGCCAGCTCCACATACACCTTGTCGATCTTGCTGCTGGACGCGCAGAACACGCACACGGCCAGCCCGGAAGGGGGCATCAGGAGCCGTTCCCGGCCTCGCGGGCGGCCTCCCTGGCGGCCTGCTCCTCCTCCTGCAGCCGCACCTGCTTCACGTGCGCGTCCACGATCACCTGGACGACCTCGTCGGGGTCGTCGGTGAGGTGGAACAGGTCCATGTCCTCCTCGGAGATCTTGGCCGAGGACAGCATGACCTTCTTCACCCAGTCCAGCAGGCCGCCCCAGAACTCGGTGCCGACCAGCACGATCGGGAACCGGGTGATCTTCCCGGTCTGCACCAGGGTGATCGCCTCGAACAGCTCGTCCAGCGTGCCGAAGCCGCCCGGCAGCACCACGAACGCCTGCGAGTACTTCACGAACATCGTCTTGCGGACGAAGAAGTAACGGAACTCCAGCCCGATGTCGAGGTGGTCGTTCAGCTTCTGCTCGAAGGGCAGCTCGATGCCGAGCCCGACCGACAGCCCGCCGGCGTCATCGCAGCCCTTGTTGGCCGCCTCCATGATCCCGGGCCCGCCGCCGGTGATCACCGCGTATCCGGCCTCGTGCAGCCGCCGGCCGATGTCGACGGCCAGCTCGTACTCCTCCGAGCCGGGCTTGGTGCGGGCGCTGCCGAATACGGACACAGCCCGCGGGATCTCGGCCAGCAGGCCGAAGCCCTCGACGAACTCCGCCTGGATGCGCAGCACGCGCCACGGATCGGCGTGGACCCAGTCGGACGGCCCGCGGCCGTCGAGGAGGCGCTGGTCGGTGGTCGTCTGCGGCACGGCCCTCCCGCGCAGCATGGCGGGCCCCTGCCGCCGGCTGCGTCGATTCACTTCGTCGGATGTCATGCCCCACACCGTAGCCAAGCGCCCACGCGATGGGCCGCCTGTTTCCGGCCCCCCGGAGTGACGGTTCCCTGGCGCCCGGCGCTGTTCCAAACGTGGCAACCGATCCCCACACTCCCTCCGCGCCGCAGGCGCCCGGGCGGCACGCACGCGTCCCGCAGACGCCCGCCCCACAGGCACCCGCACCGCGGGCACGCATACCGCAGGCGCCCGGGCGGCACGAGCGTGCCCCGCAGGCGCCCGCACCGCAACGGCCCGCACCGCAGCGGCCTGGCCCGCAGGAGCGCGCCCTGCGGAGGTCCGTGGCAGCGGCTCCGGCGCCGGTCGTCCCGGCGTGGCTGCCGCCGGCGCCGCCCGACCGCGCCCCCGGGCACGACACGGGCGCACCCGAGCCCGAGGACACCGGCTCGCGGACGGCGGTGCTCCCGCCCGCCGCCGGCGCGCCCGTGTTCGTGGACGCCTCGGGCCGCCGTGCCCGGCTCGTCCGGCGCCTCGGGATCTTCGCGGGCGGCGCGCTCATCGCGTACCTGGTGGTGATCGGCGTCAACCTGGCCATGGGCGCGGACGTCCCGCTGACGCCCTGGCCCTCCGGAAGCGGCGCGACCCGCGGGCCCGCGGGCGAGGACGGGAAGCCGGGCACCCGCTCCCCGAGCGGCCCGGCACCGGCCGCGTCCGGCACCGTGGCCCCCGGAGCCGGCACCGCGGCCGGATCCGGCCCGACGCCCTCCGGCGCCACGCCGGCGCCCGGCGGCGCCTCACCCTCGGCGACGCCCGCCCAGCCGTCCAGGACGCGCGGCAAGGCCCCGGCCACGCCGCCCGGCCAGACGCGCGACAAGCCCAGGCCGAACGGGTAGCGGTGCGGAACACATCCCCCAAAGGCCATTGGATCCTGCTCCTGCTGACCGGTGTCGCGCTGTTCGCGGCGCTGCTGATCAACGGGTTCGCCGCCGGCCGGATCGGCGAGGGCGCCGAGCGTCCCGGACCTGCGGGCGGCCGGGCGCCGGACGCCGCGACCCGGGCGGGTCCCGTGCTCAACCTCGCCGGCGGCAGGCTGCGCAGCGCCCGCCCCGCCGCCGGGACGATCGCGCTCACCTTCGACGACGGCCCCGACCCGGTGTGGACGCCGCGCCTGCTCGACGTGCTGCGCCGCCACGGCGCGCACGCCACGTTCTTCTCCGTCGGCTCCAAGGTCGCCCGGCATCCCGGCCTGGCGCGGCGGATGGTGCGCGAGGGCCACGAGATCGGGTCGCACACCTACACCCACATCGATCTCGGCAACGCGCCGTCCTGGCGGGCCCGGCTGGAGCTCGACCTGAGCCAGCGCGCGCTGGCGGGCGCGACCGGCCGCGGTACCCGCCTGCTCCGGCAGCCGTTCTCGGCCACGCCGGCCGCGCTCACCGGGGCGCAGTGGCGGGCGGCGCGGGACGCCGCCGGGCGCGGCTACCTGACCGTGCTCACCGACCGGGACACCGAGGACTGGTCGCGGCCGGGCGTCCCTGCGATCGTGAGGCGCGCCACCGAGGGCACCGGAGCGGCCGCCGGGAAGAGCGCTGGCAAGGCGCGGGCCCGTCCGGGGGCGATCGTGATGCTGCACGACTCGGGCGGCGACCGCGCCGACACCGTTGCGGCGGTCGAGGAGATCCTCAAGCGGCTGACCGCGCGCGGCTACCGGTTCACCACCGTGTCGGAGTCGATCGGGCTCCGGGACGGCAACCCGCCCGCCTCGGTCACCTCGCGGACGGTCGGGAAGGCGCTGGTGCTGGGGCAGCTCGGCTCCGGCTGGGTGGTCGGCGCCCTGACCGCGCTGTTCGGGGTCGCGGCCGTCCTGACGGTGCTGCGGCTGGCCCTGCTGCTGGTGTTCGCGCGGACGCACGCCGCCGGGACGCGGCGGGCGCGGCGCCGCCGGGCCCGCCGCGGGGCGCCCCCGTTCCTGCCGCCGGTGTCGGTGATCGTCCCGGCCTACAACGAGGAGGCCGGGATCGCGGCGACCATCGGCTCGCTGCTGGACACCGGCTACCCGGGGCCGCTGGAGGTGATCGTCGTCGACGACGGCTCCACCGACCGCACCGCCGAGATCGCCGCGTCGTTCACCGGCATCCCCGGCGTCCACCTGATCCGCAAGCCCAACGGCGGCAAGCCGAGCGCGCTCAACGCCGGCGTCGCGCGGGCGCGCGCCGAGATCGTGGTGCTGGTGGACGGCGACACCGTCTTCCAGCGCGACACGATCGGCAACCTGGTGGCGCCGATGGCCGACCCCCGGGTCGGCGCGGTCAGCGGCAACACCAAGGTCGCCAACCGGGGCGGGATCATCGGGCGCTGGCAGCACATCGAGTACGTCATCGGTTTCAACCTGGACCGGCGGCTGTTCGACGTGCTCCAGTGCATGCCCACCGTGCCGGGCGCGATCGGGGCCTTCCGCCGCGACGCGCTCGCCGCCGTGGGCGGCGTGCCGTCCGACACCCTCGCCGAGGACACCGACCTCACCATGGCGATCTGCCGGTCCGGCCGGCGGGTCGTGTACGAGGAGACCGCGGTGGCCTGGACGGAGGCCCCCGCCACCCTCCGGCAGCTGTGGCGGCAGCGCTACCGGTGGTGCTACGGCACGCTGCAGGCGATGTGGAAGCACCGGCGCGCCCTGGTCGAGCGCGGCGCGTCCGGGCGTTTCGGCCGCCGCTGCCTGTCCTACCTGACGCTCTTCCAGGTGGCGCTGCCGCTCTTCGCGCCCGCCGTGGACGTGTTCACCGTGTACGGGCTGCTGTTCCTCGACCCTGGCACGCTCGCGCTGACCTGGCTGTTCTTCACCTCGATGCAGGCACTGGCCGGGTGGTACGCGCTGCGGCTGGACGGCGAGCGCGTACGCGCCCTGTGGGTGCTGCCCCTTCAGCAGGTGGTGTACCGGCAGCTGATGTACCTGGTGGTGGTCCAGTCGATGGTCACGGCGGTGCTGGGGGCGCGGCTGCGGTGGCAGACCATCCACCGCGCGGGCACCTTCGACGGCACCCCCGACGTCCCCGTCCACCAGGGCGTCTCCTAGACCGGGGCCCGCCTCTCAGCCCTGGCCCTCGGTCGGCCGTCCTGGCGCTGTGGCCCGCCAGGACGGCCGCAGGAGCCCGCAGGAGCGCCGGCCGGGGTCAGGAGAGCCAGCTGAGCATGCGGCGCTCGCAGTCGCGGATCAGGGGGATCTCGACGTACTCGTCCTTGGTGTGGGCGAGGGTCGGCTCGCCGGGGCCGTAGTTGACGGCGGGCACGCCCAGCGCGGAGAAGCGGGAGACGTCCGTCCAGCCGAGCTTGGCCCGAACCTCGGCGCCGCTGGCCTCAACGAAGGCGGCGGCGGCCGGATGGTCGAGTCCCGGGCGGGCCGCGTCCGCCCCGTCCACGAAGGTCACCTCGAAGCCGGCGAAGGCGTCCCGGACGAACGCCTGGGCCTCCTCCAGCGTTTTATCGGGCGCGAAGCGGTGGTTGACGGTCACGACGCACTCGTCCGGGATCACGTTCCCTGCCACGCCGCCGCGGACGAACACGGCGTTGAGGCCCTCGTGGTACTCCAGGCCGTCCACGACGGGACGGGCGGGCTCGTAGGCGCGCAGCACGTCCAGGATGCGCCCGGCGGTGTGGATCGCGTTGGAGCCCATCCAGGCCCGGGCGCTGTGGGCGCGCTCGCCCCGCGCGGTGATCTCGGCGCGCAGCGTGCCCTGGCAGCCGCCCTCGATCAGCCCTCCGGTCGGCTCCATCAGCACGGCGAAGTCGCCCGCGAGCAGCTCGGGACGGGTCTCCACGAGCCGCTTGAGGCCGTTGCGCTCGGCCTCGACCTCCTCGCACTCGTAGAACACGTAGGTGATGTCGCGGACGGGTTCGGTCAGGGCGGCGGCCAGCCTGAGGGCCACCGCGACGCCGGCCTTCATGTCGGTGGTGCCGCACCCGTAGAGCCGGTCGCCGTCCACGCGCGAGGGGAGGTTGCCGTTCAGCGGGACGGTGTCGAGATGCCCGGCGATGACGACCCGCTGGTCCCGGCCCAGGTCCGTGCGGGCGACGAGCGTGTCGCCGTCCCGGACCACGGTCAGGTGCGGGAGGGGCGCGAGCGCCTCCTCCACGGCGTCGGCGAGGGCCTTCTCGTTCCCGCTCACCGACTCGACGTCGACGATCGCCGCCGTCAGTTCCACCACGTCAAGGTCGAGATCCAGTCGCATGGTGCCCCAGCGTACGCATCCCGCCGGGCCCCCGGTGGACGGCACGGCCCCGGGCGTCCCCGCCCCCCGGAGATGGTCGTCCCATGACCTGATCGTGCAGGTCGAGTGCGTAATGTCGGAAATGGCGGCGGGATCACTCGGAGCATATGGGGGGAATCATGCCGAAACTCGAGACCAGGCGGGTGGAGGTCAAGAACTTCCAGCGGCCCGACGAGACCCGCGAGTTCGAGGGCAACGGCCGCGCGGAGATCGTGACGCTGGCCGGACGCGAGGTCGGGCGCGGCATCTTCGAGCCCGGCTGGCGGTGGTCGCGCAACGTCAAGCCGATCGCCGGAACCGAGCTGTGCCAGACGTCCCACATCGGCTACTGCGTGTCGGGACGGCTGCGGGTGACGATGGCCGACGGCTCGTCGGAGGAGATCGGTCCGGGCGACACGGCCGCCATACCGCCCGGCCACGACGCCGAGGTCATCGGCGACGAGGCGTGCGTCATGCTCGACTTCGGAGAGATCTCCGAATACGCCAAGCGCCACTGACCCAGGGCGTGACGAAGGGCCCGCGGCCACCGGCCGGGGCCCTTCCGCACGCAGAGGTCAGGTGTTGATGCCATGGTCGCGGAGGATGTCGTTCAGCTCGGCCTTGTTGTGCCGCTGACCCTCCTCCAGGCGCTTGAGGATCAGCACCGCCGGGAGCCCGAACGTGCCGCCCTTGAACTCCTTGGTGCGGGTGCCGCCGACGGCCACGCACCAGTCGGGGATGCGGCCGCGGCTGATCTCCTCGCCGGTCTCCACGTCGATCACCGGCATCGACGCCGACAGGTTGGTGCCGGAGCCGACCACCGCGCCGCGGCCCACCCGCGCCCCCTCGACGATCATGGAACGGCTGCCGATCATGGCCTCGTCCTCGATCACCACCGGGACCGCGTTCGGCGGCTCCAGCACGCCGCCGATGCCGACGCCGCCCGACAGGTGGACGTTCTTGCCGATCTGCGCGCAGGACCCCACGGTCGCCCAGGTGTCGACCATCGTGCCCGAGTCGACGTAGGCGCCGATGTTGGTGAACGAGGGCATCAGCACCACGCCCGGGGCCAGGTAGGCGCCCCAGCGGGCGATCGCGCCCGGGACGACGCGGACGCCGTCCAGCCGGCTCTTGAGCGGGATGCGGTCGTGGTACCGGAAGTCGCCGACCTGGGAACGCACCATGCCGAGCACCTTGAAGCTCAGGAGGATCGCCCGCTTGGCGCGCTCGTCCACGACGACCTTGTCGGTCGCGGAGTCGATGAGGGCGACCCGGGCCTCGCCGGAGTCGATCTGGTCGACGGCCGCGACGATGGCCGCGCGGGCGTCGGCGTCGTCCGGCGTCAGGTCGGCGCGCCGCTCCCACAGCTCGTCGATGGTGCCGGAGATCGGGCTGGTGAACGTTTCGGTCATGGCCCCTGAGCTTAGTAGGCGCCATCTCCCGGTACGGTCGTCGCGTGGCTGCATGGGCGAGATTGAGGGCGCGGGCCCCCAAGGGCCTGGGGAACAAGCGGTGGCGCTGGACCGGCGTGGCGCTGGTGGTCGTGGTGGCGCTGGCCGCGGGCGGGTACGCCGCGTTCCGCAGCGCCCGCCCCTACCTGCACGGGTCCAACTGCGAGGTGCAGACGACGCTGGGCAAGATGCCGCTGGATCTGGAGCAGGCCGCCAACTCCGCCACCATCGCGGCGGTGGCGTACCGCAAGCAGCTGCCCGAGCGGGCCGCGGTGATCGCGTACGCGACCGCGATCCAGGAGTCGCACATCCGCAACCTGCCCGACGGCGACCGCGATTCGGTCGGCATGTTCCAGCAGCGGCCCTCGCAGGGCTGGGGCACCCCCGACAAGCTGCGCGACCCCGTCCAGTCGACCAGCAAGTTCTTCGACGCGCTGGTCAAGGTGAAGGACTATCTCGACCGCGACCTGCACGACGCGGCGCAGCTGGTGCAGCGCAGCGCGGACGGCGACGCCTACGCCCAGCACGAGCCGGACGGCAAGCTGCTCGCCCGCGCGTTCACGGGCCGCGAGGCGTCGGCGGTGCGGTGCTGGTTCACCCCGTCGAAGAAGACCGCGCCGCGCCGGGCCGAGGCGATCCGCGAGATGCGCCGCGCCTTCGGCGGCCGCCTCCAACTGGACGCACAACAATCCTCCCTTCGCAAGGCCGAAAACGGGGCGGTCGCCCCGTCCCCCAACGCCGCCGCCCCCTCCCCCGGCGCCCGCTCCTACGACGCCGTGAAGATCACCAACCCGCGCACCGGCTGGGCCGTGGCCTCGTGGGCGGTCACGCACGCCCAGGCGTACGGCCTCACTGAGATCCGCCACGCCAAGAAGCGCTGGACGGCCGACGCGGGCCACGACGGCTGGACCCCCGACGGCGAGGCCCCCGCCAACCGCGTCATCATCCGCTGACCGGCCCCGGCCGACCATCCTCGGGGCCGTCCTCGAGCAACCCGGTCAAGCGTGCGACATACGCGTCCAGCTCGGCGATCATCGTCTCGCTGCCGTCGGGCCAGTACCTCAAGATCGCGTCTCGCATTCTCGATTCCGCGTCCATCAGGAGGTCGCGGCGCCGGGTCGCCGCGTAGAGGCGCATGAGGGAGGAGAGCGCGTCCAGGTGCCGGTCCAGTGCCTCCGGGTCGGCCGGGTCGAATCCGGCCTCGGCCACGTCTCGGAACGCCCGGACGGCTCCGCTGATGTCGCCCAGCTCGGCCCGGCACTGTGCCAGGTAGTATCGGGCGAGCCGAACGTCCGGGTCGTCCAGGCCGTAGAGATCGGTGAAATACGCCCCGACCTCGCCGAACAGCTCTGCGGCCTCGGTATGGTTGCCCGCGATGAACTTGGCCTGAGCGAGCCTGAAGGACAGGTCATGGATCAGGTCCGGCTCGGTCGCAAGCCCGCGCGCCTCGTCGAGAAGATCGAACGCCTCGACGAAGAGCTGCCTCTTGAGAAGGGCCTCCACTTGCTCGGCAATCTCCTCGATCTTCTGCTCGGTGATCGCCGAGGCGGGAGCGGGGGGCGGGGGTGGTGGAGGTGTGGCCTGCACCCTCGCGGCGCTCCCGTGCCGCAGCCCGCCGCCCAGCGGCCGGACGAACGGCAGGCACGGGTCGAGATGGGCGATGTCGGCGGGGAAGGGGACCGCTCCCGGAGCGATCGCGAAAGGGAGCAGCCGTTCGTACACCTCGGCGGCGTCCGGCCGCTCCTCGGCCTCCTTGCCCAACATCGCCAGCAGCAGGTCTTCGATCTCTGCCGGCGCGTCGGGACGGAGCCGCCCGATCGGCCGTGGCTTGGCGTGAACGTGGTGCCACAGGTGCGACTTCGACTCGCTGTCGGCGAACGGCGGTTCTCCCGTGAGAACGGCGTACAGGACGCAGGCGAGCCCATAGACGTCCGACGAAGGCCCGACCGTGTTCGCGAGGGACTGCTCTGGGGACATGTAGGGCGGGGTGCCGACCGTCATGCCGACCTGGGTGAGGCGTGGGTTGTCCCCGGAGCCGAGCAGGGACGCCACTCCGAAGTCCAGCACCTTGACGATGCCACCGGGCGTCACCATCAGGTTGGCGGGCTTGATGTCACGGTGTACGACGTCGTGCCGGTGCACCTCATCGAGCACGGACGCGATCTGCGCGCCGATCGCCGCAGCCCGCGCAACCGGGAAGGGTTCGGCGTCGTGATCATTCTCGTCGATCAGAGTCTGGAGGTCGCGACCGCGCAGCAGTTGCATCGCGACGAACAGTCGGCCGGTCTCCTCGTCGACACCCGCGTCGTAGACCGCGGGAATCCCGAGGTGTTCGATCGCGGCCGTCGTCCTGACCTCGCGGAGGAAGCGTTCCCTGCGGATCTCCATTGCCTCGGCCGGCGGCCGGTGGTCCGAGGGACGCTCCTCGAGCATCATCTTCACCACAACGCGCCGGCCGTCGAGCCGTTCGTCGTAGCCCTCCCAGATCTCCCCCATACCGCCTGTGGCGAGGGGCGCGCGGAGCCGGTAGCGCTTGGCGATCACACGTCCGTCCGCTTCGTCGGCATCTCCCATGCCGGGACCCTTCCTGGATGGCGCCTAACGATCTGCGGGGAGTCCCAAGTTACTGGGAACGACCTTCGTGAGTCCTGCGAATCTCAGCGATTCGGGCGGCGGTCGCCCGGCGTTCCGCCTCCCGCCCCGCCATCACCCACTTCGAAAACAGCTATCTACACTGAAAGCCGCCGGGATCGACTCATTGCGCAACAGAGTCTCGCCACCCATCGCGAGGTCAACATTTTCTATTGACACGTTGCCTTGACCACATAAAATAGCAGGATGATGGATCGACGGCGTGCCCAAACTCCTCGCATCAGCGCAATCGCAGCACTTGACGAGAGCCGCGTCATTGGCGTGGACGGCCGTCTGCCGTGGCGCATCCCCGAAGACTCGCGGCGATTCCGCAGGCTGACCATGGGCCACGTGGTCATCATGGGCCGGAAGACCTATGAGTCGATCGGCAAACCCCTGGACGGTCGCACCACCATTGTCGTGACTCGCAGCCAAGGATACGAAGCTCCGAACTGCATAGTCGTACATTCGCTTGGCGAGGCACTGAAGCGTGCCCGCGAACAAGAAAGAAAAGAAGTCTTCATTTGCGGAGGCGAGGCGATATATCGGGAGACCCTTGACCTCTGTGATAGAATCTACCTCACTCTTGTGAAGGGAAATTTTGAAGGCTCGGTCAGGTTCCCTGATTACACTCAATTCAAGACGGTTGTTGAGGCAAGCTCCCATAAAGACAGCACGCACGAGTATGAATTCGTCGTTCTTGAGAAGTAGGGAGACAGGGCGGTATGGCCGACACCATCATTGTCGAGGGTTTGCTCGCACACGGGCGTCATGGATGGCGTAGACACCAAGAGACGTACCCGCAGCCGTTCCACATCAACGCCCAACTCTTTCTGGACCTCACGAAGGTCGCCGAGTCAGACGACCTCGCGGACACCATCGACTACGCGGCGGTCTGTGAAGAAATCAAGAAGCTGGTCGAGAACGAGTCGTACGCGATGATCGAGCGATTGGCCGACCAGGTCGCCCGAAAACTCCTCGACATGGGAGCCAGCGCGTCGTCGTGCGCGTCGGAAAACCGGGTGTCGCCATGATTCACGGCGCGCAGGCTGTAGCGATCCAGGTGGAGCGAACACGCGCCTAGTCGTGCCTTGGCCGGGTCGTTCGCAGATCCAGCATCAGCCTCGCGATCTGGACAGCAGCTCGGTTTGATGAGCAAGAATGCAGCATCACGCTGATCCACCGGGAACTCGCCGGCCATCCGCCCACCGTGTTCGGTTCAACGTGCCGCCCGGAGTGCATTTCAGCTCATGCGCTTTGTGGCATGACGTGATCGCGTTGCGTGATAGCGACGCGTGGTTGCGCCGAGGTCAGACGGCGGCTGGGTCGGGCGGCGTCCAGGGCCGGCCGAGCAGGCCGTCTCTGATCGAGGTCAGCACATCGGCTCCGTGCTTGGCGACGGTGGAGGTGTAGCCGCGGATGGCGTGCCGATGCCGGGTGGTGGGTTCGGGGCCGTAACCGTCCGGAGATCTTCTGCTGGGTCTTAGCCCTCTGATCCCACCAGACCGTATGCCCTCCACGGCGATGTCCAGGGGCCCGCCGTCGGCTGACGCAGCCAGCTGGATGCGAAATCACAGCGGCCCGGCGCGAACGCCTGATGAGAGCGAGCGTCGCCCCTCGCCTTCGATCGCAATGCCGCCAGCGGCGAGCATCCCAGGGACGGGACGCCCGCCAAGGCCGTGCAAGCCGGGCCCCGTCCGCAGCACCGAATGATGGCGCCTACCAGCGGCGTCCACCGGCCAGTGCCGGCCGAAACGCCCCGGGATGACCGCAAGTGAAGCTGATCTTCAGCCCGAACCAGCCGGTCACCCGCGGCGCGACTAGCCGCCCCGGGCGGACGTGGCGTCAGAGGTCGTACGCCCCCTGTTTGATCTCCGCCAGCAACCCGGCCAGAACCCGGCCCTCCACGGCCAGGACAGCCCCCTCAGGATCCTTGGAGTCACGAACCGCGTTCACAACCCCAACCCGCGCAACCTCGACACAATCCGACTGCGTGGGCTGACTGTAAGAACTCTTACGCCACACAACCCCGTGCAAGCCCGACCCTCTCACTTCAGCCTTCTCTCACAGTCACAGTTGGGCGGCAACTTCGTCGATCATGGGAACTACGTCCTCAGGATCGATCGCCTTGGCGCGAAGGTAGTCGAAGACCAGGGTATAGCGGGAGATGTCTGGCTCATGGTCGAGGTAGAGCTCGCCGGTGAGGTGTTCGAGGTAGACGGCGCTGATCGCGTTCGGCCCATCGAAGTCAAGGATGACGAAGGGCACGCCCATCGCGGAGTGGGACCCGGCACTGAACGGGAGAACCTGGAGGGTCACGTTCGGAAGCCGCGCAGCTTCTCGCAAGCGGGCAAGCTGCTCGCGCATGACCTCGGCTCCTCCGACGGGACGGCGCAGCACGGTCTCATCGAGGATCGCCCACAAGTGGGGATGGTCGCTCTCCATGCGACGCTCCTGCCTGGTCTTGCGAGCCTCCACCCTCCGGTCGATCTCGCCTTGCGACAGCACAGGCCGTACGGACGTGAGCAGCGCCCGTACGTAGCCGCTCGTCTGTAGAAGCCCCGGAACAAGCTGAGTCTGATACGTCCGCAGTCTCGATGCCTCGGCCTCGAAGCCGACATAGGGACTGGCGATCACATCGGGATAGTTATGCCACCATCCCTGCTTCCGAGCCTCCCTGGCGAGTTCGATCAGGACCTGACGTTCACGCTTGTCCACCACCCCGTACTCATCCAGCAGGAGTCGCACATCGCTGGGAGTCACACGACTCCGCCCCGTCTCAATGCGCGAGATCTTGGCTTTTGACCAGTCGAGCCGAGACGCGGCCGCCTCCATCGAGATCCCAGCCGCCTCCCTGAGACGAAGCAACTCCTTACGAAGCTGCCGCCCTCGGAAGGTCTCAATCCTTGCTGTCATTGCGGCAGTCTCCCTCTGAGATCGGTCTGGACGCAGACCTAAAAATCATGAGACGTCTCGAAGTGAAACGTTGCATCTTGGTGAGTTACCAGCAACACTAGCAGTACTCGAACCAACACGCTTAGCGATCACACGATCGTTCTCTCTCCGTGCTCGACCCGTCAGACATGCACGGGGCGCTCCCGATGGAGGTGGCACACGATGCTGAACGGCAGACTTCCGAGCCTGGCCAATGGCGGCGTATGCGCCTGGCAGCTTCCATGCGACGAGAGCGGGCCTGGCACAGCACGCGCGCTGCTGCACCAGACCATGGCCGGGCTCGGCCTGGAACGGGACATCATCGAGGATGGCAAACTCGCCGTATCGGAGACGGCGACCAACGCCCTCCGTCACGGCCGGCCGACGCTGATCGGACGGCCACCCACCCCACCCGAGCTATGGATCTGGGCGCGCACGCGCCCCTCACCCCAACTCGTCGTCTCCATCTTCGACAGTGCGAGGAACGCTCTCCCCCACGCCTCCGGCGCCGACCTTCTCGACGAGTACGGCAAGGGGCTGAGTCTCCTCAGCGAGTTCACTGCCGAGTGGGGCTCGGCCCCCACCAGGTCACGGCTGACCCAGAACTGCCCCCAAGGCAAGACCGTCTGGTTCGCCCTACCCTTGCCAGCAACCTGGCCCGGCCTGAACCTCAAGGTTCACTCCGGAACCGCAGCCCATAGCTTGCTGCTCACGCTCAAACAGCGCGGTTTCTCCGGCAAGCGCAGCAGCGACGAGCGCGGAATCTCGGTTCTCGAGTTCCGCGGCCTCAACATCTGGGTTTACTTGCAGCATTTCTGCTGGCAGGTCAATCCCGTGCGGCACGTACGGCACCCGTTCATCGACCTGCAAGAGGCCGCCGAACAGGCCGTCCGCCACCTGGACGCCCTCCCCCATCTCTGAGCAGCACCCGCCCGTTCCGAGCCGCCCGGCATCAGCCCATCAACTGCGCGACCTTCTCCTCATCCTCCGGGTCCACCAACACAAGCTCCCGCATGACCTGGCTCTCCGTGAGGCCAAGACCGACGCCCGCGACGCGGCGCATTGCTGATGCCGCCCGCACGGTAACCCTGCGGACGATCGCGCCCGGCGATGAAGCGGTGGCTCAGCTGCAGATGATCGTCGGTTCCGACGACGACCTCACCACCGAGGCGACGCGGATCAAGAACCGGCTGCGGGGGCTTCTCACCCAGATTCATCCGCCGCTCCTCGTCCGGCACCAGCCGGTGCAGCCGGTGGTGGCAACGAAGATGATCGCGGCCAGTACTTCACGGTCCCTGTACCGTCGCCGGCCACCGCCCTGCGGCCGCGTCGGAGCGGGCGGAACCACTCGCTGGAACAGCTCCCACAACTCGTCCGGCACGATGCGTTCGACCATCACCACGAGCGCAGACTACCGACCAGAACCAAATGAGATGGCTTCTTAATCGACCAGGACATGGTGTCGGTTACCTGGTGGCTGCAGAGATTGATGTGGCGAGTGATCAGAAATCATCGGCGTTGCTGTTGGATTTCCTTAATTTCCTGAGGATTTCTGAGATGTCGTCACCTGTGGCGTTGATGTAATCCTCCTTGAGCTTTTCCGGCAGCCTCCCACGGACGGTTGACCGGTCCCACCCATTCTTTACAGCCCAGTCTTTTATTCGGCGACGCCATGATTGAGTCGCGATCCGCTCTCTATAGGCGTCGTCGCTCTCCCACTCCATCTGCTGATCAGCTTCGGACATGGAAGCCTCCTCTCCCATAGCGATCATAAGGAGGCATGCGACCTTCTCGGGCCCGGCAACGAACTGATCCACGTCACGCGCAGATCGCGCTGGCGCACATGGCCCGCACCCTCACGTCCAAGTTCGGCGTGGACGTCGAGGTCGTCGCCATCCCCCGCGAGTCCGCCTGACCGGCGCGGAGCGCAGGCGTGACCGCCTGCGCTCCGCCTACGGGGAGATCGTGGAGGTCTACGCGGAATCGACCGCCGCTCACGTGGGCGGCTCCAGCATGCCGTCCATGGCCAGCCGCAGGAGCCGGTCGGCGTGCTGGGCGGGCATGCGCTCGCGCGTCCAGGCGGCGGCGTTCATGAGCGTGAAAATGTCGGCGCCGGTCACGTCCTGGCGGAGAGCGCCGGCCGACCGGACGCCGGCGATGAGCTGGTCGCTGATCTCGTTCATTCGGACGCAGGAGGCGTGCAGTTCCGATTCCTGATCGTCCAGGCCACCGGCGAGCAGGGCGGCCAGCCCCTGGTAGGCGGCGGCGTGCTCGACCACCGCGTGCACCCAGTCGGTGAGCGCCCGGACCGGGTCGGGGCCGGCGAGCAGGTGCCGTCCGCGCTCGAACAGGGCCTCGTTGCGTTCGCGCAGCAGCGCGCCGACGAGGGCGCGGCGGTTGGGAAAGTGGCCGTACAGCGTGCCGATCGCGACCCCGGCCCGGCGCGCGATGCCCTCCAGGGACGCGTCCGTGCCCTGCTCGCGGAAGGCCGCGTCGGCTTCGGCCAGCAGACGCTCATAGTTGCGCCGCGCATCGGCGCGCGGACGCCGGCGAGGCGCGGCCATGGTCCCCCTTGCTAATTCGAGGTGCCCTCAGGTTAACTTTCCCGAGGCACCCTCAGCTTATCGTGGAGAGAGTAATGATCTTGGTGACCGGGGCCACCGGCTCCATCGGCAGGCATCTGGTGCGCAGGCTGCGCACCCAGAACACGGCATTGCGGGCGCTCGTCCGCGACGAGGCCAAGGGCCGCGCCCTCGGCTGCGACTTCGTCGTCGGGGACTTCTCGGACCCCGACTCGATCGCGGCGGCGCTCGACGGCGTGGACCGGCTGTTCCTCAACGGCCCCGGGGCCCAGCCCGCGGACGGCGAGCAGCCGATGATCCGCCGGCAGAAGGCAGTGATCGACGCGGCGAGCAAGGCCGGTGTCACGCAGGTGGTGAAGGTCTCGGTCCTCGACGCCCAGCAGGGCGGACGGCTCGCCCAGGGCGCGCACTGGGAGATCGAACAGCACCTCATGACCACCGGCCTGGCCTGGTCGCTGCTCCAGCCGTCCGGCTTCATGCAGAACTTCCTGGCGGCTGGGGCGTTCAGCCCGGACGGACGCCTGATCAGCTCCTATGGGGAAGCCCCGGTCGCCCACATCGACTGCCACGACATCGCCGCCTGCGCCGCGGTCCTGCTGACGACGCCGCGGGAGAAGAACGAGACCTTCGTCCTCACCGGACCCGAGGCACTCACCGACGCGCAGGTCGCCGACAAGATCTCGACCGCGCTGGGACGGCCGCTGGCCCGGCTGGAACTGCCCCCCGACGATCTGGCCGCCGCACTGAAGGCACAGGGGGCGCCAGCCCGGTTCGCCGAGGACCTCGCCGTTCTCGTCCGGGACGTGGCCGCCGGAGCCCAGGCCGCCACCACGACGGCGGTCCAGGATCTCACCGGCCACCCGGCACGCACGTTCGACGAGTTCCTCACCGCCAACCTGAACGCCCTACGAACCGCCGCCACCGCCCCCTGACGGTCGCTCGGAGTGCCGATCGGAGCGCTCCAGGGGGCTTGACCGGAGACGGCCACCTGTTCGTGCCAGTAAATACTGGAATTGTTGCTGGGATGACAAGCGCCGCCTCCTGAACGGGGCGGACACTGGCCGGCATGAGACGCACGCTCGTCCGGGCGGCGGCCGTCGGCTGCACCGCCGCCGTCCTCGTCGTGTCCGCTCCCCCGGCATCCGCCGCCGGACCCTGGCGCCCGGTGTCCATGCCTTTCTTCTGGCCCACCCACGGCTACAACGACGTCTCCGCCGAGGCGCCCGGCGAGGTCTGGATCGCCGGCGTCCAGGGCTCCTTCTGCGTCCAGTGGTTCCCCATGACCCCCTGCGTGCTGTCGAGCGCAGGCAACCCCGTCGTCCGGCACTGGGACGGCACGCGGTGGCGGGAGTACCCGATCACCGGCTGGACCGGCGACGGCCGGATGGACGCGGTCGAGGCGGGCGGCGGGGAGGTCTGGGTCCGCGGGTACCGCCACCAGGCGCAGCAGGGTTACCTGGCGAGGTTCGACGGCCGCGCCTTCGTTCCCGTCGCGCCGCCGGGCGGCGAGCAGGTGTGGACGATGCGCTCGGGCCCCGGCGGGCTGTGGCTGGTCACCTGGTCCCCGGAGGGCCGGCACGCCCTCTACCGCCGCACCGGCGACGCCTGGACCCCGGTCGAGGTCCCCTCCGCGCTCCGGTGGATCAACCACATCCGGTTCCGCACGCCCACGGACGGCTGGGCCGTCGGCATGACCCACCCGGCCCCCAACGACTACGGCGACGACGACGTCCCGGCGATCGCCCACTGGGACGGCTCCTCCTGGACGAGCGTCCCACCCCACAGCGGGCCGGGCCCCGGGGAGCGGCTGGTCGCGGTCGCCCCCGTCGCCGCCGACGACGTCTGGGCCATCACGCTGCGCTCCGTGATCCGCTGGGACGGCGCGTCCTGGACCACGGTCCCCGCCCCGGTGGGCATGACCGAGCCGCGGAACATGGTCGTGGACGGCGCGGGCACGATCTGGCTGCTCGCGGGCGTCGACGCCACCCGGAGCGCCCTGTACCGGCGCGACGGCGACGCCTGGCAGCAGGTCACGATGCCGTCCATGACGAGTTTCACCGACGTGGCGGCCGTCCCGGGCACCGACACCGTGTGGGGTCTGTCCTACGGCGCCGGGGGCCCGGCCGTGATCACCAACGCTCCCTGACATGAGACCCTGCCGGGATGGACGAAGCCCGGACGGCCGACAGGGGCCCGGCTTACCTCAAGGTGGCGCAGGATATGCGGTCCCGGATCCTGCGCGGCGACTACGAGCCGGGCACGCCCATCCCGGACGAGCAGACTCTGGCCGGCCACTACGGCTTCTCGCCGACCGTCGTCCGCAACGCGCTGATCCAGCTCCAGGAGTGGCGGCTCGTCGAATCCGGGGAAGGCCGGCTCGTCCTGCCTCCCCCGAAAGCGCTCTTCGACGGCATTCGCATCGAGGGCCCTGACCCGGGTCGCGCCATCGTCGGCGAACTCCTCGCGCTCGACCCCCGGTACGTGCTGAGCCCGCACGAGGACGAGGACCACCTGCGCTTTCTCATCAGGAAGGAGCGGATTCCGATCATCACCGGGCCCATTCCCGATCCGGCCCGGTGGATGAGCGTGGTGCTGTGCTCCTCGGACGAGGAGATCACCCTCAACCGCCTGGCCGGCTGCACGATGCTGATCCGCACGGATCTGATGGCGCCTCCGGCCGCGGCCCGCTCTCTGCACGCCCTGGCCATGGCCTGACAATGGAGGGGTGCGCGTCCGTCCCATATCGCCCGAGCGGCTGGTCGAGGAGCTGAGCGAGCGGCTCGCCTCGGCGTCGCCGGGCGAGTGGCTGCGGGTGGCCGTCGACGGCCCAGAGGCCGCCGAGCCCGGCGAATTGGCCGACGCCCTGGTCGCGCCGCTGCGGGCCCGAGGGCGGGACGTGCTGCGGGTCTCTGCGCGCGACTTCCTGCGCCCGGCGTCGCTGCGGTACGAGTTCGGCCGGCACGACCCGAACGCCTTCTACGACGACTGGCTCGATTCCGGCGGGCTCCTCCGCGAGGTCCTGGCGCCGCTCGATCCCGGCGGGACGGGCAAGGTGCTGCCGAGCCTGTGGGACGCCGTCCGGGATCGGGCTACGCGGGCCCGGTACGTGGACGTCCCGCCCGGGGCCGTCCTCCTCCTGGACGGGCCGCTGCTGCTAGGCCGCTGGCTGCCGTTCGAGCTGACCGTCCACCTGAGCATGTCGGCGGCCGCCCTGGCCCGCCGCACCCCGGAAGAGGACGCCTGGACGCTGCCCGCCTACCAGCGCTACGACCACGAGGCCGACCCGCTCCGGACGGCGGACGTCGTGGTCAAGATGGACGACCCCCGCCGCCCGGCGCTGATCGAGGCCCCGGGGTGAGCCCCGTGCCGTACGCGCCGCTGCGCATCGAAGAGGAGCTCGTCGGATCTGACTAGGGCTTGGGGATGAGGCACATGGTGTCGAGGCCCAGGACGTGGTTGAGGCGTCCGAAGGCCAGCCAGGAGCCGAGGCACATGCTCAGCTCCACGATCTCCACCTGGCTGTAGTGCGCGGTCATCCGGGCCCAGAAGTCCTCGTCGAGGCCGTGGTGGTCGAGGGCGTACCGTTCGGCGTACTCGGCGGCCAGGCGGGTGCGGTCGTCGAAGGCGTCGGTGGTGCGCCAGTTCGTGACCGCGTCGGCGAACTCCTCCTCGACCTTCTCGCCGTCGCGTTCGGTCCGCCAGTCCAGGCAGAAGGCGCACCCGTTGATCTGGGCGACGCGGAGGCGGGCGGCCTCGAACTCGCGGAGGCCGAGGGTGGTGTGGGCGTACACCGACATCGCGAAGTTCGACGCGGCGGGCCCGATGCCGGGCACCATCTCGCCCCACACGTAGCCGATCGCGTCCTTGCCCTCGGGGACGTCGATGTTCATGACCGACTCCTTCCCAGTCTGCCGGTCGCGGGGCGCAGCGGGACGTCGAGGGCGTCGTAGAGGCCGGGCGCGGCGTC
Source organism: Spirillospora sp. CA-255316 (assembly GCA_050942275.1). Classification (GTDB taxonomy): domain Bacteria; phylum Actinomycetota; class Actinomycetes; order Streptosporangiales; family Streptosporangiaceae; genus Spirillospora. The sequence goes on along the minus strand of CP192047.1, from coordinate 2,065,060 downwards.
CGCGAGCCAGTCGACGGCGCTGACCAGGCGGCCGACCGCGGTGGCGTTGCCGCCCGCGGCCATGTTGCCGTCCTCGTCGCGGGCCTCCACGGTGACCTCGATGCGCGGACGGCCCTCGACGATGACCCGGTGGGCGCCGTCGCCGCCGGGCGGGACGGGCCAGTCGGGCGCGCAGGACGGGTGGATGCGGGTGACGTGCTCGATGACGATGAGCGGCTCGCCGTCCACGACGCCCTGGACCTCGAACCGCACCGCGCCCTGGGTGCCCTTCTCGAACTCGCCCATGGTGCGGGTGGAGACCGTGGACTCCAGCGGGCGGCGCTCCAGGGTCTCGCGGACCTCGTCCAGCTCGACGCCCAGGGCACGGGCCATCAGCCGCACCTGCCCGCCCCACACCATGGTCGGGACGGTCGGCGCCAGCATGGGCGGCTCGTAGTCCATCGCCTGGCCCATCCCGACGAGGTAGCGGACCGAGTCGGGCTGGTCGTAGGTGGAGTAGTCGAAGATCTCCTGGCAGCGGATCGCGTCCACGTCGGTGCCGAGCCCGCTGACCAGCAGCGGCAGGACGTCGTTGCCCCAGCCCGGGTCGACGCCGGAGACGAACAGCGAGCCGCCGCCCTCCTTGACCGCGTCCAGTACCGCTTCGCGCTGGTCGGTCGGGGCGTTGCGCTGGTCGTAGAAGGCGTACAGGGCGGGGGTGACCACCACGGCGCCGCCGCGGATCGCCCCGACGATGTCGGCGAGGGCCTCGTCGGGACGGATGTCGCCGGACGCCGCGTACACCACGGCGCGGGGGCGGGCGGCGAGGACCGCCTCGATGTCGGTGGTCGCGGCGATCCCCAGGTCGTGCCCGAGGCCGCCGAGGTCGCCGGCGTCCCTGCCCGCCTTGCCGGGGTCGTGGACGACCACGGCGGTCAGCTCCAGCGCCGGGTGGGCGTGCACGGCGCGGATGGCCAGGCGACCGATGTTGCCGGTCCCCCAGACGATCGTGGGGATCATGCGCTGGAATCTAACAAGGGGGCGGGGCCCTGCCTAGCCTTTTCCCTAGCAAGCATTTGGTTGCTTTGCGTACATGCCCGATGACCTGGCGTTTTGTCGGGCCGCCCGGAAATCTACTCGCCGGTAGGTAGTGACGCACCTCACAACGCGATGTAGAACTCGTTCTAATCGCGCCACGAGTGAGGAGAGTCACATGAGCGAGGCGACCAAGCGAAGAAGAAGCTCCACGGACATCACCCGCCGTGGATTCATCGCTGGAACGAGTTCTATCCTGGCGCTGGGGGCGCTGTCCCGCACCGACCGCGCCGAGGCCGCCCCCGCGCCCGCACCGATCGCCGACGGCGCCCACGTCCCCGTCCTGGTGATCGGCACCGGGTACGGCGGCTCGGTCGCCGCGCTCCGGCTCGCCCAGGCGGGCGTCGACGTCCACATGGTCGAGATGGGCATGTCCTGGGACACCCCCGGGTCGGACGGGAAGATCTTCGCCAACACCAGGACGCCCGACGTCCGCTCCTACTGGCTCCGCACCAGGACCAAGCAGCCCCTCAGCAACTTCCTCGGCTTCCCGCTCGACAAAGACGTCCCCCGCTACACCGGCATCCTGGACGCCGAGGACTTCAGCGGCATCACCGTCTACCAGGGCCGCGGCGTCGGCGGCGGCTCCCTCGTCAACGGCGGCATGGCCGTCACGCCGCTGCGCCAGAGGTTCGGCGGCATCCTGCCGTCCGTGGACGTCAACGAGATGTACGACGTCTACTATCCGCGCGCCAACGCCGGCCTGGGCGTCAACCACATCGACCCGGCCTGGTTCGACACCACCGACTGCTACCAGTACGCCCGCGTCGGCCGTAAGCACGCCCAGCGGTCGGGGTTCCCGTTCGTCTTCGTCCCCAACGTGTACGACTTCGCGTACATGAAGCAGGAGGCCAACGGGGCCGTCCCCACATCGGCGCTGAACGCCGAGGTCCTGTACGGCAACAACCACGGCAAGAAGTCCCTGCTGAAGACCTACCTCGCCCAGGCCAAGGCCACCGGCAGGGTCGCCATCTCCGCCCTGCACAGGGTCACCAACGTCAGGCCGGCCTCAGGGAACCGCTACACGGTCACCATCGAGCAGATCAACACCACGGGCGGCACCGTCGCCACCAAGGCCGTGACCGCCGACCGCGTCTTCTTCGCCGCGGGCAGCGTCGGAACGTCCAAGCTGCTGGTGAAGCTCAAGGCCACCGGCGCACTGCCGAACCTGAACGGCGAGATCGGCAGGGGCTGGGGCGACAACGGCAACGTCATGTGCGGCCGCGCCAACCACATGTGGGACCCGACCGGAACGCTCCAGTCGTCCATGCCCACCGGCGGCATCGACAACTGGGACGCCGGCGGCGCCTTCGCCGAGGTCGCCCCGCTGCCCACCGGGATCGAGACCTACGCCTCGTTCTACCTGTCGATCACCAGGAACCCCAACCGCGCCCAGTTCACCTGGAACGCCTCGGCGAACCGCGTCGACCTGAACTGGCAGACCGCCTGGAAGCAGCCGTCCATCGACGCCGCCAAGACCATCTTCGACAAGATCAACGCCACGGAGGGCACGATCTACCGGACCGACCTCTTCGGCGTCTACAAGATCTGGGGCGACCACCTCACCTACCACCCGCTCGGCGGCGCCGTCCTGAACCGGGCCACCGACAACCACGGCCGCCTGCACGGCCACCCCGGCCTGTACGTCATCGACGGCGCGCTCATCCCGGGCAACACCACCGTCAACCCGTTCGTCACCATCACGGCCCTCGCCGAACGCAATATCGACAAGATCATCGCGACCGACTTCTGACGAGGACCCCGGCCACCGGCGCGAGTGGCCGGCCTCGCTAAAGACCAAGCTCCCCGCGCTTCACCCGCACCAGCAACCCGGCGAACGCCGCACGCTCGAACTCCAACCGCCCACCATCGGGGTCCTTGGAGTCCCGCACCCACACCTCACCGGGCAGCTTTGCCAGCTCAACGCAGGCTTCATCGTTCCCGCCACCGGTGTAGGAGCTCTTACGCCAAGTGATCACTCGTACATCCTCATCGTCTGTTCGATCAGCTGCTTCGAAGCGGCTTTGGAGGAAGCCAGTGCTCCGATCTGATCGAACCGTACCGTCAGAATATCCGCCTCGTCACCGGCCTCGATCAGGCGTCCACCGATCTGCGCACCCGCATAAGCGACTTCCCTCCCATGAACTTTGAGTACTTGGAAGGGGCCGTCATGGCCAGGATGCCAGCCCGCTGCCCTGGGTACCACGCGCAGGCAGACACGAGGCATCTCTGCGATCTCGAGAAGATGCGCCAATTGTTCGCGCATAACCCTCCGATCAGCCGCAGGACAGTCGAGAACCTCCTGGTCAATGATCATCCAGACATAGGGCGGCTGAGGGCGGCTCAGAATCTCCTGACGCCTCATCCTCGCCTTGGTCGTCTCCTCGGCTTCGTGGACGTGGCCAGCGGCTTTCAGCACGGCGTGTGCGTAAGCCTCGGTCTGGGCAAGAAGAGGGACGCTCTTCCCGTGAAACACCTTGATGACGTCGGCGGCCATCTCGTACTGGAGATACTGCTTGAACCAGTCAGGGTCGTGACCGTTGCAAGCGAACATGTGGAGCCGCTGGAAGTGGCCACCGGTGTTCCACGCCTTGTCCAGGCGCTTCAGGCACGCTTCGCTTGGACGGAAGCGCCCCGCTTCCCAATTCGATACGGTCCCTCGCGCCGCCTTGACGATCAAGGCCATCTGAGCCAGCGACAGCCCACGCTGGGTGCGGTGAAACCACAGGTCGAACGCCAGCCAGGCCCACAGCGAGGAATTCGGGTCGATGGACTGTCGGACGCTCACCCTGCCCCCAAAAGTGTCTTGCGCGGCATCCAATGCACCTTACGTTAGCGTACAAGCACTCAGAGTGAGGGCACGTTTCTCGACCTCAGGGTGGCTCTCCATGAATGATCATGAATTGATCGCGACGACTCTCGTCGGGCCAGAAATCCGGCTGACTCTGCTGGCCGAACCGTCGTCGGTGGTCCTGGCCCGCGAACTGGTTCGGTACGCGCTCACGACCTGGAATCACCAACGCGATCTCGTCCACGACTCGATGCTCGTGATGAGCGAGATCGTCACCAACGCCGTGTCCGCCGCGCGCGGCTCACAGATTCGCCTCCGCTGTGCGCAGCGGGAGGGAGCCCCGCTCCTGGAGTGCTGGGATCCCTCACCGGCGCTGCCCATCGTCTCGGGCGCCTCCGCGATGGACGAGCACGGCCGGGGGCTGGCGATCATCGCCGCCTATGCCGCGGAAATGGGTGTCCGCCCGTCGGCGACGGGTCAGGGGAAGGTGATCTGGGCTCTCATGCCCATTCCCACGCAGGGTGCGCACTGATTCGCCGCCGGGGCTTTCAGCAAAAATTTTGGACGCTGTACGGTGTTTCGCATGCGCACCGAGACCGTGATCCCGTGCCTGCCCTGCCCCCACCTCGACGACGTTCTGCCGTTCTACGAAGCACTCGGCTTCGACGTGACCTACCGCCAGGACCGTCCCAACCCGTTCGCCACCGTCCGGCGGGACGGGATCGAACTGAACTTCTTCGGCGTCCCCGAACTCGACCCGGAGGATTCCATGGGCACCGTGGTCGTGCTCTCCCCGGACACCGAACTGCTGCACGCGGCATTCGCCGCAGGGCTGCGGCGTGCGTTCGGCAAGATCCCGGTGTCCGGGATCCCGCGGATGACCCGCCCGCGCCGGATGCAGGGCACTGCGGGCGGGTTCGCGGTGGTCGACCCCGGCGGGAACTGGGTGCGGATCAGCAGGTACGAGGACGACGCCGACGAGCCCGACCCGTCGGAGGGTCGGCTGGCGCGGGTGGTCGCCACGGCCGCGCGCCAGGCCGACTCCCACGGCGACGAGGCCGCGGGCATCCGGGTGCTGGAGGTCGGGCTGTCCAGGCACGCCGACGCCCCGTCCGCGCAACGCCTGCCCGCGCTGGTCTACCTGGCCGAACTGCGCATGCGCACCGGGGATCGCGACGGCGCGGTGGCCTCGCTGGCCGAGGCCGAGGCGTTGCGGCTGACCGGGGCCGAGCGCGAAGCCCTCGCCAAGGACCTCGCCACCGCCGCCGAACTGACCGCCGACCTCACCCCCTGACGGCCCCGGCCGGGTTGGTCCGCCTGGACGGCCGTCCAGAGCACTCCCACGCGTTACCCCGACCCCGGGGCCCGGGTGAGTACCATCGGCGGTCGTGGCCACGAAGCGGATGAACCGGGATGAGTTCTACGGGGCGCTGTCCGGTCTCGATGAAGGCGCCCTGAAGAAGGTGCTGTGGACGCTGTACTGGCGAGGCAACGCCCAGGTCAGGGAGCGCATCGAGACCGAACTCAGCCCCGCCGACGAGCGGCGACCGGCGAGCCGTGGCGAGCCGGTCGATCCGCAGGCGCTGCTGCGGGAGGTCACCGAGTTCGTGTCGCTGGCGCAGGCGGGCTCATACCTGGCCGGGGACCGGCGGGTATCGCCCAAGGAGCGCAGCCGGTGGCGCTTCACCTTCCAGCGTCTGGCCAAGGGCGCCATGGCCGCGCTCGCCGTGGACGTTCCGGCGGGCGCCGCCGCCGTCGAGCAGCTCGTCGACCTGGCCTGCGAGACGAAGGGCTACGACCTGTTCCGCTCCGAAGACCCGGTGGAGGCCGCGAACTTCGTCGTCTCCGACGCCGTCGCCACGCTCTGGCAGGTCCTGCTCGACCACCACGGGTTCACCGGCTTCGCCCGGCTGGCCGCGCCCCAGCTCATCCGCTGGGAGCAGGAGTACGGGTGGACCCGGTCCGGGTGGGGCCGGGTCAGCGAGAAGGAGACCACCCTCGCCGCCGTTCTGGCGCGCATGCTGCGTGGCGGCGACGCCTGGGCCGACTTCGCCGACGCTTACCTGACCGCCCTCGACCAGGCCGAGACCCCGCGTCTCATGATCTACGGCATCGAGTCCGACTACGTGCTCAAGGAGCGGACGGGCGACCTCGCGGACTGGCATCTAATGCTTCTCGAGCGGCTCGAGGGCACCGGCGCCGAGGAGCTTCTCGACCGGCTCGTCACCCATCCCAAGCTCGCCGGACCCGAACTCACCTACCTGCGGGCTCGCCGTTCCGTCCAGATCGGCGACACCGACCGGGCCCACGCCCTGATGCGCGAGTGCCTGGAGGAGCTCCCCGGGCACGAGGGCTTCCTCGCTTTCGCGAAAGAGATCGGCGCGCACTGACCGTCCCACCGGTCAGCGCTTGCGTTTCTTGCCGCGGCCGGTGGGGCGGCCCTTGGCGCCCGGCGCCGCGCGGCGGCGGCTGCGGGCGTCGACCGCGCGGAGGGCGGGCAGGCCGACGACCAGCTCGCGGAACTCCCGGAGGCCCTCCCGGTCGGGATGGCCGGAGTCCGCGATCGTCTCGGCGAAGGTCCTCACCTCGCCGGGCGGGATCTCGGCGGCGATCTGCTCCCGGACCGCATCGGGCCCGGCCGCCTCCAGGAGGGTCAGGAGGCTCTCGGTCATGCCCAGCAGGCCCTCCGGCGGGCTGAGGTCGTCCTGGCCGCACAGGCCCGCGCCGACCATGTGCGCGATCACGACGGGTGCGAGCAGCGGGTCGCGGCGCCAGCGGCGCAGCACGGCCGTCCCCTCGGGCAGGGCGGTGACCAGCGCGTGCAGCATCATGCCCGCCCGCCCCCGGAAGGGGCAGGTGCGGATCGCCTCCAAGAGCGGTTCGACGTCCCCGCCGTGGGCGTCCAGCCAGCCGGTGATCTCCGCCCGGCCGGTCTCCTCCGTGTAGTGGTCGGCGACGACGCCGAGCAGCCCTTCGGGGGAGGCGTCCCTCAGCTCGCCGACCAGGCCCGCCTCGCGGCCCTCAGCCACCAGCCGCTCGCGGACGGCCGCCACGCCGAGATCGGTCAGCCGGACAAGGGTCCCGGGGCGTTGCAGGTCACGCCTCAGCCGCTCGGCCGCGTCCGGCGGGAAGGGAGGCTCGGCGTCGGGGGGCAGGATGCCGTCCCCGGCGGTGAGGTCCATGCTGTAGAGCGGATCGGCCATGCCTTCGGTCAATTCCACGGCGCCGAGATCGGCCAACACGTCCAGCAGGCGCGCCAGGTCGTCGTCGGCGCGTGCGCGCTCAGCCTCCAGCAGCGGCGCATCCACCGGTTCGAGCAGGTAGTCCTCCGTGCAGCTCAGCCATACCGACTCCGCGATCCGCCGGACGGGGACGGCGGGCTCCATACCGTAGATCGTGTTGAGCACGTCGGGCACGACGAGCGGGAAGTCCGCGTACATGAAGGAGAAGCCGCCGTCCGCCCAGATGGACCGGCAGATCTCGTCGCGTAGTTCGGGAACCGCCTTGAACGCCCGCAGCCATAGCGCCAAGGGGTCGGCGAGCAGCGGGGCCGCCTTGGCGACGGCGTACAGCCGCCCCTTGGCCACCCGGACCAGCCGGGCCCGCTTCGCCCACGACAGGACGAGGTTCAGCCCGGCGAGCTCCCCGGCGCTGCGCACCCCCTCCACCTTGTCCCCGGTGCCGAGCAGGTCCACGAGTTCCCGGGCATCGGACATCCGCAGGTAGCCGTTGGGGGTGAGGGCGCGCCCCTGCTTGCCCGCCCACTCGGCCAGCAAGCGCAGCCGCTCGGTGGCCGGGCTCGCCGCGGCGGCCCGGGCCAGCTCGTCCGCCGGCGGCAGGAACACCGGCGGTTGGGCGAACGTCCGCTCCTCGTCGAGGCCGCCGCCCTGGAGCCGCCTTTCCATCAACTGGTCGAGCAGGTCCTCGTCGAAGTCCACGCGGCCCGCGTGCACGTCCTCGGTGAAGCGCTCCAGGGCGTCCGGATCGGCGAGGTCCACGCCGGCCCGCGCGGCGGTACGGGCCCAGAACGTGGCGAGGCCCTGGCGCAGGGGGTCGCGCACGGCCGTCTCGAACTCCTTGGCGACCCTGTCGATCGCCGCCGAGTTCTCGGCCGCCGTCGCGCCGCGCGGGTCGAGCAGTCCGGTGGCGTCCAGGTAGCCGATCAGGGTGCGCAGCGTCTCCGGGGCGCCGGTCAGTTCCTCGGGATCGGCGGCGACGCGGCGCGGGATCCACTCCAGGAGGAACCTGCGCACCTGGTCGGGTGTCCACCACGCCAGCCGCCCGTCGGCGCTGTCGTGCCTGCACTCCAGGGCCGAGGAGAGGATGAACGGGTCCGCCGCAAGGCCCCGTGCCGCCGCCCAGGCCGTGCAGCGCCGCGTGATCAGCTCCTTGGCGGCCTCGAACTCCTCGGTCTCGTCAGGCTCGAATCGCGTACGCACCCGGCCACGTTAACGGCCCTGACCTGCGCCCCGCAGCGGGACGCGGTGTCAGACGCCCAGGGAGCGGCCGATGATCTCTTTCATGATCTCGGTGGTGCCGCCGAAGATGGTCTGGATGCGGACGTCCTGGTAGGCCTTGGCGATCGGGTACTCGGTCATGTAGCCGTAGCCGCCGTGCAGCTGGACGCACCGGTCGACCACCCGCTTGAGAAGCTCGGTGTTCCAGTACTTGAGCATCGCGGCCTCTTCGGCGCTCAGTTCTCCCCGGCTCTCCTTGGCGATGCACTCGTCGGTGAACGAGCGGGTGACGGTCAGCTCGGTCTTCATCTCGGCGAGGGTGAAGCGGTTGTGCTGGAACTTGCCGATCGGGCGGCCGAACGCCTCGCGGGTCTTGCAGTACTCCAGCGTCTGCTCGAAGGCGACCTCGGCCCCGGCCTGGGCGGTGACGCCGATGGACAGGCGCTCGCGGGCGAGGTTCTGCATCAGGTAGATGAAGCCCATGCCCTCCTCGCCCAGCAGGTTGGTCTTGGGGACGCGGACGTTGTCGAAGAACAGCTCGGCGGTGTCCTGGGCGTGCATGCCGACCTTGTCGAGGTTGCGGCCGCGTTCGAAACCCTTCATGCCGCGCTCGACGGCCAGCAGGCTGACGCCGCGGGCCCCGGCGGACGGGTCGGTCTTGGCGACCACGATCACCAGGTCGGACAGGATGCCGTTGGAGATGAACGTCTTGGAGCCGTTGAGGACGTAGTCGTCGCCGTCCTTGACCGCGGTGGTCTTGATGCCCTGCAGGTCGGACCCGGCGGCGGGCTCGGTCATCGCGATCCCGGTGATGATCTCGCCGGAGCAGTAGCCGGGCAGCCAGCGCCGCTTCTGCTCTTCGTTGGCGAGCTTCAGCAGGTAGGCGCCGTTGATGTCGTTGTGGACGGAGAACCCGGGGCCGCTGACGTTCGCGCGGGCGAACTCCTCGTTCAGGACGACGTAGTACCGGTAGTCGGGGTTGCCGCCGCCGCCGTACTCCTCGGGCACCTCGATGCCGAGCAGGCCCTGCCGCCCGGCGGCCAGCCACACCTCGCGCGAGACGATGCCGTCCCGCTCCCACTGCTCGTGGTACGGGGTGATCTCCTTCGCGATGAAGGACCGCACCATGTCGCGGAACGCCTCGTGCTCCTCGGTGAAGATCTCGCGTGCCATCCGGCGGGCTCCTCGTTGTAAGTACATCCTGATACAAGATTAATGTAACACTGGCGCTGTCACATAGGAGGGCCATGGACCCGGTCGAGAAGATGACGGTCGACGAGCTGGCCGCACGCGCCGGCATGACCGTGCGCACCGTCCGCTTCTACGCCGGACGCGGCCTGCTCCCGCCGCCCCGCCTGCGCGGCCGCACCGGCCTGTACGGCCCCGGCCACCTGGCACGGCTGGAACTCGTCCGGGAACTCCAGGCCCTCGGCCTCACCCTGGCCGCGATCGAGCGGCACCTGGAACGCATCCCCGCCGACGCCCCGCCCGAGGACCTCGCCCTCCAGCGCGCCCTGCTGTCACCGTGGGCGCCCGAGGAGTCCGAGGTCCTGGATCGGCACGAACTCGACCGCCGGGCCGGACGGCACCTGGACGACGAGGCGCTGAAGAAGATGGCCGCGCTCGGCGTGATCGAGCCCACCCCTGACGGCACCCGCGTCCTCAGCCCGGCGCTCCTGAGCGCGGCGGCGGAACTGTCGGCCATGCCGCTGGAGACCCTGATCGCCGCGCACGAGTCCGTCGAACGGCACACCTCGGAGCTGGCAGCCGAACTCCAGCGCGTCTTCCAGGACACGGTCGTGCGCCCCTACCGCGAGCGCGGCCGTCCCCCGGACGAGCGCGAGCAGTTGCTGGAGCTGGCCGCCAAACTCAAACCCCTGATGATCCAGTCACTCGTCGGCTCGTTCCAGCGCGCCGTGGACCGGGCCATCCGCAAATCGGCCACCGGCGACTGAGCCCCGCCCCACAACAACCCGCAACGGCGACCGCTCTCCCTGCCCGGCCCGGAGCGGAGCGCCGACGGCGTGGAGGGACGGGCAGGTGGTGTGGAGGGTGGCCCCTCCGCAGGGTTACGCGTCCTTCCATTCGTCGTTCTCGTACTCGACCAGGCGGGGGTGGACGAGGGTGTTGACGCCGACGTCGCGGTGGCGGAGGTCCTTGCCGAAGACGGCGGCGGAGCGGAGCACGTCGGCGTCCAGGTAGCGCAGGCCGCCCGGCAGGGACGAGGGCAGCTCCAGCCTGGGGGGCTCGGGCGTGGGAGTGGCCAGGACGTAGCCCCAGTCGCCGAAGCTGGGCACGTCCACGTGGTACGGGACGGTCGACAGCCCGGCGGCGCGGACCGTCTTCTCGATGCACCAGAACGAGCGGGGGGCGAAGTAGGGCGAGCCGGACTGGACGACCATCCGGCCGCCCGGTGCCAGAACCCGTTTCACCAGGCCGTAGAACTCGACCGAGTACAGCTTGGCGGTGGCGACGTCGTCCGGGTCGGGCATGTCCACGATGACCGAGTCGTAGCGCCGGGCGGCGGCGCGGAGCCACGAGAAGGCGTCGGCGTTGATGGTGCGGACGCGGGGGTCGTCGAAGGCGCGCCGGTTGAGATCGGCGATCTCCTCGTACGTGCGGGCCAGCCGGATCATCCGGGGGTCCAGTTCGACGAGGGTGGCGCTCCGCACGTCCGGGTAGCGCAGCACCTCGCGCAGTGCCAGGCCGTCGCCGCCGCCGAGGATCAGCACGTTCCCGCGCGCCCCCGCCATCGCCGGGTGGACCAGCGACTCGTGGTAGCGGTACTCGTCGACGGAGGAGAACTGGAGGTCGCCGTTCAGGAAGAGCCGCAGGTCGGGACGGCCGGACAGCGCCACCTTCCGGGTGATCACGATCTCCTGGTACGGGGTCCGCTCGGCGAGGGCGATCGGGTCCCGGTAGAGGACCTGGCGGGCGGAGATCTCGAACCGGTCGGCCAGCGCGTAGGTGCCGCCGAGGACCGTGAGCACGGCGGCCATGCCCGCCCACAGCGCGGTCCGGGCGGCCCGGCCGATCTGCCGGCGGAACAGCCACAGCACGACGGCGATGCCCGCGACGGCGTTGACCGCGCCGACCAGCAGCGCGCCCTTGATATGCCCGAACAGCGGCAGCAGGAAGAACGGGAAGGCGAGGCCGCCGATCAGCGCGCCCACGTAGTCGGCGGCGAACAGGTCGGCGACGGCGCTGCCGGCGTCCTGCCGCCGGATCCGCTGCAGCAGCGTCATCAGCAGCGGGATCTCCGCGCCGATCAGCGCGCCGACCGCGAACGCCACGACGACCAGCGCGGGGACGTACAGGTTCAGCCAGGCGAACGCCGCGTACAGGGCGAGCACCGACAGCCCGCCGAACAGCGCCAGCACCCCCTCGACGACGGCGAAGGCGACGACCGGGAAGCGCTGCAGCGGTTTGGCGGCCAGCGACCCGACGCCCATGGCGAACACCATGACCGACAGCACGATCGAGGCCTGGGTGACGGAGTTGCCCACCAGGTAGCTGCCGAGCGCGACCAGCGCCAGCTCGTACACGAGCCCGCAGGCGGCGCAGGTGAACACCGCCGCGAGCACCAGCGCGCGGGCGGCCCGGGCGGGTAGGCGCAGCGCAGCCCCGCCCGGTGCGGTCTCCGCCTCGGTTTCGACGGCGTCGTCGTCGGTCTTGGTGTCTGCCACTAGGGACCTCCCCCGGTACGGTCCCGAGACGTGCTCAGGAGATGGCGGCGGCCACGATCGCGGCGGTGCCGAGGTCGGCGGCGGCGACCACCCAGCACGACGGGTGCAGCTCCCGCGCGTCCACCACGGTCGCGCCCAGCTTGCCGGGCGTGAGCAGGTCGAGCGTGTAGAAGGCCACGGTCATCAGGACGATCCCGATGACGCCGTAGGTGACCGTGCTGAGCAGCCCGGCGGCCAGGTCGTCCTCGCTGGCGGCGATGGCGGTGGTCACGATGGCGCCCACGCCCAGCAGCTTGGCGGCCAGGATGAGCGCGGCGCCCCGGTTGCGGTCGGTCCAGATCTGCCGCCCGAGGTTGCCCGGCGTGGTCACCTCCACCACCAGGTAGCCCAGCGCCATCAGCCCGATGCCGATGGCGCCGTAGGCGAGCGCGGCACCGCTCTCCTGGAGGATGTCGTCGATCATGAGCTGGTGCCCTTCCGGTTCCGTACGGCGGCGACGGCGATCCAGACCACCCCGCCCGCGATCAGCGCGATCCCGATTCCGATGAAGATGGTGCGGCCGATGTTCCGCGGCTCGGCGAGCCGGTCCGCGGCCGGCGCGGCCTGCGCGGCGGGCGCGGGCGAGGGGGCGGGCACCGGCGGCGCCAGGCCCTCCTGGGCGACCAGCATCGGCACCGAGCCGATGACGTCGGCGAGCCGGGCGATGGAGTTGGTCCCGAGGATGTCGTCCTGCTGCTGGGCGACCTGCTCCTCCAACTCGAACCGATTGGTGGTCTCCAGGTCCAGGTCCCGGCTGGTCTCGATCTCCATCGTGCCGGTCGTCCATTCCTGGTACGACGAGGAGTAGCTGTAGTCCGCCTTGAGCACGGCCCAGCGCGGGCAGCGGTCGAGGTGCTGGCGCGGGTCGACTCCGACGCCGAGGTTGGAGCCGAACTCGACGCCGCTCTCCTGCAGTTCCTCCAGCGCCTCCTCGATCGCCATGCGCTCCCGGTTCGCCTGGCGCTCGGAGAGCGTCAGGCTCCGGGACGGGGTGGGCGTGGGGGTGGTGCCGGTACGGGGACGGCGGGTGGGCTGCGCCGTGCCGGTGCCCTCCGTGCGGCGCGGGGCCGGGGACGCGCCGGTACGCGGCGTCCTCTCGGGCGAGGGCGCGAGGCCCGGCGACGCCCCGGGGGACGCGCCCGGCGACGCGCCGCCCGGCGAGGACGGCGCCGAGGGCCGCACGCTCTCCGGCCGGAACGTGCCGCTGTAGGACGGTGTCACCGTCGGGATCGTCCGGTACCGGCCGGACTCGATCACCCAGCCGTAGCAGATGCCCTGGGCCTTGGACGCGGTGGCGAGCCGTTCGACCAGCTGCCCGGTCTCCCTCGGGCCGAACACCGGCGCGGAGTCGACCGTCGGGTCCCTGCGGTCGAACACGCCCTCGTCGTACATGCCCCACAGGACGGGCAGGACGAACACCACCAGGAAGATCGCGACCATGCAGCCGCAGCCGCCCTTGCCCATTCCGCTGTTGGTGGCCTGGAGCGCCTTCTGGTTGCTCTTGGACTGCCCGGCCGCGGGCTTGCCGCCCCTCTTCTGGCCCTGCTTGCCCTTCTGACCCTGCCCGCCCTTGGCGCCCTGCCGGCCGCCGCTCACTTGCCCCCCTCCCCGGGGCCGCCGCCGCGGAACGAGGACGCCCGTCCACCCGGCCCTCCCCAGTTTCCGCCGACCGAGGAGTGGTAGCGGGCGTAGCCGCGGTCGGGGGTGTCGACGGTGATGCGGGAGCCGCGCCCGTCCGGCAGGATCCCGACCACGGCGTTGTGGTAGCGCAGGAAGACGCCATTGGGGGTGTAGACCCGCTCGTCGGTCTCGAACCGGCGGAGGATCTCGCCCGACACGGCCAGCGGCGGCCGCTGCGACCGGTAGGTGTCCTCCGCGACCCGCGCGTATTTGTCGGGGATCCAGCCCCGGGGCGAGGTGCGTCCCGCGAACAGCGCGATCACCAGCACGAGCGCGCCGAGGCCGGCCAGCACCAGCGCCCCGATCACGGGGCCCTTCATCCCGCGCCCGCCGCTCCCGGCGGACGCCGCCCCCTCGCTCATCGCTCGCTCACCAGCCGGCTCCGTGTCATGACGATCTCCCGGGTCTGCGGATAGGCGTGCCAGGTGCGCCACCCCAGCTCGCCGGGGGTGTCCCCGGCGGCCACGGCCAGGGCGGTGACGGCGTGCGGGGAACCGGGGAAGGTCCCGGTCAGCGCGTCGGCACGGCCCGCGAGACGGTCGCGCAGGCCGTCGACGGCCCGGCGGAACGCCGGGTCGCCGTCGTGCGCCACCGTGGTCGCGGTGAAGTCGTAGGCCCAGCCGCCGGCCGTGGTGCGGAACCGTCCGGGCACCGGCTCGTGGTCGCCGGGAAGGCAGGCGACGGTCTCGCTGAACGGCCCGGCGAAGACCTGGTGGGAGGCGCCGAGCAGGCGCAGCTCCACCACCGGCACGGGCCGCGGGCCGCCGTCACCGCCGCCGCGGCGGTGCCAGGCGGTCTCCGGCGCCTTGACCGGCAGGACGGCGAGCGCGTCCAGCCGGGGCAGGCCGAGCGCGAACGACAGCGCGTCGGCGCGCGAGTCGGCGTAGGGGGTGTCGAGGAGGGCGAGCAAGGGCGTTCAGCTTCCGGGATAGATCGTCAAGGTGCCGTTGGGGACGCGTTCGCCGGTCCCCGCCTCCCAGGCGCCGCCACCGTACCGCTCGAACGACAGGTAGCGGCCGCCGGACGCCTCGTAGTCGACGTACTCGACCCGGCCCCCGTCACCGACCCCGGTGGTGCCCTCGCTGGTGTAGTCGGCGGTGCCGTGCTCGTCGCGCCGGTACTCCACGCCGTCGACCGTGAGCGTCCTCTTGTCGGGGAGGAGGTCGCCGGCGTCCAGTTCGGTCCACCAGACGACCTCGAGGTCGGGGTCCTCCTCGACCGAGATCCAGACCTTGGTGCCCTCGATGGTGTCGGCGTCCAGGAGGTGCTCGCTCCAGGTGAAGCCGCCCTCGCGGAGCCGCACCGAGCCGCGCACGAAGTAGCGGACGCCCAGGTACTCGACCATGTCGCCGGCCTTGATCGTCCGGGGGTCGCCGGCGACCTGGTCCTCGGCGGCGAACGGGTCGCGCGGGCGGGCGGTCTCCGCCTCCGGGGCGGCCGTCCCGGACGGGCGGCGCCGCACCATCAGGACGATGATGACGACGAGAGCGCACAGGATGAGCGCCAGCAGGACGGCAATCACTCGCCCGTCCACGGGCACCTCCATTGAAACAGCGGCAACTGGGGCAACGCGCGGATCCTACCGAGATCAGGAGGAAATAACTATCCGCACGTCGGACGTCACCCAGGACACACGGGTTCCCCCATTTTCTCCGGATATCGCGGATCGCCCGGATTGCCCCGCTCTTCGGGGACCTTCGGGGGTCTTCGGGGGTCTTCGGGGGTCTTCGGGGTGTCAGAGCCGTTCGACGGCCTCCGCCACCCGCTCATCGGTGGCGGTGAAGGCGATCCGGACATGCCGCCCGCCCGCCGGGCCGTAGAACTCGCCCGGGCCGACGATGATGCCCAAGTCGGCGAGATACCCGACGGTGTCCCAGCACGGCTCGTCCCGGGTCGCCCACAGGTAGAGGGACGCCTCGGAGTGGTCGATCCGGAAGCCGTGCCCCTCGAACGCCGCGCGCAGGGCCGCCCGGCGCCGCGCGTACCGCTCGCGCTGCTCGTCGACGTGCGCGTCGTCCTCGAACGCCGCCGTCATCGCCGCCTGCACCGGGGCCGGAACGATCATCCCGGCGTGCTTGCGGATCTCCAGGAGCCGCTTCACCAGCCCCGGGTCGCCCAGCACGACCCCGGCGCGGTACCCGGCCATGTTGGACCGCTTGGACAGCGAGTTCACCGCCAGCAGGCCCTCGTGCGAGCCGTCGCAGACCTCCGGGTGCAGGATCGACACCGGCGGGTGCGCGGGGTCCCAGCCGAACTCCAGGTAGCACTCGTCGCTGACCACGACCGCGCCGCGCTCGCGCGCCCAGGCCACCACCTTGCGCAGGTGCTCGGCGGGCAGCACCCGGCCGGTCGGGTTGGACGGCGAGTTCACCCAGATGACCTTCGGCACGACCGGGCCCAGCGACAGCAGCCCGTCGGTCGCCACCGGCTCGGCGCCCGCCAGCCGGGCGCCCACGTCATAGGTCGGGTAGGCCAGCTCGGGGAAGACGACCCGGTCGCCCGGGCCCGCGCCCAGCAGCGTCGGCAGCCAGGCCACCAGTTCCTTGCTGCCGATCACGGGGAGCACCGCGTACGGGTCGGCCTGGGCGACCCCGAAGCGCCGCCGGGCCCAGCCCACCACCGCCTCGCGCAGCCGCGGGGTCCCGTACGTCTGCGGGTAGCCGGGCGCGTCGGTGGCCTCGGCCAGCGCCGCCTGGACGAACCCGGGGGTGGGGTCCACGGGGGTGCCGATCGACAGGTCGACCACGCCCCCGGGATGCCGGGCGGCACGCTCCCGGTACGGCCCGACCCGATCCCACGGAAAGTCCGGCAGCGTGCGCAAAACCACCCCTCCTACACCTTCTTCACCAAAGCCATCACGGCTCTTAACAACCCTCAAGGCCGCGGCCTCGACGTGAGAAGGCCACGGCCTTGAGGGTACGCAACCCTTGGCTCGCGGAAACCGCGCGCACGGGACCGATCCCGCGCCCCGGAGTCTTACTTACTCGTCGTGCTCCTGGGGAGGAAGCGCGGCCACGATCGGGTGGTCCTTGTCGATCTTGCCGACCTTGGAGGCGCCGCCGGGAGAGCCGAGATCGTCGAAGAACTCCACGTTGACCTTGTAGAAGTCCTTCCACTGGTCGGGCACATCGTCCTCGTAGTAGATGGCCTCGACCGGGCAAACCGGCTCGCACGCACCGCAGTCGACGCACTCGTCGGGGTGGATGTAGAGCTGGCGCTTCCCCTCGTAGATGCAGTCGACCGGGCATTCCTCGATGCATGCCTTGTCGAGCAGGTCCACGCAGGGTTGCGCGATGACGTAGGTCACGTTCGTGACTCCTCTCGGGTTACCGGCCCCGCCGCACGTCACGGCTTACCGCACGCTCGCTGTGAATAGTATTGCCACCACGGCTCAGTCGATTCGACACGGGGGTCCTCACATGTCCGGCCACTTCGCCGCGCGGCTGGTCGTGTCCATCACTCCGGCGGACGTGGGTCAGCGGGTCTCGCTTCGCCGCCGCCTGCCTACGGGAGAGTACAGCGACGTGGTGGGCGTCCTCGAATCGTGGTCCGGCCAACGGCTCCAGGTTCGCCGGCGCACCGGTGAGCTGGTCGAAGTCCCCGAGGAGATCGTGGTGGCCGGCAAGGTCGTCCCGCCGCAGCCTCCACCCAGGCGGCGGCCCCGCTCGGACGACTGATCGCAGCCCGTCCCGCTTCCGCCTCCGCGGCTCAGTGGAGCGCGACGCGTTCCAGGGCGGTGTGGGCGATCCGTGCCAGCTCGGAGACGCCCTGGTCCTTTCCGGCGGCGCCGTCGTGCACCCACTGCATCGTCAGGACGACGTTGGCCCGTCGGGCCATCAGCAGCGTGTCGCCGGGGCCGGGCTTGGCCTGGATCTCGACACCTCGGCGGACGCGCGGTTCCCGTACCGGCCTGTAGGCCCCGGGCTCGCGCTCGTACGCCATCCAGGAGGCGGCCCGGCCCGTGGCGCTCTCCAGGTACCTCCTCTGGTGGACCTCGAACTCCATGAACAGCAGCCCGTATCCCGTCCGCTCCCGGTGGCAGCGCCGCGTCCCAGGGCTGCTGGTCCGCTTCCAGGGGCCGCCGGGCGCGGCGAAGCCTCCGGCGGGGACACGCCACGACCTCTGGCCCAGCTCAGGGCCCGCCAGGGCGCACGGGTCGGAGGCCCTGACCGCCTCTCCCCTGCCCGGCCACCGCGAGTCCAGCCACGGCGACCAGGCCGCGAGCGGGAGGGGCACGAGGGCGAGCAGGGACAGCAGCACCGTCCTGCGGCGCGTCCGGCCGGACGTGCGCTCCCGCAGGCCCGGCGGTGCGTGCCGGTACGTCGCGGCGAGGGTCTGGAGCACCTGAAGACGTTCTCCGAACGAGCCGTCACGGGCCAGCGTCCCTTCGGCGGGGGCGGCGAGGGTGACAGGCCTGCCGTCTCGCCTGAGCACGGCCACGGAGCGCCCGGAGCGGGTGGCGCGGACCTCGAAACCGGTCACCTCGTGCCAGGCGATCCTGCGTGTCGTCCAGAATCTCCGGTTCAGGATGCCCTCGGGCCCCGCGAACGTGGCGCCGCGCCTGTCCAGGAGCAGGAGCCCCAGGGCGGCGGCCGGGGTCAGGGCCGCCAGGCAGTACGGCACGGCGGCCCAGGGCGGGCCGGCGGCTCCGGACGCCAGGATCAGCACGCCGAGCAGGGCACCCAGCAGGATCGCCGCCACCAGGGCGGCGCGCTCCCGGGCGGTCGCGGACGGCGGGCGGAACTGCACCGTTCCAGGGGAGGGCGCGGCACCGGCCGCAGCACCGACCGCAGACGCCTCACGCTGTGCGGAAGCGCTGCGCGCGGCGGACGTGCCCGGCGCGGATGGCTCCGGCGCGGGCGGGCCCGGCGCGGGCGGGCTTGGTTCCGACGGGCTTGGTGCGGATGGGGCGCTTGGCGGGTGCGGGGTTGCTCGTGTCGTCTCGCGGGCCTGGAACATCGCGTCGGGCCCAAAGGACGAGAGCGACGGGTCTTCCACGATTCCTCCAGGTCGCGAACCGAGCGGGCACGGCGTCTCCTTTTCCGATGCGCCTTCGCCTCGACTTGTTCACGCCACGGGCTGGAAGAACGGCCCCGAAGCGCTTTTGCACCACTTCGTTACGGTCGCCGTACGCGGCCCCTATAGCCCGGGGTTCACCACAGTTCGGTGTAACGAGAACCCGCCCTCAAGGTCTTGAACTGGAAAAGCTCCGAGACCGTGACGAGCGTGAAACCCCGCTGCCTGAGACCCGAGAGGATGCGCGGCGTCGCCTTCACCGTCGCATGATGAATATCGTGAAAAAGTACGACTCCGCCGGGTTTGGGATCCTTGACCCCCGCGTTGACGCTGCGGGCGGTGCTGCGGTGCTGCCAGTCCATGCTGTCGACGCTCCACATGATCTGCGGCATGCCCACGGCACGGCCCACCTTCGCGTCGGTCGCCCCGTACGGGGGCCTGAACACCTTGGGCACGACCCCGGAGGCCTCCTGGATCGCCCGCTGCGTACGGCTGATCTCCGAACGCACCGCGCCGCTGGACATCCCCGTGAGCTTCGGATGCGACCAGGTGTGGTTGGCCACCTCGTGCCCCTCGTAGGCCATGCGCCTGACGAGGTGGGCGTGCCCGCGGACGTTCTCGCCGAGCATGAAGAAGGTGGCGCGGGCGCCGGACTTCCGCAGCATGTCCAGGAGCTGGCCCGTGTACGCCCCGGGCCCGTCGTCGTAGGTGAGGGCCACGCACTTGGTCCTCGCGCAGTCGATCCGCCGCATGGCCGGCGGCGCGGCGGGCCGCGCCGGAGGGGCCGGCCGCTTCTTCAGCGCGACCTGCTGGCGCGCCGCCGCCGCTTGACGCTGCTTGTCCTCGCCCTGCCCGGAGCAGCCCGCCGCGACGGTCAATCCCAGGGCCAGCAGAATCGCCGAATTTCCGCTTCGCACCACGCACCCCCGAACGTGTTGCTCGCTCTGAAATCCACTATCCCGGGCGCTTTATACCCCTGGCCGAACCGACCACACACTTCACACCATTTCGCGGGCATGCCGCATGGCACCCGGAAGGGGACCGAGTTTCGCCCTTCCGGGCGACACGCCGCCGAATCAGCGGTGAAGAAAGGGGATCAGCGGAGAGGCCAGTCGGGGACCTCGGCCGGCAGATCCTTGCTGACGCGCATCGGGAATCGGGCCGGCCGCTTCTCCAGGAACGAGCTCACGCCCTCGTCGGCGTCCGGGGACTGGCCCATCGCGGCCATCAGCCGGGAGTCGGCGACGTGCGCGTCCCACGGGGACGGCGCCGACAGGCCCGACCACATGAGGCGGCGGATCGCCGCGACCGACACCGCCGAGGTGTTGGCGGCGATCTCACCGGCGAGCGCGTAGGCGGCGGGCAGCAGCTCGTCCGGGGCGTACACGCGCGACACCAGGCCGCCCTCCAGGGCCTCCTGGGCGTCGAAGACCCGGCCCGTGGCGGCCCACTCCATCGCCTGGGAGATCCCGACCAGCCGGGGCAGGAACCAGCTCGACGCGGCCTCGGTGACGATCCCGCGCCGCGCGAACACGAAGCCGAATTTGGCCTTCTCGCTGGCCAGCCGCACGTCCATCGGCAGCGTCATGGTGACGCCGACGCCGACCGCCGCGCCGTTGAAGGCGCCGATGACCGGCTTCAGGCAGCGGGCGATGCGCAGCGCCACCGTGCCGCCGCCGTCGCGCGGGGTGCCGTCCTCCAAGACGTCGTCGAGCCCGGCGAACATCTCCTGGCTCCTGTCCTTGTCGAAGGAGCCGCCGCCCCCGCCGAGGTCCGCGCCCGCGCAGAACGCCCGTCCCGCCCCGGTGAACACGACCGCGCGCACGTCGTCGTCGGCGTCGATCCGGTCGAGGACGTCGAGCGTCTCCCGCCGCATCCTGTTGGTGTAGGCGTTCATCCGGTCCGGCCGGTTCAGGGTGACGGTGGCGATCCCGTCCTGGACCCCGTACTCGATCTGGGTGTACGACACTGCGGCCCCTCCTCGCGCCCGATGGCAGAACGAGATTCTAGGATCGGCGGAGGGCCCGGCCGCAATCCGGGTCACCCCGGGCCACATCTCGATCTCGGGCGCCCCGGCTTCATCCGGGTCGCCCCCGGCCTGCCTCGGCGTCAGGTGTGGGCGGACGGGAACAGGGCGAGGAGGACCTCGCGCCGCCACTCCTCGTCCCGCCCGGAGAAGCCGCGCGGCGGCACCGGAACGAGATCGTCCCCCTCGGCCACCAGCCCGACCGTGACCCCCGAGCCCAGGTCGAGCGCCTCCGGCGCACCGCCGCCGCCCGCCGCGTCGCCGGAGGCCAGCCGCCCGGCCAGCGTGCCCAGCACGCGGGCCCACCCCTGGCCGAGGTACGGGGCGAGCCCGGAGATCCGCAGCTCCGGCGATCCGTGCGCCGCCAGGCCCCGCGTGCGCAGTTCCAGGCCGTCCGGACGCTCGGCGCCGACGATCCGGATCTCGCCGCCGCCCGCGATGTCGCGTTCACCCATGCCCCGACCGTACGCCTGACCTGGGTGAAACCGATCACCCTACGTCGCCCGGCCTCGGCAACGCCCCCTCATGTTCATGACCAATCGGATAAATTACGACAGTGAATTGGGCCGTCACGACGTACGACTCCGCCTTCGGGTACGTCTCCGCGCATGGCGCGCCCCTGGTCGATCTGCTCGACCCCCAGCCCGGCGAGCGGATCATCGATCTGGGGTGCGGCACCGGCACGTTCGCCGCGGAGATCGCCGAGCGCGGCGCCGAGGTCCTGGGCATCGACGGCTCGCCGGAGATGATCGCCCAGGCCACCGCGCAGCATCCCGGGCTGTCCTTCGCGGTCGGCGACGCGCACGAGTTCACCACCACCGAGCCCTTCGACGCGGTCGCGTCGAACGCCGCCCTGCACTGGATGACCCGCGACCCGGACGCCGTGATCGCTCGGGTGCACGCGGCGCTGCGCCCCGGCGGCCGGTTCGTCGGCGAGCTGGGCGGCGCCGGCAACTGCGCCGAGCTGATCGTCGCGATGCAGACCGCCTGGCGGGTCTTCGGTCTCGGCGAGCCCGAGCTGCCCTGGTACTTCCCGACCCCCGCCGAGTACGCCACCCGCCTGGAGGACGGCGGCTTCACCCTCCGGCTGCTGGAGCACGCCGACCGCCCCTCCCGCATGACCGAGGGCCCGAACGGCGCCGCCGACTGGGTCCGCGCGTACGCGCCGCGGGCGCTGGCCGACGTGCCGCCGGAACTGGTGGAGCCGCTGCTCGGCCGGATCAACGACCTGGCCGCGCCGGCGCTGCGCCGCGAGTCGGGCTGGGTCGCCGACTACGTGCGGCTGCGGTTCGCCGCCGTCCGCAAGCCCGACGGCGCGGCGCCGATGCCCGAGGGCCCGCCGCTCTCCGGCGCCCCCGCCCTCTGACCGCTCGCGCCCGCCGGCACGTTCGCCGGTGCGTTCACCGGCATGAACACGGTCGCGCCGGGTCGTCCTGGGTTCCGCGCGGCCGCGACCGTAGGGTTGGAGCATGCTGCGCCTGCACGACCACCGCACCGGACAGGCCCTGGAACTCCCGCCGTACACCCTGCACGTCCACGTCCACTCCGGCCGTGAGCGCGCGCTGGTCACCGCCGACCTGCTGCGCAGGCTCGCCGAACGGTCCCGCCGCCGCGTCACGCTGACCCGCGCCGCCCAGGTGCGCCCGAGCACCGACTTCGCCGAGCTCAACCTGCCGGAGGTGGAGGTCGCGGCGGCGGACGAGCTGCCCGGCGCATCGCTTTGGGTGGGCTCGGAGGACGTCCCCGGCCGCCGCTGCCTGATCGTGCCGCCGGAACGGTACGCCTGGGACGAGCTGGCCGAGAGCGCCAGCGCCGATCCGCTGTGCGTGCGCCTGGCGATCCTCCGCGAGCGCTACCGCGACCCGGACGTGATGGACGGCGACCTGGTCGTCGAGGCCGGGCGGGACCTGGCGCACTGGCGCGAGGCGATGGCCGAGTGGGCGACCCGGCCGGGCCGCCCCATGGACCGCGCCTACGCCTCCGAGGCGGAGGCGGCCCTGGCCAACGACCTGGACAGCCCCGCCGCCCTGGCCGTCCTGGACGACCTGACCGCCGACCCGGAGGTCGCGCCGGGCGCCAAGCTGGAGACCGTCATCCACCTCGATCTCATCCTCGGTCTCGACCTGGTCTCCGGCATCGGCCGCGCCTGACCGGGCGGCCCCGCCCGATCGGGCCGGGTCAGGGTCAGGCGTCCTGGACCGGGATGAGGGAGCCGTCGGCGACCAGGTCTGCCAGGGAGCGTTCGAAGACGTAGGCCGTGCCGCCGCCCGGCTGGTCGAACCACGGCACCGCCACGCCGGTCAGCGCCCGCAGGGGCCGCTGCAGCCGGTAGGCCTGGTACGGGCGATTCGCCCAGTCCGGCGGCAGCGAGCGCTCGGCGAACGGCGTCCCCAGCGCGTAGGTGACGTTGCCGCGGTCGCCGCCGTACCGGTCCACGGGCGTCCCGGCGGGGACCTCCACCTCGCGCCTCTCCCGGAAGAGCGTCAGCGGCGGCTCGCCCGTGAGCGGCTCGATCGGGCGCGCGTCAACGGTGGCGGTGCCGTCCGCCGACGCGGCGGCCGGCGATTCGAAGAGGAGCGAGCCCAGGAGATACGCCGCCGCCTGCTCCTCGGTCTCGAAGACCACGCGGCGGCGGCGCTCGCCGTTCTCGGAGAGGAACACAGCCCAGCTCCCGCCCTCGGGCAGCAGGCTCCAGGCGCCGTCCGCGACCCCGCCGATCCGGTACGCCCCGGACGGCACGCCCAGCTCGTCCAACCGGCCCTCCAGCGCCGACACGACCGGTGACGCCGCAGGCGCGGGCTCGGGGGCGGGCGGCGGCGCGGGACGGGACGGGGGCTGCGAACCCCTCGGGTCGGTGTTGATGCGGGGCGGCGCGGAACGTCCGGTGACCGCGGCGCTCGCGGCGTCCATCGTGTCGTCGTCGAGCTCGGGGATCTGGAAGCCGCGCGCACGGGCGTGCGCGACCAGCTCGGGCTCAGGCGGGATGCCGTGTTCCTCCAGGTAGTAGCCGACAGCCCCGGCCCACACCCAGGCCCCGTCGGTGTGGAAGGTCAGCGGCACCCGTTCGCCGCGCGAGGAGTCGATCTGGTCCGGCGCGTACGACCGCGCCGCCATCACGACCGGCGCCCGCCGCAGGTACTCCACCAGCCGCGCGACCTCCCCCTGCGGAACGGCCGGACGCGACACCGACGGCCCTTCACCGTCCGGCCCCACGTGGTCGAACACGCGCGCCTTGCGGATGCCGCCGCCCGCCGGAGCGGCTTCGGGGAGCGGCGCCCGGTCCTCCGGCGCCCGGTCCTGCCGTGGCGGCGTGCCGCCACCACCGGCCGCGTCGAGACGGCGCTTGATCCAGTCACGCGAACCGTGCTCGGGGAAGCGCTCCACCTCCAGCCGCACGTCCTGCACCGACGGCTCAGCGTTCCAGGCGGGCTCCTCCTGGTTGGTGAACTGCGCCTGGACGCGTACGGCCCCCTCCTCGTACAGCACCCGGTAGTCGATCCGCGACCAGGCGCCGTGCTGGAAGGCGTACGTGCCCGCGCGCAGCCGTTGCAGCAGCGCCTGCGCCCCCGCAGGCACGCTCCAGGTCGTCATCGTGCGGTCGGCCAACTGCACCATGGCCGCCGGGCACTCCACATGGTCGCCGACCACCTGGTAGTAGCCGAACACCAGGTCCCACAGAGGCGGGGCCTGGTCGGCCACCAGGATGCAGAACTCGTTGGAGAGGATCTCCATCTGCTCCATGGGGTTGAGGGGGTCGGTCTGGAAGACCCCCTCGTACGCGGGCTCGCGGCCGTCCAGGCGGTCCCGCAGCCACGGCGGCAGGTGCGCGCCGTCGCGCGGCATCACGATCTGGTCCCGCTGCCAGCACTCCACCGGGATCGGCGGGTCCCAGTTCGGATCGAAGTCGTAGTTGAAGATGGGCCGGATAGGCGCGCCCGGCTCCAGCATGAACCGCGCCGAGAACCAGGTGCCCTGCTCGGCCAGGTAGTGCGCGCGGCGGAGCTCCAGCAGCATGTCGGTCAGCTCCTGCGGCATCGACTCGGGCCGCACGACCTTGCCGTCCTCGGTGAGCACCGTGAGGGCCATGTCGTTCACCGCGACCGTCGCGATGCAGTGCAGGTCGATGCGGCGGCTGCCGGGCGGGGTGTTCCGCGACACGAACTCGATGATCCGGCGCTGGATCTCGGCGATCCGCTCGTTCTGCCCGCTCACTGACCGTTCCCCCACTTCAGACGACTCACGCTGACCGGCAGGTTACCGATCGATCGCGGACAGGGCCGTCCGTGCGGGGAAACGCCGGACAAAACCGATTGCCGGGCGGTGCGCGGTCGGCCAGGCTCGGACGCATGCACATCGACGACCTGATCGAGCTGGAGGGGCGCGGCGAGCTGCCCGAGTTCGTGCTGTTCTGGGGCGGCAAGCAGGCGAAGGGCTGCCTCAGCCAGTGGCATCCGTCCCCGTTCGAGGCCGACGGCGTCGCCTACCCCACCGCCGAGCACTACATGATGGCGGAGAAGGCGCGGCTCTTCGGCGACACCGCCGCCGTCGAGAAGATCCTCGCCACCACCGATCCGGGCCGCGCCAAGGCCCTCGGCCGCCGCGTCGCGAACTTCGACGAGGACACCTGGGTGCGGGAGCGCTACGGCATCGTCGTCCGCGGAAACGTGGCCAAGTTCGGGGCGCACCCGCGGCTGCGCGACTTCCTGTTCTCCACCACCGGGAAGGTCCTCGTCGAGGCCAGCCCGCTGGACACCATCTGGGGCATCGGTTTCGACGAGCACCGGCCGGAGGCGCAGCGCCCGTCCGAGTGGCGCGGCCTCAACCTCCTCGGTTTCGCACTCATGGACGCCCGCGAAGCCCTCACGTCCTGAGGCCGTGGGCCGCGGCGGGTCACGCCCCGACCAGGCATGGCCCGCCGCGCCCCTCGGCCGTTCCGCCGCGTCCCGCCCCTCGGCCGTTCCACCGCGTCCCGCCCCTCGGCCGTTCCGCCGCGTCGCGCCCTCGGCCGCTCCACCGCATCCGCCGCCGCTCGCCTCGGCCACTCCACGGCCGGGCGGGCTTACGCGCCGCCGCCCGCGGCGTTCAGCAGCGCGGCCGTCTCGGCGACCAGCTCGGTCTGGCGCATCCGGTCCCCCGGGAACGGCATCGCGATGATCCGGTGCGCGCCCGCCTCGGCCAGCTCGGCGAACCGTTCCGCCGCCCGCGCCGGCCCGCCGACGACCAGCGACCCGCGCGCCTCCTCCTCGCTCATCCCGTAATCGGTGAGCCCGCGCACCTGCGCGTCGATCCGCGCGGCGGGCACGTCGCCGAGGCCGACGCTGACGCCGACGGTCAGCCGCGGCGCCGGGCGGCCGTACTCCTCCGCCAGTTCCCGGAGCCGGCCGAACGCGGCGGCGATCTCCGCCGGTCCCGAGAACGCCGCATACCACTCGTCGCCGTACCGCGCGGCCCGCCGCAACGTCGCCGTACCACCGCCGATCAGCACGGGCGGCATGGTCGCGCCGGGCGTCAGCACGACCTCCTCCCCGTCCACCTTCGCCGGTCTCCCGGCGATCAGGGCGGGCAGCGCCTCCAGGGCCGCGTCGGTCCGCGCGCCGCGTTCACGGTAGGGGACGCCGACCGCGCGCCAGGCAGCGTCGCCGTGCACGGGCCCGCCCGACCCGACGCCCAGCAGCACGCGGTCCCCGGACAGATGCTGCAGGCTCGCGATCTGCTTGGCCGCCCACGCGACCGGCCGCAGCGCCACGATCATCACGCCGAAGCCCAGCCGGACGCGCTCGGTGACGGCGGCCGCGGTCGCCAGCGCCAGCGTGCTGTCGATGTACGGCCGGTCCTTGGGGATCAGGTGGTCGCCGACCCAGACCGACTCCAGCCCCGCGTCCTCGGCGTGCCGCGCGTGCTCGGCCGTGCCCGCCGCCGGATCCACCCCGAACGCGGGCAGGTGCACCCCGACCTTCACCATCACCGCACCTCCAGCAGGGTCTTGCCGACGGCGGCGCGGGACTCGATGGCCGCGTGCGCGTCGGCCGCCCGCTCCAGCGGGAACCGCTGCCCGACGAGGGGACGCAACCGGCCCGCGGCGGCCTCGCCCAGCGCGCTCTCGGTGGCCTCGCGGATCAGCTCCGGGGCGGGTCGCGACTCGACGAGGGTGACGCCGCGCTCGGCGGCCCGCTCCTCGGGGACGCCCGCCCACTCGCCGCTGGCCAGCCCGAAACTGATCATCCGGCCTCCGGGTTCGAGCAGCTCGAACGCGGTGCGCCCGATGTCGCCGCCGACCCCGTCGAACACCGCGTCCAACCCGCCGACCGCCGCGCGCACGCGGTCGGCCCAGTCCGGCAGGGTGTAGTCGACCACCACATCAGCGCCGAGATCGCGCGCGATGCCGGTCTTGCGCTCCCCGCCCGCCGCGGCGACGACCCGGGCCCCGGCCGCCTTGGCGAGCTGCACCAGCAGGCTCCCCACCCCGCCCGCGGCCGCCTCCACCAGAACCCGTGCCCCGGGACGCGGCGCCACCGCCCGCAGCATCATCGTCGCGGTCCGGCCGTCGGCCAGCAGCGCGACCGCGTCGTCCAAGGCCAGCTCCGCCGGCACCGGGAACAGGCCGGAGGCGTCCACCGCCGCCAGCCCGGCATAACCGCCCGAACCGCCCGTGCTGGTCACCACCCTCGTCCCGAGCAGCGCCGCGTCCACGCCCTCGCCGACCTCGCGGACGACACCGCCGACACCGTTCCCCGGGATCAGCGGCGGCTCCGCCTTGAACGGCGCGAAACCGCCCGACCGGAACTGCGTCTCCACGAACGTGATGTTGGCGAACGCCACCTCGACCAGCACCTGTCCGGGGCCCGGGACCGGGTCCGGCGCCTCCCCCGCGACGAGCACCTCGGGCCCGCCGAACTCCTTCAACCACACCGCGCGCATCGCGACGCCCTCCGTTCGATCAGCAACGCCCCCACCCTGCAACCTCGACCTAAGTAGAGGTCAAGCGTGCGGGCCGCCCCGGATGCGCCGCCCCACCGCCGTCCCACTAGCGTCACGGCCATGACCGTCGCCCGCTCACTGCTGCTGTTCGCGCTGGCCGCATTCGCCGAGATCGGCGGCGCCTGGCTGGTCTGGCAGGGCGTCCGCGAGAACCGCGGCCTCGCCTGGATCGGCGCGGGCGTCATCGCCCTCGGCCTCTACGGCTTCGTCGCCACCCTCCAGCCCGACGCCCACTTCGGCCGCATCCTCGCCGCCTACGGCGGCGTCTTCGTCGCCGGCTCCCTCCTGTGGGGCATGGCCATGGACGGCTACCGCCCCGACCGCTACGACCTCATCGGCGCCGCGATCTGCCTGGCCGGCGTGGCCGTCATCATGTACGCGCCCCGCCCCTGATCACGTCCTCCGCGGCGACGGCCCGGGCAACGCCGCCACGATCTCCGGCCTCAGCAGATCGCGCACGCTCGCGTACGGCGCCGTCAACCGGTCGTACGGGCACTCGCTACCGCCGGTCGAGTAATTGATCTCGAACCGGTCCGCGGCGAAGAACGGCGTCGACGCCGGCCACGTGCTCGGTTCCCGGTTCGGATTCGGGAAGAAGTCGGCACGCTCCGGCCCCTCCCGCCTGCATCCCCCCGGGCCCCACATGGACGGGGTCGCACCCGTCAGCCGCCCCCACAACGTCCTGATGCCGGCCCCCGTCAGCGTGCCGGGCTTGAACACGTCCTCGTTGGTCAGCACCCGCCCGGTCTTCAGATTCACCGTCACCGCACGCCCCGGCATCTCACCGTCCGCGGGCGCGCAGTACTCCGCCTGCACCCGGTAGACGACGGAGATCAGCGTCGGCCCCCGCACCCCGATCCGCACGGTCGTACCGACCTGCGCGTTCTTCGTGCAAGACGCCCCGGCTCGCGCCGTCCCCTGCCGCATGAACGCGATGGTGTCGTCCAGCGGAGCCCGCAGCGCCTGGTTGATCCGCCGCTGCAGGGCCGCGTCCGTGAGCCCGGAGACCTGCGCGTACTGCGCGTTCCGGACCACCATCCGCTCACCGGTGTACGACTGGTTCATCGTCGAGATCGTCGCCGCCACCGGCCGCAAGCGCGGCGGCTCATCGTCGTTCAGGTTGGTGTACGCGTAGGTGCCGCCCGCCCCCGCCACCACCGCGGCCCCCGCCACGACCAGCGCCGCCTTGCCCCCGGCCCCCGCCAGGAACCCGGAACCGCCCGCGGCGGCCCCGGCCCCACCACCACCGGCCGCCGCACCGCCGCCGGCGGCCGCGCCGCCACCCGCGGCCGCCGCCGTCCCCACCGCGACCGGCGCCGCAGGAGCGAGCCCCGCCGCCACCAGCGGGAACAGCGCCGCCAACGCCACCGCCGTACCGGCGAGCGCACGCACACCACGCTGCTCCCAGCCCGGCCCGTACGCCTCCACAGCGGCCCGCTCCAACTCCCCCACGAAAGCAGCCGCGCCATGCGGACGCTCCGCCGGCTCCTTGGCCATCCCCCGGCTCACCAGGTCCCGCAACGCCTCGGGCAGCACGTCCACGGGAACGGGCGCGTTCAGGTGCCGCGCCATCAACTCCGGCCCCGACCCCGTGTACGGACGCTGTCCCGTCACGCACTCGAAGAACACGCACGTGGCCGCGTACACGTCCGCCGCGGGCGTCGCAGGCTCACCCCGCCACTGCTCAGGCGGCATGTACGCGGGCGTACCCGACCGCGTCCCCTCCCCCTGCGGGGCCGCGATCCCGAAGTCGATGAGCTTGCTCAACCCATCGGCCTGCACGACGACGTTCGCCGGCTTGTAATCCCGGTGCACGACCCCGACGGCATGCGCCGCCGCCAGCCCCTGCAACGACCCCTTCAACACCACCAGGGACGCCTCCGCCCCCAGCGCCCCGTGCTCGGCGAGCACCCTCTTCAGCGACACCCCGTTGACCGCCTCCATGACGATCGCCGCCCCGTGCTCGCTCTCCACCAGCCGGTACAGGCGCGCCACATGCGGATCCGACACCCGTCCCAGCAGCACCGCCTCATGCCGGAGCCGCTCGAGCTCCTCGACCGACCCCTCGAACAGATACTTGATCGCAACCGGCGTCCCCGCCGTCCGATGCCGGGCCAGCACCACCCTTCCCTGGGCACCGGCCCCCAGCTCCCGGACTTCCTGGAACCCTTCGATCCGCCACTCGCTCACCGCGCACCCTCCCGCCACGATCTTGCGGCACGCACGGTGAGATCGCCGCCACCCGGCCGAAAGTTCGTATGAACCTCCGCCCCGGGTGACCCACCTTTCCGCAACGAACCGCTTTTCTCGCCACAGGCTCCTCTGTAAGCTTTCGCAGGTACTCCGCCCCGTTGTCGAGACTGGACGATCAGGGATGGCGATGCGCGCCCGGTTGGTACGTTCCTCCCCGCACCGGCGTCCTCGCCTACGCACCACCGCCACACTGGCAGTATTGGCCGCCGCGTCCATGTCCGCGTGCGGCGACGAGCCGTCCTCAGGCACCTTCAAGCCCAACGGCTCCCTCGCCACCAACACCCCCACCAGCCCACCCGCGGCGGCACGCCCCCCGTCCACCATCCCGACCCCCCAACTGGACCAGACCGTCCTCACCCGCTACCGCGAGTACAGGAAGGTCTTCAAGCGGGTGTACGAGGTGAACGACGCCACCGAACTCGCCACGGTGGCGACGGACCCGCTCCTGAACGAGGTCACGCGCGACATAGAGCAACTCAAGGACAAGGGCCAGATCTGGCGCTTCACCACCATCTCCAACCCCCGCGTCTACGCCCGTTCCAAGGACGGCATGACCGTCTACGTCGTCGACTGCATACGCACCCTCGCGGGCTACCGCTTCTCGGCGAAGACCGGCAAGCGCACCGGCGGCGGCACCGGAGGCGCCTTCCTGCACCGCGCCGCCGTCCGCTACGACCAGGGCACGTGGAAGGTCTCCGACTCCGTACGGGACAAGAAATGCTGACGCCCCACCGTCCGCGCCGCCCCACCGGCGCAGGCGCCGGAAGCGGTGACGGCCACACGTCCGTCACCACAGCGGTACGCAGAGAAGGACACGCGATGCGCTCCGTTCCCCGACCACGCCCGTCCCTGCGGCACGCCCTCCTGGGCACGGCCATCATGACGAGCGCCCTGACGGCCACGGCCATCACCGCCCTCCCCGCCAACGCCGACCCCTGTTCCATCCCGGGCGGGGGCGGCAGTTTCGACTGCAGCCGTTCGACGCCCGGCGGCACCACCGGCGGAGGCACCGGTACAGGCACCGGCGGCTCAGGCGGCACCACCGGCGAAATCCCCACACTTCCCGGTCAGGATCTCGTGGGGCTGGGCGGCCAGACCGGCGGGGCCCCGCCGCCCGCAGCGCCTGCGACGGTCGACCTGGCCGAAGAGGCCAGGGCATCGGCAGAACTACCGATCCCGACCGTGCACACTTCTCCGGAGGACAGGACGTACGTGCGCGTCCGTACCGGCCTCTGGGTGGAGGGCTTCGTCCCCGTACAGACGGAGCCCATCGTTGTCGGCGGGCAGAACATCCAAGCGACCGCCACCCCCAGGCGGGTCGAATGGAACCTTGGGGAAACTACGCTGACCTGCGACGGTCCAGGCGATCGCAATGCGACGACCTGCAGTCACACCTATCAGCGATCATCCGCCCAGGCGCCTGGCGGCGCCTACCGCATCACAGCGAAGATCATCTGGAGCGTCACCTGGACCTGCACCGGACCGGAATGTGATGCCGCGTCGGGGACGCTGGGAGACCTGGACTCACCTTCTCTCCCCACCCCTCTCGTGGTGGACGAGATCCAGACCCAAACACAGCCATGAATATCACTACCGGCCGCCCGGCCTCTTCCAGAGCGTTGTCGGTCTCTCTCGCGATCGCCGCACTGCTGCTCAGCGCGTGCAGTAACGAACCCGACAAGGCTCCGGCCGCCGCAAAGCCTTCCCAGACCACCCCGGCGCCTCCGCCGAACTACCCGGCCGCCCAGGTGAAGGCAGGGCTGCTCTCTCCTCAAGAGATCGGCCGAAGCATCCGCGAGATCCCGGCCGCAATAGAGTCTCTGCAACATCGCCAGGTTCCGATGTGTTCTTTGTCAGGCGTCAAACTCCAGGGCGATCCTGAATTGACGATTCGGCAGTACACCAACCCCGCCAAGGGCAGCGGAGAAGTCAAGTACGCGCAACTGGTCGCTCGATACGGAGACGCCCAAAAAGCCGGTTCAGCGTTTCGAGAACTGCGGCAGCGAGCAACATCCTGCCCTCCCAAAAAACACGTTCCAGCGAAGAAAGTACGGGAGAACTTCGTTATTTTCGCGCACGAGGACACCTGGAAGACCAGCGAAGGCACGATCGCGGGTTGGCAGTACCTGCGCGGCGCTGAACAACAGACCTACCCCGCGTCGGCGAGCAAGGTCAACGTGTTGCACTTGATGCACGACTATGCCGTGCGGGGCAATGTGGTGGTGGCCACGGTGTACTGGGAGCGGACCGAGCCCAAGAAGTCGGGGGAGCCGATCGCGCGGCGGGCGACGGAGTTGCTGACCAAGCAACTGCAGAAGTTCGGATGAGCCGGCCCGGCCCGACTCTTCCCGGTTATGTCGAGGTCCAGGAACTGGGAGCCGGGGCGCAGGGACGCGTCGTACTGGCCCGTCATGAGGCGTCGGGACAGCATGTGGCGGTCAAGTTCCTGGCGCCGGAGCTGCTGGAGAACGAGCGCGCCCGCGTTGTCTTCCGCAACGAGGCCGCGCTGCTGAAACGGGTGACGAGCCCGTACATCACCCGCCTGTTCGACTACACCGAGACGGGCGAAGGCGCGGCGATCATCATGGAGGCCGTTCCAGGGAACTCGCTGCGCGTAGTCCTCGACCATCACGAGCGGGCACTGCCCCCCGAAGGGGCCCTCAGCGTCTTGAAGGGCTCGTTGCAGGGGCTGGCGGCGGCGCACGCGGTCGGGGTGGTCCACCGTGACTACAAGCCGGCGAACGTGCTCGTCCAAGCCGACGGGCGGAGCAAGCTGATCGACTTCGGTGTGGCCGTTCTGTCGGGCCAGGGCGGGACCATGGGGACGCCCGCGTACATGGCCCCTGAACAGTGGGCGGGAGGCCCCGCGACTCCCGCGACCGATGTCTACGCAGCCACGTGCGTCTTCTTCGAGTGCGTGACCGGGCGGAAGCCCTTCCGGGCGGCCACGCAGCAAGGGCTGAGGGCTCAGCACTCGTCGGCGCCCGTGCCGGTGGACGGGCTCCCGGAACCGCTGCGGCCGCTTGTCCTACAGGGCATGGCCAAGGACCCTGGTCGGCGGCAGTGGGACGTGACCGCCCTCATCAGTGAACTGGAATCTTTGGCGGCGGCCGCGTATGGCGCGGACTGGGAACGCCGTGGACTGGTCGTGCTGGGCGGTGTCACCGCCGCCGCCGGCATCGTGCTTCCGGCCACGGTCATCGGCGGCGCGCTACTTCCCGGCGGTGGGGCGGTCGCGCCGGCGGGATCGCTGGCGGGCGAGGCCGCTCGCACGCTGTCCGGCAAGGGGCTCCTGGCCAAGGTCGGCGGGGCGAAGGGTGCCGGCGGGGCGGGAGCGGCGGTGGCGGCGAGCGCGATGCTGGCGGTGCTGCTCTGGCCGGAGGGCTCCTCGGTCGGCGGCACCTCGTCCGCGGACTACCGCGCCTATTTCGACCGGCCCGGACTCGTGCTCGCCAACCGCACCATTCCGGATGGGGACAACAACGCCAGTCCGCTGGTCGCCCTGCGCCAGACCCTCGCCCCGGCCCGGGCGATAGCGGGCACGAAGATCCGGTTGACCGTGCGATCGCACGCCCGGACGCCCTGGGGCTTGGAATACCTAGGCCCGGGGCGATTCCGATGCCGGGGTCCGAATTCCGAACGCGCGGATGACTTCCACCGGGGTTATTCCGTCGGCCTCGGAGACGGGATCCTCGGTGGCAAGACCGGTGGGGCACCCAAGGTATGGCTCTTCCGCGCGGACGGGCGGCCATCGGCGGATCCTCCCACCGGCAAACCCATTTCCGTCAAGTCGACGTTCTGGGAAGGGACGACGACCAGGAAATACGATCAACGGATATGTGCCTGGACCTTCGACCAGCCCATGGTGAGTGAATTCACCGTTCCCCCGGCCGAAGTCCTCGAGCCGGGCATGTACAAGGTCTCGCCGCACCATCCGATGGGTTTCTCGCAGGTGACGGCGACGGTCGGTGGCCGTTTGACCTCCATCACCCCTTCTGCCGCCGGTGCACGGGTCGAAGGCTCCCTGCCGACGCTGGAGGTTCTCGAGTGAGGGGGCGGTGTTCGGGGAGGTGTCAGAATCCGAAGCCGGCCACTCCCCAGCCTGGGCGGTTCTGGGCTTCGCGGGTCCATTCGATGCAGGACTGGATGGCCTCCAAGACCTCGTGGTCAAGGGAGTCGCGCTGCTCCTGGGTCGTCGCCTCCCATTGGGTCAGGGCCTCCGCGCACTGGTCGGCCGACCATTCGCCGTAGCAGGGCAGATGCTCGGGGGTGGGGAGCTCGGACGGGACCGTGCCGTACATGAAGTCGGTGACGCTGACGGCCTTGATGCCGAGCGCGGCGAGGCCCTCGTCCACCGTTTCCAGCCAGGCTCCGCGGAACGGCGAGAAATGGTTGTTGAAGAGCCGCCGGCCGTAGAACTGGCAGATCAACTCGTAGGCGTAGGCGTACTGGAAGGCGTACGACTCGTCGTAGGGGCCGCCTTCGATGACGGCCCGTACGGCGTCGTAGCGGGTGGGGGCGCCCGCTTCGATCTCGGAGGCGAAATACTCGTCGTCGTGGGCGAGCTGGGACTTGAAACGGCCGCCGATCATCCGCCGCAGCTTGTCGTCCTGGCCGCCGATGGCGCCGTTGACCTTGGCGAGGTCGACGAGGTAGAGGCTCAGCGAGTAGCTCATGCGCGAGACTGTAACGGCCGGCGCCGACAGCCGGGCGCGCTTTCAGGCGTCCGGGCGGGCAGGCTCGCGCGGACGGCCGCTAGGAGGCCGTTGGGCGATGGTTGGCGTCGAGGCCTATCACGTCCTGAGGCCGTTATGGATCGAGCGTTTCAAAACGTGGTAGCGTGCCGGCATGGCCCGTCCGCGGAACTTCGACGAGGAACGGGCGGTCGAGGCGGCGATGCGCGCGTTCTGGACCGCCGGTTACGAGGCGACCTCCACCCAGGATCTGTGCGAGGCCACCGGCCTGGGGCGCAGCAGCATCTACAACACCTTCAAGAGCAAGCACGACCTGTTCGAGCGGGCCCTGCGGCGTTACATGGAGCTCAAGGCCGTCGACTACACCGCGCTGCTTGAGGGGACCGGGACCGTCCGCGAGAAGATCTCCCAGCTGCTCCGGCGCATGATCGAGGACGAGACCGGGGACGGACTGGGCTGCCTGGTGGTCAACACCGGGATCGAGCTGGCCCCGCGCGATCCGGAGATCGCCGCGCTGCTGGAGCGGGACTACCGGCGGCGGCTGGACATCCTGCGGTCGACGTTCCGCGCCGGGCAGCGCGAGGGCGAGATCGCCCCGGACCGCGACCCGTCCGAGCTGGCCCATTTCGTCATCGCGACGATCGGCGGGATTCGGGTGTCGGCCCGTTCGGGGCTGGGCCGGGAGTCGCTGGAGGCGGTGGCGAACGCGGCGCTCCGCGCCATCTGAGGAGCATTTCGTGGGTCTGCGGGCTTTACTGCGGGCAAATTTTGGACCGATCGATTCAAAACAGGGAGGCGAGCGCCTATGCCATGGGCGATCTACGTGCTGGGATTCGCGATCTTCGCGCAGGGCACATCGGAGTTCATGCTGGCCGGGCTGCTGCCCGCCATGGCGGACGAGCTGGGCGTGTCGGTGCCCACCGCGGGACTGCTGATCTCCGCGTACGCCATCGGGATGGTGGCCGGAGCGCCGATCCTGGCGATGGCCACGCTGCGGCTGGCGCGCCGCACGGCGCTGCTGGCCTTCCTCGGGGTCTTCGTGCTGGCGCACGTGGCGGGAGCGCTGACGCCGAACTACGAGGTGCTGTTCGCGACCCGGCTGGTGGGCGCGTTCGCCAGCGCCGGGTTCTTCGGCGTGGCGGTGGTCGCGGCGATCGACCTGGTGCCCGAGAACGCGCGCGGGCGGGCGGTCTCGATCGTCATCGGCGGGATCACGGTGTCGACGGTCCTGGGCGTTCCGGCCGGCACCTTCCTCGGCCAGGCCCTGGGCTGGCGGTCGGCGTTCTGGACGGTGGCACTGCTGTCCACGGTGGCCCTCGTGGGCGTGGGCGCCGCACTGTCGGACGGCCGCCGCGACGATGGCCCCCGGCGCGTTCCGGGGATACGCGAGGAGCTGCACAGCCTGGCCCCGCCCGGACTGTGGATCGCCTACGGGACGAGCGCCCTGTCCTTCAGCTCCATGATGGCCACGTTCAGCTATCTGGGGGCGATGCTCACCGACACCACGCGCCTCCCGGAGGCATGGGTGCCGGGCGTCCTCACGCTCTTCGGCCTCGGGTCGCTCATCGGCATCACCATCGGGGGGCGGGTGGCCGACGCGTACCCGTTCCGCACGCTCACCATCGGGATGACGGGGGTCGTGCTCGCGTCGGCCGGTATCGCCTTGGGGGCCGCCAACGCGGTGGTCGTCATCGCGCTGGTCCCCTTGCTCGGCGGCTTCGGCCTGGCGACCAACCCCGCGGTGAGCGTCCGTGTGTACGCGAACCTGGGCGAGGTGCGCACCCTGGCGGGAGCCACGATCACCTCTGCGTTCAACGTCGGCAACACCATCGCGCCATGGCTCGGCGGGCTCGTCATCAGCGCGGGCTTCGGCTACCGCTCATCCGCCTGGGTGGGTGCGGGGATGGCCTTGGCTGCGCTGGGCACGGTTGCGCTGGGGGCCTGGGTCGAACGCCGCTTCCCGCGTCGGGCCGTTCAACCAGAGGAGAGGGTGCACGCGGGCTCTGGTGCCGCAGCGGTCACGCCGGAGGTCTGCGTCCGCCAGTAGCGCGTCAGCACTGCGGCTTCTTCATCCCGTAGAGCGCGCGCTGTCCAGGATGCTCGGCCACCGTCCAGAGCCGGTCGGCCCCGCGCCAGCAGGACAGGTCCTCGGGGCCGAAGGAGGCGGTCTCGCGCTGGACGTCCTCGAACCCGTTCGCCCACACGGCCTGGACGAGCTGCCCCTGGTTCTTGTTCTGGCCAGGGGGGTAGGGGTGCTCGGCCCGGGGGACGTTGCGCGTGAACCACCACGTCCCGTCCGCGGTGGCCCCTCCCTGGACGTAGGACACGGGGAGCCGGGCCACCCAGGACGGCGTGGCGAGCCCGTGGGAGTCGGTCTCCAGGTCACTCGATCCGGGGCTGCCGCTGGTCAGCGGGAACTGCGCCACGCGCCCGTGGCCGTTCTTGCACCACTCCCCCGTCACCAGCCTGTCCTTGCCGGTGCGGTTGATGGACAGCCACGAGTGGTTCGGGGTGCCGTTGAGGGTGCACGACCCTCCGGACTGCTTCTCCGGGACGTACGACAGCACCTGCGGCATCACGTACCGGTACCCGTAGGCGTGGTAGGTCTTGCCGTGCAGGCCGACCAGGCCGGGCTTGGACGTGGACCCGTTCTTGCTCTTGCCCAGGTCGAAGATCTGGCGCATGTCGAACACGCGCAGGCCCGTGCCGGTGTCGGCCACGTAGAGGCGGTTGCCGTACCAGGCGATCCCTCCGGCGTGGATTCCGGTGTCGGAGCCGTGCGTCCCCACGGGCTCGTAGGTGGTTCTGCCCTTGGCGTTCTGGTACGGCCACACCAGCAGGACGTGCCGGTAGGTGTCGTCCTCGGTGTTGACGAAGGTCACGCGGGCGCTCTTGTGGGGCGCCTTCTCGTCGTGGTCGTACCAGCTGACCAGGAGGGGCTTGGCCGATCCCCACCGCTCGTCCGCCTGGGCGTCGGAGACACCGGTGACGCCCTGCGGGTACCACTCCTTGGTGGCGGTGTCGCCGGAGTCGAAGCAGAACACCTTCGCCCCGGCGGGGACCTTGGCCGAGGCGCCGCAGCCGCCGCCCCACTTGCCCTCGCGGCCGCCCTTCTGGGTGAGCAGTTCCTGGACGCCGGTGGTCTTCAGGTTCTTGGCCATGCCGCCGAGGGCGGCCCCGTCCGGACCCTTGCCGACCTTGAGGACGTAGGGCGCCTTGGACGGCACCGCAGCCGACGCCGTGGCCGCCACCTGCTCGGAATAGTCAGGTACGAAATAGGCGAAGGCGGGCGTGCCGACGGCCACGGCCATCAGCGGGGCGGCGAGGGCGAGCAGGCGCCGACCGTTCACGTGATCACCTCCGGGGACCACGGAACCTAACATCATTCGGACTTTTCACCCAAGATCACGCATTGCAACGAAATCGTCGCTACTGGAGATCGACGCGAGGTCAGCGACACCGCACACGCCCGAATCGCCGAACTTCCCGCCCGCACACTTCGGTAACGATTCGATATCGCCGGTAAACCGGGAAGTAGGGCGGCACGTCATGAAGCGACCCCCGCCGTCGACCGCGCAGACGCGCGACCGCCGACGGGGGTCGCCCAAGCGGTCAGCCGAGCCGGCAGGTACCGGTGTCGGCCTTGCTCGGATCGCTCTCCGAAACCGCCTTCACCCGCAGGTTCGCCCGCCGCTCCGCACCAGCTCCCGGCTTGGCCCAGACCTCCACCGACGTCTGCCCGCCCGCCCTGGCGGTGGCCAGCTCGTTCGGCACCCAGGTCTGCCAGCCGTCCTCGGACACCGACGCGCTCAGCCGGTACACGTCCGAGGCGTAGTGCCCGCTCCCGCCCTTGCCGGAGTTGCGCAGCGGCATCGTGCACTTCACCCAGCCCGAGCCCGCGTCCCGGGCCACGCCCTTGTCGACCTTCACGTCGCGGCGCTGCGGCCCCGCGCCGTCCAGCGAGCGGATCGCGACCGTGTAGGACAGGATCCCCTTGGAGTCGCGCTTGAGGTCGAGCACGTAGAAGTGCAGCCGGTTCGCCTTGTCGACGTACTCGAACTCGCTGCCCGAGCCGTTCCCCGCGTGGAACAGCGCGTCCGACAGCTGCCGGTAGTCGCCGATCGTCATCTTCTGCGGCGTGCCGTTCGGCAGGACGAAGTCCACCTTGTCGATGTCCTGCGGGTTGGCGTCCTTCACCCAGATGAACGGGGCGTCGTCCGCGTCCTTGGTCTTGGACAGCAGCACGCCGGAGTCGGGCGTGAAGGAGTCGAAACCCATCCGGTCGACGACCTCGAGCGTGTAGTTGTCGTACTCGCCGCCGTCACAGAGCGGTTCCTCCTCCTCGCGGCAGTCGGGGCTCTTGTCGCCGCCCTCACCCAGCTTGAGGTTGATGCCCGCCAGCCCGCCCTTGCCCGGGTCCGCTGCGCGCGCGGTCACCCTGGCGACGACGGTGCCGGTCGCGGCGAGGGTGTCGCGGCTCAGCTGCAGCACGTGGTCGGGGTCGATGATGCCCAGCTTCAGCTTGTTGCGCAGCATGTGCTGGGCGCCCATGGAGCCGCCGCCCGTCGCCGGGATCGTCCACCGGCTGTGCGGGCCGCCCGGCCCGTTGAAGCTGCCGCGGCTCAGCATCTCCCACGGGCCGGAGTACGCCCGCCGCGCAGGGATGCTGTACGGGTTGTTGTAGTTGTCGCCGATCCCCAGGATGTGGCTGAACTCGTGCGCGAAGACGCCCATCCCCGAGCTCTCGGCCTGGGTCGAGCTACCGGGCACGGCGTTCGGCCAGATGGTGGAGCCCGCCGCCCAGGACGACCATGGGACGTACCGGGTCTTCACCCAGTTGGGCAGCGCCGGGTCCTGCGGCCCCCACTCGGGGGTCACCGCCTCCGGGGAGTCGAACTTCATCTGCCCGAACTCTTGCCAGGTGGACGACTCGTCCTGCCCCGCAGAGAGGAAGAAGACGAAGTCGAATTCCTTGGCCTTGTCCTCGCCCACGTCGGCGATCCAGGCCGCACGCGCGTCCGCGCGGAGGTCGCGGTTGCAGGTGTCCCCCGTGGGGCAGCCCGTCCCGCCCTGCATCCGGTTCTCCACGCCGTACTCGTGGTCCTTGGCGGGCATCCGGTACGCGCCGAACGCGGTCAGGTCGACCCCGTACCGGCCCCCGGAGTCCTCCATCCAGTACTCGTGGAGGGTGTGGCCCCGGTTGAGGTCCTGCGGCTTGTTGAGGAAGTCCTGGTAGAACCGGGCGACCTCGCCGCGCGGCACGTTCCCCACCAGGCTCGGGTTGCCGTAGATGGTGGAGTTCTTCGCCTTGGTCACGACGAAGTCCTGGTCGGGGTAGTCGACCAGGACGACGGCGCCCTTGAAGTTCTTGATGGACCCCTTGCGCGAGGGGTCTGCCCACGAGGTCCCCGGGACGGGCTTGTAGTCGTCCCACGTCATCGTGTCGGGCAGCTCGTAGTTCTGCGGGTCGATCGGCCGGGGGGCGCCGGCCGCGTACGTGCGCAGCCGCTGGGCCTCCTGCCACGGCTGCGTCCGCGGCCAGTGCCGCATCTGCCACGGGTTGTCCGTGGGCTCCGGTACGGGCGGCCGTTGCCGGGCGGTGGCGGGGGCCGCCGCGAGCCCTGCGGACAGCGTCAGCGCCGCCACGAGGGGCACGAGCACTCTCTTGTCTACGCGCATGTCTCACCTGTCTGCAGTTGTTGGTGAGACCGTAGAGACGTCCGTTTCCTCCGAGCAATGGCCGACTTAGACGATCTTGTCCGGGTGCCGCTGGCAGCTCACGCCGAGGCCCCGCACCGCGCCCAGGCGGGCCCAGGCAGGCCCAGGCAGGCCCAGGGCCCAGGTGGGCCCAGGCAAGGCTCAAGCGGGCCCGGGCAGGCTCTAGCGGGCCCAGGCGGGCACGCTCGCGGAGTCGTCAGAGCAAGGGACGGCCGGCGGTGACGATGCCGTCCTCGTCGCCGTAGAGATGGTCGCCGGGACGGAACTCCACGCCGCCGAAGGTCACCGGGACGTCGACCTCCCCCGCCGCGTCCTTGGCGCTCTTGCGCGGGTTGGAGCCCAGCGCCTTGATCCCCAGGTCCAGGGTGCGCAGCGCGGCGACGTCCCGGACCGCACCGTTGATCACCACCCCGGCCCAGCCGTTGCGGACCGCCGCGGCGGCGATGAGGTCGCCCATCAGCGCGGAGGCGAGCGACCCGCCGCCGTCCACGACCAGCACCCGGCCCTCCCCGGCCTCGTTGAGCAGCTTCTTCACCAGGCCGTTGTCGCGGTGGCAGCGCACGGTCGCGATCGGGCCGGCGAACGCGGCCCGCGCCCCGTACCCGCGGAACTGCGTCTCGCAGCTCTGCAGCTCGTCCCCGAAGTCGTCGATCAGATCGGCGGTCGCGAAGTCCATGCGCGGCAGCCTACCGAGCGGCTTTACCCGCAAGTAACCGGAGGTCCGGGGCCAAGGGAGGACGGACGCCTGACAGGACCCGGTGATCTTCGGTACAACGTTCTTCTGAACCCAGGAGGTCGCCATGCAGCCCCCCAGCCGCCCCGGCCCCGCGTTCGAGGCGTTCCGGCCGATCGAACCGGGTGACCCGGTGCTGATCGGCGGCTACCGCGTGCTGGCCCGGATCGGCTCGGGACGCCTCGGCGAGGTGTACCTGGGAGCCGCGCAGAGCGGGCGGCGGCTGGCCATCAAGTCCGTGCGGGCCGACCTCGCGGAGGACGAGGCGTTCCGGCGCCGCTTCAAGCGGGAGATCGCCGCGGCCCAGCGCGCCCGTGGGCCGTTCCTGGCGACCGTGGTGGACGGCCACGCGGAGGGGGCGCGGCCCTGGGTGGCGTCCGAGTTCGTGCCCGGCCCCACGCTCGCGGACGCGGTGCACGCGCACGGCCCCCTCCCCGTCCCAGCGGTCCGCGCGCTGATGGGAGCGCTCGCACAGGCCCTCCAGACCCTGCACGACGCCGACATCGTCCACGGCGACCTCAGGCCGTCCAACGTGCTCCTCACCGAGGACGGGCCCCGCACGGTCGACTTCGGCTCACTCGAGCACGAGACGTCTGCGAGCGGCGATGTGTTCATGCTGGGCGGCGTGGCGCTCTTCGCCGCCACCGGGCACGGCGCGTTCCCCCGGCCGTTCGGGGACGAGCCGCCCGACCTGAGCGGATGCCCCGACGCGTTGCGCGGGCCGATCGAACGCTGCCTCGCCGAGCGGCCGGAGGAACGTCCGGAGCCGCGCGAGCTCGCCGCGGAACTGGAGGCCGGGCCGCCCGGCCCCGGCTGGCTGCCACCCGAGATCACCGCGCTGCTCCCCGCGTACGCGGCCGAGCCGCCGCGCCCCGACGCGTCCCCGCTCCCCACGCCCGCCGCCCCGGCGCAGCCCCTCGCCCCGAGCCGGCCCCCAGGCCCGCCCCCGAGCCCGCCCCCGGGCACGTCCTCGTCCCACGCCGCGCCCCGGGACACCCGGCCGGACGTGGCCGCCCCCGCCCCCGCCCCGGCCCCGGCGGCCGAGCCCGACGCGCCGGCCGCGACGGCACACCCGGCCCGGCCGAACTTCGTCGTCCCCGAACAGCCCCCGCAGACCGACCCCTCACTCTCCATCCACGCCATGGAACCGGTGATGGGCACCTACCGGCACGACCTCGTCGTCGCGCTCGGCATCGGCGGCGGCGCGTTCGGCCTGCTGGTCCTGATCCTGCTCCTGGTCTTCCTGAACTGACCGCCGCCGGCTCCGCGGCCTCAGGCGCCGCCGCCTCAGGCACCGCCCGCGCGGCCGTCGGGCGGGGTGTCGGTGGGACGGCCGATGAGCCGCGACAGCACGATCGCGGTCTTGGTCGCGGTGATGTTGTCCTCCCGCCGCAGCCGCTCCAGCGCCTGCTCCAGATGCTGGATGTCGCGGACCCGCACGTGCACCAGCGCGCTGGCGTCGCCGCTGACGGTGTACGCGGCGACCACCTCGGGATGCTTGCGGATGCTGGAGTAGATCTCCTCCGGCGAGGTCGCCCCGGTGCAGAAGATCTC
The DNA here is from genome assembly GCA_050942275.1 of Spirillospora sp. CA-255316. GTDB lineage: Bacteria > Actinomycetota > Actinomycetes > Streptosporangiales > Streptosporangiaceae > Spirillospora. The sequence goes on along the minus strand of CP192047.1, from coordinate 2,022,361 downwards.
GATGAACGCCTCGGTCGTCCAGCCCAGCGCGGCCGGGTCCACGATCGCGGCGAAGCCGGTGATGACGCCGTCCGCGCGCAGCCGGTCGACCCGCCGCTTGACCGCCGGGGCCGACAACCCCACCTTGTCGCCGATCTGTGCGTACGAGGCGCGGCCGTGTTCGAGGAGCTGCGCAACGATTCGCCGGTCCAGCTCGTCAAGACGCAACGGATCACCTCCTGAACGACGATCCCGCACGCTGGTCGTGCGCCGATACCGAACATACGCTGATGGCGGGAACGGCGGCCAGCCGGGCGGGAGGACGGCGGCCGGCCGCCCCCCGTCCCGAACCAGTCCGCCGTCCTCCCATGACCGCCGGAGGGAGCGTCGTGAGCCTGACCGACCAGTTGCGGGCCCTGTCCGAAGAGCACAGCGCGCACAACTACCACCCGCTTCCGATCGTGATAGCCGAGGCCGAGGGGGCCTGGCTCACCGATGTCGAGGGGCGGCGCTACCTGGACATGCTGGCCGCCTACTCCGCGGTCAACTTCGGCCATCGCAACCCGCGGCTGACCGCGGTGGTGCGCCGGCAGCTCGACCGGGTCACCCTGGTCAGCCGGGCCTTCGACCACGACCTGTTCGGCCCGTTCGCGGCCGAGCTCGCCGAGCTGTGCGGCAAGGACATGGTGCTGCCGATGAACAGCGGCGCCGAGGCGGTCGAGACGGCGCTGAAGACCGCCCGCAAGTGGGGGTACGAGGTCAAGGGCGTACCGGCCGGGCAGGCGAACATCATCACCTTCGAGGGCAACTTCCACGGCCGGACGACCACCATCGTCAGCTTCTCCACCGATCCCGAGGCCAGGGAGTCCTACGGGCCGTACACGCCCGGGTTCCGGACCGTCCCGTACGGCGACGTCGAGGCGCTGCGCGCGGCGATGGACGACGACACGGTCGGGGTCCTGATCGAGCCGATCCAGGGCGAGGCCGGGGTGAACGTGCCGCCCAGCGGCTTCCTGACGGCGGTGCGGGAGCTGTGCACCGAGCGCGGCGCGCTGATGCTCGCCGACGAGATCCAGTCGGGGCTGGGCCGTACCGGCACCACGTTCGCGGTGGAGCACGAGAACGTCGTCCCCGACGTCTACATCCTGGGCAAGGCGCTGGGCGGCGGCATCATGCCGGTGTCGGCCGTCGTCGCCGACCGGGACGTCCTCGGCGTCTTCAGGCCGGGCCAGCACGGCTCGACGTTCGGCGGAAACCCGCTGGCCTGCGCGATCGGCCGTGAGGTCGTGGCCATGCTGCGGACGGGCGAGTTCCAGGAGCGCTCCCGCACGCTGGGCGAGCACATGCACCGGCGGCTGGGCGCGCTGCCGCCCGACCTGGTACGGCAGGTGCGCGGCCGGGGCCTGTGGGCCGGCGTCGAACTGCACGGGGCGGCCCGCCCGGTGAGCGAGCAGCTGATGGAGCTGGGCGTGCTGGCCAAGGAGACCCACGACTCCACGATCCGGCTCGCCCCACCGCTGGTGATCAGCCGCGACGACCTGGACTGGGCGCTGGACCGCCTGGAGATCGCCCTGAAGGGCTGACCGGGCGCCGCACGACCGCATTGCCGCACGGCCGCATTGCCGCACGACCCTGACCCGGCGGCACACGAGGGCTCCCCACGACCGCGTGGGGAGCCCTCGCTCGCTTTTCCCGTCTTTCCGGATTAGTCTAACTGGACTAATCCAACTGGACGCCGGAACCCCCAGGACCCCACCTATGCCGAGACCCCTCCAACCGGTCGGCCTCACCGTGCTGCGGATGCTGCACGACGGGCCGATGCACCCGTACGAGATGCAGCAGCGGATCCGCCATCACGCCTACGACCGGGCCGTGAAGATCACCCACGGCGCGCTCTACCACGCGGTGGAGCGGCTGGCCGCCGCCGGGCTGATCGAGCCCGTGGAGACCGGGCGGGAGGGCCGCCGTCCCGAACGCACCGTGTACGCGATCACCGAGGCCGGCCGGGACACCGCCCGGATGCGGATGATCGAGCTGCTGGCCGAGCCCGCCGAGGAGTTCCCGCTGTTCGGCACCGCGCTGGCGTTCGTCAACCTGCTCCCCGAGGAGGAGGTCGCCCGGCACCTGCGGCGGCGCCAGGTGACGCTGGAGGCGCTGCTGGCCGGCAACCAGGCCGTCTACGACGTGCTCGGCGAACGGGGCCTCGAGCGCTACAAGCTGATCGACCACGAGCTCGTCCTGGCCCGGCACCGCGCCGAGCTCGACCTGGTCCGCGACCTCGCCGACGACCTGGAGGCCGGACGCCTCAGCTGGCGGGACCGCGACGAGAACGACCAGGGCGGCGAGGGCGGCGAGGGCGGCCGGCCCGGCGACGGCGACGACGAGAACGGAGACCGGCCTTGAAGAGCTGGCGCGGCAACCCGTGGGCGATCCTGCTCACCCTCTCCCTCGGGTTCTTCATGACACTGCTCGACCTGACCATCGTCAACATCGCGATCCCCGACATCGTGAACGCGCTCGGCGCCTCGCTCGACCAGGCGCTGTGGGTGGTCAACGCCTACGTGCTGGTGCTGGCGGTGCTGCTGATCACCGGCGGCCGGCTCGGCGACCTGCTGGGCAAGCGCAACCTGTTCTCCACCGGGGTGGCGGTGTTCACGCTGGCCAGCCTGGCCTGCGGGATCGCCCAGAGCCCGGCCCAGCTGATCGCCGCGCGCGCCGCGCAGGGGCTGGGCGCGGCGCTGCTGATGCCGCAGACCATGTCGATCATCATCGACACCTTCCCGGCGCAGCGGCGCGGCACCGCGCTCGGCGTGTGGGGCGCGGTGGCCGGGCTCTCCACGATCACCGGGCCGACGCTGGGCGGGCTGCTGGTCACCACGCTCGACTGGCGGTGGATCTTCATGGTGAACCTGCCCATCGGGGCGGTGGTGCTGGTGATGTCGGCGGCGATCCTGCCCGGGCACACCCGCACCGTGCGGCACCGCTTCGACATCACCGGGGTGCTGCTGGCCTCGGCCGCGCTGTTCTGCCTCACCTTCGCGCTCACCGAGGGCCAGAAGCACGACTGGAACGGCGGGATCCTGGCCCTGTTCGGCGCCGCCGCCGTCCTGTTCACGGTCTTCCTGCTGCACCAGCGGACCCGGCAGGACGCCGAGCCGCTGGTGCCGTTCTCGCTGTTCCGCGACCGCAACTTCGCCATCCTCAGCCTGGTCGGCGGCGGCGTCTCGATCGCCATGATCGGCATGATCCTGCCGATGACCCTCTACCTGCAGTCGGTGCTCGGGTTCAGTGCCCTGGAGGCCGGGCTGATCATGGCGCCCTCGTCGCTGGCGTCGATGCTGCTGGCCCCGGTGGCGGGGCGGCTGTCGGACCGGATCGGCGGCCGGTTCATCCTGATGGGCGGGCTCACCCTGTACGGGCTGGGCAGCCTGTGGCTCACCCTGGTCGCCGAGGTCGGGACCCACTGGACGGCGTTCGTGGCCCCGTTCCTGCTCAGCGGGATCGGCATCGGCGGGGTGTTCGCGCCGATGGCGACCGAGGCCACCCGCAACGTGCCGCCGCGGCTGGCCGGCGCCGCCTCCGGCGTGAACAACACCGTCCGGCAGGTCGGGTCGGTGCTGGGCGGCGCAGTGACCGGGGCGGTGCTCCAGAACCGGCTGGCGGACGCGCTGAGGGAGGAGGCCGCGGCCCGGGCCGCGGCGCTGCCGCCTCAGGCGCGGGCCGGGTTCGTGGACGGCTTCGCGGGAGCGGCCAAGGGCGGCCTGGAGATCGGCGCCGCGCACCATGGGACGACGCCGCAGGTCCCGGCGAACGCGGCGCCCGGGGTGGCACAGCGCGTCCAGGAACTGGCCGGGGACGTCTTCGCGCACGGCTTCGTGCAGGCGATGAAGCCGACGCTGCTGGTGCCGATCGTGGTCGTCCTGCTCGGCGCCGCCGCGTGCCTGGGCGTCAGGCGCTACCGGACCCCGGAGGCCGCCCCGGCGGAGGGTCGTCCGGCACAGGACGGGCAGCGGGCGTAGGGGCCCGCCACGTCAGCCAGCTCCCCGCGGGGCGGGCGGCCGGGACGAGCGAGACGGCGAGCACCCCGGCCGCCAGCCCCCCGACGATGAACAGGTAGCCGGGCAAGGTGCCCGGGACGATCAGGTCGCCCTCCGACCGGCCGATCGACAGCACCAGCGCGACCAGCGCCCACACCAGGACCGGGACGGCGGCGGCCGCCCGGCCGCCCATCGCCCAGCCCGCCAGCCGGGCGATCGCGAAGTTGAACAGGACCAGCACGATCGCCGCGACCGGCACCGACCCGATCGTCCAGCCCTGGGCGAACGAGCCGACCAGGCCCAGGATCGCGCCCAGCAGGCCCAGAGTGGCGTAGGCGGCCCCGGAGACGAACGCCTCCAGCGCCGCGTCGCGCGGCCCGCCGGAACCATAAAGGCCGGGATCGCCCGTGACGGGTGCCGCGACCGCCCCGTACGGATCTGCGCCGTACTGGCCCGCCCCGTACTGGCCCGCGCCGAACGGGCTCGGCCCGGGCGGGACGCCCTGCATGTGCGGAGGAGCCCCCTGCTCGGGCGCGACCGCGCCGGGGACGTCCCAGCCACCCTCCTGGCTCCCCTGGCTCCCCTGGCTCCCCTGGCCGGGCGGAGCGGCGTCCTGAGCCCCGGAAGGCGTGTCGCGGGCGCCTGAGGGCTCGCCGTGGTCGCCGGGCCCCTCGGAACCGCCGGAGCCGCCGGACGCGCCGGCGGGCGCGGGTCGATCCTTCGTCACGCCCGTCAGGGTATCGAGCCGATCAGCGTCCTCCGCGCGAGACGACCCTTCACACCCCGGCCGCGCCGGCCCCGCGGCGAGGCCCCGGCCGCGACGCCCAGGCCTTCGTCAGGCGGGCGGCGGGGCCGGTTCGGCGAACAGGTCGCTCTCCCGCCCGCCGGCCGGGGCCGGGCCGCGCTCGCCCGCGAGCAGGATGAAGTACTCGGTGCCGAACGCCTGCTGCCCCAGGTTGTTGGACAGCGCGAAGAACGGCCCGACCTCCTCGGGGGCCACCACGATCTGGGTGGCGTGCGCGCGCAGGGCGGCCAGCTTGGCGGGCAGGTGGGAACGGGAGTCGACCACCGTGGTGACCTGGTCGTCGGGCACCCCCGAGCCGAGCTCGTCCAGGCTGGCGACCCGGCCGAACGGCAGCCGCGCCTCCCGCATCACCGCGATGGCCCGTGCCAGGACGGTGCGGGGCGTGGCGTAGGCGTAGAACTTGGCGACCTTCCACGGCTCGCCGCCCTGCCCGTCGTCGTAGCCGGGGTCGGCGGCCAGCTCGTACGCCCGCCAGGTCACCCGGTGCGCCTGGATGTGGTCGGGGTGGCCGTAGTTGCCGCGCTCGTCGTAGGTGACGATGACCTGCGGCCGCACCTCACGGATGATCTTGACCATTTCCCCGGCCGCCTCGTCCACGTCGGCCCGCCAGAAGCTGCGGGGATCGTCGTTGGTGGCGGTGCCCATCATGCCCGAGTCGCGCCACCGGCCGGGCCCGCCCAGGTAGCGGTGGTCGGACACGCCCAGCGCGGCGCACGCCTCGGCCAGCTCGCCGATGCGGTACTCGCCCAGGCGGTCCTCCTTGTCGGAGGCCAGATGGCGCAGCTCGTCGGGGATGACCTCGCCCTCCTCACCCAGGGTGCAGGTGACGAGGCAGACATGGGCGCCCTCGGCCGCGTACTTGGCCATGGTGGCCCCGGTCCCGATGGACTCGTCGTCCGGATGGGCGTGGACGAACAGGATCCGCGGCTCCTTCATAAGACACGAGCCTACTCAGGCCGGGGACCTGTCCGGGATACCGGCCTCCCGGCGGCGCGGGCGCGTCGCCGCGACACCGCCCGGACTCTACCGGAACGCCCCGATCCGCGTGCCCGCCGGGGCACCCCCGGCCAGGCCCGCGCAGGGCCTGGACCTGGGCGGACGCCTGGCCGAGAGCCTGGACCGAAGCCTGGACGGAAGCACCGAAGCCTGGGCGGCCGCCGTCGATCAGTGGCCGGCGGCTCAGTCGCCCTCGCCGCCACCGCCACCGCCGCCACCGGGCGGCGGCTCCTCGCCACCGCCGCCACCGCCGCCGGTCGGGGGCGAGGACGTGGTGGGCTCACTCGTCGGGGTCGGCGGCTCGGGGTCGGTCGTCGGGGTCGTGGGATCGGTCGGCTCGATGGTCGGCTCCGCCGTCCGCGTCGGCGTGGAGCGCTCGCGGGTCGGCTGGATCGTCGGCTGCTCGGTCTCGGTCTCCTCGTCGGTGGGCGACTCCGAGACGGTCTCCGACACGGTCGGCGTGGGATCGGTCCCCGGGTCCCCGCCGCGGTTGGCCGCCATCACCAGCCCGACCACCAGCGCCAGCGCGGCGATCGCGCCGACCGCCGCCACGATGGGCCAGCGCGACTTCCGCTCCGGCTCCCAACCCTGGTAGCCGCCGGAACGGCGGGGCGGGTGCGGGCCGCCGGGCCCGTACGCGGGCGGCAGCGGCGGCGCCGCGGCGACCGGCGGCATGGCGCGGGTGCGGTCGCCGACCGGCTGGGTGGCGACGGGCATCGGCCCGGCCGCCCGGTGCGAGCCCTCCGCCAGCAGCGTGGTGGCCTGGGCGGGGTCGTCCAGCTGGGTCTGCGCGGCCGGGCCGGCGCCGATCAGCGTCATCATCAGCTGCTGCGCGGTGGGCCGCCGCTCGGGCTCCTTGACCAGGCACGCCGCGATCAGGCGGTGCAGGTCGGGCGGCAGGCCGTCCAGGTTCGGCGGCTCGTGCATCACCCGGTTGATCACCGCGACCACGGTGTCGTCGCCGAACGGCGGATGCCCGGTGGCCGCGAACACCATCGTGGTCGCCCACGCCCAGACGTCCACCGCCTCGGTGAGGGTGGCCCCGGCGACCTGCTCGGGCGCCATGTACGACGGCGTCCCGATCGCCTTGGTCGCCGCGGTCTGGCCGGTGTCCAGGGCCCGCGCGATACCGAAGTCGATCACCCGCGGCCCGTCCGGCGCCATGATGACGTTGTGCGGCTTGAAGTCGCGGTGCACGATCCCGGCCTGGTGGATGGCCACCAGCGCGGTCAGCGTCCCGATGCCCAGCCGCTCCAGCGCGGCCCCGGGGATCGGCCCGCTCTCCATCACATGCTTGTGCAGCGACGGCCCGGGGACGTACTCGCTGGCGATGTAGGGCTGGTCGCCGGCGACGTCGGCCTCCAGCACCTGCGCCGTGCAGAAGCGGGCCACCTGCTTGGCCGCCTGGGCCTCGCGGACGAAGCGGTTGCGGGCGTCGGCGTCGCCGGCCAGGTCGGCCCGCAGCAGCTTGATCGCGGCCTTGGTCCCGGAGGCGTCCACGCCCAGGTAGACCACGCCCTGCCCGCCCTCACCAAGCCGTTCGAGCAGTTCGTACGAACCCAGCCGCCGGGGATCTCCCGGCTGCAGCTCCGGCATGGACCACTCCTTAGTACCCGCGACGTCAAGTGTGATGGTGATGAATGGGGAGAAGTCTCGAGCTTACGCGAGCGCACCCGCGATCACTGGCGGTTCCCGATCGGGCACCTTACCTCGCGGGACCGACGGGAGCGGTGGGATTCACCCCTCCGGTCCCCGGCCGACTCCGCCGCCCGGCCCTCCGCCCGGCCCTCCACCGCGCCCTCTCCAGGGGGCCGTCCGCCGTCCCCGCGCGCGCCGCGGGGACGGGTCGGCGGCGACCGGGTCCGTGCTGGCAGACTCGGATGCCATGAGCATCGGCTACCCGCGGCAGAGCGCCCGCACCCGGCGGTTCACCCTCGGCGTCCCGCGCGCCTTCCAGATCGCTTCGGACGGCTCGTACGTGGCCTTCCTGCGGACCAAGGCCGGCGACGACCCGGTCACCTGCCTGTGGACGCTCGACACCGCGACCGGCGAGGAGCGGCTGGTCGCCGACCCGGCCGCGCTCGACGTGCCCGGCGAGCAGGACCTGCCGCCCGAGGAGCGGGCCCGGCGCGAGCGGGCCAGGGAGCAGGCCGGGGGCATCGTGGGCTACGCGGTCGACCGGGACGCGGGCCGCGCGGTGTTCACGCTCGCGGGCCAGTTGTTCACCGCCGATCTGCGCAGCGGCGCGGTGCGCGCGCTGCCGGCCCGCACGCCGGTGTTCGACCCGCGGCTCGACCCGGCCGGCCGCAAGGTCGCCTACGTCTCCGGCCGCACCATCCACGTCGTCCCGGTCGGTGGCGGCGCCGCGCCCGGGGCCGAGGACGGCAACGGGAACGGCGGCGCTCCCGAGGAGGAGAAGGACGGCGGCGAGCCGCTGATCCGGCCGGAGAGCGACCAGGTCTCCTACGGCCTCGCCGAGTTCATCGCCGCCGAGGAGATGAACCGGATGCGCGGCCACTGGTGGTCCCCCGACGGCGCGGCGCTGCTGGTCGCGCGCGTGGACGAGACCCCCGTGACGCGCTGGACGATCGCCGACCCCGCCAACCCGGAACGCCCCGCGCACGAGGTCGCCTACCCGGCCGCCGGCACCCCCAACGCGATCGTGTCCCTGACCCTGGTGAAGGCCGACGGCAGCGGCCGGGTCGCCGTCGCCTGGGACCGCGGCGAGTTCCCCTACGTCGTCACCGCGCACTGGGACCGGCACGGCCTGCAGATCGTCGTCCAGTCCCGGGACCAGCGCATCCAGCGGATCCTGGGCGTCGACCCGTCCAACGGCGAGACCACGCTGCTGCACAGCGCGCACGACCCGGTCTGGACCGAGATCGTCCCCGGCGTGCCCGCCCGCACCGGCTCCGGCGCGCAGATCTGGGTCGTGGACGACGCCGGGACCGACACCCGGCGGATCACCGTCGCGGGCGAGCCGGTCACGCCCGCCGGGCTGCAGGTGCGGTCGGTGCTGGGCGCCGAGGACGAGCGGATCCTGTTCACCGGCACGGAGGAGCCCACCGAGCTGCACGTGTGGTCCTACGACGGCGCGGACGGCTCGGTCACCAGGCTCACCGAGGGGCAGGGCGTGTTCGGCGGCACCCGGACCGGCGAGGTCACCGTGCTGACCGCCACCCGGCTGGACCGTCCGGGCGTCTCGGTCGAGGTGCGGACCCCGTCCGGGACGCGGGAGATCGCCTCGCTCGCCCAGGTCCCCGAGATCACCCCGAGGGTCGAGCTGCTGCGGGCGGGCGAGCGGGAGATCCGCACCGCGGTGCTGCTGCCCACCGGCTGGGAGCCGGGCGCGGGCCAGCTGCCGGTGCTGATGGACCCCTACGGCGGCCCGCACGCCCAGCGGGCGCTGGCCGCCCGCCGGGCCTACTACGAGGCGCAGTGGCTGGCCGACCAGGGCTTCGCCGTTGTGATCGCCGACGGCCGCGGCACGCCCGCCCGCGGCCCCGCGTGGGAGCGCGCCGTGCACGGCGACTTCACCGGGCCGATCCTGGAGGACCAGATCAGCGCCTTGGAGGAGGCGGCCCGCAGGCACCCCGGCGCGCTCGACCTGGACCGGGTGGGGATCCGCGGCTGGTCGTTCGGCGGCTGGCTGGCGGCGCTGGCCGTGCTGCGCCGTCCCGACGTCTTCCACGCCGCGGTGGCGGGCGCGCCGGTGACCGACTGGCGCCTGTACGACACCCACTACACCGAGCGCTACCTGGGCCACCCGGAGGAGGAGCCGGACAACTACACCGCCAACTCCCTCATCGAGGACGCCGCGAAATTGGAGCGCCCGCTGCTGCTGATCCACGGCCTGGCCGACGACAACGTGGTGGCCGCCCACACCCTGCGCCTGTCGTCGGCGCTGCTGGCCGCGGGCCGGCCCCACACCGTCCTGCCGCTGTCCGGGGTCACCCACATGACCCCGCAGGAGGTCGTGGCCGAGAACCTGCTGCGTTTGCAGGTCGACTTCCTCAAGCGGAATCTGGGCTGACGGCGGTCCCCGGCCGGGCGCCGGCGCCGTTGCCTGTGCCGACGCCGTTGCCTGTGCCGGTGCCGCGGGTGCCGGTCCGGTCGCCGGTGCCGGTGCCGGTGCCGGTCCGGTCGCCGGTGCCGGTGCCGGTGCCGTGCCAGCTGCGCCAGAGGGCGGCGTACGAGCCGTCCTCGGCGATCAGCTCGTCGTGGGTGCCCAGCTCGGTGATGCGGCCGTCCTCGACCACGGCGACCCGGTCGGCGTCGTGCGCGGTGTGCAGCCGGTGCGCGATCGCGACCACGGTGCGGCCGTCGAGGACGGCCGCCAGCGAACGCTCCAGCCGGCGCGCCGCCCGCGGGTCGAGGAGCGAGGTCGCCTCGTCCAGCACGAGCGTGTGCGGGTCGGCCAGCACGAGCCGGGCGAGGGCGAGCTGCTGCGCCTGGGCGGGCGACAGCGTCTCCCCGCCCGACCCGACGGCCACGTCCAGGCCGGGGCCGTCCCAGTCGACCGCGCGCAGCGCCGCCTCGACGTCCTCGGCGGTCGCGTCCGGGCGGGCCATGACCAGGTTCTCCCGGACGGTCGCGCGGAACACGTGATGCTCCTGGGTGAGCAGCGCGACATGGCCGCGCAGCTCGTCCAGCGGCAACTCCACCAGCGGCACCCCGCCGTCGGCGGCGCCGGGGCCGCCCTTGCCGTCCCAGGCGGGGCCGACGGTGACCGAGCCGGTGCGCGGGCCGTCGATCCCTGCCAGCAGCCGGCCCAGCGTCGACTTGCCCGCCCCGCTCGGCCCCACGATCGCCAGCCGCTCCCCCGGGCGCAGATCCAGGTCGACGCCGTGCAGCACGTCCTGGCCCGGCCGGTAGGCGTAGCGGACGTCCCGCGCGGCCAGCCGCTCGCCGCGCACGCGCCGGCCCGGCTCAGCCGGCCGGTCCTCCCCGGCCTCGCCGACCCCCAGCAGCCGGGCCAGCGACGCACCGCCCAGCTGCAGCTCGTCCAGCCAGCTCAGCAGCATCTCGATCGGGCCGATGAGCTGCTGGGCGTACAGCGTGGCCGCCGTCACCTGCGCCAGCGACGCCATCCCGTTGATGTAGAACAGCCCGCCGACCAGCAGCGTCGCCGCCACCGGCAGCACGAACGCCGTCTCGATCACCGGGTAGAGCACGGTGCGCAGCCGCAGCGTGTACCGCTCGGCCGCGTACGACCCGGCGATGTCGGCGTCGGCGCGGCGGTGCCGGCGGTCGGCCAGCCGCAGCGCGTCGACCGTGCGGGCGCCGTTCACCGTCTCGGCCAGCCCGTCGGTGAGATCGGCCCAGCGGGCGTTCTCCCGCAGGTAGCCGACCCGGGCGCGCGGCAGGTACCAGCGCATCACGCCCCACAGCAGCGGCACCGAGATCAGGCAGGGCAGCGCCACCAGCGGGCCGGTCAGGATCAGCGCCCCGGCCGTCAGGACGGTCATCACGATCCCGATCAGCATCTCCGGCACCGCGTACCGGACGCTGGTGCCCAGCGTCTCCACGTCCCGGGAGGTACGGCTCACCAGGTCGCCCGTCCCGGCCCGCTCGACCGTGGACAGCGGCAGCGCCAGCACCCGTTCGACGAACTCCTCGCGCAGTTCGGCCAGCACCCTCTCGCCCAGCCGCGCCGAGGCCAGGTAGGCGTACCGGGTCAGGACGCCCTGCACGATCACGAAGACCGCGATGGCGGCCCCGGCGGTGTCGATGCCCGCCCGGCCGCGTCCCACGTCCTCGACCAGGTCGCCAAGCAGCCGCGGGGTGATCAGCCCGGCGACGGCGGCCAGCGCGTGCAGGCCGATCGCGCCGAGCAGCGCGCGGGGGTGCCGCAGCACCAGCCGCCGCGCGTACGCCCGTACCTGCCGCGGCGCCGCCACGGGCAGGATCTCGGCACTCACCTCGTCCAGCCCCTTCGGTCGTTTCGTCGGTCGTTCGCGGTCGTTCGTCGGTCGTTCGTCGGTCGTTTCGCCGGCCGGTTCAGTCGAGGACGGCGGCCTCGGCCGCCCGCCCGCCGCCACCGGCTCCCCCGTCTCCGCTGCGGCGCTCCCCGGCCCCGTCTCCGCTCTCCCCGGCGGCGTTCGCGGTCTCGCCCGCGCCGTACGCGCCGTCGCCCGCGTCGTGCGCGCCCGTGCCGGCTCCGTTTCCGCCGCCGGCGGAGGCCGTCTCGCCGCGCGTGACGGTGGCGGCGTAGCGCGGCTCGGAGGTCAGCAGGTCGCGGTGCGGGCCCTCCGCGACGACCGTCCCGTGCTCGACGTAGACCACGTGGTCGGCGCGGTCCAGCACCAGCGGGCTCGTCGTGCACACCACCGTGGTGCGGCCCGCGCGGCCCGGCCCCAGCCGGTCGGCGATGCGCGCCTCGGTGTGGGCGTCCACCGCGCTGGTCGGCTCCACCAGGACCAGCACCTCCGGATCGGCGGCCAGCGCGCGGGCCAGCCGCAGCCGCTGCTGCTGGCCGCCGGAGAACTCCCGCCCGGCCTCGACCACGTGGGCGTCGCGGCCCACCGCGGCGATGACGTCCTCGGCGTTGGCCGCCTCCAGCGCCCGGTCGAGCGCGCCGTCCGCGGTGCCGGGGGTGGTGAGGCTCTCGGCGAGCGGCCCGGAGAACAGGCGGTCCTCGTTGACGGCGACCAGGATCCGCTCCCGGAGGTCCGCCAGGTCCGCCAGCGGCGTGCCGCCGTAGCTCACCTCGCCGTCGGCGTACCGGCCGAGCCGGTCGGCGATCGCCTGGGCGTCGCGCGGATCGGCCGCGGCGATCGCGGTGAACCGCCCGGGCCGTACGACCAGGCCGGACGCGGCGTCCGCCAGCTCGCCGCCCGGCGCGGGACGGGCCGTCCCCTCCAGCGGCACCTCGGGCTCCAGGTCGAGCAGCGCGACGACCCGTCCGGCCGCGACATGGGCCTTGGTCAGCTTGCCCGCGGCCTCGCCGATCGTCTTCAGCGGGTGGATGAGGAACACCGCGTACCCGTAGAACGCCACCAGCTGGCCCGCGGTGATCGCGCCGTCCGCCGCGAACCGGGCGCCCGCCCAGGTGACCAGCGCGATCAGCAGGCCGGGCAGCAGGATCTCGGCGCCGCTCAGCTTCGACTCGGCGCGGGCCGTGGCCACGCCCGCCTCCCGCACCCGCTGCGACTCCGCCCGGTAGCGGTCGGCGAACAGCCGCTCGCCGCCGATGCCGCGCAGCACGCGCAGGCCCGCCACCAGGTCCGTGGCCCGGGTGTTGAGCTCGCCGACCAGCTCGCGGTGGCGCTGCTCGCGCCGGCGGTACGGGCGCAGCAGCGGCGCCGCCACGGCCAGGATCACCGGCACCCCCACCAGCACGATCAGGCCCAGCGGCGGCGAGGCGGCCAGCATGATCGCGGCGACGGCCACGATGGCCACCACGGCCCCGGTGCCCCGGGACACGATGTCCATCGCGTCGCCGAGGTGCGCCACGTCCGCGACGCCGACGCTCACCACTTCCCCGGCGCTGAGCCGCTTGGGGAGGGTGGCGCCCAGGCGGGTGGCCTGCCGGGTCACGATCTGGACGGTCCGGTAGGCGGCGGCAAGCCAGTTGAAGACGGCGAACCGGTGCCGGGTGACGCCGCTGGCCGCCTGCACGGCGCCCAGCGCCAGCAGCACCCCGGCCCAGAGCAGCAGCGCGCCACTGTCCTTGGCGGCCACGCCCTGGTCGATGGCGCGGCCGATCGCCGCGGGCATCAGCGCCTGGCTGACCATCCACACGATTCCGAGCGCGGCCCCGCCGGCCAGCGCGCGCGCCTGGGTACGCCCCAGCCACAGGAGGTAGCGCGCCGGCGACCGACGGTCCGGCCTCCCAGGATCTTCGACCGGCAACGTCTTCACGACGGAAGATTAAGCACGCTCGCGGGCGAACCTCGAATGATTTTTGCGGGTGCAGGGGAGCGGGCAAAGCGCCGGGCAAGGCCCCTTGAGGCGGGGTTCACACACCGGGGACGGTCGTTCCCGCCGCAACGGACAGCCCGTAACGACCCTGGAGCCGCCGTGGAGCAACCCTGCGGCGGTCTCGGAGCGGCCTCGGAGCGGCCCCGGAGCACCTCTCTGACCGGCGCTGGAGCGGCCTTGGAGGGGTCTCCGGGCGGGCGCGACGGGCCGCCCGTTCCGTCCAGGAGTCCGAGGGGCGCCCCGCACGTACGGTAGGGTCAGCTGAGTACGGAGCGTGCTCCTCCGCTCCTTGAGCCGGGATCCAGGCGGCTAGGCCGATGCCGCTGCCCCGGCGCGGCCCGGCCTCAGGTCCGCGCGGCGCGCCCGTGATCGCGACCGACGTCCGGCCGTTGCCAGTGCCGCCGCCCGCCGACAGTCCGGAAGCCTTGTGAGCACCGTCAGCCACCATTCGCACAACCCGCACGGCGCCCGCCCGAACGGGCATGCCGGCCACGGCCCGCATCCCAACGCCGTCGCCAACGGATCGGAGGAACGGGTCGACCTGCTGCTGATCGACGACGATCCGTCGGACGCCTTCCTCGTCGAGCGGATGCTCGACGAGAGCGGCCTGGAGATCAGCCTGTCCGTCGCCGACGGCCTGCCCGCGGCGCGGCGCCTGCTCACCCGCCGCACGCAGTGCATCATCGTCGACCTGTCGGCCCCCGACGGCCGCGACCCGATCGAGGAGCTCCGGCAGGTCCTGTCGATCGCGCGCAACGCGGCGGTGGTGGTGCTGACCGGGTTCGACGACGCCCGCGCGGCCACCCGGCTGGGAGTGCGGGCGGTCGCCGCCGGCGCCGCCGACTACCTGGTCAAGCAGGAGGTGGACGGGCCGCTGCTGGCCCGGGCGATCCGCTACGCGATCGAGCGCAAGCGGGCCGAGGAGACCGAGCGACGGCTGGTCGAGGCGCGGATCATGGGCCGGGAGAACGCCCGGCTGGAGCGCGGCCTGCTCCCGGTGCCGCTGATCGACGACCCCGGGCTGCGGCACCACACCCGTTACCGTCCGGGCCGCCGCCGGGCGCTGCTGGGCGGCGACTTCTACGACACGGTGCAGACCGAGGGCGGCGCGGTGCACCTGATGATCGGCGACGTGTGCGGGCACGGCCCGGACGAGGCGGCGCTGGGCGTCCAGCTGCGGATGGCGTGGCGGACGCTGGTGCTGGCCGGGCACACCGGCGAGCAGCTCCTGGGCACGCTGGACACGGTGCTCGGGCACGAGCGCCGCAGCGAGGAGATCTTCACCACGCTGTGCATGGTCACGATCGCGCCGTCGCTGCGCACCGCGCGGATGCACCTGGCCGGGCATCCGGCGCCGCTGCTGTTCCGAGAAGATGGCGGGGAGAGCGAGGTCGTGGCGCTGCCGGAGTACGCGCACGGCCCCGCGCTGGGCCTGGTGCCGGGCGCCGAGTGGCCGACCACCGAGATCGACCTGGGCGAGTCGTGGAGCCTGATGCTCTACACCGACGGGCTGATCGAGGGGCGGGTCGGCGACGGACCCGCGCGGCTGGGCACCGACGGCCTGGTGGAGCTGGCCCGCAAGGCGCGCGGCGGGGGCGCGACCGGCCGGGGGCTGATCGACTCGCTCGTGACCGAGGTCGAGGAGCTGAACGGCGACGCGCTGACCGACGACCTGGCGGTGCTGCTGCTTTCCCGGGACGGCGCCGCGGGCACCGCCGTGGAGTGACCTCGCCGCCAGGTCGAGGTGCCCTCGCCGTGGCCTGGCGGAGTGACCGTCCGGCCACGCGGCGGCGTCCTCGCAGCCCGTGGCGGCGGCCGTGGCGGCGGCCGTGCGGCGACGGTGGGGCGGGCCTGACAGGGACGGCGGAGTTCCCTGATCACCCTGTGAGGTCCCTCACCTTGGACAATGCGGCGGCATGCCCGAAATGCCCGTGCTGCACCATACATAGCCCACGGCTATCGAAACGAGTACGGCCATGACTTGGAAGTCTTGAGCCAGGCAGTCGTACCGTGCGCTCGTGGCTATAGCGATACCTGCGATCTACCGGTCGACCGTCGGCAAGAAGGCGGTCATGGCCGTGAGCGGCGGCATCCTGGTGCTGTTCCTGCTCGGGCACATGATCGGAAACCTCAAGATCTTCTTCGGGGCGGAGGACTTCAACCACTACGCGCACTGGCTGCGCACGGTCGGCGAGCCCGCCGTGCCGCACCGCACCGTGCTGACGCTCACCGAGATCGTGCTGGTCGCCGCCATCGCCCTGCACATGTGGTCGGCGGTTTCGCTGGCCCGCCGCGCCTCCCAGGCGCGGCCGGTGAAGTACCAGGCGAAGAAGAAGTCGCACGCGCAGGGCTACGCCACCCACACGATGCGGTTCGGCGGCGTCATCATCGCGCTCTTCGTGATCTGGCACCTGCTGGACATGACGTTCCTGGTGGTGAACCCCGGCGGCCGCGACGCCACCCCGTACGAGCGGGTCGTGGAGGGCTTCGACCCGTCCCGCTGGTACGTGACGATCTTCTATGTGGTCGCGCTGGCGCTGGTCGGGCTGCATCTGCGGCACGGGATCTGGAGCGCGTTCCAGACCCTCGGGCTGCGCACCCCGCGCAACGAGCGCACGCTGCGCCTCCTGGCCGCGACGGTCGCCGTGCTGGTCACCGCCGGCTTCCTCGCCGTGCCCCTCGCTGTCACCGTCGGATGGGTGAGCTGACCATGAGCAAGCCGAGCAAGCCGAGCAGGCAGAGCAGGCAGAGCAAGCCGAACGTGCCCGACGCACCCGCCGTGGACGCCGGCTTCTACAAGCCGGGCGAGCCGATCGCCGACGACCGCGCCCCGGCCGGGCCGATCGAGGACCGCTGGACGACCCGCAAGTTCGAGGCCAAGCTGGTCAACCCGGCCAACAAGCGCAAGAAGAAGATCATCATCATCGGCACCGGGCTGGCCGGCGGCTCGGCCGGCGCCACCCTGGGCGAGGCCGGCTACCACGTCGTCCAGTTCTGCTTCCAGGACAGCCCGCGCCGCGCCCACTCGATCGCCGCGCAGGGCGGGATCAACGCCGCCAAGAACTACCGCAACGACGGCGACAGCGTGCACCGGCTGTTCTACGACACGGTGAAGGGCGGCGACTTCCGCGCCCGCGAGTCCAACGTGCACCGGCTGGCGGAGATCTCCACGCAGATCATCGACCAGTGCGTGGCGCAGGGCGTGCCGTTCGCCCGCGAGTACGGCGGCCTGCTGGACAACCGGTCGTTCGGCGGCACCCAGGTGTCCCGCACGTTCTACGCCCGCGGCCAGACGGGCCAGCAGCTGCTGCTCGGCGCGTACCAGGCGCTGATGCGGCAGGTGGACGCCGGGAACGTGGAGCTGTACGCGCGGCACGAGATGCTCGACCTGATCATGCAGGACGGGCGGGCCCGCGGCGTGGTCGTCCGCGACCTGATCACCGGCGAGGTCAAGCACCACACCGCCGACGCGGTCGTGCTGGCGTCCGGCGGCTACGGCAACGTCTACTTCCTGTCCACCAACGCGATGGGTTCGAACGTCACCGCGTCGTGGCGCGCCCACCGGCACGGCGCCTACTTCGCCAACCCCTGCTACACGCAGATCCACCCCACGTGCATCCCGGTCAGCGGCGACCACCAGTCCAAGCTGACGCTGATGTCGGAGTCACTGCGCAACGACGGCCGGGTGTGGGTTCCCAAGAAAGCGGGGGACGAGCGCAGGCCGTACGACATCCCCGAGGACGAGCGCGACTACTACCTGGAGCGCATCTATCCCTCGTTCGGGAACCTGGTCCCCCGCGACATCGCCTCCCGCGCCGCCAAGAACGTCTGCGACGAGGGCCGCGGCGTCGGCCCCGGCGGCCTGGGCGTCTACCTCGACTTCGCCGACGCGATCGAGCGGCTGGGCCGCAAGACCGTCGAGGCCAAGTACGGCAACCTCTTCGAGATGTACGAGCGGATCACGGGCGAGAACCCCTACGAGACGCCGATGCGCATCTACCCCGCCGTCCACTACACGATGGGCGGCCTGTGGGTGGACTACGACCTGCAGTCCAACATCCCCGGGCTGTTCGTGATCGGCGAGGCCAACTTCTCCGACCACGGCGCCAACCGGCTCGGCGCGTCCGCGCTGATGCAGGGCCTGGCCGACGGCTACTTCGTGCTGCCGACAGGGCTGGGCGACTACATCGCCCGCAACGACCTCGGCCCGGTCTCCGAGGAGGCCGTCGCCGAGGCCGAGACCCGGGTCCGGGACCAGATCGAGCGGCTGCTGTCCATCGACGGGGACCGTTCCGTCGACTCCTTCCACCGCGAGCTGGGCCACATCATGTGGGAGTACTGCGGGATGGAGCGCACCGAGGAGGGCCTGCGCAAGGCGCTGGAGCTGATCCCGGCGCTGCGCGAGGAGTTCTGGACACGGGTGCGGGTCACCGGCGGCGGCCAGGAGCTCAACCAGCAACTGGAGAAGGCCGGCCGGGTCGCCGACTTCCTGGAGCTGGCCGAGCTGATGGTCGTCGACGCGCTGCACCGCGCCGAGTCGTGCGGCGGCCACTTCCGGGCCGAGAGCCAGGACGAGGACGGCGAGGCCAAGCGCGACGACGTGAACTTCGCCTACGTCGCCGCCTGGGAATGGGCCGGCGCGGGCGAGCAGCCCGTCCTCCACAAGGAGGCCCTCGAGTTCGAATACGTCAAGCCGAGCCAGAGGTCGTACAAGTGATGAAGCTGACACTGCGCGTCTGGCGCCAGAAGGGGCCCGAGGACAAGGGCCGGATGGTCGAGTACAAGCTCGACGACATCTCCCCCGACGCCTCGTTCCTGGAGATGCTGGACGTCCTGAACGAGCGGCTCATCGCCGAGGGCGAGGAGCCGGTGGCGTTCGACCACGACTGCCGTGAGGGCATCTGCGGCATGTGCTCGCTGGTCATCAACGGGACCCCGCACGGTCCCGAGCGCAACACCACGACCTGCCAGCTGCACATGCGCAAGTTCAAGGACGGCGAGGTCATCGACGTCGAGCCGTGGCGCGCCAAGGCGTTCCCGGTGGTCAAGGACCTGGTCGTGGACCGGTCGGCGTTCGACCGGATCATCAAGTCCGGCGGTTTCATCTCCGCCCCGACCGGCACCGCGCCCGAGGCGCACTCGGTGCCGGTGCCCAAGCCGGACGCGGACCGGGCCTTCGAGGCCGCCGAGTGCATCGGCTGCGGCGCGTGCGTGGCGGCGTGCCCGAACGGCTCGGCGGCGCTGTTCCTTGGCGCGAAGATCACCCACCTGGGGCTCATGCCGCAGGGCCAGCCGGAACGCTGGGACCGCGTCGTCGACATGCTGGACACGCACGACGACGAGGGCTTCGGCGGCTGCACCAACACCGGCGAGTGCACCGTGGCGTGCCCGAAGGGCATCCCGCTGGACGTCATCGGCCGGCTCAACAACGACTACCTCAAGGCCAGCGCCGGAGGCCGCAAGAAGTAGCCGGAACGGCTACGCGACAGAGGTGGTCGCCTCAGACGAGGCGCCCTGGGCTGGGGTGGCCCAGGGCGCCTTTTCCATCCGCGGCGTCGCGCGTCAGCGTTCCTCCGGCTCGCGCGTCAGCGTTCCTCCAGCTCGCGCAGGGCGCGGGCGGAGGCGTCCTCCACCGTGCCGGGCAACTGCTCGAAGCTGTCAGGGTCGATGCCGCGCACCTTGCCCGTGGCGAGATCGTTCAGCATGTTCATCAGCCCGCCGGTCACCGCGTTGATGAACCGCTCGGACTGGTAGTGGCCCATGCTCTGGGTCTGGCCGCGCACCTCGAACAGGACCGTGCCGGTGCCGTTCAGCCCGAACGAGGAGCGCGCCTGGCCCGGCAGGTCGCGCGTGGGCGCGTGCGGGTAGCGGGCCGCGATGTAACCGTCGCGCTCGATCCCACGGAACGCGCTGATGGCGAGCTGCTTGGAGAAGTCCTTGGGGTAAGTCTTGGCGTACGGGGCGTACTTGCCGCCGGGCTGGAAGAACACGTCCGGGAGGGGCGGGTAGTCGACGGCGACGTCCAGCAGCCGGTTCTGGGCGTCCTCCCTGACGCAGGCCCCCTGGTGGTGGAGGTCCACGTAGACGTCCACCTTGCCGTGGCGCGCGCGCAGGCCCTTGTAGATGTCGCGCAGCGTCTGGGACTCGGCGTTGAGGAACCAGCCGAAGTCCGACGACTGCCCGGGGACGTCCTGGGGCCTGGGCTTGTAGTCCAGGTCCACGTTGAAGTCGCGGTTGAGGTCGAAGCCGGGGCGCTGGGTGTAGTCGTCGCCCTGCTGCGTCCCGTTGAGGTAGTTCCAGGCCGGTGCACGGCCCGCGAGCTGCGGGAACTCCCGCTGCACCTCGTCCCAGGAGTGGTCGTTGCCGCGCCGGTCGAGCTCGGCCCCGTCCGGGTTGATCTTCGGTACGGCGACGAACGTGATCTCGCGGCGCAGCCGTTTCGCCTCCGGCGAGCCGGAGGTGCCCAGCCACTTCAGGATCCGCAGCAGCGAGCTGGTGCCGGTCTTCTCGTTGCCGTGGATCTCGCTGTTGACCAGGAAGACCTTCTTCCCGGTGCCGACGGTGGCGGTGTAAATGGAGCGGCCGCGGGTGGACTTGCCGGCGACCCTCACGTCCACGCGGCCGCGGCCGGCGCGTTCGATGCGCGCCAGCTCCCGGCGCATCTCGTCGTAGTCGATGAACTTCCAGGTCGGCAGGTCGCGCGGCTCATCGCTGCACTCCCGCGGCGGGGCCTGGGGGCGCGGTGCGGCGGCGGGATCGGCTGGGGCTGCCGGGGCGGCCGGGGCGGCGGGGGCCGCCAGCCCGGGCGGCGCGGCCAGTCCGAGGACGAGCGGGGCGATGAGGAGCGCGGCGACGCGGCGGGGGGACCGGGGCAGCGAGCGCATGGCATGGGAATCTAGACGCGCGAACGACCCCGCTCGTCCCCCAAATCCACCGAGACCGGACCACCGAGATCGGTGATCATTGGTCTTGACGGCCCGCCGACGCCGTGATCGGGCCGATCGCCTCCACGCCCGCGGGCAGGCTGCCGCCCAGCGCCGCCTCGACCAGATAGGTCTCCAGCGTCGCCTGGAAGGCGCGGGCGGCGTGCGTCGGCTCGACGTCCTTGCGGCGGGCGAGCGCGATCGTCCTCTGCAGGCCCGGGCCGTCGTGCCCCTGGTGGCCGCCGCGGTCGTCGCCGAGGACGAGCGGCGTGCCGCGCAGTCCGGGCCGTCCCGCGAGCACCATCGACGGCACGACCGCGATGCCCAGCCCCGCCTCGACGAACCGCAGCACCGCGTCCATCTCCCCGCCCTCGACCGCGAACCGCGGCTCGAAGCCCGCCGCGCGGCACGCCCCGATCGTCGCCTCGCGCAGGTCGTACCCGGAGCGGAACATCACCAGCGGCCGGTTCCGCAGGTCCTCGATCCGCAGGTACGGGCGCCGCGACGGCCGGCCCGGCTCCGCCGGGGACGCCACCACCAGGTTCTCGCGCAGTATCGGGGTGGTCTCCAGCGGCGGGTCGCCGTGCAGCGGCAGGATCACCAGCGCCAGGTCGAGGAGCCCTCGGGTCAGGTCCCGCACCAGGTCCCGCGATCCGCCCTCCTCGACGATCAGCCGGATGCCCGGGTAGGTGTCGTGGAAGCGGCGCAGCACGTCGCCCAGCAGGCCCGCGCACAGCGACGGCGTGGCACCCAGCCGCACCCGTCCCCGGCGCAGCCCGGCCAGCTCCTGCACCTCCAGCCGGGCGGTATCGACGTCCGCCAGAATGCGTTTGGCCAGCGGCAGCAGCGCCTCGCCGGCCGGGGTCAGCGTGATGTTGCCGCGCGCCCGGCTGAACAGCGACGCGCCCAGCTCCGCCTCCAGCGCGCGGATCTGCTTGGACAGCGAAGGCTGCGCCACGTGCAGGATCTCCGCCGCCTGGGTGAAGTGCCGAACCTCCGCGACCGCGACGAAGTAGGCGAGCTGCTGCAACTGCATCCTGCACAGGGTACGACCCGCCAGGTCAGCGCCCCATGCCCGACCCCACCCCCGCGCCCCCGCCCCGCCGCGGGCGGGCACGGTTTCGCGGGTCGCGGGTCGCGGCTTCGCGGGTTCGCGGGTTCGCGGGGGCGGTCGGGTGTGGTGGGTTCGCTCGGTCAGCGGGCGTGGCGGCGGAGGGCCTGGAGGTCGTGCACGATCACGCGGCGGCGCCCCGTCTCGATCCAGCCGTGCCTTCGCAGCGTGCCCAGCGCCTTGCTGACCGCCTCGCGCGACGCGCCGACCCAGCCGGCCAGCTCCTCCTGCGACAGGTGGAGGGTGATCTGCACGCTGCTGCCCTCGTCCGGCCGCGGAGGCTCGCCGGGGGCACCGGGCGCGCCGGGCCGTCCGGGGCGTCCCGGCCGTGCCGGGCCGCCAGGGCCGCGCGAGCCCGGAGCGCGCGGGGCGGGCACCCTGCCCGGGCGTTCCGGCCCGCCGGGCCCGCCTCCCGGAGCGAGGGGACGCGGCCCCGTCCCCCCTGGCCGCGCATGGGAACCGTCGGGACGCGGGCCGGCGTCCTCGGAACGCCCGCCTCCCGAGTCCCCTGGACGCGCGCCGGAGTCCCCGGGGCGCGGACCCGCACCGTTGCGGCCGCGCCGGCCCTCCGGCTCGTACGGCTCGCCGAACCGCTCCGCCAGCTCCACCAGCCGCTGCGCCACCCGCCCGGTCGCGTCGAACATGCCGAACTCGACCCGGCGGCGGTCGGCGTCCCGCCAGCGCCGGCACAGCATCTTCATGATCAGGATGGAGACCCGGCCGTGCGCCCCGAGGAAGGACATGAACTCCTCCTCGGTCAGCGCCAGCACCCGGGCCGGTTCGAGGGTGGCGACCGTCGCCGAGCGCGGCAGCCCGTCGATCGCCGCCACTTCGCCCAGCAGCGCGCCCGGTCCGCGCACGTCCAGCAGCGCCTCACCGCCGTGCTCGCGGTCGGAGTACGCCTTGACCCGGCCGGCGAACAGCACCGCCACCCAGGTCGACCATTCGCCCTCGCGGAAGAGCACCGCGCCGCGCTCCAGGTCGCGGAAGCGGCCGCGCGACTCGAGATCGGCGCGTTCGTCGGGGGTGAGCTCGGCAAGAAACGAGCCAGGCTCCAGGGGGGTCATGGAACCACGCTAAACGAGAGCCGCCATCCCGTAACGGGAAGGGGAATCACGAAAGCATCACGCGTTGTGTGAACTTCTCCCTATTCACGAGGGGCGCCCTGGACGAGAGTGGATCCCGGCGTGTGCGGCCGCAGGGCCGCCCCCTGGGGCTACGGCGTTCATGGGGAACGGCGGTTCGGCGGGCGGCGGCGACGGGGGCACGCCGCCCGCCGGCACCACGCCCGCCCGCTTCTCCCGCGACCGCATTCACGGGTTCCGTGAACGTCACCCGGCAGCGGATGAACGAAACACAACTCTCACGCCGGAGATAGCCCGCGTCGCAGCAATTCGCCACCGGGCACGCCTTCGCGACAAATCCGCTCGGTTCCATCCCCTCCGCCCCATCCATGGAACCCGGCGCCGGAAAACGCGGGCGCGGAATGCGAACGCCCCCTCCCGGGCCGGCGGGGCCTGGGCAGGGGGCGAACACGGAAACCGGAATCAGGCGGACCCGGACTCGGGTGAACCTGGATTCAGGCGGGCCCGGATTCAGGCGGACGGGGTGTCCTGGCCCTTCTTCACGATGCCGAGCTTGGAGCCGAGCCACACCACCGGGTCGTACTTGCGGCCCACGACCCGCTCCTTCATCGGGATCAGCGCATTGTCGGTGATCTTGATGTTCTCGGGGCAGACCTCGGTGCAGCACTTGGTGATGTTGCAGAAGCCCAGCCCGTGGTCGTCCTGCGCGATGTTGCGCCGGTCCGCGGCGTCCGCCGGGTGCATCTCCAGCTCCGAGATCCGCATCAGGAAGCGCGGGCCGGCGAACTGCTCCTTGTTCTCCTCGTGGTCACGGATGACGTGGCAGACGTTGTTGCACAGGAAGCACTCGATGCACTTGCGGAACTCCTGCGAGCGCTCCACGTCGACCTGCTGCATCCGGAACTCGCCCGGCTTGGTGTCGCCCGGGTCGAACGACGGGATCTGCCGCGCCTTCTCGTAGTTGAACGACACGTCCGTGACCAGGTCGCGGATCACCGGGAAGGTGCGGACCGGGGTCACGGTGATCGTCTCGTCCGGCTCGAACGTCGACATCCGCGTCATGCACATCAGCCGCGGCATGCCGTTCACCTCGGCGGAACAGGACCCGCACTTGCCGGCCTTGCAGTTCCACCGCACGGCCAGATCGGGCGCCTGCGTGGCCTGCAGCCGGTGGATGATGTCGAGGACGACCTCGCCCTCGTTCACCTCCACCGTGTAGTCGACCAGCTCGCCCTCGCCCTCGTCGCCGCGCCAGACCCGGAACTTGGCGTCGTAGCTCATCGGTCACTCTCCTCGGTCTCGGCGTCGGCGGGCTTCCCGTCGGCGGCCTCGGCGCCGGCCCCGACGGCGACCGGGCCGGCGGGCAGTTCGTCCGCGGTCAGGTACTTCTTCAGCTCATCGGTCTCGAACAGCTCGATCAGGTCCTCGCGCATCGGCTCCATCGGCTGCCGCTTCAGCTCCACCCGCGGCGAGTCGGGGTCGCCGGCCAGCCGGCAGATCAGGTTGACCTTCCGCCACTCGGGCGACATCTGCGGGTAGTCGTCCCGGGTGTGGCCGCCGCGGCTCTCCTGCCGCTCCAGCGCCGCACGCGCGATCGCCTCGGAGACCAGCAGCATGTTGCGCAGGTCCAGGGCCAGGTGCCAGCCCGGGTGGTAGCCGCGGCCGTCGTTCACCCCGACCGGGTCCACGCTGACGTTGGCGACCCGCTCGCGCAGCTTCTCCAGGGCCTCCAGAGCCTGCTTGAGCTCCTCCTCCTTGCGGATGATGCCGACCAGGTCGTTCATCGTCGTCTGGAGGTCGGCGTGCACCGCGTACGGGTTCTCGCCGCCCTTGCGCTCGAACGGCGCCAGCGCCTCGGCGGTGGCCGCCTCGATCTCCTCGTCCGGGACGGCCGGCCGCGCCTCCAGCGCGTCCACGTACTCGGCCGCGCCCAGCCCGGCCCGGCGCCCGAACACCAGCAGGTCGGTCAGCGAGTTGCCGCCGAGCCGGTTGGAGCCGTGCATGCCGCCCGAGCACTCCCCGGCGGCGAACAGCCCCGGCACCAGCGCCGCACCCGTGTCCGGGTCGACCTCCACGCCGCCCATCACGTAGTGGCAGGTCGGGCCGACCTCCATCGGCTCCTTGGTGATGTCGACGTCCGCCAGCTCCTTGAACTGGTGGTGCATCGCGGGCAGCCGCCGCTTGATCTCCTCGGCGCCGCCCGGCATCCGGTCCACGACCGTGAGGTAGACGCCGCCGGCCGGTGAGCCGCGGCCCGCCTTCACCTCCGAGTTGATCGCACGCGCCACCTCGTCACGGGGCAGCAGCTCGGGCGGGCGCCGGTTGTTGTCGGGGTCGTCGTACCAGCGGTCGCCCTCCTCCTCGGTGGTCGCGTACTGCGCCTTGAAGACCTCCGGGATGTACTCGAACATGAACCGCTTGCCCTCGGAGTTCTTCAGGACCCCGCGGTCACCGCGGACCGACTCGGTCACCAGGATCCCCTTGACCGACGGCGGCCAGACCATCCCGGTCGGGTGGAACTGCACGAACTCCATGTTCAGCAGCGTCCCGCCGGCCAGCAGCGCCAGCGCGTGCCCGTCGCCGGTGTACTCCCACGAGTTGGAGGTGACCTTGAACGCCTTGCCGATGCCGCCGGTCGCCAGCACCACCGCCGGCGTCTCGAACACCACGAACTTCCCGGTCTCCCGGACGTAGGCGAACGCGCCGCAGACCTTGCCGGAGGCGTCCAGCAGCAGCCGGGTCACGGTCGTCTCCGCCCACACCTTGATCCGCGACTCGTAGTCGCCGGTCTCGGCGTGGTCCTCCTGCTGGAGCGCGACGATCTTCTGCTGGGCGGTGCGGATCAGCTCCAGGCCGGTGCGGTCGCCGACGTGCGCCAGCCGCGGGTACTCGTGCCCGCCGAAGTTCCGCTGGCTGATCTTGCCGTCCTTGGTGCGGTCGAACAGCGCGCCCCAGTGCTCCAGCTCCCAGACCCGGTCCGGGGCCTCCTTGGCGTGCAGCTCGGCCATCCGCCAGTTGTTGAGGAACTTGCCGCCGCGCATCGTGTCGCGGAAGTGGACCTGCCAGTTGTCGTTGGGGTTGACGTTCCCCATCGCCGCGGCGGCGCCGCCCTCGGCCATCACCGTGTGCGCCTTGCCGAACAGCGACTTGGAGATGATCGCGGTCTTCTTGCCCTGGAGCCGCGCCTCGATCGCGGCGCGCAACCCGGCGCCGCCCGCGCCGATCACCACGACGTCGTACGAGTGCCTCTCGATCCCGGTCATGATCTACAGGCCCCCTCAGTTGAAGATTCGCAGGTCGGAGATGGTGCCGCTGGCCACGAGCATGACGTAGAAGTCGGCCACCACCAGCGAGCCCAGCGTGATGAGCGCGTACTGCCCGTGCTTCTCGTTCAGCTTGGAGACCACGCCCCACATCCAGTACCTGACCGGGTGCTTGGAGAAGTTCTTCAGCCGCCCGCCGACGATGTGCCGGCACGAGTGGCACGACAGCGTGTAGGCCCACAGCAGGATCACGTTGGCGGTGAGGATCAGGCTGCCCAGCCCGATGCCGAACCCGCCGTCCTTGCCGTGGAAGGCCAGGATCGCGTCATAGGTGTTGATCAGCGAGATGACCGCGGCGGCCAGCCAGAAGTAGCGGTGCAGGTTCTGCCCGATCAGCGGGAACCGGCGCTCGCCGCTGTACTTCTTGTGCGGCTCCTGCACGGCGCACGCGGGCGGCGACGCCCAGTACGAGCGGTAGTACGCCTTGCGGTAGTAGTAGCAGGTCAGCCGGAACAGCAGCAGGAACGGCAGGGACACCGCCGCGAACGGGATCCACCCCTTGGTCTCGGCCGGGAGGAACGTCCCGAACTCCGCCGCGTCGCCGCAGATCTCGTTGAAGCAGGGCGAGTAGAACGGGGTCAGGTAGTGGTACTCCGGGACGTAGAAGGCCGCACCCCAGAACGCGCGCACGGTCGCGTACACCACCCACGCCGTGAAGATCACCAGCGTGGTGATGGGATAGAGCCGCCAGTTGTCCTTGCGGAGCGTACGTTCCTTGATTTGGGCGCGCGCTTTGGCCGGCGCCTCCACAGTGCTCATCGTTCGCTCTCCTGAGCTCGGGTCGGGTCCCCGTACCACGGTCGTCGAACGCACATCCGCCGCCGTCGCGCCCCCACTGCGCCGCGGCCGCACGCAGGCAGTGACACCTCGTGTGCGTTTCCAGCGAAGCGACCTTACGCCACTCGACTGGAGCTGTGACATACATAACAGGCAGGCCATCATGTGAGCCTGACCACAGGCTATGCCTTCCGGGAACCCGCCGCCCAACCCCCGGTCCTCATAACCAGTCGCTATGGCCGAGCGGAATGGAAACGAGCGCTGAAACGCATGATCCCGCGCCGCCGCGCCCTTCTTCGAACGCACCGCGGCCCCCTTGCCCCCGCCCCGGAACCAGGCGCCTCGCCCTTCCCTCCAAGGAGCCGCACGCGGTCTTCCGCCGCCGGCGGAAGCGGATTGCGGACACACCTCAATCCCGGCCTCGATGCCGGGCGGACGCGGTGGACACGCCCGAGCCGTCAGAACCCGCTCAGCTCACCGCGACGTTCACACCTGCACACCTGTTCACAGATGCGAACACCTACCCGCCCGGCGGCCCTCAGCGCCCCAGAGTGCGGGCCAGATGGGCCTCAGCCTCACTGGTACGGCCGTTGCCGTACACGCGGAGGACCTCGGCCAACTCCGGATAGCAGACGTCGATCATGCTCGCGGCGTGTTCGATCTCGTTCGCGGACGCGACCGTGCGCAGGAGCGACTGGAGCGCCCGCGCCGGCGACGCCGCCGGGACGCGCTCCGCGGTCACCCGGACCCCGGACGTCGTGCTCGCCGACTCTCCCCGGATACGGCGAAGGCGCTCCTTCACCTCGGCGGTCGGCAGCGCGCCGAAACCCGGGTCGGCGGCGAGCTCTTCGACCAGGCCGAGCCGGTGCAGCACCACCGGATTGCTGATCTTCGCCCGCTGCCCGGACATGAGCTGGGAGAGCATCGGCGGCGACAGGCCCAGCACGCCCGCCAGCCCCGACTGCGACAGCCCCAGGCGGTCCAGCAGCCGCCGGAAGCGGTCGCCGAGCGGCTCGCCGTACCACTCGGTCTGCAGCGCCCGGTTCCTCGCCACGGTGTCCTCGGCGACGCCCACGCCAACCCCCTTGACTCTTTACATTTGCAAATAGTATCTTCTCAATCGCACAGCTCGCCAGCCCACTCGACCCCATGGTGCCACGGCGAACGCTGTTTGCATATGTGACGGGACGGCCCGGCGGGGGTCGCGATCGCGAAGGAGGAGCGACGCGGATGGACATCAGGCACCGCACGGCGGCGATCGCTGCCCGGCTGCTCGTCCCTGCCCGGCGGCGGGGAGCCCGCCGAGAGGCCGGACGGCAGCGGCGCCGGCCGGGACGGCACCGGGCGGGCGGGCACCGGCGTACCGGCGGGCAGGCCCGGCGTCGACGCCACGGGCGAGCCGGTCGAGGCGGTCAGCACGCCCGCATCCGGCGTGGTCCAGGTCCCCCAGGTCTGCTCGCTCAGACCGTCCAGGAACGCGGCGAGCACCTGGTCCAGCAACTCCGCGGCGTACGCGGCGGGCAGTCGGCCGTAGTCCCCCAGGAGCGTCTCCAGCGACCCGCCCCTGACCAAGTTCATCGCCAAAAGCACGTCCTCATCCGCCGGATACCAGGCGTAGGGGGTCATCACATGGGGATGCGCGAGCCGGAGAGCCTGCTCACGCACCACGCGCAACCTCACCGATGTCCCCGTCTGGCACCAGCTTGGCGGCGCAGTAGACACCCCGCCGCCGGTCGAAGGCCCGCCACACCCGACTCGATCCCCCGGCCGCGATCGCGTGCGGGGGCGGCGGGTTGTGGGGATCACAGGAGGATCTGGGGATCGTGGCAACGGTTCGGGGCGATCGCGCATCCAACCATTGAAAGATCGTGGCCTCCCGCCACAAGACCATCCTGCCTAAACTGACGAAACCCTCAGACCCACCCCCCGCCCTGGACAGGGCCTGCCCGAGACGGGACCGGATGAGCGAGAACGAGCCCAGACGCGATGACCTCGCGGGGGACGCCGGCATCCCTGACGGCGGCGACGCGACACCCGCTCCCGCCGGCGATGACGGAGCCGCGAAGAAGGATGACGGAGCCGCGAAGAAGACCCGAGGACGCAAGCGCAAGGCGCGCACCAGGAAACAGAAGGTCCTCCGCGGTACGGCCATCGGCACCGCGGCGCTCGTGCTGCTGGCGGGCGCCGGAGTGGCGGGGCTGTACTTCGACATCATGGGGGGCATCGAACAGAAGGACGCCAAGGCGCAGCTGGGCACCGACCGCCCGAAGAAGCTCAACAAGTCGCTGAACATCCTGCTGATCGGCTCCGACACCCGCGAGGGCGACAACGCGCGGTACGGCGCCGCCGCCGGGATGACCGGGGCGCGCTCCGACACCGCGATCCTGCTGCACCTGTCGCCCAACCGGGACCAGGCGGTGGGGGTCAGCTTCCCCCGCGACTCGATGGTGAAGATCCCCGCGTGCAAGAAGGAGAAGGGCGGGACCGTCCCGGCGCAGTTCGGGATGCTGAACTCCGCCTTCGCGTACGCCGGTCCGACGTGCACGTGGAAGACGCTGGAGACGCTCACCGGCATCCACATCGACCACTTCGTGCAGATTGACTTCGCCGGGTTCAAGCGCATGGTGGACGCCCTGGACGGTGTCGAGATCTGCGTCGACAAGCCGGTGAACGACCCCCGCGCGGAACTGTTCCTCAAGGCGGGCAAGCAGACCGTCAAGGGCGAGGACGCCCTCGGGTACGTGCGCGCCCGGTACTCGCTCGGCAACGGCTCGGACCTGGAACGGATCGAACGGCAGCAGAAGTTCATGGCCTCGGTCGTCAACAAGGCCACCAGCAGCGAGATCCTGACCGACCCGGGCAAGACCTACAAGTTCCTCAAGGCCGCCACCAAGTCGATGACGACCGACGACGACCTGGATCTGGACGCCATGCGCAAGCTGGCGGAGGGGCTGCGCGGCATGAGCGCCGGTCAGGTGCGTTTTGTCACGGTCCCGGTCGAGCGTTATGCGCCCGACCCCAACCGCGTCCAGTGGAACGACGAGCAGGCCAAGCCGCTGTTCGAGGCCATCCGGCACGACAACGACCTGCCCGCGGAACCGGCCGAGCCCGCCAAGCCGCAGCCGGCCCTTCCCGCCCCGGACAAGGTGAAGGTCACCGTCGTGGACGCGGGCGGCGACGACAAGCTGGTCAAGCGCATCGTGAACCAACTCGGGCGGCGCGGCTTCACGGTGGCGAAGAAGGTCGAGAAGGCGTCCGACAGCACGGAGAGCCAGATCGTGTACGGGCCGGCGGCCGAGGCGCAGGCGTCCGTGCTGGCGCAGGTCGTGCCCAACGCGATGCTGTCCGCGGACGGCAAGGCGCAGGGTGACGGTGTGAGGCTGGTCATCGGCAAGCCCGGCGTCCGGCTGACGCCGCAGGCCATCAAGAACATCAACGGGGGCGTCAAGCCCGGTCAGAACCTCTGCGCGTAGGCCCCCGGTGATCCGCCGGGGTTCAGCCGGGGCGCGGTCACGCGTGGACCGCCACCCCGGCGAGGGTGCCGAGCAGCATGAACGGGCCGAACGGGATCGAGTCCTTGCGGCCCGCCCGGCGCAGCACGAGGAGTCCGACGGCGCAGGAACCGCCGAGCACGAACATGGCGAGCACCCCGAACATCCAGGCGTCGAACCCGAACCAGCCGAGGTAGAGCCCCAGCACCCCCGACAGTTTCACGTCGCCGAACCCCAGGCCCGCGGGGAAGCAGAACCACTGGATCGCGAAGACCGCCCCAAGGGAGAGGAGCCCGACCAGGGCCGCCGCGAGACGGCCGCCGCCACCGGCGGTGAACGGTGCCGCGGCGCCCAGCAGCGCGATGCCGATCGGATACGACGGCAGGGTCAAGGGGTCGGGCAGCCGCCGCAGCCGGACGTCGATGAAGCCGAGCGCCGTGCCGACGAACCCGAGATAGGCGAGCGCGGCGAGATCCGGCTGGAGGCCGTTCCGCACCGCGAGAACGGTCTCGACCAGGAGAACGCACAGCGCCACCCGCACCGGGTGGCGCCGCACGGGCTCCGTCCAGTCCGCGCGCCACGACCAGACGGGTTCCGGGGAAGGCTCGGCGTCCGTCTCCGCGCTCACCGGGGAATCCCCGACCGGCCCGCACGAACACGCGGCCTGGCCAGGACCCCGGGATCCGAGCCGGGGAGACGGGCCGCCCCGCCGCTCCCGCCGAGGGGTCGGGGCGGAGGAGCGGCGCCGCCGGAGCGGCCACCGTCCGCGCTCATCCGTCCGCGCTCATCCGGCCGGGCACCGGCGCGGATCATCGCAGATCTTCAACGTCGCCGACCGCCGGAACAACTCGCGGATCTGCCGCGCGTCCTGGATCTGGTACGCGGCGCCCCCGGTGGCCGCCGCGATCCGCTGCAGGGCGCCGAGATCGACGTCCGGGCCGAACGCCAGGCCGATGACCTGGACGGGGCGCGCCGGGTCGTACTCCTTCTTCAGCTCGGCCATCAGCACCTGCTCGGAGATGCCGTCGGCGAAATCGTTGCGCCCGTCGGTGAGGACCAGGACGAAGTTGAGCATGTCGGCCCGGTATCCGGCCTTCACCGCCCGGAACGCGGCGAGTACCGAGTCGTGCAGGCCCGTGTCGCCGTCCGGCTTGGCACGTATCCCGCCGAGGAGCCGCTGGAGGGACGCCCGGTGCGTGGTGCCCTCGCCTTCGACGCCGCCCAGCCTGCCGATGGGCGACAGCTCGCGGTACGGAAGGCGGCCGTCCATCCCGGTCGAGAACGTCCACACGCCCACCTCGGCGGCGTCCGGCAGCAGCGCCATGCCGCCGTCGATCTCCCCGGCCGTGATCGACATCCGGGACCGGCCGGTGCCCGGCACCGTCTCGTTCATCGAGCCGGACACGTCGATCAGGGCGAGCATCCGGGTGCCGAGGTGCATCCGCCGCCACATCTCCAGGACTTCGAGCACCGACTGCGGTGAGGGCCGCGGCGCCTCGGCCACCCGGGCGGTCAGCCCGGTGACGGCCGCGACCGCCCGCGCCGGGGCGCCCCCGGCAGGTCGCAGCCCGACCTTGGCGAGTTCGACCGCGCCCGCCTCCGACGTGATCGCCGCGGCCAGCCGCCGCGCCGCCTCCGCCTTCTTCTTCGAGGTGACGACCAGGGGGAAGTCCATGCTCAGGGTGCGGTCCGCCGGTGCCACGGCCTCCACCGGGGGCCCGGCCCCGGCGTTCTTCACCCAGACGGCCTGCTCCGGGACCGCCACCACGGGAACCCGTCCGCCGTTCCCCGCCCCGGGCGCGCCGAGCGAGTCGAGCGCGGCGACCGAATGCGGCGGCACGCTGGAACCGTCGCCGGGCTGCGCGTCCTGGAGGATCCGGGTGAATCCGGCCGGCGCGTTGCGGCCGCCCGCCGCCTGCCGCGCCATCAGCAGCGCGATCATCCCGGCGGCGTTGTTCTGCGGTTCGGTGACACGGAACGCGTACCGTCCCCGCTCCGCGTCCTCCCCCAGACCGCGCCAGGTGAGCGCGCCGGGTGCCTGGACGGCGTTCTTCGGCCGGGCGAACACCACGGGCGAGCTGGCCACCGGCGCGATCACCGTGGGGGCGGGAACCCCCGTCCGCTGGGCGGCCTGCGCGACCACCGCCAGCCACAGGGACGAATCGAGGATGTAGGCGTCGGCCTGGGCCTGGCCGCCCCCGGCGCGATCGCCTCCGAGGGCGGTCGCCATCCCCGGCGACGAGACGGTGTTGGCGATGACCTCCACGCAGGCGTCGCCGACCGTGTGCTCCTCGCGGTTGAACCGGTGCGCCACCGTGTTGATCGCGGGGGCCACCGCGGGGTCCGCCGCGACCTTCAAGGTCACCGTGCCGCCGCAGCCTCCTCCCAGCCGCGAGACCGCGACTCCGGCGACGGCGGCCAGCAGTACTCCGGCCGCCAGGATCAGCGTCCAGGTCGGCGGGCGCCGGTATCCCCTGCCTGCGCCGTGCGGCCCGGTCACTCGTGGCAGTTCGGGCGATGGAACCGTTCCCGGCGCGTGGGGGGCGACGGGCGGCTCGGTCATCGTCTCCCGTGACTCCTGCCGGGGCGCGGGAGGGGCCTGTGCCGGGACGGGATGCGCCGCGGTCGAAGGAGGCGGGGGCGCCGGGGAGGGGGGCGCCGGGGGCTGGGGCGCCGGTGGAGGTTCCGCGGCGGGGGGCGGCGCGGGGGCGGGCGATGGCGCCGGTGGTGCCGGTGGCGGCGATGGCGGCGATGGGGTGGGGGCGGCGAGGGGTTCCCCGGCGGGCCAGGCCCAGGGCGGCGCTTCGAGGGCGGGCTGCGGTCGCACAGGTGGGGGCGGGGGGTGAGGGCCGGCCTGGACGTCCGCATCCGCGGGCGGGCCGTACACGTGCTCTTCGGGAAGGGCATACGGGACGGCGGGCAGTTCGGGTATCCGTGGCGCGGGCGGCGACTCGGGTCCGGCGCCGGGGGCGGTGTCTTCGGCCGTGGGGCCTGGGTCCTCCTGCCCGGAGGCGGGGGTCGGCCCCAGTCTGGCCCGCGGGGCGCCTTCCTGTGACGGTTCTGGACGTTCTGCCTGCTCCAGGGGTTCTGCCTGCTCCAGAGGTTCTGCCTGCTCCGCGGGCGCCGCCTGTTCCGGTTCGTGCGTCGGAGTGGACGGGCCGGCCGCGGACGGCGGGGATTCGTCGTTGTCGTCACCAGATGACCGCATGATGGGCCCAATTGAAGCCGTCCGAGGCCCAAGGCCGCATGGGCCCTGGGACCCAACGCCCAGCGCGGGACAGGGCCTCAACCGTCACGGCAGGACACGGGGCGCGCCGCCAATGGTCATCGGTCCCCGGCAAAGGCCGGGACGCGTCACCGGTCCTCTCTAGGAACGCAGGCCTCCGCGGCGCCGCCACAAGGCCGGGGCGAAGTAGCCCAGGGCGGTGCCGGCGGTGGATGCGAGTGCGGACGTCACCACGCCGAGCGTTCCGGACGACTGGACGAGTCCGGCGGCGATGCCGAGCAGTATGGCCAGGGCGGGCACGGTCAGCACCGCCATCGCACGCCTGCCGGGAGTCCGGTGGCCGGGGACCGCGGCATGCGCCAGGTCGGCGAGCACGGTGATCACCAGGAACGCGATCAGTGCGGGGAGCGCCACCCAGAGCAGGGCGCCGTTCGCCGAAGTCAGCCGGTCACCGGCGCCGGCGCCGATGGTGACGGCGGCTGCGATCAGGGATCCCAGCACGTAGGCGAGCAACCCGGCACCCCATGCTTTGACGAGATCCAAGCTCCTCTCCCCCTCTCCCCTTGCCATAGGTACGGGCCCTGCGGTCCCCGGACCGGCAGGGCGGCGCGGACGGTCCGGCGCGGACGGTCCGGTGTGAACGGTCCGGTGTGAACGGTCCGGCGCGGTCACGGGCCGATGCCGATGGTCCGGACGACCTGGTCGATCTGGGCGGAGGTGAGGCGGCTCCGCAGGCCGGTGATCCGCACGACGGCGGCACCGCCCGTCCCCCACACCACGCTCACGTCGGTGGCGTGGTGATCGGCCGCACGTCCTTCCCCGGTCGCGTACGTGTAGTCCACGCGGACGGCCTCCTTCGCCCCGGGGACGCGCAGCGTCCGGTTGGCTCCGCGCTGGACGCCGGTGGCGGTGAGCTCGATCCCGCTGGAGGCCGCGGCCGCCACGAGCGCTGCCGACGGGACCTGCGGCACCTTCCCGATCACGCCCGCCTGGACCCCGGTGCTTTCGCCGGCGCGGAGGTCGGCGCCGTACAGCCAGCCCTGCGGGGGCCGGGCCATGGCCTTCCACTCGGCGGGGTGGGCGAACATCACGCGGCCCGCGCGGACCGGCGTGTAGCCCGCGGGAACCGGCGGGGGCCCGGGCGGGCCCGATGCCTTCGCCGCGCCGGGGGAGCCTCCTCCGCAGCCGGCCACGAGCAGCCCGGCGGCCAGCACGGCCAGCACGGCCAGCGGGGCGGCGGCCAGGCGACGTGGCGGCAGCACCATCGCGTTCACGCTCCTCTCGGGAAATGCCCGGTATTCACAGCTCACCCAGGCTTCTGACCACGATGAACGCGCCGATGACGATCAGCGCGGGGCTGACCGCGAGCAGGAGGACCAGGTGCACCCAGGCGCGTTCGGCGGTGCTGTCCGGACGCTCCGGGTCGTAGACGACCGTCAGCGACCGTCCCGGTCTCGGTCCGGGGAAGGACGACAGCGCGCTCGCCCGTTCCACCACGCGCCCGGCCTCGGTCGTGAACCGGAAGCGCCCGGTGCGGCTGCGGACACCCGGGCCGGACATGTGGCCCGCCTCGGAACGGCCCACGAAGACGCCCAGAGCGCGCCGCATCCGCCGCTGGATGCGGACACGGCCGGTGAGTTCCCGGAGCCCGCCCGCGATGAACGCGAGCCCGATGGCGATGGCGAGGATGTGACCGATCATCGGCGTTCCTCCCGGTGCACCTCTCGGTGTACCCCTCGGCGTTGCCGCGTGTCGCGGATCATCGGCTCACCCGCGGCATTCCGGCATCCGCAGGTACGGGCGGCGTCCGTAGGGCGTCGGAGCGCCGAGGTACTCCGCGCCGACCGCCCTGCGGGTCGAGTCCGAGAGCGCGATGTTCAGTCCCAGCTTGAGTCCCAGTTTCACGCTCGCACCGTAGTTGGAGTCGCTCTGGTCGTACTCGTACTCGATCCTGGACGACATCCCCTGGTCGTACAGCAGCCGCCGCAGGGGCGGGGCGTCGGGCCCCGGATCGGTCGTGGGGGCCATGTCGTCCCAGGTCAGCGAGAGGACCTGGCCTCCGGGCCCGCCGCCCGAGAGGTCGAGCAGGTCCTCGACCACGATCCGGCGCTGGGCATCGTCGCGCAGCGGCAGCTCGGTGGTCACGACGGTGGCGGTGCCGTCGACGATGTGCGTCTGCGCGAAGGTGACCTTGCTGAGCCTGCCGTCCCGGTCGCGGGTCAGCGTGATCGCCCCGGTGGCCTGGCGGCGGCCCTGCGGCCCGTCCGCGCCGGCGTTGGCCCCGTAGTTGACCTCGCCCCTGAGCATGAGCGTCACCGAGGTCTCGCCGGTCCGCTCGTTGGTCTGCATGATCGCCTTCTCGTTGGCGTCGAAGCCGACCCAGGCCTGGGCGTTGGGGTTGACGGAGTCGGAGCCGCGGCCGTCGCGGGGGTTCTCCGGCTGCGGGCCGCGGGGGTCGGTGTGCCGGTCGGGCCTGCGGTGCCTGCCGGTGGGGTCGGACGGCCCGATCCCGGCGATGGCGGTCAGGGCGCCGTTCAGATCGAACTCGGCCTCGTACCGCCGGATGGTGGGGTCGGGGAGGTCGGGACCGGCGAAGGCGTCGTAGAGGCTGCCGCCCGCCCAGCCGAGCAGGCCGCCGTTCTCCTTGACCCCATCGATCTGGTACTGCTCGCGCAGGTCCGCCTCGAAGGCGTCGGCCCGGCTCTCGGCGTCGGGGCCGGTGAACTCCCAGCCGTCGCCGGTCCCGAGGCGCACCTGGGCGTCGATGGAGGCGTCGGCGCCGAGATTGGCCAGGTTCCCGGCGTTGATCCCCACCCCGACGCCGGTCCCGACACCGGCCGTGCCGCCCTTGATCGCCGTGATCGTCACGGTCTTGGTGCCGTCGGGCGCGATCGTGGTCGTGCGCAGGAACGAGTAGTCCTTGCCCACCCTGAAGATCAGCACGTCGATGGTGCCGCCGTAGCTGTTGGCGGCCAGGAACGTGAGGCAGGCGGGCCTCAGCTCCCGGTCGCTGGGCGACTCGCACGCGGCGGCGTCGCCGGCGTTCGCGACCCGGCAGATGGCGTACCCGATCCCGCCCACCACCCAGGAACCGAGGTTCGCGGTGACGAGTGCGCCGGCGACGAGGCCGATGAGGAGCAATACCACGAGATGGTTGACGGCACCCTCGCCCCGGTCATTGGCCGCGTACCGTTCAGCATCCGCTGGTGGAGTGTTCGCGCTCTGTTCACCTAGCGCCATGCGCTGGACGGTAACTCGCCCGGCGTGGACGAAACTTGAGCCTCAGGACCCAAACCAGAAGGGCCCACATAGGCGGAGAAGGGCCCATCAGGCCGCTTTGACGGCTCCACCACGCCGGCCGGGAGCGGCGCTCAGCTTCGGATGCGCCGCCGCCGAGATCGGGCGATGGCGATGAGTTCGGGCCGTCCGGCCGTCCGGCCGTCCGGCGTCATCCCCGGGCCGGCAGGCTCCGCTCGCCCTCGCGGTCGGCGAGAACGGCTCCCAGCGCCGCCCCCAGCAGCGCCGCGCAGCTGGGCGCCAGCTGGATGGCGTCCCCCGTCGCCGCGACCGCGCCGGCCTGGCTCACCAGGCTGACCAGCACCGGCCCCGCGCAGGCGATGACACCGCCGGCGGCACCCACCCCGTGCGCGCCCCGCAGACGCCGCGCGGCCACCCGGGCCCCGACGTGACCGAGCAGCCCGTGCAGCACCACGGCGATCCCCACGGACGCCCACACGAAGCCCGCCGACCCGGCCGAGCTTCCCGCGCCCACGATGACGAACGAGGTGAGCAGCGCGGCGGCGACGGTCCCCGCCAGCATGATCAGCGCCCCCCGGACAAGGGCGCGCACGGCCACGCCGAACCCCACGATCTCAACTCCTCTCAGCCGTCCCGGCCGCCCCGCGGCCCGACACCGCGTCGATCAGCCGGGAAACTCGCCCCACCAGTGGAAGTACGCCAGCGCGGCCCCGATCACGACCATCGCCACGGCCGTGACCAGGTCGGAAACGGCAGGACGGTGCAGCCGGGCCTGCGCCGGGTCGTCGGGGTCGTACATGATCGCCACTTCCCGGCCCACCGGCCGGTGTGGTGCGTGATCATCGATTAAAGTCCGCTCCCGGCCGTCCGGCGCGGCGTACCGGACGGTCAGCGTCCAGGTCGGCTCACCCGGACCGTTGTCGACGCACGACTCGACCGTCCCCACGGACCGCACGGCCCTGCCGCGGAAACGCAGCCGCGCGACGAGATAGACCGGGCCGGCGACGGCCAGGGCGGGACCGCCCACCCCCATGGCCAGCGTCCTGAGCCAGGAGTCCGGCATCAGGAGGAACGGCACGAGGATCGCCGCCGCCGCCAGGCCGCACAGCACCCAGAACGCGGCCCGTCCCGCCGCCGATCCACCCATCGATGCCTACTCCCGGATCCGGATCGAGTCGAATATCTCAGGCAGCCGGGGCGCCGCCGCGCCCTGCGCCGGGGAACGCAGCATGAACTCCAGCAGAACCTTCCGCTCCGTCAGCACGTACATGCCGAGCAGCCGGCACGGCACGCGCGTACCGCCCTCGGTCTCCAGTTCGTACTCCGCCTCGAACCGGTGCGCGCGCACCGCGCCGGCGACCTCGACCGCCTGGTTGGCCGTCAGGCGGTAGCGGTTCAGCGCCGCCAGCCCGCGGAACTGCGCGAGCGCCGTCTCGAACCCGGCGCCGTACCCGCCGTACCCGGCGACATGGATCTGGCCGTCGACGACCCCGGACGGCAGCGCGCCGCCCTCGAACCGCACCTGCGGGCGCCCCCGCTCGTCCTTGTCCTCCGTGCGGCGCCAGCCCGCCGGGTAGGCGAAGCCGTACTGGTCGGTCTGGTACCGCTGGAACCCCGGAGGCACCGGCACCGGCCCGCCGCCCGCCGAGAAGCAACCCGCAACCGGCAGGCCCACCAGCGCAAGGAGGAGGACCAGCGCGCCGCGCAGGGCGCGGCCCCTCACCGGCAGGCCGTCCATGGAACCCATCCCGTCCCCGGCTTGTAGAAATGCGCGCTCTGCAACCGGTGCGTCTCCGACTCGTGACCGATCTCGAAGATGCCCCATCGCGTTCTCGGCTTGTTACCGGAAGCGCCCTTGCCTTCCAGCTTCATGGTGTCGCCGGTGTTGTCGTAGGTGGTCCGGCCCATGGTGCCGACGCCGTTCTCCCAGGCCCGTTCGAGGGCGCCGGTGTCACCGTCCCCGAGAAACCGGTCGATGACGGCGCGGTCCTCGGACCGTGAATAATCAAGGTCTTTCTGGGTGAGGGTCCGCTGGGCGAAGAGAATCCATTGCTTTCCGGCGGTCGCCTGGCCCCGGTCGCCGGCCGAATTGCCGCCGTCCACCTTCCCGTCGACCCGGGCGTACACGATGTCCTGGCCGTTCTGCGTCTGGGACACCCGCACGATGTTCCCCTGCGCGTCCTCGGTGATGGCCCAGGTCGTGCCGCCACGGTGCTTGTAGTTGAACCCGATGCTCGGATTCACCTTGATGGCGGCCTTCATCTGCGCCCGGTGCTCCGGCAGCAGCGAGAACTGTGCGCCGTACTCACCGCGCAGCCGGGTCTCGATGGCGTTCATCACGGCGTCGAGCCCGTCCTCGAGTCCCTGCTCGGCGCGCCTGCGCACCGCCGGAGGAAGCCGCCTGACGATGTCGCCCACATCGAGCTGCACGGCGGCCTCGAACTCGCCTCGGTCGTTGTAGTACGTCGTGACCTCACCGTTCTGCAGATTGGTCTGCGAGCCGTTGACCGACCAGCCGCGGCCTTTCAGGGGGATCTTCACCCTGGACAGCGCGATGTCGACCTTGAATCCGCCGGTGACACCGCCCTCGAGGTACTCCCCGGTGGGCCGCCGATCCGGCTCGCTGCCGCCCATGTACCGGTCGAAGTCGTCGCCGACCCAGGGCAGCTTGGTGCCGAGCCAGACGAACCCGCCGGTCAGCGGGTTGGTGCGCAGCGTGAACTTGGTCTCGTTGCCGATCCGGTGCTCGGTCAGGTCCTCGAAGAACCGGCGGGCCTCCGCCTCGTCCCGGAAACCGCTGTAGATCTTCCCGTTGGTGACGGTCACCCCGCCCCACACGCTGCCGCTGACGGGCCCCGCCCCCACCTCCGGCGTGGCCACTCCCCCCTCGCCCCAGGTGAAGTCGACGACCTGCCAGGTCGGCCGGCCGTCGGGCCCTACCAGCCGGTTCAGCTGGAGCGTTCCCCGGCTGTTGGTCCGGACGTCGATGCGCTTGGTCGGGATCGTCAGCGTCTCTTCCAGGTAGGTCGTGTCGCTGTAGGCCAGGCACGGTGTCACCGGCAGGTCCGGATCCTGAGCCTGCGGGTTCCCTCCCGGATCCGGCGGCGGGGCACAGCGCTGCACCAGGCCACCGGAACGCGCGACCTTGCAGACGGCCGCGCCGATGTTCCCGATGACCTGACCGCCGAGCCCGGACAGCACGAAGGCACCGGCCAGCACGCCGCACAGCAGCAGCGCGGCCAGATAACCCACCGGCCCTTCGCCGCCGTCCCGCCGGATTCCGCGCCGGGCGTCCTTTTCCTCGCGCACGGCTGGAACGGTGCCAGTCGCAGGGCGCGGAGAATTGAGCCCGAGGGCCCATTAACAGACCCAAAGAACGGCCGCCGCGGCACGTTTAGCAAGCGCATGCGAACCGTTCTCCGATTGTTCATCGAAATGCGGTGGGACGGGCCATCGGAACGAGCCGCCGGCACGAGGTCCAGCATCGGTTCCCACGGGCTCGCCGCCGAACCGGCACCCCGGCGGCCGCCCGGTCCCGGCACCGCCCCTTTCCGCCGCGCCGCACGGTGGAGAGAGGCCGTGACGGCGCTCCCGGCCCGCATGCGAAACGCCCGCCGGCGAATGGCCTACGTGATCAGCCGGACGCCATTTGGGCCCCCAGGCCCTGGTGCCGGACTTCCTGGTTCTCTACAGTCGCTACGACCTCTTTGGGCTCGATCCGGCGGTGGTGGCGGCGTGAGGCGTGCATTCGGGCGGCCCGGTGGGGACGAGGGTTCGACGCAGATCGTCATGCTGCTGGCGATGATCTGCGCGTTCGGGCTCGCCCTGCTGGCGATCCAGGTGGCGCAGGCCAATGACATGCGCACCCGGGGCCAGATCGCGGCGGACGCCGCGGCGATCGCGGCGGTGACACCGCTGCGCGACGCCGCGCTGAGCGCCGCGCTGGATGGGCAACTGCCCGACGGCGTCGGCCTCTGGACGGTCGAGCCGAACATCCGCGCCGCCAACCCCGTCTACGCGCGGAAGGCGGCCGAGTTCGCCCGGCGCAACGACGCCGAGCTCACCGGCAAGCCGCACCCCACGGGCGTCCGCGGGGACACGATGAAGGTCTCGGTCCAGACCGAGGACTGCTTCCTCAAGGACGAGAGCGAACTGACCCAGCAGGACCGCGAGGATCTGCGGAACCGGCGCAACATCTGCACGGACCGCAGCGGAAAGACCGGCATATCCAAGGGCCGCGGCACCGCCACGGCGATCGCCGAGCTGCGGCTCCCCGACTGCCACTACGAAGGCGACTACGTGCCCTTGCCGCCGGGGGAGACGGAGCAGCCGGGCGGCGCCGACCGACCCCGCCTTCGCTGCGACGACATCGTCGTCTGGCGCTCCAACGGCGGCGGCGCCAGCCGGGAGCAGGTGCTGCGGCTCTTCAAGATCCGCCTGGTGGCCAAGGAGGCCGCGGAGGAGTACACCGGCACGCCGCCGAGCGGCCTGCCCTCCGGGCCTTACGTGGAGGGCAAGTGCCTCAAGGACGGGCCCAAGCCCGACATGAGCGTCCCGTTCGGCGAGCGCATCGTCCTGTGGGCCAAGTGCTGGCTCGGCACGCCCTACTCGTGGGGCGGCGGCGGGCCGAACGGTCCCAGCTACGGCATCTGCTGCTCGCCCGGCGGGCACGACGCGAGGGGCACCTTCGGCTTCGACTGCTCGGGGCTGACCGAGTACGCCGTGTACCAGGCGTCGCAGGGCCGGATCGTGATCGGCAGCACGACCTACGTGCAGATCAACTACGGCGTCCGGCTGTCCTCGGCCAGCCAGTTGCAGCCCGGGGACCTCATCTTCCCCAATCCCGGCCACGTCGCCGTCTATGCCGGCGGTGGAATGATGATCGAAGCACCTCAGACCGGCGATTTCGTGAAGGTGTCTCCCATCGAAGGCCGCGGGTTCTATGCGGGCGTCCACGTCCCACCGCCCTCCGGCGACAGGTGACCGGTGAGCGGCGCCCCGATGCCGGTCAGGCGGAACTCGAACCAGGAAGGCCGGGCAACGCGGATCTGAGCGAGTCCAGCAGGTCTCCGAGGCCGCGCCGCTCCTCCTGGGCCCGGAACGAGCCGACGATCTCCGGCAGCCGCTGTTGCTGCCCCCCGTCGTCGGCGGCCCGCACGGTGAGCTGGAGCAGCACCTGGTCATCCGTCAGGGCGAAGATGTCGGTGCCGTGCGACCGGGTCGAGGCGCCCGTCGGGGTCCGCTGCTCCTGGACCACCTCGAAACGATGGGCCCGCACGGCCCCCTCCACCACGACCGGCTCCTCTTTCAGAATCCGGTACCCGGACTGGCGGGCTGAATTGCGGAATTGCAGGAGCCTGCCCTCCAGTTGATGGGGCCAGCTCTCCCGGTACCCGACCCGGGCATGACCGGAGTAGGCGCCGTCCGCCGTGGCGGGGCCGTTGAACTCCTCATAGTCGTTGCCCTGGCCATCGTGCCCGCGCTGGGTGCGCCATCCGGCCGGAAAGGCGAGCCGGTAATGGGAGCCGCGATGCGCTTCATAACCGGGCGGAACGTTGATCGCGTCCGTGAGTTCCCGCCAGGGAGCCCACCATGCGAAAGCCGCGATGATCGCGACCGTCAATGCGAAACGAACGGGGTATGACACATTCAACGTATATAGTCACCCGCCGTCACTGTGATGAGCCTCAGGGCCCAGTTCCGGACCCAGGGCACGCCCTGCACCACCGACGGCCTCCGGCGGCGGCGGCCGTCCGCGAGCGGCCCGGCGGTCAGCGGCGAGCGGCCCGGCGGTGGAAGAGCAGCGCCCCGTCCGACGAACCGACCTGGACGAACCCCTGGGCGGCCAGGGTGCGCATGGCCGCGATCTGCTGGCGCGAACTCGGCGAGTCGAGCCCCATGTCCGCCCGCTTCTCGCGCTCCACCACGCGCTCCATCTCCTCAGCCGTACGGTGCTTTCCGGCGTCCCAGGCAAGCCAGCGCGTATCGACGGCGACCCAGTCGACCCTCTCCCCCCGCCGCGGCGGGAACAGCACGACATCGGCGCGGTCCACCAGCTGCGCGGCCAGCATGTTGGACGCGGCGACATCGGCCCCGTCCGGGATCCGCTCCAGAAGCCGCCGCGCCGCCGCGGCGTGGGCATCGGTCCGGTACGCCTCCGGGGACAGCATCGCCCCCGGGATCACGACCGGCGGCAACAGGGTGAACACCACGGTCACCGGGATCACCGCCCGCCCGTAACCCCGGGTCACCCGGCGCCGGCTCGCCGCGAACGCGGGCAGGACGCTGATCGTCGCCACGAACACCACGGGCATCAGCGGCGCGTTGTAATGCACCCCGCCGATCGCCCAGTGCAGCGGGTTGTCGGACAGGACGCGCGGCAGCAGGGCGGGCACCGCCAGCAGCGTCAACGGGGAACGCAGCACCGCGCCGAACGTGATCGCCACGATCATGGCGATCGGGATGGTCCTGCCCGGCTGGTCCGCCAGCGCGCCCGGGAGCCCGAGCAGCGCCATGACCGGCCCGGCGCCGTCCCCCATGAAGGCGGAGTAGCTGAAACCGTGCGGGTTGAAGTGCGGCACGACGACCTTCACCGCCAGCAGCGTCGTCCCCGCCCCGGCGACCACCAGCAGCGCTCCGGTACGCCGCCGGTGCCGCCACCACAGGTAGGCGCCGACGGCTGCCACGGTCAGTCCCATGTCCTCCTTGACGAACACCAGCGGCAGGGTCCACACGGCGGCCGCCGTCCACCGCCGCTCGGCCAGCGCGACCATCGCGAAGGCGAGCATCGGAACGGCGAAGGCGACCTCGTGGAAGTCGAACCCGATCGCCCCCTGGACGCCCCATGACAGGCCGTACATCGTCGCGATGACGAGACCGGCGCGCAGACCGAGGCGCCGGATCGCGAACCGGCCGACCGGGACGACGGAGACCGCGATCAGAGCCGCCTGCGCCACCAGCAGCGTGCCGGGGTGAGGCCACACCCAGTACAAGGGGGCCAGCAGCGCGAGGACAGGATGGAAATGGTCTCCCAGCAGGTTGAAGCCCGGTCCTTTGAGCGGCACGATCGGCGCCTCGAAGCGCGCGTACGCCCGCACCGCCTGGTCGAAAATGCCCAGGTCGAACCCGGCGGTCTGCAGGTTGCGGTGCCGGGCGAGCGCGTACGCCGTGTAGAGGCAGAAGAACAGCGCCGCCAGCACGCCCGGCGCCCAGCGCTCCAGGCTTCCCAGGCGGCGGCCGTCCGCGCGCTCGCGTCCGACCTCGGGGCCGGGGCCTGAACGGCCCCGCGGCCGTGCCTCGGCCGGGTCCTCAGGTTCGGCCACGTCCACCGGCCCCGCCATGGCCTCCGCCTCCCTCTCCATTCCGCGTCGTCCGCTCGAGGGCCTCAGCGGCCCGCGAGCCTCCGGCCCTCTCATGCGGTGCGCGTGAACAGGCGGAGCCGGTAGCCACCGGCCGTCCGCGCGGCCGCCAGGGTGAAGTCGGGCGAGGTCGCGATCCCGGACTTGGCCGCCCACAGCGGATCGTCGCGGGCCCCCGTGAGATCCGGCTCGGCCGGTTCGACGATCCAGACCCTCGGCACCGTGCGCAGCCGCCGCCCGAACTCCGGCGCGCCGACCTCCAGCCCGCTCAGGTTCCCCGCGCCCGCCGGTGACTCGCGTTCCGCGAGGTCGCGCACACCGGCGAACCCGTCCGGGTACGCGGCCGCCACGTGCCGCCAGAAGGCCGGCAGGTAGACCACCGCGTCACCGGAGCGGTCGCGGGCGTCCAGGTAGGCCGACAGGGCGCGCAGGTCCTCACCGCC
This sequence comes from Spirillospora sp. CA-255316, assembly GCA_050942275.1. Classification (GTDB taxonomy): domain Bacteria; phylum Actinomycetota; class Actinomycetes; order Streptosporangiales; family Streptosporangiaceae; genus Spirillospora. The sequence goes on along the minus strand of CP192047.1, from coordinate 1,977,626 downwards.
GTGCGCGTCGGTCGTGCGCACCGCCTGGTGTGCGGGAACCAGGAGCAGCGCGGCCGCGGCCGCCGCCACCAGCCGTGCCCTGGCTCCCAGCGAGTCGAGAACGCAGCCGGCCAAGAGCGCCACCGCCGGGAAGGAGCCGGCCAGGTAGCGGAAGAGGAACATGGGCTGGACCAGCGAGAGCACCAGGAGCAGCGCGGCCGGCAGGACGGCCCACACCGCCAGCAGCCGGAGCGCCTCGCGCGACCGGTCGTGCTCCGCGCCGGACCGTCCCAGGCCCACCGCCCACGCGGCGCCGGCCAGCACCAGCGGCGCGATCACGAAGACGAGTCCCGAACCGAACAGGGGCAGCAGGACGTTGACGATCCGGTCCCCGTCGGTCTCCTCGATCCACCGGACGGCATCCCGCTGCCGCAGGGCGCCGACCGCGATCGGCGCGGAGACCAGCACGGCGACGGCGGCCGACCCGCACCAGTTCCGCAGCGGTGATGCCCGCCCCGGTCCGCGGAACCGGAACGCGAAGAACGCGTGCACGGGAACGAGCAGGACGCTCATCAGCCCTGCGGCGATGGTCACGGCGAGCAGCCCGGCGTACGCCGCGTACCAGCGCCTCCCGCCCCGCTCGAACGCGACGAGCAGGACCAGGGTCGCCAGCGTCGCCAGCGCCATGACCAAAGCGGTGGACCTGGCCTCCTGCCCGTACCTGCTCACGGTGGGCGTGATCGCGAAGACCAGCCCGCAGAGCATGCCCGCCCGGTAGGAGACCAACCTGGCCCCCAGCAGGGTGACGCCGAGCGCGGCCACGGCCATCGCGGCGACGGAGGGAAGCCGCACCACCGCCTCGGAATCACCGAACGCATGCACGAAAGGCAAGAGCAGGAAATAGTAGATTCCGTGGACCAGGTCGATGTTCTGCAGCATCTCCCAGAGCGCGCCGGGCGTCCTGCGGGCCGCCGACAATGTCGCTGCCTCGTCCCGCCAGAAAGAGGGCTCGCGCACATCCCACAATGCGACGCCGATGGCCACCGCCGGAGGAAGGATGATGCTCGGACGGCGCGGCCGGGATGGGGCGCTATCCGGTCTCCGCGCGGGTACTCGTGCCCCTACCGAGATCGATGAGTCCGTCAAACTCTTCGCATCGCATTCGCTTTTCACGGCCGTCCGGAGAGAACGGTATTCGGGCCTTATCGTACTGCCGCGCGCCCCTGGGCGGCCATGGGCCCATAGACCCAACCTGGGCCTAAATCCCCTGCTGAGCGCCATTTCCTGGTGACCCACGCGGGCGGCTCACCTACTGTGTTCGCCGTGACCGATGCGCTGACGCCGCCGAGCCAGGCCGCGCGCCAGGCGCCGCCGCCCGCGTCGCGCGCCATCGGTCTGCTGCCCTGGCTTCTGGCGGCCGGCTGGGCAACGCAGGCCGGTCTCCGGCTCCTGCTCTGGTGGGGCAGGTCGGAACCGCTCATCTTCCCCGACGAGGCCGGCTACCTGATCGCCGCCCGGTGGCTCACCGGCGGCCCGGGAGCCGATCTGTCCGGTTTCAGCTTCTACCAGGGCGGCTACGCGCTGCTCCTGATCCCGGCGTACCTGGCCGGCGACGATCCCGCCACCGTCTACCAGGGCGTCAGGTGGACCAACGCGCTCCTGGGCGCGCTGGTCTTCCCGCTCGGCCACCTCCTGCTCGTGCGCCTCGGCCTGCGCCGCCTGCACGCCTACCCGCTGGCCTGGGCGGCCGCCCTGCTGCCCGCCTGCACCCTCTACACCGGTCTGGCGCTCGCCGACACGATCCTCCCCGTCCTGGTCCTCGGCTGGCTGCTGCTCCTGGACCGGTTCGTCCGCGATGGGCACCCGCTCGCGGCGCTCGGCGCGAGCCTGCTGGCCTCCTACGCCTGCGCCACCCACATGCGGGGGCTGATCGTCATCGCGGTGCACGCGTTCGTCCTCGCGGTGTACGCCCTCTGGCCGCGCACCTCCCGGGGGACCCGGCGCACCGCGCTGGCGGGGCTGGCCCTCACGATCGCGGGTTACGCCGCAGGCGCCCTGCTCAACGCCCGTCTCCTCGCCGCGCTCTACCCGACGGGCCAGCGGGACCACACGGGCATCCTGCGCGATCGCATCGTGAGCCTGGACGGCCAGCTGTGGGCCCTCTCCGGCGGCGTCGGGCAACTGTGGGCCATGATCTGCGGCACCTGGGGGCTGGCCGGGCTGGGCCTGGTCGTGGTGGTCAGGACCGGGCTGGCCCGCCGCGCGGCGGCCGGCGACCGCGTCATGTGCGGCGCCCTCCTGGCCACCACGGCCGGCGTGGCGTACGCCTCGTCCGCGGCACTTCCCGACGAGATGCGGATCGGCAACTTCGCCTACGGCCGCTACCTCGCCTGCGTCGCCCTCGTCTACACGCTCATCGGTCTGGCCGTACTGGCCAGAAGCGCCCTGGCCAAGGAGAAACGGCCGCCGCGTGCTCTCGCCGCGACCATCGCTCTGGTCGCCGCCAGCGCCCTGTGGGTGCGGCTGTACGGGGGCAGCCGACTGGAACACTACGACTTCTACACCTGGGACCTGCCGGAGGTCGGGCTGCTCGGCGGCAGCTACGACCACTTCCGCCCGGCCGTGACCAGCGCGGTCGCGTGCCTCCTGCTGGCGGTGCTGTGGGGGCTGGGCCGGTGGGGCGTGCCGAAGCTGTTCGGCACCCTCATCGTGGTCAACCTGTGCGCGGCGCTGCTGCCGATCTCCCTCCTGCGCGACGCGGACGAGTCGTCACCGGCGCCGCCCTTCCCCCGCACGGCCACCGCCGGCCGGGTGGCCATCGAACGGCCCCGGTACGGCACCGACGTACGGCGGCCCGACCTGTACAAGCCGACACCGGAGATGATCTATCTCCGGCTGGCCTACGAGGTCGGCTGGACCCGGCTCGAAGGCTTCGACAAGGACCGGGGCCTGCCGGGACGCGGCGTGTGCGCCGCGATCGTCTACTGGCCCGCCGGCGTCCTGGCGGCCGACTCGTGGCGGGAACGACCGGCCGGCTGGCGCTACCAGCGCAGCGGCTCGGGCGGCCGCGGCCTGTGGTGGGTCGTCTGGTACGACCCCGCCTGCGGCCACTGACCCGCCCCTGCCGACGCTGACCCGCACCCTGCCGGCGCGACCGTCACCCCCGGCGGCGCGTCACCGCACCGGGACGTTCTGCGCCCTGCCGAAACCGGGAACGTCCACGGCGACGGACGAGAGCTCGGCAGGGATCTTGAACATCGCCGTCAGCGTGAGCGACTCACCCTGGGTAAGCTCGCTGACCTGCGGGTTCATCGTGGCGAACGACGAACTGAACCCGTTCCCCTGCGAGTCTCGCAGCACCCGGTAGCGCACCTTGCCCGCCTCCAGCGCCACCCCGTTGGCGGCGGACCCGTAATAGCCCTCCTCCAGGCTGAGGCCGTTGAAGACCGCGTCCGCCCGCAGCGTTGCGGAATCCTCGTTGATCACCGTCCAGGACAGCGTCGCGTACCCGTCGCCGGCCCGCCGCAGCGGGCCGACCTGGACCTTGGCGTTACGCGGCCAGCCACCGGCGTACCCGGGCGGCCGGGCTCCCTGGATCTTCAGCTCGGCCCTGCCGTCGCCGGTCTGCGCCGGCGCCGACGGCGCGGCGGTCGGCTTCGGACGGGCGAAGGAGACCGTCACACGGCGGTTCAGGGCCCTTCCGCGGTCGGAGTCGTTGGAGGCGACGGGGTCGGCCGAGCCGTGCCCGGCGGACTGGTAGGTGACCCCCTGCCGGGTCACCAGCTTCTGCAGGGCCGTCTGGACGCTCTGCGCCCGGCGCTCGGACAGCGGCTTGTTGATGGCGTCGTTGCCCGAGCTGTCGGTGTATCCGTCGACCTTGACGGAGTTCCCGGGGGATCGGTCGATCTTCCCCGCGACCTCCTTGAGGATGCTTTGCGCCCGCGGCGTCAGATCGGCCTTGTTCAGCGCGAACAGCACGTCCGAAGACACCCGGACCCGCAGGTCGGCGCCCAGGTCCTCCTCCACTCCGGTGGCGTTCTCGCTGATCGCCGACACGGGCAGGATCCGGGGTGGCGCCGTCTGCGCCCGGGTCGGGTCGATCTGCTGACCGCCCTCGACCGCGAGGGTGGCACCCTGCTTGCCGACGGCCGGTACACCGAGGAAGGGAGCCGCGTTCGGGAACAGGACGCCGAGCCTGCCGACCGACGCCGGCGGGGCCGGGAACGCCGCCACCACGTCGAAGGACTGCCCGGCCCGCACCTCCGGCAGGCCCAGGTAACGCGTGCACAGGCACCTGCCTCCGGTCTCCATCAGAGGAAAGTGGCGCCGCGAGTTCACCGGGTCGAACAGGGTGATCGCCGACACGGAATTGACGTCGCGCGGCTCCCCTTCCGGAGGCGGGGCCTGTGCCAGCCCGCTGAGCGTGGACCCGAAGGTGAACGTGCCGGTGTCCTGGTTGACCACCCGCATACGCGCGATGACGGCCTTGTCGGCGACCCGCTCCAGCGCCATGAGGTCCACCCGGACCTTGCCGTTCTGCAGCATGACCTGCGACTGCAGCGGAGCGCCGCTCCCCTGCCCGCCTCCCCGGGCCGACGGCGTCGCCGAAGGCCCGGCGTCCGGGTCATCGTCGGAACCGCCACAGGCCGAGACCACGAGCGATCCCGAGACCGCGATGGCGGTGAACCGGACGAGGGCACCCGCGGGCGCGCCCTTCACCCTCATCCGCCGAGGGAACCGCACGATCGATCTCCTCCCAGTTCCAGTGGGCGGCCGGACCGGCCCCCGGAGAGACGACAATGCCCGGAGGGCCGGATCTCTCCGGCCCTCCGGGCAAGCATGAATTGTAGAGCGAAAGCTGCCCCTAGGCGCTGCCGCCACCACTGCTGAAGACCTTCTGAATGGCCTGCTTGATGTAGTTGACGATGTCCCCGCCGATGCCCGAGCCGACAAAGGCGCCGGCGATGACCGCGATCAGCAGGATCACCGCGATGTAGGAGACCGGACCCTCGCCGCGGTCCTCCCTCATACGCTCCTTGGTCAAGGTGCAGCGCGCGCCGAGCCACGCGTACGCAAGCTGAATCTGGTCCATTTCCCACCTTCCGCGTTTCCCGATCCTTTCGCCGAAAATAAAGGTACGGAAACGGGAAGGCGGGCCGTAGGGTCCGCAGGCCCAATTCAGACCCACATCGTGGGCCCATCACCGGTCCCCCACCGCGGTGCCGAGCCAGCGGGCGATGGCCGCCGCCCGGTTGTCCACGGCCATCTTGGCGAAGATGCGGTTGACGTGGTTCTTCACCGTCTTCTCGGTCAGGAACAGCTCGGTGGCGATGGCGCGGTTGGTCAGTCCCCGGGCGATGAGGTCCATGACCTCAGCCTCCCGCACCGACAGGCCGAACCGGGCGTGATCGGTGGAACGCGCGAAGCTCGCCTGGGGCGATTCCTGCACGGCGGCCATCAGCGCGCTCACAGCCGCGGAGGAGAGCGGGTTGCCGGTCCCGCCCGCGGCGTCGCGGACCGCCTCGGCCAGTTCGTCGGCGGTGAACGTGCCATGGACCAGGTAGCCGCTGGCGCCCTTACGGATCGCGGCGCGGACCACCTCGGGGTCGTCGGTGTACGTCAGCATCAGCACCCGGCTCAGCGGGCGGAGGGACTCCAGGGCGGTGACGCCGTCGACCAGCGGCATCCGCACGTCCAGGAGCACCAGGTCGGGCCGGAGCCGCTCGGTCAACTCGATCGCCTCCCGGCCGTTGCCGGCCTCGCCGACCACCTCGGCCTCGCCGCGCGCCTCCAGCAGCGCGACCAGGCCCGAGCGCACCACGGGATTGTCGTCGACGACGACCACTCTGATGAGAGGAGACATCGGTCTTTCCTTCCGCTCGTCTCCGATCCGTACGACCTCCGCGTCCGTCACGCCACCTCGAGATCCGGAAGCCGCCTCCCCTCCTCGGCCAGCGGCAGGACGGCGAAGATCGTGGTGCCCGCGCCCGGGGACGACTCCACCATCAGCTCGCCGCCCACCGCCTCCGCCCGCTCCCGCATCCCGACCAGCCCGTAGTGTCCCGCTCCGACGAGCTCGCCGGCGTCCTCGGGGGGCGTGAAACCGTGCCCGTCGTCGGTGACCGTGAGGACCGCGCCGGTCGGCCCGTCCTGCCAGCGGACGCTCACCGAGGACGCGCCCGAGTGCCGCGCGACGTTCTCCAGCGCCTCCTTGAGGATCGCGACCAGTTCGTAGCGGGTGCGCAGCGACAGATCCAGGCCCGGTTCGGCCCGGACGTCGGAGTCCAGGCCCGAGGAGTGCGCCCAGCTCACGACGGTGGCCTCGATCACCCTCTCGATCGGGTGCTGCACGATCTCCTCCCGCAGGCCCGTGATGAGCTGCCGGACCTCGCGGGAGGCGATCTCGGCGGCGGCGGCGACGCGCGCCGCCTCCTCCTTCGCGCGGGCGGGCTCCCTGCTCACCCAGACCTGCAGGGCCTCCGCGGACATGGCGATGCCCCGCAGGGTCTTGGCCAGCGAGTCGTGCATCTCGCGCGCGAGACGGGCCCGCTCCTCGGCCGCGGCGGCCGCGACCTCCGCCCGGCCGCGCGCGCGGTAGAGGGACTCGTGCTCGTCGAACACCGCGCGCACCTTCGCCCCCAGGAAGGCGCAGATGGGGTGGAAGGCGGGCATCGCCACCACCGTCTGGAAGCTCACGACGGCGTCCGCGGCGCTCGCCGCCGCCCCGTAGTAGACCACCACCTGCAGCAGGCAGACCAGGATCGTGCCCCGGCGCCCGTAGAGCAGCCCCGCGACCGTGGAGGTCACCGCCGTGAACAGGAAGAAGGGCCCGAGCACGCCCCCGGCGACCAGCACCACGTAGGCGACGCAGACATCGACGCCGATGAGTGCCGGATAGGCCAGCAGCCACGGCACGATCTGCTGCCAGGCGACCAGCCCGAGCCAGGACAGCAGGGCCACACCCACCACCACGACCAGGGTGCCGACGCTGTGCCGGTGGTAGGGGGTCAGGACCATCGACATCACGGCCAGCAGGATGCGGATCTCCATGAGCAGCCGGAAGGTCGTGCCGATACGGCGGCCGACGAGGCCGCCGAGGTCGTCAGCCGCCGAAGATTTCGCTGAACTTGGCACCGCTCCCCCAGTACAGCATCGAGACGATCAGCAGGATCATGCCGGGCACCATCAGGAACGTGACGATCATGGTGATCTGGGGATCGGCGCGCTGCGCGCGCCGCCGGGCGTGCTGGAAGGCGTCGCGGCGCATGTCGATGCTGATCTCGTTCAGCGCGCGGGCGAGCGGCGCGCCGAGCTCCTCCGCCTGCAGGATCGCCGTGACGAAACTGGCCAGCGCGTCGCTGTCGTTGCGCTGCCGCAGTTCCTCGAAGGCGGTCCGGAACGGCGACCCCAGCTCCATCTGCCGCAGCGCCGTCATCATCTCGTCGGACAGCGCGCCCGGCATGCTCTCGGCCACGCGCCGCAGCGCGTGCCGGAAGCCCAGCCCCGCCGAGACGGTCACGGTCAGCACGTCGAGGAAGTCGGGCAGCGAACGCTGGATCTCCTCCTGGCGCTCCCTGGTGAGGTTCCACAGCACGATGTCGGTCTGCACGATCCCGATCACCACCAGGCCCGTGCCGAGGAAGATGTGGTCGGAGAGCATGCCGCACAGCCCGGCGACGCCGTAGACCGTGATGTTGCCGGCCTTGTTCCGCGCGTAGCCCTCGATCGTCAACCCCGCCGGGCGGCCGGCCCGTTCGATGCGCTGCCGCAGCCGGCCGCGCCCGGACGGCGAGATCGTCCGCAGGACCAGCGGGGCCAGCGGCCGGCCCAGCGGATTGATGATCTCGCCGAACGGTCCGAACTGCTCCTTCCTGGCCTGCTTCGTCGTCACCACATAGGCGTCGGCGACGGCCGGGCGGCCGCCGCTCAGCAGGTGGTAGCCCCACACGAACAGCGGCACGGTCAGCCCCGCGGCCAGCGCGATGATCAGCGGCATCACACATCGATCCTTGTCATCCGGCGGATCAGCAGTACCGCGGAGGAGAACAGCGCCAGCACCGCGACCAGGATGATCTGGCCGGCCACCGAGGAGGTCATCCGGTCCAGCGTCCCGGGACTGAAGACGGCGATGCCCACCAGCATCAGCGTGCCCATGCCGCCGATCGCCCAGCCCGCCACCACCGACTGGCCCAGGATGGTCTTCACCTCGCGCCGCGTCTCCTTGCGCTGCTCCAGGGTCGTGGCGATGTTGCGCAGCGAGCTGATGAGCGAACCGCCCGACCGCGAGGCCACCACCAGGGTGCTGACCAGCACGGCCAGCTCGCGCGAGGGCAGCCGCTGCCGCAGGTCCACCATCGCCTCGTCGAAGGGTTGCCCGAGCCGCAGCGCCTCGGCGGTGCGCGCGAGCTCGGTGCGCGCCGGATCGTCCAGCTCCTCGGCCGCCATCTCGATGGCGGTACGGATGGACAGGCCGGCGGAGGTCGCGTTGCCCAGCACCCGGGCCAGCTCGGGCAGCTGCCCGACGAACTCCTCCCGCCGCCGGTCCTCCTGGTGCCGCAGGAAGGCGAACACCGCGGCGCCGGCGCCCGCCGCCAGCACCACGCCGAGGAACGGCGACAGGAACTGCCCCAGCAGCACGATGATGGCCAGGCCCGTGCCGCCGAGCAGGTAGACGAAGACCGACAGGCGCACCCGGACGCCGGAGGCGGTCAGCCGCCGGTGCACCTGCCGGCCCAGCGTGGTCCGGCGCAGCCGGGCGTCAGAGCGGTCCAGGAACGTGGCCATCCTGCGCTGCTCGTACCCCCGGCCGCCGCGGCTGGCCAGCGCCGCCCGCTGGTCGAGGCCGCGGCCGAACTCGTAGGCGGCCCAGACCATCACGGCCAGCACCGCCGCCAGCACCAGCACGATCACGGGAAGGTTCATCGGACGCTCCCGTTCCCGGCCTGCACACCGAACATCGGCGGGACCGCCTCGCCGCCCAGCATCAGGCGGTCGGCCAGCTCGCGCGGGAGCGGCGAGTGCGCGAAGCGCCCCCGCACCACCCGGTCGAGCCCGATCGGCTCCTGCTGGAAGCGCAGGATGCCCGTCAGCCTGATGTCCTCCCTCCGCCCGGAGGTGATCACCTCGATCTCCTTGACCCGCCGGGACCCGTCGGCCGCCCGCTCCAGAAAGATGATCACATCGATCGCGTTGGCGATCTGGTCGCGGACCGCCTCGTAGGGGATCTTGACCTCGCTCATCGAGGCCAGCGTCTCGAGCCGGTAGACGGCGTCCTCGGCCGAGTTGGCGTGCACCGTCACCAGGGAGCCGTCGTGGCCGGTGTTCATCGCCTGCAGCATGTCCAGGGTCTCCGGGCCGCGGACCTCACCGACGATGATGCGGTCCGGGCGCATGCGCAGCGAGTTGCGCACCAGATCGCGGATGGTCACCGCGCCCTCGCCCTCGATGTTCGGCGGGCGCGACTCCAGCCGGATCACATGGTCCTGCTGGAGCTGGAGCTCGGCCGAGTCCTCGATGGTGACGATGCGCTCGGTGCTGGGGACGAACCCGGACAGGGCGTTCAGGAAGGTCGTCTTGCCGCTGCCCGTGCCGCCGGTCACGACCATGTTGAGCCGGGCCCGCACGAACGCCGACAGCAGCACCGCGGTGGGCTGGTCCAGCGACCCCTTCTCCACCAGCTCGTGCATCTGGTACGCGCGCGGGAACCGGCGGATCGTCATGACCGGCCCGATGAGCGAGAGCGGCGGGACGATGACGTTCACCCGCTCACCGGTGGGCAGCCGCGCGTCCACCATCGGGCTGGACTCGTCGACCCTCCGGTTGACCTGCGCCACGATCCGGTCGATGGTCTGGTGGAGCTGCGCCTCGCTGGCGAAGCCCAGGTCCAGGCGGGACAGGTGGCCGCCCCGCTCGACGTAGATGTCGTCCGGCCCGTTGACCATGATCTCGGTGACCGTCGGATCGGCCAGCAGCGGCTCCAGCACGCCCAGTCCGAGCGCCTCGTCCACGATCCGGCGGATCAGCACCGTCCGCTCGCGGGTGGACAGCACCGGGCCCTCGCGGGTCAGGATGTGCCCCACGACCTTCTCCAGCCTGGCCCGCCGCTGGGTCAGGTCGAGCGCCGCCAGATCGTCGAGGTTGATCTCTTCGAGAAGTCGCGCCCGCCAGTGGGAGATGTTCGCGCCGGCCGTCTGCCTGCCGGTGCCGTCCTGGCCCTCGAGCCTGTTCCGCAGTCCCATCGCTCACCCTCCGACCGGTATCTGAACCTTGCGGGTGATCGAGAAGTCGACCGGGACCCCTTTGGCCAGCACCGGCACGGTCGCGTCGATCTCGCAGATGACCGTGTCGCCGTCCCGGTACACCCGCACGGAATGGTCGTTCAGCCACGCGGGCATGACCGCCTCCGCGGCGGACTGGCCCGCGGCCACGCTGCGCATGCTGCCCACCCGCGCCCCGGTGCGCGCGGCGTCCTCCACCTTCTCCACCGCACTGAATCCGGCATACGCCTCGAAGCACACCATGAGCACGAAAAGAAAGAGCCCGATCATGGACAGGTACTCGGTCGCCGCGCTCCCCCTGTCCCTGGTCATCGCTCACCCTCCTGCTCGTACACGACCTTGGTGCGCGCGCTGACCGTGAACGGCAGCATGACGCCCGGGAACAGCAGCGGCACCTTGATGCTGACGCGCACGTACCCGCAGTCCTCGTCGACCTGGGGCACCCTCGCGGGGTCGCAGACGTTCCCGGTCGGGTAGCGGACCTGGATGTTCTCCTCGTCGGCCCAGGCGCCGGCGATGCGCTGCACCGCGGCCGCCTTGACCTCCTCCTGGTCGCCGCCGACCGCGGCCACCCGCGCGCCCTCGTTGGCCGCGTGTCCGGTGTAGGTCGCCGACATGCCGACGAGGAACGCCTCCCACACCAGCAGGCAGGTGGTGAGCAGCACCGGGAGGATGCCCGAGAACTCCACGGCGCCGGCGTCCGACCGCGGGTCGCGGCCGCGTACGGGGACGCTCATGTCCGGGACGTTCATGGCCCCTCCGCCCTCGCACGCCGCAGACCACCCCCAACGGGCCCGGTGGCGATCGGGAGAACCCCCAGCTCCTCGCCGAGCTGGGTCACCGCGCGCCGGAACCCGTCATCGTCGACCCGGCCGAGCGCCCCGTTGTTGACCGCCCTCTCCAGGGCGCGGAAGGCGGGCGGGATCGTCGTGCGCAGCAGCGGCAGGCCGAGGATCCGTGCCGCGAAGTCGGGCTGGATCTCGTTCTTGCGGCTCTGCCTGGTCATCACCACCGCGATCTCGTCCGGCTTGCGCACCCGCAGCCGCTCCCACAGGTGCGCCAGCCGCTTGGCCGCGCGCAGGCACGGCAGGTCGGGCGTCACCGTGATGACGGCCTGGTCGGCCATCTCCGCCGCCGACACCGCCCCCTCGGTCATGAAGGCACCGCAGTCCACGATGACCACCTCGTAACGCGAGCGCAGCACCCCGAGGATCTGCCGGGCGGCCAGAAGGGTCACGTCCTCGGCCCGCTCGCTCTCGGACGGCGCGAGCAGCACGTGCGGGCCGGCCTCGTGCACGAACAGTGCGTCGGCGAGCATCGCACCGGTGAGCTCGTCGGCCACGCCGACCAGGTCGGCGATGCTGCGCCGGTGGACCATGTCGAGATAGGTGGGGACGTCCCCCGTCTGCAGGTCCATGTCCACCAGGCAGACGGTCCGGCCCGCCGCCGCGGCCGCGAGGGCGAGCTGCACCGCGAGCGTGGTGGCCCCGGTGCCGCCCTTGGCCCCGGCCAGCGCCACGATCCGGCCCCTGTGACCGCCGGCCTCCCCGGCGCCGAGTCCCGTACCGAGATAGCGGCGCATGCCGCGCGACCACTCGGCCGCCGAGGTCAGCCGCGAGTTCAGCTCCTCCAGGCCGGGCGAGTGCCCGAGGACGCCGCGCGCGCCCGCCTCCAGCGCGCGCGACAGCACCTCCTCGTCGACCCTCCGGCAGACCAGCACCGCCGCGATGTGCGGACGGCGCATCGCGATCTCCCTGATCAGCTCCTGCCCGGGCTGCGGCGCGATCTGCTCGTCCACCAGCACCACGTCGAGCTCCTCGTGGGAGCCCACGATGCCGAGCACGTCGCCCGAGGAGTTCTCGACACCGATGACCTCGACGTCGGCCAGCTCGGCGATCTGCGACCGCAGCCGCGCCGCCAGCTCCGGGTCGAGGGTTCCGATGAGAACCTGGATGCTCACTGGCCCGCCCGTCCCACCTGCGGCGTCTCGCAGAGCCGGTTGAACGGCGGCTTCGCGTCCTGCGCACCGCCCACCAGCGCCAGCCGCACCTTCCGGGCGAAGCTCTCGGCGTAGGTCAGTTTCAGGGTGTCGTCCGAGTTCAGCGCGAAGGTCACCGGCACCGCGGCGCCCGAGCCGGCCCGGCCGGCGTTCTGCTGCTGGCCTCCTCCTCCGCTCTCGGTCGCCTGCTGCACCTGGCCCACGTTGATCACCTGGACGCGGTTGAGGATGCGCACCGCGCAGGCGGCCGTGGTCCGCTGCCCGTTCTGGGTCGAGTCGAACGAGGCGTACACGTCGACGATCGACCCGTTGATCACCTTGCCCGCCACACCGGTCTCCGCGTCGATCATGATGGCGATCTCACGCTGCCCGGGTTGCAGCGAGGGCGCGTCCAGGAGCATGCCCTGCTGGAGGTAGGCACCGCTCGGGATGCCACCGGCCGCCACCTTGCCCTGAAGGTCGGCGAGGTTGGTGACGAAGGCGTTCGTCGACCACTTCTTGGGGATCTGCGTCTGCTTGACCGCGGCGGCGGTCACCGGCTGGAAGGCCTCGACGTTGGACTGCAGCTGCAGCACCGTGGTCATCTCACCGACGGCGGCGTCGGCGTCGGCCTGGACCTTGCCGACGTACCCGATGACCGTGACGAACACCACGACGGCTCCGAGGGCCGCCAGGAGCATCAACAGCACACCACGTCGCTGGCGGGGGTTCATGTAACTCCGTCCTACAGGGGGTCGTGCCCCTAGCGGTTCCGGGGGTGGCGGGAATCGAGGCTCGCGGCGTCGGGGGCCTGCTCGGTCTCCGTTTCGGTCTCCGCCGCCGGTCCCGGCGGCGGAGCGGCCGGACCGGACGCCTGCCCGGTTCCGTTCGGGGGCGGAGGCTCCGTGGGGGGCACGGGGCCGGTGGATGAGAACTCGGTCTCAGGCGTCCTGCCGCCCTCGGGCCAGGTGCGCCCGGCCGGCGGAGGACGCTCGGACGGCGGAGGGAGCTCGGACCGCGGCCCCTGCGGCTGGGGCACCGGAGGCAGGGGACGGTCTTCCGGCCGGGTCGCGGGCAGCGGCCCAGGGGAGCCGCCGAAGGACGGCGGCCGCACCTGGGGCGGCCCCGCCGCGGGCGGCGGGCCGGCCACGGGCGGCGGGCCGGCCACAGGCGGCGGGCCGGCCACAGGCGGCGGGCCGGCCGGATACGGCGTCGGAGCCGCCAGGGGCAGCGGTGCCGGCTCCCGCGGCGCCCCCGCCGGTGGTGGAGTCGGTGGTGGAGGCTGGGGTCGCGGCGGCGCGGGCGGCGGGAACCCGGAGGGAGGCGGGGGGCCCGCCGGGACGGGGGGCGCGCCGGGAACAGCCCCGCCCGGTCCGGGAGCCGGGACCGCGACAGGCGTCTCAGTGGTGATCGCCGCGGGAACGGCGGTCCGAGACAGGGCCCGAGGAGCGGGCTGCGCCGGGACCTCGGACGGGGCCTGCTGCGGGTGCTGCGGGTGCTGCGGCTCGAGCGAGCGCCGCTGCGCCTGGTGGCAGAAAGGGCAGACCGGCAGGGCCGTGGGCTCCCCGCACCACGAGCACGGCACACAATCGGGCACCTTCAAGGCCAGCTGAAGGTCGTCGCGATTGCCACTGAACGCGACGAACTCCGCGTACTTCTTGGCGCCCCAGTACTGGCGGCTGAGCGGCTGCTCGGCGACGAGCGTGAGCGAGGCGGCGCGCAGCTCGGGCGCGAGCCTGTTCCGCAGCCACTCCACATCGCCGTTGTCGTGCGCGGCGAGCACCAGGACCGGGTCGAGCGGACGGTGGTCGATGTCGAGCAGGGGCTTGGCGGCGGTCACCCGGTGCACCGCCGGGCTGCGGCCCGCCGAGACCATGAAGCCGCTGCCCGGCATGAGCGAGGCCACGTGCTGGCTCAGGCCCGTGCTCACGTGTTCCAGCTTGGCGACGCTGTTGACCCAGGCACCTGTGTAGAGGCGGTCGGCGAGCACCTGCACCACGCTGACCAGTACGCCGGGGCGCACATGCGGGGCGATGAAGGTGAGCTGGTCGACGACCAGCGAGAGCGCCAGCGGGGGAAGATCGAGCGGGACCAGCGCGATCCGGTCGGTGTCGAGCAGCCCGCGCGCGAACCGCACCAGCCTGACGGCGGAAGCGGACCGCCACGCCGGGCACACGACCAGTGCCGCGTCGTGCCGGCTCAGATCGGCGGCCATACCGTCGACGAAGGCCAGCGACGCCTCGGGCGTCGCCGAGTCGGGGATCCTCGGTGCGACCCTGTCCGGGATGATGCCCGTGTTCGGAAGGTCGCCGACGAGCAGCACGGCGGCGCTCATCCGCTCCCTCCGAGCCCGGTGAACATCACGCGCCGTCCCCTCACTCGCAACTCACCATTACCCGTCCGGACACCCGAGCCGCAGTAATTCGGATATTCGAAATTGACCATAGCCGTCCCGCCAACTCCAACTCAAGCGTGCGTGTAGCACATCCCCCGAAGTTTGGACGCGACCGTCATTCCGGCATCCGGATGCGAACATCACCGTCGCGCGTTGATCTCGTACGCGTGCACCCGGGCTTCATCCCGAACCGGGCGCGGCCTCCGGGACCGATCAGGTGCGGCCCCCTCCCTCACGGTGAGCGAGACCGCAAGGGCGGAGCGCACATGGATTGGCGCCGTCCGTTAAATGGTGAACACGAGTTCACCTGATGGCCACGTTCCGGATTCCCGAGGTCCTCGAAGGGATCACTCCCCGACCTCGACGTTCCCATCAGCGCATGGCACATCTCCTTTCAATAACCCTTCATCATCCTGGGATGATCCCGCGGGCGCCCCAGTTCGCCGGAAGACCTCGCATCCGGACGCACATCAGGGCCCCTGGGCCCTTGACAATTCCATTGATCACCGCCGCCGTCACCGACGCGCCTGGTGGGAGCGCTGGGGCTGCGGACCCCGAGAGTTCCCGGTGGCCGCATCCGGCCATTCTTGGAACGATCCTTCCCGGCACTCCCGGCGACCGCAGCGATGGGTGGGACGGCACCCATGCGTCCGGCACCTGATGCGTGCGGCGGCCCTGCCGGCGATCACAGTGGGAGGACGACTCATCGCCGCCCTGACGTCCACCACGGCACGGGCCGTCCACCTCACCAAGGTGTTCACCCCCTTCCCGACAAGCCTCAATCCGGTCACCGCCCGCTTGCCGCGCAAGGCCCACCGCCGGCGAGGCCCGCGGCGCTCCGCCTGACCGGATACACCGCCGAAACCCCGAGCGCTCTGTGCGCCGTTCGCGCTCCGCCCTTACTACGTCCGTTCTCGGGCCGGCCCCGCCGCGCGCGCCGACCCGGTCAGCGGCCCAGGCCCCGGTCGATTCGCGCGAGCACGTCCGCCATCGCGGAATTCCGCATCGCGCCGGGGAATTCTCGTGCGACCCATCCCATCCGGTCATCGATGAACTCGCGCACCGCCGCCTCGAAGTCCGCATGGCGCACGGCCGCAATTCCGGGCCGGTAACTGCCCGCCAGGAACACCATGTCCGCATGCCGACGGCAGGAGAGGAAATCGTCCGACTCGGAGAAACCGATCACGCCTTGCCCGTTCCGTCGCAGCTCACCCAGCACGGTGGCCAGCCGCACACACCAGTCGATCAGAGTCACCCAGCCGAAACGGGTACCGAGGTCCACGTCATCGAACTCCAGCACGGCATCGCCCATGAAAGCGCCCTGCAGCAGATCGGGCCCGTGGACTCCCGAGAGATCGGACTCCGCCTCGACCCTGCGACCCGATCCGGGATAGCCGCGGACGACGAAACCGAGCTCGATCCGCCCGCTCATGACGGACAGGGGATCGGCCACATCCCACCGAGCTCCCCGCGAGGAGACATCCAGACCCGCACGCACCCCTCCCCTCTCGAGCCGACATTCGGCCATGCAAAAATATGCTCGTGATTCCCGGACGCGTCGCGCCGCCCGGTCATGTTCGCCGGACTTATGTTGGCATGCAGCCTTTCCAAGATATCATTCTCCCCGATATTCTGCGCGAATTTCGTTCCCTGGGACGGTGTACCGAATCCGTGCAGCGGCATCACATGCGACGCGATGCGCCGCTGGATCTGCGGGAAGTTGAAAATGATGTCCTCGGGCCCGCAGTTGTGCACCAGGGCACTGCCGCTCCCCGCCCCGACGTAATATGTGTGGATATCGCCGACCGAGAGGTTGTAGACGCGCACCGTCCGGGTATGCCGCCGCCGGTCCACCACCATCGTGCGACGGCCGTCCGGCGCGGTCAGCACGTCCCCGAAGACGAGTTCGCCGGCCTTGATCCAGTCATGGTCTCGGGCCGCCCAGAAGGGATGGCCGTCCGTCGCGGTGACAAGCGCCGTGGGTCCGCCCAGGACGCCGTCCAGGTCGATCGTGAGGTCGACCAGGTGCTTGCGGCCCTCGCCCACGATCCGGTCGGTGACGCGCCGGGCCCCGCTGCGGCCGCCCTCCGGATCGCTCGCCCAGACGAGGTCGCCGGTGCGGACGCGTTCGATGGGCCGTCGTGTCCCGTCGGCCATCAGCACCAGGGTGCCCGGCACGAAGCTGTTGCCGGGTCCGTTCTTGCGCTCGCAGGCCTCCTTGGCCCGGTCCAGCCGGTCCCGGGCGTCCTTGCGGGCCTTGCGGGCCTTGTCCAGGCGGCGTTTGAGGTCCAGGAACCGGTCGATCAGCTTGATGACCTTGGGAATGGACTTCAGCAGCTTGCCGATCTTGCCCCAGGGCACCAGGCCGACCAGTGCCCACAGGCAGTCACCCAGGCTCGGCTCCTCGACACACGCGATGATGTCGCCCGCGATGAAGTCCAGCCCCAGCTTGCCGATCTCGGCCAGCAGGTCGAACTCGTCCCACTCGCCCTCCACCTCCCGGGCCTCCCGTTCGGCCCGGGCGAGCGCGTCCAGTGCCGCGCGGTACTCCTCGTCCTCCGGGGAGTCCCCGCCCGCGGTCGTGCCCGGCGAGACGCCCGGCGAGGTGGGCGAACCCGATGAGGTCGGCGAACCTGATGAGGTGGGCGAACCTGATGAGGTGGGCGACCCCGACGGAGTGCTCGCCGGCGAGCCCGCGTTGCTCCGGTGGCGGTCGCAGTCGTCACCGCCGGTGGCACGGCACACGGCGGCGCGGACATCGCCGACGACCGTCCCGGGAAGCGCCACCACGCCCACCGCCGCGACGACCGTCCCGACGAGCAGGATGCTCGCGATGTAGGCGAGCGAGCCCTCCCCGCGGTCCCCCATCCACCTGAGCACTGGGCCGCCTCCGGGTCAGTGAACGGCCGGAGGGGTCAGCCAACCAGCAGGCCGGGCGTGAACACACGGGTCCCTGGGCCCAACTGCAGACCCAAAGCCGAACTGACGGTCAAGAGGGCTGTGCGGGAACGGGTCAGGCCGGTGCGAAGGACCCGGCGATCTCCTCCGCCTGGGGCGGGAGGGCGCCCTTCCGCGCCTCGATGTCCACGAAGCAGAACCGGTCGGCGGCGATCGGCACCCGCACGGTCAGGCCGCTGACGGGCCCGGTCCGCTTCGCCGAGTCGTAGACGGCCTTGAAGGCGGGCCTGCCGCCGACGGTGAGATCGGTGATCCGCGAACCGGGTGCCAGGACCTGCTGCTTGCGCTTGAGCTGGTCCAGGGAGGCGCCGATGGCGCCGCCCCTGTCGCACCCCGCCGTCAGATGCGGGGCCATCCCCCCGGTCACCGACGAGTCGACGGCGAAGACGGTGCCCTGCTGTGCCTGCCGCTCCATCAGGCTCCTGATCAACGGGCCGGTCTCACCGTCGAGACCGAAGCTCGCCCGCACCACGGGCGAGGCGTCCCGGAGGGGGTCGACCTTCCTCCAGCCCGCCGGGAGCCGCAGCGTCACCCCGGCCTCGTCTCCGCCGATACGGGTCCCGCCACCTCCGGAAGGGGCACCGGAACCGGGACGCCGCCCCGCGGAAGGAGCGGCACCCGTCGCCGGTCCCGTCGTCCGGGACGCGGTCGCAGAAGCGGCGGACGATGCGGCGCCCCCTCCTTCCGCGCCGGACCCGCCGCATCCGGAGAGCGCCAGCGGAACGGTGATGGCGAGGACGTGGCACACCGTCCTCGCAAGACCCGCCATCATGCCGCTCATCTCGGACCGCTCCTCCGCTCAGGTCCCGACCCGGTGGACCTTGTTCTCCGGCGGAGCCTGGATGAGGACCGGTTCGCCCCACCGGGAGTAGGTCACGGTCTGCGTTCCCCGCAGCCGCTTCGGCACGGTGTACTGCGCCTGGAACTTGCGCGGCAGCCCTTTGTCGTCGACCCACAGCGTCCAGGTGACCTGCTCCAGCCCGGCCTTGGAGAGAGCCTGGAAGGCCGTGTCCGTTCCGCTCAGCCTCGACGCACCGGTGACTCCCGGATAGCGCCGCACCCGCAGCCCGTCGAGCGTCTCCGTGGCGGGCGGGCCGGTGAACGTGCCGTTCCTGACCAGGGCGAGCCCGGTGTCGGTGGACAACTGCGCGAGCGACTTCTCGACCTCGTCGACCATGCCGGCCAGCAGCTTCGCGAACGGCGCGAGCTCTGGATCGCCCGCGTCCTCCCTGGACAGCCGGACCCAAGGCTTGCCGGGGGCCTGCTCCTCGCCGTCGACCCGGGTGTAGATCACCCCGCCCAGCACCACGGCCTCCGTGGTGCTGGGATCGGCCGGATCGCGGTCGATGATCGTCATCTGGGCGCTCGGCGGGCGTACCCCGGTCCGCAGCTGGGCGCTGATCGTCTCCTCGAGCCTCTTCGAGCCTTCGGTGGTGGCCGAGGCGTGCTGCGCCCGCACGGTGCCGGCGGCCCGCACCTGCCGCGTGATCACGTCCACCAGCGGGCCGGGGGAGGCGGGCAGCGTGACGGCGGCCAGTTGCGCCGCGGGGACGGGTCGCGGGTCCGTCCGCCCGGGGCGGGGCCCGGCCTTCTCGTCCCCGCCGCCCGAGCACGCCGCCGTGCCGGCCATGGTCAGCGCGAGAGCGACGGCCACGGCGAGACACCTCATGGCACCGAAGACTAGGCGCGCGAACGCGCGCGATGCCGCGATCCGGACGGTTTTGGGCCCGACTTGGGCCCTGGGGCCCGTGCCCCCCTCGGCCGCCGGTGGTTGATTGGCACCTCTGCCGGATTCGCTTGGGGAGCGAGAGCGGGGGCCTCGGTGCTCAGGAGGCTGGGAGACGGAGGAGAGGGGTCGCCGTCCTATCTCGCGGCCATCCTCCTGATCGCTTCGATCACCGCGGCGGTGACCGCCGTGGCGCTCCCGGACGAGGTCGTCGCCAACATCCGCGCCGGTATCTGCACGGTCGCCGGAGGACGGGACTGCGTCGACCGGACGGGTGCGGGCGGCACCCCGTCACCATCCCCCTCCTCCTCCCCCTCCCCCTCCGGGCCTTCGGGCACCACACCCGGTGCGACGCCCAGCGGCTCGCCGACCGGCGGTGAGACACCGGAACAGCGGGAGTACCGGGAGGCCTTGGACGCGCTCGCCCGGGCCGAACGGGAGGCCCGGGAGGTGGAGGGCGAGTGGGACGAGTTCGACCTGCTGGCCGAGATCGGCAAGCTGGGGCTGGACTTCATCGCGGGCGACATCATCGCGTGTGTCGAGGAGCCGAGCCTGGGTGACTGCCTGTGGGCACTGGTCGGCCTGGTGCCCTGGGGCAAGATCGGCAAGCTGCTGAAGTCCATTCCCAAGGTCATCAAGCTGATCGACCGGTTCCTGGACCTCAAACGCCGCCTGGACAAGGCCCGCAAGGCCCGCAAGGACGCCCGGGACCGGCTGGACCGGGCCAAGGAGGCCTGCGAGCGCAAGAACGGACCCGGCAACAGCTTCGTGCCGGGCACCCTGGTGCTGATGGCCGACGGGACACGACGGCCCATCGAACGCGTCCGCGCCGGCGACCTCGTCTGGGCGAGCGATCCGGAGGGCGGCCGCAGCGGGCCCCAACCCGTCACCGCCGTCATCGGCGGAACGGGCGTCAAGCGGCTGGTGGATCTCACCATCGACCTGGACGGCCAGGTCGGCGGGCGGACCACCACACTCACCGGCACCGGCGGCCATCCGTTCTGGGTGCCGTCCACGGGAGACTGGATCGACGCCGGCGACCTGGTCTTCGGCGACCGGCTCAGCACCGCCGACGGCCGGCCCGCGACGGTCGTCGGCGCCCGCGAACGGGCACGCCTCCAGCGGGTCCACAACCTCTCGGTCGCCGGCCCGCACACCTACCATGTCGTCGCCGCGGGCCGGAGCGTCCTCGTCCACAACGATCCGGTGCCCACGCCCGGGGCGAGCTGCGGCCCCGACGGCCCGGAGCCCACTCCTACCCCGACGCCCACCCCGTCGAAGGGCCAGCCCGACCCGGCGAGCCAGGCCGGAGACGTCGACCTGGTCGCCGACAAGATCGCCATGCACGCCAACCAGCGGAGCATCCCGGGCGTTCCGGAGGAGGAGGTGGCAGAGTACCTGGAGGGCATCATGCGCGGCTCGCCCGGGTACAAGCTGCGTCCGACGCCGTCCGGGACGCCCCGCTGGGCCTGGTGGGACTCCCGGACCGGCACCATGGTCATCCGGGAAGGGGACGGCGGCACGTTCATGCAGCCCGACAGGGGTCACCAGTATTTCCTCGACCAGATCAGCGAATAGCGGGGAGCACTTCCGCATGTGGGAGACGCCGGCCACGGATTCGGCCTGGGAACGCCTGGCCGCGGAGCAGCTGGCCGCGGTGGCCGCGGTGGACGCGCAGCGACTGGAGCTCGAACGCTCCCGGCTCCCCGAGGAGACGGCCCGGCTAGTCACGGAGCCGACCTACTCCGTTCGCTCCAGGGCCCACTACTGGGAACGGCTGATCATCCGCATGGAGCACGACTGGGCCCCGGACGGCCGCTACATCGTCGACGAGTACATCAACGACCTCGAATCCAGAGACGCGCTCGACGAGATCACCGCGTCCCATCCCGTCCTGTCCACCGGTCCGCTGGCCGAACTCCTGGCGCACCTGGACGAACGGTTCCGCCGGCGGACGGTGCCCGACGGCGGGGCCGCGCTCCGCCCGTACGCGCCTCGGATGCGCGAGGACGCCGCCCGCGGGCTCTCGCCGCTCGACCAGCGCTGGTATCGCCGTCCGATCACCATCCCCTGGCTGTGACTCCGGGACGTTGTCACGTGTGCGGAAGGCGTTCGGGGTTCTCCACGCTCTAGAGTCGGCGCAGCGGCCCCATTTCCGACCCAGGAGACGACGGCGATGACGCATCCTTCCGAGCCCGGCGGCCGGCCTCCGCATGCGCAGGGACCCGGCCCGTACGGGCCGCCGCCCCCGCAGCATCCCGGACGCGTCCCGGGACCGCGGCCCGCCCAACCGGGGCAGGGGCCCGCGCAACCGGGGCAGGGGCCCGCGCAACCGGGGCAGGGGCCGATGGGCCAGGCGCCTCAGGGCCCCATGGGAGCGCCTCCGCCGCCGCAGCGACAGCAGGAATGGACGCCGCCGGAGCGGACGGAGAAGGGCTTCTTCGCCGCGCTGTTCGACGCGAACTTCAACCACCTGGTCACCCTGAAGCTGATCAAGGTGTTCTACATCCTGTCGCTGCTGCTGATCACGCTGTCGGCGCTGATGGTGGTCGCGTTCGGGATCTGGGTGGCGCAGCTGCGCAACGGCTGGCTGCTCGGCCTGCTCATCATGCTCGCCGCACCGGTCATCTGGGTCTTCGAGGCCATCCTCGCGCGGATCTTCATGGAGGCGGTGGTGGTGCGGTTCAAGGGGGTGGAGCACCTCCGGGTCATCAAGGACAAGATCTAGAGGGGCGCGTTAGGCTCGCGGCGTAGCGCGCGACATAGACGGGGCTGTGCAGGTGGGCGACTTCGACGAGGAGCCGGGAGAGGGCGCTCCGCCGCGTACGACCCGGCGGGATCCCGGGGTGACGCGTCGCGATCCGCAGGTGCCGGGGCCGCGGCCCGGGGAGACGCGCCGGGACGGCGGCGCGGCGGCGGCCGGCGGGCCGCTGCTGAGGTTGCCCGGGGCGCTGGCGGAGCGGTTCGCGGTGGTGGCGGAGCTGCCCGTCCAGGGCGCGGAGTCCGATCTGCTGCTGGTGCGGGACGCGGCCGGCGGCGAGTACGTCGTGAAGCTGTTCCGGCGGGGCTATCACGCGGACCGGGACGTGTGGGCGAAGCTTCCGGCGCTGGGGTCGCGGCACGTGCTGCGGATCCTGGAGACCGGTGAGGCCGAGGGGCGCGACTACGAGGTCTCCGAGTACGCGGCGGACGGGAACCTGCGGGCTCTGATGGGGAGTTCCGTTCTGGACGCCGCGACGGTGGTGGCGCAGCTCGCGGACGGTCTGGAGGCGCTGCACCGGGCCGGGATCGTGCATCGCGACCTGAAGCCGGAGAACGTGCTGGTCCTCGCCGCCGATCCGCTGCGGCTGGCGATCGCGGACTTCGGGCTCAGCAAGGTGATCGACCAGAGCGTGATGTTCGCGTCCTCGTCGCGGACGCTGGCCTACGCGGCGCCGGAGTCGCTGTCGGGGCAGGTGTCCCCGGCGCGCGACTGGTGGTCGCTGGGGATGATCGTGCGGGAGCTGGCGACGGGTCGTGCGCCGTTCGCGGGGCTGAGCGAGACCGCGGTGGTCGACCATCTCGCCACGCGTGCGGTGCCGGTGGACGAGGTGCCCGATCCCCGGGTCAGGTTGCTGTGCCAGGGGTTGCTCACGCGGGACCCGCGCAGGCGCTGGGCCGGTGCGCAGGTGGCGGAGTGGCTGGACGGCGGGTCCCCGGAGGTCGTCAAGGACAAGGCGCCGCCGCGGGGGGCGGGGGTGCCTTTCGATGGGCGGCGTTTCGACGACCGGGGCGAGCTTGCGCGCGCGCTGGTCGCGAAGTGGGACGCCGCGGCCTCGTTCTTCTTCGGGCGGGGCGAGTCGGGGGAAGCGTTCCGGGCCTTGCGCGAATGGCTCGCGGGAGTTCCGGACGACAGCCGCATCGGCCTGATCGACGGTTATCTCTCGAGGGACTTCCCTCCCGATGTGAAGCTGCTGCATCTCGTGCGGTGGCTCGATCCGGAACTGCCGCCGCACTATCTCGGGCGGCGTGTCACGGCCGACGATCTGGCCGCGATGCCCCTCCTGGCGGGTGATCGCGGGCATCGCGATCATGAGGTGGCGTGCCGTCTGGGCCGGGAGTTGTGGGATCGGCGGCTGCTGCCCGCGCTGGCGGGCTTCGACGGCGCCGCGGATCTGGAGCGGGTCGACGAGCGCTGGCGGGCGCATGTCGGCGCGTGGAACGAGCTGGCCCGCTGGCTGCGCGAGCAGGAGGCGACCCCGCCCAGGCTGGCGGCCCTGCTTCCCGACGCGGGGAGCGCCGGGCCGCCCGGGGCGGGGAGCGGTCCGGGGGTGGACGATCCGCCGGTCGTGCTGCTCACGCTGCTGGCCCTGGCGGCGCGTCCCGCCGAGACGCGGGAGCGGATCGCGGAGGCGGCGGCCCGTGCGCGGGCGTCGGTCACCGAACGGGTCCCGTGGTTCGAGTGGATCGCGGACGCCGCCGGGGACGACCCGCTGCGCCTGCTGGCGGTGGCGAGGGCGGCGCCCGAGGCCGTTCTGGAGGTCGAGGCCCGGACGAGAGATCGCCGGGCGGCCGAGCGGCGCTCCGACGATGCGCGCCGGGAGTGGGCCGACCGGGAACGGCGGCGTCTGGCGGGCCGGGGCGGTGCGGTGCGGAGGGCGGTCGCCTGGTCGCTGCCTCTGCTGGCCCTGTGGCTCTTGGGAAGCTGGGTGGTCGGGGCGCTTTTCAGCGGCGGGGACGGGAGCGGCACGAGTTCCGTGGGGGGCTTCCAGAGGGCGTCTGGAGTGCCCCTGGCGGTGTTGGTGGCGTTCTCCTTCCTCGCGTGGGCCGTGCAGTGCGGCAGCGAGGTGGTGCTGGCGCGCGCCCAGGGAAAGGACTACCTGCCCCACGGCCCGTGGTCGTGGCTGTCCCGGTTCCTTGGGGCGAGTGGGCGCGGGCTGGCCAAGGCGTCCCAGACAATGTCGGGGGCGGCCCAGCGGACGGGCCGGCGTGGATGCGGCCTGCTGCTGCTCGGGGTGACCGTGCCGCTGCTGATCCTGCTGCTGCTGATGGCCGCGGTGACCTCGGTGGCGAGCCTGCTGTGGCTGATGGCGCTGGTCGCCGGCCCGGCGGCGCACGCGGTCGGCGCGGGCGTACGGCTGCACCGGTGGCGGCGGGGCCACGCCGAAGCGGAACGCAAGGCCATCGCCGGAGCCACGGGGACCCCCAGGCCGGCGGGCCCGCATGACGAAGGGACACGATGAGCAGCGGAGTCGAGGCCGATATCGCGCTGGACGCGGCGGTCGTCCTCAGCCTGGGTATGAACCGGGCGCTTGGCCGTACGGCCGGGCTCGCGGGGCGCGGCGCGGAGGCGCTGGCGGCGCTGGCGGCCGGGCGGGCCGAGGCGCGGGCGGCGGCGCTGGCCGAGGCCGAGTCCTACGACCAGGCGCTGCGCCAGGTCCGGGAGCGCAACGCGCGGATCGCCGCGCTGGCGGAGACCCGCGAGAAGCTGGGCGCCGAGGTGCCGCTGCCCGCCCCGCTGAGCCTCGACGAGCGGCCCGTCGCGGCGCTGACGGCCTGGTGCGCCGAGACCGACCGGGCCCTGGACGGGGCGGAGCGGGCGCTGTCGGAGCGGCTCGCCGCCCGGGTCGCCGCGGAGGTCTTCGCGGCGCCCGCGGACCCGGCCGAGGGACTGCGGGCCGATCTGGGCAGTGCCCCGGCGGGCGGGCCGAGCACCGCGGAGCAGAACCTCCAGGACGGCGGCCTCGACGACACGCAGCGGACGCTGGAGCGGATCCTGGCACGCCTCCTCCCCGACGTCCCGGAGCCGGAGCGCCGGTCGGTCGCCGAGGCGGCGCGGCTGCTCGCCGGGGCGGTGTCCCTGGAGGAGGCCGAGGGCGCCCTTACCGAGGTCCGGCTGCGCGTCCAGGCGGCCAACCGCCGTACCGAGGAGCTGCGGGCCGAGGCGCGGCGCGCGGCGGCCGAGCGGGACGCCGCCGAGCAGGCCGAGGCCGAGCGGCGGTACGTGCTGTCCTCGATCACCTCCGCGTTCGAGGAGATGGGGTACGAGGTCCAGCAGGGTTTCGAGACGCTGACGGCCGGGGACGGCGAGGTCGTCCTGTCGCGCGGGTCCTGGCCCGATCACAGCGTGCGGATGCGGGTGGACGACGCCGCGCACGTCCGGGCGGCGATGGTGCGGACGCGGCCGGCCCGTGGCGAGGACGACCGGCGGCTGGACGTGGAGCGGGAACGGGAGTGGTGCGAGGCGTTCGAGGCCGCCCGGGAACGGCTGGAGGGGGCCGGGATCCGCTCCGACGTCACCTGGAGGCTGGCGCCGGGCGTGCGTGAGTTGCCGGTGACCGACCGTTCGCGCGGGACCGGGACAGGAGAGACTAGGAAGCGAGCAGGACAACGCGAACGCCGTCGGGAGCGTGAGAAGTGACCACCAGCCAGGCCGCCGCCGGGCCGGGCCGTGAGCGGCCGGCCGCCGCCACCGCCCCGGGACGCCCGGAAGCCCTCAGGGCGCTCACGGCGCCCGGGGCAGCGAAGGGGGTGGGCGCATGAGCGTCGACTCGCCGACCCTCGGGGGGCGGCTGCCGGGCTGGCCTCCGTTCATCAGGGAGCTGGACGCGACCCTCTCGGTGCACTCCCAGTACGTCCTGTCGGGGAACCTCTACGACAGCTTCCTCGCCCCTCCCCTGGACGGCGTGGGCCCGGGCCGCCTGCTGACGCTGCGCGACCTGCTGTGGGAATCGCTGCGTTCCAGCGGCTTCTCCTGCATGGTCGTGTACGACCCGGTGGACGGCCTGCAGGTCCTGCCCGACAGCGGCGACGAGCTGTCGGAGGAGGCGGCGAAGGCGGCCGAGCAGCTGCTGGGCAAGCGCAAGGCGGACGAGAAGCCGTCCCTGGAGGCGCTGACGCGGCATCTGGCGGCGGTGGCGCGGCCGTCGGAGAACATCCGCGCCGCGTTCGTGATCGACTCCGCGTCGCGGATCGCCCGCACCCCCATCGACCTGGAGCCCGCCGAGCGCGACTTCTTCCGTTTCTGCGCGAAACTGTCGCGCAGCGCCCGCCCGGTACGGGTCGTGGGCGCCCGGCCCAAGCCGCTCTACAACCCGATCGTGTGGCTGGTGGAGCGCCCCGGCGACCTGCCGCCGTGGCTGACCGCCGACAACGAGAACATCCGGGAGATCACGATCCCGCGGCCGCACCTGGGCGACCGGCAGGAGACGGCGCGGCTGCTGGCCCGCGCGTTCGGGGTGAGCGACGTGGGCGACGACGAGGTCGCGGCGGCGGCGTGCGACGCGTTCGCCGAGCAGGCCGACGGCCTCACCCTCCAGTCGATGATCGAGGTGACCCGGCTGGCCAAGGAGCGCAACGTCGACCTGGCCGACCTGCCGGACGCGGTCCGCACCTACAAGCTGGGCGTGCTCGACAACCCGTGGAGCCGCGGCCATCTGCGCCGCCGGGTGCTGGAGGGCGAGCGCAAGGTCCCCGAACGGGTGATCGGGCAGCCGCAGGCGGTCACCAAGACCCTCGACATCCTCAAGCGCGCGGTGCTGGGGCTGTCGGGCGCGCAGGCCACCCGGTCGGGCAGCCGGCCGCGCGGGGTG
This sequence comes from Spirillospora sp. CA-255316, assembly GCA_050942275.1. GTDB lineage: Bacteria > Actinomycetota > Actinomycetes > Streptosporangiales > Streptosporangiaceae > Spirillospora. The sequence goes on along the minus strand of CP192047.1, from coordinate 1,950,742 downwards.
CTGTTCTTCGCCGGCCCGACCGGCACCGGCAAGACCGAGCTGGCCAAGGCGATCACCGAGCTGGTGTTCGGGGACGAGTCGGCCTACCTGCGCTTCGACATGAGCGAGTTCTCCGGGGAGGGGTCGGGCGACCGGCTGATCGGGTCGCCGCCCGGCTACGTGGGGCACGAGGCCGGCGGCGAGCTGACCAACGCGGTCCGCGAGGACCCGTTCCGGGTGATCCTGTTCGACGAGATCGAGAAGGCGCATCCGCGGATCCTGGACAAGTTCCTGCAGATCCTGGAGGACGGCAGGCTGACCGACGGCCGCGGCAACACCGTGCACTTCTCCGAGTCGATCCTGATCTTCACCTCGAATCTGGGGATGTACGTGCAGGGCCGCGACATCACGGCGCGTTCGGACGTGGCCTCGCCGCCGGCGCCGCGGATCCAGAACATCGCGCCGGGCATGTCGTACGACGAGATCGAGGCGCGGATCAAGGGCGCGGTGGCCGACCACTTCACCGAGGTGCTGAACCGGCCCGAGCTGCTCAACCGGTTCGGCGACAACATCGTGGTGTTCGACTTCATCGGCCGGGAGGCCGCCGACAAGATCTTCGATCTCCAGTTCGCGAACATCTGCCGCCGGGTGACCGACGAGCACCGGCTGGTACTGGCGGTGAAGGGCGACCCCCTGGAGACCCTGCGGGGGTGGTGCACGACCGAGCTGGACAAGGGGGGCCGCGGCATCGGGATGGCGCTGGAGTCCTACTTCGTCAATCCGCTGGCGCGCGCGCTGTTCGACCGCGATCTCGTCCCGGACGACCGGATCACCGTGTCGGGGATCCGCCGCGAGGGCAGCATCGTCCACCTGGATCTCCTGTGAAGGAGCCCGGGCGTCTCCCGCTCGCGACCGGCCACGGCACCCGCGCGCAAAACTTCAGAACCTCCACGGCAAACTCCGCATCCCAGGTAGAGGGAGCCGGAGCGCCCGCGGAGGGGCCGCGGGGGCTGCTGCTCGCCAAGGCCCACTACCCGGTGACCACACTCGGCCCGGGGGTGCGGGCGGGCATCTGGACGCAGGGGTGCACGCTGCACTGCCCGGGATGCCTGTCCCGCGACACGTGGGAGGCCGATCCGGGTAAGGAAGTGCCGGTGGAGGCGGTCCTGGGATGGCTGGCATCGCTCCCGGGGCCGGTGGAAGGGGTGACGATCTCGGGCGGGGAGCCGTTCCAGCAGCCGGGGGCGCTGGCCGCGCTGGTGCGCGGAATCCGCAGGTGGCGGGACGAGTCCCACCATGAGACGATTCCATTGGACATTCTCGTCTACAGCGGATATGTCTACTCTCGGCTCTCGCGTTCTCCGGAAGCACGCGAGATCCTGGAGTCATGTGACGCCGTCATCACGGGGCCGTACATCGATCGGCTGAACCCTGGGGGGCGACACTCCCAGAGTGGCTCTCTACTCTGGAAGGGGTCGGCCAACCAACGCGTCGTACCGCTGTCCCCGCTGGGGCAGTCGAGATACGGGGCCTTGACCGGCGCCGATGCCGCTAAGGAAATGGAAGACGCAGGGCCCCGAGTGCAGGTGTCCGTGGACGAAGGGCCGGAGGGAAGGCGGGTGTACTACATCGGGATCCCGCGTAGAGGTGACATGGAGCACCTCACATCGACGCTGGAGCGCGCTGGGGTACGAGCGGGGGATGTGTCATGGCGACCTTGAAATGCCCTGTCTGTGACGAGCCCTTCCAACAGGGCGATCTGCTCTGCCTGAGCTGCGGGGCGAATCTTGCGCGCGCCGGGGGCGGTGGTCAGCAGCCGCCGCGTCCGCAGCCTCCCGGTCCGCAGCAGCCGCACGGCCAGCCGTCCTACGACCCGTACGGGCAGGGCCCGCCGCAGCCGCAGCATCAGCCGGGCGGGCACCAGCCGCCGCCGTACGGCGACCCGCCCTTCGGTGAGCCCGCGTTCGGTGACTCTCCGTACGCGCAGCAGGCCCAGCAGCAGCAACAGCAGCACGGCCAGCACGCACCGGGCCAGCACGGGCAAGGTCAGCACGGGCAGGGCCAGCACCAGCCGCCCGCCCCGCCTGGGCCCCCCGGGCCACCGCCCGGCCCTCCGCAGCCTCAGCAGGGCGGACAGCACGGTCCCCCCGGGGACCAGTACGGGCCGCCCCAGCCCCAGTACGGGCCGCCGCAGCCCCAGTACGGTGAGCCGCAGCAGCCGCCCGGTCCCCCGTCCCCGCCCCAGGACCCGTGGGGCGCTCCCCCGCAGGGCCAGGGCCAGCAGGGCCAGGGAGCGGAAGGCGGCTGGGGGCCGCCTCCGCAGCCTCCCGGCGACCAGCACCAGCCCCCGCAGCCCCACCAGGGCGCCCAGCAGCAGTACGCTCCGCCGCAGCACCAGCAGGGCGGCCAGCAGCAGGGGCAGGGTCCCGGGCAGCAGGCGGACCCGTGGGGCGCTCCCCCGCCGCCGTCGCCTGACCAGTGGGGTCCGCCGCAGCCGCCGGCGCCCGAGCAGCAGCAGGGCCAGCAGCAGCATCAGTACGCTCCGCCGCCTCCCGGCCCCGGGGACCACCCGTTCCCGCCGCCGCCGCAGCAGGGCGGTCCGATGCAGTCCCCGCCGCACGGGCGCGAGGCAACGCTGCTGCCAGGAGACGTCCAGGGCCAGCAGCACCGCCCCGGCGCCGACAGCACGGCGTACATGTGCCCCTACTGCGAGGCGGTGCTGAGCAACCCGGCCGCGGCACAGTGCGAGTCGTGCCTGCGGCCGCTGCCACAGCAGGGCACTCCGGTGCTGCGCGTGCAGTTCCCCACGGGCGAACTCAAGGTCTCGGTGGGCCAGCACCTGGTGCTGGGCCGGGACGCGGGCCAATCACCGGTGGCGGCCACGTTCACGCAGTACGACAACGTGTCGCGGCGCCACTCCACGGTGTGGCTCGACCCGTCCGGCACCGCCTGGGTCCGGGACGAGGGCTCCACCAACGGCACGTTCGTGAACGGCGAGCGCCTGCCACGCGGCGTGGAGGCCCCACTCCGCGACGGCGACCAACTCCGCCTGGCCGCCGACGTGACAGGGACCGTCCAGCTGAAGTGATCACAGCAACACGAGAGCCGTTCCGGAGTGATCCGGAACGGCTCTTTTCATTGTGGGGGGCGACCCCCCACACCCCCCGGGACGTAGCGAAACGCGCCCTCCACTCCGCTAGCGCTCCGCTCCGGACACGCTCCGCTACGCCTGCCCGTCCCTCCGCTCCGCTAGCGCTCCGCTACGGGCCGGACAGTGGCAAAGCAGGTTGTTGCGGGGTACGCATCCACGGCCCGTTGAAGGGGCGGAGCGCCCCCAGCGGGGGGTGCGGGGGGCGGAGCCCCCTGCCAAGGGCCGGGTGCCCCCGTAAGGAGCGCCAGCGACTGGAGGGGGTGCGCGGCCCGGCCGTGGGGGTCTGGGGGGTCGCCCCCAGGTCAACACAGCCCCAGGGGTTTGGGGGCTAGGGGGCGAAGCGCCCCCAGCGGGGGGTGCGGGGGGCGGAGCCCCCTGCCAAGGGCCGGGTGCCTCCGGAGCGAGCCCCCAGGCGAGCGCAGGAGGCGCGCGGCCCGGCCGTGGGGGTCTGGGGGGTCGCCCCCCAGATCAACACAGCCCCCAGGTCAGCACATCACTGCGCTCGTTTGGCGCGGGCGCGGGTGCGTTCGCGTTCCTTGGCGTCCAGGACGACCTTGCGCAGCCGTACGGCGGACGGGGTGACCTCGACGCACTCGTCCTCGCGGACGAACTCCAGCGCCTCCTCCAGGGTGAGGAGGCGGGGCGGCGTCAGCGTCTCGGTGGCCTCGGCCGTGGAGGAGCGGATGTTGGTCTTCTGCTTCTCCTTGCAGATGTTGACGTCCATGTCGTCGGACCGGGCGTTCTCCCCGACGATCATGCCTTCGTAGACCTCGGTGGTGGGGCCGACGAAGAAGGTGCCGCGCTCCTGCAGGTTGATGATCGCGTAGGCGGTGGCGGCGCCGGTGCGGTCGGCGACCAGCGACCCGGAGGGGCGGGTGCGCAGTTCGCCGAACCACGGCTCGTAGCCCTCGAAGACGTGGTGGGCCATGCCGGTGCCGCGGGTCTCGGTGAGGAACTCGGTGCGGAAGCCGATCAGCCCGCGGGCGGGGACCAGGAACTCCATCCGGATCCAGCCGGTGCCGTGGTTGGTCATGTGCTCCATGCGGCCCTTGCGGACGGCCATGAGCTGGGTGACCGCGCCCAGGTGCTCCTCGGGGATGTCGATGGTGAGCCGCTCGACCGGCTCGTGCCGCTTGCCGTCGATGTCCTTGGCAACGACCTGGGGCTTGCCGACGGTGAGCTCGTACCCTTCGCGGCGCATGTTCTCCACCAGGATGGCCAGCGCCAGCTCGCCGCGGCCCTGGACCTCCCAGGCGTCGGGGCGCTCGGTGGGCAGCACCCGGATGGACACGTTGCCGACCAGTTCGCGGTCGAGCCGGTCCTTGACCAGCCGGGCGGTGACCTTGGTGCCCTTCCCCCGGCCCGCCAGGGGGCTGGTGTTGGTGCCGATGGTCATCGAGATCGCGGGCTCGTCCACCGTGATGAGCGGGAGCGGGCGCGGGTCGTCCGGGTCGGCGAGGGTCTCGCCGATCATGATGTCGGGGATGCCGGCCAGCGCGATGATGTCGCCGGGCCCGGCGTCGTCGGCGGGTTTGCGGGTGAGCGCCTCGGTCATCATCAGCTCGCTGATCCGGACCCGCTCGACGCTGCCGTCGCGCTTGCACCAGGCGACCTGCTGGCCCTTCTTGATGACGCCCGAGTGCACGCGGCACAGCGCGATCCGGCCCAGGTAGCTGGAGGCGTCCAGGTTGGTGACGTGCGCCTGGAGGGGGGCGTCGGGGTCGTACGAGGGGGCCGGGATGGTCTCCTTGATGACCTCGAACAGCGGCTCCAGGTCGGCGCTGTCGGGCAGTTCGCCATTGCCTGGCTTGGCGAGGGAGGCCCGGCCGGCCCGGCCGGAGGCGTAGACGATCGGGAAGTCGATCTGGTCCTCTTCGGCGTCGAGGTCCATGAACAGCTCGTAGGTCTCGTCGACGACCTCGTCGATCCGGGCGTCCGGGCGGTCGGTCTTGTTGACCACCAGGATCACCGGGAGGCGTGCGGCCAGGGCCTTGCGCAGCACGAAGCGGGTCTGCGGGAGGGGGCCCTCGCTGGCGTCCACCAGCAGCACGACGCCGTCGACCATGGACAGCCCGCGCTCGACCTCGCCGCCGAAGTCGGCGTGGCCGGGGGTGTCGATGATGTTGATGGTCATCCCGGCGTGCCGGACGGCGGTGTTCTTGGCCAGGATGGTGATGCCCTTCTCACGTTCCAGGTCGTTGGAGTCCATGACCCGGTCGTCGACGTCCTGGTTCTCGCGGAAGGCCCCTGACTGCCAGAGCATGGCGTCGACCAGCGTCGTCTTGCCGTGGTCGACATGGGCGACGATCGCGACGTTCCTGAGGTCATCGCGCGTGGAGATGGGCATGCGGTCTCGCCTTGGGTGAGAGTGTGGGATCCGCCGCAGACGTGCGACCTTCTGATTCTACTTGGCCGTAGGGCCTCTCCCGCCCTGGCCCTTCACCCCATGTGCCACATTTGCTCCATTTGGCCAACTTTGCCCTTTCTTTGTAGTCTCCTCCAGATCCGGCCGTTCGACGTCCCGCCCCCCGGGACGACGGCCGTACCGCCGAATCCCGCGCGGCGACGCGCGGGAACCGGGGACCCAAGGCCCCCCGGGGTGAATCGGCGCACACTTCCGGGTGCGCCGTAGGGCGACTCCTGGCCCGAACCCGTCAGCTAACCCGGTAGGCGGCCAAGGAGAGGAGACACCGGTTTGACTCCGGCCCCCCGGAAACGCCGCTTCGCCATGCCCGCCTTCACCGCCGCCTCGATCGTCGCGTTCGGCGCGGGCGCCCCGATCGCCGCCCAGGCGGCCGTCGCCCCGGCACGAACCCCCGTCCACGTCCCCGTCCAGGCCCCGGCCGCCGCTCCCCTACGGGCGCCCGGCCCCAGCGAGAGCGAACTGCGCAAGAAGCTGGCCGCGCTCAACACCGAAGCCGAGAAGCTCACCGAGCGCTACAACAAGACCCGCGTCGAGCTCGGCAAGGCCAGGCAGGCCGAACAGGCCGCCGCCAGGACCGCCGCGACGCTCCAGACCCAGGCCGCGCCCGCCCGCGAGGAACTCGGCCGCCTCGCCGCCGCGAACTACATGACCGGCAGCCCCGACCTGCTGTTCGGCGCCGGCGACGCCTCCGGCCTGTCCGCCTCCGCCTACCTGGCGCAGAGCCGGGCCGCCGCCGTCAACCGGCTCCAGGCCCAGATCGACGCGGCCACCCGCGCGCAGCACGCCGCGGCCGCCAGGACCGCCCAGGTCCGGCAGGCCGCCACCCAGGCCGAGACCGCCCGCCGGGCCGCCAAAGCCAAGGTGGACGAGGTCACCAAGCAGCTCGACAAGCTGACCACCACCACGGCCAAGGACCCCAAGTCCGGGCTCAGCGCGACCGTGAAGGGCTCGGGGCTCCCCGCGCAGATGGCCCGCAAGGCCCTGAGCAAGCTCGGCAGCCCCTACGTCTGGGCCGCCGCGGGGCCCGACAGCTTCGACTGCTCCGGCCTGGTCGTCTGGGCGTACGGCAAGGTCGGCAAGCCCGGCCTCCCCCACTACACCGGCGATCTGTACCAGCAGGGCCGCAAGGTGGGCAAGGGCGAGCTGCGCTCCGGCGACCTGGTCTACTTCGGCGGCAGCCTGCACCACATGGGCATCTACCTGAGCGACGGCAAGTACCTGCACGCCCCGCAGACCGGCGACGTCGTCAAGATCTCCAAGCTCTCCGATCGCTCCGACTACGCCGACGCCAACCGCATCGAGTGACCCGCGCCCCTGCCGGCGGCGGCGCTCTCGGACGTGCTCAGACGCCCGGGGCGCCGCCGGTCAGGTGGGGGCGGACGGCCTCCACCACGGGGAGATCACCGGCGAGCCAGTCCACGTCGTAGAGCTCGCCTGGGCCGAGCCAGCGCAGCGCCAGGTGCTCCAGCGCCTTCGCCTCGCCCTCCACGATCCCGGCGATCCACACCCGCAGCACCCCGCCCAGGCTCAGCGGCCAGTCACCGCCGATCCGCGCACCCAGCGCGATCTTGATGCCCAGTTCCTCGTGGCACTCGCGGACCAGCGCGTCCTCGTCCGACTCGCCGGGATCGACCTTGCCCCCGGGGAACTCCCAGCCTCCGGCCAGCTCCGGCGGCTCCGCCCGCTGGGCGGCCAGCAGCCGTCCACCGGAAATGATCGCCGCGCCCACCACAACGTTGATCGCAACCAGCCCCTCTCCGCCCGGCCCTGCCCGGCATCATGCCGGAACGCCGCGGGCCGCGTCTCAGGAGGCCGCGCTCTCCGGCGTTTCCGGCACCCCGCCGCCCGGGAGCCCCGGGCCGGTGACGGCCGCGCCGTCCCCGCCGTCCGCGCCGGTGCGGGCCGCCGCGACGACGCGCGCCGCCTCGTGGACGATCTTCTCCAGGTGCCCGCCGTGCGCGCCCCGCCAGTAGACCTGGCCGCAGTCGGTGCAGCGACCGTACACGTCGTAGCTGCGGCGGGTGCCGTCGGCCAGCTCCCGCTCCACCTCCTGCTTGTCCACCGTGGCCAGGACCCCGTTGCACGCGGTGCAGCGCGTCCACGGACGCAGCTCGGGCGCGAACCGCTCCAGCAGGTCGCGCAGCTGGTCGTCGGGGCGCGAGCCGCGCACGTACGCGCCGAACCACAGCGCCCGCCGCCGCAGCAGGCCCCGGTCCTGGGTCAGCAGGACCCGGCCCTCGTCGTTGGCCTGGACGACGAGCGCGGGGTCGTCCATGTCGTTGTGGTAGGCGGTGTCGAGCCCGAGCAGGCGCATGCGGCGGGCCAGCGTGCCCAGGTGCACGTCCAGCAGGAACCGGGGCGCCACCTCGCCGGCGTCGAGCGGGACGGGCTGCGGCCGGGGCACGGCCAGCACCGCCACCTCGTCGCCCGCCGCCGGCTGGTAGCCCGGCTCGACCCGCTCGCCGTCCACCACCAGCGCGCCGATCTCGGGCAGCGGGACGCCGAGGGACTCCACGATGTGCCCCAGCGTGGACGTCCCGTCGTGCGCCACCTCCTGGCCGGCGCGGCGGCGCGCGACCGGCAGGAACATCAGCAGTTCGTCGGCGATCCGGATCCTAATCTCGGGCTCCACGCGGCCAGCATGCCACGCGTGGGCGAGATGTCGATCGGTTTAACCGGCGGTTCACCCGATGGCGGCATCCCGCCCGCCCACTCCGCCGCAGGTCATCCACGGTTCTCAGGCGGCGGCGGTGAGGGCGTCGGCCGATTCCTGGAGATCGGCGAGTACCGACCGGACGTCGTGGTGGAGCATCCGCCCGTCCCGCTTGACCACCCGGCCGCCGACCAGGACGGTGTCGACGCACCGGGTGTCGGCCGCCTGCACGACCGCCGAGATCGGGTCGTGGACGGGGCCCATGCTCAGCAGATCGGTGCGGAGGAGGACCAGATCGGCCTGCTTGCCCGGCCGCAGCGAACCCGTGACGTCCGCGAGCCCCGCCACCTCGGCCCCTTCGATCGTCGCCATGCGGAGCGCGTCCCGTGCGGTGAAACCGGCACCCGCCCCGCCGGGCCGGCCCCGCTCCAGCATGCAGGCGGCCCTCATCAGGTTGAACATGTCACCGGGCCCGGAGACGACGGTGTCGGCGCTGAGCGCCGTCGGGATCCCCGCCGCACGGGCCCGGCCGGTCGGCGGGTGGCCGATGGCCAGGTTCGCCTCGATGGCGGGCGAGACCGACACCGTGGCGCCGTTGTCGGCCAGGCGCTTGAACGCGTCGTCGGTGTACCAGGCGGCGTGGACGTAGGTCGCCGGATGGCCGAGCAGGCCGTGCCGAACTCGGCGAACTGGGCCTCACCTACGCCGAGTTCGAGGTGCTCGCCGCGCTGTGGCGGGCCGGCGAGCCGTACCGGCTCAAGCCCAGCGAGCTCACCAAGTCGGCCTTCCTGACCTCGGGCGGCACCAGCAACGTCCTGCAACGCCTGCAGAGGGCCGGCTACGTGGAACGGAGCGCCGACAGCGGCGACGGCCGCAGCCGCTGGGTCCGGCTCACCGGCGAGGGGCGGCGCGTCACCGCGGCGGCGCTGGCGGCTTCTGGCCGCGCCCACGAGGAGGTCATGGCGGGCGTGCCCGAGGAGTCCCTGCGCCGGGCCGCCGACGCCCTGCGCGACATCCTCGCCGTCGTCGGCAGGCGCCGCTACCGCTGACCCCGGAGGGCGGCGGCCTCACCGCCGCACGTACGTTCCACACCCGGGATCAGTGCCGAATCACGCATGACCCGATGGGCAACATCAACTGAAAAGGGGTGTTTCGCCTTGACCGGGGCGGGGGGCCGGACCGCACACTCGCCCCATGAAGACCCCCCGCTCCCCCCGATTCCTCCGGCTCCTGCTCCTGGTGCCGCTGGTCGTGGCCGGCCTGATCGGTTCGCCCGCCCACGCCGCCGCCCCCTCGTCCGCGACCGCCGGGCCGCCCGCGCTCGTCTCCGTGCTCGCGGCCGCGATCCCGCCCATCTGCGAGTCCCAGCTCCCGCCCGAGGCCCACGACACCATCGGCCTCATCGAGCAGGGCGGCCCGTACCCGTACCCCCAGGACGGCACCGTCTTCCAGAACCGTGAAGGCATCCTGCCCGACCGGCCCCAGGGCTACTACCACGAGTACACGGTCGAGACCCCCGGCTCGGACGACCGCGGCGCCCGCCGCATCGTCACGGCCGGCGACCAGGGCGCCGACGGCATGTACTACACCGCCGACCACTACGAGAGCTTCTCCGACATCGACTTCACCTGCTGAGCCCTTCGCCCGCGGCGCCGACACCCCGCACCACGGGCCGCGTCCTCGAGCATGGACGGGTCAGCGGGGTGGCGGCGCGGCGGCGGCCAGCTCCCTCATCCGGTCGCCGGTTTCCGGGACGTCCTCGAAATGCACGGCCAGATGGTCGGCCCCGGCCCGTTCCCAGGCGGGCAACTCGGCGGCCAGGTGTTCGCTCCACTCCGCACGCGCTCCCACCTCCAGCGGACGACCGGCCAGGTCCCGGACGCGCGACGCGAGAGCGGCGAAGTTCTCCGGAGTGGTGTTGACGCTCTGCCACATGTCCGCGTGCCCGGCGGCCCGCCGCAGGGCGGCGTCGCTCATGCCGCCGACCATGACCGGGACCCGCCCGCCGCCCGGCCGGGGCTCGAACACGCCGGCATCGAAGCCGAAGCGTTCACCCTCGAACGGCCCGCCGCCCTGTTCGTGCAGGTGCCGCAGCAGCCGCAGCGCCTCATCCGTGCGGGCCGCCCGGTCGGCGAAGTCCGCGCCGACCGCCGCGAACTCGGCACGGTCCCAGCCGATCCCGACGCCGAGCACGAACCGTCCGCCCGACAGCCGGTCCAGCGTGGCGGCCTGCTTGGCCAGCGTGAACGGATCGCGCAGCGGCAGCACCAGCACCGAGGTGCCCAGCCGGATCCGGGAGGTGCGGGCGGCGACGTGCGCCAGGGTGATCAGCGGCTCGTAGACGCCGCCGTACACCGGCCCGAACCGCTCCGGTGGCAGCAGATGGTCGGGGAGCCACACCCCTCCGTACCCGAGTTCCTCGGCCAGGACGGCCAGTTCGACGATGCGCCCGGGATCGGCGCCGGGGCTCTCGTCCGGCAGAACAGCGTGCAATCGCATGCCGCGACCGTAAACCCTCACACGGATGCGAGGGTCAAGCACGCCCCTCCACCTCACAGGCCAACGCCCCTGCGTCAACGCAGAGCGGGTCAACGGGGTCAACGCGGGACGGGTCAGCCTCCGGGTTGGGGTTGGGCGGCCAGCTCGGAAATCTTGCGCTGGATATCGGGGCGGGCCAGCGGCCGGGTCGTGCCGATCCAGTCGGAGCGCTGGTACGGCTTGACGCCGATGTTGGGCACGCACGTGGAGCAGCTCGCCACGATCATCTTGTTCTTGGCGATGACCATCCCGACATGCCCGGGGTTGTCGCGGGACGTCCCCGGACCGGAGTTGAAGAACACCAGGTCGCCGGGCACCTCCTGCCCCTTGGCGATCTTCACTCCGAACGGCCACTGCTCGAAGGTGGTGCGCGGGATGGCGATGCCCACGGTGCGGTAGGCCGCCTGGAGCAGGCTGGAGCAGTCCCAGGCGTCCGGGCCGTTGGCGCCGAAGATGTAGCGCTTGCCGCGCTGCGCCATGGCGAACGCGATGATCTGCTGGACGAGCCCCCCGGCGTTGGCCGGAAGCTGGTTGTCCTGGCACTCGATGCCGTTCGACTGGACGACCGTGAAGTCGCCGCCCACGTACTTCTTGGCCCAGTCGAGCACGAGGTTCACGTAGTCCCACGAGTGGTTGTACATGAAGATGGCGGTCCGCATCCGCTGCGGGGCGCCGTTGTGCTTGAGGTAGCGGGCGGCGGACGGGATGGCGTCGTCGGGGTCGTACCTGTCCTTCTTGCCGTCCTTGTCGCCGTCCACCGCGAACGCCTTGAACGTGGGGTCCAGGAACTGCATGGGCCCGCCGGCGCCCGCGTAGTTCTCACCGCTGCTCACGCCGGGCAGCCGGGACGTGCCGTGGCTGGTCTCGACCTTCCCGATCGCGGCGAGGACGTTCCACGGGATGCCGTACTCCTGCCCCGCCTGCTTGTAGCGGGCGAGGTAGTCGGCCGGGATGGCCTTGGCGTCGCCTGCTTCAGCGGGCTGCGCCCCCGCCTGCGTGGTGTCGACGCATCCCGCGCTGCCCGCGCCGCCCCCGCCGAACATGAACTGGCTGGCGCCGAACAGCACCGGCACGATCATCAGCGCGACGAACAGCGTCCCGACGGCGCCGAGCGCCCCGGCGAACAGCAGCCTGCGCCGGGTCATCCGGTGTCACCCGCCTGCCCCTGGTCCGCGGGCACGAAGGAGTACACCCGCAGGGAGCCGCCCTCGCGCGCCACCGTCACCGCGTACTGCTGGCTCTCCTGCCCCGTCTTGCCGCCCTTGGTGACCTGCTGCTTCCCGGTCACCAGGAAGATGATCGAGTTGTCCTCGATGTCGCGGACGCGGTCGAGGGTGGCCGTGGCCTCCGCGACGACCTGCTGCTGCCGGCGCTCCTCGATCTGGCCGGGCGAGCCCGCGCTGCGCTGGAGTTCGACGAGCAGCGCCTCGGTGACCATGGGCGCGAGCCGGTCGGTGAAGGCCTTGGGGTCCTCGTTGTAGCGGTACGTCCCCTGCGCGGCGGTGAACCGCTGCGCCAGATCTGCGGCCGTGGCGAACTCCTGCTGCGAGAACGGCAGCAGCCGGTAGAGGTCGAAGTTGCCCGCCGAGACCGAGCCGGAGATCCCGGGCGGCGGCGAGGCGGGGCCGGTCGGCCCGGCCGTCGCCGCCGGGGGCGGGCTCGCGGCGTCGTCGCCCTCGGAGTCCCCGTCGGGCGCGGCGACGGTCAGGTAGACGCCCACGACGGCGAGGGCGACCACCAGCCCCGCGAACAGCAGCTTGCGTTGGCGGTCGGTCAGGTTCATCTAGCCGTCCCGCTCCGAGTCCCCGTCGACGGGGCGAAGCCAGAACGGGAGCGGCGGCCCTTCACCGGAGTCTCCACGGCCCCACAGGGGCGGCGGCTGCTGCCGACCGCCGGGGCCTCCGCCGGTCTGGCCGGAGGAGCCCGTGCCCGCGCCGCCCGCGCGCGGCTTCGGAACGCCCGAGGCCGGATCGGCGGGCCTGTTCCGCGCCGGAGCGCCGCCGCCCCGGCCGCGGGACGGCGCCGAACCGCCACCGCCGCCCGGCCCGGAACCGCCGCCGGCCCGGCCGCGGCCGCGTTCACCGGACGACCGCCCGACGCCGCTGCCGCCGAACCAGCCGCCGCCTCCGCCGGACCCGCTGCCCGAGCCGCCCGACGATCCGCCGCCGTTGGATTTCTCCGGACGGCCCGTCCACGACGTGGGACGGGCCGTACCGGAGGGCTTGCTCCCGGACCCGGACGAGCCGCCACCGGCCGCCGCACCGGCCAGCGCACCGCCGCCATTGCCATTGCCGGCCGCCGTCGTACCCGCGTCGCCGGCGCGTGTCTCCCCGCGCGAAGCCGCGCGGGTCGGCAGGTTGAGCGGGGGCGCGCCCCGCCGCGACCGGCCCTGCGCCCCCGCGACGCCACCGCCGCGGGGCTTGGCCGCCAGCACGGGCGCGGCCTCCGGCGACGGGCCCTCGCCCGCCCCGGCCGCGCCGCTGCGCCGGTCCACGCCCGTCCCGGTCGCCGCGGTGCCGTCGGCGGCCGTCGCCGTGCCGGGCTCGCCCGTGCCGTCGTTCTTGCCGAACCGTGCGAGCCGGTAGCCCGCCGCGCCCGGCACGACCGCGCCCGCCACCGCCGTGGTGTTCTTGCGCGCCTCCATGACCGACTTGTCGAGCTGCGCCTGGCTCTTCTCCCGCGACCCCACGGCCGAGTACCCGACCGCCGAGAACAAGTGCTGGAACGGCTTGCGGTACACGAACGCCGCGAACGTCACCAGCGCGATCAGCAGGATCTGCAGCCCCCACGGCAGCGTCTCGCCGAGGATCAGCCCGTACGCCCACAGCAGCAGCGACAGCACACCGATCAGCGCCGCCTGTTTCAGCAGCATCGACAGCAGCAGTTCCAGCCACCGGATCGCGATCACCCGGCCGATGCCCGGATGGATCCCGATCCCGAGGAAGATCGGCCCCGCCACCAGCAGCAGCAGGAACGCGATCTTCACCACGATCAGCGCGATCGCGATCACCAGGATCAGCAGCCCCGCCACCAGCGCCGCGAACAACCCGCCGAACGCGACCGCCAGCCGGCTCGTCCAGTTCTTGCCCTGGAACAGCGGATAGACCCCGGCGTGCTCTTCCTTGACGTTCCCGGCGACGTCCTTGTACGCGTCCGCCTTCTTCGCCAGGTCGACCTTCTGCCCGCCGTGCGTCTCCGGCAGGTCGACCGCCTGCGACCACAGCAGCTTGTCGGCGTTGTCCTTGACGATCTTGGCGTTGGGGTCGGTCGTGCCGAACTGCCCCATCAGCCACGGCTTGCAGACCAGCGCCACCCACAGCCCGTTGGCGTTACGGGTGGTCGCGTCCACGTTCGCCGAGTTCATCGGATCCGCCTTGCCCGCGGGCGGCGGGATGCAGGACGTCCCCTTGGTGTCGCTTTGCGGCAGCGCCGCGTTGAACGCCGCGCTGGTCGCCTCCGACACCTTCGTGCCCAGCGTGGTGAAATCGGCGGGCCGCGCCACCAGCCAGATCAGCGCCACCATCGCCGCGACCATCCAGATCACGCCCTCGGTGACCTTGCTGGCCCGCTTGCGCACCAGCCCCCACCAGGCCAGCCACATCGCGCCGAGGATGACCACCCACGACCAGTACCGCGCGTTGAACGTCTTCCCGATGTCGCTGATCACACCGTCGACGGTGTTCTTCAGCCAGCCCAGCAGCGACTCCGACGCCGCCGCCTGGTACACGCTGATCGTGGTCCGGTCGATCGCGCGGACCAGCGTGAACGTGGTGTTGGCGAGCGCGTTGCCCATCATCGCCATCGCGTCCGCGCAGCCCATGTCGACCGCGTACCAGTGCTGCCCGGCCGTCCCGTACCGGTCGTAGTACGTCAGCCGGTCGGCCGGCGTCTTCTTCAGCTGCTCGCTCGGATAGTTCGGCGGCTTGATCAGGCCGTCCGTCCCCGACCCGTACTGCTCCGGCGCCGGATTATCCGCCGGCCGGCAGGCATCACCGGGACTGGGCAGCGGGATCGAGGCCACGGCCGGCGAGACCGGGCTGAGCAGGAACAGCGCCATGAGGATCATCAGCACCGCCGAGCGGCGCCTCCGCCTCGCTCCCGAGCGGCGCGGCGTGCGGGCACGCACCCCGCCGCCGGACGGGCGGGCCGCCGCGGCGTTCCTCCGCGCGCCGCCAGAGCCGCGTGCCACCGCAGACCCGAGCGCGCCGGGGTCGATCCCTTCGGCAGGAGTCCGCTGCAACCTCGGCACCGCACCGCCCGTACCGAAGCCGACTCTCAACGGGTACGCCCAGGGCCGCTCATGCCACGCGTCCCCCGTGAAGGGGGCGCCACGCGCACCGGCGCGCCGGCCCCGCACCGCGATCCTTGAACGACTCCCCACAGGTCTTGCGCGCTGCGCCGCGGAGGCACCGTTGCGCGTCGCAGGCCTGGCGCGCTCGCCTCGCGACGGGACGCGGGGACGGTTCATTGGCTGACCTCTCGTGTTCACCCGGCTCCACCTCGACCCTGTGCGGCGTCTGCCCCCGAGACCGTGAGTTCGGCCGAACCCGGACGGGACCGGGTCGGGTTGGTGTCCAGCCAGCGCCGCAGCTCCTCGGAGATCAGGTCGACGCCGATGCGGCCCGCGCGGCCGTCCAGATCCCGGAAGATGCACTCGCCGTTGCCGAGGTTGCGCAGCACGGCCTTGTGCTCGTTGGAGGTCTCCACCCCCAGCAGGGACATCACGTTCCCCACTTCGTTGCGTTCGGACGAACGGAACGAGAAGACCGACGAGAGGCAGTTGGTCACCTGCTCGTTGAGCAGGTCGCCGGCGTTCTGCGACACCAGGATCAGCGCGGTGTTGCGCGAGCGGCCCATCCTCGACACCTCGGGGATGAGCTTGGCGCCCTCCGGAGTCGAGGTGATCGCCCAGGCCTCGTCCAGGAAGATGGCCTTCGGCATGCGCCGGTCGAGGCCGTGCATCAACCGCCGGGCGAACTGGGAGACCAGGTACATCAGGGCGACCGAGAGGCGCTGCTCGTAGGAGTAGTCCTCGCGGGAGATCGCCACGTCGGGCAGGGTGAGGCCGCCCAGGGTGAACACGGTCGTCCAGCCGGCGGTGTCGATCCGCTCGCCGCCGGACGGGTCGAAGCAGAGCCTGGCCAGCCGCATCTCCGACATCGAGCGGAGCACGGCGCCCAGGTTCTTGGACGCGGGGTCCTGCGAGCCCTCCAGATGGTCCACGACCTTGCCGAGGGAGGGACGGTCGGCGTTGGCGACGGCGCCGACCGCCTGGATCATCGCGGACTCGCGCTCCTCCGACATGCGCGGCAGCAGCAGCCGCAGCGTCTCGGTCGCCATCGTCTTCTTGGCGGCCAGGTCGTCGCCGAACGAGAACGGGTCGAGCAGCCCCGGCGCCGCCGAGCCCAGCGGCAGGATCCGCGCCCTGCGGCCGCGCGCCCTGAGCAGCTCGACGAGGGACTCGGCGTCGCCCTTCGGGTCGATCGCCGCGACCGTCACGCCCCGCAGCGCCATCTGGTAGATGAGCAGCAGCGCCAGGGTCGTCTTGCCGCCGCCCGGCTCACCGGTGATCGCGACCGCGGTGGGACGGTTGCGCGCCGCCGCCACCAGCGGGTCGAAGTGCACGATCGAGCGGGCCCGGCCCAGCGTCTCCCCGATGTACGGGCCGACCCAGCCCTCGCCGTCGTCGTCGGGACGGTCGCCCAGGTCGACGGTCGCCACCGGCATCCCGCCCGCGATCGTGCGCAGCGGCTGCCGCTGCGCGTACGCGTTGAGCCTGATCCGGTCGCCCGGCAGCGACTCCAGGAACAGGGAGAACTGGTCGCCGGTGGAGTTCACCACGTCGATGTTGATGTCGCGGTAGTGCTCGACCACCGCGTCCACCCGCTGCGCAAGCAGCTCCTCGCTGGGCGCGGACACGATCAGGCGGTGCCACCCGTACACGAACGGCAGCCGCTCCTTGGTGATGCCGTGCTCCAGCATCCGCGCCGCGTCGATCTGCTCGGCCAGCGCGATCGGCGCCTCCGCGCCCGCCTCCCGGATGTGCTGGTCCATGTCGCGGGCGTGCGCCAGCTTCCGGGAGACGTCCTTGGACGCCTTCGCCGGCGGGATCAGCTTCATCCGGGAGCTGATCTCGACCGGGAACGGCAGCGCGTCGGCGTAGTGGAACCAGGGCTCCCCGTCCGGGAAGGGCATCATGTCCGGAAAGCGGGCGAAGGAGAGGTACGCGACGTAGGACTCCGCGGTCGCGCTCGTCCCCACACCGGCGAAGTTGGGCTGCTCCACTCGCAGGTAGGAGCGGCCGTTGTGGATGGCGCCCTCGACCAGCGTCTCGATCTCGCCCTTGCCCCAGGTGCGGCGCGGCACCGCCGACGGCGGCGGGTCGGCCAGCGACGCCGTCACCGCGTGCTGGAACAGCCAGGCCACCTCGGTGGACGCGGCGTGCCGCGCGTAGAGGGCGGAGCCGCCCAGGGCGCGGCCGACGCGTTCGGCCTGGTCGGTCCACCGCGCGATCTCCTTCTTGTCGATCGCGTCGTCGGTGATGCCGAGGACCTGCTCGCTGCGCTTGTAGAACCCGAGCCACTGCGCCAGCACGCCGCCGGAGAACTGGGCGCCGACGCCGCGCGAGCCGAGCCGGACGCCGAGGTAGACCTCCTTGGTCCAGAAGTCCTTCGCCCAGACGTGCGCGTAGGTCTCCTCCAGGTACTCGCGCCAGCCCTGGCCGCCGTCGGAGGTGCGGTCGAGCGCCAGCGCCCAGTCGGCCGCCGGGTAGGTGCGGTGCGCGATCCGCAGGTGGATCTCCGCGTCCTGCATCCGGATCCCGGCCAGCGCGATGGTGATGTTGGTGGCCAGGGCCTCGCGCTCCTCGCCGGTGGTGAACTCGTACGACACCGTCGGCAGCCGGAAGTACGCCCAGGCCGCGTTGTCGGTGAGCAGCACCCGGTCGTCGAAGTACCGCACGGCCAGCCGGCCGGTCCGCGCGTTGGACGCCCTGCTCATGCCGCCTCCTCGCGGGGGGAAGCCCCCGCTGCGCGAACCGCGCTCCGCCCGGTCGCGACGGGGCTCTCGTGGGGGGACGACCCGCCGCGCCCCGCGGCGCGAACCGCGTCCGGCCGGGCCATGACGGGTCTCCTGCGGAGGGACGGCCCGCCGCGCCTCCCGGCACGAACCGCGCTCATGCCCTCGCTCCGCTCGGTCTTGACGCCTCCGCCCCGCCTGCCGGCCGGGCTCGTGGCGGCGCTCATCGGGTGGCCTCCTGCTCCTGCTGAAGCTCCTGGTAACGCTCGGGCACGACGGTGAACCCGCCGGCGACCACGCCGGCGAGCGCGAGGTAGGCGCGCCGCGTCGGCGCGCGCAGGGACTTGAGCTCGTTGCGGGGGGCGCGGTCCATGCTCAGGTGATCGTCCCATGGGATCCGCACCAGGGCACGGCAGCGGCCGCGGGCGACCGCCTCGGCCTGCTCGACGTCGTCCATGCTGCGGCGGCTGACGCCGTTGATGACGGTCACGGCGCGGGAGCGCAGTTCCTCGTACCCGTGGCCATCCAGCCACTCGAACGTCATCGCCACCGCGCGCGGCGCGTCGGCGCTGGCGGGGGCGACGAGCACGATCTGGTCGGCGTACGGCAGCACCCGCGCGACCACGGCGGCGGCCGCGTCCAGCAGCGTCACCGAGTAGAACCGGTCGATGGTGCGGATGGCCAGCGCGTAGTCGCGGTCGTCGAGGGCCTGCAGCGGGTTCTTCCCGGCCGCGATGACGTCCAGGCCCGACTTGGCCTGGGAGGTGTAGCGGCGCATCGCGGTGAGGCTGTTGACCTGGTCGGCGCGGGTGATGAGGCCGGTCAGCGTCTCGTTGGTCTCGCTGCGCGTCCTGCGCGCGAGCGCGCCCGGGCCGGGGTTGACGTCGATCGCGACGACCGGTTCCCCGTTGTGCTGGGCGAAGGTGTGCCCCAGCATGAGCGCCGTCACGGTCTGGCCGGCGCCGCCGGTGCAGCCGAGCACGACGATGTGCCGGGTGCCCTGGAACGGCTGCTGGAGCCGCTGCTGGTATTCGGCGTCGGCCTCGCCGTGCCCGCCGCTGACGGCCTGGATCAGCCTGCGCAGGCCGCCGGAGCTGACCTCGTGCTCGGGCCCCGGCGGGGTGATCGCCGGTTCGGACGGCGGCGCGGGAGGTGGCGGCGGCAGCGGACGGGGCCGTACCGGGGACGCGGGCCCCGAGCGCACCTCGCGCGCCGGCGCGGGCGGCGGCTCCTCGTGCGCGGGCGGACGGGGCGCGGGCCCCGACATGGGGAACCTGCCCGGGTGCCCGGCGGCGGGCGCCTCCGGCTGCGGACCGGCCTCGCGCGCGGGCGGCCGCTCTTCCGCCCGTGGTTGCGGAACGGGCGGCCAGGCGGGCGCGTCGGCCGCGCCCTCGCGGGACGGCTTGGACAGTTCCTCCGACCAGGGCCTGGGCGGCTCGAGGCGCGGTGCCTCCTCGCGCGTGGGCTCCTCCTCCGGCCGCTGCGGCTCGGTGCCCCCGGAACCGAACGCCCCGGGCACCATCGGGATGTCGGGCCGGGTCGCCTTCGCCTGCTGCGGGATGTCGGGCCGCGTGGACGCTGCCCGCTGCGGAATGTCCGGCCGCGTGGGGGGCGGCCCGGCCGCCGGCTCTTGGGCACTGGCACGCACCGGCTCGCCGCGCCGGTCGGGCACCGGGTCGGCCTCGCCGTGCGCCGCGTCCCCCTGCGCTTGCGAGCCATCCGAGGCCGCGGCCGAACGGTCGCCACCCTGCTGCTGGGGCACCGGGCTCGGCGTCCGCTTCCGCCCGGCAACGCGCTTGTCGCCCTGCTCCGGCACCGACGCGCCCTCGCCCTGAGACTCGGGACCGCCGCCCGCACCGGACGCGGACACCGCATCGCGCCGAGACTCGACACCGGCCGTATGCTCGCCAGGCCAGGGCGCCGCAGCGGTGCGGGGCTCAGCCCCACCCGCACCCTCACCGGACGTGTCGCCCGGGACGGACGCGCCGGGTGCGCTGGGCGCGGGGACCGCGCCGCTCTGAGACTCGAGGCCGCCCGCGCTCTCGCCGGACGCAGGCGCCGGACCCGTTCGGGGCTCGGAGCCGGCCGCGCGCTCATCGGACGCGTCAGGTGCGGGGACCGCATCGCGTCGAGTTTCGGTGTCGCCCACATGCTCGTCACCCGCGCTCGGGTCGTCCGCGACCTCGCCGGGCGCGGGCACCGCTTCGGGGCGCGTCTCGGAGGCGGCCGCGCGGTCGCCGGGCGTGCCGGGCGCGGGGACGGTGTCGGTGCGGGGCTCGGAGCCGGTCGCGTGTCCGCTGGGAGCGGCCGGGACGGCGGGTGGAACGGGAGCCTGGCCGGAGGTCTCGTCAGCGACCGGCTGCGGCGTGGGCACCCGCTCGCGGGATGCCGCTGCGGCCTGGTGGGCGGGCGGCGTCCTGCGGCAGCCGGCCACGCGCCTGTCGCCCGGCTCGGGTACGGACGCTGTCGCTCGCGGTGCGTCGGCGTGAGGTTCGGGGGCGGCTGCTGCGGGGGTCGGCTGGGAGGGGGAGGTCGTTGGAGGGCTGGTCGGGACGGGGGCCTGGGGTGAGGGGTGCTCTCCGGGTGGAGGGCCCGACTCCGGGGCGGGGCCGGCCTTCCAGAATTCCGGGGGGCTGCCCGGGCGGCGAACGCCCGAGGCGAAGGCCCGTTTTCCGGTGGCGCCGAGTTCCAATTGGGGGGTCGCCGGGGGGTGTTCCAGGTCGGCGGGGCGCGGTGCCTCTTCCTCGTGGGAGATGTCGCGCGTGGTACGGCGCCAGGGCTTGGCGGGACGCGGGGCGGGGGGACCGTCCGCGCGGGTGTCGTCCGCCGTGGCGAGGCCGCCGGCCTCCCGTTGGGCGGCGACCTCGGCGAGGGGCTGGGGTGCGGACGCCACGGCCGGGCTCGGGGCGAACGCGGGGACGACCGGGGCCTCCTCGACGACCGGGCGGCGCTGCTGCTTGCGTGCCTTGCGGCGGGTCTTGAGGGCGGCGCGCTCGGGGGCGGCGACCGGGGCGGGGGCCTGCGGGCGGCGCCAGACGCGGGCCACCACGACGACCTCGCGGGGCTCGCGGATGGGGGTCAGCCGGCACCAGGTGCGGGGCTCGGCGAGGTAGCGGGTCTGCGAGATGAGCAGTTCGGTGAGCCGCTTGCCCTCGATGACGGGACGGGTCGCCAGCCAGGTGAGGACGCCCGGGGGGACGATGTAGAGCACGTGCCACGGGGACTCGAACGGGATGCCCACGAAGCGCAGCAGCACGATCCACGGCACGAACACGCCGGCGAACACGCCGATCTGGACCATCGGCAGCGGCATCGGGAGCCGCAGGTCGTACAGCTTGTACAGCCGCTTCTCGATGCGCCAGATGTTCGTGTACGTGGGTAGATCCACGCCCCTACTCCCCTAACTGTGCGAGCACAGTGTCGCCTGCCGGCCCCGGCGCGCGGGGCCGCCCCTGCTCTCGGTGACCGCCGTGCCGAGGTCAGGTCAAGTCCACTCCCAGGGCCCGGGCGATCGCCCTGGCCGTGGTCTCGATGATGTTGGGCACGTAGAAGACCACCCCGATTCCGATGGCGAGCACGATGAATTGAACGAACCGCGTGATCTCGCGGGTGAACAGAAAGAAGATCGCCACAATGGAGACGATCACGAGGAAAAGGGGGCCGAATATCTGCCGCAGCCAGTCGGCCAGCTGATCGGTCTGCAGGTCGTCGTTCGGCGCCGCCAGGACCTCGAACGGAATCGACGCCATCATGTGGTGCAGCATCGACTGACTACCTTCCTGGTTCGTCGGATGTGTCGGATACGGGGGGCGGGCGCGCCGTCACGGCGTTGCCCCGTCATGACGCACCCGGCTCTGTGGTGCCGCGTATGTCTCTCACGTACCAGGTCGTGCCCTTCTTCACCAACGCGAGCTCGTAGGTCTGCTCCAGTTCGCCGCCCCCGGCGGTGCCGGGGACGGCCCAGGCGACCGTCGCGGTGACCGTGCGCTCGCCGGCCTTTCCGCGGGGCGCGACGATCGCCCTGACCTGGACGAAGCTGACCGAGTCGGCGAGCCCCGCGATGGCCGTGCCGTCGGCGAAGCGCGACAGCGCCGCCTGGTTGCCGCGGGCGTAGGCGTCGAAGAACTCGGTGAGGACGGAGGAGAGTTCGCCCTCGAGGGCGGTGTCGCGTTCCTGCACGCCCCGCTGCGGCGGGGCGGCCTTGGCGGGGGGCGGCAGCAGGGCCGGGCGGGAGGGGACGACCATCGCGCCGTTGTTCGTGTACACGGGCACGGCCAGCCGGAGCCACTTGTCCTGGGTGCGGGCGAGCACGGTCACGACGCCGTTGTTGGCGTCGCGCGCGTCGACTCCGGCGACCTGGACCGACTGCACCTGCAACTGGCCGACGCCGTTCCAGCCGAACTGGCCGTCGGCGCCGTCGGGGACGAAGGTGCGCATCTGCGCCTCGCGGGCGGCGGCGTTCCTCTGGTCGTAGTTGAGGTAGACGTTGGCGAACTGCATCGCGAACGCGCCCGCGGCGCTGCTGGGGAAGGCCGCGCCCTTGCCCTTGTCGGCGGCGGGCGCGCCCGGGGTCTGGGTCTCGGTCGCGGTGAAGCGCTCGAACGGCGCGCGGATCCCGTTGACGAGGATGACGATGATGACGGCCCACAGGACGGCGCGGCCGACCCAGACCCACCAGCGCCCGCCGGAGCCGCCCCAGCGGCCGCCGCCGCGCGCACCCCCGCCCGACCGCCCGCGCCGCCGGTCGGCGTCGCTCGCCCGCCAGGGGTCGGCGGACGGGTCGAGCGCGCGGCCGTTCACCGCGTCCTCCTCGACCACAGCGGTCTCACGGCCGTGTCGCACGGCCGACCTGCGAGCCATCCTGCCTCCGCTCGCGCCTCGCCCCCGGTCGGCGCGGTCCTGTATGCCTCTGGTCGTGTACGGGTGTGGCCGTGTCCTGCACCCACCCCGGGCCCAGCGTAACCACGAGCGTCAATTGTTCCAGCGCATCCGGACGAAGCACAGCCCCGGCACGCGGTTGTGGATAACGCGATTCACCTCGGCATCGGCGCGCGGGATTGCCAAACGGTGACGATCCTCTACCCGCGACTCCGAACGACGTGCGGAAGGGGGTTTGAGACAAGCACCATGGTGCGGATGGTGCTTCATGACCACATGGCGCGGCGGCGCGCAATTTCTTCCCAATGAATCCGGCATCGTGTCCACTTCGCGACACATCACCGTAATCCTCGCATCACCGACCGTGCACGATGACCTGCCAACGCCCCGTCCCGGGACACACGAACCTGGCCCCGCGGTCGCCCTTCTCAGTACTCGCGGCTCATACTCGCCGCGCAGCATCAGGCGGACGCCGAAGGCCGGGTAGGGCGCGTCGTCCGACCAGGACGCGACGACCCGTTCCACGACGTCGTGGCCAGGCTCGTCCGGCCGCCCGGGTGTCCGAGAACACCTCGCCCGCCGCGGCGGCTCAGACGTTGAAGCGGAACTCGACCACGTCACCGTCCTGCATGACGTAGTCCTTGCCCTCCATCCGCACCTTCCCGGCCGTGCGCGCAGCCGCCATGGAGCCCTCGGCCACCAGGTCGTCGTAGGAGACGACCTCGGCCTTGATGAAGCCGCGCTGGAAGTCGGTGTGGATGACGCCGGCGGCCTCGGGCGCGGTGTCGCCCTTGCGGATCGTCCAGGCGCGCGATTCCTTGGGCCCCGCCGTCAGGTACGTCTGGAGCCCGAGGGTGGCGAAGCCGATCCGGACGAGCTGCGACAGGCCGGACTCCTCCTGGCCCATGCCCTGGAGCAGCTCGAGGGCCTCCTCGTCGGGCAGCTCGATCAGCTCGGCCTCGATCTTGGCGTCCAGGAAGATCGCCTCCGCCGGGGCGACCAGCTCGCGCAGCCGCGCGCGCAGCGCCTCGTCGACGAGCTCCTCCTCGTCGAGGTTGAACACGTACAGGAAGGGCTTGGCGGTGAGGAGGTGCAGCTCGCGCAGCAGCGCCAGGTCGATGCCGGCGCGCTCGGCGCCCGCGAACAGGGTGACGCCGTCGTCCAGCAGCTTCTGCGCGGCGGTGACCGCGTCGACGACCGCGAGCTTGTCCTTGTCCTTCTTGGTCCGCGCCTCCTTCTCCAGGCGCGGCAAGGCCCGCTCGATCGTCTGGAGGTCGGCCAGGATCAGCTCGGTGTTGATCGTCTCGATGTCGCGGGACGGGTCGGTGTCGCCGTCCACATGGGTGACGTCGGGGTCGTGGAAGGCCCGGATGACCTGGCAGATCGCGTTGGTCTCGCGGATGTTGGCCAGGAACTTGTTGCCCAGCCCCTGCCCCTCGGACGCGCCCTTGACGATCCCGGCGATGTCGAGGAACTCCATGGTCGCCGGGATGATCTTCTGCGAGCCGAAGATCTCGGCCAGCCGCTCCAGCCGGGGGTCGGGCACCCCGACGACGCCGACGTTGGGCTCGATGGTCGCGAACGGGTAGTTGGCGGCCAGCGCGTCGTTCTTGGTCAGCGCGTTGAAGAGGGTGGACTTGCCGACGTTGGGCAGCCCGACGATTCCGATGGAGAGGCTCACGGCGGACAAGTTTATGGGCCCGCCGGACCACACGCGGACGACGACCGGGTGAACGTCGCGTCAACCCGGCCGCCCCGCCGCACCGGCCGCGAGCTCAGGATTCGACGGCGCGGAGGAACTCGGCGACGTGCCGGAACGCCGCCCGCCCCTCGGGGACGTAGTCGGCGAACACCGTGAAGACGTGCATGAGCCCGTCCCACTCCTGGTACGCGGTGGTCACACCGGCGGCCCTGGCCCGTTCGGCCAGGTCACGGGTGTCGTCGCGGAGGATCTCGCTGCCGCTGGCGACCAGGAGGAGCGGGGGCAGCCCGGTCAGGTCGGCGTGCCGGGTGGCCAGGAGGAGGTCGTCCTCGTCCTTGCCCGCGCAGAAGCGGCGGCCGAGCCAGGCGAGCTTGGCGGCCGGGATGACCGACTCGCTGCGGGCGTTGAGGCGATGCGAGTCCGCCGCGCACAGCAGGTCGACCCAGGGCGACAGGCACAGCGCCGCGGCCGGCAGCCCGATCTCGCGCCGCTTGAGGGCCAGCAGCAGGGCGAGGGTGAGATGGCCCCCCGCCGAATCCCCTCCGACGACGATGTCGCCCGGCGCGTAGCCGCTGCGCAGGAGGAAGTCGTACGCGGTGAGAGCGTCGTCCAGTGCGTCCGAGGGGGTGTGCTGCGGGGCGAGCCGGTAGTCCAGGGCGAGAACGGGCCGTCCCGTGGACGCCGACAGCCTCCAGGTGGACGGCCTGTAAAGACGGGCGCTCCCGAAGAAGTAGCCGCCCCCATGCAGATACAGGAAGACCTTGCGCTCATCGGGGGTGCCGGCCCGCACCCACTCGGCCGTACACGCGCCCAGGTCCTCCTGGGAAATGGAGACGCCGCGCGGGACGGCCTGGAGAGCCGCCACGAGACCGGCGGCTCGCTGGAAGCGCATCAGCCCGTCCGGCGAGTCGGGCATGGTCGACCAGACCCCCTTCACCAGGGCCTTGACCGCCTGGCCCGCGAGGCGGGCCTGCGCGCTGGGAGGACCACCGGGTTCGAGCGCGAGCCCCCGGGCGACCCGTCGTTCCGTCCGCGTCCTCGGCACGATGCGTACGGCGCGCGTACCGGTGGTGGTGCTCATGCTCTCTCCTCGCTTCGGCGGACGGGTGTGAACGGCCCGGGCGGCACCGCTCATCCGGTTTGAGGACGTAAGTGAACGGTGAGTCTAATTGTCCGGCGCCGGGTGCGTCTCGGCGCGTCGCACCGGAACCGCCCGCCTCCACTGCCACGATGAAGGGATGGATCTCGCGCTGCTCGCCGGCCTGGCCCTCGGGACGGCCCTCGGCGCGGTGGTCGGATTCGCGCTCGCTACCGGCCGCCAGGGCGCCCTGATCGCCCGCGCCCGCGCCGCCGAGGAGAAGCTGGCCTACGCCGAGGAGCGGATGGCCGAGCACTTCGAGAACCTGTCCGCCAAGGCACTGGACGCCAGCAACCAGCGGTTCCTGGAGCTGGCCGACGCCCGCCTCAAGGCCGCCGGCGCCGAGGCCGCCGGCGAGCTGGAGCGCCGCAAGCAGGCCGTCGAGCACCTCGTGGCCCCCCTCAAGGACACCCTCGCCAAGGTGGAGGCGCAGCTCCGCGAGGTCGAGACCGGCCGCCGCGAGTCGCACGCGATGCTGGCCAAGCAGGTCGACTTCGTCCGGCAGAGCTCCGAGCAGCTCCGCGGCGAGACCCAGGCGCTGGTACGGGCGCTGCAACGCCCCGAGGCCCGCGGCCGCTGGGGCGAGCTCCAGCTGCGCCGCGTCGTGGAACTGGCCGGGATGACCCACCACTGCGACTTCGACGAGCAGGTCTCCGCGTACACCGAGGACGGCGCCGTCCGGCCGGACATGGTCGTCCGCCTCGCGGGAGGCAAGAACATCGTGGTCGACTCCAAGGTGTCGCTGGCCGCCTACCTGGAGGCCGCCGAGACCGGCGACCCGATCCGGCTGGACGCCCACGCCCGCCACCTCCGCGACCACGTCGACCGGCTCGCCGCCAAGTCGTACTGGCAGGCGTTCAGCCCCGCCCCCGAATTCGTGGTCCTGTTCATCCCCGGCGAGGCGTTCCTGGCGCCCGCGCTCGACCGCGACCCGGGCCTCCTGGAGTACGCGATGCGGCGCCGCGTCCACATCGCCACCCCCACCACGCTCGTCACCATGCTGCGGACGGCGTCCTACGCCTGGCAGCAGGCCGCCCTGTCCCGCAACGCCCGCGCGGTGTTCGACCTGGGCAAGGAGCTGTACGAGCGGCTGGGCACGCTGGGCGGGCACGTCGACGAACTGGGCCGCTCGCTGACCAACGCGATCAAGTCCTACAACCGCACGGTCGGTTCGCTGGAGACCCGCGTCCTGGTCAGCGCCCGCAAGCTGAACGAGCTCGGCGTGGTCGACGCCCCGCTGGAGGCCCCCGGCCCGGTCGAGGAGAGCCCGCGCTCGCCGTCGGCCGCCGAGCTCACCGGGAACGGCGAATCCGGCCACGGCGAGGAAGCCGTCGAACACCCGGAGTCGTCCGCCGAAGCGGTAGGTTTCGGCGGACGGGCCGTCCCCGACCGGATCGATCGCCGGGAAAGGTGGCGGCCATGAGTTCACCGCCGGTACGCGACGCGCCCCCGGGCGCCTCGCCGGACGCAGGGGGTCGTGTGCGACGTCAGCGGGGCGGGGCCCGCAGGGATCCGGGCCCGCGGGCCAGGTCCGCCGGGGCCTCGATCACCCTGACCGGGCGCGGCGGAGTGGTCGTCCTGACCGCCATCGCACTGCTCGGCGCGCTGCTGTCGCGCTGGCTGGACTTCGGCGTGCTGGCGGGCGCGAGCTTCCTCGCCGGCTGCGTGCTGGCCGCGTTGGCCACCCGCCGGGCCGACCTGATCACCCTGGCCGTCAGCCCGCCCGCGGTCTTCCTCGCCGTCACCGTCCTGGCGGAGATCGTCACGGCACTGGGCGACCCCTCCCCCGTCCGCGGCGTCGCGCTGGGCGTCCTCACCGCACTGGCGGGCACCGCCCCCTGGCTGTTCGGCGGCACCCTCCTGGTACTGCTGATCACCGTCCCGCGCGGCCTCCCCGCCAACATCCGGGAACTGCGCGGCAGACTGGCCGGCAGCCGCCTGTTCGAGCAGGAGGAGAACGAGAACCCGGTCCGCTGGGAGGAACCCCCCGCCCGCGCGTGACACCGTGTCATTGTGGAGGGACGACCCTCCACACCACCCGGGACGGCGCGAAGCGCCTCCTCCGCTCGCCTGGGGGCTCACTACGGAAACGCTCCCCGCCGCCTGCCCGTCCCTCCACTCCGCTAGCGCTCCGCTCCAGGCCGGACAGTGGAAAACCAGGTCGTTGCGGGGTACGCATCCACGGCCCCTTAGCGGGTGGAGTCCCGGGGTTGGGGGCTAGGGGGCGAAGCGCCCCCAGCGGGGGGTGCGGGGGGCGGAGCCCCCTGCCAAGGGCCGGGTGCCTCCGGAGCGAGCCCCCAGGCGAGCGCAGGAGGCGCGCGGCCCGGACGTGGGGGTCCGGGGGGTCGCCCCCCGGGTAAACACTGCTCAGCCGACTGGGGTGATGCGCAGGTTCTTGCGGAGTTCGTGGGGGAGGGCGAAGCGCATGCTCTCCGGGACGGACTCGACCTCTTCGACGTCGCCGAAGCCGCGCTCGGCCAGCCAGGTCAGTACGCCCTGGACGAGTTCGTCCGGGACGGAGGCGCCGCTGGTGACGCCGACCGTGGTGACGCCCTCCAGCCAGGCCTCGTCGATGTGCTCGGCGTAGTCGACCAGGTGGGCGTCGTCGGCGCCGTGCTCCTTGGCGACCTCGACGAGCCGTACCGAGTTGGACGAGTTGGTGGAGCCGACCACGATCACGAGCTGGGCCTGGGCGGCGATCTGCTTGACCGCGGTCTGGCGGTTCTGGGTGGCGTAGCAGATGTCGTCGGACGGCGGGTCCATGAGCTTGGGGAACCGCTCGCGCAGCTTCTCGACGGTGGCGATGGTCTCGTCGACCGACAGGGTGGTCTGCGACAGCCAGGCGACCTTCTCGGAGTCGCGGACCTTGACGTTGGCGACGTCGCCGGGGCCGTCGACCAGGTGGATGTGGTCGGGGGCCTCGCCGGTGGTGCCGATGACCTCTTCGTGGCCCTCGTGGCCGATCAGGAGGATGTCGTAGTCGTCGTTGGCGAACCGGACGGCCTCCTTGTGGACCTTGGTCACCAGCGGGCAGGTGGCGTCGATGGTGCGCAGGCTCAGGCCCCGGGCCTCCTCGTGGACGACGGGGGCGACGCCGTGCGCGGAGAAGACGACGATGGCGCCCTCGGGGACCTCCTCGGTCTCGTCCACGAAGATCGCGCCGCGCTCCTCGAGGGTCTTCACGACGTGCACGTTGTGCACGATCTGCTTGCGCACGTAGATGGGGGCCCCGTACTTCTCCAGGGCGATCTCGACAGTCTGCACGGCCCGGTCCACGCCCGCGCAGTAGCCACGCGGCTTGGCGAGCAGGACACGGCGCTGGCTGTTGGAGGTCATGCCCACCATCGTACGAGCCGTCCCAGGCGTCCCGAACCGCCTGAGCCGTCACGCTGGGGGCACTCTGGGGAGGTAGAGCGATACCGTCGAAGCTCTGGTGAAGCCCGCATGTGACCCAGCGCACGACACTGTTGACCAGAATTCCATTAAGCCGGGGTGACCCCTATCGGGACGATGCGGCAAAGTGATGTTTGACAGACGGTGCCAGTGTCGACCCGGTCCTGTGATGGGGACAGCAGGGAGATGGAGACGATGACGAAATCGCCGCGCCGCCTCAAGCAGCAGGTGCAGGACACGGTGGGCGAGCAGGTTCGTGACCTCCCGCTGCACGCCGTCCGGCTGGCCATGTTCGGCGTCGGCCGGGCCCTGCTGCTCAGCGACCGGCTGACGAAGGACTACAAGGAGATCACCGAGGGCGGCGGGGTGCGCCCGGTGATCGGGCGGCTGCGGGACGACGTCCAGCACACCGCGGAGAAGGTCGTGGGCGGCGTGGTGGAGCGGGTCTGGGGCACGGACGGCGCCGCACCCGAGCCGGAGCCGGAGCCCGCGCGGCGGGCGCGGCCCGGCCGGGTGGCGGAGGCTCCGGCGAAGCCCGGGACCGGCGGCGACGGGGAGATCGCGGTCGGCAAGCCCAAGCCCGCCGCCAAGCGGCCCGCCGAGCCGACCGCCAAGCCCGCCGCCGAGCCGGCCGCCGAGCCGGCTGCCAAGCCCGAGGCGAAGCCGGAACCGGAGCCCACGGCCAAGGCCGAGCCCAAGGCCGAGCCCGAGGAGAAGGCCGCGTTCGAGCCGAGGCCGGAGAGCAGGCCCGCCGCGCCCGCCGAGGCGGAGAAGATCGCGGCCGAGCTGCCCGTGCCGAACTACGACGAGGCCACGCTCCCGCAGCTGCGCGCCCGGCTCCGCGGGCTGTCGTCCGAGCAGGTGAAGCTGCTGCGCGAGTACGAGCGCAAGCACGCCGCCCGCCCCGACGTCCTGCGCATGTACGAGAACCGGATCTCCAAGCTCAACGGCCTGAGCTGAGCGGCGTCCGCCGGCCGACCGGCCCCCGGGGCACCGTACCGGGGGCCGGGCCGTTTCCGGCTCCCGTTCCCGGGAGGCCCGTCCGGGCAGGTGACAGGACGTAGGCTGGCGTGCCATGGCGATGGAGACGTCCGCGGAGTCCCCCGTTCCGGTGCGCACCGTCCTGCAGGCGGTGGGCGGCTGGATCGGCAAGCTGGGCCGCATCTGGGTCGAGGGGCAGATCACCGACCTCAACGCCCGCGGCGGCACCTGCTACCTCACCCTCCGCGACCCCGTTGCCAACATGTCGGTACGGGTCGTCGGCCCCCGCGCCGTCTTCGAGGCCGCCGGGCCCGCCGTGACCGACGGCGCCCGCGTCGTCGTGCACGCCAAGCCGGACTTCTGGATCAACCGCGGCACCTTCTCCCTCAGCGCCCTGGAGGTCCGCCCGGTCGGCGTCGGCGAGTTGCTGGCCCGGCTGGAGCGGCTCAAGCAGGTGCTGGCTTCCGAAGGCCTGTTCCGGCCCGAGCGCAAGCGGCCGCTGCCTTTCCTGCCCGGCAAGATCGGGCTGATCTGCGGCCGCGACTCCGACGCCGAGCACGACGTGCTGCAGAACGCCCGGCGCCGCTGGCCCGCCGTCGCGTTCCGGGTCGAGAACACCGCCGTGCAGGGCTCGTACGCGGTCGGCGAGGTCATGGAAGCCCTGCGCCGCCTGGACGCCGACCCCGAGATCGAGGTGATCGTCATCGCCCGCGGCGGCGGATCGATGGAGGACCTGCTGCCGTTCTCCGACGAGGCCCTGGTCCGGGCGGTCTCGGCGGCCCGCACCCCCGTGATCAGCGCCATCGGGCACGAGCAGGACTCCCCCATCCTCGACCTGGTCGCCGACGTGCGCGCCTCCACCCCCACCGACGCGGCCAAGAAGGCCGTCCCGGACGTGCGCGAGCAGCTCCAGCTCGTCCGGCAGCTGCGCGACCGGGGGCGGCGCTGCCTGGCCGGCGGGATCGAACGGGAGATCGCCTGGCTCCAGGCGGTCCGGTCGCGGCCCGCGCTGGCCGACCCGATCCGCGAGATCGAACGGCAGTCCGAGCAGGTCCTGGCGCTGCGCGACCGGGCCCGCCGCTGCCTGTCCGGCGCCCTGGACCGCTCCGGCGACGAGCTGTCGCACACCCGCGCCCGGCTGCTGGCCCTCTCCCCCGCCTCCACGCTCCGGCGCGGCTACGCCATCGTCCAGCGGGAGGACGACTCCGTCGTCCGGGACGCCGCGGGCGTCGGGAAGGGCGACCGGCTCCTGGTCCGGCTCGCCGACGGGCGCCTCGCGGTGACCGTCGACGACGCCGCGCCCGGCGACACCGCCCCCGGGGACACCGGCTCCGGGCCGTCCGGGTCGTAGGGTGGTCGCGTGACCGAGGCAAACTCCGGGACGGCCGGGGAACGGATGTCGTACGAGCAGGCCCGCGACCAGCTCACCGAGGTGGTCAAGCGCCTGGAGACCGGCGGGCTGACCCTCGAGGAGTCGCTCGGGCTGTGGGAGCGCGGCGAGAAGCTCGCCGCGATCTGCGAGGAGTGGCTGGAGGGCGCCCGCGCCCGCCTGGCCGCCGCGATGACGCGTCCCGAGAACGGCGACGAGGGCTCCCCCGCCCCGTTCTGACCCCGCTCAGGAGGGACGCGGCGACGGCGCCAGCGACGCCCCCTGCTTCGGCTGGGTTCGCAGCGCGCCCGCCAGCACGGCCAGCTCCTCGAACGAGGCCGTGCCCGTCACCACCAGCGTCACGCCGTCCGGCAGCGTCCGCACCAGCGACCGGGCGTTCTTGTCCACGCGGTGGTGCTTCGCCCAGGGCACCCCGCCGACCTGCATCGTGCCGATCGTCTTCTTGATGCTGGTCATCCGCGGGACGTACGCCGACGCCTTCTCGTTGCTCTGCTCCAGCGCCGCGTACTCCTCGGCCGGCGTCACGAAGCCCAGATGCCACGCCACCGGGCCGTCGGTGTTCAGGCCGTGCACCCGCGAGCTGGTCGGCCGCCACCCCGCCGGAAGCCCCTCGGGGGCGTGCACCGTGTACGGGGCGTCGCTGCGCATCGCCCACAGCTGCGAGCTGTAGTCGGCCGTCGGCAGCAGTTCCTCGTCGCTGCGCGGGGTGACCAGGTAGATCGCCCCCACCAGCAGCAGGCAGGCGGCCATCGCCAGCGTGAAACCGCCCAGCCCGGTCGTCAGCCGCTTGTAGACCCCGGGGCTGACCTGCACCGACCCCCGTCCGCCCGCGGCGGGACCCGGCTCCGGACGCTCGGACTCGGTGGCGGTGGAGGTCGAGGAAGTGGTCTTGTCGGTCACCCCTCAAGCATCCCGCACGGTCAGCCCTGCTCCGTACCGGGGTTCCTGATCGTCCCCACGATCGCCATGATGTCGGCGGCCAGCCGCCGCGAGGCCTCCTCGTCGTCGCTGCCCGACACCTCCGACACCGCGCCCGCCATCGCCCCCGTGAGCACGATCACCAGCGCCTCGTCCACACCCCCGTCGGCGGTGTGGAACAGCGCCGCGTTCCGGCGCGCCCACTTGTTCAGCCGCTGCCGCATCACCCGGTCGAAGCCGGGCGGCCCGTCGCCCGAGTTGAACAGCCGCGCCACATGCCGCTCGGTCAGGCAGCCGTCGAGATACGCGCCCGCCCCGGCGAGGAACAGCCGCATCGGGTCCTTCTCGCCGGCCTCCCGCACCGCGTTGATCGCGTCACGGGTGCGCTCCTGCTGCCGGACCTGGAACTCTTCGAACAGCGTCAGGTACAGGTCGGCCTTGCCGTTGAAATGGTGGTAAAGGCTGCCGACGCTGGCCCCCGCCTTCGCGACGATGTCGGTCACCGCCGCCTGCGCGAACCCCGACTCGCTGAACACGTCACTGGCGGCCGCCAGCAGCGCGCTGCGGGTCGCCGCCCCGCGGTCGGAGGTCCGGGCGGACGATCCGCTCCCGGAGGAGGTCCCGTCCGCGGTCACCCCGCCGGCCGAGAGGTCGATGTCGCTGCTCATGAAAGCTGAGATTACGCCCTCTCACGGTGGGGAAACGATCCCTTGCACTCGCGGAGGCCGGAATCGGGCCCCGCAGGACCCGTGACCCGGCCGCCGATCGCTGGTCTGGTCCAATTTGTGGCACGGCACCGGCCACCCGGAGAATCCGTGTCACCAACTGACCGAAAGGGCTGCCTCGCATGTCCGACGACACCATCCCCTCGCCGCTCGCCACCGAGCCCGCGGCCCCGGACCGCAACCTCGCGCTGGAACTGGTCCGGGTCACCGAGGCCGCGGCGATGGCCGCCGCCCGCTGGGTCGGCCGCGGCGACAAGATCGGCGCCGACGGAGCCGCCGTGAACGCCATGCGCCAGCTGATCAACACCGTGTCGATGCGCGGCGTGGTGGTCATCGGCGAGGGCGAGAAGGACAACGCCCCGATGCTGTTCAACGGCGAGGAGGTCGGCGACGGCAGCGGCGCCGAATGCGACGTGGCGGTCGACCCGATCGACGGCACCCGCCTCACCGCGCTCGGCATGAACAACGCGATCGCCGTCCTCGCGGTGGCGCCCCGCGGCTCCATGTACGACCCGTCCGCCGTCTTCTACATGGAGAAGCTCGTCACCGGGCCCGAGGCCGCCGACGTCGTCGACATCGAACGCCCGATCGCCGACAACATCCGCGCCGTGGCCCGCGCCAAGGGCTCCTCCCCGCAGGACGTGACCGTCGTCATCCTCGACCGCCCCCGGCACGAGGCCATGATCAAGGAGGTCCGCGAGACCGGCGCCCGCGTCAAGCTGATCACCGACGGCGATGTCGCCGGCGCCATCATGGCCGCCCGCGAGGGCACCGGCACCGACCTCCTCCTCGGTATCGGCGGCACCCCCGAGGGCATCATCGCCGCCTGCGCGATCAAGGCCCTGGGCGGCGTCATCCAGGGCCGCCTCTGGCCTCAGGACGACGCCGAGAAGCAGAAGGCCGTCGACGCCGGCCACGACCTCGGCCGCGTCCTCACCACCGACGACCTCGTCACCTCCGACGACGTCTTCTTCGCCGCCACCGGCATCACCGACGGCGAACTCGTCGACGGCGTCCGCTACCGCAAGGGCTCCGCCCTCACCCACTCCCTCGTCATGCGCTCCCGCAGCGGCACCATCCGCACCGTCGCCAGCGAACACCAACTGAACAAGCTGCGGGCCTACAGCACCATCAACTTCGACAGCGCTGTTTAAATCTGGGGGGCCACCCCCCAGACCCCCAGGCGGGGTGGGCGCACCCTTCCGCTCGCCTGGGGGCTCGCTCCAGGGCACACACACCCCGGCGGGGCTCCGCCCCACACCCCGGCAAGGGGCTCCGCCCCCTGCACCCCCGACAAGCATCACCGCAGGGGCAACTGAGGGGCCCACGGCATCGCACAAGCCCTTTGGCCATTGGTGGTACGTGGACTTGTGGGATTGAGGTGCACATATCGGTGATGGTCGGGGGGTGCAGGGGGGCGGAGCCCTCCCTGCCGGGGCCGTGGGGCTGGCCCCCACCGGGGTGGCGGAGCCCGCAGCGAGCCGCCAGGCGAGCGAAGGGCTCAGCCGCCCCGACTCGGGGGGCGTGGGGAGTCGTCCCCCCACAATGAAAAGCGCTTGCGCAGGCGGGTTCTCAGCTTGAGTTTGGGGGCTCGGGCCTTGACCGAGCCGAAGAGGAAGGTGCCGCCGACCTCGATGGTGGGGCCTTCGGAGGCGGGGCGGGTTCGGACCTCGCGGGTGCTGAGGATGGTGCGGCCGGTCACGTTCACCTGGACGCCTTCGGGGACGACGATGCGGACGCGGCCGCCGACGATCAGCGAGTCGAGGACGATGTGGCGGCGCTGCAGGACGGCCTCGCGCAGGTCGAGTTCGACGGTGCCGAAGAGGGCGAGGACGGGGAGCTTGACGGGGACGACCCAGCGGCCCTCCCGCCGCATCCGGCCGAAGAAGGCCGATACCGGACGATCGTCGACGAGGATGGGCTGGGCTTCCTCGGGGCTGAGGTCGCCGGTGAGGCCGGTGAGTTCACCGAGGGTACGGGCCTGGTAGGCGCGGGTGGTGCGTTCGGAGTGTTCTTCGAGGGTGAGCCGCCCGTCGGCGAGGGCCTCGCCGAGGACGCTGACCACCCGTTCGCGATCGGCGTCGGAGGCGCGCAGGTCGCGCACGCTCGTCGCCTGTTCGGCGGGGCGGCGGATGGGCGTGTCCACGGGTCAAGGGTAGCGGGGCGTCCGGCGGTACGGGCCCCGCGAAAACTGGTGGGGTTTTGTCCGACTTCACGCATAGTGTGGCGAGCATGACGGTTCAGCGTCACGCGATCGTGACTGGGGAGGGGACCGGCGGCCGTTCGGCCATCAGCCTGCGCGGGGTGGTCAAGCGATTCGGTGACTTCACCGCCGTGGACGGCCTCGACCTGGAGGTGGGGGCGGGGAGCTGCCTGGGCCTGCTGGGCCCGAACGGCGCCGGCAAGTCCACGACGATGAAGCTCCTCACGGCGCAGGCGCGGCCGGACGAGGGGTCGATCGACGTGCTGGGGTTCTCGGTGCCGCGGGAGTCCAAGCGGGCACGGGCGGCGATGGGCGTCGTGCCGCAGCAGGACAACCTGGACGAGGAGCTGACGGCCCGGGAGAACCTGGAGGTGTTCGCGCATCTGTACCGGGTGCCGCGGGCGCAACGCCGGCAGGCGGTGGACGACGCGCTGGAGCTCGCCCATCTGACGGCGCGGCAGCGGACCAAGGTCGATGACCTCTCCGGCGGGATGCGCCGCAGGCTGCTGATCGCCCGCGGGCTGGTGCACCGTCCGGCGCTGGTGCTGCTGGACGAGCCGACGGTGGGCCTCGACCCGCAGGTGCGGGCGGAGCTGTGGGGGCTGATCGACGGGTTGCGGGCGGGCGGCACGACGGTGCTGATGTCGACGCACTACATCGAGGAGGCCGAGCGGCTGGCCGACGACTGCGCGCTGATGTCGCACGGCCGGGTGGTGGCGCGGGGCGGCCCGTCCGAGCTGATCGAGGAGCATGCCGGGCAGGTCGTGGTGGAGCATTACGGGCCGCCGGACCGGCTGGAGGAGGTCGAGCGGCTGGCGCACGGGGCGGGCCTGACGACACGCCGTACCGGCACGTCGGTGTCGGTGCTGAAGGCCGAGACCATCCCGCCGTCGCTGGACGAGGAGCTCGGGCCGGACGGCGTGCGCCGCGCGGCCAACCTGGAGGACGTATTCGTGCTGCTCACCGGGGAGCGGGTGGAATGACGGCGGAGGCAGGCACGCGGCTGCGCCGGTTCGAGATGGCGCCGGTCCGCGGGATCTGGCGGCACGAGCTGGCGCTGTTCAAGCGCTACTGGGGGTCGCAGTCGTTCGCGTCCATGGTGGAGCCGACGTTCATGCTGCTCGCCTTCGGGTACGGGTTCGGCTCGATGGTGGCGGCGGTCGGCGACTACCGCTATCTGGACTTCGTGGCGACGGGCGTGGTGGGGATCGCCGCGCTGTTCACCTCGGTCTTCCCGGGCATGTTCAACGGCTACATCCGCCGGGTGTTCCAGCACACCTACGACGCGATGCTGGCGGCGCCGGTGGACGTGCACGAGCTGGTCACCGGGGAGGCGCTGTGGATCGCGGCCAAGTCGGCGGTGTACGCGTGCACCCCGATCGTGGTGGCGCTGTTCTTCGGGCTTGATCCCTCGTTCGGGATGCTGCTGGTGCCCTTCATCGTGTTCGTCACGGCCCTGGGCTTCGGCCTGTTCGGGATGTGGACGTCGGCGGTGGTGCCGTCGATCAACTCGTTCGACTACGTGATCACCGGTGTGGTGACCCCGCTGTTCCTGATCGCCGGGACGTTCTTCCCGGTCGAGTCGCTACCCGAGTGGGCCCAGAAGGCGGCGCTGGCCAATCCCCTCTTCCACACGGTGGAGCTGATCCGGCACGCGGTCTTCGGTCTGGAGCCGCTCAAGGACCTGGGCCATCTGGCGGCCCTGCTGGTCTTCGCGTCCCTGATGTGGATCATCGCCGTCCGAGGCATGCACCGCCGCCTGATCGATTAGCTGTGTCTACCTGGGGGGCCACCCCCCAGACCCCCAGGCGGGGCGTGCGCGCCCTTGCGCTCGCCCGGGGGCTCGCTCCAGGGCACACCCACCCCGGCGGGGGGCCAGCCCCCCACGCCCCCCGGCGGGGCTCCGCCCCACACCCCGAAACCATCACCGCAAGGGCAATTGAGGGCCCCACGGCATCCCACAAGCCCAAGGGCACATTGATGGTCCGTGGACTTGTAGGGATTGAGGTCTACGGATCGGTGATGGTTGGGGGGGTGCAGGGGGGCGGAGCCCTCCCTGCCGGGGGGTGTGGGGGGCGGAGCCCCTCCACCGGGGTGGGGGGAGCCCGTAGCGAGCCCCCAGGCGAGCGCAGGGCGCCGCCCACCCCCGCCTGGGGGTCCGGGGGGTGGCCCCCCGGGTAAACACAGCCCCCCAGTAAATTACGGATATTCCATGGCCATTACGGCTCGTTCGCCTTCGGTTCTGGCCTCTTCCGGCGTCATGTCCTCCAAGGCTCGGGCCAGTGCGGTCAGGGCGGCGTCGGATGCCGTCCGTGCGGTGAGCGAGTGCTCCTGGGCGCGCTCCAGGTCGCCGAGTCCGACACAGTCGAATGCGACCTGCGCGTCGTGGACCGCCATCTTCAGCTGCCGCGCAGCCTCTTCTAGGCTCATCCGTCCCTCCTTCGCCGGGACCGACTAACTACCCGCGGGCACGTTGGGTAATCGCTTTGCCCAGCAGTTCCGCTGCCTGTACCAAGCGGCTCTCGCTGAGGCGCGCGTAGCCGAGGACCAGGGCGGGCGGGGCGTGGGGGGCGCGGCCTCTGGACCACATGGGTTTGGCTCCGGCGACGGCGATGCCCAGGCGGGTGGCGGTGGCGACGACGTCGTCCTCGTCGGTTCCCGGGGGGAGTTCGACGTAGAGGTGGATGCCCGCTGAGACGCCTCGGACGGTGGCGCCGGGGATGTGTTCGTGGAGGGCTTGGACGAGTGCGTCGCGGCGGGCGCGGTACTGGCGGCGCATCAGTCGCAGGTGCCGGTCGTATCCGCCGGTGCGGATGAAGTGGGCGAGGGCGTGCTGTTCCAGGACGGGCGCGCCGAGGTCGGTGTGCGCGCGGTGGGTGCGCAGCCGTTCGGCGAGTGCGGGCGGGGCGGCGGCCCAGCCGAGGCGGAGGCCGGGGGCGAGGGCCTTGCTGACGGAGCCGAGGAGGACGACGCGGTCGGGGTCGACGCCCTGGAGGCAGCCGACGGGGTCGCGGTCGTAGCGGAACTCGGCGTCGTAGTCGTCCTCGATCACCAGGCCGTCGGTGTCGCGGGCCCAGGCGATGAGGTCGGCGCGGCGTTCGGGTGAGAGGACGACGCCGGTGGGGTACTGGTGGGCGGGCGTGACGAGGACGGCGCGGGTGTCGAGGCGGTCGAGGGCCTCGACGTCGATGCCGTGCCGGTCGACGGGGACGCGGACGAGTCTGATGCCGGTGGCCTCGAGCATCGGCAGTTGCCGGACGCTGGTGGGGTCTTCGACGGCGAGGGTGCGGTGGCCGTCGGCGAGGAGGGCGCGGACGACGGCGGACATGCCGTGGGCGACGCCGCTCATGATGATGACGCGGGCGGGGTCGGTGTGGGCGGCGCGGACGCGTCCGAGGTACCCGGCGAGTTCGGCGCGCAGGGCGGGGGCGCCGGCGTAGTCGGGGTAGGTGAGCTCGTCGTTGGGGAGGGCGCGCAGGGAGGCGCGGACGGCGGCGACCCAGCGTTCGCGGGGGAAGGCGCCGAGGTCGGGGGTGCCGGGCCACAGGTCGTAGGAGAGGTTCCCGGGCGGGTCTCCGTGCCTGGTGGCGGGGGGCGGGTCCGCGGGGGCGGGCGGGGGCTCGGCGGGGGCGGGCTGCCGGGTCTCGGGGCGGGCGAGGGGGGCGACGCGGGTGCCGTCGCCGCGCCGGGCCACGAGGAAGCCCTCCGCGATGAGCTGCTCGTAGGCGGTGACGACGACGCCGCGGGAGAGCTCCAGGTCGCGGGCCAGGTCGCGGCTGGAGGGGAGCCGGGTGCCGGCGGTGAGCCGGCCGGTGCGGATGGCACCGCGGAACCCGGCCGCGATCTGTGCGGCCAGCCGCCCGGCGGAGCGGTCGAGGGGCAGATGAAGGTCGGTCACACCAAGCTCAGCGTCGTAGGGGCGACCAGATGTCACGCCCCGTGAAATTGGTACCGGTTAGGTCCGGGCGATTGGCCCTGTATCGCGGACCAAATCGCTTTTAGCGTTCCATGCCATGAACGCTCACACCAGTCACCGGGGCATGGTCGGCGCCGGTTCCGCGATGTTCGCGGTCGGCACGCTGACCGCCGTGTCCGCGACCATTTCCGGCTATCCCGTGTTGGGCGGGCAGGCGGTGCGTTACGCGGTGGCCGCCGCGCTGCTGTACGCGGTGGTGGTGATCACCGAGCGGGGTGTTCCGCGGCTGCCGTCGTGGCGCGATCTGCTGCTGCTGGCGGCGCTGGCCGGGACGGGGCTGGCGGCGTTCAACGTGTGCATCGTCGCGGCGACCGAGGACACCAGCCCGGCCACGATCGGGACGGTGATCGCGACGGTGCCGGTGGTGCTGGCGCTGGTGGGGCCGCTGCTGGAGCGCCGCCGTCCGGCGCCCTCGGTGGTGCTGGCGGCGTGCGTGGTGACCGCCGGGGCCGCGCTGGCCAACGGGCTGGGCAGCGGGACTCTGCGGGGCCTGCTGCTGGCGCTGGGGGCGCTGGCCGGGGAGGTGTGCTTCTCGCTGCTGGCGGTGCCGCTGCTGCCGAGGCTGGGGCCGCTGAAGGTGTCGGCGTACTCGGCGGCGCTGGCCGCCCCGATGCTGCTGCTGGTCGGGCTGGCCGCCGACGGGCTCGGGGTGCTGCGCGTGCCGACCGGGGCCGAGCTGGCGGGGTTCGGGTATCTGGCGGTGGTGGTGACGACGGTGGCGTTCCTCCTCTGGTACGACGCGCTCGGCCGGCTGGGCTCGGACCGGGCGGGGCTGTTCGCCGGGGTGATCCCGATCAGCGCGGTGATCACGACGGTGGTGCTCGGGCTGGGCGCCCCGGCCCCCGCCGACCTGGCGGGCGCCGTGCTGGTGGGCGCCGGGGTCGTACTGGGCATGCTGTCCCACGCACCCCAGCCCGCCCGCCCAGCCCTGCAGCGACCGCAAGCGTTGCGATCGCGTGCGAAGCCAGAGTCGAGCGAAGCGAGAATCTGATCGCGCAGCGAGCCCCCAGGGCGAGTCGGAGCGATGCAGCGATCGCCGCAGGCGCTGCAAGCGACGAGCCCCCAGGCGAGGAGCGCAGCCAGCGCTTGCAATAAACTCAGCCGATGTCTGAGTTCTCCTACACCGACCTGCTGCCGCTCGGCCCGGACGAGACCGAGTACCGGCTCCTCACCTCCGAGGGCGTGTCCACCTTCGAGGCGGGCGGGCGGACCTTCCTCCAGGTCGAGCCGGAGGCGCTGCGGCTGCTCACCGAGACGGCGATGCGCGACATCGCGCACCTGCTGCGTCCCGCGCACCTGGCGCAGCTGCGCAAGATCCTGGACGACCCGGAGGCCTCGCCGAACGACCGGTTCGTGGCGCTGGACCTGCTCAAGAACGCCGGGATCGCCTCCGGCGGGGTGCTGCCGATGTGCCAGGACACCGGCACCGCGATCGTGATGGGCAAGCGCGGCCAGCACGTCCTCACCGACGGGCGCGACGAGGAGCACATCTCGCGCGGCGTGTACGACGCGTACACCAGGCTCAACCTGCGCTACTCGCAGATGGCGCCGGTGACGATGTGGGACGAGAAGAACACCGGCAGCAACCTGCCCGCGCAGATCGAGCTGTACGCGACGCCCGGCGAGGCCTACAAGTTCCTGTTCATGGCCAAGGGCGGCGGCAGCGCCAACAAGTCGTTCCTCTACCAGGAGACCAAGGCGGTCCTGAACCCCAAGCGGATGCTGGCGTTCCTGGAGGAGAAGATCCGTTCGCTGGGCACGGCCGCGTGCCCGCCGTACCACTTGGCGATCGTGGTGGGCGGGACGTCGGCCGAGTACGCGCTGAAGACC
Source organism: Spirillospora sp. CA-255316 (assembly GCA_050942275.1). GTDB lineage: Bacteria > Actinomycetota > Actinomycetes > Streptosporangiales > Streptosporangiaceae > Spirillospora. The sequence continues at coordinate 1,909,845 of CP192047.1, read as the reverse complement.
GCCAAGTACGCCTCCGCGCACTACCTGGACACGATGCCCAAGGACGGGTCGCCGCTCGGCCACGGGTTCCGCGACCTGGACCTGGAGCGGCAGGTGTTCGAGCTGACCCAGGGGCTGGGGATCGGCGCGCAGTTCGGCGGCAAGTACTTCTGCCACGATGTGCGGGTGATCCGGCTGCCGCGGCACGGGGCGTCCTGCCCGGTGGCGATCGCGGTGTCGTGCAGCGCGGACCGGCAGGCCGTGGCGAAGATCACCGCGGAGGGCGTGTTCCTGGAGCGGCTGGAGACCGACCCGGCCAGGTACCTGCCCGACACCACCGACGACCAGCTGGACGGCGACGTGGTGCGGATCGACCTGAACCGCCCGATGGAGGAGATCCGCGCCGAGCTGACCCGGTACCCGGTGAAGACCCGGCTGTCGCTGACCGGCCCGCTGGTGGTGGCGCGCGACATCGCGCACGCCAAGATCAAGGAGCGGCTGGACGCGGGCGAGCCGATGCCGCGGTACCTGCGGGACCACGCGGTGTACTACGCGGGCCCGGCCAAGACGCCGGAGGGGTACGCCTCGGGGTCGTTCGGCCCGACGACGGCGGGCCGGATGGACTCCTACGTGGAGCAGTTCCAGGCGGCGGGCGGGTCGCTGGTGATGCTGGCGAAGGGCAACCGCTCGCAGCAGGTCACCGACGCGTGCAAGGCGCACGGCGGGTTCTACCTGGGCTCGATCGGCGGCCCGGCGGCGCGGCTGGCGCAGGACTGCATCAAGAAGGTGGACGTCCTGGAGTACCCGGAGCTGGGCATGGAGGCGGTCTGGAAGATCGAGGTGGAGGACTTCCCGGCGTTCGTGGTGGTGGACGACAAGGGCAACGACTTTTTCGCGGACACCACGAGCCCCGTCCTCACGATCGGCAGGCGCTGATCGGCGGCCGGTGCCGAGTGGACGGCGGTGGAAACCGTCAAGCCTTCATGCCTGACATTGGAGCAATCTCCAACTAAGTACCGTAGTCTCCCCAATGAGCGCCTGGTCACTCCGGTATCTTTTCCGCCATGTCTCAGTCAGAGCGCCTCGTTCTCGCGACGCGCTACCGGCTGGTCTCGGAAATAGGTCAGGGTGCCAACGGCACCGTCTGGAGAGGCCACGACGACCTCCTCGATCGCGCCGTGGCGATCAAGGAGCTGCGGCTCCCCGAGGACCTCTCCGAGGACGACCGGGTCGTCTTCTACCGCCGCACGCTCCGGGAAGCGCGCGCGCCGGCCCAGCTCCGCACCCCGTCGATCGTCGAGGTCTACGACGTGGTCATCGAGCAGGGCCGGCCGTGGATCGTGATGGAGCTGATCGAGGCGCCCAACCTCGACCAGCTCATCGAGCGGTCCGGGCCGCTGCCGCCCGAGCGGGTGGCGCACATCGGCCGGCAGCTGCTGGAGGCGCTGGCGGCCGCGCACAAGGCCGGGATCGTGCACCGCGACCTCAAGCCCAGCAACGTGCTGCTGGACGGCGACCGCGTGGTGCTCACCGACTTCGGGCTGGCCTTCTCGTCGGGCTCGGTCAGCCTGACCAGATCAGGCCACTTCATGGGGTCGCCCGCGTATGTGGCGCCCGAGGTCGCGGCCGGGGAGAAGGCCACGCCGCGGTCTGACCTGTGGTCGCTGGGCGCGACCCTGTACGCCGCGCTGGAGGGCCGCCCGCCGTTCGAGCGCGACAACGTCATGGCCACGCTGAGCGCGCTGGCCAACGAGTCCCCGCCGACCCCGCAGAACGCGGGGTCGCTCGCGCCCGTGGTGACCGGGCTGCTGGAGAAGAACCCGACGCGGCGGCTCAGCCACGCCCGCGCGGTGGACCGGCTGGAGCGGGCGATGACCGGCCCGCGCGCCGGCCGCCGCCCGCCCACGCCGCGGCTCCGGGTGGTGGCGGTGATCGCGCTGATCGGGGCCACCGTGGCCTCGTGCGGGATCGGCGCCACCGCGCTGGTCGTCGGGATGATGCGGGAGAGCCCCGGCCCCTCCCCCACCGCCCCGGCCGCGGGCTCCCCGTCCGGCGGAGCGGTGTCGGCCCCGCCGGGCGTCGGCTCCAGCACGCTGGTGGTGCGGGCGAGCGGCGGCCCCTGCAAGATCTTCGTCTCGGTGCCCGGCCCCACGATCAACGTGCTCTCCGACGAGACGCTGGCGCAGGGCGACGCCCGCCAGTACGACCAGCCCGACCTCAACGCCGTCGTCTACGACGCCGCGGCCTGCGACGTGTGGGTGAACGGCGAGCGCAAGCCCGCCGGGAAGCCGGGAGAGCGCCGCTCCTACACCGTGCAGAAGACCACACCCGGCGGGTGAGCCGCGCGGGAATGCGTGCGCCGTTCCGGAGGCTGCCACGAAGGCAGGGGTGGTTTCGAGCTCCGTGCCGAGCGGACGAAGGGGTGGCTTTCCATGACCGAGGGTGCGCCGTCGCAGCCCGAGTACCGGATCGAGCGCGACTCCATGGGGGAGGTGCGGGTCCCGGCCTCGGCGAAGTGGCGTGCTCAGACGCAGCGCGCGGTGGAGAACTTCCCGGTCTCGGGCCGCGGGCTGGAGGCGGTGCACATCGCCGCGCTCGGCCACGTGAAGGCCGCCGCGGCGCTCGTGAACGCGGAACTGGGCGTGCTGGACAAGGACCTGGCCGCCGCGGTCCGCGAGGCCGCGCTGGAGGTGGCCGAGGGCCGCTGGAACGACCAGTTCCCCATCGATGTGTTCCAGACGGGCTCGGGGACGTCCTCGAACATGAACGCCAACGAGGTCATCGCGACGCTCGCCGAGGAGCGCCTCGGGCGTCCCGTCCATCCCAACGACCACGTCAACGCCTCGCAGTCGTCCAACGACGTGTTCCCGTCCTCCATCCACATCGCGGCGACCGGCGCGGTGGTGAGCGATCTCGTCCCGGGTCTGCGGCACCTGGAGGAGGCGCTGTCGGCGAAGGCGGCGGAGTTCGCGACGGTGGTCAAGTCGGGCCGCACGCACCTGATGGACGCCACGCCCGTCACCCTCGGCCAGGAGTTCGGCGGCTACGCGGCGCAGGTCCGGTACGGGGTGGAGCGGCTGGAGGCCGTGCTGCCGCGGCTGGCCGAGCTGCCGCTGGGCGGCACCGCGGTCGGCACCGGCATCAACACGCCCGAGGGGTTCGCGGCCCGGGTCATCGCGGAGATCGCCCGCGCGACCGGGCTGCCGCTGACCGAGGCGCGCGACCATTTCGAGGCGCAGGGCGCCCGGGACGGGCTGGTGGAGGCGTCCGGGGCGCTGCGCACGGTCGCGGTCGGCCTCAACAAGATCGCCAACGATCTGCGCTGGATGGGTTCCGGCCCGCGGGCCGGGCTGGCCGAGATCCGGCTGCCCGACCTGCAGCCCGGCTCGTCGATCATGCCGGGCAAGGTCAACCCGGTGATCCCGGAGATGGTGACGCAGGTGGCCGCGCAGGTGATCGGGAACGACGCGGCGATCGCGTTCGGCGGCGCGTCCGGCAGCTTCGAGCTGAACGTGATGCTGCCGATGCTGGCCCGCAACGTGCTGGAGTCGATCACCCTGCTGGCGAACGCGTCGCGGCTGCTGGCCGACCGGTGCGTCGCGGGGATCGAGGCGGACGTGGACCGCCTGCGGGAGTACGCCGAGTCCTCGCCCTCGATCGTGACGCCGCTGAACCGCTACATCGGGTACGAGGAGGCCGCCCAGGTGGCCAAGCAGGCCCTGAAGGAGCGCAGGACGATCCGCGAGGTCGTCCTGGAGCGCGGCCACGTCGCCGAGGGCAGGATGACCGAGGAGCAGCTCGACGCCGCCCTCGACGTCCTCTCGATGACCCGCTCGGCCCCGCGCGACTGACCCGGCGCCCCGAGGACGCGTCAGGCCGCGCGGGAGCCTCCCGCGCGGCCTGAGGACGGCTGTGAGGGCCGGATGGGCCGTCTAGTACCAGCCGACGGACTGGGAGTGGGCCCACGCCTTGCACGGCGTGCCGTAGCGGTTGTCGATGTAGCCGAGGCCCCAGCGGATCTGCGTCTTGTAGTTGGTGCGCCAGTCGTCGCCGGCGCTGGCCATCTTGGAGCCCGGGAGGGCCTGCGGGATGCCGTACGCGCCGGAGCTGGGGTTGGAGGCCCGGTAGTTCCAGTTGCTCTCCTTGTCCCACAGCTTCTGGAGGCAGCCGAACTGGGTGCCGGGGTCGTCCATGATGGACTTGGCGTACGCCTGGGCCACACCCTTCGGCACCGGGCTGCCCAGCGAGGGGGTTCCGCCGCCGCCGCCCTCGGTCTCGGGCTTCTTGGTCGGGATGGGCTTGCCCTTGGGCATGAGGGCGGGCTTCTTGCCGGGGGCCTGCCGCGCGGCGCGGGTGGCCCGCTCGTAGGCGAGCTTGCGGCGCTGCTGCTGCTCGACGTAGGGGTCGACGGGCGGCGGCTTGGCCGCGTCCGCCTGCGGGGACGCCGACACCTTCGCCTTGCCGTCGTCGCCGCCGGTGAGGGCGAGCGCGGCGACCGCGCCGCCGCCGACCACGACGGCCGCGCCCGCGGCCATGGCCGCGATCTTCATCCCGGTGCCCTTGCCGCCGGAACGGCGCGGGGCACGCGAGGGGCGCGGCGGGCGCGGGCCGGGGCCGGGCTCGCCGAGCTCGTCGGCGGGTCCGGGGTAGGGCGGCGGCTCGGCCAGGCCCACCGCGACGCCGCCGGCCTGGGGCTGATCCGCCAGGGCGCCCATGGCGGCCGTGTCGCCGGGGCCGGGGGCTCCGGGACGGCCAATCGGGCCCATGCCCATGGCCTGCGTCGCGTACGGGGAACCGGCGACCTTCACGTCGTCCTCGTGCGCGGGGCCGAGGGCGGGCTCGTGTGGAACACCGTAGGCGGGGCCCAGGGAGTCGTTGGGGGCAAAGCTCTGTCGATCGTCTCGCCTAGGGGACCCGGGGCGGTCTCCGTGCAAGGCGGTCCTTCCGACGGTCATGCGCGCATGGACACGCGCACGAGGCGCTTCCACCCCCGGCCCGCCGGGCCGCCGGGTCACGGCGTCCCCGGGCCGGAACGCTGCCGCGCCGACCTCGCCGGATCAGGGGGACGAGGCGTGCCGCACCGTTCTGGGGGTGCTTACGAGGAGACACAATGCCCCAGCCCAAGGCATGCTCCGCAACCAGAACGAGACGAATGCTGCGGATGGGCCGATTGTCAACTCCCCGGGCAAGCGCCCGAAACGACGATGAGAGCTGGGGTTCTTTGCCTTTACCCCGGTTCGTGTGACGTTCATCACAGATCGCCGCAACGTCGTTTATCGATCACTGACCGTGAAGGAAATGATCTTTCGAGGGGGCGCGGGGCCCGGCCCCGCGCCCCCTCGACGACTACACGCCCACGTCGCCGAGCATGTCGGTCACCAGCGCGGCGATCGGGGACCGTTCCGAACGCGTCAGCGTCACGTGCGCGAACAGCGGATGCCCCTTGAGCCGCTCGACCACCGCCGCGACCCCGTCGTGCCGGCCGACCCGCAGGTTGTCGCGCTGCGCCACGTCATGGGTGAGCACGACCCGCGACCCGGCGCCGATCCGGGACAGCACGGTCAGCAGCACGCCGCGCTCCAGCGACTGCGCCTCGTCCACGATCACGAACGCGTCGTGCAGCGAGCGCCCCCGGATGTGGGTGAGGGGCAGGACCTCCAGCATGCCACGGTCCAAAACCTCCTCGATGACCTCCGGGGTCGTCACCGCCGAGAGGGTGTCGTAGACGGCCTGAGCCCACGGCGACATCTTCTCGTTCTCCGAGCCGGGCAGGTAGCCCAGCTCCTGGCCGCCCACCGCGTACAGCGGGCGGAAGACCACCACCTTGCGGTGCCGGCGCCGCTCCAGCACGGCCTCCAGGCCCGCGCACAGCGCCAGCGCGGACTTGCCGGTGCCCGCCCGGCCGCCCAGCGAGACGATGCCGATGTCCTCGTCCATCAGCAGGTCCAGCGCGATCCGCTGCTCGGCCGAGCGGCCGCGCAGCCCGAACACCTCGCGGTCGCCGCGGACCAGCCGCACCGACTTGTCGGCCTGCACCCGGCCCAGCGCCGACCCGCGCTCCGACAGCAGCCGCAGCCCGGTGTGGCAGGGCAGCTCGCGCGCCTCATCCAGCTCGGCGGTGCCGCTCTCGTACAGCTCCTCGACCTGGCCGCCGGGGATCTCCAGCTCCCGCATCCCCGTCCAGCCGGACTCCACCACCGCCAGCTCGGCCCGGTACTCCTCGGCCGCCAGCCCGACCGCCGACGCCTTCACCCGCATCGGCAGGTCCTTGGAGACCAGCACGACGTCGCGGCCCTCCCGGGCCAGCCAGCCGGCCACCGACAGGATCCGGGTGTCGTTGTCGCCGAGCCGGAAGCCGTCGGGCAGCACGCTGGGGTCGGAGTGGTTCAGCTCCACCCGCAGGGTGCCGCCCTGGTCGCCCAGCGGCAGCGCCTCGTCCAGCCGGCCGTGGTCGAGCCGCAGATCGTCCAGGGTGCGCAGGGCCTGCCGGGCGAAGTAGCCGAGCTCCGGGTGGTGGCGCTTGGCCTCGAGTTCGGAGATGACGACGATGGGGAGTACGACCTCGTGCTCGGCGAACCGGGTCATCGCCCCCGGGTCGGCGAGCAGGACGCTGGTGTCGAGGACGTACGTGCGCCGATCCGGGACGGAGGTCGTCCCGGTGGGGATCCCGGAGTCTTCGGGACGGCGCGCGGAGGTTGTGGCCACTCGATCTCCCTGGGAAGAGGGGAACTACCGGTGGCGCGACAGTCCGCCCCCGCGCGGCCGGGGAGGCCCCGGCCCGGGGCGGTGGCCGCCGGCGGCCCCTGGGGACGAGAGCAGCCCCCGGGAGGCGCGGGCCGGCCCTTAGGTACCGAAGCGCCGATGACGCGCGGCGTAAGAGCGCAGCGCCCGCAGGAAGTCGACCTTGCGGAAGTCCGGCCAGTGGACTTCGCAGAAGTGGAACTCCGAGTGGGCGCTCTGCCAGAGCATGAAGCCGGAGAGACGCTGCTCCCCCGAGGTGCGGATGACCAGGTCGGGGTCCGGCTGACCGCGCGTGTAGAGATGCTCCGCGATGTGCTCGACGTCGAGGATCTCGGCGAGTTCCTCGATGCTGGTGCCTTTGCCCGCCTGCTCGATGAGCAGAGAGCGCACCGCATCAGCGATCTCACGCCTACCTCCATACCCAACGGCGACGTTCACAATCAGGCCGGGGGCGTCGGATGTGGCCTCACCCGCATCTTTCAGGACGCGAGCGGTCTTGTCGGGCAGCAGATCGAGGGCGCCGACCGGTTTGACGTGCCAGCCCTCGTCGGCGAGCTTGCGGACGGTGTTCTCGATGATCTCCAGCAGCGGGTCCAGCTCGCGGGCCGGCCGGCTGAGGTTGTCGGTGGACAGCAGCCACAGGGTGACCACCTCGACGCCGGCCTCGGTGCTCCAGTGCAGCAGCTCGAGGATCTTGTCGGCGCCGCGCCGGTGGCCGGTGTTGACGTCGGCGAGCCCCATGGAGCGGGCCCAGCGGCGGTTGCCGTCCAGGATGACCCCGACGTGGCGCGGGATGATGTCGGTGGGCAGCGAGGCCTCTACCCGCCGCTCGTACATGCGGTAGACGGCGTCGCGGATGGCGCCGTACGGGCCGCTCCGGCGGATCGCCGAGCTCAGCTTCTCCTTGGCCGCGTCTCCGGCGCCGCCGGTCCCGGGTTCGCCCCGCACCGTGTCCCCCCGTCCGCCGCTGTCATCTCGCCGAACCCCCATGCGGGCTTCCCTTCGCGCGACCGCACCTGCTCCGAAAAGATGCCCAATTATGGCCCGGCGGCGATATTTATCCCACCGTATCGGCCATTACACGCGAGCCCGACGAACTTCGAACGAACGTCGGGCAGGGGCCCGCCGGCCCTCAGAAGGCTAGTCGACCCGCCTCAGGGCGGGCATGCAGAGAAGGGGCCCGGCCCGCGCGCGCAGGGCCCGACCTGGGCAGAGGGCGGGCTCAGGGCGGATCGAGGACGGGCTGGACGGCGGCCAGAGGCGGCCAGGCAGCGGTCAGACGGGCCGTCAGGGCGCGGTCAGGCCGTGGGGCCGGCGGCGCGGGCGCGCTCGACGTGCTCCAGGGCGGTGCGCAACTCCGACAGCCACTCGTCGGTGTTCTTGCCGACCAGCCGCACGCACCAGGCCAGCGCGTCGCTGCGGCTGCGCGCCACGCCCGCCTCGACCAGGGTGTCGAGCACCCGGCGCTCGGGCTGGCGCAGCCGGGTCATAACGGGCACCGACAGCGTGGTGAACATCTCCCGCTGGTCGCCGCACGCCGCGCCCCAGGAGACCTTGAGGCCGAACCGGTGCTCGGCCTCGCGGGCGATCGCGATGCGCTGGTCGCGGGTGTCCTCGCGGAAGCGGTGGATGTGGCCGGAGAGGGCCCCGGCCCGCTCGCCCCCGCTCACGCCGCTCGCCGCGCGCGGTTCGGACAGGCGGCCCACCACGCTGACCTCTTCCCTGTCCAGGACGATCTCCGGCGCACCCTCGAACCAGGCCTCCGGCAGCCGGCCCGCGAACCAGCCCCGGATCTCGTCGGCCCTTTCATTCGAAGTCATGTAATCAAAATTACACCCCCCTCTCCGCCCGGGTCGACCCGCTTCCCTCATTGACACACTCCCTCTTATGACAGTTACTCTCATTTTCTAGTGACTATCATTTGGAGGTGACCACCATGACGACGGGGCACGCCCGCCGCTGGTGGGGACTGGGCGCGCTCGCGCTCGCCCTGCTCGCGCTGGGCTTCGACCTGACGATCCTGAACGTGGCGCTGGCCACGCTCTCGGACGAACTGGACGCGAGCACCAGCGAGCTGCAGTGGATCGTCGACTCCTACGCGCTGGTTTTCGCGGCGCTGCTGCTGCCCGCCGGCCTGCTGGGCGACCGGTTCGGCCGCAAGCGGCTGCTGCTGGCGGGGCTGGCGCTGTTCGGGGCGGCCTCGCTGGCCGGCGCCCTGGCCGACGGCGCCGGCGCGGTGATCGCGGCCCGCGCCGTCATGGGCATCGGCGCGGCGATCGTGATGCCGCTGTCGATGTCGATGCTGCCGGCGATCTTCCCGGCCGAGGAACGCACCCGGGCGGTGGCGGTCTGGTCCGCCTCGATGGCGCTCGGCCTGCCGCTGGGGCCGCTGCTGGGCGGCTGGCTGCTGGAGAACTTCTGGTGGGGCTCGATCTTCCTGATCAACGTGCCGATGGTGGTGGTCGGCGGGCTCGCCGTCGCGCTGCTCCTGCCGGAGACCCGCGACCCGGCGGCGCCGCGCGTCGACTGGGCCGGCTCGGCGCTGTCGATGGCGGGCCTGGTGGCGCTGGTGTACGGGGTGATCGAGGGACCGGTGCGCGGCTGGACCGACCCGCTCACGCTCGGCGCGGCCGGCGGCGGCCTGGCACTGCTGACGGCGTTCGTGCTGTGGGAGCGGCGGGCCCGTGAGCCGATCATGGACATGGGCCTGTTCCGCGAGCGCCGGTTCGTATGGGCGCTGATCGCCGGGACGACGGGCACGGTCGTGATGGCCGGGGCGCTGTTCGTGCTGCCGCAGTACCTCCAGGTCGTGCAGGGCAACGACGTGCTGGGCACCGGGCTGCGGCTGATCCCGATGCTGCTGGGCCTGATGGTCGCCGGGGTCGTCACCGAGCGGCTGACCGGCCGCACCGGCACCAAGCCGATCATGGTGGCCGGGCTGTTCCTGCTGGCCGCCGGGCTCGGGCTGGGCGCGCTGACCGACACCGGCGACGGCTACCCCTACACCGCGCTGTGGCTGAGCGTCGCGGGACTGGGCGTCGGGCTGGCCATGGTCCCGGCGATGGACACCGTGCTGGAGTGCCTGCCGGAGGGGCAGGCCGGGCGCGGCTCGGGCCTGGTGCAGGCGCTCCGGCAGACCGGCGGCGCGCTGGGCATCGCCGGACTGGGCAGCCTCGTCTCGTCGGTCTACCGGGACGGTTTCGACCCCGGCGCGCTGCCCCCCGAGGCCGCCGAGGCCGCCCGCGACTCCATCGGCGGCGCCGCCGCCGTCGCCGCCCGGCTGGGCGACACCGCCACGCTGGCCGCCGCCCGCGACGCCTACGTGCAGGGCATGTCCGCGGCGCTGGCGGCGTGCGCGGCGGGCGCCCTGGCGGTGGCGGTGCTGGTGGCCGCCTTCCAGCCCGGCCGCGAGCGGGAACGTGCGCGCCCGTCCGCCGATGCCCCAGAATCGGAGCATGAGCACGTCGCTTCCTGAGCGCTCCCTGGAGCGGTTCGACGAGCGCCTCCGGCGGCTGCCGCTCCGTGAGCGCAAGAAGCTGCGGACCCGGAGGGCGATCCAGGACCACGCCCTCCGGCTGTTCACCGAGCACGGCTACAACGCGACCACGGTGGAGCAGATCTGCGCGGCGGCCGAGATCTCGCCGAGCACGTTCTTCCGCTACTTCCCCACCAAGGAGGACGTGGTCCTCGGCGACGAGTACGACCCGATCCTGGCCGAGGTGTTCCGCGCCCAGCCGCCGGAGCTTGGGGTGGTCGACGCGCTGCGCACCGCGTTCCGCGAGATCTTCCCGTACGTGTACGAGCACGACCGGCAGCCGATCGCCGACCGGGTGCGGCTCCTGATGGGCGAGCCGGTCCTGCGCGCCCGCATGTTCGAGTCGATGCGCGACGGCACCCTGGCGGTGCTGGTCGAGCTGACGGCCGAGCGGACCGGGCTGGACCCGGGCGACCGGCGGGTCCAGACGTTCTGCTGGGCGGTGCTGGGCGTGCTGATGGCGGCGATGTACGCCTGGCTGGACGCCGGGGCCGACCCCGGCTTCGACCTCCCGGAGGAGGTCGACCAGAACCTCACGCTCCTGGGCGAGGGCCTCCCGCTCGGCTGACCTCTCCCCGCTCGCGTCAGCCGGCGATGCGGTCGGCGTGCCGCGGGTTGACCCGCACGGCGCCCTTCATGTTGCGGGTGTAGACGTTCTGCACCTGCACGACCGTCCCGCGGCGCGGCGCGGCGAGCATCTTGCCGTCGCCGAGGTAGAGCGCGATGTGGGAGATGTAGCCGGGCGCGGTGGGGTCGTTCGCCCAGATGAGCATGTCGCCGGGCTGCGCCTTCCGGTACGGGATCACCCAGCCGGCGCGGGCCTGGTCGGCGGCCACCCGGGGCAGCCTGATCCCGGCCTTGGCGAACGCGAACTGCATCAGCCCGGAGCAGTCGTAGCCGCCCTCGGCCTCCGACTCGCCGCCCCACACGTACGGCCAGCCCAGCCGCGTGTACGCGGCGCGGATCACGGTCTGCACCTGCCGCGCCGTCATCACCTGGCCGCGCGAGGTGGGCACCTTCTCGGCCTTGGGGTAGTCGATGCTCGGGTTGATCTCGACCGTCTTCGCCTGCTTGGGCAGCAGCTTCCTGAGCCGCTTGACGTAGTCGCCCGTCTTGCCCTTGGGCACGCTGACGAGCATCGCGTTGCCGGTGGGCACGCCCAGGGCCCGCGCGGTCGTCCGGGAGACGACCGCGTCGACGTCGCTGATGCCCATCGTGGCGTACGCGCCGACCCGCAGCCGCGTCTCCTGCCGGTTCTGCCCGCCGACGGGCACCTGGGTGCCGAGGTCGACGCCGCCGTCGCTGCCCATCGTGAACGAGATCGCCACGTCGCCCGCGGCCACGTTGCGCCACAGGGCGTCGGACTGCGCGGTGGGCTTGGGCGTGTAGTTGCGGAAGGTGGACGGGTCGACGCCCAGCAAGCCCACCCGCCGGCCCGAGACCATGGCCTGCACCGCGTCGACGACCTCGACGCCCGCCACGCCCTTGAGCCGGCGCGCCTTGGACGCGGCGTCGGCGGGCAGCGCGGTGGGCGCGGCGACCAGGATGTGCGGGTCGAGCCGCTTGCCGAGCGGGGCCACGGCGGTCGGCGACAGCCGGGAGCTGCCCGAGGCGGCCACGAACTTCTGGTGCTCGGCCCGGGTGCGCGGATCGGGGCGGGTCTGCTCGTACGCGACCAGCACGGCGCCGTTCGCCGCCAGCGTGGTCACCACCGAAACGCCGATGATCGTCGGAAGAATCCGGCGGTCCGGCTTGCGCACGGCAACACTCCCTCACACCCCGGCCTGGCGGCCACGCGGTCACGGTTCGCGTCCGTGCCCGACCCCTACGGTCCCCGAGACTAGAGCCGACCGCGGTGCGGTGGCACGGTCCCGGTCGAGATCGTTCGATATCCAAGATGTCGGGTACCCGCGGCGCCACGCGCCATCCCGGGAAGGATGGCCACAGTGCGCCAGGCCCGTTCCTGCTACTCAGTGGTAACACCAAGCGCCGACGAGATCAAGGTCACGGTGCCACAAATCGGACCCACCGGTCCACTCGTACCGGTCATGCCCTGTCAGGGCCTGACCGGTCGTGGCGGGCGCGGTCCGGTCAGGCCCATCAGGCGCGCAGCTCGCGTCCCAGGTCCGCGGGCGTGGTGACGGGCAGGCGGCAGGTGAAGCCGCGGCAGACGTAGGCCGCCGGGGCGCCGTCCACCAGTCCCCGGCCCTCCAGGAGCGGCACCTCGGCCTCCCCCGGCCCGCCACCGGGCGCGGGCGCGCCGACGCTCACGACCGCCCCGGGGGCGACCGCCATGAGCGCGGTCCGGTGCAGGGAGCGGGTCCGCTCGTCGCCGGGGTCGCCGATCACCGCGATCTCCAGCGGCCCCGCCACCTGCGCCTCGGCGACCGCCAGGCCCCAGCCGACGAAGCGCGCGTGCTTGCCGGCCAGCAGCCCCGCGGGGGCCAGCGCCGCCTCTGCGGCCTCCCGGTGCCGGGACGAGCCGGTGAGCGCCGCGTACGACAGCAGCGCCCCCGCCGCCGCGAACTGCCCGGACGGCGTCGCGTTGTCGGTCGGGTCCTGCGGCCTGCGGAAGAGCCGCTCGGCGTCGTCGGCGGTGTCGTAGAAACCCCCGGCGCCGTCACCGAAGCGGTCGAGGACCGTGCCCAGGAGTTCACCCGCCAGCCGCACGTACGCGGCGTCGCCGGTCACGCCGTGCAGGGCCAGCAGCCCCTCGGCGACGTCGGCGTAGTCCTCGAGCACGCCCGCGTTCGCGCCCGCGGCGCCGCCGCGCGAAGTCCGCACCAGCCGCCCGTCGCTCATGTGCAGGCCCGTGACGAGCCCGGCGACCTCCACCGCCGCGGCGACCAGATCCGGCCGGTCCAGCAGCGCCCCGCACTCGGCGAGCGCCGCCACCGCCAGGCCGTTCCAGGCGGCCACCACCTTGTCGTCGCGGGACGGCGGGATCCGCTGCTCCCGGGCGGCGAGCAGCGCGGCGCGCACCCGCTCGTACCGGTCGGGGTCGCCGGGGTCGCGCAGCAGTTGCAGGACCGAGGCGCCGTGCTCGAACGTCCCGCCGGCCGTCACGTTGAACAGCTCGGCCGCGTAGGCGCCGTCCTCCTCGCCGAGGATCTCGCGCAGCTGCTCAGGGGTCCAGACATAGAACTTGCCCTCGACGCCCTCGCTGTCGGCGTCCAGGGCCGACGCGAGGCCGCCTTCGGAGGTACGGAGGTCGCGCAGCATCCAGTCGCACGTCTCCAGGGCGATGCGGCGCGCGAAGGGATTGCCTGTGAGACGCCACCAGTGCGCGTAGACCCGCGCCAGGAGGGCGTTGTCGTACAGCATCTTCTCGAAGTGCGGAACGACCCAGGAGTCGTCCACCGAATAGCGGGCGAACCCACCGCCGAGCTGGTCGTACATGCCGCCGCGGGCCATCGCCTCCAGCGTGTGCCCGGCCATGGCCAGCGCGTCGTCGTCCTGCGTGCGCGCGTGATGCCGCAGCAGGAATTCCAGCGCCATGGACGGCGGGAACTTGGGCGCTCCCCCGAACCCCCCGCGCGCCGTGTCGTACGACTGCCCCAGCACCTTGACCGCAGCAGAAAGCCTCTCGGCGCTGGGCGGCTCGCCCTGCCCGGACACGCCGCCACGCTGGGTGAGCGCCGCCACAACCTGCTGCCCCTGGCCCACGACCTCCTCGCGCTGCTCCGTCCACGCCTTGTGGACGGCCTGCAGCAACGCCTGGAACTGGGGCCGGGGGAAGTAGGTGCCGCAGTAGAACGGATGCCCGTCAGGCGTCATGAACACCGTCATCGGCCAGCCGCCCTGGCCCGTCATGGCCTGGGTGGCCTCCATGTACACGGCGTCGACGTCGGGCCGTTCCTCGCGGTCGACCTTGACGTTGACGAACATCGCGTTCATCAACTCGGCCGTCGGCTCGTCCTCGAACGACTCGTGCGCCATGACGTGGCACCAGTGGCAGGCCGCGTACCCGACCGACAGCAGGAGCGGTACGTCCCGGCGTCTCGCCTCGGCGAACGCCTCCTCCGACCACTCTCGCCAGTCGACCGGGTTACCGGCGTGCTGCAGGAGGTAGGGGCTGGTGGCGTCCTTGAGCCGGTTCATGCCACCGATCCTGCCCGATCCGGCCGCGCGCTCACCCCCGGGGGCCGATGCATCCAGGCCCGCGGTGGTCAGGCGTCCGGGGTCAGGCGTCCGGGCTCAGGTGTCCAGGTCGGCCAGGGCGACCTCGATCGCGCGGTGGAAAGTGGGATAGGCGTAGATCATCCCGCGCAGGGAGGACGTCGGGACCTGCCCGTGCACGGCCACCACCAGCGCGCCGAGGATCTCTCCTCCGGCCGGCCCCGCCGTGGTGGCGCCCACCAGGACGCCGCGCCCGGCGTCCTCCACCAGCTTGATGAAGCCCTCGTTCCCCACCTTGTGGATCCAGCCCCGCGCGGACTCGTTCAGCGGCGCGAACCCGGTGCGGACCGACAGCCCCTGCTCGCGCGCCTGAGCCTCCGTCAGCCCGACCGCGCCGATCTCCGGGTCGGTGAAGGTGACCCTGGGCACGGCCCGGTACTCGGCCTCCTGCCCGTCCTCCCCGAGGATGTCCCGAGCGGCGATCGCGGCCTGGTACATCGACATGTGCGTGAACGCGCCCTTGCCGGTCACGTCGCCGATCGCCCACAGGCCGTCGCCGGCGCGCATGCGGCCGTCCACCGGGATCGTCCGGGCGTCCTCGTCGAGGCCGGCCGCGCCGACGCCGAGCGCCCGCAGGTCGCTGCGGCGGCCGGCCGCGACCAGCAGCCGGTCGCCGGTGATGCTCTCGCCGCCCAGGTCGAGGGTGAACGCGTCGTTCTCGTGCCGGACGGCCGCGACCTTCGCGCCGGTCCGCACGGTGACGCCCTCCTTCTCGAAGACCCGGGCGATCATCTGCGACGACTCCGGCTCGTCCTGGATCAGCAGCCGGTCGGCGACCTCCACGATCGTGACCCGGCTGCCGAAGCGGGAGAACGCCTGCGCCATCTCCACGCCGACCACGCCGCCGCCCAGGACGATCAGCG
Organism: Spirillospora sp. CA-255316; assembly: GCA_050942275.1. Taxonomy (GTDB): domain Bacteria; phylum Actinomycetota; class Actinomycetes; order Streptosporangiales; family Streptosporangiaceae; genus Spirillospora. Next base: position 1,894,548 of record CP192047.1, on the reverse strand, counting down.
ACCCGGGCGCCTCGGTCGCCCGCACGGCCTCGCGGTTCGTCCAGTACGGGGTGCCGGCCAGGCCGTCGATCGGCGGCGCGGTCGGCTCGGTGCCGATGTTGACCAGGACGCCGCGGCGGGCGCGCAGCACCCGGTCGCCGACGGTGACCTCGCGCGGCGCGGTGATCCGGGCCCGGCCGCGGACCAGGGTGACGCCCTTGCCGGTCAGCCGGTCGGCGGCGACCTGGTCGTTCCAGTCGTCGGTCGCCTCGTCCCGGATCCGGTCGGCGACAGGTGACCAGTCCGCCCGCACCGTCGCGTCGCCCGCCATCCCCGGCACCCGCCGGCCGTCGGTCAGCAGGTCCGCCGCGCGCACCATCATCTTGGTCGGCACGCAGGCGTAGTACGGGCACTCCCCGCCGACCAGGCGGGCCTCCACCGCGGCCACCGACAGGCCCGCCTCCGCCAGGCGCCCGGCGGCGTCCTCTCCTCCCGGGCCCAGCCCGATGACCACCACATCGACGTCTTCAGCCATGACCTCAGTCCTCCCCCGGCGCCTGCCGCCTATTCGGCCGCGAATCGCGGCTGTCCGGAGCTATTCGACCACTTCTCGGCCGGTTGTGGCGGCGGGACGGCGCGGCGCCGCGGCACCGGGACCCGGTCCAGGTCGTGCACCAGAGTGATCTCCCCGGAGAACCGCGCCGCCGCCTGCCGCAGGAACCGCTCCTCGTCCTCGGCCCGGTAGCGCTCGGAGAGGTGCGTCAGCACCAGGTGCCGGACCCCGCCCGCGGCGGCCGCGGCGGCGGCCTGCCCGGCGGTCAGGTGCGCGCGCTCGGCCGCGAGGCTCTCGTCCTCGTCCAGGAACGTGGACTCGATGATCAGCATGTCCACGCCGTCGGCCAGCTCGTACACCGCCGGGCACAGCCGGGTGTCCATGACGAAGGCCACCTTCTGCCCGGGCCGCCGCACGCTGCACTCCTCCAGCGCGACCGTGCGGCCGTCCGGGGTGGTGACCGCGCCGTCCTCCTGGAGCCGCCGGACGAGCGGGCCGCGCACGCCGCGCGCCGCCAGCTCGGCGGGCAGCATCGTCACCCCGTCCGGCTCCTCCAGGCGGTAGCCGTACGCCTCGACGTAGTGGTCGAGGCGCCGTGCGGTGAGGGTGAACGGCGCGTCGCCGGTCTCCAGCCGCATCGCCTCGCCCGACACCGGCTGCTCGTGGATCGGCGCGGTGTCGTGGAACGCCGCCGCGTGCCGCAGCCGCTCCCAGTACTTCGCCCCGCTCGCCGGGAAGACCGCTTCGACCCGGTGCTCCACGCCGTCCCGGGCGATGCGCTGCACGATGCCGGGGACGCCCAGGCAGTGGTCGCCGTGGAAGTGCGTCACGCAGAGCCAGGTGAGGTCGGAGGCGGTGACGCCGGCGTGGGTCATCTGCCGCTGCGTCCCCTCCCCGGGGTCGAACAGCAGGCCGTGCCCGTCCCATCGCAGCAGGTAGCCGTTGTGGTTGCGGGTCTTGGTGGGCACCGCGCTTGCGGAGCCGAGCACGATCAGTTCGCGGACCGACATGCCCCCATGGTGCCGGTCGGGCACCCGGATAAGCGCCTGGTTATTCTGGCGGCGCCGCCGCCATGGCCAAACGGGTGATCATCGTGATGGAGCCCGACCGCGTCGTCAGCTGGGAGCACCGCAAGGCCTGAACGCTCACCCCTGGTCTCCCGGGCCGCCGAGGCGCTCCAGGCGGGCGGACACGGCAGCGGCGCGGGGGCTCTCCACCGCCTCGTACAGCGGGAGCGCCTCGGCCAGCGCGGCCCGCTCGGCGTCCGGGTCGCGGCGGACGCGGGCCGCGTCGGCGAAGCGGCACCACAGCCCCGCCTGCCGCTCCACGGCCCGCTCGGCCTGCATGATCACCAGCGCCTGGCCGAAGAAGTTGATCGCCGTGTCGGGCCGCCGCGCGCGCACGTACGCCTGGCCGAGACCGGTCAGCGCGCGGGCCCGGCCGTAGCGGTCGGGCGGGTCGAGCGTGAGGAAGTCGTCCGGGAGCGGCCCCAGCAGCTCCATCGCGCGGTCCTGGTCGCCGGCGTCGCCGGCCGCCCTGCCCAGCTGCCGGCGGGCCGACAGCAGCGCGCGCCGGTCGCCGGCCTCCTCGGCCAGGCGGACGGCGGCCTCCAGGACGCCGACCGCCTCGTCCCGGCGCTCCTGCTCCAGCAGCGCCCGGCCGAGCGCCTCCGCCGCCTCCTCCTCACCGCGCCGATGCCCGGCGGAACGGGCGGCGTCCCGTGCCGCGGTGAACTCCCGGAGCGCGTCCCCGGCCCGCCCACGACCGAGCAGGGCGTACCCGAGCTGCGTCCGCATCCGGGCCTCGGCACGCGGGTCCGCGCAGCGCACGGCCGACGCGACGCCCAGCTCGTGGGTGTCGATCCAGTCGCGGTACAGGCCGCCCAGGCAGTAGAAGTGCCAGAGGGCCTCGCAGAGCCACCAGGCGTGCTCGTCCCGGCGGCGGGAGTGCGCGGCGTCGACGGCGGCGCGCAGGTTGGCGCGCTCGCCTTCCAGCCACGCCCAGGCCTCGGCTTTTTCGTCCAAGGGGCGCACGCGCTCGTACACGGGGGCCAGCCGCCACCGTCCCGGGCCGAGCGTCAGATCGGCCGCGGCCGCGCCGGACAGGTACCAGTCGAGCACGCGGCCGAGCGCCTCGTCCCGTTCGTGCTCTGGCGGCTCGGGCCCCGCCTGTTCTTCCGAGGGCGTGCGGAAACGGCGGCGGCGATCGTCGTCAACGGTGAGGAGGCCGCGCTGGACGAGGACGTCCAGCAGCCTGCCCGTCTCCTTCTCGGAACGGCCGGCCAGCGCGGCCGCGGCACCCCGGCCGAACGAGCCGCCCGGATGCACGGCGAGCAGCCCGAGCAGCCCGGCCGCACCGGGCGGCAGGCCACGGCGGAGATCATCGGCGTCGGCGCCCACGCCCGGATCGTCCCCGGGCCGCGGCAGGCCCAATCAGGCGCGCGACGACCTCGGCCGGAGGACGACCTCAGCCGGAGGGCTTGTCGTCGTTCGCCGACGGGGACGCCGACTTCGCCTCCGGCCTGTCCCCGGGCTCGGGACCGTCCTTCTTCGCCTTCTTCGCGGCCTGGGCGCGTTCCCACTCCTGCTGCTTGAGATCGGCCTCGCGCGGCGCCTGGATCTTGCCGATCTGCTTGTTCATCGAGCGGATCAGGAAGACCGTCGCCACCAGCAGCGCCAGGAAGACCCCGAAACCGAGGAAGCCCGGCGTCACCGTGTCGTCGTTGAGCGGAATGGCGAGTACGGGCACTACAAACACACCTTCTCACGGACGCCGGCGAACAGGTCGTCCTCCGGCAGCTCGGTGTCCACCAAGGACCTGGCCAAATGGTAGTCCTCGGTCGGCCACACCTCACGCTGGACGTCCAGCGGGCAGGCGAACCAGAAGCCGTGGGGGTCGATCTGGGTGGCGTGGGCGAGCAGCGCCTTGTCGCGGGTCTCGAAGTGGTCACCGCAGGGCACGCGGGTCGTGACCGTCCAGCGCGGCGGCGGGGCGTCCTCGAACCGCGTGATCCACTCGGCGTACGGCGACTCCATCCCCAGCCGCTCCATCGCCGCGTGCAGCGCCAGGATCCGCTCCTCGTGGAAGGTCATGTGGTAGTAGAGCTTCAACGGCTGCCACGGCTCGCCCGTCCCCGGGTAGCGGTCCGGGTCGCCGGCCGCCTCGAACGCCTCCACCGACACCTCGTGGCACTTGACGTGGTCGGGGTGGGGATAGCCGCCGTTCTCGTCGTAGGTCAGCATCACGTGCGGGCGGAACTCGCGGACGGCGCGTACCAGCGGCTCCGAGGCGACCTCCAGCGGCTGCACCGCGAAACACCCCTCGGGAAGCGGCGGGGGCGGGTCGCCCTCGGGGAAACCGGAGTCGACGAAGCCCAGCCAGGACTGCCGCACGCCCAGGATCTCCCTGGCCCGCGCCATCTCCTGCTCGCGGACCTTCCCGATGTTCTCCTTGATCTCGGGACGGTCCATCGCGGGGTTGAGGATGTCGCCGCGCTCCCCGCCCGTGCACGTCACGACCAGGACCTCGACACCGTCGGACACGTAGCGGGCCATGGTGGCCGCGCCCTTGCTGGACTCGTCGTCGGGGTGGGCGTGCACGGCCATCAGCCGCAGGCGCTCGCCGGGACCTCCGTGCGGGTCGAGCGTCGCATGATCGATGGGCGCATCGATGGGCTCGGACACCTGGGGTACTCCCTCTCAGTAACTCTCAGCAACCAATGGGAACGTTGGTCAGTACACACCGTGATGAGCGGCCCCCGGTGCAAGGCACGCGTCTCTACGGAAGAGAATTGTTCCTGACAACGTCCGCGTCCCGCATGGAGATTCCCGGCATGTCCACCAGCGTCACACCAGGAGCCGCCGCAGGCCCGGCCTCTCCGGCGGCGTCCGCCGAACGCGAGGACGCCGGCGCGGCGGACTGGCCCGGCCTCTCCGGCGGCGGCCCCGGCACCCCGGCCGGAGACGGCCCCGCCGGCGACGACGGCCGACCCGGGGGCGGGCGGCGCGGCGGCCGGCTCGGCTACGTGGTCATCGGCCTGCTCGCCGCCCTCCTGGCGGGCGGCTGGGCGGTGGTGGTCGGGCACGCCGACAACACCCCGGGAATAGCCGCCCAGACGATCACGTTCGTCGTACAGAGCGACTCGTCGGTGCAGGTCAGTTACGCGGTGGCCAAGGCCAGGGGGGACGAGGTGCGCTGCACGGTGGACGCCTTCGACACCGACTTCGCCATCGTCGCCTCGTCCGAGATCACCGTCCCGGCGGGCATCGAGAAGATCGAGCGGACCGACACGCTGCGGACCTCGAAGCGCGCCACCGGCGCCCGTGTCAAGGACTGCCGCAAGGTCTGACCGATCGGTGGACGACCTGGTGAAAGCCCGGCCGTGGTTGGCCGGTTGCGTGCGCGGTGTTCAGGGAACCTTTACCCGCATACACCGGATAGGCTAGAGGTTTCACCCGGCCGCACTTCATGTCGATGTGTCGCTCCTCCCGCCCGGGACGAGCGAGATCGCAACATGTGGATGAGGAGTACCCGTGACCGAGACCCGCGCTGACAACGTCACCTGGCTGACCCAGGAGGCGTACGACCGGCTCAAGGCTGAGCTGGACCACCTGTCGGGCCCGGGCCGCATCGAGATCGCTCAGAAGATCGAGGCGGCGCGGGAGGAGGGCGACCTGCGCGAGAACGGCGGCTACCACGCGGCCAAGGAGGAGCAGGGCAAGATCGAGGGGCGCATCCTCCAGCTTCAGGGCATCCTGGAGAACGCGCGCGTCGGCGAGGCCCCCCGCACCGAGGGGGTCGTCGGCCCCGGCATGACCGTCACGGTCGCCTTCGAGGGCGACGACGAGGAGGTCACCTTCCTGCTCGCCTCGCGGGAGGAGAGCGGCGCCCCGATCGACGTGTACTCCCCCAAGTCCCCGCTCGGCGCGGCGATCAACGGCAAGAAGGTCGGCGACAAGGCGACCTACTCGCTGCCGAACGGCCGCAGCATGACGGTGGAGATCCTGGACGCCACCCCCTACGCGGGCTCCTGAGGGCCACTGTGTTTTCGCAGCCCCGGCCCAGGGCCCTCGCCTGGCGGCTCGCACCCTGACCGAGCCTGGGCGAGGGCGACATCGCTTCGCGATCTGGCCGGTGAGGCTCGCCTCCGGCATCGCCCCACCGGCCAGGTAGCGCCCTCGCGCGACACCGGAGGCCCTTCGAGAAACCCCTAAGCCCGTGGACGGCTTTCTGACGGCCCGTTCATGGCCTTCCATGGCCTCGCGCGGGCGGGCGCTCGGCGCGGGCGGCCGCGGCGACGAGCGGGAGCGTGCGCTGCGGCACCTGGGTGGCCAGCGAGATCACCGAGGACGCCCGCTCCACCCCGCGCACCCCGACGATCATGTCGATGACCCGTTGCAGGTCCTGGTTGCTGCGGGCCACCACCCGGCAGAGCATGTCGCCGCCGCCGGTGATGGTGTGCGCCTCGATCACCTCGGGCACCCCGGCGAGCCGTTCGGCGACCGGGTCGTGCCCGCCGGGCTGCCTGATCTGCAGCGTGACGAACGCGGTCACCCCGTAGCCGAGGGCGGCCGGGTCGATCTCCGGGCCGAAGCCGCGGATCACGCCGTCCCGTACCAGCCGGTCCAGCCGCGCCTGCACGGTGCCGCGCGCGACCCCGAGCCGCCGGGACGCCTCCAGCACCCCGATCCGGGGCTCGGCGGCGAACAGCGCGATCACCCGCCCGTCCAGCTCGTCGATCACCGGCACCGCCCCCACCCGTTCGCCACCATGGGCATCCTGTACAGGTCGTCTGGCCATTGCGGCATCTGACCCTACAGATTGTCCACTGAATCAAGTCACTCTTGCGCACTCTGTAGCTGGTTGTCGAGATTGAGCGTATGGACGATTTTCCGGTCAAGGGCATGGACGCCGTCATCTTCGCCGTCGGCAACGCCAAGCAGGCGGCGCACTACTACTCGACCGCCTTCGGGATGCGCCGGGTCGCCTATCGCGGGCCGGAGAACGGCAGCCCGGACGAGGCCGTGCACGTCCTGGAGTCGGGCGGCGCCCGGTTCGTGTTCCGCGGACCGGTGCGGGCGGGCACCGACCTGGGGCGGCACGTCGCCGAGCACGGGGACGGGGTGGTCGACCTGGCCATCGCGGTCCCCGACGCCGAGGCCGCCTACCGGCACGCGATCGCCAAGGGCGCCACGGGGATCGAGGAACCGCACGTCCTGGAGGACGAGCACGGCAAGGTCGTGGTCGCCTCGATCGCCACGTACGGGGAGACGCGGCACTCGCTGGTCGACCGCTCCAACTACAGCGGCCCCTACCTGCCGGGCTTCACGCCCGCGGACCCGATCGTGGAGCCGCCGGAGAAGCGGTCTTCGGGGGGTACGGGGGGGCGCCCCCCCGGGAGATCTTCGGGGGGTACGGGGGGTCGTCCCCCCGGGAGATACTTCCAGGCGATCGACCACTGCGTCGGCAACGTCGAGCGGATGGACGAGTGGGCCGGGTTCTACCACCGGGTCATGGGCTTCACCGACATGGCCGAGTTCGTCGGGGACGACATCGCCACCGAGTACTCGGCGCTGATGTCCAAGGTCGTCGCGGACGGCACCCGCAAGGTCAAGTTCCCGCTGAACGAGCCGGCCGAGAGCCGCAAGAAGTCGCAGATCGAGGAGTACCTGGAGTTCTACGGCGGCCCGGGCGTGCAGCACATCGCGCTCGCCACCGGCGACATCCTCGCCTCGGTGGACGCGATGCGGGCGGCGGGCGTGGAGTTCCTGGCCACCCCCGACTCCTACTACGAGGACCCCGAACTGCGCGCCCGGATCGGCGAGGTGCGGGTGCCGGTGGAGGAACTCCAGAAGCGCGGGGTGCTGGTAGACCGGGACGAGGACGGCTACCTGCTCCAGATCTTCACCAAGCCCGTCCAGGACCGTCCGACGGTGTTCTTCGAGCTGATCGAGCGGCACGGCTCACTCGGCTTCGGCAAGGGCAACTTCAAGGCGCTGTTCGAGGCGATCGAGCGGGAGCAGGCCCGCCGCGGCAACCTGTGACCCCTCGACCACCGGGCGCCCTGGATCACCGGACGGCCTTGGACACGCGCGTCCGTGACCGTCCGTGACCGCCCGGCCCAGGCCCCGGCCTCGGTAAAACCTGGGGCCGGGCCTCGGCGGAAAGGGGTTCGCGGGGGCGCCGGCAGGGAACGGGTCCAGGTCATGACCCCGGCCTCGCGCGCCCCCGCACCCCGGGCGCGAGATTCACGAGATTCATCTGAGTTGCCCAGAGTGCGCACTCCGGGCAGTCTGGGCAACGTGCATACGGCCGGAAGTACGCCTCCCGTTCCGCGCGGCCCCCGCCGCGGCCTCCTCAGCGATCGCCGCGGCGGCCGGCCCGGCATCGCCCGGCGCGCTACGGCCGGCGTGGCCGCCCTCGCCGTCGCGGGCGCGCTGACGGCCTGCCAGATCGACTTCGACGGCGATCGCGGCGCCGAGCCGCCGGACGCGGCCTCCCCGCAGCCGACCGGCCCGTCCGGGCCCGACAGCGTCGGCGACCCGTACACGCCGGGCAACGGCAACGGCGGCTACGACGTCCAGCACTACGGCCTGCGGCTGGCGATCACGCCGGGCGCGCAGCGGGAGCTGGACGGCACCGCCCAGATCAGGGCGAAGGCCACCGCGCGGCTGAGCCGCTTCAACCTCGACCTGACCGGGCTCCAGGTGTCCGGCGTCCAGGTCGACGGCGCCGCCGCGCAGCAGCGACACGAGGACGACGAGCTGATCATCACTCCGGCCAAGCCGGTGGAGAAGGGCGCCGACTTCACCGTCACGGTGCGGTACTCGGGCACGCCGCAGCCGGTGGCCGACCCGATCCTGGGCCGGTACGGGTGGATCCGCACCCCCGACGGTGTCTTCGTGGCCTGCCAGCCCAGCGGGGCGCACACCTGGTACCCCAGCAACGACCATCCGAGCGACAAGGCCACCTTCGACTTCCAGATCACCGTCCCGGACGGGCTGACCGCGATCGCCAACGGCGAGCCGTCCACGCCGGTCAGGGGCTCGGACGGCACGCCGCCGACCGAGGAGGTCCCCCCGTCCGGCCAGCTGCCCCCCGAGACGCCGCAGGAGCCGCCGCAGGGGCCGCCGACCGGGCCCCCGATCGTCCCCGCGTCCGCGCAGGGCGGCGTGCCCGCCGGCACGGCGGCCGGGCGCACGACGACGTCCTGGCGGGTCAAGGAGCCGATGGCGACCTACCTCGCCACCGTCAACGTCGGCCGGTTCGGGGTGCGGACCGGCAAGACGCCGGGCGGCATCACCAACATCACCGCGGTCGACCCGTCGGTCGGCGGGCTCCAGATCGACCAGTTCCACGCCAAGAACGCCCAGATCACCGACGAGTTCGTGAAGCTGTTCGGGCCCTACCCGTTCAGCTCCACCGGCGGACTGGTCGACAACGCCACGGTCGGGTTCGCGCTGGAGACCCAGACCCGCCCGGTGTACGGGGCGTTCGGCGCCGACGAGTCGATCGTGGCGCACGAGCTGGCGCACATGTGGTTCGGCGACAGCGTCAGCGTCACCCGCTGGCAGGACATCTGGCTGAACGAGGGCTTCGCCACCTACGGCGAGTGGATCTGGGACGAGCGGTCCGGCGGCCAGACGGTGAAGGAGAAGTTCGACTCGCTCTACGCCGACGCCTCCAACCGCGAGGTGTGGGACGTCCCCACCGGCAACCCGGGCCGCGCGCAGATGTTCGGCCGCACCGTCTACGACCGGGGCGGGATGACGCTGCACGCGCTGCGCACCAAGGTCGGCGACGGCAAGTTCTTCGACATCCTGAAGACCTGGGCCAAGGAGCGCCGCCACTCCAACGCCACGACGCCGCAGTTCATCGAGGTCTCCGAGCGGGTGTCGGGCCAGCAGCTCGACGACTTCTTCAACGCGTGGCTGTACGAGCGGGGCCGGCCCAAGCTCTAGCCGCGACCGGCCCTGGCGGGGCGGCCCGGGCCCGGGGGCGGGTCCTCTCATCCAAGCAACGCCCATGAAACGGCAAGGGAACGGGAAAGGCGCGGCCGGGCGGCCCGCGCCGTCCGGGGGGCCGCGCCAGGGTGGGCCGCGTGGTGAACACCCCTGCGGCGCGTAGGTCCGCCGCCTCCCTGCTCATGGTCCCGGCCCTCGCCGCCTCGGCCGTCGTCGCCGCGTCGGCGTCGCCCGCCACGGCCCGGCCGCCGGGCTCGCCCGCGCCGGACGTGCGGTTCACGCCCGGCGCGGCCGGTGCGGGCGACCGCTACTTCCCCACGGCCGGGAACGGGGGCTACGACGCCGGCCACTACCACGTCCGCCTGCGGTACGAGCCGAATGGCCGCCGGATCGCCGCGACCACCACGATGTGGGCGACGGCGAGCCAGCACCTGTCCAGCTTCAACCTCGACTTCGTCGGCAACCGGGTGCGGAACGTCACCGTGAACGGGCTGCCCGCCTCGTGGCGGCGCACCGGCCAGGAGCTGACGATCACCCCGAAGGGCGGGATCAGGAAGGGGTCGCGGTTCAAGGTCGCGGTCACCTACGACGGTTCCCCCGACGGCCGCGGGAGCGGCTGGATCCGCACCCGCGACGGCGCCGTCACGCTGTCGCAGCCGCAGGGCTCGGCGACCTGGTTCCCGCTGAACGACCACCCCAGCGACAAGGCCACCCACGCGTACACGATCACCGTGCCGCGGGGGCTGACCGTCGTCGCCAACGGCGAGCCGGTGAGCGCCCGCCGGCAGGTCAGGCGCGGCCCGACCGGGCGGGAGGGCGGGCGGGCGCCCCGCACCACCACCTTCCGGTGGCGGTCCAAGCGGCCCATGGCCGGCTACCTCGCCATGATCGCCATCGGGCGGTTCAAGACCCGGGACGGCCACTCCCCCGGCGGCATCCGCACGTTCACCGCGGTCGACCCGTCCGTCGAGCGGGACATCGCCTGGTTCCAGCGGGAGACCGGGCGGGTGACCGACTGGGGCGTCAAGATGTTCGGCCGGTACCCGTTCGACTCCTCCGGCGGCGTCATCGACGACGTCCCCGTCCTGTACGCGCTGGAGACCCAGAACCGGCCCGTGTACCCGGGGCGCCCCGGCCTGCGGCTGACCGACACCCGGCTGATCGTCCACGAGATCGCCCACCAGTGGTTCGGCGACGCCGTCAGCGTCCGCCGCTGGCAGGACATCTGGCTGAACGAGGGCTTCGCCACCTACGCCGAGTGGCTCTGGACCGAGCAGCACGGCGGCCCGACCGCCGCCCAGGAGTTCGCCAAGGCGTACGCGAAGCCCGCCGGGGACGCCGAGTGGCAGCAGCCGACGGGCAGGCCGGGCCGCAAGGGCCTGTTCAAGTACTTCCCGACCTACACCCGCGGCGCCATGACCCTGCACGCGGTGCGCGTGGCCGCCGGCGACCGCGCGTTCTTCGAGATCCTGCGCACCTGGACGCCCTCGCGCAGGGACGGCCACGCCTCCACCGGCGCGTTCATCCGGCACGCGGAGCGGATCGCCGGGCGCCCGCTGCGCCCCGTCTTCCAGGAGTGGCTCTACGAGCGCGGCAAGCCCGCCAGGCCGGCACAGCCGAAAGGCATGGCCCGAACCGGTCCGAATTGAGATCGATTCGCGCTTGAACGGCGGCGGAGCGGCTGAAATTTTTGGGGCGAATGTTACGTCACCCCAAGGACGAGGTCGATGAGCAGAACCCCTCGAGCACTGGCCGCCGTGGCGCTGACCGCCACCGCGGGCCTCCTGGTCTCGGCGGTGCCCGCGGGGGCCGCCGCCGCCCGGTTCACCCCGGGGGCGCCGGGAGCCGGCGACCCGTACTTCCCCGACATGGGCAACGGCGGCTACGACGTCGCCCACTACGACATCGGGCTGAAGTACGACCCGGCCACCAAGGCGATCCAGGCCGTCACCGGGATCCGGGCGCGGGCCACCCAGAACCTGTCCCGGTTCAACCTGGACTTCCTCGGCCCGCTGACGATCTCCTCGCTGAAGGTGAACGGCGCCAAGGCCGCCTACAAGCGCACCGGCGCCCAGGAACTGGAGATCACCCCGCCGAAGGGCCTGCGCAAGAACGCGAAGTTCACCGTCACGGTCGCCTACTCCGGCGTGCCGCAGACCATCAACGACCCCGCGCTGGGCACCTCCGGCTGGATCGCCACCGACGACGGCGCGGTGATGCTCAACCAGCCGATCGGCGCCGCCACCGTCTACCCGGTGAACGACACCCCGAACGACAAGGCCACCTACAGCTTCACCCTCGCCGCGCCCCAGGCTCTCACCACCCTCGCCAACGGCGACTTCGCGGGCAAGGCCACCAAGGGCGGCTGGACGGTCTCCCACTGGCGGATGCGGCAGCCCATGGCCAGCGAGCTCAGCATGCTCGCCATCGGCAAATACGACGTGATCAGCGGCAAGACCAAGAGCGGGTACCCCAACATCACCGCCACCGACAAGGCGCTGAACATCACGCCGGAACTGCACAAGACCTTCCAGTTCCAGACCGGCGACATCCAGGACTTCCTCGCCGGCCACTTCGGGAAGTACCCGTTCACCTCCACCGGCGGCATCGCCGTGAAGGCGGGCGTCGGCTACGCCCTGGAGACCCAGGGCCGTCCCGTGTACGACCTGGGCCGCCGCCCCGGCACCATCCCGCGGCCCGACCTGATCGCCCACGAGATCGCCCACCAGTGGTTCGGCGACAGCGTCACCCCCGAACGGTGGGCGGACATCTGGCTGAACGAGGGCTTCGCGACCTACTCCGAATGGCTGTACTTCGAGAAGTACACCGGCAAGCCCGTCCAGCAGAGCTTCGACGAGGCCTACGCCACGCCCGCCGACAACGACCTGTGGAAGCCGCTGACCGCCGACCCGGGCCGCGACAACATCTTCCACCCGACCGTGTACGAGCGCGGCGCGATGACCCTGCACGTCCTGCGCAAGGCCATCGGCGAGAAGGACTGGGCCAGGCTGGTCAAGGCGTGGCCCGCCGCCAACCGCGACGGCAACGTCTCCACCCGGGACTTCATCGGCTTCGCGGAGAAGATCTCCGGCGAGCAGCTCGACGGCCTGTTCAAGGAGTGGGTCTACACCTCCGGCAAGCCCACCCTCTAGGCACCCCGGCAGGCCCGCGTCCCGGTGGGGCCTCCCCCACCGGGACGGGCACGCCCGCCGATCAGCTGAGCGTCAGGGTGTAGCCCTTGCCCCTCAGCCGCCCGAGGACCTCCTCGCTGTGGTCGGCGCCGCGCGTCTCCAGGTGCATCAGCACCTCCGCCTCCTCGACGTGGAGGCGCGCGGCCACCCGCTCGTGCATCACGTCCAGCACGTTCACGCCCAGCTCCGCCAGCTCGCTCAGCAGCGTCACCAGCGCACCCGGCCGGTCGTTCAGCCGGACCCGCACCACCAGGTACCGCCCGGCGCCCGCCAGCCCGTGCCGCAGCACCTTCGCCAGCAGCACCGGGTCGATGTTCCCGCCCGACAGCAGCACCACCACCGGGGTCCGCACCGCGTACGAGTGCTCCAGCAGCGCCGCCACCCCCGCCGCCCCGGCCGGCTCCACCACCTGCTTGGCCCGTTCGAGGCACAGCAGCAGCGCCTGCGAGATCGACTCCTCGGTCACCGTCACCACGGCGTCGACCAGCTCCGTCACCAGGTCATAGGTCAGATCGCCGGGCCGCCCCACCGAGATGCCGTCCGCCATCGTCGGCTGCACCTCCACCCGCACCGGCCTGCCCGCCGCCAGCGACGGCGGGAACGCCGCCGCCCGCTTCGCCTGCGCGCCCACGACCTTCACATCGTGGTCGGCGCCCTGCTTCACGGCCGCCGCCACCCCCGACATCAGCCCGCCGCCGCCGACCGCGCCGACGACCGTGCGCACGTCCGGGCACTCCTCCAGGATCTCCAGCCCGATCGTCCCCTGCCCGGCCACCACGTCCGGGTGGTCGAAGGGGTGGATCAGCACGGCGCCCTCCCGCTCCGCGTGCTCCTGGGCGGCCTGCAGGCAGGCGTCGACGGTCGGCCCGGGGAACACCACCTCCGCCCCGTACGCCCGCGTCGCCGCCACCTTCGGCAGCGGAGCGCCCTCCGGCATGAACACGGTGGCCTTGCAGCCCAGCATGGACGCCGCGAGCGCGACCCCCTGGGCGTGGTTCCCGGCGCTGGCCGCGACCACCCCGCGCGCCCGCTCCTCATCGCTGAGCCGCGCGATCCGCACGTACGCACCGCGGATCTTGAACGACCCCGTCCGCTGCAGGTTCTCGCATTTCAGGAACACCGGACCGCCGATGGCCTCGGACAACGCCCGCGAATGCATCAGCGGCGTGGGAACGACGACGTCTCGCAGCAACACGCGAGCAGCCCGAATATCGTCAACACTGACGAGCGACATACTGTTCATTGTGGGGGGGTCCAGCCCCCCACGCCCCCCGGCGGGGGCGCTGCCCCCACACCCCGGCAAGGGGCTCCGCCCCCTGCACCCCCCGGCCATCACCGCACGGTGCATGGAAGGGCTATCCCGCAGGGGTGTTGAGGGGCTCCGACCAGTATTGGGGGGCGCGGAAGATCAGGGCTGCGGCGCCTATCAGGCCGCTGGTCTGGCCCAGGGCGGTGGGCACGATGCGCAGGCGGCGGGCGAAGGCCATTCGGGCGTGGGCGTCGAACGTCTCCATCAGCGGGTCGAAGAGCAGGTCGCCCGCCTGGGAGACGCCGCCGCCCACGGCCACGATGTCGAGATCGCACAGGTGGGTGGCGGAGGCGATGGCCAGGCCCAGGGCGCGGCCGGCCCGGCGCATGGCGGCGGTGGCGACGGGGTGGCCGGCGCGGGCGTCCTCGGCAAGGTCGGCGCCGGTGGGGTCGTCGGCCTGGTCCTGCCGCCAGCCCTGCTCGCGGGCCCAGGCGGCCAGGCCCGGGCCGCGGGCGACGGCCTCCAGGCAGCCGTGGCCGCCGCAGCCGCAGGGCGGGCCGTCGGGGTCGACGATGACGTGGCCGATGTGGCCCCCGTTGCCGGTGCCGCCGTCGATGAGGCGGCCGCCGAGGATGAGGCCGCCCCCGACGCCGGTGGAGACCACCATCCCGAGGACGTTGGCGTGGCCTTTGCCCGCGCCCTGCCAGTGCTCGCCGATGGCGACGCAGATGGCGTCGTTGTGGACGCGCACCGGCAGCCCCGGATAGCGGGCGCGGAGACGCTCCCGCAGCGGGAAGTCCCGCCAGGCGGGGATGTTGAGCGGGGACACCTCCCCGGCGGGCCAGGTCATGGGGCCGCCGCAGCCGACGCCGACACCCGCGAGCGCGGGGGCGCCCGCGTCCGCGACCACCTTGTCCAGGAGGGCCTCGAGAGCCGACCAGATGGCCTCGCGGCCCTCGTCCGAGCGGTTGGGCGTCGCGGTGCGGTCGTGGGCGGCGAGCCGGCCGTCGGGGTGGACGACGGCGGCGGCGAGTTTGGTGCCGCCGATGTCGACGGCCAGCGCGGGGAGTCCGGTCATCGGTCTCCGCTCGGGCCGAAGGCGAGGATGGACGCGGTGAAGCCGTGCACGTGGTTGCGTCCGGCGACGGGGCCGATCTCGCCCGCGGCGAAGAAGCCGCCGACGCCGGCGGGGCCGAACACCCGGTGCAGGACGCGGGCGTCGTGGTCGGAGTCGGGGAACATGGCCCGGCCCCGGCCGTTGCACGAGAACAGCAGGGCGCCTTCGACCGGCTCCAGGTCGAACCGCTCCAGCAGGGCGGACAGGTCCTCCTCCGCCGCCCCGGCGTCGCGCACCTGGAAGCGGACGGTGCGGCCGACCTCGACGACGTCGCCGATCGCGATGGCACCGCTGTCGGTGTCGGCGCCGACGACGCCGCGCACCAGGAAATCGCCGTACTCGTGCTCCTCGGCGTACTCGTCCATGGCCACGCCGATCAGCAGCCCGCGCTGGGCGAGCTCCTGCTCCTCCTCGGGCAGGCCGAGCACGATCTGCTCCAGCTTGTCGAGGGCGGGGGTGCCGGCCAGCTCGTACAGCACGTTCTCGTCGGCCCTGGTCACGACCATGTCGGGGCCGACGGGGCGGGCGCCCTGGCTGACCAGGGTGGCGGCCGTGACCGAGCCGCCCAGGACCACGCCGACCGCGCCCGAGTCGAAGACCTCGCCGTTCACGAACAGCCGGGTGTCGCCGCGGCCCCGGCCGTCGGCCATCCCGCCCACCAGCGGCAGGCCGGGCAGGGCCTCGGAGGAGCGCTCCACGAAGGCGTCCACGGGGAAGGTGTAGGGGTCGGCCAGCAGCACACCCACCACGTCGTCGACGTGGCCCTCGGGCATGCCGACGACGATCAGCCGGTCCTCGGTCTTGAGGGTCTCCAGGCGGAACGGCTCAAGCCTGGCGCCGGGCAGCACCGCCGCCCAGGCGCTGACCGCGCTGGCCTCCTCCACGCCGTGGCCGCCGCCGATGACACCGTTGGCGCTGCAGCCGATGACCGCGGCGGCGCCCGCGGCCTCCATCGCCGCCTGCCCGGCGGCCTCGACCGCGTCCGGGTCCACCGCCGAGACGAACACGCACACCAGGTCGGGCGGCGCGCTCAGCGGGGCCAGGGCCTTCCCCACCGCTTCGCGGGCGGCGGCTGACAGATCGGGGCCGAGGGCCAGGCCGTCACCGAATCGGGTCATCGGCGGCGCCTCCCTCGTGCGGTTCGCGCGATCCTTCACACCACCAGTCTCCCCCTTCTCGACTCCGGCACCCAAACGTTCCTGGGCCGGACCGGGGCGAGGAATCCCCCCGCGAGGGTGCGATTCCGAGGATCGGCGACGTAATGTCGATCGCGTGCGTCCAACCGAACCTCGTGAGAGCACACTGGGCGGGCTGCGCACCAGTGGCCACATTCAGCGCTCCGTGAAGGCCGAGATCCGGCACAACCTCCTCGGCCGGCTGAAATCCGGCGAACCCCGCTTCCCCGGCATCGTCGGCTTCGACGACACGGTGCTGCCGCATCTGGAACGGGCCCTGCTGGCCGGGCACGATCTGGTGCTGCTCGGCGAGCGCGGCCAGGGCAAGACGCGGCTGATCCGCACCCTGGGGGGCCTGCTGGACGAGTGGACCCCGGTGGTGGCGGGCTGCGAGATCAACGACCATCCGTACGAGCCGGTGTGCGTGCGCTGCCGGCGGCTGGCCGCCGAGGCGGGCGACGACCTGCCGGTGGCGTGGCTGCACCGCGACGACCGCTACGGCGAGAAGCTGGCCACGCCCGACACCAGCGTCGGCGACCTGATCGGCGACGTCGACCCGATCAAGGTGGCGGAGGGCCGCACCCTGGGCGACCCCGAGACCGTCCACTTCGGGCTGGTGCCGCGGACCAACCGCGGGATCTTCTCCATCAACGAGCTGCCCGACCTGGCCGAGCGGATCCAGGTGGCGCTGCTGAACGTGCTGGAGGAGCGGGACGTGCAGGTCCGCGGCTACGCGCTGCGGCTGCCGCTCGACCTGCTGCTGGTGGCCAGCGCCAACCCCGAGGACTACACCAACCGGGGCCGGATCATCACCCCGCTGAAGGACCGCTTCGGCGCCGAGATCCGCACCCACTACCCGTTGGAGCTCGACACCGAGCTGGAGCTGATCAGGCAGGAGGCCGAGTTCGCCGACCTGGGCGGCGTCCCGGCCGAGGTGCCCGACCACCTGGTCGAGGTGATCGCCCGGTTCACCCGGCTGGTCCGGGAGTCGACGGCGGTGGACGCCCGGTCGGGCGTGTCGGCGCGGTTCGCGCTGGCGGGCGCCGAGACGGTCGCCGCCGGGGCCGTGCGGCGCGCCGCGCTGGCCGGCGAGGAGCGGGCGGTGGCGCGGGTCTGCGACCTGGCGGCGGTGGTGCCGTCCCTGATGGGCAAGGTGGAGTTCGAGGTCAGCGAGGAGGGCCGCGAGCAGGAGGTGCTGGAGCACCTGCTGCGCCGCGCCGTCGCCGAGACCTACCGGCGGACGCTGGGCCCGGCCGATCTGACCGGGCTGCTCGACAAGTTCGACGAGGGCGACGTCGTGGAGTCGGGCGAGCTGGTGCCGGCGGCCGAGCTGCTGCGCCGGATCGGCCAGGTCCCCGGGCTCGCCAAGATCATGGAGCGGCTGGGCATGAGCGGGGAGTCCCCCGAGCAGGCCGCCGCGGCGCTGGAGTTCGCCCTGGAAGGCCTCTACCTCTCCCGCCGGCTGTCGAAGGACGTCGCGCCGGGCGGGGGCGAGGGCACCGCCACGTACCACACGTGAGCAGCAGCCATGTGAGCATGCGCGAGTTGGGAGTGCGATGAGCCGCTACCGGTACGGGGCGTACGAGGACGGCCCCGACCCGCTCGCCCCGCCGTACGACGTCCGCGACGCGCTGGACGCGATGGGCGACTCCGTCCTGGAGGGCATCCGTCCCGACGATGCGCTGCGCGACCTGCTGCGCCGCGGCCTGCCGGGCGCGGAGGGGCGGCGCGGCCTGGACGACCTGCTGCGCCAGGTTCGGGAGCGGCGCCGGGCGCTGCGCGAGCGGGGCCGCCTGGACGGGACGCTGGAGCAGGCCAGGGCGCTGCTCGACACCGCGATCGGGCAGGAGCGGGCCGAGCTGTTCCCCGACCCGAGCGACGACGCCCGGCTGCGCGAGGCCGAACTGGACACGCTGCCGCAGGACACCTCGCAGGCGATCCGGCGGCTGTCGGACTACGACTGGAAGTCCGACGCCGCCCGGGCGACGTTCGAGCAGCTGAAGGACCTACTGCGGCGGGACGTCCTGGACTCCCAGTTCCAGGGCATCAAGCAGGCCCTGGAAAGCCAGGACCCGCGGGCCATGGAGCGGGTCAAGGACATGATGTCCGCGCTCAACCAGATGCTGGAGAAGGACGCCCGCGGCGAGCACACCCAGGACGACTTCAACCGGTTCATGGAGGAGTACGGGGACATGTTCCCCGACCAGCCGAGCAACCTGGACGAGCTGGTCGACTCCCTGGCCCGCCGCGCCGCCGCGATGGACCGGCTGCTGGCCTCCCTGAGCCCCGAGCAGCGGGCCGAGCTGGCCGGGCTGATGGACCAGGTCATGCAGGACGCGGGCCTGGCGATGGAGATGGCCCGGCTGAACGACGCGCTCCGCGCCCGCCGCCCCGACCTGGGCTGGGGCACCCCGGAGCGGATGTCGGGCGACCAGCCGCTGGGCATGGCCGACGCCACCACGGCGCTGGCCGAGCTGGCCGACCTCGCCGAGCTGGAGGCCGCCCTCGCCCAGGACTACCCCGGCGCCCGGCTCGACGACATCGACGAGGAGGCCGTACGGCGCGCCCTGGGCCGCCGCGCGGTCGACGACCTCGACGCCCTCCGCCGGATCGAGGCCGAACTCGAGCGGCAGGGCTACCTCCAGCGCAAGCGCGGCAAGCTCGAGCTGACCCCCAAGGCCGTCCGGCGCCTGGGCGACACCGCGCTCCGCCGCGTGTTCTCCCAGCTCACCGCGGGCCGGCAGGGCGACCACGACCAGCGCGACGCCGGGCAGGCGGGCGAGCTGACCGGGTCCAGCCGCGAGTGGCGGTTCGGCGACGAGCAGCCCCTGGACGTGGTCCGCACGGTGAGCAACGCGATCCGCCGCAGCGCCATGGACGCGCCCGCCGCCGGCCTCACGACGGCCCCGTCCAACGGGACGTCCAACGGTGTCCGGCTGAGCGTGGACGACTTCGAAGTCCAGGAGACCGAGCGGCGCAGCGCGGCGGCGGTGTGCCTGCTGGTCGACCTGTCGTACTCGATGGTGCTGCGCGGCACCTGGGCCGCCGCCAAGCAGACCACCCTGGCGCTGCACGCGCTGGTCACCAGCAAGTTCCCGCAGGACGCCATCCAGATCATCGGCTTCTCCAACTACGCCCGCACCCTGCACCCCACCGAGATGGCCGGGCTCGACTGGGACATGGTCCAGGGCACCAACCTGCACCACGCGCTGATGATCGCGGGCCGCCATCTGGACCGCCACCCGGACTTCGAGCCGATCGTGCTGGTCGTCACCGACGGCGAGCCCACGGCCCATCTGCGTCCCGACGGCCGCTCGCTGTTCGACTACCCGCCGTCGCCCGACACGCTGGTGCTGACGCTGGCCGAGGTCGACAAGATGACCCGGCGCGGGGCGTGCATGAACTTCTTCATGCTGGCCGAGGACCGGCGGCTGGTGTCCTTCGTGGAGGAGGTGGCGCGCCGCAACGGCGGCCGCGTCTTCGCGCCCGACGCCGAGCGGCTGGGCCAGTACGTGGTCAGCGACTACCTGCGGGTCCGGCGCGGCCGCCGCTGATCGTACGGCTCCGGGCACGGAGCGCTAGGGTCGGACCATGGACCGCCTGCTGCTGTTCCTGCACATCGGCTTCGCGATCTTCACGCTGGGCCCGCTGACCGCGGCGACCATGGCCAGCCCGCGCTACATCCGTGCCGGGAACGCGGTCGTTGTCCGCTACCTCAACCGCACCACCCAGATCTACGGCTTCGCCACGCTGGGGACCTTCCTGTTCGGCCTGCTGCTGGGCCGGGGCCGCCTCGCCGAGATCTGGCTGGTGGTGTCGATCACGCTGTTCGTGGTCGCGCTCGTCCTGCTCCTCCTGGTCGAACGCGACCAGCGCAAAGCCGTCCACCTCCTGCAACTGGCCGACGCCGAGCGATCGGCCGACGCCGAGCCCGAACCCGCCGAGGGCGAGGAGCCGAAGACCAAGGAAGGCAAGGAAGAGACCCCCAAGCCCGCCCGGGACGGCCAGACCGCCCAGGTAGAACGAGGCCGGATCACCGCCGTCTCAGGCGTGATCGCGCTCCTCTGGCTGGTGATCCTCGTCCTGATGGTCTGGAACAGCTAACGCCTGAAGCTTTTCGGGGTGTGGGGCGGAGCCCCGCCGGGGGGCGTGGGGGGCTGGCCCCCCACCGGGGTGGGCGTGCCCTGGAGCGAGCCCCCAGGCGAGCGCAAGGGCGCGCACGCCCCGCCTGGGGGTCTGGGGGGTGGCCCCCCAGATAAACACAGCATCAGCGCGTTCTGGCCTTGAGCCAGTTCAGGATGGCCGGGTAGACGGTCGGGTCGTTGAGGAGTTCGGAGGCGTGGCCGGATCCGGGGACGATCTTGACGTTGGCCGGGACGCCCGCGCCTCGCAGGGCGGCGGCCAGGCCGTTGCTGTGGGAGGCCGGGACGAGTTCGCCGGCGGCGTGCATGGCCAGCATGGGGGCGTCTCCGGAGGAGACGTGGGTGGCGGAGTCGGAGTCCTCGACGCGCTGCCAGCAGACGGGGTCGCTCTCGTTGGGGACGCAGCCGACGAGCTTGGTGACGGCGCGGCGCAGGCCCCGCTGGCTGGCGGTGGCGGTGGCCTTGAGGCCGTCCTGGTAGGCCAGGTAGGGGGTGTTGACGGGTGAGAGGGCCAGGACGCCGCGGACCCGCTGGGCGCCTTCGCCGTATGTGCCGAGCTGGCCGGCGAGCAGGCCGCCGGCGGACGACCCGAACACGGCGATGCGGCTGGGGTCGATGTTCCAGCGGGTGGCGTTCTTCTTGACGAAGTCGAGGGCGGCGACGGCGTCGTCGCGCTGGGCGGGCCAGACGGCCTGGGTGGCGAGCCGGTAGTTGGCGGCGAAGACGGTGTAGCCCTGGGCGGTGAGGCGGCGCGCGAAGTACTTCCAGGAGGACTTGTCGCCGGAGACCCAGGAGCCGCCGTGGAAGACGAGCACGGCGGGGCCGGGGGTACGTCCCGGCTGGGCCTGCCCGGTCTGCGTCTGCCCGTTCTGGGCCTGGCGGGTCTGCTGCCGGCCGGTGGTGCCGGGGTACCAGTACGCGTCGAGGCGCTGGCGCGGATGGGTGCCGTAGGCGTAGGTGGCGGCCTTGGGGAGCTTGGGCGTCACCATGACGGCGCGGGCGGACACGACGGGGTCGGCGCCGCCGGCGGACGCGGACGGCCGCTGTCCGGTGGGAGCCTGGGAGGTGGACGGGCTCGTCGAGCCCGGCGCGGAGGGGGTCTGCGAACCCGGGGAGCCGGTGGAGCCGGGCGTGCCGCCGGGGAGGCCCGGCAGCGCGGGCGACGACGGGGCGGGCGTGGGCGTGGGACCAGGCGTGGCCTGGGCACCACTGGACACGGCTACGGCGGAGATGCACGTCGCGGCGAACGCCGCCCCGCACACGAGTACTTTGCGCACTCCGGGCCCTTTCTTGGCGGAACCTGGCGCGCACATCATAAAGCCTTGATCACCGCCGGGGACCCAACGCCGCGGAAATCACCCAGCGGGGCCGGATCGCACCGTTTCCGTGCGGCACCCGTACAGGGGCGCCATGGCGTCCGCACGGCCCGTCCACCTCCGCGGACGCCGTGCGGTCACGCCATGATCACGGCACGGGGTGTGTCAGACAGTGGCGGCGGCCAGGGCCCGTTCGAGGTCGCGGAGGAGGTCGTCGGCGTCCTCGATGCCGACCGACAGCCGCACCAGGTCGGCGGGGACCTCCAGCGGCGATCCGGCGGCCGAGGCGTGCGTCATCCGGCCCGGGTGCTCGATCAGCGACTCCACGCCGCCCAGGGACTCGCCGAGGATGAACAGCTTGGTGGCCTCGCAGACGCGGACCGCCTCCTCCTCGGAGCGCATCCGGAACGACACCATGCCGCCGAAGGCCCGCATCTGCTTGGCGGCGACGCCGTGGCCGGGGTGCCCGGGCAGGCCCGGGTAGAGCACCTCCTGGACGGCCTGGTGCCGGGTGAGCATGTCGACGACGGCGGCGGCGTTGGAGCAGTGCCGGTCCATCCGGACGGCGAGGGTCTTGACGCCGCGGAGGGTGAGCCAGGCGTCGAACGGCCCGGCGACGGCCCCCATGGCGTTCTGGTGGAAGGCCAGCCGCTCCCCCAGCTCGGCGGTGGCGGCGACCAGCGCGCCGCCGATCACGTCGGAGTGCCCGCCGATGTACTTGGTGGTGGAGTGCACCACCACGTCGGCGCCCAGCGCCAGCGGGCGCTGGAGGTAGGGGGAGGCGAAGGTGTTGTCGACGACCAGCAGCGCGCCCGCCTCGTGCGCGATGGTGGCGAGGGTGGCGATGTCGGCGATGCCGAGCAGCGGGTTGGTGGGCGTCTCCACCCAGATGATCTTCGTTTCGGGGCGGACGGCGGCGCGGACCGCGTCGACGTCGCCCAGCGGCACCGGTGAGTAGGCCAGCCCCCACGGCTCGGCCACCTTGGCGAACAGCCGGTAGGTGCCGCCGTAGGCGTCCCCCGGGATGATCACGTGGTCGCCGGGGCGGCACAGGGCGCGCAGCACGGCGTCCTCGGCCGCCAGCCCGGAGGCGAACGCCAGCCCGCGCGCGCCGCCCTCGATCTCGGCCAGGCATACTTCCAGCGCGGTACGCGTCGGATTGGCCGAACGGGAGTACTCGTAGCCGCCGCGCAGGGCGCCGATGCCGTCCTGCTTGTACGTGGAGACCTGGTATATCGGGGGCACGACCGCGCCCGTGGCCGGGTCCGGCTCCTGCCCCGCGTGGATGGCCAGGGTCTCGAACCCCTGGTGAACGTCCTTGTCCATACGCATGAGGCTATCCACCGGTCCGCCCTCCTGGAGGAGGAGGGAGTCCCCCGTAGGTATCAGCCCCCATTTCGGCTCGCGGGTTGACCACAACGCGCGAACCGATCTCTACCGTTTTACACGTATCCCAGGTACCCCTATCCCTTGCTGAAGGACGTCGCATGTTCGCACGGTTGGCGCGCGTAGTCGTGGGACACCCGTGGTGGACGATCGTGGCCTGGCTGGCCGCCGCGATCCTCATCATCGCTGCCTCACCCAAGCTCACCACCGAGTCCGACCAGGGCGACTTCCTGCCCTCGTCGTACGAGTCCATCCAGGCCGCGGAGATCGCCCAGAAGGCGTTCCCGCAGCAGGAGGACACCTCTTCCCTGATCGTGTTCAAGCGCGTCAACGGCGCTCCGCTGACCGCCCAGGACACCACCAAGGTCGGGCAGATCGCCCAGACCCTGAACGCGAAGAAGCCGCCGACCGTCCAGGGCTTCATGGCCGGCCCGCAGACTGTGTCGCCCAACAAGCTGGTCCAGGTCGTGATGGTGCCGATGAAGGGCACCAGCACGTCCGACAGCGAGAAGCAGGGCGAGGCGGTCAAGGAGATCCGCAAGCAGCTCTCCACCCAGTTGTCGGCCCCGGGCATGGAGGGCCTGGAGGCGAAGGTCGGCGGTGACGTCGCCACCTTCGTCGACAACGAGGAGTCGTTCACCCAGTCGTTCGAGATCGTCGGCATCGCCACGTTCGTGCTGATCATCGGACTGATCCTGCTGATCTTCCGGGCGCCGATCGCCGCGCTGCTGCCGATCATCGTGATCATGGTGACGATGCAGGTGTCGATGGGGCTGATCGCCATCGCGTCGGACATCTTCGGCTTCACCGCCGACGACAGCCTGCAGACCATCATCCTGATCGTGCTGTTCGGGATCGGCGCCGACTACTACCTGTTCCTGATGTTCCGGTTCCGCGAGCGGCTGCGGGCGGGCGACGACAAGAAGACCGCAATGATCACCGCGGTGGAGCGGGTGGGCGAGGTCATCTCCTCCGCGGCCGCCGCCATCGCGATCACGTTCCTGGTGCTGCTGCTGGCCACCTTCGGGGTGTTCAGCGCCTGGGGCCCGTCGCTGGCCATCGCGGTCGTGGTCATGGGCATCACGTCGCTGACCCTGTTCCCGGCGATCGTGACGCTGCTGGGGACGGCGGTGTTCTGGCCGTCCAAGTCGTGGAAGAAGCAGCCCAAGGCCACCGTGTCCGCCCGCCTCGGCGGGATGGTGGGCAGGCGTCCCGCGCTGGCGGCGCTGGTCTCCGGCGGCCTGCTGGTCCTGCTGGCGGCGGGCTCGATCGGGTTCAAGGCCGACTACGACTTCGCCGCGGGCTTCCCGCAGGACACCGAGTCCGCCGAGGCCACCAAGGACCTGCAGCGGGGCTTCCCGCCCGGCCTGACCACACCCGTCCAGGTGTTCCTGAAGAGCCAGAACGGGCAGCCGCTCAACCAGCAGCAGCTGACCGAGTTCGGCAACGCGGTCAAGGGCGCGCCGGGCGTGGGCCAGGTGCAGCAGGCCGTGCCGGGCACCGACAAGACGGTGGCGCGCGTCGACCTCCTCCTGAAGCAGAACCCGATGTCCAACGAGGCGATCAGCCTCGTGAAGGACGATCTCGCGCCGGCCGTGCACAAGGCCGCGCCGGACGGGGTGCGCGCCTACGTCGGCGGCCAGACGGCGATCTTCGCCGACATCAACACCATCAACAACCGCGACCTGTCGGTGATCCTGCCGGTGGCGGCGGTGCTGATCGCGCTGATCCTGGCGCTGCTGCTGCGGTCGGTGGTCGCGCCGATCTACCTGGTCGTGGCGGTGCTGCTGGGCTTCGCCGCCACGCTCGGCTCCGCGGTGTACGTCTTCCAGGGGGCGATGGGCGAGCCCGGGGTGACGTTCCAGCTGCCGATCATCCTCTACCTGTTCGTGCTGGCCATCGGGACCGACTACAACATCCTGATGACCGCGCGGCTGCGCGAGGAGGCCAAGGAGGGCAACGAGCCGCGCAAGGCCGCCGCGCTGGCGTTCGAGCACGGCGGGCCGACGGTCGCCGCGGCCGGGCTGATCCTGGCCGGGACGTTCGCGGTGATGCTGCTGGCGCCGGTGGCCTTCCTCAAGCAGATGGGCTTCGCGGTCGCCGCCGGGATCGGCCTGTCGGCCTTCGTGATGTCGCTGTTCCTGGTGCCGGGGCTGACCGCCCTGCTGGGCCACCGGGCCTGGTGGCCGGGGCACGGCGACAAGCCGAAGCAGCCGCCGGCGCCCGGCACGGTCGAGGACCGGGGGTTCGAGCCCTCGGAGATCCGTTCCTGATCGCCTCCGGGCCCGCCCGCGGAGGGCGGGCCCGGGGCGACCGAAGACGTCGGGTTGCGGGGCCGCGGTTCGGAAAGCCGCCCACACGACCGGGAAACCGCAGCCCGACTCCCCATAGATGAAGCGCCGGAGGCCCGAGGCCTCCGGCGCTTCGCATTCCCGCCGGCGGCGCGGTCGTTCCCCGGGGAATGCCCGGTGTGACAGGAGCGTCCTATGAAAGGGAGGTGTCACATTTGAGTGGCGTTGGCGAGGAAGGCGATGAGGTCCTGCCGGGTGATGAGGCCCTTGGGCTTGCCGTCCACCAGCACCACCGCGGCCCCCGACCGCTCCAGCACGGCCACCGCCTTGCTCACCGGCTCGCCCGATCCGATCATCGGCAGCGGCGCGGACATGTGCGCCTCGATGGGCTCGGCCAGCCGTCCCCGGTCCTTGAGCAGCATGTCCAGCAGGTCGCTCTCGACGATGGAGCCGACCACCTCGGCCGCCATGACCGGCGGCTCCTCCTTCATGACCGGCAGCTGCGAGACCTCGTACTCGCGCATGATCGCGATCGCGGTCTCCACGCTCTCGTTCGGGTGGACGTGCACGAACTCCGGCAGCGTGCCGCCCTTGCGGGTGAGCACCTCGCCCACCCGGGCCTCCTCGGTGGAGGGGGTGAGGAAGCCGTAGTCGGCCATCCAGTCGTCGTTGAAGATCTTGGAGAGGTAGCCGCGGCCGCCGTCGGGCAGCAGCACCACGATCACCGCGTCCGGCTCGTCCCCCGGCGGGGGGACGGCCCCGCGCGCCCCCCGGTCGGTCGAGAGGCGGGCGGCCAGCCGCAGCGCCGCGACCACCGCCATCCCGCAGGAGCCGCCGACCAGCAGCGCCTCCTCCCGGGCCAGCCGGCGCGTCATGAGGAACGAGTCCTTGTCGGAGACCGCGATCACCTCGTCGCAGATCGTCCGGTCGTAGGTCTCGGGCCAGATGTCCTCGCCGACGCCCTCGGTGAGGTACGGGCGGCCGGTGCCGCCGGAGTAGACCGAGCCCTCCGGGTCGGCGCCGACCACCTTGACCCGGCCGCCGGAGACGTCCTTGAGGTAGCGGCCGGCGCCGCTGATCGTGCCGCCGGTGCCGATGCCCGCGACGAAGTGGGTGATCCGGCCCCCGGTCTGCTCCCAGATCTCCGGGCCGGTGGTCTCGTAGTGCGAGCGCGGGTTGTTCTCGTTGCGGTACTGGTCGGGCTTCCACGCCCCCGGGATCTCGGCCGCCAGCCGGTCGGAGACCGAGTAGTAGGAGTCGGGGTGGTCGGGCGAGACCGCGGTCGGGCAGACGACCACCTCGGCGCCGTAGGCCCGCAGCACGTCGATCTTGTCCTTGGCGACCTTGTCCGGGCAGACGAACACGCACTTGTAGCCGCGTTCCTGGGCCACGATGGCCAGCCCGACCCCGGTGTTGCCGGAGGTCGGCTCGACGATCGTGCCGCCCGGGCGCAGCTCGCCCGAGGCCTCCGCGGCGTCGATCATCCGGACCGCGATGCGGTCCTTCACCGACCCCCCGGGGTTGAAGTACTCCACCTTGGCCAGCACGGCCGGGGTCAGGCCCTCGGTCACCTTGCGCAGTCGGACGAGAGGGGTGTCGCCCATCAGCTCGACCAGCGAATCGTGTACGCGCACGCGACGTCCTTGTCGGTTCCGGTGTGTCGGTTCACCATGATGCATCCCCGTTCAACCGCTGTGGCAGCCGTGTGTCCTGCGAGGACGGAGGATGCGGATTCGGATAGATTCCAGTACCCGACGGTAGCCGAGATCGGCCTCCGGGGGCATCTGACCCACGAGGGGGAGGGTTCCGAGGCAGTGACGGAGGGTCAGCGGGGATGCTGAGAGCGTTGACCGCGCGGCGGATCGCGACGGCCGCGGCGTACGGGGGCGGCGGTCTGACCGCGGTGGGCGGTCTCACCTACGGGTTGATCAAGCTTGAGGCCTTCATGGCCCGCAAGATCATCCTCGGCACGCCCAACGGCGACCCCCCGGTGGCCGACGGGCCGTACGGCACCGCGCTGCCCGGCGGCCCGCTCTCATTCGTCGTGCTGGGCGACTCCACCGCCGCCGGGCTGGGCGTGCACACCCCCGAGGAGACCCCGGCGGCGCTGCTGGCCGCCGGGCTGTCGTCGATCGCCGGGCGCCCGGTGCTGCTGACCAACGTGGCGCGGTCCGGCTCGCGGTCGGAGGCGCTGGCCGGGCAGGTCACCCGGGCGCTGGAGACCGGGCCGGACATCGCCGTGATCATGATCGGTGCCAACGACGTGACCAACCGGGTGCCGGCCGCCGAGTCGGTCCGGCATTTGGCCTCGGCGGTCGAGCGGCTGCGCGCGGCCGGCTGCGAGGTGGTGGTCGGCACCTGCCCCGACCTGGGGTCGGTGGAGCCGCTGATGCAGCCGCTGCGCTGGTTCGCGCAGCGCGCCAGCCGGCAGCTCGCCGCGGCGCAGACCATCGCCGCGGTCGAGCGCGGCGCCCGGTCGGTGTCGCTGGGCGACCTGCTGGGCCGGGAGTTCGCGGCCGATCCCCGGGAGATGTTCAGCGCGGATCGTTACCATCCGTCCGCGCGAGGTTACGCCGCGGCGGCCGCGGCGGTGCTACCGTCGATGGCGGCCGCCCTGGAGCTGGAGCCGGAGCTGGACGCTCTCCCCGATCCCAGGCTCGGCACGGGGGTCCTGCCCGTCTACCTCGCGGCCGCCGAGGCCGTCGAGGAGCCCGGCACGGAGGTCGTCGGCGCCCGGCTGGCCGGGCGCGAGCGCGGCCCCCGGGGGCGCTGGGCCAGGCTGCTGCGGCGCCGGGGGGTCGGCGAGCCGGCCGGTCCGGACGGGCCCGGCGATGCCGGTGGCGGCCCCGCGGCGGTGGCGCCGGGAGCCGCCTGACCGCGGTCCCGCGGCACCCTCGGCACGGCACGTCCACCACCGCACCGTCACCGCACGTCCACCACCGCACGTCCACCACCGCACATCACGGCACGTCCATCACGGAACACGGGCGCCGGCCCCGGCGCCCTCCAGGGGGATTACCAATGGCTCAGCCTGCCCACAGGCAACTACCCTCCGCTGTCAATCGGGCACCAAACGTCAAGACCGTGCACATCGTGGCGCTCGGGGCGTTCTTCCTCGGGTCGGCCACCGCAGCGGGCTGCTCCGGCGGCCCCGACCCCGAGGCGCTGGCCGGGCAGGGCTGGACCGGCTCCGGGGTCAACTCGGTGAGCCGCCCGATCGCCGGGGCGGGCGTGACCGCGGTGACCGGGCTGCGCCCCGACGGCTCGCTGGAGACCGCGGTGTTCGACCTGGCCGGGGGGAAGCGGCTGTGGACGCGTCCCGCGACGATGGTCGGGCGGCTGTCGGGCATGGGCGTCCAGTCCCCTGCCGTGACCGGGACGCCCGACAAGGGCCTGGTCACCGCGGTGGAGCCGCGCAAGACCGGCCGGTGGAACGCCGCGCTGGTGGCGCGTGACGCCCGTACCGGCGCGGAGCGGTGGGCGCGGCCTGTCGACTCCACGTTCGGCCCGGTCCGCTGCGGCCCGAACATCTGCCTGTCGGAGTCCACCGCCCGCAAGAACGCCCAGTTCGTCGCGCTCGACCCGGCCACCGGCCGGCCGCTGTGGAGGACGCCGGGCATCGCCGAGGTCGAGCACCAGGACGCGTCCAGGGCGGTGCTGTTCCGGATGGCGCGGCACCCCTCCCTGGAGGCGCGCGACCTGAAGACCGGGCGGACGCTGTGGACGTTCCCCGTCGAGCGCGCCCTCGGCTCCGGCGTGAACCTCTCCGGCGGCTGGGCGTTCGGCACCACCGCGTCCTCCGGCGGCACGGCGGGCGAGGTGCTCGTCGGCTACATGGCGCCCTACCAGGCGCGCAAGGGCGGTTCGCTGTCGCCGTACGGGTTCTTCGGCCTGCGGCTGGCCGACGGCAGGCCGGTGTGGACGCGCAAGCGGCTGCTGCGCGTGTACCCCAGCGCCAACCCGGCGGTGGCGCTGTTCGCCCGGCAGATCGGCCCGCGCGGCGGGTACGGCGGGTTCGAGCGGCTCGATCCGCGCACCGGCCGCACCACCGCGACGCTCGGCGCGGACCGGGCGCCGCGGTCGCTGTGGTGGCTGTCGTTCCCGGCCGACCTGAGCAAGCTCGGGTTCGTGACGCAGGGGCGGCCCGGCACCGCCTACGAGCTGCGCGACGGCGCGCGGGTCACCGACCGGGGCCTGCGCACCTGGTCGTTCTGCTCGATGAACCCGCCCGAGCTGAAGATCACCGGGCTGCGCGGCTTCTACCCGGTGGCGGCGCTGTGCGCCTACGACGTGGCCACCGGGAAGAAGGCGGCCTCGCCGGGGGCGCCGCCCGCCTGGTACACCGGGTCGTCCGACGGCTGGCGGGTGTGGCGGGACGAGCGCGGCGCGGTGCACGGCGTGCGCGACGGCAGGGGCAGCGCACCGGGCATGTACGGGGCCTGATCGGGTACGGGAACCTCACGGCCTGCATAAGGGTGCGCTTATTCGACGTGTCGCCGGCAATGCACCGGCCCCGGCATGTACGGCCCGCGGAGCGGCGGCTAGATTGCGATTGACCGGTGAGTAACCCAGGGCCGGGACGGCACCGGCCGCCGCCCGCACCCGCCGCCGAGACAGGCCGCTGAGACAGGGAGTTCCGCACATGCCCGAGGCAGTCATCGTCGCCACCGCTCGCTCGCCGATCGGCCGCGCCTTCAAGGGGTCGCTCAAGGACATGCGGCCCGACGACCTCGCCGTCCAGATGATCAAGGCCGCGACGGACAAGGTCCCGCAGCTGGACCCGTCCCAGATCGACGACCTGCTGCTGGGCTGCGGCCTGCCCGGCGGCGAGCAGGGCTACAACATGGCGCGCGTGGTGGCGGTCCTGCTCGGGTGGGACGGCGTGCCCGGCGCGACCGTCACCCGCTACTGCTCCTCCTCGCTGCAGACCACCCGGATGGCCTTCCACGCGATCAAGGCGGGCGAGGCCGACGTGATCGTCTCGGCCGGGGTGGAGACCGTCAGCCGGTTCCGCAAGGGCAGCAGCGACGGGCTGCCCGACACCCAGAACCCGCTGTTCGGCGAGGCCGAGGCCCGCTCGGCCAAGCGCGCCGAGGCGGGCTCCGACACCTGGCGCGACCCGCGCGAGGACGGCGCCCTGCCCGACATCTACATCGCGATGGGCCAGACCGCCGAGAACGTCGTGCAGCTGCGCGGCATCTCCCGGCAGGCGCAGGACGAGTTCGGCGTGCGCTCGCAGAACCTGGCCGAGAAGGCCCTGGCCAACGGGTTCTGGGAGAAGGACATCACCCCGGTGACGCTGCCCGACGGCACCGTGCTCAGCAAGGACGACGGCCCGCGGCCCGGCACCACCTACGAGAAGGTGTCCCAGCTCAACCCGTCGTTCCGCCCCGACGGCACGGTCACCCCGGGCAACTGCTGCCCGCTCAACGACGGCGCCGCCGCGGTCGTCATCATGAGCGACACCAAGGCCGCCGAGCTGGGCCTCACCCCGCTGGCCCGGATCGTGTCCACCGGCGTCACCGGGCTGTCGCCGGAGATCATGGGGCTGGGCCCGGTGGAGGCGTCCCGCAAGGCGCTGGCCAAGGCGGGCATGACCATCGACGACATCGACCTGGTCGAGATCAACGAGGCGTTCGCCGCGCAGGTGCTGCCCTCGGCCGAGGACCTCGGCATCGACCTCGACAAGCTCAACGTCAACGGCGGCGCCATCGCGGTCGGCCACCCGTTCGGCATGACGGGCGCCCGCATCACCTCCACGCTGATCAACAGCTTGAAGTTCCACGACAAGCAGTTCGGGCTGGAGACCATGTGCGTGGGCGGCGGCCAGGGCATGGCGATGGTCCTGGAGCGGCTCAGCTGAGCAACGGACCGGACGTTCCGGACGTCCCGCGAGGGCGGTCGCACGGGGTTTCGGGCGGTCCCGCAAGGGCCGTTCGACCGGCGTACACCGCCCGTTCGCCGGAGGGGTGACAGGTGGCCCGGGCGCGCGCGCCCGGGCCACCTGCGCGTTCACCGGAGATCGTCACGTTACGAAGGATCTACGTAACGCCATGGATAGGTCCCCGTTAGGGGGTTGTCACATCGGAGGAGGTGTTGCAGAGTGCCAGGAAGAGCCCCGCGACCTGGAGGTGCCAATTGTCACTGAACCACTCGCCGGAGACGCACAACAAGCTCATCGCCCGCATTCCGCAAGTCACAGGACGTGACATCCCCGAGTGGTTCACCACCATCGAGAACGGCCCGAGCTTCACCCGCTGCGAGGAGCGCAGCAACTGGCTGGCCGACGAGCACGGTATCTCGCACGGCTACGCGGCCGCCCTGGTGCGCGAGCACGAGCGCACCCGCCGGGCCCGCCACTACTGAGACAACTTCACAGGACTTCGCACGCAGCCCGCGCACGACGCCCCGGCGCGATCCTGCGTGTTGCGGTCCGGCCCGCCGTGGGATGATCCCCGCCGCCGTAGCCGCGACGCGGTACGGCCCCGGCGCAGAGCCGGCCCGCAACAAGATCAGCCCCCTGCCGCTCGTACCGGCAGGGGGCTGATCGCTTCGTCCGCGGGAGCCGTCGCGGGGCGCGGAAGCTCTCGGACGCGGGGCCGCTCGTCTAGTCGCGGCCGCCGCTGAAGTAGGACAGGAAGCGCAGCATCTCCAGGTAGATCCAGACCAGGCTGAGCACCAGGCCGAACGCGCAGTACCAGGCGAACTTCTCGGGCGCGCCCTGCTTGACGCCGGTCTCGATCGCGTCGAAGTCGAGCAGCAGGAAGAAGCAGCCGATCAGGATCGCCGCGACGCTGAACACGTAGGCGAGCGGGTTGCCGGGGTCGCGGATGCCGATGCCGCTGTCGGGGCCGAACACCTGCACCAGCAGGTTGACCAGCATCAGGCCGATCAGGGCCAGCCCGGCCGCCATCACGAACCGGGCGAACTTCGGCGTGACCCGGATGATCTTGAGCGCGTGCACGGCGAGCATGGCGCCGAACGCCAGCGCGGTCCCGATGATCGCCTGGAACACCACGCCGTGGTAGAGGTCGTTGTAGGCGTTGCTGATGATGCCGACCGCGACGCCGTACACCGCGGCGAACGCCAGCACCAGCGGCGCGTTGGCCTTGCGGCCGAAGGTGATGAACGCCCAGATGCCCAGCTCGGCGACCAGCGTGACCACCAGCACCGGCACGGCCAGCTCGGCGGGGACCAGCACCCAGGCGAGGGCGGCGGTGGCCACCAGCGTCACCAGCGTGAGGAAGCCGCGGACCACCACGTCGTCGATGGTCATCGGCCGGGTGGCCGGCGGGGCGTAGGAGGGCGCGTCGTACATGTTCTGCAACTGGTGGGCGGAGGGCGCGCCGTGCCCGCCCTGCTGCCCGAAGGCGTTACCACCCCGGAAGGCGGGGTTCCTGCTCTCCATCGGAGCCTCCACTCTGGGCGACCTTTCCTGATCAGTCTAGACGCCTGAGCAGGCGTGGATGTTCCCCGGAACGTGTCGGTGTGATATCGGACGCGTGGCGGCGCGGCGAACGCCCCCGTCCGCGGGACGGCGGAGCGCCGGCCGCGCTTCGGCGGAACCCCGGCCGGCGCTTCGGCCGAACCCGGGTCGGTGCCTCGGCGGAACCCCGGCCGGCGCCTCGGGGAGGCGCCGGCCGGGTGTGTGGTGCCCCCGGTCGGATTCGAACCGACACAAAAGCTCTTTTAGGGAGCCTGCCTCTGCCATTGGGCTACAGGGGCGGCGCAATCATACCGGTTCAGATTGAAGGTGTTCGAAGCCGCAGACAAGCGATATTCGGTCGAGACCGCTTTCTCCGATCGGCGCGGTCCGTCCGATGGATCCCGGTAGGCGGCGGACGGTTCGACGCGCTACGCGATTTTTTCCCGTTCCAGCGCGGGCCTACCGTAAAAGAAACGGCGGGCGGAGCCGGGAGCGGCAGCACATCACGGCACCACGTATCCGGGGACGGCCCGCCCCTCGACCAGGGTGGTGCCCGCGCGGCCGTCGCGGTCGCGGCGGATCGCGCGGATCTCGTGCACGCCGATCCGGCCGCTCTCGCAGGCCAGCGCCGAGGCGGCGAGGTACAGCAGCCAGACCCGGGCGCGGCCCGTACCGGCCAGCTCGGCGCACTCGGCCCAGTGCCGCTCCAGGTTGGCGGCCCAGGCGCGCAGCGTACGGGCGTGGTGCTCGCGCAGCGCGCCGACGCCGCGCACCTCCAGCCCGGCGTCCTCCAGCGCGCCCACCAGCTCGCCGAGCGGGACCAGCTCGCCGTCCTCGGGGAACATGTAGCTGGTGGTGAACGTACGCCGGACCCGGTGCGGGCCCGGGCGCCGCACCGGCTGCTGGATCACCAGCCGCCCGCCCGGGGCAAGCAGCTCGTAGAGGCGCGGGACGTCCCGCTCCAGCGGCTCGACGCCGGACAGGCCCACGATCGCGTCGTAGGGGCCGCCGCCCGCGGCGTCCAGCTCCCAGCCGGGCGCCGTCACCCGCTCCGCCACGCCGGCCTCGGCGGCGCGCTCCTCGAGGTGGGCGCCCTGCTCGGGGGTGCGGGTCAGCGCCACGACCCGGGCGCCGTGCCGCGCGGCGACGTGGACGGCGAGCGCGCCCCACCCGGCGTTCAGGTCGAGCACCCGCGCGCCCTGGAACAGGCCGAGGCGCTCGGTGACCGACTCCACCGCGGTCCGCTGGGCGTCGTCGAGGTCGACGGCCTCGTCCCACAGGCCGCTGGCGTGCGCCATCCCGGGCCCGAGCATCCGGGCGAAGAAGGCCGCCGACTCCTGGAGCGGCCCGTGCCGCTCCTGGACGCGGCGGCCGGGCGGGAACTCCTCGGGCGGCGGCTTGGGCTCGGGCCCGACGGCGCCGAGCATCACCGCGGTACGGACGATCTCGCGCTTGTCGTCGCTGCTCAGCCTGATCGGCTCGTCACCGCTGCGCATCACCCGCTGCACGGCGCCGAGCGCGGCGAACACATCGCCCTCGATGTCCAGCTCACCGGCGACGTAGGCGCGGACCAGGCCCATCTCGCCGGGCTTCCACAGCAGCCGGCGCAGCGCCCTGCGGTGCCGGATGACGAACGCGGGCGCGCCCGCGGGGCCGACGACGCTGCCGTCCCAGGCGCGGACCTGGATGGGCAGGTCGGCCGCGGCGGCGCCGTCCCGCTCGTCACCCAGCATGATCGTGGTGAGCAGCGGGGCAAGCCGGGAGGCCACACCCTCGTGCATCGGCGGCCGTACCTCCCTCCCGGCCGCGGCACCCGGCGGGGCGCGGCCGCCCCATCCCCGGTCGCCCGGGGCCTCCGTCACGCACCGGCCCCGGCGACGGGCGTCACCGGGTCACGCTGCGCCGCCGCCCGGCCGCGAGCTCGAACTCGTGGCGGGGCCGTTCCAGCTCGCCCAGCGAGACGATCTCGCGGCGGAAGAACAGCGCCAGCGTCCAGTCGGCGGTGATCCGCATCTTACGGTTGGTCGTCGGCATCCGGGACAGGTGGTAGGTCCGATGCATCAACCAGGCGAGCAGGCCGCGCACCTTCAGCCCGTAGACGTTGGCCACCCCCTTGTGCAGGCCGAGCCCGGCCACCGACCCGACATAGGCGTGCTTGTAGGGCTTGCGGCGCTTGCCGCGCAGGTCGGCCGCGATGTTGTCGCCGAGCCGCTTGGACTGCCGGACGGCGTGCTGGGCGTTGGGCGCGCAGTACTCGCCCGTGCCGGTGAGGTCGGGCACGGCGGCGTTGTCGCCCGCCGCGTAGACGCCCTCCAAGCCCTCCACGGTGAGCTCGGCGGTGCACTTGATCCGCCCCTTGTCGTCGATCGGCAGATCCCCCTCGCCGACGACCGGGTGGGGCTTGACCCCGGCCGTCCACACCAGCGTCCCGGCGTCGAACTCCTCGCCGTCGCTGAGCACGATGTGCCGGTCCTCCGCGGACTTCAGCAGCGTGTTGAGCCGGACCTCGATGCCGCGGCGGCGCAGGGCCTCGGCCGTCCAGCGGCCCATCTCGGGGCCGACCTCGGGCAGGATGCGGTCGGTGGCCTCGACCATCATCCAGCGCATGTCGTCGGCGTCGATGTTCGGATACCACTTGCACGCGTCCCGGGCCATGTCCTCCAGCTCGGCCAGCGCCTCCACCCCGGCGAACCCGGCGCCGACGAAGACGAAGGTCAGCGCCCTGCGGCGGGCCCGCTCGTCGGCCTCGGAGACCGGTGTGCCGTCTTGCGCCGCGGTGAGGGACGCGGCGGTGTCGAGCTGCCGGATCACGTGGTTGCGCAGGTAGATGGCCTCCTCCACGGTCTTGAAGCCGATGCCGCACTCGGCCAGGCCGGGGATCGGGAGGGTGCGGGACACCGAGCCGGCCGCGACCACCAGCTGGTCGTAGCGCATCTCCTGGACGCCGCCGGCGGCCTCCGCCCCCGTGGGGCAGAACTCGATCCGGCGGCGGGCGGTCTCGATCCGGGTCACATGCCCGTTGATGACCTTGCAGCGGCGCAGCACGCGCCGCAGCGGCGCCACCACGTGGCGGGGCTCCAGGTTCCCCGCCGCCGCCTCGGGGAGGAAGGGCTGGTAGGTCATGTAGGACTGGGGCTCGACGACGGTGACGACGACCTCGCCCCGGCGCAGCTCACGGCGCAGTTTCCGCTGCAGCCGCAGTGCGGTGTACATGCCGACGTAGCCTCCGCCGACGATGACGACGTGCTTGGCGGAGTCCGTGGGACGTTCAGCAGCCATGCCGGTCCGGTACCCGTTCGGGCGCACCGCTCACCCCGCCCCCGGCACGGACGATGAATCTCCGAAATCCCCCTTTTGCGGCGAACCTCAGCGCTCCCGGCGGCATCTCACAGGATGTATTCGGAGGAACGGCGGCGGGACAGGGCCCGACGGGGGCGCCAAGCGGCCGGGACACGATCGCTTCGCGGGGTTGCGATCGCCTCCCGTCCGCTTGGCCAAGGCCCTGCCCCGCCGTTCGCAGCTCCGCATGACTCCGCCCGGCCCGGCGCCCGCCGGGCCGGGGATGTGACCACTCTCACGCCCCTCCGGCGGGCGGCGGCAGGCCCGCCAGGTCCCTGGCCCGCGAGAAAAGCTCGTCCAGCATCGCCTCGGTCACCCGCCCGGTGAAGGTGTTCTGCTGGCTCGGGTGGTAGCAGCCCAGCATCGCCACCGGCTCCCCCGACGGGGACGTGATCTCGATCTGCACGCCGTGGCCGAACGCGGGCCGGGGACGCGGCAGCCCGTACCCCGCCTGCTTCAGCGCCGACCAGGCGCCCTGCCAGGCGTAACCGCCCAGCGCCACCACGCACCGCACCGACGGCGCCACCTCCGCCACCTCGCGGGCCAGCCACGGCATGCACGCCGCCCGCTCGGCCGGGGTCGGCTTGTTGTCCGGCGGCGCGCAGCGGACCGTGGCCGCCACCCGCGCCCCGAGCAGCCGCTGCCCGTCCCCCGCCCGGACACTGGTGGGCAGGGCCGCCAGCCCGACCCGGTGCAGCGACGCGAACAGCCAGTCGCCCGAACGGTCCCCGGTGAAGATCCGCCCGGTGCGGTTGCCGCCGTGCGCCGCCGGGGCCAGCCCCACGACCAGGATCGCCGGCGCCTCGTCGCCCCAGCCCGGCACCGGACGGCCCCAGTACTCCTCCGCGGCGAACGCGCGGCGCCGCTCGACCGCCACCCGCTCCCGCCACTCCACCAGCCGGTCGCAGGCCCGGCAGACCGACTGCCGGGCGCACAGCTCCGCGAGCCCGGACGCCGAGCCCGCCAGCCCGGCCACCTCCCCCGCGTCGTGCGCGACGGGCGTGCCGGGCGCCGCGGGGTCCTCGGGCCAGCCCGTCCCGGGCGGCACGAACGGCCTCCTCCGCTCGGTCATGCTGTGTCTCCCGTGGGGGGACGATTATCTATGGGGGGACGACCCCCCACACCCCCCGGCAACGACGCACGACCGCCCTCCGGGCACTCGGCCGGTCGTGCCCCCACACCCCCCGGCAAGAACCGCACCATGCCCTCGCTCCGCTCGGTCATGATGCGATCCTGCCACGCCCCGCAGCGCACGATCACGCCTCGGCGGGCGGGGTGCGGTGAGCGTCACGCGGGCCGGTTCCGGACGGCCGACCGCCCAGATCGCCCCAGGTCGTCTCGGTACGATGCGGATCGCCGTCGGGGAGGCGGAATCCGGCGCGCCGTTCGAAGCGGAGGCATTGCCTTGTCTCAACCGGGCTGGTACCCCGACCCGAAGGGAAGCGGCAGCCTGCGCTGGTGGAACGGGCAGCACTGGACCGAGCACCTCAACCCGGAGCCGCCCGCGGCGTCCCGGCGCCCGTCCGCCGAACCCCGGCCGTATCCGCCCTCCGCCTACTCGCCCGCCCCGGCCGTGCCGTCGTACCGGAAGGCCGTGGACGCCACCGTGCGCGGCGTCCTGCTGCACGCCGACGAGTGGGCGGTGACGTACGGCGGCGCCTCGATCCCCTGGGGCCAGGTGGAGTGGGTGGCCTACTGGTCGGCCGGCACGCCCGGCGCCCACGGGCGGCGGCCGAGCGTCCAGTGGATCTTCCAGGCCGGGCGGCACCCCTTCCACGGCGGGCCCCGCGTCGAGGTCGTCCTGGACGACCTGACGGTGGCCGCGCACGACCCGGCGGACGGCGGCGGAGGCCAGGCGGAGGCGGTCTGGCTGGACCTGGTCGAACTGTGCCGGACGTGCGCCGAGCAGCGCCTGGTGGACGAGTTGGCCCGCCGCGTGCAGGGCGGCGACTCCATCGACGTGGCGCAGGGCCTGACCGTGCACCCCGGCGGTGTACGGGGCGAACGGGTCTCGCTGAGCTGGTCGGCGATCTCCGGGGCCGTGCCGGAGAACGGCCGGGTCTGGATCCGGCAGTCCGGCGGCACCGCCCCGATCCTCTACGTCCCGCAGCAGAACCCGAACGCGGTCCTCATCCCCGCGCTGCTGGCCGTCCTCGGCGGCTCCCGCCCCTGACCGCCCCTTGGCCGGGCCGGGCCTGGGACGGGCCTGGCGGCCGGCGGCGGTCAGGCCAGGGACCAGGCGATGCCGTCCAGGATGTCGTGCTCGCTGACCACCACCGCGCCGAAGCCGTACTCGCGCATGATCCGGTCCAGGATGAGCGCGCCGGTGCCGATCACGTCGACCCGTCCCGGATGCATGACGCCGATCGCGGCCCGCTCCGCGCGGGTCGCGTGCAGCAGGTCGCGGGTCACCTCGTGCACCTGCGCGGCGGTGATCCGGGACAGGTGGATCCGCTCCGAGTCGTACTCGGGCAGGCCGAGCGCGATCCCGGCGACCGTGGTCACCGAGCCGGCCAGGCCCACCAGGGTGCGCGCCTCGTCCACCGGGACGGCCTCGCGGACCCGCGCCAGCGCGCTGTCGATGTCGGCCACCGCGGAAGTGATCTGCTCCGGCGACGGCGGGTCGCCGTCCCGCAGGTGCCGCTCGGTCAGCCGGACGCAGCCGATGTCCACCGACCGCGCCGCCTGCACCTCGGAGCTGCCCAGCACGAACTCGGTCGAGCCGCCGCCGATGTCGACCACCAGGTAGGGGCGGGCGGGGCGCAGCGCGGCCAGCTCCCGGGTGGCGCCGGCGAACGACAGCGCGGCCTCCTCGTCACCGGTGATCACCTCGGGCACCACGCCGAAGATGTCCACGACGCCGGCCACGAAGTCGCCCCGGTTGGCGGCGTCCCGGGTGGCGCTGGTCGCCACCACCCGGGTCTTCTCGGCGCCGTGCCGGTCGATCAGCGCGGCGTAGCCGCGCATCGCGGAGAAGGTGCGCTCCAGCGCCTCGGGCGCCAGCCGTCCCGTCTCGTCGACGCCCTGGCCCAGCCGGACGATCTCCATCCGGCGTTCCACGTCGGTGAGCGTCCCGCCGTCGCCGGAGGCGACGACATCGGCGATCAGCAGGCGGACGGAGTTGGTCCCGCAGTCGACGGCGGCGACGCGAGTCATCGAGCCTCCTCGGTGGCGGCGTCGGTCGGATCCTGGTCGAGGTCGTTGCCGGTCTGTGAGTCGTGGCCGGACGCGGCGTCGTCGCCGGTCGCGGGGGCGCCGGGGGCCGCGCAGGGCCCCGAGCGCCACCACTCCGGCAGCGCGTCCAGGGCCTCGCGGCCGAACGGGTTGGCGCCCGGGACGGCGAGCTCGTGCGCGACCAGGGCGTGCAGGCACTTGACGCGCTCGGGCATGCCGCCCGCGCTCTGCGTGCCGGGCGGCAGCGGCTCCACGCCCTCGTCGCGCGCGGCCTCGTCGCGGCGGCGCAGGTAGTCATCGTGCGCGGCGGTGTAGGCGGCGCGCAGCCCGGGGTCGCCGGCCAGCCGCTCCTGCATCTCCCGCATCACGCCCGAGCCCTCCAGCGTGCCGATGGCCGAGTTCACCTTCGGGCAGGTGAGGTAGAAGAGCGTGGGGAACGGCGTGCCGCCGGGCAGCCGCGGCGCCGTCTCGATCACGGCGGGTGAGCCGCACGGGCAGCGGTGCGCCACCCGCCGCAGCCCCCGCGGCGGCCGGCCCAGCTGCGCCGCCACCGCGGCCTCGTCACGTTCGTCGATCATCTGAATCCGTCGATCCCCACCCGTGCGTGATCGTGTGCTCCCCCGGAACGCGTCTCAGCGGGGCCGGTCGGCGGCCTCCACCGACCGCCAGAGCGTCTCGTACCAGGGCGGCTTCTCCCGCGGCTCGCCGCTTCGCGGCTGCTGCCCGTCACCCCCGCCGCCGTCGAGAACGATGTAGCACTTCACTCCCGGCTCGCAGTAATGGAGCCTTCGTGTCGCCTCACGCTTAATGTACGACTCCTCCCCCAACCGCCGCTTGTGTTGGGAGAGTTCTTCCACCTGCTTGCGCGCCACACGTTCCTTGTGCTTCAGCTCGGCGATCTGCTGGCGCTGCGCCACGTACTCGCGCACCGGGTACGCCAGGCTCAGCGCGATCGCGCAGACCACCACCGCCAGGATCGCGGCACGGCTGGTCAGCGCCGGGTTGGTACGGCGCGCGCCGGCGCCCGGGGACTCCTCGCGGGCCCCCCGGGCGCCCTCGCGCAGCGGTCGCCTGGACGCCCGGGGGTCCGTCCCCCCGGAGGCGCCCCGGTCCTCGCCGCCCCGCGCCAAGGCGGATCAGCCCTGCCGGTCGAAGCGCGGGAACGCGCCGGCGCCGGCGTAGCGGGCGGCGTCGCCGAGCACCTCCTCGATGCGCAGCAGCTGGTTGTACTTGGCGACCCGGTCGCTGCGGGCGGGGGCGCCGGTCTTGATCTGGCCGCAGTTGGTGGCGACGGCCAGGTCGGCGATGGTGGTGTCCTCGGTCTCGCCGGACCGGTGGCTCATCATGCAGCGGTAGCCGCTGGTCTGCGCCAGGGTCACCGCGTCCAGGGTCTCGGTCAGGGTGCCGATCTGGTTGACCTTGACCAGCAGCGCGTTGGCGGCGCCGGAGTCGATGCCGCGGGCCAGCCGCTCGGGGTTGGTGACGAACAGGTCGTCGCCGACCAGCTGGACGCCGGAGCCGATGGCGCCGGTCAGCGCCTTCCAGCCGTCCCAGTCCTCCTCGTCGAGCGGGTCCTCGATGGACACCAGCGGGTAGGCGTCCACGAGCTCGGCGTAGTAGGAGGCCATCTCCTCGGAGGAGCGCTTGGACCCCTCGAACTCGTAGGTGCCGCCGGAGTGGAACTCGGTGGCGGCCACGTCCAGGGCCAGCACGATGTCGCGGCCCGGGGTGAAGCCCGCCTTGCGGACCGCCTCCAGGATGAGGTCGAGCGCCTCGCGGTTGCTGGGCAGGTCGGGGGCGAAGCCGCCCTCGTCGCCCAGGCCGGTGCTGAGCCCCTTGCCCTTCAGGACGGACTTGAGCGCGTGGTAGGTCTCGGCGCCCCAGCGGACCGCCTCGGAGAACGTCGGCGCCCCGATCGGCGCGATCATGAACTCCTGGATGTCGACGTTGCTGTCGGCGTGCGCCCCGCCGTTGAGGATGTTCATCATCGGGACGGGCAGCAGGTGGGCGTTGGGGCCGCCCACGTACCGGAACAGAGGCAGCCCGGCGGACTCGGCGGCGGCCTTGGCCACCGCCAGGCTGACGCCGAGGATGGCGTTGGCGCCGAGCTCGGACTTGCCGGGGGTGCCGTCGAGGTCGAGGAGCAGCTGGTCGATCAGGCGCTGCTCGTCGGCCGGGTAGCCGACCAGGCGCTCGTCGATGGTGTCGTTGACGGCCTTGACCGCCTTCCGCACGCCCTTGCCGCCGTAGCGCTCGTCGCCGTCGCGCAGCTCGACGGCCTCGAACTGGCCGGTGGAGGCGCCGCTGGGGACGGCGGCGTGCGCCTCGGTCCCGTCGGCGAGCAGCACCTCGACCTCGACGGTCGGGTTGCCGCGAGAGTCCAGGATCTCCCGGGCGAGGACGGCCTCGATCGACGACACGGGCATCTCCCTGTTGGTGCGTTCGGTGCGTTCGGCCGCACGCCGCCGCTGCCGACGTGGGCGCCGACCGCGGGCGTACGGCTCACGAGCCTATCCGCGCGGCGCCCCGGCCACCCAACTGGCACGCCCGTTCCCGCGACGCCCTGAACCAGGGCGGTTTCACGGCATGTTCCCCGAGTGCTCGCAACCCGTCTGAGCTGGCGGCTTGACGCGGACATTACCTACCTTGTCTACTGAAGAGCCCAACCAAACTAGATTAGTAGGGAATTACGATCATGCAGCGCAGGTTCCGCGGGCGCGTCGCCGCCGTCGCACTGACCGTCCTGGCCGCCGCGGGGACACTCAGTGCCTGTGGCGGCGGCGACTCGAGCGAGGGCCCTGCGGCGCCGCTCAAGCTCGGCTACTTCCCCAACCTCACCCACGCCACGGCGCTGGTGGGGGTCGATCGGGGCATCTTCAAGAAGCATCTGGGCGTCGAGCCCAAGACCGCGACGTTCAACGCCGGCCCCTCCGCGGTCGAGGCGGTCTTCTCCGGCGCGGTCGACGCCACCTTCGTGGGCCCGAACCCGGCGATCAACGCCTGGTCCAAGTCGCGCGGCAAGGCCATCAAGATCATCTCCGGTGCCGCCTCCGGCGGCGCCGCGCTGGTGGTCAAACCCGAGATCAAGTCGGTCAAGGACCTCAAGGGCAAAAAGATCGCCACCCCGCAGCTCGGCAACACCCAGGACGTGGCCATCCGGCACTGGCTCAAGCAGAACGGGCTGACCGCCAACAAGGACGGCAGCGGCGACGTCAAGATCGTCCCACAGGAGAACGCGCAGACCCTGCAGACCTTCGCGCAGGGGACCATCGACGGCGCCTGGGTGCCCGAGCCGTTCGTCTCCCGCCTGATCATCGAGAACAAGGGCACGAAGCTCCTCGACGAGAAGACCCTCTGGCCCGGCGGCAAGTTCGTGGTCACCAACGTGATCGTCCGGCAGGACTTCCAGAAAGAGCATCCCGAGCAGGTCAAGAAGCTGCTCCAGGCGATCGTCGAGGCGAGCGACTTCATCAACGCCAACCAGGCGCAGGCCAAGCAGTCGGTCAACAACCAGCTCACCAAGCTCAGCGGCAAGCCGCTGAAGCAGGAGATCCTGGACTCGGCGTTCAAGGAGATCACCTTCACCACCGACCCGGTCGCCACCTCGCTGTTCCAGGGCGCCAAGCACGCCGAGGAGGCCGGCCTGCTGGAGCCCGTGGACCTGAACGGCATCTATGACCTCGGCCCGCTCAACGACGTGCTCAAGGCGAATGGAAAGGCACAGGTCAGCGACAAATGACTCAGGCCGTCACTGCCGCCCCGAGCCGGACCGCGAGCTCCGCGGTCCGGCTTCAGGGCGTCTCGAAAGCCTTCGGTTCGGGCGCCACGGCGCTGCTCGCGCTCGATGCCGTCTCCCTCGAGGTGTCACCGGGCGAGTTCACCTGCCTGGTGGGCGCGTCCGGCTGCGGGAAGAGCACCCTGCTCAACCTGGTCGCCGATCTCGACCGGCCCACCACCGGGACGATCGACACCGAGGGCGCCCGGGTGGCGCTGATGTTCCAGGAACCCGCGCTGTTCCCCTGGCTGACCGTCACCGCCAACCTGGAACTGGCGCTCAAGATGCGCGGCGTGCCCCGGGGACAGCGCCGGGGACGGGCCGCCGAGCTGCTGGAGTCCGTGCACCTGGGCGGGTTCGCCAAGAAGCGGCCGCACCAGCTGTCCGGCGGCATGCGCCAGCGGGTGGCACTGGCCCGCGCGCTGGCGCTGACCGTGGACGAGACCGCCAACGGCCGGGGCAGCGGGCAGGGCACCGTGCTGCTCATGGACGAGCCGTTCGGCGCACTCGACGCGATGACCCGCGACCTGCTGCACGAGGAGATCGAGCGGATCTGGCAGGAGCGCGGGCTGACCGTGCTGTTCGTCACCCACAACGTGCGGGAGGCGGTCCGGCTCGGGGACCGGGTGGTCCTGCTCAGCAGCCGCCCCGGCCGGGTCATCGAGGAGTTCCCGGTCGAAATGGAACGTCCCAGGCGGATCGACTCGCCGGCGGTGGCCAGGCTGGCCGCCGCCATCACCGACCGGTTGCGCGAGGAGGTCAGCCGCCATGGCGCATGACACCAAGAACGCGGGCACGAAGGCCACTGCCACGGCGCGCACCGGCACCGACGCGCCCACCACTCCAGGCGGCGCGCCGGACGGCACCGACGCGGCCCCTGGGGAAACCACTGGAGGGCGGCTCGACCGCGAGCTGGCCGGGCTGGACGCGCTGGAGCTGACCACCAAGGCGCGAACCGCGCCGCTGGTGCGGCTGTGGTCGGTGCTGTGGCCGATGCTCACCGCCGTGGCGATCGCGCTGGCCGCCTGGCAGGTCGTGGTGTGGAGCGGCTGGAAGGACCCGTGGGTCCTGCCCGGCCCGGCCGAGACGCTGCCGGTGTTCTGGGACCAGTTGACCACCCCCCGGTTCTGGGAGGCGGTCGGCCTGACCATGCAGCGCGCGCTGATCGGCTTCGCCTTGGCGACCGCCATAGGGGTATTGGTCGGGGCGCTCGTCTCGCAGTTCCGGGTGCTGCGGCGGGCGTTCGGCTCGCTGATCACCGGGCTGCAGACAATGCCCTCGATCGCCTGGTTCCCGCTCGCCATCCTGCTCTTCCAGCTCAGCGAGAGCGCGATCCTGTTCGTGGTGGTGCTGGGGGCCGCGCCGTCGATCGCCAACGGGCTGATCGCCGGAGTCGACTACACGCCGCCTATCCTGCTGCGCGCGGGGAAGGTGCTCGGGCTGCGCGGGTTCCTGCTCTACCGGCATCTGATCATGCCCGCCTCGCTGCCGTCCTTCGTGGCCGGGCTCAAGCAGGGCTGGGCGTTCGCCTGGCGCAGTCTGATGGCCGGCGAACTGCTCGTGATCATCGGCGACACCACCTCGCTGGGGGTGCTGCTCTCGCAGGCCCGGGAGCTGAACAACACCGCCGACATGATCTCCTACATGCTGATAATCCTGATCATCGGCATCGTGATCGACCAGCTGTTCGGCGTGGTGGACCGGGCCATCCGTACCCGCTGGGGCCTGGACGACGCCGACTGAGCGACCGCCACGCACCCCTCGTGCCCGGCCGATCGCCGCTGACACCCTGTTGGCCATCGGCCGGGCTCACTTTTA
The DNA here is from genome assembly GCA_050942275.1 of Spirillospora sp. CA-255316. GTDB lineage: Bacteria > Actinomycetota > Actinomycetes > Streptosporangiales > Streptosporangiaceae > Spirillospora. Next base: position 1,849,654 of record CP192047.1, on the reverse strand, counting down.
CCTCCCACGGGGAACCTCCTTCCGGTGAAGGCGCGCGACCCCGCATCGGCCCGGACCCCGTGGACGCGCCGCGGGGTCCTGCGTGACCCGGCGATCCGGATCCGCGTCACGGCATGGGCGGTCCTCGTCGTCGGCGTGCTCACGCTCGGCCTCTACATCGCCGCGCTGGCACTCGTCCGCCAGGCCCACGTGAGCGACCTGAGATCTGACCTGTCCCGGTCCGCCCGCCAGATCGCCGGCCTCACCAGCGCGGACCACATCGTCCCGCGGCTGGTCGCCGAGGGCCTCATCCAGGTCGTGGACGGCAGGGGCACCATCGTCGCCACCACCGGCGACATGCTCGGTTACCCGCCGGTCAACTTCGCGCCGCCCCCTCCCATGCTCAACTACCGGGAAGGGCGCAGCTGCAAGATCGACGCCCCCGGAGGCCGCTGCTTCATCGTGATCGTCTACCGGGTCGGGGAAGGCCCCGAGCAGCGGCTCGTCTACGCCCTCGCCCCCGAACCCGGGCTCGTCCCGCGCGTCGACGTCGCGCTGGCCGGACTGGTCCTCGTCCCCGGCATCTCCGCGGTGGTCGGCTCCCTCACCTGGCACGCCGCCGGACGCGTGCTGCGCCCCGTCGAGGACATCCGCGCCGAACTCGACGAGATCACCGCCACCGACCTCGAACGCCGCGTCCCCGTCCCCGCCCGCAGCGACGAGATCGCCCGGCTCGCCGAGAGCGTCAACGCCACCCTGGACCGGCTGGAGGGCGCCGTCGCCCGGCTGCGCGGCTTCGTCTCCGACGTCTCCCACGAACTCCGCAGCCCCCTCACCGGGCTGCGGATGGAACTGGAGCTGGCGCTGTCGGACCCGGAGGAGTCCGACGCGTACGAGACGCTGGAGGCCGTCCTGGTCAACGCCGAGCGGCTGCACGCCGTCCTGGACGACCTGCTGGCCATCGCCCGCCTGGAGGCCGACCCCCAGATCGCCAAGGAGCGCATCGACCTGCAGGCGCTGGCCGACCAGGAGGTGCTCAACCGGCCGCGGCGCTCCCGGTTCACGGTCAGCGGCGGCGACCCGTTGCTCGTCCGGGGCGGCCGCTCCGAACTCGCCCGCCTGCTCACCAACCTGCTCGACAACGCCGACCGGCACGCCGCCTCCGAGGTCACCGTCACCCTCGGCGTCGAACCGCACGACGGCGCGGGCGCCGTCGGCTCCGCCCGCACCGCCGTCGTCGAGGTCTACGACGACGGGCCCGGCATCGCCCCCGCCGACCGCGAGCGCGTCTTCGAACGCTTCACCCGCCTCGCCGAAGGCCGCCACCGCGACGCCGGCGGCACCGGCCTCGGCCTCGCGATCGCCCGCGACATCGCCGTCGCCCACGGCGGCTCGCTCGTCCTCACCGAGCGCCCCGACGGCAGGCCCGGAGCCCGCTTCGTCTTAAGGCTGCCCGCAGTATGAACCCGCAAGTGTTGATCCAGGGTTGCAGGGGGCGGAGCCCCTTGCCGGGGTGTGGGGCAAAGCCCCGAGGGGGCAAGGGGCGAAGCCCCAAAGGGGGTGTGGGGGCGGAGCCCCCGCCGGGGGGCGTGGGGGGCTGGCCCCCCACCGGGGTGGGCGTGCCCTGAAGCGAGCCCCCAGGCGAGCGCAAGGGCGCGCACGCCCCGCCCGGGGGTCCGGGGGGTGGCCCCCCGGGTAAACACAGTCAGGCTTCGCCCAGTTCTTCCCTCAGGCGTTGGTGTTCGGCTTCCAGGGATTCTATCTGGGCGGCGTGCTCTTCCCTCGCGACCAGGTCCTGGCCGGAGTCGCCGTAGTCCCTGGGGTCGTCGGAAGGCTCGCCCAGCTCGCCTCGGAGCGTGTCCAGAGTTCGCTCGATGTCGCGGATGCGCTTCCGCTTCTCGTCATCGCTCATGGGTCGCCTCCGCTCTAGGGACGGATCACGGTCTTGCCGCGGGAGCCGCCCGTGCGGCTACGCGCGATCGCGGCGGGCGCCTCCTCCAGGGGGATCTCCTCCTCCACGCCGACCTCCAGGTCGCCCTTGCCCGCGAGCTCGACGACGCGTCGCAGGAGTTCGGGGGTGGGGGTGTAGTCGATGTTGACGCCGCGGATGTCCTGCGCCTCCAGGGCGTCGGGGTTCAGCGCCCACACGGTGCTGACGTACACGCCGCCGGGGCGCAGCAGGGCGGCGAGGCGTTCGGCGGCGGCCCGGTCGCTGACCATGTCGATGATCACGTCCACGCCGTCGGGGTGGTGCTCCCGGACCTGGCCGTTCAGCTCGGCCTCGCCGTGGTCGACGGTCTCGGCCGCGCCCAGTTCCCGCATCCGGCCGGCCATGTCCGGACGGGCGGTGGCGATCACCGTGGCGCCGCGCCGGGACGCCAGCCGCACGACCGGCTGGCCCACGCCGCCGGTCGCGCCGACGACCAGGACCGAACGGCCGGCCTCCACGTCCGCCGCGTCGACGATCGTCACCGCGGTCATCCCCGGGGTCGGGAGGGCGGCGGCCTCGGTGTAGAGCATGCCCTCCGGCATCGGCAGCACCGCGTCGTCGGGGGAGGCGATCGTGTACTCGGCGTAGGTGCCCAGGCCGCGCGGGACGCCGAAGAAGCTGCCGAAGACCTGCTCGCCCACCCGGAACGCGGCGCCCTCGCCGACGTCGTCGACCACGCCCGCGCCGTCCAGGCCCAGGACCAGCGGGAAGTGGTAGGGCACCGAGTCCTTGAGCGCCCCGTCGGCGATCTTCCAGTCCATCGGGTTGAGTCCGGCGGCGACCACCTTGACCAGCGACTCCCCCGGCCCCGGTGCCGGCACCGGCAGGTTCGCCGGCGCAGGTGTGGCGCCGAGTTCGGAAATGGCGACGGCACGCATGACGTTCTTCCCCGATCCCCCTGGACGGGTCCCCCGACGGCCCGTACCGCCGGAGGATCTACCCTGCCGATGGACTTGTCACACAAACACGCCGGTCGCCGCCCCTATTCACCAGGCCGCGGACCAGGCGTCACGGGCGGTACGGGGCGCGGCGTGACCGGTGGGGCGGCCGGGTCGTCCGGCTCCTCGTCGTCCCCGCCGCCCTTGCTGGGACGCAGCGTGACCGTCCCGCCCGGCTCGACCCGGCCAGGGCCCGGGGACATCTCCGCGACGGTCCCCTTCGGATACTCGCCGGACTCGACGCTCCCGGCGACCCGTGCCCTGAACCCGGCGGCGCGGAGCCTGTCGACAGCCTCGCGGACCTTCATGCCGCGCACGTCGGGCAGCGTGACGCGGTCCTCCCCGGTGCCCTTGCTGAAGTAGCGGGAGGGCGGCCGGTGGAACGCGGAGGCGGAGCGTCCCGCCAGCGCCCCCGTCATGCTGTCCCTCCAGATCGGCGCGGGAATGGTCGCGCCGAACACCGCGCCGTAGCAGCGGCCGTCCATGCACAGGCTGGTCATCGGGTACCGGTAGCCGCCGCGGGGGTCGCCGACCCACACGGCCGCGGCCAGGTCGGGCGTGTAGCCGGCGAACCAGGCGGCGGAGAAGTCGTCCACCGTGCCGGTCTTGCCGGCGGCGGGGCGGCCGAGGCCCATGCCGCGGGCGGTGCCCTTGGTCAGGACGCCGCGCAGCACGTGGTTGACGGCGTCCGCCACGCCCCGGTCCATCACCTGCCGGCAGCGGGCGCCGGGCACCTTCAGCCGCTTCCCGGCGGAGTCGGTGATCTGCTTGATGGCGATCGGCTCGCAGTAGCGGCCGCGGGCGCCGAACGCGGCGTACGCGGCGGCCAGCCGCAGCGGCGACACCTGGGCGGCCCCGAGTGTGAACGACGGGTACTGCCCCATCCGCTTGCCGTTGGCCTGCCGCATGCCCAGCCGTTCGGCCATCTTGACTGTGTCGCAGAGGCCGACCTCGCGCTCCAGGGCGAGGAAGAAGGTGTTCACCGAGTGGTGGGTGCCGGTGACGAGGCTGAAGGTCTTGCCGCCCTCGCCGTCGGCGGAGTTGCGCAGCGCGCCGCTGCTGTTGACGGGACGGCCCGCGCAGTCGCGGAAGCCCGCCGGGGTGAAGGCGCGCGGCGCCATCAGCCGGGTGCCGAACGGCATGTCCTCCTCGAGCGCGGCGGCCAGCGTGAACGCCTTGAACGTCGACCCGGCCTGCATGCCGATGCTGGAGCCGTGGCTGGCGTCGGCGGCGAAGTTGATCCAGGTCTTGCCGCGCTCCTTGTCGGGGCCGAGCCTGCGGTCCACGACCATGCCCTTGATCTCGCCGGTGCCGGGTTCGACGAGGGCCTCGGCGGCGGCCTTGCGGGCGGAGTTCTTGTGCGGCACGTGCCGGTCGACGGCGCGCTGCGCGGCCTTCTGGGTCCTGCGGTCGAGGGTGGTGCGGATGGTGAGGCCGCCGCGTTTCAGCAGCTTCTCGCGTTCCTTGGCGGTGGCGCCGAACACCGGGTTGGTGAGGATCTCGCGCTGGACATAGTCGCAGAAGAACGGGGCCGAGCTGGTGACGCAGCCGCTGCGGGTGGTGTGGATCCGCAGCCCCAGCGGGCTGCGGACGGCGGCGCCGGCCTCGGCGCGGGTGATCCAGCCCAGCTCCGCCATCCGGTTGATCACCACGTCGCGGCGTTCCTTGGCCGCGCCGGGGCGGCGCACCGGGTCGTAGGCGTACGGGTAGCGGATCACGCCGGCCAGCAGCGCCGCCTCGGTCAGGGTCAGCCGGGCGGCGGACTTGGAGAAGAAGTGCCGGGAGGCTGCCTCGATGCCGTACGCGCCGCCGCCGAAGTAGGCGATGTTGAGGTAGCGGGCGAGGATCTCGTCCTTGGAGAAGCGGCGTTCCATCGCCGCCGCGTACCGCAGTTCGCGGACCTTGCGGGCGGCCGAGACCTCCTTGGCCGCCAGCTGCTCCTCCTCCGACTGGGCCGTGGTGAGCAGCAGGTTCTTGACGTACTGCTGGGTGATGCCCGAGCCGCCCTGGGTGACCTCGCCGGAGTCGAGGTTGCTGATCAGGGCGCGCAGCGTGCCCTGGGAGTCGATGGCGCCGTGCTCGTAGAACCGGCTGTCCTCGATCGCCAGGACGGCGCGGCGGGCGACCGGGGCGACCTGGTCCAGCCGCACGTCCACCCGGTTCTCGTAGAAGAACGTGGCGATCACGGTGCCGTCGGCGGCCAGGATCCGGGACCGCTGCGGCACTCCGGCGGTGTCGAGGTCGTCGGGTTCGCTCTGGAACCAGTTGGCGGCGTCCCGGGCACCGACGCCGGTCAGGCACGCGGTCGGCAGGGCGATCAGCGCGACCAGCACGCCGGCCAGGACGCCGAGGCCGCCGAGCCCGCGGATGGCGCGGGCCCGATTCGGCGGGTCGGCCGCGGCGACGCGCCACAGTCCCGTCTCGTGGACGTCTCCGTCCCCGGCGTGGTCGCGAGCCTCAGCCAGCACGGGCTCAGCGTAGACAAGCCTTCCCCTGCGGACCACCCAAACGGCGATCTTCCGGATGCCTCCGGGCTTATCCGGCGTTCCGCTCCCTCTCCCACGTTTGGACACGATCACGGAATACCCGGGAGATCGCCCGCAATTCCGCCTCGGGGTCCAGCCCCTGCTCCTGGGCCTCCCTCACCAGCGCGAAAAGCCGTTCCCCGACGCCGTTCCCGGCCGGTGCGAGATCGTCCGGAGCGCCCTCGCGGCCGGCCCGCCGCTGGAGCTGGGCGGCCAGTGACAGCGCGGGCTGCCCCATCGGCACGCCCTCCAGGGCCGAGGGCGCCGCCTCATCGCCGCCCGCCTCCGCCTTGGCCGCCCGCTCGGCCGCCTTGATCTCCTCCCAGTTGGCGTTGACCTCGTCGGCGCCGGAGACGGTCACGTCCGCGAACACGTGCGGGTGCCGCCGGACCAGCTTGTCGACGATCCCGGCCGCCACGTCATCGATGGTGAACGCGGTCTCGTCGGTCCGCTCGGAGGCCACCACCGAGTGGAACGCCACCTGCATCAGCACGTCGCCGAGCTCCTCGCGCAGCGCGCCGTAGTCGCCCTCCTCGACGGTCTCGGCGACCTCGTAGGCCTCCTCCAGCAGGTAGCGGACGAGCGTGGCGTGGGTCTGCTTGCGGTCCCAGGGGCACTCGCGGCGCAGCGTGTCCATCACCGACACCAGGTCGAGCAGCCGGGCCCCGGGCAGGTCGTACGAGCCGTGCAGCACCTCGATGTCGAGCGGGTCGGCGACCGCGATCTCCCCGACCCGCCGCATCAGCGCCTCGTCGCCGTCGGGGGCGGCCAGCCACACGACCGTCCCGGCGCGCGCGGCGTTCACCAGCCCGCGGGCGTCGGGCGCGACCACCTCGGCCGTGACCCCGGCGTCCAGCACGTACGGCAGCAGCGGATGGTCGTCCGCCCCGGCCAGCACCCGCGACGCCGAGCGCAGCGTCTCCCACGCCTTCCAGGTCAGCAGCCCGGGCGCCACCCGATGGGTGGTCGCCAGCAGAATCAGCTTGGCACCCATAGGTCAGCGGGTACCCGATTCGGTGGCGGACAGGCGGGCGGTGGCGGGGCTGATGGTGACGCGGTTCGTGTCGAAGGAGCCGAACCTCGGATTGACCTTGATCTTCATGCGGCGGGCGGTGTCGGTGAGGACGGCGTCGACGCGCGGCGCCGCGGCCATGCTCTGCGGGCTGCGCGGGTCGTCGGTGGCGCCGAACCGCCTGCCCAGGTCCTCCTCGACGGCCACCAGCCGGGCCACGTCCCGGGTGTAGCGGGCGGGCAGGCCCACGGCACGGACGACCGAGGCGGCGCCGCCCTCCTGGTTCATCTCGTTCACGGCCTGGTCGATCCGGCCCTCGGAGACCGGGATGCCGTTCCGGCGCGCGACCTCGCCGGCGATCCGGAACCGGACCATCAGGTGGAGGGCGCGGCGCAGGTCGGTCTCCGACAGCGGCTCGGCGGCGGCGCCCTGGCCGAAGCTGCCCGGGTCGGCCCGCATCCGGTTGGCCATCGGGTCGGCGCGGAACTCCCGCTGCCAGTCCCGGACCGCCCCGTTGAGGGTGGAGACGGCGATGCGGTCGTCGCCGACGAGGGCGGCCGAGCCCACCTTCAGCGAACCCCCGCCGCAGCCCGTCAGCGCGGCGGCCGCCACCGCCGCGGCGGCCACGGCCTTCATCGTTCTACCGGACACGATCGATCCCATCTCGTCGGCACGTCTCGATCATCAGACCTTGATCGTCGAGGAGTCGCCAGCTTAGGTGCGGTTCGGTTCCAGGAACAGGGCCTCGACCAGGTCGGTGACCCATTTCAGCAGTTCCTGGTCGCGCAGCGGGCGGCCCCCCAGCGGCGCGGTCTTGGGCGTGGGCACCAGCAGCGTCTTCACGTTCTGCTTCAGCACGCTCTTGGGGTAGAGCCGCTGGAGCCGGACCTGCCGCGAGTCGGGCAGGTCGACCGGGGCGAACTTGATGAAGTTGCCCTGGACGGTGACCTCGGTGAGCCCCGCCTTGCGCGCCTTGGCGCGGAACCGGGCGACCTCCAGCAGGTTGAGCACCGGCACCGGCAGCGGGCCGAAGCGGTCCTTGAGCTCGTCGTGCACCCCGGCGATCTCGTCGTCGGAGGTGATCGCGGCGATCCGGCGGTAGGCGTCGAGGCGGAGGCGCTCCCCCGGGACGTACTCGTGCGGCAGGTGCGCGTCCACCGGCAGCTCGACCTTCGTCTCCGGCATCTCGGGGACGCCCTCGCCGCCCTCCTTCAGCTCCCGCACCGCCTCGCCGACCATCCGCACGTACAGGTCGAACCCGACGCCGGCGACGTGCCCGGACTGCTCGGCGCCCAGGATGTTCCCGGCCCCGCGGATCTCCAGGTCCTTCATCGCCACGTACATGCCAGCACCCATCTCGGTGTGCTGGGCGAGGGTGGCCAGCCGCTCGTGCGCGGTCTCGGTCAGCGGCACCTCGGGCGGGTACAGGAAGTAGGAGTAGGCGCGCTCGCGGCCCCGGCCGACCCGGCCGCGCAGCTGGTGGAGCTGGGACAGGCCGTACATGTCGGCGCGGTCGACGATCAGCGTGTTGGCGTTGGGGACGTCCAGGCCCGACTCCACGATCGTGGTGGCGACCAGCACGTCGTAGTTCTTCTCCCAGAAGTCGACCATGACCTTCTCGAGCTCCTGCTCGTTCATCTGGCCGTGCGCGGTGGCGATCCGGGCCTCGGGGACGAGCTGCTTGAGGTTGGCGGCGACCTTGTTGATGGAGCGGACCCGGTTGTGGACGAAGAACACCTGGCCCTCGCGCAGCAGCTCCCGGCGGATCGCGGCGGCGATCTGCTTCTCCTCGTACGGGCCGACGAAGGTGAGGATCGGGTGCCGCTCCTCCGGCGGGGTGAGGATCGTGGACATCTCCCGGATGCCGGTCAGTCCCATCTCCAGCGTCCGCGGGATGGGGGTGGCCGACATCGCCAGCACGTCCACCTGCGTCCGCAGCCGCTTGAGCTCCTCCTTGTGCTCGACGCCGAAGCGCTGCTCCTCGTCGATCACGACCAGGCCGAGGTTCTTGAAGCGGGTCTGCGCGGACAGGATCCGGTGCGTGCCGACGACCACGTCCACGGCGCCGCCGGCCAGGCCCCGCAGCGTCTCGTCGATCTCCTTGTCGGTCTGGAACCGGGAGATCGGCTTGACGACGACGGGGAAGGCGCCGAAGCGCTCGGAGAAGGTCGACATGTGCTGCTGCACCAGCAGGGTGGTGGGCACCAGCACCGCCACCTGCCGGCCGTCCTGGACGGCCTTGAACGCCGCCCGCACCGCGATCTCGGTCTTGCCGTAGCCGACGTCGCCGCAGATCAGCCGGTCCATCGGGACGGCCTTCTCCATGTCGGCCTTGACCTCGTCGATGGCGGCGAGCTGGTCGGGGGTCTCCACGTACGGGAAGGCGTCCTCCAGCTCCCGCTGCCACGGCGAGTCGGGCGCGAACGCGTGGCCGGGGCTGGCCATCCGGGCCGAGTAGAGCCGGATCAGCTCCCCGGCGATCTGCTTGACCGCCTTGCGGGCACGGGACTTGGCCTTCTGCCAGTCGGCGCCGCCGAGCCGGTGCAGGCTCGGGGCCTCGCCGCCGACGTAGCGGGTGAGCTCCTCCAGCTGGTCGGTGGGCACGAACAGCCGGTCGCTCTTGGCGTACTCCAGGATCAGGTACTCGCGGGTGGCGCCCTGGACGGTGCGGCTGACCATCTCCACGTAGCGGCCGACGCCGTGCTGCTCGTGCACCACGTAGTCGCCGGCGCGCAGCTGGAGCGGGTCGACGCCGCCGCGCCGCCGGGACGGCATTCGCCGCATGTCCTTGGTGGAGGACTTCTGCCCGGACAGGTCGGCCTCAGTGATCACGGCGAGCTTGACGCTCTCCCAGGTGAAGCCGTTCTCCAGCAGGCCGGTGCTGACGTTGACCAGCGCCGGGCGGGGCGGCTGCGCCAGGTCGGTGAGGGCGGCGCCCAGGCCCCCCTCACCGACGAGCTGGACGAGCCGTTCGGCGGGGCCGTGGCCGGGTGTGACCAGCACGACCCGCCAGCCGTCGCCGACCCAGCGTTTGAGGTCGCCCATGACGCGTGCCGTGTCGCCCCGGTACGCCTCGGCGGGCTGCACGCCCAGGTTGAGGGCATCCCCCTCGGTGGTGAGCGCGGTGACGGTCCAGCGGGGCAGTCCCAGCTCGGTGCTGTGCTGCCGGACGTCCTCCAGCGTGCGGAACGCGGCGGCGCCCAGATCGATCGGGGCCTCCCCGCCCGCGGCGGCGTTCACCCAGCTGGCCTCGAGGAACTCCTGGCTGGTGCGGACCAGCTCGATCGCGCGGGTGCGGATGCGCTCGGGCTCGCACACCAGCAGCGCCGAGCCGTCCGGGAGCAGGTCGGTGAGCAGTTCCATGCTCTCGGCCAGGACGGGTGAGAACGCCTCCATGCCCTCGACGGTGTCGCCGTCGGCGATGCGGGTGAGGATCTCCTCCAGGGACGGGTGCCGCTCGGCCAGTAGCCGGGCGCGTTCGCGCACCTCGGCGGTCAGCGGCAGCTCGCGGCACGGCGGCGCCCACAGCCCGTCCTGCGCGACCTCGAGGGACCGCTGGTCGGCGGCCTTGAAGTAGCGGATCTCCTCGACCGTGTCGCCCCAGAACTCCACCCGGAGCGGGTGTTCCTCGGTGGGCGGGAAGACGTCGAGGATGCCGCCGCGCACCGCGATCTCGCCGCGCTTCTCGACCAGGTCGACGCGGTGGTAGCCGGCGTCGACCAGGCGGCGGACGACCTCGTCCAGCTCGGCGTCGTCGCCGCCGCGCAGCCGTACCGGCTCCAGGTCGGCCAGCCCGGACACGATCGGCTGGAGCACGGCCCGGATCGGGGTGACCACGACCTCCAGCCGTCCCGACTTGCCGGACCCCGCCTCGCCCTCGTCGCCGGCGGCGGCGTCGGGGTGGACCAGCCGGCGCAGCACGGCCAGCCGCTGCCCGACCGTGTCCGAGCGCGGCGAGAGCTTCTCGTGCGGCAGCGTCTCCCAGGCCGGGAAGTGCGCGACCCGGCCGGGGTCGAGCAGGCTGGTCAGGGCCGCGGCCAGGTCCTCGGCCTCGCGGCCGGTGGCGGTCACCGCCAGTACCACGCCGCCGGGGCCGCCGCCCGGGCCGTCGCCGTCCTTCAGGGTGCGGCTCAGCGCGGCGGCCATGATGGGCCACACCGCCGGCGGCGCGACCACGTCGTGGTCGATCCGCCACTGCTTGAGCGCACGCTCCAGTTCAGGGCCGGAGCACGCCAGATCAACAAGTCCAGAAAGCGTCATCTTCGCCCGCAACTCATTCCCGCCGGGCGGGCGCCGAGCCCGTCGCGCGGCAGCCCGAATTACCGGTGATCTCGGCGGACCCCGGTGCCGGTACCAGACTACGCGCCCCGGACGGGCACCGGGCGGCGGGTTCCGGGTGCCGCCCCGCCACGGCTCGCTCCGGCTCGATGCGACAGCCATGTATTGTGTGAGACAAAATTGTCGCAAACGAGGCATGGTTGACACATGGCCGACCAAGAAACGATCCTCGCCGCCGCCACCCGGCGGCTGAACGAGGACCCCACGGCCTCCATGGCCGACCTGGCCGCGGCGATCGGGATCAGCCGGGCGACGCTGCACCGCCACTTCGCCACCCGCGAGGCCCTGCTCCACCGGGTGGGGCTGCGGGCGGTCGCCCGCTGGGAGCGGATCCACGACGACATCGGGCTGGAGGCCGCGATCGCGTCCGGCGACGCCGCCACGCTGGAGGCCGCCATGCGCCCGCTGCTGCGCGGCTACCTCGCGACGATCGCCGAGTACGGCTTCGCGCTCACCGACCATTTCGTGATCGGCCACCCGGACGTGGCCGCGTGGGCCGACCGCCTGGAGGAGCGCGAGATCGCCTTCGTCGCCGCCGCCCAGCGCGCCGGCGTGCTGGACCCCGACCTGCCCCCGCGCTGGGTCAGCGACGCCCTGTACGGGCTGCTCGTCGGCGCCCGTGACGGCCTGCGGCGCGGGAACTTCGCCAGCCGCGACGCCGAGGAACTGGTCTACACCACGTTCATGCGGGGTGCCGGCCCCAGGGACCGGGAGACGGGGAAATGACGATCACGGACAAGGGCGCGGACGCCACCGCGCCGCCCGCGCATCCCCGGCGGTGGGCCGGGCTGGCCGTGCTGTCGGCCAGCCTGCTGCTCATCGTGATGGACATCACGATCCTCAACGTGGCGCTGCCCGCCCTGTCGGCCGACCTGCGCCCCGACTCGGTCCAGCTGCTGTGGATCGTCGACGTCTACTCGCTGGTGGTCTCCGGCCTGCTGGTCACGGTGGCCGCGCTCGGCGACCGCTGGGGGCGGCGGCGCATGCTGGTCGCCGGGTTCGCCGTGTTCGGGCTGGCCTCCGCCGCCGTCCTGCGGGCCGACGGTCCCGGCGACGTCATCGCGGTACGGGCGCTGCTCGGCATCGGCGGCGCGATGATCATGCCGTCCACGCTGTCGATGATCCGCCACCTGTTCACCGACCCGAAGGAGCGCGCCACCGCGCTCGGCGTCTGGGCGGCGACCGCGGCGGTCGGCTCCGCGGTCGGCCCCATCGTCGGCGGCGCGCTGCTGGAGCACTTCAGCTGGCAGTCGGCGTTCCTGGTGAACGTGCCGGTCATGGTGGTCGCGATCGTGGCCGGGCTGTGGCTGCTGCCCGAGTCCCGCGCGGCCCGTCCCGGGCGGTGGGACGCGGTCGGGACCGTCCTGTCGATCGTCGGCATGGTCGCGCTCGTCTACGCCATCAAGCACTTCGGCAAGGAGGGGTTCGACGACCCCGGAGCGCTCGCCGCGGCACTGATCGCCGCCGTGGCGCTGCCCCTGTTCGTGGTGTGGTGCGCCCGGGTCCCGCACCCGATCCTGGAGGTCCGGCTGTTCCGGCGGCGCGCGTTCTCCGCCGGCGCGGTGGCCGCGCTGTGCACCAGCCTGGCGGTGGCCGCCGTCCTGCTGCTGCTCGCCCAGTGGATGCAGCTGGTCGAGGGGTACGGGCCGCTGGAGGCGGGCGTCCGGCTGCTGCCCGCGGCGGCCGGCGCGGTGATCGTGTCGCCGGCCGCGCCCGCCCTGGCGTCCCGGGTCGGCGCCCGCGCCGTGCTGGCCGGCGGGCTGGTGATCAGCGGCGCCGGCTACCTGGTCATCGCGTTCGGGCCGCGGCCGCTGTCGTACGCCACGGTCGCGGTGGCGCTGCTGCTGGTCGGCGCCGGGATGGGGTCGCTCGCCATCGCCTCCGCGGTGATCATGGTGGGGGCTCCGCCGGAGAAGTCGGGCAGCGCCGCCGCCGTGGACGAGACAAGCTACGAGCTGGGCGCCGCGCTCGGTGTCGCCGTGCTGGGCAGCGTCGCCGCCGCCGCGTACCGGGGCGAGCTGCCGGCGTCCTGGCTGGCGGAACGCGGCGTGACCGGCTCCGCGGCCGCGGAGGCCCGGGAGTCGATCGGCAATGCCATGGAGATCGCCGCGCACGCGGGCCCGGCCGGGGCCGAGCTGGCGGCACGCGCCCAGGCCGCGTTCACGACCTCGCTGGAGGGGGCGAGCCTGGCCGGAGGAGTGCTCCTGCTCGTCGCCGGGCTGCTGGTATGGGCCCTGGCCCCGCGCGACCTGGACATCTCCGGCTCCTCCCACCACTGAGCCCACCACCGAACCTCCGGCACACCGGGACGGACCGGGGACCGGGTCAGGAGCCGGTGATCAGGCGGCGCAGGGCGGTGCTGGAGGTGTGCACCGTGTACGGGAAGTAGACCACCCGCACCCCGCGGGCACCGAGATCGGCCTCCAGCCGGTCGCCCTTCTCGGTGCCCTTCCAGTCGTCGCCCTTGAACAGCACGTCGAAGCCCAGCCGCTCCCACATGACGACCTTGTCGCTGGACACGTCGGTGACGACCTCGTCCACGCACGCCATGCTGCCGACGATCTCCAGCCGCTCGGCCAGCGGCACGATCGGCGGCCGCCCCTTGGCCTTCTCCAGCACCTCGTCGGTGACCACACCGGCGATCAGGTGGTCGCACTCGGTCCGGGCCCGCTTCAGGATGTTGAGGTGCCCGATGTGGAACATGTCGTACGCCCCCGGCACGTAGCCGACGACGGGGCGGTCCGCGGGGGCGCTCACCGCAGCACCGGCGAGCGGCCGGAACCGGGCTGGGAACCGGCGGGCTCGGCGTCCAGCGCCCCGACCTCGCGGAACCACTTCACCGAGGCCGCGAGCAGGAACAGCAGGTTGCCCAGGAAGATCAGCCCATACAGCGGCCGGAACACCTCGGGGAACCCCAGCAGCAGGAACGCCACGCACAGCAGCCCGTAGTCGGTCGGGATCACCAGCAGCGAGCGCAGCGTGGACGGGGCGGCGGCGGGCGGCGCGGGGGCGCCGGTCGCGGCGCGGTGCGCCCGGGCCAGCAGGTCCTTCAGGATCATGCCGAAGAACATCACCGCGGCCACCACGGTGAAGCCGACCGGCACCAGCAGGTAGGCGGCCCGGTCCTCCAGGTCGCCGAACCGGTACCAGGAGACCAGCACCGCCAGGTGGAGCGCGGAGATCTTGGCGCTGTCGACCATGTGGTCCAGGTACTCGCCGGACTTGGAGCCGCCGCCGCGCAGCCGGGCCAGCTGGCCGTCGGCGGCGTCGAAGGCGTACCCGGCCACCAGCGCCAGGCATACCGCGGCGCCCAGCCAGGGCGCGGGGTCGACCAGCGCGATCAGCGCGATGCCGGTGAAGGTGAACGCGGCGCTGATCGCGGTGACCATGTTGGGGGTCAGCCCGGCGACGTACGACACCGCCGCCAGCAGCCGGCCCAGCTTGCGGTTGACGAAGCGGGAGTAGGCGGGGGCGCCCTTGGCGGTCTTCTGCGCGGACGCAAGCCGGGCCAGGGCCTCCCGGAAACCGCGGGGCGGGGCAGGGGTCGCAGCGGGCGCGGGGCCGGGGGCGCTCACGCGACCGACGTCCTCGGGCCCGAGCCGTGCCGGGCGCCGCTCAGCGCGCCGCGCAGCACCGGGCTGCCGGTCTCGGCCAGCCCCTCGTAGCGGACGACCCGCACACCGGTCCCGGCCAGGCCGCGCTCGGCGTCCTCGGCGGGGAGGCCGTCCGCGCACCCGGTGAACAGCCGGTCGAAGGCCAGCGCCTCCCAGGCCGCGCGCAGGCCGGGCTCGGCCAGCACGACGACCTCGTCGACGTGCCGCACGTGCCGCACGATCTCCATCCGCTCGATCAGCGGGACCACCGGACGGGTCCCGTGCAACTCCTCGGCCAGTTCGTCGGTGAGCACGCCGACCACCAGCCGGTCGCACTCCCCCTCCGCACGGCGCAGCAGATCCAGGTGCCCGACATGGAACAGGTCGAAGACTCCCGGCGAGTAACCGACCACGCCCTGCATGCGTTTCCCCCTGAAAGCACCGAAGGCCGACAAGCCACGTACAGCTATGAAGAAGCCAGTGATGACCCACTGAATGATGACCTAGCGAATCAGGCGTACGTTAGCAGCTCCCCCGTCACCTCAAGGGCCACTTGCCGACGCCGCGGCGCCCCGTCCCGTTCCACCGCGGTTTCCGGAAAGACCTGGCCGGGCGGCGACACGACGCTAGCCAAGAATGGACAAATAGCGGACAGTCCGCAGTCGGCCGATTACTCTGCGAGATGAGGACGCCGGAAGCACCACCCGGAAGGGAGCGGATCGCATGGTCGGCTCGACCAGGGGAATCCCCCGCCGCGCGGTGGCGGCGCGGGCCAGCGAACCGCAACCGCCGCCGCTGGAGGTGGGCGACCTCTTCTCCGGCCGGGCACGGCAGTACGCCTGCGAGCGGCCGCTGCACCGCATCCACGTCCTGGAGGCCGGCTGCGGCTGGGGCCGCGGCCTCGACCTGGGCGGACGCGAGCACCAGACCACCGGCGTCGACCTCGACGCGCCCGCGCTGCGCGCCCACACCCGCGCCCGCGGCGACCTGGACGGCTGGCACCTGGGCGACCTGCGCACCGTGCCGATGCCGCCGCGCGCCTACGACATCGTGCACGCCCCGTTCCTGATCGAGCGGGTGCCGCACGCCGAGCTGGTGCTCGACCGGTTCGTGGCCGCGCTCAAGCCCGGCGGCCTGCTGCTGGTGCGGCTGCGCGACCGCGACAGCGCCTTCGGGTTCCTGGAGCGCCGGCTGCCGCGCCGGATGCGCGAGCGGCTGTGGCGCGGGCTGGCCCGCCGCGAGGCGGCGCGGCCGGATCCGGCCGGGGGCCACGCCCCGGCGGGGCCCCCGGCGGCGCCGCCCGCCGCGCTGTACGAGCGGGTCGCGTCGCGGCAGGGCATGCGCTGGTACTGCGTGATGCGCGGCCTGGTGATCTCCGAGGAGTACACCTCGCGCGACGGCCTGGACGGGCTCGGCCCCGCCGGCCGTTCGCTGGGGATGCTGTGCCGGGTCGCGGCGCTGCTGAGCCGGGGCCGGCTGAGCGCCGACCACACCGAGGTCACGCTGGTGATCCGTAAGCCCGAGAACCGCTTCGCCAGGGTCATCTGAGCCGCGTTCCGGGCTCGTTTCGGGCTCGTTCCGGGCTTATTCCGGGCACATTCGGGCCTTCCGGCCCCGTGCCGAGGTGCGAGCAGCGGCCCGGGCTCGGTATTTTTCTGCGGAAACCCCTGTTGACCTGGACCAGCCCGGTTGCCCCGGGCGGGATCGGAGACCGCGGTGACCGCCGACGCCGGCCTTCCCGACACGCTGCGCGACCTGCCCGCATGGAGCCCAGACGCGATCGAGCTCGCGGATCTGGAGCTGCTGCTGGCCGGCGTGTACCGCCCGCTGGCCGGGTTCCTCGGTTCGTTCGACACCGCGATGGTGATCGCGGGCGGGCGGCTCGCGGACGGGACCCCTTGGCCGGTCCCGGTCACGTTGTCGGTCCCCAAGGACCTCACCGCGCACGAGCGGGTCGTGCTGCAGGATCCGGAGGGCGTGCCGCTGGCCGTCCTCGACGTCGCCGAGGCCTGGCAGGACCCGACCTCCCAGGGCTGGCGGCTCGCGGGGACCCTGGAGGCTCTGCGCGCGCCCGCGCACGGACCGTTCCACCGGCTGCGCCGCCGTCCCGACGAGATCCAGCCGCACGAGGGCGAGGTGCTGGCCGTCGCGACCCGCGAGCCGCTGCACCGCAAGCAGCTGGGCCAGCTGCGGCAGGTCGCCGAGCGGCTCGACGCCCGGGTGCTGATCCTGCCGCTGCTGGGCGGCCGGCACGACGAGGCGCTGGTGCGGGCGCTGCTGGCGGTCCGCAAGGAGCTGCCGGAGGGCACCGAGGTGGTCCCCGTCCCGCTGCCGCCGCGCGGCGGTGACGACGCGCAGGACGCCGCCCGGCGCGACCTGCTGCTGCGCTCCCAGGTCGCCGCCGCCTACGGCGCCACCCATCTGCTGGCCGAGGAGCCGGCCGAGGGCACGGCGATCCCGGTGGCGGTGCCCGAGCCGTGGGCGTACGACGCCGACGTCGAGGTGTGGCGCCCGGTCGCCCGGATCGAGCCCGACCACGTGCAGGCCGAGCTGACCCCAGAGCGGCTCGGTGAGCTGCTGGACGCCGGCGAGCCGGTCCCCGACTGGTTCACCCCGCCCGCGGTGGCCGCCGAGCTTGCCGTGGCCCGCCCGCCCAAGCACGAGCGGGGCCTCACCGTCTTCTTCACCGGCCTGTCCGGCTCGGGCAAGTCCACGGTGGCGCGGGGCCTGGCGGACGCCCTGATCGAGCGGGGCGGCCGCACCGTGTCGCTGCTGGACGGCGATGTGGTGCGGCGGCTGCTGTCGGCCGGGCTGACCTTCTCCAAGGCCGACCGCGACCTCAACATCCGCCGGATCGGGTTCGTCGCCACCGAGGTCACCCGGCACGGCGGGGTGGCCATCTGCGCGCCGATCGCGCCGTACGCGGCGACCCGCGCCGAGGTGCGGCGGATGGTGTCGGCGGCGGGCGACTTCGTGCTGGTCCATGTCGCGACACCGCTGGAGGAGTGCGAGCGGCGCGACCGCAAGGGTCTGTACGCCAAGGCGCGGGCGGGGATCATCCCGGAGTTCACCGGGATCTCCGATCCGTACGAGGAGCCCGACGACGCCGACCTGGTGCTGGACACCTCGCGGCTGGCGCCGGACGAGGCGGTGGCGCAGGTGCTGGACCTGCTGATCGCGGGCGGCTGGGTGCGCGGCGGCTGACGCGCCCGCCGGTGGGCGCGGGGCGGCCCGCCGGGGCTGCCCGCCGGGGCCGTCCCCGACCCCTCCCGTCCGTCCTGTTCCTTCCGCCACGTACCCTGGTTACCGAATTTTTCCGAGTTACCAGGTAGGTCATGGCGTTGGACTTCGATTGGACGATGGCGCTCGGTTCGTTCCTGGTCGCGATCATCGTCGGGCTGACGGGCATGGGCGGCGGCGCGCTCATGACGCCGATGCTGGTGACGTTCTTCGGGGTCAGCCCGCTGGCCGCGGTCTCCAGCGACCTGGTCGCCGCGGCGGTGATGAAGCCGGTCGGCAGCGCCGTCCACTACCGCCAGGGCACCATCAACATGAAGCTGGTGGGCTGGCTGTGCGTGGGCTCGGTGCCCGCCGCGTTCTGCGGGGTGCTGCTGGCCCGGGCGCTGGGCGAGGGCGAGGACGTCCAGAACGTCATCGAGAAGGCCATGGGCGTGGCGCTGCTGCTGGCCGCCACGGGCCTGGTCGTGCGGGGCTACCAGGCGCTGAAGGACCACGCGGCGCGGCACACGGGGGCCGAGCGGCGGACGGTGGCGCGTGGCGAGCCGGCCGCCACCGACACCCCCGAGATCACCATCAGGCCGGTGCCGACCGTGCTGGTCGGGCTGGTCGGCGGGCTGGTGGTCGGGGTGACCTCGGTGGGCTCCGGCTCACTGATCATCGTGGCGCTGCTGGCGCTGTACCCGGCGCTGAAGGCCAACCAGCTGGTCGGGACGGACCTGCTCCAGGCGGTGCCGCTGGTGTTCGCCGCCGCGCTGGGGCACCTGCTGTTCGGCGACTTCCGGATGGAGATCACCGCGGCGCTGCTGGTGGGCTCGATCCCCGGCGTCTACATCGGGTCGCGGATCTCCTCCCGGGCGCCCGGCGGGCTGATCCGGCGGGTGCTGGCGTTCGTGCTGGTGGCGACGGCGCTGAAGATGTTCGGGTTCGGCCCGGTGACGATGGCGTGGACGCTGACGGCCCTGGCCGCGGCCGCCACGGTCGCCTGGGTGGTGCTGCGGCGCCGTCACGGCCTCCCGGCCACGCCGCTCTCCGAAAGCCCGGCGGAGCCGGCGGCGTCCTCACCGGGCGCCGGCCCGGACCCCGGCGGGGACGATCCGGCGCGCGAGCCGGCCGGCCGCCCCGGCTGACCGGAGGCGGGGGCGGGAGCGAGGTCGGGAGCGGGGCCTGGGGCGAGGTCAGGAGCGGGGTCGCCGCGGCGCAGCATCCGCCACAGCAGCGCCGCCGACACCAGGCCGCCCACGCCCAGGCAGTACGGCGCGAGCGCCGCGTTGCCCTCGTCCAGCGCCAGCAGGACGGTCAGCACCAGCAGCCCGGTGAGGGCCTCGGCGCCGCGGATCGCGAACACCGTCCGGGACCGCTTGCGGGCCGTGGCCAGGCTCGCCAGCGGCAGCGTGCAGGCGAAGCAGACCGCGTAGATCCCCCAGCCGAACAGCGCCGTCCCGTCCACCTCGAAGGAGCCCCCGGTGACCACCGGGCCCAGCTGTGCGGCCAGCAGGACGCCCGCCGCGCTCATCACCAGCGCGACCCCCGCCATCAGCGCGCAGGCCCGCACCGCCTGGACGGCCCGCATCGGACGGCCCTCGCGCTCGGCCTTGGCGAAGTCGCCCAGCAGGAACCAGCCCGCGCCGTTCACGAAGGTCAGCGCCGGGGCCAGCAGCAGCCGCGCCGCCTCGATCCCCGCCAGCGCGGCGGTGGAGGCGAAACCGGCGATCAGGATGCGGGCGACCAGCAGCGCGGTCGGCCGGATCGCCGCCTGGATGGACCGCCACCAGGCGAACCCCAGAATCTCCCGCAGCGCGGTGCCGCGCAGCGGGGCGGCCCCGAACTCCTCCCCCGGCAGCCGCAGCGCGGCCAAGATGACCGACACCGCGCAGCCCACGCACATCGCGGCCAGCAGCAGCTCCAGCGAGGCGTCCGCGCCCAGCGCCAGCGCACCGCCCAGCGTGGCCAGCGTGGCCACCAGGTAGGAGCAGTCGTTGGCGGCCAGCCGCCAGAACTCCATCCGCGCGGTGAAGATCCGGCGCAGCGTCTCGTTCAGCAGCCACGCCGCCACCAGCAGCGCGAACAGGGCGATCCCGGCGGGCCCGGCCAGGCCCATCGCGACCGCCACCACCGCGCCGACCCCGGCACCCGCCGCGACCGTGCCGGCGACCGACAGCAGCAGCGCCCCGCGGACCCGCGGCTCGAACCGGTCGTAGACGGTGAGGGTGTCGCCGACGAAGCTGGTCTGCACCGCGGTGATCATGACGAGCACGGCCACCAGCAGCGCGTACCCGCCGTAGCCGTGCGCGCCCAGGCTGCGCGCGGCCAGCGCCTGCACGACCAGGCTGCCGCCGGCCGTGACGAACTGGACGGTCACCGCGCCGCCCGCCGAGGACAGCAGCCTCCCCAGGGCGCCGCCGGAACGGCCGGAGCGGGCGGGACTCACCTATCCCTGTCGAGGTCGTAGCGCATCAGGGAGGACGAGCCGGAGCCGTTCGTGCCGTTCTTGCCCTTCTCGGCCTCCTTGCTGACGTCCTTGAGGATGGACGCGGCGTCCTTGCCCTTGGAGATGACCCCGTCCTCGGCGGTCCGGGTCGGGTCGCCGCCGAGGTCGAGGCCCTCGCCCCACAGCTCGACGGGCACGTCCTTGGACGGCCGGTCCTGGTCCCGCTCGGAGCCCTTGGCGTGCGAGCCGCCCTTGGCCCGCGTCCCCTTGGACCGCGGCGGGGCCCCGTTGCCCGCGACCGGGCGCCCGGCCGACGACGACGCCGACCCGTTGGCGGCCGGGCGCCCCGGCGACCGGGACACCCCGCCGGGCCTGGACCCGTTGGCCGGGCGCGTCCCGTTGGACTCGGCACGGTCGAGCAGGGACTCGGCCCGGTCCAGCAGCGACTCGGTGGACGACGGCGACGACGACGGCGCCGAGGAGGCCGCGGGCGGCACCGACGGCGGCGGAGGAGGCCCGTCGGTGCCGTGCGTCTCCTCGGCCGACCACACGCGCCCGGGACGCTCCACGGCGGGATCGGGGGGCACGTCGCGGCCGGCCCGGCGCGCGCCGCGTCCACCGCCGCTCGCGGGCCGGCCCCGCTCGCCCGTGCGGGTGCGCCGCGGCGGGCTCGCCGGACGCGGCAGCTCGGCACGGGCGACCGGCGGCTCCACCTCCATCCGGAGGTCGCCGTCGCCCTGCGGCCCCGGCGGCAGTTCGCCCAGCCCGCCGCCACCGCCGCCCGGAGGCAGCCCCGGGCCGGTAGGCGCGGGCACCGGGGCTCCCCGGCGCCGGGCCGGCGTCGCGGCCCGCAGGAACGACACCACGCACGCCAGCATCAGCCCGATCGCGGCGCCGATGGCGGCGTTGCGCGGCAGCTGGCTGGGCGCGGCGGCGGCCGGATCGGCGGTGTCAACGAACTGCACGCCGTCGTTGGCGTTGGCGCGCGCCGACAGCACGCCGCTCTCCTGCGACTGGAGCTTGGCCAGGTTGGTGGCCATCAACCGGTAGGAGCGGCCGCCCGCCGGGGTCAGCTCCATCTGGTCGGTGATCTTCTTCATCGCGGCCTGCAGGTTGGCCAGCTGCTTGTCCAGGCGCTCGGTGTTGGTGCTGACCGTCACCTCCTGGTACGCCTGCACCACCGCGTTGGCGGCCATCGCCGCCTCCCGCATGTCGCCGCCGGTGGCGGTCACGATGACCACGCCGCCGTCGGGCTTGCTGGAGGTCTGCACGCGGCCGCGCAGCGACTCCCCGGACATCGCCGGGCCGCCCTTCTCCTTGACGATGGCGGCGGCGCGGGCCAGTACCGGCGTGGACCCGGCGAACGCGGCCCGCTGCGCGGTGTAGGTGGCGTAGCCCTGCCCGGACACCACGCCCATGCGCAGCACGTTGTTGTTGTTGGTCGGGTCGGTGACCGCGAACCTGGCGGTGGCCTGCACGCTGCTGAACATCATCTGGGTGGCCCCGGCCGAGGCCACGACGGCCACCAGGACGATGAGGAGCGACATCAGCCGGAAGCGCCAGACGGCCTCGACGAGGCTGATCTCTGGTGTGGCGGGGGTCTGTGCTGTCATCGGGTGCTCGAAGTCCTCACGGGGGCGGCATCGGGGTCGGTGAGCGCGCGGACCGCCTCCCGCAACTCCCGGTGGTAACGGTCCTTTCCGAACCGCCGGGCGGCGTCCGCGCGGGCACGCTTGGCCATGGCCAGGGCACCGTCCCAGTCGTCCAGCAGACGGGCCAGGCCGTCGGCCAGCGCGGCGGGGTCGTCGGGGGGGACCAGCACGCCGTTCTCGCCGTCGGTGACGATCTCGGTCAGTCCCTGCGTGGCCGCGGCGACGACCGGCCGGCCGGCCAGCATCGCCTCCACCGCGACGTTACCGAACGGTTCGACCCGGGACGGCACGATCGCGATGTCCGCCTCGGCGAAGGTGTCCCACACCGAGGACCGGAACCCGGCCAGTACCACGCCCCCGGTCCGGAGGGCGTCGCCGGCCAGCTCCCGCAGTTCGTCCTCGAACCACTCGTAGCCCGGGAAGACGCTGCCGACCAACGTCAGCGTCGCATCGTACCCGCGCTCGCGCAGCAGCCCGGCCGCGCGCACGGCGACGTCGGAGCCCTTGCGCGGCGACAGCCGCCCGACCAGCGTGATCCGCACCGGCCCGGTCAGCTCCGAGCGCGGCTCGGCGACCTCGGGCGGCTCGTCGACACCGTTGTAGATGATCTGGCCGCGCCGCCCGGCCCGTCCCAGCGCCGCGGCGCTGGCCCTGCTGTTGACCACGACGGAGCGGGCCAGCCGCAGTGGCGCGCTCAGCGCCGCCCGCACCGGCCCGGGCACGCCGTCCTCGGCCTCGTGCACATGGCACAGCGCCGGGACGCGGGCGAGCCTGGCCGCCACCAGCCACACCGGGATGGTGACGGTGTTCACGTACAGTGCCTCGGCGCCGGTACGGCGCAGCAGCCGCCGCGCGGCCGGCAGGGCCCGCAGCGCCGCCGCCGCCAGCCGGACCAGGCCCGGCGGCGACATGTACGCCTTGCGCAGCACCGGCACGGGAAGGATCTCGATCTCCGCCCCGGCGTCCCGCAGCGCCTGCGAGAGCGGGCCGTCGGCGGGCAGTGTCACCACCACCCTGCGGGCCGGCACCAGGGCACGGACCGACTCCACCAGCATCCTGTCGGAGCCGTAGAGGTCGGGCGAGGGGTGCGCGAGCACCACCACTGACCTCGGGTCTCGGTCGCCCAACTTCCCCCTCCTTCTGGCAATCCAGGCCCCCTGGATACCAGTTTCGCGCCATGCTCAGATTAACTCTGCTTTACCGTCAAGACGTCTGACACCGACTTCGGTTAGCGGCGCTGGCAAAAAAATACGGATTGGTATGCGAAGAGGAGGCGGAGGGTCACGGTGCGCATCGCCATGATTGGGACCCGCGGGGTGCCGGCGCGCTACGGCGGCTTCGAGACCGCGGTCGAGGAGATCGGCCGGCGGCTGGTGGAGGCCGGGCACGAGGTCACGGTGTACTGCCGCGGGGAGCGGCATCCCGACCGGGAGTATCTGGGGATGCGGCTGGTGCACCTGCCCGCGGTCCGGAGCAAGGTCGCCGAGACGCTGAGCCACACGGGTCTGTCCGTGACGCACGCCGCCTGGCGGCGGGTCACCCGCCGCGGCCCGGACGTGGCGCTGGTGTTCAACGCCGCGAACGCGCCGCTGCTGCCGGTGCTGCGCGCGATGCGGATCCCGGTGGCCACGCACGTCGACGGCCTGGAGTGGAAGCGCTCTAAATGGAACAGCGCCGGCCGCCGCTACTACCGCACCGCCGAGAGCCTGGCGGTGCGGTGGTCGGACGCCCTGATCGCCGACGCCCGCGGCATCCAGGACTACTACACCGAGCGGTTCGGCGCCGACTCGGTCTTCATCGCCTACGGCGCCCCGATCCTGGCCGAGACCGACACCTCCAAGCTGGCCGAGGCCGGCTACACCCCGGGCGAGTACCACCTGGTCGTGGCCCGGTTCGAGCCGGAGAACCACGTCCACCTGGCCGTGGAGGGCTACCGGCGCAGCGAGGCGTCCCGCCCCCTGGTCGTGGTGGGCTCGGCGCCGTACGCCGACGAGTACACCAGGCAGGTGCGGGAACTGGCGGGCGACGACCCGCGGATCCGCTTCCTGGGCGGCGTGTGGGACCAGGACCTCCTGGACGCCCTCTACGCGGGCGCGCTGACCTACCTGCACGGGCACTCGGTCGGCGGCACCAACCCCTCGCTGCTGCGCGCGATGGGCGCGGGGGCGTCGGTGGTCGCCTACGACGTCAACTTCAACCGCGAGGTGCTGGGCGAGGAGGCGGGCCGCTTCTTCGGCGACGCCGAGTCGCTGGCGTACCAGATCGAGGTGGCCGAGGCCGACCCGGGCGCCGCCGCCGACCGCGGCTCCGCGGCCCGCAAGCGTGCGGCCGAACGCTATGTCTGGGACGACGTCGCCACCGCCTACGAACGCCTCTGCGAAGACCTGAAGGCCCGCAGACTCACCCGCAGGAGCATCCGCGGGAAGAAGAAGCACCGCCCCGGCTCCTGACCACATCCGGACGGGAAGGGCCCCGGTGATCGAAATCACCGGGGCCCTTTCATCGTTCAGCCGCGTGCCCACCGTCACGTGACCCGCCTCACAGGCGGCGTGGAGGGTCGCCCCTCCACGATCACACAGAGTTGGAGGCGGCGCTCGTCACGGTGATGCCGAAGGGGTCCTTCACGCGGATGCGGTAGGTGTGCTTGCCCGCGGGGGCGGTGGTGTCGGTGAACGTCGCGGTCGGCATGGTCCAGAAGTTGGAGTCGCGCTTGACCGTGCCGATCGGGGTGGTGCCGTTGTCCCGCAGGATCTCGTAGGTCAGGTTCTTGTTGTCCATGTCCCAGGTGGTCTTCCAGGAGATGGTCGTCTGCTTGGTGACGGCGTTCCTGGTGGCCTTGGGGGTGCCGAGCTCGGCCTTGATGGGGCCGGACTTGTTCGGCGCGGCGGCCTTCAGGGCGAACCGGACGAGGCCCTGCTGGTTGACGCCGTTGACCCGGGGAAACTCGCCGCCCATCGCGATGTACTGCGAGGTGCCGGTGACGGCCCAGGCGGCCTGGTACTGCTTGGTGAACGAGCCCATGGCCAGGGTCGGGAACCAGTGCAGCAGCGTGGGGATCGGCTGGTTGCGGTAGTTGCTGTTGGAGCCGGGGGCGGTCTTGTCCTTGCCGGTGGCGTAGCTGGTCTCGGCGAGGGCCCGGTGCCAGGTCTGCGGGGTGGTCTCGGGGAACGCGCCGAGCGAGGAGCAGTCGTGCGCGTGCGAGACGCTGTAGATCGACTGGCCCTGGGCGAAGACGCCGTAGCTGGCGCCGTAGCAGTTGTCGAGCCACACCAGCTCGCCGGTGCCGGCGTTGGCGGCGAAGCGGCCGTCGAACCAGTGGTGGCCCTCGCCGTTGGCGGTGCCGTACACGTTCTCGCCCGACACGAACAGGTCGGTCACGTAGGAGAACCTGTCGCCCTGGCGGGACGGGATCGGGCGGCTGCTCCAGGGGAGCATCGCGCCGGTGGAGCCGTTGACGGCGCCGATGCCGACCTTGGCGGTGCCGTTCAGCTTCTGGAACTTGCCGCCGATCAGGACCCGGGAGCCGCTGATGGCCATCGCCATGACCTCGTCGTCGTCGGCGGTCGGCCGCCACTCGGTGAGCGCGCCGTCGGTCGCGCGGACCGAGGCGAGGCGGGTGCGGGACTTGCCGTTGACGTTGAAGAAGTTGCCGCCGAAGAACACCCAGTTGTTGGTCGCGGCGATGGCGCGGACCTTGTTGGACACCTTGGGCGCGAACCCGGCGACGAGCTTGCCGGTGGCGGTGTCGAAGGCGGCGATGCGGCTGCGGGGCTGGCCGTCGACCTGGGTGAACTCGCCGCCGACGTACACGCGCTTGCCGTCGGGCGAGCGGGTGATGCGCAGGCCCTGGCCGTTCAGCGAGTGGTTGAAGGAGGTGATGAGGTTCCCGGTCCTGATGTCGAAGGCCAGGATGTTGTTCCGGGTGACCTCCTTGGCGCTGCCGGCGGCGGTGCCGGGCGGGCGCGCCTTGGTGAAGTTCCCGGTCGCGTACACGGTGTTGCCCACCGTGGTCATGCTCCACACGACGCCGTTGACCTGCCACGTCGGCAGCGCGTCGGCGCTGACGGTCGGCGGCGTCCCCTGCGGCGGCGCGGTGTCGGCGCCGGCGGGCACGACGGACGCGCCGATGAGTGCGGCGGACGCGGTCACGGCCAGCAGGCCGTTCCGTCCGGTCCGGCGCGGAAGCACTAGAGCTCTCACGAATCGGTTCCCCTGCTCATAAGCCCCCAGTGGCCACAACGGCCACACTGGCCCAGAGATACTAATGCCTCGCCCCATACCGGCCGCGGGCACCTTATGAAATCGTGACCGGTTCCGGAAACGCCCGGCGGTGTCGTTCTAGGTCAGCATGCTTTTCCCGGCGGCCGAAAAGAAAGCGCCCCGGGGATGACAACCCCGGGGCGCCTTCGCGCGTCGTCAATCGCCGGTTCGGGTCGCCTGGAAATCGTCGACCGTCACCACGAAGGGCGCGTTGGTGGCATTGCCCGCGAGATAGGCGCGCAGGCCGACGCTGCCCGCCGCCTGCATTCCCGCGGTGTCGTCGGTGCCGGTGAGCTGCCAGTCGGGTTCGGCGGCGCCGTCGGCCCACACCTTGGCCTTCAGGGTGGTGGGCGAGGTTCCGGTGACCTGCATGCGCAGCCGCAGCGCCTGGCCGGGCGCGTAGGTGAGCCCGGCCACGGTCTGCTCGGCGACGACGGCCGTCTCGGCCTGGGCGGAGTCCGTCCGGCTGAGCTGGAGCGAGACCACGCCGGAGGGCCGCAGCCGGATCCTGGCCCGGTACTCTCCGGCGCCGCTGACGCGCCGTCCGAGCGTCCAGAAGTAGACGCCGTTGCCGGTGCCCTCCTTGTCGCCGGCCACCTTGACGGTCACGTCGCTGCCGGTGGTGCTGACGCCGTTGAGGTACGCGCCGCCGCTGTTGGTCGCGGCGGGCAGCTGGACGCGGCCCGCGCCGCCCGAGACCGACAGGGCGCCGGCCGTGCCGAGGCCGCTCCAGGCTCCTCCGGTGTCGGCCGTCCCGAACCCGGAGGCCACGGTCCGGCCGAACGCGTCGGACGCGAGGGTCTGCGAGGTGACCGTGACGGTGCGGGTGACCTGGCCGGTCGCGCCGTCGTCGTCGGTGACGGTCAGCTTCACCGTGTACTCGCCCGCGGCGGCGTAGGTGTGCGAGGGGGCGGCGCCGGTGCCGGTCCCGCCGTCGCCGAACTCCCAGGCGTGGTTCGCGACCGTGCCGTCGGTGTCGGACGAACCGGACGCGTCGAACGTGCAGGCCAGCTGCTCGCACGAGGAGGTGAACGCGGCCGTGGGCGGCTGGTTGGGCGTGACCGTGCCCGCTCCCACGCCGTGGTGCTCGGCGACCTCGGCGGCGCTGAGGGCGCGCGGGTAGACCGCGACCTCGTCCAGGGTGCCGTTGAGGTAGTCGCTGGTCGGCTTGTCCGGCCAGCCGCCGATGCTGTCGCCGCCCACGCGCCAGTAACCGGTGTGGTTGTTGGCGCTCTTGGCACTGGCGTCGGCGGCGACCTGCTGGCCGTCCACGTACAGCTTCATGCCGGCGCCGGAGTCGAGGGTGCCGACGACGTGGTGCCACTGCCCGTTGTTGAGGCCGGTGCCGCTGCGGATCGTCTTGGACGAGCCCGAGTAGACGCCGAAGACGACCCGGCCGTCGTTGGTCAGGTAGAGGTGCCGGTCGTAGACGTTGCTGCCGCCGCTGTCGCGGTTGCCATACCCGATGATCTTGCCGCCGGTGGTGCTGCTCGTCTTCACCCAGGCCTCGACGCTGAGGTTCCCCGGGGTGGGCGCGGCGCCGCTGGAGGCGGTGCCGGTGGAGGTGCCGTTGAACCGCACCGCCTTGTCGGCGTCGCCGGTGATGGCGCCGGCCTGCCCGTGGGTGACGCCCGAGGCGAGGGTGAGGTCGTTGGCGCCCGCGTTGTCGTAGGCGACGCCGCTGCTCTCGCCCAGGCGCCAGTACGCGTCCGCGCCGTCCCCGGTGACGACCTCGCCGTACGGCCCGGACGTCCCGGCGCCCGGCGAGGCCGAATTGGACGAGGCGCTGGTCACGGCGTTGCCGAAGGCGTCCTTGACCCGGACCTTGTAGGTGTGCGAGCTGCCCGCCTGCGCCGTCGCGTCGAACAGCGCGACCGTCGGCTGCTTCCAGAACGTGGAGGCCTTCTGGGCGGTCCCGACGGGTTCGCCCGTGCCGTCGCGGAGCAGCTCGTAGGTGAGGTTCTCGTTGTCCATGTCCCAGGTCGTCGTCAGGCGGACGCGGACCTTGCCCCCGGGTACCGGCTCGGCGGTGGGCGTGCCCAGGTCGGACTGCTGCGGGCCCTCCTTGTTGGGCGCCTTGTCCTTGACGGCGAACCGCACCAGGCCCTGCTGGCCGACGCCGTTGACCCGGGGGAACTCGCCTCCCATGGCGATGTAGTCGGCGTTGCCGGTGACGGCCCAGGCGGCCTGGTTCTGCCCGGTGAAGGTGCCCATGGCCAGGGTCGGGTACCAGTGCAGCAGGCTGGGGATGGGCTGGCCGCTGTAGTTGCTGCCCGAGCCGGGGGGCGCCTTGTCCGTCCCGGTCGGGTACGCGGTCTCCGCGAGCGCGCGGTGCCAGGTCTGCGGGCTGGTCTCGGGGAAGGCGCCCAGCGAGGAGCAGTCGTGGGCGTGCGAGACGCTGTAGACGGACTGCGCCTGGGCGAAGATGCCGTAGCTGGCGCCGTAGCAGTTGTCGAGCCACACCAGGTCGCCGGTGGCGGCCTTGGCGGCGAACCTGCCGTCGAACCAGTGCCAGCCCTCGCCGTTGGCGGACGCGAAGACGGTGTCGCCGGAGACGTGCAGGTCGGTGACGTAGGAGTAGCTGCTGCCCGACTTGGTGGGGATCGGGCGGCTGCTCCACGGCGCCAGCGCCCCCGAGGAGGCGTCGATCGCGCCGATGCCGACCTTGGCGGTGCCGTTGAGCTGCTGGAACCGCCCGCCGACCAGCACCCGCGCGTCGCCGGGCGCCATCGCCATGGCGAAGACCTCGTCGTCGTCGGCGGTGGGCCGCCAGGTGCCGACGTTGGCGCCGTCGGAGGCGCGCACGGCGGCCAGGCGGGTGCGGGCGGAGCCGTTGACGTTGAAGAAGTTCCCGCCGAAGTACACCGTCGAGCCGGTCGCGGCGATGGCGCGGACCTTGTTGGACACCGTCGGCTTGAAGTTCGGGTCGAGCGCGCCGGTGGCGGTGTCGAACGCGGCGATCCGGCTGCGCGGCTGCCCGTCCACCTCGGTGAACTCGCCGCCCACGTACACCCGGTCGCCGCCGGGGGACGCGACGATCCGCAGCCCCTGCCCGTTGAGCTCGTGGTCGAACGAGGTGACCAGGTCGCCGGTGGTGAGGTCGAAGGCCAGGATGTTCTTCCGGTCGACCTCCTGCGCGCTGCCGGCGGCGGTGCCCGGCGGGCGCGCCTTGGTGAAGTTGCCGGTCGCGTAGACGGTGTTCCCGACGGTGGCCATGCTCCACACGACGC
Organism: Spirillospora sp. CA-255316; assembly: GCA_050942275.1. Taxonomy (GTDB): domain Bacteria; phylum Actinomycetota; class Actinomycetes; order Streptosporangiales; family Streptosporangiaceae; genus Spirillospora. Next base: position 1,820,469 of record CP192047.1, on the reverse strand, counting down.
CGTTCACCTGCCAGGTCGGCAGCGGGTCGGCGCTCACGGTCGGCGGCGTGCCCGGCTGCGGCGCGGTGTCGGCCGCCGCCGGCCCGGCCGGTGCCGCCGTCGTCCCGAGCAGCGCCGTGCACAGTGCGGTGACCGTGGCGACGGCCGCCCGGCGGGCGGACGCGCGTGTGAAGTCGAGAACTCTCAACGGTTCGATTCCCCCGGTGTCTGAACGTCCCCCGAGAAAAGAGGCACTGGGCAAACAAGACGCGATTAACAGGACGAAGGGAAGATTAACCGAGGGCCTGTCTAAACTGGTTGGCCACTACCGGCGCGCACGGTCCCCCGCCGCCAAGCCCGCCGGCTCTCCGGAACCACGATCGAGGAGATATCCGCATGCCCCATAGGGGATCTCGCCCGTCCACGCTCACACGCTCGGCGGGCCGGGGAGCGGCGCTCGCGCTGGCGTTCGCGCTCGCGCTGGCGGGCTGCTCGGGTGACGACAAGCAGGCGGCCGGGCCGAAGCCGCCGCCGCCGAGCGAGCAGCCGGAGGCGGAGGTGACCAGCGCGCCCGGCGCCCAGGCGTTCAGCGCCATGACCGGCCTGCGCAAGCCGGTGACCTACGACGACAAGGTGTCGGTCGCGATCACCGACATCAAGTACGTGAAGAACAAGAAGCTGGGGCCGGGCGAGATGACCGGCAAGACCCTCACCATCTTCACGCTGCGCTTCACCAACGGGTCCGGGCAGGCGCTCGACCTGAACAAGGTGCGGGTGGTGGCCCAGTACGGCAAGTCGCGCGCCCAGGCGAGCCCGACATCCTACGCGAACCTCAACGACTTCTACGGCACGGTGGCGCCCGGCAAGCACCGCTCCGCCTCCTACGCCTTCGACCTGCCGACCGCGGGGTACGGTTCGGTCGTGCTCAACGTCGCCTTCAGCGACAAGCACAAGACCGCGGTGTTCGCGGGCTCTCTCAAGCAGTAGCGGTACCGGCACGTCGGGGATAGGGGGCACCGATGCCGTCACCAGCCTCGCGCCGGGCTCTGGCCGTCAGGGTCCTGGCGCTGCCGGCGGTCGTCGCCGTGGGCCTGCTGGCCTGGCAGTTGCCGCAGGACGACAAGGACAGGACACCCTCGCCCGCGAGCGCGACCGGCCCGCCCGGGGCCGTCACCGTGGGCGCCACCGCCTACAAGGTGCCCGGCGCGGCCGTGGTCGTCTCCCCGTCCGGGGACGACGCGGCCCCCGGAACGGCCGCGGAGCCGCTGAGGACGGTCGCCAGGGCCATCGCGAAGGCGCGCGGCGGCGGCACGATCGTGCTGCGCGGGGGGACGTACCACGAGTCGGTGACCGTCCCGGAGGGCAAGCGGCTCACCATCCAGGCGCACCCCGGCGAGGCCGTCTGGTTCGACGGGAGCGAGCCGGTCGAGGGGTGGCGGCCGCAGGACGGCGCCTGGGTGAAGGACGGCTGGACGGCGAGGTTCGACTCCAGCCCGACCTACACCTCCGGGGCGCCGGCAAGCCGCGACAGGGACTTCCAGTTCGTCGACCCGGTGTACCCGATGGCCGCGCACCCCGACCAGGTCTGGATCGACAACGTCGCCCAACGCCAGGTCGCCTCCCGCGACAAGCTGGAAGAGAACACCTTCTACGTCGACGAGGGCGCCCGCAGGCTCTACCTCGGCTCCGACCCCAACGGCCGGAAGGTGCGCGCCAGCACGCTGAGCGAGGCCATCACGCTGCGCGGCGGCGGGTCGGCGCTGCGCGGCATCGGCGTGCGCCGCTACGCCACCTCGCTCCCCGAGCTCGGCAGCGTGAAGGTCGCCGGCCCGGACGTGACGCTGGAGAACGTGGCCGTCACCGACTCGGCCACCACCGGCCTCAGCGTGCTGGGGCCGCGCGCCACCGTCCGGCGCTTCACCGCCACCCGCAACGGCCTGCTCGGCATCCACGGCAACCACGCCGACCGGCTGCGGATCGAGCTGGTCCGCGCCCACCGCAACAACCTCGAACGCTTCAAGTCGGCCCCGGTGTCCGGCGGAATCAAGATCACCCGGTCCCGGACGGTGGCGGTCACCGGCAGCGTGCTGGCCGACAACCTCGGCAAGGGCGTGTGGCTGGACGAGTCCGTGCACGACGCGACCGTCACCGGCAACCGGATCGTCCGCAACTCCGGTCACGGGATCGTGCTGGAGCTGAGCGCCAAGGCGGTGGTGGCCGGCAACCTGGTGCGCGGCAACGGCGGGGACGGCCTGCGCGTCAACGACACCGCGGACGTGGCGGTGTGGAACAACACCCTGACCGGAAACGGCCGCACCGTCCACCTCGTGCAGGACCTGCGCCGTCCCGACGACCCGGGCACGCCCGGCCGCGACCCGCGCCGCCCCTTCCCCGACCCCGGCATGACCTGGCGCCTCGGCCAGATCACGCTCCGCAACAACGTGCTGGCCGACCCCCGCCCCGGCGCACCGTGCCTGCTGTGCGTCGAAGACCACTCGCACGAGCGCTCGGCCGGGGCGATGGACATCACCGCTGACGGGAACGTCTACGCCCGCTCCGATCCCGACTCACCGCGACGGCTCGTACTGTGGTCGCGGGGCCAGGGCGAGGCGGCCGCCTTCACCTCACTGGCCGAGTTCCGGTCCGCGACCGGCCAGGAGAAGCGCGGTCTGGCCTATGACGCCGGCCACACGGTCGCCCCGGACGGCACCCTGGACCGCTCGACCGCCACGGCCGCCGACGCCAACGCCCTCCCCCTGCCCGCGACCATCGCCGAACTGCTGGACAAACCGACCGGCACCCGCCACCCAGGCGCCTGGAACCTCCAGGCCGACTGAGCACCCCGGGGAATCGTCCCTCACAATTGAAGACCCCGAGCTCGTCCATGAACCGTACGTGGATGCTTTTCACTGTCCGGCCCGGAGCGGAGCGCTAGCGGAGTGGAGGGACGGGCAGGCGGCGGGGAGCGTGTCCGGAGCGGAGCGCCAGCGGAGTGGAGGGCGCGCTTCCCGCCGTCCCGGGGGGCGTGGGGGGTCGCCCCCCCCACAATGAAAAGAAAGGAGCAGCCGATGGCCACGACGGGCCGGTTCCCGCGTCCGATCCTGCTGCCGCGGCGGCGCCCGCGGGTGGCGTCGGCCGGGTGGTGGGCCGTCGTGCTGCCGCTGGCCCTGATGCTGGCCAGCGACTACAAGCTGCGCAGCCGTGAGGTCGACCAGGCGGTGGGGGGCAGCGCGGACCTGACCGTGCTGGTGGAGATCGCCGTCTACGGTTTCGCCGCGCTGTACCTCTACTACCGGTTCGGGTTGCGGGCCCCGTCGCGGCCCACGACCGGGCTGCTGCTGACGGCGTGGGCGTTCGCCGTGTACTGGGCGATGTCGGCGCTGTGGTCGCCGTTCATGTCGCTGGGGATCGTGCGCGGGGTGCAGCTGCTGATCACGATGTGCGTGGCGTACACGGTCGCGACCCGGGCGGAGCCGCGCGACCTGCACCGGCTGGCGCACGCCTTCATCGCGATCGTGCTGGCGTCGGTCGCGATCGGGGTGGCGCACCCGTTCCCGCGCACCTCGCGTACCGAGGACCGTTTCAACTGGCTGTTCGTGCACCCCGTGACGGCGGGCGTCTACCTGGCGGTGGCGATCCTGCTGACGGTCAGCTATCTGATCCGCCGGGAGACGCCGCAGCACCGCCTGTGGCATCCCGCCCTCTACCTGGGGGCGCTGGCCGTCCTGGCGGGGGCGCTGGTCGCGACGGGGACGCGCGGTGCGGCGGCCGGGTGCGCGGCGGGCCTGCTGGCGCTGCTGGCCACCTCCCGCGGGCCCAAGGGGCGGGTGGACGTCGCCGTGCTGGGCGTCGCGGTGGCGACGGTCGCGGCGCTGGCGTTCTCCGACAAGATCCTGGCGTTCGTGGCGCGCGGCGAGACGGCGGAGAAGCTGGCGTCGCTGAACTCCCGTACCGAGCTGTGGACGCTGGCGATGCAGGCCTACCGGGAGGAGCCGATCTTCGGGCACGGGCTGGGCGCGTCCCGGGGGCTGTTCCTGGACGACATCGGCCTGGGCGGCGGGCACAACGCGTTCATCAACGCGCTGGTGGACAACGGCGCGGTCGGCGCCGTGGTGTTCTGCTCGCTGCTGCTCGCGCTCGGTTTCGTGGGGCTGCTGCTGGCCCGGCACCGCTCCCTGCGCACGGACGCGGGGCTGCTGCTGGGCATCCTGGTGTTCTTCCTGGTGAACAGCATCACCACCGAGTACCTGGCCGCGCCCGCCAACGTCTCGGGGATCTGGCTGATGATCCTGGTCGCGTGGATGGAGGTGCTGCGGCGCCAGGGCGGCGACCCGGTGCCGTCCGGCCCGTCGGCCGGCAATGCGATCGCCGGTCCGGACGGCCGCTCATGGCCTGGTGGCGGCGGTCCCGAGCCCTCGGATCGGGCCATAGGCTAGCGCGCGTGGATCCCCTGACCATCGAGGGCGCCTTCGCCTTCACTCCCCGCGTGCACGGAGACGATCGAGGCTCGTTCCACGAGTGGTTCCGCCAGGACCTCCTGGAGCGGACCGGCCACTCCTTCGAGCTGGCGCAGGCGAACTGCTCGGTGTCGGGCGGTGGCGCGCTGCGCGGCGTCCATTTCGCGGACGTGCCGCCGGGGCAGGCCAAGTACGTCACGTGCGTGCGCGGCGCGATCCTGGACGTGGTCGTCGACATCCGCGTCGGGTCGCCGACGTTCGGGCGGCACGAGTGCGTGCGGCTGGACGCCGCGAACCGCCGCTGCGTGTACATCGCCGAGGGGATCGGTCACGCGTTCATGGCGCTGACCGACGACACGATGGTCGTCTACCTGTGCTCGACGCCGTACACGCCCGAGCGCGAGCACACGGTGCATCCGCTCGATCCGGAGCTGGGCATCGCGTGGCCGGAGGGGGTCGAGCCCGTCCTGTCGGCCCGGGACGCCGCCGCGCCGTCGCTCGCGGAGGCGCAGAAGGAGGGCCTGCTGCCGGACTACAAAGAGTGCCTCGACTTCTATCGGCGTTCCTGAGCCCGCTCCCGGGCCGGGGCGTTCTCCGGCGGCCACACCTTGATGGCGGTGGCGGCGACCGCCTCCAGTTCGGCGCGGGTGGCGCCGTCCCTGGCCTGCTGCGACAGGCCCTGGAGCACGGCCGCGGCGAGTTGGGCGAGGGTGCGGGGGTCGGTGCCGGCGGGGAGGACGCCCGCCTCGACGTCCTCGGCGATCCTGCGTTCGATGAGGCGGACGTTGGCGTTGCGCAGGTCGCGCAGGTGCCGCTCGACCTCGGCCGACGCGGGCGTGTAGTTGGTGGCCGCGCTGATGATGAGGCAGCCCCGGGGCCGGGTGGGATCGGTGTACTCGGCGGCGGCCGTCATCAGTATCCGCTCGACCGCGGCCCGCGCGGTCGGCTCCCGCGCGAGCGCGGGGCCGATGATGTCGCCGGGGCCGCCGCGGTAGGCGGTCACGACCTCCTCGAACAGCGCCCTCTTGTCGCCGAACGCGGAGTACAGGCTCGGCGCGCCGATGCCCATGGCACGGGTCAGGTCGGCGACCGACGTCGCGTCGTACCCGTGCTCCCAGAAGAGCCGGGTCGCCTGCTCCAGGGCCGCCTCCCGGTCGAAGGACCGGGGCCGGCCGCGCCGCCGCGCCGTCACGCCCCGATTTTATAACGCTCGCTAGTCAAACAGGCCGGGGCCCGGTCAGGGGTGGAGCGACGGCCAGGCGGCGTGGAGGGCGTCCCGCCAGTCCCGCATCGGCTTCAGGCCGGCCTCCGCCCACCGGTCGTGGCCCAGCACGCTGTAGGCGGGACGCGGCGCCGGACGGGGGAACTCGGCGCCGGTCACCGGCCGGACCCGGTCGGGGTCCAGCCCGAGCAGCGTGAAGATCTCGCGGGCCAGGCCGTACCAGGTGGTCCGGCCGGCGGCGGTGCCGTGGTAGACGCCCGGCGGGGCCCCGGAACCGGCCAGCGCGATGATCCGGGCGGCCAGGTCGCCGGTCCAGGTGGGCTGGCCGGCCTGGTCGTCGACCACGCCGACCGTGTCGCGTTCGGCGGCCAGCCGCGCCATCGTACGGACGAAGTTCGGGCCGTGCGCGCCGTACAGCCACGCGGTCCGCACGATGTAGTGGTGCGCGCCCGCCGCGGCCGCGGCGCGCTCGCCCGCGAGCTTGGTGCGGCCGTAGGCGTTGACCGGTGCCGTCGGGGCGTCCTCGGCGTAGGGGCGGTCGCCGCGCCCGTCGAAGACGTAGTCGGTGGAGATCTGGACGAGCGTCGCGCCCGCCTCGGCGCACGCCGCGGCCAGCGTCCCCACCGCCGTGCCGTTGACGGCCAGCGCGGCGTCCTCGTCGGTCTCGGCGGCGTCGACGGCCGTCCAGGCGGCGCAGTTGACGACCGTCGCGGGACGGTGGCGGCGCAGCGCGGCGCGCACCGCCCCGGGGTCGCACAGGTCCAGGTCGGCGCGGGTGAGGGCGACGGCGTCCGCGCCCAGGCGCGCGGCCAGGTCGGTGCCGAGCATCCCGCCGGCACCGGTGATCAGCCAGGTCATCGGGCGTCCTCGGCCCGTTTCTTGAGCGGCTCCCACCAGGCGCGGTGGTCCTCGTACCAGCGGACCGTCTCGGCCAGCCCCTCCTCGAACCCGATCGAGGGCGCGTAGCCGAGCGCGCGCAGCTTGGCGTCGTTGAGGGAGTAGCGGCGGTCGTGGCCCTTGCGGTCGGGCACCCGCTCCACCATGTCCCAGCCGGCTCCGACCGCGTCCAGGAGCCGCTGGGTGAGCTGCAGGTTCGTCAGCTCGGCGGTGCCGGCGATGTGGTAGATCCCGCCCGGCTCGCCCGACTCGGCGACCAGCTGGATGCCGCGGCAGTGGTCGGCCACGTGGATCCAGTCGCGGATGTTGCCGCCGTCGCCGTACAGCGGGACGGGCCGCCCGTCCATCAGGTTGGTCGCGAACAGCGGGATGACCTTCTCGGGGTACTGGTACGGCCCGTAGTTGTTGCCGCAGCGGGTGATGCTGACCGGCAGGCCGTGCGTGCGGGCGTACGAGCGGGCGATCATGTCGCCGCCCGCCTTGGCCGCCGCGTAGGGCGAGTTGGGCGCCAGCGGCGCCGACTCGTCCCACGACCCGACGTCGATGCTGCCGTACACCTCGTCGGTGGACACCTGGACGACGCGCGGCGTCCCGGCGTCCAGGCAGGCCCGCATCAGCGCCTGCACGCCCTGCACGTTGGTGCGGACGAACTCGCCGGCGCTGGCGATCGACCGGTCCACATGCGACTCCGCCGCGAAGTTGATCACGACGTCGTGGCCGGGCACCACGTGCGCGAGCAGCTCGTCGTTGCAGATGTCGCCGTGCACGAAGGCGAAACCGCCCTCGACCGGCTCCAGATTGGCCAGGTTCCCCGCGTACGTCAGCCGGTCCAGCACCGTGACCTCGGCGCCCGCCCAGGCCGGGTACGCGCCCGACACCAGCTCCCGCACGTACTGCGACCCGATGAAACCGGCACCGCCGGTGACCAGGACCCTCATTTGCTGATCTGCACTTTGCTGTGGTCCCCCAGAACGAGACGGTGGGCCTTGGGCACGCGGGGCGCCGGAGTCACCTCGGCCTCCCTGCCGATCAGCGAGCACTCGATCCGGCCGACCCCGTCGATGGAGGCGCCGCGCAGCACGATCGAGTACTCGATCTCGCTGTCGATCACCGAGCAGTCCCGGTCGATCGAGGTGAACGGGCCGACATAGGAGTCGCGGACCACCGAGCCCGCCCCGACGATCACCGGCCCGACGACCCGGGAGCCCGCCACCGACGCGCCCGGCTCCACCACGACCCGGCCGATCAGCTCGCTGGCCGCGTCCACGCTCCCCTCCACAGAAGGTTCGACGCTTTCCAGGACGAGCCGGTTGACCTCCAGCATGTCGGTCACGTTCCCGGTGTCCTTCCAGTAGCCGGAGATCATGGTGGACTCCACCCGGCGCCCGGAGTCGATCAGCCCCTGCACCGCGTCGGTGATCTCCAGCTCGTTCCGCCAGGACGGCTTGAGCCCGGCCACCACCTCGTGCACGGCCGGGCCGAACAGGTAGACCCCGACCAGCGCCAGGTCGCTCTTGGGACGCTTGGGCTTCTCCTCCAGGCCGATCACCCGGCCCGAGGCGTCCAGCTCCGCCACGCCGAACGCGCGCGGGTCCGACACCCGGGTCAGCATGATCTGCGCCGCGGGGCGCTCCCTGCGGAACCGTGCGACCAGGTCGTTGATGCCGCCGACGATGAAGTTGTCGCCCAGGTACATGACGAAGTCGTCGTCGCCGAGGAAGTCGCGGGCGATCAGGACCGCGTGCGCCAGCCCCAGCGGGGCCTCCTGCGGAAGGTAGGTCATCTCCAGGCCGAACTGCGAGCCGTCCCCGACCGCCCGCCGGATCTCCGCGGCGGTGTCGCCGACGACGATGCCGACCTCGCGGATCCCGGCGTCCCGGATCGCCTCCAGGCCGTAGAACAGCACCGGCTTGTTGGCCACCGGCACCAGCTGCTTGGCCGAGGTGTGGGTGATCGGACGCAGCCGGGACCCTGACCCGCCCGCCAGCACGAGCGCCTTCACGTAGTGTCCCCGTCGTTACGGTAGGGACGGGAGAGAACGGACAGGCTCAACGACACTCCAGGAACTGCCGGGGGGAAGGGGGATGCCGGGAAAGCGGCTCCTCATCGACATTACCGGCAGTCAAGGCCGGTAAGACCCCGGATACGCCTGGCCGGGACCGGCCCCGGACAGGCCGGGGACCGCTTCCGGCCGCGCGGGCCGGAAGCGGTCGCTGTTCACAGATCGTGAACGACGGCGTGGACCGCGCCGCGGGCGACGCCGCGGTCAGCGGGCACCGGTGATCATTCCGGCGGCGACGGTGTTGTTGGTGGCCTCGTCGATCAGGATGAACCCGCCCGTCAGCCGGTTGCGGGAGTAGTCGTCCACGAACAGCGGCTGGGTCACCCGCAGCGAGATCCGGCCGATCTCGTTGAGCCCCAGCCCCACCGCCGACTCGTCCCGATGCAGGGTGTTGACGTCCAGCCGGTAGTGCAGGTCCTTGACCATCGTCTTGGCCGTGCGCGTGGTGTGCTTGATCACCAGCCTGGTCCGCGGCGTCAGCTGCCGGTCCGGGGTCATCCAGCACACCATCGCGTCCAGGTCCTGGGCGACCTCGGGACGGTTGTGCGGACGGGCGATCATGTCACCCCGGGAGATGTCGATGTCGTCGGCCAGCCGCAACGTCACCGACATCGGCTGGTAGGCCTCCTGCACGGGCCCGTTGGGCCCGTCGATCGCGGTGATCGTGGTGGTCAGCCCCGAGGGCAGGTGCACCACCTCGTCCCCCGGCTTGAGCACCCCGCCCGCCACCTGCCCCGCATACCCCCGGTAGTCGTGCAGGTCGGGGTCGGTGGAGGCGTGCGGACGGATCACGTACTGCACCGGGAACCGCACGTCGATCAGGTTGCGGTCGGAGGCGATGTGCACGTGCTCCAGGTGGTGCAGCAGCGAGGACCCCTGGTACCAGGGCATGTTCCCGCTGCGCTCCACCACGTTGTCGCCGTGCAGCGCCGAGATCGGGATGAAGGTCAGGTCGGAGACCTCCAGCTTCGCCGCGAACGCGGTGAACTCGTCCACGATCCGCTCGAAGACGGCCTTGTCGTAGTCGACCAGGTCCATCTTGTTCACCGCCACCACCAGGTGCGGCACCTTCAGCAGCGTGGTCAGGAACGCGTGCCGGCGCGACTGCTCCAGGATGCCCTTGCGCGCGTCCACCAGGATGATCGCCAGATCGGCGGTCGAGGCCCCGGTCACCATGTTGCGGGTGTACTGGATGTGCCCCGGCGTGTCGGCGATGATGAACTTGCGCCGCGGCGTCGCGAAGTACCGGTAGGCCACGTCGATGGTGATGCCCTGCTCCCGCTCGGCCCGCAGGCCGTCGGTCAGCAGCGCCAGGTTGGTGTACTCCTCGCCCCGGTCGGCGCTGGTGCGCTCCACCGACTCCAACTGGTCCTCGAAGATCGACTTGGAGTCGAACAGCAGCCGCCCGATCAGCGTCGACTTGCCGTCGTCCACCGACCCGGCGGTGGCGAACCGCAGGATGTCCATCGTCTTGCCCCCGGACACAACCTCCGACATTAGAAGTAGCCCTCTTTCTTGCGGTCCTCCATCGCGGCCTCGCTGGAGCGGTCGTCGGCACGGGTCTGCCCCCGCTCGGTCACCCGCGTCGCCGCGATCTCCTCGATCACCTCGTCCAGCGTCGCCGCCGCCGACTTCACCGCCCCCGTGCACGAGGCGTCCCCCACCGTCCGGTACCGCACCAGCGCCTCGAACGGCGGCTCGTCCTCGCCCCGGTTGGCGTACGGCAGGTCCGCCAGCAGCATCCCGTCCCGCTCGAACACCATCCGGGTGTGCGCGAAGTAGATCGGGGGCAGCTCCAGGCCCTCGCGGCGGATGTAGTCCCAGATGTCCAGCTCGGTCCAGTTCGACAGCGGGAACACCCGCACATGCTCGCCCTGCCGGATCCTGGTGTTGAACAGGTTCCACAGCTCCGGCCGCTGGTTCTTGGGATCCCACTGCCCGAACTCGTCCCGGAAGGACACCACGCGCTCCTTGGCGCGCGCCTTCTCCTCGTCACGCCGCGCCCCGCCGAACGCCGCGTCGAAGCGGTGCTCCTCGATCGCGTCCAGCAGCGTGGTGGTCTGGAGCCGGTTCCGCGACGCGCGCCGGCCGGTCTCCTCCACCACCCGGCCCTGGTCGATGGAGTCCTGCACCGAGGCCACCACCAGCCGCACCCCGACCTCCTCGACCAGCCAGTCGCGGAACCGGATGACCTCGGGGAAGTTGTGGCCGGTGTCCACGTGCATCACCGGGAACGGGATCGGCGCGGGCGCGAACGCCTTCTGCGCCAGCCGCAGCATCACGATGCTGTCCTTACCGCCCGAGAACAGCAGCACCGGCCGCTCGAACTCGGCGGCCACCTCCCGGATGATGTGGATCGACTCGGCTTCGAGCACGTCTAGCTGGGACAGCAGGTAGTCGCAACGCTGCATGGTCTGGGGCTCTCTCCACGCTCGTCTGGCAGTCGCCGGTGGGATCAGGGGATATCGGGTCGGGGATGTCGGGGACGGCGGCCCGTGCGGGCCGGCGGGTCGGGAACGGCGACCCCGGGGATCAGCCCGGAATGCGCTCCGTCCTACCCCTTTCCGGGGGGTGTGGGGGGTCGTCCCCCCACGATGACACGCCCCTTTCCGGGGGGTGTGGGGGGTCGTCCCCCCACGATGACACGTCCCGGATGCCGGTCAGCAGCGTCGATGCCGACACGGGATGACACACCAGGATATCCGGGAGCCGGGGGTCCTTCTGGTTGTAGGCCGGTGCGGTTCCCGAGATCCGCGACACGTGCGCGCCCGCGGCCAGCGCCACGGCGACCGGGGCCGCCGAGTCCCACTCGTACTGGCCGCCCGCGTGCACGTACGCGTCGACCTCGCCCAGCAGCACCGCCGCGATCTTCGCCCCGGCCGAGCCGATCGGCACCTGCTCGACGTCGATGCCGGACTCCCGCAGCCGCTCGGACAGGCCCTCCAGGAACTTCGGCGGGCGGGTGCGGCTCACGGCGACCCGCAGCCTGCCGGGCTCGGGCGGCGACACCTCCAGCCCGGCCGCCGGGCCGCCGCCGGCCGGCTCGTCCACGGCCCCTCCGGGCGCGGTCCGCAGCGTCCGCCCCTGGGCCGGGAGGGCCACGGCGCCCGCGGCGAGCCGGCCCTTCTCCCACAGCGCCACGTGGACGGCCCAGTCGGCCCGGCCCTCCTCGGAGAACTCGCGGGTGCCGTCCAGCGGATCGATGATCCACACCCGGTCCGCGGACAGCCGCACCTCGTCGGCGGTGTTGCCGGTCGGGGAACGGTCGTCGCCCGCGGCCCGCTTGCCCGACACCGACGCGCGCCCCTCCTCCGACAGGATCGCGTCGCCGGGACGGCGCGCGGCCAGCTCCCGCATCAGGTACTCGTGCGCGCGCAGGTCGCCGGTGTCCTTCAGCACCCGGGCGTCGGCGAACCCCAGCTCGTCGCGGACGCCCAGCAGCAGGCGCCCCGCCGTGCCGGCCAGTTCGCTGGCCAGATCATGATCCCCCGCGGGGGCGGTCTCCGCCGCCGGATGTTCCGTCATCGACCCCATCGCTTTTCCCGGCTCGTCACATCGGTCCGGTCTACATTGTCGTGCACACCGGAAACCCGCCACGCGCCGGGGCCGGTCACCGCCGGCGAACGCCCAGGTCCGCCGGCCGGGCCGCCGTCCCGTCAGTAGGCCCCCGAGCCCTTGAACACCGCCGACCACGTCTTCCACATGATCTGCAGGTCGAGGGCGAGCGTCCAGTTGTCGACGTAACGCAGGTCGAGCCGGACCGATTCCTCCCAGGTCAGGTCGGAGCGGCCGTTCACCTGCCACAGCCCCGTCATCCCGGGCTTGACCGCCAGCCGCCGGTACACGTCGCCGCCGTACTGCGCGACCTCCTCCGGCAGCGGCGGGCGCGGCCCCACCAGCGACATCTCGCCGCGCACCACGTTGAACAGCTGGGGCAGCTCGTCCAGCGAGTAGCGGCGCAGCCGGCGGCCGACCGCGGTGATCCGCGGGTCGGACTTCATCTTGAACAGCACCCCGCCGGGGTGCTCGTTGTAGTCCTTCAGCTCGCGCTTGCGGGCCTCGGCGTCCTGCACCATCGTGCGGAACTTCAGCACGGTGAACTCGCGGCCGTCCCGGCCCACCCGGGTCTGCCGGAACATCACCGGGCCCGCGCTGGTCACCTTGATCAGGAAGGCCACCACCAGCAGCAGCGGGCTCAGCGCCACCAGGCCGCCCAGCGCCGCCACCCGGTCGAACAGGCCCTTGAGGACCTTCCTGGAGCCGTCCAGCTCCGGATGCTCCACGTGCAGCAGCGGCAGCCCCGCCACCGGGCGGATCGAGATCCGCGGGCCGGTCACGTCCATCAGCGCGGGCGCCACCACCAGCTCCACGTCGTCGCGCTCGATCTGCCAGGCCAGCCGGCGCAGCGCCACCCCGTCCATCTCCGGGCACGCCAGCACCGCCACCGAGTCGGCCCCGCTGCGCTGCACCACGCTCGCGGCCTCGCCGAAGTCGCCCAGCACCGGCACGCCCTCGACCTCGCTGACCGCGTCCTCGCCGGAGGCCAGCGCGGGCGGCAGGCACACCCCGACGATGTCCATGCCGTGGTAGCGCTTCTCGCGCAGCAGCCGGATCAGGTCGGCCACCGAGGTACGGTGCCCCACCGCGACGACCCGCCGCATGCAGTCGCCCTTCCAGCGCCGCTTGTGCAGCCACTTGCGCAGCCGGTAGCGGGCCACCAGGGCCAGGAAGGTGCCCAGCGGCAGCGCCATCACCACGTAGCCGCGGGCCACCTCGGTCTTGGTGGCGTACGCGGCGATCGCCACCGTCGCGGTGAGCACGAACCCGGCCCGCAGCACCCGGTGGAACTCCTCCCACCCGACGCCGACGAACCGCGGCTGGTACGCCCGGCACAGCACCAGCGTCACCACGAACAGCACCGGCAGCGAGCCGGTCAGCACCGCGTAGGGGAACGTGGGGTCGCTGGGGAACCCCGGGAACCGCAGCACGAACGCGATCACGCCCGCGGACAGCATGCTCAGGAAGTCCAGCCCGACGGCCATACGGCGGTAGCGCCCGGTCCAGCCCGTCCCCCCGGAGCGGCCGGCACGGGCCTGCTCGACCGGAGGATCCTCGAGCCTGATCTTGTCGACGACCGCCATCCGAACTCTCACCACCCCTGCCGCATGCGCCCCATAACGCACGGTCCACCACGAGGACGGCCGAGCGCCAGGGAAGGTTCACATGTCACCCGAAGCCCGTTTGTGATGCATCTTACGAGCGGCCCGCCAATAGCGCGTCCGAAACATGACTTCGGCCGGGCTTCTTGCCGTCTACCGGAGTGATAGGGAATTGCCGCTGTTCGGGAAGGTACGAGCGAACTTTCGGCGGACAAGTCACCACATAGCGGGCGGCGTCCACGGTCAGCAGACGACCCGGGCGCGGCCAGAACGGGTCAGGACGCGTGGAAGGTGTTCTGGGCCGCTTCCAGGCCCGCCGTCATGAGCGCCTCCACCGCGTCCGCGGCGCGCTCCACGTTCAGCTCCAGTTCCTTGCGCTCGGCCGCGGAGAAGTCTTTCAGCACGAACGCGGCGGCGTCCATCCGCCCCGGGGGCCGGCCCACCCCGAACCGGACGCGCAGGTAATTCTTGTCGCCCAGCGCCCGCGTGATCGAACGCAGCCCGTTGTGCCCGTTGTCGCCGCCGCCGCGCTTCAGGCGCACCGCACCGTACGGGATGTCCAATTCATCGTGGACGACGATCAGGCGCTCCACCGGCGCCTTATAGAAATCGCGCAGCGCCTTCACCGGGCCGCCCGACTCGTTCATATAGCCGCGCGGCCTGGCCAGCACGGCACGGGCGCCCACCAGGCGCCCCTCGATCACGTCGCACCGCGACCGGTGCGCCTTGAACCGGCCGCCCACCCGTGCGGCCAGCGCGTCCAGCACCATGAACCCCGCGTTGTGCCGGTTCCCCGCGTAGGACGGGCCCGGGTTGCCCAGCCCCGCCACCAGCCACACGTGTTCATCGCACGCGCGAGCTGCGCTCCTCGCCTGGCGGCTCGTCGCTTGTCGCGCCTGCGGCGAGCGCTGCATCGCTACGCGATCAGCCGGATCTCGCCTTCGGCTTCGATCCTGCTGGCCTTCGGACGCGCTCGCGACGCCCGACGTCCACTCGGCTGCGGCATGCCACAGCGCGGAGCGGGTGAGGTTGCCAGGCACTGGGTTCCCTTCATGGCCGACGGCCCCCGGCGGCGTTGGACGCCGCGGGGGCCGCGGGAAGCCGATGCCGCCGCGGATTCCGCGGCGGCGCCGCTCACTCGGCCTGCTCGCCGCCCTCGGCGGCCGCCTCCGCGGGCTCGCCCTCGGCCGCCGCCTCGGCCTCCTCAGCCGGCTCTGTCGAGATCGAGGCGTCCACGATCTGCACGATCAGCAGCTCCTCGTCGGCCACCAGCGAGGTGCCCGACGGCAGCTTCAGGTCACGGGCCAGCACCTGCGAGTCGATCTCCAGGCCCGAGATGTCGAGCACCACCGACTCGGGGATGTGCGTGGCCTCGGCCAGCACGGCGAGCTCGACCTCGGGCTGGACCAGCCGGCCGCCGGCGGCCACGTCGCCCTCGATCTGCACCGGGATGGAGACCTCGACCTTCTCGCCCCGCTTGACCAGCAGCAGGTCGACATGCTCCAGGAAGCCCTTGATCGGGTCGCGCTGCACGTCCTTCGGCAGCGCCAGCTCCGAGCCGGAGCCCACGCCCTCCACGCGCAGCAGCACGTTCGGGGTCTTCAGGGCCAGCATCAGGTCATGGCCGGGCAGCGAGATGTGCTGCGGGTCGGTGCCGTGACCGTAGAGAACGGCGGGAACCTTGCCGGCCCGGCGGGTGCGCCGCGCGGCACCCTTACCGAACTCGGTGCGCGGCTCGGCGGCGATACGTACCTCGGACACGGCGAAAACTCCTCGTTGTTGCGATCCACGGCCGTCCTGCGCTGGACGTCCGCTACGGACAGAGCGAATCAGGCGTTGCTCGATGCGTCAGGCGCCTCGAAGATTCTTTGCGCTACCCGGGGAGTGCGAGTCCTCGCACGGAGCCGCACTGAACGACCCGGGCCATACGCGGATTCGACAAGTCTAGCCGATCGTCCCAACACGCAAAGCCAGTGGGGCCGCGGGAACCGCCGCAAACGATCTTTGGGCGGCCGCGGCCCGGACGCGCACGGGCCCGGAGCGGCCGAAGCCGCCCCGGGCCCGATTCCTTGCCCGTGTCTTGACCCGTCAGCTGTGCCCGCCGAACAGGCTGGTCACCGAGCCGTCGCTGAACACCTCGTTGATCGCCCGCGCCACCAGCGGCGCGATCGACAGCACGGTCAGCTTGTCGAACTGCTTCTCCTGCGGGATCGGCAGCGTGTTGGTCAGCACCACCTCGGAGATCCGGGAGTTCTTCAACCGGTCCACCGCCGGGCCCGACAGCACGCCGTGCGTGGCCGCGACCACCACCTTGGTGGCGCCGTTGTCGAACAGCGCGTCCGCCGCCTTCACGATCGTGCCACCGGTGTCGATCATGTCGTCGACCACCACGCAGGTGCGGCCCTCGACCTCGCCGACCACGTCGAAAACCTTGACCTCGTTGGCCACGTCCGGGTCGCGCTTCTTGTGGATGATCGCCATCGGCACGCCGCCGAGCCGGTCCGACCAGCGCTCGGTGACCCGCACCCGGCCGGCGTCCGGCGCCACCACCGTCACCTGCGACAGGTCCAGCCGGCTCTCGAAGTGCGAGGCCAGCAGGTCCAGCGCGAACAGGTGGTCGACGGGGCCGTCGAAGAAACCCTGGATCTGCGCCGTGTGCAGATCGACGGTGATCAGCCGGTCGGTGCCCGCCGTCTTGAACAGGTCGGCCATCAGCCGCGCCGAGATCGGCTCCCGGCCGCGGTGCTTCTTGTCCTGCCGCGCGTACCCGAAGAACGGCGCCACCACGGTGATCCGCTTGGCCGAGGCGCGCTTGAGCGCGTCGACCATGATCAGCTGCTCCATGATCCACTGGTTGATCGGCGCCGTGTGGCTCTGCACCACGAAAGCGTCGGAGCCGCGCACCGACTCCAGGAAACGCACGAAGGTCTCGCCGTTGGCGAAGTCGTACGCCGAGGTCGGCGTGAGCTCGACGTGGAGGTTGTCGGCTACTTCCTTGGCCAGGTCCGGGTGGGCACGGCCGGTGAAGAGCATCAGCTTCTTCTGGCCGCTCGCCTTGATCCCACTCACCTCTGACAACTCCCCCTCAATGGAACTGTACTTCCCGTGGGTGTCGTGCCCACGTCCCGCGTCATTCCCCGCGGTCCGGCGCGTTCGCCCGGCGGGCGGCCTCGGCCGCCGGGGTACCCGCGCGCTTTCGCTCCACCCAGCCCTCGATGTTGCGCTGCCGCCCGCGCGCCACCGCCATCGCACCGGGCGGAACATCCTGGACGATCACCGACCCGGCCGCCGTGTAGGCGCCGTCGCCGATGGTCACCGGCGCGACGATCATGTTGTCGCTGCCGACCTTCACGTGGTCGCCGACCACGCTCCGGTGCTTCTCCACGCCGTCGTAGTTCACGAAAACGCAGGCCGCGCCGATGTTGCTGCCCGTGCCGATCTCCGCGTCGCCGACGTAGGTGAGGTGCGGCACCTTGCTGCCCTCGCCCACCTCGGCGTTCTTGGTCTCGACATAGGCGCCGATCTTGGCCTTCCGCGCCAGGCGGGTGCCCGGGCGCAGGTAGGCGAACGGGCCGACCGACACCTCGGGGCCGATCTCCGCCCCGGTGCAGACGGCGTTCACCACCCGCGCGTCCGCGCCGACCCGGGTGTCGGTCAGCGTGCAGCCGGGGCCGACCTCGGCCCCCTCCGCCAGGTGGGTGCGGCCGTGCAGCTGCGTCCCGGGGTGGACGACGGCGTCCGGCTCGGCCGTGACGTCCACGTCGATCCAGGTGGTGGCCGGGTCGACGATCGTGACCCCGGCCCGCATGTGGGCCTCCAGGATCCGGTCGTTGAGCTGCCGCCGGGCCTGGGCCAGCTGCACCTTGTCGTTGACGCCCTGGGTCTCCACCCAGTCGGGGGTGAGGTGGGCGCCCGCGCGGTGCCCGTCGCCGCGCAGGATCCCCACCACGTCGGTGAGGTACTCCTCGCCCTTGGCGTTGTCGGTGGTCACCCGCTTGAGCGCGTCCGCCAGCAGCGCGCCGTCGAAGGCGTACATGCCGACGTTGATCTCGCGTACGGACCGCTGCACCTCGGTCGCGTCCTTGTGCTCGACGATCGCGGCGACCGAGCCGTCCTTCTCGCGGAGGATGCGGCCGTACCCGGTGGCGTCGGGCATCTCCGTGGTGAGGACGGTCACGGCGTTGCCCTCGTCCTGGTGCACGCGCACCAGCTCGGCCAGCGTCTCGCCGCGCAGCAGGGGGTGGTCGCCGTTGGTGACCACCACCGTGCCGCGGAGCTCGCCGGCTCTCCCGCCCCAGGCCTCCTCCAGGGCCATCCGGACGGCGTGCCCGGTACCTCCCTGCCGCTCCTGCACGACCGGCTCGGGACGGGGGGACGCCCCGGGATCGCCCTCCTCGAGATGGGCGATCACCTGCTCCCGGCGGTGGCCGACGACCACCACCAGCCGTTCGGGTTCGAGCGCGCGGGCGGCGGCCAGCACATGCCCGAGCATGGTGCGGCCGCACAACTCGTGCAGGACCTTGGAAGTGCGGGACTTCATACGGGTGCCCTCGCCCGCGGCGAGGACGATAACGGCAGCCGGGCGCTCTGCGCTCACGTGGAGGCTCCTCGGCATCGCGGACTGGAATCGGTCGGCTCGGACGCCGATGATCACGGGGGCCTCGCCCACCTAGATCTACCTGCTCAAACAGGCTGGTAACGCGCCCGACACCCGAAGGATACCGCCCAGCACCGGCCTGTCACCCGGCCGCCCGTCCCGACGGCCGGAAAGGCCCACCGGCCCGACGGATCGGACCTGCGTGCTCCCGGGGGAGGAATCGAACCTCCGTTATCTGAACCAAAATCAGACGTCCTGCCCCTAGACGACCCGGGACCGGCACCTCGCCCGTCTGCTGCCAGGAGGCGAACGCCGATCCAACCATACCGACTGACGGCCCACCCGCCGACCCCATTAAGAGTCATTGTGGGCGGCGCCTCCCACGCCCCCCGCCCCTCCGCTCCGCCAGCGCTCCGCTCCGGGCCGGACAGTGAAAGCAGGGTCGCTGCGGGCCGGGGGCGGGGCCGGCCATCGGCCCGCGAACCCGAATGACTGTCTGGTTCGTTGCGATATGCGAACTCTTCGGCGGTCTGGTTCGTTGCGGTTTAAGGCGGTTTTTTGCGAGCACCTCTTGGGAGGTGAACGGCGTCCGACCACCCCCGGTCAGGGGTGAGGGCCGTCACTCGGCCGTCCATCATGGCCCGCTGACCTGGTAATTCACGGCTTCATGGGGTGGCATCGGCGACTTGTTCGCGGCGATTTTACGAACCGGACCTGTCAACTTACGGGAGCGTAGGTTACGTTGGCGTAGGTAAGGCCGCCCAGAGTCTCCGAGAAAGCAGGAAGTGGTGACACATGACTACAGCCCCCGTCCTTGATCCGCCTCGCCCGCAGCGCCGACCCGAGATCGAGCCGGAACCGTCGGGCATGGCCGAAAGGGTCCTCGTCGGGGTCTTCACCGGTGTGCCGTTCCTCGCGCTGCTCGCGGCGATCCCCCTGGCCTGGGGCACCTTCCTCGGCTGGACCGACGTGGCGCTCATGGCGATCTTCTACGTGCTCTCCGCCGGCGGGATCACCGTCGGCTACCACCGCTACTTCACCCACGGCTCGTTCAAGGCCCGCCGCCCGCTCAAGATCGCGATGGCGGTGGCGGGCAGCCTGGCCATGCAAGGGCCGGTCATCACCTGGGTCGCCGACCACCGGCGGCACCACAAGCACTCCGACAAGGAGGCCGACCCGCATTCGCCGTGGCGGTTCGGCAACGACTGGAAGGCCCTCGTCAAGGGCCTGGCCTGGGCGCACTACGGCTGGCTGTTCGACGGCAACCGCACGTCCAAGCAGCGGTTCGCCAAGGACCTGCTGAACGACCGCGACATCGTCCGCGTCCACCGCGCCTTCCCCGCGCTGGTCGCCGTGACGCTGCTGCTCCCGGGCGTGCTCGGCGGGCTGCTGACCATGTCGTGGGCCGGCGCGCTGACCGCCTTCTTCTGGGCGGGGCTGGTACGGCTCACGCTCGTCCACCACGTGACCTGGTCGATCAACTCGATCTGCCACACCTTCGGCAAGGAGCACTTCGAGGTCCGCGACAAGTCCCGGAACGTGTGGTGGCTGGCCATCCCCTCGCTCGGCGAGTCGTGGCACAACCTGCACCACTCCGACCCGACCTGCGCGCGGCACGGCGTGCTCAAGGGCCAGATCGACATCAGCGCCAGGATCATCTGGGCCTTCGAGAAGGCCGGGTGGGCGCACGACGTCCGCTGGCCCGACGCCCAGCGGCTCGACGCCAAGCGGGTCGACGCCGGACGACCCGACGCCGAGCGGGTCGAAGCCGGGCGCACGAACCGTTCCGGGTGAGCGTCACAATTGATGCCGTGACTGAACCAGCCCCCCGGTCCCGCAGGAAGCGCATGACCGGCAAGGAACGACGCGAGCAGCTCCTCACCATCGGCCGGTCCCTGTTCGCCGAGCGCGGCCTGGACGGCACGTCGGTGGAGGAGATCGCCGCGGCGGCGGGCGTCTCCAAGCCGGTGGTGTACGAGCACTTCGGCGGCAAGGAGGGGCTGTACGCGGTGGTGGTCGACCGGGAGTTCGAGCGGCTGCTCGCCCTGGTGACCGAGGCGCTGAACTCGGCGATCCACTACCGGGGCAAGCTGGAGAAGGCGGCCTTGGCGCTGCTGGAGTACATCGAGTCCAATCCCGACGGGTTCCGCATCCTGGTGCGCGACTCGCACGGCGGCACCGGCACCGGCAGCTTCGCCAGCCTGCTGAGCGAGATCGCCGGCGAGGTCGAGCACGTGATGGCCCAGGAGCTGGACCGGCACGACTACGACGAGAAGTACGCGCCGATGTACGCGCAGATGCTGGTCGGGATGGTGGCGCTGACGGGCCAGTGGTGGCTGGACGCGCGGCGGCCCAAGCGCGAGGAGGTCGCCGCGCACCTGGTGAACCTGGCGTGGAACGGGCTGTCGGGCCTGGAGCCGCGCCCGTCGCTGGACCCCAAGCGGCGCCGCAAGGAGGCCGAGCGGCGCGAGAAGCGGGCCGAGAAGGCCGCGGCGAAGGCCGAGAAGGCCGAGGAGAAGGCGGCCGCGAAGGCGGAGCGGGCGCAGCGCAAGGGGAAGCGTTCCGAGGACGACCAGCCCGACCATCCTGAGCAGCCCGAGCAGCCCGACGAGGCGCCGGAGGAGACCGGTGCCGGTGCGTCCGAGGACGCCGAGGCGGCTTCGGAGTCGGCGCCGGAGTCGGCGTCGCACTCGTCCCGGTGATCTGAACCGGGTGGACCGGTGGCCGCCGGAGTTCGTCCGTACGGCCACCGGCCGGGGTCACCGGGTTACCGGTTGGCCCTGCCTCGGTTCGCGAGGCCGGGGTCTTGGGGGGCGCGCCCTTCTGCGATCATGGGATCGCCCGCGTGCCCGTGGTGCGCGGCGTCTGGGATGCCGCCCACCGTGCGAGCTGGCACACCGCAG
The DNA here is from genome assembly GCA_050942275.1 of Spirillospora sp. CA-255316. GTDB lineage: Bacteria > Actinomycetota > Actinomycetes > Streptosporangiales > Streptosporangiaceae > Spirillospora. The sequence goes on along the minus strand of CP192047.1, from coordinate 1,799,193 downwards.
GGGAACGAGTCGCTTCCCTCACACGGTGGGCGGCAGTTCACGGTCCGGCGCGGCCCGCGATGACGAACACGCGCCGGAACGGGTAGACGGTGCCGTACGGCGCGGCCGGGTAGGCCTCGCGCAGCAGGGCGCCGTATTCGGAGAGGAAGTCGTCGGTCTCGGACGGGTCGAGTGCGGTCAGGACGGGCCGCAGCGTGGTGCCCTTCACCCATTCCAGGACGGGGTCGTCCCCCTGGAGAACCTGGGCGTAGGTGGTCTCCCACGCGTCGACCCGGCACCCGTGGCGGGTGAGCAGGTCGAGGTAGCCGGCGGGGTCGAGGACGGGGCGCGAGGCGACCAGACCGCCGAGGCGGTCGCGCCAGCGCGGGCTTTCGCAGACCTGGCGGAGCAGGGTGTGGCTGGGCGCGTCCCAGTTCCCGGGGACCTGGAACGCCAGCCGCCCGCCCGGGGCGAGGGCGTCGATCCATCGCGGGAGCAGATCGGTGTGCCCGGGGACCCAGTGCAGGACGGCGTTGGAGACGATCAAGTCGAGCGGCCGGCCGGGACGCCAGGTGGTGACGTCGCCGACGGCGAAGCGGAGGCGTCCGGGGATCTCGTGGATCCGGGCGGCCTCGATCATGTCGGGCGAGGAGTCGATCGCGTCGATGTCCGCGTGCGGCCAGCGGCGGGCCAGCGCGGCGGTGAGCTCGCCGGAGCCGCAGCCGAGGTCGGCGATGCGGGCCGGCTCGGGGACCGCCTGGACGGCCCGGGCCAGCAGCTCGGCGAACGGACGGCCGCGCTCGTCGCCGAAGGCCCCGTACTGGACGGGGTCCCAGAGGGCGGCGGCGGGCGCTCCGGCCGCCTGCCGCACCGAACCTTGTCTCGACATCAAGAGACATCATGCCGCCGTACAATCTTGATGTCAAGAAAGTCTTCTCGATATCGAGACAGGTAAGCTGTCGGGATGCAGGACGAGGTGGACCGCCTGGTCGAGGCCTGGCACAAGGAACGGCCGGACCTCGACGTCCGGCCGTTGCAGGTCCTGAGCCGGGTGTCGCGGCTGGCCCGGCATCTCGACCGCGCCCGCCGCGCCGTGTTCGCCGCCCACGAGCTGGAGGGCTGGGAGTTCGACGTGCTCACCGCGCTGCGCCGGGCGGGCACCCCGTACCAGCTCAGCCCGGGCGCGCTGCTGCGGGCCACGCTGGTCACCTCCGGCACCATGACCAACCGGATCGACCGGCTGGCCGCCGCCGGGCTGGTGGAGCGCCACCCCGACCCGCAGGACAAGCGGGGCGTGCAGGTTCGGCTCACCCGGGCCGGGATGACCCGGGTGGACGCCGCGTTCGCCGATCTCCTCGACCGTGAGCACGCGATCCTCGACAGCCTCGCCCCGGACGACCGCGAGACGCTGTCGGGCCTGCTGCGGACCCTGCTGATCCCGTTCGACAGCGCCGACGGGCGCCCGGACCACCTCTGACCCTCCGGCCGCGAGGCCGGTCAGCGGAGGTCAGCGGAGGTCAGCGGAGGTCAGCGGAGGTCAGCTAGGGTCGGCGGGCGGTGATCAGCCGACGTCCTCGGCGAGCATCAGCCACTCCTCCTCGACCTGCGCGGCCTCGGCCTGGATCTCCTTCAGCCGGCCGTCGAGCTCCTGGAGCCGCTCGTAGTCGGTGGCCGCCGCGGCGAGCTGCTCGTGCAGCTCCGCCTCCTGCTTCGACAGCTTGTCGAGGCGCCGTTCCAGCCGGTCGAGCTCCTTGCGGGCCTTCCACTCCTGCCCGCCGCCCTTCGCCGCCGCCTTGGCGGGCGCCTTCGCCTCGGCCTTGGGCGCGGTGACGGTGGACGCGGTCGCCGTCCCGCCGGACGCCGCCGTACGGGTCGGGGCGGTGCCCTCCGCGCGGCGCCGCAGGTACTCCTCCACGCCGCCGGGAAGCATCGACACCCGGCCGTCGCCCAGCAGCGCCACCACGTGGTCGGTGACCCGCTCCAGGAAGTAGCGGTCGTGGCTCACCACCACGAGCGTGCCGGGCCAGCCGTCGAGGAGGTCCTCGACCTCGGTCAGCGTCTCGATGTCGAGGTCGTTGGTGGGCTCGTCCAGCAGCAGCACGTTCGGCTCGCCCATGAGCAGCCGCAGCAGTTGCAGGCGGCGCCGCTCGCCGCCGGACAGGTCGCCGATCGGGGTCCACTGCCGGTCGCCGCGGAACCCCAGCCGCTCCAGCAGCTGGCTCGCGGTCCACTCCCGTTTGCCGACGGTGATGCGGTGCTTGATCTCCTCGACCGACTCCAGCACGCGCCGGGACGGGTCGAGCTCCTCCAGGTTCTGCGACAGGTGGGCGAGCTGGACGGTGCGGCCGCGGACGACCCGGCCCTCCTCGGCGTCCACCGAGCCGTCCAGCAGCCGCAGCAGGGTGCTCTTGCCGCTGCCGTTGACGCCGACCAGGCCGATCCGGTCGCCGGGGCCGAGCCGCCAGGTCATGCGCTCGAACAGGCGCCGGTCGCCGACCCGGACGGCGGCGTCCTCGATGTCGAACACGGTCTTGCCGAGCCGGGCGGTGGCGAACCTGGTCAGCTCGACCGAGTCGCGCAGCGGCGGCTCGTCGGCGATCAGGGCCTGCGCGGCGTCGACCCGGAACTTGGGCTTGGACGTGCGGGCCTGCGGGCCGCGGCGCAGCCAGGCCAGCTCCTTGCGCAGCAGGTTCTGCCGCTTGGCCTCCGTCGCCGCGGCGATCCGGTCGCGCTCGGCCTTGGCCAGCACGTACGCCGAGTAGCCGCCCTCGTAGCGCTCGACCCGGCCGTCGACGACCTCCCAGGTGCGCTCGGTGACCTCGTCCAGGAACCAGCGGTCGTGGGTGACGACCAGCAGCGCGCCGCGGCGGGCGCGCAGGTGCCGGGCCAGCCAGTCGATGGCCTCCAGGTCGAGGTGGTTGGTGGGCTCGTCCAGGACGATCAGGTCGGACTCGGGGACCAGCAGCCGGGCCAGCGCGGCCCGGCGCCGCTCGCCGCCCGACATGCCGGCGAGCGGGGCGTCCAGGGGGAGGTCGGCCAGCAGGCCGGCGAGGATGTCGCGGACCCGGGTGTCGCCCGCCCACTCGTGCTCGGGCCGGTCGCCCAGCACGACGTCCCGCACGGTGGCGCCCGCACGGAAGGCGTCGCGCTGGGTCAGGTAGCCCAGGCGGAGGCCGCGGGCGTGGGTGACCCGGCCCTCGTCGGGCTCGGTGGCGCGGGCGAGGATCTCGACGAGCGTGCTCTTGCCGCCGCCGTTGCGGCCGACGACGCCGACGCGGTCCCCCTCGTCGAGGCCGAGGGAGACGGCGTCGAGTAGCGGCTTGGGACCGTAGGCCTTGGTGACGTTCTCAGCGTTGATCAGATTCACGACGCCTTCAAGGCTAATGGCAGTGGCGGGGGGCCGGGGTCAGCCGCCTCCGCCGCCTCCCCCGCCGCAGCCGCCGCCACCGCCGCAGGACGAGCCGCCGCCGCACGAGGAGCCGCTGCTGCACCCGCCGCCGCCTGCGCCGCCTCCGCCGAAGAACCCGCCGCCACCGCCGCGCCGGCGCCGGCTGGCCCGGCCGCGGTCGGTCGTGTTGACGATGACGATCACGATGAGGATCACTGATCCGGCGACGAAGAACCCCAGGAGGGCTTCCATGGCCGTTCTCCTTCCGTTCCGCCCCGTCCCCGTGAGTTCCGGCTAGTAGCCGGAGCTCGAGGAGCTGGAGCCGCTGTCGGACCCGGACGAACCGCTCGACGAGCCGCTGGACGAGTCGCTCGACGAACTGCCGGACGAGCCGCTGTCGTAGCCCGAGGAACCGCCGTATGACCCGCCCGGGTCGTAGGAGGACCCGGAGCCGGAGTAGGGATCACCACCGGGCGGGTAGCCGCCGCCGAAGTGGTGATGCTGCGCGCCGTGGTCGTACGGGCCGGAGGGCGCCCCGGGAGTGCCCGGAGGGTAGGGGCCGGGCGGATACGCGCCCGGCGGGTACGGGCCCGGCCCGCTCCCGCCGCGCCCGGACGACGACGAACGGACCACCAGGAAGATCACGAGGGCCACGACCGCGACGATGCCCAAGAGCATCGTCATCAGGATCAGGAGCCCGAGAAGACTGCTCACCACCGGTACTTCCTTCTGGGGGGTCGGTAATGCGAAGGAACGAGCGTCTCGACTGGGTAGGCGATTTCAGGATGAGACGCGCCCGGTCCCCGGAGGGTTCGTTAGATGATTGTGGCCCCGGGGACAGGTCCCTGCGCGCGAACGACGCTCTGGGCCACCCCGGAGCCGTCCAGCGCCGCCGCCACCTCGTCCGCGTGCTCCTCCGACTCGGCCAGGAACGCGCAGGTCGGGCCCGATCCCGACACCAGCGCCCCGATCGCGCCGTGATCGCGTCCGGCGGCGAGGGTGCGGCGCAGCGCGGGCCGCAGCCCCAGCGCCGCGGGCTGCAGATCGTTGTCCAGCGCGCCGCCCAGGGCCTTGACGTCCCCGGTGGCCAGCGCCGTCATCAGGGCCTGCGAGACCTCCGGCCACGGCGCCCGCTCGCCCCGCGCGTCGCGGAGCCGGTCGCACTCCGCGTACACCGCCGGGGTCGACAGCCCGCCGTCGGCGGTGGCGAACACCCAGTGGAAGGTGCCGCGGGTCAGCGCCGGGGTGAGCCGCTCGCCCCGGCCCACGCCGACGGCCGTGCCGCCCACCAGCGCGAACGGCACGTCGCTGCCCAGCACGGCGCCGAGCTCCAGCAGGTCGTCGCGGGTGAGCAGGGGGTCCTCGCGGTCGTCCCACAGCCGCGCGCAGGCGACCAGCGCCGCGGCGGCGTCGGCGCTGCCGCCCGCCATGCCGCCCGCGACCGGGATGGCCTTGCGGATGCGCAGCGCCGCCTCCGGCTCGACCCCGAGCCGCTCGGCCACCAGCAGCGCCGCCCGGACGGCGAGGTTGTCGCCGTCGACGGGAACGCCCTCGATCGCCACCCGGGCGGACGGGGCGGCCTCGACGGTCACCTCCAGCCGGTCGGCGGGGACGGCCGTCACCTCGTCGACGAGGGAGACGGCATGGAAGACGTTGACGAGGTCGTGATACCCGTCGTCGCGAAGCGGCCCCACGCTGAGCTGGAGGTTGACCTTCGCGGGCGCGCGTACGGTCACTGCGGTCACGTCACGGAAGCGTAGAGGACGGCGGCGCCGCCCACCGCACGCGGGGCATACCGGTCACCCGCAGGCCACCCCCACCCGACCGCCGCGGCCGTACCGCCCGTCAGTCGCCGCTGGTCACCGTGAGGTTGCGGGGGTTGAAGTACGGCAGGGTGGCCAGTTCGCGCAGCGCGGAAACGGCCTGCTTGTCGCCGGTGACCGAGTAGCGGCGGCGCTCGTCCCTGGCCTCCTGCGCCTGCTCGTCGGAGTTGAAGTAGACCACGGCCTTGACCTGCGGGTTCTGCAGCGTCTCGGCGGCCTTGCGGAGCCACTCCGCGCGCCGCGCGCCGTAGCTCTGCGGCACCCCGAACTCGGCGACCATGATCGGCTTGGGCCGGTCGTCGGCCCACTCCAGGAACAGCTTGAGCGTCTCCGACAGGTCGCGGTAGTCGAACTCGCCGCCCGGCTGGGCGTCCACGCAGATCCAGTCCACCTGGTCGTCGCCCGGGTAGAACGACGGCGCGTTGCGGGTTCCGAAGCCGCCGGCGGTGGGGCACCACACCCACGCCACGTTGTCGACCCGCTCCCGCTCGAAGATCCGGCGCAGATGCTTCCAGGCGGCGATGAAGTCGGCCGGGCTGTGGACGCGGCCGTCGCGCAGGCTCTCCTTGTCCATGTCGCGCTGCCAGCGCAGGAAGATCGGCTTGCCGGTGGCCTTGATGGCGCGGGCCCGCTCCCGGATCAGCCGGTCGTGCTTGCCGGAGACGATCTCCTTGGTGTCGGCGCCCGCCCAGGTCAGCAGCAGGTAGCGGTCGCCGGCGGCGAGCAGCGCGGAGTCGTCGCGGCTCGGGAAGGTCGACTTCCAGCCCCGGTAGCTCTGCACGATGTCCAGCGGCCGGCCCAGGTCGCGCTCGAACGAGCCCACCGCACCCGGCGCCGGACGCGGCGACGGCGCCCCGGACGCCCCGGACGCCCCCGAGCCGTCCTCCGATGGCGACTCCGACGGCGGCCCCGACGGAGAGCCCGGCTCCGAAGGCGACGCGGACGGTGACGCGCCGCCCGACGGCGGCACCCAGGCGCCGAAGTAGGCGCCCTGCTTGGGCGGCACCGGGGCGACGCCCGCCCGGGCGGTGGTCGTGATCGTGGGTGTCGCGCCCGCGCCGTCACTGCACCCGGCGGCGAACGCCAGCATCGCCAGCGCCGCCACGGGCCCCGTCGCCCGAGCCTTCCGCGAACGCCCCATCGCCCGCCCCTTCAGCATGGTCCTCCGCCTCGTTCCGTTCCAGCACGCCCCCAGGACCATACTGGGCGATCCGGGCGAAGGCGGCCACGTCCAGAGCTTCGCCCCGAGCCTGTGGATCGACGCCCGCCGCACGCAGCGCCCGCTCGGCCTCCGCGGCCGATCCGGCCCAGCCCGCCAGCGCCGCGCGCAGCGTCTTGCGGCGCTGCGCGAACGCCGCGTCGACCACGGCGAACACCGCCTCGCGGGACGCCCGGGTCGGCGGCGGCGCGGTGCGGGTGAAGGCGACCAGGCCCGAATCGACGTTGGGCGCGGGCCAGAACACCGCCCGCCCCACCGGCCCGGCCCGGCGCGCCTCCCCGTACCAGGCCAGCTTCACCGACGGCACCCCGTAGATCTTGCTCCCCGGCGCGGCGACCATCCGGTCGGCGACCTCCGACTGCACCATCACCAGCGCGCGCCGCAGCGACGGCAGCGTGGCGAGCAGGTGCAGCACCACCGGGACGGCGACGTTGTAGGGCAGGTTGGCGACCAGCGCGGTCGGCTCGGGCCCCGGCACGCCGGTGAGGCGCAGCGCGTCGGCGCGGACGACCTCCAGCCGCCCCGCCAGTTCGGGGGCGCGGGCGGCCACCGTCTCCGGCAGCGCCCCGGCCAGCACCGGGTCGATCTCCACGGCCACCACCCGGCTCACCTCCGGCAGCAGCGCCAGGGTCAGCGAGCCCAGCCCGGGACCGACCTCGATCACCACGTCGCCGGGGGCGGGCTCGGCAGTCCGCACGATCCGCCGGACGGTGTTGGCGTCGATGACGAAGTTCTGCCCGAGCGTCTTCGTCGGCCGGACGCCCAGCCGCGCGGCCAGCCGCCGCACGTCAGCCGGTCCGAGAAGTGCCTGTACGTCCCCCACGGGTCCAGTGTGTCAGGTCGGCGGGGCACCGGCCGCCGACTAGCCGAACAGGCGGCTGCCGCAGTTGGGCCACTGCCCCTGCCAGCGCCCGTTGACCTTGTTGTAGAGCAGCTGCGCCCGGTAGGTCTGCTCCTCGGGGCTGGCGTCGGACGGCCTGCCCGTGCCGCCGACCGAGCCCCACGTCTGCATCGAGAACTGGTAAAGCCCGTAGTAGCCCGCCGGGTTCACCGCCTTGGGGTTGCCGCCGGACTCGCACTGCGCCAGGCCCGGCCAGTTCAGCCGCGCCGCGGCGCCGGTCGAGCCGCCCTTGGGGCCGACCGCCACGATCGCCGCCACCGGCTTGCGCTTGACCTGCTCGGAGATCACGGCCTTGACCTTCTTGCCGCGCCGCTTCACGTAGGCGATCTGCACCACCTTCAGGCCCGGCTTGCCCTTCCGCAGCACCTTCTCGCTGAAGGGCGCCACCTTGGAACTCTTCTTCCGGATGGGCGGCGCGGTGGTCTTCACGGTCCGGGTCACCGGCTTGGACAGCAGCCGCATCACCTTGATCGTCGTCCCGGGCGGGGACTGCCGGGGCGGTGCCACCAGGTCGTAGGGGCCCAGCGGGATCCTGGCCTCGGTGAGGACCTGCTCCACGGTGGACCCGGCGCTCATGACCTCGGTCTTCTTCTTGTCCACCACGATCACGATCTTCTGCGGGGTGGCGGTGGGCCGCGGCGCGGCCCGGTCGCCCAAGGCCGTCGTGGACGGGGCCTTCTCGCCGCCGCATCCGGCGGCCAGGACCGCCGTCATGAGCAGGGGCAGGACCACGCGCGTGGAGGGTCGGCGCTGTGTTTCAAAGCCCCGGCCTACGGCGCTCGCCTGGCGGCTCGCCCCTAACCGGGCCATGGCGAGCGCGGCATCGCTTCGCGATCTGGCCGGTGACGCTCGCCTCCAGCATCGCACCACCGCCCAGTTAACGCGCTCGCGCGGTGCCTGAGGGGACATGGAGACAGACCCTAGAGGCCCGCGGGCGCCTCCCGCCACCCGAACAGCGATGTTCCGCCCGTCCCGCCCGGTTCGTCCCGCTCACCTCGCGACGGCCCGCGACGCGCGGGGGCCTCACCAGGCGCCGAAGACGCGTTCCCCGTTGGCCGCGATCGCCGCGCACAGCTCCGCGACGTCCACGCCCTTCACCTCGGCCATGAACCTGACCGTGTGCGGGATCAGGTACGAGGCGTTGGGCTTGCCCCGGTGCGGGATCGGCGTGAGGAACGGCGCGTCGGTCTCCACCAGCACCAGCTCCAGCGGCGCCACCCGCAGCGCCTCCCGCAGCGGCTCGGCGTTCTTGAACGTCACGTTGCCCGCGAAGCTCATCACGTAGCCGCGCTCGGCGCAGACCTTCGCCATCTCGGCGTCACCGGAGAAGCAGTGGAACACCACCCGCTCCGGGGCCCCCTCCTCCTGGAGGATGCGCAGCACGTCGTCATGAGCCTCCCGGTCGTGGATGACCAGGGCCTTGCCCGTGCGCTTGGCGATCTCGATATGGGCCCGGAACGACCGCTGCTGATCGTCCTTGGGCGCCCAGTCGCGGTAGTAGTCGAGGCCCGTCTCCCCGATGGCCCGCACCTTCGGGTGGGCGGCCATGACCTCGATGTCGTGCAGCACCGCGTCCTCGACGCCGGTCGTCTCGTTGGGGTGGATCGCCACGCCCGCGTAGACGTCCTGGTACTCGCCCGCCGCGTCCACCGCGAACCGGGAGGACGGCAGGTCGCAGCCGATCGTGACGATCCGGGTGACCCCGGCCGCGTGCGCGGACGCCAGCGCCTCGGTCACCGGCGTGTCGGCCATGTCGAGATGGCAGTGGCTGTCGAAGACGTCGACCGGGAGGCGTTCGGGCAGCGGCGGGAAGGACCGCGACGCCTCCCCGCCGGGCCCCCTCACCGCGCCCCCCGCTCGGCGCGGACGGACAACTCGCTCATTCGGACGCCCCCTTGCCCTCCTCCAGGCGGGCCAGCTCCTCGTCGACCACCGCGGAGTCCAGCTTCTTGAACAGCGGCGTCGGCTTGGCCAGCGGCACGCCCGGCTTGATCGGCCGCGACTCCCAGACGGCCTCGGTGGCATAGTCGCCGGTCAGCACCGGGTAGTCGGGCGCCCCTTCCTCGGAGACGACCTCCAGCCGCGGCATGCCGCTCCAGACGCCCTCGCCGCCGAGCATCTCGTACACCTTCTGCGAGGAGTTCGGCAGGAACGGGGTCAGCAGCGACTTGGCGTCGTCGACCACCTGGAGCGCCACGTGCAGGATCGACTTGACCCGCTCGGGGTCGTCCTTCAGCTTCCACGGCGCCTGGTCGGACAGGTAGCGGTTGGCGTCGCGGACGACGTCCAGCGCCTCAGTGATCGCGTTCTTGAACCGGGACCGGCCCAGCTCCCCGCCGACGGCGCCGAACGCCGCCCGGCTGCGCTCCAGCAGCGCCCGGTCGGCGCCGGTCAGCTCCCCCGCCTCCGGGACCGCCCCGAAGTTCTTGGCGGCCATGTTGATCGAGCGGTTGACCAGGTTCCCCCAGGCGGCGACCAGCTCGTCGTTGTTGCGCCGGACGAACTCGGCCCAGGTGAAGTCGGTGTCCTGGTTCTCCGGGCCCGCCACCGCCACGTAGTAGCGCAGCGCGTCGACGTCGTACCGCTCCAGGAAGTCCTTGACGTAGATGACCACCTGGCGGGACGAGGAGAACTTGCGGCCCTCCATCGTCAGGAACTCCGACGACACCACCTCGGTCGGCAGGTTCAGCCGGCCCAGCGACCCGGGCGTGCCGCCCTTGTCGCCCTGGCCGCCGTAGCCCATCAGCATCGCCGGCCAGATCTCGGAGTGGAAGACGATGTTGTCCTTGCCCATGAAGTAGTACGACAGGGCGTCCGGGCTCTGCCACCAGGCCCGCCACGCCTCCGGGTCGCCCTGGCGCCGCGCCCACTCCACCGAGGCGGAGAAGTAGCCGATCACCGCGTCGAACCACACGTACAGCTTCTTGGCCGGGTTGTCGCGCCAGCCGTCCAGCGGGATCGGCACGCCCCAGTCCAGGTCGCGGCTGATCGCCCGCGGCTGCAGGTCGTCCAGCAGGTTGAGGGAGAACTTCAGCACGTTCGGCCGCCACTCCCCCTGCTTGCCGCGCAGGTAGCGGCCCAGCACATCGGTGAACGCGGGCAGGTCGAGCATGAAGTGCTCGGTCTCGACGAACTTGGGCTTCTCCCCGTTGATCCGGCTGACCGGATCGATCAGGTCGATCGGATCGAGCTGGTTGCCGCAGTTGTCGCACTGGTCGCCGCGCGCTCCGTCGTACCCGCAGATCGGGCAGGTGCCCTCGATGTAGCGGTCGGGCAGCGTGCGGCCGGTGGACGGCGAGATCGCGCCCATCGTCGTCTGGGGGAAGATATAGCCGTTGTCGTACAGGCCCTTGAAGACCTCTTGGACGACGGCGTAGTGGTTGCGCGTGCTGGTGCGGGTGAACAGGTCGTAGGACATCCCGAGGCCGTGCAGGTCCTCGGCGATCACCCGGTTGTAGCGGTCGGCGAGCTCGCGCGCGGTCACGCCCTCCTTGTCGGCCTGCACCTGGATCGGCGTGCCGTGCTCGTCGGTGCCGCTGACCATCAGGACCTGGTTGCCCGCCATCCGCTGGTAGCGGCTGAACATGTCGGCGGGCAGCGCGAAACCGGAGACGTGCCCGATGTGACGGGGCCCGTTGGCGTACGGCCAGGCGGGCGCGGTCAGGATGTGTCGGCTCGACGAGGACATGAATCCAGAGTAGAGGGCGGACCGGGCCCGCTCGAACGAATAGTCCGCCCCGGGCGGGCCGTGCGTGCCGATACCCTGCCAAGCGGACGCCATCCACCCCACACAGGCAGAGGTTGATCACAGGCATGGGCCAGACCACGGTGCGCGATCCGGCGGGCCAGGACGACGCCGGGACCCGCACCGGGCCCCCGGCCGGAGCGTCCGCCGGTGCGGCCCGCAAGGGCCTCCCCGGCCGGCTCCGGAGCGGCCTGGAACGGCCGCGCCGCCGGGTGGCGCTGCTGTCGGCGCTGGTGGCGGCCTGCACCGTGCTGGCCCAGTGGATCAACAACACGCCGCCGCTGTACTTCGACCCCTACTACGTGTGGCTGGGCGCCCGCGACTGGCCGGACGTCCCGCTGGACCGGTGGCCGTTCAACGAGGTCCCGCACCAGGTGACCCGGCTCGGCCTGGTGCTGCCCGCACGGCTCGCGCAGGAACTGCTGGGCGACGGCCAGGCCGCCTACTTCGCCGTCGCCGCGCTCGGCGGCTGCCTGTTCTTCGTGGGCTGCTACCTGGCCGTGCGGTCGCTGTTCGGCGATCTGGCGGGCGTCGCGGCGGCGCTGCTGCTGATCGTCCACCCGTTCTTCACCATGACCAACCCGTACGGGGTGGAGGTCACCTGGTCGGCCGGGGTGGTGCTGCCGGACATGCCGGGCGCGGGGCTGTTCGCCTTCGGGATGGCGGCGCTGGTGGTCGCGAGCCGCCGGACCGGCCGAGCCCAGACCCGGATGCTGGTGGCGGCCGGGGTCTGCTTCGGCTCGGCCTTCCTGGTGCGGGAGTTCCTGGCGTTCCTGTTCCTGGCCATCCCGATCTACCTGGCCCTGCTGCGGATCCCGTGGCGGCGCAACGTCACGGTCGGGCTGCCGATGGTCGCCATCCTGGCCGCCAATCTCGTCCACAACGCCGTCGTGTGGGGCGACCCGCTGGCCGGGCTGATGTCGGCGGCGGGCCACGGCGGCGAGTCCCGCGACCACGTCACCCGGTGGCTGGCGTTCCAGTCGTTCGTGCGGGCGATGGACGACTGGCATCCGATGGGCATGATCTTCGTGGCGGCGCTGGTCCTCACGATCGCCGGGTGGGCGGTGACCCGCGACCGGCGGCTCGCGCTGGTCCTGGTGTGGTTCTTCACCCTGGCCGTCCCGCTGACGCTGCTGGCGGGCGTGCTGGACCCGCACGACATCTCGCTGCGCGCCTGGCTGCTGCGGTACTGGTTCGCCGTCCTGCCCGCGCTGCTCGCGGGCGGCGCCGGATCGATCGTCCTGCTGGCGCGGCGGATTCGGTTCGGGGGGCGTGGGGGGCAGTCCCCCGGCAGTGATACGGCATGGTTCGGGGGGCGTGGGGGGTCGTCCCCCCACAGTGATACGGCGCGCCTCCGGCTCCGCACGGCGGTGGCCCCCGTCCTGGCGGTCGTGCTCGCCGGCACCTACGTGGTGTCGGCGGTACGCGCCGTCCCGGCCCTCCCCCGCGACAAGGCCTGGAACGAGCTGAGGGGCCACCTGGCCGCCCACGACCGCGACATGCCCGTCCTGTGGGCCGACCGGCGGCTGGCGCAGACGCTGACCTTCTACACCCGCTCCATGTGGGGCGACACGCTGTGGCACGGCCGGATCCGCGACTTCGAGCACTCCTCGGCCAGGCTGCCGGAGGACTCGTACGGTCAGCCGATGCTGTTCACCCGGTGGCGCGGCCAGGAGTCGCAGATCCTCGCCGGGTGGCGGCCCAGCCCGCAGGGCGGCTGGCGGTTGATGTGGCGCTCCTCGGACGGCGTCCTCGAGATCTGGGGCCCGGCCTCCCGCTGACGTTTCATCGTGGGGGGCGACCCCCCACACCCCCCGGGACGGGCGAGGCCAGGCGGCCTCGGAGCGGTCGGGCTGGGCGGTCGATCAGGGGCGGTCGCCGGTGACGGTGTGGCCCGGGTCCTGCTGCGGGGCGGACGGGCTGCGCCAGGCCACCCAGTCGCCCTCGGGCGTGCGGCGGCTGTCCACGATCCGCCATCCGTCGGGGGCGTCCCGCCACGTCTGCTCCGCCGGCACGCCCTTCGGCCAGGCCAGCACGACCAGGTCCACGTCGCGCGGCGCCGGGGTCCAGCGGGCGTCGAACAGCGTGCCCTTGCTGTCCCAGGCCCAGTAGAACTGGGCGAGCCGCACCGTCCAGGGGACGTTCCAGTCCAGCGCGATCGACCGCTGGTCCTCCAGGTCCGTCTTGTCGCGCAGGTCGGTGTACGCCGTCAGCCCCTCCACCAGCGGCCGGGAGATCTGCATCGTCGCCGTCGTCACCGCGGCCAGGTTGACCGTCACCAGCAGCGCCACCAGGGCCGCCCGGCCCTGCCTGGGCAGGCGGGCCGTGAGCACCGCCAGGCCCAGCAGCACCAGCCCGGCCAGCGTGGCCCGCCAAAGGTGGAACTCCGTCCAGTTCCAGGTCAGGAAGGACGTCTCGGGGAAGTCGAACCGGGTGTAGGTATAGCGGCTCAGCAGGTCGCCCGCGTACCACTGGACGACGCTCGCGGTCAGCACGGCCAGCGTCACCGTCGCCGCCGCGGCCCACAGCACGGTGCGGAGCGTGGCGCGCAGCAGCACGGCGGCGCCCACCGCGAACAGCACCGGCGTCACGCACGCCAGGTACCGGCCGTACACGTAGTTGCCGATCCGCCACTCCACGGGCAGCGCGGCCGAGGTCGCGAACGCGATGCCCGCGATGGTCGCCAGCACCGCCAGGGCCAGCGCGCGCAGCCGCGGCGCCGTGCCGCGCCGCACCGCCAGCACCGCGACCGTGACCAGGCCGATCCCGGCGATGCCGCCGGTCGCCACGATCTGGTACCAGACCTGCCCGGTGCCCAGCGACAGCACCCAGCCGTAGCCGTCCAGGCTGGTCAGGCGGCGCTCCAGGTTGCCGCCCAGGTTGTTGTCGCCGCCCGGGTACAGGCGGGGCAGCAGACCCCCGTTGAGCAGCGCGCCCGCGCCGGCGACGGCCCCGAGCGCGGCGGCGGCGACACCGGTCGTACGCCAGTCGCGCCACCGGAACAGCACGGCGGCGGCCATCAGGCCGACCTGCACGACGATGAGGATCACACCGCGGGTGTGGGAGGCGTACACGTACGCCACGACCATCGCGGCGGACGCCCCGTACAGCGTCACCCGCGCCCGGGACGTCTCCGGCGGCGCGGTCAGCCACGCGTGGGTGAGCAGCAGCCAGCCGAACACCGCGACCGGCAGCACCGCGTCGGTGAGCACGAACTCGGAGTAGAAGACCACCGACGGCAGCAGCGCGGTGACGTGGCCGACCGCGTACGACCAGCCGCGCGACAGCCGCATCCGGCGCAGCGTCAGGTAGGCCAGCGGCAGCAGGGCGGCGCTGATCAGCGCGTTGATGACCAGGCAGATCCGGTAGACGGTGATCGGCTCGTCGGCGATCCAGAACGCCGGGAGCAGCAGCAGCGCGTACCCGCCCCGGTAGACGGTGCCGTACGACATGTCGGCCTCGGGGCCGCCGGTCAGCACCCGGGCCGCGAACAGGTAGCCCGCCTCGTCGGGGGTGGCCACCGGCATCGTCTGCCCGGCCGCCAGCCACAGCCGTACGGCCACCTGGACGGCCCAGCCGACCAGCAGCAGCAGGCCCCAGTGCCGGAAGCGCGGCGCGGCGCCGGCGGGGCGCTCGCCCGTGGAACGGGCCGGAGGTCGTGCGACCGTGCGGGTCGCTGCCTGGGTGGTCATCAGTGGCCGGGGTCCGGGAGAACGGCGATGACGGCCGGCACGGGCGAGAGATCCATCAGCGAGTCAGCCTGTCACAGTCCGGCGAGCGCGATTCGGCTTGCTCACGAAACACTCAGCAAGTTGTCGGCTTCCGTTCCGGAGAGTGACGACATCGTTCCCTTCCGTGAGAGGCGGAGCGCGAGCACGGGCGCCGTTCCGTCCCAGAAGGGAAATGCGCGGGAACGGCGCACGGAATGTACGCCGACGCCGGGCTCCTACCCGGCCGTCATGATTTATTCGTCCTCGGCGGCGCCGGACTCGCCGGCGGGGGCGCCCTTTGCCCGGGACTTGCCCGCGCCCTTACCGGTGCTCTCGCCGGCCGGCTCGCCCTTGGCCGCGCCCTTGGCCTCGCCGGCGGACTTCCTGGTCTTGCCGGTGCTCTTGCCGGTGGTCTTCTTCGCGGCGCCCTTGGCGGCGGCGACGGCCGGAGCCTTGTCCCGCTCCGGGTCGGCGGCCACCTCACCGGTCTCGGACTTGTCCGCCACGGCCCGCTCCTTCTGGGCCTCCGCGGCGACCTTCAGCACGGCGGCGTCCACCAGGCCCGCGGCCTCGTCGGCCGCGTCGATCGCCGGGGGGTGCTGGCGCCGGCGGATTCCCAGGATGCTGATGAACAGCGAGCCGAAGATGGCCTGGAGGCTCATCACCAGCGCGGTCGCGGCCGGGACGACCAGGCGCAGCGACTGCCGCGGGTCGAGCTCGCCGAAGTTGTTGACCCGCCAGTGCAGCAGGGAGGCGGCCAGGCCCGCCAGACCGGCGACGGCGAGCAGCCCGCCCAGCACCAGTCCGCGTTCCAGGCTCCACCAGTCGATGATCTTCTGTACTCTCCGATCATGCGGCAGGAAGCCCTCCTGCATCGCGTAGACCTTGGTGAGCAGCGCGAACACCACCGCCTGGAAGCCGATCACCAGCGCCGCACCCGCGCCGACCAGCGTGTCGACATCGAAGGCGATCTCTCCGACCCGCACCGGACCGAACGACAGCGCGATCCCGGCGACCAGTCCGAGCGTCATGAAGACCAGGCCCGGGATCAGGAACAGCCACCGGGGGCTGTAGAGGAGGAGGAAGCGCAGATGACGCCAGCCGTCCCTCCAGGTGTTGAGGTGCGGCGCGCGGGACCGGCCGTCCGGCGAGAGCGTGGTCGGGACCTCGCGGATGTCGTACTTGGCGAGAGTGGCCTTCACCACCATCTCGCTGGCGAACTCCATGCCGCCGGTCTGCAGGCCGAGCCGCATGATCGACTCTTTGTTGAAGGCCCGCAGCCCGCAGTGGAAGTCGCCGATCTTGCTGCCGAAGAAGAGCCGGCCGACGAAGCTCAGCACGGGGTTGCCCAGGTAGCGGTGCAGCGGCGGCATGGCGCCGGGCGCGATGCCGCCCTTGAACCGGTTGCCCATGACCAGGTCGGCGCCGCCGCGCAACTCGTCGAGGAACGGCCCCAGGGTGGTGAAGTCGTAGGAGTCGTCGGCGTCGCCCATCGCGACGTAGCGCCCGCGGGCGGCGCGGATGCCGCCCATCAGCGCGTTGCCGTACCCCTTGTCGATCACGGGCACCACCCGGGCGCCCGCGTCCCGGGCCAGCTGCTGGCTGCCGTCGGTACTGCCGTTGTCGGCGATGACGACCTCGCCGTCGATACCGTTGTCCTCGAAAAAGCCGATCGTCTTGCGGACGCAGGTCTCGACCGTTTCGGCCTCGTTCAGACACGGCATCACTACGGAGAGTTCCACGCGATCTCCTTCGTTACCCCTGGTGACCGTCTGCGGTATTTTCCACTAATCTCGTCATGTTCCGCCGGGCGGCCGGCCGTCGTTCATCATGCCTGCCCGGAGCGAGCGATGCGCACCTCTTCGATCAAGAGCGCCCGTATCGTGTTGCGTACTTGCAACCTGAAGACCCGCTCAGTCACGGCCGTAGGCGGCAGGCTAGGGGAACAAGCATACGGGCACCGCGGCCCGGAAAGGTTGGGTCGGCTTTGACGCGCGCCGGAGAACGCAGTGCCACCGAGCTGGGGGCCGGAGAGCACAGTGCAGGTCAGCACCGCGATGGCGGCGGCCTGCGGGAGGCCGACGCAACGGCGTCCGGGCACGCCGCACCGGCCGAGGCGGCGAACGGCAAGGCGGACGCGAACGGCCTCGCGGAGGCCGCCGGGAAGCCGCTGACCGGCGGTCAGGCCGGGGAACCGGCGGGCCCGGGCGGCGGTGATTCCCCGTCCGGCCCGGACGCGGTGGCCGGAGTGGCGACCGCCGTCGCCGACCCCCCGGTCACCGCCACCGGAGACACCGCCACCGAGCGGGACACGGCCGTGCCGGGCACAGACCCCGGCGTGTCGCCGGACGGGCCCGATAAGCCCGGCGAGCCTGACGAGCCCGGCGAACAGGACGACACGCCGAAGCGCCGCCGCGCGGGCGGGAGCCGGGCCGGCCGCGCCGCGGGACGTGCCCGCGAGGCCGCCGCGGCCCGCGCGGTCTCGCTGCGCGACGGCGCCCGCGACCGCGTCCGCGACGTCGCCGCCGACCCCGGCGGACACCTGCGCGACCGGGCCGCTCGGCTGTGGGCGCTGATGCGCCGTCACCCGTTCTTTACTGTGATCCTCGCCATAGCGGCGCTGCTGCGGGTCATCGCGATGATCGGCTACCAGCCGGCGATGTTCTTCAACGACAGCTTCGACTACCTGCACGTGGCGATGAAGCCGTACCCGCATCCGCTGCGGCCCGACGGCTACTCGTTCCTGCTGCTGATCCTCAAGCCGCTGCACAGCTTCGGCCTGGTCGTCCTGCTGCAGCACGCCATGGGCCTGGCCATGGGCGTGATGGTGTACGCGCTGCTGCGCCGCCGGTTCCGGCTGCCCGGGTGGGGCGCGGCGCTGGCCACCACCCCGTTCCTGCTGGACGCCTACCAGATCCAGCTGGAGCACCTGATCCTGTCCGACACCATGTTCACCTTCCTGGTGGTGAGCGCGGTCACGCTGCTGCTCTGGCACGACCGCACCACCTGGAAGATCGCCGCGTCGCTCGGGCTGATCATCGGGATGGCCTGGCTGACCCGCTCGGTCGGGATGCCGGTGCTGATCGGCGTGCTGACGTACATGCTGATCCGGCGGACCGGCTGGCGGATGCTGGCGGTCACCCTGGCCGCCTGCGCGCTGCCGGTGGCGGCCTACGCGGGCTGGTACAAGGCGGAGAACGGCAAGTTCACCATCACCGAGAGCAACGGGATCTTCCTGTACGCCCGGGTCTACAAGTTCGCCGACTGCCACAAGATCGACTCGCTGCCGGTGGAGGAGATCCCGCTGTGCACCGAGCCGGAGAACCGGCTCCCCAACTCCCAGGACGGCATCTGGAACGCCGCGTCCCCGCTCAACCGGTACACGGGCAAGCGGTTCAGCGCCGACCAGAACCAGGTCGCCAACAGCTTCTCCCGCCGCGCGATCCTGTCCCAGCCGGTCGACTACCTCAAGGTGGTCGGGTACGACTTCCTGCGCGTCTTCCGCTGGGAGCGCACGGTGTTCCCCGACCGGGCCACCTACCAGCAGTACGAGTTCGGCAGGACCACCAGCGCCCTGCCCAACTGGCGGATGGACAACGACAACACCGCCGCCGACGAGGCCGTCAAGTACGAGCAGGGCCGCGCCCGCACTCTGGTGGTGGAGCCGTTCGCCGGGGCGATCCGCTTCTACCAGGACCACTTCTACCTGCGCGGAACGGGCGTCGGGGTGCTCCTCCTGGTCGGGCTGGGCGGCATGGTCGTGATGTGGCGGCGCTTGGGCGGGATGGCGTTCCTGCCGTGGACGCTGGGGACGGGCCTGCTGCTGGCCCCCGCCGCGACGGCCGAGTTCGACTACCGGTACGTGCTGCCCGCCGTGCCGCTCGCGTGCCTGGCTGCTGGCATGGCGTTCTCGCCCGAGGCACGCGGCCGGATCTCCGGGCTGCTGCGCGCGGGACGGCGCCGCGAGGAGGCCGAGGAGCCCGCCGGCGGTCCCGCGGCCGGGCCTGTCGAGGAGAAAGTGCCCGAGCCCGCCGCCAACTGAGCGACCCGGGCACGTCCCGCGGGAGGCCCTGCGGGACTCGTGGCCCGGGCCTGCCGCGTCCGGCCGCCGGTCAGTAGGCGTGCAGGCGGCGGAGCCGGAACACAAGTTCCAGGTCGTCGGCGGTGGCGGCCTGCACCCCCGTCACCTGCCGGCCCCACGGCGCCGGGAGCGCCTTGACGTTCTGGCCTCCGCAGTGGGGGCAGACGTGGTCGATCCACGGGGTGATGCAGCGCTGCCCGTCCTGCTCGAACAGCTCCACCTCGCCGCCGTGGCCGTCGGCGCTGTGCCGGACGTCGAACTCCTCTTCCCAGGTCATGGTGCAGTGCAGGCACTCGTAGACCCAGATCTCGTGGCTCGACCATGCTTCGCGCACGGCCCCCACCCCCTTGGTGACGCCACTTCGCGCTCGGGGCACCGCTCGGAGTGCGCGGCCGGCCCCGGCGCGCTGCTCGTGTCCAGTATCCCCCCAACGGCGGGTCCGGACTCGTCCAAGAATGGACCGTTTCATCTAGCCGCCGGGCGGGTCCCTGCCGGCCGGCCTACCGGCGTGCGGCCACGACCGCGTCGTACACCACCCGCTTGGGCACGCCGTTCTCCTTGGCCACCTCGGCGATGGCCTGCTTGCGGGGCGTGCCGGCGTCCTCCCGGCCGGCGACCGCGGCGGCGAGGTCGGCCGGGTCGGACAGGCCCGCGGGCTCGGGGGCGCCGCCCACCACGACGGTGATCTCGCCGCGCACGTCCGGGCCGGCCCAGGCGGCCAGCTCGCCCAGCGGGCCGCGGCGGATCTCCTCGTAGGTCTTGGTCAGCTCGCGGCACACGGCGGCCGGGCGGTCCGCGCCGAACGCCGCCGCCATGGCCTCCAGCGTGGCCTCCAGCCGGCGCGGCGACTCGAAGAACACCATCGTGCGGCGCTCGCCGGCCAGCTCCGCCAGCCGCCGGGACCGCTCGCCCTGCTTGCGCGGCGGGAACCCCTCGAAGCAGAACCGGTCGGTGGGCAGCCCGGACACCGCCAGCGCCGTGGTGACGGCGGACGGCCCGGGCAGCGCCACCACCGGGACCCCCTCGGCCACCGCGGCGCGGACCAGCCGGTAGCCGGGGTCGGAGACGCCCGGCATCCCGGCGTCGGTGATCAGCAGGACGTCCCGGCCGGCCAGCAGCTCGGCGAGCAGCCCGCCGGTCCGGGTCCGCTCGTTGTGGTCGTGGTAGGCCACCACCCGGCCGCCCACCTCCACGTCCAGGTCGGCGGCCAGGCGCCGGAGCCGCCGGGTGTCCTCGGCCGCGACGACCTCCGCGCCGGCCAGCGCGGCGCGCAGCCGGGCCGAGGCGTCGTCGGCGCAGCCGATCGGCGCGGCCGCCAGCAGCAGGCGGCCCGTCGTCGCGGCGCCGGCCCCGTTCTCGTTCACCGTGCCCGTCACCCGACCATTCTCGCCGCTCGTCGAGGCCGCCCGCGCCGCCCGGCCGGGCCGGCCGGGGAGGCCGGTTCCGGCGCGGGCCCGGGGCTCGCCGTCGGCCCCCCTACGATGGCGGGATGGCGATGACGGATTTCGCGCCGGCACGGGCCACCGGAGGGCGGTCGGAGCCGCCCTCCCTGCGCGAGTGGCTCGCCCCGCCCATCCCGGGCAACGTCCTGCTGAGCTGGCTGGGCCCGCTGCTGGTGACGGTCTTCGCCGGATTCCTGCGGTTCGACCGGCTGGGCGTGCCCAAGGCGGTGGTCTTCGACGAGACCTACTACGCCAAGGACGCGCTGGCGCTGCTGAAGTTCGGTTGGGAGCACAACACGGTCAAGGACGCCGACAGGCTCCTCATCGCCGATCCCGACGCCGACATCTGGGCGTCGGGCGCCTCGTTCGTGGCCCATCCCCCGGCCGGCAAATGGATGATCGCGATCGGCGAGTGGCTGTTCGGCGCCACCCCGTTCGGCTGGCGGTTCGCCGCGGCGCTGTGCGGGACGCTGTCGGTGCTGATCCTGTGCCGGGTGGCCCGGCGGATGACCGGCTCCACCCTGCTCGGCTGCATGGCCGGGCTGCTGCTGGCGCTGGACGGCCTCCAGTTCGTCACCAGCCGGGCCGCGCTGCTGGACATCTTCGTGATGTTCTGGATCCTGGCCGGGTTCGGGTGCCTGGTCGCCGACCGCGACCGGTCCCGCCGCCGGCTCGCGGAGAAGGTCGAGGCGGGGGGCGCCTCGGAGTACGGGCCGTTCGTGCTGCACGGCTGGCGCATCGCCGCCGGGGTCTGCCTGGGTTTGGCGTGCGCCACCAAGTGGACCGGGGTCTTCTACGTCGCCGCGTTCGGGATCATGGTGGTGTTCTGGGACTTCGGGGCGCGCCGGGCCGCCGGGGTGCGGCGGCCGTTCGCCGGGGCGGTCGTGCTGGACGCGGTCCCCGCGTTCGTCCAGCTGGTCGTGGTGGGCGTGATCACCTACCTCGCCACCTGGTGGGGGTGGATCTTCCGGCCGGGCGGCTGGGGGCGCGGCGAGGCGGCGGGCTTCGTGCTCGCGCGGCCGTTCGAGGCGCTGCCCGACCTGTGGAAGTACCACGCCGAGATGCTCAACTTCCACACCGGCCTCGACTCCGAGCATCCTTACCAGTCGTGGCCGTGGGACTGGCCGATCCTGCGCCGTCCGGTGGCGTTCTTCTACACCGAGCCCAAGAACGCGTGCGACGCCGATCGCTGCTCCCGCGAGATCCTCGGGATCGGCACCCCGGCCCTGTGGTGGGGGGCGCTGGTCGCCCTGGTGCTGGTCGCGGGCATCTGGCTGATGATGCGCGACTGGCGGGCGGGCGCGATCCTGCTGGGCTTCCTGGCCGGCTGGCTGACCTGGTTCCCCTCGGCGTTCGCCGACCGCACGATGTTCCTGTTCTACGCGACGCCGATGGTGCCGTTCATGGTGCTGGCGATCGTGCTGGTGTTCGGCTACCTGATGGGCCCCGCGCGCGGCAGGCCCGGCCCGGTGCCCACCGCCCGGCCGGCGGCCGTCCCGGAGAAGGAGACGGTCGGGGCGGGCTACGGGATCTACGGGCAGGAGGCCGGTCCGCCGTCCGGTGCCACGGCCGCGCTGCCCGGGACGCACGCGCCGGTCAGCGGGCGGCGGGTGGCCGGGGCCGCGGCGGCGGGCGCCTACGTGCTGGTGGTGCTGGCCAACTTCGCGTACTTCTATCCGGTCCTGGCGGCCAAGATCATGACGTACGACGACTGGCACGCCCGGATCTGGTTCGGCACCTGGATCTGAGCGGCCACCACGGCCACGCCGCCGGGTCGCCGAGCGGTCAGAGCCGGTGCGTCGCCGACGCGGGGCGTCCGGCGGGCGCGGGCACCGGGCGGGGCCGGTAGGTGCGGGAGCCGAGGACGCAGACGGTCAGGGCGAGCAGCCCGCCCGCCCCGGCGGCGGCGAACGCGCCGGGCACGCCCGCCAGGTCCTGGCCGATTCCGGCGGCGGCGGAGCCGATGGCGCCGCCCACTCCGAACGCGGCGACCACCCACGCGAACGCCTCGGTGACCGTCCCGCTCGGCGCCAGCCGGTCCACCAGCGTGAAGCTGCAGGCCAGCATGGGGGCCAGGAACAGGCCGCTGGCGAAGGCCAGCACCGACATGACCGGCAGCGCGGGGGCCCAGACGAGGGGCAGGTAGCCGGCGGCGAGCGCGGCCATCAGCCACGCGAAGCGGCGGTGCTCCTCGCCCGGCCAGGACCGCGCGCCGTACACCAGCCCGCCCACCAGGGCGCCTCCGGACATGGCGGCGAGGAGGAGGCCGGAGGCCATGTCGTCGCGGGCGCGCTCGGCGTAGGCGACGACGGCGACCGCGTACACGCCGAGGGCGATGCCCGCGCAGGTCAGGGCGGTGAACAGTACGCGCAGGCCGGGGGCGCGCAGCGGTCCCGCCCAGTCGGAGGCGCGCGGCTCGCCCCGCCAGGCGCGGGACGGCGCCGAGGTGGTGACGACCAGGGTCCCGGCCACGCCGAGGGCGCCGGTGAGCAGCAGGGCGGTCTCGGTGTTGACGGCCGCGGCGGCGACCACCAGCAGCGGGCCGGCGGTGAAGAGGATCTCCTGGGCGGCGGCGTCCAGCGCGTACGCGGCCTTGACCTCGGCCGGGCCGGGCAGGACCAGGGTCCACAGCGCGCGCAGGCCCGCCTCCAGCGGCGGGGTGGCGAACCCGGCCAGGATCACCGCGGCGGCGGTGACGGGCAGCGGGTCGGCGCCGGTCAGGGCGAGCAGCCCGAACCCGGCGGCGGACAGCCAGGCGGCCGGCAGCAGTACCCGGCTCTGGCCGAAGCGGTCCATGGCGCGGCCGAGGACGGGCTGGCCCGCGGCCATGGCCAGACCGAACACGGCGGCGAGCGTGCCGGCCAGCGGGTAGCCGCCGCCCTCGGAGCGCACGTGCAGGACGACCGCGAGCATGCCCATCCCGTTGGGGAGCCGGCCGAGGAGGGTTCCGCCGAGCAGCCGGGCGGCGTGGGTCACCCGCAGGAAGTCGAGGTAAGTGCGCATTCGGCCTCCGGAATGACTGCGTCATACGTATTACTTCTTCCGTCATACGTACCACCCAGGGGGGCTTCCGCTCTACCCTGTTTCGACATGCGAGATCGGCGCGAGGAGGCCGCGTGAGCGAGGCCGGGGGCGGGGCCGCCGCCCGTTCCGCGCGTCCCACCAGCAGGGACGTCGCGCAGGCGGCCGGCGTCTCGCAGTCCACCGTCTCGCTGGTGCTCGGCGGGAAATGGACCGGGCGGGTCTCCCCCGCCACCGCCCGCGCCGTCGAGGAGGCCGCCGCCAGTCTCGGCTACCGGCCCAACGCCGCCGCCCGCAACCTGCGCCTGGGCACCACCCGCACGGTCCTGCTGGTGATCCCGACGATCACCTCGCCGTTCTTCGGCCCCGTCTACATCGGCGCCGCGCGGGTCGCCGCCCGCCACGGGTTCGGCGTCGTGGTCTACCCGCCCGACGACGCCCGCCCCGCCGCTCCCGGCGCCAGCCCGTTCGCCGTGCCCCGGGAGGCCATCGACGGGATCATGGCCTCCTCGATGACCCCGGACGCGCTGCGCGGGTTCGGGCGGGCCCCGGTGGTCATGCTCGACAGCGGCCCGGCCGCCGCCGCGGGCGGCGCGCCCACCGTCGACTTCGCCGTCGAGGACGGCATGCGCGCGGTCGTGGCGCACCTGGCCGGGCTCGGACACCGGCGGTTCGGGCACCTCGCCGCGTCGGTGGACGAGTGGACGTTCCGGGCCCGCGGCGGCGCCGTCGCCCGCGCCGTGCACGAGTTGCCCGGCGGGACGCTCACCCGTGCCGCGGGCACCATCGACGTGCGCTCGGCCAAGGAGGCCGCCGGGCGGCTGCTCGACCTTCCCGACCGCCCCACCGCGCTGGTCTGCGACGACGACCTGATGGCGGCGGGCGCGTACAAGGCCGCCCGGGCGCGCGGGCTGGAGATCCCCGGCGACCTGTCGGTCACCGGGTTCGACGACGTCGAGATCGCCCGGGCCCTGGAGCCGGAGCTGACCACCGTCCGGCTGCCCGCCCAGGAGCTGGGCGAACAGGGCATGCTCGCGCTGCTGGAGTTGCTGGGAGGCGGGCGTCCCGAGTCGCGCGCGCTGCCGGTCGAGCTGGTCGTGCGCGCCTCCACCGCACCGCCGCCACCGGCCTGACCCCGGCCCGGCCGCCGAGGGTCAGGGACTGGCCGTGAGACCGCCGGAGGCTGCCGCGGCGTCGTCCAGCAGCCGCCGCACCCCGCCCGCCTCGGCGACCTCCAGCGCGGAGAACAGCGCCAGCGCCTCCTCCCAGCGGCGGCGGGCACCGTCCGGGTCGCCGAGCGCGGCCAGGATCCGGCCCAGCGCGGTGAGCGCGCGGCCCTGCTGGTACTCCTCGCCGATCTCGCGGCCGATGGCCAGCGACCGCTCGGCGCTGACGAGGGCCTCCCGGGCCCGGCCGCGGAGCAGCTGCGTCTCGGCGATCCGCAGCAGGATGTACGACTCGCGCGCCCGCAACCCCTGGGACCAGCAGATCGCCAGCCCGTCGTCGAACCGCGCCACCGCCTCGTCCAGGCGGCCCAGCTCGCGCAGCGCGATGCCGAGGATGTAGAGGGCGTACGCCTCCGCCGCGCCGTGCCCGGCGGCCCGGGCCAGGTCGCGGCTGCGCTCGGCGGCCGGGACGGCCTCGGCCGCCTCCCCCACCTCCACGCGGGCGTAGGCGAGGTTGCCGGTGCGCTCGGCCTCCCCGGCCCGGTCGCCGAACTCGCGGCCCAGCTCCAGGGCCTGCTCGATGTGGTCGATGGCGGCGCGCAGATCGTGCTCGTAGAAGGCGATGTGCGAGAGCAGGTCCAGGGCCGACATCAGCAGCACGCGGTCGCCGGTCTCCCGGCTCAGCGCGGTGGCGCGCCCGGCGTGGTCGCGGGCCCCCGCCAGGCGGCTGGTGTGGGTGAGGAGGCGGCCGAGGACGTACCGGGCCCGCGCCTCGGCACGGCGGTCGCCCCGCCGCACCGCCTCGTCCAGGACGGCGCGCGCCGCCGGGCCGGCCTCCTCCCAGCGGTAGCCGTCCTCCAGGAGGGGGTCGAGGGCGAGCAGGACGTCGGCGGCCTCGGCGAGCGCGCCGTCCGCGGCGGCCTGGCTGACGATGACCAGCAGGTCGGTGAGCCGGTAGAAGATCCATTCGCGGGCCTCGCCCGCACCGGCGAACTCCAGCTCCCCGGACGGGCCCGGGTCGGCCACCGAGATCGGGGCGCCCGGCCGGACCAGCCGGTGCACCCCGCGCTGGGTGGCCAGCACGAACCGCACCAGGCGGCCCAGCGCGGCCCGGCGCTCGCCGCGCTCGCCGTCCGGCTCGGGGATCTGGCGGGCGAACAGCCACAGCAGGTCGTGGTAGCGGTAGCAGCCGGGGGCCGGGGAGTCCATGAGGCCCAGGTCGACCAGCGCCTCCAGGACCCGCTCGCCCTCGGCGTGGGTGGTGCCGAGCAGCGCGGCGGCGCCCGGCGGGCACACCCCGGAGGTCTCGGGCACCGACAGCAGCCGGAACGCGCGGGCCAGGGACGGGTCGAGCTGGTCGTATCCCAGCCGGAAGGTGGCCTCGACGGCGAGGTCGCCGATCCGCAGCTCGGCCAGGCGGCGGCGGCCGTCGGCCAGCCGGGCCGCCAGCGACCGCACCGACCAGCCGGGCCGGGCGGCCAGCCGGGAGGCGGCGATCCGCACGGCCAGCGGGAGGAACCCGCACAGGCCGACGGCGTCGACCACGGCGCCGCGCTCGGCGGCGGCGCGCGGCCCGACGATCGCGGTGAACAGCGCGATCGCCTCGACCGGGTCGAGGACGTCCAGGTCGACCGCGCGGGCACCGGGCAGCCCTGCGGGCCGGGCCCGCGAGGTGACCAGCGCGGCGCAGCCGGTGGTGCCGGGCAGCAGCGGCCTGACCTGCTCGGCGTCGCGGGCGTTGTCGAGCAGGACCAGGACGCGTCTGTCGGCGAGCATCGACCTGAAGAGGGCGGAGCGCTCGTTCTCGCCCTCCGGCACGGCCTGGTCGGGCACGCCGAGCGCGCGCAGGAACTCCCCCAGGACCACGGCGGGCGGCAGCGGGTGCTTGGCCGTGCCCAGCAGGTCGACGTAGAGCTGCCCGTCGGGGTAGGCGTCCCGTACGGCGTGGGCGACGTGCACGGCCAGGGCCGTCTTGCCGACGCCGCCGACGCCGGACACCGCGATGACGGTGGGCGCCCTGCCCTCCTGGCATGCCAGCCAGCCGGTCATGCGGTCGGCCAGCGCCGCGCGCCCGGTGAAGTCGGGCAGGTCGGCGGGCAGCGAGGCGGGCCGCTGGAAGGGGGCGGGCGAGCCGGGTCGGTTTCCGGCCTGGCCGTCGAGCCGCTCGGGCTCGGCGTCGTCCCGGGCGCTCTGGGCCTCGTCCCGCGCGGTCTGGGCGTCGTCCTTCGGGGGTTCGGCCTCGGCCTCAGGGGCGGCGCCGGCATCGGCCTCGCGTGCGGCCCCGGGCCCGGTCACGACGGCCTTCCGGGGGCCGGGCGCGGCCAGCGACGGATCGTTCCGCAGGATCCTCTCCTGGAGATCGCGCAGGTCGGGGCCGGGGTCGATGCCCAGCTCGCCCGCCAGCGTCCGGCGGGCGGAGGTGTAGGCGGCCAGCGCCTCGGCCTGCCGGCCGCACCGGTAGAGCGCGAGCATCAGCAGCCCGCGCAGCGGCTCCCGCAGCGGATGCTCCGCGCTCAGCACCGCCAGCTCCCCGACGATCTCCGCATGGCGGCCCAGCTCCAGGTCGGCCTCCAGCCGCGCCTGCAGGACCGCCAGCCGCCGCTCGGCCAGCCGCGTCCGGCGGGCCTGGAGGTACGGGCCGGGCAGCCCGGGCAGCGGCGCGCCGTCCCACAGGTCCAGGGCGCGGCCGTAGAGCTCGCGCGCCCGGACCGGATCGCCCGCCGTCCGGGCCCGGCCCGCCTCGGCCGCGCGGGCCTCGAACACTTCGGCGTCGAGCGTGCCGGGGGCCGCGCGGAGGGCGTAGCCTTTCCCGGTCGAGACCAGGATCTCGGGGTTGGCCCGATCGTTCTCGAGCACTCGGCGCAACCGGGAGGCGTAGGTGCGCACCGTTCCGACGGCCCGGGCGGGCGGCAGGTCGCCCCACAGCGCGTCCAGCAGGCCCTCGATCGGCATGGTCCGCCCGCGGTTCAGCAGCAGCACGGCCAGGACGGCCCGCTGCTGCGGGCCGCCGAGGTCCAGCTCGGCGGGGCCCCGCCACGCGCGCACGGGCCCCAGTACGGAGAAGCGCAACGCGGGAGTGTCCACGGTAGTGGAGTCTCTCATCCCATCCCGACGATCTTCGAGGCGAAGGTAGACCGGCGATCAGCCACCGGCCGGCGCCTTGGCCGCCGTTTAAATCGGCTCATATGGTGCTTAGCAATGGAAATGCCCTCCCTGCGCTTCACCGTCCTCGGCCCTCCGCGGGCCCGGCGCGGCACGGCCGAACTGCCCCTGGGCCCGCCGCAGCAGCGGGCCGTGCTGGTCGCGCTGCTGCTCCGGGACGGACGGCCCGCGACCGCGCAGGAGCTGGTCAGCGCCGTCTGGGGCGACCAGCCGCCGCGGCGGGCGCGCGGCGCGCTGCGCACCTACGCCTCCGGGCTGCGCCGCGTCCTGGAACCCGGCCGGGACGGCGGCCCGCGCGACGGCTACCGGGTCCTGGTGTCGGTCGGCGACGGCTACGCCCTGCGCCTCCCGCCGGACGCGCTCGACGCGGCCCTCTTCGAGCGCGAGGTCACCGCCGCCGGGCCGGCCCGTTCGCGGGGCCGCGCCGCCGAGGCCCGCGATCTGCTGCGCACGGCGCTGGGCCGGTGGCGCGGCGAGCCCCTGGCGGGCGTGCCCGGGCCGTACGCGCGGGCCCAGCGGATCAGGCTGGCCGAGCGCCGGCTGGCCGCCCTGGAGTCCCGGCTCGAGCTCGACCTGGAGCTGGGCTCGCACGCCGAGATCGTGCCCGAGCTGTCGGCGCTGGTCACCGAGCATCCGCTGCGGGAACGGCTGCGCGGGCTGCTCATGCTCGCGCTGCACCGTGCCGGCCGGCACGCCGACGCCCTGGCCGTGTACGCCGAGACCCGGCGCACCCTCGTCGAGGACCTGGGCATCGAGCCCGGCCAGGACCTGGCCGCCCTCCACAGGAGGCTGCTGACCGAGACCGGCCCGGGGCCTTCCGAGGCCGTCCCGGGACACTCCGAGGCCGTCCCGGGCGCTTCCGAGGCCGTCCTGGAACCGGCCGGAATCGGGGGAACATCGGGCGAGCGGCCCGTGCCGCCGGCGCGGTCGCCCGCCCAGCTGCCGGGCGACGTCCCCGACTTCACCGGCCGCGAACGGCTCGTCGAGGAGCTGCGGGACACGCTGCTGGCCGAGCCCCGCCGCGCGGTCGCCATGGTGACGGTGGCCGGGGCCGCCGGCGTGGGCAAGACCGCGCTGGCCCTGCACGTCGCCCACCGCGTACGGTCGGGCTTCCCCGACGGCCAGCTCTACATCGACCTGCGCGGCTCGGGCTCCGACCCCGCCGACCCGCACCCGGTGCTCGGCGCGTTCCTGCAGGCCCTCGGCGTCGAACGGGACGCGATCCCGGCCGGGCTGAGCGAGCGCGCCGCGCTCTACCGCACCCGGCTGGCCGAACGGCGCGTGCTGGTGCTGCTCGACGACGCCCGCGACGCCCGCCAGATCAGGCCGCTCCTCCCCGGCTCCCCCGGCTGCGCCGTACTGATCACCAGCCGGTCCAAGCCCGCCGGGCCGGGCGCCGGGCGCCAGGTCGACCTGGACGTGATGGAGCCCGGCGAGGCGCGGGCGCTGGCCGCCCGGATCGTCGGGGAGGAGCGCCTGGACGCCGAGCCCGCCGCCGTCCGGGAGCTGCTGGCCGCCTGCGGGCACCTGCCGCTGGCGGTACGGATCGTGGCCGCCCGGCTGGCCGCCCGCCCGTCCTGGACCGTCGCCTCCCTGGTGGAGCGGCTCGCCGACCGGCGCCGCCGGCTGGCCGAGCTGCGCGTGGCCGACCTGGCCGTCGAGGCGGTCTTCCAGCTCGGCTACAACCAGCTGGACGCGGCGCAGCGGCGCGCGTTCCGGCTGCTGGCGCTGGCCGAGGGCCCGACCCTCTCGCGGGAGGCCGCCGCGGCGCTGCTCGGCGTGCCCGAGTACGACGCCGACGAGCTGTGCGAGTCGCTGGTCGACGCCAGCCTGCTGCGCTCCCCGACCGCCGGCCGCTACCGCTACCACGAGCTGCTCAAGCTGTACGCCCGGGAGCGCGCCGAGAGCGACGAGCCACCGGCCGAGCGGGCCGCGGCGCTGCACCGGCTGTTCCACTTCTACCTGGCCACCGCCCGTGCCGCGCACGTCATGGTCAGCCCGGGCGACGGCCGGGCGCGGGACGCGCTGCTGCCGGCCGCCGTGCGGGGCCTGCCGTTCGACGGCCCCGACGCGGCCCGCGACTGGTTCTTCGCCGAGGCCCCGGGGCTGTTCGCCGCGATCGTCCAGGCCGCCCGCGCGCCCGAGGCCGACGGCGCCGAGCCCCGGGAGCGGCTGCCGCTGGCCGCCGAGCTGCTGGTGATGACCGACGTCCTGGTCAACTCCGGGGTGCACGCCCGCGAGTGCGAGCGGGCCGCGTTCGCGGTGATCGACGGGGCCTGGGAGCACCGCGACCCGCGCAGCGAGGGCCGCGCCCACCTCAACCTCGGCTGGGTCTACTACTACGCCGACCGGATCGACGACAGCGCCGCGGTGACCCGGGTCGCGCTGCGCCGCGGCCGGGAGAGCGGCGACCTGTGGACGGTCGCGGACGCACTGGTGCTGATCGGCCGCTGCGCGATCGCGATGCACCGGCACGAGGAGGCGCTGCGCCACTGCATCGAGGCGCTCGGCGCGTTCCGGCGGCTCCAGGACCGGTACGGGGAGGCGAACACGCTGGGCGCCCTGGCGCGGGCGCTGCTCGGGATGGGCCGGGCCGAGGAGTCGTTGGCCGCCGCAGAGCACGGCCTGGCCCTGCACCGCGAGCTGGGCGGCGTCGACCGTACCGGGTACGGCCTCTACCAGCTCGGCGTGGTGCTGCGCGGGGTGGGCCGTCTGGAGGAGGCGGCGGAGCGCCAGCGGGAGGCGCTGAAGATCTTCCGGAGCCGCCGCAACCGGCGGTGGGAGGGTCTGGCGATGTTCCGGGTCGCGGAGGCGCAGGCCGGCCTCGGCCGGCCGCGGGAGGCGGCGCGCGAGGCGCGCGAGGCGCTGCGGATCCTGCGCGACACCGGCCACGACTGGGGGCAGGGCCAGGCCCTGCGGGTGCTCGCGGACGCGCTGGGGGCGCTCGGCCGTCCGACCGAGGCCCGCGCTCTCCGCCGCCAGGCGCTGCGGCACTTCGAGCACATCCGCGTCCCGGAGGCGGGCCACATGCGCGGCCTGCTCGAAGACGGCCCGGCGGACGGCACACCGGACGGCCCGGCGGACGGTGCGCTACCGCTGATGACCCAGTGTGACCGTTGACTCGTCAGTAGCTTCACGAGCAGCGACGATATCCATTCGCGTATCACATCTCGACCGATATCAGTATTGGACCGACCGGTATCGGTTCTGGTCTGCTCTCTTCGTCCGTGTCACGAGACGGAGGGGAGCCTCATGCCGCATGGCAGGCCCGTGACGCTTCCCGCGCGCCCGCACGCCCCGTCCCCGTCCCCGTCCCCGTCGCCGGTCCGTTCCGCCGCGTCCGGCGGCCGCGCGGCGGACCGCCGGGTGGTCTTGGTGATGGTGGCGGTGCAGAGCACGGCCGCGCTCGGCTTCTGGGCGGTGATGACGCACCTGGTCGCCCACCTGCGGGACGACGTGGGCCTGCTCGCCGGGACGGCCGGGATGGTCCTCGCGGTCCGGATCGGCGTGCAGTACGCGCTGCTGCTCCCCGTCGGCACCGTCACCGACATGCTCGGCCCCGCCCGCGCCGGGGCGGTCGCCTGCGCCGTCCGGGCCGCCGGGTTCGCGCTGCTGGGCTTCGCGGACGACCCCGCCGGGCTGGTCGCCGCGGCGGTGCTGCTGGGATCGGGCGGCGCGCTGTTCCATCCGGCCGCGCAGAGCCTGCTGGCCGGGCTCTCCCCGGCACGGCGCGCCCGCGGGTTCGCCGCGTACGTGATCACGGGCCAGGTGGCGGCGGTGGCCGGTCCGCCGATCGGTCTCCTGGTGCTCTCCCTCGGCGCCGGGGCGTCCGCCGGGTTCACGCTGCTGGCGATGATGGCGGGCGGCGCGTGGGCCGTCGCCTCCGTCCTGTTCCTCCTCCTGCCGCGCCACCGCACGACGCGTCCACGGCAGGACGGCGGCGGGATCGGGGCACGGGTGCGGGAGTTGGCCGCGAACGTGCGCGCCGTGGTCGCCGACCGGGCCTTCCTTGCGTTCGCGCTGGCCACGGCCCCCACCACGCTGCTGGCCGACCACACCACCGTGGTGCCGCTGAAGGGGTTCGGCTCCGGCGCGGCCACGCTGTTCTTCTGCGTCCTGGCGGCGACGGCGGCGGCGGTCCAGCCGTGGGTCGCCGCCCGCCGCCGGGGCGAGCGGCCTTGGACGCTGCGCTGCGGCCTGCTGCTGGCGGGCGCCGCGTATCTCACCCTGGCCCTGCTCGACGGCGCCCGGTCCCCGATCGGCTGCCTGCTGGTCGCCGCCGTGCTCGCGGGCGCCGGGAACGGCCTCCTCCAGGCGTCGGTGTTCCAGCGCGTCGCCCGGCTGGCCGTGCCGGAGCGGTTCGGGTCCTACTTCGGCGTGCTGACCTTCGTCTCCGGGATGTTCGCCGCCGCCGGGGGCATGGCGGTGGGCCGGCTGTTCGACTTCGGCGGGACGGGCGCGACGTCCGCGCTGCTGGGGCTGGCGGCGCTCGGCGCGGCGACCGCGCTCCTGTGCGGCCGCGGCCGGACGTCCCCCGCGGAAGGAGCGGCCCGATGATCGCCGCCGGGGACCACCGATATGCAGATTGGTATGATCACCGCTCGTGAATCTGGTGGGGCACCTGCGGTGCTTCGTCGTCGTGGCCGAGGAACTGCACTTCGGCCACGCCGCCGAGCGCCTCGGCATGGCGCAGCCGCCGCTCAGCCAGCGGATCCAGCGGTTGGAGAGGGAACTGGGCGTACGGCTGTTCGACCGGTCGAGCCGCCGGGTGGAGCTGACCGCCCCCGGGCGGCTGCTGCTCGACGAGGCCCGCGAGTTCCTGGCCCGCGCCGACCGGATCTACTCCCTCGCCGAACGGGCCCGCCAGGGCGGCGCCGGGACGCTGCGCGCCGGGCTGCCCTCCGGCCTCGGCGGGGACGTGGTCGCCGCGATCATCGCCGCGTTCCGGGAGCGCCGTCCCGACCTGCGGCTCGACCTGCGCGAGCTGCCCACCGACGAGCAGGCCCGGGCGCTGGCCGACGGCGTCCTGGACGTGGGCTTGCTGCGCCATCCGTGCGACACCCGCGAGCTGGCGCTCGGGCCGATGCTCGGGCAGCCGGTGGGCGTGCTGCTGCCCCGGACGGAGGGCGTCGACGCCGGCGAGGTGCACCTGGCCGACCTGGCCGGACGGGAGCTGGTGATCTTTCCTCGGGACGAGGCGCCCGGCTCGTACGACGAGCTGCTGGTCACCTGCCGGCGGCACGGCTACGACCCGCCGGCCGTGCACGAGACGGCCAACCCGCAGTTCGCGCTCGGCCTGGTGCTGTCCGGGACGGCCGTGGCGCTCACGCCCCGTACGGCCGACACCCCGGGGGTCGTGTGGCGGCCGCTGGCCGGGGAGCCGCCGGCCTTGCGGACGTCCTTCGCTTGGCGGCAGGCGCCCGAGCCCGACCCGGCTGTCGCCGAGTTCACCGCCACCGCGACCGGCGTGCTGCGCCGCGAGGCGGGCATGGTGCCGCTCGACCGGGCCCCGGTGCGCCGCGTCACGCCCCGTCCCGCCTCGGGGTTCCTGGCATGAGCGACACGAACAGGAACGGGAACGGGGACGCCGAGGCGCTCGCCCGGATCGAGGCGGTGTTCCGGGACGCGGGCGTCACCGGCTTCATGCACGCCGCCGACGTGGACGCCGGGCGGGAGATCGGCGTGCGCGCCGACGAGCCGGTGGTGCTGGCCTCGGTGTTCAAGGTGCCGCTGCTGGTGGCCTTCTTCCGGCAGGCCGCGGCCGGGCTGCTCGACCCGGCCGAGCCGGTCACGCTGCCGCCCGGCGGCCGCACCGACGGCCCCACCGGCGTGTCGGTGATGCGCGACGAGGTGCGGATGTCGCTGCGCGACCTGTGCTACACCATGATCGCGGTGAGTGACAACGCCGCCGCCGACGTGCTGTACGCCCGGGTCGGGCCGGAGGCGATCGAGGCGACGATCGAGGCGTTGGGCCTGCGCCGCACCCGCGTCGTCGCCGACGCCCGCGGGCTGCACGACCACATGCTGCGCGACGCCGGGGTCGGCAGCCTCGCCGAGCTGTGGCCGCGGCTGGACGAGCCGGGCCTGCTGCCCGCGCTGGGCGTGCTCGACCCGGCCCGCACCAACAGCAGCACGCCCCGGGAGATGACTCGCCTGCTCTCGCTCATCTGGCGGGACGAGGCGTGCCCTCCCGAGGAGTGCGAGCAGATGCGCCGGTTCCTGTCGCTCCAGGTGTGGCCGCACCGCCTGTCGTCCGGGTTCCCCTACGACGACGTCCGGGTGAGCGGCAAGACCGGCACGCTGCCCACGCTGCGGAACGAGGTGGGCGTGGTCGAGTACCCGGACGGGGGCCGCTACGCGGTGGCCGTCTTCACCCGTTCGCTCGTCCCGGTGGCGGTGCAGCCGGAGGCCGACGCCGCGATCGGGACCGCCGCCCGCCTGGCCGTGGAAGCCCTGCGCCGCGCCACCTGAGCCGCCTCCGCCCGGCGGTCAGCGGGCCGTGTCGCCGGTGATGACGGCGACGGCCTCGACCTCGACGAGCTGGTCATCATAGCCGAGCACGGCCACGCCGAGCAGCGTGCTGGGCGCGTCGTGGTCGCCCATGTGCTCGCGCACCACGTCCCAGGCCTCCACCAGGTCCTCCTGGCGCGAGGACGCCACGTAAACGGTCGTCTTCACGACGTCGGCCAGCGAGGCTCCCGCGCCTTCGAGAGCCGTCGCGAGGTTGCGCATCACCTGCCGGGCCTGCCCCGCGTAGTCGCCGGGCGCGACCGTCTTGCCGTCGGTGTCGAGGGGGCAGGCGCCCGCCGTCCAGATCGCGCGTACGGGCGCCCGCGCCTCGGCGGCGTAGGCGTAGTCGACCGTCTGCGCGAGTTCGTCGTTGCGGATGAGGCGAACGCCGTTGCTCATCGTTCTCCAGGGATCGTCCGGACAGGGAAAAACGCTCGCGGAAAGGGACTCCGCGTTCCTACGGTAAGCACGGTAAGCGCGGTGGCAGAGCGCGAGAAGGAGATCCCGATGGGCCTGGACGCCTATGTGAGGTGCCGCTGCCTGCAGGACGGCCTGACCACCGAGCCGCCCGTGCCCGCCGGGCTCATCGTCGAGGACGAGGCCGGTTACCTCGACCTTTCGGTGCCCTACGAGGGCAACGAGGAGCTGTACGAGGCCTTCGACGTCTGGCGGGAGCGCGGCGCCTGCCCGCACGAGGACATGGAGATCGCCAGCGTCCGCGTTTCCAACTGGTACGGGTACCGGCATTTCCAGCAGGCGCTCCGCGGCGCGGGCTGCGAGCGCTTCCCGGTGCTGTGCGGCGAACTGCCCGACGCGAACGGCGGGCAGATGCCGCCCGAATCGGCGCGGCGGGCGCTGGCCGAACTCGACGCTTTCACCGGGGCCGCCTATCTCGGCGCCGACACCTGGCTGGTGGACGCCGAATCGGGCGAGCGGCTGATCGAGAGCATCGAGTCGTACGAGGGCGTGTTCGTCCTGGACGGCACCACCGGGCGGCGGGCGGGCGTCGACCACCGGGGCTTCTTCGTGCGCGACGTCACGGTGGAACCGCACCGCGAGGAGTTCCGCGCCGTCCATTTCACGCAGGAGACGGCCGGTGAGGGCCGCGTCCGGTTCCGCGACCTGGACTCGGGCACGGAGTTGACCGTGCCCCTCGCCGGGCCCGTGCACGCCGACGGACAGGGGCGTTACCCGCGGCACCTGCGCGTGGACACCGTCCTGGCGCGGGCCGCCGACTTCTCCTACATCGTGGAGTCGCTGCGGGAGGTGTTCCGCGCGTCCGTCGAAACGGGGAACCCCGTCTCCTGGTGCTGACCCGGACTCCGGTGCCGACGCGCTCGCGGATGATCGCCCGCGGGAGCGTCGGTAGGGTGTGGGCGCTGGAAAGGACGCGCGTATGCCCGATCGTGTGCTGGCCGGACGCTACCGGTTGCGGGAGCGGCTCGGCAGCGGCGGCATGGGCACGGTCTGGTCCGCCGTGGACGAGACGCTGCGCCGCGACGTGGCCGTCAAGGAGATCGTGTTCCCCGAGGGGCTCACCTCCGAGGAGCGCCGCGTGGCGACGGAGCGCGCGCGGCGGGAGGCCCGTGCCGCCGCCCTCGTCGACCATCCGGGGGTCATCACCGTCCACGACGTCGTGGTCGAGGACGGCCGCCCGTGGATCGTCATGGAGCTGCTGAACGGGCCGTCCCTCGAACAGGTGGTACGCCGGAACGGCCCGCGCGCGCCCGCCGCGGTCGCGCACATCGGCCTGCAGGTGCTCGACGCGTTGTGCGCCGCCCACGCCAAGGGGATCGTGCACCGGGACGTCAAGCCGGGCAACGTGCTGTTCGCCCAGGACGGTCACGCCGTCCTGGGCGACTTCGGCATCGCGAGCATCGAGGCCGACCCCGCCCTCACCCGTACGGGCGCCTTCGTCGGCTCCCCCGGCTACGCCGCTCCAGAACGGCTGAGGGAACAGCCGGGCGGTCCTGAGTCGGACCTCTGGTCGTTGGGGGCGACCCTCTACATGGCGGTGGAGGGCAGGTCCCCGTTCGAGCGCGACAGCCCGATGGCCGTCATGGGCGCCGTGCTGACGGAGCAGCCCATGCCGCCGCGGCAGGCGGGTTCCCTCTCACCGCTGCTGTGGTACCTGCTGCAGAAGGAACCGTCCGCGCGGCCGGGCGTCGACGTCATCCGGCAGGTCCTCCAGAACGTGGCGGCCGGCAGGCCCTCGGGCCTGCCCGACCCCATGCCGGCCCCGGCGCCGCCGGCCAAGGCCGCCCGGCGCCAGGGGGCGCTGGTGCCCGTCCTGGTGAGCGTGGCGACGGTCACGGCGATCGTCATCGCCATCGTCTTCGTGGCGGTGTTCGCCTTCTCCGGGGACGACCGGACGACGTCGGCGTCCACCCCGACGGCGACGCCCACGACCCCGTCCAGTGCCCCGCCCCAGACGCCGTCGCCCTCGCCCACGTCCGGGGCGGCCGCCATCGACATGTGCAGCCTCCTCACGTCCCAGCAGCTCCGCACGCTGCTCGCGGGCAGGACCCCCCAGCCGGAGAGGCAGGACGGCAAAACCTGCGGATGGCCGGGGAAGAAGCGCGGCGTGAGCCTCACCAACGTCACCCTGGGGACGGGAGGGCCGCCCCCCGAGACGTCCGCCGAAGCCCACAACAAGTTCGTCAGCTGGCGCAACTCGAAGTCGTCGGCCTCCGACGGCGTGTACTGGGGCTGGCCCGAGATCGGCGTCAGACACGTGCGCGGAAGCCGGACCCCCGCCCGCACGGTCTCCGGTATAGGCGACGAGGCCTTCGCCTATACGACGACCGGGCTGACAGAGCCGATGGACAACGCCAACGTCGTCGTACGGGTGAAGCACGTCGTGGTCGAAGTCGAGCACATCTACGAACGGGGCACCGCCACCCCCGACGACGCGGCACAGGCCGCCCGCTGGATCGCGAAGACCCTCTCCTCGAAGACCTGACACCTCGAAGACCTGACATGAGCACGAACCGCCTGCTCGCCGGCCGCTACCGGCTCGTCCAACGCCTCGGCAAGGGAGGCATGGGCGTGGTGTGGCGCGCCCGTGACGAGACCCTCGGACGGGACGTCGCCGTGAAGGAACTGCTCCTGCCCGAGCATCTGTCCCCCGAGCAGCGGGAGCAGTCGGCGCAGCGCGCCATGCGGGAGGCCCGCGCCGCCGCGCTCGTCCGGCACAAGTCCATCGTCACGGTGCACGACGTCGTCCTGGACGAGGGCAGGCCGTGCATCGTCATGGACCTGCTGCCGGGGCGTTCACTGGACGCGGTCGTCGCCGCCGACGGCCCCCTCCCCTGGGACCGCGCCGCACGCATCGGTCTGGAAATCCTCGGCGCCCTGCGCGCCGCCCACGCTCAGGGCATCCTGCACCGCGACGTCAAGCCCGCCAACATCTTCCTGCGGGACGACGGCCGTGCCGTACTGACCGACTTCGGCATCGCCTCACTCGAAGGGGACGCCACCCTCACCCAGGAGGGGTCCCTCATCGGGTCCCCCTCCTACATGGCCCCCGAACGCGTCAGTCACCAGCCCAGCGGGCCCGCCTCCGACCTGTGGTCCCTGGGCGCGACCCTCTACACCCTGGTCGAGGGCCGGCCTCCCTTCCTCATGGCCACGCTCATGGGCACGCTGTACGCCGTCCTGACCGACGACCCGCCCAGCCCGCAGAAGGCCGGTCCGCTCGGGCCGCTCATCATGGCGTCTCTGGTCAAGGACCCGTCCCTCCGGCTCAGCGCGGACCGGGCCGAGCAAGCCCTGCGCGCCCTGGCCTCGGGCGAGCACACCTCTCCGGCGATCCCTCTCCCCCTACCCGCGAACTCTCCCTCAGGACCGCCCACCGTCCCGTCCGGCCCGCCCCAGAAGGGCTCGGCGACCCCCTGGATCATCGCGGTACTGGCGTCCGCCGCCCTGCTCGTCGCCGTCGTCGTCACCGTCGCGCTGCTGCAGTCACCCGACCGCCCTCCACCGCGCGCCGCCGCTTCCACATCCCCCTCGCCCCCGCCCACTCCCACGGCCCCCGTCCGCTTCGCCTCGCCCCCGGCTCCGTGCGCCCTGATCAGCGCGGAGCAGGCGACGCAGCTCGTCCCCTCCTTCTCCACCACGAACGACGCCGACGTCGACAAGCCCAGCAACATGCCCCGCAGATACTGCTCGTGGCTCACGAACGCGACCGCCGCCGGCCAGGACGACTCTCTGACGCTGACCCTCCGCACCGCCCCGTCGGCCACCGGCGCGCAGAGCCACCTCGCCGA
Source organism: Spirillospora sp. CA-255316 (assembly GCA_050942275.1). GTDB lineage: Bacteria > Actinomycetota > Actinomycetes > Streptosporangiales > Streptosporangiaceae > Spirillospora. Next base: position 1,760,778 of record CP192047.1, on the reverse strand, counting down.
GGACCGCCACAACGCGACCACCCCGGTGACCGACATCGGCGACCTGGGAGACGGCGGCTACTCCCACACCAGGGACACCCACGCCATCGTCGCCTTCCGCCTCGACAACCTCCTCGTCGAGGTCGACTACGACACCCGCCGCCCCAACGCCTCCCAAGCGGCCCTCAGAGCCGCCCGCTGGACCGAGACCTCCCTGACCCGCCCCCGCTGAGCGGGCGGCCGAATTCCGTCAACAACGACGATGACAAATGGGATGAACCAGAGTCACCCGCACGACATCAAAGGTGTGGGATCATGTCCGGGAATGATCACATCTGACGTCGAACGACGGAACGGCGAACCGGCGAGCGGATCGACAAGCGGATGAGGTGTCACACGTGGGGCGATGGGATTACGGCGACCAGACCCTGGTCACCCTGGCCAAGAACACCGGCGGTTCGACCCAGGAGCTGGCGACGCTGGTCAAGCAACTGATCGCGGCGGCCGAACCGCTCTCCGGACGGTTCAACGGGGCGGGCAAGGCGGCCTTCGACTCGTTCAAGGCGCGCTCGGACCAGATCATCGCCGACCTGACCACCGGTCTCGGCTCGGTCAACCAGGGCCAGATCGGCATGGACAAGGCCTTCGTCGTCGGTGACCAGACCATGGCCGACGACGCGCAGCGGAACGCCGCCGCCGCCAACTTCGACGGCGCCAAGTTCCGCACCGGATCCTGAGACCCCGTACGAGAACCGAACGGCTCGCAGAGCGGCACCGAGGAGCGGACCATGGGCGACAACGGACGGCGCAGCTACGACACCGGCGCCTCGCAGGAGGCGCAGACCGGTATCCACGCGGTCATCGCCAGGCTCGAAGCACTGATCGGCGAGCACGACGGCCACGTCAAGGCGGCCCTGTCGGACTTCGAGGCCACCGGGGTGTCGGCCGAGTACGCCGCCAAGGAGGCCAAGTGGAACCAGGCCGCCAACGAGACGCGGGAGATCATCCGGCTGGTCAAGGCCACACTCGCGTCCAACGACCAGACGGCGCAGGCGGCCCTGGGCAAGGCGAGCGCCGCGGTGGCCGCGATCTGACCCGCCGCCCGCCCGCAGCCCGCTGATGACGGCCGCCCGGCCCGAGCCGGGCGGCCCCCTTCGATCCCGGCCCGTCCTATCCCAACCCGAGTGACCGGTGGCACGCGACTACGACACCCAGCTCCTGGAGTCGGTGGCGGTACGGCGCCGGCGCCTGCGCGACGCGGTCATGTTCGGCCCGCAGCGCACCCGCCGCACGTTCGACGACAGCCTGACGAAGATCATGGTCGGGCTCTGCGTCGCCGCGGTGCTGTGCGCGGGCACCGTGGGCTGGTCCTTCCTGCAGTCGCGGCTCACCACCCAGGAAAAGGAGCGCGAACAGGCCCGGCAGGCACAGGCGCCCGCACCCGACAGCGGCCTGGCACCGGTGCCCGCCGGATGGGTCGGCGCGCAGGTCACCTTCGCGATGCTGCGCAAGGCCCTGGACGAGGCGCGGGTCCCCGCCGCGCTCTACCGCCTCCCCGGCCAGCCGCGGCCGCCCGCGGCGAAGACCTCCAGCTATTTCGTCGTCGCCCCCGGCAAGAACGGCTTCTCCGGCGGGGTCGTCGAGTACGAGCAGGGCAGGATCGCCGCGGAGTTCACCACCGAGGACGAGGCGTGCCGCTGGCTCTACGGCGAAGTCGTCGTCCGCGAGACGCCCCCGCGGCCGGTCCCCCCGCACGAGGAGGCCGGGGCCCTCCGGCAGGGTGCGGCGCTCGCGTCCGACGCGCGAGCCCGGATCGCGGCCGGCGGCGCCGGTTCGGCCACCTACCTCCTCGCCCAGGGACGGCTCCTGGACCAGTTCGGGCAGGAGAGCGGGTCGGTGCTGTTCCCGTACGGGATCCCGTTCGCCCAGCGGGGACTGCCCGCGTCGGCGCGCGCGACCGTCGACCCGCGAACCCCGGCGGGCTACCTGCGCTACCGCGTCGTGAAGCCGTTCCAAGTCACGGCGTCGATCTCAGGGCCCAATGCGACGGCGCAGGGAGGCGGCGTACGGTTCACGCTCAACGCGGGTCTCTTCCCCCGTCCACCGGCCCTGCCCACGATCCGCTGGCTCCTGCGCAACGGCTACGTTGAACGCACGACCGTCGCATCCGTCCCAGCATGAGCGCTCACCCCGCTCGCCCCTCCCCCCGCCCCTGGAACGAAAGGCGCTGACAACGTGTGGAGCCGGGTCACCCTCGTCGACGAGGAACGCAGGGTCGATGCGGTGCTCCCGGCACGGGAGCCGATCGGCGCGCTCATGCCCGACCTCCTCGACCTGCTCGGCGACCAGGCCCGGCATCCCGCCCGGCTGCGGCATCTGGTCACCGCCGCCGGTGAGGTGCTGACCGGTGAGGCGACCCTCGCGGAAAGCGCCGTACCGGACGGCAGCGTGCTCCGGCTCCTCCGCGCCGACGAACCGCTGCCGGCGCCCGTCGTGCACGACGTCCCCGAAGCCGTCGACGACGCCGTCGGCGGCCGGCCGTGGCGGTGGAGCCCGCGTGCCGCCGAGTGGACGGCCATCGTCACCACCGCGGCGCTCGGGCTGAGCATCGCGCTCGTCCTCCACCGGAGCCTCGGCGGCACGGCGGGGCCGGTGGCGATCGGTGCCGCGGCCGTGGCGACGCTCGTCGGCGGCATGGCCACCGGGATCGCCTGGCGCGCCCCCTTCGGCACCGCCCTCACGCTCTGCGGCGGCACGATGGCCGGGGTCGGGCTGTGGGCGGCCGCGGACCTCCAGGGCTGGCAGGAGTGGGCACGCTGGGGCGGCCTGGCGGTCCTGGCGGGCCTGCTGCTGGCCGCCCTAGGGCTCACCTCCGGGCTGGGCCGGGGCGGCCTGGCCGGCGGCGGGCTGACCGCGGCGCTCGGCCTGGCCTGGGCGGCCTGCGCCGGTTCCGGGCTGGGCGCGGTCCGTACCGGCGCCGTCCTGGCGGTCGCCACGGTGGTCCTGCTCAGCGTGATGCTGCGGGCGGCGCTGAGCCTGTCCGGGCTGGCCGCGCTGGACGACCGCCGCAGCGCCGACGCGCCCGCGCCCCGCGGTGACGTGCTCGCCGCGCTGACCGCGGCGCACCGCACCCTGGTGATCGCGACCGCGGCGGTGGCGGTGGCCGCGGTCGTCGCCGGCTGGGCTCCGGCGGTGGAGTTCGGCGCGTGGAGCGTGGCACTGGCGGTGCTGCTGGCCATCGTCGTCGCCAGCCGGGCCCGGATGTTCCCGCTGATCCCGCAGAAGGCCGTGCTGTTCGCCGCCGCGCTGCTGATCTGGGTGAACGTCGCCTACCAGGCGGCGGGCCAGGCGGCCTGGGCGGCGCTCCCCGCCCTCGGTATGCTGCTGGCGCTCCTGGTGATCCCGGTCGTCGTGCTCACCTCCCGGCAGCCGGAGCACCTCCGGGCCCGGCTGCGGCGGATCGCCAACCGGATCGAGGCCGTGGCGGTCGTGGCGCTGCTCCCGGTGGCGATCGGGACCTTCGGGGTGTTCGAACGCCTGCTGGACACGTTCTGAGAGGACGCGGGTGCCTGACCGCAGCCGAGCCGGCGACCCCTCCGGCTCCGCCTCTCCGCCGCGCGGGGACTCGCTGCTGCGCCGGCTCGGCCGCGGCACCGTGCAGGCGTTCCGCACGGCCGAGGACATCCGCGCGCTCACCGAATCCGCCGAGGCCGTCCGGCGTCCCATCACCACCGGCCGCCGCATCGCCGTCATCGGGATGCAGGGCGGTGCGGGCAAGAGCACGGTCGCGGCGCTGCTGGCCGCGGTGTTCGCCCATCACCGGCACGACCGCGTGCTCGCCCTGGACCTCGATCCCGGCATCGGATCCCTCCCACTGCTCCTCGGCCTCGGTCCCGCGAGCCCCGCACGCACGCTGGACGACCTGGCGGACGCAGACGTGACCGGCGGATCGTTCGACGACGTGCGCCCCCACCTGCACGCCGCCGGGGAACGGCTCTGGACGATCCCGGCGAACGGCCCCCTCGCACCCGGCGGCGGCCTGACCGGCTCCGCGTTCCAGTCCGTCGCCCTCCCGCTGACCAGGTTCTTCGGCATCACGATCATGGACTGCGGGTCCGGCGTCGACGACGATCTCACGCAGGCGGCACTGCGCGCCGCACACGCGCTGGTCCTCGTCTCGCCCGCGACCTCCGAGGGCGCCCGCGGGGCCGGCCGCTCGCTGGACCGGCTCGTCCCCGCCGGGCTGGGCCACCTCGTCGAACGCACCGTGGTGGTCTTCACGGTGAAGAGCCCGCACCTGCGCAAGGCCCTCGACTTCGCCGGGGCCGCGAAGATCCTGGACGACGTCGGGGCCGCCGCCGTCCGGCTCGCCTACGACCGGCACATCGCCGCGGGAACGACCCTCGACACCCGGCTGCTCACCCAGACGACCCGGACCACCATGGTGACGGTGGCCGCCGAGGCCCTGGCCAGGGCCACCGCCCAGTGACGGCGTTCAGTTGCGTTCCCGCCGCCACACCCCTTCCCTGAGGGGCGCGTACGGGGTCGCCGTCGCGGAGTCAGCACGCTCCCGTGGCTTCAGATGCTCAAGCAGCCGTTCCAGCAGGGGCCACGCCTCCTCCAGGGGGTACCAGACCCCCGGAAACCGCTCATGCCCGAGGCTCTTGGCGGCGATCCCAGGAACGGCGAAGGCCCGGTCCCGGCCCACTTCCCGGACGGCCTGAGGGCCGAGCACCATCCCCACCGGGAGCGGCGGGGCGCTCCGGAAGGGTGCGGCGGTGAGGTCCGCGCGCCCCGTCCTGGCCATGACCTGCATGTCGATCAGATCGTGGTGGGCGGCCAGGCCGGTCACGAGATCCTCGACCGCTTCGGCCGTGGGGCGGGCGCCCACGTGCATGACGACCTCCTCGTCGACTCCCCCGACATGCCGGCTCACCCGCGTGGTACCGATCGCGCGAATGTCGCCCAGACCCGTGTGGCAGATGCGGGTGGCCTCCGGGGACCGCTCGCGGCACAGTTCCGTGACGGCGTCGCAATTCCATGGCCGGGCGACGGGTTCGGCAGTTCCCCATCCCGATGGGGGCGCCCCGGTCAGCGCACGATAGACGGCCTCGACAGCCGCACCGACACGCGTGTTCTCGGCGGCCGGATGGCGTACCCGGAATTCAAGCCAAAGATGGACATCGTCCAAATCCGTGCTCGCCTCCGCGAACGGCTCCGCTGATTTCCCCTCTGGCACGAACTGCGCACCGTCAAATTGAAGGACCTCACCCGTCAGGCCATCGTAAAAGCACGAGGGATGCCCCACCACCCAGCGCAGATACGGCGGCCGGAGCAGCGAATGCAACGGCATCGTCAGCCGGGCATCGTGCGAGGTGACGATCTGCAGCGGCAATTCCGCGTCACCGCAGGCCCTGATGGCGTCGGTCAGCCAGGTCGACAGCGGCACCAGCGGCCGCTTCTGCAGGACGATCGCCGCCGCGTCCGTCACCAGGTCGATCGACGGATGCGCGCTCACGCCCCGCCGTCCCAGACCAGGCCCCCGAGCCGTTGTACCAGGGCCCCCGCGAAACGCCGGGCGAGTTCGTCGGCGCCTTCCCGTTCCGCCGCACGGACTTCGACCCACCACAGCGGCGGCGCCAGCCCGGCGGCCCGCTCCCCCAGCAGGCGCTCGGCCTCGCCCGGCACCTGGATGAGGATCGGCGCCTCGACCGACAGCAGCGTCCCGCCGATGTCGTCGCACAACTGAATGACCCCTGCGTGATCAGGGAGGTCCACCCGCAGTTCCTCGCCGGCCGCGCCGAGCCCGTCCAGCAGGGCGACGGTATCCGGCATTTCCCGAGTCAGGACGATGACATCGAACGTCATCTCCCCGCCACCTCCGATGATCGCGACATAACGGTCAGATGCAGCGTACTGCCAGAAGAGGAATGACCGTGACGTGATCGTGATCCCATTTCTCCAGACAAGTCCGAACCGTCCCTGGATACGATGCGTCGAACCCTTATGCCATGACATGGAGGGCTGCGGCGTGACTGATTACGACATCGATCCAGGTGGTGTAGAGAGCGCGCTGAGGCGGACGGCTGCCGCCGCCACCCCGCTGGAGGGGCAGCGCAAGGCGTTCTTCCAGAGCCTCGAACAGGCGGTCAAGGCCAGCCGCAGCAACATCGTCGCCGAGGCGCTCGCGCGCTACGCCGCCCATACCGAGCCACGCCTGACCGGCATGTACAGCCGGATCGGCCGGGCCCTCGAACACACCCACAAGGCCGCGGGCTTCTACATTCAGGCCGATCAGGAAATGGGCGAACGAGCCCGCCGCTACGAACGCAAGGCCGCCGCCGCACAACGCGCGGCCCTCGACGCGCCCGGTGCGAACGGGCGGTACAAGTGACGCGGATCGACCCCAACGCCCTTCCCGACTACAGCCACATCCCCGAACAGGTCCAGGCCGCGGCCGCCGCACTGCGGAAGGCGGGCGCCGGCGTCCAGGAAACAGGCAACAACGTCCAGTCCACCTGGACCCGCAGGTCTGGCCTGAGCACCTTCTATCGCGCCCCCGAGGCCGGCCGCCTGCTGGCCGTCATGGGCCCCGTCCAAGCCGAGGGCAACACCATCGGCTCCCAGTCCGCCACCGTCGCCTCCGCCCTGGACACGTTCGCCGCCGAGGTCGCCAAGATCCAGCAGCAGCTGATCCTGCTGAAGGCCGACATCACCGTCTTCAACGCCGAGGCGGGCGACGAGCCGCTGGAAGGCGACACCCTCGACCGCTACAACGGCCTGATCAACCGGATGAACGCCTGGGGCCACACCGCCTTCCAGCGCGCCGAACGCGACTGCGCCAACAAGATCAACGCCTTGACCGGCGGGCCGCACTACGTCCCGGGCGACTGGGGCGGCGACCACAACGGCAGACTTCCACCCGGCTACCAGCGCTACGGCTGGGCCCGCGTCCCCGACGGCGTCAAGCTCCCGTGGGGCAAGACCATCCAGGAGCCCGACCCCTGGTGGCAGCGCGTCCTCAAGGGCTTCGGCGGCGCGGCCTGGAGCACGGTGACCGGCACCTTCTCCCTGGTCGATTTCACCAACTGGGAGACCTTCAGCAACTCGTGGCGGGGCATCTACCAGCTCGCGTACGGCGCGTCCCCCACCACCTGGGTCGAGGCAGTCGCCGGCGACAAGGCCGCCCGCACGGCCATGGCCGCCTGGAAGGCCATGGGCAAAGAGTTCCTCGCCTGGGACGACCACGCCAAGGGCGACCACGCCACCGGCATAGGCAAGAACCTCTTCGGTCTGGCCTCCATCGCACCCTTCCTCTGGGGCGGCAAGCCAGGCACCGCAGGCAAGGCAGGCCGACTCGTCCCACCCGCCCCCACCCTCTCCGGCCTGGTCAACGCCAGCCCCGGCTCCCTCACCTCGTTCCTAGCCAAGATCGCCGAACTCCGCGCCACCAAGACACCCACCCTCATCGACCCCAAAACCATCCGCCTCGATCCCCCGCCCCCACGCGAACTCCCCACAGTCGGCCACATCCGCCGCACCATCAACGAGATCGGCGCCCCCCACAAACCCGACTTCGAAGCCCTAGACAGAAAGCAGCCCCAAGCCCGAACCCCCGCAATGGCAGGGGCCGGCGCCCGCGCCGACGCCACCACCCCCCAAACACCCGCACCCACCCCCGACGCCCCAACCACCACCGGCCGCGGAGCCCAAACCACCCCCGCCGACCAAAGCGGAGGTTCAGGCAAACCCCCAGCCGTCCCTCCAGGCGACTCCCCGCCGACCTCACCTCAGAACCCCCCAGGGCCCAGCACGGGCAAGACCCCGGCCTATGACAAGGCCGCATACGACCGCAACGTCCAGAAGCTCGATCAGGACGTCATCGATGACGTGGGCTACGGCCCCAACGACAAACCCAAGATCCCGGCGAAATACCAGGAACTCCTCGACCAGGGAAAACTTCAACTCTTCGAAGAAACCGCTGGAAAGAAAGGCTCCTGGAACCGCACTCTCAACCGACCACAGAAGAATGCGATCTACATCGTAGATGATCGGTATCTCTATGTCACCGACGATCGAGCCAGAGTCACCCATGCCGAAGGCTGGCTGGACTTCGACCCTCGCAAGAGCGACGATTACGAAGAGCGACGCAACTCCTACCAGCAGAAGACCTCGGGAGGTAAATCACGCCTGCCGGTCGACCAAGGCGGCCACATCTTCGCCACGAAACACAAAGGGCCGGGCGAGAAACTCAACCTGGTCGCCATGCTCCAGAGGCTGAACGGGTCTGGACGCAACAACTGGTGGGCCATGGAACAGCACTGGATGAAATCTCGCGGTGGCGTTCCCGGAGAACCAAACAAGGGCGTACCACCAACCGAACCACAGCCGATACACGCCAGCGTGGACATCCAATATCCAAAAGACGGCAGCAAACGACCGACCAGGTTTATTGTTAGACACCGAGTGGGCAACAACGCACCGCGCACGGAAGGTTTTGACAACACCCCGTAATTGACCGCCCTTCCCCGTGGCGTACAATCATGGTGAGATGTCAGGCATCACAAGCTTCAACCGGCACAAGAACTGGATTATTGGGATGAACGCGGACAGCAGCCCCGATATCGCCGACATGAGCCCCGCACAACTGTTCAACCAGATCGGTCGCATATTGGTGGCCGACGCCCCCTCCGGCTGGCAAGAAATTCTGCTCACCGAACGCTACCTCTTTCGCAGGAGCGAGGAGGTCGCGCTTGCCACGCTGAAGGACGGACGAGTCAAAGGGTTCACGCCCGGCGACGGGTTCGAACTCATCGACCTCTTCACCGCACTGCGCAAAATAACGTACCAACCAGGCAAAGGAGCCTGGTTCACCGCGAAGTTCAAGCTGACCATCGACGGCAAGTTCTCCATAGACTACGACTATGACAACGAGCCAGAATGGGACGTCCCCATTGTTCCCGAAACCTATGCCGAAGACCTGGAACGATTCCCCCGAGCTCCTGAATATATCCCTGAATGGCTTCAAGAAAAACTTAGGGAAGCAGGGCATCAATAGCGCGTAGAACTTTCATTCCTGATTGACGCCGCGGCCCGAACTGAAGAATCCGCCGTTGCCCGGACTGCGATCTGAGGCGCAACGGCGGCACGTCCGGCGCATACCGCGTCGGTGGCTGCCGCTGCGATGCGCGGGGCCGTGGCGCAGGCGGGGGGCCAAAGTGAACATGACCGCTTGCTCTGTGTGACTGAGAGCGAGGGACGCTGCTAGGTGGTGGCTTTGATGGTTTTAGTGAGGCGTTGGAAGTCGGGCTGAGTGATAAGCAGTTTGGGGCCGTCGGGGTCCTTGCTGTCGCGGATGGCGACGATGCCGGGGGCCGACGCGAGCTCGACGCACTCACCGCCGTGGGCACCGCTTCGGGTCGACTTCCGCCACTCGGCCTTGCTCATGTCCATCTGTCTTCTACCACCTTGCGAATGATCCGTACTGATTCCGCTACGGGGAACGCGAGGGCGCGCATCTCTGCGAAGGCTTCGTGGACCAGCCGCAGGTTCGCGGCTTCTTCGGTTGCGCTTCCGCGTGTGATCGTGTCAGTGAATGCGACCTCGGACATATCGTCTTGCGAGAGTGACCGAGCTGATATTGCCCAAGTGCTCTCCGCGGGGCGGGACGAGTTGGACCGACAGCCGGTTCGAGACCCGATCCGCGAGTGCGGTGAGCTGCTCCCGCATGATGTCAGGATTGCCGACTTCACGGTACAACACCCCCTCTTCGAGGAGAAGGGTGAAGATGGGGGGGGCGGGTTCTCCCTGGTCAGGATCGCTTGGCGGCTCATCCTGGCCTCGATCTGCTCTTCGTTCCCCCTGAGGATGGCACCCGCGTAGGCCCGTGTCTGCATGAGGCCGTGCACGAGCATGGGCTGCCAGGAGTCGAGCATCAGGGCTTCGGCCTCGACGGCCTGCCAGTCGAACCCGACCGGGAAAGTCAGGGGGTCGCCATCGGCCAGATCGTCGTAGAGCACCAGCAGGCGCCCTCCTGCCTGCAACAACGGATCAACGACCTCAACGAAGCCCCGTTTGCACCGTTTCTTGCCATGTTCTACCTGCGAAACGTAGGAACCGGTCACTCCGGTGCGCTTCGCGACGCTCTCCTGGCTCAACCGAGCGGCCTCGCGGTAGCGCCGCAATTGCCGTCCGAACGCCACCAGCGTCGGGGATGTTTGTGCACGTCGTCGAGGGGTTGGCATGACCCATTCTCCTTAACCGGGCCCCGTTGTTCTTGACCAAGATCTCGCTGTTGGCGGCGAGAGTTGGTCCGTTTGCAAGGGTTGATAGTAGCCACTCAGAACCGCGTGCATTACTGAAAGCGACCAACTCGCAACGCTTCGGAGGTCGTTTCCAGTGATCAATGTTCAGTCCACCCCAGGCCGCGTCGAGACTGTGCCCGCCGTGACTCCTCCTCTGTTCCTCGGCTCGACCGATCGGGCGCCGTGGCACGCTCGCCAGTTCGTCGCGAAATGGTTTTCTTTGTGGGGATTTTCGGACGACTACCTCATGCGACTCGTGGTCTCGGAACTGGTGACCAATGCCCATCAGCACGGGAAGGGAGACGTGATCATCGTTCGGATGTATCTGGACGAGCGTGATGGGGCCCCGGTGGTCGAGGTCTGGAACGAGGGTGACGGCGTCCCGCTCGTGCGGCCGGAGAACTACGCCGCGACCGACGGGCGCGGGATGTTGACGGTCGAGGCGCTGGCCCTTGAGTGGGGTGTTCGCAAGCCCTGCGAGGGAGGGACGGTCGCCTGGGCTCGTCTCCTCGATTGACACTCCGGCGGCGAGTTCACCGTGCGTGGTCAGTGGGGCGCATTAGGCTCTTCCCGACAAAACGCGTCGAGGTCGGTCAAGACGCCTAGGAGGAGTCGTGACGAGCCGCATCGTCCATCGGCCGGCGCGGACGGTGCTTCCGCTTCCCGGCGGCGAGCCACGGCAGATCGAGGCGCCGCCGACGCTGCCCGAGGCGGGCGGGGGCGGCGGGCAGCTTCTGGCGGTGCTGCCGATGGTCGGGATGATGGGCTCGCTGACCGTCATGACGGTGCTGCGGAACCCCGCGTTCATCGCGTTGGGTGCGGTTCTGCTGGTGGTCGCGGTGTTGGCGGGGGCGGCGCTGCTGCTGTCCAGGCGCGGGCAGGTGTCTAGGCAGCGCCGGGGGCAGCGTGAGCGGTACCTGGAGTACCTGGAGGAGCTGCGCGAGGAGCTCGCGGAGGCCGAGCGGGAGGCTCGGGCGCGGGCGCGGTTGCTGGATCCGCCGCCCGAGGCGCTGTACGACGTCGTACGGGATCCCGCACGGCTGTGGGAGCGACGGCGCGTCCACCCGGACTTCCTGCGGGTGCGGGTGGGGACCGGGTCGATGCCGGGCCGGGCGCTGGAACTCGGCGAGCAGGGGACGGCGCTCGCGCCGACCGACCCGTTCATGCTGGCCGAGGCGAAGGCGGCGATCCGGCGGTTCTCGGTGGCGCCGGACATGCCGCTGACCGTCCCGCTCGACATGGCCGGGAACGTGAGCGTGATCGGCTCGCGCGAGGACGTGCTGGCGGTGCTGCGGGCGCTGCTGGCCCAGATCACCGCGTTCCACGCCCCCGAGGACCTGGTGCTCGCGGTCGCGGGCGCCCAGGACGAGTGGGACTGGGCCAAGTGGCTGCCGCACGTGCTCGACCCGGACCGCCGGGACGGCGGCGTGCCCGCGCGGCTCATCGCCTCCGACCCACGCCGGGTGAGCGCGTTGCTGGCCGACGAACTGCGGGAGCGGACCGACTTCGGCACCGAGGTGCGGCGCGGGCTGGGCCGCCGCGACGCGTACCGGCTGCTGCGGCGGCTCGTGGTGATCCACGACGGGTACGGGGAGATGGCCGCGGAGCTGGTCCGGCCGGACGAGACGCTCGGCCCGGCGGGGCTCGGCGCCACGGTCGTCCACCTGCTCGCGGACCGGACGCACGAGCCCGGTGAGGTCGGCGTCCGGATCACCGTTGACGGCGGCGAGGTCGTGGTCGAGGACCTGCGCGGCGAGACGCCCGTCGTCCTCACCGGAACGCTCGACCGGGTGCCCGCCGCCACCCTGACCGGGCTCGCCCGGATGCTCGCGCCGCTGCGGCTGTCGCGCGAGTCCGCCGAGGAGGGCGCGGCGCAGGGCGGCGGGATCGACGCCGCGGCACTGCTGGGCGTGGACGACCCCGAAAGGCTCGATCTGGCCCGGTCGTGGGCGCCGCGCGGCGAGCGGGCGTTCCTGCGGGTGCCGATCGGCGTGGACGAGACCGGGCAGCCGGTGATCCTCGATCTCAAGGAGGCGGCGCAGCTCGGGATGGGGCCGCACGGCCTGTGCGTGGGCGCCACCGGCTCGGGGAAGAGCGAACTGCTGCGCACGCTGGTGCTGGCGCTGGCGGCGTCGCACTCTCCCGAGCAGGTCAGCATGGTGCTGGTCGACTACAAGGGCGGCGCGACCTTCGCCCCCTTCGCGTCGCTGCCCCACGTGGCCGGGCTGATCACCAACCTGGAGGACGACGCGGCCCTGATCGAGCGTGCGTACGCGAGCCTGGCCGGGGAGGTGCAGCGCCGGCAGCAGGTGCTGCGGGACGCGGGCAACATCGCGGGCATCGGCGACTACGCCTACCAGCGCGCCCACCACCGTCCCGAGCTGCCGCCGCTGCCGCACCTGCTGGTGATCATCGACGAGTTCGGGGAGCTACTCACGGCCCGCCCGGACTTCATCGAGCTGTTCCTGTCGATCGGCCGGATCGGCCGCAGCATCGGCGTGCACCTGCTGCTGTCCAGCCAGCGGATCGAGGGCGGCAAGCTGCGCGGCCTGGAGACCTACCTGTCGTACCGGATCGGGCTGCGCACCTTCTCCGAGGAGGAGTCGCGGACGGTGCTGGACACCCCCGACGCCTTCCACCTGCCCGCGCTGCCCGGGTTCGGTTACCTCAAGGTGGACACCAGCCTCTACCAGCGGTTCAAGGGCGGTTACGTGTCGGGGCCGTACAAGGGCCGGGCACAGGTGGAGGAGCCCGAGGTCACCCGGCCGCGGCCGCGCCTCTACACCGCGTACAACACCATGGGGTCGGCGCAGGGCGCGGAGCACGAGGAGGCCAGGCTTCCGGAGCGGTCCGCCGGGCCTTCGCTGCTGGACGTGCTGGTGGCGCAGATGTCGGGCGACCGCGTGCAGGACATCTGGCTGTCGCCGCTGCCCGAGGCGATGACGCTGGACCAGGTCGCGGGGCGGGCACGCGTCACCGAGCACGGGATGCGCCTCCCCGCGGAGGTGGAGCCGCTGCGGGTGCCGGTCGGGCTGCTGGACGATCCGCGCCGCCAATGGCAGGGCCGCTGGGACGTCGACCTCACCGTCGCGGGCGGCCATGTCGCGATCATCGGCGGCCCGCAGACCGGGAAGACCACGCTGCTGCGGACGCTGGTGCTGTCGCTGGCCCTCACGCACACGCCCGCGCAGGTGTCGGTGTACGCGCTGGACCTGGTGGGGGGCGGGCTGCAGGCGCTGGCGGGTCTGCCGAACGTGGGCGGGGTCGCCGGCCGCACGGACCGCGAGCGGGTGCGGCGGACGGTGGAAGAGGTCCGCGCCATGCTGGAACGGCGCCAGGAGGTCTTCCGGCGGCACGGCATCGACTCGGTGGCCCGGTTGCGCCGCCTGCACGCCGAGGGGCGGGTGCCGGAGCTGCCGTGCGCGGACGTGGTCCTGGTCGTCGACGGGTTCGGGGCGCTGCGCGACGACTTCGAGGAGATCGACGAGCTGGTCGCGGACCTGCTGCAGCGCGGCGGCGGTTACGGCGTCCACGTCGTCGCGGGCATGCTGCGCTGGAACGACGTGCGCATCGCGATGCAGTCCACCTTCGGGCAGCGGATCGAGTTGCGGCTCAACGACGCCACCGACTCCGCGATCGACCGGAAGCTCGCCGAGGCCATCGGCGCCGGTCCGGCGGGCCGGGCGCTCACCGACGCGAGACTGTTCGGGCAGGTCGCGCTTCCCCGTGCCGACGGTGTGCCCGATGCCACCGACCTCGGCGCGGCGGTCGAGGCGGCGGCCCGGACGATCAGGGGCGCGTGGCCCGGGCCGGTCGCGCCGCCCGTCCGGGTGCTGCCGTACCGGCTCCCGGCGGCGTCCCTTCCCGGGCCCGGCCTGGTGCCCGCGGCGGTCCCGGTCGGCGTGGACGAGCAGGACCTGGAGCCGGTCACGCTGGACCTTTTCGGGGACGACCAGGGACTGATCGTCCTCGGGGACGGCGAATGCGGCAAGACCAGCCTGCTGCGGCTCGTCGTCGCCGGGCTCACCGCGCGGTACTCCCCCGACGAGGTCGTCTTCGCCGTGATGGACCCCAGGCGGACGCTCCGCGACGTCGTACCCGAGCCCTACCTGGGCGGTTACGCCACCAACACGCGCCTGTGCCGGGGGCTGTCGGCGGGGGTCGCGAAGGAGCTCGAGGCCCGGATGCCGGACGGCGATGAGGGCGACACGGCGCCGTCCGGGCCGCGCGTGGTGGTGCTCGTCGACGACTACGACCTGCTGACGACGGCCGGGCAGCAGCCGCTCGACCCCTTCCTGCCGTTCGTCCCGAGCGGCCGGGACATCGGCCTGCACTTCGTGATCACCCGGAAGGTGGCGGGTGCCGGCCGCGGCCTGTACGACCCGCTCCTCCAGGCCGTGCGGGAGACCGGCTGCGGGGCGCTGGTGATGTCGGGCGACCGCTCGGAAGGGCAGCTCTTCCCGCCGGTGTACGCGGCGCCGCAGCCGCCCGGCAGGGGCCTGTGGATCCAGCGGGGCGGCACCGCCCGCCTGATCCAGACCGCCCTGCCGGACGAACTGGACGACCCGGCCGGGCAACCGGCGGACGCCACGCCACTCATGGCCGCCCCGGTCTCCAGGGCCCTGCCGAGCGCACCCCCTCCTCCCACCGCCGTCTCCATGGTCGTCCCGGTGCCGGAGGAGGTTCCCGCAGACAAAGCCGAGCCTGCCCCTGATCATCCGGAGGAGCCCCCGCCCCCGCCGCCACTCGCCGAGTTGCCGCCTCGGGCGGGGGCAGCGCCGTCCCTTGAATCGGGCCCCACCGAGCCGGCGCCCGCCGGACCGGCGCCATCGACCGAGGCGACGCCGCCCGGCGGGCCGCCATCCGCCGGGCGGTCACCTTCGGCGGAGGCTTCGCCGTTCGTCGAGTCGCCGCGCGCCGTTCCCTCACCGCCCGTCGAGGCGGCTTCACCCGCATCATCGCCGGCGCCTGCTCCCCCTCCGCCGCGGCGTCCCGCTGCCGAGCCCGGGAGGGGGCCGCGGCCACGGCCGGTTCCACCCGCGGCGCCGCCGGGGCCCGCCGTGTCCCCTCCTGCGGCGGTTCCTGCCCCGCGCCCGCCGGTTCCGGCGCCGGCCGCCGCGCCCACGCCCACGCGTCCTGCGCCACCGCCTCCAGCGAGCCAGCCGCAGGGTCCGGGGGCCCGGCGACACATGCCTCAGGGGGCTTCGGCGGCCACTTCCGGTCGGCGCGGTTCCAAGGACGGGCGCGCGGGTTTCAAGATCGGCGCCGGGCTGGTGACGGGTGGGGTGGCGGCAGCCGCGGTGTTCCTGGTCCTGAGCGGAATCGGAGACGACGAACCGCGTACGGCGCCCGAGGCGAGTCCTTCGCCCTCCCGGTCCGCCGGCGGGGCGCCCGTGGCGCCGCCCCCGCCTCCCTCGCCACCCCGTGAGCCGCGGCCGATCGACGACGAGAAGACCGACCGGCGCGAACTCACCGTCGGCACGCTGTTCCCGGGCAACCGGGTCACGCTGGCCGGACGCACGTTCACCCTCGACAAGAGCCAGAGCACCTCGTGCGAGTGGACCGCCAGGGGCGCGATGGCCGCGGCGCTCGGCAGCGGTGGCTGCCGGTCGGTGGTGCGGGCGACGTTCGTCGACGAGGCGCGGCAGTTCGCGGTCACGGCGGGGGTCGCGGCGATGCCGACGTACGGGGCCGCGCAGACGGCGAACGCGGCGGCGGCGCCGACGGATCGCCGCAACTGGTTCCGCGGGATGCGCGGCCGGATCGCCGAGAACATCGACGAGGCCCCGGGGCACGGGGTCAGCGGCGTGCATGGACGCTACATCGTCTTCGCGTTCGTCACGCGTTTCGACGGCGCCGCCCCGCCCCCGGGCGACGGTGCTCTCGCCGAGGTGGGAAGGGGTTTCGTCGGCCACGGGGAGCGGCGGATCGGGGGCGGAGAGTGACCGGGGGGTCACCGCCTCGTTGTACGTCCTCAGTGAACGTGGAGGTGGTTTCGGGCGGGTGGCAGTTCAATGGAGCTTGGCGGGTGAGGCGGGCTCCGGTGGGGATCCGAGGTGTTCCGGAACCATAGGCTGTTACCCCGGTTTGAGTCACTCTTGGGGAGAATGCGTTGCGGCTGCCGGATCATCTGGGGCTACTGCTCACCGACGAGCCGGTCCTCGACGTCTACTCGTACGGGCCCTGGCGGGTGCCGGACGGGTTGTTCGAGGAGATCGGCGCGCGGATCGACGCGCTGGCGCGCGATCCGCGATGCGCGGGGCTGACCACCGACGAGCACAAGCTGCTGACGCTGCCGGCCTCGCTGGTGACGGCGGAGATCTTCGGGATCCTGGCGTTCCTGCCGGGCGGCGGGGCGATCAAGGCGGGGTCGTGCTCGCAGCTGCCCGAGCGGCTGCTGCACCGGCACCTGGTCAATCCCGGGCCGCTCAGCACCCGGATGACCCGGTGGGACGCCCCGGGCGGCCGATGGCGGCCACCGGTGGACTGGCTGGTGGAGGCGCCCGACCGGGAGCTGGCGATCTCGCTGGCCCGGGACTGCCTGGCGGTGCTGGAGGGCATCGAGCCGCTGGAGCGCCGGCGCAAGGCGCTGCTGCGGCTGTACGACGACCCGCCGCGCTGCGACGTGAACCTGCCCAAGATGGAGCTGCGCGAGCAGTGGCACGCCCACGCCGACGACGAGATCCTCTCGGCGGTGCCCGAGCTGATGGGCCCGGTCGGCTACCTGGAATGGGTGACGGCGGGGCTGCTGGCCGCCTACGAGCACCTGGTGAGCGTGGCGCCGCGGGACGAGACGGTGGAGACGCATCTGATCCAGCTGCTGCTCCAGGGCAACATGGAGCAGGTCCCGGCGGAGCTGGTGGCGGCGGTGGGCGAGGACCGCTACCGGGAGTTGCAGGCGCGGTTCCCGTCCGAGCGCGGCGGGTTCAAGCCGGCCGCGTGGCAGGAGCGGACCCGGGCCTGGCTGGTGCGGGCGCTGGTGTCGGGCGCGGCGGACGCCTGCCGGGCCTGGCTGGACATGGCGATGCGGTGGGTGGCGACCGTCCAGGGGCTGCCGGGCGATCCGTGGTTCCCCAAGCCGGAGTGGATCCCGGTCGGGCAGTTCCAGACCGATCTGCGGCGGCTGTACGCGCCGCGGCGCCGGGTGGTCAACCCGCTGGTGGAGGAGCTGAGGCCGGTGCCGCCGGCGGCCGCGGGCGGCGCGTCCTCCGGGCCGGCCGCGGCCACTCCGGAGCTGACCAGCGGGCTGGTGGGGCAGCCGGAGGTGAGCCGGGCGCTGGCGGAGCTGAGCGCGGGCCGTGAGCCGGTGCGGCTGCTGCTGGTGGGCCCGGACGGCACCGGCAAGCGGGACGCGGCGCAGGAGCTGGGCCGGGCCCTCAACCTGAGCCGCGAGCCGGTCTGGCTGACCGACAACCTGTTCGCGGGGCAGCGCCTGTCGGACGCCGTGGCCAAGCTGCACGCCGACGTCCGCGACTGCGCGGGCGAGCGGCTGCTGATCATCGAGGGCCTGGACGGGATCGTGACGGACCCGGGCAACGGCGAGGCGATCGCGGGCGAGCTGCACCGGCTGCTGGCGGTGCACGAGGACCTGCATCTGGTGGCGCTGTGCGACGCGGGCGGGGACGAGCGGATCCGCGAGATCAATCCGGTGCTGCCGCACCGCTTCCGCGTCGCCCGTACCGTGCCGTTCGACGCGGACGGGCACGCCGAGCTGTTCCGGCGGGCGCTGCGCGAGCGCGGGGCGCGCGGCACCCGGCACGCGATCGCGGCGGCGGGCGAGCTGCTGGCGGCCACGCCGCCGGTGCAGACGCTGCGGAACGCGCGGCTCGCGCCGTACCTGGCCGACCTGGTGGTGGAGGCGGTGCGGGCCCGCACGCCCGAGGGCGAGGAGATCGTGGTCGGGAAGCGGGACGTCCCGGCGGCGCTGGACACGACGCAGAGCCCGGGGAACCCGATGACCGAGCTGCGCGAGCTCACCGGGCTGGAGACGATCAAGCAGGAGATCGGGCTGCTGGTCGCCGGGACGCACGCGGCGCGGCTGCGCGGCGAGAGCGGCCTGAAGATCAGCCCGCCGACCCGGCACATGGTCTTCACCGGCAATCCGGGGACGGGCAAGACGATGGTGGCGCGGCTGCTGGGCCGGATCTACAAGCGGCTGGGGGTGCTGTCGTCGGGGCACGTGGTGGAGGCGTCCCGGGCCCATCTGGTCGGCGAGTACATCGGGCAGACGGCGCCGCGGACCCGGCGGCTGGTGGAGCGGGCGATCGGCGGGGTGCTGTTCATCGACGAGGCGTACACGCTCACCCAGTCGCCGCACAAGAGCGACTACGGGCACGAGGCGATCGCCGAGCTGGTGAAGCTGATGGAGGACCACCGCGACGACCTGGTGGTGATCGTCGCCGGGTACCAGCGGGAGATGGCCGAGTTCCTGGCGGCCAATCCGGGGCTCGACTCCCGTTTCCCCAAGCAGCTGCACTTCCCCGACTACACCGACGACGAGCTGGTGGCGGTGTTCGAGTCGCTGGCGGAGGCGGACGGTTTCCGGCTTGCCCCGGGCACGACGGACCTGCTGCGGTCGTCGCTGCGGCGGGTGCCGCGGGGGCCGTCGTTCGGGAACGGGCGGCTGATGCGGAACCTGCTGGACATCGCGGTGGCCAACCAGGCGCAGCGGGTGGCGTCGGCGGCCCGGGACGCCCGGCGCGCCGAGCGCGAGGGCGGTTCCGGCGGCGAGGAGGCGCCGGGCGCGGGGAAGGCGGCCAAGGCGGGCAAGAACGGCGCGGGCGTCCGGGCGCCGAGCAAGAAGGAGCTGGTCACGCTGCGGGCGGACGACCTGCCGCCGATGCTCGACCATCCGGAGGAGCTGTTCGGCCTCTACCTGTAGCCGGGGGACCTGGGGCATTCATCCGGGTATGACCGTTATATGGCGATGCCCGGTGACGAGTTGCTCCCTGCGGTGCTGCGCGGCGTCGCGGCGCAGGAGGCCGCCCGGCTGCGGGACGGGACGCTGCCGTGGACGTGGTGGCTGGAGCTGGCGGCCCGGTTCGGGCTGCGGTACGGGTTCACCGACACGCTGCTGATCGCGGCGCAGTGGCGGGCGGCCACGGACGTCCGGTCGTACGGGGCGTGGCGCTCGGCCGGACGCCAGGTCCGCAGGGGCGAGACCGGGATCCGGATCCTGTCCGACGCGCTGGACGGCGCCGCGTCCGCGAACGCCTCCGCGAAGGGGACCGGGCGGCGCGGGACGGGCCTGCCGGCCGTGTTCGACATCAGCCAGACCGACGGCCTGCCGCCGGATGCGCCCGCTTGCCCCGGCCCGCGCGAGGCGAGGAGGCGTCTGACGGCGCTCGCGGCGCGCCACGGCGTCCCGCCCGCCGAGGAAGGCGACGACGTCGCCGCCTGCGCCCGTCTCGCCCACCAGCTGGCGCACGCGCTGCGTCCAGGCGACCGGATCGACCGTCCCGGGGTCACGGGCGCCGTACCGGGTTGCCGCGGGCCGCGCCGGTTCGAGGCCGACTCGGTGGCGTTCCTCGTCCTGGCGCGTCTGGGGCTCCCGGCGGAACGGCCGGCCTTCCCGGACGGCCCGGTGCCGTACGCGGTGCCCGAGGTCGGCGACCGGATCCTGCGGGTGAGCCGGCGGATCTGCGCGGCCGGAGCGCACGGGCACGGCCCCCTGCGGGACGCCCACCTGTTCTTCCAGGCCCGGCTCCACGACGGCTGGGTGCCGGACTACCTGGCCGCCCGCGGGTTCGCGCCCGGCGTGCAGCGCCGCTGGGGGCTCGGGTACGCGCCGCCCGGCCCGCGCGCGCTCACCGACCACCTCCGCTCGCGCGGGCACTCCGACGAGGCCGTCGTCGCCGCCGGGCTGGCCCGCCGCACGCGATCGGGGCGCCTCTACGACACCTTCCGCGACCGGGCGGTGTTCGCGGTCCGCGACGCCGCCGCCGGCGGGACGGTGGCCGGGTTCATCGGGAGGGCGCCCGACGGCGCGCCCGGCCCCAAGTACCTCAACGGGCCGGACACCGCCGCGTACCACAAGGGCGAGCTGCTGTACGGGCTGCACGAGGTCCGCGACCGGCTCGCCGCCGGGACGGCCCGCCCGGTGGTGGTGGAGGGGCCCCTGGACGCGATCGCCGTCAACCTGGCCTCCGGCGCGTACGCCGCCGTCGCCACCTGCGGGCTGGCGCCGACGGCGGGGCAGCTCGACGCGCTCGCCCGGGTCGCCGATCTCGGCCGGACCGGGCTGGTCCTGGCGCTGGACGGGGACCGGGCCGGGCGGGCGGCGGCGCGGCGCCTGTGGGAGCGGCTGGACGGCGTGCGCGGCCCGGTGGAGGCGGTTCTCCTCGGCGCCGGCGAGGACCCTGCCGGGGTGCTGCGGGAGCGGGGCCGTGCGGGCGTGCGGGCGGCGCTGCGCTCCCGGGCGAGCCTGATGGACGTGCTGGTCGACGACGCGATCGCCCGGTGCGGCGGCGCGCTGGCGACGCCGGAGGAACGGCTTGCCGCGATCCGGGCGGCGGTGGCGGTGATCGCGCGGGGGCGCCCGTCCGAGGCCGCCCGGCAGGTCGCGCGGGTCGCGGAGCGGACCGAGGTGCCCCGCGCGCTGGTGACCGGCGAGCTGGTCGAAACGGTCAGCCCGGATTCCGGTCCGGCACCTACCCCTCAAACCAACAGACGGTAATCGGCTCACCACTCAACGCTCCTATTCGACCGTTCGTCGACAGGACCGCCGTAGGTGTGAACCTACGCCCCAGTACGCAATAGCTTCATCGCACCCTGTGGGAGAGAGGCTCGCATCGGCTCCCGGTGTGGGGGGCGGGCGGCGTCCGGTGAGCGGCCGCCGCCCTGGAGCCGGCGACTGCACCACCACCGGGTGGGGGGACGGGGTCACGGCGACCGGTTGAGGCGCGCACCGGTCGCCGTGGCCTCTTCGCGCGGGAACCCGATCGGAAGGCCGCTAGTGGACGCGCGGCAGCCGCAGCGCGAAGAGGGCGCCGCGGGGGCTGTCCTCGATCGTGAGGGTGCCGCCGTGCGAGGTCGCGATCTCCCGGGACAGCGGCAGTCCCAGGCCGCTGCCGCCCTTGTCGAGACGGCGCCCCTCGCGGAGGCGGGTGAAGCGCTCGAAGACCCGCTCCCGGTCCTCCGGCGCGATGCCCGAGCCGTCGTCGGCCACCGTCACGACCACCTCGTCTCCCTCGACCGCGACGCGGAGGTCGACCCGTTCCCGGGCGTGCCGGACGGCGTTGTCGAGCAGGTTGGTCAGCAGCCGGTCCAGCTGGACCGGCGAGCCGAGTACCCGCGCGGGGCCGTCCAGGTCCCAGTGCACCGGCACCCGGGCGCGGGCGAGCCGCCTGATCTGCTCGGCGGCCAGCCGGCTCAGGTCCACCACACGCCGCTCGGCGGTCGCGCCCGCGTCCAGCCGGGCCAGCATCAGCAGCTCGTCCACGATCTCCGAGAGCCGCTCGGCCGCCGCCAGGGCCCGCTCGTTGGAGGCGCGCCAGTCGGCGCCCTCGGGGTCGGCGGAGTCCGCCTCCAGCTGGAGCCGGAGCGAGGTGATCGGGCTGCGCAGCTCGTGGGAGGCGTCGGCGACGAACCGGCGCTGCGCCTCGGCCGACCGCTCCAGCCGTTCCAGCGTGGCGTTGGTGGTGGTCGCCAGGCGGGCGATCTCGTCCTCGGAGCCGGGCACCGGCACCCGGCGGCTGAGGTCCCGGCCGCTGATCTCCTCCAGCTGCGCCCGGATCCGTGCCACCGGGCGCAGCGCCAGCCCCACCGAGATCCACACGACCGACGCCACCAGCAGGACCGCGAACGGCGTGACGATGAAGACCATCAGGTTGAGCAAGGTGAGGGCGCGCCGCACCCCGGCCAGGTCGACGGCCGCGTACACGATCACGGGACCGTACGGCGAGCGCACCCGCAGCGCGGCGACCAGGTGCTCCGCGGGCTCGTCCGAGCGCCCGCCCGGCGGCCCCATCCGGACCTCCTGGGTGGCGACGGTCTCGTACCCCTGGGGCTCGAAGGAGGCCACCCGGCCCCGGCCGCGCAGCCCGGCGCTGGAGGCCAGCACCCGGCCGTCGCTCGCGACGACCTGTACTTCGGAGCCGGGGCCCAGGCCGCGCGGGGACACGCGCAGCGTCCCGGGCAGCTTCCCGACGCGGGCCTGGCTGGCCACCCGCCGCGCCGCCAGCTCGACCCGGCTCTCCAGCCCCTCCTGCAGGTCGCCCGGCACCAGTGTCAGGATCAGCCCCGAGGTGATCGAGAAGACCACCGCGGAGGTCAGTGCGGCCAGCACTGTCAGCCTGGCGCGCAGGGAGCGCGGCACCAGGCGTCCCAGGCCGGTCATCGCACCCCTTCCCTGACATCCCGAGGCCGTCACTGAACGTGACGAGAAGATCGTTCCCTTTTCGCGGCGACATCACCCCTGACCCGCGCGACAGGCGCGACACGCCGCGCCGGCGCGACCGGAACCTACAAGACCGGACGGCCCGGGCCGGACCACGATGGACGCATGACGATCGACATCTCAGCGGCCGCCTCCTTCATGGCCGGCCACGCGCGCCCCCTCGACCGCCGCCTGTTCTCACTGCTCACCGGCGGGAGCGACACCGCCGGCCTGCTCGCCGCCCTGGACGGCTACCGCAATCCCGACGGCGGCTACGGCTGGGGCCTGGAGCCCGATCTGCGCTCCCCCGAGAGCCAGCCCGGGGCCGCGCTGCACGCCTTCGAGGTCTTCGAGGAGGCCGCCCGGGCCCCCGAGCCCGCGACCGGCGTCCCGCACGCCGTCGCGCTCTGTGACTGGCTGGAATCGATCACGCTGCCGGACGGCGGCCTGCCGATGGCGCTGCCGCTCACCGTCGAGACCGCGACGGCCCCGTGGTGGCGGAACGCCGACCCCGCGGTGTCGTCCCTCCAGATCACCGCGGTGTCGGCGGCCGCCGCGCTCCGGGTGGCCGCGCACGACCCGTCCGTCGCCGCCCACCCGTGGCTGGAGCGGGCGACCCGCTACTCCTTCGAGGCCATCGAGGCGCTCGACGAAAGGCCGCACGCGTACGTGCTGTCCTTCGCGCTGCACTTCCTGGACGCCGTGCACGACACCCGGCCCGAGGAGGCCGGCGCCCTGCTGCGGCGGCTGGCGGCGTTCGTCCCGCCCGAGGGCGAGCTGCCGGTCGAGGGCGGTACGGCGAACGAGAAGCTCCGCCCGCTGGACATCGCCCCCCTCCCCGGCCGCCCCGCCCGGGACCTGCTCGCCCCCGAGGTGGTCGAGGCCGACCTGGACCGGCTCGCCGCGGAGCAGCGGGACGACGGCGGCTGGACGGTCGAGTACGCCCGGATCTCCCCGGCGGGCTCCCTGGAATGGCGCGGCGCCATCACCGTGCACGCGGTGAAGGTCCTGCGCGCCAACGGGCGGATCTGACCCCCGCGGCTCACCCCTCGGGGTCGATCTTGCCCAGCAGGGCGCGGGCCTGGTCGGCGAAGGACTCGTCACCGGACTCCACGGCCCGCCGCAGCTGCTCCCTGGCCAGGTCCAGGTCGCCGTCGCCGTGCCGGATCTCGCCGAGCCGGTACGCGGCCTCACCCACCAGGTCGGCCCGGGTCGTCCCGGTGGCCAGGGTCAGCTCGTAGTACCGCACCGCCGAGTCGCGGTCGCCCAGCCAGTACGCCAGCTCGCCCAGGTGGGCCGCGGCGAGCGGCGCCTGGCCCTCCACCCCGGCGTCGATCACCTGCCGGTACCAGCGCAGCGCCTCCGGCCAGTCCCGGTCCCGCTTGGCGAGCGCGCCCAGGTACATCTTGGCGAGCGCCTCCGCGTGCGGGTCGCCCTCGCCCGGCCCCTGGACGGCCTGAAGGTACAGCTCCCGCGCCTGCTCCGGCCGCCGCTCGTGGTGGGTGCGGGCGAGCAGGACGGCGATGTGCCGCGTGTAGCGCGTCTCCGTCTCCGGGATGCGGGCCAGCACCTCGCGGCCCTCCTCGAACTCGCCCGCGTCCACCAGCGCCTGCCCGAGCGAGAACAGCGCCGTGGGCTCGCCGCTCTCGGCGGCGGCGCGGAAGGTGCGCAGCGCGCCCTCGTCGTCGCCCTGCTCGCGCTGCAGCAGCCCGAGCAGGCTGCCGAGGAACGCCTGGTCGCCCTCGTCGAGCCCGGTCTCGGCGGAGTCGCCGGTGATCGCCCGGGTGGCGCCCTCCAGGCCCGCGGCGTCGCCGGCCTGGCGCAGCAGCGGGACGAGCCGCCCGTTGGCGACCAGCCGCACCTCAGCATCGGAGTGCCCGGCCAGCCGCTCGTAGATCGCTCGCGCCCGCTCCGGGTCGCCCGCGGAGACGTACAGGTCGGCCAGGCCGATCTCCAGGTCGGGCGAGGGGTCCGACAGCATCACGGTGAGGCACTCCACGTACAGCATGGCGCCGGCGCGGTCGCCCGCCTCGGCCAGCGCGGTGGCGTACCGCCGGGCGGCCTCGACCGCGTCCCCCGCGGAGCCGAGCAGCGTCAGCGCCCGCGCCGCGACCTCGTGGCCGCCCTCACGGTGCGCCCGCTCGGCCACGACCGCCAGGTTCCGGGCGGCCGTCGCGGCCAGCGACGACAGCGGCTCCGGGTCGGCATCATTCTGGGGGGACGACTCATTGTGGGGGGACGCCCCCCCACGCCCCCCGGGAGAACCGCACGACCGCCCTCCGGGCGCTCGGCCGGTCGTGCCCCCAGACCCCCCGGCAACGGCCGGGTCGATCTCCGCGTGCGCCACCCGGCCGAGGGCCTCGGCCGCCGCCGCGAGGTCGCCGTCCTCGAAGGCCCACTGCCCGCGCAGCGTCTCCGCGCGCGCCCGCACCTCGGGATCGGGGGCCTCGGCGGCCCGCGCGATCTCCGCCATGGCCTCCCCCGGCTCGCCGCGCTCGCGCAGCGTACGGGCCAGATCGATGCGGATCCGCGGGGTGACCTCGGGGTGCCCGGCGGCGATGCCCCGCCGGTACAGGCGGACCGCCGCGTCGCCGTCGCCGCGGTGCCCGCGCGAGTCGCCCCACAGCCAGTAGCCGACGGCGACCGTCTCGGGGTCGCCGCTGGTGACCGCGCGCTGGGCGGTCTCGGCGACGGCGTCGTGGTCCTCCTGGTCCGCCAGCGCCAGCAGCAGGCTGCGCAGCGGGACCAGCGCGGCCGGGTGGTCGACGTCCGCGCCCTTCCGGTACGCGGCGACGGCGGCCTCCATGTCGTCCTCGACGAAGCCGTGGATGTCGCCGATGTCGTCGTAGGCGACGGCGACCTCCTCTGGGTCGCCGTACGCCACGACCATCTCGAGGATCCGGCGGGCCTGCGCCGGATCGTCGTCCATGATCTGGCGGGCGGCGCGGATGAGCTGCCTGCCCGCGGCGCCGGCGGTGGCCTTGCCCGACTGGTTGCGCATCAGCCACAGCAGCGAGTCGGCCCCGTCCGGTCCGTCCTCCTCCGCCGAGGGCGCGACCAGGCCGGCCAGTTCGGCGGGTAGGTCCGGGTGGTGGTTCGGCTCGACCGGGCCGGTGGGGGTGATCGCGGCCAGGGCGGCGTGGAGGGCGTCGTCGTACGCGGCGTCCACGCCCACGGCCGCTTCGAGGAACGACCGCATTCGCCCGGTGTCGTTCCCGGCGACCTGGGCCGCCACCGTCAGGGCCACTTCGGCGCCGCTGTCGCGAAACCCGGCCCGGGTCCCCAGGGCCATGCCGCGCACGGCGACCGCGTGGTCGCCTTCGGTCCCCGACTCGATCGCGATGGCCATCACGTTGTTGGCGGCCGTGGAGATCATGTCGGTGAGCTGCGAGGTCTCGTCGGGCGCGGTGAGGAGGGCGACCCGTCCGAACGCCTCCAGCGCCCCCGGCAGGTCGCCGCCGAGGTACATGATGTTGCCCAGGTTGCTGTCGGCCTTGGCGGTGAGGACGGTGTCGCCAGCGTCCGCCGCCTGCTCCCGCACGCGCTCCGCCTCGGCCTTGGCCGCGCCGTCCTCGCCCTTGCGCTGGAGCACGTGGGCCAGTTCGAGGCGCATCTGGAGGGCGTCGGCGAGGCCGGCGTCGTCCGGTTCGATCCGTGCGGCGGCCTCCAGGCCCTGGCGGTAGGCGCGTTCGGCGCCGTCCAGGTCGTCCCGGTCGCTCAGAATCTTGGCCAGCACCCGGTGGCCGGACGCCTCGGTCCTCGGGTCGCCGGTCCCGGTGGAGCGCCGCGCGAGCGCCTCGGCCTCGTCGAGGTCGCCGTCCCGGTAGCGCGTCCAGGTCCGTTCGCGCAGCGCGCCCAAGAGGTCGGCGGGCTCGCCGTCCTCGGCCCGGGGTTCCGGATCCGGCTCGGCGGCCTCGGAGGGCTCGGGGGGCTCGGGGGCGGGGACGGGGTGGCCGGCGGCGCGGGCGGCGACCTCCAGGGCCGCGCCGTCGTCGCCTGCCTCCTTGAGCAGGGGCACCAGCCGGGCGGTGGCGGCCAGCCGCACGGCGACGTCGTCGGACGACGCGAGCGGTTCCAGGATCGTCCGGGCCTCCTCCTGCTCGCCGCGCTCGGCGAGGAGGTCGGCCAGATCCAGCAGGGCGGTCCGGTCGCCGGCCGGCGGGAAGGCCGCGGCGCCCTTGTAGTAGGCGCGTGCGGCGTCCAGGTCGTCGCGTTCGGCGGCGGCCTCCGCGTACCGCCGGACGATCCGGACGGCGTCGTCGGGAGCGCCGCCCGCGGCCGCGAGCCGGAGGGCGCGCACGGCGATGGCCGCGTCGCCGACCTCGTCGGCCATGCCTGCGACGGCGCACAGGTTGTTCAGCGCCATCCGGTGCAGCTCGCGCACCTGGTCGTCCGGCTCCGGGACGCGCAGCGCCGCCGCCGCGGCCGCGCCCATGGCCTCGGCGGCCCCCGCGTGCCGCCCGTCCTGGCCCAGCCAGACCCCGAGCAGGTTGCCCGCCCGCAGCGCCGGGACGGGATCGTCGCAGGCCAGCAGCGACTCCATGGTGCGGTGCGCGGCCTCGGTGTCGCCGTGCTCGTGCAGCGCCTCGCCCAGCTCCACCTGGATGTACGGGTGATACAGCGGGTCGGCCTGCTCGGACGCGGCGCGCAGTTCCGCGACGGCGCCCGCGTGATCGCCCTGGCCCTTGAGCAGCCCGCCCAGCGCCCAGTGCCCCTGGACGGCGGTCTCCGGGTCGGCGGTGGCGACGGCCCGCCGCGCGGCGGCCACCAGCGCCTCGTCGTCGCCGCGCATCGACAGCACCGGGAGGAGGTGCTGGAGGCACCGCAACGACGCCGGGTCGTCGATCGCCGCGCCCCGTTCGAGGATCTCGGCCGCGGCGTCCAGGTCACCGGCCATGCCGCGGGCGTGCCCGAAGGCCGCGCAGATCTCGGCGACCTGCCGGGGCGTGCCGTGGTCGAGGACGAGCCCGTACAGCTCGCCGACCCCGTCGGCGCCCGCGGCGAGCCGCTCCTGGGCGACGAGGGACACCAGGTCGGCGGCGCGCTCGGCGTGCTCGCCGCCCGCCGCCCGCGCGAGCAGCTCGCGGACGGCCGGAAGCCGCCAGTGGTACAGCGCGACGTGCAGTTCGGCGACCAGGGGCGTGCCGTACTCGCGGGCGAGGAGTTCCAGGGCGCCCGCGTCGTCGCCGTCGCGGAGCCGCAGCACCGCCCGCTCGATGAGGCCGGCCGTGCCGAGCCGTTCCATGGCGGGCAGCGCGATGTCGGGGTCGGAGGAGGCGGCGGCCCGTTCGTAGGCCTGGCGGGCGCCGTCCTCGTCCCCGGTCGCGGTCAGGTAGCCGCCCAGCTCGTACGCGGCGACGGCCAGGCTCTCGGCTGCGTCCTCGGCGGTGTACTCGGCGCCGTGCCGGCCCGGCTCGGCGAGGCGCGCGAAGGCGTCGACGGCCTGCCGGGCGTACTCGGCGGCCCGCGCGGGCTCGCCCCGCTGGTCGCGCATCCGGGCCAGCAGGACGCCCGCCGTCGCGGCGGCCCGGAGCGCCGCCTCATCGGCCGCCGCCTCGCCGGGCGCCGCGCCACCGGACGGGGCGGCGGCGAGCACGGTCTCGAACTCGGCCGCGGCGGCGTCCGGATCGCCGCAGTCCTGGAGCGCGACGCCGAGCACCAGGGCGACGTGCGGGCCCTCGCCGGTCCGTTCCACCTGGACGGCGCGGGCCTCCTCCACCCGTCCCGCGGCGACCAGCACCCGCACCACGGTCTCCAGGAGCCCGGCGTGCTCCTCGTCCCCCGGATCGGTGGCGTCGAGCGCCCGCCGGTACGCGGCGGCCGACCCGTCCAGGTCGCCGAGGTGGAACAGCACCTCGCCGAGGCCGCTCGCGGCCCTGCGCGCCTGGCCCTCGTCCTCGCCGTCGGCGGCGCGGGCCCACGCCTCGGCGGCCCCCGCGTGGTCGCCCGCGTCGTTGCGCAGCGCGCCGAGGTACAGCGCGGCCTCCTGCGCCTGGGCGGCCGGTCCGTGCTCGACGGCCAGGGACAGCGCGGCGTCGGTGGACGCGTGCTCGCCCGCGCGCTGCCACGCGTGCGCCGCCTCCAGCGCCAGCCAGGCGGTCATGGCCCCCAGGTGGTCCTCGCCGCGCTCCCGGGCACCGGCCAGCACGGCCGCGGCCCCCGCGAAGTCCCGGTCGAGCAGGCGGCGCGCGAAAACCCCGTCCACCGCCAGCTCCGGATGGTCCTCGGGCACCAGCGCGAACGCGGCCCGCGCCGCGTCGAAGTCGTCCAGCCGGACCCGGGTGAAGCCCAGCAGCCAGGCGCTGCGCGGCGCCCGCAGCCGGTCGCCGCGCGCCACGATCCGCTCGTGCGCCGCGGCCGCCCCGGCCAGATCGCCCCGCGCCTCCAGGATCTGCAGGGCGCCCGCCTCGGCCTCCACGGCCAGCCCCGGGTGCCCGGAACGGGAGACCGCCTCGAACGCGGCCAGCGCCTCGTCGGCGTCGCCGTCGGCGTCCCGGCGCTGGAGGGCCGTGCCCAGCGCGTGCGCCACCCACGGTGCCAGCGCCGGATGGCCGCCGTCGCGGGCCCGGCGCAGCAGGCCGATCACCTCGCCGGCCTCGGCCGCGTCGGAGGCGTCGCGGAGGATCCAGGACAGCACCGCGGCGTGCGAGAGCGCCAGCGGGTCCCCGGACGCGGCGGCCTCGTCCAGCAGCCCCACGCCCTGCGAACGCGGCGCGGCGCCCAGCGAGACGTACACCTGCCCCAGCATGCTCTTGGCCAGCGCCGCCACGGACGGGTCGGCGTGCCCTTCGCACTCCCGGTAGCGGGCGATGCCGATCTCCCGGCCGAGCCGCTGGTAGTCGACCAGCGCGGCGAGCACCGGGTGCGGCGCCCCGGGCGCGCTCGCCGCGATCAGCAGGCGGTTCACGGCCGCGCCGAACCCGCCCGCGAACTCCTCCCCCTCGGCGACGGGCTCCAGCAGTTCGTCGGCCTGCTCGGCGTCGCCCTCGCCGAACTCCAGGGTCGCCAGCATCGACGCGGCCCGCTCGGACGGCCCCGCGATCTCCGCGTCCACCACCCGGCGCAGCAGCGCTCGGGCGGCGTCCACCGCGCCCTCGCGCAGCCGCTCCAGTGCCGCGTCGCAGTCGTCGACGGCCCGCTCGTACTCCTCGTCGGGCCCGCGCACGGCCGCCTGCGCCTGGGCCAGCACCAGCCGGGCCTGGAACGCCAGGTCTGGCTCGTCATCGATCTCCCCGGCCCGCTCCAGCAGCTCCACCACCTGCGCGCGGCGCGGATCGTCCCCGGAGAGTCCGGGGAGCAGCGTGCCGAGGAAGTGCACCGCGCCCCAGCGGTACTCGGAGTCGCCGTCCAGCACCACCCGCCAGCAGGCGAGGGCGTCCTCGACCTCGCCGGCCTCGGAGTACACCTGCCCCAGGCAGGCCCGCGCCTCCACGGCGAACTCGGGATGGCCCGACTCGACGACGCGCCACAGGATCGCGCGGGCCTCCCGCTCGCCCTCCTCGCCGTCCATCTCCCGGGTGAACTTCGACTCCTGGATCAGCGCGTCCAGCCGGATCTCCGGGCGGTGGTCCTCGGCGGCGCGCCGGTACGCCTCCCGCGCCTCGGCGTTCTCCCCGAGGTCGAACAGCGCGGCGCCGAGCAGCTTCTCGGCCCGCCCGCGCTCGGCCGGGTCCCCGACCGCGATCGCGTGCTCCATGACCCGGCGGCACTCGGTGAACTCGCCGCGGCCGGCGTAGAGCGGGTACAGCCGGAACGCCGCCGCGGTGCACAGGCCGGGGACGCCGTGCGACAGCATCCTGTTCAGCGCGGTCAGCACGACCTCGTCGGCGGCCTCGGCCTCGTCCGCGTGCTCGTCCAGCAGCGCGCGGATCGACTCGAACGCCTCCCACGCCTCGCGTTCGCGCTCGCCGCCGTCCTCGGGCCACCGCGGGACGTCCAGGTTCGCGGCGAGCCGGGCGACCTCGGGGTCGGCCGCGCGCCGGACGCGCTCCAGGACGGCCGCCGCGCCGTCCAGGTCGCCCAGCCGGCGCAGCACGGTGACGAGCGTCAGCTCGGCCATCGCCGCGATCTCGGTGTCGGCGCCGGCGGCGGCGGCCCGCAGCGGGCGGTGGGCCTCCGCCCACTCCTCCGCGTCCACCAGCATCAGGCCGAGGGCCACGGCCGAGCGCTGCGCGAAGACCGGATGGCCCCCGGCGGCGACCGAGCGGTGCGCGGCCCGCGCCCCGTCCAGGTCGCCGCTCTCCTGCAGCAGGCGGCCGAGGAGATGGGACGCCTCGTCCACGACCTCGGCCCCGCCGTCGCGGCCGGAGACGACGATCTCGCGCAGGGCCCCCGCCGCGCCCTCCGGATCGCCCTGCCGCCACTGCTCGATCGCCGTCTGGAGCCGTGCGGCCCACGAAGACATGCTCGCTTCCCCCTCGTACCCCGGCCCCGTATCCGGTTTCCTCGAGTGATCATTCACCGTGCGGACGGCGAACGTACTGGAAGGAACCCCAGTTTTTCCGGACTTTCACCGATTCGCCGTGTCAGCGGCGGCGGGCATGTCCGATCGGCCGCCCACAGGACCGGCTATATCGTGACGATGTGGACCCGTTCGACGATCTGCTGAAAGGCGTGCGCGGCGAAGGCGCCGCATTCGGCACCTCCTCGCTGACGCCCCCGTGGGGCCTGCGCTTCGCCGCCGGCCCGCCGCTGACACTGTGCGTGCCCATGCGCGGCGAGGGCCTGCTCATGCAGGGCGACCTGACCCTCCCCATCCGGGTCGGCGAGGCCGCCATCGTGCGCGGCCCCGAGCCGTTCGTGTTCGCCGACACCGACGCCCCGCGCACCCTGCGCGACGTCAGCTGCGGCGACTCCCTCCCGCCCGGCGGCGCCCCGGGCGACACCGTCCTGCTGGCCGCGTCCTACCGGCTCACCGGCGAGGTCGCGCGCCGCCTGGTCGGGGTGCTGCCCCCGATGATCGTCGTCCCGGACGACCACGACTGCGCCGCCATGCGCGGCTACCTGGAGGCCCAGCTGGACGCCTGCCGCCCGGGCCGCCAGGTCGTCCTGGACCGCCTGCTCGACTGGCTGCTGGTGTGCACGCTGCGCGACTGGTTCGACCGGCCCGAAGCGGTACGGCCCGGCTGGTACCAGGCTTTGGGCGACCCGGTGGTCGGACCGGCCCTGCGCGCCGTCCACGCCGACCCGGGCCGCCCCTGGACGCTGGCCTCCCTCGCCGCCGCCGCGCACGCCTCCCGCACCACCCTCGCCCGGCGGTTCACCGAACTGGTCGGCGAACCCCCGCTGGCCTACCTCACCGGGTGGCGGATGGCCCTGGCCGCCGAACGGCTGTCCGACCCGTCGGCGACGGTCGCCGCCGTGGCCCGCGAGGTCGGCTACACCGACGCGTTCGCGTTCAGCTCGGCGTTCAAGCGGACCCTCGGCAAAAGCCCCACCGCCTACCGGAAGGCCGAGTCCCCGCCCGCTCAGGCGAGGGCGACCAGATCCATGTAGTCCTCGCTCCAGAGGTCCTCGTCGGCGTCCGGCAGCAGCAGCACGCGTTCGGGACGAAGCGCCTCGATCGCGCTCTGGTCGTGCGTGACCATCACCACCGCCCCCTTGTACGCGCCCAGCGCCGCCAGCACCTCCTCCCGGGACACCGGATCCAGGTTGTTGGTGGGCTCGTCCAGCAGCAGCACGTTCGCCCCAGAGCTCACCAGCCCCGCCAGGGCCAGCCGCGTCTTCTCCCCGCCCGACAGGACTCCGGCGGGCTTCTCCGCGTCGTCCCCCGAAAAGAGGAACGAGCCCAGGATGCGGCGCGCCTGCCCGGGCTCGAGGTGGGGCGCCGCGTCGGAGAGGTTCTGCGCGACGGTACGGTCCGGATCGAGGGTGTCGTGCTCCTGGGCGAAGTAGCCCAGCCGCACTCCGTGCCCGTGCACCACCCGTCCCGAGTCGGGCGCCAGCCTCCCGGCAAGGATCTTCAGCAGCGTGGTCTTGCCCGCCCCGTTCAGCCCGAGCACGACCAGCCGCCCGCCCCGGTCGACGGCCAGGTCCACGCCCGACAGGACCCGCAGGTCCCCGTACGACTTGGACAGGGCGACGGCGCCCAGCGGCATGCGCCCGGACGGCGCCGGATCGGGCAGCCGGATCCTGGCGACCTTCTCCGTCCGCCGCACCGGTTCGGTCTCCGCCAGCATCCGATCTGCGCGCCGCGCCATGTCCTTGGCCCGTACGGCGGTCGCGCTCCTGGCGCGCATCTTGCCGGCCTGGGCGTGCAGCGCCGCCGCCTTCCGCTCGGCCGCCGCCCGCTGCCGCGCCCGGCGCCGCTCGGCGCTCTCCCGGTCGGCCAGGTAGGTGTGCCAGCCGGTGTTGTGCACCTCCATCGCGCCGTGCTCCAGATGCCAGATCCGGGTGGCGACCTCGGCGAGCAGCCCGGCGTCGTGGCTGATCAGCACCAGCCCGCCGGGGTATCCGGCGAGGAAGCCGCGGAGCCAGCCGATCGAGTCGGCGTCCAGGTGGTTGGTGGGCTCGTCCAGGAGCAGCGTGCCGCGCTCGGCGAACAGGACCCGGGCCAGCTCGACCCGCCGCCGCTGCCCGCCCGACAGCTCGCCGATCGGACGGTCCAGGACCCGCTCGGGCAGGCCCAGCCCGGCCGCGATCCGGGCGGCCTCGGACTCGGCGGCGTACCCGCCGCGCGCCTGGAACTCGGCCTCGGCGCGGGCGTACCGGGCCATCGCCCGGTCGGTGTCTTCACCGCCGGCCAGGGCGGCCTCGGCGCGGCGCAGGGCGCGCACCGCCTCGTCCAGACCGCGGACCGACAGGATCCGCCCGGTCACGGTCACCGCCGGATCGGCCGCCGCCGGATCCTGCGGAAGGTAGCCGACGGGCCCGGTACGGACGATCTCCCCCGCCGCGGCAGGCGACGCCCCGGCCAGGATCCTCATCAAGCTGGTCTTGCCCGCCCCGTTACGGCCGACCAGCCCGACACGGTCTCCGGGGGCGACGTGGGCGGTGGCACCGGACAGCAGGAGGCGAGAGCCGGCACGCACGCCGACATCACGGAAGGAAAGCATGGAGTGACGCTCCGGAAAGGCTCAAGGACACACGAGTGGCGTGGAACGTGTGTCCTGAGCTAGGAGATCCGGGGCGTCGACATGGACCCGAGAGTACCCCACTTACTCCAGGGCCGCGACGAAGCGCTCCGCCTCGACGCGGCTCATCTCAGTCTCGGCACGCACCACCGCGATCGCGGACTCCCAGTCGCCCGCCGCCTTGAAAGCCCGCACCCGATCCGAGAGCCTCCCGCCGCCCCCGGGCCCCTGCCACCCTTCCCTCAAGGCGTTGACGTACTTCTGAGCGTCCCAGCGGTTCAGGCCGGTCTCCTGCCGGAGCTGCTTGACGGCCGCCTTCCACTTCCCCACCACCACCAGCTGAACGGCGGCGTCCCTGCTCGTCTCCGGCACCCGCTGCTCGAGAACCTCCACGTGAAGGTCGTCGACGTACTCCTTGGCCTCCTTCAACCCGGCCCCGGTGGCTTCCCGGACCAGCTTGATGGCCTCGATCAGCTTCCCCTGGTCGACCAGGCCGAGCGCCCGCGCCCGAGTCTCCGGACGCACGCCCCGAATCGATGTGTACTTCACGTCGCTCCTCACTGGACCCCCGACCGGACAAGACCGACCAATTCTCCAGCGAGGGCGCGCCCGCCGTCACGCGCCGTCCAGCGCCCGCCTGAACCACTCCATCGCCCCCGTGGCGAGAGCCTCTTCGGCGAGGCGCCGGGCCGTGTCCGTCTGAAGCTGGGCAAGGGAACTGTCGATCCACGGCTGCGTGTTCTGGTTGCCCTGCTCGCGGTACTCGACGGCCTGCAGGAGGCACTCGAGCTTGTCGGCGTCGCGGGCACAGGCCGCCTCCGCGCTCGCCTCGCCCTCGTACTCGCCCACCGCTCCCGTGATCATCCTCGCCACCGCCTCCGGGAGCCCGCGCGTCTGGTCCGCCGTCACCCGCTCGTTGGACGCCTTCGTGACGTACGGCCTGGCCAGGTACGGGATGTCGGTGAGCCGGGTCTCCTGGCTGTCATGGAAGAGACTCAGCAAGGCCGCCCTCTCCGGATCGGCCCCCTCCATCGCCGCCAGTACGCTCGCGATGATCGCCGTACGGAGCGAGTGGTCGGCGATGCTCTCGGGATCCCTCACCCCCGCGACGAGCCAGCCCGTCCGCTTGTAACGCTTGAGCAGCCCGACCTCGTACAGAAACCCCGCCAACCGCTCCATGCTCCCCCTCCGCCGGCAGCCTACCCAGGGTCACCGCGGGGTGAGTCGGATCACCGGGTATTCGCGGTCGGACTTGCTCTGGTACTTGGCGATACGGGGCTGGGCCTCGGCGATGACCCGCCAGGCCCGCTCGCGGTCGGCGCCCTCGAGCCGGTGCGGCGTCACCGGCACCGCGTCGCGTCCGGGCAGTTCCATCGCCGCCCGGTCGGGGTGCGCCATCAGGTTGTCGAACCAGTCCGGGTTCCGGCTCCCGCCGCCCGACGCGACGATCAGCCGGGCGTCCTCCCCCTCGGCGAACCACGCGACCGGCGTCTCCCGCGCCTGCCCGCTCCGGATGCCCACCGTGTGCAGGATCAGTACGTCCATGCCCATGAAGGTGCCGCGCCCGCGCCGGACCTTGCGGTTCATACGGGCGTTCGCCCGGTGCTGCATCCACCGCGAGAACGCCCCGGGCCTGCGCCCTCCACGACTGCCTGCCTGCTGCTTCTGCGCCATCGGCGACCCTCCAGTCGGTCCCATCCGTCCGTAACGGTCACGCTAGGCGCGGCAGGAGGACCAACGCTTCTTCATTCCTGACCGGACAGGGGGCCGCTCCGAATGCCACCGACTACACCGCGACACGGAGCCCAACGAAACCCCAAGGCCAAAGCCCCCACAGGTGCGGCACACCCCCACCGCAGGGCGACCCCCCGCACTGTGGAGCGCAGCCCCGCACTATGGACGACCCCCCACCGTGGAGGCGAACCCCACAGGTGGGCCGACCCCCGCAGGTGGGCCGCCCCCCGCAGGTGGGCCGCCCCCCGCAGGTGGGGCGAGCCCCCACGGTGGGGGCGCAGCCCCCACCGTGGGGGCAAAGCCCCACAGCCGGGGGGCTCGGGGGGTCGCCCCCCCGATAAACACGACGAAGGGCCAGCAGGGAAGCGGTAAAACCGCGACCACACTGGCCCTAGGCCCGGAGTGGAGCTGAGGGGATTTGAACCCCTGACCCCCTCGATGCGAACGAGGTGCGCTACCGGACTGCGCCACAGCCCCGAGGACTCCGTTAGGTTAGCAAACTCCGGGGGGTGCTCGCGCACCGGTTATTCGCCGACGGCGCGGCGGTCGTCGGCGTACTGGTCGAAGACCTCGTCGTCGGCGGGTGCGGCGAGTTCGATGACCTCGGCCTGCTGCTGCGCTGCGGCGGCGGCGCGGCGGGCGTCCTGGGCGGCGGCGCGGGCGCGGGCGGCGCGTTCGCGGCGGTGCGCGGTGTCCATGCCCACGGCGACGCGGAGGAGGGCCAGATGGCCCGCCAGGAGCAGCACCGGGGGCAGCGTGATCCACCAGGGGGCGACGCCGGTGGCGACGACGCCGATCGTGGTGGCCAGCAGGAGTGTCAGGCCGGAGGTGCGGCGGCGGCGCCGGGCGATGACGGCGGCGCGGCCGGAGCGGCGGCGGGCGGGGGCGGTGGGCTCTTCCTCTGCCTGCTCGTCGCCGGTGTCCTCGGCGGTCTCCTCGGCGGCGTCCTGGTCGTCCTCGGCGCGCTTGTGGAGGAGACGGGAGATGCCGGTGGACTCGCCGTCGCGGCGCAGCCACATGGGCACCAGGACGACGGCCCAGACCGCGACGATGGCCAGGTAAAGGACAGCACTGCTCACCGGCCCACCGCCGGGGCCAAGGGCGGGCCGACTTTCGGCGCGCGCACGTGCAATGGGAGCAGGGTCACGCCCCGCACGGTACGAGCCGGTGTCAGAGGTTGACGAGCATAAGGGGCGGTGTGTCGCGAGATCGAGCCGGGCGTTACTCTCCGTTTGCCGACCCTTCTCGTTCGCAGGAATCTTACGAGGGAAAATCCGGGGACGGCGGCGCGGTCACGAAGACGATCGGGGAAATGCCTGCCGGCGGGATGCCAGCCAGCGAGAACGCAGGCCACCTGGGACGTCCTCCACGGTGAGGGCATAGCAGATATGGTCGCGCCAAGCACCGTCGATGTGCAGATGGCGGCGCCGAATTCCCTCTTCCCGGAATCCGAGTTTTTCCACCACCCGACGGCTCGCAGTGTTCTCCGGACGAATATTGGCCTCCACCCGGTGCAGCCCGACGGTGAAGAAACAGTGGTCCACGGCCATCGCCACGGCGGTGGGGATGACGCCGCGCCCGGCGACCTGCCGGTCGACCCAGTAACCGATCTGCGCGGAACGGGCCGACCCCCACACGATCGCGCCGATCGTCAACTGGCCGACGAAATCGCCCTCGTGCGTCACCACCCAGGGCAGCGCCAGGCCCTGCCGTGCTTCGTGCCGCATCGTGTAGACCATGCTGAGGTACGGGCCGAGGCCGCTGCGGAATAGGGGCGTCTCGGGATTGGTCGGCTCCCAGGGGCGCAGCCAGTCGGCATTGCGGACCCGCAGGTCGCGCCAGGTCGCAGCGTCGCGGTGCCGCAGCGGGCGCAGCCCCACCGGGCCTTCGGTCAAGGTGACCGGCCAACCCCGCATCCGTTCCACGGCTCCAATGATTCCCTGATCCTGCGTGCGGACGCCATCAATTGTCGCCGACAATCGCATGGATGTGCAGGTCGGGGTGCTCAGGATCCGCGCCGCGCCGCCCATTCCCGGATCTTGGCGATGCGCTTGCGGATGTCGTCGGCGGACGCCTGGGCGATCGCGGGGCCGCCGCAGGTGCGGCGCAACTCGTTGTGGATGACGCCGTGCGGCTGGCCGGTGCGGTGGTTCCAGGCCCCGACCAGGCCGTTCAGCTCCTTGCGGAGGTCGTGCAGGCTCTCGGCGGCGGTGCGGTCGTCGCGGGGGTCGCCGGTCTTGCGTCTGCGCTCGGCCTTGACCTGCTCGGCCTGCCGCTTGCGCAGGAGCGCCGACACCTGCTCGGGCTCGAGCAGCCCGGGGATGCCGAGGTACTCCTCCTCTTCGGCGGAGCCGGGCTCGGCCTGCATGCCGAACTCGCCGCCGTCGTACAGGACCCGGTCGAAGGTGGCGGACGCCTCGACCGTCTCGAACGGCAGCTCCTCGCCCACGTCGGGGGTGTCGCGCTGCCGGTTGGCCTCGGCCAGCAGTTCGTCGTCGAGGCCGTCCTCGCGGACGGGGCGGTCGAGGACGTGGTCGCGCTCGGTCTCCATCTCGGCGGCGTGGCCCATCAGCGTCGGCACCGACGGCAGGAACACCGAGGCGGTCTCGCCCCGCTTGCGGGCCCGGACGAAACGCCCGATGGCCTGGGCGAAGAACAGCGGGGTGCTGGTGGAGGTGGCGTACACGCCCACGCACAGCCGCGGGATGTCGACGCCCTCGGACACCATCCGGACCGCGACCATCCACCGGTCGTCGCTCTCACCGAACTGCTTGATCTTCTTGGACGCGGTGGGGTCGTCCGACAGCACCACGGTGGCGCCCTGCCCGGTGACGGCGCGCAGCATCTTGGCGTAGGCGCGGGCCGCCTCGTGGTCGGTGGCGATCACCAGGCCGGCGGCGTCGGGGATGGCGCGGCGCAGCTCGGTGAGCCGGCGGTCGGCGGCGGCCAGCACCTGCCTGATCCAGTCGCCCTTGGGGTCGAGCGCGGCCCGCCACGCCTGGGAGGTCTGGTCCTGGGTGAGGGGCTCGCCCAGGGTCGCGGTGATCTCGTCGCCGGCCCGGGTGCGCCAGCGCATCTCCCCTGCGTACGCCAGGAAGATCACCGGCCGGACGACGCCGTCGGACAGCGCCGGGCCGTACCCGTAGGTGTAGTCGGCGCGGCTGCGGCGGATGCCGTCGGGGCCCTCGTCGTACTGCACGAACGGGATCGGGTTGATGTCGGTGCGGAACGGCGTGCCCGACAGCGACAGCCGGCGGGCGGCGGGCTCGAACGCCTCCCGCACCGCGTCGCCCCACGACAGCCCGTCGCCGGCGTGGTGCACCTCGTCGAAGATGACCAGGGTCTTGCGGGCCTCGGTGCGGTTGCGGTGCAGCGCGGGCCGCGCGGCGACCGTGGCGTAGGTGACGGCGATGCCGTGGAAGTCCTTGCCGACCCGGCCCTGGGCGTTCTGGAACTCGGGGTCGATCCGGATCCCGACGCGCGCGGCCGACTCCGCCCACTGCCGCTTGAGGTGCTCGGTCGGGCAGATCACGGTGACCGCGGCGACGATCCTGCGGTCGAGCAGCTCTTTGGCGAGGCGCAGCGCGAACGTCGTCTTACCGGCGCCGGGCGTCGCCACCGTGAGGAAGTCGCGCGGGCCGGGCCGCGTGCCGTCGCTGCCGAAGTACGCCTCCAGCGCCTGCTGCTGCCAGGCGCGCAGGGACGACGCAGTCCCCCAGGCGGCCCTCTCGGGGAACGCGGGGGGCATGTCCGATGCGGCGAAAGTGCTCACGGTCATCGAAGGCTACCGAGCCCCACCGACAGATCGTGCCCCGCCGCCCCCATCCGGCCCGGTCGCGATCGGCCGCCCCGGTGACCGGTAGGCGGCCCACGAGGCGCGAATGCGCAGGCCCTGGCCCTTCGTGAACTCGCGCATGCAGTCGTCCCAGCCGTAGTTCATGAAGTTCCGCACAGGGTCGCGCCCCGGCTGCCGGCAGGTGTTCCTGCCCTTCGGGCAACCGTCGGCCGGGCGCGCCTCGTACGGGGTGTCGCCCACGCCGTCGCCGGGCGGCGCGCAGCCGTTCTCGAAGGTGTGGAACAGCCCGAGCCAGTGCCCGATCTCGTGCGCCGCGGTGAACCCCCGGTCGAAGTGCCGGAACACCCCGCCCGGCAGCGTCCGGTAGTCGATCACGACCCCGTCGCCCAGCCGGTCCTCCCGGTACCACTGGGGGAAGGTGGAGAACCCGAGCAGGTCGGTCCCGACCGCCGCCGTGTACAGGTTGAGCGTTCCGGGCCCTCCCTTGCGCAGCGCCTTCTTCATGGCCCGTTCGTACCGCTCCGGCGCCCTGAACCACCTCCGGTTCGATCGCGTGTCCAGCCCGGCCAGCCTGAAGGTGACCCCCGTGTCGATCCCGCCCCTGCCGCCCCCGTACGCGCGGTTGAGCGTGCCGATCTGCTCGCGGGCCCTCGCCCGCGACACCCGTCCCGTGGCCCCGTCGGTGATGGCATGGAACCAGACGGGTACGACGACCCGCCACGCCCGCCGCCGCTCCCCCCGGCCGGCCGACGCCCGTTCCACCGCCGCCCGCTCGTCGGCGGTGCCGTACCGGCCGGTCAGCGTCCTGCGGAGATCGTCCAGCATCGCCACGACCTGACCCGGCCGCAACCCGTGCGCGTCGCGCCGGCCCCCGCCCCTGCTCCTGGCGGGCGCCCTGTCCGCGCAAGGCCGTTCCGCTGCGGCGAGTCTCCGCGCCGTCCCGCCGTCCCGCACGGGCGCGTCACCGATCGCACCCGGAACGAGACACAGCGTGACCGACAATGCGCAGACTGAGACCGCAAGGGTCCGGCCCATGAGACTCCCCCGAGTGCTGAACGTCGCGAACCTGCGGTCGATCGTCCCCGACGACCGCGGGATCCGCCGTCAGCCCGGCCACCTCGGCGTGCCGCCGCCGGGCCCGGGCCGGCACTCCGCCCGAACCCCGGCGATCACCATCGTCGACGGAGGAGGAGGCGTCGAGAGGTCAAGCCGGGCGGGACCGCGCGGCGCGGCGCGGCCCGCCGCCCGCCCGGGCGGTCACTCCTTGTCGCCGCCGCCGGGCTGCATCGACTCGTAGATCTCCTTGCACTCCGGGCAGACCGGGTACTTCTTCGGGTCGCGGTTGGGCACCCACACCTTGCCGCACAGCGCGATCACGGGCGTGCCGGTCACGGCACTCTCAGTGATCTTGGCCTTCTTCACGTAGTGGGCGAACCGCTCATGGTCGCCGTCGCCGTGCGAGAGATCCGGCCTGGTATCGCTCTCGGGAAGGATCTTGGTGCTCATCTGGTCTCCTCGCCCCGGCGGCTCCACGGCCGTGTGCGCCTGGTAGCCGTCCTCGTCGACATGGTGATCGTGAAACGCCGCCGTCGACGGCGCGCTTCACACCTTAGTTCAGCGGCGGGACGCCTTCGCCCGCCGCCGCACGCGGCCTAGTTCAGGGTCGGGTCCTCCGGGAAGGTGGACACGAACGCCAGGTCGCCGCCCTGCCTGCGCAGCACCTCCTGCCACAGCCGGTCCGGGTCGCCCGCGAAGACGTCCCCGGCCTCGGCGGGCACCAGATACCAGGCGCCCTCCTCGATCTCGGAATGCAGCTGGCCCGCCGACCAGCCCGCGTACCCGGCGAACACCCGCAGTTGCAGCAGCGCGGGCGCCAGCAGCGCGGGCGGGGCGTCCAGGTCGACCAGGCCGACCCGGGCCACCTCGGAACCGCCGTCGAGCGCCCGCCAGCCCAGCGGCTCGTCCTCGCCCGGCAGCCTGGCCAGGGCGAGCGCGTTGTCGAGGGCCACCGGTCCGCCCTGGAAGACGACGGACGGCCCGGTCACCAGCTCGGCCCACGGGGGCAGTACACGATCGACGGGCACTTCGGTCGGCCGGTTGAGGACAACTCCGAGCGTTCCGCCTTCGGCATCGTGCTCGACCAGCAGGACGACGCTGCGCTTGAAGTTGGGATCCTCCAGTTGAGGGGTCGCGACCAGCAGAAGCCCCACCCTGATGCCGTCTTCCATGGATTCCATGATGCGTTGCCGAAGGGTTCGGCGGCACGTCCCCCCACTCGTTAGCCTGTTGTGCGGTTCCCATTCTTCGGGGTACAGAGCACAATACGGGCCTGGGTCAATAATGATCTAGGAACAGCGACCGCGCGCGGGTGCGGACCGGCGGGCGGCCAGCCGGGAGGATCCGCGATGCAGTTGCCCAGGGTCGTCATCGCAGCCGTGTTCTTCGTCATCGGGGCACTGATCGCCGTCCCCGCCCTGGCGAGCACGCTGTCGGACGGCGACGGCACCCCCCAGTCCGCCACGACATCGCCCACCGCGACCGGCTCCGCGAGCCCGTCCGGCACCGCCACCCGCACCGGCGGGAGCCCGTCGCCGACCCGCACCACCAAGTCGCCCACCCGCTCGCCCTCACCGACTCCGACCCGGACCCGGACGACCGCGCCGCCGCCCGCGCAGACGCCGCTGCGGGTGACGATCGGCTCGGTACGTTGCTCGGACCGTTCCGCGGAGGTCACCGTCCGCAACACCGGGACGCGGACCGAGGACTACGCGATCGAGAAGAACGACGACACCGAGGCCCGCCCGGGCCGCATCGCCCCCGGCGCCACCCGTACCAGCTCGATCGCACTGCGCGAGGACCGCCGCACCCGCATCCAGGTCACCTGGCGGAACGAGCCGGTGGAGTCCCGGACCCTCACCGCCAACTGCCGCGGCGCGACGCCCGTCCCGGACGACTCCCCCGACGACGAGCTGCCGCGCACCGGTTCCGACAGCACGGTCCTGTGGGCCCGGGCCGCGACCGGCGGCGCCGCCATGATCACCGGCGTCATCATCTTCTGGTACGGCGGCATCTGGCCCCGCCGCCGCGAGCAGATGTTCGCGGGCAAGAACAAGGACTGACCCGCAAGCCCGCCCCAACAGAGCGCCGACGGAGCGCCGGCGGAGTGGAGGGACGGGCAGGGGGTGTGGAGGGTCGCCCCTCCACCGTTCACCGTCCCCCTCCTACACTTCCGTGCGGGGGCGGCCGCCGGCGGCTTCTCGGACGGCGCCGGCGACGCGCGGGGCGACGTCCGGGTGGAAGACGCTCGGGACGATGTAGTTGGGGCCCAGCTCGTCGTCGGTCACGACCTCGGCGAGGGCGGTGGCGGCGGCCAGCAGCATGTTCTCGGTGACGCCGTCGGCCTGGGCGTCCAGGAGGCCGCGGAAGACGCCGGGGAAGGCCAGCACGTTGTTGATCTGGTT
Organism: Spirillospora sp. CA-255316; assembly: GCA_050942275.1. Lineage (GTDB taxonomy): Bacteria > Actinomycetota > Actinomycetes > Streptosporangiales > Streptosporangiaceae > Spirillospora. Next base: position 1,718,056 of record CP192047.1, on the reverse strand, counting down.
GGGGTAGTCGCTGCGGCCGGTGGCGACGACGGCGGCGTGCTCGCGGGCCTCGTCCGGGGAGACCTCGGGCTCGGGGTTGGCGAGCGCGAACACGATGGCGTCGTCGTTCATGGTGGCGATGTCGTCGCCGTTGAGGATGCCGGGTGCGGAGACGCCGATGAACACGTCGGCGTCCTTGACGGCGCCGCGCAGGTCGCCGGCGTAGCCGCCGGAGTTGGTGTTCTCGGCGATCCAGCGGAGCGAGTCGTCGAGATCGTCGCGGCCCTTGTGCACCGCTCCCTTGTAGTCGCAGACGACGACGTCGCGGGCGCCGGCGTGCAGCAGCAGCCGCAGGATGGCGCTCCCGGCCGCGCCCGCGCCCGCCATCGTGACGCGCACGGCGCCGATGTCCTTGCCGACGACGCGCAGCGCGTTGGTCAGCGCGGCGAGCACGCAGATCGCGGTGCCGTGCTGGTCGTCGTGGAAGACGGGGATGTCGAGGAGGTCGCGCAGGCGGGCCTCGACCTCGAAGCAGCGCGGCGCGGAGATGTCCTCGAGGTTGATGCCGCCGAAGGCGGGGGCCAGGATCTGGACGGTGCGGACGATCTCGTCGGTGTCCTGGGTGTCCAGGCAGATCGGCCAGGCGTCGATGCCGCCGAACCGTTTGAACAGCGCGGCCTTGCCCTCCATGACCGGCAGCGCGGCCTCGGGGCCGATGTTGCCCAGGCCCAGCACCGCCGAGCCGTCGGTGACGACGGCGACGCTGTTGCGCTTGACGGTGAGGCGGCGGACGTCCTCGGGGTTGCGGGCGATGGCCAGGGAGACGCGGGCGACGCCGGGCGTGTAGGCCATCGAGAGCTCGTCACGGTTGCGCAGCGGCACCTTCGACTGCATCTCGATCTTGCCGCCGAGGTGCATCAGGAAGGTCCGGTCGCTGACCTTGTGGATCCGGATCGCGTCGATCTTCTCCAGCGCGCCGGCGATGGCCTCGGCGTGCTCGGTGTCGCGGGTGGCGATGGTGACGTCGATGCGCAGCGTCTCGTGCCCGGCGGTGTTGACGTCGAGCGCGGTGACGATGCCTCCGGCGTTCTCGACGACGTGGGTGATCTGGCTGACGGCCTTGCCGCCGGCAGGGACCTCCAGCCGGACGGTGATGGAGTACGACACGCTGGGCACGCTGGCCACGACTTGCTCCCTCTGCTACCGGGTACGTCCTTGTCCCGCCTGCATCGTCCCACGTGGGACGCGCGGCCGGGGGCCGGCGCCCGGCTCCTCCCCGGCTCAGACCGCCCGGGCCGCGGTCGTGATCAGGTCCACGGCGGCGGACTCGGGGAGCCTCGTGGTGTCGATCACGAGGTGGTAGAGCCTTGGATCGGCGGGATCGGCCCCGTAAAAGTGCTTCACGTAGGCCGCTCGGGCGCGGTCATTGTCATCGAGCATACGCTCCACGTCCCGCTGGGACGTCCCGCTCCGCCCGGCCGCCTCCGCCCGGTCCGCGCGGATGTCGGCGAGGGCGCGGGCGAGGCGGCGTTCGCGGGGGCCGTCGAGCCGTACGTGCAGGGCTCCGGGACGGTCGGCGAGGAGCACGGCGCCGGCCCGGCCGAGGATCACGCCGCCGTCGCCCTCGGCGGCCCGGCCGATGATCCGTTCGGTGCGGGAGACGAACTCCTCCTCCGGGACGATCGCGCGCTCGGGGAGGTAGACGTCGATGCCGCCGAGGGTGACGTTCGGCAGCCGGGCGGCGCCCGCGAGGATCCGGCCGAGCCCGCGGGCGGCCCGGTCGTCGTGCGCGAGGGCCTCCTCCAGGGTGCAGCCGATCTCGGCTGCGACGGTGGCGGGGATGGCGCGGTCGACGAAGGGCAGCCCGAGGCGGGCGGCGACGGCGGGCCCGATGGTGCTTCCGCCCGCGCCGAACGTGGCCGAGACCGTCACCACGCGCGCACTCACACCGCCATCATGCCTCTTTCCGGGGCGTCCGGGGGCGTTGCCCGCGCATACCGGCGGGACGTCCCGCGGATCCGGCGGGCGCTCAGAACAGCGCGGACTGCAGGGCGCGGCGCGCCTTGCCGACCCTCGGGTCCTCGGCGGGCAGGACCTCGAACAGCGAGAGCAGGTGCTTGCGGACCGCGTCGCGGTCGTCGCCGGCGGTACGGCGGACGGTTGCCACGAGCCGGTCGAAGGCCTCCTCGATCCGGCCGGAGACCAGTTCGAGGTCGGCCGCCTGGATCTGCGCCTGCGCGTCGCCGGGCTGCTCCTGGGCCTGCCGCAGCACGGCCTGGGCGTCCAGCGACCCGACGCGCCGGCTCAGATCCACCAGGGCCAGTCCCCGCCGGGCCTCGGTGTCCTGCGGCGTCTTCGCGAGGATCTTCTCGAACGCCGCCTTCGCCGCGTCGAGGTCGCCCCGGTGCAGGGCCTCCTCGGCCTCGGCGTACACCGGGTCGGCGGGCGGCTGCGCGCCCTGCGTCCCCTCCTGGGCGCCGGGCCCGCCGTCCTCGGGGAGGATGCCCTCCTTGCGCAGCGCCTCGAAGAGCTGGTCGATGGCCTGCCGGACCTGGGGCTCGGGGGCGGCGCCGTTCAGGAACGGCAGCAGCTGGCCGCCCACGACCGCCGCGACGAACGGGATCCCGCGGACCCCCATCTGCTGCATGTACTGGGCGAGCGCCGGGTTGGCGTCGATGTCGACCTTGGCGAGGACCCACGCGCCCGCGGCTTCGCCGGCCAGCTTCTCCAGGATCGGGCCGAGCTGCTTGCACGGCCCGCACCATTCGGCCCAGAAGTCGACCAGCACGGGAACGGTCCGCGACCGCTCCACCACTTCGGTGTTGAAGGTCTGGTCGGTGACGTCGACCACGTAGGCGCCACCGTCGCCGCCCGCGCCCGCGCCGCCGTCGGCCTGGCGCTCCTGCCGCTCCTGCCGCTGCTTGGCGGCCGCCTGTCGGGCCCCAAGATCAATGGCCCCGTGCAACGAAAAGTCCCGAGAAGGCATGGGTCCATCCTGCCCCATGAACGCCCTCGTCCGTACGGCAGTCCGCTCCCAGCGGAGCGCGCCGCCGGACGGGGCGGCCCCGCGAGGCCGCACTCGCCCGGCCGCGGCGGCGGGTTCGACGATCAAGGAGGCCGCCCGCCCGGCGGTCCAGGGACGGCTTCCGGCCTGTCCGGACACAAGCGGCCAATTCATGGAAATTGTGGTCTTCGCTGTGCGGGCAAAGAATCAAGGCCCCTTCGGCGGGAGAGCAGAAAGAAGGCTGACAGCTATCGCCAAGCCTGGTTATAGTCACGATGTCGATGCATGGTGCGACGGCAAAAGAGGCCCGCCTTCGAGATCTTCGGAGATCACGGCCGGAGCGGAGACGCGCCGCTGCGGAATGGCCCGCGGCGTTCCTCCGAGGTCGCCCGCAAGCGCATGACGAAACAACGGGGGGTATGAGTGATCGCGGAGCATTCCGCGATCGTGGCCCGAGGGATGGGTGTCCGCCGCGGGGGGCGGTGGCTCCTGCGCCCGGTGGCCTTCGGCATCGCCGAGGGCGTGATCGGCCTGGCCGGTCCACCTGGTGTCGGTAAATCCACTCTCTTGGCTACGTTCGCGACATTGCGCCGGCCGCATGCCGGTGTGCTGAAGATTCTCGGCCATGACATCGGCAAGGGCGCCGATTTGCGCGCCGTCCGGGCGCGGATCGGTTTCCTGCCGGGCCGTTTCCACTGGGCCAAGAACATGACCGCCGAGGAACTGGTGGACTATGCGGCCTATTACAAGAGGGTGCGGGCTCCCGCGGCCCAGGAGGTCATGAAAAGGCTCGACGTCGCCGAGGCCGGGCGGACGGAGCTGGCGCTGCTCCCGCCGGACGTGCGGCTGCGCGCCGGGCTGGCGGCGGCCTGCGTCCACGGGCCCGAGCTGGTGGTGCTCGACGATCCGCTGGAGGAGCTGTACGCCGGCCGCGGCGCCGCCGACCAGGCCGCGATCGCCGAGCTGATACCGGTGATCCGCGGGCTGGCGCCCACCGTGGTGGTGTCGGCGGCCCGTCCCGAGCATCTGGCCGGCTGGTGCCGCGAGGTGTTCACCCTCGCCCGCGGCCGGCTGACCGAGCATCCGGCCCGTCCGGCGGCCGAGCAGCCGGTCCCGCGGCAGGCCGCGCGGCAGCCCGTGCCGGCCGCCGCGCCTGCGGCAGCCCGCCCGGCCGCCCACTCCGCCTCCCGCCTGGCGGGGGGCGCGGGCCGGGAGGCCGCCGAACCGGAGGGCCATGAACCGGCTTCCCCGTTCCGGCGGGACGGCTCGCCCGGGCGCGCGCCCCGCACGCCCGGTCCCGGTCCCGACGGGATGCCGCCGACCGCCCCCGATCCGTACCGTCCGCCCCCGGGCGCGTCCCGCCGGCGTGCTCCGGGCGACCGGCGGCCGTTCCGGGGCCCCGGCGACCCGCCCGGCATGCCCCCGGACCTGCCCGTCCCCAGGCCCACGCCGCACCTGCCGGTCGTGGCGGCGGGCGCCGCCCCGCCGATCCCGTACGAGCACGCGCGTCCCGTCCCCGCGCTGCCGGACGATGCGCCCGCGCCGGGCCGCGCGGCGGCCCTGGACGGCGCAGGCGCGGTCGCGGCGGGCCGTCCGGCCGCGCTGAACGGGACGCCGGTGCCGGCCGGGGAGCCCGTGCTCGCGGGAGCGGACCCGGGCCGGGCATCCGCGCCGTGCCGGTCCCCCCGGGCCCGCGCGGGACGGCGGCCCGCGGGGAGCGGCGCCGGTGTCTGAGCTGGGGCGGGTGCTCCGCCTCGACGCCCGGCGGGCGGCACTGCTCATCGCGGTCCCGCTGCTGACGGGCATCGGGACCGTCACCGTCTGGCTGTCGCTGGTCCCGGGCGTGGCGTACTGGGACAACTCCGTCGTCGCCCTCATCAACGCGGTTCGGCTGCTCGGTCCCGTCGCCGCGGGCCTGGCCGCCTGGGCCGCGGTACGCGAGCGCGGCCTGAACTACCTCAGAGACCTCTCCCCCCGCTCCCCCGCGACGGGCGCGCTGGTCGACCTGCTGCTGCTGGCGGCGGCCGCGGTGCTCGCGTACGGGACGGTCACGGCCGTCGTGACCGTCGAGACGATGCTGCGGCAGGAGGCGGGCCACCCGGCCCCGCTGGGACTTCTGGCGGGCGCCTCCGGCCTCGTCCTGCACGTGGTCGCCGGCTACCTGGCGGCCCGGCTGGCGCCGCGTCCGGCGATCGCCGCGGCCGTCATGGCGGCGACCTGGACGTGGGCGGCGGTGCGCGCCCCGGGCTCGTCCTGGTGGAGCCTGCTGCCCCCGGCGGCGCTCGACCACGTGGAGCCGTTCACCGGGCTGCGCACGCGGGTGCTGGCCGACCAGACCGTGTGGGCGCTGGCGGTCACGGCCACGCTCGTCCTGGCGTACGTGGGATGGGTGACGCGGCGGGCCGCGGTGGTGCTGCCGCTGGTGGCCGCGCTGGCGCTGGCCGGGTTCGCCACCGCGCGGCTGAAGTCGTCGGAGGGCAGCGCGGTCGGGCCGGCGCCGGTGGGGCTGGCGTGCCGCGAGTGGCCGCTGCGGGTGTGCGTGCATCCGGCGCTGCGGTCGGCGCTGCCCGCGCTCACGGCGGCGGCGACGCCGCTGGCGACCCGGCTGAGCGGCACCCCCGGAGAGTTCACGCAGGTCGTGCAGCGGCCCCGGGCGGAGCCGGTCGCCGTCGTCAGGGGCACGGCGACCATCCACCTCGACAGCGAACTGTCGCCCGGGTACGAGTCGCGGGTCGTGCGGCAGATCAAGAACGCGCTGGCCGACCCGCAGGCATGCCACTCGTCCAGAGCGCCGGGAGGAGAGGGGACGCCATCGCACCGCCCGCGGCGGGCCACCCCGTCCTCGCGGGCCACGTCTCCGTCGCGGGCTTCGGCGTCCTCGCCGGGTTCGGCGCCCTCGCAGGGGCCGTCCTCCTCGCAGGGGTCGCCGCCCTCGCAGGGCTCGCAGGGTTCGCAGGGTTCGGCGCCTTCGCAGGGGTCGTCCTCGCAGGGGTCGGCGCCCTCGCGGAGGGCGGGACGGCCCGCGGGCGGGACGCCGCCGTCGCGGAGTGCGGAGTACGGGGCGCTGGTCGACGCGTGGCTGCTCGGCGCGCAGGCCCCGGCGATCTCCGACGAGCGGACGGCGCACAGGTTCGGAGGGTGGAGCGAGGAGCAGAAGCGCGAGTGGCTCCGCACGAACTACACGCGCTACCGGAGCTGCGCGCTCGCCGCGCGCGACTTCCGCCTGGTGGTCACGCCGCCCCCGGCGGAGGCGCCGCGGCCCTCACCCCGGCCCGTACGGCCGGGCGGCGCACAGGCCCCCGCCTGAACGCCGAACAGGAACGAGGGGCGCCCCTCGCACCGGCGAAGGGAGCCCCTCGGAAGGGTTCCCTGCATGGCCACGACGGGACCCCCCAGGCCCGCCGCGGCCATGCAGAGCATCAGGCCGGGACGCGTTCCGCGGCCCCGGCCGGCTTGACCCAGTGGCGCTCCACGAAGAACGGCGCCACCGGAAGCACACCGGCGATCAGCGCGAGCACCGTCCGCCTGGGCTTCCATCCCATCGCCCCCTGCGCGGCCAGCACCAGCCCCACATAGCCCAGGAACAGGACGCCGTGGATCGGCCCCATCACCTGGACACCCTGCGGGGTGTCCGCCAGGTACTTGAACGGCATGGCGACCAGCAGCAGCACGAGGAAGGAGACCGCCTCGGCGATCGAGACGATCCGGAGAGCACGAACGATGTCCACGGCAGCCCAACGTACCGGCACCCCGGCATAGTTTCGTACGTCCGTATGGCCCTGCTCACATGACCCTCGTCACACGTTTCTCCAGGTCAGGGCCCGACCGGCGGTCTTGGGGCCGTCCCGGGCGCCCCGGGGTGTCCCGCGGTGTCCGCTTCACCGAGCGGATCGAGGCCGCCGGGTAAGGTGACCCGGCCGGATCGCCGGGAATGCCCTACGCATGGCACGTTCTGAGCAAAAGAACGACGAGTCGCGCAAAGCCGCCCCCGAGGCCGCCACGGAACCCGCGGCGCAGGGGCCGGCCGACAAGGGCACGGCCGCCGCCTCGCCCGGACGGCGCGCGCCCGGCCGCGGCCTGGGCGCGTTCCTCCTGGTGATCGTGCTGACCGTGGCGGTGGTGCTGGCGGGCCTGCAGGTGCTGCGCTCGCTCCCGGACTGGATCAACCCGTTCGAGGAGGAGACCAAGGACCGCAGCGGCCCGGTCGTGCTGCAGTCCATTCGCGACCTGGCCCGCTTCGAGGCGGCGTCCGGCAGCTTCCAGGTGATCGTGGACCTGGAGAAGGACGCCAAGTTCCTGCCGGGCGCGGTGCGCGGGTCGCGGACGCTGTTCGTCGGGCACGGTTCGGTCGACGCCTACGTCGACTTCGCCAAGCTCGGTTCGGGTGCGGTCACCGTGAACGCCGACCGCACCGCCGCGACCGTGAAGCTGCCCCGGGCGCAACTGGAGGCCACCAACCTCGACCCCAAGCGCAGCTACGTGTTCGAGCAGCAGCGCGGCCTGGTCAACCGCTTCGGCGACTTCTTCAGCGGCAACCCCAACAACCAGCAGCAGCTGCATGTGCTGGCGAGCCAGAAGATCCAGGCCGCGGCGGCCGAGAGCGGCCTGCGCGAGCGCGCCGACCAGAACGCCAAGCTGATGCTCCAGAACCTGCTCAAGGCGCTCGGCTTCAGGACGGTGACCGTCCAGACCACCGCGTCCCAGTGATCTCACCTCGGGTCCGGTGCTCCGCGGAACACCGGACCCGAGGGGCGCAAAGGAGAAGCGGCTAGGAGGCGGGGACACGCACGATCAGCGCGTCGCCCTGGCCACCGCCGCCGCACAGGCCCGCGGCGCCGACGCCGCCGCCGCGGCGCTTCAGCTCGTGCGCCAGGTGCAGGACGATCCGGGCGCCGGACATGCCCACGGGGTGGCCGAGCGCGATCGCGCCGCCGTTCACGTTGACCTTCTCGGGGCCGACGCCCAGGTCGCGCATCGACTGGATGCCGACCGAGGCGAACGCCTCGTTGATCTCGATGAGGTCCAGGTCCTCGACGCCGAGGCCCTCCTTGGAGAGGGCGTGCTTGATGGCGTTGGACGGCTGGGAGTGCAGCGAGTTGTCGGGGCCGGCGACGTTGCCGTGCGCGCCGATCTCGGCCAGCCAGGACAGCCCGAGTTCCTCGGCCTTGGCCTTGGACATCACCACGACCGCCGCCGCGCCGTCGGAGATCTGCGAGGCCGACCCGGCGGTGATGGTGCCGTCCTTGGTGAACGAGGGGCGCAGCCTGCCCAGCGTCTCGACGGTGGTGTCGCCGCGCACGCCCTCGTCGGTGGCGAACAGCACCGGCTCGCCGCGCCGCTGCGGGATCTCCACCGGGGCGATCTCCTCGTCGAAGAGGCCGTTCTTGATGGCCTCGGCGGCGCGCTGGTGGGAGCGGGCGGCGAACTCGTCCTGCTCGGCCCGGGTGATGCCGAGCTTGGCGTTGAACCGGTCGGTGGACTCGCCCATGGACACGTCGTCGAACGCGTCGGTCAGCGCGTCGTGGGCCATGTGGTCGAGGACCTCGATGGAGCCGTACTTGTAGCCGCCGCGCGACTTGGGCATCAGGTGCGGGGCTCCTGTCATGGACTCCATGCCGCCCGCCACCACGATGTCGAACTCGCCCGCCCGGATGAGCTGGTCGGCCAGCGCGATGGCGTCCAGCCCGGACAGGCAGACCTTGTTGATGGTGATCGACGGGACGCCCATCGGGATGCCCGCCTTGACCGCGGCCTGCCGGGACGGGATCTGCCCGGCGCCGGCCTGGAGCACCTGGCCCAGGATGACGTACTGCACCTGGTCGCCGGTCACGCCCGCGCGTTCCAGCGCCGCCTTGATGGCGTGCGCGCCCAGGTCTGCGGCGGAATGGTCCTTCAGCGAGCCCAGAAGGCGGCCGATGGGCGTACGGGCACCGGCGACGATCACCGATTGAGCGGTCATGACGGGGGCCTCCACAAAGGTCCGGCGGCGACGTTTGCCACGATACCCAGGACGACTCAGCCCGATTACGACCGCCCCGTCCGGTTGGGGTCCGGGGGGTCGCGGAGGGGGCCGCGGCACCGCGTCCGGACGCCGCGACCTCGCCCCCGCCGACCACCACCCGCCGGCCACCGCCGACCGCCACCGCCGACCGCCACCCGCCATCGACCCCGCACCCTGAAACCACAGCACCATGAGGAGCGCATCGACATGCTGACCCGCATCGACCACATCGGGATCGCCTGCCACGACCTGGAGGCGACCGTGGAGTTCTACCGGGAGACCTACGGCTTCACCGACGTGCATTTCGAGGTGAACGAGGAGCAGGGCGTCCGGGAGGCGATGCTGAAGATCAACGCGACCGGGGACGGCGCGGCCAGCTACATCCAGCTCGTCCAGCCGATCCGGGACGACTCTCCGGTGGGCAAGTGGCTGGCCAAGAACGGCGAGGGGGTGCACCACATCGCGTTCGGCACCGACGGGGACGTGCAGGAGGAGGCCGACGGCATCTCCGGCAAGGGGGTCCGGGTGCTCTACGACAGCCCGCGCCGCGGCTCGTTCGGCTCGCGGATCACGTTCCTGCACCCGAAGGACTGCCATGGCGTGCTGACGGAGCTCGTCCAGAAGCCGACGTCCTGATCCGGCGTCCTGATCCGGTCATGATTCGGGGGGCGCCTCCCCGGCCGCCGGCGGGGAGGCGCCCTTCGCGACTGGACGGAAGGTGGGACCGGGGCGGGGCAGGACCGGCCGGGGCCCTGACTCGCGCGCTGACTGCTGGGACGAACGCGACCTGTCCGTTTTCTGGTGATTCAACCGGGCAATCGATCTTGATTTGGCCGGTTAGCCCGGTCGGCTCCGGATCGTGACGTGTTCGATATCACACGGCTAACCGCCGGGTTTGCGAGTGTCGGTGTGTAGTGATTCGGGCACGTCTGGTGCTTTTGGACGTGGAGCCTCCGCGCGCCCGTGAGGTCAGCCGCGACTTTACAAACACGACAAAATGCGCAGCGCGTCAAGATGAGCCCCCAACACGGCAGCTCGCGGAGTACGCTTCTGTCGCCGGAAGAGGTCTGGGGCCGTGCGCCGAAAAAGCCAGGCGATCAACCGGTCCCCGGAACCACCCGTAGCCCCGTCACATCAGGATTGAGCCACATGCAGTCCGACATCGACGCCCAGCTCAGCAACTTCTTCGAAGACACGCCCCCACGCGAGTTCGACGTGGTGCTCCGCGGCTACGACCGGCACCAGGTCGACGAGCACATCAAACAGCTCGACAACGAGGTCCGGCAGGCGCGTGAGTCGACCCAGGCCCTGCAGCGGGAGCTGTCGGACGCGCATCGCCAGCTGCAGGAGCAGGAGCGCCCGACCTACTCCGGTCTCGGCGCCCGCATCGAGCAATTGCTCCGGCTGGCCGAGGAGCAGGCCACCGAGCTCGTCCAGGCCGCCCGGTCCGAGGCCAACGAGATCAAGGCCGCGGCCAAGGTGGACGCGGCCGAGCACCGCGCCACCGCCGAGAACGAGGCCTCCGAGCTGCGCGCCACCGCCCAGCGCGAGGGCGACGAGATGCGCAACGCGGCCGAGCGCGAGGCCGAGGACGTGCGCACCTCCGCGCGACGCGAGGCCGACGAGCTGACCTCGACCACCGAGCGCGAGGTCGCCAAGCTGCGCGCCACCGCCGACCACGAGGTCGCCGAGAAGCGCGCCAGCGCCGAGCGTGAGATCGCCAAGCTGCGCACCACGACCGAGCGCGAGGTCGCCCAGCTGCGCGCCTCGACCAAGCGCGAGCGCGACGAGATCCTCACCACGGCCAAGCGGCAGGCCGACGAGATGCGGGCCCAGGCCCAGCGCATCCTGGAGGAGAGCGAGGCCCAGCGCGCCCAGGCCGAGGCCGAGTTCGAGATCCAGCTGGCCGCCCGCCGCGAGGAGGCCGACCGGCAGGACGCCGAGCGGCACGCCGCCGCGCAGGCCGCCACCCAGAAGCTGGTCGCCGAGGCCGAGCAGCGCGCCGCCTCCGCCGAGCAGCGCGCCGCCAAGGCCACCCAGCAGGCCGAGCAGACGCGGCGCGAGGCCGACTCGCACGCCAAGCAGCTCATGGCCAACGCGCGCAAGAACTCCGACAACGTCATCGCCGAGGCCAAGTCGCAGGCCGAGCAGCTGCTCGCCGAGACCAAGGCCGAGGCCGACCGCGTCCGCACCGCCGCGCAGCGCCAGGTGGACGAGCTGACCCGCCAGCGGGACAGCATCACCAGCCACCTCAACCAGCTGCGCCAGCTGATCGGCGGCGTGGCCCCGTCGATGGGCGGCACCGAGGAGCTGACCGCGCCGCCGGAGCAGCCCGCGCTGTCCTCGCCCGAGCCCAAGCCGGCCCCCGCGGCCGCACCGGCCCAGGCCAAGCAGCCCGTGGCCAAGGCCGCCGCGCCCGCCAAGGGCGCCCAGGCCAAGAAGTCCGAAGAGGACGACGAGGACTGGTGGCAGGAGTGAGCCGTCCGTGCCCGGCCCGTGCGGCCGGGCACGTCCGCTCACCCGGCCACGGCCGCTGAACCGGAAAGCCTAGAGGTGCTCGCTGCCTCTAGGCTTTTCTGTGTCCGGGCCCGTGTCCCGGTCGGAGAAGACGGAAAACGAGGAGAGTGGCGTGTCCGACGAGCCCCCCGGTAAGGACCGGCCTGCCGCTCCCGATGACGCGGGAGCCGAGCCTCGCCCTCCCGTACCCGCCCCATCCCCTCCGGCCGACGACCGCACCGAGGACGAGGGCCAAGACGAGCGAACGGACCAGACCGCGCAGGCGGAGCAGGCGCAGCCAGACCAGGCCGCGCAGACCGTGAAGGCCGTGCCGTCCGAGCAGGCCGTGCCGTCCGGCGGTTCGGTACGGCTCGGGGACATGCCCCCCGCCGACGACATCCCCGGCCCTCCCCGCAAAGACGTGGACCGGGACGTGGACCAGGGCGCGGACGAGGACGAGGGCGGGGGCGAGCGGCCGGAGCCGGACGACGACCGCCCCCTGCCCGTGGTCGCCGGCAAGGGGAAGATCGCGCAGGGCAGCGTCACGGAGGACACCGTCGTCGGCACCGCGCCCGACCCGGCGCACGACATCGAGCAGCGCAAGCGCGAGGCCGGGGTCGACCACCGCTTCCCGTTCGGACGGCCGGGGCAGCCGCTGGGCAACGCGCACCCGTTCGTGTTCGGTTTCACCGGCGCGCTCGGCGTCATCACCGCGTGGCTGCTGGTCCGGGCCGCCGCCAACGCCCAGTCGGTGATCGTCACGATCGTGGTGGCGATGTTCCTGGCGGTCGGGCTGAACCCGGCGGTGGAGCGGCTGAAGCGGATCGGGTTGTCGCGCGGCTGGGCGGTCGCCGTGGTGTTCCTGATGGTGGTGCTGTTCTTCGCCGGGTTCGTGGCCTCGCTCGTACCGCCGCTGACCGAGCAGATCACGGCGCTGACCAGGGACGTTCCCGGGTTCATCCAGCAGTTGCAGGAGAACGAGAAGATCGCCGAGTGGGACCGGCGCTACCGGCTGCTGGAGCAGGTCCAGGCCAAGATCAACGATTCGGACTTCCAGCAGACCCTCGCCGAGCGCGCCCTGGAGGTCGGCCGGCAGGCGCTGTCGGGCACCGTGCAGTCGCTGACGATCCTGATCCTGTCGCTGTACTTCCTGGGCTCGCTGCCGCAGATCAAGACGTTCTTCTACCAGCTGGCGCCGCGCTCCCGGCGGGCCCGGGTGGCGCTGCTGGGCGACGAGATCCTGGACCGGATCGGCGGGTACGTGGCCGGCCAGTTCACCATCGCGTTCATCGCCGGGGTCACCAGCTACATCTTCCTGGAGATCCTCGGGGTGCCGTACGCGCTGGCGCTGGCGCTGATCGTGGCGGTGACCGACCTGATCCCGCTGATCGGCGCGACCATCGGGGCAGTGATCGTCACGCTGGTGGCGTTCCTGACCGGGCTGCCGGAGGGGATCATCTGCCTGATCTTCTACGTGATCTACCAGCAGGTGGAGAACTACCTGGTGTACCCGCGGGTGATGAAACGGACGGTGAACGTCCAGCCCGCGGTGACGGTGGTGGCGGCGCTGATCGGGGCGGCGCTGCTGGGCGTGATCGGGGCGCTGCTGGCGATCCCGACCGCGGCGGCGATCTCGCTGGTGATCCGCGAGGTGTGGATGCCGCGCCAGGAGTCGATCTAGCGAGGATCACTGGGAGGCGCGGGCCAGGGCGGCGGCGAACTCGGCGACGGACTGGTTGAACAGGTCCGGCTGCTCGACCGCGCACAGGTGCCCGGCGCGCGGGATGACCGTCAGCTCGGCGTTGGGCATGGCCTCGGCCATCGCCCGGGCGTCGGCCTCGGTGGCGAGGGCGTCCTCGTCGCCGGCCATGACCAGGGCGGGGACGGTCAGCTCGCGCAGCGTCCCGAACGAGTCGCCGCGCGCCGCCATGGCCCGCTGCGCCCACGCGGCGGCGGCCGCCGGGGTGGACTGGACGAGCCCGCGCACCCGCCCGTACACCAGGGCCCGCTGCCGGAACGTGGTGGGCCCGACCAGGTTCGGCAGGACCTCATCGACCAGGACGGTCACGTCTCCGTCGCGTTCGAGCCGTTCGGCCTGCCGGAGCCGGGTCGCGCGGACGTCGTCGGTGTCGGCGGCGGCCTTGGTGGCGGCCAGCAGCAGGCCGTGGACGAGGTCGGGGTGGCGGCGGCACAGGGCCATCGCCACGTACCCGCCCATGGACAGCCCGCCGACGACGGCGCGGGACAGGCCCAGCCGCGGGAACAGCCGGGCGACGTCGTCGGCCATGGCGTCGACCGAGGGTTCGCCGTCGCCGAGCAGGGAGCCGCCGAAGCCGCGCAGGTCCGGGGTGATCACGCGGAAGCGGCCGGCCAGGGCCTCGCGCTGGGCGAGCCACATGGCCGAGGACAGGGGAAAGGCGTGCAGCAGCACGAGCGGTGTTCCGGCACCGATGTCCCTCGCGTAGAGCTGCACGGTCATGGCGGTGTGGTCCCTCCCCCTCGCGGGCGCCGGACGTCGGCCGTCCACGTGACGGCTACGCAATCGTCACCCGTGATCGGGGTCGGGCGGAGAGGTGTGGCCGTGATCGGCCGCCCGGGTTTATTGCCCCTTTTGCGCCTTTTGGTCGGTGGGGCCGTCCCATTCGGTCGGCAGCGGCCAGGACTCCGGCGCGACCCGCTTCACAATCTCGCCGAGCACGATCCGGACGTACGGCTCGCCCACCCACAGGTGCTTGGCGCCGTCCACCGCGACCACCTCGGCCTGCGGGATCCGCTTGAACCGCTCCCTGGCCTCGGCCGGGCGCAGGTAGTCGTCGAACTCGGGCACCAGCGCCACCACCGGCCGCCCGTCCTCGCCCCAGGCGTCCAGATCGGCGTCGCCGGCGCGGTGCAGCGGCGGGGACAGCAGGATCGCGCCCTCCACCAGCGGGTCGCGGCCCCACTTGAGGGCCAGCTCGGTGCCGAACGACCAGCCCAGCAGCCACGGATGGGGCAGGTCGTTGAACTCGGCGTACTCCAGCGCCGCCGCCACGTCGAACCGCTCGGTCTCGCCGCCGCCGAACTCGCCCTGGCTGGTGCCGTGCACCGACGTCGTCCCGCGCGTGTTGAAGCGCAGCACCGCGATCCCCGCGAGCGCGGGCAGCCGGTAGGAGGCCTTGCGCAGCACGTGGCTGTCCATCATGCCCTCGGCCGTCGGCAGCGGGTGCAGGCAGACCAGCGTGGCCACCGGCGGCCGGTCCACCGGCTGCGCCAGCTCGCCGACGAGCTCCAGCCCGTCGCCGGTGTGCAGCGTGATCGCCTCACGCCGGGCCGGAAGCACGGTGCTCGCCCGGATCTCCCCCATCGCTCTCCTTCGTCCTGCGTCGCTCGGGTGGCCTGAACGTTCGGCCGGGTCGATGGTCGGCGGGCCGATGGCCGGCCGGGTTGATGGTCGGCCGGGTCGATGGCCGGCCGGGCCGCGCGGGCCGCGCCGCGGACCCCTCAGTAGCGCGGGACGTCGCGGGAGCGCCGCGTGCGCGGCCCCCTGCGGTCGCGGGCCTGCCAGCAGGGACGGTGCCAGTGCCGCCGGTCGTCGGCGCCGCCCAGCCCGTCGGCCGGCCAGGCCACCACGTGCCCCACGCCCGGCGGGATCTCCTGGTCGCAGCCGGGGCAGCGGTACGCCTTGGTCGCGTTGGCGCCGGCGATCGTGCGGACGTTCCAGTCGCCGTCGGCGCCCTCCTCCGTCCGCTGCGCCCAGAGCGCGGAACCGCCGCCGCCCGGCGGTCGGGGGTCCGGCGTGGTACGGCGGTTTTTGCGGGGGCTCATGACCACCAGGATAGGAGGGCGGGCGTCCAGTACCGGCCACGCCCGCCCACCCGGCTCAGCGCACCGGAAGCCCGGCTGCGGCGTGCTCCCGCAGGATCGGCGCGGGCGCCAGCGCGGGCTCGTGGCGCTCCCCGTGCAGTGCCCACAGCACGGTCACCGCGCGGTCGGCGCCGAGCCGTTCCAGGTCCGCGACGGGCCCGGACGGGTAGCCGCAGCCCAGCGTCATGGCCGCGTCGATCGAGGCGGCGTCGGCGTAGCCGCTCTCCAGCATCGTGGCGGCGTCGTTCAGGTACGGGAAGCGCAGCGCGTCCACGATGAACCCGGCCCGGCCGCGGCACCGCACCGGGGTCTGCCCGAGCGCCGCCACCAGCTCGGCGGCCCGGTCGGCGACGCCGTCGCCG
This sequence comes from Spirillospora sp. CA-255316, assembly GCA_050942275.1. GTDB lineage: Bacteria > Actinomycetota > Actinomycetes > Streptosporangiales > Streptosporangiaceae > Spirillospora. The sequence continues at coordinate 1,702,371 of CP192047.1, read as the reverse complement.
CAGGCCGCCGTGGTCGCGATCTCGGCCAGGCCGCTCCCGGCCTCGGGCAGGTGCAGCCCGACCACGTCGGCGGGACGGCCGGTGGCGAGCGCCTGCGGCAGGATCGGCACGAGCGGGTCGGTGACGGCGAGGACCGCGCCCGGCTTGGCCGCGCCCGCCACCGCCTCCTGGAACCCGGTCCCGGCCCCGGCCTCGATGACGATCAGGTCGCAGCCGGCCAGGTCGCCCGGGTCCGTGCCGGCGCTGACCAGGCCCGCGTCACCGCTCTCCTGCAGGGCCTTCTCCACCTCGGCGCGGGCCTCGTCGCCCGCGGCGACCAGGTGGACCCGGCCGCCCGCGGCGCGCTCGGCGAACGCCCTGACGAACCCGGCCGCGCCCGCGCCGGCGGCCACGATCCCGACGACCGGAGGCTCCAGCGCCGGCGCCTCGGTCTCCGTCCCGGCGTCCTTCTTGTCGTAGGCGTAGAAGCCGCGCCCGGTCTTGCGTCCCAGCAGGCCCGCCCGCACCAGCTCCGACAGCACGGGCGAGGGCGCGTGCCGCTGGTCCCGCGTCTCGGCGTAGACCGCGTCCAGCACGCCGAGGCAGGTGTCGAGCCCGATCAGGTCCATCAGCGTGAACGGCCCCATGGGAAGCCCGGCGCCGGCCGTCATCGCCGTGTCGATGTCGTCGCGGGTGGCGTGCCCGGACTCCAGCATGCCCGCCGCCTGGTTCAGGTAGCCGAACAGCAGCCGGTTGGCGACGAAGCCGGCCCGGTCGCCGATCGTCACCGGGGTCTTGCCGAGCCCCTTCACCAGCTCGGCGACCCGCTCCACCGCCCCCGGCTCGGTCAGCACGGTGCCGATCACCTCGACCAGCCGCATCACCGGCGCGGGGTTGAAGAAGTGCACGCCCACGACCTTGGTGGGCCGCCCGGTGGTCGCCGCGATCTCGGTGACCGACAGCGAGGAGGTGTTGGTCGCCAGCACCGCGTCGTCCCGGCACACCCGGTCCAGCTCGGCGAACACCTTGCGCTTCAGGTCCAGCCGCTCGGGGACCGCCTCGATCACCAGATCGCAGTCGCCCAGGTCGGCGAAGTCGGTGGAGAGGAGGACCCTGCCGAGGATCTCGGCGCGCGCCTCCTCGGTCAGCCGGCCGCGCTTGACGGCGCGTCCCGTCGACCCCTCCAGATGGCCGCGGCCGCGTTCCAGCGCGCCCGCGTCCACCTCGATCCCGACGACCGCCAGGCCGCCGCGGGCCAGCACCTCGGCGATGCCCGCGCCCATCGTGCCCAGCCCGACGACCCCGACCCTGCTGAACGAACCATCAGTCATGCCCGCAGTCTCGCAGAGCGCCGCCGGGCCCCCGAGGCCGGGTAGGACGGGGGCGTGCGCTTCGGAATCTTCCTTCTCGCCGCCCGGTTCCCGGGCCAGGACGACGCCGCCGCCCTCGCCCGCACGGTCGAGGCGGCCCTCACCGCGGAACGCGCCGGCTTCGACGACGTGTGGCTGGCCGAGCACCACTTCATGACGTACGGCGTCGTGCCGTCCGCCGCCACGCTGGCCGGGCACCTGCTCGGTCTCACGCGCCGCGTCCATGTCGGCACGGCGGTCAGCGTCCTGTCCAGCGGCCATCCGGTGGCCCTCGCCGAGCAGGCCGCGCTGCTCTCCCTCGTCTCCGGCGGCCGCTTCCGCCTCGGCGTGGGACGCGGCGGGCCGTGGCAGGACCTGGAGGTGTTCGGCACCGGGCTGTCCCGTTACGAGGACGGCTTCGCCGAGTCGCTGGACCTGCTGGCCGCCTGGCTCAGCGGCACCGAACGCCTCGGCTGGACGGGCGAGCACTTCCGGTTCCGCGAGGTGCCGGTCGTACCGATACCGCAGGCGCCGCCGCCGATCGCGGTCGCGGCCACCTCACCGGAGACCGAGCGGCTCGCGGCCGAGCGCGGGCTGCCGATGCTGCTGGGCATGCACGTGGGCGACGAGGAGAAGGCCGCGGCCGTGAAGCGGCACGGCGATCCGGGGCTGCCGCACGTCTCCACCCATCTGGCGCATGTGGCCGGCAGCCGCGAGGAGGCGGTGTCGACGCTGCTGCGCGAGATGCCGCGCTGGCTCGGGCCCGGCCTGGACGGTTACGTACCGGTGGACGACCGTCCACGCCCCCGGCGCGACCCGCTCGGCTACACCCGGCGCCTGTGCGACCTGCACCCGGTCGGGTCGCCGCGGGACTGCGCCGAGTCGTTGATCGCCACCGTGCGGCGCACCGGGATCAGGCACCTCATCCTCATGGTGGAGGGGGCCGGGTCCGACCGCGCCACACTGGAGAACATCTCCCGCCTGGGAGAAGAGGTCCTTCCCCTCGTGAAGGCGGGCGTCGGCTCCTGAACGGGGACGGGCCGCCACCGGCCGGAGGCGTTTCCGGCGGTGACGGCCCGTACCCGTCTGAGCGGCCCGTGCGACCGGCCTTCAGGACCGGCCTGCGGCACCGGCCTGCGTGACCGGCCTGCGGGGGCCGGTCGTGCTCAGCAGTCGCGTAGCTCGGGAGACTGGTTGAGGATCTGCTCGCGCGCGGTCACGAACGTGCGGTACGCCGCCGAGTCGCCCGCGGGGAAGACCGCGACGCGGTGGCAGTTCTGGAAGGCCAGCTTCACGCCGAAGTACCGCTCCAGCGTGCCGCGCATGGCGTCGCTGGCCAGCACCCGCAGCAGCTGCCCGCGCGCCTGCTCGTCCGGCGGCGGCGTCAGGTTGTCGGCGAACTCGCCGCCGTCGACCTGCAGCCGCGCCACCAGACCGCTGATCATCTCCCAGGCGTAGGGCAGCGAGGACCGGATGCACTCGACGAACGCGGCGTCGTCGACCTCGCCCCGCTGCGCCGTCTCGAGGAGTTCAGGGGTCACGTCAAGGGACATCGGGGTTCCTTTCACCGAATGTGATGAGCACCCACCACCCGTGACGCTAACCACGCCTCCGTGAGAATTCCAGGCTTGACAGCCGTCCGGTTCAGCGACCGGCGGCCGGCGCCGCGCCCCGGGCACGCGCGCCCCGGCGGGCTCCGCGCTGCTCGGGGAGCTGCGCGGCCTCCTCCGCCCAGAACTTCCGGGCCCTGCGGACCATGGTGATGTCGCGAGCGTTCTTCGCCTCGGCCCGCTTGTCACGGGCACGCTCCCGCATCACCGCGTACATGATGTCGTTGTGGAACATCGCCCCTCCTTGGCTGGCGGGCCGGTCATCCGGCCCGACATCATCAAGGTTCGTTCTAAGGCGGGCACCCCCACATCGGGACTTAGCCCTATCTAGGCGGCTCGGCGCGCCTTAGACGCCTCAGGCCCGGCGCGGATCGTCCTAGGCGACGCCTGGGAACGGCTTAGGCGTCCGTGGAACGGCCTAGGCATGGCGGAGACGGCTGGGACAATCACTCGCCATGGACGACCGGAACGCCGACCCGCCCGCCGACCCGCTGGCCGGGCTGGACGATGTCGGCTGGGCGGGCCTCGACCACGCCTACGGCCCGGCGGAGGACGTCCCCCGGCTGCTGCGCGCGCTGCGCTCGCGGGACGACGACGAGCGCCGCGAGGCGATGTACGAGCTGTGCGGCAGCATCCTCCACCAGGGCAGCCGGTACGAGGCGACCGTGCCCGCCGTCCCGTTCCTGCTGGCGCTGGCAGCCGACCCCGCCGTACCGGCCCGCGACGAGATCGTCCGCCTGCTCGCGTCGATCGCGATCGGCGACGAGAGCCGGCACCTGCCGTCCGGCGTCGCCGTCGCGGCCTGGCGCGCGGAGGTCGCCCGGCTCCGCGCGGCCGACCCCGCCGACGAGATCCGCCGCATGGACGGCTGGGTCGCCGAGGCCGCCTCCGGCGCCGACCGCCGGGTGCGGGAGCTGCAACGTTCGGTGTACGACCCCGCCCGGACCCTGCGTTCCGCCGACGCCGAACTCGCCTGCTACGACGCCGTCCGGGCCGGTGTCCCGGTGTTCCGCGAGCTGCTCGGCGACGGCGACCCCGAGGTGCGGGCGTCCGCCGCGTACGCCCTGGCCTGGTTCCCCGAGGACGTGGACGCGGCGCTCCCCTCGCTCCTGGCGCTGCTCGACGCCGAGCCGTTGTCCGGCGTCGCGGCGCACGCGATCGTCTCCGCGGGCCTGCTCACCGCCGACGCGTCCGCCGGCCTGCGAAGCGGGTGGCCGCCGCCGGGCATCGCGACGTACGCGATCGTCTCGGACGGCCTCCTCACCGCCGACGCGCCCGGCCTTCCTCGGCAAGACGCGGCCGTCCACCGGCCCGGCGACCCGGGCGGGTCCGGGCCGGGGGGCGTCGTCGTCGCCCGGTCGCGCGAGCTGCTCGGCGGTGCGGACCGCCTGCTCGCGTGGGCCGCGTCCGCCGCGCTGGCCGCCCACGGAATCCTGGAGACCGCGGTGATCGACGTGCTGGCCGCGACGGTCTCCGACCCGCCTCAGGCCACCGCGCCCGGGCTCCTCTTCCTGCGCGGCGACCCGCGCGAGTACGCCCTGAAGATCCTGAAGGGACTGCCCTCCCCTCCGCCCCGGGCCGTCGACGCGATCCTGGACGTGCTGGAGGAGAACCCCGGCCTCGCCGACACCTCACTGATCACGACGGTGCTGCGGGCGACGCTGGGCCCGCCCGCCGGCGGCCCGCCGCCCCCGTACGACGAGCTGACCGTCCCCCAGCGGCGTGCCGTGCGGGCCGTGGCGAGCGTCCAGGAGACGTCCTGGACCTTCGGCGAGATACAGCAAATCGCGCTCAATTGGGGGCTGCCCGGCGAGCGCGAGGAGTGCCGCGCGTACGCGGGCCTCACCCGGCGGTGACCCGAAGCGCGGCACGAGCACGCCCGGAAGTCAATAAGGTGGGGCCTCGTGCGTCTCGTTATCGCTCGCTGCAGCGTGGACTACGCCGGCAAGCTCACCGCCCACCTGCCGATGGCCCTACGGCTCGTGCTGATCAAGGCCGACGGCAGCGTGAGCGTCCATGCCGACGACCGCGCCTACAAGCCGCTGAACTGGATGAACCCGCCGTGCACGCTCCGCGAGGAGCCGTACGAGGAGAACGGCGCCACCGCCCGGTGGACCGTCACGCACGGCAAGTCCGGCGAGCGGCTGATCCTGACCATCAACGAGATCGTGCACGACTCCAGCCACGAACTCGGCCTGGACCCGGGCCTGGTCAAGGACGGCGTGGAGGCGCACCTGCAGGAGCTGCTCGCCGAGCACATCACCACGCTGGGCGAGGGCTGGTCGCTGATCCGCCGCGAGTACCCGACCGCGATCGGCCCGGTGGACATCCTGTGCCGGGACGCCGACCAGGCCACGGTCGCGGTGGAGATCAAGCGGCGCGGCGAGATCGACGGGGTGGAGCAGCTGACCCGCTACCTGGAGCTGCTCAACCGCGACCCGCTCCTGGCGCCGGTCCGCGGGATCTTCGCGGCGCAGGAGATCCGGCCGCAGGCGCGGGTGCTGGCCACCGACCGGGGCATCGGCTGCGTGACGCTCGACTACGACGCCCTCCGCGGCATCGAGCACGAGGGCACGCTGTTCTGACCCGCCCGGCGGCGCGGCCTGCGGCATCATGGCGGTCATGACGATCCAGGCCGCCGGCACCTTCGACATCGACTCCTGGGACGCCGAGGAGCCGTATCAGGAGGAGGACGGCAACAGGCTCACCCGCGTCAGGGTCGGCAAGACCTTCCACGGTGACCTGGTGGGCGCCAGCACCGCCGATCTGATCACCGTCGAGACGGGGGCCGGGCCGGCCGCCTATGTCGGGATCGAGACCGTGCGGGGCATCCTGCACGGCCGCGAGGGCACGTTCGTCCTGCAGCACAGCGCGGGCAACCAGGACGGCGGCGCCGAGACGCAGTGGCTGCACTGGCTGGTCGTGCCGACGTCGGGCACCGGCGAGCTGGCGGGGATCCGCGGCCGGGGCACGATCGTCGTGGGTCCCGACGGCGGGCACTCCTGGACGCTCGACTACCTCCTCGGCTGACCTCCTCGGCTGACCTCCTCGGCTGACCTCCTCGGCTGACCTCCTCGGCCGACCTCCTCGGCCCACCTCCTCGGCTGACCTCCTCGGCCGACATCCCGAGCCGGCCGCGCCCGGCCGGTAATCTGCAAGGCATGCCCCCGGCGACCACCGACACCACGCGTGAGCGCATCATCGACGCAGCCGAGGAGTGCTTCGCCCGGTTCGGCGTGGCCAAGACGACGGTCGAGGACATCGCGGCCGCCGCGAAGCTGTCGCGGGCGACGGTGTACCGCAGCGTCACCGGGGGCCGGGACGAGCTGATCCTGGCGGTGGTGCTGCGCGATCTGCGGCGCTTCCTCGACCGGCTGGCCGAGCGGCTGCGCACCGAGCACTCGGTGGCGGAGGCGGTGGTGGAGGGCACCATGGACGCGGTCGCCTACGTCCGGGAGCGGCCTGCGACCTCGGCGTTCCTGGTGCCGGAGTCGGCCGGGCACATGCAGGCGGCGGTGGCGCAGGCGGCCGAGCACGTGCTGGCGGTGTGCTGCGAGTACGTGCGCCCGCACTTCGAGACGGCGCAGCGGCGCCGGATGCTGCGGGCCGACATCGACGTGGAGGGCACGGTGGAGTTCCTCTTCCGGATCATCACCTCGCTGATCGTGATGGACCGGGATCGGGAGCCGGAGGCGCAGCGCCGGTTCCTGCGCGCCTACGTGGTCCCGGTGATCGCGGGGCCGTGAGCCGCCGCGGGCGCCGGGCGGGGCCCCCAGCGAGCGGCGCGGGCGGTTCGGGCGGCTCGGGTGGTCCGGGCGGCTTGGGTGGCTTGGGCGGTCCGGGCGCTCGGCGGAGGCGGTAGCGTCGAGGATCGGGCAGGACGAGGGGACGCGCGACGGCGCGCGGAGCAGGCGGGAAGAGGGACCGGAATGGGGACGGTACACCACATGCGGGATCGGTCCTCGATCCGGCCGAGTCCGGTGTTCCTGGCGATCGTGGCGATCACCGTGCTGTGCGGCCTGGTCGCGTGGCGGTACGGGGCGATGGCCTCCACCCCGGCCCGGGTCGCGGTGTTCGGGTTCGTGCTGGCGGCGTGGGTGCTGTCGCTGTGCCTGCACGAGTTCGGCCACGCCTACCTGGCGTACCGTTCGGGCGACCACAGCGTGGCCACCCGCGGCTACCTCACTCTCAACCCGGCCAAGTACACCGATCCGCTGCTGAGCTTCGGCATCCCGGTGCTGTTCATCCTGCTGGGCGGGATCGGGCTACCGGGCGGGGCGGTGTGGATCGACCGGGGCGCGATCGCCGGGCGGATCCGGCACAGCCTGGTGTCGGCGGCGGGCCCGCTGACCAACGTGCTGTTCGCGATCATGCTGGCGGTGATCTTCGAGAACTTCGCCGACCGGCCGCACGGGGTGTTCTGGGCCGCGCTGGCGTTCCTGGCGTTCTTGCAGGTCACGGCGGCCGTCCTGAACCTGCTGCCGATTCCGGGCCTGGACGGCTTCGGGATCGTGGAGCCGTACCTGCCCAAGCGGTGGGTGCTGAAGGCCAACGAGTACGGCGGGTACGTGTTCCTGGCGCTGCTGGCCATGCTGTGGCTGGTGCCGCCGGTGAACGAGGCGTTCTTCGACGTCACCTACGGGATCGCGGGGGCGATCGGCCTGGACGAGTTCCCGTTCGGGCTGTCCCTGAACGCCGGCAACATCTCCCTGGACGTCTCCCCGATCGGCACCGGCTTCGCCCTCTTCCAGTTCTGGAACGACTGAGCCTCTCACCTGCTTCTCCGCACGCCCGGTCGCACGGTGGCGGCCGGGCGTTCACATGCCCGCACTTGTCACTATTGACATGTCACTTCGGGAAAATTTAGTTTTGACCTGTCGATAGTGACATATCGAGGAGGAGTGATGAGCGACCGGACCGGTACCCGCCCCCTCTGGATGGACGGGCACATGGCCCCCGTCCCCGACGAGATCGACGCCGTGGACCTCCCCGTCACCGGCGCCCTCCCGGCCGAGCTGGCGGGCCGCTACTTCCGCAACGGCCCCAACCCCCGTCCCGGCGAGGACAGCGGCCACTGGTTCACCGGACACGGCATGGTCCACGGGATCCGGCTCCGCGACGGCCGCGCCGAGTGGTACCGCAACCGCTGGGTCCGCACGAAGCAGTTCACCGACGGCGCGCGGCTGGTCGACGCCGAGTTCGGCGTGGACCTGGCCGCGGTCACCGCCAACACGCATGTGATCCCGTTCAACGACCGGATCTACGCGCTGATCGAGGTGGGCTTCCCCTACGAGCTGACGCCCGAGCTCGGCACCGTCGGGCCGTGCGACTTCGGCGGGCGGCTGACCAGCGCGATGACCGCGCACCCCAAGGAGGACCCGCGGACCGGCGAGCTGCTGTTCTTCGGGTACGGCTTCGTCCCGCCGTACCTCACCTACCACCGGCTGTCGGCGGACGGCGAGCTGGTGGAGAGCCGGCGGATCGACGTCCCGGGCGGGACGATGATGCACGACTTCGCGATCACCGAGAACCATGTGGTGTGGCTGGACCTGCCGATGGTGTTCGACATGGAGCTGGTCGAGCGGGGCACGATGCCGTACCGCTGGGACGACGGCTACGGCGCCAGGCTCGGCGTGATGCCGCGCGATCCGGAGCGGGCGGGCGAGGTCCGCTGGTTCGACGTCGACCCGTGCTACGTCTTCCACGTCGGCAACGCCCACGAGGACGAGGCCGGCCGGGTGGTGCTCGACGGGGCGCGCTACAGTCCGGCCGACTTCGGCAAGGTGTGGGGCACGGTCGGCGGGCTGCCCGCGAACGAGACGGTGTCCGCGGCCTCGGTCCAGGGTGTGGCGCGGCTGCACCGGTGGACGCTCGACCCGTCCAGCGGGAAGGCGACCGAGGAGGCGCTGGACGACCGGGGCGTGGAGTTCCCGAGGCACGACGACGCCCGTACGGGGCTGGAGCACCGCTACCTCTACACGGTGACCGGCGACTCGATCGTCAAGTACGACCTGCGGAGCGGGTCGTCGGCGGCGCACGCGCCGGGTGCGGGGCTGATCCCGGGCGAGGCGGCGTTCGTGCCGGCGGAGGGCGCGCGGGGCGAGGACGAGGGCTGGCTGATGTCGATCGTGACCGACGCGGCCGGCGCGGGCTCGGAGCTGCTGGTGCTGGACGCCGCGGACCTGTCGCGGGTGGCGTCGGTGCGGCTGCCGCGCCGCGTACCGGCAGGTTTCCACGGGAGCTGGATCCCGGACGCGTGACACCGCCCGCCCACACTGCCGCGCTCCATCGGCCACGCGTCCAATAAGGTGATGTACTAGCCGGTAAGCTGTGCAAGTATCCGCTTACTGAGCACTGGCCGATGCCCCTCCCGGGAGGTCCTCATGTCCGTGGCCACGGAGAGCCCAGCCACGTTCGCCTCGCTGAACCCGGCCACCGGCGAGGTCGTCGCCGAGCACCCGGTGCGCGACGCCGCCGCGGTGAACGAGACGATCGAACGCGCCCGCGCCGCCGCCGCCTGGTGGAGCGCGCTGGGCTGGAAGGAACGCCGGCTCCGGCTGCTCAACATCAAGGGCGCGCTGACCCGCAACCTCAACCGGATGGCCGAGCTCATCCACCAGGAGACCGGCAAGCCGGTCCAGGACGCCCAGCTCGAGACGATCATGGCGATCCTGCACCTGGACTGGGCCGCCCGCAACGCCCGCAAGGTCCTCGGCCCGCGCGGCGTCTTCCCCGGGGTGGCCTCGCTCAACCAGAAGGCCGTGCTGGAGTACCAGCCGCTCGGCGTGGTCGGCGTGATCGGCCCGTGGAACTACCCGATCTTCACCCCGATGGGCTCGATCGCCTACGCGCTCGCCGCCGGCAACGCGGTGGTGTTCAAGCCGTCCGAGTTCACGCCGGGCGTCGGGGTGTTCCTGGCCGAGCTGGTCGCCGGTGTCGTGCCGGAGCAGCCCGTCCTGCAGACCGTCACCGGCCTCGGCGACACCGGCGCGGCGCTGGCCTCCTCCCCCGGCATCGACAAGATCGCCTTCACCGGGTCGGCGCGCACCGCCAAGAAGGTCATGGCCGCGTGCGCGGCCAACCTCACCCCGATCGTCGCCGAGTGCGGCGGCAAGGACGCCTGCATCGTCGACGCGGACGCCGACCTGGAGGCCGCCGCCGACGCCGCGCTGTGGGGCGCGATGTCCAACGCCGGGCAGACCTGCATCGGCGTCGAGCGCATCTACGTCGTCGACCGGGCCTATGACCGCTTCCTCGAGGCCCTCACCCGGCGCGCCCGCGACCTGCGCCCCGGCTTCGACCGGGAGGCGGCCTACGGCCCGATCACCATGCCCGGCCAGCTCGACATCATCGAGCGGCACATCAAGGACGCCCTCGACAAGGGCGGCCAAGCGGTCGTGGGCGGCGCCGAGTCGGTCCGCAAGCCGTACGTGGAGCCGGTGATCCTGACCGACGTGCCCGACGACTCCGCCGCCGTGTGCGAGGAGACCTTCGGCCCCACGATCACCGTGCACCGCGTGAAGGACCTGGAGGAGGCGCTGGAGAAGGCCAACCGCACCGGCTACGGCCTGGCCGGGACGATCTTCTCCGGCAACAAGGCGCGCGCGATGGACGCCGCCCGGCGGATGCGCTCCGGGATGACCTCCATCAACGCCTTCGCCGCGTTCGCGACGGTGGCGGCGCTGCCGTTCGGCGGCGTGGGCGAGTCCGGCTTCGGCCGCATCCACGGCGCGGACGGGCTGCGCGAGTTCGCCCGCGCCAAGGCCATCACGCGGACCCGGTTCAACCTGCCGATGAACCTGAGTTCCTTCGACCGCACGGAGAAGGAGATGGCCCGCATCCTCCAGATGATCAACATGATGCACGGCAAGCGCTACAAGCGCTGAGGCCCCGGACGGGCGGGCGTCGGCGCTACGGCACGAGCAGCGCGGCGCCCGCCGACCGCCGCGCCTCCACCTCCCCATACGCCCGCCCCGCCGGACGGCCGTCAGCCGGCGGCGCGCCATGCACGGGAGATGTCGTAAAGAGCCACGTAACAACAAGCTATCCACCGGGGACTGTCCGCTGTCGGCTTCCAGCAGGTGCGGGCTCGCGCGGCCGCCATCGCCCGCGACACCCCCCAGATGGCGCTGGAGATGCGCATCGGCCGCCCCGACCTGCCGCGCACCTACGATGACGGCGGGCTGGTCGATATCAACCACGCCCCCGCGTCCGCCTTCATGACCATCCCCGGCATGACCCCGGAGCAGGCCGAACGCGTCGTCGCGCTCCGCAACGACCTGGGCGGCCTCTCCTCCGCCGAGGAGGTGTCGGCCCTGGCCGAACTGCCGCCCGCCCTCACCCCGCGCCTCGCCGAACACGGGATCTTCCTGCGCTGACCTCGCGCGCTGCCCTGGGGACAGCGCGCGAGGACGTTCACGCCGGACTCATGACGGCCGGCGCTTGCGGCCGGGAATCCCGAACCCGAACGTGACGATGACCAAGCCGCCGACGATGATGACGATGATGCCGTTGCGCCCGGTGGTGAACGAGCGCAGCGAGCCGACCGTCCGGGACAGCAGGCCGTTGTCGCTGGGCTCGGCGGTCTCGCCCAGCCAGATCGACCCGTCGGAGGCCGCCGTGGGACTGCTCTGGGACGCCTGCACGGTCTGTGCCAGGCGCGGGTTCCGCTGGTCCATCTGGGCGGCGCTGAGCCGGGTCGAGTCCAGCTTGCTGAAGTCGACGCCGCCGAAGGTCATCTTGATGATCGCCCGGCCGTCCGGGCTCGGCTGCTCGTAGGTGAACTCCCCGCTCCGGATGGAATGGACGTACCGGTCGAAGACCTGCCGCGGCCTCCAGGTGCCCTGGAGCCTGGCCGGGCCGAGGTCGCCGGAGTCGATGAGCCGGTCGAAGGAGGTGCGGTGGCCCTCCTGGTGCCGCTTGCGGATCCACTGGGCGATGACGCGGGCCAGGAAGGCGCGGCGCAGCGGGGCGTACTCCGGGTCCTTGTTGACCGCCTCGATGACCTTCGGCACGATCATCTTCTGCTCGAGATCCTCGCTGCGCGCGTTGCCGGCCGGGTCCGGGGTGCAGGACATCCCGGCGATCCGCTCCGCCTTGGCCTTGACCGAGAGGTCGGCCTTGATGACGTAGAGCGAGTCGCCGTCTTCGCGAACCTGCACGTCACCGGGCACGATCCACATCCGGGACGAGTAGCACGCCGTCTTCGAGATGCCCAGCAGCTCCCGCCAGTAGCGCGCTCCGAACTCGGTGTCGGGGTCGATCATCTTGCCCTGGGTGCGCTTCATGGCGAAGTCGGCCTCAAGGAGCGCCCGGCCCGCGTTGGTCTCCCCGAGCCGGTCGTCCACGATCCTGTTCGGTTCGGACGGATTGAGGTTCACCCAGAACTTGCTCGGATCGAGCGCCAGCCAGGTCCGCAGGTCGGCGGTGCTGGTGGTGATCGCGCCCAGCCCGGTCTCCGGATCCTGGACGCCTCCCGACGACGGCTTCCCGGAGAAGGAGTACTTCACACCGGACGAGCCGTCCGACATGTACCGCATTTCCAGCGTCGAGAAGTCGACGCCGCCGAGGTTCTTGCCATCGAGCATTTTATCGATCGCGCTGGGACCGCACGGCGCCTTCAACCGCACCCCCACCAGGGCCATCGGCTGCCCGCCCCCGCCATTCCCGCCCAACCCCCCGGTCGAGCACGCCGGCCCCGACTTCGGCACCTCCAGCCCGAGGTTCTTCTTGGGCTTGTCAAAGCCCGCGCTCCCGCGCCGGGTCAGCTTGTTCGAGGCGCTGCGCATGACCTCCGGAACGGTCCGCTGGGCCAGTCCCGCGTGGACTTTGTTCGCGGCGCTGCCGTGCTTGGCATAGTAGGCGATCGCCAGGATGTTCCGGACGGGCTGGACTCTGAGGTCGCACCGGCCCGCACAGGGCACCCGCTGACCGGCCAGGCCCCGCGGGGACGCCTGCATGATCTGCCTGATCAGCGGTTCGATCGTCTTCTTTCCGACCCGGTTGAGCCCGACGCGCTCTCTCGCCTGCTCGTGCAGGGCCGTCCGGAGCGCTTTCTCATACCAGTTGAGGGCGTTCTCCTCGGAATGGTTTGAATGCAATGTGTTGCCCGCTGCGACCTGGAGCAGCAGACCGGACTTCGGAACGCCCAGTTTCTCGTAGAGATCGCCCTTGAATTCCGTGTCGACGTCACTGATCAAGATCTGGTGGTCGTCAGAGAGGGGCGGAATATCCAACAGGCGATCGACGAAGCCGCCCGTGTCGTCCTGCAGCCATGTGGGGATCCGCGGATTATCGTGCATCCAGTTGAAGTCGAACCAATGCACGGATATGTTCCCCGGCGGCTTCCGGGTCTGCTGCCAGAGCCTCCAGACCCGGATGAGTTCCCGGCCCCTCGGGTCGTCGGCGAGCCGTTGGGCCGCCGCGTCGATGGCCTCCCTGTCTTCCGCCGGAGTGCCCTGAGGAAGGAGGAGTTCCGTCTGTTGTGGGCTTGGGCTCGGAGGGGCGGCGGTGGGCGGTGCGGCGAGGGCGGGTGTTGTGGTGAAGGTGAGGAGGAGGGCGGCCAGGACGGCCAGGAGGCGCGTCCAGCGGGTCGAGCGGTCAGGGCGCACCGGGGCCTCCCTGGACGGGAGGGCCGGGACGGGACGTCCCGGTGGCGTGGACGTAATAGTCGAGGACCTGGGGGGCCTGCTGCTTACCACCGGCGGCCAGCTCGCCTTTCCGGAGGGCGCGGGCGCCGAGCAGGCCCACCGCGGCCAGCGCCGCGACGGTGACGACGGCGACGCCGGCCAGGGAGTCGCGGGTCGTGCAGGCTTCGCCGTCGCCGAAGGGGGATCCGCCTCCTGCGATCCTCTTGACGTCGATCTTGATGTTGGGGCGGTAGCCGACGCCGACGTGGCAGGCCGAGGCCGGCGGCGCGGTCAGCGGCATCACGAAGCAGGTCATGAGGAAGGTCAGCACGAGCGTCGCCGTGGCGGCGCGGGCGGCGCGGAACACCGGGGCGCGGGTCATCGGGTCACCACCGGGTCGGCGTGGGACTTCAACCGCATCACCTTCGCCCGCAAGATGGGCCCCTCCTCGTGCGTCTCACCGTCGGCTCCGTCCTCCTGCCGCCGCAGCCACCAGGCCGCCAGCTCCAGCTGGGCGGTCTGGAGGCGCAGCAGCTTGCGCGCCGTGCCCTGGCCGTACCGCCGCGCCGTGGTCACCAGCGCCCAGAAGCGCAGCGACGGGTCGATCAGGAACGGCGCCTCCGCACGGGTGATGGCGGGGCCGCCGGTCGTCACCTCGGCCGACACCGCCGTCCGCGCGGCGGCCGCTCGGGCGCGGCGCCCCGACCTCAGCACCAGGAAGGCCAGCACGATGAACGGCGACTGCGGGAGAAGCCAGATGAAGGGGGTGACCACCAGGGTGTCGAACGCGGTCCCGGTCTCCATGTGGTCGTGGAGCAGCTGCGAGCACCAGCCCGAGAGGATCTCGGACGCGGTCGCTCCGCCGATCGAGATCGCGAAGGCCACCGCGACCGTCGTCCACCGCTCCTTGCGGGTGCGGGCCCTGGCGGCGAGGGCGAGCCCCGCGCCGAGCAGCGCCCCGAAGGTGACCTGCCCGCCGAGCAGGCCGATCGACTGCCTGATCCAGTACTCGAGCCCGGCCGAGGTCTCGAGGATCCCGCCCACCATGCCGTAGATCTTCATGATCAGGGCGCTCTCGACGAGGTTGTAGCCGAGCCCGACCGCCGCCCCCAGGGCGAAGCCGGTCATCGCGTCGGTGACGTGCCGCCGGAACAGCAGCATCAGCAGGACGATCCCGCCCGCGGTGCCCAGCGCGTTCACCGCGCTGAGGTGGAGCACCACGAAGTCCATGATGCGGAACTGGAGGCCTGTCAGCTTGGCGGCGTCGCCCACCTCGTTGAGGTTGATCCCCGCGGCCTTGATCATGTAGTTGAACAGTGACCCGAACATCAGGTTGGTGTAGGCCCGCCCCAGGCCGAACACGATCAGCGCGCCCCAGCCGAACGCGATCAGCAGCATCGACAGCGGGACCCGTGCGAACCGCTGCGCGTTGTGCAGGAGCACCAGCACGAGCGCGGTCCCGGGGACGCAGGCGAGCGCGTGCAGCGGGTACAGGACCACGACCGACAGGCCGAGGAGCCCGAAGGGCCCCATCATGGCCCCGATGGTGGCCCAGGTCAGCCGGGCCGCCCGGCGGCCCCGCGGACGGGTGATCGCCACGTACACCTGGATCAGCACGCCGATGACGATGCCGACCAGGACCGCGAAGAAGACGATCTTGGGCATGGCCAGCAGGCGGTCGAGCGAGGCGAACGGGGAGTCCTTGAGCTTGCTGAGGTCGGTTTTCTGGAACAACGACAGCGTCGGCTCGTTCGGCAGGACCTTCGGCCGGGCCAGGTTGAGCAGCAGGAGCAGCAGGTAGATCCCGATCGCGGCACGGGCGATCAGCAGCGCCCGGCGGCGCAGGTCGTCGTCGTCGCGGATCGGCGCGGACGCGGCACCGGAAGGCTGCGGCGCGGCGCCGGACGGCTGCGGCGCCACACCGTAGGGCTGCGGCGGGACGCCAGGGTGCTGCGGGGGCTGCGGCGGGACGCCGCCGATGTGGCTCACGGGGCACCGCCAGGGTTCGAGGGGGGCTGCGGGATGCCGGTCGGGAAGTTCGTGGGGAAGCCCGACGGAAGACCGGTCGGCATTTCGGTCGGGAAGTTCCTCGGCAGCTGGGTGGGATAGTTCGACGGCAGCTCCGTCGGGAAGTTGCTGGGAAGGTTCGTCGGAAGGCCGGTCGGCATCCCGGTCGGGAATCCGGACGGCAGCCCGGTCGGCACCCCGGTCGGCACCCCGGTCGGTCTGCCCGGCATGGTCGGCATCTTCGGGGGCTGGGGAGCGTTCGCCCCGGTGACGGTGACCACGAGCGAAATACCGAGCAGCGCCGTCCCGACGGTCGCACCGATCGTCAGCAGGCGCGACTGCGTGCGCCGCGCGTCCCCGTCCACATCCGTCGAGTTCACGGGTCACCCGCCTCGTTAGTGGCTCCTGAGTCGCCGAGAGTCTCTGATAGACACTGTTGTCTGTCAATGAGATGTGACGCACTCCGACGAACCCGAACCAGCACGGGTTTCCAGGCGTCCCAGGCGGGCGCTCGCCCGGTCGCGAAAGCCTTCCCTGAAAGGGCTTCAGGCGGTCGGCGGCGTGGCCGGGAGAAGGGGTGCGCGGCCGCGGATCAGGTCGGCGGCGCGTTCGGCGATGGCGATCGTGGGGGCGTTGGTGTTGCCGCGCGGAACCGCCGGCATCACCGAGGCGTCCACGACCCGCAGGCCCTCCACGCCCCGCACGCGCAGGTCGGGGTCGCAGACCGCGTCCTCCGAGCCGCCCATCGCGCAGGTGCTCGTCGGGTGGAACAGCGTCGCACACTCGCGGCGGACGAAACCGGCCAGCGCGTCGTCGCCGTCCACCTGCTCGCCGGGAGTCCACTCGCCGCCGGCCACGGCGGCCAGGCGGCCCGTGGCGGCGATGCGGCGGGCCTGGCGGACCCCGGCGACCAGGACGTCCAGATCGGCCTTGTCCGCCAGGTACGCGGGATCGATCAGCGGCTTGGCGTACGGGCTGGCGGAGCGGAGGGTGAGGCTGCCCCGGCTCGCCACCGCGATGGCCGCGACCATGACCGACAGCAGCCGCTGCGAGGGCTCCACCAGGCCCTGGTCGATGAACGGGGTCGGCAGCACGTGGTACTGGAGGTCGGGGGCGGGCAGGCCGTCCACGGTGCGCACGAAGCCGCCCGCCTCGGCGACGTTGGACGCGTACGGGCCGCGCGTCACCGCCCGGTAGAGCGCGTAGGCGCGGGCGTCGGCCAGCTCCCAGAGCCCTTTGACGCGCGGCGTCGCGAACATCACGTTCACGAACGGGTGGTCCTGGAGGCCCTGCCCCACGGGCGCGTCGACGAGCACGTCGATACCGTGCTCGCGCAGGTGGGCGGCGGGGCCGATGCCCGACAGCATGAGCAGCTGCGGGCTGTTGACGGCGCCGCCGGACAGGATGACCTCGCCCTCGGCGCGGACCTCGTGCCGGATGCCGCGCCGCTCGTACCGGACGCCGGTCGCCCGGCCCCGCTCCACCAGTACGCGGGTGACCAGGGCGTCGGTGACGACGGTCAGGTTGGGACGGCCGAGGGCGGGCCGCAGGTACCCGTCGGCGGTGGACCAGCGCCTGCCGCTCTTCTGCGTGACCTGGTAGAAGCCGACGCCGTCCTGCTCAGCGCCGTTGAAGTCGCTGTTGGGCGCCAGCCCGTACCGCACGGCGGACTGCACCCAGGCGCGGGTGAGCGGATGCTTGTACCGCAGGTCCTCCACGCGCAGCGGGCCCCCTGCCCCGTGGTGCGCCGACGCGCCGCGCTGCTGGTCCTCGGCCTTCAGGAAGTACGGCATCAGGTCGGCGTGGCCCCAGCCCTCGCAGCCGTGGGCGTCGCGCCAGGCGTCGTAGTCGTGCCGGTGCCCGCGAATGTAGATCATCGCGTTGGTGGACGAGCTGCCGCCCAGCGTGCGCCCCCGCGGCCAGTAGACGCTCCGGTTCCCGGCGTGCTCCTGCGGGACGGTGCCGTAGTCCCAGTCGTACGGGCCCTTGGCGAGCGACGCCACCGCGGCCGGGACGCGGATCTCCGGGGCGTCGTCGGGCGGGCCGGCCTCCAGCAGCAGGACGCGCGTGCCCGGGTCCTCGCTCAGCCGTGCGGCCAGGACGCAGCCCGCGCTGCCGGCGCCCACGATGACGTGGTCGTACCCGGGGTCGTCGGTCATTTCGGCCGCCTCCGCAGTGTTCAGTGGCCGGACAGAGCGCTCAGAGTCCCTGAAACCCTACCGAACCCCATTTCAGCGGCGGTGCCGCCCGGGTCCGCGGAATCGCGCCAGGCCCCACGGAATAAGGTGGCGGGCATGGCGAAGAACAGGGAGACCCCGGTCGTGCTGTCGCAGATCTACACCCGTGCCGGAGACGGTGGCAGCACCCATCTCGGCGACATGTCCCGTACCGCCAAGACCGACCTCCGCCTGGCCGCCTACGCCGACGCCGAGGAGGCCAACGCCGCCATCGGCGCCGCGATCGCGCTGGGCTCCCTGCCCGAGCCGCTGGTCGCGCTGCTGACCCGCGTCCAGAACGAGATCTTCGACGTCGGCGCCGACCTGGCCCGTCCCGTCATGGCCGAGGCCGACGGCTCGGCACTGCGCGTGACCGAGGCGTACGTCGAACGCCTTGAGGCCGCCTGCGACGAGTACAACGCCGACCTGCCGCGGCTGCGCAGCTTCATCCTCCCCGGCGGCACGCCCGGCGGCGCCCTGCTGCACGTCGCCCGCACGGTGACCCGGCGGGCCGAGCGCTCGGCCTGGGCCGCGATCGAGCGGTACGGCGCCACCCCGGTCGGTGAGGGCGAGGGCGGCGTCAATCCGCTCACCGCCCGCTACCTCAACCGGCTCTCCGACCTGCTGTTCATCCTGGGCCGGGTCGCCAACGCCGGGCACGGCGACGTGCTGTGGAAGCCGGGCGGCGAGCGGTGAGGTGGGGTTAGCCCCACCATCGGGACGCAGGCTCTCCACCTGGCCCGCCGCGCCCGCCGATGTGAAGCTTGGAGGCGTACGGGGGATCCGGCGACACCAGGAGTGAACGTGAAGACGCTGAGGGGCGTGGCAGTGGCGACCGTGACGGCGGCGCTCGCGGCGGCGGTGACGACCGGATGCAGTGTCAGCTTCAACACCAAGACCCATCGAGAGACGCGGACGCACACCCTCACCGGGACCTTCCCGGAGCTGCGGGTGCACGGTGACACCGGCAAGCTGGAGGTGGTCGGCACCGACACCCCCCGCGTCAAGGTCGTGGAGTACCTGAGCTGGTCCAACCCGAACAACAAGCCCAGGACCTCGCGGAACGTCGCCGACGGCACGCTCACCCTGAAGACCCAGTGCAGCCGCACCGTGATCGGATACAACGCGTGCGGCGCCGGGTACCGCGTCGAGATCCCCCGCGCCACCAAGGTCGACCTGCGGACCGACAGCGGCTCCCTGCGCGTCGACGGCCTGACCGGCAGCGTCATGCGACTGCACACCGACTCCGGCTCGATCAAGGCCGAGAACGTGCGCACGGGGACGCTGTCCGCGACCGCAGGCTCGGGCAAGGTCAAGGTGTCGGGCCGCGCCGACTCGGCCGAACTGCACAGTGACAGCGGCGCGGTCGAGGCCGACGGCCTCCAGACCAAGCGGGTCTTGGTCCGGGCCAGCTCCGGCGGCGTGCGGCTGACGCTGACCACCGTGCCCGACAGCGTCGACGTCGACAACGACTCGGGCGCCGTCAACCTCCGGCTGCCCGCCACCGACAAGGGGTACGCCTTCGTCCTGCGGACCGACTCCGGCGCCCGCGACATCTCACCGGGGCTGCGGCAGGACAACGCCTCCCCGCACCGCGTCAGGATCAGCAACGACTCGGGGGCGATCAACATCTCCCCGTCGCCGGAGTCCTAGAACCGGGACGCTTCCGAGCGAGCGGCGCGCCGCCCTCCCCGCAGGGGACGGGCGGCGCGCCGCCGGCTGCCGGCCACCGGCAGCCCGCCCAGCGAAAAGCGCGCTCAGCGCACAGGCAGGCTCAGCGAAAAGCCCGTTCCGCGTACAGGCCCGCTCAGCGCACTCGACGATCGCCGCGCCACTCCAGAACCGGCCGGGCGGCCTGCGCGAACGCCGCCCCGGAAACCTCCGTGGAGTCTCCCGCGCGGCTCGTTTCCCCGTTCACCGGCAGGGTGTCGGCGGCCAGCCGCTGGGTGGCGTGCGCGACCCCGTCGACATGCGTGTCCAGCAGCCTCCAGTCGATGTTGGCGAAGGTGTCGCACGCGGCGTGGTAACACGGGTCGTACGGCTTGCCCGCCTCCCCGCCGAACAGCGCGGCCTGCTCGGCCGTCTTGACCACCTCGGCGCCGCTGAACAGCCCGCCGGCCGGGATGCCGGCCTGGATGAACGGGCCGTAGTCGGACCGCCCGGAGAACTCGCTCTCCAGCGTCGGCAGCCCCCGCCCGGCGTAGTAGTCCTTGAAGATCTTCTCGATGGCGCCCGACCCGGCCGGCGGGGCGGCGCCGGAGCCGAGCGAGCCGTCGCCGTCGTAGACGCCGCGGATGCCGTTCACCGAGCCGAGCATGTCGAAGTTGAGGTTCAGGGCGATCCTGGCGCGGTCGGCCTCGCCCAGCGTCCTGACGTAGTACGCGGAGCCGAGCAGCCCCTCCTCCTCGGCGCCCCACCAGGCGAACCGCACCCTGTTGCGCAGCCCCTCCGCGCCCAGCGCCGAGATCTTCTCCGCGACGGCGAGCACGGCGGCCGAACCGGTGCCGTTGTCGTTGACGCCCGCGCCCTCGCGGACGCTGTCGAGGTGGGCGCCGACCACGACCACGTTGTCGTCGCGGCCCCGGGCCGTCTCGGCGATCACGTTGGACGAGGCGCGCGTGCCGGTGTCGACATCGGTCCTGACCCGCAGCTTCAGCCCACCCGCACGGGCCGCCTTGGTCAGTTCCGCGCCCAGCGCGTGCGGGGTCTCCACGACGGGCAGCGTGAACGCCCGGCCGAGCGTCCCGTTCACCTGGCCCTGCTCGGCCGGCAGGTTGAAGACGACCACGGCGGCGGCGCCGGCCGCGTGCGCGTTGGCCGCCTTGGCCGCGAAGTCGCAGCCGCCGCGCTGGACCAGCGCCACCGAACCGGCGGCGAAGCCCTGGAAGTCGGCCGCCTCGCAGCCAGCGGTGCCCGCCTGGCCGGACGCGGGAACGTCCACGGCCGCCGCGGAGGCGGTGACATCACCCGACCCCGAGTACTGCATCGCCTGGACCTGCTCCCCCGGCCTGTAGGTCGCCTGGCCGGGGGCGGTCTGGGCGAACACCGCCGGGGAGCGCTGCTCCCAGTAGCCGTACTCGAACGTCTGCACCCGCGGCGCGAACCCGGCCTTCCTCAGCCGGCCGACCACGTACTTCACCGACACGTCGTACCCCGGCCGGGCCGCGGCCCGGTTACCGCCGTTGTGATCGAAGATCTGCTGGAACGCCACCAGGTGCCGGCGGACGTCCTCGGCCTCGACCAGCCGGGCCAGGTCGGGGGCGGCCGTCGCGGGCGCCCGCGGGACGGCGGCGAGGGCGGCGGTCAGCGCCGCCCCGGTGAGCAGGGCTGCGGCGCCGGTGACGAGTCTTCGCACATGCACTCCTGAGGTGTGGGAGCGGAGTCCGATCGATCATTCCGCCACGCCCCACCTGCCCAAACACGCCCGGCGGTCACAACGCCGATCCCCGCCCGGCGCCCCCGGCCGACGCCCCGCGCCGGACCGCTACTCCGGCGGGTGCAGGTCGACGGGGAACCCCGGCGGCGCCGCCTCGAGCCAGGCCAGGAAGCCGGTCAGGGCCGCGGCGCTCATCGCCAGCTCCACCCGCAGACCGCCGTCCCGCACCTCGATGATCGACGCCTCCGGCAGCAGCCCCTCGGCCTCCTCGCCCTCCGGGCGGCGCCGGTTGGACACGACAAGGCCCCGGCGGTGAATCACCTGCCGGGGCCTCCTGCGGAATCCGAACGCACGGTGCCAGTGCAGCACGTCGCCCTTGTAACGGCCGATGCCCAGCCGCCAAGGGCCGGGCACCCCGTCCGCGGGCATCACGCGCAGGCTGCACTCCACCGCGCCGCCGCCGCGGACGAACAGCCAGCGTCTCACCGCCATCAGAGCGAACGCCAGCGCGACCAGCAGGACCACGACGGCGAGCACCCCGCCCGCGTCCCATGCCAGGTGATCGCCCAAGTCCCCCGCCGTTTCTCCGTGACGCCGTTCGCCGTGGCAGAGCCTCACCGGCCGGGCCGCACCGGCTCCGGCCGCCAAGCCAAGCCGCGCCGCGCCACACCGCACGGCGCCGGGCCGCGGACCGGCCGCGCCCGCCGGGCTTTGCTGGAGCCTACAGCCCGCGCGCACGCGCCGTGCACGGCGCCCCATGCTCTGCGCGTCAAGCCTCCCGGCCACCGGGTAAAAGCGACCGAAACGCCCCACGATCGCCGAAGGCCACGGCCGGTCCCGTATACGGAACCGGCCGTGGCCTCCAGACCTCGCCGTCGTGCGGGCCCCGTCGTTCGGCCCCGTCGTTCGGGCCCCGACCGCTCGGGCCGCGCCGATCGGCCGCTCAGGAACGGGACGACCTCGGCCAGGGCCCGTGCGGGTCAGCCGTCGACGCCCGCCGCGCGCAGCCGTGCCCGCGCCCGCCGCTCGGACGTGGAGTCCTCGCCACCCGCCGCCAGCGCGTCCTGCAGCGCCCGGTTGGCCGCCGCGACATCGACCTCGCCGCCCAGCTCGGCCTGCTCGGCCAGGATCGACACCTCGTCGCCGGCGATGGAGAAGAACCCGCTGCCGACCATCGCGCTGATCCACTCGCCGCCGTCGGCCGGCTCGATCTTCACCACGCTGCCGTCCAGCAGCACGCCCAGCACCGGGGCGTGGCCCGGCAGGATGCCGAGCTGGCCCTCGATGGTCTGCGCGACCACCATCCTGGCCTCGCCGGCCCAGATCTCGCGCTCCGGCGAGACCAGCCCGACCTTCAGAGTTGCCACAGTCCGTCCTCCGACTCTCGGAACCGGCGAAGCGGCCCCGGCGGGGCGGCCGGACCGCCCCGCCGGAACGGCTTACTTCGCCAGCTCCTTGGCCTTCTTCTCGGCGTCCTCGATGCCGCCGCACATGAAGAACGCCTGCTCGGGCAGGTGGTCGTACTTGCCCTCGGCGATCCCCTTGAACGAGGCGATGGTCTCGTCCAGCGGCACCGTGACACCGGGCTGGCCGGTGAACTGCTCGGCCGTGTACATCGGGTGCGACAGGAACCGCTCGATCCGCCGCGCCCGGTTGACGGTGACCTTGTCCTCTTCCGACAGCTCGTCGATACCGAGGATGGCGATGATGTCCTGCAGCTCCTTGTACTTCTGCAGGATGCGCTTCACCTCCTGGGCCACCTCGTAGTGCTCCCGCCCGAGGATCTGCGGGTCCATGATCCGCGAGGTCGAGTCGAGCGGGTCCACCGCCGGGTAGATGCCCTTCTCGGTGATGGCCCGGGAGAGCACCGTGGTGGCGTCCAGGTGCGCGAACGTGGTGTGCGGCGCCGGGTCGGTGATGTCGTCCGCGGGCACGTAGATCGCCTGCATCGAGGTGATCGAGTGGCCGCGGGCCGAGGTGATCCGCTCCTGCAGCACGCCCATCTCGTCGGCCAGCGTCGGCTGGTAGCCCACCGCCGAGGGCATGCGGCCGAGCAGCGTCGACACCTCCGAACCCGCCTGGGTGAACCGGAAGATGTTGTCGATGAACAGCAGCACGTCCTGCTTCTGGACGTCCCGGAAGTACTCGGCCATGGTCAGCGCCGACAGCGCCACCCGCAGACGGGTGCCCGGCGGCTCGTCCATCTGGCCGAACACCAGCGCGGTGTCCTTGAGGACGTTGGCCTCTTCCATCTCGACCCAGAGGTCGTTGCCCTCACGGGTCCGCTCGCCGACGCCGGCGAACACCGAGGTGCCGCCGAAGTTCCGCGCGACACGGGTGATCATCTCCTGGATGAGCACCGTCTTGCCCACGCCGGCGCCGCCGAACAGGCCGATCTTCCCGCCCGACACGTACGGGGTGAGCAGGTCGATGACCTTGATGCCCGTCTCCAGGATCTCGGTCTTGGACTCCAGCTGGTCGAACGCGGGGGGCTTGCGGTGGATCCCCCAGTGCTCGGTGATCTCCAGGGACGCCTTGGGCACGTCCAGGGAGTTGCCCAGCGCGTTCCACACGTGGCCCTTGGTCACGTCGCCGACCGGCACCTCGATCGAGTTGCCGGTGTCGGTCACCGGGGCGCCGCGGACCATGCCGTCGGTCGGCTGCATGGAGATGGCGCGGACCAGGTTGTCGCCCAGGTGCTGGGCGACCTCCAGGGTCAGCGTCTTGGTCTCGTCGCCCAGCGTCACCTCGACGTGCAGGGCGTTGTAGATCTCCGGGATGGCGTCGGCGGGGAATTCCACGTCGACGACCGGGCCGATGACCCGGGCGACGCGCCCCGTCGCCGTCGCCGTTTCTACCTGTGCGGTCACTTCTCACTCCCCGCCAGAATCGGCCAGCGCGTCAGCGCCACCGACGATCTCGCTGATTTCCTGGGTGATCGCGGCCTGCCGCGCCTGGTTCATCTGGCGCGTGTAGACCTCGATCAGCTCGTTGGCATTGTCGGTCGCCGACTTCATCGCCCGGCGGACCGCCGCGTGGAACGCCGCCGCCGCCTGGAGCTGCATGTGGAAGATGCGGCTCTCGATGTAGTTGGGCAGCAGCAGGTCCAGCGCGGCTTCCGCGGTCGGCTCGAACTCGTAGGCCGGAGGCGTGGCCCCCGCGGAACCCGCGTCCCGCTCCTCGACCTCCAGCGGCAGCAGCCGGCGCACCTGCACCTGCTGGGTCAGCATCGAGACGAACTCGGTGTAGACCACGTGGATCTCCCCGACCCCGCCCTCGGCGTCGGTCTTGAGGAAGTCCTCCACCAGGCGGCGCCCGATCCGCTCGGCGGTCGCGAAGTCGGGACGGGAACTCACCCCGCGCCACTCCGCGGCCAGTTCCCGGTCGCGGAACCGGTACCAGGTGATGCCCTTGTTGCCCACCACGTACGGCACGGGCTCGCGGCCCTGCTCGCGCAGCGCCGCCATCAGCGACTCGGCCTCGCGGATCAGGTTGGCGTTGTAGGCGCCGCAGAACCCGCCGTCGCTGCTGATGATCAGCACCGCGGAGCGCCGGTCCTCCGGCTGCTCGCGCAGCAGCGGATGGTCGATGCCCACATGATGGCTGACCAGCGCCGACAGCGCCCGGGTGATCTGGTCGGAGTACGGCTTGGAGGCCGCGACCGCCTGCTGCGCCTTCACGATCCGCGAGGTCGCGATCATCTCCTGGGCCCGCGTGATCTTGGCGGTCGAACCGACCGACCTGATCCGCTGCCGCAGTTGACGAATCTGAGCCATCGCGTCAGTCCTTCTTGACGCGGGTGATGGTCTCCTGCTCGACGGCCTCGTCCGCGATCGGCTCGACCGGCTCCTCCTCGCCCAGCAGACGCCCCTCGCTGGTCTCGAAGCCCTTCTTGAACTCCGTGATGGCGTCCTTCAGGGTGGTGAGGCCGTCGTCGTCGAGCTGGCCGGTCTCGCGGATGGAGGTGAGCAGCCCGCTCTCGTTGCGGTCCAGGTGGTCGAGGAACTCGGTCTCGAACCGGCGGATGTCCTCCACCGGCACGTCGTCGAGCTCACCGGACGTGCCGGCCCACACCGACACGACCTGCTTCTCCACCGGGAACGGGCTGAACTGCGGCTGCTTGAGCAGCTCCACCAGGCGGGCGCCGCGGTCGAGCTGGGCGCGGGAGGCGGCGTCCAGGTCGGAGGCGAACGCGGCGAACGCCTCCAGGTCGCGGTACTGCGACAGCGACAGCCGCAGCGTGCCGGCGACCTTCCGCATCGCCTTCACCTGCGCCGAGCCGCCGACCCGGGAGACCGAGATACCGACGTTGATGGCCGGCCGGACGCCCTGGAGGAACAGGTCGGTCTCCAGGAAGCACTGGCCGTCGGTGATGGAGATGACGTTGGTCGGAATGTAGGCCGAGACGTCGTTGCCCTTGGTCTCGATGATCGGCAGGCCGGTCATCGAGCCGCCGCCCAGGTCGTCCGACAGCTTCGCGCAGCGCTCCAGCAGACGCGAGTGCAGGTAGAACACGTCGCCCGGGTAGGCCTCACGGCCCGGCGGGCGGCGCAGCAGCAGCGACACCGCACGGTAGGCCTCGGCCTGCTTCGACAGGTCGTCGAAGATGATCAGGACGTGCTTGCCCTGGTACATCCAGTGCTGGCCGATCGCCGACCCGGTGTAGGGGGCGATGTACTTGTACCCGGCCGGCTCCGAGGCGGGGGCGGCGACGATGGTGGTGTACTCCATCGCGCCCGCCTCCTCCAGGGTGCGGCGCACGTTGGCGATCGTGGAGCCCTTCTGCCCGACCGCGACGTAGATGCAGCGGACCTGCCTGCTCTCGTCGCCGGACTCCCAGGCTTCCTTCTGGTTCAGGATGGTGTCCACGCAGACCGTGGTCTTGCCGGTCTGCCGGTCACCGATGATCAGCTGCCGCTGGCCCCGGCCGATCGGGGTGATCGAGTCGATCGCCTTGATGCCGGTCTGCAGCGGCTCCTTCACCGACTGCCGCTGCACGACCGAGGGGGCCTGCAGTTCCAGCGCACGGCGCTCGTCGGTCTCGATCGGGCCCTTGCCGTCGATCGGGGTGCCCAGCGCGTCGACGACGCGGCCGAGGAAGCCGTCGCCGACCGGGACCGAGAGGACCTCGCCGGTACGGCGGACCTTCTGGCCCTCCTCGATCTTGCTGAAGTCACCCAGGACGACGGCGCCGATCTCGCGCACGTCCAGGTTCAGAGCCAGGCCACGGGTCCCGTCCTCGAACTCGAGGAGCTCGTTCGCCATGGTCGAGGGCAGGCCCTCGACGTGGGCGATACCGTCGCCGGAATCGACGACGGTGCCGACCTCTTCGCGCGCGGCTGCCTCAGGCTCGTACGACTGGACGAAGCGCTCCAGCGCGTCCCGGATCTCATCCGGACGGATCGTCAGCTCCGCCATGATTCCTCTCTTGCTCCCTTAGGGGTCGCTTGCCGGCCGCGTCAGCCGGCGAGCCGCCGTCGGACGTCGTCCAGCCGCCCGGCGATGGTGCCGTCGATGACCTCGTCCCCGATCTGGATGGACAACCCGCCGATCGTGCCGGGGTCGAGCTCGATGTTCAGGTGTACGTCGTGGCCGTAGGCCGCGGCGAGCACCGCGGCCAGACGGGCCTGCTGGGTCTCGGTCAGCTCCACCCGGGTGCGCACCAGCGCCACCAGGCGCTCCCTGCGCTGGGCGACGAGCTTCCCGTACTCGGCGAGCCCGCCTTCCAGGCTACGGCCTCTCGGCCGTAGCACCAGCTCGGTGATCAGCGTCTTCGCGGCCGCGGTGACCTTGCCGTCCAGCAGCGCGTCCAGCACGCCGGCCTTGCGCTCGTCCGGCAGGCCGGGCCCGGCCAGGGCGGCGCGCAGCTGCGGCTCGCCCTCGACGACCCTGGAGAACCGGAAAAGCTCGTCCTCCAGGTCGTCGAGCCGGCGCTCGGACTCGGCCTGGGCGGCCTCGGCGGTGACCGCGAAGGTCTCCAGCGCGTCCGCCAGCTCCGACGGCTTGGACCAGCGCAGCCGCACCACGTCGGCGACCAGCCCGAGAGCGGCCGGTGAGACCTTGCCCTCCAGCAGGGCCTGGACGAGGTGCGCCTTGTCGGCGCCCTCGCGCGCCGGGTCCGACACCGCCCGCCGCAGCCCGTGCTCGCGGTCGATCAGGCGCAGCACCGCGAACAGGTCCTCGCCGAGCCCGGCCGGGCCGGCGGAGGCGAGGACCGCCTCCAGCCGCTCCTTGGCCTCGGCCAGCGACGCCCTGCTCACCGCTCCCGTGATGGTCATGGGGCCTCCTGCGTGGGCCCCATGACCAGTGGTGCCGTGCTTACCGATTCCCTCGCAAGCTTGGTCATGATGTGATCTGCTCCTGGGTACGGGCCCGGTCCTCGAGTTCCTCGAGGAACCGGTCGACCACACGGCTCTGCCGGGCGGCGTCGTCCAGCGACTCGCCCACCACGCGGCCGGCCAGCTCGACCGACAGCGTCCCGATCTCGCCCCGCAGCGACTGCAGCGCGGCCTGCCGCTCGGCCTCGATCTGGGCCTGCGCGGCCTCGGTGATCCGGCGCGCCTCGGCCTGGGCCTGCTCGCGCATCTCGGCGATGATCTGCGCGCCCTGCTCGCGGGCCTCCTCGCGCAGCCGGGACGCCTCGTGCCGGGCCTCGGCCAGCTTGGCCTGGTACTCCTTCAGCGTGGCCTGGGCCTCGGACTGGGCGTCCTCGGCGCGCTTGAGCCCGCCTTCGATCGCGTCGGTCCGCTCCTCCAGCGTCTTCTGGATCTGGGGGACGAGCTTCCAGCCGACCAGGACGAGCACGATGATGAACGAGATCGTGCCGAAGACCAGTTCGGAGGTGTGCGGAAGGAGCGGATTGCTGTGCCCGCCCTCCTCCGCGGCCACCGTGGCGGCGGCCAGGAGATTGGTCATGAGGGTTCCGCCTTCCTGTCAGTGGGTGCCAGGAGGGTCAGCTGTGCACGAACGGCACAACGAAACCGATGAGGGCCAGCGCCTCGGTCAGCGCGAAGCCCAGCAGCATGTTCTGCCGGATGACGTTGGTCAGCTCCGGCTGGCGTGCGATGGCCTGCACGCCCTGGCCGAAGATGATGCCCACGCCGATACCGGGGCCGATGGCGGCGAGGCCGTACGCGATGGAGCCGACGTTGCCGGAGACTTCCGCGAGGTAGCCCATTGAGATTCCTTCTCGTTCGGCGGTGGGGAGCCGCCCCACCGTAGGTTGCTTACTTGTGACGGGTACTGGGTCGGTCAGTGGTCAGGGTGCAGGGCGCCGCCGATGTAGGAGGCGGCGAGCAGGGTGAAGATGAACGCCTGCAGCGCCTGCACGAAGATCTCGAAGGCCGTCATGACGATGGTCATGAGGAAGCCGATCAGGCCGACGCCCGCCCCGAGGACGGTGAGCTTCTCGGCGAGGAACCAGTAGGCCACGGACGCGAAGAACGCGATCAGCAGGTGGCCGGCGAACATGTTGGCGAAGAGCCGGACCGCGTGCGTGAACGGGCGCAGGATGATGTTCGACAGGAACTCGATCGGCGCGAGGATCACGTACAGCGGCTTGGGCAGCCCGGGCGGGAACATCATGTTCTTGAACCACCCGATGAAGCCCTGGTGCTTGATGCTCAGGAACCACATGATCGCGTAGACGAACAGCGCCAGCACGATCGGGAAGGCGATGTGCGAGGGCGCCGGCAGCTGCATGACCGGTACGACGCCCATCCAGTTCATGATCAGGATGAAGAAGAACGTCGAGATCAGGAACGGCATCCAGCGGTCGCCCTCTTTGCCGATCATCGGCCGGGCGATCTGGTCGCGTACGAAGAGGTAGCCGACCTCGCCCACGTTCTGGACGCCGCGCGGCACCAGCTTGGGCTTGTTGAAGGCGGCCCAGAAGAAGCCGACCACGATGATGACCGAGAGCGTGACGATGAGCGTCGGCTTGGTCACCCACGAGGGCGCGCCGTCCCAGAGCGGCCCCCAGTCGAAGATCTCGGTCCCCGGGGCTTGGAACTCGTCTCCGCTCGGGGCGGCGAGGAGGTGTCGCGCACTCACGCGGCAGTCCCTTCGTCAGTGACTCTGCAGGTCAGTCGGTTCGTCAGGTGCGGGCCCGAGGGCCGCGCGGCGTCAGTCCCGGTCGGCGGTGGCCTGTTCCCCCGCCGGCCGCGCCGTCAGCGGCCGTAGCGGTGGTAGACCAGGTAGAGCGCGAGACCGAGGCCCACCAGGATCCCGATGGGGAACATCGCCGAGGTGCCCCACCAGCGGTCCAGCAGCCAGCCGAGACCGCCGTAGACGGCCATCCCGCTCAGCACGTAGCTGGGAATCGACCAGGCGGCGTTGGCGAAGCCTCGCTGTCCGTCGTCCTCGTCGGACTTCGGATCGGGCGGGTGCCCCTCCTCGCTCATCGCAGGACGGACCATAGCAGGCCACCCCCCTGATGGTCATATTGGAGTAGTCCATCCGCTCCGGCGCCGCCCACGGGGTCATCACGGTCCCCGGTCGGCGGCCGAACCGGCCTTGGACACGGTCCCGGCCGTGGCCTGGGAGGAGTCTTGGGGGAGGTCGCCGGCGGCGGGCTCAGGGTCCACGTAGAGGGTCTTGGCCCTGGTGGAGGTGAGGATCTCCGCGCCGATCCAGACCAGCGTCAGCGCGATCACCGACCAGCCGAACGCCTTGGAGTCCCACAGCGTGACGTCGTCGAACCCGGCGATGAGGGCGAACATCACGAAGATCTTGGTGATGTAGCTGAAGACCGCCGCGGCGAACATCATCTGCGGCGAGATCTTGGCGGCGTAGCTGACCGCGATCACGCTGATCGAGAAGAAGGCGATCACGACGAACGCGCCGATCGCGGCACCCAGCGCCCCCTTGGTCCCGGCCAGCGCCAGGCTCGCCGCGACGGCGGCGATGCCGGCGAGACCGGTCGGGATCGCGGCGCCGCGGAGGATCCGGGCGTCGGAAGAGTGCATGATGGCTCCGGCTGGTCACGTTTCGTGTTCGTCCCTTGCTCGTGAAAGGTATCACAAGCGTCCGGAACGTCCGCAATTACCCTAGATGTAACGGCTTCGGACGGCCGTCACCGGCGCGAACACCACGGACTGTAGCCCAGGACGACCGATGGTCACACCGGAACGGCCCGGCCCCGCCGCGCATCCTGCACCCCGGAGCCTGCCAGAAACCGAGCGCGGTTCAAACCCCTGGGGGGTCATAGATCGGACCGTAACAGATCGAACCGTGACGGATCGGACCGTGGTGGACGGATCGCGGCGCACGGACCGCGGCAGCTCAGAGCACCGAGCAGGCGGCTGGATCGGGCCGTTCGGGTCGCAGCGGCGGAACAGACCTTCGGAACAGAGTGCGGAACCGGAGGGGCGGGTCAGACCGGCTCGCGCGTCCGGGGCGGCGCGGCGGGCTCGGGCGCGCGGGCCGCGGCACGGCGGGCCGCCGCCCGCGGCACCGCGATCATCGCGGTCAGCCCGGCGACCGCGACCACCCCGGTCACCGAGGCCACCAGCACCACCGAGTTGGTGAACGACAGCCCGACCAGGCTGGAGGCCAGCAGCGACACCCAGAAGTACATGATCAGCACCGCCCGGCGGTGCGAGTGGCCCAGCTCCAGCAGCCGGTGGTGCAGGTGCTGCTTGTCCGGCGCGAACGGGGAACGGCCCTGGTTGGTGCGGCGCCACACCGCCAGCAGCATGTCCACGAACGGCACCGCCGCCACCGCCGGGACCAGCAGCAGCGGCACGTAGAACGGGAACAGCCCGTAGACACCGATGAACTGCGGGTCGAACTGCCCGGTCAGCATGATCGTGGAGGCACTGAGCAGCAGCCCGATCAGCATCGAGCCGGTGTCGCCCATGAAGATCCGGGCCGGGTTGAAGTTGTGCGGCAGAAACCCGGCGCACATGCCGACCAGCACCGCGGCGGTCAGCGTGGCGCCGCTCAGGGTGGTCAGCTTGTTGGTGTAGGAGAGCAGGTAGGCGTAGGAGAACAGGGCCAGCGCGGCGATCCCGACCACGCCGGCGGCCAGGCCGTCCAGCCCGTCGATGAAGTTCACCGCGTTGATGGTGGCGACCACGATCAGGACGGTCAGCGGCACCCCGTAGGCCGGGGGCAGCACCAGCGGCTCCCCCGTCGGCATCGGCAGCACGTAGAGCTGGATGCCCTGCATGATGAAGATCCCCGCCGCCGCGACCTGCCCGGCGAACTTGGTCAGCGCGTCCACGCCCCAGCGGTCGTCGGCGATCCCGACCAGGACGATCAGCCCGCCCGACAGCAGCAGCGCGTTGGTGACGCTGACGTCGCCGTTGGCGAGCACCTTGCGCATCTCGGGCAGCCCGGTGGCGACCACCAGGGCGGCGACCATGCCGCCGAACATCGCCAGCCCGCCCAGCCGGGGCGTCGGGATCACGTGCACGTCCCGGTCGCGGACCGCGGCCTGGGCGCCGAACCACACGGCGAACCGGCGCACGGCGGGGGTGAGCAGGTAGGCGACGAGGGCGGCGATGAGGATGGTGAGCAGGTACTCCCGCACGCCTCACGCCTCCTTTTCACCGGTGCTCGCGCCGTCGCCCGTGCCGCCCCTTCGGACGGCGGCGGGACGGCCTTTCCCAGGACCGTCCCGTCGGGGTAGGACGCGCGCCGCGGGCGATCGGTTCGCGCCCGTGACGTACCGATCAACTGTAGTCCTCCCGCGGCGCGGGCGGCGCGGGTTCGGGACGGCGGGCGCGGTGGGCCCCGGCGATCCCGGCCCCGACCAGGATCAGGCCGAGCCCGGCGACGGAGAGATCGCCCAGCGAGAACGCCCAGGGGCCGCGGGGCACCACGTCGTCGGCGACGTCGGCCAGGACGACCAGCGTCCCGCCCGCGACCAGCAGCCGCCCGGCCCGCCGGCGCGGGAGCGGCCGCCCGCCGGCCGCCTGCCCCGCGACCAGCACGGCGGCGGCCAGCGCGGCGCCCAGCGCGGCGGTGCCCGCCCAGGTCCCGTCCCAGCGCGGGCGGGCGTACCGGGGCGGCGGGACGTCCACCGCGCCCTTGGGCAGCCGCACCCGCACGAGGACGCCCTCGCGCGGGCGCAGGCCGCGCTGAGTGAAGCCGATCGCGTACGGGCCGTCGCGGTCCCGCAGGCAGCGGGTGCCCGCCGCGAGGGTGCCCGCGTGGCAGGACACCTTGCGCAGCGGCACCGGCGCCTGCACGCGCACCGCGACCTCGCCGATGGGCACGTCCCAGGAGCGGCCGATCGCGTCCCAGGCCAGCTCGGCGCGGCCCGCGCGCGGGGTGAACAGCCCGGCCATCTCGTACTCGATCACGTACGCCTGGCGCCCGGTCACCTTGCGGCCCTCGCCGCCGACGGTGATCCGCACGTCGTTCAGCAGCCGCAGCGTGCGGGCCCGGGCGGGGGCGCCGGTGGAGGAGCTGGTCCGGATGTCGCGGACCTCGAAGAGCCGGTCGCCGCTGCGGTACGGGACGTACCGCTCGATGCCGTGCTCGCCGCCCCGGTCGAAGTCGTAGGTGATCGTCTCGCGGACGTGCAGGACGCCCTGGCGGTCGATGGTCAGCACCACGTCGTAGGCCGGGATGCTCTCCACCGGCCCGGGCGCGGGCTGTCCCGCCGCGACGGCGGCCGGTCGCGGGTCCGCGGCGGCGGGCGGGACGGAGGGCGGGACGGAGGGCGGGACGGAGGGCGGGACGGCGGGCGAGGTGGGGGGCGGGGCGGGGGGCTGGGCCCCGGCGGCGGGCAGCGCCGGTCCGGCGGTCACCAGCGACCACACGCCGACCGCGACCGCCAGCCCCCGGATCCGGCCACGCACGTCAGGCATGGTGTCACCGTTTCCGCGTCGGCCGCGCCGTAACGAGCCGTTTACTTCCGTCCGAGACACCGCGCCGCGCCCTTAAAGTCACTAGGTGTGGGGCGATGGGGGCGGATCGGTGTGAGCGGCGGGCGCTGGCCCACGATCGCGGATCTCGCCGTGCCCGCCCTGCTCGCCTTCGCCCAGATCGGCACGACGTGGCTGATCACCGCCGGTGCGGACCGTCCGCTGGAGCGCGAGCGGTGGATGGCGGGCGTCGCCGCGATCCTGATCGGCAACGTCGCGCTGATCTGGCGCCGGGTCGCGCCGGTGCCCGTGCTGGCGGCCACCATGGTCATCGGCGGCGCCGGGGCGCTGGCCGTCCACGACGCCGACGCGCTCGTGGCCGGGATCATCGACACCGTCGCGCTGTTCTCGGTGGCCGTGCACCGCGGCCGCCGCGACGCCATGGTCGGCTGCCTCACCGCGATCGCCGTGCTGACGCTGGTCATGGCGCCGGTGCGGCCGTCCGCCACGCTGCTGACCAACGGGATCCTGGACGCCGCCTCCTACGTCGCCGTCACCGCGCTCGGCCAGATCCGGCGGCAGCGCAAGGCCCGCCGCCTGGAGCTCACCGAACGGCTCGCCGCGGCCGAGCACGAGCGCCGCGACGCCGCCGCCGCCGAACGCGAGCGCCTGGCCCGCGACCTGCACGACGTGGCCGGCCACCACCTGAGCGCCGTGGTCGTCCACAGCACCGCCGCCTCCCGCCTGGACGACCCCGACCTGGCCGAGCGCGCGCTCGCCGCCGCGGCCGACACCGGCCGCGACGTGCTGGGGGCGCTGAGCCGTCTGGTGGACGTCGTCGGGACCGATTCCGGGGACGGCCGGCTGGAGACGCTGCTGCCTCCCCTCTGCCGGGGCCTGGCACGTCTGGGCGTCCCTGTGGCGCTCTCAGTGGAGGCGCCACGGCGGCTGCGACCCCAGGTGACCAATGCCGCGTACCGGATCGTCCAGGAGGCGCTCACGAACGCGATGCGGTACGCCCAGGGCGCCGCAGTGACGGTCGACATCGGCGGCGGGCCGGACGGGCTCGAGGTGGAGGTCCGCAACGCCGCGCCGCCCGAGGAGATCCCCGCCCCGGCCCTGGGCGGCGGCCGCGGGATCGCCGGGATGCGGGAGCGGGCCGAGTCGCTCGGCGGCACCCTCACCGCCGGTCCGGACGGCTCCGGCGGCTGGACGGTCCGCGCCGTGCTGCCCACCGCCGCGCCCGCCGGGCGCCGGTTCGGCTGGCCGGAGGTGCTGGACGTATCCACCATCGCGCTGTGCGTGGCGCTCCCGGTGCTGGTGGCCTTCGCGCCCGGCGAGGGCATGCTGCTCGGCTGGTCCCTGGGCGCGAGCGTGCTGGCCGTCGCCGCCGTCGTCGGCCGCGCGCTGCCGCTGCTGTGGCGGCGCCGCGCCCCGTACACGGTGCTGGCGGCGCTGACGGTGATCGACACTGTGTGGGCGGTGCTGGCCGGGATGAACGGCTCGGGCGAGATGCTGGGCATGCTGGCGCTCGGCTGCCCCACCACGATGGTCGCGGTGTCCTCGGTGGGCTGCTACGCCCGGCGCGGCACGCTGACCTGGCCCGCGCCGCTGCTCGCCGCGCTGCCCTGGGGCGTCCTGTTCGGGATGCTCGGCGCGCTGGAGGACTCGTCCGCGAGCGACGCCGACGCGCTCGTGTTCGGGCTGGTCACCGGAGCGCTGTTCGCGACGCTGGTGCTGCTGCCGTTCTGGGCCTGGGGGCGGACGATCGCCGGACGCGGCGTGCAGTGGGAGGCCGACGCCCTGGAGACCGTGGCGGCCCGCACGGGCGAGGCCGTCCTCGCCGAACGGCACCGGGTGGCGATGGGGCTGCGCGGGACCGTCCTGGAGCACACCGCCCGGCTCGTGCGCACCGCCGAGGCGGGGGCGGCGGAGGCCGAGACGGACATGCGGCAGGCACTGGCGGAGGTGGCCGAGCACGCGCGAGCCGCGCTCACCGACATGCGCGCGCTGCTGGACGCGATGCAGGATGACACCGCGACCTGAACGACGGAAATGTCATTTCCGTCGAGAAGCCGAGCCTTCTGACCAGATTTTCTGACGCTCGGGTAAAGGACGCCCGGGGTCAGTCCTCTTTGCGGAGCGAAGGCCCGGGCTCGTCCTTTGTGAGGGACGTCTTTTCGTTCCCGTCCGCGGAAATCCCGTCCGGCCCGGAACCGCCGGCGTCCTTTCCCGCGGCGTTCCCGAGGTCCTTCCCGGCGTCCCCGGCGGGCTCCTCCGCGACCCCGTCGCGGACCTCGTCCTCGGGCTCGTCGGTCAGCAGCACGCCCACCACGGAACGGATCTTCTCCTCCGAGACCGCGCCCGCGCGCAGCAGCCGCGGGATCGACCCGGTCAGGTCGACGATCGTGGACGGCTCGGCATGCCCCGTCGGCCCGCCGTCCAGGTACACCGACACCGCCTCGCCCAGCATCTTCTCCGCCTCGGCCTGGGTGCGCGCCGGCGGCTGCCCGCTCAGGTTGGCGCTGCTCACGGCCAGCGGGCCGGTCTCCTTCAGCAACTCCACCGCCAGCTCGTGCATCGGCATCCGCACCGCGACCGTGCCCTTGGTCTCGCCCAGGTCCCACAGCAGGTTCTGGTTGGCCCTGCAGACGAGCGTCAGAGCACCCGGCCAGAACTCGTCGATGAGGTCCTGCCCATAGGTGCCCAGATCCTCCACGAGGGCCGTGGCGGCCCGTACGGAGCCCACCAGCACCGGCGGAGGCATCTCCCTGCCCCGGCCCTTGGCGTCCAGCAGCGCGGTCACCGCGGGCGGGGTGAACGCGTCGGCGCCGACCCCGTACACCGTGTCGGTCGGCAGCACGATCAGCTCACCACGCCGCGCGGCCGAAACCGCCTCGGCGATCCCGCGGGTGCGCTCCATCGGCTCGGAGCAGTCATAACGTCGGCTCACGGTCGCTCCTTCTTATTGCATGCGCGAGCTGCGCTCCTCGCCTGGCGGCTCGTCGCTTGTCGCGCCTGCGGCGATCGCTGCATCGCTCCGAACTCGCCTTGACGGCTCGCTTCGCGATCAGTTCCTCGCAGGCTCGGAACCGGCTTCGCACGCGATCGCAACGGTTGGGGTTGTTGCGGGCCTGGCAGGCCGCTTGCGGTTGGTGCACAAGGGCATTCCATGCAGAGTCTAGGGCGGCAGAGACTAGGGGACGCCCAGGCGGGCGGTGACGAAACGGTCGCGGTTGGTCAGATCGCGGCGGTTGCGCACATCGCGCCACCCGTTCTCCTCCGCGAAGACCCAGTAGACCGCGTTGCCCTGCAGGTCGCTGTGCTCGACCGCCACGTACCCGCCCGGGCGCAGCAGCCGCCGCGCGGTACGCTCCACCACCCGGATCGCGTCCAGGCCGTCGTCCCCGCCGCCCCACAGCGCGTCCGCCGGGTCGTGGTCGCGCACGTCGCGCGGCACGTACTCCCACTCGCTCATCGGAATGTACGGCGGATTGCTGATCACGAAGTCGACGGTGCCGTCCAGCTCGCCCAGCGCGGCGCCGAAGTCGCCCAGGTGCAACCGCACCCGGCCGCGCTCGTCCAGCTCGTCGACATTGCGGGTGGCGTGCACGAACGCCGTCGGGTCCTTCTCCACCGCGTGCACCCGGGCCCGCGGCGCCTCCAGCGCGATCGACAGCGCGATCGCCGCCGACCCGGTGCCCAGGTCGACCACCAGCGGGTCCTGGACGTCCATGTCGCGCAGCGTCTCCAGCGCCCAGCCGACCATCACCTCGGTCTCCGGCCGCGGCACGAACACCCCCGGCCCCACCTTCAACTCCAGGTAGCGGAAGAACGCCCGGCCGGTGATGTGCTGAAGCGGCTCCCCGGCCTCGCGGCGGGCCACATACTCCCAGAACAGCGCGTCGAACGCGGCGTCGGGCACCTTGTGCAGCTCGGAGCGGTTCACCCCGTGCACCGCCGCGGCCAGCTCCTCGGCGTCGGCGCGGGGCGAGGCGGCCCCGGCGTCGGCCAGCCGCGCGGTGGCCCTGGCGACCTCGTCGAGCAGCAGGTTCATGACGGCTGCCGCGCCTCCGGCCCCCGGCCCTCCGACCCCTGCGCCTCCGCCAGCCGGCGCTCCATGTCGGCGTCCACCAGCGCCTGTGTCACGTTGTGCAGGTCGCCGTCGAGGACCTGGTCGAGGTTGTAGGCCTTGTATCCCACCCGGTGGTCGGAGATGCGGTTCTCCGGGTAGTTGTAGGTGCGCACCCGCTCGGAGCGGTCGACCGTGCGGACCTGGCTCTTGCGCTCGGCCGCGGCGGCCCTGTCGGCTTCTTCCTGCGCGATCGCCAGCAGCCGGGACCGCAGGATCCGCAGCGCCTGCTCCTTGTTCTGCAGCTGGCTCTTCTCGTTCTGGCAGGAGACCACCACGCCGGTCGGCTCGTGCGTGATCCGCACCGCCGAGTCGGTGGTGTTGACGCTCTGGCCGCCCGGCCCGGAGGAGCGGTAGACATCGATGCGCAGGTCATTGGGGTCGATCTGGACGTCCACGTCCTCGGCCTCCGGCGTGACCAGGACGCCCGCCGCGCTGGTGTGGATGCGGCCCTGCGACTCGGTCACCGGGACCCGCTGGACGCGGTGCACG
Source organism: Spirillospora sp. CA-255316 (assembly GCA_050942275.1). GTDB lineage: Bacteria > Actinomycetota > Actinomycetes > Streptosporangiales > Streptosporangiaceae > Spirillospora. The sequence continues at coordinate 1,664,766 of CP192047.1, read as the reverse complement.
CCGCCCTCGTACTTCAGGCGCGTCCACACGCCCTCCTCGGGTGTCCCCTTGGCCTTCACCGCGACCGTCACGTCCTTGTACCCGCCCAGGTCGGACGGGTGGGAGTCGAGGACCTCGGTCTTCCAGCCGGCGCGCTCGGCGTACCGCAGGTACATCCGCAGCAGGTCGCCGGCGAACAGCGCCGACTCCTCGCCGCCCTCGCCGGCCTTGATCTCCAGGATGACGTCCTTGGAGTCATTGGGGTCGCGGGGCACCAGCAGGCGCCGCAGCCGCTCCTCCAGCTCCTCGCGGCGCTTGTCCAGCTCGGTGGCCTCGGCCGCGAACGCCTCGTCCTCACCTGCCAACTCGCGGGCCGCCGCCAGGTCGTCCTCGGTGCCGGCCAGCTCCCGGCGGGTCTCGACGATCGGCCGCAGCTCGGCGTAGCGCTTGCCCAGCCGGCGCGCCAGGTTCTGGTCGGCGTGCACGGACGGGTCGGCGAGCCGGCCCTCGATGTCGGCGTATTCGCTGATCAGATCGTCGAGATTCACGATGTGCCTTGTTCTGGCCGCCGGTCACGGCCGGTCCGACCCGCACCGGCCGCGGCGCGGCGCACGGGTGACGTTCGAACGGCCCGGCGCCCGCTGGCGCCGGGCCGGTGCTGCTGCGCGGCCGGTCTCACCCGGCCGCCGGGGGCCTACTTGCCGCGGCCGCCCTTCTTGCCGAAACGCTGCTCGAAGCGCGCCACCCGGCCGCCGGTGTCCAGGATCTTCTGCTTGCCCGTGTAGAACGGGTGGCAGTTGGAGCACACGTCGGCGTGGATCACGCCGTTCTCGGCGGTGCTGCGGGTCTCGAAGGTGTTGCCGCACGTACACGTCACGGTGGTGACGACGTAGTTCGGGTGGATGTCAGGCTTCACGGGTTCTCCTCGCTTCTGGCGGTCGCCGGGCACTCCCCGGGCTCGCGCGGCGCGCGTGAAAAGGGGGAAGCGTGAACCGGTACCGCAGCGGTTGCACTCCAAGTGTGCCAGATACCCGAACGTGCCGAGGTCACCGGGCTGTGTTCATTGCATGCGCGAGCCGCGCTCCTCGCCTGGCGGCTCGTCGCTTGTCGCGCACGCGGCGATCGCTGCATCGCTCCGAACTCGCCTGGCGGCTCGCTCCGCGATCAGGTTCTCGCTCCGCTCGAACCTGCCTTCGGACACGATCGCAACGCTTGAGGTGGCCGGAACCCGGCGCGGGTCAGGCCTCGGCGCGGCCCAGATAGGCCAGCACCGCCATCACCCGCCGGTGCCCGCCCTGCGCGGGCTGCAGGTTCAGCTTCATGAAGATGTTGGAGATATGCTTCTCCACGGCGCCCTCGGTGACCACCAGGTCCTCGGCGATCGCCCCGTTCGAGCGCCCCTGCGCCATCAGCCCCAGCACCTCGTGCTCGCGCGGGGTGAGCGCCTCCAGGGGGTCGCCGGTCCGCCGCCGTCCCAGCAGCTGCCCGATCACCTCGGGGTCGATCACCGTGCCGCCGGCCGCGATCCGCCGGACCGCGTCGATGAACTCGGCGACCTCCGCCACCCGCTCCTTCAGCAGGTAGCCCACGCCCCTGGCGCCGCCGCCGATCAGGTCGGTGGCGTACCGCTCCTCCACGTACTGCGACAGCACCAGGATCGGCGTCTCCGGCAGCCGCTCGCGCACCGCCAGCGCGGCCCGCAGCCCCTCATCGGTGAACGACGGCGGCATCCGCACGTCCACGATCGCCAGATCCGGCCGGTGCTCGACCACGATGTCGAGCAGGCCCGGCCCGTCCCCCACCGTCGCCACGGTCTCGATCCCGGCGTCGGCCAGCAGCCGCACCAGCCCTTCCCGCAGCAGCACCGAATCCTCGGCGATCACGACCCGCATCCCCCCATTATCGGGCGCGCCGACCGCCGCCGCGCCCGCTCGGGGAGATCACGCTCGGAAGGCCCGCACCGGCCAGTCCGCGTGTCCGGGCACGCGGGCACGGGGGCGCGCGAGATCCCGGCCGCCGCGCGGGCCACCGGGATCTCGCGGGCGGACGTCCCGCTACCAGGTGCAGGGCAGGTCGGCGCGCAGCACGGTCGGGCCGCCGGGCGGGCTGTCGACCACCAGCATCCCGTCGATCGTCGCGGCCCGGTCCGCCAGCCCCGCCAGCCCGCCCTCCGGACGGGCGACCGCGCCGCCCACCCCGTTGTCGGCCACCTCGACCACCACCCAGGAGTCCTCACGTGCCACCCGCACGGTGGCGCGCGTGGCACGGGCATACTTGGCGATATTGGCCAGCGCCTCCGCCACGATGAAGTACGCGATGCTCTCCACCGCGGCCGGCGGACGCTCCGGCAGGTCCACCTCCACCTCGACCGGCACCGCCGCACGCCCCGCCAACCCCGACAGCGCCGGGTCGAGCCCGCGGTCGGTGAGGATCGCCGGGTAGATGCCGCGAGCCAGATCGCGCAACTCGGAGATCGCCTCCTTGGTACCCGCATGCGCCTGCTCGATCAACGCGCGGGCGCCCTCCGGGTCCTCGTCCAGCTTGGCCCGGGCCCGGCCGATGTCCATCGCGACCGCCAGCAGCCGCTGCTGCGCCCCATCGTGCAGGTCACGCTCGATGCGGCGCCGCTCGAACTCGGCCGCGTCCACCCCACGCGCCCGGCTCGCCCGCAGATACGCCGTCCGCTCCCGCAGCTCCAGGTTCTCCTCCTGCGAACGGCTCGGGCCCAGCAGCAACTGGGCCACCAGCGCGTGCCCCACCGCCAGCACCCGCGTCACATACAGCGCGATCACCAGCAGGAAGACGCCGACCACGGTGCCGGGCAGCGCCGCCAGCGGGTTGCCCGCCCAGAACGACACGAACCCCAGGCCGACCTCGACCCCGCCCGACTCCAGCGCGATCAGCGGCAGCGCCAGGAACGTCCCGGCCAGCATCCAGACCGTCACCGACACCACGAACTCCAGCAGCGCCAGCGGGAACCTCAGGGAGAGGTAGACCAGGTCCTTCCAGGTCGCCGGGTCCTGCGCCATCGCCTTCAGCTTCGACAGCGGGTTGCCGCCCTCCGGCAGCTCCCGGTACGGGCTCCGGATCCGCAGCCCGAACGCCCGCCGCGCCAGCGTCCGCTCCAGCACCGCCGCGAACCGCCACCCGATCATCATCAGCACCAGCATCGGGATGCCGACCCAGATGATCGTCAGGGCGGCCGACACCGCCAGCCCGACCGTCAAGAAGATGAACCAGCCCAGCCCGAAGCCCAGGCTCGTCACCATGTAGAGGGCCGACGTCCAGGTCCTCCAGGACCGGGCCATGGCCATCGGGCGCCATGACCCGCTCACGATCGTCGCGCGGCCTCCCGCGGCGGCGGTGCTGCTCAGCTCGCCCACATCGTCCCTCCATGCCCGGTCCACCGTACGATCCCAGCCTGCCGGTCGGGCGCCGCACCGGCCATGGTGCCCTCCGCCGACCCCGAGGTAGGGCTAACCCCACCCTGTTTATTGCATGCGCGAGCTGCGCTCCTCGCCTGGCGGCTCGTCGCTTGTCGCGCCTGCGGCGATCGCTGCATCGCTCCGAACTCGCCTGGCGGCTCGCTCCGCGATCAGGTTCTCGCTCCGCTCGAACCTGCCTTCGGACGCGATCGCAACGCTTGAGGTGGTCACGGGGCCGGGCGGCGGGCCGAGGTGGTCACGGAACCGGACGGCCGACTATGGCGGTCGCGGGACCAGATGGCAGGGCCGAATGGTCGCGGGGCCGGGGCGGCGGGCCAATGTGGTGGCGGAACCGGACGGTCGGCCGAGGCGGTCGCGGGGGCGGGGCGACGGGGCGAGGTGGTCGCGGGGGCGGGGCGGCGGGCCAAGGTGATCGCGGAACCATACGGCGGCCCAGGCGGTCGCGGAACCAGATGGCAGGGCCGAGATGGTCGCGGGGCCGGGGCCGCGGGCCAATGTGGTGGCGGAACCGGACGGTCGGGCGAGGCGGTCGCGGGGGCGGGGCGGTGCCACTGAGAAAGCCCGGCCCCGTGCCGGGTGGCATGGGGCCGGGCCTCATATCAAGCGCCGCCTGCGTCCGATCGCCTCGCTCCTCGCTCGATGGCGCGTTCCCGGACGCGCCGCCGCCGCGGGCTCAGCGGTCGTCGGACACCGTGGTCTTCTGGACCTGCAGGAGGAACTCGGCGTTGGACTTGGTCTCCTTCATCTTCTCGATGAGCAGCTCCAGCGCCTGCTGCGTGTCGAGCGCGTGCAGCACCCGGCGCAGCTGCCAGACGACGCGCAGCTCCTCCGGCGCCATCAGGATCTCTTCCTTGCGGGTGCTGGACTGGTCGACGTCCACCGCCGGGAAGATGCGCTTGTCGGCCAGGCTCCGGTTGAGCTTGAGCTCCATGTTGCCGGTGCCCTTGAACTCCTCGAAGATGACCTCGTCCATCCGGGACCCGGTCTCCACCAGCGCGGTGGCGAGGATGGTCAGCGAGCCGCCGTTCTCGATGTTGCGGGCCGCGCCGAAGAACCGCTTGGGCGGGTACAGCGCGGTCGAGTCGACACCACCGGACAGGATCCGCCCGGACGCCGGGGCGGCCAGGTTGTACGCCCGGCCCAGCCGGGTGATCGAGTCGAGCAGCACGACCACGTCGTGGCCCAGCTCCACCAGCCGCTTGGCGCGCTCGATCGCCAGCTCGGCGACCGTGGTGTGGTCCTCGGCGGGACGGTCGAAGGTCGAGTGGATGACCTCGCCCTTCACCGTCCGCTGCATGTCGGTGACCTCTTCGGGACGCTCGTCGACCAGGACGACCATCAGGTGGCACTCGGGGTTGTTCTTGGTGATCGCGTTGGCGATCGCCTGCAGCACCATCGTCTTGCCGGCCTTGGGCGGCGACACGATCAGGCCGCGCTGCCCCTTGCCGATCGGCGACACCAGGTCGATGATCCGCGTGGTAAGGATGCCCGGGTCGGACTCCAGCCGCAGCCGCTCCTGCGGGTACAGCGGGGTCAGCTTGGTGAAGTCGACGCGGCCCTTGGCCTGCTCGGGCTCCATCCCGTTGACGGTGTCGAGCCGGACCAGCGCGTTGAACTTCTCCCGCCGCTCGCCCTCCCGGGCCTGGCGGACCGCGCCGGTGACGACGTCGCCCTTGCGCAGCCCGTTCTTGCGGACCTGGGCCAGCGAGACGTACACGTCGTTGGGCCCGGGCAGGTAGCCGGTGGTGCGCACGAACGCGTAGTTGTCGAGGATGTCGAGGATGCCCGCGACCGGGATCAGGACGTCGTCCTCGGTGATCACCGGCTCCTCGTAGCGGTCGCGCCCGCCGCGGCCCCGGTTGCGCTCGCGGAACCGGCGCCCGCGCCGGCCCCTGCCGCCGCCGTCCTCGTCGTCGGCCTGGCCGCCGCCCTGGCCCTGGCCCTGGCCCTGGCCGCCGCGCTGCCGGCCGCCGTCACGGCCGCCGTCGCGGTCCCGGCCGCCGTCACGGCCGCCCTGGTCACGGCTCTCGCCGCGCTCCCGGCCGCGGCGCTGCCGGCCGCCCTCGCGGCCGCCGTCACGGCCGTCACGGCCGCCCTGGGCCTCGCCGTCGTCGCCGTCCCGGCCGCCCTGCTGCCGTTCGCCCCGCTCCGCGCGATCGCCCCGGTCGCCGCGCCGCTCCTGGCGGTCGGCGCTCTTGTCGGTCTTCTCGGCCTTCTCCGCCTTCTCGGCGGCCTTGCCCTCGGCCTGGCCGTCTCCCTGGGACTCGCCCCTGGCCTCGTCGCGCCCCTGGTCGGCGGCCTTCTCCGCGGTCTTCGCCGCCGGCGCCTTCTCGGCGGCCGGCTGCTCCGCCGCGGCCTCGGCGATCGTCACCTGGCCCTCGGCCTGCTCGGCGCGCTTGGTCGTACGGGTACGGCGCGGGCGCTCGGCCTTCACCGCGCCAGCGGCTCCCTGCTCGCCCCCGGCCGAGCCCTGGCCCTCGCCGCCCTGCTTCTCCTGGATGGCGGCGATGAGCTGGCTCTTGCGCATCCCGGTCACACCGGTGATGCCGAGCTGGGACGCGAGCGCCTTGAGCTCGGGCAGCACCATGGCCGAGAGGCCGGTGCCCGTCCGGCGGCGCCGGGGGGTGGCACGCGGGGCGCCGTCGGCCGCGGCCTCGGCGGCGGGTGCCGTGCTGGAGGCGTCCGTAAGGAGTTCGCTGGATTCGCTCACTAAGGGTCCTTCCCAGGGAGCGGGCGTAGGCCGGCGATCGGCCAGGCAACCCGGTAGTGCGGCCCGGCGGGGGCGCCGAGTCGGGCTCCGCGGCCCGCGGTGGTACCGCGTGCCGCGATTTCTGGGCACAGCCAGATGGTGGTCGGGACGGTTCGCTCGTGCGAGTTCCCGGTACCGCCACGTCCGAAGTTGGTTCGCTGGAACGCCTGACATCGGGATGTCACGGTGTCGGGAAGCCTAGTACGCGGGACCGACACGGCCGGAGGGCCGGACAGGCGACGCGCGGCTGACGAGCACACGGCCCCGAACGGGGCATCTGGTGCGGCAATCAGCCTAACATCACCAGGGCGCACTGCTATTCCCCAGAGGTCGATGTCTTCGCATTTTACTAGCCGGATCATCGCACCCGGCGGGTCCTGCGCCCCCCGGCCCGCCCCGCGCGAAGGTCAAGGCCGGACGCTGGAACCGTCGTGCCGAACGCAGGCACCTTGGGGGGCGACGTTCAGCGGGTGTATGTGCCAGCCATTACCCACTTCCGCGCACATCGAATCAACTTGTGCGGCGGTTGTGAAGACCAGGACAGTAGGACCTGCCCCGGAAATGACCGCCGGGACGCCCTTCGCGCGCAGCCGCGCGACCAGTTCGGCGGATTCCGGCATCGCCGGGGCGCGGTAGTCCTGGTGCAGCCGGTCCTCGGTCGCCTGCAGCAGCACGTCCTGGCCGAGCCCCTGCGCGAGCGCCGCGATCAGCAGGGCCGCGCGGCCCGCGTTGGCGGACGCGTCCGCGTGCGGGACGGTCTCGGGCAGCAGCCCGCGGGCCCGCTCGGTCGCCAGCCGCTGCTCCGGCACCAGCGCCGTGACCTCGTCCAACCTCGGGTCCAGCCGTACCGATCGGGGGCCCTCGGCGCCCGTCCAGGCGATGGTGAGCCCGCCCGCCAGGCATGGCGCCACGTTGTCGGGATGGCCCTCGATCTCGGTCGCCAGCCGCAGCGCGGCCGCGTCGTCCAGCAGGCGGCCCTCGGGGTGCAGGTGCCGCGCCGCGACGATCCCCGCCACGATCGCGGCGGAGGACGACCCCAGCCCGCGGCTGTGCGGGATCCGGTTGAGGCAGCGCAGCCGCAGCCCCGGCGGCTGGCCGAGATCGGTCCCGCCCAGGCCGTTCAGCACGTCGAAGGCGCGCCGCAGCACGGTCACGATGAGGTGCCGCTCGCCCCGGTCGGCGACCTCGGCGCCCTCGCCCTCCACGTCGATTTCCAGCCCGCCGGCGGTCACCGCGACCTCGACGTCGTCGTACAGCGTCAGCGCCAGCCCGAGCGAGTCGAACCCCGGACCGAGGTTGGCGCTGGTGGCCGGCGCCCGCACCAGGACAGGCGCGGACGCCCAGCCGCCCGGTGCCGTCACGCGAGGCCCAGCGCGGACGCCGCGGCGTGCGCGTCGACCTTGACGGTGGTGGGCGCGGGCGCCCCGGAGATCGCCCAGTCCGGGTCCTTCAGGCCGTTGCCCGTCACCGTGCAGACCACTTTCGAACCCCGCTCCACCACGCCCTGCTCGGAGGCCTGCAGCAGCCCGGCCACGCTCGCGGCCGACGCGGGCTCGACGAACACGCCCTCCTCGGCCGCCAGCAGCCGGTACGCGCGCAGGATCTGCCGGTCGGTGACCGAGTCGATGGCGCCGCCGGACTCGTCCCGCGCGGCGATCGCCAGGTCCCATGACGCCGGGTTGCCGATCCGGATCGCGGTGGCGATCGTCTGCGGCTTCAGCACCGGCCCGCCCCTGACGAACGGCGCCGCCCCGCTGGCCTGGAAACCCAGCATCCGCGGGGTTTCGGACGCGACCTTGTCGGCCGCGTACTCCTTGTAGCCCATCCAGTAGGCCGAGATGTTGCCGGCGTTTCCGACCGGCAGGCAGTGCACGTCTGGGGCGTCGCCGAGCGCGTCCACGATCTCGAACGCGGCGGTCTTCTGCCCCTGCAACCGGTACTTGTTGACCGAGTTGACCAGGGCCACCGGATAGTCCACCGACAGCTTGCGGGCCAGCTCCAGGCAGTCGTCGAAGTTGCCGTCGACCTGGAGCAGCCGGGCGCCGTGCACCAGCGCCTGCGCCAGCTTGCCCATCGCGATCTTGCCCTGCGGCACCAGCACGGCGCAGGTCATCCCGGCCCGTACCGCGTAGGCGGCGGCCGAGGCCGAGGTGTTGCCGGTGGAGGCGCAGATCACCGCCTTGGCACCGTCCTCGGCGGCCTTGCTGATCGCCACCGTCATCCCGCGGTCCTTGAACGACCCCGTCGGGTTGGCGCCCTCGACCTTGAGGTACACCTCACAGCCGGTGAGTTCGGACACCCTGAGAGCCGGCACCAGCGGCGTCCCGCCCTCCAGCAGGGTGACGACCGGGGTCCCGTCCGTCACCGGAAGGCGGTCGCGGTACTCCTCGATGAGGCCGCGCCAGGCGCGGGCGGTCGCGTTCACGTCGATCTCCTCAGATGACCTGCGGTGTTGCGCAAAGTCTAGGGCCCCCGCCCCACCGCCCGCGGCAGACCTCACCCCCTGTGGGGCCTCCCACACCCGGGCCCGCGTCCGAGGCGTTCCACGGCCGGGCCAGCGTGCGGGATCTTCCATGCCCCGGCCCCCGCGTCCTGCGCGGGGGCCGGGGACTCACTCCTCGCCTTCGACGCGCATGACGCTCGCCACCTCGCGGACGATGTCGAGCTTGCGCAGGCGCTCCACAGTGGCCGACAGGGCGGCGTCGGGGGCGCGGTGGGTCACCACGACCAGCTGGGCGTCGTCGCCCAGGCCCTCCTGCCGCACGGCCTGGATCGACACCTCGTGCCGGGCGAACTCCTCGGCGACCGTGGCCAGCACGCCGGACCGGTCGGCCACGTCCAGCTGCACGTAGTAGCGCGTGATCGTCTCGCCCATCGGCAGGACGGGCAGCTTGGCGTAGGTCACCTCGACCGGGCCGCGGCTGCCGCCGGCCAGGTTGCGGGCCACCGCGACCAGGTCGCCCAGGATCGCCGAGGCGGTGGGGGCGCCGCCCGCGCCCGCCCCGTAGAACATCAGCGGACCCGCCGATTCGGCCTCGACGAAAACCGCGTTGTACGCGCCGCGCACGCTGGCCAGCGGGTGCGAGCGCGGGATCATCGCCGGGTACACCCGGACCGACACCCCGCGGCCGCCGTTGCGGCCGTCCTCGGCCGGGACGCGCTCGCAGATGGCCAGCAGCTTGACCACGCTGTCCATCTCCTTGGCCCCCGCCACGTCCGCCGCGGTGACCTCGGTGATCCCCTCCCGGTGCACGTCGGCGGCGGTCACCGGGGTGTGGAACGCCAGCTGCGCCAAGATCGCCGCCTTGGCCGCCGCGTCGAAGCCCTCCACGTCCGCGGTCGGGTCGGCCTCCGCATAGCCGAGCGCCTGCGCCTCCTCCAGCGCGTCGTTGAAACCCGCGCCGTGGGTGTCCATCTGGTCGAGGATGTAGTTGGTGGTGCCGTTCACGATGCCCAGCACCCGGTGCACGTGATCGCCGACCAGCGACTCGCGCAGCGGGCGCAGCAGCGGGATCGCCCCGGCCACCGAGGCCTCGTAGTAGAGGTCGGCCCCGTACTCGCGGGCCGCCGCGAACAGCGTCTCGCCGTCCTCGGCCAGCAGCGCCTTGTTGGCGGTGATCACCGACTTGCCGGTCTTCATCGCCTCCAGCATCAGCGACCGGGCGGGCTCGATCCCGCCGATCACCTCCACCACCAGGTCCACGTCGTCCCGCGTGACCAGGGACTGGGCGTCGGTGGTCAGCAGCGCCGGGTCGATGCCCGCGCGGACCCGGTCCGGCCGCCGCACCGCGATCCCGGCCACCTCCAGCGGGACCCCGACGCGCGCGGTCAGATCGGCCGCCTGCTCCCGCAGCAGCCGTACGACCTCCGAGCCGACGACGCCGCATCCCAGCAGCCCCACCCGCAGCGGGCCCCGTTCGGGTTTCACGCTCCAACCTCCGCATCGAGCCGCAACAGGTCGTCCTGGGTCTCCCGGCGGAGGATGACCCGCGACGCGCCGTTCCGCACCGCCACCACCGCCGGCTTCGGAACGAAGTTGTAGTTACTGGCCATTGATCGACAGTACGCACCGGTCGCCGCGACCGCCACCAGGTCTCCCGCCGAAAGATCTTCGGGCAGCCACACGTCTCGCACGACGATATCTCCGCTTTCACAGTGCTTGCCGACAAGTCTGCCGAGCATCGGATCCGCGGCGGAGGCACGGCTGGCGAGTACGCAGGTGTAGTCGGCGCCGTACAGCGCGGTTCGGAGGTTGTCGCTCATGCCGCCGTCGACGGAGACGTAGGTGCGCAGGCCCTCCACGTCCTTGACCGTGCCGACCTCGTACAGCGTGACCCCGCCGGGGCCGATGATCGCGCGGCCCGGCTCCACGGTCAGCCGCGGCATCTCCAGCCCGTAGGCCTTGCACTCCCGGCTCACGATCGCGCGCAGGCCGTCGGCCAGGTCCTTCGGGTCGTGCGGCTCGTCCCCAGGCACGTAGGCGATCCCGTAGCCGCCGCCGAGGTCGAGCTCGGGAAGCTCGATCCCATGCTCGTCCCGGATGGCCACCAGGAGCTGCGCCAGGCGGTGCGCGGCAACTTCGAAACCGTCGGTTTCAAAGATCTGCGAGCCGATGTGGGAGTGCAGCCCCACCAGCTCCAGCTGCCGCAGTTCCAGCACCCGCCGCACGGCCTCCAGGGCCGCCCCGGACTGCCGCGAGAACCCGAACTTCTGGTCGTCGTGGGCCGTGGCGATGAACTCGTGCGTGTGCGCCTCCACACCCGTGGTGACCCGCACCATCACCTTCGGCCGGACGCCCTTCTCCTGGGCCAGGTATCCCAGACGGGCGATCTCCTGGAACGAGTCGAGCACGATGCGCCCGACCCCCGCCTCCAGGCCCTGCTCCAGTTCCGCGACCGACTTGTTGCTCCCGTGCATGGTGATGCGCTCCGCCGGGAAGTCCGCGGCCAGGGCCACCGCGAGCTCACCACCGGTGCACACGTCCAGCCCGAGGCCCTCCTCCTTGAGCCACCGGGCGACCGCCGTGCACAGGAAGGCCTTGCCCGCGTAGTGGACGTCGCCGTCGTGGAACGCGGCCACGTATTCGCGGGCCCGGGACCGCACGTCCTCCTCGTCATAGACGAACAGCGGCGTCCCGTACTCCCTCGCCAGGTCGCGCACGTCGATCCCGCCGATCATGACCACGCCGTCCTCGCGCTTGGCGCCGCGGGGCCAGATCTGCGGCTCCAGCGCGTTGAGGTCCTCCGCGGGAGGCAGCGGGTGGTCTTCGGGCAGGACGTCGGCATGCCGCGGTCCGGCCGGGTGCACTCTGCTCATAGTCGCTCTCTAGGGGTCTCACCGATCATCTTCAGGCCGTTGCTCAGGGCGATGCGCGCCGCCTCCGCCAGCGTGGCCCGGGCCGCGTGCACCGCCCCGGGTTTCTCCTCACCCTGGGGCAGCGCGGGGCACCGCTCGTAAACGTCGTGGAAGCCGTCCGCGAGGCGCACCAGAAAACCCGGGAACTCCTCCCGGCCGGCCCAGCCCGGCATCTCCCCCAACAACCCGAGAAGGGCCAGCTCTTCCCGCCGCTCCAGCCCCACCGGCCGCCCGCGTCCCACCCCGAGATCCCGGGCGCGCCGTCCCACGGCCGCCGCCCGCGCGTACGCGTACCGCACGCGAAACCCGGGGTTGTCAAAGGTTCGGGGCCGGTCCGGCCACGCGTGCGGGCGGACCTTCTCCCACCCGTACCGCTCCCCCTCGGCGACGATGTCCGCCGCCAGCTCCCCCGGGCACGCCACCGCGATCCGCAGGAACCCCCCGTGCACGTCCACCCTGGCGATCCCGGGCACCCGCTCGACCGCCGCCGCGAGCCCCCCGGCGTCGACGCCGGCCCGCAGCGCGACGGGACTGCCGTAAACCCCGGCCCCCAGGCACCGAAGCCCCACGTCAGGCACGCTCCGCCCAGTGTCCCTCACCGCGCCCATGAGGGCAGCGCTCACCTCGGCCGGAGTCACTCTGGTGAGACTATCCGACCACTATGTGGACGCCGCGGCGAGCTTCCGTACCGTCTGGATCAGCTGGTTGGGGTCGAAGGGCTTGGTCACGTACGCGTCGACACCGATCTCATGCCCCCTCCTGACATCGTGCTCCTGCGCCCTCGCCGTGATCATGACGACCTTGATGTGCCGGGTGTCCTCGTCCTCACGCAACCGCATCGCGGTCACCCACCCGTCCAGGCGCGGCATCATCACGTCCAGCGTGATCACGTCCGGCCGGACCTCCCGGACCCTCTCCAGGCAGTCCTGACCGTCCACCGCGGTCGACACCTCGAACCCCTCAAGCTGCAGGTTCACGGCGATGAGCTGGCGTATCACCTCATCGTCATCGACGACCAGCACGCGTCCCAGTGGCTCGGTCACGGCCACGAAGTTAGTCGACTCCGCAGAGCAACGCACAGCGAACCGTCCAGGTGCACGCGGACTCCCCAACCCTGGTAGCCTTCTTCTCGCGCCGAACGACCAGGGCGCGGGCCCCCTTAGCTCAGGGGATAGAGCAACGGCCTCCGGAGCCGTGTGCGCAGGTTCGAATCCTGCAGGGGGCACCCCAGAAGATCAGCCAGAACCCCGGTTGACCAGGCGTAGCCGGTCACCGGGGTTTGTTGCGTATGCAACCGGATGCCAACGCCGCTGTTTGTCGCCGTTCCCGGAACATATGCGGAACGGCCCGCGCCCGGTTTGCCCAGGTCAGCCCCGAGAAGAGAGCCTCGGTACGGAACCGGGGCCCCAGCGGGCCAAGGGCCGCATCCATCCGTGCGAACCAGTGCCCGTCATCACCGTCGATGCAGTGGGCGGCCTCCACGCTGTGGCCGGCCCACTCGGCGGCGTTGACCGCCGGAACGCCCGCATTCAGCCGCCACGAGATCCCCGCATGCCGGACCAAGGCGTCTTGGCCTGACTCTCTGTGAGCGCCTGCCCCGCGCCTTGTCGAGCACCTGCCTCGGTATCAAGGGCGGCGGCGCTCGCGCCGTTGGCACGGCCGGAGCGTGCGGGGTGCGCCGGTTTGGCCACGCGCCGCCCGGCCCTTGGCGTCCGGCTAACGGCAGTCTCGGGGCGCGTCGCGGCCGTGGTTTGGTCGTCTAGGGCCTGTCCCGGGGATCACGGTCGGCACAATCCGCCGGACAGGCCTTAAGGGTGGGCCGAAGAGTCGTGCGCCTAGGATCGGCCGCATGGCGACGCGGCTTGTTCAGATTCATATGAAGGCTCGGGATGACTCGGCGCTCGGCCGGTTCTGGGCGAAGGCGCTCGGCTGGGGTGTTGACAGCGAGGGACCCGGCGTGACCAACCTCGAGCCCGAGGGCTTCGTCTACCCCGACCCCGCCGCCGTTTGCATCGACATCGTTGCCGACCCGCAACCCAAAACGGTGAAGAACCGCGTGCACATCAAGCTCGCCACGACCTCCGCCGCCCATCGGGCGGACCTGGTCGCGCGCCTTCAGGAACTCGGCGCAACGCCCGCCGACGTGGGCCGGGGCGACGTCTCGTCGACGTTCCTCGCCGACCCGGAGGGCAACGAGTTCTGCGTGCTGGAGCCTCGACCGATCTACCGGGACACCGGACCGATCGCCGCTGTGGTGGTCGACTGCGCCGATCCGCAGGCCATGGCCCGGTTCTGGGACGAGGCGATGGACTGGACCCTGCACGAGGCAACCGACGATCACGCGGTGCTGCGCTCCGCCAAGGGCATCGGGCCGTATCTCGAGTTCGTCCGCACGCCCGACCTGACGACCGTGTGGAACCGGTCAGCTCGGCCGCGCGTCCATCTCGACCTCCGGCCGTACCCCGGTGACGATCAAGAGGCGGAGGCGGCCCGGCTGCGGGCTCTCGGCGCCACCGACATCGACTTCGGCCAGGGCGACGTCCCGTGGACGTGCCTCGCCGACCCGGAGGGCAACGAGTTCTGCGTCCTCACTCCGGCCTGACGCGGAGCCATTTCCTCTGCGGGTCGTACAACGCGACTGCTCGGGCGCTCACGCGGTTTACCTGGGAGCCCGCGCCGTGTGACCGCGTCGTCCGGACCGCCGGGCGCCCGGTGTGCGCCATGATGGGGCGATGCCGACGATCGTGGCCCTGCACGCGCATCCGGACGACGAAGTGATCATGACGGGAGGGACCCTCGCCCGGGCCGCCGCCGAAGGGCATCGAGTGGTGATCGTGGTCGCCACCGACGGCATCATGGGCTCGGCCCGCGACGCCGAACCGACCCGGATGAACGAGCTTCGCGAGAGCGCGGCGATCCTCGGCGCGGACCGCGTCGTCCACCTGGGCTACGCCGACAGCGGGCACGGCCCGATCCTGTACCCCGACCCGCCGGACCGGGCGCGCTTCGCCAGGGCGGACACCGAGGAGGCGGCCGGGCGGCTCGCGGCGATCCTGCGCGAGGAGAACGCGGCGATCCTGCTCGGCTACGACGCCAACGGCGGCTACGGGCATCGCGACCACAAGAAGGTGCACGAGGTGGGCAGGCGCGCCGCCGAGCTGGCCGGAGTGCCGCGCCTGCTGGAGGCGACGATGCCGCGGGACGCCGCCGAACGCCTGCTGAGGCTGGCGCGGTTCCTGCGCGTTCCCATCCGGTACGACGCCGCGGACCTCCGCGACGCCTACAGCCCGCGGTCCGCCATCACGCACCGCATCGACGTGCGGCGGTTCGCGCGGCAGAAGCAGGCAGCACTGGCCGCCCACCGTTCACAGGTGAACTCGCCCGCCGTGAGGTTCCTGCTCCGTGTCCCGGCGCCGGTGTTCGGGGCGCTGCTGGGCCGCGAGTGGTTCATCGAGGCCCGTACCGAGGCCGCCAGGGCGCAGTCCGGGCCGCGGGCGCCACAATAGACGCATGGCCAAGCGTCGCTCCTCGATCCGTTCCGGTCGTCCCACCGGTGCCTGCCCTTGCGGGCTGCCCGCGCCGTACGACGAATGCTGCGGGCGGCTCCACCGCGACGAAGCCCAGGCCAGGACAGCCGAGCAGCTCATGCGTTCCCGCTACAGCGCCTTCGTCGTCCAGGACGGCGCCTACCTGCTGAAGAGCTGGCATCCCTCGACCCGTCCCCCCGCCATCGACTTCGAAGGCGACCTGCGCTGGGATCGCCTGGAGATCCTTGGCACGTCCGAAGGCAGCCCCTTCCACACCAAGGGCACGGTGGAATTCCAGGCCCACTACACCCAAGGCGGCCGGAAGGGGCGGCTCCACGAGCGCAGTGCCTTCGTCCGGCATGAGGGTGCCTGGGTGTACCTGAACGGCACGCGTCCCTCTCCGTCGTTGTGAACCAGACTCCGGAGCAGGCGGCGCTCGCGCTCTTCCACCGGGTCGCCGCGACCGTTCCCGCGTACGCGGCGTTCCTCCGGGAGCACGGCGTGGACCCCGCCTCCGTCACCACGTTCGACGACTTCACCCGGCTGCCGATGACCGGCAAGGACGGCTACACGCGCCGCCACCGCCTGCCCGACCTGTGCCGCGACGGCGTCGTCGGCGACATGATCGCCGTGTCGTCCGGCTCCACCGGCGAGCCCTCGTTCTGGCCCCGCTCGGCGGCGGACGAGCGGGTGATCGCCGACCGGTTCGAGCAGATCTTCCGCGACGCGTTCCACGCCCGCGAGCGCACCACCCTCGCCGTGGTGTGCTTCGCCCTCGGCACGTGGGTCGGCGGCCTGTTCACTCTCGGCTGCGTGCGGGAACTGGCCGCCCGCGGATACCCGATCACCTCGGTGGCGCCCGGGTCGGACCGGCGGGAGATCCTCCGCGTCCTGCCGCGGCTGGCGCCGCACTTCGACCAGGTGGTGCTGCTCGGCTACCCGCCCTTCCTCAAGGACGTCGTCGACACCGGCCGGGCCGAGGGCGTCCCCTGGCACGACTACGGCATCAGGCTGGTGACCGCGGGCGAGGTCTTCAGCGAGGAATGGCGCTCCCTGATGGCGGAACGGGCGGGTTTCGACGACCCGTGCCACCACACCGCGTCCCTCTACGGGACGGCCGACGCGGGCGTCCTCGGCAACGAGACCCCGCTGTCGATCGAGATCCGGCGGTTCCTGGCCGGCCGCCCGGACGCCGCGCGGGAACTCTTCGGGGAGTCGCGGCTGCCGACGCTCGTGCAGTACGACCCGTACGTCCGGTTCTTCGAGGAGAGCGGCGACGGGACGCTGCTCTTCACCGGCGACAACGGGGTCCCGCTCGTCCGCTACCACATCGCCGACGAGGGCGGTCTGATCGCGCACGGGGACATGCTGGCCTTTCTCGAACGCCACGGTTTCCGCCCCACGACGCGGGCCGTCGCCTTCGCCGCCCCGTTCGCGTACGTCTTCGGCCGCAGCCATTTCACCGTCTCGTTCTACGGGGCCAACATCTACCCCGAGAACGTCACGGTCGGCCTGGAACAGCCCGGGATCAGGGACGCGGTGACGGGCAAGTTCGTCCTGGAGGTCGCCGAGGACGCCGACCGTGACCGCCGGCTCACCGTCACCGTCGAACTCGCCTCCGGCTCCGATCCCGGCCCCGGCGCGGACCTCGCGGGCCGGATCGCCGACTCGATCCGGACGCAGCTGCTCCGCCTGAACAGTGAGTTCGCCCATTACGTTCCGGAGGGCAAGCGGCTTCCGGTGGTCCGCCTCCGTCCCGCCGCGGACCCGGAGTACTTCCCGCCCGGCGTCAAGCACCGCTACACCCGCTGATCGTCCGCGTTCTGTCGGAGGCGTTCCCTACGCTTCCCCGTGTGCCCGCGGGCGGGGCCCGGTGCGATGGCCGCGGTTCGCGAACAGGAGGGATGGAGCGGCCGCACCCCCGGGTGCGACGGCTCACCCCTCGCCGGATACCAGCCTGCCGCCTGACTGATCTCGGGCCGCCCGCCCGCGGGCGCACGACGCCCACCCCGGAAGGAGGCGACGATCGAGAAGCCGGAGGAGCTGTTCCTCACGGCCCTGACCCGGCTCGGGCACGAGGACGCCTTCTTCCTATGGCAGCGCCCGGCGCGCGACCGCTTCAGGGCCCTCGTCCGCGACGCCACCCGGCAGGACCCTGACTGGACGGCGCGGTTCCTGCGCTGGCTCCGCTCCGCGACCCCCATGCGGTACGTGGCGCTGGCCGGCGCGGCGGCGTTCGCCCACGAACGCCTGGCGACAGGACGGGCGGGAATGGCCCGGCAGGTGATCGGCTCGGTGCTGCTGCGGGCCGACGACCCGGGCCTGTTCCTCGCGTACTGGAGGCACGCCCACGGCCGCGCCCTGCCCAAGCCGGTCAAGCGGGGCGTCGCCGACGCCGTCACCCGCCTGTACGACGAGCGCGCGCTCCTCGCCCACGACACCGGCCACCCCGACCTGTCGATCCCCGCGCCGCTCCTCCCCATCAGGACGTTCCGCGACCACCACGGGGCGGACCGGACGCCCGCGCCGTACCGGTTCGGGGACGTGATCGAGCTCGTCCATCCGCGCGCCCGCGACCCGCGGCAGGCCGACCTCTACCGGTACGCCCTGGACCGGCGGCGGCGCTCCCGCCCGGAGGTCCCCGCGTCG
The DNA here is from genome assembly GCA_050942275.1 of Spirillospora sp. CA-255316. Taxonomy (GTDB): domain Bacteria; phylum Actinomycetota; class Actinomycetes; order Streptosporangiales; family Streptosporangiaceae; genus Spirillospora. Next base: position 1,647,061 of record CP192047.1, on the reverse strand, counting down.
CTGCCGCTCGTCCACCGCCGCCGGCTCCTGGACGGCCTGCCGACCGGCGAGGACACCGCCGAGCTCGGCCTGACCTGGCGGCGCGCGGGCGGCGTGCTGCGCCGGCCGCTCGACGCCGCCGACTGGGAGCGGCTCATCCCGTCGATGCCCCTCGACGACCTCGTGCGCTGCCTGACCCACTTCGACGCGGCGGGGATCTCGTTCGAGACGGCGATGGCGGTCGCGTCCCGGCTCGCCGACCCCGCGGCGATCCGCGCCGCCGGACTGCTCCCGCTGCGCCTCGCCGCCGCTCGCAGGGCGCTGGCCCACCAGCGCTGGGCGCCGTTCCTCGAACGCGCCGCCGCCTACGGCCTCGAAACGCTCCCGCGCATCCCGGGCCGCACGCTCATCGTCGCCGACCACACCAGCGACGCCGCCGCCGTCTTCGGCCTGACCCTCGCCCAGCGCTGCGACACCGCCGAGATCGTGTCGGCCGAGGGCAAGCCGTTCAGCGTCCTGCCCGGCGAGTCGCCCCTGCACGGCCTGCACCGCTGGCGTTCGTCCGACCATCCCGGCGTGCCGCTGCCATACCCTCCCGCCGTCCGGGAAGCCTTCGCGGGACACGACCGGGTCGTGATCACCGCCGGCTACCACCAGGACACCGACGATCTGGACGTTCCCGCGCCCGTCTACACCTGGACGCCGGACGGCGAACCGGCCGTCCCGACCCGCGACCGGCTGGTCTTCGGAGGCATCACGGACGCCGCCTATCCCGCCATTCCATGGGCGGAGGCAGCCGGAAACGGACACTGGCCTTTCTGAGAGACCCGGTCGTTACCGCGAATCAATTTTGCTCTGCCATGCCGGTCGCATAACCCATTTACATTGACTGGCATCGCCATTCCGAACGGCGAATGGAGAACGGGCTGGGCCGGACCGCGGTGTCGGCCGCGGCGGCACGGGCGGCGCCCCTCATCGTGGACGGCGAACCGCACTGCGCACCAGCGAAGGGAAGGCGGATCCAGCGAACGCACCTCCCCGTTCTCGGCCTCAACACGGGCGCGAGCACCGATGTTGGTGGAGAGGGCACGCCTGACTTGGCAAAGCAGGACGCTGAACCCGTCCGCACGTACGCCACCGACCGCACGCCCATCCGTCCAGGTGGCCCCCCAACTCGGCCGCCTCGGACGTAGGCGAACCCGTGCGAACCGCGTGGCGTCCCGGCCGAGGAGCGGGGATCAGGTGCCCAGCACCCGCCCCGTCCTCGGCAACTCCCCGGCGGTACCGAGGAGGACACCGACCGGACTGCTCTCCGCCGAGCGCTCGACCCGTACGGGCAGCCCCATGCTGCCTTGGGTCGCTCAGTTGGCCTCCTGGTACTCCTTGTCCGAGGCCTCCTTCTCCTCTTCGGCGACGGCGTCCTCATGGGACTTGACGACCTCGCTGTCGTGGATCTCGCCACGCCAGCCCCCGACCCGGTCGGGGTCGAGAAGCGCCTGCGTCATCACGTGACGGCGGAAATGCTTGAGCTCCAGCCGTACGCGGCGGCCCTGCGCGCGCCACAGGTTGCCGGTGCGCTCGAACAGACCCTGCGGGTGGTACTCGAGGACGAGCAGGACACGGGTCAGGTTGGGGGCGATCTTGTGGAAGCTCACGGCGCCGTCCACATGGCCCTTGTCGCCCGTGGAACGCCAGATGATGTGGCGGTCGGGGACCTGCTCGATGATCGTGGACTCCCACTTCCGGCTCGACCAGAAGATCTTGGCCTTCCAGTTGAGCTTCTCGTCATCGGTCTGGTCGACGCTGACGACCTTCTTCATGAACTGCGGGTAGTCCTGGAACCGCGTCCACTGGTCGTACACCAGCCGGCGGGAGGCACCGATGTCGATGTGCTCCTCGATGTTGGTGACCTTGACCTTCTTGGCACCGCCGGAGCCCTGCCCGCGGCTCATCGTCTCCTTGAGCCGTCCGAAGAGGCTCGCGTTGTCCGCGTCCTCGCACTGGTCGTCGGACTCGGACTCGCGTCCGCGTTCGTCGGCCCGGGGCTCGTCGGCCTGGGTCTCGTCGTCCTGCCGCCGCCGGCCGCGGCGCTGGACGGCCTGGCCCGCCGCCAGCGCGGCACCGGCGCCCAGCAGGAGGCCGCCGGCGGCGCCCGCCGTCCGGCCGCCGGGAATGCGGGACCTGGAGCCGCCGACGGGCAGCCTGTCCAGGCCGAACGGCCTCTTGCGGCGTCCGATGGGGAGCCGCTTGGTGATCTGGTCGGAGGGCAGCTTGGCCGCCCAGTTGCCACGTTTCACGGTGATTCCTCCGTCCTGTCGGGGGTGGGGCTGTCATGAGGTGCGAGCCGGCGCCCGGACGACCTCGCCGTCACGGATCTCGCCGCGCCAGCCGCTCGCGCTCTCGGGTTCGAGGAGTGAACGGGTCATCATGTGGCGGCGGAAATGCTTGAGTTCCAGCCGGGTCCGGCGGCCTTGGGCGCGCCATAGATTCCCGATGCGTTCGAAGAGTCCTCGCGGGCGGTATTCGATGTTCAGCAGTACGCGCGTGAGATCCGGCGCGATGGCGTGAAAGCTGACCGTGCCCTCGACGCGTCCTCCGGAACGCCATGTGATGTGGTCGTCGGGGATCTGCTCGACGATGGTGGTCTCCCACCGTCGGCTCGACCAGAAGACCTTCGCCTTCCAGTTGAGCTTCTCGTCGGCCACCTGGTCGACGCTGACGACCTTCTTCATGAATCGCGGGTAGTCCTGGAACCGCGTCCACCGGTCGTACACCAGCCGGCGGGAGGCACCGATGTCGATCTGTTCCACGATATTGATGGGAGGGCGTTTTCCACGGGAGCCGAAGATCCCGGCGAGGGTCTCTTTAAGGGCGGTCCATCCGGCGCTCAGCAGTGCCCGGAACGGCGATCTCCCCTCGCTCAACGCCCGGACGCCCGCCAGTGCCGCCTTCGCGAGGGGGCCGCCGCGCTCGGCTTTGGCCGTGAGGTCGCGGACGGCCCGTTCGAGCCTGGCCTCGGTATACGCGCGCAGCCTCCGGACCGGGTGCAGCCGGCGCAGGCCGGCACGCACCGCCCGCGCGCCCAGGTAGCCCATGGCTCCGATCGCCACGCCCGCCTGGAAGTTCATGTGTGCTTCTCCTCGCCGTTCACCGGAGTCCTGCGCGAGTTACCCGAACAAATCCCGGTAAAACAAAACCTGCGCGCCCTCGGCCGCACCCTCACAAAGCGAACCCAATTCTGTGAGTGATCGGTAACAAGGCGTGCTCGCGGCCAGGAGACCACAGAGCCTGAAGAGAAGGGAGTTCCCGGCCCTCACGATTGCAACACGTCATGACGACGTGGCAGTGAGTAATTAGGCCCCTTCGGCGGCCGGGTGACCACCACCGCTTCCGGCCAATACTTTTCTCAGGTGACCAAAACCACGTTGCCATCTACCCGACCGTGAGTGTTCTCATCCCGCAGAGGCGAAATCACGCCTCGATAATCACCCACTACTCAACGCGTCGATCTTTCACCCGCGAGTTCGAACCGCCGTCGGCCGAGAGCACGCGCCTTCGACCACGCCGGGAGAACTTGCCCAGACCCGAGCGTGGAGTGGGAACGCGCGTGCGTCACGGCGGATCGGGCGCCTGGCCAGGTGGGACCTGGCCAGGCGCGTGGGGTTAGGCGAGGGCGGCTTGCTTGGGTTCTTCCTGGCTGAACTGGGTGCGGTAGAGGTCGGTGTAGCGGCCGCCGGCGGCCAGGAGTTGGTCGTGGGTGCCTCGCTCGACGATGCGGCCGGCCTCGACGACGAGGATCTGGTCGGCGGCGCGGACGGTGGAGAGGCGGTGGGCGATCACGACGGCGGTGCGGCCGTCGAGGGCCTCGGTGAGGGCCTCCTGGACGGCGGCCTCGGAGGTGGAGTCGAGGTGGGCGGTGGCCTCGTCCAGGATCACCACGCGTGGGCGGGCCAGGAGGAGGCGGGCGATGGTGAGGCGCTGGCGTTCGCCGCCGGAGAGGCGGTAGCCGCGCTCGCCGACGATGGTGTCGAGACCGTCGGGCAGGCTCTGGATGAGCTCCTTGAGGCGGGCGCGTTCGAGGACGTCCCACAGGTCGTCGTCGGACGCCTCCGGGCGGGCCAGCAGCAGGTTGTCGCGGATGGACTCGTGGAACAGGTGGCCGTCCTGGGTGACCATGCCGAGGGTCGCGCGGATGGTGGCGAAGTCGAGGTCGCGGACGTCGACGCCGCCGAGGCGGACGGCGCCGGAGTCGGGGTCGTAGAGGCGCGGCAGCAGCTGGGCGATGGTGGACTTGCCGGCCCCCGAGGAGCCGACGAGGGCGATCATCTGGCCGGGCTCGGCGCGGAACGAGACCCCGTGCAGGACGTCGACGCCGCCGCGGGTGTCGAGGGTGGCGACCTCCTCGAGCGAGGCCAGCGAGACCTTGTCGGCGGACGGGTAGGCGAAGGTGACGTCGTCGAACTCGACCGAGGCGGGGCCCTCGGGCATGGGACGGGGCTTCTCGGGCTCGGCCACCAGGGGCTTGAGGTCCAGGACCTCGAAGACCCGCTCGAAGCTGACCAGTGCGCTCATCACCTCGACGCGTGCGCTGGCCAGGGCGGTGAGGGGCGCGTAAAGGCGGGTCAGGAGCAGGGCGAGGGCGACGACCGCGCCCGCGTCGAGCTGGCCGCGCAGGGAGAAGTAGCCTCCCAGGCCGTAGACCAGCGCGAGGGCGAGCGCGGAGACCATGGTGAGCGCGGTGATGAAGACGTGCTGGACCATCGCGGTGCGCACGCCGATGTCGCGGACGCGGCGGGCGCGGGCGGCGAACTCGGCCGACTCGCGGTCCGGCTTGCCGAACAGCTTGACCAGCGTGGCGCCGGGCGCGGAGAAGCGCTCGGTCATCTGGGTGCTCATGGCGGCGTCGTGCCCGGCGGCCTCGCGTTCGAGACGGGCGAGGCGGGAGCCCATGCGCCGGGCGGGCAGCACGAAGACCGGGAGCAGGATCAGCGTGAGCAGGGTGATCTGCCAGGAGATCTGCACCATCACGACGAAGGTCAGCAGGACCGTCACCAGGTTGCTCACGACGCCGGAGAGGGTGTCGCTGAACGCGCGCTGGGCGCCGATGACGTCGTTGTTGAGCCGGCTGACCAGGGCGCCGGTGCGGGTGCGGGTGAAGAACGCGACCGGCATGCGCTGCACGTGGTCGAACACGGCGGTGCGCAGGTGGAGGATCAGGCCCTCACCGATGCTGGCCGACAGCCACCGGTTGGCCAGGCCGAGCGATCCTTCGGCGAGGGCCAGGCCGGCGATCAGGACGGCCAGCCAGACCACCGTTGCGGTGTCGGAGCCGCCGACGAGGGCGTCGACCACGCGTCCCGCCAGTACGGGCGTCGCCACCGCGATCACCGCCATGACCACGCTGCCCAGCAGGAAGCAGGCCAGCAGCCGGCGGTGCGGGCGGGCGAACCGGCCGATCCGCTTGAGGGTGGCCTTGGAGAAGGGCCTGCGGTCGTTCTGCGCGTTCATGGCGTGGTGCAGTGACATCCACGCCGTGACCTCCATGTCCATCGTCATCACCGCCGTTGTCCGGTCGTTGCTTCGCCACCGGGGCACGGCGGCCGTTCACGAGAATGATGGAACCTCAACAATGCTTGAGGTCAAGTCCCCATCTTGCTCAGAGTGGCACCCGGGTACGACACTCTGGGCCGAGCGAAGGATGAAGGGGAGAAATTGGACATCGACAAGCTGCGGGCGGACACCCCCGGATGCGATCGGGTCGTTCATCTCAACAACGCCGGGGCCGCGCTCCCCACCCGGCCGGTGATCGACGCCGTCGCCGGTCATCTGGAGCTGGAGTCGCTGATCGGCGGCTACGAGGCCGCCGACCAGGCCGCCGCCGCGCTGGAACGCTTCTACGACGTGACGGCCGGTCTGATCGGCGCGGAACGCGACGAGATCGCCTACGTGGAGAGCGCCACCCGCGCCTGGGACATGGCCTTCTACTCCATCCCGTTCAGGGAGGGCGACCGGATCCTCACGACGACGACCGAGTACCCCAGCAACACCATCCCCTACCAGCAGCTCGTGGAGCGGCGCGGGGTGCGCGTGGACGTCGTGCCGGACGACGCCGCCGGTCAGCTCTCCCTGGACGCGCTCGAAGCCGAACTGGCGAAGGGCGACGTGCGGCTGGTGTCGCTCAACCACATACCGACCCACAACGGCCTCATCAACCCGGCCGCCGAGGTCGGGCGGCTCTGCCGAGCGGCGAACGTCCTGTACCTGCTCGACGCCTGCCAGTCGGTCGGGCAGCTGCGGGTGGACGTCGGGGAGATCGGCTGCGACATGCTCTCGGCGACCGGGCGCAAGTTCCTGCGCGGCCCGCGCGGGACCGGGTTCCTCTACGTGCGGCGGCCGATCCTGCACACGCTCGAACCGCCGTTCCTGGACCTGCACGCGGCGTCCTGGACGGAGTCCGGCACCTACGAGATGAGGGACGACGCCCGCCGCTTCGAGAACTGGGAGCGGTACATCGCCGGGCAGATCGGCCTGGGCGTGGCGGCCGACCAGGCCGCCGCCCTCGGCCTGGACGCGATCGAGGAACGGGTGACGGCCCTGGCGGCGGGGCTCCGGGAGTCCCTCGCGGAACGGCCCGGCGTCACCGTCCTCGACCGCGGCCGGCGGCGCTCGGCGCTGGTGACCTTCACGGTGGACGGCCATGACCCGGCCGCCCTGAAACTGTCACTGCGCGAGAAGGGCATCAACGTCAGCGTCACCAACGGCGGGCAGCAGCGGTACGACGTGGACGCCGCGCCCGCCGCCGTGCGCGCCTCAGTGCACTACTACAACACCGAGGAAGAGCTGGAGAGGTTCCTGTCGGCCCTCCCCACGCTCTGAACGAGGGGCGGGTTCAGCCGTTGCCCTTGGCCGCGCTGATGTCGGCCAGGGCGGAGCGGGCGTCCTTCTCGATGGCGAGGTCGCCCAGGGAGACGATGCCGACCGGACGGCCGTTCTCGATCACCGGCAGGCGCCGCACCGAGCGTTCCCGCATACGGTCGGCGGCCGTGTCGAGGGAGTCGTCCGGTCCGACCGTCGCGGTCACGTCGCTGCACACCCCGGCGACCTTCGTCTGGCGCGGGTCGCCGGCGCCGGCCAGCCCGCGGATCACCAGGTCGCGGTCGGTGACCAGGCCGTACAGCGTGTCGGAGTCGGCCACCAGCACCGCGCCGATGTCCTCGTCCCGCATGGCGCGGGCGACCGTGACGAGGTCGAGTTCGGGGGACACCGAGGTCGGCGACCCCGTCATGATGTCGCGAACCTTCGTGGCCATGGATCGGTCCTCCTCAGGATCGGATTCGTGTCAGGGTCCCGGGACACCCCCGCCTTACCCGACGAAAACGGCCTCATTCACGCGGAGGATCGTGCGGTGACACGGCGCGGAGAACGTGGCGATCGCTTAATGCGCCGAAGTTTCCGACTAAACTTCACAGCCTTGAATGGTGTACGGGGAGTCGCCGGCGAGACCGCTCCCGCCCGCCCGTGAACACGAGCCGAGGAGGTCGCGCCGTGCAGGATCCGGCGCCCCTGAAGGATCCGGCGCAGCCCCCGGGCGAACCGTCCGGCGAGGACGGCGCCCAGGAATCTCCCAGGTCCGGGACCGCCGAGTTCCGTACCGTGCCGGCCTCCGGCACGCGCGAGGACGACGACGCCGAGGGCCCGGAGGCCGCGCAGGACACCGGTGGCCCCGAGACCGGCGACGACACCGGGGACGACACCGGCGACGACGGGGGCGGCGACACGGGCGAGGTCTCCGCCGAGGACGATGCGGACACCTCCGGCGAGCAGACCCGGCCGAGGCGAGGCGCCGCCGAGGAGGAGATCGGGGAGAAGCCCGAATTCTCCGCGCTGATCTTCAATTCGGCCGGGCAGTGGACGATTCCGGCGCCCACGGACGACCCGCCCGCACCGGAGACGTCCGCGTCCGAGCCACCCCCCGCGGAGTCGCCGGCCGCCGAACCGCCGGCCGCGGAGTCACCGCCCGCCGAGCCGCCGGCCTCGCAGCCACCAGCCGCGGAGTCACCGGCCCCGGAGCAGCCGGGTTCGCAGGAGCAGTCGCCAACCGCGGAGCCGTCGGCCTCAGAGCCGCCCACCGCAAAGCCGCCAACCGCGGAGCCGTCGGCCTCAGAGCCGCCGACCTCGCAGGCGCCGGCTCCGGAGGCGCCTTCTCAGGAGCCGCCAGCTTCGGAGGCACAGGCTTCGGAGGCGCCTGCGGCTGAGGCGCCGGCCTCGGACTCGGGCGTCCCGGAGGCGCCGGTCCTGGACGAGACCGAGCGGGAGCCCGCCGAGCCCGAGTCACGCGCGCCGGAGACCGCCGAGCCGGAGACGCCTCCGGCGGACGAGCGGGTGGCGCCGGCCTCCGCGACCGTTCCGGAGATCGATCCGAAGATCGCACCGAAGGTCGCGCCGGAGACCGTTCCCGAGATCGACGTGGCGGCGGCACGGCCCAAGCCGCCCCCTCCCCCGCCTTCCGTGGAGGAGCCGGACCCGCTCGACGTCACGCCGAAGCACGTACGGGACGAGCCAGAAGGCGTGCGGGACGTCCCCGAGCCGGAGCCGGAGCCCGAGCCCGAACCGAGGCCGGAGTCTGCGAGCGCGTTTTACGAGGAATCCCCTCAGGAGCGTGGAGCGCCTGAGGAGCAGCCGCGCACGCCCAGCCCTGCGGATGCCTGGGACGGGTGGCCGCAGTCCTCGCACGCCTCGCCGCCCGCACCGCGGGTCCGCCTGCCGCAGGACGTTCATCTGCCGCAGGGCTACGCGGCCCCGCCCGCGCCCGGTCATGCCGCGCCACCGGAGCAAGCTCCCCAGGCCTACGCCCAACCGCAGGACCAGCCCCAACCGCAGCCCCAACCGCAGGACCAGCCCCAGCCGCGCGTCCAGCCGCCGCCTCAGCCGCAGCGACCCCAGCAGCCCGAGCCTCTCCGCCAGCCCGAGCATCCTCAGCCGCCGCAACCGCAGCCGCAGGAGTACGCCCCTGGCCCGCCGCCCCACCAGTACGGGGAGACGCCGCATGCCTATGGGACGGCCCAGGATTACCCCGCCCCTCCGAACTACGGTCAGGTCCAGGAGAACTACCAGGACCACCAAGACCACCACGACCAGCAGGTCTTCGGCGAGGCACGTGATTTCAACGCGGCGTACGAGGCCGCGGCCAGCGAGGTCAAGGGACGCAAGAAGCGGCGCCGGGGGCTGATCAGCCTCATCCTCGTGCTCGTCCTGCTGGCAGGCGGGGCCGGGGGCCAGCTGGTACGTCCCGTGCCCGAGCCCAGGATGCAGCTGACACTCCCCACGTCGGGCCACACCTTCCCCGGGTCCGCCCCGGCGCTGCCCCTGCCCGGCCAGGGGCAGTCCGCCCTGTACGTGGACGGCCTCGGGGCGATGGGGGCGTCCGGCGGGACGGTCCCCACGCCGACGGCGAGCGTGGCGAAGGTCATGACGGCCTACGTCTTCCTGCGCGACCACCCGCTGGCTCCGGGACAACCCGGCCCGACGTACACCGTCTCGCAGCAGGCGGCGGCGCAGATGCCCGCGCGCAGGCAGCGCGGCGAATCGCTGCTCGGGGTCACCGCGGGCATGCGGCTGACCGAACGCAAGGCCCTCGAGGCCCTGATGATCATCTCGGCGAACGACGTGGCGCACGAGCTGGCCCGCTGGGACGCCGGCGACCCGCGCGCCTTCGTCCAGAAGATGAACGACGCGGCGCGGACGCTCGGGATGACGAGCACCCGTTACACCGATCCCAGCGGCTACGACTCGGGCACCGTGAGCACGGCGGCCGACCAGGTGAAGCTGCTGCGCGCGGCGATGGCCATGCCCGCGTTCGCGGAGGTGGTGAGCAAGCGCTCCTACATACCCGACGACGGCGGGGCGCCCCGTCCCGGCGGCAACGTCCTGATCGGCCAGTACGGGGTGGTCGGCGGCAAGACCGGTTACACCGACGCGGCCGGCGGCAACTTCGTCTTCGCCGCGCGCAGGCGGGTGGGCGGGGTCGACGTCCTCTTCCTGGGGGCGGTGATGGGTCAGCGGTCGCCCAGCGCCCTCGGGGCGCTGGTGGCCAGCCGTAATCTGCTCGCGGCCGCCCAGGCGACGCTGACGTCGGCCACGCTGGCCCAGAAGGGTGCGCCGGTGGGCCGGATCGACGACGGGTTGGGCGAGTACACGCCGGTGCGCGCCTCCGCCCCGATCACCGTGGTGGGCTGGCCCGGGCTGACCGTGCGGATCGGGGTCGACGGCGAGCCGCCGCGCACGGCCGCCCAGGGCGCCCGCGTGGGTTCGGTGAAGGCCGGTGCGGCGCACGTCCCGCTGGAACTCGGCCAGAAGCTGGACGAGCCGTCCCTGCTCAAGCGCCTGATCCGGCTCGGCTAGGGCCGGGCGCGCACGTCAGACGCGGCCGGAGTAGAGGGCGGAGAGGAAGCGGATCAGGAGATCTTCGCGGGTCTCGGGCGGGAGGGCGTCCAGGACGGCGTTGACCACGGCCATCTCCGGCTGCCCGCGCCCATCCCCGTCAGGGCCGCCGCCAGGGCCCCCGCCGGAGCCTCCGCCCAGGCCGTCGCCGGAGCCTCCGCCGAGGTCGACGCCGACGGCCCCGAGCAGGCCGGCGAAGCCTTCGTCGTCCATCTCGTCGAGGTCCAGCGAGGCGAGCGCCTCGACCAGGCCGTCAGGGACCTCGGTGGGCCCCGCCGCACGGGCCGCCTCGGCCGCCTCGGCCAGGGTGCGCAGCAGCGCGTCCACTCCGGCGAGACTCACGCCGGTGAGGGTGAAGTGGACGTTCGCCGGAATGCCCATGAACGAGAGCTGCGGCTGGAAGAACCAGCCGCGCGACCGGGCCTCGTCCGCGAGGACGAAGATGTCGAGTCCGGGGTCGTCGGAGGCCACGGCGACCAGGGGCGCGTCCGGTGCGCCGAGCACGCGCAGGCCCGGTATGGCGGCGACCCCGGCGATGAGACGTTCGGCGGCCTCCATCGCCCCCGCGGCGAGGTCGCGGTAGCCCTCCGCCCCGAGTGACAGCATGGTCGCCCAGGCCGCGCCGAGGGGGCCCGCGCTCTTGCTGCTCTGAACGGTGGCATTGATGACGGTGTAGCCGGGCCACCCCGCCGAGGCGAAGTAGGCCCGCCTCCTCAACGACTCGTCCCGGAACAGCACCACCGACGCCCCCTTGGGTGCGTACCCGTACTTGTGCAGATCGCACGACAGCGACGTCACTCCAGGGACGGAGAGGTCGAAGGGGGGCACCGTCCGCCCGTTCTCGCGCAGCCAGGGCAGGACCCAGCCGCCCACGCACGCGTCCACATGGCAGAGCACGCCCGCCTCTGCGGCCAGAGCGGCGATGTCCGCGACAGGGTCGATGACACCGTGCGGGTAGGACGGGGCCGAGGCGGCCACCAGTGCCGTACGTGGCGTCAGCGCGGCGGCCATCGCCTCAGGGTCGGCCCGGTAGGACGCGGGGTCGACCGGGACCGCGACCACTTCCATGCCCAGATAGTGGGCCGCCTTATGGAAGGCGGGGTGCGCTGTGACGGGAACGAGGATCTGCGGCGGCCCGGCGGCCGTTCCCTCGCGAGGGCGGAAGGCGTCGCGGGCGGCCTTGACCGCGAGCATGATCGATTCCGTGCCGCCGCTGGTGAAGATCCCCGAACCGCCGCCCAGCCGGTCGGCGACCGCGCCGATGACCTGCCGCTCCAGCGCGACGATGCTGGGGAACGCGGTCGGGTCCAGGCCGTTGACCTCCAGCATCTCCTGGTACGCGCGGGCCGCCAGGTCGTGCACCGCGGCGCGTCCGGTGTCGTACACGTAGGCGGTGACCTGCCCGCCACGTACGGGAAGGTCCCCTGCCTTGAGGCGGGCCAGCCGGGCCAGGAGCCGGTCGGCTGCGATGCCGTGCTCGGGCAGACCGTGCGGTGCGGGTTCAGGGGGCATGGCGCTGCGATTCCTCTGCGTTCATTGGGATTCCTCCGTGGATACCCCGGCCTTGAGGCCGGGGAGGAATCGGACCCCTGCGGAGCACGGCAGGGAAAGGAGATTCGCCCCAGGACGAATGTCCGTTGACCAGGCACTATCCTCCGCGTTTCGCCCCTGTGTTCGAGCGTGAACGCTAGGATCGCGCCGTGCCGCGCTACCGCCTGGACCCCACGCGAGAGCAGGAGAACGCCCTGTTCTCGCATTGCGCGCACGCGCGTTACGTGTGGAACCTGGCTGTCGAGCAGCATGGCTTCTGGTCCCGGTACCGGGGCGGGGCGCCCGGCTACAACGAGCAGTCCCGGCAGCTCACCCAGGCCCGCGCCGAGTTCGCGTGGCTGCGGGCCGGGTCGCAGACCGTGCAGCAGCAGGCGCTGCGTGACTTCGCGCAGGCACTGGTGCCCAAGTGCGGATGGGTGAGATTCCGCCTGTCGCGGCCCGTCCCCCAGGGCGTGAAGTCCTACCGGATCACCCGTGACCGGGCCGGGCGCTGGCATGTGGCGTTCGCGCACGTCCCGCCCCCGGTCCCCGGCCCCGGCGACGGGAGCGTGGTCGGGGTGGACCGGGGCGTTGCCGTCACCGCCGCCCTCTCGACCGGGGACCTGCTGAAGGTGCCCGGCCTCACGCCCGGGGAGAGGCGGCGGCTGCGGCTGCTGGCCCGCAGGCTGGGGCGTGCCCGGCGCGGTTCTGGCCGCCGCGCGCGGCTCAAGGCCGCGTACGCCCGGCTCAAGGCCCGCGAGAGTGACCGCCGCAAGGACTGGGTGGAGCAGACCTCCACGATGCTGACCCGCGGGTTTGAGGTGATCGGTGTCGAGGATCTCAACGTTCGGGGTATGACCCGCTCGGCGAAGGGCACCATCGCGCGGCCGGGACGCAATGTGGCCGCCAAGGCGGGGCTGAACCGGGGCATTCTCGCGGGCGGGTGGGGGCTGCTGGTGGAGCGGCTGGAGCACAAGGCGCCCGGCCGCGTGTACAGGATCGATCCGGCGGGCACCTCGCAGCGCTGCTCGGCGTGCAGGGTCCGGGATCGGGAGGCGCGCGAGAGCCAAGCGCGCTTCCGGTGCCGGTCCTGCGGTTTCGCCTGCAACGCCGATGTGAACGCGGCACGCAACATCGCCCACGAGACCAGACTCGTGATCGCACGCGAGGCCGGGCTCGTGGGCACGGCGGCCGGACCGGCCGTTGCTGCGCGGGGACGCCCCGGGGTGCCGGGGCGGACGAACCGCGAACCTCAACCTGTCCTCCTATCCTGAGGCCACGGGTTGGAATCCCCCTCGTTTACGAGGGGGAGGAGGTCAATCGTGGAGGTCCAGCATCTGGGCCACGAGGCGATGCAGGTGGGCCCGGAAGCGGACGACCTGTTTGGGGTCGCCCGGGCCGGTGCGCCTTCCGTCCACGTCGAGCACGCCGCCGCGGCAGAAGCCGTGGGTGGTCCAGATGACCGTCATCACGGCGTAGTCGACGTCCACCCCGTCCCCCGCCACCTCCTGGACGGCCTCGCCGACCCTGGCGAGCAGGGGTTTGACGTAGAGGCCCTCCAGGTGGACGACGTCGGCCGCGTCCGAGAGCCAGCGGTGCATCCACAGCGCGGGGATCTCCGGGCGGTCGAGGCAGAAGTCGAGATAGCGGTCCACCAGCCGCCGCACGCCGCCCGGGTCGGGGGTGAAGTCGGCGAGCGCCTCTTCCAGGACGGCCCGTTCGGCGCGGTGGGCGCGTTCCATGACCGCCAGGTAAAGATCGCGTTTGCCGCCGACGTGGTAGGCGACGGTGGCGATGTTGAGCCCGGCGGAGTCGGCGATCAGGCGGGTGGAGGTGCCGTCGTAGCCGAGCCCGGCGAACAGGCGGGTCGCGGCGTCGAGGATGCGCTCGCGCGCGGAGTCGCGCGCCGGGTCACCGGGCATGCGGTCACGCTATGCCGCCCCCGCACTCTCCGTCAATCACTTGATGGAGAGCCGTGATCATTGGCCCGCCTTTTGGTTACCAAGGGCTGACTCCGGGCATTCAGGAGTCTGACGCGGTGGAGACATATCGCAGGTCAAAGCCTTGACAAGGACGGGAACCGGCGGGTGACGCGCCGGAGGCGAAAGGTTTCGGGGGACAACAGTGAGCATCATGCGCCACGGTAGGGACATCCGTGGTCCTGCCCTACGGCTTCTCACGCTCGGTGACGTCCTGGGCCACCTGTCCTCCCGCGCTCGCCTGACCGGCTCTGCGGCGCAGTCCCCCTCCTCCGCGCCTTCCGCCGCCTCCGCGACCGCCCCCGCGACCGCCCTCGCCGCATCGCCCGGCGCCGCATCGCCCGCCGCCGCCTCCGCCACGCCTCCGTCCACCGCGCCTTCACGGCCCGGCGGGCGCCCGGCGTCGTCGGCGGTCCGCGCGGTCGCCAGCGCCCTCATGCTGGGGGCGGCGCTCTTCTACCTCGCCGTCGCCGTGAAGGGCGTCGGCGGGCTGCTGCTGGGGCCGCCGCCGGAGATGGTGACCACCGCCGGCGATCTGGCCGCGAGCACCCGGTCGGCCCGGCCGCACGCCGAACTCGCCGGAGTCCACCCCGTTGGTTCGGGAACCGGCCCCGGCGACCAGAATCTGGAGCTCCTGCTGCGGCCGCTGGCGATCACCGGGGCGGCGCTGGCCGGTTTGCTGCTGCTGTGGTCAGGGCTGCGCGGCCTGCGCGCGGTACGCGACCAGCGGCGCTGGCGTGCGCGGCAGGTCTCCGGCCTGATCGGCTTCGGCCTCGGGACGCTGGCGTTCGGCCTGGGGCTCACCGCGGCCGACGGCGGCACGGCGGCCTACGTCGGCTCGGTCTGGCATGGCGTGGAGCCGATACGTCCGAGCGCCGTCCTGGCCCTGCTGATCGGCTCGCTCGCGCTGCTCCTGCCGGCGCGCAGACGCGACCCCGGCCCGCGCCATCCCGCCCGGAACTCCACCGGCCCGGGTTCCACGGCGCCTGCGGCGCCGGCGCGTTTTCCTTTCGGACGCTGAATCGTCACGACGCCTTTACCCGGACCGTTTCCCGCGGTGAGGCGCGAGCCCTCGCATGTCCCCGTTCGCCCTGGCCGTCGTGTCCGGATTCCCGTGCGCACGGACGAACGGGCGTTCTTTAGCAGAGATCTTCACATTGGTTACGCCCGCGATCCGAACCTTCCTGCAAGCTGGCGATAGCTCCAAACAGGGCGAATCACCCAAGCATGCGATTTTCGGGGGAACTGCATGACGATGCCGCGGATCACCCACCCGATCAATACACGCAAGCGGACCTTCCGGCAGCGGGCCGACGAGTGCCTGGTGGCGGCCTACACCACCGGTCTCACCAAGTTCTACGCCCCGTCCGGCCGGCCCGCGCTCGACAACGTGAACGTGGCGTTCCGGGCGGGCGAGCTGTGCGCCCTCATGGGCCCCTCCGGCTCCGGCAAGAGCACCCTGCTGGCCTGCCTGGCCGGGCACGAGCCGCCGAGCGTCGGCCGCGTCTACGTGGGCCGCGGCGACGCGCGGCCGTGGCTGCCGCAGCAGATCCGGCAGATCTGCCGGGGCGAGGTCGGGTTCGCGCTCTCCCATTCGCGGCCGTTCCTCGACCGGACGGTCGAGGAGAACCTGGAGTGGGCCGCGGCGCTGGCCGGGACGCCCCCGACCGTCGCCCGTGCCCGCACCGACCGGATCGCCGAGGTCACCGGCCTGCTGGACGATCTCGGCGTACCCGTCGGCCTCCTCCCCGAGGACCGGCGCCACCTCACGATGTGCGCCGCCGCGCTGCTGCCCGGCCCCAGCGTGCTGCTGGTGGACGAGACCGAGTCCGGCGGCGCGATGACCGCCGACACCTTCGCCGTGCTCCGCCGCTGCGCGACCGAGCTCGGCACGACCGTGGTCGCGGTGACCGAGAGCCCGGCCGCCGCGGCCCTCGCCGACCGGGTCCTGTTCCTGGCCGGCGGCCGGGTCGCCGGGATCGTGGCACGGCCGGCCGAGGACGTCGTCTACGAGTTGCGCGAGGTCTTCGCCGCGCAGCAGGCCGAGGAGACGGAGAGGGCGGGACGCGCACAGGCGGGGAAGGCGGGGAGCACGCGTTCCGTCGAGGACGTCACCGGCACGCCGCGGGCACCAGCACCGCCCGCACCGCCCGCGCAGGGGCGGCCGCCCGGGCAGCTCGGCAAGCGCCCGCCGGCCCCGGTCAATGCCCGTCCGGCGCGGAGCGAACCGCGCATACCGGGAATGCGGAACCCGGCCGAGGCCTAGCGCCTGACGCCTGGCGCCTGGCGCCTGGCGGCCAGCGCGGCCTAGCCGGCGAAAACGGCCGACGTGGCGGACGTGCCGTCGGAGGGCCGCTGCTCGGCGTCCGCGGCGGTGAGCCACACGGTGAGCACCATCTCCATCTCCAGCCGCGCCGCGGGATCGTAGAGGCGCTTCCCGAACAGCTCCTCCAGCTGGTGCAGGCGGTAGCGGACGGTCTGCGGGTGCACATGGAGGCGCGTGGCGACCTCGGTGGCGTTGAAACCGTTCTGGATGCAGGCCAGGAGTGTCCGCACCAGCCGCTCACGATGCCGGGGCCTGACCGCCTTCAGCGGCGCCAGGCGCAGATCCGCGATCGCCCGCACCAGCTCCTCGTCCTTGAAGACGACGAGGGCGGGCATGTGGTCGGCGCAGCGGATCAGCCGGTCGGAGGGGAGGATGCCGCGCCGGGCGAGGGGCAGCGCCTCACGGGCCCAGCGCAGCGACTTGGCGGCGTCCTCGGTCCGGACGGTGGGGCCCATGGCGGCGACCCACCTGCGCAGCGCCGACTCCAGCATCCGCCCGCGCCCCGGGCCCTCCGGGTCCGGGACGATCAGGCACGGTTCGCGCCGGTTGACGTCCGCCAGCACGTCCGGCGGCAGCGACGGGTGCGAGAACGGCTCCTGGCTCCGCTCGTACAGGACCACGGCGGCGACGGTGCGCGGCACCCGCCACTGCGCCAGCCGGGCCAGGTCGGCGATCGCCTGCGGGGCGGCGGGGGGCTCGGCCAGCAGCAGGTCCAGCAGCCGGCGGCGGCGGTGCTCCAGCTCGCCGGCCTCCTGCGCGCGGGCCTTGGTATAGCCCTCGGCGGCGGCACGGGCGATCTCGTCCAGGAACGCGAAGATGGCCTCGGCCAGGCTGGCCAGGGCGCGCCGGGAGATGTTGAAGTTCTCCGACTCGGCCGCCAGCCGCCGCCACGCCACCCGGGCGCAGAGCCGCATCGAGGTCTGGAGCACGTCGAGGCTGCGGCCCTCGCGCGCCTCGGCCCAGCCGATCTCCCGGTAGACGGCCGCGACGGGCTCCCAGGAGCTGTCCGGGTCGACGATGAGGTCGACGAACTGCCGGAGGGCCCCCTCGACGGCCAGCCGCACCAGCCGCGAGTACTCCTCGTCCTGCGGCCGGGCGTACTCGGGGACCTCGGAGAGGATCTCCTGGATCATCTCCTCGGCCAGGGTGTCCAGATGGGGCCGCATCAGATCGGACATTTCACAGGGGACGCCGACCCACGGTTTCAGGGGCGTGCGCTCCTCGAGCGTCGTGGTCACCGTTCGCACCTCCCGCCCCTTAGGCGACCAGGGGCTCAACGGAAGTTACAGAGTGGTGAACGCGACCGCTGCGAACCGGGGCACGCATTGCGCGGACATCGTTGTCATCCGGATGACAAACGACGATTCCCCTGAAGGGATATGGCCGTCATATCCGCACATGGAAGCGCAACGGACACCAGCATCGCGGCCGGGGCGGCGAGGATCAACGGCCACGACACCCCTTCTCGAGCAGGCGCCCCTTCCTCGATCAGGCTCGCCTCGGCCCCGGCCCCGGGCCCGCGAACGCGGCGACCGCGCCGAGCCCGAGGTAGATCGCCCCGGTCGCGTAGCGCTGCCCGCGCCGGAAGCGCGGCCGGGACCGCAGCATCCCCCCGATCGAGCCGCCGGCGACCGCGTAGAGCACGTCGCTGACCAGCCCGATCAGCGCGGTGACCAATCCCATGATCACGATCTGCGCCGGCACCGCGCCCGCCCGCTGGTCCACGAACTGCGGCAGGAAGGCCAGGAAGAACAGCACGACCTTGGGATTGAAGATATTGATCAGAAAGCCGTCGAGGTAGACCCGGCGCAGCGGTTTGGGCGCCGTCTCGGGCCCGTCCACGCGGTCCCCGCCGCGCAGCGTCCGCACCGCCAGGTACACCAGGTACGCGGCGCCCGCGTAGCGCAGCACGCCGAAGGCGGTGGCGGAGGCGGCCACGACCGCCGACAGGCCCGCCGCCGCGGCCGCCACGTGCACCAGCGTGCCGGTCTCCACCCCCAGCGCGGAGGCGATGCCGGCCCGCCGGCCGTCGGCGACGCTGCGCGCGGCGATGTAGAGGTGGTTCGGGCCGGGGATCGCGATCAGCGTCGTGGCGGCCAGCAGGAACAGGAGCGGATGGGTCATGGTCCGTACGCTAGGACCGGTTCAGTCGCCGATCACAGGTCCAATCGGCTTCGGCGAACGGAGTCCATCGCGTCCGTCCCGGCCCCGCGGACGGCCGGGGCCACGGGCGCGGCAGGCGCGGCAGCGGCGGCCGGCCGGTCAGGGACGGCGGGGGCGGGCGGCGGCAGGGTGGTCAAGGTGCGGGGCGGCCCGCGGTGGAGCAGGTCGAACAGCCGTTCCCAGCGGTCCAGCACGGTGTCCGCGTCGAACCGGCGGGCCGAGCGCGGCGCGGCACCGCCCAGCCGCTCCCGCAGCTCCGGATCCATGATCAGCCGGTGCAGCGCGGCGGCGAACCCCGCGGTGTCGCCGGGACGGGCCAGCAGCCCGTCCGCCCCGTCGGTGATCAGGTCGCGGACGCCGGGCGCGCAGTCGAACGCGACCGCCGGCAGCCCGGCCGCCATCGCCTCCAGCAGCGCCATCGGGAAGCCCTCCTGGCGGGACGGCAGCGCGAAGATCGACGCCCGGGCCAGCGCGTCCGGCACGTCCCGCGTCACCCCGGCGAACTCCACCGCCCCGGCCGCGCCGAGCCGCTCCGCCTGCTCCCGCAGCGCCCGCTCGCGCGGGCCCGCCCCGTACAGCCGCAGCCGCCAGCGCGGATGCCGGGCCGCGACGGACGCCCAGGCCTCGATCGCCATGTCCACGCCCTTCTCGTGCGACAGCCGGCCCAGGCAGGCGATCACCGGCTCGCGCGGCACGGCCCCGCGGGCGGGCACGGCGAGCAGCGGGTTGGGCATGTGGTCGGCGTTGGTCAGCCCGTCGCGCGCCCAGGCGTCGGCGTCCTCGGCGGTCAGCGCCAGCAGCCAGTCGGCGCCGGCGTAGAGCTCCTTGACCCTCGCGTACCGGGACGAACGGCCGCTGGCCTCGTACGACTCGTGCGTCATCCCCACGACCCGCAGCCCGGCACGGGCGCCCGGATCGGCCAGGCGCACCCACTCCATCGCCCACACCTGCGCCACGATCACCACCCCGCCGGCCCGGACGCCGTCCAGCAGCGCGGCCAGCCGGGCCGCCCCCTCCCGCATGGTCGCCGAGCGCCTGCGGTCGAGCAGCCGCGCGCGCAGATCGAAGCGGGCGCGCAGCGTGCGCGGACGCCGGCGCAGGGCGGGCAGCGGCCAGGACTCGTGCAGGGTCTCGACGGCGTACGGCCGGCCCCCGGCGGCCGTGGCGGAGCCCGCGTGGTCGTGGGCCGCCGCCGATCGGGTGACGCCGACCAGGGTGACGCGGTGGCCGCGCCCGGCCAGCAGCCCGGCCATGTCGTGCGCCCAGCGCTGGACGCCGCCCAGCCCGTCGACGTTGTTGCAGACGATCACGATGTCGCGGTGTGCACCGCCCCCGCCATCCCGTACCCGGGCCCGTACTCGTGCTTGTGCTTGTCCCTGTGGCCGTGCCCGTGCTCGTGCCCGTGCCCCCGTGTCAGTCACGCCGCACTCCCTCCCTCTCTCCCGCGAACTCTCCCGCGAACGCTCCGATCGACCCGGCCCCGCCGTCCGCCGCGGGCGCTGGGCCCGTCCCCGCGCCGAAGAAGCGGCGAACGACCGCCTCGGCCGCGGTGCCGCGATCATGCTCGCCGTAGCGCGCGGCGAAGGCGCGGCGGCGCTCCCCGTAGTCGCGCCGGACGGCGTCGAGCCCGGCCAGCGCGGCGAACAGCGCGTCCTCGTCCCGGACGACGGGCCCCGGCGCCTGCACGGCCAGGTCGAAGTATCCGGGTTCGATGCTCTCCTCCTCGGTGTACGGGGCGTAGAAGACCATCGGTCGGTCGAGGAGCGCGTAGTCGAACATCACCGACGACCCATCGGTGATCAGGGCGTCGGCGAGCAGGAGCAGCGGCGTGACGTCGGCGACGTGACCGGCGTCCCGCACCGCGCGCCGCGCACCGGGGGGCACGGCGGCGCCCGGCGGCGACAGGTAGTGCGGCCTTACGAGCAGGATCTGCGTGCCTCCCAGCTCGGCGGCGAAGCGTTCGGTGTCGAGGGTCGGGACGGTGTCGGCGGCCGGTTTCCCGTCCTCGCCCTTGCGGAAGGTCGGCGCGTACAGCACCACGGTGCGGCCGTCGCCGTCCAGGCCGAGCCGGCGGCGCAGCGCGTCCAGCTCGCGTGCCAGGTCCGGATCGCCGTGCCGCCCGTTCACCAGCGGATCGTTGCGTGGGTAGCCGACCGGTATCAGCTCGGCCGTCACTCCCATGCCGGGGACGAGGGTCCTCTCGTCGTGCCCGGTACGGACGAGGAAGCAGTCGTAACGCCCCACGTTGCGGCGGAACCGCTCCTGCTGGGCGAGCGAGGCGGTCTTGAGCTCCGGTTGGTCGAACCCCATCCGCTTGTACGCCGACCCGTGCCATGTCTGGATGTACGTGGTCTCCGCGCGTTTGCGCAGCCCCTCTGGGAAGCCCTGGTTGTCGACCCAGAATTCAGCCCGCGACAGGGCCAGGAAGTACGCCCATGACCCGCGCCTCACGAGCGTGGCGTCCGCGGGGAACCCCTGGGCGCTGCCCCTGTACGACCAGATCGCCCTGACCGCCGCTCCGGAACGGCGCAGCTCTCTGTAGATGTACTTGGGGTTGTCGGAGTAGCCCCTGCCCAGGTGGCTCTCGAAGACCACTGTCCCGCGCCGCACCGGCAGCCTGGTGAGCACCCGGTTCGACACGGCGATCTTGGTCCTGCGGGCGGTGAGCGCGCGCCGCACCGACGCCCGCAGCCGCCGCGCCGAACGCTCGGCCCTGCGGACGCCCCGCCAGGCCAGCCGCCCGGCCGGGGTGCGGGCCGCCCGCCGCACCGCCGCCCGCGACGGGCCGGTCAGGCGCCCGCCGCCGTCGAGGACGAACGACAGGTAGCCGCGCTCGGTCACGTACGACCGCAGATGGGTGCCCGCCAGCCGGGTCAGCCTCGGCCGCACCGGCAGCCGCACCCCGCTGATTCCCTCACGCACTCCCCCGGGCGCGTCCAGGGCTCCCCCGGGCGGGTCCAGGGCTCCCCCGGGCGGGTCCGGGCGCGCACCCTCGGCGCGAACGGCCCGGGCGCGCGGCGCGGCGGTGATCCGGACGGTGAGCCGCTCGCCGTTCGCGCGCAGGACGAGCCGGGCGTCCCACAGCGGGTCGACGAACCCGACCGGCCGCAGCCGCCGCCCAGGGTCGAACGCCGCCCGCCACTCGATCCGCTCGCCGCGGTGCGCCAGATCGGCCGGGATCCTGATCACCCGGCGCGGGTGGCGGCGGTCGTACAGCTCCAGGGTGCCGGACGGGCGGGAGCCGGCCGGGATGCGGCCGAGCGGATCGGCGATCCGGCCCGCGATGCGCACCCGCGGCCCGTCCGACCGCAGCGCGGTCACCGTGACGGCCGG
Source organism: Spirillospora sp. CA-255316 (assembly GCA_050942275.1). Taxonomy (GTDB): domain Bacteria; phylum Actinomycetota; class Actinomycetes; order Streptosporangiales; family Streptosporangiaceae; genus Spirillospora. The sequence continues at coordinate 1,625,311 of CP192047.1, read as the reverse complement.
GCGCAGCCGGCGACCCCGGAAACGCCGGCGGGCGCCCCGCCACCGTGATGATCACGGTTGGCGGGACGCCCTGCGCGGCCGGAGTCGGCCCCCGGTAGTGCTCGGAGGCCGGGCCCGGTGACCGGGGTCAGCCCCGGTAGTCGGGGTAGCCGTACCCGGCCACCGTCGCCTTGTCGCGGGTCTTCTTCATGACCTTGTTGCTGGTGTTGCCCTCGATGGTGTCGATCGTGCCGTCGCCGTTGTCCTTGACGACCAGGCCGACGTGCTCGATGCCCTCGATGCCGCCGCCGTTCCAGGCGAAGAACACCACGGCGCCGGGCTTGGCCTTCTGGCCCCAGCGGCCGGTCTTCTCGAACCACTTGGCGTGCGCGACGGTGTAGGCGTCGGCGCCCATGCCCTTGACTCCGGTCTGCGCGCCCAGCCAGGACACGAACATGTTGCACCACTGGGCGCCGTTGTAGCTGGACACCGAGCCGCCGTCGCGCGCGGCGGTCAGCTTGGCGGCCTCGCTCTTGACGTACCAGTCGTGGAACTTGGTCTGGCCGCCGCTGCCCTCGGAGATGCCGACCTGCTTCTCGGCCAGCTTCAGGACCTGCCGGGCGGAGGCGGACTTGGCGGACTTGGCGGCCCTGGCGGACTCGCCCTTGTTGTTGCCCTTGCCGGGCTCGCTCCGGGCGGCCTCGGCGTTCTGGGCGGTGGAGCCGGCCTTCTCGGCCAGCCCTTCCGAGCGGACGGTGCCCTGGCCGTTCTTGCCGGCCACGGCGGCGCCCGCGACGGCACCGGTGGCTCCGGAGGCTCCGGTGGACGGATCGGCGGAGGCCACGGCGCCCACGGCCGAGCCGAGGGTCAGCGCGCCGAGGGCGACGCCGCCGGCGACGCCGGCGGCCGCCCGGCCGCGCAGCGCGAGGGTCTGTGAGGTCAGCTCGCTCGCACGGTCACGGAGGGTGGCGAGCAGGGCTGTGTAAGCGGGGTTGGTACGGAACGACAAAGCAGGGGTCTCCTGATTCCTTCCATGGCCGCCTACCGGGTTAGCTGTCGGATTCGGGCGTGGAAGTCGCCCTACGGCGCACAGGCATGTGCGCCGATTCACCCCAGAGAGTTGGGTCCCCGGCTCCGGACGCCGTCGTCGGCGCGGATCGGACTCGGCGGAGCGGCGGCCTTCCTGGCCGCCGGCACTGCGATCAGATGGACACGGGTTCGCGCGGGTTCGTTGGTCCGCACACGCGACCGTTGTGGCGATTCGGACCCCTACGGGTCGGCCTCGCCGATGTCTGACGACGCATGGGGTGCATCACCAGATCTGGACAGAAGGTATCAAACTTCCAGCTCAGCGCAAATCTGGTGCAAAGCGCCCAAGCCGGGCACAAAGTCCGCCCCTGGGACGCATCAGGTCCCGACATCCGGGAAGGATCCGGACTTCCAAGTCCGATCACGGGAGGGCAACGATGGGGCCGGATCTGGGCCTGCTACTGATCACTCTGCTGGGCCTGATGGGCGTCGGCGTGGTGTGCCTGGCGCTCCTGGCGGTGGGGGCTCTGATGGCGGCGCGGGCCCTTGCCGAACGGCTGCCCGTACGCGCCGAAGGGACGCCCTGGCCGGTCCGCCGGACCACGCCCGCGCCCACCCGGACCACCGCAAGGCGAACCTCACCCCCAACCGCGCCCCAAACTGCGCCCCAGGTCCCGCCCCAGGTCCCGCGAGAGGCGGCACGGCAGGCCCCGCGGAGGACCGCGACGGAGGCGGCGCGGGCCGGCAGATGAGACAAAGGCCACACAAAGCCCAGGTCAGGCGCCGCTGCCCGCCATGGCCCCGGCCAGCACCAGCCGGCCGGAGGTGCGCACCATGGCGGCGACCTCCTCCACCGGCCGCCGCAGCGAGGCCAGGCTGACCAGGCCGGCCAGCAGCACATGGCCCAGCACGATCTCGACCTCCTCCCGCTCCGGGACCGGGCCGCCGATCGCCGCCGCCAGCCGGTCCCGGACGAACAGGAACAGCACCGTGCGGGCGTCGTCCACGCTGGAGTCGTCCGCCGTCACGGCCTGCACGATCGCCGAGGTCAGGGTGAGCTCCTCGGCCGCGACCCGCACGATCCGCTCCAGCATCGCGGTGAGCCGCTCCACCGGGGTCTCCCCGACCGCCAGCGCGTCGATGTCGTCGGTGACCCGGTGCGCCCAGGTGGCGGCGACCTCGGTCAGCAGGTGGTCCTTGGTGGCGAAGTAGCGGTAGACCGTGGCCCGGGCCACACCGGCCCGGTCGGCCACGTCGTGCATGGTCACGGCCGGGTAGCCGCCCTCTAACGCCAGCAGGCGCGCGGCTTCGATCAGCCGCTCCCGCCGGGCCTGCTGCTCCTTGCTCAGGGTCCGCGTCACGGTGATCCGCACATCGCCGCTCAACGCGCCTCCTCGGGGTACCGAACGTGTGACCGATCCCATACTCTCGCACGTCCGTTCCCACCGCGCGGGCGGCGCCCCCGGAGATCAGGTCACGGCTCAGGCCGCGTCCATGCGGCTCCGGAGCGCGGCCCATTCCAGGGAATGGCGGATGGCGTCCTCGATGGAGTACTCGGGCTTCCATCCGAGCAATTCCAGCGCCTTGGCCGGATTGACGAAGGCGCCCACCACGTCGCCGGGGCGGGCGGGCGCGTCCTCCGCCCGGAAACCGTCGCCGACCACGCCGCGGAAGGCGTCCACGAGTTCCCGGACGGTCGTTCCGCCGCCGGTGCCGAGATTGATGACCTGGTAACCGGAACGGCGACCGCCATTACCGCCATTACCGCTGTTGCCGCCGTCCCGGCCGGCCGCCGGCGGGACGATGGAGTCGAACCGCGCCGCCGCCTCGCAGAAGGCGCGGGCGATGTCCCACACGTGGATGTAGTCGCGGACCGCCGTGCCGTCGCGGGTGTCCCAGTCCACGCCAGTGATCCGGAACGGCACGCCCAGCTCGTACGATTCGATCATCTTCCCGAGCGCGTGCGTGGGCTTGCTGCTCTGCAGGCCGGTGCGCATGCGCGGGTCGGCGCCGATCGGGTTGAGGTAGCGCAGCGAGACCACCCGCAGCCCGTAGGCGGCGCACAGGTCCTCCAGCAGCAGCTCGGCCATCATCTTCGAGCGCGTGTAGGGGTTCTGCGGCTCCAGCGCGGAGTCCTCGGTCACCGACAGGTCCGGCTCGGGACGGTACATCCCCGCCGTCGAAGCGAAGATCATCCGATCGCAGCCGTTGCGGATCAGATGGCCGGCGAGACTGAGCGTGCCGGTCAGGTTGACCTGGTAATAGCGATGCGGATCCGACATCGAGTCGGGCACCACGATGAGCGCCGCGCAATGCACCGCGACGGCGATGTCGGGATGGGCGGCGAAAATCTCGTCCACCACGGCGCCGTCGGCGATGTCGCCCTCATAGAAGATCTTGCCCTCGGTGAACGCGGACCGTCCGGTGACGAGGCTGTCGAGCACCACCGGAACGATTCCGCGCTCGGCGAACGCCGACGCGATCGTGCTTCCGATAAAGCCCGCTCCCCCAGTGATCAGGACCTTCATGACGCTCCCCCTGTACGCATTCTGATCCCCCTTTGATCGGTACGCACAGCTTCGGCAGGCGGTGGCGGCCGGTCAACGCCGCGCCTGCCTGCTGACCGGCTCCGGACGGCCGTGAACTCGGCGCCCGCCGCGGGCGTCCGCGCACGGCTCTTCCCCCGTCCCGCCGCACGCCCGCCACCTGCGGGATCCGACCGGCCGATTACGCACCGTTCACCCCGGCGGGTCAGCATGTCCAGAACCGGAATCCGGGCCGAAGTACAGCGTTTGCAGGATCCGCCCGGCGCTCCCGGCGGCGATCGTCGGGGGATGCGACCGCCCATCCGCGTCCTCATCGTGGACGACCACACCCTGTTCGCCGAGGCGCTGGCCGCCCGGATGGGCCGGGAGCCCGACCTGGTGATCCTGCCGATCGCCGCCGACGTGCGGCGCGCCCTGGCGCTGGCCGCCACCGAGCGCCCCCAGGTCGTCGTGCTGGACATGACCCTCGGCGCCGAGAGCGGCCTGGACGTCCTGGACCGCCTCCGCGAACGGCATCCCGGCATGCGGGTGGTGGTCCTGTCGGCGATGACCGAGGTCGACGCGATCGTGCGGGCGGTGCGGCACGGCGCGATCGCCTGGCTGTCCAAGACCGAGAGCGCCGACCTGGTGGCCCGCGTCATCCGCGGGGCGGCGCACCGCGGGGGCTGGCTCCCGCCGGACGTGGCGGGCGAGGTGCTGCGCCGGCTGATGGCGGAGGACACCGAGCCCAACGGCGGCGCCCGGCTGCTGGCGGACCTGACCCCGCGCGAGCGGGAGGTCCTCCAGTGCATGGTGGACGGCCTCAACCGGGCGGAGATCGCCGAACGGCTGGGCCTGTCGGCCAACACGGTGCGCACCCACACGCAGAACCTCCTGGCCAAGCTGGACATGCACTCGGCGCTGGAGGCCATCACCCTGGCGATGCGCGCCGGCATGAAACCCCGCTGACCCCCCAAATGACGTAGCGGGCGCTCGTCTCGATGGGCGATTCGATCTCTTCGGGCGGTTCCTACGCTCGGCCTGACAAGGCCGGAGGGAAGATCGTGGAGATCGACGAAGTCGCGGCGCGCGTGGTCCGCACCTACTGGGCGCTCCTGCTGGCGATGACCGTGGTGCCGATGGCGCTGGTGGGCCTGGTGATGGGCGGGCAGGAGCCGCCGCACTCGGCCACGTCCCGGGTGCAGGCCAGCAGCAGGGCGACCGACGCGGCGGCCGGGGACGCGGGCGTGAGCATCGTGGTCAGCCAGGTCAAGGCCTTCGCGACCGGCCGGACCCTGCTGGACCGGGTGCTGCGGGAGCAGCGGATCGCCCGGGACCCGGTGAAGCTGGCCAAGAAGATCACGGTCGCCGGGCTCGGCACCTCCACCGTGGTGGAGCTGACGGTCGAGGATCCGGACGCGGCGGTGGCGCGGCGGCTGACGGACGCGATCGGGGCGGCGGTGGTCGCCGAGATCAACCAGTCCAACCAGGGCACGATCACGCAGCAGCTGGCGACGATCGAGACGCGGATCCGGGAGCTGGAGCGGCAGCTGGGCCCGCTGTCGCGGCGGGCCGGCGCGGTGCCGGTGCCCGACATCGGCGCGGCGAACGAGCGGGAGCGGGTGGCGGCGGAGCTGAGCGACCTGCGGACCAGCCGGAGCGAGCTGCGGACGGACCTGACCACGGCGGGCACCGCGTCGGTGGTGCAGCCGGCGGTCCTGGCCGAGCGGACGAACCCGGTGGTGATGATGGCGGCGATCGCCGGCCTGGTCGGGCTGGTCGGCGGCATCCTGGTCGCGGTCGTGGTGGAGATGTTCCGGCCGACCGTGCCGGGGCAGTCCCGGGTGGCGCGGCGGCTGGGCGTGCCGCTGCTGGGCCGGGCGGACGGCGGCGAGGCCGAGACGGCCGACCTGGGCCGCCGGATCCGGCTGGCGGCGCGGCGGGAGGGCCTGGAGCGGGTCGTGCTGGTCAGCACGGGCGGCCCGCTGCCGGCCGAGGTGATGTCGCGGATCGCCGCCGCCGTGTACGGGGACGACACCAAGGTCGTCAAGGCGGGACCCGCCGGGCCGAAGCCCGGGACCGCCGCGGCCGCGGCGCCGGAGGACTCCCCCCGCGACGAGCCCCGCGACGAAACCCCCCACGGCGAAACCCACGGCGGCGAAACCCACGAGGGCGAGCCCCACGACGAGACGCACGACGGCGAGATCCGCGACGAGCCCGGCGGGAGCCTCAACAGCAAGAGGCCCGTGTCCGGCGACGGGAACGGCGGCGGGACGTCGGTCATCCGAGCCGGGACGAGAAGCCCCGGCTCCGGCACGGCGGTCATCGCCAGGAGATCGGGCGAGCCGGCCCGGGCGACCGCCGGGCCCGTCCGGCGACCGGCCGCCGGGCGCGCGACCTTCCAGGTGCACGCCTTCGAGGACATCGACACGAGCGCCGACGACGATGCCGGCGTGGTCGCGGTGGCCGGGCCGGTGACGCCGGTGCCGGGCCTGGAGTCGGTCCGCGACCTGGTCGCCGCGTCCGGCTGGCCGCTGCTGGGCGTCGTCGCCACCGACCGCAAGATCGCCGCCAGGCGGAAGAGCACCGCCGGACGCAAGAGCGTCGTCGACCGCAGGAACAAGGGGTGACCATGGGCCAGGCCGGGCAGACCGTGCCGTCGCAACAGACCGTGCCGTCGCAACAGAGCGGGCCGCCGGAACAGAGCGGGCCGCCGGAACAGAGCACGGTGCCGTTCACCGTGCCGTCCTTCGCCGGGGACGTGTCGGACGCCGTCGTGAAGGTGCTCGACTCGGGATGGGTGACGACGGGGCCGCAGACCGCCGCGTTCGAGCAGGACTTCGCCGACTACCTGGGCGCCGCGCACGTGGTCGCGGTCGCCTCGTGCACCACCGCGCTGGAGCTGTGCCTGCGCGCGATGGACCTGCCGCCGGGCTCGGCGGTGCTGACCCCGAGCCTGACGTTCTGCGGCGCGATCAACGCGATCCTGCACGCCGGGCACCGTCCCGTGCTGGTCGACATCGACGCGGGCACGCTGGTGCCGGGGCCCGCCGAGGTCGCCGCGGCGGCGGCCCGCTGCGCGCCCGCCGCGATGGTCGTGCAGAACCAGGGCGGCTACCCGGTGGACGTCGCCGCGCTGGCGGAGGCGGCCGGGCTGGACCGGACGCGGGTGATCGAGGACGCCGCGCACGGGCCCGGCGCGGCCCGCGGCGGCGCCCCGGTCGGCGCGTCGTCGTACGCGGCCTGCTTCAGCTTCTACGCCACCAAGAACATGCCGATCGGCGAGGGCGGCGCGGTCGCGACCAGCGACCAGGCGTTCGCCGACCGGATCCGCGCCACCCGGCTGCACGGGATGAGCAAGGACTCCTGGCGGCGGTACCTGCCCGGCGGCAGCTGGCGGTATGACGTGCGGAACATCGGCCTCAAGGCCAACATGACCGACATCCAGGCGTCGATCGGCCGCGCGCAGCTGACCGCGCTGCCGGAGTGGCAGCGGCGCCGCGCCGAGCTGGTCGCCCGCTACGACGAGGCGCTGTCGGGGCTGCCCGGGCTGGTGCTGCCGCAGCGCGACCTGGAGGGCGTCCAGCACGCCTGGCACCTCTACCAGGTGCGGGTGCCGGACCGGGACGCGATCATCGCCGAGCTGGAGGCGGCGGGCGTGTCGACGTCGGTGCATTTCATCCCGGCCAGCCACATGACCGCCTACCGGGAGATCCTCGGCGAGGAGGAGTGCGGGGCGGTCCCGGTGACCGACCTGGTGGCCGATGAACTGCTGTCGCTGCCGCTGTACCCGGGGCTGTCTACCGACGGCCAGGACCGGGTGGTCTCCGCCCTCGCCGGGGCGCTGCGGGCCCGGGGCTGACCGTGCGCTGGTTCCCGCTGCCGCGGCCCCGCCGCCCGGTGCCGTCCGCGCCGCCGCCGTCCCCGCGGGCGGAGGCCGGGCCGATGGCGTTGCTCATGGGGCGGGACGAGGTCGTGGTGGCGGGGCCGCGGGTGCGGCGGCTCGTCGCGGGCCGGCGGGTGCTGGTCACCGGGGCGTGCGGGACGGTCGGTTCCGCGCTGTGCCACCGGCTGCGGCGGCTGGAACCGGGCGCGCTGTGCCTGATGGACCGGGACGGGCGGCGCCTGGCCCGGCTGGCGGGCGAGCTGGCCGGCGGGCTGGGCCCCGCGCGGGTCGCGGCGGCCGAGGCCGATGTCCGCGACCGCGGCCGGGTCGAGGCGATCCTCGGCGAGACCCGCCCCGACCTGGTCTTCCACGCCGCCGGGCAGAACGAGCTGGGCAAGGTGGAGGACGACCCGTGCCAGGGCGTGGCCGCCAACGTGTTCGGCACCCGGTACCTGGTGGACGCGGCCGTGCGGAACGGTGTGGAGCGGCTGGTGCTGGTGTCGTCCGACAAGGCGGCCGACCCGACCTCGGTGTTCGGCGCGACGATGCGGCTGGGCGAGCTGCTCCTCCAGACCGCCACGCCCGGCCCGACCCGGTTCGCGGCGGTCCGGGTCGGCACCGTGATCGGCGCCGAGGCCGCGCTGCTGACCGCGCTGGCCGGCCGCATCTCCTCGGGCGAGGCCGTCACCCTCGCCCATCCGGAGGTGGTGCGGCACTTCATGACGGTCGCGGAGGCGGCGGGGCTGCTGCTGGAGGCGGCGGCGCTGACCGAGGAGGCCGAGACGTTCGCGCTGGACATGGGCAGCCCGGTGCCGGTGGTGGAGCTGGTGCACCGGTACGCGGCGCAGCTGCGGCTGCCGGAGGTGACGATCCGGTTCAGCGGCCTGGGGCCGGGCGAGAAGCTGGCCGAGAAGACCTTCGCCGACTCCGAGCGCCGGATCCGCACCGCCCATCCCAAGATCTGGGGGACCCGTCCGGCGCCGCCGCCCGCCGGGCTGCCGCGGCTGCTGGACGCGCTGGAGGGCGCGGCCGGGCGCGGCGACGCCGGGGAGGTGCGGCTGGCGCTGCGCCGGCTGCTGCCCGAGTACCGGCCGGTCCGGCGGCCCCGGCCGCCGGCCGGGCCGCCGCCGCTGTGCGGGACGGGCGGCGCCCGCCCCGATCCGCCCGTTCTGTGAGGTGCTCGTGAGGACTGACCGCAAGCTCAGGGTGGCCACCGTGATCACCCGTTTCAACGGCGGTGCCGGGCAGGTGGCGCTGAACGGGGCGCTGGCCCTGGATCCGTCCTGCTACGAGCGGGCGGTGATCACCGGCGGGGTCGGCATCGACAGCGCCGCCGCGGCGGGCTCGGACGGGCCCGGCGCGGAGGTCCGGTACGGCGAGGACGCGGTCGCGCACGCCGCCGCCGGGGACTTCACGCCGCGGGCGCACGCGGCCGGGATGGAGATCGTGCAGGTGCGGCCGCTGGTGCCGCAGATCTCGCCGCGCGAGGACCGGGCGGCGCTGCGGACGCTGACCCGGGTGCTGGCCGAGGGCCGGTACGACGTCGTCCACACCCACAGCGCCAAGGGCGGGGTGATCGGGCGGATCGCGGCGGCGCGGGCGGGGGTGCCGCGGATCGTGCACACCTGGCACGGGTTCCCGTTCAACGAGTTCCAGTCGTGGCCGCGCCGCGCCGCCTACATCCGGCTGGAGCGGATCGCGGCCAGGCGTACCGACGCGTTCCTGGCGATCGGGTCGGAGACGGTGACGACGGCGCTGCGCCTGGGACTGGCGACGCCGGAGCGGATCCGGCTGTCGTGGCCCGCCGTGGACGTGGACGCCTACGCCGCCGCGCCCGGCTCGCGGGCGCAGGCCCGGCGGCGGCTCGACCTGCCGCTGGGGGTGAAGGTGGTCGGGTCGATCGGGCGGCTGACCTACCAGAAGGGCCCGGAGATCTTCGCGCGGGCGCTGGCGCGGCTGCCCGAGGACGTGTTCGGGCTGTGGGTCGGCGGCGGCGCCATGGCCGGGGAACTGGAGAAGCTGACCGCCAGGCTGGGCATCGCGGACCGGATGCGCTGGCTCGGGCACCGCGACGACGTGGCCCAGGTGATGCCGGCGTTCGACGTGTTGGCGATGGCCAGCCGGTGGGAGGGCCTGCCGTGCGTGCTGGTCGAGGCGATCGGGGCGGGGATCCCGCTGGTCGCGACGGCCGTGCCGTCCAACCAGGACCTGGTGCTGTCCGGGGAGACCGGGCTGCTCGTCCCGCCGCAGGACCCGGCCGGGCTGGCCGCCGCGATCGGGCACCTGCTCGACCATCCGGCGGAGGCCGCGCGGATGGCCGGGCGCGCGCGGGAGCGGGTGGGCGACTGGTTCTCGCCCGGGTACCTGGGCGCCGTCCTGAACGAGACCTACCGGGGGAGCTCCAAGCGGCCATGACCACGATCACGACGCCCCGGCCCACCGCGTCCCGCCCGCGCCCGGCCGGGACGGAACCGGGACCGGAACCGGCGCCGGGGGCGGGGGCGGGGGCGCCGGAGGAGGAGCCGCGGGCGCGCGGGCGCTCGCTGGTGGGCGCGATCCTCGTCGGCGGGATCGCCTCGCTTCCGATGCTGATGCCGTTCGGGCTGCCGCCCGGACCCGGCAACACCGGGCTGCCCGACCTGGCGCTGATCGTCGTGACGGTGACGGCGATGCTGTGGGCGGCCACCCGCCGGCTTCCCGTCCGGTGGCCGTTCCTCGTCCCGACGCTGCTGACGATCGTGGCCGGCGGCATCGCCGCGATCGTGCACGACGCGGGCGCGCTCACCCTGGTCAAGGACCTGTTCGTGCTGCTGTGGGGGGTGAGCGTCGCCAACCTCGCCCGGGACACGGGCCTGCTGCGGCTGGCGATCCGGTCGTGGGTGTGGATCGGCACGTGCTACGCCCTCGTCATGATCGTCGGCTTCGTGATCGGGAACGACACGCTGTCGGGCAAGCAGGTGGACGGCGAGCGCGCCATGTTCACCTTCGGCGACGCCAACTACGCCTCCAACTGGTTCATCTGCGTCTTCTTCATCGCCCGCGCCGCCCGCGTGCCGGAGAGGGCCTGGCGGCGGTGGGCGGTGTGCGGGATCCTGCTGCTCGCCGAGGTGCTGACCGGCTCCAACGGCGGCGCGCTGGCGCTGGGCGTCGCGATCGTGGCCGGGTACGTGTTCCGGCTGTTCCGCGAGGGCAAGGCGCACCACGCGATCGCCGTCCTCTCGCTGGCGGCGTTCGCGGGCGGCGGCGGGATCGCCGTGGTCTCCACCGTCGACGTCCAGCCGTACCTCGACCGGGCCAGCGAGGCCTCCCCCATCCTGCGCGACTCGATCGGCCGCACCACCGGGGAGAGCACCGAGTCGCGCAGCACGGTGTTCGCCACCACCGTCGAGATGATCGAGCGGCAGACCCATCCGTGGGGCATCGGGCCCGGCCACACCGAGGCCGCGATGCTGGAGAACCAGGAGACCTACGTCCGCGAGGCGCACAACGACTACATCGCGGCGGTGCTGGAACGCGGGTTCCTGGGCGGGGTCGCGCTGGTCGTGCTGGTGTTCGCGCTGCTCCTGACGTGCCTGCGGATCGCCCGCCGGGACGCCCTGGTGCCCGCCTACGCGAGGGTCGTGCCGCGGCCGGAGCTGTTCGGGGCGCTGGTGCTGGTGTTCCTGGTCTCCGGGCTGTTCTACGAGACGCTGCACTACCGCCACGGCTGGGCGTTGTTCGGCCTGATCGCGGCGCTGCACCTGTTCGGGCGCCGCGACGCCGTCCAGCCCGAGTCCGCCCTGCGCGCGGATGGACCGAGCACGGCGGTCAAGGGGGATGCGTCGTGACCGAGACCCGTCCGCCCGGGGACACCGTCCCGGAGACGGTGCCGCCGACCGAGCACTCCGCCGCGCCCGCCCGGACCGTCCTCGCCCGCATGCGGACGGGCCGGATCGCCCGGCTCATGGCGGGCAACATGGCCGGCCGGGTCGGCGCGCTGGCCTCGCTCGGCATCGCGACGATCCTGGTGGCGCGGATCGGCGGGCCCGCCCTGGTCGGCGCGTTCACGCTGGTGCGGATCCTGCCCGGGCTGGTGTGCCACCTGTCCAACGCGGGCCTGCCCGCCGCGGCGCCCTACTTCCTGGCCGGCCGGGACGGCGCGGGACGGGAGTACGACCAGTCGGTGGTCCGGCCCACGCTGGCGTGGCTGACCGTCGCGGGCGCGCTGGCCGGGGCGCTGGGCTGGCTGGCCCTCACCCCGCTGATCCACCTGGCCTTCTTCCGGTCGTTCGGGTTCTGGGTGGCGCTGGCGGCGACCGTCCCGGCGTTCACCCAGGGCTTCGTGTCCGTCGGCAAGGGGCTGCTCCAGGGCACCGGCGACCTGCGCGGCGCCAGCCTGGCGATCGCCGTCGAGGAGTTCGTGTTCCTGCCGATCTACCTGGTCATCCTCATCGGCTGGTACGGCCCCGGCGCGCTGGTCACCGGGCTGGTGCTGGCGGACGTGGCGGCGGCGGCCTGGATCGTCGTGCGGCTGGCGCGGCGCGGCTTCTTCAAGGGATGGGGCCGCCCCGACCCGCGGCTGGGCCGCACCATCGCGGGCTACGGCCTGCGCGGCTACCTCGGCCAGCTCATCGACCTGCTCCAGCTCCGCTTCGACATGGCGCTGCTGGGCGCGCTGGCCGGGCCGAAGGTGCTCGGCGTCTACACGGTGGCCAGCAAGTTCGCCGAGCTGGTGCAGCTGCCCGGCCTGGCGCTCAACTACGTCCTCTACCCCGACTTCGCCCGCGACGACCGGGCCGAGGCGACCCGCCGCACCCGGCGCATGATCCTGCCCGCGCTGGGCGTGTCGGCGCTGGCCGCGCTGCCGCTGGCGCTGATCGCCGGGACCGCGCTGCCGTGGGTGTTCGGGGAGGTCTTCGACGACGCGGTGGCGCCGACCTACATCCGGCTCGCCGGGGTGGTCACCTTCGGCGTCACCGGCCTGGTCATGGCCTACCTGTACGGCGTCGGACGGCCCGGCGCCGCATCGACCGGGCAGGCGATCGGGCTGGTCGTGGTGGTCGTGTGCGGGGTGTACCTGATCCCGCGGTACGAGGCGGCGGGCGCGGCGATCGCGACTGCGCTGTCGTTCGTCGCGACCACCGCGGCGCTGCTGATCTGGTTCCGCCGTGTCGGCGGGCGAGAGGCCAAGGGCGGCGAAGGGCTGCCGGAGGGGTGACGGCATGACGGAGAGAGAGCTGGACACGCGGCCGGTCGACACGACCGACGGCGTCGCCCCGTCCACCGCGCGCCGGGTCCTGGACGTGGCGGGCGCGCTGGCCGGGCTGGTGCTGCTGAGCGTCCCGCTGCTGATGATCTACCTGCTGGTGCGGGCGTCCAGCCCGGGCCCGGGGATCTTCCGGCAGACCCGGGTGGGGCAGGGCGGGCGGCCGTTCACGATGTACAAGTTCCGCACCATGCGGCAGGGCGTGGGCGGGCTCACCGTCACCGCCAACTGCGACCCGCGGCTGACCCGGATCGGCAAGCTGCTGCGCGAGTGGTCGCTGGACGAGCTGCCGCAGCTGGTCAACGTGCTGCGCGGGCACATGACGCTGGTCGGGCCGCGGCCGGAGACCTACGACCTGGCGGTGCACTACGACCCGGGCAGCCGCTGGATCTTCGACCACCGGCCGGGGCTGACCGGCGTGTCGGAGGTCCGCTTCCGCGACTTCGACGTGCTGCCGCCCGGGGAGGAGGTCGACCTGGTCGGCTACATCGAGCGGATCGTCCCGGCCCGGGTCGCGGTGGACGCGGTGTACCTGCGCGACCCGTCGATGCGGGCCACGCTGGGGGCGCTGTGGGACACCGTCCGGCACGTCCTCGGCTTCCCTGTCCCGCCGCTGGAGACCGCCACGCCCGCCAAGCCCAAGACCGACCCTAAGCCCAAGCCCGAACTCAAGCCCAAGACAGAGCTGCCCAAGGCCGACCCTGAACCCGCCCCCGAACCGGAGGCCGAGGAGACGGGCTCCGCCGCCTGACCGTTCCGCCCCGGGAGACAGCGATGGACACGCGCGTGAAGGCCTCGGCCGTGGTGGCCGCCGTCGCCGTCCTGGTGGCGGGGTGCCTGTACTTCGTGTGGCGCGGCGCGTCCGGGCCGTACGAGCCGTACCGGGGCCCGCTAGCGACCCCGGGCACGACCGCCGCCGACCCCGGGCGGACGCTCAACATCGCGCTGAACACCGAGCCGCCGGACTACCCGCGGCTGCGCGAGCTCGGCTACGACCTGGTCGATGTGAAGCCGGACGCCGCCTCGGTCGCCGGCGTCCCGGACGGGATGCGCGCCCTGCTCTGGGTCGGCAACTTCACCTGCGAGGACTTCGAGCTGTCGTTCGAGGAGTTCACCGAGGCCGTGCGGCGCCTGGCGGGGCATCCGAAGGTGTACGGCTGGTACCTCTCCGACGAGCCCAACCCGCGCGAGTGCCCGGAGATCGCGGGCGAGATCCGGCGCCGCGCCGACCTCGTCGAGCGCGAGGCGCCGGGGCAGATCTCGTTCATCTCGCTCACCGACTGGCCGATGCGTACGGTCACGCCCGCGCGGGTGAACGTGGACCTGGTGGGCCTTGACCCGTACCCGTGCAAGGGGTCGGCCCGCACCCGCGCCCGCTGCGACATCAACGCGATCGACCGGATGGTGCGGATGGCCGACCAGGCGGGCATCCCGCGGAACGCGGTCGTGCCCGTCTACCAGACGTTCGGGCAGGGCTGCTCGCGCGGCGACAAGCAGTACTGGCTGCCCACCGAGGACCAGCTGCGCGAGATCCTGGGCCGCTGGGACCGGCTGGTGCCGAACCCGCCGATGGACATCTCCTACTCGTGGGGGCACCAGGGCCACTGGGCCTGCCCCACGCTCGCCGACGCGACCGGCGGCGCCCACCCCGACCTGCAGTCGATCATGCGGGAGCGCAATACCCGCTGATTCCGGACGGCACGCGTCACACGGCAGGAATCAGGGGGCGGGGTTCTCCGCGATCGCGGGCGCCCGGGAAAGGTCGAGCTCCAGCGAACCGAGTTGGAGGGCGAGCACTTCCAGCGTGACGACGAGCAGCACGAACCCCACGGCCAGCAGACCGATCTTCTTCTTTTCCAGCACTCCCCGACCCCTTTAAGCCCCCCGGATACACACTAAAACCTAGCACGGCTAACAAATACGAAGTGCACCAGAACGGTTACGTTCAGGAGACTTTGAGGCAGGTCGGCGGCACTCCCCCGCGCGGGACGGTCACGGGACCCGGCGGCTCGCCAGTCCGGCGGAACGGGCGTTGACGCAGCGGCCGGTCGAGAGGTCGAACGCGAAATTGTGCGCCAGGCAGTGGACCTGCCCGTCGCGCACCACGGCGCCGACCGAAAGGTCCTCGCCGGCGTGCGGGCAGTAGCGCGGGATGTCGTAGGCGAGGCCGTCGGACTCCACGACGATCCGCTCCGACTCGTCCCGGCCCGTCTCGTAGGCCTCCACGGCCTGCAGCGCGGGCGCGTTGGCGTGCTTGAGCAGCCCGACGAGGTGGTCGTTGTAGACGTCCGGGTCGCGGTAGAGGCTGAGCCGGAACGAGATGAGCAGGTCCTCCCAGGCGATCCGGCCGTCCAGCACGCCCTCCACCCAGCGGCCCGCGGTGGTGATGCGGTAGTGCGGCCGGGTGCCGGGGGCGGCGTCGCCGGCCTTGATGCCGTCGGGCGAGATGTCCACGTCCCAGATCCCGCCGTGCGGGCCGGTGATCTCGAAGCGGACCACCATGTCGATCTGGCCGAGGAAGTAGTCGCTGAGCCCGCCCAGGTACTCGAAGTGGGCGGCGAAGCGGTCGTAGAGCCCGGCGCGGGGCTCGGGGAACGCCGCCAGCACACCGGCGATCGCGTCGGCCCGGTCCGCGGCGTACTCGCGCAGGTAGCCCTCGCGGAAGGAGTCGTCGAACGAGAACGCGGCCGAGACGGGGTCGCGGGTCACCTCGCCGGTGTCGAGGTCCAGGGCGTCGCCGGGCCTGAAGTGGTCCCAGCGCTGGGCGGGCAGGTGCTCGCGCAGCCAGTCGACGGCCAGGTCGGGGTCGATGAACGCGCCGTCCTCGCGATCGAGCACCCAGTTCAGCCGTGCCACCTCCGGGTCCAGGAAGCAGGGCGGGCCGGCGAACGGCACCGCCAGCTCGGGGGCGGCCTGCCGGACGAGCCGCTGCACCGAGCGCAGCTTGGAGACCCGCTTGGCCATGGAGATCTCGGCCATCTCCGCGGCCGGGTACTCGTAGCAGACGGGGTGCCAGGAGGCGCCCGCCGTCTGCAGGGCCATCAGGTCCAGCCGGTCGCCGGCCAGGTGCTTGGCGCGGCGGACCTGCGCGGCGGTGAGCCGGGCGTCGTTGCAGTGCAGGACCGAACGGCCGTCCGCCACGATGAGAAATGCCGCGTCATGGCACATCGGCGAGAGCTCCGGAATAACGGTGATCCAGGAGCCTCGATTGTCCAGCGGGAATCTCTCCCAGGCCGGTATCTCGATTACCTGCCGGGAACCGGCGGCCGCCGCCATCCGTTCTCGGAAGGCGGGCCCCGGATAGCGCGGAATGAGGATTCGGGTGCGCCGGGGAAGCCGGTCGATGAACCACGGATCGAAATGATCTAGGTGTTCGTGCGAGACGGCGACCCAGTCGGCGTCGGCGAGCTCGGCGACGTTCAGGTGATCGTTTCTCGGATACTGGTGCCAGGCCCCGAGAAACGCGCCGGCGGAGGTGAGCCAGGGGTCCGCGAGCAGGCGGAACGCGGAGGCGCGGACCGCCGCTCCGGCATGTCCGAGAAAGGTGATCGTCGGCATGCCATGACTGTCCCTCCCGCTCCGCCCCGCCACACCCATCGGAATGCGCAAGACGGCTACGCCGTAGGTATGAAAGAAATGGCGCGGAGTGGCCGAGAATCTCTCTTGGGCACGCTTGCGAGCGCGCCGCCGCGCGCTTGCAGAACGTCCGCAGAGAAGCCCCGAGCCGTATCTGAGACGTGCCGGGAAAGAACCCGGTTTACGGGGCCGCATTGCCATGTCCACTTCCGGTCAGCGACTGGTCTGTTGCGGTCAATTGTCTGGACAGCCGTTCCCGCAGGGGCGACCGTCATCACGGTGCTGGAATTACGGGACGGGGGTCCTCCATGAACAACGGGCAGTCTCGGTCGTCTCCGGTCGACACGCCCGCCCATGTCGTGACGCTCCCGGCGGCCGGCGCGGCCGTACCCGGACCGGAGGAGGATCCGGGCCTGTGGCGGCGGCGGCTGCGTCACGACATCCGACACGAACTCGGCACGATCATCATGCTGGCCTCGGCGGTGGCCGTGGCCGACGACATCGGCGCCGGCAGCCGCGAGCGGGTCGAGCAGCTGCTCGGCGAGACCCGCTGGCTGGACCATCTGCTGCGCCAGCTGGACGAGGGCGACGATGCGTACGACGGCACGGGCGGCGGCGCGGACGACGGCGACCGGCGGCCGGTGCCCTCGCCGGAGCGGATCCGGGTGGACGACCTGGCCGCCGAGGTGGTCACCGGCATGCGGCTGGCCACCCCGCACGAGGTGTGCTTCAGCGGGACGGAGGCGTGGGCGCACATGGACCCGGTGGCGCTGTGGCGCGCGCTCCGGAACGTGCTCGACAACGCCTGCCGGGTCGCGGCCGGCCGGGTGGACGTCCGCGTCACCGCCGACCGGGGCTGGGTGTCGGTGCAGGTCGACGACGACGGGCCGGGCTTCGGCGCGGGCAAGGCGGGGCTGTCCTCGCTCGGGCTTGGCATCGTGCACGACCTGATCTCCGGGTACGGCGGCGGGCTGGAGATCCGCACCTGCGAGCTGGGCGGCGCGCGGGTGCGGGTGCTGCTGCCGTCGGCGCCGCCCGCCGGGATGGTCCCGGCGGGGACCCCGCCGGCCTGGTCGCACGCCGACGACTGGCGGCCGCATCCATGAGCGGGCCCGTACCGCTGCCGCTGCCGTCCTCGTCGCCGCCGTCCTCGTTGAGGATGGTGATCTGCGACGACCACGCGGTGTTCGCCGACTCGCTGTCGCTGGTGCTGGCCGACGCGGGCCACGTGGTGGTCGGCGTGGCCTACTCCCCCGAGGAGCTGCTGCCCGTGCTGCGCGGGCGGCGGGCCGACGTGTGCCTGATCGACCTGCGGTTCCCGTCGGGGACGGTGCTGGAGTGGATCCCGCGGCTGCGGGCGGCCTCGCCGGCCACCCGGTTCGTGGTGCTGACCGGCTTCCTGGAACGGCACGTGCTGGAGGCCGGGCTGGCGGCGGGCGTGCGGGGGTTCGCGCACAAGGGGCAGCAGGCCGGGGACGTCCTGGAGGTGCTGCGGCGGGTCGCCCGGGGCGAGGTCGTGGTGGACCGTGCCGCGCTCGCCGGCGGCCCGGCCGACCGGCCCCGCAGCCAGGCGCAGAAGGTGGCGCGGTTCCTCACCCCGCGGGAGCGGGAGGTGCTGACCCGGCTGGCGCGCGGCGAGTCCACCCAGACGCTGGCCAAGGCGATGGGCGTGACCCGCAGCACCGCCCGCAGCCATGTGCAGAGCGTGCTGAGCAAGCTGGGCGTGCACTCGCAGCGGGAGGCGGTGATCGAGGCGGCCCGGCACGGGCTGGTCAGCGTGGAGACCGGCGAATGGCTCGCGGGCTGAGCCCGCACTCAGCCCGCGGGCCGGACGGTCGGCCGCGCGTGCGCTCGGCAGCCGGCCGGGCGCTGGACCGGGCGCTGGCCGGGCGGTGGACCGGCCGGTGGCCGGGCGGTGGGCCACGGCGAACCGGGCATAGACAGATGAAAGGGACCCGGTTCGAGCGGACGGCGACGGTGAAGGAGGTGGCCCGCCATGGCCCAGCGGCGGGACGCGCCGCCCGTCTCCGACGCCGACGCGCTCGCCAGCCCCGACACCTACGCCCGGGGCGTGCCGTACGACCGGCTGGAGCGGCTGCGCGGCAGGACCCCGGTGGTGTGGCAGGACGGGCGGCCGGCCGGCGATCCCGGCGCGTGGGCGGTGCTGCGCTACTTCGACGTCCGGTACGCCCTCGCCCACGCCGAGCTGTTCGCGCCCGAGCCGGGAGAGCCCCGGCACGGGCCGGTGACCGGGGCGTCCGGCGACCCCGACCTCATGATCGACATGGAGCCGCCGGCGCGGTCCCTGGTGGCCCGGATGCGCGCGGAGGAGCCGGCCGACTTCGTCGGCGAGGTGGTCGCCGAGCTGCCCGAGACGCTGCGCAACACCCTGGCGGGGGGCGTGTACGCGCTGCTGCGCACGCCCGAGCAGTACGCCCGGCTGCGCGCCGCGCCCGGCGACGACGATCTCCTGGACGCCGCCGTCGAGGAGACGCTGCGCTGGTGGACGCCCGTCATGCGGGTGCGGCGGGTGGTCCTGCGCGCCACGTCCATGGGCGGCGTCCCGCTGCTCCCGGGCGAGCGGGTGTCGCTGTGGCTCACCGCCGCCAACCACGACGAGGAGGCCTTCCCCGAGCCGGGACGGTTCGTCCCGGACCGGTTCCTGCCCGCGAGCCTGGCCGCCGAGCGTCCTCAAGCCACCGGGCCGGTCCGGCCCCATCTCTGCTTCGGGCACGGCGCGCACGCCTGCCTGGGCGGGACGCTGGCCCGGGTGCACCTGCGGGCGATGCTCAGCGCCCTGCTGGACCGGCCCGGCCTGCTGGTGCCGGCGGGCGAGCCGGTGCGGCTGCGTTCGAGCTCGCGGCACGGTTTCGAGCGCCTGCCCGTCCGCTGGACCGCCGGAGCCTGAGCGGTTCCCGGCCGTCCCTGAAGGCCTCCCAGCGGGGACGCAGGCGCTCGGCGAGGCCGTACAGCAGCGGGGGGAGCAGGAAGCGGCCGATCCGCGCCAGCGTGTCGGTCCCCAGGAGTACGGCCGCGCCGACGAGCAGGCCCCGGTCGTCGAGGGTCTCGGTGACGCACGCGTCGCGGAACAGGTCGACCCAGAGGACCAGGGTCCACACCCCGGCGCCGTACCGGATCAGCAGCCCGGCGAGGGCGAGCGGATCGAGCGGTCTCAACGCGGTCCCCTCCCCTCGGCTCGATGTGGATCAAGCTTGCCGGGCGGGCGGTGGGCCGGGCGTCGGCCGGACGGAGGCAATCGGGGGGCCGCCGGTACCGCGCGGGGAGTACGGGCCATCACTCCTCCCGGCCGACGCCGGCCGGGCGCAGGTGACCTAACGTGCTGCAATGAGCAGTTCCCCGTCGAGCGCCGCGACCCCGGGCGCCACCACGCCGGCCGCCGCCCCGCCGGGCGCGGCACCGGCCGGGCCGGGCCGGGCGCACTTTCCGCTGCCCGGCACGTGGCCGGTGTGGGTGGTCCCCGTCTTCCTCGCGTTCGTCCAGGTCGTCGGGTCGTTCGGCGCGCAGAGCGGCGAGGGCGGGCCGTGGGGGCACGACGGGTGGGGGCCGTCCGAGGGCGGGCCCGGCCCTGGCGGCGGTCCCACCGGGGCCGAGTACTCCAGCAGGCCGCTGGACGCCCTCGGCGTCGGGCTGCTGGTCGCCGGCCCGGCCCTGCTCCTGCTGCGCCGCCGCCACCCGATCTTCACGCTCGGCGCCGTCGGCGCCGTGACCGGCCTCTACCTGCTGCGCGCCTACACCTACGGGCCCGCGGTGTTCGCGGCGGCGGTCGCGATCGTGGCGGTGGTGACCGCGGGGCACCGGCTGGTCGCCTGGGTCGGAACGTTCGCGGGCCTGGCCGGCTACTTCGTGCTCACCGCGCTGATCGGGGTGCCGTTCGACCAGCGCGGCCGGCCGGACCGGGTCTTCCCGGCGGAGGAGCCCAGCCTCGGCTCGACCGCGTTCGCGGTCGCCTGGGTGGTGGTCCCGCTGATCAGCGGGGAGCTGATCCGGATGCGCGCGCAGCGGGCCGCGGCGGCGGCCCGCACCCGGGCGGAGGAGGAACGCCGCCAGGCGAGCGAGGAGCGGCTGCGGATGGCCCGCGAGCTGCACGACGTGCTGGCGCACAACATCTCGATGATCAACGTGCAGGCCGGGGTGGCGCTGCACCTGATCGACCAGGACCCAGAACAGGCGCGCACCGCACTGGCGGCGATCAAGGAGGCCAGCAAGGAGGCGCTGACCGAGATGCGGTCGGTGATCGGGGTGCTGCGCTCGCAGGGCGAGAGCGCGCCGCGCTCCCCCACCGCCGGGCTGGCCCGGCTGGAGGAGCTGCTCGGCCGGGCCCGGTCGGCGGGACTGCGGGTGGACGCCGAGATCGTCGGCGAGCGGCGGCCGCTCCCGGCGGGCACCGACCTGGCCGCGTTCCGCATCGTGCAGGAGTCGCTGACCAACGTGACCCGGCACGCGGGCCCCGGCCCGGTGACGGCCAGGGTCCGGATCGCCTACGGTGAGCGTGACGTCGCCGTCCAGGTCGAGGACGACGGCCAGGGGGTGTCGCTGCTGGACGACCATCCGGGCGGCAGCGGCATCAACGGCATGCGGGAGCGCGCCGCGGCCCTCGGCGGCTCGTTCTCGGCCGGGCCGCGTCCCGGTGGCGGGTTCCGGGTGAGCGCCTCGCTCCCCGTCGACGAGGAGCCCGGCCCGCAGGGCGGGCCGCGGCCGGGAGGTGCGGAGTGATCAAGGTTCTGCTCGCCGACGACCAGGTGCTGGTCCGCGCGGGGTTCCGGGCGCTGCTGGACGCCCAGCCCGACATCGAGGTGGTGGGCGAGGCGAGCGACGGCGAGGAGGCGGTGGCGCAGGCCAGGCGGCTGCGCCCGGACGTCATCCTGATGGACATCCGGATGCCCGGCCTGGACGGGCTGGAGGCCACCCGGCGGATCGCCTCCGACGAGCGGATGGACGGCGTCCGGATCGTCATCCTCACCACCTTCGAGCTGGACGAGTACGTCTTCGAGGCGCTGCGCGGCGGCGCCGGCGGCTTCCTGGTCAAGGACACCGAGCCGGTCGAGCTGATCCACGCGGTGCGGGCGGTGGCCGCCGGCGACGCGCTGCTGTCGCCGAGCGTGACCCGCCGGCTGATCGCCGAGTTCGCCACCCGGGCCAAGGAGCCCGCGCCGTCCCCCCGGCTCAACTCGCTCACCGAGCGGGAGCGCGAGGTGATGGCGCTGGTCGGCGAGGGCCTGACGAACGAGGAGATCGCCGCCCGGCTGGTGGTGAGCCCGGCCACCGCCAAGACCCATGTGAGCCGGACCATGGTCAAGCTGGGCGCCCGCGACCGCGCCCAGCTGGTGGTGTTCGCCTACGAGTCGGGTCTGGTCAAGCCGGGGTGGCTGTCCTGAGAACGGCCCGCGACCTCCATCACAAACCGGGCTGAAATTCGCACACCGTGCCGATTCGCCCTCGATCGACTGTCGCCCGGCGCGGCGACATGACAGGGTGGTCGGACGTAGGACCCACCGAGGCGCGGAGGAGCCGGTGCCGCACGCCACCAAGATCCTGGCCGTGGACGACCGGGAGGAGAACCTGGTCGCCCTCTCGGCCGTGCTCGACGCGCTGCCGGTGGAGGTCGTCCCGGTCTCCTCCGGCAGGGACGCGCTCCGGGAGCTGCTGAACGACGAGTTCGCGCTGATCCTGCTGGACGTGGTGATGCCGGAGATGGACGGCTTCGAGACCGCCGGGCACATCAAGAGCCGCCCCCGCACCCGGGACATCCCGATCATCTTCCTGACCGCGGCGGGCGAGGCCGGCGAGCAGGCCTACCAGGGCTACGCGGCGGGCGCGGTCGACTACCTCACCAAGCCGTTCGACCCCTGGCTGCTGCGCGCCAAGGTCTCGATCTTCGTCGACCTGCACCGCCGCACGCTGCAGCTGCGCCGCCAGGCCGCGCTGCTGCGCCAGACCCTCGACGACGAGGACGGCGCCGGCCTCGACCAGATCCTCAAGGCCCTCGACGACCGGATGGCCCGGGTGGAGGGCGATCTGCCCCGGCTGCGCGAGGAGGGCACGGGCTCCGGCGCGCTTGACGATCTCGAAACGCACGTGGCCGACCTGCGCCTGGCACTGAACGCCCTGGTCGCGGGCGGCTGACCGGCCCGGCCGCTCCACCGGAGCAGACCCCGCTGCCCTAGTGGAGGGTCGGCGGGTGCACGTCCACCGACAGCGAGCGCGCCGGCGGGACGGGCGCCGCCGCCGAGGAGTTCAGCTTGGTCCGCAGGATGAACGCGCCCGCCAGCACGGCGGCCACCACCAGGATCACCGCGACGGTGACGATCACGATGGTCTTGCGGCGCTCGCGGTCCCGGTGACCTGGCCCTTGGGGCGGTTGCTGCCACTGCCGGTACTGCGCCGGCTGCTCCCACGGCGGCGGGGTCTGCGGCCCGGGCGGCGGGACCGCCCACTCGGTCTCCAGCAGCGTCCGCACCTCGGGATCGTGCGGCGTACCGGCCCCGGAGCCGGTACCGGCCCCCTGGCCCGCCGCCCCGGACGAGGCGTCCTGCCCCTGGCCGCCCCCGCGGCCGGGCTCCGCGCCCTGGCCCGCCTGGCGCCCCTGGCGCCCCGGGCCGGCGCCCTGCTGCCCCTGGCCCGCCTGGTGCCCCTGGCCGCCGCCCCGCTGCCCCTGGCCGCCGCGGCCGGGCCCGCCCCCCGTGCCGGAGGGGTGCGCGTTGGGCCGGAAGACCGTGCTGTTCTGGCCGTAGGAGGACGACGACCTGTCGGAGTCGACCCGGGTGACCTCCTCGAACCCGGGCGAGTCCAGGACGGTCTCCACGGGCTCGTCCACCACCGTCTCCTCGTAGAAGGCGGGCGGCGGCGGCTCGTCCACCACGGTGTCCTCCGACAGCCGGGGCGGCTCGGGCCGGATCGGCTCCGGCATCGTCGCGACATGGGTCAGCATCGGCTGCGCCTGCGCGGCGGTGATCCGCCTGGACGGCTCGCGCGCCAGCAGCCCCTCCAGCACCGACGCCAGCGGACCGGCGTTCCGCGCGGGCGGGACGGGCTCGGTGAGCGCCGCCTGGAGCGAGGCCATGGCGTCGGACCGCTCGTAGGGCGAATGGCCCTCCAGCGCCGCGTACAGCGTCGCGCCCAGGGCCCACAGGTCGGAGGCCGGCACCGCACGCTCCCCCTGCGCGCGCTCCGGCGGGATGTAGGCGGGCGACCCCATCACCAGGCCCGTCTGGGTCAGCGTCGCGTCACCCTCCACCTGGGCGATCCCGAAGTCGGTCAGCACCACCCGCCCGGAGTCGGTGATCAGGACGTTGCTGGGCTTGACGTCGCGGTGCAGGATCCCCTTCTCGTGGGCGTGCCGCAGCGCGGCCAGCATCTGCAGCCCGATCTCGGCCACCCGCCGGTGCCCCAGCAGGCCCTCCTCCAGGACGTCCTGGAGCGAGCGGGCGCGGACCAGCTCCATCACGATCCACGGGCGGTCGGACTCCTCCACCACGTCGTGCACCGTGACGACGCCCGGGTGGTTGAGCCGGGCCGAGGCCCTGGCCTCCCGGAAGGTCCGCTCGTACAGGACATCGCGCTCCGTCGGCGTCAGCCCCGGCGGCAGCACCACTTCCTTGACCGCGACCTCGCGGTCAAGCATGACGTCATAGGCGCGCCACACGGTGCCCATGCCGCCACGGCCCACCACCGCGTCCAACCGGTAGCGGTTGGCGAGCACATGACCCTCTCCCATGTCTAAATGGTCCCCCGTCACGCGTGGCGCTGCCTAGAGGAACGCCTCGCGTACAGCTCACGGCCCGATGTTTTGTTAGGGACGCTCCCGCCCGTCCCGATGTTCACGCTCATGGCTGGAACGTGTCGAGGACATTGTTCACGGTCGGCTGGTACGTGTTCCACCGGGACGCCGGAACCGCGACCAGGACGGCGTACGAGCGCCCGCCGGCGATGACCCCGCGGTCCTTGGCGCGGTTGCCGTTCCAGGTGAACTCGATGTCGGCGGCCGGGCGCCCTCCCACGGTCGCCCGGGTCAGGTCGATCGTCCGGTAGCCGGGCAGCGACCCCTTGGAGATCACCTCCCGCTCCCACTGCCGCCAGTGCTCGTAGGGGTCGCCGGACCAGGGTGTCCGGTCCACCTGGACGTAGGCGTCCGAGGCGGGGTCCAGCCAGTACGTGCTGTTGCCCCTGACCTGCCGCGTCCAACCCGCTGGAACGCCGATCGTGAACCCGGGGCCGCTCTGCCGGACGAACCCCTGCGGCAGGGTCGGCGGGACGCCCACGGACGCGCCGGCGGTCGCGGACGGCGGCCCCGGCTGCGCCGGGCCGCCGCTCTGCGCGGGCGGGCTCTGCACCGGCCGGCTCTGCCCCGGCGGGTCCTGTGACGGCCCGGCCTGGTTCCCGGAGTCCCCGTCCGGCCAGAGCACGAACCCGACCACGCCCACGATCACGAGCGCGACCAGGGCGCCGGCCATCACCGGGACCAGAACCCCGCCGCGCCGGCCCGTCCCGCCGCCCGGCCCGGTGCCGTGGACGGTGCGCTCCGGGCCCGGCAGGTCCGGCACCGGGATGTCCGAGGCGAAGTCGGGCACGGGGACGTCCGGACCCGGGCCCGCGAGACCCCGCGTCCGGTCCACCCCGGGCGGCGCAGGCGACGCGGGCGGCGCGGACGCCAGGGTCTCCGCGCCCCCGGAGACGGCCCCCGCCGGGGCCGCGCTCCCCGCCGTCACGGGCGCGGCCGGGGCGGTGCCCGTGGCTACCTGGCGCAGCATCTCCTCGGCCTGGTCGCCCCGCAGCCGCTCCACAGGATCGCTCCGCAGCAGCCCGTACAGGACGGGGGCGAGCGGACCCGCGTTGCGCGGCGGGGGCGGCTCCTGCGTCATCACGGCGGCCAGCACGGCCATCGCGTCCGAACGGTGGTGCGGCGGCTTCCCCTCGCACGCCGCGTACAAGGTCGCCCCCAGCGCCCACAGGTCCGACGCCGGGATCGCGCGCTCGCCCTTCACCCGCTCCGGCGACATGTAGGCGGGCGAGCCGACCAGCAGGCCGGTCTGGGTGAGGGTGGCGTCCCCCGCGACCTGCGCGATGCCGAAATCGGTCAGCACCGCCCGGTCCTCGGAGGTGATCAGCACGTTGGCCGGCTTCACGTCGCGGTGCAGGATGCCGATGGCATGGGCCGCCCGCAGCGCTCCCACCACCTGCCGCCCGATGCCCGCGACCCGCCCGGGCGGCTGCGGCCCGTCGGTGTCCACGATCTCCTGGAGCGACCGCGCCCGGACCAGCTCCATCACGATCCACGGACGGTCGTCCTCGTCCACGACATCGTGTACGGTCACCACGCCCGGATGGTTCAGCCGGGCCGACGCCCGCGCCTCCCGCAGCGTCCGGCGATGCCGCTCCTCCCGCTCCTGATCGCTCAGGTCCTGGCGGAGCAGCACCTCCTTGACCGCCACCTCCCGGTCGAGCATCTCGTCCCGGGCGCGCCAGACGGTCCCCATGCCGCCGCGTCCCACGACCGCGATCAACCGGTAGCGACCGGCGACCACCCGTTCCCCGTCCGACATCTGTCACCTTTCATTGTGGGGGGCGACCCCCACGCCCCCCGGGACGGCGTGAAGCGCCTCCTACGCTCGCCCGGGGGCTCGCTACGGAAACGCTCCCCGTCGCCTGGCCGTCCCTCCACTCCGCTGGCGCTCCGCTCCAGGCCGGGCAGTGGACAAGCGGGGCGGTCGCGGGCCGGGGATGGCCGGGGGGCGGGTCAATTGTCCTTGGGCTTGAAGAATTGGTAGATGGGGGCCATTTCGGCGAAGGTCTTGTCCCAGTCGGCGTCGGGGGCGACCAGGACGATCGCGTAGCCGGTGTCGTTCATGACGAAACCGCGGTTGAGGGCGTGCAGCCGGCCGCCCCTGCCGTCGTAGGTCCACTCCCAGTCGGCCGCGTCGTCGCCGTCGGGGTCGCTGACCGGCTCGCCCTGCGTCACCGGGGCGATCTTGACCCGCTGGTAGCCCGGGAAGCGGCCGCTCGCCGTCGGCTCGTACTTCTCCCAGTCCTCCAGCGCGCTGTTGTTGGGGTCGGAGGTCTGGTCGACCTGGATGTAGCCCTCGCCGCTCGGCGGCTCGAAGAACACGCTGGTCGACGAGGAGCCGCGGCGCAGCGGCCCCTTCCAGTCCTTGGGGACGGCGATGGAGAAGCCGGTGGAGTCCTCGTGCATGCGGAAGCCGGCGGGGAGCGTGGAGCCGCCGCTCGGCGACGCCGACGGGCTCCGCGAGGGGCTCTGCCGCTCGGAGGTGGCGCCGGGCGCGGGCGTGTTGCCGCGCGTGCCGGCCTCCTTCCCGCCGCCCCGGGTGAGCGCGAAGACCACGACGGCCACCAGCACGACGAGGACGATCACGCCGATGAGGAGCGGGTTGCGGCGGTCGCCCGGGGAACGGTCGCCGGGCCGCGCGAGGTTGCCCGCGGGCTCGGTCGGCGAGCCGGGGCGCCAGGCCATCGGGCCGGACGGCCTCCTGCGCGGGTGCGGCGCCTCCTCGGCCAGGGGCGCGGGCTCGATCCGGGTCCGCCCGCCGTCCGGTTCGGCGCGGGAGGCGTCCCGCACCGTCTCGTCCGAGGCGGGCGGGGCGGCGGCGGGCGGCTCCTCGGCCACCTCGCCCAGGGCGAACTCCACGACCTGGGTGCGCTGGGTGTCGAAGGTCTCCTGCCGGACGATGTCGTCGAGCAGCGCGCCCGCCTCGATGGCGTCCATCCGCTGGTCGGGGTCCTTGCGGAGCAGCCCGCGGATGACCGGTGCGAGGCGTCCGGCGTTGTCGGGCGGGTCGGGGTCCTCGGAGATGACCGCGACCAGGGCGGCCATCGGTTCGGAGCGTTCGAAGGGGGACTTACCGTGCGTCATCGCGTACAGCGTGACGCCCAGGGACCACAGGTCGGACGCGGGACCGGCGGTGCGGCCGCGGGCGCGCTCGGGGGCGATGTAGGCGGGTGAGCCCATCACCAGGCCGGTCTGAGTGAGGGTGGCGTCACCGGAGGCGGTGGCGATGCCGAAGTCGGTGAGCACCGCGCGGTCACCGCGGGTCACCAGCACGTTGCTGGGCTTGACGTCACGATGCAGCACGCCGGCCTCGTGGGCGGCGTGCAGCGCGGCCAGCATCTGCCGGCCGATCTCCGCGGCCCGCCGCGCCTCCAGCGGGCCCTCCCGTTTAATGACCTGGTCCAGCGACTGGGCCAGGATGAGCTCCATGATGATCCAGGGCCGGCCGTCCTCCTCGACCACGTCGTACACCGTGACCACGCCGGGGTGGCCGAGGCGCGCGGCGGTGCGCGCCTCGCGGAACGTGCGCTTGTGGTGGACGGTGCGTTCCTCATCGGTGAGACCATGCGGCAGGATGACCTCTTTCACCGCAACGTCACGACCGAGGACCTCATCGTGAGCCTGCCAGACCGTGCCCATGCCGCCGCGGCCGACCTGCGTCACCAGTCGGTAGCGGTGGGCGAGCAACCGCTCCCCGGTGGACTCATTTGGCATATCCGCGACCATATCGACTTTTGCTGACAACCTTGGACCGACTCCGATGAGGGGTAGATCCCCCCTCAGGGCAATCATCCCCCAGCGGCCCCGTCCCCTACCCGTGAGACGTTCACCGTGTCGCCGAGGTTGGCGCCAGGTGGACATGAGAGCCGACGAAGACAGAAGCGTGCATGAACGTGACACCAGGAACAGGTAATGGCAGGGCCGCCGCGGGGCCGGCCGCGGGCTGGCACGGGCTCATCCAGACCGTGCCGACCATCTTCTTCTGGTACACCCGGCTCTCCGGCATCCTGTCCATTCTGGCCTGGCTGTCGTCCGACCTCATCCTCGAGGTCGCCGACATCTGGGCGCTCCGCTGGATCTATTATCTGGGATTCACCGCCAGCGTGCCGTTCGGCCTGCTGCTGATCCTGCTGTCGATGGGGGTGCGGCGGCGCAAGAAGGCGGCCTGGCGGATCCTGGTGCTGCTGTTCGGGCTGTACTCGGCGACCTCCACGCTGCTGCTGCTCGCGCTGATCCTGGACCCGGACGAGCCGACGCCGGTCGGCGAGTGCATCACCACCGGCGTGTTCCTGGCCGTGCTGGCGCTGCTGGTCGCGGCGCGCGGCGAGTTCACCACGCTGCCCGACCGCGCCAACCGGCGGGTCGCCGCCATCGTGTTCGCCGGGCTGGTGGTGGTCAGCGGCGGGATCGGCACGTTCCTGGTCACCGTCACCGACCAGGACCCGCGGGGCGCCCTCTGGACCCATCCCTGGTACGTGGTGCTGCAGACCGTGCTGGGGTCGGGCGTCACCGGCGAGCCCCTCGACGTGCTGGTCCCCGGCTGGGTCGACACCATCATCGGGGTGCTCGGCACCGGGCTGCTCATCGTCACCTTCTGGGCACTGTTCCGTCCCGGCCGGGGCGACGCGGTGCTGGACGCCGACGAGGAGATCGCCGTGCGCACGCTGCTGGCCGAGTACGGCGACCAGGACTCGCTCGGCTACTTCGCGCTGCGCCGCGACAAGGACTTCATCCTCGCCCCCAACGGCAAGGCCGGCATCGCCTACCGGGTAGAGGGTTCGGTCTCGCTGGCCAGCGGCGACCCACTGGGCGACCCCGAGTCCTGGGACCAGGCGATCGCGGCCTGGCTCGGCGAGTGCCGGGCGCACGCGTGGATCCCCGGCGCGGTCAGCGTCGGCGAGCGCGCCGCGCACATCTACCGGCGGCACGGCTTCGACGCCCTCGAACTCGGCGACGAGGCGATTCTCGACCTCACCGACTTCAACCTCGACGGCCGCGAGATGCGCCAGGTGCGGCAGGCCGTGCGGCGGGTGGAGCGGGCCGGGTACACGGTGCGGATCCGCCGCCACTCGCAGATCGCCGCGTGGGAGATGGCCAAGCTGATCCGCAGCGCCGACGCCTGGCGCGGCGAGGACACCGAACGCGGGTTCTCCATGGCGCTCGGGCGGCTCGGCGACCCCACCGACGGCCGCTGCGTGATGGTCGAGGCGTTCGACGCCGAGGGCGAGCTGCGCGGGCTGCTCAGCTTCGTCCCGTGGGGACGTACCGGGCTGTCGCTGGACCTGATGCGGCGCGACCGCGCGGCCGAGAACGGGCTGAACGAGTTCATGGTGGCCAAGCTGGCCGAACGCGCCGCGACCGTGGGCGTGCAGCACCTCTCGCTGAACTTCGCGATGCTGCGGTCGGCGTTCGAGCGCGGCTCCCAGATCGGCGCGGGACCGGTGGCGCGGCTGTACTACCGGCTGCTGTCGTTCGCCTCCAAGTTCTGGCAGCTCGAATCGCTGTACCTGTCCAACGCCAAGTACAACCCCGACTGGCGGCCCCGGTTCATCTGCTACATGCAGAACCGCGACGTCATCCGCCTCGGCCTCGCCTACGCCCGGGCCGAGGGCTTCCTGCCCAACCTCAACCGGCCCAAGCTCGACCGCGCCGCGCGGATGACGCCGTCCCAGGAACTGGTCACCAAGATCCAGGAGATCGAGGAGGCCGCTGAGGCGGCGCGCGCCCCGCAGCGGCGGCTGTCGGAGCAGGAACGCGTCCGGCACGCCAAGCTGGACCAGATCCGCGAGGCCGGGATGGAGCCCTACCCGCTCGGCTTCGACCGCACCGACTACGCCGCCGGCATCAGGGAGCGCTTCCCCGACCTGGCGCCCGACACCCGCACCGGCGCGGCCGTCGCCATCGCCGGGCGGGTCATGCTGGCCCGCGAGCACGGCCGGCTCATCTTCGCGTCGCTGCGGGACGAGACCGGAGACCTGCAGATCATGCTGACCTCCGACGCGCTCGGCACCGCGTCCCTGAAGTCGTGGAAGTCGCTGATCGACCTCGGCGACCAGGTCGGCGTGACCGGCGAGGTGGTGACGTCCCGGACCGGCGAGCTGTCGGTGCTGGCCCACTCGTGGAAGCTCACCGCCAAGTGCCTGCGCCCGCTCCCGGCCGTGCACGCCCCGTCCCGGCAGACCTCCAGGCCGACCGGCCTGTCCGAGGAGATGAGGGTGCGGCAGCGCTACGTCGACTACATCGTCAACGACGAGTCGCGCCGGATGCTGCGGATGCGCGGCGACGCGGTCGCGGCCGTGCGGGACGGCCTGCGCGAGCGCGGCTACCTGGAGGTCGAGACGCCGATGCTCCAGCCGATCCACGGCGGCGCCACCGCGCGGCCGTTCACCACCCGCATCAACGCCTACAACATGCAGCTGTACCTGCGGATCGCGCCGGAGCTCTACCTCAAGCGGCTGCTGGTCGGCGGCGTCGGGAAGGTGTTCGAGCTCAACCGCAACTTCCGCAACGAGGGCGTGTCGCACAAGCACAACCCCGAGTTCACGATGCTGGAGGCCTACGAGCCGTACGGCAACTACGACACGATGGCCACCCTCACCCGCGACCTCGTCGTCGACGCGGCGCGGGCGGCGCTGGGCACCACCGTGGTCGTCCGGGACGGCGTCGAGTACGACCTGGCCGAGCCGTGGCAGGAGATCACCGTGTACGGGTCGGTGTCGGAGGCGCTGGGCGAGGAGCTGACACCCGACACCGCGCTCTCGGCCGTCCGTTCCACCGCGGAGCGGGCGGGGGTGAACGTCGACCCGGCCTGGGGGCAGGGACGCGTCGTCCAGGAGCTGTTCGAGGCGCTGGTCGAGGAGGACCTCAAGGCGCCCACGTTCGTGCGCGACTACCCGGCGGAGACCTCCCCCCTCACCCGGCCGCACCGCAAGGACCCGCGGCTGGCCGAGAAGTGGGACCTCATCGTCTTCGGCCTCGAACTCGGCACCGCGTACTCCGAACTGATCGACCCGATCCTGCAGCGGCGGCGGCTCACCGAGCAGTCGCTGCAGGCGGCGGGCGGCGACCCCGAGGCGATGGAGCTGGACGAGGACTTCCTGCGCGCGCTGGAGTACGCGATGCCCCCGGCAGGCGGCATGGGCATGGGCATCGACCGGCTGCTCATCACCCTGACCGGGCGCAGCATCCGGGAGACGGTGCCGTTCCCGCTGGTGCGCCCGGGGTCGTGACTCGGAGTCTCCGGACTCAGAGGAAGGGGCGGGGGCCCGGACGGTAGCCGTGCGCGGCGAGCCAGCTCCGGGCCCTGCCGCGCTGCGCCTCCTCGCCGGGCCCGCCGTGGCCCGGCCCGCCCGGGACGAAGGTGAGCCAGCGCCCTGGGTCGTCCGCGGTGTCGAAGGTCGGCGGCCCGGTGTCGATGTCGCCGGTGCGCAGGTCGACGACGTGGAGGCCCTCGGACGGGTCGGCGTCCAGCCGGGGGCCGAGCGCGGCCAGGTCGACGGGCGCGTCCACGAGCGGCGTGGCGGTCCCGTCGAGCGCGGCGGCCAGTTCGGCGGCCAGTTCCGCGTCGCCGGGGCCGTCGCGGCCGGTCAGCTCCTCGACGCACTTGCGGGCGAGCCGGTCGGCGCCGGGCAGCGCGCTGTCGAGCGCCGCGACCAGCACGTCGCCCGCGTACTGAAGCACCGGCCCGAGCGGACGGCCGGCCAGGACGTCGAGCCCCCGCCGGGCGTCCCGCCGGTGCGCGGCGGCGCGCAGTCGCCCCCGCGCGTCCTCATCCCAGTCGGCCACGCCTCCCTATATACCGACAACCAGTGACACCCGGCGTCATGTCGAGGAATTCGCCTGGTGGAGCCGGTCCCGCTTGTCCTCCACGTGGACGACCTCGAGCTCGCGCCCGTCCTGGTCGCGCTTGGACCGGCCGAGCAGCCCGACCTTCAGCTCGTCGGCCTCCTCGACCTCCTCGGGGGCGACGTAGCTGAGCACGTCGTCGTGGTGGCCGTACACGACCCAGCCGGGCGCGTCGTCCAGCTCGATGATGCCGAAGTCGGCGGACGGCGTCCCGGCGTGCACGGGCCCGTACTCGCGCAGGATCCGCACGGCCTGGGCGGCGAGGTCCTCCTCGGGCTCCATCAGGATCACGCAGGTGCCGTTCCCGAACATCACCCACGACTTGTGGTCCCCGAGGATCACGGTCCGCCAGATACCGATGATCTCTTCTGTCCGCATAGGGAGATCATGCCGTTCCGGCCCGCTCCCTCCCACCGATATGTCAGACCCGATCCGTGTCGGGACGCGCGCATGCCCGCCGGTTTACCGGCCGTCCGCATGCGGGCACCTTCCGTCAGCCCGCTCCGCCGCAGGCCACGCGGTTCCAGCGGGGGGGGTTCGGGGCCGGACGGTCTCGCCCTCCTGTTCGGCGTCGACGCCGAGGGCTGACCGGTCAGGCGAGGGACTCCCGGTACTGCTCGACCGCGTACCGGACCCGCGCCCCCACCAGCAGCGCCTCGTCCGCCGGGCAGTCCAGCAGCCGGGCCACCAGGTCGACGAGCCCGTCGTCGTCGAGATCCGGCTCCCGCAGCGCGACCTGCTCCACGATCTCCACCAGCTCCGGCCGCTTGTAAACCGCGATGGACCGTCCCGGCCTGACCCGGACGACCTTGGGGACCGCCTTGGGCGGTTTCCGTTCCCGCGGCGGCTCGGGTTCGACTTCGGGTTCGGGGTGAGGTCCGGGTTCGGCGGATGCGGGCTCGGGTCGGGGCTCAGGCTCCGGCTCAGGCTGGGGCTCGGGCTCAGGCTGGGGCTCGGGCTCAGGCTGGGGCTCTGGCGCTGGCTCCGGCTCGGGCTGGGGCTCCGGCTCGGGCTCAGATTCCGGCTCGGGCTCGGGCTCGGGCTCGGGCGGAGGGTCGGGGGCGAAACGCGTCAGGAGGATCTGGAAGAGCGGCGCGGTAGGGGTGATGATCTCGGTCAGGTCGGGCGGCGGCGCGGAGACCGGCGCGGGCCCCTCGGGGGCGGGCAGGTCGGGGCCGCCCTGCCCGACGACGATCACGCGAGGGGCGTGCCAGAGGAGGAAGAGGGCCTCCGCTCCCGCACCGTGCTCACCGTCCACGATGACCACGTCGAACGCGCCGGGACGGGGCGGCAGCGCCTCCGGGATCCGCCACAGCGGGACGATCCACACCGGGACGATCTCCGCCGGGTCGGTGGACGCTGGGTCCACTCCCGGCAGGCAGGCGCCCCAGGCCTCGGCGGCGGCCAGCCGGGCGCTCACCTCCTCCAGGCGCTCGCGGGCCCGTTCGAGGTCGACGCGCAGGCGGGCCTCGGCGTCGGAGCGCGGCAGCCCGGCGAGGCGGGCCGACGCCGCCGCCCAGGCCCACGCGTCCTCCCAGCGCTCCACGCGCCCCGGCCAGACCTCGGCGGCGACGGTGGCGGCGAGCACGTCGGCGAGCTCGGGGTGGACGTCCCGGACGCGGCCGAGCAGCTCGGCGCAGCGGATCTCCAGGGCCCGCTCGTGCCGCGCCTCGGCGAGGGCGTGCAGGCACCGGCCGTAGGCGTCGGCGTCGCGGGCGTCGATCGCGGCCGTGGCGGCGCGCAGCTCGGGCGGCGGGTCGCCGTCGCCCCCGGACCGGGCGACGGAGTCGCGCAGGGCGGCGATGTCGGCGGTGGCGCGATTCACGCCGAGGTTGAGGCGGGCGCTCTCCAGGGCGGCGACGTACCCGTGCCACTGGAGCGGGTGGGTGAGCGGGATGCCGAGCCCGGCCTGGAAGAGCAGGTCGATGGTCTCGTCGATGGCGGGGAGCACGTCGCGGATGCGGGCGAGGCGGGCGTGCGCGCGGCGGAAGCGGGCGACCCGCGTCTGCGGCGGCACGTCGGCCGGGAACGACACCCCGGCCGCCTCCCACACGTACTGGAGTTCCTGGCAGGCCATCCGCACCATCAGCTCGGTGAAGACGGCGTCGAGCGCCTCGGGCGTGGCCGGCGGGCGGCCGTCGACGGTGATGCCCTGGAGGAGGGGTTCGGCGTGGCGCTGGGGCGCGGAGCGCAGCGGGCCGCGCTTGAGCGTGCCGCCGTCGGCGAGGTAGTTGCGGAGCTGCTGGGCGGCCGCGGCCAGCTTGCGCAGGTGCAGTTCGCCCGGCGGGAGCTCCACCCGGTGGCCGGCCAGGGACCGCAGGGCCCGTTCGGCCCATTCGGCCTGCGAGGTCATCTCCGCGACGCGTTCCCAGACGGCGGGGCGGCGCCGTCCGAGCGCGTCGGTGAACGCGCGGACCGCGTGGTCGGCGTGGTCCCACGCGCCCGGGTGGCCCTCCAGGCCAAGGTCGCGGAGCGCGGCGTTCACGGCGCCCGCGCAGCTCTCCAGGCGGGCGAGCAGGTGGACGTCGCAGTGCCGCAGCCGCCGGGACAGGTCGCTCTCGGAGCGTTCGGCGCGGGCGACGGCGGTGGCCTCCGCCTCGATCAGCGTCCGCACGTACGGGGGGCTGGGCAGGCCGGCCGGGTCGACGTCGCGCTGCGCTGCGCGGGCCTGCCGTACGGGGGTCCGCCCCGCCAGCAGCCGGACCAGCTCGGCGGCCTCGGCGCCCGACAGCGGTGCGGGGCCGAGCCCGGGACGCGGCGTCAGCCACCCGTGCTCGGTCTCCTCGGCGCGCAGGCGCCGCTCCAGGTCGGCGCGGCCGCCGGTGTAGCCGCCGCCGAGGTCGTGGCTCCGCTCCTCCTCGGCCGCGCGCAGCCGGGCGGCGATGTCGTCGGCGACGGCCTGCGCCTCTTCGTGCCGCTCGGCCAGTTCCCGGGTGTGCTCGCGGTGGCGGGCCGGGTCGTGCTCGGCCAGGCGGGCGAGGACGGCCGCGGCCACGCGGTCGGGGGACGCGGCGGCCCCCTCGCCCTCCTCGAAGCCGGTCACGGTCGCGCAGAGCCCGGCGACGCCCTCGGGCAGGGAGGCGTACAGCCGCCGTGCCGCCTCGCCGTCCGGTACGGCGACCAGCACCCGGCGGCCGCGGTTCAGCATCCCGCCGAGGAGGCCGGCGACCGTCTCCGGGTCGCGCTCGGCGACGTGCAGCAGCGGCGAGCGGCCGCCGGGCGCCAGGAACCCGGCCAGCCCGGCGGGCACGGGGCCGTCGCCGAGGAGTTCGAGCAGCGTGTCGTAGTGGGCGGCGACGGCCTCGCGGCCCGGCGGGCGGGCGACCAGCGCGGGCGCCAGCCGCAGCCGCGGCACGGGCGGCGGGGGGCCGGCGGACCGGGCGGGGGCCCAGTCCTCCCGGTACGCCACCGCTTCGGCGCGGTCGCCGAACGCCACCGAGCACCACTTGCGGAGGACGTCCGACACCGAGGCGTGCAGGCCGATCCCCTGCCCGGACCGCACCGCGTCCCAGACCCAGTCCGTGCGGTCCGGGAGGTAGCCGGGAAGCCCGGCCAGCAGTTCGCGGTCGCGCGGGGTCGCGCGGCCCGCCAGGACCACGTCCAGCCGCCCGGAACGGTCGTCGACGACGATCCGGACCGGGGTGGACAGCAGGTGGTCGTGCACCGCGGGGCCGTCGGGGGGAGCCCAGCCGAGCAGACCGGTGGCCAGCACCACGTCGGCGCCGCGGGCGGCGGCGTCCTCGGCCATGTCGCGCAGGTCCCGGTACCAGTGCCGCATGCCCAGCCAGCCGTCGAACTCCTCCAGCACGCCGGGCGGCGACAGCGGGATCACCGGGACGCTGAACAGCACGTCACCGGGCCCGGCGTCGGTCTCCACGTAGACCTCGCCGGGGAGGTCGGCCAGCCAGTGGACCTGGTCGCGGGCGGCGATGTCGCGGACGGGCCCGCGGCGGGCGCGGGCCAGGTCGCGCAGGTGTCCGAGCAGCGCGCGGGCGCTCTCGGCGGTGCCCGTGTCCGTGCCGGGCCCCGGCCGCCGGCCCTTGTCAGGCACTGGGGCTCCCTCCCGACTCTCGGAAACGCCGTGCCACGATCTAACACCGTGGGATCCCCCGCTCCAAGGGGATCCGCCGGTCGAAACGGCGTCAGGACGTTATCAGTGCGCCCCCCGGAGAATCAGGCGGAGCGCGCCAAATGCCGGTCCTCGTTCGGCAGCATCACCCACAGCACGAGGTAGACCACGAACTGCGGGCCGGGCAGCAGGCAGGACAGCAGCGCCAGGAGCCGGATGGTGGCGGGCGTGGTCCCGAACCTGCGGGCCAGGCCGGCGCACACACCGGCGATCATCCGGCCATGGCGCGGGCGGTAGGTGCCGTTCATGAGAATGCTCTCCCCGTTTCACTTCGATCGATGCGTCCGCCACCTGCGGACACATCATCAACGGTAGGAAACGGGCGCCCGGACGAAATCACTCTGGCGACCGGTCTTGATGCCCTACTCGCGAATTAAGGGATGCCCCTTAGGGGCCGCCGCGATCAGCCGACTGGCGGGGGAATTGCACCGGAAAGCCGGACTCGGGCGCGGCTAGGCGGCGGCATTGTGCGCGGCGACCAGGCCGGGCAGCCCCTCCAGGTCGTCCAGGACGAACGTGCAGCCCTCCAGGGCCTCGTCGTCCCTCTGGATGAACCCCCACGGGCCGCGCCGCAGGAACGCCGCCTGCATGCCGTACGCCAGGGAGGGGCGCACGTCGTTGTCGATGCGGTCGCCCACGTACAGCGTCCGGCCCGCCGGGACGCCCGCCAGCTCGGCGCACCGCGCGAAGAACGCCTCCTCGGGCTTCTGGACGCCCCACACGTCCGAGATCCCGACCACGTCGGCCTCCAGGCCCAGCGCGGCGAACTGCTCCGCCGCCTCGACCGGCTGGTTGCCGGCGACCCCGACGAACAGCCCCTGGGCGCGCAGCGCGGCCAGGCAGTCGCGCGCGTCGGGGTAGAGGTCGGCGGGGCCGAAGCCGTTGGGCACCCCGGCCTCGGCCCGCCTGCGCTGCTCCTTCTCCAGGTCGAAGCCCGGCCGGAAATACTCCAGGAGGTCCATGTGGGTGCCGCCGGTGGCCAGGAGCGCGCCCAGCTTGGCGAGGAAGGTGTGCCGCGGCACGCCCAGCCAGTCGGCCCACCGGCCGTAGATCTCCCCCTCGTTGATCAGCGTCTCGCCGATGTCGAAGAAGACCGCCCGTATCCCGGTCATGACGCGCTCGGTCATGAGGCGAGGTCGACGGACTCGCCGGGCTTGAGGCGGCGGAACTCCTTGCCCGCCTCCTTGCCCGCGTTGGTCACGTGCGTCTCCATCACGGCCAGGCCGTTGTCGTTCAGCAGCCCGTCGTGGATCACGAACGCGCGCTCGGGGCGCACCTCGCGGGCGTACTGGTACAGCTCCGGGATCTTCATCCAGGGCGCGTTGCCGGGCAGGCACAGGGTGCGGACGGGCTCGCCGGGGACGGTCAGCGCGTCGCCCGGGTGGAACACCTCCCCGTCGATCAGGAAGCCGGTGTTGGGGATCGGCGGGACGTCCGGGTGCAGGATCTCGTGGTCCTCCCCGTAGACGTGCACCTCGAAGCCGGCGACGGTGACCGCGTCCCCGTGCCCGACCTGGTGGACGCGCCCGCCCAGGTCGGCCAGGTTCTCGGCGACGACGCGGGACGTCCACGCCTCCAGCGCCGGATTCTCCGCCATGGCCTTGCGCAGCCGGTCGGGTTCGAAGTGGTCGAAGTGCTCGTGCGTGATCAGGACGGCGTCCGCGCCCTCCAGGGCGCCGGCCTCGGTGGTGAACGCCCCCGGGTCGATGACCAGGGTCCGGTCGTCCTTCTGGAGCCGCACGCAGCTGTGTCCGAGCTTGGTCAGTCGCATGATCCGATCCTTTCACGCCCGCCCCGCCGGTCGCCCGGGGGCGCCGGGGGCCTGGAGCCGTGGCCGGGGGCATTGACCGCGCCCCGGGCCGTTGATAGAACACGTTCTACTTTGGTGTCCGCCCGGCGTCCGGGGCCGGCCGCCCCACCGCCCCCACATGACCCACCCACCCCCACCTGGCCCGGGGCCGGCGGCGCGCGAGGAGGCGGCCATGCCCGTGCCCGACCAACGCGACCCCGAGATCACCCTCCGGAGCCTGGCCGGCTGGCTGGACGGCCGGCTGCCCGGATCCCGGATCCCGCATCTGGAGACCCCGTCGACCAGCGGTTTCTCCAACGAGACGCTGCTGTTCGACGCCACCTGGACCGATCCGGCCGACGGGCGCGGGCGGCGCGAGCCGTACGTGGCCCGGGTCGCCCCGGCCCGCTACCAGATATTCCCCGAGCCGCGCTTCGAGGAGCAGTACCGCCTGATGCGGATCCTGGACGCGCACACCGACATCCCCGTGCCGCCCATCCGCTGGTACGAGCCGTCCGCCGACACGCTCGGCGCCCCGTTCTTCGTGATGGGCCGGGTCGAGGGGCGTGTCCCCACGGACATGCCCCCGTACCACATGGACGGCTGGGTCACCGAGGTCTCCCCTGAGGAACGGGCCGCGATGTGGTGGTCCACCCTGGACATCCTCGCCCGCATCCACAGGCTCGACCCGGTCGCCCTGGACCTGGGCTTCCTCGACCAGCCCCAGTGGGGCGCCCCGGGCCTGGAGCAGCGGCTCGCCTACTACGAGCACTACCTGCCCTGGGCGTATCACGGCCCGCAGGAGATCGCTCAGAGGGCTCTGGCCTGGCTCAAGGCCAACCGCCCCGAGGAGCCCGACCCGCCCGCCCTGCTGTGGGGTGACGCGCGCATCGGCAACGTCATCTTCCGGGACGGCGCGCCCATGGCGGTCCTGGACTGGGAGAACGCCGTGCTGGGCGCCCCGGAGGAGGACCTGGCCTGGTTCATGTTCCTGGACCGGCACCACTCCGAGGGCATCGGCGTACCCCGACTGGAGGGCTTCCCCTCGTACGCCGAGACCGTCGCCCGCTACGAGGACCTGCTCGGGCGGCCGGCCCGCCACCTGGAGTACT
The DNA here is from genome assembly GCA_050942275.1 of Spirillospora sp. CA-255316. Classification (GTDB taxonomy): domain Bacteria; phylum Actinomycetota; class Actinomycetes; order Streptosporangiales; family Streptosporangiaceae; genus Spirillospora. The sequence goes on along the minus strand of CP192047.1, from coordinate 1,586,395 downwards.
ACGAGATCCTGTCGGGCTTCAAGTTCGCCGTGATCATGGCCCGGATCGGGCAGGCGATGATCGACTTCGGCTGGATCGAGGCCGACAGCGACTTTCCCTACGACAACAACTGCACCCGCCTGCTCGCCGTGATCCTCGGAGGGGACCAGTGACGCTCTCGCCGCTCGACGACTACCCGATCCACCAGGCGCCCGAGGTGATGCGGCACGTCACCACCTCCGACCGCAACTTCTACGACCGGTACTACTTCAACGTGCACGACTGCTCCGGCGAGCTGATGATGATCGTCGGGATCGGGCAGTACCCGAACCTCGGCGTCACCGACGCCTTCGCGGTCGTGCGGCGCGGCCCCGTCCACAAGGTCGTGCGGGCCTCGCGCGAGCTGGGCCTGGACCGGATGGACACCACGGTCGGGCCGTTCCGCGTCGAGGTCGTCGAGGGCCTGAAGCGGCTGCGGGTCGTCCTGGAGGAGAGCGGGCACGGCCTGTCGTTCGACCTCGCCTGGGAAGGCGCCATTCCGGCGCAGCTGGAGCCGCCGCACTACCTGCGCTGGCAGGAGCGGGTCGTGTTCGACTCGCGGCGGCTGGCGCAGACGGGCCGCTGGACCGGGACGATCGTGGTGGACGGCGAGCCGATCGAGGTCACCCCGGACCGCTGGTGGGGGTCGCGGGACCGCTCCTGGGGCATCCGCCCGGTCGGCGAGCCCGAGCCGCCCGGCATCCAGGCGAAGAACGCGGGGACCTTCTACTGGCTGTACGCGCCGATGCAGTTCGAGGACCACTCGATCCTGTGCGTCGTCCAAGAGGACGAGAAAGGCCGGCGCCTCCTGGAGGAGGCCGTGCGCGTATGGCCCGACGAGTCTCGCGAGACCGAGTACCTGGGCCGTCCCGAGTACCACCCGGTCTACAAGGACGGCACGCGGGAGGTCATCACGGCGACCATCGCGTTCAGCCCGCCCGGCGGCGAGCCGTTCGCCGTGAAGGCCACGCCCATCCTCCCCGTCCACATGATGGTCGGCACCGGGTACGGCCTGGAGCCCGAGTGGAAGCACGGCATGTACCAGGGGCCCGACCTCAAGGTGCAGGGCGTCTCCTACGACACGCGCAAGGAGGAGGACGCCGCCCGCATGTGGGGCATGGTCGACGCCGTCGCGCGCTACGAATACCTGGACGGCGCGGCCCCGACCCAGGCCGCCCCGGGTTACGGGCTTTACGAGTACTGGGCGCTGGGCCCGCACCCCTCGTTCAACGGGCGGCCATGACCACCGCCACGACGGCGAACGCGAACGCCACCGTGGTCAGGATCAGGAACGCGGCGACGACGGCGCAGGCGAGCCCGCGCGGCTGGTCGCGCCAGTTGCCGTAGTGGTCGCGCACCTGCCGCTCCAACTCCTCCCGTGGCGGCTCAGGACGCTCCCCTGGGCCGGGCGGAGAGGACGAGGGCGGCGTCACGCCGCCCAGTGTCGCAGAAACGGCGAAGGGCCGGGCGCCGGTCCCTGGCGGGGATCGGCGACCCGGCCCTGGCCACTGGGACGCTCCTGGTCGAGCGGGAAGGGATCAGGAGCGCCCGCGCCCGTCCGCCGGTTCAGACGCCCGGTCCCCCGGGGCCGCCCTGTCCGCCCTCGGCGATGGTGAACGCCACGTCGCCCTGCGGATCGACCTGGGCGTCAAGGGTCTTGTCGTCGAGCAGCTGGGCGACGGTGGGCTCAAGGTAGACCCGGGCCCCCTCCGCCTCCACCACCTGGTCGCCGGCCTCCGGCGCGGGAGCGACCGAGAGCCGCAGCGCGTCGGAGCCGTCGATCCCCGACTCGATGCGGATCCCGGTCTCGGGCGGCATCTCGGGGTTTGCGGTCACGGTACGGATCACCTGGACGGCGCCGCTGGTCAGGGTGAGCACTATCGGCTCCTCAAGTCTCGGTTTCATGCCAGGGCAGGTCAGTGACCTGTTCGCCCCACCCTCCCCGGCGCGCACGCCGGTAAACCTAGAAGTCCGGCATTCCAGATGAACGCCCCGTAAAGGACCGGGCCCGGCGCGTCACCGCACCGGGCCCGGGAGGGGCGATCGCCGGGACCTCAGCCGTCCGCGCCGGGCGCGAGGGCGCGGACCGCCTCGACCGCCGACAGCCCGCCGCCGGGGACGATCGCCAGCACGGGCGTGGTGAGCCCGTTCTCGACGTACTCGCGGACGCGGGCGCGGCAGGCCTCCGGTGAGCCGTGCACGATCAGGTCGTCGACGACCTCGTCCGGGATCACCTCCAGGGCCTTCTTCCGGTCGCCCGCGGCCCACGCCTCGTTCATCGGGCGCAGCGCCTCGCCGCGTCCCAGCCACCGGTGGAAGGCCTGGTAGACCGGCACGTTCATGTACGCGGCGATCATCCAGCGGCCGACGGAGCGGGCCTCGTCGGCGTCGCCGGTCGGGCAGACGAACAGCCGGGCGAGCAGCTCGGGCTCCTCGCCCAGCTCGCCGCGCACGGTCCGCACGTCCTTGGGCGCCAGCCAGTTGGTGATGGCGCCGTCGGCCTCGCGGGCGGCCAGCCGCAGCATGCCGGGACGCAGCGCGGCCAGCACGATCGGCGGCGGCGTCCCGGGCGCCGACTCCAGCTTGAAGCCCTTGACGGAGAAGGTCTCGTAGTCCTCCTTGACCTTCTCCCCGGCCAGCGCGCGGCGCAGGAACCGCAGCGTGTCGCGGGTGCGCTTGTACGGCTCCTCGAACGGGATCCCGTTCCAGCGTTCGACGATGGTGTCGGAGGAGGTGCCGATGCCGAGCACGAAGCGGCCGGGCGCCAGGTCCGCGAGGGTGGCGGCCTGCTGCGCCAGCAGGGCCGGGCCGCGCGTGTAGACCGGCACGATCGCCGGTCCGAGGCGCAGCTCGGGCGCCCACTGGGAGGCCAGCGCCAGCGGGGTGAAGGCGTCGGTGCCGTTGGTCTCGGCGGACCAGGCGTCGGTGTAGCCGAGCGAGGGCAGCTCGGCGACGATCTCGCGGTGCTCGCCCAGCGCGAGCCCGCCCAGCGGAATGGTCAGTCCCCAGCGGTTCACGGTGCCGCTCCTCACGCGATCGCGGGCCGGATGATCGCGCCGCCGTCGATCACCATGGTCTGCCCGGTCATCCAGGAGGCCGCGTCGCCGGCCAGGAACACCGCCGCCGCGGCGATGTCCTCGGGCTCGCCCAGCCGGCCGAGCGGCATGTGCTTGCTGATCTGCTCCTCGTTGTTCTCCCACAGCGCGCGGGCGAGGGCGGTCTTGACCAGCCCGGGGGCGATGCAGTTGACCCGTACTCCCGGGGACAGCTCCATCGCGAACTGCCGCGTCAGGTGGATGACCGCGGCCTTGGTGGTGTTGTAGTACCCGATCCCGTGCTCGGTGATCATGCCGCCGACGGAGGCGATGTTGATGATCGAGCCGCCGCGCTCGCTCATCGACCGCTTCCAGGCCAGCTGGGTCCACAGCACCACGGCGAACTGGTTGACCTGGACGGTCTTCTCCGCGGCGGCGGGCTCGATGTCGACCATCGGGCCGAAGTGCGGGCTGGTGCCGGCGTTGTTGACCAGCACGTCCACCCCGCCGAACTCGGCCACGGCCGCGTCCACGCAGGCCGCGGCGGCGTCGGGGTCGCCCACGTGGGCGGCCTTGGCCAGCACGCCCGCGTCCGGGTGGGCCGCGCGGATCTCCGCGGCGACCTCGTCGAGCGCCTCCTGCTTGCGCGAGGAGAGCACGACGTTGGCGCCCTCGGCGGCCAGCGCGACGGCGATCGCCTTGCCGATGCCCCGGGAGGCCCCGGTGACGAGGGCGGTCTTTCCCTGCAGTCCAGTCCGCATGCGTACTCCTTGACGGTGATCGAGGCTGGTACGGCCCGTCGGGGCACGGGCAGAATCCGGCTCGGTTCGGTCTCACTGTACCGAAGTGACTGACGCGTCAGTTAGGAGCCCCGCCCGTCGAATCCGCCCGTCCTCCAACCTGGATATTCCCCGGTTCCCGTGGTCCGTAGGCCGGCGCCGGTCTTGATTTGAACGTGCGCTTGGTTGGTAAGCTGCGCTCGTGACCTCCGGGAGGCGGCGTTGAGCAGCACCACCGACGACACGGCCGCAGCAGGCGACACGGTGCGGGAGAGGCGGCCCGCGGTCGACGGCTGGTTCGCCGCCGGGCCCGCGGACGGAGGCGGCGTCCGCCTCCTCGGCACCCGATGCGCGTCCTGCGGCACCCCCTACTTCCCCCGCAACGACCTCGCCTGCCGGAACCCGGCCTGCACCGGGCCCCGGGACGGCTCGGAACTGGAGGCGTACGCCTTCTCCAACCGCGGGCGCGTCTGGTCGTACGCCGACTCCCGCTACAAGCCCCCGCCCCCGTACGTCTCCCCCGAGCCGTTCCGCCCCTACACGGTCGCGGCCGTCGAGCTCGAGGCCGAGCGGATGGTCGTCCTCGGCCAGGTCGTCCCCGGCCTCGGCGTCGACGACCTGGAGGTCGGCATGGAGGTCGAGCTGACCGAGGGCGTCCTGTACGAGGACGACGAGGCCCAGTACACCGTCTGGATGTGGAGGCCGGTCCATGGGCACTGATGTGGCGATCCTCGGCGCGGGGATGCATCCGTGGGGGAAGTGGGGGCGCAACTTCGTCGAGTACGGGCTGGTGGCCGCGCGGGCGGCGCTCGCGGACGCGGGCGTGTCCTGGCCGGAGGTCCAGTACGTGGCGGGCGCCGACACGATCCGGAACGGGTATCCGGGGTTCGTCGCGGGCGCGACGTTCGCGCAGGCGCTCGGATGGTCGGGCGCGCGGATCTCCAGCAGCTACGCGGCGTGCGCGTCCGGGGCGCAGGCGATCGACACCGCCCGCGCGCGGATCCTCGCGGGACTGTGCGACGTGGCGCTCGTGGTCGGGGCCGACGCGGCGCCCAAGGGGTTCTTCAAGCCGGTCGGCGGCGACCGTCCCGACGATCCCGACTGGCTGCGGTTCCGGCTGCTGGGCGCGACCAACCCGATCTACTTCGCGCTGTACGCGCGGCGCCGCATGGCGCTGCACGGCGCGACCCCGGACGACTTCGCCGCCGTGAAGGTCAAGAACGCGCGGCACGGCCTGGCCAACCCCAACGCCCGCTACCGCAAGGAGGTGTCCCTGGAGGACGTGCGGGCGTCCGCCGTGGTCGCCGATCCGCTGCGGCTGCTGGACATCTGCGCGACCAGTGACGGCGGCGCGGCGCTGGTGCTGTCGTCGATGGACTTCGCGCGGTCGCGGGGCGTCGCGGACCCGGTACGCGTCTCGGCGCTGTCCACGGTCACTCCGACGTTCCCCAAGACGGTCTTGGACCTGCCCGACTTCGCGACCGACTCGGCGCTGGCCGTGCCCGCGCCCGAGGCGGCGTTCCGCCCGTCCATGGTGCGGGCCGCGTACGAGGAGGCCGGCCTGGGTCCGGAGGACCTGTCGCTCGCCGAGGTGTACGACCTGTCCACGGCGCTGGAACTCGACTGGTACGAGGACATCGGCCTGTGCGAGCCGGGCGGCGCGGAGAAGCTGCTGCGCTCGGGCGACACGGCGCTGGGCGGCCGGGTGCCGGTGAACGCCTCGGGCGGGCTGGCCTCGTTCGGCGAGGCGATCCCGGCGCAGGCGATCGCGCAGGTGTGCGAGCTGACCTGGCAGCTGCGCGGCCGGGCGGAGGGCCGTCAGGTGGAGAACGCCCGGGCGGGCATCGCGGTGAACCAGGGCCTGTTCGGCCACGGTTCGGCGATCGTCACCGTCCGCTGACGTCCCGGCCGCCGGGGGTCAGGGCATGCGGCGGACCTGCTCGATGAGGCCGGGCATCACCTCGTTGCCGCCCTGCACGTAGCCGTACAGCAGCCGCAGCTGAGCGTCGGAATAACCGGCCATCCGCTCGCCGAACGCCCGCGCGATCGGCTCGAAGTACTGCTCGAACCGCGCCGCGTTCTCCGGCACCAGCTCCACGATCACCCGCCGCCGGTCGTCGGGGTCGCGGCTGCGCTTGACGTACCCGGCCCGCTCCAGCCGGTCGACGACCGCGGTGATCGCGCCGCCGGTGGTGATCCCCATGAGCGCCGCGAGCCGTCCCGGCGTCAGGGGACCCTCCAGCGACAGCGCGTTCAGGCACTGCGCGTCCGTCACGTTCAGACCCGCCTTGCTCGCGGCGGTGTGGTGCAGCAGCATCGTGTAGAGCGTGCTCCGTTGCATCGCCTCCCGCAGCTCCGCCACCACCCGCTCGCGTTCCGGGCTCGACACGCTTCCACCTCGATCTCCAGGTTTTCCGAGGGGAGCCTAGTGCCCGCGGGGCACCCTCCACTCCCGACACACAAGAGATCAACGCCTGGGCCCGTCCAACCTCTCCAGGATTCCGCCTATCCGGCCGCCTCCTGCGCCACCTGCTTGGCCCACCGGTAGTCCGCCTTGCCCGCCGGGCTGCGCTTCATCTCCCCGACGAACGCGTACACGCGCGGCACCTTGTAGCCGGAGAGGTTCTTGCGGCAGTGGGCGTCGAGGTCCTCCGGCGCCGGCGCCTCCCCCTGCGGCTGGACGACCGCGGCCACACGGAACCCGAAGCGCTCGTCGGGGATCCCGGTCACGACCGCGTCGAACACGCCCGGATGCCCCTTCAGCACCGCCTCCACCTCCTCCGGGAACACCTTCTCCCCGCCGGTGTTGATGGCCTGCGAACCCCGGCCGTAGACGGCGATGCTGCCGTCCTCCTCCACCGTCGCGATGTCGCCGGTCAGCAGCCAGCGCCGCCCGTCCACCTCGGGGAAGGTCCGGGCGGTCTTCTCCGGATCGTTGTAGTAGCCGCGCGCGATGTAGCCCGTGCGGGCCACCTGCCCCAGGACGCCCGACCCCGGCTTGACCGGCTGGAGCGCGTCGTCCAGCACGGTGACGTTCTCGACGTCGGCCGTGAACCGCAGGCCCTTCTCCGGGGTCGAACCCGCCACCGCCTCGGCGGTGGAACCCGACTCGGTGGACCCGAACCGGTCCATGATCATGACGTTCGGCATCGCCGCCGCCAGCCGCTCGCGGACCGTCCCGGTCAGGATCGCGCCGGTCGAGACGTAGGCGACCAGCGACGACAGGTCGTACGACGACCGCTCCAGCTCCTCCACCATCGGGATCGCCATCGCGTCGCCGGTGATGCTGAGGGAGTTGACCTTCTCCCGCTCGATCGTCCGCCACACCTCGGCGGCGTCGAACCTGCGGACGTACACCACCGTCGCGCCCATCCACCAGGCGATCCACGTCGCCATCTGCGCCGCGCCGTGCATCAGCGGCGCCACCGGCATCATCACCATCGGCCCCGCGTTCCGCGCCATCTCCACCACGTCCTCGGGGACGTCCGGGCGGGGCAGCGTCGGGTTCCAGAACGCCAGCAGCAGGTCCTTCAGCCCCCACATCACCCCCTTGGGCATCCCGGTCGTGCCGCCGGTGTAGACGACGTAGGTGTCGTCGGGCGACCGCGGCCCGAACCCGCGCGTCGCGGGCTGCGCGGCCAGCGCCTCCTCGTACTCGACGGCGCCGGGCACCGACGCCGGGCCGCCGACCGCGACCAGGTGCCGCAGCCCCTCCACCTGGGGGACGGTCGCCGCGACCCGGTCCTCGAACTCCACGTCGTACAGCAGCGCCACGCTGTCGGAGTCGCGGTAGAGGTAGAGCAGCTCGCTCTCCACGTACCGGTAGTTGACGTTGATCGGAACGGCCCGGATCTTCAGCGCGGCGACCAGGGCGACGGCGTACTCGACGCCGTTGTAGAGCTGCACGGCGACATGCTGGCCGGGCTCCACCCCGGCGGATTCGAGATGGTGCGCGAGCCGGTTGGCCTGCGCGTCCAGTTCGGCGAAGGTGAGCCGCCTGCCGCCGCAGACGAGCGCGACGCGGTCCCCGATCGCGTCGGCGACTCCCTCGAACAGATCGGCGTGGTTGAACTCCATCGGACGTCCTCCGGAGATCGAGGGGGGTGGGTGGAGACGCCTGGAGGCGCCTTAGGGCTTCTCTGAGCCGACGATCCACATCGCGAAGAACTGCGCGCCGCCGCCGTAGGCGTGGCCGAGGGCACGGCGCGCGCCGTCCACCTGGTAGTCCCCGGCGAGCCCGCGCACCTGCAACGCCGCCTCGGCGAACCGGATCATCCCCGAGGCGCCGATCGGGTTGGACGACAGCACGCCGCCCGAGGGGTTCCACGGGATGTCCCCGTCGAGCGCGGTCGCGCCCGCCTCGGTCAACTTCCAGCCCTCGCCCTCGCCGCAGAACCCCAGGTTCTCCAGCCACATGGGCTCGTACCAGGAGAACGGCACGTACACCTCGGCGCAGTCCAGCTCGCGGCGCGGGTCGGCGATCCCGGCCTGACGGTACACGTCGGCGGCGCAGTCCTTGCCGCCCTGCGGGTTCACGGTGTCGCGCCCGGCGAAGAAGATCGGCTCGGAGCGCATCGCGGTGCCGTGCACCCACGCGGGCTTGTTCGGGGCCTTCCGCGCCGCGTCCTCGGAGGCCAGCACCATCGCGCAGGCGCCGTCGGACGACGGGCAGGTCTCCAGGTAGCGGATCGGCTCCCACAGCATCGGCGTCGACTCGACCATCTCCCGGGAGATGCCCGGGATCTTCAGGTGCGCGTGCGGGTTCTTCAGCGCGTTCTGCCGGTCCTTGACCGCGACCAGCGTGCCGATGTGGTCGGGGGCGCCGGACCTCCGCATGTACGCGCGGATGTGCGGGGCGAAGTACCCGCCCGCGCCCACCACCAGCGACGTCGAGTACGGCGAGTTCACCGTCAGCGCCCACGTCGCGTTCGACTCCGACTGCTTCTCCCACGCGACGGTCAGCACCCGGTCGTGCACGCCGCCCTGGATCAGGCTCGCCGCCACGATCGCGGTCGACCCGCCGACCGAGCCGGCCGTGTGCACCCGCATGACCGGCTTGCCCGCGGCGCCGAGCGCGTCGGCCAGGTACGCCTCGGGCATCATCACGCCCTCGAACAGGTCGGGCGCCTTGCCGATCACGACGGCGTCGATGTCGTTCCAGGTCAGCCCGGCGTCGTCGAGCGCCTTCACGGCCGCCTCGCGCAGCAGCCCGGCCATCGACACGTCCAGCCGCTTGGTCTTGTACACGGTCTGGCCCACGCCGATGATCGCGCACGGGTTACCCATGGCGAACCTCCAGGTCGAGGACACGGTCTGGCCCCGAGTTCACTGATCCGGCAATGATCGCGCACGGGTTACCCATGGTCTTCTCCCGAGAGGACGCAGACGAGGTTCTGCTGGAGGCACGGACCGGCGGTGGCGTGGGCCAGCGTCCGGGTCGCCGTGCCGTCGTGGATCCGGGCCGCGGCCTCCCCGATCCGGATCAGCCCGGCCGCCATCGGCGGGTTGGCCGACAACGGGCCGCCCGACGGGTTGACGGTGACGTCCTCGCCCAGGCCGAGCGCCTCCCGCAGGATCAGCTCCTCGTGCGAGAACTGCGCGTGCAACTCGGCCACCTCGACGGCGGCGGCGCCGTCGCCGGCCGCGCCCGACTTCTCGCCCGCGATCCGGGTCGCCGCGGACCGGGACAGGTCCCGCACGCCCGGCGAGTGCGCCTCGCTGCGATGGTCGATCCCGCGGATCCACGCGGGCCGCTCGCACAGCTCGCGGGCCCGGTCACCGGTCGCCAGCACGATCGCGGCGGCGCCGTCGGTGGTCGGGGCGATGTCGTACGGGCGCAGCGGCGCCACGTCGTAGCCCTCGTCGGCGGACGGGTCGGGCAGGTTCAGCGCGAACGGGTTCTCCCGGCCCGCCGCCCGCGACCGCGTCGCCACGGCCCGAAGATCGTCCTCCTTGGCGCCCGAACGCTCCAGGTAGGCGCGGGCCTGCAGCGCGGCCAGCGACACCTGGTCGATTCCCAGCGGCGCCAGGTAGTACGGGTCGAGTTGCTGCGTCATCAGCTCGCGCAGCAGCGTCTGCGACGCCTTCCCGAACCCGTACACCAGGGCCGTGTCGACCTCCGAGTGCCGCAGCTTCACCCACGCCTCGTACAGCGCCCAGGCCGCGTCCATCTCCACGTGGCTCTCGGAGATCGGCGGCCAGGCGCCCACCGCGTCCAGGCCCGACACGAACGAGAACGGCGCCCCGACGAGGTAGTCGTTGGACCCCGAGCAGGTGAACCCGAACCGGCTCAGCCCGGTCCGCTCCTTGATCTCGGTGATGACGGGCGCGAGGATCTCCACCTCCGACAGCCCGGCGTCCTCGGCCGCGTGCTCGCTCTGCACGAACGCGACCACCGCGATATCCGTGTTCATTGCCTCGCCTCCGCTCGGCGGCGAGCGGCCGTCTTCTCGCGACGGCTTCCCTCGTCGCTCCGATCGCTCGTCCCTCGCTCCCCGCGCTCCTCAATCCAGCCGCCGCGCGGCCGCTCGCGGTTCACACGTAGTCCTTGATCGTGTCGAAGGGGACGTCGGGCTCGTCGAGGGGCTCGAACCACTTGATGTTGGCCATGCTCCTGTCCCACTCCTCGCGCGGCCGCCACGCGGCCTTGACCCGCATGCCCATCCGGACCTGGTCCGCCGGGATGCCGGCGACCAGGGCGAGCATGGGCAGGCCCGCGCCGTCCAGGAGGACGTACGCCGACACGAACGGGACCTCGGGCGCGCGCGGGTCGGGCAGGTTGTTGACCGCGAACGTGGTGACCGTGCCGGTGTCGGGCAGCTCCACCTCCTCGGTGGTGGGCACGCCGTCGCGCGGGCACAGCCCCTTCATCGGGACGATCACCTCGCCGCACACGCCGCAGCGGTGGCCGAGGATCCTGCCCTCGGAGATGCCCTCCAGGAAGCGGTCCAGCGCCCGCCCGCCCCGGAGGCGGTACTCCAGCCGGGTCGGCGCGTTGATCATGGTGACCTCGGGGACGAAGCACTCGATGTCGCCGATCGCGCCGGTCCGCTCGACCCGGTACTTCGGACGGACCCGCATCCCGGTCTTGAGGAACCGCGGCGGATCGGCGCCCTCGTCGAAGACGCCCAGGTCGAGGGCGTGCACCAGGGCCGTGTCGGCACCGTCCGGGCGGATCAGCGCCCACGCGAACGGGCGGTCCAGCGGATGGTTCTTCAGCGGGCGCGCGACCCACGACCAGGTCTGCACCGTCCCTGCCGGGCCGACCTCGACGAACTCCTCCGTCACCGGCTCGCCGCTGTCGGGGTCGTACTCCACGGGCGGGACCAGCACCCGCCCGCCGGCCGTCCGCACGCCGACCAGCCGCCCGTCGCGCAGCTCGCTCAGGAACCGCCCGATGACCGGCCCGACCGACCGCGTGTACCCGCCGGGAAACGCCAAGACATGATCGAGGGCCTCAGATGGCACGCTGGTGGTCCTTCCAGTACGGGTCGCGCAGCTTGCGCTTGAGGAGCTTGCCGTTCGGCTCGCGCGGCATGACCTCGATGAAGTCGATCGACCTGGGCCACTTCATCCGCGCCAGCCGGCCCTCCAGCGACGCGAGGATCTCCGCCGCCAGGTCGGGGCCGGGCGCGACGCCCTCGGCGGGCTCCACGACCGCCTTGATCTGCTCGCCCCACTCCTCGTCCGGGATGCCGAAGACCGCCACGTCCGCGACCTTGGGGTGCAGCACGATCTCGTTCTCGATCTCGGCCGGGTAGATGTTGGCGCCACCCGAGATGATCATGTCGGACTTGCGGTCGGACAGGAACAGGAAGCCGTCGTCGGTCAGGTAACCGACGTCGCCGACGGTGAAGAAGTCCTTGAGCCGGTTCTCCTCGGTCTTCTCCCGGTCGCCCTTGTACTCGAACTCGGTCCCGGCCATCTTCATGTAGATCGTTCCGGGGCTGCCGGCCGGGACGGGCGCGCCGTCGTCGTCCACGATGAGCAGCTCGCTGATCGGCCACGCCTTGCCGACCGTGCCGGGATGCTCGCGCCACTCCTGCGGGCTCGCGATCGTCCCGCCGCCCTCGGTGGCCGCGTAGTACTCCCAGATGCAGTCGCCCCACCAGTCGAGCATCTGCCGCTTGATGGGGACGGGGCAGGGCGCGGCTGCGTGGATCGCCCATTTCATGGACGACACGTCGTATGCGCCCCGTGTTTCCTCCGGCAGCGCCAGCAGCCGCTTGAAGTGGGTCGGGACCATGTGCGTGTTGGTGACGCCGTACTTCTGGATCACCCGCAGGCAGTCCTCAGCCTCCCACTTGTCCATGTAGACGAGCGTGTGGCCCATCTGGAGCGACGTGCCGCCGAACTGGGTGACGGCCGTGTGGTAGTTCGGCGAGGTCACCAGGTGCGCCTGCGGCTCCCGGCCGGCGGGCCGCCCGGGCGGGATCCCGAAAAGCCCCAGGAGGAACGACATCAGCTCGGCGCTGTCGTCGGGGTCGATCCCGGCCAGCGCCCTGCGCACCCCCTTCGGCCGCCCGGTGGTGCCCGAGGTGTAGTGCATGGTGGCGCCGTTGCTGCGGTCCTCGGGCAGCGTATCCGGCTGCCCTTCCACGAGCTCGTCGTAGGGCCGGAACCCTGGGACGCTTCCGAACGCGAACCGGCGCCGGGGGTCGATCCCCGACTCCTCGGCCCCGCGCGTGCCCTCCGCCGCGTACCGCTCGTGCACGAAGAAGGCCTTGGCCTCGCTGTCGGCCACGATGTAGCCGATCTCGGGGCCGGTCAGATGCCAGTTGATCGGGGTGTAGTACCACCCCGCCTGGAGCGCGGCCAGGTACAGCACCAGGCCGTCCACCCCGTTGGGGACGAGCCCGCAGATGCCGTCCCCCTTCTCCACGCCCAGCGCGCGCAGTCCGTGCACGAGCCGGTTGGCCCGGGCCAGCAGCTCGCCGGCGGTGTACTCGGTCCCGTCCGGGTCGACGGCGGCGACCCACTCGGGATCGGCCTGCGCCAGCCGCCAAAAGCCCAACGACCCCATCGGTTCTCCTCGGTGATCGCGGTGCACCCGCAGGTGCCGGGGCCCCAAAGTAGATCACGTTCTCGTTTTCCTGGGCAAGACCCGTTGACAGGCAACTCCTGTCACTAGAATCTGTTCTTGTTTAGTGCCCGGTTGAGCGGAGGAACGATGGCCGAACGGCTGCCCATCAGCACGACGCACTGCACCGTCGAGCAGGACGGCCACGTGGTCGTCGTGACGCTGAACCGTCCCGAGGCGCGCAACGCGCTCAGCAACGACATGCTCGTCGGGCTGGCCGACGCGTGGGCCTACATGTCCGAGACGCCGGAGGTCCGCGTCGGCATCCTCACCGGGGCCGACGGCCAGTTCTGCGCGGGCGCCGACCTCAAGGCCATGGGCACGCCCTCGTCCGACCCGCGCGTCCGCGAGCGCGCGTCCCAGATCCCCAACTTCCACTGGAAGGGCCTGCTGCGTGAGGGCCGTCCCACCAAGCCCCTCATCTGCGCCGTCGAGGGCTACGCCGTCGCCGGCGGCACCGAACTTCTCGTCGGCACCGACCTGCGCGTGGTCGCCGAGGGCGCGACCTTGGGGCTGTACGAGGCCAAGCGCGGGCTGTTCCCGATGGGCGGCTGCGCGATCCGCCTCCCCCGCCAGATCGGGTATGCCAACGCGATGGACATCCTGCTGACGGCCCGTTCCGTCACCCCGCAGGAGGCGCTCGAGATGGGCCTGGTCAACAAGGTCGTCCCGGACGGCCAGGCCCTCGCCGCCGCCCGCGAGCTGGCCGGCCAGATCGCCGAGTGCGGCCCCCTCGCCGTCCAGGCCATCCTCCGCACCTACCGCGAGACCGAGCACCTCTCGGAGGAGGAGGCCCTGAAGATCTCCGACGAGATCGGCTGGCCCGTCATCGGCTCCGAGGACGCCAAGGAGGGCTCCAAGGCGTTCAAGGAGAAGCGCCCCGCCGTCTTCAAGGGCCGCTGAAGCCCGCGCTGACCGCGGTGCCGGCCCCGCCGGCCGCTGGTCAGTGGAAGTCGGAGGTGTCGAGCGAGAAGGCGAAGGGCTCGGGGAGATCGACCTGCTTCCCGAAGGTCACGCGCACGTCCTCGCGGTAGTCCTCGGCGTCCTGGTCGGGCTCGCTGAACAGTGTGACCGTCCCTTCCGAGCGGTCCACCAGGAGGAAGAGCGGGATACCGGCCTTGGCATTGCAGTGCCGCTTCACCCGGCGATCCTTCTCGGGATTGCCGGAGGTGACCTCCACGACCATGGTGACGCCGTCGGCGGGCATCCAGGAGTCGGCCTCGTCGAACAGGTCGAGCTCCAGGGGGGCGTACACGCAGTCGGGTATGAGGAAATTGCGCGTGCACCGCTTCCCCTTGCCGAGTTCCAGCCCCTTGTGACCAGAGAAGTCCATCTCCGACGCGGCCTGCTTGATGACCTGGCGGTTGATGCGGGAAAGGATCTTCTCGTGCTTGCCGAGGGGCGGTGGGGACACGATGATCTCTCCTTCGATGAACTCCGCGCGATATCCCTCCGGTGTGTCCAGGTTCAGGAATCCCTCGAGAAGAGCCTGCTCTTCGGCAAGCCGCGGATCATGCTCCGTGTCAGCCGCCATGCCGCTTCCCCTCTCTCGCTGATCCTCCAGCATAGGGGCCTGGTCATCGGTCGAGGGGCAGGGCAGGGAGCGAGCGGTCGCCGACATGGAACACACCTCTCAGTGATCGAACCGACACACCGGGTATTGACCCTAGCGTCCGGGTACGACAGGCGAGGGGGGAATCGGGGACTTGACGGAGAAGCAGGTCATCGGGGTGTCGGGGGGCGGCCGTACGATGTGCGCCTGTGGGGAGGGGGGCGCCATGGACGAGGCCTCGTTCGCGGAAATGGCCGAGCGGCACCGGCATGAACTGCGGGTGCACTGCTACCGGCTGCTGGGGTCGTTCACGGACGCCGAGGACCTGGTCCAGGAGACGCTGCTGCGGGCCTGGCGGAGGCGGGACACCTACGAGGGGCGCTCCACGTTCCGGGCCTGGCTGTACCGGATCGCGACCAACGCGTGCCTGGACGCGCTGGCGAGCCCGGCGCGGCAGCGGGAGATGTCGGCGGCGCCCGCGATGATGGCCGAGGTGTCGTGGCTGGAGCCGTTCCCCGACCGGCTGCTGGACATGGCGGCGGACGAGCCGGACGCGGCGGCGGTGGCGCGGGAGACGATCGAGCTGGCGTTCCTGGCCGCGATCCAGCATCTGCCCGTCCGGCAGCGGGCCGTGATCATCATGCGGGACGTGCTGGGCTGGCCCGCCGCGGAGACGGCCGAGGTGCTGGAGACCAACGTCGCCGCGGTGAAGGGCATGCTGCAGCGCGGACGGATGACGCTGCGGGCGTACCTGCCGAGGGAGCGCGCCGAGTGGGGCGCGCGGGCCGGTGCCGGGGAGCGGGAGGTCCTGCGCCGGTACGTGGAGGCCAACGAGCGTTCCGACCTCGCCCGGCTGAAGGAGCTGCTGCGCGAGGACGCGCGGCAGACGATGCCGCCGCACGGCCTGGTGTACGACGGCCGCGAGGCGATCCTGGAGCTGTGGGGGCCGGTGCTGGCCGGGGACGCGGCGTGGGGCGACTGGCGGTCGCTGCCGCTGTGGGCCAACCGGCAGCCGGCCGTGGCGAACTACGTGCGCCGCGTGGGCGAGGAGCGGTTCACGCCCGTCAACATCGACGTGCTGGCGGTGCGGGACGGGCGGATCGCGGAGATCACCACGTTCGATCCGCGGCTGCTGGAGGCCTTCGGGCTGCCCGCCGCGCTGTGACCGATTCCTTTTCCTGGGCTCGGGCGTCTTATGACGAACCCCGACGAGAGGAGAGGTCATGAAGGAGCTGGAGCGGCTGGTCGGAACGTGGCGGGTCTCGGGCGGCGCCGAGGGGACCGTCACCTACCGGTGGCTTGAGGGCGGGTTCTTCCTGCTGCAGGAGATCGACCTCCGGCAGGACGGCGAGGATGTCAAGGGGATCGAGGTGATCGGGCGGCTGCTGCCGTTCGGCGCCTCCGGGCCCAGCGAGGACATCTGGTCGCGGTTCTACGGCCACCAGGGCGTCACGTTCGACTACGTGTACGAGCCGGACGGCGACACCCTGACCATCTGGGGCCAGGAGAAGGGGTCGCCCGCCTACTTCAGGGGCACGTGGAGCGAGGACGGGAACGTTCTGGACGGGGCGTGGGTGTACCCGGGCGGCGGCGGTTACCCGTCCAGGATGGAGCGCATCGGCTGACACCCTCCCAATTAAGGATGTCCGAAATAACGGCCATCGTTTGGCCGCGCCCGGTCGCGGGACGGAAGGACCGATTGTTCCGCGGAAGGAGCGTGACGAGGCGATGGCCGTTTCCATCTTCCGGCGGCGCGAGCGCCGTGCCGCCGCCACGGACCCGGCGGTGACCGGCACGGACACGCCGGTCGCCGGCACGACCCGCGCGCACGCGGCGGGCGCGACCGGCACGGCGGGCGGTGCCGCGCCGCGGCGCACCGTGGTGGTGCGCCGGCCGTCCCGGTGGCGGCGCAGCAGGCACAACCCGATCAGCGCGATCATCCTGGCGGCGGGCTGGGCGGCGGTCCTGGTCCTGGGGCTGGGCATGCTCCTGACCTGGAGCGACGCCAACCCCGGCAACGCACTGGTGGACGCGACGCTGGACGCGGGCCGCTGGCTGGCGAGCCCGTTCCACGACGTCTTCACCAGGTCGTCGCCCGAGCAGCAGCTCTACCTCAACTGGGCGATCGCCGCCGGCGTCTACTACGTGCTGGCGCGCGTGCTGTCCTGGCTGACGCGCTTCTGAGGCGCGTGCGGCCGCCCGCCCCGGGCCCGCCCCCGCGCCGGGGCGGGCCCGGGGCGGGGGCGGGCCCGGGGGTCAGTCCGCCTGGGTGATGGTGTTCAGGCGGTCGAGGGCCTCGACGTACTCCTCGATGAGGTCGTACACGACCTGGGCGGCCGGTTTGACCTGGTTCATCGAGCCGACGATCTGGCCGACCGGGAAGGTGACCAGCTCGCCGTCACCGGACCGGCCGATGCGGCGCAGCGCGTCGGAGACCAGCATGAACTGCATCGGCATCGGGAGGTAGCCGGGTGAGGCCTCGCTCTCCCAGGCCTCGGTCCAGGCGGTCTTGAGGAAGCGGGCGGGCTTGCCCGTCCAGGCGCGGGAGCGGACGGTGTCGCGGGAGGTCGCGTCGAGCAGCTTGCCGCGCGCCTTCTCGGGGGTGTCGGCCTCGTCGACGGTGAGCCAGATCGAGCCGGTCCACACGCCGTCGGCGCCCAGTGCCATGCCCGCGGCCATCTGGCGGCCGCGGCCGATGCCGCCGGCGGCGAGCACCATGGTGTTCTCGCCGACCGCGTCCACGACCTCGGGGATCAGCACCATCGTGGACACGTCGCCGGTGTGGCCGCCGGCCTCGGTGCCCTGCGCGACGATGATGTCGACGCCGACCTCGACCTGCTTGCGGGCGTGCCGGGCGTTGGAGGCCAGCCCGGCGACCTTGACGCCGTGCTCGTGGGCCTGCTGGACGACGTCGGCCGGGGGCGGGCCGAGCGCGTTGGCGAGCAGCGCGATCGGGTGCTTGAGCGCCACCTCGACCTGGGGTCGGGCGGTGGCGTCGGTCCAGCCGAGGAGTGCCTTGCCCGCGCCCTCCTCGCCGAGCGGCTCGACGCCGTGCTCGGCGAGCAGGTTCTCCAGGAACTCCTTGTGCTGGGCGGGGATCATGCCCTGGAGCTTGGAGAGCATCTCGCCCGCGTCACCGAGGTCGGCGCCCTCGTACTTGGCGGGCATCACCACGTCGACGCCGTAGGGGCGGCCGCCGACGTGCTCGTCGATCCATTTGAGCTCGAGTTCGAGCTCCTCGGGGGTGAAGTAGAGGGCGCCGAGGACGCCCATGCCGCCGGCGCGGCTCACCGCGGCGACCACGTCGCGGCAGTGACTGAACGCGAAGATCGGGTACTCGATGCCGAATAGTTCGGTGACTCGTGTCCGCACGCCTCGACCCTAGGTGGCCGGACAGAAAACTGCAACAGGTTCTAGTTCAATTCGGACATGACCAGGCCAAGCCGAAGGCATGCGAGTAGAACACGTATCAAGCGGGAGGCATGGGGTCGGGCGGGGCCAGGTCAGCGCCGGCGGGCGGACGGCCGCGCCCCGCGCGGCGGCCCGGAACGCGGCGCGGACCCCTGCGACGGCTCGGACCCCGGCAAGGGCGCGGACCCCGGCGAGGGCGCGGGACCGGACGACGGCGCGGGACCGGACGAGGGCGCACGGCCGGACAGCGGCGGGGAGCCGGGCGAGGGCGCCCGGCCGACCGAGGCCGCGTCGCCGAACTTGCCGTCGGAACGGCGCGGCGCCGGCACCGGCCCGCCGCCCCGGCGCTCGCGGACGCCGCCGGCCAGCCCGCCGATCGCGCCCGTCAGGAGCAGCACCAGCCCCAGGAAGACCGCCGTGACCGGCACGTACGACCGCACCATGCTGATCTTCAGCGCGTTGCCGTTCGCCATGTCCACCAGGCTCTTCTGGGACGCCTCGACCGTGACCAGGTCCGCCGACGCGACCGTCATCCTGCCGCGCTGGTCCGGGGTGCGGACCGTGCTGTTGATGGTCTGGCGGTGCTTGACCGGGATCCCGGTCCGCGGGTCCACCCACACGGTGATCGTCGCCGACGAGTAGCGGTCCACCTTCTGGTCGGGCGTCTTGGCGGGCAGCCCCAGCATGCGGGCCGGAAGCTTCACGTCCAGGGCCGCGGTCTTGGTGTCGGGGACCTGCTGAACGAAGCGGTACGCCCGCATCCCGCGCACCTCGTCCTCACCGGAGTAGCGCATCGGGACGGCCTGCTTCGTGGTCATGTCGAAGAACGGGTAGTCGCGCTTGCGCACGTCCGCCAGCGGGAACAGCAGCGCGTAGCCCCGCATCCGCACCGAGCCGTCGCCGTCGACGTGGGCGCCGCAGCACTGCACCAGCTGGGAGGTGCTGCGGTCGAACGCGATCCGGTAGCCCTGGATCTGCACGGGCTTGTCCGGGTTGGCCGTGTCGTAGATGTTGGTGGAGGAGTCCCAGACCGCGATCCGGTCGTCGCCGCCGTTGGCCCGCACGTCGCCGCGGACGGTGTTGCTCGCCTGCAGCGTGACGCCCGTCTTCGTCTTCAGGCTGGCCTGGTCGAAGTAGGTGGCGTTGCGGGCCTCCAGCCGCGTCACCTGGTACCGGTTCAGCGGCGCGCGCACCATCTGCTCGGCCATGTAGAACCGGACCAGCGGGGCCAGCGTGAGGAAGAAAGCGCCCAGGCAGATCAGTGCCAACCCGACCGGTCGCCGCATGAACACCTCCGGGGGACGCGATCCTCGCTCGGCGTGTCCGCGTTACCCTACACAATCTCTAATAAGCCGAACGCCCCGGAAGGTACCCCGTGACTCGCGCCGTGCCGCACCCGGGGGGCCGCTCCCTCGGTCCCCCCGGCGACCGCGCGGGAACGCGCCGCTGGCTCGCGCTGACGGCGGTCCTGCTGGCCACCTTCATGGACCTGGTGGACGTGACGATCGTCGGGGTGGCGCTGCGGGCGATCCAGACCGATCTGCACGCCTCGTACGCGGCCGGGCAGTGGTTCACCGCCGGGTACACGCTGGCGTTCGCGCTGCTGCTGGTCACCGGCGGGCGGCTGGGCGACATCCACGGACGGCGCCGGATCTTCATGATCGGGGTGGCCGGGTTCACGGCCGCCTCGGCGCTGGCGGCCGCGGCGCCGTCGGCGGGGCTGCTCGTCGCGGCGCGGGTGGCGCAGGGCGCGTTCGGCGGGGTGATGGTGCCGCAGGTCATGTCGATCATCGCCACCGAGTTCCGGTCCGGGCGGGAGCGCACGCTGGCGATCAGCCTGTACGGGCTGGTGCTGGGCATGGGCCAGGTCAGCGGGCCGCTGCTGGGCGGGCTGCTGACCGGGGACGCGCTCGGCTGGCGGCCGATCTTCCTGATCAACCTGCCGGTGGGGCTGGTGGCGCTGGCGGGCGCGTGGCGGTGGATGCGCGAGTCGCGCGCGGACCGGCCGCCGCGTCTGGACGTCTCCGGCGTGCTGCTGGTCGCGCTGGGCTCACTGCTGCTGGCCTACCCGCTGGTGCAGGGCCGCGAGCAGGGCTGGCCGCCCTGGACGGCGGCGTCGATGGCCGCGGCGGCGCCCGTGCTGTACGCGTTCGTCCGGCATCAGCGGCGGCGGGAGCGGGCCGGCCGGCCCGTGCTGGTGCCGATGGCGCTGTTCGGGCGGCGGTCGTACACGGCCGGTCTGGCGCTGCTGTTCGTGCTGTTCTGCGGCGTCTCGGGGTACTTCATCGTGCTGACGTGGACGCTGCAGTTCGGGCTCGGCTGGTCACCGCTGCGGGTGGCGCTGGTCGGGCTGGCGTGGCCCGCCGGGATCGCCTGCACCGCCCAGCTCACCAACCGGTTCGGCCAGCCGAGGGCGCGCGCCCTCGTCGCACTGGGCACGCCGATCATGGCGGCGGGCACGGCCGGGCTGGCCTGGTCGGTGGCCCGGCACGGCGGGACGGCGGCGGCCATGGACCTGATGCCGTGGATGTTCGGCGCCGGGATCGGGATGGGGCTGACCGTCCCGATCCTGTCCAACCTGGTGCTGGGCGAGATCCCGCCGGCGGACGCCGGAGCCGCCTCGGGCGTGCTGAACTCGGTGATCCAGCTGGGCAACGCGATGGGTGTGGCGCTGGCCGGGGTGGTCTTCTTCGGCGGCCGGGCAGCCTCCGGGACGGCTTCCGGAACGGCTTCCGGGGCGGCTTCCGGGGCACTGCCGGAGGCGGCCGGTCACGCCGCCGGTCACGCCGCCGGTCACGCCGCCGGGGGCGCGCGCACGCTGCTGGCCTGCGCGGCGGCGTTCGCGCTGGCCGCCGTCCTGTCGCCGCTCCTGCCGCGCCGGGTCGCCCGGACGGGACCGGACGCGTCCGCCGGCGGCGGCGAAGGCGGCGGGCCGGAAGGCTCCCGCCTGCTGTCTACCGGTCGGTAGTATCCGGCGTTACGCAGACTTCGACCCCGCCCTTCCAACCCCGCCCACCCTTCGAACCCGCCCTTCGAACCCCGCCCTTCGGACCCTGCGAGGTGGCCATGTCGACGGTCCGCCCCACCCTCGGCCGCAAGCACGCGGCGACGCTGGCCCGCTCGGTTCGCCTGCTCTCTGCGTTCCGTCGCGAGCAGGCCGACCCGGCGTACTTCTACGGGTTCGTGG
Source organism: Spirillospora sp. CA-255316 (assembly GCA_050942275.1). Lineage (GTDB taxonomy): Bacteria > Actinomycetota > Actinomycetes > Streptosporangiales > Streptosporangiaceae > Spirillospora. The sequence continues at coordinate 1,565,334 of CP192047.1, read as the reverse complement.
CGCGCGACACGATCGCCCAGCTCGCCTCGTACACCGACCTGGACGGGGCCACCGTCGTGGACGTGGGCACGGGCGCGGGCTTCTTCGCCCGCGAGCTGGAGGCCCACGGGGCGCGCTGCACCGGTATCGACCTCGACCCGGCCGAACTGAGCGCGCACGGCGCCCCCGGTAGGAACATCCTGGTGGCCAGTGCGCTGGCGCTGCCGTTCCACACGGGCACCGCCGACGTGTGCTTCTCCTCCAACGTCCTGGAACACGTCCCCGACCCGTGGCGGATGGCGGCGGAGATGGTGCGCGTGACCCGCCCCGGGGGGATCGTCTTCCTCGCCTTCACCAACTGGCTGTCGCCCTGGGGCGGGCACGAGACGTCCCCCTGGCACTACCTCGGCGGTGAACGGGCAGCGCGCCGGTACGAGCGCAGGAACGGCCGTCCGCCCAAGAACCGCTTCGGCCAGAGCCTGCACGCCGTGTCCGTGGCCGCCGCCCTGGCATGGGCCCGGTCCTGCCGCGAGGTCGAGGTGCTGGACGCCATCCCGCGCTACCACCCGCGTTGGGCCGACGGCATCGTGCACATCCCGGGGGTGCGCGAGGTCGCCACCTGGAACCTCGTCCTCGTCCTGCGCAAGCTGCCCGGTGCGGGCGATGAGTGACCCGCGCGGTAACGGCCGCTGGCGCGTCACCCCCGAACAGGGGCCGGCCTCCGTGCAGTGGCGCACCGCTCGGGCCGTCGGCGCCGACGAAACCGCCCTGCCGCCCATCTCCGGGCACCAGAACACGCTCGACGGTGTGCGGGCGGTGGCCGCCGTGGCCGTGCTGGTCTACCACGTGGCCAGCACCTCGGGAGACCTCACCGCTCCAGGCACGTCGGGCTGGCTCTACAACGGGGGGCAGATAGGCGTCCCCATCTTCTTCATCCTCTCGGGCATGCTCCTCTACCGCCCCTGGGCCGCCGCCGTACTGGACGCGCGCCGTACCAAACCGCGCACGCGCACATACCTGCGCAAGCGCGCGCTGCGCATCCTGCCCGCCTACTGGGCCGCGGTCATCTGCTTCATGGTCACCGCAGGCTGGAGCCACGTCACCGACCCGGGCACATGGCTGACCCTGCTCACCCTCACCCACACCTACCTGCCGGACCCGTGGTGGCAGAGCAGCCTGGGCCCGCCGCATCTCGGCCAGATCTGGAGCCTGGCGGTGGAGGCGGCCTGGTACGTGAGCCTGCCCGCCACCGCGGCGGTCCTCACCTGGTACGCGCGCCGCGGCCGGGACCGCGACGTGGGCGAGCGGGCGCGCCGGCTGCTCAGGGCCATCGCCGTCTACGCGGCGGTGTCGTTCCTCTACACGGCCGCGATGTTCGTGCCGGACCACAACCCGCTGCTCGGCCTCTGGCTGCCCCGCTTCCTCGCCTGGTTCGCGATCGGGATGGCGCTGGCCGTCGTAACGGTCTGGGCGCGCCTGGAACCGGACGGGCCCGTCGCACGCCTGTGCCGTACCGTCTCCGGCTCCTGGGGCGCCTGCTGGACCGGTGCGGCGATGCTGTACGTCATCGCCTCCACGCCCGCGACCGGCCCGCTCGACCTGGTGTCCCTGGACGTGGTGTGGACGTCGATGCTGGACATCGCCGTCAACGGCCTGTGCGCCGCCGCGTTCGTCGCGCCCGTGGTGCTGGCCCCGCCCGGCCACGCGGCGCTGGAGGCGGTGCTCGGCAACCGGGTGATGCGGTTCTTCGGGCGGATCTCCTACAGCCTGTTCCTGTGGCAGATGCTCATCATCGTCGGCTGGTACGAGTGGGCGGACCGGGTGTTCCGCGGGGACGTGGCTACCGATCTCCCGTTGATGCTCGCGGCGTCCATCGCAGCGGCGACGGCGAGCCATCATCTGGTGGAACGCCCGGCTCAGCGTCTGGCGCGCTCCCGTCGTCGTCCTCCCGGCCGGGAGCGCCGTCCGGACGAGGCGGGCGTTCCGGGGCCGGGCGCACATCCGGCGGCGGCGCATCCGGGCCGGCCGCCCAGCTCAGCTCGATCGACCCTTCCGGATCTGCCGGCGAACGGCGGCGGGGCGTCCACAGCTGGAGAGCCACCCGGCCCACGATGACCAGGCCCAGCAGTTGCGGGACGACGTCGCCGAGATATCCGGACGGGGCGGCCGGGTTGTTCACGGAGCCCGTCCAGTAGCCCACGGCCAGGCATCCCGTTCCGGCGACCATCAGCAGTGCCACCGTCCAAGGGGACGCGGGCGCGCGCAGGAGTGGGTGCCGTCGCGTACGGGCCCATCCGCACGCGGCCGCCGTCGCCCCGGTGACGGCCAGCCCGGGCACTCCGGCCACCCAGAAGCCCAGAGCGGCGGCGAGTCCTAGGGCGGCCCAGGCGGGCCAGCCTCGCCCCACGCGCACGAAGGGAAGCCCAGGGGGCGGCTCCTGTCGGAATCTCCCAGTGCCTCTGCCGCTGCCGGGCCATACCGCGACCAGCAACAGCATGAGCAGGAGGTTGAGGCCTGCGACGACCGCGATGCGCTGGGCCGTGTCAGGGCGGTAGGTGAGTTCGACCGTGCCGCTGGTGCCTGCGGGGACGAGCCAGCCCTGCTTCCAGCCGTCCAGGCGCACCGGCCGCAGCGTCCTGCCGCCGACGCGCGCCGTCCAGCCGGGGTTGTAGTTCTCGTTCACGGCGAGGAAGGAACGGCGCTCCGCGTCCACCTGGAGCTTGCGCGCGCCCTGCGACCACTGCGTCACGCGCACGGGCCGCGGGGCCTCGCCCGTCGCGGCCCGGTCGCCCGTGGCCGCCCGGCCGCCGATCACGGCGGTCTCGATCCGGAAGCCGTCGAACGGCACCGGGCTCAGCCGGTTCTCCCCGGCCTGGAGCGGGACCTGCCGGCACGCCTCGAACGCCACCGGCCGCCCCGCCAGCAGATCGCCCAGCGTGCCGGTGGCCCTCGTCGGCACGACCCCGCCGCCCGGCCCCACGCGCAGCCGCGGCCCGAATCCGCACTTCAACCCGAGCGGGAAGGAGCGGACGTCGCGCGCGGGCCGCACCCCCGGCACCCTCACCTCGGAGACCTGCACGGGCTGGAGCCGCCCGGCGCGCCGGAACGTCAGCGTCAGCCGGTCGGTGTCGAGCGGCGCGAAGGTGACCCGGCCGCGCGAATCGGAGAGCGCCTCGCGGGTCCCGCCGTCCCGTCCCTCGACGCGCACCTGGACGGGCCCCGCCGCCCCGGGCGGCCGGTCGAGCGTGATAGAGGAGACGCGGGCGCGGCGCGCCCACTGGAGGGTGAGCGTCGGCACCTGGTCGTCGGCGCCCGCGATCCAGGACGTCCGCTGGTCGCCGTCGAACGCGGACCTGGCCTGGGACGCCGGGTGCGCGCTCATCGCGGAGGAGGCCGTGACCCGGGGATCGCCGTCCGCCGTCGTGTAGCGGGCGATCAGGCCCGGGTCGGTGAGCACGGCGGTGCCCGACAGCCCGGTGCGGCCCGCCCGGCCGGCCGTGAACGTCCGGTCGAACCCGGTGCCCTCCTCGTCGCGGGCGCCCAGCGTCTCGGAGCAGACCCAGCGCCTGCTGCCCTCCATGCACTCGGGCGTGGCGCCGGGGGCGCGGCTCATCACGTACGACGGCGTCCCCGTGGCCCCGCCCGGCGCGGGCAGCGCGAGGCTGCGGGACGGCCGGACGCCCTGGATCGCCAGCTCGGAGATCCCCGCCCGGGTGAACGCCCGCTCGCCTCCGCCGCCGGCGACCGCGGTGATCCGCAGCCGCACCCACCGGGTGGCGCCGGGCGCGGCCCGCAGCGGCTGCGGGTCCGCGACGGCCCGGACCGCCTGCTCGACGACGCCGCCCTCGGTCTCCACCGCGACGCGCGCGACCGGCGGCCCGAGCCCGCGGTCCTGCACGAACGCCGCCGTGAGCCCGGGGATCTCCCGCGCCCGGTCGAGGTCGGCCCGCAGCCACTGGCCGACCGGCCCCTCCCAGCCGCCCGTCTGCCAGGCGCTGAACGCGTCGCCGTCCACGGCCGCGTAGGGGACGGCGTCCGGCTCGCGCAGCTGCGGGATCGCGTTGTTCCCGCCCAGGGACGAGGACGCGACGATGTTGCGGAGGCCGCCGCCGTAGAGGGCCGTGCTCGCGTACCTGCGCCAGCCGCTGTCCAGGACGTCCCCGGCCCGCCTCCGGTCGGCGGCGGCCAGCGTCTGGGACGTCTGGTGCAGCTCTCCGAAGTTGCGGCGCAGCAGGCGCGGCGAATCGGTGACGACAGGGGAGCCGCCCAGGTCGGACGCGTCGTCGTTCAGGAGGACCGGACCGCGCGGCAGCGCCTTCGCGTCGGCCATCGGCAGCAGCGACTCCGGGCCGCCGTACACGCGGACGGGGTCGCCGGCGTCCGCCAGGCTCGCCACTGTGTCGGCGCCCTCGACCTCGTACACCTCCAGGGCCGGGTAGGGCTGGTCCACGGCCGAGACCGCGTCGTCGGTGAGGTCGCCGCCGACCGGGGCGCCGAACGCCGCCGCCCTGCGCAGCCCCGGTGATGCGTCGAGGGACTGGTGCAGGCGGGCGGGCCAGCCGCCGCGTAGCGTCTCGCGGCGCAGGTCGTTCCGGACGAGCAGGTAACGGATGCCCATGCGCCCCAGGAAGTCGGCCAGCCCGGGTGAACTCTGGCCCGACCTCACCTGCTGGTCGATCGCGTCGAGCGCGCGCGTGTAGCCGGGCGATCCCGCTGGAACGAGCTGCCGCACGCCCCAGCGCGCCGTCAGTAGTGGCTGGACGATGTCGTCCATGGGGCGGCCCCACAGGTACTCCCCGAACGCGGCGCCCGGCAGCGCGAGCACCCCCTGCTGCCCGGCGCGCGCGTTGAGCCAGGACGCGGCGTCCTTCCAGTAGCGCGGCACCTGCGCGAACTCCCCCGGCCCCGACAACCCCTGGGAGACGGCCGTGACACCGATCCCGCTCAGACCGACCACCGCGACCACGGGAACGCTCATCACGACCCGGACGCGCTCACGCCAGCCCTCGCCGCTCCTGAGGGCGTCCATGCGCGCCGTGGCGGCGGCGGTCGCGACGGTCAGCAGATGCGCCAGCCCCAGCGCGAGCGGCAACCGCACCAGCGCGTCGAACTTGTGCAGGTTGCGCAGCGGGGCCAGCGGCCCGTCCAGCAGGTCGCGCAGCTCGGCGGCGAACGGCCCCGGCAGCGCGCCGAGGTGCCCCATCGAGATGATCGCCAGCCCGCTCAGCAGCGTGAGCAGCAGGAACGTGCGCTCCGGCAGCAGCCTGGCCACCAGGCCCGCCAGCCCGAGCGCCGCGACCAGCCCGGTGCACAGCACCGGCAGCGGGCCGAGCGACAGCGAATGCCCGACCGGCCACCACACCTGGCCGTCCACGACCAGGTAGTTCACCCAGCGCTCGGCGCCGCGCAGCACGTTGACCAGCCCGGTCGGGCCGGTGGTCGTCTCCGCCTTCTCGGTGTAGGTCAGCCAGGAGAAGCCGTAGGTGCCGGTCAGCAGCAGCGGGATCAGCCACCACGCGGTCGCCGCGCCCACGGCCGCCGACCACCAGGCCGCCAGCCGCACCCGCCCCCGGCCGCGCCGCCGGGTCAGCAGGTACAGCAGCGGCACGACCAGCACGGCCGCGGTCGCGGTCGCGTTGATGCCGCCGCAGCAGGCGACCGCGACGCCCGACCGCGCCGCCGCCCGCACCCGGCCGCCGCCGCTCTCCGACGCTGTGACCAGCGGCAGCACGATCCACGGCAGCATCGCCGCGGGCAGGTACTCCGACGACAGCTGGCCCATCGTCGCGAGCGCGTTCGGGGCCAGCGCGTACGCCATCGCCCCCGCCAGGCGGGTCGCCGGGCCGCCCACGCCCAGCCGCGCCCCCAGCCGCCGCGCGCCGAGGAAGGCCAGGCACATCAGCAGCGACAGCCAGAACCGCTGGGTGATCCACGCGGGCAGGCCGAGCAGGTCGCCCAGCGCGTAGAACGGTCCCATCGGGAACAGGTAGCCGACCGCCTGGTTCTGCAGCTGCCCGAACTGCTCGGCGTCCCACAGGTGCAGCGCCCGGCCGAGGAAGCCCAGCGGGTTCACCGCCATGTCGATCTTGGTGTCGGCGAGGATGGCGCCCGGACGGGTCGAGAAGGCCAGCGCGGCCAGCGCCAGGCAGCACACCGCCGTACGCAGCCGGTCGCGCAGCCGGAGGTCCACGCGCCCCGCCTCTCCCACGGCCATGCTCGCCCAGGCTCCCTTCCCGATCCCTCGCGGCGGTACGGCCGCGCCGCCGTCAGACCCCGGCACCGCCCGCGGCACTCGTCCCGGCACCGCGCCCTGCCCCGTCACTCGCCGCCGCCGCAGCCGCCCCTCCGGACCCCGGCCCGCTCTCTGGCCGGGCCGCGCGGCCGGCCGTCGGCCCGGTCGTCGGCCCGGTCGTCGGCTCGGTGGGGGGCCGGGGACGTCCGAGCAGGCGCTCCAGCGGGGTCGCCTCCCGGAGCGCCGGCGGGCGCCCGCCGGCGCGGTCCGCGAGCAGCAGGTCGCGGACGGGACCCTCCGCGACCTGCGGCCGGTCGTCACCGTACCGCCGGACGACCTGCGCGCGGTGATCTTCCGAGGCGGCCGACCCGGTCGCCACCGCGGCCGTGATCAGCCGCGCCCACCGCTCGGCCGTGCCCGCCCAGGTGAACGCCCCCGCCCACTCCCGGCACGCGGCGGCCATCTCGCGGCGCCGTACCGGATCGGCCCGCTCCTCCAGGGCGCGCTCGACCGTCCCGGCCAGCCCGTCCTCCGGCCGGACGAGCCAGCCCGTCTCCCCGTCGCGCACGGCGTCGCGCAGCCCGTCGACGTCGTAGGCCACGGTCGGCACGCCCAGCGCCGCCGCCTCGATCACGCTCAGCCCCCAGCCCTCGCCCTGGGACGTGCTGAGGTGCAGGTCCGCGCGCGCCACCAGCGCGGCCTTGGTCTCCTCCGGGACGAAACCGTGCGCGACCACGACCTTCTCCAGCCCGCGCCCCTCGATCTGGGCGGCGAGCCAGGACGCTTCGGGCCCGTCCCCCACCACGTGCAGGCGCACGCCTGGACGGGAGCCGCGCAGGTGTTCGGCCAGGTCGAGCAAGTGGGAGAGCCGCTTGTGCGGGACGAGCCGCGTCACGCACACCAGCTCTGGATCGCCCACGGCCACGTCCACGACTCCGGGGCTCTGCTCGGGGACGGTGGCTCCGTTGGGCACGACATAAGCCGACCCCTTCCAGCTCAGCCGTTCACGCACGGCGTCCAGGGTGGAAGGCGAAACGCACACGAACGCGTGGCGGCGGTAGGCCCAACGGCTCACCGGCCCCTCCAGGACCCGGCCGACCCAGGCCATCCAGCGCGGGAAGTACAGCCCGAACTGCGCGTCATGCACGTGGTGGATCACGCAGAAGACGGGGACCCGCCGCGGAAGGGCCCAGGGGGTGAAGAAGGGGATGCCGTTCTGGCAGTCGATGACAGCGTCGAGCGACCCGCGCCTCAGCAGCGTCCAGAGCAGCACCAGCGGGTACACGGTGAACCGCCCGCCGAGCCGGACAACGTCGACCCCGTCCACGGTGTCGCTGCGACGCTGCCCGCGCGCGCGAGACGTCACGTACGTGACCCTGGCGCCCTCCACGGCCAGCCGCCGCGCCACCTCCCACGCGTAGCGCTCGGCGCCGCCCGCGGCCGGATGCCAGGGATCCCGCCAGTTCACAATGGCCAGCCGCAGGCCGTTCATGTCCTACGGCTCATCTCGTACGGCTCATCCCGGCCCGGCCCCGGTCCCTTCCGACAGCACCAGAGGTGACGCGGGCCGGGCAGGTGGCGGCGATGAGCGCGTCCACGCGGAGGTATCCGCCCCGGAGGTATCCGCCCCGGAGGCTCCCGGCGCGGAGGCGGTGGTCGTCGCCCGCGCGGCGCGCACCGGGCGCGGACGGCCCGCACGGGCCCGGATGCGGGCCAGGTCGAGCAGGCACTCTGCGGTGTGGCGGCGCACCGAGAAGGTGGTTCCCGGGCGGTCGCGCCACACCACCGGGATCGCGGTGACGGACGCTCCGCGGCGGACGCAGTGCATCAGCAGCTCGACGTCGAACGCGAACCCCGCGGTCCTCAGGTCGGCCGCGGCGACCCTGGCCAGCGGGCCGTTGAAGAACTTGAAGCCGCACTGGGTGTCGGGGATGTCGCCGGCCAGGTCCCGCACGAGCCGGTTGAAGGTGACCGCGCCGAGCCTGCGCAGCGGCTGCCCGTACCCCTCCACCAGCGAGGACGGGTGGCGGCGCGAGCCGACCACGACCGGGTGCCCGGCGCGCAGCAGGGCGAGCGCCTCGTCCAGCGCGGCCAGGTCGGTGGCCATGTCGGCGTCGCAGAAGCCCACGTACGGGGCGCGGGTGGCCAGCAGCCCGACCCGTACCGCGGCGCCCTTGCCGCGCAGCGCGCAGCGCAGCAGCCGCGCCGGCACCGGTCCGCGCCAGTCCCGGACGATCGACGCGGTGCCGTCGGTGCTGGCGTTGTCGACCACGAGGATCCGCGACCGGACGCCGAGCCCGGCCAGCTTCTCACCGAGCAGCGCGAGCCCCGCCGGGAGCCGTTCGGCCTCGTTGTAGGCCGGGACCACGATCTCCAGGTGAACGGGTTCGGTGCCGCGGGCGCCCACGGGGTGGCCTCGGGCGCGGCCGTCAGCGCGAGCCGTAGTTGTAGAGCGGCTTGATGACGGGGTCCTTCTGGGAGGCGTTCGACAGCTGGACCACGCTGAACGAGGTACCGGCCGCCAGGAGGACGCCGACGAGTGCAGCGATCGCGATCCGCATCAGGGGGCCCTTCGACGGGGGATACTGCCCGGTAACGGGCTGCCCAGAGTAGTGGCTGCTGGGACCAATAACCAGAAAACCGCCACACTTACGACAATCCAGGCGACGATCACGGCGGCGACCGGCGCGTTCTCCTCGGGACTGTGACGGGCCCCCGGGATTCGGTACAGCACCAAATCGCCTTCTTGGACAAGCCGTTCAGTACCGGGCAGCCGCTCGGCCCCGGGCGGCCACCCCGAACCGGGCGGGAGGCCCGGGCCCCCGGCGGGCGCGCCGGCATCGACCACGACATAGCGGACGCCCGCCTCGCGGAGCACGTCCGTCAGCGGGCCACCCGCCCTGATGGGCCCGTCCAGCCGGGCGGCCTTCGGGTCCTCGGGCGCGACGGTGGTCGCGCCGACCGTCACCGCGTCGTTCACCACGACCCGCCGGTTCAGGTAGCGCGGCAGGGGGTCAAGGACGCGGCGGCCGCCGTTCCACGGGTAGCTCCGGTACGCCGCCCACGGCAGCACCAGCACGTCCCCCGGCGTGCGGTCGGCCTCGATGATCTGCTTCGCCCGCGCCCACCCGGCGGGATAGTCCACCGACCGCAACTGCCCCGCCGCGCCCCACGCGAGGGAGGGCAGCAGCACGACCGGGGCGAGCAGCGCCCCGACCGCCACGGCCGGGTGCCTGGCCTCCATCGCCCGCTCCGCCGCCAGCCCCAGGCCAACGGCGACGACGACCGCGAGCGGCGCGACGAACTGCTGGCCGTCCCGGAACACCGCGAGCCCCGACCACAGCCCGATCGCGCCCTCCAGCACCGCCGGCGCGACCGCCCCCAGCGCCGCCACCGCGTACCCGGCCACGGCCGCGATCGCCGCCCCGCGCCACCAGTGCTCGACGCGGTCCCGGAACCTCCCGAACGCGAACAGCGCCCCGGCCACCACCAAGGCCCACATGGCGGCAGTCACCGGCGACCCGTAACCGACCGGGACCGTCTCCCCGTTCCACACACCCCCCAGCAGCAGGAGGCTGCCGAGCGTTCCGAACGGAGTATCGGCGCGGGCCGCGAACGCCTCGACGGCCACACCGTCCCCTGGCACGCCCCCAGGGCGCAGCAGCCCGGGCACGAACCACGGCAGGCTCAGCACGGCCAGCGCCGCCACGACCTTGCCACGCCCAAGCCAACCGCCCCGCCGACTGTCCCAGCGGTCGTCCCGGCGACTGTCCCGGCGGTCGTCCCGCCAAGGGACCATCAGCAAGGCCGCCAGCCCCGACACGGCGAGTGCCGCGAAACCACCGATCGCCGCTGGAATCAGCGCGCACACCAGGCGGCGCCCGCCACCGCGCTCCCCCGCCCTAGCCGCCGCGACCAGAACCCAGGGCAACGCCGCGTACCCCAGCAGCAGTGCCCACTGCCCCAGCAGCAGCCGCTCCGCGACGAACGGATTCCACGCATAGCACACCCCCGCCACGAGTCTCGGCAGAAGGCGGCGTGCCGGGACGAGCGAAGCCGCCGACGTGCACGCCATCACGAACACGCCCAGCAGCACCAGCCGCTGCACCGCCCAGGCCGGGACGACCGCCGCCAGCGCGGCGACGGCGGCGTCGCTCGGCACGTGCCGCGGCACCGTCCCGGTCAGCCCGAACGTCATCGGCGTGAACGCGGGATCCGGGACGAACACCATGTCGTACGACAGCACGAACCCCGGCGCGAGCCCCGGCCCCAGCACCAGCAGCCCGAGCCCCAGCCCGGTGAGCGCGGCAGCCGGATGCCGCATCCGTCCCGCCATCAGGCCACCGGGGCCGTCGAGGCCATCCGAACGCCCTCCCGCGAGACGGCGCGGCCGTCAGGCAGCGATCTTCAACCGGCTCAGGAACTGGTTGACGTCCGGCCACATCTTCCGGTGCGTGTTCGGCACCGACACGAACGCGACCGCAGGCGCCGCCCGCCCGGTGTCGATCACCGCGGTGGCGACGACCTCCCCGGTGGCCCGCACGCCCGCCCTCTTGTAGGTGAGGTACGAGGCGACCAGCCAGCCCTTGCGGCCGTCCACCGTCAGCGCCTGCGAAGCCAGCGGCGCGGCCTTGTGCGGGAAGTCGTAGTACTGCGCCTCGATGCCCTTGGCCGCCAGCACCGCGACGGCCGGCACGCTCTCCGGGCCTGTGTACGCCCTGTGCAGGTTCGGATTCAGCGTGCCGGTGAGCAGCTGGCCGTACCACACCTGCGTGCCGCGCCGCTCGGTCACCAGCACCTGCTGCCCCGACCAGCCGGGCGTGCCCAGCTTGTTGGCCTTGGTCGGCGGCTGCCACGGCCTCGCCAGCCGCGGGTACGCCAGGCCGGAGGACCGGTCGGAGACCATGCCCAGCAGCCGGCTCGGACGCCCGGCGAACCGCTTCAGCGGCTTGGCGGCGGGCATCTGCACCTGCGGCGGCTGCGGACGGCTGTCGGACGCGGCGCGGCCCGGCCGGACCTCGCCCGCGCCGGAGTCGCCGCCCCGCTGCTTGAGCAGGTAGACGCCGCCGGCCGCCAGCAGCGCCACCACCAGCAGGCCCACGCCGCCGTACAGCACCAGCCTGCTGCGGCCCTCGTCCTCCTCCAGGCCGTCGCCGCCGCGCCCGCCGCGCCCGGCGCGCCCGGCGCGCCCGTGCGGCTCGCCGTCGGACCCGCCGGACGAACGGCCCAGCTTGGCGTCCGCGCTGTCCTCGTCGGCCATCCAGTCGGGCATCTGCCAGTTGCCGCTGCTCGGCTTACCGGGCTTGGGCGGCGCCGACGGGCCCGTGGTGGTGACGCCCGCGTACTTCGGGTCGCCCTCACCGCCGAACAGCTCGTCGTCGGATCCCTTGAAGTCGTCGGGCTCCTTCGGGTCGTCGAATCCCTTTGGCACGGGCGCGACCTTCACGTCATCGGCCTCGGCGCGCTCCGGGGCCAGGGCGGGCCCGGAGAAATCGGTGCGGCCCTCAGGCTCGGGCACCTCGACCTCGGGAACGGTCACGCGCACGTTCTCCTCGCGGTCGGCGGAGTTGTCACTCATCTCGGTCCAGCGCCCCCCGCGCTCCCCCTCATCGGACATGCGGCACACGTTACGGCAAGATCACTGACCTCGACGGGGCAGGTCATCACGCTCAGGACACATCTTTCCAACACCTCAGCCATGCGCCGGCGGCCGTCCTGCCTGCGGTCCCGCGCCGGGAGCCCCGGGCGAGTACGGCCCCGGGGCGTACTGCCCGGGCGCGTACGGGCCGCCGCCGTAGGGCCCCGCACCGGGCGCCTGAGGCCCCGGAACCTGCCCGCCTGGCGCCTGCGGCGCCTGCGGAGCGCCGGGCCCCGCGGCCGGAGGGATCTTGGCCGCCAGCCGCTCCCGGACGAGCAGCGTGCCGCCCGCCACCGCGCCCGGCATCGCCAGCACCGCGCCCAGCGGGATGAGGAACACCGCGACGGTCGCCACGCCGAGGCCGATCACCAGCATGCGGTTCTGCTTCATCAGTGCGAACCGCTCCTTGCGCAGCACCCCGCGCCGCTCCAGCGCGACCGACGTCAGCTCGCCCGCCAGGAAGTAGCCCGACACGCACGCCGCCACGACCGGCACCACCGTCTGCCCCACCAGGGGGATGAAGCCGCAGGCGAAGAAGACGATCGCGAAGCCCAGCGCCACCACGCCCAGCAGCACGGCGTCCTTGACCGCCCGCGCGATCTGCGTCATCAGCGGCACGTCCGGCTCGGGCGGGGCGCCGCCCTGCGACTCCTCGACCTTCTCCGAGATGTTCTCGTAGAACGGGTCGCCCACCATGAGCGTGCACGCGGTGAACGTCACCAGCGCCAGGAACAGCGACGCCCCGAACAGCGCGATCCCCGCGACGACCCGGGTGGCCTGCCGCACCCCGTCCGACCAGTCGTCGGCGAACGGGGTGAGCCACCCCGCGACGCCGTCCAGGTTCCAGGCCAGCGCGCCGAGCGCCGTCCCGTACACCAGCAGCACGATCACGGCCGGGATGAGCCCGAACAGCCACAGCAGGGGATGCCTGGCCACCCAGCCGAGCCCGCGGAGGAGGTAACCGACCCCGGAGATCAGATCACTGAAACCTTGGCGCACACGCACCAAACTATCGGTCTCCGGGCACTTCCCGGCGGCCCTAGAGCCGCACCAGCGCCGCGGAGCGCTCCCACACCGCCGCGCGCAGCCCCGCGTCCCGGCGCTCCGCCACGACCGGCAGCAGCCGCGCACCGGGGATCGTCGAGTGGAACCGCCCGGACTCGAACCGCTCCTCCACCGCGAGCCGGACCGGCACCCGGGCGCCCTGCGCCGGCGTCCGCACCAGCGGCGTCCGCGACATCAGCCGCTCCGCCCGCTCCGCGCCCGGCACGTCCCGCACCAGCCCGGTGGCGACCCAGCCGGGGCAGACCGCGTTGACGGCCACGCCCTTGACCCGTTCCGCCAGCTCCTGCGCGAACAGGATGTTCAGCAGCTTGGAGCGCCCGTACACCCGCACCGACCCCAGCGGCCCGTACGAGCCGGGCTCGGCCAGCCGCGCCACGTCCCAGCGGCCCGCCCGGCGGTGCATCTCCGACGCGATCATCACCACCCGCGACGGGGCCGCCTTCTCCAGCCGTTCCAGCAGCAGGTTCGTCAGCAGGAACGGCCCGAGATGGTTGGTGGCGATCATCCGGTCGTAGCCGTCCGCGCTCACCTTGGCGCGCAGGTTGTGCACGCCCGCGTTGTTGACCAGCACGTCGATCCAGCCGTACCGGTCGCGCAGCCGTCCGGCGACCTCCCGCACGTCCGCGAGCACCGACAGGTCCGCCTCGAACATCTCGATGTCGGCACCGGGCGTACTCCGCCTGATCTCCGCGACCGCGGCCCGTCCCCGCACCGGGTTCCGGCACACGACCCCGACCCGGAAGCCGCGCCGCGCCAGCTCCCGTGCGATCTCCCTCCCGATCCCCGAGCCGGCCCCGGTCACGATGGCGATCTTGTCCATCCCCCCACCTTCCCGCCCCGCCCGCCCCCCGAACAAGCGATTGCCGACATGCTCTCACCCCCGCCGCCCGAGCCAGGACAGGATCCACACCCGGAGGATCAGCAGGAGACGCTGCCACTCCGGCTGGAGCAGCCGCACGAGGACGCCCTCCTTGACGGCCCGCCGGCCGCCATCGCCGCTGCGCGCCCACCGCCGGACGAGGTCCACCATCACCTGCGCCCGCCCCGGCTCGTGCCCGGCGGCATCGCAGAACGCCGAGACGATCCCCGGCCTCAGGGCCGCGTGCCGCGCCGCCGTGTCCAGCCACAGCCGCGCCACCTCCTCGAACCTCTCGTAGCCGGTGTCGCGACGCCGCGATCGCGACACCGGCCCGGCACCGTTCACGGGCTCGGGCGGCGGCTCGGCACCCAGCGCCACGGCCCAGGCGGGGGTGCTGGCGTACGGATCGACGGCGGCGGGCCCGGTGAGGGCCGTGGCGAGCCCCTGGTGGTCGCGCTCGGCCGCCAGGTCCAGGAACAGTTCGGTCCCGATCGTGGCCTGCTGCGGCACGTCCCCGTGCAGGCCGTCGCCGTGCAGGCCGTCGCCGCCGCCGGCGTCCGCCCACACCAGCGCGGCCTCGAGAACGGCACCGCGGTACCGGACGGCCAGTCGCCGCGCCGTGTCGAGGACGATCGCCCGGTGCTCCTCCCCGCCATGTCGCGCCAGCTCCCCGAGCACCCTCAGCACACGCCGGAGGTGATGCGGATCGGACGCGCCCTCGCCGTCCAGGAAGGCGCACAGCAGCCGGAGCCCCGCACGCGTCCGGCGCGCCCTGTCCGGCTTGGACAGGTTGGGGTTCGGCTCGCACCAGCGCAGCGCCGCAAGGATCACGGCGGCCCGATCGTGGTCGGCCAGTCTGAGCGCGACGTCGTGGACCTCGTCCTGGACCTGCTCGTCCCCGTACGTCGCCAGGTGCTTGAGCCGGGTCAGTGCGATCGAGACGTGCGTCTCCCCCAGCACCTGGCAGACCCGCGCGACCGTCAGCTTCAGCGTCTGCGGCGCCCGCCGCTCGCGGGACCACTCGTACAGCCGCGAGCGCACGCGTCCGCCGACGAGCGGATCCAGGCAGGTGTTCGCCAGCGCGATGTAGGCCAGGTTCGCCCCCAGCTGGTGGTGGCCGGTCCACCTCCGGGCCGTGTCGGCGATGACCTCGGCACGGCCGTGCTCGGCCGCCAGCTCGGCGAACACCTCCGCGAGCCGGTTGCGGAGGGTGGTTTCCAGGCCGACCGCCTCGATGGCCAGCTTCGAGAGCCATGTCAGCAGGTCCATGCGCGTCAGGGGGTACTCCTTCCAGACGTGCCGCAGCACCGACTCGCGGTAGGCCTGGCGGCGGAACACGATCTTGCTTCCGTCGCGCTCGGCTTCGAGCAGCGCGGCGAGCCCGGTCGTCGGGCACCACGCGAGCCCGCCGCCCGCGACGGGCATCTCCAGCTGCCGGGCCAGCCACAGGGCCGCGTCGTACACGCTCGTCTCGTCGGCCGGCGTGATCGTCGCCGCGGCCACCATCAGCGTCTGGTCCCGCAGGTCCTGATGCCTCGCGAACCAGTCGCGCAGCTCGTCGGCCCAGCCCTGGTAGGCGCGCTCGACCTGGCGCGCGTCGCCGCCGGCCGCCGTGACGTCCAGGACGAGATCGGCCAGCCGCCGCCCGTCCCCGGGCAGGGCGCCCTCCAGCAGTTCCGCCGCCCGCGGCCAGCCGGGCCAGCCCGTGCCCTCCAGGCCGCGGGAGAGCAGACGGCGCCGGTAGACCGCATCGGCCGGGGGCGCCTTCACCTCGATCGTCGTGAGGAACTCGGTGAAGTCCCCGCACTCCTCCGGCCTGCCGACGACCAGCAGGTAGCCGCCCACCTCGCGAACCCTGTCCAGGCAGGCCCACAGCCCCGTCTTCGACTCGTCGCGTGCGCGCACCAGGTACCCCTGGGCACCGGAGACCTGGATCTCCTCCATGTCGTCGTTGTCGGTGGAGAAGTACCGGACGCGCATGGACGGGTGCAGCTGCCGGAGCGCCGCGATGGCCGTGGTCGCGGTCCCCGCGCCCCGCGGTCCGGTGACCGCGACGGCCTGGAAGCGGCGGAGCGTCTCGACGATCTCGTCATGGTTGTAGGCCGCCACGTAGCCGGAGACCCGCTCGACGATCCGGTCCTCCGTCATCACCATCTGGGGACGCCCGCGCACGATCCGGATCTGCTGCTGCACGAGGTCGCGGCCGACGGTGTTGCCGGCCGCGAACTGCGCCTCGTCCCCGCTGATCTCGACGTTCTCGATCGTCGTCATGAACGCGTCTGCCTGAGGTCACCGCCGACCGTGTTGCCCAGCGCGGCCTGCGCCCCGTCACCGCTGATCGTGACCCCGCTGATGCTCGTCCCGCCCGTGGCGGGCGGCACCGGCGGAGCCTTCACCGGCTCGGCGGACGACCCCGCGGACGGCTCCGCGGGCCTTGCGGAAGGAACGGGCACGTAGAGGTAGGCGGGCCGGGCGTACTGCTTCACCTTCACCGCCACCTCCGTGAACTGGCTCTCGCGCAGGCTCGTCCGCCCGCCCAGCACGTGCGGCCTGAAGATGTCCTCCGACAGCAGGAACGCGGCGAAGGTCACCCCGGGATCGCTGTGCTTGAGGGCGTCGCGGAGCGGGTCGCTGTCGAGGAGCCGGTTGACGTCGACGGTGGCGGTGGAGATGCCGGGCGCGTCGGGACGTTCGTCGTCCACGAGACCCACGTGCAGCGCCACCCGCAGCCGCAAGCGCAGCTCCCGGGCGCGGAGCGACGGCGCCGCATCGTGCAGCGCATCCTGGAGCCTGCGAGGGAACGGGTCGATGAGCGCGGGACTCGACTCGTGCGGCAGCGCGGCCAGGACACCGTCGCCGGTGCTCTCCATGAACCGCACGTTCTCCCATGCCTCACCGAGTCCGCTGGCCTGGCACGCCTTTTCCAGGACGTGCCGGATCTCCATGTGGACGTCGGGCAACTTGGCATCGGGGTGGGCGCTGAACTTCTCGGCGTCGACGACGAGCAGGGCGCGGTACTGTTCCACGGCGTTGTCTCCAGGGAGGCGGCGGGTACTCCACCACCCTGCCGACTGTCCGTCGAGACGAGTGTCGGATATCAGACATTCCAGCGACCCGATTCGGCCAGGGCCCGCAGCCGCGCCGGATCGGTGATGATGATCCTCCGCCGCGCGGTCCGCACGATCCCCTGGTCACGCAGCTTTCCCAGCTCGGCGGCCACCACGCTCCGGGACAGTCCGACCGCCTGACCGATCTCGCTCTGGCCGAGGCCCACGTCCACCGGGCCGCCGGACCCGGGCACCGCCAGGCGTGCCAGCGCCCGCACGACCCGCGGCCCCGCGGGCAGTGCCGCCGTTTCGGCCCGCCACGCCTCGCCCTCACGGATACGCCGCATCGCCCGCCGCAGCAGTTCGGTCTCCAGCCCCGACGAACGCACCAGAGCCCGGAACCGGTCCGCCGGCAGCACCCGCATGGCACACGGCTCGATCGTGACCACGGTCCCCGACCGCTCGTCCCCGCCCAGCACGGCCATCTCCCCGAGCAGTTCCCCCGCGCCGCGGACGGCCAGCAGGAGCACCTCGCCATCGGGCAGGGCGAACGACACCTTCACCCGTCCCGAGACGAGCAGCAGGACGTGCGTGGGCGGATCGCCCTGCCGGAGCACGACCTCGCCCGTCCCGAACCGCCGCTCGTCCCCCACGGCGTGCAACCGCTCCCACATCTCCACCGAAACATCCACGACCCGAAATCTCCGGCACGAGACCCATCATGCGTTCGACCCATTCCGGGAACGGCCCGCCGAACCCGCTCTGACACCCTGCCAGACCGCGCGCTCGGGGGCGTCCGGGCGGCGATCCGGCCCCTCGCCCCGGGGGGAACGGTGCTACCCGAAAGGTGTAGACGGGCGCCCCAAGCGGCGTGATGTGGCCGGGGGTGGTCTTGATCGACGACCGGCGACGGCGGCGGCACCGGGGAGGGCATGATCATCACATGGCTGAGGAATCGGACACCGCCGGTGCCGGCCCCGGCGAGCCCGCGGGCGGGCGGCGGAAGCGGCGCTGGACGGTACCGACCGGCGTGGCGGCGGCAGCGGCGGCCCTCATCGCCGGAACCTGGCTCAGCGTCGGCGGCGACGCCCACGGCCCCGGCAGCGGCCTGCGGCCCCAACCGGCGCCACGGTTCCTGATCACCGCCGGTGTCACCGGGGACCACCGGCCGGAGGCGCGGGACGCCCGGAATCCGCCGTGGTTCCAGGTGCACGCCTTCGCGCGGCATCGGCAGAACCGGCTGGTCCATTCGGTCCCGCCGCCCTCGCCGTCCACCGGACCGGTACAGGAGATCATCGAAGGCCCGGACGGGATGTTCGTGGCCGTCGGCTCCCGGAGCGGGCCGTGCCGGTCGCACCTCTACCGCTTCCGCCTCACCCGCGACGGGCACGCCACCGGCATCGGACCCGTCCCCAACGGCACCGTCGGGGCGCTTGCCGGGGGCGTGGCGATCAGCCCGGACGGCCGGCGCATCGCCTTCGCCACGGCCCCGTGCGCCGAGCAGCGGGAGACCCCGCATCCGCGGCCGGCGAGCCTCTCAAAGGCCGTACTGATCGTGCTGGACGCCGCCACGGGACGCCGCCGCACCTGGACCACGCCCGATGACTCGATCATCGGCGGGATCGTCTGGGCGAGCGACAACCGCACGCTCGGCTACACCCTCGGCAAAGCGGTCCGCCCCGCACCTCCCGCGAACGACCGCGTACGCGACATCGCCGTGCACGCCCTCGACACCGAGGCGCCCGGGGCGCACCTGCGCGTCGGCAACGTCCTGTACCGGCATCCCAACGGGTCGGACACCCTCACCAGCGCGACCATGCATTCGGACGGCAGATCCGGCTTCGGCACGATGAAGAAGGCCGATCCGCCCAGCACCGTGCTGTTCACCTTCACCCAGGGACGTCCGGTACGCATCACCGGAACCATCCCGCACAAGCCCAACCTGGGCGTCGGGATCGGGCCCAGCTCGGACGGGCGGCCCCGGTACGCCTGCCTGGAGAGCCCGGACACGTTCGGCAGAGACGATCACGGAGGCGGCGGAATCCGCTGCGCTACCGCCTACGGCTAGTCAACTACTCGGTCCTGAAGGACCGAGCTTGTTGACCCGGCCCGAAAAGGGCTCCGCTTATGCTCCCCGGTCGCGGCCGGCTGCCGCGCCAGGGTCACATCCACCCGTTCCCCTGGGCGGGGGCGGGGTCGGGCATGTTGACAAATACCCACGCCGAGCGTGCGCGGTTGCGCACGTTGATCCCGGCGACGACGTCGGCCGGGCCAGCGAACCCGCACCGACGACAGCAGAAGGTGTCCCGGTCGGGCCGGTTGGCCCGTTCGAGGTGCCCGCACCAGGGGACCGGGCATGTCTGGGACGTGTAATGAGCGTCCACCTGCAGTACCGGCACGCCGACCCGGCGGGCCTTGTAGGCGATGAACTCGCCGAGCTGGTGGAACGGCCAGCAGGAAAGTCGTGCTCGCTGGTCGCGGGGAACCGTGACCCGGCCGCGGATCCCGCTCAGCTGTTCGAGCGCGATCCCGCGGCCGGTGCGTGCGGCGACAGCAACGACCTTCTTGGAAATCTTGTGGTTCTCGTGGGTGGCGTGCCGGGCCTCCCGCCGCGCCCGCTTCTTCAGCAGTTGCCTGGCCGAACGGGTCTTGCGGGCCTGCAGTTCGGCGCGTTTGCGGGCCTGCCACCGCCGGTACCGGTTCAGGCGGCGGCCCTGGTGGTTGTCTCCATCGGAGGTGGTGGCCAGGTTCACCACGCCCCGGTCCACCCCGATCCAGTCGGCGGGTTCGATCTGGTCGGGCTCGGGGATGTCCAGGGTGGCGATCAGGAACCACATACCGTCCCGGAACGCCAGATCCGACTCGCCCTTGCGGTGTTCGGCCAGTTGCTTGAGCTGGTAGGCCGACCCGGTGAAGGCGATGCCCTTGACGCGGCCCCTGGTGGTCCAGATCGACACCGTACGGGCGTCGATCTGCCAGGACAGGCAGCGATCGTCGTAGGTGTGCGCGGCGTCGGGCCCAAACACGATGGGTTTCGATTCGGCCTTGCGGCGCCGCTTGGATTCGGGTCCGCCGAGGCGGCCGTTGCGGATGTTGCCGCGCAGGGTGGTGTAGGCGTCGGTGACGCGTTTGATGATGTGCTGGGCGGCCTGTGCCCCGATCCCCTGGGCCTTGAGTTCGCCGTAGCACAGCGTGCGCAGCTCACGCACCGACGCGCGCAGCCCGAAGTTGGCGAACGCGGTGGCCGACACCCGGCTGGCCGCCTCGTTCACCCAGTGCAGCGTCTCCTCCAGCGCCGACGCCTGCTCGGGCGTGGTCAGGAGCTTGACCCGCACCACCAGCTTCACAATCGGTGACCATATCATTACGGTGAATGCCGCCGCGGTGGGAACCGAACCCCGACACACGCAAGGGCCGCAGCATCGCCCACACCCCGCATACGCACTTGGTCTTCACACCCAGGTACCGTGCACCGGCCAGATCCTGGACCGCCGCGAAGAGATCATGCGGGAGGTCCGCCGACTCCGGCGCCGAACCGACCGAGTCCAACGGCGAGACCGACCGCGAGACCGACCGCGTCCACCTGCCGGTGCACCACCCAAGGTCGCCCTGGCCAGGCTGGTCGGTCCCTTCAAGGGCGTCTCGGCCCGCCGCCTGCGCCAGGAGTTCCCCGCGCACATCCGCAGTACCCGTGGGGCGAGCACTTCTGGTCGCCGTCCTACTTCGCCGCCTCCTGCGGCGGCGCCCCCTGGACATCATCAAGGAACACATCGACCAGCAGAAACGACCGGACTAGCCAGGCGGCGCTGACGCGCCGCACACGAGGGAAGCAATTCCTCCCGGCCGTGAACGGCCGGGGTTCCTCGCTAGAAGATCGCTGAACTAGTGTGACCGCGTGGTGTTCGAGGAACGTCTGGAAGCGCACCGGGTCGAGCTGACCGCGCACTGCTACCGGATGCTCGCCTGCGCCGCCGAGGCCGAGGACGCCGTCCAGGAGACCTTCGTCCGCGCCTGGAAGAACGCCGACCGGTTCGACGAGAGCAGGGCCCGCCTGCGCACCTGGCTGTACCGGATCGCCACCAACGTCTGCCTCGACATGACCCGCAGCGTCCAGCGGCGCGCGCTCGCGATGGATCTCGCCCCGGCCGCACCCGCCGGGGGCACCCTCGGCGCGCCGTTGGGTCCCGGCGCGTTCGTCCAGCCGATCCCCGACCGGCTCGTGCTGCCCGCGGACGGCGACCCGGCCGAGCTCACCGCCCGGCGCGAAACGATCAGGCTGGCGTTCGTCGCCGCCCTGCAGGCCCTGCCGCCGCGGCAGCGGGCGGTCCTCATCCTGCGCGAGGTGCTGTGCTGGTCGGCGGAGGAGACGGCCGCGCTGCTCGACACCAGCCCGGCCGCGGTCAACAGCGCACTGCAACGGGCGCGCGCCACCATGTCCGAGCGCCGCCCGCCAGACGGAAGCGGCGAGGTCGACGAGGACCTGCTCGACCGGTACGTCAAGGCGTTCACCTCCTGCGACGTCGACGGCCTGGTGGCGCTGCTCCACCAGGACGCCACCATGTCGATGCCGCCGTTCGCCTGGTGGCTCGACGGGCGGGAGGCGATCCGGGCGGCCCTGCTGGGCGCGGACGGGGCGTGCGCCGGCGACCGGCTGGTCCGCACGGCGGCCAACGGCTCGGCGGCCTTCGCACAGTACCGCGAGGGGACGGCGTTCGGCCTGGTCGTCCTGGACTTCCGGGACGGGCTGATCGCGGGCACGACCACCTACCTCGACCCGTCCCTGTTCGCGTTGTTCGGACTGCCGATGACTCCGGAGCCGCCGCCCCGTATGTAGTGCATGACCGACATCGTTCACATGTTGCATGACGAGCGCGGCGCGGGCGACCCGGTGGTGCTGCTGCACGGCGGGCTGACCGACGGCCGCTGCTTCACCGGCAACCTCGACGGGCTCGCCGACACGTTCCGGATCTACCTGCCCGACCGGCGCGGCCACGGCCGCACGCCCGACGCGCCAGGCCCGATCACCATCGAGATCATGGCGCGGGACACCATCGCGTTCCTGGAGCGGGTGGTCGGCGGCCCGGCCCGCCTGGTGGGCTACAGCGCCGGCGGCACGGTGGCGCTGCGGGTGGCGGTGCTCCGCCCCGACCTGGTCGAGCGCCTCGTCCTGGTCAGCACTGCCCACGACCTCGACGGACTGATCTTCAAGCCGTCGGCGGAGGGCGAGATGCCCGCCCAGATCGTCGACGCCTACGCCGAGGTGTCGCCGGACGGCCGCGACCACTTCCCGGTCGTCCTCCGCAAGATCGTGGACGCGGTCGCGGCCGAGCCCGCCCCGGACCCGTCCGAGCTCCGCGCGGTGACGGCCCGGACCCTGGTCCTGGCCGGGGACGACGACCTGGTCACGCTCGACCACACGGTGGCGCTCTACCGGGCACTGCCCACGGCGGAGCTGGCCGTGCTGCCGAACGCCAGCCACCTGCTGCTGATGGAGCACGCCGAAACGGTGCGCGCCATGGTCCGGACATTCCTGACCACGGACGCCGCCCCGACGTACATGCCCATCTCCCGCACAGACCAGGGCACCCCAGGCTAGCCAGGGTGATGTGCGGATGCTGTGAAGATCGCGGCCATCCCCTGGGCGATCGGCTCCCCGTCCGAGACGCTGTCGGCATGACCACGGCGGAGAACGACGGGGACGCCGGTCCCCGGCCATGGCCGGTCCACCGGCGCCGAACACGGGGCGAGCGTGAGGGCGCAGCCCTCACAGCCGGGGGGCTCGGGGGGTCGCCCCCCGGAAAACACTGCGGGCGACCGGGAAGGCGCGAAGCGCCGACCACAGCCGCCCGTCTCGTGGATCTAACAGCGTTCTACTTGAACACGAGCGTGAGGGCGCAGCCCTCACAGCCGGGGGGCTCGGGGGGTCGCCCCCCGAAAGACACTGCGGGCGACCGGGAAGGCGCGAAGCGCCGACCACAGCCGCCCGTCTCGTGGAGGTGGCGGGAATCGAACCCGCGTCCTTCGATGATGAGTCAGGGCTTCTCCGGGTGCAGCCTGCGAATCGCTTTCTCAGCCCCGGCGCTCATGCAGGCCTGTCGCCGGCGGGCTCAGTCGCTGTTAGATGTTCCTGCTCACCCCGCGACCGGGTGGGCAGGTGAAGTCTCCTGATGATGCCAGGTCCCGGGCCGGAGACACTCCCGGGCTGGCAGAGTCGCTACTCGCCTCAGGCGGCGAGAGCGAACTCGGACTGCTTCTTGTTGGCAGTTATTGGTTCGCTGTCACAGGATTTACGAGGTCACGACAGCAACCCTCGACCCGCTTCCCCTGGCTCGACCTACCGAAGTCGAAGCCGGTCACCCCCATGTTCAGTTGTCAACGCGGGCGCCGGAGCACCCGCAGCAGACGCTACAGGCACAACGCGCCGGATGCCAACGGCATTCCCGGCCCCTGGCATGGTGATGCCCCGGTGAGCGGCGAGCTGGGCCGCTCGCTCACCGGGGCCGACCGGCAGGGTCAGGGCCGGTCCGGACGGCAGAGCCTCCCCCGAGACGAGGCTCTGGTCTCATCACGGCGACTGAGTCCGCAACCCCCCAAGCGGTATCTCAGTCACCCGTAAAGACGCCCGCGACCCCAACCGGGGTTGCGGCCTGGCCGTAAAGAGATCACAAAGTCGTCAGCGGGCCCCGGCGGTGGGGCCCGCGGGGGCGCCGGTGAGGAAGACGGGGACCAGCTTGGCGGCGTTGACCCTGCCCTCCACGGCGATGGCGAACGCCAGGTCGCCGCGGGACCCCACGAACCAGGAGATCGGCTTGCCGTTCTGGTCGGCCACCGCGCTCACGCCCCTGACCACGGCGCCCGCCGCGACCTCGGCGTCCCTGGCCGTCCCGGAGAACACCGAGCGCCGCATCAGGTCCTTCAGGTCGGAGGTCGCCACCGGGTTGAGCGGCTGGGCCGCGATCTGCTGGGGGTCGCGGGGGTCGTTGAGCAGGTAGGGCGGGCGCCAGGTGCCGGACTCGACCACGCCGGCGACCAGCGCCATGGCCAGGGGGCTCATCT
The DNA here is from genome assembly GCA_050942275.1 of Spirillospora sp. CA-255316. Classification (GTDB taxonomy): domain Bacteria; phylum Actinomycetota; class Actinomycetes; order Streptosporangiales; family Streptosporangiaceae; genus Spirillospora. The sequence continues at coordinate 1,541,458 of CP192047.1, read as the reverse complement.
CGACCTTGCCCTGGCCGAGCATGGTGGCGGCCTTCTCGGCGTCGTTGGCGGGCGCCGGGACGGAACCGGAGAAGTAGGGGACCGACAACCCCCAGTCCTTGCCGAGCCCGAGCTTGGCGGCCTCGGCGATCAGGGCGTTGCCGTTCAGCCGGCCGCTGAGGGCGGCCAGGGTGGTGGCGCAGGAGTTGGCGAAGTGCTGCTGGAAGGTGTTCTGCGCCCGCGTGCCCCCGCCGGGGTTGGCGAACGTGCGGCCGCCCACGGTGGTGGTGGCGGGGCAGTCGGTCTTGGTGTTCTTCGTCAGGCCCGCGTTCAGCAGCGCCTCGGCGGACACGACGCTGAAGGCCATGCCAGGCGGGTAGCGGCCCTCCATGGCCAGGTTGCGGCCGCCGGTCAGGTGATTGGCGACCGCCAGGACCTCACCGGTGCTGGGCCGTACCGCGACCATCGACGCGGGCATCTTGAGACCGCTCAGGGTCAGATCCGCGCGCGGCTGGATCCTGCGGTCGATGGTGGTGCGGACCGGTGCCGGGTTCTGGCCGGGCCACGAGCGCAGTTCCTGCCGTCCCGAGCCGTCGGGGTTCTGCGCCACCACCCGTACCGTCGGGATCCCGGCGAGACGGCGCTGCAGCAGCAGTTGCAGCCCGCTGACGCCGATGGTGTCGCCCGGCTGGTACGGGGCGCCGACCTGCTGCAGGCGGTCGGCGGTCGCGGGACCGAGCGTACCGACCAGCTCGGGGGCCAGCTCGGGGGCGATCGGCGGCTGCGCGGGCTGGAACCGCAGCCCCTGCACCTGCCGCAGCCGCAGGATCAGCGCGTTGCTCTCGGGACGCTGCAGCGTCAGCAGCGGCAGGAACTCGTTCGGCGGCGCGGACCTGACCCGGCCCAGCAGGCGCTCGGAGTCCAGCTGCGGCCCGCCGTCGGTCCGGGCGGCCCGGGTGATCTGGTCGACCGTCTGCTTCGGGTCGCGCAGCTGCCCCGGATAGACGCCGACGATGTCGGCGTTGACCTTGCGGACCAGCGGGCGGGCCGCCGAGTCCTGGATGGGGGCGCGCGACGGGACCTCGCTCACCACGGCCAGGCGCTGCCCCGCCTTGAGGTTCGGGTTGATGATGGACGGGTCCCACTGGACCTTCCACTGCCCCTTGATGCGCTTGAGGTGCATGAGGCCCGTGTAGGTCCAGGGCTCGCCGTTCTCCCCCAGGTCGACCTTGACCGAGAAGCGGGCCGTGGCCGAGTCCCCGGTCTTCTCGATGGCCTTGTCCCGCTCGTCGCGCTCCTGGCCGCCCTGGACGGGCGTGCCCAGCGCCAGCTTCAGCGACGCCGCGTCCAGCTGCCCGCGCACCTGGTCGAGCGCGGCGGCGACGGTGGCGCGGTCGGCGCCGGTGGTCTTGCGGGCGGCGGCCTGGTGGTTGCCGACCTGCCAGGCGATCAGGAAGTCGCGCATGGTGGGCAGCGCGGACGGCTCGGCGAAGCAGGCGCCAGCCCCGGAGCCGACGAGGACGGCGCAGCCCGCCACCGAGATCACCCGCCGCACCCGGGAACGCGCGGGGTCCAGGCGGCCCCGGCCGCGCGCGCCGCGACCCCGCCGGTCGGCCCTGAAGCTCATCGGCACCTTCACCGTCCCGTCTTGAACCGGGCGGCCTGGGCCCGCCGCATCTCCCGGTCGGCCTCGCGCTTGGCGATGGCCTGGCGCTTGTCGTAGGACTTCTTACCGCGGCCCAGGCCGATCTCGACCTTGGCCTTGCCGTCCTTGAAGTACAGCGCCAGCGGGATCAGCGTCCAGCCGGGCTCGGACGACTTCGCGATGATCTTCTGGATCTCCTTCTTGTGCAAGAGGAGCTTGCGGCGCCGCCGGGGCGCGTGGTTGGTCCAGGTGCCCTGGGTGTACTCGGGGATGTGGACGTGCTCCAGCCACACCTCGCCGTCCATGACGTGGGCGTAGCCGTCGACGAGCGAGGCCCGGCCGGCGCGCAGCGCCTTCACCTCCGTGCCCATCAGCACCATGCCCGCCTCCCACGTGTCGTCGATGTGGTAGTCGTAGCGGGCCCGCTTGTTCTGGGCGATGATCTTCCGCCCTGTCTCACGTGGCACTGGTCATCAGCCTCGATCAGCCTCGGTTCCTGTCCGGCAGCGTCGCGAGCAGGCCGCGCAGCACCTCCTGGCCGCGCTGCTCGGCCGCTCTGGGAGGGCGGTCGGCGGGGACCGGCACGTCGGGCTCGATGCCCGTCCCGTCGAGGTTACGGCCGCCGGGGGTGCGGTAGCGACCGACGGTCAGCTCGATCGCCGAGCCGTCGGGCAGCTCCACCGGTTCCTGCACCGAGCCCTTCCCATACGTACGCGATCCTACGATCACCGCGCGGTCGCGATCACGCAGGGAACCGGCCACCACCTCGGCCGCGCTGGCCGTCCCGCCGTCGACCAGCACCACCACCGGGCTGGACGGGTCGCCGGGCCGGGTCACGGTGAGCCGCTCGGCGGGCAGGCCGGGCCGCTCGTAGGTCACCACCAGCCCGTCGGTCAGGAAGGCCGAGGCGGTCTCCACCGCCTCCTCCAGGAGGCCGCCGGGGTTGCCGCGCAGGTCGAGCAGGATGCCCGCGGCGCCGCGGGCGCCGGACCCGCCGGTGATCGCGGCGCGGACCTCCCGGCCCACGCCGCGGGTGAACTCCTCGACGCGGATCAGGCGGGTGCGGCCGCCGGCCTCGGTCACGGTGACGTCGTCGGCGCGCACGGCCGTACGGATCAGGGGGAAGCGCAGCTCGCGGCCCTGCCGCGCGACGGTCAGCACCACCCGGGTGCCGGGACGGCCGCGCAGGGCCGTGGAGACCTGGGAGACGTCCCAGCGCTCGGCGCGCCGGCCGTCGACGGCGACGATCGCGTCACCTCCGTGGACCCCGGCGCGCTCGGCGGCGGATCCGGGCCGTACCCCGGCCACCAGCACCCGCCCCGCGGGGGCCTCGCCGCCGTCACCGCCGCCGCCGGAGGACGCGGCGTCGCTGGTGCCCAGCCACAGGCCGACACCGCTGTAGCGGCCTTCGAGTCGCCCCTGGAACTCGTCGTACTCGCCGGGCGAGTAGTAGCGCGCCCAGCGGTCGCCCAGACGGTGCAGCGTGCCCTCGATCGCCGGGCCGTCCACGAGGCCGCCGCCCCGGGACGGCTGCGTCGCCCGCTCACCGACCCGCCACGCCGTCTCGTCGAGGAGCGCGGAACGGGCCGCTCCGGCCGCCCGCCCCTCCGGGCCCTCGGAGACCGCACCGGCGGTGTACGCGCAGATCACGATGACGGCTACGGCCGCCCCGCGCGGCACCCGACCGCTCGACCGGAACATGCGGTCAGTCTAGATGCGCAGATAGCGGCGCAACGTCAGGAACGAGGCGACCGCGCACAGCAGCACGCCGAAGCAGATCGAGACGACGATGACCGCGATCACCGTGCCCCAGCCCAGCTGGCTGGCGAACCCGATGTTGCCGGCCAGCCGGTCGATCAGCAGCATCTTGCTGGCCACCAGCAGGATCGAGGAGAACATCCCGCCGATCAGCCCGGCGATCGCGCCCTCCAGGATGAACGGCATCTGGATGTAGGTGTTGGACGCCCCGACCAGCCTCATGATCCCGGTCTCCCGGCGCCGGTTGAACGCCGACAGCCGGACCGTGTTGCCCACCAGCAGCACCGAGGCGATCACCTGGACCAGCGCGATGAACAGCGACGCGAACTGGAGCCCGTTGAGGATCCGGAAGAACTTCTTCAGGATCTCCTGCTCGTTGATCACCTGGTCGACCCCGGGACGGCCCAGCGCCGCCTGCGCGACCCCCTTGTACTCCTCCGGGTTCTTCAACCTGATCCGGTAGGAGTCGGGGATGTCACCCTCCTTCGCGCTCTGCACGAAGCCGGGAGTGCTGGCGAAGCGGTCCTTGAACCGGGCGTAGGCCTGCTGCTTGCTCTCGTACTCGATCGCGGCCACCTGCGGCAGCTTGTCCAGCTCCGCCTTCAGGTCCTGCTTCTGCTGGTCGGTGGCGTCGGCCTTCTGGCAGTTGGGATTGGAACTCGTCTTGGCGCACAGGAAGATCGAGACCTCGACCTTGTCGTACCAGTAGGTCTTGGAGGAGTTGACCTGCTGCCTGATGAGGAGGCCGGTGCCGAAGAGCGCCATGGCGATGGCGACGGTGATGACGAGAGAGATCGTCATCGTCAGGTTCCGGCGGAGACCGATCCAGATCTCCTGGAGAACGAACTGTACGCGCATGCCTCGCTGTCCTTGATCGCCTGTGCCCCGCTGGGAGCGTGGGTCCGGTGCAGGCTATGCCATGCGCCCGGTAAGTGCGGCGGCGCCCGGATGTGATACGCCCGTCGCGGACCCTGGGTTCAGATGCGTGCTTGGTCTCTTCCGGCCGGTCCCCGCACCCCGTGCGGGCCGGTCTCAGTGTCCTTTCTGGGGGCGGACCCCCAGACCCCCCGGCTTCGCCAAATCAGTGTCCCTCCTGGGGGCGGACCCCCAGACCCCCCGGCTTCACCAGATCAGTGTCCCTCCTGGGGGCGGACCCCCAGACCCCCCGGCTTCACCAGATCAGTGTCCCTCCTGGGGGCGGACCCCCAGACCCCCCGGCTTCACCAGATCAGTGTCCCTCCTGGGGGCGGACCCCCAGACCCCCCGGCTTCGCCAGATCAGTGTCCCTCCTGGGGGCGGACCCCCAGACCCCCCGGCTTCGCCAGATCAGTAGGCCTGGCCGTAGACACCGCGGGACTGGTCACGGACGACCCGCCCGTCCTCCAGCTCGACCACGCGCTTGCGGAACGCGTCGACGATCGCGGCGTCGTGTGTGGCCATGACCACGGTGGTGCCGGTCCGGTTGATCCGGTCCAGCACCTTCATGATGCCGATCGAGGTGGCCGGGTCGATGTTCCCGGTGGGCTCGTCGGCCAGCAGGATCATCGGGCGGTTGACGAACGCGCGCGCGATGGCCACGCGCTGCTGCTCACCGCCGGACAGCTCGTCGGGCATCCGGTGCTGCTTGCCCTCGAGACCGACCAGGTCGATGACCTCGGGCACCACCTTGCCGATGAAGCGCCGCGGCTTGCCGATCACCTCCAGGGCGAACGCGACGTTCTCGAACACGTTCTTGTTCGGCAGCAGCCGGAAGTCCTGGAACACGCAGCCGATCCTGCGGCGCAGGTGCGGCACCTTCCAGTTGCTCAGCCGGCTCAGGTCCTTGCCCGCCACGTGGACGTGCCCCTGGGAAGGACGCTCCTCCTTCAGGATCAGCCGGAGGAAGGTCGACTTCCCCGAACCGGACGGACCGACCAGGAACAGGAACTCGCCCTTCTCGATGGCGACGTTCACATGCTGCAGGGCGGGCCGGTTCTGGGTCGGGTAGACCTTGGTGACGTTGTCGAAATGGATCATGGCTGCATCACGGCGGTTCAGCACCATTCTTGCGAAGGACCCGCGCGGTCACGTACGGGAGGAATCGCGTCTATATCTCTTGTCGTCCCGATGTGCGGACGGTAGTTTTCCTGTAGCGGTCGGTGAGTCCCGGCTCGCGGGCCCTGCGGCTCGCGGACGGGCGGTGGACCGGTCACGGACGGCCCGGGGGCGCGGGCACGGCCGCGGACGTCGTCGCCGGCCGGTCGTCGAGACCACGCTCGCAGGCCCTCGCCCGCCGGGTTCACCTCGCGCCCGGCGACCGGTACCCGCGACGGGACGGGCCCGCGGAGGCCCGGCGTCCGTACCTGCTCCAGTCCGTCAACGATGTCCGTCAACCTGCCTGAGGCGGCATCATACAGCCGCCCTTCCGGCTGATACGTCACCTCCAGTGGCGGGTGCGGGCTGCAAAGTCCGGGGCGCCGGACCGCAGGCCGCCGACTCTAAGCGCTCCGGCCCCGACCGCGGTAACCGGAGGCCCGCGGCGACCGGCGAACCGAGCGGCCCCGTGCAGTGTAGAGGTGGGAAAGCACCGCCTCGACCCGGCCGGGCCCCGGCCTGGTCCAGGACTTTACAGCCCGGTCATGCGGATTGCTGCGGAATCACGCTTAAAGTTCTCAGTGACAGGAACTTCCCGATCGAGAGAGACGGCCATATGAGCTGCGAACATCTGATCTGCGCCCGGTGCTCGGGTCCGGTGGTCGAGGGTCGCTGCCCGACCTGCCGGAACGCCCGGGACGAGATGCACGAGCACGGCCCGTCCATCCCGCCCGCGCTGGTCCTGGCCGGGCTGGTCGCCCTGTTCTTCGTCGCGCTCGTCCTGCAGCGCCTGTACTGAGCGCGCCCGGGCCGCCCGGCCCGGGATCAGCTCGGCGGCTTCTTGACGGGAGGCGCGGTGGCCTTGTAGACGCCGCCGGCGTCGGCGATCACATCGGCCTTCGGAGGCTGCTGCGCGGTGCCGCCCTCGCCCTCGTCGTCGTCCCCGCCGTCGTCCTTCTTGGGACGCGCCGGATCGAGCGCCGCGAACTGCAGCGTCTCCGAGACGTGGATCTCGTTGCCCTCGACCGTCCCGTCCTCGAGCAGATGCGCGATCTCCGGAGCGATCGGCGGCTTGGCCGTCTCGTCCTCCTCGTCGGCGACCCCCGTCACGCTGTTGCGGTACAGCGAGTACAGCACCAGCCCGCCGCCGTCCTCGGTGCGCAACTGGAAGATCGGATACGGCGTCGCCGTGATCACGACCGACAGCGTCAGGTCCTTCGCCTTCGCCCGCCGCTTGCCCCTGCGCGCCTGGTCGTAGTAGCCGGTGGTGACCGGCCCCGCCTTCATCACCTTCGCCGCGACGCTGTCGGGCCCCTCCGCCCCCACCGTCGCGTGGATCCCCGGCACCTCGCGGGGACGGATCAGCACCGAGGTGTCGGCGGTCGTCAGCGGCGTCGCGTACCCCTCCGCGTCCAGGACGACCTTCGGCTCCTTCGCCTTCGGCGCCAGCAGCGACGCCAGGCTCAGCGTCCACCGCTCACCCGGCGCCCGCAGGATGAACGCCATGATCGCGGTGCGGGTGCTCTTCTCCTCGCCGCGCACGCTCCGCGGCACCGACGCCACGAACCACTGCGGGTACACCTCGGGCCGCAGCTTCGGCACGTACAGCTTCGGGGCGCCGTACACGTAGCGGCGCACCGGATCGCCGTCGAAGGCCGCCTTCCGGTACTCGTTGGCGGTCAGCGGCGACTCGCCGTCCGACACCCAGGTCAGCGCCAGCCGCTCGTCGCCGGCGGCGCGGGCCACGTCCTCGTTGGTGACGAACGTCCGGAACTCCCGGCGCGCCACCTCCAGCGTCAGCGGCTCCGGCTCCTCCGTCGTGGCCGTGACCACCGTCGTCGGCCGCGCCTCGGGCTTCTCGCCGGCGCACCCGGCGGCCGCGAACGGCAGCGCCGCCAACGCCGCCACCAGCAGCAAGGTTCTCCGCCCAGTTCTCATGACGCGCCCGAACCCGACCTCTCCCCCGGCACCTGACGAACCGATCCCACGTCCGGGGAACGAGCCCGCGGCGTTGATCGATCCCGTGATTCTGCCATCCGGAGGGCAGGGCCCGGAGCGCGGACCGGAGTATCGGTCGCTCGGGCACTGCCGGGACGGCGATAAGCTCGGGGTGTGGCAGGCATCGAACCCGAAGAACAGCTCAAGGAGCTCGGCTCGACCCTGTCCGGCATCGAGCAGGTGCTGGACCTCGACGGCATGCGGCGCGACATCGCCGAGCTGCGCGAGCAGTCCGCCGACCCCGACCTGTGGAACGACCAGGCCCGCGCCCAGACGGTGACGCGCCGGCTGTCGTACCTGGAGAGCGAGCTGAACCGGGTCGAGAGCCTGCGCCAGCGCCTCGACGACGCGGCCACGCTCTACGAGCTGGCCGGCGAGATGGACGACGAGGACACCCGCAAGGAGGCCGACGAGGAGCTGGCCGCGCTGCACAAGGCGATCCAGCAGCTCGAGGTCCGCACGCTGATGTCCGGCGAGTACGACGAGCGCGAGGCGCTGGTCACCATCAACGCCCAGGCGGGCGGCGTCGACGCCGCCGACTGGGCCGAGCAGCTCCAGCGGATGTACCTGCGCTGGGCCGAACGCCACGGCTACTCCACCGAGGTCTACGACACCTCCTACGCCGAAGAGGCCGGGATCAAGTCCACCACCTTCACGGTGCGGGCCCCCTACGCCTACGGCACGCTCCGCGGCGAGCACGGCACCCACCGCCTCGTCCGCATCTCGCCGTTCGACAACCAGGGCCGCCGCCAGACCTCCTTCGCAGGCCTGGACGTCGTCCCGGTCGTCGAGCAGAGCGACCACATCGACATCGACGAGAACGACCTGCGCATCGACGTCTACCGCTCCTCGGGCCCCGGCGGCCAGGGCGTCAACACCACCGACTCGGCCGTCCGCATCACCCACATCCCGAGCGGCATCGTGGTCTCCTGCCAGAACGAGCGCAGCCAGCTCCAGAACAAGGCCACCGCGATGGGCGTGCTCCAGGCCAAGCTCCTGGAGCGCAAGCGCCAGGAGGAGGCCGAGAAGATCTCCTCGCTCCGCGGCGAGAGCACCACCAGCTGGGGCACGCAGATCCGCAACTACGTCCTGCACCCCTACCAGATCGTCAAGGACCTCCGCACCGGCGTGGAAGCGGGCAACCCCACCGCCGTGCTGGACGGCGACATCGACGAGTTCATCGAAGCCGAGATCCGCTGGATGCGCCAGCAAGAGCAGGGTTGACCTGGGGGGCCACCCTGTTGACCTGGGGGGCCACCCCCCAGACCCCCAGGCGGGGCGGGCGCACCCTTGCGCTCGCCTGGGGGCTCGCTCCAGGGCACACCCACCCCGGTGAGGGGCTCCGCCCCCCACTCCCCCCGGCAAGGGGCTCCGCCCCCTGCACCCCCGCCGGGGCTGCGCCCCTGGCCCCGGGTCGTGGTGCTCCGCCGACCGGTCTGATACAGGTTGGGCCGTCGGGTGCCGGAGCGGCTCCACCGCAGCGGTCAACAGAAGCGGACCCGTCCGGCACCCGACCGAACGCCGACCATCCTCGCAGGGTGACCGATCGGTCACCCTGCGAAAGGACTATTGTGGCGAATGTCGGCCACCTCGTTTAGGCCGCGTTCCCCCGGATTTGCCCAACTAGGCCGCCCGACCTGCGGATAACGGCCCATCGTGCGGCGGGACGCGCCAGGATGGTGGGCATGAGAGACGCGCAGCGCGAGATCATCGCCGACGAGCTGGAAATGCGCGGATCTCCGCTGTGCGACTGCGCCGAGGCCGGTCCGGCGACCAGCCCGACGAACGGCGCCGCCGTCGCCCACCACTGCTGGTGCACCGCGGTACGCGCCTCGGCCATGGCCCGCCAGGCGGCATCACGCACCCGCCACTCGCGCGAGTGCGGCTGCTCCGAGGCCGACCGCTCGGCCTCCCTGTTCTGGGAACACGAATTCGCCGCCCGCACCCCCGGCCGCCAATTCCCGAACTCCGGTAGCTAACCCGAACACCCCAACCCCTTAAGGCCCGCCCCGCGCTAAGTCCGGGCGTGGGCCTGGGGCATCGCATGAATTGCCCAGCATGGCTGACATGTGGGCAGACCCCAGAACTTGCTTCCCGGCAAGCACAGGGAGACACCCGTCCAAGCCCTCGCCCCAGTTGCTCGGGGCGAGGGCCTGAAAGTAGTGCGAGTTCCTAGGCGTGGGTGGTGGGGGTGCAGGGGGCGGAGCCCCCTGCCGGGGGGCGTGGGGGGCGGAGCCCACCACCGGGGGGAGTGGGGGGCTGCCCCCCACCGGGGCGGGCGTGCCCGGTAGCGAGCCCCCAGGCGAGCGCAAGGGCGCGCCCGCCCCGCCTGGGGGTCTGGGGGGTGGCCCCCCAGATAAACACAGCCCGGGGGGTGCAGGGGGGCGGAGCCCTCCCTGCCGGGGGGCGTGGGGGGCTGGCCCCCCGCCGGGGTGGGCGTGCTCCGGAGCGAGCCTCCAGGCGAGCGTAGGGGCGCGCCCACCCCGCCCGGGTGGTGTGGAGGGTCGCCCCTCCACAGTGTTAGAGACTGCTGGCTGTTACCAGGGTGCGGATGGCGCCCAGGGCCACGGAGAGGGTGGCCAGGTCGAAGCTGTCGCTCTCCCAGATCTCGGAGAGGGTGAGCTGGGCGCGGGAGACGGCGGTGCGGTTCTTGTCGGCCCAGTGGACCATGCGTTCTTCGGGCTGGGCGCCGGGTTCGCTGGTGACGAGGACGTCGCGGGTGAGGGCGGCGTGGGCGGCGTACAGGTCGTCGCGGAGGGCGGAGCGGGCCATGGAGCGCCAGCGGTCGTCGCGGGGCAGCGCGATGATGCGTTCGCGCAGGCGGGACAGCTGGAGGCGGTCGGCGAGGTCGAAGTAGACCTCGGCGACCTCTTCGACCTGGCGGCCGGTGTCGTGGGCGATGCCGACAAGGTCGAAGGTGGAGTACGCCGGGACGAGCATGGCGCACTGCTCGGCGAGTTCGTCGGGGACGCCCCGTTCGGCGAACTCGTCGCGGCGCTGTTCGAAGGCGGCGAGGTCGAGGCCGGCGAGGAGCTTGGGGAGCCGCGAGCCGAGGGTGACGGCGCCCTTGGAGAAGAAGTCGATGTTCTCGCGGATGTCGAAGGGGGGCCGCCGGTTGTGCAGGAGCCAGCGGGCGCCGCGTTCGGTGAGTTTGCGGGCCTCCAGCAGCATCTTGATCTGCGTGGACTGGTCGACCTGGTGGGAGAGGGCCTCGATCGAGCGCCAGAAGCGGGGCATGTCGAAGACCTCGCGGGCGACGAGGTAGGCACGGGCGATGTCCTGGGAGGACGCGCCGGTCTCCTCGCTGATGCGGAAGCCGAAGGTGATGCCGCTGTTGTTGACGACGTCGTTCACCACGGCGGTGGTGATGATCTCGCGGCGCAGCGGGTGGCGGTCCATGTAGGCGCGGAACCGTTCGCGCAGCGGGGTCGGGAAGTAGTCGACGAGCCAGGACTCCAGGTACGGGTCGTCGGGCAGGTTGGAGGCGATCAGCTCGTGGTCGAGGGTGAGCTTGCCGTAGGCGAGCAGCACCGAGAACTCGGGCCCGGTGAGGCCGAGGCCGGCTTGGCGGCGTTCGGCGAGGGCCTTGTCGTCGGGCAGGAACTCCAGCCGCCGGTCGATCTTCCCGTCGCGTTCCAGCTTGCGCAGGTAGCGGGCGTGGACGTGGAGCATGGAGGAGGCCTGGGCGCGGGACGCGGCGAGCACGACGTTCTGCGCGTAGTTGTCGCGCAGCACCAGGTCGGCGACCTCGTCGGTCATCTCGTACAGCAGGTTGTCGCGCTGCTTGCGGGTGAGTTCGCCGTCGCGGACGACCTGGTCGAGCAGGATCTTGATGTTGACCTCGTGGTCGGAGGTGTCGACGCCGGCGGAGTTGTCGATGAAGTCGGTGTTGACCAGGCCGCCGTTGCGGGCGAACTCGATCCGGGCGAGCTGGGTGAGGCCCAGGTTGCCGCCCTCGCCGATGACCTTGCAGCGCAGTTCGGCGGCGTCGGCGCGGACGGTGTCGTTGGCCTTGTCGCCGACGTCGGCGTGGTTCTCCAGGGTCGCCTTGACGTAGGTGCCGATGCCGCCGTTCCACAGCAGGTCGACGGGGGCGCACAGGGCGGCGTGGATGAGCTGGAACGGCGTCATGGCCTTGACGTCGTCGGCGATGCCCAGCGCGGTGCGCATCTGCGGGGTGATGCGGATGGACTTGGCGGTGCGGGGGAAGACGCCGCCGCCCTTGGAGATCAGCTTGGCGTCGTAGTCGGCCCAGGTGCTGCGGGGCAGCTTGAACAGCCGTTCCCGTTCCCGGAACGACGGCTCGGGGTCGGGGTCGGGGTCGACGAAGACGTGCCGGTGGTCGAACGCGGCGACCAGCCTGGTGTGGCGGGACAGCAGCATCCCGTTGCCGAAAACGTCGCCGGACATGTCGCCGATGCCGACGACGGTGAAGTCCTCGTTCTGGATGTCGGTGCCCAGGGACCGGAACAGGTACTTGACCGATTCCCAGGCGCCGCGGGCGGTGATGCCCATGGCCTTGTGGTCGTAGCCGACCGAGCCGCCGGAGGCGAACGCGTCGCCCAGCCAGAAGCCGTAGGAGGCGGCGACCTCGTTGGCGATGTCGGAGAAGGTGGCGGTGCCCTTGTCGGCGGCGACGACCAGGTAGGTGTCGTCGCCGTCGTGGCGGACGACGTTGGGCGGCGGCACGACCTTGCCGTCGACCATGTTGTCGGTGACGTCCAGCAGCCCGGAGATGAAGTCCTTGTAGCAGGCGATCCCGGCCTGCATGAACGCCTCGCGGTCGGCGGGGTCGGGCAGCTGCTTGCCGACGAAGCCGCCCTTGGCCCCGGCCGGGACGATCACGGTGTTCTTGACGGCCTGGGCCTTGACCAGGCCGAGGATCTCGGTGCGGAAGTCCTCGCGCCGGTCGGACCAGCGCAGGCCGCCGCGCGCCACGGACCCGAACCGCAGGTGGACGCCCTCGACGCGGGGCGAGTACACGTAGATCTCGAACTTGGGCCTGGGCTGCGGCAGCTCGGGGATCCGCTCGGGGTCGAACTTCAGCGCCAGGTAGGGCTTGCGCTGGTAGTGATTGGTGCGCAGGGTCGCCTGGATCATCGACAGGTAGGCGCGGAGGATGCGGTCCTCGTCGAGGCTGGCGACCTCGTCGAGCTTGCCGTGGAGTTCCTCGGAGATCCCGGCGCTGCGCTCGTCCTCGCCGCCGGCCAGGGACGGGTCGAGGCGGCTCTCCCACAGCCGCACCAGCAGCCGGGTGATCGAGGCGTTGCGCAGCAGCACCTGCTCGAAGTAGCGCTTGGAGAAGGCGTTGCCGGTCTGCCGCAGGTAGAGGGCGTAGGCCCGCAGGATCATCGCCTGCCGCCAGGTGAGGCCGACGTGCAGGACGAGCGCGTTGAAGCCGTCGTTCTCGATCTCGCCGCGCCACAGGGCGGTGAAGGCGTCCTGGAACAGCTCCTTGGTGGTGTCCTCGGGGACGTCGGGCGACGGCCGGTAGCGCAGCCCCAGGTCGTAGATCCAGGCCCGCCCCTTGTCGGCGGGCTTGATCTCGTAGGGGCGCTCGTCGATCACCTCGACGCCCATGTTCTGCAGCAGCGGCAGCACCCGGGACAGCGTGATCGGCTCGCCCAGCCGGTAGATCTTCAGGCGGCGCTCGCCGGGCCCGGCCCCGTACGGCTCGTACAGGTTGATCGAGGTGTCGTGGGCGTCGTCGAGGCCGTCCAGCCGCTTGAGGTCGGACACGGCGGTGCGGGCGGGGAAGTCGGCCTTGTAGCCCTCGGGGAAGGCCTCGCCGTACCGGCGGGCCAGGGCGCCCGCGCGCTCCTCGCCGCACTGCTCGACGATCGCGTCGGCCAGGTCGTCGCCCCAGGAGCGGGTGGCGGCGGCCAGCCGGGCCTCCAGGTCCTCGACGTCCACGTCGGGCAGCGGGCGGCCGCGCTCGCCGCGCACCACGACGTGCAGGCGGGCCAGCAGGGACTCGCTGACGTTGGCGCTGTAGTCGACGCTGACGCCGTCGAACGCCTCCTTCAGGATCTCCTGGATCTTCAGCCGGACCTTGGTGGTGTAGCGGTCGCGGGGCAGGTAGACCATGCAGGACATGAAGCGGCCGTACAGGTCCTTGCGCAGGAACAGCTTGAGCTGGCGGCGCTCGCGCAGCCGCAGCACGCCCAGCGCGATCGGCAGCAGGTCGGCGACCGAGACCTGGAACAGCTCGTCGCGGGGGTAGGTCTCGAGGATCTCGACGAGGTCCTGGCCGTCGTAGCTGTCGGGGGTGAACCCGGCGCGCTCCAGCACCTCGTCGAGCTTGCGCCTGAGGACCGGGACGTTGGCGATCGACTCGCTGTAGGCGACGTGGGTGAACAGGCCGAGGAAGCGGCGCTCGCCGATGACGGCGCCGCCGGCGTCGAACTTCTTGACGCCGATGTAGTCGAGGTAGGCGGGGCGGTGCACGGTGGCCCGGGAGTTGGCCTTGGTCAGCACCAGCAGCCGCTTCTCGGTGGCCTTCTCGCGCACCTCGGGGGGCAGCGCGGCGAAGCTGTCGGACTCGCGCTTGTCGTTGCGCAGGATGCCCAGGCCGGTGCCGGGCTCGGGACGCAGCGCGGTGCCGTCCTCGGTGAGGGTGTAGTCGCGGTAGCCGAGGAAGGTGAAGTGGCTGTCGGCCAGCCAGTCCAGCAGCTCGACGCCCTCGTCGCGCTCGGCCTCCGACAGCGGTGGCGGCTCGTCGCGGATCTGGAGGGCGATCTCGCCCGCCCGGGAGCGCATCTTGGGCTCGTCCTCGACGGCGACCCGGACGTCCTGCAGGACGCGCAGCAGGTCGCGTTCCAGTTCGTCCAGGCGGGCCCGGTCGCTGGTGCGGTCGACCTCGACGTGGATCCAGGACTCGTCCAGGTCGAGGGGGCTGTCGAGCTTGTGCCGGAACGCCTTGAGCTGCCCGGCCACGTCCCGGTCGACGCCCAGCAGCGGGTGGACGATCAGGTGGGTGGTCAGCTGGTGGCGGCTGAGCTCCATCGCGACCGAGTCGACCAGGAACGGCATGTCGTCGGTGACGACCTGGACGACGGTGTGCCCCGGGTCCCAGCCGTGCTCCTCCAGGTTCGGGGTGAACACCCGGACCTTGGCGCGGCCCTGGGGGCGCTCCTCGCCCAGCAGGCGGTGCGCCATCGCGGGCCCGCAGATGTCGGCGGGGTCGCGCGAGAGCAGATCCTCGGGGGCGACGTTGCGGTAGTAGAGGCGGAGGTAGTCGACCGTCTCCTCCACGTCCGTGCTCCGGGCTCCCGGCCGCTGGGCGCACGTTTCCGCCGCCCGCCGGAGCAGGTCGTCTTTAGCCTGGTCGAGCTTGCCGCCCATCAACAACTCCCCTAGAGACCCTTCGCCACCTCGTTGTGGCGCCGCTCACTGCGCCAGCGTAGCCAGGAAACGCCCCAAAGCCGACCGCCGGGGGCGTGCGGCGAGCGTGGCCTTTCTTACGGTCACGCCCACAAACCCTGTCGCCGGCGAATGCCGGTCAGCCCCGGGGGGCCGCCGGCCGGGCACCGGTCATCGCCCGGTGCCCGCATGTTCGCCCGTACGTTCACCTGTGCGTCGGACGGAGCCGATCATCCGCCGGTGCCGTTGCCGCCCTGGCCGCCGGTGCCCGGGTCGCCGCCGGGGTCCGGCGGCTCCTCCGGGTCGGTCTCCGTCTCGGTCGGGGTCGGCGTCGGCGTCGGCTCCTTGGTCGGCTCCGAGGTGGTCGGAGTCGGCGTCGGGGTCGGCGAGCCGGTCGGCGTGCCCGAGTACGTCGGCGAGGGGGACGGCGAGTACGGGCCCGTCTCGGTGTCCTGCGGCGTCGGGATGATCCGCTCCGAGAGCGTCGGGGACACGCTCGGGACGGAGCTGGCGGGCGGCGCGGGCTCCTTGGAGTCGCTGACGGGATGGCCGGTCTTGTCGTTGCCGCCGCCGCTCAGCGCCAGCACGGTGGAGATGATCGTGACGGCGACGACCAGGGCCGCGGCCCCGGCGAGCGCGGCCGTCCGGCGCGGGCCGGTCAGCGCGTGCCGCAGGCCGCCGGCGTTGCGCCGGTCCTCCAGCATCTCGGGGGGCAGGGTGTTCTGCGCGGCCCACTCCGAGGGGGCCGGGGGACGTCCCGATCGGCCGGATCGTCCGGCCCCGCCGGGACGGTCGGGCCAGTCGTCGGGATCGTCGGAGGAGATCTCCTCCAGAAGGCCGGTGGCGCCGGCGTCGTCCGGTTCGGGCCCGTCCCGGTGGTCGGAGTCGTAGCCGTAGTCGTATCCGGTTTCGGGCTCGTCGCCGCGCCCATCGTCGTATCCGCCGTCGTATCCGTCGTCGTGGGCCGCCGCGCGCTCGGGCTCGCGGGAGCGGGCGGACCCGGCTCCGGCGGCGGCGCGGGAGGCGCGGGTGGCCGTGGCGGCGGCGCGGGCCTCGTCCTCCCCCAGCTCGGCGGCCAGCACGCTGCCGACGGCCAGGATCGCGGTCGCGTCGTCGGGCGCCTCGGCGCCGGCCCCGTCCGCGACGGCCCCGGCGGGCACCGCGGCGACGGGCAGGGCGGCGGTGGCCGCGCCGCGCTCCTCGTGGCCGAGCAGCCGCATCAGCAGCTGCCGGGCGTCGGGCCGGCCGGCGGGCTCCTTGCTCAGGCAGTCGACCACCAGGCCGTGCAGCGGGCCCTCCAGGTCGCCCAGGTGGGGCTCCTGGTGCAGGATCCGGTTGATGACGGCGGGAATGGTGTCCTGGCCGAACGGGGGCTCGCCGGTGGCGGCGAACACCAGCGTGGCCGCCCAGCAGAACACGTCGGCCGCGGTGCCGATCTCCTCGCCCTGCAGCTGCTCGGGCGCCATGTACGAGGGCGTGCCGATCACCTTGCTGGTGAGCGTGGTGGACCCGCTGATCGCCCGGGCCACCCCGAAGTCGATCACGCGCGGGCCGTCCGTGCCGATCAGCACGTTGTGCGGCTTGAAGTCGCGGTGGATGATCTCGGCCTGGTGGATGGCGGCGAGCGCGGTCGCGGTGCCGACCGCCAGCCGCTCCAGCGCCGCCCCGCCCAGCGGGCCCTGCTCGGTGACCAGCTGGTTGAGCGAGGGGCCGGGCACGTACTCGCTGACGATGTAGGGCCGGTCGCCGGTGGCGTCGGCGTCGATCACCTGGGCCGTGCAGAACGGGGCGACCCGCTTGGCGACCTCCAGCTCCCGCAGGAACCGGGCGCGGGCCTTGTCGTCGGAGGTGAGCTCGGCGTGCAGCAGCTTGACCGCCACCCGGCCGCCCCGGCCGTCCTCGGCGAGGAAGACGGTGCCCTGACCGCCCTCGCCCACGCGGCCGATGAGCGCGTAGGGCCCCAGCCTCTCCGGGTCGCCGGAACGCAGCGCCCCAACCTCCATGCGCCGAACCGCCCTCTCTGGACCGACAGGACCGGACGACCCGTCCCCCCCGGGTGGCCCCGGCTCGGCACAGATCGGTCCCTCGATTGTGTGACGCCCCAAACCCAGGGGAAGTTCACCCAGCCCTGAGACCCTACGTCGCATTGTCACCCTGCGCCCGCCATACGCCCACTTTGAGGTGATCTTCCGTTCACCCCGGTGGCGGGACGCCGGCCGTACGGGCTCCCGCAGACCCCGCACAGACCCGGCAACGCCTGACATTATGGCAGGTCAGCGCCGGAATATCGGGGAGATTTGAGAGTGTGGCGAGAGGCTCCGGGGTACACCGCGCTCGATGATCTTCCTACCGAGGCGCGAGGGGATGGTCTGCGCGGCCACGCTGACCCTTGCCTTCGCGCTGATTCCAAGCGCTGCAGAGGGCGCCGCGGAGGCGCTGCGCGCGGCCCCGGGGCCGCGCGGGTCCGCGTCGGCGGAGTCGGCCGCCGGGGCCGCGTCCGCGTCCTCGGGGTCGCGGTCGGCGGGGGCCGCGTCGGGCGCCGCGGCGGCCGCGGCGTCCTCGAACGCCGGGGCGTCGTCGGCGTGGGGAGAAGGGAACGTGCGGTCGCCGCGCACGCACGAGTCCCTGGCGGCCCTGCAGAAGGCCGTGCGCAAGCGGCGGGCGCAGATGACGGCCGTCTGGAAGCGGCGCGCCCGCAAGGCCGTCGAGTACGCGCACGCGCAGCGGGGACGCCCCTACGTGTGGGGCGGCACGGGTGAGCGCGGGTTCGACTGCTCCGGTCTCGTCCAGCAGGCGTGGCGCCATGCGGGGGTGACCATTCCCCGGGTCAGCCACGACCAGTACGAGCAGATCACGACCAAGGTCTCGCGGGACAACCTGCGCCCGGGCGATCTGGTGTTCTTCAACCGGCTGCGGCACGTCGGCATCTACGTGGGCGGCGGCAGGTTCGTGCACGCGCCGCGCACGGGCCGTCCCATCACGGTCGAGGGCCTCAAAGGACGCTATGCGCACACCTACGCCGGCGCCGTACGGCCAGGGTGGGAGCCGCTGCCGCCCGTACCGTCCGGCACCTGAGCCAAGATGTGCCCATGACCACGCTGGACGGGCGCCGCGCCTACACCAGGGCCGATCTGATGGCCGAGCACGGGCTGGGGCTCAGCACGCTGGAGAAGTGGTACCGCGAACGGGCAGAGAACGGCCATCCCGAGCCCGCGGGCACGGTCGAGGGCGGAAAGCTCGCCTGGGACGCGGAGACCTGGGACCGCTGGTACGAGTCGCGGCGCACCGCGCCCAAGGCCCCGCCCGGACTGGTCACGCGCGACCAGCTGGCGGCCCGGCACGGCCTCAGCCGCCACCTGCTGAAGAGGCTCTGGGCGGAACGCGGGACCAACGGCCATCCCGACGCCGCCCACCGGGCGGGCAAGGCCCTCTACTGGGACGAGGCGGAGTGGGCCGCCTGGTACGCGTCGTATCAGGCGGCCCGGCGTGAACGAGCCGACCGCGGCGAGCGCGGCGGCGACCCGGACGAGCTGATCACCCTCGCCGACGCCGCCCGCCTGCTCGGCCTGGCCCAGACCAGCGTCACCGTCTACCCGAAACGGCCGCCCGCCGGGTGGCCCGAGCCCGCGCGGACCGAGCCGCTGGGCGGCGGCCGCGTCCGCCGCCTCTACCGGCGCGGCGACATTCTGCGCTACGGGCGGCTCAAGGGGCTCACGACGACGGAGTGAAGTGCTCCAGGACCTCCGGGTTGGCCAGCGAGTCGCGGTTGGCGGCCTTGTCGACCGGGGTGCCCTGGAGGATCTTGCGGACCGGGACCTCCAGCTTCTTGCCCGACAGCGTCCGCGGGATGCCCGGGACCTGGTGGATCTCGTCGGGGACGTGCCGCGGCGACAGCGCCGAGCGCAGCTCACGCTTGAGCCGCCCGATCAGCTCCTCCGACAGCTCGGCGCCCTCGGCGGGCTGGACGTAGAGGATCAGCCGCCCCTCCTGCCCCAGCCGCCCGGTGTCGATGACCAGGCTGTCGGCGATCTCGGGGAACGCCTCCACCACCCGGTAGAAGTCGGAGGTGCCCATCCGGACGCCGCCGCGGTTGAGGGTGGAGTCGGACCGGCCGTAGATGACGCAGCCGCCGTCCGGCCGGACCTTGATCCAGTCGCCGTGCCGCCACACGCCGGGGAACATCTCGAAGTAGGACTCGCGGTAGCGGGCGCCGTCCGGGTCGTTCCAGAACAGGACCGGCATGGACGGCATGGGCTCGGTGATGACCAGCTCGCCGACCTCGTCGATCACCGGCTCGCCGTCGTCGCCGTAGGCCTCCACCTTGGCGCCCAGGCTGCGGCACTGGAGCACGCCCGCGTACAGGGGCAGCAGCGGGGACGGGCCGACGAAGCCCGTGCACAGGTCGGTGCCGCCCGACATGGAGCCGAGCAGCAGGTCCTTGCCGACCGCCTCGTACACCCAGGCGAAGCCCTCGGGCGGCAGGGGCGAGCCGGTGGAGCCTATGCCGCGTACGGCGGACAGGTCGTACTCCTTGCCCGGCTGCTGGCCCTGCTTGGCGCAGGCGGTGATGTACGGCGCGCCCACGCCCATGTAGGTGACGCCGTTGTCGGCTGCCAGCTTCCACAGGTCCATGGGGGCGCCGTCGTACAGGACGATGGTGGAGCCCACCAGCAGGCCGCCGATGAGGTAGTTCCACATCATCCAGCCGGTGGTCGTGTACCAGAAGAACACGTCCCCCGGGCCGAGGTCCTGGTGGAAGGTGGTGGCCTTGAGGTGCTCCAGGACGACCCCGCCGTGCCCGTGCACGATCGGCTTGGGGAGCCCGGTGGTGCCGGAGGAGTAGACGACCCACAGCGGGTGGTCGAAGGGGACGTCCTCGAACTCCAGGGTGTCGTGGCCGCCCTTCGGCAGGTCGCCGTAGTGCATGCCCACCCGCAGCCCGTCGGGCGTGGCGGCCGGGTCGAGGTAGGGGACGAGCACGGTGGCGGCCAGGGTGGGCAGCGCCGCCTCGATCTCGCGGACGATCTCGCGGCGGTCGAACCGCTTGCCGTTGTAGGCGTAGCCGTCCACGGCGAGCAGCACCTTGGGCTCGATCTGCGCGAACCTGTCGATCACCGACGAGGAGCCGAAGTCGGGCGAGCAGGACGACCAGATCGCCCCCAGCGACGCGGCCGCCAGGAAGCAGATCAGCGCCTCGGGGATGCTGGGCAGGTACGCGGCGACCCGGTCGCCCTTGCCCACGCCCAGCTCGGCCAGCCCGGCGCGCACCTCGGCGACCTGCATGCACAGCTCGCGGCCGGTCAGCACGCGGTGCCCGCCCGCCTCGGACCGGAAGACCACCGCCGGCCGGTCGGGCTCCCGGGAGGCGTGCCGCAGCGCGTTGGCCGCGTAGTTGAGCGTCGCCCCGGGGAACCAGCGCAGCCCGTCGACCGGGGTGGGGCCGCCGGTGCGCACCGGCCCGTCGCCGCGGTCGCCGACCACCTCGAAGTAGGACCACACCGCGTCCCAGAACGCGTCGACCTCGGTCACCGACCAGCGCCACAGCTCGTCGTAGGACCCGGCCTCGACGCCGCGCTCCCGCAGCCAGCGCATGAAGGCGGTCGTCCGCGCGCCGGCCACGACCTCCTCCGACGGCTCCCACAACAGCGTGCCCTCGGCCACCTGTTGGTCACGCGACATCTCTCATCCCTCCGCCGCTGCCCGCAGTACCTCCCCAGCATCGGTCTGACCGGGTGACCTGCGCAACATCCAAGATCGGAGGCTACGGGAGCGGCCCGGGCGGGTGCCGGCCGGGGGCCGGTCAGCATCACGTGCAGGGACGACGCCCCCGGCGAGCGGCGCTGACCTGGGTCAGCGGCCGGTGAGTTCGAGGACGGCGCGGACCACGGCGTCGGTGTCGGCGAGGGTGGCCAGCACCGCGTCCGCCCCCGCGCCGCGCAGCTCGGCCTCGGTCGCGCTGCCGGTCGCCACCGCGATGATCGCCGACCGGGCGATGCGGGCGGCCTGGACGTCGCGCGGCGAGTCGGCGATGAACACCGTCGCCGACTCGGGGTAGCTCACGCCGTGCTTCTCCCCGGCCCGGGTGCGGGCCAGCTCCAGCAGCGCGGCCTTGCTGTAGACGCCGTTCTCGTAGCCGCCGACCTCCAGGTCGAGGTGGTCGGCCAGCCCCAGCTCGGTCACCTTCAGCGCGGCGTTCGGCTCGATCGAGCCGGTCAGCACCGACTGGGCGGTGTCGGGCAGCCGGGACAGCGCCGTCACCGCCTCCTTGGCCCCGGCCAGCACCCGCCCGTGCGCCCTCAGGTCGGCCCGCCGCGCCGCGAACGACGCGGCCAGCGCCGACATGAACGCGGGCAGGTGGTCGTCGGTGGTGACGACGTCGTTGAACGCCAGCGTCTCGAAGATGATCTCCGATTCGGTCCGGCCCGGGGTCGGCGGCAGGCGGACCAGGGGCCGGCCGATGGTCTGCCGGAACGCATCGGCATAGGCCTCCCGGGTGATCCGTCCGACGTCCACGAGCGTGTGATCGATGTTCCACAGCACCAGACGGTTCAGCGTCGTCATCCCGTTCCCAAGCGCAGCCCTGCCCGTACTCCGGCGGTACGGGCGGACATATCGTCGGGCCTGGCGCCCGCTTCCCGCAACCGGGCGCGGCGGAGCGGCCTGCTCTCCGCGGGGCCACGGATCGGCGACCCGGCGGTGACGATCACCTGGCCGGGGCGGCGTTCCCGCGGCCCGCGCGTCCGGGGTCAGGAGTCCATGTGGGGGTAGCGGTAGTCGGTCGGTGCGACGAACGTCTCCTTGATCGAGCGCATGCTGGCCCACCGCGTCAGGTTGACGATCGATCCGGCCTTGTCGTTGGTGCCGCTGGCGCGGGCGCCGCCGAACGGCTGCTGCCCGACGATCGACCCGGTGGGCTTGTCATTGATGTAGAAGTTGCCGGCCGCGAACCGCAGCCGCTCGGTGGCGTCGGCGATCGCGGCCCGGTCCCGGGCGACGATCGCGCCGGTCAGCGCGTACTCGGCGACGCCCTCCATCTGGTCCAGCATGGCGTCGTAGTCGCCGTCGTCGTAGACGTGCACGCCGACGATCGGGCCGAAGTACTCCTTGACGAAGATCTCGTCGTCGGGGTCGGTGGACTCCAGCACGGTCGGCCGGACGAACCAGCCCTCGGAGTCGTCCAGCGTGCCGCCGGCCAGGACGCTCATGGTGTCGATGCCGCGGGCGCGCTCCAGCGCCGCCCGGTGCTTGGCGAACGCCCGCTCGTCGATCACGGCGCCCATGAACAGCGACAGGTCCTCGGCGACGTTGCCCATGGGCAGCGCCTCCACCTCGTCGCGGAACTCGTCGCGGATCCGCGTCCAGATCGAGCGCGGGACGTAGGCGCGGGAGGCGGCCGAGCACTTCTGCCCCTGGTACTCGAACGCGCCCCGGATCAGCGCGGTCTTCAGCACGGCGGGGTCGGCGGACGGGTGGGCGACCACGAAGTCCTTGCCGCCGGTCTCCCCGACCAGCCGCGGGTAGCCCTTGTACCCCGCGATGTTCTCGCCCACGGTGCGCCACAGGTGCTGGAACGTGGCGGTGCTGCCGGTGAAGTGGACCCCGGCCAGGTCGGGGTGGGGCAGCGCGACGTTCGACACGGCGCGGCCGTCCCCGGTCACCATGTTGATCACGCCGGGCGGCAGCCCCGCCTCCTCCAGCAGCCGCATCGTGTGGTGCGCGGCCAGCTGCTGGGTCGGCGACGGCTTCCAGACGACCACGTTGCCCATCAGTGCGGGCGCGGTCGGCAGGTTGCCCGCGATCGCGGTGAAGTTGAACGGGGTGATCGCGACGACGAAGCCCTCCAGCGGCCGGTAGTCCATCCGGTTCCACACGCCGGGCGAGGAGTTGGGCTGCTCGGCCAGCAGCCGCCGCGCGTAGTCGGCGTTGAACCGCCAGAAGTCGATCAGCTCGCAGGCCGCGTCGATCTCCGCCTGCTGGACGGACTTGGACTGGCCGAGGACGGTCGCGGCGTTGATCGTGGCCCGCCACGGCCCCGACAGCAGGTCGGCGGCGCGCAGCAGGATCGCGGCCCGGTCCTCGAACGCCATCGCCCGCCAGGCCGGCGCCGCCGCCCGCGCCGCCTCGACCGCGGCCCGCACGTCGTCGTCGGTGGCGTTGCCCATGCGGCCGAGCACGCGGGCGCGGTCGTGCGGCTGGACCACGTCGATCGGCTCGCCGCCGCCCAGCCGCCGCTCGCCGCCGATCGTCATGGTCAGCTCGGCCGGCCCGGCACCGGCGAGCTCCTTGATCCTGGCCTCCAGCGCGGCCCGCTCGGGGCTGCCGGGTGCGTGGGCCTTCACCGGCTCGTTGGCCGGTACGGGCACGTTGATGACGGCGTCCATCTGCTCGCTCCCTGGAATCCGACCTCGTCGTCGCACGCCCCGGGCGCCCGTTCCCGGGCGGGGCCTCGCGGGCGGACCGTGCGGGCGGGCACCGCGCCGGGCGTGGCCGGGCGGCGCGCGGCCGTCCCGACGCCACCAGACCTACCCATCCGGGCCCGCGCGACGCTTCACCGCCCGAACTCGGCCGCCGAATACCGGGTGAGGTCAGGGCAGCAGGTGGCGGAGCTCCTGGGTGGCGTACCACATCAGCTCGTGGCCCTCGGCGCCGTCCACGGTGAAGCGGGCGTCGTCGTCGCCCGCGTCCGCGGCGGGCAGCGCCTCGACGGCGGCGCGGACGTCCGCCTCGGCCTCCTCGTCGTCCACATGGCCGGAGGCGATCCGGCGCCACGGGATCACGGCGGAGACCTGGACCAGGGCGCGGGCGTCCTCTTCGAAGCCGGACTGGCCGGGCGCCCAGCGCACCTCGCCGTCGGCCACCTCGGCGGCCAGCACGACCCGCCGGGGCGGGGCGTCCGGCTCCTCGGCCAGCAGCCGCAGGGAGGCGCGGGCGGCGGCGGTCAGGGCGACGTACTCCAGCTCCTCGATATCGCCGTCGGCGTACCACTCGCGCAGCGCGGGCGTCACCGCGTACGCCGCCAGCGGGGCGGGACCGGCCTCGCGCGCGTCGTGGACGCGGGCGAGCGCACTCAGCGTGGACGGGACGTAGACGCGCATGACGATCCGCAAGTCTGCCAGATCGCGCGCCTCAGATCCGCAACCCCAGGGCGCGCAGCTCCTCCAGCGTGGCGTCGGGGGAGGTGTGGTGGACGGCCTTCATGCCGACCGCCAGGGCCGCGTCCACGTTGTGCCGGACGTCGTCGATGAACACGCACTGCTCCGGGGGCAGGCCGACCAGCTCCAGCGCGTGCCGGAAGATCCGCTCGTCGGGCTTGCGCAGGCCGACCTCGGCGGAGATCACCACGGCGTCGAACAGCTCGGCGAACACCTCGCGGGGGTAGTCGTTGCCCCAGGAGTTGGACAGCAGCGCCGTGCGGACCCCGCCGGCGCGGGCGGCGCGCAGCGCGGCGTACATCGGCTCGACGGGCGCGAAGGCGCCGAACATCCGGTTGATCAGGCCCTCGGCGGGCACGGGGCCGCCGTCGACGGTGAGCAGCTCGGCGGCCAGCAGCCGCTCGAACTCGGCGGGCGGCAGCGTGCCGTCCTCCAGGCCGTGGATCGGGTTGATCCCGGTGGCGGCGTCGTAGGCCTGCTTCACCCAGGCTTTCATCACCGCTTTGTAGCGGTCGGCGTCGATCCGGTCGGCGGCCAGCCAGACGCCGATCGCCTCGTTCAGCGGGGAGGTCAGCACGCCGCCCCAGTCGGTGATGACGGCCTTGACGGTGTCGGGGGTCACGGCACCGATGGTAGGCGATCCCCTTCCCCGCGCCCGGCACGGCCAGGGTGATCATGCAATCGGCGGGGACGATTGCATGATCCCATGGCCGTCGTGCCCGCCTCAGGCCGACCGGAGCCGCTGCAGCGCCTCCCGGACTCCGCCGTCGGTCTCCTCCAGCACCATCGTCGCGCGCGCGGCCGGTACCTCGCCGAGCAGCGAGACCAGCGCCACGCGGGTGTCCCCCCCGGCCTCGACCAGCGCGTTCTCACAGGTGAGGGCGTCCATCCCGGTCGCCTCGGTGAGAATGCGCACCAGCCTGGCCCGCAGCTTGGAGTTGAGCGCGTTCACGCTGACCATCAGGTTGGAGTAGGTGCGCCCCATCCTGATCATCAGGGTGGTGGAGAAGGAGTTGAGCACCAGTTTGGTGGCGGTGCCGGCCTTCATCCGGGTGGAGCCGCTGATCACCTCCGGTCCGGTGGCCAGGGCGATGTGCACCTCGACCTCGTCCCCGTACGGCGTGTGCGGGTTGCAGCTGATCAGGGCGGTGCGCGCGCCGGCCGCCGCGCAGGCCCGCAGCGCGCCCAGCACGTACGGCGTCCGGCCGCTGGCGGCGATGCCGATGGCCACGTCGCCGGCGGCGACCTCGGCCGCGTCCCGGGCGCCGAGTTCCCGGTCGTCCTCGACCTCGGAGACGGCCTGGGACAGCGCGCCGAAGCCGCCGGCGTTGTGCGCCACGACCCGGCCCCAGATGCCGAACGTGGGGGGCAGCTCCGCCGCGTCCAGCACGGCCAGGCGGCCGGAGGTCCCGGCGCCGAAGTAGTGCACCCGGCCGCCGCCGCGCAGCGCGGCGACCGCCAGGTCGACCAGCCGCGCGAGCTCCGGCAGGACGGACGCGACCACCAGCGGCACCGTCGCGTCCTCGGCGTTGATCCGGCGGAGCACCTCCAGGGTGGGCAGCGTGTCGACGTCGAGGGTGCGCGGGTTGCGCCCCTCGGTGGGCAGATCGCAGTCGATCACCGGCGCCTCCGGTCGGGTCGGACGGTTCGGCCACGGACGGCCTTGATACGGCACAGCGCTTCCAGGGCCGACAGGTCGGTGTCGATCACCGGCGCCTCCGGTCGGGTCGGACGGTTCGGCCACGGACGGCCTCGAACGTGGCTTCCAGGGCCTTGCGGGTGGGGCCGTACGTGCGCTGGGCCACGCCGACGAAGACGCAGTCGACCACCGTCAGCTGCGCCAGCCGGCTGGCGGTCGCGCCCGAGCGGAACGTGGTCTCCCGCGCCGCGGTGGTGAGGATGAGATCGGCCACTTCGGCGATGGGCGACTTGGGGAAGTTGGTCAGGGCTACGGTCGTCACCCCCTTGTTCCTGGCGACTTCGAGCGCGTCGATGGTCTCGACCGTCGCGCCCGTGTGGGAGATCCCGATCGCGACGTCGCCCGCCCCCAGCACCGCGGCGCTGGTGAGCATGATGTGCGCGTCCGACCAGGCGGCGCAGACCCTGCCGATGCGGTGCAGTTTCTGCTGGAAGTCCGCGGCGACGAAGGCGCTGGCGCCGACCCCGTAGACGTCGACCCGGTCGGCGGCCACGACCGCGTCCACGACCTGCTCGAGCATCTTGATGTCGAGCTGGGCCGCGGTCTCCTCCACGGCCCTGGCGTCGGCGAAGGTCACCTTCTCCACGATCTGTTCGAGGGAGTCGTCGGGACTGATGTCGCTGCCGATGACCCGGCCGCCGGTCGCGCTCTGCGCCCGGCCCGCCTCGGTGGCCAGGGTCAGCCGGAGCTCTGGATAACCATGGAACCCGATCGCCCGGCAGAACCTGATGACCGTGGTCTCCGAGGTGCCGCAGGTCTGGGCGAGTTCGGTGATGGTGGAGTTGGCGACCCCTTCGGGGTCGTCGATGACGCGTTGAGCGACACGTCGCTCAGCGGGGGGCAGTGAAGGCAGCAGGGAGCGCACTCTGACCACGGTGCTCAGCGGCGTCGCGTCCCTGCCCGCGCCGGACGGCGGCGCCGGCGCCCTGAGCCCGGTGCTCCCCGGCTCCGAGCCGGTGGGTTTCCTCATGGAAGAAAGTTTCTTACTTGCAGGATGTCACGTCAACGGTAGAAAAGGCTACGGTCGCCGTGTGTTGACCCATTTGGCCGGTCCGTACGTGATCGGCATAGACGCGGGTGGCACGAAGACCCGCTGTGTCGTACTAACGCTCGGGGGCGCCGAGGCCGGTTCCGGAACCGGTCCCGGCGCCAACCCCAACTCCGGGGGCGATACCGCGGGGGCGCTCACCACGGCCCTCCGGGAAGCGCTCGGTGACGTGGACCGTTCCCATGTGATCGGCGGTGTGTTCGGGATCGCCGGGGCGGGCTCGGCGGGACGTCCCGCCGCGGTCGCCGCCGCACGGCGCGCCTGGAACGCCGTCGGGCTGCGCGGCTCGCCCGCCGTCGTGACCGACATCGCGGTCGCCTTCGCCGCCGGAACCACCGCCCCCAAGGGCATCGTGGTGTTCTCCGGCACCGGCGCGGGCGCCGCGGTGATCAGCGATGGCAGCATCGTGCAGCGCGCCGACGGCTACGGCTGGCTCGTCGGCGACATGGGATCGGCCGTCTGGCTGGGCAGGGAGGCGGTCCGCGCCGCCCTGGCCGCCTACGACGGCCGCGGTTCCCCCACCCTGCTGACCGAGTCGGTGCCGCGGGCGCTGCTGGGGGCGGCGGTGGTCAGGGAGATCGACGCCACCCGGCGGTGCCAGCGGCACCACCGTGCCCTGGCGCTGGCGGCGTCGCCCCCTCCCGGCCACCCCGCGTCCGCGGCGCACGGCGTCCCGCACGGTCACGGCGCCTCCCCGCTCGGCCACGGCGCACTCCCCCACGGTGCCCACCCCCTCTCGGCCGCCCCCGCCGCCAGCCCCTCCCCGCCCTCGCCCCTGGCCCACGGAACGGGAACCGCCGTGCTCGTCGCCGACGAACCGCAGCCGCCGGAAGGGGGCCCGCTCGGGCGCCCGCCCGATCCCGGGACGATCCCCCCGGCCGGCCCCGCGCCACCGCCCGACCCCCGGCTCGCCCAGGCGATCATCAAAGAGGTGTACGGCCGCCCGCCCGCGGCCCTGGGCCGCCTCGGCCCGGTGGTCGCGGACGCGGCGGCCGCGGGCGATCCGGTGGCCCTGCGCATCACCGAGGAGGCCGCCGAATGGCTGCTGCGGGACGTCGACGCCGTCCGCCCGGCGCTGAACGACCCGCACGCCCCGGTGGTCATGCACGGGTCGGTGCTGCGCGACGGGCCCGTCGCCGACGCGGTCCGCGCCGGGCTGCGCGACCGCTTCGCCGCCGAGCCCCGCGGGGCCGGCGACGGGGCCGTCGGCGCCGCCTCGCTCGCGCTGCGCCGGCTCGGCCACCCGCCGGTCTGACTCCGGCCGCACCCGCGGCCCCGGACACCGTCCGGAACAGGGAGCGCACGCCGCGGCGCTCTCGGTGACCTTCACTCCCGCTCCGACGTGCGTGGTCCTCCCCTGCCCTCCAGCGCCCTCCGAAGCGTCCTCCCCAGGGCGCCGCCGCGCGAAGGATCACGGTCAAGGCTCGCCCGGCCGGGCGCGGCGGGAGTCGACACGGGCCCGGCGAGCGGCTACCGTCGCGAGGTCAGATCACGACCCAATAACGGATCATGACCGAGTGAAGCGAGCGACCATGTCGGGGGGCCTGGTCCGGTGCGTGTCCCACGTTCGATCGTCCTGGCCGCGATGACCGCGGTCACGCTGCCGCTGGCCGGCTGCGGGGGCGGCGCCCCCGCCGACCGCGGCCGCCCGTCCGGGAGCGCCGCCCCGGGAGCCGGCGGGACGCGGCCCGCGCCGTCCGCCGCCGCCCCCGCGCCGGGCGCCTGGATCGCCGGCCACGTCGCCGACATGACCCTGGAGGAGAAGGTCGGGCAGCTGTTCGTCCCCACCTTCACCGGCGCCGCCGACGCCAGGGCCATGATCAGACGCTACCGCGTCGGCGGGCTCATCTACTTCCCCGCCAACTTCGCCGGCGGCCCCGCCGCGACCGCCCGGCTGTCCAACTCGCTCCAGCGGGCCTCAGAGCTGCCGCTGCTGCTGTCGGTGGACGAGGAGCAGGGCCTGGTCAGCCGGGCGCCGTTCCTCACCCGCTTCCCCGGGAACATGGCGCTGGGCGCCACCCGCCGCCCCCAGGACGCCCAGGCCGCCGCCCGGATCACCGGCACCGAGCTGCGCGCGATCGGGATCAACCAGGACTACGCCCCGGTCGCCGACGTCAACGTCAACCCCGCCAACCCGGTGATCGGCGTCCGCTCGTTCGGGTCCGACCCCGCGCTGGTGTCGCAGATGCTCACCGCGGCCATCGGCGGCTACCAGTCCGCCGGGGTCGCCGCCACCGCCAAGCACTTCCCCGGCCACGGCGACACCGCCACCGACAGCCACACCGGGCTGCCCGTCATCGGGCACAGCCGGGCCGACTGGGAGCGCGTGGACGCGCCGCCCTTCCAGGCCGCGGTGCGCGCCCGCGTGGACGCCATCATGTCCGCCCACATCGTCGTCCCGGGCCTCGACCGGTCCGGCGACCCCGCCACGCTCTCCAAGACGGTGCTGACCGGGCTGCTGCGGCAGCGGCTCGGCCACCAGGGCGTGATCGTCACCGACTCGCTGCAGATGGAGGGCGCGCGCAGGAAGTACGGCGACGGCGCGGTCGCCGTCCGGGCCGTCAACGCCGGCGCCGACCAGCTCCTCATGCCGCCCCGGCTGGCCACCTCCTACCGCGCGGTGCTGCGCGCCGCGCGCGACGGCACGATCCCGCGCGCCCGCATCGACGATGCCGTCACCCGCATCCTGCGGCTCAAGGAGGCCCGCGGGCTGTTCCGCGGCACCACCGTCGACCCGGCCCGCGCGGACGCGGTGGTCGGGGCCGCGGCGCACCGGGCCGCGGCGCGGCAGATCGCCGAGCACGCGGTCACCCTGGTCCGCAACGACTCCGGGCTGCTGCCGCTCAAGAACAAGACCGTGCAGGTCATCGGGCCGCGTGGAGACGCCCTCATGAACGCGCTGCGCCGCGACGGCGTCCGGCTCGCCGCGTCCCCGGCGGCGGCGGACGTCGTCGTGCTCACCACGGTGAACGCGGGCTCGGCGACCGCGGCGCGGATCCGCTCCCTCGCCCCCAGGCCGGTGGTGGTCGCGGCGCTGGGCAGCCCGTACGACCTCGACCGGTCCACCGGCGCCGCGGCCACGCTGGCGACCTACTCCTCGGGGTCGGCCGCCGTCGCGGCACTGGCCAAGGTGCTGGCGGGCGCGGTGAAACCCACCGGGCGGCTGCCGGTGAAGGCGGGCGGACGGCCGTTCGGCCACGGGCTCACCTACCAGTAGCCGCGGGGCGGCGCGACCGGGAGCGCCGACGGCGGGTGATCGGATGCCCACCGAAAGCAGCGCTCGTGTGGACGGGCGCCCCGGAGCCTGGGAAGATCGCGCGTCGGCCGTGCCGTGCCTCACCCTGCAGGAGGTCCCGTGTTCCCCCGCTCCCCGTTCCGGACGTCCCGGGCGTTCCGGGCGTTCCGGGCGCGCCCGGTGCCGTTCGCGCTGCCGGTCCTGGGCGTGGCGCTCGGCGCGTGCCTCGGCGCGTCCCTCGGCGCGTGCGGCGGGGCCGACGAGGTGACCATGCCCCCGCTGACGCCCGAGCCCGGCGGCGCGCCTCCCGCCGCGACCGCCGCGGCGGCGGCGCCCGCACGGACGCAGGCCGCCCGGGTCGTGCTCTACAAGTACCTGCGCGGGGTGGCGTCCGGTGACGTCAAGGTGTGCGCGTCCCTGTCGCCCGCCTACGAGCGCGCCACGTTCGGCAGAGCGGGCGGGTGCCGTACGGGCCTCGCCCAGGTCAGGAACGGGCTGCGGCCCGAGGACCTCGCCGCCCTGCGCGGGGTGACTGTGCCGACGGCCGAGGCCGGGCCGGGGGACGGCGAGGTCACCGTGCGCTTCGAGGACCTGCGCTGGAAGACCGCGCCGGCCCGTCCCGGAGGGGTGATCGCGGCCCGGTACACGCTCCAGCTGACCGGGGCCCGCTGGCTCATCATCGGC
The DNA here is from genome assembly GCA_050942275.1 of Spirillospora sp. CA-255316. Lineage (GTDB taxonomy): Bacteria > Actinomycetota > Actinomycetes > Streptosporangiales > Streptosporangiaceae > Spirillospora. Next base: position 1,510,825 of record CP192047.1, on the reverse strand, counting down.
TGACCGGAACCGGACCGGAGGGGCCGGAGGGCGCCCCGCCCCCGGCCCCGGTCAGGTCAGAGACCGAGTTCCGGCAGGACCGGAAGCAGGGCGCGGGCGCTCTCCCGCGCTTCCGCGGCCGACCGGGCCGCCCGCGCCGCGCCCGCCGCCTCACGGCACTGGTCCAGTGTGTGCCGGGCCAGCGCGGCCCGTACCAGCGGCAGCGTGGGCGCGCTCATCGACAGCGACGTCACGCCCAGCCCGACCAGCACGCACGCCAGCGCCGGGTCACCGGCCGCCTCGCCGCAGACACCGCACGCCTTCCCGGCCTCGCCCGCCGCCCCGGCGGCCATCGCCACCAGGTCGAGCACGGCGGGCTGCCACGGGTCCTGGAACCCGGCGAGCCCGCCGATCTGCCGGTCGGCGGCGCACGCGTACTGGGTCAGGTCGTTGGTGCCGATGCTGAAGAACTCCACCTCCGGCGCCAGGTCGCGGGCACGCAGCGCCGCCGCGGGCACTTCGATCATGACGCCCGGATGCTCGATCCCGGCCTCCCGGCACGCCCCGGCGAAGAACGCGGCCTCCGCCGCGTCCGTCACCATCGGCGCCATGACCTCCAGCTTCGCCGACGTCCCGGACGCGGCCCGGGCCAGCGCCGCGAGCTGACCGCGCAGGACATCGGGGTGCAGGCGCGCCATCCGCAGCCCCCGCTCGCCCAGCGCCGGGTTGGGCTCGTCCCCGGGCGGCGGCAGGAACGCCAGCGGCTTGTCGGCCCCGGCGTCCAGCGTCCGCACCACCACGCGGCCCTCCGGGAAGGCCTCCAGGACCTCCCGGTACGCCCGCTCCTGCTCGTCGTCGCCGGGAGGGGTGGCACGGTCGAGGAACAGGAACTCGGTGCGGTAGAGCCCGACGCCCTCGGCGCCGTTCATCACCGCGGCCTCGACGTCGCGCGGGCCGCCGATGTTGGCCAGCAGCGGCACCCGGTGGCCGTCCGCGGTCGCGCCCGGCCCGGTGGCCTCCATCAGCAGCGAGGCTCGCGCGGACGCCGCGCCGCGCGCCGCCGCCACCTCCTCATCGGTCGGGCCGACCAGCACCGTGCCCGCGCCGCCGTCGACCAGCACCCGGGCGCCCTCGGGCAGCCCGGTCGCGCCCGGCAGCGCCACCACCGCAGGCACGCCCATCGTGCGGGCCAGGATCGCGGTGTGGCTGGTCGGGCCGCCCTCCTCGGTCACGAACGCGACCACCAGCTCGGGATCGAGCAGCGCCGTGTCGGCGGGCGCCAGATCCCGCGCGACCAGCACGAACGGCTCGTCCGAGACCGGCACGCCCGGCATCGGCAGGCCGAGCAGCCGGGCGACCGCGCGGTCGCGGATGTCGTCCAGGTCGCTCACCCGGGCGGCCAGGTACTCACCCGCCCCGGCGAGCATGTCACGGTAGACGCCGAACGCCTCGTAGACGGCGCGGGCCGCGGCCGCACCCTCGTCGACCTTGGCGGCCACCCCGTCGGCCAGCCCGGGGTCGCGGGCCATCAGCGCCTGCGCGCCCAGGACGTCCTGGCCGTCCTTGTTGCCCCGCGCGGCGGCCTGCTCGCCGCGCGCCTCCAGGTCGGCGGCGACCGCCTCCAGCGCCTCCAGCGCCCGCCGCTTCTCGGCCGCCGCGTCACCGCCGTGCCGGTCGCCGGCGGGCGGCTCGGGGACCGCGCCGGCGACGGTACGGACCGGGCCCGCCCCGATCCCCGGGCTCACCCCGGCGCCATGCAGCGGCTCACGCTCACGTGCGGGCCCGCGCTCGGGCCCGCGGCCCTCCGGCTCCCGGCTCTCCAACGCGCGGCCCTCCGGCTCGCGGCCCTCCGCCGGTTCCGCGCCGCCGGGGGCCGGCTCGGCGTCGCGCAGCGACTCAGGCACCCTCGGGCTCCGGCTTGTTCAACAGCCCCTCCAGACTGTCGAGCAGCTCGTCGGCGCCCTCACCGTCCGCGCTGATGACGACCTCCTCGCCATGGCGGGCGTCCAGGCCCAGCACGGCCAGGATGCTTTTGGCGTTCACGGGAGCGCCCCCGCGCTTGGCCACGGTGACGTCCATCGGGGCCTTGGCGGCGGTCTGCACGAACAGCGCGGCCGGCCGGGCGTGCAGCCCCACCTTGGACTCGATCTTGACGTTACGCTCGGTCACAGCAACTCCCTCGCAATCGCTCCCGGCACGGGCCGGGCCCCATCGGACCGGTCCCGCGGGGTCCTAGCCACCGGGCACCCGCAGCGCGGGCCCCGGGACGACGTCCACTTCCTTCAGGTTCGCCACGACGTGGTCGGCGCCCGCCAGCGCCTCGGCGGGCAGCGTCGTGGTGACGCCAACGCACGTCATACCCGCGGCCTTCACCGCGGCCACCCCGGCGGGCGCGTCCTCGAAGCCCACCGCCCGCTCCGGCGGCACGCCCAGCCCGGCGCACGCGGCCAGGAACCCCTCGGGGTCGGGCTTGCCCGTCGTCACGTCGTCGGCGGTCACCACGGCCGCGAAGCACTCGCGCAGCCCCAGCTCGGCCAGCAGGCCCTCGGCGTACCGGCGCTGCCCGGAGGTCGCCACCCCCAGCGGGACGCCCTCGCGGTGCAGCGCCCGCACCAGATCCGCCGCGCCCGGCACCTGCGCCACCACGGGCGCCCCGGGGCCGTGCTCGTAGGAGATCGCCTGCTGGTACAGCTCCTCGACGGTGCGGCCGGGGAACAGGTGCAGCAGCTCGGCCAGCACCTCCCGGCCGCGCCGTCCGGCGAACGAGGCGATCAGCGCCGGGTCGTGCGCGGCCCCGTGCTCGTCGAACAGCCAGGTCCACATCACACGGTTCCGCGGCTCAGTGTCGATCAGCGTGCCGTCCAGGTCGAAGACGGCGCCGCTCAGCTCCACACGAAAAGCTCGGCCCCCCTCTCGACCGCGCCGGACTCCACCACCGAGCTGAGGGCGTCGGCGCCGGCGTCCAGCGCCACCACCGCGGTCACCGGCGACCGGCCGCCCGCCTCGATCTCGGCGGGGTTCCAGCCGACCAGCGGCTGGCCCGCGACCACCTGGTCGCCCTCGGCGGCCAGCAGCTCGAAGCCCGCGCCCTTGAGCTGCACGGTGTCCACGCCCAGATGGACCAGCACGCCGTGGCCCTCCGCGTCGACGACCACGAACGCGTGCGGATGCAACTTGACGATCTTGCCGTCCACCGGGGACAGCGCCTGCCCGGGACCGCGCTCGGGGTCGATCGCGGTGCCCGGGCCCACCATGGCCTGCGCGAACACGGGGTCGGGCACGCCGGCCAGCCCGACCGCCCGGCCGCCGACCGGCGAGAGTACTCGCGTCATAGCTCCGGACTCCTTCGGTGAGGGGGGTCAGTCCAGGATGTCCTCGATGTCGCTGGCGATGGTGTCGGCGTCGGGGCCCACCACCACCTGCACGACCCGGCCGCTGCGCATCACGCCGAACGCGCCGGCCGCCTTCAGCGCCGCGTCGTCGACCGCGGACGGGTCCGAGACCTCGGTGCGCAGCCGGGTGGCGCAGGGCTCGATCTCGACGATGTTGTCGGCGCCGCCCAGCGCCTTGAGGATCGCCTCGGCCTTGTCCATGTTCACTCCGTTTTCTCTCGCCCGGATCGGGGCCTCACGGCGGAGCCGGGGGTTTGCCGGTCAGTCCGTTTGGGTGACCTTGTTGAGGCCGCGCGGGACGTCGGGGTCGACGCCGAGCTCGCGGGCCAGCCGTTCCACGAGGATCTGCCCCGGCACGATCAGCCCGAGCGGGGCGACCCACTCGGGCAGGGACGGGCCGGGCAGCGACCGCGAGCACGCCTCGGCGAGCCCTCGTCCGCCCCCCACACCGTACGCTCGGGCGCCCGCGCCGCGGACCCGGTGCGCCAGCGCGATCGTGCCCTGCAGGGTCGGGCCGGAGTCGGCCGCCACCAGCAGCGCCGGGGTCTGGTCGTCGACCACGGCGATCGGCCCGTGCAGCAGGTCGGCGTACGACAGGCCCATGGCGTGCAGGTAGCAGGCCTCCTTGATCTTGAGGGCCAGCTCCAGCGCGGTGCCGAAGACGATGCCGCGGCCCGACACGACCGCGCCGGGCACCTCGGCCAGCTCCGCGGCGATCGCGGGCAGCTCCTCGGACGCCTCGGTCAGCGAGATCAGCCGGCCCACCTCGTCGGGGACCCGGCGCAGGTCGTCCACCTCCACCCCCTCGCCCAGGCCCAGGCCCAGGCCGAGCACCGCCAGCGCGGCGAGCTGGGTGGTGTAGGTCTTGGTGGCCGGGACGGCCAGTTCCTCGCCCGCGTCGGTGACCAGCGCGACCTCGGCGGCCTCGGCCAGCGGCGAGCCCGCGCCGTTGGTGACCGCCACGGTCCGGGCGCCGCAGCCGGCCGCCCAGTCCAGCGTCTCCACGATCTCCTCGGTCTTGCCGGACTGGCTGATCGCCACCGCCAGCACGCCGGACAGGTCCAGCCGGCGGCCGTAGGCGGTCGCGATGGACGGCGCGGCCAGCGTGCCCAGCCGCCCGGCGTGCGACTCCACCAGGTAGCGGCCGTACACGGCGGCGTTGTCCGAGGAGCCGCGCGCGATGAACAGCACCTGCCGGGTCTCGCGCGCCAGCGTCGCGATCTCCGGCATCCGCGGCAGGAGGCCGTCGATGGTGCGGCGCAGCGCCTCGGGCTGCTGCCCGATCTCGGTGCGCATCCGGGTCCGGCCCGTGCTGGTCATGATCCCCCTCCGAAAACTTTCTCCCCGGCGATCCAGGTGGCATGCGCCCGGTGGCCGGGGCCCAGCCACACCAGGTCGGCCGCCGCGCCGGGGGCGATGCGGCCCAGGTCGGCCCGGCCGATCAGATCGGCCGGTACGCGGGTGGCGGCGTCGATCGCGGTGACCGGGTCGACGCCGATCGCGACCGCGTTCGCGATCGCCTCGTCCAGCCGCAGCCCGGAGCCGGCGATGGTGCCGTCGGCGCGCAGCGGCGGGCCCTCGGCGGGCATCGTGATCGGCTCGCCGCCGAGCTCGTAGGTGCCGGGCGGCATCCCGGCGGACGAGGCGGCGTCGGTGACCAGCACGGTCCGTCCGGCCGCGGCCTGGAACACCATCCGGCAGACGGGCGCGGACACGTGGTGCAGGTCGAGGATGAGGCCGGGGCTCAGCCGGGTGTCGGCGAGCGCCTGCACGGCCACGCCCGGGTCGCGGTGGTGGACGCCGGACTGCGCGTTGAAGATGTGGGTGACCTTGCGGGCGCCGGCGTCGGCGGCGGCCGCGACCTGGTCGGCGGTGGCGTCGCTGTGGCCCACGCTGACCAGCACGCCCGCGGCGGTCAGGGCGCGGACCGCCTCCAGCGCGCCGTTCCGCTCGGGGGCGAGGGTGACCAGCTTGACCAGCCCGGTCTCCAGCAGCGTCGCGACGGCCTCGGGGGTGGGGTCGGTGAGCCATTCGGCGTTGTGCGCGCCCTTGCGCTTCGCCGACAGGAACGGCCCCTCCAGGTGGACGCCCAGTACGCGGGTGCCGTCCTTGGGCAGGCCGGGCAGCAGGTCGCGGGTGCGGCGCAGCGCCGCGGCCTGGGTCTCGACGGGCGCGGTGATGAACGTGGGCAGGAACGCGGTGACGCCGGTCTCGGGCAACCGCCGGACGATGGTGTGCCAGCCGGTCTCGTCGGCGTCCACCATGTCGTACCCGTAGAACCCGTTCACCTGGAGGTCGACCAGCCCGGGGGCGAGCAGCCCGCCGTCCAGGTCGACGCCGGGCGCGCCCGGCGGGCGGCCTTCCCCGACCTCGGCGATCACTCCGTTCTCCACCCGTACGTATCCCGGGGACAGGACGCGGGTAGGACCGTCCCCGGGGGAAGTGATCAAGCTGCTCGCGGTGATGAGAAGTGATGCCATGCGTGCGCACTCTCTGTGACGCCGCGGCCACGGAAGGCCGTGACCACGGGACGCCGCGCCGGCGGCCGACTGGTCAGGTACTGGTCTAGTCCGGACTAGACCAGTACGCACCATACTCCACGAAACAGATGGAGCGACAGATAGCGCGACGTATCGGCTCGGCGTCGCGTCCAGGCGGGCACCGGCCCGGGGGCGGCGCCGCTCCCCGGCCGCGTTCGGGGAGGTCATCGACCGATGAGCACGGTGGCGCGAAGCGGCGACGACCGCCGGAGCAACGGCCCCGGGGACCGTTCCCGGGCCCGCCGGCATGTCGGCCGGACCCGGTCGGCGTGTCGGCCGGTCCCGGCCGGGGCGGCGGCCGGGACCGGCCGGGCAACCGGGCGGTTGCTTGGCCACTCCGGGCCCGGCGTGCTGACCACTCCGGCCGGACGGCCCGGGACACCCTCACGCCGACCGGCTCTGACCTGGGGATTCTTCGATCTTGGCGGTCCCCTGCGGTGATCCGGTCGTTATCCATTCGTGCATTGACAGGGCTTCGCGGGCTGTGGTCTAGTCCGGCCTAGACCAGTAGGAACAAGGCGAACACGGCGAACCGGTAACTCCATCATCGGCCCGGCCACGAGGAAGCCCGTGACGACGATCGACCCGCACAGCCCGGTGCCCAAGTACTTCCAGCTCCGGGCCATCCTGCTCGACATGATCGAGGGGTCGGAGCTCCCCGTCGACGCTCCGATCCCCTCCGAACGCGAGCTGTGCGGCCGCTACGGCCTGTCCCGGATGACCGTGCGGCAGGGCGTCGACCAGCTCGTCTCGGAGGGGCGGCTCTACCGCGTCCCGGGCAAGGGCACCTTCGTGGCCAGGCCCAAGATCGAGATGCCGCTGCGGCTGGTCTCGTTCACCGAGGACATGCTGGCCCGCGGGCTGCGGCCGGGCGCGGTCGACCTGGACCGCCGCACCGTCCCCGCCGACGCCAGGCTCGCCCGCATCTTCGAGGTCGAGCAGGGCACCGGCATCCACGTCATCGAACGGCTGCGCACCGCCGACGGCGAACCGATGGCGCTGGAACGTTCGCACATCCTCGCCTCCCTGGCCCCCGACCTGCTCGACCGCAGGCTCGCGGACCGCTCCCTGTACGGGGTCCTGGAGGCGGTGTACGGCCTGGTCTTCGACGCCGGCGACCAGACCATCGACGCCGGGCTGGCCGACGCCGCGGAAGCCAGGCACCTGAAGATCTCCCGGGGCAGCGCCGTGCTGCTCCTGCAACGCCGCTCCTACTCCGGAGGCGTCTGCGCCGAACTGGGCGTGTCGACCTACCGGGCCGACCGCTACCAGGTCCATACGGCCCTGGGCAACCCGCCCAAGCGCACCTAGCCCCAGCCGCCGACCGGCCGAGAACCCCCGGTAGAACCCCGGTATTGGAGGAACCCCCTGATGAGTTCGACAACCGCAGTGGACGGGACCGCTGCGCCACGCCGAGGGTCGAGCGCCCTCGCCGTGCTGCAGCGCATCGGGCGCAGCCTCATGCTGCCGATCGCCGTGCTGCCGGCCGCAGCGCTGCTGCTCCGGCTCGGCCAGGCCGACATGCTCGGCGAGGACGGGCTCGGCTGGAAAGAGATCGCCAACGTCGTCGGCAACGCCGGCGACGCGCTGTTCGCCGCGCTGCCGCTGCTGTTCGCGGTCGGCGTGGCCATCGGGTTCGCGCGCAAGGCCGACGGCTCCACCGCGCTCGCCGCCGTGGTCGGCTACCTCGTCTTCGACCGGGTGTCGAAGGTGATGTTCTCCTACAGCGACGAGCTCAAGGGCCGGGTACTGATCACCAAGGTCGTCGACGGGGCGCCGACCGAGGTGATCGACTGGGGCGCCAAGAACCCCACCGACGTGCTGGGCGGCATCCTCATCGGCGTCCTGGCCGCGCTGCTCTACCAGCGGTTCTACCGGATCAAGCTGCCCACCTGGCTGGCCTTCTTCGGCGGCCGCCGGTTCGTGCCGATCATCACCGCCGTCGCCGCGCTCGCCCTGGGCGTCGTCATCGGGCTCATCTGGCCGTTCCTCGGCGCCTGGCTGACCGACTTCGGCAACTGGCTCACCGGCGCGGGCGCGGCCGGCGCGGGCATCTACGGAGTCGTCAACCGGCTGCTGCTGCCGTTCGGCCTGCACCACATCCCCAACTCGCTGATCTGGTTCGTGTTCGGCGACTACCAGGGCCCCGACGGCGTCGTGCACGGCGAGATCAACCGCTACCTGGCCGGCGACCCCGACGCGGGCGGCTTCCTCGCCGGGTTCTTCCCGGTCCTGATGTTCGGCCTGCCCGGCGCGGCCCTGGCCATCTGGCGGGCGGCGCCCGCCCACCGGCGGCCCGCGGTCGGCGGCATCATGATCTCCGCCGCGCTCACCGCGTTCGTCACCGGCGTCACCGAGCCGATCGAGTTCGCGTTCATGTTCGTCGCCCCGGTCCTGTACGCCGTGCACGTCGTGCTGACCGGCATCTCGATGGCGCTGCTGGAGGCCGCCGGGGCGCAGCTCGGGTTCAGCTTCTCCGCGGGCGGCATCGACTTCCTGCTCAATATGACCAAGGACAACACCAAGGGACTGCCGCTGATCGTGGGGCTCGGAGTGCTCTACTTCGTGCTCTACTACGTCATCTTCAAGTTCCTGATCGAGAAGTTCGACTTCGCGACCCCGGGACGGGAACCCGAGGGCGAGGAGTCCGTGGCCGCCGATCCCGGTGCGTCACCCGAACTGGCCGGCGCGGGAAAGGCGGACAAGCGCCCGAAGGACGCCACCGAGGCCAAGCCCGCCACTGAGGACACCACCTGACAGAACTTCCCCCGAGAAAGCGGGCCCTCCTTCCTCCCACACCTTCGGGAGGGCTCGCTCAGAACGGCGGCGGGCGTCCCCACACAACGCCCGCCGCCGTTCTCCGTCCGTGGACGATGCGCACGGACGATGCGCACGGACGATGCGCACGGACGATGCGCACGGACGATGCGCACGGACGATGCGCACGGACGATGCGCACGGACGATGCGCGCGGATGGCCGGATACGGCCAACCGGTATTCGCGTCCCCTCGCGGCGCCTCTGGTGAACGATCCCGAACCGCCAGGAGGCGCCTTCATGCCCGAACGCCGTCACCGTTCCCGAGCCGATTTCCGTCCCCGCGAGGCCCGCGCGGCCGCCGCCGTCAACGACGCGGGGCGGCGGCTCGCCGTCGTGCGCATCGTCCAGGGCGGCGGGGCGCCCACGACGGACGGATCCCTGGCCCTGGCACGGCAGGCGCCTCCCGAGGCACGGCGAAGACCGCACCTCTCCCTGGTCGGCGACGACCGCCCGTCGCATGAGGAGGTGGCGGAGACGACCGTGCGGCTCGTCCTGGAAGTGCTGGCGGGCACGCGGCCGCCCCGCCATCTCGCCGACCGCGCCGTTCCGGACGTCTGGCAGGCCCTGGCCGTACGCCCGCGGAACGCGGCCCGGGGCGGGGATGGACATGCGGCCCGGACCACCGGGCGGACACGAAGGCCGATCGCGCCACCGCGCATCACCCGGACCATTCTCCAGGAGCCGACGACAGGAGTGCTGGAAATCGCGGCGGTGGTCGTCCTGAACGGGCGCACGCACGCACTGGCGCTACGCCTTGACCATCACCGGGGCCGTTGGCGTTGCACCGCGATAGAGACCACCGCGATACAGGACCGGCCATAAAGGGGCAGCCCATAAAGAAGGCGGCCCCCACAGAGAGCAGCCGTAGACGAACAACCTGTAAATCCGCTGTCAAGAGACGACGGTGAACAGGTGACGGCCGTAAAGAAAACGACGGCGGCCTCCCGGGATATGCGTCCCGGGAGGCCGCCGCCTTCCGTCCTCACGCCCCCGCATCACGCCGGGGCGCCCTGCCCGAAACCCCTACTTGTTGCGGGGGTCGCCGTGGCAGCGCTTGAACTTCTTACCCGAACCGCACGGGCACGGGTCGTTCCGGGAAACGCCGGCGTACTCGTCCGGAGCCTCCTCGCTGTGATGCTCGACGCCGCCCTCGCCGTCGACGGTCGGCGCGGAGTACTCCAGCTTCTTCGCCCGCTTCGGCTTGTCGAGCCCCTTGGTGCGGATGACCGGGCCCTCGGACTCCTCCTCGTCGGACGGCACGGTGTCCTCCTCACCCTTGGTGAGGGTCACCTCCTCGTCCTCGTCGGCCGGCGCCTTCTTCGTGGCGGTCGTCGACACCTCGACCACCTTGGTGCCGACCGCCGGGGCCTCCGGCTGCTCCTCCACCTCGACCTCGAGGTTGAACAGGTAGCCGACCGACTCCTCCTTGATGCCGTCGAGCATGGCGTTGAACATGTCGTAGCCCTCGCGCTGGTACTCCACCAGCGGGTCGCGCTGCGCCATGGCCCGCAGGCCGATGCCCTCCTGCAGGTAGTCCATCTCGTACAGGTGCTCGCGCCACTTGCGGTCGAGCACCGACAGCACCACGCGCCGCTCCAGCTCGCGCATGACCTCCGCGCCGAGCTCCTCCTCGCGCTTGTCGTAGGCGGCCTGGGCGTCCTCGCGGATCTTCTCCGCCAGCGTCTCGGCGTCCAGCCCGGAGATCTCCCCGCCGACCTCCTCGACCAGGTCGTCCACCGCCACCGAGATCGGGTAGAGCTGCTTGAACGCCTTCCAGAGCTTGTCCAGGTCCCATTCCTCGGCGAAGCCCTCGCCGGTGGCGCCCGCCACGTAGCCGTCCACGACCTCGTCGATCATGTTGCGGACCTGCTCGTGGAGGTCGGCGCCCTCCAGCACCTTGCGGCGCTCGGCGTAGATGACCACGCGCTGCCGGTTCAGCACCTCGTCGTACTTCAGGACGTTCTTGCGCATCTCGAAGTTCTGCTGCTCGACCTGGCTCTGCGCCGAGCGGATCGCATTCGAGACGATCTTGGACTCGATCGGGACGTCGTCCGGGATGTTCAGCCGCGTCATGATCGACTCGACCCGGGCGGAGTTGAACAGCCGCATCAGGTCGTCCTCCAGCGACAGGTAGAACCGGGACTCGCCCGGGTCGCCCTGCCGGCCGGAACGGCCGCGCAGCTGGTTGTCGATCCGCCGCGACTCGTGCCGCTCGGTGCCCAGCACGTACAGGCCGCCCGCCTCGACGACCTCCTCGTGCTCGCCCTGCACGGCCTCCTTGGCCTTCTCCAGCGCCTCCGGCCAGGCCGCCTCGTACTCCTCCGGAGTCTCCAGCGGCGACAGCCCGCGCTGGTGCAGCTCCAGGTCGGCGCGGAAGTCGGGGTTGCCGCCGAGCATGATGTCGGTGCCGCGACCGGCCATGTTCGTCGCCACGGTGACCGCGCCCTTGCGGCCCGCCTCCGCGACGATCGCCGACTCCTGCTCGTGGTGCTTGGCGTTCAGCACCTGGTGCGGGACGCCGCGCCGCTTGAGCATCTTGCTCAGCCGCTCCGACTTCTCCACCGAGGTGGTGCCGACCAGGACCGGCTGGCCCTTCTCGTACCGCTCGGCGATGTCGTCGACGCACGCCTCGAACTTGGCCTGCTCGGTCTTGTAGACCACGTCCGCGACATCGTCGCGGATCATCGGCTTGTTCGTCGGGATCGGCACGACCCCGATCTTGTAGGTCTTGTTGAACTCGGCCGCCTCCGTCTGGGCGGTACCGGTCATCCCGCTCAGCTTGCCGTAGAGCCGGAAGTAGTTCTGCAGGGTGATCGTGGCGAGCGTCTGGTTCTCGTCCTTGATCTGCACGCCCTCCTTGGCCTCGATGGCCTGGTGCATGCCCTCGTTGTAGCGCCGGCCGTGCAGGATGCGGCCGGTGAACTCGTCCACGATCAGGACCTCGCCGTTCATGACGACGTAGTCCTTGTCGCGCTTGTACAGCTCCTTGGCCTTCAGCGCGTTGTTGAGGAAGCTGACCAGCGGCGTGTTCACCGAGTCGTAGAGGTTGTCGATGCCGAGCCAGTCCTCGACCTTCTCCACGCCGGACTCGGTGATGCCGACCGTGCGCTTCTTCTCGTTCACCTCGTAGTCGCCGGGGCCGTACTGGTCGACCTGCCCGGCGGTGCTGATCAGCTCGGCCCGCTTCAGCCGCGGCACGATCTTGGCGAACTCGCCGTACCACTTGGAGTTCTGCTCGGCCGGCCCGGAGATGATCAGCGGGGTCCGGGCCTCGTCGATCAGGATGGAGTCGACCTCGTCCACGATGGCGTAGTAGTGCTCGCGCTGGACGAGCTCCTCCAGGCTCCACGCCATGTTGTCGCGCAGGTAGTCGAACCCGAACTCGTTGTTCGTGCCGTAGGTGATGTCGCAGTTGTAGGCCGTCCGGCGCTCGTCCGGCGTCATCTGCGGGAGGATGACACCGACCTCGAGGCCCAGGAACTGGTGGACGCGGCCCATCCACTCGGCGTCGCGCTTGGCCAGGTAGTCGTTCACCGTGACCACGTGCACGCCCTTGCCCGCCAGCGCGTTGAGGTACGCCGGGAGCACGCAGGTGAGGGTCTTGCCCTCACCGGTCTTCATCTCGGCGATGTTCCCCAGATGCAGCGCGGCGCCGCCCATGACCTGCACGTCGTAATGGCGCTGGCCCAGCACGCGGCGGGCGGCCTCACGGGCGGTCGCGAAGGCGTAGGGCAGGAGCTCGTCCAGGACTTCCTTTTCGGCTTCCTTCTCGGACTTGCCCTTGTCGGTGAGCTTCGCCACCTCCTCGGCGAACTCCTCCCGGAACTTCTCAGTCTGCTCGCGCAACTCGGCGTCGCTCATCTCGAGGTAGTCGTCCTCGATCGAGTTGACCTGATCCGCGAGCTTCTTGAGCTTGCGCAGGATTTTTCCCTCGCCCGCACGAAGGATCTTATCGATGACTGGCGGCACTCTCGGAGGCTCCTTGCAGATCGTGGGTCACCGCTCCCGGCGGTACGCACACCACACGTACGATGCCCATCGTAGGCGAGACCCAGAATGGTCTAGGTCACGTCGCGACGCAATCCGCAGCGCGTCCCGTTTGACCCGGCGGGTCGGAGGAAGATCTGTCGGTGCAGATCCGAGGGAGCGTGAGCATGACCGAGAAATCACAGGACCACCACGGCTCGCACGCGGGCCGCCCCAGCTCGTGGGTCGCCGTCGGCATCATGGTCGCCGGCTTCATCGTCGGCGGCGTGGCGCTGTGCGTCGGCCCCTCCTGGATCATGTTCTGGGCCGGGGTCGCGATCGTCGTGGTCGGCTTCATCGTGGGCGGCGTCGTCCACATCTTCTCCGACGTGGTGGTGGACGCCCCCCGCGTCATCCCCGAGATCGTCGACTACTCCGTCTTCGGGAGCCGCACCCCCAAGCGCCGCGGCGGCCAGGCCGGAGAGACCCTGGACAAGCCCAGCGCCACCGACCCCCAGCGCCACCCCCACGGCTGAGCCCCTCCCCTCTCCGCGCCCCCGGCTGCCAAGCCGGGGGCGTTTTCTCTTACCCGGGCGTGTCGAGCCCCAGCACGGACAGGGCCGTACCGGCCTCAACCGGGTGAATACGCTCCACGCGCACCGCGTCGCAGCCGACCCAGGACGCGGCCTGCCACAGGGCCGTGCGCAGCGCCTCGACCGAGGACTCCGTCCGGGCGGCCGTCTTCGTCGCCCACGGCTCGAACGACACCTGCCTGGCGACGAGCGTGCGGCCCTCGCGCCCCGGGTCGACGCGTCCGATCAGCCGCCCGCCGGCCAGGAGCGGCATCACGAAGTAGCCGTGGACCCGCTTCGCCTTCGGCACGTACGCCTCCAGCCGGTGGTCGAACCCGAAGACCCGCGACGTGCGGGCCCGGTCCCACACCAGGGAGTCGAACGGCGACAGCAGCGTCGTCGCGTGCCGCCCCCGCACCGGCGCCCCCAACGCCTCGGGGTCGGCCCACGCCCCGTTCTTCCACCCCCGGACCCGCACCGGGACGAGCCCGGCCGCCTCCACGACCGCGTCGACCTGCTCGGCCTTGAGCCGGTAGTAGTCGGCCAGATCCGCGCGCGACCCCACGCCCAGCGCCTTCCCGGCCCTGGCCACCAGCCGGGTCAGGCACTCCGCGTCGTCCGGCTCGTGCTCGAGGAGCCGCGCCGGGACGGCCCGCTCGGCCAGGTCGTACACGCGCCGCCACCCGATCCTGCGGACGCACACCACCTCGCCGATGTCCAGCAGCCACTCGATGGCGATCTTCTGGTCGCTCCACTGCCACCAGTCGCCGCCCGCCTTCGCCCCGCCCAGCTCCTTGGTGGTGAGCGGGCCGTCCACCCGGAGCCGCTTGAGGATGTCGTCGGTCACGCCCTCGGGGACCTTGTGCCAGCGCTGCCCCCGGCGCCGGTACGCCCTGCGCCGGAAGGCGAACAGCGGCCAGTCGTCCATCGGCAGCAGCGACGCGGCGTGCGCCCAGTACTCGAAGCCCGCTCCGTCGCCCCAGTAGGCGGCCTCCACCGCGTCCCGCCCGACCGGGCCGAGCCGCGCGTACGGCACCAGCTCGTGCGACCGCGCCAGCACGGAGATCGTGTCGAGCTGCACGGCCCCCAGCCCGCCCAGCACGCCCAGCACCCCGCCCCCGCGCCGAAACCCCCGCCCGAGCAGCCCCTGCGCCCGCAACTGAAGCCGCCGCACCTCGTCCGCCGTCAGCTCGATCTCGTCCACGCCCGCGATGCTAGAACACAACACCGACAAAACAACATAGCCGGTTGCCCCACTCGGCCCCTGGCCCCATGTCCACCCCACGCATTCGCCTCCCACTTTCGGGGGCAGCGGGGCCGACTCAGCACCGAACGAAGCAGCTCAACGAAGCAGCCCGGCGGGCAGCCGGATGGGGCAGCTGGACGGGGTTGGCACCCACAAGGTGTTCGGGCGGGTTTGGTATGCGGCGGGTTTGGTATGCGGCGGGTTTGGTATGCGGCGGGTTTGGTATGCGGCGGGTTTGGTATGCGGCGGGTTTGGTATGCGGCGGGATGTTGGGGCGGGGTGGCTTGAAGGGGAGTTTGCTGCTGGTTCTGCCCGCGGGATCAGGGGCCCGCGAAGGCGGGGGCGGCCGTCAGGAGATGGCGGGCCAGGGCCGGGTCGCCCTCTATGACGGCCTCTACCTCGGTTGGGGTGCGGCGGTCGGCGGCCAGCATGCAGAAGTCGAGGACGTCCAAGCAGAGTGTCGTCCGGGGGTGGTCGTCTCCGAGCGGGAGCAGCCAGTCGCCGCCGCCAGGGCCTTCGAGGAGGAGGCGGGCGGTTCCCGTGGTCTCGATACCGCGGGCGGCCAGGGCGGCGGGAAGGGAGCGGACGCCCAGGTCGGCGATGGTGTGCAGGTGGTCGGGCAAGGGGTCGGGCAGGCTTCGCCGGACGGCCCCGGCGATGTCGGTGGCGTGCACCCAGGTCTCGAACGCGCGGGCGACCACGGCGTTCTCGAGGCGTAGGGGCTGACGGATCCAGACCTTGGCGGGGGCGCCGGGCTCGTTCAGGCGGGCGCAGAGGTCGCGGGCGTGAAGGCGCCAGGCGGTGCGGGTTTCCTCCGGGCTGTGGGCGCGCTCGGAGGTGATCTCGGCGGCGGTACGGGCGTCGACGTCCAGGTCGGGCGGGCGTTCGCCGGTGAGCTGGTCGGCCAGGAGGCGGTCGGTGGCGGTGAGGTGGGCCAGGACGTCTTGGACGTTCCAGTCGTAGATGACCACGGTGGACCAGTCGTGGTCGTCGAGTTCGGCCAGCAGGACGTCCAGCATCGAGACCTGGGCCGCGTACGGCGCGATGTGGCCGGGGAGGGGGCCCACCGGGGGCCGTCGCCGGAAGGCGGCGCCGAGGATTCCGGCCCTGAGCGCCGCCGGCGCCTCGTCCCCCGGGATGGTCATGGTCCCTCTCAGGTGATCTCGAGGAGCTTCTCCCGGACCGCGTAGACCACGGCCTCCATCCGGGAGTGCAGCTGCAGCTTCTCCAGGATGTTGCGGACGTGGTTCTTCACGGTGTTCTCGGAGATGAACAGCTCGCGGGCGATCTCCCGGTTGCCCAGGCCGCGGGCGACCAGCCGGAGCACCTCCATCTCCCGGTCGGTGAGGCGGGGCGCGGGCACCTGCTGGGTGCGCTCCTCGCTGCGCTTGGCGAGCGCGGCGAACTCGGTGATCAGCTTGGACGCCATCGAGGGGCTGATCAGCGACTGGCCGCCGTGCACGGCGCGCACCGCCTGCGGGACCTCGTCGATGGAGATCTCCTTGAGCAGGTAGCCGCTGGCGCCGGCCTTGATGGCCTCGAAGAGGTCCTCCTCCTCGTCGCTGATCGTCAGCATCACGATCTTGGCGCTGGGCGCCGCGTCCTTGATGGCGGTGCAGGCCTCGATACCGCTGCGGCGCGGCATCCGGATGTCCATGAGGACGACGTCGGGCAGCAGGTCGCCGGCCATCTCGACGGCCTCGTGCCCGTCGCCGCCCTCGCCGATGACCTCGATGTCGTCCTCGCCCTGCAGGACCATCTCCAGGCCGCGGCGGAACAGCGCGTGGTCGTCCACGATGAGGACGCGGATGGGGTCGGCGGGGCCCTCGCCGGCCTTGGCGTCGCCGGCCTTGGTGTCGCCGGCGGCGGCCTGACGGGGCACCGCCGCGGCGCCGCGAGCCTGGGGATTCTCGCTCACCTGAGTCGCGGCGTGGAGGTACGCCGCTTCCCCCCTTCGGTTTCGGTGGTCTCGGGGTCGTGCGGAGGGGTGCGCGGGCGGGCGGATCCGGGGCGGGATCGCCCGCCGCCGAGGGCCCGCTCCGCGGGCGCGTGCTCGGCACACGACCCCTCGCCCCGGACCACCGCGTCCGCGGCTTGCTTCGATTTCGCCTTTCTAGATCATGGCACGCTCTGGGCGGTGACGTGGCGCATGTACCACATCACTCTTCGACAAGGCGGATGACGCCGTAGTCCCAGCCTCTCCTCCTATATACGACGGAGGGGTGCCCTGTGGCCTTGTCACGGAAGAGGAAAAAGTCGTGACCGACCAGTTCCATCTCGAAGAGGGCCTGCTCGATGCCCATCGGCTCGGCCTTGTGGAACTTCTCGCGGACGATGAGGGGGCCTTCGCCCTCCATGGGGATCGGGACGAGATGCTCGTCCATCGCCGAGTCGACCGCCTCGTAGGCGTCGGCCTCGGCCTCCTCGATGGCGGGCGCCGCCGGCGGCCGCGTTCTGGCCGCCTTCGCGGCGTTCTTGGGCGACTGCTGCGGTGCCGGTACGGCGTCGGCGGTGGTGTCGGGGAGCGCCTCCATCGTGGCGAGTTTGGCCGGGGCGCGGCTGCCGTGGTGCACCTTCTTGCGGTCGTTTTCCCGGCGCAGCCTGGACTCCAGCTTGTCCAGCGCCAGATCGAGGGCTCCGTACCGGTCGTCCGCCGCCGCCTCGGCCCGGATCACCGGGCCCCGCGAGCGAATGGTCAGCTCCACCCGCTCCCGCTGGTCGGCCAGACGCGGATTGCGTTCCTGCGACACCTCCACGTCCACGCGCCTGACCTTGGTGGCGAGTCGTTCGATCTTGGCCAGTTTCGTGTCGACGTGACGCCGGAACCTGTCGTTGACGTCGGTGTGACGGCCCCTCACGATGATGTCCACGCGAGAACCCCCCTTCTCCCGATTGCGTTGTCCGTCCGTTCCGCCGCCGCGTGGGCGGGGAACGGAGGCGCGACCCGATGGGGTCGCACCCGCCCGGCCGACCTGGTCTTCGTCCCCACATCCGCCTGCTGAGGGGCTCGCGGCGCTCTCGCCACTACTGCCCTTCTCCCGGTTCGGGGGATGTCGGATCCCCCGACGGGGCAGGACTTACCTCTAAGGCGCACCGTGATCGGTCGACGAGAAGTCGCCTTACGTGGGCCGTTTCGCCTGCGCCTGGCATCGGCTTGCCGGACCGCCTGCCGTGCTCTCGACGAGCACTGCGATCCGACGCAACCACGGACCCGGGCGGGTGCCATGTCAGGAACGCTAACCCCTTACGCCTCGAATGTCAGGGGGGTGGGGCGAGGAAATACTCACGGACCGTTATCGGGAAGGCCTTCCGCACCAGTTCCGGCCCCTCCAGGGGCCCGTTCACGAGCCGTGAATCGACGTGATCGCGGAGCGTGGGAGCACCTCCGCCGACGCAGGTCATACCCATCTGACCAGCCGGTTAGTTTGACGAACCCGTACCGCCCGCCGGGTCTGCCATGACGCTCGGCGGGCCCGCATCCACGGACAAGACCCGCCAGGCCGGGCATCCCCACTACGTTAGGTAACTATCCACCTCGCAACCCTGCTCGATCGCATATTCTCACCATTGACCCCTTTACCCCTCATGTCACGCTTGTCACATCCCCGGGCCGTCTCCCTCCACACCGGCTCCCCCTGGCACGGCCACGGCGCCCTGCCCCTGCGCATCGAGGGCCCCGTGCCATTGCTCCGCCTTCCGCAGGCACCACCCTGCGGCAGACGCCCGAACCACACCTCGCATGGCGGGCTTCGCGAAGCCGAGGTGGATGGCGCGGATGGTCTCAGGTGGGGTGGTGTCTGGGGGTTGCGGCGACGGTGGTGACGGCCAGGACGCGGGCGCCGGCGGCGCGCAGGGCTCGGGCGGCCTCCGCGAGCGTGGAGCCGGTGGTGACCACGTCGTCGGCCAGAACCACGGAGCGGCCGGTCAAGGCGACGCCCGGCAGCGCCTCCAGGGCGCCCGCCAGATTGGACGCTCGCCGCGCCGCGGGCAGGGAGGCCTGGTCGGCGACCTTCCGGCGGTGCCGGAGCGCCTGGAGGAGCGTGACGGGCGCGCCGGCGCCCCGCAGCTCCCGGACGGCGGCCTCGGCCATGCGGCGCGTCGGGTCGTGACCGCGCACCCGGACGGAACGGCGGGACGACGGCACCGGGACGACCGCGAACGGCTCCGCGAACGGCTCCGCAGACGGCACGGCGCTCCGGATGGCCCTGGCCAGCGCCTTGCCCAGCGGGACGGCCAGGGACGTGCGGGCCCGCTCCTTGTGGGCCACGATGACGGCCCGCACGGGCCCCTCGTACGACGCGACCGCCCAGGGGCGCGGCAGGCCCGCAGGGACGGACTCAGGCCAGGCTGGACGGGCCGGGGCGCCCATCAGGAAGGCCAGGCAGGTCGCGCATAAGAGCGCGGAGGGCCGTCCACAGCCCGCACACGCCTGCGGCAGGACCAGATCGAGGAGGTCGGCGAAAAAAGTCATGGCTCCACGATGCCGGGCGTGTCGCGGAGGGGCCAGAGGGTCCGGGAATTGTGGAAAACCCGCGTGCCCTCCAACGTCTCCGCAGGTCGGGCGGGCTTTGGCTAGCGGGGGTAGGTGGGGTCGGCGGCGGGGATGTTGCAGACCCACTCGCTGAACTGCTCGCGCGGCGTGCGCTGCCGGCAGACCTGCTTCACGTGCGACGAGCGCGTCCCGATCAGGACGGGTTCGTCCGGGGCGGCGGCGATCGACTGGGGCATCCCGAGCGCTCCCCCGCCCAGCGTGCTGATCGCGCCGCCGCTCACCGGGACGAGGTAGGCCAGCACCTGCGAGTCGAGGTTCTTGCGGCCCAGCACGGCCAGCGTCCCGTAGTCGCGCCAGGAGAGGTCGATGGCGCCGCCCAGCTCGGAGCTGACCGGCAGGAAGGAGCCCACGTCGGTGCCGCCCTCATGCACGATCCGCCCGATCTGGACCTGCGCCCGGCCGTCCACGTGCACGATCGCCGCGGCCCGCACGCCGTCACGGGAGACGCGGAAGGCCAGCACCTGGCGCCCGCCGAGCCCCCAGTGCGCCACCCGCACCGGGGCCAGGCCGCGCCGGTGGCGCACCCACAGCCACGACTTGTCGCCGGACGACTCGACCGTCCACAATCGGCCGTCGCGGTCCCAGGACGGCGGCGTGAAGCGCGACCCCTCGCCGGACGGGCGGAGCAGGGTGCGGATGTTGGCCGCGCCCGCGACCAGGTCGCCGACCAGCACCCGGTCGCCGCGTGGGCTCAGCCCGGCGACCTCGACGTAGTCGGGCGCGACGGCGGGGCGGGCCAGGCGGCCGCCGGTGCCGGTCGCGACCGGCTGCGGCTGGTCCTGGAGGAGCTGGCTGAGATGGCCGGCGGCGCCGATCACGTAGGCGGTCTGGTCGGCGGCGGTCCCGTCGGGGTCGTTGACCTGCCAGGACCGCACGGACTGGGTGCTGCCCGCGCCCTCCGGCGCGATCGTCTCCCCCTCGATCTGCAACCGCCACTGCTTGATCTCCGACAGCTGCCGGAACGTCCAGCCGAGCTGCGCCGACATCCGCTCCACGTTGCCGCCGCGGGCCTCGGCGGTGAGGTCGACGGTGGCGACGTCCTTGCTGACGGTGACGCCCCGGCCGCGCAGCCGGGTACCGAGCGGGAACGCGCTCTCGACCGCCGGGTCGAGCCAGGAGGTGGGACCGTCCAGCAGCGCCCCGACCAGGTGGGCGGCCAGGTCGCGGCGGTTCACCAGCGGCAGGAAGATCCCGTTCGGGACGAGGGTGCGCTGGTCGGGCGCGAAGAAGAACAGGTTCACGCTGCGGAACGAGCGGTCCACGTCGCCCTTGGTCAGCAGCAGCCCGTTCTCCACCTCGGCCGGCAGGCCGGTGATCCGCCACAGGCCGTGCGCCGTCCGGCCGACCTGGAAGGTGACCTCGACGGTCTTGGGATCGGCGGTGTACTGGCCGCCGGGGTCGATGGTGCCGAGCTGCTGCCCCCGCACCCGCACGGTGGCGCCGGTGGCGGTCTCCTTGACGATGTCGGGGTCCTGCCGGTCCTGCAGGACGGTCACGGCGGGCCGGGCGCCCGGCTGCCACATCCCCGGCGCGGACATGTACTCGCGGGCCACCGAGTGATCGTCGTCGAAGCTGGCGGAGGCGGCCAGGAAGCCCGCCACGATCTGCCGCGGCCCCCATTCGGGACGCGGGCGCACCGGGATCAACCGGACGTAGGGGTCATCGACCTGGTCGGTGCCCTCGGCGCGCTTCCCGGAGACGACGCGGCCGCCGCTGGGCACGCTGGCGCACCCGCCCGCCAGGAGCGCGGCCACCGTGGCCAGCGCCACGGCATGCCGCCACTGCCGGGAGCGGGAACTCCGGATCAATCTCCCGCCTCCAGCTCCGCGAACAGGGGGCGGGGGCTGCCCGCGCCGGGCGGTACGAGCGGCAGCGGGGAGCCGCGCAGCTCGGCGCCCGCCACCCGGGGCAGCGAGAGCCGGAACTGGGAGCCCTCCCCCGGCTCGCCCCAGGCCTGGAGCCAGCCGCCGTGCAGCTGGGCGTCCTCGCGGGAGATCGACAGCCCCAGCCCGGTGCCTCCGGTGGTACGGGCGCGGGCGGGGTCGGCGCGCCAGAACCGGTCGAAGACCATCTGGCCCTCGCCCGGTTTGAGGCCGACGCCGTGGTCGCGGACGGCCACCGCGACCGCGTCCCGGTCGGCGGCGACGGTCACCACGATGTCCTCGCCCTCACCGTGCTCGACGGCGTTGACCAGCAGGTTCCGCAGGATCCGCTCCACCCGGCGGCGGTCCACCTCGGCCATGCACGGCTCACCGGGCAGCTGGAACACCACCTTGCTGCCCTTCCGCTCGGCCAGGCCCTGGATGTCGCCGACGGCGCGCAGCACCAGGTCGCGCATGTCCAGGGACTCGGCGTCGAGGGTGGCCGCGCCCGCGTCGTGCCGGCTGATCTCCAGCAGGTCGCCGAGCAGCGACTCGAACCGTTCCAGCTGGCTCTGCAGCAGTTCGGCGGAACGGCCCACGGCCGGGTCGGAGAAGGTGTCGCGGTACTCGTAGAGCATGTCGGCGGCGATCCGGATGGTCGTCAGCGGCGTGCGCAGCTCGTGCGAGACGTCCGACACGAACTGCCGCTGCACCTGCGACAGGTCCTCCAGCTCGCCGATCTTCTCCTGGAGGTTGGCGGCCATGTCGTTGAACGATCTCGCCAGCCGGGCCAGGTCGTCCTCCCCGCGGACCCGCATCCGCTCCTCCAGCCGCCCGGCCGCGAGCCGCTGGGCGCCCTGCGCGGCCAGCCGCACCGGGATCACCACCTGCCGGGTGACCAGGGACGCGATCGCGGCGAGCAGCAGCACCAGCACCGCGCCGACCCCGGTCAGCGACCGGCCCACCCAGGTGAGGGTGCGCTGCTCCTCCGCCAGGGGGAACAGGTAGTAAAGCTCGAACTGGCCCGCCTTGCCGCCGACGATCAGGCCCGGCTCGGAGCCGCGGCCGATGTAGGAGAGCTTGCCGAAGGTGTGGTCGCGGGCGCCCGAGGGCCCCTTGCTCAGCTCGTCGCGCAGCCGCTGCGGGACGCTCTCCTCCCGCAGCTCGTTGGTGGCGAACCCGTCGAAGTACGGCTCGCGCACGTCACGGATGTAGACCTCGTACAGCCCGGACGGTCCGCTGCGCGCCTTGAGCCCGTTCACCACGCTCTCCAGCCGGCCCCCGGAGTCGTCGGACGGGGTGCCGAGATCGCGCTGGACGGCGCCGAGCCCCTCGTCGAGCTGGAGCAGCGCCTGCTTGATCTTGCCGTCCATCAGCGCGGTGGTGATCTGCTGCATGAGGAACAGCCCGAGGATCGCCACCACGATCGCGGAGATGAACAGCGTGGAGGTGACCACCCGTACCTGGATGGAGCGGCGCCACCGCGTGTAGGCGCGGCGGACCGCGCCGCGGACCACCCGGCGCGCGGTGCCGAGCCCGCGGCGGACGAGCCGCTTCATCCTGTTCATCGTGAAAGGGGCGTCTCACATGGTCAGGCGGGGCCGGCCTTGTAGCCGACGCCGCGCACGGTCACCACGATCTCGGGCCGTTCCGGATCCTTCTCGATCTTGGCCCGGAGCCGTTGCACATGCACGTTGACCAGGCGGGTGTCGGCGGCGTGCCGGTAGCCCCAGACCTGCTCAAGCAGCACCTCGCGGGTGAACACCTGGCGCGGCTTGCGGGCCAGGGCGACCAGCAGGTCGAACTCCAGCGGGGTGAGCGGGATGTGCCGGTCGCCGCGCTTGACCGAGTGGCCGGCGACGTCGATGGTGATGTCGCCGATCTGCAGCGTCTCGGGGGCGGGCTCGTCGGTGCGGCGCAGCCGGGCGCGCACCCGGGCCACCAGTTCCTTGGGCTTGAACGGCTTGACGATGTAGTCGTCGGCGCCGGACTCCAGGCCGAGCACCACGTCCACGGTGTCGCTCTTGGCGGTGAGCATCACGATCGGGACGCCGGACTCGGCGCGGATCTGGCGGCACACGTCGATGCCGTCGGCACCGGGCAGCATCAGGTCGAGAAGCACGAGGTCGGGCCGGGTCTCCCGGAACGCCTCGAGCGCCTTGTCGCCGTCGTGGACGAACGACGGCTCGAAACCCTCGCCCCTCAGCACGATGCCGAGCATCTCGGCGAGAGCGAGGTCGTCGTCGACGACCAGTACACGTCCTCTCATGGCCCTCATCGTCACAAAGTCGGGGTGCGGTGAAGTGTGCTGGAAGGGAAAGACACACCTTGGCGTGCCAGGTTACCCGCGTTTGGCTCGTACATGACCCCTCCTGGGCGGGCCGGTGACGCCCGCCCGGCCGGGACGGGCCGGACGCGGCCCTCCGAAGGCCGGATTTTGACATCCTCCCCTCACTAATGGAAGGGGAATCCGGCGGCTCGTTCCGCCAATGAGTTCCCGGACCGTCCCGGCAGAACCCGGGCGTTCCTGACGGACTCCGCATTTTCTCCGGGAATCCTTCGGAGTTTCGGCGGCGAACGACGGCGGCGCGTTTTCCGGGTTTGACCTCGATCGGCGGGCCGCTCTTCGGGGGACAGCGCCGAGCGTACGGGCCGGGACGGGCAATCGCGGCAGCTCGCCCGTGACAGGATGACCTGACGAGTCATCGCACGGGGAGCAGACATGCCGACACCGGACGGTTGGGACGAGCGTGCCGTCCCGGGCGGCGGCGCGGCCGGGACCGAGGGCGCCGCACCGGGGGGCGGCGCCGGACGGGAGGGCGGCCCGCCGCCTTCCGCCGCCCCGCCGGACGCCGAGGGAATGCCCGGGTCCGGGGGCGACGGGACGGCGCTGGCGGGCGAGATCCCGTTCCGGCCGCTGTCGATCTCGGAGATGCTGGACGGCGCGATCGCCTGCATCCGCCTCCACCCGCGCGCCGTGCTCGGCCCCTCGGTCGCGATCACCACGGTGATCCAGGTGGCCGGGTCGCTGGCGGCGTTCTTCTTCGTGGGGCGGACGGCGCGGGACGAGGTCACGCCGGACTGGGTGATGCGGTCCGTCGGCACCCAGTTCACGCTGGGGATCTTCGGTCTGGTGCTGTCGGCGTTCGGGATCGTGCTGCTGGCCGGGCTGATGGGCCCGGTGCTGGGGCGCGGGCTGTTCGGAATGCGGGTTATGCTGCGCGGGGCCTGGCGCGACCTGCGGCCCAGGCTGTGGCGGCTGCTCGCGGTCGGCGCGCTGGTCACGCTGGTGCCACTGCTGGGCATGGCGCTGCCGGTGCTGCCGTTCGCGCTGTTCGTGGCGGTGGACGCGCATCCGGTGCTGGGCGTGCTGGCGGCGTTCGCGGGCTTCCCGCTCGGGGCGGCGCTGATGGTGTGGCTGTACGTGCTGCTGGTGCTGGCGGCGCCCGCCTTGGTGATGGAGCGGGAGAGCGTCGGCGGGGCGCTGCGCAGGGCGTGGACGCTGTCGAAGGGCCGCTGGTGGCGCACGTTCGGGACGCTGCTGCTGGCGATCCTGGTCACCGTGTTCATGGGGTTCTTCGCGCTGCGGATCCCGTTCCTGCTGGTGGAGCTGATCTTCTTCGGGGGCGGCAGCCCGGACGACTCGCAGGCGCTGCTGGCCCTGACGGTGGACACCGTGGGACGCATCGTGAGCTGGTCGGTGGTGCTGCCGTTCGACGCGGGCGTGATCGCGCTGCTCTACTTCGACCGGCGGATGCGCCGCGAAGGCTTCGACCTGGAGCTGCGCACCCGCGTGCACGAGCGGCGGCGGGCGCGGGCGACCGCGTCCAACGGCCAGGCTCCGGCGGCGGGCACGTCCGGCGAGGGGGGCGGCGCGGAAGGCGAGGAGTTCTTCGAGCACTGGCGCCCGGACCCCGGCGCCGCTCAGTACGGAGCCCCCTACGGGCCCCCGCCCGGCCCCCCGAACCCCGGCGCCGCTCAGTACGGAGCCCCGTACGGGCTCCCGCCTGGTGGCCCAAGTCCCGGCCCAGCGCCGCACGGAGCCCCCTACGGGCTGCCGCCCGGTGGCCCGAACCCCGGCCCAGCGCAGCAGGGAGCCCCGTACCGGCTCCCGCACGAGACCCAGTACGGATCGGGGGCGATGTCCTGATGCTCGACCCGATCGGCCGCGACGAGGCCCGGGAGATGGCCCGCCGCGAGCTCGAAAAGCCGATCTACCACCGCGACCGGCCGTCCTGGCTGGAACGGGTCCTGGACCGCGTGGGCGACTGGCTGCGCGACCTGTTCAACCGGTCCGCCGACCCCACCGCGCACGGCAACGACGGCGGCTGGGTGTCGCTGGTCGTGATCCTGCTGGTGGTGGCGGCCGCGATCGCCCTGGTCGTCTGGCTGCTGTGGGGGCGCGGCAACGTCCGCTCCCGCCGCGAGGCGCTGCTGGAGGAGAAGCCGACCACCGCCAAGGACCACCGGGCCGCCGCCGAGGAGTTCGCGGCGGCCGGCGACTGGCCCAACGCGATCCGGGAACGGCTCCGCGCCATCGCCCGCGACCTGGAGGAACGGGCCGTCCTGGCGCCCGAGCCGGGCCGTACCGCCGACGAGCTGGCCGCGGAGGCGGGCGAGGCGCTGCCCGAGCTGGCCGACCACCTGCGCGGCGGCGTGCGGATCTTCGACGACGTCTGGTACGGCGACCGGCCCGGCAGCGCCGAGGAGTACGCGCGGATGAAGGCGCTGGACGACCGCGTCCGCGCCACCAGGCCGCGCCCGCTCGACTCCGGCACCGAGGCGGACGACGCGGCCCTGGCGGGCGCCGGGGCCGAGGACGGAGGCCTCCGATGGTGACCGCGACGCGGCCGCCGGACACGCCCCGAGGCGACGCCCCCTCCGCCGGCCAGGTCGCCGCGCGCCGCTGGCGGGCCTCACGGGGCGTGCTCCTCACCCTGCTCGCGCTGGTCGTGGTGGCGATCGGGGTGGCCGCGCTGCGCCCCTCCGGCACCGCCCAGGACCATGACCCCGAGTCGCCCAGCCCGGACGGCACCCGCGCACTCGCCGAGATCCTCAAGCAGCGCGGCACGCCGGTGCACGTGTCCCGGCAGGCCGAGGACGCCGCCCGCAACGCCGGCCTCGGCACCGTCCTGGTGATCACCCGGCCGGAGCGGCTCACCGACGCCGACGTGCAGCGGCTGCGGGGCGTCCGCGGCGACCTGCTGCTGGTGGAGCCCACCCGGGACGTCCTGCGGGGGCTGGCGCCCGGCGTCGAGCGCGCCGGCAGCACCTTCGAGACGATCGGCACCCCCGACTGCGCCCTCCGGGAGGCCACGCTGGCCGGGCGGGTCCTGTTCGACCGCTCCGACACCTACGCGCTCCCGCCCGGCGGCACCGGCTGCTACGAGGCCGACGGGCTGTACCGGCTCGTCCAGACCCGGTCCGGCGACCGCACGATCACCGTGCTCGGCTCGCCCGAGCCGCTCACCAACGACATGCTCGACGAGGAGGGCAACGCCGCGCTGGGGATGAACCTGGCGGGCGCCCGCTCCTCGGTGGTCTGGCTGATCCCCGACCAGCCCGAACCGGGCAGCGGCAGCGAGGAGGAGACCCTCACCGACCTGCTGCCGTTCGGGGTCAAGCTGTTCGTCCTGCAACTGCTCATCGCCGTCGTGCTGGTCGCCCTGTGGCGGTCCCGGCGGCTGGGACCGGTGGTGGCCGAGACGCTGCCGGTCGTCGTGCGCTCCGCGGAGACCGTGGAGGGGCGGGCCCGCCTCTACCGGGCCCACCGCGCCCGTGGCCGCGCCGCGGACGCGCTGCGCGCCGGGGCCCGGCAGCGGCTCGTCCCGCTGCTCGGACTGCCCCGCAGCGCCGCCGAGGACCCCGCGTCCGCGCAGGAGATCGTCACCGCCGTCGCCCAGCGCACCAGCTACGACGAGGCGATGGTCGGCGTGGCCCTGTACGGTCCTGAACCGGCGGACGACGGCCAACTCGTCGGGCTCACCGACCTCCTCGACGACCTGGAAAGGCAGGTACGCCACTCGTGAACCACCCAGTCGGACTCGACAAGGACGGCGACGGCGGCGCGGTACCGTCCGACACGCCACCCGCCGGCGCGCCCGCCGCGGCCGCCGACCCGGAGGCCCGCCGCCGCGCGGAGGGCGCCCGCGCCGCGCTGACCGCGCTGCGCGCCGAGGTCGCCAAGACGGTCGTCGGCCAGGACTCGGTGGTCACCGGGCTGGTCATCTCGCTGCTGTGCCGCGGCCACGTGCTGCTGGAGGGCGTGCCCGGCACCGCCAAGACGCTGATGATCCGCACCCTGGCGCGGGCGCTCGACCTGGACTTCAAGCGGGTCCAGTTCACGCCCGACCTGATGCCCGGCGACGTCACCGGCTCGCTGATCTACGACAACCGGACCGCGGAGTTCGAGTTCCGCGAGGGCCCGGTGTTCACCAACCTGCTGCTCGCCGACGAGATCAACCGCACCCCGCCGAAGACGCAGGCGTCGCTGCTGGAGGCGATGGAGGAGCGGCAGGTCTCGGTCGAGGGCGCGCCGCGGGCGCTGCCCGACCCGTTCGTGGTCTGCGCGACGCAGAACCCCATCGAGTACGAGGGCACCTACCCGCTGCCGGAGGCGCAGCTCGACCGGTTCCTGCTGAAGCTGACCGTGCCCGTCCCCACCCGGGACGAGGAGATCGCGATGCTCCAGCGGCACGCGACCGGGTTCGACCCGCGCGACCTGTCGGCGGTCCGGCCGGTCGCGGGCGCCGCGGAGCTGGCCGCGGGACGGGAGGCGGTCCGCACCGTCCACCTCGACCCGAAGGTCGCCGCCTACGTCGTCGACCTGTGCCGCGCCACCCGGCAGTCCCCGTCACTGGCGCTGGGCGTGTCGCCGCGCGGCGCCACCGCGCTGCTGGCGACCTCCCGGGCCTGGGCGTGGATGTCGGGCCGCGACTACGTGACGCCCGACGACGTCAAGGCGCTGGCCCGCCCCACGTTGCGGCACCGCGTCCAGCTGCGGCCCGAGGCCGAGCTGGAGGGCGCCACCGCCGACGGCGTCCTGGAGGGCATCCTGTCCCACGTCCCGGCGCCGCGCTGAGCAGGCCGAGGTGACCCGTATCACCGCGAGGACGGAAGGGGGCGCGGCATGGCACTGACCGGACGCCTCGGGCTGCTGGCCCTGCTCGGCGCCGTCCTGCCGATCTTCCTGCCGAGCTGGTGGACGCTGCTGGGCGTCTGGGCCGTGCTGCTGCTGGGCGTGGCGGCCGACCTGGCGCTGGCCGGGAACGTGCGGGCGCTGAAGCTGCACCGCGACGGCGACACCAACGTCCGGCTCGGCGAGACCGCCCGGGCCGGCCTGGTCGTGGAGAACCTCGGGCGGCGCCGCGTCAAGGCCGTCGTCCGCGACGTGTGGCCGCCGAGCGCGGGCGCGACGCCCCGTACCGTCCGGGTGGACGTCCC
The DNA here is from genome assembly GCA_050942275.1 of Spirillospora sp. CA-255316. GTDB lineage: Bacteria > Actinomycetota > Actinomycetes > Streptosporangiales > Streptosporangiaceae > Spirillospora. The sequence goes on along the minus strand of CP192047.1, from coordinate 1,482,454 downwards.
CGCGGGCGAGCGCCGCCGCGCCGAGGTCACGCTGCGCCCCACCCGGCGCGGCGACCGCAAGGCCGTGACCGTCACGGTGCGCTCGGCCGGGCCGCTCGGCCTGGCCGCCCGGCAGCTGTCGCGCCCGGCGCCGTGGACGGTCCGGGTGCTGCCCGCCTTCCCGTCCCGCCGCCACCTGCCCGCCAAGCTGTCCAAACTGCGCCAGCTCACCGGCCAGCACGTGGCGCTGATCCGCGGGCAGGGCACCGAGTTCGACTCGCTGCGGGAGTACGTGGACGGCGACGACGTCCGCTCCATCGACTGGCGGGCCACCGCGCGCCGCGCCGACGTGGTCGTCCGCACCTGGCGCCCCGAACGGGACCGCCGCCTCTACCTCGTCCTCGACACCGGCCGCACCTCCGCCGGACGCGTCGGCGACATCCCCCGGCTGGACTGCTCGATGGACGCCGCGCTGCTGCTGGGCGCCCTGGCGTCCCGGGCCGGCGACCGGGTCGACATGCTCGCCTACGACCGGCGGGTCCGCGCCCGGGTGGAGGGCGCCTCCCGCACCGACCTGCTGCCCGCCATGGTGCAGGCGATGGCGCCGCTGGAGCCCGAGCTGATCGAAAGCGACGCGGCCGGCATGGTGTCCACCCTGATGTCGCGCGTCCGGCAGCGGTGCCTGATCGTGCTCCTCACCGAACTGAACCCGGCCGCGATCGAAGAGGGCCTGCTGCCGCTGCTGCCCCAGCTCACCGCCCGCCACCTGGTCATGCTGGCCGCCGTCAGCGACCCCCGGGTCGGCGAGATGGCCGGCACGCGCGGCGACCTGGCCTCGGTGTACGACGCCGCCGCCGCCGAACGCGCCCGCGCCGACCGCCGCCGCCTCACCGCCGAACTCCGCTCCTACGGCGTAGAGGTCGTCGACGCACCCCCAGAGGAGATCGCCCCCGCCCTGGCCGACGCCTACCTCGCCCTCAAAGCCGCCGGGAGGCTGTGATCATTGGTCGCCCTGCGGCGTCGGGCGTTGAACGCCCTCCTTCTCCGGGCGACGCTGCGATCGCTGCATCGCTTCGACTCGCCTGGCGGCTCGCTGCGCGATCGGTTTCTCGCAGGCTCGAAACCGGCTTCGCACGCGATCGCGGCGGCTGGGGTCGCCGGGGGTTGAGGCAGGGCGGTTGAGGTCCCTGCTCAACCGAAGGTACGGGGGTGCGGTTCGCCGGGCTGAGGAGAGGTGCTGAATTGGGTGGAGTGGACCGGTCAGCCAGCGGTCGGGGCCAGGTCTGGGCGGAGGGTGCTGTCGCCGGTCTCGCCCTGGCGGACGGCGCGGCGGCCCAGGACGATCACGTACGTGAGGAAGGCCACCTCGGCGACCACGCCGATGCCGATCCGCAGCCAGGTGGTGTGCACCCAGCCGGTCACGAAGCCCTCGATCAGCCCGGACACCAGCAGCACGCCGACCAGGCCGAGCGCGATGCCCATGGCGGCGCGGCCCTCCTCGGCGAGGGCCTGGCCGCGCCGGCGCGGTCCGGGGTCGACGACCGTCCAGCCGAGCCTGAGCCCGGCGGCGCACGCCAGGTACACGGCGGTGAGCTCCAGCAGCCCGTGCGGAAGGATCAGGCCGAAGAAGATGTCGCCCTTGCCGTGCGCGAACATCAGGCCCGCGGTGATGCCCAGGTTGGCCTGGTTGAGCAGCAGCACGTAGACCGTCGGGATGCCGAGCAGGATGCCGAAGATCAGCGCGACCGCCGACACCCACGCGTTGTTGATCCAGACCTGGAAGGCGAACGAGGCCGCCGAGTGCTCGACGTAGTAATTGGCGAAGTCGTGGTCGACCAGCTCGCGGATCTCGTGCGGGGTGGCGATCGCCGCCTGCACCTGGGGGTTGCGCGCCACCCAGACCGCCAGGACGAGGGCGAACAGGTTGCCGAGCACCGCGCAGCCCAGCCACCACCAGCGGGACCGGTACGCGATGGCCGGGAACGACACCGTGGCGAAGCGCGAGAAGTCCCGCCACAGCGGAGCCTGCGCGCCCGCGACCGCGGCGCGGCCCCGGGCCACCAGCGACGACAGCCGTCCCACCAGCATCGGGTCGGGCGAGCTGGACCGCACCACCGACAGGTGGGTGGCGGTGCGCTGGTAGAGCTCGACCAGCTCGTCGATCTCCTCCCCGGTCAGCTTCCGGCTGGAGTTGATCAGCCGCTCCAGGCGCTGCCACTCGGCGTTGTGCGCGGCCACGTAGGCGTCGACGTCCACCCGGCGAGACTAACGCCTCGCCCGCCGGTGCGGGCAAAATGGACTCCGGCACCCCACTCCCGAGGAGGGAGCCCAGCCGTTGTTCCTCAGCCACCGGCGACCCCAACCGCTGCGATCGCGTGCGAAGCCGGTTTCGAGCCTGCGAGAAACCGATCGCGCAGCGAGCCGCCAGGCGAGTCGAAGCGATGCAGCGATCGCGCGTCGCCCGGAGAAGGAGGGCGTTCAACGCCCGACGCCGCAGGGCGACCAGTGAACACAGTAGCGATCGCGCGTCGCCCGGAGAAGGAGGGCGTTCAACGCCCGACGCCGCAGGGCGACCAATAAAAATGGAGGGACCGTGACCCAACTCGTCACCGGCGAGGCCGTGGCGCTCGACATCCGGGTGGCGCGGCTGGCCAGCCGCGGGTGCGCCCTCCTGCTGGACCTGTTCTTCCAGATGATGATCCTCAACCTGGCGCTGTACGTGGTCGGGATGACCACGCTGATCGCCGACGAGGCCTGGGCGGTGGGGCTGAGCATCCTGGTGGTCGCGTTGGTGCTCGTCGGCTATCCGTGCGCGTTCGAGACGCTGTCGCGCGGCCGTACGCTCGGGAAGCTGGCCGTGGGGCTGCGGGTGGTCGCCGACGACGGCGGCCCGATCCGGTTCCGGCAGGCGCTGGTGCGGGCGCTGGCCGGGTTCCTGGAGTTCTTCGTCCTGTACGGGGCGCCCGCCCTGCTCACCTCGCTGTTCAACCGTCGGGGGAAGCGGCTGGGCGACGTGTTCGCGGGGACGGTGGTCATCCAGGAGCGGATACCGCACTCGTCGCTGCACGGGCCGGTGGCCGTCATGCCTCCCCAGCTGGCCGAGTGGGGCCGCACGCTGGAGGTCTCGATGCTGTCGGACGAGCTGGCGATGAACGCCCGGCAGTACCTCGCGCGGTTCTGGGAGCTGCGTCCCGAGGTCCGCGACCGGCTCGGCCGGCGGATCGCCGAGCAGATCGCCGCGGTGGTGAGCCCGCCGCCGCCCCCGGGGGTGCGCCCGGAGATCTTCATTTCCGCCGTGTTGGCCGAACGGCGCCGCCGCGAGGAGTGGCGGCTCTGGCAGCGCCAGGCGCGGCGCATGCGCAAGCTGGGCGCCGCGTGGCCGGCGGCCCAGCAGGGGCAGGCCGCCGCTCCCGTGCCGGTGATGGCGATGGCCGGGGGTCCTCCGGCGGGTCCGGTACGGCAGGGGCCGCCCGCGCCGCCCCCGTTCAGCGACCCGGCGCCGGGCCAGCCCAGGTTCCTGCCCCCGGCGAACTACGGCGCCGGGCCGTACCAGCAGGTCCTGACCGCGCCTCCGCCCGCCCGGCCCTATCCGTACGGGCCGCCTGGTCCGTACGGGCCGCCGCAGGCACACGGCGGGTGGCCTCAGCGACCGGCGCCGGAGACGTACAACACGGCGCCCCCGCAGCAGTACGGGCCGCCCGAGCAGCGCTGACCGGCCTCAGGGGAGGGCCAGGTTGGGCGGGCTCTCCAGTTCAGCCAGTTCGATGCCCGGGGCGTTCAGGACGACGTCCCCGGCCAGGTGAATCTCGTGTCCCTCGCCGGTGGCGAGGTCGGCCACCTCGTACCGTGCCACGGGCAGCGGCTCGGTCTCGGTGTCGTACGGCGTGACCTCGGCCAGCCGCCAGCGCCGGTCGACGGTGAGCGCGGCCAGGGCCGTCCCCGTGATCTGGACGAGCCGCACGTCGGCGTGCTCCCCCGCCTCCAGCCCCAGCGTCCGCGACACGGCCACCAGGAAGCCCGGCGACTCCCCCAGGAACCCCACGGCGCGCACCGCGCGCTCCGCCGCCTCGGAGCCGCCGCCCCGCACCCAGGCCAGGTCGTTGCCCGTGACGCCGCCGCGGATCCACCACTCGGCGCTCACGAACTCCACCCGGATCTGCCGCCACCGCGAGTCCACGACCAGGTCGACGCGCAGCCCGTCGGACCGCTCCCCCACGTAGCGCCAGCCCCCGGCGCCGGGGGCGCACTGGAAGCGCTCTTCGAGATCGCCGTCGAGATGCAGGTAGGTTCCGCGTGGCACCCCCGAGACGTTACCCCGGGACCTTCACGAGCCGATCCGCCAGGAACGCAGGTAGTCCTCCTGGTCGGCGGTGAGGGTGTCGATGGCGATCGCCATCGAGGCCAGCTTGAGCCGGGCCACCTCGGTGTCGATCTCCTTCGGGACCTCGTGCACGGCCGGTTCCAGCGTCGCGTGCTCGGCGGCCAGCCACGCGCACGTGAGGGCCTGGTCGGCGAACGACATGTCCATCACCGCCGCCGGATGCCCCTCCGCCGCCGCCAGGTTGACCAGCCGCCCCTCGGCCAGCAGCACCAGCCGCCGCCCGTCGGCCAGGACGTACTCGTCCGCCTGCGGGCGCACCCCCCGGTGCACCTCCACCGACAGCTCCGCCAGCGCCCGCACGTCGATCTCGATGTCGAAGTGACCGGAGTTGGCGAGGATCGCGCCGTCCTTCATCACCCGCAGATGCTCACCGGCGATCACGTCGCGGTTGCCGGTCACGGTGATGAACACATCGCCGTGCGGCGCCGCCTCCGCCATCGGCTGGACGGCGAAGCCCTGCAGCGCCGCGTCCAGCGCCTTCACCGGATCGATCTCGGTGACGACCACCCGGGCGCCCAGCCCGCGCGCCCGCTCGGCCAGGCCGCGCCCGCAGTACCCGAACCCGGCGATCACCACCGTCTTCCCGGCCAGCAGCGTGTTGGTGGCGCGGATGATGCCGTCCAGCGTGGACTGCCCGGTGCCGTACCGGTTGTCGAACATGTGCTTGGTGTCGGTGTCGTTCACCGCCACCATCGGGAAGCGCAGCACGCCCTCCCGGGCCATCTGGTGCAGCCGGATGACCCCGGTGGTGGTCTCCTCGCAGCCGCCCTTGACCGTGCCGAGCAGGTCGGTCCGCTCGATGTGCAGCGTGTTGACCAGGTCGCAGCCGTCGTCCAGCACCAGGTCGGGCCCGGTCTCCAGGGCCTGGTGGATGTGCCGGTAGTAGCCCTCCCGGTCGGTCCCGGAACGCGCGAACACCTCGGCGCCGTACTCCTGCACGAGCGCCGCGGCGGTGTCGTCCTGCGTGGACAGCGGGTTGGACGCCGCCAGCGCGACGCTCGCCCCGCCCGCCTGGAGCGTCCTGATCAGGTTGGCGGTCTCGGTGGTGACGTGCATGCACGCCGCCACCCGGAAGCCATCCAGCGGCCGCTCCGCCGCGAACCGCTCGCGGATCTGCCGCAGCACAGGCATCGTCCTGTCGGCCCACTCGATCCGCTTGACGCCCTCGTACGCCAGCGAAGCGTCCGCAATATCGCTCAACGTGCTCCCTTACGAACAACTGCCGGACAGGCCATAAACCCCTGTCCGGCAGTGCTGATTGGTCGCCCTGCGGCGTCGGGCGTTGAACGCCCTCCTTCTCCGGGCGACGCGCGATCGCTGCATCGCTCCGACTCGCCTAGTGGCTCGCTGCGCGATCGCAGCGCCCGGGGTCACCGACGGCTGAGGATGACGACGGATGTAGGCGAGGATGCCGCAGGGCGACAAATCAGCTCAGTACCTGTAGTGGTCGGGCTTGTAGGGGCCTTCGACGTGGACGCCGATGTAGGCGGCCTGCTCCTTGGTGAGTTCGGTCAGCTTGACGCCGAGGGCGTCCAGGTGGAGCCGCGCGACCTTCTCGTCCAGGTGCTTGGGCAGCACGTACACGCCGACCGGGTACTCCTCGGTCTTGGTGAACAGCTCGATCTGCGCGATGACCTGGTTGGTGAAGGAGTTGGACATGACGAACGAGGGGTGGCCGGTGGCGCAGCCCAGGTTCATCAGCCGGCCCTCGGCCAGGACGATGATGGAGTGGCCGTCCGGGAACCGCCACTCGTGCACCTGCGGCTTGATCTCGATCTTCTCGATGCCCGGGGTCTTCGCCAGCCCGGCCATGTCGATCTCGTTGTCGAAGTGCCCGATGTTGGACACGATCGCCTGGTGCTTCATCCGCGCCATGTGCTCGGCGGTGATGATGTTGAAGTTGCCGGTGGTGGTGACGAAGATGTCGGCCTTGTCGACCACGTCGTCCAGCACGGTGACCTGGAAGCCGTCCATGGCCGCCTGCAGCGCGCAGATCGGGTCGATCTCGGTGACGATCACGCGGGCGCCCTGGCCCTTGAGCGCCTCGGCCACGCCCTTGCCGACGTCGCCGTAGCCGGCGACCAGCGCGACCTTGCCGCCGATCAGCACGTCGGTGGCCCGGTTCAGGCCGTCGATCACGCTGTGCCGGCAGCCGTACTTGTTGTCGAACTTGGACTTGGTGACCGAGTCGTTGACGTTGATCGCCGGGAACGCCAGGGTGCCGGCCTTGGCCATCTCGTAGAGACGGTGCACGCCGGTGGTGGTCTCCTCGGTCACGCCCTTGATCCCGGCGGCGGTCTCGGTCCAGCGGCCGGGCTTGTCGGCAATGGTGCGGCGCAGGGTGTCGAGGATGATGCCCCACTCCTCGGGGTCATCGGCGGTGGCGGTGGGGACCGCGCCGGCCTTCTCGTACTCGGCGCCCTTGTGGACCAGCAGGGTGGCGTCGCCGCCGTCGTCGAGGATCATGTTCGGGCCGGTGCCGTCCGGCCACTGGAGGGCCTGGTCGGTGCACCACCAGTACTCCTCCAGCGTCTCGCCCTTCCAGGCGAACACCGGGACGCCCTTGGGGTCGTCGGCGGTGCCGTCCTTGCCGACGACCACGGCCGCGGCGGCGTGGTCCTGGGTGGAGAAGATGTTGCACGACACCCAGCGGACGTCGGCGCCCAGCTCCACCAGCGTCTCGATCAGCACCGCGGTCTGGATGGTCATGTGCAGCGAGCCCATGATCTTGGCCCCGCGCAGCGGCTTGGCGTCCGCGTACTCGGCGCGTACGGCCATCAGCCCGGGCATCTCGTGCTCGGCGAGCCGGATCTCCCGGCGCCCGAAGTCGGCCAGCGACAGGTCGGCGACCTTGTAATCCATGCTTGCGTAACTCCTCGTGTCCACTGGGGTCGGCGCCCGCCGCACACCGCCGTGCTCGTCCGTGCGGGCTCGTCCGTGCCCGTGTCCCGCGAGCGCGGGCGGTCCGGGTCTGCCCGCGAGTCTAGGCCCGCCCCGGCGTGGAAGGCACGGCCGGACCTGACTTTCTGACACGGATTTGTCAGAATCGTCGTATGCGTATCACGGAGGCCGCCCGCCGTCTCGGCACCTCGCCCCGCATGCTCCGCTACCGGGAGAGCCTCGGCCTGCTCCCCGCCACCAGGGAAGCCTCCCCCGCACCCCGGGGCATCAGCCCGGGGCTGCCAGGTCCCCCGGGCCCGCCGGACGCGCCCGGCGGCGCACGGCCCCGGCCCGCCGGCGGCCACCGCCGCTTCGGCGATGCCGAACTGCGCGCCGTGGCCCTCGCGCTCGCTCTCGAGAAACGCTTCGACATCGGCCCCGCCGAGCTGGCCTTCGGCCTCCGCGTCCTGGCCGAACCGGACGTGCAGGCCCGCGTCCGCGAACTCGGGGAGCGCATCGGCAGGCTCTCCGCGCCGCCCACCCGCGCCCTGGACTTCGAGAAGGAGAAGGCGCTGCGCCTCCTCCAGCAGCAGCGCCAGCGCCCGCGGCCCCGCTGAACGCGAGCGGCGGCCGCGGGCCGGGCCGCCCGTCAGACGGGAGGGCGGCGGGCCTCGTTCTCGCCCGGGACCACCACCCCGGACTCGTACGCCAGCATCACCGCCTGCGCCCGGTCGCGCAGGCCCAGCTTGGTGAACACCCGGGCCACATGGGTCTTCACCGTGTGCTCGCTCACCACCAGCCGCGCGGCGATCTCCCCGTTGGACAGGCCGCCCGCGATCAGCACCAGCACCTCGGTCTCCCGCGCCGTCAGCGTCGACAGCTCCGACGGCGCCTGCGGACGGTTGCGGCGCTGCTTGGTGAACTCGCGGATCAGCCGCCCGGTGACCTGCGGGGCCAGCAGCGAGTCGCCGCGCGCCACGACCCGCACGGCCGACACCAGCTCGTCGGCGGTGGCGTCCTTCAGCAGGAAACCGCTGGCGCCCACGGCCAGCGCGTCGTACACGTACTCGTCCACGTCGAAGGTGGTCAGCACCAGGACGCGGACGCCCTCCGCGCCGGGCCGGGCCAGGATGCGCCGGGTGGCCTCGATGCCGTCCATCCCCGGCATCCGGATGTCCATCACCACGACGTCCGGCCGCCGCGACTCGGCCAGCCGCACCGCCTCCCGGCCGTCGCCCGCCTCCCCGACCACCGAGATGTCCTGCTGGGCGTCCAGCAGCGCGGCGAAGCCGGCCCGCACGATCGTCTGGTCGTCGACGATCAGAACCTTGATCACAGCGGCCCCCCGCGTCGGGCGCCGGGCCACCGTCCGGCACGGGCCGTTCCCGGCGGGCCCAGGGGGACGACCTCCCGGACGCCCCGGAGGAGGGCGGGCTCAGGGACGACCGGGCGGGGGCGCCTGCGAACCGGGTTCACGGGTGGGGGTCTCCTCCCTCGTCAGCGGAAGCTCGGCCTCCACCACGAACCCGCCCTCGGCGACCGGGCCGGCGGAGAACCGTCCGCCCAGCATGGTCGCACGTTCCCGCATCCCCACGAGGCCGTGTCCGCCGCCCGGTACGCCCGAGGACGGGGTTTCCAGGCGGGTCCGCCCCGCCTGGCCGGTTCCGGCGCCCGGCATCGCGGCCGGTCCGGCGCCCGTTCCGGCGCCCGAGGGATCCAGTACCGCTGTACGGGACGGCGTCCCGTCCCGGTTCAGGACCATGGTGGGCGCGGACGCCCCGTCGTCGAGGACGCGCACCGCCAGCCGGTCGGGCAGGTAGGTCAGCTCCACCCTGACCTCCGCGCCCGGCGCGTGCCGCCGCGCGTTCGTCAGCGCCTCCTGGACGATCCGGTACGCCGACAGCTCCACCGTCGTCGACAGCGTCCGCGGATCACCCCGGACCTGCATGTCCACCCGGCCGCCCGCGCCGCGATGCTGCTCCACCAGCTCGGGCAGCCGGTCGAGCCGGGGCTGCGGCGCCGACTCGGGCTCCGCCTTGGCGTCGGCCCGCAGCACGCTCAGCAGCCGCCGCATCTCCACCAGCGCCTCGCGCGCCGTCTTGGCGATCTCGGTGTAGCCGTCGCGGGCCTCCGGCGAGAGGTTCCGCATCGTGTACGGCGCGGTCTCCGCCTGCACCGCGATCATCGAGACCGAGTGCGCCACCACGTCGTGCAGCTCCCGGGCGATCCGGGCGCGCTCGCGCATCACCGCCTGCTCCCGCTGGACGGCGGTGAGCCTGGTCAGGGTCTCGGTGTTGCGCTCGTCCGCCTCGGCCCGGGTGCGTCCCGCCGTCTCCACCACCCGGCGCGCGTCGCCCAGCCCGACGGCCGCCAGCACGGCGATGACCGCGGCCGGCCAGGGGATGTCGTCGAGGGTGCCGGTGGCCAGGTAGACCACCGCGATCGTCACGAGCCCGCCCACCGCGAGCGCGCCCGCCGACTGCCGGGGCAGTTGCCGGGCCAGCGCGTACAGCGTGTAGAGGGCGGCGAACGCGGTCGTCACCAGGAGGGTCTGGCCGGTGAGGAGGCTGGCGGCGAACGCGCCGAGCGCCACGGCCGCCACCGGCCGCAGGTTCTCCCGCCGCCACACCAGCGGCAGCGTGGACGCCACCGCGAACCCGCCCGCCACGCTCAGCGGCGTCTCCACCTGGGGCGCGAGCTCGGCGAGCGCGGCGATGGTCAGCGCCAGCCCGGTGAGGGGCCCGAAGTACCACGCCTGGGCGAACTCGCTCCAGGCGTTGATCCACCGCGGCAGCGGGGCCGTGGCCGTGGTCGAGGCGATCCTGGTGTGCCCGTCACCGCCCGCCCGCGAGGCGGGGCCGGAGCCCGGGGCGCCACCGGGGCCAGGGGGGCCGTGGGGGCCGTGGGGCCGTTGCTGGGCGCGGCGCCCGGTCAGCCTGGCGGCGATCCGCACCCCGAGCGGGCGGAGCAACCGCCCGATCCCGGTCAGGATCCACAGCAGCAGCTGGCCCACGCCCGCCACGATCCGGCCCGACAGCCGCCACGCGTGGTGGGCGACCGCAGGCCCGAACCCGTGAGGCGTCCCCCGGTCGCGGGGCGGGGTGCCCGCCGGGCCGCCGGGCGGCGCGGTCTGGGAGTGGTCGTCGCTGGTCACCACTCAATACTGACCGCTGCGCGCGGCTTGTCACCTCACCGTGCGGTGTTATGCGCCCGACCTGTATCCCCCTCGAGAACGACATCATTTCCCTCCTCTGGGGGGACGTGCCGCGGACCGGCGGGCACGTACTGTCTTAACCGTGACCGAGCCGGTGGCCCCGCCGACATAGGGGGTTCGGCGGAGCTGCCGCGGTCACGCCAGAACCGCCCGGCTTCAGGGGTCCGGGCGGGGAGCACCCTCCTGACGGCGAAGCCGTCCGGGGGTCTGGGGGATCACCCCAGAGGCAGTGGGAAGGCGCCTCGCCGGTCGACCGTCCGGTGTGCTTCGCAGAGGCACGGCCGGTCAAGCCTGGGCTGGGGTCGACCGGTACAAACGGCCGATCGGCGGGGAAGCCGCCTTCCACTCCCCCTCACCATCACACCTGCTCGGCGGGCTCGGGACCCGCCCTGGAGCCCGACCTTGGACCGGCTCCGCCTGACCGCCTCCGGAACACCGGAGGCTTTCGCGTTTCCGGGGGACGTTCCAGGACGGTCAGGGGGCGGCTCCGCGGGCCGGGAGGCCGGACGATCTACTTCCTCAGGAGGAGGCGGGGGCCTCTTCGGACGGGCTCTTCAGGTCGGCGTCGTCCAGCGCCGGCTCCAGGTAGATCAGCCGGGCCTCCGGGAACTGCGCCCGGATCTTCGCCTCGGCCGCGTCGATGCCCCGCGCCACCTCGGCCGCCGTGTCGTCGTGATGCACCGCGATCTTGGCGGCGATCAGCATCTCCTCCGGGCCGACGTACTGGGTGCGGATGTGCATGACGTGGTCGACCTCGTCCACCGACTCCAGCGCCGCGATGATGCGCTCCTCCTGCTCGGGGTCGGCGCCTTCGCCGATGAGCAGGCTCTTGGTCTCCACCGCCAGGATGATCGCGATGGTGGCCAGCAGCACGCCGATGCAGACGGTGCCGACGCCGTCCCACACCAGGTCGCCGGTGACGACCGCCAGGGTGACGCCGAACAGCGCCAGGATCAGGCCGACCAGCGCGCCCAGGTCCTCCAGCAGCACCACCGGCAGCTCGGGGGCCTTGGCACGGCGGATGAACTGCCACCACGACTTCTCACCGCGGACGTGGTTGGACTCCACGATGGCGGTGCGGAAAGAGAACGTCTCCATGACGATCGCCGCGATCAGCACGCCGAACGCCCAGCCCGGCGAGTCCATCTTCGCGCCCGGGTGCTCGATCGCCTCATGGATCTTGTGGTAACCCTCGTACAGCGAGAAGACGGCACCGACGGTGAACAGCACCACCGCCACGACGAAGGCGTAGAAGTAGCGCTCCCGGCCGTAGCCGAACGGGTGCCTGGGGGTGCGGCTGCGCTCGGACCGCTTCTTGCCGACCAGCAGCAGGCCCTGGTTGCCGGAGTCGGCGACCGAGTGGATGCCCTCCGCCAGCATCGACGACGAACCGGTGAAACCGAACGCGACGAACTTGGCGGTGGCGATGCCGAGGTTGGCGGCCAGCGCGGCGACGATCGCCTTGGTTCCGCCTTCTGCACTCATCTACGCAATCCTCGCTTTGAGCTCTTGAATGGCCGTGACGGGAGTGGGATCGACCCCCAGCGCGATAGCCAAGTAAACCGTGATGTAGTCCGCAAGCGCGATCATTGTCGCGATTCTCTCCAGCGGATGATCACCCTCGGCCGCGATCTCGGTGACCGCCACACCACGCCCCTGGGCCAGCTCGACCGCCACCTCCCGGCGCCTGGCGACCTGCGGATGCTCATCGCGGTCGCGCATCAGCACCAGATGCAGCCCGTGCTCGGACTCCTCGGCCCGGTCGCGGAAGAAGTCGTCGGCGTCCTCCGCCGGCCGGCCGCCGGCGGCGAAGTACCCGTCGAACGCCACCACCTGGTTGTGCCCGGCCTCCGGCAGCTCGCCGTAGACCCCCGGGTACTTGGCGTTCTCGTTGAGCTGGCAGCAGAACCGGTACGCCGCCGTGCCCGCCAGCTGGGACGTCCCCCACACCAGCGGCACGTCGCCCATCAGGTCGAGCGCGGCCCGCTTGGCCGGGTTCACGAACGACTCGCTGGCCGGACGGCACCGGTGGGCGACCTCCTCCAGCCGCTCGGCCGCCGACTCCAGCACCTCGTCGCGCACGTCGGTCAACCCCAGCGCCCGGGCCGCCAGCAGCAGCGGGACGGTCAGCCCCCACAGCGTCGAACGCGGCTGACCCACCGAACGCACCGGCACGAACAGGCCGCGGCTGCGCTCGGCCAGACCGGCCAGCGGCGACTCGGCCCCGCCCACGAACACCATGCGGCTCCCGCGCCGGGCCGCCTCCGCCGCCACGGCGAGGGTCTCCTCCGTACCGCCCGAGCACGACACGGCCATCACCACGTCGGCCGCGCCCACCCAGCCGGGCAGCCGGTGGCCCCGCACGGTCACGATCGGCACCGGGCAGCCCGCGCCGCAGACCGCGGCCAGCACGTCCCCGGAGATCCCCGAGCCGCCCATCCCGGTCACCACGATCGCCCGCGGGCGCCCGTCCTCGGCGACCGACTCCACGGCGGCGTCGGCGGCCAGCCGCCGGGCCTCCCGGATCTGCGCCGCCGACGAGGCCACCTGCCGCAGCATCCCGCCCGGGTCGGCCGCCTCGATCGCCTCCGGCTCGTCCAGCCGCGCCGGGTCGACGCCCCCCATCACCGCACCGCCCGGCAGCGCCCCTGCGGCTCCCGCAGTGCTCCCTGGTCGCCTCCGGGACGCCCCAACACGACGCCTTCCCTCGTCGCAGGCTCCTCAGTCCAGGCGTCGCGGCGCCCCTGCGGCTCCCGCAGTGCTCCCCGGTCGCCTCCGGGACGCCCCAACACGACGCCTTCCCTCGTCGCAGGCTCCTCAGTCCAGGCGTCGCGGCGCCCCTGCGGCTCCCGCAGTGCTCCCCGGTCGCCTCCGGGACGCCCCAACACGACGCCTTCCCTCGTCGCAGGCTCCTCAGTCCAGGCGTCGCGGCGTCCCTGCGGCTCCCGCAGTGCTCCCCTCATGGGGCCGGAGTCCGGGCCTCGTCGACCAGGAGGACGGGGATGTCGTCGCGCACCGGGTAGGCGTAGCCGCACGAGCCGGTGCAGACCAGCTCGGAGTCGGCGTCCTCGGCGCGCAGCTCGCCGCCGCAGTTGGGGCAGGCCAGGATCTCCAGCAGCCAGCCGTCCAGCTTCATGCTCATTTCCCCCTCACGATGGCCAGGACCTCGTCACGGACCCGGCCCACGGTCTGCTCGTCGGCGGCCTCCGCGTTGAGGCGCAGCAGCGGCTCGGTGTTGGAGGGCCGCAGGTTGAACCACCAGTCGTCGGCGCCCACGGTCAGGCCGTCGAGCTCGTCGACGGTCACCCCCGGCCGCCCCTCGAAGGCGGCGCGGACCTGCGCGGTCGCGGCGGCCTGGTCGGCCACCTCGCTGTTGATCTCGCCGGAGGCGGCGTAGCGGGTGTACTCCGCCAGCAGCTCCGACAGCGGCCGCTCCTGCTCGCCCAGGGCGGCCAGCACGTGCAGCGCCGCCAGCATCCCCGAGTCGGCGAACCAGAAGTCGCGGAAGTAGAAGTGCGCGGAGTGCTCGCCGCCGAACACCGCGCCGGTCTCGGCCATCGTCTGCTTGATGAACGAGTGCCCCACCCGGGTGCGGACCGGGGAGCCGCCGTGCTCGGCGACGATCTCCGGCACCGCCTTAGAGGTGATCAGGTTGTGCACGATCGGGGAGCCGGGGTGCTTGGCCAGCTCCCGCACCGCGACCAGCGCCGTGATCGCCGACGGGGTCACGATCTCGCCGCGCTCGTCCACCACGAAGCAGCGGTCGGCGTCGCCGTCGAAGGCCAGGCCGATGTCGGCGCCGGTCTCGCGGACCTTGGCCTGCAGGTCGCGCAGGTTCTCCGGCTCGATCGGGTTGGCCTCGTGGTTGGGGAAGGTGCCGTCCAGCTCGAAGTACAGCGGCACCAGGTCGATCGGCAGGCCCTCCAGCACCACCGGGACGGTGTGCCCGCCCATGCCGTTGCCCGCGTCCACGGCCACCTTGAGCGGGCGGATGCCCGACAGGTCGACCAGCGTCTTGAGGTGGTCGGCGTAGCCCTTGAGCAGGTCGCGCTGGGAGACGGTGCCGGGCGCGCCGTCGTGGGCGGGGACGCCCCGCTCGACCAGCTCGCGGATCTCGGCGAGGCCGGTGTCGCGGCCGATCGGCCTGGCCCCCGAGCGGCACAGCTTGAGGCCGTTGTACCTGGCCGGGTTGTGGCTGGCGGTGAACATCGCCCCGGGCAGGTCGAGCACACCGCTGGCGTAGTACAGCATGTCGGTGGAGCCGAGCCCGGCCTCCACCACGTCGGCGCCCTGGCCGGTGGCCCCGCGCGCGAACGCCGCCGCCAGCGGCCCCGAGGAGGCCCGCATGTCGTGGGCGGTGACGACGGCGGTGGCCCCGGTCACCCGGACGAAGGCGGCGCCGATCGCCTCGGCGGTCTCCTCGTCGAGCTCATCCGGCACCACGCCGCGGATGTCGTACGCCTTGAAGATCTTGGCGAGGTCGCCCACTCCTGCTCCCTTGTCATCGCGGACGCCGTGCGAAGCTGCGAAGCCCAGAGCCTACCGGGACGGGAGGCAGGCCGGGCCGCACACCGGGGGCCTGTGGACATCCTCGCAGAAGGCGGGCGGCGAGGGCGCGGAGAGGGTCACTCCTGGACGGGCTGCGTCCCCGCGGGCTCGGAGCGCAGCACCCGCAGATGGCCGCGGCGGCCCACCTCGGTGCCCTGGCCCACCGGCTCCTGGGCGCCGCCCGGAGCGGGCTTGGCGGCCTCGCGGACCGCGTCGGCGAGGGCCTCCAGGTCGTCCGCGCTGGGCTCGGTCTCCTCCTCGACCGGGAGCCTCACCAGCTCCCAGCCCATCGGGGCGGTGAGCCTCTCGGAATGCTCCGCGCACAGGTCGTAGCAGTGCGGCTCGGCGTAGGTCGCGAGCGGCCCCAGGACCGCAGTCGAGTCGCGGTAGACGTACGTGAGCGTGAAGACTGCGGGCGCCTTGCAGGCGGTGCGGGAGCAGATGCGGACGGGGCTCACGATGGCCGACCGTACCCCGCTGCCGCCGAGTCCGCCACCACCCGCGTGCACGTGTCGCCGTTACCGGCCTAATTCCTTTGCAACGATCACATTCCGTGCCGCCGGGGCCGCGCTGGGTCGCGGGCCGGAACCGGCGAGGCCGGGTCGCCGGGCGGGCCGGGCGGGGTAATGTGGACGGCGTGCGATCCCGTGTGGCAGGCGTACGACGCCGCGACCGGCACGGTCGTGGCCTCCGAGGTCCTCTGACGCCCCCGCAGGCGCCGGTCTCCCGCACCCGGGCGGAGCGGTTCGACGATCTCGTCCGCGACGAGGTCCGCCGGCTCGGCCGGCGTTGGGGGCGCGAGCTGTCCAGGGTCGAGTTCGCGGTCGAGGAGGTGCCCCCGGTCGAGCCCTGGTTCGACGGCCCGGTGCCGCTCGGCCAGACCCGGCCCGGCACGGGCGGCCGCCCGGTGCGCATCGTGATCTTCCGCCGTCCGGTGGAGGCCCGTGCCGCCGGGGAGCGCGAGACCGGCCGGCTGGTCCGCGACCTGCTGGTGGAGGAGATCGCCGACCTGCTGGGCCTGTCGCCCGAGTCGGTCGACCCGAGCTACGACTCCCCCGACGACTGACGCCCCGCCCCGGCTCTACGGCCGCTCTACGGGGCTTCTACGAGAGCTCTAAGGGCCCTACGGGGCTCTACGGGATGAGGGCGCTCCCGCTGTCGCCCACCGGCGGCAGCCGCAGCGTGGTGCGGGCGGGGGTGATCGGCAGGGTCGTGAGGAGCAGGCCCTCGTCCTTGCCCGTCGATTGGATCCGTGCGGCGTGGACGGGCCCCGACCCTGGCCGGGGCTGGACCAGCGCGCCGTAGCCCTTCTCGCCGCCGCTGGGCGCCTTCAGGGCCACTTCCACGGTGCGGCCGGACGGCACGGTGACGTCCTGCGGCGTGCCCGGGCCCTGCGGGCCGATCGGGGTGATCCGTACCGTGGCGGCGCCGTGCGGGGCGGTGAGCGAGATCGTGGAGTCGAACCGGTTGTCGGACACCACGCCGAAGCCGCCGCCCTCCAGGGCGGACGTGGCGGTGCCGTAGGCGACGTCGGCGCCGCGCTCGGCGGCGTACCCGGCCAGGATCGGGCGGTCGGAGCGGAGCCGCACGGCGGCGGGCTTGCCGCCGAGGGCGCGGTCGAGATCGAGGGCGGTGACCGTGCCCGAGGGGGCGTCGAGGGTGTCCTGGCCCTGGGGTGCGAAGGCGCCGTTCTGCGTGATGACCTGCACCTTGACGGTGGCGTCCTCCTGGCCGGGGACGGCGACCAGCAGCCGCCGCCGCCCCTCGCCGCCCGGCACGCCCGGGACGATCAGCGAGGTGCCGGGCGCGGGCGCGAGCGGCACCCATTCGATGCCCTTGCCCTCGGCGATCCGCACCCGCAGGGAGGCGGCGACCCGGCCGGTGGTGGCCCGCACCCGCAGCCCGAGGTCGGCGGCGGTCTTGACGATGTCGCCGAGCCCTTCGGGGGACCCGCCGAGCGTCACGACCTTGGTGCCGTACGGCGGGACGGGCGTGCCGCGCCCGTCGGCGGTGTCGAGGGGGCCTTCGCCGGAGAGGGCCGTGACGTCCACCGTGGCGGGCTGGGCGTCCACGTTGGTGAGGTGCAGGTCGACGCTCTCGGCGGAGACGGGCCCGGGGCCGAGGAACCACAGGTCGGTGCCCGGGGTCGCGCAGCGCACCCCGGCCAGGCCCCGGTCCTTGCCCCGGGGCCAGTGGGTGGTCTGCTCGGCCTCCAGACCGGCCGCCATGGCGCCGTGGGCCCACACGGTGTAGGAGTCCTCGGACTCGGTCAGGTCCTTGGTCCAGCCGCCGCCGGGGGTGGTCAGCGAGCCGATCCCCGAGCCGTCGGGGGCCTGCACGACATCGGCGCGTCCGCCCGTGCGGGAGGTCTTGGCGCTCTGGAGGGTCAGCCGGATTCCCTCCCGGCCCGGGCACACCGACACCGCGGACCGGACGGGGTCGGCCCTGCCGCTGACGGCGGCCGTGGCCCGGTCGGCGGGACGGGACAGGGACGCCGCGCCGTACAGCGCGGCCAGGGCGAGCAGGACGAGGGCGGCGGTGGCGTAGCGCAGCCCGAGCAGGCGGACGATCCGGTCGAGGTTCACGGGCGCTCCTCGGGCACCGTGGCCGCGTCCTTCCCGGCCACCGGGCCGTCCACCGCGGACGGTTCGCCGGCCGCCCGGTCGTCCGCCGGCTTCCCGGTCTCTGGCGTCTCCTCAGGGGCGGAGTCGGAGGCGGTCTCGGCAGGGGTCTCGGAAG
Organism: Spirillospora sp. CA-255316; assembly: GCA_050942275.1. Classification (GTDB taxonomy): domain Bacteria; phylum Actinomycetota; class Actinomycetes; order Streptosporangiales; family Streptosporangiaceae; genus Spirillospora. The sequence goes on along the minus strand of CP192047.1, from coordinate 1,464,713 downwards.
AGGTCTCGGCAGGCGAGGTGCCGGGGTCGTGGCGGATGCGGGCGCGCAGCGCGCCGGTGCGGCGTTCCGCCCCTGCGGCGGCCCGGCGGGCCAGCCCACCGGCGGCGACGCGGGCCCGGCGTCCACGGGCGCGGCCACGGCCGCCGGCCCGGCTCGCCGCCGCGTCCAGCGCCTCCGGGCGCGCCCCGGGCAGCGCCAGGACGACGACCAGCAGCACCGCCACCGCCTGGACGGTCACCCAGCCGTGCCGCAGCCACATACCGCGCGTCACCTCGAACCGGCCGCCGTCTGGTGGGATCCGGTACGCCTGCGCCCAGCCGTCCAGGGTCCTGGACTCGATCTCGCGGCCGTCCAGGGCCGCGCGCCAGCCGCCGTCGGCGGGCTCGGCCAGCAGCAGGGTGCGCTCGGCCCTCCCCGCCGGGATCCGCACGGTGACGTCGGTCCCGCTTGGGCCGGTGTCGAGCGGTGTGGCGTTCGGGCCGTCCAGCAGCATCACCCGCCCGGCCGGGGACGGCAGCCGCCACACCCCGAAGGAGTCGGTGCGGCTGAGTCTCGACAGCTCCGGGGTGGCGTCCAGGACGCGGGTCAGGTCGTCGCGCGCCGGCCGCGGCACCAGGACGTACTGGACGCCCATCCGGGTCAGCGCCCGGCCGTCGCCGGCCCGCCCGCCCGCGAGCCCGGCGACCAGGTCGTCCATCCGGCGGCGCGCCTCGTCGTTCACGGGGGTCTCGGCCTCACCCAGCATGGGCTCGACGCCGCGCAGCACCGTGTAGGCGACCCGGCCGGTGGGCTCGCGGCGCACGACCAGCGTGCGCTCCCCCGCCGAGCCGTTCACGAACGCGGGCACGGCGTCGGGGTCGGTGCGGCCGAGGGGGCCCGCGGCGCCCCCGGCGATCCAGCCGAACGCGGCCAGCAGCGGGGCGGTCAGCGCGGCCAGCACCACCAGCGCCCCGGCGATCCGGTACGTCAGGTGCCGTCCGGCCAGCACGTCCACGGCGCGCTGCACCGCGGCGGTGGCGGCCACCAGCACCCCGGCTCCGGCGACGGCCAGCGCCACGCCCGGCCACACGGCGGCCTGGTCGGAGCCCTTGGTGACGGTGGCCATGCCGGTCAGGATCGCCGCCAGCAGCCCGAAGATCGCCAGCATCCAGCCGGCCAGCACGGTGGTGCGGCGGCTGCGCAGCGGCAGCGCGCAGACCGCGACCAGCAGCAGCCCGTACAGCGTCCAGCGCGCGGGGGTGCCGGGGCCGCCGGGGTCGAGCGCCAGCAGGTCGCGGGCGGCGGCGACCGGGGTGACCGGGGCGTGCAGGCCCGCCTCCAGCAGGAACCGGGACGGGTGCAGCATCAGTCCCAGCGTCCAGGGCAGGAGCAGCACCGGCGGGACGGCCAGCGCGATCGCCAGGTGGCGGCGGGCCCGCCCGCCGGCCAGGCGGCCGCCCGCCCCGGCCGCGCCGCCGAACAGGTTCCAGGTGACCACGCCCGCGATCAGGGCCAGCGGCCAGATCAGCGGGACGAAGGCCATCGCGACCGTGAGGAGCAGCGCGACCGTCCAGGCCGCGCGCCCGGCACGGCGCGGATCGGGGCGCCCGCGGGGGCCGCGCGGTCCGCCGCGGCGGGCGGCCGAGCGCGGCAGCCCGAGCATCCGGGCGGTCTGCACGGCGATCAGCGGCAGCAGCACGATCACCACGGCGGTGCCGAGCCGGCCTCCGGCGATGGCCCCGGTGGCGGCGGGCAGCAGCGCGTACACGGCGGCGAACCACATCCGCACCGCCCAGACGGGGATGCGCGGGCCGTGCGCGACGGCGCGCCGGCCGGTGCGGGGCGGCGCCGTCACCAGCGTCCGGGAGGCGTGGTAGGCGGTCAGCCCGGCCAGCGGCACGCTGCCCAGCAGCAGGATCGACACCACCAGCCACGGCTTGCCGAGCAGCAGCGTGGACAGCGCCGCCAGGACGGCCACGTACGGCGGGCTCCCGGCGTCGGAGCCGAGCCCGACCGGATGCCAGCCGGAGACGTACTGGGCCCACAGGTCGCTCGCGCCGCCCCAGGCCGGGACCAGCGCGCCGCCGCCGAGCCGCCCGGCCGCGGTGAGCAGCGAGCGTTCGGCGGCCACGGCCACGGCCGCCAGCGCGAGCACGACGATGACGCCGGGACGGGCCAGGATCCGCCGGACCAGGCCCGGGCCCTCGTCGCGGGGCGGCTCGTCGTCGGCGTCATGGCGGCGGCCGCCGCGGGTCGCGACCCGTCCGGCGACGGCCTCGACGAAGCGGCGCAGCGCGACCCCGCGCGGCTGGAAGCGCCGCATACTGCGGTGGACGCGCTTGCGGCCCTCCGCACGGGCGGCCCGGGCGCGCCGCATGCGCCCCGGGCGGCGCAGCACGTCGCCGAGCGCGGCCAGCTCGTCGCGGGCGGCCTCGGGACGCTTGACGGCCAGCAGGAACAGCGCCCGGGTGAGGGTCGTCCAGATGTTGCGCAGCAGGGCGCGCAGCATCGCGGGCAGCGGCAGGTTGGCCAGCAGCGCGTACAGGGCGTTGCGGCGGTCGCGGCGGCGCCGGGACTCGGCGGTCATCCCGATCTCGCGGAGGCCGCGCCAGGACGCCTCAGCGTGGTGCAGCACCGCGTCGCTGACCACGACCACCCGGTGCCCGGCGGCGTGCGCCCGCCAGCAGAAGTCGACGTCGTCGCGGAAGAGGCCGAACTCGACGTCGAAGCCGCCGAGCCGCTCCCACACGTCGCGGCGCACCAGCATCCCGGCGCTGGAGACCGCCATCACGTCGCGGACGCCGTCGTGCTGGCCCTGGTCGAACTCGTGGCGGTCCAGTCCGGTCTCGCGGCGGCCGGCGCCGTCCATGGCCACGCCCAGCTCGCGCAGCGTCCGCCGGTCGTCCCAGTCGCGGAGCTTGGCGCCGAGCACGGCGGCGTTGGGGTCGGCGTCGGCGACCCGCAGCAGCTGCGCGAGGGCGTCCTGGGCGGGCGCCGAGTCGTCGTGCAGCAGCCAGATCCACTCGGTGCGGCCCTCGTCGGGCATGTCGTCGGGCGGCGGCACGGGCAGGGACGCGGCCGGGTGGCGCAGCGCCTCCTCGACGGCCTCGCCGTAGCCGGTGGTGCGGGGCAGGGTCACCATGTTGCCGGCGCCGACGACCTCGGTGAGCACCGCGGTGCCGCGGTCCTGGCTTCCGGTGTCGGCGGTGACCAGGCGTTGCACGGGCCGGGTCTGTGTCAGCAGCGCCTTCAGCGTCTCGGGGAGCCATCGCGCGCCGTCGTGGGCGACGAGGATCGCCGTGACGACGTGGCGATCGAGTGTGGGCGACAAGGGTCCGCTCGATCTGTGGGGTTCTCGTGGGTTCCTGTTAGGTCTCGGGAAATCGGTCAGCCGTGCCGGCCTCTCCGGCCGGCACGGCTGACACTGTACGCTCGGCGGCCCCCGCGCGCCCCGGATCCCCCCAGATCCCCGGCGCGGGCGCCGTTCGCGTCAGACGGCCTGGCGCTTCAGCTTGCGGCGCTCCCGTTCGGAAAGACCACCCCAGATGCCGAAACGTTCGTCGTGCTGGAGCGCGTACTCCAGGCACTCCGCCCTTACCTCGCATGCGCGGCACACCTTCTTGGCCTCGCGAGTGGAGCCGCCCTTCTCCGGAAAGAAAGCCTCCGGGTCCGTCTGCGCGCACAGTGCGCGCTCCTGCCAGCCCAACTCTTCACCGTCTGTGCCGTGCGCCAGCGGGATCACTACCTCGCTCACAGCGCACCTCCTAGCCCGTGGAGCCCCCTGGTCAATGCCTTCCCTCAGCTCCATCCCCCGAGAAGGCATAGAACTACACCCACGAAATTACACGCGTGTAGCGCCCGCCCCGTCAAGCGGAACGAGTTTCCAGGGGGACAAAGAGGGTTATTCGCGGTTTGGCCGAGAGCGGCTTTGACCGGAGATCAGTTAATCGCCGGGAACACGCACGGGAGCGATCATCCGGCCGGTCGGTGGCGGAACGCGGCGAAGATCACGCGGCGCAGATCACTGGGGCGGGCGGTTGTCGCGGTACCAGTCGCCCTCGTCGCGCTGCTCGCCCTGGGAACCGCCGGGCTGGCCGTGCCCCTGGTCGGCGGAACCCGAGCCGCCGTACGCGCGGGTCCAGTCGCCGACCTCCTCCTCGCCGCCGGGCTGCTGGTAGCCGCCCTGGCCGTACTGTGGCGGCGCGGGCTGGGTCTGGCCGGGCTGGGGCGCACCGGGCTGGGAGGTGCCGGGCTGCGGGGTCTGGTAGTCCTGCGGGGCCTGCGGCTGCTGCGGCTGGCCGAACTGCTGGCCGTAGCCGCCCTGCTGCGCCTGCTGCTGCTCGTAGCCTTGCTGGGGCGCCTGCTGGTAGCCCTGCTGCTGGTACGGCTGCTGGGGCTGGCCGAACTGCTGCTGCTCCTGCGGCTGGCCGAACTGCTGCTGCTGGCCCTGCGGCTGCCCGAACTGCTGCTGCTGGCCCTGCTGGTAGCCGAAGTCGGGGTAGCCGCCCGGGGGCACCTGCCCCTGCCCCTGGCCCGGGGCCTGGGGCCGCGCGGGCTGGAGGGCCTGGAAGACCGTGAAGACGAACCAGCCGGCGACACCGATGACGGCGAGCCGTCCCGCGCCGGACAGGAACACCGCCAGCTTCATCGCGCCGCCGGCGTACTCGGATTCGACGAGCAGCGAGCTCAGCCAGCACACCACGCCGAACAGCGCGATACCGCCCAGGACGCCCAGCGCGCCCATGACGATGTTGCGGGCCTGCCGGGTCGGCGCCGGGCCGAGCGCGACCAGCGCCACGGCCAGCGCGAGCAGGGCGATCACCGCGACGTTGGTGAAGAACCCCCCGGTGATCTCGCTGTACGCGCGGTACTTGAACCCGGGCGAGTCGGCGCCGCCGCCGGCGAACAGGGCGATGAGGCCGGCGAACAATTGCACCCCCGCCGAGGCGAGCAATACCCAGGCGGCCGGTTCCCGCAGGCGGTGGACGGCTTCCTTGTTCACGGCGTCATCTCTCCCGTGGCAGACAATGGGATTCGGTGCGCAAAGCTTTGCACATCCCTCCCCTCCTAGTCTCTTCCCCCCGGCCCGGGTGGTCTACCGTCTGTGCCGCCCCGCCGGGCACAGGTGACGGCACCCAATAGGCTGAACGGGCAACACGGCGCGAGTCGAACGGATGCACAGCATGAAGATCGTGACGTTGGCCGGGGGCATCGGCGGGGCCCGGTTCCTGCGCGGGCTGCGGCGGGCCGAGCCGGACGCGGACATCACCGTGATCGGCAACACCGGGGACGACATCTCCCTGTTCGGCCTGCGCGTATGCCCCGACCTGGACACGGTGATGTACACCCTCGGCGGCGGCATCGACGAGGAGCGGGGCTGGGGCCGGGCCGCCGAGTCCTTCACGGTGAAGGAGGAACTGCTCGCCTACGGCGTGGGGCCGAGCTGGTTCGGGCTGGGCGACCGCGACTTCGCCACCCACATCGTGCGGACGCAGATGCTGGAGGCGGGCTACCCGCTGTCGGCGGTGACCGAGGCGCTGTGCGACCGGTGGAAGCCGGGCGTGCGCCTGATCCCGATGACCGACGACCAGGTCGAGACGCACGTGGTGGTGGACGATCCGGAGCGCGGGCGGCGGGCGATCCACTTCCAGGAGTGGTGGGTGCGGCTGCGCGCCTCGCTCCCGGCGGAGTCGATCGCGGCGGTCGGGGCGGAGGACGCCAAGCCCGCGCCGGGCGTGCTGGAGGCGCTGGCGGAGGCGGACGCGGTGCTGTTCCCGCCGTCCAACCCGGTGGTGAGCATCGGCACGATCCTGGCGGTCCCCGGCATCCGGGAGGCGGTCGCCGCCAAGACCGCGGTCGGCGTGTCGCCGATCATCGGGGGCGCGCCGGTGCGCGGCATGGCCGACGCGTGCCTGGCCGCGATCGGGGTGGAGACGAGCGCCCGCGCGGTCGCCGAGCACTACGGCGCCGGCCTGCTGGACGGCTGGCTGGTCGATGAGGCCGACGCCGGCGTCGCGGACAAGGGCGTGGAGGGGATCGCGGTGCGGTCCCGGCCGCTGCTGATGAGCGATCCCGACGCCACCGCCGCCATCGCCCGCGCCGCCATCGACCTGGCCCGGGACCTCTCATGAGCGGCGGAGCCGTTCGGGGGGTCTGGGGGACCGCCCCCAGGAAGGAACAGGGCATGAGCGGCGGAGCCGTTCCGGAGGGCCTGCGGATCTTCGGGATCCCCGGGCTGCCCGAGGTGACCGAGGGCGCCGACATCGCGGCGCTGGTCGCGGACGCGGCGCCCGCCGGTGCGCTGGAGGACGGCGATGTGCTGGTCGTCACCTCAAAGATCGTCAGCAAGGCGGAGGGCCGTGTCCTGGTCGCCGACGACCGGGAGAAGGCGATCGACGCCGAGACCGTGCGGGTGGTGGCGCGCCGGGCGCACGCGCGCGGCGAGACGCGGATCGTGGAGACCCGGCAGGGCCTGGTGCTCGCCGCCGCCGGCGTGGACGCGTCCAACACCGAGCCCGGCACCGTGCTGCTGCTGCCCGAGGACCCCGACGCTTCGGCCCGCCGGATCCGCGCCGCGCTGCGCGAGCGCACCGGGCTGAACGTCGCCGTGCTGGTGTCCGACACGCTGGGCCGGCCCTGGCGGATGGGGCTGACCGACGCGGCGATCGGCGCGGCCGGGCTGGCCCCGCTGCACGACTTCCGGGGCCTGGACGACGCGTACGGCAACCGCCTGGAGGCGACCGTCACGGCCGTGGCCGACGAGATCGCCGCCGCGGCCGAGCTGGTCAAGGGGAAGCTGGACGGGGTCCCGGTCGCGGTGGTACGCGGGCTGGGCGCGCTGGTCACCGCCGCCGACGGGCCGGGCGCGCGGGAGCTGGTGCGGCCGCCCGAGGAGGACATGTTCCGGTACGGGTCGGCCGAGGTGCTGCACGCGCGCCGGACGATCCGCGAGTTCACCGCCGAGCCGGTCGACCCGGAGGCGGTCCGCCGGGCCGTCGCCGCCGCGATCACCGCGCCCGCCCCGCACCACACCACCCCCTGGCGGTTCGTGCTGCTGGAGTCGGCGGAGGCGCGGACCCGGCTGCTGGACGCGATGCGCGACGCCTGGGAGGCGGACCTGCGCCGCGACGGCTTCTCCGAGGAGTCGATCACCAAGCGGCTGCGGCGCGGCGAGGTGCTGCGCCGCGCCCCCTACCTGGTGGTGCCGTGCCTGGTGATGGACGGCTCGCACGACTACCCCGACGCCCGGCGGTCGGCCGCCGAGCGCGAGATGTTCGTCGTCGCGACCGGGGCCGGCGTGCAGAACCTGCTGGTCGCGCTGGCGGTGGAGGGGCTGGGCTCCTGCTGGGTGTCCAGCACGATGTTCTGCCGCGAGGTGGTGCGGGACGTGCTCGGCCTGCCGGGCGAGTGGGACCCGATGGGCGCCGTGGGGGTCGGCCATGCGGCCGCGCCGCCGCGGCAGCGCCCGCCGCGGTCCCCCGACGCCTTCATCGAGGTCCGCTGAACGCGCCGTAATCAATGGGCGGGCATTTCCGTCCGCCGGCCTCCGCCCGTCAAATCATTACCGGCCGGAGAGGAAATTCGTCCGCGCGTTACGAATAGGCGACCGGGCGGTGCCGAAAGGCGCCGCCCGGTCGTCACTCCGGTCCATACTCCGGCCCCGCGCCCGGGCGGTCAGGTGCCGACGAGCGGCAGGCTCATCCGGCCGCCGCCGCCCTTTCCGAAATGGCCGACCCCGTCGGTGCGGCGCGCCGCCTCGATCCGCTCGGCGGGCACCTCCCCGTAGGTGGTCGTCCGCTGCCGCGCCGGCCGCCCGGCCGCCGCCGCGATCTCCTCCAGCGAGCTGATCGTCTTGAACGAGCCGTTCTCCGACCCCGCCATCCGGCTGATGGTCTCCTCCATCAGCGTCCCGCCGAGGTCGTTGACGCCGCCCTGCAGGACCCGGGTGCACAGCTCGTCGCCCAGCTTCACCCAGGAGGTCTGGATGTTGGCGATGGCTCCGTGGAGCAGGATGCGGGCCAGGGCGTGCACGGCGACGTTCTCCCGGGCGGTCGGCCCCGGGCGGGCCAGCCCGGCGAGGTAGATGGGCGAGTTGTGGTGCACGAACGGCAGCAGCACGAACTCGGTGAACCCGCCGGTCCGCTCCTGGATGGAGCGCAGCAGCCTGATGTGCCCCACCCAGTGCTCGGGGGTGTCGACGTGCCCGTACATCATCGTGGACGTGGTCGGGATGCCCAGTTCGTGCGCGGTGGTGACGACCTCGATCCACTGGTCGGCGGGCAGCTTGCCCTTGGTCAGCACCCAGCGGACGTCGTCGTCGAGGATCTCGGCGGCGGTGCCGGGCAGCGAGTCGACGCCGGCCTCCCGGGCGGCCTGGAGCCACTCGCGGATGGACAGGTCGGTGCGGCTGGCGCCGTTGACGACCTCCATCGGGCTGTAGGAGTGCAGGTGGATCTCCGGGGCGCGCTTCTTGACCTCGCGGGCGAGGTCGAAGTACGCGGTGCCGGGCAGGTCGGGGTGGATGCCGCCCTGCATGCAGATCTCGGTGGCGCCGGCCGCCCACGCCTCGTCCACCCGGTCGCCGACCTGGGAGAGGGAGAGGGTGTAGGCGTCGGCGTCGGTGCGGCGCTGGGCGAAGGCGCAGAACCGGCAGCCGGTGTAGCAGACGTTGGTGAAGTTGATGTTGCGGGTGACGACGTAGGTGACGTCGTCGCCGACGGTGTCGCGGCGCAGGTCGTCGGCCAGCTTCGCCAGGGCGTCCAGTTCGGGGCCGTCGGCGTGCAGCAGCGCGAGGGCCTGGTCGTCCGAGAGCCCGGCGGGGTCGCGCTCGGCGTGCGCGAGGGCGGCCTTGACGTCGGAGTCGAAACGCCGCGGCGCGCCGATGCGGTCGCGGAGGGCGTCCCAGTCGCCGTAGACCGAGTCGAAGTCCTCGCGGCGGTCGCCGGTGCGGCCGGTGGTGTCGATCTCGACGTGCAGGTCGGTGCGGCCGGTGCCGCCGAACGCCTCGAGGCCGCCGTCGGGTTCCTGCCAGGGGCGCCCCTCCAGGACGGCGTCCTCGCGGGCCAGGCCGGTGGCCGGGTCGGCGAGGGCGGCGACGTGGGCGGTGAGGCGCGGGTCCAGCCACGGCTCGCCCCGCGTGACGTACTCGGGGTAGATCGTGAGCCGCTCGCGGAGGGTGAAGCCCTGCTCGGCGGTACGGGCGGCGAGCTCGTCGATCTGCGGCCAGGGGCGCTCGGGGTTGACGTGGTCGGGGGTCAGCGGCGACACCCCGCCCCAGTCGTCGATCCCGGCCCGCAGCATCAGCGCGTACTGGTCGTCCACCAGGTTGGGCGGCGCCTGGACGCGCGCCTTCGGGCCGAGCACCAGCCGGGTCACCGCGATCGTCGCCGCCAGCTCCGCCAGTTCGGCGTCGGGGGTGTCGCGCATCTTGGTGTCGGGCTTGGCGCGGAAGTTCTGGACGATGACCTCCTGGATCGCCCCGTACTCGCGCATCGTCCTGCGGATCGCGAAGATCGCCTCGGCGCGTTCGCGGACGGTCTCGCCGATGCCGATGAGGATGCCGGTGGTGAACGGGACGTTGGTGCGGCCCGCGTCCTCCAGCACCCGCAGCCGCACCGCCGGGTCCTTGTCGGGTGAGCCGAAGTGCGGCCCGCCCTTCTCGCTGAACAGCCTGGTCGCGGTGGTCTCCAGCATCATGCCCATCGAGGGCGACACCGGCTTGAGGCGCTGGAAGTCGCGCCAGCCCAGCACGCCGGGGTTGAGGTGCGGGAGGAGCCCGGTCTCCTCCAGTACCCGGACGGCCATCGCCCGCACGTAGGACAGGGTGTCGTCGTAGCCGTGCGCGTCGAGCCACTCCCGGGCCTGCTTCCAGCGGTCCTCGGGCCGGTCGCCAAGGGTGAACAGCGCCTCCTTGCAGCCCATCGCCGCGCCCTGGCGGGCGATCTCCATCACCTCGTCCGGGCTGAGGAACGGTGCGTCCAGCCGGTGCGGCACGGTGGCGAAGGTGCAGTAGCCGCACCGGTCGCGGCACAGCCGGGTGAGCGGGATGAAGACCTTGCGGCTGTAGGTGATGACGCCGGGCCGCCCGGCGGCCTCCAGCCCGGCGTCCCGGGTGCGCGCGGCATAGGTGAGAAGGTCGTCGAGCTGCGCGCCGCGGGCGTGCAGCAGGGTGGTGGCCTCGTCGAGGTCCAGGGTCTTGCCATCGCGTGCCCGGGCCAGGGCCCGGCGGAGACCCGCGGTGCTCACGACCTCGCCTCCGCTCGGAGTCACAGGCTCGCCTCCGCTCGGCGTCACGCTGCTGTTCATGGCGTCCATGGCATCGCACTCTATGCCAAGCGTCATAGAAAGAAGAGGGGTGGGGGCCCTCACCTTTCCCGCATTCCGGACAGTACGCGCCCGCACTCCACAGCTTCCACCCGGGCCGTCCTATTCCCGCCGGTCGAGCACGGCGCCCCCGCGACCGGCCCAGACCCCCCACTGTGAAGGGATGCTTACACGAACCCTCCAGAAACATTCGCTGGACCTGAAAGATGGGCCGGGCGAGAATGGAGGCACCGCGGAGAAACCACCCAGTCCCTGGCCAGGGCGCGACCCCCTCCCCCTCGATCCGAAGGACACGGACCCATGTGGATCGCGCTCGCCCTCACCGCCCTCGCCGTCCTCGGCCCCCTGTTCGGCGCCGACTCCCGCGACGGCCTCGACTGGACGCCCGGCAACTTCTGGCTGCGCCGCCGGCTCCGCCCCGACCGGTTCAGAAGCTCCGGTAGTCCCGGACGGGGAGGCGGGGGCCCCGTCTCGGCGGAGCGGCGCCGGTCAGTTCCAGCAGCCGGGTGACCCGGTGCCGGTGACCCGCGTACGGGGCCAGCAGCTCCAGCATCCCCGCGTCGTCGACCTTGCGCCCGGCCAGGGACCAGCCCACGATCCCGGGCAGATGGTAGTCCCCGACGGAGACGGCATCGGCGTCGCCGGCGGCCCGCTGCCGGATCTCCGCCGACGTCCACTCCCCGATCCCCGGCAGCGTCCGCAGCCGGGGATCGGCGGACGCGCCGCCGGCCGGCAGGCCCTCCAGCCGGGCCGCGACCCGCGCGGCGCCGATGATGGTCCGCGCCCGGACGGCCTCGGCACCCGACCGGTGCCACTCCCACGACGGGATCCGGATCCACGCCTCCGGCGGCGGCGGCACCCGCAGCCACGGGACGCCGGGCGCGGAACGGCCGAACCGGCGCACCAGGTACCTCCAGGCCCGCCACGCCTCGGTGGTCAGGACCTTCTGCTCCAGCACCGCCGGGGCCAGCGCCTCGAACACCCGGCCGGACCGGCCGATGCGCAGCCCGGGACAGCGCCGCACCGCCTCCCGGAGGACCGGGTCCCGGGGCTCGAACTCCTCGGGGACGTCCCCCGCCCCCAGCAGGTCGGGAACGCCCTCCAGCAGCCACTCCGCGCCCGGCCCCCACGCGGCGGCCTCGACGACGCTCCCCGGCTCGCGCCCGTCGCCGCGCTGCCGCAGCCGCAGCGTGCCCGGCCCCTCCGGAGTGAACGAGGCACGCCAGACCGTGCCGTCAGGGTCGGTGTGGAACGCCGGGTCCCGTAGCCCGCGCCGATGCGGCGCCACCGTAAGCCCCAGGTCGAGTGCGAACGGCGCCCGCCACACCCGCCCCGCGTCCGGCTCTGCCGCGGCGACACCCGCCCGGGGCACGGCACCGATACGTCCCGCACCGCCCGCCAGGCGCGCTCCGCCCCCGCCGCCGCGTGAACGCGGCGCGAACGCGGGCGGAGCGAAATCAGGCATCGGTCGAGAACCTCAGCGCCGTCGGCGGCAGCTCGATGCCCGGCCATACCCGCAACCCGCCGCGCAACTCGTTGCCCGGGCCCACCACCGCGCCGTCGCCCAGGACGACACCGTCCAGCACCGCCCCCGGACCGACCCGCGCGCCGCGGCTGAGCACCGAGTCGCGGACCGTGGCGCCCTCCGCCACGAACGCCTCGTCCAGCAGCACGCTCCCGACCACCGTCGCGCCGGCCTCCACGACCGCGCCGCGCCCGACCGTCGTGCCGCCGCGCACCACCGCGCCCGGCGACACCCGCGACCCCTCCAGCGCCAGCCGCTCCCCCGCCGGCCCCGGCATCGCCGGCGAGGCCAGCCTGCCCAGCACCAGGTCGCGGGAACCCTGCACGAACGCCTCCGGGGTGCCGACGTCCAGCCAGTACTCCGACTCCACGTAGCCCATCACGACCGCGCCCGACTCGATCAGGTCGGGGAACGTCTCCCGCTCCACCGACACGACCTCGTCCTCGGGGATCGCGTCGATCGCCTTGCGGCGGAAGACGTAGCAGCCCGCGTTGATCTGGTCGGTCACCGGATGGGAGGTCTTCTCCAGGAACGCGGTGACCCGGCCGTCCTCGTCGGTCGGCACGCAGCCGAACCGGGACGGGTCGTCCACCGGGGTCAGGTGCAGCGTCACCGCCGCCCCGGCCTTCTCGTGCAGCCCCACCTGCGCGGGCACGTCGTGCCCGGACAGGATGTCGCCGTTCAGGATCAGCACCGGATCGTCGGGGGCGCAGGTCAGCGCGCGCGCCGCGTTGCGGATCGCGCCGCCGGTGCCGAGCGGCTGGTCCTCGCTGACGTAGACCAGGTCGACGCCGTGCGCCCGGGCGCCGAACGCGGCCTCGAACATCTCCGCCCGGTAGGAGGTCGCGAACACGATGCGCTCCACCCCGACCGCCCTGGCCCGGGCCAGCTGGTGCGCGAGGAAGGGCACCCCCGCCGTGGGAAGCAGCGGTTTGGGGGTGGAGATGGTCAGCGGTCGCAGGCGGGTGCCCTTGCCTCCGACCAACAGGATCGCTTCCACCGGGCTCCTTCCTCGGCGGCCGGGCCACACCCCGGCTCCCACGGCTGCGGATGGTGCGGCTGAGCCTACTGGTCGCGGGTGAACGGGCGAGTGAACCCGGCACCCGAGGCGGTCACAGGATCTGGACGACGTGCTTCCCGCGTACACCGCCCGCCTCCAGGGCGCGGTGCGCGTCGGCGATCCCGGACAGCGGATGGACGGAGTCGACGACGGGGCGGATGGCACCGCTCTCCACATACCGCGTCAGTCTGGCGAACAGGTCGTGCTTCGGGTTGCCGCTGAAGAACCGCACCCGGCGCGGTCCGTGGACGGCGGAGGCGAGCAGGTAGGAGAGGGAGGGGAGGATGTTCTCCGTGTCGAAGGCGACCGCGATCATCCGCCCGCCTGGCGCCAGCAGCCTGCGGTGGGCGGGGTGCTGCGTGCCGACGGTGTCGAGGACGACGTCGAAGGCGCCCAGGTCGGACGTGCGGGTGGTGGTGTAGCTGAGGGCCTCGTCGGCGCCCAGCTCGCGGACGAAGCCGAGGTTGCCCGGGCCGGCGAGCCCGGTCACGTGGGCGCCGAGCGCCTTGCCGAGTTGGACGGCGACGCTGCCGACGCCGCCGGCGGCGCCGCGTACCAGGAGACGTTCCCCCGGCTTCAGCCGCGCCTTGGTGACCAGCGCGGTGATCACGGTCGTCCCGGTGGCGGGAAGTGCGGCGGCCTGCACCAGGCTCACGTTCCCGGGCGCCGGGGAGAGCTGCTGCGGGGGGACGGTCACGTACTCGGCGGCGCTGCCGAACCGGAAGCGCGGCAGCAGCCCCCACACCCGGTCGCCCTCCCGCAGCCCGGTCACCGAGGCGTCGGCCGCGACGATCTCGCCTGCGAAGTCGAGCCCGACCCGCTGGGGGAAGCGACGGCCGGTCAGCAGCCGTACCCGTCCGGCCCGGCCAGCCAGTTCGCCCCCGTTGACGCTGGTGGCGTGGACCCGGACCAGTACCTCGCCCTGCCCGGGGGACGGCACCGGGACCTTGCCCTCGTAGAGGACCTCCGGAGGGCCGTAACTGTCGTAGAGCGCGGCGCGCATGTCGTTCATGCGGCCAGGCTAGAACGGTAACCGGAGGACACCTTCCAGTTAGGTTAATGTGAGAGACATGCCTGCTCAGCCCTCTCACAAGGCCCCGATCGAGACACCGGCTCCTCCGGTCCGCGGGCTGCGCGCCGATGCTCGGCACAACCGCGAGCGCATCCTCACGGCCGCTCGCGAGGCATACGCCGCCCGCGGCATCGACGTGCCCCTCACGACGATCGCCCGCCGGGCCGGCGTCGGGGTCGCCACCCTCTACCGGCGGTTCCCCACCCGTGCCTCGCTCGTCACCGAGGCGTTCGCCGAACAACTCGCCGTCTGCGCCGCGGTGGTCGACGAAGCCCTGGAGGATCCCGACCCCTGGCGCGGGTTCAGCTCCGTCATCGAGAAGGTCTGCACGATGCAGGCATGCGACCGCGGTTTCACGGCCGCCTTCCTCGCGCAGTTCCCCGACGACCCCGGCTACGCCCGCGAACTCACTCGCGCCGAGCAGAACCTCGCTCGGCTGATCCAGCGGGCCAAGGACGCCGGCCGGCTCCGCAGCGACTTCCACCTCACCGACATCACCCTCCTGCTGCGGGCCAACAGCGGGCTCGCCGGCGACTCCCCCGAGGTCTCCCTCAGCGGCTCACGCCGCCTGATCGCCTACCTTCTCCACGCCTTCCGCGCCGATACCCAAGCCCACGCCGGGCCGCCGCTGCCGCCACCGGCGCCGATGGGCCTGGACCGGATCCACCGAGGGCCCGCGTGAACCGGCTCGCAGCCACGACGTCTGTTGCGCTCTCGTGACAGCTTGAGTCAGCCTTGATCATGGACCGGAGATCATCTGGACGCGGCGTACTGCGCGACGGCCCGCTCGAAGGAGGCCAGATGCGCCTCCGCCGAGGCCGTCCAGCTGAACCCCTGGGCGCGGGCGTACGCGGCGTCGGCCAGCGTCTCCCGGCGCTCGGGGCCTTCGACCAGCTCCTCCAGCGCCGCCGCGATCGACGCCGCGTCGGGCTCGGTGTAGGCGACCGCGTCCCCGCCGACCTCCGGCAGCGGCCCCCGCCGGGTCGTCAGCACCGGGGCGCCGCATGACATCGCCTCCAGGACGGGCAGGCCGAACCCCTCCCCCTTGCTCGGCAGCGCCACCGCCAGCGCGCCGCCGAAGAACC
The DNA here is from genome assembly GCA_050942275.1 of Spirillospora sp. CA-255316. Taxonomy (GTDB): domain Bacteria; phylum Actinomycetota; class Actinomycetes; order Streptosporangiales; family Streptosporangiaceae; genus Spirillospora. Next base: position 1,449,669 of record CP192047.1, on the reverse strand, counting down.
CCGGCAGCGACGCCCAGGGAAGGTAGCCGGGACGCACCACGCGCAGCTCCAGCGGCACCGTCGCCAGCGCCGCGTCGACCTCGTCGTCCCAGCCGCCGCTGCCCGCCAGCACCAGGGCGGGCGGGTCGGGGTAGTCGGAGCAGGCCCGCACCCAGCCGCGGATCAGGTTCGGAACGTTCTTACGCGGCTCCAGCGCCCCCAGGTAGGCGACGTAGGGGTGCCCGTGCAGGCCCAGCCGGTCGGAGACCCGCTTGATCTCGTCCTCCGACGGCCGGTGGAACACCTCGTGGTCGACCCCGTGGTAGGCCACGTCGATCGAGGCGGGGTCGGCGCCCAGCAGCCGCACCAGCTCGTCGCGCGTCGCCCGGGACGGCGCGACCAGCCGGGTCGCCCGGCGCGCCGCCGTCCGCGTGGCCGACTTGATGTACGTCGCGCGGACCGGGTCGTGGACCTCCGGCTCGGCGAACACCGTCAGGTCGTGGATCGTCACCACCGTGGGACGGCCCGCGTTGATCGGGATGCTGTAGGTCGGCAGGTGGATCACGTCCGCGCCGACCTGCCCGGCCACGTACGGCAGCCCGGACTGCTCCCACGACAGCCGCGACGCCCGATGCGCCAGCGCCGCCGGGCCCTTGACGATGCGGGCCCCCGGCGCGAGGGCGCCGTAGCGCTCCTCGTCGGCCCGCTGGCAGGCCACCGCCAGATCGGCGCCGAGCTCGTGCAGAGCCCGCAGCAGACCATCGACGTACCGCCCCAGCGCCCCGCGATCGGCGGGTACCGCGGTCGCGTCGAGCAGAATCCGAGGTGCCAAAAGGGTTCACCCCTATCCCGGCTCGGCCAGATGAGGGGGGTCCGTCGCCCGCCCGGTCCGAGCCTACGCCCAACCAGGCCGTACGGGAGGCACGCCACGTAGATCACACCCGGCGGGTGCGGGAGTGAGGCCGCTCAGCCGCGTTTGCGGGCGCGGATCAACACGATGCTGCCGCGCTCGTTGGGCGCCTTGCGGTCGGTCATGGCCACCAGCGGCGCCAGCGGGGCGGCCGCGTTGAACCCGACCCTGCCCCCGTAGGCCGACAGCGACAGGTACAGCCGCTCGGCCGCCGCGGTGCGGAACTGGTAGGAATGGCGGACCAGGTCGAGGCCCCGCTCGTCCATCAGCTTGCCGAGGCTCTCGTGCGTGTAGGTGTGCTGCACGTGGTACTTCGACCTGTGCGCGTCGCGCAGCTTCGGCCAGGCGTCGGCGCGGCTCAGCACGTCGGCGGACATGAAGATCTCACCGCCGGGCTTGAGCACCCGCGCCATCTCGTCCAGCGACCTGCCGCCGTCGTCGAAGTGCTCGATCGCGCACACCGACAGGATCGCGTCGAACGACCCGTCGGCGAACGGCAGCCGCAGCGCGTCGCACTCGATCAGCGCGGGCGCGTGCGCCAGCGTCCGGCCGTACACCATCTTCTTGCGGGCCAGGTCGATCGAGACCGCCTCGGCGCCGCGCCTGCGGGCCTGCCCGGCCCAGTAGCCGTCACCGCCGGCCACGTCGAGGACCCGCCTGCCGCGCAGGTCACCGCCCATCCAGTCGAGCAGCGTCCCCGCCTCGCGGTACCGGCACACGTGCACCTGGTGCCCCATGAAGGCGACCACATCCGAAATCTTCATCGCCGACAACTGTAGGACGCCGCGCGGCCGGACTGTGCGAACTCCAGGTGACGGGAAGGTCGTGACCCGGCAACGGCCGCCGGACGGGACGCCGGGTACGGATAGCCTGGGCGGGTGTTGTCGAAGGTCGTCCTGATGCGGGTACTGCGCGTCCTGCTGGTGCTGACGGCGCTGGGTTTCTGCGCCTACAGCCTGGTCTCCCAGTGGGACGCCACGGTGCGGGCGTTCGGGCAGATGTCGTGGCCGACGCTGGTGGGCGCCTTCGCGACGGGCTGCGCCGGCCTGTTCGTGTGGATGCTCGGCTGGCGGACGTACCTGGCCGGGCTCGGCTCGCCGCTGCCGGTGCGGGCCACGTTCCGCATCTCCAACATCTCCCAGCTCGGCAAGTACGTGCCGGGCAAGGTGTGGGCGCTGGTCACGCAGATCGAGATGACCCGCGAGCACAAGGTGCCGGCGCTGCGCAGCTTCAGCTCCACGCTGCTGGCGGTGGCGACCTCGTGCGCCTGCGGGCTGGCGATGGCGGCGGTGACGCTGCCGCTGACCTCGGACGCGGCCCGGCAGCGCTACTGGTGGCTGTTCCTGCTCGCGCCGGTGATGCTGGCGGCGCTGCACCCGAAGATCGTCACGTGGTGCCTGAACACCGCGCTGAAGCTGGCCCGGCGGCCCCCGCTGGAGCATCCGGTGGGCCTGGGGACGACGCTGGTCGCGGTGGCGTGGACGCTGCTGGGCTGGGCGCTGTTCGGCGCGCACACCTGGCTGCTGTGCGAGGCGGTCGGCGGCGGCAGCGCCGGGCTGTACCTCCAGGCGACGGGCGCGTACGCGCTGGCGTTCGTGGTGGGCCTGCTGGTCTTCATCGCCCCCGGCGGCATCGGTGCCCGGGAGGCGATCCTGGTGATGGTGCTCGGGCCGGTGCTGCCCGCGGGCGCGCCGATCGTGGTGGCGCTCGCCTCACGCGTCGTGCTGACGCTGGCCGACCTGGCCGGGGCCGGGGTCGCGTTCCTGATGGGACGGGGCAGGCAGGCGGCCGCCCCGGGCATCGCCGCCGAGAGCGCCGGCCGGGACGGGCCGGCTCAGGACGGCGAAGACCAGGAAGAAGGCGTCACCAGCACGTCCACGTAGGCCTCCCACAGGGGCGTGTGGTCGACCGGGCGGACCCCCGAGCGCAGCCTCTCCGGCTCGCCCGGCGCGTAGAAGCGCTTGAGGGCGTCGGTGAGGGATCCCACGTCGTCCGGCTCGCAGATGAGGCCGTCGACGCCGTCGCGGACCTGCCCGGCGAAGCCGCCCACCCGGGTTGCGATCACCGGGACGCCGTACTCGTAGGCCATCCACACGTTCTGCGAGGCCGTCGCCGTGCGGTAGGGCAGCACCAGCGCGTCGGCCTCGGCGAACAGCCGCGGGACCTCGGACGCGGGCACGTAGCCCGGACGCAGGTCGACGCGTTCGGTGAGGCCCAGCTCCTTGACGAGGGCGCGGGTCTCGTCCACCCCGCCCCAGAACTCCCCGGCGACGGTCAGCGACACGCCCCCGGGGCCCGCCGCGAGCGCGCGCAGCAGCACGTCCAGGCCCTTGTACGGGCGGATCATCCCGAAGAACAGCAGCCGGTCGCGCCGCCCCGCCCCGCCTTCGGCGGCCCCCGCCCCGGCCGTGGGCAGGTGCGCGGGCATCTCCGCGACGCCGACCGGGCGCGAGGTCAGCCCCCGCGCCAGCTCCGCCTGCTGCTCCGAATGCACCAGGACCCCGTCGACCCGCCGCAGCAGCGCCTTCATCAGCGGCACGTCGTACGGCTTGCGCTCGTGCGGCAGGACGTTGTGGCACAGCGCCACCACTCTGCTTCCCGAGGGGGGACGCCCCCCCGCACCCCCCGGGAAGAAGGGGGCCCGGCGCCCCAAGCCCGCCAGGATGCCCAGGTAGGCCGGGACCTGCACCGGGCTGAGCACGGCCTGCACGACCAGGTCGTAGGAGCGCAGGTCGCGGCCGGTGCGCCACCAGCCGTCGGGGCGCCGCCAGTCGAGCCGCCGCCGCGTGCCCGGGAACGGCTCGCCCTCCGGCTCGGAGATCGTCTGCTGCCCCGGGTACAGGAAGGAGGGGTACTGGGCGCGCCAGGACTCGATGGCGACCTCGTGCCCCGCCGCGTCCAGCCGGTGCGCCAGCTCGGTGGTGTGGTGTGCGCCGCCGCCCTTGTACGGGAACGCCGGCCCCACGATCGCGATCTTCATACCGTCCCCGGTCAGGTGTCGCCGCGGGAGCGGACGATCAGGTCGGCCAGCAGCGCCAGCGAGGCGATCAGCAACCCGCTGATGAAGATCATCACGGTGTTGTTGGCGAAGTAGCCGAAGTGCACGACCATGTCGAACACGCCCTTGCCGAACCCGATCGCCAGCAGCCACAGCGCCAGCGGCATCAGCACCTTGAGCGGGTTGAAGTACATCACCATCCGCAGCACCTGCAGGATGTAGCGGTAGGCGTCCTTGAAGAACTTGAACTTGGACTTGCCCGCCCGCTTGGCGTACTCGATCGGCACGTACCGGACCGGGTGCTGGTTGGACAGGAACGCGATGGTGATCGTGGTGACGCAGGAGAATCCGGGCGGCAGCAGCCGCAGGTAGGGCAGCGACACCTCGCGCCGGAACGCGCGCAGCCCCGAGTTCAGGTCGGGGATCTTGGAGTTGGTCAGCCGCTCGGCCACCTTGCGGATGAACCACTTGGCGGGCACCCGCAGCGCCTTGTGGCTGCCCTCCTCGCTGGTGCGCGCCCCGACCACCTGGTCCACCGAGGGGTCGGAGTCGAGGATGTCGACCAGCTCGGGGATCCGCTCGTTGGGATAGGACATGTCCGCGTCGGTCCACACCACGATCTGGCCGCGGGCCTGCTGGCTGCCGATCCGGCGGACGGTGCCCGAGCCGCTGTTGTGCTGGAACGCCATGATCCGCATGTGCGGGAAGCGCGGCGCGGCCTCCCGCAGCCGGGCCAGCGTGTCGTCGGTCGACTTGTCGTCGACGGCCAGCAGCTCGTAGGTCTTGCCGCTGTTGTCCATCGCCTTGCAGATGCGCTCGACCTCGTCGATCACGTGGTCCTGCTCGTTGTAGCAGGGCAGGACGACCGTCACGTGCACGGGACCGTCCGGCGGCGCGGCGCCGGCGGCGTCCGCGGACGGCTCCGCGGCCGGGGCGGCGATCGGCTGAGCGGTCCGCTCAGAGGGCTCGGTACTCACGCCCGGCGAGAATACTCGCCCCCGGGTACCGATGCCGTCTTGGTGACGCACTGTTCACCTGCACGCGGTCCAACCGAGAGCTTCGGCCGCCCGCCCGCGGCGGGCGGCCCGGCCGGCGCCGCGCTCAGCCGCCGTCGTCGTCGCCGTCCGGCGGGGCGGGCTCGGCCAGCCACACGTCGATGGTGAGGCTCCAGGTGCCGTTGGGCGGCTCGGTCAGGGTCCGCTCGTCCTGGCGGGCGCGCAGCGCGACGGCCCGGACCGGCCGTCCGCCCGGCGGGACGTACGGTGCCACCTGCCGCGCCGCACCGCCGAGGATCACCGGCCGCCGCCCGGACGCGTAGATCTTGCCGATGACGCGGCGCACGTCCTCCGGGGTGGAGCTGGAGACGGTACGGGCCGAGGGCACCCCGCACATGCCCCGGATGACCTGCAGGAACCGGTCGGCGTTGGAGCGGTCGACGACCACCGCAGAGCGGCCCGGCCCGAGCCGGTCGCACAGGCCCCGCACGGCGGCCAGCTCCCCCTGGTCGGTGCGCGAGACGATGACGCCGGCCGACGACAGCACGATCGGCAGCAGGAGCAGCACCGCGGCGGCGACGGCCGCGCGCCGGACGGCAGGCGGGCCGTACCCGGTGCGCCTGGCGCGGCGCAACGTCCAGGCCGTCCCCCAGACGGCGAACAGCAGCAGGCCCGGGATGACGACCGCGATCAGCCGCCGGGACGCCCACGGATGGTCGGGGGTGATGCCCGGCAGGTACAGCACCAGCACCGTGGTCCAGGCGGTCATCGCGTACGGCAGCATCCACTCGGGGGCGCGGCCCCGCATCATCCGCCGGGCCAGCAGCGCGGCGCCCAGGGCGGCCAGCAGCAGGGCGGGCAGGCCGATGTACCAGATCACCCAGTAGAGGGAGAGCTCCGAGTACTGCCGGGTGCCGTCGACCTCCAGCCCGCTGAGCCGCTGCACGTGCTCGATGAACTGCACGTTCAGCCGGTCGTCGGCGTTGGCGGGCTCCCGCCGCACGGTCTGCACCAGCGGCCGCACGGCGAACGCGGCCACCACCAGCACGGCCAGCACGGCCGCGGCGGCGGGCGCCCGGCCCCGCGCGACCGCCGCGCCGAGCCGCCGCAGGCGGGCGCCGGTGGCCTCCCAGCGCAGCGCGATCACCATGACCGCCGTCGCCGCGACCAGCAGCCCGGCGATCATCAGCAGCGGGTCCAGCGACCGGTGCAGGTAGTCCAGGTAGGGCCGGGACAGCAGGAAGCCCTCGGCCAGCCCGGCGCCCGCGCCGGCGGCGAGCCCCGCGGCCATCGGCAGGCCGGTGCGGCGCCGCCAGGCCACCAGCAGTCCGGCGAAGACGACGGCCGGGAGCACGTCGCGCAGCCCGTCGATCCGGACGAGCACGATCAAACCCAGCGCCAGCCCGCCCAGGAACGCCTTGCCCGCCTCGGGCGTGAGGCTCCACCGGCGCCCGCCGTCCGGGGCGCGGCGCTCCTCGTCCCGGCGGGCGTCGTACAGCAGCGCGAGCCCGCCGAGCAGCAGCACCATCGCGGGCAGCTCGCTGTAGGTGGAGCGGGAGACGAAGACCATCGGGGTGGTGAGGGCCAGGAGCAGCGCCGCGAGGGGCGCCCAGCGCGGCCCGACCAGCCGCGCGGCCAGGCCGCCGAACGCGACCACGGCGCAGGTCCCGAGCAGCGGGGCCATCACCAGCAGCCCGTAGGTGCCGCCGAGCCAGGCGCCGAGGGACAGGATCAGCGGCATGCCCGCCATGAACTGCGGGACGAGGTCGTCGCCCACCTCGTAGAAGGCGGGGCTGGCGTACCGCAGGGCCGGGTCGCCGCCGCCGAACGCCTCGCGCGACTGCGGGATCGGCAGCGAGCCGTGGTCGGCGAGCCAGGTGGCGAACTGGACGTACGAGGCCGGGTCGCGGCGCACGACGACCTGCTCGGCCAGCATCAGCACCTGGACGACCAGGAAGCCGAGCCCTACCGCGAGCAGGCCCCACGCGGGCCACCGAGGCTCCTTCTCCTTCTCCGCCGTCTTACCGGTCTCCTCGTCCCCGTCCCCGGCGGCGGCCGGGCGTTCCCGCAGGCCCAGCCACAGGAAAAGCGCGGCCACGGGCAGGAACAGCGCGATCGCCGGGCCGGGGCGGAAGTACCCGGCCAGCAGCAGCGGCAGCGACACCACCAGCCACGCCATCACCAGCAGCGCGGGGACCGTCGCGGTGCGGGCGACCAGCCGCCCGGCCGTCACCGGACCGTCTCCGGCGCGGGACGGGGGGCAGGACGGGGGCGAAAACGGCAAGGGCGGCGAATGCGGTCGCAGCCGATCGGGTCGTGATCCATCGGTGCGGAGCGTAGCGGCCCCATCGGCGCGCCCGCGCCCGTACGCTCGCCTTCCATGAGCGACATCGGACCCGCCGAGCTGCTGCGACGGAGGCTGGTGGACAACCCGTCCCGGCCCCTGGTGACCTTCTACGACGACGCCACCGGCGAGAACGTGAACCTGTCGGCCAAGACCTTCGACAACTGGGTCGCCAAGACGGCCAACCTGCTGGTCGACGGGCTGGGCGCGGAGCGTGGGACGCGTGCGGTGCTGGCGCTGCCGCCGCACTGGCAGTCGGCGGTGTGGCTGATGGCCTGCTGGTCGGCCGGGGTGGACGCGGAGCCCGTCTGGACGGAGCCCGTCTGGACGGAGCCCGCGGAACCGGCGGATCCGGAACGGCGGGGCGCGGGGCGGGAGGGCGTCGAACCGTCCGCGCCCTCCGGGCCGTACCTCCTGGTGGCCGCCGAGGAGGTGCTGGAGCGGATGCTCACCGACCAGAACGCCGAAGAGATCGTGGGCCTCTCGCTGCACGCGCTCGGCGGCGCGCTGGCGGACTGCCCGCCCGGGGTCACGGACTACGCGGTCGAGGTGCGCTCGTACGGCGACCGCTTCGCGCCCGGTCCGGACGTGACCCCCGCCACGCCCGCGTTGACCGTGACACGCACGGGGACTGTGACAAAGACCACACTCACCGGGGCGCAACTGGTCAGCGAGGCGGTCGCGGCGGCGGAGAAATGGGGCCTCGACGCGCGCGATCGCATCCTGGTTGACATGCCCTACACCACACTCGACGGCGTACTCGCGGGCCTACTTGCACCACTAGCCTCGGGGGCTTCCGTCATAATCCAACGAAACTTCGACAAAGCAGCCCTAGATCGACGAGTGACCCAGGAGCATGTGACCGCGGTGGCCGGTGTATCCGGATGGAATGTTCCGTCCGGGTCCGTGAACCGGCTCCTCTGACCTAATCTCAGTTTGTTTCCGACCCCTGCGGGCGGAGCCGTCGTGCCGCGCGGCGGGGCCGTCCCACCACGGAGCCGATGAACAGCAACCCGATGTACATGGAGTACGTCGACGACGCCGATCCGCAACCGGCGACCCGTCGGCGCGGATGGCGCGTGCTGGGCTGGGTGTCCATCGGCCTGTCGGCGGTGATGGTGGCCGGATCGCTCACCGCCTACGCCTTCTACCGCACGGCGATGGGCAACATCTCGCACGAGGACGCCAACGCCCTGCTCGGCCCCAACCGCCCCAAGAAGCTCAACAGCGCGATGAACATCCTGCTGCTGGGGTCCGACACCCGGGCGGGCGCGGACAACGCCAAGTACGGCCGCAGCATGACCAAGGAGCCGCCGCGCTCCGACACCATGATCCTGCTGCACCTGTCCCCCGGCGGCGGGCAGGCGATGGGCATCAGCTTCCCGCGCGACCTGATGGTCCCGATCCCCTCGTGCACGCTGAAGAACGGGCAGCGCACCCCGGCGCAGACCGTCGGGCAGATCAACTCCACGTTCACGATCGGCGGCGCCTCCTGCGTCATCAAGACGATCGAGGCGATGTCGCACATCAAGATCGACCACTTCATGCAGGTCGACTTCGCCGGGTTCAAGGCGATCACCGAGGCGGTCGGCGGCGTCGAGGTCTGCGTTCCCAAGGCGGTCGACGACCCCCAGTCCAAGCTCAAGCTGCCCAAGGGCCGGCACACGATCAAGGGCGAGACCGCGCTGGCCTACGTCCGCGTCCGGAAGGGCCTGGGCGACGGCTCCGACACCGACCGGATCAAGCGGCAGCAAAAATTCATGGGGGCCCTGGCCAACAAGGCGATGAGCGCGGGCGTGCTCACCAATCCGAGCCGGATGCTGTCGCTGATGAACGCCACCACCAAGTCGCTCACCACCGACAGCGAGCTCACCCCGCAGGTGATGATGCGGATCGCGTCCGGCATGCAGGGCATGACCTCCGGCAAGCTGCGGTTCGTGACCGTGCCGTGGGGGCCGTACGTGGCCGACCCCAACCGGGTGCAGCTCAGGCAGCCCGCCGCGAGCCAGTTCTTCAGCGCCGTCCGCAACGACAAGACCGTGCCCAGCGAGCCGAAGAAGAAGGCCGGCACGCCGGCGATCCCGCCGAGCCAGGTGCGGGTGCGGGTCTACAACGCCAGCGGCATCTCCGGCCAGGCCAAGCGCGTCGCCGACGACCTCGAGGGGCAGGGCTTCCAGGTGACGGTCGGCGGCAACATGAGCGCCACCCGGACCACCCGGGTCATGTACGGCGCCGGCGCCGAGCAGCACGCCCAGACCGTCAACGGGCTGCTGCCCAGCCCGCCGCAGCCCGCCGCCCGCACCGGCGGCACACCCGGGGTCGTCGACCTGGTCGTCGGCTCCAACTGGACCTCGCTGCAGGGATCCAAGACCGGGGGCATCCCGACGCAGCAGGGAGAGATCAAGGCGACCGACGACATCTGTAAGGAATGATGGCGCACTCCACCCCGCCGACCACCGCTCCGCAGCCCCGCAATCCCGCGCCCGGAGAGGACCGCCCCGCTCCGAACGGGGAGGGCCCCCCGGTCCCGCCGCAGGCCGGCCCCCCGGCTCCCGGTACGTCCTCCCCGGCGCCCGGCACGTCCTCCCCCGGGACCGCTCCGGCGGCGCCCCGCCGCAAGGAACGCGACCCCTTCTTCGACAACGCCAAGTTCCTGGCGATCCTGCTGGTGGTGATCGGGCACTCGCTGGCCTACCGGCTGGACGTGCCGATGGCCAAGGGCCTGTACCTGTTCATCTACATGTTCCACATGCCGATGTTCATCGTGGTCACCGGCTACTTCTCGCGGAACTGGACGTTCGCGGGCGGCAAGGCGCGCAAGCTGATCACCAATGTCGGCGTCCCGTACGTGGTCTTCGAGATCGCGTACTCGCTCTACGACTGGCAGGTGGGGCGGAACGAGCTGGAGATCAGCCTGCTCGATCCCTACTTCCTCACGTGGTTCCTGTGCGCGCTGTTCTTCTGGCGGCTGTCCACACCCGTCTGGCAGCAGATCCGCTGGCCGCTCGCGGTGGCGCTGGCGTTCTCGCTGCTGTCGTACATGAGCGACCTCGGCAACACCTTCAACATCCACCGGGTGATCGGGCTGCTGCCGTTCTACGTGCTGGGGCTGATGCTCAAGCCCGAGCACTTCGAGTACCTCAAGCGGCCGGCGGCGCGCGTGCTGGGCGCGGCGGCGCTGGCCGGCGGGCTGGCCGTGGCGTACCTGGCCATGAACCGCATGAACCGCAACTGGATCTACTGGAAGGATCCGCATCAGGAACTCGGTGTGGACAACGTCACCGGCACCGTGATGCGGCTGGGCATGTTCGTGTGCGCCACCGTGCTGGTGGCCGCGTTCCTGGCGATCGTGCCCAAGCGGAAGACGTGGTTCACCAAGCTGGGCTCCACGACGCTGTACGCCTACCTGCTGCACGGCTTCGTCACGCGGCTGCTGCAGTTCACCGACTGGTGGGACGCCGCGTGGCTGAACACCGTCCCGGGCCTGCTGGCGGTGATCGCCGGGGCGGCCGTGGTCGGCACGTTCCTGTGCTCCAAGCCGGTCGTCACCTGTATGAGCTGGGCGCTGGAGCCCAAGATGACCTGGGCGTTCACCCCGCTCCGGCGGCCCGGTTCCAAGAGTTCCAGGAGTTCCAGGGGCTCCGGTGGCCGGCGCGGCGGCGGGGGCCGGAGGGCGGGAACGCGGCGCGCCGAAGCGGCGTCCGCGAACTCCGCACCGAGGGCTTGAGTCCTACATAACGGACACATCCTGAATGGGCGGGTAACGGCAACGCACCGGCCCTTTCACCACAGTTCAGATAATCTTCAGAAAAGTCGCCGTTGCTTGTGCGGGACACCCTCCGGAGCCGGGTGGACACCGTGGGCGAGTTCCGGCCACCGATCAGCGCAACCGGGAGAACCGTGTCACCGCTTCTCAGCGTCGTCGTCCCGTTCTACAACGTCGAGGCCTACCTGGAAGCCTGCCTTGACTCGCTGCAGCAGCAGACGCTGCGCGACATCGAGGTCATCATGGTCGACGACGGCTCCCCCGACGGCAGTACGGCGATCGCCAAGGAGTTCGCGGGGAAGGACGACCGGTTCCGGCTCGTCCAGCAGCAGAACCAGGGCCTCGGCCCGGCCCGCAACACCGGGGCGCGGGAGGCGACCGGCGCCTTCCTGGCGTTCATGGACTCCGACGACATCGTGCCCCGCTACACCTACGAGCTGATGGTGGGGTCGCTCAAGGAGACCGGGTCCGACCTGGCGTGCGGCGGCGTGCGGCGGCTGACCTCGGCGGGCCCGCGCAACTCCCCGATGCACACCGAGATCTTCAAGGTCACCGAGAAGGGCACGCACATCACCCGGCGGCCCGACCTGCTCGGCGACCGCACCGCCTGGAACAAGGTCTTCCGCCGGGAGTTCTTCGAGCGCCACGGCTTCGCGTTCCCGCCCGGCCTGTACGAGGACGCCCCGGTGACGATCCCGGCGCACTACCTGGCCTCCTCGGTGGACGTGCTGTCCGACGTCGTCTACTACTGGCGCGAGCGCGAGGGCGAGTCGCAGTCGATCACGCAGCGGCGCACCGAGCCGGGCAACCTGGAGGACCGGGTCCGCACCACCCAGGCCGTCACCGCGTTCCTGCGCGAACGCGACCACGACCTGTGGCGCGAGCAGCTGTTCTCGGTGATCTCCGGGGAGCTGCCGCTGTACATCGACGTGGCGGGCGAGGGCGGCCCCGAGTACCAGGAGCGGCTGCGCGCCCAGGTCAACGAGGTGCTGGCCGGGGCCGACGACGCCATGATGGGCGACCTGACCGCGCTCAAGCGGCTCAAGTACCACTTCATCCGGAACGGGATGATCGAGGAGCTGCTGGAGCTGATCAACTACCAGCAGGCCCGGATCTTCACCGCCGACGTCACCCGGGTGGACGGCCGCTGGTACGCCCAGTACCCCTACTTCCGCGACCCCGCCCGCAACGTGCCCGACGCGCTGTACGACGTCACCGACGAGCTGCGGCAGAAGCTGCAGGGCCGGGCCGACGCGGCGCACTGGCAGGACGGGCGGCTGCGCATCTCCGGGCACGCCTACATCGCGCGGATCCCGATGACCGACCCCGCGAAGGACCCGGAGGCCTGCACGCTGCGGGTGTGGCTCCAGCACTCGCGCAACGGAGCCGTCGTCGAACTGCCGGTGAAGCGGGCCTACCGCCCGGACGTGTCCGCCGACGCCAAGCGGGCCGCCGCCGACTACGACTGGTCCGGCTTCGAGGTGGAGATCGACCCGGCCGACCTCAAGGTGAGCCGCTACCGATTCATGCGGGTCAGCAAGTACCGGGTGCTGCGCGCGCTGCGCTCGGCGAACTGGGAGCTGCACGCCGAGGTCACCGCGCCGGGCGGGCTGAGGGTCTCCGGTCCGCTGGGCGGGCCGCGGCGCAGCGACGTGAAGTGGGCCAACGCCTGGGAGGCCGCCTCCGACGTGTGGATCCGCCCGGTCACGACCGCGGGCGACGGCTACGTCGTCCAGGTGAAGCAGCTCACCACCCATGTCACCAGGGCAGACGTGCAGGGGGGCCAGCTGGTGCTGAGCGGCTGGATCGCCGACGCGGGCGCCACCTCGGGCCAGATCGTGCTGGCCAGGCGGCAGGGCATGGGCAAGGCGAAGCTGCCGGTGGAGCTGGACGGCAAGGGCGGCTTCACCGCCCGCATCCCGATGGACGTGCTGGTCTCCGTCACCGCCGCGGCCTCTGCCACCGACAACGCCGCCACCCTGCACACGTGGTTGACCGAGGGGCTGGACTGGGACGCCTCGCTGAAGCTGGCGGGGCAGTCCAAGGCGGTCCGGCTGACCATCCACGACGACGTGGAGGTGCGGCACTCGCTCGGCTCGGACGAGATCGTGGTGACCCGCACCAAGTTCGGCAACCTGCGGATCATCGAGCGTCCGCGCCGTCCCGCGGTGACCCGGGCCGAGTGGACCGGCGACGGCCGGCTGGTGCTGACCGGCGAGATGGCGGGCGGCGGCGACTCCCACCTGCCGGACCGGCTCAAGGTGAAGCTGCGCAACGGCGGCGACACCTACGACTTCCCGATGACCTGGGACGGCCGCACGTTCACCTGCGAGCTGGCGCCCGCCCGGGTGCCGCGGTTCGGCGAGCGGCTGCCGCTGGCCACCGGGCAGTGGGGGTTCTTCGCGCCGATGGAGGAGGGCGACGTCGCGGTGGCGGTCGCCCGCTCCTCGGTGGCCGACCTGCCCGACCCGCGGGTGGTGGGGCTGCACGAGTTCAGGCTGTCGACGTTCCAGGCCGACTCGCTGCGGCTGGAGTCGCGTCCCGCGCAGGACGACGAGGAGCGCGGCGTCTACGGCCTCAAGCGGCTCGCGCTGCGCGACTACCCCGCCTACCTGGCCGAGCCGCTGCGCGAGGTGGCGCTGTTCGAGAGCTTCCGCGGCCGGCAGTACTCCGACAGCCCGCGGGCGATCTTCGAGGAGCTGGCCCGGCGGCGGCCCGGCCTGGAGTACGTGTGGATCACCAAGGACGGCCAGTTCGAGCCGCCCGAGGGCGTCCGCTCCGTGCTGTACGGCAGCCGCGAGCACTTCAGGACCGTCGCCCAGGCGAGGTTCCTGGTCGGCAACGACCCGATGCCCGAGTGGATGCGCAAGCGCGAGGGCCAGTTCTACGTGCAGACCTGGCACGGCACGCCGCTCAAGCGGATCGGCTACGACATCGAGCGGCCGCAGTTCAAGAACGCGCAGGACTACCTGCGCCGGTTCAGCGCGGACGTGGCCCAGTGGGACGTGCTGGTCTCTCCCAACCCGTTCAGCACCCCGATCATGCAGCGGGCGTTCCGGTACGACGGGGAGGTGCTGGAGTCCGGCTACCCGCGCAACGACCTGCTCGCCCGTGGCGACGCCGCCCGCGCCACCCGGGTGCGGTCGCTGCTGGGCATCGCCGAGGGCAAGCGGGTGGTGCTGTACGCGCCGACGTGGCGGGACGACCAGGCGAAGGCGGGCGGCTACCGGATGGAGCTGCAGCTCGACCTGGCCGCGGCCCGCGAGGCGCTGGGCGAGGACCACGTGCTGCTGGTCCGCGGCCACTTCAACCTCGGCGGCGGGGTGGAGGGCACCGACGGCGAGTTCGCCATCGACGTCAGCCGCTACCCCGACATCGCCGACCTCTACCTGATCGCCGACGTCATGATCACCGACTACTCGTCGGTGATGTTCGACTTCGCCGTCACCGGACGCCCGCAGCTGTTCTTCACCTACGACCTGGAGCGCTACCGCGACCAGCTCCGCGGGTTCTACTTCGACTTCGAGATCGAGGCGCCCGGCCCGCTGTGCCGCACCTCACCCGAGCTGGTCGAGGCCATCCGCGCTGTGTCCTTCCAACCCCCTGTCGGGGACCCGCCCCGCTCCCGCGAGCCGGTGGCCGCCGCCTACGCCGACCGCTACCAGGCGTTCCGGGAGAAGTTCTGCGCGTGGGACGACGGCGGAGCGGCCGCCCGCGTGGTGGACCGCATGCTCGGCGAGGGCTGAGAAAAGCACCGATTCTTGATCGTCCAAGTTACGAGTCGGCGACTTTCGGGAGGCCGACGTCCGGACAGCCGATAACATCGAGGCGGCCGCCGGGGGTTTTCCGGCCGGGGCACGGCATGCCGAAGCGGGCGCGTGCCGGCCGTCAAATCGAATTCCGAGGTTCGCGCGATTCCGCGTCCGGGGAAGCCTCTTCGCGATGAAAGGACAGCTCTCCATGGCGAACTTCACGCTCGAGGACGTTCGGCAACGGACGTACAAGGCGCGTGACGCATGGTGGACGGTGATGCTGGTCGATCCGCTCGCCGCCCGGCTGGTCCGCTTCACGGCCAACCGCACCAACGTGACACCCAACCAGCTCACCGTCGGAGCCCTGATCCTGGGCCTGGGCGCGGGCGCCTGCTTCGCCGTGGCGACCTGGCCGTACCTGCTGCTGGGCGCGCTGCTGTACCACCTGTCGTTCACGCTCGACTGCATGGACGGCAAGATCGCCCGGCTGAAGGGCACCGGCTCGATCTTCGGCGCCTGGCTGGACTACATCTTCGACCGGGTGCGGGTGCTGGCCTGCGCGATCGCGCTGATGGGCGGGCAGTACGCCGCCACCGGCAACGTCGCCTACGTCTGGACCGCGGTGGCGGTGGTGTTCCTGGACATGCTCCGCTACATGGACGCTCTGGAGATCTACAAGGTCCGCTCCCAGATGCGCAACAAGCTGCAGGCCATGCGGACGCAGGCGCACGAGCTGGAGCTGGCGGTGCGCCGCGCCGGGAACGGTCCCGACGGCGAGGTCGGCGAGGACCTGCGCACGGCGGAGGGGGCGCTGCGTCCCGACCCCGAGGCCGACATGGAGGACCAGGTCGTCGGCGACCACCCCAACGCCGCGCTGCAGGCCGAGTTCAACCAGCGCTTCCCGTGGTACGCCCGGATCCGCAACGCGCTGCTCCGCGGCCGGATCCGCCCGCACCTGATCAGCGGGATCGAGTTCCAGATGGGCGTGTTCATCGTGGCCCCGGTGGCGGCCGCGGTGGTCTCCGGCGCGATCATCCCGGTGACCGTGCTGTCCGGTGCCGGGATGCTGGCCTTCGAACTGGTGATCATCTACAAGTTCTGGCTGTCCAGCCGGGACTACAGCCGCAGCCTGGCCAAGCTGGAGCGGAAGATCGCCGGCTACCGGGAGCAGCTGCCCGCCGAGTACGAGCAGCACCAGGCCACCGTCAGTAGCGCCGGCTGAGGCTGCGTTTCACAGTCCCGGCCTACGGCGCTCGCCTGGCGGCTCGCCCCTCACCGGGCCTCGGCGAGCGCGACATCGCGCGCTCGCGCGGGTACCTGAGGCCACTTCGAGACAGGCCCTAGGAGCGCCCGGACAGGACGCGGCGCAGCCGGGTGACCACGGCCCCGCCCACCTGCACCGACAGATTGCCGGACGAGGTCCGGAACGGTCGCGGCCCCCGCCGTCCGGCGGGGGTCGCGTCGTCTCCGGACCCCAGCGGTATCCGGAACTCGCCCTTCGCCCCGTCCACCGCGACATCGTAGGAGGCGTCCCAGGCGCCCCTGCGGGCACCGCGCAGGTCCAGATCGGCGGAGACGTCCAGCCCGCCGGGCACGGTCACGGCCGTGGCCTCCGCCGCCCGCACCTCGCCGGACTCCCGGTGCCGCAGCAGCACCCGCACGCCCACCGGGACATCGGAGCCGTCCGGCAGGGCCGTGGTGAGCGTGGCGGCGATCCGCAGCGTCCCGGACGGCCCCTGCGACACCGCGGCGGGCGTGGCCGGGGCCGCCCCCGCCTTCCCCCCGCCCACGTGCAGGGCCAGCGCGCCGACGCTCTTGGTGAGGTAGGGCGCCACGACGGGCCGCCCCTCGCGCACGGCGGCGATCCGCGCGCCGGGCGCCTCGACGCCCTCGGCGGCGACCAGCCGGCCCTCGCCGGCCACCCGGTCCCCGACGCGGACGACGGCGTGGGCGTCCCAGCGGCCGGGGGCGAGCGGGGCGGCGGCGAAGTCGATCTCGGCGATCAGCTCCGGCCCGGCGGCGCCGTCCTCGGCTTCGGCTTCGGCGTCGGCCGCGGCGCCGGCGGGCAGGGGACGGAACGGAACGCGGTGCTCCTCGCCGCCCTCACGCCGCCGCAGCAGCAGCTCGAACCGGTGGCCTCCGCTCGCGCCCTCCACCACGCCCGCGCGGCCGCGGACGGCCAGCCGCCCGTCCCGCCACTCCGCGCCGGTCAGGGTGCGCCGCGAAGACAGCGGCCTGCTCGTCAGGAAGACCTCGTCGGGTATGCCGAGCGCCTCGTCCCGGAACCCGGGGTAGGCGGCGAACGCACGGTCGCCGTCCACCACGAGCTGCGGCTCCTCCTCGGCGTGCACCCGGGCGGCCTCGTCCACCAGGTCGTCCAGGCCGTGCCGCAGGGCGTGGGCGAGCAGCCGGTTGTACGGGTTGAGCCCCTTCAGGGTCTCCGGGGTGGCCCACCGCTCCACCAGGTCGCGGGCACCGTCCCGGGTCGCGCGCCGCTCCTCCGGCGAGAACCCCTGGTAGCGCTGGTCGAAGCGGGAGAAGACCTCCACCGCGAAGTGGCGGCGCATCAGCCGCGCACGGGTCGGGCCCGGGCCGGTCCGCTCGGCCACGAACGCCATCAGCCGCCGGATCTCCGGGAAGTAGTCCTCCGCGGGGGCGCCGCCACGCTGGAGGGCGCTGCTGCCGTCGTCGCGGTCGACCCAGTAGTAGCAGTCGTAGTCGGACAGCACCGACACGCCCTTGGCCTCGAAATACGCCCGGACGGCGAAGAACTGGTCCTCGCCGGACAGCACGTTCTCGGGGAACCGGATCCGGTGCCGTTCGAGCAGGCTGCGCCGGTAGAGCTTGAGCGCGGTGATGCTCCCGTAGAGGTTGGGCACCTCATCGTGGATGGTGGTGAACTCCACCGTCTCCCGGAAGAGGTAGGGGTTCACCTTGCGGCCCACGCCGACGTACTTGGGGACGACGACGTCGGTCTCGTTCCGGTCGGCGATCGCGCAGCAGCGCTCCAGGGCCTCGGGGCCGAGGTAGTCGTCGGCGTCCAGGAAGAAGACGTACTCGCCCGCCGCCCGCTCGATGCCCACGTTGCGCGGGCGTCCGGGCCCGCCCGAAGGCGGCTGGTGGACGACCGTGAACCCGGGCCGCCCCTCGGCGAGCCGGTCCAGTTCCTCACCGCTGCCGTCGGTGGACCCGTCGTCCACCGCGATGATCTCGATCCGCTCGGCCGGCATCGTCTGGTCGAAGACCGACCGGAACGTGCGCTCCAACGTCGACCGGCAGTCGTGCACGGGCACGATGACACTGACCTTCGGCGTCCCCATGAGCTCCAATTCCCGCCATATCAGACGAACATGGCCTCTCCGGCATCCCCTGCCCTGACCGTCGAGCGTTATCCGTCACTCTGGCACGCTTGACGGGCTTGGGGTGATGAAACAGAGACGTCCGGAGACGGGTGGAAGTTCACAGTGAACGAGGGATTTCAGAGACTGACGCTGTTCGTGCCCTGATCGGCCGCATCCCTTACGCCATCGGGCTTCCCGGCCTCTTCGGGCCCGTCCTGCGGCCCGGCCTCTTCGGGCTCGTCCCGCGGCTCCGGCGGCTCCGGCGGCGCACTCTCCCGCTGCTCCGCGTCGGGAGTCTCGGACGCGGGACGGCGCGCCCGGGCGGCGCCCGGGATCAGCGCCAGCGCGGCCGCCAGGCAGGCGAACGGCACCGCCGGCGGCAGGTAGCGGTAGTCGAAGTCCGCGGTGGCCGCCGGGATCACCACCAGCGCCGCCCCCATCGACCACGGCAGCAGCACCGCCGCGCCCCACCGCGAGCGCGGCCGCAGCCGGATCAGCACCCCCGACAGCCCCACCGCCAGCAGGCCCGCCAGCGCCGGCCCGGGCGTGTACCAGCGCTCGTGGTACTCGCGGATCCACGCCGCCCGGGGCTCCACCACGGTGGCGCGGCCGTGCGTCCCGTACGCCTCGGCCAGCAGCTGCTGCTCGTCCGACCAGGCCTCCCCCACCGGGAAGCGGGTGTTCTCTTCGGTCCACGGCGTCGGATAGGGCTCCCGGCCCGTCTCGAACGCGCGGAGCGTGTCGCGCACGATCACGCCCACGAAGTCGCCGAACTGCTTCCGGATGGCCAGGTCGGCGAAATCCCCGGCCTTCTCGTTGCCCTCGTCGCCGTAGATCCCGCCCGGAATGTAGGCGAACGGCGAGTCCTGCGTCCACAGGGCCCGGAAGGCGGGCGCGATCCGCGGGTCGGACGCCGGCTTCGGGCACATGACGACCAGCTCGGGCGGCGGGTTCAGCTTGGCGCAGTCGGCGAAGTCGACCGTGCGGCCGTACAGCCAGACGTTGTCGGCCTTGGTGATCGCGAAGCTGCCCCAGTGCTCCTCGAACCAGTTCATGTACGCCACGAACGGCACCGCGAACGTCACCACCGCCGCGGCCACCGACGCGACCGTCCGCCGCCACCCGGACCAGCGCAGCAGCATGGCCAGCACGATCAGCGCCAGCAGCGGCAGCCCGGCCAGCCGGGTCAGCGCGGCGAAGGAGGTGAGCAGCCCGGCCAGCGCGCCCGCCCACCAGGGCGTCCGCTCGCTCCACAGCACCACCGTCACGGCGGCGACCAGCAGGAACGTGAACACGCTGTCGGCGAGCAGCATGTGCTCGGCCTGGATCAGGTTCGCGTCGTACAGCACCGGCACCGACGCCGGGGCGGCGAGCAGGCCCGGCAGCCAGATCCGGCGCGGCCAGGCGCGGCGCGCCGTCCGCCACACCAGGGCGTACACCATGGTCCCGGCGGCCACGCCCAGCGCCGCCTGCGCCAGCACCACGACGCGGAAGTCCTCGAACGGCCGGAGCCCCGCGAGGAAGACCGAGTAGCCGCTGGGCCGCCCGATGTGGGGGCGGAACTTGTTGGCCGCGTCGAGGTAGCCGAAGGAGTCGCCGCCCCACAGCAGCGACGGGTAGCCGCGCGCCGCGGCGACCCGGATCGCGACGGCCCCGGCCAGCACCGCCGCGAACAGCAGGTGGGCGACCGTCCACCGCCCCGCCGCACGTCCGATGGATCGGTACAACGAAGGCAGCGGCCGGGGATTCACAGCGCAGAGCCTATCGAGATCATCCGCGTTCACGGGAGCTTCAGCGTGCACCCCGTCGTCGCCGGGTTCCCTTTCCCACTGGGGCCGGCGCCGCCCGCGCGCCCGCTACCCGTGGGCGGGCGTGAGCGCCCCGGCGAGGAGGTCGGTCCACTGGCGGCAGACCTCGTCCAGCGCGTACTGCGCGCGGACCTGCTCCTGGGCGAGCAGCCGCTCGGTCTCCCAGCGCCCGTCGCGCACCGTCGCGGCGATCGAGGCCGCCATCGCGGACGCGTCCTGGTGGATCCAGCGCCGGTCGTAGATGGTGTCCGCCCCCGGCCAGCCCAGCAGCACCGGGACGGCGCCCGACGCCATGCCCTCGGCGGGGGCCAGGTGGAAGCTCTCGTCGTCACTGGTGGACAGCACGAAGCCGATGCGGCGCAGCCACGCCGCCACGTCCCGGCCGTAGGAGTCGAAGACCACCCCGCCCGCCAGCAGCGGCGAGCGGCGGATCCGGCGGAAGACCTGCTCGTAGTGCGCGCGCTCATCCTCCCGCTGCCAGATCCACCAGTACTCCCACGGCAGCTTCGACTTGACGAACAGCGTGAAGCGGGGGTCCTCGCGGCGCAGCTCCTCCAGCGCGTCCAGCGCCAGGTCGAGCCGCTTGCGGGCCGGCGCGATGCCGATCATGCCGAGGTGGTGCTCGGCCCCGGCCAGCTTGTGCCGGTCGAGCTGGAGGTCGTCCACCCAGTTGGGCACCACGACGACCTTGTCGGCGGGCCAGCCGGTGGTCTCACGGGTGAGGTCGGCGTAGTGCGGGCTGACGCAGACGACCTGGTCGACGGCGTCGATGTCGAGGTGGCGCGGCCAGGCGGCGTACAGCTCGAAGCGATGCAGCCGGACGATCAGGCGCTGGCCGGGGCGCTTGTGCGAGGCGTACCAGAGGGCGTTGGGCCCGCACCACTCGCAGACGACGACGTCGGCCCACTCGACGAGCTCCTGGCTGCGCTCGGGGTCGTGCACCTTGAGCGCCGCCCAGTGGTCGACGCGGACCTCCATGTCGGGCCGCGACTTCAGGTAGTCCAGGAGCCGGGTGAAGAACTTCAGGTCGTGCCCCGCCACCCCGACCCGCAGCTTGCGCGGGCCCTGCGCGGCGGCGGCGCCGTGGGAGTTCGCGGCGGGCGCCTGGGGCGTCGCGGACCCCGCGCCCTCGTGGACGAGGACGTCCCCCTGGTCCGTGGAACTCTGCGCCGCGCTCTGCGGGCTGGCCAGAGCCGCCACCCTGGCCGCCGCCAGGACCAGCTTGGACTGCTCGGGGAACGTCTGCCCCAGGTAGGTGCGCAGCCGTTCGGCCGCGGCGGCGAGGGTGAAGCCGCCCGCGGCGTCCTGGCAACGTTCCACGGCGAGCGTGAAGACGTCGGGGTTCTTCCCGATGAGGGTGAGCGCGTCCACGACGTCGGTCTCGGTCGCGGCGAACAGCGGGTAGTCGACCCCGAACAGCCGCTCGTGCATCGGCGTGCGGTTGAGGACGACCGGCACGCCCAGCGTCCCGCACTCCAGCACCTTGGTGGACAGCTCCAGACTGGCGTCCATCTCCGGGTGCCGCCACGACAGGCCCACGTCGCAGGCCGCGGTGAGCCGCATCGCCTCCGCCCGCGGATGCCCGCCGTGCCAGACCACGCCCTGGCCCTGCTCCAGCGCGGACCGCATCCGCTCCGAGTATCCGGGGTCCTTCGGATCGTCGTGGATCTTGTCGCCGATCATGTGCAGCTCGGCGTCCACCCCGCGCTGCGCCAACAGCCGAGGCAGCCCGGCCATCTCGTAGGTGTTCCAGCGCGGCGCGAACTTGCCCGTGTAGACCAGCCGCAGCGCGCGGCCCTCGGGCGGGCCGCCCTCCCGCCCGGTCATGCCGTCGGGCAGCACGACCACGGGCGGGAACAGCACGCTCTTGCCCGCCGTCGCGGGCACCGCGCTCTCCAGGAACCCGCGCAGCTCCTCGGTCTGGCACAGCAGCACCCGCGAGGCGTCGGCGATGCGGCGCAGCTCGCCCTTGGCCGAGCCGCTGAACTCCCCGGCCGACTGCGGGACGTCGGTGAGGTAGGTCCACAGCCGTCCGGCCAGCGGCCCGGCCGCCAGCTTCCCGGCCAGCCGCCGGCCGCGCACCACGATCAGGTCGAACGGGTCGGCGGCGTCGATCGAGGCCAGCACGGCGGCGGCCTGCTTGGGCTGCATCGACGCCTCGCCCTCGACCAGGCCCTCGGCGTGCGGGCTGAGCACGGTGACCTCCGGCAGCGCCCGCAGCGGGTCGACCAGCCGGCCGGTCCGCACGGGCGCCTTGAGCACCAGGGTCACCGAGCAGCCGGCCCGGGCCGCGGCCTGCACCATCCCCTGGGCCCAGATCGCCGAACCGTCGATCAGGTTGAGGTCGACGTCGCCGTAGACGAGGGCGCGTGGTCGCACGGAAGGTCCTTTCACGGGTGCTGCACAGGTCGTGCCGATGAGAGTGCCGGTCAGGGTGCCGGGGTCGCGGCCGACGGCGCCGCGACCTCGGCGAGCTGGGCGAAGGCGGTGGCCCTGGCGTCCCAGTGGAGGATGGCCAGGGTCGGTGGCGGCGGCTCTCCCCACAGGACGAGCGGCACGCCGCGCTCCCGGGCGAGCCTGCGCACCTCGTCCAGCGCGCGGTCGCGGTCGTACATGCCGGGGACGCCCAGGTAGGCCCACGGCCCGCCGGGCTCCCCCGCCGCCGCGTCCACGACCAGCAGGTCGACGTCGGCGGTCTCGAGCGCGATCGCGGCGTCGTGCGGGTAGAGCGAGATCACCTTGGCCTGACCGGCCAGCTCGGCGGCGGCCCGGCGGCCCAGCACCCCGGCGATGACCAGGCCCTCGTACGGCTGCGAGACCAGCAGCCGGTCCTCGGGCCGGTCGACGTGGTCGAGCTGGAGGCGGTCGCTCTCCCGGACGGTCGGCGCGACCGACGGGATGTTGCGCTTCTTCCACAGCCGGTACAGCTCGCGGGGCAGCTTCACGCCGCGTCGCCGCGGGTTGCGCGCCGCGCCCGCGACCAGCCGCCCGAACTGCACGGTGGTCGAGGTCTCCAGCGCGATGATGCGGCGTTCCAGCTCCTGGACGCGGCCCTCGCGCTCGCGCAGCGCCGCCCGCAGCCGCGCCGCCTGCCGGTTGGCCTTCGCCGCGGACGCGGCGCTCGGCTGGGCGGCGCCCGGGCCGCCGGTGGTCGGTTCAGTCACCAAGGAACTCCATGACTACTTCTGCGATGCGCGGTCCGGCGTGGCCGTCCCACAGCGGTGGCTTGCGGGTGGCGGCGGCGGGCCCGGCGTCCAGGGCCTTGCGGGTCTGGGGCACCAGGTCCTCGAAGGTGACCAGGCGGTTGGTGCCGTGGGTGATGGTGATCGGCCGCTCGGTGTTGGGCCGCACCGTCAGGCACGGCACCCCCAGGATCGTGGTCTCCTCCTGCAGCCCGCCCGAGTCGGTCACCACCGCCGCCGCGCCCCGGACGGCGGCGATGAAGTCGATGTAGCCCAGCGGCTCCATCACGTGCACCCCGGCGTGGTCGTCCAGCCCGGCGGCCAGCAGTGTGGCCCGGCCCCGCGGGTGCACCGGGATCACCACCTCGGCCAGGTCGGCGACCCCGTGCAGGTGCTTGACCAGCGCCGCCGCCGTCTCCGGCGAGTCGACGTTGGCGGGGCGGTGCAGGGTGGCCAGCACGTAGCGCCCGGGCAGGTCGTGCTCGGCGCGGACGCGGTCGGTGTCGAAGGCGTCCAGGTTCTTCAGCAGGGTGTCGATCATGGGGTTGCCGACCAGGTGCGCCCGCTCGACCGGGATGCCCTCGGCGGCCAGGTGCCCGACCGCCTCGGGGCTGGTCACCAGGCACAGGTCCGACAGCTGGTCGGTCAGGCGCCGGTTGACCTCCTCGGGCATGGTCATGTCGAAGCTGCGCAGCCCGGCCTCCACATGCGCGACCGGGATGTGCAGCTTGGCCGCGACCAGCGCGGCGGCGATCGTCGAGTTCACGTCGCCGTACACGATGACGAGCGCGGGTGAACGACTCGTGAACTCCTGCTCAAGCCCGGTCATGAGTGCGGCCGTCTGGGCGGCATGGCTTCCGGACCCGACACCGAGGTTCACATCCGGCTCGGGCAGCCCCAGCTCGCGGAAGAAGATCTCCGACATCCGCTCGTCATAGTGCTGGCCGGTGTGGACGACGGCCTGCTCGGCCCCCGCGGCCCGCAGCGCCTCGATCACCGGCGCGGCCTTGACGAAGTTCGGGCGTGCTCCCAGAACGTGCACGATGGACGCCAACACAATTTCCCTTCTGTTCATCGGGGTTGCCTACGCTCGCCCGCCGTGCTCAAAAGAACCGTCTACCTGCTGGGACTGACCTGGCGGCAGCTCCGCGACGACCCGGGCCGGGCCCCCCGGCTGGCCGTACGCCTGCTGGCCCGCATCGTCCCCGGCCGCCCGGGGGCGAAGCTGCGCAATTCCCCCCTGGCGGTCCCCCGCCCGCGCGACCCCGCCCGCGAGTCCGAGGACTTGAGGACCTTGCTGGCCCGTACGGAGAAGCCCTCCACCGGCCGGCCCCCGGAGCGGAGCGCCAGCGGAGTGGAGGGGGACGGGGGGCGCGGGGGGTCGTCCCCCCACAGTGACACGCCTGTCCTGCAGTTCGTTACCAACGCGCTGCCGCTCACCAACGCGGGCTACACGGTGCGGACGCATCGCATCGCGCTGGCGCTGCGGGAGCTGGGGTACGCGCCGGAGGTGGTGACCCGGCTCGGGTACCCGCTCAGCCAGGGCCTGGGCGACACGCGCGCGCGAGTGGAGGTGGACGGCGTCCCGTACCACCGCCTGCTGCCCTGGCTGCCGGCCCGGAACCCGGTCCGCGACATCGCCAAGAGCGCCGACCTGGCGGGACGGCTGGTCAAGGCGGTGCGTCCGCGCGCGCTGCACGCGGTGAGCAACCACCTGAACGCGGCGGTGGCGCTGGAGCTGGGCCGCCGCCACGGGCTCCCGGTGGTGTACGAGGTCCGCGGCTTCCTGGAGGACTCCTGGCTGTCCCGCGATCCCTCGCACCGGGAGAGCGACGACTTCTACCGGCTGACCCGGGAGCTGGAGACCCGCCGGATGTCCGAGGCGGACGCGGTGGTCACGCTGGGCGAGGCGATGCGCGCGGAGATCGCCGGGCGCGGCGTCGACCCGTCCAAGATCATCACTGTGCCGAACGGGGTCGACGACGCCTTCCTGGAGCCGCTGCCGGACGCCTCCGGGCTGCGCGCCGAGCTGGGCCTGCCCGAGGGGGCGCCGGTGGTGGGGCTGACCTCCTCGTTCTACGGCTACGAGGGCATCGACACGCTCATCGACGCGGCCGCCCGGCTGCGCGCCGCGGGCAGCCCGGTCACGCTGCTGC
Source organism: Spirillospora sp. CA-255316 (assembly GCA_050942275.1). Classification (GTDB taxonomy): domain Bacteria; phylum Actinomycetota; class Actinomycetes; order Streptosporangiales; family Streptosporangiaceae; genus Spirillospora. The sequence continues at coordinate 1,424,438 of CP192047.1, read as the reverse complement.
TGGTCGGCGACGGGCCCGAGCTGGGCGCGCTGATGCGCCGCGCCGCGGGGCACGGGCTGCCGGTGGACGACCGCCGCGCGGGGGCCGGCGAAGGCCGCACGGACACCGCCGCCGGACACGACGCCAGGGTCGTGTTCACCGGACGGGTGCCGATGCGGTCGGTTCGTCAGTACCACGCGCTCCTCGATGTGTTCGCGGTGCCCCGGCGGGCGGACCGGGTCTGCCAATTGGTGACGCCCCTCAAGCCGATCGAGGCGATGGCAGGAGGAATCCCAGTAATAGCAAGTGATGTCAATGCTCTGCGCGAAATCGTCGAACCGGGCGTGACCGGGACGTTAACACTTCCCGAAGATGCGGAAGCTTGGGCGAATTCCCTGGCCGAGCTGATTTACAGTCCCGACAGGTGCCGGAAAATCGGACAGGCGGCCCACGAATGGGTCAGGGCGGAACGCACCTGGCGGGCCGTCGCCGCCCGTTACCGGGACGCCTACCGCTAGCGGGACGCCCGCTCGGCGGACCCGAGCGAGGGGCCTGAGCAAGGCCGCGTCCCGGGCACGGCGCCGCACGAACATCCTCAAGCACGGTGCCGGTCAAGGCTTCGTGATACTCGTGAAGGGAGCCACCGGGTGGATCTGGTGGTCATCGGGCTCGGATACGTCGGGCTGCCGCTGGTACGGGAGGCCTGCCAGGCCGGGCTGCGCGTGGGCGGCCTGGACCGCGACGAGCGCGTCGTGCAAGGCCTGCAAGCCGGACGCTCGCACATCGACGACGTCGACGACGCCCAAGTGCGCGCCATGCTCGACGCCGGGTTCACCCCGACCCTGGACGAGGACGTCCTGGACCAGGCCCGCTCGATCGTGATCTGCGTCCCCACCCCCCTGTCGGAGGAGGGCGGGCCCGACCTGACCGCCGTGCGCGGCGCCGCCAGCACCATCGCCGCCCACCTCCAGCCCGGCACCCTGGTGGTGCTGGAGTCCACCACCTACCCCGGCACCACCGAGGAGGTCCTGCGCCCCCTGCTGGAAGAGGGCTCCGGACTCAAGGCCGGCACCGACTTCCACCTGGCCTTCTCACCCGAGCGCATCGACCCCGGCAACCCCGTCTACGGCGTCGCCAACACTCCCAAGATCGTCGGCGGCCTCACCGAGGCCTGCGCCACCGCCGCCGCCACCCTCTACGGCAAGTTCGTCGACCGCGTCGTCCAGGCCAAGGGCACCCGCGAGGCCGAGATGGCCAAGCTGCTGGAGAACACCTACCGGCACGTCAACATCGCCCTGGTCAACGAGATGGCGGTGTTCTGCCACGAACTGGGCATCGACCTGTGGGACGCCATCGACTGCGCCGCCACCAAACCCTTCGGCTTCCAGGCCTTCCGCCCCGGACCCGGCGTCGGCGGCCACTGCATCCCCATCGACCCCAACTACCTGTCCTACAAGGTCCGCTCCCTGGGCTACCCCTTCCGGTTCGTCGAACTCGCCCAAGAGATCAACGACCGCATGCCCCGCTACATCGTCGAGCGCGCCCAGCAACTCCTCAACGCCCAGGGCCGCGCCCTCAAGGACGCCCGCATCCTGCTGCTGGGCGTCACCTACAAGGCCGACATCGCCGACCAGCGCGAATCGCCCGCCCGCCCCATCGCCCGCCGTCTGACCAACCTGGGCGCCCGCCTCACCTACCACGACCCCTACGTCGCCTCCTGGCACGTCGACGGCAACCCCGTCCCCGCCGCCGACGCCGACCTGCCCACCGCACTCCAGGACGCCGACCTGGTCATCGTGCTGGCCGACCACTCCGCGTACGACGCCGAGACGCTGGCGCGGCACTCGCGGCTGCTGTTCGACACGAGGGGGCGGACGCGGGGGTCCCGGGGCGAGACCGTCGAGCTCCTGTGACGCGACCCGCGACACGCGATCATGTGCAGCCGACCAGCGGAGTGCACCGTCCGGACAGGCGGGATTCATCTGCCATTTCCACAGTGCGCACAGAATCCAGCTTGGGAGATTTTCGGCACCCATCCGGAGTGAGTGGAATGCGGGTCTGCGTTTGCACGGTCGTGCATCATCCCGAGGATGCCCGGATTCTGCACCGGCAGATCCGGTCATTGCTCGACGCGGGCCATGAGGTCACCTACATCGCGCCTTTCCGGGCGTGCAACGTGACCCCTTGGCGGGAGATCAGCCCGGTGGACGTGCCCCGGGCGACGGGGCGGCGGCGGCTGCGCGCGCTGCGCGCCGCGCACCGCGCGCTGGTCGAGCACTCCGCGTACGCGGACGTGGTGCTGCTGCACGATCCCGAGTTGCTGGTCTCGCTGCCCCGCTCCGTGCGGCGCCGCACGGTCGTGTGGGACGTGCACGAGGACACCGCCGCCGCGCTCACCGCCAAGGGCTGGCTGCCCGGCCCGCTGCGGCCGGTGCTGCGTCCGCTGGTGCGGCGGCTGGAGCTGCGCAGCGAGCGGCGGCACCGGCTGCTGCTCGCTGAGGAGGGCTACCGGGAGCGGTTCCGCAAGGAGCACCCGGTGGTGCCCAACACCACCTACGTCTCCGAGGAGCCGCCCGGCCCGCCGGACAACGGCCGGGCCATCTACGTCGGGCACCTGTCGGTGGCCCGCGGCGCCCTCGACATGATCGAGATGGCCCGGCTGCTGGCGCCCGAGGGGATCATGGTGGAGCTGATCGGCGCCGCCGACGCCCCGGTCCGGGTCGCGCTGCGCGAGGCGCAGCGCGAGGGGGTGCTGCGCTGGTACGGGTTCGTGCCCAACGACCGGGCGCTGCGGATCGCCGAGGGCGCCATGGCGGGCCTGGCGCTGCTGCACGACGAGCCGAACTACCGGCACTCGATGCCCACCAAGGTCGTGGAGTACATGGCCCGCGGCATCCCGGTGATCACCACGCCCAACCCGCCCGCGGTGGAGATCGTGGAGCCGGCGGAGAGCGGGCTGGTGGTGCCGTTCGGCGACCCGGCCGCGGCGGCGGACGCGGTGCGCAAGCTGCGCGCCGACCCCGACCTGCGCAACGACCTGGCCCGGAACGGCTACAAGACGGCCCTGGCGCGCTACCACTGGCCGGTGCACGCCGAGCGGTTCGTGGCGCAGCTGGAGGCCTGGGCGGGCCGCTCCACGGCGCGGATCGACGAGCCGCGGGTCGGCGGGCCGCTGGTGGACGAGCCGTTCATCGACCGCGCCGCCACCCCCGAGGGCACCTACTGACCCTCTGATCCCGCCGGCCCTCCCGGCCGGGTACGGCTAGCGCGTGTGCGGCAGGCGGCCGGCGATGGCGCGGGCCAGCCGGGTCGCCGCGCCCGACGGCTGCGAGGCGTCGACCATCACGATGTAGCGGTCGACCCGCAGCGCGATCGTCCCTGCCGTCGGGCCGATCTCGTACGCCTCGTCGCCGCCGATGTCGGTGCGGCGCCGCGCCTGCGACTGGGTGGCCTGCAACGTCTGGAGCAGCGCGGACGCGGTCGGGGCGGTGGGCGCCACCCACTTCACCGTCACCGTGAGACCGCGCTTGCCCCACTGCGACTCCCGCCCGTCCGGGCGTGCCGTGTCGCGGGGGCCGGCGGACGTCCGCGGCTTCGCCGAACCCGAGTCACCTGAGTCACCCGGGTCGCCCGGCCGCTCCCGCTCGGACGGCACAGGCCCCCCTGACGTCCCGGGCCGGGGCGATCCGGGCCGGAGCGATCCGGTCGCGGACGGGACGGGCGACCCCGGGGACGCGGACGGGACGGGCTCCTCCGGGAGGTCGCGGTCGCGCTCGTCGGGGTCGGCCCGCTGCTCGATCAGGTCCGCGCCCTCGATCTCGTAGGTGCACGTCACCGGGCGCGGCAGCCGGACGTCGCCGAACCGGGCCCGTCCCGGCTTGGTCGTGTACTCGCCGTCCAGATGGGCTCCGGCCAGGTCGGGGGCCTTCAGCAGGCCGCACGCGTCCGGCCAGTCGGCCTCGGCGACCCCGCCCAGCTCGGCGGGCCCCGGCCCGGCGAAGCCGCCGCGCAGCGCCACCAGCCGGGCCGAGCCGGTCGGCCTGGGCGCCGCCTCCGGCACGGCCGCGTACAGCAGGCCCCCGGCCGCCGCCAGCCATGGCCGCACCCCGGTCAGCGCCGGGTCCATCGCGAACGGTGCCGGGACGGTCGTCGCGGTGCCGTCGGAGGGGTCCACGACGTCGACCCCGGCGGGCAGGAGCCGTTCGTCGAGCCTGGGCCGCAGCGCGTAGACGCGCCCGCCCGCCTCGGTGACGGCCGCGTACCCGGGCACGTCGCGGGTCCACTGGGAGCGGCCGGAGGAGACGTCGACCGACTCCAGCCGCCCGCCGTCGCGTCCGGCGCCCCCGTACGCCACGATCAGCCGGCCCTCCACGACCACGGCCGGGCACATCGCGTCGCCGCAGACCTCGTCGCCGTTCCAGACCCTTTTCTGGGAGCCGTCCTCGTCGTAGGCGCGCAGCGCGGTGCCGTCGAACGCGAGCGTCACGCCGTCGAGCACCCGCACGTCGGGTGACTCCTGGGAGCCGAGCGAGCGGATCCAGCGGACCCGGCCGCCGGACGGCTCGACCGCCACCAGCCGGCTGCGGCCCTCGCAGTCGAGGGCGAGGACGGACAGCGCCTCCACGCCGTCGGAGGCGTGCGAGGCGTCCTCGAACAGGCGGCATCCGGGGGGCAGTTCACGCGTCCACCGTTTGCCGCCGTCGTCGGCGGAGCGGCCGTACAGGGTACGGCGGTGCTTGTCGGTGGTCAGCACCACACCGGATCCGCCGGGCCAGCGCAGCGTCGCGCGGGTCGCCGCGGCGGGCCGCTCGGCGCCGGCGCGGCGCCACATCACCCCGCCCGACAGCGCGTCGAAGCCCACCGTCTGCCGCTCGCCGCGGTGGCCGGTGCGCTCGAAGTAGCCGACCAGCCGGGACCGCGTGGTCGACCAGCCGAGCAGCGTCCAGCCGGTGCGGCGGTAGCTCCAGCGCTCGGTGCCGGTGCGGGCGTCGCGGACCTCCAGGCCCCGGCCCGAGGCGGTCACGACCTGCCCCTGGGCGAGTTCGTGGGCGACGCTGCCGTGCCCGGCGAGCGTGCCGCGCCGCACCTGCGCCGACCGCTGCCAGCTGACCGCCAGCGGCCCTGGCGGCGGGCCGAGCGCGGCCTGCGGCACGACCGGCGCGGCGGTGACGCTGTGCCGGACCTGCCACCATTCGGCCTGCAGCACGAAGCGGCCGGCCATCACGGCGACGACGGTGACCACCAGCACGCCGGAGAGCACCCCCAGCGCCAGCCGTCCCCTGCCGGAGGCCCCGGTTCCCTCCCGGGGCGGCCGTCTGCCGCCGACCACGTCCTGGCCGCCTCCCTTCTGTCCGATCCCGTTCCCGTCCGGTTCCGTTCCTGGCCGATCCCATACCTTGCTCAGTGAACGACTCCCACCATGCCCTGTGCCGGGCGCCCACGCGACACGGCAGGCGAGAGACCCGGTGTAAAACCAGATCGGAGCATCCCGTGGACGACATCTTCATCACCTGGCGGACCTGGCCGGAGGCCCGCGCCGCCCTGGCGGGGGACGGCACACTCGATCAGCCCGCGCTGGAACGGCTGGACCGGGCCGCCGCCGCGGCGCTGCGCTGGCACGGCGACCAGCGGCGGCCCACCGGCGTCCCCTATGTCGAGCACCTGGTGGAGGCCCTGGAGGCGATGGTGCGCGGCGCGGGGGTGACCGACCCCGACGTGCTGTCGGCCGTGCTGCTGCACGACACCGTCGAGGACACCGACGCGACCGTCGCGGAGGTGGAGGAGGAGTTCGGCCCCCGGGTGGCCGAGCTGGTGGACTGGGTCACCAAGCCTCCAACGGACGGCATGGGACGGCAGGCCAAGCGCGCGTCCAAGGCGGCGTACCTGCGGCGGCTGCGGGACGCCCCGCCCGAGGCGGTCGTGGTGAAGCTGGCCGACCGGGTGAGCAACGTCCAGCGCCTCGACCAGATGCCGCCGGACTATCAGCGCCGCTACTACGCCGAGACGGTGACCTACATCCTGCCGCTCGCCGAGGGGCACCCGTGGTTCGCGTCGTGGTACGCCGACTGGCGCGAGCGCTTCGCCCACCTCCGCTGATCCGCCGCTGTGAGCCTCGGCCAGGGTGTGGCCCGGGCCTTTTGTGACCCCATGGTCATGGTGCAGGATTCGGGGATGGAACGCGAATGGGTGGCCGAGGAGAGCGTCGTCGTGCGGGCGAGGCCGGAGGCCGTGTACGCGGCGGTGGCCGACCCGCGCCGGATGACCCGCTGGAGCCCGGAGCTGTTCGCGGTCTGGATCCGGCGGCGCCGCCGGGTGGCCGCCGGGGACGGTGCCGCGGGGCCGGGACGGGCGCCGGGGTTCGGGCCCGGCACCACGTTCACCGGTTTCAACCGGATCGGCTGGCGCGTGTGGTTCACCGACGCGCGCGTGACCGCCGCCGTCCCGGGCGAGAACTTCGCCTTCCGGGTGTCGAGCTTCCGGGTGCCGGTCGCGCTGTGGGGCTACCGCGTGGAGGACATCGGCGACGGCTCGACCCGCCTGACCGAGTACTGGCGGGACCTGCGCCGCGACGCGCGCGGCGCCCGCTTCGTCTCGCTGCTGGGCCGGGTGTTCACCGGGGTGCCCGCCGAGCGCCGCGCCGAGCTCAACCGGCAGGGCATGCGGGCCACGCTGGAGCGCGTGCGGGCGGCCCTCGAGGGCCCGGCGGACCCCGGAACGTGACAGCAAAACAAGAACCTGTTCTACTTAGGGATGTGACGACAGGGACCCAGGCGCATGTGATCCAGGGCGAGCGGGTCGCCATGCCGGTGCGGATCCGGGACGCCGCCGTGGCCTCGGCCATGTTCGCCGTGCCCGCCGCCCCGGCCCAGGCCGTGATCGCCTACTCCGGCCTCGAGGTGGCCGAGCCCTTCCCGGGGCGGGCCGTCTGCTCGCTGGCGTTCATCCGCTACGCCGACGGCGATCTCGGCCCGTACCACGAGTTCGCCGTCGCCTTCCTCGTGCGCCCGCCGAGTGAGGCCCCGTACGAGAGCGCCCCGGGCGGCCAGAAAGGACTCAACCGCATCCGCGACCTTCGCAACGTCGGCGCGTTCATCCACTGGCTGCCGGTCAACCAGGAGTTCACCCTGGAGGCGGGCCGGTCCATCTGGGGCTTCCCCAAGGAACTCGCGGAGATCCCCATGGACCTGTCGGGACGCATCAAGCGGTGCGCCGTCCGGTTCGGCGGCCGCAGCGCGATCGAGGTGGCCGTCAAGCCGGGCCTGCCGATTCCCGCGGGACGCGCCGCCCCCGAGGTCAGCGCCTACTCCTGCCTGGACGGGACCACCCGCCGCACGCCGTGGACGATGCGGGTGTCGGGCCTGCGGATGCGTCCCGGCGGCGCCCGGGTCACCCTCGGCGACCACCCGGTCGCCGAGGAGCTGCGGGAGATCGGGCTGCACCGCGCCCGCCCGCTCAGCACCAGCACGGCCGCGCACCTGACGATGAGCTTCGCCGAGGCCGAGGAGGTCGGGCCGTGAGCACCGGGAAAAGGCCAGAGAGGCCCGGCACCGGGCCGCGCCGGACCGCGCTGGTCACCGGAGCCGCGAGCGGGCTGGGCGCGCTGGCCGCCCAGCGGCTGGCCGCCGCCGGCTGGGACGTCGTCGCCACCGACCTCGACGACAAGGGCCTGGCCCGTACCGCGCTGCGCTCCCCCAACACCCACACCCGCGTCTGCGACGTGGCCGACGCCACGGCCGTCGCGGACGTGGTGGCCGAGACCGGGACGCCGCACCGGGTCGTGCACGCCGCCGCGATCGGACCGCTCGTCCCGGCCCTGGAGCAGCCCCTGGACGAGGTCGAGCGGGTGCTGCGGGTCGACTACCTCGGGACGGTCAACGTCGTCCGCGCCACCCTGCCCGCGATGCTGGAGCGCGGCCGGGGCGAGCTGATCCTGTTCTCCTCGCTGGCCTCCTGGGTGCCGGTGGCCAAGTCGTCGGCGTACGCGGCGGCCAAGGCGGCGGTCAACGCCTACGCCGAGGCCGTGCGGCGCGAGCACGCCGGCAGCGGGGTGCGCATCCGGGTCGTGTGCCCGCGCCAGGTGGACACCCCGGGCTTCCGGGAGGCGGCCGGGGCCGACCCCGCCGCCACCGGCGGCATGAAGGGCATGCCGCCCCGGGCCGTCCTGGACGCGGTCGACCGCTCGCTCACGCGGCACGGCGGCCTCTACGTCTTCCCCGACCCGCTGACCAAGGCGACCGTGCTGGCCCAGCGGTACGCGCCGGGCCTGATGGACCGCGTCCTCGGCCGGGTCACCGCCGCGTCCTGAACCGGCTCGCCGCCGCGTCCTGAACCGGCTCACCGCTGCGCCCTGAGCCGGTCACCGCCGCGTCCTGACCGCCCCCGGCCCCGCCCGGGACGGGTCGCGGGCGCGATTTCGGGTAACCGCGCGCGGACCGAATAAGCTGTCTCTTTCGCCCTGGCGGGTGAACGGGCACCCGCCCGGGGAGTCCACGGACGGTAGGGAGCAGCCTGCATGTCGTCCCAGGTGAAGGGTCGGCCGGCCACGGTCAAGGACCGCGAGATCGCCGCCGAGCAGCGCTACGTCGACATGGCGTACGCGCGGCTGGAGGAGATGCGCGCCGAGGCCCAGGCCATGATCCGCGAGGGCTACCGGCAGTCGCTGGCCGGCACCAAGGGTTCGCTGGTGGACCGGGACGCGATGGTCCACCAGGCGGCGATGCGCGCCAAGGCCCTGGACGTGGCCGACGACGGCCTGGTGTTCGGCCGCCTCGACCTGGCCCCCCGCCCGTCCGCGGCCGACACCGGCGACACCGCCGAGGCCGCCGCGCGCCCCGTCGAGGGCAACGGGCGGCCGGCCGCCGCGGCCCCGGGCGGCGGCGAGATCCGCTATATCGGCCGGATCGGCGTCCGCACGCCCGACCACGACTCCCTGGTGATCGACTGGCGCGCCCCGGCCGCCGAGGACTTCTACCGCGCCACCCCCGAGGACCCGCGCGGCGTGATCCGCCGCCGGGTGCTGCACTCGCGCGGGCACACGGTGGTCGACCTGGAGGACGACCTGCTCGACCCGTCCGCCGCCGAGGACCTCACCGTCGTCGGCGACGGCGCGTTCCTGGCCTCGCTGGCACGCACCCGCGAGGGCGCGATGCGCGACATCGTGGCCACCATCCAGCGCGAGCAGGACGAGGTGATCCGCGCCCCCGCCGACGGCACCGTCCTGGTCCGCGGCGCCCCCGGCACCGGCAAGACCGCGGTGGCGCTGCACCGGGTCGCCTACCTGCTCTTCCGGCACCGCCGCCGGTTCGGGTCGCGCGGCGTGCTGGTCGTCGGGCCCAACCGCCGCTTCACCGCCTACATCGAACGGGTGCTGCCGTCGCTGGGCGAGGGCTCGGCGACGCTCCGCTCGCTGGGCGACCTGGTGGAGGGCGTCACGGGCACCGTCCACGACTCCCCCGAGCTTGCCCGGCTCAAGGGCGCGGAGGCGATGACGCGGGTGCTGCGCCGCGCCGTCACCGACCACGCCCCGGGCGCGCCCGACGAGCTGCGGGTGGTCTACAAGGGCGTGGTCGTCCGGCTCGACCGCGACCGGCTCGACAAGATCCGCAACGAGGTGCACCGGCGCAGCCGCGGCAGCGTCAACGCCGCCCGGGGCCGCGCCGCCGAAGCCCTGCTCGACGCCCTCTGGGACGCCTTCCGCGCCCTGGGCGGCCCGGAGGCGGCGGCGACCGCGGCCGAGGGCGACCTGAGCGTCTGGAACGCGCTGCTCGCGGCCGACGGGCTGGCCGCCATCGACGAGCCGGAGGCGCCGGTCGCGCCCGGCGGCGGCGCCGCGTCCTCCAACGGCGGCGGCGACACGATGCGCGCGCAGTTCCTCGCCCGGGTGCGCGAGCAGCGGGCCTTCACCGACTTCCTGGTCGCCTGGTGGCCGCTGCGCCGCCCGCTCGACGTGCTGCGCGCGCTGGGCGACCCGGACCGGCTCCGCCGCGCCGCCGGACGCGACCTCGACCGCGACGCCGTCCGGCTGCTGGCCGGCGCCTGGTCCGGCGCCCTCTCGCCGGAGGAGACCGCCGGTGACGGCCGCGGGCCCGGCCCGGTCCTCAGCTACCAGGACATCGCGCTGCTGGACGAGATCGACGCGCTGCTGGGCTCCCCGCCGCGCCCGTCCCGCCGCAGCCCGGCCGCCGCCGAGGACGACCCCTTCGTGGTGGACGGCGTCAACATCCTCACCGGCGAAGACGTCGCCGAAGACGACTGGACGCCGGAGATGCGGGAGCTCACCACCTCCATCGAGCGCCTGGAGCGGTCCCGCCGGGTCGACGACGGCGTGGTCGAGGAGCGTCCCGAGTACGCCCACATCGTCGTCGACGAGGCCCAGGACCTGTCCCCCATGCAGTGGCGGATGCTGGGCCGCCGGGGCCGCCAGGCCAGCTGGACGGTCGTCGAGGACCCGGCGCAGAGCGCCTGGGAGGACCTCGACGCCGCCCGCGCCGCGATGGACGCCGCGCTCGGCGCCGACGAGCAGGCGCCCTCCGGCGGCGGGCGGTCACGCGGCGGGCGGTCCCGGACGCGCCGCCGCAAGCCGTCCCCGCGCCGCGCCCGCCACGAGTACGAGCTCACCACCAACTACCGGAACTCCACCGAGATCGCCGCCGTGGCGACCCGGGTGCTGGAGCTGGCGCTGCCCGGCGCCCGGCCGGCCCGCGCCGTCCGCGAGTCGGGCATCGACCCGGTGGTGCGGGTGCTGCCGCGGCCCGGCCATCCGGCCGCCGCCCGCGACGCCGTCGAGGAGCTGCTGGAGCGCGTGGAGGGCACGATCGGCGTCATCCTCCCCACCGGCGACCGCGCCATCGCCGGCCTGCGGGCCGCCGGCCTCCCCGAACGCGTCCAGGTCCTCGACGTCCTGGAGGCCAAGGGCCTGGAGTTCGACGCCGCGGTGATCGTGGCGCCCGAGACGGTGGCGGCCCAGTCGCCGCGCGGGCTGCGCGTCCTCTACGTGGCCGTCTCCCGCGCCACCCAGCACCTGACCGTCCTCACCGCCGACCCCACCTGGTACGACACCCTCACGGGCGCCTGACCCGGCACGACGGCCGGCGGGCCGGACGACTAGATGATCGGTGGGCGGCCGGTGCGGGTCATCCGCCAGGCCGTCCGCCAGGAAATCGGGCGGCGCGGGCCCGCGGGCTTGCGCCACCCCTCCACGAACCCCTTGAACCAGGGCTTGAGGGCGCTGGGCCTGCGCTCGCGCAGCAGCGTCATCGCCACCCACACGGCCAGGTAGGTGAGCCCGATCGTCCACGGCAGGTTGCGGCGGGCCAGCCACACCCGGTTGCGGGCGTTGTAGCGGTAGAACATGTCGTGCCGCGTGGGCAGCACGGCCGGATGGAACATCACCGCGGAGGCGTCGTACACGATCCGGTAGCCCGCGTTGAGGATCTGCCAGGCCAGATCGGTCTCCTCGTGGGCGTAGAAGAAGTCCTCCGGGAGCCCGCCGCCGGCGTCGAAGGCGGCCCGGCGGATCGCGCAGGCGCCGCCGAGGAACGTGGTGACCGCCGACGACCGCTCCGGGTCGCCCGCCCGCAGCCGCGGCACGTGCCGCCGCTCGCCGCGCCCGCCCTCGGGGTCGCGGACCCGGAACGAGATGACGCCCAGCCCCGGGTCGGCGGCGAACCGGTCGCGCAGGTACGTCCCGAGACGGGTGGAGCGGTACCAGCCGTCGTCGTCCAGGAACAGGATCACGTCACCGCAGGACGCCTCCACGCCCCGGTTGCGCCCCGCCGGGATCCCGACGTTCTTCGGCAGGCTGACCGTCTTGACGCGCTCGTCGTCGAACGGCGCCGCGCCGCCGCGGTCGCCGACCGGGTCGACGCCGTTGCCGACCAGCACGACCTCGACGTCGACGTGCTCCTGCTCCAGCGCGCTGCGGACGGCGCGGGCCAGCTCCTCCGGGCGGTTGCCCATCGTGAGCACCACGACCGAGAGTTTCATCTACTTGAGCCTCCGGGAGGCGAGGATGCTCACCAGGTGGAGCAGCGTCTGCACGACCGCCACGGCCGCGACCGCGACCGTCAGGACCCGGATCGCGGCGGGCGTCTGCGTGCCCAGGATCACGTCGAGGGCGGCGGCCGCCAGGATCAGCAGCGACAGCTCCACCGCGCCGATGATGCGGTGGAAGCGGAGCATGGACGCGGCCTGCCGGGCCAGCGCGATCCCGGTGGACCGGGGCCGCAGCGCCCGGTCGCCGCCGGACGGGTCGGCGGCCAGCCCGGACTTGGCCCGGGCCACCACCACGTTGTCGGTCTCCGCCTTGATCAGTGCCGCGCCCAGCGCCGCGACCAGGCCCAGCTCGGTGTAGCCGCCGCTGGTCCAGCCGCCCTGCGCGGCGAAGCCCAGCCCGATCAGCAGCGACACCTCGGACAGGTAGTGGCCGATGCGGTCGAGGAACACCCCGGCGACCGAGGTCTGCCGCAGGTAGCGGGCGACCTCGCCGTCCACGCAGTCCAGCAGCAGGTACACCTGGATCAGCAGGGCGCCGCCCAGCGCCGTCCACAGCACGCCCGTGCCGGTGGCGGGCAGCGACACCACGACGCCGGCGGCCACGCCGCACGCCATCATCATGTACGTGAGCTGGTTGGGGCTGAAGCCCATCCGCATCGCCAGCCAGGCGAAGTACGGCGACAGGTCGCGCATGTAGAGGCGGCCCGCCCAGTGCTCCTCGTTGCGCCGGTCCTTCAGGCCGGGCGGCTGCCCCCACCGCCGCACGTCGGCGACGCTCGCCGTGCGCCGGGACGGCCGCTGATCGTCGCCCGGGCGGGGCATCTCGGGCATCTCGGGCAGTTCAGCCGCCATGGGCTTCGACATACTCTTCCACCGCCTTGAGGATCGCGCCCTGGTCCAGGCCGAGATGCTCCAAGATCGTATAGCGGCCTGGCCTGGTCTGCGGGGCATACTGCACGGCCTCCGCGAACTGCTCGGTGGTCAGCCCCACATCGCCCGGCAGCACCGGCAGCCCGTGCCGCTTCAGGCAGGTGGTGATCTCGGCCAGCCGGTCCGCGCCCGGGCCCAGCCGGGTCGCGCGCAGGTGATAGCAGAAGGCCGCGCCGATCCCGGCCAGCTCGCCGTGGTTGGCGGTGCCCGGGAACAACTGGTCGATCGCGTGCAGGATCTCGTGGTCGCCGCCGCTGGACGGCCGGGACGAGCCCGCGAACGCCATCGCCATCCCCGACAGCACCAGCCCCTCGGCCAGCACGGTCAGGAACCGGTCGGACTCGATGGACTCGGGCTGGTGCAGCAGCGCCTCGGCGGCCGTGCGGGCCACCGTCAGCGCCATCCGGTCGACCGGCTCGCCGCACTCGTCGGCGGCCAGCAGCCAGTCGTCCACCGCCGAGAAGTTGCTCACCACGTCCCCGACCCCGGCCCGCACCAGCCGCTCGGGCGCGGCCCGCACGTAGTCGAGGTCGACGACCATCGCCAGCGGCATCACCACCCCGAACGACCCCTTGCCCTTGTCGTGGGTGAGGGAGGCGACCGGGGAGCAGATGCCGTCGTGGGACAGGTTGGTGGCGACCGACACCATCGGGATGCCGGCCAGCGTCGCGGCGTACTTGGTGGCGTCGATGGTGCGGCCGCCGCCGATGCCGACCACCGCCTCGTACGACCCGGCGCGCAGCTTGGCGCCGAGGGTGACCGCGGCGTCGACGGTTCCGCCCTCGACCTGGAACACCTCGCAGGCGTCCAGGGAGGGCCGCACATGGTCGGCGATCTGGTCGCCCTGGCCGGGGCCGACGGCGATGGCCACGCGGCCCTCGGTGACGATCCGCCGGTCGGCCAGCAGATCGCCCAGGGCGGCGACGGCCCCGCGCCGGACATCGATGGACAGCGGGGCGGTCAGCATCCGCGTCAGCAGGGGCATGAGGGGACTTCCTCGCTCGGATCGTCGGTCGGGACGTCCGGTCGTCGGGGGAAGGCCCGGGCCGCCGCCGTACGGCTCGGCCGGGCCCGTACGTCAGTTCTCTTTCCGGGGGCGGCCCCCCGGACCGCCCGAAGGGCCGGGCCGCTTCACCGGTAGCCCTTGGCGATACGGCGGGCCTTCTCCAGGTCGTCGTGGTTGTCGACCTCGACCCAGTCGACCGCGCCGATCGGGGCCACGGCGATGCTCCCGCCCCGGCCGACCAGCTCCTGGTACCCGTCCTCGTAGTAGAGGTCGGGGTTCCCCTCCCAGGTGGCCTTCAGCGCGTCGGCCAGCGGCTCGGCGGCGGCGGGCTCGATCAGGGTGGCGCCGATGTACTCCCCGTACGCCTCGGCCGGGTCCATCAGCTTGGTGATCCGCTGGAGCCGCCCCCCGGCGTCCAGGGTCACCTTCATCTCCTCGTCGGCGAGTGTTTTCACGTTGTCCACCGCCAGCAGGATGTCCGGGCCACGGTTGGACAATAGTGTCTTCTCCACCCCGACCGGGTGAACCGTGTCGCCGTTGACCATGAGGACGCCCTTGGAGAAGTGCTCCCGAGCCAGCCACATGGAGTAGGCGTTGTTCCACTCCTCGGCCTTGTCGTTGTGGACGAGGGTGAGGGAGACGCCGTAGCGCTCCTCCAGCGCCGCCTTGCGCTCCTCGACGGCGCCGGCGCGGTAGCCGACCACGATGACCACGTCGGTGAGCCCGACCTCCGCGAGGTTGCCGAGGGCGATGTCCAGGATCGTGGTCTCGCCGTCGACCGGGACCAGCGCCTTGGGGAGAGTGTCGGTGTACGGCCGCAGCCTCCGGCCCGCGCCCGCCGCCAGCACCATGCCGATCATGCTTTCTCTTCCTCCAGGTCGCCGATAACGCCGTCGCCGCGACCGGCACCGTGCGCACCGGCGCGCGCGCCGGCGTGCCCGATCCGCACCCATGTGGCGGCGCTCTCGGTCACGAACAACACGCCAAGGTAGACGGCGAGTGCAGCGTACGCGAACGGGAGAAGACCGGTGAGGCCCGCGAGGGCCACGATCAGCATCCGGCCGTCCCAGCCCAGCCCGGCGGCGAAGAGCCGGTCCGGCGGCCGGAACCCCTGGCGGGTGCGGTACACGATGTCGTAGTGGTGGTACGCCAGAACCGCGATCAGCACGTAAACCAGCGGTGCGGCCACGCCCTGTGCGAACCCCAGTGCGGCGAGGTAACCATACTCGATCGCACGGATCGCGGGAGGGACAAGCCAGTCGAACCTGCCGCGGTGGGGATGCCCGGCGGCCGGTCCGGTCAGCATCAGCGCCACGACGGGCGCGAACAGGGCGGTGGTGCGCTCCTCCCCGATCCCGGCGGCCAGCAGCAGGGCGGTGGCGGCGAGCGCGACCAGCGCCCCGGGCAGCGGCGGCAGGTGCCCCCGCACCAGCGCGCCGAGCCCCAGGCAGATGGGCCCGTCGTCCCGGTACAGCGGCAGCGGATCCGGCACGCCCCCCGCCCGGCCCGAGGGGACGGAAGGCGCGGGCCCGGGCCCCTGCGCGACCACGTTCATGCCGTACCTCCCACTCGCCTCCGGGGCGCCTCCAGGCGCCGCCTTCCCTCCTCGCTCGTCCCTCGCTCGTCAGTCCAGACGACGCCGCGCCCCTCCAGCTCGCTCATCTCGTACCTCCCCTTCATGCAGTGCCTCCCGCTGTCAGGGCCCGCAGGGTGCGTCCGGCCAGGGTGTAGGCGGTGGCGACGCCGCCCCAGACCAGGAGGGCGAGGAAGGTCACGCGGGCGTCGGCGAAGGCGGCGGTGAGGGCTATCAGGGCGAAGCGCTCCCCGATCGGCAGGACCAGGATCTTCTTGACCCAGTGCAGGGGGCGGACACCGCTCGTCCGGGCGGACAGGCGCGCCACGGCCCCATCCCCATCGGCCTGGGCGGCGAGCGGATGGAGCGCGGCGGTCTCGGCATGGGCCCGGTACGAGAAGTCGATCATGTGCCGGACGGTCTGGAGGACCAGCGCGGCCATCGCCAGCGCCCACACGTCCCCGCCGTGCGCCGACGTGCCCGCCGCCGCGGCCGTGGACCCGATCGCCAGGCCCGCGTACACCGCGTACTCCTTGACCCGGTCGGACACCGCGTCGAGCCAGGCGCCCAGCGCGGAGAACCGGCCGGTGTAGCGGGCGAGTTGCCCGTCCACGCAGTCGAGGACGAACGCGAGGTACAGCAGCACCGCGCCCGTGACCATCCCGGCGCGCGTCCCGCCGGAGAACCACAGCGCCGCCAGCAGCGCCAGCGCCGCGGACGCGGCCGTCACCGCGTCGGGCGTCACGCCTCGGGCGGCGATCCAGCGGACGATGTGCGGCGAATACGAACTCACCGCGAACGTGGCGAAGAAGCCGTCGTCGCGCTTGACCGACGCCGCCAGCCGGGCGCCCTCGCCGTCGGCGTACTCCAGCTCCGCGCGCGCCCCGGCCACCGCGGCGGCGTCGGCGGCGCGGCGGCAGACCAGGCCGCGGGCCGGGCGGCCGGCGACGGGCACCCCGGCCCTGACCAGCCCCGACAGGAGCGCGACGATCGCGTCGCCGCGGAGGGTCCCGTCGGCGCCCGCGGTCAGGTTCCGGTCGCGGTCGGCCAGTTCGTCGGCGACGTCGGCCACGTCCGCCGCCTGGGACGGGTCGAAGCGGAGCATCCCGGGGAACGCGGCGTTCACCCGCGCGGCCGAGCCCGTCCAGGCGTCCGGGCCTGTGAAGGCGCCGGCTCCGGTGTCCACGGCGACGATCCGGCCCCGCGACACCCGTACCCCGGCCATCCCGTGCGCGCCCGCCCGCGTGGCCGGGACGGTCACCGCCTCCGGCGGCCCGCCCGCGCCGTTCACCAGCCGTTCCAGCAGCGCGTCGGAGGCGACCAGGTCGGCGGGCAGCACCACGACCGGCTCCTCCGCCAGCCGGGCCACCCGGGCGATCTCCCGCAGCTCGGCGGCCGGGTCCGCGCACTCAGTGACGAAATGCCCGTCCGCGCGCAGGGCGGGTGCGCCGGCGGGACGACCGATCACCCGCACGTCCGGTACGTTGAGCGTGGCCAGCCGGTCGCACAGCCGCGCCAGCAGCGTCGGCGGATCGGCGGGTTCGCCCGGCCGGCTCCGGTACGGCAGGGCGGCCGCGGGACCCTGATCGGGCCGCCCGCGGACGCGCCCGGTCGCGATGATCAACGCTACGGTCATCGGCGCCTCCGACCGCGGAGAGATAGGACACGACAGGATTTTCCGGACAGTGATCGACAGGTCTCCCGCCGTACGGCACACGGCGGGGAGCAGGGACGACTGCCCAGCGTAGTGATCCCAACACACTACGCGACGAGATGGGGATCATGGCGGAACAGACGATCGCGGTGGTGCTGGCGGGCGGGATCGGCCAGCGTGTCGGCGCGCCCACGCCCAAGCAGCTCATCGAGGTCGGCGGGCGGCCGATCCTGGCGCACGCGATCGCGGCGTTCGACGCCCATCCCGGCGTCGACACGGTGCTGGTGGTGATGGCCGCCGGGCACCTGCGCACCGCCGCCGCGCTGGCCGCCCCGTTCGGCAAGGTGGACGCGGTGATCGAGGGCGGCGACACCCGTACCGCCTCGACCGTCGCGGCGCTGCGGGCCCTGGAGGACCGCCCCGGCACGGCCCGGGTGCTGTTCCACGACGCGGCCCGCCCGTTCGTGGACGCCGCGGTGATCGGCCGTGTGCTGGAGGCGCTGGAGGGGTACGACGCCGTGGCGGTGGGCGTGCCCTCCTCCGACACGATCGTGGCGGTCGACGAGGACGGCCTGGTCGCGGGCATGCCGCCGCGCGCGTCGCTGTGCCGGTTCCAGACGCCGCAGGGGTTCCGGCTCGGCACGGTCCGCGCCGCCTACGAGCGGGCGCTGGCCGATCCGGGGCTGCGCGCGACCGACGACTGCGGCATCGTGCACCGGTACCTGCCGGACGTGCCGATCAGGGTGGTGGAGGGCAGCGAGCGCAACCTCAAGGTCACCCACCCACTCGACATCGTCCTGGCCGAGCATCTGGCCCGGACCCCCGTCGCCACCGACCCCCCGGAGGCCATGTGATCTTCGAGAACCGGCCCGCCGTCATCGGGCACCGCGGACTGGGCTCGGGCGACCTCGCCACGCCCTGCGGCACCGGCACCGTGGCGGAGAACACCGTCCCGTCGCTGCTGGCGGCGCTGTCGGCCGGGGCGTCCTGGATCGAGATCGACGTCACCCGCACCGCCGACGACGCGCTGGTGCTGCGGCACGACCCCACGACCCCCGAGGGCGCGTTCCTCGTCGACACCACGGCCGAGGCCAGCGGGCTGCCGCTGCTGGCCGAGGTGTTCGACGCGCTGCCGCCCGAGGTCCCGGTGGACGTGGACGTCAAGACGATCCTGGAGGACGCGGTCGACGAGCCGTCCCGGCGCACCGGCGCGCTGCTGCTGCCGGTGCTGGAGCGGGAGGCGCGGCGCCGCCCGCTGCTGGTCACCTCGTTCGACCCGTCGCTGCTGGCGCACCTGCGCGACAACCTGCGGGGCGTGCCGCTGGGGCTGCTGACCTGGCACCGCTTCCCGCTGTGGCACGGCATCCCGGCGGCCGCCGGCCTGGGCCTGCAGGCGGTGGGCGTGCACACGGCCTCCTGCGGGTTCGACCGTCCCGACACGCGGCTGCGCCCGCTGGAGCACTGCGTGGACGTGGCCCACAAGGCGGGGCTGGAGATCCTGGCGTGGTGCCCGCCGGCCGAGGGGGCCGCCGACTTCGCCGCGGCGGGCTTCGACGCGCTGGTGGTCAACGACGTGCCCGGGGTCGTGCGCGTCCTCGGCGAGGCCCCCGGGGCGCCGGCCGCCTCAGAGGCCGGCGCCGGGGTCTAGACGGGCGGGGTCAGCGCCCGTCCTGCTGGGAACCGCCGCCGCGGAGGTCGTCGCCGCCGTACATCTGCGTCCACTCGCCGGGTTGCTGCCCGCCCTGGCCGCCGGAACCGGGCCGCTGCCGCTCGGGGCGTCCGGCGTCGTCGTCGAAGGGCACCGCCCCCGACTGCGGGCGCGGCGGCGACGCCGGGGTTCCGGGCGCCGCGGGCCCGGCGGGCGGCGCGAACGGCACCGCGCCCTGGACGGGCTGCTCGCCCGCCGCCGGCGGCGTACCGTACGGCGGCTGCGGCATGGCCTGCCCCATCGGCGCACCGGGCCCGGCCGGAGCCGGAGGCGGAGCGCCCGGCAGCATGGGGGCGCCCGGAGCGGCGGCGTGCCGGGACGGCCCGGACGCCGCGCGCGCGCCGCGCCAGCGCGACGGCGGCAGCGACGCCACGATCAGCGCCGTGCCGAGCACCAGCAGCACACCGGACGAGGCGAGCACCGAGTAGCCGCGGTCGAGTTCGCGCGGCAGCACGTCGAGCGCGTTCCGCATGCTGAAGACCGGGGCGACCATCCACAGCAGCCCGGGGCCCGCGAACGCCAGGCCCGGGATCAGCGAGGCCACCGGCGACAGCCGGGAGCCCATCACCAGGCCCAGCAGCACCGCGGCGAACAGGAACAGGCCCATCAAGATCAGCCGCTCCGACCAGGGCGGTTCCATGAAGGTCTGGGTGAAGACCACGGCCCGGTGGATCCCGTACATCAGGCTGAGCGCGATCAGCGGGATGACGACCACCCCGATCACCGCACCGAGCCCGTGGCGCGCGCCGCTGGACATGGGCACCTCCTCGGCCCGCCGGACGGGGTGGTCCCGTCCAACGTAACCTCAGACGCGGCGCACGGCCGAGCGGTTCTCCCGGGTTGTCAGGTTTTGGCCGGAGCGGGCTGGCCCAGGCCGGGCGGGCTCGTCAGGAACCCGACGCCCCACGACAGGTGCATGGTCGCGAACACCAGCGGCAGCCGGATCCAGGCCGACAGCGGCAGCCCGCGCCCCTCGACCGCCGCGCCGGCCACGATCGCCACCGCGTACCCGCCCGGGACGAGCCAGCCCGGCCAGAACCCGAACGCCCCGGCCACCGCGCCCGCCGCCATCGCCACCACCGCCAGCGGCGGCGCCAGGTAGCGCAGGTTCAGCGTGCCCTGGTGCTCGCGGCCCACGACGCGCCGCCACCGCCCGGTGTGGAAGTACTGCTTGGCCAGCGCCCGCAGGTTGGGCCGGGGACGGTAGGTGACCCGCATCCGCGGGGTGAAGTAGACGGTGCCGCCGGTCTGCCGGATCCGGTGGTTCATCTCCCAGTCCTGGGCGCGCACGAACGTCTCGTCGTACCCGCCGACCCGCTCCAGCGCGCTGCGCCGGAACGTGCCCAGGTAGACCGTCTCGACCTCGCCCGCCTCGCCGCCGGTGTGGAACCGCGCGTTGCCCACCCCGATCTTGGACGTCATCGCCCGCGCCACGGCCTGCTCGAACGGGGTGACGCCCTCGGCCGCCATGATCCCGCCGACGTTGTCCGCGCCGGTCTCCTCCATCGTCTCCACGGCCGCCCGCACGTAGTCGACCGGCAGCAGCGAGTGCCCGTCCACCCGCACGATGATCGAGTACTGGGAGGCCTTGATCGCGATGTTGAGGCCCTGCGGGGTGCGGCCGGTGGGGTTGGGCACCACCACGATCCGCGGGTCCTCGGCGGCCAGCCGGGCGGCGATCTCCTCGGTGCGGTCCCGGGACGGCCCGATCGCCAGCACCAGCTCCAGCTCGCCCGGATACTCCTGGGTCAGGATGCGGCGGACCGCGTCGGTCAGGTGCCGCTCCTCGTTCAGCACGGGCATCACCACCGACACCGCGGGCCAGGTACGGTCCGCGGTGCCGGGCTGCGGGGCGCTCTGCGCGCGGGAAGAAGAGGGATTCATCTTGGGGTCGCGGGCTCTCTCTCGATCGTCCATGACGCAGCTCGAACCACCCGGGCTCCCGGGGAAGATGGTCAAGACGGCGCCACGTTACTGCAAGGACACGAGGTCCAGGTACCGAACGGACGGGGTGTCCCCACTTTAGAGTGGGACCACTCGTGTCAGAAGGCACCGACGATTTCTCGGGAGGCGGCGCCAGGATGGCAGACGGGCCCAGGAGGGACGGCGGGCGCGGCCCCGCCGACCACGACGCCGACCCGCTGGAGCGCTACTTCAAGCCCCGTCCCGGCGGCGGGGCCGGCGGCGCGGCGGGCGACGACGAGATCGAGGGCGTCACCGTCGACGGCGTCCCGGCGCCCCGCGTGCAGGTGGACGGCCCGCGCGGCCCCCGCCGCCCGGGCCCCGGGCTGAGCCGGCGGTCCGCGCTCAGCGCCCGCAGGCAGCGCCGCTTCCTCACGCTGACCGGGGCGATGTCGGCGTTCGTGCTGCTCACCTCGGGCGGCGCCTGGGCGTTCCAGAACTACGTCACCAACATGATCGACAGCGTGAACGTGGGCGGGCTGGGCAAGGGCAAGGACGCCCCGAAGGGCGCGATGACCATCCTGGTCGCGGGCGTCGACCGGCGCGAGGGCCTGACCCGCGAGCAGCAGCGGGCGGCGCGGCTGGGCCGCGAGCCGGGCGAGCGCTCCGACACGATGCTGCTGGTGCAGATCTCGCGGAACCACGACCGCGTCACGGTGGTGAACCTGCCCCGCGACTCCTACGTGACGATCCCCGGGCACAAGTCGAACGGGTCGGAGGGGCCGAAGGGCACCCCGGTCATGCCCCGTCCGGGCAAGCTGACCTGGGCCTACCAGTTCGGCGGGCCCGACCTGGCGGTCGACACCGTCAAGCGCTCCACCGGGGTGTCGATCGACCACTACGTCGAGGTCAACTTCTACGGGTTCGTGAGCATGGTCGACGCGCTGGGCGGCGTCGACGTGTGCACCGAGCAGCCCATCAACGACCGCAAGAGCGGCCTGGTGCTGCCCGCCGGCAAATCCCACCTCGACGGGCTCAAGGCGCTCGGCTTCACCCGCGCCCGCTACACCCTGACCGGCGGCAGCGACCTGGGCCGCATCGACCGGCAGCAGCAGTTCATGGCGGCGATGATGAAGCAGGCGCTGAGCAGCAGGACCCTCAGCGACCCGGCCAAGTCCACGCGCTTCCTCAACGCCGCCCTCAAGTCCCTGCGGGTGGACGAGAAGCTGGCCGACGACCTGCCCGGGCTGGCCGAGCAGATGAAGGACCTGTCGACCGACAACCTCACCTTCGCCAAGGTCCCGCTGGCCAACCCCGACCACCCGGCCCAGCTCTGGAACTCCCCCACGCCCCAGTCGACCGTCCTGTGGGACCAGAACCGCGCCGACGACCTCTTCACCAAGCTCCGGCGCGACCAGCCGGTCAGCACGCCCAGGCCGTCGGCCGCCCCCACGACCCCCAAGCCCACCGGCCCGACCGTCCCGCCCGAGGACGTCACCGTCAGCGTCCTGAACGCGATCGGCACCCCCGGCCTGGCCACCAAGGCCGGCTCGCAGCTCCGCCGCGAGGGGTTCAAGGTGACGGTCGTCCCGGGCGTGGCCCGCCGCGGCCTGAAGACCACCACGATCCAGTACGGCCCGTCCCGCGAGGACTCCGCCAAGACCCTGGCCGCCGCCATCCCCGGCGCCAAGCTCAAGAAGGTCTCCTCCCTGGGCTCGCGCGTCCAGGTGATGGTCGGCGGCGACTGGTCCGGCGTGGAGAAGGTCAAGGTGCAGCCGTCCCCGTCGGCCACCCCCGCCGGCCGCTCCCTGGAAACCGGCACCGCCACCCAGAAACTCTGCAAGGAGTGAATCAGCCACCACTACGGAAACGGTTGAACGCTCTCGCCATGCCCTCACGCCGGCGGGCGCGCTCCGGTGCGGGGGCGGTGACGTCCATCGGCACTCATCGAGCGCATGCTACCCGCCGGTACACTGCGCCGGTCGGGTGCAGGGCACCGCTAGGCGCGGCGGCGCGAGGGTACGTCCACCACCGGACGACGGCAGAACGAGGAGAGGAGTCGCCTTGACCCACCGGCTGACGGTGATCGGGACCGGGTATCTCGGAGCCACCCACGCCGCCTGCATGGCGGATCTGGGCTTCGAGGTGCTGGGGCTGGACGTCGACGAGCGGAAGGTGTCCCGGCTGGCGGCGGGCGATCTGCCCGTATACGAGCCGGGCCTGGAGCCCGTGCTCCGCCGCAACCTGGAGAACGGGCGGCTCCGCTTCACCACCTCCTACGAGGAGGCCGCCGAGTTCGGCGACGTGCACTTCATCTGCGTCGGCACGCCGCAGAAGGCGGGCGAGTACGCCGCCGACCTCACCTACGTGGACGACGCGATCACCTCGCTGGCGCCGCTGCTGCACCGGCCCTGCCTGGTGGTGGGCAAGTCGACGGTGCCGGTGGGCACCGCGGCCCGGCTGGCCGAGCGGATCGGGATGCTGGCGCCCGCCGACGGCGACGCCGTGCTGGCCTGGAACCCCGAGTTCCTGCGGGAGGGCTTCGCCGTCCAGGACACCCTCAACCCCGACCGCATCGTGGTCGGCGTCCCGGGCGACCAGGGCGCGGCCGAGCGGGCGGAGAAGATCCTGCGCGAGCTGTACTCCTCGATGCTGGCCGCGGGCACCCCGTTCATCGTGGCCGACTACCCGACCTCCGAGCTGGTGAAGGTGTCGGCCAACGCGTTCCTGGCCACCAAGATCTCCTTCATCAACGCGATGGCGGAGGTGTGCGAGGCCGCGCACGCCGACGTGACCAAGCTGTCGGAGGCGCTGTCGTACGACGACCGGATCGGCGGCCGGTTCCTGGGCCCCGGGCTGGGCTTCGGCGGCGGCTGCCTGCCCAAGGACATCCGCGCGTTCATGGCGCGCGCCGGGGAGCTGGGCGTCGACCAGGCGCTGAGCTTCCTGCGCGAGGTGGACGAGATCAACATCCGCCGCCGGATCCGCATGGTCGACCTGGCCCGGCTGCTGCTCGGCGGGTCGTTCATCGGCCGGACGGTCGGGGTGCTCGGCGCGGCGTTCAAGCCCGACTCCGATGACGTGCGCGACTCCCCGGCGCTGGACGTGGCCGCCACGATCCGGGGACAGGGCGGCAAGGTGACCGTGTACGACCCGCAGGCCATGGGCAACGCGAGCCGCGCGCACCCCGAGCTCGACTTCGGCGAGTCGGCCCTGGCCGCCGCCCGCGACGCGCACGTGGTGCTGCTGCTGACCGAGTGGGAGGAGTTCCGCGAGATGGACCCGGCGGCCCTCGCCGAGGTGGTCTCGGAGCGCAACATCGTCGACGGCCGCAACGCCCTCGATCCGGAGCGGTGGCGCGCGGCGGGCTGGAACTACCGGGCGCTCGGCCGTCCCTGAGGGAGCGATCGGGCGCCGCGGGAACGATCGCGCGGCGGTCGATGTTGTGACCGGCATGGGCGATGACTACGCGGACCGGGACGTGATCCGGCGGCTTCTCAACGAGTCGAAGACATGGGCGTTCGTGGGCCTGGGCGACAATCCCGCGAGGGAGGTCCACAACCAGGCACGGCTGCTCCAGCAGCGGGGCAAGCGGATCATTCCGGTGCATCCGT
The DNA here is from genome assembly GCA_050942275.1 of Spirillospora sp. CA-255316. Lineage (GTDB taxonomy): Bacteria > Actinomycetota > Actinomycetes > Streptosporangiales > Streptosporangiaceae > Spirillospora. The sequence goes on along the minus strand of CP192047.1, from coordinate 1,400,078 downwards.
CGGCCCGGTCCGTCCTGGGCGAGACCGGTTACGCCTCGCTGGCGGAGGTGCCCGAGAAGCCCGACGTGGTCGGGATCTACCGGCGGGCCGAGCACGCGGGCGCGGCGGTGGACGAGGCGATCGCGGCGGGCGCGAAGGCCGTCTGGCTCCCGCTGGACGTGGTCGACGAGGCCGCGGCGCGGCGGGCCAGGGACGCGGGCCTGGACGTGGTCATGGACCGCTGCCCGGCCGTGGAGTGGGCCTTGCGCCGCTGAGAGCCCGGCTCAGCGGCTTTCGCGCAGGCGGGCACCCTTGGCCTTGGCCTGGTCGTACAGGTCCTTCTGGAAGTCCTTCATCCTCGCCTGGAGGGCCTCGTCGGAGGCGGCGAGGATGCGGACGGCCAGCAGGCCCGCGTTGCGCGCCGCGCCGACGGCGACGGTGGCGACCGGGACCCCGGCGGGCATCTGGACGATCGACAGCAGCGAGTCCATGCCGTCCAGGTGCTTGAGCGGGACCGGGACGCCGATCACCGGCAGCGGCGTCACCGACGCCAGCATGCCCGGCAGGTGCGCGGCGCCGCCCGCCCCGGCGATGATCACCCGCAGCCCGCGCCCGGCGGCGTCGGAACCGTAGGCGATCATGTCGTGCGGCATCCGGTGGGCGGAGACGACGTCGGCCTCGTAGGCGACGCCGAACTCCTCCAGCGCCTCGGCCGCGGCCTTCATCACGGGCCAGTCGGAGTCGCTGCCCATCACCACGCCGACGCTCGTCACGCGCCCTCCCCCTCGTCGCCCGCTCCGTCACCGGCTCCGTCGCCCGTGCCGTCGCCCGCTCCGTCGCCCGCTCCGTCGCCGGCCGCCGCGGCGGGGCCCATGGCCGAGCCCCAGCGCAGGAAGTCGGCCGCGTGCCTGGCCCGTTCGCGCAGGGCCTCCAGGTCGGAGCCGAGCACGGTCACATGCCCGATCTTGCGCCCGGGACGGATGTCCTTGCCGTAGAAGTGCACCTTGACGCCCGGATCGTGGGCCATCACGTGCAGGTAGCGATGGTAGATCCCGGGCGCGTCGCCGCCGAGCACGTTCGCCATCACGGTGTACGGCGCGGCCGGCTCGGTGGAGCCCAGCGGCAGGTCGAGCACGGCCCGCAGGTGCTGCTCGAACTGGGAGGTGCGGGCGCCCTCGATCGTCCAGTGGCCGGAGTTGTGGGGGCGCATCGCCAGCTCGTTCACCAGCAGCCCGCCGCCGGTCTCGAACAGCTCGACCGCCAGCAGCCCGGTCACGCCGAGCCGCTCGGCGATGTGGAGGGCGAGCCGCTGCGCCTCGGCGGCGCGGTCGCCGTCCAGGCCGGGCGCGGGCGAGATCACTTCGACGCAGATGCCGTTCTCCTGGACGGTCTCCACGACCGGGTACGCGGCGCCCTGCCCGTGCGGTGACCGGGCGACCAGCGCGGCCAGCTCGCGGCGGAACGCGACGTGCTCCTCGACCATCAGGTCGACGCCCTCGGCGACCAGGCGGCTCACCAGGTCCCACGCGTCGCGGTCGAGGCCGTCCAGGATCCACACGCCCTTGCCGTCGTAGCCGCCGCGGGTGGCCTTCAGCACCAGCGGCCAGCCGTGGTCGCGGGCGAAGACCTCCAGGAACGCCATGGGGGCGCGGTCGGGGACGTGGCTGTAGGCGGGGCAGGGCGCGCCGATCGCGCTCAGCCGCTCCCGCATCACCAGCTTGTCCTGGGCGTGCAGCAGCGCCGCGGAGCCGGGCCGGCACGGGATGCCCGAGTCCTCCAGGTCGCGGATGTGCGCCCCCGGCACGTGCTCGTGGTCGAAGGTCACCACGTCGCAGCCCTTGGCGAATGCGCGCAGGTCGTCGAGGGAGGAGTCGTCGCCGACGCGCACGTCGGCGCACACCCGGGCCGCAGAGTCGCCGGGCGATCCGGCGAGCACGCGCAGCGACACGCCGAGAGCGATCGCGGCCTGCTGGGTCATCCTGGCCAGCTGGCCGCCGCCCGCCATCCCGACCACGGGCATCTGCGCTGGATCTGTCACGATCAGTAGGTTATCGGGCGGCCGGGGGTGCGCCGCCATCGCGGAGGGTGATCGTCCCCTCGTCAGCGTCCCCGGGCCCCGGGCGCGGCGGACGCGGGCCGATCGCCGTGAACGGAAACCGGGGCGGGGGCGTCAAAGCGGATGGGGCCGGGTGTGATCGGCTCCCGGGCGGGGAGGGGAAGAGGCGCGGTACCGTGAACGTTCTTGATGCGCTGCCTCAGCGGCCACATGCGTCTATCCTCATCTAGCCTTCGCAGTAGCCGACCCGCGCCGGCCGAGCGCCGCGGCGCGGTAGCCGTTTCCCGGAAGGACGGTTCCCGTTCGTGAACCTGCTCTCCCATCTCTACCGACGGTTCGCCCATCTGGTGCGGGAACTGGCGAAGTTCGGCAGCGTCGGCGCTATCGCGTTCCTGATCACGCTCGTCCTGAGCAACGCGCTGCACTCGGAGTCGGGCCTGGGGATGGGGCCGCTGTCCTCCAACGCCATCGCCACCGTGGTGGCCACCACGTTCGCCTACGTGGCCAACCGCTACTGGACGTTCCGGCACCGCGACCGGACCGGGCTGGGCCGCGAGTACGTGCTGTTCTTCGCGCTGAACGGCGTCGGGCTGGTGATCACCCAGCTGTTCATCGGGTTCACCCACTACGTGCTGGGGCTGACCGGGGCGATCCCGTACAACGCCTCGCTGATCGTCGGCACCGGGGTGGCCACGCTGTTCCGGTTCTGGTCGTACAAGAAGTGGGTGTTCCTGCCGGTGGAGGCCCCGCAGGTCGACCCGCACTCGGGGCTTCCCGAGGCCGCTCCGCAGCACCCGGCCGCCCCGGGCCACCCGGGCGCCCCCGCGCACCCGGACGCCCCCCGGCAGCAGATCAACGGGGACGCGCTCCCCTCGCACGAGCTGGGCCGTCCCATCGACGGCAACCCCGCCGAGGGGTACGCCGAGTTCACCGCCCACGTCCACCGCTGACCCTCCCCCGGCGAGTTCAGGCGGGGCCGATCACCACGCGTTCGGACGCCAGGCGCGCCTCCGCGGCCTGGCGCAGGAACACCCCGAACACCGCGGGCTTGGACTGGATCAGCTCCAGCCGGCCGCCGTCCACCACCGCCAGCGACCTGGCCAGGTAGAGGCCCAGCCCGGTGCCCTTGCCGCTGCTGACGCTGCGCTCGAAGATCCGCGCCTCCAGTTCCGGGGGGATCCCGGCGCCCTGGTCGCCCACCTCCACCACCACCGAGCTGGCGCCCAGCTTGGTGTTGATGGTGACCGGGCCGGCGCCGTGCACCAGCGAGTTGTCCAGCAGCGTCGCGATGATCTGGGACAGGCCCTCCGGGCTGGTCATGCCGATCAGCCCGCGCTCGCCGGTCATCGTCACGTCCCGGCCGTCCCGCCGGAAGATCGGCCGCCACTCCTCCACCTGCTGGGCGATGATGTCGTCGATCGGCGCCGGCACCGCGGCGCCGGTGCGGTCGTGCCGGGACCGGGCCAGCAGCTGCTCCACCACCGCGACCAGCCGCTCCGCCTGCGCCACCGCGGCGGCGCCCTCCTCGCGCACCACGTCCGGGTAGTCGGCCGCCTCGATCATCTCCTCCAGCCGCATCGACAGCGCGGTCAGCGGCGTGCGCAGCTGGTGGCTGGCGTCGGAGGCGAACTCGCGGCTGGCGGCCAGCAGGTCGGCGATCCGCACCGCACTGCGGTCCAGCACCTCGGCGACCCGGTCGACCTCGGCGATGCCGTACCGGCGGCGGCGCGGGCGGGCGTTGCCGGTGCCCAGCCGGTCGGCGGTCTCGGCCAGGTCGATCAGCGGCAGGGTGAGCTTGCGGGCCTGCACCATGGCCAGCCCCACCGTCACCGCCACGCCCAGCGCGGCCAGGCTGCCGATCAGGAACATCAGCCGCAGCGCCTCGTCCTGCACCTCGGCGGCCGGGCGGGACACCTGGACGCGCACGCCGCCGCCCGTCACCGAGGCGGTGAGCAGCGCGGTGCCGCGGGCCGGGCGGAAGCCCGCCGTGACCACCTGGTCGTTGGCCAGGGTTATGACGATGTAGCGGCCGGGATACTCCTGGGAGATCTTCTGCGCCGTGATCGGCTGGCCGGCCTCCAGGCTGAAACCGACCCCGCCGAGGATGGAGGCGGCCTCGCGGTCCAGCGACTGGCGGGCCTCCTCGTAGATGAGCTTGTGCGTGGCATAGGCGAGGGGGATCCCGAGCAGCAGGATCGCGACGACCGCCACCGCGAGCGTCGACAGCAGCAGTCGGCGCCTCATCAGGGCTCCTTCGAGGGTGAAGCCGTGACCGCGCGGCGGCCTGCCGCGGCCGGTCTCGGGCCGGCCCGCGGCGGAACCGCACGATCATGGCGGACGGGGCTGGGGGCGGCCTGCGGCTGCCGGGCCGCCCGGGGCGGGCGCCCGCGGGCGCCCAGGATCACGCCCTAGTCGCCGCGCTCGAACCGGAAGCCGACGCCGCGCACGGTGGTGATGTAGCGCGGACTGCCGGCGTCGTCGCCGAGCTTGCGGCGCAGCCAGGAAATATGCATGTCGAGGGTCTTCGTGGAACCCCACCAGTTGGTGTCCCACACCTCGCGCATGATCTGTTCACGGGTGACGACCTTGCCCGCGTCGCGCACCAGCACGCGCAGCAGGTCGAACTCCTTGGTGGTGAGCTGGAGCTCCTGGTCGCCCATCCAGGCCCGGCGCGACTCGGCGTCGATCCGCACCCCCTGCACGATCGGGGTCTCGGTGCTGCCGCGGCGCAGCAGCGCCCGGACCCGGGCGAGCAGTTCGGCCAGCCGGAAGGGTTTGGTGACGTAGTCGTCGGCACCGGCGTCCAGCCCCACGACGGTGTCGACCTCGTCGGCGCGAGCGGTCAGGATCAGGATGGGGACGCCGTGCCCCTCGGCGCGCACCCGGCGTGCCACCTCGAGACCGTCCAGCTCGGGCAGTCCGAGGTCGAGGACGATGAGGTCCACGCCGCCCCCGAGCGCCCGCTCCAGGGCCTGCGGCCCGTCCGGGCTGACTTCGACGGTGTATCCCTCACGCCGCAGCGCACGGGCGAGAGGCTCGGAGATGGACGTGTCGTCCTCGGCGAGCAGTACTGAGGTCATGAGACCGATCGTATGACCATTCATGAACGTTTCCCGGCAGCCGCCGCGCTCTTGACCTGCGGTTTGCCACTCGTAGTACATCCCTGAACACGGACATATCCGAGCGCAACCGGAGGTAACACCATGTGGTGGGCCCGATCCGGGGCGGTGACCGGACGGTCATGGTCCTTTCGCCGGGCTCCGGCCGTTGCCTGATTCCTTGAAGATCCTGGTGGCAACGCCTGAAAGTCCTAAAGAAGTGTGTCGCGCCTTGTGCTGTGATCCGTCGCCGGACGCCGCCGTCCGATCAGGCGATCACGGCGACGGCGGCCCCCGGAAGGACGACCGTCGCGGGTGCGCCGTCCTCGCCGGGAGGGTCCAGCCGTACGGCGGGATCGGAGGCCAGCAGGAGCCGCGCGGAGGGACCGGCGCCCGGGACGGACAGCCGGACGGGCCGTTCGCCCGGACCCCCGTCGAAGCGGGCGAACACGTGCACACCGCCCCTGCGGAGCAGCAGCCGGCGCGCCGCCTCCCCGCCGCCCCCGGGCTCGCCGTCGCTCCGGTCCTCCTCCTCGCCTGCGGCATCCACCTCGCCTGCGATATCCACCTCGCCTGCGGTGTCCGCCTCGCCTGCGGTATCCACAGCCACCTCGGTCAGGCGGGGGTCGTTCAGCTCGGGGCGCGAGCGCCGCAGGGCGATCAGGGCGCGATGCCATTCCAGCAGCTCACGATGGACGCCCCGGCCCGGCTCCGTCCAGTCCAGGACGGACCGCCGGTAAGTATCCACAGCCTGTGGATCGGGGACCTCGCCGGCCCAGCCGTGCCGGGAGAACTCGCGCCGGCGGCCCTCCGTCACGGCCCGTCCCAGCTCCGGTTCGACGTGGTCGGTGAAGTAGCACCAGGGCGTGCCGGCCGCCCATTCCTCGCCCATGAACAGCATCGGCGTGAACGGCCCGAGCAGCAGCAGCGCCGCTCCCACCTTGAGCAGCCCCGGCGGCAGCGATGCGGCGACGCGGTCACCGGACGCCCGGTTGCCGACCTGGTCGTGGTTCTGCAGGAACGTCACGAACCGGTGGGCCGGCGTCCGGTGCACGTCCACCGGCCGTCCGTGCCGCCGCCCCCGGTAGGTCGACCACGTCCCGTCATGGACGAACGCCCTCGTCATGGCCTTGGCGAGGGTGTCCAGGGAGCCGAAGTCGCAGTAGTAGCCCTGCCTTTCACCGGTCAGGGCGGCATGGAGGGCGTGGTGGAAGTCGTCGTTCCACTGGCCGTCCAGGCCGTACCCGCCCGCCTCCCGGGACGTGATCAGCCTCGGGTTGTTCATGTCGGACTCGGCGATGAGGAACAGCTCCCGGCCCAGATGCGCCGACAGGGTCCTCACGGCGGTCGCCATCTCCTCCAGGACGTGGACGGCGCCATGGTCGTTGATGGCGTGCACGGCGTCCAGGCGCAGCCCGTCGACGTGGTAGTCGCGCAGCCACATCAGGGCGTTGCCGATGGCGAAGGCGCGGACCTCGTCGGAGCCGGGCTGGTCGAAGTTCACCGCGTCGCCCCAGGGAGTGGTGTAGGCGCCGGTGAAGTACGGCCCGTAGGAGGCGAGACGGTTACCGCTGGGCCCGAGATGGTTGTAGACGACGTCGAGCACGACCGCGAGGCCACGGGCATGGGCGGCGTCCACGAAGCGCTTCAGCCCGTCCGGCCCACCGTACGGCTCGTGCGGGGCCCACAGGTGGACGCCGTCGTACCCCCAGCCGTGGCGTCCTGGGAAGGACGCCACGGGAAGGAGCTCCACGGCGTCCACTCCGAGGGACACCAGGTGGTCGAGGCGTTCGATGGCCGCGTCGAAGGTGCCTTCAGGGGTGAACGTGCCCACGTGCATCTCGTAGAGGACGCTGCCGGGGAGGGGCCGCCCCCGCCACCTGTGGTCGTTCCAGGGGAAGCGGTCGTGCTCGTAGACCCGGCTGATTCCGTGCGCCCCGTACGGCTGCCAGCGGGAACGGGGATCGGGCAGGACCTCGTCGCCGTCGTCCAGGACGAAGCCGTAGTCGGTGCCGTGCCGTGCCTCGGCGATGTCCGCGGCCCACCAGCCACGCCGCCCCTCCTGCGGGCTCAGCGCGTGGCGCGCCGGCGCCTCCCCCGGAGAGGTCTGGACTTCCACCTGGACGCGTTCGGCGTCGGGCGCCCACACCTCGAACAGCGTCACCCGGCCACCCCTGGGACCAGCAGAGCCACAGGGTGCGACGCCAGGACGTCGGCCAGATCCAGCCGTGGCCCCTGGTGGACCTCCCCCGTGAGAACGTCCCGCCACGGGACGGGGGCGATGTCCAGGTGCGCGTCCCCCCAACCCCCGGCCCGCTCCAAGCCCGCAGGGAGCCGCGTGGCGACCGTCACGGCACCCTCGCCGCCCCGTCCCCGCCGGAACGCCAGAACATGACGGGCCGCCCCGCCGCGCGCCCGCACGGGCTCGTAGTCGCTCCCCGCACCGAACCACCCGGGCCGCTCCCGCCGCAGCCGCAGGGCCCGCGAGGTGACCAGGAGCTTCTCGTCGTCCAGGTCGCGCGGCTCACCGCCGCCGTCCAGCCGGGCGAGGCGGTCCCGGCGGCGTCCGTAGTCGACCGGCCGCCGGTTGTCGGGGTCCACCAGCGCCAGGCCGGTCAGCTCGCACCCCTGGTACACGTCCGGGATCCCCGGCATGGTCAGCTGGACGAGCTTGTGCCCCAGCACGTTGGCCCGGGCGTACGGCTCCAGCATCGCCACGAACGCGCCCACGTCGGCCGCCAGGTTCGCGTCCCTGAGGGCCCGCCGCGCGTACCCGAGCACGGCCCGCTCGTACTCGTTGTCCGGGTCCAGCCAGGACGAGCGCGTCTTGGCCTCCCGCATCGCCTTGGTGAGGAACTCCCCCAGCCGGTCCTCCCCGATGGGCCAGGCGCCTACGAGTGTCTGCCACAGCAGGTACTCCAGGTCGGGTTCCAGGGGCGACCCCTGCGCGTCCCAGGCGTGCCAGCGGCTGACGGCCTCCGTCCACGGCACCGGCAGCTCCGCCAGGACGGCCAGCCGCGCGCGTACGTCCTCCTGCCGCTTGGTGTCGTGCGTGGACAGCGTCGTCATGGTGGCGGGCCAGTCGGCGGCCACCCCGGCGCAGTAGGCGTGGAAGTCCTCCGGGTCGATCGCGAACCGGGACGGGTCGCCGCCCACCTCGTTCAGCGATGCCATCCGCGACCAGCGGTAGAACGCGGTGTCCTCGACGCCCTTGGCGGCCAGCGGCGCCGACGTCTGCTGGAAGCGCACCACGAACTCGGCCAGGTCGCCGGGGTCGGCGCCCTTGGCCTCGTGGCCCAGGGCCAGCCGGACGACCAGGTCGAGGTCGCGGCGCAGCCGGCCCGGGAGCCGCCCGCGCGCCCGCTCCGCCGCCTGCTCCAGCACCTCGACGGCCTGCTGGGAGGGCGGCTCCCCCGGCACGACGTACGCCCTGTAGACGGGCATGGCCGCCAGCAGCTCCACCAGGACCGTCCTGAGATCCGCGCGGCGCTCCTCGCGGCCCTCCTCCGCTCCGGGCTCCACGCGCAGGACCTCGCACAGGACCATGAGCAGCCGGTCGATCTCGGGACGCAGGGCGTGCCCGGCCGCGAACCGCCGCGCCTGGTACTCCACGCCCTCGAACGACGCCGGGCCGCCGGTGAACGCGACGTAGGTCTCCGTCAGCGGCCGCTCGCCCTCCGGGTCGGCGAAGACGCCGCCCACCATGCCGAGCGCGTCGTACCCGGTCGTCCCGGCGCACCTCCAGTCGCCCGGAAGCCGCTCCTCGCCCGTGGTGATCTTCTCCACCAGGATCCAGCGCGGCCGGCCCGGCTCGGAGGAGGCGTCCGACAGCCGCTCCAGGTAGCCGCGCGGATCGGCGAGCCCGTCGGGGTGGTCCACCCGCAGCGCGTCCACCAGCTCCTCGATGACCAGGCGCAGCATCAGCGCGTGCGTCCGGGCGAAGACCTCCGGGTCCTCCTGGCGCAGGCAGATCAGCCCGGAGATGTCGAAGAACCGGCGGTAGTTCGGCTCGCCCCGCCCCGGCAGCACGATCCGGCCGCCGCCCGCCTCCCAGTCCACGTCGAACCAGCGGGCGTACGGCGAGTCCGCGCCGTCCTCGATCACCGCCGCCAGCGGGCCGTTCAGCTCCGGCGGGTCCGGGACGGCCATGTGGTTGGGGACGATGTCGGCCAGCACCCGCAGCCCGTGCTCGCGGAACCGCACCGCCATCGCCCGGAGCGCCTCCTCCCCGCCCAGCTCGGCCGACACTCGGTCGTGCTCGATCACGTCGTACCCGTGCGTGGAGCCGGGCGCCGCCTGCAGCACCGGCGACAGGTACACGTGCGAGACGCCCAGCGCCGCCAGGTACGGCGCCAGTTCCGCCGCCTCGGCGAACCCGAAGTGCCGGGAATCGCCCGTCCCGCACAGCTGGAGCCGGTACGTGCCGGTCGCCGGGCCTGCCGCCGGGTGCTCAGACACGGCGCAGCACCTGGAGGGACCTGGCCTCCATCATCACGGACTCGCCCGCCTTCACCACCGGGGACTCCTCCTCGGCGAGCAGGGGGTCGGCGGTGTCGATCACCTTGGACCACATCCCTCCGTACAGGGCCGAGGGCAGCACGAAGCGCAGATCGCCGTCGTGGGCGTTGAACAGCAGCAGGAACGAGTCGTCCCGGATCCGCTCGCCGCGCTGGCCCGGCTCGCTGATCGCGTCGCCGTTCAGGAAGATGTAGAACGACTTGTTGAACCCGGCGGCCCAGTCGACCTCGGCCATCTCCCGGCCGCCCGGGGTGAACCACAGCAGGTCGGGCAGGTCCACCGAGCCGCCGTCTCGCCTGGTCCGCGCGGGGCCGCGCCGGTCTTGACCCGGCCCCGCCTGGCCCTGGAAGAACCGCCGCCGCCGGAACACCGGGTGCTCGCGGCGCAGCCGCGACAGCCGCTGGACGAAGTCCAGCAGCGGGAAATGCTCCTGGAGCAGCCCGTCCCAGTCGACCCAGGACAGCTCGCTGTCCTGGCAGTAGGCGTTGTTGTTGCCGCCCTGCGTGCGCCCGATCTCGTCGCCGTGGGACAGCATCGGCACGCCCTGGGTCAGGAAGAGCGTCGCCATGAAGTTGCGCTTCTGCCGCTCCCGCAGCGCGAGGATCTCCAGATCGCCGGTCGGGCCCTCGTGCCCGCAGTTCCAGGAGCGGTTGTCGTCGGTGCCGTCCCGGTTGCCCTCGCCGTTGGCCTCGTTGTGCTTGGCGCCGTAGGAGACCAGGTCGTGCATCGTGAAGCCGTCGTGGCACGTCACGAAGTTGATCGAGGCGCTGGGGCGGCGGCCGTCGTCGGCGTACAGGTCGCTGGAGCCGGTCAGCCGGGACGCGAACTCCGGCAGCGTCGCCGGCCGCCCCCGCCAGTAGTCGCGGACGGTGTCGCGGTACTTGCCGTTCCACTCGGTCCACAGCGGCGGGAAGTTGCCGACCTGGTAGCCGCCCTCGCCCACGTCCCACGGCTCGGCGATCAGCTTGACCTGCGACACCACCGGGTCCTGCTGGACGAGGTCGAAGAACGCCGCCAGCCGGTCCACCGCGTGCAGCTCCCGGGCGAGGGTGGCGGCGAGGTCGAAGCGGAAGCCGTCCACGCGCATCTCGGTGATCCAGTACCGCAGCGAGTCCATGATCAGCTGGAGCACGTGCGGGCTGCGCATCAGCAGGCTGTTGCCGGTGCCCGTGGTGTCCATGTGGTAGCGCGGGTCGTCGTCCACCAGCCGGTAGTACGAGGCGTTGTCGATGCCCCGGAACGACAGCGTCGGCCCCAGGTGGTTGCCCTCGGCGGTGTGGTTGTAGACGACGTCCAGGATCACCTCGATCCCGGCCTCGTGCAGGGCCTTCACCATCGCCTTGAACTCCAGCACCTGCTGGCCCCGGGTCCCGGAGGCCGAGTAGCCGTTGTGCGGGGCGAAGAAGCCGATGGTGTTGTATCCCCAGTAGTTCCGCAGCCCCCGCTCGACCAGGCGGTCGTCGTGGACGAACTGGTGCACCGGCATCAGCTCGACGGCGGTCACGCCCAGCTTCACCAGATGGTCGACGATCACCGGATGGCCGAGGGCCGCGTACGTGCCGCGCAGCTCCGGCGGGATCTCCGGGTGCAGCCGGGTGAGGCCCTTCACGTGCGCCTCGTAGATCACCGTCTCGTGGTACGGGATGCGCGGCGGCCGGTCGTCGCCCCAGTCGAAGAAGGGGCTGACCACCACCGACCGCATCGTGTGCGGCGCCGAGTCGAGGTCGTTGCGCGACCACGGGTCGCCGAACCGGTAGCCGAACAGCGCCTCGTCCCAGTCGACCTCGCCCTCGATCGCCATCGCGTACGGGTCGACCAGCAGCTTGGCCGGGTTGCAGCGGTGGCCCCGGCGCGGGTCGTACGGGCCGTGCACCCGGTATCCGTACCGCTGGCCGGGCATGATCCCGGGGACGTAGCCATGCCACACGAAGGCGTCCACCTCCGGCAGCGCGATCCTGGTCTCCTCGCCCGCCCGTGCCCCGCCCGGGGCGGGCGGGCCGTCGAACAGGCACAGCTCGACCTTCTCGGCGGCCTCGGAGAACACCGCGAAGTTGGTCCCGGCCCCGTCGAAGTGGGCCCCCAACGGATATGCCTCACCCGGCCAGACCTGTGCCACGTCCCGCCCTCCCGTCGTCGGGACGGATGCTTCCCAGTAAGGCTTTCCTCACACCGCCCGGGGGCGCTCCGGAACGCCCGCCGGGCACGGCCTTGCGGGGCTTCGAGGGTGCCTGCGGGGTGCCTGCGGGGGGTGGGCTCGCAGGTGAGGCCTGCGTGGTCGCCGGGAGAAAAGAACCGGATGCCACTGGCCAGAACGGACATCGCTGGGCTACCTTAGGGGAGCCTTACCTTAATGAGGGTCCCCTAACCCCCGGACGAGAGGGCTCGCAGGATGTACGTCTGCATCTGCAACGCCGTCACGGAAGACGACGTGCGCGGCTGCCTCGCCAGCGGCGCCTGCTCTCCGAAAGAGGTCAAGGCCGCCTGCGGGATGAAGCCCGGATGCGGAACGTGCACCAAGCGGCTGTACTCCCTCATCAGCGAGTACCGCACGGCGAGCGATCTGGTCGACGCCATCACCGGCGGGCCCGCGTCCCCGGTGATGCCCGCCGAGAGCACCGAGCCGGTCCCCGTCGCCGGGCCCGCGATCAAGGTGCGCCGGTCCAACGGAAGCACGGGAAGGGGGTCCGCGCCCACCGCCGCAGCATAAAGGGACAGCCGCGAGAACCCCGTTCCGGCCATGTTTCACAAAGGAACATGCGCTGAACGGGGGGTTAGTGCTGTCCACATCCCGGCGGTCATGGAAGCATGGTGCTTCATGGAAGGCGACAAGGACATCATCGGGCTGCTGAACGAGCAGCTCACCGCCGAGCTCACCGCGATCAACCAGTACTTCCTGCACGCCAAGATGCAGGAGAACTGGGGCTACGTCAGGCTGGCCCGGCACACCCGCGACGAGTCCATCGACGAGATGAAGCACGCGGAGCGGATCACCGACCGCATCCTCTTCCTCGAGGGGCTGCCCAACTACCAGAAGATCGGCACGCTGCGGATCGGCCAGACCGTGGTCGAGCAGCTCAAGTCCGACCTCCAGGTCGAACTTGAGGCCGTGGCGCGGCTGCGGCCCGGGATCGAGCTGATGCGCTCCCGCGGCGATGTGACCTCCGCCAGGATCTTCGAGGACATCCTGGCCGACGAGGAGGAGCACATCGACTACCTGGAGACCGAGCTGAGCCTGGTCGAGGCCCTCGGCGAGCAGAACTACCTCCAGCGCCTCACCGACGCGCCCGGTGAGGGCCTCAGCTCCCCCAGCTGACGAACGGCCACCCGGCCCGGGGGGATGCCCGCATCGGAGTGGACGGCCCCGCACAGGGGGCGTTCACTCCGTCTCGGGGGGCGCAGGGGGCGCAGGGGGCGCGGGGGGCCGCTCGACCGCACGGCGCAGCACGTAGGGCTGGATGATCCCCAGGCCCCGGACCGGGCGGCGCACGATCCGCGTCGTGGTGAAGGCGGGCACGTCCTCCAGATGGGCGGCGAGCTCCTCGTCGATGACCACCGACCCGGGACGGGCCAGGGAGGTCAGCCGGGCGGCGAGGTTGACGGTCGTGCCGAACACGTCGCCCATGAGCGGCAGGACGGGGCCGTACGCCGCACCGACGCGCACGTCCGGCACCTCGGTCTCGTCCTTGACCGCGGCGGCGATGGTCAGCGCGATCTCCCCGCCGACGGCGGGGTCGTCGGCGCAGAACAGCACCTCGTCACCGAGCGTCTTCACCAGCCGGCCGCCGCAGGAGGCGACGATGTCGGAGGCGGTCTCCTCGAACCGCTCCACCACCCGGGCCAGTTCCAGTTCCTCCAGCTCCCGGCTCATCTGGGTGAAGGACACCATGTCGGCGAAGCCCACCGTGAGCGGCGCCCGCGCGGCGTTGGACGACCCCGCCTCGCGCGTGGCGGAGGCCGCGATGGCGCGCGTGCCGGCGGCGGCGAGCTGGCGCCGCCAGGCGTGCACGACGAGCGGCTCGAACTCCTCCATGTGCTTCTCGGCGATCTCCACGATGGTGCGGACGGCCCCCGGGTCGGCCGCGTCGCCGGACGGCTCGCCGAGCGTGCCGCTGAGCAGGTTGACCTGCCACTCCGCGAGCCGGGTCATGGTCTGCCCGAAGGCCCGGACCAGGCGGATCACCCCGTCCTCGTCGAGCAGGCCGTCGTCCATGAGGCGGCGGATCCGGTAGAGCGCGGCGACGTCGCCCTCGGTGTAGGCGACCTCGCCGTCGGGCATCGAGGGGTAGCCGAAGGCCCGCCACACCCGGCCGGAGAACTCCCTGGTGACGCCGGCGAGCCGGACCGCGTCGACGCGGGTGTACCGCAGCTCGCCGCCGAGCAGGAGCTCCTCGATCTCCTTCGGATCCGGTGAAGAGCCCGGCGGCCCGCCCTCTGCTGGCATCTCCCCTGCCCCTCAGCGCGCCGGCGGCGCGCTGGACGCCGGCGGCGACGTGGTCGAGTTCCGCGACATATCGTGGCAGACGCGGCCGTCCGCGGACGAAGGTCCGCCGCATCCGCCCGCGCGCCCTTGATCACCCACGATGTGGGCCTCGCCACTTACTTTAGGCGGACAGAAACGTGACTTTCGGCTGTACTTAAGAAGGTTTCGCTCAGGCGTTCGATACTCGGCCAGGTGACTCAACCCGTCGCCTCCTATGAGGGCCTCAGATGCACCACGTCCCCGGCCCCCACCGGGCGTTCGCCCTGCTCCGGGCTGATGACGACCAGACGGCCCGCCGCGTCGACGTCGGCGGCGGCGCCCCGCAGCGTCCCGCCGCCGGGCAGCTCGACCCGCACGTCCTGGCCGAGCGTGGCGCACAGCTCCTTGTAGGCGGTACGCAGCCCGCTGGTCTCCGGGTCACCGCCGAGCGCCGTCCACTCCCGGTACCACGTCTCGAACTCCCGCAGGATGGCGCGCAGCAGCGGGGCCCGGTCGCTCAACGGCGCACCCTCGATCGCCAGCGACGTGGCGGTGGGGACGGGCAGCTCCTCCCGCCGCAGGCCCACGTTGAGGCCGACCCCGACGACCAGCGCGCCATCGACCATCTCGCCCAGGATCCCGGCCAGCTTCCGGCCGTCCACCACCAGGTCGTTGGGCCATTTGAGCCGGACGTCCACGGCCACGTCCGCCCGGGCGGCCTCCCCCTGCTCGGGGAAGAACCCCTCCCCGGTCTCCGACCACGCCGTCATGCGCCGCACCGCCGTGGCGACGGCCACCCCCGTCAGCAGCGGCACCCACCCGAGCCGCTCGGCGGGCACCGCGGGCCGCAGCAGCATCGAGAACATCAGCCCCGAACGCGGCGGCGCCGCCCACGGACGGCCCAGCCTCCCGCGCCCGGCGGTCTGCAGCTCCGTGGCCAGGACCGTGCCCTCCGGCGCCCCCTCACGGGCCGCGACGGCCAGATCGGCGTTGGTGGATCCCGTCTCCGGTACGACCCGGACGTCCCGCCACAACGCGCCGGGCCGTACGAGCACGCGCCGCAGTGCCCCCTCGTGCAGCGGGGGCCGGTCAAGGTCGGCGTACGGTGAGTCGCTCACCCCACCATCCAACCTCACGCCCCCAAACGCATCCCATCAGCCTTTGGTGTAGAGGTGCCCCGGCCTCAGCCCGTGTTCTGGAGGCCTGCGGCCACTCCGTTCACGGAGAGGAGGAGGAGTTCTTCCAGGTGGTCGCGTTCGGTCTCGTCGGAGACGCCTGCGCGGAGGGCCGCCAGGGCTCGGAGTTGGAGGTGGGAGAGGGCGTCCACGTACGGGTTGCGCAGTTCCACGGCGCGGGAGAGGACCTTGCGGTTCTCCAGGAGCCGTTCGTGGCCGGTCACGGCGAGGACGAGGGCGCGGGTGCGGTCGTACTCGGCCAGGACGGTCTCGGTCAGTTCGGGCCGTTCGCCCAGGGCCAGGTAGCGCTCGGCGATGGCGCGGTCGGACTTGGCCAAGCTCATCTCGGCGTTGTCGAGCAGGGCGGCGAACAGCGGCCATGCCTCGTAGGCCTCCCGGAGTTCGTCCAGGTCGCCACCCCCGTCAGAGACCGCCGCGAGGCCACTGCCGAGGCCGTACCAGCCGGGGAGGTTGACGCGGGTCTGCGTCCAGGCGAACACCCAGGGGATGGCACGCAGGTCCTCCAGGCCGCGGGCGGCCTTGCGGCGGGCCGGGCGGGAGCCGATGCGCAGTTCGGCGATCTCCTCCAGCGGGCTGACGCGGGCGAACCAGGACGCGAAGCCGTCGGTCTCGATCAGCGCGCGGAACGCGGCGCGGGCCGCGTCGCTGATCTTGTCGGCCAGCGGGCGGTAGCGGGCGGCGGCGCGGCGGGCCCGGTCCTGGACGGCGCCGGTGTCGGCCAGCAGGACCGCGTTGGTCACCTGCTCGACATGGCGGCGGGCGATCTGCGGATGCCCGTACCGGGCGAAGATCACCTCGCCCTGCTCGGTGACCTTGAAGCGGCCGGCGACGGAGCCGGGCGCCTGCGCGAGGATGGCGCGGTTGGCGGGGCCGCCGCCGCGGCCGAGGGAGCCGCCGCGGCCGTGGAAGAGGGTCAGCGTGATGTCGTTGGCCGCGGCCCAGGAGGTGAGGGCCTCCTGGGTGTCGTACAGGCGCAGGGTGGCGCTGGTGGGGCCGAGCTGCTTGGCCGAGTCGGAGTAGCCGAGCATGACCTCCAGGCGGCGGCCGGATTCGGCCAGGCGCCGCTGGACGGCGGGGATCCCGAGCATCCCGTCCAGGACGGCCGGGGCGCGCTCCAGGTCCTCGCCGGTCTCGAACAGCGGGATCACGTCCAGGACGGGCGCGTGGTCGCCGAGCGAGGCGGCCAGCTCGTGGACGGCGGCGACGTCGCCGGCGGACCGGGTGAACGACACGATGTAGCGGCTGCACGCCCGCACCCCGAACCGCCGCTGGATCCACGCCACGACCCGGAGGGTCTCCAGGACCTCCTCCGACATCTCGCTCAGCGCGCCGCCCGACCTCACTTCGGCCAGGGCCCTCTCGTGGACCTCCGAATGCTGGCGGATCTCCAGTTCGGCCAGGTGGAACCCGAACGTCTCCACCTGCCAGATCAGCTGCTGGACACGGCCGTAGGCCAGGCGGGCGGCGCCCGCGTCCGCCAGCGACTCGCGCACGATCGTCAGGTCGGACAGCAGCTCGCCGGGCGAGGCGTAGGCGAGGTCGGCGTCGCGTTCGCGGGTGGCGGCGATCCGGGCCGCCGCGTACAGCAGGTACTGCCGGTGCGGCTCGTCCGGGGAGCGCTTGGCGATCTCGTCGACCAGGCCGGGGTGCGCGGTACGGGCCGCGGCCAGCGCCTCGCGCAGGGCGGACGAGGCGGGCGTGGTGGAGGTGTGCACGGTCAGCTCGCGGCCGATCCGGGCGCAGGCGGCCTCCAGGGCGCGCAGCACGTGCTCGGCCTGGATCATCACCGCGTCCCGGGTGACCCGCGCGGTCACGTACGGGTTGCCGTCCCGGTCGCCGCCGATCCAGCTGCCCAGCCGCACATACGCGCGGGCCTTCGGGGGACGGGTGCCGGTGCCCTCGGGATCGAGCGCGGCGTCCAGGGAGCGGTAGATCTCCGGGACGGTCCGGAAGATCGTCTCGTCGAAGGCGGCCATCGCGGTGCGGACCTCGTCCAGCGGGTCCATCTGGGTGCGGCGGCGCAGCGCGGTCCGCCACAGCAGATCGATCTCCTCCCGCAGCCGCCGCTCCAGGTCGCGGGCCTCGCCGGCGCCCGGGCCGGCGTCGAGCCTGCCCAGCAGGTCGCTGACCCGCTGGATGGAGGTGACCACGGCGCGGCGGCGGGCCTCGGTCGGGTGGGCGGTGAAGACCGGGTGGAACTCCAGCCCCTCGACCGCCTCCGCCAGCCGCTCCGGGCCGCCCTCGGACGCGCGGATCCGCTCCACCGCGGCGGGCACCGAGCTGGGCACGGTCTCGTCGCGCCTGTCGCGTTCCCGCAGCGTCCTGATCCGGTGGTGCTCCTCGGCCAGGTTGGTCAGGTGGAAGTACACGGTGAACGCGCGGGCGACCTGCGTGGCGCGTTCCAAGGACCAGCCGTCGACCAGCGCCGCCACCTCCGCGCCGCCGATCTCGCCGCGGCGGGCGGCGATCACGGCGTGCCGGAGCCGTTCGACGTCGTCCAGCAGCCCCTGGCCGCCGTACTCCACGAGCCCGTCGCCGAGCATGGCGCCGAGCAGCCGCACGTCGCGGCGCAGCGGTTCGGGCATGTCCTGCCGGAGGGTGTCGCGCGTGTTGGTAGCCACCCGCCCAGGTTATGGGTCGCCCCGCCGCCGATCGCCAATCAGCCTCCGGTTACTCTGACCGGCATGGCGATGGAAGCTCCTGAACCCGCGGCGGAGATCGACGTCCACACCACCGCGGGAAAGATCGCGGACCTGGAACGGCGCCGGTACGAGGCCGTGCACGCGGGCTCGGCGCGCGCGGTCGAGAAGCAGCATGCCAAGGGCAAGATGACCGCCCGGGAGCGGATCGACGCGCTGCTGGACCCCGGCTCCTTCGTGGAGTTCGACGAGATGGCGCGGCACCGCTCCACCAACTTCGGGATGGAGAAGAACCGGCCGTACGGCGACGGGGTCGTCACCGGGTACGGCACCGTCGACGGCCGGCACGTCGCGGTGTTCAGCCAGGACTTCACCGTCTCCGGCGGGTCCCTCGGCGAGGTGTTCGGCGAGAAGATCTGCAAGGTCATGGACCACGCGCTGAAGACCGGCTGCCCGGTGATCGGGATCAACGACTCCGGCGGCGCGCGGATCCAGGAGGGCGTGGTCGCGCTCGGCCTGTACGCCGAGATCTTCAAGCGGAACGTGCACGCCTCCGGCGTCATCCCGCAGATCTCGCTGGTCATGGGCCCGTGCGCGGGCGGCGCGGTGTACTCCCCCGCGATCACCGACTTCATCGTGATGGTCGACCAGACCTCGCACATGTTCATCACCGGCCCGGACGTGATCAAGACGGTCACCGGGGAGACGGTGACGATGGAGGAGCTGGGCGGCGCGCACTCGCACAACACCCGGTCGGGCGTGGCGCACTACGAGGGGTCCGACGAGGACGACGCGATCGAGTACGTCAAGGCGCTGCTGTCCTACCTGCCGTCCAACAACCTGGCCGACCCGCCCGCGTTCGACACGGCGGTCGACCTGGCCGAGGCGGAGGCGGACGAGGAGCTGAACACGATCGTCCCGGACTCGCCGAACCAGCCGTACGACATGAAGACCGTGATCGGGCACGTGCTGGACGACGGCGAGTTCCTGGAGGTCCAGGAGCAGTTCGCGCCGAACATCGTGGTCGGGTTCGGGCGGGTCGAGGGGCACTCGGTCGGCGTGGTCGCCAACCAGCCGATGCAGTTCGCCGGGACGCTGGACATCCACGCCTCGGAGAAGGCCGCCCGGTTCGTCCGGACGTGCGACGCGTTCAACATCCCGGTGCTGACGTTCGTGGACGTGCCCGGCTTCCTGCCCGGCACCGACCAGGAGTGGAACGGCATCATCCGGCGCGGCGCCAAGCTGCTGTACGCCTACGCCGAGGCCACCGTCCCGCTGGTCACGGTGATCACCCGGAAGGCGTACGGCGGCGCGTACGACGTCATGGGCTCCAAGCACCTGGGCGCCGACATCAATCTGGCCTGGCCGACCGCGCAGATCGCGGTGATGGGCGCGCAGGGCGCGGTGAACATCCTGTACCGGCGCGAGCTGGCCGCCGCCGACGACCCGGACGCCCGCCGCGCCGAGCTGATCACCGAGTACGAGGACACGCTGGCCAACCCGTACATCGCGGCCGAGCGCGGCTACATCGACAACGTGATCAAGCCGTCGGAGACCCGGGGGCAGATCGTCCGGGCGCTGCGGTCGCTGCGCGAGAAGCGCAAGACGCTGCCGCCGAAGAAGCACGGCAACATCCCCCTGTGACCGCCCCGGCCGCGTGCGACCGCGCGGCCGTCCCTGTCCGCCCGACGCGCCGTGAAGGAGACGACGACGTGAGCAGCGCCGCCGGCAAGCCGTTCCTGCAGATCGTCCAGGGCGACCCGAGCCCGGAGGAGGTCGCGGCGCTGGTGGCGGTGCTGACGGCCCGGGCCCGCGCGCACGCCGCCGCGGCGGCGGGCGGGGAGCGGCGCGTCTCGCGCTGGGCCGACCGTTCCCGGATGCTGCGCGGCCCGGTGTCGGAGGGGCAGCGGCCGCGCGGCGCGGGGGCGTGGCGGGCCAGCGCCCTCCCCCGCTGACTCCGGCACCGCCGCCGACTCCGGCTCCGGCACCGGCACCGGCACCGCGCCGGACGGTGCCCCGGCGCGGGGGAGATTTCCCCATTTTTCGGGGACCACAGGGTCACGATCCCCCATCAGCCGCACACCCGGCGTAACGTGGCTGAACGCGCACACATTCGATGTGGACGCCGCGCGTGAGGCCATGCTGTCAGGACATCTAACCGTGGTTCGCACCCAGGAGAGGCCCGTGCACGAATAAGGTGAAAGGCCATGGCCACCTCGGAGTTCGTTCCACAGCCCGCTCGCTACGCCGTGTTCGTCGACGCGGGATACCTCTACGCGGCCTCCGGTGCGCTGCTTCTCGGATGCAGTTCGCGGCGCGAGTACCGGGTCGCCGCGGAGAAGCTGATCAAGGCATTGACCAGCCATGCCGATAGCCAGTTGCTGGGTGAGTTGCTGCGGGTCTACTGGTTCGACGCCGCCCCCAAGCGGCAACCCACGGTCGACCAGCGGGTGATCGCCAACCTGCCGCTGGTGAAGCTGCGCTTGGGCAACCTGAACGCGCAGGGCCAGCAGAAGGGCGTGGACGCGCAGCTGCGCGCCGATCTCGAGGCGCTGGCCCGGCACCGGGCGATCACCGACGCGGTGCTGCTGGCGGGCGACGAGGACATGCTGCCCGCCGTGGAGGCCGCCCAGCGGTACGGGGTGCGGGTCCACCTGTGGGGCGTGGAACCCACCCACGGTTCCAACCAGGCCGAGTGGCTTGTCTGGGAGTCCGACACGGTCGAGGTGCTCCCGGCCGATTTTCTCCGCCCCTATTTCACCAAGGCCAAGGTCCTCCCCGTTCCCACCACCGCCCCGGCGGTGCGCGAACCGGCCGTGCCCGGGCGCACCCCGGTGCCCTCGCCGTCGCAGGTCTTCGCGGGCCGCACCCCGGCGGTCAAGCCGGCGCACGCGGCGGCGGGCGTCCGCACCGGCGGCGTCCCGGCCACGGCGGGCGCGCCCGCGACCCCGGCCACGGTCGCCGCGGCGATGAACTCCACCTCGGCGCCGCCCGCCGACGGCAAGCTCGGCCCCGACCGCGACCACATGCTGGAGATCGGCGAGCATGTCGCGCAGAAGTGGCTGTTCGAGCGGGGCCGCGACAACATCCGCGACCTGCTGCCCGGCCCGATCCTGCCGCCCGTGATCGACAAGGAGCTGCTGATCGAGGCGGAGAAGGAGCTGGGCTCGTCGCTGCGCCCCTACCAGGAGGCCCGCACCTGGCTGCGGGACGGCTTCTGGGAGCGGGTCTACCGCGAGTTCGGCATCGGCATCGGCAAGTCCGGCTAGCGAGTCCGGCCGGCGAGTCCGGCTGACGAGTCCGGTTAAGGACGTTCCACCGACGCGTTTGGTGATGAGCCGTACACGGGGTGTGCCGGAGGGAGTACAGTCCCGCCCGTGATGGGGGCACGCCGCAGACCGCGACCGGAGGCCCGTCGCCGGGCCGCCCCGGGACGGGCGACGAGCACCGCCCTCGCCTGCCTGGCCACGGCCGGGCTGGTGGCGACCGGGTGCGAGTCGCCGGCGCCGTTCTACCGTCCGGGAAGCGGGACGCCGGACGCCCCGACGATCGCGCTGGGCGGGCCCGCGCCGTACCCTCCGGACGGCCATCGGAAACACGCCGACGCGGCGGGTCCGGGCGGGGGCGCGGGGCCGGGCGGGGCGGCGCCGCCGGGCGTCGACGTCTACGCCGCGACCGGCCCCGGGATGCTCGGGCCGGCGGCGCGGAGCCTCCCGCCGCGGGTGTACGTCCCCAACGCCGGAACCGGCACCGCCGACGTCATCGACCAGCGCACCGGGCGGCTGCTGGGCCGCGTCCGCACCGGCGGCACGCCGTCCCAGATCGTCCCTTCCTGGGACCTGCGGCGGCTGTGGGTCTCCGATCCCGGCCACGGCCGGGTGCAGCCCGTCGGCCCCCGCTACACGCACCGGGGCCGGGCGCTCCCGATCTCCCGTCCCGGGCCGCTCTACTTCACGCCCGACGGCCGCGCCGCGCTCGTCATGGCGGGCCGGCACGCCCGCATCGATCTCCGCGACCCCCGCACGATGGGGCTGCTGGGGGCGATCCGGCTGCCGTGCGCGGGGGCGCTGCGCGCCGACTTCGCCGCAGACGCCACATACCTGGTGACGGCGTGCCCGGCGGCGGGCACGGTGGTCCGGGTGGACCCGTCCCGCCGGGCGGTCACCGGGACGCTGCGGCTGCCCGCCGGGTCCCGCCCCGCCGACCTGCGGCTGTCGCCGGACGGCACGATGTTCTACATCACCGACGCGGCGAAGGGCGGCCTGTGGCTGATCGACGCCGCGGGTTTCCGGACCGCCGGGTTCGTCCGCACCGGCCCGGGCGCGCGGGGGCTGGTGCTCGGCCGCGGCTCGCGCCTGCTGTACGTGCTGGGCGGCGACGGGACGGTGTCTGCGCTCGACCTCGCCACCCGGCGCGTGACCCGGCTGTGGCGGGTGCCGGGCGGCGGCGCCGCCGTACCGGGCGGGGTGACCGCCGACGGCACCGAGCTGTGGCTGTCCGCCCCGGCGGCCGGCATGGTGTACGCCCTGTCGACCCGCACCGGGCATCCGGTGCACGCGGTGCGGGTCGGGGGCCGCCCCGGGGGGCCGTGCGTCTACCCGCAGCCCGCCCGCTACTCGCTCGGCGGCCCAGGCCTCTACCGGTAGGTCCCCGGCCCCGCCGCCCGGCCCCGCCGCCCCGCGCCGCGCGCCCGGGGGCGCCGGGCGGTCAGCGGGCGGCGACGTGGCGCCACTGCGGCATGAGCTCGTCCACCAGCGCCTCGGTCTCGGGCTGGAGCTGGTCGAGCAGCGGATCGCGCACGACCCGGTTGCGCAGCTCGTCGACCACCACCCGCACCTGGGTCTCGTCGCCGGAGGCGTGGGTGGCGCGCAGCAGGTCGCGCCACAGGCCCTCGTCGTCGGGGGCGAGCCGCAGCCCGGCGCGGGCGGCGCCGACCGCGCCCCGCACGTCGTTCTCGTCCAGCCGCAGCACCACCAGCCGGTGGGCGACGTCGATGACCCGCGCGGTCGCCTCGTACTCCAGGTCGTCGGCGGCCAGCCAGCCGTACCGGCCGCGCGGCCGTCCCGACAGCACCGGGCCGCGCACCAGGTCGAGCGCGTACGACATGTAGGCGGTCTCGGAGGCGGGCTCGGCCGCCGACCGCCACACCAGCCAGCGGAACACCGCCCAGTCGACCCGAACCTCCGAGCCGAGCCTGATCCGGCCGCGGTCGTCGTAGTACAGGTTGGGACGGCCGCGGGCGTCGCGTCCGAGCCAGTCGGAGACGCGGGCCACGCAGGCGTCCCGCACCCCGGCGGTGACGCCGCGCGGCCAGATCGCGCCGCCCAGCACGGTCGGGTGCACCCCGCCCGGGTGGGCCGCCAGGTACACCAGGACCTCCGTGCACAGCGCCCGCCGGCTCTCGTCCATCGGGCCGGGCGCGTCGATCTCGATCGGGCCGAGGATCCGGATGTCCACCGACGACTGCCCGCCATCGGGCGCGCCGGGCATCCCGCCGCCCGCCGCCATTCCGGACGCCTCCGCGGCGGCCATGCCGGGCGCGGGACCCACCCCGGGGCCGGGGCCGAGCGCGGGCAGCGGCACCGAGTCCAGCCGCGACGCGCCGCGGAACAGCTCGCCGAGGCCGCGGTAGTGCGCCTCGGGCACCAGCTGTGCCTCCACCTCGAAGCCGAGCACGCCCGCCTGGAGCCGCCCGCCCGCGTCCACGTCCCAGGTCCAGGTCGCGCCCTGCACGTCGCCGGGGACGAGGTAGCCGGCCGCCATCCGGGTGCCGGTGCGGGCCAGCGCGACCAGCCGGTCGGCCTCCCGCTCGGACGGCTCGTCCGCCATGATCAGGTAGTGCGGCATCCAGGCCTCGCCGAACACGCCGCGGCTGCGGCCGGTGAGGACCGAGTCCATCCCGGACGCCGCCAGCGCCTGCCGCACCTCCTCGCCGCGCCCCTCCAGCTCGGGCAGCGCCTCGTCCAGGACGGCCACGGTGCGGACCCGGTCCGGCGCGATCTCCGCCAGCGTCTCGCCCAGCTCGCCGCCGAAGCCCACCAGCGTGATCCGCATGTGGTCGGACCAGCGGTTGGTGGCCAGCTCCAGGGCCAGCGCCGCGAGCACCGACCGCCGGGTCTCCGCCGGGCCGCGCAGCGCGATCAGCCCGTGCGCGGCCTCCAGGTCGACCAGGATCCGGCCGCCGGGGTTGGTGCCGATGGAGACCAGCCCGGGGTAGGGGGCCAGGACGTCGCCGAGGTCGGCGGCGTCCAGGACGGTGAGCGCGTCGGCGGTCAGCCGCCACACCTGGCCGTCGTCGTGGGCCTGCCAGGGGGCGGGCGGATTGCGGTCGGCGGGCGCGATCCACAGGTCGAGGCTGCCGGAGCCCAGGTGGACCCCGTACACGGTGGGCAGCGCCCGGCCGCCCGCCGCCATCGACTTGGACAGGTGGCGCAGGCCCAGGTCGAGCAGGCGGGCGCCGTCCTCGTCGGCGCCGACGCGCAGCGCCTGCTCGGCCGCCGCGGCGGCGCCCTCGGGCCGGACGATCATGTGCCCGAACGCGCGGTTCCACATCTGCGTCCGGCGGCGCCGGCCCAGCGCGCCGAGCACGCCCGCGGCCAGCAGCGAGGCGGCGGCCAGGCCCTGCGGCCAGCTCAGGTCGAACGGCAGCGCGGTGTCGTGCGCGTGGACGTTGTCGCGTCCCGGGACGGTGGCGCCGCCGGTGCCCGCGCCGCCGCCCATCTCGTCGGTGGGCCGCGGCGCCGGGGTCCTGGTCTCCTGCCGCTGCTCCGGCGCCCTCGGCTGCTGCTGCTGCGACGGCTGCTGGGACGGCTGCTGCTGGGACGGCTGCTGCTGCGACGGCTGCGGGACCGGCTCGGGGGCCGGGGCGGGCGGCGGCGGGACGGGCGCCTGCGTGGACGGCAGCTCCGGCTCGGTCGGCTCGGCGGCGGGAGGCTCGGGCGTGGGCACGCCGCCGTCCGGTACCTCGTGCCCTGGCCCCTCCGGACCCGGCACCTCCGTCCCGGGACTCTCCGAGCCGGGGATCTCCACGCCCGGGATCTGCGCGCCGGGCTCCTCCTGCCCTCCCCGCGTCGGCTCCGGGTCGGGCGCCGGCGTCCGGTCGTCCGGGCGCGGGGCAGGGGCGGGCGCGGGCTGCCCGCCGGGCTGCCGCTCGGGCTGAGGGTCGGGCCGGGGATCCGGCCGGGGGTCGGGGCGCGGCTCGGGCGCCGGAGCCTTGTCCGGTACGGCGTGACCGTGCCGGAAGTAGTCGTCCAGATCCTTGACCGGGACGACCTCGGCGTTCTTGGCGTCCGCCGGCATCTCCAGGATCCAGCCGGGCCGGATCAGGCTGGCGATGTTCAACCGGCTGCCGTCCGGCTGCACGTGCCCCTTGTTGAGCTCGAAGATCTCCTTGTAGCGGCGGCCCTCGCCCAGGCACTTCTCGGCGATCTCCCAGAGGCTCTCGTGGTGCCGTCCCTCCGGCGGCTGCACCCGGTAGATCTTCGTCGTGGCGGCCTTCGCCATCGGCTGCGCGGCGTCGGCGGCCGGGGCGGTCCCGGGCGCCTGCTCCACCGGCCGCTCCGGCGCGGTCGCGGCGATCGGCCGGAACTCCTGCGCCTGGGTCTGCACCGGCCGGTGCTGGTGCAGGTCCTTGCCGCCGCTCAACGCGGGCACGATCGTGGTGGTGGCGGCGAACAGCAGCAGCGCCGCGACCACCAGCCGGTGCACCAGCGACTGCGTGCCGCCCGCCAGCGGCACCCGCGCGGGCACGCCCACCCCGCGGATCCCCGCGTACACCTCCACGACCACGCACAGCGCCAGCTGCAGCCACGCCAGCCAGACCAGCGCCACCAGGATCGGGATCAGCGAGCTGTCGCCGATCGGCTGGGACAGGTCCGACAGCGTCGGCACCCGGTCGGGGATCGGCGGCTCGAAGAACGTCAGCAGCGCGAACGGCACCCCGGCCAGCAGCGCCACCAGGGCGGCGAGCGCGCCCAGGCCGGCGAGCACGTCCCCGGCGCCGCGCCGGCCGCGCACCCGTACGGGCGCGGGGGCGCCCTGCCCCAGCCGCCTCCCCGAGGCGTCCCGGACGTCCTCGGACCGCCTGCCGCCTGCGTGCCGTGCCGTCATCGCGTCCCCTACTGGTCCTCGTCGGTGACTGGTTGGGCGGACGCCGTCGAGGTCATCGTAAACTCCCCCATTCCAGGCACGATGCCGAGCAGCTGGAGCCGCACCGTCAGCTGCACGGTCACGTCCACCTGCTCCTCGTCGGCCTCGCAGCGCGTCCCGGTCACCTCGTCGTCGTAGCTCGCCACCAGGTCGCACGCCGCGACCCGGGCCCGGGCCGGATCGATCACCGGCTCCCCGGTGCGGCGCAGCGCGTCGGTGTCGATCTCGTTGGCGCCCGCCCGGGCGGCCTGCTCGGCCATGTCCGCCGCGCGCTGCCGGGCGTGGATCGCCAGGCCGCCGTCCACCAGCAGCCCGGCCAGCAGGAACACCGCCGGGGTGAACAGCACGACGTACATCCCGACCGTCCCGCGGTCGCGCCGCTCGCGCGGCACCCGCAGGCGCCGCGTCACCCGCCGCAGCATCCGTCGGGCCGTCCGGCGCGTCATCCGTCGTCCCCGGTTCCGCCGCCGCGGTAGGTGAAGGTGTCGATCGGCGCGAGCGCCTTGCCGCGCAGCGTCTTGCTGCCGGGCAGCCCGATGAAGGACAGGTCGGCCAGGTCGACGTCGCAGGTGATGGTCACCGCGACCCGCCCGCCGGGCCCCCAGTCGGTGGTGTCGGTGACCACGACCGGGCCGCCCGCGCACCAGTCGCGGCCGGTGAGGTTCGCGGACGCGGCCTCCTGCGCGAGCTGCTCGGCGCCCCCCGCGCTGCGGGCGATGGACGCCGCGCGGACGGCGTCGCGGGCCGCGCCGTCCACCTGGCTCTGCGCGTCCACCATCCGGCCCGCTCCCGCCAGCAGCATGAGGAACACCACGAACAGCGGCGTGACCAGCACCATCTCCATCGACATCGAGCCGCGGTCGGCGCCGTCCCGGGAAGGCCTCACGGGGCGCCTCCCCCGCACGCGACGCCGTCGCCCACGTCCGGGCGGAAGCACTCGATGGGGCCCTGCGAGCGCTGCGACACGCGGAAGGTCATGAACGGCACGACCCGGACCGCCTCGCCGCTCACCTCGACCCACCGCTGGTCGCCGACCTCGCCGCTGCGCACCCGCAACCCGCTGATGAGATTGCGGCCGATCTTCTGCACGTCGCCCGCCGCCTTCTCCTCGGCCGCGCCCTCCCAGCCGCCTCCGACCGGCTGGGTACGGGCCACCCGCGCCCCCGCCTGCGCCGCCGCGAGGGCGACGTGGCGGGCGTGGTACACCATCGCGAACTGCACCACGGCGAGCATCACCAGGATGAGGATGGGCGTCAGCAGCGCCCACTCGATCGACGACGCACCCCTGTCACCGCGCTCACCGCGCTCACGCCGTTCGCGGCGGTCGGCGCGGTCGTGGCGGTCGCCGCGGTCGGCGCGGTGGTGGAGCCGCGGCACCACTACTCCGTCCGGATGCTGTTGGCCTTGTTGACGATCAGGTTCCGGATCGTCGCGCCGATGGTGATCGCGATGACGGCGAGGATCGCGGTGATGATCGCCCATTCGATCGCCGAGGCCCCCTTACTCCGCTCCGGCTCGTTCCGCAGCCGGTCGATGCGGCAGCCGACCAGGGCCCGCAGATAGACGACGGCCGGGTCGTTCCATGGATTCATCGGACCCACACATCCTCCTTCAGGGGGTACAAGGGCTTGCGATTCTGTTAGGCCGCCATCACCCGCATCAGCGCGGGGTAGGCGAGGAAGACCAGGAATGCGGCGCAGAGCAGGAGCTGCGCGACGAGCATCGACTGGGACCGCTCGCCCGCCTTGCCCTCCAGCTCCGACAGCTCGCGGCTGCGCATGGAGGCGGCCCGGGCGGCCAGCGACTTGCGGATCTGCGCGCCGTCGTCGGCGACCAGCGCCAGCGCGCCGGCCATGTCGCGCAGCTCGGCGATGTCCAGCTCGTCGCCGAGCCGGCCCAGCGCCTGCCACGGGGTCTGCCCGGTGATCCGGGCGTTGGCGAGGGCGTCCCGGATGCGGTGCATCGCCCAGCCCTCACCCACGTTGGACGCGGTCATCAGCGCCTCGGGGACGCCGCGCCCGCCGGCCAGGTTCATCGACACCAGGTCGAGGAACGCGCCGACGACGTGCCGGAAGTCCTGCCGCCGCCCGGCCGCCTCCTGCCGCAGCTGCATGTCGGGAAAGAAGAAGAACAGCGCCGCGAAGAACACGCAGATCCACACCGGGACCTGGAACGACACCCCGGCGCCCAGCAGCGCGAAGTAGGCCACCACGACCGGGATGAACAGCAGCGCGGCCGCCGGCAGCAGGAACTTGGTGGCCAGGAAGCCTTCCAGGGAGCGTTCGGTGATGGCCAGGTCGGCGCGGATCGACCGCAGCTTCCAGCCGCGCGACTCGCAGTACCGGGCCAGCTCCGTCCCGACCTTGGAACGCAGCGTGCCGACCTTGTCGAGGGTGGGCGACATCCGGCCCGCCTGCGCGTCCTCCAGGTCGCGGCGGCGGGCGGCGTCGAACGCGGCCAGCCGCGCCGACAGCCCCGGCCTGGCGGGGAAGATGGCGCGGACGAACAGGTAGAGCCCGGCGCCCACGAGGGCGCCCGCGAGCAACGGACCGGTCACGTCACACCACCCCGGCACAGAAGCGACGTCCGGCCATGGTCACACCATTCACATCCCGCGCACAACGCCTCGGGCACCGCGGCTCCGGACCGTCCGCTCACTGGGCACCGCCTCCGCCCGCGTCCATCGTGTGGCGGCCGCGCAGCACGCTCTGGCCGCCGCCGCCCGGGGCGTTCTGCCCGCCCTTGGCGGCGCCCTTGGACTGCCAGGCGGCGAAGGTCGTGGGCACCTCGCCCGGGACCCCGGGCCGCTCCGCGCGGGACGTGGTGAGGAAGCGGCTGGGCATCTCGTACCTGGCCAGGCGCCGCAGCCACAGGAAGCCCGCCCCGTACAGCGCGATCACCAGGCACAGCACGAGCTGCCCGAGGAGGTCGTCGTACGGCTCGACGTAGGAGTGGTTGAAGACGGCCAGGCCGATCGCCGTCCCGACCGACACGCCGACGACGATGCGGACGCTGCGGCGGGTGGCGCGCCGGTCGGCCTCGACGCGGCGGCGCATGTCGAGTTCGGCGCGCGCGGAGGTCGCCAGCGCGCCGAGCATGTCGCGCAGGCCGGGCCCGCGCAGCCGGGCGTTGAGGATCAGCGCGGCGATGACCAGGTCGGCGGACGGGTCGTCCAGGTCGGCGGCGAAGCGGCGCAGCGCGTCCGGCAGCGGGACGCGGGTGTGCATCCGGTCGACGAGCGTGCGCAGCGGCTGCTGCAGCACGGGCGAGGACGCGCGCAGCGACGCGGGGATGGCCTGCTCCAGGCCGACCGCGCCGGCGATGGTGTCGCGCAGCGACTCCGTCCACGCCGCGAGCGCCTCCAGCCGCGCCATGCTGCGGCGCTCCTCGGCGGCGCCGCCCGCCAGGCCGTTCCAGGCGAGCACGAGCACGCCGGTGCCCGCGGCGGCGATCGGCCAGCGGGTGACGACCAGCACCGCCAGCCCGACGATCACGGCGAGCGCGGTGCGGGTGGTGAGCGTCTTCACCAGTTCCTCGCGGCTGCGCCGGGGCGGCGGACCCGACCGGGCGGGCAGCCCGCGGATCGCCAGCGCAAGCAGCAGGAGCCCGCCGCCGGCGAGCGCGCCGGCGGCGATGGCCAGCAGCACGTCGGGCGCGTACATCACCGCGCTCCGCTCTGCCGACCCGCATGCGTCGCCGTGCGCTTCGGGGATGTCACCAGGCACCTCCGGCGGCGACGTCGTAGCCGAACTCGGCGAGTTCGTCGGCGCAGGCGATGGGCGCGGCGGGCACGGCGACGCCGTCCGGGCCGGCCGCGAAGATCTCCGACGACAGCACCCGCCCGTCGGCGCCCGTCACCTCGCGGACGCTGGAGACGAACCGGCGCAGCCGCCCGCCGCGCGCGTAGTCGTTGCGCTTCTCGATGAACACGACGAAGTCGATGGCGCCCGCGATCAGCATGTGCGTGGCCTCGACGGGCAGCCGCTCCTCCGACTGGATCGCGTACGTCGCGATCCGGTTGAAGACCTCCATCGAGGAGTTGGCGTGGATGGTCGACAGCGAGCCGTCGTTGCCCTGCGTCATCGCGTTCAGCATGGTGACGATCTCGTCGCCGAGCACCTCGCCCACGATGACCCGGGACGGGTTCATGCGCAGCGACCGGCGGACCAGCTCGGCCATCGAGATCGCGCCCTGCCCCTCGGAGTTGGGCAGCCGCTGCTCGAAGGCGACGCAGTTGGGGTGCAGCTCGGGGAAGGCGTCCAGCCCCAGCTCCAGCGCCCGCTCCACGGTGATCAGCCGCTCGTGCGCGGGGATCTCGTTGGCGACGGCGCGCAGCAGGGTGGTCTTCCCCGCGTTGGTGGCCCCGGCGATCATGATGTTCTTGCGGGCGTGCACGGCGGCCTTGAAGAAGTGGCCGATCTCGGGGGTGAAGGTGCCGTTGCCGACCAGGTCGGACAGGAACACCTTGCCCAGGCGGGCGCGGCGGATCGACAGCGCGGGCCGCACCGTCACGTCCATCACGGCCGACAGCCGGGACCCGTCGGGCAGGCGCAGGTCCAGCTGCGGGTTCGCGGTGTCGAACGGCCGCGACGACAGCCCGCTGTAGGCGGCGAGGATCTGGATGAGCTCGACCAGCTCCTCGTCGCTCTCGGCCACCGGCTCGCCCATGACCTCGCGGCCGTCGGCGTACCCGATGAAGACCCGGTCGCAGCCGTTGATGTCGATGTTCTCGATCTCGGGGTCCTCGAGGAGCGGCTGGAGGCGGCCGACGCCGAACAGCGCGGCGTGCACGCCGGCGGCCAGCGCCTCCTCCTCTTCGGCGTTCGGCGGGCGCCGCCCGGAGGTGATCTCGCCGCGCGCGAACTCCTCCAGGACCTGGCCGATGAGGGCGCGCGCGAACTGCCGCTCGTCCTCACCGGTCATGGGCGGGAGGCCGCCGGCGGCGTCGAGCCGGCGCTGCTGGGCCAGCCGGTCGCCGACCTCCTGCCGCAGCCGTTTGACCAGGCCGTGGTCCACCTAGAGCCTCCCCTCCTGGTACTGCTGCCGCTCGGGCGGTGGCGCGAGCGGCTCCTGGTCGCCGGGTCGGTCCTGGGGTGGGGGAGGGTGCCCGGGGGCGGCCTGGGCGACGGGCCCGGCAGGTCCGGCGGGTCCGGCGGGTCCGGCGGGTCCGGCGGGTCCGGCAGGCCCGGCGGGTCTGGCAAGCCCGGCGGACGTCGCGGAGTCGGCGTGGGCGCTGCGGGCGGCGGTGCCGAGGCGGCCGATGAGCGTGCCCGCGACCTCGCGCGCCGAACGGATCAGCAGCGACCGGTCGAGCCGCCCGCCCCACCGCCCGGACAGCAACTCCGCGCCCTTGGGGTCGAGCGCCAGCCCGCCCAGCACCGCCACCGGGGGCGGCGCGGGGCCGTACCCGGGCCCGGCCCCGGCGGGGGACGCGGCGTGCGACCCCGACGGCGAGCCGTCCTGGCCGTGCAGCCGGCTCTGGACGCCCGCGATGATCCGGTCGACCTCGCCGATCGAGGCGCGGAAGTCGCGCGGATCGGCCAGCACGACCACCCCGATCGGCGGGCCGCCGCGCAGCTCCGACGCCAGCGCCGCCACGCGTTCGCGCAGGTGGGCGACCTGCTCCAGGGTCGCGCGGGTGAACAGCACGACCATGTCGGCCTCGCGCAGCAGCTCGTTCAGCGGGGTGCCGGCGCCCAGCCGCCCGCAGTCGGCCAGCACGTCCACCGGGGACAGCCCGGCGAACGCCCGCCCGAGCGGCCCCCACAGCCAGGTCATGGCCTGGGCCTGCTCGGCGTTGGTGGTGCCGACCAGCACGTCCAGCCCGCCGACCAGCCGCTGGCAGTGCTCGGCGATCTGGTCGGGGCGCAGCCCGCGGCGGGCGGTGGCGGCCAGGCTGAGCAGGCCGCGGGACGGGTTGAGCATGCCGCCGTCGCGGGCCCCGCCCCGTCCGGCGGAGTCGTCGGCGGGGGCGGCGGGCAGCCGGTACACGAGGTCGCCGCCGGCCTGGTCGCACTCGGCGACCA
The DNA here is from genome assembly GCA_050942275.1 of Spirillospora sp. CA-255316. Lineage (GTDB taxonomy): Bacteria > Actinomycetota > Actinomycetes > Streptosporangiales > Streptosporangiaceae > Spirillospora. Next base: position 1,367,959 of record CP192047.1, on the reverse strand, counting down.
GCACGGGACGCGGCCAGACCGCGCCGAGCGCGACGGCCGCCGTCGTGACGCCCGGCGCCCCCTTGTCGGCCGCGAGCGCGATGAGTGCCACGGTCAGTTCCCGCCCGTGCCGTTCGGGGGCTGGCCGCCGCCGGTGCCCTGGTTCGGTGCGCCGGTCGCGCCACCGGTTCCGCCGCCGTTCGTGCCGCCAGTCGTGCCGCCGCCGTTCGGGGCGGGGCTCTGGCCGCCGCCTCCGGGCGAGGGGCTCTGCGAGCCCTCCGGCGGCGCGGGCCGCTCGGTGCCGGGCGGGGGCTGCTGCGGCTGGCCGCCGGTGATCCGGGTGCCCTCCGGGATCAGCGCGACCGCGACCGAGCCGGCCGAGGCGGCCTGGGTCACCGCCGGCGCCTCGTTCGGCGGCACCGCCACGTCCACGGTGGTCTGGTCGCCGCGCAGCCGTCCGCTGTCGCCGCCCTGCGACACGCCCACCACGATCGCGTCCGCCGACAGCACGGTGCCGGCGCGGGGGCCGCCGCCGGTGCCGCCGCCGACCGCGTACAGGCTGACCCGCTTGCCGGTCTCCAGGCCGCGCGAGGGGAACTGGCCGGGTTTGAGCGCCAGCCCGACCACGACGCGGCCCTTGGCGGCGTCGTCGGTGCGGCTGACCATGCGGTTGGTGAGCAGCGCGCCCTGGACGAGGGGGACGGCGGCGTAGGTGCGGGCCACCGCGGCGCGCTCGGTCCAGTTGATGTAGTAGTCGGCGCCGGTGTCGCTGACCTGTACCTCTTCGAGCGCGCTGAGCGGGATGCGCTGCCCGGCCGCGACCGGCTGGGCGATGCGGATCGCCGAGACCCGCTGGCCGCTGGCCATCACCAGGTAGGCGCTGGTGAGGGCGCCGCCGAGGATGAGGAGCACCGCCAGCGCCGCGAGCGCGGGCTTGCGCTCGCGCGGGGCGACGGGGAGCCGCTGCCCGCCCGAGGCGCCCAGCCCCGACCGGCCGAGGCCGTCGCCGCCCTGGCCGCCGGCCGGAGTGGTCGCGATGCCGCCCGCGACGGCCGACTGGTTGGACTTCATCGCACTGCCCACGCGCTCCCTTCCCGCCCCTGCGGGCCCCGCCCCCGCGGGATCCCCGCGTCACCGGGCGATCCATGCTTGCGGTGCCGGTGAGGCCGCGTCAATGGATTCGGCGAGGTGAAGCCTGCCCGTACCGCGATGTACGCCCTTGACCAGCATTGAGGCTGATCACATGCTTTCTTACGAAGAGTCACATAAATCACTGACTGCTCGTGGCCGTCTTCTGCTATTACGAACAGATATGGCATGAGGGCAACATCACCTTATCGGCGAGGCAAGCCGTCTAAGTACCGCAGGTAAGGCCTGAGGGCCCTCGGCGGGCAAGACCGCGACCTCCGCCTCGCCGGGCGGGCTCGGTAATTAAGCTGACCCGAGCATCGGCGCGCCAGGGAGGGCTCGAATGCGGATCTCGTTCACGGCACTGACCGGCCGGGGGCCCCGGGACGTCGTGATCGACCTCGATTCCGAGGTGACCGTCGAGAGCGTCGCCCGATCGCTGTCCGGCGCGCTCGACGGCGCGGACGGCCACGGCGAGACCACCGGCGGAGCCCCTCCCGCGGGCGCGGGTCCAGGCGGGGCGCCGGGCGCGGGTCCGGGCGGAGGGCCGGGCGCGGGCCCGGGCGGGGGGCCCGGCGCGAGGCCGGCGCCGCTGAAGCCGCGCTTCTCGAAGGAGTCCCTGCCGAAGATCGCCGCGGGCGGCACCGCCGGGCCGGCGGCGGGGGGCGGCCCCGCCGCGGTGCTGGCGGCGGACGGCGCGCGCCCGGCGGCCCCCGGCGCCAACGGCACGCACCGCGCCCTGTGGATGGACGGGCGGATGCTCGACCCGCAGGCCCGCGCCGTCCGCGAACTGCGGGACGGCGCCGTCGTGGCCGTCGAGCAGCGCACCGCCGCCGCGACCGTCCTGGCCGAGCCCACCGGGGTGGTCGAGGTGCGCGTGGTCGCCGGACCGGCCGCGGGCACCGTCCACCGGCTCGGGCTGGGCGCCGGCACGCTCGGGTCGGGCGGCGACGTGGACGTCACCGTCGACGACCCCGCCGTCCCGGCGCAGGCGCTGCGGATCACGGTGGGGCGCGACGACGTCCAGGTCGAGGCGTCCGCGCAGGCCCTGGACGGGGGCGCGCTGCTGGACGGCGAGCCGCTCTCCGGCGCGACGACCTGGCCCGCCGGGGGCATGCTGGCCGTCGGCTCGAGCATTCTCACCCTCGCCCGCAGCGCCGCCCCCGACACCCACCTGGAGCCGCTTCCCGAGGGCGGGCTGGCGTTCAACCGCCCGCCGCGCCTCAACCCCGCCGGGCGGGAGCGCCGCCTGGAGGTGCCCAAGCGTCCCGAACGCAACCCGCGCGAACGGCTGCGCCTGTTCGGCGCGCTGCTGTTCTCCGCCTTCGGGCTCGTCATGGCCTTCGGCCTGGGGCAGTGGTGGTGGGCGCTGTTCGCGCTCGCCTGGCCGGTGATGACGGTCGGCGAGTGGATCGGCGACCGGGTGCACGGGCGCAAGTCGTACAAGAAGGCGCTCAAGGAGTACCAGGGGAAGGTCTCCGAGTTCGGGGGCAGGCTCGACCGGCTGCGCAAGGAGGACGAGGCCGAACGGCGCGCCGTCCATCCCGACCCCGCCGAGGTGCTGCTCACCGCCACCGGCCCCAGGCGCCGCCTGTGGGAGCGCCGCATCACCGACGAGGACACGCTGCACCTGCGTCTGGGCCTGGCCGACCTGCCCGCGCGGATCGAACTCGTGGGCCTCGACGACAGCAGGACGGCCGTCCCCGCCGATCCGGAACTGGGCGACGTGCGCGTCCCCACGGCGCATCTCGTTCCGGTCGCCCTGCCTCTGCCCCGGCTCGGGGTCGTCGGCCTCACGGGTCCCCGGTACGCCTCGCGCGCGCTCGCACGCTGGATGGTGGCGCAGGCCGCCGTCCTGCACAGCCCCCGCGACCTGGCCATCGTCGTGCTCAGCGCCGACCAGGAGTCCGGCGACGAGTGGAACTGGGTGCGCTGGCTGCCGCACTGCGCGCCGCGCGAGGGCGAGGAGTGCATGGCCCTGGTCGGCACCGACCCGGAATCGGTCGCGCACCGCATCACCGAACTCGCCATCCGCGTAACGGAGCGGCGCCGTGCGGCGCAGGCCTCCTCCGGTTTCTTCGGGCAGGGCAAGGCCCACTTGGGGGACGGCAAGCCGGCTGAGAACGTCCCGTACAACATCCTCATCGTGCTGGACGGGGCACGCGCGCTGCGGCGCGTCCCGGGGATGCCCATGCTGCTGTCGCGCGGCCCCGAGTACGGCCTGTACGCCATCTGCGTGGACGACGAGGAACGCCTCCTGCCCGAGGAGTGCACCGCCGTCGCCGCCTGGGACCCGCAACGCCCCGAAACGCTCCGCCTCCGTGGGCAGGGCCTGGACGTGCTCGGGCCGGTGCTGGCCGACCAGGTCTCCCCCGCGTGGACCGACCGCGTCTCGCGCGCGCTCGCCCCGGTACGGGACGTGTCGCGCGAGGACGCCGAGGAGTCCATCCCGTCCGACGTCCGCCTCCTGGATGTGCTCGACATGGCCGCGCCCACGGCGGAGCACGTCCTGGCGGCGTGGGCGCGCACCGGGGGCCGCACGACCCGCGTCCCCATCGGGATCGGCACCGACGGCACGCACGAGATCGACCTGCGCGCCGACGGACCCCACGGCCTCATCGCCGGCACCACCGGCGCCGGCAAGTCCGAACTGCTCCAGACCCTCATCGCCTCCCTGGCCGTGGCCAACCGCCCGGACGAGATGACGTTCGTCCTCATCGACTACAAGGGCGGCGCCGCGTTCAAGGACTGCGCCAGGCTCCCGCACACCGTCGGCATGGTCACCGACCTCGACGGCCACGCCACCGAGCGCGCCCTGGAATCGCTGGCCGCCGAGCTGCGCCGCCGCGAGGAGATGCTGCTGCAGGCGGGTGCCAAGGACATCGAGGACTACAACGACCTGCGGGCCCGCGCACCGGGCCTGGCCCCGATGCCGAGGCTCGTCCTGGTCATCGACGAGTTCGCCGCCATGGTGGCGGAACTGCCCGACTTCGTGGCGGGCCTGGTCGACATCGGGCGCCGGGGGCGGTCGCTGGGGGTGCACCTCATCCTCGCGACCCAGCGTCCCGCGGGCGTCGTCACCGCCGACATCCGCGCCAACACCAACCTGCGCATCGCGCTGCGCGTCACCGACCCCGACGAGTCCACCGACGTCCTGGACGCCGCAGAGGCCGCCCATATCTCCAAGGCCACCCCTGGGCGCTGCTACATCCGCTCGGGCGCCTCAGAGCTGCACGCCGTCCAGTCCGCGCGCGTGGGCGGACGGCGTCCCGGTACGACGGTCGCCGACCAGGCCACCGTGCTGCCCGTGCCGTGGCAGGGCCTGGGGCGCCCCCTGCCCGCCCCGCGCGAAGCCGCCGACGACACGATGGTCACGGACCTGGCCGTGCTCGTCCACGCCGTCGACGAGGCCGCCCGGCGCGCCGACATCCCGCGCCAGCCGTCCCCCTGGCTCAACCCACTGCCGGAGCAGGTCCGCCTGACGCCCCGTACGGCGGCCGGAGGTTCGGTGGTCGACGTCCCCCCGATCCCGTTCGGCATCACCGACCTGCCCGCCGTGCAGAGCAGGGAGGCTCTCAGCCTGGACATCGCCAACGGGGGCCACCTCTACCTCGCGGGCTCCGCGCAGTCGGGCCGCTCCACCGCCCTGCGCACCATCGCCGGTTCCCTGGCCGGAGCCTGCTCGCCCTACGACGTGCACCTGTACGCCATCGACTGCGGCGCGAACGCGCTGCTCCCCCTCGTCGGGCTCCCGCACTGCGGCGCGGTGGTCACCCGCGACCAGCTCGACCGGTGCGAACGCCTCCTCACCGCCCTCTCCGCCGAAGTGGCCCGGCGCCAGCAACTCCTGGCCGAGGCGGGCTTCGCGTCCCTCGCCGAGCAGCGCACCTCCGTGGCCGCCACCGACCGCCTCCCCTACATGACCCTCCTGCTGGACCGCTGGGAGGGCTTCGTCGGCGCGTTCGAGAACTACGACTACGGGCGCCTGGTCGACGTCATCCTCCGCCTCCTGCGCGAGGGCGCGGCCGTGGGCCTGCGCGCCGTCTTCACCGGCGACCGCACCGGCCTCAGCGGACAGATCTCCACCGTCTTCGACCGCCGCCTCATCCTGCGCATGGCCGACCCCAACGACTACGGGTACGCGGGCCTCCAGGAGAAACAGGTCCCCGCGGCGATGCCCCCCGGACGCGCACTGGAGCTCCTCACTCCCGGCCTCCCCCTGCGCGAGTCGCAGATCGGCCTGCTCGGCGACGACCCGTCCGGCACCGCCCAGGTCGCGGCCCTCCAGGACATAGCCCGCGCCTGCGTCACCCGCTACGGACGACTCCCCCGCAGGCAACGCCCTATCCACGTCGACGAACTGCCCGTCCGCGTCACCTACCGGGAGGCGATGGCACTCGACCAGGACTTCCTGGCCCCGTCCCCCCTGTGGACCCTCGTCGGCGTGGGCGGGGACACCCTTGCCCCCGTCGGCATCGACCTGCAGAACGAAGGCCCAGGGTTCGTGGTGGCGGGCCCGCCCCGCTCCGGCCGCTCCACCACGCTCCGTACGATCGTGCACTCCCTCCTGGACCCGACCGTCGCCGGAGGGCTCGTCCCGGTCGTCCTCGTCACGCCGCGACGTTCACCGCTGCGCCTTCTGGCGGGCCGTCCCGGCGTCCTGGGCCTGCTCACCGCCGACTCCGAGGCCGACGACCTCCTCGCCGCCATCGGCGACGAGCACCGCTACGTCGTCGTGGTGGACGACGCCGAGCTCCTCGACGAGACCGAACTCGACGACGCCCTCCGCGACGTCCTCCGCACCGCCCGCGACAGCGAGCACGCGGTCGTCATCGGCGGCACCACCGAGGACCTGGGCCGCGGCTACCGCGGCTTCCTCTCCGACGCCCGCCGGTCCCGCTCCGGGGTCCTGCTCTCGGTCGACACCCCCGAGGACGGCGACCTGTTCGGGCTGCGCCTCCCCCGCAACGCCTCCCTGGGCGGCCCCACCGGCCGCGGCCTCTTCGTCGCGTCCGGCCTGACCACCGGAATCCAGGTGGCCCTCCCGCCCCCGGTCAGCGGCGACTCGGCGGACAGGACCCCCAGATAAGACCGGCGCCTACTCGTCCCGAGAGGCCAGGACGGCCTCGAACACCGCCGCCAGCTCCGCCGCGTCCTCACCCGCGTGATGCGTGTGCGGAAGCCCGGTGAGCCCGAGCTTCTCCTTGATGACGCTCTTGCGCGAGCTCACCCACTCGCAGCCGTCCAGGCCCATCCAGTAACTGCGCAGGTCGATCCCCGCGCCGCTGGCGCTGAACGGGCTCTTGCCGAGGAACCGCATGAAGTACCAGTGCACGAACATGCCGTCGAACACCGCGGGCCCGGCCAGGAACACGGGCCGGCCCTCTTTGCGCAGCCCGTTGATCCACTTGGCGGCGGCCGCCATCGCCTCCTCCGCCGCCGGCGCCTCCCGCAGCAGCCGGTCACGGTCGAGCCCCGACACCGCCAGCGCCTCCGGCACGAACTCGTCGGAGATCGGCCGCAGCTCGGTGTAGAACCTCAGATCGTCCCGCCCGGCCACGGCCATCCCCAGCGAGATCATGCTGTACGGCCCCGGAATAGGCCCGTCCGCCTCGACGTCCACCGCCACATAGAACTCCGGCAACTTCCCCATACCCCCCGAACCTACCGCCCCCCACCCCACCCGCCCATTCATTTTCGTCCCGCCCCACCAACACCGATCAACCCATCGAGAATCCGGCGCACTGACCCGTGACCGCAATCACCCTGGACTGGCTTCGAGCGTCCGACCTGGAACGACACACCGGCCGACCTGCGCGGCCACTCGGGCGATCGGGCAAATGCAGGGCTCGTTGAACGGTGGCCTATTCGCATCGCAGGGCGCGATCAACGGTGACGGAAATCCACGGGCTTGTGGACGCGGGGCGGAGGGGGTCAGCCCATGGATTTGGCGCCGTCCAGGGATTCTCGGATGATGTCGGCGTGGCCGGCGTGCTGGGCGGTCTCGGCGACGATGTGCAGGAAGACACGGCGGGCCGACCACTGTTCGCCGGGCGGATTCCAGGGGGCTTTGGGGAGCGGGTGGGCGGCGTTCAGGTCGGGGAGGGTGGCGACGAGTTCGTCGGTGCGGCGTGCGACGTCGGCGTATTCCTCCAGCACGCCTGAGAGGGTGTCGCCGGGCAGCATGCGGAACTGGTCGACGCGCTCGGCCAGGTCTTCATCGGTCATGTCCGAGAAGTCGCCCATCGCGGAGGGGCCTTCCAGGATGAAGTCGCCCCAGCCCCGTTCGACGGCGGCGACGTGTTTGATCAGGCCGCCCAGGCAGAGTTCGCTCGCGGTGGTGCGCCGTCCGGCCTGCTCGTCGGTCAGGTCGCGGACGGTGAAGCGCAGAAAGTGCCGCTGCTTGGCCAGGGCCGCCAGCAGGTCGGCCCGCTCGGCGGGAAGATCGTCACCCATGGTCGGAGTACCTTCCCGGTCTCGGTGCCGCGCCAGGCATCGGAGGGCCAAGCTTCCGTTCTGATTCGTGCCGTAAAACGAGCGCGGGTCCCGGCCTCGGGGGGATGGGCCGGGACCCGCGGGTCAGGGGGAGGCGGGCGTCAGCGGGTGGCCGCCTCGATGTTCTGCTGCGAGCGCTTGATGTCCTGGCTGCCCTGCTCCAGCGCGACGGCCATCTTGTCGAAGGCGCTCTTGGCCTCCATCCAGGCGGCGCGGAACCGGTCGGCCTGCGGGCCCCACCAGATCTCCTGGCTGCTCACCGTGCGGCCGTTCAGGTCCTTGATCAGAGCGTCCAGGTTGCGGGAGTGCTTGCTGAACATCCGAGACAGGTCTTCCAGCGCCCCGATGCTGGCGCCCCTCTTGTCGGTCATGATCGACCCTTTCGTCGCCGGAACGGCCGCAGGCCCTGCGAATGTTTTCCAGGCAATGCCGACAGCCTACGACTCATCGTTCACAATAATCCAGCCGACCGTCGATCATCAGCTGTTGATTGTGCCGTATTTCCATGCCGGCCGGGCTGTCCGGATGCGGCCATGGCACCGGGCCTGAGCACGGGCTTCGGGAGCTCCTTACGTCGCCCATGACCGTACGTCAACAAATTCGCAGGTCGCGGCGCCGGACCATTCAGCGGGAGCGCGGGTCGGGGTCGTTGATGGGGCGGGCGCCGGGGTCGACCACGCGTTCGCCGGTCAGGGTGATCGTCTCGCCGACGGCGGTGAACTCGAAGCGGCGCCGGACGGACTGGGTGACCTTGCCGGTCTCGTACCGGACCTCGGTGTGCTCGACGGCGTCCAGGGTGATGCGGTCGCCGGTGCGGACGGCGCGGGCGCCGTCCAGGCGGGTGCGGGCTCCGGTGAAGGCGGGACCGCCCTCGACGGGGGCTCGGGTGCGGTTCTCCAGCTCGCGCACGGCGCGTTCCTGGACGCGGGCCAGGCGCGGGGAGATGGAGACGCCCAGGATCTCGGTGGGGACGTGCCGCCCGTCGTGCCGGTCCTGCTGGACGAGGGCCTGGGAGCGGTACTGGACGAGGGTGCTGGCCACGACGGTGAGCTGGCGCCGGGTGTCCTCGTCCACCGTGGGGGTGTCGAGGCCCACGGCCGAGGAGGGCGGCACGGCGCAGACGGCCATGGCGAGCAGCGCCATGCCCAGGCGTGTCCAGTGGCGGACCATCAGACTCCCGCTCGTCGGCTGACAGCGCGAAGATACACCCGGCGCCGGGCATCCAGGGAATGAAAATGGTTATCGTTCGGTTGGGGTGGACATGAAGAAGAACATCCACCCTGAGTACCGGGCCGTCGTCTTCCGCGACCGGGGCGCCGACCACGCGTTCCTCACCCGGTCGACCGCCACGAGCGAGCGGACGATCGAGTGGGAGGACGGCCGGACCTACCCCGTGATCGACGTGGACGTCTCCTCGGCCAGCCACCCGTTCTACACGGGCCGGACCAGGCTCCTGGACTCGACCGGCGCGGTCGAGAAGTTCAGGCGGCGGTACGGCAAGTGACCCGCGCCGGGCGGGCCCCAACGGGGGCCCGCCCCTGGTGGCGAGGGTAAGAAAGCGCCAAAGGAACCCCTTACCGAAGTCACGAAAACGCGATTATCTAGACTGCGCGTGCGAGGTTGAGGGAGGAGCTCCACGTGCGCAAGGTTCTGATCGCCAACCGTGGTGAGATCGCGGTCCGTATAGCCCGTGCCTGTCGCGACGCGGGGCTGGCCAGTGTCGCGGTGTACGCCGAGCCGGACCTGGACGCGCTGCACGTTCGGGTGGCCGATGAGGCGCACGCCCTGGGCGGGCAGACCGCGGCCGACAGCTACCTGGACATCGACAAGCTCTTGAAGATCGCGGTGGACTCCGGCGCCGACGCCGTCCACCCCGGGTACGGGTTCCTGGCCGAGAACGCCGATTTCGCCGCCGCGGTGCAGGAGGCCGGGCTGATCTGGATCGGTCCGCCGCCCGCCGCGATCACCGCGCTGGGCGACAAGGTCGCGGCCCGGCACATCGCCCAGAAGGTCGGGGCCCCGCTGGTCGCCGGCACCAAGGACCCGGTATCGGGCGCCGAGGAGGTCGTGGCCTTCGCCCGCGAGAACGGCCTGCCCATCGCGATCAAGGCCGCCTTCGGCGGCGGCGGCCGCGGCCTGAAGGTCGCCCGCACCCTGGAGGAGGTCGCCGACCTCTACGAGTCGGCCGTCCGCGAAGCCGTGGCCGCGTTCGGGCGGGGCGAGTGCTTCGTCGAGCGCTACCTGGACCGCCCCCGGCACGTGGAGACCCAGTGCCTGGCCGACAAGCACGGCAACGTGGTGGTCGTCTCCACCCGCGACTGCTCCCTGCAGCGCCGCCACCAGAAACTGGTGGAGGAGGCACCCGCCCCCTACCTGACCGAGGCCCAGCTCGAGCTGCTGTACTCCTCCTCCAAGGCCATCTTGAAAGAGGCCGGCTACGTGGGCGCGGGCACGTGCGAGTTCCTGGTCGGCCAGGACGGCACCATCTCCTTCCTGGAGGTCAACACCCGGCTCCAGGTGGAGCACCCCGTCACCGAGGAGGTCTCCGGGATCGACCTGGTCCGGGAGATGTTCCGGATCGCCGACGGCGAGGAACTGGGCTACGGCGACCCCGAACTGCGCGGCCACTCCATCGAGTTCCGGATCAACGCCGAGGACCCCGGCCGCAACTTCCTGCCCGCCGTGGGCACCCTCACCCGCTGGCAGCCCCCCTCCGGCCCCGGTGTGCGCCTGGACACCGGCTGCGTGGAGGGCCAGACCATCCCGCAGCAGTTCGACTCCATGATCGCCAAGCTGATCGTGACCGGCGCGACCCGCCGCCAGGCCGTCGAGCGCTCCCGCCGCGCCCTGGCCGAGTTCACCGTGGAGGGGATGCCGACCGTGCTCCCCTTCCACAAGGCCGTCCTGGACGACCCCGCCTTCGTCCCCGAGGACGACGCCGAGCCGTTCTCCGTCCACACCCGGTGGATCGAGACCGAGTTCGACAACAACCTGCCCCCCTACGAGGGCGGTGTCGCCGAGGACGAGGACGCAGGCGAGCGCGAGCGGGTGACCGTCGAGGTCGGCGGCAAGCGGATCGAGGTCGTGCTGCCCGCGGGCCTGGGCGCGTCCGCCGGGGCCCCCTCCGGCTCCGCCGGCGCCCCGGCCAAGCGGCGGGCCGGCAAGAAGGGCGGCAAGTCCCAGGCGTCCGGCGACGCGCTGGTCAGCCCGATGCAGGGCACGATCGTCAAGCTGGTGGCCGAGGAGGGCGCGACCGTTGCGGCCGGCGACCCGATCGTCGTCCTGGAGGCCATGAAGATGGAGCAGCCGCTGAACGCCCACAAGGCCGGCACGGTCACCGGCCTGTCGGCCGAGGTCGGCCAGACCGTCTCCAACGGCGCCGTGATCTGCGAGATCAAGGACGCCTGAGCACGTCCCCGCAGGCCCTCGGCTCCCGCCCACGGGAACCGGGGGCCTGTTCCATGCCGCTTTTGGGGCGGTTCTGGGTGGTGAATCGGGTATGTCCCTGTTAGTCGGAACGGACCAGTGGGCCTGCTCGTCTACCAGGTGAGGAGGCAGACTCATACCATGAACACCGAACCCCGGCCGCAGCGAGCGGTACGCCGCGGCGCGCTGGCGGCGGTCGCCGCCGCCGTGCTCGTGCTGCTGTTCGGCTTCGCCGCGCCCGCCCAGGCGGACGACAACCCCTCCACCATCGCCAACGGCCTCAGCTCGTCCCGGCTGTACGTCACCCAGGACGCCCGCAGCCAGGCCACCATCGACCAGAACGCCGTCCTGGCGTCCCTCAACGGCAGCCCCGACGCCGACATCCGCGCCGTCGTGGTCCGCAACGGCGTCGGCCAGCAGGACATGGGCCGGATGCTCGTCTCCGTCAAGGACCGCGTCAACAAGGGCGACACCTACGTCGCGATCACCGCCGACGGCACCCGCATGACGGGCATCTCCAAGATGTTCGACAGCGGCGAGATCAACCGGCTCATCGCCCAGGCCGACCCGGGCAGCGGCAACGCCCAGGCCCGCCTGACCGCCTTCGCCGAACGTGCCGAGGGGCAGGCCGACGACAAGGCCCGCTCCGGCGCGATCAGCGGCTTCGTCACGCTGAGCGTGGTCGTCCTGATCATGGCCGGCGCGTTCGGCGCCTTCCTCGTCGCCGGCAAGCGCCGCCGCGAGCGCGAGACCCGGCAGATGGCCGAACTGAAGAAGGGCGTCGAAGAGGACGTCACCCTCCTCGGCGAGGACATCGCCGCCCTCGACCTCAACGTCATGGACCACGCCCTCGACCCCGACACCCGCCGCGACTACGAGCGGGCCATGAACTCCTACGACGAGGCCAAGACGGCCACCGACCGCGCCGCCAAGCCCTCCGACATGGAGGACGTCACCACCGCCCTGGAGAACGGCCGCTACTACATGACCGCCACCCGGTCCCGCCTCGCCGGCGAGCCGGTCCCTGAGCGCCGCGCACCGTGCTTCTTCAACCCGCAGCACGGCCCCTCCGTCAAGGACGTCACCTGGGCGCCCCCAGGCGGAATCGCCCGCTCCGTCCCGGCCTGCGACGCCGACGCCCAGCGCGTCCTCAAGGGCCAGGACCCGGACGTACGCCTCGTCCCCTACGGCGACGGCCGCCGCCCCTACTACGACGCGGGCCCGGCCTACGCCCCCTACGCGGGCGGCTACTACGCCTCGTACGGCGGCATCGACCTGCTCAGCGGCATGATGATCGGCACCATGCTCGGCTCCATGATGAGCGGCGGCTACGGCGGCTACACCGACGCCGGCGACATGAGCGGCTTCGGCGGCGACGGAGGCGACGTAGGCGGCGGCTGGGACTTCGGAGGAGGAGACTTCGGAGGCGGCTTCTAGTAATTGTGGGGGGGCGACCCCCCACACCCCCCGATGCGGGGTGGGCGCACCCTTGCGCTCGCCTGGGGGCTCGCTCCAGGGCACACCCACCCCGGTGGGGGGCCAGCCCCCCACGCCCCCCGGCGGGGCTCCGCCCCACACCCCGAAACCATCACCGCAAGGGCAATTGAGGGCCCCACGGCATCGCACAAGCCAAGGGCACATTGATGGTCCGTGGACTTGTAGGGATTGAGGTCTACGGATCGGTGATGGTCGGGGGGTGCAGGGGGGCGGAGCCCTCCCTGCCGGGGGGCGTGGGGGGCGGAGCCCACCACCGGGGGGCGTGGGGGGCTGCCCCCCACCGGGCTGGGCGTGCCCGGTAGCGAGCCTCCAGGCGAGCGGACGGGTGCGCCCAGCCCGCCTGGGGGTCTGGGGGGTGGCCCCCCAGATTAGAACAGCCCCCCAGGCTAGAACGCGTGTTCGGACATCAGTCTTCTTGACGCTTCGGTGATGCTGCCCGAGAGGGACGGGTAGACGGCGAAGGTCTGGGCGAGCTGGTCGACGGTCAGGTGCTGCTGGACGGCGACGGAGACGCCGAGGATGAGTTCGCTGGCCCTGGGGGCGACGATGACGCCGCCGAGGACGATGCCGGTGGAGGGGCGGCAGAACAGTTTGACGAAGCCGTCCTCGAAGCCCTGCATCTTGGCGCGGGCGTTGCTGAAGAGGGGCAGCATGACGGTGCGGGCGTTGACTTCGCCCAGGTCGACCATCTTCTGGGTGACGCCGACGGAGGCGACCTCGGGGTCGGTGAAGATGTTGGACGAGACCCAGCCGAGTTTGAGGGGCTGGACGGCCTCGCCGAGGGCGTGCCACATGGCGATGCGGCCCTGCATGCCGGCGACGGAGGCGAGCATGAGGATGCCGGTGCAGTCGCCGGAGGCGTAGATGTGCGGGACGCTGGTGCGGGAGACCTTGTCGACCTCGACGAAGCCGCGGGCGCTGAGGGTGACTCCGGCCTTCTCGAGGCCGATGCCGCGGGTGTTGGGTTCCATGCCGACGGTCATGAGGCAGTGGGAGCCCTCGACCTTGCGGCCGTCCTCGAGGGTGACGATCACGCTGTCGCCGGACCGCTCCACTCCGGCGGCCCTGGAGCGGGACATGACGTTCATGCCGCGGCGGAGGAAGACCTCCTGGAGGACGGCGGCGGCGTCGGCGTCCTCGGTGGGGAGGATGCGGTCGCGGGAGGAGACGAGGGTGACGCGGGAGCCGAGGGACAGGTAGGCCCCGGCGAGTTCGGCGCCGGTGACGCCGGAGCCGACCACGATCAGTTCCTCGGGGAGTTCGGGGAGGTCGTAGAGCTGGCGCCAGTTGAGGATGCGTTCGCCGTCGGGTTCGGCGCCGGGCAGGACGCGCGGGGTGGCGCCGGTGGCGATCAGTACGACGTCGGCCCTGATGTGGCGGTCGCCGACGGCGACGACGTGCGGTTCGACCAGCCGCGCCTCGCCGCGGACGATCTTGACTTCCTCGTAGGCGAGCCGTTCGGCGACGTCGAACGACTGGGCCCGGGCGAGGTCCTTCACCCGCTTGTTGACGGTGGGCAGGTCGACCTCGAGGCCCCCGACGATGCCGTCGGGGCCGCCGTTGAACCGCAGGCCCAGCCCGGCCGACTCCGACATCACCGCCATCCGGGTGGAGGTCGCGATGAGCGTCTTGGAGGGCACGCAGTCGGTGAGCACGCAGGCGCCGCCGGGGCCGTCGCGCTCGACCACGGTGACGTCGGCGCCGAGCTGCGCCGCGACGAGAGCGGCCTCGTAGCCGCCCGGGCCTCCTCCGATGATCACGATGCGGGTCACGTACCCATTGTTTCTCACTCGCGGGGGTGACCCGACCAGGGCTCGGGTGGCGGCTCGCCCGGGGAGGTCCCCGCGGGGGCGGGGTCCTGACGTACGCTTGGCGATCGTGGCACTGTACGCGGCGTACGCATCCAACATGGATCCCGAGCAGATGGCGGCCCGGGCCCCGCATTCGCCGATGCGCGGCACCGGCTGGCTGGCCGGCTGGCGACTCACTTTCGGTGGCCAGGACGTGGGCTGGGACGGGGCCCTGGCCACGGTGGTCGAGGACGACGGCGAGCAGGTCTTCGTCGTGCTCTACGACGTTCCGGCGTGGGACGAGGCCGAGCTGGACGCCTGGGAGGGCGCGGCGCTCGGCGTCTACCGGAAGATCAGGGTGCGGGTCTCCACGCTCGAGGAGGACGTGCTGTGCTGGCTGTACGTCCTGGACGACTACGAGGGCGGCCTGCCGTCGGCCCGTTACCTGGGCATTCTCGCGGACGCGGCGGAGGCGGCGGGTGCTCCGGACGACTATGTGAAGGACCTGCGGAACCGGCCCTGCAAGTCGATCGGCGACTAGACCCGCCGGTAGTGTCGTGCCGGTGAGCAACGACGCTAACGACGCTTTCGCGCTGGCGCGGGCGGCGGCCGGTCGGCTGCGGGCCCGCACGTCCCTCGATTCCTTCGATGTGGCCCTGGTGATGGGGTCGGGCTGGGTTCCGGCGGCGGACGCGCTCGGCGCGCCGGCGGCGGAGTTCGCGGTGACGGAGCTGCCGGGTTTCGCGCCGCCCGCGGTGGAGGGGCATGCGGGGCGGTTGCGCGCGGTGGAGGTGGGCGGCCGCAACGCCCTGGTGTTCCTGGGGCGCACGCACCTGTACGAGGGCCTGGGTGTGGATCCGGTGGTTCATGCGGTCCGCACCGCGCTGGCGGCGGGGGTGCGGGTCGTGGTGCTGACGAACGCGGCGGGCGGGCTGCGGCCCGAGCACCAGGAGGTGGGGGATCCGGTGCTGATCTCCGACCATCTGAATCTGACCGGTGACAACCCGCTGACGGGGCCGAGTTTCCTGGACCTGACCGAGGTGTACTCGGGGCGGTTGCGGGAGCTGGCCCGGGAGGTGGATCCGACGCTGGCCGAGGGCGTGTACGCGGCGCTGCGCGGCCCGACGTACGAGACGCCGGCGGAGATCCGGATGCTGCGGACGCTGGGCGCGGATCTGGTGGGGATGTCGACGGTGCTGGAGGCGATCGCCGCGCGGCAGGGCGGCGCCGAGGTGCTGGGGGTCTCGCTGGTGACGAACATCGCGGCGGGGCTGGCGGAGGGGCATCTCGATCATGAGGAGGTGCTGGCCGCGGGGCGTGCCGCGGCGAGCCGCATGGGGTCGTTGCTGGCCACGCTGGTCGCCAAGGTCTGAGCGGTGGGGATCGTCGAGCTGCGGCGCCGTGCCGGGGAGTGGCTGGAGCAGGATCCCGATCCGGAGACCGCCGGGGAGTTGCGCGCGCTCCTGGCGGCCGGGGACGAGGCGGCGCTGGCCGAGCGTTTCGGGGCCCGGCTGGAGTTCGGGACGGCTGGCCTGCGGGGTGAGCTGGGCGCGGGGCCGAACCGGATGAACCGGGTGACGGTGATGCGGGCCGCGGCGGGGCTGGTGGCGCGGCTGCGCCGTGACGGCGGCGGCGGTGTGGTGATCGGTTTCGATGCGCGGCACGGGTCGGAGCGGTTCGCGCTGGACACGGCGGCGGTGGTGGCGGGGGCGGGGCTGCGGGCCTGGCTGCTTCCGCGTCCGCTGCCGACGCCGGTGCTGGCGTTCGCCGTGCCGCGGCTGGGGGCTTCGGCGGGCGTGATGGTGACCGCCAGCCACAATCCGCCGCGGGACAACGGCTACAAGGTGTACTGGGGGGACGGGGCGCAGATCGTCCCGCCGCTGGACGCGGAGATCTCGGCGGCGATCGACGCGGTCGGGCGGGTGGACGAGCTGCCGCTGGGCGAGGGCTGGACGGTCCTGGGCGAGGAGATCGTCGAGGCGTACCTGGAGGCGCTGTCGGGCCTGCCGCTCGGGGACGCCCGTGACGTGCGGGCGGTCTACACGCCGCTGCACGGGGTGGGCCGGGACGTGCTGCTGCGGGCGTTCGAGGCGGCGGGTTTCCCGACTCCGGAGGTGGTCCCCGAGCAGGCCGAGCCGGACCCGGACTTCCCCACGGTCGCGTTCCCCAACCCGGAGGAGCCGGGGGCGATGGACCTGGCACTGGCGGCGGCGTCCCGCTCCGGCGCCGACCTGGTGATCGCGAACGATCCGGACGCCGACCGGTGCGCGGTGGCGGTCCCGGACGCGGGCGGCTGGCGGCGGCTGACCGGGGACGAGGTCGGCGGGCTGCTGGCCGAGCATGTGCTGCGCCGCACCACCGGCCCGGACCGGATGATCGTGACCACGATCGTGTCGTCGTCGCTGGCGGCGTCGATCGCGCGGGCGCACGGGGCGCGGTTCGCGGAGACCCTCACCGGCTTCAAATGGATCATGAAGGCGGGCGGGTCCGGGGACCGGATCGTGCTCGGGTACGAGGAGGCGCTGGGGTACAGCGTGGGCGGCGACGGCGGCGCGATCGTCCGGGACAAGGACGGTGTGGGGGCGGCGCTCGCGGTGGCGGCGCTGGCGGCGGAGGCCGCGCGGGAGGGCCGCACCCTCGTGGACCTGCTGGACGACCAGGCCCGCCGGTACGGGCTGCACGCCACGGCGCAGCTGTCGGTCCGGGTGACCGACCTGGCGCTGATCCCGGCGGCGGTCGCCCGCCTGCGGGCCGATCCCCCGGCGGAGCTGGCGGGCCGCGCGGTCGAGCGGTTCGAGGACCTCGCCGACGGGGTGGACGGGCTGCCGCCCACCGAGGGCCTGCGGCTGCGGCTCGCCGCCGGGGGCGGGGGCGGGCCGGCGCGGGTCGTGGTGCGGCCATCGGGCACCGAGCCGAAGCTGAAGTGCTACCTGGAGGTCGTCCGTCCGGTGGGGGCCGGGGACGACGTCGCCGCCGCCCGCGCGGCGGCCGGTGCCGACCTCGACGCCCTGCGCGACGCGCTCTCGGCCGTGCTGGCGCTCCCGCCCGGCTAGATCACCAGGGCGAGGATCCCGGTGGCGGCGACGAGCGCGCCCGGGACGGCCAGGGCGGCCACCGCCGGGCGCGACCATGCCAGGGCGCCGGTCACCGCCTCCTTGGTCGCCGTCCCGCCCTTGCGGTCGTCCTTGCCGCCGCCCGCCTTGGGGCGGTGGCGGTCGGCGATCTCGCTGAGCTGCTGGGCGGCGTACGCCGTCGGCGTGCGGCCCTTCAGCTTCGCGGCCGGGACGCCGCGGTTCTGGCGGGCGGCCCGCGCCTCCGCCCTGGCCTGGGCGCGCGGCGAGGTCTGGTGCACCCACGCCTTCACCGCGCGCTCGCCGCGCGGCGACTCCGGGTCGGCGAACGTGAAGACCAGGGCGTGGGTGCCCTCGACGCCGCGCAGCGCCGTCCAGGGAACCCGCGCGTCCCGCAGCGGGTTCCGGACGGTCAGCCCGCCGTCGTCGGCGACGACGGCGGGCCGCAGCCCCATGACGTAGGCGATGCCGCAGCCCAGCAGCAGCACCGCGGCCATGACAGCCGAAGCCATGTCCCGCCCGCGCAGGGCGATATCGAGGAGGTTGAGCGCGGCGAAGGCCGTCCACGCCCAGGCGCCCACCCGCGCGGCGGTGGACCGTATCGTCAGCAGCGGGGTCATGTCGGCATCATGCCAGTGCCGTGGCGGTCAGCGTCCCCCGCTCGGGGCGGCGGCCCCGCGCAGCTCGGCGAACGCCGGTTTGATCATGCCGTTGATCAGTTCCAGCCGTTCGGTGAAGCCGATGAAGGCCGACTTCATCGCGTTCACCGTGAACCACTGCAGGTCGTCCCAGCCGTAGCCGAACGCCTCGACCAGCTTGGCGAACTCCTCGGACGGGGTGGTGCCGCTCATCAGCCGGTTGTCGGTGTTGACGGTGACCCGGAAGCTCAGCCGCCGCAGCAGCCCGATGGGGTGCTCCTCGATCGACTTGGCCGCGCCGGTCTGGATGTTGGACGTGGGGCACATCTCCAGCGGGATCCGCTTGTCGCGCACGTACGCGGCCAGGCGGCCCAGCTTCGGCGTCCCGTCCTCGTCCTCGGTGATGTCGTCGATGATCCGGACGCCGTGGCCGAGCCGGTCGGCGCCGCACCACTGGATGGCCTGCCAGATGGACGGGAGCCCGAAGCCCTCGCCCGCGTGGATGGTGAAGTGGGCGTTCTCGCGCTGGAGGTACTCGAAGGCGTCGAGGTGGCGGGTGGGCGGGTAGCCGGCCTCGGCGCCCGCGATGTCGAACCCGACCACCCCGGCGTCCCGGTAGCGGACGGCCAGCTCGGCGATCTCCATGCTGCGGGCTTGGTGCCGCATGGCGGTGACGAGGGTGCCGACCTGGATGCCGTGGTCACGGCCGCCCCGCTCGAACCCCTCCAGGACGGCCTCGACGACCTGCTCCAGGGACAGCCCGGTGGTGGTGTGCAGCTCGGGCGCGTAGCGGACCTCCGCGTACACGACGCCGTCCCGGGCCAGGTCCTCGGCGCACTCGTACGCCACGCGGGTCAGCGCCTCCGCCGACTGCATGACGCCGACGGTGTGCGAGAAGGTCTCCAGGTAGCGCTCCAGCGACCCGGAGTTGGACGCCTCGGTGAACCAGGTGCGGAGGTTGCCGGGGTCGGTGGTCGGCAGATCGCCGTAGCCGCCGTCCCGCGCGAGGTCCACGATGGTCTCCGTGCGCAGCCCGCCGTCCAGGTGGTCGTGCAGCAGGACCTTGGGGGCGCGCCGGATGTCTTCGAGCGACGGACGATCGTTCATCCTCGGAATCTACCCGGCGGCCACCCCCTGCTCGTTGGCAACTATCGCCTACGAATCGGTCAGTTCGTGGTAGACGGCCGCGGCGCGGGCGATCTCGGGGCCGGTCTCCCAGAGCGCGGCGGGGTCGTCGGGCATCAGCGGCGCCGCCACCGCGTCGAGGACCGGGTACGACAGCGTCCACGCCAGGCGCTTGCCGGGCTTTGCGGGGTCGGCGTACAGCGCGCGGACCTCCTCGGGGATCTCGGCGAGCTCGTGCCGGGACCACTGGCCGAAGCAGATCGTGGCGGCGTCGATGAGCGCCATCCCGGCGGCCTCGGCCAGGTCGCGGGCCCAGCCGGGGTTCTGCGGGACGGGGCCGCGTTCCTCCAGCAGCCGCTCGAACTCGGCGACGCGGTCGGCGCCGCCCCAGCCCTGCGGCATGGGACGCCCCTTGATCTCCCAGTCGGGCATGTCGACGGGCCCGGACGCGCCGTCGGGCGAGTACTCGATGGCCTGCGACCAGTCCGGGCTGGAGTAGTGGTGGCAGAAGATCAGGGCGCCGTTGGGGGTGCGCCACAGCTCCTTCTCGCGGGTGCGCGGGCGGTCGCCCGTCCAGGACAGGTCGACGCGGCGCCAGCGGCCGCTGCCGTCGCCCAGCGGGGTGTTCGCCCAGGCGTGCAGGACCTCCAGGTTCACGGCCCGGCCGCGTGCGGTCTGCCAGGGCCGGGCGGCGGCCATCGCGAACGAGCCGAGCTTGCCGAAGTCGTGCGGCGGGTAGGCCGCCAGGTCACCGGGGACGGCGATGGGGTGGCCGCGTTCGCCGCGGGGCCGCGCGGCGGCGTCCTCCATGAGTTCGGCCAGCCGCCGGAACCGGGGAACCAGGGGCAGGGACCGGGCGGCGGGGAGGTCGGGACGGGTCCGCAGCACCTCCGGCAGCGCGGGCTGCGGCTCCAGGCCGAGGGCGTCGCGCAGCCGGACCAGCCCGAACAGGCACTGGACGGCGGTGCGGGCGGCTTGGGCGATCTCCTCCCGCAGCCTGTCCGAGGTGACGCGCGGGCCGACGGCCTCGGCGGCGGTCTGCGGCCCGGTGAACGCGGCGTCCAGCAGCCGTTCGGCCTGCTCGCGCCCGATCCCGCGCAGCGCGGCCGAGCCGTCCGGGTCGGCGGGTGCCAGGTACGGCCACCAGCCGGGCGGCGGGACGGACCGGGAGGTGATCCCGCGCAGCTTCCCGGCGGAGTAGGGCAGCATCGCGGTGACCGTCCCGTCGTGGGCGGTCACGGTGATCCCGCCGCGGGCGTAGGCGACGCGGGCCGGCCCGGGGGTCCCCGGGAAGGTGACCTCCACGGACGCCGGGCTGTGCGGGCGGCTGTACCGGGTGGACTCGTCCAGGGTCAGGACGGGCCCCGCGGCGATGTCCTCCTCCAGCCGGAAGGTCTGCCAGGCGTGGTTCACCCGGCGGGAGGAGTAGGCGTTCCGGCCGTCGTACCAGTTCATGGCGCCCGTGTCCGAACCCGGGCCGCCGCGCCGCTCGACGTGGCCATCGGGGCCGAAGATCTCGACGTCGTCGGCGTCGACGGTGTAGGTGAGGAATGCGCCGTTCTGCAGGACCCACGCCACATTGCCGTACGGCATGCGGGGCGGGGCGAGTTCGGACGGCAGGCCGCCGCGCAGCGTCGCCGCCAGCGCGTCCAGCGGGTCGGCCGGCCGTATCCCGGTGGCGAAGTCCGGGTCGAGGTCGGCGTAACCGGCCTCGGCCAGCGGGATCAGCCTGTTCAGAGCGTGATCGAGTTCGGGCAGCGAACCGGAGGCCGCCTTCGCCTTCCATCCCTGGGCCAGCTCGTGCAGCAGGTCCCGCAGGGCGGGCACCGAGCAGAAGGCGCGCAGGACCTCCGCGCCCGCGTCATGGTGGTAGGCCATGGCCTGGACGAACAGGTCGACCCGCACCTCGAACTCGTGCCGCCCCTTGGGCCCCTTCCGCAGCTCCGCGACCAGCCCCTCGAAGTCGGTCGTCCCGGCACGCCAGTTCGGCGTGTCGACCTGATGCCAGGGCGATGCGTTCCTGCTCCACGGGACGTACACCGAACCGCCGTTCACGGGCACCGCCGGGTCCTCGAGGTCGGCCTCGTCCGGCCTTTCCGGCGGTGTCCAGGCGAGCCGGTCCCCGGCCTGGTCGACGAGTTCCAGCAGTACCTTGGGGGCGCAGCGGCGGGCGGAGGTGAAGAACCACTCCGGCGGCACGTGCGCGCCCGCCTTCGCGTCGGCCAGCGCCTCCAGCCAGTACTGGCGGATCTCGGTGGCGAGGTCGGCGTCCTGGGCGTCCTCGTCCGGTTCGGCGGCCAGCAGCAGGTCCAGGAGGGCGCGGTCGGCGGCGGCGATCCGGCCGAGCGGCCTGCGGGCGGCCCGCCAGATCGCGTGCGAGGCGGCCGGGAGCACGCCGGTGCGCAGGAGTCGCTCGGCCAGCGCCGCCTCCGCGTCCCTCTTCTTGACGCCCGCGGCCTTGGCCAGGCCCAGCAGGTCGGGGAAGACGCGCGCGTACGGGACGAGCCCGGCGGCGAAGGCGGCCTCCAGGATCTCCCAGAACCGGTCGTGGGCCTGCTCCGCCGGCAACTCCTCGCCCATCAGCTTGACGTGGTCGCGCAGCGCCCCCGGCGCGACGGCGCCCTTGGGCGTGAACTCCAGGAACGCGCCGTGCAGCCGGTCCATGTCGCGCAGACCCGGGTGCTTCTTCTCGACCTTGCGGGCCTCGCCGAACGCCCAGGTGGCCAGCTCGCCCTCCCCCGCCGCGGCGAACTCGCGGGACGCCTGCTCGAAGAGCGGCGGCAGGTCGGCGGCGGGCAGCGGCTTGGCCAGCTTGGTCACCCCCGACTTGGCCTTGCGCGGGTCGGTGGCGGCGTTCGCGGCCAGTGCCGCGAGTTCGGGCCGGTGCGGGGCAGAGGGCGGGGAGGGGGTCGTCACGGGGGCCTGCTCCAAGCGATGGGCGATCTTGTCCGCCGACTAAGACCGCGCGGACCGGCCGTGAGTTCCCGCGATATCGGCCTCCCCTGTCAGCTCCAGGTAGAGGGCCGCGGCAGCTTGGCGGCGAGGGTTGTCCTGCACGTCGTGCTTGGCCTCCCCCGCCACCTGCCCAGCCGGACCGCATGCGCGACGAGCTGCTCGTCGGGGATCCGGCCCGCCGCGAACGAGGCGCCCAGAATCTCCTGGTAGCGCGCGTGCGCGAGCTCAGGCGGCAACCAGGTCGCCATCAGCCGGACGTGGTCGCGCAGCGTCCCGGGCGTCACCGCCCGGCGGGCGTGAACTCCAGAAACACCCCGTGCAGGCGGTCCATGTCGACCGCCTCAGGGTGCGCCAGGTCGGCCTTACGCGCCGCAGCCTCAGCCGTCCGGCGGACTTTCCCTGACCAGGCGAGAAATCACTGGCCAAGATCGCGGCCGATATCACCGCTACAGGCAACCTCACCCCCCGAACGCCGGCACCGCACCTATCCCCGCGTGGTCAAACGCGCCCGCCACGACTCCTACCGCGTCAAGCGCCCCGGCGATGCCGGCACCCGCCACACCGGTCCTGAGATCTGACCGCACGTCGTCCCTCGCCGACGTGAACGACGTAGCACGACATGGTTTCGCCCTCGAAGGTGGAAGCATCCGACGGTGCGCTCGGGCCTCTCACTCCGGAAAGTCGTCCAGCAGCGCAACACCGATGCAGCTCGCCGACTCTGAGTCTCGTGGGGTGAGGAGCGCCCGCACCCGGTGGCCGGTTCCCGCCCGCCGTACCGACCAGCGTGAGGCGATGGAGGCCACGATGAACAGGCCCCGGCCGCTCGTGCCGGCGGTACCGGCAAGCCTGAGGCGAGGAGCCGTGCCCGGTCCCCGGCCCGTGTCGGTGACGGTGATGATGACGCGCGATCGCGGAAGCCGCCTGATCGTCAGGCGTACAGGATCGCCCGGAGCGCAACCGTGGACGACGGCGTTGGTAACGAGTTCGCTGACCACCAGCTCTGCGGTGTCGGCGCACCGGTGGCCCGGGCCCAAGGCTGCCCGGAGCCGTTTGCGTACGGCCGCCGGCTGCGACGGGTCCGCTGGCACTGTGAACGCTTCAGCTTTCAGGAACGGCCGCGCTCGGCGGCCTCCCTCGTTGACGTTCCGGCGTCTCCGCGCGAACCACGCAGGAACGCGGACTGGGATATGACGCATCGAGCGGGAGGCATCCATGGCGAATCACCTAAAGCCGGGTCTGGAGGGAATCCTTCGAGCCGCCACCGCACGATTACTCGGTGTGACGATCACCATCACTCTGATGCGCCGCTCTCCACGGAGGCCAGATCAGCAGAGCGTGAAGGCCGTGATGCTTCTCGACGGCTGCGTGAACGTCGTGAAGGTAGCGATGGGGCTGCCATTCACGCCCGTGTCGCCAGTTCGCGAGTTACGGTGCTGGCAGTTTTCCATCGGCATGGAGATCACGTGATCGCGAAACAACCGCTTCTGGTCGATCATCTTGCTCGGCTCAGGTGGACGCCTCGCGAACTCGCCCGTGCGATCAACTCCTGGCTGGAGGTCCGCGGCAGATCAGGCGAACGGATCCATCCGACGACGCCGTACCACTGGATCAACAAGGGCTTCTGCCCCTACGCGCCCTATCCCCAGATCGTCGCCGAAGTTCTGTCCGCAGCGCTCGGCCACGTGATCACCGCGCATGACCTGTGGCCGGACAAAGCACCCCCGACAGCCGACTCCCCGAGGACTGCAGCCAGCGGCCTTACGGCGTCCTGGAATGCTGATGACGTCGTCGAACAGATCTCCGAACTCGCGCGTGAACACCCGGATGGCACGGCCACGGTGAGCGGTCCCGACCTTGTCACCCCATCGCTCGACGGGATCCGTCACTCCCCCGGAAAAGCGGCCGGGACGGCGGGCGCCGACCGTGTGCGTCCCGCGCTGATGACACTCATCACGCGGCATATCGCTGAACTGCGCCTGCTCGACGACCGTGCGGGTGGCGGCGCGCTCAATCTCCGCTACGTCCACAGTGAGTTGCACACCGTCCTTGACCTGCTGCGCAACGCAGCCTGCGAAGCCGATGTACACGATCGGCTCTTGCTGGCCACGGCCGATCTCGCCCAGCTCTCCGGCTGGATGCACTGGGACGCCGGAAACCACGGCACTGGCCAGCGCTACCTCCTTCTGGCCATCCGCGCCGCGCGAGCCGCCGCCGAATCATCAAGTCTCGAACTACGCACCACTGCCACCGAGAGCACCGCCAACACGCTCGGCATGCTGGCCTACCAGTGCGCACACGCCGGTCGACCAGCCGACGCCGTACGCCTGGCGGAAGCAGCCGCCAGACTCGGACGCGCCGCTTCCTCCGCAACGCGAGCACGACTCGCTGGGCGCCTGGCCACCGCGCACGCCGCTGCAGGCGACATCCACGCGTTCCGCGACGCAGCCGATCAAGCCCGCCGACATCTCGACGACCACCACCCGAACGACGCCCCGCCATTCCTCTACTACCTCAACACCGAGCAACTGGACGCCGAAGCCGGTCAGGCGCTCGTCGACCTGGCCCAGCGACGCCCCGCCGAGTCCAGCAAGCTGCTCAGCGAATCCGTCGACCTCCTCACTCCACTCACGTCCACCGTCTCCGGACCGAATATCAACGTTCCGCTCTCCTGCACGGCTGCTATCTCGTCCAAGCGCACCTGCACCAGCACGATCTCGAAGCGGCCGTCGTCGCCACCCGCAAGGCCACCGAGCGCCTGGCCGGTGTCCAGTCGGTCCGATGCCAGGTCCTGGTCAGGCGCCTGCTCCAGGCCTTCGCCCGCCGCGCCCGCAACCCCTATGTCGCCGACCTGCTACCCGAGTTGAATGACGCGCTCGATACTGCGTGACCATGGAGAAATGGCGCACGTCCTCTCCTCCTTTGAGCGCGATCATCGACCCGTAGTCCAACCGCGCCCCTACGACCATCCCGATGCCCGCCTGCTCACCAACGAGTTGTACCTGGAACAGCTAGCCCGCTACGACGTCGCCGACGCCCCTATCGATGCGGTCGACGACTTCGCACCCCCGAAGGGGCTCTTCCTCGTCGCCTATGTCGACGGCGTTCCGTGTGCCTGCGGCGGAGTCCGTACCTACGAACCGGGGGTGGCGGAGATCAAGAAGATGTACGTCGCTCCAGCATTCCGCGGCCACGGGCTAGGCAGCCGCATCCTTGCCACGCTGGAGCGGGCAGGTCAGGTCAACGGCGCCGTTCGGTTCATCCTGGAAACCGGTTCACGCAACACCGAAGCCCTCGCGCTCTACGCCAACGCCGGCTACCGCCCCATCCCCGCCTACCGCGACCGCGACTCCACCATCAACCGCGCGCTAGCCAAGGACACCACCCCCCAGTAGAAGGTCGATTCCGAGGTCTCCCCCTCGCGGCGCGGGAGCGAGTGTTCCCAGCTGCCGCGCGCGGCCGGCTCCCGTATGAGTGTGAATCCTGGTGAACGGTGTCGCGCTCACCGGATTAGACCGGGGCATGATGGGCCACTATGCCGCCCTCACCATCGTCGTCAGCTCAAGCGGCGCGCGAGCGCTTGGGAAGCAAGCTCCGAGATCTCCGCCGGGCCAGGCGCATCTCGGGCCGGGCCTTCGCAGCGTCGGCGGGGTGGAAGTCCGCGTCTCAGGTGTCCATGATCGAGATGGGCCGCCGAACGATCTCGGCGGAGCATGTGCGGTTGTGGTGCTCGATCTGCGGAGCGTCCGAGCGCCGGACCGAGGAACTGCTCGCCGAGCAGGCGGCGGTCGCGGGGATGTGGATCCCCTACGAGCAGCTGAACCGTGGTGGCCTACCGGCGGCGCAGAGATCGATCCGGCAGCAGTACGAGGAGCTGGTGCTGGCCCGGTCGTACCAGCCGAAGGTGCTTCCCGGCATGCTGCAGACCCCGGATTACACTCGCGCGGCGCTGACCGGGGTGATCGTTGAGCAGGCGGTGCAGACGCCGGATCCGGACGGTGAGGTCGAGCTGGCGGTGGCCGAACGGATGGATCGGCAGAGTCTGCTCAGCCGGCCGGATGCCCGCTGGTACTTCCTGCTGGAGGAGCCGGTGCTCTGGTACCGGCCGTATCCAGCCGACGTGCACCGCGATCAGCTACGGCACCTCCTGGAGGTGCGGCGGCGGCCGAACGTGTTTCTGGGAATCATCCCGGTCGACACCCGGCGGCAAGGTGTTCACCCAGAGGAGGCGTTCGACATCACCGACGGCCACCTGGTGACCGTAGAGCTGGTGTCGGGCTACCTGTCAGTGACGCAGCCAGCGGAAGTCGCGCTCTACGTGGCCACATGGAAGCGGCTGTGGGCGCTGGCGGAGACAGGTGAGGCGGCGACGGGGCGGGTCCGCGCCGCGCTCGACCGGCTGGGCGATCAGGAGGGGGTGTAGTCGTCGTGCGGGATGCCGCGTTCCCACAGCATCTCGAACATGCCGACGATGGGCAGGACCTTGCGCGGGTCGGCCACGTACTCCATCCGGCCGGTGTCGGTGCCGTCTCCGGCGGTGAAGTTGTAGGCGATGAGGCGCTGGTCGTACATGAAGAAGTCGGCGACGGGGTGCGGCAGGTCGTAGGCCAGGTGGCGGGGCAGCCACCGCAGTTCCTCCCCGGCTTTTAGGTTGCCGTAGCTGATGGCGTGTTCCCAGCGGATGTAGTCGCTCACAGGCTCGGACACGATCCGCAGTCGACGGAACCGGACACCGCGGGCGACAGCGCCGCCGACCAGGTCGATCCAGCCGTCCCATTGGTAAGTGGTGTCGCCGTCCTCTAGCCATTTCATGAAGGCCGGATCCGTCGGGTCGTACGTATCGCGGGCTTCGAGGTGGACGACGGATCGTTCGGTTCCGGCCAGTAGTTCCTCGAAGGTCGGTTCGCCGGGGCCGTCCCTGCCAGGCTCGTAGTCGCCGGTGAGGGCTTCGAGAAGGCTCTGTTTGAGGTTCGCCGGCGTCCAGATCGCGACCTCGTCGTCAGCGATCGATGTGTGCTGGCCCAGCTGGGCGAGGGTGGCAGGGTCAGTGACCCGGCGGCCGACTTGAAGGACGTCACCGGTGCCGGGGACCACCAGGACGGCCGGGCATTTGTTGGCGGGCGAGTCGTCGTCGATCCCGACGAAGTCGACGTCGCCGGAGGGCGGGGTGTTGGGCTTTTCGGCCGGTCCGAGCATGAATGGGCTCCCAGCTAACGTTCGCTTCACCTGGTCCTCCTGACCTTGACCGCCGCCCCGGTCGACGGTCAACCCCGCCGGACGGCGCACGGGTGTGAATGTGTGTGAACTTCCTGGCGCCTGCGAGAGCTGTCGGCGAATCTCCTTGCCATGACCGTTCAACCGACAGCAAGGGGCCGGTGGGCTCCGGAAGGGCGTGGAGGCCGATGACCATCCGAGAGTCCGTGGAAGCCGACGAGTTCGATCTGGACATCAGCGTTCTGGAGTCCGGTGACGCAACCGCCGATCTGATTGTGCTTACCGACGACGGGTGCGGCAGTACGTGCGCCAGCCCATGCGCGACCAACGTCGTCTGACTGCGCTCTGACGTTGACCGTGCGGGCTCTCGCCCATGCCCCGGAAGGTTGTCCGGGGCATGGGCCGGAACCTGGCAGAACGCTCCCCCAAAGGCGAGACGATGGCATCAAGAGACGGCAAGCGCCTGTACCGGTGCGCTGATACGGCGATGGTCCGTGCCACTCCTCACTCAACGTTGAAGTTGCCGGAATGGCCGGACCTCACCGGCAACTCACCGGAACACGTCGCCGGTTGGCGTGCGTGGCTCCAGGCGATCTGGACGCGAAACGAGATCGCCGAGGCCATAGAGCAAGCCAGCCCGGCACTGGCCCGGCAGGTGGCGGTGGTGTGCTCGACCTCAACCACAGATGCCCGAAGGACGCGGCGCACGGTGCTGTCGGTCGTGCGGTACGTGCTCCGGATGACGGGCAGAGCAACGCCTTTCGGCCTGTTCGCCGGGATCGCCCCGGTTGGCTTCAGTGCCCAACCGGTGGTCGAGTGGGGTGAGGACCATCAGGTCGTCGCGCGGGCCGACGCAAGCTGGATCAGCGAGGTCATCACCCAACTGGAAGGCATCCCGGAACTGTTGCGGCGGCTGCCGGTGATGGCCAATTCCCTGGCATTCGTACGGGGCGGTCGCCTGGTCGTGCCTTACCCGCCCGGGCGGCGAGCAGGTCAAGGCTCTCCGGCGGAAGTATCACTGCGGTACAGCTCGCCTGTACGAATCGCGTTGGAGACGGCCCGTACTCCGGTCCCGTTCGACGAAGTCGTAACCGCGATCGCCGCCGCGTTCCCAACCACGCCGCATTCCAAGATCGAAAAGCTGATCACCAGCCTGCTGGATCAGGGCGCTCTCATCAGCAGCCTGCACGCTCACGCCACCACGGCGGACCCCTTGGGGCATGTCGTGGAGCAGGTGGAGAAGGCCGGGGCCGACGAACTACGGCAGGTCGCGGACCTCTTGGATCAGCTGCGCGAGATCCAGGCGGGCCTTGCCGAGTACAACCGGCTAACGGCCCCCGCGGATCGCCGGAAAGTCCGCCTCGCACTCGGGGAGCGCATGGCGCGTCCAGGAACGAACACGGACTCAGCCTTCGTGGTGGACATGCGAGTCGATTGCTCGCTGAGCTTGCCGTTCCAGGTTGCCCGAGAAGCCGAAGTGGCCACGTCGGTGTTGGCACGCCTGACCGAGTTCCCGTCAGGTTCGCCTGGCTGGCGGAGCTATCACAATCGCTTCTTCGAGCGGTACGGGATCGGTTCGCTCGTGCCGCTTCGGGATCTGGTGGATCCCGATGTCGGTTTGGGATTCCCCCCCGGCTATCTGGACGGGGAGCCTGAACCGCGCGAGCCGGTGACCCCCAGGCAGTTGCGGCTGCTTGCCTTGGCTCAGGCGGCAGCCCTGGACGGCTGCCAGGAGATCGTGCTGGATGAGGACCTGATCGGTGAGCTGGAGATCGGGGACAGGACTCAGACCCTGGTGCCGCCGCATCTTGAGCTACGTTTCCACCTTCAGGCAGCCTCTCCGGAGGCGCTGGTTCGAGGGCATTTTCAGCTCACGGTCGTGGGTCCGTCTCGTGGCATCGGTACCACGACCGGCCGGTTCATCAACCTGCTGAACTCTGGGGACCGGGCCAATGCCGTTGCTGTACTCGATCGGCTGCCGGTGAGCGAGCCACGGACGATGGCGGTACAGCTTTCTTTCCCGCCGCTCGACCCTGGCGACGCCCATGTGACCCGGGCACCGGAGCTCCTGGCCGCCACAATCAGCCTCGCGGAGCACCGCACTGGAGGGCCCGCGGTGATCGGGGTGGACGACCTCGTGGTCGGCTGCGACCGGCGCCGCCTCTACCTGCTCTCGCGGTCGCGCGGGCAGCGGCTGGAGCCGGTGGCGCTGCACGCGCTCGATCTGCGGGCGCACACTCCTCCGCTGGCGCGTTTCCTCGCCGAGATCGCCAGGGCCCAGTCGGCGGTCGTGTCCAACTTCTCCTGGGGACCGGCCGGACTGATGCCATTCGTGCCCCGGCTTCGGATCGGCCGCACGGTCCTTTCACCCGCTCGCTGGCGCCTGCGCCGTTCGGATCTACCCAGCCGCCATGCGCCGTGGACACAGTGGTGGGACAGCGTGCGTCATTGGCGGGACCGCCGCCGGGTACCGGACACCGTCACCCTCACCGATGGGGACCGGGCCCTACCCCTGGACCTCTCCCAAGCCGCGCACCTGGCCGTGCTGCGTGCACACCTTGACTCGACCGGCGTCGCCGTCTTGAGCGAAGCGGCCACCGGGAACGACTGGTTCGGCGGCCACGCCCACGAGATCGTCGCGCCCATGATCGCGGCCGAAGCAAGGAAATCGGCAAGGGCACCGCGAATCCCGGCCACCCGACCGCAGTGCCGTGATCATGGGCAGCTGCCGGGGGCGTCCCGGATGCTGCTGGTCAAGCTCTACAGCAGTACCGAACGACACCAGGAGATCCTCGGCGGCTACCTGCCGGACCTGCTCGCTCGCTGGGCGGCCCCGCCCAAATGGTGGTTCCTGCGCTACCGCGACCCGCTCCCGCATCTACGGCTGCGGATCGCACTCGATGATCCCGCCCAGTTCGGACCTGCTGCCAGCCGCGTCTCCGCGTGGGCCTCGCTACTGCGACGCGAAGGGCTTCTCAACGAGGTGCAGTTCGCCACCTCCTACCCCGAGACCGGCCGCTGGGGCCGTGGAATGGTGTTGGAGGCGGCCGAGGAGGTCTTCGCCGCAGATTCCCGTGCACTCGCCATGCAGTTCGCAAATGTGGCCGGGCCATACCCGCAGGCGCTGACCGCAGCGAACTTCGTCTCCATCGCGGCCGGCTTCACCGGCGACACGCAGGTTGGCATGGACTGGCTGATCCGGCACGGGAAGGTCGATGCCGCCCGGCCCC
This sequence comes from Spirillospora sp. CA-255316, assembly GCA_050942275.1. Classification (GTDB taxonomy): domain Bacteria; phylum Actinomycetota; class Actinomycetes; order Streptosporangiales; family Streptosporangiaceae; genus Spirillospora. Next base: position 1,337,414 of record CP192047.1, on the reverse strand, counting down.
TGGAACGGCCGGTACTCCGCGAGGCGGTCCGCATGGCCGACCCAAGAGGCGATTGGGCAGCGCTGCGTGCGGTCCCCGGCAGCGACATCCTCCTGGCCGCCTGGTCCGAACGCGACCGAGCGCTGACCCACTACCGGGACCGGCTACGCAACGCCGAGGACTTGAATCCCGGCCTCGTCCTGGATTCGCTGCTCCACGCCCATCACATTCGGGCCGCCGGGCCTGCCAAGGACGACGAACACACCTGCGTGCGGCTGGCTCGCGCCGCCGCACTCGCATGGACGGCACGGCGGTCGTCAGCGCCCGGACTGTGAGGTGGACATGGCCAACCAAACGGTAATCACGCCAATCGGTGCGCAGGCTGGAGCAGCGCTCGCCGCCCGAATGGCTGACCACCTGGCCTCGCCGCAGGCCGTGCGCGCTGTCGCACCGGCCCACGGCTGGTGGCCACAGTCCCTGGCCTATGGCGCGGCCGGAATCGCGTTGCTCCATATCGAGCGGGCCCGGTTAGGCGAGGGTCCCTGGCAGCGCGCCCACGACTGGCTCGCCTGCGTCTCTGCAGAACCAGCCGTAACAGGGGCGGGCAGCCACCTGTACTACGGGGCACCAGCGCTCGCCTTCGCCCTCCACGCTGCGGCTGACCGGCCCGGACGTTATGCCCGAGCTCTGGAGATCCTTGATCGGCACATCGCCGCTGTCACCCGATCTCGGCTGAACGAGGCCCACGCTCGCGTAGATCGCGGCGACCTGCCCGCGCTGGCCGAGTTCGACGCCATCCGCGGGCTGACCGGCATGGGGGCACTGCTGCTGCGGCGTACCGTCCACCATGGCGATACTCACGCCGACCTGGTCCGGGCCATCCTGGCCTACCTGGTCCGGCTCAGCGAACCCGTACGGCACCACGGGGACCTCCTCCCCGGCTGGTGGAGCGAGCTGAACCCATCGGGCAAGCGGTCCTCGCAGTACCCGGGCGGCCACGCCAACAACGGCGTCGCCCACGGCATCGCCGGTCCACTGGCTCTCCTGGCCTTGGCCTCCCTGCACGGCATTACCGTCAGCGGTCACCGTGAAGCGATTGGACGGATCTGCGCCTGGCTCGACTTGTGGCGGATCGAGAGACCGGACGGCCCGTACTGGCCGTACTGGATCACCGTCAGCGAGCTGGAGTCCGGACGTCCCAGCCCTGGTCCCGCGCGTCCCTCCTGGTGCTACGGCGTCGCAGGTTCAGCGCGTGCCCAGCAACTCGCCGCTCTGGCCACTGGCGACACCGGGCGGCAGCGTATGGCCGAAGAGGCGCTGCTACGCGCCATGACGGCCCGGATTCCGCTCACCGCAACCACCGACCTGTCGCTGTGCCACGGTTGGGCCGGCCTGGCGCACATCGTCCAACTCGCTGCGGCGGATGCGATCACGCCGGGCCTGCGCGAGTGCTTGCCCCGCCTCCTAGCACCAATCGAATCAACCGTGCCGGACACCCTGATGACCTGCGGCGCCGGACTTCTGGAAGGCGCCGCCGGCGTGGCGCTGGCATTGCTCGCCCAGGTCAACGGAGGCGCCCTTTCCGGGTGGGACTCCTGCTTCCTGATCGCCTGACTCGTACGCCTGAAAGGAGACCGGCCGGATGACAGCCCAGCAGTGGTCGCAGCACGTCATCACGTTCGCAGACTGGTGCAGCGCCGAGCGCATCATGCTGGAGCATCTGCTGCCCGTGCTCGAAACCTCGCAGAGCGAGGAGCCGCTCGAGTGGTCGTTCGTACGCAAGTACCCCACCTGGCGGCTACGGCATCATCCCACCGCCGTCCACGGCCTGCGGAGACTGCACCGGGCGCTGGACATGATGCTCTCCAGTGGCTTGATCGACGGCTGGACGCCCGGCATCTACGAACCGGAGACCACCGCTTTCGGAGGTGCCGCAGGCATGGATGCCGCCCACGCGCTCTTCCACCACGACAGCCGCCTCGTCCTCCAGCATCTGGCCCAGCCCCGCCTCCCCCGTACGAACCCGCCAGAACTGGGGCGACGCGAGCTGGCCGTGTTGCTTCCGAGTGTGGCGATGCGGGCCGCGAGCCTGGACTGGTACGAGCAGGGCGACGTCTGGGCCAAGGTCGTCGAGCATCGACCCGCGCCGCACGACCAGCGCGCCTCTCGGCGGCTCTCGCATGCCGTGCACCGGCTGATGACTGTAGAGGTGGGCTCGTCCAGCGCTCTGACGACCACGGGCAGGCTTGCGCCGCTGGCCGACTGGGTCGCCGCCTTCGAGCACCTCGGTCGGCGGTTGGCCAATCTCAACCACCTGGGCCGACTGGAACGCGGGCTACGAGCCGTCCTCGCCCACCACGTGATCTTCCACTGGAACCGCATGGGCCTGTCCCGCGAGGAACAGACCACCTTGGCCGTCGTAGCGAAAGAAGAAGTCATGGGAACAACCGGACAGCGTCCCGTGTCCGCCTCCGGCGCAGGCACGCTGAACACTACGGTGGCCCGCGTGAGCAACGACACGATCGAGGCCGCCTCCGCCGAGCCTTTGCGCCACGCCCTGGTCGACCAGCTGATCGAACACGGGCGCATCCGCACCGGCCGTGTCGAAGAGGCGATGCGCACGGTCCCCCGTCACATGTTCGTGCCGCAGGCTCCCCTGGAGAAGGCGTACGCGAACGCCACGGTAGACATCAAGCTCGACGCCGTCGGCGCGTCGATCAGCTGCGCCTCCCAGCCCGACATCGTCGCCATGATGCTGGAACAACTCCACGTCGAACCGGGCAACAAGATCCTGGAGCTGGGTGCCGGGACGGGCTACAACGCCGGCCTGCTCGCCCACCTGGCCGGCCCGACCGGCCACGTCACCACGATCGATGTGGACGGCGACATCGTCGACGGCGCCCGCACCGCACTGGCCGCCGCCGGCATCGTCAACGTCACCGTCATCCTCGGCGACGGCGCACTCGGCCACGCCGACAACGCGCCCTACGACCGCATCATCGCCACGGTCGGCGCACACGCGGTTCCCCACGCCTGGCTCAACCAGCTCGCCCCCACCGGACGGCTCCTCACACCGCTGCGGCTGCGCGGCACCGTCGCCCGCTCCATCGCCTTCGAACACCATGACGGCACCTGGCGCAGTGTCAGCAGCGAGATGAATACCTTCATGCCGCTTCGCCAGGGCATCGCCGATGATCCGCGGCGCCTGGTCCCTGTGACCTCCGACGGCACGGTCACGCTCGTGACCAGCGGCGATCAGGAGGTCGATGCCGAAGCGCTGAGCGATGTCCTGCACCAGCCCTGCTCACAGGTCTGGACCGGCGTCATGTTCCGTGGCCAGGAGTCGGCCGAGTGGCTGGAGCTGTGGCTGGCCTGCACGATACCCAACGGCCTGAACCGCATGCCCGCCAAACCCCAAGCCCTCGAGAGCGGCCTCCTGACCGCCCCCTACCCCAGCTCCACAGCCTGCTTCGACCAGGCGGCACTCACCTAAAGGAGCGGTCAGCAGACGCGGTCGAGGATGAGCGGTTCCGGGGCGGTGGCGCCGTCCTCGACGATCTCGACGGCGCCGTCGAGGGCCTCCAGGGCGCGGGGGAAGCGGGCGACGTCGTCGGCGTACAGGGACAGCAGCGGGGCCCCCTTGGTGACCGTGTCGCCCGGCTTGGCGTGGCACACGATCCCGGCGCCGAACGACACCGGGTCCTCCTTGCGCGCCCGGCCCGCGCCCAGCCGCCACGCGGCCACGCCGACCCCGAAGGCGTCCAGGCGGGTCAGGACGCCCGAGGACGGCGCGGTGAACTCGTACGACTCGCGCGCGACCGGCAGCGGGGCGCGCGGATCGCCGCCCTGGGCGGCGATCATGCGGCGCCACACGTCCATGGCCGAGCCGTCGCGCAGCGCGTCCGCCGGGTCCTTGGCGCCGGACAGGCCCGCCGCGGCGAGCATCTCGCGGCCCAGGGCGACGGTGAGGTCGACGACGTCGGGCGGGCCGCCGCCGGCGAGGACCTCGACCGACTCGGCGACCTCCACCGCGTTGCCGACCGCGTGGCCCAGCGGGCGGTCCATCGCGGTGAGGAGGGCGATCGTGCGGACGCCGTGGTCGGTGCCGATGGCGACCATGGTCTCGGCCAGCTCGCGGGCGTCCCGGTGGGTCTTCATGAAGGCGCCGGAGCCGACCTTCACGTCCAGCACCAGCGCCCCGGTCCCCTCGGCGATCTTCTTCGACATGATCGAGGAGGCGATCAGCGGGATCGACTCGACCGTGCCGGTGACGTCGCGCAGCGCGTACAGCTTGCGGTCGGCGGGGGCCAGGTCGCTGCCCGCCGCGCACACCACGGCGCCGGCGGACCTGAGCACGTCCAGCATCTCCGCGGTGCTCAAAGACGCGCGCCAGCCCGGGATCGACTCCAGCTTGTCGAGGGTGCCGCCGGTGTGGCCGAGGCCGCGGCCCGACAGCTGCGGGACGGCCGCGCCGCACGCCGCCACGGCCGGCGCCAGCGGCAGGGTGATCTTGTCGCCGACGCCGCCGGTGGAGTGCTTGTCGGTGGTGGGACGGTCCAGCGCCGACCAGTCCATCCGCTCACCCGAGTCGATCATCGCCTGGGTCCAGCGGGACACCTCGGCCCGGCTCATCCCGTTCAGCAGGATCGCCATCGCCAGCGCCGACATCTGCTCCTCGGCGATCTCCCCGCGGGTGTACGCGGCGACCGCCCAGTCGATCTGCTCCGGCGCCAGCTCGCCGCCGTCCCGCTTGGCCCGGATGACGTCGATGGCGTCCATCTAGCGGCTCCTCAGGTCGTCGGGGCCGAACGCGTCCGGCAGGACCTCCGCCATCGGCCGGACGCCGCTGACGGTCTCCAGCAGCATGCCCGGGCCGCCGTGCTCGTACAGCAGCTGGCGGCACCGGCCGCACGGCATCAGCGGGGTCCCGTTGCGGTCGACGACGGCGACCGCGACGAGGCGCGGACGTTCCGGGGCCCCCTCCCCGTACAGGGCGCTGATCAGGCTGCACTCGGCGCACAGGCCGACACCGTACGAGGCGTTCTCGATGTTGCAGCCGGTGACGATCCGGCCGTCGCCGGTGAGCCCTGCCGCGCCGACCTGGAAGTCGGAGTACGGCGCGTACGCCCGTCGCATCGCCTCCCGGGCCGCCGCCCGCAGCGCCTCCCAGTCGATCTCCCCCGTCGTACTCAGCGGGCTTCCCCTCTCCGGTACTTCTGGCCGTTGGCGGCCGGCATCCGCAGCCGCTGGCTGGCCAGCGCCAGCACCAGCAGCGTGGTCAGGTGCGGGGTGAACGACACCAGCTCGCCCGGCACCGTGTCGCTGAGCAGGAACCAGGCCAGCAGCCCGGCCGCCGCCGCGACCGCCAGGACCGCGCCGGCGAAGGCGTTGCGGACGCGCCGCCGGTCCAGGTCGGTGGCGACCTGCGGGCGCAGCCGGTTGCCGCGCACCAGCTGCCACACCGCCACGGCCACCAGGATCACGGTCACGAACAGCAGCAGCGCGTGCACCGCCTCGCCGCCGCCCCGCACGTTCATCGCGTCGGTGTAGCCGAACAGCAGCGAGCCGGTGGCCATCCCCCCGGGCCGCCAGTTACCGAAGATCATCGCGGCCAGGCCGATGAAGCCGCGGCCGCCGGTCTGGCCGTCCTGGTAGACCGGGGACGCCACCGTCACCAGGAACGCGCCGCCCAGCCCGGACAGCGCACCGGAGATCATCACGGCCGCGTACTTCATCCGGTACACGTTCACGCCCAGCGACTCGGCCGCGTACGGGTCCTCGCCGCACGAGCGCACCCGCAGCCCGAACGCCGTCCGCCACAGCACGAAGAAGCTCAGCGGGATCAGCAGCAGCGCCACCAGCGTCAGCAGCGACATCCCGGTGGTGAGCCCGCGCAGGATCCCGGCCACGTCCGACACCAGGAACCAGTGGTGCCGCTCCAGCGACCCCAGCGCGTCCGGGCTCTTCCACCCGAACAGCTCCCCGCCCGACAGGACGGGCGCGGTGAGCGTCCCGACCGGCTCCACCGGCGGCGACTGCCGGGGGCCGCCGCCCAGCGCCTTGGCCTCGCCGGTGTTGAAGATCAGCCCGGCCAGGAACTGGGTGAGGCCCAGCCCCAGGATGTTGATCGCCACCCCGGACACGATGTGGTCGACGCCGAACGAGACGGTCGCGACCGCGTGCAGCAGCCCGCCCAGCGCGCCGCCCAGGATCCCGGCCAGCACGCCGATCCACGGGCCCCACTGGTAGCCGGCCCAGGCCCCGGTCCAGGTGCCGAGGATCATCATGCCTTCCAGGCCGATGTTGATGATCCCCGAGCGTTCCGACCAGAGGCCGCCGAGACCGGCCAGGAAGATCGGCACCGCCAGCCGCAGCGCCGCGCTGACCGTCCCGCTGGAGGTCACGTCGTCCGCGCCGGTCAGCACCCGGACCAAGGACAGCAGCACCAGCAGCGCGGCGGCCAGCAGCAGGTAGTGCGGCCAGCGCAGCCGCCGCCGCGCCCCGTTGGCCTGCTTCACCCCGTTCTCGACCGCGGTGGTGACGCTCATGAGGTGCCCCCCTTGGCGGCGAGGTCGCGCCCGGTGGCCAGCTCGTCGGCCACGGTCCGCTGCTGCAACCGGATCTCCCAGCGCCGGACCAGCTCGTAGACGATGACGACGGTCAGCACGACCACGCCCTGCATCACCCCGACGATCTCCTTGGGCACGTCGACCTCCTGCAGCACGTCGGAGGTCTGGTCCAGGAAGGCGAACAGCAGCGCGGCCAGCGCGATGCCCGCCGGATGGTTGCGGCCCAACAGCGCCACCGTGATCCCGGTGAAGCCCAGCCCGGCCGGGAAGTTCAGCGAGTACTCGTAGGAGGCACCCAGCAGCTCGGGCATCCCGATCAACCCGGCCACCGCCCCGGACGCCACCATGGTGATCACGATCATCCGCCGGGCGCTCACCCCGCTGGCCTGCGCCGCGGTCGGGGAAAGCCCGGAGACCCGCAGGTCGAACCCGAACCGGGTGTGGTTGATCACCACCCAGAACACCACGCCGACCACGACCGCCATCGGCAGCAGCCCGTACACCTGGCCGGGCAGGTCCGCCAGCACCGGGGCGACCACCAGGGCGGTCACCACCATGAACGCCACCGCGCCCACCGCGCCCGGCACCAGCCCCGGCGCGCGGCCGGAGCCCTGCCCGTCGGCGGCCTGGCGGCGGTGGACGGAGTACACGATCACGGCCGAGCCGACGATCAGCAGCGCGATCAGGCCCGGCCCGGAGAACAGCGCGGTCAGCACGTCGTTGAACGGGCCCACCCGCCCCTGCTCGGGAATCGGCGCGGTCGCCACGTTGTTGCTGCCCGGCCTGACCTCGGCCAGCCGCTGGTCGTTGAGCAGGTAGGCGATCAGGCCGGTCGCGATCGCGTTCAGCATGATCGTGGACAGCACCTCGCTGACCCCGCGGGTGACCTTGAGCACGCCCGCGATCGCCGCCCACAGCCCGCCGATCAGCATCGCCGCCAGGATCACCAGGAACTGGCCGATCGGGGCCGGCAGCGTCAGCGCGCCGCCGAGGGCCGCCGACAGCATCGCCGCCAGCCGGTACTGGCCGTCCACGCCGATGTTCAGCAGCGCCATCCGGAACCCGATCGCGACCGCCACCGCCGACAGGTAGTAGCGGGTGGCGCGGTTGAGGATGTCGACGATCGAGTTATCGGTGGTGCCGTAGTCGATCATGCTGGTGATCGAGCTGAACGGGTCCGCGCCGGTCACCCGGAGCAGCCCCATCGTGATCAGCAGCGAGATCAGCAGCGCCAAGACGGGCGCGCCGATCCGCAGCCCCAGGCCGCTCGGCCCGAGCCCCTGCATGATCGCCCGCCACGCGGGCACCGGCGCGGGCCCGGCGGCCGGGGCCGGCTCCTCCTCCGGGCCGCCGGCCGGGGCCTTCTCCGGCGTCTTCTCCAGGTCGACCTCAGGAGTGTCCTCCGGAGTGTCCTCCGGAGTGTCCTCCGGGACCTTCTCCAGGTCCTTCTCCGGCCCGCTCACGACGCCGCCTCGCCGGCAGCGGCGCCGGTCATCGCCGAGCCCAGTTCCTCGGGGGTGACCGTGCCCGGATCGACCTCGGCGACCAGCCGGCCGCGCAGGATCACGTGCAGGGTGTCGGACATTCCGATGAGTTCCTCGAGATCGGCACTGATCAGCAGGACGGCCAGCCCGGCGGCCCGGGCCCGCCGCAGGTACTCCCAGATGGCGGCCTGCGCCCCGACATCGATGCCCCGGGTCGGATGCGCCGCGATCAGCAGGTGCGGATCGCCCGACATCTCCCGTCCCACGATCAGCTTCTGCTGGTTGCCGCCCGACAGCGCGGCGGCGGGCACATCGATGCCCGGGGTGCGGACGTCGTACTCGCGCACGATCCGGGTCGTGTCGCGGCGCGCGCCCCGCCGGTCCACCCACGGGCCCCGGACGTTGGGACGCCGCGTCTGGTGCCCCAGCATCCGGTTCTCCCAGAGGCTGCCCTCCAGGATCAGCCCGTGCCGGTGCCGGTCCTCGGGGATGTAAGCGATCCCGGCCTCGCGGCGGCGGCGCGTCGGCCAGTGCGTGATGTCCTCGCCGCCGTAGACGATGGTCCCGGCGTCCGCCTGCCGGATCCCCATGATCGTCTCGATCAGCTCGCCCTGCCCGTTGCCCTCGACCCCGGCCAGGCCCACGATCTCGCCGCGCCGGATGCGCAGCGTCACCCCGTCGACGACCGGGCGGCCCTCGGGGGTGAGCACGGTCAGGCCGTCCACCCGCATCTGCACGTCCTCGGTGACCGTGGACTCGCGCAGCTCCGGCGTCGGCAGCTCCGAGCCCACCATCAGCTCGGCCAGCCGCCGCGAGGTCACCTCACGCGGATCGAGCCGGGTCGCGACCGTCGTGCCGCGGCGCAGCACCGAGATGCTGTCGGCCACCGACAGCACCTCGTCCAGCTTGTGCGAGATGAACAGCACGGTGAGCCCCTCGGCGCGCAGCTCCCGCAGGTTGCCGAACAGCTCGTCGACCTCCTGCGGCACCAGCACCGCGGTGGGCTCGTCCAGGATCAGCACCCGGGCGCCCCGGTAGAGCACCTTCAGGATCTCCACCCGCTGCCGGTCGCCGACGCCCAGCGACTCCACCAGCACGTCAGGGTCGACCCGCAGCCCGTACTGCTCCGACATCTCCCGGATCCGCGCCCGCGCCGCGGCGAAGTCGATCCGCCCGCGGCGGCGCGGCTCGGCGCCCAGGATCACGTTCTCCAGCACGGTCAGGTTGTCGGCCAGCTTGAAGTGCTGGTGGACCATGCCGATGCCGCGGGCGATCGCGTCCGCCGGCGTGCGGAGCACCACCTGCTTCCCGTCGATCTCGATGGTGCCCTCGTCCGGACGCTGCATCCCGTACAGGATCTTCATCAGCGTGGACTTGCCGGCGCCGTTCTCCCCGCACAGCGCGTGCACCTCGCCGCGCTCGATGGTCAGATCGACGTCGCGGTTGGCCACCACGCCGGGAAAACGCTTGGTGATCGATGTCAGCCGTACGGCCGGCATCTCCTCAGGCACGAGTGCCCCTCCTGACTCGCTGTCGGCGGTCGCGCGCCGGATCGATCGCGCGGCCCGCGGACGCGTTCCGGCGCCTCACCGGTCACGCAAGTCCCCTCGGTGACGAGAGTCCCACACGGTGAGGCGCCGGGGCGTGCGCACGCGGACCGCGGCCCGGCCCCCGATCAGGGCTTGACCGGAACCTGGATCTTGCCGGCCGTGATCTCGGACTTGTAACCGTCCAGCTTCGCCTTGATGTCGTCCACCTTGTTGCCGGAGGTGGCGAAGCCGACGCCGTCGTTGGTCAGGTCGTACTTCTTGGTGCCGGGCTTGAAGGTGTTGTTGCTGACCGAGTTGACGAAGTCGAAGACCGCCAGGTCCACCCGCTTGATCATCGAGGTCAGGATGTAGTCCTTGGCCCCCGCCACCGCGGGCTGGTTGTACTGGTCGGAGTCGACGCCGATGGCCCACTTCTTGTCGCCGGCGGCCGTCTTGATCACGCCGATGCCGGCGCCGCCGGCGGCGTGGTAGATCACGTCCGCGCCCGCGTCCAGCTGGCCCTTGGCCGCCTCGTTGCCCAGCGCCGGGTTCTTGAAGCCGTCGAAGTTCGGCGGCTGGGTGAGGTACTTGGCCGGCAGGATCTTGACGTCCGGGCGGGCGTGCTTGGCGCCCGCCTCGTACCCGGCCTGGAACTTGTGGATCAGCGGGACGTTCACGCCGCCGATGAAGCCGATGGTGCCGCTCTTGGACTTCAGCGCCGCCGCGGCACCGACGAGGAACGAGCCCTGCTCCTCGGAGAAGCACGCGCCGAGCACGTTGGGGCCCTCGACCTTGCACTGGTCGGCGTCCACGACCAGGAACCTGGTGTCGGGGAAGTCCTTGGCGATCTTGTTGATGGCGTTGGTGTAGGCGAAGCCGACACCGATCACCGGGTTGTAGCCCTTGTTGGCCAGCAGCCGCAGCCGGGACTCCTTGTCGGCGTCCGGCTCGTCGGGCTTGGCGGAGATCTCCTCCGTCGTGATGTTCAGGGTCTTCTTGACCCGGTCCAGGCCCGCGGCGGCGGAGTCGTTGAACGACTGATCGCCCCGGCCCCCGATGTCGAAGGCCAGCCCGACCTTCAGCGTCTTCTTCCCGCCCTCGGCGCCCGCGTCGGAGGCCTTCTTGCCACCGCACGCGGCAGCGCTCACCATCAGCGCTGCGCCCGTCACGGTGACGAGCGAGATCTTCATTCCACGGCGCAAGGCAGCGCTCCTTCCGTTCCCCTGAAATCGATCGGACGCTACCCCGCAAACCGCGGAAAACGCCCACGCTGCACCGTTTCGCAACGCGTCCGTTACCAAGGTGTAGGTCTAGATCACCACAGGTCAGGACACGGGCACGAAGATCCCGGAGGGAGCGCGCGAAAGGGAGGAAGGCGCGGGGAAGCGAACGCGAGAGGACCGGGGGGAGGAAGGGAGAGAACCGGGCCCGCAGGGGACGGGCCGGTCAAGCCAGGACGGACGGCCGGTCAAGCCAGGACCGAGCAGGCCGGGGCGCCTCGGTCAAGCCAGCGCGGCGCCCTCCACCGAGGTCTCGGCCTCGGCGGGACGGCCGCCGTCCCACAGCGCCGTCAGCGCCGTGGCCGTCAGCACCCGCACGCCGACCGCGATGCAGTTCTCGTCGACGTCGAAGTCGCCGCGGTGCAGGTCGTACTCCTCCGACGAGCCCGGGGTGCGCACGCCCAGCCGCGCCAGCGCACCGGGGATCGACTCCAGGTACCAGCCGAAGTCCTCGCCGCCCAGGCTCTGCGGGGTCGGCACGGCGGCCTCCTCCCCCAGCACCTGCGCGGCGGCGTCCCGGAACATCTGCACGCTGGCCGCGTCGTTCACGGTCGGCGGCACGCCCCGCACGTACTCCAGCGAGGCCTCCACGTCGTAGGCGGCCGCCACCGACTGCAGCAGCGTCTTCATCATCTCCGGGGCCCGGTGCCACGCCTCGTCGTCCAGGCAGCGGACGGTGCCCTCGGCGATGCCGTCGTCGGGGATCGCGTTGGCGACCGACCCGGCCGACACCCGTCCCCACACCAGCGACAGGCTGGAGCGCGGGTCGACCCGCCGGGACAGCGCCGACGGCAGCTCGGTGACGATCTTGGCCAGCGCGTAGACGAGGTCGGCGGTCAGGTGCGGGCGCGCGGTGTGGCCGCCGGGACCGGTCACCTTCACGTACACCTTGTCGCACGCCGCCGTGATCGGGCCGGACCGCAGCCCCAGCTGGCCGACCTCGGTGCGCGGGTCGCAGTGCAGCGCGAACGCCCGGTCGACGCCGACGATGCCCCCGGCCGCCATCACGTCCAGCGCCCCGCCCGGCGTCTCCTCGGCGGGCTGGAACAGCAGCCGCACCCGGCCGGGCAGCAGCCCCGCCCGGGCCTGCTGCGCGAGGAACAGCCCGGCGCCCAGCACCATCGTGGTGTGCACGTCGTGGCCGCAGGCGTGCGCCACCCCGGGGACGGTGGAGCGGTAGGGCGCATCCTCCTTCTCGTCCTGCAGCGGCAGCGCGTCGATGTCGGCGCGCAGCGCGACCGTGGGACCGTCCTCCGAGCCGACGTCGCAGATCACGCCGGTGCCGCGGGGCAGGATCCGCGGGCTCAGCCCGGCCGCCTCCAGCCGCTCGACGATCTGCTTGGTGGTGCGGTACTCGGCGTACCCCAGCTCGGGGTGCATGTGCAGGTCGCGGCGGAACGCGATGAGCGCGTCCTCGTGCCGGGACAGGAACGCGTCCAGCTGCAGCTGCAGGGCGGCCCCGCCCAGCACGGCCGGGACGGCCCGGACCGGCGGCCGCGACGGATCCGCCCGGGTGGACGGGTCGAGCCGCCCGCCCGGGCCCGGTCGCTCCGCGCCCGCGGCACCGCCGCCCGCGCTCTGGCCCGCCGCCGGGGCGGTGGGTGGTTCAAGGCCGGGCATCACCCCGGGTCCCTGTTGGGTCATCTGCGCCCCCTGCGCGAGGGCGGGGCCGAACGGCCTCCGCCCGTTGGTCTGTTCGTTGCCGGCTCCGCCGCCCTCCGGGGCGGCGCGCCCGGGATCCTCAGCCCCCGGCATCGGCCACCTCCCCGAGAGTGACGAACCTGTCCTGCTCGAACTCCTTGATCGCCGCGTCGACCATGTCCGACACGGTGCCGCCCTCGGCGCGGATCGCGCGCTGGCGCTCGTACGGGGCCCCGTACTCCAGGACCTCCCCGGCGACCTTGAGCTCCTCGGCGCAGCCGAGCCGGTCGGCGACCGGCTCCAGTTCGCGGATCAGCTCGTAGATGTCGTCACGGAGGGGGGCGGTGCCGCCCGCGTCGTCGGTGATGACGATGGCGTCGAGCCCGTACCGGGTGGCGCGCCATTTGTTGTCGCGTACCACCCAGGCGGCCGGCCGCGGCAGCGTGTAGCCGCGGTCGAGCTGCTGTTCGAAGAGCGTGACCAGGCTCTGGCAGAGCGCCGCGGCCATGCCCAGCTCCCGCATGGTGGGGATCCCGTCGAACATCCGGATCTCGACGGTGCCGAAATCAGGATGCGGGCGGATGTCCCACCACACCTCCTTGATGCTCCGGATGGTACCCGCACGCTGCAAGGTGTCCATGTAGTCCTCGAAGGCCGCCCAGTCGTCCAGCAGATGGGGCGGCCCTGCGGTGGGGAGCTGGCCGAACACCACCGCGCGACTGGAGGCCAGCCCGGTGTCGTTGCCGCACCAGTACGGGCTGGAGGCGGTGAGGGCGAGGAAGTGGGGCAGGTAGGCCGACAGCGCGTTGACGATCGGGATCGCCTTGTCCACGTCGGTCACCCCCACGTGGACGTGCACGCCGAAGGTCTGGATGCGCCGGGCCAGCCACTGCATCTGCTCGATCAGCTCGGCGTAGCGCTGGATGGGCGCCATGACCGCGTCCCGCCAGTCGCTGATGGGATGGGTGCCCGTGCAGGCCAGGGTGAGGCCGCGGGCCGCCGCGGCGGTGCGCAGCTCGGCGATCGTGGCGGCCAGATCGTCCTTGGCCTGCTCGACGGTGTGGCAGATGTCCGTCACGATCTCGACCGTGGACTCCATCAGCTCGTGCCGGATCTTGGGGTTGTCACCGCCCTCGCTGAGCGACGGCAGGGCGGCCAGCACCTCGCGGGCGTCCTGCCGCAGGTACCGGGTCTCCGCGTCGACGAGCTGGAGCTCCCACTCCACGCCCAGCGTCGCGCCGCGCGATGGGTTGAAGTCAATGGCCACGGCCAACCTCCGTCCACAATCCTCGCAGGTCGATGCGTGGCACGTGGCGCAATTCAGCCAGCGGGTCCCTAAGCCTGAACAAACGCGGCTCCAGGCCCGGGGCGTCGCACTCCATCATGGCGCCCAGTGCCCGCCACCATCGGGAAACCATGCCCTATGCGGATCATTTGACTCGTCCGGGCGGGCGCCGATCACGCCCCGTCACCCTTTTCGGTCATCGACCGGCCAGCAATGCATGACCCGAACAGACTAGTCCGCCCGTCCGGAAATCGGTGCGGCAACTCTGGGTCATAGTGCGACAGCGCTGCGTGTCGGCACGGCGCGGGACGGGCATGCTCGCGCCCGTGGGGACCCCGGCCCGGGGTGCGGCCGGCACGGCGCCGTGAACGCCTTGCGCACGGGGACTCCGGAGTCCGACGCAGGCATGCCTGATCTTCCGGATACGTCGCCTAGTCTTCTACTCTGCTGGGGGTCACGAGCCGTGTGCGGAGCGACCGGAACGAGGGGCGGAAGCTTGCGAGCACTGCTGGCACAGTCGCGGGGAGGACGGGCATGAGGCGTCGGGGACGGGGCGCCGCGGCGCTCGCCGTGCCACTGGTCACCGCGTCCTTCCTCACCCCGCTGGACGCGCCGGCCGCCGCCTCCGCCCGGCCGGACGCCCCCGCGAACGCGGCCTACGGGAACGCCGCCGCACTCGGGAACGCAGCCGCACTCGGGAACGCCGCCGTCGGGAACGGCTCGCTCGGGAACACCGCCTCCGGAGCGTCCGCGCCCGGAGCCACCGCACTCGGAGCCGCCGCGCCCGGGGCCGTCGCGCCCGCGGCCGGACGGTCGCCGGATCCGGCCAAGCCGAAGGAGCCCGTGGGCGGACCGCAACTCGGCGGCAAGGGCGTGATCGTCAACCCCGCGTCAGGAGTGCCCGCAGCGCCGAAGATCAGCGCGTCCTCGTGGCTCATCGCCGACGCCGGCACCGGCGAGGTGCTGGCCGCCAAGGACCCGCACGGCCACTACCTGCCCGCCAGCGCCATCAAGACCCTCACCACGCTCGCCCTGGTCCGCAAGCTGAACCCGGCCCAGCTGGTCCGTCCCACCCAGGCGACCTGCGACGTCGAGGGCACCAAGGTCGGCATGACCACCAAGATGCAGTACAAGGTCTCCGACATGTTCTACGCGCTGATGATGATGTCGGCGAACGACGCCGCGCTCGGGCTCGCGCAGGCCAACGGCGGCCTGGAGAAGACCCTGGCCGACATGAACGCCGAGGCGCGCCGGATCAACGCCCACGACACCCTGGCCGGCTCCCCCAACGGCCTGGACAAGGACCTCGGGCTCACCGTCAAGACCCAGCACACCTCCGCCTACGACCTCGCGCTGATCCTGCGCGAGGGCCTGAAGATCCCGGACTTCCGGAAGTACACCGAGACCATCGACCACCACTTCCCCGCCCCGCCCAGCAAGAAGGAGCGCAAGAGGGGCAAGAAGACCGGCGGCTACCCGATCCACACCCACAACCGGATGCTCCCCGGGCAGTCCCAGGAGTACAAGGGCATGATCGGCGGCAAGAACGGCTACACGATCGCGGCCCGGCAGACGTTCGTGGCCGCGGCCGAGCGCGGCGGCCGCACCATCGTGATCTCGCTGATGCGGGCCGACGAGCAGCCGTCGCGCCTGGCCAAGGAACTCCTCGACTGGGGCTTCACGGCGGCCGGCAAGGCCAGGCCGGTGGGCACGCTGGTCCCGCCCGGCGACCTCGACGCCGCCAAGAAGAAGTCCGCGTCCGACAAGAACCTGCTGCCGACCAACCCGATCACGCACGACGACTCGGCCGGGGGCTGGGGCCTGCTGGTGGCCGGGGGCGCGGCGGCCGTGGGCGTGGCCGGCGGGGTGCTGTTCCTGGGCATGCGGCGGCGCCGCGGCGACGGCGGGCCGCCGCCGCCCGGCGAGACCTCCGAGCCGGTCGCCGCCGAGGAACGCTGAGCCGCGACCGCCCTCCCGCACCGGCCGGACCTCACTCCGGCCAAGCCCCCGCATCGGTAAGGGCACCCGCACTGGTGGGCGCCCGGGGTCCCCGCCTACGCTCGTGATTGGTGCCGGTCACCGCGTCGCCGCCGCTGGACGGCGGGCCGGTGCCGCTGTGGAGGAAGCGTCGTGTCCCCTGACCACGCCCGCCCGTTCCCGGCCGCGACGGAGCACCCCAACACCGCCCTGATCCGGGACGGCTACACCGCCTTCGCCAAAGGCGACATGGAGATCATCCGCACCCTGCTGCACGACGGGGTCGTCCACCGGGTGCAGGGCCGCGGCCCGCTGTGCGGCGAGTACCGCACGCCCGAGGAGATCCTCGGCTTCTACGTCCGCGTGTTCGAGCTGTCGGGCGGGACGTTCCGCTCCGAACCGTACGCGGTCATGGCGGGCGACGACTACGGCGTCGCGCTCGTGCACACCTACGCCGAACGTCCCGGGAGGGTCCTGGACGGCCGCGCGGTGGACGTGTTCCGGATCGAGGACGGCCGGATCACCGAGATCCGCACGCTCGCCGAGGATCAGTACGCCGACGACGCCTTCTGGTCCTGACCGCGCCGCTCGTCGCGGGCGGGCAGGGGCCGCCCTTTCACCGGCCGCTCCCCCGGCTCGCCCCGTTCGCCCCGGTCGCTCCGGTCGGCCGGATCGCCACGGTCGCCTGGCTCGCAGGTGGCGGCTCCGCCCGCGGACTCGCCCGCGGCGGCGTCCGCGGGCTCATCGGCGGTGGCGTCCGCGCTGAGCACGACGCGCCGGGTCGCCGTCCACGCCGCCGCGAACATCAGGAACCGCGACACGATGTTGATCCAGATCATCAGCCCGACCAGCACGGCGAACGAGGCGTACACCGGGTTGCGCGTCACGCTGCCCAGCAGCAGCGCCGCGACCTGCTTGAGCAGCTCGAAGCCCAGCGCGCCGAGCAGCGCGCCGCGGTAGATCGTCCGCCACGGCGCCCGGGTCCCCGACAGCCGGGAGAACAGCACCAGGAACACCACCGCGTCGAAGAAGATCGCCACGGCCAGCGACAGCAGCCGCAGCGCCACGCCCGCGCCGGTGATCTCGTGCCACCCGAGCCAGCCCAGCACCACCTGCGTGGCCGAGGTGGTGACCGTCGACACCGCCATCCCGGTGATCAGCGTCGCGCCCAGGAAGAGCAGGACTCCGGCGTCCCACAGCCGCGTCACGAAGAAGTTGCCGCCGGGCTGCGGCGGGTTGCCCCAGATGACGCGCAGCGCCTCCCGCAGCATCTGAACGAAGCCCAGCCCCGTGACCAGCAGCCCGGCCAGGCCGACCAGCCCGACGGCGGTCCTGGACCTGGCGATCTGCTCCACCTGGAGCCGGTCCTCCAGCCCCGGGAGCAGCGCGCCGACGGCGTCGACGAAGTAGGCGCGGGCCTCGTCGCTCACCCCGAGCAGGAAGCCGAGCAGCGCGTACGCCAGCGCCAGCAGCGGGAAGAACGACAAGAACCCGTAGCAGGTCAGCGCGGCCGCCAGCCGGTCGCCGCGGCGGTCCTGGTAGCGCCCGTACGCGCGGGCCAGGTGGTCCAGCCAGGGCCAGCGGGCCCGTCCTGCGCGCAGCAGCCCCGCACCCGCCTCCCGGGACGCCTCGATCCGGCCCCAGGCCCTGCCGATCAACTGGCGCATGTACCCCGTCTACCCCGCTCGGGCCGGTCGATGCTCCGTATCGTGATCATCCGGTCACGCGGGGACGTCCGGCGCGGGACCGCCCGGTGGAAGGAGCGCAGGTCAGCCGGTGGCCGGGGCCGCTCCCGCCGGGGGCGCCGCGGGCGGCACGGAGCCGAACCCGAAGTGGCGCCGGGGCCGCCACACGCCGTCGGCGCCGTGCTCGTACAGCGAGAAGCCGCCGACCTCGAACGCCGCCTCGTAGCCCGCCAGGTCCTTGTACGCCTGGTCCATGACCTCCTCGGGCAGGTGGTGCGCGACCGTCACGTGCGGGTGGTACGGGAACTCCAGCTCCCGCGCCAGCGGCCCCGCCATCACCCGGTTCTGGAGCCGCTCGCACCCGCCGATGCCCTCGGCCAGCGCGACGAACACCACCGGCGAGACCGGCCGGAACGTCGCCGTGCCGCGCAACCTGATCCCGAACGGGCGCTCGGTGGCCGCGATCGAGGACAGGTGGTCGTCGATCTCGGCCAGCGCGGCCGGGCCGCCGCCCACCTCGGTCGGCGGCACCAGCGTGATGTGGGTCGGGATGGCGTGCGCCAGCGGATCGCCGAGGGCGGCCCGCATGCGTTGCAACTGGACGCCGTACGGGTCCGGGATCGGGATCGCCACCCCGATCACGCGCGAACCCTCGACGCCCCTGGGGGCGGTCCCCCAGACCCCCCGAAGGGCTCCGCCCCTCTCAGCATCACCCCTGGGGGCGGTCCCCCAGACCCCCCGAAGCGTTCCGCCCCTCTCAGCATCACCCCTGGGGGCGGTCCCCCAGACCCCCCGAAGCGTTCCGCCCCTCTCAGAGGCCACGTCCCGCGAATCCCACCCGATCACGTACGACCTCCATGGTGCCCCGGGCGACCGCGC
This sequence comes from Spirillospora sp. CA-255316, assembly GCA_050942275.1. GTDB lineage: Bacteria > Actinomycetota > Actinomycetes > Streptosporangiales > Streptosporangiaceae > Spirillospora. The sequence goes on along the minus strand of CP192047.1, from coordinate 1,319,106 downwards.
CCGCGCGGGCGGCGCCCTCGGCCAGGACGCGGTCCAGCTGCTCCTGGTCGGCCAGCAGCTTCAACGTCCGCTCGCGGATCGGGGTGAAGGTGTCGAGCACCAGCGCGGCCAGATCCTTCTTGAACTGGCCGTACCCGGAGCCCTCGTACCGGCGCTCCAGATCCGCGATCGGCACGCCCTCCAGCGCGGAGAAGATCCGCAGCAGGTTGGCGATGCCCGCCTTGTTCTCCTCGTCGAAGCGCACGTCGGTGCCCGTGTCGGTGACCGCGCGCATGATCTTCTTGCGCATCGGGCCGGGCTCCTCCAGCACGTCGATGATTCCCTGGGGGGAGGAGGCCGACTTGCTCATCTTGGCGGTCGGCTCCTGCAGGTCGGTGATCTTGGCGGCGGCCTCGGGGATGTAGGCCTCCGGCGGCACGAACGTCTCGCCGAAGCGGTGGTTGAACCGCTGCGCCAGGGTGCGGGTGAGCTCCAGGTGCTGGCGCTGGTCCTCGCCGACCGGCACGTGGAACACCCGCTCGCCGGGGCCGGGCTCGGGCGTGTAGAGCAGGATGTCGGCGGCCTGCAGGATCGGGTAGGTGAACAGCCCGACCGTGGTGCCGGCCGTGCCCTGCTTGGACGACTTGTCCTTGAACTGGGTCATCCGGCCGGCCTCGCCGAACCCGGTGATGCAGCCCAGGATCCAGGCCAGCTCGGCGTGCTCGGGGACGTGGCTCTGCACGAACACGGTGGCGCGCTCGGGGTCCAGGCCCATCGCCAGCAGCTGGGCGGCGGCGATCCTGGTACGGCGGCGCAGCGTCTCCGGGTCGTGCTCCACGGTGATCGCGTGCAGGTCGACCACGCAGTAGAACGCCTGGTGGGAGTCCTGCAACGCGACCCACTGCCGCAGCGCGCCCAGGTAGTTGCCGAGGTGGAAGGAGTCGGCGGTGGGCTGGATGCCGGACAGCACGCGCGGGATCGCGGTGCCCGCCTCGCCGGCGGTGCTGGTCGGGCTGGGCGCTTCGGACATGTGCACGGATCGATTCTCTCAGGCCTCGTTCGAGGCGATGTCACTGGTAGGGGCACCTTCCGGGGCGGAGGCCCCGGAAACGCCGTCAGCGGCTGGGACGGCGCCGGACCGGTGGGCGTTCGGACCGGCTCCGGCCACGGACCGCGACGGCGCCGTCCCGCCCTGTACGGACGGTGCCGCGGGCGCTGCCGCCGCCGGCGGCACCGGCGCCGCCGCTGCCGGAGGCGGTTGCTGCGGTGCCTGCGGTACGACGCGCACGCGGGCGACCCGGCGGCCGTCCATGCGGACGACCGACAGCCGGCATCCCGGAGCGTCCACGGCGTCGCCCTCGGCGGGGATCCTGCCGAGCGCGGCCATCACGTGGCCGGCGACCGTCTCGTACGGCCCGGCGGGCAGCCGGACACCGGTCTCGGCGGCGAAGTCGTCGAGGTTGAGCAGACCGTCGACCTCCACCACCCCACCGTGCAGCCGTTGCGCTTGCGCGTCCTGCACATCATATTCGTCGCGGATGTCGCCGATGAGTTCCTCTACCAGGTCCTCCAGGGTGACGATCCCGGCGGTGCCGCCGTACTCGTCCATGACGATCGCCAGGTGGTGGCCGTCCCGGCGCATCTCCGACAGCACCGGCAGCACCCGCTGCGACGCGGGGAGGTAGAGCACCGGCCGCACCAGCTCGCCCACCCGCACGTCCCGGCCGGCATCATTCTGGGGGGACGACCCCCCAGACCCCCCGGCAAGTGCCGGGCCCGGGACCAGCAGGTCGCGGATGTGCACGAAGCCGATCACCTCGTCGTGCGAGACGCGGCACACCGGGAAGCGGGAGTGCGGGCTGCCGGCGGCGATCCGGGCGGCGGCCTCCAGGGGCAGCGCCGCGTCCAGGAACTCCACCTCGGTGCGCGGCACCAGCACCTCGCGCAGCGGGCGCTCGCCGGCGGCGAAGACCTCCTCGATCAGCGCCCGCTCGTCGGCGGTCAGCTCGGTGTTGGCGGCGACGAGGGCGCGGACCCGCTCGGCGGTGATCCGCTCGCGCAGCTCGGCCGGGTCGGTGCCGGTGATCCGCGCGACCAGGTCGGTGGCGCTCGACATGAGGCGGACCAGCGCCCGCGCGGGCGTCCTGGTCCGGGGGCGGGTGGGCTGGCGGGTGTGATCGCGGGTGTGATCGTCCATGGCCGGTGTCCGCTTCCTCCGAGCCGGCCGGGGGCCGCCGGGCGGTGAAGCTGCCAGGCTACCGGTTGCGCCTTCTCCGGCCGGGGTTCCGGCTAGCCTGGACGGCGTCCCGCGGGCCCGGGGGCGGGCCGATATCCGCCCGATATCCGTGCGACCCTGCCACGCCCAACCGACCAGGAGGTCTTTTCGTGAAGCTGCTCGTCACCGGAGGCGCCGGTTACATCGGCAGCGTCGTCTCCGCCCAGCTCCTGGAGGCGGGGCACGAGGTCGTGGTGCTGGACGACCTGTCCACCGGGCACGAGGACGCGGTGCCGGAGGGCGCCCGCCTGGTGCGCGGCACGCTGCGGGACGAGGCCGCCGGAATCCTGGAGGGCGGCGGCTTCGACGCGGTCCTGCACTTCGCGGCCAAGTCGCTGGTCGGTGAGTCGGTGCAGAAGCCCGGCCTGTACTGGGACAAGAACCTGGGCGAGTCGCTGGCGCTGCTGGAGGCGATGCGCCGCGCCGGCGTGGCGAGGATCGTGTTCTCCTCGACGGCGGCGACGTACGGGGAGCCGGAGTCCACGCCGATCCTGGAGACCGACCCGACCCGGCCGACCAACCCGTACGGGGCGTCCAAGCTGGCGATCGACACGGCGCTGGCCGAGTACGCCCGGCTGCACGGCATCGGCGGGGTCTCGCTGCGCTACTTCAACGTCGCCGGGGCGCGGCTGGCCGGGGACGGCGGCCGTGGCCAGGGCGAGCGGCACACGGTGGAGACCCACCTGATCCCCAACGTGCTCAAGGTGGCGCTGGGCGAGAAGGAGTCGGTGAGCCTGTTCGGGGAGGACTACCCCACGCACGACGGCACCTGCGTGCGCGACTACATCCACGTCGTCGACCTGGGCGCGGCGCACCTGCTGGCGCTGGAGGCGTGCGCGCCGGGCGCGCACCAGATCTTCAACCTCGGCAACGGCAACGGCTTCTCGGTCCGCGACGTGATCGAGGTGTGCCGGACGGTCACCGGGCATCCGATCCCGGTCGAGGTGAGCCCGCGCCGGGCCGGCGACCCCGCGGTGCTGGTGGCGTCCTCCGAGAAGATCAGGTCGGCGCTGGGCTGGAAGCCCGAGCGTGACCTGCGCGCCATGGTCGAGGACGCCTGGACGTTCGTCCGGCAGTCCCGGTGAGCGCGCCCGGCGGCGGCCCCGCGAACGTGGCCCCGGGAAGCACGTCCGGGGACGGCACGGCGGGGCTGGCGGCGGCGTTCACCGAGGCGTACCGGCGGGCGCCCGAGGGCCTCTGGCACGCCCCGGGCCGGATCAACGTGATCGGCGAGCACACCGACTACAACGACGGCCTGGTCCTGCCGTTCGCGTTGGCCCGCGGGGTCACGGTGGCGGCGGCGCGGCGCGACGACGGCGTGCTGGAACTGCGCTCCCTCCAGGCCGCCGACGCCGGGGTCACGGTCGCCCTCGACGGCGCGGGCCCGGAGACGATCGGCGGCTGGGCGGAGCGGGAACGCTGGGCCGCCTACCCGTTCGGCGTGGCGGCCCTGCTGCGCGAGCACGGCATCGGCGGGGCCTCCCTGCTCTTCGACTCCGACCTGCCGCAGGGCGCGGGGCTGTCGTCGTCCGCCGCGCTGGAGTGCGCGACCGCGCTCGCGCTGTGCGAGCTGCACGGGCTGGACGACCTGGCGGCCGACCGGGCGGGCCTGGCCCGGATCGCGCAGCGGGCCGAGAACGAGTACGCCGGCATGCCCTGCGGGATCATGGACCAGTCGGCCTCCCTGCTGTGCACCGCCGGGCACGCGCTGATGCTCGACTGCCGCACCGGCCTGTCCGCGCAGGTCCCGCTCGACCTGCCCGGCAAGGACCTGACGCTGCTGGTGGTCAACACCAACGCCCGGCACGCCCTCACCGACGGCGACTACGGGCGGCGCCGCGCCGAATGCGAACGGGCCGCCGCGCTGCTGGGCGTCCCGGCGCTGCGCGACGTGAAGGACCTCCCCGCGGCGCTGGACCGCCTCGCCGACCCGGTGCTGCGCCGCCGCGTCCAGCACGTGGTGACCGAGAACCACCGGGTCGAGGCGACCGTCGGGCTGCTGCGCGCCGGGGCCGAGACCGAGCTGGGCGCGCTGCTGACGGCCTCCCACCTGTCCCTGCGCGACCAGTACGAGATCTCCTGGCCGGAGGCCGACCTGACCGTCGACACGGCGCTGCGGGCGGGTGCCCGGGGCGGGCGGATGGTCGGCGGCGGGTTCGGCGGCTCGGTGATCGTGCTGACGGCGTCCGCGCGGGCCGGGCGGGTCCGCGACGCGATCATCGCCGCCTACCGCGAGCGCGGCCTGACCGAGCCGGAGTTCGTGGAGGCCGTCCCCTCCGCGGGGGCGCGGCGCCTCCCGGCCGCCTGACCGCCGCCTCCGCCTCCGCCTCCGCCGACGCCGCGGCCTTGAGCGGGCGGCCCGGGGCGCGGTCGCGCCCCGGGCCGGACGGTCACTCCTGCTCCTGCCGCCCCGAGCCCTCCTGCTGCCCCAGGGCGCCCTGGATGTCGGCGCGGAGCCGGGTCGCGGTCTCGGCGGCGTCCTGCTCGCCCAGCTCGGTGAAGCCCGCCGCGGCCTCGTCCACCAGGCGCAGCGCGTCCTCGAAACGGCCGAGCTCGGCCAGCACCCGGGACTGGTCGTAGGACACCCGCGCCGACTCCCACGTCAGCGCCTGCGGATTGTCGGCGGGCAGCTCGGCCAGCGCGGCCCGGGCCCGCTCCATCTCGGCCAGCCCCTCCTCCGGCTGCCGGCTCCACAGCCGGCACAGGCCCGCCTGCCTGCGGGTCCGGACGACGCCGTACGGGTCGCCGGCGGCCGCGAACGTCTCCGCGGCCTCGATGAACTTGTCGGCGGCCACGGCGTCCTTGTCCAGCTTCGTCAGGACCTCGCCCGCCAGCTCCAGCAGCCGCGCCGCGAAGCCGGGATCGCCGTCCCGCTCCTCCCCCGCCAGCTCGGTGAACAGTTCGGCCGCCTGCTCCTCGCCCAGCTCCCACTGCGCGTGCGCCAGCACCAGCCGCGCCCTGCGGAACGCCTCCGCGTCACCCAGCTGCGCCAGGAGCGGGAGCGCCTCCTCTGCCGTCTCCGCCGCCTCCAGGTGCCGTCCCGTCGCGTAGTAGCCGTTGGCCAGATCCAGGCGCGCATAGGCCGCTTGAGGAGCCGCCCCGGCCGCCGTGAACCCGGCCACGGCCTCCTCGGCGTCGGGGACCGCGTCCGCCGGGCGCTCCATCGCCAGTAGCGCGCTGCCGCGCTCGGCGTGCGCGACCGCGGTCATCCAGGCGTCGACCGACCGCGCGTACGACACCGTCTCGTCGAAGACGCCCAGCGCGTCCTCCAGGATCTTGGCGTCCGGCTCCTCGCCCTGGTGCCCCTGGTGCGCCAGCAGCTTGGCCAGCAGCAGCGACGCGTCCACCAGCTGCGGCATGTCGCCGGTCTCCCGCAGCGCGGCGCGGGCGTCGTGCAGCAGCGGGATCGCCGCGTCGCCGTCGCCCGTCCGCAGCAGGGCACGGGCCCGCATCAGCCCCAGATCGCCCGCGTCGCCCCGGGTCTCCGGGACGAGCGGCTCCAGCGCGGCCAGCGCCTCGCCGGGACGGTCGGCGTTCAGCAGCGACCCCGCCAGCCGCATCCGCGCCGCGAACGCCCGCCGGCTGCCGGCGGCGTGCTCGTCCAGATGGGCGACGGCGTCGTTCAGCAGCCCCAGCCCCTCCTCATGCCGCCCCTGACCGGCCCGGATCGCGCCGACCCGGCCCAGTGCGGCATGCCGCGCCACCAGGTCGCCCGCCTCGGCGTACAGGTCCGCGGCACGCTCCCACTCGGCCATCGCCGCGTCGAAGTCGTCCTCGGCGAACCGCTCCACCCCGAGCCCGTCGATCCGCCGCGCCCGCTGCAGCACGGTCGGCGAGGCGCCCGCGACCAGCTCGTCGTAGCGCCGCCAGGCCGGGATCGCCCGCTCCACCCGCCCGGCCGACCACTCCTCGTCGCCGATGTCCAGCAGCGCGTCGAGATCGTCGATCTCCGAAACGTCCGGGAGGTCCGGGAGGGGCTCGGCGGCGGGCGCCGCCGGAGCGGCCTCGGCGGGCGCGGCCTGGGCGGGCGCGGCCTGGGCGGCGGGCGCGGCCGTCGCGGGACGACGGTCGTACTGAGACAGCGGCAGATGCTCGACGACCGGCTCCGCCTCCAGCAGCTCCCGGATGACCCCGCTCTGGTACTCGTTCCCGTTCCGCGCGTCGAACCGCGCCGCCAGCTCCTCCGCCCGCCGCGCCAGCTCCACCCGCAGCTCGCCGACCGGCACCTCCGCGGGCTCCCCGCCACCGCCGTCACGGGAGAGCGTCAGACCGCCGTGCCCGGCCTCCTCCACCCGCCGCAGCAGCAGCGACGCGGCCGCCGAGAACCGCATGTCCGCGAACGGGCTCGGCGCCTTGTCCAGCCACCCCAGATGCCGCTGGACGATCTCCAGCCCGCGCGCCTCGTTGCCCGTCCGCGCGCAGAACTCCACATGGTCGCCGATGAAGGCCAGCTCGTTCAGCCGCGTCCGGATCAGCCGATACGCCCGCAGATGCGCGTTGCGGGCCTCCTCGAACCGCCCCGCCCGCACGAACACCGGCAGCAGCGTCGTCAGGATCGACTGCGGCTGCTCCGCGCAGTTCAGCCGCTCGCTCAGCACCGGCTCGGCCACCGCCAGGGCCTCCTCGTCCCGGCCCCGCCACGCCAGCAGCTCCGCCTTCCCGGTCGGATCGCAGCCCGCGCAGTCCGACAGCTCGTCGGACGGCGTCGTGTGCCACATCGCGAACCAGCGCTCGGCCGCCTCACCGTTGCCCAGGTGCTGCGCCACCCGCGCCCGCCTGCCGTACACCGCCTGCAGGCTGTGCCCGCCCGTCTTGTAGCGGCGGTCCATGTCGTCCAGCACCGACCGGGTCCGGTCCAGCGGCACCTCGGGGAACAGCGTCAGCGAATGCACGATCCACTTGAACTGCCACAGCAGCCGGTGCTCGGCCATCTCCCCCAGGCCCGACGGATCGGCGTCGTACTCCGACAGGCACCGGCTGAACGTCGTGAACGTCTTGATCGGCTCCCCGCCGAACTGGTACGCGCTGCCCAGCTCCATCCGCACCTGGAACGCCAGCACCGCGTCCCCGGTCTCCTCCGCCCGGCGCAACGCCTCCTCGGTCAGCACCGTGCGCGCCTCCCCGTAAGGAAGGGAGTACGCCCGCTCCATCAGCTCCTGGACCTGCTCAAGGCTCACTTGCCCTCCCCAGAGGATTCACCGTGACCGGAGGATTCACCGTGCATCGCCCATTCCAGGAGACCCAGGAACGAACGGTTCAACGCCGCCGTGTCGGCGGGACGCAGCGGATGCTGCCCGTACAGCAGCGCCTGCCCGTACAGGCCCTGCACCGCCAGCTCGATCAGGGCGTCCTCGGTCAGCGCCGTCGCCTTCCGCGCCAGCGGATTGCGATGGTTGAGGACCAGCTGCGGACGATCCGCCGCCACCGCGCCGCTCAACGCCCCCAGCACGTCCGACCACAGATCGTCGGCCATGTCCCTGGCCTCGGTCATCTCCGCCTGGTACCGCGCCGCACGACTGGTCAGGTACAGCGCCGGCAGCGACGCCGGATCGAAGTCGCGGATCACCACCTCGCAGCCCAGCCGCTCCACCGCCCGCTGCGCCGCGGCCAGGAACGGCCGCAGCGCCAGCTCCGCCGCCGGATCCAGCACCCCGAACGCCGTCGTCAGCTCAGCCGGGTCCAGCGGGCGCAGCACCGCGTCCGGATCGATCGCCGCCAGCCGCTCGATGATCTCGGTGTCGTGCACGTAGCCGCCGTTCACCAGCCCGACGCCCTGCGCGCCCGACACCGCCGACAGCCGCCGGAACTCCTCCACGCTGGTCACGTACCGCGCGTCGGGATGCCGCCGCCGGAACTCCGCCAGCGTCATCGGCCCCGCCGACGTCTCGAACTCCAGCCACCGGTGCACGATCCGCAGCATGTCGTCGTCGTGCAGCGCCATCGCCTTGACGCCCAGCTGGTGCAGCCGCAGGAACCCGCGCAGCCGCGCCGGATCGGTCTCCGACAACCGCACCAGCCACTGCCGCAGCCGCTCCCCCAGCGCCTCCCGCGCCGACTCCAGCAGCTCGTCCTCGTACAGCGCCTCCCGGCTCGCCGTCGGCCGCAGCTCCCCCGCGTCCACCACGCACCGCACGAAGAACGCCCACTCCGGCAGCAGCCCCTCGACGCTCTCCGCCAGCAGCATCCTCTTCAGGTAGACGCGGTGCGCGCCGCGCGCCGTCGGCGCCACCGGCCGCGGCAGCACGAACGCCACACCGGTCAGCCCCGCCTCGGGCACCTCCAGGTCGATCACATCGAACGGCTCGAACCCGAACAGCTCCTTGCAGTAGGCGTCCAGCGCCCGGCGGCGCCGCGCCGGATCGCCGTGCGCGGCCCGCCACGGCGGCCCCTCGCCCGTGACCGGAGCGCCGTCCACCGTCAGCTCGACCGGCAGCAGCGACCCGTACGAGCGCGCCAGCTCCGCCACCACCTCCGGGCTCAGCAGCTCCGCCGAACCGGTGCGCGGACGCAGCGTCACCGTCGTCCCGGGCTCCCCGCGCTCCCCCGGCTCGACCCGGTAGCGGCCGTCGGCGTACCCCGTCCAGCGCACCGCCCCCGGCGGGGCCCCCTCGCGCGCCGACCGGGTCACCACCTCGATCTCGTCGGCCACCAGGAACCCCGACAGCAGCCCGATCCCGAACTGCCCGAGGAAGTCGTGCCGGGCGAAGCCCAGCTCGTCCCGCTTCGAGGAACGGCCGATCGTGGCCAGCAGCCGGTGCACCTCGTCCTCGGTCAGCCCGATGCCGTCGTCGTGGACGCGCAGCCCGCCGCCCTCGAGGGTCTCGATCCGCACCCTCCCGACCGGCCCGCCCGCGCCTTCGGCGCCGCCCGCCCCTTCGGCGCCGTCCGCGCCCCCGGCGCCCGCCGCGCCGTCCGAGGCGGCCACGCCGCGCGCGGTGATCGCGTCCACCGCGTTCTGCAGCAGCTCCCGCAGGTACACCCGCGGGCTGGAGTACAGATGCCTGCTGAGCAGGTCCACCACACCGCGCAGATCTACCTGAAACGCCTGATCCACCCCTGTCGTCCCTTCGCCAGCCCGCGAGATCCGCGCCGTCCGCGCCGCGCGAACGGCGACCGCGGACCGGCCAGCCAGCCTAGTAGCGGCGGCCGACAGACACGCACCCGTTTGTCCCGAGATGCCGAGGGCCCCGGATCGCGCCACCGCTGCGGCGCGATCCGGGGCCCGTCAGGGTTGTCCCTGGGGGCGGACCCCCAGACCCCCAGGGCTTCGCCCGAAGGGCGGTTACAGGGTTGTCCCTGGGGGCGGCCCCCCAGACCCCCAGGGCTTCGCCCGAAGGGCGGTAGGCGGACGGCGGCGGACGTCAGATGAGCCCGAGCTTGCGGACCGCGTCGCGCTCCTCCGCCAGCTCGTTCACCGACGCGTCGATCCTCGCCCGCGAGAAGTCGTCGATCTCCAGCCCCTGCACGATCTCCCACTCGCCGTTCCGGGTGGTCACCGGGAAGGACGAGATCAGGCCCTCGGGCACCCCGTACGAGCCGTCCGACACCACGGCCATCGACGTCCAGTCGCCCTCGGCGGTGCCGTTCACCCAGGTGTACACGTGGTCGATCGCGGCCGACGCGGCGGACGCGGCCGACGACGCGCCCCGCACCTCGATGATCGCCTTGCCGCGCTGCGCCACCGTCGGGATGAAGTCGTTCTCCAGCCACGCCTGGTCGTTGACCGTCTCGGCCGCGTTCTTCCCGGCGATCTCGGCGTGGAACAGGTCCGGGTACTGGGTGGCGGAGTGGTTGCCCCAGATCGCCAGCTTCCTGATGTCGGAGACCGACACCCCCGCCTTCTTCGACAGCTGCGCCAGCGCCCGGTTGTGGTCGAGCCGCGTCATCGCGGTGAACCGCGACGCCGGGACGTCCGGGGCGTGCTGCTGCGCGATCAGCGCGTTGGTGTTGGCCGGGTTGCCGACGACCAGGACCTTGATGTCGTCGGCGGCGCCGGCGTTGATGGCCTCGCCCTGCGGCTTGAAGATGCCGCCGTTGGCCTCCAGCAGGTCACCCCGCTCCATGTCCTTGGTACGGGGACGGGCGCCCACCAGCAGCGCGACATTGGCGCCCTCGAACGCCTTGCTGGGGTCGTCGAAAATGTCGACCCCCGCCAGCAGCGGGAACGCGCAGTCGTCCAGCTCCATGGCGGTGCCCTCGGCGGCCTTCACCGCCTGGGGAATCTCCAGCAGGCGCAGGCGTACCGGGGTGTCGGCGCCCAGCAGCTGGCCCGACGCGATACGGAAGAGCAGCGCGTAGCCGATCTGGCCGGCGGCGCCGGTGACGGTGACGGTGACTGGGGTACGGCTCATTGCCTCTTCTTCTCCTGTGACCGGACGGGCTCAGGCGGCCATCCTTCGATCTCGAACCCGACCGCCCGAGAGGTGACCCCACACGGGTTCTCTCGTCGTCGAGATATTTCCCCGCCAGGCTATCGCGCGCCCGCCCCGCCGGTACGCGCAGGTGCACCACCCGGCATACCACCCCTCCCCACCCAGGCCCCGAACACACCGAAGGCCGCCCCGGGATCACCGGAGCGGCCCTCAGGAGAAGACAGGCGTCAGCCGTTGACCTTCTTCTGGAGGTTGGTGTCCAGGGCCTCCAGGAACTCCTGCGTCGTCAGCCAGGGGGTGTCCTGGCCGACGAGCAGGGCCAGGTCCTTGGTCATCTGGCCGCCCTCGACGGTCTCGACACAGACCTGCTCCAGGGAGCGGGCGAACTCGATCACTTCGGGCTGGTTGTCGAGCTTGCCGCGGTGCTCCAGGCCCCGGGTCCACGCGAAGATGGACGCGATCGGGTTGGTGGAGGTCGGCTTGCCCTGCTGGTGCTGCCGGTAGTGGCGGGTGACGGTGCCGTGCGCGGCCTCGGCCTCGACGGTCTTGCCGTCCGGGGTCATCAGCACGGAGGTCATCAGGCCGAGCGAGCCGAAGCCCTGGGCGAGGGTGTCGGACTGGACGTCGCCGTCGTAGTTCTTGGCGGCCCAGACGAAGCCGCCCTCCCACTTGAGCGCCGCGGCGACCATGTCGTCGATGAGGCGGTGCTCGTAGGTGAGGTTCTTGGCCTCGAACTCGGCCTTGAACTCGGTGTCGAAGATCTCCTGGAAGATGTCCTTGAACCGGCCGTCGTAGGCCTTGAGGATCGTGTTCTTCGTCGACATGTACAGCGGCATCTCGCGGTTGAGCGCGTACCGCATGGTGGTCCGGGCGAAGTCCCGGATCGAGTCGTCGAAGTTGTACATGCCCATCGCGATGCCGCCGCCGGGGAAGCGGGCGACCTCGAACTCCATCGGCTCGCCCTCGCCGTCGGGCGTGTAGGTGATCGTCACCGTGCCCGGGCCCGGCACCACGAAGTCGGTGGCGCGGTACTGGTCGCCGTGGGCGTGACGGCCGATGATGATCGGCTTGGTCCAGCCGGGGACCAGCCGCGGGATGTTCGAGGTGACGATCGGCTCGCGGAACACCACGCCGCCGAGGATGTTGCGGATCGTTCCATTGGGGGAACGCCACATCTTCTTCAGGCCGAACTCTTCGACGCGCGCCTCGTCGGGGGTGATGGTGGCGCACTTGACGCCGACGCCGTGCTCCTTGATGGCATTGGCGGCGTCGATCGTCACCTGGTCGTCGGTGGCGTCGCGGTGCTCGATCCCGAGGTCGTAGTACTTCAGATCGACGTCGAGGTACGGCAGGATCAGCTGGTCCTTGATGAATTTCCAGATGATCCGGGTCATTTCGTCGCCGTCGAGCTCGACGACCGGGCCCGCTACTTTGATCTTGGGCATGCTGTTGCTGTCCCTTTCCTACACCGGCCAGCTGTCCTTGTAAGGCTCAACTGCGAAGGCTATCCGAGAGCCGACTGAGGTCTAGACCTGGCCTCGACCTGGGCTTGACCCGGGCGGTAGGCGCCCCGGCGCACCGCGCGGCCCGCCGCGTCCCGACATCAGGAAGCGGACGCCCCGCACCACGAACACCACGGCGATGAGCAGGCCGAACGCGGCGGCCACGACCAGGCCGGTCTTGTTCATGGGAGGGACGCTAAGCGCGACGAAGGCGACCGCCTCGCCGAGGAACACCAGCGTCCAGCAGTCGATCGAACGGCTCCGCACCGCCAGCATGCCGAGCTGGGCCTCGGGCAGGAGCAGCCGGGCAAGCGCGCCGAACAGCAGCGCCGCGGCGATCAGCACCGAGCCCTTGCGGAAGTAGTGGAAGAAGCACAGCACCAGCCCGGCCGTCACGCCGCCGAGGACGATCAGGTAGGGCAGCCGGCCCAGCCAGTGCGGTCCGGTTCCCCTGCGGGTGGGGGCCTTGCGCCGCCTTCGGCGCAACTCGGTGCTCATAGGACCGACCGTAGCCGGTTCCGGACCCCCGCCGCGTCGCCCCGTGATATCTGCCGGAGAAGGGGCCCTCTTGACGGGAGATTTCTTCCAACTTTACCGCCTGGGCCGCAACCTCTTCACTTCCAGAGCGTGACAGATGGGGTCCAGAACACCCCGATGGACGCCACATGCCTTGTGGCATCGGTCCTACCGGCCAGTAGGAGGGTGTGACGGGTACGCGGCCGGGTAACCCGCCAGACAGGGGTCGCTAACTAGCTGGGAGGACTGCCGTGGAGGGGCCGTTCATGCGGATCGAGGACAGCGGGCTGGTGGTGCCGCTGCGCCCCGACGTCACGACGGTCGGACGAGGGCGGGGAGTCGACATCCGCCTCGACGACCCGAGTGTGTCCCGATTGCACGCAGAGATCGTTCGGCGCGGCCCGTACGTTTACGTCGTCGACATGGGACTGTCCCGCAACGGGACCCGTGTCAACGGCCGCCCGATCGCCCGCAGGGTCCTGGAGGACGGCGATGTCGTCAGCTTCGGCACGGCGCGTTGCCGGATGGGGGGCATCCCCCGGGAGGAGGTCGATCCGGACGTCGAGCTGCGGCGCGCCGTGGCTCCGGAGCTCACCCGCCGCGAGGTGGACGTGCTGACCTCGCTGTGCCGTCCGGCGCTGTCGGACGAGGCGTTCGTCGCACCCGCCACCGCACGGGAGATCGCCGCCGACCTGGTCGTCACCGAGGCCGCGGTCAAGCAGCACCTGCTGCGGCTCTACCAGAAGTTCCGCATCCCCGAGGGCGCCAACCGGCGCACCCGGCTGGCCAACGAAGTCATCGCGATGGGCCTGGTCAGGCCCTTGCCACCGGTGCACGTACCGCAGCAGAACCGGCCGCCCATGGACGCCGCGCGGAGCCGGGGCCCGGAAGTGCGCCGCCCGGGGGGCCCGCACGCCCCGGGCCACGTCACCGCGCCGGGCCGTCAGGCGACGGCGGCGGGCCGCCGGGCCAGCTGATGTGACCGTGCGACCGCCCCGTCCCGGGTAGCGCTGATCCGGGGCGGTCGCCACGCCACCCGTACGGGGCCGCGACGAGCGGCCCCGTACGTGTGGGTGGGTTCTCCGAAGGGGTCAGGCGGAGGCCGCTTCGGCGGCCTCGACGACGTTCGACAGGAGCATGGCGCGGGTCATGGGGCCGACCCCGCCCGGGTTGGGCGCGACCCAGCCGGCGGTCTGGCGGACGTCGGCGGCCACGTCGCCGGCGAGCTTGCCGTCGACCCGGGAGACGCCCACGTCCAGGACGGCGGCGCCGGGCTTCACCATGTCCGCGGTGATGAGGCCGGGGACGCCGGCCGCGGCGACGATGATGTCGGCCTCCCGGGTGTGCGCGGCCAGGTCGCGGGTGCCGGTGTGGCACAGGGTCACGGTGGCGTTCTCGCTGCGCCGGGTGAGGAGCAGCCCGAGCGGGCGGCCCACGGTGACGCCGCGGCCGATCACGGTGACCTCGGCGCCGCGGAGCGGGACGTCGAAGCGGCGCAGCAGCTCGACGATGCCCTTGGGGGTGCACGGCAGCGGCGCGGGCTGCATCAGGACGAGCCGCCCGAGGTTGATCGGGTGGAGGCCGTCGGCGTCCTTGAGCGGGTCGATGCGCTCCAGCACGCGCTGCTCGTCCAGGCCCTTGGGGAGCGGCAGCTGGACGATGTAGCCGGTGCAGCCGGGGTCGGCGTTCAGCTCGGCGACGGCCCGCTCCACGTCGTCCTGCGAGGCGTCGGCGGGCAGGTCGCGGCGGATGCTCTCGATGCCGACCTCGGCGCAGTCGCGGTGCTTCATGTTGACGTAGGCGGTGCTGCCGGGGTCGTCGCCCACCAGGACGGTGCCGAGGCCGACGGTCACGCCGCGCTCGCGCAGCGCCTCCACCCGTACCTTGAGATCGGCCCGGATCTCCGCCGCGGTGGCCTTGCCGTCCAGGATCTGTGCCGTCATGGGTTCCTCCGCGCTGATCTGGCCGGGAGCCTTCCCGGGCGTGCCCGGTCCCGGCTCGGATGCCGTCCACCCAGGCGCGCGGTGTCCGGACTGTCTTCGCTCCCCGGTGGTCGAGTCCACCTTGACCGCGCCAGTCGCGTCCCCGCCATTCTACTGAGAGGAACCCCGGTCCCTTCCTCAGTGACTCATCTCTGGGGGGACGACCCCCCAAACCCCGGGTGCCGCTCAGTGACTTATCTGGGGGGACGCCCCCAGCCCCCGGCAGGAGCAGACTGAGCGCCACCCTCCACTCCGCCGGCGCTCCGTTCCGGGTGCCGCTCAGTCCTCGTCGGGGCGGGACTTCCAGGCGATCAGGCGGTCGGTGCCGTGCCAGCCGAGCTGGGCGGCCAGGATCGCGGCCAGCACGGCGGCGGCGAGGCCGATCATCGGGCGGGACTCGGCGAGCAGTGTGGCGGTCTGCGTCACACTCGCCACCAGCAGGGTCACCAGGACGTCCATAGACGGGGCTCCATGAGGAAGACGGGTCGCGCCGGGGCTGGGTTCTGGAAGGTTCCACGGGGCCAGGCGGTCCCGAGGCAAGGAGAGGTGCGCGACCCGGCCGAGGGTATCAACCAGAAAACGTAAAACCGCCCATGATCGGCGAAAACCCCCGGGTTCCGGTGCCAGAGCACGAGGATCCCGGGGGATTCGCAGGCCCGCAGGTCAGTGGAAGAAGTGCCGGACGCCCGTGAAGTACAGGGTGATCCCGGCCTTCTCCGCGGCCGCGATCACGTCGTCGTCGCGGATCGAGCCGCCCGGTTCGACGATCGCCCGCACGCCCGCCTCGGCCAGCACCTCGAGGCCGTCCGGGAACGGGAAGAAGGCGTCGGACGCGCCCACCGCCGCGGCGGCCCGCTCCGCACCGGCCCGCGACACCGCCAGCCGGGCCGAGTCGACCCGGTTCACCTGGCCCATGCCGACGCCGACCGTGGCGCCGCCGGCGGCCAGCAGGATCGCGTTGGACTTCACCGACCGGCACGCCTTCCACGCGAACGCCAGGTCGCGCAGCGTCGCCTCGTCGGCGGGCCGCCCGGCCTTGAGCTCCCAGCCGGACGGGTCGTCGCCGGGCTCGCCCACGCGGTCGACGGTCTGCAGCAGCACGCCGCCGTCGATCCGGCGGAACTCCACCGGGTCGGCCGGGCCCTCGGGGCAGCGCAGCAGCCGGATGTTCTTCTTCCGGGTGAGGATCTCCAGCGCCGCGTCCTCGAACGCGGGGGCGAGCAGCACCTCGGTGAACACGTCGGCGACCTGCTCGGCCATCGCCGCGGTCACCGGGCGGTTCACCGCGATCACGCCGCCGTAGGCCGACACCGGGTCGCACTCGTGCGCCCTGCGGTGCGCCTCGGCCGCGTCGGCGCCGACCGCGATGCCGCACGGGTTGGCGTGCTTGATGATCGCGACGGCGGGCTCGGCGAAGTCGTAGGCGGCGCGGCGGGCGGCGTCGGAGTCGACGTAGTTGTTGTACGACATCTCCTTGCCGTGCAGCTGCTCGGCGCCGGCCAGCCCGCCGGTGCCGGCGGTGTAGAGCGCGGCGCGCTGGTGCGGGTTCTCCCCGTACCGCAGCACGGCGGACCGCTCCCAGGCGGCGCCCAGGAAGTCGGGCCACTCGGTCTCGGCGGCGACCTGGTCGGGCGCGTACCCGCCGGCGAACCAGGACGCCACGGCCACGTCGTAGGCGGCGGTGTGCGCGAACGCGCGGGCCGCCAGCCGGCGCCGCTCGTCCAGCGTGAAGCCGCCGGCCCGGACGGCCTTGAGCACCGCCGGGTACCCGGCCGGGTCCACCACGACGGCGACGCTGGCGTGGTTCTTGGCGGCGGCGCGGACCATGGTGGGGCCGCCGATGTCGATCTGCTCGACGCAGTCGTCCGGCGCGGCGCCGGAGGCGACGGTCTCGGAGAACGGGTAGAGGTTCACCACCGCCAGGTCGAACGGCTCGACGCCCAGGTCGTCGAGCTGCTGGAGGTGGTCGTCCTTGCGCCGGTCGGCCAGCAACCCGGCGTGCACCCTGGGGTGCAGGGTCTTGACCCGGCCGTCCAGGCACTCGGGGAACCCGGTGAGCTTCTCCACCTTCATCACCGGCACCCCGGCGGCGGCGATCCGGCCCGCCGTGGAGCCGGTGGAGACGATCTCCACGCCCGCCTCGTGCAGGCCCTTGGCCAGCTCCTCCAGGCCCGTCTTGTCGTACACGCTGATCAGCGCGCGCTTCACAGGCAGTTGCCGGGGGGTCTGGGGGGTCGTCCCCCCAGAATTGCTCGGCAGTTGCCGGGGGGCGGTCCCCCCGGCATCATTCGTGACCTGGCTCACCGGCCGGGCTCCCCTCATCGTCTGCGGACGTGTTACAGGTCCTGCACTTCATGGAGACCCGCCGGCCGTTGGCGGTCCAGCCGTCGCGGGCCAGCCGGCCCACGACCTCGACCACGAGCCGGCGCTCCACCTGCTTGATGCGCTCGTGCAGGGAATCTTCGTCGTCGTGCCAGCGAACGGGCACGGCCTCCTGGGCGATGACGGGTCCGGTGTCCACGCCTTCGTCGACGAAGTGCACCGTACAGCCCGTGAGCTTGACCCCGTACGCCAGGGCTTCCCGCACGGCGTGCGCGCCCGGGAAGGACGGCAGCAGCGCGGGATGGGTGTTGATCGTGCGGCCGCCGAAGCGGGCCAGGAACGCGGGGCCGAGGATCTTCATGAATCCGGCGGAGACGACCAGGTCGGGCTCGTGCGCGGCGATCGCCTCGGTGAGCGCCGCGTCCCAGGCGGCGCGGTCGGCGAAGTCGGGGATGCGGACCGTGAACGTGGGCAGTCCGGCGCGTTCGGCGCGCTCCACTCCGCCGGTGCCGTCGCGGTCGGCGCCCACGGCCACCACCTCGGCCCCGTAGGCTGGATCCGCGCACGCGTCGAGCAGCGCCTGTAGGTTGGTCCCCGCGCCGGAGACGAGGACGACGAGCCGGGCGGACACCATGACTCCTTGGTGGACGGTGCTGGTGGACGTCGGACCGGCGGCTGGCCTCCCGCGGGCGCGGACCGGGGGCGGTCCGGGCACGGTGGCCTGACCGGCCGCCACAAAGCCTATCGGCCCTGTTCGGCGCGGCGGCATTCGCACCAGAGGTCGGCATGGGGAGGACGGAACGTTGAGTGAGCAGCCGGGACAGGGCGACGGCGGGATCGGCCGGGACGCCGCCCCCGCCACCGGCGGCCCCGCGGGCAAGGACGGCGACGCCCGGCGCGCGGGACGGCGCGCGCTGTGGCTCGGCGGCGGCGCCCTCATCCTGACGCCCTTTTTCTTCCCGGTCGGGCTGGTGCTGGGCATCGCCGCGCTGGTGGTCGGGATCAAGGCGCGCAAGCAGGCCGTCCGGGAGCGCTCCACCGCGCCGGGCGCGGTCGGCGGGATCGTGCTGGGCGCGGTCGGGCTGGCGATGGCGAGTTTCTGGCTGGCGGTGACGGCGCTGCTGTGGCCGGAGCTGAGCGGCTACCAGGAGTGCCTGGGTTCGGCCAACACCAGGACGGACGAGACCGCCTGCCGTGACCGCTACTTCTCCGAGATCGAGAAGAAGCTGAACCTGCCCGACGGGAGCATGTCGCGCTACGGCGACATGTTCTGAGCCCGAGGTTCCGTTCTCAGTCGCGGTCGGGGTCGTCCCGGAGGACGTAGATGGCGCCGCCGCGGTTCTCGGTGCGTTCGGCGTCCTCGCGGGGCGCGGGCACGCTGCGCGGGGCGGGCTCGGGTTCGTCGTCGGCGCCGTCCTCCTCCGCCCAGGTCTCCCCCGTCCAGGTCTCCTCCTCGGCGGGCCAGGGCGTGCCGTGGGCCGGGCCCGGGGGCCGTTCGGGCTCCGCGAGGTCGTCGAACGGCTCGGGCTCGGCGGGCAGCACTCCTGCCCTGCTGGGCTTGCGGGGCGCGAGCACGGGCTCGGCCTCCTCGAACTCCAGCGGGTCCGCGTCGTAGGGCGACGGCTTGCGCGAGGACGCCGCGGGCTTCTCGGCCTGCTCCGGTACGGGCGCCGCGGCCGGTTCGGGGAGGGGTGGCAGCGGTGACTCGCCGGTCTCCAGGTCCGGTGCGGGCAGGGCCGCGGCCTTCTTCTCCCGGCGCCGCTCACGCCGCGTGGGGGCGCGCCCCGCGGACTCCCCGCCCTTGCTCGCCCGTCCCCTGCGGGTCCGCCTGCCCGGGGGCTCCTCCTCGCCGGGCTCCGGTACGGGACGGCGCATCGTCCGCCAGTTCGCCAGCCAGGCCGCGATGGCCGCGGAGATGCCGACCTCCAGGGCCGCCAGCAGGCCGACCTGCCAGGGCGACGGGCCCACCGTCGCCAGCCGGCCCCCGCCCAGCGGCCCGCCCGCCAGCGCGCTGAGCACGGCCGCGGCGGCGCCGGTCAGCGCGCCCGACATGAAGCCCCACAGCGGCGCGGCCTCGTACATCGGGCTCGGCATGGCGCGGACGGTCAGCACCCCGCCCACGGCGCCGGCGGTGAACGGGGCGGCCAGCGCGATCAGCGACACCAGCGGGGCCGGGCCGGGCTCGGGCAGCGCCGCCAGCGCCGGGAACGTGGGGATGACGTCGATGAAGACCCCGGACGGGGACACGCCGGTGCCGGCGCCGACCGAGAAGCCGGGCCCGATCGCGTACGCCATGCCCCAGATGATCGCGTTGGGCAGGAAGGCCAGCTGGAGCAGCAGGAGCAGGACGCCGCCGACGGCGCCGGGGGCCAGCGCGTCGTACAGCTCGGTGAACTGGGGCGTGTGCACGGCCAGGGACGCGCCGACCAGCACCGCGCCGGAGCCGAGCAGGACGGCGGTGGCGCCGGCGACCCCGATCACCAGCGAGCGGGGGCGTTCGGGCAGCAGCCGCAGCAGGGCGCCCAGCCCGGACCGGACCCGGCGGCCGCGCGCGGCGACCAGGGCGCGGGCGGCGCCGAGCGCGCCGGAGACCAGCGCGACGACGAACGCGGCGACCAGGGCCTGCCAGGCGGAGGCGCGGACGGTGGGCGAGGTGGCGGCGAGGGCGAGCAGCCCGGCCAGGGCGGCGTACGGGGCGGCCAGCGCCACCGCGACGTGCACCACGCCGATCCGGGGGCGGCTCGGCACCCCGGCGGCCCTGATCATCCAGCCGCCGCTGCGGTAGAGCAGCGCGCCCGGCAGGACGATCAGGCCCAGGGGCAGCAGCCCGACGCGGCCCTGCGGGACCGAGAACCCGGCGTGGTGGGACACCAGCCACAGGTTGACCGCCGTGCGGAAGACGCCGGGAAGCCCGGGGCCGAGGGCGGTGCGGGGCGCGGCGACCCAGCCGAGGAGGGTGATGGTGGTGAGCATGGCGAGCCCGATGCCGATGCACCACAGCGCGCCGACCAGCCCGGTGACGTAGAGGGGGCGGGGCGCGCTCGCGGCCCCGCCGCCCTGGTCGCCGTCGTCGCCGGAGGCGCGGGCCGCGGCGGCCCTGGGCGGCTCCGGCCGTTCCGGTCTCGCTCGCTGTCCGGGGCTGGCTTCGTTCACGGGGTCAATGCTGGCAGCAAGGACCCGCCCCGGCGGGCCGCCCGTCCGGCGTGTCGCCTTTGTCGTCGGCGATCACCCGGCGCGGCCGCCGCTCACTTGGCGTAGTGGACGTCGTAGAGGGCCGACAGGCGGGGGAGGTGGCGACGGGTCTCCTCCCGGTCGTCGAAGTCCCAGCCGGGGCCGAGGTCGGAGTAGTTGATCGTGTACGCGTCGGGCGGCATCTCCTCGCCCTGCGCGGCGCGGTGGGCGGCATGGGCGATGCCGAGCATGGACTCGTAGTCGAGCTCGCTGTAGTCCTTCGCGGCCTCCTGGACGACGGAATGCCCGGCCAGGGAGTCGGGGTCGGCGACGGCGCTCTCGAAGACCTCGCGGCCCTGGGAGATCAGCCAGCCGCGGAAGTAGTCGAACCCGTCGTCCGAGCAGCCGCCGTTGATGAGGTAGGCGGCCCCCCACAGCGGCTCGCGGTACGACTCGGCCATCAGGTCCCAGAAGATCTGCTGGAAGGCGAGGATGTCCTCGCGGGGCCGCACGGCCAGCAGGGCGGTGGCCCGCTCGGCGACGGCGCGGTCGTGGGGGGCGCTCGCACGGGCCTCGTCGATGAGGCTCCAGAAGGTTTGTCTGTCCACGGGCCCCGAGCATGCCACCCCCGTCCGACACAACGGACCCGATCAGCGGAACAGGCGCGCGAAATCCCGGCCGACGGCGCGCGTCCAGTGTGTCGCCTTCGTCATGGCCGCGCTGGCCGGGCTCCCCGACGGCCGTGCTCCGTTGGCCGCTCAGGTATTGGGATGAACGACGTTGATGGCCACGGTGTCGTCGCCCACCACGGTGTAGTACACCGTCACCAGGTCGTTGGTCAGCTCATACGAGGCGTGCCCCGCCACCTCGACGAACGGCTTGGCGTCCGGTGGCACCGGATCTCCTAGCAGCGACATGATGAGAAGGTTGGCCGCATCACGGATGTTCGGGGGAAAGCCGGCGACCTGCATCCGCAGCCGGTAGGGGTAGATGAGCTGATCAGGCAAAGCGCCGGCCCTCGACGGCCTGCTCGCGTGTCAGCCTTTCGTAGCCGGGAGGCAGTTCGCCGCTTTCGACGTGCGACGAGATGCGCTCGATCTCCGCGACGACGTCGGCCTTGATCTTCTCGCGCTTGAGCGCCTGGTACTCCTGATAATCCGCCTCGGGAATGAGGACGGCCGCATCGGAGCCGTGGCGTGTGATCTTGACGTGATGGCCATGGACGGCATCGGAGTGGAGCTTGCCCAACTGCTGGCGGGCCACCTTGAGGGGAACGACTTCCATGAGAAAAGTGTACACTCTGCACACTGTGTCATTCTGGTGACACGCGTGAACCTCCGCTACCGGCGCGAAAACCCGGGCATCGCCCGGGGAGCGCACGAAAGACGCCCGGGCCGCCGTGGGGGCGGCTCGGGCGTCTTTCGGTCCCGGGGCGCGGCGGCGCGCGCCTCAGAGGTTCTTCGCGATCAGAGGTTCTTCATGATGTCGCGCATCAGGCGGGCGGTCTCGCTGGGGGTCTTGCCGACCCGGACGCCGACCTTCTCCAGCGCTTCCTTCTTGGCCTGGGCGGTGCCGGCCGAGCCTGAGACGATGGCGCCGGCGTGGCCCATGGTCTTGCCCTCGGGCGCGGTGAACCCGGCGACGTAGCCGACGACCGGCTTGGTCACGTTCTGCTCGATGTAGGCCGCGGCGCGCTCCTCCGCGTCGCCGCCGATCTCACCGATCATCACGATCGCGTCGGTGCCGGGGTCCTCCTGGAAGGCCTTCAGCGCGTCGATGTGGGTGGTGCCGATGACCGGGTCGCCGCCGATGCCGACGCAGGTGGAGAAGCCGATGTCGCGCAGCTCGTACATCATCTGGTACGTCAGCGTGCCCGACTTGGACACCAGCCCGATCCGGCCGGGGGTGGTGATGTCGGCGGGGATGATGCCGGCGTTGGAGGCGCCCGGGGAGGCGATGCCGGGGCAGTTGGGGCCGATGATCCGGGTCTTGCCGCCCTTCCTCTCGGCGTACGCCCAGAAGTAGGCGGTGTCGTGCACCGGGATGCCCTCGGTGATCACGACGCAGAGCGGGATCTCCGCGTCGATGGCCTCGACCACGGCGTCCTTGGTGAACTTCGGCGGGACGAACACCACCGACACGTCGGCGCCGGTCTCGGCCATGGCCTCGGCGACGGTGCCGAACACCGGCAGGGAGGTGCCGTCGAAGTCGACGCTCTGCCCGGCCTTGCGGGCGTTGACGCCGCCGACGACGGAGGCGCCGGAGGCGAGCATCCGGCGGGAGTGCTTCATGCCCTCCGAGCCGGTCATGCCCTGCACGATGATCTTGCTGTTCTCGGTCAACCAGATGGCCATTGTCATGCACCTGCCGCGGCGAGTTCGGCGGCACGCTTGGCCGCGTCGTCCATGGTGTCGACCTGCTCGACGCCGGGAAGCGCCGCGTCGCTCAGGATCTTGCGGCCGAGTTCGGCGTTGTTGCCGTCGAGCCGGACGACCAGCTTCCGGTCGACGGTCTCGCCGCGCTCGTCCAGCAGCTTGTAGGCGGCCACGATGCCGTTGGCGACGGCGTCGCAGGCGGTGATGCCGCCGAAGACGTTGACGAAGACCGACTTGACGTCGGCGTCCGACAGCACGATCTCCAGGCCGTTGGCCATCACCTCGGCGGACGCGCCGCCGCCGATGTCGAGGAAGTTGGCCGGCTTCTGCCCGCCGAACTCCTCGCCGGCGTAGGCGACCACGTCCAGGGTGGACATGACCAGGCCGGCGCCGTTGCCGATGATGCCGACGCTGCCGTCGAGCTTGACGTAGTTGAGGTCCTTCTCCTTGGCGCGCGCCTCCAGCGGGTCGGCGGCGGCCTTGTCCTGGAGGGCCTCGTGCGACTCCTGCCGGAACGCGGCGTTGTCGTCCAGGGTGACCTTGCCGTCCAGGGCGACGACGCGCCCGTCGGCGGTGAGGATCAGCGGGTTGACCTCGACCAGGGTGGCGTCCTCGTCGGTGAACACCGCCCAGAGCCGCTCGATCAGCTCGGCGGCGCCGAGCTGTGCTTGCTGTGGCAGCCGGCCGGCCTCGGCGATCGCGCGGGCCTTGGCGCGGTCGACGCCGTCCAGCGCGGAGACGTCCACCTTGGCGACGGCGTCGGGGTTGGTCGCGGCGACCTCCTCGATCTCCATGCCGCCCTCGGCGGAGCAGATCGACAGGAAGGTGCGGTTGGCGCGGTCGAGCAGGAAGGAGAAGTAGTACTCCTCGGCGATCGCGCTGCCCTGCTCGACCAGGACCTTGTGGACCGTGTGGCCCTTGATGTCCATGCCGAGGATCTGGCCGGCGAGGGCCTCGGCCTCGGCGGCGTCGTCGGCGAGCTTCACGCCGCCGGCCTTGCCCCGGCCCCCGGTGAGGACCTGGGCCTTGACGACGACCTTCGAGCTTCCCGCGGCGAAGAGCTCCGCCGCGATGGCCCGGGCTTCCTGGGGAGTACGGGCGACCTTGCCGGTGGGCACCGGTACCCCGTACTCGGCGAAGAGTTCCTTCGCCTGATGTTCGAACAGGTCCACGAGGGCGTCCTTAACGGATCGACAGACAATGACCGCTCAAGTGTGGTGGCACAGGTGTCCGTATGGTGACACGGGCGTCCACGCTGCCCGTCACCCGGGCGGTCCGCTCCGTCGATGCAGCCTAGTCTCCCCAGGTCCGTGATGATGCCGCCGGGGCCCACCCAAGGGAAACTCCGAGGAAGCACCAGGGAAGCCCAAGGAATCCGCAGGAATCGCGGCACCCGCCCGTCCCGCGCCCGGCGGCGCCGGTCCGATAGGCCGAGGATGGAGGAGGGTATGAACCTTAAGGAGGATGTCGGGTTTGCTCCCTGAGGAGGAGGATCCCCGATGTGGCGATTGATGTACTGATCTTCCGCCTTGCGGGAAGGGCAGGGTGACCGCCTGAAGGCCTGGTGACAGGGTGAGGGCCTGTTGACAGGGGGGAGGCGCGCCGTTGGCCGTTGGCCAGATCGGGCCGTCCGCGCGGACCGTACGGAAGGCGGACCGGATCGGGTCCCCCCGCGGGACCACGATGCGGAAGGTCCGGCGCACGGCCGCGGTCCTGCTCGTCGCCGCACTGGTGGGCACCTGCGGCGCCACGCTCCCCGACCACGGCGGGCCCGGCTGGGCCAGTCCGGGGCTGGTCGGCGGGGGCGGCTGGCCGTTCGCGGGCGTCCCGGTCTCGGCGGAGGCCGCGGAGGGCGCCTCCTACATCCCCGGCAGCTCGGTGCTGCGGCTCAGGGACGGCCGGGTGCGGCTCGTCCCGTTCGGGACCGACACGGCGATCACAGTGGAGGCGTCCGACCCCCGCGTGGAGGTGGCCGTGCTGTCCGACACCCTGTGGCTCACCGGCGGCCGCGTCCCCGACGGCGGCAAGGCCGTCCCAGGTGCGAGCAAGCGCGTCTACCGGGAGATGGCCGAGCGCGCGCTGCTGGACCTGCGGCTGCTGACCCGTCCCAACGGGGCGTCCCAGGCCTCCTGGTACGGCGCGTGGCGCTACTCGTGGCCGCGGGACTCGGCGTTCACCGCCGCCGCGTTCGTGATGACGGGGCACCTGTCGGAGGCCCGGCGGATCCTGCGCTTCCTGGCCGGCGTCCAGGACGAGAAAGGGCAGTGGGCGGCCCGCTACCACGCCGACGGGACGGCCGTCGCCGACGGGCGCGAGCCGCAACTCGACTCGCTGGGGTGGGTGCTGTGGGCGAGCTGGCTGTTCCGCGCCCAGGCCCCGGCGGCCGCCGACGAGCTGCCCGAGCTGTGGCCGATGGTCCTGCGGGCGGCCGACCACCTGGCCGGCTCCCTGGACGCCGAGGGCCTGCCGCCGCCGTCGTCGGACTACTGGGAGCGCGCGCCCGACACCGAGGAGGACCCGCGGCGGCCCACGCTGGGCGTCGTCGGGCCCGTCCTGGCGGGGCTGCGGTCGGCGGCGTCGCTGGCGCTGGGGATCGGCCAGGGGGAGAAGGCGTCGGAGTGGGGGCGCGCGGCGCAGCGCGTCGCCGACGCGGTCGAGCGGCAGTTCACGCCGTACGGCTACCCGCGCTCCCCGGTGCGGGGCGGGCTGATGGACACGTCGGTGACGTTCGTCGCGCCCCCGTTCGCCCCGGCCGATCCGGGGGTCGAGGAGGCCGTGGCGAACGCCTTCCGGCGGACGAGCCTGCCCAACGGCGGCGTGCTGCCCGGCGAGAAGTGGTCGGGGAACCCCGATGTGGCGTGGACGCCGGAGATGGCGATGTTCGCGCTGACGGCGGCCACGTCGGGGCGGACCTCGGAGGCGGTCGCCCGTCTCGACTGGCTGGCCGCGCACCGTACGTCGCTGGGCGTCCTGCCGGAGAAGGTCGACGAGCACGGCGAGCCCGCCTCGGTCGCCCCGCTCGGCTGGACGGCCTCGATCGTCCTGCTGGCGCTGTCGGCGCTGGAGCACCCCCTGCCGGTCCCCGGGTCCGTCCAGGCCCCCCGGCTCCCCTGAGATCGCCGGGATCCGCGGCCAGCAGCAGTTGCACTACCTGCTGTGCGTCCAAGGGGCTCCGGGGGGCGAGTGAACAGGGGGAAGGGTGAGGCGTTTCGAGGCGATCCGGCGTAAGGACTCAATCGTCCTGACGTGGCTGAAATCTCCCCTCCGGGATGTTCACACCTTCTGATCAGGTTAGCCCGCACCACCGCGGCGCCAGATAACTGGGGCGATGCCGTCGCTTGTCCGCCCCGCCGCGTCCGCCAACAGTGCTCATATGCCTGTTGTCGTACTGATCGGTATGTTGGACGTGCAGGGGCTGGAGTACGCGTGGATCCGTGATCGCCTCAAATCGCTGGGCGCCGAGGTCGTGCTGGTCGACACCGGCCTCCTGGACGAGCCGGGGGTCGTCCCCGACGTGCCGCGCGAGGAGGTCGTCCGGGCGGGCGGCCCGGCCCCTCACGGCCCTGGCCCCGACGGCCCTGGCCGGGACGCCGCCCTCGCCGCGATGGCCCGCGGCGCCGCGGCGACCGCCGAACGGCTCTTCCGCGCCGGGCGGCTGCACGGCGTCCTGGCGATCGGCGGCGGCGGCAACGCCACGGTCGCGGCCGCCGCCATGCGGGCACTGCCGGTCGGCGTGCCCAAACTGATGATCTCCAGCATGGCCTCCGGCGACGTCTCCCCCTACATCGGCGGCGCCGACCTCACGCTCATGTACAGCGTCGTCGACATCGCGGGCATCAACCGGATCTCCTCCCGGGTCCTCGCCAACGCCGCCGACGCGATCGCCGGGATGGCCGCCGGGTACGCCGCGGGCCGCCCGCCTGCCACCGCCGACGGCCCCCTCGTGGGCGCCACCCTCGCGGGCGTCACCGGGCCGGGCGTGAGCGCGGCGCGCGAGCTGCTGAGCATTCTCGGGTACGAGGTCCTGGTGTTCCGCGCCACGGGCGCCGGGGGCCGCCCCTACGAGACGATGGCCGCGGGCGGGCTGCTCACCGCGGCGCTGGACGCGACCCTCCTGGAGCTGTCCACCGACCTCCTCGCCGGCGAGGCGGGCGGATCAGCGACGCAATCGGCGGCAGCGGCCGCGGGTTCGGCGGAGCCGGCCGCGGGTTCGGCGGGCTCGGCGCCCGGGACGGCGGTGCGGCGGCTGGAGGCGGCCGTGCGCGGCTGCGTGCCGCAGGTGGTGAGCCCGGGCGGGCTCGACATGGCTCGTTTCCGCGGCATCACCCCCGACCACCTGGCGGGACGGCTCGTCCACACGCGCCACCCGTCGGTGACGCTGGTCCGCACGACCCCCGCCGAGTCCGCCGAGCTGGGCCGCCGGATCGCGGCCGCGCTCCGCGACGCCGCCGCCCCCACGGCCGTCCACCTCCCGCTGCGCGGCCTGTCCACGCTGGGGGCGCCCGGCGGCCCCTTCCACGACCCGGTGGCCGACGCGGCGCTGTTCGGCGCCCTGCGCGACGGCCTTTCCGGCTCCCACGTGGAAATTCACGAAATGGACACCGACTTCAACGATCCGGCCTACGGCCGCGCCATGGCCGATCATCTGCACACCCTCCTGACCGGCTTTCCCGTACGCGCCGCCGCCTCCTGAACGAGCCCCGGCCGCACCGGAGAATGTCCGTTCCTCCCCGTACTCTTGCGGTTTCTCACCGTCGTGCTGCACAGTTCTCTGATCATCCGGGTCACGAACACAGGGAGACGCGCTTGCCCCCCGCCGACCACGCCCGGCCCGCCGGCCCGGGCAGGACCGCGGCCGATCCGCAGCCGAAGAACAAGAACCAGAACAAAAGCAAGAAGAAGAAGTTCGACCCCGACGCCGAGATCAGCGGAGCCCTCGGCTGCCTTACCCCGGCCTTCTTCGCGCACGTGCTGGGCACCGCGCTCGTCCTGTCCCCACTGAGCTGGGGCGGGGCCGGAGCCGTGCTGAGCGGCCTGGGGGCCTTCGTGGTGTTCATCGCGACGGTCGGGGCCGACTTCAACAAGTTCAAGGCGGGGACGAACGCCCACGCGAAGGCCCGGCGGCTGGCCTGGTTCCTGATCTGGTACGGGCTGGCCACCTTCGCGGCGAGCCTGGCGGTGGTGTGCGTGCGGGAGAGCGAGGGCGCCGTCTGGAACTCGATCTTCTGCGTCGCGCTGCCGTTCGGGGGCCTGCTGGTGCGCGGGACGCTGCTGGGCGCGAAGCGTGCGGTGGCCCCGGCGCCGGCGGGCGTCCTCACCCTCGTGATCCCCCTGCTGCTGGTCCTGGACGCGGTCGCGTTCATGAGCTACCCGGGCGTGTCGATGGCGGCGGTGGTCCTCTCGCTGAGCGCGATCGCCTTCCTGATCGTCTGCATGGCCTGCAACGGTTTCCGGACGCCGGTGGTCCTCAACGCGGTGCTCGTCGGCGTCCTGCTGCTCTTCCTGCCGACCAGCAACCACCAGCGGAGCGCGAGCGCGCTCTGGCTCTCCTTCACCGGCGAGAAGCAGACGTGCCGCCTGCTGGCCAACCCCCCGGAGAGGCGCTACAGCTTCGGCGACGGCTACGACTACTACCACTGCCCGGGCGAGGTGCTCAGGGTCGACCGCCGCGGCGTCTTCGCCTCGACCACGTCCGCCGACGAGGTGATGGTCCGGGACGGGACGCGCTGGACCACCGCGTTCCTCAGGCCCGGTGACGTGAAGATGAGCACCGCGACCGTGTGGCTCGTGCACTTCGGCGCCATCCTCGTGCTGCTGGGCGCGGTCCTGGTCATCGCCCTGTTCCGCCGGGAGCGGCTCACAGGAGACTGACCGGCGGGGTCACGACGACGCGTTTCCGGGAACCTATCCGGCCGGGTTCCATTCGCCGGCGAGAATCGACCAGATCATGACGTCGCGGCGTTCCCCGTTCATCACGAAGGCCTTCCGCAGCGTGCCGTCATGGGTCATTCCCAGGCGCTCGGCCGCCGCCACGCTGCGCTCGTTCTCCGGGTCGCAGTGCCATTCCACGCGCGCCATTCCGCGGGACCCCAGCGCCCAGTCGATCATGCGGCGGGCGGCGGTGGTGATGAGGCCGCGGCCCCGTCCCGCCGTGCCCATCCAGACCCCGATCTCGCAATTCAGCAGCACCGGGTCGAAGGTGCGGAAGACCGTGCCGCCCTGGAGCAGCCCGTCGATCCAGATGCCGTAGATCCGGCCCTGGTCGGCGGCGCGCCTGCGCGCGTACTGCTCCAGGAAGGCTCGGGCGGACGGGACGTCGGTCACGGTGGCGGCCCACGGGATCCACGGCGAGATGTCCGCGCGCACCCGGTCCGCGTGGTCGGCGAACTCCTCCGCCTGCCAGGGCTCCAGCGGGCGCAGTTCGGCCCCCTCCCCGAGCGGGACAGCGAACATGATGCCTCCAAGATGCGTACCCAACGTTTGTTACGTACGATAGCGGCACGCCGCCAGGAGGGAGAACCGGGAGTGCCCGCACGAGGTGACCACGACGCCCGCCGCCGCGACGTGTCCGAGGCGGTCTGGCGGGTGCTGGCCGCGCGCGGCTTCGGCGGCCTGACCCTGCGCGCCGTGGCCGCCGAGATGGGCGCCTCCACCGGCCTGCTCACCCACTACTTCCCCGGCAAGAAGGCCCTGGTCTCACACGCCCTCGACATCGCCGACGAGCGCACCGCCGCCCGGGCCCGCCGCGACGCCGGCACCGAGGGCCTCGCCGCCCTGCGCGCCGCGCTCCTGGACGTCCTACCGCTCACCGCCGACGCGACCGCGATGAACCGCGTCTGGGTCGGTTCCTGGGACGGCTCACTCGGCGACCCCGACCTCTACGACCGCGAGACCGCCCGCTACCGGGGCTGGCGCGGCCGGCTCCGCCCCCACGTGGAGGCCGCCGCGGCCCGGGGCGAGCTCCCGCCCGGGACCGACATCGACGACACCGTCGCCACCGCCGCCGCGTTCACCCACGGCCTGGTGCTGCAGGCCCTCTTCGACCCCGACGCCTTCCCCCCGGACCGCCAGACGCGCATTCTCGACGGTTTCATCAAGAGCCTCACCGCGACCCGAAACACGGACCCGGGCGACGAGTCGGGCCGGGACGCGTAAAGGGACGTGTAAAGGCTCAGGGAATGGCCTCAATCCGTTCCCATCGCCGTGTTGAGCGACTGGCGGAAATCGGTGAGCGAATACTCCACCTTCGGCGGAACCTGGTGGTACACCTCGCGGTGCACCAGACCGCTGTTCTGCATTTCCCGGAGCTGTCAGAGCTTCTCGACGGGGGCGTAGCGCAGGACGAGGCGCTTGACGCCGTACTCGCCGCCGAAGTCGATGCTGGCCGCGGCCCGCTCCCCCGCGCCGTCCACCGTGACGACGGTGCCGAGCCCGAACGAGTCGTGCGTGACCTTGTCGCCCGGCGAGAGCGCGGGAACCGGCCGGTTGCCCGGGGAGCGCGTGCCCGGCCGGGCCGCCATCCGGGACAAGGCCGGGGACGAGGTCGACGAGGCCTCCCGCTCCCACCTCACCAGCGAGTCGGGCACCTCACCCAGGAACCGGGACGGCGGGTTCACCTGGGGGGCGCCCCAGGAACTGCGCATCGTGGCCCGGGTCAGGTAGAGCCGCTGCCGGGCCCGGGTGATGCCGACATAGGCCAGCCGCCGCTCCTCCTCCAGCTCCTTGGGGTTGCTCATGGCGCGCAGGTGCGGGAAGACGCCGTCCTCCATGCCGGTGAGGAAGACGACCGGGAACTCCAGGCCCTTGGCGGTGTGCAGCGTCATCAGCGTGACGACGCCCTGCTCGCTCTCCTCGGGCTGCTCCCCCGGCGGCACGGGGTTGCCCTTGGGGCCGCCCGGGATCGAGTCGGCGTCGGCGACCAGGGCCACCTGCTCCAGGAAGTCGACCAGGCGGCCCTCGGCCGACTCGCCGTCGAGCCGCTCCTCGAACTCGCGGGCGACGGCCTCGAACTCCTGGAGGTTCTCGATGCGGGTCTCGTCCTGCGGGTCCTTGGAGGCCTGCAGCTCGGCCAGGTAGCCGCTCTTCACCAGCACCTGGTCGACCAGGTCGGCGGGCGTGAGGGACTGCGCGGCGGCGCCCAGCTCGTCCAGCAGGGTGACGAACTCCCGGACGGCGTTGATCGAACGGGTCGCCATGCCGGGGACGTCCTCGGGGCGGCGCAGCGCCTGCCAGAACGAGATCCGCTCCCGCGACGCGTACGCCTCCACGCACGCCTCGGCGCGGTCGCCGATGCCGCGCTTGGGCACGTTCAGGATGCGGCGCAGCGAGACGGTGTCCTCGGGGTTGGCCAGGACGCGCAGGTAGGCCAGCAGGTCGCGGACCTCCTTGCGCTCGTAGAAGCGGACCCCGCCGACGACCTTGTAGGGCAGCCCGACCCGGATGAACACCTCTTCAAACACGCGGGACTGGGCGTTGGTGCGGTAGAAGACCGCCACGTCACCGGGGCGGACGTCGCCGTCGTCGGTGAGCCGGTCGACCTCCTGGGCGACGAAGGCGCCCTCGTCGTGCTCGTTGTCGGCCACATAGCCGACGATCTTGGGGCCCTCGCCCTGGTCGGACCAGAGCTTCTTGGGCTTGCGGTCGGCGTTGCGCTCGATCACCGCGTTGGCCGCCGACAGGATCGTCTGGGTGGAGCGGTAGTTCTGCTCCAGCAGGATCGTGGTGGCGTCCGGGTAGTCGCGCTCGAACTCCAGGATGTTGCGGATCGTGGCGCCCCGGAAGGCGTAGATCGACTGGTCGGCGTCGCCCACCACGCACAGCTCGGCCGCGCCCACCCCCTCGTGCGCCTCCTGGGGGGACGACCCCCCAGACACCCCGGGGGCGGATATGGGCGCGGTCAGCTCGCGGACCAGCTCGTACTGGGCGTGGTTGGTGTCCTGGTACTCGTCGACCAGCACGTGCCGGAACCGGCGCCGGTAGTGCTCGGCGGCCTCCGGGAAGGCCTGCAGCAGGTTGACCGTGAGCATGATCAGGTCGTCGAAGTCCATCGCCCCGGCCTGCTGCAGCCGGGCCTGGTACATCTCGTAGGCCTCGGCGAGCGTCTGCTCCATGTGGGTGGAGGCCCGGTCCTTGAACGTCTCGTAGTCGATCAGCTCGTTCTTGAGATTGCTGACCTGGGCGGAGAACGCCTTGGGCGGGTAGCGCTTGGGGTCGAGGTCGAGCTCCCGGCAGACCAGCGCCATCAGCCGCTGCGCGTCGGCCTGGTCGTAGATCGAGAAGCCGGACGGGAAGCCGAGCCGCTTGGCCTCGCGGCGCAGGATGCGCACGCAGGCGGAGTGGAAGGTCATCACCCACATCGCGCGGGACCGGGGGCCCACCAGCGCGTCCACCCGCTCTTTCATCTCCGCGGCGGCCTTGTTGGTGAAGGTGATCGCCAGGATCTGGCCGGGGTGCACGTCCCGCTCGCTGAGCAGGTGGGCGATCCGGTGGGTGAGCACCCGGGTCTTGCCCGAGCCGGCGCCGGCGACGATCAGCAGCGGCCCGCCGGAGTGCACGACGGCGTCGCGCTGCTGCGGATTGAGGCCGTCGAGCAGGGAGTGGGCTTCGGTCTTCGACATCATGTGCGAGTCTACGGCCCGGCACCGACCGAAAGGGGCCGTCCGCGCAAGGCCGCGCGGGCGTCGCGGACGGTGATTCCATGGTCCACAGTCCGGAACCGGACAAAGGGCAGCCGCCCTCGGCATACCGGGTTGACTCGCCTTCCTGACGGGCGGAACGTAGGCCGCGCAGGGCGGAGCACGGCGCGATCCCTTCGGCCACGTTGATCTTCGTGAGCCGGTTTCACTTTCTCGACCGCGCCCCTTGACGCCCGTCCTGCGTCGCGTAGGGCCAGCAGAGGCCCACGCCCGGTGACGGAAGGTGGCATCAAGGATGATCCACCCGCAGGATGTTCAGATCGATCCGCGGCGGCTTCCCCCGCTGCTCCGCATGGAGGGGACCGCTCCGGCGCCCGCCCCGCAGCCCGTCCCGGTGCCGGTGCCGCAGGTGCCCGGCCACCGCTTCCTGATCTACAAGCAGGACCCGTCGGTCTCCCAGCTCGGCGTACGGGTGGCCTTCGTCCCGTCCGTGGTCCTCAACGGCCCGGCGGACGCGCGCATCACCACCGAGCTGGCCGGCGTGACGCCGGTCGCCCGCAACGTCAACGGGGACTTCGTGTTCCCGGTGGACTCCCCGCAGTTCGACTGCGCGCACACCTGGGCGGTGGCGCGGCAGACGCTCACGATGTTCGAGCGCCACCACGGCGCGCCGATCCGGTTCGCCTGGAACACCGGCGGCAACACCGACCGGATCACCGTCCACCCGCGCGCCGGGATCGACCGGAACGCCTTCTACAGCCGGACCGCCAAGGTCCTGAAGTTCTTCTTCTTCACGCCGACGGGCCAGACGCAGGAGGTGTTCACCTGCCGCTCCCTGGACATCGTGGCGCACGAGATGGGGCACGCGATCCTGGACGGCCTCAAGCCCGGCTGGCTCGGCGCGGCCAACCCGCCGCAGACCGGCGGGCTGCACGAGGCGTTCGGCGACCTCAGCGCGGTGTTCCTGACCCTCGCCCAGCCCGACCAGGCCGAGGCGCTGGTCGCGATCACAAGGGCCAACCTGCACGACAAGAACTTCCTGTCCGCGGTCGCCGAGCAGTTCGGCAAGGCGCTCGGCAAGGACTTCGGCCTCCGCAACGCCGACAACGACCTCAAGCTCAGCCAGGTGGGCAACGAGGTACACGCGATCTCGCAGGTCTTCACCGGCGCGATCTACGACATCCTCGCCGACATCTACGCCTTCGAGCGGAACCGCCAGGGGAACCGCAAGGACCCGACGCAGCTGCTGATAGAGGTCGCCGACCGGCTGTGCAAGCTGCTGCTGGACGGGATCATCGCGGCGCCCGCGGTCGGCGCCACGTACGTGGACGTCGCCAACCGGATGCTGAAGCTCTCCGAGCAGCGCGGCGAGCCGGCGATCTACCGCACGTTCATCCGCAACCGGTTCGCGCTACGGGAGATCACGACGGCGGCGACCCCGCTGCGGGACCTGCTGAGCGGGCGGATGGACATGGCCAACGCCGAGTACACCGGCAACGGCGAGGACGTCACCGACGTCCAGGACCACGACGAGCACTCGGCGAGCCTGCGCGCCGAGCAGAACCGCGGCCGCTGCTGCGGCACCATGCAGATGCCCGAATACCAGGCCGTCGACCCGGAGAAGCTCAACCAGGGCGGGCCGCTGGAGGACGACGACATCCTGCGCAACGAACTGGAGGAACTCCGCAGGGCCTTCTCGAAGTAGCCCGCGACGGCCGTTCGCCGGTCCCCTGAACGGGCACGATGATGGGGCCCGACCAGAAGCCGAGGAAGGCGAGGGCCGGTATGCGGGTGAAGGTGGAGAGCATCGGCGGCTTCACCGGCGAGGCGACCGTGGTGGCGCTGTACGACACCGCGGAACTGCCGGACCAGGAGGCCGCCAGGGTCCGCGGCGCGGTGGAGTCGCTCACCGAGGCGCTGGCCCGCGGCCCCGCCGGGGAGATCGGCGCCGATCTCCCCGGCCACCGCATCACGGTGAGCGCCCCCGGCGACGCCGCCCCCAGGGTCTTCGAGGTCCGCGGCCAAACTCCCGC
The DNA here is from genome assembly GCA_050942275.1 of Spirillospora sp. CA-255316. Taxonomy (GTDB): domain Bacteria; phylum Actinomycetota; class Actinomycetes; order Streptosporangiales; family Streptosporangiaceae; genus Spirillospora. The sequence continues at coordinate 1,284,944 of CP192047.1, read as the reverse complement.
GGACCTCGAAACCCCCCTGAAAACCCTGCTGGGGGAGTGATCTCACAGCTTGCGGTGGTCGTTGGCGGCTTCGGCGGCGGTCACCACCGCGGCCAGATCGGCGCCGGTGGCGGCCATGGACGCGGCGGCGACCGCCCCTTCGACCAGGGGCGCGTCGGCCAGCACCACATCGGCGGCGGCGTCCTCGAGGACGACCTTGCCCGTGAGGACGGCGCTGCCGAGGTCGGCGAGGAGGACGACGCCGTCGCCGTCCTGGACCCGCTCGATCGCCTGCTCCACCAGGTCGGCGCTGGTGCCGAGGCCGCCTTCGGCGTCGCCGCCGGCGGGTTCCACGACGGCCTTGCCGACGCCCATGGCGCGGGCCAGTTCGGTGACGCCGTCGGCCAGCGTCCTGCTGTGGGAGATCACCACGATCCCGACCATCAGCGTCTCCTCTCACACGGTTTCGGCGAGGGCCCTCAGGATGACGGCGGTGGAGGCGGCGCCGGGGTCGAGGTGGCCGGCGCTGCGGGGGCCCAGGTAGCTGGCGCGGCCCTTGCGGGCCTGCATCGGGACGGTCGCCTCGGCGCCGTCGGCGGCGCCGCGGGCGGCGGCGCGGGCGCAGGCGGCGAGGTCGGCGCCGTCGGACAGGGCGGTCTCGTAGGCGGTGACGGCGGGGGCGAGGGCGTCCACCATCGTCTTGTCGCCTTCGGCGGCCTGGCCGAGTTCGCGGACGCCGTCGAGGGCGGCGCGCAGGGCCGCGCCCAGGGTGGCGGCGTCGATCTCCGCGGCGTCACCGAAGGTCTTGCCGGCGCGGCGCAGCGCGGTCCCGTAGAGGGGGCCGGACGCGCCGCCCGTCTTGGACACGATCGCCCGGCCCGCGGCGATCAGCGTCTTGCCGGGCGTCGTGCCATCGGGAAGCGCGGCCACGGCGGCGGTGAAACCGCGGTCGAGGTTCTGGCCGTGGTCGCCGTCGCCGATGGCGGCGTCCAGGCGGGTGAGGCGTTCGGCGTCGGCGGCGACGAGGGCGGCGGCGTGGCGGATCCAGGCCGCGGCGGTCTCCGCGTTCATCGTGGCCATGGCGCGGTCACCGGCCCCAGCGGAGGCCGGGGGTGTCGACGGGGGCGTCCCAGAGGCGGGTCAGCTCGGGGGTGAGGCGGCAGACGGAGATCATGCAGCCGGCCATCTCGAGGCTGGTCACGTACGGGCCGACCAGGGAGCGCGCGGCGGTGGCGCCGTGCCCGGCCAGCCAGTCCGACACCGCGGCGTAGGCGATGTACTGCTCGATCAGCGGGGTGCCGCCCATGCCGTTCACCAGGACGAGGAGCTCGGAGCCGGCCAGGGGCATGTCGGCGTCGATGGCGGTGAGCGCGGCGTCGACGATCGCGGCGGCGGGCATGGCGTGGAAGCGTTCGCGGCCGGGTTCGCCGTGGATGCCGATGCCGAGTTCGATCTCGTCCTCGCCCAGTTGGAAGGTGGGCTGCCCGGCGGCGGGGACCGTGCACGGCGACAGCGCCACTCCGAAGGAGCGGCTGCGTTCGTTGGCCTCGCGGGCGACGGCGGCGACGGCGGCCAGCCCGGCGCCCTCCTCGGCCAGCGCGCCGGCGATCTTCTCGACGAACAGGGTGGCGCCGGTGCCGCGGCGGCCGGCGGTGTAGGTGCTGTCCTCGACGGCGACGTCGTCGTTCACCACGACCGGGACGACCTCGATGTCCTCGTCCTCGGCGAGTTCGGCGGCCATCCGGAAGTTCAGGACGTCCCCGGTGTAGTTCTTGACGACGTGCAGCACGCCGGCGCCGCCGTGGACGGCCATGGTGGCGGCGAGGATCTGGTCGGGGACGGGGCTGGTGAACACCTCCCCGGGGACGGCGGCGTCGAGCATCCCGGGTCCGACGAAGCCGCCGTGCAGCGGTTCGTGGCCGGAGCCGCCGCCCGACACCAGGGCGACCTTGCCGGTGCGCGGCGCGTCCGCCCGCACGATCGTCCGCTCGTCCGGGTCGACCCGCAGGGAGGGGTGGGCGGCGGCCAGGCCCCGCAGCGCGTCGGCGACGACGTCCGCCGGGGCGTTGATGAGTTTGCGCATGTCTCAGCTGTACCCCCGTCGGGGCGGTCGTCCCAGGCCCGGCGGGCCACCGGTTCCGGAAGATCCAAGGCGGCGGTGGACGGCTTAGGGTGGGGAGGGTGACGAGGGTTCTGGACGACGGCGAGGTGCGGCGGGTCCTGGCCGTGATGGCGCATCCCGACGATGTCGACTTCGGCAGCGCCGGCACCATCGCGGGGTGGACCGAGCGGGGTGTCGAGGTGGTCTACCTGATGGTCACCGACGGCGACGCGGGCGGTTTCGACGACGCGGTGACGCGTGCGGAGATGGCCGAGCTGCGGCGGGACGAGCAGCGCGCGGCGGCCAAGTGCGTGGGCGTGACCGATGTGCGGTTCCTGGGCTACCCGGACGGGCGGGTGGAGGCGACGCTGGCGCTGCGCCGCGACATCGCCCGGGTGATCCGGCAGGTGCGGCCCGACCGGGTGCTGACGTCGAGCCCGGAGCGCAACTACGCGCGGATCCATCCCAGCCATCCCGACCATCGGGCGGTGGGCGCGGCGACGCTGGACGCGGTGTATCCCGACGCCCGCAACCCCTACGCGTTCCCGGAGCTGCTGGCGGAGGAGGGCCTGGAGGCGTGGACGGCGCGCGAGGTCTGGATGAGCGGCGGCCCGTCGGTGAACCACTACGTGGACGTGACCGAGGCGCTGCCGCGGAAGCTGGCGGCGTTGCGGGCGCACGCGAGCCAGACCGGGCACATGGGCGACGGGCTGGAGGAGATGGTGCGGGGCTGGCTGGGGGGCAACGCGGCGGCCGCGGGGTTGCCGGAGGGCCGAATGGCGGAGGCGTTCCAGGTGATCGACACCGCGTGAGGCCGCGGCCCACCGCTGTCGACTTTGTGACTTATGCCCGTCTTGTCGGGTTGGGGCGTCGCTGGTTAACGTAGGTGATCCCTTACCTCGGAGACCGTGATGCCGCAGCGGACCGGCCCGTACACCATCGAGTGCACCGCCACCTCCCGCGCCGCCCCGGAAGTGATCTTCAAGCATCTGGCGGTGGCCGAGGCCTGGAGCGAGTGGGGCTCGTTCCCGTCCCGGCCCCGCAGGGAACGCGCGGGCTCCCCCACGCCCAACGGCATCGGCGCCATCCGGGCCATCCCCCCGGCCCGCGAGCAGGTGGTCGAGTACGACCCGCCCCACCACTACGCCTACGTGGTGCTGTCCGGCCTGCCCGTCAAGGAGTACCGCGCCGACGTCACGCTCGTGCCGCGAGGGCTGGAGACACTGATCCGCTGGGAGGGCAGCTTCGAACCCAGGTACGCGGGAACCGGCGGCCCGATCAGGTTCCTGCTGAACCGGGCGCTGTCGTCCTTCGCCCGGCGCGTCGCCCACCATTCCGAGCACTGCGAGCCCGGCTGCCCCGCCCGCCTGCCCGACGTCCTCTGACCCCTGGGTGGGCTCACTCCTCTGGGACGGCGCGCTCCAGGATCGCCTCCACCGTCTCCTCCACGGTCTGGCCGGAGGAATCCAGCCACAGCCCGATGCGGGGCGTCTCCTCGCGGAGCGCGCGGTCGAGGTCGTCCACGGTGAACGGGCCGTAGGCCTTCTTGCCCCGCCCCATCTCCCTCTCGGCGATGACCTTTGGCTGTGGGGCCAGCACGACCACGTACAGGGGCCGCGTACGGATCTGGGCCACGAGCCAGGGCAGCATCTGGCCGAGCACTACGTCCTGGAGCACGACGTTGAACCCCGCCTCCGCGTAGGTGTCGGCGGCGCCGGCCGCCAGACGGTGCCGCAGCCGCAACTGAGCCAGGGCCTCCGGAGAAGGATCGGGGCCCATCTCGGCGCGCCCGCCCACGATGAAGCGGCGGAACGTGTCGCCGCGCACGTGGGCCGACCGCGGCAGCCGCTCCGCGAGGGCCTGGGCCACCGTGGACTTGCCGGCCGCCTGCACGCCGGTGATGAGGTGGACCGCCGCCCCTCGTCCGTCCATGCTCAGGGTCCGAAATGGGTAGAACGCCGGAAACGCATGCGATCACAGTGGCACACTCGGCCGTCCCCCGCACACCAGTATTCGATCACCGCCCGGCATCCCGATCCCACCGTCCGGCCAGGTGAACCATTCCGATGAGGGTCAGACGAGGCGGCGGGCGGCGGCCCAGCGGGACAGTTCGTGCCGGTTGGACAGCTGAAGCTTGCGCAGCACGCTCGACACGTGCGTCTCGACCGTCTTCACCGAGATGAACAGCTCCTTGGCGATCTCCTTGTACGCGTAGCCGCGGGCGATCAGGCGGAGCACCTCCCGCTCGCGCTGGGTGAGCTGGTCCAGCTCGGGGTCCACGGCGGGCACGTCGCTGGCCGCGAAGGCGTCCAGGACGAAACCCGCCAGCCGGGGCGAGAAGACCGCGTCGCCCTCGGCCACGCGGGCGATCGCGTCGGTCAGCTCCGGGCCGGAGATCGTCTTGGTGACGTAGCCGCGGGCGCCGCCGCGGACCACGCCGATCACGTCCTCGGCCGCGTCCGACACCGACAGCGCCAGGAACCGGGACGGCACCGAGCCGTGCAGGCGGCGCAGCACCTCGATGCCCCCGCCGCCGGGCAGATGCACGTCCAGCAGGACCACGTCCGGCTTCGCCGCGCGGATCACCGCGACCGCCTCGTCGACGTCGCCCGCCTCGCCCACGATCTCCACGCCGTCGCCCAGCTCGGCCTTCACCCCGGTCCGGAACATCTGGTGGTCGTCGACCAACACAACGGTGTTCTTCATGCCTTCTTCGTCTCCAGACGTACTTCGGTGCCCTCGCCGGGTGCGGTGCGGAGCTCGGCCGTGCCGCCGTTACGCTCCATGCGTCCGATGATGGACCCCCGCACGCCCATCCGGTCCTCCGGGATCTGCTCCAGGTCGAACCCCTTGCCCCGGTCGCGGACGAAGATCGCCACATTGTCGCCCTCGACCTCGGCGTAGACGGAGACGGAGGGCGCCCCACTGTACTTGGCGGCGTTCACCATGGCCTCGCGGGCGGCCTGCAGGGCGGCGTCGAGGCGGTCGTCCAGATCGGTGTCGCCGACGCACACCACCTCGATCGGGACGCCGTGGTCGTCCTCCACCTGCCCGGCGGTCTCCTTGATGGCGGCGGCGAAGGTGCGGTCGGGGTCGGCGCGCGGCTGGTACAGCCAGGTGCGCAGCGTGCGCTCCTGCGAACGGGCCAGCCGCTGCACCTCGCGGGGATCGTGCGCGTTCCGCTGGATCAGCGTCAGCGTGTGGAGCACGGAGTCGTGGACGTGCGCGGCCAGCTCGGCGCGCTCCTGGGAGCGGATCCGCTCGTGCCGCTCGGCGTCCAGGTCCTGCCAGAGCCGCACCACCCACGGGGTCACGATCACCGCCACCCCGGTCAGGATGATCAGCATCGCGATGACCACGGACCGGGCCTGGCCCACGTCCACCCGCTGCGCCACGAACCCGCCGATGCCGCCGACCACCAGCAGCACGCCCAGCAGGCTGCGCAGCCACATCTGCCGCAGCGGGACCACCCAGCGCTGCCGCTGGTCGCGGTCGGCCTGCTGCCACAGGATGGAGGCCCCCACCCCACCGACGACGAACGGCCAGAACGCCGCCTGCGCGAACCCGGCGCCCCAGGTCAGCACGGACAGCCCGATGGCCACCGCCGCGTAGGCCAGCAACTGCCCCCAGTCGCGCCCGTCCCGCTTGGACGGCGCGGCCTCCTCGTCCCGCCGCGGCGGCACCAGCACCCAGAACGCGATGTAGGCCGCCACGCCCAGCCCGCTGGCCAGGGTGAGCAGCACGAACGCGCCCCGGACATAGAACGCGTCCACGCCGAGATGGCTCGCCAGGCCGCGGCACACGCCGGCCAGCAGCCGGCCCTCGCCGCGCCGCTCCAGCCGTGCCACCGGCCTCGACTCTTCGCTCACCATCGCGGTTCCCACGTTAACGATGCTCACACGACACGGTCATGGCCGCATCAGGGCACGGCCCTGAACGGGTGCGGTGTTCCTCAGGGTCGGATCAGGGGCGTCCCGGATACCGCGCGCGGGGGGCCGAGCGCGACGATGGGCAGCATGGCGGACGAGCAGAACGCACCCCGTGCCGAGGCCCCGTCGCGGCTGGCCCGCGTGACCGAGGGCCGCGTCCTGGCCGGGGTGTGCACCGGGCTGGGACGGCACACCGGCATCGACCCGGTGGTGTACCGGGTCGGCTTCGCGATCATGGTGCTGGCGCACGGCCAGGGGATCCTGCTGTACGTGGCGGCGGCGCTGCTCATGCCCGCCGCGCCGGACCGGGCGGCGCTCCTGGAGCAGGTGTTCCGGCGCCGGTTCGACGCCGCCGGGACGCTGTCGATCCTGGGGGCGCTGCTGTGCGCGTCGATGGCGCTCAGCCTCATGGGCAACGGCGTGTTCCAGGCGGGCGTGCCCACGGACACGATCGCGGTGCTGACGGTGACGGGGCTGGTTCTGCTGACCGCGCACGCCCGGGGCGTGGATCTGGGGGCGCTGGCGCGGTCGTTCCCTGAGCGGCTGCACGGGTACCCGCTGGAGCCGGAGCGTCCCGCGGCCGGGGCGGCGGGGCCGGGGCGAGCGGAGTCGGTCGTCTCGCTCGAGAAGGACTCCGGCGCCCAGGGCGGCGCAGGGGGAGGCGCCGCGGGAAGCGGCACCGGTGGGAGCGGCGGGCTGCCCGAGGGGATGATCGATCTGGCCACGCTGAGCAGGCCGCGCGAGCGGGACACCGGCGGCGGGGCGACGGCCGTGCCGCCGGACGGGCCCGGGCGGGCGCGCTGCGGGCGGGGCGGGGGCCTGCCCGAACGCAAGGCCCGCCGCGGGCGGGCGGTCCTGACGTCCGTGACCCTGCTGGCCGCGATGGCCGCGGCCGCCGCGACCTGGCCGGTGGCGCAGACCTACCCGGGGCCCCAGTGGGCGATGCTGGTGACGGCGTCCGGGCTCGCCGTCGTCGGGTGCGGGCTGCTGCTGGGCGGCTGGTTCCGGGTGCACGGGCTGGCGACCATGGGCACCGTGCTGACCTGCGCGCTGCTGACCACCTCGGTGGCCGCCGAGGCGCCCCGCGACGCCCGCTACGGCGAGGTCGAGTGGCGGCCCGCCGACGCCGCCCGCACCCAGCAGGACTACAAGATCGCGGCGGGCTCGGGGCGGCTCGACCTCACCGCGCTGCCCCTGCGGCCCGGGCAGCGGGTGCACGTCACCGCCGAGATCACCCTCGGCGAGCTGGACGTGCGGGTGCCCCGGTCCGCGCGGGTGGAGGTCGACGCCAAGGTCATGCTGGGCGATCTGGACCTGGCGGGCCGTACGATCAGCGGCCCCGGCGCCCGAGCCGACCAGGTCCTGGAGGCCGAGGGGGCCGGGGCGAAGAACGCACCGGTGATCGCGCTGCGCATCCGCGGCCGGGTGAGCGATGTGGTGGTGACCCGTGTCTGAGCGCGGCGCAGAGCGCGAATCCGTGGCGGGGTCCGGGCCGGTGCGGCACGGGACACCGGCCCCGCCGGCGCCCGGCAGGGACAGGGACGGCGAGGCGCCAGAGCGGCGGCGGTTCGATCCGGGGTCGGTGGTGACGGGACTGTTCTTCCTCGGCGTCGCGGGCGTGTTCATCGCCGGCGGGCTGTCCGGCGAGCTGGTCGCCGGGCCGCAGGTGCTCGGGCCGGCGCTGCTGGTCGGGCTGGGGCTGGTGGGGATCGTCCGGGTCCTGACCCGGTCCCGCCGCCACTGAGATGTGACGAAGATCATCTTCGCGGGCGGGAACTCCTTTTCCGGTTATTACGGTTGGATATGCCCGTGAGGTTCTCTCAGAAGAGCATCGTGCTGGTGGCGAGGCTGCACATCGACCTGTGCCGCCTCGCCAGCGTGCTGTGTCGCGCCTGACCCCCCGCCTGCCGGCCGCCGCCTGACACGCGTCGCCCCGGCACGCTCCCGCTCCCCATCCCTTCTCCCCACCCCGGAACCCACCGTCCCGCCGCCGCGTGCCGCCGTGCCACAAGCACGCGCCCGTGCCGCCGTGCCGTGCCCGCGCCGACCGGACGGTGCCTCACGTCTGGAGACTCCTGCAGTGAACCTGCGCGTCTGGAAATGGCAGTTCTGGCAGCAGATCGTGCTCGCCCTCGTCCTCGGCGTCGCCGTCGGCGCCGCGCTCAACAACCTCGGCGACGGCGAGAAGCTCGCCGAGACCTGGCTCGACCCGTTCGGCGGCGTCTACACCAGCCTGCTGCGCGTGATCGTGGTGCCGCTGGTGCTGGCCGCCATCGTGGTCAGCATCGGCCGGCTGCGCAACGTCGGCAGCGTGGCCCGGCTGACCGCCAAGACCCTCGGCTGGTTCGTCGTCACCTCGGCCATCGCCACCGCGATCGGGCTCGCCGTCGGCCTGCTCGTCCAGCCCGGCGAAGGCCTGGGCAAGCTCGCCAGCGAGAGCGCCGAGACCGAGGAGGTCACCTGGACCCAGGTCCTGGAGAACCTCTTCCCGTCCAACATCGTGGACGCCATGGCGGAGGGCAACATCCTCGGCCTGGTCACCTTCGCCGCGCTGCTCGGCGCCGCGCTGGTCGCGATCGGCGAGCGCGGCGAGCGCCTGACCGCGCTGTTCGACGACCTGTACGTGGTCATGCAGAAGATCGTGTGGTGGGTGGTGCTGCTCACCCCGATCGGCTCGTTCTTCCTGATCGCGTCCGTGGTCGCCACTTACGGGCCCAGTTCGCTGGAGCCGCTGGCCAAGTTCACCGGCGCGATCTACCTGGCGGTGGCGGTGATGCTGCTGATCGGGTACCCGGTGCTGCTGCGCGCCTTCGGCCGCGTCTCGCCGCTGAAGTTCTACCGCAACAGCTGGCCCGCGCTGCAGTTCGCGTTCGTGTCGTCCTCGTCGCTGGCCACCCTCCCGATCGCGCAGAAGGTGCAGATCGAGCGGAACGGCGTCCACCCCGAGTACGCGAGCTTCGCGCAGCCGCTGGGCGCCACGATCAAGTTCGACGGCTGCGGCGCGATCTACCCGGCGGTGGCCGCGATCTTCGTGGCGCAGTACATGAACCTGGACCTGGGCTTCGCCGACTACGCGCTGATCGCGCTGGCCGCGGTCATCGGCCAGCTCGGCACCGGCGGCACGCCCGGCCCGGCCCTGGTCGCGCTGACGCTGACACTGACCACCGTGGGCCTGCCGCTGGAAGCGGTCGGCTACCTGATCGCCATCGACAAGGTCATCGACATGGCCCGCACGGCGCTGAACGTGGCCGGGCAGCTCACCGTCCCGGTGCTGGTGGCGCGTTCGGAGAAGCTGCTGGACGAGGACCTCTTCAACGCCGTCCCCGTCGAGCTGACCTCCGCGTCCGCCGCGCCGGGCGACGGGCCGGGCGACGGGCCGGCGCGGAAGGAGCCCGAGCCCTCCAGTGCCTGACCCGGGCCGTCCACGGCTCATCCGACGACGACGCCGCCGGGCGCGGCGAGGTTGAGGGCGGTGCCGAGCAGCACCATCCGCAGGGCACGCTCGGCGCCGTCCGCCAGGAACTCCTCGCCCCGGGACAGGGCCTCGGCCAGGTCCACCGGGGCGGGGAGGATCCCGGCGAACGCGTCGATCCCGCTCCCGTAGACGAGGTGGGCGTCCGGCCCGATCGTCCCGGCCAGGGCCAGCACGGGCTTGCCGTAACGCTTGGCCCGCCGCGCCACCTCCGCGGGGATCTTGCCGCGCGAGGTCTGCCGGTCGATCGCCCCCTCGGCGGTGATCACCAGATCGGCGCGGGCGAGCAGCCCGTCCAGGTCCACATGCTCCAGGAGCACCTCGAAGCGCGGCAGCAGCCGGGCGCCGGCGGCGGCCAGTCCCGCGCCGAGCCCGCCGGACGCGCCCGTCCCCGGGCCGGTACGGAGATCGAGCCCGGCGGGGACGTCCAGATCGCGTTCCAGGACCTCGGCCCAGCGGCACAGGGCCCGGTCGAGCGCCTCAGCCTGCTCGGGCGTCGCGCCCTTCTGCGGCCCGTACACGCGGGCCACGCCCTGCTCGCCGCACAGCACGTTCCAGGGGTTGCAGGCCACGAGGATCTCCGTGCGGGCCAGGCGCGGATCCAGCCCGGAGGCGTCGATCCGCGCCAGCCGCGACAGTGCGGCTCCCCCGGGCGGCAGGTCGTTCCCGGACGCGTCCAGGAGCCGGGCGCCGAGGGCCCGCAGAGCGCCCGCGCCGCCGTCGGAGGTGCCCGAGTCGCCGCAGCCGACCAGGATGCGGCGGGCTCCGCCGTCCAGCGCCGCGCCGATCAGCTCGCCCACGCCCGCGGTGGTCGTACGGCCCGGATCGCGGGCGTCCCGCGGGACCAGCCGCAGGCCCGCCGTGGCCGCCATCTCCACCACCGCCGTCCGCGGCCCCGGCCCACCCATGACCGCGTAGTGCGACTCGACCGGCCGTCCCACCGGCCCGGTGGTGACGCGCGGCACGATCCGCCCGCCGGTGGTGCGGGCCAGTGCGGCGGCCGAGCCCTCGCCGCCGTCCACCAGCGGCAGCGGATCGATCACGGCGCCCGGGACTACCCGCCGCACCCCGCACGCGATCATCGCCGCGACCTGGTCGGCGCTCAACGACTCCTTGAACCCGCTCGGGGCGATGACGATACGCAACGGAAGCTCCTTCGGACACGGTGACAGGACAAGGGGGGCCGGGGTCTCAAGGGGGTTGAGCAGTTCAAGGGTTGAGCAGTTCAGGGGTTGCGGAGGCTTCGAGGCTCAGCGGGTGAGGGGCAGGCCGAGCAGCGGCCACACGTACAGCGCGAAGGCCAGCACCAGCGCGGCGGTCAGCGGCGCCAGCACCGCCGAGACCCGCAGCAGGTCGCGCGGCGCGTACGTTGGCACACCCTCGACGCCGTGGAACAGCACGACCGGCTTCGCCGACGACGGCAACGTGAGGCAGAACCCCGCCGCCGCCGTGGACGCGAACGCCGCCGCGACCGGCGAGACCCCGGCGCCCAGGGCCGCCGTCATCACCAGCGGCACCAGCACGCTCGACCGCGCCGACCGCGACTGGAGCACCAGGTGGGCCAGCGTGCTCACGACGATGACGCCGCCCAGGAACAGCCAGGCGGGCGGCGGCGAAGCACCGGCGCCGGACGGGCCGCCCGGGCCGCCCGGGCCGCCGAAGAGGCCGCCGGTGATCCAGGCGGCGGCGCCCGAGGTGGTCAGCGCCACGCCCATGGCCATCGTGGCGGCCATGAACAGCAGCATCGACCACGGAACCGTCTTCAGCGACTCGCCCAGCCGGACCGTCCCCAGCCACGGCGAGCAGCTGACGACCGCGCCGACCAGCGCCACCACGGCGGGCGGCACCCCGTGCAGCGGCTCGCTGCACCAGAGCACGACCACCACCGCCAGCAGCGCCGCCGAACGCGACTGATGGTCGGTGAGCGGGCCGGTCACGCGTACGCCGGCGGCGTCGCCGACGTCCTCGGCCCGGATCGCCACGGGCCTGCGGCGGTCCTCGCGGGTGGTGGTCATCAGCAGGATGACCTCGGTGGCCAGATGCGAGGAGACGATCGCCAGCGGCATGCCCAGCAGCAGCCACTGGACGAACCCGATCCGCTGCCCGGTCGCCTGCGCGACCATCTCCGTGGTGATGAGGTGCGCCCCCGCGCCGATCAGCGTGGCGACGGCCGACAGCAGGATCACCGCCGGGAAGATCAGTGCCAGCGCCAGCACGACCCGGCGCCGTTCCCGCAGCGCGCCCGCCAGCGCGAGGAACACCGGCAGCGCGAGCGCGGCCCGTCCCGAGGTGGCCGGGATCGCGAACGCGCCCGCGACCAGCGCGGCGGTGGTGAGGTGGGCGAGCTGCCGCACCGTCCGCGCCCCCGCGACGAAGAACGCCGCCGCGCGGGTGGCCAGCCCGGTCCGCGTCACCCCGGCGGCGAGGACGAACGCGCAGATCAGCAGCCAGATCGTCGGTTCGCCGAGGCTGCCGAACAGCACGTCGGCCTCCAGCGCCCCGGCGGTCACCAGCACCAGCCCGGCGGCCAGCGCGACATAGGTGTCGTCGATCGGGCTGAACATCCACAGCAGCGTCGCCACGGCGAACACCGCCAGCGTGACGCGGCCGGGCGTCCCGAGCCCGTCGACCCCGAACACGACGCCCGCGCACGCGGCGACGGCCGCCAGCGCCAGGAGGCCGTACCGGACCGCCGCCTTCCGGCCGCCCGGGCCTAGCCCCGACGCCCCCGACGCTCCCGGAGGCTCCGGAGGCCCGGAAGGGCTCGGAGGCCCCGGAGGGCGCGGAGGCCGCGGAGGGCCGGGCCGCTCGCCGGTCTGCGCGCCGGACCGCTCGCCGGTCTGCTCCGTCTCAGCGGCCGGGGCGGACGATCCGGTCGCGGCGGCCGCTCCGGCCGCTCCGGACGTTCCGGCCTGGGTGGTCCCGCGGGTCTGTGCGGCCGTGCCGGGGTCGCCGGTCTGGCCGGTCGCGCCTGTCTCATCCGTCCCTCTGCCCGTCGACGTTCGCACCGCCGGACCGGTCCATCGCACCGCAGCTCGCTCTGATCTCACATATCGATCCTCTGAAGCGGCGGTGAGCCGGTCATGAACGGCGCATGAGGCAATCTTCATCCACCGGGCGGCCCCGTCAAGGCGGACCCGTCAGGGCAGCCGGTACCCCATGCCCCGGACGGTCTCCACGCAGCCGTCCCCGAGCTTCTTGCGCAGCGCCCGCACGTACACGTCCACGATGTTGGAGCCGGGGTCGAAGTCGTACCCCCACACGTGCGAGAGGATCTGCTCGCGCGACAGCACCTGCCCCGGATGGCGCAGGAACAGCTCCAGCAGCACGAACTCGCGGGCCGTCAGGTCGACGGTCCGGTCCCCGGCGCGGGCGCGGCGGGTGCGCAGGTCGAGGGTGAGGTCGCCGGACCCCGACCGCAGCAGGGTCGTCTCGGGCGCCCGGGACGCCCCGCGCAGCCGCAGCCGCACCCGCGCCAGCAGCTCCTCGAACCGGAACGGCTTGGTCATCCAGTCGTCCGCGCCGCCCTCCAGCCCCGCCACCGTGTCCTGGACGGAGTCGCGCGCGGTCAGCACGATCACCGGGGTCGCCACCTGGGCCTCGCGCAGCGCCCGCAGCACGGTGAACCCGTCCCGGTCCGGCAGCCCGATGTCCAGCAGGATCAGGTCGAAGCCGCGGCCGAACGCCTGGGACAGCGCCATGTCGCCGTCCTCGGCCACCGTCGTGCTGAACCCGTTGGCCCGCAGCCCCTTCTCGATGAACGTGGCGATCCGGTTCTCGTCCTCGACGATCAGGATCCTGTTCACGCCGGCGTCACCTGCCCCTCCCAGCCGTTCCCGCGACCCGCCCGCGGCAGGTCGAGCTCGAATGTCGCGCCCTGGCCGTACGCTCCGCCCAGGCGCACCGTCCCGTCGTGGCCGGCGGCGATCGCCCGCACGATCGCCAGCCCCAGTCCCGCCCCGGTGCGCGGCCGCCACCCGCCGGACGTCGTCGTCGCCGTGCCGTGCGCGAACCGCTCGAAGATCCGCTCGGCGTCGTCGGGGTGCACGCCCGGTCCGGTGTCGGCGACCCAGAACCGCACGCGCTCGTCGTCCAGCGCCGACCCGACCTTCACCACGTCGCCGGGCCCGGTGTGCCGGACGGCGTTGTGCGCCAGCTGCACCACCGCCTGCGTCACCCGCTGCGGGTCGACCCGCGCGTCGCCCTCGCCGATCCCGTCCAGCACCCACTCGCGGTCGCCCAGCGCCCGCACCTTGGCGTAGATGTCGCTGGTCAGCTCCGTCACCGGCACCCACTGGAACTGGACGAAGTCGGACCGCTCCGCCTTGGCCAGCAGCAGCAGGTCCTCCACGATGCGGCTCATCCGGTCCAGCTCGTCGGTGACCAGCCGCATCGTCTCGTCGCGTTCGGCCGGGTCGTCGCCCATCAGCTCCAGGTGGCCGCGCACGATCGTGATCGGCGTGCGCAGCTCGTGCCCGGCGTCGTCGACGAACTGGCGCTGCGTCGCGAACGCGCGGTCCAGCCGGTCGAGCATCGCATTGAACGTGGCCGCCAGCTCGCCCACGTCGTCGTGCCGCCACACCGGGATGCGGCGTGCCAGGTCCTGCTCGGTGATCTCGGCGGCGGTGCGGCGGACGAGCCGTACCGGGGCCAGGATCCGCCCCGACACGATCCAGCCGATGCCGGCGCCGCCCAGCAGCGCGGCGGCCGAGACCCCGCCCATCACCCGCATCATCCGGTCCACCTCGGCGATGTCCCGCTCGATGAAGTAGGCGATCACGAACGAGGCGGGCCGCACGGGCGCGCCGGCCCCCGTCGTCCCGGCCCCCGCGGTCCCGCCGCCCGGAGTCACGGTCTCGACCTTGGCCCAGCGGATCTCCCCGGCCGGGCTCCCGGCACGGCCGGAGGGGCCCGGCGCGTCCAGGATGCGGCGCATCGCGGCGGCGTCGTCGGCGAGGTTGTACGGGCCGCCCTCCCGGTCCTGCCGGATGATCCGGCCGTCCGGCACCACGCCGAGCAGGAGCTCGTCGTCGTCGGCGTGCTGGCGGCGCAGGTGGGTGAACAGCAGGCGCCCCGCGTCCGTGAACGGCTGCCCGGTGTCGGGGTCGCGGCCCTCGCGGGCGAACTGCTCGAACTCGCGCGCCTCCTGCTCCAGCAGCTGGTTGCCGTCGCCCTCCACCTCGGCGATCAGGATGGCCCGCACGATCAGCCCGACCGAGCCGAGCGCGACCGCCATCACGCCGACCAGCCACAGCATGATGCGCATCCGGGCCGAGACGCCCGGACTGCCGGAGGTGCGGAGGGGCCGGGTGCCCTCGGTTCCGTCAGCCGTCATCCGCTCCGTCGTCCCCCATGTCGTCGGCGTCGTCGTCGTACACCGGCGGCGGCGCCGGGACGAGCGAGGGCGGCTTCGGGGCCGGCTGGGAGGGCGGCTGCGAGGAGCCGGACGGGGACGGCGTCCCGCCCTGGCCTGGAACCGGCGCCTCCCCCGGAACCGGCGTGCGCCCGGTGGGCGGACTGGGGGCGGGCACTGGGGGGCCGGTCGATCTGGTGCCGGTGCTGTTCCCGACCTGCACCCGGGACGGGACGTTCGGCTGGCCCGGCGAGTCCGACAGGACCTGGCTGATGCCCGCGATGCCCAGGGGGACGACCACGATGGCCCCGATGACCGCGACACGCTGCACGATGCTGCTGCTCATGCCGTCGAGCGTGCCGGACACGGGGAAAGGCCCGATGAGGCCAGGATGAGGATTTCTTCATCTGGCGGGTCAACGACCAGGTCAAAGCCCACGTTCCACCCCCGCGCAACCGCCGCGCCGGAGCCGCCGGAGCCCGGGCGGGCGATCAGGGGCGGGCGTCGCCGGACAGGGCGCCGTGCAGCGTGATCGCGTACGCGGGCCCCGGGTTGGTCAGCTCGTGCGTGCGGCCGCCGCCGTGCACGCGGATGGCCTCGGCCGAGCGGCGCGCGCGCCGCACCACGCCGTCCGGCGAGATCCGCACCTCCGCGAGCTCGCCCGCGATCACCGTGCTGACCTCGGTGGCGGTGTGGTCGTGCACGTCGGTGCGGTGCCCGGGAGGCCAGGTGACCAGCCACAGCCGGACGCCGTCACCGTCCTCCAGCGGCACCCGCACGGGGCCGGCCGGGTCGAACCGGACCAGGTGCCACCAGTCGCCGGGGGCGGCGCTCAGCGCGTGGACGCGGGCGGCGAGCTGTCCAACGGTCGGGGGGCGCCGGAACGTGACGCGCCCGTGCGGGTCGTCCTGACCGCGCATCGTGAGATCGGGAACCATGCGGGAAGGTCCTTCGGAAACGGCCGGAGATCGGCCGGTCGGGCCGGAAAGGGCAGAAAACCTGGCTCAACGACACGAAGGACGACACAGCGCGCTGGCCACACGGCGCAGGGCCACGGGGCAACCGAGAGAGATTCGCGCTGGCACGGAACCAAGGAGACCCTGGTCACCGGGCATTGTCAAGTCGATCAGAAGAAGATCACCATATGTCCGGTGTTCATGCGTCGGCCACCGCCCTCCGCGAGCATGCGACCGCGACTCACCCCCACGAGAACGGAGACGCCGATGAAGCCGGACCGACGGAGCGTCCTGCGCGGCGGCCTGGCCGCGGGCGCCGGAGCGGCCCTGGGCGGGCTGCTCGGCGGCGGCGCGGCCGCCGCCTCCCCCGGCCTGGTCCGTTCGGGCCGGCCGCTGCTGACGCACGGCGTCCAGAGCGGGGACGTCACCGCCCACGAGGCCGTGGTGTGGGCCCGGTCCGACCGCCCCGCGCGCATGATCGTCGACATCGCCCGGCGGCCCGACCTCAAGGACGCGCTGCAGGTCCGCGGCCCCGTCCTGACGCCCGACACCGACCTGACGGGCAAGGCGTTCCTGCGCGGCCTGCCCGCCGGGGAGGAGCTGCACTACCGGGTACGGCTGGCCGACCTCGACCGCGGCTCCGCGCTCTCCGAGGCCGTCACCGGGCGCCTGCGCACCGCGCCGCGGCACCGCGCCGACATCGGCTTCGTCTGGTCGGGCGACCTGGCCGGCCAGGGCTGGGGCATCAACACCGAGCTGGGCGGATACCGGATCTTCAAGGCCATGGGCGCCCTCGACCCGGACTTCTTCCTGTGCAGCGGCGACCTGGTCTACGCCGACGGCCCGCTCGCCGAGACCGTCGCGCTGCCCGACGGCCGCACGTGGCGCAACCTCGTCACCCCCGAGAAGACCAAGGTCGCCGAGACGCTCGCGGAGTACCGCGGCCAGTTCCGGTACAACCTGCACGACGCCAACCTGCGCGCGTTCAACGCGCACGTCCCGATGATCTACCAGTGGGACGACCACGAGGTCACCAACAACTGGTACCCGGGCGAGATCCTCGACCTGCCGCAGTACACCGAGAAGCGCGTGGACGTCCTCGTCGAGCGCGCGCGCAGGGCGATGTTCGAGTACACCCCCACCGCCGTCCAGGCCCCCAAGGGCGGGCGCCTCTACCGCCGTATCTCCTACGGGCCGCTGCTGGACGTCTTCGTCCTGGACATGCGCACGCACAAGGACCCGAACAGCCCGAACACCTCCTCGTCCCAGACCTCGGGAGTGCTGGGCGCCGAGCAGCTGGACTGGCTCAAGCGGGAGCTGCGCCGTTCCAAGGCCACCTGGAAGGTCATGGCTGCCGACCTGCCCATCGGCCTCATCGTCCCGGACGGCTCGGCCGCCCAGGAGGGCATCGCCCAGGGCGACAACGGCGCCCCCCTCGGCCGCGAGCGCGAGATCGCCGACCTGCTCTCGTACGCCAAGAAGCACAAGGTCCGCAACATGGTGTGGCTGACGGCGGACGTCCACTACACGGCGGCGCACTACTACGACCCGTCCAAGGCCGCGTTCAAGGACTTCGACCCGTTCTGGGAGTTCGTCACCGGCCCCCTGAACGCCGGCGCGTTCGGCCCGAACAACCTTGAAGGCACCTTCGGCCCCCAGCTCGCCTTCAGGAAGACGCCCCCGCGCGCCAACACCTCCCCCGCCGAGGGCTACCAGTTCTTCGGCGAGGTCGCCATCGACGGCCGGTCCGGCGAGTTCACCGCCCGCCTCCGTGACATCGACGGCAACGCCGTTTACTCCAAGTCACTGCAACCCATCCGCTAGGACCACTGGACAGCCGCCGCCGAACGGCGACCATGGTGACCCGAGGGAGGTCGTCATGAACGACTACGTCGTGAGCCTCATCCGTACGTGGGTCCCGGTCGCCGTCGGCGCGGCGCTCACCTGGCTGGCCACGGAGGCGGGCATCGTGCTGGACGACAACACCAGCGCGATGGCCACCACCGTCGCCGTGGCCTTCGTGACCGCCGCCTACTACGCGGCGGCCCGCGCCATAGAGCAGAGGTGGCCGAAGGTAGGCCGCATCATGCTCGCCCTGGGCCTGACCGGCGCCCGAACCCCCGCCTACCAAACCCCGACTCCGCCGACTCCGCCCCAGGCCGCCCCCCAGGCACCCCCGACGGGCTGACTGCGGCCCGGGCATACAAGAGTGACCTGTGAGGCGCTCTCCCTGCGCTGGCATTGTCCAGATCAGGTGCTAGGGGTCGCCTTCCGCCTTTCGGCTTCCGGCCTCTCAGCCTTTCCTTCGGTTCCCCTCTCGGAGTTCCTCCGGTCCGGCTCCCTCGCTCGTCTCACAGGCCAGTTACTAATGTAACGCCGCCGGGGTTGGAGCACTAGGTCCGGAACTTTCAGTTAGTTCCTGGAATGGCAAACATTCCGGAGATCGCGCCCGGCCGGGCGGCCCGGCCGGGCGCTCAGCGGTTCAGGGGCGGTGGGCGAAGACGTCGACCCGGGCGTTGGTGTCGCCCGCGACCAGGTTGGTCGCCGCCGATCCGTAGACGACGACGCGGCCGTTGCCGCTGATCGACGCGGCCCTGCTCGTGCCGTCGGCCTGCTCGCCGGTGGTCGCGGTGCTCATGCGGGTCGTCGTGCCGCTCCGGACGTCGTACCGGAAGATGTCCGCGACGCCGTTGGTGTCGCCGGCCACCAGGTTCGTGGCCGCCGACTCGAACACGATGGAGCGGCCGTCCGCGCTGATCGAGGGGTCGCGGCTCTCGGCGTCGGCCTGGCCCGTCAGGACCCGCGTCACGCCGCGCCTGCGGTCGTGCACCGACACGGTGGTGGGGGTGTAGTCCGGATAGCCGGTGTGGAAGGCGATGTAGCGGCCGTCCGCGCTGATCGAGGGGGCACCGTGCCCTCCGGAGGAGCCAGGGCTCGCGCTGGTGGTGGTACCCGTCCGGCGGTCGTGGACGAAGATGTCGTAGTTCTCGTCGGTGTCGTCCGGGACGATGTTCGTCGCGGGCGAGGAGTAGGCCACGTAGCGGCCGTCGGCGCTGATGGCGGGGGCCTCGGCCACCGCGTCCGGCCAGGTCCCGTCGGGGGCGGCGCTGACCAGCTCGGTCCGGCCGGCCTCGATGTCGCGGGCGTAGATCGCGTAGTGGCCGCTGGGGTTGCCGGGTGCGAGGTTGACCGAACTCGACGCGAAGGCGATGTGCCGGCCGTCGGCGCTGATCGCGGGGGTCCAGGCCGCGGCGTTGCCCTGGTCGCCGGAACTGTCGCGGTGCAGCAGGGTGGTGGTCCCGGTGGAGCGGTCGTGGACGAAGACGTCGTAGGAGCCGTTCTCGTCGTCGGCCACCAGGTTGGAGGCCATCGAGGTGAACGCGACATAGCGGCCGTCCGCGCTGATCGAGGGCTCCTGGCTCGGTCCGTCGCCCTGCGCGCCCGCGGCGCCGACACTTACCCGCTGGGTCGTTCCTCGGCGCAGGTCGCGCACGAAAATGTCACTGCTCTGGTTGGTGTCGCCCGGCACGAGGGTGGAGGCGGCCGAGGTGAACGCGACGAAGCGGCCGTTGCCGCTGACGACGGGCTTCCCCCAGTGCGGCGTCCAGTCGGGGTTGTAGCCGCTGTCCCCGTCGCCTTCGGCGCCGCCGGCGCCCACGCTGGCGCACACGGTCTCCGCCGGAGCCGCGGACGCGGGGGCCGCGAGCGGCGCGACGGCCAGCAACCCGGCGATCGGGGCCGCGAGCATGGCGCGCCGGAAGACCCTGGAATGGGTGGAATCGACCATGGAACTCCCTCTCGAATCGCGCGGTGCGAGCCGGCGGGGAAGCTCAGCTCCTATGCGATAAAGACGGGTTCGTCCGCATTCCGGTTGACCATGACGACGATCACGGTTGCATCACGGCCGGGGCTCAGGAGTGGAGGACGGGCCCGAGGGTCAGGCCGATCAGATGGATCAGCGCCACGACCGCACAGATGGTCACGGCCCTGATGGCATTGGCGGCCCGGCGGCTCCTGCGGCGGCGAAGGGACACCCCCTCGTCGTAGTAAAAGAGGAAACCGGGCCGGTGGCGGCGGGTGGTCGCGGGCGGCATGCGCTCTCCTGTCTCGTCACAGGTTGAACGCGCGAGAGCGCCGTTCGTAGGTCACGGCGGCCGGATGTGGCTAGGGCGTTTACCAGGACTATTTGCACTCTTGGTAGTTGTAAGATTACTCTTTGCTATGTCCTGACCGATCGACTTACGGAGGGGCCGTGAGCTTGCCCGCTGAGATGGATCAGGTCGACGTCCACCCGGACGTCCACAGGGCGACGGAGGACGACGAGGAGCAGGTCCTCCTCGGGCTGTACGGGGAGCCGGACCAGGAAGGGATCTACCGCGGCGAGGAGGAGTCCTGATGGGGACGGCCAAGGGGATGCTCGCCGAGGCGCGCGCGTCGCTGGGGCTGTCGGGGCGGCCCAACGTCATCACCCGGGATTACGCCAAGAGGCACGGGGACGAGTTCCTCGAGGCGTCGTGGTGCGACATGGCCATCACCTACTGGGCGCGGCGGTCCGACAACGCCGAGGCGGTCCTGCCCGGCGGGGACCGCGCCTACACGGTGTGGCACGCGCAGGACTTCCAGAAGATCGACCGGTGGTTCAAGGGGACGACCGAGAACGTCAACGACGCCAAACCCGGCGACATCGTGTTCTTCGACTGGGGGACGTCGAACGCGATCGGCGCCATCGACCACGTGGGGATCGTCGAGAAGGCCCTGGGCGGGGGCCGGGTCCAGACGATCGAGGCCAACACCGACGACGCGTGCAAGCGGCGGGTGCGGTCGTCCTCGGTGATCGCCGGGTACGGGCGGCCGGACTACGGAACCTCGCACTGGACGGAGGAGATCGTGAAGAAGCTGCCGGAGCTCCGCAAGGGCGCCACGGGCGAGCACGTGCAGACGCTGCGGGCGCTGCTGCTGGCGCGTTCGCACCCGGAGATCGGGGAGGTCGACGGCCCGTTCGACACCAAGGTGGAGCTGGCCGTGCGGGCGGTGCAGGCCTGGGGGCGGGTCACGCCGGACGGGATCGTCGGGCCCAAGACATGGCCCGTTCTGCTCCGCGTCCACTGAGGTGTGAAAAAGGCCACATCAAGGGCTAGTCCACAATTCAACATCGGCATAGGTTCGTAGGGTCGTTCGCCCTCCCCCCGGAGGTGGCCCCGATGCCGTGGCCCGACCAGCGCGCTCCGCCCTCAGGGACGTCTCTCCCTGCCAGCCCCACCCGAGACGTCCCTGGGAGAACGAATGCCACGAATCAAGGTCGAGGTCGACGGCGCGACGTACGAGGACGAGGTCGAACCCCGCCTCCTGCTCGTCCACTACCTGCGCGACCGGCTGGGCAAGGTCGGCACCCCGATCGGCTGCGACACCACCAACTGCGGCGCCTGCACCGTCCTGCTCGACGGGTTGAGCGTGAAGAGCTGCTCCCTGCTCGCCGTCCAGGCGGACGGCAGGCAGATCACCACGGTCGAGGGCCTCGGCCTCGACGGCGAACGCCACCCCATGCAGCGGGCCTTCCACGAGGAGCACGCGCTGCAGTGCGGCTACTGCACGCCCGGGATGATCCTGGCGTCGATCGACCTGCTCCGGGAGAACGCCGACCCGTCCGACGAGGAGATCCGGGAAGGGCTCGAGGGGAACCTGTGCCGGTGCACCGGTTACCAGAACATCGTCCGCGCCGTGCGCGGCGCGGCGGCCGAGATGCGCATCCAGCGCAACGGCACCCAGAGCGACGGAGTTCGGGGCGATGGAATTCAGGGCGACGGCGCCCAGGGTGGCGGCACCCAGGGTGGCGGCCGGGCGGCGGAGCGGGAGGTGGCCTCATGACGGTGACCGGCGAGACGGGGGCGGCGGCGCGCGAGGTCGGCTCGCCGCGGCGGCGCACCGAGGACGCCCGGCTCATCACCGGCCGCACCCGGTGGACCGACAACATCCAGCCGCAGGGCACGCTGCACGTGGCGTTCCTGCGCAGCCCGCACGCGCACGCGCGGATCGAGGGCGTCGACGTCGAGGAGGCGCTCGGCCGCCCCGGGGTGGTGGCGGTGCTCACCGGCGCCGACTTCGCCGCCGAGCAGGGCAGCCTGCCGTGCGCGTGGCCGGTCACCGACGACATGAAGCATCCCGACCATCCGCCGATGGCGGTGGACGAGGTGCGCTACGTCGGCGAGCCGGTGGCGTGCGTGGTGGCCCGCGACCGGTACGCCGCCGTCGACGCGCTGGAGGAGATCGACGTCGACTACGCGCCGCTGCCCGCGGTGGTCGACCTGGAGCGGGCGCAGCGCGGCGACGACGGGCCGGTGCACGACTCGCTCGGCACCAACGAGAGCTACCGCTGGGTGTTCGAGAACGGCGACGTAGAGGCGGCGCTGCGGGACGCGCCGGTGCTGATCGAGCGCCGCTACGTGCAGCAGCGGCTGATCCCGACCGCGATGGAGCCGCGCTCGGTGCTGTGCGTCCCGGAGGGCGAGGAGTTCACGCTCTACTCGGCGACGCAGATCCCGCACATCCTGCGGCTGATGCTGTCGGTCGTCACCGAGATCCCCGAGCACCGGATCCGGGTGGTCGCGCCCGACGTGGGCGGCGGCTTCGGCTCCAAGCTGCAGGTGTACGGGGAGGAGGTGCTGACCCTGCTGCTGGCGCGCAGGCTGGGCCGCCCGGTCAAGTGGACCGAGTCGCGCAGCGAGGGGAACATGACCGTCCACCACGGCCGCGACCAGATCCAGCGGCTGACGCTGGCGGCCGAGCGCGACGGCCGGATCCGCGGGCTCAAGGTCGACCTGCTGGCCGACATGGGCGCGTACCTGATGCTGGTCACGCCGGGCATCCCGATCCTGGGCGCGTTCATGTTCAACGGCATCTACAAGATGGACGCCTACTCGTTCACGTGCACGGGCGTCTTCACCACCAAGACGCCCACGGACGCCTACCGCGGGGCGGGCCGTCCCGAGGCGACCTACGCGATCGAGCGGCTGATGGACGAGCTGGCCGACGAGCTCGGGCTCGACCCGATCGAGGTGCGGCGCCGGAACTGGATCGGGCACGAGGAGTTCCCGTACGAGACGATCGCGGGCCTGACCTACGACTCGGGCAACTACGAGGCGGCGACCGAGAAGGCGCTGGAGCTGTTCGAGTACGACAAGCTGCGCGCCGAGCAGGCCGACCGGCGCGAGCGCCGCGATCCGGTGCAGCTGGGCATCGGGGTGTCGACGTTCACCGAGATGTGCGGGCTGGCGCCGTCGCGGGTGCTGGGGTCGCTGTCGTACGGCGCGGGTGGCTGGGAGCACGCGTCGGTGCGGGTGCTGCCGTCCGGCAAGGTCGAGGTGGTGACGGGTTCGTCGCCGCACGGCCAGGGGCATGCGACGGCGTGGGCGCAGATCACCGCGGACCGGCTCGGGGTGCCGTTCGAGGACGTGAAGGTGCTGCACGGTGACACCGCGGTGTCCCCGAAGGGCATGGACACCTACGGGTCGCGGTCGCTGGCGGTGGGCGGGATCGCCCTGTACGGCGCCTGCGACAAGGTGGTCGAGAAGGCCCGCAAGGTGGCCGCGCACCTGCTGGAGGCCGACGAGGGCGACCTGGAGTTCGACGCGGGGCGGTTCAGCGTGCGCGGCGTCGCCGACGAGGGCCGCACGTTGCAGGAGGTCGCCACGGCCGCGTTCGCGGCGCACGACCTGCCGGACGGCGTCGAGCCGTCGCTGGACGCCGAGGCGACGTTCGACCCGGAGAACTTCTCCTTCCCGCACGGCACCCATCTGTGCGCGGCCGAGGTCGACACCGAGACCGGCATGGTGAGGCTGCGCTCGTACGTGGCGGTCGACGACATCGGCAAGGTCGTCAACCCGCTGATCGTGGAGGGGCAGGTGCACGGCGGGCTGGCGCAGGGCATCGCGCAGGCCCTGTACGAGGAGGCGGTGTACGACGCCGAGGGCAACCTGACGACCACGACGATGGCCGACTACCTGATTCCGTCGGCGGCCGACCTCCCCGACTTCACCACCGACCGCACCGAGACCCCGGCGACGTCCAACCCGCTCGGCGTGAAGGGCGTCGGCGAGGCCGGCACGATCGCCTCGACCCCGGCCGTGGTGAACGCGATCGTCGACGCGCTGCGCCCGTACGGGGTGAACGACGTCCCGATGCCGTGCTCGCCGGAACGCGTCTGGCGGGCGCTGCGGGAGGCGGGCGGCGACGACGCGCCCGCGCCGGGTCCGGCGCCGGGCGCCGGCGGCGGTCTCGGCTCGGCCCAGGCGGACACCGGCCAGGCAGGAGGTGCGGAGTGATTCCCGCTCGGTTCGAGTACGTGCGCCCCGCCTCGCTCGACGAGGCCGTCACGGCGCTGGCGGAGGCGGGCGAGGACGCCAAGGCGCTGGCGGGCGGGCAGAGCCTGATGCCGCTGCTGCGGCTGCGGCTGGCCTACCCGGACGCGCTGATCGACCTCGACCGGATCGACCCGCTCCGGGAGATCCGCGACGACGGCGACGCGCTGGTCATCGGTGCGATGGCCACCCACTACCAGGTGGTGCGGGACCCGCTGGTGAACGAGCACGCCCCGCTCATCGCCAAGGCGACGGCGACGGTGGCCGATCCGGCGGTGCGGCATCGCGGCACGTTCGGCGGCTCGCTGGCGCACGCCGACCCGGCGGGCGACCTGCCCGCGGTGGCGGTGGCGCTGGACGCGGTGTTCCTGGTGCGCTCGGTGCGCGGCGAGCGGGAGATCGCCGCGCGGGACTTCTTCGTCGACTGGATGACCTCGGCGATGGAACCGGACGAGCTGATGGTGGCCGTGCGCGTGCCCAAGCTCGGCGCGGGCTGGGGCGTCCACTACGAGAAGTTCCAGCGGACGGCGCAGGCGTGGGCGATCGTCGGCGTGGCGTGTGCGGTGCGGCGCGAGCGCGGCGCGATCGAGGACGCCCGGGTGGCGCTGACCAACATGGGCCCCGTCCCGATCCGGGCGACCGCGGTGGAGGACTTCATCGCCGGCCGCACGGTCTCGGACGACTCGTTCCGTTCCGCGGCCGAGTCCGCCGCGAGCGGCACCGCCCCGCCCACCGACCTGCACGGCTCCGCCGAGTACCGCAGCCACCTGGCCAAGGTCCTGACGGCACGAGCCCTGACAGCCGCCGCGGCGGTCTGACCACCACCACAGCGGCCGCGGCGTGGCGGCGGCGGCGCGGCGAGCCGGTGTGGCCGTGCGACAGGCGCCGCAACGCCCTCGCAACGGTCGCCGCGCACACAACGGCGCGGCGGCCGTCGTGGCGGCCGTCGTGGCGGCCTCGCCAGAAGCGCGGCGCCGGGTGCAGCAGCACGACGGCCGTCGGCACGGCGTGGCGGAAGTCGCGGCGGTCTTGCGGCGGTCTTGCGGCGGTCTTGCGGCGGTCGTCGTGTAGCGGCGGCGGCGTTGCGGGGTGACGCGCGGTGTTGTTCGTGTTGCGCGAGGCATCGGTAGCCGGGGGGTGTCTGGCGGCGGAACCGGTCGCGGTCGTAAGGTCACGGACAAGTCCCCCGGATGATAAGGACCGAACAACATGGAGCTCGACCACGAATTCACCGTCCCGGTGCCGGTGGATCAGGCCTGGTCGGTGCTGCTCGACGTGGAGCGGGTGGCGTCCTGCATGCCGGGCGCGGCGCTCGACTCGGTCGAGGGCGAGGAGTACTCGGGCCGTATGAAGGTGAAGGTCGGTGCGATGACCATCACCTATCGGGGCACGGCGCGCATCACCTCCGCCGACGAAGCCGCCCGTACGGTCACCCTGGAGGCCGCCGCGAAGGAGGCCCGGGGTTCGGGCACCGCGTCGGCGACCGTGGTGTCGCAGCTGCACGACGAGGGCGACACGACCCGTGTGACGGTGAAGACCAAGCTCAACGTGACCGGGCGCCCCGCCCAGTTCGGCCGCAACATCCTGTCGGAGGTGGGCGGCAGGCTCATCTCCCGGTTCGCGACCGCGCTCGCCGAGGAGCTGGAGTCCCCGTCCGCTCCGGCTGAGGCGCCGGGCGAGGTCGCCGGGGCGGGTGCCGCGGCGAGCGCCGTCGAGCAGTCCGCCGCGCCCGCGCCGGCCGAGGAGCCCGCGGCTTCCGAGGAGCCGTTCGTTCCGAAGGTGCCGCAGCAGCGTCCGGCCAGCCCGGTGGAGACGACGGCGTCCGGCCCGGTCGTGTCGCCGATCCGGCCCCGCCGGGACGACCCCGACGACGCGATCGATCTCCTGGAGGTCGCGGGTCCTTCGCTGGTCAAGCGCGCCGTCCCGGCCGCGGGCGCCGTCGTTGTGGTCCTGCTGCTCATTCGCTTCGTCCTGCGGCGCCGCAGGCGCTGACCAGTCAGCGGGTGAGGGCGGGGGTGCGCGGGCGCGTTCCGGTGGCCCGTTCCAGGACGGGCCGGGACGCACGCGGGCGTGGTGTGAACGCCAGGCCCGCCGCCAGGGCGCCCAGCGGCACCGCCGGGAGCACGTACCGGTAGTCGAAGTCGGCGGTGGCGGCCGGTATGACGAGCAGCGCGACCGACATCATCCACGGCAGCAGAACGCGCCGTCGCGGACCCTTGTGCAGCGCGGCTCCCGCTGCGGCCGCGAGGAGTAGGACGCCGAGGCCCGCGCCGGGAAGGTAGACCCAGTCCTGGTAGGTGCGCATCCAGCCCGCGTACGGTTCGACGACCGGTCGCGTCCCGTCGGCGTGCGCGTAGGGACGGGCCACACTGGCCTGCCGCTTACTCAGGGCTTGTTCTTTGGCGGGGAACTCGTACTTCTGGAACGTCCACGGCGAGGGGTGGACGGTGCGTTTCCAGTAGAAGGCCCTCAGGATGTCGCGTGCGACGACGCGCGCGTAGTCGCCGGGTTGGGCGAGGATGGCGGCCGTGGCGAACTCTCCGGCCATGTCGTTGCCGCCGACCTTGCCGCGGTCGATGTCCGCGAAGGGCGACTGGTCCGTCCACAGGGCCGCGTAGGGCGGTGACACGTCCTTCGGGGGCGTCTTGGGGCAGAAGCGTTCGAGTTCGGGGCGGGGCTTGATGACGGAGCAGTCGGCGAAGTCGGCGGTCCTGCCGTAGAGGAAGGTCTTCTCCGACTCCGTCATGGCGAACACGCCGTGCGCCCGGTGGTACCAGGTCATGTAGAGCCCCACCGGCACGGCGAAGGCCACGACGGCCGCGACCGCCGGGACGGCCACGTCACGGAAGCCTCTGCGGCGCAGGAACAGCCACAGCAGGACGACCGCCAGGAGCGGGAGCCCGATCGCGCGGGTCGCCGAGGCGAGGCCCAGCAGCACGCCCGCGACGGCCGCCGCCGGCCATGTCACCTTGGGGCGCCACAGCAGGACGACGACCGCGGCCACGACCAGGAACATGAAGAGGGTGTCCGACAGGAGGAGGTGTTCCAGCTCGATCTGGTAGGCGTCGAAGAGCACGGGCAGCGCCACGGCCGTGCCCAGTGCGCCCGGTAGCCAGGGCCCGCACCGCCTGGCCCAGGCGGCCGTGCTCGCGTGGCGCCGGACGAGTGCGTACAGCAGCACGGCAGTGGCGAGCCCGATGAGGTGCTGCACGGACACGACGGCGATGAAGCTGTGCAACGGTTCAAGCGCGCGCAGCATCACCGAGTACCCGCTGGGCCGTGTCGGGGACGGCTGGAGCCGCAACGCGCTCCGCAGGTAACCCACCGAGTCGCCGAACCACAGGGCCGTCGGGTAGCCCGCGACCGCCAGAACGCGTAGCGCGAGCGCGGCGAGCAGGGCCGTGCCGAAGATGCCGTGGGCGACCACCAGGGACTTCGTGCGGTACGCCCATGTCGTGGCGCGACCGCCGGTGGCGAACGCGGCGACGGCCGCCGGTCTCTCCGCCACCGTGTCCGCCGGTCCCTGCGCGACCCCGTCCGCCGGTCCCTGCGCGCCCGTGCCCGCCGGTCCCTGCGCGACCCTGTCCGTTGGCATCGTTCTCGCCCGCACCCCGCCTCCCCACGCGCGTCCACTCACCGGACGAACCGGCACAGTCCTCCCGATGCCCCACATACCCACACTGGTCGGTTCATGCCCGGGGACCGGCCGGCCGAGGCGAAACGCAGGAAAAAGCCAGGTCAACGATCAGATCGGAGTCGGCGCCGACGGTGGCGGCAGGACACCGCGATGCAATCGGCTGGTGCCGTGGACACCATCGAGATTCAGCGAATCGTCGAGGTCGAGAACGACAACTGGTGGTACCGCGAACGCCGCGCCATCATCGCCAAGGAGGTGCGGCGCACCGCCGCGGACCGGGCGGGCGCGCGGGGACGGGCCGTCGACATCGGCGCGGCCGGCGGCGGCAACACCCGCGTGCTCAAGGACCACGGATGGCGGGCGGTCGCCGTCGACAGCTCCGAGGCCGCCGTCGACCTCTGCCTCTCCCAGGGCATCGACGCCTACCACGGCGACGCCTGCTTCCTGCCGCTGCCGTCCGGGGAGCAGGACCTGGCGCTGGCGCTGAACGTGCTGGAGCATGTCGAGGACGACCGCGCCGCCGCCGCGGAGATCGCCCGGGTGCTGCGGCCGGGCGGCGGCGCGCTGGTGGCCGTGCCCTGCGACATGACGCTCTGGTCGGCGCACGACGTCGCGCTCGGCCGCGTCCGCCGCTACTCCCGCCGGGCGCTCACCGACCTCCTGGAGGAGGCGGGGCTGGCGGTGGAGCGGCTGTGGAGCTGGAACGTGCTGCTGCGTCCCCTGGTCCGGCTGCGCCGCCACCGCACCGCGCACTGCGAGGACATGGCGCACCTGCACCCGTACATGAACGAGGCGCTGCACCTGATCACGGCGCTGGAGCGCCTCCTGCCCGTCAAGTCGTGGCCGGGCGTCACCCTCTTCGCCCGCGCCTACCGTCCCTGACCCCGGGTGTGGTGGGTGGCAGGGCGCGTGGGGGTGGTTCTCGTCAGGCGGCGGGAGCCGGGGCGGGGGCGCGTGAGGTCATCGGGGCCGGGATGGACCTGCGTGCCCTTCGCCAGAACTTGACGATGAGGGCGACCTCGAAGAGCAGCAGCAACCCGCCCGCGACGGCGACGGTGTGGAGCACCAGTCCGGTGAGCGGCCCCACGATGAAGGCGGCCATCTGGAACTCGATGCCGCTCACCAGATGCATGCGGATGCGGCGGCGCAGCAAGGACCCGCGGAGGCGCGCGTAGGCACGGCGCAGCCGGCCCCCCGTCTTTCGGTCGCGCGGCTCCGTTCCGGGAGCGGGCACCGGCGGCATCGGGCGGGTGCTCTCCAGGTCGGGCTCAGGACGCGGCCTCGGCACGGGCGGCATGGCCGCCAGGGCCCGCTGGTCCAGCACCGCCGCCCGGCGGATCGTGCGGCGCGCCTTGGCGAGCTGCGCGCTGTTCAGGTACCGGAACATGTCGAGCGCGAGGATGGCGCAGCCCATCCCCCAGTAAGCCGCCTGCCCGGTCGCCGTGTAGAGGCCGTGGGCGAGGGCCAGCGCGCAGGCGCCGTCACGCACCCGGTCCAGCATGAAGTCCAGCCAGGCACCGAACGGCGACCCGGCTCCCTTCAGCCTGGCGAGCTTGCCGTCGCAGCAGTCCAGGACGAAGCCCACGTGGTACAGCAGCGCGCCCAGCGCCAGCCAGCCGGGCGTGCCCTGGACGAAGCAGCCCGCGGCGCCGAGCCCCGGCGCGAACGCGGCGACGGTGAGCTGGCCGGGGGTGACGGGCGTCCGTGAGGCCAGCGACCGGGTCAGCCGGATCGCGAGCGGATCGACCAGCAGCACCGTCCACCACGCGTCGCGTTCCTTGCAGACGGCGCGGACCTCTCGGAGCGTGAACGTGGGCATGCGAGCCAGCATGCTGACCGTCCGCCACCGGGCACGAGCAGATAGCGATCAACAGACCGGCGGCTGACCCAGACTTGACGTTCGGCCGCGCCGCTCCTGGGCGGGCTCAGGCGGGGGCGCGGCCCCAGACGCGGACGGCGGTGGCGGCGTCGGCGGCGACGGCGTCGCGGATCCCGCCGGCCAGGGCGTCGAACTCGGCGGCGCGTGGCGAGGTCGTCCGGTGGCCGATGCCGATGCGGCGGTACGGCGCGGGCGCCGCGAAGCGGTGCTGCCGCAGGTTGGGCGCGCGCCGGGTCTCCACCGGCAGCGCCGTCTCCGGCACCAGCGTCACGCCCAGCCCGCCCGACACCAGCTGCACGAGCGTGGCGAGGCTGGTCGCGTACGTGGCGGCCGCGGCCCGGGCGCCCACCTGGCGGCAGACGTCGAGCGCCTGGTCGCGCAGGCAGTGCCCCTCATTGAGAAGAATCACATCCAGCTCGTTGAGGACGGTCCGCGGAAGGTCGTCGCCGAGGTCGGAGGAGCCGGGGGCGACGAGGACGAAATCCTCGTCGTAGAGGGTGAGTTCGGTCACTCCGGGTACAGGGGCGGGCAGCGCGATCACGACGACGTCGAGCCGTCCGGCGGTCAGTTCGGCGACGATCTGGTCGGTCTGCTCCTCGTGCACCGTGAGCTCCAGATCGGGGTAGTCGGCGGCCAGCCGGGGCAGCACGACGGGCAGCAGGTAGGGCGCGACGGTGGGGATCACGCCCAGCCGCAGCGGGCCGACCAGCGGGCCGCCCACCGCTCTGACCTCCTCGATCAGCCGGTCCAGCTCGGTCATGACGCGTTCGGCGCGGCGCGCGACCCGTTCGCCGGCGGGAGTCAGCAGGACCTTGCGGGTGGTCCGCTCGACGAGCCGTGTGTTCAAAGTCTCCTCAAGGGCGGCCACAGCGCCTGACAGCGCGGGTTGACTCATCCGCAACGCGGCGGCAGCATCCCGGAAATGTAGATGTTCCGCGAGCGCCAGAAAAGCCCTGAGCTGGGCGATCGTAGGCCTACTGATAGCAAACTCCTATCACCCCGACGCGATAGATCGATTTCTCATTTCACGATAGCCGGTGGCAACCTGACTCCGTCGCCGGGCGGCCCCACGGGCCCCACCGGTCACTCGCACCCCAGAGGGTGATCAAACTCGTGCAGAAGCGAAGGAGCCTACGTGCTTACTGTCGGTGACCAGTTCCCCGAGTACGAACTCACCGCCTGCGTCTCGCTCGACCCGGATAACGCGTTCGAGACCATCAACCACAAGTCCTACGAGGGCAAGTGGCGGGTGGTGTTCTTCTGGCCGAAGGACTTCACCTTCATCTGTCCCACCGAGATCGCCGAGTTCGGTCGGCTGAACGAGGAGTTCGCCGACCGCGACGCCCAGGTCCTGGGCGCCTCGGTGGACAACGAGTTCGTCCACTTCGCCTGGCGCAAGGACCACCCGGACCTGCGCGAGCTGCCCTTCCCGATGCTGTCGGACCTCAAGCGCGAGCTCAGCGAGGCCCTGGGCATCCTCACCGCGGACGGCGTCGCCCAGCGCGCCACCTTCATCGTCGACCCGAACAACGAGATCCAGTTCGCGATGGTGACGGCCGGCTCCGTGGGCCGGAACGTCAAGGAGGTCCTGCGGGTCCTGGACGCGCTGCAGAGCGACGAGCTCTGCCCGTGCAACTGGAACAAGGGCGAGGACACCCTGGACGCCGCCAAGCTGATGGCCGGGGCCTGATCCCGCGCCACGAGCGGGCACCACGGCAAGCACGCATCGCGCAAGCAGTACGGCGGCCGGCCGCGGCCGGAGCATGGCCGCGGCCGGCCGTCCGCATGAAGGGACACGAAAGACAGTGAGCGTCGACGCGCTGAAGAGCGCCCTGCCGGGCTACGCCAAGGACACCAAGCTGAACCTGGGCTCGGTCACGGGCACCTCCCAGCTGTCCGAGCAGCAGCTCTGGGGCACCGTGCTGGCCTGCGCGCTGGCCACCCGCAGCGCCCGGGTCATCGCCGAGCTGGCCGAGGAGGCGGGCGACTACCTGTCCGCCGAGGCGTTCGAGGCCGCCAAGGCCGCCGCCTCGATCATGGCCATGAACAACGTCTACTACCGCGCCACCCACCTCATCGGCGACGACACCTACGCCACCCTGCCGGCCAAGCTGCGCATGTCGGTCATCGGCAAGCCGGGCGTGGAGAAGCTCGACTTCGAGCTGTGGTGCCTGGCCGTGTCCGCGATCAACGGCTGCGGCCGCTGCCTGGAGTCGCACGAGAAGGTGCTGCGCGACGGCGGCCTGTCGCGCGAGCTGATCCAGGAGGCGCTGCGGATCGCCGCGGTGGTGAACGCCACCGCCGCCACGCTGGAGGCCGAGGCCGTACTCACCCCCTCCGCCGTCTGACACCGGCCGGAGCCCGCCCCGCGGCCGCGGGGACCGACACCGGCGCACCGAAGGCCCGGGTGAGACATCACCCGGGCCTTCGCATGTCCGATCGGCCTCCCGGCCCCCGCGTGCTCACCCGTGAGCGTGGGCGGGGTGCGGAATCACTCCCACTCGATGGTGCCGGGCGGCTTGCTGGTGACGTCGACCACGACGCGGTTGATCTCGCGGACCTCGTTGGTGATCCGGGTGGAGATCCGCTGCAGCACCTCGTACGGGAGCCGCGCCCAGTCGGCCGTCATCGCGTCCTCGCTGGTGACCGGGCGCAGCACCACCGGGTGGCCGTAGGTGCGGCCGTCGCCCTGCACCCCGACCGAGCGGACGTCGGCCAGCAGCACCACCGGGAACTGCCAGATGTCGCGGTCGAGACCCGCCCGGGTCAGCTCCTCGCGGGCGATCGCGTCGGCGTCCCGCAGGATCTCCAGCCGCTCCCGGGAGACCGCGCCGATGATCCGGATGCCCAGCCCCGGGCCGGGGAACGGCTGCCGCCACACGATCTCGGCGGGCAGCCCGAGCTGCTCGCCCAGCGCCCGCACCTCGTCCTTGAACAGCGACCGCAGCGGCTCGACCAGCGTGAACTGAAGATCGTCGGGCAGGCCGCCCACGTTGTGGTGGGACTTGATGTTGGCCGCGCCGGTGCCGCCGCCGGACTCGACCACGTCCGGGTAGAGCGTGCCCTGCACCAGGAACTCCACCGGCTCCGCGGCGGACGCTGTGTCATTCGTGGGGGACGACCCCCCCGACCCCCCGGCGGTTCCGTTGACCACCGCCCGCGCGGCCTCCTCGAAGACCCGGATGAACTCCCGGCCGATGATCTTGCGCTTGGCCTCCGGGTCGGTCACCCCGTCCAGCGCGGCCAGGAACCGCTCCTGGGCGTCGACCACGTGCAGGTTGACGCCGGTCGCGGCGACGAAGTCCTTCTCGACCTGCTCGGCCTCACCCTTGCGCAGCAGCCCGTGGTCAACGAACACGCAGGTCAGCTGGTCGCCGATGGCGCGCTGCACGAGCGCCGCCGCCACCGCCGAGTCGACCCCGCCCGACAGCGCGCAGATCGCCCGCTTGTCGCCGACCTGGGCCCGCACCGCGTCGATCGACTCCTCGGCGATGTTGACCATGGTCCAGTTGGGACGGCAGCCCGCGCCCTCGTACAGGAACCGGCGCAGGATCTCCATGCCGTGCTCGGTGTGCAGCACCTCGGGGTGGAACTGCACGCCGTAGAACCCGCGCTCGCGGTCCTCCATGCCGGCCACCGGGGTCACCTCGGTGCCCGCGGTGACCAGGAAGCCCTCCGGGGCGCGGCTGACGAAGTCGCGGTGCGACATCCACACCGCCTGCTCGCCCGGCAGCCCGGCGAACAGCGTCCCGGGGGCGGTCACGGCGATCGTGGCGCCGCCGTACTCGGCGACGTCGGAGTTCTCCACCGTGCCGCCGAGGGCCTGCGCCATCACCTGGTGCCCGTAGCAGATGCCGAACGTGGGCACGCCGAGGTCGAACAGGCCGTCGGGGGCGGCCGGCGCCCCCTCCTCGTACACCGAGGCGGGCCCGCCCGACAGGATGATCGCCTTCGGCCCCTTGGCGAGCATCTCCGCCGCCGGCATGGTGGACGGCACGATCTCGCTGTACACATGGCACTCGCGCACCCGGCGGGCGATCAGCTGCGCGTACTGCGCGCCGAAGTCGACGACGAGGACGGTGTCGAAGGACTGGTCTACGGCCACCAAGGACGCCTTTCGAGTCGGTGGAGGTCTTCCAGTCTATGGGCGCCCGCGAGCTGCGACGATGCGCGCCCCCGGCGCCGCGTCGAGTCACGGATTGTGTCTGATCGGTAACGTTGTGCCTATTTTTGGTCCGCAGTCCCGCGCGAGCCCGTTGCATTCTGATACCAATCAGACACGTTCCGTGTTCGATCGTTTCCCGGGAGTGCCGTGAAGCCGTTCGCCGCAGCCGTCACGCTGATCGCCGCCCTCGTGCCCGCCGTCCCGGCCGGCACGGCCACCGTCCAGGCGCCCCCGCCGGCCCCCGGCCCCGTGCAGGCCCCGGGTCCCGTCAAGGCGCCGGGTCCCGTCAAGGCGCCGGGGTCGGAGCACAAGCCCGAGCTCCGGCAGGCGGCGAGCGCCCGCGACTGCCCGCCGGCGGACGCGCGGATGCGCCCGCGCTCGCCCCGTACGGACTCGCACGGTACGGATGCCTACGGAACGGCCCCGTACCGAACGCATGACCACGAGCACGGGCATGGGCACGGCCACGGGCACGCGCACGGGCATGGGCACGAGGGCGGCGGCCGCGGGCACGACGACGTCCGCGAGGGCGGGCGCAACGATCTGACGCCCGCCGAGGCGCGCTCCGTCGAACGCGAGCTGAAGTCGATCCTGACCGGGCTCGGGGTGTGGCGGCCAGGGGCGTCCAAGCCCGACCCGCGGGCCGCCCGCCGCAAGGCGCCGAAGGTGACGGTCCCGGTCTATTTCCACGTCCTGCACGACGGTCCCACGGGCGACCTGACCAACGACATGATCCGCCGCCAGATCCAGACGCTGAACGACGCGCACAGCGGCAAGGGCCCGGGCGCCGACACCGGCTTCGGTTTCACCCTCAAGGGCGTGACGCGTACCAACAACGCCACCTGGTACAACGACCCGGAGCGCCACGAGCGGACGTTCAAGACCAAGCTCCGCAAGGGCGGCGCGGGCACGCTCAACCTCTACAGCGCCGACATGGGCGAGGAGATGCTCGGCTGGTCCACCTTTCCGTGGAAGTACCGGGCCAGCCCGAAGCTGGACGGCGTCATCATCCACCCGGAGAGCATGCCGCACGGCTCCATCGAGAACTTCAACCTCGGCCACACCGCGACCCACGAGATCGGCCACTGGCTGGGGCTCTACCACACCTTCCAGGACGGCTGCACCGGCGCCGGCGACCGCGTCGCCGACACCCCGGCCGAGCGCGACGCCACCAACGGCTGCCCCGAGGGCAAGGACACCTGCCCGGCGGCGGGCGTCGACCCCATCCACAACTACATGGACTACGCGTTCGACACCTGCATGAACCAGTTCACCAAGGGTCAGGGCGACAGGATGCACCTGGTCTGGACGGCCTACCGAAAGTGACCCTTCCCTTTTCCGGCCGCCCCGCTGTTCGCCGTCCCGTACGCGGCGAGCAGCGGGGCGGCGGCGTCCTCCGGGAGGCGGCGGACCGCCTCGCGGAGGGTCACACCCGAGATCCGGCCGGTGCGCGGCTCCACCCAGTCGCGCACCCAGGCCGGATCCTTCTTTGACAATTCGCGCAGCACCCAGCCGAGGGCCTTGCGGATGAAGAAGTCGGTCTCCCCGAGGAGGGCGTCGCCGTAGCGGGAGATCCGGTCCAGGTCGGGGTCACCGGCGCGGACGCCCGGGAGCAGCGCCAGGAGCGCGGTCCGCCGGATCCAGGGGTACGGGTCGCCCGCCCACGCGTCCAGGACGCCGCCGAGGCCCGGAGAGCGGACGACCAGGGCCCCGACGATCCTCTCGGCCAGGTTGTCCACGTACACCCAGCTGCCCGAGTCACGGATCATGCGCTCGGCGACGGTGACGTCGGCGGGCTCCAGCACGCCCACCCACCGGACCAGGACCTCGATCGCCGCCATCCGGGCCTCGTGGACGGGACGGCCGTTCTCGGCCCGCGCCCACAGGGAGGCGGTCAGGGCGAGGAGGTCCTCGCGTGCGGGACGGGTTCGCACGGCGGAGCGGGCGGTCTTGCGGATGGCCGGTACAGGCACGCCGAAGTGGACGAAGTCGCTTTTCAGATAGCGCTTCTCGTACTCCGCACGGTCGCGTACACCCTGCTCGCGCAGGTCGGCGACGATGCGGGCGGTCTCCTCGGCGACGGCGTCCATGGGGCCACGGTACGGCCCCGCGAGCGGCGTAGCCCGGCGTACTAGCCGATGCCGACGATGGGGAGGCGCAGGGCCCCCGGCGCGTCGGCGGGGACGACCGGGTTCTTCGGGGCCACGGCCGCGACCCGCCGGTACGCGGCGCCCAGGTCGGGGCGCGGGCCCTCGCCTCCCTTGTTCGGCCAGAACGCCATCGCGCGTTCCGCCTGCGCGGTGATGGTGAGGGACGGGTTCACGCCCAGGCTGGCCGAGATCGCCGAGCCGTCCACGATGTGCAGCCCCGGGTGGCCGTAGACGCGGTGGTAGGGGTCGATGACGCCCGTCTCCGGAGAGTCGCCGATGACGCGGCCGCCCAGGAAGTGGGCGGTCATCGGCACATCGAACAGGTCGCCCCAGGACCCGCCCGCCATCCCGCCGGTCTCCTCGGCGAGCAGCCGCACGGCCTCGTGGCCTCGGGGATCCAGGTGGGGTTGGGCTCGCCGTGCCCGCGCACGGCGCGCATGTCCCACCCGAACGGCCCCCGCTTTCCGGCCGTCCCGCGCTACTTGACGCGCATCCGCTTCATGGCCTTGATCCCGGCGGTCATGACGTCGGCGAACTTGGCGTACGACAGCGAGCCGGGCGGCTCCAGGTCGGCGATGTGCTGGCTGGCGATGGTCTGCGCCTCGGTGAACTTCAGCAGGCCCTCGGCGCCGTGCCGGCGGCCGACGCCCGACTGCTTCATGCCGCCCATGGGGGCGTCGTAGGAGGCGTACGCGGCGCCGAACCCGTCGTTGACGTTGACCGTCCCGGCCTGGATGCGGGCGGCGACGCGGCGGCCCCGCGCGGCGTTCTTCGTCCAGACGGAGGCGTTGAGGCCGTAGTCGGTGTCGTTGGCGCGCTCGATGGCCTCGGCCTCGCTCGCGACCTTGTAGACGGACACGACGGGGCCGAACGTCTCGTTCGCGCACAGGTCCATGTCGGCGGTCACGTCGGTGAGGACGGTCGGCTCGAAGAACAGCGGGCCGAGGTCGGGACGGGCGTTGCCGCCCGCCAGCACGGTCGCGCCCGCCTTGACGGCCTGGTCGACGTGCCTGGTGACGGCCTCCAGCTGGCGCGGGTAGGTGAGGGAGCCCATCTCCACGTCGAAGTCGAGCCCGGCGCCGAGCCGCATGCCGTTCACCAGGTCGGCGAAGCGTGGCACGAACCGGTCGTAGACGGCGGCGTGCACGTACATCCGCTCGATGGAGATGCACAGCTGGCCGGCGTTGGTGAAGCAGGCGCGCAGGGCGCCGCGGGCGGTGCGCTCGACGTCGGCGTCGTCCAGGACGATCATCGGGTTCTTGCCGCCGAGTTCGAGGGAGTAGCCGACCAGGCGGGGCGCGACCTTCTCGGCGATGGCCCGGCCGCCGCGGGTGGAGCCGGTGAACGAGACGTAGTCCGCCTGCTCGATCAGCGGGTCGCCGATCTCGGCGGGCTCGCCGACGACGATCTGCCACAGGTGGCGCGGCAGCCCGAGCGAGACCAGCAGGTCCAGCACCCAGAGGCTGGACAGGCAGGTCTGGGTGTCGGGCTTGTGGATGACGGCGTTCCCGGCCATCAGCGCGGGGGCGATGTCGCTGGCGCCGAGCGCGAACGGGTAGTTCCAGGGCGCGATGAGGGCGACCACGCCCTTGGGGTGGCGCAGTTCCTGGACGCGGGTGAGGCCGGGCATCATGCCCTGCCGCCGTTTGGGCTTGAGCAGGCCGGGGGCGCGGCGCGCGTAGTACAGCGAGCACAGCGCCACGTCGAGGAATTCCTCCAGCGCGTGCCGGCGGGCCTTGCCCGTTTCGAGCTGGATGACGTCCAGGATCTCGTCGCGTCGCTCGACCAGCGCGTCGGCCAGCCGCAGGAACGGCTTGGCCCGCTCGGCGGGCGGCAGCTTCGCCCAGGCGCGCTGGGCCTCCCGCGCGCGCTCGTGGGCGCGGCGCACGTCGTCGGCGCTCGACAGCGGGACGGTGGCGAGGTCTTCGCCGGTGAACGGGGTGGGGATGGTGGTGGATTCGGCGCCGCCCGCGACGATGTGGGAGGTCAGCCGCTCGATCAGGGGTCGGGGGAGCTGGTGCGCCGCCGCGCCTTGGGCGGGGACCGTCGGGGATGCCATGCGAGCAGAGTATGACCCCCTGGCCATCTCTGGCTACCCGCAAGTAATCCCAAGCCCCGCGGCGATTTCCCCAAGTCGCGGACCGACCGCCCCCTTCCGGTGTATTCCGGTAGGTGAACGGACCAGGCGGTGGTACCGGCCGGTCCCGGGGTGTCCGCTGCCGCCCGCCCCGGTCCGGCGGTCCGCCGCGCGAGAGAGGTGGCTTCATGATCGACGCCCAGTACAGGGGCGCCGACCCGGGCGAGGGCGGCGGCACGAGCGGCAGCACGAGCGGCGGCGCGTCCGACCCGGGCACGGCCGGCACGACCGGCACCGGCACGAACAACACCGGCACGGGCACGACGGGCGCGAACGACACGGGTACGGGCGGCGGCGGGACGCGGCGGGAGCGCCGCGAGCGCACCAGGGCGGCACTGCTGGGCGCGGCCCAGCGGCTCTGGGCCGAACGCGGCGTCCACGGCGCCTCGCTCGACGACGTCGCCGCCGAGGCGGGCCTGACCAAGGGCGCCGTCTACTCCAACTTCACCGGCAAGACCGACCTGCTGCTGGCCCTGCTGGAACGCTGGACCGGCGCCGGCATCGGCACCGAGACCTACACCGAACTCACCGACGCCGAACCGGCCGGCGCCGAACCGGCCGGGAACTCCCGCTCCCCCGAGGAACGCTTCGAACGCGCCGGGCACGCCTACGCCCGCCGCATGTCCGGTGAGGGCGCCCGGCTCCTGGCGCTGCTGCTGGTGGAGTTCTGGCTGTACGGGATGCGCGACGGCCGGGCCGGCGAGCGGCTCTCCGACTGGTACGCCGAGCGCCGCGCCGGCCTCGCCGAGGACCTGCGCGACACCGACGGCATCACGGCCACCGACCGCGCCGCGCTGGCCGTCGCGCTCGACTTCGGCCTGGCCATGCAGCACCTGCTCGATCCCGACCGGGTCCCCGCCGAGCTGTACGCGCACGGCATGCGCCTCGTGCTCGGCAGGGCCGTGGCCTGAGGCAGGCCGCCGCGGCTACGGGGTGGTGGCGGCGGACGGGGCGGCCGTGGGGACGATGTCGGGCGCCCCGCGGCGCCGCGCGTCGGCCTCCTGGTCGCCGTCCTGGCTCTGCGAGTCGCGCTCGGCCTCCACCCGCTTGCGGTAGTACTCGATCTCCCGGTCGCGCTGCTTCTTCGACCAGCCCAGCACCGGCGCGATCAGGTCGGCGGCCTCCTGGACGACGCCGAGCCCGCGGTCCCAGGTCTCGATCGAGATCCGGGTACGGCGGGCCAGCACGTCGTTGAGGTGCCGCGCGCCCTCGTGCGAGGCCGCGTACACGATCTCGGCGCGCAGGTAGTCGTCGGCGCCGGTCAGCGGCTTGCCCAGGTCGGGCTTCTCGGCGATCAGCTCTAGCAGGTCGTCCACCAGCACCCCGTGCCGCGACAGCAGGTGCTCGATCCGTGCCACGTGCAGCCCGGACACCGACGCCAGGCGGTAGCGGGAGTTCCACATCGCCTGGAAGCCCTCGCCGCCGACCAGCGCGATGTCGTGGGTGCACGACTCGGCGACCTTGCCGTCCAGGCCGTGCGCGACCGCGTCGATGGCGTCCTTGGCCATGACCCGGTAGGTGGTGTACTTCCCGCCCGCGACCAGCACCAGGCCCGGGACGGGGTGCGCGACGACGTGCTCGCGCGACAGCTGCGAGGTCTCCTCGGTCTCGCCGACCAGCAGCGGCCGCAGTCCCGCGTACACGCCCTCGACGTCGTCGTGCGTGAGCGGGGTGTTGAGCACCGAGTTGACGTGCTCCAGTACGTACTCGATGTCGGCGCGGGACGCGGCCGGGTGCGCCTTGTCCAGGTCCCAGGCCGTGTCGGTGGTGCCGATGATCCAGTGCCGTCCCCACGGGATGACGAACAGCACGGACTTCTCGGTGCGCAGGATGATGCCGGTCGAGGAGTGGATGCGGTCCTTGGGGACCACCAGGTGGATGCCCTTGGACGCGCGGACGTGGATCTGCCCGCGCCCGCCGACCAGTTCCTGGATGTCGTCGGT
Source organism: Spirillospora sp. CA-255316 (assembly GCA_050942275.1). Taxonomy (GTDB): domain Bacteria; phylum Actinomycetota; class Actinomycetes; order Streptosporangiales; family Streptosporangiaceae; genus Spirillospora. The sequence goes on along the minus strand of CP192047.1, from coordinate 1,244,889 downwards.
CCACACGCCGGTGGCGTTGACGACCTGCTTGGCGCGCACCTCCGCGGTCGTCTGGGTCTCCAGGTCGCGGATCTTCACGCCCGTGACCCGCTCGCCCTCGCGCAGGAACCCCACGCACTGGGTGCGGGAGGCGATGCGGGCCCCGTACGCGGCGGCCGTGCGCAGCACCGTCATGACGTAGCGGGCGTCGTCGACCTGCGCGTCCCAGTACTGGATGGCGCCGACGAAGGAGTCCTTGCGCAGCGACGGGGCCAGTTTCAGCGCGCCCCGGCGGGTCAGGTGCCGGTGGTGCCGCAGGCCGCGCGAGCTGCCCATCTGGAACGCCAGCGCGTCGTACAGCGCGACGCCGGCGCCGAAGTAGCCGCGTTCCCAGATCCGGTGCGTCGTCGGGAGCAGGAACGGCACCGGCCTGACCAGGTGGGGGGCGATCTGGAGCAGCAGCGCCCGCTCGGTGAGCGCCTCCCGGACCAGGTCGAAGTTGTACTGCTCCAGGTAGCGCAGCCCGCCGTGGATCAGCTTGGAGGACCGCGAGGACGTCCCGGACGCGAAGTCGCGGGCCTCCACGAGCGCCACCGACAGGCCGCGGGTGGCGGCGTCGAGCGCGGCCCCGGCGCCGACGATCCCACCGCCCACCACGACGACGTCGAACTCCTCGCGGGCCATCTGGTCGAGCGCGCCCGCACGTTCGGCCGGCCCCAGGCGTGAGCTGCCCAGTCCGGTCACCGGTGATCCCGTCATCGCGATTCCCCCTGTGCGGTGTGGGTGTCCGAAAGGTAACTACCCAACAGTAGGGACGGCGCCACACCAGGAGCGCCCGATTCCGCCTCGCGATCATGGCTGGAACGCGGTGAGACGCCCCACATCCGGCGCGCCGCCGTGCCTCTGGACGGGCCTCCTCAGGGGGCGGGCGGCGCGACGACCACCTGCACCCGCTGGAACTCCTTGAGCTCGGTGTAGCCGGAGGTCGCCATCGCCCGGCGGAGCGCGCCGATGAGGTTCATCGAGCCGTCGGCCACGTGCGAGGGGCCGTGCAGGATCTGCTCCATGCTGCCGATCGTGCCCAGGTCGATGCGGGTGCCGCGGGGCACGTCGCCGTGGTGGGCCTCGCTGCCCCAGTGGTAGCCGCGGCCGGGCGCCTCGGTGGAGCGGGCGAACGGCGAGCCGACCATCACCGCGTCCGAGCCGCAGGCGAACGCCTTGGCGATGTCGCCGCTGTTGGTCATGCCGCCGTCGGCGATCACGTGCACGTACCGGCCGCCGGACTCGTCCAGGTAGTCGCGGCGGGCCGCCGCCACGTCGGCGACCGCGGTCGCCATCGGCACCGCCACGCCCAGCACGTGCCGGGTGGTGTGCCCGGACCCGCCGCCGAACCCGACCAGCACCCCGGCCGCGCCGGTCCGCATCAGGTGCAGCGCGGCCGTGTACGTGGAGCAGCCGCCGACGATCACCGGCACGTCGAGGTCGTAGATGAACTGCTTGAGGTTCAGCGGCTCGGCGCGGCCGGAGACGTGCTCGGCCGACACGGTGGTGCCGCGGATCACGAACAGGTCCACCCCGGCGTCGATCACGGCCTTGTGGAACTGCGCGGTGCGCTGCGGCGACAGCCGGGCCGCGACCGTCACCCCGGCGTCCCGGATCTCCTGGATCCGCCGCCCGATCAGCTCCTCCTGGATCGGCTCGGCGTAGATCTCCTGGAGCCGGCGGGTGGCGCGGGCGTCGTCCAGCGAGGCGATCTCGGCCAGCAGCGACTCGGGGTTGTCGTAGCGGGTCCACAGCCCTTCCAGGTCGAGCACCGCCAGCCCGCCCAGCCGCCCCACCCTGATGGCGATCTCGGGGCTGACCACGCTGTCCATCGGCGCCACGACCAGCGGCATCTCGAACCGGTAGGCGTCGATCTGCCAGGCGACGCTGACCTCCTCGGGGTCGCGGGTACGGCGCGACGGGACGATCCCGATCTCGTCGAAGGCGTAGGCCCGGCGCCCGCTCTTCCCCCGGCCGATCTCAACCTCAGCAGCCACTGCTCGTTCCTTTCATTGTGGGGGGAGGACCCCCCCCACGCCCCCCGCTGCGGGGCGGCCGCGTCCCTACGCTCGTAGAACTCGCTCCAGGCCACGGCCTCATGCCCCGGCAAGGGGCTCCACCCCTGCACCCTTTTTGGGGCTTCGCCCCTTGCCCCGTGGGGCTACTCCCTTTCCCCAGAAGGGTGGGTGCGCTGTGCGGGTGGCGTTCGGAGACCGGTTCCCTGTCGGGACGATGCTACGGTCAGCGGTTGCGGCCCTGGTAATTGGGGGCCTCGACGGTCATCTGGATGTCGTGGGGGTGGCTCTCCTTCAGCCCGGCCGCGGTGATCTGCATCAGCTGGCCGCGCTCCTGCAGCTCGGGGATGGTGCGGGTGCCCGCGTACCACATCGACTGGTGCAGCCCGCCGACCAGCTGGTGCGCCACGTTCGACAGCGGCCCGCGGTAGGGCACCTGGCCCTCCACGCCCTCCGGGATGAGCTTCTCCTCGCTGGACACGTCGGCCTGCGCGTACCGGTCCTTGGAGAACGACCCGCCGCGCTCGCGGTTGCGCATCGCGCCGAGCGAGCCCATGCCGCGGTACGACTTGTACTGCTTGCCGTGCACGAAGATCAGCTCGCCGGGCGACTCCTCGATCCCGGCCAGCAGGCTGCCCAGCATCACCGTGTCGGCACCGGCCACGATGGCCTTGGCGATGTCGCCGGAGTACTGGACACCGCCGTCGCCGATCACCGGGATGCCCGCCTCCTTCGCGGCCCGGGCGGCCTCGGAGATCGCGGTGATCTGCGGCACGCCCACGCCGGCGACCACGCGGGTGGTGCAGATGGACCCGGGGCCCACCCCGACCTTGACCGCGTCGGCCCCGGCCTCGGCCAGCGCCTTGGCCCCGGCGTAGGTGGCCACGTTGCCGCCGACGACCTCCACCCGCGCGTTGGCCTTGATCGCGGCGATGGTGTCGGCCACGCCCTTGGAGTGGCCGTGCGCGGTGTCGACGATGATCACGTCGGTGCCCGCCTCGATCAGCGCCCGGGCGCGGCGGAGCGCGTCCTCGCCGACGCCCACCGCGGCGGCCACCAGCAGCCGGCCGTCGGCGTCCTTGGTGGAGGCGGGGTACTGCTCGCTCTTGGTGAAGTCCTTGACCGTGATGAGCCCGCGCAGCCGGCCCTCGCCGTCCACCAGCGGCAGCTTCTCGATCTTGTTGCCGGCCAGCAGCGCGAACGCGTCCGCGCGGGAGACGTCCACGGGGGCGGTGACCAGCGGCATCGGGGTCATGACCTCGCGCACCGGACGGGACAGGTCGGTCTCGAACCGCATGTCGCGGTTGGTCACGATGCCGACCAGGACACCGCGGACATCGGTGACCGGCACCCCGGAGATCCGGTAGCGGGCGCACAGCTCCTCGACGTCGGCCAGGGTCGCGTCGGGCAGGCAGGTGACCGGGTTGGTGATCATCCCGGCCTCGGACCGCTTGACCCGGTCGGCCTCGGCGGCCTGCTCCTCCACCGGCATGTTGCGGTGCAGCACGCCGATCCCGCCCTGGCGGGCCATCGCGACCGCGGTGCGGGACTCTGTGACGGTGTCCATGGCCGCCGACACCAGCGGGATGCGGAGGGTGACGCCGCGGGTCAGCCGGGTGGTGGTGTCGGCCTCGCCGGGCTGCAGGTCGGAGTAGCCCGGGAGCAGCAGCACGTCGTCGAAGGTCAGGCCCTGCGGGATGATCCTGGCGGGCTCGGCGGCGGGATTCATGGCTAACCTTCCCTGGTGGCGCGGCTGGGTGGACGGCGACGGCGTGCCGACTCGTCCGTACGCGGAGCGGCCTGCCGGCGTACGGCCAGGTCACGACGGCCTCACTCCATGGTAGGACCTGGCCCGCCGCCCGTACGGCGCTTCGCCGGGCGACGGGAAGTGGCCTTGGTGACACCGCAACGCCTGGGTTTACCCCGGCATTCCCGAAGCTTGCCGCGTCATGCCTTCACCCGCCGCCCGCGCCCCGGCGCCGGGCGGGGACCCGGCACGCCCGGCCGCGCCGGGGTTTCGCGCGATGCGGCACGCCGGACCGGAGGCGGCCGTTCGCGTCCGGATGAAATCGGGGGGTGCACCGGACGGGGGGCGTGGCAGTAGCGTGGAAGGGTGCACGATGATGCCCCGCTCGACCCGTTCGCCGGCGACCCGGAAGACCCGGCCGCCTCGCTCGGCGACCCGGGCGAGGACGTCGCTCCGCTCAGCGTGGCGGAGCGCGAGGACGTGCTGGCCGACCTCGCCGACCTGGAGGTCTTCCGCGCCCTGCTGGAGCCGCTGGGCGTGCGCGGGCTGACGGTCGACTGCGGAGACTGCGGCAAGCCGCACTACATCGACTGGGACCTGCTGCACGGCAACCTGCGCCACCTGCTCGACCAGGGCCTGCCCCGGGTGCACGAGCCCGCGCTGTCGCCCGACCCGGTCGACTACGTCAGCTGGGAGTACGCCCGCGGGTACGTCGACGGCGTGATCGACAGCGAGGAAGGCCGCGACACGCCCTGACCCCCTGCGGGCCCGGCATCGCCACGATCTCTTTTCCCGCCCTTTCCGTGTCAGTCGCGGTCGTACGGGCCGCGGTGCAGGCCGGCCCGCTGCCGCCACCGCTTGCGGATCTCCTCCAGGCGGGGCGTGGTGCGCTCGCCGGTCTCGATCCGCGTCTCCAGGGGCACGCCCGTCCAGAAGGACCATCCGCCGTCCGTGCCGGCGGTGCGCGGGCGCGGGGCGGGGCCGTCCGGCAGGTTCCTGTGCTTGTTCTTGGCCCGGACGATCGCGGCCCGGCGCGGCCGGTCGGCGGCGGGCCCCTCGACGGCACGGGACGGCTCGCGCTCCACGGGCCCGGTGACGGCGACGGGAAGCGGCCGTACCGGGGCCGGTGCGCGGGGAACGGCGGTCTTGCCGGACTCGGCGGGCTCGGCTCCGGTCCTGCCGGCCTCGCCGGAGGTCTCGGCGCCCGGGCCCAGCGCGGTGTGCTCGGTCAGCCCGCCACCGGCGGCGGCCACGCCGGTGCTGGCCAGCACGGCACCCGCCACGCCCAGCGCGACGATCGTGCGCGGGCCGCGGCGGCGCGGGCCGGACGGGGACCCGGGACGGTCGTCCTCGCCCGCCGCACCGGCCGGTTCGCCGCCGCGAGCGCCCCGGGCACCGGCGGACGGCTCCCGGACGGCCGCGCGGCGCGCGGGCACCTGCTCGTCGACATCGCTGATCAGGGCGCTCAGCAGCCGTACGGCGGGGTCGTCGGGGTCATGCTGCGCCCACCCCGGGGACGTGGCGGGCAGGGACGTGAAGGAGGCGGCGATCCCGGCGGCGAGGCCGGGAAAGCCGGGCTCAGGCCGGGTGGACGGGCCGGCCCCCTCGGAGAAGGCGGCAGCGCGCCGTCCCGCGAGCGCGTCGATGATGGCGTCGGTACGGTGGACCGCACTCAGGTCGGCCGTGGGCGGCACCTCCGGCCTGCCCTGCGGTGGCCCGTGGGGCGGGGCCCCGGCCTGGGGAAAGGCGGCGCCGCGGGTCGGAAGCGCGGGGGGTTCGACCGGCTCGTCCGGATCCGGGGCGCCGTGGCTCCGCTCCGTCAAGCGATCGACTCCTCTCTGGCCATCGCCCGGAGCCGGGCCAGTGCCCGGTGCTGCGCGACCCGGACGGCTCCCGCGGACATGCCCAGTACATTACCGGTCTCCTCGGCGGACAGGCCCGCGACCACCCGCAGCAGCACCAGCTCGCGCTGGTTGTCGGGCAGCCGCGTCAGCAGGTCGCGGGCGCGCTGTGCCTCGATGTAGCGCACCACGGTCTCCTCCGGTCCGGGCCGGTCGTCCGGCCCGTCCGGGAGGTCCTCGGTCGGCACGGCCGCGCGGACCGCGCTGCGCAGCGCGTCGGCGATCTTGTGCGCGGCGATGCCGAAGACGAAGGAGGCGAACGGGCGGCCCATGTCGCGGTAGCGGGGCAGCGCCGACAGCACCGCGATGCAGACCTCCTGCGCCACGTCGTCGGCGATGTGGTACTGCCCCGAGACCCTGCCGAGCCTGGCCCGGCAGTAGCGGACGACCATCGGGCGCACCTGCCCGATGAGCACCTCGATGGCGCCGGGGTCGCCCTGGACGGCCCGTGTCGTGAGGTCCTTGAGGTCCCCCTCGTCGGCTCTGGCCGTGCGCACTGCCCTCGTCCCGCGGCCGGTGTCGCGGGGCGGTGGAGGGGCCGGGCCCTCCGAGGGTTCGACAGCGCGCGCGGTCGTACTCCCGGCGAAAGCTCCCTCGGTCACGTTGAGCATGATGCCCAGCGCGCTCGGGCGTGTCTCCACTGTCGAAGACAACGGAATGGTCACAGTGTGGGGACGGAGGCCCCGATACTACGCATCGCGGTCGGGCGACTCCGAACGGTGCGAGTTTTGTCCGTCCGCATCACACCCGCAACGACAATCAACGTCAAAAGCCGGCCGATCCCAGCCGTCCGCCCAGACAACATAAAAGGGAGGTTCCCGCCGTTCTCGGATATGACGGCGGGAACCTCCCCTTCACGGTCGTCGCGCGTCGCGCTCGCCGCGGCCCGGGGTCAGCGACCCGGGCCAGTGGCCCGGATCAGTGGCCCGGATCAGTGGCCGTGACCGTGGCCGTGGCCGTGCCCGCCGGCGGCGGCCTCGTCGGCCTCCTCCGGCTTCTCCACCACCAGGGCCTCGGTGGACAGCAGCATGCCCGCGATCGAGGCGGCGTTGGTGACCGCGCTGCGGGTCACCTTCACCGGGTCGATGACGCCCTGCGCGATGAGGTCGACGTACTCGCCGGTGGCGGCGTTGTAGCCGTGGCCCGGCTTCAGGTCCTGGACCTTGGAGACGACGACGTAGCCCTCCTGGCCGGCGTTCTCGGAGATCCAGCGCAGCGGCTCGACCAGCGCGCGGCGGACCGCCTCCGCGCCGGTGGCCTCGTCGCCGGACAGGCCGAGGGCGTCGAAGCCCTCCTTGCCCACGTGCACCAGCGCGCTGCCGCCGCCGGAGACGATGCCCTCCTCGATCGCCGCGCGGGTCGCCGAGATGGCGTCCTCCAGGCGGTGCTTCTTCTCCTTCAGCTCGACCTCGGTGGCCGCGCCGACCCGCAGCACGCAGACCCCGCCGGCCAGCTTGGCCAGGCGCTCCTGCAGCTTCTCGCGGTCCCAGTCGGAGTCGCTGTTCTCGATCTCGACCTTGATCTGGTTGACCCGGGCGTCGATCTCGCTCTGGTCCCCGGCGCCGTCCACGATCGTGGTGGCGTCCTTGGTGACCGTGATCCGGCGGGCCCGGCCCAGCTCCTCCAGGCCGACGCCGTCGAGCTTGAGGCCGATGGCCTCGCTGACGACCTGGCCGCCGGTCAGGGTCGCGATGTCGCCCAGCATCGCCTTGCGGCGGTCGCCGAAGCCCGGCGCCTTGACCCCGACCGAGGTGAAGGTGCCGCGGATCTTGTTGGCCACCAGCAGCGCCAGCGCCTCGCCCTCGACGTCCTCGGCGATCACCAGCAGCGGCTTCTTGGTCTGGGCGACCTTCTCCGCCAGCGGCAGGAACTCCTGCACGTTGGAGATCTTGCCGTCCACGATCAGCACGTAGGCGTCCTCCAGGACGGCCTCCATGCGCTCGGGGTCGGTGACCATGTGCGGCGACAGGTAGCCCTTGTCGAACTGCAGGCCCTCGGTGAACTCCAGCTCCAGGCCGAAGGTGTGGGCCTCCTCGACGGTGATCACGCCGTCCTTGCCGACCTTGTCGAACGCCTCGGCGATCAGGTCGCCGATCTGGGCGTCCTGCGCGGAGATGGTCGCGACGTGCGCGATCTCGCCCTTCTCGCCGACCTCGCGGGCCGTCTTGAGGAGCTGGTCGGAGATGTACTGCGCGGCCGCGTCGATGCCCCGCTTGAGGGCCGTCGGGGACGCGCCGGCGGCCACGTTGCGCAGGCCCTCGCGGACCATCGCCTGGGCCAGCACGGTGGCGGTGGTGGTGCCGTCACCGGCGATGTCGTTGGTCTTGGTCGCCACTTCCTTGGCGAGCTGGGCCCCCAGGTTCTCGTAGGGGTCCTCCAGCTCCACCTCGCGGGCGATGGTCACGCCGTCGTTGGTGATGGTCGGCGCGCCGAACTTCTTGTCGATGACGACATTGCGGCCGCGCGGGCCGATCGTCACCTTGACGGCGTCCGCGAGAGCGTTGACGCCGCGCTCAAGAGCCCGGCGAGCGTCCTCATCGAACTCCAGGATCTTCGCCATGCGGGAAACTCCAGTTCCTGTACTCGGCACCGGACGCGATCCGCCCCGGCCGCCCCTGCTAGCGGGCCGGACCGGGGCGGAGCGTCACATCAGCGGTGGTTACTTCTCGATGACCGCGAGGACGTCGCGGGCCGAGAGCACGAGGTAGTCCTCGTTGTTGTACTTGACCTCGGTGCCGCCGTACTTGCTGTAGAGCACAACGTCGCCGACCTTCACGTCGAGCGGCACGCGCTCGCCCTTGTCGTCGATACGCCCCGGGCCCACGGCCAGGACGGTGCCCTCCTGGGGCTTCTCCTTGGCCGTGTCGGGAATGACCAGGCCCGACGCGGTGGTGGTCTCGGCCTCAAGCGGCTGGACGACGATGCGGTCCTCGAGCGGCTTGAGAACAACCTTGGTGGCGGTCGTCACGATCTGACCTCCCCTTCGATTGGTCCTCGGCCGGCCATGGCGGGCCGACCGGCACATGTGACAGAAGAGGCGACCCTGGACCGGCCTGTCGTCGCGGGTGCCAGACCGACCTTGTCGCTGTGGTTGGCACTCTCGCATCGAGAGTGCCAGTCATGGAGACTATTCCGTGGCCGGTGGCCAGTCAACACGGACACGGAGCTACGGCCGTCCCGGCTACGGACACCCCGGCCACCTGCGCCCCACGGGCGCGCCGGCCGGCGCTAACGTCCAGCCTATGGACCTCCAGGCGTTCCGTGAGCTGCTCACCCCGGCGGGCCAGGCCGTGCTCGCGGCGGCGGCCGGGTCGGACCTGTCCGAGAACGGCCTGCTGGCCACCGCCACCCGGCTGCGCGAGGAGCACCCCGGCGGGCCGGTGGCCGCGGCGCTGACCCAGGCGCGGCTGCGGGCGCGCGCCAGCGCCAAGTTCGGCGCGGACGCCGGCGTCATGTACTTCACCCAGGCGGGGCTGGAGCAGTCCACCCGGGCCGGCGTCGCCGCCCATCGCGCCCGCCGCTTCGCCGCGCATCTGGGCCACGGCTCCCCCGAAGGTTCTCCGGCTGTTCACCTCGCCGCCGGGGTCCTGGACCTGGGCTGCGGCATCGGCGCCGACCTGATCGCCCGGGCCCGAGCCGGGTGCCCGGGCGAGGGCGTCGAGCGGGACCCGCTGACCGCCGAGGTCGCCCGGGCCAACCTGGCCGCCCTCGGCCTGGACGGGCTGGCCTCGGTGCGGGTGGGCGACGCCCTCGACGCCGACCCCGCCGGACGCGCCGCCGTCTTCGCCGACCCGGGCCGCCGCACCGCCCGGGGCCGCGTCTTCGACCCCCGCTCCTACGAGCCGCCCCTGGACGACGTCCTCGCGCTGGCCTCCCGGGCCCCGGCCGCCTGCGTCAAGGTCGCGCCGGGCATCCCGTACGAGGCCGTGTGGGACGGCGGCGACGGCGCCCCGCTCACCGGGGCGCCGGTCGAGGCCGAATGGATCTCCGAGGCCGGCGAGGTCAAGGAGGCCGCGCTGTGGCTGGGCGGCCTGGCCGGGGACGTCCGCCGCCGCGCCACCCTGCTCGTCCCGGACGGCCCGGCGGTCACGCTCACGCCCGAGCCCGGGCTGGGCGAGCCGGAGGTCCGCCCCTGGGGCCGGTTCCTGTACGAGCCGGACGGCGCCGTCATCCGGGCCCACCTGGTCGCCGAGGCCGCCGCCCGGGTCGGCGGCTGGCTGGCCGACCCCCGGATCGCCTACATCACCTCCGACACCCTGGCGCCCACCCCGCTGGCCGCCGCCTACGAGATCGAGGACGTGCTGCCGTTCTCGGTGAAGCGGCTGCGCGCCGAGCTGCGGCGGCGCGCCCCCGGCTCGCTCACGATCAAGAAGCGCGGCTCGGCCGTCGACATCGACCGGCTCCGCCGCGACCTGGGCTTCGGCGGCCGCCCCTCCGGCGCCCGCCGGAGGGGCGGCGAGCTCGTCCTGGTGCTGACCAGGGTGGGACGTGATCCGATCGCGCTGCTGGCCAGTCCGGCGCGCTGAAAGACGCAATTCCGCACCGAAGATCTTCGTCCGGAGAAGAACGCCAAGACGGGCCGGGCGCCATACCACGGCTGGGCAAATCCTCAGCACTTCCCGGTATTGCGCGGCCGGACCGCGGGGCATTCCGCCGAACGGCCGAATACGAGATCGAATTGGCGTGCCGCCGGAGCCGGTCCGGAGCCGCCCGCATCGCGCGCAGGCGCCGTGGGGCGGGCGGATCCGCGCCGTGTTCATCCGGTTCACCTGATTCTCCCGGAAAACCGGCAATGTCTCGGTGGGGACGATAGTCCGAAGCCGGATAACACGTGCACGACACAGAACGCGTAATGTTCCCCGTCCCCCGTAAGCAGCACCCTCCCCACGCACTACAGTTGGCGGTTCACGATTCAATGCCGCGCGCCATTTACACCGCGACGGCACACGAAGGGGCATCGGGTGGAAACGAATCACAACTTCCTGCAGACGGGGGGTCAGCCGGTTTCGGATCGGATGCGGGAGTTGCTCGCCCGAGCGGCGCAGGACCACGTCTATGAGCAGCGCTCCCAGGGTCAGATCCTCGACGAGATACGCCAGCGTCTCGAGGGCATGGAGTGGCTGCTCCGCGAGGTGCGGGAGGGCGGTCTCGGCGGTCTCACCGGGCAGTTGGAAGGCGTCCGCGGCCAGGTTGTGGACCTGTTCGGCAAGCCCCCCGAATGGGCCGAGGGCCTGGCCGAGCACATCGAGTCGGTCGGCGAACGGGTCAAACCGGTCGCCGAACTCCCCGCACTGTGGGCCGACGTCGGAGTGGTCGCCGAGAACGTCGACGAGGGCCTGACCCGCATCCAGGCCGTCATCGACACCGCGCGCGAGGTCACCGACGCCACGCAGCGGGCCGCGCAGCGCATGGAGGAGATGTCCAAGCGGCTGGACCGCCTCCAGGGCAGCATGGAGGCGGCCTCGGTCCGCTTCAACCGGCTCGACAAGTCGCTCGCCGAGATGGGCCACCGGGCCGAGCGGCTGGAGCACTCGATCAGCGGCGTCGGCACCCGCGTCGACCGGTCACTGGGCGAGATGGCCGAACGGGTCGAGCAGGGCCTTGAGGCCGTCAACGGCCGCGTCGAGGGCGTCGGCGGCCGCCTCGACGGCCTCGACGGCCGGCTGGAGGGCCTGTCGGGCAAGCTCGCCGGGCTGGACGGACGCCTTGAGACCATCGACGACCGCATCGCACGCCTCCCCGGCACGCTCCAGATCACCGAACTGCACACCATGGTCACCGAACTGGTCCAGCGCCCGGTGTTCGACCAGGGCCACCGCTTCGACGCCCTCGAGAAGCGCCTGGCCGACGCCGTCGACCCGCTGATCGACGAACTGCGGGCCCGCCCGGACCGCCACGAGGTCGAGGCCACCATGGCGCAGATCGCCAAGACCGCCTACGGCGACGTCTCCCGCCGCATGGACGAGTTCTCCCGCCACTTCGAGACCGTCCACGACGGCGTCCGCAAGCGGATCGAGGGCGTCCACGAGGATGTCACCCGGAAGGTCGACGGGGCGCTGGAGGAGTTCACCGCGCAGGTCGACCTCGTCTCCCGCCGGGTCGAGTCCGTCCACGGCGAGGTCACCAAGCAGGTCGAGGGCGTCCACGAGGACGTCACCAAACGCATCGACGACGTCCAGACCGGCGTCGCCAAGCAGGTCGGCGGCCTGCACGACGACATGACCCGCCGCGTCGGCGGCGTCCACGAGGAGTTCTCCCGGAAGGTCGACGGCGTGCAGGACGAGGTCGGCCGCCGCGCCGAAGCCGTCCAGGAGGAGGTCGGCAAGCGGTTCGCGACCGTGCAGGAGGAGGTCGGCAAGAAGGTCGACACCGTCCACGACCAGTTCACCAAGCAGGTCACCTCCGTCCACGAGGACGTCCTCAAGCGCCTGTCCACCCTCGAGGAGACGATGCTGGCGCTGGCCGAGGCCCTGCTCCGCCCCCGCCGCGACGGCCGCGACCCCAAAGACTGAACCGCCCGGGAATCTCCCGAGAAGGGCCGGCCGATGCCCTCCCGGCACCGGTCGGCCCGCACATTGTGACGTGCACTTTGTTACGTTCCGTCTTCGCAAAATCACTGCCAATACCGAACGCCATCCGTTTTCATGGAACTCGTGACCCACACATCGGCACCCTGTCTCCAGACCGGCGCCCAGCCCAGCCGCGCCACCCTGCGCTGGGTCGAGGGCTGCCTCGGCGAGGGCGCCGAGGTGCGCATGGTCCGCCCGCTCGCCGGCGGCTCCGCGCACGCCAACCACGCCCTGCTCGTGGAGAGCCGTTCCGGCAGCGCACACCGGCTCGTGCTGCGCCGCTGGTCCTGCGAGCCGGGCCGCGTCCCGCCCGCCGACCACTCACCCGAACGCGAGATCGCGGCGCTGGCCCTGCTGGCGGGCTGCCAGCTGCCCACCCCGTCGCTGGTCGCCGCCGACCCGGCCGGCGCCTACTGCGACGCCCCCGCACTCCTGATCACCCGCCTGGTCGGCCACCCGCCCCGGCCCTCACCCGACGATCTGCCCGAATACCTGATCCAGCTGGCCGCCGCGCTCATCTCGGTGCACGGTCTCGCCGGCGCGTCGACGATGCCGCCGTACGTCCCGTACAACCGCCTCGACCACCGCGACGCCCCGCGCCACGCCCTGCGCCCCGCCCTCTGGGAGCGCGCCTTCGAGATCGCCGCCGGGCCGCCGCCCGAGGCCCCGTCCCGCTTCATCCACCGCGACTACCACCCCGACAACACCCTGTGGTCGTACGGCAGGCTGACCGGAGTCGTCGACTGGTCCGAAGCCTCCTACGGCCCGGTCGCCGTCGACATCGCCCACATGCGTCTCAACCTGGCCCTCCGCTACGGCCCGATCGCCGCGGAACGCTTCACCACGGCCTTCGACCAGGTCGCCGGCGGCTACCCGCACGACCCGTACTGGGACATCCGCTGCCTCCTGGACCTGCTCCCGGAAACCGGCGACCGCACCATCGACGAGCCCACCGTCCCCCTCCTGGAGGACTACCTCTCAACCCTGGTGTAGCCCGGCACCGCCGGCGCGGGTCAACACAGCGGCAGGCTGGAGTCGGCCGGGAGGTCCAGTTCTGAGGGCGGCAGGCCCGAGGCCAGGAGTTCGGAGCCCAAGGCGGCGACCATGGCGCCGTTGTCGGTGCACAGCTTGGGCCGGGGGACGCGCAGGCGTATGCCGGCCTCGTCGCAGCGTTCCTGGGCGAGGGCGCGGAGGCGGGAGTTGGCCGCGACGCCTCCGCCGATGAGAAGGTCCTTGACGCCGTTCTCGTGGCAGACCTTGATGGCCTTGTGGGTGAGGACGTCGACGACGGCCTCCTGGAAGGAGGCGGCGACGTCGGCGACGGGGACGGGTTCCCCGGCGCGTTCCTTGGCCTCGACCCAGCGTGCGACGGCGGTCTTGAGGCCGGAGAAGGAGAAGTCGTGGGTGCCGTCGTCGTACTTGCCGCGGGGGAAGGGGATGGCGGCGGGGTCGCCGTCGCGGGCCCTGCGGTCGATGACGGGGCCGCCGGGGAAGCCGAGGTCGAGGACGCGGGCGACCTTGTCGAACGCCTCGCCGGCGGCGTCGTCGACGGTGGAGCCGAGGGACCGGACGTCGCCGGTGATGTCGGGGACGAGCAGGAGCGAGGAGTGGCCGCCGGAGACGAGCATGGCGACGCACGGTTTGGGGAGCGGACCGTGTTCGAGCTGGTCGACGGCGACGTGGGCGGCGAGATGGTTGACGCCGTAGAGGGGTTTGCCGAGGGAGAGGGCGTAGGCCTTGGCGGCGGCGACGCCGACCATGAGGGCGCCGGGGAGGCCGGGGCCCGCGGTGACGGCGAACGCGTCGACGTCCTGGAAGGTCACCCCCGCTTCGGCGAGGGCGCGTTCCACGGTGGGGGTCATGGCCTCGAGGTGGGCGCGGGAGGCGACCTCGGGGACGACGCCGCCGAACCGGGCGTGTTCCTCGACGCTGGAGGCGATGGCGTCGGCCATCAGGGTGTGGCCGCGGACGACGCCGACGCCGGTCTCGTCGCAGGAGGTCTCGATTCCCAGGACCAGGGGTTCGGAGTCTCTGATCATCGTGCCTGGTTCTCCCCCGTGAAGCCGATGGGCGGCCGCTGCTTGCGGCGCATGACGATGGCGTCGACGCCGGACGGCTGGTAGTAGCGCTTGCGGATGCCGACGCGTTCGAAGCCGAAGCGTTCGTAGAGGCGGCGGGCGCGGTCGTTGTCGGCGCGCACCTCCAGGAAGATCTCCTCGCTGCCGCGCCGTCCGGCCTCGTCGAGCAGTTCGGTGAGGAGGGCGGCGCCGAGACCGGCGCCCTGCCGGTCGGGGAGGACGCCGATGGTCTGCACGTCGGCCTGCCCGCCGGCGGCGGCGAGGCCGGCGTAGCCGACGAGGGCGCCGCCGGGCTCCTCGGCGACGACGTAGTGGCGGGTGCGGGGCTGGTCGGCGAGTTCGCCGCGGAGCATCTCCTCGGTCCAGGAGTCCTCGGGGAACAGCGCCCGCTCCAGCAGCAGGACGGCGGGCAGGTCGTCGTCCGTCATCCGCCGGAGGCGCACCCGGTCGCTCATCGCGGCGTCACCTTCTTGCGCGGGCCGGGTTCCCGGGCGTCGGGACGGCGCAGGTAGAGGGGCTCGGGGGGCAGCAGCTCGGGGCCGGGCGAGCCGGAGAGGCGGGACACGACGAGTTCGGCCAGGGCCCCGGCGGTGGGCAGCAGGGGTTCGGCGTCGTGGCCGGGCCGGCCGAGGGTGTCGGGGTAGAGCGTCACGCCCTCGCCGATGACGGGCAGGTCGCCGGGCGCGCCGGCGAGCACGTCGGCGGGCGGGCCGACGGCGGGGCCGGTGCGGCGGGCGCGGGCGGAGTCGTACCGGGCCCAGTAGACCTCTTTGCGGCGGGCGTCGGTGGCGACGGCGAACGGGGCGGTACGGCCGGACGCCCAGGCGATGATGTCGAGCGTGCAGGCGCCGTGGACGGGGACGCGCAGGGATTCGCCCATGGCGCGGGCGGTGACGAGGCCGACGCGCAGCCCCGTGTAGGGGCCGGGTCCGACGCCGACGGCGATGGCGCTGAGGTCGCCGGGGGCGGCGCCCGCCTCGGCCATGACCTCGGCGATGGAGGGCGTGAGCAGCTCGGTGTGCCTGCGGCGGTCGACGTTGTCCGCGGAGCCGCGGCGGCGCACGCCCTCGCCCGGGGACCACTCGTAGAGCGCCACGGTGATCGCGGCCGTCGCGGTGTCAAAAGCCAAGACCAGCACGGGTTGAAAGGTTACTGCGTGCGAGGGGGCGACAGCACCCGCTCGCCGCTCCGCGCCGTGTCAGGTGGCGTTGAGGGCTTCCACGACGGTCTTGGCGGCCTCGGTGGCGCCGTTCATGGCGTCGGCGGAGCCGAGGGGCTTGCCGTCGTTGCCGCCCGAGTAGTGGATGGTCACCAGGACGTTCGCCACGCGGACGTTGGCGATGGCCTCGCCGGAGCCCTGGCCCTCGTCGACGCTGTAGACGACGTAGCCCTCGTTGCCGACGCCGTCCAGCGGGGCCTTGTCGGTCAGTTCCTGACCGGCCAGGAGGGCCTTGCCGGACTCGTCGGCCTTGCGCTCGGTCTGGAAGGTGCCGGCGGCGGTGTCGGTGGGGGTCTTGCCCTGGGCGCCTTCGAGGGCGCGGAGCTCGACGGTCAGCTGGCGCTTGCGGTCGCCGGTGTAGGCGCCCCAGACGCACTGGTTCTGCCGGTCGCTGCTCTGGTAGTTGTCGGCCTGGGTGCGGTCGGCGTTGGGGGCGAGCCTGTCGGCGACGTCCTTGGTGAGGAGCTCGCAGGCGTCGGGGACGAGGGAGCGCTCACCCTTGGCCGGGGGGGAGGTCTCGGCGGCGCCGCTGCCGACGACCTGGCCCGCGTCCCGTTCCTCGCCGGCGCCGACCCCGCTGAGGATGGCGAACGCGGCCAGCACGCAGGCGCCGACGCCGGCGACCACGCCGACGAGGATCATCCCGAGGCGGCGGCGTCCGGCCTTGCGCTCGCGGACGATGCGGTGGCTGCCGGTGCCGGTGCGGTAGCCGCCGCTGCCGGGGGATCTGCGGCCCGGCGCGTGCTGCCCGCGCCGGTACTCGCCGCTGCGCGACCCGTACTCGCCGCTCCGGGAGCCGTACTCGCCGCTCCGGGAGCCGCCGTACTCGCCGCTGCGCGATGCGTACTCACCGCTGCGCGAGCCGTATTCGCCGCTGCGGGAGGTGCCGTAGGAGCCGCTGCCCGCGGTGCCGTAGCCGCCCGTTCCGGTGGACGATCCGTAACCGCCGCTTCCGGACGGCACGCCGTACGCGCCGCTGCCCCGCTCCGAGGCGGGGACGCCGTACTCGCTGCCGGGGATGGTGTAGCCGCCGCTGACGGTGCGGTACTCGCCGCTGCGGGGGTCGTACTCGCCGCTGCCACCGGAGGCGCCGTACCCGTAACCGCCGCCTTCCGCACGGTAACCGCCGCTGCCCGTACCGTCCTGGCCGTCGGCGCGCCGGTTTCCGCCGCGATGGTCACCGCTCACCGGAACCCTCCCGAGGGAAAGCTGATATGTCGCGAAGGTGAGGTTCGTTCCGGCAAAGAGTATGACATCTCTACGTAATGCGGTCTCTTCCTGAAGGACCAAAAACGCGAGGGTCCGTCTATCACTTCAGGTGGGCGTCCAGCCCCTCCCAGCGCGCGCCGATCCCGATGATCTTTACTTTCCGGGTCTCCGAAGGCCCCTCGGAACGGGAAATGATCACTTCCAGGCGGGCGTCGGCAAGGCCCTCGGCGAGCCCCTCGCCCCATTCCACGACCGTCACCGAGTCCTCGGCGGACGCGTCGAGATCGAGATCGTCCAGTTCCGCGAAACCGCCCAGGCGGTAGGCGTCCACGTGCACCAGCGCGGGGCCGCCGGCCAGCGCGGGATGCACCCGGGCGATGACGAAGGTGGGCGAGGTGATCGGCCCGCGCACCCGCAGCCCCTCGCCGATCCCCTGGGTCAGCGTGGTCTTGCCCGCGCCCAGGTCGCCGGTGAGGACCAGCAGGTCGCCGGCCCGCAGCAGCCCGCCCAGCCGCACCCCCAGCGCCCGCATGTCCGCCGCGCCGGGGACGTCGAGCCCGACCTCCGAGACGACCTCCGCGCTCCGCTCCTCGCTCATCTCCACGCCCATCTCCGGTTCGTCTCCTCCCGTCACACCGGTCACATCATTCTCTTCCGCTCCGCACGGCCACATCCGGACGCGACGCCCTTCCGCACCGGAAAGGGACGGAAGCCCCGCAGGCGCGGGCGCGCGGACCGTACCGGAACGGACCGCACGCGCCGGGCCGAACCGGGCCGAACAGGGCCGAACAGGGCCGGGCCGCACGGGCCGAACCCGACCGGGCCGGGCCGGGCCGACGACCGCGGCGAGGGCGCCCGCTCAGGCCGTACGTTCCGCGCGCGTCGACCGGATCCGCTCGATCAGCCGGCGCACGCCGCCGGTCACCACGCCCGGGTACTCCAGCGGCAGGACGTGCCCGGCCTCCCCCACCTCGACGTACTCGGCATCGGGCAGCGCGTCGGCGATGCTGCGGCCGTGCTCGGCCGGGGTCAGCCGGTCCTCGCCGCCGGCCAGCACCAGCACCGGCACCCGCCCGATGACCTCCAGGGCCGCCGCCTTGTCGTGCGCGATCAGCTCCGGGTAGAACTCGGCGATCACGTCGATCGGGGTCGCCCTGATCATCTGCTCCAGGAAGTCGACCACGGTGGGGCTCACGTACCGGTCGGCGAAGGCCATGTGCCGGGTGACGATGAACGCCAGGTCGGCGCCCAGCGCGCGGGCCCGCTCCACCAGGTCGGCCTGGCGGCCCAGGCCGCGCAGCGTACCGGGCGCCAGTGGCCGCAGCATCTTGGCCAGCACCAGCGGCAGGCCCAGCGTCATCTCGGCGAGGTCGCCGCAGGAGGTGTTGATCAGCGCGACCGCGACCACGCGCGGCCCGCCGCCGGTGCCCGCGCGGGCCACCGGGGCCGTCTTCCCGGCCGGCTGCGCCCGCCCGCCCCGGGCCTTCGCCCCGGAGGCCCCGGTCGCCGCGGCCTTGCCCCGCTTCGCGGCCTTGCCGGCGGCCTTGGCGACCTTCCCGGCCTTCCCCGCCTTCCCGGACGCGTCGCCGGCCTTGCCGACGCCCTTGCCGGTGGTCCGCTCGGCGACCTTCCCGGTCACGGTGCCCCCGCGGGCGCCGCCGTCGAACAGCTCCGGATGCCGGTCGGCCAGCGCCATGACCGACATGCCGCCCATCGAGTGGCCGACCAGGACGACCGGGGCACCCGGCCGGACGGTCGCCTGGAGCACCGCGTACAGGTCTTCGCCGGTCTGGTCGATCGTGGCGTGCGTCGGCTTGCCGCGCCCGGACCGCCCGTGGCTGCGCTGGTCCCAGAACACCAGCCGCGGCCGTACGTCGCCGGGCCGCAGCCGGGGCAGGTCGCGGCGCTGGAAGTGCCAGGCGTCCTGGTTGAGCGTATAGCCGTGGCTGAACACGATCGTCAGCGGCGCGTCGTCGGGGCCGTCGATCTCCACGTGCAGCGGCACGCCGTCGTCGGCCAGCACGGTCAGCGGCCGGCCGCGCAGCTCGCCGAACGGCTCGCCGGCGTCGGGGTCGGGCCGCAGCCGGACCCGTCCTACCGCGAGTCGGCGCAGCCCCACCGCGGCGCCCACGCCGGCGGCGCCGACGCCCGCCACCGCACCGAGGGCGCCGATCCTGCGCCCGCGACCGCTACCCATGCACGCTCCCTCCGGCGGCCCGCCCGGTGTAGACCCGGGGGACCCTCGACCCGATGCGGGTGACGATCTCATACGAGATGGTGCGCAGCGCGTCCGCCCACTCCTGTGCGGTGGGCTCGCCGCGGTCCCCGGGCCCGAACAGGATGATCTCGTCCCCGGCGGCCAGCTCGTCGTCCTCCAGGTCTATGACGAACTGGTCCATGCACACCCGCCCGGCGATCCGGCGCCGCCGGCCGCCGGCCAGCACCTCCAGCAGATTGGAGCCGTGCCGGGGGATGCCGTCGCCGTATCCGGCGGGCACGACGGCCAGGTTGGTCTCCCGCTCGGTGATGTAGGTGTGCCCGTACGACACGCCGCTGCCGCCTGGGACCCGCTTGACCAGCGCGGCGCCGGCGACCAGGGTCATCGCCGGGCGCAGCCCGAACGTCCCCTGCTGCGGCACCGGCGTCAGCCCGTAGGTGGCGATGCCGGGCCGGACGACGTCGAACCTCGCGTCGGGCAGCGTCAGCGTGGCGGCGGAGTTGGACAGGTGCCGCACCTCGGGCCTGACCCCCGCCTTCTCGGCGTGCTCCACCATCTCCCTGAACACCGTGAGCTGGCGGGCGATCGAGGGGTGGCCGGGCTCGTCGGCGCAGGCGAAGTGCGACATCAGGCCGACCACGCGGATCGTGCCGGCGGCCTCGGCGGCCAGCGCCGCGTCCACCAGCGCGGGCCACTCGGCGCCCCACGCGCCGCCCCGGGACATGCCGGTGTCGGCCTTCAGATGCACCCGCGCGGGGCGGCCGGTCCGCTCGGCAGCGGCGGCGATCTCCTCGACCAGCCAGGGGGCGCCGGCGGTCAGGTCGACGCCCTCCGCGATCGCCCGGTCGTACGGCTCGCCCGGCACGCCCAGGCACACCAGCACCGGCACGCCGGTCACCCCGGCCGCGCGCAGCGCCAGCCCCTCGGCCACCTTGGCGACGCCCAGCCAGGTCGCACCGCCGGCCAGCGCGGCCCGGGCAGCGGGCACCAGCCCGTGGCCGTAGGCCTCGGCCTTGACCATGGCCATGACCTCGGCGCCGCCCGCGCGCTCGCGCAGCAAGGCGATGTTGGCGCTGATGGCGTCGAGATCGACGCGTGCCTCCGCTGGACTTCTCATGGTTACCCAGTGTGCCGCCCCCGGGCCGTGGACGGACCGTGAACGTGCCTGCTCACGCAGGTCCGCCATGTCCCCGGACGGGCCTGCCCCTCCCCTCGAACACCTCTTGGCGTTCTTTTACCCGTTTGGACGTCACCGACCGCTATTGAGTTCGCCACACCCGCCCCAGGACGACCGGCGGGCCGAGGGCGCGGAAGGCGGCGGGCAGCGCCGTGATCACGTCGAACGCGCTGATCGGCGCCTCGCCGTCCCCCTCCTCCGGGCCCGCCGAGGCGATCCGGGCGGCCAGCCCGTGCAGGTAGGCCCCGGCCGCGGCCGCGTCCAGCGCGGGCATGCCCCCGGCCAGCAGCGCGCCGATCAGACCCGACAGCACGTCCCCGGTCCCGGCCGTGGCCAGCCGCGGCGTGCCCGTCGGGTTGACCCGCACCGGGCGGCCCTCCTCGGCGATCAGCGTCGTCGAGCCCTTGAGCAGCACGGTCGCCGGCAGCTCGGCCGCGGCCCGCCGGACGTGCTCCAGCCGCGCCGACTCGATCTCCTCCCGGTCGGCGTCGATCAGCCGGGCCAGCTCCCCCGCGTGCGGCGTCAGCAGCGTGGGCGAGGGACGGCGCAGCAGGTCGCGGCGGCGGGCCAGGACGGTCAGCCCGTCGGCGTCCACCAGGACCGGCAGGTCGGTGCCGAGGACCGCCTCGACCAGCGACTCGGCCTCCTGGCCCGTCCCGAGCCCGGGGCCGACCACCCAGGCCTGGACGCGCCCGACCCGCTCCAGCTCCTCCGGCTTCGGCTCGATGACGGTGGTGACGGCCTCGGGCCAGCGCTGCCGTACCAGCTCCACCGCGTGCGGCACGGACGCGAACCGCACCATGCCCGCGCCCCCGTGCACGGCGCCGCCCGCGCACAGCACGGCGGCGCCGGTGAACTCCTCACCGCCCGCGAGGATCCCCACCACTCCGCGCCGGTACTTGTCGGACTCGGGGCCGGGTTCCGGCGGCCGGACGTCCTCGGGCCAGGCCGCCACCACGTCGGGGTCGGGCAGGTCGGGGCCGAGCCCGATGTCGACCAGCTCCACCACGCCGCAGTACGCCGCGCCCGGGTCGATCAGCAGGCCGGGCTTGTGGGTGCCGAAGGTGACGGTCACGTCCGCGCGGACGGCGGCGCCCTCGACCCGTCCCGAACCGGCGTCCACCCCGCTGGGCACGTCGCAGGCCACCACCACGGCCGGAGAGGCGGACGCGAACCCGGCCAGGGTCGCGTGCGGCTCGCGCAGCCCGCCCGCGCCACCGATCCCGGTGAGCCCGTCGACGATCAGGTCGGCGCCGTCGACGAGCGGGCCCGCCCCCTCGGCTCCCGCCACCCGCCCGCCGGCCGCCCGCAGCGCGCCGAGCCCGCCCTCATGCAGCCTGGACCCCGCCTGGACGGCCGTGACGCGGGCGCCGCGCCGCGCCAGCCGGGCCCCGGCGTACAGGGCGTCGCCGCCGTTGTCGCCGCCGCCGGCCAGCAGGACGACCTCCGCCCCGTAGACCCGGTCGAGCAGCCGGGCGCAGACGGCGGCGAGCCCGGCCGCGGCCCGCTGCATCAGCGCCCCCTCCGGCAGCCGCGCCATCAGCGCCCGCTCCGCCGCCCGCACCTTCCCGACCTCGTGCGCGTACCTCATCCGCACCCATCCCCTGCTCGATCCCCGGCCCGCACCGGACTTCCCCGGTACCCCGGGTCGTACGGGCTCATTCCGACTCGGCGATCACGACCGCGGTGGCGATGCCGCCGTCATGGCTGAGCGAGACGTGCCAGCGGGCCACGCCGCGGGAGGCGGCCGCGGCGGCGACCGTCCCGGACACCCGCAGGTCGGGCCGCCCGTCGCCGGCCCGCGCGACCTCCGCGTCCGTCCACCGCAGCCCGGGAGGCGCGCCCAGCGCCTTGGCCAGCGCCTCCTTGGCGGCGAACCGGGCCGCCAGCGACCGTCCCGCCATGTCCCGCTCCACCTCGGTGAACAGCCGGTCGCGCAGCCCCGGAGTGCGCTCCAGGGAACGCTCGAAACGGGCGATGTCCACCACGTCGATCCCCACTCCCACGATCACCCGTCCAGGTTCCCACGGTGCCGCCGGCACCCCGGGGGCTCCCGGCGCCGGCCCACCCGAGTGACCTGGTGGAACGGCGTGCCGAAGAGTCCGGTCTTTGATCGGAAGTGGAGTGCGCACGGCTTCGCGTGCAAGTTACGGTTTCAACTGTGCGGGTGATCCCCGTCCCGCACCCGACCGTGCCGTCGCCCACCGCAGCCGGGCAGGAGAGACCGCCGCCATGAGCGCATCCCCGAGACCTTCCGTCCGCCAGCGCCGGCTCGCCGCCGAACTGCGCCGGATGCGCGAGCAGTACGGCCTGACCGGCGACGACGTGGCCGACCGGCTGAACTGGTCGACCGCCAAGGTGAGCCGGATCGAGAACGCCCGCACCGGAGCCAAGATCGCCGACGTCCGGCTGCTGCTGGACCTGTACGAGATCGGCGGCGACCGCCGCGAGGAGATCATCGCCCTGGCCCGCGACGCCGCCGAACGCGGCTGGTGGGAGGAGTACCGCGATCTGATCGGGGGCTACCCCGACTACATCGCCATGGAGGCCGAGGCGAGCCTGATCCGGCAGTGGGAGACGCACACCGTCCCCGGGCTGCTGCAGACCGAGGCCTACGCCCGCGAGGTGGTGTCGGGGTGGAACACGATCGCCGCGACGCCGCCGCGCGAGATCGACCGGCGGGTCGAAGTCCGCATGCGGCGCCAGGGGATCCTGCGGCGCGAGCCGGGTCCGGCGGAACTGTGGATCGTGGTCGACGAGTCGGTGCTGTGGCGGCTGGTCGGGGACGATTCGGTCATGGCGCATCAGATCAGCCATCTGAGCACGCTCATGGAACTGCCCAATGTCCGGCTCCAGATATTCCCACTGAATGCACCACACCCACTCATGGAAGGCTCTTTCACGCTCCTTGAGTTCGCGGATTTCCATGACGTCACGTTCCCCGATATCGTGCACACCGAGAGTCTCGCGGTGAGCCATTTCGAGGACGAGGTGACCACGCATCTCTATCGGCTCGCCCATGCGACGTTGGCCGAGGCTGCGCTGGATCCCGCCGAATCCCGGAACTTCATCGCGCGGATCCTCGATGCATGGCAGGAAAAACTACCAGACCGCGGTCTCTGAACTAAAGGATGTCGCGTGGCCTCCGCTGAAAATCAACCGATCTCCTGGCGCAAGAGCAGCCGTTGCGCAGCCAACGGCACGTGCGTCGAAATCGCCGCCATCGCGTCCGTACCGGCCATCGCCGCCCGGGACGCCAAGCACGGCGATGCCAGTCCGGTCCTGCTGTTCTCGTCCCGGGAATGGCGCGCGTTCACCGACCGGATCAAACGCGGGGAGTTCGCAACGTCCATCTGAGGACACACCTCCGAGGACACGCCTTGAGGGCCCGGCCGAACCGGCCGGGCCCTCGTCACGTCCAGCGGCCCGACCACGCGCCCGCCGAGCGTCATGACGGGTCTATAGCCGCTTTGCCCTATTCGTCTTCCTCCGGAGTCACCATGGCTTCGCCGCCACGGACCCCGCCGTAGCACGCCACTATGCGGTGGCGTGATAGTGAGCCGCCGGGTGACCTTTAATGGCGGTGGCAACGACTCGCGCCGGCCCCGCCGGCCGGCCCTCTCGAGGAGGTCGCATGCGACCCGGCAGGGCGACACCGTTCCACTGGCGGCGGAGCCTCCGCTGCCAGACCAACAATGGCTGCGTCGAGGTGTCCGAAGCGGCCGGCGCGGACGGCCCGGCCGTCGCGATCCGGGACGGCGCCGCGCCCGGCGACGACACCTTCCTTTTCCTCACCCCCGCCGCCTGGCGGGCCTTCGTCACGAGGGTGAAAACGTCATGAGAGTGAAACCGGGACCTGGATTCCACCCCGGGAGACCAAAGTCCGGAATACTGGAACTCTCATTCTGGGATTCTCGCTCTGGGATTCTCATTCCACGGTGACGGACTTGGCGAGGTTCCTCGGCTGGTCGACGTCGTGGCCCTTGGCGGTGGCCAGCTCGCAGGCGAACACCTGCAGCGGGACCGTGGTCACCAGGGGCTGCAGCAGCGTCGGGACGGCCGGCACCGCGATCAGCGTGTCGGCGTACGGCTCCACCGACCGGTCGCCCTCCTCGGCGATCACGATGGTGCGGGCGCCGCGGGCGCGGATCTCCTGGATATTGGACACGATCTTGTCGTGCAGCACGTCGCGGGCGCGCGGCGGCACCACCACCACGACCGGGAGGCCCTCCTCGATCAGGGCGATCGGGCCGTGCTTGAGCTCGCCGGCGGCGAAGCCCTCGGCGTGCATGTAGGCCAGCTCCTTGAGCTTCAGCGCGCCCTCCAGCGCGACCGGGAAGCCCACGTGCCGGCCCAGGAACAGCACGCACCGCTCGCCCGCCAGGGAGCGGGCCAGGTCGCGCACCGGCTCCATGGTCTCCAGCACCTTGTCGACCTTGTCCGGCATCTGCGCCAGGAGCTGGACCATCGCGAAGACCTCGTCGCCCCACTTGGTGCCCCGCACCTGCGCCAGGTACAGCGCGATCAGGTAGACGGCGACCAGCTGGGTCAGGAACGCCTTGGTCGAGGCGACCGCGATCTCCGGGCCCGCGTGGGTGTAGAGGACGCCGTCGCACTCGCGCGGCAGCGTGGAGCCGTTGACGTTGCAGATGCCCAGCAGCTTGGCGTGCTGCTCGCGGGCGTGCCGGACGGCCATCAGCGCGTCCATCGTCTCCCCGGACTGGGAGATCGCGATGACCAGGGTGCTGCGGCTCAGGATCGGGTCGCGGTAGCGGAACTCGCTGGCCAGCTCCACCTCGCAGGGCAGCCCCGCCCAGTGCTCGATGGCGTACTTGGCGATCAGCCCGGCGTGGTAGGACGTGCCGCAGGCCACAATGATGATCTTGTCGACCTCGCGCAGCTCCTGGTCGGAGATCCGCATCTCGTCCAGGGTCAGCCGGCCGTCGGCGCCGATCCGGCCGAGCAGGGTGTCGGCGACCGCCCGCGGCTGCTCGGCGATCTCCTTGAGCATGAAGTAGTCGTAGCCGCCCTTCTCCGCGGCCGACACGTCCCAGTCGACGTGGTACTCCTTCACCTTGGCGGGACGCCCGGCGAAGTCGGTGACCGTCACGCCGCCGGCGCGCAGCTCGACGACCTGGTCCTGGCCCAGCTCGATCGCCTTGCGGGTGTGGGCGATGAACGCCGCCACATCGCTGGCCAGGAAGTTCTCCCCCTCGCCGACGCCGACGACCAGCGGCGAGTTGCGGCGGGCGCCGACCACCAGGTCGGGCTCGCCGGCGTGCACCGCGACCAGCGTGAACGCCCCTTCGAGGCGCCCGCAGACCTGGCGCATGGCCTCGGCCAGGCCGCCGTCGCCGGCGGTCCTGAGGGCGTCCTCCAGCAGGTGGGCGACGGCCTCGGTGTCGGTGTCGGAGTTCAGCTTGTGCCCGCGCTCCTCCAGCTCGGCCCGCAGCGCGGCGAAGTTCTCGATGATCCCGTTGTGGATCACCGCGACGGTGCCCGAGCAGTCGGCGTGCGGGTGGGCGTTGCGGTCGTTCGGCGCGCCGTGCGTGGCCCACCGGGTGTGCCCCATCCCGAGCGTCCCGGCGGGCGGGGGTTCGTCCGCGAGCGCGTTGCGAAGGTTCACCAGCTTCCCCGCGCGCTTGGCCGTCGCCAGCCTCCCGTCGGCCAGGACGGCCACCCCGGCCGAGTCGTAGCCGCGGTACTCCAGCCGCGCGAGCCCATCGACCACGACGTCCAGTGCCGGCTTGGCGCCGACGTACCCAACGATTCCGCACATGGCGGCAAGCCTATTAGCTCGTCTTCCATGGACCCACCAGCAAGTGGCGTAGTGGCGTGGCTATAGCGTGGACGGCCGGTGAAACAGCGGTGTACGCGAGGGGCCGGTGGTTACTGTGTTCCCCCATGACGAGCGGATGGGACGACGTGCCTAGTCCTCAGAGCGTGCCCAGCCCCTACGTGGAGCTTTCCCGCGACGCCTGGCGTGCGCTGCGCGAGAACACCCCGCTCCCCCTCACCCCGGGCGAGCTGGACGCCCTGCGCGGGCTGCGCGACCCGATCGGCATCACCGAGGTCGAGGAGGTCTACCTGCCGCTGTCCCGGCTGCTGAACCTGTTCTTCCTGGGCGAGGGGCGGCTGCGCGACACCGTGGGCGGGTTCCTGGGCGAGCCGGTGCCGCCCACCCCGTTCATCATCGGCGTGGCGGGCAGCGTGGCGGTGGGCAAGTCGACCACCTCCCGGCTGCTGCGGACGCTGCTGGCGCGCTGGCCCGAGCATCCCACCGTGGAGCTGGTCACCACCGACAGCTTCCTGTACCCGAACGCGGTGCTGACCGAGCGCGGGATCATGGATCGGAAGGGGTTCCCGGAGTCCTACGACCGGCGGGCGCTGGTGCGGTTCGTGTCGGCGATCAAGGCGGGGGCCGTGGAGCAGTCGATCCCGATCTACTCGCACCTGGAGTACGACATCGTCCAGGGCGCGACGCAGACCGTGCGGCGGCCGGACATCCTGATCGTGGAGGGCCTGAACGTGCTGCAGGCCCCGCCGCCCGGGACGCTCGGGGTGTCGGACTTCTTCGACTTCTCGATCTACGTGGACGCCCGGGTGGAGGACATCCGCCAGTGGTACATCGAGCGGCTGTTCGCGCTGCGCCGCACCGCGTTCACCGATCCCCGCTCCTACTTCCACAAGTACGCGCACGAGCTGGACGAGGACGAGACGGCGGCGTTCGCGCAGCGGGTGTGGCGGGACGTCAACGAGATCAACCTGGTGTCGAACATCCTGCCGACCCGGGCCCGCGCCACCCTGGTGCTGCACAAGGGCCGCGACCACGAGGTGCGGCGGGTCCGGCTCCGCCGTATCTGACCGGTTGTTCCGGTTCTACGGTGGTCTGTCGCAGGCCTGCTTTACGGTTGCGCGACATGAGCAGCGACACGGGGACCGGAACGACGATCAAGGACGCCTCTCCGGGGGAGGTTCCGGGGATTCTGGCGGACCCGCCCTGGGAGCGGGCGGCGCGGCAGCCCAAGCCCGCCAAGCCGAAGGAGCCCAAGGCGCGGGTGGTCGAAGGGCTGGAGCCGCCGTCCGGCCTGGCGGTCGCATGGGCGCCGGGGCAGCGGGAGGAGTGGGCGGCCACGCCGCTCTACGACTGGCCCAAGAACGACTGGGACCAGCGGATCGACCAGTACCTGGCCGACCGGAACTCCATGTACCCGCCGACCGAGGCGAGCATGCTCGGCGCCGGCCCCGAGCACCGGATCCGCCCGCTGCTCCCCGACTGGCGGCCCAGGTACGTCACGCCGTACTTCTCCCGCTACCTCAAGCCGACCGTGGCCCGCTACGAGCTGGACACGCGCGACGCGATGCTGCACTGCGCCGACCTCGACGCCCCCGCCTCGGGCGAGGCGCTCCTGCCGTTCCTGGACGCCGAGGTCGCCCTGCTGATGGCCGACTGGATGTTCCGGCTGAAGACGGCGCAGGACTTCACCCGCGCCTACTTCGTCCAGCACGGCCTGGCCACGGTCCCGTTCCTGGTGCCGGACGCGGTCGGCAAGAGGCGCCCGCCGCGCCGCAAGGCCACCGCGGCCCTGGCGCTGGTGGCCGAGCACCACGGCGCGGACGCGGTCGTGAAGGCCGCCCGCGTCCACGGCGACGAGGCCGCGGAGATCGTCGCGGAGGCGCTGAGCGCGGGGGCACCGGTCGCCGACGTCCACAAGAAGCCGGCCGAGGGCCCGCCCAAGCAGCCGAAGCTGCCGTGGCTGGACGCCGCCGCGCTGCCCCGGCCGGTGCTGCGCGCCTCCGGGCACGCCCTCCCCGCCGCCGCCACCGCCAATCTGGTGTCGCTGATGGCGCTGTCGGGGGACGAGCCGTACGACGGCCTGGCCGAGGTGTTCGAGCTGTGCGAGCCCGGGTCGCTCGCCGCGCTCTCGTGGGCGATCTTCGAGGCGTGGCGGGCGGCGCGCGAGCCGTCCCGCAACGGCTGGGTGCTGTCGCAGCTGGCCTGGCTGGGCGACGACGAGACCGTGCGGCGGCTCACCCCCGTCATCCGGGTGTGGCCGGGGCAGTCCGGGCACGCCAAGGCGGTGCGGGGGCTGGAGGTGCTGACCGCGATCGGCACCGACGTGGCCTTGATCCATTTGGACGGCATCGCGCGGAAGGTGAAGTTCACCGGGCTGCGGGACGCCGCGCAGAAGGCGATCACCGGGGTGGCCGGGGCCCGCGGCCTGACCACCGATCAGCTCGCCGACCGGCTCGTCCCCGACTTCGGCCTGGACGCCGAGGGCGGCCTGCACCTGGCCTACGGCCCGCGCGGCTTCCGGGTCTCGTTCGACGAGCAGCTCAGGCCGCAGGTCGTGGACGACTCCGGCAAGCTCCGCAAGGCGCTGCCCAAGCCGGGCGTCAAGGACGACCCCGAGCTGGCCCCCGCCGCCTACAAGCGCTTCGCCGCGCTGAAGAAGGACGTCCGCACGATCGCCGCCGACCAGGTCCGGCGCCTGGAGACCGCGATGGTCACGAGCCGCCGCTGGACGCCGGAGGAGTTCCGGGCCTACTTCGCCGGGCATCCGCTGATCTGGCACATCGCCCGCCGCCTCGTCTGGCTCGCCGGGGACCGCCCGTTCCGGATCGCCGAGGACCGCACGCTCGCCGACGTCGAGGACGCCGCGTTCACCCTGCCGGACGCCGCCGAGGTCGGGATCGCGCACCCGCTGCACCTGGGCGGGGAGCTGGCGGCGTGGTCGGAGGTCTTCGCCGACTACGAGATCACCCAGCCGTTCCCGCAGCTCGGGCGGGTCGTGCACGCCCTCACCGACGCGGAGCGCGGCGGCTCGCGGCTGGCCCGGTTCGAGGGCGTCACCGTGCCGACCGGCAGGGTGCTGGGGCTGACCCGGCACGGCTGGGAGCGCGGCGTCCCGCAGGACGGCGGCGTCGAGCACGAGATCTCGCTGCAGGTGGCCGACGGCCGCTGGATCCTGATCGAACTGTCCCCTGGCATCGCGGTCGGCGCGATCGACGTCTTCCCCGAGCAGACGCTCCGCAAGATCATGATCGGAACCAGCTGGTACATGTACGGGTCGAAGGAGGGCGACCGGAGATTCGGCGAGCTCGACCCCGTGACCGCCTCGGAGGTCCTCGCCACCCTCACCGACCTGACCACGGAATAGGAACGATGCCGGATTCCGCGCGAGCACGTGTCAGGGAGGCGCCCCCCGAGGCGCTGCCCGCCCTCCTGGTAGACCCGCCCTGGACCTGGGACCCGATCGTGGTCGAAGGGGCGGAACCGCCCACGGGCCCGACGGTCGTGTCCTGGCTGGAGGGCGTCCGGGAGTCGTTCATGGAGAACGCCCCGGCCGCGCCCTCCCGCAAGGGCCACGACTGGAAGGCGACGGCGGAGCGGATCCGCGGCGGCACTCCCCTGGCCGACCTGACGGCCAGGGGACGCTCGGCCCTCTACGCCCGCCTGCTGGTGCACGGCCCGGACGACCTCGCCGCCGAGGCCCTGGACGACCGGCGCTACTGGGACGGCCTCGTCCCCAAGCACGTCCAGGCCATCGTGGCCCGGCACGAGCTGGCGGCCTACGAGCTGGCGCTGCACGCCGTCCGTCCCGACGACCTCGACACGCTGTTCGCCCTCGCCCCCTTCCTGGACGCGGAGGTGACCCGGCTGATGATCGTCCACTCGGACGGCGTCCGAGGGGACCCGATCCTCACCTGGAGCGCCGACGCCTGGTTCAGAAGGCACGGGACGGCCGCGCTGCCCTACGCCCTGCCGTACGCGCTGGGCGAGCCCGGCCGCGAGCGCATGGTCGCGGAACAGGCAGTCCGCGGAATGATCGCCCGCGACTGGCCCGTCGTCGTCGAGGCGGCGGCGTGCCACGGCGACGAGGCGGTGCGGGCGATGGAGGTCCTGCGCTTCCCCATCGCCCCCCACGGCCCGCGCTTCCCTCTGGAGGGGCCGCCGCCGGTCCTGCTGCGCGACCGTGAGCACGCCCTGCCCGCCGCGTCCGTCCGGCATCTGGCCACGCTGCTGTTCTGGTTGCGCCCGGAGAGGCCGCGCCCGAGGGTCGAGAAGGCCATCGATGAGGTCGTCGAAGCGTGCGACCCCGCCTCGCTCGCCGATTTCGCCTGGGGCCTCTACCAGGCCGAGCTCGGCGCGCGGGCACCGGCGGCCCGGCGGGCCCCCTGGGCCTCTGACGGCGTCCGGTACGCGCTGGAACGCCTCGGCGACGACCGCACCGCCGCCCGCCTCGCCGCCGTCGCCGCCCGCTGGTCGTCCCGGCTGGTCCGGGACAGCGGCGGGGTGTCCGTCCTCCGGGTCTTCACCGCTCTCGGCAGCGACGCCGCGCTGCGGCTGCTGGACCGCCTCGGGCGCGAGGCGGCCGACCAGCAGCGGATCGGCCCCGGCGCGCTGGAGGCGATGCGGGAGATCGCCGACCGGCGCGGGCTGACGTACGACGACCTGACCGAACTGACCTCGCAGACCGGAAACTAGGAGCAATGCCGAACACCCCCGAGACCCGCGTCCAGGAAGCCCCCGAGAACTCCCTCCCCGACCTGCTCGTCACCCCGCCGTGGACGGCGGGCAAGGAGCCCGTGGTCCTCAAGCTGAAGGCCCCCAAGGAGCCCACCACCCTGACCTGGGCCCCCGGCATGCGCGAGGAATGGCTGAAGGCCCCGTACCAGGACAGGTACGGCGGCTGGAAGCCCATTGCCGAGGACACCGACTGGAAGGCCGTGGCCGAGACCTTCTCCAGCGGGAGGGCCCTTACCGAACTCGACGCCGCCGAGCGCCGCAAGCAGGGCTTCGGCCTGCTCGTGCAGGCCCCGGTCGAACTCGGCGAGGGCCTGCTGTCGGATGAGCGCTACCGGGACGATTTCTGCGGCTACGGCGCCGCCTACGCGATGCAGTGCGTGGTGGCCCGCCACGAGATGGCCGCCTACCCCCTCGCGATGCACACGGCCAAGAACTCGAAATTCTTCTACTGGCTCGACCCGTTCCTGGACGCCGACGTCGCCCAGCTCATGATCAAGAATGGCAACCTGCGCTGGTACGAACAGCACGGGGAGGCGGCCGCGCGGCTGACCGTCCCGGACGCCCTGCGCAAGCCCGGCCCCAAGCGCAAGCAGGCCGAGACCGCCCTCCGCACCGTCGCCCGCGAGCACGGCCACGACGCCATCGTCCGCGCCGCCAGGCACTACGGCGACGAGGCCGCGGCGGCGATGTCCGCGCTCCGCACCGACGGGCTCGACACCTACCCCGACCCGCTCCCCGCGATGCCCGAGACCTTCGACCCGGCGCGGCTGCCGCAGATCCTGATGCGCGACCGGAAGACGGCACTGCCCGACTCGGCGACCCGCCACCTGCTCACGATGCTGACCTTCTCCAAGCCGTGGGACCCCTACCCGGGGGTCGAGCAGGTCGCCGACCTGTTCGACCCGGACTCGCTGGCCGCGTTCGCGTGGGCCCTGTACGAGGCCGACACCCCGCACAGGTCGATCTCGAACAGGAGCGTCCTGTACGCGCTGATCCGCTTCGGCGACGAGGAGACCGCCGACCGCATCGCGCCCTTCATGGCCCGCCTGTCGAAGGGCTCCGTCTACGACACCGGCGCGACCAGCCTGCTGCGCCTGTTCACCCGCCTCGGCAGCGACTCCGCGCTGCGGCACCTGCACCGGCTCGCGAACAAGGCCGCGGACCAGAAGCGGATGAGGCAGGAGGCGCAGGGGGCCCTCAACCGCATCGCCGAGGAACGCGGCCTCACCCCCGAGCAGCTCGCCGACCGGCTCGTCCCCGACTTCGGCCTGGACGCCCAGGGCGGCATGACCCTCGACTACGGCCCGCGCACCTTCCGCGTCGGATTCGACGAGCAGCTCAAGCCGTACGTGACCGACGCCGGCGGCAAGCGCCGCAAGACCCTCCCCAAACCGGGCGTCAAGGACGACGACGCGCTCGCGCCCGCCGCGTACAAGCGCTTCGCCGACCTCAAGAAGGAGGTCCGGACGGTCGCCGCCGACCAGATCAAACGCCTCGAGAACTCCATGGTCACCGGACGCTCCTGGACCTTCACCGACTTCCGCTCCCTCTTCATCGACCACCCCCTCCTGTGGCACATCGCCCGCCGCCTGGTCTGGGGCGCCGACGTGAACGGGCGGCTCGTCCCGTTCCGCATGGCCGAGGACCGCACCCTCGCCGACGCCGACGACGAGGAACTGCGCCCCCTCCCCGGCGACACCGCGATCACGCTGCCGCACCCGCTGCTCCTGGGCGTCCCCGCGGTCGAGGCATGGGCGCAGGTCCTCGCCGACTACGAGATCCTCCAGCCGTTCCCGCAGCTGGCCCGTCCCGTCCACGCGTTCACCGACGAGGAACGCGCGAGCGCGAAGCTGGCGCGCTTCGAGGGACGCACCGTCCACTTCGGCCGGATCCTCGGCATGACGTCCCGGGGCTGGGAACTGGGCGAGAAGGAGACCGGCGGCTTCCGCCGCCAGGTCATGCTCATGACCCCGGACGACCGCCACCTCATGGTCCAGTTCGAACCGGGAATCCGCGTCATCGCCCCCGACGAGTTCGCCGAGCAGGAGATCCGGGGCGTGTCGCTCTTCACCGGCCGCTACTCCGGCAGGCGGCACCCCTTCGGCGAACTCGACCCGGTCACCGCCTCGGAGATCCTCGCCGAACTCACCCGCCTCACCGAACCCGCCACCGGCTGACCTGCCCCCGGAGCCAGGACGCGAACCGCCCCCGTGACGGGGGAACTCCAGAAACTCACCCGCCGGGGGATGTGCCGGGAGGGCGTCAGGGCGATGCCGCGCCCGGACGACTCGCCGGGCCCGGCTCGCCGCAGGCACGGTGCCCCTTCCGCACCCTGGTCCGCGATCGCGACTCGCGTCCAGCCGTCCGTCCAGCGGACGGTCAGCAGGAACGACCCGCCCGGCCGTCCGCTGGACGAGTGCGCGATCGCGTTGGTGCCGGTCTCCGAGGTGAGCAGCATCGCGTCCGCGCGGCAGGGGTGCCCGTCCCCCAGCGCCTCGGCGACGAACCGCCGTGCGACCGCCACCTGAGCGGGCAGCCCCGGCAGCCGGACCGCCTTCTCACTGACGCTCACGCGGCCGTCCTCCGACTCGGTTTCCCGGCGAATCGAGCCAGCCCTCCTGCCCGCCGGCCGTGACCGTGAGGCCCCAGCGCGCCGCCTCGGGGCTCCCCTGGCCCGTCCACCACTGGTGCGCCGCCTCCACCTCGTCCCACAGGCTCCGGAAACCGAGCTGCCGCACCTCGAAGCACTCCGCGCCCGGCACGTGCCGCAGGCTCGCCCACGAGCCCGACCAGGGGTCGATGAGCCACACCGTGCACTCGCCCCTCGTCCCCGTGAAGCTCCACCACGAGCTTGCACCGCCGGACCCTGAGCCCGGTGGCGACGGACGCGTCATACTCGCCGATCACGTCGTACGGGTGCAGGTCCGTGGCGGACCGGCGTGCCCGGCCGATCTCGCGGACGTCCCGGACCAGCGAGGCGCGCCTTCCCCGCTGGGCGCGCAGCGGCATGAACGCCACGTTGCCGACGACACGTCCCGTCGCGGTGCCGTCGCCATGCGCCGTCAGAGCGAGCAGCGCGCCGTTGCGGAAGTCGGTCAGCCACGGCACCAGGATCCGGCCGCCCGAACGGGTCTGCTCCACCCACGCGTGGGGCACCGTCTGGACGCCGACCGTCGCGATGATCCGGTCGTAGGGCCTCTCTGGGGATGCGGGAGACGGCCGGGGCGCGGAGTCGCGCGGGCCGGGAGAATGGCGACGATTGTGCCCGAGCCCGGCGACCGCCGGAAAGGCCTAGATGATCACGATATTCGTGACCGGCCGGTCGCGGACGTCACGTCAACCGTCCCCTCGCCCCGGGCGTCGTCACTCGGCGCTGGCGACGGAGAGGGAGCGGAGGCGGACGACGGCCAGGAGGGTGCCCGCCACGGTGACCGCGACCAGCAGGGGGATCGCGACGTTCAGGTCGACCGTGGAGGTCACGTAGGAGGTGCCGGTCAGCGCGTCGGTGACCGACAGCGCCCACTGCTGGATGGACGCCGACCTGGCCCCCGGCGCGAAGTTGCCCAGCAGCGTCTCCCACACCAGCGCGTACAGCAGGCCGATCGTCACGGCGTTGCGGCTCACCACCGCCAGCGCCACGAACACCGCGGCGTAGGCGACGCCGCCCACGAGCACGCCCACGGTGAACGCCGGGGCCGCCCACTCGCTCGTCCCGGTCATCAGCAGCCCGGCCGCCAGCGTCGGCACCGCCGCGAACACCACGATCAGCACGACCGCCACCGCCAGCTTGGTCAGCACGATGACCTGGCGCGGGATCGGCTTGGTCAGCACGTACATGATCTGCCCGTCGTCGATCTCCGGGCCGATCACCCCGGTGCCCGCGATCAGCGCCAGCAGCGGCAGCAGCGTGGCCAGCGCGAACCGCTGGAGCACCCCCGCCGACACCTCCAGATCGTTCTCGCCGATCATCCTCAGGGCCAGGGCCAGGAACACCAGCAGCGCGGGCAGGACGAGCAGCAGCAGCGCCCGCCGCCGCCCCAGCATCGCCCGGAACGTGATCATTGCGATGGTCGGGTTCATGCGCTGTCTCCGTTCACCGCGCCACCAGGTACGAGAAGACGCTCTCAAGGGACTCGTCGGAGGGCGAGACCTCCCACAGGCGGACGCCGGCGTCGCGCGCCAGGCGCGGGAGCAGCCAGGTGAAGCGCTGGAAGTCGACCGCCTCCACGCGCAGGCCCTTGTCGATGAGCTGGACGCTGCGCGCCGAGCCGTCCGCGATGATCGCCGCGGCCAGCCGCCGGTCGTCGCCGGACCGGACCATGAAGATGTGCGGCCGGTCGGTCATCAGCCGCCGGATCTTGCGGAAGTCGCCGGAGGCGGCGTGCCGGCCCGCCACGATCACCTCGATGTGCTCGGCCAGCCGCTCCACCTCCTCCAGGATGTGCGAGCTGAACAGGATCGTGCGGCCCTCGGCCGCCATGCCCCGGATCAGGTCCATCAGCTGGAGCCGCTGCCGCGGGTCCATGCCGTTGAACGGCTCGTCCAGCAGCAGCACCGGCGGGTCGTGCACCAGCGCCGACGCCATCTTGATGCGCTGCTTCATGCCCTTGGAGTAGTTCCCGATGGGACGGTCGGCGGCGTAGTCCATCTCCACCAGCCCGATCGCCCGCTTCGCCGCGGCCCCCGGGTCGGGCAGCTTGTGCAGCTTGGCCATGGCCAGGATGAACTGGGCGCCGGTGAGGAAGTCGTAGGCGGTCTCCCGTTCGGGGACGAGCCCGAGCCGCCGGTAGACCTCCGGGTTGCGCCACATCGGCTCCCCGTCCAGGGCGACCGTGCCGGACGAGGGCGCCAGGAACCCGCCCATCATGTGGATGAGCGTCGACTTGCCCGCCCCGTTGGGCCCCAGCAGCCCGGTCACGCCCGGCCCGATCGTCATCGACACGCCGTTGACCGCGACCACGTTCCCGTACCAGCGGGACACCTTCTCCAGCTTCAGCTCGCTCATGTGTCCCTCCTGGGGGCGCTCCTTGGTGGGGGGACGACCCCCCACACCCCCCGGCAACAACGCACGACCGCCCTACGGGCGCTCGGGCGGTCGTGCCCCCAGACCCCCCGAACGGCTCCGCCGCTCATGTGTCCCTCCTGGGGGCGGTCCCCCAGACCCCCCGAACGGCTCCGCCGCTCATGACAGGCCCGCCTTCCGGAAGCGGCCGTACAGGACGGCGGTGGACCCGGCGACCAGCGCCGCGCACAGCGCCAGCGCCACCACGCCGCCCAGCGTCCCCGGCGCGATGCCGATCGAGGAACTCTTGGCGCCCAGCAGCCGCACCTGGACGATGTCGACGAGGTTGAACGGCGCGAACAGCCCCGCCCAGCCGACCAGCGAGAAGTTGGTCCGCATCTCCGCCAGCCCCTGCACGATCGCGACGATGGTGGTGGTGAGCATGAAGACCGCGATGACCGACGCCACCCCGAATCCGCGCCGCGGCGTGAACGCGGCCACCACCATCCCGATCGACCCCAGCACCAGCGCGAACAGGACGCAGCCGACCAGCGCGGCGAGGTAGTGCAGCAGGTGCGTCCCGGAGCCGGGGATGCGGGTGACCAGCCCGCCCAGGTACAGCACGGTGATCGGCGTCGCCGTCAGCGCGAACAGCGCGGTCGCCATCGCCGCCTGCTTGGCCAGGACGAAGTCCAGATGGCCGACCGGACGGGAGAAGTACAGCGGCACGACGTGGAACCGCAGCTCCCGCGAAGCCAGCACCGGCGCCTGGGTCGCCACGAAGATCGCGATGATGACCGACAGGGTCGGGGCGTAGGAGGAGTAGCGGATCAGCGTGTCGGCCTCCTTGGAGATCGCGTACACCGCCACCGAGCCCGCGGCCGGCAGCAGCATGATCGCGACCAGGAGGAACGGCATCACCTTGGCGCGGGCGGGACGGCCGAGGCCGTACGCGGCGCGCAGGTTGTGCACGTACAGCGACCGCATCACGTACGCCCGGCCCTGCCTGCGGCCCTCGTAGTGGCGGTAGCCGATGTCGTGGATGGTGCTCGTGGTCACCGGGCCACCCCCTGCGGCGCGGGCCCCGCCGGATCGGGCGGCGCCACGGGCGCGCCGGCCGGGTGGCCGAGCGCGCCCGGCGGTCCTGTGCCGTCGGGCGGGCCGGTCGCGAAGACCTCTTCGATGCGGTGCCGGCGCTGCTCCATCCGGATCAGCCGCAGCTCCAGGTCGGCGACGGCGTCGCGGATCAGGTCGTAGGTGTCCTCCCCCGCGATGTCGATCAGGAGGAACCGGCCCTCGGGCCGCACCGGCACGCCCGCGTCGTGCAGCCGCCGCCCGAGCACGTCGCGCCCCTCCTCGACCTCGACCGTCAGGACGCCGCTGGCGGCGGTGTACGCCTCGACCGCCTGCGACCGCAGCAGCCGGCCGCCGTCGATGATGACGACGTGGTCGCAGACCCGTTCCAGCTCGCCCAGCAGGTGCGAGGTGACCAGCACGCTGATGCCGAACTCGGTGCCGATGCGCCGGATCAGCTCCAGCATCTCGTCGCGGCCCGCGGGGTCGAGCCCGTTGGTCGGCTCGTCCAGGAACACCAGTTCGGGGTCGTGCACCAGGGCCTGCGCGAGCTTCACCCGCTGCCGCATGCCGGTGGAGTAGCCGCCGATGGGACGGTAGCGCTCCTCGTACAGGCCGACGTGCCGCAGCGTGTCGGCGGCGCGCTCGCGGGCGGCCGTGGGCGGCAGCCCGCACATCCGGGCCATGTGGACGACGAACTCGGTGGCCGACACGTCCGGGGGGAGGCAGTCGTACTCGGGCATGAACCCGACCCGCTCCCGGATCCGGCCGCCCTCCCGGAGGATGTCCAGGCCCAGCACGGAGGCGGTGCCCGCGGACGGCGGCAGCAGCCCCAGCAGGATCTTGATGAGCGTGGACTTGCCCGCGCCGTTGGCGCCGACCAGCCCCACCACACCCGGCTCCACGGCCACGGTGAGGGCGTCCAGCGCGGTCACCCGGGGGAACCGCATCGTCAGGCCATCGGTGGCGATGATCGGCATGCCTACGAACCTAGTCCTTGGGCGTCGCCGGGGCGTCCCCCTGGAGGATTACGCTCCAGGAGTGAGCGGCCCGTTCTGCGGAGGACCCGGGCCCACACCCAGCGCTGGACGAGCAGCGTCAGCGTGCCCGCGATGATCATCCCGGCCAGGTTGACGCCGAGTTGCAGCAGCGACCCGTCGATCTCGCTGCCGTGCCTGAGGGCCATCGCCACCGCCAGGTTGCCCGCCGCCGGCACCGTGGTGACCGAGATGAACACCCCGACCAGCGCGGAGGACTTGCCCGCGGTCAGCGACAGCACCCCGCCCGCGCCCGCCAGCAGCGCCACGATGAACGACCAGCGGTCCGGGCTGTAGATGAACGCGGTCATCGGCCGCTCGGCGGGCAGCCGGTCCAGCTCGATCACCCCGATCCACCGGCTGACCAGCGCGCACACGTAGGTGACGGCGATCGCCACGGCGAACCCGACGGCCAGCGTGCGCAGCGCCGCGCCGATCCGGCGGATCCGGCCGTGCAGGATGCCGAAGCAGATCGCCGCGATCGCGCCGAACTCGGGGCCCATCACCATCGCGCCGACCACCAGGATCGGCGAGTCGATCAGCGCGGCGATTCCGGCGAGCTGCGTGGCCAGCGCCAGGAACGCCACGAACGACCAGGTCAGCACGCTTTCATTGGCGGTGCGCCGGTCCAGGTCCTCCCAGACCACCGCGTCCTCGCCGTAACCGGGGGCGCGGTCCTCGGCCGCCTCGGCGCCGTGCGACAGCGACAGGTCGATGTGCTCGAGCGCGATCGAGCCGTCCCGTTCGATGCCCAGGCCCTTCAGCGCCTTGATGACCTCGTTCGCCGACTCGCGGGCGATGTCGGCGGTGACCAGGTCGCCGGCGGGCGACCGGGCGGCGCCCGGCACGACGACCACGTTGGTCGCCCCGGAGCAGTCCGCGAGCACGGCACACACCGCCTCGGCGCGGTCCGCGGGGACGATCGCTCTCATATGCAGCACCTTCCACATCGTGCCGCATCGGCGCGGCTCCCGCCGCCGGACCGCCCGGCCAAGGATCATCACCACAGATCGCTAAAACCATGGCAAAGCGGGAATGTACTGGGTAACGATCCGACTACGGAAGGTGATGGCATGTCATGGCGGCGTGCGGCGCTGGGCCTCGGCCTCGCGACCGCGTTGCTGACCTGCGGCTGCGAGGTCGACGCCGGCCTCTCGGACGCGTCCCCGACCCCGACCTCCGGCGGCACCGGCGCGAGCGGCGGCGAGGACCGCGCCCGCCGGGACCTCGAACGGCTGCGCGTCGCGTCCGAGGGCTCCGGCTCGGGCTACGAACGCGACCGTTTCGGCACCCGGTGGAAGGACACCGACCGCAACGGCTGCGACCAGCGCAACGACGTCCTCGCCCGCGACCTGCGCGAGGTCAGCAAGCGCGGCGGCTGCGTCGTGGTCTCCGGCACGCTGGACGACCCCTACAGCGGCAAGCGCATCACCTTCACCAAGTCCGACGCCGACGAGGTGCAGATCGACCACGTCTACCCGCTGGCGCTCGCCTGGCGGATGGGCGCCTCCGGCTGGGACGAGGAGCGGCGCGAACGCTTCGCCAACGACCACGACAACCTCCTGGCCGTGTGGGGCGTGCCGAACCGCCAGAAGAGCGACAAAGGCCCTGGCGAGTGGAAGCCGCAGAAGTCGTTCCAGTGCGCCTACGCCGGCAAGTACGTCGCGATCGCCAAGGAGTACGCCCTCCCGGTCACCCAGGGAGACCGGACCGCCCTCCGCGACTTCCTCGGCCGCTGCTGACCGGAACGGGCGTACCCGCCCCGCGCCCCGGCATAGGCTTGATCGCATGAGCACCGAGTCGAACGAGCAGGCGGGTCAGGGCGAGACCGAGGGCAAGGCCGCCCGGCCCAGGGTCCGCACCGAACGCGGCATCGGCGCCCGCGCCACCGGCGCCGAGGTCACCGGGGCGTCCGCCACCGGCCTCACGCTGCGCGCCGGCAACGCCTTCGGCTCGCTGGCGCTCGGGGCGATGGCGCTGGGCGCCCTGGCCGTCGGCGCGGTCGCCATCGGCAAGCTGGTCGTCAAGCGCGCCGTGGTGGAGCACCTGGAGGCCGGGACGATCGAGATCGAGCACCTGAAGGTCGGCCGCCTGGACATCCTGGACGGCTGACCGGTCACTCGACGGATTCCCGCCCGGGGCGGCCTCCCTAGCGTCGTCCCCATGACGATTCTGGTGACAGGCGCGACCGGCAACGTCGGCCGCCACGTGGTGGACGGGCTGGTCGCCGGAGGCCGGCCCGTCCGCGCCCTGACCCGCTCCCCCGAGACCGCCCGCCTGCCCGCCGGCGCCCACATCGTGCGCGGCGACCACGCCGACCCCGCCGTCCTGGAGAAGGCCCTGGACGGCGTGGACGGCGTCTTCCTGGTCTGGCCGTTCCCCTCGACCGGCCCCGCCCCCGCCGTCGTCGACGCGATCGCCCGGCACGCCCGCCGGGTCGTGCTGCTGTCCTCGATCGCCGTACGCGACGACGTCGAGCGGCAGACCGACCCGATCGGCACCGTGCACGCCGCCCTGGAACGCCCGATCGAGCGCTCGTCCCTGGAGTGGACGTTCCTGCGCCCCGGCGGCTTCGCCGTCAACACCCTCGCCTGGGCCCCGGAGATCCGCGCCACCGGCACGGTCGAGGACGCCTTCGGCGAGGCCGCCATGCCCCTGATCCACGAGGCCGACATCGCCGCCGTCGCCGTACGGGCCCTCACCGAGGACGGCCACGCGGGCGAGAAGTACGCGCTCACCGGCGCCGAGGTCATGACGCAGGCCGGGTTCGCCCGGACGATCGGAGAGACGATCGGCCGCCCCGTCCGCTGGCAGGAGATCCCCCGCGAGACCGCCCGCCAGAAGAAGATCGCCCAGGGTCTCCCGCCCGACATCGCCGACTTCATCCTCGACGGCTACGAGGCGATGGTGAAGACCCCCGCACCCACCACGACGACCGTCGAAGACCTCACAGGCACCCGCCCCCGCCCCTTCCAAGAATGGGCAAGAGACCACACCCACTCCTTCACCTGACCCCCAACCCCCACCATCAGGGGGCAAGGGGGCGTAGCCCCCAGGAATCGGGGGTCGAGGGGGCGAAGCGCCCCCAGCGGGGGGTGCGGGGGGCGGAGCCCCCTGCCAAGGGCCGGGTGCCCCCGTAAGGAGCGCTAGCGACTGGAGGGGGTGCGTGGCCCGGACGTGGGGGTCCGGGGGGGTCGCCCCCCGGGTAAACACAGCCCCCCGGGAATTACAGCGCGGTCCTCACGACATCCGCCAGATGTTCGGCCACGCTCCTCGCCTGCTCCTCGGAGGCGGCCTCGACCATGACGCGGACCATGGGTTCGGTGCCGCTGGGGCGGATGAGGACGCGGCCGCTCTCGCCGAGTTCGGCTTCGGCGGTGGAGACGGCCATGGCCAGTTCGGGGGAGGTACCGGCGCGGGACTTGTCAACGCCCTGCACATTGATGAGGATCTGCGGGAGCCGGTTCATGGCCTTGGCGAGCTCGTCCAGGGGACGGCCGCGGCGGGCCATGGCGGCCAGCAGGTGCATGCCGGTGAGGACGCCGTCACCGGTGGTGGCGTGCTCCAGCATGATCACGTGGCCGGACTGCTCGCCGCCGAAGGTGAAGCCGCCGTCCTTCATGGCCTCCAGCACGTACCGGTCGCCGACGGCGGTCTCGACGACGGTGATCCCGGCGTCGCGCATGGCCATCTTGAAGCCGAGGTTGGACATGACGGTGGCGACGACGGTGTCGGCGGTGAGCCGGCCCGCCTCCTGGAGGTCGAGGGCGAGGATGGCCATGATCTGGTCGCCGTCGACGGGTTCGCCGGTGGCGGTGACGGCCAGGCAGCGGTCGGCGTCGCCGTCGTTGGCGATGCCGGCGTCGGCGCCGTGCTCGCGGACGGCGTTCTGGAGCGCCTCCAGGTGGGTGGAGCCGCAGCCGGCGTTGATGTTGAGGCCGTCGGGGGCGGCGCCGATGGTGATGACGTCGGCGCCGGCGCGGCGGAGTGCCTCGGGGGCGACGTCGGAGGAGGCGCCGTGGGCGCAGTCGACGACGACGCGCAGGCCGTCGAGGGAGACCGGGACGGTGCTGAGCAGGTGGGCGACGTACTGCTCGACGGCGCCGTGGGCGTCGCGGACGCGGCCGACGCCGGCGCCGGTGGGCGGGTTCCACTCCTGGCCCAGGCTGGCCTCGATCATGTCTTCGATCTCGTCGGCGAGCTTGTAGCCGCTGCGGTCGAAGAACTTGATCCCGTTGTCGGGCGCGGGGTTGTGCGAGGCG
Source organism: Spirillospora sp. CA-255316 (assembly GCA_050942275.1). Taxonomy (GTDB): domain Bacteria; phylum Actinomycetota; class Actinomycetes; order Streptosporangiales; family Streptosporangiaceae; genus Spirillospora. The sequence goes on along the minus strand of CP192047.1, from coordinate 1,202,829 downwards.
GACAGCATGACGCCGAGGTCGGCGTCCAGCGCCTTGGTGAGGTAGGCGACGGCGGGCGTCGGCAGCACCCCCAGCCGCAGCACGTCGACGCCGGCGCTGGCGAGTCCGGCGACCACCGCTGCCTCCAGGAACTCGCCCGAGGCCCGCGGGTCACGCCCGACCACGGCCACGGGGCGGTGCCCCTCGAACGCGCCGGCCTCGCCGAGGACCCGCGCCGCGGCGACGGTCAGGTCCATGGCCAGCGGCGCGGTCAGATCGTGGTTGGCGAGCCCGCGCACGCCATCGGTCCCGAAGAGACGACCCACAGTTCAACTCCCGATACGGCAAAAGACCGCGGTGCCCCGCCGGACGCTGAGGTCCCGGCCGTTCCGCGGTCGGATCTAGTGCGCGTGCTCCATGCCGCCCCAGCGTCGCCGCCCGGCGCGCCCGGATTCCGGCACGGAGCCATGAACCCCATGAAAGCAGGTGCGGGCCCGGAAGGGCCCCGGAAACACGGACGAGCCGCCGCCCCCCGCGCACGTACCACCGGCCTCGGGAGGTCGGCGGTACCGTGCGGCATCGGGATGCGACGGCTCGTGCCGGCGATCAGCGCTTGCTGTACTGCGGCGCCTTGCGGGCCTTCTTGAGCCCGGCCTTCTTGCGTTCGGTGGCCCGCGCGTCACGGGTCAGGAAGCCCGCCTTCTTCAGCGCGGGGCGGTGCTCGATGTTGGCGAACTGCAGCGCGCGGGAGATGCCCAGGCGCAGCGCACCGGCCTGGCCGGTGGTGCCGCCGCCGTTGACCCGGGCCAGCACGTCGAACTGGCCCTCCAGGCCCAGCAGCACGAACGGCTCGTTCACGATCTGCTGGTGGACCTTGTTGGGGAAGTACTGGTCGAGGGTCCGGCCGTTGATGGTCCAGTTGCCCTCACCGGGGACGATCCGCACCCGGGCGATGGCCTCCTTGCGGCGGCCGGTGCCGGCGGCGGGGCCGGTCGCGACGGGCTGCGCGAGGAAGCCGGCGTCGGCGGCCTCGGGGGACTCGGTGCTGTACTCCGACGGTGCGTCTTCGTACGAGTCGAGTTCGGCGCCCTCGGCGGGCGTCTCGGTGTCGTAGGACTCGTCCACGGTTCTCCTTGGTCTTCTGGCCAGGGCGGCGGGCCCGAAGGTGTGTCGGGTGCCCCGGCGGCCACTGTTCGGCGAGCGCCGCACGGTCTCGTGCGGCCTGGTCGCTCGGGGGTCGCTACTGCTTGATCTGGGTGATCTCGAACGGGACCGGCTTCTGCGCCTGGTGCGGGTGGTCCGGACCGGCGTAGACCTTCACCTTGCCGAACATCTTCCGGCCGAGGGTGTTCTTGGGCAGCATGCCCTTGATCGCCTTCTCGACGGCCCGCTCGGGGTGCTTGGCCAGCAGGTCGGCGTAGGCCACCGAGCGGAGACCGCCCGGGTAGCCCGAGTGCCGGTAGGCCCGCTTCTGCTCCAGCTTGTTGCCGGTCAGCGCCACCTTGTCGGCGTTCACGATGACGACGAAGTCACCGGTGTCGAGGTGCGGCGCGTAGATCGGCTTGTGCTTACCCCGAAGCAGCTGCGCGACCTGACTGGCGAGCCGACCCAGCACGACATCGGTCGCGTCGATGACGTACCACTGACGCTGAACATCAGTGGGCTTTGGGGTGTACGTGCGCACGGTCGTAGGCCTTCGTTCCTTGTCGACTACTCAGCGGATTCCTGCTCGCGCCGATCAGAGGATGAGTTCCGACCCGGCGCTCCGGGAGACCGGGGCCCGTCGCGCGTGAACGGCACGGAAGGCACACCGGAGATCGCGGCCATGACCGTTCCCGAAGGACAGGCGTCACCGCATACAGCAGTTGCACAGAATACCCAGCCGCGCGGGCGGTGGTCAAAACGGTGCGCCGGGCGTCCGCGTTCGCCTTGCGCGATCACCCCCGAACCCCTTGCATGCAGGGTGCGTACACGCCCGTTTGTTTGCCATGTAACAGGCACTTGCCCCCTCTTATAGGGATAATGTGCGGCGCGACCGCCCACCAGGGCCCGTTGCCGACGAGAACCGGGAGCCCCGCCGATGCCTCGTAATCCCGGCACACCCGCCGACCCCCAGCGTTCCGGGCAGTCCGCACGGAACGACTCCCCCGGCCTTCCCGGCCCGGGAGGGCCCGCTCCGGGAGAGGACAGGCTGGTCGCGGGACCCGGCCTGTCGAAGACCAATGACTGGTTCACCCGGCCCAGCCAGGAGGAGATCCAGGGGCGGTCCGCCCCGTCCTCGCCCTCCGCACGGGGCGGCCGGAGCCGGGGCCAGGCGGCGGCGCAGACCCCCGGGCCCGCGGCTCAGGCCAAGCCCGCCCAGCCCGCCGCACGCACCGACCAGCCCGAGCCGCACCACCCGGCTCCCGGACGCGAGGAGCGGAGCGAAGGGCTCGTCAGGGTCGAGTTCGCAGGCCCTCCCGGACCTCCCGACTCCTACGGACCTTCCGGACGATCGGGACGCGGCGGCTCCCGGCGGCGGCGGTCGCAGGAGCCGCGCCGTTCGCGCGGCAGGGCCGCGGCGGCGGCCGTGGCCGTGGTCACCGCGTCCGCCCTCGCCGTGGGCACGGGCGTGGCGCTCGACCGGCTCGTGCTGCCGGAGCTGCGCTCCGAGCCCGCCTCCGCGTCCGGGCCGTCGGCGCAGCGGGCGGTTCCCCCCGCGCCGGGCACCGATCTCGGTACGCGCCGTCCGGCCGGCTCTCCCGCACCGGCCGTCCCCACGGCCGATGGGACGCCCCCACCGCTGAAGGTGATGCCGAACGGCACGGGAGGGCCGTCGGCCCGTCCTGAACCGTCCGCGTCCGGCACGCCCGACGACGCCACGCCAGGGACCGGCGCCGCCTCCGGCACCGGCTCCACGGTGACGGAGACGGCCGTGGCATTGCTCACCAACAAGGAGCGGGCCAAGGAGGGCTGCGCGCCGCTGCGCATCGACGCCCGCCTGGTGACCGCCGCCCGCCGCCACTCGGCCGACATGGCCGCGAACGACTACTTCGACCACACCTCGCGCAACGGCGACAGCCCATGGAAGAGGATGGAGGCCGCCGGCTACCCCAGCCCCGGGGCCGAGAACATCGCCAAGGGGTACGGCACCGCGGCGGCGGTCGTGGCGGGCTGGATGAAGAGCCCCGGGCACCGCGCCAACATCCTCAACTGCAAGCTGCGGGCGATCGGCGTCGGGATGGCCTCGGGGTCGGGCGGGCCCTGGTGGACCCAGGATTTCGGCTGGAAGTAGGAACCCCCTCCTCTGGTGAGTGACCTTCGTCAAACGACCCGCGCCTGGTTCGTCCCCATGTCATGGTGGTTGTTCCCGACGTCCAGAGCCCCGAGGAAGGAACGGTAGGGTCCAAGCCATGGGTTATCCGGGCGATCAAGGCAAACCCGGCGGCTGGCCTCTCGATCAGCCGTCGCATGCCCCGTACGGCCCCGAGAGGGACCGGCCCGAAGAGGCACCGTACGGAAGCGGAGAGAAGAAGGACGAGTCCCCCTTCGCAGCACGCGGCGACGCTTTCGGCGGACCCGCCTCCTGGGACGAGGACCCGGCCGACGGCACCAGGCCGGCCCCCGGCCCCCTCGGGGCGGCGGCACCGGCCGCTCCCCCGACAGGCCAGGGCGGCCCCCTGGCAGGCCCCGGCGGGTACCCGGCGGAGGGCCCCGGTGGCCCGGGCAGCCCCGGTGGCTTCCCGGCCGAGGGTCCCGGCGGCTCCGACCCGTTCGGCCCGCCCCCGGGCAACGACCCCTACGGCCCGCCCGCGGGCAACGACCCCTACAGCCCACCCGCGGGCAACGACCCCTACGGCCCACCGGCGGGCGACGACCCGTACGGCCCGCCTCCGGGAGGCCACTACTCCCCCGGCGGCTATGACGACGACGCGTACGGCGAGCCGCACGGCTTCGGCACCCCCGAGGGCCCCGGCGGCCCCGGCGGCCCCGGCTCCAATCAGCGCCGCGGTCCCACACCCCCCGGCAAGCGGCGCAGCCTGCCGCTGATCATCGGAGGCGCTGCGGTGGCCGGGCTGCTCCTCATCGGCGGCGGCTTCGCGGTGTCCTCGATGCTGGGGGACGACGAGGCCAAGGCGGGGAACGCCTCCGCCACGCCCAAGCAGACTCCCACCGCACCGCCGTCGCCGACCGCGCCCGTCCTGGAGCCGGTCAAGCTCAAGAACCGCGCCACCGACCCCAGCCCGCTGACGCTCAACGAGATCTTCGGGAAGAAGTCGTTCACCGCCGGCGGCCAGAAGTACGTGCGGACCGGCTGGAACGCCAAGAAGGGCTGCACCGGTGCGGTCCAGGGCGCCAAGCTCACCTCGGTCATCAAGAAGGGCGGCTGCACGCAGACGCTGCGCGCCACGTTCGCGCGCGGCGACGGGAAGTTGATCGGTACGGTGGGGGTGCTCAACCTCAAGACCGACGCCGCCGCCAAGCTCGCCCAGCGGGCCGCCGTGGCCAAGGACGCGTTCCTGCAACCGCTGCCCGGCACCGGCGTCAGCAAGACGATCGGCAAGGGCGAGGCGCTGGGCACCGCCGAGGCGCGCGGCCACTACCTGCTGATGACCTGGGTGCAGCGGCCGGACGGCAAGAAGATCCCTGCGCAGTACCACAAGACGGTCTCGGCTTTCGGGCAGCAGCTCATCCGGGGGAGCAATCTGAGCTTCGCGCTGCACTACCGAGAGACCGAAGGAAAACCCTTCCGCAACTGACCTGGATGAATAACCTATCTCGCTATGTCTGGACCTAATGAGGCCTGGGAACCGGCCGAGGGCGAGGGCACGGAACCCGTTCCGGCCCCCTCGGCCCCGCCCAGTTTCGGCAAGGCGGATCCCGTGGCCGAGGGCCCGGCCGAGTCCGATCCGGAGTCCGGATCCGAGGGCGCGGCCGCGCCGTCCACCGAGGAGATCAGGCTGCCCATCGGCCTGCAGAAGCCCTGGTGGGCCGCCGCTCCCGACTCGGACTCCGCCGAACCGTCCGCACCCGAGCCCGAGCCCGTAGCCGAGGCCGCCCCCGCCGACACCGGCACCGGCACCGACGACGAGGGAACGATCGTCTTCGGCGAGCCGGAGGCACAGGAGGAGACGGCGCAGGCTCCCGACGAGCCCCTCCCCGGTACGACGCCGGGGACGCTGGTCGCCGGACGCGGAATCCCGAAGGTCGACACGCGCGGCGCCGTCCCCTCCGAACCGCTCGTCACACCGAGCGGCCCGCAGTACCCCGACACCGACCCCGACGGCATCCCGGTCATCCAGCCGGACGAGGCCGCCGCCGCGGCGGACGCGACCGAGGCGCCCCAGGCCGAGGCACCGCAGACCGAGGCTGAACCCACCGAGACGAAGGCGCCCACCCGTCCCGAGGCCGGGCAGACTGAGCAGACCGAGCAGGCGGCGCCGGACGCCGCCGACACGCACGAGGCGCCCACCGCGACCGACGAGCCCGCCAAGGACGAAACGGGCACCGAGGCACCCGTGGGCACGCCCGTCGTGGTCACGACGCCGGAAGCCTTCGCCCCCCGCAGCACCACGCCGCCCCGGGACTCGTCCGCGACGCCGACCACCCCGATCGCCGTCGCCGCCACGACCCCGCCCTCCGGCACGCCGATCCCCACGCTCGCCGACTCGGACGAGGCAACCGACGGCACCCGAACCGCCGAGCAGCCCACCGTCGCCACCCCCTCCCCGCTCAGCACGGGCGGCGGCGGAGGCGGCGGGACGAGCAGCAGCGGCGGCAGGCGCAAGCCGCTGCTGATCGGCGGTGCCGTGGTCGCCGTCCTCCTCGTCGCCGTCATCGGCTTCGTGTTCACCGGCTCGGGCGGCGACAGCGAGGGCCGCACGGCCAAGGCCGTCGAGACGCCGGGCGCCAAGACCGACCCCGTCCCGTCGCGGTCCCCGGCCACCTCGGCCGCGCCCGCCCCCGGGCAGCCGAGCCAGCCGGGCCCGCCCTCCACGATCGACAACGCCCGCACCGACCCCAAGCCGCTGGCGCTCTCGGAGGCCTTCCCCGTCGGCCGCGTCGACCTCGGCGGCAGGACCTACGCCCGCGACCGCGCCTCGGTCAACCACCAGTGCGCGCTGGCCGCGCGCGGCGCCATGGCGAGGTCGCTGACCCGCGAACGCTGCGGCAGCGTCGTCCGCGTCACGTTCCTCGACAAGGAACGGTCACTGGCCATCACCTCCGGCATCGCGGTGCTCCCCGGCAAGGCCGCCGCGCTCAAGGTGAACGGCGCCGGCGACCCCGCCAGGTACGAGTGGTTCCGCGCCATGCCGGGCCCCCGGACCAGCGACATCGACCGGGCGGGCGGGTACGCCGCCAGCACGGTCCGGGGACGGTACATCGCCTACGCCTACGCCACGTACGCCAGCGGGAAGCGGCCGCAGCCCGGCGACCCGACCCTGAAGGCGGTCGCCGAGCAGTTCGTCGGGTACGCGCTGCGCCCGATCGACGCCCGCGCCCGCACCTGAGGCACCCGCGGCCCGCGCCCGCTCCTGAGACACCCGCGGCTAGGACGCCCGCGCCCCCGAGTTCGCCGAGGCCCCGGAACCCCCGGAACCGGAGGCGCCCGAACTCGGGGTTCCCGGCGCCGAACCCGCGCCCGCGCCCGAACCCGAACTCGTGGACGGCCCGCCACCGGAGTTGAGCGTGCGGACCCGCCTGGTCTCCTGGGCGCGCCGCGCCAGGTCCTCGTCCTGCGGGTAGCGGATCTCCTCCAGCGACAGCCCGTGCGCGGGCGCCACGTTCACCGCCGAGTCGCGGACGCGCGCCGCCAGCACCTCCGAGGGCCACTCGATCGCCCGCCGCCCGTCGCCCACCACCAGCAGCGCGCCGACCAGCGCGCGGACCATGGAGTGGCAGAACGCGTCCGCCTCGACGGTGGCGACCGCCACCCCGCGCCGCGACGACGGCGCCGCCGACGCCCGCAGCATGCGCCCCTCCGCGTCACCGCCCGCCTGCGGCACGGGCGGCTCCGCGCGCCGCCAGTCGAACCGCAGCAGCCGCCGGATCGTGGTCGCGCCCTCCCGCTTGCGGCAGAACGCGGCGAAGTCGTGCTCCCCCACCAGCAGCGCGGCGGCGGCGTTCATCCGGTCCAGGTCGAGCGGCCGCGGATGCCACAGCACGTCGTGCCGGCGCAGCGGGTCCACGCCCACCGGGTCGTCGCAGACGCTGTAGGCGTACCGGCGCGACAGCGCCGAGAAGCGCGCGTCGAACCCCTCTGGGGCCGCCGACACCCGCCACACGCGCACGTCGGGGGGCAGCAGGCCCGCCAGGCGGCGCGGCATCGTCCCGTTCACCGCGGAGTACGAGGCCGCCGGGACGACCACGTGCGCCACCTGCCCGCGCGCGTGCACGCCCGCGTCCGTGCGGCCCGCCACGGTGAGGGCCGGAGCCGGGTCGAGACGCAGCAGGCGGGCGAGGGCGTCCTCGATGACGCCCTGCACGGTCCGCTGGTTCGGCTGGCGCGCCCAGCCGGCGAAATCGCCTCCGTCGTAGCCGATGTCGAGCCGGAGTCGTACCAATGCGGTCATGTCAGAGAGTCTTCTCGTCTTCCGTCCGTGGGAGCGGGCCCCGGCCGTCCGCGGCCGGGTGGGCCGTCCGTCCTGGGCTCGCCGACCCGCGTGACAATCGTCGCCCCCCTGACCTGACCATGGGAAGCAGTGTGGCAAAGATCAGGCCCGCCGTCCCGTAGGGGACGGCGGGCCCGAGCGCATGTCGGCGCGGTCGCCCTCGCGGGGCGCCCCTCCGGCCTTACTTGGCCTCGTCCTCGGCCTTCGCCTCGTCCTCGGCCTCGGCGTCCTCGGCCTTGGCCTCGGTGTCGGCGGGGGCCTCGTCCTTGGTCAGGTCGGCCCTGTCCTCGGCCTCCTCCGCCGGCGCGGCGGGCTCGGCCTGGGCCGGGGCCGCGGTGGCGCCGGCGCCCGCGGACGCCGCCAGCTGCTCCTGCACCAGCTCGATCACCGCCATCGGGGCGTTGTCGCCCTTGCGCGGACCGATCTTGGTGATGCGGGTGTAGCCGCCGGGACGGTTCTCGAAGCGCGGCGCGATCTCGGTGAAGAGCTCGTGCACGACGCCCTTGTCCCGGATCACCTGGGCCACCTGGCGGCGGTTGTGCAGATCACCCTTCTTGGCCTTGGTGATCAGCTTCTCCGCCAGCGGGCGCACCCGCCGGGCCTTGGCCTCGGTGGTGGTCACGCGGCCGTGCTCGAACAGCGCCGTGGCCAGGTTGGCCAGGATGAGCCGCTGGTGCGCGGCGCTGCCGCCCAGGCGGGCGCCCTTGGTGGGCTGAGGCATGGTCGTTCCTTCCTGCGCCGGCCGTATCAGGTACCGGCGTCAGCTGAATTCCAGGCCCGGGGCCGGGCGGCCCCGGGACCTGGGATGAGGTTGATCTAGTACTGCTCGGTCTCGGCGTAGCTGGTGTCGTCGTCGCCGTAGTTGTCGGCCGCCGCGCTCGGGTCGAACCCGGGCGGGGAGTCCTTCAGCGACAGGCCCATATCGTTGAGCTTCTGCTTGACCTCTTCGATCGACTTGGCGCCGAAGTTCCTTATGTCGAGCAGGTCCTGCTCGCTGCGGGCGACCAGCTCGCCCACAGAGTGGATGCCCTCGCGCTTGAGGCAGTTGTAGGAGCGCACCGTGAGGTTGAGCTCCTCGATGGGCAGCGCCAGGTCCGCGGCCAGCGCGGCGTCCGTCGGGGACGGGCCCATGTCGATGCCCTCGGCCTCGACGTTGAGCTCCCGGGCCAGCCCGAACAGCTCGACGAGGGTCTTTCCGGCGGAGGCCACCGCGTCGCGCGGCAGCATCGCCTGCTTGGTCTCCACGTCCAGGATGAGGCGGTCGAAGTCGGTGCGCTGCTCGACTCGGGTGGCCTCGACCTTGTAGGTGACCTTGAGCACGGGCGAGTAGATGGAGTCGATCGGGATCCGGCCGATCTCCTGGCCCGGCTGCTTGTTCTGGGCGGCCGAGACGTAGCCGCGGCCGCGCTCGACCGTCAGCTCCATCTCCAGCTTGGCCTTGTTGTTGAGGGTGGCGATGTGCAGGTCGGGGTTGTGCACCTCGACACCGGCGGGCGGCGCGATGTCGGCCGCGGTCACCTCGCCGGGGCCCTGCTTGCGCAGGTACATCACCACGGGCTCGTCGTGCTCGGAGGAGACCACCAGCTCCTTGAGGTTCAGGATGATGTCGGTGACATCCTCCTTGACCCCGGGAACGGTGGAGAACTCGTGCAGCACGCCCTCGATGCGGATGCTGGTGACGGCCGCGCCGGGGATCGAGGAGAGCAGGGTGCGGCGGAGCGAGTTGCCGATCGTGTAGCCGAAGCCCGGCTCCAGCGGCTCGATGGTGAACCGCGACCGGTACTCGTCGACCTGCTCCTCGGTGAGGGTGGGACGCTGAGCGATGAGCATGGTGTCCTTCTTTCCGCGGTGCCCGCTATTTGACTACCGCGTGTTCCATGGTACGTCCCGTTCCCACCGAAGCCCCCGGCCCGCGTTTTCGCAGGCCGGGAGCCCCATGGGAACGGTCTCGAGCCCTTACTTGGAGTAGAGCTCGACGATCAGCTGCTCCTGGACCGGAGCGTCGATCTGCTGCCGGACCGGGAGCGAGTGGATGAAGATCCGCATCCGGTCGGCGTCGACGCCCAGCCACGCCGGGACCTGGCGGTCGCCCGCCTCGGCCTTGGCGACCTGGAACGGCGTCATCTCCTGGGACTTGGTCCGGACATCGACGATGTCGGCCTCGGAGACCAGGAAGGACGGGATGTTGACCTTCTTGCCGTTGACCCGGATGTGGCCGTGCCGGATCAGCTGGCGGGCCATGTCGCGGGACTTGGCGAAGCCCGCGCGGTAGACCACGTTGTCGAGCCGCCGCTCCAGCAGCGAGAGCAGGTTCTCACCCGTCTTGCCGCCCTGCCGGTTGGCCTCGACGTAGTAGTTGCTGAACTGCCGCTCCAGAACGCCGTAGATGCGCTTGGCCTTCTGCTTCTCGCGCAGCTGGAGCAGGTACTCGGTCTCCTTGGGACGACCGCGGCCGTGCTCGCCCGGCGGGTAGGGCCGGATCTCGATCGGGCACTTGGGCCCTTCGCACTTGCTGCCCTTGAGGAACAGCTTCATTTTCTCGCGACGGCACAGCTTGCAGTCGGCGCCGGTGTAACGAGCCATTGTTCTAGATCTCCCCTGCCTACTAGCTCAGACCCGGCGGCGCTTCGGCGGGCGGCAGCCGTTGTGCGGAACGGGCGTGACGTCCTGGATCGAGCCGACCTCCAGGCCGGTCGCCTGCAGCGACCGGATGGCGGTCTCACGGCCCGAGCCCGGCCCCTTGACGAACACGTCGACCTTGCGCATGCCGTGCTCCATGGCGCGGCGGGCGGCGGCCTCGGCGGCCTGCTGGGCGGCGTACGGGGTGGACTTGCGCGAGCCCTTGAAGCCCACGTGGCCGGAGGAGGCCCAGGAGATCACGTTCCCGTTGGGGTCGGTGATCGAAACGATCGTGTTGTTGAACGTGCTCTTGATGTGGGCGTGCCCGTGAGCGACGTTCTTCTTCTCCTTGCGGCGCACCTTCTTGGCGCCGACACGGCTCTTGGGAGGCATCTGCTCTCTCTACTCCTGAGGTCATCGATCCGGGACGGGACTCGGCCCGCCGCCCGGACTGCTACTTCTTGCCGGCCTTCTTCTTGCCGGCCACGGTCTTCTTCTTGCCCTTGCGGGTGCGCGCGTTGGTCTGCGTGCGCTGGCCGTGCACGGGCAGGCCGCGGCGGTGCCGGATGCCCTGGTAGCACCCGATCTCGATCTTGCGCCGGATGTCGGCCTGAACCTCGCGGCGGAGGTCGCCCTCCGTCTTGTAGTTCGTCTCGATCCAGTCGCGCAGCTTGACCAGCTCGTCGTCGCCGAGCTGGTGCACCCGCAGGTCCGGGTTGACGCCGGTGCCCGCGAGGGTCTCCTGCGCCCGGGTACGGCCGATGCCGAAGATGTAGGTGAGAGCGATCTCCACGCGCTTGTCGCGCGGGAGGTCGACGCCGAGGAGGCGTGCCATCTCGGGCAGTTCCCTTCATTTGGCGGAGGTATGTGCGCACCGCTCCCGCGAACACCCTGCCCGGGTGGCGGCCTCGGCCTCCGTCCGAGGGTTCCCCTTCACACGCCGGTGCCGCACGACCTGATCACGGGGCCTGGGCCCCGGCCGGGTCGTACGGCGCCATCCCCCCGGAGTCCGGGGGCCGCCCCCGGGAGAACCCCCGGGGAACGGGAGGAAGCGAGGCTTCCGACCATGTGGCGTTGTGAAGAAGCGCGATGCGCGTTGAATTGGTTAGGGCGTCAGCCCTGGCGCTGCTTGTGGCGCGGGTCGGAGCAGATCACCATGACCCGGCCGTGCCGGCGGATGACGCGGCACTTGTTGCAGATCTTCTTGACGCTCGGCTTGACCTTCACTGGGTCTCCTAGATGTCAGGGTCACCCTCGTGCCGCCACGCACGAGGAAGGCAACCCCAGTGGGTTACTTGTAGCGGTAGACGATCCGACCGCGCGAGAGGTCGTAGGGGCTCAGCTCCACGACGACGCGGTCGTCCGGCAGGATCCGGATGTAGTGCATCCGCATCTTGCCGCTGATGTGGGCGAGCACCTTGTGCCCGTTGTCCAGCTCCACTCGGAACATGGCATTGGGGAGGGACTCGATGACGGTGCCCTCGATCTCGATGGCGCCTTCCTTCTTGGGCATGTCCTCCGCGCTTCACTGATCGGCTCATTGGACCCGGCCCGCGACGTCCCACGACACGACTCCACAAGGAAGATCGCCACAGGAATCCGGCCGCGACCGTGCCGGGACGAGATGTCCGGGCAGGAGTCTGAGGCGGCCGACAGCGGACCGGCATAGAAGTCTACGTCACCCGGCCACCGAATGTGAAATTGTCGCACGAACCGGCACCGGAGACTGCTCCCGACTCCAGCATACAGCGCCCGCGCGTTGTACCTTTCGGGAAGGAAGGACGCCCAGGGAGGATCGGCATGCCGAGCTACGACTTCGCGCTGATCCTGAGTCGTCCCCTCTACGAGGAGGAGCTGGACGACCTGTTCGACCGGACCCACGGCTACGTCACGGTCTCGATCATCACCGAGCCGCAGCACGCGGAACGTCCCGGCAACGCCTCCTGCACCTGGCAGGGCGCCACGCTGGCCGCGGCGATCATGGAGCTGGTCGAGCATGTGGAGGCCAGCGCGCCCGGGCTGCACGTCCAGCGGGTGGAGGCCGACCCGCTGCTGACCATCCGCGACATCGCCGAGCGGGTGGGCCGCTCGGTCGACTCGGTACGGCTGTCGATCACCGGTGCGCGCGGCCCCGGCGGCTTCCCGGCCTCGGAGATGTCGACCGCCGGCCACCGGCTGTGGCGCTGGTCGAAGGTGGCGGCCTGGTACGACTACGACGACCCGCAGCTGCGCGAGGCCCGCCCCACCACCCAGGCGATCAACGGGTGGCTGGCGCTGCGCGACGTCGTGCCGGACGTGGCGCCGGCCGCCGAGGACGTCACCTCCGCGCTTTCGGCGGTCATCCAGCACGTGGCCTGAGCCGTCCGCCGCCCGCGCCACCGGCCCGGCGGGCGACACCGCGGACGGCTCAGGCGGTTCCAGGACGGGCCGGGAGGGCCCCGGCGCGCCCGGGACGCCCCGCCAATGGGGTGATCTTGCTCTCGGAACGGTCGATTCACCTGCGCCGCCCCGACCCGCGCGGATCGAATCGCACCCGACCATGCCGTGCATGATGGAAGGGGAGGGGATCAATGGCGATCATCGCGCAGCTCAGCGACATCCATATCGCCGTCGGCCGCGGCGGCGCGGTGGACGACGACTCCGGGCCGGTCCGGGCCCTGCGCGCCGCGGTGTCCAGCCTGCTGTCGCTGCCCGCGCGCCCGGACGCCGTCGTGCTCACCGGCGACCTCGCCGACTCCGGCCTGCCCGCCGAGTACGCCCGGCTGCACGCGCTGCTGTCCCCGCTGCCCATGGCCGTCTACCCGATGCCCGGCAACCACGACGACCGCGACGCGCTGCGCGCCGCGTTCACCGACCATCCCGCGGTCACCGCCAGCGGCGTCCTCCCCCAGGCCCCCGTGCAGTACGCGGTCGACGTGGCCGGGGTGCGGCTGGTGTGCTGCGACACCACCGTGCCGGGCTCCCCGTACGGGGCGATGGACGCCGACCGGCTCGCCTGGCTCGACGCCACCCTGACAGCCGCCCCCGACACCCCCACGATCGTCGCCACCCACCACCCGCCCTATCCCATCGGCATCCGCTTCATCGACGACATGCGGTTCGTCGAGCCGGAGGGGTTCGCCGAGATCATCGGCAGGCACGGCCAGGTGGTCCGGGTGATCAGCGGCCATGTGCACCGCGGGTCGGTGGGCGCCCTGGCGGGACGGGTCAGCACCACCTGCCCCAGCACCTACCGCCAGCTGTTCCTCGACCTGACCAGCCCGGGCCGGGCCGCGGTGACCGGAGAGCCCGCCGGCTTCGCGGTGCACCTGGTCACGGCCGAGGGCACGGCGACGACGCACTTCGTCCCGACCGGCAACTACCGCCCGCTCATGGACGTCGAGTAGCGGCACCAAGGCGCGGCACGGACGCAGAGCGGCAGGGCGGCAGAGCGGCAGGGCGGCAGAGCGGCACGAAGGCAGAGCGGCACGGACGCAGAGCGGCACGGACGCAGCCGCGACCCGCCCGCGGCGGCGGAAGCGCCGCAGGCCGGGACCGTGGCCCCCGGCCTAGTCGCGGCGGCGGGAGCCGAGCAGCGTGATGGCCGCCAGTACGGCGCCCCACGGCCCCGCCACCCACAGCCACCACGGGTACACGATCTCGCCCGTCAACGCGATGATCAGCCAGACGGTGAAGTTGATCCCGCTGACCACGGCCCAGGTGCCCCACATCGCGCCGGTGCCGCCGCGGTACAGGTCCATCCCGCCCTCGCCGCGCCGTGCCGGGACACCGGCCTCAGGCACCCGCTGCGCCGCGGGGACGGGCAGTTCGTACAGGTCCTCCTCCGGCAGGTCGGAGGTGATCTCCTGGAGCTGCCCGAGGGTCTTGGCCGCGAACGCCGCCTCCAGCCGCTCGTGCAGCTCGTCCATCGTGATGCGCCCCTGGGCGCAGTGCTCGCGCAGAGTCGTGGCCACCCGGTCGCGGTCGGCGTCCGAGGCCCGAATGTCAGGGTTAGGCGGCATGCCACCCCTTTTCGCCTAAGTCAGGAGGTATTACTACCCAGCTTGGAGAACCACTCCCGCCCTTCGTCAAGGGCCGTGAGAACGCGGGGGCCGTCCTCGGTCACGGCGAAGGTGTGTTCGAAGTGGGCGGACGGCCGGCCGTCGGTGGTGATGACCGTCCAGCCGTCGTCGAGTTCGCGGGTGTTCTTGGTGCCGAGATTGACCATCGGCTCCACCGCGAAGCACATCCCGGGCTCCAGCACGGGCCCGTGCCCGGGCTCCCCGTGGTTGGGGATCAGCGGGTCCATGTGCATCCGCGTGCCGATGCCATGCCCCCCATACCCCTCGACGATGCCGTAGGAGCCCTGAGAGCGCACGTACGACTCGATCGCGTGCGAGATGTCCGTGAGCCTGGCCCCGGCCCTCCCGGCCGCCAGACCGTGCCACAGGGACGCCTCAGTGACCTCCAGGAGCCGCACCAGCTTCGGCGCGACCTCCCCCACCGGGACGGTGATCGCGGCATCCCCGTGCCAGCCCTCCACGATCGCGCCGCAGTCGATGGAGATCACGTCGCCGTCCCGCAGCACCTTCCCGGCGCTGGGGATGCCGTGCACGATCTCCTCGTTCACCGAGGCGCAGATCGTCGCGGGGAACCCGTGGTAGCCCTTGAACGACGGCACGCCGCCGTTGTCGCGGATGTGCCGCTCGGCGATCATGTCCAGGTCCATCGTGGTGATCCCGGGCTTGACCGCCTCGCGCAACATCTCAAGGGTGCGGCCGACCAGCAGGCCGGCCGCCCGCATCAGCTCCACCTGCTCGGCGGTCTTCACCTGGATCGCGGGCCTGCGCCGTTTGAACATCTCTCCCCCTGGTCCCCTGAACGCACGACCGGCCCCCGGGCGGGACGCCGGGGGGCCGGGAACCGACCTCAGTTCGCGGGGATCACCGCTCGAGCGGCCGCAGCTCCGCGAGCGCGCGGTTGGTGACCTCCTCGACCGGCCCGGTCGCGTCGATGCCGCGGAGAATCCCCTCATCGGCGTAGAACTGCACGAGGGGGGCCGTCTGTTCCTCGTAGACCTCCAGGCGATGCCGGACGACCTCTTCCTTGTCGTCGTCCCGCTGGAACAGGTGACCTCCGCAGTCGTCGCAGATGTCGTCCTGCTTGTCGTCGAAGTCGACATGCCAGATCTTGCCGCAGCGCTCGCACGTGCGGCGCCCCGACAGGCGGCGGACGACCTCGTCCTCGTCGACCACCAGGTTGAGCACCATGTCGAGCTTGGCGTCCCACTCGGAGAGGATCTTCTTCAGCGTCTCCGCCTGCGGCACGTTGCGCGGGAAGCCGTCGAGCAGGAACCCGTCCCGGGCGTCCTCCTCGGCCAGCCGGTCGCGCACCATGGCGATGGTGACCTCGTCCGGTACCAGGTCGCCGCGGTCCATGTACTTCTTGGCCTGACGGCCCAGCTCGGTGCCGCCGCTGACGTTCGCGCGGAAGATGTCACCTGTCGAGATCTTCGGGATGGACAGATGCGATGCGATGAACTGGGCCTGCGTCCCCTTGCCCGCACCCGGGGGGCCCACCAGCACGATACGCACTACCGGAGGAAGCCCTCGTAATTGCGCTGCTGGAGCTGACTCTCGATCTGCTTCACGGTATCCAGTCCGACGCCGACGACGATGAGGATGCTCGTCCCCCCGAACGCGAAGTCCTGGCTCGCCCCGATGAGCGCGAACGCGACCATCGGGATCAGGGCGACGATACCCAGGTACAGCGCACCGGGTGTGGTGATCCTGGTGAGCACGTAGTCGAGGTACTCGGCGGTCGGCCGGCCCGGACGGATACCTGGGATGAATCCACCATACTTCTTCATGTTGTCGGCGACTTCAGTGGGGTTGAACGTGATGGCCACATAGAAGTACGTGAAGAAGACGATGAAGGCGAAGAAAACGCCCATGTGCCAGGGGTTGTCCTGGGCCAGGTAGGGCTGCACGCGCTGCAGCCACCCCTCCTCCGGCCACAGCTGCGTCGCCAGCACCGGCAGGTACAGCAGCGATGAGGCGAAGATCACTGGGATGATGCCGGCCTGGTTGACCTTCAGCGGGATGTAGGTGGAGGTCCCGCCGTACATCCGGCGGCCCACCATGCGCTTGGCGTACTGCACCGGGATCCGCCGCTGGGCCTGCTCGACGAACACCACACCGGCCATGATCGCGAGGCCGACCAGGATGACCACGGTGAAGACGAAGCCGCCCTTGGAGGTGAAGATGCTCCAGAACTGGCCGGGGAACACCGCGACCACCTGGGTGAAGATCAGGATGGACATCCCGTTGCCGACACCGCGGTCGGTGATCAGCTCGCCCAGCCACATGATCACCGAGGTGCCGGCCGTCATGCAGACCACGATCGTCAGGATCGTGAAGATGTCGTTGTCGTAGAGCACGTCCTGGCCGCCGGCCACACCCTGGAACAGCTGCCCCGTGCTGGCCATCGCCACGATGCCGGTGGCCTGCAGGATCGCCAGCCCGATGGTGAGGTACCGGGTGTACTGCGTGATCTTGGTGGTGCCGGCCTGGCCCTCCTTCTTCAGGGCCTCCAGCCGCGGGATCACCACCGTCAGCAGCTGCAGGATGATGCTCGCGGTGATGTAGGGCATGATGCCCAGCGCGAACACCGACAGCTTCAGCAGCGCACCGCCGCTGAACAGGTCCACCAGCCCGTAGAGCTGGTTGCTTTCCCTGGCGGCGTCGGCCGTCTCGCGCAGAACCTCCGTGTTCACGCCCGGGGACGGCAGCACCGAGCCGATCCGGAAGATCAGGATGATGAACAGCGTGAACAGGATTTTTTTACGCAGGTCCGGCGTACGGAAAGCCCGAGCGAACGCGGTCAGCACCATTCCTCCTGCGCGACTGGCGAATCCTTGGCCGCCGAGGGGCCGGAATCGGGTCCATGGATGGCGGCGTCACCCCCGGGACGGGGGACCGCCGCCGCTGAGACTCTAACAGCAGATGATGCCGGGGCCGCGCCTCGCGGCGCCGGGGCCCGGCGGGCCCCGGCGCGCAAACTACGCGTCCCCGGCATCACGGGTGTCCTTCTTTACAGCTCTTCGGCGGAACCGCCGGCCGCCGCGATCTTCTCCTTGGCGGAGCCGGAGAAGGCGTGCACCTTCACCTGGACCGCCACGGAGATCTCGCCGCTGCCGAGCACCTTCACCGGACGGCCGCGGCGCACCGCGCCCCGCGCCGCCAGGTCCTCCGCCGTGACCTCGCCGCCCTCCGGGTACAGCTCGGCCAGCTTGTCCAGGTTCACCACCTGGAACTCGACCCGGTTCGGGTTCTTGAAGCCCTTGAGCTTGGGAACCCGGCGGATCAGGGGCATCTGGCCGCCCTCGAACCCGACCGGCACCGTGCTGCGGGCCTTGGTGCCCTTGGTGCCGCGGCCCGCGGTCTTGCCCTTGGACGCCTCGCCGCGGCCCTTGCGGGTCTTGGCGCGGTTGGCACCCGGGGCGGGACGCAGATCGTGCAGCTTCAGCGGGTTGCCGGCCGCTGCGTCGGATTTGCTCAGATCAGCCGCCATGTCAGTCGACCTCCTCGACGGCGACCAGGTGGTTCACCGTCCGGATCATGCCGAGCACCTCGGGCCGGTCCTCCCGGACCACGCTCTGGCCGATCTTCTTCAGACCGAGGGTGCGCAGCGTGTCACGCTGGTTCTGCTTCTCGCTGATCACGGACTTGGTCTGCGTGATCTTGAGCTTGGCCATCAGGAGGCCACCTCCGCCCGCGGCTCGCTGCCGGCGGCCCGCGCCCGCAGCATGGCGGCCGGGGCGACGTCCTCGATCGGCAGGCCGCGCTTGGCCGCGATCTCCTCGGGACGCTTGAGCGCCTTCAGGCCCGCGATCGTCGCGTGCACGATGTTGATCGCGTTGTCACTGCCCAGCGACTTGCTCAGCACGTCGTGGATGCCCGCGCACTCCAGCACCGCGCGCACCGGGCCACCGGCGATGACGCCGGTACCGGGGCTGGCCGGGCGCAGCAGGACCTCGCCCGCCGCGTCCCGCGCCTGCACCAGGTGCGGGATGGTGCCCTGGATCCGCGGCACCTTGAAGAAGTGCTTCTTGGCCTCCTCGACGCCCTTGGCGATCGCCGCGGGCACCTCCTTGGCCTTGCCATAGCCGACGCCGACGGTGCCGTTGCCGTCACCGACGATCACCAGGGCGGTGAAGCTGAAGCGACGACCGCCCTTGACGACCTTGGCGACCCGGTTGATCGCCACGACCTTCTCGATGTAGGACTGGCCCTTGTCGGCGCCACCGCGACGGTCATCGCGGCGGCCGTCGCGACGGTCGCCACCCTGACCGCCACCACGCCTCTGCGCTGCCATCAGTGGTTCCTCTTCTCGTTGACGATAGACAGGGCCATCAGAGTTCCAGGCCCCCCTCGCGCGCGCCGTCGGCGACGGCGGCCACGCGGCCGTGGTACTTGTTGCCGCCCCGGTCGAACACCACCGAGGAGACCCCGGCCTGCTTGGCCCGGGCCGCCACCAGCTCGCCGACCTTGCGCGACTTGGCCGTCTTGTCGCCGTCGTCGGCGCGCAGGTCGGCCTCCATGGTCGAGGCGTAGGCCAGCGTGTGGCCCGCGGTGTCGTCGATCACCTGGACGAACACGTGCCGGCTGGAGCGGGTCACGACCAGGCGCGGCCGCGCGGCGGTGCCCACGACCTTCTTGCGGACCCGGATGTGCCGGCGCTTGCGGGACTTGGCCCGCGCCGACGTGGCCTTGCCGGCCAGGGTCTTGGTGCCTGTCATGGCTTACTTACCAGCCTTTCCGACCTTGCGGCGGATCTGCTCGCCCTCGTAGCGCACGCCCTTGCCCTTGTAGGGGTCGGGCTTGCGCAGCTTGCGGATGTTGGCGGCGACCTCGCCGACCTTCTGCTTGTCGATGCCCTCGACGACCAGCTGGGTCGGCCTCTCCACCGTGAAGGAGATGCCCTCCGGCGGCTCCACCGTGATCGGGTGGCTGTAGCCGAGCGAGAACTCCAGGTTCTTGCCCTTGGCCACCACGCGGTAGCCGACGCCCTGGATGACCAGGGTCTTCTTGTACCCCTCGGTGACGCCCACCACCATGTTGTTGATCAGCGAGCGGGTGAGGCCGTGCAGCGCCCGGTTGACGTTGACGTCGTCCGGCCGGGACACGGTGACCTTGCCGTCCTCCAGCGCCACCTCGATGGGCTCGGCGACGGTGTGGCTCAGCTCGCCCTTGGGCCCCTTGACGCTGACCTTCCGGCCGTCGATGTTCACCTCGACGCCGCTGGGCACGGTGATGGGGAGACGTCCGATACGCGACATTTCTAGTGCCCTCCCCTCACCAGACGTAGGCGAGGACTTCCCCGCCCACGCCACGCTTGCCTGCCTGCCGGTCGGTCATCAGGCCGGATGACGTCGAGATGATCGCGACGCCCAGTCCGCCCAGCACCTTGGGCAGGTTGTCCTTCTTGGCGTACACCCGCAGACCAGGCTTCGACACGCGCTTGATACCGGCGATCGAACGCTCCCGGGTCGGGCCGAACTTCAGCTCGATCACGAGCTTCTTGCCGACCTCGGCGTCCTCCACGCTCCAGCCCGAGATGTAACCCTCCTGCTGGAGGATCTCGGCGATGTGCGCCTTGATCTTCGAGTACGGCATCGACACCGAGTCGTGGTACGCCGAGTTCGCGTTACGCAGACGCGTCAGCATGTCTGCGATCGGATCGGTCATCGTCATGGGCTTCAGGCCCTCCCTCGCCACGGTTTCCTCGGGTGCTCCCGTGGACCTTTGGCGTGGTCGTGGACGCCTTGCTCAGGCGCCCGGGTGGTTATTACACGCTGGGCGACGGTACGGGGACCGTCACCAGCTGGACTTGGTGATGCCCGGCAGCTCGCCGCGGTGGGCCATCTCCCGGAAGCACACCCGGCACAGGCCGAACTTGCGGTAGACCGAGCGCGGGCGTCCGCAGCGCGAGCAACGAGTGTACGCGCGCACCCCGAACTTGGGCTTGCGGGCCGCCTTGGCGATCAGCGACTTCTTCGCCATTCTGGTCAGCTCTCCTTGAAGGGGAAGCCGAGGAGCTTCAGGAGCGCCCGGCCCTCGTCGTCGGTCTTCGCGGTGGTGACCACCGTGATGTCCATGCCCCGGGTGCGGTCGATCTTGTCCGGGTCCACCTCGTGGAACATGACCTGCTCGGTCAGCCCGAAGGTGTAGTTGCCGTTGCCGTCGAACTGCTTGGGGGACAGCCCGCGGAAGTCGCGGATCCGCGGCAGCGCGGTGGCCAGCAGCCGGTCGAGGAACTCCCACATCCGGTCGCCGCGCAGCGTCACGTGCGCGCCGATCGGCATGCCCTCGCGCAGCTTGAACTGCGCGATGGACTTGCGGGCCCGGTTCACGGCCGGCTTCTGCCCGGTGATCGCCGACAGGTCGCGGATCGCGCCCTCGATCACCTTGGCGTCGCGGGCGGCCTCGCCGACCCCCATGTTGACCACGATCTTGGTCAGACCGGGGATCTGCATCACGTTGGCGTAGCCGAACTGCTCGCGCATCGCGCCCGCGATCTCCTCGCGGTAGCGGAGCTTGAGCCGCGGCTGCGGAACGGGGCGCTCGGTCTCGGTGACAGTGTCGGTCATGGTCAGATCTCCTTACCGCTGCGCCGCGAGACCCGGACCTTCGTCCCGTCCTCGTTGATGCGGTATCCGACCCGGACCGGCTTCCCGTCCTCGACGATCGCGACGTTGCTGACGTGCAGCGGCGCCTCGACCGTCACCCGGCCGCTTTCCTTGCCGGCGCGCTGCTGGTCGGCCTTGATGTTCTTGGTGATGAGGTTCACGCCCTCGACGACGACGCGCTCGCGGCGCGGGTCGACGCGCAGCACCTTGCCCGTCGCGCCCTTGTCCTTGCCGGCGATGACGACGACCTCGTCGCCCTTCCTGATCTTCATCTACAGCACCTCCGGAGCGAGAGAGATGATCTTCATGAACCTCTTCTCGCGCAGCTCGCGGCCCACCGGGCCGAAGATGCGGGTGCCGCGGGGGTCGCCGCCGTCCCTGATGAGCACGGCGGCGTTCTCGTCGAAGCGGATGTAGGAGCCGTCCGGGCGCCGGCGCTCCTTGCGGGTGCGCACGACGACGGCCTTGACGACGTCACCCTTCTTCACGCCCGCGCCGGGAAGGGCGTCCTTCACCGTCGCGACGATGATGTCGCCGACTCCCGCGTAGCGCCGACCCGAGCCGCCGAGAACCCGGATGCAAAGGATCTCCTTCGCACCCGTGTTGTCGGCGACCTTGAGTCGCGACTCCTGCTGGATCACGTTGACTCCTGTTCGTCACACCGGTTCTCCGGGGGCTTCGCGCGCCCGGAGCCTGGTGGAACCAGTGATTACTTGGCCTTCTCGAGGATCTCCACCACGCGCCAGCGCTTGGTGGCCGAGAGCGGGCGGGTCTCCATGAGACGGACGCGGTCGCCGACGCCACACTCGTTGGCCTCGTCGTGCGCCTTGTACTTGGTGGTCCGGCGGATCACCTTGTGGTAGCGGCGGTGGGTGATGCGGTCCTCGACGGACACGACCACGGTCTTGTCCATCTTGTCGCTCACCACCAGGCCCTCCAGGACCTTGCGGGTGTTCCGCTGCTCGGTCTGCTGCTCAGTCATCGTTGCCCTCCGCGGACGCGGCTTCGGTCTCCTCGGCGACCGTGACGATGCCGAGCTCGCGCTCACGCATCACGGTGTAGATGCGGGCGATCTCGCGCTTCACGGTGCGCAGCCGCCCGTGGCTCTCCAGCTGGCCGGTCGCGGCCTGGAAGCGAAGGTTGAACAGTTCCTCCTTCGCCTCCTTCAGCTTGGTGACCAGGACGTCCTCGGGCTCGGTCCGCAGATCGTCGGCGGTAAGACCCTTGGCCATCAGGACTCACCCACCTCTCGCTTAACAATCTTGCACTTCATTGGCAGCTTGTGGATCGCGCGGGTGAGCGCCTCCCGAGCGATCTGCTCGTTCGGGTAGGAGATCTCGAACATCACGCGGCCCGGCTTCACGTTCGCCACCCACCACTCGACCGAGCCCTTGCCGGAACCCATCCGGGTCTCGGCGGGCTTCTTGGTCAGCGGACGGTCCGGGAAGATGTTGATCCAGACCTTGCCGCCACGCTTGATGTGACGGGTCATCGCGATACGCGCGGCCTCGATCTGCCGGTTGGTCACGTACGCGCCCTCGACGGCCTGGATGCCAAACTCGCCGAACGTCACCTTGGTGCCGCCCTTGGCCATGCCCCGGCGCTTCGGGTGGTGCTGCTTACGGTGCTTGACCTTGCGAGGGATCAGCATCGGCTACTTCAGCTCCCCTCACCACTCGCAGCAGCCTCGGTCGCCTGGGCCTGCTGCTCTGAACTCTGCTGCTGCTTGGGCGCGCGGTCCCCGCGGTCGCCGCCGCGCTCGCCGCCGCCACCGCCACCGCGCTCGCCGCCGCGGCCGCCACGGCCACCGCGACCGCCGCCACGGCGGTCGCCGCGGCGCTCACGGCCACCGCCGCCACCGCCGCCGGCGGCGCGCTGCTGCGCGGCCTGCTGCTCGCGCTCGGCGCGGGTCGCCGCCGCCTCGCCCTTGTAGATCCACACCTTGACGCCGATACGGCCGAAGGTCGTACGGGCCTCGTAGAACCCGTAGTCGATGTCGGCGCGCAGCGTGTGCAGCGGGACCTGGCCCTCGCGGTAGAACTCCGAACGGGACATCTCCGCCCCGCCCAGGCGCCCGCCGCACTGGACCTTGATGCCCTTGGCACCGGACTTCATCGCCGACTGGATCGCCTTGCGCATCGCGCGGCGGAACGCCACCCGGCTGGACAGCTGCTCGGCCACGCCCTGCGCGACCAGCTGGGCGTCGATCTCGGGGTTCTTCACCTCGAGGATGTTCAGCCGCACCTGCTTGCCGGTCAGCTTCTCCAGGTCGCCGCGCAACCGTTCCGCTTCTGCGCCGCGGCGGCCGATGACGATGCCCGGCCGGGCGGTGTGGATGTTGACTTCGACGCGGTCACGGGTCCGCTCGATCTCCACCTTGGAGATGCCCGCCCGGTCCATGCCCTTCTGCAGCATGCGCCGGATCTGGACGTCTTCCTTGACGTAGTCCTTGTAGAGCTTGTCGGCGAACCACACGCTCTTGTGGTCGGTGGTGATGCCGAGCCGGAACCCGTGCGGGTTGATCTTCTGACCCACTACCGGGCCCTCCTCTGCTTCTTGCCGCCACCGCCGGAGGTCGCGGCCTCGTCCCGCGACTCCACGACCACCGTGATGTGGCTGGTGCGCTTGTTGATCCGGTACGCCCGGCCCTGCGCGCGGGGGCGGAAGCGCTTCAGCGTCGGCCCCTCGTCCACGTACGCCTTGCTGACGACGAGCGTGTCGGTGTCGAGCTTGAAGTTGTGCTCGGCGTTGGCGATGGCACTCGCCAGCACCTTGCCCACAGGCTCGCTCGCAGCCTGGGGGGCGAACCGCAGCACCGCCTGAGCCTCCGCGGCGGGCAGGCCGCGGATGAGGTCCACCACGCGGCGGGCCTTCCTGGGCGTGACGCGGATGAACCGCGCCTGGGCCCTGGCTTCCATCGCTGTTCCCTCTCTCCTACGATCCGTGCCCGCGCTCAGCCGCGACGGCTGCGGCGGTCTTCCTTGACGTGGCTGCGGAAGGTGCGGGTCGGCGCGAACTCGCCGAGCTTGTGACCCACCATGGCGTCGGTGATGAACACCGGCACGTGCTTGCGGCCGTCGTGCACGGCGATCGTGTGACCGATCATCTCCGGCACGATCATGGAGCGCCGCGACCACGTCTTGATGACGTTCTTGGTGCCCTTCTCGTTCTGGTCGTCCACCTTCTTCATCAGGTGGTCGTCCACGAAGGGGCCCTTCTTGAGGCTACGTGGCATGACGAGCGACTCCTACCGCTTCTTCTTGCTGCGACGACGGACGATCAGCCGGTCGCTCGACTTGTTGGCCTGGCGAGTGCGGCCTTCCTTCTTGCCCTGAGGGTTCACCGGGTGCCGGCCGCCGGAGGTCTTGCCCTCACCACCACCGTGCGGGTGGTCGATCGGGTTCATCGCGACACCGCGGACGGTCGGGCGCTTGCCCTTCCACCGCATCCGGCCGGCCTTGCCCCAGTTGATGTTGGACTGCTCGGCGTTGCCGACCTCACCGACCGTGGCGCGGCAGCGCACGTCCACCATGCGCATCTCGCCCGAGGGCATGCGCAGCGTGGCGTACTTGCCCTCCTTGGCCAGCAGCTGGACGCCGGCACCCGCGGACCGGGCGATCTTGGCGCCGCCGCCGGGCCGCAGCTCGATGGCGTGCACGACCGTACCGGTCGGGATGTTGCGCAGCGGCAGGCAGTTGCCCGGCTTGATGTCCGAGCCCGGCCCGTTCTCGACCCGGTCGCCCTGCTTGAGACCGCGCGGGGCGAGGATGTAGCGCTTCTCGCCGTCCACGTAGTGCAGCAGCGCGATCCGGGCGGTGCGGTTGGGGTCGTACTCGATGTGCGCGACCTTGGCCGGGACACCGTCCTTGTCGTGCCGGCGGAAGTCGATCAGCCGGTACGCGCGCTTGTGCCCGCCGCCCTGGTGCCGGGTGGTGATGCGGCCGTGGTTGTTGCGGCCGCCCTTCTTGGGGAGCGGTCGCAGCAGCGACTTCTCGGGCTCGCGGCGCGTGACCTCCACGAAGTCGGCCACGCTGGAGCCGCGACGACCCGGAGTCGTCGGCTTGTAGTTACGGATGCCCATCTTTTTCGTTCATCCCTTGTCTGCTTCGGTGGCCCCGGCGATTAGGCCGGGCCGCCGAAGATGTCGATCCGCTCGCCCTCGGCCAGGCTGACGATGGCGCGCTTGGTGTCCTTGCGCTTGCCGTAGCCGAACCGGGTGCGCTTGCGCTTGCCCGGCCGGTTGAGGGTGTTCACGCTCGTCACCTTGACGTTGAACACCGCCTCGACGGCCTGCTTGATCTGCGTCTTGTTCGCGTCGGGGCGGACGAGGAAGGTGTACTTGTTCTCGTCCAGCAGCCCGTAGCTCTTCTCCGAGACGACCGGCGCGATGATGACGTCACGGGGGTCGGCGATCTTGGTCACTTCGCCGCCTCCTTCTTCTTGCTCGCACGCGCGATGAACTCGTCGTAAGCCGCCTGCGTGAAGACGACGTCGTCGTTGATCAGCACGTCGTAGGTGTTGAGCTGGTCGGAGACGATGACGTGCACGCTCGGCTCGTTGCGCAGGCTCTTCCAGGTCAGCTCGTCCTCGCGGTCCAGGACCAGGAGGACGCGCTTGGCCTCGGTGACCGTGCGGAGCGCGGCCAGCGCCGTCTTCGTCTTCGGGGTGTCGCCCTCGATGAGGTTGTCGACGACGTGCACCCGGCCGTACCGGGCGCGGTCGGACAAGGCGCCGCGCAGCGCGGCCGCCTTCATCTTCTTGGGCGTCTTCTGCGTGTAGTCCCGCGGCTGCGGGCCGTGCACGGTGCCACCGCCGGCGAACTGCGGCGCGCGGGTCGAGCCCTGGCGGGCCCGGCCGGTGCCCTTCTGCCGGTACGGCTTCTTGCCACCGCCGCGGACGTCGCCGCGGGTCTTGGTGGCGTGCGTGCCCTGCCGCGCCGCGGCCAGCTGCGCCACCACGACCTGGTGGATCAGCGGCACGCTCGTCTTGGCGTCGAAGATCTCGGCAGGCAGGTCGATGTCAACTTTGGAGCTCACTTGCCAGCTCCCTTCACAGCGTCGCGGACCAGCACCACGCCGCCGTTCGGACCGGGAACCGCGCCCTTGATGAGCAGCAGGTTCTTCTCGGTGTCGATGGCGTGGACGGTCAGGTTCTGCACGGTGGTGCGGGCGTTGCCGTGCCGCCCCGCCATGCGGAGGCCCTTGAAGACGCGACCGGGGGTCGCGCAGCCGCCGATCGAGCCCGGCGAGCGGTGCTTGCGCTGGGTGCCGTGCGAGGCGCCGAGGCCCTTGAACCCGTGGCGCTTCATGACACCGGCGGTGCCCTTGCCCTTGCTCGTGCCGGTCACGTCGATCTTCTGGCCGGCCTCGAAGACCTCAACGGTGATCTCCTGGCCGAGTTCGTACCCGGTGGTGTCGTCCGCCCGCAGTTCGACGAGGTAGCGGCGCGGCGTGACGCCGGCCTTCTCGAAGTGACCCGTGCGCGGCTTGTTCACCTTGCGCGGGTCGATCTGCCCGTACCCGATCTGGACGGCGGCGTAGCCGTCCTTCTCCTGGGTGCGGAGCTGGGTGACGACACACGGCCCGGCCTGGACGACGGTCACCGGAACGATCCGGCCCTCATCGTCGAAGACCTGGGTCATGCCGAGCTTCTCGCCCAGGACGCCCTTCCTCTGCGTACTCATCTCTCGGTGCGTCCCTTAGAGCTTGATCTCGATGTCAACGCCGGCCGGAAGGTCGAGCCGCATCAGCGAGTCGACCGTCTTGGGCGTGGGATCGATGATGTCGATCAGCCGCTTGTGCGTGCGCATCTCGAAGTGCTCGCGCGAGTCCTTGTACTTGTGCGGCGAGCGGATGACGCAGTACACGTTCTTCTCGGTCGGCAGCGGCACCGGGCCCGCGACCTTGGCGCCCGTCCGCGTCACCGTCTCAACGATCTTCTTCGCGGAGGTGTCGATGACCTCGTGGTCGTAGGCCTTGAGCCGGATGCGGATCTTCTGTCCCGCCATGGTGGCCTCGGTGTCCTTTGCTGGTAGTGCCGCTGGGTTTCTGCTGTCGTCGTGATGCGGCGGCCCGGCCGGATCAGCGGCCAGGCCGCCGCATCGACGGAGGTGTTACTTGGCGATCTTGGTGACGCGACCCGCGCCCACGGTCCGGCCACCCTCACGGATGGCGAACTTCAGGCCCTCCTCCATGGCGACGGGCTGGATCAGCTCGACGCGCATCTCGGTGTTGTCGCCCGGCATGACCATCTCGGTGCCCTCGGGGAGGTGCACCACACCGGTCACGTCGGTGGTCCGGAAGTAGAACTGCGGGCGGTAGTTGTTGAAGAACGGCGTGTGCCGGCCGCCCTCGTCCTTGGACAGGATGTAGACCTGGGCCTCGAACTCGGTGTGCGGGGTGTTGGTGCCCGGCTTGATGACACACTGGCCGCGCTCGACCTCTTCGCGCTTGATGCCGCGCAGCAGCAGGCCGACGTTGTCACCGGCCTGGCCCTGGTCGAGCAGCTTGCGGAACATCTCGACGCCGGTGACCGTGGTCTTGGTCGACTCGGTCTTGATGCCGATGATGTCGACTTCCTCGTTGACGTTGATCACGCCGCGCTCGATCCGGCCGGTCACCACGGTGCCGCGGCCGGTGATCGAGAAGACGTCCTCGATCGGCATCAGGAACGGCTTGTCGGTGTCACGGACCGGCTCGGGGACGTTCTCGTCGACCGCGTTCATCAGCTCGACGATCGACTCGCTCCACTTCTCGTCGCCCTGCAGGGCCTGGAAGGCGGAGACGCGCACGACCGGGACGTCGTCGCCCGGGAACTCGTACTCGGAGAGGAGCTCGCGGACCTCGAGCTCGACGAGCTCCAGGATCTCCTCGTCGTCGACCATGTCGCACTTGTTCAGCGCCACGACGATGTAGGGCACGCCGACCTGGCGGGCGAGCAGCACGTGCTCCTTGGTCTGCGGCATCGGGCCGTCGGTGGCGGCGACCACCAGGATCGCGCCGTCCATCTGCGCGGCACCGGTGATCATGTTCTTGATGTAGTCGGCGTGACCGGGGCAGTCCACGTGAGCGTAGTGCCGGGACTCGGTCTGGTACTCCACGTGCGCGATGGAGATCGTGATACCGCGCTCGCGCTCCTCCGGCGCCTTGTCGATGTCCTCGAACGGCGTGAAGGGGTTGAGGTCGGGGTACTTGTCGTGGAGCACCTTGGTGATCGCCGCGGTAAGCGTGGTCTTACCGTGGTCGATGTGACCGATGGTGCCGATGTTCACGTGCGGCTTGGTCCGCTCGAACTTGGCCTTCGCCACTGGTTGCTCCTTGTTGCGATTCCTCGGCCGGCATCCCGACCGCTTCGTATGTTGGGCTGGTGATCTGGGGCTGGTCCGGAGCTGACTACTCGCCTACTCGCCCCGAGCCTTGGCGATGATCTCCTGCGCGACGTTCCCGGGAACCTCGGCGTAGGAGTCGAACTGCATGGTGAAAACAGCCCGGCCCTGGGTCTTGCTGCGCAGATCACCCACGTAGCCGAACATCTCCGAAAGGGGCACGAGGGCCTTGACGACCCGCATCCCCGAACGCTCGTCCATCGACTGGACCTGACCGCGCCGGCTGTTGAGGTCGCCGATGACGTCGCCCATGTTCTCCTCGGGCGTGGTGACCTCGACCGCCATCATGGGCTCCAGCAGCGTGGGGGACGCCTTGCGGGCGGCCTCCTTGAACGCCATGGAACCGGCGACCTTGAACGCCATCTCCGAGGAGTCGACGTCGTGGTAGGCGCCGTCCTGCAGGGTGACCTTGACGCCCACCATCGGGTATCCGGCCAGCACGCCGAACTCGGCGGCCTCCTGGCACCCGGCGTCGACCGACGGGATGTACTCCCGCGGGATGCGGCCACCGGTGACCTTGTTCTCGAACTCGTAACCGTCGTTGCCCTCGCCCAGCGGCTCCAGGTCGATGATCACGCGGCCGAACTGGCCGGAGCCACCCGTCTGCTTCTTGTGGGTGTACTCGACCTTCTCGACCTTGCGGGTGACGGTCTCGCGGTAGGCGACCTGCGGCTTGCCCACGTTGGCGTCGACCTTGAACTCGCGCTTCATCCGGTCGACGAGGATCTCCAGGTGGAGCTCGCCCATGCCGGAGATCACGGTCTGGCCGGTGTCCTCGTCCGTGCGGACCGTGAAGGACGGGTCCTCCTCGGCCAGCCGCTGGATCGCGGTGGACAGCTTCTGCTGGTCGGCCTTGGTCTTCGGCTCGATCGCGACGTGGATGACCGGCGCCGGGAAGCTCATCGACTCCAGCACGATCGGGTTCTTGTCGTCGCAGAGCGTCTCACCGGTGGTGGTCTGCTTGAGGCCCATCACCGCGACGATGTCGCCGGCGCCCGCGCGCTCGATCTCGGTGCGCTTGTTGGCGTGCATCCGGTAGATCTTGCCGATCCGCTCCTTGCGCTCCTTGACGGAGTTCAGGACGCTGGCGCCGGACTCGAGAACGCCCGAGTAGACCCGGACGAAGGTCAGCTTGCCCAGGTGCGGGTCGCTCATGATCTTGAACGCCAGCGCGGAGAACGGCTCCTCCTCGCTGGGCTTGCGGGTCAGCACCTGCTCCTCGTCGCGGACGGCGTGGCCCTCGATGGCCTCGACGTCCAGCGGGGAGGGCAGGTAGCGGACGATCGCGTCCAGCAGCGGCTGCACGCCCTTGTTCTTGAACGCGGTGCCGCAGGTGACCGGGGTCAGCTTGGCGGCGATCGTCGCCCGCCGGATGCCGGCGTAGAGCTGCTCCACGGTGGGCTCCTCGCCCTCCAGGTACAGCTCCATGATCTCGTCGTCGTTCTCGGCGAGGGTCTCCACCAGCTTGTCGTGCCACTCGCGGGCGGCCTCGACGTGGGTGTCGGGGATGTCGAGCGTGTCGTACATCTCGCCGAGCTTGGCCTCTTCGTTCCAGACCAGGGCCTTCATCGTCACCAGGTCGATGACGCCCTTGAAGTCGGCCTCGGCCCCGATGGGCAGCTGCAGCACCAGCGGGGTCGCGTTGAGACGGTTCTCGATCATGTCGACGCAGCGGTGGAACTCCGCGCCGACCCGGTCGAGCTTGTTGACGAAGCACATGCGAGGCACGCCGTACCGGTCGGCCTGGCGCCACACGGTCTCGGACTGCGGTTCCACGCCGGCCACGCCGTCGAACACCGCGACCGCGCCGTCGAGCACCCGCAGGTTGCGCTCCACCTCGACGGTGAAGTCGACGTGACCCGGGGTGTCGATGATGTTGATCGTGTGCTTGACGTCCTCGACCGGCCATTCGCAGGTGGTGGCGGCGGAGGTGATGGTGATCCCCCGCTCCTGTTCCTGCTCCATCCAGTCCATGGTGGCGGCGCCGTCGTGGACCTCGCCGATCTTGTAGCTGATACCCGTGTAGTACAGGATCCGCTCGGTCGTCGTGGTCTTGCCCGCGTCGATATGGGCCATGATCCCGATGTTGCGGACCTTGGCCAGGTCTACACCGGTTTTGGTAGCCACTGTGTCCTCGCGTCGTCTCGTGTTGGGTCCTGGTCCGCCGGGGTTACCAGCGGTAGTGGGCGAAGGCCTTGTTGGACTCCGCCATCTTGTGGGTGTCCTCGCGCTTCTTCACCGAGGCGCCGAGGCCGTTGCTGGCGTCGAGCAGCTCGTTCATCAGCCGCTCGGTCATGGTCTTCTCGCGGCGCTGCCGGGCGTACACCACCAGCCACCGCAACGCGAGGGTGGTGCTGCGGGCGGGCCGCACCTCCACCGGGACCTGGTAGGTCGCGCCACCGACGCGGCGGCTGCGCACCTCCAGGGTGGGCTTGACGTTGTCGAGGGCGCGCTTGAGCGTGACGACCGGGTCGTTGCCGGTCTTCTCGCGACAGCCTTCCAGGGCGTCGTACACGATGCTCTGCGCGATGGAGCGCTTGCCGTCCAGGAGAATCTTGTTGACCAGCGCGGTCACCAGCGGCGAGTTGTAGACCGGGTCAGCGATCAGCTGTCGCTTGCCGGCGGGGCCCTTGCGCGGCATCAGCTCTTCTCCTTCTTCGCACCGTAGTGGCTGCGCCCTTGCTTGCGGTTACGGACGCCCTGGGTGTCCAGCGTGCCGCGAATGATCTTGTACCGAACGCCCGGGAGGTCCTTCACACGGCCGCCGCGCACGAGCACGATCGAGTGCTCCTGCAGGTTGTGACCGACGCCGGGGATGTAGGCCGTGACCTCGATCCCGCTGGACAGCCGGACACGAGCGACCTTGCGCAGCGCAGAGTTGGGCTTCTTGGGCGTCGTCGTGTAGACGCGCGTGCAGACACCCCGGCGCTGGGGGCTGCCCTTGAGCGCAGGCGTCTTGTTCTTGGTCACCTTGTCCTGGCGGCCCTTCCGGACCAGCTGCTGGATCGTGGGCACCGCGTCTCCGTCTTCCCTCGTACCGAGCCGGTAAGTCTTGTTACTGCCTGGACCACACGTGTGTGGGCCCATATCACCACCACTCGTGTGGCTGTGACCTGCCGGTTTCCCGACTCTCTCCGACCCACGCGGTCGGGCGTGTCGCGCTCTACCGAGACCCGCACACCACCGCCCGGCCCCCCAGGGGCCGAATCAAGCCGGGGAGTTTGGCGCGGCGCGGAGGACGCCACCTGAAGTGGCCTGACCCGCGCGCACGCAGAGCGGCCCGCATAGTGCGGGCACGAAGGAAGAGATTACCCAGCCGCGCGCCAAAGTGCAAAGTGGCAGGCGCACTACCGCGCCCGCCCCTTCCAGCGCAAGCCTGCGACGCCCCGAGGCGCCGTTTTTCCGTCTCCAGAACGGACGGATGCCGACGAGTGTTCCCGCCCCGGGAGGCGGAAGACCCGTCGGCATTGTCACCCGGCGACCCCGGATTGGGGAAGATCTGGCCGAGACTTTGACCTTTCTCGCCGGCCTTCCCCGCCCGGGACGTGCGCCGTCCGCCGTGCTAGCGGAGGAAGGCGAAGTAGACGACGGCGAGGATGACCAGCAGGGCCACCACACCGCCGACGATCAGGATCAGGTTCTTGTTGCCGCCGCCGCCCTTGCCGGAGCCGCTCTCGGCACCGTAGGTGGTGGGCCGGCCGTACTGCTGACCGAACTGGCCCTGCTGCCCCGGCTGGCCCTGCTGCCCCGGCTGGCCGTACTGGCCCTGCTGCGGCTGGCCGCCGTACTGGCCCTGCTGCTGCTCGCCCGGCTGGCCGAACTGCTGCTGGCCGTACCCCTGCTGGCCCTGCTGGCCCTGCTGCCCGTGCTGGCCCTGATGGCCGTACTGGCCCTGCTGGCCGTAGGGCTGCTGGCCGGGCTGCGCGGGCTGGCCGCCGAACTGCTGCTGGCCCTGCTGCTGCCCGTGCTGCTGGCCGGGCTGGCCGTAGCCCTGCTGGGCCTGCTGGCCCCACGCCTGCTGCCCGATGTCCATGCGGGTCTGGTCGGGGTTGGCCGGGGCGTCGCCGCCCTGCGGCCCCTGACCGGGGGACGAGGGGTCGAACGCCTGCGTCGACTGCGCGTCCTCACCCTGGCCGGAGGAGGCGGCCGGGGCACCGAACGCCGGGGGCTCCTGCCCGGACGAGGCGGCGCCGAAGCCCGAGTCGGGCGGCGGCACCATCAGCGTGCGGTCGTGGTCGCTCTGACCCTGCTGCGCGCCGCCCTGCCCGTGCCCCTCGCCCTGCCACGGCTCGGGAGTGGACGGCGGCGTCGGCGCCTGCCACGGCTCGGGCGGGGCCTCGGACGGCTGCTTGCGCTCGGGACCCGTCGCGACCGGGATGTCGGTGCCCGGCGACCAGTGCAGCGTCGCCTGGTCGTCGATGACCGGCCTGGCCGGGGGCTGCTGCTGGTCTCCTCCCGGGGCGCCGGTGCCCGGGCCCGGGACGATCAGCGTGCGGTCGGTGGCCGCCTCGGACTCTGCCGACTGCTGCGGCAGCTGGTCGGCCTGCGCGCCCGACTCGGGCGCGCCCTGCGGCCGGCCCGCGCCCGGGAAGGGCGGCTGGCCGTAACCGGGGGACTGCTGCTGGTCGAAGCTCGGCGTCACCGGAGGGGCGCCGAAGCCCTGCTGCGGTTCCTGCGGTCCGCCCTGCGGGGCCTGGGGAGCCTGCGGCGGCTGCTGGGGAGCCTGCGGGGGCTGCCCGTACTGCTGCTGCTCGTACGGCTGCTGCTGCTCATAGGGCTGGTGCTGCTGCTCGTACGGCTGCTGGCCGTAGGGCTGCTGCCCGGGCTGCGGGGGTTGGCCGTACCCACCGGGGGCGGGAGCCGGAGGCTGCCCGTACTGCTGCGGCTCCTGCGGCCCCCCGAACGGCGGCTGCGGCGGCTGGGGCGGCCCCTCCGGCTCGGACTGGGGCAGCGGCACCTGGATCGGCTCCACCATCGTGGGCGGAGGGGGAGGCGGCATGGGCCGCTCCTCGCGCGGCGGCTCCGCTGGCCCGCCCTGGGGGGCCTGCGGCGGCTGGGCCGCGGGGGCCGGAGGAGCGGGCGGGGACGGCGGAGCGGGTGGCTGCTGGCCGCCGGCCTGCCCGGGCCCGCCCTGGCCGCCCAACTGGGGCGCCCCGAAGATCACCGTGCGGTCGCCGAGCGGCCGCGCGGGCGGCTCGTTCTCTTCCTGCCGCGGCCCCTGCTCGCCGGCCGGGGCGTCCTTGTCGTCAGGCAACGGCCACTGCGGACCCTGCGTGCCGTCTTGATCGGTCATCGTCGGGCTCCTTCAGCGCCGTTGTCCTGGGCATTTCCCGCTCCCAGGCCCGTGCCCGTCGCCCGGAGACCCGCGGCGCATAACGCGGTCTCCAGGACTCATGCCGTGCCCCCTCGTGGTGACCCCACCACGCTGGGGACTTTCGTCCCCAAGCCTGCCCCGATCGTCGGTGGTATCGCAAATCATCCAGCAGGGAAACCCGCCGGAAGCACGGCCGTTTTCCGGTCCTTCCCCGGGTTCCCGGACCTGAGAACGTTCATCGTCCGGTCGCGCCCCGCCCTTAAGATCACCAAGTTCTGAAACCTCCTGATTTTGTTCCGCCGCCGGAGCTAGGAGTGGCCCAGGATCGGGTGCGGCCGGTAGGGGGCCTCCAGCCGTGCGACCTCCTCCTCGGTCAGCTTCAGCCCCACTGCGGCGGCCGCGTCCTCCACGTGCCCGAGCTTGGTCGCGCCGACGATGGGCGCCGTGATGCCGGGACGGCCCAGCAGCCAGGCCAGGGCCACCTGGGCCATGGGCACGCCGCGTTCCCCGGCGACCTCCTGAACGGCCTCGACGACGGTGAAGTCGTCCTCCTGGAAGATCTGGTCGGCCATCCTGTCGCTGTTGGCCCGCACGGTACGGCGCTCGCCGCCGCGCCCCCGGGTGCCCGCCAGGAGCCCGCGCGCCAGCGGGCTCCACGGGATGAGGCCCACGTTCTGGTCCAGGCAGAGGGGGATCATCTCCCGCTCCTCTTCCCGGTAAGCCAGGTTGTAGTAGTTCTGCATCGTGACGAATCTGGCCCAGCCGTTGGTCTCGGCGGTGTGCTGCGCCTTGGCGAACTGCCAGGCGAACATGCTGGAGGCCCCGATGTAGCGCGCCTTGCCCGCCCGCACGATGTCGTTGAGGGCCTCCATAGTCTCCTCGATGGGCGTCTCGGGGTCCCACCGGTGGATCTGGTAGAGGTCCACGTAGTCGGTGCCGAGCCGCCGGAGCGAGTCGTCGATGGCCGCCAGGAGGTGCTTGCGGGACAGGCCTTGGTCGTTGGGCCCCTCCCCCATCGGGAAGTAGACCTTGGTGGCCAGGACGTAGTCGTCGCGGCGCGGGAAGAACCGGGACAGCAGCCGTCCGGTGATCTCCTCCGACCGGCCGACCGAGTACATGTCGGCGGTGTCGAAGAACGTCACGCCGGCGTCGACCGCGCTCCGGACGATCGGCTCGGCGTCATCCTCGTCCAGGAACCATTCGCGGTCCTTCGGATCCCCGTAGCTCATCATCCCCAGGCAGACGCGCGAGACCTTGGTCCCCGTGCCGCCGAGCCTGATCTGCTCCATTTCCCTCCTCACGATGGGGCCCTGCCGGGCCTGTGGCCCTCACCACGGTGCAGCACCGCGCCGCCGCTCACCAGTCCGATCCCGATGATCTCGGTCACCGTCGGCGTCTGCCGGCCGTATGGCCGGGCAGTCCCTACGCCCGCACCACCTCTCGCCGGTCCCGCTGCCCCTCGGCTGACGGCGAAGGGGCCCGTCCTGGCCGGGACGGACCCCTTCATGGATGCGCGGCAGGTCGTCAGCCGAAGGCGCGGCACTCCACGACGGCGCGGCGTTCGGTCATCCCGTGCTTGACCGCCGAGGTCACGCACGCCTGCTGCTTCTGGTCGAGCTGCGGCCGGCCGCACTCGGTGACGCTCGAGTAGGTGCGGCAGTCCTGGCGAACGCTCCCCTCGTGGGACGGCTGCGCTGCGGCCGACCCCGCTCCGCCGATGCCGACGGCGGCGGCGATCAGTACCCCGGTCATGACCTTTTTCATATGATTTCCTCCCCCGTCGTGCACATTAGCCAACGCCAGCGTTCGTCCCCGGCCCAGCCACGGCAAAACACCGCAAAGGGTCAAGAAAGGAATGGAAAGCGCAGGTCATGGCACCGAACCCGCCCGGCCGGGCGGCACCGGCGCGCGGGTCCGCGCCCTTCCCCGGGCCTTCGGCGATCAAGTGTCGGCCGCTCGTGGCATGCTCGCGCGGAAACGCTCCCACGAGAAAGCAGTGCCATGACCGATCAATCCCTGCTGGACTCCGAGGGCAGGGCCCTTCCGCTTCCCCCCGATCCGCTGAGCCCGGTGCCCGACGATGTCGAACGCGGGCTGGCGGCCTACAGGGCGGGCGACGCCCCGCAGGCGCGCGCGCTGCTGACCGCGATCGCCGGCGCGGGACGCACCGCCGCGTCCGGGCACGCGGCCATGGCGCTGGCGGGCATCGAACTCGACGAGAACGGGCTCGGCGCCCCCTGCCGGACCTGGCTGGAGCAGGTGGCCGCGGGAGAGGACCCCTGGCTGGGCCCCCTGGCCGCCGTGATGCTCACCCCGGACTTCGAGTCGTACACGTCCTCGGACTCCGGCCAGGCGCTCCTCCGGCACCTCACGGCCCAGCTCACCGGCGACCTGGACACGGCCCGGAACGGGTTCGAGCAGGCCGTCGACGCCCACAAGGACGCGGAGACCGAGGACAGTTTCCGCATCACGGACCTTGCGAGTCTGCTTCTCGGCAACGTGCTGCTCCAGAGCGGCGCCCCGGCCGCCGCTCTGGAGCCGTTGCGCTACGCGCGATCGATGTGCGACGGCCTGTTCGCGGGGTACGCGGGTTACCTCGAAGGGCACGTGCTCATCGGGCAGGACGAGAAGGACCGGGCGGGCAAGGTGCTCCAGTACGCGCATGGGGAGTCCCACCCGGCCAGGGGTGGGAGTGAGGGGCTGCACCCATGGGTCGCCCTCCGGCTCGGTGAGCTGACGGCGGGCGATCCGTGGCTGGACGTCGTCTACGACCAGATGGAGAACAGCGGCGTGAGTGAGGGCACGGTGGTGCGGGAGCCCTTCGAGTCCGCCTTCCATTTCAAGGAGGTCAGCCGTCCCGCGCTCGCCGACATCGGCTTGCAACTGTTCCCTGCGAACTTCGGTCCGGTGCACGCGGGCCTGGACCGCCTGAAGGCCTGGAGCGACGAGCGGTACGAGCGCGGGCGCAGGCTGGTGCTCATCCTGCACAGCCTTGTCGAGGACTGGCGCGATGAGGAACGCACGCGAGGGCTGGCGGAGCTGAGGGAGAAGCTCGAACTTCCCGAGCCCAAATGAGAGAGGCCCCTTCCGTTCGGAAGGGGCCTCTCCGCGGTTTGCTTACCGGTTGTACTGGCCGAAGTCGTACTCCTCCAGCGGCACGGCCTCGCCCGAGCCCTGGCCGAAGGCGTACTCGGCGCCGTCGTCGTACGAGCCGACGCTGTACACGGCGGCCTTGGCCTCCTCGGTCGGCTCCACCCGGACGTTGCGGTACTGCGGCATACCGGTACCGGCCGGGATGAGCTTACCGATGATGACGTTCTCCTTGAGGCCCAGCAGCGGGTCGCTCTTGGCGTGCATGGCCGCCTCGGTGAGCACCCGGGTGGTCTCCTGGAAGGACGCCGCCGACAGCCACGACTCGGTCGCCAGCGAGGCCTTGGTGATGCCCATCAGGACCGGACGGCCCGCGGCCGGCACCCCGCCCTCGGCCACCACGTTGCGGTTGCGCTCCTCGAAGATCGGCCGCTCGATCAGGTCACCGGGCAGCAGGTCGGTGTCGCCCGACTCGAGGATGTTCACCCGCTTCAGCATCTGGCGGACGATGATCTCGATGTGCTTGTCGTGGATCGACACACCCTGCGACCGGTAGACCTCCTGGACCTCCTGGACCAGGTGGAGCTGCACGGCGCGGGGGCCGAGGATCCGCAGCACCTCGTGCGGGTTGATCGCACCCGCGATGAGCTGCTGGCCGACCACGACCCGCTCGCCCTCCTTGACCAGGAGGCGCGACCGCATCGGCACCTGGTAGGCGATCTCGTCCGAGCCGTCGTCCGGGACGATGACGACCTTGCGGGTCTTCTCCGTCTCGTCGATCTTGACCCGGCCGGCCACCTCGCTGATCGGGGCCACACCCTTGGGGATACGGGCCTCGAACAGCTCCTGCACACGCGGCAGACCGTGGGTGATGTCGCCACCGGCCACACCACCGGTGTGGAAGGTCCGCATCGTCAGCTGGGTGCCGGGCTCACCGATGGACTGCGCGGCGATGATGCCGACGGCCTCACCGACGTCCACCCGCTTGCCGGTGGCCAGCGAACGGCCGTAGCACGCGGCGCAGACACCGATCTTGGCCTCGCAGACCAGGGCGCTGCGGGTGCGCACCTCCTCGACCCCGGCCTCGACCAGGCGGGACACCACCGTGTCAGACAGGTCGGTGTCGGCCGGGAAGATGACCGTCCCGTCGACCACGACCTCCTCGGCGATGGTCCGCCCCACCAGGCTGGTCTCGCTGGTGGCCGGCTTGACCAGGCTGCCGTCGGACTGCCGCTCGCCCACCCGGAACGGGATGGTGCGGTCGGTGCCGCAGTCCTCCTCGCGGACGATGACGTCCTGCGCCACGTCCACCAGCCGCCGGGTCAGGTACCCGGAGTCGGCGGTACGGAGCGCGGTGTCGGCCAGGCCCTTCCGGGCACCGTGGGTCGAGATGAAGTACTCGACCACCGACAGGCCCTCGCGGAAGGAGGACTTGATCGGCCGCGGGATGGTCTCGCCCTTGGGGTTGGAGACCAGACCGCGCATACCGGCGATCTGCCGCACCTGCAGCGGGTTGCCTCGGGCACCGGAGTTGACCATCATCCAGACCGGGTTGGTCCGGGGGAAGGCCTGCTCCATGTCGACCGCGACCTCGGCCGTGGCCTTGTTCCAGATCTCGATGAGCTCCTGCTTGCGCTCGTCATCGGTGATCAGGCCGCGGTTGAACTCGCGCTGGACCTTGTCGGCCTGGCGCTCGTAGTCACCGAGGATGGTGGCCTTGTTCGGCGGGACGACGACGTCCTCGATCGAGATGGTGACCCCGGACCGGGTGGCCCAGTGGAAACCGGTGCTCTTGAGGGCGTCCAGCGCGTTGGCGACCTCCACCTTGGGGTAGCTCTC
This sequence comes from Spirillospora sp. CA-255316, assembly GCA_050942275.1. Taxonomy (GTDB): domain Bacteria; phylum Actinomycetota; class Actinomycetes; order Streptosporangiales; family Streptosporangiaceae; genus Spirillospora. The sequence continues at coordinate 1,164,343 of CP192047.1, read as the reverse complement.
GGCCAGCTCGTTCACGATCGCCGACAGCTGCTTCTTCCCGACCTCGTAGTTCACGAAGGGGAAGTCGGCGGGCAGCGTCTCGTTGAACAGCGCCCGGCCCAGGGTGGTCTCCAGCCGGTACGGCTGGCCGGGCTCGTAGCCCTCGGGGGCCGTCCAGTCGCGCGGCGGCGGGACGTCCTTCAGCCGGACCTGGATGGTGGCCTGCAGGTCGAGCTCGCCACGGTCGTAGGCCATGACGGCCTCGGCGACCGAGCCGAACGCGCGGCCCTCGCCCTCGGCGCTGTCCTTGAGGGTGGTCAGCCAGTACAGCCCGATGACCATGTCCTGGGTGGGCATGGTGACCGGCTTGCCGTCCGACGGCTTGAGGATGTTGTTGGTGGACAGCATCAGGATCCGCGCCTCGGCCTGCGCCTCCGCCGACAGCGGCAGGTGCACCGCCATCTGGTCGCCGTCGAAGTCGGCGTTGAAGGCGGTGCAGACCAGCGGGTGGATCTGGATGGCCTTGCCCTCGACCAGCTGCGGCTCGAACGCCTGGATGCCCAGCCGGTGCAGGGTCGGCGCGCGGTTCAGCAGCACCGGGTGCTCGGTGATGACCTCTTCGAGCACGTCCCACACCACCGGGCGGGCGCGCTCGACCATGCGCTTGGCGGACTTGATGTTCTGCGCGTGGTTGAGGTCGACCAGCCGCTTCATCACGAACGGCTTGAACAGCTCCAGCGCCATCTGCTTGGGCAGGCCGCACTGGTGCAGCTTCAGCTGCGGGCCGACCACGATGACCGAACGGCCGGAGTAGTCGACGCGCTTGCCCAGCAGGTTCTGCCGGAACCGGCCCTGCTTGCCCTTGAGCATGTCCGACAGCGACTTCAGCGGGCGGTTGCCCGGCCCGGTGACCGGGCGGCCGCGGCGGCCGTTGTCGAACAGCGCGTCGACGGCCTCCTGCAGCATCCGCTTCTCGTTGTTGACGATGATCTCGGGCGCGCCCAGGTCGAGCAGGCGCTTGAGCCGGTTGTTCCGGTTGATGACCCGGCGGTACAGGTCGTTCAGGTCGGAGGTCGCGAAGCGGCCGCCGTCCAGCTGCACCATCGGACGCAGGTCCGGCGGGATCACCGGGATGCAGTCCAGCACCATGCCCAGCGGGCTGTTGCGGGTGTTGAGGAACGCCGAGACGACCTTGAGCCGCTTGAGGGCGCGGGCCTTCTTCTGGCCCTTGCCGGTGCGGATGATGTCGCGGAGCTTCTCGGCCTCGGCCTCGAGGTCGAAGTTCTGCAGGCGCGCCTGGATGGCGGCGGCGCCCATCCCGCCCTCGAAGTACTTGCCGAAGCGGTCGCGCATCTCGCGGTAGAGCAGCTCGTCGCCCTCCAGGTCCTGGACCTTGAGGTTCTTGAAGCGGCTCCAGACCTCCTCCAGCCGGTCCAGCTCGCGCTGGGCCCGGTCGCGGAGCTGCTTCATCTCGCGCTCGGCACCGTCGCGGATCTTGCGCTTCTGGTCGGCCTTGGCGCCGGCCTCCTCCAGCTCCGCCAGGTCGGCCTCCAGCTTCTGCTGGCGGGCCTCGACCTGGGCGTCGCGGGCCTGCTCGATCTGCTGGCGCTCCACCGAGATGTGCGCCTCCAGCGTGGGCAGGTCGCGGTCGCGCCGCTCCGTGTCCACACTGGTGATCATGTACGCCGCGAAGTAGATGATCTTCTCGAGATCCTTCGGGGCCAGGTCCAGGAGGTAGCCCAGCCGCGACGGCACGCCCTTGAAGTACCAGATGTGGGTGACCGGGGCGGCCAGCTCGATGTGGCCCATCCGCTCACGCCGCACCTTGGCACGGGTCACCTCGACGCCGCAGCGCTCACAGATGATGCCCTTGAAGCGGACGCGCTTGTACTTGCCGCAGTAGCACTCCCAGTCCCGGGTCGGACCGAAGATCTTCTCGCAGAAGAGCCCGTCCTTCTCCGGCTTGAGGGTCCGGTAGTTGATCGTCTCGGGCTTCTTCACCTCGCCGTGCGACCACTGGCGGATGTCGTCGGCGGTCGCCAGACCGATGCGAAGCTCGTCGAAGAAGTTGACGTCAAGCAACTGTTTTTCCCCTTGAGTTGATCAGACCTCTTCGACACTGCTCGGCTCACGCCGGGACAGGTCGATGCCGAGCTCCTCCGCGGCGCGGAAGACGTCCTCGTCGGTGTCGCGCATCTCGATGGACATGCCGTCGCTGGAGAGCACCTCGACGTTGAGGCAGAGCGACTGCATCTCCTTGATGAGCACCTTGAAGGACTCGGGAATGCCGGGCTCGGGGATGTTCTCGCCCTTGACGATGGCCTCGTAGACCTTCACTCGGCCGAGCACGTCGTCGGACTTGATGGTCAGCAGCTCCTGCAGGGCGTAGGCGGCGCCGTAGGCCTCCAGCGCCCAGACCTCCATCTCACCGAAGCGCTGGCCGCCGAACTGGGCCTTACCGCCGAGCGGCTGCTGGGTGATCATGGAGTACGGGCCGGTCGACCGCGCGTGGATCTTGTCGTCGACCAGGTGGAGCAGCTTGAGGATGTAGATGTAGCCGACCGAGATCGGGTCCTTGTACGGCTCGCCGGTGCGCCCGTCGAACAGCCGGGCCTTGCCGCCGGGGCCGACCAGGCGCTGGCCGTCCCGGTTGGGCAGGGTGCTCTCGATCAGGCCGGTGACGTCGTCCTCGCGGGCGCCGTCGAACACCGGGGTCGCGGTGTTGGTCCACGGCCCGGCCTCGTCGGCGCCGATCGCCTTCAGGGCCTGCTTCCAGTCGGCGTCGTCGCCCTCGACCTTCCAGCCGCGGCTGGCCACCCACCCCAGGTGGGTCTCCAGGACCTGGCCGACGTTCATCCGGCCGGGCACGCCCAGCGGGTTCAGGACGATGTCGACCGGGGTGCCGTCCTCCAGGAACGGCATGTCCTCGACCGGCAGCACCTTGGAGATGACGCCCTTGTTGCCGTGCCGGCCCGCCAGCTTGTCCCCATCGGTGATCTTGCGCTTCTGCGCCACGTACACCCGGACCAGCTCGTTCACACCCGGCGGCAGCTCGTCACCCTCGTCACGGGAGAACACCCGGACGCCGATGACCTTGCCCTGCTCACCGTGCGGCACCTTCAGCGAGGTGTCCCGCACCTCGCGGGCCTTCTCACCGAAGATCGCGCGCAGCAGCCGCTCCTCCGGAGTCAGCTCGGTCTCACCCTTCGGGGTCACCTTGCCGACCAGGATGTCGCCGGGGACGACATCGGCGCCGATCCGGATGATGCCGCGCTCGTCGAGGTCGGCCAGCACCTCCTCGGAGACGTTCGGGATGTCCCGGGTGATCTCCTCGGGGCCCAGCTTGGTGTCGCGGGCGTCGACCTCGTGCTCCTCGATGTGGATCGAGGAGAGGACGTCGTCCTGCACCAGCCGCTGGCTGAGGATGATGGCGTCCTCGTAGTTGTGGCCCTCCCACGGCATGAACGCCACGAGGAGGTTCTTGCCCAGCGCCATCTCGCCCTGGTCGGTGCACGGCCCGTCGGCCACGACCTGGCCCACCTCGACCCGGGCGCCCTCGTCCACGATGGGCTTCTGGTTGAAGCAGGTGCCCTGGTTGGACCGCTTGAACTTGGCGACCCGGTAGGTGGTGCGGGTGCCGTCGTCGTTCATGACGGTCACGTAGTCGGCGGAGACCTCCTCGACCACGCCGGCCTTCTCCGCGGTGATCACATCACCGGCGTCGACCGCCGCGCGGTACTCCATCCCCGTGCCCACCAGCGGAGCCTCGCTGCGCAGCAGCGGCACCGACTGGCGCTGCATGTTGGAGCCCATCAGCGCCCGGTTGGCGTCGTCGTGCTCCAGGAACGGGATCATCGCGGTGGCCACCGAGGTCATCTGCCGCGCGGAGACGTCCATGTACTGGACCTCGCGCGGGCCCACCAGCTCGACCTCGCCGCCCTTCTTGCGGATCAGGACCCGGGGCTCGGCGAACGAGCCGTCCTCGGCCAGGGCCGAGTTGGCCTGGGCGATGACGTAGCGGTCCTCCTCGTCGGCGGTGAGGTAGTCGATCTGGTCGGTGACGACGCCGTCCCGGACCTTGCGGTAGGGGGTCTCGACGAAGCCGAAGGGGTTGACCCGGCCGAAGGCCGCCAGCGACCCGATCAGGCCGATGTTGGGGCCTTCCGGGGTCTCGATCGGGCACATCCGGCCGTAGTGCGAGGGGTGGACGTCGCGGACCTCCATGCCCGCCCGCTCACGCGACAGACCGCCCGGACCCAGCGCCGACAGCCGCCGCTTGTGCGTCAGCCCGGCCAGCGGGTTGGTCTGGTCCATGAACTGGGAGAGCTGGCTGGTGCCGAAGAACTCCTTGATGGAGGCCACCACCGGCCGGATGTTGATCAGGGTCTGCGGCGTGATCGCCTCGACGTCCTGGGTGGTCATCCGCTCCCGGACCACCCGCTCCATCCGCGCCAGCCCCAGCCGGACCTGGTTCTGGATCAGCTCGCCCACCGTGCGCAGCCGCCGGTTGCCGAAGTGGTCGATGTCGTCCACCTCGATCGGCACCGACACCGCGCCCAGCGTCCCCTCCTCCTCGCCCGCGTGCAGCCGGACCAGGTACTCGATGGTGGCGACGATGTCGTCCTCGGTGAGGGTGCCCTGGTTCATGTCCAGGTCCAGACCGAGCTTCTTGTTGACCTTGTAACGCCCGACCTTGGCCAGGTCATAGCGCTTGGAGTTGAAGTACAGGTTCTCCAGCAGGGTCTGCGCCGACTCCTTGGTCGGCGGCTCACCCGGCCGCAGCTTGCGGTAGATGTCCAGCAGCGCGTCGTCCTGCCCGGAGGTGTGGTCCTTCTCCAGGGTCACATTGATCGACTCATAGCCCCCGAACCGCTCACGGATCCGCTCCTCGGTCCACCCCAGGGCCTTCAGCAGCACGGTCACCGGCTGCTTGCGCTTGCGGTCGATGCGCACACCGACGTTGTCGCGCTTGTCGATCTCGAACTCCAGCCAGGCCCCCCGGCTCGGGATGACCTTGCAGCCGTAGATGTCCTTGTCCGACGCCTTGTCCAAGGCGCGGTCGAAGTAGACACCGGGCGAACGGACCAGCTGGGAGACCACCACCCGCTCGGTGCCGTTGATGATGAAGGTGCCCTTGGGCGTCATGAGCGGGAAGTCGCCCATGAACACCGTCTGGCTCTTGATCTCACCGGTGGTGTTGTTGATGAACTCCGCCGTGACGAACATCGGGGCGGAGAAGGTCATGTCCTTGTCCTTGCACTCCTCCACGGAGTACTTGGGCGGCTCGAACCGGTGGTCACGGAACGACAGGGACATGGTCCCGGAGAAGTCCTCGATGGGACTGATCTCCTCGAAGATCTCCTCGAGGCCCGACTGGGTCGGGGCTTTGTCTCCGGCCTTCTGGGCCGCCTCGACCCGGGACTTCCACCTCTCGTTGCCCAGCAGCCAGTCAAAGGAGTTGGTCTGCAGCGCAAGGAGGTCCGGGACTTCGAGCGGCTCCTTGATGCGCGCGAAGGAGACGCGGTTCGGACCGGTTGCGGTATTCGAGGCGTTGCGCGAGGCTGCCAAGAGTGGTCCTTCCGAGGGCTCGCGGCGTAACTGACGACACGCACGCCAGACGATCCAGGTGCGAGACCCGGGCGAAGAACCCCGAAAAGGGGCACGACAGGGGTGCTCTCACACATGGATAGTCAGAGGGCAGCGCAAAGGGGCAGTGTAGCCGACTACCACACCGCTCGCAACTCTAGCGCCGAAGTATGCATCACGTTGCCATGGAGCATCGCCTCTGAACGCCGCCGAGTCAAGAGCGGACTTGGACTTTTCGGGCTCTGACCTGCAGTGAGGAAGGCCATAGTTTAGGATTCCGGCCACCTACCCGCAGGTAGCCACTCTCAGACCCCGCCCGCGGCCCTCCAAACCCCCTGCGCACAGTGCTTCGAGCGCGTTCGACGACGCCTCCGGGCGTGTCGGAACCGGGCTGTGGACGACCTTCGGATGGACCCCTTCGAGGACTCCCCTGAGGATGGAACACCCGGACGGCCTCCCTTGTTCCGGGGAGGCCGTCCTCACCTCTCATACGCCCGCTGAGAGCCTCCTGGAGGGCTTCCGCGGAACCCTGCCCGGCTAGAGGACCTCGACCTTGGAGACCAGCCAGCGCTCGCCGACCTTGGTCATGCCCAGCCGGAGGGTGAACTGGCTCGGCAGCCGCTGCGCCTCGCCCTTCTCGGAGTTCTTGACCGTCTGCTGGTTGAGGAAGACCAGGACCGTCCCCGACGTCGGCGAGATGTCCTCGACGGCCGTCTTCACCGCCGTGCCGGTGACCATCGCCTGCTGCTGCGGCGCCAGCGTCCGCACCCGCTCGGCCTGCGTCTCGAACTGCTTGCGGAAGTCGCCGGTCGCGTACGCGGTGGCCTTGCGCATGTCCGAGTCGACCGTGCGGTAGTCGTACGACGAGATGCTCTGCGCCGCCTGCGTCGCCGCGTAGGTCGCCTGCCTGGTGGCGGTCTCGGTGGCGTCCAGTTCGGCCTTCTTCGTCCACAGCCAGCCCACGCCGCCCGCGGCCAGCACGGCCACCAGGCCGAGCACCACGAGGTTGCGGGAGCCGCCGGCGGGCGGCTTGACGCGGACGCGGCGCCGCTTCTTGCCTGCGCCGTCGGCGAGGACGGCCTTCTTGCCGTCCCCGTCGCCGTCCTCGTCCTCGTCGGCGTCGGCGTCGGCGTCGGCGTCGGCGTCGGCGTCCTGGTTCTCGTCGTCCGCGTCCTCGGACTTCGCCTCGGGCTCGGTTCCGGTCGTCTCCGGCTCGTCGGTCTCCTCGGAGCCGGGCTTGGTGAGGTCGGGCTTGGTGAGGTCGGGCTTGGCGAGGTCGGGCTTGGCGGCCGCGCCGGAGACGACCGGCTCGGCCTCAGCCTCGGCCCTTGCCTTCTCCTCAGCCTCGGGCTTCTCCTCAGCCCCGGTGTCCTCTTCGGCCTCTTCCTGCGCGGCGTTCTCGGCCTCCAGGGCGGCGGCGGCCTCGGCCGCCTCCTTGGCCGCCTGCTCGGCCAGTTCGGCCAGCTCCGCGGCCCGGCGCGCCTTCTCCTTGGCCTCGGCCGCGCGCCGCTCGGCGCTCTCGACCGCGGTCTCGTTCCCGGTGTCTGCGTCGGTGTCGGCCACGGGCTCGCCTGCCGTCCCGGTCGTCTCGGTGTCGCGGTCTGGCTTCTCGGAGGAACGTTCCTTCGCGGAACGCTTCCCCAGTCCGAGAATCGTCACGGAACCACCCCAAGCTTGGAAACGAGCCAGCGATCGCCGTCACGGGTCAGCTCGAAGTCCCAGCGGCCCGTCATCGGCATGCCCTGCGGCACCTTCTCGTTCGTGGAGATCGCCGACACCCACACGATGACCTCGGCGGAGTCGCGGTCCATGGACACCAGGCCCGCCCGCGCCGTCTGCACCGACGAGGCGGTCTTGGTCTTGCTGACCGTGTCGGCGAGGGTCTTGGCCAGCGTGGCCCACTGGTCCTTGGCGGTGCCGGTCATCCCGCCGGTCACCCGGTCGATGTCCTTCTGCAGGTTCTTGTGGTCGAGCGTCTGCATGTTGATCGCCGTCTGCCTGGCGGACTGCAGCGCGGCCGCCCGCCGGTCCTCGTCCCGCTGGGCCGACCAGATCTGCCGGCCCAGCACGCCCGCGGCCACCACGAGCACGGCGATCACGACGCCCAGCGTCCACACCCCGATCCGGCCGCGGGTGTTCGCGTCCGACTTCACTATCGCGCCGTTCCCTTCACCGCATCAGCGGGTCGAGTAGGAGCATCTTCCAGGAGGCGTCGCCCAGCAGACGCTGCTGACTGCCGGTGGCGCCCATCCGGTAGCGCTTGCCGTCGGGCCCGTAGACCACACCGGTCGACGGATCGTACCCGGCCAGTTCCACCGATTTGTTCGGGAAGGGAATGTAGACGCTGTTGCCGGACTGCAAGGTGACCTGCTGTCCCGACAGCGTCGACCCCTGCCCGCCGCCGCTGCTCGGCGCCTGCGCCCGCGGCCCCTGCGCGCCCTTGTCCGACGGCTTGCCGGAGCCGTTGCCGTACGCCCCGCCCGCGGGGAAGCCGGCGCCGTCGGTGGCGCCCGGCGGCACCGCGGGCGGCGGCACGATCGCGTCCTTGGGGAAGTTGCGGGAGCCGCGGACGGCGCTGGGGGAGTCCTTGGGCTCGGTGCAGCTGCGGTTCAGGTCCGGCTCCTTGTGCTCGGTGAACTGCGGCCAGCGCCACTCGTCCTTGGGCCGGAAGCCCTTGGTGCACGGGGGCGGCGAGTCGATGTTGAGCGCCAGGCCCAGGTGCTGGGTGCCGTCGCCGGGGGTCACGGTGAACGCGCCGCCCAGCGTGAGCGGGTAGAGGATGAACAGCGACCGCAGCCCGGCCTGGCGGGAGGCGATGACCTGGCCCGTGGTGGTGAGGTTGGCCAGCAGCACGGGCAGCGTGGGCGCCAGCCCGTCGATGGTCTTGTCGAGCTGGGAGACCGTGCCGGGGATCGCGTCGATCGTCTGGCGCAGCGCCGGGTCGTCCCGGCGCAGCTGGGTGGTCAGCTCGTTGAGGTTGCGGGCGAAGCCGCGGATGTTGGCGGCCTGGGTGCGCTGGGTGTTCAGCACGACGGCGCCGTCGTCCAGCAGCCGCTTGGTGTCGGGGTAGGCCTGGTCGGCGGTCTGGATGAGCCGGTCGGTGTCGTCCAGGATCGCCTGCAGGTCGGAGGCCGAGCCGGAGAACGCCCGGTCGAGCTCGTCCACGATGGTGCCCAGCTGCCGCGGGTTCACCGACGAGACGAGCTTGTCGACGTTGCGCAGCAGCTCGGCGGTGGACACCGGGAGCTTGGTGAGCCGCCGCGGGATGGTGTACGGCTCGCCCTCGTCCAGGTACGGCCCGGTGGCCTTGCTGGGCTGCAGGTCGATGTACTGCTCGCCGACCGCGGACCGGTTGGCGACGATGGCGGAGGTGCCCTCGCGGGGGATCCGCTTGCCCCGCTCCAGCTGCAGCTCGACCTTGATGCCGCTGGAGGTGAGCCGGATCGGGCCGACCCGTCCGACGGGCACGCCGCGGTAGGTCACCTCGGCGTTGGTGAAGACGCCGCCGGAGTCGCTGAGGTCCACGTAGGCGGTGTACTGGCGGCCGAGCAGGCCGCGGCCCACGCCGATGTAGTTCACCGAGACGACCGTGACGCCGATGACCGTGATGAGGGCGAACACGATCAGCTGGAGCTTGACGCCGCGCTTGAGGATCACGACAGGCCCCCTGTCATCAGGGTCTGGAGGTCTCTGGAGCCGGGCGGCGGGGCGATCGAGCGCGGCCGGCTGGTGGCACCGCCGTTACCGGTGCCTCCGGTGCCGTTGCCGCCGTTGGTACCGTTGGTGCCGTTGCCGCCGTTGGTGCCGTTCTGGGTGCCGCCGAGGCCGGGGAGGCCGCCGTCGCCGGCGCCGGGCAGTCCCGGCAGGCCGCCGCCCGTACCGCCGGTGCCGCCCGTACCGCCGGCGCCGCCGGGCATCTCCGGCAGCACGCCCAGCGGCGTCTGCGGCAGCGTCACGTTCGGGACGGTGAGCATGTTGCGCATCTGCTGCCCGTTGCCCAGCAGCCCTTCCAGCGCGGTCCCGCCGAACAGGTTCTGGGCGACGTTCTCCAGGTCCAGGTCGAGGGTGAGCCGCACGTTTCCGTAGTCGCCCTTGATCACGTTGCCGAACGTGGACGGGAACGGGTAGGTCAGCATGCCGTCCAGCGCCTTGGGCAGGTCGGTGCCGGCCTTGTTGAGGTTGCGCAGGATCGTGTCGAGGTCCTTGAGGTTGGCCAGCAGGTCCGCCTTCGACTTGTTGATCACGTCGGTGGTGGTGCGGCTGAGCCGCTCCAGCGCGCGCAGCATCTTGGTCAGGTCGGCCCGGTTGCGGTTGAGCACGGTCAGCGCCGGGCCGGTCTTGTCGATGGTGTCGGCGATGGTGCGCCGCTCGGCCGACAGCTTGCCGGTCAGCCGGTCGATGCTGTCGATGGCCCGGGTGATCTCGCCGCGGTTGCGGTCCAAGGTGCCCACGAACGTGTTCACCTGCTGCAGCACCGACTTGATCGTCGAGGTGCGGCCGTCCATCGCGGTGTTGAGCTCGCGGGTGATCGTGGAGACCTGCTCCAGGCCGCCGCCGTTGAGCAGCATCGACATCGCCGACAGCACCTCTTCGACCTCGGTGCTGCGGGTGGTGCGGGCCAGCGGGATCAGGTCGCCGGAGGACAGCTCGCCGCGCGGCTGCTCGCCGGGCGGGTTGGCCAGCGCGACGAACTTCTCGCCCAGCAGGCTGGTCTGGCCGATGGTGGCGACGGCGTTGTCGGGCAGCCGGGTGTCGCGGCGCACCTTCAGGGTGACGACCGCGTGCCAGCCGCTCTGCCCGCCGGCCAGCTCGATCCGGTCGACCTTGCCGACCGAGACGTCGTTGACCTTGACCACCGACTGCGGCACCAGGTCCAGCACGTTGCCGAACTCCACCTTGATCGTCTTGGGGTCGCCGCCCAGGTCGGGGCCGCCGGGCAGCGGCAGCGAGTCGACGCCGCGGAACGAGCAGCCCGACAGGGCCGTCACCCCGGCCAGCGCGACCGCGCCGAGCCGTCCCAGCCGCCGCGTTCGCAGCCGGTCTCCCGGACGGGCTCCCGGAAGGGCTCCCGGACGGTCTCCCGGGCGGTTCGAGGGGAGTCTCACTGGCCACCTCCGGGCAGCAGCGCGCTGATGTCCCTGGGCTTGGTGGTCTGCGGCCTGGACTGCGACCGCGTCTGCGCCTTGGCGCCGTTGCCGCTCTTCCCGCCCGGGCCGTAGGCGTCCGGCGGGATCGGCTCGGGATCGTAGTGCGTGGTCAGCGCCGTGATCCAGGAGAGGTCCAGGCTCAGCCCGGTCAGCACCTTGCCGATCCCGTTGACCGGGGTGACGAAGTCCAGGCACTGCTTGGCCGGGGTGCCCACCGAGTAGGCCAGCGAGCAGACCCAGTCCGCCAGGTCGTGGAACTGCCGCAGGTCGGCCCGGTTGTGGATGGTGCCGCTGATCGGGTCGTAGGCCCGCGCCAGGTTGGCGATGCCCAGCGGCGCGGTCTCCAGGACCTCGGCCAGGGCGTCCTTCTCCTTCACCAGCACACCGGTGATCTGCGCGAGCTGCCGGACGTTGTCGGACAGCTGGCCGCGGTTGTCCTTGATGAACCGCTGGACGTTGCGCAGCGTGGGGCCGAGGGTGTTGAGCGCGGCGCTCAGCTCCTCCTTCTCCCCCGCCAGCTGTGCCGACACCCCGTTGAGGTTGCCGCTGAACCGCCGGATCTGCTGGTCGTTGGCCTTCATCGTGGCGGTGATGATCCGCAGGTTCTCGATCGTCTTGGCCACGTCGTGCCGGTCGGCGCTGAGCGTGCTGAGCATCTTGGAGGTGTCGGCGATGGTCTGCCGGATGTCGGTGCCCTGCCCCTGGAGGGTGTCGGTGCCGACCTGGAGCAGCCGCGACAGCGCGCCGTCCTGGCCGTTGGGGCCGGGCTGGTTGGCGCCCTCGGGGCCCAGGGCCTGGCTGAGGTCGTTGAGGCCCTTGCCGACCTCGTCCACCTCGACCGGGACGGCGGTGCGGTTGACCGCCAGGGTCTGCCCGTCGGGCATCACCGGCCCGCCCTTGTAGACGGGGGTGAGCTGGATGTAGCGGTCGGCCACCAGCGTCTGGTTGACGATCACGGCCTGGGCGTTGGCGGGGACCTTGTACTCGGCCTCGTACTCCAGCTCCACCCGCACGGCGTCGCCCACCGGGGTGACCTTGGTGACCTTGCCGACCGGGAGGCCGAGGATGCGCACGTCCGCGCCCGGGTAGAGGCCGACGGCCTTGGTGAAGTACGCCGTCATGCGGCGCTGTTCGGGCTCCCGCAGCAGCAGGACGAGCGCAGTCGCCAGCAGGGCGACCGCCAGGATCGCACCGCCGACCCGGAGGACGGTTCCTCCGAGGCGGGGGCGGGCCCCCGTCAGGGGGACGGAACTAACACTGCGCACGATGACCTGCCTGCTCGCTCACGGGAGGAAGGGCAGCGGGTTGCCGCTCCCGTTGCCCGGCTGTCCGGTTCGGCCGCCCTGTCCCGGCCGGCCCGTCTGGTCCTGCCGCTGCTGCCCCTGGCCCTGCTGGGGCTGGCCCTGCGCGGGCGGGTTCTGGATCGAGGCGGGGATCGGGATCAGGTTCTGGATGTAGCTGTCGAACCACCGCCCGGACCCGGTGACGTCGGTGAACTGCCGCGTGAACGGCGCGAACAGCTGGATCAGCCGGTCGAGGTTCTGCTGGTTCTTCAGCAGCACCGCGTTGACCTTCTCCAGGTTGTTCAGCATCGGCCGCAGCTGCGCCTCGTTCTCCTTGATCAGCGCGTTCACCTGCTGGGCGAACACCACCGTGTTGACCAGCAGCTGGTGGATCACCTGGCGCCGTGCCCGCACCGACTGGAGGATCTTGTCGCCGTCCTCGATCAGCCTGGCGAAGTCCTGGTTGCGGTCGGCCAGCAGCTGCGAGACGTTCTTCGCCCGCCCGGCCAGCTCGTGCAGCTGCTCGTCGCGCGAGGCGACGGTGTTCGACAGCCGGCGCAGCCCCTGCAGCGACGCCCTGATCTCGTCCGGGGAGTTGCGGAAGGTGTCGGCCAGCACGTCGAACGACCGCGCCACCTGCCGGTGGTCGATCTGGTTGACCTGCTGCGTCAGCCGGCTGATCGCCGGGACGACCTCGAACGGCACCGCGGTCCGCTCGACCGGGATCTGCTTGCTCAGCCGTCCCTTGCCGCGCGGGTCCAGCGCGACGTAGTGCGCGCCCAGCACCGTCTTGATCTTGATCTCGGCGCGGGTGGTGTCGCCCAGCCGGACGTCGTCGTTCACCCGGAAGGTGACCTTCACGTGGTCGCCCTCCAGCTCCAGCCCGGTGACCTGGCCGACCTTGACCCCGGCGATGCGCACCTCCTCGTCGGCCTTCAGCCCGGCGGCCTCGGCGAACGCGGCGCTGTACTCCCGCCCGCCGGCCAGGAACGGGATGCTCTGCAGGTTCATCGCGACCAGCAGCGCCACGACGATGACGGCGAACGCGGCGAGGCCGATGGGGACCGGGTTGCGCTCCCGGAAGGGCACCCTCATCTACTTGCACCTCGCGTTCTCGTTCACGATCGCCGGGGTCTGGTAGACGGGACCGCCGGGCAGCCGCACGCGGGCGTCCATGCCGCAGATGTACATGTTGAACCAGGACCCGTAGGAGGAGATGTTGATCAGCCCCTCCATCCGCTTCGGAGCGCCGCGCAGCGCCTTGTCGATGTCGTCGTCGTTCTCGCTGAGGGTGGCGGTCAGCTTGCGCAGCCCGGCGATGTCGTTCTGGATCGCGGGCCGGGAGTCGTTGAGCAGGTCGGCGGTGGTGCCGGTGAGCCGGTTGATCGCCTCGACCGACTGGAAGATGGCCTCCCGGTCGCCGGCGACCCCGCTGACGAACCCGCGCAGATCGGTGATCATCCGATTGACCTGGCCGTGGCGCTCGTCGATGGTGCCCAGCACGCTGTTGAGGTTGGTGATGACCTGGCCGATCACCTGGTCCCGGTTGGCCAGCGTGTTGGTCAGCGACGCCACGTGCGCCAGCAGGCTGTTGACCGTCCCGGCCTCGCCCTGCAGCGTCTGCACGATCTGGAACGCCAGCTTGTTGACCTGCCCGGGCTCCAGCGCGACGAACAACGGGCGGAACCCGTTGAACAGCGCCGTGAGGTCGAGGGCCGGCCTGGTCTGGGCGAGCGGGATGGTGCCGCCGGGCCGCAGGTAGTCGTTGGCCGCCCCGGGCCCTTCGGTCAGCGCGAGGTAGCGCTGGCCCATGAGGTTCCGGTAGCGGACGTTGACCTGCGTGGAGGCGGGCAGCCCGGCCTGGAAGACGCCCTCCCTGTTGACGCTGAAGGTCACCTTGGCCCGGTTGCCGGAGTGCAGCTCGATCTTCTCCACCTGGCCGACCCGGACGCCGGCCACCCGGACGTCGTCCTGCTCCAGCAGCCCCGCCACATCGGTGAAGAGCGCGCTGTAGGAGCGGGTGTCGGCGAAGCGCATGTTGGAGATCGTCATCGCCAGCACGCCCGTGGCCAGCGAGGTCGCCACCACGAAGATCAGCAGCTTGATCGCCGCACTGGTGGTCTTCACTGGACGTTCACCACCGATCCCTCCAGCAGCGGCCCGAACAGCAGCTGGGCCACGTCCGACACCTCGGCGGCGGGGGTGCTGGTCATCGGGCCCACCACGTTCTTGATCTTCTCGCGCTCGCTCATGCCGGGCCCGGGGTCGACGAACACGCCCGACGCCGCCCGGCCGCGTCCGCCGGCGGTGGCGGCGCCGTGCGGGTTCTGGTCGTCGGGGTCGTGCGGGTTCTGCCACCACAGGTCGTCCTGGGTGCCGTCCAGGGCCATCCAGTCCGGCCACGGCACCTTCGGGTTGGGCAGGTTGTAGCAGCGCGGCCCGCGCTGGTCCTTCAGCTCGGGCAGGTCCAGCGGGTACTTGTACGCCGGGCGCGGCTTGACGATCTCGACCGTGAGATTGAACGTCGGCGTCTTGCCGCCACCGGCCTCCTCGGCCCGCGGCTTGATCGCCATCATGCCGTCCAGCACGCAGGGGAACGACGGCGAGTAGCGGGCGACCAGCGCCAGCCCGTCCCGGTTCGCCACGTTCACCCCGATGATCTTCGGGGCGTTGTCGCGGACGAACTGCTCGCCCTTGCCGCTCACCCCGGTCACCATCGGGATGACCTGGTCCTCCAGCGTCGTGCGCTTGTCGGTGACCGTCTTGCTCGTCACGTTGAGGTTGCGCAGCGTGTTCAGCAGGTCGGGAGCCGCCGCGGTGTAGATGTCGGAGACGTCCGACAGCGCGCGCAGGTCGTACACCAGCGTGCCCAGCTCAGGGTTGATCTTCTTCAGCAGCGCGTCGGCCTGCTCCAGGTTGCGGCCGATCTGGTCGCCGCGGCCCTGCAGCGCGGTCGCGATCGCGTTCAGCGTGGCGTTCAGCTTGTCCGGCCGGACGGCCTGCAGCAGCGGCAGCAGGTTGTTGAGCACCCGGTCGATCTCGACCGCGGCCTGCGACCGGTTCTGCTGGATGACCTGGCCCTCGCGCAGCCCGAGCGGCCCGGCCTGCGCGGGGATCTCCAGGTCGACGTACTTCTCGCCGAACAGCGTCTTGGGCAGCAGCCGGGCCTGCACGTTGCCGGGGACCAGCTCGGCCTTGTCGGGGTCCAGCGCCAGGTCGATGACCGCACCGTCCGCGGTCGCCCGGGTGCCCCGGACCTCGCCCACGATCAGGCCGCGCACCTTGACGTCCGAGCGCGGCAGCAGCTGCAGCCCGGCCCGGTCGGCCCGCACGGACACCTTCGTCACGGGGGTCAGCGCCTTGTTGAACAGCGCGACCGTCAGCGCCAGCAGCAGCGCGATGACGATCACCATGGACAGGCCGAGCAGGCGGTGGCGGGCACTCCGCGTCATCGCCGCCTCACCCCGCAATCCGTACGGTCGTGGTGGCTCCCCAGATCGCCATGCCGAGCATCAGGTCGGTCACGTTGATGACCACGATGCTGGTGCGCACCGCGCGGCCCACCGCCACGCCGACGCCGGCCGGGCCGCCGCTGGCGTGGTAGCCGTAGTAGCAGTGGATGAGCATGACCAGGATCGAGAAGATGATCACTTTGCCGAACGACCACAGGATGTCGTACGGCGGTAGGAACAGCTTGAAATAGTGGTCGTAGGTGCCGGTCGACTGCTCGTAGAAGATCGTCACGATCAGCCGGGTCGCGCCGTAGGAGGCCAGCAGGCCCACGATGTACAGCGGGATGACCGCGATCATCCCGGCGATCATCCGGGTGGTGACCAGGAACGGCATCGACGGGACGGCCATGACCTCCAGCGCGTCGATCTCGTCGGAGATCCGCATCGCGCCGAGCTGGGCGGTGAACCCGCAGCCCACCGTGGCCGACAGCGCCAGCGCCGACACCAGCGGGGCGATCTCGCGGGTGTTGAAGTAGGACGCCACGAACCCGGTGAACGCGGCCGTGCCGATCTGGTTCAGCGAGTTGTAGCCCTGCAGGCCGACCTGGCTGCCGGTGAAGAAGGTCATGAAGCCGACGATCACGACGCTGCCGCCGATCACCGCCAGCCCGCCGGTGCCCAGGCTGACCTCGGCCAGCAGCCGCAGCACCTCGGTGCGGTAGCGGCGCAGCACCCGGAAGACCCAGGCGAAGGCGCGGGCGTAGAACGACAGCTGGTGGCCGAAGTCCTCCAGCCGCTGCAGCGGGGCGTTCGCCGCCTTGACAACGGTCTTCCCCGACTTGCTGGGAGCCGCCATCACATGCCCTTCTGGGGGACGAACTGGAAGTACAGGGTGGAGATCAGGAAGTTCTCCAGGAACAGCAGCATGAACGTGATGACCACCGTCTGGTTGACCGCGTCGCCCACGCCCTTCGGGCCGCCCTTGGCGTTCAGCCCCTTGTACGCCGCGACCAGGCCGGCCGTGATGCCGAAGACGAACGCCTTGAACTCGGCCTGCAGCAGGTCGGGCAACTGGGCGATCGCGTTGAACGAGGCCAGGTAGGCGCCGGGGGTGCCGTCCTGCAGCATCACGTTGAAGAAGTAGCCGCCCATCAGGCCGACCACCGACACCAGGCCGTTCAGGAACAGCGCGACGAACGCGCACGCGAGCATGCGCGGCACCACCAGGCGGTGCAGGGGGTTGATGCCCAGCACCTCCATGGCGTCGATCTCCTCGCGGATCTTGCGGGAGCCGATGTCGGCGCACATCGCCGACCCGGCCGCGCCCGCCACCAGCAGCGAGGTCACCAGCGGGCTGGCCTCGCGGACGATCGCCACCACCGCGGTGGCGCCGGTGAACGACTGCGCGCCCAGCTGCCGGATCAGCCCGCCGACCTGCAGCGACAGGATGCCGCCGAACGGGATGGCGACCAGCATCGTGGGCACCACCGTGACGCTCACGATGAACCAGGCCTGCTGGATGAACTCGCGCCACTGGAACGGCCAGACGAGCATCGCCCGGAAGGTGTCCAGGCACAGCGCGAAGAACCGGCCCGGCTCCCGGACGGCCACGTTGGCCGCCCCGTCGGAGAACTTGCGGAACGCCGAGGATCGGGATCCGCCCTTGCCCTCTCGCTGGTCCGCGCCGATACCAGGAGTGGACATCAGGGCCCTGCACCCGCCCCCGGCCAGCCCCCGCCCGCCTGCTGGTAACCACCCGGGCCGTGCCCGCCCGGCACCTGTCCACCCGGCACCTGACCGCCCGGCACCTGACCGCCCGGCACCTGACCGCCCGGCACCTGACCGCCGGGAGCCTGGGCGCCGGCCACGGGGGCGCCGGCCACCGGGCTCATCGCGGCGACGTACCGCGGCCACTCCTCGATCCAGTTGCGGCCCAGGTCGTCGATGAACGAGCCGGGCGGCGGGACGACGCCGTGCGCCGCGCACCACGCGCCGGGCGCGTGCTGGGTCGGCCGGACGCGCCCGTCGGACGGCATCAGCTGCGGCGGGATCGGCGGCAGCTTGCCCGGGTCGTGGCCCATCTTGGCCTCGGCCTCCAGCTCGGAGACGTCCTTCTCCTCGGACATGCCGATCGGGCCGACCTTGCGGGCGTTGAGGAACTGCCGCACCACCGGCTCCTCGCTCGACAGCAGCATTTCCCGAGGCCCGAACATGACCAGCTCGCGGCGGAACAGCAGCCCGATGTTGTCCGGAACGGTGCGCGCGGTGTTGATGTCGTGCGTGACGATGAGAAACGTCGCGTTGATCTGCGAGTTCAGGTCGACGATGAGCTGGTTGAGGTAGGCGGTGCGGACCGGGTCCAGACCGGAGTCCGGCTCGTCCACCAGGAGGATCTCCGGGTCCAGCACCAATGCGCGGGCCAGCCCGGCGCGCTTCTTCATACCGCCGGAGATCTCGCCGGGAAGCTTCTTCTCGGCACCGAGGAGACCGACCATCTCCATCTTCTCCATGACGATGCGCTTGACCTCCCCCTCGGACTTCTTGGTGTGCTCGCGCAGGGGGAAGGCGATGTTGTCGTAGAGGTTCATCGAGCCGAACAGCGCGCCGTCCTGGAACAGGACACCGAACAGCTTGCGGGTGTCGTACAGCTGCGCCTCGGGCAGGCGGGGCAGGTCCCGGTCGCCGACCCAGATGTGACCGCGGTCCGGCTTCAGCAGCCCGACGAGGGACTTCAGGAAGACCGACTTGCCCGTTCCGGAGGGTCCCAGGAGAACACTGATCTCTCCCGCGGGAAGCGTTAGCGATACGTCCTGCCAGATGGTCTGGCGGCCGAACGACTTGGTCAGCCCTTCGACCCTGATCTCGACGCCCACTCGTCACCTTTCGTCCAGGCCGGGGGTTCCGGAACCAATGAGCGAGTAGTTGCTCAGGCTGTGTCACACCGTCACGTCAGGTGTCCGCCCCGTTGCTACCGCCGGGTAGCTGTGGCGGGTGCCACTACCGTAGCGGCCCATCTCGGAATTGGAAGGGCGGGGGCTCAGATCAGCAGGAAAAACGCGACGGTGTAAGACAATCGTTACTTACGACGCCGGTGAGACTACTGTGAGCGAACCTCCACCTCAAGCCGGGGGTGGGGCGACGGCCGTGACAGGACGGGCCCCTGGGGCGACGTCCTGATGGGGGACGCTACGCGCGGCCCGGGCACCGCACAACTGACTCCCATGCCCGATCTCCCGCCGAGGTTTATCACCCGTGGACAAATCCCCCGACGCCTGCCGTACCTCCCCGCAGCCGCTCGTGAGCACCCCTGGACGGCAGAAGGCGGCCGCCTCACCGAAGTGAGACGGCCGCCTCCATGCCCGCACGGCCGCACCGGACGGGCCGCACCGGCCGGTGCACGCCGAACGGGCCGGGCCGAACGGTCGTGCCCGAGTGCCCGAAAGGGTCTTACTTGACGGTCACCGAAGCGCCGGCCTTCTCCAGGGCCTCCTTGGCCTTGTCGGCGGTCTCCTTGTTGACCTTCTCCAGCAGCGGCTTGGGCGCGCCGTCGACCAGGTCCTTGGCCTCCTTCAGGCCGAGGCTGGTGAGGGCGCGCACCTCCTTGATGACCTGGATCTTCTTGTCGCCGGCACCCTCGAGGATGACGTCGAACTCGTCCTGGACCGGGGCCTCCTCGGCGGCGGCCGGGCCGGCCGGACCGGCGGCGACGGCGGCGACCGGGGCGGCGGCCTTGACGTCGAAGACCTCCTCGAACTGCTTCACGAACTCGGAGAGCTCGAGAAGGGTCATCTCCTTGAAGGCGTCGAGCAGGTCGTCGGTGCTGAGCTTCGCCATGATGTGTTCCTCCGCTATGGCTTGTGTCTGGGGTCTGATGGGAACCGCGGGTCCCTGGTCCGTACCGGACCGGGAGGGACTACTCGGCGGACGCCTCGCCGGACGAGTCGTCGGACGCGTCGGCGTCGGGCGCGGGCGCCGCGGCCGGCGCCTCGGCCGTCTCCCCGGCCTCCTCGCGCTTGGCCCGCAGGGCCTCGGCGAGCTGGGCGGCCTGGGTCGGGAGCGCGTTGAAGAGCGCGGCCGCGTTGGCCATGGAGCCCTTCATCGCACCGGCCAGCTTGGCCAGCAGGACCTCACGGGACTCGAGGTCCGCCAGCTTGCCGATCTCGGCGGCGTCCATCGACTGGCCGTCGACGAAACCGCCCTTGATCACCAGGAGCGGGTTGGCCTTGGCGAAGTCACGCAGTCCCTTGGCGGCCTCGACCACGTCGCCCTTGACGAAGGCGATGGCCGACGGGCCCTCCAGCAGCTCACGGAACTGCTCGTCGACGCCCGCGTCGGTCGCGGCGATCTTGGTCAGCGTGTTCTTCACCACGGCGAACCTCGCGTTCTCGCCGAGGTTGGTGCGCAGCTCCTTCAGCTGCGCCACCGTGAGCCCGCGGTACTCGGTCAGCACGGCGCCGTTCGAGCTCTCGAACTCGTTCTTGAGATCGGCGATCGCCGCAGCCTTCTCGGCCTTTGCCATGGGCCTCCTTCCGATTACCTGGGTGGTCGGATCCGCGTCCGCCCGAAAGGGCGGGCACCGATCCCTTGGTTGGAAGCCGCCGGGGCGAATGTCCGGAAAAAGGCGAACGCCCCGGCGTAGGCGCACGGGGCGTGGGCACGACGCTCGACAGCGGAGGTCGTACGGAAGCTCTCGTCTCACCTACGCGGGCCGCCCGAATCTCTTCGGGTCCTTCGGCCGCCCTCACGGGCGACGACCGGCGGTCTTCGGCAGTGAACAGAGTACGTGGTCGCCTCGGTGGGCGCCAAATCGATTCACGAACGAAAGCCCGCGGGCACCGCGCATGGCGGCTCCCGCGGGCTTCTCCCGCTCGGTCAGTTGCGGGGTGCGGGGGCGGGGGTCTGGCCGCCGCCGCCCAGGAAACCGCTGAGCGACAGCTCGCCCACCTGGTCGGCGGGCGGCGGGTTCACGCTGAACGACTTGCCGTAGTCGCTGTAGAGGACGGTCACCGTGCCGCTCCGGTCACCGCTCCCGGTGCCCTTGGACGACAGCTTGCGCGGCAGCTGGTCCTTGTCGACCCACAGATCGAAGCTGATCCGCTCGCCGGTCGCGCCCTCCGGGAACCACTTGCGGACGTTCTCGCGCGCCTGCGGGTCGAGCCGGTTCAGCGCGTCCTGCACGGTCACCGTGCCGGTGTAGCGGGTGGTCTGGACGCCGTCGACGGTCTCGGTGCCGACCCGCCGCGCGTCCTTGGAACCGGTGAACATCTTGGTCTGCTCGGCCGGGTTCACCTTGCGCACCTGGTCGACCAGCCCCTTGACGTCCACCCCGAACCGCTGCCCGGCCTGGTCGACGTCCACCTTCACCCACGGCTTGCCGCCGCTGACGAACTGCGCGAGCTGCGGGACCTTCGCGTACAGCACGTCACCGGTGAAGACGGCCTGGCCCTTGGCGCCCGGCACCGCCTGCCCGCCCTGGCTGACCTCGTTCAGCCGCGCGCTGAACGTCAACTGGGGCGTGAGCTTGAACTGCCCGGTCGCCTTGACCTGCCCACCGCCGTTCCCCGAGTCGGTCACGGTCAGATCGGCCTTGAACGAGTCGGCCTGGCCGGTCTTCTCGGATGTCTTGATCAGCGCCTCGGCGGCGGTGAGCTTCATGGTGCCGGTCGCGACCTCGGAGCCGGAGCCCCCGCACCCCGACACGAGCAGCGCGGCGCCCATGGCGGTGCCCCCGGCGGCCACGACGAGTCGACGCTTCATGAGGATGGTGCCTCCCTTTGGCTTGCTGATGCGTTCCAGTCTCATGCGGCGCGCCTCGGGCCACATCCCCCGGAGGTACGAGTGGGGCGGACGGCCGTACGACCCGCGACGTACCCCCACGATGCCCTGTTTCCAGGGGATCGCACCCGACTAACGATAGGACCGGAAGCCCATCGACCCGGTGAACCGCGCCCCCGGCACCGAGGTGGTCACCCCGATCCGGGACGGCCGGTCCGCCCGGTCGGCCCGCAGATCCAGCGCGATCCCGGTGCCCGCCGGCATCAGTTTGCGCAGGTGCGCGGCCACCTCCCGCGGCAGCAGCACATATAGGTCGTCCAGGACGGCCCTGGCCAGGTAGCGCGTCACGCCGCCGCCGTCCGGGCCGGTCCGCGTCATGCCCGGCAGCTCGCGCAGCAGGTAGGTGAACTGCCGCGGATCCGACCCGGTCCGCAGTCGGGTGAGCTGCGCCGAGGTCAGCGTCGACCGCGTCCATTCCTCGCCGTCGTACCCGTACAGGACGTCGCCCTTGACGATCACCTTCTGGGTGACGGTGGTGACCCGTCCGCTCCTCATGCTCGTGCGGACGCCCGTGGCCTCCAGCGCGAACCGCGGCGCCAGCGTGAACGCGGCGGTCTCCCGCTGGTGCTCGTAGTCGCCGTTGGACGCGCCCGACAACCTCACCTCGGTCACCCGCACGTACGAGGAGATCGTGGGGGCGCCGGGCGGGGGCGTGGACGGCAGCGCGGCGGCTCCGCTCCCGGCCCCCCGGTCGCCGCCGCCGTTCCCGTCACCGCCGCTTCCGGGAGCCGTACCCCCGTCGCCCGATCCGTCGCCCGTTCCGCCGCGCGCTCCCCCGGCCGCGGTCGACGAGCCCGCGGGCGAGGGCGGCGCGGCGGGCGACGAATGCGCCTGCGCGACACGATCGCGCTGCGCCACCGCCGTTGCCGACGGCATCGTCCCGGAGTCCCCGGCCCCGCCCGCGACCGCGCGGACCGCCACGACCGCCGCGAAGACGACCCCGGCGGCGGCGACGGCCGACACCGCCACGGTCCGATCCGTACGACGGCCCACCGGTCCTCCAGCCTCGAACATGCGGCGGCACGGCCCGAACGTGCGGCACGGCCCGGACGAACGAAGGCCGATTCAACACCATTCGCCCCACCTCCACCACGCACGCGGGCACGAAAAAGGGGCGCCCCGTAGGGACGCCCCTGACAAACTTTTCGATCAGGCCGACGTGCTCAGGCCTCGTCGAGCTCGGCGGTGAGGTTGCGGACCGCGTTCGGGTCGACCGGGATACTCGGCCCCATCGACGTCGTCACCACGGCCTTCTTCACGTACCGGCCCTTGGCGGCCGACGGCTTGAGCCGCTGGACCTCCTCGATCGCGGCGGCGTAGTTCTCCACCAGCTGCCGCTCGCTGAAGGACGCCTTGCCGACGATGAAGTGCAGGTTCGCGTGCCGGTCCACCCGGAACTCGATCTTCCCGCCCTTGATGTCGGAGACCGCCTTGGCCACGTCCATGGTCACGGTGCCGGTCTTGGGGTTGGGCATCAGGCCGCGCGGACCCAGCACCCGGCCCAGCCGGCCGACCTTGCCCATCTGGTCCGGCGTCGCCACGACCGCGTCGAAGTCCAGGAACCCGCCCTGGATCTTCTCGATCATGTCGTCCGAGCCGACCAGGTCGGCCCCGGCCTCGCGGGCCTCCTCCGCCTTCGCGCCCCCGGCGAACACCAGCACCCGGGCGGTCTTGCCGGTGCCGTTCGGCAGGTTGACGGTGCCGCGGACCATCTGGTCGGCCTTGCGCGGGTCGACGCCCAGCCGCAGCGCGACCTCGACGGTCGCGTCGAACTTGCTGACCGAGGTCTGCTTGGCCAGCTTCATCGCCTCGGCCGGGCTGTAGAGCCGCTCGCGGTCGATCTGCTCGGACGCGTTGCGGTAGCCCTTGCTGCGCTTCATGACTGCTCCTCGATGTGACGGGAGTTCGTGGTGCGGGCCGCGCCGGCCCTCCCACGGATACCTGCGGGTGTTGCCTGAGTTACTTGAGTTACTTGACCTCGATGCCCATGGAACGGGCGGTGCCGGCGACGATCTTCTCGGCGGCGTCCAGGTCCTTGGCGTTGAGGTCGGGCATCTTGGTGGTGGCGATCTCGCGGATCTGGTCGCGGGTGACCGAGCCCACCTTGGTCTTGTGCGGCTCGCCGCTGCCCTTCTCCACCCCGGCGGCCTTCAGGATGAGCTGCGCGGCCGGCGGGGTCTTGGTGATGAAGGAGAACGACCGGTCCTCGTAGATGGTGATCTCTACGGGGATGACGTTGCCGCGCTGGGCTTCCGTGGCAGCGTTGTACTGCTTGCAGAAGTCCATGATGTTGACGCCGTGCGGACCGAGCGCGGTACCGACCGGCGGCGCCGGGGTCGCCTGGCCGGCCTGCAGCTGGACCTTGACGACGGCGCTGATCTTCTTCTTCGGAGGCATGACTACCCCTATGTCCCGTTTGATGTTGACCCCGACTCCCGCTTCGCGGGCAACACGGCGGCGGGACTCGTCCACCGTGTAGGGATCACTGGAAACCCATGCCCCCGCTCGCGCGGGGATACCACTCGCGGCCGAAGATCGACACCAGCACGTTCAACGGCTCACCCCCGCTCACGCAGGGAGGACCCGACCAGGGTACGCGCTGATCCGAGCGGGCCCGCTCAGATCTTCGAGACCTGGTTGAACGACAGCTCCACCGGCGTTTCCCTACCGAAGATCGAGACCAGCACCTTGAGTTTCTGCTGCTCGGCGTTGATCTCGTTGACCGTGGCGGGGAGGGTGGCGAACGGGCCGTCCATGACGGTGACCGACTCGCCGACCTCGAAGTCGACGGCGGGCGTGGTGGCCTTGGCCTGCTCCTTGGTCTTGACCTGCTCCTCCGGCTCGGGGGCCAGCAGGTTGGCGACCTCGTCCAGGCTGAGCGGCGACGGCTTGTTGTTGAGGAGGCCGACGAACCCGGTGACGCCCGGCGTGTTGCGGACCGCGGCCCACGACTCGTCGGTCAGCTCCATCCGGACCAGGATGTAGCCGGGCAGCACCTTCTCGTTGACCTTCTGCCGCTTGCCGCCCTTGATCTCGGTCACCTCGTGCTGGGGGACCTCGATCTGGAAGATGTAGTCCTCCATGTTCAGGGTCTGGGTGCGGGTCTCGATGTTGGTCTTGACCCGGTTCTCGTACCCCGCGTAGGAGTGGACGACGTACCAGTCGCCCGGCTGCAGCCGCAGCTGCATCTTGAACTCGGCGTACGGATCGGCCGCGGGCTGGGCGGGGGCCTCCTCGGCCTCCTCGCCGGCCTCTTCGGCGCCCTCCGCGCCGGCCGTGTCGCCGAGCGCCGCCTCGCCCGGCTCGGCCGGGGCGTCGGTGTCGGCGATCTCCGTGTCGGCGATCTCAGTGTCGGAGAGCTCCGTGCCGGCCGGACCGGCGGCGCCGGTGACCTCGTCCGCCTGCCCGTCGGCGGCAGCCGCAGCGGACTGGGCCTCGTCGACGGCCTCGTCGTATGGCTGTGAGGGCTCGGACACGGTGACTCTTTCTCTCGAACGGATGCAATGACGATCTTTACGGCGGCATGCGCCGCCCATGGTGGTGCGGGCCGGGTCACCGGCGGGGCGGTCGCGCCCCGGGGGCGTCCCAGCGCCGGGATCACCGGCCGGGACGGCTCAGCCGAAGAGCCAGTAGACGCCCTTCAGCAGGGCCCAGTCGAGGCCCGCGACGATCCCCACCATGATCAGCACGAACACCAGGGAGACCGTCGTGTAGGTGATGAGCTCCCGCCGGGTGGGCCAGATGACCTTGCGAAGTTCGGCGATCACCTGGCGCACGAAGAGAACCGGAGACGTCCGCTTGCGCGCAGGCCTCCCCTTGCCTTCGTCCTTGGCCGCGGCCTCGCCGCGCGTCTCAGTCGCCATTTGCCGCCGTTCACCTCATAGGTCGTGTCCAACCACCCAGTGGTTGCCGCGCGTGCCCGCGCCGACGCCTGCCATGACGGCGCGCCATGACGTAACCGGTACGGGTGCGCGCACCGCACCTCGCAGGGCAGGAGGGACTCGAACCCCCAACCGCCGGTTTTGGAGACCGGAGCTCTACCAATTGAGCCACTGCCCTTCACTGGTGACGGGACCAGCTTACGGCCTTTCGCGGACATGACCGTATAACCGGAGCGCGTCACTAGGACGGTGAGTCTACGTTGCCGACGGCCCCCACGTCGAACCAGACGGGCCCGGCGTCGCCCGAACATCGCACGAACACCGCCGGGACGCCGCCCGAACGCCGCCCGGACGTCCCGCCGGCCTCCCGCCCGCGCTCGGCGCGCCGCCCCTCCGACCTCGGCCCCAGCAGGTGGAATACGGCTGAAGTCACCACTCGGCGTCTGTAACGATAGGGGGCATGAGCAACGACCGACCTCGCATCTCCAAGCGCATCGCCGCGATCTCCGAATCCGCCACGCTGGCCGTCGACGCCAAGGCCAAGGCGCTGAAGGCTGCGGGCCGCCCGGTCATCGGCTTCGGCGCGGGCGAGCCCGACTTCCCGACGCCGGACTACATCGTGGAGGCCGCGGTCACCGCCTGCGGCGTGCCGCGCTTCCACAAGTACACCCCGGCCGGCGGCCTGCCCGAGCTGCGCAGCGCCATCGCCGAGAAGACCCGGCGCGACTCGGGCTACTCGGTGGAGGCGTCGCAGGTCCTGGTGACCAACGGCGGCAAGCAGGCGGTGTACGAGGCGTTCGCGGCGCTGCTGGACCCGGGTGACGAGGTCCTGGTGCCGACCCCCTACTGGACGACCTACCCCGAGTCGATCAAGCTCGCCGGGGGCGTCCCGGTGGACGTGGTCGCCGACGAGACCACCGGCTACCGGGTGAGCGTGGAGCAGCTGGAGGCGGCCCGCACCGACCGCACCAAGGTGCTGCTGTTCGTGTCGCCGTCCAACCCGACCGGCGCGGTGTACTCCCGCGACGAGATCGAGGCGATCGGCCGCTGGGCCGACGGGCACGGCCTGTGGGTGATCACCGACGAGATCTACGAGCACCTGGTGTACGGCGGCGCCGAGTTCCACTCGATGCCGGTGGTGGTGCCGGAGCTGGCCGACCGCACGCTGGTGCTGAACGGCGTCGCCAAGACCTACGCGATGACCGGCTGGCGGGTGGGCTGGCTGGTCGGCCCGCAGGACGTGGTGAAGGCCGCCGCGAACCTGCAGTCGCACGCCACCTCGAACGTGGCCAACGTCTCGCAGGCCGCCGCGCTGGCCGCGGTGACCGGCGACCTGGCGGCGGTGGCGGAGATGCGCAAGGCGTTCGACCGGCGCCGGCAGACGATCGTGCGGATGCTGAACGAGATCCCCGGGATCGTCTGCCCCGAGCCGGAGGGCGCGTTCTACGCCTACCCGTCGGTCAAGGCGCTGCTCGGCAAGGAGATCCGCGGCAAGCGCCCGCAGACGTCGGTGGAGCTGGCCTCGCTGATCCTGGAGGAGGCGGAGGTGGCGCTGGTGCCGGGCGAGGCGTTCGGCACGCCGGGGTACTTCCGGCTCTCGTACGCGCTGGGCGACGACGACCTCGTCGAGGGCGTCTCCCGGGTGGCCAAGCTGCTGTCCGAGGCGAGCTGACCCTCACCCGGGGCGTATCCGCACCCCCGGAGCGGGCGTGACGCGGACCGGCGGGGGCACCTGTGCGAGGTGCCCCCGCCGGGGCAGGGTCGTGGCCGGGTCGTGGCCGGGTCGTGGCCGGGTCGTGGCCGGAAAGCGGCCGAGGGTCAAAGTGCGGATCGTTTATTCACAGGCCGAAATGAGGGGCCGGTCGTGTCAGGGGCGGACGCCTTCGGCGATGCGCATCAGCTGGTCGCGGACGGCGCCGCCGCCCGCCGCCACGATGACGCCCACGCCCGGACGCTCCAGCCACGCGATCTGGCGGCCCGAGTCGGACCGTTCGGTGGTGAGGGCCTTCATGCCCCGGACCGTCGACGGCCTGGGCACCCCCGGCGTGGTGATCAGGTCCTCCGGCCCGCTCAACCCGGACCCGCGCACCACCCTGACCTCGACCCATCCGTCGGAGCCGCTCCATCGGCAGGTCGTCACCCGGTTGTCGCCCTCCCGCCTGGACGCGCAGGGCTTGTCCTCGGCGAGGCCGGAGGGAAGGAACGTCACCCAGGACGGAAGCCCGGCCACGCCGCCCCCGCCGCCGGTCGACGGCTTGCGCTCAGGCCCTTCACCGTCCCGGCCGGCAGGCTTCTTCGGCGTGGCGGTGCCGGACTCGCCGGGCGCGGGCGACGCCTCAGGAAGCGCCGGGGCGGGCGTCCCGTCCGGGCGGGCCGTGGCGACCGTGCCCCCTTTTCCCTCCGGCTCCCCTTTCGAGCCGACCGTCTCGGCGCGAAAGGACTGGTAGCCCGGCGCCACCGCGGCCACGGCGACCGCGGCGGCGGCCACGCCCACCGTCACCCTGATGCGGGTCACCCGGCGGCGGTGGCGGCGGCGCACATCCGCGACGAGCGAGGGCGGAGCCGCCGCCTCGGCCACCTGATCGGCCATGGCCTGCCGCAGTTCACTCTCCAGATCCATCGCTCATCTCCCGCTCATCTCCCCAGTGGTGCCAGGTTTCTGTCGAGACGTTCCCGGAGTCTGGCGAGCCCCCGGGACGCCTGGCTCTTCACGGTGCCGACCGAGCAGCCGAGCACCCGCGCGGTCTCCGCCTCCGAGAGGTCCTCCCAGAAGCGCAGCACCAGCACCGCCCGCTGCCGCGGACCCAGCTTGCGCAGCTCCTCCATGAGGGCGCCGCGCAGCTCCACCGTGTGGGTCGCCGACGAAGTCGGCATTTCGGGCGGTCTGGCCATGTTGATCTCACGGAGCACCTTCCACCGCCGGGATCGGCTGATCACCAGGTTGACCAGGATCCGGCGGACGTAGGGCTCGGGGTCGGACTCGGGATCGAGTCTCCCCCAGTGCCGGTACGCCTTCTCCAGGGCGGTCTGCAGGATGTCCTCGGCGTCCTGATGGGCACCGCACAGCAACGCCGCGGTCCGCAACAAGGCGGTGCCACGTGCCGTAACGAACTCCGCGAACGATGTGTCGTCTCGACGCCCCACTGTGCTCCGTCCGGCTGTGAGGTTTCGGCTACCGGGTCGGCGGGTGGCCCCCCGCGCAGGGGCCACCCCGCCACGTCTTTCTCTGAGCGCCGCGTGCTTGCGAGCGCTGCCGACTTGCTTGGCTTGCTGGGCGACGGTCGTGCTACCGGGCGACCTTGGAGGCGGCGGCGACCTTCTCCGCCACGTCCTGGAGGCCGGTGGACAGGACCGGGCTGCCGTTGACGAACAGCGAGTAGCCCGCCGGGTCGAACAGCAGCACGCCGCTCTGGCCGGCCGGGGCCTGCCACACGACGGTGCCGTTGACGGCGGTGGTGCGGCCGCCCTCGGGCAGCTTCAGCGCCTGGCGCAGCTGCTGCTCGCTGGTCTGCGCGGGGGTCTTGATCCGCTCGACCGTGATCCAGGTGCCGTTGCCGGCCTGGGAGACCCACTTCTGCGTCACCGAGCAGAGCTTCTGCTTGGCGCCCAGGGGCTTGACGGCGGCCTTGTTGGAGGCGTGCTTGAGGCCCTTGGGCAGCATGATGGCCCGCTCGACCGTACCGCCGGCCGGGACGGCGGGGGTGAGCTTGTCGCAATCGAGCCCGGGGACCGCCGGGACGGCGGGGACGTTCGGCGCGGCGGGGGCCTTGGCGTCGGGCTTGGGCAGCGTGCGCGCGCCGGCGTTGTCGGGCGGGCAGGCGGGCAGTTCGGCCTGCGGGACGCCCGGCTGGGCGGCGGGGGCCTGCGCCCTGCCCGCGGGCGCGGTCTGGATGGAGGTGCCCGGCTTGGCCTCGGCGGGCAGCTTGTCCTTGACGTCGGGCACCTGCCGCTGGGCGTCGGCGGCGGCGCCGCCGCTCTGGTTGACGGTCTGCTCGCCCTTCTTGGTGAGCTCCGAGGCCTTCTTCTTCAGCTCCGAGGCGGGCAGGCAGGTCGGCGCGGTCTTGGGAGCGGCCTCCTTGGCCTTCTGCACGGCGGCGGGGAGCTGGCCGTGCGCGGAGCGGGGGGCGGCTTCGGGCTGGGCGACCGAGGCCCACGTGACACCACCGGCGGCGACGGCGCCGACGGCGGAAAAGGTGATCACGGCGGCCTTGAGCGAAATCATCTCTGAGTCCCTTCTGCCCTTCGAATCTCTCTTGCGCCCCCCATATACGCGCGGCCCCCGAGGGGGGTTGCACGGGTTCCAGAAGTTTTTTCAGACTCTCCGCGAGACGGTGGGTGCGTTCGGTGACCGCACGGGCGGTGGTGCGGTACCGGGGTGTGGGTTAGGGACGTCCCGAATGGGATGGGCACGTGGTCATGTGCGGGCATGGCCGCCGCGTGCCATCGTTCATAGTCCGGACTGATGATCCTGGTGAGCAGGTGGTTCCGCGGGCGCGCCGATCCGGCAACATTGGGTCATGGAGGCCCGTCTCGCATCACCCCGCCATGTTCACGACCATCCACGGCTCGCCCTCGACGGCCTCGACGCGGAGGGCGCCGCGCGCGATCTGGCCGCCCTGCCCAAGGCGCACCTGCATCTGCACTTCACCGGTTCGATGCGGCACTCCACGCTGGTGGAGCTGGCCGCCGCGCACGAGGTGCACCTGCCGGACGCGCTGGTGGAGGAGTGGCCGCCGAAGCTGCGGGCCACCGACGAGCGCGGCTGGTTCCGTTTCCAGCGCCTGTACGACATCGCCCGCTCCGTCCTGCGCACCCCCGAGGACCTGCGGCGGCTGGTGCGGGAGACGGCGGAGGACGAGGCCGCCGAGGGCTCGGGCTGGCTGGAGATCCAGGTCGACCCCAGCGGCTACGCGGCGCGGTTCGGCGGGCTGACCCCGACGGTGGAGCTGGTGCTGGACGCCGTCCGCCAGGCGGAGGAGGCCACCGGCGTCGGCATCGGCGTGGTGATCGCCGCCAACCGCACCCGGCACCCTCTGGACGCCAAGACGCTGGCGCGGCTGGCGGTGCGCTACGCGGGCCGGGGCGTCGTCGGCTTCGGGTTGTCCAACGACGAGCGGCGGGGGCGGGCCTACGACTTCGAGGGCGCGTTCCGGATCGCGCGGCGGGGCGGGCTACTGTCGGTGCCGCACGGCGGCGAGCTGCTCGGCCCCGCCAGCGTCCGGGAGTGCCTGGAGACGCTGTCGGCCGACCGGCTCGGGCACGGGGTGCGGTCCGTGGAGGAGCCGCGGCTGCTGGAGCGGATCGTGGACCGCGGGGTGACGCTGGAGGTCTGCCCCGCGTCCAACGTGAGCCTCGGGGTGGCGCCGACGGCGGCGGACGTGCCGCTGCGCACCCTGTACGAGGCGGGCGCGCGGATGGCGCTGGGCGCCGACGACCCGCTGCTGTTCGGGTCGCGGCTGGTCCGGCAGTACGAGCTGGCCCGTACCGAGCACGGCTTCGGCGACGCCGACCTGGCCGAGCTGGCCCGCCAGTCGATCCGCGGCTCGGCGGCCCCCGACTCGGTGCGGGCGCGGCTGCTGGCGGACGTCGACGCCTGGCTGGACACCGCCCCGTCCGGCAACCGCCCCAACGGGGGCCGCGCCACCGGAGGCTGACCGCAGCCCCGGCGCGGACTGCGGCACCGGAGGCTGAGCACGGATCCGGCGCGGGCCGGCCCGTCTCAGGAGTCAGCGGGTCAGAGTTCGACGCCGACGAGGACCGGCTCGTTGACCAGCTCCACCCCGAACGCCTCCCGGACGCCGTCGCGGACCTCGCGGGCGAGCGCGAGCAGGTCGGCGGTGCGGCCGCCGCCGGGGTTGGTGAGCGCGAGGGTGTGCTTGCCGGAGATCCGGACCGGGCCGAGCGCGTGGCCCTTCGCGAACCCGGCCTTGTCGATCAGCCAGGCGGCCGAGGTCTTGGTGCGCGGCTCCCCGTCCGGGCCGGGGCTCTCGGCGAACCGGGGGAAGGCGGCGTCGGGGCCGAGCCGTTCGGCGACGCGGCGTTCCAGGTCGGCCAGGCGGCCGGCGTCCAGGATCGGGTTGGTGAAGAACGAGCCGGCGCTGCGCGTGTCGGGATCGGCGGGGTCGAGGACCATGCCCTTGCCGCGCCGCAGCTCCAGGACGGCGTCGCGGGCCTCCTTGAGCGGCACGGTCGCGCCCGGCCGGACGCCGAGCTTGCGGGCCAGCTCCGCGTAGGCGATCGGCCGGGACTCCTCGACCTCCCGCAGCGCGTAGGCGACCTCCAGCACCACGTACCGGTCGTCGCCCTTGAACGCGCTGTTGCGGTAGGTGAACCGGCAGGCCTCGCGGTCCAGCTCCACCACCGTGCGGGCCCGCCTGTCATACGCGCGGACGCGCACGATCGTCTCGCTGACGTCCTGGCCGTAGGCGCCGACGTTCTGGATGGGGGTGGCGCCGACCCGGCCCGGGATGCCCGACAGGCACTCCACCCCGGACAGCCCGTCCTCGACGCAGCGGGCGACGAACGGCTCCCACTCCTCGCCCGCCTGGACGCGCACGCACAGCCGGCCGTCGTCCCCGGGGGAGCGTTCGACGCCGCGGGTGGCGACCCGCACCACCGTGCCGGGGAAGCCGTCGTCGGAGACCACCAGGTTGCTGCCGCCGCCGAGCACCAGCACCGGCTCGCCCTCGTCGTCGGCCCGGCGGACCGCCGCGACCAGCTCCGACTCGGTCGTGGCCTCGACGAACCGGCGGGCGGGGCCGCCCAGCCGGAGCGTGGTGTACCCGGCCAGGTTCACCTCTTCAGCGAACACCGCCACGTGGTCTCCCTCCCGTGCGCGCGTGATCGCGTGGGCCGGGTCCGCGGCGGCCGGCCGGCGCGCCCCCGGGCCGTCCGGTCCGGGCAGGCGGGGCCGGTGCCCGTCCCGCGGCCCACGCGATCGGGGCCTGCCGTCCTCAGGCGAGCCGGACGACCGCCTTGGCGCGCGTGAGGACCTTCTGCTCGTTGGACCGGGCGGTCAGCGCGACGACGACCTTGTTGTCGTCGAGCTTCTCCTCCACCTGGCCGCTGATCTCCAGCGTCGCGCCGCCCTCGTCGGGCACCACGACCGGCGAGGAGAACCGTACCCCGTAGTCGACCACCGCGCCCGGGTCGCCCACCCAGTCGGTGACGAACCGGCCGCCCTGCGCCATCGTGAACATGCCGTGCGCGATGACGTCGGGCAGCCCGACGGCCTTGGCGGTCGACTCCCGCCAGTGGATGGGGTTGAAGTCTCCGGACGCGCCCGCGTACTTGACCAGGTCGGCGCGGTCGACCGCGAACGTCCGCGCCGGGATCTCGGTGCCGACCTCGACGTCGGCGTACTTCACCTTGGCGGTCATCAGGCCCCACGCTCCACGACGGTGTTGAAGGTCTTGCAGATCAGTTCGCCCTCGACCGTCCTGATGTCGGTCTCGACGACCATCTTCTCGTTGTTCCCGATCGACCGGATCTCGGTGATCTTGGATTCGCTGGTCACCACGTCCCCGGCGCGCAGCGGGCGGGTGTACTCGAACCGCTGCTCGCCGTGCACCACCATCGCGTAGTTGAGCCCGAGGTCGGGGTCGGCCATGCCGGGGTTGCCCAGGGAAAGCACGATCGGGAAGGTCGGCGGCGCGATCACGTCGGGGTGCCCGGCGGCCTTGGCGGCCTCGGGGTCGCGGTAGATCGGGTTGGCGTCGCCGATCGCCTGCGCGAACTCGCGGATCTTCACCCGGCTGACCTCATAGGGCTCGCTGGGCGGGTAGCTCCGCCCGATGAAATCACGGTTGAGTGGCATGCGGTCCTGTCCCTTCACGGTCGAACGGGCGGGGGGGCCGGGGCTGATGGAGCGGTGAGCCGCCCGCTCTCGCCCGGTCCCGTCGTTCCAGTTTGGGACGGACGGTAACAGAATGACGTTCAGCCCGTCCTCGCGGGTGGCGCGAGAACGGGCTGAGGAGATGAGGCAAGCCGGAAGACCAGGCCCGCCGCGGTGAACGCGGCGGCCGGTACTCCCCCGGGCCGGACCGTGCCCCCGGACGACCGCTATCGGGTCTCGCGGTGCGGGCGGTGGGTCCGGCAGTTGGGGCAGTACTTCTTGATCTCGAGGCGGTCCGGGTCGTTGCGCCGGTTCTTCCGCGTGATGTAGTTGCGGTGCTTGCACTCCTGGCAGGCCAGCGTGATCTTCGGCCGTACGTCGGTGGCAGCCACGATGGAGTGCCTTTCTGACTAGGGACATCGGACAGCGTTGCGATCCTCGGCCGCCCGTGGAGGGGCGGCCGCGACTGCGAGCACCAGTCGTCCCGCCCCTGTCGGGACGGGAAGGACTGGTAGTAGCGAGGGCCGGACTTGAACCGGCGACACAGCGATTATGAGCCGCTTGCTCTGCCTGACTGAGCTACCCCGCCGTGATGGTCGGTGTCGACCGGAATGCAAGGATACCGGATGTACACCGGAGCCTGGAAACGCGAAGATCGGGATCTTGGCGATCGGGATCCGAGCGTCGAGGCCGGTCGCCGCGTACCGCTCCCCCGATCGCCGGCCGGGCCGGTGACCTGGGAATCGTCCGCTGGGACCGGTGGGACGGTATCACAGGCGCATGGACCGTGCGAAACCGGCGACACCCGGAAACGACCGAAGGCCGCTCCGAAGATCCTCCAGAACGGCCTTCGCGCTACCGAGCCCCTTTACGGAATCGAACCGTAGACCTTCTCCTTACCATGGAGACGCTCTGCCGACTGAGCTAAAGGGGCTTGCGTCGTTCGCGCAGTGAAACCATACACGGCCCGGGCACCACATGCGAAATCGTTTCTGCCCTTCCCCGGCGGCGTCCGGTGAGCCGCGCCGGCGGAGCAGGCGGCGTCCGCGCTGTGACAGGCTGATCACCCATGAGTGACACCTTCCTCCAGCGCGTCGACGCCATGGTCGGCGCCGCCACGGCCGAGGACCAGGCGTTCAGCGACCTGATGCCCCAGGTGATGAACGAGTCCCAGGGACTGCCCCCGGTCGTGCTGAACATGGCGATGACGAAGATGGGCGAGGGGATCGCCGCCGCACCGCCCAACCTCGGCTGCTGGCTCGCGATCATGGCGGGCGCCTGGGTGGAGAACGGCGCCACCGCCTTCGCCGTGGACGAGCCCGTGCTGGCCAGGACCATCGAGGTCGCCACCCTCTCCACCGAGTTCGCCGAGGCCTGGCGCAAGGCCGGAGGCGGCGAGCCCCCGTCCCCCGGCGGGCAGCCGTCCCAGGAGATCGTCGACACCGTCGGGCCGCACCTGCCCGACCCGGTCGGCGCGATGATGGCCTGGTTCTCGATGGAGCGGTTCGCCCTCTCGGCCAACACCATGCTGTCCCGCTCGCCCGACCTGCGCGCCGGCGTCACCGACCGCGACCGCAAGGCGGCCCTCACCGGCGGCCTGGCCGAGCACTGCGAGAAGATGGGCTGGGTCTCCCTGCTGCTGCGCGTCCTCGACGGCGAGCGGCTGCTGGTCCTGGACCGGGAGAGCCGCCAGGGCTGGACGGTCACCATCGGCGGCATCGGCGACAACTTCCAGCTGCACACTCTGCTGGCCGGGGCGTTGCAGGGCCGTCCCGGCGGGATGCCCGGCACCCCGCCCGCGCCCGAGATCGTCGCCTGCTTCCTGGACGCCGAGACCCCGCCCGGCCGCCCGATCGTCACCAGCCCGTGGAACCTGGTCGACGCGCACGGCGAGTGGATCTACAACGAGGGCGTCCCCGCCGACATCCCTGCGGTGAACGGCACCCGCGTCATCGTGCTGGACCCGCCGTCCTACGAGCGCCATTTCCCGGCCGGGCGCAAGCACCCGATGATGACCGCGGCCCTCAACGTCGAAGGGATGCACTACCCCGAGGACCTGGCGGGCTGGTGGCCGCACATCGCCCCCGCCAAGAACCCCGTCGGCGCCTGACGCCTACCGCTCCCCGTCTTCGGCGAAGTGGACGAGCACGGCGGTGGCGTCGTCGAACCGTTTGCCGCGGCCGCCCACGGGCGTCCCGTGCTCGGCCGCCCGGGTGCGGCGGATCACCTCGTGCGGGCCCTCCCGGTCGAGCAGGTCGAGCAGGCCGTCCCACTCCAGGAGCCCGAAGCGCTCGACCAGGCGCGCCGCCCCGTCGCTGAACAGCGCCGCGCGCCGCACGCCGCGGGCCTCACCGGTGAGCGCCTCGTACGCCGCCTCAGGACGGGTGCTCGCCACCCAGAACCCGCCGGGGCTGTTGCGCGCCGCCCGTACGGCCTCGGTCGTGTAGCTGGGGAGGCGCTCGACGCGGTCGTCCCGTACGGCCCGTACCCCGTCCTCCCTCAGGTCGAGCAGCACGGGCGAGTCGGCCAGCACGAGCCACTCCACGGCACCCCTATCCACGGCGGCGCCGTCCCAGCGCAGCATCGCCACGGTCGCCGACGGACTGTCGCGGTTGTCCAGGTCGCAGCCGTCCGCGTGCAGTTCCGCGACGCTCTTGATGGACTCCGCCAGCAGGTCGGCCAGCGGCCGGGACTCCTCCAGGGCCAGCCGCGCCGCCAGCGCTCCCCCGAGGCGCCGCACGAGCCACCCGGGCCCGTGCACGCAACCACTGTCCACCCCGGGACGTGGCGTGGCGCCGTCCAGCACCACCGCCCATCCCGGGCCCGTGACGACGTGGTCCTCGTTCACCAGGCCGGGCGTGGCCTCGGTCGCATAGCTCACCCGCACGCAGAAAGGTCTACCGCAGCGGAACCCGCCGCGGCGCCCATGAGTCCAAAGCCGGTATCCCGATCAAGATAGGAGAACGATGACGCCCGACATCATCGGCGACGCGCTGGTCCAGGCCTTCGCCGACCAGGGATACGAGGCCAGGCTGGAAACCCCGGACTCCCTCGTCGTGACCCTGCCGGACGGCCCGAGCGGCTCCCTCGACATCAGCGAGTGGCGCGCGTTCGCGGGCCGCAACTCCCGGGCCGACCTGCCGGAGAACGCGGCGGGGTTCGTCCGCGGGTTCCTCCGGAAGATCGAGAACTCCGAGGAGGGCAAGCTCGCCCGGGGCATCGGCCGTGTCAAGGAGCACTCGGAGATCGACCGCATGATCTCCGAGGAAACGCTCCGGGTGCGGCTCTACACAGAAGAGGAGCTCGGCGCGGTCCCCGGGATGCGGGAGGCCCTGCTGACCCGCCCGCTCGCGCCCGGCCTGCTCCAGACCGTCGTCGCCGACCACCCCGACTCGATCATGCCGCTCAACCGGTCCTCGATCGGCGGCGTCCCGGAGAACGAGGTCTTCGGCGCCGCCCTGCGGATCTCGATCGAGAAGGAGCCGCACTACACCAAGACCGACACGCTGTGGGACGTGCCGATCATGCACGTCGGAGGGACGCACCGCTACGTCGGCTCCCACGTGCACGTCCTCAGGCGGTACCTGGGCCCGGCCCCCTACGGCGCGCTGGTCGCCTTCCCGATCCCGGAGTATGTGATCATGCACGAGATCGGCGGCACCCACCTGTTCGCCGCGATGGAGACCATGCAGGCCATCGCCCGCACCCATGTGGAGCAGGGCGAGAAGCCCCTCACGTCGCAGATCTACTGGTGGCGGGCCGGCGCGTACGAGGCCATGGCCGAGGAGGAGGCCCTCCGCAGCGGCATGGTGCCCGACCTGCGTCCCGTGGGGATCGAGGTCGACCACGAGGAGAAGAGCGTCGCCGCCCTCACCGCCGAGAGCAACGAGCTCATCGACCTGTGGATGCGCGAGCACGGCTGACCGCGTCGGATCCGTCGTACGTCACGGGGGGACGTCCTCGGGCGTCGCCTCGTGACCGGGATGGCCTTTGCTACGGCGCCGCTCCTTGAGCCGCGCCTCGTACAGGTGCCGCCGCCCTCCGGCAAGTTCGTCGTGCACCCGCTGTTCGAGGCGCCTGAAGACGTCGTAGTAGACGTCCTCGAACTCCTCCACCACCTGGAAGGTCCAACGGCCGCGCAGCACGTTCCGGCCGACCAGTTCCCGGTGCAGCTCCTCCGCCTGCTCGCGGTGGCCCGCCTCGGCGAGGTGGTCGGCCGCGTCCCCGAGCGTGAAATCCGCCGTCCCGATGAGCTGGTGGAACGCGTAGAGGTGCGCGCGCGCCCGCTCCACGGTCTCTCGCGCCTTGCTCAACTCGCCCAGCGCCTCCACCGTCGCCTCGTCGGGCTCCACCTGGTCGGGCCGCGCGGCCTCGAGATCACTAGACATGGCCCACCTGTACCCGACGGTTCGGACTCCTCACCGCCTGCCCGAGAACGACCACCAGCGGGCCCGGCGCGGCGGGCTGCCCAGGAAGCGCCAGGCCATCACCGAGGCCGCCCGCAGGGTGTTCGGCCGCGACGGCTACACCCGCGCGAGCGTCGGCGCCATCGCCGCCGAGGCCGGCGTCTCCAAGCGCACCATCTACAACCACTTCACCGACAAGGAGGAACTCTTCCTCTCGGTCGCCGTCGAGGGCGCGGACGCCGTCACCGAGGCCGTCTGGGCGCTCATGGAACGCCACCTGTGGAACATCACCACCGCCGCCGACCTGGAGAAACACCTGATCGCGTTCAATCTCGACCGGGTGCGGGCGGTCACCGAGTTCCCCGACCACTTCGCGCTGGTGCGCACCATCCACCAGGAAGTGACCCGGCTCCCACCGAAGATCCTGGAACGCTGGCAGGCCCACGGCCCGCCGTCCGCCCACCGCCGGCTCGCCCCGTACCTCCAGCGGATAGCCGACCGCGGCCTGCTCGTCCTCGACGACGCGGAGAAGGCCGCCAACGTCCTGAACATGCTGACCGTCAACGACGTCCTGACCCGCTCGTTCCACGGCGCGATCCCGCTGCCCGACTCCGAGACCGACGAGATCATCACCGATGGCGTGCGCGCGTTCCTGCGCCTGTACGCGAAGGAGTGACCATGTGCTAGGGCCTCGCCGGACTGGCCGAGATGACCGACGACGAACGCAGCGCCTTCTTCGTCCGGCACGACAGCTTCTTCACCGACATGACCGAGGGCCCGTCGGCAGCCGCCTGGAAGGCCCGCGCCAGCAACCGATGAGCCCCGCATGCGCGGCCTGGCGCGCCCCGCCGTCCTCCCGGACACCGCCCCGGCCGACTGACCCCGGGGCGTGGCCGCACCGGGAGGGGTCCCGGGCGGCACGCCCATCATGGTCGGCATGCGGGAGAGAGCCAGGGCGGACGTCCGCCAGATCGCCGGCGCCATCGCGTTCGAGACCGTCATGCGCTACGCCGACGCCCTCGCCAGAACGCCCTACGCCGAGCAGACCATGGAGCGGACGGCGCGGCGCGTGGCCACCGAGGTCGCCCGCGCGATCGCCGACGAGCGCGTCGCGCACGCCGACGAGATCGTCCGGGCCGCCGAGTCCGCGGCCGGGGAGACCGCCGCCCGTACCGCGCGGGAGGTCGCCGGGAAGACGGCGGCCGGCCTCACCGCCGAGTCGTCCGCCAAGACGCTCCAGGAGGCGCGCGAGGCGGTCGAGGAGGAACTGAAGGACGCGTGGGAGGCGCTGGAGGAGGCGCGTGAGGAGTTGACGCGGTCCGTCGCGCGGTTCGCCCGCGACGAGGCGGCCCGCGTGGTCGCCGAGACCGTCGCCGAGACCGTGCCGCCCGTCGTCGAGGTCAGGGTCGCCGGCGCCCCCGACCCGGTCCGCGTCGGCGGCCACACCCACACGGTGTTCCCGGACGTGCTGCTCGCGCTGGGCGCCGGCTGCCACGTCCTGCTCGTGGGCCCGGCCGGCACCGGGAAGTCGATGATGGCGCGGCAGGTCGCGGAGGCGTTCGGGCAGGAGTTCCACGCCCTGTCCCTCGGCCCGACGACGCCGATGAGCAAGATCTTCGGCTACTACGACGCGCACGGCCACTACCACGCGACGCCCTTCCGCCGCGCCTTCGAGCACGGCGGGCTGATGCTGCTCGACGAACTCGACAGCGGCCACCCCGGGCTGCTCGCGGAACTGAACCAGGCCCTGTCCATCCGCTCCTGCGCCTTCGCCGACGGCATGGTCACCGCCCATCCCGACTTCCGCCTCGTCGCCACCGCGAACACCTACGGCACCGGCGGCGACCGGCAGTACGTGGGCCGCCAGGCGCTGGACGCGGCGACGCTGGACCGCTTCGCCATCATCGACGTCCCGGTCGACGAGGACCTGGAGGAGCGCATCGCGCTCGCGCACGCGCCCGCGCAGCCCGAGGACGCCCGGCGGGTCATCGAGGAGGTGCGGCGGCTGCGCGCCACGGCGGCGGAGAAGCGGCTGCCGGTGATGTTCTCGCCCCGGGCCAGCATCGACGCGGCCAAGCTGCTCCAGGCGGGGGCGAGCGTGGAGCAGGCCATCCGGTGGCGGGTGGCGCGGGGCATGTCGGCGGCGCACCGTTCTGCCCTGGAGCCGGCAGGGGACGGGGAGTGAGCCGGCGATGAGCCAGGCCGACCCGGGGCCCGGCGACACCGTCCACGCG
This sequence comes from Spirillospora sp. CA-255316, assembly GCA_050942275.1. Lineage (GTDB taxonomy): Bacteria > Actinomycetota > Actinomycetes > Streptosporangiales > Streptosporangiaceae > Spirillospora. The sequence continues at coordinate 1,124,706 of CP192047.1, read as the reverse complement.
CTGCGCCCCATGTGGTCCTGGCAGGAGTTCGTCGATCGGGCCCGCGCCCCCGACACCATCGAGAACGGCGACGGGCGCCACTGCCTCGACGAGTGGGCCGGCGCGTCCTGGGACGAGGCGCTGCTCCTGGCCAGGGACGGCTGGACCACCGTGCTCCCCGAGGTGGACGCCGAGGTCGCCGAGCTGCGCGAGCGGGTCGAGGACGAGGTGCTGACGACCGCCTTGGTCCCCACCTGGGACGTCACCGGCAGCGAGGTCGACGTCGGCGCCTACCTGAGCGGCGAGCCGGAGTGCATGGTGGACGCGGTGCCGCAGCGGATCTCGGCCCGTGGCCGCGTGGTGACGTTCCTTATACCGGCCGGATATGTCAACACCACCCCGCACTCGGCCGTCCACAACAGGGGGGTGGCGCTGGCCGCGCTGTGCTCGTCGATCACCGCGTCGGGGCACAGCGTCGAGATCTGGTCCGGTTTCTGCCCCTACGTGAGCGCGACGGACCGGTTCGCGTCGGTGGCGCGGGTCGTCTCGGCGGCCGAGCCGCTGGACATGGGGCGGCTGATGTTCGTCACGGCGCATCCCGCGCTGCTGCGCCGCCTGTGGTTCGCCGTGTGGGACAGCGCCGAGGAGCCGGTGGCCCGCCGCATGTTCGACGCGCGCTACGGGCAGCCGCCGAACGGCTGCTTCGCGGAGGATCTCCCGGAGGGCGTCACCGACCCGTACGTTCTCCCCTACCTGTCGCCGGACGACCCCCAGTGGGAGACGGCGGACTCGGCGCTGGCGTGGTGCCGGGAGATGTTCACCAGCCTGGGCCTGCTGCGCGCGGCCTGAGACCTTGTCGGAGGTCGCCGCTAGTGTCGGCCGGCATGTACGAAGAGCGGCTCGCCGAGTTCTCCCGCGAGCGTCTGGACGGCCGGCCGATCCCCGACGACCTGCGCACCATGCTGGTGGCGCAGTGGGAGGGCCGCACCGACTTCCGGTTCCTTCTCGACATCACGTTCCTGGAACCGGGGCAGCCCAGCCCCCTGCTCGACACCAGCTACCTCAGCGAGAAGGAGTTGGCCGACCCCGAGATGCAGGCCATCACCGCGGGCACCGCGGAGGTGAGCAAGTACGCCAAGTTCGTCGCGGAGGGCGGCAAGGGCTGGATCGGCTACTGGATGCACCCCGACGAGCCCGCGGACGCATCCCCGCCCATCCTCGAACTGGACACCGAGTTCACGTACTGGAGCCTGGCGGGCCGCAACCTGGCCGAGGCGTGCGCCTCCGAAAAGGCCCATTACCAGGACGAGCCGGACGAACGCCTCGCCTTCGCCCAACTGGCCGACCAGCTCGCCGAACTCGGCCTGCCCCTGAGCACCCGCGACTACGACGACCTCCACGACCCCGACTACGCGGTGGAACCGGAAAAGCTCACCCAGGAGCTCATCGACGCCGAGCGGAAGAAGCGGCAGTGAACCTGCGTCCCGAACTGCTGCCGCCGCAGGTCAGCGCCCGGCGCGTCGAGGAGCTGGGCCGTGAGATCGACAGGATCACGGGCCTGGCGGGGGACGCCGCCCGGGAGGCGGAGGCCGCGTTCGCGGAGGCGACCGGCCACGGCTACGAGGAGTTCCGCGAGTACTGGGGCTGCGAGTCCCGCGAGGAGGCCGCCCTGCGCGCGGCGTGGCCCGCGTATCCCCGCGTCCCGGACATCACGCGGGACGAACTCGTGGAGATCGTCCGCAGGATCCGGACGAGCCGGTCCCCGGAGCAGGAGTGGTACCTGCTCGTCCTGAAGACCAACACGAGCCACCCCGGCGTGAGCGACCTGATCTTCTGGCCGCCGCCCGAACTGGAGTCCGCCTCCCCCGAGCAGATCGTGGACGCGGCCCTGAGCTACCGCCCCATGGCCCTCTGACTCGCGCGGTCACGCCCGGCACACTCCCACTGGCGGGTCAGCGCCGGGTAGACCGATCAGCTTGCGGAAGGACGCGATGAGGGCCATGTAAAAGCCGTCGGAGTCGTCCACCGTCTCGCGGCGGTCGTGCGGCACGCGGTCGCGCAGCGGCTGAACCCGCGTCCCCGAGCCGCCGCCCTGATCCTCGGCCGCCGGTAGGCAGAAAACCGGCTACCGCCAGGTCCCAGGCGAAGCGGGAGCACCCGCCGGCGCGGTGTCCGCCAGGTCCGGAACCGGCCTGACCCATTTATGGCGAGCAATTCCCGGGAATCCGATAATGGCGCAATGCCAGCCCGCCTCCTCTGGATTCTCATCGCAGTTTCGGCAGGGCTCCTCGTCTGCTTGCCGGCACCCGCCCAGGCCGCCCCGAACTGCCCCGTGATGAAGGAGCGGCAGCTTTCTTCCACGCTGCACGTCAAGGCCACGGAATCCGGCGCTCTCACGCTCCAGGTCGTGTTGACCGGCAGACTGCCGCAGGCGGCCCCGATAGCGGCCGGCCTCCACGACACCAGAAACGTCGATCACTTCCGCAGGGCCGCCGGCTGCCTCTTCGACGGGCGGACCACCGGCTACTGGGCCGCCCAGGACCGGAGGCGCCCCACGGTCAGGGACGACGGCGGCAGCCTCGAAGTGGTGCTCGAGTTCGCCGTGCGGACCGAGGTCTCCGCCGGCGGAGGAACGACCGTCAGGGCAGAACCCTGGCGACTCGAACAAGAGACGACGCGCAGGTGGAGGGTGAGAGCGGCCTTCAGCCGGTCGCCGCCGGCGCCTCGCTGGGGGCCTCTCGACGTCACGGGACACGGCGTCATGATCGACACCTCCGAGGGGCGGAGCCGATCCGGATCCTGGGAGGAGGTTCCGGAACGCAGCGTCGCGGCCGTCCTCGTCCCCGACGGCACGGTCCGGCCGCGCTCGAAAACGACGCCGCCCCCGCCCTCCCGGCAGTGCAGAAGAAACCAATATTCGTACCGCACCGAAACGCGTCGTATGAGGACGGAGCTGGTCATCGACGCAAGCGGGCGACACCAGCCGTCCTTCACCGCGCACCTCAGCGCCCGCCACCCGGCCGACACGCCGCTCGGCGAAGACCTGCTCCGCCACCACCGGACGACCGCTTTCCGCGACGCCGTCTCCTGCCTCTTCGACGGCATTCTGACCGCTGACGCGGCGGTCCCCCTCACCCGTCCTCCCGTCGTCACCGCGACCGGCAGCATGGTCGAGGTCGCCGTCACCGCCTCGACCTGGCTGGGGAGAACGTACGGCCCGCCGTCCGAACTCCTCCGGATAGGACCGTGGTACGTCGACCGCGCCGACCCGCGCTGGAAGATCGGACTGCGTCTGCACAGTGTCCCGTCCGCCAACCCGACCTGGGAAACACTGACGATCCGGCACCCGGGCGGCTGGCGCGACGGCACTTTCGGCACTCCAGTCTCGGCCGGGCAGACCAGTGCCACGTGGTCCAACATCGCCGTCGGTCTCGGAGACCCGCTGCTGTGGCTGCGTCCCGACAGGCAGGCCGACGCCGTCGGATGGTTCACCTCCGTCCGGATGACGTTCGACTGGATCTCCTACCTGACCTGCATCCTTGCCGTCTGCGCCTTCGGGCTGCTCCTCGCGGTGAAGCTGTGGCGGCGCGACCCCGCGGCCCTCCCCCACGGCGTCGGACGGCTCCTCTGGCTGCCCCCCGTCGTCATCGCCCTCTCCGTCGCCCAGACGGTCTACAACGACACGCCGCACACAGGTTTCCGCTACCTCGGGTTGCCCCCGCTGGCCGTCATGGCGATCGGCCTGCAAGTGACCGCCGCGGCGGCCGTCACGGCCTGGCTCTGGTCGCGCGGCCGCGCCCACTGGGCGTTCGTCGCCGCGCCCGTGGTCCTGACCGCCCTTTTTCTCGAGGCTCAGCACATGCCGTGGTGGCCTTCCGAAACGACGGCCCAGACGATCCTCGCCACCGAACAGCGAGCGCTCTGGGCCCTGCTGGCACTCGCCATCGCCTGCGCCGGAACCACCACCCGCGGGCAAGCGGTGACCGCCGGACTGCTCTTCACCGCCGCGATCGCGGCCTACCGCGTCGCCCTCGCGAACACGCCAGGCGACATCTGGTTCCGGACGGCCCCTGGCAAGCAGCCCCCGACCTCCGCCCTGCTGGCCGAGGAGATCGGCAGCACCCTCCTCATCACGCTTGCGATCTTCGGCTTTCTCAACGGCACGCGCCTTCTGGCGGCGCACCTGGGCTTCGTCCCGCGCTGGCGTCCCGACCTGGTCACGGCGCTGGTCTGGGGCGCGGCGCTGGCGATATCGGTCCTGTCGACGGTTCGCTACGTCCGCGCCGTCGGCGAACAGGACACGCTGGTCAACTGGTTCAGCACCGACGACGTGCCGCACAACCTCCTCATCGCCTCCTACCTCGACCAGTACCTCTGGGACTCCATCGAGATGATCACCATCTGGCTGCTGTCGTCGTGGCCGTGGCTGGTCGTGCTGCTCCTCGTGCAGCGGCGGGCGGACCTCGGTGACCGCGGCAGCCGTATGGCGCTCGCCGGGCTGCTCGCCTCCTTCGTCGCCTTTTCCTGGAGCGAGTTCTACGCGGGCCTGTATCTGCCCATTCCGCTGGCCTTCGGTGTGATCGCCATTCTGGTGTTCCTGGGCCGCACGCGCGTGGTCACCCCGGATCTCGCCCACGGCCGGCGGTCCCTGCGCGTCAACGCCTGGCTCATCATCGGGTCCGCGCTGCTCAGCACGTATGTGATCTACGTGCGGCCTGCGCTCGGCGAGCCGGTGTTCCTCTTCCGAGGACCTGTCGAGCTCCTGGTGAGCGCCGTGTCAGAGCTCATGTTCTTCGGCGTCCCGCTCTACGTCCTGGGCTTGCTGTGGACGACCCCCGGGCCGCGTACCCAGCCCGCCAAAGTCCTCGGCCTCGTCCTCGCCGGCCTCGTGCCCGTCATCGTGCAGCACGCCTCCAGGGAACTCCTCGATCAGGACTCGGTCATCTACAGCTACCTGCGCTGGGGCATGCTTGCGGCCGTGCTCTCCTGCGCCGCATTCGTCCTCCATCTGGACCGTGCGGCCGCCGCCGCGAACATGACGCGCACCGGCTCCCTCCGCCAGCGCTTTCCCGCTCTATCGGCCGGCGGAGCGCTCGCGATCGTCGCGGCACTCGCGACAATCGGCACCTACATCACCAACGACCTGCCGCAGATCCCGCTGGACCAGTTCTTCACAAAGCCACTCCCATGACGAGGATCGCGGCAATCTCCGGCCCGCCAGAAACCCCCGGCAAGTCGAACCAGTCGCCGAATGCACATTGTCAATCCCCTGAGGCCGCTCTGACATACTTCCTCCGACCCTGCACGTTCTTCACCCCCCTCGCACCCGTCGTACTGCATCGCCGGGCCGGCTTTGCTGATCGGCTTCGCAGGCACCGCCCGAGTCGATTGGAGACAAGCACCATGGGCACGTGGGATGTCGGCCCCTTCGACAACGATCATGCTGCGGACTTCGCCGGGGACCTCGACGAGACAGAAGCCGATCAGCGCGCCGCCACCATTCACCAAGCGCTGTCCGCGGTGGCGGGACCCGACGGGCGGACCACCAGCCGCGCCGCCGACCCCGCCATCGCCGCAGCCGCCCTGGTCGCCGCCCAGCAACCGGGCGGAGCGCCCATCGACAGTGTCTACGGCCCCGAGCAGCCCATTCCCCCCTTGCCTGCCGAACTGGTGCCGCTGGCCGCTGCCGCACTCGATCGAGTCACCGCCTCAGATTCGGAGATCAGGCAACTCTGGGAGGAAACCCCCGGCTACGCCGCTTGGCACGCCGAGATCACGAGCCTCAAAGCCGTGTTGGCCGCCCCAGCCAACGAATCATCCTCCTGAGCGATCTCGTCCAGCGCAGCCTTGCCCGCTCGGACGCGCGTCCCCCCGGACGTGTGCACTGTCGCGCCCATGCCGTCCGCGGGCAGCCGAGCAGGTGGGGCGTCGGTGGCAGTCGCTGGTCGCCGGCGGATTCGATGATCCCGCTTGACGTTCTCGTTAGCTAACGGCTATCTATGGCTAACCGTTAGAGGTGGTGCATACCTGGCTGGCAGGGCGCGGCACCGGAAGACTCGACGACCCGATCGGGCTGGAGGACTGAACGCGTGGGCCGCATCCTGCTGGTGTTCCGCCTCGTTGTGGCCGACCTGCGCCGGCATCCCGCCCAGGCCGCGATGCTCCTTGTCGCGATCACCGCCGCCACCACCACGCTGGCCCTCGGCCTGTCCTTGTCCGGGGCGACCGAAACGCTCTACCGGCAGACCCGGGAAGCCACGGCCGGGCCGGACGTGGTCGCGTTTTCCCCCGGCACCAGCCGGACCACGATCACGGCCCTGAAGTCGCTCGAGCACGCGCCCGGGGTGGTCGCCTACAGCGGACCGTATCGCCAGTACTACACGACGCTGACGGCGCACGGCTCCACGGGAGCCGCGGTGGTGCAGGTCGCCGATATGACACCGGGCCCGGTCGACCGTCCGCTGGTGACCTCGGGCAGCTGGGTCCGCCCCGGAGGCGCCGTGATCGAACGCGGCTTCGCCGCCGCTCTTGGCGCCGAAGTCGGCGACCGCGTCACGGTCGCCGGCCGCTCGCTGCCGGTCGTCGGAATCGCCGTGACCGCGGCCCGCTCGGTCTACCCATGGGCGCCGGGGATCGGCCCGGGCGGCGGGCCGGACGACGGCGGCGGTCTGGTCTGGCTGGCCGAACGGGACACCCGGGTACTGGAATCGGCCGATCTCCCGGTGACCTCCTTCATCAACCTGAAGCTGCGGGATCCCGACACGGCCCTGGGGGCGTTGAGTGAGCGTCATCCCTCCGTGGCCGAGGCGTTCGCGGACACCTGGGTGAACTTCAGAGCGTGGCAGCACATAGCCGAGCAGGACTTCGTCATACTCCGGGACAGCCAGCCGATCATGGTCGTCGGCGGCTGGCTGCTCGGTTTCCTGGCCATCGGCGGCGTGGCCACACTGGCGGCAGGACGTGCCGCCAAGCAGACCCGCCGGGTAGGGCTGCTCAAGGCCGTCGGCGGCACACCCGGCCTCATCGCCGCCGTCCTGCTCGCCGAGTACCTGACCCTGGCGCTACTCGCCGACGCACTGGGCCTGACGATCGCACGGCTGGTCGCGCCCACCATCGTCAACCCCAGCGCGAGCCTGCTCAGCGCCGCCAGCGGTCCCACCGGCGGCACCATCGCCGTCACGACCGCCGTCGCCTTGGCGGTGGCGGTCCTCACCACCTTCGGCCCGACGCTGCGGGCGCTGCGCACCGGCACCGTCTCCGCCCTGGCCGACACCGCCCACCAGCCCAAGCGCCGGGGCTGGCTGAACAGCCTGTCGGCGTTGCTGCCGACCCCGCTTCTGCTCGGGCTGCGTCTGATCGCCCGCCGGCCCGGCCGCGCCGTCCTGCACGGGTGCAACACGGCGATCACGCTGCTCGTGGTCACCGCACTGCTGATGATGTACGCCCAGCCCGTGAGAGGCTACCCAGGCTCTCCCATGGCGACCCATGCGCAAGACGGTCAAGAACGCCACCTGCTGCTGGCCGTCACCGCCACGGTGATCGCACTCGCCATCGTGAACACCATCACGATCACCTGGACCACCGCGCTGGAAGCCCGCCCCACCATGGCCATCGCACGCACGCTCGGCGCCACCCCCGCGCAGATCACGGCGGGACTGTCCACCGCACAACTGCTGCCGACCCTGCCCGGCGTCATCGCCGGTATCCCCCTGGGCATGCTCCCGTTCCTACCTTCCGGCCCCGGAGAGGTGGCCATGCCCCCCGCACGGTGGCTGCTCACCGCCGCACTCGCGTCCCTCCTGGCGACAGCGGCACTCACCGCCTTGCCTGCCCGTATCGCAGCCCGCCGATCCGTGGCGCGAACCCTCAGCACCGAAACATCATGAGCAGCGAACCCGATCAAGCAGACCCCAGTCGCGCGGCAGTCCGCTGTGTCGACCTGGCTGAGTACTGGCGTCCCGACCGCCCAGGTCGCCGCGTGGGCCGGACACAGTGTCGCCGTCCTGCTGCACGTGTACGCCAAGTGCGTCGCGGGCCAGGAGGAGGAGGCCAAGCGCCGGATCATCGAAGCGACACGATGGGCGGGGAAGCGATTGGAGCCACGTCGTAGAGGGCCCGAGGACGACTCAGCGGACGCCGCCTAAGCAGCTCAGAACTTCAACCCGCATTCCACCCGCCCGCCCGTAGAGGCCCATTGATCGGCGGATACAGCCGGACAGCAGCAAACGGCCCCTCACCCGTGTCATCCCTGGTGAGGGGCCGTTCTAAGTGTTGGTGGCGGGTCCAGGATTCGAACCTGGGTAGGCTAAGCCGACGGATTTACAGCCCGTGGGGGATTCTGGGGCCACTCCCCCTGTGACCAGCGCGAAACCCGATATCGGCGTCCCGTGGCCACTGAACCATCCCGCACATATCCCGGAGCTTGCTCACCACGGTCCGGAGTGCTTATCCGCGCGAACGGCGCGAGGGTGTGACAGACCGTTTCGCGCGGATGAGTGCTCCGGCTCGCGGGGGGCTGGGGGTCGCGAGACCCCCGCTTCGGGCACGTCTAATCGTCTAACGCTGCGGCCGTCACGGTCGGGACCTGTCTTGGCCTGCTGTGGTTTCACGCGTGAGTCATGGCCCCACCCTCAGCCTCTTTTGGCCGCACCCTGTCGAGCCCTGGACCGTTGATCACGAATGGGTTCTGGCCCCACCTCGTTGCCGAGGGTGGCCGCTCTCCGCCGCAGGTGACGGTTACGTCGGGGGAGATCATGCGGTGCTTGCCGGGCGGCGGCGCACGTAGTAGGCGTACGTCAGCGCCAGGGTCAGCGGGCCCCACAGGCCGATCGGGCTGATGCAGACCTTCGCCAGTGCTTCCCACCAGCCGTTCTCGTAGCCGGTTCCGTTGATGACGCCGATCCAGGTGAGCGTCATCATCACCGAGACAGCGGTCATGACCAGCCCGCCGATCGCCGCCGGGACGATCACTGCTGCCGGGCGGATGCGCTTGCCTCCGATGAACGGGATCCAGGCGGGGGCGACCTCGCCCCACCCGCGCACCAGGCCGATGGTCAGCAATGCCGCCGCCTCTGTGAGCACGCTGAGGCCGAAGACGTACGGAATGCTGATCCACAAAGGCGACGGGGTCGCACCGTCGTCGATCTGGCCCATCTCGAAGTGGAAGGCGAACGGCAGCCGCCACAGGCAGGAGGGCAGGAGAAGCAGCGGGATCGCATAGGCGGTTCGTAGCGCCCAGCGCGGGACGGGCCGTTGGGTGTCGCTGACAGAGGGGGCCGCGTGAATCAGTTTGATCGCCATGCCCCTACCCTCTTCGACCTGCAAGCACTGATGATCACTCGCTCAGGGGAACCGGCTCCCCCGCCGGAGTGAGATGCCGGCCGGGCGGAGGGGCCGAGGGCGGTGACTGGGCTGGCGACCGGCACGCGCTGCGCGAGCCACCGTCCTGCCCTTCGCCGAACTCGCCGGACTCGCCAAGCCAGCGACTGACCTCCGCCAGTCACGAAATCGCCTGTATAGCCAAGTTGGCAACGATCGAGGAAGGGCCAGGAGCGCCAGAGTGCCTCACAGCAGTGACCTACGTAGGCGGTCGGGGGCGCGGCCGACGTCTGCGGGCCTTGTACGCCTGCATGTACTACGCGGCGCTACGTCCGGCTGAGGCTGTGGCTCTCCACAAGGAGGATTGCCATCTTCCGGCTACCGGTTGGGGGCGGCTCGTCCTGACCAAGTCGCTACCCGAGACGGGAACACGCTGGACGGACAGCGGAACGACTCACGAGCAACGCGGGCTCAAGCTGCGTCCCCTGGCCGAGGTTCGAACAGTCCCGATCCCGCCGGTCCTGGTGGAGATCCTCCGGGAGCACCTCGCCGAATTCGGAACGGCGCCGGACGGGCGGATCTTCCAGACAGAGCGGGGCGGCATCGTCGGCTACGGCGTACGGCGCCGTTTGGGCAGCAACCCGAGCCCTGGCGCTCACCCCTGAACAGGTGGTCTCGCCCCTGGTGCGGCGGCCGTACGACCTTCGCCATGCCGGGGTCTCGCTCTGGCTGAACTCCGGCGTTCCGGCAACCGAGGTCGCCGAACGGGCGGGGCACAGCGTCAAGGTCCTGCTCCAGATCTACGCCAAGTGCATTGACGGCCAGCAGGACAGGGCCAACAGACGCATCGATGACGCGCTCGACAGCTGAGACGCCGTACGGTGGAGGGGGCCCCTCTGCGGCGTTCGGGCCGACCTGCGGAAACGCCTGGAATCCCATCCCGCGAATATCCCGCGACCAGTGACGTGCGCCTGCATCTGGCTGCATCCGGCTGCGGGTGGGGGATCTTGGAACGCGAACAGCCCCTGACCGTTGTTCCTGGTCAGGGGCTGTTTCCGCTGGTGTGGCGGGTGCAGGGTTCGAACCTGCGTAGGCTAAGCCGACGGATTTACAGTCCGCTCCCATTGGCCACTCGGGCAACCCGCCGTGGTGTCGCTGCTGCGACGGCACTGGAAAGAATAGCGGACGGCGGGAGTGGTCGTGACATCGGGGAGCGGCGGGCGGTCTGCGGGGGCGGGGCGGCGGGCGGGTCGCTACGCTGAGGCGATACGCGAAGGTGCGCCGGCGGCAGGGGTGTGCGAGGTCCGGCGCGCCAAGGCCGGGCCTGCGCGGGTTGGTGTCGCGGGCTTCTCCGTAGAAGGGCTGGGTGTCCGGTGGCGGACTCTTCTTTTGACATCGTGAGCAAGCTCGACCGGCAGGAGGTCGACAACGCGCTGAACCAGGCGGCCAAGGAGGTCGCCAACCGGTTCGACTTCCGGAACGTGGACGCGGGGATCAAGTGGTCCGGGGAGGCCATCGAGATCCAGGCCAACACCGAGGAGCGGGCGCTGGCGGTGCTGGACGTGCTGAAGGACAAGCTCGTCAAGCGGGGCATCTCGCTGAAGGCGATCGAGCCGGGGGACCCGAAGGCGTCCGGAAAGCTCTACAAGATCGGCGTGGCGCTCAAGGAGGGCATCTCCCAGGAGAACGCCAAGAAGATCAGCAAGATCATCCGGGATGAGGGGCCCAAGGGGGTCAAGGCCCAGATCCAGGGCGAGGAGCTGCGGGTCAGCTCGAAGAAGAAGGACGACCTGCAGGACGTGATCGCGCTGCTGAAGGGCAAGGACCTGGACGTGGCGCTGCAGTTCACCAACTACCGGTGACGATGGCGAGCGCGCCGGTCCCCCTCCCCCGCTGAGGAAGTCCGGCGCGCTCAGTGTGTATGACGGGGCGTGCGGCCTCGTGGTTCGGGTGAGATCTCCCGGGAACATGCCCGGAATGTCCCGGTAACAAGATCGTCTTAGCGTCCGCGGCATGATTCACGATGGTGCGCGGGCGTCCGAGGTGCTCAGGAATGGGCTCGGACGGCGCGGGATGCTCATGGCGGCGGCGGCCCTCGGTGTGGCCGGGGTCACGGGGACGGCGAAGGCGGAGGTGCTGCAGCCGGAGCGGGGACGGCCGCGGGGCGTCTACCTGGACTCGTCCCCCGAGACGGTGCGGTGGGGGTACCTGCCGAACCGCACGGCCAGGCCCGTGGCGAGCGTGGCCTCCGGCGGCATGGTGACGGTGGACACGGTGTCGCACGAGGGGATCCTGGAGGACCAGGGGCGCGATCCGGTGGCGTTCTTCGCGGAGCACGGGGTGTCGCGGGGGTGGGTGCTGGAGGATGCCCGGCGGATCGCGGCGTCGGGGATGGAGCACGACTTCGCGGCGGACGGACCGCACATCGTGACGGGTCCGGTGGCGGTACGCGGCGCGCGCCCCGGCGACGTGCTGAGGATCGACGTGCTGGACCTGGCGATGCGGGTGCCGTACGGGGTGGTGTCGAACCGGCACGGCAAGGGCGCGCTGCCCGGCGAGTATCCGGAGAGCATCAAGGACGACCCGCAGACCCGGCCGTATCTGAACGAGTTCGGCAACATCTCGGTGTTCACGCGCGTGGAGCGGGGGCACGGGGTGCTGCCGGGGAACGTGCGGTTCCCGCTGGCGCCGTTCATGGGGATCATGGGGGTGGCGGTGGACACGGCGGAGCCGGTCCATTCGGTGCCGCCGACGGTGGCGGGCGGGAACCTCGACATCAACGAGCTCGGGGTGGGGTCGACGCTGTACCTGCCCGTCCAGGTGCCGGACGCGCTGTTCTACGTGGGCGACCCGCATTTCGCGCAGGGGGACGGTGAGGTGGCGCTGACGGCGCTGGAGGGGTCGCTGCGCGGAACGTTCCGGCTGACGGTGGTCAGGCCGGGCGGGAGGGCTCCGGAGGTGGCGTTCTCGTATCCGTTCGCCGAGGACGACGAGCACTGGATCCCGATCGGGCTGTCGGATCCGGACGGGGGCGCGGGCGGCCAGGTCACGTCGCTGGACGTGGCGATGAAGGTGGCGGTGCGCAACGCGATCGCGTTCCTGCACGAGGAGCTGGGGATGGCGAAGGCGGTGGCGTACGCCTACCTGTCGGCGGCGGCCGATTTCGAGGTGTCGCAGGTCGTGGACCGTACCACCGGGATCCACGCGCTGATCAGGAAGGCGGATTTCGGCCGTTAGGCGGTGAGGTCGTCGCGGCGTTCGTCGAATGGCTGGAGGGTGCGGGCCAGGTCGGTGAGGTCGAGGTCGAGGACGCGGGCCAGCGCGGCGACGGTGAAGAAGGCCGGGGCGGCGATGGCACCGCGTTCGATCTTGCGGAGGGTGTCGATGGAGATTCCGGCCTCGTGGGCGACGGCGGCGGCGCCGCGGGGCCCGCGGGCGGCGCGCAGCATCTGGCCGAGGGCCTTGCCGCGGTCGCGCTGCTCTTCGGTCAGAGGGGTCCGCACCATGCCGAAGATAGTAATACGAGTATTATAATCTTCGCATGGTGACCTATCGAGAGCCCCGCGAGCTGGAGATCATGCGCGAGGCGGGCCGGGTCGTGGCCCGGACGCTGGACGCGGTGCGGCACGCGGCCGAGCCGGGCGTGAGCCTGGCCGAACTGGACGCCGTGGCCGCCCGCACGATCAAGGAGCTGGACGCCCGCCCGTCGTTCCTGCACTACCACCCGCGCTGGTCGGCCACACCGTACCCGGCGTCGGTGTGCGTGTCGGTCAACGAGGTGATCGTGCACGGGATCCCGGACGGCCGGGTGCTGCGCGCGGGCGACCTGGTGTCCGTCGACTGCGGCGCCGAGGTGGGCGGCTACCACGGGGACGCGGCGGTCACGTTCGCGGTCGGCGCGGCCGACGAGGCGGGGCGGCGGCTGATGGACGTGACGCGGCTGGCCCTGGAGCGGGCGATCGAGGCGGCGCGGCCCGGCGCGCGGATGGGCGATCTCGGCCACGCGGTCGAGCGCACGGCGCGCGACGCCGGCTACGGGATCCTGGAGGGCTGCACCGGCCACGGCATCGGCACCGCCATGCACGAGGACCCGGAGGTGCCCAACGTCGGCCGTCCCGGCCACGGGCTCGTCCTCCGGGAGGGCCTGACGATCGCGATCGAGCCGATGTTCGAGGAGGGCGGGCGCGACGACGCGGTGGGGCTCCAGGACGGCTGGTCGATCGCCACGGCGGACGGCAGCCGCGCGGCCCACTTCGAGCACACGATCGCGGTCACCGCGGACGGACCGGTGATCCTGACCCTGCCGTAACGGGGTTCAGCGGGGGCGGCCCGCCATGCGTTCGAGGCGGGCGATGCGCTCCTCGACGGGCGGGTGGGTGGAGAACAGCCGGCCGATCCCGGCGCCGCGGAACGGGTTGGAGATCATCAGGGAGCTGGTGGTGGCCAGCTCCGGGTCCTGCGGCAGCGGCAGCGCGCGCGTCCCGGCCTCGATCTTGCGCAGCGCGGACGCCAGCGCCAGCGGGTCGCCGGTGAGGCGGGCGCCGGCGGCGTCGGCCTGGTATTCGCGGGTACGGCTGATCGCCATCTGGACGACGGCGGCGGCGACCGGGCCGAGCACCAGCAGCATCAGCGCGCCGAGCAGGCCGGGGCCGCCCTCGTCGTCGTCGCGGCCCACCGGCAGGAAGATCGCCAGGTAGGACAGGTAGGTGACCAGCGTGGCGATGGCGGCGGCGACCGAGGAGACGAGGATGTCGCGGTTGTAGACGTGCGAGAGCTCGTGGCCGAGGACGGCGCGCAGCTCCCGCTCGTCCAGCGTCCGCAGGATCCCGCGGGTGCAGCACACCGCGGCGTTGCGCGGGTTGCGGCCGGTGGCGAACGCGTTGGGCTGCATCGTCTCCGAGACGTACAGCCGGGGCATGGGCTGGCGGGCCGAGGTGGCCAGCTCGCGGACCAGCCGGTAGAGCATCGGCGCCTCGACCTCGCCGACCGGGTGGGCGCGCATGGAGCGCAGCGCGATCCGGTCGCTGAAGAAGTACGCGACACCGTTGGTGCCGAGCGCGAGGACCACGGCGATCACCAGCCCGGGGCCGCCGCCCACGGCCCATCCCGCGGCGAGCATCAATGCCGACAGCGCGGCGATCAGCACCGCCGTCCTGACGCCGTTGAACCGCACGTCCGCCTGCCTCCCCGTTTGTCCTCCGCTACCGTCTCAACGGGTTGACCTGGCGAAACGTTCCCGTATCAGTGCTGGTCAGGTGACCGTCGAGACGGTCTGCAGCACCAGCTGGGGGGCCACGCTGAGCACGATCGCGCCGGCGGCGGTGGCGGCGATCGCGGCCCGTACGGCCGGGCCCGCGTCCGCGGCGGGGGCCGGGCCGGGGACGCCGGCGGGGCGGCCCGCGGGCGCGGCGAACAGGCGCGCGGCCCAGGTCAGGTAGTAGTAGAGCCCGATCACCGTGTTGATCGCCATGACGACCGCCAGCCAGGTCACCCCGCCCGCGACGGTGGCGCGGAAGACGACGACCTTGGCGAACAGCCCCATCACGCCCGGCGGCAGGCCGGCCAGGCAGATCAGGAAGAACGCGAGCGCAGCGGCGGCCGCGGGGCTGCTGCGGGCCAGGCCGCGGAAGTCGTCCAGGGTGACCCACCGGCCCCGGTCCGCGCCCTCGTCCGCGCCCCGCCCGCGCGCGGCCGCGGACCGCCGGTGGACGGCGACGACGACGGCGAACGCGCCCAGGTTCATGACGGCGTACAGCGCGACGTAGGCGGTGGTCGCGGCGACCGCCTCCGGGAGCCGCCGGGCCCCGACCGCCAGCGGGGCGATCATGTACCCGGACTGGGCGATGGACGACCAGGCCAGCAGCCGGATCGCGGTCCGCTGGCGCAGCGCCAGCAGGTTGCCGAGGGTCATGGTGAGCGCCGCCAGCACGGCGACCGCCGGCCCCCACACGTGCCCGTACGCGGGGAAGCCCAGCGCCAGCACGATCGCCAGCCCGGCGAACCCGGCGGCCTTGGACACCACCGACAGGAACGCCGCGACCGGCAGCGGCGCGCCCTGGTAGACGTCCGGCGCCCAGAAGTGGAACGGGACGGCGGCGACCTTGAACCCGAACCCGGCCAGCACCAGCACCACGCCGACCGAGGCGGCCGGGTCGAGGTGGGCGGGCAGCCGTTCCAGGGCGGGGGCGATGCGGTCCAGGTGCATGGCGCCGGTCGCGCCGTACACCAGGCTGATCCCGAACAGCATGATCGCGGCGGAGACCACCGACACCAGGAACAGCTTGAGCGCGGCCTCGGACGCGGCGCCGTCGTAGCGGCGCAGCGCCACCAGCGCGAACACCGGCAGCGACAGCGTCTCCAGTGCCACCACCAGCAGCACCAGGTCGCGGGCGGCGACCAGGGTGAGCGCGCCGATGATCGCGGCCAGCAGCAGGAAGTGGTACTCGCCGGCGGGCATCCGGGACGCGGCGATCTCGCGCAGCGACAGCAGCACGACGACCAGCGCGGCGGCGAGCACGAGCCCCTGGAACAGGAGGGTGAAGTCGTCGGCGACGTAGGAGCAGGACGGCGGGCCGTTCCCGCGCAGGTCGCCGGTCAGGCAGAAGGTGGCGCGGCGGTCGCCGGCGGCCAGCGCCGCGACGGCGACCAGCGCGACCGCGAGCGCCCCGCCGCACAGCGGGCCGAGCAGGCGGCGCGGGACGTCGAAGGCGTCGGCGAGCAGCAGCCCGACCGCGGCCGCGGCCAGGATCAGCGGCGGCGCGATCGCCGCGTAGTCGATGCCCTGGATCATGCCGGTCGCCCTTCCGAAGCCTCGCGCGGGTCCGTCGTGCGCATCGCTCAGCCGCCTCCCAGGAGCGCGCGGACCGGTGCCGTGGTCACGTCCAGCAGGGTCTTGGGCCACAGGCCGACCAGCAGGGTGAGCGCGATCAGCGGGGTCCAGGCGGCGTATTCGTACGGCGAGATCGGGGCGATCGCCGCGACCGCGCCTCGGACGCCGCCGCCCGCGCCGCCCGATTCGCCCGCGGGCTCGCCGGGCTGCGTTTCGGCCGCCTCCCCCGAGCCGCCCCCGGCACCGCCCGCGGAACCGCCGTCGGTCATGGCCCCGGGCACTGCCGCGGCCGGGGCGGGGGCCGGGGCCGGGCGGCCGTGGGTGATCTTGGCGAGCAGGCGCAGGAAGTACGCCGCGGTCAGCACCGCTCCCAGCGCGCCCACGGCCATGAACGTGACGAACGTCTCGCGCGGCAGTCCGGCGGCCGGACGGTACGCGCCGGCCAGCGCCAGCATCTCCCCCCAGAACCCGGCCAGGCCCGGCAGCCCCAGGCTCGCCACGCACGCGAAGGTGAGGAACGCGGCCAGCCTCGGCGCGGCCGCCAGCATGCCGCCGCCCAGGGCGTCCAGGTCGCCCGTCCCGTACCGGTCCTTGATCGCGCCCGCCAGGAAGAACAGCAGCCCGGTGATGAGGCCGTGCGCGATGTTGCCGAACAGCGCCGCGTTGATCCCGACCGGGGTGAGGGTGGCGATGCCCAGCAGCACGAAGCCCATGTGCCCGACCGACGAGAACGCGATCATCCGCTTGAGGTCGCGCTGGGCCAGGCAGGCCAGGGCCCCGTACACGATCCCGGCGACCGCGAGCAGGCCCAGCCACGGCGCCCAGAACTCGGCGCCGTCCGGCGCGGCGGGCAGGGCGACGCGGACCAGGCCGTAGGTGCCCATCTTCAGCAGCACCCCGGCCAGCAGCACCGACCCGACCGTCGGGGCCTCGGTGTGGGCGTCGGGCAGCCAGGTGTGCAGCGGCCACATCGGCGCCTTGACCGCGAACCCCAGCCCCATCAGCAGGAACGCGGTGATCTGGACGCCGCGGGCGACGCCCGTTCCGTGCCGCGCGGCCAGCTCGGTCAGGTCGAGCGTGCCCGCGTTCACCGCGACCAGCAGCATCCCGGCCAGCAGCAGCCCGGACCCGAGCAGCGTGTAGAGGATGAACTTGTACGCGGCGGCGCGGCGGCCCGGCCCGCCCCAGCGCGCGATCACCACGTACATCGGGATCAGCACGACCTCGAAGAACACGAAGAACAGCACCATGTCGAGGGCGACGAAGGTGCCGATCAGGCCGACCTCCAAGAGCAGCAGCAGCGCCGTGAGCAGCCGGGCCGCGCCGCCCGCGGGCGGGTGCTTGGTGAGGTGGACGAAGCACAGGAACGTCAGCAGCGCGGTCAGCACGACCAGCGGCAGCGAGATCCCGTCGACGCCGAGATGGAAGCGCAGCCCGATCGCCGGCGCCCAGGCCCGGTCGACCTCCAGCTGCATCCGCGAGGTGGCGCCGAAGTCGAACGCGCCGACCGTCCACAGCGCGACCAGCAGCACCGCCCCCGAGACGCCGAGCCCGTACCGGCGGACGGCGGAGTCGCCCGGCAGGAACCGCTCGGCGGGCAGCAGCAGGAGCAGCGCCCCGGCGAGCGGGATCGCCGTCATCAGCACGAGGATCATAGGAAGATCACCACTCCGGCCGCGATGACGACGATTCCGGCGATGAGGCCGGTGAGGTAGGCCTGCGGGTTGCCGTTCTGCGGCAGGCGCAGCGGGCCGGCCAGCCGGCGCGCGCCGCGGGCGGCGCCGACGACCAGGGTGTCCAGCCCCCGGGTGTCGAACGCCGCGACCCGCCAGGCCAGGGCCCGTACGGGACGGACGACGGTGAACGCGAACGCCTCGTCCACGTAGAAGCCGCGGGCGAAGAGCGTGCGCGTGGACGTCCCGAGCACGCGCACGGGATCGAGGGCCGGGTCCTTGTTCCAGACGAGGAACGCGGCCCCGCCGCCCGCCGCCGCGAACAGCAGGGCCAGCAGCGCCGCCCCCACGTGGGGACGCAGCTCGGGGGCCCCGAGGCCGAAGAAGCCGAGGATCGCGGACGGTACGGCCAGCGCCGCCACCGGCCACGACATCAGCTTGGGGGCCTCCCGCAGTTCGTACGCGCCGCGCGGCTCCCCGAAGAAGGTCATCAGCCAGGCCCGCATCGCGTACGCGGCGGTCAGCGCCACCGTCACCAGCAGCCCGAGGTACACGGTCCACGCGGCGGCGGCCGGAATGTGCGGCAGCGCAGCCGCCGGCGCCTCGCTGAGCGGCGCGTACGCGAACCAGCCCCGCGCCAACGCCCCGCCACCGCCACCGCCACCGGCAGCGGCGTTCGCAAGTTCGCCGCCGTGCAGGGCGGTGTGCTGGGCCGCCTCGATGATGGAGTCCTTGCTGAACCAGCCGCTGGTGGGCGGGACCCCCACCAGCGCCGCCAGCCCGACCGTCATCGACCAGAACGTGATCGGCATGCCCTGCCGCAGCCCGCCGTGGTCGCGCAGCATGTTCGACCCGGCGACCAAAATCACGCACCCCGCCGCCAGGAACAGCAGCGCCTTGAACGCGCCGTGCGTGAGCAGATGGAAGACCGCCCCGGTGTTCGCGCCCACCGCCAGCCCGGCCGCCATCACCGCGAGCTGGCTGATCGTGGAGTAGGCCAGCACCCGTTTGAGGTCGTCCTGGGCCAGCGCGGCCAGCGCCGACCCGATCATCGAGATCACCGCCAGCAGGCCCAGCACGGTCAGCGCCTCCGGCGCCGCCAGGAACACCCCGTACAGGCGGGCGACGACGAAGATCCCGGCGGCGACCATGGTGGCCGCGTGGATCAGCGCGCTGATCGGCGTCGGGCCCGCCATCGCGTCCGGCAGCCAGGTGTGCAGCGGGAACTGGGCGCTCTTGCCCGCCACCCCGGCGAGCAGCAGCAGCGCCGCGGCCGTGACGGTGGCGTCCGGCATCGCCGGGATCCGGGCGAGCACGCCGTCGACGGTGAACGTCCCGGCGCCCAGGCCCAGCACGATGATCCCCAGCAGGAAGCCGACGTCGCCGAGCCGGGTGACCAGGAACGCCTTGACCGCCGCCCGCGAGTTGGCCCGCTCCTCCCAGTGGTGGCCGATCAGGAAGTACGAGCAGACGCCCATGGCCTCCCAGCCGACGTACAGCAGGAGCAGGTCGCCCGCGTACACCACCAGCAGCATCGCGGCGGTGAACAACGACACGAACGCCGCGTAGGAGGAGTAGCGCGGGTCCTTGGCCATGTAC
Organism: Spirillospora sp. CA-255316; assembly: GCA_050942275.1. GTDB lineage: Bacteria > Actinomycetota > Actinomycetes > Streptosporangiales > Streptosporangiaceae > Spirillospora. The sequence goes on along the minus strand of CP192047.1, from coordinate 1,105,308 downwards.
GCGACCGAGTACAGCTGGACGGCCAGCGCCACGCAGCACACCATGAGGCCGACGACCGCGGCGAGGCCGTCCACCAGCAGGCCGACCTCGATCTGGACGGTGCCGGTCGGGATGAGCGTCAGGGTGCCGGTGCGGGCGCCCGGCTCGCGCCAGACGCTGAACGCGACGATCGCGGCGAGCACGGTGGCGGCGGCGACCGGGGCGCAGGCGATGAGCGCGGGGCCGTTGCGCAGCGGGGAGCGCTCGGCGGTCCGCGCCGCGTCCCGCCACTCCTCCTCGGGGACGCGCGGCCCGCCGCCGGGCACGGGCGCGGTGCCGCGGACGCGCAGCAGGCGGGAGAGGAGCGGGCCGAACAGCATCCCGGCGAACGCCGCCGCGAACGGCAGCAGGATCACCAGCGAGGAGAGCGCGATCACGAGGCGCCTCCTTCGGGACGCGCGGCCACGGTGCCGGGCTCCTCCGCCCCGGACGGGACCGCCCCACCGGGGACCGTCCCGGACGGGACCTTCCCGGACGGCGACTCCAAGCCCTCCTCGGCGAGCGTACGCAGCCGGTCGACCTCGATCATCCGGCGGTTGCGGAACACCAGCAGCACGATCGCCAGCCCCAGGCCGACCTCCGCCGCCGCGATCACGATCGTGAACAGGGTCAGCACCTGCCCGCCGTGCAGCCGGTCGCGCAGCCACACGTCGAACGCGACCAGGTTGAGGTTCACCGCGTTCAGCATCAGCTCGACCGACATCAGGACGAGGATGGCGTTGCGGCGGGCCAGCACGCCGTACACGCCGATGGAGAACAGCAGGGCGGAGACCACGGTCGGGTACGCGAGATGCATCAGTGCCCGCCCTCCGGGCCCTCGGAGCCTCTGGAGCCTTCCGGGCCTTCGGAGACCGCGCTCTCGGCGCTCCTCTGCCCGGCGCTCCCTTGCCCGGCGCTTCTCGTCTCGTCCTGGTCGTCGTGGGTGCCGGGGGCGCCGGGGCCGATGTCGGAGCGGGACAGCACGATCGCGCCGACCAGCGAGGCCAGCAGCAGCACCGACAGCACCTCGAACGGCAGCACCCACGTCCGGAACACGCCCGCGCCCAGCGACTCCGCCGACCCGCCGCCCGCGTCCAGCGGCGTGTACGCGTCGCGGAACCCCATCACCACGACCGTCACCAGCACGGCGGCCGTCGCCACGGCCACCGCCAGGGCCGCCCAGCGGTTCCCCGAGTCGAGCTCGTCGGACTCGCCGATCGGCGCCCGGGTCAGCATGATCCCGAACAGCAGCAGCACGACCACCGCGCCCACGTAGATCAGCACCTGCACCCAGGCGACGAACTCCGCGGTGAGCACCAGGTAGCCGCCGGCCAGCGCCCCGAACGACACCACCAGCCACAGCGCCGCGTGCACGAGCTGCCGCGTCGTCACCACCAGGACGCCGGAACCGACGGCCACCACACCGAGCAGCGAGAAGACGATCTCCGGGCCCGTCATGCGGGCCCTCCCCGCGCGCCGCCCCGCCCCGGGCCCCGGCGGGCGGCGGCCTTCTCCGCGGCCGACAGCTCCTTGGGCGGCTCGGCGCCGGGATCGTGCGGCTGCGGCGGCGGAACCGTCCACATCCACTCGCGCAGCCGCTCCTTCTCGTGGGTCAGTTCGCCGATGTCGTACTCGGCGTACTCGAACTCCGGCGACCAGAACAGCGCGTCGAACGGGCAGACCTCGATGCAGATGCCGCAGTACATGCACAGCGCGAAGTCGATCGCGAACCGGTCCAGGACGTTGCGGGTGCGGGCCCGGCCGCCGCCCTCGGCGGGCAGCGTCTCCTTGTGCGAGTCGATGTAGATGCACCAGTCGGGGCACTCACGGGCACAGAGCATGCACACCGTGCAGTTCTCCTCGAACAGTGCGATCACCCCCCGGCTGCGCGGGGGCAGATCCGGCTGCACCTCCGGGTACTGTCGCGTGATGGAGCGCCGTGTCATCGTCCGCAACGTGACCGCCAGCCCCTTGGCCAGTCCGCCTCCTGGTAGCCGTCCCACGGGTCACCATGATTCCGTACTAACGGCCCTGGGGGAACGCGGCGGCGGCCGCGTTCGTCAGACCAGACGTGACCGGCCGGTCCGAACGCTCGTCCAACCGTGAGGAGGGGACGTGAACCACAACGTGGACGGCCCTTTCGACAAGGACCCCGATCCTGGCGAGCCACCGCGCCGGCCGCCGCACGAGCCGCCCGGCCGCTCCGCCGGGCCCCCGCCCGGCCGTCCTCCCGGGCCCCCGCCGGGCCGCCCTTCGAGTCCCCCGCCGGGTCACTCCGCGGGTCACCCGACCGGCCCGTTCAGGCGCCCGCCGCACACCCATCCCGGCGCCGGCCCGGGACGGCCCGCGTTCCCTCCGGGCTGGCGGCGGCCCCCGTTCCCCGGGCCTCCGGTACCACCCGTTCCGCCGGTACCGCCCGTCCCGCCGGTCCCGCCGGCCGCGCTTCCGATCACGCCGGGCATGCCGCGGGGGATCCTCTGGTCGCTGGTGCCGTTCCTGACGTTCGGCTACGGCACGCCGTTCTCGTTCCTGTACGCGGCGCTGCGGCACCGTTCGGCGAGCCTGGGGGCGACGTCCGCCGGGTACGGCGTCATCCTGTCGGCCACCCTCGTGATGCCGTTCATGGGCGACGCCCTCTTCACCGCGATGAGCGTCATCATGATGCTCATGCTGTGGCTGGGCGGCACCGCGCACGCGTTCGCGGTCCGTCCGATGGTGTTCCCGCGCACCGCCCCGCACAGCCGCCGCAACGAGCACGCCGTCAAGGTCGCCCAGTACCGGCGGATGCTGCGGGAGGAGGCCCGCACGCTGGCCGCCGACGACCCGGCGCTGGCGCACGAGCTGCGGATCGGCCGTCCCGACCTGCCGCGCGGCTACGACGACGGCGGGCTGATCGACGTCAACCACGCCCCGCCGCAGACCCTCGCCCTGCTCCCCGGCCTCAGCGACGAGCTGATCGAGCGCATCGTGCGGCACCGCGACGAGCACGGCGGGTTCATCTCGGCCGAGGAGCTGGCCGTGGACGTCGACCTGTCGCCCTCGCTCGTCCCGCAGCTGGCCGAGTACGCGGTCTTCCTCCCCTGACCGTTCGAGAACGCCCTGACCGCTCGGGGACGCTCTGACCGCTCGGCGGGAACGCTCTGACCGTTCGCGAAGGGAGGAGCGCCGATCAGCCGGCGGTGGCGACCCTGATGACCCCGGTGAGGGCCAGCTGCGCCAGCGCCAGCGGCACCAGCCAGGCCCACGCGAGCTTCTGCAGCTGGTCCTCGCGCATGCGCGGGTAGCTGACCCGCAGCCAGATCACCACGAACGCCAGCGCGCCCGTCTTCAGCAGCGTCCACAGCCAGCCCAGCTCGGCGTCCAGGAACGGGCCCTTCCAGCCGCCCAGGAACAGCACCGTGGTCAGCGCGCACAGCACCACGATCCCGGCGTACTCGGCCAGGATGAACAGCGCGAACCGCAGCCCGCCGTACTCGGTGTACGGGCCGAAGATGATCTCCGAGTCGGCCACCGGCATGTCGAACGGCGGGCGGCGCAGCTCGGCCAGCCCCGCCACGAAGAACACCACCGCGCCGACCGCCTGCCAGGGCAGCCACCACCAGCGCCACTCCTCGACGATCCCGGTCAGCGACAGCGTCCCCGCCGCCATCGCGACCGACGAGGCCGCGAACACCATCGGCAGCTCGTACGACATCAGCTGCGCCGCGACCCGCATCCCGCCCAGCAGCGAGTACTTGTTGGCGCTGGCCCAACCGGCCATGATCGCGCCGATCACGCCGACGCCCATGACCGCCAGCGCGAAGAACAGCCCGAGACCGAGATCGAGGGCCACCTGCCCGTCCGGGCCGACCGGGATAACGATCAGCACCAGCAGGTACGGGACCAGCGCCACCGCCGGCGCCAGCTTGAAGACGCGGCGGTCGGCGGCGCGCGGGACCACGTCCTCCTTCTGCGCGAACTTCACCCCGTCGGCGACCAGCTGCGCCCAGCCGTGGAACGCGCCCGCGTACATCGGGCCGAGCCGTCCCTGCATGTGCGCCATGACCTTGTGCTCGGCCTGCCCCACCAGCAGCGGCAGCACCGCGAACGCGGCGGCGACCAGCGCCAGCTTGACGACGATCTCAAGCATTGGGTCCCCAGTCGTCCGGCACCCCGGGCGGGCGCACGCGGCGGCGGCTGGGCGCCCCGCCGCCCGACTCGCCGGGCTCCTTGGCGCCCGGCCACGCCTTGGCGACCCGGGCGGCCAGCACGAACTCCTTGCGCAGCGGATGGCCCTCGAAGCCGTCCGGCAGCAGCAGCGGCTTGAGGCCCGGATGGCCCTCGAAGACCACCCCGAACATCTCGTAGGTCTCCCGCTCGTGCCAGTTCGCGCCCCGGTAGACGCCGGTCGCGCTCGGCAGCACCGGCTCGGCGCGCGGGACCCGGGTGCGGACCAGCAGGTGGTGGCGTTCCTCCAGCGAGTAGACGTGCGCGACCACCGCGAAGCCGTCGTCGAGCTCGTCCACGCCGGTCAGCCAGTCGAAGAAGCCGCAGGACAGCTCGTCGCGGGCGAAGGCGAGCGCGTCCAGCCACAGTTCGGGCGGGACGCCGACCGCGAGGCCGCCGGTGGTCTCCTCGCTGGTCACCTCGTCGGCGAAACGCTCCCGCCACGCCGCCTCCAGGCGGGCGACCGCTCCTTCGCTCACGGGCCGGTCCGTCCGATCTCGTCGTCGTGCTCGTCGTCGGCCAGGCCGGGGATGATCGAGGGGTCGTGGTCGGCGGGGCGCGGCCGACGCCGCCGCCTCGCGGTGCCGCCCGCCGGGGGCCGGGCCTCGTCCTGCGGCTCCGCCGTTCCGCCGTCAGGTTGGGCGGGGGACGGCGGCTCGTCGACGGGTTCGACGGGGACGGTCGCATCGTCCGGCCCCGCGGAAGGAGCGGGCGGAGCGGGTTCGCCGACGGGGGCGACCGGCTGGGTGACGTGCGACGGCCCGCCCGGACGCTGCTGGTGGTCGGTCTCCTCCGCCGCCTCGGCGCTCTCGGCCGCGGCGGGCTTCTGCGACCGCACGGCGGGTTCGGTGGTCTCGGCGGGTTCCGCCCGCTCGGGTTGCTCGCCTTGCTCAAGTTGCTCGATTTGCTCGTGTTGCTCGGGCCGCTCGGCGGGTTCGGTGTCGGGGACGGGAGTGAGCCCGAGTGTCGGGATGTCGTCCTGGGACGGCGGGGGCTGCAACGGCCTGCGCAGCACCGTGGCCGATAGCGGACGCGGCGGCGGGGGCGGGGTGACGGGCTCGCCGCCCCCCTTGTAGCGGTCGCCGAGCGACTCGCCCGCGATCTTCTCCTGCAACCGGACGATGCCGTGCAGCAGCGCCTCGGGACGGGGCGGGCAGCCGGGCACGTACACGTCCACCGGAACGATCTGGTCGACGCCCTTGGTGACGCAGTAGGAGTCCCAGTACGGCCCGCCGCAGTTGGAGCAGGCCCCGAACGAGATCACGTACTTGGGCTCGGGCATCTGCTCGTACAGGCGCCGCACGGCCGGGGCCATCTTGTCGCTGACGGTGCCGGAGACGACCATCAGGTCGGCCTGCCGCGGGCCCGGCGCGAACGGGATGACGCCCAGCCGGATGAAGTCGTGCCGGCTCATCGAGGTGGCGATGAACTCGATCGCGCAGCAGGCCAGGCCGAAGTTGAACACCCAGAGGGAGTAGCGGCGGCCCCAGTTCAGCACGAACTTGACCGGTTTGGGCGCCAGCCGGGACAGCGGCCCGACGGTGGGCGGGGGCAGGTCCACGCTGCTCATGGCCTCGCTCCGCTCACGGCTCGTGGCCTCGCTCCACTCACGTCCATCGACCGGCTTCCCCTGGTGGTCACATCAGCATTCTTACAGCCCGTGCCCGGTATGCCAGGGTCTCAGACCCATGAGAGGACGCCCTTCTTTCCCGCGTACAGCAGCCCGGTGGCGAGGAAGCCCAGGAAGAGGAACATCTCGCCGAGGGTGGTCATGCCGTAGCCGGGCGCCGCGAAAACGGTGGCCCAGGGGAACAGGAACACCGCGTCCACGGCGAACACCACGTACAAGTAGGCGAACACGTAGTAACGCACGTATGACTGCGCCCATCCGTGGCCGACCGGATCGACGCCGCATTCGTAGGTGGTGAGCTTCTCGGCGGTGGGACGGTGCGGGCGCAGCATGCGGTTGGCGGCCAGCCCTCCGGCCACGATCCCGCCGCCTACCAGGACCAACGCGAGGACGGCCGCGTAACCGTCGAAATAGTCGCCCATGCCCGCCTCCTTGGAACCTCCGGCGCCCGAAGTCAAGTATCCCCGAGTTCACGGAAGCGTACGTGCCCCATCCGTTACGAAACGGGACGAACTGACTGTCGGTCCTTGCTGTCACACTAGATAAGCATTGGGGGCAGTTGACCTGGAAGGACGTGACCGGATGAGCAACCCTCCGCCACCGGGCTGGGAACCCCCCGGAGGATCGTCGTGGCCACCACCTCCGCCCGCGGGTCCGGGCGGTCCGGCCGACCCCGGAGTCCCGGCGCCGCCGGGCAGTCCGGGAGTTCCAGGTGTTCCAGGCGCCCCGGGCGCTTCGGGCGGCCCCGGGACGCCGCCGCCGTTCTACCCACCGCCGCCGGGAGCCCCGATGGGCCCGCCCGGCCCCGGCATGGGGATGGGCATGGCGCCGCCGCCCAGGCGCGGCGGCAACGGCGCGCTCATCGCGATCCTGCTCGGCGGCGGGCTGGTCGTGGTGCTGCTGATCGTCGTCGTGGTCGTCGTGGTGGTGGCCTCCGGCGGCAAGACGCCCGAGGAACGGATGAACGCCGCGGCCAACTCGCTGTCCACGGCGCGCTCGGTGAAGCTCAAGGGCAGCTTCAGCGCCGGTTCCGACAGCCTGCAGGGCGAGCTGACGGTGACCAGGGGCGGGCGCGCCAGCGGCCAGGTCTCCTGGAGCGGCACCGGCCTGACGCTGCTGTCGGCCGACCAGAAGCTGTTCGTGAAGGCGCCCAAGAGCTACTGGCAGTCCAAGGTCAGCGTGCTGTCGTCCGACCGGTTCCTCAAGGACGGCGACCAGTGGGGCATGATCGACAGCACCGACCTGAGCCTCGACATCGACCGCGAGCTCACGCCCTCGGCGCTCGCGACCGAACTGCGGCAGGCGACCCGGTACAACATCCGGGAGAGCGAGACGACCGTCCAGGGCCGCAAGGCCATCAAGCTCTCCAGCGTGCTGTCCAGCTTCTACGTGAGCGACGACGACCAGTCCGAGCTGCTGCGGTACGAGAGCACCAGCACGCCGCGGGTCTCGGCGGACGTCACGGTCCAGTCCACCGCGGCCGCCTCCGCGTCCATCAGCCAGATGCGCGGGCTGATGGGTGAGCTCACCGACGCCTTCGACTCCAGCAGGACGCCGCGCAACTCCGCCAAGCCGGAGTTCGTGTCGTGCGACCGGGGCGGCGAGCCGTGCACCGTGCGGGTGAAGGTGTGGAGCACCCGGGGCGGCGCCCCCTCCGTCCTCATCAAGGTCAACTTCCGGCTGACCTCGGAGCAGGGCGGCGGACGCGTGTACGGCGAGTGCGAGTCGAGCGGAACCGTGACGGGTGTCTCAGACGTGTCCGTGCAGTGCACGATCTCCGGCGGCGACTGGGCGAAGCACGGCAAGAACGCGCGCCGCGTGTGGGTGTCGGCGACACCGGTGGCGATCGCCGCGACCTCGGGCGACGTCCAGACGATGCAGCGCAACCTCGACTCCGAGTAGGGCGGGGGGCTGACCGCGACGGCGGGCCGGGCGACGGAGCCCGGTCCGCCGCGAAGTGCCGGACGATACGCGATCCCGCTGCGGGATCACGTACCGTCCGGCACTCTATGTCTTTGATGTCCTCCCCCTCCCAGGAGGGGATTCCGATCCTTCCCCGAGAGGAGGCGGCAGGTTGAGGTTCATGCCGGCGACCGCGCAGCAGCCTGTCGAACACCGAGCGAAAGCGCGCAAAGGTGCAGCACAGAACCGCGTTTCCTCCTCGCCCTGAACGCGAGGTCTCCACATTTTGGGTGACAGGTGAGCGTTGAACACGGGGGGCCGCCGTTCGCGAGCCCCCAGCCTCCCTCCGACCCGCCGCCGATGGACCCGCTTCCCGCGCGTCCGGCGCCGGGCGGGTCCTTTCCAGGCGGGTCCATGCCAGGCGGGTCCATGCCAGGCGGGTCCGTGCCGGGCGGGCCCATGCCGGGGCCGGGCGGGCCCTTTCCGCCAGGGGCGATGCCTCCCGGGGCGATGCCCCCACCGGACGCGATGGCGCAGGGAGCGGTGCCACCGGGCGCCATGCCGCCGGGGCCGCCGCCCTCGCCGGGCAAGGGGGGCAAGGGCGGCAAGTCCTCCTCGCGCAAGCTGCTGATCGTGGCCGGGTCGGTGGTGGCGCTCACCGCCGCGGTCGTCACGTTCGGGGTGATGGCCACCGGGGACGACGGCACCGAGAAGCCGCGCGGCCCCGCCAAGCCCGCGCCCGCGGCCTGGACCCAGGAGGCGGGACGGCAGCTCAACGCCCTGCCGGGGCTCCGGTACGACGGGACGGTCACCGCCAACGGCCGCCCCGTCCAGGTGATGCTGAAGGTGACCCCGTCCGGCCTCGCGACCGGGACCCTGACCGCCGGCCCCGTACGGGCGGACCTCGTCGCCGTCGACGGCGCGACCTACGTCAGGGGAAGCTCGGCCTTCTGGCGCTCCTACAGCGGCGAGGCCGCGCGCGCCACCTCCTTCGCGGGCCGCTGGGCCAGGCTCCCGGCCACGTTCCCGAGCCTGAGCGCCGTACGCGGCGTCCTGTCGCCCCAGGCGATCGCGAGCGCGCTGGCCAAGGCGCCCGCCAAGCCGCCGACCGAGAACGTCGGCGCCGCCCCCGCCTACAGGGTGAAGACCGCGAAGGCCGACTACCTCCTGGCCGTGGCCGCGCCGCACCGGCTGCTCCAGGTGCAGACGGCGGGGCAGGGCGATCCCCGGTTCACCACGGCGCCGCTGGCCGATCCGGCTCTGGCGTACACCGAGATGCGGCCGCGGGTGGCCGCGCTGGGCGGGGCCGCCGACCCGGCGCTGCGCTTCCAGCCCGGCAAGCCGACCTTCGTCAACTGCAACGACAACATGGACGGCTGCACGCTGAACGTGCCCGCCACGCTCACCGTCCCGTCGGGGTCGGTGCCCTCGGGGGCGCGCGCCGCGCTGCGGGCGTCGATCACGGCGGACGGCATGACGCTGGGGTCGTGCACCGGGTCCGAGGCCGTCCCGGCGAGCCGCCAGCTCACGCTGCGCTGCAAGGTCAGCTCGCGCGGGTGGCGGGCGTGGATGCGGCGGGTGCGGGACGTGCCCGGGCCGCACCCGTACGAGGCGCGCGCCCGCGTGCTCGGCGAGGCCGTGGCGGCGTCGGACGTGGCGCGGCTGCTGGGCCTGGTCGACAGCGAGCGGGCCGAGCGGGGCGCCCAGCCGGGATCGGGAGCCCCTTCGGCCCCGGTCTCCCCGACCGCATCACCGTGACGACACATCACCGAGACGACACACCACTGTGACCACCGCATCACCGTGCCGACCGCGTCGCTGTGAACGGCCGCGGGCCTGCGGCAACGGCCGTAGCCCGCGGCGGCGGCCGTGGATCTTCACTCACCCCGCTGAGCGTTCGCGCGGACCCGGGGCCGGTTGGAGCGGGCCATTTTCGCCCTGTCTATAGTGCGGAGCGTGAACTCCGTGCCACTGGGGCGCCACGGCGCCCCGACCGACCCTCCACGGCTCGTGCGGCGACTTCATGTCGACCTGTGCCGCCTGGCCAGCTGCCTGTGTTCCGGATGAACTCGGGGACCGTCTAGGTCGTACCACCGGTAAAGGACCTGCCCGATTCCGGCCGAGCCGCATGATCTCCGCGCCGAGGTGATAGCAACGGTGTCACGGGGTCGCGACTCCCTGGAAGAGGGATGTCACATGACGGGCGGAACGGCGTCCGTGCCGGCCGATCGGCCGGCCGGTCACGACACGACGGGTGTCCAGGAGCCGACGGGGTACGGCGCGCGGCCTTCGGGCGCGCGGCCGTCCGGAGGTCGCCTCACCCTGGTCGCCCCTGGCCATGCCTCTGGCCGCCCGCCCCGAGAGAAGAGCAGTTCCGTCCCGGACATACCATGAAGGTAAGCCTAAGTAGCATCACGATCCTGGGTGCCTCCCCCAGGGCGGGTGCTGCGTGTCGAGGAGGTCTTCCTCTGTGACCAAACAGGTCCAGCGACTCGACCGCGTCATCATCCGTTTCGCCGGGGACTCCGGTGACGGCATGCAGCTGACCGGTGACCGCTTCACCCAGGAGACGGCGGCGTTCGGTAACGACTTGTCGACGCTGCCGAACTTCCCGGCCGAGATCCGCGCCCCGGCCGGGACCCTGCCCGGGGTGTCCAGCTTCCAGCTGCACTTCGCCGACCACGACATCCTCACCCCCGGTGACGCGCCCAACGTGCTGGTGGCGATGAACCCCGCCGCGCTCAAGGCCAACCTGGCCGATCTGCCCCGCGGCGCCGACCTGATCGTCAACACCGACGAGTTCACCAAACGCAACCTGGCCAAGGTCGGCTACACCGCCAGCCCGGTCGAGGACGGCTCCCTGGAGGAATACCGCGTCCACGCCCTCCCGCTGACCTCGATGACGGTGGGCGCGCTGGCCGACTTCGAGATCTCCAAAAAGGACGCCGAGCGGGCCAAGAACATGTTCGCGCTGGGCCTGCTGTCGTGGCTGTACCACCGGCCGACCGAGGGCACCATCGCGTTCCTGGAACGCAAGTTCGGCCGCAAGCCCGAGATCATGAAGGCCAACATCGCCGCCTTCCAGGCCGGCTGGTCCTACGGGGAGACCACCGAGGCGTTCTCGGTGCAGTACGAGATCAAACCCGCCGAGCACGCCCCCGGCCTGTACCGCAACATCACCGGCAACCTCGCCCTGGCCTACGGCCTGGTCGCCGCCGGCCGCCAGTCCGGCCTGGACATCTACCTGGGCTCGTATCCGATCACTCCGGCCTCCGACATCCTGCACGAGCTGTCCAAGCACAAGGCGTTCGGGGTGCGCACCTTCCAGGCCGAGGACGAGATCGCCGCGGTCGGTGCCGCGCTGGGCGCCTCCTTCGGCGGATCGCTGGGAGTGACCACCACCTCCGGGCCCGGGATCGCGCTCAAGAGCGAGACCATCGGACTGGGCGTGGCCACCGAACTGCCTTTGCTGGTCATCGATGTGCAGCGGGCCGGGCCCTCCACCGGGCTGCCCACCAAGACCGAGCAGGCCGACCTGCTGCAGGCCATGCACGGCCGCAACGGCGAGGCCCCCGTCCCCGTCATCGCCCCACAGTCGCCCTCCGACTGCTTCGACGCCGCGCTGGAGGCGGCCCGGATCGCGGTCGAATACCGCACCCCGGTCATCCTGCTGTCGGACGGGTACCTGGCCAACGGCTCCGAACCCTGGAAACTGCCCGATGTGGCCGACCTGCCGACCATCGAGCCCGCCTTCGCCGAGGCCGGGCAGGCCGACTTCCAGCCCTTCCGCCGCGACCCGGCCACGCTCGCCCGGCCGTGGGCGATCCCGGGCACACCCGGGCTGGAACACCGGATCGGCGGGCTGGAGAAGGCCGACGGGTCGGGCAACATCTCCTACGACCCGGCCAACCACGACACCATGGTCCGGCTCCGCCAGGCCAAGATCGACGGCATCGCCGGCGACATCGCCCCGCTGCACGTGGACGACCCCGACGGCGCGCGGGTGCTGGTGCTGGGCTGGGGCGGCACCTACGGCGCCATCTCCGCCGGCGTCCGCCGCGTCCGCCGCGCCGGCCTGCCGGTCGCGCAGGCGCACCTGCGCCACCTCAACCCCTTCCCCGCCAACACCGAGCAGGTGCTGCGCTCCTACGACAAGGTGATCGTGCCCGAGATCAACCTGGGCCAGCTCGCGCTGCTGCTGCGCGGCCGGTACCTGATCGATGTGATCGGCTACAACCAGGTCCGCGGCCTGCCCTTCAAGGCCGAGGAACTGGAAAGCGTCATCCGGGATGTGATCGACAGTGAGTGACAACACCGTGAACGGAACCAACGGCTCCCACACCAACGGTGCCAACGGTGCCAACGGGGCCAACGGTGCGAACGGGGCGAACGGGCGGTCGGCGCTGTCGCTGGTGCCCAAGACCGACACCCCGCAAAAGGCCAAGGACTTCAAGACCGACCAGGAAGTGCGCTGGTGCCCGGGCTGCGGCGACTACGCCATCCTGGCCGCCGTCCAGTCCTTCCTGCCCGAACTGGGCCTGCGCCGGGAGAACATCACCTTCGTCTCGGGCATCGGCTGCTCCTCACGCTTCCCGTACTACATGAACACCTACGGGTTCCACTCCATCCACGGCCGCGCCCCCGCCATCGCCACCGGCCTGGCCACCTCCCGCCCCGACCTGTCGGTCTGGGTCATCACCGGCGACGGCGACGCCCTGTCCATCGGCGGCAACCACCTCATCCACGCCCTGCGCCGCAACGTCAACCTCAAGATCCTGCTGTTCAACAACCGCATCTACGGCCTCACCAAGGGCCAGTACTCCCCCACCTCCGAACTCGGCAAGATCACCAAGTCCACGCCGATGGGATCGCTGGACTCGCCGTTCAACCCCATCTCGCTGGCCATCGGCGCCGAAGGCACCTTCGTGGCACGCACCATCGATTCGGACCGCAAGCACCTGCAGTCGGTCCTGCGCGCCGCCGCCCAGCACCGCGGCACCGCCCTGGTCGAGATCTACCAGAACTGCAACATCTTCAACGACGGCGCCTTCGACCCGCTCAAGGACCCCGACGTCCGCGACGACATCACCGTCCGGCTTGAGCACGGCGAGCCGATCACCTTCGGCGCCGACCGGACCAAGGCGCTGCGCCGCACCCCCACGGGAGGCTTCGAGGTCGTGAACGTCACCGACGTCGACCCCGGCGACATCGTGGTCCACGACGCGCACAACCCCGACCCCTCCCAGGCGTTCGCACTGTCACGGCTGGACTCCCCCGCCTTCACCCACACCCCGATCGGAATCTTCCGCGACATCGACCGCCCCTCCTACGACGAACTCCTACGCGACCAGATCGACCAAGCCGTCAACACCCACGGCGAAGGCGACCTGGCCGCCCTGCTCAGCAGCGGCGACACCTGGCGCATCGACTGAGGCGCTCGATGCGTGCGCGGCGGCCCGGGCCCTTCGGGGTCCGGGCCGCCGCGTTTCGGTTCGGCGGTGAACGGAGCGCACCCCTTCCGCGTCCTGACAGACTGAGGAATCATGCTGCCGGGAGGTGACGATGCGGGTCGTTCCGCGCCGCAGGAAAGACCGCGGGAGTCCACGGGACGCCGCGCCCGTGAGCACTCTGAAGCGGCGCACCGTGGAGTCCGCGGAGCCGTCCGGCGGTGGTACGAAGACGCTGGAACTCGGTGCGCCGCCGACCGAGGAGATCGTCAGGCGCCGGGCCCGCGCGGCCGAGCGGCAGCGCGCCGCGACCGAGCTCAAGCGCAGCCGGGCCGCGCAGCGCCGGGGCAGCGCACGCTATGACCGCGCGGTGCGCGAGCACCGTTCGTCGCTGCTGGTGATGGTCATCCTGCTGGGGCTGCTGATCGCGACGGTGGTGGTCAGCGGCGGGCTGATCGCCGCGTCGATGCGGACCCGTCCGGTGGATCTGGCCGCGCCGCTGCACATCTACCCGGTCACGCAGACGGTCCCCGGGCAGTGCCCCGCGGGGACGCAGGGCATCACCGGGCAGTCGTCGTCCGGGCTGGCCTGCTACCAGCTGAGCCAGGGCATCGCGATCCGCAAGGTCGCCGACCTGCGCGTGCAGCGGTCCCGCAACCGCACCGCGTACGACGTGGCGGTCACGCTCCGCGCCAACGACCGCCGCGCGTTCGCCACCCTCACCCGCGCCACCCTGAACCGCGACCTGGCCTTCGTCGTCCGGGACCGCCTGGTCACGGTACCGCGCGTGGACACCCCGATCCTGGACGGCAAGGTGGTCATCACCGGCCCGCCCAACCGGGCGGAGGCGAACCGTCTGGTCCGCAGCCTCCGCGGGCGCTGAGGGCGGCCGTGGAGGGCGTCGACGAGGGGCCCCTGGCGGGACGGGTCGCGATCGTGACCGGGGTCGGCCGCCGTGCCGGGATCGGTTTCGCGATCGCCCGCGACCGCTCATCGAGGTGACCGCGGGGGCGGCGTCCACGGACGGCCACCGGCGGTGTCGCGTCAGACGGGCGGGAGTGTCTCGCCCTGGGCGGCCTGGATCTCCAGTTCCACGCGGAGCCTCTCGCCGACGGCGTTGACGCCGGCTTCGAGGATCTGGCTGTAGCGGATGCCGAAGTCGGCGCGGCTCAGTTCGGTGGTGGCGCGGAACGCGGCGCGGACGCCGCCCCACGGGTCGGGGCCCGTGCCGAGGTAGGCGAGGTCGAGGTCGACCGGACGGGTGTGGCCGTTGAGGGTGAGGCGGCCGTGGACGGTCCAGCGGTCGGGGCCGAGCGCGGTCAGTCCCTCGCCCTCGTACTCGATCACCGGGTGCAGGTCCACGTTCAGGAAGTCGGCCGAGCGCAGGTGGTCGTCGCGCAGCTTGTTGCCGGTGTCGATGGACGCGGCGTCGATGCGGGCGGTCACCCGGGAGCGCTCCACCTCCTCGGCGATGTCGATCCGGCCCTCGAACGTGCCGAACCGGCCGCGCACGCTGGACAGGCCGAGGTGCTGCGCGACCGCGGCGACGCTGGAGTGCACGGGGTCGATCGTCCACGGGCCGGGCGGGGGCAGTTCGGCGCCGCCCGCGCGGGCCAGCGTCAGCGCGCCCAGGTCGGCGGTGCCCGAGCTCGGCACGATCAGCGTGGACGCCGTGGGCTGGTAGCCCATGGCGGTCACGATCGCGGTGTAGGTGCCGGCGGGGAGGGGGTCGCCGGCGAACCGGCCGTCCTCGCCCGCCTGGATCCTGGCGGCCTGGCGGCCGGCCAGGTCGGTCACGGTGACGATGGCGTGCCGCACGGCCCAGCCGTCCCTGGTCCGTACCGTTCCGCGCAGGCCGCGGGCGTCGTCCATCAGTTCTCGTCTCCAGGTCTCACGGTCGTCGGTGTGCTGGTCATCGGCCCCTGGCGGCGGCGCGCGGGGCGGGCCCGGGGCCCGGGGCCGTCCGCCTCGTCCAGGTCTGTCCCCTGGCCCGGAGCGACGGGCGGGCGGCCCCGGGGGCTCACTCGCCGGGGTGGCCGAGCGTCACGTCGTGCTCGTCCTGGCCGGTACCCGACAGCGACACCGCGGTGGCGACCGGCGGGCAACCGGAGGCGATCACGGTGTACTGGCCGCCGACGAGGTCGGCGAAGGCGTACTCGCCGTCGGGGCCGGTGACGGCCATGGCGACGACGTTGCCGGCCGCGTCGACCAGCGTGACGCGGGCGTCGCCGATCGGGGTGCCGGCGGTGGTGCGGATGGTGCCGCGGACGCGGGCGCCGGGCGGCAGCTCCACATCCTGGCGGGTGCGGCCGTTGCCGACGATCTCCGCCTGGACGGCGACCGGACGGTGCGCGGCGGCGCTGACCGCCAGGGTGTAGGCGCCCGACACCAGGTCCTTGAAGAGGTAGGCGCCGTCGTTACCGGTCCGGCAGGTCCCGACGACCTCGCCGCGGACGTCGGTGACCACGACCATGGCGCCCTCGATGGGATCGCCCTGCGCGCCTCGGACCGTTCCGGCGAGGCCGCCGTTGGCCGCCAGCACCAGGTCGAAGTCCACGGGCTTGTCGCCGACGACGAGCGTGGCGGCCTGCGGCTCGTGCTCGCCGGTCGCGGCGATGAGCACGTAGGTGCCGGGGCCGGGGACGCCGAGGGCGTAGCGGCCGTCCTCGCGGGTGAACGCGCGGCCGAGCTGCTGCCCGCCCACGTCGATCAGGGTGAGGGTGGCGGAGGGGACCGGGCCGCCGTCGCTGCCGCCGGTCACGCGGCCGCGGATCTGCGGCCTGCCGTCGCCGTCGCCGTTCTGGGACGGATCGGCGACGTCGTGCACCGTGGCGGTGGGGGCAGGGGCGTGGCCAGGGGCGGTGGCGCCGTTCGGGGACGGGGCCGCGCCTGACGGGGCGGCGCTCGCGGAGACGGCGCCGGCAAGGCCGGCCGGGAAGGCGTGCTCCCCCGTGGGCGCGGCCGGGGCTCCGACCGCGACGAGGTCCTGTTCCTGCCGGGGTGGGCGGGCGTGCCGTCCTCCGGCGCCGGTCGGGCTCGCCGGGACGGGGCTCTGCGGGGCCGCCGGGGCCGCGGCGGGCGCCGGGGCGACCTGTGTCGCGGCGGCGGCCGCGGCGGCCGGTGTTCCGGTGGCGGTCGCGGCGGCGGCCGCGGCGGCCGGTGTTCCGGTGGCGGTCGCGGCGGCGTTCTCCGCGGCGGTTCCGGCGTCCGTCTCGGCCGCCAGGGGTCCGCCGCGCAGCGGCAGCTCGCGGAGCGCGAGCACGGCGATGAGACCGGCGACCGCGATCGGGATCCCGACCAGGAAGACCATCTCCAGGGCCCCGGTGAACGACTCCAGCACGATGCCGTGGAACGGCTCGGGAAGCCGGTGGATCTGCTCCGGGGAGCCCAGCACCTCGCCCGTCCCCGAGGGCGGCCGGACGTGGGCGGCGGCGAGCCTGTCGTTCAGCTCGCTCGTCAGCGCGTTGGACAGGATCGCGCCGTAGGCGGCGACGCCCATCGTGCCGCCGAGGTTGCGGAAGAAGGAGACGCCGGAGGTGGTGGCGGCCAGGTCCTTGGTGTCGGCGGCGTTCTGCGCGGCCAGGATGAGGATCTGGAGGGTGAGTCCGAGACCGATGCCGAGCACGGCGACGGCCACGCCGATGAACACCTCGCTGGAGTCGGTGTGCAGCCGGGACAGCAGGAACAGCGCCACGGTGACGCAGACCATCCCGACCACCGGGAAGATCTTCCAGCGGCCGGTGCGGCTGACGATCTGCCCGGACCCGGTGGAGGTCACGAACATCCCGGCGACCAGCGGCAGCGTCATCAGCCCGGAGGCGGTGGGGCTCATGCCCTTGACGATCTGGAAGAACTGCGGCAGGTAGATCATGGCGCCGAACATGGCGATGGCCATGCACAGCGAGCCCAGCGCGGCGAGCACGAACGTGGGGTTGCGGAACAGCCGGGGCGGCAGGATGGGCTCGGTCGCGCGCCGTTCGGCGACGATGGCCAGGAGCAGCAGCACGAACGCGCCGGCGCCCAGCCCGTAGGTCCAGGTGGAGTTCCACTCGAACTCCTTGCCGCCCAGCGACAGCAGCAGCATCACCAGGCTGGCGCAGCCGGTGATGGTGACGGCGCCGAAGATGTCCAGCCTGGTGTCGCGCTTGACCCTCGGCAGCTTGAGCACCCTCTGGATGACCAGGAAGGCGATGACGGCCAGCGGGATGCAGACGTAGAAGCACCAGCGCCAGCCGAGCGCGTCGGCGTCGACGATGAACCCGCCGAGCAGCGGCCCGGCGACGGTGGCGACGCCGAAGACGGCGCCCATGTAGCCGGCGTAGCGGCCGCGCTGGCGGGGCTCCACCACATCGCCGATGATCACCTGGGCCAGTGAGGACAGCCCGCCGACGCCCAGTCCCTGGACGGCGCGGGCCGCGATCAGCTGGCCGATGCCCTGGGAGAGCCCTGCCGCGACCGAGGCCACCACGAAGATCAGCAGCGCGCTCTGGAACATGAGCTTGCGGCCGAACAGGTCCGACAGCTTGCCCCACAGCGGGGTGGAGGCGGTCATGGTCAGCAGGGAGGCGCTGGCCACCCAGGAGAGCTGGTCCTGCCCGCCGAGGTCGCCGACGATGGTCGGCAGGGCGGTGCTGACCACCGAGGTGGAGATCATCGCGGTGAGCATGGCCATCATCAGGCCCGACAGGATCTCCAGGATCTGCCGGTGCGTGTACCGCCGCGGCGCCTCTTCCGCCGGCGACCCCTCCATCACCGGCGGTGCCGCCGTGCTCGCTCGAACCACTCCGCCCCCTGTGCGTCCATTACCTGTGTTTTGCATATATCCTAAGTAGTCAGGCGTTTACATGCAAACGCGACGATACGGACGCGGGAGATACTGGAGCGGTGCTGGATCGACTGGAGCGCACGCAGGCCTCCGAGGACAGGCCCAGGCCGAAGCGGGACCGGGAGGCCACCCGCCGGCGCCTGCTGGAGGCCGCCCGCGACCTGTTCGGCGAGCACGGGTACGACGGCGTCACGGTACGGATGATCGCCGCCGCCGCGGACGCCAACGTGGCCCTCGTGCACCGCTACTTCGGCTCCAAGGCCGCGCTGTTCGCCGAGGTCCTGGAGGGTGAGTACGTCATCCAGCGGGTCATCGCCGGCGTCGACGACACCGAGCCCCTCCCCCTCCGCCTGGCCCGGCACTTCGTCCGGCAGGTGCACCGCGGACCCGCCTCACCCGTGCCCCGCATGCTCGACCGTTCGGTGGGCAGCGAGGAGGTCCGGCGGATCCTCAACGAGCAGACGGAACGGCTCATCGTCCAGCCGCTCATGGCCCAGCTGTCGGGGCCCGATCCGCGCGTCCGCGCGATGCTCGCTGTGACGATAATCATGGGCGGCGGCCCCATCCGGCGCGCCCTCGGCGTCGAGGACCTGCGCGCCGCCGACCCCGAGACGCTGACCCAGCGCATCGCCGCCATGTTCGAGACCGCCCTGGCCCCACTCCGCTGACCCCGGCCTGACCCGGCCTGACCCCGGCATGAACCGGCCCCGGCGTACGCCGCCGGATGTAATCGCGCGGCGCCGCGTACGGCACCGGGCGCAGCCGAGATCGACTCAGGGTCGGAGTGGCCCGCCCCCCCACGGCACATAGGCTTTCGGCCATGAGGCTGGGGGGAGCGCGACGGCTCCGGGACAGGTGGGGTTCGGCCCGTACCGCCACACGCTGGACGGCGGCGGCCGCGGCCGTCGCGGTTCTCGCGGGCGGCGGCGGCCTGCTGTGGGGCGTGGCCGCGAACGGCGAGCCCGCCGTACAGGCGCAGGCGCACCGCATCGAGGTGGTCGACGGCCCGAAGAACGACCAGCGTGTGACGTTGGACACCACCTTCTACCGCCCCGTCGGCGGCGGCAGGGCACCGGCGGTGCTGCTCGGGCACGGGTTCGGCGGCTCCAAGGACGACGTCCGGCAGGAGGCCGAGGAACTGGCCCGGCACGGCTACGGCGTGCTCGCCTGGTCGGCGCGCGGCTTCGGCCGTTCCACCGGAGAGATCGCGCTCAACTCGCCCGACTACGAGGTCAAGGACGTCCGGCAGCTCATCGACTGGCTGGCCAAGCGCCCCGACGTGCGGCTCGACGGGCCCGGCGACCCGCGCGTGGGAATGGCGGGCGAGTCCTACGGCGGCGCCATCGCGCTCCTGACCGCCGGGCACGACCCGCGCGTCGACGCGATCGCCCCCCAGATCACCTGGAACGACCTCGCCGACGCCCTCTTCCCCAACGGGACAGGCCAGGGCGCCGACAAGGGCGTGTTCAAGAAGCTGTGGGCCGGGCTCTTCTTCACCAGCGGCGCCGGTGACGGCCCCGCCGCCCAGTCGTCCGCCTGCGGGCGCTTCCTCCCGTCGATCTGCGCGATGTACCAGGAGATCGCCGAGACGGGACGGCCCGCGCCCGAGGCGATCGAGATGCTGCGGCGGTCCAGCCCGTCCCAGGTCGCCGGGCGGATCAAGGCGCCCGCGCTGATCGTCCAGGGGCAGGCGGACTCGCTGTTCCCGCTCGACCACGCCGACGCCAACGCCCGCGCCATCGCCGGCAACGGCACCCCGGTCTCGGTCGTGTGGTTCCAGGGCGGGCACGACGGCGGCGACCCGGAGACCGACCGGATCCGCGGGCTGGTGCGCGGCTGGTTCGACCAGCGGCTGCGCGGCCGCGCGCCCGCCTCCGACGAGGAGCGCGCCGCCGCGTTCACCGTGACCCGGGCGGGCGGCATCGACTCCTCCACCCAGGAGGTCGTGGTGGAGCCGGCGAAGGCCGGCGCCTACCCGGGGCTGAACGCGGCGCCGCGCACGCTGCCGCTGTCAGGGCGCGAGCAGACCGTCCACAACCCGGCGGGCGGCACCCCGGCGTCCATCTCCGCGCTGCCGGGCCTGGGCGCCCTCGGCGGCCTCGGCGACCTGGGCGCGGGCGGCGCGGCCGAGGGGCAGCTGCCGATCGACATGCCGGGGCAGTCCGCCACGTTCGACACCGCGCCGCTGCGCGAGCCGCTCCGGCTGACCGGCGCCGCGACCGTGCGGGTGCGGGTGACGGGCGAAGGCGACGTGCCGCTGTTCGCCAAGCTGTACGACGTGGGGCCGGGCGCCCGGCAGGGCGTGCCCGCGCGCCGCATCGCCGCCCCGATCCGCGTGCCGGACGCCGCCGGGGGCCGCGAGGTCGCGGTGACGCTGCCGGCCATGGACTACCGGTTCGACCGGGGGCACCGGCTGCGGCTGGTGCTGTCGACGACCGACATGGGGTTCGCGACCCCGGCCGCGCCCGCCTCGTACAAGGTCTCGGCGGTGTCGGGGCTGTCGGTGCCGACCGTGCCCGCGCTGCGCGCCGCGCCGGCGCCGATCCCGTCCTGGGTGTGGGGGCTGCCGCTGGTGGCGCTCGCCGTCGCCGCGGGGCTGCTGGTCACCGGGCGCGGCCGGCGCGGCGCCGGCGTCCAGAGCCGCAAGGGCGCGTTCGATCCCGAGCTGGCCGCGGTGCCGCTGCAGATCGACGGGCTGACCAAGGCGTACAAGAACGGCCACCTGGCCGTGTCCGACCTGTCGTTCCGCGTCGAGAAGGGCCAGGTCCTCGGACTTCTCGGCCCGAACGGCGCGGGCAAGACGACCACGCTGCGGATGCTCATGGGCCTGATCCACCCCGACGCGGGCGAGATCCGGATCTTCGGGCACCGGGTGACGGCCGGGGCGCCGGTCCTGTCGCGGCTCGGCTCGTTCGTCGAGGGCCCGGGGTTCCTGCCGCACCTGTCCGGCCGCGACAACCTGGACCTGTACTGGCGGGCCACCGGGCGTCCCGCCGCGGAGGCGCACCTGGAGGAGGCGCTGGAGATCGCCGACCTCGGCGCCGCCCTGGACCGCGCTGTCCGCACGTACTCCCAGGGGATGCGGCAGCGGCTGGCGATCGCCCAGGCCATGCTGGGCCTGCCCGATCTGCTGGTGCTGGACGAGCCCACCAACGGCCTGGACCCGCCGCAGATCCGCGAGATGCGCGAGGTGCTGGTGCGGTACGCGGCGGCCGGGCGCACCGTCATCGTGTCCAGCCACCTGCTCGCCGAGGTGGAGCAGACGTGCACGCACGCGGTCGTGATGTCGCGCGGGCGGCGGGTCGCCGCCGGCCCGGTGTCGGAGATCGTCGGCTCCGGCCGCCGGCTGGAGGACGCCTTCCTGGAGATCATCGGTACGGGGGACCCCACATGAGCACCCGCGAAGACGTGACGACGCTCGGCGGGGACGAGACACCCGTCCGGGATGAGGGCGCGACCGGCGGGACGGGCGGCCCCGGGGCGGGCGGACGCGGCGCGGGCGACGGCGGCGGGTCGGCGGCCTACCGGGTGCGGCGGACGCTGCCGCTACGGGTGGAGGCCGTCCGGCAGTTCCGGCGCCGCCGCACGCTCGTGGCGTTCGGGATCCTGCTGGCGCTGCCGTGGGTGCTGGTGGTGGCGTTCCAGATCGGCGGGGACCAGACCGGGCCGGACGGCATGCCGAGCCTGGTGGACGTGGCCACCTCCGGGGCGATGAACTTCGCGCTGTTCGCGCTGTTCGTGTCGACCGGCTTCCTGCTGGTGGTGGCGGTGGCGCTGTTCTGCGGCGACACCGTGGCCAGCGAGGCGGGCTGGTCGTCGCTGCGCTACCTGCTGGCGGCGCCGGTGCCGCGGGCGCGGCTGCTGCGGCAGAAGCTGGTCGTCTCGCTCGGGTACGCGACGGCGGCGGTGCTGACGCTGCCGCTGATGTCGCTGGTGGCGGGCACGGTCGCGTTCGGGTGGTCGCCGGTGGAGCTGCCGACCGGCGGCACCGTCGCGACCGGTACCGCCCTCGGCCGCATGGCGATCATCATCGGGTACGCGCTGGTCGGGCAGCTGGTGGTGGCGGCGCTGGCGTTCCTGCTGTCGGTGACGACCGACTCGCCGCTGGGCGCGGTCGGCGGCGCGGTCGGGCTGGTGATCGTGTCGAACATCCTGGACGCGGTGACGGCGCTGGGCGGCTGGCGCGACTTCCTGCCCAGCCACTGGATGTACGCGTGGATGGACGCGCTGCAGCCGCAGATCCAGTGGACCGGCATGGCCAAGGGTACGGCGATCTCGCTGGCGTATTCGGTGATTCTGTTCGCGCTGGCCTTCCGCCGCTTCCGGGCCCGCGACGTGGTTTCCTGACGGTGCTTTCCCCGGCGGTCGCCGGGCGGCATTCTGGGGGCGGGAGCGACGCGGAGACGGTACGGGAGATCGCGCTGGGGCTGCCCGGCGCGGCGGAGAAGGTCAGCTGGGGAATGGTGACCTTCCGGCTGTCCAAGGGCCTCTTCGCGTCGCTGTCGGAGGACGAGACGACGATGGGCTTCCGCCTTCCCCGGGAGGAGCGGGCGGAAATGATCGCCGCCGAGCCCGGGAAGTTCTTCGTCCGGTCCGGGCACGACGACAGGTACGACTGGCTGCGGGTGCGGCTGGACGCGGTCGGGGACGAGGAGCTGCGCGAGATCATCTCGGGCGGCTCGCGCCCTCCAATGCGTTCGGCTGGCCGGATTCGGCCTTGTGGAAACCCGCCGGATTTCATGACGCTGGGCAATCACTTCGACACGTTCCGTCAAATGCCGCGTCGGAAAAACGGTCGAACCGGCAGAGGTGGTGGCATATGCTCGGCGAACATTTCGTCCGGTGTTCGCGTCGGACGAAATGACCGCGACATCGGCTCGATCGACGGGTTAGCACCCGGCCCGACGGGGGAGATGATCACCATGGCACGGCAGCAGCTCGTCAAACGTCCGAAACCGCCACGGCAACCGAGCCCGCTCGATCTCCGGACTCCCTCGGGCCGTCTCCTGCCGTACTGACAATAGGCTCACCGCCTCCCGCGGGAAACGCAGAGCGCAGGGCCTCTCCACACGCCGTGGAGAGGCCCTGCGGCCGTTCTGGAGTTCCGCCGGGAGCGGCCGGCGTCAGGCCGTCAGGCGCGGGCCCCCGCCGCGGCGTCCGGCCAGGAACGACTCCGACTCCGGCGGGAACCTGATCACCGGCGGCCTCCAGCGCACTCGGTCACGGTGGGTATCGGCCCATGTTCAACCCGATTTCACCCATTGACCTGCGGAAACTTCCACTGGGCGGAAGCCGGTGACAAAGTCGGTGACAATGCGTCCATGCTGGAGACCGAACGCCTGATCCTGCGCCCGCTGTCCGGGGCCGACTTCGACGACTACGCGGCGATGCTCACCGACCCGGAGGTCGCGGACGGCCTGGCCGAGACGGTGGGCACGACCCCGGAGGACGCGTGGCGCAGCCTCGCCACGTTCATCGGGCACCACGAGATCCGGGGCTTCTCGCACTGGGCCATGATCGAGAAGGAGACGGGCCGGTTCGTGGGCCGGGCCGGTCCGTGGAGCCCGCTGGGCTTCCCGGGGCTGGGCGTGGGGTGGTGCCTGGCCCGCGAGCACTGGGGCAAGGGGTACGCGACCGAGGCGGGCCGTGCGGCGGTCGCCTACTGTTTCAGCGCGCTGGACGCCGAGGAGGTCGTCTCGCTCATCCTGCCGCGCAACGACCGTTCGATCGCCGTCGCCGAGCGCATCGGGCACAGCCACCTGCGGGACGAGGAGTACCGCGGCCAGGCCGTCCACGTGTACGGGCAGCGCCGCCCCGCCCCGAACGGCGCCTGACCGGCCACCCCGCCCCGGCTCCTGCTCTGGACGCCTCTCATCCGGCGGGCCGTCCCCGCTCCTCCCCGCCGCCGCAGGAGGGGGGCGGGGGCGGGCCGGCAGGTTCGCGGCCGGTGATGGTCCGGTGGGCGTGGGCGAGGATTCCGGTGCGGATCTCGTCGACCGTCATCCCGCCGCCGGCGAGGAGGTCGACGAAGTCGGCGCGGAGTGTGCCGAGCAGGACGTGCGCGGTGAACGCGGTCTCCGCCTCCGGCAGGTCGGGCAGGGCCTCGGCGATCACGGCGGCGAGCCTGGACTGCCAGATCCGGTAGCGGCGCATGCGCTCGGGGGTGGCGTGGCCGCCCATCGCGCGCAGCAGCGGCCGCCCCGGGACGGTGATCCGGTCGAACAGGCCGGCGAGGAACGCGACGGCGCGCCCGGCCGGGTCGGCGGCGGGGTCGGCGAGGGCGGCGAGGGCGTCCGGCTCCCAGTCCTCGGTGAGCTGCTCGAACAGCGCGTTGACCAGGCCCGCGCGGTCGCCGAACCGGCGGAACAGGGTGCCCTTGCCCACCCCGGCCTCGGCGGCGATGTCGCTCATGGACACCTGGTCGATGCCGTTCTCGCAGATGAGGCGGTGTGCGGCCAGCAGGATCGCGCGCCGGTTGCGCGCGGCGTCGGCCCGTTCCCGGTGTGCCAACCGGCTCTCCCTTGACATAAGCGGACCGATGGTCCGTATTCTATCCTCCATAACCGGACCGCCGGTCCGCTACAGGAGGACTTCCATGCGCGCTGTACGCTTCCACGACTACGGCCCACCCGCGACCCTCACCCTCGACCAGGTGCCCGACCCCGTGCCCGGCCCCGGCGAGGCGCTGATCGAGGTCGCCGCGGCCGGCGTCAACTTCTCCGACCTCCAGCTCCGCTCCGGCGCGCTCCGCGCCTGGGCCCCCGACCTGCCCCTCCCCTTCACCGCCGGGCACGAGGTCGCCGGCACCGTCACCGCCGTCGGCCCCGGCGCCGACCCCTCCCTGGTCGGCCGCCGCGTCCTCGCGCTCTCCCCCGCCGGAGGCGGCTACGCCGAGCTGCTCGTCTCCCCCGCCGAGGCCCTGGTCCCCGCGCCGGACATGGACGAGCACAAGGCCCTCGCCGTCCTCACCCAGGGAACGACCGCGATCGGCGTCCTCGGCAAGGCCAACCTCTCGCCCGGCGAGACCGTCCTGGTCACGGCCGCAACCGGCGGGGTCGGCAGCCTCCTGGTCCAGCTCGCCGCGCACGCCGGGGCCACCGTCGTCGCCGTCGTCAAGGACGAGCAGAAGGCCAAGACCGCCCTCGAACTCGGCGCCCACACCACGGTCACACCCGACCGCCTGGAGGACGCCGGGCCCGTCCAGGCCGTCCTCGAATCGATCGGCGGGCCGTTCACCCGCGCCGCCCTCGGCCTCCTCGAACCCGTCACCGGCCGGATGGTCCTGTACGGCGGCATCACCGGCCGCCCGCATGAGATCGACCCCGAGACCGTCTACCTGCGCGCGCTCTCGATCCTGGGGTTCGCCAGCGCCCTCCTGCCGCCCGAACGGCTCGTCCCGCTGCGCGAGCGGGCCTTCGCGCTCGCCGCCGAGGGCGTGCTGGACCCCATCGTGGGCTCCGTGCGCCCCCTGGCCGAGGCCGCAGCCACCCACCAGGCCATCGAGTCGCGCGCCACCATCGGCAAGCACATCCTCATCCCCTGACCCGCCCCCTTTTCAGGCATCCCCAAAAGGAGAAGAATGGCGTCCTGATCCCCCTGGCACGGCGGTACGCCCGACCATCGGGCCGTCGTCCCCGCGCAACGGCGGTCCCCGCCTTCCAGCGAGAGGGACGCACATGACCTCCACCCGCATCCAGGACGAGGCCGCGGCGCGCCTGCGCCCCGGCTTCTCCGGTACCGCCCTCCTGCCCGGCGACCCCGGCTACGACGACGCGCGGACCGTCTTCAACTCCATGATCGACCGGCGGCCCGCGGTGATCGCCCAGTGCGCCACCACCGCCGACGTCGCCCGCGCCGTCGAGGTCGGCCGGACGCTCGGCCTGGAGATCGCCGTGCGCGGCGGCGGGCACGGGGTCGCCGGCAAGGCGCTCACCGACGGCGGCATCGTCATCGACCTGCGCCGCATGAACACCGTGACCGTCGACCCCGCCGCCCGCACCGCCCGCGTCTCCGGCGGCGCCACCATGAGCGACCTGGACCGGGCCACCGAACCGCACGGCCTGGCCACCACCGGCGGCCGCGTCTCCACCACCGGCGTCGGCGGCTTCACCCTCGGCGGCGGCTCCGGATGGCTCGAACGCCTCTGGGGCCTGGCCTGCGACAACCTGCTCGACGTCGAACTGGTCACGGCCGGCGGCGAGATCGTCCACGCCGGCGAGGAGGAGAACACCGACCTGTTCTGGGCCCTGCACGGCGGCGGCGGCAACTTCGGCGTGGCGACCTCGTTCACGCTGCGGCTCCACCCGCTCACCCGGGTCACCGTCGCCCTGCTGCTGTGGCCGCCCGACGCCGGCCGCGACGTGCTCGCCGCCTACCGCTCCTTCATGGAGTCGGCGCCCGAGGAGGTCGGCGGCGCCGCCATCTACCTGACCGCGCCGCCGGAAACGTTCGTCCCCGAGGATCTGGCGGGACGGCAGGCGCTCGCCGTCCTCGCCGTGTACGCGGGCACGGGCCCCGAGGCCGACGACGCCCTCGCGCCGATGACCGGTCTGGAGTCCTCCGGCGGCCTCGTCGCCGAGATGCCGTACGCCGACTTCCAGTGCATGCTGGACGACCCGCCCGGCTTCCGGAACTACTGGTCGGCCGAGCATCTGGGCTCCCTGCCGGACGAGGCGCTGGACCTGTTCTGCGCCCGGGCCACGGACATGGTCGTGCCGTCGGCGTCCCAGCACATCCTGTTCCCCCTGGGGGGCGCGGTCGCCGACGGGGGGACGGACTACCCCGTCCCGTGGCGTTCGGCGCTCTGGGCCGTCCACCCGCTGGGCCTGTGGGAGAACGCCGAGGACGACGAGCGCGCCATCGCCTGGGCGCGGGGCGCCATCCGCGACATGCGCCCGTGGTCGACCGGCGCGGTCTACCTGAACTTCATCGGCAACGAGGGCCGCGACCGCGTCATCGCCGGGCTAGGCGCCGACAACCACCGCCGCCTGGCACAGGTCAAGGCCCGCTACGACCCGGACAACCTCTTCCACCTCAACCAGAACATCGAACCCGCCTGACCCGCCCGGACTCCTTCAGCAACGGCCGGCCGGGCCGCGGCCCTCCCGGGGCCGCGGCTCGCACGTCGAAGGCCGGGCCGGGTGCCTCACTCGGCCGTGGCGACGCCCACGGGGCAGGAGAGGCCGGTGCCGCCCAGGCCGCAGTAGCCGTTCGGATTCTTGGCGTCCGAGAGGTACTGCTGGTGGTAGTCCTCGGCGAAGTAGTAGTCGCCGGCCCGGGTGATCTCGGTGGTGATGGCACCGTGGCCGGCGGCGGTGAGGACCTTCTGGAAGGCGTCGCGGGACGCCTCGGCCTGCTTCCGCTGGGCGTCGTCGCGGTAGAAGATCGCCGAGCGGTACTGGGTGCCGACGTCGTTGCCCTGGCGCATCCCCTGGGTGGGGTCGTGGGCCTCCCAGAAGACGCGCAGCAGCTCCTCGTAGGACACCCGGGCAGGGTGGTAGACGACGCGGACGGTCTCGGTGTGGCCGGTCAGGCCGCTGCAGACCTCCTCGTAGGTGGGGTTGGGCGTGTAGCCGCCCTCGTAGCCGACGCTGGTCGAAACCACCCCGGGGGTCTGCCAGAACTTGCGCTCGGCACCCCAGAAGCAGCCGAGGGCGAACTCGGCGATCTCGGCGCCGTCCGGGTAGGGCGGGGCCAGGGGCGCGTCGAGGACCTCGTGCCGCGGCGGCACTCGGATCGGCTCTTCACGGCCGGGCAGGGCCTTCTCTGGAGAGACCATCTGGGTCTTCGCGAAGAACATGCCTCCAGGCTACGTCGTCGGAGGTGACATCAGTGTGTACGGGCTTGGGTAATTACCTCCTGCTACCGTGGCGTACGTGGCGGAGCGGCGAGGGATCGTGTTCGGCGTCGCGGCCTATGCGCTCTGGGGGCTGTTCCCGCTGTACTGGCCGCTGCTGAAGCCGTCCGGGGCGACGGAGATCCTGGCGCACCGGATCATGTGGTCGCTGGTGGCCGTGCTGGTGATGCTGGCGGCCGGACGGCGGTGGATCCGCCGGCTGACATGGCGGCGGGCCGCGCTGCTCGCGGCGGCGTCGGCGGTGATCACGCTGAACTGGGGCGTCTACATCTACGCCGTCAACACCGGCCACACGCTGGACGCGGCGCTGGGCTACTTCATCAACCCGCTCATCAGCGTGCTGCTCGGCGTGGTCGTCTTCCGGGAGCGGCTGCGCAGGTGGCAGTGGGCGTCGGTGGGGCTGGGCGCGGCGGCGGTGGTGGTGCTGAGCGCCGGGCACGGGCGGCTGCCGTGGATCGCGCTGGTCCTGGCGCTGGCGTTCGGAACCTACGGGCTGCTGAAGAAGTTCGCGGACACCCCGTCGCTGGAGAGCCTGGCGGTGGAGACCGCGGTGATGTTCCTGCCCGCCTTCGGCTTCGCGCTGGCCCTGGAGGTCCAGGGTGAGGCGGAGTTCGGGCATCAGGGCGTGGCGCACGCGGTGCTGATGGCGGGTGCCGGGTTCGTCACGGCGATCCCGTTGCTGCTGTTCAACGGCGCGGCCATCCGGCTGCCGCTGAGCGTGATCGGCATGCTCCAGTACCTGACGCCGGTCCTCCAGTTCCTCATCGGCCTGCTGGTGCACCACGAGGACATGCCCGCCGACCGGTGGGCGGGGTTCCTGCTGGTGTGGGCGGCACTCGTGGTGCTGACCGCGGACGGGCTGCGGGTCCGGCGGAGGCAGGGGCGCCGGGACGGGGCGCGGCCGGTCCCGGTCACCGAGGGAGATCAACGAACTTCAGCGGGTTTGGGGACATCGCTAGAGGAGGGAACCTCAAAGCACTAAAGTGCCGGAGGTCACACCGCTCGTCCCCCTTAGAACCGAGGAGTCCGGTTGCGCCTGCTCAGTGTCACTGTGGTCGGGGCCGTCCTCGTGGCCGCCGGCCTTGCCGCTCCCGCCTCGGGCGAGGAGGGTGCCGGTGACGAGGTGCGGGTGGAGCCGCAGGTGGCGCGGCCGGGCAGCCGGGTGAAGGTCGTCTCGCCGAAGTGCCAGGGCGGGCGGCACGCGGCGGAGTCCACCGCGTTCAGCGAGTCCGCGAGGCTGTCCAAGCGCACCGGCAGGGTGCATCTCAAGCGCGCGATCGGCGCGGGGACCTACCCGGTGGTGGTCCGCTGCGGCGACCGCGTGTACTCCGGGCGGCTGACCGTATCCACGGAACGGTCATGGCCGTCGCTGCTTCCGGGCGCCCTCAACCCTCAGATGGCCCGTACCCAGGGCGAGCACTGAGCCGCCGCGTCGAGCTTTCGGCGGCCGCGCATCACCTTCTCTCATGACGATCGGCTGACCGCCGTCCTCTTTCCGCTGCCAATCGAATACAGATTCGATTCTTGGCGAAATGGTGCGGAGATGCGCGCAGCGAGATGACCACACTGAGCGATTGCGCCGTGTCATCTATTCTCCGACTTTCTTGACTGGGCTGTTGTCAGTGATCTAGATCACCGGCAATTCGGGAGATTTTCCACCAAAAGACGCCTTGTCTCCGAAAGTTGATCATGTGATACTTCCCAATAACCCACCCATACCACGCAGACCACGTAAACCCATGCAAAACGTACGCACGCCCCGCCTGACTCCGGGCTGCCCGTGAGGCGATACGGACGGCCGCAAGGCGGCACCGACTCCACGGCAAAGAGGAGTTAGAACAATGTCGGCCGGTAGGGCTCCCGGCGAGCCGAGGCGCTCCCTTCCCACCGGCCCTCCACCCGACATCCGGCCCGGCGGACACCTCTCCATGCCCACCGGGCCTTCGCCATGCCGAAAACCGGCCGGGCGCCCGACTCCCGACGCTGACGAGCCTCGCAACCGACTCATGGCCGCCCTCATGACCGCGTAGTGGATATTCGGTACAAGGAGACCCACCATGGCCGCGACCACCGCCGCGACGCCCCTGCGAGACGCGAGACGCTACCCGTTCCACCACCTGTTCCCGGGCGTGATGCGTGACCCCCTCGGCACTCTCGAGGAGATGGGCAGGCGGACCGGCGGTGAGATCACGCGGCTGAATCTCGGGGGGTTCCGCCCTTACGTGATCACCCGTCCCGAGCACCTGCAGCACGTCCTGCGCGACAACGTCGGCAACTACCGCCGCGAGGGCCTGATGTGGAAGCCCCTGCGCAGGCTGACCGGGGACGCCTCCGACGTGGACCCCACCTGGCCCGTCAAGCAGAAGGTGTTCCAGAACCTGCTGTCAGGGCCCAGCATCACCGCCGTCTCCGAGCAGATGACGCTGACCGTCACCGAGGCCATCGACGACCTGGAGGAGCGCGCCGGCGGAGGGCTCCCGGTCGACGCCTTCGCCGAGATGACCCGCATCATCTACCGCACGATCATCCGGGTCCTGGTCGGCGACCGGATCTCGCTGTCGGAGATCGACCGCCTGGGCCGCGTCATGGTGACCGCCACCACCTCGTCGTTCCGCTGGCGGATGCTGATGCCCTTCCTCCCGGGGGCGATCCCGCTGCCGGGCGATCTCGCCTTCAACCGGTCCATCCGGGCCTTGGACGAACTCGTCTACCCCATCGTCCGCCAGGCCCGTCGCGGGCCGACCGACGGGCACGACGTCGTGTCCATGCTGATCCGGGCACGTGGGGACGGCAGCATGGAGCTCGACGACAAGGCGGTCCGCGACGGCGTCGTCGGGCTGTTCCTGGCCAGCACGGAGACGACGGTCTCCGTGCTGTCCTTCCTGTGGGCGGCGCTGGACTCCTACCCCGAGGTACGGGCCCGCCTCTACGACGAGGTGGACCGGGTGGTCGGCACGGATCAGCCGACCTTCGAGCACCTGCCGAAGCTGACCTACACCAAGATGCTGCTGCAGGAACTGGTGCGCCTGTACTCGGTGGCCTGGATCACGCCGCGCACCGTGGCGTCCGACGACGTCATCGACGGCGTCCGGATCAGGGCCGGGGCCACCGTGGCCGTCACCCCCTATCTCACGCACCGACTCGCGGACCTCTGGCCCGAGCCGCATGTGCTCGATCCGGAACGGTTCGCGCCGGGACGGTCGCGGCACCGGTTCGCGTTCATGGGCTTCGGCGGCGGGCCCAACCAGTGCTCGGGACGGATCTTCTTCACGCTCGAGGCCCAGCTCATCCTGGCCGTGCTGCTCAGCCGGTTCCGGCCAGTCCTGGAGAACTCCGCCCCGGTGGAGCCGCGGGTGGACATCACCCTGAAGCCACGGGAACCGATCATGATCAGTCTCCGCCCGGTGCGGCGCTGACAACCGGGCGGCCGGGCGCGGGCGGGGGCGGGGGCACCGCCCCGGCCTTGGCATGCGATCATTCTTCGCGAT
This sequence comes from Spirillospora sp. CA-255316, assembly GCA_050942275.1. GTDB lineage: Bacteria > Actinomycetota > Actinomycetes > Streptosporangiales > Streptosporangiaceae > Spirillospora. Next base: position 1,073,936 of record CP192047.1, on the reverse strand, counting down.
GAAGATCACATGAGAGATCGGCGTACGGAAAAGCGCGCTTTCTTGACGGGATGCCCCGTAGAGCCGTAAGGATCATCGTCCCCCCGGCCCCGGGAGCACATCCTTTCACCCGCTAAGTATCGGAGTATTCCGGGCCCTTCGGATGTCTCAACTCCACCCCGTCACGAGTAACGAGAATTCACTACAGAGCGTGAGGACAGATCATGACAATTGTCTTGACGTGCACTGACGCTCGACTTGCAAAGTGATGTAGGTCACTCACAAATGCAGACATTCTCACCATCAAGCGCCTTGCTCCCGTCAATTGATCATGTGATACTCCCCTCGAAACGCCTATAACGCACAAGTTACGCAGAACGTTCGAGAACCCCGACCGCCCGGCCAACGAGCCGCCGTCGCGCCCTGGCGGCGGTTACGCATGGCCGACTCCCGAACGAAGGCAGTCAAGAATGTCAGTTGACAGCGGCGTAGTTTCCCCAAGCAAAGCCAAGCATTTCCCACTTTACCGGACCGCCCTTGGCTTTGTCAGAGATCCTCTGCGGCAACTCGAACGTATGGGCGAAGAAGCGGACGGCCGGCTGATCCGGATCGACCTCGGAGCCTCCCGTCCCTATCTGGCCACCCTTCCCGAGGACGTGGAGCAGGTACTCCGGTTCCAGTCGGAGCGATTCAGCCGCACGGGGGTCTACTGGCGTCCGATCCGCGATCTGATGAGCGACAGCATCCTGGACGAGGGCCCGGGGTGGGACGCGAGCAAGCGGGTGCTGCAGCCGGTCTTCTCCCTCCACAACACCAAGAAGCTCACCGCGATGATGGCGGACGCGATCAACGGCGCGGTGGACAAGCTGGAGGAACCCGCGCGCGCCGGCACCCCGGTCGACATGCTCCAGGAGATGTACCGGATCATCAACGAGACCGTGGTCAAGGTGCTGTTCGGCGACAAGATCTCCCGTGCCGAGGCGGACCTGATGATCCCGCCCCTCCAGCAGATCGTCATCAGGATCGCCTACCGGTTCCTGCTGCCGTTCATGCCGCGCGCCGTGCCCATGCCCGGCGACCGGGCGTTCCGCGCCGCCGTCAAGGCGATGGACGACAGCCTGTTCGCGCTGGTCGACCGCTACCGCGACGACCCCGGCGAGGGGAACGACATCTTCACCGCGCTGTGCCGGGCCCGCACGGCCGACGGCAGCCCGGTGGACGACGAGTGGATCCGCAGCAACCTGCTCGCGACCTTCGGTGCGAGCAACGAGACCACCACCGTGGCCCTGACCTGGCTGTGGCCGCTGCTGAACACCCACCCGGAGATCGCCGACAGGCTGCACGCGGAGGCCTCGAGCGTGGTGGGCGGCGGTCCGGTGCGGGCCGAGCACCTGCCGGAACTGCAGTACACCAAGCAGGTCGTCCAGGAGCTGCTGCGGCTCTACCCGGTGGGGTGGCTGTTCTCCAGGACCGCCGTCCAGGACACCACCGTGGGCGGGGTGCGGATCCGCGCCGGCGACACCGTGCTGGTCAGCCCCTACGTCACGCAACGGCTGACGTCGGTGTGGGGAGAGGACAGCAAGCGCTTCGATCCGGACCGGTTCGAGCCCGAGCGCGCACGGCAGTACCACCGCTACTCCTACTTCCCGTTCGGTGGCGGCCCGCACCAGTGCGTCGGCCGGCACATCGTCATGGCGGAGGCGCAGCTGATCCTCGCCAGCATCCTGAGCCGGTTCCGCACGCGGCCGTCGAACGCGGCGGAGATCCCCAAGGCGCAGGTCGGTCTCACGCTGCGGCCCGACAAGCCGATCCTCATGACGCTGACACCCGTCCAGCGGTCCGCCTGATGACGGCTTCGAGGTAAGGGCGCCGATGCTAGATCCCGACATCGTCCTGTCCGACGCCGCCGACGTACCGGCCGGTACGCGAACGGAGCCGGCCGTCCGCGATCCGCTGCGCGCGGCACGAGGCCGCGGCGCCGTCATGGCCCAGGCCGTGCGGGCCGCCCGCGACCTGGCCGCCTGCGCCGAAGCCCATCCCGACCTCTTCTCCGCCAAGCCCATCGACGGCACCCTCTTCACCGCCGTCGCGTGCGCCAACGCGTTCGGCTCCCCCGAGCTGAGCGCCGCGCGGCTGCGGATCGCCAACCGCACCTCGTTGTGGATCTTCGGCCTGGACTGGCTGGTCGACCATGTGGCGACGGCGCGCGAGGAGATCGACGACATCAACCGGCGCTGCCTGGCCGTGGCCGACGGCGGCGACCCGGCGCCCGGCGACGGGCTGGCCCGGTTCCTGGCCGAGATCCGCGACGAGGTCGCCGCCGCTCCCGCCTTCGCCGCGCTGCGCGACGACTGGCGGGCGCAGCTGGCGCGGCTGCTGGAGGCGGGGGCACGGGAGTGGGACTGGAAGGCGGCGGCGGCGTCCGGCGACCGGAGCGCGCTGCCGTCCTTCGACGCCTATCTCGACAACGCCGACAACTACGGGTCGGCCTGGGTCAACATCTCGCACTGGATCATCGGCGGCGATCCGGCCACGGTGGCGCACGCCGACCGGCTCCAGGTGATCAGCCGCGAGGTGCAGAAGGTGCTCCGCCTCCTGAACGACCTGGCCACGCTGGAGCGCGACCTCACCTGGGGCGACCTGAACGCCCAGCTGCTGGGGGTCGACCGGGACGCGATGACCGCCCGTATCGAGACGATCGTCGAGGGCTGCCGCACGCTGCTCGACCCGCTGCGCGACGACTGCCCGGAGGCCGTGGCCTACCTGGAACGGCAGATCGGCTACAGCCACGGGTTCTACGGCCTGAGCGACTACTGGGGGTCGCTGTGACGCTGGACGCGGCGTCGCACCGCGGGAGCCTCGTCGACATCGCCGCGTCCGCACAGGAGATCATCGACGATCTGGTGGAGCATCCCTGGGGAGGATCCTCACCTTCGGTGTACGAGACGGGCAGGCTGGTGTCCCTGGCCCCCTGGCTCACCGGCCACGCCGAACGGCTGCGGTTCCTGCTGGCCGAGCAGCGGCCGGACGGCGGCTGGGGGCTGCCTCACGACGGGTACGCGCTGATCCCGACTCTGAGCGCGACCGAAGCCCTGCTGTCGGCCCTCTCCACCGAGCCCGGCGGCGCCGCGCGGCCTGCGCCGGGCATGCTCGTCCCCGGTCTGCCGGTGGCGGACGTGGGCAGGGCGGCCGGCCGGGGGCTGCGCCTGCTGTCCGGGTGGCTCGCCCCGGGCCACGCGCTCGATCTGCCGGACATGCCCGCGATCGAGCACATCGCTCCCTACCTCATCGAACGGATCAACGCCCATCTGGACGCGCCGGCGATCCGCTCGATCCCCGGGCTGGAGTCTTGGCGGGACCGCGGCCGCCGGCTGCGCGCCCCCGCCGGGGTGACCGGCGAACTGCTTCCTGTCGTCCGGGAGCTGCTGGAGCAGGGCCATCCCGTTCCCGTCAAACTGCTCCACGCCCTGGAGATCGCGGGCGACTCCGCGCACGGGGCCCGCTCGGTCCGTCCCGAGCCCTCGGGCACGGTCGGCGCCTCCCCGGCGGCCACGGCCACCTGGCTGGGCCGCGATCCCGGCCCACCCGGCACCGGCGATCGCGGCGGAGCTCGTATGGGCGCCGCCCCGCACGTCGCCCCGCACGCCGCCCCGCACGTCGGCCCGGCCGCGAGCCCGGACGCCGACCCGACCGTGGGCCCGGTCGCCGCCCTTGCCCACGGCGGGGACTCCGGCCCGGCGGCCCACGCGACGCAGTCCGACCGCGCGGCCGCGCGGCGGTACCTGGAGGCCGCAGTGGTCCGGCATGGCGGGCCGGTGCCCGTCGCGACGCCCATCACCGCGTTCGAGCGCGGCTGGGTGCTGAGCTGGCTGGCACGGGCCGGGGTGCCGCTGGAGGTGCCACGGCGGCTGATCACCGAGCTGCGTGCCACGCTGGGACCGTCCGGCACGGGAGGAGGGGAGGGCCTGCCGCCCGACGCCGACAGCAGCGCCGGGGTCCTGTACGCCCTTTCGCTCCTTGGCCACCCTTATCCTCCCGACCTCCTCTGGCAGTACGAGCTGGACACGCATTTCTGCACCTGGCAGGGCGAGAACGGCCGGTCGATCACGACCAATGCCCACGTGCTGGAGGCGTTCGGCCACTTCATGGCGAGCACCGGGGGCGGCGAGTCGGCGCACCGCTATTCCGCGACGGTGACCAAGCTGACCTCCTGGCTGTGCGAGCAGCAGGACGCGGACGGGTCCTGGCGGGACCGCTGGCACGCGTCGCCCTACTACGCCACGTCCTGCGCCGCGCTGGCCATTGACGGATTCGGGTCCGCCCCCGGCTCCGCGAGGGCGGTGGAACGCGCCGTGCGCTGGGTGATCGATTCCCAGCGGGCCGACGGGAGCTGGGGGCGCTGGGACGGCACCGTCGAGGAGACGGCGTACGCGGTCCAGCTCCTCCTGCTCGTCCGGTCGGGTTCGGGAGAGGGTATGCGCGCGGCCTCCCGCGGCGGCGCCTTCCTGCGTTCGGCCCTGGTGGCGGAGGGCGTTCCGGCCCCGGGTCAGGAAATCGGACTAATCCCCACAAATTACAAAAAAGTGCCTCTCTGGCACGACAAAGATACATACTTCCCGGACGCCATCGTGCGCGCGATCACTCTCGGTGCACTCCGGCTGCTCCAAGAAAAACCATCGGCGACTTTTGTGTGAATCACCTCACCAGCGCCCTCGTGAGGACGTTGGACGACCTTGCAGGACGTTGAGATACGTCCAAAGTAAACGATTCACCTTGAGTGCCTATGATGCCGTTGGTATGGTGCTGCGAGCACTAGAACCGGCTGACGCCGCCGTTCTGTCGCAAACCCCACCATCGCGTGTCTTGCAGCTGGGACATCTCCGCATTTTGCAGACACCTCGACACATCGTTGGGTTAAATCAATGCGCTTCCGCAACTCGCGACTGCGGACCAAGATTGCGGCGATGCTGCTGTCTCTCACCGCTCTGTGGGCCTTCGCGGCGTGGGTGACCGCACGCGAGGGCATCAACCTCCTCTGGGTGAACACGCTGAACACGGTCGTCGAAGCGGCCGAACCGGCGATGGTCGATCTGCAGCTCGAACGACGGCTCACCGTCGTCTACCTGGCCGAGCCCACCCAGCAGCGCCGCGAGGCCCTGCGGGCACAGCGGGCCAAGACCGACAGGAACGTGGCGGTCGTGCTCAGCCGTGTCAGCGACGGCTCGGTCAAGCGGGCCGCCGACGACGTGCTCGAGGGCCGCATGAACGAGCTGTCCCGCCTCCTGCGGCAGCTCGGCGACCACCGCCGGTCGGTGGACGCGGGCGGTGTGGAGCGCAAGCGCGCGTTCGACACCTACGCCTCCATCAACGAGTCCTTCTACCGCGTGTACGACGCGATGGCGACGCTGGACGACGACGACTTCGCCGACGTCGTGCGCCACGCCGTCGCGGTGTCCCGCAGCTGGGAGCTGCTCTCCCGCGAGGACGCGCTGGTCGCCGGCATGCTCACCGTCGGCCGGCTCAGCGCCGCCGACCTGGCGTCCGCCAACGAGGCCATCGCCATCCGGCGCTACGCCTTCGACCAGGCGATGGTCGGGCTGCGCGACACCGAGAACCGCCAGTACCGGGAGATGACCTCCAGCCCGCAGCTGGCGGCGGTCAGGGCGCTGGAGGACCAGCTGCTCCAGACCCGGCCCGGCGCGCGCCCGCGCATCACCGTCGACCTGTGGAAGAGGACCACCGAGGCGGGCATGGCGGACATGCTGCAGAGCATCCGGGAGGCCGGTGAGCGGACGGTCGACCGCGCCACCCCGCTCGGCATCTGGGTCGTCGTCCGGCTGGTGCTGGCCGGCGGTCTCGGCCTGCTCGCGGTCGTCGCGTCCATCATCGTGTCCATCACCACCGCCCAGGCGCTGGTCCGCCAGCTGGAGCGGCTGCGCATCGCCGCCTGGGAGCTGGCCGAGCAGCGGCTGCCCAGCGTGGTGGAGCGGCTCGGTCACGGCGAGAAGGTCGACGTCAGCGCCGAGGCCCCGCCGCTGGAGTTCGGCACCGACGAGATCGGCCAGGTGAGCCGCGCGTTCAACGCCGTGCAGGAGACGGCGCTGCGCACCGCGGTCGAGCAGGCCGAACTGCGCCGCGGCATCCGCGACGTCCTGCTGTCGCTGGCGCGCCGCACCCAGACGCTGGTGCACCGGCAGCTGAGCCTGCTGGACCAGCTGGAGCGCCAGCCCGACATCGACCCCAAGGACCTCCAGGAACTGTTCCGGCTGGACCACCTGGCCACCCGTATGCGGCGCAACGCGGAGAACCTGATCGTCCTCTCCGGCGCCATCCCCGCCCGCGGCTGGCGCCGCTCGGTCCCGATGGTGGACGTCGTCCGCGCCGCCATCGGTGAGGTCGAGGACTACACCCGGGTTCAGGTGCTCCAGTTCGGCCCGGTGGAGCTGGCCGGCCGCTCGGTCGGTGACATCACCCACCTGCTGGCCGAGCTGATCGAGAACGCGGTGTCGTTCTCCCCGCCGGACACCGTCGTCCAGGTCGGCGGGCACCGCGTCGCCAACGGCTTCGCGATCGACATCGAGGACCGCGGCCTGGGCATGACCGACGACAAGCTGGCCGAGGTCAACGCCCGGATCGCCGACCCGCCCGAGTTCAACCTGCAGAGCTCGGTCCAGCTCGGCCTGTTCGTGGTCGGCACGCTGGCCGAGCGGTACGGCCTGCAGGTCATGCTCAAGCGCTCGGCCTACGGCGGCACCACCGCGGTCGTCGTGATCCCCAACGACCTCGTCAGTGAGGAGGGCTGGGACGACCAGCCCAAGCCGGTGGCGCCCGGGACCACCACCGAGAACGGCCTCGAGGTGCGCCAGCCCGTCCCCGTCGGCGCTGGCATCGGCGCCGGCGCCGGCGCGCCCGCCGAGGCGTCGTCCGGCCGCACGGGAGGCGCCGGCGGACGCCAGGGGCAGCAGGCGGCGCCCGCCCTGGTCGCCGTCCCGGACCCGTCCCCGACCGTCACCTCCCCCACCGGATCGGTCCCCAAGCCCGGCCCCGCCGGGACGGGCGGGCCGGGCCTCGGGGGTGAGGCGGCCGAGCGTCCCGAACAGCCCGCCACGACTCCCCTGGAGGACCCGCCACCAGTGCCCGAGAGTTCCACCACTCCGTCCGGCCTGCCGGTCCGGGTGCCCCAGGCCCACCTGGTCACGCCACTGAAGACGGAAGAACCCATGGTCGAGCCGGACGAGCCGGAGGACGTCGGCCGATCCCCGGAAGAGATCCAGCGCATCATGGGCTCGTACCAGCTGGGCAGTCGGCGCGGCCGAGCCGACGCGGCCAAGTCCAAGCTCAGTGACGCAGCAGTAGAAGGCGAGGACGATCAGTAATGCAGAAGACCGGTTCGTCGGCCGACCTAGGCTGGTTGCTGAACGATCTGGTGGGGCGGCTGCCACACGCCCGGCACGCGGTGGTGCTGTCCGCGGACGGGCTGCTGATGGCCGCCTCCCAGGACCTGAAGCAAGACGACGGAGAGCACCTCTCGGCCGTCGCGGCCGGCATCCAGAGCCTGGCCAAGGGGGCGAGCACGCGCTTCGGCAACGGCCCCGTACGGCAGACGATCGTCGAGATGCAGTCGGCTTTCCTGCTGGTCATGGTGGCCGGCAAGGGCGCCTGCCTCGCGGTGCTCACCGACGAGGAGGCCGATGTGGGCCTCACCGCCTACGAGATGGCCGTGCTGGTCACCAGCCTGGGCCACCACCTGACCTCGCCGTCACGCTCGGAGACGGCGGCAGTGAAGGAAGGCCGGACCACCTGATGATGCCTCCCGAGGATTCCCCGCCGGAGGAGCAACGCCTGGACGAACCGGCCCAGAACCGGCTGCTGGACGACCACGCCGGACCGCTCGTCCGCCCCTATGTCATGACCAGCGGGCGCATCGAGCCGACCCGGGGCAAGTTCGACCTCATCACCCTGGTCGTGGCCATCAGCATCTCTCCCGAGAGCGCGGTCGGCCTGGGCCCGGAACACCGGGCGATCCTGCGGCTGTGCCAGTCGGTGATGTCGGTGGCGGAGCTCACCGGCCATCTGGACCTTCCCGTCGCCACCGTGCGGGTCCTGCTCGGCGACCTCCTGGACAAGGGGTTCATCACGATGCAGGAGCCCGAACCGGAAGCGGACATGCACGACATCAGGCTCTACAAGGCGGTGATCGATGGGCTCCGGGCCCTCTAGTCGCGAGGCGAACGGCCGCAGGCTTCCCACGGCCGTGAAGATCGTCATCGCGGGCGGTTTCGGCGTGGGGAAGACCACCATGGTGGGCACGGTCTCGGAGACCCAGCCGCTGCGCACCGAGGAGATCCTCACCGACGAGAGCGTCGGCGTGGACGACATCTCCGGCGTGGAGCGCAAGAACACCACCACCGTGGCGATGGACTTCGGCCGCATCACGATGGGCGACGAGTACGTCCTCTACCTGTTCGGCACCCCCGGGCAGGAGCGGTTCTGGTTCATGTGGGACGAGGTGGCGCTCGGCTCCCTGGGCGCCGTCGTCCTCGCCGACACCCGCCGGCTGTCGGACTGCTTCCCGTCGGTCGACTACTTCGAACGCCGCGGCACCCCGTTCGTGGTCGCGGTGAACTGCTTCGAGGGCGCCCGCCAGTACGACCTGGAAGAGATCCAGATGGCCCTGAACCTGGGCCCGAAGGTCCCGGTCATGCTGTGCGACGCCCGCAGGCTGGAGTCGTGCAAGAAGGTCCTGATCAACATGGTCATCCACGCCATGAAGGCCAGGGGCTTGACCCCCGAACCCCAGAACGCCTGACCCAAGGGGACCGCCCCACCGGGGGCGGTCCCCTTAACTTCGCCCGTCCCTTGGCGGATGGGCCCCTCTTCCACTCGCCGTTTTGTGAGGCCGGTCCCCGCTTCGCTCAGGCCGCGCCCACTGGGGCTCCCGCGCCCCAGCTCCCAAGCCGAGGACTCCGCCCCCCGTACGAAACCCGTGAACGGCGCTACTCACCCGCGATGATGGGCCGCCCGCAACGCCCCTCCCGTTCGTACTCACGTTGCTTCGGCGCCGAGGGTGTGCCACGCAGCGGCGGCCTGCGATGCGCGGGGCGGCTTCCCGGCGCCGCCGTCAAGCGACCCCGGCCAGATCCACAAAACGTACTCGGCCGGTTCCGGACGGTTCCCCATAGGACGGTGGCATCCTCCCCTTCGTCGGCTAGATAGAAAGTCCCGAACGACCAGGTCCCGCTCGCCCGGCCGCCGGGCATGTGAACGATCGTTGGCGCCCCGGATGATCCGGGGCGTGCTTTGAGACGGCCGGACCAGAGAACTGGGACGAGCCGGGCGGCGGACATGCCGCCTGACACGCCGGCCACGAGGTACAGGAGAGTGCACTGATGGGACGAGTCGAGGGACAGGTCGCTCTCATCTCCGGGATCGCCCGCGGGCAGGGCCGGTCGCATGCCGTGAGGCTCGCCGAGGAGGGGGCCGACATCATCGGCTTCGACATCTGCGCGCAGATCGATTCCGTGGAGTATCCGATGGCCTCCCGGGAGGACCTGCGGGAGACCGTCTCCCTGGTGGAGGCGACCGGCCGCAAGATCTACGCCGAGGTCGCCGACGTGCGGGACCGGGACGCCGTCCAGCGGGTCGTGGACGAGGGGGTCGCCCGGTTCGGCCGGCTCGACATCGTCCTCGCCAACGCGGGGATCATGGCGATCACCGGCGGGCAGCGGCATACCGACCAGGCGTTCCTCGACGGCATCGAGGTGATGCTGACCGGCGTCTACAACACCGTGCGGGCCGCGATACCGCACGTCCAGGCCGGCGGCCGGGGCGGGGCGATCGTGATCACCAGCTCGACGGCCGGGCTCAGGACCGGTCCCTCCGACGGAAATCCCGGGCTCGCGGGATACGTCGCGTCCAAGCACGGCGTGGTCGGCCTGATGCGTCTGTGGGCCAACGCCTACGCCGCGGAGAACATCCGCTTCAACACGGTGCACCCGTGCGGAGTGGCCACCCCGATGGTCACCAACGAGGCGTTCGCCAACTACGTGCAGGAGGTCCCCGAGATGGCGGAGAACCTGCAGAATCCGCTCCCCGTACCGGGCGGCCTCATCGAGGCCGAGGACGTCACGAACCAGATCCTGCACCTGGTCTCCGGCACCGGCCGCTACATCACCGGCAGCACGGTCGTCGTGGACGCGGGTTTCACGGCCCGGTAGCCCCGCTCGTCCCCTGCTTGCGGGTGGGGGCGGTGGTGCCGCCCAGGGGGATCGGGTCCAGGCCGAGCTTGCGGTGGTCCCAGGAGCGCGCCCGGTCCACCTCGACGCGGACGGCGACCCGCTTGCGCAGCATGAACTCCACGAGTTCGCGGACCTCGTCGCTGTAGGGGCCGTTGTAGCGCTCCCAGATGTTCACCCCGACCCGCCACAGCGCGTCGGGGTCGTCCACGATCTCGGCGCGGCCCTCGAAGGAGACGCCGCGCAGTTGGTCGTAGGTAAGGCCGTCCTCGACCAGGACCGTCACCCGCGGATCGCGGCCGATGTTGATCGCCTTCTGTGCCTTGGCCTTGGTCTCGAACCAGATCACCCCGTCCAGCACGGCGAACCACATCGCCACCGCGTGCGGATGCCCGCCCGGGCCGATCGTCACCAGGGTGGCCGTGCGCTGGGAGGCCAGGAACGCCCGGATCTCCTCGGGGGTCATTTCGACCTGGGAACGCTGGTTGATGCCCATGGAGTGCTCCTGAGTCTCGTCAGAGGGTCGGGCCGGCGACGGCGGTGTCAAGGTCGATGTCGAGGGTGTGGGCCATGGTGCGGATCATGTGCTGGACGCCGATCTCGTTGCGTACGACAGCGGCACCGCCAGGGTGCTGTCGGCCATCTCCGTCGTTCTGCGCAGGGCGATGTCCAGGGCGCGCTCGGTCAGTGATTCGTCCAGCGGCGCGCCAGACCGGCCGGGTGGCACGGCGATCACAGTCATACGACGACCATACATATACTGGTTGTCGTCTAGTCAAGGCCGGTCGGCGGAGCTGCGCGCAGGCCGGGGACGGACGGCGGGCCCGTAAGATCGCCGGGACCGGCGGCGGGTGAATCGGCAGGTGGTGCGAGATGGTCAGGACGCACGGATGGCGCGGCGACCAGCCGCGCGACGATGCTGAGGCCAGAGAGCGGATCATCGGCGCGACGATGCGGTGCATCGACCGGTACGGGGCCAAGACCCGTCTGGCCGACGTCGCCAAGGACCTCGGCGTCACCCGGCAGACCGTCTACTTCTACTTCGCCGGCACCGAGGAACTACTCGTGGCCGCCGCCCAGCAGGCCGTCGGCGGTTTTCTGGACCGGCTCACCGCGCACGTCGCGCCCATCAGTGACGACGCCGAAATCCTGGCCGAGGGCATGTTCTACACCATCGACCGGCTGCCGGACGACCCTTACCTGGGAATCCTGCTGGCCAGCGGCCATACCGGCACCTTCACCCAGGGCATCACCTCACCCACCGCGATGGCATTCGGCCGCGCCATCCTCACCCGCTTCGACATCGACTGGACCGCCCGCGGCTACACCGGCACCGACCTGGACGAGCTCGCCGAACTCATGCTCCGGCTGCTGCAGTCCTTCGTCATCGACCCCGGCCACCCCCCGCGCTCCCCCCAGGAGTTCCGCGCCTACCTGCGCCGCTGGTTCGACCGCTTCCTCTTCAACGCCCACCAGCCATCCACGGCGACCGCCCCAAGAGCGAGGAGTTCGGCCGGATCGCGGCCCGGATGCGGGCCGGAATGACCGCGGAGCCCCGCTTTGGGGGTTTGAGGCGGGGGTCCCAAGGAGCGCGGCCCGAGCGGAGCGTGGACCGGTTCAGTAAGGCGCGGGGCCGCCCCTTGGTCAGCCGGTTCGGGAGACCACGTAGTCGCAGAGGCCGGTGAAGGCGGCCCTGGCGGGGATGTCGGGGAGGGTGAGGAGTTCGGCTCGGGCGTCCTCGGCCCAGCGGCGCAGGTCGGCTCGGGCGCGGTCCATGGCGGGGTGGGCGCGGAGGAGCGCCAGGGCCTCGGCGTGGAGGGTGTCGTCGGTGAGGTCGGCGGTGAGGAGTTCGCGCAGCCGGACGTCGTCGGTGCCCGAGCCGGTGCCGGCCAGGACGAGATGCATCGGCAGGGTGCGGATGCCCTCGCGCAGGTCGGTGCCGGGGGTCTTGCCGGACTGCTCGGCCTCCGAGGCGATGTCGAGGATGTCGTCGGACAGCTGGAACGCGACGCCGATCTTCTCGCAGGCGGAGGTGATCGTGTCGACCACATGGCCGGGGGCGCCCGCCAGCAGCGCGCCGAACTGCCCGGACACCGCGATCAGCGAGGCGGTCTTGTCGGCCACGACCTGCAGGTAGTGCTTGAGCGGGTCGGCCTCGGGGCCCGGGCCGACGGTCTCCTGGATCTGCCCGCGCACCAGCCGGGCGAACGCCCGCGCCTGGATCCGCACCGCCTCGGGCCCGAGGTCGGCCAGCAGGTCGGAGGCGCGGGCGAACAGGTAGTCGCCGGTGAGGATGGCGACGGTGTTGGTCCACCGGGAGTTGGCGGACGGCTCGCCGCGGCGCACCGTCGCCTCGTCCATCACGTCGTCGTGGTACAGCGTGGCCAGGTGGGTCAGCTCCACCACCACCGCGGCCGGGACGACACCGGACGCGGCCGGGTCGCCGAAGTGGGAGGCCAGCAGCACCAGCATCGGCCGGAACCGCTTGCCCCCCGCCTCGACCAGGTGCTTGGAGGCCTGGGCGAGCAGCGGGTCGTCGCTGTGCACCGAGTCCAGGAGCAGACCCTCGACGGCGGCGAGCCGTTCCTGCGTCTCCGTCGCGAGTGCGCCGTCAACGGGCAGGCCGAAGGGTCCATCCCCTGACGGGAACGACGACGATCCCCCGGGGTCCCCGACGAAAGCTCTACTCACCCAAGACCCCCTACCGGAGCTACCGGACGAACATCTGTGTCGCGGCGTCCCCCGCCAGGTCCAGCACGGGCTGCGGGAGCACACCGAGTACCACAGTAGCCGCCAGCCCGAGCGCCACCGCCGTCACGGTCGCCGGGCCGAGGACCACCGACGGGCCGTCCGCCTCCGGCTCGCTGAAGAACATGACGACGATCACCCGGACGTAGAAGAATGCCGCGATCGCGGACGACACCACGCCGACCACGACCAGCGGGGTCGCGCCGCCCTCGATCGCCGCCTTGAACACCGCGAACTTGCCGGTGAAGCCGCTGGTCAGCGGGATCCCGGCGAAGGCCAGCAGGAAGAAGGCGAACACCCCCGCGACCAGCGGGGACCGCTTGCCCAGCCCCGCCCAGCGGGACAGGTGCGCGGCCTCGCCGCCCGCGTCCCGCACCATGGTGATCACCGCGAACGCGCCGATCGTGGTGAACCCGTAGGCCGCCAGGTAGAACAGCGTGCCCGACAGGCCGGACTCGGAGGTGGCGATCACACCGGTGAGCAGGAAGCCCGCGTGCGCGATCGAGGAGTAGGCCAGCATCCGCTTGACGTCGGTCTGGGTGATGGCGATCACCGCACCGGCGATCATGGTGAGAATGGCCACACCCCACATCGCGGGCCGCCAGTCCCACCGCAGGTTCTCCAGCGCGACGTAGTAGACCCGCAGCATCGCGCCGAACGCCGACACCAGCGTGCAGGACGCCATCAGCGCGGTGATCGGGGTCGGGGCGCCCTGGTAGACGTCCGGCTTCCACATGTGGAACGGGACGGCGCCCAGCTTGAACAGCAGCCCGACCGACAGCAGCGCCACCCCGGCCAGCAGCAGCGTCTCGCTGCCGGCGTCCCGGCTGAGCTGCGCGGCGATCACCGACAGCCGCACCGAGCCGGCGTACCCGTACAGCAGCGCCGCGCCGTACAGGAAGAACGCCGAGGAGAACGCGCCGAGGAGGAAGTACTTGACCGCCGCCTCCTGCGACAGCAACCGCCGCCGGCGGGCCAGCCCGCACAGCAGGTACAGCGGCAGCGACATGATCTCCAGCGCGACGAACATGGTGAGCAGGTCGTTGGACGCGGGGAACATCAGCATCCCCGCGACCGCGAAGGTCATCAGCGGGAACACCTCGGTCTGGGTGATCCCCGCCGCCATCGTCTCCTGCTCGGCCTCGCTGCCCGGCAGCGCGGACGCCTGGGCCGCGAAGTGCCCCTGCTTCCGCTCGATGATCAGCAGCAGGCTGATCAGCGCCAGCACCAGGATGGTGCCCTGCAGGAACAGGGTGGGGCCGTCCACCGCGAGCGCGCCCTCGGCGGCCACGTGGAACGGCTTGTCGCGCCAGGCCAGCACGATCGTCCAGACGAACCCGCCGCCCAGGCCGACGAAGGCCAGGGCCACCTGGATCGGGTAGCGCAGCTTCCGCCCGGCGAACGCCTCGACCAGCACGCCGGCGATGGCGACACCGAAGACCAGCAGCATCGGGGCGAGCTGGCCGTACTCGATGTGCGGCGCGCGGATCTCGCCGTCGGCGAGCACGCCGCCGCCCGGGGCGGCGTCGAGCGCGGTGACGGCCGCGCCCAGCTGACTGGTGAGGCTCATGGACGGGCTCCGTTCTCAGCGACGTTGCCGGTGATCTTCGGCGCCGGGTCGCGCTGGTCCAGCCGGACCAGGGTCTTCTCCACCGAGGGGTTGATCACGTTGAGGAGCGGCTGGGGGAAGAAGCCCAGCGCCACGATGATCGCGAGGATCGGCCCGATCGCGAGCTTCTCGCGCCCGGTCAGATCCTTCATCCCCTTGGTCTTCTCCACCGTGGGACCGCCCATGGTGCGCTGGTACATCCACAGGATGTAGATGGCGGCCAGGACGATGCCGATCGTGGCGATGATCGCGGGCACCTGGTAGCGGGAGAAGGTGCCGGTGAAGACCAGGAACTCCGACACGAACGGCGCCAGGCCCGGCAGCGACAGCCCGGACAGGCCCGCGACCAGGAACGTCCCGGCCAGCACCGGGGCCACCTTCTGCACCCCGCCGTAGTCGTCGATCCGGGCCGACCGGCGCCGCACGATCATGAAGCCGACCAGCAGGAACAGTGCGCCGGTGGAGAAGCCGTGGTTGACCATGTAGAGCGCGGCACCGGACTGGGCCTGGGTGGTCATCGCGAACACGCCCAGCACGATGAACCCGAAGTGGGAGATCGAGGTGTAGGCGACCAGCCGCTTCAGGTCGACCTGGCCGATGGCCAGCACCGCGCCGTAGATGATGCTCAGCACGGCGAAGCCCAGCACGACCGGCGTGGCCCACTTGGCCGCGCCCGGGAACAGCTCCAGGCAGAACCGCAGCATGCCGTACGTGCCGACCTTGTCGAGCACGCCCACGATCAGCACCAGCGCGCCGGCCGGGGCCTGCTGCGCGGCGTCCGGCAGCCAGGTGTGCACCGGCACCATCGGCGCCTTGATCGCGAACGCGATGAAGAAGCCGAGGAACAGCCACTTGGCCGTCGTCGGGTCGATGTTCAACCGGCTCAGCTCGGAGAACAGGAACGTGCCGCGGCCCAGGCCGCCCTCACTGGCCGGACGGGCCGACAGCGGGTACAGCCAGATCACCGCGACCAGCATCAGCAGGCCGCCGAACAGCGAGTACAGCAGGAACTTCACCGCGGCGTACGAGCGCTGCGCGCCGCCGTAGGACCCGATGAGGAAGTACACCGGGATCAGCATGGCCTCGAAGAAGACGTAGAAGAGGAAGACGTCGGTCGCCGCGAAGACGCCGATCATCATCGCCTCCAGCGTCAGCAGCAGCGCGAAGTACATGCTCGCGCTGCGCTTGGGCGGGACGTCGACGCCGCCGGAGCGGTCCGCCTCGTTCCACGACGCCAGGATCACCAGCGGGACCAGGATCACCGACAGCAGGATCAGCACCAGCGCGACGCCGTCGACGCCTACCGCCCAGTGCACCCCGAACTGCTTGATCCACCAGTACTTCTCTTCGAACTGGAACCGCGGCCCGCCGGTGTCGAAACCGGCCGCCATCACCAGCGTGCCCGCCGCGACCAGCAGCGAGACGCCCAGCGCGACCTGCTTGACCAGCGTCTCGCGGGTCCGCGGCAGCACGCCCACCAGCACCGCGCCCAGCAGCGGGACGGCGATGAGGACGCTCAGCCAGGGAAAGTCTTCCATCAGACGTTCACCACCAGCAGCGCGGCCACAATGATCGCCGCACCGAAGAACATTGAAAGTGCGTAGGAGCGGACGAAGCCGGTCTGGACCCGCCGGACGCGTCCGGAACTGCCGCCGACCCCGGCCGCCAGGCCGTTGACCACGCCGTCCACGCCCCGGCCGTCGAACCAGACCGCCAGCCGGGTCAGCCACTGGCCGGGCCGCATCAGCAGCGACTCGTTCAGCGCGTCACCGTAGAGGTCCTTGCGGGCCGCGACGGTGACGAACGACCCGGCGGGCGCCTCGCGCGGCACCGGGCGGGCGCCGTACTGCCGCCAGGCGATCCCGGCGCCGATCACCATCAGCACGAACGCGGTGATGCTCGCCGGGGTGACCGGGTGGAACTCGTGGTGCTCGGCCTCGCCCACCACCGGGGCGAGGAACTCCGAGAACCCGCCGAGGATCAGGAACCCGCCGGCGAACAGCGACCCGACCGCCAGCAGCATCAGCGGAACGGTCATGACCTTCGGCGACTCGTGCGGGTGCGCCTTCTCGTCCCAGCGCTTCTCGCCGTAGAAGGTCATGAACATCACCCGCGACATGTAGTACGCGGTGATGCCGGCGCCGATCAGGGCGCAGGCGCCGAGGATGGTCCCGGACGTGCCGCCCTTGCCGAACGCGGCCTCGATGATGCCGTCCTTGGTGAACCAGCCGGACAGGCCCGGGAAGCCGATGATGGCCAGGTAGCCGAGCCCGAACGTGGCCCAGGTGATCACCATCATGGCGCGCAGCGCCCCGTACCGGCGCATGTTCACCTCGTCGCTCATGCCGTGCATGACCGACCCGGCGCCCAGGAACAGGCCCGCCTTGAAGAAGCCGTGCGCGATCAGGTGCGCGATCGCGAAGGCGTACCCGGCCGGGCCCAGCCCGGCGGCCAGCATCATGTAGCCGATCTGCGACATGGTCGAGCCGGCCAGCGCCTTCTTGATGTCGTCCTTGCCGCACCCGATGATCGCACCGGCCAGCAGCGTGGCGGCGCCCACGACGGTCACCGCCAGCTGGGCGTCCGCCGACATCTCGAAGATCGGCGCGGACCGGACGATCAGGTAGACGCCCGCGGTCACCATGGTCGCGGCGTGGATCAGGGCCGACACCGGGGTGGGGCCCTCCATCGCGTCCAGCAACCACGACTGGAGCGGCAGCTGCGCCGACTTGCCGCACGCGCCGATCAGGAGCAGCAGCCCCAGCGCGGTCGCGGTGCCGGTGCTCAGCTCGGTGGCCAGGCCCACGTGCTCGGCGCCCTCGCCCAGGATCTGCTCGAACCCGACCGTTCCGAACGTGCCGAACATCAGCATGATCGCGAGCAGGAAGCCCATGTCGCCGACGCGGTTGACGACGAACGCCTTCTTCGCCGCGACCGCCGCGGTCGGCTTGTACTGCCAGAACCCGATCAGCAGGTACGAGGCGAGGCCCACGCCCTCCCAGCCGAGGAACATGGCCACGTAGTTGTCGCCCAGCACCAGCAGCAGCATCGCCGCGACGAACAGGTTCAGGTAGGCGAAGAACCGGCGCCGGTCGGGGTCGTCGGCCATGTAGCCGACGGAGTAGATGTGGATCAGCGACCCGACACCGGTGATCAGCAGCACGAAGCTGATGGACAGCGGGTCCACCAGCAGCCCGAGGTCGACCTTCAGCGCGCCGACGTCGATGAACTCCCACAGGTGGACGGTGCGGCGCCGCTCCTCCGCCCCGTACCCGAGCATCTGGACGAACATCGCCGCGCCGACCACGAAGGAGGCCAGCGACATGGTGACGCCGAGCAGGTGCCCCCACCTGTCGGTGAGGCGCCCGCCCAGCAGCAGGATCGCCGCGCCGGCCAGCGGCAGTGCGATCAGGAGCCAGGCCAGGGCCTGGATGCCTTCCGCTTTCATCCCCGACCTCTCAGTGTTGTCTCTGGGGGCGGACCCCCAGACCCCCCGGGCCCCATCAGTACTTCAGCAGGTTCGCGTCGTCGACCGACGAGGACCTGCGGGTCCGGAAGATGGTCATGATGATCGCCAGGCCCACCACGACCTCCGCCGCGGCCACCACCATCACGAAGAACGCGATGATCTGCCCGTCGAGGTTGCCGTGCATCCGGGCGAACGAGACGAACGCCAGGTTGGTCGCGTTGAGCATCAGCTCGACGCACATGAAGACCACGATCGCGTTGCGGCGCACCAGCACGCCCACGGCGCCGATGGTGAACAGGATCGCCGAGAGCGCCAGGTAGTGTCCCGGACTCATTTGCCAGCCTCGCCTTCGGTCGTGGCGGCGGACCCGGCGGCGCCGGTGCCGCCCTCACCGCCGGGCGCCGGCGTGCCCGCCTTGACGGCCCGTTCGTCGGCCTCGGCCCCCTCGGACTCCTCCGTGACGGCCTTGACCGCGGCGACGTCCTCCTCCACGGCCTGCTCCTCGGTGCCGCCGTACAGGTCGGCGTGCCGCTCGGCGGTGTCGGTGCGGGCGGCGATGACCGGGTTGATCGACAGCTTCGACACGCTGCCGTCGGGCAGCAGCGCGGGCATGTCGACCGCGTTGTGCCGGGCGTAGGTGCCGGGGCCGGGCAGCGGGCCCGGGTGGGCGGCGGTGGCGGCGAACCGCTCGAACCGCTTCTCGGCCAGGTCGCGCTGGGTGGGCTTGGGCGTGAGCCGCTCGCGGTGCGCCAGCACCATGGCGCCCAGCGCCGCGGTGATCAGCAGCGCGCTGGTGGCCTCGAACGCGAACACGTACTTGCTGAACAGCAGCCGGGCCAGCCCGACGACGTTGCCGCCGTCGCCGTTGGCGGCGCGCAGGCCGGCCGAGTCGCCCAGCGCGGCGTTGCCGAGCCCGGCGGCCAGCAGCACCATGAAGCCGAGCGCGGCGACCGCGGCCCACAGCCGCTGGCCCCGGATCGTCTCCACCAGGGAGTCGGTGGAGCTGACGCCGACCAGCATCAGCACGAACAGGAAGAGCATCAGCACCGCGCCGGTGTACACGATCACCTGGACGAAGGCCAGGAACGGCGCGTCCTGCACCGCGTACAGCGCGGCCAGCGACAGCATCACCGTGGCCAGCAGCAGCGCCGAGTGCACCGCACGCCGCATGAAGATCATGCCGAGTGCGGCGCAGACCGACACCACGGCCAGCAGCCAGAAGAAGAACGGCTCTCCCGGCTGGGCGTCGGCGACCTGGGCCACCACGACCACGTCGGGACTGGTCACTTGGGCTCACTCCTCTCACCGGAGCCGGGCCCGGTCCCCGCGCGGTTGCCGGGGGGCGTGGGGGGTCGTCCCCCCTCGGGAGACGCTGAGCCTTCGTCGGACTTCAGGCCGAGGCGGTAGTAGTCCTCCTCGGTCTCGCCCAGCCGCATCGGGTGCGGCGGCGTCTCCATGCCCTCGCGCAGCGGGGCCAGCAGCATGTCCTTGGTGTAGATCAGGCTCTCGCGGCTGTCGTCGGCCAGCTCGTACTCGTTGGTCATCGTCAGCGCCCGGGTGGGGCACGCCTCGATGCACAGCCCGCACAGGATGCAGCGCAGGTAGTTGATCTGGTAGACGCGTCCGTACCGTTCGCCCGGGGAGTAGCGCTCGTCGTCGGTGTTGTCGGCGCCCTCCACGTAGATGGCGTCCGCCGGGCACGCCCACGCGCACAGCTCGCAGCCGATGCACTTCTCCAGCCCGTCCGGCCACCGGTTGAGCTGGTGCCGGCCGTGGAAGCGCGGCGCGGTCGGCTTCTTCACCTCGGGGTACTGGACGGTCTCGCTCTTCATGAACATCTGATGGAACGAGACCCCGAACCCCTTGACCGGGTTCAGGAAGTCAGTGAGTCCCACTTCCGACCTCCTCACGCGTGGTCGTGGTCGTGCCTGGCCGCGACGCGGTGTCCGTGCGGCGGCCGTGGTAGTGCGGGGCGTCCATCGGGGGCACCGGGAACCCGGCCGCCGCGGCGGCGCCACCCTTGGGCCCGCCGGGGCCGACGTCGGGGACGATCTGCTTGTCCTTGTCGCCCTCGCCGCGCAGCAGCTCCCACAGCACCGTGGCCACCAGCACCACGCCCGCCACGATCGCCGCGTACAACGCGATCTGCTGCATGTCGTGGCCCTCGTTGCGCAGCGCCCGCACCGTGGCCACCAGCAGGATCCAGCCCAGCGAGGCCGGCATCAGAACCTTCCACCCCAGCCGCATCAACTGGTCGTAGCGCACCCGCGGCAGCGACCCCCGCAACCAGACGAAGAAGAAGATGAACAGCCACATCTTCACCAGGAACCACAGCACCGGCCACCAGCCCGCGTTGGCGCCCTCCCACACCGTGGAGATCGGCGCCGGCGCCCGCCACCCACCCAGGAACAGCGTCGTCGCCAACGCCGACAACGTGGCCAGGTTGATGTACTCGGCCAGGAAGAACATCGCGAACTTCAGCGAGGAGTACTCGGTGTGGAACCCGCCGACCAGCTCCCCCTCACCCTCGGGCAGATCGAAGGGAATCCGGTTCGACTCCCCCATCATCGTCACCACATAGATCACGAACGAGGGCAGCAGCAGGAGGACGAACCACCGGTCGGCCTGCGCGTTGACGATCCCGGTGGTCGACATCGTCCCGGCGAACAGGAACACCGCCACGAACGACAACCCCATCGCGATCTCGTACGAGATCACCTGCGCCGAGGACCGCAACCCGCCCAAAAGCGAGTACGGCGACATCGACGACCACCCCGCCAGCACGATCCCGTACACGCCCATCGACGACATCGCCAGAACCAGCAGCACCGCCACCGGCAGATCCGTGCCCTGCAACGCCGTCTGATGCCCGAACACCGACACCGTCGGCCCGAACGGAATGATGACGAACGATATGAACGCCGGCACCGCGGACATGATCGGCGCCAGCACGAACACGATCTTGTCGACCTGGCGCGGGACGATGTCCTCCTTCAGCGCCAGCTTGACGCCGTCGGCGAGCCCCTGCAGCAGGCCGAAGGGCCCGGCCCGGTTGGGGCCGACCCGCAGCTGCATCCGGCCGATGACCCGCCGCTCGACCCACATCGACAGCAGCACGGTCACGACCAGGAACACGAAGATGGCCAGGACCTTGCCGCCGATCAGCCACCACGGGTCGCGGCCGAAGGTCTCCAGCGTGGGGTCGCTGGACGCGGGTCCGGCCGCGAGTACGGACGACACCCTCATGCTCATGACGCGCCTCCGGCAGAGATCGTGACGACGCTTCCGGCGTCCACGCCCAGATCGCGGTACAGGGCGCAGCCCGCGGAGTTCACCGGCAGCCACACCACCCGGTCCGGGAGGTCGGGGGTCGCCTCCAGCGGCAGCGTCACCGCGCCCCGCTCGGACGCCACCGTGACCGTCCCGCCGTCGGCGGCGCCGATCTCGGCGGCGGTGGCGGGCGAAAGCCGGGCCACCGCGGGCTTGGCGGTGCCCGCCAGGTACGGCTCGCCGTCCTGCAGCCTGCCCTTGTCCAGCAGCAGCCGCCAGCCCGCCAGCAGGGCCTGGCCCGCCTCCGGCTGCGGCTGCGCGCCCGGCGACACGCTCGGCGCCGCGGGCCGCTCGCCCTTGTGGGCGCCCAGCGCGGTCAGCTCGCGCTTGGCGGCCTCCGGGCCGGGGAGCGCCAGGTGGACGTCCATCTCGCCGGCGAGCGCGTCCAGCACCCGCAGGTCCGACATCCGCCCGGCGGACTTCAGCACGACCTCGAACGGCCGGCCGCGGCCCTCCCAGTCGACGAACGTCCCGGACTTCTCCGCGACGGCCGCGACCGGCAGCACCACGTCGGCGCGGTCGGTGACCGCGCTGACCCGCTGCTCCAGGCTCACCACGAACGGGGCGGCCTCCAGCGCGGCCAGCACCGCGCCCGGGTCGGGCAGGTCGTAGGGGTCGACGCCGCCGACCAGCAGCGCGCCCAGCTCCCCGGCGGCCGCGGCGGCCACGATGCCCGCGCCGTCCCGTCCGGGGACGGCGGGCAGCTCGGCCACGTTCCAGGTGCGGGCGACCTCGGCGCGCGCCTCGGGGTCGGTGACCGGGCGGCCGATCGGCAGCAGCCCGGGCAGCGCCCCGGCCTCGATCGCGCCGCGCTCACCGGCCCGGCGCGGCACCCAGGCGACCCGGGCGCCGGTGACCTGCGCCAGCCGGTGCACGCTGGACAGCGCGCCGGGGCTGGCGGCCAGCCGCTCACCGACCAGGATCACCGCACCGGACGACTCCAGCAGCCGCCTGGCCTCGGTGCTCTGCCCGTCGGCGACGAGCGAGCCGAGGACGTCGGCCTCCGCGCCCGGCAGCGCCGGCAGCAGCGTCCCGCCCATCTTCTGGAGGCCGCGCGTGGCGAACGGCGCGACCGCGAAGACCTTCAGACCGCTCTTCCTGAACGCCTTGCGCAGCCGCAGGAAGACGATCGGCGACTCCTCCTCCGGCTCCAGCCCCGCCAGCAGCACCGCCGGGGCCTTCTCCAGGTCGGAGTAGGTCACCTCGATCGGCCGCCCGGCCACCGACGAGGCCAGGAACTCGGCCTCCTCGCGGGAGTGCGCGCGGGCCCGGAAGTCGATGTCGTTGGTGCCGAGCGCGACCCGGGCGAACTTGGCGTAGGCGTAGGCGTCCTCCAGGGTCACCCGGCCGCCGGTCAGCACGCCCGCCCGTCCCTTCGCGGCCGACAGGCCCCGGGCGGCGATGGTGAGCGCCTCCGGCCAGGACGCGGTCTCCAGGACCCCGTCCTCGTTCCGCACCAGCGGGTGGGTGAGCCGGTCGGGCTGGCCGGCGTAGGTGAACGCCCACCGGCCCTTGTCGCAGTTCCACTCCTCGTTCACCTGCGGGTCGTCACCGGCCAGCCGCCGGGTGATCTTCCCGCGCCGGTGGTCGGTGCGCAGCGCGCAGCCGGACGCGCAGTGCTCGCAGGTGCTCGGCGAGGACACCAGGTCGAACGGCCGCGACCGGAACCGGTACGCCGCGCCGGTCAGCGCTCCCACGGGGCAGATCTGCACCGTGTTGCCGGAGAAGTAGGACTGGAACGGCTTGCCGTCGGCCGCGCCCACCTGCTCCTTGGCGCCGCGCTCGAACAGGTCGATGAACGCGTCCCCGGCGATCTGGTCGGAGAACCGGGTGCAGCGGGCGCACTGGATGCAGCGCTCCCGGTCGAGCAGCACCTGGCTGGACAGCGGGATCGGCTTGGGGAAGGTCCGTTTGGCCTCGGTGAACCGCGTCTCGCCCCGCCCGTTCGACATCGCCTGGTTCTGCAGCGGGCACTCGCCGCCCTTGTCGCAGATCGGGCAGTCCAGCGGGTGGTTGATGAGCAGCAGCTCCATCACGCCGTGCTGGGCCTTGTCGGCCACCGGCGAGGTGAGCTGGGTCTTGATGACCATCCCCGGCATCACCGTGGTGGTACAGGACGCCTGCGGCTTGGGCATCCCCCGGCCGTTGCCCGCGTCGGGGATCTCCACCAGGCACTGGCGGCACGCCCCGATCGGGTCCAGCAGCGGGTGGTCGCAGAACCGCGGGATCTGGATGCCCAGCAGCTCGGCGGCCCGGATGATCAGCGTGCCCTTGGGCACCTCGATCTCGAAGCCGTCGATGGTGACGGCCACCATCTCCTCGCGCTTCTCGACCGGCGCTTCGGGCTTGGTCGCGGTCACTTGGTCCCACCTCCCCAGAGGGTGGAGGCGGCCTTGTCGAACGGACAGCCGCCCTGCTCGAAGTGCTGCAGGTACTCCTCACGGAACAGCTTGATCGAGGAGACCACCGGGCTGGTCGCGCCGTCGCCCAGCGCGCAGAACGACCGGCCCAGGATGTTGTCGGACAGGTCCAGGAGGGTCTCCAGGTCCTTCTCCTCGCCCTGCCCGGCCTCCAGCCGCTTGAGCATCTGCTTGTACCAGTACGTCCCTTCGCGGCACGGCGTGCACTTGCCGCACGACTCATGCGCGTAGAACTCCGACCAGCGCAGCACCGCCCGCACCACGCAGGTGGTCTCGTCGAAGATCTGCAGCGCCCGGGTGCCGAGCATGGACCCGGCCGCCCCCACCGACTCGAAGTCCAGCGGAACGTCCAGGTGCTGGTCGGTGAAGATCGGGGTGGACGAGCCGCCCGGCGTCCAGAACTTCAGCCGGTGCCCGTTCCTGATCCCGCCCGCCATGTCGAGCAGCTCGCGCAGCGTGATGCCCAGCGGCGCCTCGTACTGCCCGGGCTTGGTGACGTGCCCCGACAGCGAGAAGATCCCGTACCCCTGGGACTTCTCGGTGCCCATCGCGGCGAACCACTCCGCGCCGTTCTCCACGATCGAGGGAACCGAGGAGATCGACTCGACGTTGTTGATGACGGTGGGGCCGCCGTAGAGCCCCGCGACCGCAGGGAAGGGAGGCTTGAGCCTCGGTTGGCCGCGGTACCCCTCCAGGGAGTCCAGCAGCGCCGTCTCCTCGCCGCAGATGTAGGCGCCGGCGCCGGTGTGCACGACCAGTTCCAGGTCGAAGCCGGAGCCGAGGATGTCCCGGCCCAGGTAGCCGGCCTCGTACGCCTCCGCCACCGCCTGCTGGAGGCGGCGGATCACGTGCAGCACCTCGCCGCGCACGTAGATGAACGCGTGGTTGGAGCGGATCGCGAACGAGCTGATGATGATGCCCTCGACGAGCACGTGCGGGTTGGCCATCATCAGCGGGATGTCCTTGCACGTGCCCGGCTCGGACTCGTCGGCGTTGACGACCAGGTAGCGCGGGTTGGGGCTGCTCGGCGGCAGGAAGCCCCACTTCATCCCGGTGGGGAAGCCCGCGCCGCCGCGGCCGCGCAGGCCGGAGTCCTTGACCGCCTGGACGATCGCGTCCGGCTCCATGGTCAGCGCCTTGCGCAGCGCCCGGTAACCGCCGTCGCGCTCGTAGCCCGATCGGGTGAACGAGTCGGCCTGGTCCCAGTTCCTGGTGAGAATGGGGGTGAGCGTGGTCATGGCGCCGCCTGGTCTGGACTGAGGAGGGAGGGACGACTGACGAGGGAAGACCGGGCGTCAAAGCGCCCTGGCCCGCCGCGCCGGAGGCGTGGCAATGAGTACGTCATTGGTTGCGGCCCTCCTGCGTGCCGGGCTTCACGTCCCCGCCGATCGCCTTGCCCGGCTCGTTCGGCGGCGGGTCGGTGACCTCGCCGGGCTTGACCGGCTCGTGCGGCCGCTCGCGGTCGGCGTCAGCCGTTTCATCCTGGGGGGACGACCCCCCAGACCCCCCGGTGTCAGTGGGGGGCGCCGTCCAGCCGCGCTCCTGCGCCAGCTTCAGGCCCACCAGCGACTCGGGCCCCGCCTGGACGCCCTCGCCCGCGCGCCCGTCGGGGAACCCGGCCAGCACCCGCGAGGCGTCCTTCCACGAGCACAGCCCGGACGGGCCCCGCGAAGGAAGCACCTGCTCACCCCGGCGCAGGTCGTCCACCAGCGCCTTGGCCTTCTCGGGAGTCATGTTGTCGAAGAACTCCCAGTTGACCGTCATCACCGGGGCGAAGTCGCAGGCGGCGTTGCACTCGATCCGCTCCAGGCTGACCCGGCCGTCCGGGGTGGCCTCGTCGTGACCCACGCCCAGGTGCTCGCTGAGCTCGTCCCAGATCTGGTCGCCGCCCATGATCGCGCACAGCGTGTTGATGCAGACGCCGACGTGGTACTCCCCGACCGGCGCGCGCTTGTACATGGTGTAGAAGGTCGACACCCCGGTCACCTGCGCGGGCGTGATGCCCAGCTGCTCGGCGCAGAACTCCGTGCCGCGCTGCGAGACGTACCCGTCCACCGACTGCACCAGGTGCAGCATCGGCAGCAGCGCCGAACGCGGCTTGGGATAGCGGGCGATGATCTCCTTGGCGTCCCGCTCCAGCCGCTCCCGCACCGCGGGCTCGTACTCCCGCTCGGCCTCGGCCGCCTCCACGGCCGCCGCCTCCTGCTGTTCCGTCATCGGTCCACACCCCCCATCACCGGGTCGAGACTCGCGACCGCCGCGATCACGTCGGCGACCATGCTGCCCTCGCACATCGCGGGGACGGCCTGCAGGTTGGTGAACGACGGGTCGCGGAAGTGCACCCGCCACGGGCGCGTGCCGCCGTCGCTGACCACGTGCACGCCCAGTTCCCCGCGCGGCGACTCGATCGCCGAGTACGCCTGCCCGGCCGGCACCCGGAAGCCCTCGGTCACCAGCTTGAAGTGGTGGATCAGGGCCTCCATCGAGGTGCCCATGATGTGCGCGATGTGCCGGGGCGAGTTGCCCATCCCGTCCGCGCCGATCGCCAGCTGCGCCGGCCAGCCGATCTTCTTGTCCTCGATCATCACCGGGCCCTTGACCGACTGCAGCCGCTCCACGCACTGCTCGACGATCTTCAGGGACTGCTCCATCTCGGTCATCCGGACGAGGTAGCGGCCGTACACGTCGCAGGTGTCCTCGGTGGCGACCTCGAAGTCGTAGGTCTCGTAACCGCAGTACGGCTGCGACTTGCGCAGGTCCCACGGCAGGCCCGTCGACCGCAGCACCGGGCCGGTGATGCCCAGCGCCATGCACCCGGTCAGGTCCAGGTACGCGATGTCCTTGGTGCGCGCCAGGTAGACCGGGTTGGCGTCCATCAGCTTGCGCAGCGCCTGGATGCGCTTGGGCATCCGGTCGAGATAGTCGCGGATCTTGCTGAGCGCGCCGCTCGGCAGGTCCTGCGCGACACCGCCCGGCCGCACGTACGCCATGTTCATCCGCAGACCCGTGATCTCCTCGAAGAGGTCAAGGGTGTACTCGCGCTCGATGAACCCGTTGAGCATGACGGTGGTCGCGCCCAACTCCAGGCCGAACGTGGCGATGGCCACCAGGTGCGAGGAGATCCGGTTGAGCTCCATCATCATCACCCGGATGATCTGGGCCCGCTCCGGCACCTGCTCGGTGACCCCCAGCAGCTTCTCCACGCCCAGGCAGTACGCCGTCTCGTTGAAGATCGGCGCCAGGTAGTCCATCCGCGTGCAGAACGTGGTGCCCTGCGTCCAGGTGCGGAACTCCATGTTCTTCTCGATGCCGGTGTGCAGGTAGCCGATGCCCACCCGCG
This sequence comes from Spirillospora sp. CA-255316, assembly GCA_050942275.1. Lineage (GTDB taxonomy): Bacteria > Actinomycetota > Actinomycetes > Streptosporangiales > Streptosporangiaceae > Spirillospora. Next base: position 1,046,806 of record CP192047.1, on the reverse strand, counting down.
CCTCGTTCACCGTCTCGCCGTCCAGCGTCAGGATGATCCGCAGCACGCCGTGCGTGGACGGGTGCTGCGGCCCCATGTTGACGACCAGCCGCTCGTCGCCGAGGTCCTCGGCACCGGCCACGACCTGGTCCCAGTCCTGGCCGGAGACGTCGAAGACCTTGCCCTCGGCGGCCTGGTCGGCGGCGTAGGCGTCGTATTCGGTGTATTTCGTGGAGGGGCTCATACGTACGACCTCCGCTCATCAGGCGGCGGGATCTCCGCCCCCCGGTACTCGACGGGGATGCCGCCGAGGGGATAGTCCTTGCGCTGCGGGTGGCCCACCCAGTCGTCGGGCATCTCGATGCGGGTCAGCGCCGGGTGCCCGTCGAACACGATCCCGAAGAAGTCGTAGGTCTCGCGCTCGTGCCAGTCGTTGGTCGGGTAGACCGAGACGATCGAGGGGATGTGCGGGTCGGCGTCAGGGCAGGTGACCTCCAGCCGCACCCGCCGGTTGTGGGTGATCGACAGCAGGTGGTAGACGGCGTGCAGCTCGGCGCCCGCGTCCTGCGGGTAGTGCACCCCGGACACGCCCGTGCACAGCTCGAACCGCAGGTCGACCTGGTCCCGCATGGTCTGCGCGACCGCCTTGAGGTGCTCCCGCTTCACGAAGAAGGTCATCTCGCCGCGGTCGACGACCACCCGCTCGACCGCGTCGCCGAAGTCGGGCAGCGTGCGCTCCAGCTCGTCGGCGACCGCGTCGAACTCGCCGGCCTCCGCCGCGCCCTCCGGGCCGCCGTACGGCCGGGGCGTCGACACCTTCGGGCTCTGCCGGACGACCAGGCCCCCGTACCCGGAGGTGTCGCCGGTGGTCTTGGCGCCGAACATGCCCGTCCGCGCGACCGGCTGCTCCCGGCGCTCCTCCGGAGTCTGCGCGGGCAGCTGGTCGGCGGCCTGCTCGGCCTGCTGCTCAGGATGCTGCGAACTCATGAGACACCCCCGGGCTGTCCGAGCAGCGGGAGCTGGCGGCGCTTGGCCTCCTCCAGCTCGGCGATCTGCTGCTTGCGCTGCGCCCCGAGCTTGGTGTTCATCACCTTGTCGTGCAGCTTCAGGATGGCGTCCAGCAGCATCTCCGGCCGCGGCGGGCAGCCGGGCAGGTAGATGTCCACCGGGACGATGTGGTCCACGCCCTGCACGATCGCGTAGTTGTTGAACATGCCGCCGGACGAGGCGCACACGCCCATCGCGATGACCCACTTGGGCTCGGTCATCTGGTCGTAGATCTGCCGCAGCACCGGGGCCATCTTCTGGCTCACCCGGCCCGCGACGATCATCAGGTCGGCCTGCCGCGGCGTCGCCGAGGCACGCTCCATCCCCCATCGGGAGAAGTCGTGCCGCGGGTCGCCGGTGGCCATCATCTCGATCGCGCAGCAGGCCAGCCCGAACGTGGCGGGCCACATCGAACTGGCGCGCGCCCATCCGGCGACCTGCTCGACCGTCGTCAGCAGGAACCCGCTGGGGAGTTTCTCCTCTAGACCCATGTCAGTAACCCCGCTCCGCACCGGCGCGCCTCATGGCGCGCGCTTCCCTCGTCGCAGGCTCCTCGGTCCAGCGCGCGCCGCGCGCCGTCGCGTCGCTCATCAATCCCACTCCAGACCACCGCGCCGCCAGATGTAGGCGTACGCCACCAGCACGGTGAGGATGAACAGGACCATCTCCACAAGACCGAAAAGCCCCAGCCGGTCGAAGGCGACCGCCCAGGGGTAAAGGAAGATGATCTCAATGTCGAAAACGATGAACAGCATCGCCGTCAGGTAGTACTTGATCGGGAAGCGCCCGCCGCCGACCGGCTGCGGGGTCGGCTCGATCCCGCACTCGTAGGCGTCCAGGCGGGCCCGGTTCCACCGCTTGGGACCGGTGAGGGAGGCCATCACCACGGAACCGGCCGCGAAGACGAAGGCGAGCACTCCCAGCACAATGATCGGTACATAGAGATCCATGTCTCTACTGCCTCTCCTCGCTACGTACAGCGCTGTACGGGGCGCGCGCGGGGCCGCGCCGCGCGGGGCGGTGCGCGGCGCCGGTCGGGCGCGCCACGGCGGCGTTACCCTTTACACATTCGTGACATCTGTCACGAACACGGGTCGCCACCCTAGCCAAGGTGATCAATAGCACTCCCCTCGGGGGGTCGGGACTGTGAGGTCCGGCCGCCTCCGCTTGCTTCAGGGCGCCCTCCGACGCCCCCTTCCCGCCGTCGTGTCCATGGGTCCCATGGGGGGTCCCACGTCCTGCTCGCCGTTCATGGCGTGCTCCCGGTCGCCTCTCTCATGCCGCGGGCGCCACCTTCTGCATCGCGTTGATGACGCGGTCCATCGAGTCGCCGCCGCGGCGGTCGGTGAGGTTGGCCAGCAGCTTGAGCGTGAAGCGCATCAGCGTCGGGTGCGGCAGGCCGTGCGCGGTCAGGAACTTCATGATCCGCGGGTCGCCGATCGCCTGGACGAAGACGCGGGCGAGGGTGAAGTAGCCGCCGTGCTCGTCCTTGAGGATGCGCGGGTATTCGTAGAGGGTCCGCTCGCGCTGGGCCGGGGTGCGGCGGGCCAGCGCCTGCACCATGATCTCGGCGGCCAGCCGGCCGGACTCCAGCGCGTAGTCGATGCCCTCGCCGTTGAACGGGTTGATCATGCCGCCGGCGTCGCCGACCAGCAGCATGCCCCGGGTGTAGTGGGGCTGGCGGTTGAAGCCCATGGGCAGCGCGGCGCCGCGGATGGGCCCGGTGGCGTGGTCCTCGTCGAACCGCCAGTCCTCGGGCATGTTCGCGCACCAGCCCTTGAGCATGCCGCGGTAGTCGACGTTCTGGAACGCCTTGCTGGTGTTGAGCAGGCCGAGCCCGACGTTGGAGGTGCCGTCGCCGACCGGGAACACCCAGCCGTAGCCGGGGAGGAGGCGCTGCCCGTCCCACAGCTCGAGCCAGGCCTCCATGAAGTCGTCGTCGTGGCGGGGGGTCTCGAAGTAGCGGCGGACCGCGACGCCCATGGGGCGGTCCTCGCGCCGGCGCAGGCCCATGGCCAGCGACAGGCGGGTGGAGCCGCCGTCGGCGGCGACCACCAGCGGGGCGTGGAACTCGACCTCTTCGCCCTGGTACTTCGCGGTGACGCCGGTGATGCGGTCGGTGCGCTCGTCCAGGATCGGGCCGGTGACGTTGCAGCCCTGGAGCAGCCGGGCGCCGGCCTTGGCGGCGTGCTCGGCCAGCAGCTGGTCGAAGTCCGTCCGGGTGCGGACCAGGCCGTAGTCGGGGAAACTCGCCAGCTCGGGCCAGGGCAGCTCGACCTTGACGCCGCCGCCGTAGATGCGCAGCCCCTTGTTGCGCGCCCAGCCGGGGGCGTTGACGTCGACGCCCATGGCGATCAGCGCGCGGACGGCGCGTGGAGTGAGCCCGTCACCGCAGATCTTGTCGCGCGGGAACGTGGCCTTCTCCAGCAACAGCACGTCCAGGCCGGACTGGGCCAGCCAGTAGGAGGTGGAGGCCCCGGCGGGTCCGGCCCCGACGACGATGACATCTGCCTGCCGCTGCCGGGTGGAGTCGGTCACTGCGTTCCTCTTTAGCTCGTTCGCTTGTGAAGTACTTCACAAGGATCCGGACGGAGTCTATTCCTTCTCGGCGGTCAATGGGTACCTCTCGACCGCCTCGGTTTTGGACCGGTCCGAAATTAGGTCTGTCGACGGACCGCCCCAGGGTCAGCCCGGATTGACGGCGTGGTGCAGCGCGACGACACCGAAGGTGAGATCGCGCCAGCGCACCTCGCGCCAGCCCGCGTCCTGGATCCGCCGCGCCAGCTCCGCCTGGCCCGGCCAGGCGAGGGTCGACTCGGCGAGGTAGGTGTAGGAGTCGGGATTGCTGCTGACCCGCGCCAGCGTGGGCAGGCCGACCTTCAGGTGCGCGCGGTGACCGAGACGCAGCAGCGCGTTCCGGGGGTGACTCACCTCACACACCAGCAGCCGGCCGCCGGGTCTGGCCACCCGGCGCAACTCGCGCAGCGCCGCCCCCGTGTCGGCCACGTTCCGCAGGCCGAAGGAGATGGTCACCGCGTCGAACGCCCCGTCGGCGAACGGCAGCCGCAGCGCATCGCCGGCCACGAAGCCCAGCCCCCGCACGCCCGCCTGCCGGGCCACCCCGACACGCAGCATCCCCAGCGAGAAGTCGCAGGCCACCGTGTGCGCGCCCGCTTCGGCGAAGGGCACCGACGAGGTGCCCGTGCCCGCGGCCAGGTCGAGGACCCGCTCGCCCGGCCGGGCGCCCACCGCCCTGACGACCTCCCGCCGCCAGCGCCGGTCCTGCCCGCCGGTCATGAGGCTGTTGAGCAGGTCGTAACGCTCGGCTGTCCGGTCGAACATCGCGGCGACGTCGGCCGGCTGCTTGTCGAGAGAAGCGCGGGTCATGCCCCCACCCTAAGAGCCCCCGAGGGCAGCCCCGTGCACAGCCTGCCCTTTGGGGGCAGGAGATCCCGCGGGGACGGTCACGCGGGACGGACGGGTCAGGCGGGGGTCGCGCGGAGAGGGTCACGCGGGGACGGTCAGGCGTCTTCCTTCGTGCGCGACCGCTCGAACCTGGCGCGCCGCGCCTTCACCCCGGACACCACCGCGGCGGACATCGCGTCGCGCTGCCCGGACAGCAGAACGAAGCTGACGATGCCGCTGATCAGCACGGCGAGCGCGAGCAGCAGCAGGCCGCGGGCCCCGATCAGGGCCAGCACGGCGGCGGTGGCCAGGAAGATCCCGAACCGCGCGAGGGTGTAGAGGAGTACCGAACGCATGACGCTTCGAGCCTACCCGGCCCCTTCCGCGGCCCCGCGCCGGGTCAGGCGATGACGTCGGCCAGCAGTGCGGGCTCCACGTTGCCGCCCGACAGCACCGATACATAGGTGTGCGCGGGGGGAAGCTCGTCCCTGCGGAAGAGATAGGCGGCGGTGGCGACGGCGCCGCCCGGCTCGGCGACCAGCCGCGCCTCCCGCGCCAGCCGCCGCATCGCCAGCCGGATCTCCTCCTCGCTCACCGCGACGATGCCGTCCACGAACTCCCGGATGTGCGCGAAGGTCAGATCCCCCAGCCGCTGGGCGCGCAGCGCGTCGGCGATCGTCCGCCCGGTGTCCTCCGGCGGCCAGGCCACCGGCCGTCCCGCCAGCAGGGACGCGCGGGCGTCGGCGGCCAGCTCCGGCTCCACCCCGATCACCTTCGCCTCCGGCCGCAGCCGCTTCACCGCCGCCGCCACCCCGGAGATCAGCCCGCCCCCGCCGACCGGCACCAGCACGACCTCGACGTCGCGGCGGTCCCGGACGATCTCCAGCCCGACGGTGCCCTGCCCGGCGATGATCCGCCGGTCCTCGAACGGCGGGACGAGGGTGAAGCCGTGCGCGTCCGCGAGTTTCTCGGCCGTGGCGGTCCGCGCCTCCATGGTCGGCTCCACGTAGACGATCTCGGCGCCGAGTGCGATGCACGCCTCCACCTTCACCGCCGGAGTGGTGTGCGGGACGACGAGCACCGCGCGGATCCCGAAGGCGCGCGCCGAGAACGCGACCGCCTGTGCGTGATTGCCGGAGGAATGGGCGACCACGCCCCGTTCGCGCACCCGTCCGGGAAGCGCGGAGATCGTCGCGTACGCGCCGCGCAGCTTGAACGCGCCGATCGGCTGGAGCGATTCGGGCTTCACCAGCAACGCCGGTTCCGCCAGGGGGAACGGCACCAGCGGGGTGCGGACCGCAATTCCGGCCAGCCGTTCCGCCGCCCCTTCGATCTCTTCCAGCGACACCAGATCCGCCATGGCAGGGAGCCTATCCGGCGGGCCTCTCACCAGGGACGGTACGCACCTGACGTGATCGAGGTGACGATTGTGCCCCATGACACACTTACTTCGCGTGATCACTCCTGTTCACGATGCTACTCAGCGTGATCTTTTCCGAAAACAAGGGAGAAATCGGTCTTGACCCGCCACACTAGGAAACAGTCCACCCGCACCGAGAGCGGGACAAAGGGGGAGAGAACACGTGGAAAGCACCAGCGAGCGCCTGCTGACCCCCGGAGAGGTCGCCGCCCTCTTCCGGGTCGATCCGAAGACGGTCACGCGCTGGGCCGCGGCCGGTCGGATCAGCAGCATCCGCACTCCCGGGGGCCACCGCCGCTTCCGCGAGTCCGAAGTGCACGCTCTGCTCCGCGGAGAAGAGCCGGTCGCGCGCTGACACCGTGGGGGGCGACCCCCACCACCCTCCGCGACGGCACAGCGGTCACCGGCAGGGGGCTCAGCCCCCGAACCCCCCGGCTGAAGCTTCGCCCAGCCCCCTGAAGAAGCCTCGGCCCGGAACCGGCCCCAGCACGGAAGCCTGTCCCTCCAGCGTGGCGGAAGCCCCCGAACCTCCACGCGGACGCGGGCGGCCGGACCGTCAGTCCTCGGTCCGGCCGGCCTTGTACTCCTCGAACACGCGGAGCAGGTCCTCGTCGCCGTCCCGCCACTCCCGCCGCTTGCCCTCCATCTCCTCCTCGGTGATGGACTCGGGCAGCAGCCGGTCGTAGTCGGGATCGCCGGGGCCGATCTCCACGTAGGCCTGGGCGATGATCCGCCCCTCGTCCCGGCCCTCACCGGAGTCGGCGAGGACGCTGTGAGGGACCCGGAGCGTGCCATCGGGGAGCCGGATCACGTACATCGTCGATCACCTTCGGTGCTCATCGTCGCGGCCCTGCATCAGATTCCGTACCTGCGGTTGAAGAAGAGCATCACGTCCAGCGCCATCCGGATGTCGCCGGCGAGCATATCGACCAGGGCGGGCCGCTGCCGGGCGGAGATCGCGGCGAACGCGTCGGCGAAGAACTCGCGGCGGCCCAGCGCGTCGGGCTGCCGGTGGAACTCGCTGGCGAGGTGGGGCCGGCACCGCGCGTACAGCTCACGGAACGCCGCGCTGTCGGAGCGCCAGCCGCCGTCCTCGCCGTCGATGTCGTCGAGCGCGTGCCCGACCTCGTGCATCATCACGTCCGGGGTCGGGGACGGCCGGTCGCCCACGACGATCTTGCCGTCGCCGTACGCGCCCGCGCAGATGTCCCAGGTCGCCCGGCCGGACGGCAGCGGCCGGTCGCGCAGATGTCCCATGTCGTCCAGCTGCGGGACGCCGCCGGGCCCGACGTAGATGCCCTCCAGCCCGCCCGCCAGCTTCACCTTCAGCTGGTCGGGCAGCGCGGCCAGGCTGTCGACGGCCCGGATCACCTCGGGCGGCGGCGGGCCCCGCCGCTCATCCCACTGCCGGTACAGGACGCTTTCCAGGACGCCACAGTGGTCCAGCCCGTCGGCGATCCGCGGTGCCCCGGGCGGGCGCGGCCGTGCCCGCGGCGGCGGCTCGTCGTCGAGTTCGAAGTCGCTCCAGGAGTAGCCGCGGGGGCGTGCGTCGGGCCTGGTCCGGGGACGGTTCGGGGCGCGTCCCGCCGGGCGCTCGGGCGCCGTGCCCGGGAGTCGCGCGGCGGCGTCGGCGGCCGAGCGCGGTGTCAGCGCGTCCTGCCCCCTGGCGGCCTGCTCCCTGGCGCTCCACCCCCTGGCGGCCTGCCCGCCGGGGTCCTGGCGGCCGGGGGCGTGCCCACCGGGGGCGTGTCCACCGGGGACGTGTCCACCGGGGACGTGGCCGGCGGCGGCCTGCGCCTCGCGCCCCAGGAGCCGCTGAGCCTCCTGCGCCTCGCGTCCCAGGACGTCCTGGGCCTCGCGCGCCCTGGCCTGCGGCGTCTCGCGCGGCACCCTGCGGAACCGGCCGAACCGGTCGCGCGGCTGCTTGCTCCGCGGCCTCGGCAGGAGCCGGCGCGGCTCCGGGCGCCGTTCCGCACGGCCCGGCGCCTCGGGCGGCGACGGGGCGTACGCGGCGTCCCGCGCCTCCCGGTGCCTGCGGTGGATGCCTTTGAAGCGCATCGGGCTCCTCTGTCAGCGGGCCCCCGTTCTCAACAAGCGTCAGGGCCCCCGAGGCAGCGTAAGCCGAACCCCGACTTCCCGTCATCCCTTCCGTCGGCGCCACCCTCCGCCAGCGTCTACGCTCGTGGGCATGGCCTATGTGCTGCTCGCACTGATCCTGATCGGAGTGTGGCTGTTCGCGCTCTTCGACGTGCTCAGCACCGACGAGACCGGCGTACGGCACCTGCCCAAGTTCGGCTGGTTCATGGTGGTGCTGCTCGGGCTGCTGCCCGGTGCCGTGCTGTGGCTGCTGGTCGGCCGCGTCCGGCGGCACGGCGGCCCGCCCGCGGCGGGCTCCGGCGGCCCCCTGCCCGGGACGGCGAAGGCCGGACCGCCCGCCGAGGCCCCGAAGGGCCCCGACGACGATCCGGCCTTCCTGCGTGAACTCGAGCGCCGGCTGCGAGAGGAGGACTAGCCCGGCCCGGCGCCGGGCGCCCTCGTCAGGCGTAGGAGTGCAGGCCGGAGAACATGTAGTTCACGCCGAAGAAGTTGAACAGCAGCGCGGCGAACCCGATCAGCGACAGGATCGCGGCCTTGCGGCCCTTCCACCCGGCGGTGGCGCGGGCGTGCAGGTACGCCGCGTACACGACCCAGGTCACGAACGACCAGATCTCCTTGGGGTCCCAGCCCCAGTAGCGGCCCCACGCCTCGTCCGCCCAGATCGCGCCCATGATGATCGCGGCGGTCCAGATCGGGAACGCGAACATGGTGACCCGCACCGACAGCCGGTCGAGCACGTCCGAGCCGGGCAGCCGGTCGAGGAAGCCGCCGCCCCCGGCCGCGGCCCGCGCTTCCTGCCGGATCTTGAGCAGGTAGAGGATGGTCGAGGCGCCGCCGATGGTGAAGGCGCCGGTCGCGACGATCGCCGCCGAGACGTGGATGGCGATCCAGTACGAGTTGAGCGCCGGGACGACCGGGCCGACCGAGTCGTACAGCCAGATGTTGGCGACCCCGAGCCCGATGACCGCCGCGAGGGACACGAACGCGCCCAGGAAGCGGGCCTGGAAGCGCCACAGCACGACCAGGAACGCGGTCACCGCGGCGAACGTGATGGCGGTGAGGAACTCGTACATGTTGCCCCACGGCCAGCGCTCGGCGGCCAGCCCGCGGGTCACGATCACGCCGAGGTGCGCGGCCCAGCCGAGCACGTTCAGGACGACCGCCAGCCGCGCCCAGTCCACCGCGCGCCGCCCGGCCTCGTCACCGGCCCCGGCCTCGGTGGCGGCGGTCTCGGTGCCCTTCCCGGCGTCGGCGTCCGCGTCCGGCGCGCCGTCCACGGCGGACTCGGCGGACTCGGCGCCCGCCGCCCCGACCAGGACCTTGGCCTCCGCCTTGCGCCCGGCCCCGGCCCCCGCCCCGGCGGCCCGCGACGCGGCACCGCGGCGCGAGAAGCCCAGGTCGGCGGCGTAGGAGACCATGGCGACGATGTACAGCACCACGGTCGTCAGCATGAGCTTGTCGCTCAGGTTCGCGAGGTCGGCACTCCCCACCCTCGTCACTCCTTAGTTTCGGTCGCCGACGCAGGATCCGAGTCGGCCTCGGGCTTCTCGGACTCGTCGGACTCGTCGGACTCGGTCGGACCGCGCAGCGCGGACACGATGTCCTCGAACTCAGGTGTCGGGTTCCCGAGCGTGAGCCCGCCGACCTCGACCACGGTACGCCCGCCGTCCCCGGCTCTCGCACGGACCCACACCCTGCGGCGCCGCACCATGAACGACGCCGCCACCCCGGCGACCGCCAGGATCGCCGCGACCAGCGCGGGCATCCGCCCCGGGTCGTGGTTGACCGACAGGCTCGTCCACTCGCGCAGCCCGTCGAAGGTGATGGACCCGGCGTTGCCGGGAAGCTTGAACGTCTCCCCCGGCTCCAGCAGTTTCTGGCCGTCCTTGACCGGCTGCAGCGTCTTGCCGATGCCATCAAGCCGGTAGACCGACTGCGGGGTGCCGGAGTCGAGCCCGATGTCGCCCTTGAACGAGGAGATCGTCACCACCGGCCGCAGCGGCCCCGGGAACGCCGACACGATCTGCTTCTGGTCCTCGGAGGCGACCGCGGTCGGCCACAGGATGGCGTAGAACGCCAGCTGCTCGGGCTCGGCGTCGGGCGCCTTGATGACGCCCTCGGAGGTGTAGTTGCGCTGCTCCATCGGCAGGAACGGCACCGAGTCCTGGAAGGCGACGTTCCCCTTGGCGTCGCGGACCGTGAACACCGGCGCGTACCCGTGGTTGATCAGGTAGACCTTGGCGCCGCCGACCGTGAGCGGATGGTTGACGCGCAGGTTGTACGGCTTCTCCCGCGCGGCCGGCGACTCCCGGAAGCGCAGCTTGGCCTGGTAGTCGGTCGCCTGGCCGCGCTTGGCGCCCTCGGTCTCGTACTCGGCGGTGAAGTCGTCCAGCGACAGCGAGAACGGCGGGAGGCGGTCGCTGTCGAACCGGCTCCCGGGCTCGAACTGGTCGTACTGGGCCAGCGCGTTGGCGAACGACTTGCCCTCGGTGACGACGACGTTGCCGCGGTAGCCGAAGACGTTGCCCACGCCCAGGGCGAACAGCAGCGCCAGCAGGGCGAGGTGGAAGACCAGGTTGCCGGTCTCGCCGAGATAGCCCTTCTCGGACGCGACCGAGCCGTCGCCGTCGTCCACCCGGAAGCGCCGCCTGCGCAGCACCGTGCGCGCCTCGGCGAGCACCTCCTCGGGGGAGGCGCCGGTCTCGTACGACGCCGACTGCGGCAGCCGCGACAGGTTGCGGGGCGCGGCCGGCGGACGGGCGCGCATCGCCTTGTAGTGCTGGAAGGCGCGCGGGATGACGCAGCCCGCCAGCGACACGAACAGCAGGATGTAGATGGCCGCGAACCAGGGCGCGGCGAACACGTCGAACAGCGACAGCCGGTCGAACCACGGCGCCAGCGTCGCGTGCTCGTCGAAGTACTCGGCGACCTTCTCGGGGGCCTGCCCGCGCTGCGGCAGGATCGAGCCGGGCACGGCGCCGAGCGCCACCAGGAACAGCAGGATCAGCGCCGTGCGCATCGTGGTGAGCTGCCGCCAGCCCCAGCGCGCCCAGCCGATCGGGCCCAGCCCCTTCGGCCGCGGCGCCTCCTCGGGCGGCCGCCGCTCGGCGGGCCCCTCGGTCGCCGCCTCGGTCACCGCCTCGGCCGCCGCGTCACCGGCCGCGTCGGGGGCGTCCACGGCCTCGGCCGCGTCGCCGGACGCGCCGGCCTCCTCCGCCGGGCCGGTCGCGGCCTTGGTCGGGTCCGTCGTCTTCGCCATTCTCAAATCACCGTCTCGAAGCCGCCGATCCACGACTTCAGCTCGATCGTCAGATCGCCCCACAACCCGGTCACCAGCAGCACGCCGATGGCGACGAGCATCCCCCCGCCGATCCGCATGACCAGCCCGTAGTGCCGCTTGACCGCGCCGAAGGCGCCCAGCGCCCGCCGGTAGGCCAGCGCCGTCAGCACGAACGGCAGGCCCAGGCCCGCGCAGTACGCCAGCGACAATAGTGCGCCCCGCCCGGCGCTCGCCTCGCTGAACGACAGCGCCTGCACCGCCGCCAGCGTCGGGCCGATGCACGGCGTCCAGCCGAGCCCGAACAGCACGCCCAGCAGCGGCGCCCCGGCCAGCCCCCCGGCGGGCAACCGCCCCGACTTCAGCGTGCGCTGCAACCCCGGGACGAACCCCATGAACGCCAGCCCGAACACGATGGTGGCCACGCCCAGCACCCGGGTGATCGGGTCCTGGTACTCCAGCAGCCAGCGGCCGAGCCCGCCGAAGGCGGCCCCGGCCGTCACGAACACCACCGTGAACCCGGCGATGAACAGCGCCGCCCCGGCCATCAGCCGGCCGCGCCGCTGCTCGGCCAGGTCCGCCCCGGACATCCCGGTCACGTACGACAGGTAGCCCGGCACCAGCGGCAGCACGCACGGCGACACGAACGACACCAGCCCGGCCAGCACCGCCAGCGGCCCGGCCAGCAGCAGCGACCCGTTCGCCACCGTCTCCGCGGCGTTCATGGCCCCGCCCCGGCGCGGCTCCTCGCGGGGCTCACCGTTCCGCGAGGAGCTTGGTGACGAGCGGGTTCAGCCTGGAGTAGGTGGTGGCGCCGATGACGCGGGCGGCGACCCGGCCCTGGCGGTCCAGCACCAGGGTGGTCGGGATCGCGTTCGGCGGCACCTCGCGGAACGCGAGCGTGATCTGGCCGTCGGCGTCGAACAGGCTCGGGTAGCTCACCTTGAACTTGCGCTCGAACGCCTGGGCGTTGGCCTTGCCGTCCTTGAACGCCACCCCGAGGAACTCCACGCCCTTGCCCTTGTGCTCGGCGTGCACCTGCTCAAGCGACGGCGCCTCACCGCGGCACGGGGCGCACCAGGACGCCCAGAAGTTCACCACCGTGACCTTGCCCTTGAAGTCGGTGAGCGCGACCTTCTCGTCGTCGAGCGTGGTGCCCGCGGCCCGCGGGGGCGCCTTGCGGTCGGCGGCCTTGATCTCCTGGACGGCGCCGCTGCCCGCGATGAAGCGGTTGTCGCTGCCGCCCGGGCCGCTCTGCGAGGCGTTCGTGCCCGCGCAGCCGGCCAGCAGCGCGCACGCCGCCGCGGCGGCGGCGACGGCGCGTACCGGGGACACTCGGGGGCTCAACGGACCCTCCTACTACAAGACGTAGTACTCAATCTAGCGGCAGTGTCAGGCACCCGCGACACTGGGGCCCTTGGCGATGCCCGCGGCGGGCTCGCAGTAGGCCACCTCGACCAGCCGGGTGCCCTCGAAGGCCAGGCTGGTGACGCTGGCCAGCCCGCACTCGCGCTTGATCGGATGGTGCCAGAGCCTGCGGTGCTCGGCGTGCAGCCGCAGGATCCAGATCGGCAGCTGGTGACTGACGCAGACCGCCTCGTGGCCGCGCGCCGCGTCCCGGGCGCGGATCACCGCGCCCCGCATCCGCTTGACGATCTCCTTGTACGGCTCGCCCCACGACGGCCGGAAAGGGTTGAGCAGGTACCGCCAGTGCTCGGGGCGGCGCAGCGAGCCCTTGCCCACGCCGAAGGTCATGCCCTCGAAGTGGTTGTCGGCCTCCAGCAGCCCGTCGTCGACCGTCACCGGCAGGTCGAACGCCTCGGACATGGGCGCGGCCGTCTCCACGGCCCGCTGCATCGGCGAGGAGAACAGCGCGGCTACGTCCCGCTCGCTGAACCACCGGGCCGCCGCCTTGGCCATGAGGACGCCGTCCTCGCTCAGGCGGTAGCCCGGCAGGCGCCCGTACAGGATGCCCTCGGGATTGTGCACCTCACCGTGCCGCAGCAGGTGAACGATCGTCTTGTCAGTCATCGCGTCGTCAGGTTACCCGCGTGCCTGCCAGTTACCGGCCACAGGCTCGTCCTGTCTCGTCCCGTCTCGTCCCAGGGCTTTCCGGTCAGGTCTCCCACTCCAGCCGCTCCAGGAAGCCCCGCTCGTCGCGGGCGTATTCGTCGAAGGCCCGGCGCACCTCGGCGAGGTCGTCCACATGGGTGCGATAGAGGAGGTTCCGCGGGCTGTCCTTGTACTCCAGCTCGTACCCGGTGCCGCCGCCCGGCCCGGTCTCGGGCGAGACCTGGATGAAGTGGCGGCCGAACAGGACGAGGGCGGCGAAGGGGTTGTCCGCGGGGCTCAGACGCCCCAGGACGTCCCGGACCAGCCCGCGGTCGGGGTCGGCCACGACCATGCCGTCGCCGGTGTGGAGCTGGGTCTCGGGATGGGCGGTCCGGGGCTCCAGGTTGTGGACGAGCCCGCGCCCGGGGTCGTAGCAGACCAGGCCGTGGGCCTTGGCGAGGGCGTACACCCGGGTGGAGATCTCGTCGGCGTGCTCGGGGGCCATCCGGACGGCCGCGTACCGTGATCCGCCGGCGTCCAGGGCCGTGTCGGCCGTGTCGGGAAGGGCCTTGGCGAAGTCCTGGGCGAACGCGGCGACGGCCGGGTGCGGCGGGATGCCGGCGCGGGCGTCGGGCGCGGCCGTACGCGCCGCCCGATCTGCCGTGATCTGTCCGGGTTCATGCCAGATGACCAGCTCGAACGACATGCTAGGCATCCGTCCAGGATCCCAGACGTTCAGCGGCGGGAGGCCGTGACGGCGGCCTCTATGTCCCGGGCCACCCGGCCGAGGTCGGCGGTGGTGATTCCGCCTCGTTCCATGGCGCGGACGAAGTGGTAGGTCAGTGCGGCGGTGCAGACGGCCGCCTGGGTCCACGGCATCGTGCAGGAGATCGCGGCGGCGGCGGGGTCGCCCTCCTCCATCAGGGCCAGGGTGATCGCGACGTAGGGCGAGGCGGGAACCCCTTCGCGTAACTCGTCCGGGATGGGGGCGGTCATCGCGAGCACGCCGGGGGCGCCTGTCGGCAGATCGCGCCTATCGTCGATGTCGGAGGCGCAGTCGGGGAGGTTGCGGCGGATCCGTGCGGCGTCGGCCGAGTCGGGGAAGTAGCGGCAGACCGTGCCGCTCATGGTGCCGGCGGAGAACTGGAACGCGCTGCTGACCATGCCGGCGCCGGCCCGTCCGATCGAGGCCGTGCCGCCGCTGACGCCGCCGATGGACGAGCAGGGATCGCCCGCCCTGCCGATCATGTAGGTGTTCTCGCCGAACCGGTGCACGGCGGCGCCCCGAGGCAGCCTGACCTGCGGCGGGAGCCGGACGGGCGCGGGGCTGCCCGCCGGGGCGGGGCCGCCGGGCCCGCTGACGGAGCACTGCCGCACGGGCACCACCGCGGCGCGCGCGACCGTGGGCGTGGGCCGCGGCGGCTCCCCGCCGGTCGCGATCTGCTGGACGGCGACGGCACCGCCCGCGGCGACGGCGGTCGCGACGGCCCCGGCGGCGACCTTGGCCGCGCCGCCGGCCAGCAGGCCCTGCGCTCCCGTGGCACCGGCGGTTCCGGCCGCTCCGGCCGCACCCGCGGCTCCGGCGCCGGGGGCCAGGAGGAGCGCGGCCAGCGGGAACAGGGCCGCGAGCGCCACCGCGGAGGCGGCCAGGGTCCGGACGCCGCGCGCCTCCCAGTCCGCGCCGTACTCGGCCCGCGCGATCCGCTCCAGTTCGTCCACGAAGGCCGCTGCGCTCTCGGGACGCTCCTCCGGGGCCTTGGCCATGCCCTCGGAGACCAGGGGACGCAGCGGCTCCGGCACGGCCTCGGCGGGAGGAGGCTTGGTGAGATGGGCGAACCTCAGCGCCGCCTGGTTCTCGCCGTCGAAGGGCGGGTGCCCGCTGACGCACTCCACGAACACGCATGTGGCGGCGTACACGTCGGTGGCCGGGGTGGCGGGCCGCCGTCCCCACTGCTCGGGGGCCATGTACCGGGGCGTGCCGGCTCCCCGCGTCTCCTCACCCGCGGTGGTCGCGATCCCGAAGTCGATGAGCTTGCTGGTGCCGTCGGCCGGTACGACGACGTTGGCGGGCTTGTAGTCCCGGTGGACGACGCCCAGTTCGTGCGCGGCCGCGAGCCCCAGCAGCGACCCCTTGAGCACCGTCAGGGACGCCTCGGGGCCGAGAGCACCGTGCCGTTCCAGGAGCACCTTGAGCGAGACGCCGTCGACGGCCTCCATCACCAGGGCGGCGCCGTCCCGGCCCTCGACGAGCCGGTACAGCCGCGCGACGTGCGGGCTGCGCGCGCGGGCGAGCATCTGCGCCTCGTGCCGGAGCCGGGCCCGGTCCTCGTCGCCGGCCCCGGCGGGCAGGTACTTGATCGCGACCGGAGTGCCCGACTCGTCGTGCCGGGCCAGCAACACCGCCCCTTGCGACCCCTCGCCCAGCCGCCGCAGCTCCGTGAACCCGGGAAGAGTCAACGCGGGAGGACTCAACGCGGGAGCAGCCTCTGGGCCGCGCCCAGGGGGATCAGTTCGGCGGGGACGGCGGCGCGCAGGGCGTCGGTGGCGGCGCGGATTCCCGGGCGGCGCGCGGCTTCTCCGCGCCACACGGCGTAGACGCGGCGGCTGAGGGGCGAGCTGAGCGGCACCACGTGGACCTCGGGCGGGACGTCGCAGCGGCCCATCCGGGGCAGGATCACGTTGCCGAGACCGGCGGCGACCAGGGCGAGCTGGGTGGCGAACTCGTAGGCCATGTGATCGATCTTGGGTTCGGCGTCGATCGAGCGCAGGGTGCGCAGCAGCCAGTCGCAGCAGATGCTGTCGGGCGAGGAGCTGATCCAGGGGTCGCCGGCCAGCTCCTTGAGGTCGACCTCGTCCCGCCCGGCCAGCGGATGCCCGGGCGGCAGGGCGACATCGGCGACGTCGTCGCAGATCAGGCCCTTGCACAGGCCGTCGGGCAAGGGCAGCGGCTCGTTGTTCCAGTCCTGGACGACGGCCATGTCGAGATCGCCCCGGGCGACCAGCGGCATGCTCTGCATCGGGTCCTCCTCGCGCAGCAGCACCTGGAGCCCGGGGTGGTCGGACCGCAGCCGGGCCAGCGCGGCGGGGACGAGCCCGCGGATGGCCGTGGGGAACGCGGCGAGGGTCAGGCGCCCGACGACGGCGCCGCGGTGCGCCTCCAGGTCGGCCTGGGCCTGCTCGACGAGGGACAGGATGCGTCCGGCGTGCTCGACCAGCAGCACGGCGGCGTCGGTGAGCCGCACACCGCGGCCGTTGCGCTCCAGGAGCTTCTGGCCGGTCTCCCGCTCCAGCTTGGCCAGCTGCTGGGAGACGGCCGATGTGGTCACGTGGAGGACGTCGGCGGCGGCGCTCACCGAACCGTAGGTCGCGACGGCGTGCAGCGCCCGCAGCCGTTCCAGATCCAGCATGAAGTAACTCTAAAGCGTCCCCTCAAGGAGTTCTAGATTGTCCTAAATCCTGCTGGGCGCCGGCATGAGGCCCATGGAGGGCATCTACGTTCCGCTGGTCACGCCGTACACCGCCTCCGGGGAGGTGGACGCCGCGTCGCTGGAGAAGCTGGCCCGGCGGTGCCTGGAGGGCGGCGCGACGGGCCTGGTCGCGCTGGGCACCTCGGACGAGGGCGTCCTCGACCACTTCGCCGCCGCCCGAGCCCTCTCCGCCCTCCACGCGATCCGCGCCCTCTAGCAACCGCGCGGTCTAGGACTTCACGGAGGCCTGGGCGGCGGCTCGGGCGGCGTGGGGCAGGGCGTCGGTGACGCGCTCCAGGGCACGCTCGTCGTGGGCGGCCGACAGGAACCAGACCTCGTACGCCGACGGCGGCAGGTAGACGCCGCGCTCCAGGGCGGCGTGGAAGAAGGCCGCGTAGGCCTTGCCGTCCTGGCGCTGCGCCGCGGCGAAGTCGCCGACCGGCTCCTCGGTGAAGAAGATCGAGAACAGGTTGCCCGCGGTCTGCAGCCGGTGCGGCACGCCCTCCTTCTCCAGGGCCTCGGACGCGGCGGCGCCGACGAGCGCGGCCGACCGGTCGATCGCCTCGTACACCTCGGCGGTGGCGTTGCGCAGCGTGGCCAGGCCGGCGGCGGTGGCCAGCGGGTTCCCCGACAGCGTGCCCGCCTGGTAGACGGGGCCGGACGGGGCCAGCCGGTCCATGATCTCGGCGCGTCCGCCGAACGCCGCGGCGGGCAGCCCGCCGCCCATCACCTTGCCGAAGGTCATCAGGTCGCCGGGCACGCCCTCGATGCCGTACCAGCCGGAGGCGGAGGCGCGGAACCCGGTGAGCACCTCGTCGATCACCAGCAGGGCGCCGTTGCGCTCGCACAGCGACTTCAGCAGCCGGTTGAAGTCGGGCAGCGGCGGCACCACGCCCATGTTGCACGGCACCGCCTCGGTGATCACGCACGCGATCTCGTGCCCGAACTCGCCGAAGGCCGACTCGACGGCGGCGACGTCGTTGTACGGCAGCACGACGGTGTCGGCGGTGGTCGCGCCGGTCACGCCGGGGGTGTCGGGCAGCGCGAGGGTGGCCACTCCGGAGCCGGCGGCGGCCAGCAGCGAGTCGACATGGCCGTGGTAGCACCCGGCGAACTTCACCACCTTGGAGCGTCCGGTGAAGCCGCGGGCCAGCCGGATCGCCGACATGGTCGCCTCGGTGCCGGAGTTGACCAGCCGCACCTTCTCGACCGGGGCGCGGGCGGTGATCTCCTCGGCCAGTTCCACCTCGCGGGGCGTCGGCGCGCCGTAGGAGGTGCCGAAGGCGGCGGCGTCCTGGACGGCCTCGACGACGGCGGGGTGGGCGTGCCCGAGGATCATCGGCCCCCAGGAGCAGATCAGGTCGACGTACTCGTTGCCGTCGGCGTCGGTGAGGTACGGCCCGTGCCCGGCGGTGATGAACGGCGGGGTTCCGCCGACGGCGCGGAAGGCCCGTACCGGAGAGTTCACCCCGCCCGGTACCACCCGATTCGCCCTGTTGAACAGTTGTTGGGAGACTTCAAATTCGGTCACCGGCCCAGTCTGACAGTTGCAGTTCGGCATCTGCTCTTGACCACGGCGCTAAGCGGCCGATATTCCACCAAGTACACAAAAACCCGCGGCGCCACTTGGGCGTCGACACGCACCGGCACCGGCCGTACTCGGAGGGATGGCTCGCACGTGGTTGACGGCTGGACGGTCCCGGGCTTCACCCACGTCCAGGAGCTGGGCGGCGGCATCTGCGGCCGGGTGATGCTCGCCCTCGACGATCTCACCCAGACCAAGGTCGCCATCAAGTACCTCGATACGCGGCTGGACGGCGACGAGGCGTTCCTGTCGCGGTTCCGCGGCGTGGCGCGCAGCCTGTCGCAGCTCGAGGACCCCAACGTGGTGGACTTCTACGAGTTCGTGGAGTCGCCGCAGGGCACCGCGATCGTGATGGAGCGCGTCGACGGCTTCGGCCTGCGGCGCGTGATCGCCACCCAGGGCCCCACCGGCCCGCTGGCGGCCCTGGCGATCTTCAGCGGCACGCTGCTGGGGCTGGCCGCCGCGCACGCCAAGGACGTGGTGCACGGCACGCTGCGTCCCGCCGAGATCCTGGTGGACGACGACGGCAACTGCCGCCTGACCGACTTCGGACTGGCCCGCGCGGGCACCGAGGCGCAGACCAACCCCGGGTACGCGGCGCCCGAGCTGTGGGGCGGCGCGTCCGCCGGGATCCCGGCGGACCTGTACGCCGCCACCGCGATCTTCTTCGAGTGCCTGACCGGCCATCCGCCCTACGGCGGGCGCAGCCAGTCGGCGATCTCCAAGGCGCACCGCGAGGGCCCGATCCCGGTGGAGGCCGTGCCCGGCCCGCTGCGCGCCCTGATCACGCAGGGGCTGGCCAAGGACCCGGCGGAGCGTCCCGCCTCCGCCGCCGACTTCCTCGGCGCGGTCGAGGACGCCGCCGTCGACGCCTACGGCCCGGCGTGGCTCGCCCAGGGCCGCAGCCGGCTGATCGAGCTGGCGGCGGCCACCGCGCAGCAGCCCGAGCCGGCGCCGGCCAAGGCGCCGAAGGCGCCCAAGGTCCCCAAGCCGCCCAAGCCCGCGAAGGGCTCCAAGTCGCACAAGGCGGCGCACCCCGCGCCCGCCGCCCCGCTCGCAGCGGCGGCCGAGCCGGCTCCGGCCCCGGCCCAGCCGCCCGCGACCCCCGACGCCGGGGCCCCGGACGCGCCCGCGCCCCCCGCCCCCGCTCCCGCTCCGGGCCCGTCCGCGGCGCCGGGCGGGGACGGTCGTGGCGGCGGGCGCGGCCGGTCGCTGGTCATCGCCGCCGCCCTCGCCGTCCTGGTGATCGCGGGGAGCACGGTCGGCGCCGCGGTGCTGCTCGGCGGGAACGACGACCCCGCCCCGGTCGACCCGGCCAACAGCGGCGCGGCGCAGCCCGCCGCCGAGCCGCCCACGCCGTCCAACCCGGCCGCGGGCGCCCTCGCCGGCCGGATCGAGCAGGCGACCGCGCAGGCGCCGGGCGCGGCGTTCACCTACCGTCGCACGGGCTGCTGCGGCGCCACCGCCCTCGCCAAGGGGACGTTCGGCCTGGTCCCCAACGGTTCGCCGTCGTACACGATGTCGGTCTCCGGCAGCGGCGAGACCCGCCGCTCCACCCGCGCCATCCTGGTGGGCGACGTCGCGTACGTGATGGCGGGCAAGGCCTGGCGTTCGGCGCCGGCCGACGGGCAGGGCGCCGGGTACCCGTCGCTGGTCGCGCAGGCCCGCTGGGGCAGCTCGGTCATCAACATCACGGCCCTGCTCCAGGCGAGCACGTCGTTCAAGAAGGTCGACCAGGTCTACCAGGGCACCGCCCCGCTGGACCGGCTCAGCAGGATCCAGACGGTCGGTTCGATGTACGGCCAGCTCGCCGGCGCGACGGGCGCGCAGCATGTCGCGTTCGCGCTGCGGCTGGACCGCGCGGGACGCCCGCAGCACCTGTGGTTCCGGGCGCAGGGCGCGGACAAGGCCCGCGCCCAGGTCATCCAGGCCACCTACTCGGGGTGGGGGCGCAAGGCCACCATCGCCGCGCCCAGCACCCCGCGCTGACCCCGCCGCCGCTGAACACGGCGACGCCCGTCCGCCCCTCCCCGGGGCGGACGGGCGTCAGCCGGTGGCCGGGCGCCGGCCGGCGGCCTCACAGCTGTCGGAGAGGACTTCCAGGAGCCGCAGCGGGTCCGGCAGTGGGCCGCCCTGCGGCGGGCGAATCCAGGCCACCTCACGGCCGTACGGGAGCACCGAGGGCGGCGCCACGACATAGCTGTCACGGCAGTGCCAGCGCATCCCGGGGGTCTCGGCGATCGTCTCCGGCGAGGTGTCGAGATGGCACGACCACCACTCGTCCTCGTCGACCGGGGCGCCGCGGGTCGCCACGAAGAACAGGTGGCGCTCGCCGCCCACGGACGCGACCGGCCCGACCGGCAGGCCCTCCTCCTCGATCCGGGCCAGCGCGATCTCCCCCGCGGCGGCCGGGACGTCGAAGACGTCGAAGACCCGCCCCGTCGGCAGGATGATGTTGGCGTCCGGGCGCTTGCCCCACCAGCGGGTCAGCATGTCGAGGTCGATGCTGGCCTGCAGCGCCCACGCCCCCGACACCGGATGCGCGCCGGGATCGGGACAGCCCACCCGGTCGCACGAGCACGCGCGGTCGCCGCCGGAGGGCGGATGGGCGCCCGGAGTACAGGGCCAGCCCAGCGCCGCGTACGCCCGGGCGGCGGACGCCATCCGGTCCCGGGCCGCCTTCTGCCGTTTACCCGAGACCGCCAGCATCGTCGTCCCCCTCTGCGTGAAGACCCGGCGCGGGGCGCGAACTCGTATGCAGGCGCCGCGACCGTGGCCGAGAGCAGTTCCCTTGATAACGATGATGCCCGTGCGCCGCCCGGCGGCACACGGCGACCCCCGTGAAACGGCTCTAACTGACTAGCCGGAAGTGATTACCGGCAAACGATCACTACGTCCCGGGACGGAGGCGGGCCTCAGCACGGAAGGGCACGGGGGCCACGTCGGCAGGGGAAGGGAAGGACCGACCCCTGTCAGCGTGGAAGGGCACGGGGGCCACGTCGGCGGGGGAAGGGAAGGACCGACCCCTGTCAGCGTGGAAGGGCACGGGCCACGTCGGCGGCCCAGTAGGTCAGGACGATGTCCGCGCCCGCCCGCCGGATCGCGGTGAGCGACTCCATGATCGTGCGCTCCCGGTCCACCCAGCCGTTGGCCGCCGCCGCCTCGATCATCGCGTACTCGCCGCTGACCTGGTACGCCGCCACCGGCACCTGCACGCTGTCGCGCACCCGGCGGACGATGTCGAGGTAGGGCCCGGCGGGCTTGACCATCACCATGTCGGCGCCCTCGTCCAGGTCCATCCGGACCTCCAGCAGCGCCTCCTCGGCGTTGGCCGGGTCCTGCTGGTGGGAGGCGCGGTCGCCGAACTGCGGCGCGCACTCGGCCGCGTCGCGGAACGGGCCGTAGTAGGCGGAGGAGTACTTCGCCGAGTACGCCAGGATCGCCACGTCGTGGTAGCCGGCCTCGTCCAGCGCGGTGCGGATCGCGCCGACCTGGCCGTCCATCATCCCGCTGGGCGCCACCACGGCCGCCCCGGCGGCGGCCTGCGCCACCGCGATCGAGGCGTACCGCTCCAGCGTCGCGTCGTTGTCGATCTCGCCGGTGGAGGTGAGGATCCCGCAGTGCCCGTGGTCGGTGAACTCGTCCAGGCACAGGTCCGTCATCACGACCGTGTCGTCGCCCAGGTCCGAGGTCAGGTCGCGGAGCGCGGTCTGCACCACCCCGGCCGGGTCGTCGGCTCCCGAGCCCACGCCGTCCTTGACCGCGGGCACGCCGAACAGGATCAGCCCGCCCACCCCTGCCTCGACGGCGTCGTGCGCGGCCTTGCGCAGGCTCTCGCGAGTGTGCTGGACGACGCCCGGCATGGACGGGATCGGGTGCGGCTCCCCGATGCCCTCCTTGACGAACATCGGCAGCACCAGATCGGCCGGGCTCAGCCGGGTCTGCGCCACCATCCGGCGCAGCGCGGGCGTGCGCCGCAGCCGCCGGGGCCGCGCCACGGGAAACCGAGCAGTCATGATCCTTCTTTCGGTACGCGGGAACGCCGACGGCTCACCTGCGGCGGCGGGCGCCCCTGCGCATCTGGCTGGGCTTGCGCAGCGGGTCGCCGGCCTCGATCTGGGCCGCCCTCCGCTTCGCACCGTACTCCGCCAGTGCCTCGGCGAGGGCCGACACCGACGGCTTCTCCGACATCACGTCCACGCGCAGCCCGTACTCCTCGGCCGTCTTGGCGGTCTGCGGGCCGATGCAGGCGATCACCGTCACGTTGTGCGGCTTGCCGGCGATCCCGATCAGGTTCTTGACCGTGGACGAGGAGGTGAACAGCACCGCGTCGAACCCGCCGCCCTTGATCGCCTCGCGGATCGGGGCGGGCGGCGGCGCGGCCCGGACGGTGCGGTACGCGGTGACGTCCTCGCACTCCCAGCCCAGCTCGGTCAGCCCGGCGATCAGCGTGTCGGTGGCGATGTCGGCGCGCGGCAGCAGCACCCGGTTGATCGGGTCGAGGTCCTCGTCGTAGGGCGGCCAGACCTCCACCAGGCCCTCGCTGGACTGCTGGCCGCTGGGCACCAGGTCCGGCTGCACGCCGAACTCCACCAGCGCCTTCGAGGTCTGCTCGCCCACCGCGGCGACCTTGAGCCCGGCGAACGCGCGGGCGTCCAGGCCGTAGTCGGAGAACTTCTCCCGGATCGCCCGGACCGCGTTGGTGGAGGTGAACACCACCCACTCGTAGCGGCCGGTGACCAGGCCCTTGACGGCGCGTTCCATCTGCTGCGGGGTGCGCGGCGGCTCCACCGAGATGGTCGGCACCTCGTCGGGCACGGCCCCGTACTCGCGCAGCTGCTCCGACAGCGACGCCGCCTGCTCCTTGGTGCGCGGCACCAGCACCCGCCAGCCGAACAGCGGCTTGGTCTCGAACCACGACAGCCGGTCGCGCCAGCCCACCACGTCCCCGACGATGATCATCGCCGGGGCCTCCATGCCCTTGGTGTCGGCGGCCAGCCGGTGCAGCGTGGAGACGACGGTCTCCTGCTCGGTGGTGGTGCCCATGGTCGTCATCGCGGCCGGGGTGGTGTCGGGGCGGCCCACCGACATCAGGGCCTTGGCCACCTCCGCCACGCTGTTCTCGGCGCCCAGGATCACCAGCGTCGCCTCCGGGGAGGAGAAGCGGTCCCAGGCCACGCCGCCGTCGGCGGCGTCGATGATCCGGACCTCGCGGTGCTTGGCGTCGGTCAGCGGGATGCCCGCGTACCCGGGCACGCCGGTCACCGCGGACACGCCCGGCACGATCTCGAACGGGATCCCGGCCTTCTCCAGCGCCCCGCCCTCGGCGGCCAGGTTGCAGGCCAGCCCCGGGTCGCCCTGGAACAGCCGGACCACGTTCTTGCCCGCCTTGGCGGCCCTGGCGGTCAGCTTGCCCGGGTCGGCCTCGGCGGTGTCGAGGATCTCCGCGTCAGGCCGGCAGTGGGAGAGGAACTCGTCGTGGCAGAGCGCGCGGTGGACGACGACGGCGTCGGCGCGGCCCAGCGCCTCGGCGGCGCGCAGCGTCAGCAGGCCGGGGTCGCCCGGGCCCATGCCGACGAGCGCGACCTTGCCGTACCCGGGCCGGGCGGCGCTCCTGGCGCCGGCCGCGGTGCCCGTGTCGGTGTCGGCGCCCGTCTCGGTGTCGGTGTCGGGGGCGGTCTGCGGGTCGGTCGTCGCCGTCGTGGCGGACGGGTCGGTCGTCGTGGTCGTCTTCGGGCCGGCCGCGTCGCGCCGTTTGGCGGCGCTCGCCGGACTCTGCTTCGCGGGGCTCAATCGCGCTCCCCCATCAACTGGTCGGCCCCCCGGTCGAGCAGGTCGGCCGCGAGCTCGCGTCCGAGCCGCTCGGCCTGGTCGGGGTGGCCGCTTGCGGACAGCCGAATCTGCCGGGTCCCGTCGTGGGCGACGACGGCCGCGGTCAGACGCAGTTCTTGTTCTCCTTCGGCAGCGTATGCTCCCACGGGCGCCGAGCAGCCCGCCTCCAGCACCGCCAGCACGGTGCGCTCGGCGGTGACCGCCGCCCTGGTGGCGCGGTCGTCGACCGTTCCAAGCAGTTCCAGCAGGTCCGCCCGGTCCGCCCGGCACTCCAGGGCCAGCGAGCCCTGCCCGGGCGCGGGCAGCATCTGGTCGGGCTCGAAGATCTCGGCGATCTCCTCCTCGCGCCCGATCCTGCGCAGCCCCGCGTACGCCAGCACCACCGCGTCCAGCTCGCCGCCGGTGACCTTGCGCAGCCGGGTGTCGGCGTTGCCGCGGATCGGCACCACGTCCAGATCCGGGCGCAGCGCCCTCAGCTGCGCCACCCGGCGCGGCGAGCCGGTGCCCACCCGCGCGCCGCGCGGCAGGTCGGCCAGCTTGGCAGGGCCGCACAGCGCGTCCCGCGGGTCGTCGCGGCGCGGCGTCGCGGCCAGCGCGATCCCCTCGGGCGGAGCGGTCGGCAGGTCCTTCAGCGAGTGCACGGCGAAGTCGACCTCACCGGCCAGCAGCCGGTCGCGCAGCGCGTTGACGAAGACGCCGGTGCCGCCGATCTGGGCGAGCAGGGCCTTGGAGACATCACCCTCGGTCGTTACCCCGACCAGCTCCACCGCATGCCCTGTACGCTGTGTCAACGCGTCCGCGACCAGCTGCGACTGGGTCGTGGCCATCAGGCTCTTGCGCGTTCCGAGCTTCAGCGCGGTCACAGCCCCGCCTCCCCGCGCTCCCCGGCCGCGCCGTCGCCCACGATCCCGGCGGTGCCGCTCCCGGGGGACGCCATGTCGGCAGCGTCCCTCTGGGGGGGCGACCCCCCAGACCCCCCGGCAAGAACAGCGCCGCCGACATTCCTCGCTTCGCTGCGGATGTCGGCGCGCGCGACGGCCTCGGGAGCCTTCGGATCGAGGTCGAAGAGCTCGCGCAGCGCGTCGGCGTAGGTGTCGCCGCCCGGCGCCGACGCCAGCTCCTTGACCCGTACGGTCGGCGCGTGCAGCAGCTTGTCCACCACGCGCCGGACGGTCTGGGTGATCTCCCTGCGGGCGCGGTCGTCCAGCTCGGGCAGCCGCCCGGTCAGCCGGGCCAGCTCCGCGTCCACCACCTCGGCGGCCTTGCTGCGCAGCGCCACCACGGTCGGCGCCACCGCCGCGGCGCGGGCCGCGCCGAGGAACACCGCCACCTCGTCGCACACGATCCGGCGGACGGCCTCGACCGCCTCCGGCCCGATCGCCTCGGCGGCCTCCTGCGCGGTGCGCAGGTCGTCCAGCCCGGCCAGCTCGGCGCCGTCCAGGGCGCGCACGCCCGGGTCGATGTCGTGCGGCAGCGCCAGGTCGAGGAAGAAGCGGCGGCGGCCGTCGGCGCCCACGCCCCGCTCGGCCAGCCGGTCGGCGGTGAGCACCAGCCCGGCCGCGCCGGTGCACGACACCACCAGGTCGGCGGCGGCCAGCTCGGCGTCCAGCGCGGACAGCTCGATCGCGCGGGCCGGCACGGGCGCGGACTCGGCCAGCCGCACCGCGCGGTCGTAGGTGCGGTTGGCCACCACGATCTCGCGGACGCCGGCGCGGCCCAGCGTCGCCACCGCCAGCCCGCTCATCGCCCCGGCGCCGACCACCAGCGCCCGGACCTCCTCCATCGGGCCCAGATGCGCGGCCGCGACCTCCAGGCCCACGCTGACCAGCGACGCGCCGGCCTTGTCGATCCCGGTCTCGTGGTGGGCGCGCTTCCCGACCCGCAGCGCCTGCTGCAGGACGTCGTACAGCTCCCGGCCGAGCGTGCCGCGCTCCTGCGCCAGCCGGAACGCCTGCCGCAGCTGCCCGAGGATCTGCCCCTCGCCGACGACCATGGACTCCAGCCCGCACGCCACCGAGAACGCGTGCTGGACGGCCCGGTCCTCGTAGTGCACGTACAGGTGGCGCGACAGGTCGTCCAGCGGGATCCCCGAATGCCGGGACAGCAGGCCGGAGATCGCCGAGACACCGCCGTGGAACTTGTCGACCACCGCGTAGACCTCGACGCGGTTGCAGGTGGACACGATCGCCGCCTCGCCGACGTGCGGGCAGTCGTGCACCTCGTGCAGCAGCTTGACCAGGTCGTCCCCGGTGACCGCCGCGCGTTCCAGCATGGCCACCGGAGCGCTCCGATGGCTCAGCCCCACCACCAACACGCTCATCGCGCGCAACACCGTCCAGACTCGCTCATGCCTCGACCGCGCCCGCGGCCACTGCCCTGTGCCCCGCTCGTCGCCCCGCTCGTCCCGGCCACGCTCATGCCTCTACCGCCTCTACGTACTGCGTCGTCCCCGGGGGTTCATCGGCGGCGGCCAGCGGCTCGTAGTCGCCGGGGCCGCCGGCCTTGCGCTGCTCGTGGAACGCGAGGATCTGCAGCTCGATCGACAGGTCGACCTTACGCACGTCCACCCCGTCGGGTACCGCGAGCACCACCGGGGCGAAGTTGAGCACGCTCGTCACGCCCGCCGCGACCACCCGGTCGCACACGCCCTGCGCCGGGGCGGCGGGCGTCGCGATCACGGCGATGGACACGCCGCGCTCGGCGATGAGGTCCTCCAGCCGGTCGATGTGCTCCACCGTCATCCCGGAGATCTCCTGGCCGACGATGGACTCGTCGGCGTCCAGCAGGCCAGCCACGCGGAAGCCGCGGGAGGCGAAACCCCCGTAGCCGGCCAGTGCCCGGCCCAGGTTACCCACCCCGATGATGGCGACCACCCAGTCCTGCGTGAGTCCCAGCTCACGGGAGATCTGGTAGACGAGGTACTCGACCTCGTAGCCGACCCCGCGGGTGCCGTACGAGCCCAGATGCGACAGGTCCTTGCGCAGTTTGGCGGAGTTGACCCCGGCCGCGGCGGCGAGCTCCTCGGAGGAGACGGTGGCGACCCCGCGGTCCTGGAGGCTGTGCAGGGCGCGCAGGTAGACCGGCAGACGCGCGACCGTGGCTTCGGGAATGCCACGGTCGGCGCGGTCGCGGTTGCGGTTCTGTCGAGGTGTCACGGCCTGCTCTCGGGGGCTCGACGCTGGGGACGGGGCCCGAGAACCCCTCACCCCGGGTCCGGGCCTCGACGGACTCGGCACGGCCCCACGGGCTATCCCTCAGGTTAAGCCTTTGTGAATAGGCGCACAAAGTCGCCCCCCGCGCAAGGGATCCGTCCCGTCGGCGGGGCGAACCACCATAACCCAGGTCACCTGGGGTTTCACGGAGATCCCCGGACGGGACTTGGGGTGGGACGCGGCCGCGCCGGTGTGACCGACGAGACATTTCCGGCCCCCGGGTTACGGCCGTGTCACGCCGACTTCCGCAATTCCGCTATGGCGCCGCGCAGCCGGTCCTCGTCCACCCGCCAGAAGTCGTGCTGGACCCCGTTGATCAGGGTGACCGGGATCTGCTCCCAGTAGCGGCGGGTGTCCTCCTCGGACCGGGTGATGTCGCGCTCCTCCCAGGCCACGCCGAGATCGCCCGCGACCCGCTCGATCACCGCGCGGGCCTCCTCGCACAGGTGGCAGCCGGGCTTGCCGTACATCGTGATCAGAATGTCCATGGCCTCGCTCACCGGATCGGGCGCTCGGGCGCGGCGGGCGCCGCGCGATGCGAGCCGGTCCCGTGCGCGGAACCCGGGCCGTGCGCGGAACCGGGGCCGGGGCCTCCGGCGGGGCCTGCGCCGGGGCCGGGCGGCAGCGGCGGGAGCTTGGCGGCGCCCAGCTTCAGCTCGATGACGTTGGTGGCCAGCACGTGCGTCCGGGACTCGGCGTTGAAGCGCCGCAGATGCGCCTGCCGCTGGTGGGCGGCGAACGCGGCCTCGTCCCGGAACAGCTGGTAGAAGATCCGCTGCGTGGGCGCGTTGACCACCTCGTGGCAGGTGAAGATCAGCGTCTCCGGCTCGGCGGTGCGGGCCGCCTGCACCAGTTCCTCGGCCTGCCGGTCGAACGCCTCCTCGCGGCCGTCCAGCAGCGTGTACACGGTGATCTGGCCGCACGCGGCGGACAGGCCGGCCCCGCCGCCCGGCATCCCGGGCATCCCCGGCGCGCCGGGAAGGCCGCCGGGGACCGCCGCCTGCTCGGGGATCATCGCGCGCAGATCGTCGTTGGCGGTGGCCGAGGCGGGCTGATCGGCGAAGCGGCCCGTGGGCTCCTCCACCGGGGCCGGGTTGGGGAACCTCACCTCCCCGCGCTTGCGGGCGCGCCGCTCGGAACGCGTCTCGGGAGGCGGCGGCGCGGCCGGATAGCCCTGCTGCTGGTTTGCGTACCCCTGCTCGGCGTAACCGGGGTCGGCGTAACCGGCCTCCTCGTAGCCGGTGGCGGGCTCGTCGCCGTACTCGCCGTCGGCGTACCCTTCCCCGCCGTGCGCCGGGACGGTCCGCATCGCGCCGTACCAGACCAGGCCGGCGGCCCCGCCGAGGGCGATCACGGCCAGCGGGCCGGGCAGGAACCCGCGGGTGCCGCTGACGACCAGCACCGCCGCCAGCGCGACCAGCGCGATCGGGATCAGCAGGTCGGCGGCCTCGCGGTCCTGCTTGCTCGCCAGCAGCGCCGTCACCGCCAGGCACGCCACCAGCGCGATCACCGCGATCGCGTGGGCGCCGTCGATGAGCAGCAGCGGCAGCGCGTCGTAGGTCTGCCCCGGCTTGGGCAGCTTCTTGGTGAACGAGCCCTTCGTCGGATCGACCAGCAGGATGACCACCGCGATGATGCTGTACGAGATCGCGAACAGCCACGCGCCGAAGCGCACCTGCACGTACCGGGCGATCAGCTCGATCATGCCCAGGGCCAGCCACACCGGCGCCAGCAGCGCCGCGCCCAGCTCCATCACCCGGAACAGCGGACCGCTGTACCCGATGAGGAATCCCAGCGTCATCGAGATGAGCGCCAGCGACAGCCCGACCTGCGTCCCCGACCACGCGATCAGGTAGAGCGGCCGGTCCTTGTAGGCGCGCTGGACCAGCAACCCGGTGGCCACTAAGGCACCCGCGGTCGCCAGCAGCGCGAGAAGAGCGTCGACCATCGCGCCCCATGGTGCCCGATGCGGGACGCCTACGGGTAACCGCTCCCCGTCCCGCGGTCGTTGTGAGCCGAAAGTCCGCCTCCGGTGACGGTCACAGCCCGGGAGTTCGCGCCGAAACCACCATTGCCTGCCGTAGCCGCCAGTACCTACAGTGGCACTTCACGCCGGAGGTCGCGTAAGCCCCGAGGAGAACTGCATGAGCAGCCTGACCCTCGACGCCCGAGCAGCGGGGCCCTCCCGGCCGTTCCCGCAGTACCTGCGCCGCGGCCCCCGCCGCGGCGCGCAGACCGGCGAGGCCGGCCAGGCCGAGGCGGCCGGGCGCGGCGAGGCGCTGAAAGAGCTGGTGCTGCGGGCCCGGGACGGCGACGCCGAGGCGTTCGGCGCGCTCTACGACCACTACGTCGACCTCGTCTACCGGTACGTCTACTACCGGGTCGGCAGCCACGCCCTCACCGAGGACCTCACCAGCGAGACGTTCCTGCGCGCGCTGCGGCGGATGCCGTCGTTCAGCTGGCAGGGCAAGGACTTCGGCGCCTGGCTCGTCACGATCGCCCGCAACCTGGTCGCCGACCACTTCAAGTCCGGCCGCTACCGCCTGGAGATCTGCACCGCCGAACTGCTGGAGCCCCCGGGCCTGCCGCAGGACGGGCCGGAACGGGTCGTGCTCGACTCCATGACCAACCGGACGCTGCTGGAGGCCGTGCGGGACCTCGGCTCCGAGCAGCAGGAATGCGTCGTCCTGCGGTTCCTGCACGGGCTGTCGGTGGCCGAGACCGCGCTGATCATGGGCAAGAAGACCGGGGCGATCAAGGCTTTGCAATACCGCGCGGTGCGGTCGCTGGCCCGGATGCTGCCCGCCGACCTGCCCGTCGCGTAACCGCGGCCTCACCGAGCGGGCAGGGCCGTACCGCGCGCCGGACCGGCTTGCCGGGCTCGTCGCGCACAGCCCGTAACCGCCGCGCCCGCCCCTCGTTTTGGGGGACGAGACCGCATTCGCATGGGGGGCTGCCATGAGAACGAGGCGGATCAGGACCACCGCGAGCGTCAGCACGCTGGAACGACTCCGCGTGCACGGCGCCGGACCGGATCCGGGTTTCCGCGCCGGGCTGCGTGAACGGCTCGTGGCCGCGGCGACCGACCGCACCGCACCCGACCACGCCGCGTCAGAACGCGCCGCGTCAGAACGCGCAGTGTCCGACCGCGACCCCGCACCGTAACCGGGCGCCGCGGGAACACGGCGTGCCGGGCGTCCGGCCTCGCACGGCGCCCGGAATGCCGGGACGTGCCACCTTCCGGAGTTCGGCGTGTCGAAGCACGGCCCGCCGGGGCTCGGCCATGCCGGAATGCCGGGTGGACGGGCCTTCCGGGCGCGCCCGTGGCGCTCCGGACGGGTGGTGAGGACGCTCGCAATTCAGGCCGAGGACAGGGTCTCGCCAAGCCCGTTGACTAGGCTCTGGGAGCATGCGGCGATTCTGGCAGCGCGCCAAGGACGAGAACTATGTGAACGCGGGCGAGGTGGCCGCCGCGGCGGCCGAGGAGCCGAGGGCGCTGCCGGAGCCCGATCCGACGGCCGCGGCGTTCTTCGACGTGGACAACACGATGATGCGCGGCGCGTCGATCTACTACTTCGCGCGCGGCCTGGCGTCCCGCAAGCTGTTCACGATGCGCGACCTGGCGATGTTCGCCTGGGGGCAGGCGGCCTTCCGGCTGCGCGGCGCGGAGAACGCCGACCACATCCACAGCGCGCGCGAGGCCGCCCTCGCCTTCGTGACCGGCCAGAAGGTCGACGACCTGGTCCGGCTGAGCGAGGAGATCTACGACGAGGTGATGGCCGACCGGATCTGGCACGGCACCCGTTCGCTGGCGCTGGAGCACCTGGAGTCGGGCCAGCAGGTGTGGCTGGTCACGGCCACGCCGGTCGAGGTGGCCCGGACGATCGCCCGCCGCCTGGGCCTCACCGGGGCGCTGGGCACCGTCGCCGAGACCCGTGACGGCGTCTACACCGGCCGCCTGGTCGGCAACCTGCTGCACGGCCCGGCGAAGTCGGAGGCGGTACGGGCGCTGGCGCAGCGCGAGGGCCTGGACCTGTCCCGGTGCTCGGCGTACAGCGACTCGGTGAACGACCTGCCGATGCTGACCGCCGTGGGGCATCCGCACGCCGTCAACCCCGACTCCGCGCTCCGCGACCACGCCAAGGAGCACGGCTGGCCCGTCCACGATTTCCGTACGGGGCGCAAGGTCACCATGGTCGCGCTTCCCGCCGCCGCAGGCGCGGGCGCCCTGGCAGGAGGCGTGGCGGCGGGCATCGCCCTCCGCAAGCATTACCGCGCCTGACGTCGATACGCCCTTCCGGCTTTCCGGCTTTTCCGGCCCTCCGGGCCGTTCGCCGCCGCCGTGGTGCCCTGGCGCCCGGCCCCGGCTCACTCCCGACCGCGCGTGGCCTCCAGCACCTCCAGCACCCCCGGGAAGGCCTGCTCGATCGCCACCACCCGCACCCGCGCCAAGGCGGAGCGGCTCCGCGAGGCCGGCGCCGCCGAGGTGATCGTCACCGGCGAGGAGGACGTCGCCGGGCGCGTCCTCGACCTGACCGCAGGGACGGGGCGCCGAGTTCGTCTTCGACGCCATCGCCCGGCCCCGGCGTCGTGGACCTCGCCAAGGTGGTCGCCCCCAACGGCACCCTCTTCGTCTACGGGGCGCTCAGCGGCGAGGCGACGCCCTGTCCCGGCCTGGAACTCGGCATGCCCGCGCTGAACATGCGCACGTACACCATCCACGAGACGACCAGGGACCCCGGGCGCCTGCGCCGCGCCGAAGCGTTCGTCTCGTCCGGCCTCCGCACCGGCACCTTCAAGCCCACCGACGACTGGGTCTTCACCCTCGACGAGATTGTAGAAGCCCACCGCCACCTGGAATCAGGCACCCAGGTAGGCAAGATCGTCGTGACCACGACCGGGTGATGCGCTCCGCAGAGCGCAGTTCACAGCCTGTGGACAACGGACCGCCGATCAGCGGCCGATCGGCGCACCACCACCCCGTTCATCGTGCCGGCTGGAACCGATATCACGCGCGGCATCTGGCCCGGTGGTGGAAGCCGCGACAGAATCGGTGCCGTGCATCTCGGCATCGCTCATCATTTCGGCTGGGCCGTGGCCGTCACGGCATCGGCCGACCACGAGGTCGTGGACCGCCGAAGGATCGAGTTGGTCGAGCCCGGTATGCCGACGGCGCCGATCCATCACGAGGGCAGATCTCTCGACGACAAGGCCGCCGCGGCGTTGGTGGCGAAGGTGCGGGCTTCGGCGGTCCGAGCAGCATCCGCCGCTCTGGACGAACTCGCGACCGCGCTGCCCGAACCGATCGTCTCGATGTCGCTCCGTGCCTGGCAGGCCGACTTCCCGGAGGACATCGCCGTCCAACGCCGCGTCCCGTTCGAGTCCCGCGCCGACTCTGTCATGTACCGCCAGGTGCTGGCCGAACTCGCACACGCGCGCGGCTGGAAGGTCGTCTTCTACAACGCCAAGGACGTCGAGGCCAAAGCGATCAAGATCCTCGGGGAGCGGGCCGACGAGGTGCTCCACGGCCCGCGGGCAACGCTGGGGCCGCCATGGTCGAAGGATCATCGGACGGCACTCGCCGCAACGGTCCTGGCCGCCCGCCCCGACTGACCAGCCCCAGCAGGAAGAACGAGGCCACCTAACGCGCCGCCCCCACCGGCGCCGCGGTGACTTGCGGAGTTCCCATCCGTCCAAGACGGGAACGCAGCCCCGGGTGACGATGGGACGCATGGCGCAGCCCGGCAGACCGGCAGTCCGTCTCGCCGAGGGCGTCACCTTGTTGAGCTCATACACTCTCGTTCGGAGTTGCCGATGGCAGTTCGCCGTGTCGTGCCCAACGTCCATTCGGAGGCTGTGCAGGAGAGCCGGGAGTTCTACGGCCTGCTGGGCTTCGAGGAGGTCATGAACCTCGGCTGGATCATGACGCTCGCTTCCCCGTCCCACCCGGCAGCGCAGGTCAGCGTTATCGCCGACGACCGGAGCGCATCGGTCACCCCTGACATGAGCGTGGAGGTGGACGATGTGGACGCGGCCTATGCGGTGATGCGGGAGAGCGGTGCGGAGATCGTCCATCCCTTGCAGGACGAGGAGTGGGGAGTGCGCCGGTTCTTCGTCCGCGATCCCAGCGGCCGGGTGGTCAACGTGCTGGGCCACCGCTGACACCCCTTCGCCTACCACTGGAAGTGCTGGTCACGGCCGCTTGTCGATGGTTGCGACCAGCACGGCGGGTTGTCGGCGGGTCACCACAGGATGACGTCGTCCAGTGAATCCGGGCCGCGGAAAACGCCGGTGGGACCGTCGGCGGGGAGCGTCGCGAGCAGGGTCGGGACGACGGCGCCGTCGGCCGTGGTGCGGTCGCCGCGAGGAAAGGTCGCGGCGGCGTTCTGGTCGGTCGGCACAACGCCCGGGCTGACGGCGTTGACCTTGATGCCGTCGGCTCGGAGGGCGTTGGCGTAGAGCAGCGTCAGGGCGTTGACCACGGCCTTGGACGAGCTGTACGCGAGGAACACGCGAGCCGAGAAAGGGCCCGTGGGGTCGCTCAGCAGCGTGAGCGACCCGAGCCCGCTGGACATGTTGACGATCCGCGCGTTGCGGGAGCGGCGGAGCAGCCGCACGCAGGCCGAGGTCACCGTGACGACGCCGAAGACGTTGACCTCGTACACCTCGCGGAGCTGCGCGGCCGTGACGTCGGCGGCCCGGACACCCCACTCGACCATGATCCCGGCGTTGTTGACGAGGACGTCCAGCCGTCCCGCCTCGGACTCGATCTTGCTGACGGCCGCCTCGACGGATCCCGGATCGGTCACTTCAAGCCGCACGAAGCGAATATCCGGCCCGAGGTCGGCGGCCGCGCCGGACGCCTTCTCCGCCGGCTTTCCGCCGCGCACCGCCGCCGATTCCTTCTTCAATTCCTCGACGGCCGAGTGGCCTCGCTCCGGGCTGCGGGCGCCCAGATATACGGTGAAGCTCTGCTGGGCGAGGCGGTGGACGATCGCCCTGCCGATGCCTTTGTTGCGAGCGGGCGCCCCGATGGGGTGGCTCGGCGGCCGTCGACCGCGACTACTGGCTGGGGAACCCGGATCGGCCGGTCGACGGCCCGGTCGTGCGGGACACCGCCCAGTTGCTGGAGGTGGTCGCCCTGGGCCAGGCCGTCGCGCTGGTGCCCGCCTCACTGGCCGCGAGGAACGTCCGGCCCGACGTGGCGTACCGCCCGGTGCGCGACGCGGCGCCGTACAAGACCCTGGTCCTGTGGCCGGAGGGCAGCCGGTCGCCCTGGATCACCTGGTTCGTCAAGGCGGCCCTGGAGGACGTCCGCTGAACGGAGGCACCGTCTCGGGCGGCCGGTCGTGAAGTAACGCCGCGTGACCATCCGCGATCTAGCCTTCCGGGTAGAAGACGAAGAGCGTGCAGCCCGTCGTCGTCTGCGGGACGTGCGAGGAACCCGCGGGGGCGTGTATGAAGGAGCCGGCCGGGTAGTCCCGTTCGCCGTCGTTGAAGACGCCCGAGACCACGTAGACCTCCTCGGGGCCCGGTTCGTGGACGTCGATCCCCTGCCAGCACGTGTTCGCGTCCATCTCCAGCACATGGGCCTGCGCGCCACCGTCCCCCTTCCACAGCGGGCGCAGGCGGATGCCCGGGAAGAGTTCCCGGACCGGGGCGTCCTGGACGGCGGACCACACGCACGCGGGCGCGTTCTGCTCTGTCGTCATGGGGCCAGCCTGGCCGGCCGCCCGCCGCCCCGCCGAGTGTCAGGAAAGACATCATGCGGTACTTTCGTGCCATGCATCGCCTGACGGCGCTCGTCCACCCACCGCAATCGACCTTCGAACTCGCCTGCGCGGCCCAGGTGTTCGGGATCGAGCGGGCAGGACTTCCGACGCGCTACGCCTTCGGCGTGTGCACCGAGCGCCCCGGCCCGGTCGCGACGCGCGCCGGGTACGACATGATCGTGACCGACGGGCTGGACGCGCTCGAGCGGGCGGACACCGTGCTCGTCCCGGGCTGGCGGCCCGAGGAGCCGCCCTCCCCCGCGGTCGTCCGGGCACTGCGCGGCGCGCATTCCCGCGGCGCACGGGTGGTCAGCATCTGCTCAGGCGCCTTCGCGCTCGCCTACGCCGGCCTGCTGGACGGACGCCGGGCGACCACCCACTGGGCGCTGGCGGACGAGCTCGCGGCACGCTTCCCGCACATCCGGGTCGACCCGAACGTGCTGTACGTGGACCACGGCGACGTGGCCACCAGCGCCGGCGCCGGGGCGGGCATCGACCTGTGCATGCACCTGGTCCGCAGCGACCAGGGCGCCCGGTATGCCGCACATGTCGCACGGACCATGGTCATGCCGCCCCACCGCGAGGGCGGGCAGTTGCAGTACTCGGCGCCGCCCCGCCCCGCACAGATCGACGGCACGCTCGCACCGCTGCTGGAGTGGATCATCGCAAGGCTCGGCGAACCAGTGACCATCGAGGACATGGCCGCGCACGCGGGCGTCTCACCGCGAACGCTCACCCGGCGGTTCGTCGAGCAGCTCGGCACCAGCCCGGGGCAGTGGCTGCTCGCCCAGCGCATCGCCACGGCCCGGGACCTCCTGGAGTCCTCCGA
The DNA here is from genome assembly GCA_050942275.1 of Spirillospora sp. CA-255316. Lineage (GTDB taxonomy): Bacteria > Actinomycetota > Actinomycetes > Streptosporangiales > Streptosporangiaceae > Spirillospora. The sequence continues at coordinate 1,010,832 of CP192047.1, read as the reverse complement.
CCTCCCTTTGGACGCCATCGCCCGCCGCGTCGGTCTCTCCTCGGCCACCAATCTCCGCAGGCGCTTCCTCAACGCCCTGGGCACGACGCCAGGCGCCTACCGCCGGGCCTTCCGCGCCGCCCCCGATGACACCCCTGGCCCAGCAACAGCGGCCCACTCGCGGCGCGGCCGACCCCCAGTGACCGGCCCCATGGGTGGTGTCCAATAGCGAGTGGTCAGAGGGCGCGGGGGCTTTGCTCCTCCCCGGGGACGGCGGCGTCGTGGCCGGAGGCGGTGTCGATGACCTCGTCCAGGACGTCCCTGGAGCGCCGCAGGTCGCCGATCATCCGGTCGATGCGGGCGCGTTCGGCGGTGAGGTCGGCGACCAGCCGCGGGGTGGCGATCTCGGAGGGGCCGCCGTCGGCGTCCCGCATGCAGGGCAGCAGTTGGGCGATCTTCTTGCTGCCGAGCCCGGCGGCGAAGAGTTCCTGGATGCGGATGACCCGGTCGACCGCGCCGTCGGGGTAGTCCCGGTGGCCGCCCAGGGTACGGTCGGCGGTCAGCAGTCCCTGCTTCTCGTAGTAGCGCAGGGAGCGTTCGCTCACTCCCGTGCGCCGGGCCAGTTCACCGATGCGCATCCGCCGCTCCCACGACTTGAACCTGACACTGATGTCAAGTTCTACCGTACCGGCACGAGGGCGAACGGCTCCTCGCCGCCGGAACCGACCTGGTGGAACGGCTCCGCCTCGGCGCCCCGCTCAATCCCGTACGGGACGAGCACCTGATGTACATGGGCGGCGAGACCGGCTCCCCCTCGCGGAGCGGGTCACGGCCTGAGGCCCTGGAGGAGCTTCTCGGTGTACGCGGCGAGGCGGGCGGCGGCGTCCGGGTCGAGAGTCTTCAGGGACGGGTCGACCGGCTTGCCGCGGTCGACGGCGTACAGCGGCTCGGCCGGGGGACGGTCGATCCACTCGACGATCGGCCGCACCGAGTCCGCCACAGGGCGGGCGAAGAACTTGGCGAGCAACACGAGCGCCCCGCGGGCCACGGGGTTCTCGTGGCCGTTCACCCCGCTGCGCGTGAACCCGGGGTGGTACAGGACGTACCGCGCCCGGCTCCCGGCCTCGCGGGCGAACGCGACACCGAGCAGGTCGTTCGCCCGGCCCGCCTGGAGCTGGGCGCGGACCTGGCCGTAGCGGCGCGTCAGCTGCGGGTCGTCCCAGTGGATCCGCCCGGCGGTGTTGCCGACTCCGGCCACGTTGATGATGACCGGGGCGGGGGCGGCGTCGAGCAGGGGGCGCAGCCGGTGGCCGAGCAGGTAGCGGCTCAGGTAGTAGAGGGCGAAGGTCTGCTCCAGCCCGTCCGGGGTCTCCCGCCGCTTCTGGCTCACCCGGTTGGCGAACAGCGCCAGCGCGTCGACCGAGTCGTGGTGTTCGGCGATGCCGGCGACGACGCGTTCGACCTCGGCGATCGAGGACAGGTCGGCCCGGACGAACCGCAGTTCGGGGCTGTCCGCGCGTTCGAGCAGCGCCCGCCCCTTGGCCTCACTGCTGCCGATCACGGTGACGCGGTCGCCCCTGGCCAGCCGTTCCAGGGCGGTGGCCCGGCCCATCCCGTCGGTCCCGCCACTGATGATCACGTTCTTCGGCACGGTGCCTCCTTAGGCTTGACATCGACTGGTCCCGATCATGGGCGGCCAGGCCGGAGGCTGAAAGAAGGCACTGTGATGTCCGGTACGCACACCGATGTTCCCTCCGTCGTCGCGCACGAGCTGCCGCGGCCGGTACCGCTGGACGAGTTCGCCGCGTGCCCGGTCGGGAAGCTGTTCAGGCGGGTGGGCGACAGATGGAGCATGCTGCTGGTGATCCTGCTGGGGCAGCGCTCCTACCGCTACAACGAGTTGCACCGCGCCATCGAGGGCATCAGCCAGCGGATGCTGACCCGTACGCTGCGCGGCCTGGAGACCGACGGCCTCGTCCACCGGGAGGTCCACCCGACCGTCCCGCCCAGCGTTGAGTACAGCCTCACCCCGCTCGGCCGTACGCTCCTGGAGCCGCTCTCAGCACTCGCCGACTGGGCCGTACACCACGAACCCGAAGTCACGAAAGCCCGCGCCGGCCACGCCCCAGACGAGGAGTCGGCGCAGGTCGGTTGAGGGCGGTGGGGTTAGAGGGGGCGGGTCCAGTTCTGGCCTATGAGGTCTTTGCCGAAGCTGTGGTGGGGGTCCTCGTCGACGAGGTGGAAGCCGGCGGCCTGGTAGAGGCGGCGGGCGGCGGCCAGGACGTCGTTGGTCCAGAGGGTGATCTCGCGGTAGCCGGCGTCGCGGGCGAAGCGGAGGCATTCGCCGACCAGGCGGGTGCCCAGGCCCCGGCCGCGGGCGGACGGGTGGACGAGCAGCAGCCGCAGCCTGGCGGTCTCCTCGTCGTCGGCCACGCAGAAGACGCAGCCGGCCCGGTGCCCGTCGACCTCGGCGATCCAGGCGGTCTCGCGGGCGGGGTCGTGGGAGCCGGCGTGGTCGGCGACGATGCGGGCCACGAGGGCCTCGAACTCGTGGTTCCAGCCGAACTGCGCGGCGTAGATCTCGCCGTGGGCCTGCACCACCCAGCCCAGGTCGCCGGGCTCGCCCAGGCGCCGTACGGTGACGCGGGCCGTGTCGCCGACCATGCTCGCTCCCCTCGACTGAAACGAGTGTTTCAGTGACACTACGATAACAGCATGGCCAGCGACGAGACCGCCCCTTCGGCGCGGCGGAACGAGCTGCTCGAGGCCGCCTACCGGTACGTCCTGGCGCACGGCCTGGCCGATCTGTCGCTGCGCCCGCTGGCCACGGCGATCGGGTCCAGTCCCCGGGTGCTGCTCTACCTGTTCGGCAGCAAGGACGGTCTGGTGCGCGCCCTGCTGGCCAGGGCGCGCAGCGAGGAGCTGGAGTTGCTGGAGCATCTCTCCGGCCGGGGGCCGTTCGCGCTGGAGGAGGCGGCCGGGCTGCTCTGGGACTGGCTGGCCGACCCCGGCCGCCGGGCGCTGCTGCGGCTGTGGGTGGAAGGGTACGCCCGCTCGCTGATCGACCCCGACGGGCCGTGGGGCGGGTTCGCGGCCGCCACCGTCGAGGACTGGCTGGCCGTCCTGGCCACGATGCAGGGCCCCGCGGACCGCGACGGCGCCCGGGACCGGACGGCGGTGCTGGCGATCCTGCGCGGCGCCCTGCTGGATCTGCTGGCGACCGGCGACGAGGAGCGCGTCACCGCCGCGGTGCGGGCCCAGCTCCGCGGACTTAACCAAGCGCTCGCTTGACTAGCGGCCCCGGGCACGCCAGCGTGGTCATTGATCGGCGGCGTGCGGGAGAGGGTCGATGGGCTTGCTGGACGGGCTTCGGGTGCTGGATCTGACCATGTGGCGGCCCGGGCCGTACGCCACGCAGCTGCTCGCCCAGCAGGGCGCGGACGTGATCAAGGTGGAGCCGCCCGGCGGCGAGCCGATGCGGCTGTTCCGCAGCCACTTCGACCTCCTCAACCAGCACAAACGGTCGGTCGTGCTCGATCTCAAGGACGCGGCCGGGCTGGCCCGCTGCCTCGACCTGGCGGCCGGGGCCGAGGTGTTCGTGGAGGGGTTCCGGCCGGGCGTCGCCGACCGGCTCGGGGTCGGCCACGAGGCACTGCTGGCCCGCAACCCCGCCCTGGTCTACTGCTCCCTGTCCGGGTACGGGGCGGACGGCGCCCTGTCCGCCGTGCCCGGCCACGACGTGAACTACCGCGCCTACGCGGGCGCCCTCCTGGACGGGACGCCCTCGCACGAGCTGCCCGTGGCCGACATGGCGGCGGCGACGATGGCCGCGTTCGCGATCGCCTCCGCCTGCCTGAAGGCCCGCGCGACCGGGATCGGCGAACGCGTCGACCTGGGCATGGCGGACGTGATGGCGCACTGGGTCGGCACCGCTCCGGAGATGCCCGCGGCCGGACGCGACGGCCCCGTCCCGGGGTACGGCGTCTACACGGCCAAGGACGGCGGGCAGGTCGCCCTGGGGGTGGTGTCCGAGGAGCGGCTGTGGGCGGCCACGTGCCGGGCGCTCGGCCTCGTCGAGCACATGGACGTGCCGTTCGCCGAGCGCCTCGGCCGGGTCCGCGAGCTGGACGCGGCGGTGGCGGACGCGATCGCCCGCCTCGGCCGCGACGAGGCCGTGGACCTGCTGGACGCGGCGGGCGCCCCCGTGGCACCGGTGCTGGCCAGGGCGGAGATGATGGCGCACCACCACTTCCGCGCCCGCGGGGTGATCGGGGACGGGACCGTGGGGGCGCCGTTCCGCACCGCCGTCCATCCAGGCCGTCCTCCGGGGCCGGTCGCGGACCTGGACGAACACCGTGGCCAGGGCTGGTAACCGCCCGATATTTCCTAACGTTTCGTCGTATCCACCTGGCATGCTGGATGGGTGAGCGAGACGGAGGAGCGGGCGGGGACCACAGCGTGAGCGCGCGCCTGCTGAGTCCTGTGCTGGTCGGCCGGTCGGTCGAGCTGGGTGATCTGGAGGAGGCGCTCGCCCACGCGCCCGGCGCCGTGCTGGTCGGCGGGGAGGCGGGGCTGGGCAAGACCCGGCTGATCCGCGAGTTCGCCGCGACGGTCGGGAACGGCTCCGGGGACGGCGCCGCCCGGCTGCTGGTCGGCGGCTGCCTGGAGCTGGGCTCGGACGGCCTGCCGTTCGCGCCGTTCACCACCGTGCTGCGCGGGCTGGTCCGCGACATCGGCATCGAGGGCGTGGCGGAGCTGCTGCCCCGGGGCGACACCGCCGGGCTGGCGCGGCTGCTTCCGGAGTTCGGGGAGCCGGAGACCGACGCGGCGTCCGCCGAGGAGCGCGCCCGGCTGTTCGAGCTGGTGCTGATCCTGCTGGAGCGGCTGGCCGAGCGCGGCCCGGTCGTGCTGGTCATCGAGGACGCGCACTGGGCCGACCGCTCCACCCGCGACCTGCTGGCGTTCCTGGTGCGCAACGCCGACACCGCGCCGCTGCTGATCGTGATCACCTACCGCACCGACGAGCTGCACCGCGCCCATCCGCTGCGCCCGCTGCTGGCCGGGCTGGCCCGGGTGGAGCGGGTCCGGCGGCTGGAGCTCAACCGGCTGTCGCGCGGCGACGTGTCCCGGATGGTGGCCGGGCTGCTGGGCGAGGAGCCGCCCCCGGCGCTGGTCGAGCGGATCCACGCGCGCAGCGAGGGCAACCCGCTGTTCGTGGAGTTCCTGCTGGAGGCCGACGACGGCGGCAAGCAGGGCGAGCTGCCCGAGTCGCTGCGCGACCTGCTGCTGGCGGGCGTGCAGCGGCTGCCGGAGGAGACCCAGGACGTGCTGCGGGACGCCAGCGGCGGCGGCACCCGCATCGAGCACGCGCTGCTGTCGGCGGTGTCCGGGCTGGACGACGCCAGGCTGACCCGGGTGCTGCGCCCGGCCGTCGCCGCCAACGTGCTGGTCGTGGACGGCGACGGCTACGCCTTCCGGCACGCCCTCATCCGCGAGGCCATCCACGACGACCTGCTGCCCGGCGAGCACACCCGCCTGCACACCCGCTACGCGCAGGCGCTGGAGGAGGACCCGCATCTCGTCCCGGCACGGCGGCTTTGGGTGGAGCTGAGCCACCACTGGCTGTCCGCGCACGACGCGACGTGGGCGCTGGTCAGCGCGTGGCGGGCGGCGGGCGAGGCGCGCAAGGCGCTGGCGTACGCCGAGCAGCTCGCGATGCTCTCGCGCGTCCTGGAGCTGTGGGAGCGGGTCCCGGACGCGGCGGACCGGATCGGCGCGGCCCACCTGGACGTGCTGGAGCAGGCCGCGATCGCCGCGGACCTGGCCGGCGAGTACGACCGCGGCATCAAGCTGGCGACCAGCGCGCTGAAGGCCGCTGGCACAGGCGAGGGCACCGGGCCGCGGCGGGCGGCCCTGCTGGAGCTGCGCGGCCGGATGCGCCACCAGATGGCGCTGCCCGGCTTCGTGGAGGACCTCCAGGAGGCGGTGCGCTGCATCCCGCCCGACCCGCCGACCGAGCTGCGCTCCCGGACGCTGTCCACGCTGGCCACCTACACGCGCCTGACCACCGACATCGAGGACGCGCGGAAGGCGGCGGCGGAGTCGCTGGAGATCGCCCAGAAGATCGGCGCGCTGACCGCCGAGGTGGACGCGCGCACCACCCTGTTCTGCGTCGACATCGACTACGACGCCGACGAGGCGGCGCTGGCGGAGGTGGAGGCCCGCGCGCGGCGCGCCGGGAGCCCCCGCGCGCTGCTGCGGGTCGCCGTGATCAAGTCGCACTTCCTGGAGGGCGCCGGACGGCACGAGGAGGCCGTCGAGGTGGCGCACCGCGGCATGGAGCTGGCCCGCGAGTACGGCGTGGCCCGTACGCAGGGCACCTTCCTGGGCATCAACCGGGCCGAGCCGCTGGTGTCGCTGGGCCGCTGGGACGAGGCGCGCACCGTCCTGCGGCAGGCCATGGAGCAGGACCCGCCGATCACCATCCGCACCTCGCTGGTGGTGCTGGACGGGGAGGTCGCGCTGGCCCGCGGCGACCTCGCCACCGCGGGCGGCCGGCTGGCCGAGGCCCGCGAGATCATGGACCGGAAGATGAAGTGGCTGAAGACCCAGGACTACTTCGCCACGCTGCGGCTGGAGGCCCAGCTGCGGATGGCCGAGGGCCGGCCGGACGCGGCGCTGGCGGCGGTCCGCGGGGTCATCGCGACGCCGGGCCTGCCCGACGACAGCCGGTACGCCTGGCCGGTGCTGGTGACCGGCGCGGCGGCGTGCGCCGAGCTCGGGGACGCCGCCGTGATCGACGGTTCGGCCGCGTTCCCGCAGATCCGGGCGCGGGTGGCGGGTCTCGACAGGCGGAGCCCGGCGCAGGAGGCCCACCGGCTGGCGTTCGAGGCGGAGACCACGCGGGTGCTGGGCGAGCCCGACCTGGCGGCCTGGGACGCCGCGGCGGCGGCCTGGGAGGCGCTGCGGCGCCCGCACCAGCGGGCCGAGGCGCTGCTGCGGGCGGCGGAGGCGGCGCTGGCGCTCGGCGACCACGAGGTGGCGGCCGATCGGCTGGACCGCGCCGCCGATCTGGCGGGCGATCTGGCGGCCCGGCCGCTGTGCGAGCGGATCGCGGAGACCGGGCGGCGGCTGCGGCGCCGGGACGGGGCGGCGCCGCTGGGGTTGACGCCGCGCGAGTTCGAGGTGCTGCGGCTGGTGGCCGAGGGGCAGAGCAACCGCGACATCGCCGCGGCCCTGGTCATCTCGGTGAAGACCGCCAGCGTGCACGTCTCCAACATCCTGGCCAAGCTGGAGGTCGGCAGCCGCGGCGAGGCCGCCGCGACCGCCCACCGCCTCGGCCTCTTCGAACCCACCCGCACGGGCTGACCGGGTGGGCTGACCGGGTGGGCCGACCGGGTGGGCCGACCGGGTGGGGCCGGCGACCGGGGTCTCCCCTCCCGGACCCCCGTCGCCGGACCGACGGACCGCACGGGAACCTCACGGCGTTCGTCCCGGCATACCGAAGCCCCGCACCGCCGGGGCGGGCACGGGGCGACGGGGGACGCCGGACGGGCGTCAGCGCGGGACGCGGGCCACGCAGAAGACGGTCTGCCCGAACGGCGGCCGGACGACGCGCTCGATGCCGCGGGTGAGCGGCACGACCGTACGGTCGTAGATCTTGACCAGGCGCGGGTCGGGGTAGCCGACGCTGCCGCGGCGGACCGCGACCCACCAGGCGATGCCGCCCAGGAAGTTGATCGGCTTGAGCACCTCCGGCAGCAGCCCGGCCTCGCGGACCGAGGCGGCCAGGGTGGCGGGGGTGTACCGGGTCACGTGCCCGACCTTGCGGTCGAAGTCGCCGTACAGCTGCATGTAGCCGGGCACCCAGATGACGATCCGGCCACCGGGCTTCGTGACCGCGGCCAGGTCGCGCAGGGCCTGCGTGTCGTCCTTGATGTGCTCCAGCACGTTCATCATGACGACGGTGTCGACCTTCTGCCGGATGCCGACCTCGGCGGGCAGCTCCAGGTCGAGGACCTCGACGTCGTCGTTGTCGGCGTAGCGCTTGCGCAGCTCACCCACGCAGTACGGGTCGTTGTCGCTGACCGCCAGGTAGTCGAGGCGGCCGGCGAACTGCTCGGAGAAGTGCCCGAGGCCGGAGCCGATCTCCAGGAGGGAGCGGCCGACGTACGGCGCGACCGTCTCGTACTCGTACTTGCGATAGTTGCGGGCCTCGTCACCGCCGAGGTGGTTCTCCAGCGCGCCCTCCCCGGCCGCCGGCTGGACGAGCTCCCCGTCCCCGGCCGTCGGCGCGGCGCGCTGTGTGCGTGAGCCGCTGCCCACGAGGTTGAGGAGGGTACCGGTGATGGACTTCTTCTGACCTGGTGACTGCATACTTCCCGCTCGCTGGGTGCGTTCGTCGCTCGCTGGCGTTCAGCTTGGCGTTCGCCCGACCGGCGGGCCGACACCTCTACGGGGCCAGGCCGGTTCTCAGGCGCAAGGTCGCGTCAGTCTATCCACAGGGACCGCCTGCAAGCGCCGGGGGCGGCTTTTTTCACCCCCGCCACGGTGCCACCGAGGCGTTCGCGGATCAGCGTCCGGTGCACGCCCTGGCCTGGCTGGAGGGGCCCGCTCCGCCCATGAGATGCCAGGTCACGTCGCTGTAGCGGGTGGCGAAGAGGTAGTCGCGGCAGGCCCGTTCGAGGGCGTTGGGCCGGCGGGCGCGCAGGATCCCGAATTCGTCGGCGACGGTGTTGAGCACGGCCGCCGCGACGGCGTCAAGGGGGACGTCGGCGCCGAGGTCGCCGAGCGCGGGCGGCGGGCCGTCCCGCCGCCCGGCCGCGATGTAGCGCCGCGCGCCGGGCTCGGACGGGGCGACGTGCACGGCGGCGTGCACGAGTTCGGCGTGCCGGGTGCGCAGCCGGGCCGTCTGGACGGTCCCGTTCCGGAGCGCCGCGGCCGGAGGGCCGAACCGTTCGACAGCCGTGGCCACGAGCGTGCCGAGATCGGTCGGCGCCCCGGAACGGGGGTCTGGCCGCGCCGGCGGGACGGGGTCGCCGCCTGTCGCCTGGACGAGGGTGAAGTTGAGGGTGCCGGGGCCGGTGTAGACGGCCTCGCCGCCGGTGGCCCGCCGGACGACGCGGACGCCGTCCTGGGCGCATCCGGCGACGTCGACGGCGCGGTCGACGTCCTGGAAGCGGCCCACGACCACGCTCGGCGCGTTCTGCCAGATACGGAACAGCGTCGCCGGACCCGAGCCGGGCCCCTCGAAACCGGGACCGGAGCCCCCGGAACCTGGGCCGTCCGAGCGTGAGCCCGGCCCGGACACGCCGCCGGGCGAGGCGGTGGCCGCGGCGGCGTCGAAGCGCGCGAACGACCCGGAGCGGGCCAGCGCCTCGTCCAGGGCGAGGTTCCACGCCGGGTCGTTCGTGTCGTCGACGATCACGCTCAGCATCGCCCCGCCTCCCTCCACCGTCGCGTCACGCCGGAGCGTCCGGCGGTTCGGCGGTCCGGCCGGACGATCCCTGCAAGTTATCGACCCCGGCGGCGGACCACAGGAGGGCGGTTTTCATATGGTGACACTGCGCGAAATGAGGTGAGTCAGTCGATGAGGCGGTGGACGCTGTCGCGCTCGCTGGGGCCCGGCTCGGCGGCGGCGATCCACGGGCCGGGGATGGACGGGTCGAGCACGCCCTCCTCCAGCCAGGTGAACTCGCCCGAGAGGACCTGCCGGGACAGCCTGGAGTCGAGGTCGTCGGTGTTGCGCCAGAGCGCGTCGAACAGTTCCTCCACCCGGACGCGGGCCTGGCGGCAGAACGCGTCCGCGAGCCGCAGCGCCGAGTCGCCGGGCGCGGTCGCCGAGCCGCCCGCCAGCGGCGGGACGCCCGCGCCCGCGCGGGCGTCGGCGTGGGCGCGCACGCACACCGCGCTCATCGCGAACAGCTCGGCGCCGATGTCGACCATCCGGCCGAGGAAGCCCTGTTTCTGCTCCAGGCGGCCCTGCCAGCGCCCGGCCGCGTAGAACGTCGAGCGGGCCAGCTTGCGGGACGCGCGCTCGATGTAGCGCAGGTGCCGGGCCAGCGGGCCGAACTCGGCGTACGATCCCGGCCGCTGCCCGGGGCCCGTCACCAGGGTGGGCAGCCAGCGGGCGTAGAACCCGCCCGCGCGGGCCGCGGCGCGCGCCTTCTGCTCGCGGGTGGCCTCCGGGTCGATGATGTCGCCGGCCACCGACAGGTGGGCGTCCACCGCCTCGCGGGCGATCAGCAGGTGCATGATCTCGGTGGAGCCCTCGAAGATCCGGTTGATCCGCAGGTCGCGCAGGACCTGCTCGGCCGGTACCCCGCGCTCGCCCCGCGCGGCCAGCGACTCCGCGGTCTCGTACCCGCGCCCGCCGCGCACCTGGACGAGCTCGTCGACGACCCGGCAGGCCATCTCCGACGCCCACAGCTTGGCCAGCGCCGCCTCGATCCGGATGTCGTTGCGCTCGTCGTCGGCCAGCTGGCTGGCCAGGTCGAACATGGCCTCCATGGCGTAGGAGGTGGCCGCGATGAACGCCACCTTGCGGGAGATCGCCTCGTGCTCGCCGACCGGGCGGCCCCACTGGACGCGCTCCCGGCTCCACTGGCGGGCGATCCCGGTGGCCCACTTGCCGGCCGCGGCGCACATCGCGGGCAGCGACAGCCGGCCGGTGTTGAGCGTGGTCAGCGCGATCTTGAGCCCGGCGCCCTCGGAGCCGATGAGGTTCGCGGCGGGCACCCGGACCCGGTGGAAGCGGGTGACGCCGTTCTCGATGCCGCGCAGCCCCATGAACGCGTTGCGGTTCTCGACCGTGATGCCGGGGGTGCGCATGTCCACGACGAACGCGGAGATGCCGCCGCGGTGGCCGTCCCCCTTCGGGACGCGGGCCATCACGACCACCAGGTCGGCGACCACGCCGTTGGTGGTCCACAGCTTGACCCCGTCCAGGACGTAGGAGTCGCCGTCGGGCACGGCGGTGGAGCGCAGCCGGGCCGGGTCGGAGCCCACGTCGGGCTCGGTCAGCAGGAACGCGCTGATCTCCCGGGCGCAGCGCGGCAGCCAGGTCTCCTTCTGCTCGGTGGTGCCGAACAGCTTGATCGGCTGCGGGACGCCGATGGACTGGTGCGCCGACAGCAGCGCGCCCATGGCCGGGCTTACTGAGGCGACCAGCATCAGCGCGCGGCCGTAGTAGAGCTGGCTGAGGCCGAGGCCGCCGTACCGCTCGGGAATCTTCATGCCGAGGGCGCCGATCTCGCGGAGCCCGCGGACGACCTCTTCCGGAATGCGCGCCTCGCGTTCGATCCGCGCGGGGTCGACCTCGGTGGCGCAGAATTCCCGGAGCCGCTCCAGGAACGCCTCTCCCTTGCGCCGGGACCGGTCGTCGGGGCGCGGATGGGGATGGACGAGATCGAGCCGGAAATCGCCGAGGAAGAGTTGTTTACCGAAGCTGGGCAGATGCCATTCGGCCTCCCGCGCCTCCTCGGCGACCTTGCGGGCGGTGCGCGCGTCCACGGCCCCGGGCGCGCCGTCCGGTGTGGCGTCCGGCCTGCCGTCCGGCTTGCCGTTCTCGGTGCTGTCTCCGGTGGGTCTGCTGCTTGTCTGGCTCATGCCGGCTCCTCGGCGGCGGCGTGCGGTCACCCGTAAGTTACTCCCGGGTCCGTACCCCTGGGCAGGCCCATCATTCGGCGCTCGATCAGGTTTTGGACATTACTTGGACGTCCGGTAACACCGATCCCGCCGACCGGAATGGGAGCCGCTAAAAGGACCGTTCCAGAGCGCCACGACCGCGTCCACCAGCGCCCCAGAGAGCGCCCGCTTTTCTCAACCGTCCGCCATGGAAGCGGGAGAAGTGTTCGATAAGATCAGTGTCACCAAAGGCCTTGACCGTACGAGGCCAGAGGGGTTCGCTGTGCGTGATGGGTGAGACACGGAGACCGACTCTCATCGCCTCGGTGCAGCGTGCGCTCCGGCTCATGGAGGCGGTGGCGTCGCATCCCAACGGGGCCCCGGCCAAGCAGCTCGCGCGCGAGGCCGGCCTTCCCCTCGCCACCGCGTACCACCTGCTGCGCACGCTGGCGCACGAGGGCTATGCGATGCGGCTGTCGGACGGCGTCTGGGTGCTGGGCGACCGGGTGCAGACCCTGCACGGCCAGAGCAAGACCCAGCAGATCCTGGCCCGGATCCGTCCCACGCTGCTCGCGCTGCGCGACGAGCTGGGCGCGGCGTCCTACTTCGGCATGCACGTGGACGACGAGATCCGCATCGTCGACATCGCCGACGGGCCGCGCACGCCCCGGGTCGACCTGTGGGTCGGCTTCGACGAGGCCGCGCACGCCACCGCGATCGGCAAGTGCGTGCTGCGCCAGCTCAGCGAGGACCGCCGCCGCGACTACCTCGCCCGGCACCCGCTGGTCGACCTGACCCCGCACACGATCACCGAGCCGCAGCGGCTGCTGCGGCTCCTGGCCACCCCGGCCGACCTCTCCCTCGACCAGGAGGAGTACGCCCTGGGCACGGGCTGCGCCGCCGTCCCGGTCACCGACGCCACCGGCACGGTGGTGGGCGCGCTGGCCGTCTCGTGCCGCCCGGGGCGGCTGCCGAAGATGCAGGCGGCCGCGGACCGCCTCCAGGCCACCGCCGCCCGCATCCAGCGCACCTTGACCCTCACGATGTCCTGAGCCTGCCGAATCAGCGGCCTTGGTAGTGGGGGGTCCGCTCTTGCAGGAAGGCGGCGATGCCCTCCTTGGCGTCCTCGGAACCGGCCAGCTCCACCAGCTCGCCCAGCAGGTGCGCCACCTGGTCCTCCAGCGGACGGCCCTCGATCGCGAAGAACGCCTCGCGGCCCCTGCGCAGCCCGAGCGGGCTCTTGGCGGCGATGGCGCGCGCCAGGTCGTCCACATGGGCGTCCAGCTCGGCCCGCGGGACGACATCGGTGACCAGGCCGATCTCCCGGCCCTCGGCGGCGGTGATCCGGCGCCCGGTGTAGTAGAGCTTGAACGCCTGCTTGGGCGCCACGTTCCGGTTGATGATCGCCATGATCATCATCGGCCAGAGGCCCACGTTCACCTCGGGCGTGCCCAGCTGCACATCGTCGGCGGCCACCACCAGGTCGCAGGCCGCCGCCAGCCCGAGCCCGCCCGCCACCGCGTGCCCGGCCAGCCGCGCGATGATCGGCTTGCCCAGCCCCGGGAAGGCGGTGAACAGCCGGTACGGGGCGCTGGCCCGGATCGCCTCCGGATCGGCGACCGGCCGGCCCTCCCGCTGCGCCCGCCCCAGCCCGCCCAGATCCGCGCCCGCGCAGAAGGCCCGGTCGCCCGCACCCGTCAGCACGATCACCCGGACGCCGTCGTCCCCCTTCGCGCGGGCGAACGCGTCCAGCAGCTCGTCGATCATCTCGTCGCTGAGCGCGTTGCGGGCCTCCGGGCGGTTCAGGGTGATCCGCGCGATCCGCTCGGCCACCTCGTACAGGATCGTCCCGTAGCGGCTGTCCTCGTCCATGCCCCTCCTCAGCCCCTCCTCGCATACGGCGGCGGGCGGGGCCGATCGGCCCCGCCCGCCGTATTCTCGCCCGGCACCGGACCCGTGACCGGGTCGGACCGTCCCGGGATCAGACCCGCTCGATGATGGTGGCGTTGGCCTGGCCGCCGCCCTCGCACATCGTCTGGAGGCCGAAACGGCCGCCGGTGCGCTCCAGCTCGTGCACCAGCTTGGTCATCAGGATGCAGCCGGTGGCGCCCAGCGGATGGCCCAGCGCGATCGCGCCGCCGTTGGGGTTGGTCTTCTCCAGCGAGGCGCCGGTGTCCTTGGCCCACGCCAGCGGGACCGGGGCGAACGCCTCGTTCACCTCGAAGGCGTCGATCTCGTCGATCTTCAGCCCGGACTTGGCCAGCGCCTTCTCGGTGGCGGGGATCGGGCCGGTCAGCATGTAGACCGGGTCCGAGCCGGTGAGCGCCAGGGTGTGGATGCGGGCCCGCGGGGTCAGGTTGTGCCGCTTGACGGCCTCCTCGGAGGCGATCAGCAGCGCCGACGACCCGACCGAGATCTGCGAGGCGACCGCGGCGGTCAGCGCCCAGCCCTCGCGCAGCGGCTTGAGCCCGGCCATCTTCTCCAGGGTGGTGTCGGGGCGGGCGCCCTCGTCCTTGGCCAGCCCGGCGATCGGGGCGATCTCGCGGTCGAAGTAGCCGGCCTCGATGGCCTTGCTGGCGCGCTGGTGACTCTCGAGCGCGTACTCCTCCAGCTCGGTGCGGGTGAAGCCCCACTTCTCGGCCATCAGCTGGGCGCCGCGGAACTGCGAGATCTCCTGCTTGCCGTAGCGCTCGGCCCAGCCGTCGCCGTACGGGAACGGCATGCCCTTCTCCAGCGCCATGGCGACCGAGGAGCCCATCGGCACCATCGCCATCTGCTCGACGCCGGCCGCGACGACCAGGTCCTGGGTGCCGGACATGACGCCCTGGGCGGCGAAGTGGATCGCCTGCTGCGAGGAGCCGCACTGGCGGTCGATGGTCACGCCCGGGACGTTCTCGGGCAGCCCCGCCGACAGCCACGCGGTACGGGCGATGTCCAGGGACTGGGGGCCGACCTGCATGACGCAGCCCATGATGACGTCCTCGACCGCGGACGGGTCCACCCCGGTGCGGTCGACGAGCTCCTTGAGGACGTGGGCCCCGAGGTCGGCGGGGTGAACGTCCTTGAGGGCACCCTTCTTGGTGCCGACGGGGGTACGGACCGCGCCGACGATGTACGCCTCGGCCACTGCGCCTCCAATGTGGGGTTGGGTTCCGTCCCGAAACCGAGTCAGATTCGGTCAGTCAGTATGAGATTACATCCCACCGAGCGCAATGCCATATGACCTCGGTCTCGATGGTGCTCCTCACAAGGGTGGCATGCGAGTCAGGAGGCGGGACGAGCCGGGTGGACGGCCTCGGCGTCGGCGTCGTCCCCCAGCGACTCCTCGGCCAGCCGCGACAGGAGCCGGGCCAGCTCGGGATGCTCCTCGGGCGACCAGCCGTCCAGATGCCGGCACAGCCCGGCGCGGCGGGCCTCCACCAGCCGCGCGGCGACCTCGCGCCCCCGCCCGGTGACGGCCAGCACCCGCCCCTCACGCCCTTCCACACCCTCCTCGCGCCCTTCCACACCCTCCTCGCGGTCTTCCACGCGCCCCTCGCGGCCTTCCACTCGCCCCTCGCGGCCTTCCACGTGCTCCTCGCGGCGCTCCACGAGACCCTCGCCCACCAGCCGGTCCACGTAGGGCCGCCCCCGCTCGACCGGCACTCCGGCGCGCTCGGCCAGTTCGGGGCCGAAGACCGTGCCGTCCCGGGCGATCCGGCACAGCGCCCACATGCTGCCCGCCGGCAGATCCACGCCCGCCAACGTGCCCAGCCGCGCGTACAGCTCCTGCGCCTTCGGGTCCTTGCGCATCAGCTCGCTCAGCGCCCGCTCGATCTCGTGCCGGGACGAGCGGACCGTCGGCGCGGCCCCGAACCCCTCCCCGTAGTCGCGGGTCCGCGAGGTGGCCCGCAGCGGCACCTCGCGCAGGAACCAGGTCAGCACGAACGCCACGAGCGCGACCGGCACCGCCCACAGGAACACCGGCTGGAGCGACTCGGCGTAGACGTGGACGAACTCGGCGCGCACCTGCGGCGGGAACCGGTCCAGCACCTTCGGGTCGCCCTGCACCGCCGCGGGGTCGAACCCCGGCGGCAGCCGGACCTCCCGCGCCAGGTCCTCCATGTTGCGCGCCAGCCCGCTGCTGAAGATCGACCCGAACACCGCGACGCCGAACGACCCGCCGATCTGCCGGAAGAACGTCACCCCGGACGTGGCCGCCCCCAGGTCGCGGTACGACACCGCGTTCTGCACCGCGATCACCAGCACCTGCATGACCATGCCGAGGCCGAAGCCCAGCACCGCGAACCGCAGGCCGGTGGACAGGGCGGAGGTGGTCTCGTCCATCCGCGAGCACAGCCACAGCCCCAGCGCGATGATCGGCGTCCCCAGCACCGGGAAGACCTTGTAGTGCCCGGTGCGGCTGATCAGCTGCCCGGAGCCGATCGAGGAGACCAGCATCCCGGCCATCATCGGCAGCAGGTGCACCCCGGACAGCGTCGGCGACACCCCGTTCACCACCTGCAGGAACAGCGGCAGGAAGGTCAGCGCGCCGAACATCGCGAAGCCGACCGCGAAGCTGATCGCCGAGCCCAGCGTGAACGTGGCGATGCCGAACAGCCGCGGCGGCATCACCGGCTCGGCCGCCCGCCGCTCCACCACCACCCAGGCGGCGATGAGCACGACGGCCAGCGCGCCCAGCCCGACGATCTGCGGGGAGGACCAGTCGTACCGGGTGCCGCCCCAGGTGGTCAGCAGCACCAGCGCGACCGACCAGCCCACGATGAGCAGGATCCCGGCGTAGTCGATGCGGTGCCGTTCCCGATCGGTCGGCGCGTGCAGCACCACGGCGACGGCCGTGAGCGCGAGCGCGCCGATCGGCAGGTTGATGTAGAAGACCCAGCGCCACGACAGGCTGTCGACGAACCAGCCGCCCAGCAGCGGCCCGACCACGCTCGCCACGCCGAACACGGCGCCGAACAGGCCCTGGTAGCGGCCGCGCTCGCGGGGCGGCACCACGTCCCCGACGATCGCGATGACCAGCACCATCAGCCCGCCGCCGCCCAGGCCCTGCAACGCCCGGAACGCGATCAGCTCGGCCATGTCGCGGGACAGCCCGCACAGCGCCGAGCCGATCAGGAAGATGACGATCGAGGTCTGGAAGAGCCGCTTGCGGCCGTACTGGTCGCCGAGCTTGCCCCACAGCGGCGTGGACGCGGTCGCGGCCAGCAGGTACGCGGTGACCACCCAGGACAGGTGGTTGAGGCCGCCCAGGTCGCCGACGATGGTGGGCAGCGCCGTGGACACGATCGTCTGGTCGAGCGCGGCCAGCAGCATCGACAGCATCAGCGCGCCCAGGATGACGAACAGGTCGCGGCCCTGCGGCATGGCCTGCCTCGACCCGTTCCAGGCCGTCGCCCCAGCGGTCATCGCGGACCCCCCATACCGTCACGTACGGGAGGTCCCTACCCAGCGAAGATCGAGGCTCACGCCGCCCGCACCCCGGCGGCGCGGGCGGCGTGGGCGGCGCGGGGACGGCGGAGGCGGCGCGCGGCCGTCAGCCGACGATGTCCTTGGCGACCTTGGCGGCGCCCAGGGCCGTGCAGCCGCCCGCGGCGGCGAGGACCCCGGCGGTGACCCACAGCGGCAGGTTCTTACGCGAGCGCAGCCCGCCGACGGTGTCGAGGGTGTCGACCACCAGGCCGAGCCGGGCCCACTGCTTGCGGTCGGAACCCCTGCTGAGCAGGTAGCCGGCGCCGACCGCGATCTCCCGGGCGGCGAACATCCGGGTCACGAGGTCGCGGCTCCCGTCGGTGCCCTTGCCCCCGCCCACGAGCCTGGCGGTCAGGCCCGGCGCGGCGAACGCCACCGCGCCCAGGGCCACCCGGCCCCGGGCCAGGGCGATCATGAGGTCGTCCACGCGGTCGCGCTTCTGGTCCTGGTCTTCCTTCGCATCTGCCACGGAGGTGAGGTTATCCCCGTACCGAACGGAACTCGACCTCTGGGGTAACTCACTCCTTACTTCCGCCCGGGGCACCGCCCGTACGGGCCCGGCCGTTTAGGCTGCGGGGAGGAAGGCTCCCCCGCCCCCGACCGAGCACC
This sequence comes from Spirillospora sp. CA-255316, assembly GCA_050942275.1. Classification (GTDB taxonomy): domain Bacteria; phylum Actinomycetota; class Actinomycetes; order Streptosporangiales; family Streptosporangiaceae; genus Spirillospora. The sequence goes on along the minus strand of CP192047.1, from coordinate 993,147 downwards.
CGACCCGCGAATCCCCCAACGCCCGAACGAAGGTGGCCATGGAAGGCATCCTCGCCCTCATCGTCGTCGCGCTGCTGGGCTCGTTCTGCGTCCGCTGGGCGGCGGGCCGGATGCGCCTGCCGGTCCCCGCCCGCGCCAGCGTGCTCATCGTCCTGGTCCTGACGATCCTGCTCTTCTGGGGCAACAGCATGAACTAGCCCCGGCGGCCGTCCGGTTTGTCTGTGGCTTTTTCCACTGAGGTTGAACAAACTTCTCCCGACAAGGCGAACAAACGGCCCGACCGGGGAGTCATACCTGTCGAGACCGGCTTCGACCCCGGCTCGTGCCTCCGGCCCGCGCTACGGCCGGTGCCCGGCGGCGCGAGCGTTCCCCGCACCCGAAGCCGCCCGGAGCCGAGGGAGAGCAGACGTGCCGCATCCGGCCACGATCACCCAGGAGCCCGGCGCGCCCATCGCCCCGCATCTCCGGCGACTGCTGGAGTTCACCGAACCCGCCAGCGACGACGTGTGCCTCGACGTCGCGCGCGGGCAGGGGCCGATGCCTGCCGCGCTCGGCCCCCAGGTCCGCCACGTGACGGCGGTCGACGCCCTGCCGCGCCGGTCCGCCGGACGCGACGGCGGTGGACGGATGTCCACGGTCACGTTCGGCACCGGACCGGTGCGCATCGCCGGCGACCCCGAACCGCCGGGCCCGCGCGCCCGTCCCGGGCCCGACCCGCGCGGCCTCGACCACCCGCACGGCGGCGACGGGCGCGGAAGCGCCGTCACCGCCCACGACGGCGACCTGCTCCGCCCCCAGCGCGGCCGGGCCGCGATCCTGCGCCGCGGCAACCCCGACCCGGTACGGGTCCGCGCCGACGCCACCGCCCTCCCCTACCGCGACGGCAGCTTCACCCTCGTCACCGCGCGCTTCTCGCTGTTCGCCCTCGGCGCCCCGGACCGCGTCCTGCGCGAGCTGCTGCGGGTCTGCCGCCCCGGCGGCCGGCTGATCATCGCCGATCTGGTGCGCGGCAACCTGGCCCAGCCCGACCGCGACCGGATCGAGCGGCTGCGCGACCCCGACCACCCCGGCACCCCGTCCATCGCCGCCATCACCGACCTGATCACCTCCGCCGGCGCCAGCATCCGCCGCCTGGACGTCTTCACCGTCGAACGCCCCCTGGAGCCGTGGCTGGCCGGGGCCCGCGACCCGCGCGCCGCCGACCGCATCCGCGCCGCGCTGCTGGACGAGGTCGACGGCGGCCCCCGCACCGGCGCCAAACCCCGCCTCATCGGCGGGGAGCTGTGGTTCACCCAATCCTGGGCGCATGTCGCGGCGGAACCGATCTAGGCCGGCGCGTACCGTGAGGACATGCGCGCTTGGGCGGTGGAGAAACCGGGACCGATCCAGGACGCGCCGCTGAGGCGCGTGGAGCGCGACACGCCCGAGCCCGGGCCGGGCGAGCTGCTGGTCCGCGTGCTCGCCTGCGGCGTCTGCCGCACCGACCTGCACGTGGCCGAGGGCGACCTGCCCGTCCACCTGCCGGACGTCACGCCCGGGCACGAGATCGTCGGCGAGGTCGCCGCCGCCGGGCCCGGCTGCCTGCGCGGCCCCGGCGACCGGGTCGGCGTGGCCTGGCTGCGCGGCACCTGCGGCGCCTGCCGGTTCTGCCGCCGCGGCACCGAGAACCTCTGCCCCTACTCCGTCTACACCGGCTGGGACGCCCACGGCGGCTACGCCGAGTACGCCCTGGCCGTGGACGCCTTCGCCTACACGCTGCCCGGCGGGCTCGACGACGTGACCGCCGCGCCGCTGCTGTGCGCCGGAATCATCGGGTACCGGGCGCTGCGCCGCGCCGACCTCCCCCCGGGCGGGCGCCTGGGCGTGTGGGGCTTCGGCGGGTCCGCCCACCTGGCCGCGCAGATCGCGCTGGCCGAGGGCGCCGAGGTGTACGTCCTCACCCGCGGGCGTGCGGCCCGCGAGCTGGCGCTGGAGCTGGGCGCGGCCTGGGCGGGCGACTCCTACGACGCGCCCCCGCACCCGCTGGACTCGGCGATCGTGTTCGCGCCCGCCGGCGAGCTCGTCCCGGCCGCGCTGCGCCGCCTCGACCGCGGCGGCACCCTCGCCATCGCCGGGATCCACCTCACCGACGTCCCGATGCTCGACTACGAGCGCCATCTCTTCCAGGAACGGCAGGTCCGCTCTGTCACCGCCAACACGCGGGCGGACGGCGAGGAGTTCCTGCGGCTGGCCGCCCGGCTCCCGGTGACCGTCACGACCCGCGTGTACGACCTGGACGCCGCCGACCGCGCCCTGGAGGATCTGGCCGCCGGGGCCTTCACCGGAGCGGCCGTCCTCGTCCCCTGAGAGCCGTCCCCTGAGAGCCCTCCAGGGTCAGGAGGTGAGGGGCAGCTCGAACCAGACGGCCTTGCCGTCGGAGGTGGGACGGGCGCCCCAGCGGCTGGCGAGCTGGTCGACCAGGTACAGCCCGCGCCCGCCCTCGTCGGTCTCGCCCGCGCTGCGGATCCGCGGCAGCCGCATGTCGGAGTCGAACACCTCGACCCAGATCGCGTCCGCGCCGCGCCGCAGCCGCAGCCGGAACTCCTTGGTCGGCGGCTCCCGGCGGCCCAGGTCGGCGCCCAGGTTCCAGTCGTCCTCGTCGTAGCCCGCCGAGCCCGGCCCGGGCGCCCCGAAGTCGCCGGTGTTGAACTGCACCAGCGGCGGGCCGTCCAGCACCAGCTCCCGGCGCGGTGCCGGGGACGAGGCGGCGTGCAGCACCACGTTGGTGACCACCTCGGACACCAGCAGGCAGGCCAGCTCGGCCTGCTCGTCGAGCATCCCCCAGGCGGCGAACGCGTCGGCGGCCATCCGCCGCGCCTCCGACACCATGATCGGCTCGGCGGGGAAGGTGCGCTCCTCGACCGCCAGTTCCTCGGCGGCGGTACGGATCACCACGATCGCCACATCGTCGTTGATGTCGCCCGGGACGGCCTCGTACGCGGCCCTGGCGATGGCCTCCACGTCACCGTCGGCCGCCTCGGCGACCGCGGCCCGCACCCTCTCGCGGGCCTCCTCCCGGGAGTGGTAGTCGCCGTCCTCCCGGGGCCGCCGGTCGATCAGGCCGTCGGTGTAGAGCACCAGGGTCGCGCCCGGCTTCAGCTCGGCGGTCTCCTCGGTGAAGAAGATCTCCCCGCCCATGCCCGGGGCGCGCACGCCCAGCATGGCGCCCTCGCTCTCGAACGGCAGGTCGCTCACCTCGCCGTCGACGATCAGCAGCGGCGGATCGTGCCCGGCGTTGGCGAACTCCAGCACCCGCGACCACGCGTCGTACACGAAGTAGGTGCACGACACCAGCGGCGGGCGGACCAGGTCGTCGCTGTTCCAGCCCGAGCTCATCCGCTCCGGGCGGGTCATCGTGCGCACCCACTCGTCGAGCTTGCGCAGGATCTCCGCGGGCGGCTTGTCGTCCTGGGCGAAGGCGCGCAGCGCGGCGCGCAGCTGGCCCATCACGGCGGCGGCACGGGCCCCGCGGCCCTCCACGTCGCCGATCACCAGCCCGACCCGGCCCGCCGACAGCGGGATCACGTCGTACCAGTCGCCGCCGACCTGGGTCTGGATGCCGTGGCCGTGCGACTCCAGCGGGCGGGCCGGCTCGTACCGCCAGGCGATCTGCAGGCCGTCCAGCCGGGGCGGCCGCTCGCCGGGCAGCAGGTGCTTCTGGAAGGCCAGCGCGGTCTCGCGCTCCTCCTCGAACAGCAGCGAGTTGTCGACGGCCAGCGCGACCCGGCTGGCGATCGCGCCCAGCAGGTCGCGGTCGAAGCCGTCGTAGTGCGGGTCGGGGCGGCGGCTGAGGTTGGACAGCGCCATGCTCATCACGCCCAGCAGCTCGCCCCGCACCAGCAGCGGCGCCGAGATCACCGAGGTGATGCCCATCTCGTCGCCCAGCCGCTTGCTGGACTCGCTGGGCGCGGAGAAGCGGTGCTGGACCATGTCCTCGACCAGGACGGCGTCGCGGCGGCTCATCGCCTTGGCGCTGAAGTGGCCCGGCGGGTACGACACCGGCTCGCCGACCTCGGCCCAGGTGCCGGGCGGCGGCTCCCAGCCGCCGGCGTGCCGCGACACCCGGCGGTACAGCCGGTCGCCGCTGTAGAGGTCGATGAAGCAGTGGTCGGCGAACTGCGGCACCAGCGTGTCGGCCACCCGGCGCAGCGTGGTCTCCAGCTCCAGCGAGCCGGCCAGCCGCTCCCCGATGCGCTCCAGGAGGCCGTAGCGGTCCTGCTCGCGCTGGTTGCTGCGCAGCGCCTCGCGGGCGAAGATCACGACCCCGTCGACGGCCCCGGACGGGTGGCGCAGCGGCACGGCGTGGGCGCGGGTGTAGACGGTGGTGCCGTCGGCCCGCAGGTTGCAGAAGGTGCCCTCCCACACGCCGCCCTTGAGGACGTGCCGGGCCAGCTCGGTGGCCTGCTCGTGGTCCTCCTCGGCGATGCCGAGGGACAGTATCGACTGGCCGATGACCTCGTCGCCGCCGAAGCCGAACAGCTGCCGCGCGAAGGCGTTGCCGTAGATGACGTTGCTGAAGCGGTCGCAGACGATGACCGCCATCTCCATCTGGTTCAGCACGGTCTCGGGCGGCAGGTGTGCGTCGAACGGCGACTCCCCCCAACGCTTCATGTGCTCACCCTGCTTACCGAAGCCACTGCCGTCCGGGTCCCGATGCCGTTCCCGCCGTCGATGTCGCTGCCGTTGCCGTCGTCGTCGCCGATGCCGCCGCCTTCACCGGCACGGACGGGCCCGCACGCGACCCCCGGAAGCGCGATCACCGGGCGTCGCACCGCGGACGCCGCGCGTGCCTCTTCCGTATTGAACGACGAAGTCGCCGCGGGGATACGCGAGATCGGCACGACGGTGCGGAGATCTTCGGTATAGAGCGGTCCAGCGCGGCGCCCCGGGCGCGCGGGCGAGCGCCCACCGCGGCTCCCCCGGAGGGCGGCGCGAAGATCATCGGCGGCTGACGAAGACGTGCTCGGCGATGTCCTTCGGGAGGTCGGTCGTCGGCTTGCCGCCCTCGTCGTCACACGTCACCCGCACACCGTCGTCACTCTCCCGGAGGGTCACCTCCCGCCCGGGCTGGATCCCCATCTGCTTGAGTCTAAGCATCAGGTCGCTGTCGCTCTGCACCTGCTCGCTGATGCGGCGGATCACCGCCTGCACGCCGCCCTCGGTGGCGACCTGGGTCATCACCGAGACCGGGCCGCCCTGCGACTCGCCGGTGTGCCCCCCGAGCTCGTCAAGACCGGGGATGGGGTTGCCGTGCGGGCAGGTGGTGGGGTTGTCGAGCAGGGCGACCAGTCGCCGCTCGACCTCCTCCGACATCACGTGCTCCCACCGGCACGCCTCGATGTGCACGTCCTCCCAGGGCAGGCCGATCACGTTGACCAGCAGGCACTCGGCCAGGCGGTGCTTGCGCATCACGCGGGTGGCCAGCCCGCGACCGCTGTCGGTGAGCTCCAGATGGCGATCGCCCTCGACCCGCAGCAGCCCGTCGCGCTCCATCCGCGCCACCGTCTGGCTCACCGTCGGACCGCTCTGCGAGAGCCGCTCGGCGATGCGCGCGCGAAGGGGAATGATCCCCTCCTCTTCGAGCTCGAAGACCGTCCGGAGATACATCTCCGTGGTATCGATCAGGCCGTGTGAGGTCACAGCTCCCTCCAGTCTTGTGGCCTCGAGTCTACTTCGCCCAGCCCGTCGAAGGAGGCTGAGCGCGCATATCCCCGGATGGATGGGTAGGGACCAACCCACCATGACCGCGTTTTCTTCCCACGACGCCACCCCGTACCTGCCCGATGACCCGGAGGCACGGGACGATCTCGACGCGCTGCGCCGGGCCGCCGCCGGTTGCCGGGGTTGTCCTCTCCATGAGAACGCCTCGCAGACCGTGTTCGGTTCCGGCTCCCCGCATGCCCGTGCCGTTCTCGTCGGCGAGCAGCCCGGCGACCAGGAGGACCGGAAGGGCGCGCCGTTCGTGGGCCCGGCCGGGCGGGTGCTCGACGAGGCCCTGGAGGCCGCCGGGATCGAGCGCGAGGACGTCTACCTCACCAACGCCGTGAAGCACTTCAAGTTCAGGCATCCCGAGGGCGGCGGCAAACGCCGGATCCACGAGGCGCCGAACATGCGCGAGATGCACGCCTGCAAGCCCTGGCTGGTCGCCGAGCTGCGCGCGGTGGGGCCGGACGTGGTGGTGGCGCTGGGGGCCACGGCGGGGAAGGCGCTGCTGGGGTCGTCGTTCCGGGTGACCAAGCAGCGCGGCGAGCTGCTGCCGCTGCCCGATCTCGAGCTCCTGGGGACCCCGGCGGCGGCCCAGGTCGCCGAGGAGATCGCCGGGGAGGCCGTCCGCGCGGGCGACGCGGGCGAGGGCGAGGGCGTCCGGCTGCTGGCGACCATCCACCCCTCGGCGGTGCTGCGGGCCGACGACCGCGAGGCGATGTTCGCCGGCCTGGTCAACGACCTGAAGATCGCCGCTCACGCCCTCGGCTGACCGCCCGCAGGCCCGTAATCCCTGGACTCACCGCACCTGGCGTCAGCGTCCCCGGGCTCGGCGTCCTCAGGCTGAGCGTCCTCAGGCTCGGCACCCTCCGGCTCGGCGTCCTCGGGGTTCTCGGGGTTCTCGAGGTTCTCGGAGTCCTCGGGCCCGGCGGGGTCGTCGAGAGGGGCGGCCCCGGGCTTCTCGGGCTCGGGGGTCCGGCCGGCGATGGGTTCCATGGTGGAGGTGCGCGTGTCGTACCGCAGCAGCGCCGGGACGCACAGGCCGACGATCACCACCAGCACGGCGCACGCCAGCCCGCCGCCCACCCAGGACGCGGTCGCCCCGGCCAGCGCGGCGGTGGCCCCCGCGCGCAGGTCACCCAGCCGGGGCCCGCCCGCCACGACGACGGTGAACACGCCCTGGAGCCGGCCCCGCATCGCGTCCGGCGCGTACGTCTGGAGCATCGTCTGCCGGAACACCGACGACACCAGGTCCGCCGCGCCGCCGACCGCCAGCAGCACCACCACCAGCCACAGGTCGCCCGCCAGCCCGGCCGCCGCCACCGCCAGCCCCCACGCCACGATCGCGATGATCAGCGCCACGCCCTGGCGGTGCACCCGGCCGATCCAGCCGGAGATCAGCCCGCCCCCGAACGCGCCGAACGCGATCGCCGCGCTCAGCCACCCGACCGCCGCGCCGCCGCCGAAGCGGGTCTCGGCCAGTTCCGGGAACAGCGCCCGCGGCATCGCCACGCCCATCGCGATGATGTCCACGACGAACGACATCAGCAGCACCGGCTGGGTGGACAGGAACCGCAGGCCCTCGATCACCGAGCGCAGCCCGGGCGAGCCGGTGACCTCGCCCAGCGGCGGGACGGGCGGCAGCCGCAGCGCCGCGTACAGGCCCACGGTGAACAGCACGGCGTCCAGCGCGTACGCGGCCGGATACCCCCAGCGGGCCAGGATCACCCCGGCGAACATGGGCCCGGCCAGCATCCCGACCGTGCTGGCGGTGAAGTTCAGCGTGTTGGCCGCCGGGACGAGGGAGCGGTCCAGCAGCCGCGGGATGATCGCGCTGCGGGTCGGCGAGGCGACCGCGAACCCGGTGGCCTGCACCGCCACCACCGCCATGATCAGCGCCAGGCTGTCCATCCCCAGCAGCGCCTGGAGCAGGAGCAGCAGCGTCGCTCCCCAGGTCACGAGGGACGACACGAGCAGCAGCCGGCGGCGGTCCATGTGGTCGGCGACCGCGCCGCCCCACAGCCCGAAGACGATGAGCGGGACGAGGTTGGCCACGCCCAGCGCGCCCACCCAGAACGAGGACCGGGTCATGTCGTACACCTGGACGGGCACCGCCACGGCGGTGACCTGGAAGCCGATGAACGACACGCCCTGCCCCAGCCACAGCCGGCGGAACGCCGGACGGCTCAGCGGGCGCACGTCGATGGCGATCCCGCCCACCCAGCGGCGCACCGCCGCGATCACGGAGACAGCCTCTCGACCTTCCAGACGGCGTCGCGGCCGGGGGTGCCCGGCGGGACGCAGCGGTAGCGGAGCCGGTCGTGCAGGCGGTTGGGGCGGCCCTGCCAGAACTCGATCGTCTCGGGGACCACGCGGAACCCGCCCCAGAAGTCGGGCAGCGGGACGACGTCGTCGCCCTCACCGCCCCCTTCCTGGCCTGTGAGCTGGGCGGACTCGGGTCGGATGGCCGGATCCGGCCAACGTCTGGCCAGTTCGGCCCAGCGCCGTTCCAGTTCCTCGCGCCCCTCGATCACCGCCGACTGGTGCTCGCTGGCCCACGCGCCCAGCTTCGACCCGTACGGGCGGGTGCGGAAGTAGGCGGCGGTCTCCTCGCGGGACAGCTCCACCACCGGCCCGTTGACGATCACCTGCCGGTGCATCGAGTGCCACGGGAACACCAGCGCCGCCCGCGGGTTGCCGGCCAGGTCGCGTCCCTTGCGGGACGTCAGGTTGGTGAAGAAGCGGAATCCGTCCGGTCCGTAACCCTTGAGGAGGACCGTCCGCACGCTCGGCACGGCCTCCGCCGACGCCGTCGCGAGCACCATCGCGTTCGGCTCCGGCAGCGCCGCCAGGCCCGCCGCGTCGGCGAACCAGGCGGCGAACAGGTCCAGCGGGTCGGCGGGAAGAGTGGTCTCCGCCAGCTCCCCGCCCTCGTAGGTTTTACGGAGCGCGGCCGGATCGGGTGTCGGTTTTTCCACGAAGTACGACTCTCTCACCTGCGCTTGTGCATCTCATAGGGGCCTGGGTACTGATGGGTAAAACGGACAAGGTTCAATGGCACGGCACCGCCTTATCACTATGGGAGACGAAAGGCAGGACACATGTCCGACTTCAAACCCGGCCTCGAGGGGGTCGTAGCCTTCGAGACCGAGATCGCCGAGCCCGACAAGGAGGGCGGCGCCCTCCGGTACCGCGGCGTCGACATCGAGGACCTGGTCGGCCGCGTCTCCTTCGGTGACGCCTGGGGCCTGCTCGTCGACGACAGCTTCGACCCGGGCCTGGCCCCGGCGGAGCCGCACGTGCTGCCGGTCACCTCGGGCGACGTGCGGGTGGACGTGCAGAGCGCGCTGCCCATTCTGGCCCCCGCGTACGGCATGCGGCCCCTGCTCGACATCTCCGACGAGGAGGCCCGCGCCGACCTGGCCCGCACCTCGGTCACCGCGCTGTCGTTCGTGGCGCAGTCGGCCCGCGGCGTCTCCCAGCCCATGGTGCCGCAGCGCCGGATCGACGAGGGCACGACCATCACCGAGCGGTTCATGATCCGCTGGCGCGGTGAGCCTGACCCCAAGCACGTCCAGGCCATCGACGCTTACTGGGTCTCCGCCGCCGAGCACGGGCTGAACGCCTCCACCTTCACCGCCCGCGTCATCGCCTCCACCGGCGCGGACGTGGCGGCCAGCATCTCCGGCGCGATCGGCGCCATGTCCGGCCCGCTGCACGGCGGGGCCCCGGCCCGGGTGCTGCCGATGATCGAGAAGGTGGAGCAGATCGGCGACGCCCGCAAGGTCGTCACCGACATCCTCGACTCCCGCGAGCGGCTGATGGGCTTCGGCCACCGCGTCTACCGGGCCGAGGACCCGCGGGCCCGGGTGCTGCGCCGTACCGCCAGGGAGCTGGGCGCGCCCCGCTTCGAGGCCGCCAAGGCCCTGGAGGACGCGGCGCTGGCCGAGCTGCGGCAGCGCCGCCCGGACCGTCCGATCGAGACCAATGTCGAGTTCTGGGCCGCGGTCATCCTGGACTTCGCCGAGGTCCCGACCGCGATGATGCCCGCCATGTTCACCTGCGGCCGTACCGCCGGGTGGGCGGCGCACATCCTGGAGCAGAAGCGCACCGGGCGGCTGGTGCGGCCCAGCGCCAGGTACGTCGGTCCCGGTACCCGTTCCATCGAGGACGTGCCGGGTGCAGCGGAGGCCCTCAAGCGCAACGCCGGCTGACCCGGTACGACCTGGTAGCCGGCGCCCTGCCACCCCGTCCACCCCTCACGAACGCGCTGGCGGCCCCCGGAGGATCCGGGGGCCTGCCCGTTTTCCAGCCCATTACCCTCCGCCGGGACGGTCAGTCCTTGGGGCAGTCAGTCCTTGGGGCGGTCAGTCCTTCGGGCAGTCCCCGGCGACCTGGCCCCTGGCGACCAGGCGGCCGCACACGGCCTCGACCTTCAGGGTGCCGTCCTGCGCGACGGTCGCCAGCAGCACCGGCTTCTCCTGCACCAGATGGCCCGTCGGGCCCCGCACGAACCGCAGCACCCCGCTCGCGCCCTTGGGCAGCGCGTCCCGGCCCTGGTCGGTCAGCGCCGCGAAGACCGCGCTCGCGGTCGGCACCGAGTTCTGCTCCCCGTGCACCTGCCGCGCCACATTGGTGATCACGGCGGCGGCGTCGTAGCTCACCGCCGCGCGGGTCTCCGACGGCTGCCGCTCGGCCGCGCCGGAGTTCCCGGCCATCGCCCGCGCGATACGCCGGTAGTCGGAGTAGAACGTCTGCCGCTGCCGGTCGGGCCCCACCCACTGCGGCGACCACGCCTCCCACAGCGCCAGCGGCGTGTAGTACAGCCGGTAGCCGCGGCCGCCGATCTCCTTGGGGTGGTCGCTCACGTACTTGGCGATCTCGTCGTCGGCCAGCACCACCGGGTCGGCCTGCCCGCAGTTCTGCTCGATCGTGTTGACGAACGTGGCGAACTCGTCCGAGCGTCCCGCGTAGTAGAAGGCGTCCTGCGGGGAACGGCACGCCGCCATCGTCGCCCGCGCCACATCGCTCGGGTGCCGGTACGCCGACATCCGCACCGTCCCGCCGGGCCGCTCCCTGAGGAACTCGGTCCGGAACCGCCGCGCCAGGTCGCGGCTGTAGAGGTCGGCCGGGTCGTCGTCGTAGATCACGTCGACGGTGCGGACCGGCTCGCCCAGCCGCCCGCTCGCGGCCCAGTACGCGGCGTGCCGGGCCAGCCGCTGGTTGGTCGGCGCCAGCCGGAAGAAGTACGGCGAGTACGCCCCGCTCTCCAGCCGCCCGATCGCCTCGTAGCTGTTGGCCGTGCCGATCAGCGGCAGCGCCGCCTTCGACAGCACCCGGATGGCCGACCGGGTCTGCTCCCGGCTCTGCTCGAACCCGACCACCGCGACGATCGAGCGGTCCTCCAGCGCCAGGTCGCGGATCTGCGCGGCGACCTGCGCCCCGTACCGGAACCGGGCCCCGGCGTTGGCGACCAGCACCCGCAGGCGAAGGTCCGGGCTGGCGTCGTTGAAGCGCTGCTGCTCGATCGACAGGCCGACCAGCTCGCCCTGGGCGCCCGCGAGCAGGTCGAGCCGCCGGTTGCGGGTGGACGGGTCGGCGGTGACCGGGCCCAGGTAGACGATCGTGATGTAGTCCTTCCCGGACCGCAGCACGTCGTCGTTGAGCCGCTCGATCCGGTCCAGGACGGGCTTCATCCGGTTGTCGGCGCCGCCGGTCATGCCGTCGGCGCCGAAGGTGTGGGACCCGTCGGTGATCCCCACGCACTCCCCCGACGCGGTCCGGCGGATCTGGAACGCCGCGCAGTACCGGAACGCGTTCACCGAGATCACCGTGATCGACCCGGCCAGCACCGCGACCATCACGATCCACGGCAGCCACGGATGGGTGAGGCGGGGGCGGCGCCGTCCCGGCCGCACCGGCGGCGGTTCCCCGCCCGCGGGGAAGGCGGTCACGTCCACCCGCAGCTCGCGGCGGGTGCCCAGTTCCGCGACGCGCCGCTGCTCGGCCCGGTGCCGCTCCCACAGCCGGGCCGCCGCGACCATGTCGGCGGGCTCGCCGGAGGCCAGGTCGACCCGGACCGCCTGCGCGATCCGGTCCACCAGCCGGGTGCCGGACGGGGCGTGCGGGTCGGTGTCGGCGGGCTCGGCCGGATCCACCCCCGCGACGATCACCAGCGGGTCGAACACCGGGCGGTCCGCGTCCCGCTGGGCGCGCGCCCTGACCCGTTCCACGGTCTCGACGAACGCGACCCCGACATGGCCGGGCGCCAGCGCCTCGAAGATGATCACCGGGTAGCGGACCCGGGCCCAGGCGGCCCGCCGCACGGCGCGCCGGTAGTTGCGGCGCAGGTCCTCCAGGAACGCCGCCACCAGCAGCTGGTCGAGCTGCTCGGCGTGGTCGTCCGGCTCGACCGGGCGCGGGTCGCAGACGCCGAGGGCGAAGCTGAGGAAGTCGGGCGAGCCGTCGCTCAGGTACGGCTGGCGGCGGAACCAGTTGTAGCGCAGCACCCCGTACCAGCCGCGGGTCCGCGCCAGGATCTGCACGGCCACGAAAGCCAGCCCGACCGTGCCCGCCAGGATCGCCGCGGCCAGGTCCACGGCCGCGGCCGTCCCGGCGCTGACCACCGCGACGATCGCCACCCCGATGGGGGCGATCTGCTCCAGGAAGCCCAGGAACGTGCTGATCCGGCCGCGCCGCCCCTCGTCGATGTCGCGCAGCACGTCCCGGCCGCGGCGGCGGATCACCCGGCCCAGCTCGCGCCGCCGGCTGCTCTCGTTGTCGCCGACCGGCGGGTTGGTCAGGGTGTGGACGAGCCGGTGGTTCTCCCGTTCGGCGCGGGAGGCGTTGCGGGGCGGCTGCGGGTCGCCGGCCAGCCGGATCTCCCGCAGGTCGCGCAGCCACAGCGCCATCTCCAGGTGGGGGAAGCGCAGCGCCGGCTCCCAGCGCGGACGGCACGCCGACTGCGACAGCTCGTGCATCGCCTCGCGCAGCACGCCGGAGATGCCGGTCGCGGCGGTGTCGGCGGCGATGTGCGAGGCGGGCGCCCGCTCCTCCTCGCAGCGCTCCTTGAACAGCTTGGCGACCCGGACGGTCCGCCCGGCGGGGCCGAGCAGCAGGAGCAGGGGCCGCAGCCGTTCCCGGACGCGGCGCGGCGGCCGTTCCCGGAGCCGTTCGAAGAGTTCCAGGACGCCGCGCAGCCTGTCCGCGCCCAGGCCTTGGTCTCCGCCGGTGCCTTGGTCTCCGCCGGCCGCCGCCATGGGAGAACAGCCCCTCTCTCACTCGGCTTCAAGATCTTCGTCGCTCCGTAGGGGTATGACGCGGCCGGGCGCCGATTCGTTGGAACCTTCCCGGAGGCGGCCCGGGAAGGTCAGCCGGACGGGCAGGAGCCGGCGGTGCTCCGGCCGCCCCTGACCAGCTCCCCGCACACCGCGACCATCCGCAGCGCGCCCTGCGGATCGACCGTCGTCAGCAGGACCGGCTTGTCCGTGATCTGGTGGCCCTGCGCGCGCGGCCCGAACCGCAGCAGCCCGGTGGCGCCCTGCGGCAGCGCGCCCTCGCCCGGCTCGGTCAGCTCCGACAGGATCGCCGCCGCGGTCGGCAGCGCCCGCCCCCGGTCGGCGTAGACCCGCGCCGCCGCGCCGATCACCGTGCGGGCGGCGTCGTAGCCCAGCGCGGCATGGGTGCGCGACGGCCTGGCGTTGGCGGGCGCGCCCGCGCCGACCAGCTCGTTCACCACCGGGTCGAACTCGCCGTAGAACAACTGCAGCGGCTGGTCCCCGACCCAGGTGGGCACCCACGCCTCCTTGGCCGCCAGCGGGCTGAAGAACAGCCGGATCGAATCCGTGCGGCCGATGTCGCGGGCGTTGTCGCTGATGTACTTGGTGACCTCGTCGCCCGCCAGGACGACCCGCCGCCCCTTGCAGTCGGTGTTGGCCAGCGTGTTGATGAACGCCCGGAACTCGTCCGAGCGGCCCGCGTAATAGAACACGTCGGCCGGGTTCGCGCACGCGTCCAGCAGCCGCGCCGGGAGCTGGCTCGGGTCCGTGTACGACCGCATGTTCACCCTCCCCGGGGCGAACGCCCTCGCGAAGCCCTCGGCCAGGTTCCTGCTGTAGAGGTCGCCGGGGCTGGTGTCGTAGAAGACGTCGGCGCTGCCGGCACGCACGCCCGTCTGCCCGTTGCGCGCCCAGTACGCGGCGTGCTCGGCCAGCCGCCGGTTGGGCGGGGCCAAGCGGAAGTAGTACGGCGAGAACCGGCCGCGCGCCAGGGCCGTCCCGTCGAAGGTGTTGGTCGTCCCGACCATCGGCAGCGCCGACTTCGACAGCTCGTCGATCGCGTGCCCCGTCTGCTCGCGGCTCTGCCCGAAACCGGCCGCCGCCACGATCGTGCGGTCCTCCGCGGCCAGCCGCCTCACCTGCCGCGCGACCTCTTCCGCGTACCGGAACCGGGAACCGGTGTTGGCCAGCAGGATCCGCAGCAGCGGCTGCGCGCTGGCCCGGTTGTGCCGGTCCTGAGCGATCGACAGCCCCACCAGTTCCCCGTGGTTGCCTGCCAGCAGGTCCGCCTCCGGGTTGCGGTTCTCCGGGTCGGTGGTCATCGGCCCCAGGTACACCAGCGTCACGTACGGCTTGCCCGACGCCAGCACCGCGTCGTTGAGCCGCTCGATCCGCCGCTCCACCCCGCCCAGCCGCTCGTTGAACACGTAGGACCCGTCGCTGACCCCGATGCACTCGCCGTTGGGCGCGTGCCGCACCGTGAACGGCGAGCAGTACCGCACCGCCTGGAACGAGATGATCGTGACCGAGGCGGCCAGGATCGTCCCCGCCACGATCCAGGGCAGCGCCGGATGGGTGAGGACGGGGCGGCGGCGCCCCTGGTAGACCGGCTCGGTGGACGACCCGTCGCCGCGTCCCGCGTCCACCCGGAACTCCCGCCGGGTCCCCAGCACCGCCACCCGCCGCTGCTCGCGCAGGTGCGCCTCCCAGAACCGGTGCCCGTCCTCCTGCTCCCGCACCTCGCCCAGGTCGACCACGACCTGCTCGGCGGGCGCCGACCGCACCGCCGCCGCCAGCCCGGCGGCCTCGCCCTCCGACCCCGTCGCCACGGCGATCACCAGCGGGTCGAACCGCTCCTCGGTACGGCGCAGCTCCTCCACCCGTTCGACGAAACGGCGGCTCCGGGCCCGGCTGGGATGGTCCTCGGGCAGCAGGTCGATCACCACGGCCGGGTAGCGCACCCGCGCCCACGCCGCCCGCCAGATCGACCGCCGGTACGACTGCCGCAGATCCTGGAGGAACGCCGCGACCAGCAGCCGCTCCAGCTCATCGTCCAGCGGCGTCCCCGGATCGGCCTCCTCCCGGTAGAACACGTCCAGCGCGAACCCGAGGAAGTCCGAGGAGCGGTTGCCGCGCAGGTACGGCTGCTCCGCCGAGGTGAACCAGCGGTAGCGGCGCCGCCCCGCCCGGTCCCGCGTCCGCGCCACCACCTGGCCGACGACGAGCGACAGGCCCACCCCGCCCGCCAGCATCGCCGCGGCCAGGTCCAGGGTGCTGGCGGCGCCCGCGCTGATCAGCGCCACCAGCGCCACCCCGATCGGCGCCACCTGCTCCAGGTACGACAGCGCCGAGGCCAGCCGGCCCTGCTGCCCTGGCCGCTCGGCCGGCACCACGATCTGGCGGCGGCGCAGGATCCCACGGCCCAGCAGCGTCCGCCGGTCCTTGTCCTCGTCGGCCGCCTCCAACTCCCCGGCCAGCTGCCACAGGGTGCGCTGGGCGTTGGACGCGAACTGCCGGTCGGGACGCGCGCCGTTGCCGGCCTGCTGCTCCAGCCGCATCCGGCGCAGCTCCAGCAGCCACAGCACCATGCTCAGCATCGGGAACCGCAGCCCCGGCTCGAACCTGGGCCGGTGCGAGGACAGCTCCCGGCTCACGTGCCGCAGCAGCAGCGCCAGGTCCGTGAACGCCTGCGCGGTCGCCGGGACGTCGGAGGTGATGTGCGCGTACGGCCCCGGATCGGCCATGCAGCGTTCCACCAGCACATGCGAGACCTGCCGGGTCTCCGCCGGCGTCCCTATGGTGATCAGCAGCGGCCGCAGCCGGTCGCCGGCCCGCCTGCGCGGCCGCTCCCGGATCCGCTCGAAGAGGCTGAGCAGGCCCTCCAGCCGCTCCGCGCCCGCTGGACCGGCATGACCCGAACTCACGCGGCGCCTCCCCAAGATCAATCGACCGGAAGTTACACGAAACCAGATGAAACCGATCGAACACCGATCAAGGGAAGCCCTTTGCCATCATTGATGCGTGACCGATGACAACGACGAGCCGCTCGAAGGCGACATCGGCCCCGCGTCCTCGGTAGGCGCCCCGCGCGAGCCCGCCCCCGCCCAAGCCGCCGCCGAGGAGCTGGCCCGCTACGAGCGCGAACGCGAGGAACGCCGGCGCCGCACCAACGCCGTCTCCGGACGCGCCGCCCTCGCCGCCGTCGCCCTCCTGCTGGCCTTCCTGGCCTACGACTCGGTCACCACCGCCCTGGAGGCCCGCCGCCGCGACGACCCCTGGATCTACCCGCCCGCCGTCATCGCCGCCCTGTGCTTCGCGGGACTCGCCGTCCTGGCCGTCCTGGCCGTCCTGGCCGTCCGGACGCTCCGCCGCCGCAGGTGAGGCCCGCCACGTCTCGGGATGTGAACCCCGCCCGCGAACTCCGGCCCAGGTCAACTACCCTCGTGTGAGTGACCGACAGCAACCCAGCCATTGTCCTTCCCGACGACCTCAAGCCCGCCGACGGCCGCTTCGGCTGCGGACCGTCCAAGGTCCGCCCCGAGCAGCTGGCCGCCCTCGCCGAGAGCGGCTCGGCCTACATGGGCACCTCGCACCGCCAGAAGCCGGTCAAGTCACTGGTCGGCCGCGTCCGCGAGGGCCTCGCGCAGCTGTTCTCGCTGCCCGAGGGCCACCAGGTCCTGCTCAGCAACGGCGGCACCACCGCGTTCTGGGACGCCGCCGCGTTCGGGCTGGTCCGCGACCGGTCGCAGCACCTGACCTTCGGCGAGTTCTCCAGCAAGTTCGCCAAGGTCACCAAGGGCGCCCCCTGGCTGGCCGACCCGTCGGTCATCGCCGCCGACCCCGGCACCCATCCGCAGGCCCGGGCCGAGGAGGGCGTCGACGTCTACGCCCTCACCCACAACGAGACCTCCACCGGCGTCGCCATGCCGATCAAGCGGCCCGCCGGAACCACCGCCGACCAGGCCCTCGTCCTGGTCGACGCCACCTCCGGCGCGGGCGGCCTGCCCGTGGACGTCAGCGAGACCGACGTCTACTACTTTGCCCCGCAGAAGTGCTTCGCCGCCGACGGCGGCCTCTGGGTCGCGCTCGCCTCCCCGGCCGCGCTCGCCCGCATCGAGGAGATCGCGTCCTCCGACCGCTACGTCCCCGAGTTCTTCAACCTGAAGACCGTCGTGGACAACTCGGCCAAGGACCAGACCTACAACACCCCGGCCGTCGCCACGCTGCTGCTCCTCGCCGAGCAGATCGAATGGATGAACGCGCAGGGCGGCCTCGCCTGGACCACCGCCCGCACCGCCGACTCCGCCCAGCGCCTCTACACCTGGGCCGAGAAGGCGTCGTTCACCACCCCGTTCGTCGCCGACCCCGCCCAGCGCTCCCAGGTCGTCGGCACGATCGACTTCAGCGACGAGGTCGACGCCGCCGCCGTCGCCAAGATCCTGCGCGCCAACGGCATCGTCGACACCGAGCCGTACCGCAAGCTGGGCCGCAACCAGCTCCGCATCGGCATGTTCCCGGCCATCGACCCCGCCGACGTGGAAGCCCTCACCGCCTGCGTCGACCACATCGTCGAACGGCTCTAGTCATTGAGGGGGCGTGGGCGGGCGGCGCCGCTGAGGTGAATCGGTCCTCGCTTCGCTCGGGCAGTGTCATTGGGGCTCCCGCCCCAAACCCCAAGGCGGGGGCTCCGCCCCCCCACACCCCCACCAACCCCGAACCGACAGGCAAAAGACGACGCCTCAAACGGCACGTGATCGGTACGGTCAGCCGCCGAGCGGCACGACCGCCTTCGTCTGCCAGGTGTAGCCACCAGTGATCGCGCATGCTCTCAGGTACCGAGGTCATTCCTCTCCCGCCGTGACCGCACGAGTGGTGATCGCCCCGGCACGATAGTCCGATATCCGCTCCTGGAGAGCCAGTGCTTCGCGGCTGCCCGTGAAGTTGTGCTGCGCCAAGCGCCGGTCGACGTCGCTGAACCGGCTCACGAGGGTGGCCAGCCGCCGCTCGCCGGGCAGTTCCAGAACCGGTTGGAACTCGCCGAGGGCTAGATCGAGGTCTCCTGCCATGAGATGCGCGATGCCGGCATACCGACCGTCCACATGCTCGAACCCCAGGGCGAGCCACCCCGGCCTCGGCCTCCCACAGAAGCCGGGGGGCGAACTCGCTCACGTGCGGGTTGACGGCGGATCCGCGACGTCCTGGAAACATGGAGCAGCCACCACGACGGAGCCACACCCTCCCCACAGGAAGCTTGCCAGGCGGTCATCTACTACGCCGAGAACGACGCATACCTACTCCCGGACGTCGACCTGGCTTGACCAGAACATAGAGGTCCCCAGCAGCGTTGCCGACGCCGCTGCCCTTTTCCGGACTAAGCGGATTCCAGAAGTTCTGCTCGTAACCGGGTGGTAGTCAGGGGCCGGTCAGGCGAGCGGATGCGGAAGAACGCGTGGGGTCCTTCGAGACGGCCGGGCAGAGCGGGGCGGGCGATGATGCTGGGCAGGACTCGGCGTTCTTGTCATGGGAGGAACTAGGCGGCATGCGAGAAGAACCGGCTCTGGTCCTGGTGCACAGCCCTCTTGTAGGGGCTTTGACCTGGCAATCCACTGCGGCGGTGCTGCGTGCGCGAGGACACGTGACGATCGTCTCCTCTCTGGCGGAGGTGATGGCGGGCTCTGCGCCGTACTATCCGCGGCTCGCCGAAACCGTCGCCAACGACATCGACCGGCAGGGACGCGGCCGGCGGATCGTGCTCGCAGGGCACAGCGGGGCCGGCGCCCTGTTGCCGGCCATCGCCGACGCGACCGCGGCGACGGTCGCCGGCTTCGTCTTCGTTGACGCGCTCCTGCCCCATCCCGGCCGCAGCTGGTTCGACACGGTTCCGGTGGAACTGCGTGAGCAGCTGCGCGGACTCGCCCGCGACGGACTGCTGCCGCCCTGGAACGAGTGGTTCCCGCCGGGCACCCTCGAGGAACTCCTGCCCGACCCGCACCTGCGCGCCCGCTTCTGCGCCGAACTCCCCCGGCTTCCCTTGGCCTACTTCCAGGAGCCCGCCCCACAGGCTCCAGCCCCTGTCCCCGCCGGCAGCGCCTACCTGCAACTGAGCGACGCCTACGCGATCCAGGCCCGCCAGGCCGAGCAACAGGGCTGGCGCGTCACGCGCCGCACCGCACATCACCTGGCCATGCTCACCGAACCACAACAGACCGGCGCGGCGCTTGAGGAAGTGATCGAACGCCTCGGGGGCTGAAGGCAACCACCCCGCAGGCACGACACCGTGCTGGCGGGGCACCACGTGCAGGTGCAGGTGGCGGACTGTCTGGGCCGCGCGCCGCACAGTGTTGGCACGGCGTCCTCCGGTCAGTGCCATTCCCTGGTCATCCCCGAGCAGCACGTCCAGGTGGTCGGCGGCGTAGCCGACCGCGACGGCCGGGGCCGGGCGTTTGGCCCGCTCCTTGAGCTCGGCCAGGTGATCGCGGACCCGGCTGATGCCCTGCGACTCTTCTTCGACCAGGTAAATGTCGGCGGTGGTGCTCAGGTGGGCGTGACCGAGGATGGTCTGCACGTCCCGCAGCGACAGTTGCTCATCGCGTGCCATACGCAGGGCGGCAGAAGGCCGCAGGTCGTGCATCGACCAGTTCGTCCCCAGCAGGGCGTTGCCCCGGCGGAACACGGCCCGCAGCGCCTCGTAGCTCATCGGCTGGTAGGCCAGCCCGTCGCCGTGGTCGCGGCGGCGCAGCGTCCACCACAGCAGCCCGTGCGGATCCAGCGGCGGGCCCTCGGCCAGGTAGAGACGCAGCCAAACCAACGCCTCCGGACTGGCGGGCAGCCACTGCTCGGCGTACGAGCCCTTGCGGACGACCCGCACGAGCTGGTCGCCCCAGTCCACGTCGATTCCACGCATGCCCAGCAGCTCAGCGGCGCGGGCGCCGTCGCTGATGGCCGTGGCCAAGATGGCCCGGTCCCGGTGGACCGCAGCGCCGCGAACAGCTCGTTCCACCGCTCGTCGGGCATCTGCCGGGGCTGGCGCCGCGGAACCCTGGGGTTGTAGCGCAGCCGCCCCTCGGCCCGGTAGGGCTCCAACGGGTTGTGGCGGGCATGCGGCCGGTGTTTGTCGGTCCGGGCCAAGGGAGCCGGGTTGACCAGCGGCCCGTTGCCAGCCTCGATCCAGAAGTCATAAAGCTGCGAAGCACGGCGTTGCTGTGCCGGATCGTGCGGGGCTTGTACCGGTCGTCCAGGTAGGGCTTGCGGGTGATCGCGTTCGTGGTGCCCGCAGTCGCCGCCGAGTCCGTCCGCTCGAACCGGCGTGCTTTGATGTCACGCCCATCCACAAGACGAAGTATCGGACCTCGGCCGAGGTCGCCCGGCTCCATTCCACGTCGACCACGCGCAGCCAACGCCACCGGCATTGTCGCGAGGGACGCTAACGATGAATGGTGGATCTCTACAGTAGGCGAGGCAGTCGCCAGAGGCGTCATGGTACGCAGGGCACGCGTCGTCTCAGAACCTCTATCCAGCTATGCTCGCTGGATCTGGGAGTGCACCCCTCTGGTGAACTTGGCAGCCGGAGAGCAAGTCCGTTGGTTGTCTCGCCGCCAGACGGCCGGCCTTCTTACGCCTCCCACGGACTTCTGGGTATTTGATTCCTCTGTTCTTGTGTGGAACCACTTCACCGGCGACGGCGAATGGGCCGACAATGAGGTAACACGTGACCCGGCACTGGTCAGACTGTGTTCCGCGGCCTTTGAGGCCGTGTGGGAGCGAGCGATCGACCATCAGGAGTACCGGCCTTCCTGACGTAGACCATGCCCGCACACCCCTCGTCTTCCATCCAGCAGGCCCGCGAAGCCTTGGCGGCACGCCTGCGGGAGATCCGCCTGGATGCCGGTCTGTCAGCTCGCGAGGTAGCGAGCGCGTGCGGCTGGCACGAGTCGAAATGCAGTCGCATCCAGAGCGGCAAACAGGCGCTCACCGACTCCGATATCAAGGCATGGTGCCGGGCGTGCGGAGCCAATGAGCAGACCGCAGCCGACCTGATCACGACCAATCGCCGGCTTGGCTCGGCATATGTCGAATGGCAACGGATGCAGCGGGGCGGCCTAAAACGCCTTCAGGAAGTCGTGATACCGCTGTGGGAGCGAACCGAGACCTTCCGGATCTATGAGCCGGGCGTAGTGCCCGGTTTCTTTCAAACTCACGGCTATGCGAGTGCGCTGCTCGATCGAATAGCGGAGTTCTTCTCGATCCCCGGAGACGAAGCAGAAGCGACAGCAGCGCGCCTGGAGCGGCAACGCCTGCTATATTCCGGAGTTCATCGCTTTGCCGTCATCATTGAAGAAGCAGTGTTGCGTGCCCGCATCGGTGGTGCGGA
Source organism: Spirillospora sp. CA-255316 (assembly GCA_050942275.1). Classification (GTDB taxonomy): domain Bacteria; phylum Actinomycetota; class Actinomycetes; order Streptosporangiales; family Streptosporangiaceae; genus Spirillospora. Next base: position 971,757 of record CP192047.1, on the reverse strand, counting down.
GATCATGGCCGGCCAGCTCGGTCATCTGCTTGACGTCATGGCCCTGCCTTCGGTGTCGCTGGGGATCATCCCCTTTTCCGCCGACCGCTCGATGTGGCCCGTGGAAGGCTTCTGGATCCTGGACGAGGACCAAGTGGTCATCGAGACCGTCTCGGCCAAGATCACCGTAGAGCAGGCGGGGGAACTGGACCTCTACCGGCGGGCCTTCTCGGAGCTGTCCTCGATGGCCGCGCACGGTGCGATGGCTCGTCAGTTGATCACAGCTGCGATCAGCGCATTGTGATGACGCGCGCAAGTCAGCGCAAGTTCGTAGCCCTGTCGGGGGGTTGTTTCTTAGCGTCCTTGCCATCAGACCCCTCCGGACGGCGGTGAGGCCGTTCGCCCCGACACCCCGCCGTCGTCCAGAGGGTCCCAGCGCGGTGACCAACCGCGGCGGCATGGCGAGGGAGTCGGCAGGATGGCCAATCGGGACAAGGGCAACAGCGACGACAAGACCAGCACGGACGGGAACCGGCCGCAGGGCGGTTCCCGAGGCAGTGGGGATAAGACCAACGGGAACCCCAACGATGGGAAGCGTTCGTGACCGACTGGCACGAGGTCATCGGTTCGGTGCCCCGGCGTTCGTTCACACCCGAGGTGGTGTGGGCGGACCTGGGGCCCGGGCCCTGGGCACGTATCGATCGCACCACCGACCCCGACAAGTGGGAACAGGCCGTCGCGCTGGATCAGCCGTTGGTGACCCAGTTCGAGGACGGCGCCGCAGAGGGGGAAGGGCTGGCCACCTCGTCGCTGTCCATGCCGACCATGGTGGTTCGCTTCCTCGAACAACTCAACCCGTTCGACCACCATCGCGTCTTGGAGATCGGGACGGGGGCGGGATGGACGGCCGCGCTGTTGTCGGCCCAGGTCGGCGCGGACAATGTCACCACGGTGGAGGTCGATCCGGTACTGGGCTTGCTGGCGGCCGGGCGGCTCAAAGCGGCGGGGTACGGTCCTCGGGTGGTGATCGGCGACGGCGCCGATGGCTGGCCTGCGGGGGCGCCGTATGACCGCGTCCATGCCACGTGTGCGGTGTCGCGGGTGCCGTATGCGTGGATCGGATCGAGCAGACTCGGCCGGGAGGGGTGATCGTGGCCCCGTTCAGCGCCGGATACGGGTACGGCGCGATCCTGCGCCTTGACGTGCTGGACGATGGCACGGCCGTGGGCCGGTTCTCCGGCTCGGCGGACTACATGCTTCTGCGTTCACAACGCCCCGCCGGTGGTCCGGCACGGACGTGGACCCAAGCCACCGAGCGGGATGTCAGGATCAGCCGGACCAGGCTGGACCCTCGATCGCTACCGTACGGCCCGGTGGGCGTGGACCTGGCCGTCGCCGCACAGGTTCCCGGTGTGGTCTCGCGGTTCTCCTCCGACGCCGAAGGAGCGACCTTGTGGGTCCTGGACCGCGCGGACCATCGCGGGTCATGGGCGTCGGTGGACTACGAGCCCGGCCGCTCCGACTTTGAGGTTCAGCAGGCCGGAGACCGCTCGTTGTGGGACGAGACCGAAGCCGCCTACCTCCAGTGGCTCAGGTGGGGCCGTCCCGACATCGCCCGGTTCGGCATCACCGTCACTCCCGACGCGCACATGGTGTGGCTGGACGACCCCGGCAACCCCATCTAGACGAGTAGTTCCGAAGTCTCGGCCCCGGATGCAAGCGAGGGTGTCCAAGATCCGTTTGTGACGACAGACCTGAACACCCTCGTGACCGCACTGTACGTGAAGATCGATGACGAGTTGGGAGGAAGCCGGTGTCTGGGCCGCCCGCCGAAGCCGACCGATTCCGAACTGCTGTGTCTGGCGGTCGCTCAGGCCCTGCTGGGGTGTAGGTCCGAGGCCCGCCGGCTGCGGCTTGTCGCCTCCCACCTGGCGGGGATGTTTCCGTATCTGCCGCAGCGTCCCGGCTGCCGCAAGCGGTTGCGATCGGCGTTGCCGCTGGTCAAACGAACCATCCGGATGCTGGCGGCCGACACCGACGTCTGGCTGGACAACGTGTGGATCGCCGACTCGACCCCCGTGAAGTGCGGCCGGTCCCGCCCCACGGTCAAGCGGTCGGAGCTGGCCGGCTGGGCCGGCTATGGCTACTGCGCCTCGCATTCGAGGTTCTTTTGGGGCCTGCGGCTGTATCTGGTGTGCACTCCGGCCGGGATGCCGATCAGCTGGGCGCTGGCCGATCCCAAGCTCGACGAGCGCGAGGTACTGGCGGCGATGCTGGAGGTCGATGCCGAACTGGTCGCCGACCGGCCGGGCCTGCTGCTGATCGCCGACAAGGGCTTCAAAGCCCGATGGTTCGAAGACGTCCTGGCCGCACAAGGCATCGAGTTGCTGCGCCCCTCGATGCGCAACGAGCAGTCCAGGCCGGGTGAACGCCTGCTCAAACCGGTACGTCAGCTGATCGAGTCGGTCAACGACACCCTCAAGGGCCAGCTCGACCTGGAACACCACGGCGGCCGGACCTTCGAGGGCGTCGCCACCCGGGTCGCCCAGCGCATCCTGGCCATGACGGCCGCAATCTGGCACAACCACCACACCGGACAGCCCGTCACTCGATCGCTGGTCGCGTTCGATCACTGATCACTTCGGAACTACTCGTCTAGGGGCTGCCGAGAGCGGCCCCGCCTGGTGGGGCGGGGCCCTCGTCCAGGCGCTTGCTGTCGCCCTTCCGTGGCGCGGGGGCGGACCTGACCCGCTGGCCCTTGCGGAGCGGGGACACTTCAGCGGTTGTGTCGGCCGGCCTTGATCTCCGCGAGCAGGGCCGCGAAGGCGTGTGGTTTGAGGGTGAGATGGCCGGCGTGGGGGGCTTTGCTGTCCCTCATCCCGATGCCGTCGGCCATGGCGGCCAGTTCTACGCAATCGGTGTTGTTCGAGGCGCCGCTGTGGGTGCTCTTGCGCCACTGGGTCATCCGTACTTCCCCAACTCTTGCCGTATGAGATCGACGGTGAGGCTGCGAGACAGGGCATCTGCCCCTATCCGGTCGAACCGTACCCGACGCTCCGCCGCCTCCTTCGGGTCCAGAGTGGTTCTGCCGCCGCCACAGGCCTCCATGTAGACCACATCGCCCTCTTTGACGGTGATGACCTTGAAACTGCCTTCCAAGCCGATGTGGGCTCTTACCGACCTCGGTAGAACGCGGATCGTGACATTCGGCATCGCGGCCAGCTCCAAGAGTCGTTCGAGTTGCTCGCGCATGACGGCGTCGCTCCCAACGGGCCACTCCAGAGCATTCTGTGACACGATCACCCATAGCTCCGGCTTGTCATGTTTGGTGAGGATCGCCTGACGCGACATGCGCAACTCGACCTGCGCCTCAACGTCGGCGGCTGGGTTGGCCGAGAGGAGCGCTCGCGCGTAGGAAGGCGTCTGGAGGAGCCCGGGAACGACCAGCGCTTCGTAGGTCTTGATAATGCTGGCTCGCTGCTCGTAGACGACGTGTGCCTTGAACCAGTCGGGAGAGTGGCCCGCCCGGGCGTATCGAAGCATCCGCCGGAAGTGATGGCCCAGCTGAAAGTGCTCGTCGAGGGCTTGCGCGTGTCTGTCATTCATCCGGTGAGTAGGGCGGCCGTGTTCAACGTTCGATACGTAGGCCTTGTTGCATCCCATGATCGACGCCAGTGCCGACTGGGACAGTCCCTCGCGTTGGCGCCAAAAGCGCACTTCAACAGCTATCCAATGCCACATGTCGCGATCTGGATCAAGCGACTCTACGGATGCCATCGGACACTCTCCGTAGGTATCGCAGGTATCGAGTTCTTTGTTGATACGCGACAACCTAGCGCGTGGCGGGCCAGTCTGTGGCGTGGATCGCAGGAATTCTTGGCTGGAGGTGATCAGGAGATGTCGGCGACTACGGCGGCCGGATCGGCTGTTATCCGGGATCTGCTTGCGACTCGGGCGTCGGTGGGGCTGGCGCGGTCGGTGGCCTCGTTCTCCCTGCGGGCGTGGGGGCTGGAGCGGTACGAGGAGCGAGCGCTCGCGATCGTGAGCGAGCTGGTGACGAACGCCGTCGCCGTCTCGGCTCCGACCGGCACCGTTCGCCTCTATCTCACGGCCTTGCCCAAACGCCTGGTGATCGGGGTCTCGGACGCGGCAGTCGGCAGGGCGCCCCGAGTGCGGGAGGCGGTCTCGACCGTGGAAGAAATCGACCAGGCGGGCTCAGACGAGTTCGGTGGATGGGGGCTAATGCTCGTCGCCGCCTACGCGGACGCTGTGTGGACGGAACCCGCCAAAGACGGCACCGCCAAATGGGTGTGCGCCTCGATCAGCTTGGAGGGCGCGCAGTGATCCCGGTGACGAAGGCTCTCGACGGGCTGCTGCTGCCTGTCGTGACGGGGGTCTTGCTGGCCTTTGCCATGGGGGCGCTGTTCGGGGCGGCACTCTGGCCTGGCCGGGGACGCGCGCATGATCCTGTCATGTGTAACCAGTGTCGAGAACCTCGTGTCAGCGAGAAGCCGCCCCCTCCCACCTCCTTCGATCCACCGCCATCGCGCCGTAATTAGCCTCGTAGTGCTTGTCCCGGTCTGGCCGCGGTCGACCATCAGCAGAGCTGACCGCGCAAGAGCTGCTCACATGCCAACGAGCAGGTCGGTTCCAGGTCCAGCCGCGTGGTCGGGACCGGGTCGGGTGGAGTGAGGTTGAGGGTCCGGATCGAACTGAGTACGCCGCCGAGCATCTGGACGCGTTCGCCGATGTGGGCGGCGCCGAGGCGGCGGGGACAGTTCGAATTGCGGGCCAAACTCGCCAGGATCAACCAGGGCTGGCGGCGGTGACGCTGCTGTATGAGCTGGCGGGCCTGGGCATCGCGGTCAAGCCGCCCCCGGCGAGCCCGGCACGCTCGGCGACCGGGAGACGGGCGTGGTGGAACGGACGGCGGCCCGGCGCCGGACCCGGGAGGTCGGGCGATCGTGGCGTTGCTGCTGACTCCGGCGCCCCGAAGCGTTGATGAGGTTAAGCGCGGCGCGAGGGTGATATGTCGATACGGGGTCGCAGCAGACGTAGCCGCATTTAGTTTCAAGTGAAACCGTATCAAATGAATTGATGGCTGGTAATGTGTCTCCATGGCCGCCGACGCTCCTCGTCACACCACCGCCTCGCGTGCGACCGGCCGCCCCGGGGATGAATCGCCTTTCGCTCTCGGCTTGCTGCTGCGCCGGGCGCACTGGCGCGCGGCCGCGGTGATGACGGAGGCGCTTCGGCCGCTCGGCATAGAGTTGCGGCATTTTGCCGTGCTGATCGTGCTGGTCGACCGCGGGCCGACGTTGCAGCGGGACTTGGCGGCGGCGACGGGGACGGACAAGGTGGGAATCATGCGGGTCGTGGACGACCTGGAGCGTAGGGGGCTGGCCGTACGCAACGCCGTTCCGGGCGACCGGCGGGTGCGGGCAGTGGAGATCACGCCTCAGGGCGTCGAGCTTTTCGATGCGGCGCACGTGGCGGCGGAGCCCCTGGCTGAGCGTCTGGTTGCCGAACTGGGGCCCGGCGAGCCCGAGCAGCTGATGGATCTGCTGACCCGGTTCGCCCATCCCGCAGATGGTGAGGCGTAAGCGCGCCGGCGCGACGATCGCCTGCCGCGTGGGCGCGCTTCGTCTCATGCGGCTTTCGCGGCGACCCCGGCCTTGCTGAGCCACCGGCTCCCAGGGACAGAGCGCCACCGTCTCCGTCGGAGAGGGCGCAGGCGACGAGGACGCCGTGTGACGTCCCGGGTCGAGGCGTCACACGGCGTCTATGGCCCGGGGGTTACGCGGCGAGACGCTCCGCGAGTTCCTTGGCCTTGGTGGTCGCCTCCTCGAAGGCGCGCTCACGGGAGGCCTCGTAGAGGGGGACCAGTTCAGACATGGCCGGGTTGCGGGGGGCCATGGTGAGTTCCGGGACGATGAAGTCGAGGTCCAGGCCGAGGGTGCCCTTGAGGACGGCCTCCAGGTAGTTCTGTACGAACTCGTAGCCCTCGCGCGGCGTGCCCGGCGCGTAGGAGCCGCCGCGGCTGGCCACGACGGTGACCGGGGTGCCCTGGGCGGAGGGGGTCTCGCCCGAGGTGCGGCCGAGCAGAATCACGTTGTCCAGCCATGCCTTGAGGGTCGACGGGATCGAGTAGTTGTACATGGGGGCGCCGATCAGGACGGCGTCCGCCTGCTCCAGTTCCTCGATGAGCTTCACGCGCGCGGCGAACGCGGCGGCCTGCTCCGGGGTGTGCTCGGACGGGGCGGCGAGGCCGGCGGTGTGGGCGTCGGCTGTGATGTGCGGGACAGGGTTGGCGGCGACGTCACGGTAGATCACCGTGCCCTCCGGGTGCTGCTCCTCCCAGACCTTGCGGAAGGCGTTCGCGACCGAACGGGACGCGGACGCCTCGCCGGGGAACACGGACGAGTCGATGTGCAGCAGCGTGGCCATGAGCTTTCTCCAAGAGCGGCGCCCGAGGCGGGGCACCAAGGTGCTGAGGGTTCGTACTCGACGATAGTTACATCCACGACAGTAACAAATGATACTATCTCGTGTGTAACGGAGGCGCCTACGTTCGGGTAGTGGATGGGAGGTAGGCGATCTTGGATGTCTATGAGGCGGTCACGAGCCGGCGAGCGGTGCGCGGATTCACCCACCGGCACGTCCCGAAGGAGGTGCTGAAGCGCGTGCTGTCCGCCGCGGTTTGGGCGCCGTCCGCATCGAACCTCCAGCCATGGCACGCCTACGTGCTGACCGGCGCGCCGCTGGCCGAGCTCAAGAAGCGCGCCGGCGAGCGTCTGGCCTCAGGCGACCCCTGGGACGAGCCGGAGTATCAGCAGTACCCGCCCGCACTGAAGTCCCCGTACCGCGAACGCCGATCCGCCTTCGGCGAACAGCGCTACGGCGCACTCGGCATCGCGCGCGAGGACCTGGAGGCGCGCCAGAGGGCCGCTTCCGCGAACTGGGACTGTTTCGGCGCACCCGCCGCCCTGTTCTGCTACATCGACCGCGACCTGGGCCCGGCCCAATGGTCCGACGTCGGCATGTATCTGCAGACCGTCATGCTTCTGCTCCGCGCCGAAGGGCTGCACAGTTGCGCGCAGATGGCATGGGCGAAGTACCACAAGACCGTCGCGGAGGCCCTGTCACCCCCGGACGAGCTCATCCTCTTCTGTGGCATGTCGATCGGGTTCGAGGACGTGACGGTGGGTTACACCCGCACGGGCCGGGCGCCGCTCGACGAGACGGTCACGTTCATCGATGGCAACTGACACCGCCTGCCCTCAGCCGATCAAAGCGCCGTTTCTCATGGTCGGCCGACGTCTGGCGGCTGGGACGAGGCAAAGCCGCGCGGTGCCCGGCGGGGGCTACCTTCCGGCCGTGGAGCGTCCCGGCCAGTCGCGGTAACGGATCTCACCGAGAACGGCGTCGTCGCTCGTCCAGCTCGGCTCCGAAGTAGTGCGCGAGCGGAGCGAGGACCGAGTCTCCCTCAGGACCGAGCGACCGCTTCGCCTGAGGTGTGGAGTGGGGTGGATGGGGGCGGTTCGAGTGGGCTGTACGGCCGAATAAGCTCGGATCCGTGAACCGTGCGCCTCGCTGGCTGCTCCCCACCGTGCTGACCGCGCTGATCCTGGCCGTGGTCGTCGGTGCGCTGCTCGGCTGAGGACCGGGGCGCTTTGATCGGGCGGGTGGGGAACGGGGGATGATCAGGGGATGTCGCCGCTTCCTTCCCGGCTCGGGCGGGCCGGTGCCGCCTGTGCGGTGTTCGGGGCCTGCACCGGGTTCGCCGTTCCGGCGGCGGCCGACGACGACAAGGTCGCCTTCACCGTGTCCGATCCCCGGATCACCGAGTCCAGCGGGCTCGCGGTGAGCCGCAGGCATCCGGGCGTCACCTACACCCACAACGACTCGGGCGGGGTCGCGCAGATCTTCGCGCTGGGCCCGGACGGGCGGACCCGCGCCGTCCTGACCCTGGGCGGCGCGGGCGCCCGCGACTGGGAGGCGATGGCGGTGGGCCGGGACGAGCGGGGCCGGCCCGCGATCTACGTCGCGGACATCGGTGACAACCTGGGCGGCGCCTGGCCCTACGTCAGCGTCTACCGAATCCCGGAGCCGGAGCGGCTGCACACCCGCACGCTGCGGGCGACCGCGTTCCGTTTCACCTACGAGGACGGTCCGCGCAACGCCGAGGCGATGATGATCAATCCGCGGACCAACCGGCTCTACATCGCCACCAAGCTGTTCACCGGCGCGGTGTACGAGGCGCCCGCGCGGCTGAGCAGCAGCGGCACCAACCGGCTCCGCAAGGTGGCCGACGCGCCGCCGATGGCCACCGACGGCGCCTTCTCTCCCGACGGCCGCACCTGCGTGATCCGCACCTATCTCGGCGCCCGCGTCTACGCGGTGGACGGGAAGGGCCGTCCGGGCCGGTCGCTGACCTCGGTGGGGTTGCCCGGGCAGGAGCAGGGCGAGTCGATCACCTATTCGGCGGACGGCCGTTCGCTGCTGTCGGGGTCGGAGGGTGCGGGCCAGCGGGTCTACCAGGTGCCGCTGCCGGAGAGCGCGCTGCCGCCGAGCCCGTCGCCCGCGGCGGCGCGGGACGGCGACGGCGGCGGCGCGGGCGACGGCCGCCGCGACTCGTCCTCGACGAGCCTGGGCCTGATCGCGGCGCTGGCCGTGGCCGGGGGGCTGGGCATCCTGCTCGTGCGCAGGCGATCATGACGGATCGGCGGACCGCACCTGACCTCCGGGCGGGAAATGCGTGCGGTCGCGGTCGGATCGTGACGAGGGAAGGACGGGCCCGCCCGAACCCGTGTGAGGATGCGGACTGTGGAGCATGAGCTGGTGGGCCTGCGCGGGCCCGGCGGGCGGTGGCGCCCGGTGGCGGCGGGGCCGTTCGCCGCGCTGGCGGTGGTCCTGGCCCTGCTGCCGATCCAGCCGGTGTGGCTGTGGGTGCTGCTGATCGCGGCGGTGGTGGCCGTGCCGTGGCTGCTGGGGGCGGCGCCGGAGGCCCGCCGGCGGCGGCCGCGGCCGTACTGGCGGCTGTCGGGCACGGGCCTGGAACGGATCGGGCCGGGCGGGCTGGCCATGGTGCGGTACGAGCGGTCGCGCATCGAGAGTCTGGCGATCACGACCGGGGACGGGGTGCTCACGGTCGTCCACAAGTTCGGCCGTACGGCGGTCGGGAGCCTGGACTCGATGGGGATGGAGCCGCTGCCGTTCTTCGTGACGGCGCGGCGGCTGGGCATCCCCGTCCATCTGCTGGACGGCGAGGCGACCGATCTCGCCGATCCGGCGGCGGCGGACGCGTCGGCGGTCGCGGGGAACGATCCGGCGGCTGCGCTGGGGGTGCCCCGCCACCACATCGCCGAGCGGCGGCTGCTCGACCAGGAGGCCGAGCTGCTCGCCGCCGTCCACGAGCCGCCCGCGCACGGCCGCGGCGCCGCCTCGAAAGGCAACGGCGCGGAGGGTGCTGGTACGGAGGGTGACGGCGCGGACGGCGACGGCGCGAGCGGTGACGGGGAGTCGCGTTCGGTGCGGCTGGCGACGCCCGAGCCGCTGCCCAGCCGCCGCCGGATCGCGCTGCTGGGCGCGCTGAGCGGGGCGCTGGGGGCCGTGATGGTCGTCCGGATCGCGCTGGAGGGCACCGACGGGTTCGGGGCCCGGCTGGCGGCGGGCTGCTGGGCGCTGGCGGCGATCACCGGGATGCTGGCGGCGCGGCGGCGGCTGCTGCGCGCCACCCGGATCGAATGGACGATCTCCGCCGCGGGCCTCCAGGTGCGGGGCCGTCCGGGAAGCGCGCGCCATCCGGTGCGGCTGCCGGCCGAGCGGATCGCCGCGCTGGTCGTCGGGCCCGGGCTGCGGCCCGATCCGCTGACCGGGGAGCCGCGGCGGGCCGATCCGGCGGTGCTGGCGTTCGACCACCGGCTGCGCATGATCGCCCGGCTGCCCGCGCACGGTCTGGACGCCTTCCAGCTCGCGCACGCCCTCGACGACCACGGCCACCGGGTGATCACGCCCGGGGCGCGGCCGCCGCGTACCCCCGAGTACGGCCTGGAGGGGCTGCCGGAGATCTTCGCGCAGGTGCCGGGCGGCCGGCTGGTGGTGGCCGACGGCGGCCTGGGCTGGGCGGACGCGGCGGGCGACGTGGTGCTGCGGATGCCGGAGGACCGGATCGGCGGCATCGAGCTGCTGACCATCGCCGGGCACGCCTGGGTCCGCCTGTACGACGCCGACGGCGAGGAGTTCTTCGCCGCGCCGCTGTCGGCGCTGCGGATCTCGCGCACCGACCTGCGGGAGGGGGCGCGGCGCGCCGGGCTGCCGGTGACGGACGCCGAGTACGACGCCTACCTCAGCGCCGCGTTCCACTCGGCGGTGGCGACGCTGTCGTCCCAGCCGGAACCCGACCGCGACCCGGCCCCGGTGGCGGCCGGGTCGCCGCCCGGTGGACGGGCGGGCCGGGCGGGCGCCGAGAGCGCCGGCACGCCGGCCGGGAAGAGCGCGGAGGAGCGGCCGAGCCCGGTGAGCGCCCCGGGCGCCCTGCTGGACGCCACCCGCCGCTCCCGGATCGGCACGTACCTGGTGAGCGTGCTGCTGTGCGAGATGATCGCGGTGCTCGGCGCGGTCTGGCTGGGCCCGGAGCTGGGCGGCTTCGCGGTGACGGCGAGCTGGATGATGCCGGCCGGGGTCCTGGCCGGGCTGGGCGGCTACTGGCTGTACGACCGCAACCGGGCCCAGCTGCGCGTGTCCACGGCCGGGCTGGCGGTGGTCACGCGGCGCGGCCGGGTGGAGTGGGACCTCACCCGCGACCGGGTCGGCGGTGTCGGCATCGACGAGTCGGCCGACCGGATGCCGCGGCTGGTGGTGTGGAGTCCGGCGGGCCGGGTGCTGCGGCAGGTGGGCTTCCCGCCCGACCTGGAGGAGCTGCGCCGCGCCTGCGAGCGGTACGGGCTGCCATGGGGGCCGCCGGACGCGGATCGTCCCGCGCCGCCGCCCCCGGAGCTGTGAGGCCGCGCCCTCGCTTCGTTCGTTCAGATCTTGGGCTCCCGCAGCGTCCAGGTCTTGATCGACTCGTACTCGACCTGGGTGCGGCCCTTGGCGGGCAGCGAGCTCTCCATCAGGTGGACGGAGTCGGCCGTCCACGGGCTGCCGGCGAACGCCGACATCGGCTCCAGCAGCGGCCGCACGTCCACCGGGACGCGGCAGCGCGCCAGCGTCAGGTGGGGCCGGAACGCGCGGTGCTTGTCGGGCGGGGTTCCGGCGCGCCGTCCGGCCGCGGAGGTGGAGGCGGCCAGCCTGGCCAGCTTGCGGCGGTCGCCGTACAGGCCGGACCACAGCACGCGGGCGTGCGCGCCGTTTCCGGGGAAGGCGCCGACGCCGGCCAGTGACAGCGTCAGCCGTTCGTGCCGGGCGACGGCCCGCTGCAGGCGCGGCAGCAGCCGTTCCAGGGTGCGGTCGTCGACTTCGCCTAGGAAGGTCAGCGTCACGTGCAGCAGCTCCCGGCGGATCCAGCGCAGATCCGGCGGGCCGGGCCGGTACGGGGCGAGGAAATCCTCGAGCTCGTCAAGGATGTCCGGTGGCGGTACGAGCGCCACGAAGAGCCTCATGTGAACGTCCGGAATACCACGCGACCAGCCTTTCGCAGGGTCGACGGTTTGTCACGCGGGTGCATCCGGTCGTCGACCCCCGGTAACACAAACGACGCCCTGGAGACCGCCACCGCCCACGCCCCCGATACCGGTCAGGCCTCGGGGGTGGTGGTGGCGGGGCGGCGCAGGGCGCGGGCCAGGGCTGGGCGCAGGGCGCCGCGGGGCATCGCCAGCAGCGCCACGACCGACGCGGCGAGCATCGACACGAGGCCGCCCAGGACGATGCTGAGCCGCGGCCCGAACTGCTCGGCCATCCACCCGACCATGGGCGCCCCCAGCGGGTTGGTGCCCAGGAACACGAACATGTAGAGCGCCATCACCCGGCCCCGCATCTCCGGCGCGACGGTGAGCTGGAGGGTGGAGTTGGAGGCGGTGGTGAACGTCATCAGCACGATGCCGGTGGGGACCAGCATCACCAGGAACGACCAGTAGTACGGCATCAGCCCGGTCAGCATCTCCAGCGCCCCGAACAGGATCGCCGTGCCCACCAGCAGCCGCATCCGGGGACGGGTGGCGCGGCGGGCGGCCAGCAGCGCCCCGGTGAGCGCGCCGAACGCCAGCATGCTGGAGGCCAGGCCGAACGAGGACGCCCCCGTCTTGAAGACCTCGCGGGCGACCAGCGCGATGGTGATCTGGAAGTTCATCCCGAACATGGCGACGAACCCGACGAGGAGGAGCACCAGCATCAGGTCGCGGCGCCCGCGCACGTACCGCAGGCCCTCGCGCAGCTGCCCCTTGGCGCGCTTGACCGTCTCGGTGGGGTGCAGCTCGCTCTCGCGCATCGCGTACAGGCCGAACAGGACGGCGCCGAACGAGGCGGCGTTCAGCAGGAACACCGGCCCGGTGCCGAGCCAGGCGATCAGCACGCCGGCGGCGGCCGGGCCGAGCAGCCGCGCGCCGTTGAACGTGGCGCTGTTGAGCGCGATGGCGTTGGGCAGGTCCCGCTTGCCGACCATCTCCACCACGAAGGACTGGCGGGTGGGGTTGTCGACGACGGTGGCCAGGCCCAGCCCGAAGGCGAGCAGGTACACGTGCCAGACCTGGGCGGTGCCGGTGATGGCCAGCACGCCGAGGATCAGGGCGAGCAGTCCCATCGCCACCTGGGTGATCATGAGCACCCGGCGCTTGGGGTAGCGGTCGGCGACCACCCCGCCCCACAGGCCGAACAGCAGCATGGGCAGGAACTGGAGGCCGGTGGTGATGCCGAGGGCGATTCCGCTGCCGTGCGCGAGGTCCAGGACGAGCCAGTCCTGGGCGACCCGCTGCATCCACGTACCGGTGTTGGAGACGACCTGGCCGGTGGCGAACAGCCGGTAGTTGCGCGTCCGCAGCGACCGGAACATGCCCCCGGTCGCCCCGTCCGCGCCCTCGTCGTCGTCCTCGTCCGGGGCCTTGGGGGCGACCTCGGCGACCTCGGCGACCTCGGCGACCTCGGCGGAGCCGATCCCGGCGGCCGCACTTCCCGCGGCCGGGGATTCAGCGGCCGCGCTTCCGGCGGCCGGGGGTCCTGGGGAGGCGGTTTCGGTGGAGGGTGAAGTGGTCAGGCTCGGCTGATCTTGTCCAGGATCGGTGCCGCGCGGCGCAGGATCTCCCGCTCCTCCGCGGTCAGCTCCTCCAGGCGGCGGGACAGCCACGCCTCCTTGCGGCGCCGCTCCTCCCGGAGCAGCGTGCGGCCCGGCTGGGTGGCGCTCAGCACCACCTGGCGGCCGTCCGTCGGATGCGGGCTGCGCACCACCAGGTCCCGTTCCTCCAGGAAGGCGATCACCCGGGTCATCGAGGGCGGTTGCACCTTCTCGTGGTCGGCCAGCTCCCTCGGCGTCATCGAGCCGTGCCGCTCGATGGCCGCGAGCGCGGCGAACTGGGTGAGCGACAGCGGCCCGCCGCCCTCGGCGCCGGGCGCCCTCAGCGTGCGCAGGCGGCGCGACAGCCGGGCGATCGAGATGCGCAGGTCTTCGGCCAGGCCCGGGGCCCTGCCCCGGGTGTGGCGCGGATTCGGTGGCGTGCTCATGGTCGTTCGCAGAAGTCATTGCTTTTGCTAACGATACCCCGCGGCCGGAAATTCCGCGACGGTTCGCCGGCAACACGCGCGAACGCGCGAGACTTCACCCTCCGATCGCTGGTAGGACCGCTCTGCCCATCGTGCCATGCCGGACCCGGCGGCACGCCGCCCGCCGGCCGTCAGCCGACGCCCAGCAGGGCCTTGACCGGGTCGAGCGCGAAGTACACCACGAACAGCGCGGCGATCAGCCACATCAGCGGATGGATCTCGGCGAACCGCCGCCGCACGGCCTTGATCGCCACATAGCTGATGAAGCCCGCGCCGATCCCGACCGTGATCGAGTACGCGAACGGCATCAGCACGATGGTGAGGAACGCCGGGAGCGCCACGTCGTAGTCGTCCATGTCGATGTGGCGGATCTGGGTCACCATCAGGAACCCGACCACCACCAGCGCGGGCGTGGCCGCCTCGAACGGCACGATCGACACCAGCGGCGTGAAGAACATCGCGACCAGGAACAGCAGCCCGGTGACCACGCTCGCCAGGCCCGTACGGGCGCCCTCGGCCACACCGGCGGCCGACTCCACGTAGGTGGTGTTGGACGACACCGACCCCGCGCCGCCCGCCGCCGCGCCGGCCGAGTCCACCAGCAGCACGTCCCGGATCCCGGGCAGGTTGCCCTCCCGGTCGAGCAGGTTCCCCTCGGCGCCGACGCCCACGACGGTGCCCATCGTGTCGAAGAAGTCGGCCAGCATGATCGTGAAGACGAACAGCAGCGCGGCCGTGACACCGACCCGCTCGATGCTGCCGAACAGGCTGAACTCGCCGATCAGCGTGAGGTCCGGGGTGCTCACGATCTTGTCGGGCAGCTCGGGCACGTTGAGCTGCCAGCCGTCGGGGTTGATGCGGGGCTTGCCGTCCGGGCCCGGGCCCTGGTTGAACGGCCCCGCCTTGGCCAGCGCCTCCACCACGATCGCGACGACGGTGGTGACCAGGATGCCGATCAGGATGGCGCCCTTGACCTTGCGGGCCACCAGCAGCGCGGTCAGCAGCAGGCCGAACACGAACACCAGCGTCGGCCACCCCGACAGGCTCCCCGTGGACCCCAGCTGCAGCGGCACCGACGACTCGCCCGGCTCGCCCGGGATGCGCCGTACGAAACCGGCGTCCACGAACCCGATCAGCGCGATGAACAGCCCGATCCCGACCGCGATCGCCGTTTTCAGCCCGGCGGGGATCGCCCGGAAGACCGCCACCCGGAACCCGGTCAGCACCAGCACCATGATGATCAGGCCTTCGAGGACCACGATGCCCATCGCGTCCTCCCACGACATGCCGCTGGCGATGCTGAACGCCACCACGGCGTTCAGCCCGAGCCCGGCGGCCATCGCGAACGGGTAGCGCCCGACCACGCCCATCAGCAGCGTGAGCACCCCGGCCACCAGCGCGGTCGCGGCCGCGACCAGCGGGATGGCGGCGCCGGGCTCGGTGAGGTCGCCGAGGAACTGCCCGTCGTCGTCGGCCACCGTCCCGAGGATCAGCGGGTTCAGGACCACGATGTAACCCATCGTGAAGAACGTGGCCAGGCCGCCCCGGACCTCTCGGCCCAGGGACGATCCGCGTTCGGAAACCTTGAAGAAGCGGTCCAGTGCGCCGGCCGGGGGCTGCTGCTGCACGTCGTCTGCGGTCACGGGCGCAGAGTGGCAGACCGGACGCCCCAGGTGAACCCCTTGATCGGCACCGATATGGCAACGGATCGATAAGCCGTTCACATTCCGGTGACGCGGACAGGCAACGCGCGGGCCGTCCGGCATCGCCGACTAACCTGATCGTCATGACCCGAGAGCGCCGACCCGACCCGCCGCCGATGCGGACCAACGACGTCCGCGTCGCGCTGGCGGGCACCGCCGGGTGGGCCGTCGCCCTGGTCGTGCTGCTGATCGTCGGGCTTCCCGAGGACGACCGCTGGTGGCTGTGGGTGTGCGGCGTCGGGATCGTGATCGGCGTTTTCGGCACCTGGTACGTCCCCCGCCTCCAGTCCGCCCGCGCCCGGGAGGCCGCCGACCGGGCCGCCCGCCGCGCCGAGCGCTGACTCGACCGCGAGGCCGAGCGCTGACGCGCCCCTGAGGCCAAGCGCTGACGCAGGCGCAGCGGTGGTGTGTCAGTGGTCTTCCAGGTCGGCCTCGGCCTGGAGGATCGGGAGGGTCTCCGGGGCTCGGAGCAGCGCCTCCACCTGAAGGCGGTCCTCCCAGCGGCCGGCGGCCCAGGCCAGGCCGCGGGCCAGGCCCCACGGGCCGTCCGCGTGGATCTCGCCGTCGTCGCCGTACCACCAGGGGACGGGCTGACCGTCCACGACGAGCGTCTCGTGGGCGGTGTAGGCGGCTGGCGCCTCCGGCAGCACGGCCCGTACCGCGTCGGGCACCGGACGGGTCACCGCGCCGCCGGTCTCGACGTCCCCGGCGATCTCCTCGCTCGCGAGCGGCAGATCGAGGAGTGCGGCGAGCGGTCCGGCGCGGCCCGCGGCGGCGATCACCAGCGGCTGTCCGGTCAGGAGCGGGAGCAGGTCGGGCCGGTCCAGGACGAGCGCGTCGGCGGCGTCGGCCACCTCCACCTCGCCGTCCACGATCGCCCGGACGCGCTCTGGCGGCTCGTACGGCTCCAGCACAGCAGGGCCCTCCTGGAGGGCGGCCGTGTCGGCCAGGGCCGTCCAGAGGGCGCTCAGGTGCGCGCGGGAGACGCTCCGGGACGGGTTCCCCAGGCGTTCCAGCAGCTCGGCGGCGCCGCCGGGTTCGTCCAGCAGGTCGGCGAGCGAGGTGCGGACGCCGAGGGCGAGGAGCAGCTCGCGGTCCTGGGGCACGTCCGGCGGTACGGGGTCGTACAGCCCGGCGAGGAGGTCGTCGCCCTCGTCCAGCCGGAACTCGCCGGGGCGGCGCCCGTCGAGCACGGGATGGCGCCGCAGCCACCACGCCGTGTAGGACGGCACGGCCACGCGCCGCCCGTCGTGCAGGGTGACGTGGGCGGGCTGGACGACCGCCGCCCGGTGGCCGGGACCGGCCAGCAGGCGCAGCGCCGCGGGCCAGCCGGCGACGAGTTCGAGGTCGCGGACCGCCTGGAACTCGGCGACCTGGGGCGGGATGTCGTGCGGCCCGCCGAGCCTGGCCAGGACGTCCTCGGCCCACCGGTCCTCGTCGTCGAGGTCGTGGGACTCGGCGAGGTCGGCCAGCGCGAACAGGTCGACGTCCTCGGCGCGGGCGAGCGCGAAGCCGTCCAGGACCCCGGCGGCGGCGAGGGCCTCGGCGCCCCAGCGTTCGACGAGATCGTCCGGTGCCACGCCGAACGGCGCGTCCTCGGCCATCACCTCGCGCAGCGGGCTGCCGGGAAGCAGCAGTTCCCCGGCCGGGTAGAGGTCGCCGTCGGCGCCGGGCAGCGCCAGCTCCGCGAGCCAGGGCGCCTCGCCCGGGTCGAGGCGGGCCGCCTCGACCAGGCCGAGCACGGCGGACGCGATCTCGTCCGGGTCGTCGGCGTCGAAGGAGCCCTCCACGGCGGCGCGGACGGCCGGGTCGGCGAGCACGGCGCGCGGCCCGGCCTCCACCGCCCCGAGCCGGGCCAGCAGCGGGTGGACGGCCTCCGGGTGGACGAAGCGCAGCCCCAGCGGCCCGCCCAGCCCGGACGGGTCGACGCCGTCGGCCGCGATGAGAAGCCCGCGCGGCCCTCGGACCAGGCGGCCGCCGTCCACGTCCCGGTCGCGGGAGGCGTCGGGCGCCAGCGGTACGGGCAGGGCGCCCAGCGCGTCGGCGGGGGCTCCGGCCAGCGCCTCGTACAGGCGGCGCCACCAGGCGGGCGGCCGGTCGAGGGCGGCCAGCTCGTCGACGACGTCGGCCAGCTCCACGCGGCGCACGCCCAGGGCGTTGAGGCCGGGGTGCCGCAGCGGCCATCCGGCGGGCAGCAGACCGGGCAGGACGACCTCGCCGCCCTCACCCTCCTCGTCCTCGTCCTCGCCCGCGAGGATCCGGACGAGCGCGGGCGGGGCACCGTCCACCGCGACCGCGTCACGGCCCCGCGCCCGCGCCCGCTCCCCCTCGGAATCGCCGTGGTCGCCCGCGACGGGCAGCAGCGGCACCTCGGGCAGGCGGTCGAGGACGGCCCGGCGGATGCGGGCGTCCAGTTCCCCGGCGGCCACCGGGCCGGGCACCAGGTCGAGCAGGGGCGGGGTTGCCGGGAGCCCGCGCAGCAGGTCGACGTAGACCTCCGCGGCGCGCTCGACCAGGTAGCCGGTGAGCGGGCCGGGGGCGACATGGCGGCGGTCGGGAGCGAGCGGGAACGAGGCGATCAGCAGCGCGGGCAGGCCGAGCCGCTCGTCACTGGGCGTCGGGGCGTGCACGACGGCGGGCAGCCCCTCCGGCAGGGAGCCGCCCTCCGGCACGGCCCACCGCACCTGCCAGGCCGGACGGGCCCGCTCCTCGACGGGCCGGTCGGCCAGCAGCTCCGGCGGGGCGGTGCCGTGCGCCTCCGCCGTGCGCCAGCGGACGCCGTCGATCACCATCGTTCCGGGCGGTCCCGCGGCCGGGGCGGCGGTGAGGGTGCGCACCGGCGTCCCGTCGATCTCGATCTCCACCGTGCGCAGCGCCGGGAGGGCGAGCAGCAGCGCCGGGCCGACCTGTTCGAGCTGGGCGCGCACGGAGACCGCCGACGCCTCCTCGCGCAGCGGCAGCCGCACGGCCGTGTCGAAGCCCTCGGGAATCTCCGGCGCCGCACCGGACGGCACGGCGAACGGCAGGCGCAGCAGCGGCACCTGCCCGCCCCGCCGCTCCAGCTCTTCGGACAGGGACGGGATCCCCGCCACCAGCGCGCGGGCCCGCTCCAGCGACCACTCCACCCCGGCCTGGGCACCTTCGGACCGGGAGGCGATGGACGGCGCGTCCCCGACCGCCACCACCGCCGCGAAACCGACCCCGAACCGCCCGACCGCCGCGGCCTCGTCGCGCTTGGCGGAGGCCCGCAACGTGGACAGCGCCTCAACGCCCGCCGCGTCCAGAGGCGCCCCGGTGTTGACCGCCGTCAGCACCCCGTACCCCACCCCGCCGGCACCGGCCCCACCGGCGGCGGTGTCGAAGATCAGGCGGAGGTGGCCTGGGACGCCGGCGCGCAGGGCGGCGTCGGCGGCGTTCTGGGCCAGTTCGACGACGACCCGGTCGCGGTAGCCGCCGAGGGCGTGGTCCTCCTCGGTGTTGGCGTCCTCCCGGAACCGCGCCGGGGACTCCGCCCAGGCGCGCAGCACCCGCTCGCGGATCGCCCCCGTCGCGAACGGATCGGCCTCGCCGTCCACCTCGGCACCGGTCACAGTGATCTTCACCACATTCCGCCGGTCAGCTGTGGCCCAGGGCCTCCTCGGCCTCGGTGTCCCTGATCTGGCCGGCCGGGACGATGTCGTACCCCAGCTCGTCGATCACCGGCGGGCCGTGCTCGGACGCGGCCGGGATCACCACCGCCTCCGAGTGCGCCCCGCAGCCGTGGTCGGCAGACACCACCCGGCCGTCGTCGGGCGCGTACTCGTTGGCGCACACCCCGAACACCTGCCGCAGCTCGCCCGCGAGCGACATGAAGAACCCGCAGGTGGAGCACTGGGCGGGAGCCGACATCGCGATCGGCGCGCGCGGCCCGGCGATCCCGTCGTACCAGCGCGCGGCGGCCTCGTCCCGGCCCTCCCTGGACAGCACGCGGGGACGGCCGAGGCCCAGCTCCCACTGCGTCTCCTGGTCGGTCCCGTCGTCGGCCTGCGTGTAACCGGGGGCGAGCCGGACGTCGTCGGCCGGCGTCGGCAGCAGGTCGCCGGGCCCCAGATCGCCCGGACGCAGCCGCTCCAGCCAGGGCACCCACTCGGGCGCCAGCAGCGCGTCGTCGCCCGGCAGCAGCACGCACTCGTCGACGGTCACCTGCTTGGCCCTCGAAGCCCGCGCCACGGTGACCGCCCAGCGCCATCCCCGGTAGGCCGGGTCGAGGCAGGCGAAATAGTGCGTGACCACCCGGTCGGCCTCGGCCCGCAGGCCGAGATGCTCGCCCACGGGGGTAGGCCGGGCCGTCTCCTCCGCCGCCTCGCGGGCCAGGTCGACGGCGCCCGCGCAGGCGGGGTCGACCACGGGCGTGCGGGTGCGGCGGGCTGGCCCGGTCGTGGTGCTTGCGGCGCCGGTGCGCGTACCGGAACGCCCGGTGCTGGGCTGACGGAGTGGGCTCACACTCCAATTCTCGCCCATGGAACGACATGGCCGCGCACACCACCCGCCGCTTCCGCGCCGCCGCGGGCGCCGCCGCTCCGCCACGGCGCCGATCGCCGGGGCTCCGGGAGTGAGGGCGGCGAAACGGCGGGAACGTAATGCTCATCATGCTCCCAGGTCGTCCCGTGGACGGCCCGGGCCACGGGAGGGATCAGCCGGATGGGACTGCGGGCGGGTGCCGACGCGGTGGGGCGCTCCGTGCGCTCCGGCGCGCGCGGCGCCGCCCGTGCCGCGCGGTCCACCGGACGGGCCGCCCGCCGCGCCGGCGGGCTCACCAGGCGCGCCGCCCACGCCCAAGGCGCGGGCCGCAGCGGGCTGGGCACCCTGATCGAGTCCACGGCGGTCCACTCCGCGGGCGACGCGATGGTCGCGGTCGCGCTGGCCGGAACCCTGTTCTTCGGCCTGGACGTGGCGCAGGCGCGCAGCCAGGTCGCGCTGTACCTGCTGGTCAGCATGGCACCGTTCGCGCTGGTCGCGCCGCTGATCGGACCCATGCTGGACCGGATGCGGCATGCCCGCCGGTACGCCATCGCCGGCACGTTCGCCGCCCGCGGGCTGCTGTGCTGGGGGATGGCGGGCGCGGTGCCGCACGGCGACGAGGTCACCTTCCTGCCCGCCGCGTTCGGGGTGCTGGTGCTGTCCAAGGCGTTCGGCGTGCTGCGCGCCGCGGTGACCCCGCGGGTTCTCCCGGACGGGATTACGCTCGTGACGGCGAACGCGCGGGCGGCGTTCGCCGGGCTGATCGCCGCCGCGGTCACGGTCCCGGCGGTGGCCGGGCTGGCCGTCCTGATCGGCGCGGACTGGCTGCTGCGGCTGGCGACGGTGACGTTCCTGGCCGGCGTCATCCTCACCATGCGCCTGCCCAGGAAGATCGACGTCCCCGAAGAAACCGCCGAACCCGCCGCACCCGCAGAGACCGTCGCGGCCGCCGCGCCGGGCGAGGCCGCCGGGCCTGGCGGGGCTGCGGAGCCCGGTGGGGCCCCCGGGCCTGGCGGGGCACCGGACGCCGGGCGGCCGCGAGAGCGGAGGACGCGGACGAAGGCGTGGCGGACGCTGCCGCGCGTGGGCCCGGTGGTGGCCGAGGCGATGCTCGCGAACGCGGCGCTGCGCGCCTTCTCCGGCTTCCTGATCCTCTACCTGGCGTTCCTGCTGCGCGAGGAATCGTTCGAACCGGTGGCCGGAAACGTGGCGCTGGGGCTGCTGGCGGCCGCCGCCGGGGCCGGCGGGCTGGCCGGCACCGCGCTCGGCGCCTGGATGAGGGCCCGCGCCCCGCGCCTGATCGTCCTGGGCACGCTGGCGTTCGTCACCGTGACGGCGGCGACCGCCGCCGTCCTGTTCGGGCTGTGGGCGGCACTGGGCGTCGCGGCGGCCGCGGGCCTCGGCCAGTCCCTGGGCAAGCTGTCGATGGACGCGGTGGTGCAGCGGGAGATCGGCGAGGAGGTCCGGTCCTCCACGTTCGCGGTCTCGGAGACGCTGCACCAGCTCGTCTGGGTCCTCGGCGGGCTGCTCGGGCTGGGCCTGTCGATCGTGGCGAGCGGCCGGGTCGCCATGTCGGCGGTCGCGGCGGCGCTGGCACTGGCCCTGGCCGCGCTGCTGGCCCACAGCTCCCGGGGCGCCCGGCGGGCCCGGCGCTCCCGTGCCGCCCGGGCACGGAACGCGGCGGGACGTCCGCCGGACCCGGCACGCGCCACCGACGCCAGCCCCGAAATGCGCGCCTGACACACCTGGCGCGGGCGGCGGCGGCCGGGCCGCCGATCAGGGATGCAGGTCGTCGGCGACCGCGCGCAGCACCGTGGCGATCTTCTTGGCCTCGGCCGGGGAGGGGTGCTTGCCCCTGCGGTAGGTGTTGGAGATCCCGTCCAGCAGCTTGATGAGGTCCTCGGTGATCAGCACCATCTCGTCGGGCTTCTTCCGGCGTGCCTTGGCCACCGACTTCTCCACCGACGGCAGGGTCTCCAGAACCCGCACCGACAGCGCCTGCTGCCCGCGCCGCCCCTCGACCACGCCGAACTCCACGCGCTGTCCCGGCTTGAGCGTGGACACCGCGCCGGGCAGCGCGGAGGAGTGCACGAAGACCTCACCGCCGTCATCGCGGGTGAGGAAGCCGAATCCCTTGTCGGCGTCGTACCACTTGACCTTGCCAGTGGGCACGGGAGACCTCGTTTAGCTCTCGTCCTGAATTGGGGTAAAGATTAGTGCCTCGCCTCGAGGCGGTGAACATGGCGTTGACGGTGCGCGACCCCCCTGCGAGCCGACGGACAGAAGCTATCGGCGCGCGGCCGGAACGGCACCCGAATATCCACCGTAACGGGCGTTTTCGCAAGGCCGCGGACGCGTTCGTTCCGGGCCCTCGAGGATCAGCCGGCCGGCGCCCCGGTGTCCGCGCCGTACGCGCCGATCAGCCATTCCGGGAAGGCCAGCAGGTCGGGCAGGACGACGTCGGCCCCGTAGGCGGTGAGGGCGTCGGCGTCGAAGGGCCCGGTGGCCACGCCCACGGCCGTCGCGGCGGCGGCGCGGGCGGCGTCCACGTCGCCGGTGTGGTCGCCGACGTACACGCCGGCGCCGTGCAGGCGCAGCGCGGCGCCCTTCTCGGTGCCGAACAGGCCGCCCACGATCTCGTCCACGGGCAGCCCGAGGTGGCGGACGGTGCGCTCGGTGTCGACCTGGTTCTTGCCGGAGACCACGACGACCCGGGCCCCGCGGGCGCGCACCGCCTCCAGGGCCTCGGCGGCGCCGGGCATCGCGACGGTCGCGGGGACGGCGATGCCCGCGTACAGGGCGCGGTACCGGTCGGCCATCGCCGGGACCTCCGCGGCCGGGAACCAGTGCGCCAGCTCGGTCTCAAGCGGCGGGCCGATGCGCGTCACGACCGCCTCGGTGTCGATGTGGACGCCGGTCTCGGCGGCGAGCGCCGCGTACACCGCGCTGATCCCGGTCCGGGTGTCGGCGAGGGTCAGGTCGAGATCGAACCCCACCGCGGTCCACCCCGGCCCGGTGGCGGCTCCGGCCCCCGGTTCGTGTCCGGGTCCGGGTCCGGGCACGGCAAATCGCGTCGCATCTGGCTCCAGCACGTTCCACAGGGTAAAGGGATAGTTATGACGGATTTGCCATGCGGGTGCCCGGGCGGGTGGAAGGACCGCCGGGCGGGCCGTACGGAGGAGGGGCGGCGCCGGGCCGGGACGGCGGCGGGCGCTTCCCTGCGTCCGCGTGCGGCGGGCGCCTCGGTGCGTCTACGGGTGGCCGGCGGCGCCTCGGTGCGTCTGCGGGCGACCGGCGGCTCTGTGCCCCAACGGGCGGTCGACGGCTCTGCGCGCACGCGCACCCGCGCTCCCCTGGTAGTGGCGATGCGACGGGATCCGAGTAGGAGAGCGCGGGAGTCTATTGCGCGTACTGCGCGAACGCTGTTCGGTTTTCAACCGGCCGTAACTGGATCGTCCGGCGGTCTGAAACATGCGTTCCTTGATGCCGATATACCCCTACCTTCGGCGACGAACCACGCGACCAGGGAAAACGCAGACCTTGAAAGCACCATCGAACTCCCAAGGACCGCCGCGGCCGGGACACCGACCGTCACCCGGACAACGCGGCGCCCCAGGAAACAGAAACGCGAAACGCACCCGGGTGACCGATATCAGTGACCCGCCCGAATCGAGGAAAAGAGGGCGCCATGGCCGACGAACGCGACCGACCCCCGGCGACAGGGCCCGGCGAAGTCCCCCAGAGCCGGCCCGCGCGGGACAGCGCGCAGACAGGCACGGCCACCGACCCTGGAGCCGTCCCGCCCGGCGGCCCCACCGCCCCCGGAACCCCCGCCCCCGCGGGCGGCGGCACCGAAGGCGGCGGGACGGGTCCGGGCGCGGCCTCGCACCGCCGCGCATCGCGGATGGGGCGACCGCCGTCCGGAACCCTCAAGGCCGCCCGCAAGCGCACCGTGGCCGCGCTCGCCACGGCCGTCTCCGTGATCACCACGGTGGTGGTGCTGGTGCTGGCGGTGCACATCGTGTTCGTGGCGTTCGAGGCCAACACCGCCAACGACCTGGTCCGCACGACCGGCGACTGGGCCGAGGACCTGGCCTGGCAGTTCCGGGACGTCTTCCAGCCCGCCGACCACAAGGTCGAGGTGGCCGTGAACTACGGACTGGCCGCCCTGGTCTACCTGATCGTCGGCCGGATCGTCGTCGGCCTCGTCCGGCGCCTGGACTGACACCCCGGACGACCCGTACGACCCGCCAACGGCCCCCGGCCAACGAACGGCCACGCCCCGGACGCGGTCTCCGGACGGGCTTTCAGTCCCTGAGGTCGCGTCCGGGGAAGCGGACGGTCTCGAACGGCCAGGCCGTCGTGACCCACTCCCGGACGAACTCCTCCAGCTCCTTCTCCACGCTGGAGTCCTCCTCGTCCGCCCGCACCCAGAACACCACGACGGCGTCGGCGGTCGGCTTGTCCGAGGGGGCGACATGGATGCGGCCGAGCTGCCGCTCCTCGTCCGGGGTCATCACGACGTAGCTGAACGAGCGCCGCAGCTGCCCCTCCTTCTGCAGCCACGCCACGTCGATCAGCGCCTGCTCGAAGGTGAACTCCTTGTCCGGCCATCCCCACTCCGGGCCGAACCGGCCCTCCAGCCGCTCCAGGCTCCCCAGCACCGCCCCGTAGTCCTTCACCACGTCGTGGACGGTGATCGGACGGATGCGGAACCGCGGCCCGGCGACGAGGGTGGGGACGACGAAATCCTCCGGCAGGAAGGTCCCACGACCCCCCTTCCGCGGAGTTACGAACATCGTCGACCCTTCCGACAACGCCCCCTCCGGCGACAGGGGCGCGAGCGCCACCGACTTTAGCCGTCCGCCGCCCGGTGCGAGACGCATCACGAATTCGGGCGCGCCGGGGCGTGCGGTCCGGAACCTCGGTCGGGGATGCCTTACTGTTCTTGCGGAGGAACACACGACCATGACGCCATCCACGCGCGAGCGGATCGTGAGCCAGTCCCTTCGGCTTTTCGCCGACAGGGGCTACGCCGCGACCTCGGTCGCGGAGATCGAGGCCGCGGCCGGGCTGTCGCCCGGCGCGGGCGGCCTGTACCGGCACTTCCGCTCCAAGGAGGAGGTGCTGGCCTCCGCCATCCGCGAGCACATCGAGCGGACCCGGCGGCAGATCAGCGACGTGCTGCAGCACGCCACCGCCTACGAGGACCGCCCGCTGGAGATCCGGCTGCGGATGACCTGCCAGGCCGGGCTGGCGAAGATGCGCGAGGAGCAGGACCTCATCAGGGTGCTGTTCCGCGACCTCGACCAGTTCCCGCACCTGGTGGCGGAGATGCGCGAGGGGATCGTCAACCCGCTGTACGACGGCATCGCGACCTGGCTGTCGCAGCAGCCCGAGTTCGAGGGCCTCGATGAGGACTGGGCCGCGGTCGCCTCGGTCCTGGGCGGCGCGGTGGTCAACTACTGGCTGGCCAACGAGTCGATGTACGAGCCCCCCACCCGTATCGACGAGAAGCGTTTCGTGTCGAGCTGGGCACGGCTGGGTCTCGGCCTGGTCAACCTGGAGCGCACTCCGGCCACCTGACCAGGGCCGTTCCCGACCCGCCCGGCACCGAGCACGCGTGGCGGCTCCTACGCTGATGGTGCGGGTGCACCGCCGTGCGCCCGCGCGGGTGCCACGAGGTTGGGAGAGGGATGGACACGTTCGCGGACTGGCTGCGCGCACGCGATGACGAAGCGTTGCGCTCCCTGCTGTCCGCACGGCCGGAACTGGTCACTCCCGTTCCGGCCGATCTTGCCGCGCTCGCCACCCGGGCCGCCACGCCCGCCGCCGTCTCGCGCGCCCTCGACCGGCTGGACCGCTTCACGCTGGCCGTGCTGGAGGCGCTGCTCGTCCTGCCCCGCCCACTGGAGCCGGACACCCTGGCCAAGGCCATGGACGCCACCACCGGCGACATACAGCGCGCCCTGGAGACCCTGGAACGCCTCGGGCTCGTCTGGGGGAACGGTCCCCAGACCCCGGCGCCCGCGCCCGGCGTCCGGCAGGGGCTGCCGCATCCCGCCGCCCTGGGCCCCCCGGTGAAAGAGGTGTTCGCCGGTTACCCGCTCGAACGCCTCACCGCGCTGGTCACCGACCTGGACGGCGAGGAGCCCCGCGGCTTCCCCGACTCGGGCCGACTGCTGGAACGACTCACGGCCGTCCTGTCCGAACCCGGACCGCTGATCGACGACGCGGGCCCGGAGGCCGCGGCGGCACTGGACCACCTGGTCTGGGGCCCGCCGGTCGGCCGGGTCGCCGACGCTCGCCGCCCCGTACGGGTGGCGACCGCGACCACCCCCATCGAACGGCTCCTGGCCCGCGGCCTGCTCGCCGCCGAGGACGACCGCACGGTCACGCTCCCCCGCGAGGTCGCGCTGCACCTGCGCGGCGGGCGCCTCTTCCGGGACGTCCCCGCGCGACCACCCGAACTCACCGGCCGCCCCTCCACCCCGACCGGCCCATCCGGCCTGTCCGGCCTGTCCGGCCCGTCCGGCCTGTCCGGCCTGTCCAGGACGTCCGGTGGTTCCGGGACGTCCGGCGCGCCCGGGACGTCCGACACGTCTGGCCATTCCGGGGCTTCCACCCCGCTTGGCTCCTCTGGCACGTCCGCCTCATCCGGGGACACCGGTTCGTCCGGGGCCTCCATCCGGCCAGGCCCGTCCCGCATGTCCCGCTCGTCCCGCACGTCCGGGACGCGAGAGACGGTGGCGGACGACCTGGCGGTGCGGACGGCCGCGGGCGAGGCGTTCACCGCCGTGCGGCTCGTCGAAGAGCTGCTGGAACGCTGGGGAACCGACCCGCCGCCCGTGCTGCGCAGCGGCGGCCTGGCCGTGCGCGAGCTGCGCGCCACCGCGACGCTGCTGGAGGTCGAGGAGTGGCGGGCCGCGCTGCTGGCCGAGGTCGCCTACGCCGCCGGCCTGCTGACCCGCAGCGGCGACCTGGACGGCGAGTGGCTGCCCACCCCTGCCTACGACCTGTGGCTCATGCGCGACACCCCCGGCCGCTGGACCGAACTGGCCCGCGGCTGGCTGAAGACCGACCGCGCCCCCGGCCTGGCCGGCGACCGCGACGACCGCGACCGGCTGATCAACGCGCTCAGCGAGGCGGTGGTGCGCACCAGCGCCCCCGCCACCCGCACCGCCGTCCTGCGCGTCCTGGCCGACGCGCCCCCGGGCCTGGCCGTGGACGCCGACGCCGTCCGCACCCGCCTGGCCTGGCTGCACCCGCGCCGCGCCGGGCCGCTGCGCGACCGGCTCGTCGACTGGACGCTGCGCGAGGCGGCGGTGCTGGGCCTCACCGGGTTCGGGCGGCTCGTCCCCTACGCCCGCGACCTGATGGACGGCGACGACCCCGAGCCCGGCCTGGAGAAGTACCTGCCCGAGCCGGTCGACCGCATCCTCATCCAGGCCGACCTCACCGCGATCGCGCCCGGCCCGCTGGTCACCGAGCTGGCCCGGGAGCTGGCGCTGTCGGCCGAGGTCGAGTCGACCGGCGGCGCGACCGTGTACCGCTTCACCCCGTCCTCGGTCCGCCGGGCCCTGGACGCCGGCCGCACCGCCGCCGAACTCACCGAGCTGCTGACCCGGCACTCGGCGACCCCGCTGCCGCAGCCGCTCACGTACCTGATCGAGGACGTGGGCCGGCGGCACGGGCACCTGCGGGTGGGGTCGCTGACGTCGTACGTGCGCAGCGACTCGCCCGCCACCCTCGACGAGATCCTCGCCGACCGGCGCTCCGGCGCGCTGCGCGTCCACCGGCTGGCGCCGACCGTGCTGGCCTCCGCCCTGCCGCGCGGCGAGTTGCTGGAGGCGCTGCGGTCGATGGGTCTGGCGCCGGTCGCCGAATCGCCCGGCGGCGGCATCATCGTGACCCGTCCCGACCAGCTGCGCGCCGACCCGCCCCCGACCGCCGAGATCGTCCGGGTCCGACCGGGCGGGGAGCCCGCCGACGCCTCGATGATCGCCGCCGCGGTACGGGCGCTGCGGGCCGGGGAGGAGGCCGGCCGGCACGGCGCCGAGCAGGCCCGGCTGCGCGGCGCGGCGCCGTCCGGGGAGCCGCCCCGCTCCCCCGCCGCGGCGACCGTCGACCGGCTCCGGGAGGCCGTCCGGCAGGGCGTGCGGGTCTGGATCGGCTACCTCGACCAGCAAGGGCAGGCGTCCAGCCGCATCGTGGAGCCGGTACGGGTGGAGGGCGGGTTCCTCACCGGCTACGACGCCACCCGCGCCGCCGTCCACAGGTTCGCGCTGCACCGGATCACCGGCGTGTCCGAACTCGACGACAGCGCCGAGACCACCTGAGCGCCGACTTTCTCGGAGAATCACCCCGAACCGGCAGTAGCGGATAGCCTTCGGCCGTACCAGGCAGGCGGTGGCGAGGCGGAGGAGACCCGTGAGCGGCTACGGAGGGCAGCCTCCAGGGTGGAACGACCCGTACGGGCAGGAGAAGGGCTGGAACGACCCCAACGCCCAGCAGCAGCCCGGATGGGACGCCAACGCGCAGTACAACCAGTCCCCTGGCCACGGGTACGGCTACGGCTACGGTCCTCCGGGCGTTCCCCAGGCTGGGAGCAACGCCCCGGGGTCGACCATCGCCGCCCTCGTCTGCACCTGCGTCGCCGTGGCGATGTGCTGCAACCTACTCGCGATCCCCGGAATCGTCACCTCCGTCATGGCGATGAGCCGCGCCAACACTGACCCCGCCTCGGCCCGGAAGCTGACCACGTGGAGCTGGGGCATCCTCGTCGCGGCCTTCGTCGTGCCCACCACGATCGTGCTCGTGCTCCTCGGCGTGGACGCGGCCAACGGCGGGATCGACGACTCCGGCCTCTGAGGCCCGCCCCGCCGGACCCGCCCCGCCGGGAAGACAGCAGCCTCGCCAGCCGTTTCCATAAGAGCCCGTTCCCGAACGTCCCTCCGCACCCCCGCCTGTCGGGTAGCGTGCAGCACCTGTCTCCGGAGCCCGAACGGGCCGTCCACGACCGATCGCCTGATGGGGGCCGCCTGCCGTGTCCGACGGACCGCTGATCGTCCAGTCCGACAAGACCCTGCTGCTCGAAGTCGACCATGTCCTGGCCGACGAGTGCCGCAAGGAGATCGCCCCGTTCGCCGAGCTCGAACGGGCGCCCGAGCACATCCACACCTACCGGGTCACCCCGCTGGCGCTCTGGAACGCGCGCGCCGCCGGGCACGACGCCGAGCAGGTCGTCGACACGCTGCTGAAGTTCTCCCGCTACCCCGTCCCGCACGCGCTGCTGGTCGACGTCGCCGACACCATGGCCCGGTACGGGCGGCTGCGGCTGGAGAAGCACCCCTCCTACGGCCTGGTCATGCACTCCTCCGACCGCTCGGTGCTGGAGGAGGTGCTGCGGGCCAAGAAGGTGAAGGGCATGCTCGGCGACCGGGTCGGAGACGACGCCGTCGCCGTCCACCCCAGTGAGCGGGGCGCGCTCAAGCAGGCCCTCCTCAAGATCGGCTGGCCGGCCGAGGACCTCGCCGGATACGTCGACGGCGAGGCCCACGCGATCTCCCTGGTCGAGGACGGCTGGCAGCTCCGCTCCTACCAGCGCGACGCCGCCGAGGCGTTCTGGCACGGCGGCTCCGGCGTGGTCGTGCTGCCCTGCGGCGCCGGCAAGACCATCGTGGGCGCGGCCGCCATGGCCCGCGCCGAGGCGACCACCCTCATCCTCGTCACCAACACCGTCTCCGCCCACCAGTGGAAGCAGGAGCTGATCCGCCGCACCTCCCTCACCGAGGACGAGATCGGCGAGTACACCGGGGCGAAGAAGGAGATCCGGCCGGTCACCATCGCCACGTACCAGATCATGACGACCCGCCGTAAGGGCGCCTACACCCACCTGGAGCTGTTCGACGCCCGCGACTGGGGCCTGGTCGTGTACGACGAGGTGCACCTGCTGCCCGCGCCCATCTTCCGGATGACGGCCGACCTGCAGGCCCGCCGCCGCCTCGGCCTCACCGCCACCCTCGTCCGGGAGGACGACCGCGAGGGCGACGTCTTCTCCCTCATCGGCCCCAAGCGGTACGACGCGCCCTGGAAGGACATGGAGTCGCAGGGCTGGATCGCCCCCGCCGACTGCGTCGAGGTCAGGGTCACGCTCACCGACTCCGAACGGCTCGCGTACGCCACCGCGGAGCCGGACGAGCGGTACCGCTTCTGCGCGACCACCGACACCAAGACCCGCCTCGTCCAAGCCCTCGTCGACCGGCACCGCGGCGAGCAGACCCTGGTGATCGGCCAGTACATCGACCAGCTCGACGAACTCGGCGAGCTTCTGGACGCGCCGGTCATCAAGGGCGAGACCCGGGTCAAGGAGCGCGAGCGCCTTTTCGACGCGTTCCGTTCGGGGGAGATCGGCGTCCTGGTCGTGTCCAAGGTCGCCAATTTCTCCATCGACCTGCCGGAGGCCTCGGTCGCGGTCCAGGTGTCGGGGGCGTACGGCTCGCGGCAGGAGGAGGCCCAGCGTCTGGGACGGCTTCTCCGGCCGAAGTCCTCGGGGCAGGGCGCCCGTTTCTACGCGGTGGTGGCCCGTGACACCCTGGACCAGGACTATGCCGCGCACCGGCAGCGTTTCCTGGCCGAGCAGGGCTATGCCTACCGCATCGTGGACGCCGACGCCGTCCTGGCCGGCGACGACATCTGAACCGCTTCCCTCCGCCGTCGGCGGCGAAAAGGACGGGAAAATGAGAAAGGGCCCTGCCAGTTCCCTGGCAGGGCCCTTCCCTAATATGTGTCCGGCGGTGTCCTACTCTCCCACACAGTCTCCCATGCAGTACCATCGGCGCTGAAGGGCTTAACTTCCGGGTTCGGGATGGGACCGGGTGTTTCCCCCTCGCCATAACCACCGAACGACCCACGCACACCAACCCACAAGGGCCAGCGGCAAACTCGTCCGAGCCGTACAGCTCAATATTCAAAAATCAAAACAAACCGGGCTCCCGTTTGTTTTCCGGGAACCACACAGGGACGCGAACACCAACCGCAGCAACACCATCAACCAAAATGTGTGTCAAGCCACTCGGCCTATTAGTACCAGTCAACTCCACCCGTTACCGAGCTTCCATCTCTGGCCTATCAACCCAGTCGTCTACTGGGAGCCTTACCCCACCAAAAGGCAGGAGGGAGAACTCATCTCGAGGAAGGCTTCCCGCTTAGATGCTTTCAGCGGTTATCCCGACCGAACGTAGCCAACCAGCCGTGCCCCTGGCGGGACAACTGGCACACCAGAGGTCCGTCCGTCCCGGTCCTCTCGTACTAGGGACAGACCCTCTCAATTCTCCTACGCGCGCAGCGGATAGGGACCGAACTGTCTCGCGACGTTCTAAACCCAGCTCGCGTGCCGCTTTAATGGGCGAACAGCCCAACCCTTGGGACCTACTCCAGCCCCAGGATGCGACGAGCCGACATCGAGGTGCCAAACCATCCCGTCGATATGGACTCTTGGGGAAGATCAGCCTGTTATCCCCGGGGTACCTTTTAGCCGTTGAGCGACACCGCTTCCACACGCCGGTGCCGGATCACTAGGCCCTGCTTTCGCACCTGCTCGACCTGTCAGTCTCACAGTCAAGCTCCCTTGTGCCCTTGCACTCACCACCTGATTGCCAACCAGGCTGAGGGAACCTTTGGGCGCCTCCGTTACCCTTTAGGAGGCAACCGCCCCAGTTAAACTACCCACCAGGCACTGTCCCCCACCCGGATCCACGGGTGCGGGTTAGACGCTCAAAACGACCAGAGTGGTATTTCACCAACGACTCCACCGACACTGGCGTGCCGGCTTCACAGTCTCCCACCTATCCTACACAAGACGCTCCAAACGCCAATGCCAAGCTATAGTGAAGGTCCCGGGGTCTTTCCGTCCTGCTGCGCGAAACGAGCATCTTTACTCGTACTGCAATTTCACCGGGCCTGTGGTTGAGACAGCGGGGAAGTCGTTACGCCATTCGTGCAGGTCGGAACTTACCCGACAAGGAATTTCGCTACCTTAGGATGGTTATAGTTACCACCGCCGTTTACCGGCGCTTAGATTCTCAGCTTCGACCCCGAAGAGCCTAACCGGTCCTCTTAACGTTCCGGCACCGGGCAGGCGTCAGTCCGTATACAGCGTCTTACGACTTCGCACGGACCTGTGTTTTTAGTAAACAGTCGCTTCCCCCTGGCCTCTGCGACCACACCCAGCTCCCCGCGCAAGACGGTTCACCAGACGTGGTCCCCCTTCTCCCAAAGTTACGGGGGCAATTTGCCGAGTTCCTTAACCACAGTTCACCCGATCGCCTTGGTATTCTCTACCTGACCACCTGAGTCGGTTTAGGGTACGGGCCGCCGGCACACTCACTAGAGGCTTTTCTCGGCAGCATGGGATCACTCACTTCACCTAAAACGGCTCGGCATCACATCTCACCCACAAAGCGCGCGGATTTACCTACACGCCGGGCTACATGCTTACCCCAGGACAACCATCGCCTGGGCTGAGCTACCCTCCTGCGTCACCCCATCGCTCACCTACTACCCCATCGGGTCCCACGCTCCCCACCACAACAGGCCCGAAGGCCCGAAGAGCGGATTCGGGTGGCTTAGCATCAGAGGATTCAGCGTTGGCGCATACCAGCGGGTACGGGAATATCAACCCGTTGTCCATCGACTACGCCTGTCGGCCTCGCCTTAGGTCCCGACTTACCCTGGGCGGATTAGCCTGCCCCAGGAACCCTTGGTCATCCGGCGGGAGAGTTTCTCACTCTCCATTCGCTACTCATGCCTGCATTCTCACTCCCACGACCTCCACCACACGATCACTCGGCGGCTTCACCGGACGCAGGACGCTCCCCTACCCACCCCAGCCACACAATCTGAAGTGCCACGGCTTCGGCGGTGTGCTTGAGCCCCGCTACATTGTCGGCGCGGAATCACTTGACCAGTGAGCTATTACGCACTCTTTCAAGGATGGCTGCTTCTAAGCCAACCTCCTGGTTGTCACGGCAACTCCACATCCTTTACCACTTAGCACACGCTTAGGGGCCTTAACCGATGATCTGGGCTGTTTCCCTCTCGACTACGAAGCTTATCCCCCGCAGTCTCACTGCCACGCTCTCACTTACCGGCATTCGGAGTTTGGCTGACGTCAGTAACCTTGTCGGGCCCATCGGCCATCCAGTAGCTCTACCTCCGGCAAGAAACACGCAACGCTGCACCTAAATGCATTTCGGGGAGAACCAGCTATCACGGAGTTTGATTGGCCTTTCACCCCTAACCACAGGTCATCCCCCAGGTTTTCAACCCTGGTGGGTTCGGGCCTCCACACCGTCTTACCGGCGCTTCACCCTGCCCATGGCTAGATCACCCCGCTTCGGGTCTACAGCATGCGACTCAAACGCCCTATTCAGACTCGCTTTCGCTACGGCTACCCGCCACCGGTTAACCTCGCCACACACCATAACTCGCAGGCTCATTCTTCAAAAGGCACGCCATCACGAAACACAGGGCGAACCCCATGTAGGACGCTCTGACGGCTTGTAGGCACACGGTTTCAGGTACTCTTTCACGACCCCTCACCGGGGCACTTTTCACCTTTCCCTCACGGTACTGGTCCGCTATCGGTCACCAGGAAGTATTCAGCCTTACCACGTGGTCGTGGCAGATTCACACGGGATTTCACGGGCCCCGTGCTACTCGGGAACACACCCAGAAGCCACTCGAATTTCGTCTACCGGACTCTCACCGTCTACGGTCGGCCTTCCCATGCCATTCGACTACCCGAGCGGTTTATAACTTCTTGTCAGCACGGCAGCACTGACCGGATGGTCCCACAACCCCGCACACGCAACACCTGCCGGCTATCACACGCGCACGGTTTAGGCTCCTCCGCTTTCGCTCACCACTACTCACGGAATCACTATTGTTTTCTCTTCCTGCGGGTACTGAGATGTTTCACTTCCCCGCGTTCCCACCAACCGCCCTATACATTCAGACGGCGGCGACACCCCATGACGGGTGCCAGGTTTCCCCATTCGGAAATCCCCGGATCAAAGTCTGGTTGCCGACTCCCCGAGGCATATCGCAGGCTCCCACGTCCTTCATCGGCTCCTGATGCCAAGGCATCCACCGTATGCCCTTAAAAACTTGAACACACAAAACGATCAACAAATCGCAACAGAGAACAAGAACCCCCAAAAGGAGTCCCCGTTCAGAGATGCTCGCGTCCACTGTGCAGTTCTCAAAAAACAACCGGGCCATCCAGCACCAACCACACCCAACGGCATGACCAGCCACCGAACCCGCGATCCAGAAGAAACAACCCAGCCCCCACACCGCACGACCACAACGACCATACGACTTGGGGGCTGAAGGGCCCGTTTCCTCAGGACCCAACAGCGTGTCCAGCTCCCCACCCGCCCGAAACCGCCGTTCCCACTCCCAGCCGAAGCCAGGCGGTACTAACCGGCTCACACAAACGGTGAACTGAATAACCAGTGCTCCACATCTATGAGCAGCCACCCGACAGACACTCGCTGCCAACGGCGGCCACCGACCACACGGCCCTGACGGGTCCACGCGGCCAGTTGATGCTCCTTAGAAAGGAGGTGATCCAGCCGCACCTTCCGGTACGGCTACCTTGTTACGACTTCGTCCCAATCGCCGGCCCCACCTTCGACCGCTCCCCCACAAGGGTTGGGCCACGGGCTTCGGGTGTTGCCGACTTTCGTGACGTGACGGGCGGTGTGTACAAGGCCCGGGAACGTATTCACCGCAGCGTTGCTGATCTGCGATTACTAGCGACTCCGACTTCACGAAGTCGAGTTGCAGACTTCGATCCGAACTGAGACCGGCTTTACGGGATTCGCTCCACCTCACGGTATCGCAGCCCTCTGTACCGGCCATTGTAGCATGTTTGCAGCCCAAGACATAAGGGGCATGATGACTTGACGTCATCCCCACCTTCCTCCGAGTTGACCCCGGCGGTCTCCCATGAGTCCCCACCCGAAGTGCTGGCAACATGGAACGAGGGTTGCGCTCGTTGCGGGACTTAACCCAACATCTCACGACACGAGCTGACGACAGCCATGCACCACCTGTCACCGGCCCAAAAAGGACCCCGCATCTCTGCGAGTTTTCCGGCGATGTCAAGCCTTGGTAAGGTTCTTCGCGTTGCGTCGAATTAAGCAACATGCTCCGCCGCTTGTGCGGGCCCCCGTCAATTCCTTTGAGTTTTAGCCTTGCGGCCGTACTCCCCAGGCGGGGCGCTTAATGCGTTAGCTACGGCGCGGAATCCGTGGAAGAACCCCACACCTAGCGCCCAACGTTTACGGCGTGGACTACCAGGGTATCTAATCCTGTTCGCTCCCCACGCTTTCGCTCCTCAGCGTCAGTACAGGCCCAGAGCACCGCCTTCGCCACCGGTGTTCCTCCCGATATCTGCGCATTTCACCGCTACACCGGGAATTCCATGCTCCCCTACCTGCCTCTAGTCTGCCCGTATCCACCGCAGACCCACAGTTAAGCCGTGGGCTTTCACGACGGACGCAACAAACCGCCTACGAGCTCTTTACGCCCAATAATTCCGGACAACGCTTGCGCCCTACGTATTACCGCGGCTGCTGGCACGTAGTTAGCCGGCGCTTCTTCTGCAGGTACCGTCACGTTAGCTTCGTCCCTGCTGAAAGAGGTTTACAACCCGAAGGCCGTCATCCCCCACGCGGCGTCGCTGCGTCAGGCTTCCGCCCATTGCGCAAGATTCCCCACTGCTGCCTCCCGTAGGAGTCTGGGCCGTGTCTCAGTCCCAGTGTGACCGGTCGCCCTCTCAGGCCGGTTACCCGTCGTCGCCTTGGTAGGCCATCACCCCACCAACAAGCTGATAGGCCGCGAGCCCATCCCCAACCGAAAAACTTTCCACGCACATCCCATGCGAGAGCACGTCATATCCGGTATTAGACCCGGTTTCCCAGGCTTATCCCAGAGTCAGGGGCAGGTTGCTCACGTGTTACTCACCCGTTCGCCGCTCGAGTACCCCCGAAGGGGCCTTTCCGCTCGACTTGCATGTGTTAAGCACGCCGCCAGCGTTCGTCCTGAGCCAGGATCAAACTCTCCATCAAGGTCCAACGACGACCCACCCCAAAGAGCAGACCGCCAAACCTCAGGAAACAATCCCAGCAAAACACCAACCCGCATACACGGGCCGATGCACTGCCTCAAAGAAATCCCCACCACAACCCCGAAACGGGATCGTGGCCACGGGGCGATCCGACCTACCGGCCGGACCAATAAAGGCACTGGCTTTTAACACGCTGTTGAGTTCTCAAGAAACGGACACCCACCGTGCTGGACCCGCTTTCGCGTTTCCCGCCCCGGGGCGACTCTTTTACTTTATCAGATCCGCTCGGAGTGTCAATTCCGGGCTTTTCCGATTCGCCTTTCCAGTCCCGCTTGCGCGGGCCCTTCCAGGCGGTGCAGCTATTTCATCAGATCCAGCTCGATTGTCAAAATCGGGCCTTTTCCGATCCATCCCGACCATGGGCACGGCAAGACCGTTCCGGCTTGATCGTTGATGGGCTCCCGCGGGCCGGCCGTCGTGGCGACGTCCTGCTCCCCTGCGGGGCGAAGTGAACAGTATGCCCAACGGGGGTGAAGGTCAAACCGGCTGGCGCACTTCTTCGCGAGAAGTCCCCGCCCGGGCTCCGTAGCGACCGAACCTCAGGCCATCTACCTCGTGTTATGCCGTTCGCCCCGGCTTAGGTCACAAGTTGCCAACGGGGCGGCCGCCCCGATTGTTCCGGTGTGGGGCGCACTCACGGCTTGGCGAGGTATCCGCCGACGAAGAGGATCGCCTCGGCCAGGACCCACAGAGCGGCGGCCATGGTCAGGAGCGCGTCGAGTCTCTGCGGCTTGCGGCGCACACCGGGCAGCGACCAGGAGATCAGCACGACGGCGGTGGCCAGGAGGGCGGGAGGTACCGAGAGCGCCACGGCCGGTTCGAGGTCGGCGGCGCAGACCGTGTCGAGCCGGCCGGCCTGGCCGCAGAACGCCGCCTCGCCCCAGCCGCCGAGGGTCGAGAACCCCCAGAGCACGGCCAGCAGGACGTTCGCGATCGTCGGAAGGGCCGGTGAGATCCACCAGCCGTTCGGGCGCTCGGAGATGACCTGCACAAACGGACGGTACCTCGCCATGGCCGCGTCCGGAAGCCCGACGCTCGGGACGGCAGGGGTTCCGCACCCCTGGGACGGTGGCCTGTCTCCGGGAAGGTCGGTGTCAGCGGTCTCCCAGTGCCGGACGGGTCAGGTGATGTCCTTGGACTCGTGCAGCGTCAGGTCCATGGCGATCGCCGTGGTGACCACCATCGTGCGCAGGGGCTCGGGCACCGGGTCGTTGATCTCGACGGCGTACTTGTCGGCCGTGGTCAGCAGGTGCGTGGCCAGGCCCGCCCATTTCTTGCGGACGTGCCCGACGCGGTTGCCGCCGGTGTCGGTCACCGTGAAGTTGTTGCGGCCCAGGTCGACGGCGATCTCGCCGAGCGCCTTCTCGTCGCCGTCGCGGATGGTGTAGCGGCGGCCGACGCGTTCGGTGCGGAAAGTGCCGACCAGCTCGCCGTCCGCCCGCAGCACCGTGGTGAGCAGCCGGCCGGACTCCTTGTCGACCACGAGCAGCGGCGTGCCGTCCGGCGTGGTGAGCAGGACCGCCCGCGCGTGCAACTCGGACTTGCCGGGGAAGTAGGTCTGCAGCCTCTCCGCGCGCGCGGGGGTGTTGCTCTGGTCGGCGACCGCGATGAGGGTGCCGTCGCCGTCCAGGACCTTGTACTGCGATCTGGCGAAGGGCCCCCGGCGCGGCTGCTCGACCCTGAGCACCGAGGAACTGAAGGGATCGCTCATGCATTCTCCTGGCGTCATCGGACGCGTTCACGAGCCGTGCCCGTTGCGTGCCGGCCCGGTCCCGCGCGTTCGCAGCCCGGTCTGTGGCTCAGCGGCGATCCTGCCAAGGGGCACCGGGGAGCGGAAGACCTTACCCTGACGTACTCCTCAACGACCGGCGCGCGTGGAGCGTCCCGGCGCGGTCCTGCGCCCGCCCGGCACGCGGCGCGACGTGCGGCTGGACGGGTCTGCCGCCCGCTGAGCCGAGCCGGACCGCGGCGTCTTGTTGTAATAGGCGGTCGCCGCATGGATGCGGCGGTGGGAGGCCCACATGCCGGCACCGGCCGGCACGCGCCCCGGTGAACCCCGCCGTAAGTCGCGTCGCAGGGGCGCGGCACGGAGACCCCGGTCACCCGATGGGCCAGTCCTTGCTCTCGTAGTGCATCAGGTCGATCGCTATGGGAGCCACGGCCACCAGGATGCGCAGGGGGTCCGGGAGGGGGTGGTAGATGTCGAGCGAGTACTTGTCGGCGGTGGTGAGCAGTTCGGTCGCCACGCCCTTGAACTTCTTCTCGAGCTGACCGACGTGCGCCCCTTGCGCGTCCAGGACCCGGAACTTGCGGATCAGGCGGTTTCCGTCCAGGCGGCCGACGGGGCGCTCGGCCATGTCACGGAGGTCGAGGCGGAACACCATGTCGGCCGGGCAGATCGAGCCGATCAGCGTCCCGGCCGGATCGCTCACCCACGTCCCCTTGGAGATCTGGCCGCCGGCCTTGTCCAGGATGAGCAGCGGCTGCCCCTGCGCGTTCTCCACGTGGACGGTGCGGCGGCCGTCGCCGTCCCCGAAGATGGCGCGGGTCGCCTGGCGGGCCACGGAGACGGCGCGCTCCGACGCTCGGGCCACCAGCGTGCCCTGGCCGTCGAACACCTTGTACCGGGACTTGGCGGAGGGGGCGCGGCGCGGCTGCTCGACGCGCAGAACGGGCGAGCTGAAGAGATCGTTCATCGGGAACCTCCGAGGAGACCCCCACCTTCAGGCGGGGGAGGAACCGACTCCTGTGGAGCAGGAGAAGGACCGGAGATCCGCCGCCACGGCGGATCTCCGCAACCCCGGGCGCGACCCGCGGGCTGGTACTACCGTCTGTGACGCCTGGCCGGTGGGAGCACAAGGCCCCGGCCGGGTGCACGAGATCGACCCGCGTCCGCCTCGCAGCGCTGCCGGGCGTGCGGGACCACGGCTCGGCGGGCGCGCGAGAGCCAAGCGCGTTTGCGGTGCCGGTCCTGCGGCTACGCCTGCAACGCCGAGGTGAACGCGGCGCTCACCATCGCCCACCAGACCTGCAGGCTCGTGGACGCGCTGGTGGGCTCGGCGGCCGGACCGGCCGTTGCTGCGCGGGGACGCTCCGGGGTGCCGGGGCGGACGAACCGCGAACCTCAACCTGTTCTCCTCTTCTGGGGCAACGGGTTGAATCCCCCTCCTTCAGGAGGGGGAGGAGGCCAAAGGGATGCATCGTGCCAAACCGCCGGGGGCGGTGGCAGGGACGGCAAAAGGGGGCGGTCCCGATCGGACCGCCCCCTCAGTACCGTTCACCCGATACCGGGCCTGGACTCGGTCAGAAGTCCATGCCGCCCATGTCCGGGGCGCCACCGCCGGCCGCGGCCGGGGTCTTCTCCGGCTTCTCGGCGATGACGGCCTCGGTGGTCAGGAACAGCGCCGCGATCGAGGAGGCGTTCTGCAGCGCCGACCGCGTCACCTTGGCCGGGTCCAGGATGCCCGCCTCGAACATGTTGACGTACTCGCCGGTGGCGGCGTTCAGGCCCTCGCCCGGGGTCAGGTTGCGGACCCGCTCGACCACCACGCCGCCCTCCAGGCCGGCGTTGACCGCGATCTGCTTCAGCGGCTCCTCCAGCGCACGGCGCACGATCGCCGCACCGGTGGCCTCGTCGCCGGAGACGTCCAGCTTCTCGAAAGCGGGGATACCGGCCTGCAGCAGCGCCACGCCGCCGCCGGGCACGATGCCCTCCTCCACGGCCGCCTTGGCGTTGCGCACCGCGTCCTCGATCCGGTGCTTGCGCTCCTTGAGCTCCACCTCGGTCGCCGCACCGGCCTTGATCACCGCGACACCACCGGCCAGCTTGGCCAGCCGCTCCTGCAGCTTCTCGCGGTCGTAGTCGGAGTCGGTGCCGTCGATCTCGGTCCGGATCTGGTTCACCCGGCCCGCGATCTCGTTGGCGTCACCGGCACCGTCCACGATCGTGGTCTCGTCCTTGGACACCACGATCTTGCGGGCACGGCCCAGCATGTCCAGCGTGGTGTTCTCCAGCTTCAGACCCACGTCCTCGGAGATCACCTGCCCACCGGTCAGGGTGGCGATGTCGCCGAGCATGGCCTTGCGGCGGTCACCGAAGCCCGGGGCCTTGACGGCGACGGACTTGAAGATGCCGCGGATCTTGTTGACGACCAGGGTGGCCAGGGCCTCGCCCTCGACGTCCTCGGCGATGATCAGCAGCGGCTTGCCGGACTGCATGACCGCCTCGAGGACGGGCAGCAGGTCCTTGTTGGCCGACGCCTTGCCCTGGACGATGAGGATGTAGGGGTCCTCCAGGACCGCTTCCATCCGCTCGGGGTCGGTGACGAAGTACGGCGAGATGTAGCCCTTGTCGAAGCGCATGCCCTCGGTGAGCTCCAGCTCCAGCCCGAAGGTGTTGCTCTCCTCGACCGTGATGACGCCTTCCTTGCCGACCTTGTCCATCGCCTCGGCGATCATCTCGCCGATCTGCGGGTCACCGGCCGAAATGGAAGCCGTCGAAGCGATCTGCTCCTTGGTCTCCACATCCTTGGCCAGCTTCGACAGCTCCTCGCTGACCCGCTCGACGGCCGCCTCGATGCCCCGCTTCAGCGACATCGGGTTCGCGCCCGCAGCGACGTTGCGCAGACCCTCGCGCACCAGCGCCTGCGCCAGCACGGTCGCCGTCGTCGTCCCGTCACCGGCGACATCGTCGGTCTTCTTGGCGACCTCCTTGACCAGCTCCGCGCCGATCTTCTCCCACGCGTCCTCGAGCTCGATCTCCTTGGCGATCGACACACCGTCATTGGTGATCGTCGGAGCGCCCCACTTCTTCTCCAACACCACGTTGCGACCCTTGGGACCCAAGGTCACCTTCACGGCATCGGCGAGCTGGTTCATACCGCGCTCCAGACCCCGACGGGCCTCCTCATCGAACGCGATCATCTTTGCAGCCATAGGCTCCAGTCCTCCCGGAACAAGACGGCCTTCACGGACCGAGCCGACGCCCGCGACGGACGACCTCCCCGACGACTGCCATTCCGCCGCCGGACTGAGGCCTCGTCGCCCCGATCCAGACTGTGGGATTGTCACTCTCCACAGTAGAGTGCCAACCGTTTTTTAGCACTCTACCCTGTCGAGTGCAAGCGTCGACCACCCTCACCAGGGGATACCTCGTCCACCTTGCCGGACTCGTCCTGACCTGGGGTGGAACCGTCCCGCGCCCCGCCGGAGGTGTGTCGCTGTGATCCACTGTGTGTCAGCGTCCGTCGGTAGTCGCGGAACGAGCGCGGAACGCGGGTCCGTCGGTGGGTCACGGGCGGGGCGACCTGTTCCGCGTGTTCCGCGAAGGAGGCTGTAGGAGTCCCGAGCGCAGCCTCGATGCGCCGGTTCATGTTGCGCGAGGGGCGTGTGAGCTGGGGATCAGTGAGCACGTGGGCGCGAGCCCGCCGCCACACGGATTCGTAGCCGACAGGTGCGAGACGGTTTCCCCGCTGGCTACGGAACAGTCGCCCGTCGTCCGCCGTCCCGAACTCCGCGACCGAGGATCTACCTCCTGAACGCCTTGAGGCACCTCCCAGCCGACATCGCGAAGCGGATTTGCCGAAAAGACTTTCAGCTCCAGGGCGTAGTCAAGGGGGCGGCGCCGCTCGCGCCGCTGGCGCTGCCCCGACTTGTCGCCCGGCTGACCGGCATTCACGGGTCGCGCCACCGCCCCGGCAGAATACGGCCATGACCTGGCGATTCTGAAAGGCGCGACCGGTCGAACCAAGCGCGCAATCCGACACCACCGCGCAAAGTGGGGGAAGAACAGCGGCTACGCCGCCCGCCCAGGTCGTCACGGGGACGCACACCAAGCGAACTGCGGCCCGGCAGCAGACGGGAAGCTCAGACAAAGCGATGCGAGTTGCCCCGGATAGAACAGCAATGCTCTATCTTGCCCTGATCTACGATCGCCTGGAGACGAGGAGCAGTCGCACCATGATCAGGTCGGTGACGGGCGGGATGCCGCGCATCCCGGCCAGGAACATCTGGTGGTCGGTGCCGCGGGTGTCCATGGCGGCCGTCCACCGGTCGTCGGGTGAGATGTCGATCGGGTCGATGTACTCGGGGTGGGCGGTGAGCCGGCGGACCTTGCTGGTCTTCAGGTCGGCGGCGAAGACGTCGATGTTGGACGATTCGGCCGGGTACCCGATGTAGGTGACCTCCCTGCCGCTGCCGGAGAAGCCGCGCAGCTCGCCGACCGTGATGGCCTCGGAGTTGAACTTCATCCCGCTCGGCCGCCGGGGATGTGGAGCGCCTGACGGGAGCATGGCTTCACCGCCCGAGTGATCTCGCTCGGACGTAGACTGCGCGCATGGACCTCAGAGACGCTGCGGGCATGTTCCTTGCGGAGTCCGCCCCCCACCCGGAGCTGCTCCGGCTGTCGCGGCACGCCTACGACGAGTTCGCCGCCGGACGCGCGGTCGACCACACCGTGCTCTCGGAGATCCTCCGCGAGGGCGCGCGCAAGGACCTCTACGGCGTGCTCAAGCACAAGTACGGCGAGCAGGCCTTCGAGGACATGATCATGACGCTGGGCCGGGAGATCGACCGGCTGGCTCCGGTCGTCCTGCACTGACCCGACCGAGGCCGAGGGGTGCCCGCGGCGGCCGGCCGAGGCGACTTGGGTCGTCCGCCGCCGGGGCGGCCGAGGGGCCGGCCGGCCTCCGAGGGGTTCGATGGCCTCGGGCGGGCATGGCTTAGACCCGGCTTCGGAGAGAAGCCGGGTCCGGTGCGCTCGTCCTATGGTCGGTCAGATGGTGCGCACGGAGTCCGCCTGCGGACCCCGGTCACTCTGCGTGATCTCGAATTCCACCCGCTGCCCCTGCTCGAGGCTGCGGTAGCCGTCCATCACGATGGCCGAGTAGTGGACGAACACGTCCCGGCCGCCGTCCACCGCGATGAAGCCGTAGCCCTTGTCCGCGTTGAACCACTTGACTGTGCCCTGCGCCATCAGCAAAACCCGCCGCTCGCCCGTGACCCCCGGCCACGGATGGTGCTTCGGACCCGCGCCCCTTCTACCGCGCGGCCCGGCGACCCTCGGCCGCGTCCCCACCGTTCTCGAAGGACCGTGACGGAAGCCGACGCGGCGTGATCGGGGTCGACCATATAGGCGGGGTCAGAGGGACAACAGCCCTTATGACGGAAGACCGGACGGCCGGTAATGGTCACCGTGCGAGGCGCGTACGAGAGGGCGGACTTCCTCCTCCAGGCGCCGGGATATGCGCATCCCGTAGCGTGTCTCCAGCCGGTCCCTGGCGCGTACGAAGCGGTCGGCGGCCTCTTCCAGGGAGAGCGGAAGCGGCCGGATTCCCATCGGTTCGAGAAGGTGCCGGTCCATCTTGAGGAGTTCGCCCCGGACGCGATCGGCCATTCCGTGGCGGTGCTTGCTCACCAGCCACAGTGACCAGTCCCAGAAGTGCGAATCGATCGCGGCGAGGGTGTCCGGCCCGACCCGCCACGGCGGATTCCAGCTGCGCGGCACGTCGCCGAAGATGAGATCGACCTTCACGGGTCCGGAAAAGATCAGCAGATAGCTCTCGCAGTCGCCCAGCGGATCCCATTGGGCCGCCAGCGGGCCGTACGGTGCGACGATTCCGGGAAGATCGGCCGCCACTTCGCCGAAGTCGTCGGCGGCGACATGGAAGTCCCAGTCGGACAGTTCGGTCGCGGTGCCGCGCGCCCGGGACCCGATGGGCTCGACCGCAGCCACCCGGGGATGCGCCCCGACCGCCTCCGCGATCTCCTCCGCTACTCCCATGCCAAGCCTTTACCCGCCTTAGCAGGACAAAACGCGGAAGAAGGGAGGGCGGAGGCGCCTCGGAACGGGAGGCGCCTCCGCTCGGAACCAGAAGGGAACGAAAACCGCGGGGTCGGTCAGCCGCCGGCGACGGCCGGGATGATCGAGACCTGGGCGCCCTCGGGGGTCGGGGTGTCAAGCCCCTCGGCGAACCGCACGTCCTCGTCGCCCACGTACACGTTCACGAAGCGCCGGATCTTGCCGTTGTCGTCCAGGACGCGGGCCGCGATGCCGGGGTGGTTGGCCTCCAGGTCGGCCACCACCGCGCGCAGCGTGGCGCCCTCGGCCTTGACCTCGGCCTCGCCGCCGGTCAGGTTCCGGAGGATCGTCGGGATCCGCACGGACACGGTGCTCATTGCTGGCTCTCCAAGATGCTGTGGATCTGCTCTGGATCGGACGGACGAACGGGCGACGGTAACGGTACGGCGCGCGGGTCAGGCGAGACCGGAGGCGCGGAACGCCTCCAGCGTCGGCGCGATGTTGGCGCTCGGCCCCACCACGCCGGAAACGGCGTCCAGCGTCTTGAGGCCGTCCCCGGAGTTGATGATGACGGTCTCGGCGGACGGGTCCAGCGCGCCGCTCTCCACCAGCTTGCGCAGCGTGCCCACGGTGACCCCGCCCGCGGTCTCGCCGAAGATGCCCTCGGTGCGGGCCAGCAGCCGGATGCCCTCGACCACCTGCTCGTCGGTGACGTCCTCGACCGCGCCGCCGGTGCGCCGGACCACGTCCAGCACATAGGGGCCGTCGGCCGGGTTGCCGATCGCCAGCGACTTGGCGATGGTGGACGGCTTGACGGGCCGGACGACGTCGTGACCGGCCTTGAACGCGGCGGAAACCGGATCACAGCCGGCCGCCTGGGCGCCGAAGACCTTGTACGGCTTCTCCTCGACCAGCCCGAGCTTGATCAGCTCCTGGAACGCCTTGTCGATCTTGGTGAGCTGGGAGCCGGACGCCACCGGGATGACGATCTGGTCCGGCAGCCTCCAGCCGAGCTGCTCGGCGATCTCGT
Source organism: Spirillospora sp. CA-255316 (assembly GCA_050942275.1). Taxonomy (GTDB): domain Bacteria; phylum Actinomycetota; class Actinomycetes; order Streptosporangiales; family Streptosporangiaceae; genus Spirillospora. The sequence continues at coordinate 926,857 of CP192047.1, read as the reverse complement.
AGCCCAGGGTCTTGGAGCCCTCGGCGTAGTAGGGGCGGACGTTGACGTTGACGAACGCCCAGTCCTCCTGCTCGCCGGCGATCTCCGAGGCCAGCCGGTTGACGTCGTCGTAGTTGCCGTCCACGGTGATGAACGTGCCGCCGTACACCGCGGTGGTGATGATCTTCTGCTGTTCCAGGTCGGACGGCACGAACACCGCGCTGCGGATCCCCGCACGGGCCGCCGCCGCGGCGACCGCGTTGGCGAGGTTGCCGGTGGACGGGCAGGCCAGCACCTTGAAGCCCAGCTCGCGGGCCGCCGCCAGCGCCACCGCGACCACCCGGTCCTTGAACGAGTGCGTCGGGTTGCCGCTGTCGTCCTTGACCCACAGCCGCGCCAGGCCCAGCGACTCGGCCAGCTGGTCGGCCCGGACGAGCCGGGTCAGGCCGGGCTCGGTGTTGGGCGTCTCGGCGACGGTGGACGGCACAGGCAGCAGGCCCCGATAGCGCCAGATGTTGCGCGGCCCCGCCTCGATGGAGGCGCGGCTGACTCCCCCGAAGTCGTAGGAGATCTCCAGGGGGCCGAAACACTCCTCACACGCGTAGAACGGGCCGAGATCCCTGCTGTGCCCGCACTCGCGGCAGGTCAGGGCGGTCGCGGGACCGAGGTTCACGGAGGGGTCGCCGGAGCGGGCGGAGTCCGAACTGGCAGGCGTGATTGCCATGAAGCGAGGCCTTTCTCCCCATCTTCCCTGTGCCACCTTGGTCACAGGCCGGAGTTGGCACCATTTCCCGGTCGGCCTCGCAGGATCGCGAGCGCGTACGAACCAGGTGGTTGCCGGGGCTTCACAGGGCCGGTCCCTCCACCCCTCTGGATGAGCGTTATTAAGTTGTGTGAGGGCTGAGCTGGAAGACCGGCCCTGGGGCCACTGTGCTCCCTGCACCCCTCTGGATGAGCGGTATTAAGTTATCGATGAAGAACGCTCACCACCGCATGAGCGGTATCGCGTTCTATGCGCGACTTTACATGATCTGACCGGTTGGCAGACAGGCGGGTCTCACCCCATGAGACGTTACCCGGGCTCGGGCTTGATCATTCTTCTCTTTGACCATGAACCCCTTCGAGCAGGTCAACCGGCTTCCGGGCGGGTCAGGCGACGGGGCGGCGGCCGCGCAGGCGCATCCGGCGGCGGCGCGCCGCGTCCGCCCGTGCGGCGGTCGTGGCCTCGCTCTGCGTCGGGTCGAGGAAGACGTGCCGGACGATCGGGAGGTCCTCCTGGAGCCGCCGGTCGATGTCGCCCGCGATGTCCTCGGCCTCGTCGGCGCTGATCGCGTCGGAGAAGTGCACCTTGGCGGCCACCAGCACCTCGTCCGGGCCGAAGTGCATGGTGAACAGCTCGTTCACACCGGTGACACCGGGCGCGGAGGCGATCTCGGCACGGATCCGCCGCTGGGTCTCCGGCTCGACCGACTGCCCGATGAGCAGGCTGCGGCTGTCGCGGCCCAGCGCGAACGCCACCACGACCAGCAGCAGCCCGATCAGGATGGAGGCGAGGCCGTCCCAGAACGCCGATCCGGTGATCTCGCGGAGCATCAGCCCGGCGGCGGCGAACGCCAGCCCGATCATCGCGGCGGTGTCCTCGAACAGCGCCGCCTTGAACGTCACGTCCGGGGTCCGCCGCACATGCTCCACCAGGTCCCGGCCGTTGTCCCGGGTCTCCCGGCGGGCCTGCACGTACGCCCGCACCCACGAGGTGCCCTCCAGCAGGGCCGCCAGCCCCAGCACCGCGAACGCCAGCCAGACGTGCTCGCCCCCGCCGGCCTCGTGCCCGGTGATCGTCAGCACGCCCTCGAAGATCGAGTAGCCGGCGCCCGCGACGAAGATCCCGAATGCCGCCAGCAGCGACCAGAAGTAGCGCTCGTTGCCGTACCCGAACGGGTGGCGGCGGTCGGGCGGGCGCGCGCTGCGCCGCAGCGAGGCCAGGAGGAACCCCTGGTTGAGGGTGTCGGCGACCGAGTGCGCACCCTCGGCCAGCATCGCGCTCGACCCCGCCGCGACTCCGGCGACCAGCTTGGTGACGGCCAGGATGAGGTTGGCCGTCCCCGCGACGAGCACCGTTTTGGTGGTCTCGGACCTGCTCATCCGCGACCGGTACCCGACGCGGCGTCGGCTAACCGGGGGCCCGCGGCCTCTCGTGGCCGCCCGCCGAAGTACCCGGCGGGCGACATGGTGATTCCCCCCGGGTCACTTTGATGCCCGTGGTTCGCAACTGAGACCCTGCCGGTATGAGCCAAGTGCTGGTGGCGTCCAACCGGGGACCTGTGTCGTTCTCGCTGTCGGACGACGGCGTGCTGACCATGCGGCGCGGGGGCGGCGGGCTCGTGTCGGGCCTGGCCGGCGTGACGGAGGCGGAGGCCTCGACGACCCTGGACGGCGAGAAGGCCCCCGAGGTGCTGTGGGTGTGCGCGGCCCTCGACGCGGGCGACCGGACGGCGTCGCGCCGCGCCCCGGACGGGCGGCTCGACCTGGCCGGGCACGATGTCGGCCGCGCCGCCGTGCGGATGCTCGACATCCCCGCCGCCACCTTCCACCGCGCGTACAACGGCGTGGCCAACGCGACGCTGTGGTTCGTCCACCACCTGCTGTACGACACCCCCAGCGCGCCGCACTTCGACGCGCGGTCACGGCGCGACTGGCAGTCGTACGAGGCGTACAACGCGGCGTTCGCCGACGCCCTCGCCCGCGACGCCGCGCCCGGTGCCAAGGCCGCGATCCAGGACTACCACCTGTCGCTGGCCCCGCGGATGCTGCGCGACCGGCGGCCCGACCTGAAGATCGTGCACTTCTCGCACACGCCGTGGGCCCCGCCCGAGTACTACCGGCTGCTGCCCGACGACATCGGCGAGCAGGTGCTGGACGGCATCCTGGGCGCCGACCACGCGGCGTTCCTGTGCGACCGGTGGGCGGAGGCGTTCCTGGACTGCTGCGCGGCGCACCTGCCGGGCGCCAAGATCGATCGCGGCGCGCGTACCGTGACCCGCGGCGGCCACACCACCGTGATCGGCGTGCACGGTCTGGGCGTGGACGGGGAGTCGCTGCGGCGCCGGGCCGCCGAGCCGGACGTCACCGCCCGTTCCCTGGCGTTGCGCGAGCAGGTCGGCGACCGGCGGCTGATCGTTCGGATCGACCGGACGGAACTGTCGAAGAACATCGTCCGGGGGCTGGCCGCGTACCGGGAACTGCTGGTCAACCACCCCGAGTGGCGGGGCAGGGTGGTGCACCTGGCGTTCGCCTACCCCTCCCGGTACGACCTGCCCGAGTACCGGGAGTACACGGCGGCGGTGCAGCGGACGGCCGCGCAGATCTCCGAGGAGTTCGGCACTCCGGCGTGGGACCCGCTGATCCTCCAGGTGAACGACGACTATCCGCGTTCGCTGGCGGCCTTCGGGCTGGCCGACGTGCTGCTGGTCAACCCGATCCGCGACGGCATGAACCTGGTCGCCAAGGAGGGCCCGGTCGTGTCGGAGCGCGGCTGCGCCCTGGTGCTGTCACGGGAGGCGGGCGCGGCGGCCGAACTCGCCGACGACGCCCTCCTGGTCAACCCGTACGACGTGTCGCAGACCGCCGAGGCGCTGCACCAGGCCCTCCTGATGCCGGGCGAGGAGCGTGCCGCGCGCTGCCGGCGCCTGGCGGACGCGGCCACCGCGCTCCCGCCGCAACGCTGGTTCGCCGACCAACTCGCCGCCCTTGACTGACCCCGGAGCCGCCCTAAACGCCCCGGCCGGGTACGCCCGGCGCGGGCACCCCCGGGCCGGACACGCTTGAGGCGGGGGTGTCCGGTTCGGATCTGCCTGGGCTGCCGACACCCGGGGCAGGAGTGCGTGGGGCGGGCACCCCTGGCTCGGGCGCACGCGGGGCGGGCACGCCGGGGGCAGGGGTGCGTGGGGCGGGCACGTGCGGGGCGGTGGCCGCCGGGGGAATGCCTGGGGCGGCGGTCGCGGGCAGGAGGCAGCGGACCGGGTTGGGTTCGCGCCGGCGCCGTCTGCGTTCCTGCATCTCGGCCTTGCGGTGCGCCAGCCTGCGGTGGACGCTGATCTTCCTGAACGTGGCGAGCTGCCTGGCGGACGGGCGCTCCGCCTCGTCGCTGGGCTCGTAGCCGTACTCGGCGAGCCGTTCACCGAACGCGAGCTCCGCCAGGCCCGCCTCCCACGGCTCCAGCCGTCCCGCCCAGGCGCCGACGTGGGCCGTCCCGACCGGCGACCGGGTCAGGTCGTGCCACACCTTCTCGCTCGGCACGACCCGCGGCGCGATCTCCTGCGGCTCGATCATCGCCGGGTCGAAGTCCTCGCCGAGGAACTCGCACAGGCTGGACAGCTCCTCCACGGGATCGGCGACCAGCCGCTCGTACTGCAACTCGTAGTAGGTGTCGGGGCCGGCCCGCTCGGCCAGCCTGCGGCCCGCGTCGATCGCCTCCCGCCACATCGCCATGGCGTGGTAGACGTCCTTCCTGAACCAGGGCATCTCCTTGAGCGAGGCGACGCAGTCGCGGCCGTCCCGGATGAGATGCACGAACTGGGCGTCCGGGAACAGCCGCAGCAGCGTGTCCGCGTACCGGAAGTAGCCGGGCCGCTTGTCGCCCCAGCGCGGCTTGCCGAACCGGTGGGCGTAGGCGCGGAACACGATGCCCAGCGCGGAACCGAGCGTGGGCGGCCCGGCGACGATCTCCTCGGTCACCGCCGCCGCGTCCAGGCCGAGATCGCCGAACCGGCCCTCCTCCCGGCCGGTGATCCACTCCGCCAGTGCCCGCCTGTTCTCCCTGTCCCCCAGGTCACCGAACTCGCACCTTGAGGTGTAGGCCGCCAGCAGGAACCGGTTCTCGGCCGGGATCGCGATCCGAGGATGCGAGTGCAGCATCAGCTGGAGCAGCGTGGTACCGGACCGGGGGCACCCGATGATGAACACCGGCCGGTCGGGCGGGCCGTCCAGGCCGAGGCCTCCCGGGAAGGGACCGTCCAGGCCCACATCGCTCATGCCTGCCGTGGTTGAGGAGGGCATGAGCGCATGCTGGCGGACGCCCCCGCGCCCCGTCCGCCGCCTGGCGCAGGGTTGAACGGGAATTGCCGATGCTTGACGCCCCGGCCGCGCCCGGCCACCCGGCCGCGCCCCGGCCCCCGGTGCCACCCGGCCACCTTGCCGGGTGGCCCAGGCGGCCGGTCAGGTGTAGGACTCGCCCAAGGTCTGCCGGACCTGCTTGCGCGCCTCGTGGATCCGCGACTTGACCGTGCCGAGCGGCAGTTTCAGCTGCTCGGCGATCTCGGAGTACTCCAGCTGCGACACGTCGCGCAGCACCAGCGCCTGGATCAGGTCGGGTTTGCGGGCCTCCAGATCCTCCATGGCGTCCAGGATGTCCACGCGGGAACCCGCGATGACGCTGGTACGGCGCGGGTCGGGCCGCTGCTGGGGCAGCTCGCCCGCCTGCTCCACCGACCGGCGCTTGAGCGAGCGGTAGGTGGACCGGGCCGAGTTCGCCACCACGACATGCAGCCAGGTGCTGAACCTGGACCGCCCCTCGAAGCGGTGGATGTTGCGCGCCACCTGCAGCAGCGCGTCCTGGCAGGCCTCCTCGGCGTCCTGCCGGCAGGGCAGGAAGCGCGAACTGTGCCGCAGCACGTCCGGCTGGATCTTTCCGAGCAGCTCGTTGAGGGCCGCCTGGTCGCCCTGAGCGGCCTTGACGGCCAGCTCTTCGGTCCTCTCATCGAATGCCATCGCCGCGCCCCATGCTCGTTCGCACACACTCCCCGTTTGTTGGGCATGATACGGGAGTGTCCTTCCCTCCAACGGTCGGCCGATACCGAATCGATCGCGTCCTCGGCTCGGGGGCGTTCGCCTCGGTGTGGCTGGGCCACGACGACGCCCTCGACTCCCATGTCGCGATCAAGGTGCTGTCCGGAAGCCTCATCGACGACCTCGACGTGCGCAATCGCTTCCTGGAGGAGGCGCGGATCCTGCGCCGCGCGGACTCGGCGCGGCTGGTGCGGGTGCACGACATCGGCGAGCTGCCGGACGGGCGGCCCTACTTCGTCATGTCGTACGCCGACCGCGGGACGCTGGCCGACCGGATGCGGGAACGGCCACTTCCGGTCGCCCAGGCCCTTGTGCTCGCCGAGGAGATCGCCTACGGAGTCGAGGTGATCAACACCCTCGGGGTGATCCACCGGGACCTCAAGCCGTCCAACGTGCTGTTCCAGTCGGCTCCGGACGGCGGGGAGCGGCTCCTGATCGCCGATCTCGGGCTGGCCAAGGCGCTCGCGCACGCCTCGGGCGCGTTCACCCTCCCGGTCGGGACGCCGGGGTACATGTCGCCCGAGCAGGCGCGGTTCGGGGGCGGCCTCGACGTGCGGGCCGACGTGTACGGTCTGGGCGCGCTCACGTACCACATGCTCACCGGCCGCCCGCCCGGGCCGCCGCCCGTACGGGTCGCGCCGAGCTCGCTGCGGGAGGAGCTGACGCCGGCGTTCGACCAGGTGGTCCTGCGGGCGCTCGAAGTCGAGCGCGAGAAGCGCTGGCCGACCGCCGAGGCGTTCGCGGAGGCCCTGTCGACGCTGCGGCCGACCGTGATGCCCTCCACCTCGCAGCCGGTCCAGCCGACGCCGCCGCCCGCGGCTCCGGACGCCGCCCCGGGCACCGGCCCCGGTGCGCCGCCGCCGGGACGGACCGGGGAGCCGGAGGCGCCGCAGACCATCCAGGACCAGTTCTATCCGCCCGCCCCGTCCCACTCCTACTCGCAGGGGCCTGGGCCTGGGCCGTCCTCGGCGCAGCCGGGCCAGGGGCCGCCTCCGCCGCCGCCCTCGCAAGCGGGCCATCCGCAGACCGGCCACGGCCAGCCAGGCCCTCCGCCCCCGCCGCACCCCGGCCCGGGGCAGGGTTACCAGCCGCCTCCCCAGCCCCAACCGCAGCCCCCCGCGTATCCCGACCTGGAGCCGCCCACGCGCGAGGACGCGCCGGGGTCCGAAGACTCGCTCCGCACCTCGGAGATGTCGCCCCCGCCGAGCCGGAGCCAGGAGCCGCGGACGCTGGTCGACGACCAGGACCAGACGGTCGTCGACCACCCGGGCAGCGGGTACGGCCCGCCGCCTCCCCCTGCTCAGGACGATCTGGACGACGGCCGTACGGTCTCGCTCCCCGTACCGCAGCCCCCGCAAGGGCCCCAAGGACCTCAAGGCCCCCAGGGGCCTCAAGGGCCTCAGGGGCGGCAGCCGCCGGAGGACGGGAAGACCGTGACCTTCCCCGTTCAGGGCCCCGCGGGTGGCCCTCCCCAGGGGCAGGGGCAGCCGGTTGGACCTGGGCCTGGGCCTGGGCAGGGCCCTGGGCCTGCACAGGGTCCCGGGCCTACGCAGGGTCCCGGGCCTGGGCAGGGGCATGCGCAAGGGCCGCTTCCCACGGGTTTCCAGCCTCCGCCGGCGCAGGGCGGCCAGGCGTCCGAGGGCGGTCTGAAGGGACGGCTCAAGAAGATCGGCCTGCCCGGACGTTCCGGAGGCCCCGGCGGTTCCGGAGGTCCCGGCAGGCCGGGCACGTCCGGCCAGGGCGGCAAGAAGAACATGATGCCGCTGATCATCGGTGCGGTGGTGCTGTCGATCGCGCTGATCGGGGGCCTCGCGCTCGGCACCGTCCTCAGCGGGGACGACAAGCCCGAGCCGAAGAAGCCGGCCGTGCCGAAGGACTTCGTGCAGCTCGCCGATGCCAGCGGCAAGATCAGGGCGGCGGTGCCGAAGGCCTGGCCGCGCGGGCAGGAACCCACCTGGACCCCGACGACCGTCTCGCTGAACGACGCGCAGGCCAGGCCGGTGCTGCGCGCCACCCCGAGCGTCCAGGGCTTCCTGGGCGACGGCAAGAGCCCCGGTGTCTTCATCGGCCTGACCACGGACGCGGCCGCCGGCAAGCTGCCGCCGCCGAACGCGACCCGCCACTCGACCTGCACCAAGGGCAACCCGGAGAACTACACCTCCCCGGACAAGGCGCTGACGGGCACGATCACCCGTTACACCGGCTGCAAGGTCGGCACCCCGACGGTCGTCGAGGTCGGGCTGCGCGACAAGAGCGGCGCGTTCGGGGCCTGGATCCGGGTCAAGGAGACCGACAACCGGAACGCCACCAAGGACATCCTGGACAACCTCAAGCTCGCCGCCCCCTGATCGGGTCTCACCGCGAGCGGCGGGGTCGAGCCTTGCTCCCCCGCTGATCGTTCTGATCGTTCGGTGCGAGTGCGCGGTGCGGTGCCGCCGCATGCGCACCGTGCCTCACGACGCCTTCCGCCTGCACTGTGGCGCCCTGCTGTGCGCCGTCTCACACCCTTTCCATCCCTGGGAGTTGCATCGCGAGTGTTCAGCGATATATCGTTAATGCATCGCAACCGATCAGATGAGCAAGGAGAACGCGATGAGACACGCACGATTCATCACCTCGGAGGAGCGTCCCCGCCGCGGCGACCCGTTCGGCCCCTGGGGCGGCGGGCCCGGCCTCGGCCACCACGGCGGGCGGGGGCGCGGCGGCCGCGGCCGGCGCACCCGGCGCGGCAACGTCCGTGCCGCCCTGCTGGCCCTCCTCGCCGAGCGGCCCATGCACGGGTACGAGATGATCCAGGAACTCGACGAGCGCACCGGCGGCGTCTGGCGTCCCAGCCCCGGCTCGGTCTACCCCACGCTCCAGATGCTGGAGGACGAGGGGCGGGTCACCAGCCAGGAGCAGGGCGGCAAGCGGCTGTTCGCGCTGAGCGACAGCGGCCGCGAAGAGGTCGCCGGGCAGCCCGCCGCGCCCTGGGAGGAGGTCACCGCGGCCGCCGGCGAGAACGCGCTGCGCGGGCGCGAGGCCGTGGGGCAGCTGATGGGAGCGCTGCACCAGGTCATGAGCGTCGGCAGCGAGAGCCAGAAGAACCGCGCGCTGGACGTCGTCAACGACGCCCGCCGGCGCCTCTACGGCATCCTCGCCGACGACCCCGAAGCCGAGTGATCACGTCACGACGGGCCACGAGGCCCGGCGGACACCGAGGACTCGACGTGCGGAGGGCCCGGGCCGAGCGGCCCGGGCCCTTCCGTGTTCGCCTGCGTTCGCGCGAACGGACGAGCGAACGGACGAGCGGGCGGGCGGGAGGTCAGCGGGGGAAGGGAGCCTCCTTGGCCAGCCGGTCCGCCATGTAGAGCTGCTTCCAGATGTAGAGGCGCAGGTCGGACCGTTTGATCCCCTTGGCGACCGGCACGTCCACCGTCGCCCGCACCAGATAGGACGCTCCGGGCGGCATGTACTTGTCGCCGCCGTCGCCCGGCTCCAGCCGTCCACCGGAGATCGTCCGGATGACCTCGCTCCTGATCGGCGGCGTGCACATGGTCTCGGGCACCCCGGCCTGCCACATGCAGCGGCCGCGGGCCTGCGACGCCACCAGGTCGCGCCGGAGGAAGACGTCGCCGGGGAAGTCCAGCAGGACCCGCTGCTTGGACGCGTTGGACAGCACGTAGTCGATGTACGGGGAGGACGAGCGCGCCGACGGCGAGGACTGCTGGGGCGCCACGCCGCCGGCGTCGGCGCCCGCCGTCACGGCCGCGATCCGGTACCGGGAGCCGTCGGCGGTGCCGACCTCGACCGGTGCGCCGGTACGCGGCGCCCGTCCCGTGGCACCGGCGCCGGAACCGGAGCCGGTGCCGGAGGTCTCGCCGACCGTCTGGGGCTCCGTCCTGACCTCCACGCCCGCCGACCGGGGCAGCAGCACGATCGCGCCCGCGATCAGCCCGGCGGCGGCGATGCCCGACACCAGCCCGGCGACCGCGAACGTCCTGCGCCGCCGCTTCCGAGGACGAGGCTCCTGCGACCAGAACCCGGGGTCATGCGACCACCCTGGCGGCGCCTGCCGCGGGCCGTGCCCGGCCGCCCCGCGGGGCGCACGACCGTGATCGGGAACTCGCCCCTGATCGAAGGCGTCGCGGTTCTTCCGGCCGCGTCCTCCGCGCGCACCCAGGCGCACCTGGACGCCGCTGGTCTCGCGGGCGCCGAGCGCGTTGGACGGGCGCGCGCTCTGCGCGGGAGGGACGAGCGGCGTCACCCGCCGCTGTTCGGGACCTCGCGGCCGACGGCGCGGATCTTCAGGCAGGCCCGGCGTTCCTGGGTCCGTGTCCACCTCACGCTCCTCTTCCTCTCCCCCCGTCAGAGCACAGTCTTGCGCAGACAGCACTCTTCACCCGCACGACCCTCCGAAGTAACACAAAAAACGCCAATCACCCATGTCGGCCTTGTCCTGATCTAACAAAGTCGCGCGAGGGGAGGAGAGGAAGCGGGAGGGCAGGTCAGCCGGGGAGAAGCGTCTCCAGGAAGCCGACCACCCCGGCGGGGCCGTCGACCACGAGGTCGGCGCGTTCGGCCAGCACGGTCACCTCGTCCGAGCCGCTGCACACCTTGACGCCCGGCACCCCTTCGGCGCGGTAGGCGTCGACGGCGTCGTACGCGGCCAGATCGCCCAGGTCGTCACCGGCGAACAGCACTGCGGACGGGCGGCCGCCCTCGGGCCGCAGCCCGTCGACGAACGCGCGCAGCGCCCTGCCCTTGTCCATGCCGGGCGGGCGAAGCTCCAGCACGAACCGGCCGGGCTCCACCACCAGACCGGCACGCTCGGCCAGCGCGTCCAGGAGCCCGCGGAGGCGTTCGAGCGCGACCTGGGGCTCTGCGCAGCGGCGGGTGTGGACCGCCATCGCCTGCCCCTTGTCCTCGATGTAGACCTCGGCGGGCGCGCCGGACGCCTTCAGGATCTCGGGCACCTTGGTACGAGCCTCGGCCACCCCGGGCGGGGGCTCGGGCACGTGCAGCTCGCCGGACTCCCAGCGTTCCAGGCCGTACTGGCCGAGCACCACCAGGCCGTCGATGCCCTCGAAACCGCCGTACTCCACCGCCACTGCGGCGGGCCGGCCGGTGATGATGACCAGCGCGCCGACGCGCGGGGCCAGGCGGGCCAGGGCGGGGGCGGCCTCGGGGTGGGCGCGGGCCGCGGCCGGGTCGTCCACGATCGGCGCGAGCGTGCCGTCGAAGTCGAAACCGAGCACGGCCCGGGCGGGGGCGTCACGGAGTGCGTCGAGGCCGTCGGCGCCGGCGGCCGTCAGGGGATGCGAAGGGTTCACGTGACCAGTGTTGGTCACCTCAGGGCCGGATGCCGAGGCGGCGCGCGGCGCGTTGCCGCTGTCGCTGGGAGCGCATCCGGCGCAGGCGCTTGACCAGCATCGGGTCGTGCTCGAGCGCCTCGGGTCGGTCGATGAGGATGTTCAGGAGCTGGTAGTACCGCGTCGCCGACATCTCGAACAGCTCGCGGATCGCCTGCTCCTTGGCTCCGGCGTACTTCCACCACCGGCGCTCGAAGGCGAGGATCTGGCGGTCACGCTCGGACAGCAGGTCGGCCGGGAAGGCTTCGTCGTCTTCCAGACCTTCGGTCACCGGTTCCAGGGCTGAGCCATCGTTCATGCTTCCGTCCTGCCGGGGACCCTCGCCGGGGCCTGGTGCCGCGCGCATTGAGGTCCCCTCTGTGGTCACTAATCCCGGGTCGTCCGGGTTCGGCGGTGCCATGCTACGCGTCCCCGCCGACATCGTCCGGCGTTCGCGCGGAACGGGTCGGGGCGTCCCGGGAAGGGCTGTAACGCTTTCCGGAAGGACGGGAACCAGGAAAGCGCAAGGTCCGTTGGAACACATGCAGGCTACATGCGTCATGCTGGGTACGGTACGGGGGACGACCGCGCGGTGAACGGGAGACCATGGGAATGACCAGGGAGAACAGCTCGGCGGACGCGGTGCCCGCGGAGTTCTCCGACCCCTCCGGGCAGCCGCCCGACCCTGCGCTCACCGACATCTCCGTGGCGCTGTTCCATCTCCGGCGCGTCTGGGTCAAGCCCGACCTGATGAAACGGATCCGGGCGCAGACCTCCGCCGGCCCGGGCGGCCGCCCGCTCCAGCAGTCCAACCTCATGGTGGTGCACGCGGTCGCCGCGCTGAACGCCGCCGCGACCGCCCCCGGCGACGAGGTCACCGTGGGCGCCGTCGCCGAACGCCTCGAGATCGACCCGTCCACCGCCAGCCGGCTGGTCGGGCACGCCATCGACGCGGGCCTGGTGTCGCGGCGCCCGTCCCCCGTCGACGCGCGCCGCGCCAACCTCGGCCTGACCGACGCGGGAATCCGGGTCAAGCAGGTCGCCGACCGGTTCCGCCGCGCCTACCTGGGGGAGCTGATGGCCGACTGGACCCCCGAGGAGCGCGCCGACTTCGCCCGCCTGCTGACCCGCTTCGCCGACGCCGCGGCGCAGGCCCCGATGGACCCCGACAGCGTCGGCAAGATCTTCAAAGAGGCCATCGCCGATTGACCCTGCCCCGTCGTCCCCGCCTCCCGGACGCGGGCGCCGCCGGGCACGCATGTGCTCAGGACGCGTGGAAACGGCCCGGGGCCGGCCCTCCGCGGAGGGCCGGCCCCGGGGAAGGCCGGGGGCACCCGGGTCATGCTTGGTAGCGCAAGGCCGACAGGCGGGCCTGGTACTCGTCCTCGTCGATCTCGCCGCGGGCGAAGCGCTCGGCCAGCACCGAACGGGCCCGCGTCATCGGGTCGGACGCGGCGGCCGCCGTCGCGGCGTTCGCGGTGATCCGGCGGCGCACCAGGTAGAACACCCCGATCGCCACGGCCACCCAGAACAACCCGAAGCCGATCGGGAACACCGGCCACCAGGCGGGGGCGTCGGCCGGCCCGCCCTCGTGCCACGGGCCCGGCCCGGGGTGCACCTGCGCCGCCATCGTCGTCAGCGTCGCCATCATGGTCATCGACCTCCTCTTTCGCGGATGAGTCGATGCTCGGCGACAGGTCAGGCCCGCGGCATCGTACGGCCGGAGACTCCATGGCTACGCCCGCCGTAGTAGCGGGACGGCGCGTACGGCCACGGCACCGCGCCCGGTACCGCGCCCGGCGCCAGGGTCACCGCCGTGCTCACCACCAGGGGGGCCGGTAGTCGTCGTCCTCGCCGGATCGGGGACGGCCGCCGTGCTCGTCCTCCGGGCGTACGGGCGGCGGAGGGTCGGCCGGCAGCGGCGGGAACGGGTCTCCCGGGCCCTTCTCCTCCTGGGGTACGCGGTCGTCCTCGTCGTCGAAGCCGGAGCCTTCGAGCGCGCTCCGCCGGAACTTCTCCCACTCCTCGTCGTCGAGGATCGTGTAGTCGGTGTTCCCGGCGCCGCCCGGAGGCGCCTCCTCGTATGGAACCGGCTCCTCGTGGCGGGGCGGCTCCTCGTACGGGACGGGCTCCTCGTAGCGGGCGGGTTCTTCGTAGCGGCGCGGCTCCTCGTACCGGGGATGCTCTTCGTACGAGGGTGGCGGCGGCTCGGCGGCCTGCGGGGAGGGGGCGGAGCCGTTCAGGTGCCCGAGGTTGTGCGATCCGTTGACGGCGCCGTGCCCGTTCGTGTGGTGCCCGTTCGTCTCGTGCCCGTTCGTCTCGTGCCCGTTGGTGTCGAACCCGTTGGCCCCGTACCCGTTCGTCCCGCGCCCGGCCGGGGACTCGGGCAGGTACGGGCGCAACTCGCTGGGGGCGGGCGGCCCGATCCCCGCCGGGGGCGGCTGCCGCCACGACGACACGGGAGGCTCCGGCTCCTCCGGCCGCAACGGCGGCAACGTCGGCGAAGAAGGCGGCTGCGGCTGCGGAGCCGAGGCCCGGGGCGCCTGGAGGGGTTCCTGGGTCGGCGTCTGCGACGGGGGCGGCCAGGGCGGGGCTCCCCCGTTCCGGGACGGAGGCGCCTGCGGCACGCGGTCGGACGCGGCGGGCGGCATCCCCGAGTAGACCTCGTTGCTCTGCCAGAGCGGGGCGTTGACGGGCGCGACCGCCGGCCCGCGCGGCGCTCCCCGCCCGGCCATCGCGCCGACCTGCGGGGACGGGCGCCGCGCCCCCAGGCCGTAGTCGTCCATGTCGTCGTAGTCGTCGTCGTAGCCGTCTTCGGGCCTGCGGCGCTGGCGCCAGGCCAGCAGCACCCCGATGGCGATCAGTCCGCTGCCGCCCGCGAGGACGGCGGTCAGCAGCAACCCGCCGTCCTCCTCGGGGGGCGCCGTGGACGGCGCCGGGGTCGCGGAGGTCGCGGCGGGCTTGGCGCCGGGGCCGTGCGCGGTCTGCTCGATCCTGCCGGCGGCGGCCAGGGCGCGGACCGCGTCGAGCGGCCCCGCGCAGGTGGGCGAGCCGGTCGGCCGGTTGGGGAGGACGCCCTTCACCAGCGCCTGCCGGACCTCCTCCGGCCGTAGTCTGGGGTGGCGGGCGCGGATCAGCGCGGCGACCCCGGCGACGATGGCCGAGGAGGGGCTGGTGCCCGTCCCGATGACGTAGCCGCTGCTGGAGTCGGCGCTGACGATCTCGACGCCGGGCGCGCAGACGGCCACGTACGGGCGCCGGTTGCTGTCCTTCCACATCCGCAGCCGCCGGTCGAGGGCGCCGACGGCGATCACGCCCTTGTAGGCGGCGGGGAAATTGTTGCGATTGGGGCCGGCGCCGTCGTTGCCGGCCGAGGCGATCAGCACCACGCCCTTGCTGAGCGCGTACCGGATCGCGCTCTCCTCGGTGGAGTTGCCGTCGTAGAAGAGGCGCCCGCCGCCCAGGGACATGTTGATGATGTCGGCGCCGTGGTCGACGGCGTAGCGGATGCCCTGCGCCACCGCGTCCCGGTTACGGGCGACCTGGCCGCCCTCCTGGCGCTGGGGGTCGTCGTTCTCCCAGGTCACCCGGATGGACAGGATCCGGCTCTGGGGGGCGACGCCGATGACCCCGCGCTGCTGGCCGGGGCCGTTGCCGTGCCCGGCGATGATGCTGGCCATCGAGGTGCCGTGCAGCCCCCAGTACCTGCTGCCGGGACGGCGCGTGCCGCCGGTGAGGTCGGGCCCGGTGGTGACGCGGCCGACCAGGTCGGGGTGGCGGCGGTCGACGCCGGTGTCGAGTACGGCCACGGTGACGCCGGCGCCCTTGGACAGCCGCCAGGCGCGCGGGACGCGCATCGCGTTCAGGTGCCATTCGCGGGCGCGGATCTGGTCGACCGGTGCGGCCGCGGCCTGCTGTGCGGGGTCGCCGGGTGCGGCCTGCCGTTCGGCGGCGGCGGTGCCGCCGGAGAGCGTCGCGGCCGGTACGGCGAAGGCGGCGACGAGCGTGAGGGCCGTGGTGGTGGCGGCGAACGCGACGCCGGGCCGGACGGTACGGCGGGCGCGTGCGGCTCGGCGACGGCGACCGGCATGCGACACGCCAGCGCACCTCCTCCCGGCCGCAGTACGTCGGTGGAGCCTCCCGCGACGGGCCGCGCCCGCCCGCGAGATCGCCGAGCGCACCGGCCCTGGGGCCGGGCCCCTCGTCGTCCCGCCCCGTCGTGCCCGTGAGGCAGGAGCCAACATTGTGCCATGGGCGGGTGACCGGGCCCGGTCACTCGACGCATTCGGGCACGCTCCAGGACAGCGGGGGCCTTCTGTTCCCGAGGCCACCTGGCCCGCCCGGCCTGTCCCTGTGATCTGTTTCACCCGCGGCGCGTCCGGCCCATGCCCTCCGGCCGCCCGCCTTTAAGGGGCCGCGCCGCGCCCGTGGCTAGCGGTATTGTGAGCGCGTCGGCGTCTGCGCCGGCAGGCCCCTGTAGCTCAGCTGGCCAGAGCAGCCGCCTTGTAAGCGGCAGGTCGCCGGTTCGAACCCGGCCGGGGGCTCCACCATCTCCCTCCCCCGTGTGAGTGATCGCGGGGGCGGTCATGACTTCACTCGTCCGGGCCGGCGCGGAGGAAGACTGCCCCACGAGGGGCGTCCTCACCTTGTGACTCCGGCGGCGCTCGAGGCGCGCCGGGGGCCGGTCTCAGGCCCGCTGGGCGGCCGCCGGTGCCGTTAGGATCATTGTGACCTGCGGGTTCGCGGTCGCCAGCCGCTTCGCGGGAACTCAGCGACTACAAGTGTCGTTGTCACTCTTGATGCCCGTTCGCCCCAAGAGAGCCATGGAAACCGATCTTCCGATCATCGCCCGTCCCCCGGACTCCGGCGACACCGGCCCCCTGACCGGCCCGCGGGCGGACCGCTGGTGATCACCGCGCTGTCCCTGCTGCTCGGCGTGGCGGTGGTGCTCCTGATCACCGTCGCGACCGGCTACTTCGTCGCCCAGGAATTCGCCTACATGGCCGTGGACCGGTCCCGGCTGAGCGCCCGCGCCGGCGGCGGCGACGCCGCGGCGGGCCGTGCCCTGGCGGTGACCCGGCGCACCTCGTTCATGCTGTCGGGCGCCCAGCTGGGCATCACCGTGACCGGCCTGCTGGTCGGGTACGTCGCCGAGCCGATGATCGGCCGCGCGCTGGGCGAGATCCTCGGCGTCACGGGCGTGCCCGCGGGCGCCGGCGTCGCGGTCGGGACGCTCCTCGCGCTCGTCCTGTCCACGCTGGTGCAGATGCTGTTCGGCGAGCTGTTCCCCAAGAACCTGGCGATCGCCCGTCCCGAGCCGGTCGCGCGCCGGCTGTCCCGCTCGACGCTGATCTACCTGAAGGCGTTCGGCTGGCTGATCTGGGTCTTCGACCGGTCGTCCAACCTGCTGCTGCGGCTGCTGCGGATCGAGCCGGTGCACGACGTCGAGCACGCCGCCACGGAGCGGGACCTGGAGCACATCGTGGCCGACTCCCGCCGCAGCGGCGACCTGCCACCCGACCTGTCGATGCTGCTGGACCGGATCCTGGACTTCCCGCGGCGGGACGTGGAGCACGCCATGATCCCCCGTTCGCGCGTCGACACCGTCGCCGAGCACGAGCCGATCGCCGAGGTCAGGCGGGCGATGAGCACCGGCCACTCGCGCTATCCGGTGCTCGGCGAGGACGAGCGCGTCGTCGGCGTGGTGCACCTGGACGAGGTGCTGAGCGCGGCCGACGGCACCCGGCCGGTGTCGACGATCATGCGTCCCGCCACCGTCCTGCCGACCCTGATGACGCTGCCCGCCGCGCTGGACCGGCTGGCCGGGGAGCGGCAGCAGCTGGCCTGCGTGATCGACGAGTTCGGCGGGTTCGCCGGCGTCCTGACGCTGGAGGACCTGGCCGAGGAGCTGGTCGGCGAGATCACCGACGAGCACGACACCTCAGAGGACGAGCCCACCGCCACCGCCGCCGGGAACGCCTGGATCATCCCGGGCGGCTTCCACATCGACGAGGTGGAGCGGACCATCGACCACCGGCTGCCCGAGGGCGACTACGAGACCATCGCCGGGCTGGTGATCGCCGCGTACGGGGCGCTGCCCGAGGCGGGCGCCGAGCTCGACATCCGGCTGCCGGACGACCCGGCGGACCTGGTGCGCAGCGACGATCCGCCGCCGCGGTACGTCCGCGTGCGGGTGCTGGAGGTCGACAACCACGTGCCCTCCTCGATCCGGCTGGAGATCATGGCCGGAGGCCCGGAGGGCACCGGCGAGCGGGGGCGGGACGAGCGTTGAGCGAGCCGTGGGCGGTCCTCGCCGCCACCGTCGCGATCATCGCGGCCAGCGCGTTCTTCGTCGCGATCGAGTTCGCGCTGATCGCCGCCAAGCGCCACCGGCTGGAGGACGCGGCGCCGTCGAGCCGGGCGGCCCGGGCGGCGCTGCGCAGCGCGTCCGAGCTCACCGTGCTGCTGGCGGGCGCCCAGCTCGGCATCACCGTCTGCACGCTGGCGCTGGGCGCGATCACCAAGCCCGCCGTGCACCACTGGCTGACCCCGCTGCTGGAGTCGTGGGGCCTGGCCCTGTGGGCCGCGGACGTGGCGGGCTTCGTGCTGGCCCTGATCATCGCCACCTTCCTGCACCTGGTGATCGGCGAGATGGCGCCCAAGTCGTGGGCGATCGCCCATCCCGAGCGGTCGGCGACGCTGCTGGCGCTGCCGATGCGCGGCTTCATGCTGCTGACCCGGCCGCTGCTGCGCGCGCTGAACAGTGCCGCGAACCGGTGCCTGCGCCGGGTCGGCGTGGAGCCGGCCGACCAGGTCGCCGCGGGGCAGGACCCGGGCGCGCTGCGCCACCTGGTCGAGCACTCCGCCAACGTCGGCGCCCTCGACGCCGCGTACTCGGCGCAGCTGTCGGAGGCACTGGACCTCCAGGACCTGCGGATCGGCGACCTGGTCGATCCGGACGCCGAGCTGACCGCCGTGCCGCCGTCGGCCACCGTCGCCGACGTCCAGGCCGCCGGCCACGCCTCCAGCCACCTGCGCGTCCTGGTGCGGGCGGACGGCACCGGCTGGGGCGTGATCCACGTGCGCGACACCCTGACCGAGCCCGACGGCGCGGGCATCGGACACCTGACCAGGCCGGCGTTCCGGCTGCCCGCCGGGACGCCCGTCTACAGCGCGCTGACGCAGATGCGTGAAACCAGCAACCAGCTGGCGCTGATCACCCAGGACGGGCGGGTCCTGGGCGTGGTCACCATCACCGACATCCTCCGCCGCCTCTTCTCCCGGGCCGGCTCCGGTCCCCTCCCGACCGCGCGCTGAGACCCGGCCGGGCGGAAGCGTCCCGGGCCCGGGTCAGACGAAGGACAGGTCGGCGCCGGACGCTCCGGCGTGGTCCGCGATGACGGCGGCGTCGGCTTCGGCGGCTCGGCGCCGCCCGGCGGACAGCTCGGTGAACGGCTCGATGCGCAGCGACAGCCGGCCGCGGGCCCGCCGCTGCCGCCACACCCCGGCGATCTCGCCGTCGACCAGCAGGACGCCGGGGTTGGCGGCGGTGCGCCACACCTGTTTGCGGTGGGCGTCGTCCGGTACGAGCAGCTTGCGGTCGGCCAGTTCGGTGACGGGGTCGTAGGGCGGCAGGAGGCGGACGCCGGCCGGGGCGGGCGCCGCCTTGAGCGCCTCCTGGTGGTCGGCGTGCGTCCAGTACTTGCCGCCGTCGACCGTGACGGGGACCAGCTCGTCCGCGACCAGGTCCCACCAGCGGCGGGCGGCGGCCGGGGTGCAGGCCAGCCAGGACGCCAGCTGGGCCGGATGGGAGGGGCCGGACGTCGCGAGGAAGGCCCGGACCAGCCCGGCGCGGGCGTCCGCCGGATCCCCGGGCTCGAACGGCTCGGCGGCGGCGCGGAGGCGGAACCGGCTGGGGATGCCGTCGTCCACCTCGATGAGCAGGCCCGCCTGGAGGGTGGCCATCCGGAACAGCATGTCCTGGACGTGGTGCACGCCGCACCCCTTGCACCAGGGCGCGAGCGGCCGGTCGACCCGTGGGCTCACCGTCCCGCTCAGCTCGCCCTTGGTGGGCGTGCCGCCGCCCGCGACGGCCTCGCGCATGGCCGCGGCGACCTCGTCCAGCGCGGCGCCGAAGGTGATGCCCGCGCCGGCGAGGACGGTGCCGAACGGGCCGATCGCCTGGGGCGGCAGGTCGCGGCCGTCCTCGATCCGCAGCGCGGCGGCGAGCGGGGCCAGGTCGGCGGCGCGGTGCAGGTGCATGGCGCCCCGGATGGAGTGGACGAGCACCGCGGACGCGCCGGGCTCGGCGGTGCCGGTGCGCAGCCGGAGGGCGGGCACGGCGGTCCGTCCGGGCGGGTAGTCCTGGAGGCCGGTCGCCAGGACGGTGTCGCCGCGGCCACCGCCGGGCGCGAGGTCGTGCGCGGCGTACCGGTAGGCGAGTACCCGCCCGCGGTCGGCGGTGCTGTCCTTCAAAGTCCCGGCCTGCGGCGCTCGCCCGGCGGCACCGGGCTCACCGGCTCCCGGCTCATCGGCTCTCGTCTCATCGGCTCTCACCGGCCGGGCCTTGGCGAGCGCGGCATCGCGCTCGCGCGGTTGTGGGCATGCCCTCACGGTAGCGGGTCGGCGGGGCCCTTGTGGCGTACCGCACAGTGGACTACTGTCCAGTAACCGAAAGTCTGAAAAATCTTCATATCTCGGCGGGGCGCCGCTCCTCCCATGCCCTCCCCCACGCCCCCGAGGGGAGGCGAGCGGCGCCGCGTTCACCCACCCCGGAGGTAGAGAAGATGCGCTTCCCGACGTTCAGGTCCCGGCGCACCCCCCGATCCGCCGTGCTGGGCGGAGCCGCCCTGGCCGCGGCGGCGGCGACCACCGCCACCGCCGTCCCCGCCACCGCCGTCCCCGCCGGCGCGGCGCCCCCCGCCCAGGCCCCCGCCGCCCTGCGCGAGGTGATGTTCGTCGGCAACAACTGGGACGGCACCGCCGACGTCATCGAGTCCAGCGGGACCTTCGCCAGGATCGGCCGCCTCAACGTCATCCCCGACAAGGAGCAGCGCCTCCGCGAGATCTACGCCGACCCCATCCGCCTCGCCTTCTTCCTCGGCATCCGGCAGACCGTCGGCGAGGGCCACGACCAGTACGTCGACGACATGTACTCCACGCCCGACGGCTCCGCCGTCGTGGTGTCCCGCCCCAGCTTCGCCGACGTGGTCTCCGTCGACGTCGCGACCGGCCGGGTCAACTGGCGCTTCCCCGTCTCCGGGTACCGCTCGGACCACATGGCCGTCTCGCCGGACGGGACGCGCGTCGCGGTGTCGGCCTCCACGTCCAACACCGTCCACGTCCTCGACATCCGCACCGGGCGGCAGGCCGGTTCGTTCAAGACCGGCGACAAGCCCCACGAGAACGTCTTCTCCCGCGACGGCCGGTACATCTGGAACATGTCGATCGGCGAGGTCAACACCGACCTGGACGCCCCCTGGCTGGACTGGACAAAGGGCGACCGCCGCATCACCGTCGCCGACGCCGCCACGTTCCAGCAGGTCAAGGTGATCGACATGCGGCAGCGCCTGGACGCCTTCGGCCGCACCGACATGTCCGACGCGGTCCGCCCGGTGGCCTTCACCCCCGACGAGTCCAAGCTGTACTTCCAGGTGTCGTTCTTCAACGGCTTCTTCGAGTACGACGTCGCCACCGACGCGATCACCCGGTGGAAGACCCTGCCGGAGAACCCCGCCACCAGCGACGACCGCACCACCTTCGTCAACGACTCCCGGCACCACGGCATGTCGATGAGCCCCCGCGGCGACAAGCTGTGCATCGCCGGGACCATGGACGACTACGCCACCGTCGTCGACCGGGCCACGCTGCGGGAGGGCCCGCTGGTGACAGCGTCCAAGCCGTACTGGGCGACCGTCAGCGGCGACGGCCGGGCCTGCGTCATCTCCGAGAGCGGCACCGACCAGGTCACCGCCATCGACTTCGGCACCGGACAGAAGATCACCTCGGTCCCGGTGGGCGACCACCCGCAGCGCGTCCGCGTCGGTCACGTCCCGGCGGGCTGGACCGGCCCCGCCGGGACGTGACCGGTCGAGCCCACCGGGACGCCTCACCCTGTCACGAGGTCATCCGCTCACCAGGTGACGGGCAGCTCGACCGGGCCCTGGATGAGCTGGTTCGTCCGCCACCGGACCTCCGCCGGGTCCACGGCCAGCCGCAGGCCGGGGAACCGCCGCACCAGGCCGCCCAGCGCCGTCCGCAGCTCGGTGCGGGCGAGCTGGGAGCCCAGGCAGAAGTGCGGGCCGTGCCCGAAGGTGATGTGCCGGTTGTCGGAACGGCCGAGGTCCATCGCCTCCGGGTCATCGAACACGGCCGGGTCGCGGTTGGCCGCGACCGACGACGCCGCGACCATGCTCCCCTCCGGGATCAGCACCCCGCCGATCTCCACGTCCCGCATGGCCATGCGCGGGCTGGAGACCGCCACCGACGGGACGAGCCGCAGCAGCTCCTCCACCGCCGAGGGCACCAGCGAGGGGTCGCGGACCAGCCGGGCGTACCGCTCCGGCTCGACCAGCAGCGCGTGCACGCTCCCGCCGAGCTGGTTGAGCGTGGTCTCGTGCCCGGCGATCAGCAGCGCGATCCCCAGGCCGACCAGCTCCGGCTCGGTGATCCGGTCCTCCTGGTCGCGGACGACCAGCAGCGCGCTCAGCAGGTCGTCGCCCGGTTCGGCGCGCTTGGCCGCGACCAGGTCCGTGAGGTAGTCGTGCAGCGCCCGCCGGCACCGGGTGACCTCCTCCTGGCCGCGCCCCTTCCAGGACATGATCGCCTCGACCCACTCGCGGAAGGACGCGTGGTCCTCGTACGGCACGCCGAGCAGCCGGCAGATCTCGGTCAGCGGCAGCGGCGTGCACAGCGCCTTGACCAGGTCCACCGGCGGCCCAGTCTCGACCATCCGGTCCAGCAGCCCGTCCACGGCCGCGGCGATCTCCCCCGCCAGGCCCTGGACGCGGCGGCGCGTGAACTCCTTGGCCACCACGCGCCGCAGCCGGGTGTGCTCGGGCGGGTCCATGTTGAACAGCGAGCTGCCGGAGCCGACCTGCTTCCTCGGCAGTTCCCTGGGCGCCCCGGGACGCATCACCGCCGCGCGGCTGAACGCCGGGTCGGAGAAGAACTGCTGGGCCTCCTCGCAGCGGGTCACCAGGTAGCCGGCGTCGCCGGACATCATCCGCACCCGCATGACCGGCCCGACCTCGCGGACCTCGGTGATCAGCGGCAGGACCTCGGCGGCCGTCGTGTCGCTCATCGCACCTCCCGCCCTCGCGGCCCCGCCTGGCCGCCGGCCAGGTTCCACGTGATGACGCGCACGGGCCGGATGCGGATGAGCTCGTCGCCGTGGTGCGGCGCCAGCCGCTCCGCCGGCTCCCGGACGGTCAGCGCCTCGGCGCGGCCGCGGATCTCGATGCCGCGGCCGTAGCCGGGCCGGGGCGCCCCCGAGCCCTCCGGCGCCACGTCGTCCAGGACGAACGCCGCGCGCGGGTCGGCGAGCAGGTTGTGGTACTTCTGGCTGGTGGCCAGCCGCGGGCCGCCGATGTCGAACGTGCCGTCGGTGTTGAACCGGAAGGCCACCGGCCGCACCTGCGGGGCGCCGTCGGGGCCGATCGTCGCCAGCCGCCCCAGCCGGTGCTCGCGAATGTAGGTGATCTCGCCGTCGGTGAACGGGTTGCTCGTCTGGCTCATCTCTCTCCCTCGTCTGCCCTCTCCCTCGTCTGCCCTCTGCCTCGGGTGCGCCCGCGCCGCGGTCACCAGGCGCCGAGGATGGCGCCGGTGGCCGTGAACAGCACGGTGTGGAAGGCGGCGTCGATCGCGATCAGCGGGCGCGGGCGGTTCTCGAACACCATCGAGCTCGCTACCGCGCCGCCGGCGATGCCGAGCCCGGTGAGCAGCCCCGCCAGCGCGCCCGCGCCCAGGCCCGCGTCGCGTCCGAGCAGCAGCGCCAGGACGAAGGCGCCGGCCAGCGCGGTCAGGAACGCGAACACGAACAGGGCGGGCAGCCCGCGGCGGCGCATCGCCGCGGAGTCGAGCCCGACCATGTGCTCCCACGGCCGGCCGAACATGAGCGGGGAATGCCACAGCCCGGCGAGGGGCACCCGGAGCGCGGCGGCGGCGAACACCGCGAGGTAGTTGACGTCGCCCACGGCGGTCAGCGCGTTCATCGGGCCTGTCCTTCCGGTCGGTCCGCCCGCTCGGGGCGGATGTACATGTGGGTCACCCGGACCGGGTCGCCGAGGGCGCGGCTCTCGGCGGCGAGCTCGGCGTGTTCGGGGCTGCGGAGGAAGCGCTGGAACGCCTCCTCGCCGGTCCAGTCGCTGAGGACGTAGAAGGTGTCCGGGTCGGTGCGGTCGCGGGACAGCGACTGCGCGAGGTTGTCCGGCCATTCGGTGACCGGGGCGATCAGCCGCCGCCACGTCCGCTCGTACTCCTCGCCGCGGCCGGTGTGCACCCGGAACTCCAGGAGCACCCGGAAGGTCGCGGGCGGCGGGTCGGCGGACCAGTGGTAGAACTCCTGGGCCTGGGCCTCCCGCATGCTCGGGCGCTCGCTGTCGTACGGGGTCAGGAGCGTGGCGAGCCGCTGGTCGATCTCGCGGAACAGCGGGTCCTCGCGGGAGGCGTACATGTTGTCCTCAAGGGACCGGCCGCCCTCGACCAGGTGCAGGTAGAGGCCGTGGTAGTGCAGCAGCGTCCGGGACCGGACGCCGATGCGGGCCGGCAGCGGGGTGCGGTCGTGGTCGCGGAACGCCGCCGCCACGGCGTCCAGGTTCGCCGGGTCGACCCTGCGGATCATCAGCGCGCGGTGGGTCGGTCTCGATGCCTGACTTCGCGGTGCCATGTCGTCCTCCTCGGTGACGGGGGCTACCGGCTGATGGGGGCTTGCGGATGCTCGGGCGCTACCAGGTGACGGGGAGCGAGAGCAGGCCGCGTCCGAACGACTCGCGGTCCCACTCCAGCTCGCCGGGCGGCACCGCCAGGCGCATGCCGGGCAGCGTGTCGAGCAGCGCGGAGACCGCGATGCCCAGTTCGGCGCGGGCGAGCTGGGCGCCCAGGCAGCGGTGGGTGCCGTGCCCGAACGCGAGATGGCCGCGGGGCCGCCGGTCGACGCGCAGCTCGTCGGGGTCGGGGAACACGTCGGCGTCGCGGTTGGCCGAGTCGATGGCCGCGATGACGGTGTCGCCCGCCCTGATGACGACCTCGCCGATCCGGACGTCCTCCAGCGCCACCCGGGGGAAGCCGCCCACCGCGATCAGCGAGGTGTAGCGCAGCACCTCCTCCACCGCCGCCGGGATCAGCTCCGGCTCGGCCCGCAGCCGGTCCGCCATGCCGGGACGGGTCAGCAGCAGGTAGGCCGTCCCGGCGAGCTGGTTGGCCATGGCGTCGTGCCCGGCGACCAGGATGGCCATCACCAGCAGGATCGCCTGCTGCGGCGCGGCGTCCTCCCGGTCCACGGCCTCGACCAGCGCCGACACCAGGTCGTCGGCGGGCACCGCGCGCCTGGCCTCGATGAGCCGCGCCACGTACTGCCCGAGCCGCCGGCGCGTCGCCTCGATCTCCTCGCCGCCGCCGGCGGTGGACAGCAGCGCGTGCGACCACTCGATGAACCTGCCGTGGTCGGCCTCGGGGACGCCGAGCAGCCGGCACAGCACGCTCATCGACATCGGCTGGGCGAACCCTTTGACCAGGTCGGCCGGCGGGCCCTGCCGGGCCAGCCGCGCCACGAGCCGCTCGGCCCGCTGCGCGATCCACGGTTTGAGCTCCTCCACCCGGCGCACCGTGAACGTCTTGTTCACCAGCGCGCGCACCGCGGTGTGCTCGGGCGGGTCGAGGGCGAACAGGGAGCCGGCGGGCGGGTTGATGCCCTCGAAGTCGTCCTTGTTGGCGCAGGCGGCGGCTCGGCTGAGCCGCTGGTCGGCGAACACGCGGCGGGCGTCGGCGTGCCGCGTGACCAGCCACGCCCGCCCCCCGCTGGGCAGCCGCACCTGGAGGATCGGGCGCTCGGCGCGCAGCCGCGCGTACTCGGGCGCCGGGTCGACGCCCTCCCAGGGGAAGGGGAAGGCGGGGCACTCCTCGGCGGGGACGGTGGTCGGTCCTGTTTCGGTCATGCGGGATCTCCCGTTCTGGTGCCGCCGGCCTCGATAAGCCCGGCGAGGAACGCGGTGTCGTGCGAGGCGCCGGAGAAGCGGGGATGCCGCAGCAGCTCCCGCAGGAAGTCGCGGTTGGTCCGGACCCCGGGCCCGGCGATCCGGCACTCGGCCAGCGCCCGGTCCATCCGCGCCAGCGCCCCCGCCCGGCCGGGCGCCCACACGACGACCTTGGCCAGCAGCGGGTCGTACTCCGCCGGGACGGACGACCCGGCGCTCACGTGCGTGTCGACGCGGACGAACGGCCCGGCGGGCAGGCTGACCTCCGCCAGCCGCCCGGGTGCCGGACGGAAGTCGCGGGCGGGGTCCTCGGCGTTGATCCGGCACTCGATCGCGCAGCCCCGCACCCCGCCGGGCGCGCCCTGGCCGGCGGGCCCGTGCGCGACGAGGGGTTCGCCCGCGGCCACGCGCAGCTGCTCGTGGACGAGGTCGACCCCGGTGACCATCTCGGTGACCGGATGCTCCACCTGGATCCGGCAGTTGGCCTCGATGAACCAGTACGCGCCGTCCGGCTCGACGAGGAACTCGAACGTCCCGGCGCCGTGGTAGCCGATCCCGGCGGCGCAGCGCACCGCGTCCTCGGCGACGCGGTCGAGCAGGTCGGCGGGCAGCGCGGGCGCCGGGGCCTCCTCGACGATCTTCTGGTTGCGGCGCTGCACCGAGCAGTCCCGGCTGCCCAGGTGGACGACGGTCCCGTGCCGGTCGCCGAGGATCTGGATCTCCACATGGCGGGCGCTGCGCAGGAACCGTTCGACGAACACCCGGTCGTCGCCGAAGAGCGCGACGGCGGCGGACCGCACCCGGCCCAGGGCGGCGGAAAGGTCGCCGGGGGCGTCCACCGCCTCCATGCCCCGGCCCCCGCCGCCGGCCGCCGCCTTCAGGATCAGCGGGTAGCCGGTCCGCGCCGCGTGCGCGCGGACCGCCTCGGCCGAGGCGACCGGTTCCGGCGAGCCGGGCAGCACCGCCAGCCCGGCCTCGGCGGCCACCCGGCGCGCGCTGATCTTGTCTCCCAGGACGCGCAGCGCCTCCGGCTCGGGTCCGACGAAGGTGAGGCCCGCGTCGCGGCACGCGTCGGCGAAGTCCGCGTCCTCCGACAGCAGCCCGTAGCCGGGGTGCACGGCGTCCGCGCCGGTGATCCGCGCGGCCTCCAGGATGGCCGGGACGTTGAGGTAGCTGAGCGCGGCGGGCGGCGGCCCGATCCGCACGGCGCGGTCGGCGGCGGCCACGTGCGCGGCGCCGTCGTCGGCGGCCGAGTGGACGGCCACCGTCCCGAGGCCCAGCTCCCGGCAGGCGCGGATCACGCGCAGCGCGATCTCGCCGCGGTTGGCGACGAGCACGCGGGTCACCATGGCGCGCCCCCTCATGCCGCGGGCCGGATCGACAGCAGCGGCTGGCCGTACTCCACCGCGGTCCCGTCCTCGGCGAGCACCGCGGTCACGGTGCCCGCCACCGGGGCCTCGACCGGGATCATCAGCTTCATCGCCTCGACGATCGCGATCTGCCGGCCCTCCTCCACGTGGTCGCCGACCTCCACGAAGGGCGCGGCCGACGGTTCCGGGCGGCGGTAGAAGGTGCCGACATTGGCGGCTTTGACCTCTACCTCGGCGTGCGCCCCGGCCCCGTCCCGCGGCCCGGCCGCCTCGCGATGCCCTGGCCCGTCCTGCGAGGCGGGGGCGTCGTGCGAGGCGGCGCGGGCCTCCCCGGTGGGGCGGGGCTCCCCGGTGGCCTGGGCGGAACGGGCGTCCTCGGCGGGCCACTCGATCTCCACACCCGGCGGGTCGAGGTGGAGGGCGATCCGCCGGGGCGGCCCGGGAAGGGCCTCGATCAGCGCCAGCACGTTGCGGCACATGCCGTCCAGGGCCGCGTGCGGGTCGTTGTTCTGGGGGCGGCGGCCTCGGGCGGGCCCCTCGCTGTTGCGTTCGCTGTTGCGTTCGCTCTTGGCCGCGTTGCTCACAGGCATGACGCACCGTTCCCTTCCAGGCCCGCCGCCACCAGCTCGATGTCCGGCGCTCCGGGCTCGGGTCCCGGCATGGCGGGGGCGTCGTTCTCGAGGAGGCCCGCAAGGCGCCGCTCGACCAGGTCGGCCGCCGGGACGGCACCGGCCTCGTCCAGCGCGGCGAGTTCGGCCGCGAGCGCGTCGCCGACCGCCCGCATCATGGCCTCCCGGTCCGGGCCGCCCGTGGCGGTCACGGACTCGCGCACGACCCCGTCGATCACGCGCGCCCGCAGCAGGCTCGCCGGGTCGAGCCGGAGCGCGGCGGCGGCCCTGGGGGCGGCGGCCTCGCCGCGCCACAGGATCGCCGCGCACCCCTCGGGGCTGATGACGGAGTACACCGCGTTCTCCAGCATCAGCAGCCGGTCCGACACCGTCAGCGCGAGCGCGCCGCCGCTGCCGCCCTCCCCCGTGATGACGGCGACGATCGGCACCGGCAGCCCGGCCATCAGGCGCAGGTTCGCGGCGATCGCGCCGGCCTGGCCGCCGTTCTCGGCCTCGACCCGCGGGTCCGCGCCGGGCGTGTCGACGAACGTGAGCAGCGGGCAGCGCAGCTTGGCGGCCAGCCCGGCCAGGCGGGCGGCCTTGCGGTAGCCCGCCGGTGTCGCCATCCCGTAGTTGCGCTCCGCCAGCTCGCGCGGCGTCCGCCCCTTCTGGTGCCCCATGACCACGACCGTCCGGCCCCGGAAACGGGCCGGGCCGCCGACCAGCGCCGGGCAGTCGGCCCCGGTGCGGTCGCCGCGCAGCTCCTGGAAGTCGGTGCACAGGAACGCGATGTAGTCCAGGGTGGTGGGCCGGTCCATCTCGCGGGCGCGCCGCACCCGGTCCCAGGGGTCGGCGGGGACGAGCAGGTCCGGGTCGCGGACCACCCCGCCGCCGTCCGCGGGCGCGGCGGCGACGGGCGGGGCGTCGCCGTCGCGGCGCGCGCACGCGAGCAGGGAGGCGAGCACCGGCCGCAGCGACCGCCTGGGGACGACCCGGTCGACGAGTCCGCGCTCGGCGAGCGACTCGGCGGACTGGAAGCCCGGCGGCAGCGCGGCCCGCGTGATCTGCCGGACGACGCGCGGCCCGGCGAAGCCCATCCGGGCGCGCGGTTCGGCCACGATGACGTCCGCCAGGGTGGCCACCGACGCCGCGACGCCCCCGTACGTCGGGTCGGTGACCACCGTGACGGTGAGGATCCCGGCGCGGTCGAGGCGGGCGAACGCGGCCGCGATCCGGGCCATCTGGCGCAGCGAGAAGATCCCTTCCTGCATCCGGGCGCCGCCGGAGGCGGTGACGGTGACCAGCGGCGTCCCGCGCTCCAGCGCGGCCGCGGCGGCGTCGCACAGCCGCTGCCCGGCGGCCATGCCCAGGCTGCCGCCGAGGAAGGCGAAGTCCATCGCGGCCACCACGACCGGGTGGCCGCCGATCTCGCCGGCGGCGGCCACGACGGCCTCGTCGATGCCGGTGGCGTCGCGGGCGCGGCGGAGCCGTTCCGGGTACGGCAGGGTGTCGTGGAAGCGCAGCGGGTCGTCCAGCGCGCTCGCGGCCCCGGGGAGCGGCGCGGCCGTGCCGGGGTCGAGGAGCTGCCCGAGCCTGGCCCGCGCGCCCACCCTCAGGTGCGCCGCGCAGCCGGGGCACACGCGCAGGTCGCGGGCCAGCCTGGGGGCGTACTGCGGGGAGCGGCAGGCGGGGCACAGCAGCCACTGCGGCTCGGAGGCGGTGCGGCCGTTCATCGCGCCACCTCCGCAGCCTCGGCGGGCTCGACGGGCTCGACGGGCTCGGCGGGCTCGGCGGGACGGCATTCCAGGACGGCCCAGTGGCCCTCGCCGGGCCGGTTGACCAGCGCGAACCCGCACCGCCCCAGCAGCCGCCGCCATTCGTCCAGCCGCCGTTCCCGGCCGCCGAAGAGCACGAGCATGTCCAGGTCGAGGAACTTGGCGTGGTCCCAGCCGTTCCCCTCCGCCACCACCTGCTCGACGACGAACAGCCGGGCGGCGTCGCGGTCGCCGATCGCCTTCCGCACGGCCCGCAGCAGTTGTTCGGCACGGTCGTCGGGCAGGCCGTGCAGGACGGCCTTGAGGACGTAGGCGTCGTAGCCGTCCGGCAGCGGGTGGGTGAAGAAGTCCCCGGCGACGCGCGTCACCCGTTCGATGACCCCCTCCTCGGCGAGCGTCCTGTCCGCCCGCGGGATGACGCCGGGCCGGTCGAACAGCAGGCCGGACGCGTCCGGCGCCCGTTTCAGGGCCGCCGCGAGGAAGTGCCCGTGCCCGCCGCCGATGTCGGCGATGCGGCGGAACCGCTCGGGCCGGACGGCGTCCAGGTGCCGGTCGGTCTCCCACCGGCCCAGCCCGGTCATGACGCGGTCGAAGCATTCGCCCTGGTCGGGGTTGTCCTCGAAGTGGCGCCAGATGTCGGAGCCGAGGGCCGCGACCGTCGCGGGCTCGCCCGTGCGGACGCTGTGCGCCAGCGCGCCGTATGACATGGTGACGAACGGCTGCGCGCTCAGCTCCACCAGCGGCAGCAGGCTGAACGGGCGGTCGGAGCGCAGGGACTCGGCCAGCGGCGTGCTCTCGAAACGCCCGTCGGGCAGCTCGGCCATGATCCCGACGGACGCGGCGCAGCGCAGCACCCGGTACAGCGCGTCCGGGTGCGCCCCGCTCGACTCGGCCAGTTCCGCGACGCTTCGCGGCTCGCCGGCGGCCAGGTCGGCGATGCCCAGCTCCGCCAGCGCGGTCACCACCGCGCCCAGCCGCAGCCCGCACGTCAGGTACAGCAGCCGCCGCGCGTGCAGGTCGCCGGGGCCGTGCCCGCCTGCGTGGACGGTGCCGTCGCCGCCGGCGCGGGCGCGGTCCTCCAGGACCTTCTTGATGTGCGCCATCTGCTCGACGGTCGTGCGGTCGAGCCGGTCCCGCATGGCCTCCTCGGTGAAGGGGGCGCCGGGCTTCAGCGCGAACTCCTGGATCCAGCGCATCGCCACGCCCGCCACCTCCTGGCGGTACTCCCAGCGGAGGTTCATGAACTCGAACGGGCCGGTCTCGATGCGGTGCGCCCGCACGGTGCGGGTCGCGGGGTCGGGCGTGCGCCGCGACACCCACGACCAGACGGTCCCGTCCGGGTCGGGGCGGGTGGTGAGCCGGAACGTCACCGAAGTGCCGTCGCGGTCGAGGATCTCCGCCGAGGCGTACTCGGTGAACAGCTCCGGCCAGCCCTCGACGTCGTTGGTGTGCTCCCAGACCAGGTCCATGGGCGCGTTCACCAGGATCTGGTTGTCGATGCGCGCGGTCATGCTCACGCCTCCCCGTTTCCGGCCGCGACCCGGTTGAGGTAGCGGAGCAGGGCGGCGGGGGTGAGCAGGTCGGCCAGGACGTCGTCGTCGAGGTCCAGGCCGAAGCGCTCGGCCATCCGCGCGGAGGTCTCCAGCAGCGCGATCGAGTCGTAACCGAGCTCGGTGAAGGTGCGGTCGGCGATGTCGCCGCCGAGGTCGACGTTCTCGTCCTCGCCGGCGCATTGCCGCAGCACGGTCACCAGGTCGGTCAGCGTGATCCGGCCGTCGTGGGTCATGTCGCCTCCTGGGGTCGGTTCCGCGGGGACCGCGGAATCGTGGAAGGGCGCGGGGTCGTGGATGGACGGGGGGTCGTGGATGGATGCGGGGTCGCGGATGGACGCGGGGTCGCGGATGGACTCGGGGTCGCGGATGGACTCGGGGTCCTGGACGGGCGCGGGGCCGCCGGGGCGTGCGGGGCGCCGTGCACGGGGCAGGGGCGGGTGAGCACCAGCGCGCTGTTGAAGCCGCCCTCGCCGCGCGCCAGGATCAGCGCCCGGTCGATCCGGGCCGGCCGGGCCCGCCCGGTGACCAGGTCGATCCGGTACGCGGGGTCGGGCCGCACTCCCGCGGTCGGCGGGACGATCCCGTCCCGCATGGCCAGAAGGCAGGTGGCGACGTCGACGGCCGCGCCGCCCGCCGACAGCCGCCCGGTCATCGCCTTGGGCGCGGTCACCGGCACGCCGTGCTCGCCGAACAGCGCGACGATGGCCTCGGCCTCGGTGCGGTCGAGCGCAGGCGTCCCGGCGGCGTCGGCGAATACCACGTCGATCCCGTCCGGTTCGACGCCGGCGTCGGCGAGGGCGAGGGCGGCGGCGGCGCGGAGCGTGGACGGGCGGCCCGAGCCGGGCGGCGGGTCC
The DNA here is from genome assembly GCA_050942275.1 of Spirillospora sp. CA-255316. Taxonomy (GTDB): domain Bacteria; phylum Actinomycetota; class Actinomycetes; order Streptosporangiales; family Streptosporangiaceae; genus Spirillospora. Next base: position 895,352 of record CP192047.1, on the reverse strand, counting down.
ATCGTCGCCGCGTACCCGGCGACCCGCCCGTAGCGGTGCCGGGCGCCGCGCTCGCGGGCGCGGTCCTCGCGTTCGAGGACGAGCACGGCGCCGCCCTCGCCGATCACGTGCCCGGCGGCGCCGGCGGTGAACGGCAGGTAGGCGGTCGCCGGGTCGTCGCCGGTGGACAGGTGGGGCAGGGCCAGCTGCGCGGTGACGCCCCACGAGCACAGCGGGGCCTCGAACCCGCCGGTCAGCACGCCGTCGGCGCCGCGCCGCAGCGCGCGGCGGGCCTGCCCGATCGCGTCGAGCCCGCCGGCCTGGCCGCTGACCAGGACGCCGCTGGGGCCGCGCAGCCCGTGCCGGATGGAGATCTGGCCGGTGTTGACCGCGTAGAACCAGGCGAACGACTGGTACGCGCTGACCTTCTCCGGCCCGATCGACCACAGCTTGCGCAGCTCGTTCTCGCCGAACTCGAAGCCGCCCGCCGAGTTGGCCGTGATGACGCCGTAGCGCAGCGACTCCTCCGGCGAGGGGGACAGCCCGGAGTCGGCCATCGCCCAGTCGGCCGCGGTCAGCGCCAGCCGGGTGAGGTGGTCGGTCTGCGGCAGCAGCCGCCCGGGGAGGTGCTCGCGCGGGTCGAAGCCGGGGACCTCGCCGGCCAGCCGTACCGGGTAGCCGCTCGCGTCGAACCTGGTGATGGGCCCGATCGCGACGCGTCCGGCGAGCGTCCCGGCCCAGTGTCGCCGGGTGCCCAGCCCGCTGGGCGAGGCGATGCCGAGCCCGGTGACGACCGCGTGGTCCTCGCAGGCGCCCGCGCCGGGCGTTCCGGCGGTCATGTCCGCCACCTCCCCGGGGTGCTGAGCACCATGGCGCTCTGGAATCCGCCGAAGCCGCTGCCGACCGTGAGGACCGTGTCGACCCGCTGCTCCCGTGCCGTGACCGGGACGTAGTCCAGGTCGCACTCCGGGTCGCGGTGGCGGTAGTTCGCGGTGGGCGGGACGACGTCGTGCTCGATCGCCAGCGCGCTGGCCGCCACCTCGATCGCGCCGATCGCGCCCAGCGAGTGGCCGATGACCGACTTGATGGAGCTGACCGGCACGCGGCGGGCGTGGCCGCCGAGCGCGCGTTTGAACGCGGCCGTCTCGTGCCGGTCGTTCTGCTTGGTGCCCGAGCCGTGCGCGTTGACGTAGTCGACGCCCTCGGCCGGGACCCGCGCCTCCTCCAGCGCCGCCTCGATCGCGACCGCCATCTCCGCGCCGTCCGGCCGCAGCCCCGTCATGTGGTACGCGTTGCACCGCGAGGCGAACCCGCGGATCTCCGCGTGCACGCGGGCGCCGCGCGCGAGGGCCGCGCCGAGCTCCTCCAGGACGAACATCGCCGAGCCCTCGCCGAGCACGAATCCCGACCGGGTGGCGTCGAACGGGCGGCAGGCGCCCCGGGGGTCGTCGTTGTCGGGCGAGGTCGCCTTGATCGCGTCGAAGCAGGCCACCGTGATCGGTGAGATCGGGGCGTCGGTCGCGCCCGCCAGGACGATGTCGGCGGCGCCCTCGCGGATGAGTTCCATCCCGTGCGCGACGGCGTCCAGGCCGGAGGTGCAGCCGGTCGACACCACGCAGGCGGGGCCCTCGGCGCCGACCTCCCAGGCGACCTCGCGGGCCAGCGACGCCGGGACGAGGTAGTCCGGCAGGTGCGGCGAGGCGTAGGCGGGTTCCACGACCGGGAGCCGGCCGCCGTCGCTGACGATGCAGTATTCGCGGTCGAGCGACACCGTGCAGCCGACGGCGCTGCCGACGGACACGCCGGTGCGGCCGGGGTCGAGGTCGCCGGGCGCCAGCCCGCTCGCGGCCAGCGCCTCCCGGGCGGTGACGACGGCGAACTGGGCGGCGCGGTCCATCCGGCGCCGCTGCCGGGGCGTCAGCCCGTACCGCCCGGCGTCGAAGTCGATCTCCGCCGCCATCCGGGACCGGAACGGCGCCGGGTCGAAGGCGGTGATGGTGCGGAACGTGGGCGTGCCGCCGGTGACGGTCTCCCAGAAGCCGCGGGTGCCGGGCGCGCCCGGGGCCAGCACCCCGATCCCGGTGATCGCCACGCCGCGGGCCGTGTCGCGGGCCGTGTCGCGGGTCATGGCAGGTCCCCGACGCGCGGCGGGACCGAGCCCGGGAACCGCGGTTCCTCGGTCTCCACGTGCCCGAGGTCGGGCCGGGGCGCCGTCGGCCCGAGGAACAGCACGGCGGTCACGGGACGTTCGCCGCGGTTCTCGTACCGGTGCCGGGCGCCCCGGCGGATCAGGACGGCCTCGCGCTCCCCCACCGCCAGCTCGGCGCCGTTGACGGTCACGACCAGGTCGCCGCCGGCGACGTAGACGTGCTCGTCGGTGTACGGGTGGTAATGCTCGCTGACGTGCTCGCCGGGTTCCAGGTCGAGCAGCGCCAGGAACCCCGCCGTCGCCAGCGCCGAGCCCGGGGACAGGAGCACTCGGGTGGCGCCTCCCAGCCGGCGGTTCGGCTCCACGTCGCGGGCGGTCACCCTCGTGGCTTCGAGATGGGTCTGTGGACGGTTCACAGCGTCGTCTCCCCATGATGTTTTCCCTGGTCGGACGGTGTATGACGTCCTCCTGTGAACGACGCTAGGCAGGGCCGCCGACGCGCCGCCGACGCGCCACCGACCGTCCACCGACGCGTCGCGCGGGCCAAGCCGCAGGTCAGCGCGTCGCAAGGGTGCGGCGGGACATGGGAGCGCCGTGGCAGGGACCGCGGGACGGTCAGCTCTCGCGGCCGCGGTACTGGGAGGCGTGGATGCCGACAAGGCCGCAGATCCGGTACCGGGACTCGCCGCCGCCGGTGTCGACCGGCTCGACCAGGTTGGCCTCCACCAGGCGGTCGAGGGCCCGGATGCCGTCGCCGCCGGCCAGCGCCAGCGCGGTGGCCTCCACGAACTCGCCGCCGCGCAGCGCGCCCAGGCGGCGCAGCAGCGCCCGCGCCCGGGGGTCCAGCGCCGCGTAGCTGGCGTCCAGGACGGTGCGCATCTGGATGTCCTGGGTGGCGAGCTCGTCCAGCCGCCGGGTCTCGTCGCGCAGCGACGCGGCGAGCCGGGCCAGGGTCTGGGACGGCCGCAGCGCCAGCCGCGCGCCCACGATCCGCAGCGCGAGCGGCAGACGCCCGCACAGCTCGGAGATCTCCTCGGCGACGGCGCGCTCCCGGTCGACCCGGCCGGCGCCGACGAGCCGCTCCAGGAAGGCCAGGGCGTCGTCGGGGTCGAGCGGGCCGGGCCTGACCCGTTCGACGCCGGGCAGGTCGACCAGCCGCTGCCGGCTCGTGAGCAGGACGCCGCAGCCGCGCGTCCCCGGCAGCACGGCCGTGGCCTGGCCGGCGTCGGCGACGTCGTCGACCACGAGCAGGATCCTGCGGTCGGCGAGGCGCTCGCGCAGCATGGCGGCGCGGCCGTCCAGGTCGCCGTGCCGGGCGGCGGGCTCGCCCAGGCCGTCGAGGAGGTCGCCGAGGGCGTCCAGCGGGTCGCGGGGACGGCCGGTCGAGCCGCCGAGCCGCACGTACAGCTGCCCGCCGGGGAACCGCTCGCGCAGCGCGTGCGCGGCCTTCACCGCGAGCACGGTCTTGCCGACGCCGGGGCTGCCCACCACGGCCACGATTGGAACGGTCCCACGACCGCGGTCGGCGAAGTGGCCCGCGATCGCGCGCAGCTCCGCGGCGCGCCCCACGAAGTCGCCGATCTCCGGCGGCAGCTGGCAGGGCCCGTCCGGCCGGACGTCCCAGCGGGCGGCGACGGCGCGCCCGTCGCCGTGCGGGCCCGAGCCGGGCAGCTCCACCGTGCGCCGCAGGATCGCCTGGTGGAGGTCGTGCAGCTCCTGGCCGGGGTCGAGGCCGATCTCCTCGCGCAGGGCGGCGGCGCACGCGTGGTAGCACTCCAGCGCCTCCCGCTGCCGTCCCTGCCGGTAGAGGGCCTTCATCAGCAGCGCCCAGAGCCGTTCCCGGAACGGTTCGGCGGTGGCCAGCTCGCGCAGCTCGCCGATCATGTCGCCGCCGCCGTCCAGCTCCAGTTCCAGCTCGAACCGGCGCTCGGCCGTCCGCAGCCGCTGCTCGACCAGCCGGGGCACGTCGCTGCGCTGGACGTGGTCGGACGGGACGTTGCTGAGCGGGCGGCCGCGCCACAGCGCCAGCGCCTCCCGCAGCAGCACGACCTCGCGCCGGGCGTCGTCCTCCCGCCGCGCCCGCTCGACCAGCGTCACGAACCGCGCCAGGTCCAGCTCCTCGTCGGCCACCTCGATGACGTAGCCGTTGGTGTCGGTGCGGATCAGCCGCCCCGCGGCGACGCCGGACGCGGCGAGCGTGCGGCGCAGCCGTCCCAGGTGCACCTGGGCGGTGCCGCGCGCGTCGCTCGGCGGGTGCGCCCAGAGCCGGTCGATCAGCTCGTCGACGGTGACCAGGCCGTTGGCGTTCAGCAGCAGCGACGCGAGCAGGATGCGCTGCTTGGTCGAGCGGATGGGCACGCGCCGTCCGCCCGCGGTCACCTCGAGCGGGCCCAGCGTGCGGAAGAGCGGCGGGGGCTGCGAATCCATCCCTCGGGGGAGTTCTCTCGGGGCTGATGTCCTTCCGGATATTCCCCACGGAGGGCGATCGGATAGTCACCGAGGGTAGATCGTTGGAAAATCTGACCGGTGTGATGACGGGGAGTCAACGCCCGCCGGACGCGTCCGCGTCCGCGGCCTCGACGAGCCGGGGCAGGATCCCCTCGATCAGGTTCAACAGGACCTCCTGGAGCAGGAAGTGCACCTGGGCCCTGGTCAGCCGCCCCCGCTTGAGCCATTCGCGGGTGGTGGTCTCGGCCATGGCCGAGTAGGCGCGGAACGCCGACCGGACCTCGGGGTGGGCCCGCGAGAGCGGGGTCAACCCCACGACCTCGGTCATGTGGTCGACGGCACGGTCGCGGGCCTCCTCCAGGATCAGCTCCAGATCGGCGTCGCCGCCGGAGGAGGTCATGTCGAGCGCGGTGACCCAGGTCTCCCGGTTCCGCTCCAGCAGTTCCAGCCAGGCGGCGATGCTCTGGTCCACCCGTTCGCGGACGCCCGCACCCTCCACGAACGCCGGGATCGGGATGGGCGGGACGCTCATCATCTCGCTCACCGCGGCCAGGTACAGGTCGCGCTTGGTGCCGAAGTAGTGGTTCAGCAGCCCGCGGCTCACCCCGGCCGCGGCGGCGATCTCGGTGTTGGAGACCGTCCCGTACGGGCGGCGGCTGAACAGGTCGCGGGCACAGGCCAGGATCTGGTCGCGCCGCTCGTCGGGCTCCTTGCGGACGCGGCGCGGCGCGGTGCCGCCCGGCGCGTACTCGCTCATCGTCTCCTCACCGCCTCCCCGCGTCGACACCGCCCTCCCCGCGTCGACGCGCTTCGACGATACAGGCGCCCGCCGCACCGCACGGGCGACGAGCGCACCGCACGGGCGACGAGCGCACCGCACGGGCCACGAGCCACCTCACCAGGCCGGTTCGCCGCCGCGTCCCGAGCGGCCGAACCCGGTGACGGCCGCGAGTAAGTGAGGACCGACACTGAGAACATGGACGCACTCGCGACGGGGACACTGTTCACCTGGTTCGGGATGATCGTCGCCATCTCCTTCATCGAGGCACCGCTGAAGTTCCGCGCGCCGGGCATCACCCGGGAGCTCGGCCTGGGCATCGGGCGGCTGGTGTTCCGGGCGCTCAACACCGCCGAGATCGTGCTCGCGGCCGTGACGATCATGGCGCTCGCACTGGACGGGAAGGTCGGCCCGGCGTGGGTTCCGGCGCTGGTGGCCGCGGCATGCCTGCTCGTCCAGGTGGTGGCGCTGCGCCCGCCGCTGGACCGGCGGGCGGCCACGATCGTCGAGGGCGGCGAGGTCGCGCCGTCCCGGCTGCACCTCGGCTACATCGTCCTGGAGGGCGTCAAGGCGGTGGCACTCCCGATCGCCGGCGCCCTGGTCGCCACCGCCTAACCCGCGGAGCGGAGGCGGGCGATCTCGTAGAGCGCGATGCCGGCCGCGACGCCCGCGTTGAGGGACTCGGCCCGCCCCGGCATCGGGATCGTCGCCAGCATGTCGCAGGTCTCGGCGACCAGCCGGCCGAGCCCCTTGCCCTCCGAGCCCACCACCAGCACGAACGGCCCGGAGGCGAGTTCCAGGTCGGCGACCGAGACACCGCCGCCCGCGTCCAGCCCGGCGACGAAGCAGCCCGCCTTCTGGTACGCCTTGAGCTGCCGGGCGAGGTTGGTGGCCTGCGCGACCGGCACCGACGCCAGCGTCCCGGCGGAGGCCTTCCACGCGCCCGCGGTCACCCCGGCGGCCCGCCGCTCGGGGACCACCACGCCGTGCGCGCCGAACGCCGCCGCCGACCGCACGATCGCGCCCAGGTTGCGCGGGTCGGTGATGCCGTCCACCGCGACGATCAGCGGCGCCGTCCCGGTGAGGAAGTCGTCGGGGTGCGCGTAGCGGTACGGCCGGACCTGCAACGCGATGCCCTGGTGGACGGCGCCGTCGGTGAGCCGGTCCAGCTCGTTCTTGCCGGTCTCCAGCAGCGGGACGCCGCGGTCGGCGGCGATCTGGATCGACTCGCGGATCCGCTCGTCGGTGCCGGAGGTCACATACAGCGCGGTGCCCGGCACCCCGGCGCGCAGCGCCTCGACCACCGGGTTGCGGCCGGTCACCAGCTCGGGCGCCTCACCGGTGGCGCGGCGCGCCCCCGCCGGACGGCCCTGCCGCGCCGGCTCGGCACCGCCGGGCTTGGCGCGACCGGCCGGCCCCACGGTCGGGGTGCCGGTCCGCTTGGCGGACTTGACCGCACGGGCCCGCTGCCGCTTGGCATGCCAGTGCCGGTCCTCCGCCTTGGGAGTGGGACCCTTCCCCTTACGCTTGGCCATTTCTCGGTACGCCCCTCGCGCTCGCGTCTCGGCTCAGGGCGGCACATCGGCGGACGCCCCCGGAACATTCGATTTTAGGCGCCGCGCAGGCGTGGAACGCCCGCCGGCGACCGGCCGGGGTCAGCTCCTCTTCAGCTCCCAGCGGGGCCCGTTCGGGGTGTCCTCGACCAGGATCCCGGCCGCCGACAGCCCGTCGCGGATGGCGTCGGCGGCGGCGTAGTCCTTGCGGGCGCGGGCCGCCTGCCGCTGCTCCAGCGCCACCGCGACCAGCGCGTCCACCACCGACCGCAGCTCGCCTTCGCCATCGTGCGACCACTGCTCCGCCAGCGGGTCAAGGCCCAGCGCGCCCGTCATCGCGCGCACCGAGGCCAGCTGCCGCCGCACCGCCTCCTCGTCGCCGGACGCCAGCGCGTTGTTGCCCTCGCGCACCGCCTCGTGCACGACCGCCAGCGCCTGCGGGACGCCCAGGTCGTCGTCCATGGCCGCGACGAACGCCTCCGGCAGCTTCTCCGCCTCGGCGCCCGCTCCCACCACCTCGGCCGCGCGGGTCGCGAACCCCTCGATCCGCTGGTACGCCGACACCGCCTCGGCCAGGGCCGCGTCGGTGTAGTCCATCAGCGACCGGTAGTGCGCCGAGGCCAGGTAGTAGCGGACCTCGGCCGGACGGGCCTTGCCGAGCAGGTCGGGCAGCAGCACCACGTTGCCGACCGACTTGCTCATCTTCTCGCCGTCCACCGTCAGCAGCCCGTTGTGCAGCCAGTAGCGGGCGAAGCCGTCACCGGCCGCGCGGGACTGCGCGATCTCGTTCTCATGGTGCGGGAAGATCAGGTCGACCCCGCCGCCGTGGATGTCGAAGGTCGGCCCCAGGTACTTGGTCGCCATCGCCGAGCACTCCAGGTGCCAGCCGGGACGGCCCTCGCCCCACGGCGTCTCCCAGGACGGCTCGCCCGGCTTGGCGCCCTTCCACAGCGCGAAGTCGAGCGGGTCGCGCTTGAGGTCCTCGTTGGGCGTGTCACCGGCCGAGCGCATGTTCTCCAGCCGCTGGTTGGACAGCGACCCGTAGTGCTCGGCCCAGGACCGCACGTCGAAGTACACATCACCGCCGGACGCGTACGCGTGCCCCTGCTCGACCAGCCGCCGCATCAGCACGATCATCTCCGGCACGTGGCCGGTGGCGCGCGGCTCGATCGTCGGCGGCAGGCAGCCGAGCAGGTCGTACCCCTGGGTGAAGACCCGCTGGTTGCCCTCGGCCACCGCGAACCACGGCACGCCCTCCTCCGCCGCCACCGCGATGATCTTGTCGTCGATGTCGGTGACGTTGCGGGCGAAGGTCACCTCGTACCCGGACCGGCGCAGCCAGCGCAGCAGCACGTCGTAGATGACGCCCGAGCGGAGATGGCCGATGTGCGGCGCGGCCTGCGGCGTCGCACCACAGACGTACATCCCCACGCGGCCCTCTTCCAGGGGCTCGAACGCGCGGACGGTACGGGTGCTGGTGTCGTAAAGGCGCAGGCTCACACGACCAGGTTATTGGATGGGCCCGCGCCCGCGCCGCGACTCAGCGCGTGTGGAGGCGATCGGCCGTCACCCGCACGATCACCCGCTCCGCCGGGCCGTGCTCCTTCCACGGGTTCCCGGTGTACGCGCGCGACAGCTCGTCGATCAGCGCGCCGTCCGGATCGTCGGTGATCGTGGCGGTGCCGCGGACCTCGGCGTAGACGTAGGGATCGGCGATGTCGAACACCGTCAGGTTGATCCGCGGGTCGCGCAGCAGGTTGGCGTGCTTGCGGCGGCCCTTGACGGTCGAGAACACGATCGCGTCGCCGTCGGTCTTCGCCCACACGACGCTGGCCTGCGGCGCCCCGTCAGGGTCGAGGGTCGCGACCGTCACGAAGTTCGGCGGGCTGAACAGCGTGCGGGCCTTGTCGTCCAGAGGGCGCGGCATGGATCTCCCTTTCGTCGCGTGACCGGCGCTCCGCCGATCCTGGCACACGCGTGAACGCGCGCGGACCGCGTTCCATGCCCGCTACGGCCGCCGGACGGCGTCCTCGTCCTCGCTCTCCTCGCTGCCGGCGCCCTCGGCGACGGCGCCCTCGGCGACGGCGCCGACCTCCTCCTCGGCGGCGAGGGCACGGCACAACTCGACGAAGGCGACCGCGTTGGGCACCTGCGCCGCGATCGCCGTCAGCGACCGCAGATCGTCGCGCGTGCGGACGTACACCACGCCGTTGTCGACGCCCGCCTCGCCCAGCGCCGGCCACGGAAGGCTCTCGCCCTCCTTCTCGACACCGTCCGCGCCGACCGTGAACGGCCCCATCCGCACCGACTCGCCGTCCCGCACCCGTTCCAGCAGCCGCGGCAGCGCCCGCCCGGCCACCTCCATCAGGACCGTCTCGCCGAGATCGCGCACGTCGGGAAGCCCCCGGTCGAAGACGATCTCGGTCCCGTCGGCGGCGACCACCAGGAACCGGTACCTGGTGCGCCCCTGCGTGGCGTGCCGCACCCCCGAGACGACGACCGACACCAGGTCGTCCCACTCGTACGCGCCGCCCTCGTCCACCACGAACCCGCCGCCGAACAGGTACACGGCCCGGTTCCTGGCACGCAGCTCGTCCCGGACCCGGGCGGGCTCGATCCCACGCGACCGCGCGAAGGCGACCACCGCGCCCGCGTGGCCGACGGCGAGGACGGCGGACGCCGCCCCCAGATCCGGGCGCCCGCCGGCCAGCAGCACCACCGCGACCAGGACCAGCACCGGCCCCACCAGGACGGCGGGACCCGCCCACGCCAGCGCGCGCCTGAGGCCGATGCGCCCGTCGAAGGCCCGTACGGGCTCCCCGAGCTTGCGATCGGCCGCCCGTTCCAGGACCGAAGGGGGAAAGGACATGGAAGTGCGACTACCCGACTCTCTACAGTTAACGGCGAAATTCGTACGACGCTAGCGCGTTATCCGGCCGTACGCGCCCACGTCCACGCGTATTCGGGGTCCTCGCAGCGCCGCGCCGCCGGTCCGAGGCGCAATGGCCGGAATGTGTCGATCATGACGGCCGTCTCCGTCGTCCGGTCGTCCCCCCGCGCGACCGCCTCCACCACGGCCTCCACCGCGCCCGGCTGCGGCCCGTGCGTGAACCCCGACGGGTGCAGCGAGATCGACCCGATCCCGATCCCGGAACCGCGGCGCGCCGAGTAGTCGCCGCCGACGTAGAACATCATCTCGTCGCTGTCCACGTTGTGGTGGTTGTACGGAATCGGCACGGCCTCGTCGTGGAAGTCCAGCGGACGCGGGCAGAACGAGCAGATCACGAAGTTCGGGCCCTCGAACGTCTGGTGCACCGGCGGCGGCGCGTGCGTCCGCTTCACGATCGGCTCGAAGTCGGCGATGTTGAACGCGTAGGGGTACAGGTAGCCGTCCCACCCGACCACGTCGAACGGATGGTGCCGGTACGTCAGCCGCGACAGCCCGCCCCGGTTCCGCACCAGCACCGGCACGTGGTCGCCCTCCACCAGCAGCGGCTCGCCGGGCCCCCGCAGGTCCCGCTCGCTGTAGGGGGCGTGCTCCAGGAACTGCCCGTACTGCGACAGGTAGCGCTTGGGCGGCCGGACGTGCCCCCGCGCCTCGATCACCAGAGCCCTCACCGAACCCTGCGGCACCCACCGGTGAATGGTTCCGGTCGGAACGACCACATAGTCGCCAGCACCGGCCTCCAACACCCCGTACGTGGACTCGAACCGCGCCGCGCCCTCCTGGACGTACACCACCTCGGCACCCATCGAGTTGCGGTACAGCTCGCCGGCCTCGTCCCCCGCGACGAACGACAGCCGCACGTCCTCGTTGCCGAACAGGACCTGCCTGCCCCGCACCATGTCACCGCCCTCGGGCAGGTCCTGCGTGCGGTAGGCGCGCGGCTGCAGCGGATGGTTGGGCACCAGCTCCGACCCGTCCGGCACGTCCTCCACGCCCTCGCTCTTCACGATCGCCGTGGGCGCGTACCGGTGGTAGAGCAGGCTCGAGTCGGACGAGAATCCCTCCTCGCCCATCAGCTCCTCCGCGTACAGCCCTCCGTCGGGGCGGCGGAACTGCACGTGGCGCTTCCGCGGAACCTCTCCCACGACCCTGTAGTACGGCATCGCTGCCTCCCCACGGGAACCGAACCCTCTCCCATAACGGTACGACCCGCCCTGTACGTCATGCAGTGCGGGAAGATCACCCCGAAGTTAGGAGTATCCGCCCCCATGGCTGGTTAATCTCGCCTGGAGATCACGTGCGACGCCCCCCGGAGACGAACCTGCATGCCGCCTGACGACCCCGCCCTGCCCGAGCACCGCCCCCGCCCCTTCCTCACGGCGGCCGCCGGCCTCGTCGTCGCCGTCCTGCTCGGCGGCGCGTTCGCGCTGACCTACGACCTGCTGCGGGAGTTCGCGCTGGCGGGCCGCGCGAGCCGGCGCTGGGCCCCGGTCTACCCGATCATGACCGACGCGCTGGTCGTGATGACCATCCTGTCGCTGATCATGGCCCGCCACGCCCCCTGGTGGTCCCGCTGGCTGCGCGGCGCCCTCCTCCTGCTCCTGGTGGCCGGCACCGCCGCGATCGCCGTCCAGCACGCCCTGTGGGGCTTCGCCTCCCTCCCCGCCGACCCGGTGCGCGCCGGCGTCGCGGTGGCCCCCCACGTCATGCTGATCACCGCCGTCTGGCTGTGGCTCCGCATGATCAGGCACATTCGCCCGTCCAAGAGCACAGCGCCTCCCGAGGCCCCCACCAGCACAGCGCCTCCCGAGGACCCCGCCCCGGAACCGTCCCCCAAGCCAACGCCCCCGCCCCTGGCCCTGCACCCCACCGACGTGGAGGTCGCCGGCGGCCACACCCCCGGCCCGCCGAAGCCCAACACCACCCAACCCGACATGATCATGCCGGTAACCCTCGACAAGCACACGCCCAAGGAAGAGGAAGAGCCCGACGACACCCAGACCACCGACCCGAACGGCATCGACACCTCGGACGATCTCCCGATCTGGGACTGGGACCCCCCGTCGGGCTCCTTGAGAAGCTCCCCCACCCCACCCATCGAGTAGACCCCGGCCCACTGCCCTTCGGGGTGAGGTCAGCCCGCCCATGCCATGTCAGGCTGGGATCGTCGAGCGGCCGAATTCCGAGGACGGGTTACCGCGATGGCGACTGAACCCCTTGCAGATGGCGAAGTCTTCCGGGCTGCGCGGGCGTGGTGTCGAGCCCCATCGATCCGGTGTCTTCGGGGGTGCAGGGGGTGTCCCCACCGAGAGTGTGGAGGGTTGTTCCTCCACGATGCCTGCCCCGCAACAAGCCCGCTTTTCCACTGTCCGGCCTGGAGCGGAGCGCTAGCGGAGCGGAGGGACGGGCAGGCGGCGGGGAGCGTTTCCGTAGCGAGCCCCCAGGCGAGCGGAGGAGGCGCTTCACGCCGTCCCGGGTGGTGTGGAGGGTCGCCCCTCCACAATGACAAGTGCGGCGGCCATTGCGGCCAGGCCTTCGCCCCGGCCTGTCAGGCCCAGGCCGTCGGTGGTGGTGGCCGAGAGGCTGACGGGGGCGCCGCCGAGGGCTTCGCTCAGGGTCTTCTCGGCTTCGGCCCGGCGTTTGCCGATCTTGGGGCGGTTGCCGATGACCTGGATGGAGACGTTGCCGATGGTGTGGCCGGAGGCGGTGACGAGGCGGGCCACCTCGGCGAGGAGGTCGGGGCCGGAGGCGCCGGACCAGCGGGGGTCGGCGGTGCCGAAGACGGCTCCGAGGTCGCCCAGGCCGCAGGCGGACAGGAGCGCGTCGCAGGCCGCGTGGGCGGCGACGTCCCCGTCGGAGTGTCCGGACAGCCCGGGGCCTTCACCGGGCCATTCGAGCCCGGCGACCCACAGCGGGCGGTCGGTGTCATGCGCGAACGGGTGGACGTCCGTTCCGACGCCCACCCGTGGCAGCCCGGTGCTCAACTCAGCTGGTGAGGATCTCGTCGAGCAGCGCCTCGGCCTTGTCCTCGTTCGTCTTCTCGGCCAGCGCAAGCTCACTGACCAGTATCTGGCGGGCCTTGGCCAGCATCCGCTTCTCGCCGGCGGACAGGCCGCGCTCCTTGTCGCGCCGCCACAGATCACGGACGACCTCGGCGACCTTGTTGACATCGCCGGAGGCGAGCTTCTCAAGATTCGCCTTGTAGCGCCGCGACCAGTTGGTCGGCTCCTCGGTGTAGGGTGCGCGAAGCACCTCGAACACCTTCTCCAAGCCTTCCTGGCCGACGACGTCCCGAACGCCCACGTCCTCGACGTTCTCCACTGGAACCTGCACTGTCAGGTCGCCCTTGTCGACCTTCAAGACCAGGTAGGTCTTTTCCTCACCCTTGATGGTGCGAGTCTCGATGGCCTCGATCCGAGCAGCCCCATGGTGGGGGTAGACGACGGTGTCGCCGACCTGGAAAGTCATGTGACAAGTACCCCTTCCGCTACTACCAGAGTAGCACGGGCCCGGCGGTGACCGCACCGGCCTTATCGACATATCCGCAGGTCAACCCACATATTGGGGTCTTGACAAAGGCCTTGGATGGTGCATTCCACACTTGTTCGACGGCGAAAACACCCCCGTCACACCTTGCTTCGGGTGCCTCGGCCGGGCCCGTCCGGGCATGCGGAACTCGTGCGACTTCTCCCCTGCCGCGGCGGCGGACGCGGCTCATACTGGAAGGTGAACGTGGCGGGTCGCGCGGGTACGAAACGCCCGTAAGGGCCGAAAAGGGGTATTGACGCGCGGGCGATCCGAGGATAGTGAGGTGCGGCGTGAGGCCAGACGGCGACCCCGATCCCGACGACTACGGGCTGCCCCGGGTCGACGTCGTGGTGCCGGACGACGCCCGCGAGCTCGACCGCGACGTGGTCGCCTACCACCGCGAGGAGCGCCGCCGCAGGCGCCGCGCCCGCACCCGCCGGCTGCTGCGCCCGCTCGGCCGGTACGGGGTGGCCATCCCCATCATCGCCGGCGCGCTGCTGGTGGCCCTGATCAGCGGGGCGCTGATGACGGTGTTCGGGCCGAGGCCGGCGCCGCGTCCGACCACCAGCCTGCTGGCGCCGAACCCTTCCGCGCCGCCGGGCCGGATCAACGGCATCCTGCCCGCCGGCAACGTCGCCGAGGTCGGCGGGGAGCGGCGCACGGTCGCGCTGCGCGAGCTGCGCCCCGGCGTGATCGGGATCGCGCCGCCGGCGTGCGGGTGCGAGGGGGTCGTGGCCGAGCTGGCCGCGCGCACCCGCGAGTACGAGCTGAACTTCTGGCTGGCCGCCGACCGCCGCAAGGACACCGCGCCCGCCGCCGAGACGCGCAAGGACCTCCAGGCGCTGGCGGGCAGCGCGCACGGCGGCACTCCCAGGATCGTCGACGACGGCCAGGGGATCCTCGCGGGCACCTACGGCAGGCCCCCCGGCTCCCCGGGCCTCACGGCGGTGCTCGTGCAACCGGACGGGGTGGTGACGCACGTGATCCACTCCCCGCAGCCGGGCGCCGACCTCAACGAGAAGATCAAGTCTCTGAGCTAGCCTCCCGTGCCGCACGGCCCTGGAAAACGACCCCCGAACCGGGTCACACGCCTGACCTCGCTAGGCTTCCCCTGGCGTATCTCGCCAACCCGACAGCCTTTTCAACGCCCCTTCGCGAGGAGATCGACGCCCGTGATCCGAAACAGCCGTCGAGTGGTCGCACTCGCCATCGCGGGTGCCGTCGCCATCACACCGGTGATCTCCGGCTGCGGCGCCGGCAGCGAACCCCAGAGCGCCGCGCCCACCCGCCTGACCGAGGGTGTGAACGCCTCGGTGCCGAAGAACGCCGAGACGGCGCAGGTCGACATCCGCAACCTGCTCCTGCTCGGCCCCAAGCCCGACCAGATGCTCAAGGCGGGCGCCTCGGTGCCGCTGTACGCCACGATCATCAACCAGGTCAAGGGGCGGCAGGACCGGCTGGTGGCCGTGAGCTCTCCCGACTTCGCCCAGGTGCGGATCACCGGTGACGCCGTCACGCTGCCGGCCGCGCAGCCGTCCGGCGAGGGCACGCCGGTGACGCTGACCGGCCAGGCCCCGGCGGGCCAGCCGGCCGGGCAGCCCACCGCGACGGGGACGCCGCAGCCCGAGGGGGCGCCGACCGGCGGCGCGACCGCCGCGCCCACCGGCGGGGCGACCGCCACGCCGACCGGGGGCGCGACGCCGCGTCCCACCGGGGAGGCCACCGGCCAGGCCACCGAGCGGCCGACCGGCGAGGCCACGGCCCAGGCGACCGAGCGGCCCGAGGGCGGCGCGACGACGTCCCCGTCGCCGGGCGGCTCGCCCGCGGCGACCGGCGGGGCGGCCCCGGCGCAGCCGGGCGCCAAGGCGCCGACGGTGGTGCTGACGGGCCTGAAGAAGGACCTGATCGGCGGCGAGCACATCCGCGTGCAGCTGCGGTTCGAGCAGGCCGGCGGGATCGAGCTGACGGTCCCCGTGGTCCCGCAGCAGGGCGAGTACACCGGCTACGCCGCGGTGTCCGCGGGCGTCCCGGCGCCCGGCGCGTCCGAGGGCCACGGCACCCCGGCCCCCGCCGGGGGCTCGGGCGGGCACGGCGGCGCCCCCGGCGGCCACGGCGGCGGCCACGGCGGCAGCCCCTCGCCGGACGCCTCGACCTCCCCGGCGCCCCAGGGCACCGGCGGCGCGAGCCCGGCCGGCGCCGGCTCGGAGAGCCCCGCCTCCGGCGGCGGCGGCCACGGCTGACCCGACACGGCCGACCTGACACGGCCGGCCCGCACGGCACGGAACACGACGCGGCCCGGACGGCGGAAACGCCGTCCGGGCCGCGTTCGTCGTGCGGCCGCCGGTTCTACGGCTCGAACTTGTAGCCGAGCCCGCGGACGGTGACGATGTACCGCGGCGTGGACGGCGTCTCCTCGATCTTGGCGCGGAGCCGCTTGATGTGGACGTCCAGCGTCTTGGTGTCGCCCACGTAGTCGGCGCCCCACACCCGGTCGATGAGCTGCATGCGGGTCAGCACGCGGCCCGCGTTGCGCAGCAGCACCTCCAGCAGCTCGAACTCCTTCAGCGGGAGCTGGACGCCGTCGCCGCCGACGCTCACCACGTGCCGCTCCACGTCCATGCGGACCGGGCCCGCCTCCAAAATGGCGGGGGCCAGCTCCTCCACCTCGCCCTGGCGGCGCAGCACGGCCCGCATCCGGGCGATCAGCTCGCGGGTGGAGAACGGCTTGGTGACGTAGTCGTCGGCGCCCAGCTCCAGGCCCACCACCTTGTCGACCTCGCTGTCCTTGGCGGTCAGCATGATGACCGGCACGTTCGAGCGCGCGCGCAGCTCGCGGCAGACCTCGGTGCCGGGCAGGCCGGGCAGCATGAGGTCGAGGAGCACGAGGTCGGCACCGTTGCGCTCGAAGATGTCCAGCGCGTCGGGGCCGGTGGCCGCCACGGCCACCTCGAAGCCCTCCTTGCGCAGGTTGTACGACAGTGCGTCGCTGAACGACTCTTCGTCTTCCACGACGAGCACACGGGTCACGGTGTTGCCTCCCGGGCGGTCTCGCTCTCGGCTCCCCCAGGGGGCCGGTCGCTCTCGTTGAACGCGAACTCGGTGAACGCGAACGCGACGTCCATGGCCGCGGCGGCCGCGTTCGCCGCGGTCACGGTCGGGTCGATCATGAGTGCCTGGTCATCGCGCCGGTCCTTCAGGGTCTTCGGGGATTCGGGGTTCGGGACGGTCAAGGGGCGGGCGGGGTGGGGAACACGGCCGTGGCGGCGCCGCCCGGGCGCCCCGCCGACGGCGACTGCGCGCCGGGGTCGGTCCGGTCGCCGGAGGGCTCCCGGTCGTCCGTCTCGTGTGTCTCATGCGTCTCGTGCGTCTCGTGCGCGTCGGGCCCGTCCGCCTCGGACGGGCCCTCCGGCCCGGTCTCCTCGGTGCGGACCGGCTCGGGCGGGCGGGCCGGCTGGAGCAGCGGCAGCCGGATCGTGAACGTGGACCCCGACCCCTCCTTGCTCCAGACGGTCACCTCGCCGCCGTGCTTGGTGGTGACGTGCTTGACGATGGCCAGGCCGAGGCCGGTGCCGCCGGTCTGGCGGGAGCGGGCCGGGTCGACCCGGTAGAAGCGCTCGAAGATCCGTTCCAGGTCGCTGTCGGGGATGCCGATGCCCTGGTCGGTCACGTTGATCTCGACATGGCGGTCGTCGCAGCGCCGGGTGGCCACCACCACCCGGGTGTTCTCCGGGCTGTAGGCGACGGCGTTGTCGATCAGGTTGCGCAGCGCGGTGACCAGCAGCTCCTCGTCGCCGCGGACCTTCTGCCCGGCCTTGCCGCCGCCGGTCACCTCGATGTTCTTGGACGCGGCCTTGATCTGGCTGCGGTCGATCGCCTCCACGATGATCTCGTCGAGGGAGACCGGGTGCATTTCGGGCAGCGGCTCGTCGCCCTGGATCCGCGACAGCGTCATCAGGTCCTGGACGAGGTTGGTCAGCCGCACCGACTCATGCTGCATCCGGCCGGCGAACCGGCGCACCGCCTCGGGGTCGTCGGCGGCGCCCTCCACGGTCTCGGCCAGCAGCGACAGCGCGCCGACCGGGGTCTTGAGCTCGTGGCTGACGTTGGCCACGAAGTCCCGCCGGATCGCCTCGACCCGGCGCATCTCGGTGAGGTCCTCGGCCAGCACCAGCACCAGCCCGTGCGAACCGAGCGGGGCGACGCGCACCGCGAACCAGCGCCCGTCGGCGCGGTGCCGGCCGCGGGACCGGCCGACCTGGATCTCGGTCTCCCGGATCTCGCCGTCGCGGCGGACCAGCCGGGCCATCGCCAGCAGCTCGTCCACCACCAGCCGGTCGCCGCTGACGATGCCGAACGCGCGCGCGGCTGAGCTGGCCCGCAGCACCAGGTCCTCGGCGTCCAGGACGACGGCGGACGAGCGGAGCACGCTGAGCACCGAAGCCACGCCCGGCGGCAGCCCGCCCTGGGGCGTCGCCGGGACCGCCACACGCTGGGCTCGCTCGCTCACGCGCACCGCCAATCCAGTCGCGAGCCCGATCGCGAGCCCGGCAAGCCCGGCCAGGCCTGCGACAATCTCGACCTCCACATCCTGAAGCGTAAGTGCCCGACGGTCCGTTCCTGCACTATGGGGTCAGGTAACGCGGGCGCGTTCGCCCAAAGTTCACTTCTTTATCCGGGTTGGTTCATGCAGGTGGGAGAGGGTGTGGCGTGGGCGAGTACGCCCCGGCGGCCGGACGGCGGCGCCACCTTCGCCCCATCCGCCCCGCCCGTTTCCGGCAGAATCATAAGACTCTCGCGAGTCCCGCCCGAACCCTCCGTACGCCCTCGAACTCACCCCTGGGGAATCGAAATTGCGCGACGCCTACCACGAGGAGCTCGACTCTCTCTCCGACAAGCTGGTGGAGATGACCCGGCTGGTCCGCTCCGCGATGGCCCGCGCGGTCACCGCGCTGCTGGACGCCGACCTGCGGCTGTCGGAGGAGGTCATCAGCGGCGACGAGACCGTCAACAAGATCGACGCGGAGATCGAGGAGACCGTTTTCGACCTGATGGCGCGGCAGCAGCCGGTGGCCGGCGACCTGCGCACGCTCATCACCACCCTGCGGATGAGCGGTGACCTGGAGCGGATGGGCGACCTGGCGGTGCACATCGCCAAGACCGCCCGGCGCCGGCACCCCGAGTCCGCGGTGCCGCCGGAGCTGCAGGCCACGGTGCTGGAGATGGGCCAGATCGCGGAACGCATGATCGCCAAGGCGGGCAGCGTGATCGCCTCGAAGGACGTCGAGATGGGCCTGGAGCTCGACGCCGACGACGACGCGATGGACCGGCTGCACCGCCGGCTGTTCGACGTCCTGCTGTCGCCGAAGTGGAAGCACGGGGTTGAGCCGGCGGTCGACATCACCCTGGCCGGCCGGTACTTCGAGCGCTTCGCCGACCACGCCGTGCACGTGGCCGAGAACGTCGTCTACCTGGTGACGGGGCAGCGTCCCGAGGAGATCGTCGACCTGCCCTGAGCACGGCGCCGGCGCCCCGGTCGGGGGCCCGAGCCTGGCACGTTCCCGCCGTGGCGGGACCCGGCCTGGTTTGGGCCGCCGCACGCGGGTACGCTCAGGCATCGCATGCACCTGTGGGCGCAGGGCGGTCTTTCGCAGGAGCCGCCCTGCGCCCACAGGCAGGTGCTTCTTTTCCGGGCGTCCGGGGCTTTCCGAGCTTCCGGCGCCCTTACTTCTTCTTGCGGCCCCTGCCGCCCCTGCCCTTCGCGGGCGCCGGGGCGGGCGCGGACGCGGACGCCCCGGCCGCCGAGCCGGAGGCCCCCTGGTTCTTGACGGCCTCGATGGCGGCCTTGGCGGCGGCCGGGTCGAGGTACTCGCCGCCGCGCTTGAGCGGGGCGAAGTCGTCGTCCAGCTCGTACACCAGCGGGATGCCGGTGGGGATGTTGAGGCCGACGATGTCGTCGTCGGACACGTCGTCCAGGTGCTTGACCAGGCCGCGCAGCGAGTTGCCGTGCGCGGCGACCAGCACGGTGCGGCCGGCGGCCAGGTCGGGCACGATCGAGTCGTACCAGTACGGCAGCAGCCGGTCGACCACGTCGGCCAGGCACTCGGTCCGCGGGATCAGCTCGGACGGCAGCCCGGCGTAGCGCAGGTCGTTGACCTGCGACAGCGGGTCGTCGTCCTTGATCGGCGGGGGCGGGGTGTCGTAGGAGCGGCGCCAGGTCATGAACTGCTGCTCGCCGAACTCCTCGCGCGTCTGCGCCTTGTTCTTGCCCTGGAGCGCGCCGTAGTGGCGCTCGTTGAGGCGCCAGGAGCGGCGCACCGGGATCCACAGCAGGTCCGCCACGTCCAGCGCGATGTTGGCGGTGCGGATGGCCCGCTTCAGCAGCGAGGTGTGCACGACGTCGGGCGTGATGTCGGCGTCGAGCAGCAGGTCGCCGCCCTTGGTCGCCTCGCCCTCGCCCTTCGTGGAAAGGTCGACGTCCACCCACCCGGTGAACAGCCCTTCGGCGTTCCACACGCTTTCGCCATGCCGGAGCAATACCAAGGTCGCCATGACACCGAAGCTTATAAGGCGGTCGGCGCCGCCGGTCGGCGCCGCCGGTCGTGGTGCCGGTCGCGCCGCCGGTCGCCGGTGTCAGTCGCCGGTGCGGTTGGCCGGGTCGGCGAACGAGGCGAACGCCTGGAGGTTGGCCAGGCTCTCGCCGCGCTTGACCCGCCAGTCCCATTCGCGCTGGATGGAGGACTTGAAGCCGCGCTCCAGGGCCTTGTCGAAGTTCTCGTCGGAGTAGGTCAGCACGCAGCCCAGCAGCCGGTCGATCTCCTCGGCGCTGATGGAGGCCAGCGGCACCCTGCCGACCAGGTAGACGTCACCGATCTCGTCGAGCGCGAAGCCCACCCCGTACATCCGGCCGTTGCGCTCCAGCAGGAAGCGGTAGAACTCGGCGTGGTTCTCGTCGGGACGGCGGCAGAAGAAGGCCTCGACGTGCAGGCTGTGGTCGCCGACGATCAGCCAGGTCATGGTGGCGAGCTTGCGTTGCCCGGGCAGCTTGACGAAGAACGCCCCGGGCCGGGGAACGTCGTACTCCAGCTCGGACGCCCGCAGCGTCTCCTCGATCACGGCCCCGTGATCCTGGCCGGTCGGGTCGGTCGGGTCGATCTGATCGGCGCGCGTCATGCGTCCTCCTTGTTGGGAGACGACCCCCCACACCCCCCGGCAAAAACAGACAGCATGCCCTCGCTTCGCTCGGTCATGCGTCCCCCTTGTTGGGGGGCGACCCCCCACACCCCCCGGCAAAAACAGACGGCATTCCCTCGCTTCGCTCGGTCATGCCGTCGCCTCCGCGGGAAGGCGGGCCTTGGCGAGATGGGACAGGGCACCGGTATACACCTCCAGGAGGCGGTCCACGGTGGTGTCCCAGCCGAAGTTGCGCGCGTGCCGGACGGCGTGGCGGGCGAGCCTGGCGCGGCGCTCGGGCTCGGCGTGCAGGCGGCTCAGGACGGCGGCGTAGTCGGCCGGGTCGTGCCCGCGCACCAGGATTCCGGACTCGCCGTCGCGGACGGCGGTGCGCAGCCCGCCGACGGCGGACGCGACGACCGGGGTGCCGCAGGCCTGGGACTCGACCGCCACCAGCCCGAACGACTCGCTGTGGGACGGGACGACGGTCACGTCGGCGGCCCGGTACCAGTCGGCCAGCTCCCCCTGCGGGGCGGGCGGCTCGAACCGTACGACGTCGGCGATGCCCAGCCCGGCGGCCAGCGACTGGAGCCCTTCGGGGCGGCAGCGGGCGCTTCCGCTGGGGCCGCCGACGACGGCCACGACGAGCCGTTCGCGCAGGGCCGGGTCGTCGGCGATCATCCGGGCGGCGGCGCGCAGCAGCACGTCGGGGGCCTTCAGCGGCTGGATCCGCCCGACGAACAGCAGCACGTAGGCGTCGGGCGGCAGGCCGAGGCGCCGCCGGGCGGTGCCGGCGCCACCGGCGAGCCGCGCCGAGCCGTGGGAGAGCAGGGCGGATTCCGGCTGGAAGAGGGAGAGGTCGACGCCGGGGCTGACGGTGGCGACGCGGGCGGGGTCGGCGCCGTAGAGGTCGATGAGCTCGCGCGCCTCCTCGGCGGTGTTGGCGACGAGCTGGTCGGAGGCGGCGACGGCGTCCTCCTCCCCGATCACCCGTTCCTCGGGCTCGGGCGTGTCACCGTCGGCCAGGGCGAGGTTCTTGACCTTGGCCATGGTGTGCATGGAGTGCACCAGCGGGACGCCCCAGCGCCGTTTGGCGGCCTGCCCGGCCTGCGCCGACAGCCAGTAGTGGGTGTGGACGAGGTCGTAGTGGCCGGGGTCGTAGGAGGCTTCGGCGCGCAGCACGCCGGAGGTGAACCCGCACATGTGGCGGGGCAGCGCGGTCTTCTCCAGCTCCTCGAACGGGCCGGAGACGACGTTGCGCACCAGGACGCCGGGGGCGAGTTCGGTGACGGGCGGGAGGGCCCGTGAGGTGGCGCGGGTGAAGATGTCCACCTCGATGCCGCGTGCCGCCAGCCGCCTGGCCACTTCCACGATGTAGACGTTCATCCCGCCCGCGTCGCCGGTTCCCGGCTGATCGAGCGGTGATGTGTGAACGCTGACCGTCGCGACCCGGTTGATACGACGCGGCACCGGACACCACCTCCAGTGTTGCAACCTACCGATCGGGGTCGGTGTTCCCCCGAAATGGGGTTCCTTTACCTTTCAATGGGCTTCCAGGGTGATTGTCCCCGTCAGCGGTCTCGTCCCCGCGGGCGCCCCGGGATCCGCGGGATCCGCGGGATCCGCGGGATCCGCGGGATCGGGCCGGGTTTCGCGGAGCGCGGCGGGGCCTGCGAGGCTTGGACGCATGCGTAAGACGGCAGTGGTGACGGGTGCGAGCAGCGGCATCGGGGCGGCGACGGGCAGGCGGCTGGCCGCCGAGGGGTTCAACGTCGTGCTGGCGGCCAGAAGGCGGGAGCGGCTGGACGAGCTGGCCAAGGAGATCTCCGAGGGCGTGCCGGGCGCGGGCAAGGTGGCCGCGGCCAGCCTGGACGTGACCGACCAGGCGTCGGTGGACGCGCTGGCCGCGGCGGTCGCCGACTGCCACGTCCTGGTCAACAACGCCGGGGGCGCGCTGGGCCTGGACCCGGTGGCCGAGGCCGATCCGGCGGACTGGCAGGCGATGTACGACAGCAACGTGCTGGGGCTGCTGCGGATCACCAAGGCGCTGCTGCCCAAGCTGATCGCGAGCGGCGCGGGGCATGTCGTCAACATAACCTCGCTGGCCGCGCACCAGCCGTACGAAGGCGGCGCCGGGTACAACGCGGCCAAGCACGCCGCGTACGCGGTGAACGAGGTCATGCGGCTGGAGCTGGTGGCCGAGCCGGTGCGGGTCACCGAGATCGCGCCGGGGCTGGTGAAGACCGAGGAGTTCTCGCTGGTGCGGTTCCGCGGGGACGCCGAGAAGGCCGCCAAGCCGTACCAGGGCGTGCCCGAGCCGCTGGTGGCCGAGGACATCGCCGACTGCGTGGCGTGGGCGGTGACCAGGCCGCCGCACGTCAACATCGACCGGATCGACGTGCAGCCGCGCGTCCAGGCCACGGCGCACAAGGTCCACCGCACCGGCTGACCCCGCCGCCACAGGTTCGGGGCCGCTCCGGGGCGGTTCGCTCCGGTAAGGATCATCTGCCCGTTCCCGGGTATGCGAGACCGCAAGAGGGGGAGTTTTCGGGGACGGAGCGCGAGATGACCCAGCGGACCTTCGTACTGCCGCTCGACGACGCCGGAGCCGGTCCCGCCGCGGTGGGCGGGAAGGGCGCGATGCTGGCGAGGCTGGCCACGGCGGGCCTGCCGGTCCCCGAGGGCTTTCACCTCACCACCGAGGCCTACCGCTTCTTCGTGGACTTCCACGAGCTGCGAGAGCCGATCCTGTCGGTGGCGGCGCGGGTCGATCCTGACCTGCCGGTGACGGCGGAGGCGGCGGCGCGGCGGATCGCGGACCTGTTCATGCCGTACGAGCCGCTGATGGAGATCGCGGCGCAGGTGCGCTGGGCGTACGCCGGCCTGGGCGAGCAGGACCATCCGGTGGCGGTGCGGTCCTCGGCCCCGCCCGGGACGGTGCCGGAGGAGTCCTCGCCGGCGGACCTGTACGAGACCGTGCTGTGGGTGCGCGGGGAGGCGGCGCTGGTGACGGCGATCCGGCGGTGCTGGGCGTCGCTGTGGTCGGCGCGCGCCCTGGAGTACCGGATCCGCAACGGCATCGACCACGACGAGGCGGCGATGGCCGTGCTGGTGCAGTCGATGGTGCGGGCGGACGCCGCCGGGATGATGACCACGGTCGCGCCGGGCTCCCCGGCGGCCGAGAGCACGGGCGGGCGGCGGTCCGGGACGGGCCGGATCCTGGTGAACGCGGCGTGGGGGCTGAGCGAGCCGGTGATCACCGGGCGGGTCACGCCGGACGTGTACGTGGTGGAGAAGGGCAGCGGCCACGTCGTCGAGCGGCGGATCGCGGAGAAGACGACGATGACGGTGGCGTCCGACCGTCCGGACGGGCCGCCCGCGGCGGAGGAGCCGGTGCCCAAGCGGTGGCGGCACGAGCCGGTGCTCAACGCCGACCAGGCGGCGGCCCTGGCCAGGCTGGGCGAACGGACCGAGGCGCTGTTCGGGCGGCCGGTGAGCGTCGAGTGGGCCCTGCACGACGGTTACCCGTACATCCTGCTGGCCCGTCCCCTGACCGGCAGGGCGGGGCGCGACGCGGCGGGCGCGGCCGGTGCGGCGGCCGGCGAGTCGGGCACGGAGGCCTGGAACGACAGCCTCGCCGGTGATCACCTGTGGTCGAGCGGCGATCTGGCCGAGGCCGTCCCGGACGTGATGACCCCGTGCACGTGGTCGCTGGTGCAGATGTTCATGCACGAGACGCTGGCCGTGCCCGAGCTCGGCGGCCACCGCGCGTACGGCAACATCGGCGGCCGCCTCTACATGAACCTCAGCGTGGCCGCGGCGCTGGTCAGCGCCTCGATGGGCAGGGGTTCGCGGGAGAGCCTGCTGGAGGAGGCCTTCGGCAGGCTGCCTCCCGAGGCGGAGATCCCGCGCCTGCCGATGTCGCGGGCGGAGATCGCCCGGCACGCGCTGCCGCGGGCGGCGAAGGCGGTGCGGCGCGCCCGGGCCGGCCGCAGGCGGCTTCCCGGCTTCCTGGAGTCGTCGCCGCGGCGGTGCGAGGAGCTGCGCGGACGGATCGGCCGGGAGAGCGATCCTGCCGGGCTGCTGCGGCTGTGGGGGCACGAGCTGGAGCCGTTCTTCGTCGAGTCCTGCCACATGCTGGCGGCGGCGCGGCGCGAGGGCGCGCCGTCGGCGGTCGCGTTGCGCCGCGACCTGGACCGGCTGGTGGGCGAGGCCGACGCGGACGCGATGCTGTCCGGGCTGCGGAAGCCGGACGGGCCCGTACCGGCCGCGCTGGGCCCTCTGGAGGGGCTGGCCCGGCTGGACCGCGGCGATCTCGACGAGCCGGGCTACCTGCGCGAATGGGGGCATCGCGGCCCGCACGAGTTCGAGATCTCGATGCCGCGCCCGGCCGAGGACCCGTCGTGGCTGGAGGAGCAGCTCGCGGCCGGGTCGGGCCGGGAGGCGGCCGAGCGGCTGCGGGCGCGGCGCGAGCAGAGCCGGGCGGCCTGGCGGCGGTTCCGGGACCGCCATCCGCAGGAGGTGGCCGCGACGCGGCGCCGCGTCGGCCGGTGGGCGCGGGCGGCGCACGACCGGGAGTCGGCGCTGTCGGAGGTGCTGCGGATCTACGCGGTGGTGCGGGCGTTCCTGCGGCGGGCCGGGGAGCTGACGGGCCGCGGCGACGACCTGTTCTTCCTGACGATCGACGAGGTCCTGGCCGTGCTGGACGGCGAGGCGGGCCCGCTGGACCGGGTGGCCCGGCGCCGCCTGACCTACGAGCGCTACCGGGCGCTGGCCCCGTACCCGGTGCTGATCCGCGGCCGGTTCGACCCGGTCGCGTGGGCGGGCAGCCGCGGGCGGCGCACCGACTTCCACGACGCGACCGAGCCGCTGGCCGGATTCCCGCCCGAGCCGGCGGCGGGTGCCGCCACCAGCGGCATGCCCGGCGCCGCCGGGGTCGTGGAGGGCACGGTGCGGGTGCTGGACGGCCCGGAGAAGGCCGCCGCGCTGGCGCCGGGCGAGGTGCTGGTCACGGGGGTGGCCGACAGCGGCTGGACGCTGGTGCTGCCGCGCGCGGGCGCCGTGGTCACCGATGTCGGCGCGCCGCTGTCGCGGGCCGCGGCGGCGGCCCGGGAGCTGGCCGTCCCGGCCGTCCTGGGCTGTGGGAACGCGACCATGCGGCTGCGCACCGGTGACCGCGTCCGGGTGGACGGCGAGCGCGGCACGGTCGAGTTCCTCAGTGGCGCGGGGAGGGCGGGTCGGCGGGAGCGACTGCTGACCACGGAAGGGTGACCTCGCCGAGCCGCCACCGGGCCCGTCCGCCGTAGGGGGGCCGGGTGAGCACCGGCTGGGTGCGGGACAGCAGCGTCACCGCCTCGATCCAGCGGGCGCGGGGGCCGAACGCCGAGTGCGGGGCCGCGGTCGCCCAGCAGCGGTCGAAGTCGGCCAGGAGCGCGTGCACCCGTTCGCCGGGCACGTTGCGGTGGATGAGGGTCTTGGGGAGGCGCTCGGCGAGGTCGGAGGGGCGTTCCAGGGTGGCCAGGTGTGCCGCGAACGTGATCGTGGCCGGGCCGGTGGTGCTCGGGCCGGTGGTGCTCGGGCCGGTGGCGGTGGCGGTGGCGGGCAGGGTGGCCCAGACGGCGCGGCGGCCGATCTCGTCGCAGGTGCCCTCGACCAGGACGCCGCCGGGGGCGAGCCGGGCGCGCAGGTCGTCCCAGGCGCGCCAGGCCTCGGGCTCTTCGTACTGGCGCAGCACGTTGAAGGCCCGCACCAGCGCGGGCGGGCGGTCCACGGGGAGTTCGAAGCCGCCGCGCCGGAACGACAGCCCCTCGTACGAGCCGCCCGCCACGGCGGCCTGACCGGCGGCGACCCGCTCAGGCTCGATCTCGATGCCGACGACCTCCAGGCCGGGCGCCACCGCGCGCAGCCTCGTGTAGAACTCGACCGTCGTCACCGGGGACGCCCCGTACCCGAGGTCGACGGCGAGGGGGCGGGGACCGGGGCCGGGGCCGGCGCGCAGCGGCCCGGCGGCCTGGGTGGCGGCGATCCAGCGGTCCACGCGGCGCAGCCGGTTGGGGGCGGTGGTGCCACGGGTCACCGCTCCCTGCGGTTTCACGTGGGTCTTCACGTGGGTGCTGCGCGTTCGGACCACGCTGCGATTGTGCCGTGCCGGACGCGGTGCTCGGGCTTTGCCGGTTCCGGTCACCGTCGGATGCCGGACATCTGTTGATAACCGGGTGATCCTCCGGGAGCGTCAAGGTCGATCTCTGTCCCGTGCCCCGCCACTCCCGCCGCGCCTCGCCCCCCGGAGGTCCCCGTGTCCGAGGTGTCCCGCCGTACGTTCCTGGGCCTGTCGTTCGCCGCCGCGGTGACCTGGTCGGTCGGCGAGGCGGTGCCCGCCTCGGCCGGTCCGCCGGGCGAGGTCGCCCGCCTGTTCCAGGTGCGGAACAGCCTCCAAGCGCCACAGGTGTTCCCGCAGAGCGTGGCGTCCGGCGACCCGTCCCCCGACGGGGTGGTGCTGTGGACGCGGGTCGCCCCGGAGGCCGCCGCGGCCGTGCCCGGAGCGCGGGTCGCGTACGAGATCGCCGCCGACGCGTCCTTCGGCACCCCGCTGGTCCGCGGCGTCACCACGGCCGCGGCCGCGCGCGACCACACCGTGAAGGTGCGGGTGACGGCGCGGGCCCTGCGCCCCTGGACGACGTACCACTACCGCTTCATCGTCGGCGGCACCGCCAGCCGCACCGGCCGCTTCCGCACGCTGCCCGCCCCCGGCTCGTCCCCGGCGGGCCTGCGGTTCGGCTACATCTCCTGCCAGGACTACACCAACGGCCACTACACGGCGTTGCGGCACCTGGCCGATGAGGACCTCGACTTCGTCGTCCACCTGGGCGACTACATCTACGAGACGACCGCGGACTCCAGTTTCCAGGGCGCCCAGGTCCGCGAGATCACGCTGCCGAGCGGCCGGACCACCGCCGAGACCCTCGGCGACTACCGCGCGCTCTACAAGGTCTACCGCTCAGATCCCGACCTGCAGCGGCTGCACGAGCGGTTCGCGATGATCCAGGTCTGGGACGACCACGAGTTCGCCAACGACTCCTACGGCGCCTACGACACCGACACCGAGGACGAGGCCGCCAACCACGCGCCCGAGCGGAAGCTGGCCTCGGTGCGGGCCTGGTCGGAGTACTCGACGGCGGGCGCCCGCTTCGACCCGTCCGGCGGGCCGACCGGGGCGCTCACCATCTACCGGACGCTGCGCTTCGGCGGGCTGATGGACCTGGTGCTGACCGACGAGCGCACCTACCGGTCCAAGCCCCCGTGCGGGCTTGGGCTGCTCGACATGTACGCCACGGCGGGCTGCCCGGAACGGCTGAGCCCCGGGCGGACCATGCTCGGCGCGGAGCAGCGCGCCTGGTTCACCGACCAGATCACCTCGTCCACCGCCACCTGGAAGGTGTGGGGCAACGAGGTGATGTGCATGCAGTTCAAGCTGCTCGACATCTACCTGAAGCAGCTGTTCCCGGACCTGCCCGCCGCCGCTCGCGCCACGTCCGGCGGGCGGTTCTCGGTGTTCCTCAACCTCGACCAGTGGGACGGGTTCCCGGTGGAGCGCACCCGGCTGCTGACCGCGTTCCGGGACGTGGACAACCTGGTCACGATCACCGGG
The DNA here is from genome assembly GCA_050942275.1 of Spirillospora sp. CA-255316. Classification (GTDB taxonomy): domain Bacteria; phylum Actinomycetota; class Actinomycetes; order Streptosporangiales; family Streptosporangiaceae; genus Spirillospora. Next base: position 867,152 of record CP192047.1, on the reverse strand, counting down.
GACCTGCACTCGTTCGGCGCCGGCTACCTGCGGCCCGACTTCGACGACCCGTCCCAGGATCCGGTGGGGGTGAGCCTGCTGGGCGGCTCGGTGACCTCGGCGAACTTCGTGGAGATGGCGACGTTCGGGCAGGGCGGGCTGATCGTGCCGCCGGAGACCGACCTCACGTGGGCGCTGCGCGGCAGCAACCCGCACCTGGAGTATTTCAACTCGGCGGCGCACGGTTACGTGGTCATGGACGTGACGCCGTCGGGGATCACGGCGACGATGAAGGCCGTCGGGTCGATCCGGACCGCCGAGACGCCGCGGCTGCTGACGCTGCGCACGTTCCGGGTCGGCGAGGGGCGTCCCAGCCTCGCCACCGTGCACCGCGGCGCCCGGCCCCTGGACGGCGCCCCCCGCTGAACGGGCCACCCCCACCCTGGCCGACTATAGGATTAGCTATAGTCGTCCGGGTGGATGGGTGGGATGTCTACCAGACCGACGAGGTCGCGGCGTGGATACAACGGCTTCAGGCCGACGATCCGAAGACCGCCGATCTCGTGGATGACGCGATCTACGCGCTGAGCTGCACGGGGCCCACACTAGGGCGCCCGCTCGTCGACACCATCGCACGTGTTCGACCCCTGGCGGTCAGCGATCCTGCTCGTCGCTGGCGATAAGGCCGGGCAATGGAGCCGATGGTACGACGAGGCAATCCCTCGGGCCGAGCATCTGTATGAGATCTACCTGAAAGAACGAGGCGAGGAGGAGACCGGGCGATGAGCAGCTACACCAAGTGGGACCGTGACGCCTACATCGCACGTGTTGGCGGTAAGGAGGAAGCCGAGCGACGCCGCAAGGCGCTCATGGCCCGCCAGAGCGGAGCCCGGCTGGCCGAGGAACGCAAGCGACACAAGCTCACCCAGGCGCAGCTAGCCGAAATCATGGGCGTCACCCCCGGCCGGGTGTCGCAGATCGAACGCGGCGAGGTCGCCACCATCGAGGCGATCGCCCGCTACGTCCAAGCCCTGGGAGGACGCCTCGACCTCGTGGCCAGCTTCGACGACCACACCCTCACCGTGACAACCACCGAAGCGGCGTAAGCGCCGAGTCGTTCCTCGGGCAGGACGTTGCCGAGCGCGCCACCCGGATGCCGCTGGTCGGCGACGCGTTCGCGCGCCCCTTCGCGGACGCCGTGGAGCGCGGCGACCACGACCTCACCGCGCTGCGCCTCCCCAACGGCAAGGCCGACTACGCCGAGGCCCGCGCTCTGGTGCCCCCGGCGGACCGGCCGTCGCCCGTACGCTGATCAACGCCCGGCCCGCTGGCCGATCCGGCCCCGGGGAGGAGATCCTTGACCCATGCCCGACCTCAGCACCCTGCTCGCCGACCTGGCCGCCGAGGGCGACTCCCTCGACGCGCTGGTGGCTCCGCTGCCCGACTGGTCCGTCCCGACGCCCGCCGCGGGCTGGACGGTCGCCCACCAGATCTCCCACCTGGCCTGGACGGACCGGCAGGCCGTCGTCGCGGCCACCGACCCGGAGGCGTTCAAGGAGATCCTGGCGGCGGCGCTGGAGAAGAGCGACCGGTTCGTCGAGGAGGGCGCGGCAGAGGGCGCCGCGGAACCGCCCGCCGCGCTGCTGGAGCTCTGGCGCGCCGGGCGCCGCGAGATGGCGGCGGCGCTGGCGGCGGTGCCGCCGGGGACGCGCCTGCCGTGGTTCGGGCCGCCGATGAGCGCGGCGTCCATGGCGACCGCGCGGCTGATGGAGACGTGGGCGCACGGCCAGGACGTGGCCGACGCGCTCGGCGCTGGCCGCGAGCCCACCGCCCGGCTCCGGCACGTGGCGCACATCGGCGTCCGCACCCGCGACTTCGCGTACCGCAACCGCGGCCTGGAGCCCCCGGCGGAGGAGTTCAGGATCGTCCTGACCGGGCCGGACGGCGAGGAGTGGGTCTGGGGCCCCGAGGACGCCGCGCAGTCGGTGACCGGGCCCGCGCTCGACTTCTGCCTGCTGGTGACGCAGCGCCGCCACCGCGCCGACCTGGCCGTCACCGCCCGCGGCGCCGACGCCGGCCGCTGGCTCGACCTGGCCCAGGCGTTCGCGGGCCCGCCCGGCGGGGGACGCCGGCCGCGGGGTTGACCGGAGGCGCCAAGCGGCCGGCCGCCGAGAGGTTGACCGCGATTTGTCCCCTCTGGCGTTCCCCCTTAGGCGCCCTCGGACATGTCAGGGGACATGACCATCCTCATCGCCTATGACGGATCCGCCGACGCCCGGGCCGCCATCGCCTACGCCGGCGGCCACGTCAGGCCGGAACCGGTCGTCGTCGTGACCGTGTGGGAGCCGCTGCTGACCCAGCTGACCCTGTCGGCCCTGGCCGCGGCGGCGACGGCGGTGCCGCTGCCGGACGAGGGCGAGCAGTGGGAGGAGGAGCGCCAGGCCACGGGCGTCGCGCAGGAGGGCGCCGGGCTGGCGACCTCCGCCGGGTTCCCCGAGGCCACGGCGCGCGCCGAACGCGGCACCGGCCCCGTCTGGGCGACGATCGTGGACGTCTCCGAGGAGGTCGAGGCCACGCTGGTCGTGCTCGGCTCGCGCGGGCTGTCGGGGGTGAAGTCGGTGCTGCTCGGAAGCGTGTCCAACCGCGTCCTGCACCATGCGCGGCGCCCCGTCCTCGTGGTGCCGCCCGGCCCCGGGGACTGATCCCCGGAGACCGGGCGTGGGTGTCGAGCGGGGGGCTCAGCTGGAGATGGCGCGCTCGAACGCCTCGTAGGCGTCCTCGGTGAACAGCACGAACCGGGCGTCGTTGATCTTGGTGGGGGTGGAGCGGACCGTGCCCACCGCGATCCGCGCCGCGTCCTCGACCGGCCACCCGTAGATGCCGGCCGACACGGCGGGGAACGCGATCGACTCGATGCCCAGCTCGTCGGCCACCCGCAGCGCCTCGCGGTAGCAGGAGGCCAGCTGCTCGGAGCGGTCCTCGGTGGCCGAGTAGACCGGGCCGACGGTGTGGATCACCCATCGGGCCGGCAGCCGTCCCGCCGTGGTGGCCACCGCCTGCCCGGTCGGCAGGCCGCCCACGTAGTGGGAGGCGCGCAGCTTGCGGCACTCGTCCAGGATCTCCGGGCCGCCCCTGCTGTGGATGGCGCCGTCGACGCCACCCCCGCCCAGGAGCGAGGAGTTGGCGGCGTTGACGACCGCGTCCACCTGCTGCTCGGTGATGTCGCCCTGGACGAGACTGATCCGCATTCCCCGTGACCTCCTGTCGGCCGAGCCCTGACGCGAAACCGGTCGCGCAATGCAGGAGCCTGCTCAGTGGAGACGGAAAGTAAACCCGCGCCCTGTCAGGGCTCGGTCAGCATCCCGGTCAGTCGTCGTCCTGGTCGTCGGTGCCGTCGTCGTCGGTGTCGGCGGTGTCGGCGGTCACCTTGCCGGACACGGCGTCCACGTCCAGCTCGCGCTCCCTGCCGTCCGCGCCGGTCACGTCGACCTGCCAGTGGCGGCCGTCCTCGAACTCGACGGAGGTGACCGTGCCGGGGGCGGTCTTCAGGGCGGCCTGGACGGCGCGGGCGGCGTCGATCTTGGCGCCGCGGAGCCCGGTGACCTCCGAAGCGTCGTCCCGGCGGTCGCCGCGGTCGTCGTCGCGGCCGTCGTCGTCCTTGTCCGCCCGGTCGGCGATCACCTTGCCGGTGGTCGCGTCCACGGTCACCTCGCGCCAGGCGCCGCCGCGCTCGGCGAGCACATCGGCGTCCCAGACCACCGTGTCGCGGTCGTCGTCGAGCTCCAGCGACTCGATCCGGCCCGGGACGGCCCGCAGCGCCGCCGCCGCGGCCCGCTCGGCGGTGATCTTCACATCGGCCACCCGGACGCCGGCGACCCGGCCGTCGCGGCCGTCGCCGTCCCGCTCGCCGCGGCCGCCGTCCTGGGCCGCGAACGCGGCCCCCGCTCCCCCGGCGGCCAGCACGCCCGCGGCGACGACCGTCACCAGAAGCCTCTTCATGATCCCTCCCGTGGATCGCGTTCTTGCGTCGACGACCGCCACACTGCCGGGCCTACCTGAGCCGTACCTGAAGCCACCTGAAGAACGCTTCAGCTCGGGTTTGGCACCCTGTGGGGCATGCGCCTGCTCATCGTCGAGGACGAGAAACGCCTCGCCGCGTCCCTGGCCGGGGGCCTGGCCGCCGAGGGCTTCGCCGTGGAGGTCGCGCACGACGGCCGCACCGGCCTGGAGAGGGCGCTGGACCGCGACTACGACCTGATCGTGCTGGACATCATGCTGCCCGGCCTGAACGGCTACCGGGTGTGCGCCGAGCTGCGCGCCGCCGGCGACGAGACCCCGATCCTGATGCTGACCGCCAAGGACGGCGAGTACGACGAGGCCGAGGGCCTGGACACCGGCGCCGACGACTACCTCACCAAGCCGTTCTCGTACGTGGTGCTGCTGGCCCGGATCCGGGCGCTGCTGCGGCGCCGGGCGCGGGGCGGGGCCGTCCCGTCGATCGTGCTGGGCGACCTCACCGTCGACCCGGCGGCGAAGCGGGCGCGGCGCGGGGACGTGGAGGTGGAGCTGACCGCCAAGGAGTTCGCGGTGCTGGAGCATCTGGCGGTCAACGCGGGCCAGGTGGTGTCCAAGGCGCAGATCATGGAGCACGTCTGGGACTTCGCCTACGACGGCGATCCCAACATCGTCGAGGTGTACGTGAGCGCGTTGCGCCGGAAGATCGACGCGCCGTTCGGGCGGCGGTCCATCGTCACCGTCCGCGGCGCCGGCTACCGCCTGGCCACCGACGGCGGCGCGGGCGGGCGGGGCTGATCGGGATGCGGCCGGGCAGGCGGGCGGGCAGGCGGCCGGGGGTCCGGCCGGGCAGACGGCCGGGGATGCGGTCGGTACGGGCGAGGACGACGGCGGGCGCCACCGCCGTGGTCGCCGGCGCGCTGATCATCGCCGGGCTGGCCGTGGTGCTGCTGCTGCGCGCGGACCTGGCCGGGCGGTCCGGCCTGGAGGCCGAGGTCGCGGCGCGGGACGTGGCGGCGCAGCTGGCGGCCGGCACCCCCTACGACCGGCTCGACCTGCCCGACGCCGACGACCACCCCGTCCAGGTGATCGACTCCCGGGGCCGGGTGCGGGCGGCCGACGAGGACCTCCAGGCGGTCGACGGCGTCCCCGCCGGGCGGCCCGTCCCGGTCCCGGCGGTGGCGGCGGACGATGACGACGACGAGGACGGCTCCCGGCCCGGCGGCGGCCGGATCTCCGAGGATCCGCGGTTCACCGACGGCACCGCGACCGTCGACGACCGCACCGCCGACTACCGCTTCGCCGCCCTGCGGGTGTCCACGCCCGGCGGCGCGGCGCTGACCGTCCGGGCGGGCGCCGACCTGTCGGCCGATCGGGAGGCGGTGGGGACGGTCGCCCGCGCCATGCTGTTCGGCCTGCCCGCGCTGCTGGCCGTGGTCGCCGCGGTCACCTGGCTGGTCACCCGGCGCGCGCTGCGCCCGGTGGAGGCGATCCGCGCCGAGATGGCCGCGATCACCTCCTCGGGCGACCTGACCCGCCGCGTCCCCGAGCCGGGGTCGCGGGACGAGGTGGCCGACCTGGCCGTCACCACCAACGCCACGCTGGCCGCGCTGGAGGGGTCGGTGGCGCGGCAGCGCGGCTTCGTCGCCGACGCCTCGCACGAGCTGCGCAGCCCCATCGCGTCGCTGCGGACCCAGCTGGAGGTGGCCGCCGCGCACCCCGAGCTGCTCGATCTGGACGGCCTGGTCGACGACGTCGTGCGGCTCCAGCACCTCGCCGCCGACCTGCTGCTGCTCGCGCGGCTGGACGCGGGCGACCGGCCGTCCCCCGCGGAACGGGCCAGGCCGGTCGAGCTGGCCGACCTCGTCCACGAGGAGGCGGCGCGGCGCTCCGGCCGGCCCGGCGCGGAAGGCCGCCGCGTCCGGGTCGAGACCGACGTGCGGGCCTCGCCCACCTCTCCCGGCCCGGAGGGACGCCTGGCGCGCGTCCTGGGCAACCTCCTGGACAACGCCGAGCGGCACGCCGCCGGTGTCGTCCTCCTCACACTGGACGAAGAGGGCGGCGCGGCCGTCCTGCGCGTCGCCGACGACGGGCCAGGGGTACCGCCCGCCGACCGCGAGCGCGTCTTCGAGCGTTTCGTGCGCCTGGACGACGCCCGCGCCCGCGACGAGGGCGGCGCCGGACTGGGCCTGGCGATAGCGCGTGACCTGGTGAGGGCCCAAGGCGGTACGCTCGCGGTGGGTGAGGCCCCCGCAGGGGGAGCGCTCTTCGAGGTGCGGCTGCCGCTCGCGCGGCGTGACGTCCCGCGGAGGGCCGCGAATCGATGACCGTCCGTGGTCTCATGGAACGGACGAGTGGGCACCGATTCGCCGGTCCAGGTGTGACCTGGGCCGCGAGTCTGCCTAAGCTGCCCTCGGGACGACCACAATGGTGTGCATATCGTGGAGGTACCCCCCTTGAAGATTCTCGTCGCCGGCGCGACCGGCGTGGTGGGACGCCGGCTGGTCCCGTTGCTCGTGCAGGCGGGCCACGAGGTCGCCGGGACGACCCGTCGCGCCGGGCGCGCCCAGTCCATCGCCGACCAGAAGGCCCGGCCGATCGTCCTCGACGTGCTCGACGCCGGGGCGGTGCGCGAGGCGGTCGCCGCCGAGCGGCCGGACGCGATCGTCCACCAGCTCACCGACCTGGCCGACGAGGACTTCGCGGCCAACTCCCGGCTGCGCGTGCACGGCACCCGCAACCTGGTGGAGGCGGCCAAGGAGGCCGGGGTCGAGCTCATGATCGCGCAGAGCATCGCGTGGCTGTACGTGCCGGGCGAGCGGCCCGCGGTGGAGAGCGACCCGCTCGATCCCAAGCTCCCGCCGTCCGAGGGCATCATCGCCCTCGAGGACGCCGTCGCGACGATGCCGCGCGGCGTGGTGCTGCGCTATGGAGCGCTCTACGGTCCGGGCACGTGGTACGCGCCGGACGGCGCGATCGCCGAGCGGGTGCGGGCGGGCAGCCTGCGGCTGGCTCCGGCGTGGACGTCGTTCGTGCACGCCGACGACGCGGCCTCGGCCGCGCTGGCGGCGCTGGACTGGCCGGCCGGGCCGGTCAACGTGGTCGACGACGAGCCGGCGACCACGGCCGACTGGCTTCCGGTCTACAGCGCGGCGCTGGGCGCGCCGACGCCGGGCACGGCGGGGCGGCACGCGGCCGCGACCGGCCGTCCGGTGTCGAACGCCAAGGCGCTGAGCCTGGGGTGGAAGCCGCAGGTGCCGTCGTGGCGCGCCGGTTTCGCCGACATGGGCTGAGCGGCCCGGCTCGGCGTGCTCAGGAGAGCTGGAACGACCGCTTGGCCAGTCCGTGCCAGTAGCCGTCGATGACGGCCCGCCGGTCGTCCGCGCCTCCGGTGGCGCCGTCGTGGGCGCCGAGGGCGACGAACAGCGGGGCGAAGTGCTCGGTGCGGGGGTGCGCGATCGCGGCGGCGGGGGCCTTGGCGCGGAAGTCCAGCAGCGCGTCCATGTCGCCGGACGTCACGGCCCGGTCGGTCCATTCGTCGAACTCTTCCGACCAGGCGGGCGGGGCCGCGTCGGCGTCGGGGCGTATCTCGCGCAGGTTGTGGGTGGTGAAGCCGCTGCCGATGATGAGCACGCCCTGGTCGCGCAGCGGGGCCAGGCGCCGGCCGAGATCGTACAGCCGGGCGGGGTCCAGGGTGGGCATGGACAGTTGCAGCACGGGGATGTCGGCGTCGGGGTACATCTCGACGAGGGGGACGTAGGCGCCGTGGTCGAGGCCGCGTTCCTCGTCCCGGCGCAGATCGGGGACGAGTTTGTGCAGGTCGGTGGCGAGTTGGGGGGCTCCGGGGGCCTCGTACCGCACCTGGTAGTACCTGCGTTCGAAGCCCCAGAAGTCGTACACGAGCGGGACGGTGCGGGTGGCGCCGACGGTGGCCGGGGCCTCCTCCCAGTGCGCGGACACCATGAGGATCGACGCGGGCCTGGGCAGGTCGGCGGCCCATCGGGCGAGCTGGCCGGTCCATTCGGGGTCGTCGGCCAGGGGCGGCGCCCCGTGGCTGAGGTACAGAGCCGGCATCTTGGTCACGGGTCAGCCCTCCATTTACTTGAACTTTCAAACAACCATATTACTTGAGCTTTCAAGCATTGGCTAGACTCGACCCATGAGCGAGACCCGCTGGCTGGACGAGGACGAGCAGCAGACCTGGCGCGCGTTCCTGTGGACCTCCCGGCTGCTGAACGAGGCACTGGACCGCCAGCTCCAGCGCGACTCGGGCATGCCGCACACCTACTACGTGATCCTCGCGATGCTCTCCGAGGCGCCCGGCCGGGCGATGACCATGACCGAGCTGGCCGCGATGGTCCGCTCGTCCCCGAGCCGCCTCTCGCACGCGGTCGCCCGCCTGGAGGAGTCCGGCTGGGTCCGCCGCGTCAAGCCCCCGAACGACCGCCGCACCACGATCGCCGAGCTCACCGACGCCGGCTTCGCCGTCCTGGAGAAGGCCGCCCCCGGCCACGTGGAGGAGGTGCGGCGCTACCTGTTCGACCCGCTGAGCCGCGACCAGGTCCTCCGGATGCGCGAGACCCTCCGCACTCTCCTGGCCAACCTGGACCCGGACGGCCTGACCCCCGACATCTTCGGCCAGTCCGACCGCACCGCGAAGGATTAGAAGGCGACCTCGCGCGAGCCTGCGTCGGGATGGGCGGCGGCCATCAGCCGCTCGCCCGCCTCGACCAGGGCCGCCCTGTCGGCGCCGGAGACCGGGCGGAAGAGGTCGACGCTCAACGCCACGGCCCGGCGCCATCGACCGGGTGGTGGAGCCGGAGGGGTTCCTGCGCGAGCTGGCGGCCCACGGTTTCGACTTCGGCGGGGCGGTGGACGCGGGAGAGGGCGCGGCGTCCTGACCGGGCCGCGCATACGATGCGGAGGATGTCACCGAGACGAGCCGCGGCGCTGCGGGACGGCGACGACCGGACGCTGCGCGAGCACCTGATCGCCACCGCCGAACGCATGCTCTCCGAGGGCGGCACGGCGGGCCTCACGGTGCGCGGCATCGCGCGGGAGGCGGGCGTCGCCGACGGCGTGCTCTACAACCACTTCGCCGACAAGGAGGAGCTGCTGGCGCTGGCCTTCCGGGCGCACGTGCGGTCGGTGGAGGGGGCGCTCGACCCGCTGCCCGAGCCGGGCGCCGGGCCGGTGGCGGCGAACCTGCGCGCCTTCGTCTCGCACGGGCTGGCGCTGCACCGGGCGATCCTGCCCGCGATGGCGGGGCTGATCGGCCGCCCCGAGGTCCTCGCCCGGTTCGCCGAGGCGGGCGAGACCGGCGAGGACTGGCGCGACCGGCTGCTGGCCTACCTGCGCGCGGAGCGGGAGCTGGGCAGGCTCGCGCCGGACGCCCGGATCGACGAGGCCGCCGCGATGATCGTCGGGGTGTGCCATGAGGCCGTGCTGTCGCTGCTGTTCAGCGGGACCGAGCCGGAGCGGGACGTGGACGGCCTGGTCGCGGCCCTGCTGGAGGGCATCGGCCCCTGACGTCCCGGCCCCCGGCGACCAGGTCAGGCCATGGCGGCGCGGACCTCGGCGAGGGTGCGGTCGGCGACGGCGTTGGCGCGCTCGTTGCCCTTCTCCAGGACGCGCCGCAGCAGCCCGCGGTCGAGTTCGGCGCGGCGGGCCCGGATCGGCCGCAGGAACTCGTTGACCGACTCGATGACGACCTGCTTGAGGCGGGCCGCCCCGCCGTTCCCGATCTCGGCGGCGACCGCGTGCGGGTCGCGGCCCTGGCAGAGCGCGGCGATCCGCACGAGGTTGGACACCTCGGGGCGGGTCTCGGGCTCGTAGGTGATGTGCCGGTCGGCGTCGGTGCGGGCGCGGCGGACGAGCCGGGCGGTCTCGTCCGGGGTGGCGGACAGGGCGATGGCGTTGCCCCGGCTCTTGCTCATCTTGGCGCGGCCGTCCAGCCCGAGCAGGTGCGGGGTGTCGGACAGCAGCGCGTCGGGGACGGTGAAGACCGGCCCGTAGCGTTCGTTGAAGCGGCGCGCGATGGTGCGGGTGATCTCCTGGTGGGGCAGCTGGTCCTTGCCGACCGGGACCAGGTCGGCCTTGCAGAACAGGATGTCGGCGGCCTGGTGGACGGGGTAGGTGAACATCAGCCCGCTGACGGACGCCTGGCCGGAGGCGCCGATCTCCTCCTTGACGGTGGGGTTGCGGCCGAGTTCGGCGACCGAGACCAGGGACAGGAACGGCAGCATGAGCTGGTTGAGGGCGGGCACCGCGGAGTGCCGGAAGACGGTGGCGGCGCCGGGGTCGATGCCGACGGCGAGGTAGTCGGCGACGAGCCCCTCGACGTGCTCGGTGAGGCGGTCGGCGACGTCCCGGTCGGTGAGGACCTGGTAGTCGGCGACGAGCACGAACAGGTCGGCGCCCTCGCGTTGCAGGCGGACCCGGTTGGCGAGCGTGCCGAAGTAGTGGCCGAGGTGGAGGGGGCCGGTGGGGCGGTCGCCGGTCAGGATGGTGGGCATGGGTGCTCCTCGTGGGTTCGCGGGCGCCCGCCCGGACGGGCCGCGTTCCGGTGCCGAGGAACGGAGAAGGGCCGTCCGGTGCGGACGGCCCTTGGTCGTGCGTGGGTGAGCGGCCGTCCTAGGACGGCCACCAGCCCAGGCACAGGTGACGCTGCATGCCCTCGATGATACGGCGTGGGTGTCAGCGGCCGGGGGCGGGCGGCAGATCGGCGTGCCTGACGGTGTAGCCGCCGCGGGTGACGGGCGCGAACGCGGCGGGGGCCATGCAGGTGCCGGCGCGGCCCTCCTGCCATTCGCCCTGCTCGTTCTGGTCGCCGTTGACGACCGACCAGGAGAAGCCGACCCGGTCGCGCTGGACGCTGAAGCCGAGGCGCTTGCCGACCCAGTCGGCGACGGGCCCGTCGGCTTCCTTGACGACGGCGGTGAGGACGGCGTTGCCGGGGCTGGTGACCATGCAGTCGACGTCGGCGCGGAACCGTACGGTGACGTTCTGGTGGGCGAGCCAGTGGGAGACGCGGACGGTGCCGCGGGCGTCGGTGGGCAGGCCGTCGGGGGCGCCGTTCTTGGGCTGGCTGTAGGGCGCGCCGACCGCGTCGAAGGAGAAGGACCGGATGTCCTTGTCGGGCCAGTAGGTGAGGCGGACGTCGCCGGACCCGGTGACGCGGGCGGTCTTCGGCGCGGCCTCGGCGGGGGTCGTCCCGCCGGCGACGGTGGCGGCCGTGGCGAGGGCGGTGGCGGCGACGGCGAGGGCCGCGGTGAGGGCGGCGGGCTTGGCGGCGGGCTTGGCGATGGGCATTGTCGTTGTCTCCCTGGGGGGCGTCCGGCCCCTGGTTCGGGGCGGTGTCTCGATGCTCGGGGTTGGGCGGGCGCGGCGACTCCCCCGTGCGGGCCGCTTCGCCTCCTCGCCCTCCCCCGCGCGGGCGAGCCGGATCTGCCACCCGGAGAGATAGGACATTCGATAGATAATCCGTTTCCGGATGAAGTTGTAGTCTGGAGGCATGACCACCCTCACACCGCCCACGACCGTCCCCGACATGTCGTTCCTGCTCCAGCACACCGGCCATGTCCTGCGCACGCAGGTGGCGGCCGCGCTCGAGGAGGTCGGCCTGACGCCGCGCATGCACTGCGTGCTGGTGCACGCCCAGGAGGAGGAGCGCACCCAGATCCAGCTCGCCGAGATCGGCGACATGGACAAGACCACGATGGTGGTGACGGTGGACGCGCTGGAGAAGGCCGGGTACGCGGAGCGGCGGCCGTCCAGCAAGGACCGGCGGGCGCGGATCATCGGGGTGACCGAGCGGGGTGCGGAGATCGCCGAGCGCAGCAAGGCGATCGTCGACCGGGTCCACGCCGAGGTGCTCGGGGCGCTGCCGGAGGACGAGCGGGCGGTGTTCGTGCGGGCGCTGGAGCGGCTGGTCACCGGGCATCTGGCGGATCCGGCGGACTGCCCGCGCCCGGTGCGGCGGGCACGGCAGCGCAACGGCTGACGGCACGCCCCGAAGAATTAGATCCGCAAAGGATCGTCTCTAACAAAACTATCTGCTACGGTCTCTCTATCGGCTTCCCCTGAGGAGAGACCATGTCCGACTTCGCCGCCGCCGGATCGCCAGCGGCCCCGCCCGCACCGCGCTCCCGCTGGCTCGCGCTGGCCGTGCTGTGCGCCGGAATGCTGATGATCATCCTGGACGGCAGCATCGTGACGGTGGCGCTGCCGGCCATCCAGTCCGACCTCGGCTTCACCCCCTCCGCCCTCACCTGGACGATCAACGCCTACACCATCGCGTTCGGCGGGCTGCTGCTCCTGGGCGGGCGGCTGGGCGACCTGGCCGGACGGCGCCGGGTGTTCGTCGCGGGGCTGGCGCTGTTCACCCTGGCCTCGGCGCTGTGCGGGCTCGCGGTGAACCCGGAGACGCTGATCGCCGCCCGGTTCCTCCAGGGCGTCGGCGGCGCGCTCGCCTCCGCGGTCAGCCTGGGCATGATCGTCACCCTGTTCACCGACCCGGCCGAGCGGGCCCGCGCGATCGGCGCGTTCGCCTTCACCGGGGCCGCCGGGGCGTCCATCGGCCAGGTGCTGGGCGGCGTCCTCACCGACGCGCTCAGCTGGCACTGGAACTTCTACATCAACGTCCCGATCGGCCTGGCCGCGATCGCGCTGTCGCTGCGCGTCCTGGCGAACGACCGCGGGCCCGGCCTGCGCGGCGGCACCGACGCGCTCGGCGCGGTCCTGGCCACCGGCGGGGTGATGCTCGGTGTGTACGCCATCGTCGGCGCCGAGCACGCGGGCTGGGCCTCGGCCCGCACGCTGGGGCTGGGCGCGGTGTCGCTGCTGCTGATCGCCGCGTTCGCGGCACGGCAGGCCACCGCCGCCAGGCCGCTGCTGCCGCTGCGGATCCTGCGGTCGCGGAACGTGGCGGGCGCCAACCTCGTGCAGTTCCTCGCGGTGGGCGCGATGTTCGGGTTCCAGGTCCACATCGCCCTCTACATGCAGCAGGTCCTCGGCTACGGGGCGACCGCGACCGGCCTGGCGATGCTCCCGGCCGCGGTGATGATCGGCGGACTGTCGCTCGGCCTGTCCGCCCGGCTCATCGCCCGCTTCGGCGAACGGACCATGCTGCTGGCCGGGCTGGCGCTGCTGCTCGTCGGCCGGCTGCTGCTGACCAGGATCCCGGTGGACGGCTCGTACGTGACCGACCTGCTGCCCCCGATGCTGCTGACCGGCGGCTTCGGCCTGGCCCTGCCCGCGCTGACGGCGCTGGGCATGTCGGGGGCGCGCCAGGAGGACGCCGGGGTCGTGTCCGGGCTGTTCAACACCACGCAGCAGATCGGCGTCGCGCTCGGCGTCGCGGTCCTGTCGACGCTGGCCGCGTCCCGTACCGAGGGGCTGGCCGGGGACGGCGCGGGCGAGGCGGCGGCGCTGACCGGCGGGTTCCAGTACGCCTTCGAGATCGGCGCCGGGCTGCTGGTCGCGGCGATCGCCGTCACGCTCCTCGTCCTGCGGCAGCCCCGGCCGGGCAAGAACGCGCCGGACGAGCCGCCCGCCCCGTCCGCCGATGCCGCGGTCCGTCCGGTCCCCGCCGCCGAGACCGCCTGACCACCCCGTACAAAACGGAAGAGAGAGAACAGTCATGAGCGAGCAGAACGGGCCCGGTCGCGGCCCCGGCCCGAAGGTCCTCACCGATGGCGACCTGTCCGCGCTGCTGGACGGACAGGTCTTCGGTGCCCTCGCCGCCAACAAGCGCAGCGGGCACCCGCAGCTGTCCACCGTCCTGTACCGGTGGGACCCCGTCGAACGGGTCGCGCGCATCTCGTCCACCGCGGACCGACTGAAGGTGCGGCAGCTCCGGAACGACCCGCGAGCCGCGCTCCACGTCTCCAGCCCCGACCACATGGCCTACGTGGTGGCCGAGGGCACGGCCGAGATCGCGGAGACGACCGTGCCCGGCGACGCGGTCGGGCGCGAACTGCTGGCCATGGCGCTGGACATCATCGACCCGGCGGACGAGGAGCGGTTCCTCCAGACTCAGGTGGCCGACCGGCGCGTGGTGATCAGGCTCCGGGCGGACCGCCTGTACGGGATGGCCGTGGAACCCCCGAAGGACACATATCTCCCGAAGGGGGTGCCGACCCGCTAGACGCGGCCCGGCGCGGTTCGCGCCGCGGTCACCGGCCGCGGCGCGAACCCGCGCGCCAGCACGATGATCGCGATGACCAGCACGGCCGGGACGGCGAAGACCAGCCGCAGCCCGTCCGTCCCGCCGATCGGCGCGAGGGCCCCGGCGATGGCCGCGCCCAGCACGAACCCCACGTAGTTGAAGACGTTCAGCCGCGCCACCGCGACGCCCAGCCCGGTCGGGTCGACCCGGCCGGCGGCGGAGAACGCCACGGGCGCGACGACGCTGAGCCCCAGCCCCGCCACGGCGAACGCGGCGATCGCGACGGCGGCGTTGGGCGCGGCCACCACGCCGGCCATCCCGGCGAGCCCGACGATCCCGCCCAGCCGGACGACCTGGACGCCGCCGCGCCTGCGGACCCCGAGGTCGGCCGCGGCCCGGGCCGCCACCATCGCGATCTGGTACGCGACGTAGCCGAGCGGGGCGGCGGAGTCGGTGGCGTTCAGCTCGTCCTGGAGGTATTTGGCGCTGTAGCTGGAGACGGCGGCGTCGGCCAGGTAGAACAGGCCCATGGCCGTTCCCACGACCAGCACCGGGCGCCATGGGACCCTTCGGGCGGCGGCCTTGAGCTCCTCGGCCGCGGGTTCGGCGGCCTCCTCGTCCTTGCGGTAGAGCCCGCGCCCGGTGGCGAGCGAGACCGCCGCGCCCAGCAGGGCGGGGACGGCGAAGCCGGGCAGCAGGGCCAGGTCGAGCCGGTTGGCGAGGGCGACCCACAGCCCGCCGAGGATGCCGGCGACGCTCCAGACCGCGTAGAAGCCGGTGAGCAGGCTCATCCCGTAGCGTCGTTCGACGGCGACGGCCTGCTCGTTCATGGCGGCGTCGACCGCGCCGACGCACACGCCGAACAGCGCCACCGCCGCGAGCAGCGGGACCAGCCCGCCGCCGGTCAGGCCGACCAGCGTCATGGCGACGCAGACGCCCGGCTGCGCGACCCGCAGCACAGGGGCGCCGCCGGCCCTGGGGAACAGGGCGCCCGCCAGTACGCTGCCCGCCCCGGCGATCAGCGGTACCAGCAGGAGGACCAGCGCCAGCATCCCGTCGCCGAGGTCGTGGGCGTCCTGCACCTGCGGCACGCGCGTCACGAGCGAGGCGAAGCACAGCCCCTGGACGGCGAACGCGGCGTGGACGGAGAGCCGCGCCCGGCGGTCCCGTGCGGTCATCGGCGCCCTCCGCGATCCCCCCGGCCAATGTGAACGGGATTCGCGTTAGCGTAGGGAGCCGGGGCCACCGAGGTCAATGGGCATGCGAAAGCCCCGCCCGTTCGGGCGGGGCGTCAATGCGGCGGCGCCGTCGGTCCGGCGGGGGTGTCAGTGCGGCAGCGCGTACAGCAGCAGCGGCACCCCGGCGAGGAGGGGCACCGCGACGATGGCGGCGAAGCGGGTGGAGCGGCCCACCGGGACCGGGTCGAGCAGCCGGTTCACCCGGGCCATCACCGGGATGTCGTCGCGGTTGGCGACGCCGAGCGTGCCGGACGGGGCGGCGGCGGGCCGGGCCGCCGCGAACCGCAGCAGCGCCGTGGCCAGCTCGCGCGGCGGACGGTGCCGCCGGGCGCGGTCGTCGGCGGCCATCTCGATCAGCAACTCGACCGCGTCCAGGCAGCGCCCGACCAGGCGGATCTGCGGGAAGGCCTGGCGCAGCGAGGCGAACGGCAGCAGTACCAGGTCGTGCCGCTCGCGGGCGTGCGCGCGCTCGTGCGCGAGGACGGCGGCCAGCTCGTCGGCGTCGAGCAGTTCGAGGGTCCCGGCGCTGACCACCACCTTGGACGAGCGCACCCCGGGCACGCAGTACGCGGCGGCGCCGGGGTGGTCGAGGACGAGGGTGCCGCGCGGTACGGCCGAGTCGCTGCGGGAGACCAGCGCCAGCAGCGCCCGGTGCCGGTGCCGGGCGCGCACGACGCGGACGACCGCGTACACGAGCATGGCCAGCAGCACGGCGGTGAGGCTGATCGCGGCGAGCAGCGCGGCGACGTGCGCGGCGCCGAGCCGGCCCGCCTCGTCGTGGACGAGGCCGGGCAGCCCGCCGAGGATGCCCTTGTCGTAGGGAAGGAGGGCCAGGCCGAGGAGGGCGCCGATGGTGGCGACGCCCCAGCCGAGGCCGAGGGCCTGCCAGAGCAGGATGCCGGTGCGGGGGGCCCGCCAGGTCCAGCGGGCCCGCGAGAGCAGGTGCGCCCCGCCGATGGTCCCGAGCGAGATCAGTGCGAGCAGGGCGGTGCCGGTCATGCCGGTGGCTCCTTGACGGACGTCAGCGCGGCGAGGGCCTGGCGGATCACGGCGGCCTCGTCCTCGGACACGGACTGCACGAAGTGCACCAGCGCGGCGTCACGGTCGCCGGTCTCGTTGAGGGCGCCGAGCATCAGCTCGGTGACATAGCGCTCGCGGCTGGCGACAGGACTGTAGCGCCAGGCGCGGCCGTCCCGCTCGCGCTTGAGGAAGCCCTTCTTGGCGAGGCGGTCGAGAACGGTCATCACGGTGGTGTGCGCGAGGTCGCGGTCGCCGGCCAGGGCCCGGCTGACGTCGCGGGCGGTCGCCGCGGCGGCGCCGGAGTCCTCCCTCGCCCAGAGGACCTCCATGACCGTGCGTTCAAGCTCTCCCAGACCCTTCACGCCGACCAGCGTATGCGATGGAGAGAAAGGTCACCACGTCGGGTAGTACTACCGGCTCAAGTACTACGACTTGTAGTACTACAGTTCGTCGTATGAGCACCGTCGCTCTCCTCACCGACGCGGCCGCCGCCGTCACCGACGCCGGCGGCGCCGCCACGCCCGCGGACTTCATGGCCGCCCGCCAGCAGATGGCGTTCACCCTCGGCTTCCACATCATCCTGGCCTCCATCGGCATCGGCCTTCCGGCGATCACACTGCTGGCCGAGTGGCGCTCGCTGCGCACCGGCGACACCGTCTACGCCGAGCTGGCCCGGCGCTGGATGAAGGCCGCCGGGGTGCTGTTCGCGGTCGGCGCGGTGTCGGGCACCGTCCTGTCGTTCGAGATGGGCACGCTGTGGCCCGGCTTCATGGACAAGTACGGCCAGGTCTTCGGCGCCGCGTTCGCCCTGGAGGGCATCGCCTTCTTCATCGAGGCGATCTTCATGGGCATCTACCTGTACGGCTGGGACCGGCTCTCGCCCCGCGCGCACTTCGTCACCGGAATCCCAGTGGTGGTCGCCGGGCTGCTGTCGGCTTCGTTCGTGGTCACCGTCAACTCCTGGATGAACCAGCCGCGCGGCTTCCGCCTGGAGAACGGGCAGGTCACCGATGTCGACCCGCTCGCCGCGATGTTCAACCCGGCCACTCCCGTCCAGGCCGTGCACCTGATCCTGGCCTCGCTGATGGTCTGCGGCTTCACCGTCGCCTCCATCTACGCCGTGGCCCTGCTGCGCGACCGCCGCGCCGGACGCGTCGACCGCTACCACCGGCTCGGCTTCGCCATCCCCTTCTCCCTCGGCGCGGTCTGCGCCCCGCTC
Source organism: Spirillospora sp. CA-255316 (assembly GCA_050942275.1). GTDB lineage: Bacteria > Actinomycetota > Actinomycetes > Streptosporangiales > Streptosporangiaceae > Spirillospora. Next base: position 849,514 of record CP192047.1, on the reverse strand, counting down.
CAGGTGCTCGTCGGGGACTGGGCCGTCCGGTTCGTGCACGACAACCAGCCGATCAAGTTCGCGGCGATGGAGGGCGTGGAGCACACCGAGGCGGGGGTGCCGTTCCGGTTCGCGGTCTTCGAGATCCCCAGCGCGCTGTCGCTGATGCTGAAGTTCGACGCCGGGGCCACCCTGCGCGGCCTCGACTCCTTCCCGGAGGACCTGCACCCGCCCGCCGAGGTCGTCAAGATCTCCTTCGAGATCATGATCGCGATCGGGACCGCGCTGCTCGCGCTGGCCGCCTGGTGGGCGCTGGCCTGGTGGCTGCGGCGCCGCGCGGAAGGCCGCAACGGCGCGCTCGCGGCCCGCCGGGACCTGCCCTGGCACCCCTGGTTCCTGCGCGCCGCCGCCCTCGCCGGGATCGCCGCCGCGGTCGCCATGGAGGCGGGCTGGACGACCACCGAGGTCGGCCGCCAGCCCTGGATCGTGTACGGCGTCATGCGCACCGAGGAGGCCGTCAACCCCAACCCCGGGCTGCGCTTCGGCCTGTACGTCGTGCTGGTCGTCTACACCGTCCTGGCCGTCGCCACCATCAGCGTCCTGCGCCGCATGCGCCGCCGCCCGCCCGGCCCGTCCGTCCCGCCTGGGCCGCCCGACCCGTCTGACCCGTCCGGCACCGCGTCCGGCCCGTTCGGCACCGCCCCCTCCCCCGACCGCAGCACCGAGATTGGTAGTTCGTCATGAGCCACGGCGACATCGCCTTCGGCCTGATCCTGCTCGGCCTGTCCGCGTACCTGCTGTTCGGCGGCGCCGACTTCGGCGCCGGCCTCTGGCACCTCATCTCCCGGCGGCGCTCCGACAAGGAGGTCATCGAGCACGCCATGGGCCCGCTGTGGGAGGCCAACCACGTCTGGCTGATCTTCGTGATGGTGATGACGTGGACGGCGTTCCCGCCCGTGTTCGCCGACGTCATGAGCGCGCACTGGATACCGCTGTCACTGGCCGCGCTCGGCATCGTCGCCCGCGGCAGCACCTTCGTGTTCAGCAAGGCCGTGCCCGACCGCGGCTGGTACGCCTGGACCTTCGGGGTCTCCTCGATCCTCACCCCGTTCTGCCTGGGCTCCGTCGCCGCCGCCATCGCCACCGGCGGCACGGCCGGCGGGGCGGCCGTCGGGTCGTCCTGGCTGAGCCCCATCGGCCTGTACGGCGGCGCCCTCACCACCGCGCTGTGCGCCTACCTCGCCGCCGTCTACCTGATCTGGGACGCGCTGCGGCTCGGCGACCGGGACGCCTCGCTGCGCTTCCGCGGCTACGCCCTCGTCTCCGGCGCCGTGATCGGCGTCCTGGCGCTGCCGGGCGCCGCCGTCCTCGGCGTGCACTCGCCGCTGATCCTGCTGTCGGCGGTCGCCGGGCTGGTGTCGCTGGCGCTGCTGGTCCGCCGCTCCTACCTGGCGGTACGGGCGACCGGCGCGCTGGCGGTCGTCACGGTGCTGTGGGGGGCCGCCGGGATGAGCGGCCTCGATCTGGAGTCCGCGGTGGCGCACGACGCCGTCCTGGAACTGGTGTTCATGGCGCTGGGCGCGGGCGCGCTGATCCTCGTGCCGTCGATGATCTGGCTGTTCGTGCTGTTCCAGCGCGGGCCCGGCGAGCCGTCCCGGCCCCTCTGAGACCGCGGCGTGCCGGGTTCCACGGTCGGCAACCTCAGCCCGGCACGCCGCTCGGCCCCCGCGCGGTTACACGGTGCCGGTGGTGACCCGCGCGCTGGTGGCCGTCCAGTACTTGCCGCTGTCACCCGGCTTGGCGGAGATCTTCTTGGTCTTGCCGTAGCCGCAGGCCTTGAAGGTGTCCAGGTCGTACTTGCCGTTGGTGCCGTACCACCGGATCTGGACGCGGGCGCACTTGCCGTCCTTGCGGGTGTCCTTCACCGAGCCCTTGGCCGCGGTCCTGGTGATGGTCCCCGACGACTTGGCCCCCTTCACGTTGTCGTGGTTCCAGGTCGCCTTGGTCGAGACGTCGGCCGTGCTCGACTTCGCGGCGGGCTCGGGCGCGGCGGGGGCGGCGTCGGCGAACGCGGTGCCGGCGCCCGTGAGGACGGCGAAGCCGACGGCGGCCCCCGCCACCGTGAGCGCCGGGATCCTCGCGACCTTCATGGTGAACTCCTCCCCGAGGGAGCTGCTTCCCCCGAATCACGTCCCCGCCCCGTGCGAGGACGTTGGGGAGATCATCACCGGTGGCCGCGCGCGCCAATGGACCTTTCATTCCTGCGTGAAATCGCGGCCGGATCCGGCCAACCATTCGCTTGATCATCTATTGCCGGGAGACGATCGCGGCTGGCATGTCAGCGACATACGGGGGTATTTGCTCCATGCTGCGCATTCATTTCACGGGGGAAGATCTTGGCCGGACCCGGCTGGCGACCGGCCCGGAACCGATGTGGGAACTGCTGCTCAGCCTGCACAAACTCGCCGACGGAGAAGGGCGCCTGGTCTTCGACGGCTGGCGGCGGAACGTCCTGGCGAAGCTGCCGCCCGCCGCACGATGGCTCCTCCATCTCGCACCGCCCGTCGGATACTCGCCCGACTTCCTCACGCCCGCGCAGCAGGCTGGGGACCTCGACACGGGCCTGGACCTGGTACTGACGACGCCCGGCCGGGTCGTCCGCGGCGACATGGCCACGCTGGCCGCCCAGCAGGCCCTGCACGGCCCCGCCGCCGAACTCGCCGGCGCCTCCGCCCGCTCCCTCCACGCGCTCGGGCACGCGCTGCGCGAATACCACGCGCACGCGATCGCCCCTTATTGGGACCGCATCCGGGCCCGCGTGCACGCCGACCTCACCGACCGCGGCCGGACGTTCCTGCACGCGGGAATCGAAGCGGTCCTCACCGATCTGCATCCGGCGGCCAGGTGGAATTCACCGGTCCTGGAGCTGCCCTACGGCAGGGAACACGACGTCCATCTCGAAGGGCGGGGACTCCGCCTGCTCCCGTCATTCTTCTGCTGGAAACAGCCCTTCACGTATTACGACACCGACCTCACGCCCGTGCTGGCGTTCCCGATCGAGCCCGACCCGGCCTGGCTGGCGCCGTCCTCCCGCCGCGACCCCAGGCGCCCGCTGGCCGCCCTGCTCGGCCGGACGCGCACCACTGTCCTGACCGCGCTCAGCGCCCCCGGCGGCTGCACCACCACCGAACTGGCCCGCCGCACCGGGATCTCGCTCGCGTCGGCCAGCCAGCACGCCGGGGTCCTCCGCGAGGCGGGCCTGATCACGACCGTCCGGCGGGGCGGCCACGTCGTCCACTCCCTGCGACCGGCCGGAGCGTCACTGATCAACGCCCCCGGCGGGAACGACCGCCCCGGCCGGGCCGCGCCGGGTCTCGCATGACGCCGCGTCAGGGGTGCCGGGACCCCTCCCCCGGCGTCGTCCCTATGCTCCGCCCATGACCGTTCCCCGCGTGTGCATTCTCGTGACCGCCGCCGCGCTCGCGGTGCCCGTGGCCGGGTGTTCGGGTTCGGACGACCCGGACGCCGCCCCGAAGGCGGCGCCGGAGTCGTCCGCGGCCTCGTCCGCGTCCGCGAGCCCCTCCGCCAAGCCGACCTCGGCGTTCTGCCTGGACCTGGAGACCTTCCAGGTCGGCGTCGTCGCCTACCGCGGCGGCGTGGGGGGCGCGGCCGGCGGCGAGCGGCTCGACCTCAAGGAGATGCGGCGGCGGGCGGACATCGTCATCGCCATCGGCGAGAAGATGCGGGCCGGCGCCCCGCCCGACATCGCCCCGCAGTTCACCACCGTGCTGGAGGCGATCAAGACCTCGTCCGGGAAGCTGAAGCCGGGCAACAAGGTCCGCGACGTCCTCGACCCCGTCTACGGGCAGCGCACCAGGCCCGCCTTCGACGCCGTCGAGAAGTACGAGTGCCGCGGCGGGGGCTGACCGGCCGCCGTCACCAGCGGTCGACGTGCAGCACCTCGTCGAGCGGGACGCGCGGGGCGGGCTTGAAGGTCTCGCCCGTGTAGTACGCGGTCGGGATCAGCGCGCCCTGCCGCACGTCGGAGGGCAGGCCCAGCAGCTCGGCGATCTCCCGCTCGTACACCAGGTGCAGGCTCGTCCACGCGGTGCCGAGCCCGCGCGCCCGCGCCGCGAGGCAGTAGTTCCACACGGCGGGCAGCAGCGAAGCCCACATCCCCGCCTGGTTGCCCTCGGGCATCTTCCCGCCTTCGACCCGCAGGCACGGGATCACCAGGACGGGCACCTCGCCCATCCGCTCGGCCAGGTAGGCGGCGCTGTCGCCGACGCGGCGCTGGACCTGCGCGCGGTCGGGGTCGTCCTTGTAGAGGGCGTCGGCGGAGACCTTCGAGGCCGCGTACACCTCGAAGGACCGCCGGTAGTACTCACCGATCTTCGCGCGCGCCTCCGGGTCGGTGACGACGATCCACTCCCAGTCCTGCCGGTTGCTCCCGCTGGGCGCCTGGAGCGCGATCTCCAGGCATTCCCGTACCTGTTCCAGAGGGACGGGACGGGTCAGGTCGAGGCGCTTGCGCACCGCGCGCGTCGTCGTCAGCAGTTCGTCCGGCCCGAGCGGCAGAGTCGTCATGATCTCCATCCTGCCCAGCGGCGATATCCGCGACAACCTCGCGGCGTCGTCAGGATCTCGGCGGCCGCTCGCTGAACCACGAGGGCGCCTTCTCCTTGGCGGGCTCCGGCGCCGCGTCGGCCGGGTCCGGGCCGGATTCGCGCCGCCGCGACGCACGCTTCTCCAGCAGCGCCATGTAGACCATCTCCTCCTCGCCCGGGAAGACCGAGACGATCACCAGGAGCGCGACGGCCACCATGCTGACGCCGATCAGCAGGGGCGTCAGGAAGTCGGCGGCCTCGGCGCCGGACGGTTCGCCCTCCCCCGGAAAGGCCCGAACCCGCATCGCGGCCATGCCCGTGTAGTGCATGCCGGTGACCGCCACACCCATGATCAGCGCCGCTCCGGCGGTGGCCGAGTGGCCGCGCACCCGCAGCGTGAACCAGAGCGCGGCGGTGGCCGCCACCACCGCGATCAGGACCGACAGCAGCACCAGGCCCGGGTTGTAGGAGATCTCGCCGTGCATGTCCATGGCCCACATGCCGGTGTAGTGCATGCTGGCGACGCCGAGGCCGGTGACGAGCCCGGCGGGCAGCACGACGCGCGCCGCCGGGCCGCCGAAACCGACCATGAACACCCCGACCCCGACGACCACGATCGCGATCAGCGCGCTGAGCAGGGTGAGCCCGACGTTGTAGCGGATCTCGGTGTCCGCCACGGTGAAACCGAGCATGGCGATGAAATGCATGACCCAGATTCCGGTGCCGCCGATGGCCAGTGCCGCCAGCGCCAGCCACGAGGCGCGCGACCGGCTTTCCGCCGCCCGCGCCCTGGCCGTGCACTGGAGGCCGAGCAGCGACCCGATGAACGACATCAGATAGGCCGCGACCGGAGTGAACGGCCCGTAGGTGAAGTGATGAACGTGGGTCATGGAACCCGTCCCCCGCGAAATCGTCCCGCTTGGCGCGGGACAGCCCCCTGTTAATCGCGGAAAGGCTACATACCGGGCCCATGCGCATTCCGGTACGCGGGAACTACTTTCAGTGAGTGTGGGGATTCAGCGGTAACGTCGGTGTTCATTTGAGCGATAGAAGTGGGCCGCGCCCCGCCATCCCGCGACCTGGCGCCACCAGAACTCCGGCGCAGCCGTTCTGACCAGCACAGACAAGGGGTCACGCCGGTCAGGGAGCCGGGTCTCCGCCCCGACTCCCGCCTTCACCGCACCACTGGCCGCTTTTGGCCCACTTCAGCACCGTTGAACCATCTGACTCAAAGGTCCACGGGGCTAACCGTCCGTCGTCACGCGGGCGAGCGCGCCGATCTCCAGCGCCGTCCACAGCGCGCCGTCCGGGCCGAGCGCGATGCCGTGCGGCTCCGAGCCGGGCGTGGGCAGCTCGTACTCGGCGACCGAGCCGTCGGGGGCGATGGACCCGACCCGGTTGCCGCCCCACTCGGTGAACCACGGGGTGCCCGCGGCGTCCACCACGATCGCGTGCGGCCGGGCCGCGCGGTCGGGCAGCGGGTACTCGGTGATCCGCCCGTCGTGGGTGATCCGGCCGATCTGCCCGGCGGCGATCTCGACGAACCACAGGGCACCGTCGCGGCCCGCGGCGATCCCCACCGGCGCGGCGGCCTCGGTCGGCAGCGGGTGGATCGCGACCGCGCCCGCGGTGTCGATCCGGCCGATGGCGTTGGCCTGGTTCAGCGTGAACCACAGCGCGCCGTCGCCCCCGGCGGCGATGGCGGACGGGAACGCGCCCGTCACCGGGAGCGGGAATTCGGTGACCCGCCCATCGGTCGTGATCCGGCCGATCCGGTCCGCGGCGGTCTCGGTGAACCACAGCGCGCCGTCCGGGCCCGCGGCGATCCCGAACGGCCCGCACCCGGGCGTGGGCAGCGGGTGCTCGGTGACCTCGCCGCCGGTCGTGATGCGGCCGATCCGGTGCGCCCGGTACTCGGTGAACCACAGCGCTCCGTCGGGGCCCGGGACGATGATCGTCGGCCCGCAGTCCGGGTCGAGGCGGTGGCTCGACGGCTCGCCGCCGGGCATCAGCCTGCCGATCCGGCCGCTGTGGACGAGCGTGAACCACAGGGCCCCGTCCGGCCCGGCGGTGATCGCGTACGGCCCGCCGCCGGGCTCGTCCAGGGCATGCTCGCGAATGGACACGTGCGTCAAAAGAATCCCTTCAGGCGGGCGTACGGCCGGTGCGCAGGAACTCCGGCCGGGAACGGTCCCAGTCCGGCACGTCCAGCGCGTTGAGCGCCGAGACGATCCGCTTCTCCTCATAGACGAAGTGCGTCTCCATCAGCGCGGCGAGGCTGTCCAGCTCCCGCCGCGCCTCGACGGGGTCGGTCCCCTCGTCCAGGCCGTCGACGAGTGCCTGGAGCCGCCGGAGGGAGTCGTCCACCATCCGGTGGTCGCGGCGCAGTTCGTCGAGCACCGGGCGCAGTTCGGGGAACTCCTCACCGAGCTTGGGGAACGCGCCGCCGTCCTCGCCGGTGTGGTGCCGGTCGAGCGCGGAGCAGAAGGTCAGGCAGTGGGCCCGCAGTTCCCGGGGCCGCGCGCCGCCGTCGATGTCTTCGCGCAGCGCTTCGAGCTCCTCGCGAAGCCAGATGTGTACTTGGATGAGCTGATTGCCGAACGCCGCCAGGCGTCCGTGGGGTGTTGCCAAGGTCGTCCCAGATGTTCCGCGCCTCCATGCCCTCGGCGTTCTCCTTGCCGGGTGCACCGCGACGCTGCCAGAACACCTACCACCGCCCCGAATGATCAGTCAACATGAACGGCCGCCGCGGGTACCTCGCGGCGGCCGTTCCCGTTTCAGCCGCGCGCCTTCGCGACGGCGAATTCCACGCCCTGGGCGGGCATTCCGTTGGTGAAGTACTCCAGGTGCGCGATGAAGTTGCCCGTGCTGCCCTGGCAGACGAAGTCGTTCTTCACGCAGTAGTCCTGGATACGGGACGCGTAGGTGCTGAGCGCGCCCTGGGGCCGGGGCGGCGGGTTCCCCGACTGCTTGCCCGGCTCGAAGGTGCCGACGTTGTACGGCTCCCCCGCCCGGAAGCGGATGTCGCCGAACAGCACGACCGCGGCGATCCTGCTGCTCGCGGCGGCGCTGACGGTTCCCTTGTCGGCGCCCCAGATCCGCGCGGACCTCGCCGCCAGCGCGTCACCGACCACGCCCGCGCCCTGCGAATAGCCCAGCAGGATGTACTTCTGGTTCGGGCACTGCTGCGCCTCGGTGTTGAGCGTGCTGATCAGGTTGCCGACCCCCACCGGCGCGCTGCTGTCGAACGGAATCGACGCGGGATAGGTCAGCTCGGTGTATTTCGCGTTGCCCGGGAACTGGCCGAGGATCAGATCTCCCATCGGCTTCTGCAGCCAGCTTCCGCTCTGCGGCTCGGAGGTACCGCGGGCGGAGATGACGCTGACCGCCTCGCATTCGGCCGCGGCGGCCGCGGGCGCCGCGGCGACGGCGGCCAGGCCGGCGGCGGCGAGGGACGCGGCGGCGGCGCCCGTCAGGATTCTTCGGCGGGATCTGCGCGTGAAAAACCGCATGGCGCGGCTCCTTCCACTGGGGGGGTGGGAATCCACGGCAGAAGTTTTCAGGGAATATCAGAGCCGCGCCACGCGCTGTTCGAGCAATCGAAGCCACGGCGTTTGTCGAGCCACGAGTGCACGAATTTCAGGCTTCCCTTTGACGGGAAAACGGCAGGCCCCCGGATCTTCACACGCGTCGAAAGATCCGGAGGCCGTCTCGCGTCAGCCGCTGAGCCTGGCCCAGACGACCTTGCCGCCGCCCTCGACGGGACGCACGCCCCAGGCGGCCGTGATGTCCGCGATCGTTGGCAGGCCCCGCCCACCTGTGGCCGCATGGTTCTCCGGCAGAACCTCGGGAACCCGGTCGCCCGCGTCATAGACCTCGATCAGCGGGCGACCGTCGGCCCCGATCGAGAGCCGGAGGATGATCACGCCCTTCCCGTGCAGGTAGGCGTTGGTGATCAGTTCCGAGACCACCAGCCGCGCGAGGTAATGGTCGTGAATGCCCCATTCCGTGAAGATCGTGGCGGTGAATCCGCGCGCCTGCGCGGGCGCCCGGTCGGTGGACTCGAGGATGAGAACGGGCGCATTCCGATCTTGGATTTCCGGCCCGGTCGCGGCGGTACGAATGTCGATCACGGTGAAAGACCCCTGAGGCGTGCCTCGCTTCGGCGATATGGCTGACATTTAAGTGACCAGAGCCTTACACTCCGTAGTAAGTGGAGCTTGTGGTGACAAACCCGGGGCGATCACGACGCCTGGTTTGCTGGCCACTTTCGAGCAGTTGGGAGATGATGAAGCCGTGGCCCCTCGACAGAAGCGCGCCAATGTGTCACCGGCCCTCCGTGCCTTCGGACGACGGTTCAAGCGGCTCCGCGAAGCGGCGGGCCTCTCTCAGGAGCGCCTGGGAGTAAGGGCCAATGCGGGGAAGGGCGTCACCGGGCAGTACATCTCACAGGTCGAAGCGGGCAAGACACGCTGCACCCGCGAGTTCGCCGAGACCATGGACCGCGAACTCAACGCCAACGGCGAGCTCATCGAGCTCTGGGACGACCTCGTCACCGACGCCGCCTTCCCCGTCTGGTTCGACTGGCCCCCGGTCGAAGCCGAGGCCGTCGAATTGGCCTCGTACGAGGCCATGGTCATCGATGGCCTACTCCAGACGCCGGCCTACGCCTCGGCGCTGCTCTCCGGCGACAAGCAGGCGGTGGACGCACGAATCAAACGTCAGAGCATCCTGACCAGGGAACAGCCAGCGCCTCCATCTCTGGCGGTCCTGCTGGACGCGAACGTTCTCCATCGGAACATTGGCGGAGCCGAGGTCATGCGCGATCAGCTCGAATACCTGGTCAGCCGGATCGGCCCCCTGCTCACAGTCCAGATCGTGCCCGCGATCGGACATCTCGGTACAGCCGGGGCGTTCAAAATCGCTACCCTGGAAGACCGGACAGAGGTGGCCTACGTGGACTCGGCTCCCCGAGGACTCACCATGAGTGACCCCGAGGATCTGGCGGCCATGTCAAGGACACTGCTGCAACTTCGATCATTGGCCCTTCCACAGGACCAATCGATCGATCTAATTCGCAGAACGGCGGAAGAAAAATGGAGCTGACACAGTCCCAGTGGCGCAAGTCCAGCTACAGCGCAGCAAACGGAGGCGCTTGCATTGAGGTTGCTGGCCGCCCCGCCACTATTGCCATCCGCGACAGCAAAGACCCCCACGGCCCCCAACTCCACATCCCCCACGACGCCTTTCAGCAGCTCACCGAGGCCATCAAGAAGATCTAACAGCATCAGCAGAATGCCCCGTTCGGCGCATGCCGCCGGACGGGGAACTGCCATTCCCAAAACCAACGGCGGCTACATCCCGGGCGATAGATTACATGGCATCCCTATCTATCAGGTCAGGTGAATGATCTAGGGGAAGGCGCTACGTTGGAGTGAACGGCATTCGCGATAGACACGGGGAAGAGCACGATGGGGAAGCACAAGAAAGAGGTCGACTGCTCCGGTTGCAGTGGTAAGGGCGGATCTTGGACGACCCCGGACGGGAAGCGGTCCTGGCAGAAATGCGTGCTGTGCAACGGAACGGGGAAGCAGTGAACGCTCGGGAGGCGCTGGCGACGGTACCGAGGGAGGTGTTCATCCCTGATGAGATCTTCGTTTACGACGACAACGGTTGGCTTATTCCTTTGCGGCGTTCGGACGACCCGGAACGCTGGCGGGCGTGCGTGGCGGCCGACGAGGCGGTGGTGACGCGCACCGAGTTCGACCCCGCGATCCCTGCGGAGTTGCGCGACGCGGCCACGGGACGAGGGGTGCGGGCGACCAGTTCCAGCAGCGCGCCGTTCATCATGGCCGAGGTCATCGACGCTCTGGAGCTTGAACCCGGAATGCGACTGCTGGAGATCGGGACCGGTACCGGTTACAACGCCGCCGTCCTTGCGGGGATTCTGGGGGACGGGAACGTCGTCAGTGTCGAGATCGACCCGGTGGCCGCGGAGCGGGCGCGGGCGGCCCTGGAGAAGGTCGGGTGTGCCGTTCACGTCGTGACCGGGGACGGGGAGCAGGGCTATCCGGCGCGTGCCCCCTATGACCGGATCGTGGTCACCGCGTCCGCGCGCACGGTCCCGCCGGCGTGGGTGGAGCAGACACGGCCGGGCGGGACGATCCTGGTGCCGTGGGCTCCCAGTTTCCATCCGGAGTGGCCCCTGTGCCGTCTCACCGTCGGCCCTGACGGGACGGCCGAGGGCCGTTTCATCGCCCCGTCGCCGTTCATGCCGTTGCGCGGGCACGGGCTTCACGCAAAGGCCATGAACGAGGCGGAGGAGGACTGGGCCAAGGCCGGTAAGCCGGAGATTTCCCGCTACGGAGTCACCGTGAGTCGCGAGGGTCAGCGCATCTGGCTCGACTCGCCCGCACATCCCATCGCCTGATCCGGACACGCCGCCCCCGCTCGCCGCGAACAGTCCGCTCGTCCATACCTCCCTGCTCCGCGGCGGTTTCCGGTGCGCGGGAGGCGTCCGGCGCGGTGTCACGCTTCCTGGAGGACCTCGTTGAGGAAGGCGACCGTCTCGTCGGGGCGGATCGCGGCCATGCACAAGGTGTTCATCGCGCGCAGGTAGGTCTCGACGTCGGCGGGCTTGTGCAGGTAGAGCGCGCTGGTCAGATACTCCATGAACACCACGTCCGACATGCCGGGCTCGGCGAACCGCAGGACGGTGAACGGGCGGCCGGGCGCGGCGTTCTCCGCGGCCCCGAACGGCATCACCTGGAGGGTGACGTCGGGCCTGTCCGCCATGTCGATCAGATGCCGGATCTGGGCGCGCATCACCTCGCGGCCGCCCAGCGGACGGCGCAGCGCCGCCTCGTCCAGCACCGCCCACAGCATCTGGGTGGACGATCCGCTGAAGCGCTCCTGCCGCATCATCTTCAACCCCACCCGCTGCCGCACCTCCTCCTCGGGGGCGTCGGCGTGCCCGAGGCGCACCACGGCGGCGGCGTAGTCCTCGGTCTGCATGAGCCCGGGGACGAACCGCACCTCGTAAGTGCGCATCAGCGCGGCGGCGCCCTCCAGGCCCACGTAGGTCTCGAACCAGTCGGGCAGGACGTCGCCGTAGCGGTGCCACCAGCCGGGCGAGTTGGCCTCACGCGCCAGTCGCAGCAGCGGGTCGCGTTCCTCGGGGTCCGCGACGCCGTAGAGGGTCAGCAGGTCGGCGACGTCCCGCTCCTTGAACCCGACCCGTCCCAACTCCATCCGGCTGATCTTGGAGTGCGAGCCGCGGATCTCGTACCCGGCGTCCTCGGTGGAGATCCCGCGCGCCTCGCGCAGGCGGCGCAGCCGCGCGCCGAGCAGGATGCGCAGGACGGTCGGCCCGCCCTCCCTCGGGTAGGCGCCGAGCGGGTTCTCCGGCGCCGCGTGCGCGGGCCCGGCCGCCGGCGCGAGCGCGGCCGGGGCCTGGAGGGCCAGGCGCACGGGCCGCTCGTCGGACGGGTGATGTGGTGTACGGGAAAGGCCGTCACCGTGCCGCATCGGTCCTCCTTCCCTCGCTTTTCAACAGGCTGTGGAAAACCGCACGGCTCCCTTCACGGTCCACCGGCGGGACCGAGCGCAGACCGGCCGCACCGGCGCCTAGCCGCCGGTCTTCGAGTCAGCTTCCTGGCGGACGTCCTTCTTCCTGAGGCCTGCGCCCACGGACACTCTCGCCCGGCGGAAGACGATCGGCGCCGCGGAGCCATCGGCGCCGTCCTCGGCCCGGAAGGCGATGCCGGAGACATCGGCACGGCCGCCGTCGGCGTTCCTGCGGGGCGACCACGCGTAGCGCGACGGGGCCGCGGCAGGCCCGGCTCCCGTGCCCTGGCCACTGGACACGGCGCCGGTCGGGGCCTTCGCGGGCCGCGTCCGGCGGCGGCCGGGGAACCACCAGTTCGCGTGGCCGAGCAGGCTCATCAGCGCCGGGACGAGGACCAGCCGGACGATCGTGGCGTCCACCGCCACGGCGACCGACAGGCCGAGCGACATCATCTTCACCGTCGGGTCGGGCTGCGGCATGAAGCTGAGGAACACGAAGATCATGATCAGTGCGGCGGAGGTGATCAGCCGCGCGGTGGCGGCGATGCCGGTGACCACGCTGCCGTGCGGGTCCCCGGTGCGGTCGTACTCCTCCCGGATCCGCGACAGCAGGAACACCTCGTAGTCCATGGACAGGCCGAAGATCAGCGCGAACATGAACAGCGGGACGAACGACATGATCGGGGTGGCCTGGTCCACACCCAGCAACCGGATTCCCCAGCCCCACTGGAACACGGCCGTCACCACGCCGAACGAGGCGCCGATCGACAGCAGGTTCATCAGCGCCGCCTTGACCGGCACCAGGATCGACCGGAAGGCGATGACCAGCAGCAGCAGCGCCACCCCGACGACCGCGACCACCACGGTCAGCATCCGGCCCCCGACCAGGTCGGCCATATCGATGATCGCCGGGTTCTCGCCGCCGAGGTAGACGACCGCGCCCGGATGCGCCGCCTTGACCGCCGGGAGCTCCACGCCCCGCAGCCGGTGCACCAGATCGCTCGTCGCCTCGTCGTGCGGCGCCGTGGACGGGATCACTTGCATGGTCGCGGTCGTCCCGGTGATGACGGGCTCGGCCGCGAACGCCACCCCCGGCACCTCCGACACGCGCCGCTTGAGGTCCTGGGCGAGGAGCACGGCCCGCTTGTCGGGCTTCTTGGTGAGATCGGGCGCACCCTTGACCTGCGGGGTCGTGCCGCCGGGCCGGGCACTCGGGCTCGGCGAGGGCGCGGGAGTCGCGCCGGGGCCGGTGATGCCCGACAGGCCCGACAGCCCCTGATCGCCGCGCTCCTGCTCCTTCTTCTCCTTCTCCTCTTCCGGCGGTTTCGGCGGCTTGACGCGCTCCGCCTGCCCCGGGACCCTCGCGACGATCACGAACGGGCTGTAGTGCCCCGCGCCGAATTCCTGCGCCACCACGTCATAGGCCTGCCGGGCCGCCATCTTCGGCGAGGAGGTGCTGTCGGCCATCACCCCGAACCGCATGCTGAGCGTCGGGACCGCCATCGCCAGCAGGAGGAGGGTGGCGACGATCGCGTACGGCCAGGCCCGCCGGTCCACATGACGGCCCCAGCGCTCCCACCGTTCCGAGGAGCGGTCGGGACGCACCCGCGGCAGCCGGTAGCGGTCGATACGGGTGCCGATGGCGGCGAGGATCGCGGGCAGCAGCGTCAGCGCGGCCAGCACCATGAAGCCGACCGCGACCGCCGACGCCAGCCCGATCCGCCCGATGAAGGTGATGCCGGACAGGAAGAGCCCGCAGATCGCGAAGACGACCGTCCCGCCCGCGAACACCACCGCGTGCCCCGCGTGCGCCATCGCCCGGCCCACCGCGGTCTCCACGTCGTCGCCCGCGGCGAGCTGCTGCCGGTAGCGGGTGACGATGAACAGCGCGTAGTCGATCCCGGCGCCGATCCCCAGCATCGCGGCGACCATCGGCGAGATCGGATGCACCTCGAACAGTCCCGCGCCGAGATGGATCACCGAGTAGGCGACCACCATCCCGCACAGCGACACCAGGATCGGCACGCCCGCCGCCAGGTAGGAGCCGAAGGCCAGCAGCAGGACGACCATCGCCAGCATGATGCCGACGCCCTCCTGCGGGCCGCCCTTGGGCTGGTTGAGGAGCATCGCGGTGATGCCGCCGAACTTGACGTCCAGCCCCGCCATCCGGGCCGGCTCCACCGCCTCGTCGAGCGCGTCGAGGTCGGCGTGGCCGACGTCGCCCATGTCGCCGGTGAAGTTCACCCGGACCGCCACCGCGTCGTGGCTCTTCATCCCGCCCATGCCCGGCACGTACGGGTTCTCGGCGAACGCCACGCGGTCGAGTTCGGTGATGTTCTCGATGGACTCGCCGACGACGAGCGCCACCCGCCAGTCTCCCGGACTCGCCTCCGGGGTCGAGTGGAAGACGACCGTCGCGGTGGGGCCGGAGAGCGCGGGGAAGTCCGCCCGTAGCGTGTCGATCGCGCGCTGGGTCTCGGTGCCCGGCAGCGTGCTCTGCTGGACGAAGATCCCGCCCTGGACGACCCCCAGGACCCCCGTACCGGCGATCAGCACGGCCCAGATCCCGAACACGGCCCAGCGCCTGCGCGCGCAGAGGCGTCCCAGCCCGCCGAGAAATCGCGCCATGAACGCAGAAAAACACGGCGGGTGAATGATTGCAACCGCTGCAAAAATGCAGTCATGGTAAAGTGAGTGACATGCGTCACGCGGAGGAGCCGGAAGTGGCCCGAGGGGCTTCCTCCGGCCTGCGCGAGCGCAAGAAGCGGCGCACCCGCGACGCCCTCGCCTCCGCGGCCCTCCGGCTGTTCGCCGAGCGCGGCTACGAGGAGACCACCATCGCCGACATCGCCGCGGCGGCCGACGTCTCCCCCCGCACCTTCTTCAGCTACTTCCCCAGCAAGGAGGACGTGGTCTTCGCCGAGGTCGACGACCGGCTCGAAGAGGTCGCCGACCGCATGGCCCGCCGCCCGCTCGGCGAGCCGCCGCTGGCGACCATCCGCACCGCCATCGTCGAGGTGATCGAGGCGCTGGTGTCGGGGGTCGGCGAGTACGGTCCCGTCCAGGTCCGGCTGGCGCTGGAGCGCCCCGCCGTGCGCGCCCGAGCGCTGCAAAGGCTGATGGACGCCCAGGAGGTCATGGAGGAACTGCTGCGCGAGCTGTGCCCCGGCATCGGCGAGATCGACGCGGTGGCCGCCTCAGGGGTGGCGCTCGGCGGGATGCAGTCGGTCATCGTGCACTGCCGCCGGCACGGCTACGACCCCCTGTCGATGCGCGCCGCGCTCGACCGCGCGCTGGCCGTCGTCGAGAACGGGCTGCGCTCGGTGGACGTCCTGACCGCTCCCGCCCTCCCCGAGGCCGGCTCACAAGGCGCCTGACCTCCGGCCCCCGCCCCGCGCGGCACCCCGACCGGCCCGACCGCCCGACCGGCCTGACCGGTGGGATCAGTCGGAGATCTTGATGCGGAGGCGGCGGAACCCGCGGCCCTTGTTCTCGACCTTGGCGACCGTGATCCGGCCGATCTGCTTGGTCGAGGCGACATGCGTGCCGCCGTCGGCCTGGGTGTCGAGCCCGACGATGTCGACGATCCGCACGTCCTGCACCTCCGGCGGCACCAGGTTGGTCGCGGTGCGGATGATGTCGGGGATCTCGAACGCCTCGGCGCGCGGCAGCGACTTCACCTCGATCCGCCGGTCCGCCTCGACCTCCAGGTTGCAGGCGTCCTCCACGGCCTGCTTGAAGCCCGGCGGCACCTCGCGGAGATCGAAATCCATCCGCGCGGAAAGCTCCTCCATGTTCCCGCCGGTGACCAGGCAGCCGTAGTCGCGGAAGACGACACCGCACAGCAGGTGGAGACCGGAGTGGGTGCGCATCAGCGCGGTGCGCCGCTCGTCCTCCACGGCGCAGCGGACACTCGTGCCGACCGGCGGGACCGGGTCGCCCTCCACAGGAATGAGTTCCAGATCGTCGCTTTTGCGTACACCTGCGATGCGGGTTTGGACACCCTGCCACAACAGAACGCCACGGTCCGGTGGCTGACCGCCGCCGCCGGGATAAAATGCGGACCTGTCGAGGATGATCCTTTCGGGCCCCGACTCAAGGACGACCGCGTCCCAGTCGCGCAGCGACTGGTCGTCCAGCTCCAGCCGGGCCGTGCGCCCGTGCGAATGAGTGCCCGTCGTCATACTCGTCACTCTAAGGGCCGCGCGGGGGCGCGCTCCCGATCTTGTCCGTTAACGACCGCGGATTCTACGGAGGGCTTGCAGCGTGCCCCGACTGGTCTGGGCCGCCGTCGCGGCGGTGCTGGTGTTCAGTGCGTGCGTGGCCGCCGCCCGGCTGGGCGGCCCGGAGGTCACCGGCCGCGCGGGCGGCCCCGCCACGGGCGCCGCGAAACCCGCCGAACGCCGCGCGCCCGTGGTGTTCGTCCTGGGCGACAGCTACACCGTCGGCATCCGCGGGATCAAGCCGGAGCACGCCTACGCCGCCGAGACCGCCCGCCTCCTCGGCTGGCAGGTGGTGGTGGCCGGGCTGGCCCGTACCGGCTTCGCCGGCAGCGGCGGCACCGGCCAGACCTTCACCTCGCTGTTCAACGCGCAGCTGTCCTGGCGGCCCACCCCCGACATGGTGGTGCTCTCCGGCGGCCACAACGACGTCCGCCAGCCGCCCGCCAAGGTCGCGCAGAAGGCGAAGCTGCTGCTGGACACGGTGCGCGACCGCTGGCCGCGCACCCAGCTGGTGCTGATGGGCCCGCTGTGGGGCGGCGACCCCGGGCCCAAGGCGCTGAAGGTGCGGGACGTGCTCCGCGAGGTCGCGGTCGCGCAGCAGGTGCCGTTCATCGACCCGCTGGCCGGCCGGTGGATCACCGGGAACGTGCGCAAGGGCACCGGCAACGCCGAGCGGCTGATCCGCTCCGACGGCACCCACCCCAACCCGGCGGGCAACCTCCACATCGCGCGGCGGCTCGCGGCCGACCTGCGGGCGATGCGCCTGGACAAGCCGGTGCTCGGACGGACCAGGGTCACCTACACGCCGCCGTCACCGCCCGCGACGCCCACGCCCGGCGGGCACGACCAGGCGATCCCGGGCGGCGGCGGGGACCAGCCCGACGAGGTCGTACCGCGCCCCAAACGCGCTCGCCCCTGACCGGGGCCGGACGCGCCGTCCACCAGGGGCCCGCGGTTTACCAGGGGCCGCCCGCGGTTTACCAGGGGCCGTACGGGCCGGAGCCGGAGTTGCCGCCCTTGCCCTTGTTCTTGTACGGCTTCACCGCCGGCTTCACGTCCGCCAGGTAGATCGCGGCCACGATGAACGCGGCGATCGGCAGGAACGACAGCAGGTGCAGGAACCTCGTCGCCCCGCCGAGGCCGACCACCGTCGCCACCACCAGCAGGATCAGCCAGAGCTTCTTGGTCTGCTTGTCGGCCGCCGGGAAGGCGCCCTCGGGCACCCGCAGGATGTCGACGAGGGCCACGACCTCGAAGACGAACGCGACGATCGCTAGAAACCAGAAGAAGTACTGAAGCCCTTCCACCATCGGTGATCACCCGTTCTCGTCGCCGTGGACCGTGTGCCCACCCTAGTCAACGAAGAGGCCCGGCCGGATGATCCCGGCCGGGCCTCTTCGTCCGTTTCGGGGCCGGACTCCCCGGCGGAGCCGCTCAGCTCTCGCCCTTCTTCGCGGCGGCGCCCGTCCTGGTCCGCGACTGCGCGGGCTTGCGCTGCTGCGCGGCGCGGGTCTTCGGCGCGGATCGGTCGGTGATCTCGGCGACCTCGGCCGCCTCGCGGTGCACGACCTTCTTGCCGCGCTCGGCCAGCTCGTCGATGAACTCGACGGTGCGGGTGCCGACCTGGGTCACGTACGCCACCGCGGCGCCCGGGACCTCCCTGACCTCAAGCTTCCCGACGTTCTCGCGCAGCTCGCCGCGGTAGCGGCCGACGGTCTCGAGGACCTGCTCACGGTACTTGTCAAGGTTCTCGCGGACCTCGCCCTGGTACTTGTCGACGGACTCGCGCGCCCTGGTGACCTGCTCGGGCATCTCGCGCAGTTTCTCGGCGGCCAGGTCGCCGGCGCCCGCGACGGTGTAGAAAGCCTTGTTGTCGCGGAACGTGCTGGCAAGCATCATCCGACCTCTTCCTTTCCTTTCCGCGGCCCCTTCCCGGGGGCCTTGCGGTGCGGTCCTTTTACGTCCGGGGCACCCTGTCGTGCCTCCGGCTTCTTTGGCGGTGCTTCACGCGGCCCCGCGTCGGGAGCCTCCCCGGGCTCGTCGACCTCATCCGATTCACCGGCCTCATCGGCTTCGTCGGCCTCGTCGGCGTGACCGGACGGCCAGCCCGCGGCCTCGTTCTCCTTGAGGAACGAGGCGTAGATGTCGAGCAGCACCTGCTTCTGCCTCTCGGTCAGGATCAGGTCCGCCCGCACCGCGGCCTGCACGTCGGTGTCGGCCTCGCGGTCCTCCAGGATCCCCGCCTGCACGTACAACGCCTCGGCGGAGATCCGCAGCCCCTTGGCGATCTGCTGCAGGATCTCGGCGCTCGGCTTGCGCAGGCCGCGTTCGATCTGGCTCAGGTACGGGTTGGAGATCCCCGAGACATCGGCGAGCTGGCGAAGGGAGATCTTCGCCCGCGTGCGCTGCTCCCTGATGTACTCCCCGATCGAGCCGACCTTCGAACTCGCCATGTCTTCCACCCTGCGTCACGGTGCTTGCAATTGCAAGCACACTAGCTAGCACCCGGCCGTGATGATGCTCACATGCCGTGATCACATGATCGCAGAAGTGTGATCGCCGTTACCCTCCGGGGCCCCTGACCGGCCAGAATCCCGACCGACGGGGGCCTCAGTCGACGTCGGCGGACGGCGCCGTCCAGGTGTTGCAGACCGCCAGCCGCTGGTCCCGGTAGCCCTTGACGACCCAGCCCGCGTAGTTGCGGCCCGAACCGTGGTCGCGCTTGTCGACCGGCTGCCGCTCGTCCCCGCGGCCCCGGACGTCGGTGAGCATCGCGTCGTACTGCGCCTTCGTCATCGGCAGCGTCTCCCGCTCGGCGCCCAGGAACGCGCCCGCGAAGCACTGCGCCTGCAACTCAATGCGGCGGCTGGTCTCGGTACGGGCCACGATGTGCGGGGCACGTTCCATCTGCTGCTGCCCGTACAGCAGGATCCCCGCGCGGTCCTGGACGTGGTGCGCGTACTCGTGCGCGACCACCCGGGCGAACACCCCGAAGTTCGACAGCGGCTCGCCGCCGGAGGTCTCCACGATGTGCTCCATGCCCACGTACATCGTGTTGTTGGCCGGGCAGTAGAACGCCGAGGCGCCCGGGCTCGGGTACGTCCCGCACGGGCTGCGGCCCGGGGCGTCCCAGAAGACCCGCGTCGGCGGGCCGTAGGGCATCCGCGCCTTGCCGAACTGGGCGCGCCAGGAGGTGTCCAGGCAGTCGCTCAGCCGGTTCATGAACCGGCGCATCGAGTCCGGGCCCGGGTCGATGGCGGACAGGCGGCAGTTCACCGGGGTCAGCGCGCCGGTCGCGTACAGGCGGCTCTGGGTGGCGGTCTCGCGTTCGGCCCGCGCGGCGGGGCGCAGGCCGGATGCGGTCAGCCCGCCGTCGTCGCCGCCGAACGCCGCGAAGCCCAGCACCATCCCCACCGCCAGCGCGGCGAGCCCGCCCAGGGCGCCCGCGGCCGCCGCGCCCGCCGCACGCCGCCGCGGCGGGCGGCGGCGGGGTTCGTACCGGTAGACCGTGCCCGCGCCCCGGTCCGGCAGGCCGGGCGACGCCGCCGGAGCGGGCGCCGATGGGGGGTGATGGCCTGCCATAGCGAAAAATCATTGCACACGCCGCATAGCGGATGGACCGACCGCGCAGGTCAACGCCACGCCCCCGCCGGACCACCGCGCTCCACCGGCGGTCCACCCGCAGCCGCTACGATTTGCGGCCATGTTGGGTCGCTTGCGGCCAATGGTCGCGTCCCTGGCCATCGCCGTTCTCCTTGCTCCGATGGCCTCCACTCCGGCCGCGTCGGCCGCCGCCGTGCCCGCCGCCGTGCCCGCCGCGGCGCCCGGCGATGCCGACGCGGCGCCGCCCGCGACGGCCGCGGCGCCGGAACGCGTGATCAAGGACGAGGTGGCGCTGCGCATCGGCCCCGGCGCCGTCGCGCGGGTCAGGGAGACCATCACCTACGAGTTCGGCGGCGGCCGGACCCTGGAGCGCCAGTTCGTGACCAGGCGCCACCAGAGCGTCACCCACGACCGGGTGTTCCGGATGAGCGGCGTCCGCGCCTCCAGCCCGGACGGCGGCCCCACCCGCGTCTCGGTCTCGGAGACCGGCACCCGCACCCTGGTCAAGCTCACCGGCGACGCCCCCCTGACCGGCCGCCGCACCGTCGTCCTCGACTACGAGGTGCGCGGGCTGGTGGCGCCGATGGGCTCGGTCGAGGAGCTGCGCTGGACGGCCGTCGGCGGCTGGAAGGTCCCGGTGAACGAGGCGCGCGTCACCGTCGAGGGCGGCGCCATGATCCGCAACGTCAACTGCTTCGCCGGCCCGCTGGACAGCGCCATCGGCTGCACGCAGTTCTACACCAACCACACCCACACGCAGGGGATCTTCAGCCAGCAGCTGATGCTGACCGGCGAGTACCTCACGGTCGTGGTCGGCCTCCCCGGCGGCGCCACCGGCGGCAAGCCGATCTACGAGCGGCGCCACACCGTGGCGACCGCGTTCTCGGTGAACGGCGTCACCGGCGCCGCCCTGCTCGGCCTGCTCGCCCTGCTGGCGGGCGGCATCGGCGCGCTGTACCTGCTGCGCGGCCGGGACGCCCGGGTGGTGGTGAAGAAGGCCGCCGAGGGCGACCACGCGCCCGTCGCGGGCTCGGAGTTCGAGCCGCCGGACGGGGTCCGTCCCGGCCAGATCGGCACCCTGGTCGACGAGCGCGCCGACGTCATCGACGTCACCGCCACCATCGTCGACCTGGCCGTGCGCGGCCACCTGCTGATCGAGGAGGAGGACAGGGCCGTCACCGGCCGGCTGGACTGGGCGCTGCGCAAGCTCGACCGGCAGGGCCCCGAGGACCTGCTGAAGTACGAGCGGCTGCTGCTGGAGGCGCTGTTCACCGGCCCCGGCGGCGAGCCGCGCGAGTCGGTGAAGCTGTCGGAGCTGGGCGGGACGTTCGCCACCCAGCTCGCCCGGGTCCGATCGGCGATGTACGACGACGTGGTCGAGCAGGGCTGGTTCGCGCGCCGTCCCGACACCGTCCGCTCCCGCTGGACGATCGCCGGGACGGTGCTGACCGTCCTGGGCGTGGCGGGCACGATCGCGCTGGCGCTGACCACCGATCTGGCGCTGGTCGGCCTGGCGGTGATCATCGCGGGGGCGGCGCTGGCCTACGGCGGGCAGTACATGCCGGCCAAGACCGCACGCGGCTCCACCGTGCTGGCGCACACCATCGGGTTCCGCGCGTTCCTGGAGCGCGGCGAGATCCCCGCGGGCGCCGGGCCGCCGGACGGCGACCAGATCGGCGTCCGGCAGCGGATCGCGCTGTTCTCCCGGTTCCTGCCGTACGCGGTCGTCTTCGACGTGGTGCCGAAGTGGGCCAAGACCGTCGAGGACGCGGGCGAGCGGGCCCAGGGCGCCGACAACCTCTACTGGTACGAGGGCCCGGCCGAGTGGGACCTGTCGAAGTTCGCCGAGTCGATGCGGACGTTCACGCTGGCCACCTCGGGGTCTATCTCCCAGTCCCGGGGGTTGTGACCGCTCTCGCATGGTTCGTCCGGTCATGCCGGGTAGGGGGCCTGGTGGAGGTGTGACCGCATGCTCGCAGACGCTTCCCCCGTCGGGGACAACATCCTGCTGATTCTCGGGCCCCTCATCGTCGCGCTGGCCCTGGCCGGCTGGCTCGGCCTGACGGCGTACGCGGCGCGCAGGCGGGCCCGTACCGCCGCGCGAGGGACGCCCGACACGGCCGAGCACCGCGGGCCGGTGCGCGGCGGCGTGATCGAGGGCGATCCGGGCCAGCGCAACCGCCGCGACGAGGCGCCCCACGACTGACCCCCGGCGGCGTGGCGGGCGCCCGCCGGGCCGGTGCAGGCCATCGGTAAGATGTATGACATCTGACCGATGAGAGGGGAACCCCGTGGCGCTGAGCCCGGTACCCGGCGGATCCACCGTCGACGCCGTCCTCGACCAGTTGCAGGCCCAGGTCAGCGGCGGCGGCTGGCGCGTCGGCCAGCGCATTCCCGGCGAGCACGAGCTCGCCGCCCGGCTGGGCGTCAGCCGCCCGGCCGTGCGCGAGGCCATCCGCGCCCTCTCCCACGTCGGCGTCCTGGAGGTGCGCCGCGGCGACGGCACCTACGTGCGCAGCAGCGCCGACCCCCGCCCCCTGCTGAGGCGGATGGCCCGCGCCACGCTCCGGGACGTGTTCGAGGTCCAGCTCGCCTACGACGTGCAGGCCGCCCGCCTCGCCGCGCGCCGCCGCACCCCCGACGACCTCGACCGGCTGGCCGTGCTGCTGGCCGCCCGCGACGAGGCCACCGACGCCGAGGCGTTCGGCGACGCCGACGCCCGCTTCCACTCCGCCGTCGTCGAGGCCGCCCGCAACCCCCTGCTGATCGAGGCGCACCGGTTCTTCCTCGACCGGCTCCGCGACTCCATGGCCACCCTCCGTCTCGACCAGGAGGTCCCCGAGGCCGGGCCGGCGGCGCACCGGGCCGTGCTGGACGCCGTCGCCGCCCAGGACCCCGAGGCCGCCGCACGCGCCGCCGCGGCGGTCGTCGAACCCACGCTGGCCGTCCTGGAGACCCTGGTGGCCACCGGTTCCGAACGGCCGGAGGAGCGGTGAGCGGCCGCCGGGCGACCACCGCGCTGCACCTCCTGCTGCTCGTCCTGGTCGCGGTCAACCTGCGCCCGGCGATCGTGGCGGTCGGCCCGCTGCTGACCGAGATCCAGGACGACTTCGACCTCTCCGGAACCGCCGCCGGCGCGCTCACC
Organism: Spirillospora sp. CA-255316; assembly: GCA_050942275.1. Lineage (GTDB taxonomy): Bacteria > Actinomycetota > Actinomycetes > Streptosporangiales > Streptosporangiaceae > Spirillospora. The sequence goes on along the minus strand of CP192047.1, from coordinate 826,391 downwards.
ACCCTCCCGCTGCTGTTCTTCGGCGCCTACGGGCTGGTCGCCCCGTTCCTGCGGCGCCCCCCGCGCAGCGAGACGCTCCTGGTCACCAGCATGGCGCTGCTGGTGGCGGCGCTGCTGCTGCGGACCCTGGACGCCCCCGCCGCGCTGTTCGCCGGGTCGCTCGCCGCCGGGATCGCCATCAGCGTCGGCAACATCGCGATACCGGCCATCATCAAGCGCGACCACCCCTCCTCGATCGCCCTGGTCACCTCCGTCTACACGGTGGCGATCACGACCAGCGCCGCGCTCTCGGCGGCCGTGGTGATCCCGATCGAGCACGCCCTGGACAGCGGCTGGCGGCTTCCGCTGGCCCTGCTCGCACTGCCCGCGTTCCTCGCCGGGCTGGCCTGGCTGCCCCGGCTGCTGCGCGCCCCCGCACCGTCCACCGACTCCGGCGCCGCCGGTTCGGCCGCGGCCGGGCGAGGTGGGGCGGCGGCCGTGTGGCGTTCCAGGCTGGCCTGGCACGTGACCTTCTTCATGGGCGTCCAGTCGCTGCTGGCGTACGTCACCGTCGGCTGGCTGGCGACGATCCTCCAGGACCGCGGCATGCCGGGCGAGACCGCCGGATACGTGTTCGCGCTGACCAACCTGCTCCAGGCGTTCGGCTCCCTGGCGATGCCGCTGCTGGCGCGGCGGATGCGCGACCAGCGCCCGCTCGTCCTCATCGCGGTCTCGCTGACCCTGGCCGGGTTCGCCGGGGTGACCTGGGCGCCGCTCGGCTCCTCGTGGCTGTGGGCGTCGGTGCTCGGCATCGGGCAGGGCGTCGGGTTCGCCACCGCGCTGTCGCTCCTCGGCCTCCGCGCGCACGACGCCCGCGTCGCCGTCCAGCTGTCCGGGATGGCGCAGGGGTGCGGCTACGTGATCGCCGCGCTCGGGCCGCTGGCCGTGGGCGCCCTGCACGACGCCACGCACGGTTGGAACGTGCCGATCGTCGCCGTGCTCGCGGTCACGGCCGCGATGGCCGTCCCCGGCCTGGCCGCCGGACGGAACCGCACGATCGGCTCCGGCCCGCCGCCGCCCGCACCGGCCCAGCCAAGCCCCGAAATCTCACCGCACAGAGGTAGATAACAGGTCAAGGGCTGGGCGGCAGAAACGCAGAACATGCATGTACGCCCGCTATCAGGGGATTTGACCTTGGCAGGCTCTTCACCGGACCTGCGGAGTCTCCCCTGGAGGTGGAACGCATGGAGATGATGATCCTGGCGGACGCGGGCCAGGTCGGCCGCGGGATCGGCCTGATCGCCGCCCCCGTGATCCTCGTCGTCGCGCTGCTCACGTGGCTGCGGATGACCCGTCACGCAGGATCCACAGAGGTCGAGCCCGACAAACTGCACGACCAGGACTCACACCGGGGCCCCGAACAGGGCGGCTACTACCGCTACACGCCCGGCGTCTACTCGCACAGCTACCCGCCCGGCAAGACCAAGTACAAGGACATGCCCCAGTAGGCGGCCGCCCCGCCCTCAGGCCGGGGTGAACACCCCGGCCGCGGGACGGACGGCCCCGACCCTCCGCTCACCCCCGTACACCGGAACCGCCGACAACTCGTCCAGCGCCGCCGTGTCCGCCGTCCCGCCGGAACCGTCCCCGGCGCCGATACCGAGGGCACGCAGCAGCGCGACCGTGGCAGGCGTACGGGCCCGCACCGACCCGTCGTCGATCTTGACGGCACCGGCCCGCCCGTCCTCCAGCGCGAACGCGTCCACACCCTCCGCACCGCACTTGACCAGCAGCCCCGGCACCGCGTCCATCAGGCGGCGCTCATCCCGGCGGGTCCCCGACGTCCAGTGCGGATGCGCCCGCATCGCGTCCGCGACCCGCCGCTCCGGCGTGCCCGGCGCCGCCAGCACCAGCGCCCGGAACGCCCGCGCAACCCCCATCGCCGACACCGCGAACAGCGGCGCCCCGCAGCCGTCCACCCCCACCGTGACGATCTTCTCCCCGGTCAGCTCCTCCACGGCCGCGCGCACCGCCTCCTGCACCGGATGATCGACGTCTAGGTAGTCCTCGGTCGACCAGCCCGCCGCGACGCAGGTCGCGAGCATCGCCGCGTGCTTGCCCGAGCAGTTCATCCGCAGCCGCGACCGTCCGGCGCCCCCGGTCGCCGCGCCCAGCCCCTCCCGGGCCGACTCCAGCACCACCGCGCGATCCAGCGGCCACCCCGCCGGGCAGCGCAGCGCGTCCGCGCCCAGCCCCGCCGCCGCCAGGATCTTCTCCACGCCCTCCACGTGGAAGTCCTCGCCCGAATGGCTCCCGGCCGCCAGCGCGAGCACCTGGTCCTCCAGGTCCAGGCCGCAGCGCAGCATCGCGACCGCCTGCACCGGCTTGTTCGCCGAACGCGGGAAGAACACCTCCTCGGGCGAACCCGCCCGCACCATCACCCGCCCCGCCGCGTCCAGGCCGACCGCCGTACCGCGATGCCGCGACTCGACGAACCCCGACCGCTCCACCTCGACCAGCACCGGATTGACCATGTCCCCCATGGACCCTCTCCTTCCCCTGATCACGGCATTTCCACAGCCCGGCCCGGGGCGGAAGAGCATCACGGGCCCGGCGGGGCTATCGGGGCCTCGTGCCGAGGAACTCCCGGGCCTCGGCGGAGGGCATGGGCGGGCGCTGGGCCAGAGTGGCCAGTTCGGCGGCGCGCTCGACCAGCTCGACGTTCGCGATCACCGGGCGGCCCTTGGCGTAGGTGAGGGTGTCCTCCATGCCCACGCGAAGGTGGCCTCCCGCCGAGAGGGCCGCGTACATGACGGGCAGGCTCGTGCGGCCCACCCCCGTGGCCGACCAGGTGGCGCCCTCGGGCAGCGCGTCCATGGCGGCCACCAGCGTGCGGGCGTCACCGGGCATGCCGCCAGGGACGCCCATCACCAGGTCGCAGTGCACGTGCCCGCCGTACGGGGCGCCGTGCCTGTCCAGCAGGCGGTGCAGCGAGGCGATGTGGCCCAGGTCGAACAGCTCGAACTCCGGGACGATCCCCAGCTCCTGAGTGCGCCGGTACAGCTCCACCATGAACGGCCACGGGTTCATGAAGACCTCGTCACCGAAATTGACCGTGCCGCAGGTCAGCGAGCAGCCGTCCGGACCCGCCTCCAGCACGCGGAGCCGGTCCTCGTACGGATCGGTGACCGCCCCGCCCGTGGACAACTGCACGATCAGCCCGGTCGCCTCCCGCAGCGCCTGCACGGTGTCGCGCAGCCGCGCCAGGTCGAGCGTCGGGCGGGCGGCGTCGTCCCGGATGTGCACGTGGATCACCGCCGCGCCGGCGGCCTCGCACTCCTTGGCCGTCTGGACGAGTTCCTCCAGGGTGACCGGCAGCGCCGGGACGTCCGCCTTCGCGGACTCGGCGCCGGTCGGGGCCACCGTGATGAGCGTCGTTGCTCCCATGCGGGCAGAATGCATGGTCATGCGTGCTGTAGTCCAGAGGGTGAGCGAGGCGAGCGTGACCGTCGGGGGTCGCGTGGCCGGGGCGATCGAGGGTCCGGGGCTGCTGGTCCTGGTCGGCGTGACGCACGACGACACGCCAGAACACGCCAGGAAGATGGCGGCGAAGCTCTGGGGGCTGCGGATCCTGGAGGGCGAGCGGTCCTGCTCCGACATCGGCGCCCCGCTGCTGGTGATCAGCCAGTTCACGCTGTACGGGGACGCCCGCAAGGGCCGCCGCCCGACCTGGATCGCCGCCGCGCCGGGCGAGGCCGCCGAGCCGCTGGTGGACGCCGTCGTCGCCGAACTGCGGGCGCTGGGCGCCAAGGTGGAGACCGGCGTCTTCGGGGCCGACATGAAGGTCGCCCTGGTCAACGACGGGCCGATCACCCTGATCGTCGAGATCGGCGGCTAGGCCGTGTAGCCGTAGACCACTCCGGCGACCGTCACCAGCGTCCCGGCGGCGGCCAGCAAGATCATCAGCCGGTCGACCTGGGCCAGCCGTCCCCGCACCGCCGGGGACACCACGACCTGGCCGGTCTCCCGGTTCGGGTCGGGCTCCCCCTTGCCGCGGAACCGGTTCCGCATCCCGACCAGCCGCCACAGCGCGTCGTTCTTCACCTGCTGATGCTCCGCACGGCAGGCGAACAGGCGACCCCGCGCCCGCTCACGGCACGAGAAGCCCTGCCGCGTCATCACCCGGCACATCGTCGGAACCAGCATGAGCTGGTACAGGCACCACGCCAGCAGGCCCAGCAGCGCCAGCCGCCACGACCACAGCCACCACGCCAGCACCGCCCACGCCGCGAACAGCGCCCACCAGACCAGCGCCGACTCGCGGCGGCGGCGCCGCCGGCGCCCCGGCTCGCCGCGCTTCTGGAGCGGTGGCCCCTCGTTCCCCGGCGTCGCGACCATCGATCGAGACCCACCTTCCCCTGGGGGCGGCCGGACAGGTTTCGTCTACGAGAAACGATTTTGCCCGGGTCCCAGGCGGTTCACCCTCGATTCGCCGCGTGTCGCCGAAAAGCGATCTTGGCGTTGGCGCCGGTGTCGGGGGACACCACCACCTCCTGCGCCGCGGCCACCCCTCCCGCCAGCAGCTCGGCGTCCACCGGGACGTTCCGCTTGACCAGCGCCAGCGCCACCGGGCCCAGCTCGTGGTGGCGGGCCGCCGACCCGACGAACCCGACCGCCCGGCCACCGGGGATCTCCACCGGGTCGCCGTGCGCGGGCAGCCGGTCGACGCTGCCGTCCAGATGCAGGAACACCAGGCGGCGCGGCGGGCGGCCCAGGTTGTGCACCCGGGCGACCGTCTCCTGGCCCCGGTAGCAGCCCTTCTGCAGGTGCACCGCCTCCTCGATCCAGCCCATCTCGTGCGGGATCGAACGATGGTCGGTGTCCAGCCCGAAACGGGCCCGGTGGGAGGCGATCCGCAGCGCCTCGTACGCCCAGAACCCGGCCGGGCGCAGCTCCTCCGCCAGCGCGGGCAGGGCATCCCGGGCGACGATCCGCGCGGCCAGCCCGGCCACGTCCGGCAGGTCCGGCGCCGCACCGGCCACCGCGGCGCTCTCCGGGACGGTCACCACGGCGTACGCGTCGCTGAGATCCTCGACCTGCACCTCCAGCATGAACCGCATCCGGTCGAGGAACTCCACCAGCGCGGGCGCGGTGCCCGGCTCCACATGCGCCCACACGGCCTCGCCGTCGTCGACCAGGTGCAGGTGATGCTCCACGTGACCGTTGGGGCTCAGCAGCAGCGCCTGGGTCGGCTCATTCGGGGCGAGGCGCTCCAGATGCTGGCTCAGCAGGCTGTGCAGCCAGCGCAGCCGGTCGGGCCCCGACACCCGGACCACGCCCCGGTTGCTCCGGTCGACGAACCCGGTCCCGGCTTCGAGGGCGCGCTGTTCATGCGCCGGCTCACCGTAGTGGGCGGCGATCTCCTGGTCGGGCGCGTCCGCGGGAACGGCCCCGGGCAACTGCAGCAGCGGGCTCTCCATGAAGCCCAGATTATGCGCCGCGAGGGCGGACGCGTCCCCCCGCCCGCCTCAGGACGTGGCGCGCGTGCCCGCCTTCGCGTCCGCTGTCGCGGAGCGGCAGTCCCGGCAGCGCCCGTACACGGTCAGGTGGTGCACGTCGGTCTCGAACCCGAACGCGCCCTCCAGCCGCCCGGCCAGCCCCGCCGCGGCCTCCGGATCGACGTCGTTGACCGTCCCGCACTCGCGGCACACCAGATGGATGTGCTCGGCGTCGGCGGCCAGGTGGTAGTTGGGCGGACCGTGGCCCAGGTGGGCGTGCTTCACGAGCCCGAGCTCCTCCAGGAGCTCCAGCGTGCGGTAGATGGTGGAGATGTTGACCCCGCGGGCGGTGCGCTGCACCTCCGTGCAGATCTCCTCCGGGGTCGCGTGTTCGAGGTTGGTCACCGCCTCCAGCACCAGCTGGCGCTGCGGGGTGACGCGGTACCCCTTGGCCCGCAGCTCCTCCTGCCACGTCTCGGACATGTACCGAGTCTATGTGCCACGGGTCACCGATGAGATCGGGAAAAACACGCTTGCCCTGATCGCGGGCCCTCGCATAGCGTGCCAGGTACGCGCGAAAGGAGGTGGTCCAAGAAATGGTTGATTCTGGGACTCGCGAGGTGGCTGTCCGCTAGTCGCCGTTCCGCCTCGTATCCGCCCCGCGGGCGGTGCAGCCGGTCGGTGACCGGCGAATACCAGGCAGTTACCCGATCCCCGGACCGATGGATCAGTCCTGTCCATCGCCCCGCCACCCGGCGGGAAGGTCCGGGGATCGTTTCATCTCCGGGGAGTCTTCCGCAGGGTCAGGAGACCCGCTTGAGCTGCGCCGACACGTGCGACTGGAGTTCCTGCCCCATCGCCGCCATGTCGTACGCCCAGCCCAGGTCCTCGCCGATCAGCCCGTAGAGCCGCTTCCCGCCGGCGACCTCCTTGGCGCTCTCGGTGCGCGCCACCACGTCCGTCACCAGCTCCACCCGGTTGAACGCCACGTTCCCCACGTAGATCTCGACGATGCCCGTCGGGTGCGCCAGCGTGACCTCGACCTGGTGGTTCGGCCGCGGCCGCCAGTAGCCGGTCTCGGTCGCCAGCGGGACGCCCAGCGAACCGTCCTCCTCGATCATCCAGGTGCGGCTGGCGTAGACCAGGAACGGCTTCCCGATATGGGTGAAGGAGACCTCCTGCCCGAAGCGGAACCCCTCGATCGTGGGATAGCCGCCGACACCGGCGCCCTCCCACGTACCGAGCAGGAACTTCAGGGGTTCGAGGTCGGGGTGCAGCTCAGGCTCCATGGGCACCGAGGGTAGCGGCGCCGCGCGGGCGCCCGGACTACTTGAGCCGGGCCAGCCGGACGACGAGGAGGATCGCGGCCACCGCGACCAGACCGCAGAACAGGATCAGGACTCCCGCGTTCACCATGCCCACGGCGCCCGACCCTACCTCCCCGCGCGGCTCGATCACGCCGCGGCCCGCGCGGGTTACCCTCGCGGTATGGCGAGATCTCTGGTGATCAAGGCGACGGCGGGCACGGACGGCCCCGAGCGGTGCAACCAGGCCTTCACGGTGGCCGCGGCGGGCGTCGCCAGCGGGGTGCCGGTCTCGCTGTGGCTGACCGGCGAATCCACCTGGTTCGCGCTGCCGGGCCGGGCCAAGGAGTTCCGGCTGCCGCACGCCACCCCGCTGGAGGACCTGCTGGCCGCCGTGCTGTCCGCCGGCCAGGTCACCGTCTGCACGCAGTGCGCGGCCCGCCGCGAGATCGGGCCGGACGACGTCATCCCCGGCGTCCGCATCGCCGGCGCCCCCACCTTCGTCGAGGAGATCACCACAGAGGGCGCCCAGGCCCTCGTCTACTGACGCCCCGGCGGCCCGACACGACGGTTGATCTCCCGCCGAACGGACATAAGCAGGCGTGGGAGGAGTGAGGCGGCGTGATCGAAATCCCCCTGTGGGCCTGGGTCGCGACGGTCGTACTGATCGTCGCCCTTTTCGTGTTCGACCTCCTGGTGGCCGTGCGGCGCCCCCATGCCGTGGGGCTGCGGGAGGCCACCTTCTGGTCGGTCTTCTACATCACGGTCGCGATCCTGTTCGGCCTCGGCGTGCTGGCCGTGTCGGGCGGAACGGCCGCCACCGAGTACTACGCCGGTTGGATCGTCGAGAAGAGCCTGTCGGTCGACAACCTGTTCGTCTTCGTCATCATCCTGTCCCGGTTCGAGGTGCCCGCCGAGTACCAGCAGAAGGTGCTGCTGTTCGGGATCGCGGCGGCGCTGATCCTGCGGACGATCTTCATCGCGGTCGGCGCGGCGGCGATCACGATGTTCTCCTTCACGTTCCTGCTGTTCGGCCTGGCGCTGCTCTGGACGGCCGTGCAGCTGATGCGGCACCGCAACGAGGAGCCGGAGGTCGAGGACAACTGGCTGGTCCGGCGCAGCCGCAAGATCATGCCGGTGACCACCGACTTCCACGGCGGCCGGATGTTCGCCCACGAGGACGGGCGCCGCGTGATGACGCCGCTGCTGCTCGTCTTCATCGCGATCGGCAGCACCGACCTGCTGTTCGCCCTCGACTCCATCCCAGCGGTGTTCGGCGTGACCAGCGAGCCGTTCCTGGTGTTCACCGCCAACGCGTTCGCGCTGCTGGGCCTGCGCGCCCTGTTCTTCCTCATCGAGGGCCTGCTGGAACGGCTGGTCTACCTGTCGATCGGCCTGTCGCTGATCCTGGCGTTCATCGGCGTCAAGCTGATCCTGCTGTTCCTGCACGAGGACGTCAGCACGTCCATCCCGGAGATCCCGACGCCGCTGTCGCTGCTGGTCATCCTGCTGATCCTGGCCGTGACGACGGTCGCCAGCTTCATGCGCGTACGCCGGCACCCGGAAGAACGCGCGCACACCGGAGCGCTCCGCAAGCGCAAGCGCCGCCCGGAGGAGAAAGAGACCGCCCCCCGAACCGCCAGCTGACACCGGCACGTCCCGGGCGCGCATGCCTCAGGCAGGGCCCGCGCACGCGCATGCGTCAGGCGGGTCTGCGGCCTGTCAGGCGAAGCTGCGGCCCGTCAGGCGGACAGGACGGCGTTCAGGCGCTCCTCGCGGAGGCGGCCCGCCCAGGAGTCGTCGATCGGCTGGAGCTCCTGCCCCACCGCCCAGCGCAGCAGCAGGTCGGCCAAGCCCGGGTTGCGCACGAGGGCGGGGCCGTGCATGTACGTGCCGAGCACGCGCCCGCTGTAGGCGCCCTCGAAACCGTCCGTGCCGTTGCCGACGCCCGCGATCACCTTGGCGAACGGCTTCACGTTCTGGCCCAGCTGGGTGACGCCCTGGTGGTTCTCGAACCCGGTGATGCGCGGGACGTTCAGCTCCGAGGAGACGTCCCCGACGACCTCGCCGACCGCGCGCCGCTCGCCCCGACCGCTGCGGATGTCGAGCAGCCCCAGGCCCTTCACCGGCTGCCCCTCCTCGCCGCCGAACTCGTGCCCGAGCAACTGGTAGCCGGCGCACACCGCGAAGACCACCGCGCCCCGGCCGGCCGCCTCCAGGAGGCCGCCGTCGTGGCGCAGCCGCTGCGCGGCCAGGATCTGCGGGCGGTCCTCGCCGCCGCCGAGCAGGAAGATGTCGCCATCGGCCGGCACCCGCTGGTCGGAGCGGACGTGCACGGTCTCGGTCGGGATGCCGCGCAGCGCCGCGCGCCGCTCCAGCACGATGGTGTTGCCCTGGTCCCCGTACGTGCTGAGCAGGTCGGGGTAGATCCAGACGATCTTCAGCGGACGGTTAGAGGACACGGCCGTACCTCGCTCCCACGTACTCGGCTGGAGTGCGGTGTCGCTGTCGGTTAGACGACACGGCCGCACCTCGTTTGATGTGCTCGGCTGGAACGCGGTGTCGCCCACGCTTTCGGTTAGACGACACGGCCGTACCTCGTTCGGATGTCCTGGAACGCGGTGTAGTTGGCGATGACGTCGAGGCGGCCGGGCGGGACCGCCATCACGGCCTGGCCGATCTCGTCCACCACGGTGAACTGCACGTCGGCGGCCTCCAGCCGGGCGGCCAGGTCGATGCGGCGCTCGCCGGTGACCCAGACGGGGCGGCCGCGCAGGATGCGGTAGTCGACGTCCCACAGCCAGGAGGTGTCGCGGCCGTCCGGGCCCTGCGCGTTGATCGACAGCGCCACCGGGCCGGGTGCGGGCTCCAGGACGTCGAACGCCTCCAGCCAGCCCGCCGGGTTCTTCGACAGCAGCAGCCGGATCTGGCGGCCCTCATGCTCGACCGTGGTGTACCGGCCGGCGACCGAGCGGACCTCGCTGAGCAGCGGCAGCGCCTGCTCCGGCGGCACCCCGAACTGGCCGACGACGGCGAGCGCGATCACGGCGTTGGACCGGTTGGCGCGGCCGGGCAGGGCCAGCGCGGACAACTGGAAGGCGCGGCCGTCGGGAGCGGTGACCTGGTCGCCCTTGAGGATCCAGTCGGGACGTGGCCGGGAGAAGTGGCACTCGCGGCAGGCCCAGTTGCTGTCCTCGTCGGTGTCCTCGCGGTCGAGCGGGCCGCCGCACTCGGGGCAGCACCAGGAGTCCTCGCGCCAGTGCTGGCCCGCGGCCACCCACGTCACGCTCTTGGCCGTGGAGGCGCCCCACGTGACCAGCGGATCGTCGCAGTTGGCGATGACATGGCTCTGCGGGCTGGCCTCCAGCGCCTTGCGCCACTTGCCGGCCAGCAGCCAGATCTCCGCCGCGCGGTCCATCTGGTCGCGGCTGAGGTTCATCAGCGCGACCACGTTCGCGCCGGTCTCGCCGAGCACCATGGGCACGTACTTCTCGTCGCACTCCAGCACGCCGTACCGTGCGCCGGGCGCGGAGGCGAGGGCGGAGACATGGCCGGTGGGCATGTTCGCGCCGAACGCGTTGGTGGCGACCTCCCCCAGCGGCGTCATCGCCGAGGTGATCAGCCGGGTGGTCGTCGTCTTGCCGTTGGTGGCGCTGACGAGGACGAGCTTGCGGTCCCGGGCGAGCCTGGTCAGCAGCTCGGGATCGAGCCGCAGGCCGATGCGGCCACCGATCACCGAGCCGTCACCCCGGCCCGCCAGCCGGGACATCCTCGCGGCCGTCCGGCCGAGCGCGACGGCCAGCTGCGAACGCAGCGGAAGATCGCTCATGGACTCCGTCTTCTCCGGGTTGCGCCTCTGAAACCGTTCCGAGCCTAGCCGTTGCGGCGCGTTCCCGTTGCGGCATGGCGGGACGGGACGTCGCGGCGATCGTCCGTGACCGGAGCGGCGGCCGCCACGGCAATGCGACGAGCATCACACGATTTGCCGTAAACCACTCCGACAGATCTTGACCTGTCCCAAGATGTCATGATTCGGTGCGACCCCCGGCAGCGGCGGCACAATGGGGTCTCAGATCCCCATGACCGCGCCCAAGAGCGGCGATACCCAGTACTTTGTCGGGAGCCCTGCGGTCCGGCAGGGCGAAGACCCGTCCCTCTCCGGCGGGCCAAGGCGGCGACTAGGCGAGGTCTGAGCGATGCAGTGTCCGACGTGCGGTACGAACACGCCCGGGACGCTCGGCAGGTGTTCGAACTGCAACGCACCGATCGACCAGCCGGGTGTGCCCCTGGGCGCGCCGTTGCCGATGGCCGATCCGGCCGCCCTGCCCCAGGCCGGCCCGGAAGCCGAGGCGATCGGCGACAAGACGATGGTGGTGCCGCCGCCCAACCCGTCCTGGACGTCCGACGCGGCCACGCCCGCTCCGCCCGGCCCCGGTGCCCCGGCGGACACGGGTTCGGCGGGCTCGGGGTCCGGTGCTCCGAGCGGCCCGCTGGGCTTCCCGGAGTTCCCCGAGTTCCCCGGGTCGCCCAGTGAGTCGACCGCCCCGTGGGCGTTCGACCCCTCCGAGGACAGCGGGGGCTTCCAGACGGCCACGCCGCCCCCGCCCCCGGCATGGGCGGCGGCCGACCAGCCGCCCGCACCGCCCGCGCCCGCCGCGCAGCCCGCGGAGCCGGCCTCGGACGGCGGCGGCTCCGAGTCGATCGTCCCGGAGTCGTGGTACGCCCGTCCCCGCAAGCCCGACGACCAGCAGGGGCAGGACCAGGGCCTCCAGCAGTGGGCGCCGCAGCCCTCGCCGCCCGGCGGCGGTGCCGGGACGGCCGACGCGACGATGCTCGACTCCCCGTACCCGAACGCCCAGGGACCGGCCGACGCGACCCAACTCGACCAGCCCATGATGAACATGGGCGCGCCGATGGGCCCGGCACTTGCCGGGGGGTCTGGGGGGTCGTCCCCCCAGAATGATGTGAACTCCTCCCTCGGCCCGCCGATGGGCCCGTACGGCGCGCAGGGGCAGCAGGGCCCCTATGGCGGTCCGCAGGGGCCGATGGGCAACGACATGGGGCCCGGCGGCATGCCCCCCGGCTACCCGCCGCCGAGCGGTTCGTCCGGCAAGGCGAGCAAGCCGCTGCTCATCACCGTGTCCGCCCTCGTCGTGGTGGCGCTGGTCTCGGTCGGCCTGGTGCTGTGGCCCAAGGGGGAGGAGAAGAAGCCCCCGGTCGCCAAGCCCTCGACTCCCGCGCCCAGCAACACGCAGGTGGCGCAGAAGCAGCCGATCCCACCGGCGGCCCGCCAGCAGGCCGTCGAGGTCAACAAGCTCCTCAACTCCAGCGCGGACACCAAGCGGCAGCTGGCGGGCGCGCTCCGCGGCACCGCCAGGTGCGAGACGCTGCCCGCCGCCATCAAGGGCTTCCAGGTGGTCGCGCAGCGCCGCACCAACCAGGTCCGCCGCACCCAGGGCCTCAAACTCGACCAGGTGCGCAACGGCGAGCGGATGCGGGTGACCCTGCGGCAGGCCTTCCAGGCGTCCCTGGAGGCCGACCAGCGCCTGCTGGCCTGGGCCAACGCGGCCAGGAAGAAGTGCCGCGGCAAGCCGCGTCCCGACGTGTCCCGCGCCCCCGGCCGGATGGCCGCGGAACGCAAGGCGACCATCGCCAAGAAGCAGTTCGTCGCGCTGTGGAACCCGGTCGCCAAGACCCACTCGCTGCCGCCGCGCATCTGGAACGGCCTGTAGACGTCCGGTAACAACCGGATCAGGCCGCGCTCTCCCTGGGGGCGGCCGTTCCGGCGCGAGCACAGTATGTTGTGTGCGTCGAGCTTCACGGGGAGGGTGTAGGGATGCGGTGCCCGAGCTGCGGTAGCGACACGACCCCGGCGCTGCCGCGCTGTACGCGATGCAACGCGCCCCTCGGCGACCAGGGCGGCCCGATCGGCCAGGACGAGGCCACCACCCCCGACCCGGGGCCGTACCCGCCCGGCCCGCTCGGCTCCCCGCCGCCGCCCTGGGGGCCGTCCGCGGGCGACCCGGCCGGGGACCCCGGAGGCTGGCCGTCCTCGCCCCCGCCCGCGTCCTCACCGCCCCCGATGCCGCCCCACGGGGACCGGGACGGCGAGACCACCATCTCGCTGTCGGAGGAGCCCTGGGACAACGACCAGTGGGTCGAGCCGGAGATCTGGAACCCCGACCAGATCCGCAAGAAGAGCCCGCTCCCCTACGTCCTGCTCGGCGGCGGCGTGGTGGCCCTGCTCGCGATCGCGTTGGCCATCGTCTTCTGGCCGAGCTCCAGCAACACCGGCAAGCCCACCGCCAACACCCCCGCGGCACCGGGCAGCCAGAGCGCCGGGACGGAGAACCAGCCGGTCAGCGACTCCCCCAGCGACTCCGGCGGCGCCACGGACCTCAACCGCCAGGCGGGCCAGGTGGACGCGCTGCTGACCGAGATGTCCAGCACCCGTTCCGAGCTGGGCTCCGTCGTCACCTCCGGCTGCCAGACCGCCGACCTCGAACGCATCCGCACCCAGCGGCAGGAGCAGCTCGGCAAGGCCAAGGCCCTCGACGTCTCCTCACTGGAGAACGGCACCGCGATGCGCGACGCCCTGGTCCGCGCCCTGGAGGCCTCGGTCGAGTCCAACCAGCGCTACCTGGACGTGTCGCCGGGCTGCCCATCCGACGACGACGTCGCGCCCATCAACGGGCAGGCCAGCCAGGCCAAGCGCGACTTCATCGGCTACTGGCGTCCCAACGCCGAGAAGGCCGGCCTGGACGTCCGCAGCGCGGACGACATCTGACCCCCGGCCTGCCCCGGCCGGTCACCCGTCGAGGAAGGGGAGGCCCTGGGACGGGTCCTCGAAGGGGGTGATGAGGCGGTCGGGCCAGCTCAGCACCGGCTCCAGCCAGGAGGCGACTTCCATGGTCCCGGCGACGTCGGCGATCTGCTCGTCCTCGTCCAGGCCGATCGCGACGACCGAGAGGTCCTTGTAGAAGCCCGCGTGGCCGTCGTCGCCGCCCAGGGCGGTGACGGCGATGGGACGGTTGCGTTCCAGCTCCATCGTCAAAGGGTGGCGGCGCAGGGCGCGGAGGCGGTGGCCCAGCTTGGGTTCGGGGGGCTGCCTCAGGCCGGGCAGCTGGTACTCCAGGGGCGGTGCGGGCGTGCGCTTGTCGGGGACGCCCCCGCCGTACGGGAAGAGGCGTTCCAGCTCGTGCAGCCAACGCAGCTGTGGGATGACCCAGTGGGGGCCTGGGAGCGTCCCGGTGAGGCTGTGGTCGCCGCCCAGCAGCTTCTGCGCGACCTCGGCGACGGCGGCGGTCAGCTCCGACGGCAGGAACGCGTGGCGCAGCGCCCACGAACGGCGGGTCACGGCCCGCTCCAGGACGGTCGCCAGCGTGCACTCGCGCAGCCGCGGCGTCAGGCGCGACCAGGCCCGGCCCAGTTCGACCGGCACGGCGGGCAGCGGACGGTTGACCACGTGCGCCAGGACCAGCGTGTCAACCCACAGCCGCAGCCACGCCCAGTCCGGATGGCTCGCCAGCAGGTCGGCCTCGCGCAGCTCGTACAGGGTGCACGCGCGCCCGGAACGGCACTCGCAGCCGCACGCCGCCGAACGGCGGCCGTCCACCGGGGGCGGCGGGCCGGGCAGGACGCCCTCCCGGCCCTCGCCCAGCGGGATGCGGACGCGCAGCGGGCGGTCCATCCCGTCGGCGAACACGGCCGCGACTCCCGGACGCAGCGACACGACCTCGCGGGACTGGTCCTCGTCCAGGTTCATCGCCGCCCCCACCTGGTGGCGGTCGTCGAACGCCGGCAGCCGGTGCACGACCTTCAGCGCCGTGTTCTTCACCACGTCCGGGACCAGCTTGGTCGGGATCTGCTCGGCCACGATGATGCCCTCGCCGTACGCGCGGATCTCGGCCAGCATCCCGGCGAACAGCTCCACGGCATGCGAGCTGGTGCGCTCGGGGCCGCGGTTGCGCAGCAGCCGGTGCGCCTCCTCGATCACGATGACGTGCCGCAGCCCGGGCGTCCCCGTGCCGCCGCCGGCGCGCCGCTCGCGCATCCGCAGGTGCTCCACGATCCGGATGATCAGCGTGCCCATGAGGAACGCCTTGTCCTCGTCGTTGGCGACGTCCTCGATGGCCAGCACGATGTTGTCGCGCAGCATCCCGCCGACGTCGGCCGGATGGCCGCCCTCGAAGAACCGGCCCGCCGAGCCGATCCGCAGCGACCGCAGCCGCACGTCCACGAAGCCCTGCACGTCCGCCATCAGCTCGCGCCCGTACCCGACGTCGCCGATGACCTGGAGCGCGGCGTGCTGGAGCTGTTCCAGCGTCGGGACGGCGGGCTCGATGAGGGAGCCGGGGACACCGCCGCCGGTGACCACGTCCCAGCCGTTGGACTCGTACACCCGCTGCAGCGCCTGCGCCATGATCTGCGGGAACGGCTCCTCGGCGTCGAAGGCGGCCTGGAACAGCGCCCGGACCATGTCGATGTGCGCCTGCACCGGGTAGCCGGGCTCGGGCGCGAGGGGGTTGACCGACAGCGGCACCGAGCCGGGATCGGACGGGTTGACCACGGTGACCGGGCCGCCGAGGTCGCGGATGCGGCCGGCCATCGACGCGTACTCCGACTTGGCCGGCTCGATCGCCAGCCACGGGATGCCCGCCCGGGTCAGCTGCTCCAGCAGGTGCCGTACCGTCTGCGACTTGCCCGCGCCGGTCGCGCCGGTGACGAACACGTGCCGGTTGATCGTGGCGCGGGGGACGGTGAAGCGGCCGACCTCGCGGTCCTGGCCGTCCAGGATCGCGCCCAGCTCCAGCGGGTCGCCGGCCGGGTCGTCGGTCTCGGAGGTGACGTCGAAGTAGCCGGCCTCCAGCACGCGCAGGCCCGGCACCTCGCGGCGGGGCAGCCCGGCGAGCGCGGCCAGCGCGCCCGCGGTCGCGACGAACGGGAACCCCTGGTCGGCCTCCACCACGGCGCGCGGCGACACGGGTGCCGGGTCGGGCCGCAGCACCTCGGCGAACGCCCCGCCGCCGTGCCCGGAGCGGAGCCGGTACGGGTGGTGCCCGAGTTCCATCGACCCGACCAGCACCGGCGCGATCTGCGCCAGCTCCGCCCGGTCGGCGGCGCCCGCCAGCACCCTGACCTGCCACAGCCCGGCCTCGCGGAAGGCGTCCAGCTCGGCCAGCCGCTGGTCGGCGCGGGCCACCGCGAGGCGGGCCTGCTCGTCCTCGCCGCGGCGCAGCATCCGCAGCTCGTGGTGCAGCTCGCGCATCTCGGCGTCCAGTCGCCGCTCGTCGCAGGGCTCGGCGACGACGAACCAGCCGAACGGCCGCTCCATCAGGGTGACCAGCGTCGACTCGAACAGGCTGGCGCCCGCCTCGCCCCGGCCGACCTGCGGGGCCAGCCGCCCTGGGCAGCGGGTCCACACCATGCGCTCGGCGACGCGCAGCCACCGGTCGCCGACCGGGACGCCGCGGGCGCCGCTGGGGAACAGCAGCCCCTGCCGCCCGCCGGGGCCGGGCGCGACCGGGCCGGCGTTGGTGATGAGCTCCAGCGGGGCGCCGCCGCCGGGCGACAGCCAGCCGACCACGAACGGCCGCTGCCGCCGCGCCGCCGACAGCGCCGCGGGCAGCACGCTCACGAAGTCCCACTCGGCGGACGCGGGGCGCTCGGGCGCGGGCACGGCCTCGATCCGGTACCAGGGCCCGGGCAGCACGGGCGGCGGCTGCCCCCCGGCCACGGGCCCGGCCGTCCCCAGGTGCGGCGGCGGGAGCGGCCCCTGGGGCGGTCCGGAGGGGTGCGGCGGCCGATGCGGGGGCGTGGTCACGCCACCATCCTTTCCTCCGGGCGGACGGCGCGCCACCGGGTGCGGGCTTTGCCGGACGGTCCGCTTACGGGGGCGGGTCGGCGGCGTGCTTGCCGTTCGGCTTCATGGGCGGGACGATCCGTGCTCCGCGCACGCCCGCACCGCGCGGGCTCGTCCCTCGGGGGAGGGCGTGGCGGGCCCGCGACGTCCAGGGGAAGCCGGGCGCCCGCTGGCCCGTGGGGGCCGCCAGCGGCTCCTCAGGGCCGGTCTGCTCGCCGGTGGTGGCCTGGGTACCGGCGGGCTCGGACGCCTCGGCGTCGGACGTCTCCGGAGTCTCGGGGGCCTCGGGGCCCTCGCCGCCGCCGTCGCCGTCGCCGTCGCCGTCGCCGTCGCAGCGTTCCTGCTCGCGCAGGTACTCCTCGAACTCCATGACGTGCGCGGTCGGCAGCGTCATGATCCCGGGGTTGGCGTCGACCAGCAGGACGCGGCGGCCGGTCGCGCCCGCGTGCGTGAAGACCATCGCGGTCGGCGGCAGCCGCTGCAACTGCGGCGGTTCGATCCGCAGCTCGCGGAAGCCCTGCTTGAGCTCGCCGCCCTCGTCGCGGCGCCGGCCCTCGGTGGCGGCGAGGGTGCGGCCCCACGCGGTGGCCGAGCTGATGCCCTCCACCAGCGCGGAGTCGTCCGGCGCGGGGGCGGGCAGCGGCGACCACGCCGGATCGGTCAGCTCGTCGCCGCGCGAGCGGGCGTAGGCGACCGTGCTGGCGTAGCCCTCCCCCGTCACCTCCGACAGCGACTCCCCGGCCGAGTCGGTGATCTCGGCGACCAGCAGCGGCTGCTCGGCGCCGATGTGCTCGGCGGCGATCCGCGCGTCCTCGGGATTGCCCAGCCGCATGAACCCGACGGCGGCGTGGCCGCGGCGGCCGAGCCGCTCGCGGACGTGCGCCGGGATCGACCGGTAGAGCAGCACCAGGCCCGTCCCGGTCGCCTCGCACGCGTCGATCAGGCGGTCCAGCACGTCGCCGCGCAGCTTCTCCGCCCCGCACAGGAACAGCGTGTGCTCCCACCGGCCGCCGGGCGGCGACTCGCGGATCCGGTGGGTGAGCGCGGTGGTGGCGAACGTGCCCAGGACGCGGTTGGTCAGCACCCCCGCCCGGCGGTCCATGGAGACCACGTGCAGCCGCGACGGCGGCAGCCGCACCGGCTCGGCGGCCAGCCGCTCCAGCTTGCGCAGCTGCGCCTCCAGCGCCCACGCGCGGCGCACCACGATCCGGTCGGTGGCGTCCCGGCCGAACAGCGTGGTGAGACGGGTCAGCTGCTCGTCGGTGAGCAGCCCCCGGCGCAGGTCGTCGCGCGGGTCGCCGACCTGCGCCAGCACCCGCAGCGCGGCGGTGATCCGGGGGATCGTGGCGTCGTCGCCGAGCACCTCGATGATCCGCTCCAGGATCGAGTTGTCGAACGACAGGTCGCGGGTGCCGTCCTGCTCCTCGCCCGCGCCCACCACGAGCGACAGCACGTCGGCCATCGCCTCCCGGCTGAGCCCCCGGGTGAGGTCCATCCGGGGCAGGTCGGCCGGCAGCACCCACACCAGCGGGTCGTCGCCGCGGGCCGCGGCGACCCGGAGCAGGTCGTGCGCGACCGCGCCCTCGGACAGGTCGATGACGGTGAGGCGGGCGCCGGCGGCCAGCCGGGCCGCGCCCATCGTGGTGACGGCGGCCGACCAGCCCGCGAGGGTGCCGCCGACCACGTCCACCCGGTCGACGCCGGGCGGCACCGCGACCGGGTACCACTCGCGCTGGCCCGCGTACGCGCGCTGCCGCTCCTCCCACGCCTCGTACGCGGCGACGTAGTCCGACACGGCGGCGTCGCGCTCGCGCTGCCAGGCGGCGCGGAGGCGCTCGCTCTTGAGCCGTTCCTGGACGAGCCGGGCCCGCACGGCGCGCTCGTCCTGCCAGAGGGCGTACCCGGTGATGCCCAGGACGACGGCGCAGGCCACCATCGCCACACCCGCGAACGCCCACGGCACCACGCCGAGCGCGCCGCACAGCAGGAACAGGGCCATGCCCACGCCCCCGCCCACCGCCGCGATCCGCAGCGGGCGGCCGGCGAGGTACTCGCCGGGGCGCCGCTCGGGCGGCGGGGCCGGAGGCGGCTCCCGCGGCTCCGGCCGGCCCGGGGGCGGCCCCGGGTCGGAATGCACCTGCGCGTAGCGCCAGCCCACGTAGACGCGGTCGGGCTGGACCAGCCGCGCCATCGCGGAACCGCTCGCCATCTCCGTCACGTCGAGAGACCCCTGGGTGTTACGGGAAGGTATGGAACGCCTGGGGTTCGGGTTGGTTTCCTACACCGCACAGAGTAAAGAGGATCCGTGATTTACGCGCCCCGTTCAACCGAACAGTGGCACCGATGACCGACTTTGAACGCTATTTCGGTCATGAGGGTTACCTCGGGGAAAGATCGGGCACCGCGCCGCCACCGGGGGCCGCACCGGTCTCCGCGGCCACCGGACGGGGTGTGACCGCATCCGGCCGCGGCCTCGTCCGCCGCGGCACGGCCAGCGCCGCGGCCACGCAGGCCAGCGGTATCACCGGCGGCTGGTAGCGGTAGTCGAACAGCACGGTCGCCGCGGGCACCACCGTCATCGCCAGCGCCAGGCTCCACGGCAGCAGCGCGGGCCCGCCGCGCCGCCGCCACCCGGCCGCGACCCCCACCAGGCCGATGGCCAGCAGGCCGGTGATGAGGGCGCCGCGCATGTAGACGTGGTCCTGGTAGCCGCGCAGGAACCCGGCGTACGGCTCGACGATCCGCGTCTCGTTCTGTCCCGCGTCGTAGGCGGGGACGTCGGCCTTGGCGAAGTTGGGCAGCGGTCGCTCATCGCGGCCGAACTCGTAGTACGCGTAGGTCTTCTTGTCGGGGAAGACCGGCCGCGTCCAGGAGAACCCGACCTGCAGCTCCTCCCAGACGGTGGCGGCGTAGTCGCCCGGCTGGTTGCGGATCGCCCGCAGCGCGAAGTCCCGGGCGATCTTCTCCTGCTCGGCGGAGAACCACGGCGGCAGGCTCTTGTCGCTGCGCAGCGTCGACTTGCCCGCCCAGATGTAGTAGTGCGAGGCCGGGCGGTCCTCCGGCGGCAGCACCGGGCACAGCACCCGCTCGCGCCGCGGCGGCGGCTTGTCGAACTCGTCGCAGTCGACGAACGTCATCGCCCGGCTGTAGAGGAAGATCCCGCTGCTGTTGGTGATGGCGAACCGGTCGTGCTCGGAGTGGAACCACGTCGCGTACAGCGCCAGCGGCACCGCCGCGCCCACCGCCGCCAGCGCCACCGGGCGCCAGCCCGCGCCGCGCACCACCAGGTAGAGCAGCAGCAGGACCAGCAGCGGCAGCGCGATCGAGCGGGTCAGCGCGGCCAGCGCCAGCAGCACCCCCGCCAGCGCCGCCGCCCCCGCGCGCGGCACCGCCCGCCACATCGCCGCGGTGACCGCGCCCACCAGCAGCGCCGTGAACAGCGTGTCGGACATCACCATGTGCTCGAGCTGGACCTGGTAGGCGTCCAGCAGCACGGGCGCCGCCGCCAGTGTCGCACCCCAGCCGGGCAGGCCGAACCTGCCGCGCAGCAGCGCGTACACCATCACGGCCACGCCCAGCCCCATCAGGTGCTGCAACACGACGACCAGCTCGAAGCTGTGGAAGGGCCGCAGCGCCCAGAGGAAGAAGGAGTACCCGGCGGGCCTGGCCGGGGACGGCTCCGGTTCCAGCGCCCCGAGGATGTACTCGAACGAGTCCGGGAACCACATCGTCCACCGGTAGCCGAGCACGGTCACCACGCGCAGCGCCGCGCCCAGCGCCAGCAGCAGGAGGAACGGCCAGTGCGCGGCGGCGAAGGACCGGGCACGCGATCCGGGGGTGATCATCCCGCCGCAGCATAAGGCTCAGCCCGCTCCGGGGCCAGGGTCGGCCCACGTTCAGCGGCCCGTCAGGTCTCTCTCAGAGGACCATCGGGCGGCGGCGGGGCGTACGGCGGCGGCCCGTGCACGGCCACCGCCGGGTCGGGCCATCCGGGTGGCGCGTTCGGATCGGATCGCGCGGGCGCGGAGGGCGGCTGCTGCTGCTGCTCGTGATGTACCGGAGCGGTGACGGTTCCCTTACCGGGAATGACGTGCTTGCCGCGCGGTACCCGCCCGGCGTCATCACCACCGCCACCGGGACCGGGGCCGGCGGGGCGCCCGGAGCCGCCGGGCAGGTCGGCGCCGCCCGCGCGGATCTGCGCCAGCGCCCTCTTCAACCGGGGCCGCAGCATCCGCTGCAACGGCTCCTCGATCACCTTCTGCACCAGGTACGCGGCGGCGAGCGAGGTCAGGATCGCCAGCGCCAGCACGTTCCACTTGGAGTAGTACGGGAACAGCGTCTTGATCAGCGGCCGGGACACCGTCTCGTGCACCAGGTACAGCGGGTAGGTCAGGCCCCCCATCACCGTGAAGCCGCGCCAGCTCATCCACCGCAGCTTCCCGGTCGCGACCAGCGCCATCACCAGGAACAGCACCGCCAGGATGGTCGGGATCAGCCACTCGTCCACGCCCGGCCACTTGAACGCCTCGTCCGGCCGCTTCACCGAGAAGTGCGTGCTCAGCCCGTAGCAGCCGAGCACGATCAGCCACAGGATCAGGTTGGACCCGAACCGGTGGATCAGGTAGAACGCCATCCCCGCGATGAAGAACGGCGCCCAGCCGGAGATCAGCAGCGAGTTGATGAACTTGCCGCCCGCCTCCACCGCGAACGCCGCCGCCAGCAGCCACGTCACCATGAAGATCACGCAGCGGGCGTAGGTGAGACCGACCCCCACCAGGATCGCGACCAGCACGTAGAAGTGCAGCTCGGTCCAGAGCGTCCAGTACAGCACCTCGATCTTGGGAACGTGCCAACCGTCCTGGAGCATGGTCAGGTTGGGCAGGTAGCTGCGCGCCACGCCCAGCTCGCCGGTGGTGCCCGCGTGGATCCCGGTGGCCAGGAAGATCACCAGACCGAGCGTCACCGCGAACCAGTACGCCGGGAACAGCCGGGTGATCCGGGAGACCGCGAAGTCGCCGACCTGCCGCCCCCACACGCTCATCAGGATCACGAACCCGCTGATCAGGAAGAACAGCTCGACGGCCAGCAGGCCCTCGCGGGTGAAGTCGGAGATCTCGTGGAACAGCACCCGGGCGTCCTGGCCCCACGCCGCCGTCGGCACCCCGGTGAAGTGGTAGATCATCACGGTCGCGGCCGCGACGAACCGCAGCAGGTCCAGCTCGCGCAACCGGGACCGGACGGCGGGCGGCGCGCCGGCGTCGGGGCCGGCGGGCCGCGCACGGCGCCCGGCACGACCGGCATGACCGGCGCGTCCGGCACGGCCGCGCGCGCCACGATCACCAGGAGCGGGAGCGGGGACGGGAGCGGAGGCGGGGGGCAGGGGCGGGCTCATCGGGTATCCAGGTCTCCGAGGGCTTCGTCGTTGGAACGCGGGCCCGCGCGCAATCCCGCGGCGACACCGCGGAAGAGCCCCCGGCGCAGGACGGCCCGGTCCTGGGAGCGCACGAAGGTCAGCGTCCACCTTCGGGCGGTCGAGCCACCGTAGAGTACACGCTCGGCCGTTGTCAGCCCGTCACTGCGGGTGAACAACCAGATCTTGTTCCGGACCTCGTAGAAGAAGCGCTCGCCCGGATCGACGTCCGTGGACCCGAACGTCCTGGTCTTGTGGACGACCACGCTGCCCCGGCACAGCACCCCGACCCGGCCGCGCAGCAACCGCGTGGTGAACTCGAAGTCGTCGTTCCAGAGAAAATAGTCGGCGACCGGCAGCCCCCGCTCCCGCACCGCGCCCGCGTCGACCAGCACCGACACGAACGACGCCGAACGGATCGGCACGCACCCGGCGGCCTCGGCGGCCCGCACCTCGGCCTCGGACGCCCGCGGCTTGGCCCGCGGCGTGTTCATCGGATGGTCGCGGCCGTCGGTCCACACGACCCGGCTCGCCACCAGGACGGGCGGCCCCGGGACGTTCGCGCGCGCGTCCAGCAGCGCGGCCAGCGCGCCCGGCTCGGGAACGGTGTCGTCGTCCATGAGCCAGACGAGATCGGCGCCGCGGTCCAGGGCCAGCCGCAGGCCCGCCGCGAACCCTCCCGCGCCCCCGGTGTTGCGGGGCAGCGCGAGCAGCTCGGCCTCCCCGAACCGCTCCCGCACGAGATCCGCGGTGCCGTCGGCCGAGGCGTTGTCGACCACGACGACGGCGTCGGGCACCCGCGTCTGCGCCCGGATCGCCTCCAGCGCCTCGACCAGCAGCTCCCGCCGGTTGTAGGTGACGACGACCGCCACCACCCTGGGGGCGGCGCCGCCCTCACCCACGGCCGCCGCCCCCGGTGCCTCGGAAGCGTCCGGCCGCCCGGCGCACCACCGACGGCCGGGCGGGCGGCGCCGCGCTCAGCCGCGACAGCTGCTCGCGCACCTGCGCCAGCTCGTGATTGATCTCGGCGATCTGGGTGCGCTGCCGCGACTTGGCCAGATCGCGCAGCAGCGCCTCGATCACCTCGATCGCCACCCCGGTCAGCAGCGGCGCGTCCACCGGCTCGGCCGGGGCCGCGCCGTCGAACCGCGGCATCAGCTCGGCAAGGTCGCCCACGATGTCGTAGCCCGCCGCCTCCAGGCCCTCGGCCAGCTCCCGCGACCGCGTCCGCATCCACGGGTGATGCCGCACCGGCACGACGATCTCGGTGTGCCCCTCCGCGCCCTCGCGCCCGGCCAGCAGCGTGTTGGCGACATGGCGGCGCACCAGCGGCTCGTAGTCGCCGCCCAGCGACGACCCCAGGCGCTCGTTCAACCGGCGGACCAGCTCGGCCTCGGCCAGGCCCAGCGGGTCCTGCTCGCGCACCGCGGCCAGGTCGCACCACTCCGGCGCGATCCCGATCAGATCGGCGAAACGCCCCCACAGGCCCGCCCCGCCCCGCTGCCCCTGCGGCGCGGTGACCACGTGCACCCGCGCGCGCGGAACGGCCGCGCCCCACGCCCGCAGCACCCGCACCGGATCGTGCAGGCCCCAGAACATCTCACCGAACGGCTCCGGCGCCTCGATGCCCTTCATCACCAGGTCGTCCACGAACTGGTCGAAGGTCACGGTGTGCTCGTGCTTGACATGCTCCTGCCAGTCGGCCGCCATCTGCCGCGCCAGGTCACGGGCGGTGAACACGACGTGCACCTCGCCCGGCCCCAGCGACTCGACCGCCCGCCGCGCCTGCTCCTCGGTAGCCCCGCCCAGCAACTCGTGGGACAGCACGACACGGTCGCCGTCCCACTCGCGCACCCGCTCCGCCACCCGGTCCCACACGCCGCTCCAGGCAGGGTCGCGGTAACCGCCCCAGGACATCTCGCGCAGATCCATCGTCGCCGCGAAATGCTGGTGGGGGCCTTCGAGGGGATAGCAGACCCCGTGCGCCGCCAGCGCCGGACCGTTGTGCCACAACGCCTCCTGCAACGCCCCCGCGCCCACCAGCGGCGCCCCGATATGCAAGAAGATCTGCTTCTCAGTTCTCATGGCCTCGCCTCCGCTCGACGGCTCGCGCTCACCAATCCATGTCTCACTTCCGTGCCTCAGGGTCGGGAGTCCTGGCGGGGGGCGTCGGAGAGGAGCGGCGCGTGGTCTCGGCGAACCTCCAGTACGCGGCGCGGGCGCTCATGACCAGGCGGTTCCGCTCGCTCAGGGTCCGCACGACCTGCTTGACCGGGGACGTCGCCAGCGCCTCCAGGTGCGCGGCGTCCTCCTTCAGCCGGGCGACCTGCTCGCGCATCAGGTCGGCCGAACCGTCGTCCTCTCCGGCGCCGTGGCGGTGCTGCACGGCGCACTGCCGCAGCAACTGCGCCAGCGCGTCCAGCGCCGCGTCCAGGATCTCGGCCTCGGGGACCTGGTCAGGGTCGGAGTACGAGGTACCCCCGGTCGGCCCGGGCAGCAACTCGCCGAGGTCACCGACGACGCGGTAACCCGCCTCCTCCAGCGCCGCGGTCATCTCCCGCGACCGCTCCAGCACCCACGGCCGATACGCCTCGGGCAGCAGGATCCGGGTGGCCCCCGTCCGCGCGGTCAGCACCGACTGGGCCAGGTCGTGCTTGACGTACACGTCGTGCACCGGCCACTCGACCGAGTCGCGCGTCGCCAGGTTGATCCGGCGGACCAGCTCGGTCTCGGCGACGCCGAGCGAGGGGTTGGCGAACACCGCGGAGGTGTCGAGGCCCGCCGCGTCCACGCCGATGACCTCGCAGAAGCGTTCCAGCAGCAGCGCGGTCGGCGCGCCCGGCGGCGGGAGCGTGACCACGTGCACCCGCTCGGGCGGGACGTCCCGCGCCCAGCGCTCCAGCACCCCGGCGACGTCCTGCATCCGCCAGAACTCCCGCACCCACGGCGAACGCGTCGTCTCCGGCTCGCGCAGGCCGGTGACGAAGTCGCCGAAGGTCATGGCGGAGCGGTTCTTGACGTCCTCCTGCCAGTGCGCGGGGATCTGCCGGGCCAGGTCGCGGGCCGTGTAGACGAGATGGACCTCGGCGAAGTCCAAGTCGGCCATCGCCCGGCCGACGTGCCTGCGGTACGCCGAGCTCAGCAGCTCCTGAGAGATGATCGCGGGACCGTCCCAGGCGCGGACCTCGTCCACCAGCCGGGACCAGGCGCCGCGGGTGACCGGGTCGCGGTGGCCGTCGAAGAACGCGCCGCGCAGGTCGAACGCCGCCCACACATGCGCCGAGAAGTCGTCGCCGCCCGGGTACAGCACCCCCTGCGCGGCGAGGACCTCGCGGTTGTGCCACATCACGTTCTGGAGGTAGGTGGTGCCGCTCTTGGGCGCGCCCACGTGCACGTACACGACCGGGGTCACGGATCACCACCCAGCGGGTCGGGGAGCGGCGGGACGCTCGGAGGGACGGGAAATGGATCACCAAGGCCGGGAACGGCCCGCGCGGGCATCGGCCAGCGGGTATCTTAGCTGCGCACTTGCCCTTTAAGTCCCGTTCTCCGCATCCGTCACCGATCAGTCACCGGCTCCCAGGTAGTACCAGGTCATCCGCACAGCATGGCAATCATCGCACCGCGCCGTCACCGCCCGTCACCGTTTCGGTCCCGCACGGACGCCACGGCCGGACGGCCCGGTGCGCACCCCGGCGGGCGGCGCGCGGGAACGCGTCCCGCGGAGTCCGGTGCGCCGCGGGAGACGGGCCGGACCGCCGCACCCCGCGAGGCGGGCCGGCGGAACGGACCGCCCTCCAGCCGACATCGCCGTCCACCGGGGTCACCACGTGAATGTTGATCTTGTAGTTGCCGGGTCGGGCCTCTTCGGCCTGACCGTCGCCGAGCGCTGCGCGTCCGACCTGGGCCTGAAGGTCCTGGTCGTGGACCGCCGCGACCACATCGGCGGCAACGCCTACAGCGAGCCGGAACCGGAGACCGGCATCGAGATCCACCGCTACGGCGCCCACCTGTTCCACACCTCCAACGAGCGGGTGTGGGAGTACGTCAACAGGTTCACCCGTTTCACCGGCTACCAGCACCGGGTGTTCTCCACCTTCAAGGGCCGGGTCTACCCGCTGCCGTTCAACCTCGGCACGCTCTGCGCCTACTTCGGCCGCTCGTTCACGCCCGACGAGGCGCGCGCGCTGGTCGCCGAGCAGGCCGCCGAGGTCACCGACCCGTCCAACCTGGAGGAGAAGGCGATCTCGCTGATCGGGCGCCCGCTGTACGAGGCGTTCATCCGCGGCTACACGGCGAAACAGTGGCAGACCGACCCGCGCGAGCTGCCCACCGAGATCATCACGCGGCTGCCGGTCCGGTACACCTTCGACAACCGGTACTTCAACGACACCTACGAGGGCCTGCCGGTCGACGGGTACACCGCCTGGCTGGAGCGGATGGCCGACCACCCCAACATCGAGGTGAGGCTCGGCACCGACTTCCTCGATATGCGCTCCGACGTGGTCGGCAACGTGCCCGTCGTCTACACCGGGCCGCTGGACCGCTACTTCGGCTTCGCGGAGGGCGAACTGGGCTGGCGCACGCTGGACTTCGAGCTGGAGGTCAAGCCCACCGGCGACTTCCAGGGCACCCCGGTGATGAACTACGCCGACGAGGACGTGCCCTACACCCGGATCCATGAGTTCCGTCACTTCCATCCGGAACGGGACTACTACCCCGGCGACAAGACGGTCATCATGCGGGAGTACTCACGGTTCGCCGGACGGGGCGACGAGCCGTACTACCCGATCAACACCGCCGAGGACCGCGACCGGCTGCTGCGCTACCGGACGATGGCACGGCGGGAGGACGGCGTCCTGTTCGGGGGCCGCCTGGGCACCTACAAGTACCTCGACATGCACATGGCCATCGCGAGCGCGCTGAACATGGTCGACAACCGCCTGCGCCCGCACTTCAGTGGGGGCGCACCGCTCGTCGCCGGAGGGACGGACGAATGAGCACCGACAGTGTCGCTGGACACGAACTGCGGGTCCTGCATCGCGTCGTCATGCCGGTCGACCGCGACCAGGACATCCTCAAGCTCTACATCGAGGGCAACATCGTCCGCACGCAGCAGGCCGACCAGGCCGACCTGGCCGACCCCGGCGTCGCGGCCGTGGCGCCCGCGCCGGTCACGGCGCCGGCGGAGTCGGCGGAGTTCCAGCCGGCCGAGCACTGGGACGGGTCCGACCGCGAGGACGAGGACGACGAGCCGGGCGGCGGCGTCCACGACCGGCGCCGGGTCGTGGTGCCCGCCGCCCGGCGGGTGTCGTTCCTCACCTACTTCAACGCGTTCCCGGCCAGCTACTGGCGGCGCTGGACGCGGCTGGAGGAGGTCGTGCTGCGCGTCCGGGTGCGGGGCGACGCGAAGATCCTGGTCTACCGGTCCAACTCCAAGGGCCACTCGCAGCGGCTGGAGTCGCACGAGGTGCACTCGGCCGCGACCGAGGAGCACCGCTTCACGCTGCCGCTCAAGCCGTTCGTCGACGGCGGCTGGTACTGGTTCGAGCTGGTCGCCGGGGAGCGGCCGGCGGTGCTGGAACGGGCCGAGTGGTGCGCCGCCACCGACGCGCCGCAGGGCCGGACGAGCATCGGCATCACCACCTACAACCGGCCCGACTTCTGCGTCGAGCAGCTCGTGGCGCTCGGCCGGGCCACCGACGTCCTCGACGTCATCGACGAGATCTTCGTGATCGACCAGGGCGAGAAGCGGGTGGAGGACCATCCCGACTTCGCCGACGCGGCCAAGGCCCTGAACGGCCGGCTGCGCGTGATCGACCAGGGCAACCTGGGCGGGTCCGGCGGCTTCGCCCGCGCCATGGACGAGACCGTCCGGGCCGCGACCAGCGACTACGTGCTGCTGCTCGACGACGACGTGGTGACCGAGCCGGAGGGCATCCTGCGGGCCGTCACCTTCGGCGACCTGACCCGCAAGCCGACCATCGTCGGCGGGCACATGTTCAGCCTGTACGACCGGTCGGTGCTGCACGCCTACGGCGAGACGCTGGCGCCGTACCGCTGGTTCTGGGGGCCGGCGCCGCACACCTTCCACGGCCACGACTTCGGCTACCACCGGATGCGGGAGACGGCGTGGCTGCACCGCCGCATCGACGTGGACTACAACGGCTGGTGGATGTGCCTCATCCCGGTCGAGGTGATCAAGGACGTCGGGCTGTCGATGCCGATGTTCATCAAGTGGGACGACGCCGAGTACGGCGTGCGGGCCCGCGCGGCGGGCTACCCGACGGTGTCGCTGCCCGGCGTGGCGGTCTGGCACGTCCCGTGGCACGACAAGGACGACACCATCGACTGGCAGGCCTACTTCCACGAGCGCAACCGGCTGGTGTCGGCGCTGGTGCACTCCCCCTACGACCGGGGCGGCAACCTGCTGAAGGAGAGCCTGTTCGTCTCCGTCAAGCACGCGCTGGCGATGCAGTACTCGGCGGCCGAGCTGATGCTGATGGCGATCGAGGACGTGCTGCGGGGGCCCGCGCACATGCATTCCTCGATCGTCACGAAGATGGGTGAGATCCGCGACTTCCGCAGGCAGTTCCCGGACGCCAAGTACGAGGAGGATCTGGAGGACTTCCCGGCGATCCGGCGGTCCAAGCCGCCGCGCAAGGGCCGGGAGGCCGCGCCGCCGCGCGACCGCAAGGGCATGATCAAGGCGGCGGTGGTCGGCGGGATCAAGCAGTTGAAGCCGGTGGACGCGGCGGCGTTCCGCAACCCGCAGGCGCTGGTGCCGCACATCGACCTGCGCTGGTGGAAGCTGTCGCAGTTCGACAGCGCGCTGGTGTCGGCGGCCGACGGCACGGGCGCGGCCTGGTACCAGCGAGACCCGAAGCGGTTCCGTTCGCTGATGCAGCGCACCAGCGCCCTGCACGGCAGGCTCTACAAGGAGTGGCCGCGGCTCACCAAGGAGTACCGCTCCGCCATGGGAGAGCTGACCTCGGCGGAACGGTGGCGCGAGACCTTCGAGGCCTCGCGGCCCTCGGTATAGGGGCCGCTTGTGACGGCCGCGCACTCCGCCGTCCGCCCCGGGGCCGCGTCACCGGACGGGCCCGGGCCCGCTGCGCCGACCCGTGACGGGGCCGGCGGGACCGCCGAGCAGGCGGGCCCCGGCGGCCCCGGCGGTCCCGGCGGCCCGGGCGATCCGGGGCCCGGCGGCCTCGGTGAGCCGGGTCCCGGCGGCACGAGCCCCGGCGGCACGGGCGACCCGGTCCCGGGCGACCCGCGCGATCAGGGCGGTCTCGGTGGCCCCGGGGGGCCGGGCGGCGCGGGCGGTCCGGGCGGCGGGGGCCGCGACGGCGGCGCGGGGCGGGTGCGCGGGCTGCGCGACCCGGCCTCGGCCGGCGGGTTCCGCGAGGTCGTCCAGCCGCAGCGCCGCTTCCTGCTGCGGCTGCTGGTGCGCCGGGAGCTGAAGGCGCGCTACAAGGGGTCGCTGCTGGGCCTCGGCTGGTCGTACGTGCGGCCCGCGATGTACTTCGCCGTGTACTTCTTCGTCGTCGGCGTCTTCATGGGCATGGACCGGGTCATCAAGGACTTCCCGATCTATCTGTTCTCCGGCATGGTGCTGGTCAACCTGTTCACCGAGACGCTCCAGTCGGCGACCAAGTCGGTGCTGCACAACGCGCCGCTCGTCCGGAAGGTGTACCTGCCGCGGGAGCTGTTCCCGACCGCGTCGCTGCTGGTGTCGGTGGTGCACTTCCTGCCGGGGATGACGATCCTGCTGGGCGGGTCGCTGGCGTTCGGCTGGCGGCCCACGCTGTCCGGGCTGGCCGGGGCGGCGGTGGGGCTGGCCATCGTGGTGCTGTTCGGGGTCGGGCTCGGGCTGCTGTGCGCGGCGGTGAACGTGTTCTTCCACGACATGGAGCAGGTCGTGGACATCACCATGATCTTCGTCACCTGGTCGGTCCCGATGATCTATCCGTGGACCCATGTCCGCGACCATCTGCCCGAGTGGGCCACCCAGGTGTACCTCACCAACCCGCTGGTCAGCGCCGTGTCGCTGTTTCAGCGGGCGTTCTGGGAGCCGGGCGCGCCGGGGGCGCTGCCGCCGGTGCCGGCGCTGGAGGCCCGCACGGTGGCGTCGCTGGGCTTCGCGGTCGCGGTCTTCCTGACCGGGCAGTGGGCGTTCGCGACCCTGCAGCGGCGATTCGCGCAGGAGCTGTGACCGTGACCGACGCCCCCACTCCCGCCTCCGGTCCCACGCCCACGCCCGCGTCCGCGCCTGCGCCCGCGCCCGCGTTCGTCTCCGCGTCCGCCCCGGTGCGGCTGCCGTCGATCGTCGTCGACGCGGTGAGCAAGCGGTTCACGATCAGGCACGCGCGGTCCATCAAGGACATGACGGTGCGCGCGGTGCGGCGGCAGAGCCTGTCGGAGACGTTCAACGCCCTGGAGGACGTCAGCCTCACCGTCAACCAGGGCGAGACGGTCGCGCTGATGGGCCTGAACGGATCCGGCAAGAGCACCCTGCTCAAGCTCATCTCCGGGGTGCTGTCGCCCGACGTCGGCTCGGTACGGGTGCGCGGCCGCATCGCCGGGCTGATCGACGTGGGCGCGGGCCTGCACCCCGAGTTGACCGGGCGGGAGAACGTCTTCCTGAACGGCGCCATCCTCGGCATGGACGAGGCCGAGATCCGCAGCAAGTTCGACGCGATCGTGGAGTTCTCCGGGGTGGAGCGGTTCCTGGACAGCCAGGTGAAGTTCTACTCCTCCGGGATGTTCATGCGGCTGGCGTTCTCGATCGCCGCGCACACCGATCCCGACATCTTCCTCATCGACGAGGTGCTGGCCGTGGGCGACCCGCCGTTCCGGGAGAAGTGCCTGGCCAGGATCCGGGAGCTGCGGGACGAGGGCCGCACCATGGTGATCGTGGCCCACGACATCCAGATGCTGATCAAGCTGTGCGACCGAGGAGTCATGATGCGAGGCGGCCGCAAGATCTTCGACGGTGACGTCGCGGAGGCCGGGGCGATGTGGCGGCAGGACCGCCAGGCGCGCAACAAGGGCGCCAAGCCCAAGCCCAAGGCCGGCCCCAAGGCCGGGGCGCCGCAGGACGCGCCACCGCAAGCCGCGCCACCACAGGCCGCACCGCCGCAGGACGCGCCGCCGCAGGCCGGGCCGCCGGGCGCCGAGCCACCGGCCGGGGCGCCCGCCAAAGAGAACGGGCCCTCCACCGGGTCGGCCGAGCGTTGAGCATGCGCGCGCGCCGGTACGCGGCGCTGCTGGCCGCCTGCGCGATCGTCCTGTCGACCGCGTGCGGCGTCGTCGGGGACGGGCCGTCCAAGCCGCCCAAGGGCGTGGCCTCGCCCTCCGGGCCCAAGCCGAACATCGTGTTCGTCCTCACCGACGACCTGAGCTGGGACCTCGTCCAGTACATGCCGCGCGTGAAGAAGATGCGCGAGCAGGGCGTGACATTCACCAACTTCATCGCCACCAACACGCTGTGCTGCCCGTCCAGGGCGACGATCCTGTCGGGCAAGTTCCCGCACAACACGCAGGTGCTCACCAACGAGCCCCCCAAGGGCGGCTGGCAGCGCTTCAACGCCAACGGCGGCGAGCGCGACACCTTCGCCACGACGCTGGAGGGCGCGGGCTACCGCACCGGGCTGATGGGCAAGTACCTCAACGGCTACGACCCGAGCAAGGTGCAGGCGGGCTCGCAGGCGTTCGTTCCCCCCGGGTGGACGGAGTGGTACGCCACCAGCCTCGGCTACCGGCACTACGACTACACGCTGAGCGAGAACGGCAAGCCCGTCCGGTACGGCAACCAGCCGGCCGACTACCTGACCGACGTGCTCACGGGGAAGGCCGTGGACTTCGTCAACCGGTCCACCACGAGCCGCCCGTTCCTGCTGAAGCTGTCGACGTTCGCGCCGCACGCGCCGTTCACGCCCGCGCCCCGGCACGCGAATCTCTTCCCGGAGGTGCGGGCGCCGCGCGGCCCCGCGTTCAACGAGCCCGACATCTCCGACAAGCCGTCCTGGATGCAGGCCTGGCCGAAGATCGGTCCCAAGGGGGTCCAGACCATCGACCAGAAGTACCGGGGCCGGGTGCAGATGGTGCAGGCGGTCGACGAGATGGTCGGCCGCGTCCAGCAGGCCCTCGCCGACCGCGGCCTCGACCGCAACACCTACGTCGTGTTCGGCTCCGACAACGGGTTCCACATGGGCCAGCACCGGCTGGTGGAGGGCAAGGGCACCGCCTACGACCCGGACGTGCGCGTCCCGCTGATCGTGACCGGGCCCGGGGTGCCGAAGGGGCGCGTCGTCGACCGGCTCACCGCCAACACCGATCTGCGGCCGACGTTCGAGGAGCTGGCGGGCGTCCCGATCTCGCCGCTGGTGGACGGGCGGTCGCTGGTGCCGTTCCTGCGCGGCGCCCAGGTCCGCTCGTGGCGCAACTCCATCCTGATCGAGCACGCCGGGCCGGTCAGCGACCCGCGCGATCCCGACTATCCGGGGCGGGGCTGGGGCAACCCGCCGTCGTACATGGCGGTGCGGACCACGAACGAGCTCTACATCGAGTACGACGCGGGCGAGCGCGAGTACTACGACCTGCGCAGCGACCTGGCCTCGCAGCGCAACCTGGCCCCGCAGCTCGCGGTGCCGCGCCGGGATCAGCTGGCGGGGCTGCTGGCGGCGCTCAAGGCGTGCTCGGGCGCGTCCTGCCGTTCCGCCGACCAGGGCACCTGACCGCTGGACCGGTCCCTGGCGCGTCGGAGACGTTCAGGAGACGTCGATGTGGTCGAGTTCGGCGAAGCCGCTGCCGTAGGTGAGGCGCAGCACGTTCCACCCGGCGCGCAGCCCGACTTCGACCGTGGCGTCCTTCCACTGCGGGGACGGCCCGCCCGGCGGGTAGGGGACCGCGACCGGGGCGGCGCCGTTGACGGTCAGGACGTGCTCGGCCGGCTCGCCGCCGCCCGGCGACCGGTTCGCGTACCGGATCCTGACCAGGTACGCGCCGGCGGCGGGCGCGTAGACGTCCAGGTCGACCAGGCACTGGGCGTTGTCGATGTAGCCGACGGCGGCGCCGCCCGATGTCGAGGGGACCTCGCGCAGCACGCGCGCTCCGTACACGCGCCCGTTCTCGGCCTCGTAGCGGACCGGGCTGCCGCGCACGACGGGCGCCGCGTTCGCCGCGAAGCCGAGCTGCGCCACGTACATGGCCCGCTGGACGGCGTCGCCGCCCCAGAACCTGGTGATGCCGTGGAACACCAGGTAGGAGTCGGTGCCGTCGTGGACGATGTCGGCCCCGCCCGGCCCGGTGATCCGCTTCCCGTACCCCTCGGTGGACAGCAGCGGCGCCGCCGCCTTCGTGTACGGGCCGGTGATGGCGGGGGCGGTGGCGTACCGCGTCTGGTAGTCGGCGCTGTAGAAGACGCCCGCGGCGTAGAACAGCACGTAGCGGCCGTCGCGTTTCACCAGTGCCGGGGCCTCGATGAGGATCGGTTCGTCGCCGCTCCTGGTCAGCAGCAGCGACGGCTGCCCTTGGGGGCGCATGCCGTCGGGGGTGGTGCGCTGGAGGTACAGGCCGCCGGGCGCCTTCTTGCCGTCCGCCTCCTGCTTGTAGAGGACGTAGCGGGCGCCGTCGGTGTCGGTGAACGCGGCGGGGTCGATGACGTCCTTGCCGTCGCGGCAGGCCAGCGGCCCCTGCGCGTCGGGCGTGAACGGCCCGGCCGGGGACGGGCCCACGGCGGCGCCGATGCACTGGTCGTCGGTGCCCTTGCGGCCGGCGGTGAAGTAGAGCAGGTACGAGCCGTCGCCGCGGGCCGCCACGTCGGGCGCCCAGGTGCGGCCCGCCTCCGCCCAGGGCGGCAGTGCGGGGAGCGCGTCGCCGCCGGTGCGGGTCCAGGGCCCGGTGGGGGACGGCGCGGTCGCGACCGGGACGTTCCTGCCGCTGTCGTTGGTGGCGTAGCCGTAGTAGACGTTCCCGGCCCGCAGGATCTCGGGGTCGGGGAAGTTGGAGTCGAGTGCGGGCCTGGGTTCGGGGCGGGCGGCGTGCATCGGCTGCTGCGCGGGCGGCCCGTTCTGCCCTGTCCCCCCGGCCGCCCCGGGCGATCCGGACGGGCCGGGGGCGCCGGTGGGGCGGCCGGGCTTCCCGGGGCGCGGCTGGGCGCCGGAGCCGCCGCCGTCCGGCGCGGCGAGCGCGCTGACGACCGCGACGAGCACGCTGACCAGCGCGCCCGTCAGGAGCGCGAGGAGCGGCCGTCGCATCACCCGACCGCCCCCTCGTTGTCTTGATCATGTCCCCGTAACGGACGATCTACGGCAAACTAGCCCACCGTAACCGCCACGGGCGAGCGTACGAGAGGTGTTGCGTGTGCAGTTGACGAGCG
This sequence comes from Spirillospora sp. CA-255316, assembly GCA_050942275.1. GTDB lineage: Bacteria > Actinomycetota > Actinomycetes > Streptosporangiales > Streptosporangiaceae > Spirillospora. The sequence goes on along the minus strand of CP192047.1, from coordinate 791,956 downwards.
GCTGGCTCATCGGGGCGCTCATCGTACTGGCGGTCGTGGTGACGGGACTGACCGTGTGGCTGCTGCCCCGGGCCTCGGGCCGGGGGCCCGGCCCGGTGCTCGCCCGGCTCGGGCTGCTGGCGGCCTGCCAGGTCTCGCTGGTGCTCGCGCTCGCCGCCGGGATGAACGGCTACTTCCTCTTCTACGTGACCTGGGGCGACCTGCTGGGCACGACCGGCGAGGGTCCCGGCAGGGTCAGGGAGGGCGCCCCCGGGGCCGCCGCGGGACGCCCGCTGCCGCGCGCCATCTCGCCGCTCGGCGCCGCGTCCGGGCTGCGCTCGTCCGAACGGGACGGGCAGCTCGACGAGGTCACCATCCGCGGGCCGCGTACCGGGCTGCGCGTCAAGGCGTTCGTCTACCTGCCGCCGCAGTACTTCCAGCGGGGGTTCGAGCGGCGCCGGTTCCCGGTCACGCTGGTGCTGGCCGGTTACCCGGGCGACCCGCGCGGCATGATCAAACGGCAGGGGCTGCTGAAGGATGCCAGCACCGGCATCAAGACCGGCCGCATCCAGCCCACGATCTACGTCATCACCCGGTCGATGGTGGCGCCGCCGCGCGACACCGAGTGCACCGACGTGCCCGGCGGGCCGCAGGCCGAGTCGTTCTTCTCCCAGGACGTCCCCGAGGCCATCACCGACACCTACCGGGTCGCCGACGACTCGCGGGGATGGGGCGTCATGGGGCAGTCCACCGGCGGGTACTGCGCGGCCAAGCTGGCGATGCGGCACTCCGACCGGTTCGCCGCCGGGGCGTCGCTGGGCGGGTACCTGCACGCCATCCAGGACGGCTCCACCGGTGACCTCTACGGCGGCAGCAAGCAGGTCCGCGACGACAACGACCTGCTCTGGCGGCTCGAGCACCGCCCGCCGCCGCCCGTCTCGCTGCTGCTGGCGCAGACCGAGCAGGGGCCGGAGTTCGACCAGGCGCAGCGGTTCGTCAAGCTGGCCAAGGCGCCCCTCCGGGTCTCCACGCTCTTCCCGCGCGACGGCGGCCACAATCTGCGCACCTTCCAGCGCCTCACGCCGGAGCTCCTACGCTGGATGAGCGGCCGCCTGAAGGCGGGCTGAGACCGGTTCGGGGCACGGACGGCCGGGGTGGGGCGGGCGGCGGAACGACAGGTTCACGCCGAGCGCGCCGATATGATCCGAGTCGGCGCATTCGACGCCCCGGTGAACGACACCCCGGTGTCAATGGCCGCCGCACCGACCATGACTTCGCCGAACACGGGGAGACGGGCGTGACTCCACCGAAGACTCCGGACGACGAGCCGGGCGGCGACCGGCCCCAGGCCGAGTCGCCCGAACACCCTGCCCCGGAGGGCGGCCACGCGGCGCCACCGCCGCCGCAGTGGCTGGACGGCGGGCAGCTCCCCCCGGGCGCGCACCTGCTCCCCGAGCCGCCGCCGCTGCCGGCGTTCGGCACGGACGAGCCCGAGCCGGACGACGGCACGATCGCCGACCGGACGATGACCGACTTCGACGCCAACGGCAGCACCCAAGTCTTCGACCGGAACGCGCAGCCGCCCGTGCCGCCGCCCCCGCGGTCGTTCACGACCCCGCCGGCTCCCGAATCCGGGTCGTCCGGGGTGCCGCGCGCGGACACGACCGTGACCGACCTGTCGCAGTTCATGCCAGCGGCCGGCGGCCGGGCCGACGACGCGGGCGGCGACGCCGGGCAGGGCGAGCAGCCCTCGCCGCCGCCGCTGGAGCCGCTGGAGCCGTCGCGCGACGAGGCGCAGGTGGAGGAGGTGCACCTGGAGGAGGTCCGCCTGGAGGACTTCAGCGCCCAGGGCGGCCTCCCCGGCCCCGGCCTGCCCGCCCCCGACCTGCCTCCCGGCCCCGGGATCGAGGAGCCCGGCACCGAGGTGCTCACGCCCGAGCAGCTCAAGCCCGCCGGGAGCGACCCCGCGGCCCCCGAGCCCGAGGACTCGACGGACAGCGACAAGACCTCCACGTTCCCGTACGCGCCCGAGGTCCCGGCGACGCAGCAGATCCCCAACGCCAAGTCGGTCGCGGAGTCGGCGGCCAAGCCCGTCCAGGAGGCGCAGCAGCCTCCGGCTCCCCCGGCACCGCCCGCGCCCGCCCCGCCGGCACCCGCTCCGCCCGTTCCGCCTACTCCGCCCGCTCCGGGTCCCTCGGACGCGCCGCCGGCCCCCGAACCGTTCCCGTACGCGCAGCAGATCCCGGAGACCCCCTTCGCTGCGCCGCCCCCGCCCGTTCCCCCGGCCCCGGCTCCGTCGCCGCCGCCGAGCCCGCCCGCGCCGGAGCCCTTCCCATACGCGCAGCAGATCCCCGACGCTCCGCTGCCCGCGCCGACCCCGCCGGCGCCCGCGCCTCCGGCCCCGGCGCCCCCGGCCCCGCCGTCGCCTCCGAAGCCGGAGCCCGAGCCCTTCCCCTGGGCCCAGGAGATCCCGGACACTCCGAAGACGCCGCAGCAGGCCGCGCACCAGGCGCCCCCGGCCCCCGAGCCGTTCCCCTACGCGCAGCAGATCCCCGGCCCGCAGGCCCCCGCTCCGCAGGTCCCCGCTCCACAGGCGCCCGCCCCGCAGCCGCAGCCGGTGCCGTCGCCCCAGCCGGTGGCGCCGCCGCCGCAGATCGACGAGCCGTGGCGCACCGAGCCCAAGCCCAAGGGCACGAGCAAGGCCCCCAAGGTCGGCAAGAAGCCGCTGCTCATCGGTGTCGCCGGGCTCGCCGCGGCCGCCCTGATCGCCGCGGGCGGCTTCTTCGCCGTCACCTCCCTCGGCGGCGACGGCGGTGACGGCGACGGCGGCGAGGGCGCCGCCAAGCTGGCCGGGTCGGTCTTCGCCATCGACCCGAACGCCGCCACCGACGGCCGCGACCAGCAGCTCACCTCGGCCGCGTCCGTCGGCGGCACGGTCGTCGCGGTCGGCGCCGAGTCCGACGGGCGCTCCCCGCGCGGCCAGTTCCTGGTCTCCGCCGACGGCGGCCGCACGTTCAAGCCCGCCGAGGTGCAGGGCGACGGCGGCGACGGCCTGGCCAAGGGCGAGCTGCCGCGAGTGGTCGCGGGCTCGGCCAAGGGCTGGGTCGCCATCGGCGTCAAGCCCGGCGGCAGCGCCGTCTGGACCAGCCAGAACGGCCAGACGTGGACCCGCCGGCCCGACGCCGCCGCGCAGTCGTTCGCCCCCAACACGCGGGTGCGGCGCGCGGTGGCGTCCGACGCGGGGTTCCTCGCCTTCGGCGACACCAGCAAGAAGGGCGACTTCAGCGACGCCGAGCCCACCGTCTGGACCTCGGCCGACGGCGCGAGCTGGGAGGCGCGCACCGGCTCCCAGATCGGCCTGCCGATCCAGCGGGGCACCGTCAACCTGCTGGAGGCGGCGGGCAGCGGCGACGTGCTGCTGCTGGAAGGACTGCACACCGCCAACCCGGGCGCCAGGAAACTCCAGCAGGGGCGGCGCGTGTTCCGCTCCGCCGACGGCGGCCGCACCTGGACCGAGTCGAAGGTGCCGGTGCCCAAGGGCACCCGCGGCCTGATGGTCGGCGGCGGCGCGTCCGGCTTCCTGGCGATCCGCGAGATCCAGGGCGGCGGCAAGACCTACGGCCAGGCCTTCGTGTCCAAGGACGGCTCCACCTGGACGCAGGCCGGACGCGTGGAGTCCTCCGGGTACCAGCGCACCAGCCGCATCCTGGCGTCCGATCAGGGCTACGCGGCCATCGTGGTGCGCGGCCGCGACGTCGCAATATCCCGCACCCCCGACGGCTCCACCTGGCAGGACGCCGGCTCGCTGCCCAACCGGCCCGGCCGCGTCCTGAACGGCTCGGCGCTGAGCGGCGGGCAGACCGTCCTGGTCGGCTCCGACAACGGCGGCGGCGAGCTGAACGCGCTGCTGGGCGTCTACGACGGCGGCGGCACCCAGCTGCCGGTCGACATCACCAAGGTCCCCGGCGCGGTCCGTCCCGACCACACGGTCGCCGCCGTGGCCGGCGGGTCCGACCGGGCCGTCGCGGTCGGCAGCGCGCGCGGCGACGCCGGGGTGTGGACGACCACCGACGGCGCCGCGTGGACGCGCGGGCAGGCCGCGCAGGGCGTGCTCTCCCGGCCGGGCCCGCAGCAGCTGGTGGGCGTGACGCAGGGCAAGGCGGGCTGGCTGGCGATCGGGTCCGACCAGGTCAATCCGCGCCGCCCGCTCGTGGTCACCTCCGCCGACGGCGCGACCTGGCAGGCCGGCGACTCGGCCGAGCAGTTCAAGCCCGCCAAGAACACCGCGCTGGCCACCTACGCCACCGTCTCCGGCCCGGCCGGCTACGTCATCGTCGGCGAGGACGGCCTGTCCGCGGCCACCTGGTTCTCCGCCGACCTCAAGACGTGGGAGCGGGGCCGCAGCGTCGGCAGGAACAGCCTGGAGGCCCTGCCCGGCTCCAACCGCTGGATGCGCGGCGTCACCGCCGCCCAGTCCGGTTTCGTCGCGGTCGGCGGCCTGCGCGACCCGGCCGTCGGCAACGGCCCCGCCTCCCGTCCCGGGGTGTGGACCTCGCCCGACGGCAAGGCGTGGACGCTCCAGCAGCTCCAGCTTCCCGGCGGGATCGCCGAGGGCGCGCTGACGCACGTCGCGGCCAAGGGCAACGTCGTGGTGGCGGCGGGCAGCGCGGGCACCTCCCCGCTGTTCTACGTCTCCACCGACGGCGGCAAGACGTGGAAGGAGGCCAAGCCGCCGACCCCCGAGGGAGCGTCGAACGTCCAGGTCACCGCGCTCACCGCCACCCCGAAGGGGTTCGCGGCCGCGGGGACGAGCGGCGACCAGGGCGCCACCGACGTGGTGTCGTGGACGTCGGCGGACGGCGCGTCCTGGCAGGCGGCCAAGCCCGAGGGCACCGGCCTGGCGGGCGGCGGCGCCCAGTCGATCGGCGCCCTGGCCTCGTTCAAGGACAAGCTGCTGGGCGTGGGCCGCACCACCGACGCGACCCGCGACCAGCCCGTCCTCTGGGACCGTCCCGTCCCCTGACCCGATGACGAAGGAGGCCGTGCCCCATCGCGGCGAGTCCGCGGGGCACGGCCTCCTCTATCGGTCCGCTAACGTTCCCAGGCGGTGGCGCCGGGGTTGGGCGTGCCGGGGGTGTCCGTCATCGGCGCAGGGGCCTCTTGAGGGCCGTACAGGGGTGCGGAGCCGCGCCCCCTCCCCCTCGCATGGCGCGGGACGTACCGCTCGCGCGCCACGGGCGCGGCACTCGCGGCGGGCTCCGTGGCAGGCTCCGCGGCGGGCTCCGTGGCGGGCTCCGTGGCGGGCTCCGCCGCGGGCGGCCCCTCGGTGACGACGAGCACCACCTCTCCACGGTCGCGGGAGCGGTTGCGGCGCGCACCGTACGGCGCCACGATCCACCGGTACACCGGACGCCGGATCAGCGTCGGCACCAGCCGGTACCCGCCGCGGACCACGACGTTGCGCAGGTACTGCGGCTGGGAGATGAACCCCTCGCGGAGCATCTCGCGCTGCAACCGCAGCTCCGAGCGCAGCAGGTCGCGCCCGCCGCGCCGCTCGTACGCGCCGTCGCCCACCCGGTAGTAGACCAGCGGCTCGGGCACGTTCACCGCCCGCGCCCCGTTGGCGATCATGCGGACGAACAGCCAGTAGTCCTCCATCAGCGGCAGGTCGCCGTAACCGCCCGCGGCGATCACCGCGCTGCGCCGGTACACCACGGTCGGATGGTTGAACGGGTCGTGCAGCCGCGAGTAGCGCGCGATGTCGTGCGGGTCGCTGGGCGGGGTGCGGCGGCCGACGATGTCGTCGATGTCGCGGCCGAACTCCAGCAGCCCGGCACCGACCAGGTCGGCGCCCGCCTGCACCAGCGGCACCTGGAGCGCGAACCGGTGCGGCATCGCCACGTCGTCGGCGTCCATCCGGGCCACGATGTCGTACCGGCTGGCCTGGAGCCCGGCGTCGAGCGCGGGGCCGAGGCCCTGGTTGTCCACCAGCTGGACGAAGGTGACCGGCACGGGGCTTGCCGCGACCAGCTCCGCCAGGCAGCGCTCCAGTTCGGGGGCGACCGGGCCGTCCTGCACGAGGACGACCTGCCCTGGCCGCAGCGACTGGTCGTCCACCGCGCTGCGGAAGGCCGCCCGGACGTACTCCACCCGGTCGCCGCCGTACACGGTCATGAGCAGGGCGAAGGGTTCGGGGCGCATGCGTTCCTTTTCCGGAAGGGGGCCGTGGAAGGTCCGGCGGAGCCCAGGGCGGGGTACGGCTCCGGAATCGGCGAGGGGTCGGGGAGCGAAGGGGCGGCCGTCGTTCAGGTGGCCGGGGTCTTCGAGGCACGGTCGGGGGCACGTCGTGGGCACGGTCGTGACGCGGGTGATGAGGGGGCACGGGCACGGATTGAGTTGTTACGTCCCTAGTGGGACGCATAAGGGGCCTTGTTGGTTTAGCGCCGCCAAGATACAGGTGGGCCCGATCCGCCACCTACCGATGGTCCGGATCCCCGGCTGTTTTCACCTCGACGTAACTTGCCAAGCCCGCGTGCGGACGACCGCGCCTTCAGGTGTGGGGGCGGGCGGGTCACGTTCGGGCGCACACGTCCTGGTCGGCGCGAATCTCACCGGCGACCTTGGGGACGGGCTTGGCGGCCCCGGGCATGTCCGCGCCGTCCTTGCCGACGATGAGGTAGACCTGGCCCGGCTTGCCCGACGGGTACGGCTTGGGCGGATGGCCGGGCATCGCCGCCGCCAGCGCCGCCGCCTGCCGCTGCGCGCCCGGGCCGAACAGGATCTGCGTCTTGGCGGTGGACGACGCCTGCTTGCGCGTCCCCACCTTGACGACCTTGAAGCCCTTCTCCTCGAGCTGCTCGGCGGTGCGCTGCCCGAGCCCGTCGGTGCGCGTCGCGTTGTAGACCGCGACCTGCACCTGCGCGGGCGGCACGGGCGGCGGCTTGGGCTGGTTCGGCCGGCCCTGCTGCGCCGGGACGGGCGCCGGCTCGGGAACGGTGTTGTCCTTGCGGATCGCCTGGAACAGCGGCCCCGCCACCGCCTGGTTGATCTGCACCCGGTTCGGGTCGGGCGGGTAGGCCTGCACCGGCACGGTCACGAAGCGCACCTTGCCCGCGCTGATCCCGCGCAGCCCGCCGGCCAGCTTCTGCATCGCCGACAGCGTCAGCCGGTCGTCGGCCTTGATGGCACTGGCCACCGCGGACAGGAACCCGTAGGTCTTTCCGGGGTCGGTCAGCATGCCGCGGTCGGTGGCCTTCTTGACGACCGAGGCCATGAACGCCTGCTGCCGCTGGATGCGGGACAGGTCCGAGCCGTCGCCGAGCCCGCCGGTACGGGTGCGGACGTAGCCGAGCGCCTGGTCGCCGCGCACGACCTGGCGGCCCTTGCGCAGGTACAGCTCGGCCTTGGGGTCGTTGATGGGCTTGGGCACGCAGATCTCGACGCCGTCCAACGCGTCCACCACCCGCTTGAACCCGGCGAAATCGACCTCGACGTAGTGGTCGATGCGGATGTTGGTGATCGACTCGATGGTCTTCCAGGTGCAGGCCGGGCCGCCCTGCGCGTACGCCGAGTTGATCATGTCGAGCCGGGCCGGGGCGGTGCCGCCGCCGGTCTTCTTGCAGCTGGGGATCTGCACCATGGAGTCGCGCGGGAAGCTCATCCCGATCGCGCGCTCACCGCCGGGCGACAGGTGCAGCAGGATCGTGGTGTCCGACCGCTGGCCCTCCTCGGTGCCGTACCGGGCGTTCTCCCCCGCCCGGCTGTCGGACCCCATCAGCAGGATGTTCATCGAGTTGTTCAGCTTGGCCGGGCGGTTGTCGCCGAGCTTGCCGTCGACGTTCTCGCGGGCGATCTGGCCGTCGATCCGGCGCCAGAACCCGTAGGCGGTGAGGCTGCCCAGCACCAGCAGCACGGACGCGGCGATCGACAGCCAGCCGAGCACGCGCCAGCGGCGCCCCCGCACCGGCGGCTCCGGTGGCGGCGGCGCGTCGCCGTTGAAGTAGGCGCCCGGGAACTGCGCGCGGTCGGGCGCCGCCAATCGCTGCATCCGTAACATTTCAGCACACACAGGACATGGACCACGGCCGTCACGCCAAACTTCGTCCCGTCCCGGTCCCCCAACGCCCCGGACGGCCCCGGCGCCACCCCGGAGCCTGACTAGACTCGGGTGAAGATGAGCACCGTAGACGTAGTGACCGACCAGGCCATGGTCCTTTTGCAGGACCGCCCCGTCGTGCCGCTCACCGCCTGGATGGCCGACGCCATCGGCGACTGTGCCGAATCCGGCCGCACCCTGCAACTGGTCACGCCGCTCGACTCCCGGCTGTCGCTGCCGATGCGCGCCGCCGCGTCCGGCACCGAGGTTCAGTGGGTCGTCCGCAACGGCGAGGGATACTACGAGGGCCTCACCGGGCGCCCCCTCCAGTGGAGCGGCGGCACGTTCGTCCCCGTCCCCGAGGCCCGCGACTACGCGCCCGGGTTCACCACCCGCCCCACCGCCCCGATCGGCGCCCAGCTCAGCCTCACCTACCGGCTCCGGCACGGCGCCACCGGCGACCTCGGCGCCCCCGCGCAGCGGATGCTGCAACTGCTCACCGGCAAAGCCCCCGCCGGTTGGGGCCCCGCCGAGCCGCTCCAGCACCCCTGGCAGTCCGACCGCCTCACCGAGTACGTGCGCGCCCGCTCCACCGCCCGGCTCATCGTCGCCGGCGACGGCCCGCGCCCGGCCCAGGCCGTCGGCGAGTTCGCCGCCACCGCCAACGGCGTCTCCGAGGTCACCACCGTCACCGTCGGCTACGCCCCCGAGGACCCGCCGCCCCTCCAGCACCTGCCCTCGCTGATCGGCGCGATGGCCGCCGAGCAGCCGGTGGCCTCGCTGTTCGCCCAGCTCATCCCGGGCCGCGCCGACCTCACCGTGGAGGCCCGCTGGACGGGCGCCGCCGCCCCCATCGGCATGGCCGTCAGCGGCACCGTCACCGGCCCCGCCGGCCTCCCCGGCCAGCAGGTCGGCCCGACCAGCCGGCCGCTGACGTTGTTCCCGCTCGGCGACGGCCGCTCACCGGACGGCTGGCAGAAGCACCGCATGCTCATGCAGCACCTCCAGGCCGCCGCCGCCCAGACCTGACCGCGCCACCGCGCCCACCACGGGCCGCTTCGACCGCGCCACCGCGCCCATCGTGCCTCCGCCGAGCCGCCCCGAGCCGCCCGCCGAGCCGTCCCCGCCGGGGCGCCTCGTCGGCCGGGAGCCGGGTCAGCCGCCGATGACGCCGCCGGGGAAGGCCGGGTCCTCGGCCGCCTGCGCGACCTCGCCCGGCACCGACGGATCGGACGCGCGCCAGCTCAGCGCGGGCGCCTCGGGCTGGCCGTCGGGATAGCTGGTACCGCCCACCCAGTGCACCAGCGCCTCGGTGAACTTCCGGGCGATCCGCGCCGCGTCCGGCAGATCGCCCACCGCGCGCACGTCCACCCACCACACCGGCGCGCTGACCCGGGACGCGAACTCCGGCCCCAGCAGCCGCGCTATCTCGCTCTGCAGGACGACCTGAACCGGGTCCTCGATGGACACCAGCAGCCGGCCCTCCGCGTCGTACAGCCGGGTCGGCTCGGGCTCGCCGCCGCGCAGCTCCAGCGGCTCCCCCATGGCGACCAGGCCGTCGGCGACCGCGTGCACGTCCGGGCGCCGGCGGACCAGCGCGATCAGGTCCATGCTCATCGGGGCGCTCCGGGAGCCGAGAGCGAGCGGGCGAACACCTCGTGCACGATCCGGTTCACCGCCGAACGGGTCGCCCCCGCGATCTTGGTCATGTCCAGCGCGCTGCCGGTGGCGGCGTGCCGGTCATAGGGCACGTGCACCACGGGCAGCCCCCAGGCGGTGAGCATCTGCTGCGCGCGTTCGAGGTCGGCGCCGACCTGCGGGGCGTGCGAGACCATCGCGATGACGGTGCGCGACAGCAGCCCCTGCTGGTTGTTGGCGGCGAACCACTCCAGCGCCCCGCGCGCGCTCAGCGCCCCGTCGACCGTGCCGGGGGTGACCAGCACCAGCCCGTGCGCGTGCGCGAGGATCCCCCGGTTGAGCTCGGTCAGGATGCCCGCGCCGCAGTCGATCACCGCGGCGGACACGTACCGGCTCACCGCGCCCAGCGCGGTCTGGAAGGTGTCGAGGGTGAACTCCCCGGCGATCCGGCCGCCGCGCGTCGAGGACATCACCCACAGGCCGTCGGCGGTCCGCGACAGGAACGGCGCGGCCTCCTCGAACGAGCGCGGGTTCGTCCCGGCCAGGTCGAACAGTGAGCGTTCCGCGTGCACGCCCAGCCGCAGCGGCAACGACCCCAGCTCGGCGTCGGCGTCGGCGGCCAGCACCCGGTCGGCGCGGTGCCGGGCCAGCTCGGTCGCCACCAGCGCGGCCATCGTCGTCTTGCCCGCGCCGCCGCGCACGCTGGCCACCGCCAGCTGCCGGTAGCTGGGCACCGAACGCTGCATGAGCTCGGCGAACGCGGCCTGCTGCTGGGCGTCCTGCCCGGCGCTGCCGCCGACGGCCTTGCGCACCCCGCGACCCATCCGGCGGACCAGCGGGTCGCCGTGCTGCACCTTGCGCACCAGGTCTTCGGCGGGCGGCCGCGGCGCCGCCTGCTGCCCGGCGGCCGCGGTCGCCGGGTCCTGGCCGTGGCCGTGGTGCTGCCCCTGCTGCTGGCCCTGCTGTGGGGCCTGCATGCCGCCGGTGGGGTCGTACGGCTCGTCGGGGTCGACCCCGGCGAGCGCGCCGAAGGCCAGCGACGCGCCGAACGCGCCCGTCTCGGGACGCACCATCGAGAACGCGGGCGGCTGCTGCTGCTCTGCGCCGCCCTGCTGGGACGCCGCGTCCGGCTGCTGCGCGGCGTCCGGCTGCCCCAGGAACGGCGGCGGAGCCGGGGGGCCGGGGGGAGCCTGAGGGCCGGGCGGAGCCTCCTGCTGCTGCGGGTCGAGCGCGGGCGGCGGAGGCGGCGGGGCCGGGGGCGCGGGCACGTCCGCCACCGGCGTGGGCGGGACGGGCGGCCCCGGCATGCTCGGCGGAGCGGGCGGCGGCGGAGGCGGCGCCGCGGACGCCGCCTCAGGCACGGGAGCGGGCACGGGCGCAGGCGGAGCGGGCGGGGCCGGAGCGGGCGGTGCCGGGGCAGGCGGGGCCGGGACGGGCGGGGCCGGAGCGGGCGGGGCCGGGACGGGCGCGGGCTCGGCCACGGGCGCCACCGGCTGCTGGTGCGCCGCGAACGAGGGCGGAGGTGCGGGCGGGGCGGGCGGCACCGCGTCCGAGGGCGCCGTGGCAGGCTCCGGCGCGGCCGGTACGGCCGGCGTCGGCTCTGGCCGTTCCGCCGGCGGGGCGGCGACCGCTTCCGCGCCCCACGTGCCCCCCACCGGGGACGCCGAGGGAGGTTCGAGTACCGCGAGGCCCCGCTGAGACGCACCGAGATCACGCAGCACGCCCTGCTGCCAACCCGAGTCGGACACCTGCCTCCTCTCTCCGTCGCAAGCCTACGAGACTCCGCGGACACCGCGCAGCGTCAACCCCGGGCCGGATCGTGGAGAGGCGGGTGACCGGCGCGGGACGAGCAGGTGTCCGGGCACGCCACAACAGGGATCCCTGCTGTCCCGGAACCGGGTATCCGGGTAGTCTTGCCCGATCTTTAGTGCTAAACACGGCTTTGACATGACTATCGGCCTGGAGCTGCGATGAACCCTCCTGAATGGCCTGGCCAGCATCCGCCCGGCCAGCCGGGATTCCCGCCGCAAGGTCCCCCGTACGGCCCACCCGGATTTCCGCCCCCGAGTCCGCCACCGCCGGGCGGCGGGGGCGGCAACGTGCTGATCCCCCTGCTCATCGTCGGTGCGCTGCTGGTGCTCGTGGTCGTCGGAGCCGGGGTCTTCATCGTGGTGAGCAGGGACGACGACGATCCCGACCCCATCGCCGTGACGTCCACCTCGCCCTCGGCCAGCACCTCGCAGCAGGCGACGACGTCGGACATGAGCACCATCCTCAAGCCGACCATCACCACCGCGCAGGGCAACACCTTCACCCGCGCCGGCGTCATCCGCAACGGCAGCTGCATCAGCCGCGCGGACGCCGACCTGCTGGGCGCGCTGCGCAGCAACGCGTGCGTCCAGAACATGGACTCCGCGCTCTACACCAACAACACGCGCACGGTCGTGACCGTCATCTCGATCCTGAAGTTCGCCGACGCCACCGCCGCCGCCGCGGTCAGCGACGAGACCAGCGAGGGCGCCAACCCCACGCTGCTCCTCCCGCCGTCCGGCAGCGGCCTGCCCGCGCTGACGCGCACGCCGCCGTCCTGGACCCGTAGCTGGACGCGCAGCGAGTACGTCATCTACGCGCAGGGCTACTGGGCCAGCGGCAGCGACCCGGGGAGCCGCACCGGCACCGTCTTCAACACCGCCGGTGAACTCGGCGTCGACGTCGCCAACACCCTCACCTGGGCCAACTGAGAGGCCCTCCGCCAGAGCCCGGTGCCAAGGCACCGGGCTCTCGCCTTTCACGGCCCGGACCGCGCCGTTCCATCGCGGCTCGGACGAGGCCCCGGAGCGTCGGTGAGCGTTGCTAACCTCATGCCCAACCACCCGCACGGTCACCCAGCAGGAGCGCTCCGTGACACAGGGCCCCGAGAACGCGCCCCCGGCCCGTCCCGCCCCCCAGCCGAGCTTCCTCCCTCCCCAGGAAGCGACGCCACCGCCCGCAGCGCCCCTGCCCCCGCCCCCGCCGGCCCCGCCGTCGCAGGTCCCCCCGCAGGCATCGCGTAGGCAGCGCAGGACCTTCCTCATCGTGCTCGGCGTCTTCGCCGTCGTGGCGATCGCCTTCACGGCGGTGGCGCTCCGCGACCTCACCGCACGGACGTCGAAGATCGGAGAGATCCGTCACTCCGCCGAGAAACCGCTGATCAGAACCTTCCCCGCGAACCCCTGCGAGGTCGTGTCGGCCGCGACGATCGGCCGGCTGGTCCCCTCGGCCGAGACCATCCCCACCACCGCGTCCGGCGCGGACCCGCGCGCCGGATGCCGCTGGATGGGACGGGCGTCCGGGGAGTCCGGCCGCCACCTGACGCTCCAGATGACCGCCTACCAGGACGACACCGTCGCCAGCGGCGCCGACACCGCCAAGCGCCAACTCGCCGACCACCGGACGCTCCAGCAGAAGCGCGTCGCGTTGCAGCCCCTCCCCGGCATCGGGCATGAGGCGTTCGCCGGCCAGTCCACCGCGAACGACGGCACCGGCGAGTCCGGCAGGGTGCTGGTCATGTTCCGCACGGGGAACACCCTGGTCGACTTCACCTTCAGCGCCTCGGACGACAAGGACGGCCGCAAGGTCGCCCCCGACCAGGCCCTGACCCTTCAGGACGCCACCACGATCGCCCGCGAGATCGCGCAGTACCTCACCACGTGCACGACCTGCGGCGGCTGACACGCGCCCGCCTTTCCGCGCCATAAGTCGTTTGCCGCCCCCGGCCGCCTGACCGACACTTCCACCATGCCCGAATCCACCCGAAGGGCCCTCGCACTCGACGCGCTCACGGGACTTTCCGTGGGGGACGCCGTCGGAAACCAGGCCTTCCCTCCGCACCTGCGTGTCAGGAAGCCGGGGAACCCGCCGGAGATCTGGTCCTGGACGGACGACACCCAGATGGCCTGCTCCCTGCTCGACGTCCTCGACCGCCACGGGACGGTCGACCAGAACGCCCTGGCCAAGGCGTTCGCCGAACGCGCCGAGACGTTCCGCGACTACGGGATGGGCGCCCTCCAGTTCATCGACCACGTCTTCCACGGCGGCGACTGGCGCGCCATCAACGCCAAGCTCTTCGACGGCGTCGGCTCGTGGGGCAACGGCGGCGCCATGCGCGTCGCCCCGCTCGGCGCCTACTTCCACGACGACCTGCGGAAGGCGGCCGCGGAGGGCGCCGCGTCCGCCGAGATCACGCACGCGCACCCCGAGGGCGTCGCCGGGGCCGTCGCCATCGCGGTGGCCGCCGCGCATGTGACCGCCCACCGCGGCCGGACCGTCCCCGACCTGCTGGAGACCGTCCTGGCGCACACTCCGCCGGGCGCCGTCCACGACGGCATCCGGCGCGCGGCCGGCCTCCTGGACCGTCCCGCCATCGAGGTGGCGGGCGAGGTCGGCAACGGCTCCCGGATCAGCGCACCCGACACGGTCCCGTTCGCCCTCTGGACGATCCAGACCCGGCTCGGCGACTACGAGGCCGCCATCCGGACCTGCGCGCTCGTCGGCGGCGACATGGACACGACGGCCGCGATCGTCGGCGGCGTCATCGCCGCCCACCACGGCGCCGGCTGCGTCCCGCGGACCTGGCTCGACGCCCGCGAACCGCTGCCCGACTGGTTCACCACCTGACCCGCCCCGGCACGGCGGGGGCGGGCGGCTTCGTCGCGTGCCGGTTACCTATTACCTACTGCCGAGGAGGCTGCTGCGGGATGTCCTGCTGCGTACGCGGCTGCTGCGGAATGTCCATGTGAGTCTGCGGAGCATGACCGCCCTGAGGCGGCCCCTGGGGCGGCCCCTGGGGCGGCCCCTGCGGCATGCCCTGGCCGGGCCCTTGCGGCATTCCCGGCTGGGGAGGCTGCTGCGGGTAGCCCTGCGGATAACCGTGCGGCGGCCCCGCACCGGGCGCCTGCCCCTGCGGGCCGGGCCCCGGCGGCATCTGCCCCTGCTGCGGGTACGGCGCCCCGAAACTCGGCGTCGCCCCCGGCACCGGACCGAGCTGCGCGGACTGCCCCTTCTTCCGCCGCCGCATAACCAGGAACAGCATGACCAGCACCAGGATGCCGCCGACGACAACCCACGCCACCAGGACGATGACACTGGCCATGTCCGCCCCACCCTCAGGCCCGTCCCCCGTCACCGGCCCTTCGGTCTGACCGCCCGCGGCTTGGCCCTGCGGCTTGGGCTGCTGGTCATAGGCGGCGAACACCGGGTTGGGGCCGTTCTTGGGCACCGTACCGTTCAGGATGCGGTACGGCCGGATGAAGCCGAAGCCGCTCTGCGGGTCCCTGCCCGTGGGGCCGACGTCCATCGCCGACCCGATGACCTGCTGGACGACCTCGCGGTTGGACATGTTCGGGTACTTCGAACGCACCAGTGCCACGATCGCCGACGTCAGCGCCGAGGCCTGGCTGGTACCGCTGTAGTTGGGCCGGTACTGCCCGTCCGAGCTCACGCTGCCCGCCGTGACGCCGGGCGCGGCGACGGAGACGTACGACTGGCGCTGGGTCTCCGCCCATGGCCGGAACTGACCGTCGACGGCGCCCACCGCCAGCACGCCTCCGCAGTTGGCGGGGTACATCGACTGGTTGCTGCTCTCCCCGTCGTTCCCGGCGCCCGCGACGACGACCGAGTTCTTGGAGAGCGCGTAGGTTACGGCCTGCTGGAGGTCGGGCGGGCAGGTGCCGGGAACCGCCTGGGAGAGGTTGATGACCTTCGCGCCCTGGTCGGCCGCGTACCGGATGCCCTTGACGTAGGCGCCGGCGCTCTGCGCCACCACCGGAAGGATCTTGGCTTCGGGGACCACGCCCATGAATCCGGTGGACCCGCCCCGCGAGGCGATCAGCGTCGCCATGCGGGTGCCGTGGCCTGGCGAGCCGAAGCTGCTGTTGTTGTCGGTGCGGCCGTCCCCGGTGCCGGTCTGCGGGTCGATGCCGGGGAGCACGGCACCGGAGAGTTCGGGGATGTTCGCCTGGACTCCGGTGTCGATGACGGCCACCGTCACGCCCTGGCCCTTGGCGGCGGGCCACAACCGGTCCTCCACCCCCCAGCTGGTGAACCACCACTGCTGCGGGAGCGGCTTGGCGGCGGCCGCCGCCGAGCCGGGGGACGCCACCGCTCCGACTACCAGCAAGGCCAGTGCAGACCTGGCCACAAGCCGACTCCACCGCCGCATCAGAACTCCTCGCACACCGAGACCGCCTGGAACAGGCGCGGGCAGGCCAGGGTATTCCCGGCCTGCCCGCACTGTCATCTCGTCGCCAACGTCCTGGCCCGACGTCAGCCGATCACTGGAGGAGCGGTGTCGTCGTTGCCGCCCCAGACATCCTCGTCCTCGGTGAGCCAGGTGGAGCGCTCACGCTCGTTGTCGTTGCCGCCGCCACCGGCACCGGCGCCCATCGGCATGCCCATCGGCATTCCGCCGGCGCCCATGCCGTTCTTCCCGAACGCGCCCGCGCCGGGGAAGGCACCGGGGCCACCGGCGCTGCCGAGACCGGCACCCGGCGCACCGCCGGGCATACCGCCGGGAGCACCGCCGCCGAGGCCGCCACCGCCGCCGCCGGGCATGCCGCTCGGCATGCCGCCGGGGCCGCTGCCGCCGGGCATGCTGGCCAGGTCGCTGCCGAGGCCGCCGGGACCGCCGCCGCCGGGGAAGTCCGGCCCGCCGGGGCCATTCGGACCACCAGGGATGCCGGGCCCGCCGGGGCCGTTCGGACCACCGGGGATGTCGGGCCCGCCGGGGCCGTTCGGGCCACCGGGCCCGTTCGGACCGCCCGGAAGGTCGGGCCCGCCGGGACCGCCGGGGGGCATGCCACCGGGGCCGCCGGGCATGTCGCCGGGGCCGCCGGGAGGAGCGCCGCCGCCGGGCATCTTCGGAGACCCGGGCCCGCCCGGCGTCTGGGGCACGTCCGGCTGGTCGACGCTCGGGTTCGGGTTGGGCTGCGGCATGTCCTGGCGGATGCCCTCGGGGAAGCGGTCGTTGGACTGTTCAGTCCCGACGTTCACCTGGTGCATCGCCTCGCCGGCGCCCATGTTGTTGGCCAGGAAGCCGGTGACCATGCTGGCGGGGACCAGCGGACCGGCGCCCCAGCGGACGACCTCGCGGACCCAGCTGTCGGTCGCGCTGCCCGAGCCGTACTGCTGCTGCCACTGCGTCTGCGTCTGCGCGTGCTGCGTCAGGGCCGCCCCCGTCGTGGAGCCCTTCTGCTGGATCTCGAGGGCCGCGCGGTACGCCTTGTTCATCTGGTCCATCGCGAGCCGGGCGTCCTCGCCGCCCCAGGCCTCGATGATCTTGTACGACTGGTTGTGGAGCAGTCCCACGGTGGTGTTCATGGCGTTGGCCATGCCCGTGTACTTCTCACCGGCCGTGCGCACGGTGCCGGGCTTCATGCTGTCGACCAGCTGCTTGAGCTTGTCGAACTGGTCTTCCCAGATCTTGAGACTGTTCCAGCCGCCGATGCCGTCGGCGGCGCCGCCCACGTCCTGGCGGATCTGCTGCTGCCCCCCGGGCGCGCTGGGTGCTGACGGTGGTGGAGACACTTACTTCACCCCTCTCGGTGACAATCCCATGGCGATCAGCTGGCGAACCGGGAACCGCCGACCGCGTTGACCCCCGCCTGGGACTGGTCATCGGCGTTGCGGGTGTTCTTCTCCGAGTCGCGAAGAGCCGTGATGACGTTCTGATAAGCGGTCAGGAACGTGTCGTAGGTGGTGCTGATGGCAGTCTGAGCCGAACGGGTGGTGTTGGCCAGTCCGTGGCCCGCCGAGTAATCGCCGATGGCAGCCTTACCAGGGTCACCGAAGTCGTCGAGGGCCTCCTTCCAGCGCGCGTCGCGCAGCCGGTCGAGGTCCTCCTGAAGACGATTGGCGATCGTCTTCAGCTGGTCGTGGTCCATCTTGATTTCCCTGCCCGCCTGAGGCAGGTTCCTGGGGTAGCCGCTGTTTTCGGGAGGTGGTGCCATCCCTGATTACCTCCTGTCGGCCACTGCCGACCTCTTATTTCCCACTGCCGTCCGGGAGATAAGACGGCTCAGAAACTCACTCGGTTCGACCGAAACCGGCGGAGCGGGCCCTGGCCATCGACGACCAGGGCCCGCTATGTCCCAGAACCCTGGGCGCGCTCGCCGAAGCGGGACTCAGGAGCCCCAGATGCCGCTGTTGGCGCGCTCGGCCTGCTGGTAGTTGTCGTGCGCGTCGCGGATCGCCAGACCCAGCTGGGAGACGACGTTCTGCATGTCCTTGGCGGCGCCGTCCCACTGCTTCTGGAAGACCCAGTAGGCCTCCTGCGCCGAGCCCTCCCACTGGTTGAGCTTGGTGCGCAGCTTGCCCTCAAGGTCGTTCAGCTCGTCCATCAGGGCACGCGCGGCCTGGCTGAACTGGGCCTCACCTTCGGTCAGGCCACCGAAATTCGCTCTGGTGTAGTCGGTCATGTCTCTCCTTTATCCAGCGTCGATCACCACGTTCGGAAGAGTCGCTCAGGTGCGGCCGTTCAGCAGGGCCTGAACCTTGTTCACGGCCTGCTCCGACATCTCTTCCTTGGAGTCGTAGGTGATCTTCGTCTGGACGAGGCTCTCGTGCATGCCGTTCAGCGCCTGGAGGACCTTGTTGAAGTCCTCGTTGAAGCGGGCGAAGACCTGCTCGAAGGCCATGGAGGCGTTACCCTCCCACATCGAGCGGACCTGCTGCTTGTGACCCTCGAGCTGCGACTGCAGGCCCTTGATAACGTTGGCCGACGCGTCGATGTCGGTGGCCGCCTGCTGCATTGCTGCTCTGTCGACGGCAGACTGCTGCCCCATCCGTCACCTCCAGTGACTTGTTGCATGGACCCGCGGGGATCGACAGGGCGAAGGCGCTCGGGTCGACGCGCCGTAAGCCCCCGGTTTCAGCAGCACGAAAACCCCTGTGGCTGAGCTTGGCGGGGGGTCGCGCGCCGCAGAGTGCTCATCAGACTACGGGCTTGATCGCAAGGTGTCCATCCCTTTCAGGTCTGAGACGGATGTCTCACTTCTCATACCCGTTCCGTCCTTTGGTTAGATGCGCTCTGATCAGTTCCGGTTCAGCTCTGATCAGAAAAAGTTTGGATCAGTTTCCGGATTGAGCATTCAACGGAACGGTCGTGGAGACCGCCGCCGGATCCAGCACCGGTCCCTGCGCGATCAGGTCGAGCACGCCGGCCGGCACCTTCGAGGCGTTGCCGGGGAGCGCGTACCCGAGGCTCTCCGCGGCCTGCGCGTCCTTGATCGGGAAGCGTTTGCCCTCGGCCACCAGGTAGTAGGTGTTGACCTCGGCCGCCTTCCCCGGGCTGGGCACCCGGCCGGCCAGCGCCGCGCTGCCGGGCGGGAACACCAGCTGGTCGGCGCCCACCGGCTGCTGCCCGCCGGGCGGGGACGGCAGCGAGCCGCCGATGGTGAGCTTGGCGTCGGAGTTGCCGGACGGGTCGTCGTACACCGCGCACAGCGCGCTGGTCTCCTGGTACGGCGCCATGGCGGGCGCCCTGCCGTCCAGGCGCGCGTCGCGCAGCTGCTGCCGCGACTGCGGCATCGAGTTGACCCGGCCCGCGTCCACCGGGATCGGCTGGACCTGCTGGTTGCCGTACGCGGCGCGGGTGCGCGGGTCGGCGACGAGCAGGTCGCGCTGGATCGGCGTGACCGGCGCCAGCCCGTCGGCCAGCAGCACGTACGACGCCGCCGACCCCGAAGAGGTGCTGACGCTGAAGACCTGACCGACCTGGGCCTGACCGGCCGGCCCCTGGGCGGGCTGGCCGAGCCCCGGGATCTGCGGCGCGGCGTAGTCGGGGCCCTGCGACACCGAGTCGAGCCACTTGCCGGCGATCTGGGTGGGGGACGCGCCGAGCGTGGCCAGCGCGTACTGCGGCATCCGCAGCCGCATGTTGCGCCACAGCAGCCAGCTCTGCCCGTCGGCCTGGACGACCAGCCCCTGGTCGTCGCGCACCTGGGTGCCGCCGACCTTGCGGCCCGCCACCAGGGTGACCAGCGACTGGCGGCCGGCGGAGGTGCTGGTCACCGCGCGCACGCACACCGACCAGGGCGCCTTGGTCAGTTTCTTGGGCTCGGGCAGGGTGTTGGGCGCGCCCTGGATGCCGATCAGCGGGCCGCGCTCGAACTTGCTGAGGGAGTTGGTGGAGACGGTGCGGCGGCTCTTGGCGTCCTTGCCGGCCACCAGCCGCGCGGAGACGTAGTTGGCGACCGGGCACAGCTTGCCCTCGCACCAGATGTAGCGGGCGCCGGTCTCCTTCTCCACCAGGAGCATGCCGGCCTTCTCGAGGCCCTTGGCGCCGCCCGGGCGGATGATCCCGAAGATGCCGAACGCCGCGCACACCAGGATGGCGATCATCACTCCGGAGAACGCGCCGATGTTCATCCGGCGCAGCGGCAGCTCGGGGTTGTCGGGCTCGCCGGAGATGAGCGCCAGCGACGCGCGCTGGGTCATCAGGCGGTGGGCCTGCAGCAGGTCCTTGCGTGTCTGCACGACGAGCTCCTAACCGGCCAGCCCGCGCATGAACGAGAACAGCCCGCACTCGCCGGCGGCCAGCGGCACCAGGGCGATCAGCATGAGCAGTTCGAGGATGTCGCCGGCCCGTCCCCAGAACGGCGAGGGGTGCCGGCCGGGCAGCCACAGCCCGACGCCGACCACCGCGGCGGTCAGCGCCAGCAACGGGACCAGTCCGGCGGCCACCATCATGATCATGGAGCCGTCCCAGGCGATCGCGATGGCCAGCACGCCGAGGCCGGCCATGCCCGGGACCAGCAGCGCCAGCCGCTGGACGCGGCCGCGGAAGAGCCGGGAGCGCAGCAGCATCAGCACCGAGATGACCCCGGCGGTGACGGGGCCGAGCCACCCGGAGTCGAACGCCGAGGGGATCAGCCCGAGGAACCCGGTGATGCCCAGTCCGGTGGTGAAGCCGGTGATGAAACGGTCGGCCTGCGCGGTGCGGGTGAGCACCTGCTGGCCGTCCACCATGATGGTGTCGCGCCGCAGGTCCTCGGCGCTCTGCGGGACGGGCGGCAGCGTCACCTTGGAGAACCGGAAGGCCAGTGTCGGGGTGAGCGGTGTGAGCATCATCGCGACGACGACCACGAACGCCGCGATGCCGGCCGGGTCGAGGTTGTCGAACAGCAGCGCCACCCCGGCGCCGATCGCGGCGAGCAGGCCGCCGACGACCGTCCCCCAGAAGACGGACAGGCCGTCCGACACGCCCGCGGCGCAGATCATGGCGACCAGCACCACGGCGCCGAAGCCCGCGAGGATGTGCAGCGCGCCCAGGTCGCCGAGCGCGGTGTCGCGGGCGGGGCCGAACAGGCCGGCCAGGAAGGCGTGCGGGATGGCGGAGAAGCCGAGAACGGTGCCGGCCTGGGTGTCGCCGGCCGCGCGCGAGATCGACACGGCCGCGATGACCAGGAGCAGTGCGATGACGCCCGCGCAGATCGCCGGGACGATCCAGGACGGCCCGGACAGCAGGAGCATCGCCGCGGCGACGCCTGAGCCGCCGGCGCCGACGCCGAGCGCGTAGGTGCGCGTCCATTCGGGGCGCCAGCGGTCGCGCCGGTCCTTGATGGCGGTGGCGACGACGTCGGCGACGTCATCGAACGCCAGCTCCGGCAGCTGCGACATCCCCGGACGCAGGTAGAGCACCTCGCCGTCGCGCAGTCCCGCCTGGGCGGGCGTAGTGCCGCCGCCGAACGGGGCCTCATCGAGGCGTTGCAGGACCCAGCCGCCGTGCGCCAGCCCGGCGTCGGCCATCTGGTTGCCCGAGTAATGCAGGATCGCCGGGAAGAGCTGGGCGAACGGGACGTGAGCGGGCAACGAGATATCGATGCGGCGCTTGGGAGCCACGACCGTGACCCGACACAACTCCGCCCCGGTGACTGTAGCCACTGATCTCCCTCACTAAGTTCACACGGTCCGCACAGGGCAGTCCGACACGGCGGAAACCGTAACAACATAAACGGTGAGTCAGACCGCGCGCGACAGCTTGTGAGCCTGAACGCCCACGGCGGTGAGGGCGCCCATGACCGCATCGTCCGGCGCGCGGCCGGCTCCTGGATGATCAGACGCGGAACCGGGCGCGTCGGTGTCATCGAACCCGCCCGAAGTGAAATCCGCGTGAGGCGCCGGAGATCGGGTCCTAGCGCTGAAGGTGTTCGGTAAGGGATTCGCGCATCTCCCTGGAGAACGCGCTGTCGCGGTCGGGGGTCACGATGGTGACCAGGTAGAGGCCCGTGCCTATGAGGAGGACCTCATACGGCTCGTAGGCGAAGCCGGTGTGGCCGTAGGGGTCGTCCAGGGCGAGGACGTTGAGCCGGGGGACGGGGCAAGGGCGATAGGCGACCATGAGCGGGCCGTCGCCGTCGTCGGAGAGGTGGTAGCCCTCCTCGTCCCAGGCTGCCAGCATCGCCTCGTCCCGGGCGAGGAGGACCTCGGCCTCGTCGGAGGGCAGCGCCGGGGACGGCGCCGTGCCGCCGCCGCTCCACGGGCGGAAGCCGGCGTCGTCCACGGACGACCGCAGGGACGGCCAGCGTCGCGCGAGATCCCCGATGAACGCGGACACCGGGTCTCCGGGCGGGCGGGGGGCGACGAGGACGGTGTCGTATCCGCTGATCAACCCGGTGTCCAATCGCTGGTCGGACCGAAGTAGCGCGAGTCCGCGCGCGGGATCTTGATGCCGCCGGGCGTCATGAAGATGAACTGCCCGCGGTCCCCGCGCAACGGCACCAGCGCCGACTTCGGCACTTCGGCCTCCATGACGTACTGCGACTTGGCGTTGGTGATGCCCAGCTTCTTGAAGGCGCCCGGCTCGGTGAGGTCGGCGGGGCTCTTGGTGGTGAAGAAGGGGCCGGGCCCGTTCTTGGACGACCCCTCCCGGACATGGTAGGGGTCCGAGCTGCGGATCCCGTTGAAGCCGGGCTTGTCCGTGTAGTGGTAGACCTTCACCTTCTCCTCGCCGCCCTTGAGACCGAGGGGGTCGAGCCAGGTGAGAGGGTTCGGCACGTAGGCGTACGGGTTGGGCCCGGCCATCAGGCCGAGCGGGTCGGCGCTCTGGTAGCGGCCGTCCACCGGGTTGTAGTAGCGGTGGTGGTTGTAGTGCAGGCCGGTTTCCTCGTCGTGGTACTGGCCGGGGAAACGCAGCGGGCACCGGGTGCCGGTGGTGCCGCCCCAGAGGCTCGTACGGACGTGTTCGGTGATGTTCCCTGAGACGTCGACGAGTTCGGTGGGTGTTCCCACGAGGTCGGTGACGATGGCGTGGAAGCGTTCGTCGAACCACTTCTGGGACGCGTCGGCGGCCGTGCCCGCCCCGGCGGTGTCCGTGGCGGGGACGCGTTCGGTCTGGGTGAGGGGACGGAACGTCTCCGGCTCGTACTCCCACGACGTGCAGCGTTCGATGAAGCGCTGCCGCTCGGGAGACCACACGCGATGGGTCTGCTCCGCCAGGACGTAGCCGTCCCAGACGAAATCGATCTGCTCCAGGACGCCCGTGCCGTCCGGGGTGAGCAGCTGCTTCGTTATGCGGCGCCCCAGGGCGTCGTAGCGGTAGTGCCAGCGCTGCTGGTCGGGCGTCCGCACGTCGATGAGACGGTCGTGGACGTCCCAGTAGTAGTACCAGGTGCGGCCGCCGAGCGACTGGACGGTGACCCGTCCCTCCGCGTCGTACGTACGCTCACCCCCGGACGCGCGCAGGATCAGCGTGCCCCCGTACTCCCTGGCCCCCTCGCGGCCGGCCTCGGTGAGGTTGCCCGCCGCGTCGTAGGCGAACCGTTCCGTCCCCTGCGGCGTGTGCACCTGCGTGACCTGGCCCAGGGGGTCCAGGTCGAAGCGACGGTCGCCCCCGAGCCGGTCGGAGATCGACGTGACCGGACCGTCGGCGCGGTAGGTGTAGGCGCGGTGCTGCAGCAGCCGCGGCTCCGTACCGGGAGAGGCCGGAGCACCCCACAGGGTCTGCGTACGCAGCTGGTTCCCGGCGTCCCACTGCTGGACGAGCATCGCCTCCGCACCGAGACGCCGCCGGACCTCCCTGCCGAACGGATCGCGCTCGAACTCGATGGTCTGGCCGCCGGTCGTCAGGGACGCTGGCCGTCCCGCGGCGTCGAACGCCCAGGTGCTCTCCGCCCCCGAAGAAGTGCGGCGACGCAGCCGCTGCCCCGCCGCGTTGTAGGACGAGGCCACGACCTGCCCGTTGCAGGTCTCGGAGAGGACCCGCCCCAGCAGGTCGCGTTCGAAGCGCACGTCGGCGTTGGCATTGGTCGCCTGGATCAGCCAACCGGCCTCGTCGTAGGCGAACGTGGCCGTCCCGGACGCGGAACGTTCCTCCGTCACGTTGCCCAGCGCGTCCCGGACGAGCGTGACGGTCTCCCCCAGCGCGTGCGTACGGGAGACCAGCTGCCCCGCCGCGTCGAAGCCGTAGGCGAGGGTCCGCCCGTTGAAGTCGGTCTCGCGGACGAGGTTGCCCGCCGGGTCGTACTCGTAGCGCCAGGTCGCCCCCTGCGGGTTGGTGACCGACGTGACCTTCAACTCGGCGTCGCACGTGATGTCCATGCGCGCGCCGTCCGGACCGGCGTACGCCGTCGGGACGTCGAACGGGCCGTATTCCATCCGGGTGGCCTGCCCCGCGCCGTCGACGTACTCCAGGAGGTTGCCCTCGGGGTCGTAGGTCCAGCGCTCGGTGGTGCCGTCGGCCAGGCGCCGCCAGGCGGGCCTGCCCTCGACGGTCCAGCCGAAGGCGGTCACGGCGCCCGAGGGGTCGGTGAGGCCGGACAGCCGGCCGAGCGGGTCGTAGCGGTGGTCGGCGGTGGCGCCCAGCGGGTCGACGATCCGGACGGGCAGCCCGGCGGCGTTGGCCCGGACCCGGGTGGTGCGGCCCAGCGGATCGCGTACCTCGGCGAGCCCGCCGCGCTCGTCGTAGGCGTACGCGGTGACCGCCCCGAGGGGGTCGGTGACGGACGCCAGGTTGCCGCGCTCGTCGTAGGCGCGCCGCCACACCCCCCCGCCCGGCTCGACGATCTCGACCGGCAGGTGCAGGTCGTTGTAGGAGACGGTGATCCGCGCGCCGTCCGGGCGCGTGATCCCGACCAGGTCGCCGCGCTCGTCGTAGGCGAACGCGGTCGTGCGGCCCAGGGGGTCGGTGCGGGACAGCAGCCGGTTCCGCTCGTCCCACTCCGAACGGGTGGTCGCGCCGAGCGGATCGGTCTCGGCGACGATCTGCAGCCGGTCGTTGTAGCGGTAGGTCGTCGCGTGCCCGAGCGCGTCGGTGACCACCGTCTCGCGGTCCCGGTACACGAGGGCGACGTCGAGGTAGCCGCCCGTGCCCTTGGCCGCGACGCCGCGTCCGCGCGAATCGTACTCGTAGCGGTACCAGTGGCCGTTGCGGTCGTTCCAGCCCGCGAGGCGGCCCTCGCCGTCGTACTGGAAGCGCAGCGGGCGCCCCGAGGAGTTGATCACCTCGTGCAGGTGGCCGGATGCGTCGTACCCGTACCGGACCAGGGTGACCTCACCCGCGTCCTCGCCGGTGAGGAGGCGGAGGCCGGTGATGCGGCGCCGCCCCGCCGAGGCCCCGCCCATCCCGGTGCCGGCGCCGATCTCGGCGCCGATCTCGGTGGTGTCGACGGCGATCCGGTAGCCGCCCGAATGCCGCACCTCGGTCAGCACCCGGTCACGGTAGACGAGGTCGATGCGGTTGCCGTTGCGGTCGGTGATCGCGGTGAGGGGGAGCCGCTCCCATCCGTGCTCCTCCCCCGGGGCGGGAAAGTGCAGAGTGCGGCCCGTCTCGGGATCGGTGAGCCGGTAGCCGCCGTCGGTGGTGAGGGTCAGGGGCCACCGCGGCCCTTCGGCGGGTTCCCGTACCCCGTTCCCGCGCGACGGCCCGTTGCCGCCCGGCGGCCCGGTCCCGTTCGCACTGTCCGCACCGCTCAGGCCGGTCAGGCCGGTCAGGCGGTGCGGGTCCTGCGGGGCGTCCCCGGCCGGGTACTTCAGGATCATCGCGTCGGCCGAGTAGAAGACGACCCCGTCCGGGCGCGGTTCCAGCCGCTGGTCGAGGGTGGACGCCCAGGACGTCCCGAAGAGCCCACCGTGGCGGTACGAGGAGACGTGCATGCGTTCGAGCAGCAGCGGGAGCGTCCCGGGCAGGTCCAGGTCGGTCTGCCCCAGCACGACCTCGCCGGTGACGACGTCGATGGGGTCGCGGGTGGTGGTCCGGTCACCCGAGCCCCTGCCGTTGCCGCGGTCCCCGCCGCGGCCGTCGCCGCCCCTGCCGCCGCGGCCGCCGGCGCCGGGCGAGCCGCCTCGGCCGCCCTGGCCCGCGGGCGTGTCGAACCGGTCGCCGGCGGCCCGGCCGAACGCTCCTCCCGAGCCGCCGCCCCTGCGCCCGCCGCGACCGCCGCCGCGACCGCCGCCGCCGCCGCGCCTAGCCAAGGAGCGCCCCGATCACCTGGTCGATGAGGAAGCCGATGATGATCCCGGCGATCTCCTTGAAGATCGGGATCTCCAGCAGCGAGGCCCCGAAGGTGACCGCGGCGGTGGCGATCGCCTGGGCGATCTGCACGAACAGGATGATCAGTTGCACGATCACGCTGATCTTGAGGGCCAGCACGAGCATGGCGCACAGGAAGAAGCACGCCCCCACCGCCACCACGCCGCCGGCGCTCTTGCGCAGCACCGACACCGGCGACTCCTCCGCCGACCAGGTGCTCTGGAACGCCTGGATGTCCTCGCTGAGGTTGGCGCCGGTGACCATCTGGGCCACCCCGTCGGCGTCCCCGATGACCCCGGAGAGGGTGCCGCCGAAGCCCATCCAGTTGGAGCCGAGCTCGAACAGCTTGCTCTCGTCGGCCTGCGGCCAGTCGTATCCGAGCATGCTCAGCAGTCCGGTGAGCTCGCCCGGCAGTTGCATTCCCATTCGCGCTCAGACCCTGTAGACGGAGGAGACCTGGCCGACGCTCTTCTCCTCTGCCCGCTCGTGGTTGTCGGCGACGACCCGCAGGTTCTGCGCGAACCCGGCCAGTTCCTCCGTCATCGCCCGGTAGCACTCGTCGGCCTTGGCCTCGATCGCGGTGTAGGAGTCGCCGATCAGCACGCCGATGTCGTCGGCGCCCCAGGGCTGCCCCATCCCCCGCAGGGCCGAGAGCAGCCCCGACCACTGCTCGTTCAGCCGCTGCTGGACGCCGTCCAGTTCCTGGGCGGCGGAACGGATGGTCGCCGGCTCGATCGCGTACTCACTCATCGTCCACCCTCCGGCCGGTTGTCTCGGTTGTCCCCCAGGCGGGACAGCGCGTCGTTGAAGGCCTGGCTGATCATTTCCATCTGACGCACGCTCCTGTCCTGGAGTTCATGCAGCGCGTTCGTGAGTGCCGCCGGATCGACCGCCTGCGCCGCCGCCGCACCGGCCGCGGCGGACCGCAGGTCCGTCAGCGCGGCGTTCACGGCGGCCATGACCTGCTCGGCGAGCTCCTCCGAGCCCAGCCGGAGCGCGCGCGGGTCGAGCTCGACGCTCTTCAGCAGGCCGCCCGGGCCCGCGGTCACGCGGACCTTGCCGTCGGCCGCCTCACCGACCCCCTCGGCGACGCCTCCGGCGGGCTCCCCGCCCGCGTCCCCGGAGGCCGCGGACGCCGCGGCCGCGGCGGCGGACGGATCGGTGCGGCCGGTTCGCAGGGATTCGAGCGCCGACCGGGCCTCGGACAGCATCCGGTCGAACTCCCCGCTCGAGAATTCTGTCATCTGAGCGCTCCCT
This sequence comes from Spirillospora sp. CA-255316, assembly GCA_050942275.1. Taxonomy (GTDB): domain Bacteria; phylum Actinomycetota; class Actinomycetes; order Streptosporangiales; family Streptosporangiaceae; genus Spirillospora. The sequence goes on along the minus strand of CP192047.1, from coordinate 764,483 downwards.
CAACATCGTCACGGTGGGAGACCGCCCTCCCCATGAAACCGCGCAAACGATAACGAAGCCGAGTGAACGCGTGACCGAAAGCGCGCGAGGCCGCCGCGGGCGCATCCCGGTGGACGGGCAGCTCCGGTGGACGAACGGCGGCGTGCACCGGCGGCCGGGCGGCCTTGACAGCGACGTGCGAACATGACAAATCGCCGAATAGTGGAACGTCCGGTGCACGTATGACATCTGACCACGCGACCGGAAAGTGGCGAGGGTGTCACTACCGTGACGATCACGAACCTGCCATGATGCCCGGCTCCGTCCGTAAGATGACCATGCGTGAACTGTCGCGCGAGCGATGAGGGGAGCTTGACCAGTGAGCACCGTTGTGGTCCGGCGCAAGGAACGCCGCAGGCCGCCGGAGATGCCGCGTGGCGAGATCCTGCTGGAGTCCCCGCCCGAACTGCCCGAAGTCATCACCGACGGGTTCCGTAACGTCCTGACGTTCCTGCCGATGGCGGCCGGGTCGGGCGCGATGGCGTTCATGTTCCTCAACCCCAATTCCAACCCGATCCAGATGGTCGCGGGCGGAATGATGGGCCTGTCGATGTTCGGCATGATGTTCCAGCAGGTCGGCCAGCGCAGCGGGGAACGCAAATCCAAGCTGAACGGCGACCGCCGCGACTACCTCCGCTACCTGGGGCAGGTCCGCACCAAGGTCCGCAAGGCCGCCTCGCAGCAGCGCGAGGCGCTGGAGTGGTACAACCCCGACCCGTCCCGGCTGTGGTCGCTGGTGATGAGCGCCCGGCTGTGGGAGCGCCGCCCCGAGGACGGCGACTTCGGGCAGGTCCGGGTCGGCGCCGGCCCGCAGAAGCTCGGCGTCCAGCTGATCGCGCCGGAGACCAAGCCGGTGGAGGACCTGGAGCCGATGAGCGCGGGCGCGCTGCGCCGGTTCATGCGCACCCACTCCACCGTCCCCGCCCTGCCGGTGGCGATCAACCTCCGCTCGTTCTCCCGGATCTTCCTGACCGGCGACGGCGAGGCCACCCGCGCCATGGTCCGGGGCATGCTGATGCAGCTCGCCACCTTCCACACCCCCGACGACGTGCGGATCAGCGTCTGCACCTCGCAGGAGCAGCTCCTCTACTGGGACTGGGTGAAGTGGCTCCCGCACGCCCTGCACCCCACCGAGTACGACGCCGCCGGGCAGGTGCGGCTGATCGCGCCCACCATGTCCGAGCTGGAGGTCATGCTCGGCCAGGAGGTCAAGGACCGGGCCCGGTTCGTGGCCGGCCGCCCGTCCGCCGAGCTGCCGCTGCACGTGGTCGTGGTGGACGGCGGGATGGCCTCCTACGACTCGCAGCTGGCCGCCGACGGCATCGAGGGCGTCTGCGTCATCGACCTGTCGCAGACCACGGGCACCACCACCGAGGCGGGCACGCTGCGGCTGAACGTCTCGCCCGACCGCGTCCACATGCTGAAGAAGGACCGCACCGGCAAGGACATCCCCACCGCGATCGGCAAGCCCGACAACGTCTCGATCGCGCAGTCCGAGGGCCTGGCGCGGCAGCTGTCGCCGTTCCGCAGCAGCGCCACCGACACCCAGGTCGACGACGACGTCCTGTCGGCCAACACGACGCTGACCTCGCTGCTGGGCGTCGACAACCCGTACGCGGTCGACCCGGGGCAGGTGTGGCGGCCCCGGGCGCAGCGCAACCGGTTCCGGGTGCCGATCGGCCTGGACGTCGACGGCCGGCCCATCGAGCTGGACATCAAGGAGTCGGCGCAGGGCGGCATGGGCCCGCACGGCCTGTGCATCGGCGCCACCGGTTCCGGTAAGTCGGAGCTGCTGCGCACGCTGGTGCTGGGCCTGGCGATGACGCACTCGTCCGACATCCTCAACTTCGTGCTCGTCGACTTCAAGGGCGGCGCGACGTTCCTGGGCATGGAGGGCCTGCACCACGTCTCGGCCATCATCACCAACCTGGAGGACGAGCTCCCCCTGGTCGACCGCATGTACGACGCGCTGCACGGCGAGATGGTGCGGCGCCAGGAGTACCTGCGGCAGATGGGCAACTACGCCTCGCTGCGCGACTACGAGAAGGCCCGGCTGGACGGCGCCGACCTGCCGCCGATGCCGACGCTGTTCCTGGTCCTGGACGAGTTCTCCGAGCTGCTGTCGGCCAAGCCCGACTTCGCCGAGCTGTTCGTGATGATCGGACGGCTGGGCCGGTCGCTGGGCGTCCACCTGCTGCTGGCCTCGCAGCGCCTGGAGGAGGGCAAGCTGCGCGGCCTGGACACGCACCTGTCGTACCGGATCGGCCTGCGGACGTTCTCGGCGATGGAGTCGCGGGTCGTGCTGGGCGTCCCGGACGCCTACGAGCTGCCGTCCGCGCCCGGTCACGGCTACATGAAGTTCGGCAGCGAGCCGATGGTGCGGTTCCGGGCCGCCTACGTCTCCGGCCCGGTCGACGAGACGCCCGCCCAGAACAACAACGGCAATACCGGCAGCCAGATCGCGGCGCAGGTCGTGCCGTACATGTCGGGCTACATCCGGCCGCAGGTGATCGAGGAGCCGGGGCAGCAGGAGCAGCCCGCGCAGGAGGAGAACAAGAACAAGGCGTCGCTGTTCGACGTGGTGGTGGGGCAGCTGGCCGGCCACGGCGCGCCCGCACATCAGATCTGGCTGCCGCCGCTGGACGACGCCCCGCCGCTGAACGAGATGCTGCCGCAGCTGTCGGTGACGCAGCAGCACGGCCTGACCACCGCCGGGTGGGAGGGCCGCGGCAAGCTGTACGCGATGGCGGGCATCGTCGACAAGCCGTTCCACCAGCGGCGCGACCCGTACTGGCTCGACCTGTCGGGCGGCGCCGGCCACATCGGCATCGCGGGCGGGCCGCAGAGCGGCAAGTCCACCACGATCCGCACGCTGATGGCCTCGCTGGCCCTCACGCACACGCCCGCCGAGGTGCAGTTCTACTGCCTGGACTTCGGTGGCGGATCGCTGGCCGCGATGGCCGACCTGCCGCATGTCGGCGGGATCGCGACCCGGCTCGACGCCGACCGGGTGCGCCGTACGGTCGCCGAGGTCAGCTCGCTGCTCGAGCAGCGCGAGCGGGAGTTCGCCGAGCGTGGCATCGACGGCATCGCGACGTACCGGCGGATGCGGGCGTCGGGCGAGTACCACGGCGACGGCTACGGCGACGTGTTCCTGGTCGTCGACAACTGGCTGACGCTGCGGCAGGACTACGAGGCCCTGTCCGACACCGTCACCCAGCTGGCCGCCCGCGGCCTGGGCTACGGCATCCACATCATCGCCGCCACCAACAAGTGGACCGAGTTCCGCACCAACGTGCGCGACCTGCTCGGCACCAAGCTGGAGCTGCGGCTGGGCGACCCGTACGAGTCGGAGATCGACCGGAAGCTGGCCGGCAACGTGCCGGAGAACCGGCCCGGCCGCGGCCTGTCGCGGGACGGGTTCCACTTCCTCACCGCGGTGCCGCGGATCGACGGCGGCGGCGCCGACGAGTCGCTGAACGACGGCGTGATGAAGATGTGCCAGGCGCTCGCGCAGAACTGGCAGGGCCCGCGGGCCCCGCAGGTGCGGATGCTGCCGGACGTGCTGCCCGCCGCGCAGCTGCCGACGCCGGCCGAGACCGGGCTGCGGATCCCGATCGGCATCGACGAGGAGGGGCTGGCGCCGGTCTACCTCGACTTCTCCTCCGACCCGCACTTCATGGTCGTGGGCGACACCGAGTGCGGCAAGTCGAACCTGCTGCGGCACATCACGACCGGCATCACCAGCCGGTACACGCCCGACCAGGCCCGGATCATCTTCATCGACTACGGCCGTTCGCTGCTGGACGTGGCGACCACCGAGCACCAGATCGGTTTCGCCGCGTCGGCGCCGGCCGCGACGTCCCTGGTGAACGACATCCGCGGCGCGATGATGGAGCGGCTCCCACCGGCCGACCTGACCCCGGACCAGCTGCGTTCGCGGTCGTGGTGGACGGGCGCCGACCTGTTCCTGATCATCGACGACTACGAGATGGTCGCCACGTCCGACAACCCGCTGCGCCCGCTGGTGGAGCTGCTGCCGCAGTCGCGCGACATCGGCCTGCACATCATCCTGGCGCGCGCCATGGGCGGTGCCGGCCGCGGCATGTTCGACCAGACCATCACCCGGATCAAGGAGATGGCCTCACCGGGCCTGGTGATGTCGGGCAGCAAGGACGAGGGCGTGCTCCTCGGCAACGTCAAGCCGGAGAAGCTTCCCGTGGGGCGCGGCTACCACGTCGACCGCCGTACCGGCACCCGCCTGATCCAGACCGTCCTCTACGAGGAGACCCCGCAGTCCTGACCGCCCCTCGACCGTCCTGATCCATTTCGATCCTCGCGATCCACCCGATCCGCTCGATATACGAACCCGCACGTCAACGTGCACGTCAAACGTCCACGACAGGGGCCCCGCGTTTCCCGCGTCCCGGCGGGAACGTGCCAGGAACGCGGGACTCTGCTTGCCACCGGCCTACGGGCCACTACGATGCACCGGTTACGGGCGGCCGTAAGAAGCGCAGCCGCCGCCCGGAGCCGTTCGCCGACGCGAAGGAGCACCCCGCATGGGCGGTGAGATCCGGCACCAGACCGATTCGATCCGGGATCACAGCAAGAGGTACGAGACCCAGGTGGGCGACCTGCTGAAGCAGACCCGGCAGACCCTCAACGGCGCGCCCCGCGAGGCCGCGTCGGCGGCGTTCACCATGTACGGGTTCGAGCTGGCCATGGCGCACACGCTCGCGACCGAGTGGGCCGACGCCGACCTGCAGACCAAGGTGGAGCAGCTCTACGACTTCGGCAACCGCTTCCGGGCCGTGGCGCAGAACCACGACCAGGCCGAGCAGGCGAGCACGCTCAACATCTGATCCCCCGTCCCCCCGCTAGGAGTCCTCGATGTGCGGCGTCAGCGCCTTCAAGCTCACCGCCCAGACCGCCTACTTCGTGGCCGCGGGCTCGGCCATGCTCATCCCCAACGCCTGGCCCGCCGTCTCGATCATCTATGAGGGGCAGGGCGACCCCGACCAGATCCTGCACGCCGCGATGGACTGGTGGAAGGTCAACGAGCAGCTGGGCGAGGTGATGCAGCTCAGCGCCCAGTTGCGGGAGTCGATCGACGGCGACACCTGGACCGGCCAGGACCAGAACGCGCACAGCGAGAAGCTGTCGGACTACGAGAACCAGTGCATGTGGTCGGGCATGCACGCGGCCGCGGTGAGCATGTCCATGTACGGCGTGATGGCAATGCTCATGATCTTCACGGTCATGATGGCGGTGGTCGCCGCGATCCTGTTCGTGCTGGCCATGTACATCATCGCGATGTACGTGGCCTCGTTCTTCACCGCCGGTGCCTCGGCCGCGGCGGCGCAGGCCAAGGCCAACATCATCGCCGGGAAGTGCTATGCGGTGCTGAAGTCCACGGCCACCATCTTTGAAACGATCATGAGGGTGGCGGCGGGTGTGATGGCCGGGTTCACCGGCGTCATCGGCGTCGGCGGCAACGTGGCCAGCGGCAACTGGATGGCGCTGGCCGACCTCGGCAAGGGCCTGCTGAACTCCATGGACGACGTGATCGCCGGTGCGCTCGGCAAGCTCGACCAATCGGTGATGTCCGGGCTGATGAAGGGCCGGCTGGGCGGCCAGCAGTTCTTCAAGTGGACGATCCCGACCACGTCGCTGCCGCGCGACGCGCGCTTCCCGATCGCGATCCTGGCGGGCATCAAGGGCATCCCCGAGGTCGGCCTGGGCGGCTTCGAGGGCGCCGGCGGCCCCATCGGCCTGGGCAGCATCTACGGGCCGCGCCAGTACGGCGACGACTACGTCAACGAGACCCACCCCGAAGACCCGAACCCGGAGATCTGAGCCCGGAGATCTGAGCCCGGAGATCTGAGCCCGGAGATCTGAGCCTGGAGATCTGAGCCAGCGCTCTCCCGGATCTTGCCGAGCCTCCCGGTCTTCGTGGGTGCTGCCGCGCCCCTGGAGATCGGGAGGTTCGCCGTTTCCGGGGCGCGGAACGCGCGAAGGCGGCGCCGGAACGTTCCAGCACCGCCTCGGCGTCGTCCACAGGCCGCCCTGGCTGCTCTCAGCGGGGCGGCCAGCCTCCTTGGGGACCTCGGGGGTCGTACGGGCCTCGGGGGCCGTTCTCGTCGTCCTCGTCGTCCTGGCGCGGCTGCGGCCCCGGAGGCGACACCGGACCGCCGCCCTCGACATGGCCGCCCGGGGACCATCCGCCGCCGGAGCCGCCCTCCACGTGCCCGCCGGGCGGCCAGCCGCCTCCCGAGGAGCCTTCGACATGACCGCCGGGCGACCAGCCACCCTGGCCGCCGCCGCCCTGCACGTGGCCTCCCGGTGACCAGCCACCGCCTTGACCACCGCCCTCGACATGCCCGCCCGGAGCCCAGGCCGGAGGCGGCGGCGGAGGAACGTTCGGCTGGCCGGGACGCTGCGGATCGGCAGGACGCGGCGGGGCTGCGGGATGCGTTGGGGCTGCGGGACGCGGTGCGGCCGTGGGATGCGTTGGGGCGCCCGGATGCGGTGGGGCGCCCGCCGGAGGCCCGTAGCCGCCCGGACCGCCGGGACCGCCCTGTCCACCTGGGGCACCGCTCTGAGCCGCGTGCGGCCTGGGCGCGGCAGGCTCCGGGCCGGGGGACGGCGCTTGACCGGGCGGGGGCGTCTGGGCGGGACGCGGCGTCTGGGCGGGACCTCCGAAGGGGAAGCCGCCCTCGCCGGGGGTGAAGAACGGGAAACCACCGGGCTGAGCGCCCGGTCCGCCGGAGGCGGGGCCGGCACCAGGACGGGGACCGGCACCGGGACCGGCACCGGCACCGGCACCCGCGCCGGGACGTGCCGGGCCGCCCGGCGCGCCCGCCGAAGGGCCGCCGCCCGGACCGCCGGACCCGGCGCCGCCGATGCCCATGGCACGGCTGACCTGCTCCAGGATGCTCTCGACCTCCTTGGTGGCGCCCTCGAAGATCCGGCCCATGTCGCCCAGCGTCTGGGTGATGCCCTGGGGGTCCTCGACGATGTCCTTGAGGTCGTCGGGCTTGAGGTCCTGCGCGCCCAGCGACTCGTCCACCAACTCCTTGATCTTGCGTTCCAGATCGCGCTTGGCCTCGTAGGAGGCCTCCAGGATGGCCTGCTTCAGCTCGTCCGAGCCGCCGCGCAGCGCGCGCGGATCCAGGTCGAGGTCGGCCAGCCCGCGGTCGTGGTTGAAGACGGCCTTCACCCGGCCGTCGCGGGACTCCCCGTGGCCCTCCATCTCGGCCATCTGCCGCTGCATGTCGGCGACCTGGTCGAACTGCGACCGGACGTCGCGGAACATCAGCTCCGGGTCGAAGTCGTCATTGGATCCGATATCCGGCACGAGGTCCCTCCTCTGTTTGTCGCCGGGCCCGGGCCCCGGGGGCGGCGGGTGGTCGTTCCGGGAACTTGTCCGCCCTCGGCGGTCGCTCTCAGGCCCCCGCGCGCCAGCCGCGGCGCCGGCCGGCCGGGATGACGACCGAGCCGACGGCCACCGCGGCGGCCGCGGTGAGCGTGACGCCCGCGATGGAGAGCGCGATGATCCGCCCGGCCCGGTCGTCCGGCGGCGGCTGATCGATCTTCACCTTGTGCGGGCCGGTGGCCGCGGCGGCGGACTGCCCGCGCGCCACCGTGGTCACCGCGCGCAGCGGGTTGACGACGCCCGAGCCGGTGCCCTGGCCGCGGGAGCCGTCGGCGGTCAGCTCGATCTGCCGCTTGACCTGCTCGCGGTTCATCCTGGGATGGTACGAGCGGATCAGCGCCGCGGTCCCCGCCACGAACGGCGCGGCCTGGCTGGTGCCGTCGGACATGTGGTACGTCCCCTGCGGCCAGGTGCTGACGACCGACTGGCCCGGCGCGGTCACCGTGACCGGGGTGGTCTGGTTGGAGAAGGTCGCCAGCGAGCCGTCCTTGTTGAGCGCGCCGACCGCGATCACGCCCTGGTAGCTGGCCGGGTAGGCGTTGCGGGGGGTCTGGTTCTGGTCCTTGATGTTGCCGGCCGCGGCCACGATGACCACGTCCTTCTGGAGCGCGTACTGCACCGCGGCGCGCAGTTCGGCGTAGTCGGGCGACTGGGACGACATGTTGATGACCTTGGCTCCCAGGTCGACCGCGCGGCGGATGGCCGCGGGCGCCCACTTGGGGTCGTTCTGCTGGCCGCCGGTCGCCGCCTTGATGGAGATCAGCTCGGCCCCGGGCGCGACGCCGAGGAACGGGATGCCCTGCCGGCGCATGTCGGCGGCGCCGATGATCCCGGCGACCTCGGTGCCGTGGCCGATGCAGTCCTCGTTGCCCGTCTTGGTGACGTCGAACTGCTTGACCCGGCCGCGCAGCTGCGGGTGGCCGGCGTCGACGCCGCTGTCGATGACCGCGACCTTGACGCCGCGGCCCCGGGTCAGCTCCCAGGCCTCGGTGAAGTTGAGCTGTTCCTGCGGCCAGAGCTGGGCGGGGAGCTGGTTCCTGGGCTGGCCGGCCTCACGGGGCTGCGCGCAAGGGGCCGCGGCCACGGCGGGCTTGGACGCCGGCGCGGCCACGGCGGGCTTGGACGCCGGCGCGGCCGCAGCGGGCTTGGACGCCAACGCGGCCACGGCGGGTTTGGACGCCGCGGCCGCCGCCTGCACCGGGAGAAGCGGAGGAGCGCACACAAGCCCGACGCCCAGAGCGGACGTGAGCGCCGCCCACCGTGCTCGCCTCAATGCCACCCCTCCCAACGGGCCGACTTCAGAGCCGCTTCAAGAACTGAGTAACAGCACATTACCGGCACCATACGTTCCTGTACCCGTACCGTCGCTGAACGCGATCATGGACGGCCGGATCAGCCGATCCTCGCGAGCGCCTCGTTGATCGCCCGGGTGAGGAGCGCCATCTGCCGGAGCCCGGGATCCTGCTCCGCACCGTCGTCCGTCCCGTCCTCGGTCTCGTCGTCCTCCGGCGCCGCCGGCCGCGCGGCGCTCCGGGCGCGCGCGTCGTCCAGCGCCGCGTTCGCCGCCAGCACCAGCTGGCGGCCGAACTCGTCGGAGGACAGACGCATCGCCTCGGGATCCAGTTCCACCGACGTGAGCCGCCCGCCCGGTGCCGCGGTCACCCTGATCCGGCCCTCCGCGGCCGTACCGGCGCCCCCGGCCCGCGCGCCGCCCGCGCCGTCCGGGGCGTCCGCGCCGCTCGTACCGTCCGCGGCGTCCGGCCTGCGGGCGCGGATCGACTCCAGCGTCGCGCGGGCCTCGGCCAGCACCCGGTCCAGATCCGCATCCGAGAACTCCGTCAAACCGGTCTTCCCTCCCATGGTCCGTCCGGTGCCGCGGGCACGCGTCCGCCGCGGCGCTCCCGGGCGAGCTTAACGAGCCGTGTGCCCGCCGGAGATCCTCCCGCCTCCCGATGGTCCGATTGGTGGCTTTGTTCCACATTGTGATGTTGGACGGCGCTCGAGCGTTACCATCGGGCGGATGCACGCCCGGCCGTCCACGGCTCCGAACCCACCCCTCCCCGATCCGCCGTTCCTCCCTCCACCGGACACGGGCACCGGTGGACCGGGGCGACGGCGGCGCTTCGTGATCCCCGCCGCGGTCGCCGCGACGGGCTTGGCGCTGCTCGCCGTCCTGGGCCTGACCGGCGGCCTGGACGAGAAGCCCGCGCAGCCGGTCGCGTCCGCGGGGAAGACGATCGACCAGGGTCGCTTCAAGGTGACCGTGCGGGACGTGCGGATCGGCACGGCCGCGACCGGATTCGGAACGAACCGCCAGCGGTTCGTCATCGCGCGGATGCGGGTGGTCAACGCCGGGAAGGAAACCGCGTCGCTGGGCGGATCCGGTCTGGCCGCTGGCATCGCCGCGCGTACCAAGGACGGCAAGTGGCTCAAGCCCGACGAGGTCGAAGGGCTGTCGGCAGGTTCGAGGACCAGTGCCGTCCAGCCGGGACTCCCCGTGGAGGCGTCGGTGATGTGGCGGGCCGGGCCGGCCGACTCGCCCCGGCAGTTCACCATCGGGCTGCGCAAGTGGGTCTACGAGCAGGGGTTCAGCAACGCCTCCTTCACCTGGCGGGTGGAGACGAAGGACGACGAACTCGCCGCCCGCCTCACGCTCCCTGTGACGGCGACGCCGCCCGCCACCGGACCCGGCCGCGGACCCGGCGGGACGACCCCCGGCACCAACCCCGGCGGCACGGCGCCCGGAACCGGCCCTAGGTCTGGGGCGACCGCCGCCCCCGGCAGCGGCACCGGGCCCGGGACAGGCACCGGCCCCGGAAGCGGAACCGGGACGGGAACCGGGCCCGGGACCGGAACGGGAACCGCGCCCGGGACCAGTCCGGGGACGGGGACCAGGCCGTGAACGTCCAGCGGATACTTCTCCAGGGCGGCGCCGGGATCACCGGCACGGCCTTGCTCGCCGCCGCGATGTGGCTGTACGCGCTGCGCCCCGACGTCCAGGCCCGGGAGCTGGACCCCATCCGGACCGAGGGACGGATCGGCACGGTCGTCGCCAACGACGAGTTCCGGATCCGCGTCGACCGCGTCGAGGCCGCCCGCTCGCTCGCGCCCACGCTGTCGTTCGGCAACCGGCCGCCGGAACGGACCGAAGGCATCTTCCTCATCGTGCGGACCAGGGCAATGAGCGCCAAGGAGCCGCTCAAGCTCGGCACGGTCCAGCTCGAGACCTCCGGCGGCGTCACCTACCTTCCGGCGGCGCGGTCCGCGGCGTCCACTCCCGTGACGGAGTTCCAGCCGATGCTCTGGACCGAGGCCGCCTACATCTTCGAGGTGCCGACGCGCACGCTGGAGGGGGCGCGGCTGGTGGTCGGCACGGGCGGGCTGACCCCGCAGCTATCGGCCGCCGCAGAGATCGATCTGGGCATCACCGCGTCCGGTGCCACGCAGCTGTCCCGGAGCGCGGCCGAACGGTACGACCTGCGGAAGGGACGACCATGAGCGGCCGGCACGCACGGCCTGAGCGTCCCGGCCCCCCGTACGCGCCCCCGCAGGACGAGCCCGCCTTCTGGCCTCCTGAACACCCGATGCCCCGTCCCTCTCCCCCGGCGGCGCACCCGTACGCGGCCAACGTCCAAGCCCCGGAACGGGACCCGTTCGACGAGACGCGGCCCGACCACCGCCGCCGCCAGGACGAGCCTGGCACCGACGCGGAGGGAGAGGAGCAGCCGCGGCGCGAACCCCGGCTGCGGCCCCGCGACCGGCGCGTCCTCGAAGCGATCGCGCTCCTGACATTGCTGCCCGCACTGCTCCTGCTGCGTTGGACCATCACCGCCGACGACGCCCGCAAGGTCACCATGGAACGTCCCGAGAAGGCGACCGTGGTGCCGCGCAACGCGATCGGCGAGTGGAGCGGTGCACGGTGGCGGCTGTACGGGCAGTCCGTCGGCACGCCCCTGTCCACGGGGGGCGCCGCCGCCCAGCCGGACGTGGCCGAACTGCGCCTGTCCGTGGCCGTCCGGCCGGAGACCCCGGCCGCGGCGAGAATGCTGCTTTCGCTCGACTACCGGCTGGCCGACGCCGAAGGGCACCTGTGGACGGCCAGGGGCACGACGAGCACGACCCCGCGTCCCGGCATGGCCATGAGACTCCTCGTCACCGGGACGGTGCCGCGTTCCAAGACGGGGGCGGTGGTCCTGGAGCTGCGGCCCCCGCCGTACTCGCAGCCGAAGGGGCCACTGCCTTTGCTGCGTTTCGAGCGGTGACCCTGGCCATCACCAGGTTGAACGCGGTGGCCAGCAGGCAGATCCGGAGGATCTCGAACACCAGGCCCGTCCCGAAGCCGACCATCGCCTGCCGCGGCAGCCACCACTCCAGCGCGTGGGCGCCGACCAGCTCGAACACCTGGCGGCGGGTGAGGTCCTCGGCCACGTTCAGGCCCATGAACAGAGCGCAGAACGCGGCGAACGGCACCAGCCCGGACCGGCGGACCAGCCGCATCCCGTACCAGGCGGGCAGTACCAGGTCCCGGATACCGCGGGTGAAGATCTCGCGGGGACTGTTGCGCCGGTCGATGCCACCGGCCCGCGCCAGCCGCCGGGCGGCCCTGCCCTGACCCAGCACGACCTGCTCGTCGCCCGCGTCCAGACCGAGGATGACACCGGCGATGACCAGCCACACCAGGCCGCCGAGGACCGCGTGCTGGAACGGCTGCCACAGCGCCAGCAGGGGCCCGGCCGCCTCCGTCAGCGCGTCCCAGGCCTCGCGGTCGGCGACCCAGTCACCGGCGGCGCGGCGCAGCCGGTCGAGGGTGAACAGCCCGAACAGGGCGAAGTTGATCTCGAAGAAGGCCAGCAGCGCGCCGCCCGTGCGCGGCAGCCGGTTCTGCAGCACCCACTCGGCGACGAGCTTGCAGGCCAGGAACGCGACGGTGAGCGCGATCGCGAGCGCCAGCTTCTTCTCCAGCGCCACCAGCATGCCCAGGGCCTGGACGTGCCCTTCGAACCCGCCCTCGGCGAAGCCGTGGCTCTGCGCCATGGACGCGAACTCCCGCGCGTCCTCGCCCTGCATCCCCCAGGCCAGGTAGAAGACCACGAACGGGAGCACGGCCCTGCTCATCGCGCCGGTCACCGGCTCGTCGTTGGCGACCGCCCAGGGGGTGAGGTCGCCGTCCGGCTCCCGCGCGTGCACGACCGTGAGCCCTTCCCGGACGCAGTGCACCATCGCCACCGTGATGCCGAGCGTGATCATCACCAGCAGGCTGACGGTGAGCAGCGGCGCGACGCTCCCGGCCACGCCCTTCATCAGGCCGAGCCGGTGACCGCCCTCCAGAGCGCCGAGGCGGAGCAGCTCACCGACGGTGTACCAGAGGGCCAGCGGCAGCAGGAACCGCCCGGCGAGGGCGAGCGCGGCCCACGGCAGGACGAGCGGAGACCTGGACGACAGACCGGGCATCCGGCAGATGCTACCGATTAACCACCATCCCACCACCACTTCCCCCAAACCCACACGTCCAGCACTCAAGGCCAGTCCCCGAAGACGGCTGGACGGAACGCCCGAGCGTGCTCGACGCCCTCGCACGCTGGACGACGCCTCCCGCACAACTCGCGAGCCCGAAAAGCACGCCAGGGGAAGCACGCCCGGAAACCCGCACCCGAGGAGAAGCACCCGGAACCACGCCGAGGGAAAGAGCGCCCGGGAAAGCACACCCCGGGGAAGAGCGACCCGAAAGCACGCCCGAAGGAAGCGCGGCCGAGAAAGCACACCCCGGGGAAACGCGTCCAAGGAGGAGCGACCCGGAAACCACGCCCGAAGGAAGCGCGGCCGAGAAAGCACACCCCGAAGAAACGCGTCCGGGGAAGAGCGGCCCGGAAAGCGCGAGGCCCCGCCGTCCGCGCGGGGCGGGCGACGGGGCCGGTGAGCCGTGGCTCAGGTCAGATCGCGACCTCGAGGGCGGCGACCTCTCCGGTCTTGGCACTGACGGTGCTGTCGACGCTCACGCCGCCGGCGGCCAGGACGCGCACGGTCCAGTCGCCGTCGGCGGCGAAGAACCGGAACACCCCCTCGTCACCGGTGACGACCTCGGCGGTGAACTCACCGGTCGAGTCGAGCAGGCGGGCATAGGCGCTGGACACGGGGGCGCCGTCGCGGGTGACGGTGCCCTGGATGACGGCCTCGTTGGCCAGGTCGACGGTCGCCGGAAGGTGCGCCGTCTGCGCGGGCGCTGCGCAGCCCTGGGTCATAACTCCTCCATCTCCGTTTACACGGGAATGCTGTCCGCCGGCCGGGCGGAAGATCGTTCACTGGATCGGCCGGAATTCACCGGGATCTGTTACTCGGGATCGCCGGGCCCCATTACCCGGGTCAGGTGCTCGGACGGACCGAGCCGGACTACGCGACCGCTACTTGGGCTCGCCCAGCTCGATCGGCACGCCGACCAGCGAGCCGTACTCGGTCCAGGAGCCGTCGTAGTTCTTCACGTCCTCCAGGCCCAGCAGCTCGCGGAGCGCGAACCAGGTGTGCGAGGAGCGCTCACCGATGCGGCAGTACGCGATGGTCGGCTTGTTCAGGTCGACGCCGGCCTCGGTGTACAGCTCGCGGAGCTCGTCGTCGGACTTGAAGGTGCCGTCGTCGTTGGCCGCCTTCGACCACGGGATGCTGCGCGCGGTCGGCACGTGGCCGGCCCGCTGCGCCTGCTCCTGCGGCAGGTGCGCCGGGGCGAGCAGCTTGCCGCTGAACTCGTCGGGCGAGCGCACGTCGATGAGGTTGTTGGTGCCGATCGCGTCGACGACCTCGTCGCGGAAGGCGCGGATGGTCAGGTCCTGGTCCTTGGCCTTGTACTCGGTGGCGGGACGCTGCGGCACGTCCTCGACCAGCTCGCGGGAGTCCAGCTCCCACTTCTTGCGGCCGCCGTCCAGCAGCTTGACCTTGTCGTGGCCGTACAGCTTGAAGTACCAGTACGCGTAGGCGGCGAACCAGTTGTTGTTGCCGCCGTAGAGGATCACCAGGTCGTCGTTGGCGATGCCCTTGGCCGACAGCAGCTGCTCGAAGCCGGTCTTGTCGACGAAGTCGCGGCGGACCGGGTCCTGCAGCTCGGTCTTCCAGTCGATCTTCACGGCGCCACGGATGTGGCCCTTGTCGTACGCCGAGACGTCCTCATCGACCTCGACGAGAACGAGGCCGGGCGAGTCCAGGTTCGACTCGACCCATTCGGCGTCCACCAGGACGTCGGAGCGGCTCATGCGGGAACCTCCCTGTCGGAGCGGATCTTCATGGTGATGCGGCGGATCAGCAGGTACATCTCGCAGCCGAGGCAGAACCCGAACACCGCGTTCAGGAACGCCGCCCCCAGCGCGAAGGCGGTGGCACCGATACCGAGCCAGGTGAGCTCCAGGGCGTACCCGACCGTGCCGACCAGGGCGAATCCGAGGCCGACGCCCTGGGCGAACCGGGGCGGGGCCGCGTCCTCCAGTTCCCGGGGCGGCCCGAGACGGGGGCGGATCAGCGCTTGGTAGACCAGACCGTACGGTGCGTACCGGAGGCCGAGGATGGTCGCGATCGCGAACACCACGGCCTGGGCGGCGAGCAGAACCCAGCTTCCCGTCACCAGGACCACGATCAGTACCACCGTCGTGACGGCCGCGGCCGAGCGCTGCCCACGCGGATCAACCTGCATCGGGGTGCTCCTGGCGGAGAGATTCTGTGCGTACGAGCTGGATCGTCGGAATGCTCGGAACGGCGGGCCCGGTTTGGAGCGGGCCAAGCGGCTCGGCGCCTTCAGGCCAGGCGACAGAGCGAGGCGGACACGCGGCAGAAATCGACCGCGCGTCGCTTCGTGAGCAGCTGCTCTGTCCGGTAACGCACGGACCGATGGTAAGCCGACTTCCGTGGCCCTGTCACATCTGTCTCGCCTTTCGAGACAGTTACATTACCTTTCATGCAGGTCAGCGCGACGAAGCTCATGGAATGACCGGGGTCAGGCGATCGTGCCCAGGGCCGCGATGACGTCGGCCTTGCGCGGCTGACCTGCCGCCCTGCGGACGATCCGGCCGCCGCCGTCCAGCACCAGCACGGTCGGAGTACGGATCACGTTCAGCCTGCGGACGAGGTCGAGCCGCGCCTCGGCGTCGATCTCCACGTGGGCGACGCCGTCGACCATCCCGGCGACCTCGCCGAGGATCCGGCGGGTGGCGCGGCAGGGGGCGCAGAACGCGGTGGAGAACTGCACGAGCGTGGCGCGTTCGCCGAGCTCGGCGCCCAGATCGTCCGCGCCGAGGCTGTCGCCGTCCGCAGCCACTGGACGGTCACCACCCGCTTCGCCGCCGCTCACCCGGGCACTCCCCTTCGCCGCCTTGCCCTGGACGCGCAGCCTGCCGTCGCGATGCCGCCGTACGAGACCGAACACGGTGGCGGCCGCGAGGACCGCGACTGCGACGAGTGCGCCTTCCACGCCAGAATGCAACCACGCCCGCCCGCCGTCTCTTCCCTCGGGCCTCCGGCTCTCCGGCGCGAAGATCAGGCGGGGATGGTGAGGATGGGTTTGCCGTCCAGGGTGACGACCTCGAACGAGTAGATCTCGTCACGCTGGAACATGGTGGAGCTCTCGTAGACGCCGTAGCCCTTCCGGTATGCCACGTACCAGCTGCCGAGGGCGTCCCGCTGCCCGTTCCGGGCGACCGCGAACCAGCGGCAGTGCCCGCCGAACGGCGCGCCCGCCAGGCGCAGCTCGACCTTCGTGCCCCATCTCCTCTGGTAGAGGACCAGCTCGGCCTTCACCCGGTTGGACGCGTTGGCGGCGTTGAGCCGCTCGCCCCCGGGGCTCGGCGAGGCCGACGGCGTGGCGACGGGACGGTCGTCCCGCGTGATCGCGGACACGAGTCCTCCCGCCAGCCCCCCGGCCAGGACGAGCGCGCACGCGGCCAGCGCGGCGGGCGTCCACCACAGGCGCCCCGCGCCCGGCGGGCGCCCGAGGAACCTGCGGCGTCGCCGGGCCGCCCGCGCGAGCAGCGAGTCGAGCAGTTCCGGCGGCGGCCCCGCCACCTGCGTGATCTGCGCCTGGTTCACCCGGCCGAGCAGCGCGGGCAGGCCCGCCAGCCCGGCCAGCTCGTCCCGGCACGCGGGGCAGGACTCCAGGTGGGACTCCAGCCTGGCGCGTTCCGCGGGCTCGATCGCGCCGACGACGTACACGCCCAGCAAGGTGCGCACCTCCGCACAGCCGTTCACGGCGCCAACCCCCGCTCCTCCAATGCGAGCTTGAGCGCCCTGAGGGCGTAGTACGTGCGGGACTTCACGGTGCCGGGCGGGATGCCGAGCGTCTTGGCGGCCTCGGCCACCGAACGCCCCTGGTAGTAGGTCTCGACCAGCACGGCCCGGTGCTGCGGGCTGAGATCGGCCAGCGCCTCGGCGACCGTCCAGGACTCCAGGGCCCGGTCGATGTCGTCCGAGCCGGCCTCGGTCATCACCAGGTGCTCGTCGATGCCGGTCTCGGGCGGCCTGGCCCGTCGCGCCCGGTGCGCGTCCACCACCAGGTTCCGCGCCACGGTGAACAACCAGGGCCGCACGGGCCGCCCTGCGAGCGCCTCGGGATGCCGCCAGGCACGCAGCAGCGTCTCCTGGACGACATCCTCGGCCTGAGGACGATCGCCGCCGGTCAGGCGCAGGACGTAGCCGAGGAGAGGACCACCGTGCTCGTCATAGAGAGCGCGCAGCAACCCTTCGTCCGCGGTCGGACCCACATCTCTCACACGTATGGACTCCCCGTCCGGTTCACACCCCCGCCGTTTTCCCAGATCTTGCCCAATCACCCCCGCCCATCCCCGCCCCCCTCAACGCCAACCACCAAAACTCCCAGCCCACACCAGCCTCACCCAACCCAGCGACCGCAACGGGGCACCGCGCAAGCAGCACCCAGGTCGCTCGCCCGACCCGCCGGTCACAACGGTGGCGACCCCTGACCCACAACCCCAAACCGCCCCGACCAGCCCACCAAACACAACGAGCCACCGCCCCCGGCCCACCAACCCCCAACCACCCCAACCAACCGACCAAACACAACGAGCGGCCCCTGACAGAGATGATGTAGGGGAGCACCTCCCGCCGGGGTCTGACCCACCGACCGCCGGACCGCTCCAACCAGCCCGCCGATCATGACGGGCGCCTCGACGGCGCGCCCGGGCTCTGGGCCAGGAACTCCGGGGTGGCCTCAGCCGGTCCGCCGGGCGCGGCGGGCAGTGGGTTCTTGGGCAAGGAGTGCCCAGATCGCCAGGCCGAGGGTCAGGATCGCCGCCCAGACCCGGTGGGTCTCCTCCCAGCGGTCGTGCCCCATTGGCACGGTGAGCGCGAGGCCACCCGGGAGCGCGGCGGAGGCAATGGCGACAGCCAGCACCGCGCCAGCCGCAGTCAGGCCCGGTGAGGTCGCAAGCGTGAACCGCACGGCCCCCGCCGCAACCCCGACGGCCACCGCGATCAGCGCTGCGGCCTCCAGGGTCGCGGCGCCGATGGGCAGGCCGCCGCCTTGCGTTCCGGCGGCGGCGAGGGCGCACACCGCCGCCCACCACACCGCGGTGGGCGGCAGTAGCAGCGCAAGGCGCAGGCTCTGCCGGACGGGCCGCTGTACGGGGACGACGTCGGTGGTGTGCCGAGCGGGGTCGTCCAGGACGAACGCCATGCCCAGCGCAACGGCCAGCGCCGCCATCCGCAGCAGGTACAGGACGGTGCCCGCCTCAAGGTCGAGCGACAGGACGAGCGGCACCGCCACCAGCATCAGCCCGAGCCCGGCCCCGGCCGCCGGTGCCGTCCACGGGATCGACCGTGCCATCGGCCGCAGCAGCACCCAAGCGACCGCCACGCCTCGCCTCCTGCCCCTTGCCGCGGCCGGCGCCTCATCCGGCGGCGCGTTCGACGTCCTGCTCTGCGTGGTGCTCGGCGTGCTGTTCCGTGTGCTCCTGGGCTCCGTGCTGGGCGCCGTGCTCGGCGTGCTCCTAGGCTCGGAGTCCGGCGCAGCGTTCCGCGTGCTCCCAGGCGCCCTGCTCGGCGCCGTGCTCGGCGTGCTCCTAGGCTCGGAGTCCGGCGCAGCGTTCCGCGTGCTCCCAGGCGCCCTGCTCGGCGCCCTGCTCGGCGCCGTGCTCGGCGTGCTCCTAGGCTCGGAGTCCGGCGCAGCGTTCCGCGTGCTCCCAGGCGCCCTGCTGGGCGCCATGCTCGGCGTCGTGCTGGGCGTCGTGCTGCGAGTGCTGTTGGGTGTGCTGTTGGGTGTGGGGTTCGGGGTCATGAGCAGGCCCACATGCGGTCGTCGGGGGTCTCGGCCGGGGCGGTCACCCCGAGCAGTGAGGCGGCACGGTCCGTGGAGGTTCCCGGCTGGACCAGTTCGTTCCATGACGCCCTGACGCGTTGGGCGACCTCGGTGGTCGGCCTGTCGAGGAGTGCACGGACGACGGCGTACTCGCGGTCCCGCACCGTGATCGGGTTCACCGGGGCGAGGATCGTGCCGCCGCCTCCGCCCATGTTCTTGCGGGTCGCCGCGTATTGCGCCTCGCCGTCCGGGATGCCCCTGATCGCGAGCCAGAACATCAGGACGCCGCGCGCGTCGCAGTGCACCCGGCCGGACCGCTCCGAGCCCACGACCAGGCCCCGGGCCACGCTCGCGGCCAGTTCCAGCCGCCGTTCGCCGTCCCAGGCGGTGCCGATGGTCACCTCGCGGCCGCCGTCGGGCGCGGGCGGCAGCTCGCCCATCCCCGAGGGGCCCTCGACGGCGTACACACGCTGCCTTACGGTCAGCTCCCGCGTCGCCGCCGGCCCGGCCAGCGCCCGGACGCCGTCCGTGACCTTGCGCCACTCGCCGGTCCAGGGCTTGAACTCCTCGAACGCGCAGTAGGTCGTGAGGCCGTGCCGCACGCAGTCCTGTACGGCGGCGGGTTCCCGGGTTGCGCGTTCCCTGGCGGCGACCAGTTCGGCGGACGGCCCGCGCCCCTGCATGACGGCGGCCGCGACGGTGACGGCCAGCGCACCGGCCGTGATCGCGCGGATCAGCGCCGTGCGGCCGCCGCTCGCCCACACCGCCACCATGACCATCAGGACCGCGGCGGCGGTGAGGTAGAGCGTGTGCCAGCCGGCCGGTCTGCCCAGCAGCTCGGCGGTCAGGGGCCGCTCTCCCTCGTCGGCCACCAGCGGCGCCAGCCAACGCAGCCCGCCCTCGTCCACCGCGAACACGAACGTGACCGCCAGAACCGCGATCACCGCCAGCGGCCCCGCGAACGCCGACCGGGCCACCCGGCCGAGCAGCACCCCGACCACGCCGAGGAACAGCACCATCAGCGGCCCCGTCGCCAGCTCATTGAACGACCCGTGCCCCACCGCGCCCGGCCGTGCCGCCTCCCATGCGAACAGCCCGGCCACGACCACCGCGGTGACCAGGGCAAGGGGTACGACCGACAGCGCGTGCGCGACCGTGCGCCACTTGGGGGCGAGAACCAGCACACCGAAGTGCGCCTCGGTGCCGTGGCGGCGGGAGCGCAGCACCGCCCCGTTGACCGTCAGCAGGCCCATCAGGCCGATCAGTAGCGGTCCGAGCTGCGACTCCCGGTCCACCTCGTGCAGCACCGGGTAGGCGTCCGCCTCCCCGCCGCCGGGCCACAGCGCCAGAGCCACGTGCCCGAGCAGGGTGAGGATCACCAGCGGGTGCAGCATCAGCCGCGACTCGACCCGCGCCAGCGCCAGCGTCGCCCGCACGGGCGAGACCGCCCCGGGCGCCTCCGGCACCGCTTCCGTCGGCCTCTCCAGGACTGTCATGCGTCCTCCTTGCAGGTGGAGGCCCCGTCGCGAGAGGACGAGCCCTTGATCGCCTTGGGAGAGGTGGTGAGGCGTTGCTTCGGGGCGCCGCGTCTCTCGGCCGAGGCGGCGCTCATGTGCTTCGGCCGGCTTGACGTTCGCCCGTCGCTGTAGAGGGACGGCTCGTTGCGAGGGGGAGCGTGTGTGTTTGTGCCGGCGAGAGTGCTGAGGCGTTGCTTCATTCGGGGCGTGGGGGTGTCGCGGGTCGCGGTGGAGGCGGTGCTCATGTCCTTGGGGCGCTCGGTCATGACGCGACCGGCCTTCCGTCCAGGGCCAGGAGGTAGCCGTCCTCGAGCGTCGGTGCGACCAGGTTCGCGTCCACGGGAGGGTCGCCGACGTTGCGGAACTCGCCCGTTCCGGTGCGCCATCCGGCCAGGGCTTCCGGCGCGCGCTCGGTGCTCGACCACACCCGCCCTTCGGCCAGTGCCACCAGCTCCGGCGGCGCGCCGTCGAAGCGCACCCGGCCCCGGTCCATGACGATCACCCGGCCGCACAGCATCGCGACGTCCTCGGTCTGGTGGGTGGACAGCAGCACGGTCCGGCCCGCACCGGCCTCGGCGATCAGCTCCCGGAACCGCATCCGCTGCTCGGGGTCGAGCCCCACGGTCGGCTCGTCCAGCACCAGGAACCCCGGGTCGCCCACCAGCGCCGCCGCCAGCGCCACCCGCTGCCGCATACCGCCCGACAGTGCCCGGATCCGCTTGCCGCGCATCTCGGCCAGGCCGACGCCGTCCAGGACGCGCCGCACCTCGGCGTGCCGGGCCTGCCGGTCGGTCATCTCCTTGAGGATCGCCACGTAGTCGACGAACTCGAACGCCGTGAACGCGGGGTGGAAGCCGGGGTTCTGCGGCAGGTAGCCCAGTACCCGCCGGGCCTCGGTACGCCCCCGCACGCTGCCCGGGTCATGCCCCAGCACCCTCAGCGACCCCTTGTCGGGCGGCGTGGCCGTGGCGAGGATCCGCAGCAGCGTGGTCTTTCCGGCGCCGTTCGGCCCGAGCAGCCCGATCACGCCGCGGCCAAGGGAGAGCGACACATCGTCGACCGCCCGCGTGCCGCGATAGGAGAGGGTCAGCCCCGCCGCCTCCACGACGGATCCGGTACCGGACGGATCTGAACTGGTCACGACAGCCTCCTGGCCGCGAATCGGAAGGACGGATTCAGAGCGAGGCGGCGGCCGTGGTCGAACCGGTTGCGCACCGCCAGCAGCAGCACCGCCGCCGCCACCGCCGCCACCGCCGCGGCCACCCGTCCGGCGGGGGTGAACGGGAACAGCGCCCCCTCCACCAGCAGCCCGTTCGCCAGCAGCGCCGCGGACCAGCCGCCCCCGACCACCGCGGGCGCCCCGATCGGCCCCAGCCACGGCATCAGCGCCAGCCCGAACGTCGTCAGCGCCAGCGCCGGCAGCAGCCAGCCCGCCGTGACCACCGCGAACGACGGGACCGCCAGGCTCGCCGCCAGCGCCACCGGGATCGTGGTCGCCAGCACCGCCACCGTCCGCACCATCAGTAGCCGGAAGGTGTGCAGCGGCGCCACCACCGCCATCTCGTACGTCGGGTCCAGGCCCGGCCCGAACGACAGCGCCACCCCCGCCAGCGGCAGCAGCGGCGCCGTCGCCAGCAGCAGCACCGGTGTCGCCGTCCGCCCCACCAGCGCCGACAGCACCAGCACGGTGATCATCGCCAGCAGCCAGGACCGGCGCAGCACCGGCGTCGCCGCCAGCAGCCGCGCCGTGTGGTCCGGCACTCCGACCTTCAGCAGCAGCGACTCCACGGGGCCGGGGCGCGGCACGTCCATCTCGTCCTGGAGCCGGCCCCAGCCCGCCTCCAGCGACGCCGGGTCGAACGCCGCCCCCAGTCGCGCGCGGCAGTCGCCGCACGCCATCAGATGCCGGTCCGCCGACCACAGCCGGGGCGGCTCCAGCGTCCCGGTCGCGTACGCCCGCAGATCCTCCTCGGGCACATGCCACGGTGTCGGTGCGGTCATGTCAGCTCCTGCCGCAGTTGCCGGCGGGCGCGCATCGCCCGCGTCTTGACGGTGCCGGGCGGCACACCGAGCAGGGCGGCGGCCTCCCGGGTGGTCAGCCCGTCGATCACGGTGGCCTGCAGGACGGCGCGCAGCTCCGGCGACAGCCGTTCCAGCGAACCGGCCAGATCGCCGTGCTCGACGCGCGCCAGCACGTGCTCCTCGGCCGACCGCTCGTCCCGATGCCGCATCCGCGCCAGCGCCTGGCGCACGCGCCCGCGCGCGCCGTCCCCCCGCAGCACGTCGATCAGGCGCCGCGAGCCGATCCGCCACAGCCAGCCGGCGACGTCGCCGTCGTGCCGGTAGCGGGCGGTGCCGCGCCACACCGCCAGGAAGGTCTCCTGGACGACGTCGTCGACGACCGCGTGATCGGCGCACCGCCCGCGCAGCCGCGCCGTCAGGAAGGGCGCGTACCGGCGGTACAGCTCCTCGAAGGCGTGCCGGTCACCGTCGGCGGCGGCTCTCACCAGCTCGCCGTCGTCTCGGCCGCCCGGCCCGTTCACCTCGCTCACACCCCCTCATCGGAACGCACCCCCGTTCCGGTTCACGGAAGGTGCGGCGAGAGGGCGGAGGCTCGGACGCCGCGCAGGTTGATCAGACCCCGCGCAGTCGCAGACCCTACGCAGGTTGATCAGACCCCGCGCAGGCCGCAGACCCCGCGCAGATCGCAGACCCCGCGCAGATCGCAGACCCCGCGCAGATCGCAGACCCCGCGCAGATCGCAGAGTCGCGCCGGTTGCTCAGAGCCGCAGGTTACTCAAAGGTCGCAGGTCGCTCAGACGCCGCGCAGGTTGCTCATCTTCAGGTTCTCGGCGGTCGCGCTCACGCGCAGGCCCTCGGGGGTCGGCTGGATCTGGCTGATCCGCGATCCCACCGGCAGGTTGGTGACCGGAACCGTCCAGCCCAGCTGGTCACGCAGCAGCGAGAGCGGGATCTGCCCGGCGCCCGTGCCCGCCGACACCGGGGTGATCACGATGCCGCCGCGGGTCGGCTTCACCGACACGACCGCGGTGCCCGACACCGGGAAGCCCATGATCGCCCCGGCCATCTCCACCTGCAGGTCGTCGCCCTTGGGCCCGATCTTGCGGACCTCCTTGGGGGCGCGCTGCTGGAGCACCTCGTACGGCACCACCGCGGAGGCGGTCGCGGTGCGGACGGTGACGTTGTTGGAATTGCCCGCCATGACGTCGCTCAGCGGTGCGCCGACCCCACGCATCTCGACCTTGACGTCCCGGACGGTAACGCCCGCCTGGGTCCAGTCGCCGATGGAGACGTCGATCTTCTCGTACTCGCCCCCGATCGCCTGGGTCAGGAACGGAAAGCCGTGGATCTTCACCTCGGGCTGCTGCCGGAGGTTGTACTGCGCCGCGACCTGCCGCCCGATCTCGTCCTGGGCGAACCGGACGCCGAGCCGGTCCGCGGCGACGACACCCCCGATCACGAGGATCAGCAAGACCACCAGCACTTTCCGCATGACTCTCCTCCGGGCGTCGGGACGGCCACACCCTAGTCCGAGCGGAGGGGCCGCCGAGTCGCTCCACAGAACCAGATAGGGAGGAAAAATGCCGGAAAAGTTGTGACATCAGCCACCCGCGAACGGCGGCAGCACCTCCACCACGCCGCCCTCCGGCAACTCGACGGCCTCGTGCGGCCGCTTCCCCACCGGGACTCCGTCGACCAGGAACGAGCTACGGGCGATCACCCGCCCGAAATCGGCGTCACGCCCGTCCACACCGGCTGCGCGGGCCAGCGCGTCGGCCAAGGTCGCCGCGTCGTACGGCTCCTCGTGCACCCCCGCCGCGGCCTTCGCGGCCGCCCAGTATCTGATCGTCCCCTGAGCCATAACCCCAGAGTCTCATCTTCCTGGCCCCAAGGAACCGCCCCCATGCCCCCATTGCCCCCATCGGGGCCTCGGATATGCTCTGGTGAAGAGGGATCCGGGCGATGGGGCCATGGAGTTCATCCACGACCCAGCATGGCACCACGTCGCGAGCCGTAAGCAGGGGCGACGGTAACGCCGTGCCGGGCTCGACGATGGACCGCCTGGGTCCTTACGTCTTTTGGGCGAGGAGGCGGCACTTGAGCAGCTTGCTCCTGCTGACCAACGCTTTGGAACCTTCCGACGAGGTCCTGCCCGCGCTGGGCCTCCTGCTGCATTCGGTCCGCGTGGCGCCCGCCGAGGCGTCCGCGCTGATCGACGCGCCACCGGCCGACATCGTCCTCGTCGACGCCCGCCGCGACCTGGTCCAGGCCAAGAGCCTGTGCAGGCTGCTGCGCACCACCGGCCTGGACTGCCCGCTGCTCGGCATCGTGACCGAAGGCGGCCTCGCCGCCCTCAGCCCCGAATGGGGCCTGGACGACGTGCTGCTCCAGACCGCCGGCCCCGCCGAGGTCGAGGCCCGCCTCCGCCTCGCCGTCGGCCGCGCCGCCGCCGTCGCCGAGGCCGACGAGGTCCCCGGCGAGATCCGCAGCGGCGAGCTCACCATCGACGAGGCCACCTACACCGCCCGCCTCCGCGGCCGCGTCCTCGACCTCACCTTCAAGGAGTTCGAACTCCTCAAGTACCTGGCCCAGCACCCCGGCCGCGTCTTCACCCGCGCCCAGCTGCTCCAGGAGGTCTGGGGCTACGACTACTTCGGCGGCACCCGGACGGTCGACGTCCATGTCCGGCGCCTCCGCGCCAAACTCGGCGCCGAATACGAATCCCTTATCGGCACCGTCCGCAACGTCGGCTACCGCTTCGTCCCGGACCACCGCCCGGGCGAGCCAGAAGAGGCCACCGCCGTCTCGTCCTAGACGCCCCTTCCAGTCGGCCCCTGGACGCTGCCGGGCCCCTAGTAAGCCCTCGCCACGCTCGGGCCTCCGGCTGAATCGGTCTCGCTTCGCTCGGGCTGCGCTCCCTGGGGGCTCCCGCCCGAGACCCCAAGGCAGGGGGGCTTTCCGCCCCCACACCCCCGAGACGCGGCCGCCTCACGATCAGTCCAGGAACTCCGTCCCGCGCGAAGGAGCCCTAAGGAGCTTTACCGGTCTCCCGCTCCCTGTAGACATCGGTCTGTGCGATGAGCTCCTGGGCGAATTCGATGGACGGCAGCCCACGAGACCGCGCGCGCTCGGCATCGGTGATCGGCACTACGTTGATGATGCGGACGACGTCGTCGCCGGTCCGAATGTAGTCCCAGCCTTCAGGAGTGAGCGGGCCTGAGAGGAAGACGCTCCGGCATCCGGGAAACGTCGGGAAGTCGCCGCTGAGCGAGATCGTGTGTCCCCAGTTCACCTGGCTTCCGGTGATCCACGGATAGGCCGCGATGTTGGCGAGTTGCTCGGCGATGGCGTACTCATCGCCTTGATCCAGCAGGTCACGGCGGGCGAACTGCAATTCGACGCGGCCTCCTCCGCCGGGCCCCGGCGTTGCAGGCATCGGTTCCACAGCCATACCGATGGTGGCGAAGGACGTCATGTCGGAGGTTCCGGTTCGACGGTATACAAGCACGTCAATACGACTGAGAGGCCCAGGCCCGTTCTCGAAGAGGTAACCGTGGTCCTCCTCGCCCCAGGTGTTCTGGAGGGCGCGGAACACATCTCGCAGGATCGGAGGCGCTGACATGCGCAAGCAGCCTAGTGCGCCAAGCCCATTCGTGGCCGCATTCGGCTCGGACGAAGCGCAACGAGCAACCCGGGCCAACGGCGCGTCCATGCCAGGCTCCGGGGGTGGCCAAATACGGGCCATTCGCCGGGGTATGGGGCGGAGCTCCGCTGGGGGAGCCGGCCCCCCACCGGGGTGGGGGGACCCGAAGCGAGCCGCAGCCGAGTGGAGGGGCCGCCCACCCCGTGCGTGGAGGGTCGCCCCTCCACGATCACCCGAAGCGGCCGGTGATGTAGTCCTCGGTGGCCTTCTGTTCGGGGTTGGTGAAGATGTTGCTGGTGTCGTCGATCTCGATGAGCTTGCCGGGCTGGCCGGTTCCCGCGATGTTGAAGAAGGCGGTGCGGTCGCTGACGCGGGCGGCCTGCTGCATGTTGTGGGTGACGATCACGATGGTGTACTGGCTCTTCAGCTTGGCGATGAGGTCCTCGATCGCCAGCGTGGAGATGGGGTCGAGGGCGGAGCAGGGCTCGTCCATCAGGAGGACCTGGGGCTGGACGGCGATGGCGCGGGCGATGCAGAGGCGCTGCTGCTGACCGCCGGACAGGCCGGCTCCGGGCTTGGCGAGCCGGTCCTTGACCTCGTTCCAGAGGTTGGCGCCCTGGAGGGACTCCTCGACGATCTCGTCGAGGCGGGACTTCTTGCGGACGCCGTTCAGCTTGAGGCCCGCGGCCACGTTGTCGTAGATGGACATCGTGGGGAACGGGTTGGGCCGCTGGAAGACCATGCCGACGACGCGGCGCACGGCGACCGGGTCGACGGCCTGGGCGTAGAGGTCCTCGTCGTCCAGCATGACCTTGCCCTCAACGCGGGCGCCGGGGATGACCTCGTGCATCCGGTTGAGGGTGCGCAGGAACGTGGACTTGCCGCAGCCGGAGGGGCCGATGAACGCCGTCACCGAGCGCGGCTCGATCGTCATCGAGATGTCCTCGATGGCGTGGACGCCGCCGTAGTAGGCGTGCAGTCCGGAGACTTCGATCCGCTTGGCCATGGGGTGAGTGCTCCTTGTCGAGGGTCGGTCAGCGGCCGCCGGCGGGGCGGTACATGCGGGCGATCAGGCGGGCGCCCAGGTTCAGCAGCATGATGATCAGGATCAGCACCAGGGCGCCGGCCCAGGCCCGGTCGATGGAGTTCTGGTTGGGGTCGGCGGCCTGTTCCCAGATGAAGGTGGGCAGCGAGCCCTGCGGCCCCTCGAACGGGTTGGTGTTGATCGCCTTGGTGAAGAAGATCGTCAGCAGCAGCGGCGCGGTCTCGCCCATGACGCGGGCGACGGCGAGCATGACGCCGGTGATGATGCCGGTCAGCGCGGTGGGCAGCACCACGAAGCAGACCGTCCGCCAGCGGGGGACGCCCAGCGCGTAGGACGCCTCGCGCAGGTCGTTGGGCACCAGCTTGAGCATCTCCTCGGTGGCCCGGACCACGGTGGGGATCATCAGGATGGTCAGGGCGAGGGCGCCGGCGAAGCCGGAGAACTCGAACCCGAAGGTGAGCAGCCAGAGCGCGAGGACGAACAGACCGGCGACGATGGACGGGATGCCGGTCATGACGTCGACGAAGAAGCTGATGGTGCGGGCCAGCCGGCTGCCGTTGCCGTACTCGACGAGGTAGATGGCCGTGAGCACGGCGATCGGCACGGCGATCACGCTGGTGATGGCGACCTGCTCGAGGGTGCCGATGATGGCGTGGTAGGCGCCGCCGCCGGCGTCGCGGCCGCTGAGCCCGTTCATGGAGAACTGGAAGAAGTCGCCGTCCAGCCGCGCGAGGCCGTTGGTGATGACGGTCCACAGCACCGACAGCAGCGGGATGACGGCCAGCGCGAACGCGCAGTACACCAGGACCTGGACGACCCGGTCCTTGACCTTGCGGCCGGTGGAGACCGAGGTCAGCTGCGAGCCCTTCTTGTGCGGGGCGGTCGACAGGGAGGTCACACGAACTCCTTGCGGCGTGCCACGACGGCGCGCGCGGCCATGTTGACGAGCAGGGTGATCACGAACAGGACGAGGCCGGAGGCGATGAGGGCGCCCTGGCCGGTGCGGGAGGCCTCGGCGAAGCTGTTGGCGATGTTGGCGGCGAAGGTGGCGCCGCCGTCCTCGAGGATGTGCCAGTTGATCCCGGGGACGAAGGTCAGCACCATGGCGACCGCGATGGTCTCGCCCATGGCGCGGCCGAGGCCGAGCATGGAGGCGCCGATCATGCCGGAGCGGCCGTAGGGCAGCACCGACATCCGGATCATCTCCCAGCGGGTGGCGCCGAGGGCGAGGGACGCCTCGATGTGCGCCTGCGGAACCTGGAGGAACACCTCGCGGGAGATGGACGAGATGATCGGCAGGATCATGATCGCCAGCACCACGCCGGCGGTGAAGATCGAGTTCCTGCCGGGGCTGTCGCCGCCGAAGAGCGGGATCCAGCCGAGCACGCTGTTGAGGAAGGAGCTGACCGACTCCATGTGCTGGGACAGGAAGATCACGCCCCAGAGGCCGTACACGATGCTGGGCACGGCGGCGAGCAGGTCGACCAGGTAGCCGAGTCCGGCCGCGAGGCGGCGCGGCGAGTAGAAGGAGATGAACAGCGCGATCCCGATCGCGACGGGGGTGGCGATCAGCATGGCCAGCAGCGAGGAGACCACGGTGCCGAACGCCAGCTGGGCGATCCCGAACCGGGGCGGCTG
Organism: Spirillospora sp. CA-255316; assembly: GCA_050942275.1. Taxonomy (GTDB): domain Bacteria; phylum Actinomycetota; class Actinomycetes; order Streptosporangiales; family Streptosporangiaceae; genus Spirillospora. The sequence continues at coordinate 735,857 of CP192047.1, read as the reverse complement.
GGCGTTGGGGTCCCAGGCCTCGGAGGTGAGGAAGCTCGCCTCGTTGTCGCGCAGCGCCGGGATCGCCTTCCAGATCAGGAACACCGCGATCGCCGCCATGATCACCAGGACGGTGATGCCGGAGCCGCGCGCGGCGGAGACGAAGATCTTGTCACCGGCGCGACCGGTGCTCATGCGCCGGCCGGTGGCGCGATGTTTGGCGCCGGCGCCCGTCTCGACGCCGGTCTCGGTGGTCACGGGAGAGCCTCCTCGAATGGCTGCGGCTTCGGCGGAACCCACGTCGGCCCCGCCGCCGAGGTCCTCGGCGGCGGGGCTTTCGCGGTCGGGATCGTGCGTCAGGACAGCGCCTTGACGGAGCCCTGGACCTTGGTCAGGACCTCGGCGGGCAGCGGGGCGTAGCCGATGTTGGTCAGGACCTTCTGGCCGTCCGCGCTGGCGGTGTAGGTCAGGAAGGACTTGACGAACTGGGCCTGCTCGGCCGGCAGCCCCTTCTCGCAGGCGATCTCGTAGGTCACCAGGACGATCGGGTAGGCCCCGGCCTCCTTGGTGGCGTAGTCGATCTTCAGGGCGACGTCGTTGCCGGTGCCGACGACCTGGGCACCCGCGACGGCCTTGGAGGCGCTGTCGGCGGTCAGCTGGGTGTACTCGCCGGCGCCGTTCTTGACCTTGGCGGTCTGCAGTTTGTTGTTCTCGGCGTAGGACATCTCGACGTAGGAGATGGTCCCGGCGCCGCCCTTCACCTGGGCGGTGACGCCGTCGGACTTGGCGGCGCCCTGCCCGGCCGGGGCGGCCCACTTCTTGGCGGGCTCGTAGGTCCACGCGCTGGGCGCGGTGGCCTTGAGGTACTTGGTGAAGTTCTCCGTCGTGCCGGACTCGTCGGAGCGGTAGACCGGCTTGATCGGGGTGTTGGGCAGCTTGGCGCCCGAGTTCTCCTTGGCGATCGCGGGATCGTTCCAGTTCTTGATCTTGCCGGAGAAGATGTTCGCGATCGTCTCGGGGGACAGCTGGAGGCCGTCGACGCCCTGCAGGTTGTAGATCACGGCGACCGGGCCGACGACCATCGGCAGGTTGACGGCGTTGTTGCCCTGGCAGCGCTGCTTGGCGGCGGTGACCTCGTCCGGCTTGAGGGCCGAGTCCGAACCCGCGAAGGCCACCTGGCCCTGGGTGAACGCCTCGATGCCCGCGCCCGAGCCGCTCGGGTTGTAGTTGAGGTTGGCGCCGGCGCACTTCTGCGCGTAGATCTTGGTCCACTCCTCGATGGCGTTCTTCTGCGCGCTCGACCCGGCGGCGTTCACCGTGGCCTTGGCGCAGTCGATGTCGCCGGTGGGCACGGCGGACGCGTTGGTGCCCTGGTTGCTGTCGCTCCCACAGGCACTGAGGGCGAGCGCGCCCGCAACGACCACACCGCCGAGGGCGGCAAGCCGAGAACCGTTCTTCACCGGTAGGTCTCCTCTAAGTTCGGTTGGGGGGTGTCCCGAGCGGGGCGCTGGAGTAGTTTGTCCAGGTAAGGGGGGTCACCGTCCGAAAGCGAACCTAGGCATGGGAGGTGACCAGCCACCCTGATCCAGGTGAACGCAAAATGAACGCGACTCACCGTCATCGCAAAGGTTGCCCCGCCGCGCCATGGACAGCGGGTTAACAGCGCAGATGATCCACCCCGCAGGCTCGGACAATTCCGACTTTTCGGACAGTTGACGGTTCATCGAGGACCCCCGCCGACCATGAGCTTCAGCGCCTACGCCCGCAAGGTCCGCGACCCTGCCCTGCCCCTCCGCCGCCGCGTGTCGGCGCTCCGCTCCTGCGTCCAGCTCTACCGCCCGGTCGGCTTCCACGGGACGCTCGCCCACCTGCGCGCCGAGGCCGGTCCCTACGAGCGGGACGAAGCCGCCCTGCTGCGCGCCCTGGCCCTCATCGAGACCAGCCGGGCCGCCTGGCACGCCGCGATCCGGGAGTACGACGAGGCCCGCCGCGAAGCCAAACGCAAGGGGCACCGCAAGGCCCGTTCACCGGGCCCCTTCTGGCCCGCCATCTGGTACGGCGCCCCGGAGGAGGCGGCCCTGAACGCCCTACGGCACTGGAACCGGCGCCGCTTGCAGGCCCTTCTCACCCCTGAGGACGAGGCGGCGCAGGCGCTGGCCCGTTGCGTGGACGCCTGCCTGGCGTCCCAAGGCGCCCTGACCCCGCCAGAGCAAGAGGTGCTCCGCTCCAGTGAAGAAGAACTGGAGCGCCGCCAGAGAACCCGTCCCCCCGGCCCCACCGACGCCGAGTACTTCCGCACCCGCGATCTGCTGACGGTGGCGGCCTTGCTGAAGACCGCCGCACGCGACCGCTCCGAGGACGACTCCGCTAAGGGGTTCCGTACATGACGTCCACGGCGTGGCGGGTGAAGCCCAGGGACTCGTACAGGCGCACGGCCGCGGTGTTGGACTCGTCCACGTACAGCAGGATCTGCGGGACGCCACGGTCGCGCAGGTGGTGGAGGCCGGCGAGAGTGAGGGTGCGGCCCAGGCCCAGGCCCTGGGCGTCCGGGTCGACGCCCACCACGTAGACCTCGCCGAGGCCGTCCGGGTGGATCTTCGTCCAGTGGAAGCCGAGCAGGCCGCGGTCGTTCTCGGCCAGGAAGAAACCGGACGGGTCGAACCAGGACTCGCCCTCGCGCTGATGGACGTCGTCGAGCGTCCACGCGCCCTGCTCGGGGTGGTCGGCGAAGGCGCGTCGGTTGACCTCCAGCCAGGCCTCCTCGTCCTCGTCCGGGACGAACGTGCGCAGCCGCACCCCGTCGGCGACCTCGGTCTCGGGGAGGGGGTCGGCGGCGGGGCGGCGCATCTGGTACAGGGCGCGGACGCGCAGGAGCCCCTCGGAGTCGGCGAGCTTGGCGGCGGCGGGCAGGTCGCCGTGGGCCCACACGCGCAGCGGCCCGGCGGCCCGCTCCCGGATGGTGCGCAGCAGGGCGCGGCCGTAGCCGCGACCGCGGTGGCCGGGGTGGACGACCAGCTCGGCGGCGGCGCTCTCCTCGGCGGTGGCCGGGTCCAGATGGGCGTAGGCGACGATCCCGGCCTCGTCGCGATCGCCGCCATCGGTGATCACTACACCGTGGCCGCCGTTGCGCAGGCGCAGCAGCGCGTGCTCGGACAGGGGGCCCACCCCGTCGGCCGCGGCGGCGGCCTCGGCCAGGGCGAGCACTTCGGCGATCTGGGACTCGGTCAGCGGCGCCTCGCTCATGATCGCCAGCCTATGCGGCAGGTCGCGGAGATCGCGAACAAGCCGGGCGGTCGATCACCGCCGACCACACGCCCTCTTGGCCCCCGGGCCGAGGTTCGGGGCGGGGTCAGGCGCCGAAGAGGTGGACGACCCAGTAGACGATCGCGGCGACGGCGGCGGCCATCGGCATCGTCAGCACCCACGCCATCACGATGTTGCCGGCCACGCCCCAGCGGACCGCCGACAGCCGCTTGGTCGCGCCCGCGCCCATGATGCAGGACGTGATCGTGTGCGTGGTGGAGATTGGAGCGTGCCAGATGTAGGCGGCCGCATAAAGGATCATGGAGGCCGTCGCTTCGGCGGCGAAGCCCTTCGGCGGGTCGAGCTCGATCACCTTCCGGCCCAGCGTCCGCATGATCCGCCAGCCGCCCGCGTAGGTGCCAAGCGACAGCGCGCCCGCACAGGAGACGATCACCCACAGCGGGACGGTGTCGCCGCTGGCGTGCCCGGTGGTGACCAGCGCCAGCACGATGATGCCCATCGTCTTCTGCGCGTCCTGCAGACCGTGCCCGAGCGCCATCGAGGCGGCCGACAGCGACTGCGCGATCCGGAACCGGCGGCCGACCCGGCTCGGATGCGCCCGCCGGAAGATCCACAGGATCGCCACCATCACCAGGTAGGCCAGGCAGAACCCCACGACCGGGGACACCACCATCGGGACGGCCACCTTGTCGACGACCTTGTCCCAGCTGACATGGGACGCCGAGGCCAGGCCCGCGCCCACCACGCCGCCGATGAGGGCGTGCGAGGACGAGGACGGCAGCCCGAAGTACCAGGTGATCATGTTCCAGGTGATCGCGCCGAGCACTCCCGCGGCGACCACGGTGAGCCCGTGCAGCCCGGACGGCGGCGTGATCACCTCGCTGACCGTCTTGGCCACCTCGACGCCCAGCAGCGCGCCGATCAGGTTCATCACGGCGGCCATCAGCAGCGCCGCCCGCGGTGTCAGCGCGCGCGTCGACACCGAGGTCGCGATCGCGTTGGCGGCGTCGTGGAACCCGTTGGTGTAGTCGAAGACCAGCGCCACGACGATGACCAGGATGAGGACCGCGGTCTGCGCGTCCGAGCGCAACCCCAGCGCGCCCGCCGCCATGACCGCCAGCACCGCGATCAGCAGCAGCGGCCAGAACTTCACCGGACCGCGGCGGGCCTGCTCGGCCAGCGACGGCTCGGCGCCGGGTGGCGGGTCCATCACCAGGGCCGGGGCGGTGCCGCCCGTGCCGCCGGAGCCGCCCGAGCCGTCCCCCGCCCGGGCGGCGGTCCCGGGAGCCGCCGCGGCCGCGTCCCCGGCCTCGCCGGAACGTCCGGGCGCGGGGGCGTCCGCGGTCTCCGCGGCGTCCCTGGAGGTCCGCAGCTCGCCCGACGAGCTCATGATTCCTTGACCGCGATGGTCTCGACCGTGTTGGCCACGTGCTCGAAGGCGTCCGCGGCCTCCTCCAGCCGGTCGATGACCTCCTTGAGCTTCATCACCGTCAGCGCGTCGTAGTCGCCGCCGAACAGGTGCGCCAGCAACTTGCGGTAGGCCTGGTCGCCCTGGTTCTCCAGCCGGTTGATCTCGATCCAGTACTCGTTGAGCTCCTTCATCGAGCGCAGCCGGGGCATCGCCTCGGCGGTCAGCTCCGCGGCCCGCTCCAGCACCTCCACCATGTGGACGATGCCCTTGGGGAACTCCTCGATCTTGTAGAGCACGACGAGGTCGGCGGCCTCCTCCATCTCGTCCATCACGTCGTCGATGGTGGAGGCCAGCCGGTAGATGTCCTCGCGGTCGAAGGGGGTGATGAACGTTTCGTTCAGCCGGCGCATGATCGCGTGAGTGCACTCGTCGCCCGCGTGCTCGCAGGCGCGCATCTTCTCCGCGATGGCTTCCCGGTCGGCGCCGTCGCTGATGAGCTCCACGAGCAGCCTGGCGCCGGTGACCAGGTTGTTCGCCGAGTCGGCGAACATGTCGTAGAAGCTGTCCTCACGCGGCGTGAGACGCAAGCGCACGTTCGTACTCCTGAAGTGCCGTGACGGTCCGCAGAGGATCGTAGGCGCAACCAGGCGTAAAAAGAACCTTTGCCTCGCCTTCGGCTGCCGTCCGCCGTCCTCTCACCTACAAGACTGCCCTTGGGACACCAATGCACACGCACGGGAGGGCCTCCTGTCGGGGCGGAGAGGGCTTGTTTTCCGACCCGCGAACATTCACGGTCACGATCACGCCACGCAGAGTAACGAAATGGGGTGTGAGTCAACTCACCCTTTCGATGCGCGAAAACCTTGCGCAAGGGCGGTGCAACCGCCGCTACAGAGCCATCGCAAAGTCTCTGCGAAGTCTCAGTGCGAAGTCTCTGGGAATGCGCTGCGCGACCCCGCGCGGAATCACCGCGGACCCGCCGCGGGCAGTACGGAAGCCGGGGCACGCCGCTCAGAGGGCGTCCCCGGCCCGTTGCGGAACTATCGGTCCTGTGGCGTCAGCTCGCGACGACCGGCCTCACCCGAACGCAGCCCGAGCACCATGTCGATCTCGTCCAGCGTCAACGGCCGCTCGGCCGCCGCCACCGCGCTGAGAATCTCGGCATAGAGTTCGATCTCATCCAGCGCGACCCGGTCGTGGACGCGCAGGTCGAAAGTGTGCTGGCGCACCGCGTCCACCTCCGTTCGTTCCCCACACCCATACCGAGGCTACGCGCCCGTAGCCCGCGGGCACATGACCCAAGAGGGCCATTCCGGGGCCACTCTCATGACCGGTCTTCCCGGCCACGCGCATTGGATGCGGACTATCTACGGATGGTCACCCCCGCTCCCGGAAATCCCCCATCATCTGTTCCAGGGGCGACTCGGGCAGGTCGCGGGCGGTGAGGCGGGCCACGGTGGCCGCGTTGACGTCGACCCCGGCCAGGCGGGCGGCCTGCCGGGCGATGGTCTGCTCGAACAGCTGCCGGACGGTACGGGCGAAGGCGAACTGCGGATCCTCGCGCAGCCGGGCGAACCGGGCCAGCAGCTCCACCCGCAGCTCCTCGTCCAGCAGGTAGAGGTCGCGCTCGGCGTACGCCTGGAACAGCCCGACCAGGTCGCGGTCACCCATGCCCTCGAACTCCAGCGTCCGGCCGAACTCGGACCGGAACGCCGGGTTGCCCGCCAGGAACCCCTCCATCTCGGCGGCCAGGCCGGAGCAGACCACCATCAGCCTGCGCCCGCGCTGCCGCATGGCGCGCAGCAGCTCGTCCACCACGGCCGGGACGCGGTCGAGCCGGTAGGCCTCCTGGATCAGCAGCACGCCGCCCAGCGCCTGGTCGACCATGCTCGCGACCCGGCCTTCGGTGTCGAGCTGGTCGCGGCCGGACAGGTGGACGGGACGGCAGGCCACCACATGGCCGGAGTCCAGCAGGCCGAGCGCGGCGTAGATCCCGCCGAGCAGCCCGGCCACGGTGGTCTTGCCGGTGCCGGACGGGCCCACGAAGACCAGGTGCAGCCGCTCGCGGCCGCCCACGCCGTGCCGGGCCCGGTCGGCGGCCAGCGCGGCGTCGTCCGCCAGCTCCCGCACCGCCTGCTTGACCTCGCGCAGGCCGGTGAGCTGGTCGAGCTGGCGCAGGTAGCCGTCGATGTCGCCGGGCGGGCGCAGCGCCGGCTCGATGCCCTCGGCGACGCCGGTGAGGTCGTCGGGGGCCAGGACGAGCCGGTCGCGGGAGGCGCCGCCGGCCCGTTCCAGGTGCCGCTGGCAGGCCTGGTCGAGATAGGCCTCCACGAGCCTGGCGTTCACCAGGTCGCCGGGGCCGCGCAGCCGGTCCAGGTCCTCGCGGGCGACCTCCAGCGCCGACGACCCGATCGTGACCCGCCGCTCGTCGGCCAGCAGGTGCAGCAGCGTCATCCGGCGGTCGAGATCGCTGAAGTCGGGCAGCCGGTAGACCCGGAACACCTCGATCAGCCGCGGGTGGTCCTGCAGCAGCCGCTTGTACGCGCGCGGTTCGCAGGTCGCGATCAGCGGCGCCGAGGCCGCGGGGCTGCGGCGGGCCCGGCGCACGGCGGTCGCGACCGCCACCGGGTCGCCGGAGCCGGTGATCGCGACGTCCAGCCGTTCGAAGAGGATCGCGGGGCCGGCGCGGGTCATCAGCGCCGGCAGCCGCTCGGCGGGCGCGTCGCGGACGTCGTCGGCGTCGTGGGCGCGGAGGGCGCCGTCGCCCATCCCGGCGTCGGCCAGGGTCAGGGCGATCAGCCGCGCCAGCCGCCGCTGGCCGCTGTGCGGGGCGCCGACGATGAGCACGTTGGGCATGCGGGCGGAGGGGGCGGCCGCGCCTCCGTCGACGCGCGTCGCCCCGTCGACGCCGGACGCGCCGCCGACGCCGTCCAGACGGGTCGCGGGACCCGCGTCCAGGCGGGTGGCGGGGCCGGCGTCCATCCGGGTCTGGTCCATGACCGACCCGCTGCCGGAACCGCCCGCGCCGCCGCCGGAGGCGTTCCAGCGCTCGGCCTGGACGCGCAGGCCGTCGAGCAGGTCGCCCGCGTCCTCGGTGCCGGAGACGAAGCTGATGCCGAAGCGCTCCAGGGAGCGCCGCTCGGACCTGTCCTTGGGGGGCGGGATCTGGTGGACGGGCGTCTCGGGGGACGGGGTGTCGTCGAGGAAGTCGAAGTTCCCGACCATGGTCTCGGACATGATCCGCGTACCCGGGCCGGCGTCGCCGCCACCGGACTTGGGCGGCGGCGGGGGCTGGGGCGCGCCGGGGGCGTTGCGCTCTCCCGCGAGGTCGCCCAGGTCTTCGGCGCCCATCACCCGGGTGCGGGGGCGGTCCTCGGGCTGCGCGGGCGCGGAAGGCGGCACGGGCGGCTGGGCGGCCTCCTGCTGATGCGCGGCAGGCTGCTGCGGCATCGGAGGCTGCTGCATGGGCGCCTGCTGCCCGGGCCCTGGCTGCCCTGGAGGCGGTGGTACCTGGCCTGGAGGCGGTGGTACCTGGCCTGGAGGCGGTGGTACCTGGCCTGGAGGCGGTGGCACCTGGCCTGGAGGCGGTGGCATGGGCTGGGGCGGCCCTGGAGGCTGCTGAAGCGGCCCAGGGGGCGCCTGCGCGGCGCCTGAGGGCTGGTAGCCGAGCTGGGTGTACGGCGGGACGACGTGGTGTTCCTCCGCCTTCTCCTCCTCCTGAGGGGAGAACTCCTGCGGCGGTGGAGGCTGCCCAAAGGCATGCTGGTGCTGCGGGGGCTGTTGCGGCTCCGGTACTGGCGGGACGTAAGGCGCGTTGGGCGCACCCGGCGGAGCACCGGGCGGCGCACCTGGCGGAGGGCCGGGTGGGGTGCCAGGCATGCCGAAGGCCCCCGCAGGGGACGGCACCTGCTGCCCTGGGACGGGCCCGCCGGGCCCGCCAGGGCCGCCCGGGCCTGCGCCGTGCCGTTGCAGGCCGAGCGCCGTGTACGGCGGGACGGCGCTTTCCTCCTTCTCCTCCGAAGCCGAGAACGGCGCCATCTGCGGGTCGGGCGGAGCGAACGGCACCGGCCCCGCGCCCGGCTGGGCGGGAGGCTGCACGTAAGGCCGGTCGGGTTCACCCGGAGGCTGCGACGGGCGACGCGCGCCCGGCGGGAACCCAGGCTGCGACTGGGCCCCGTACGGCGGCGGGGGCGCCGGGGAGTGCTGCGCCTGCGCCTGCACCGGGGGCGTGATGGTGGGCGCCCCGGCTGTGGCCTGTACCCGGCTGCGTCCCATGAGACCGGCCACGATCGCGTTCGGCACGGGGAAGCCCCGAGGGCGCGCGGGCATGCCCCCGGCCAGCCTGCACCAGGCCAGGTCCAGCTCGTACATCGTGGCCAGGAGCGTCTCGGCGCCCTTGCCCGTGACCGCCCCCAGCGGGTTGGGCAGGCGCATGTCGTCGGGCCAGAGCCGGCGCAGGGGATGCCCGTTCTGATGGAGCACCGCCTGGACGGTGTAGCGGATCTCAGGGTCGAGCCACGGGACGACGTTGGCCGCCACGTCCTTGCGCACGGTGGCCAGGTCGGAGGCCAGCAACGCGGCGGCGACGAGGCGCGGCTCGACGTAGGAGGGGTCGCTGGGGTCGCCGATGTGCCGCGCGACCTCTTCGGAGAGGGAGTAGAAGGCGTGCCGGAAGTTGTCGCCGGGCGAGCTCTCGTTCCGCAGCGCGGGCACCAGGTGGGGCGGGCAGCGGGTGAGCCACTGCTGCACGAGCGCCTGGTCGCCGTACGGCAGCGCCCCGTAGTCGACGGTCGGGTTGCTGAGGGTCGCGCTGAGCATCGCCAGCAGCGCGTCGGCCCGGACCTGGAAACGCGTGTCCTCGCGCAGCGCGCTCGCCACGGCCCACATCGTCCGCAGCACGACCACGGCCGCCTCGACGCGGCTTGCGCGCAGGCGTTCGGAGTAGAGCGCGACCAGGGTCTCCAGGGGCGGAGGGGTGAGCCAGCGCGGACCGTCCACATCGGGCAGCGGCTTGGCCCGGTACTGCTTCCAGTGGTCGAGCATCTGCGCGTCGAACCGCGAGTCGAACACCGGGGCCGCCCCGCACCACAGCATCACGCCCCAGGAGGCGGTCACGGTCGAGGGCGTCTGCGGGGTGAACTGCGACGACCAGTGCGGGTACTCCTGCGTGGGCAGCGCCGCGGCGGAGTCGACGGTCGCGCGCACGCGCATGCTCAGGTCGCTGTCGAACCCGCGGCCGACGAAGGGCCGTGCCGGAGGCGGGGCGTAGGAGAAGTCGGGCCCCGCGGGCACCACGTGCGGCGGCAGCGCGGGCACCTGGCCGCCGCCTTGCCCCGCGGGCCGGGCGGCCATGCGGACCTCGGGCGCGCGTGGCGGCGGGCACAGGTACCACTGGCCGTCGGACGGATGCAGCCGGTACCACCGGGCCCACGCGCCGAACGCCCACCAGGTGCCGTCGGGCAGGACGAGGAGCCGCCCCCCGATGGCGTGCTGGCGCTGCTGAGGAGGCGCCGACGGCCACCATCCGGCGGCCACCATCGCCCGCGTGTCACGCTCTGCCGCCGAGAACGGATCTTCCCCCCTCGGGGGGCTGGGCGGCGGAGCACTGCCATAGCCCGGTCCCCACACCACGGGGTCATCGTAGTCAGCCCGAGACCCGCCGAACTCCCCACGAGCCCGACAAAAGCACGTACGCGCAGGTCAAAAGCGGTGCTTTCCCACAGGTCCCAAGCGTCACGGAGAAATTCCCCGCGGGAATGCGGGCCGCGCGCGGAATGGCGGCTAGGAGTCCCGCCACTGCGCGGTCGCGTGGCGCTTGGCCTTGTCCATGTAGGAGTCCGGGGTGAGGCGCAGCACGTGCCGGTCGTCGTCCGTCAACTCCCGGACGATCTTGCCCGGGACGCCCGCCACCAGCACGCCGGAGGGAATCTTCTTGCCCGGGCCGACCAGGGCCCCGGCGGCGACGAGGGTGCCAGCGCCGATGCGGGCGCCGTTCATGACGATGGCGCCGATGCCGATCAGCGCGCCGGTCTCCACGTGGGCGCCGTGCACCATCGCCTTGTGCCCGAGGCTGACCCGGTCCTCCAGCAGCGCGGGGGTCCCGGGATCGGCGTGCAGGCAGCTGAGGTCCTGGATGTTGCACTCGTCGCCGACGATGATCTCCTCGTCGTCGCCGCGCAGCACCGAGCCGTACCAGACGCTGGACGCACGGCCCAGCGTCACCTTGCCGACCACCACCGCGCCCGGCGCCACCCACGCCTCGGGGTGGATGCGCGGCCCGTCCTCGCCCAAAGACCCGACATAGCTCATGCTGGAGATGGTAGGACGGGGCCCCGTGCCGGGAGGGCACCGGGGCAGGGCGGTAGGTTGCCCACCGCACGAGCATAGACGCGAAATTTCCTGAAATCTGGTGACTTGCCGTACCACTGTGGCCGAAGAAACTGCAGCGAGAACAGGCATTCCGCTTGCGCGAATGGGGTGGACCGGACAAGAGTCGACCCTGGACGTTTCCGATGATGTGCAGCCCACCGTGGCACGCCAGGCCGTGACACGCGGGCGAGGACCACGAGCCTGTGCTCTCTCCGACCATGACGGGGTGATCACCCCCCGCCAACGACCCCCCAAGGCACCATGAGCAACGAAGCAGAAATCCTGCCGAACCTCCTCCGCGAGGAGACCTTCGAGATCGTCATGCGCGGCTACAACCGCCGCCAGGTCGACGAGTACATCGCCCGCAGCCAGAACCAGATCCGCGAGCTGGAGACCAGGCTCGCCCGCGCGCTCGACGACGTCGAGCGCACCCGCCGCGAGATGGCCGAGGTCCGCGAGGCGCGCAAGCCCACCGGGGACGATCTGAGCGACCGGCTCCGGCAGATCATCAACCTGGCCGAGGACGAGGCCAAGGACAAGCTGGCCGAGGCCGAGGCCAAGGGCGCGCAGATCCGCAAGGACGCCGAGCAGGAGTCCAAGCGGATCACCGACGAGGCCCGCGCGCACGCCGACAAGGACCTCGCCCAGGCCGAGCAGAAGGCCGAGCAGGTGCTGGCGGCGGCCAAGAAGGAGTCCGACAGCGTCCTGACCGCGGCCACCCAGGAGGCCGAGCAGACGGTGACCAGCGCCCGGCTCGAGGCCGAGCGCACCCTCACCGCCTCGGAGCGCCGGGCCAGCGTGATCAACGAGGGCGCCACCCAGCGGCTCACCCAGCTCACCAAGAACCACACCCAGGCGCTGCAGCGGCTCACCGAGATCAGCGAGACGCTGCACCGGCTGCTCACGGCGGAGAACGAGGCCGGTCCGCTGGAGAAGATGGTCGAGGACGCGGTCAAGCAGCACACCGGGCCGGCCCCGTCCGCCCCGGCCCCGCAGCGCAAGCAGCCCGCTCCGGCGCCGTCGCCCGCCCCGGCCGCCAAGGCCCCCGCCCCGGCCTCCGCGCCCGCTCCGGCCCCGTCCGCCCCGGCCAAGCCCGCGGGTGCTCCGCCGGCGCCGTCGCCGGCACCGGCGGGCGCCGCCAAGCACACCGCGCCCGGAGCGCCCAAGCACGCCGCCCCGGCCCCCGCCCCCGCGGCGGGCGGGCCGTCCGGCGCCGCCCCGGCCGCCGGCTCCCCTTCGGGGTCCGGTTCCGCGCCGGTGTCCGGTTCCGCTTCGGGCCCGGCGTCCGGCGGGTCGCCGTCCGGGCCGGGCCAGCCGCACCCGGCGATCAAGAAGCCCGAGCCCGAGCCCACCCTGGTCGACAAGCCGGCGCCGCCGGTCCCGCCGGCCGCCCCGTCCCAGCCCAAGGCCGCGGCCCCGGGGTCCGACCTGGACGGCCCGTCCGACGGGCCGCTGCCGCCGTCCGGCCGCGGTCCGGGCGAGCCCGCCTGAGCCCGTCCCGGACGGTCGGAGAGAGAGCGGCGCCGGGCACGTCCCGGCACGAAGGTCGTTGGCGCGAGCGGTGCCCGGCGGTTCGCCGGGCACCGCTCGCGCTTTATAAGATCTTGGTATGAGCGAGGCGGTTCGGGGGGAGCGGGGACGCGGCACCGTGCGGCCCATCCGGAGGCTGGGCGATCCGGTCCTGCGGACCGAGTGCGATCCGGTACGCGCGTTCGACACCTCCCTGGAACGGCTCGTCGACGACATGTTCGTGTCGATGTACGAGGCGCAGGGCGCCGGTCTCGCCGCGAACCAGATCGGCGTGTCGCTCCAGGTGTTCGTCTACGACTGCAAGGACGACAAGGGCCGCCGCCATGTGGGCCACGTCGTCAACCCCACGCTGGTGGAGGCGGACGGGGACCTGGTCTCCGAGCCGGAGGGCTGCCTGTCCCTGCCCGGCCTGCACTTCACCACCGCGCGCCATGCCCGCGCCGTGGTCGAGGGCGTCGACATCAAGGGCAAGCCAGTGCACGTCGAGGGGACCGGCTATTTCGCCCGCTGCCTCCAGCACGAGTGCGGTCATCTGCGCGGCGAGGTCTACATCGACGTCCTCTCGGGCGAGGCGCGCCGCGAGGCCATGCGCGCCATCCGCGCGGCCCAGTCCTGACCCGCTCCAGGCAGTCCTGGCCCGCGTCCAGGCAGTCCTGACCCGCGTCCAAGCAGTCCTGACCCGCGTCCAGTGCGCGGGGAGCGTCAGCGCCAGCGTGCTGAACGCTGCTTCTTGATGTCCGAGCGGCGCCGCTTGTTCTCCAGGCGGCGCTCGTTGATGCCGCGCGGCACCTTCTTGGGGATGCGCTTCTTCGGCGGTGGCGCGATGGCCTCGGACAGGATCGCGGCCAAGCGCGCGCGGGCGGCGTCGCGGTTGCGGGCCTGCGAGCGGTACTCCTCGGCCCGGATCGACAGCACGCCCCCGTTGAGGCGTCCGGCCAGCCGTTCGAGCGCGCGCCGCCGGTACGGCTCGGGCAGCGACGGCGAGTTCGCGACGTCGAAGGACAGCTCGGCCGCCGTGGCGCTGGTGTTGACGTGCTGGCCGCCCGGCCCCGAGGAACGGGAGAACCGCCAGCTCACCTCGGACTCCGGGATGAAGACCGAGTCGCGTACATGGATGTCGCCGGGCATGTCTCGATTATCCCTGCCGCCGGCCGATCATGTCGCTCCGTTTTCCGCGGCGCCGTTCGCGCCGGGCGGGCGGCCCTCGGCGAAGGCCCGGGCGCCCTCGGCCCAGGTGCGGTCCAGATCGGAGCCCTCGGGAAAACGGCGGTCGATCTCCAGGATCACCATGCCGTGCGCGAACGCGAACAGGGCCTGGGCCAGGTACGGCTCCCCCACCGCGAGGAAGAACGGCTCCCCCGCCCAGTCCTCCAGGCCCGGCGCGAGGCGTTCGCGGGGCAGCGGCCCCGCCGTGCCGAGCCGGTAGAGGTTCGGGCTGGCGAGGGCCTGGGCGCGGTACGCGCGCAGCAGTTCGGAAACGGGCCGCTCGCCGGCCACGGCCGCCCGCAGCGCGGCGCCCATCTCGGCCAGGCCCTGCTCGATCAGCGCCGCCTCGACGGCGCCCTTGTCCGGGAAGTGCTTGTAGAGGGAGGGGGCGCGGATGCCGATGCGGTCGGCCAGAACCCGCATGGTCAGGGCCTCGGGGCCGCTCTCCTCCACGAGGTCGCGGGCGGCCGAGACGATCTCGGCCGCCCGCGGTGTCAGCGGTGTCAGCGCCGGCTGCCGGTCGGTCATCGGGCTATTTTCTCAACCCTGGCCTTGAGGGCGGTGTTCATGGCCGCGAAGCCGTCCGCCACGTCCAGGGCGCCCCCGGCGAAGGGCACCAGCGCGCCGGTGAACCGCTCCCCCTGGACGAGCCGTGTGCGTCCGCCGTCGAGGGCTTCCAGGCGGAAGTAGTGCTCGCCGTCCACCACGCCCGGAACGCCGAAGCGGCCCAGCCAGCGCAGCTCGCGTTCCGGCGCGGCGACCAGGATCGTGGGCTTGAACGTCATCGTGCCGCCGCCCTTCTGGGTGAGCTTGTTGGTGAGCCGGCCGCCCTCCCGCACCTCGCCCTCGGCGCTGACGATGAACGGGTTCCAGTCGGGGTAGGCGCGCAGGTCGGTGAGGACCTTCCAGACCCGCCCGGGCGCGGCGTCGATCTCTATCTCGGTGCGGATCTCGCGGGGGTTGAGGCGGGTCCACGTGTAGAGGCCGACGGGCACGACGACCAGCAGGACGAGGATCACGGCGAGGGTGCGGACGAGCATTGCGGCCTCCTGGTGGAAGGCCTGGGCGCCTTCCTGGCTAACACTGTTAGCCACGACTCTAGGCTAACAGCGTTAGCCGCGCAAGCCTCGTCCTGCCCGGAAACGAAAACGGCGGCGGCCGCGCGACCCCACCCCCTGGGGATCACACGACCGCCGCCTCCCCTGACCGCCGCGGTTCCGCCCTCTGGCACCGCCACGGCCGATCCGGCGTGCTCGCCGCGCCCGCGGGCGCCGGCCGGCCCCCGACCGGCCGGCCCCGGCCGACGGCGCCCGCCGTCACCGCGGCGGACGCCGCCGGTTCACCGCCCGCCGGTGGAGATGATCGACTCGGCCGCCTTCCTGGCGTCGTTGATCGGGATGGCGAAGCCGAGCCCGATGCTGCCCGAGCCGCTGCTGCCGGTGACGATCGCGGTGTTGATCCCGATCACCTGCCCGGCCCCGTTCACCAGCGCCCCGCCGGAGTTCCCGGGGTTGATCGCGGCATCGGTCTGGATCGCGTTCCTGATCACCGTGCTCTGCTGCTGGGACAGCCGCTCGCGCAGGTAAGGCGGCAGCTGCGAGTCGGGCTGCTCCCCGCTCTCCTGGATCTCCCGTCCCAGCGCGCTGACGATGCCGGAGGTCACCGAGCCGTCCAGGCCCAGCGGGCTGCCCACCGCCAGCACCGTGTCGCCCACGGCCAGCGAGCCGCTGTCCCCGAGCGCGGCGGGCTTGAGCCCGGACACCCCGGACGCCTTGATCACGGCCACGTCCTTGCCGCGGTCGGCGCCGAGGACGGTCGCGGGCGCCGTCCTGCCGTCGCTGAACCGCACCGAGATCTGCCCCACGTCCTCCACCACGTGGGCGTTGGTGAGGATCGTGCCGTCCGGGCGCAGGATCACGCCGGAGCCCCCGCCGGTCCCCGACCGGGTCTGCGTCTGGATGGCCACCACGCTCGGCTGCACGGCCGCCGCCACCTGCGCGACCGTCGACCTGCTCGTCACGCCGGACACCGCGGTCGGGCTGGACAGCCCGTCCCGCGCCCCCGCCAGTTCCAGCGCCGCCACGGCGCCGGCCCCGCCGGCCCCCAGCGCGAGGGCGAGCGCGGCCCCGGCCGCGGCGATTTTCTCCCGCAGCGACCAGCTCCGCCGCGCGGGCCCCGTCCCGGGCAGGTACGGGTCGCCGGGCTGCGGCGGCGGGCCCTGCCATCCCCCGAACGCTCCGCCGCCCCCGTAGGGGCCGCCGCCAGGGCCACCGGGCGCCCCCGCCCCCGGGGCACCCGGCATGCCCTGTGCGCCCGGCATGCCCGATCCGCTCGGCGCCCCCGGCGCCCCCGGCGCCCCCGGCGCCCCCGGCGCCCCCGGCGCCCCCGGCGCCCCCGGCGCCCCCGGCGCGCCTGGGGTGGCGGGTATGCCGTGCTCTCCCGGCGCGGCGGCCTGCATCCCCTGCCTCGGCGTGGCGTGGCTGTCGGCCTGTGCCTGCGCCTGGGCCTGGGACTGGGCCTGTGGGTGGGTGCCGGTCCGTTCCGGTGCGACCCTGACGTCCTCCGGCCCCGTCGGCCAAGGGTGCCGGGCCCCGTACGGGCTCTGGTTCGGCTGGTCCGCGATCATCTGATCCCCCTGACTCTCTCACCGTCAGAATGTCCGTCCGGTCTGGAGCGAGCCTGGAACCAACCTGAAAGTCCCCTGAAGGCGAAAAAGACCGTGGCCGAGGGGATTCGTGCGGCGGGCGATCCCCCCGGCCACGGTGCCCGGGACGCTGGCCAGGGCGCCCGCCCCCGGACCGCCGACGCGTCCAGGGGGCGCCCTGTGCGACCTACGCAAACGTATGGACCTGAACGAGTCCTGAACCTGGGCGCAAGCTTCCCTGCGCGTTCAGGTGGCGAGCGGAAGGATCACCCGGAACACGGCGCCCTCCCCAGGGGCGGAGTCCACTTCCACCCTCCCCTCGTGCGCACCCACGAGAGCGGCCACGATCGCCAGGCCGAGGCCCGTGCTGCCGTCCTCGCGTGAACGCGACGGGTTCGCCCTGTAGAAGCGCTCGAAAACGCGCTCCGCCTGCTCCGCGGACAGGCCGGGGCCCTCGTCGGCCACCTCGCACACCACCGCGGAGGCGCCCTCCAGGGAACCGGGCTTCAGCCGTACCGTCACCGACGTGCCCGCGGGCGTGTGCGTGACCGCGTTGGTGAGCAGGTTGCCGAGCACCTGCCGCAGGCGCGGCTCGTCCCCCAGCACCTGGTACGCCACGCCGCCCTCGACCGACAGCTCGATCGAGCGGTCCGGCGCGACCATCCGCGTCTCCTGGACGCTGTCGGCCGCGACGGCCAGCAGGTCCACGGGCCGCTTCTCGATGGGCCGCTGCTGGTCGAGCCTGGCCAGCAGCAGCAGATCCTCCACCAGCAGGCCCATCCGCTCGGCCATCTCCTCGATGCGGCCGATGAGCCGGTCGACCTCCTCGGGCGTCCGCGCCGCGCCCTGCCGGTAGAACTCCGCGAACCCGCGGATGGCGGTGAGCGGCGTGCGCAGCTCGTGGCTGGCGTCCGCGACGAACCGCCGCATCCGCTCCTCCGAGCTCAACGCGGTCTCCTCCGACCGCCGGGCCGCCGCCTCCGACTCGGCGCGCGCCCCGAACGCCGCCTCGATCTGGGCGAGCATGCTGTTCAGCGAGCGGCCGAGCCGGCCCACCTCGGTACGCGGATCGGCCTCGGGCACCCGCCGGGACAGGTCGCCGGTGGCGATGGCCCCCGCGGTCTCCTCGATCGCCGCCAGCGGGCGCAGGCTGGCCCGCACCACCCACACCCCGGCGGCGGCCAGCACGGTCACCACCAGCAGTCCCACGATCACATCGATCACCACCAGCCGGTTCGTGGTGCGGCGCACCTCGTCCAGGCTCAGCCCGAGCACCAGGATCGCGCCGCCGCCGTCCAGCGGCTCGGCGAAGATCCGCCACGGCGCGCCGGAGCCGCCCTGCCCCGGCACGGTGAACGGCTCGCCGAGCCGTTTCTCCAGGTCCGCGGGGACGCGCGGGCGGCCGGTGTCGCCCAGCGCGTTGATGCTCTGCCGCCACCGCCCGGCCCCGTCCTGGACGAGCACGTACATCTCGCCGGGCAGCCGCACCTCCATGTTGCGGCGGCCCATCTGCGCGACGATCTGCGCCGCCACCGGCCCGAACGTGGCCTGAAGCTGCTGGTCGGAGCGGCTCACCAGGTACTGGCTGAGCACCGAGACGCCGGCGCCGCTCATCACCGTCATGCCGAGCGCGACCAGCACCAGCATGCCCGCGATCAGCTTGACCCGCAGCGGTGTGCGCCCGGGCAGGGCACGCAGCGCCTGAAGGGCCATCAGGAATGGTCCGGCGGCAACCGCAGGACGTATCCGACGCCCCGCAGGGTGTGGATGAGCCGAGGCTCGATGTTGTCGACCTTCCGGCGCAGCGCCGACACGTACGACTCCACGATCCCGACGTCGCCGCCGAAGTCGTAGTTCCACACGTGGTCGAGGATCTGCGGCTTGGACAGCACCCGCCCCGCGTTGGCCATCAGATACCTGAGCAGCTTGAACTCGGTCGGCGACAGCTGGATCGGCTTCCCGCCGCGCCACACCTCGTGGCTGTCCTCGTCCAGCTCGATGTCGGCGAACACCATCCGCGGCGTCGGCTCCTGCGCGCCGCCCCGGAACCGCCGCAGCACCGCGCGGATCCGCGCGATGACCTCCTCCAGGCTGAACGGCTTGGTGACGTAGTCGTCGCCGCCGATCGTCAGGCCCTTGATCCGGTCCTGGACGGCGTCCCGCGCCGTGAGGAAGAGCACCGGCGTGTGGTCGCCGCCCGAGCGGAGCCGGCGGGCCACGTCGAACCCGTCGATGTCCGGGAGCATGACGTCCAGCACGATGAGGTCGGGCCGGCGCCGCCGCGCGGCCTGCACGGCGTCCGCCCCGTTGGTCGCCGTGATCACCTCGAAGCCGGTGAAGCGGAGGCTGCCGGCGAGCAGCTCCAGGATGTTCGGCTCGTCCTCGACGACGAGCAGCAGCGCCTCCGAGGCCTTCCGCGCCTGCACGGTACGTTCCGCCAAGGCCGTCCCCCTCCCCTGATCCTTACCGAGACTCCCACCCTTTCCTGAAAGCCTCCTGAATACCCCCTGCGGCTTCCCTGCCAACGCAAAGCGGCCCGTCCTCCGAAGAGAACGGGCCGCCCCGGCCGAACGAGCTTCCCCACTCGCCGACAAGATCACCCTACCTCGTGCGGGACGCCCGCGGGGCCCACCACGCCGACCTTGGCCACCCCCGGCCCGCCGGTGGCCGATGATGGGCCGGTGATCCCCATCTACACCACCGACACCGTTCCCGTCACCGGCGCGGGCGCCGTCCAGCAGGCGTGGCCGGTCTGGGCGGAGGCCGACGAGATCGGCCGCGGGCTCGACCTCCTCGCCCAGTCCGCCACGGCGCGAGGGGCCCACGCCATCATCGGCCTCAAGCTGACCTTCCAGGACCCCTCGTCCGCCCCGGGCTGGTCCCAAGCCCCCCGGTACGTCTTCCTGGGCACGGCCGTCGCCCTCGCCTCCACCTGACGTCCCCGGCCCGTCCTGCCGCGGCCGCGGGTTCGGCCGGGACAGGACGGGCGGACGGGCACCGCCTCAGACCGTCAGGTTCTCCTCGATCTGCTTCAGCTGGTGCCGTGCCAGGGCCAGGTTGGCCCGGCCGCGGTCCAGCGCGAGGTAGAGGAACAGGCCCTTGCCCTTGCGGCCGGTCACGGGACGGATCACGTGGTACTGGCCGCTCAGCGTGATCAGGATGTCCTCGATGTCCTCCTTGATGCCCAGCTGCTCCATCGTGCGCATCTTGGCGCGCACGACCTCGGTGTTGCCCGCCGAGGCGACCTGCAGGTCCAGGCTCTTGGAACCGCCCAGCGTCCCGAGGGCCATGCCGCTGTTGTAGTCGACGACGGCGGCGCCGATCGCGCCGTCGATCGCCATCATGTCCTTCATCGACACGTCCAGGTTGGACATGCTGTTCCCCTTCACTGGTCGTTTCACGGACGGCGCGGTGCGGTGCTGCGGCCTCCTTTCCGGGACGGTTCGCCGGTGCGGCGGGGATGCTCGGCCGCCCCCGCCAGCAGTTCGGCGATGGCGCGGGCCGCCGGCCGGGACTCCAGATGCAGGCGGCCGACGTTGACGTCCGGCTCCGACAGCACGGTCAGCGAGGCGCTCCAGCCGGCGGAGTAGATCACCACGTAGCCGTTGGTGCCGCGCAGGACGACCTCGTGGAACCCGCCGCCGTGCGCCGTGGACGTCATCCGGTGCGACAGCGCCAGCTCCGCGGCCGTCAGCGCGGCCATGCCGGAGGGCTCGACGCCGTCCGGCAGGTCGTGCGCGATGAGCAGGCCGTCGGAGGAGGCGATCAGGCTGCCGGTGAGCCGGGCGACCCGGCCGCGCAGCGCGGTCAGCTCGGCGCGCAGGGCGGGGTCGGGCGCGGGCCGCGCGAGATCGTCCATCCGATCGTGGACCGCCACGTTGGTCATCCTTTCGATCAGCCGTCCCATACGCCGTTTCAGCACGTCAGGCGAGCCCCTCCAGCCCGGACCTGAGCCGGAGCAGCACCTCGCGTTCGATCGGCTCCCACTGCGGGGCCTCCTTCCTGTCACCACCGGCCGTCCCGCCGCGCCGCCGTACGGGCAGGTCCGGCGCCGCGCTCCGGTCCCGCACGGGGGCGAGTGCGTCCTGCGGCGGGCGCAGCATCCCGGCGGCGGCCAGCCGGCGCACCGCCAGCAGGCAGTCGAAGGCGGATCGGCCCAGGTCGCGGGCCAGGTCGGCGGGCGCGCGGCGGCCGTCGGCGTTGAGCAGGATCTCCGCCTCGACGCCGGTCAGCACCAGCCGCTGGCGGCCGACCCGGCGCACCGGGACGACGGGGGCGCGGTCACGCGCCGCCGAGGGCAGCACCGCGTCCAGGCGGGCCGCCCGCCTGGCGCACTCGGCGACCAGGTCCTCGGGAGCGACGCGGCACAGATGCGCGAGCCGGTGCGGCGGCCCCTCGGTGAACTCGGCCCCGCCCTCGGAGCCGAGCAGGAAGAACGCGGCATCGTGCAACGCCACCCACGCGACCACCTCCATCCCCGCCTCCCCGACCGACCCGGGCGGTGTGCGGGCGGCGGTGAGCAGGTGGTCGAGGCTCGGCGCGCTCCGGGATTCGGCGTACGCGACCGAGCCCTCGACGATGTGCAGCGCGCCCTCGTCCCGGACCCGCAGCACCCCGGTCGCGCGCCTGCCCTCCAGTTCGCGCAGCGCGGTCACCGGCGGGCAGGCGGAGAACGGCCGCGGCCGGTCAGGCGCCATGGCCGGATCCCGCCATTTCCTGGATCGCCGTGCGGAGCCGCAGCCGGGCGAGCGCGAGATTTCCGGTGTCGCGGTCCAGCAGCAAATGCAGGAACAGCCTGTCACTGAATGCCGCGTTCACCAGGGTGAGCAGGTGATATCCCCCTTCCCCGCACACGATGACCTCTTCGATGTCATCCCCGTCGGGAGTGGCCGACAGCGCCGGGCAGGCCAGCACCGCGCGCACCGCGTCGGTGCTGGCGGCGGCGTCTTCGTGCTGGTCGAGCGGGCCGTCCGTGCCGGCGGCGGCGATGGCCAGGCCGCTCGCGCCGTCCACCAGGGTCACCCGGCGGGCGCCGGGAATGTCCATGATCTGGCTGAGACAACCGTCGATACCGAGCACGCACACCCCCAAAAGCACCGTGATTCCGGCAGGCCGCAGCGACACACGGTCACATCGCCCGACCCGCGATTCATCAGAGAATTTCAGACTACTGCGGATGTAAGCATAAAAGACCGGAAGATCCATTTGGCCGACCCCGAAGAAATACCTCTCGGTATCTCAGCGAATGGAGCAAACAAGGCGCTGGCGCCTTTCTTTCCCAGACGGCGCAAGGCCGGTGCCGGAGGGCCAGTCCGGGACACGACAGGACACGCCCCCGGGACGGATCCGTGGTGGCCCCGACCGGGTGGTGGCCCTCGCCTACGCGGCGGCGTCGGCGCCGAATTCGCCGTCACGGGCGCTGGGGCGGCACCCTGACCGGTCGCGTCAGGTCAGCTTCCACACGTGCGCCGTCCGGTCCACGCCCGCGCTGGCCAGGGCCCTGCCGCCGGGGTGGAAGGCGAGCGTCTCGACGCCGCCGGTGTGCCCCTCGAGGTTGCGGTTGACCTCGCCGTCGGCCACGTTCCAGAGCGTGATCACGTAACCCCCCGTCTCAAAGCCCGGGGCGCTGGCCAGGAGCTTGCCATCCGGACTGAAGGCGATCGGGCCGGCGGATTTCCCCGCGCCGAGGAACTCGCGGATCTTCCTGCCGGTGGCGAGGTCCCAGAGCACGGCCGGGCTGGCGTCGCCGCCGGTGGCCAAGAGGCGCCCGTCGCGGCTGAGCGCGATCGAGTCGGCCGCCCCCGCCATCCCGGTGAACGTCCGGATGACCTCGCCGCCGGCCACGTCCCACAGGCGCACGGTACGGCCGGCGCCCACCAGTGCGCGGCCGTCCGCGGTGAAGGCCAGCGCGTTCCCGGCGCCCCCGGTGAAGGTGCGGACGATCCTGCCGGTGGCGGCGTTCCACAGCAGCGCGTTCCCGTCGGGCCCGTCGGTGGCCAGGTGGCTTCCGTCGGGGCTGACGGCCATCGCGTACAGCGGCGTGTCGTTCCCGGTGCGCCCCTGGGTGGCGAGACTGCGCGTCTCCCTGCCGGTCGCCAGGTCCCAGAACCTCACGACCTCCGCGCCGGTGGTCATCGCCCTGCCGTCCGGGCTGAACGCCATCGACACCAGCGGGTAGGTGTGGCCCTCAAGGGTCCGGATCCGTTTGCCGGTCGCGACGTCCCACAGGATGACGCGGCCGTCGGCGCCGCCGGTGGCCAGGATCGCGCCGTCCGGGCTGAACCGCGCGTGCGTGACCTTGGCGCCGTGCCCGGTGAGCACCCCTCCGTAGATCGGCTTGACCGGTGGCGGGCTCGATCGCGGGCCGCCGGGGCCCGCCTTCGCGCCGGAGTCGCGCGTGGACAGGATGACGGCCGGAACGGTGACCGCGGCCGCGGTCACCGCGCCGCCGAGGCCGGCCAGCACGAACCGGCGGCGTGACATCGAACCCGGCCGCGACGTCTTCTCCAGGCCGCCCGCCGACGTGCCCTCCGAGGCGTCGGCGTCCGGCGGGATCCCGATTGCGGAGGACGGCGGAGGTACGGGGTCGGCGCCGGAAAGCCAGCCGAGCAGGTCGGCGGCGGTCGGCCGGTCGGCCGGATCCTTGGCCAGGCACGCGGCGACCAGCCCGCGCAGTTCGCCCTGGATCGTCCCGAGAGCGGGCTCGGCCGTGACGATCCGGTGGACGATCGCCGGGATGCTGGCGGCGGCGAAGGGGCTGCGGCCGGTGGCCGCGAACGCGAGGACCCCGCCCAGGGAGAAGACGTCGCTGGGCGGCCCGATGTCACCGGAGTGGACCTGTTCGGGGGACATGAACGCGTACGTCCCGACCACCGCGCCGCTCTCGGTGAGCACGCTCGCGTCGTCCATGCGCGCGATGCCGAAGTCGATGATCCGCGCCCCGTCATCGGCCATGATCACATTGCTCGGCTTGAGGTCGCGGTGCACCAGGCCGCAGGCGTGGATCGCGGCCAGTCCCTCGCTGAGCTGGGCGGCGAGGGCGCGCACGTTCTCAGGGGAGAGCGGCCCATTCTCCACCACCAGGTGCCGCAGGGACGGGCCGGGGATGTACTCGGTGACCATCCACGGCGGGTCGGCGTCCGGCGCGGCCTCCACCACCTGCGCGGTGTGGAACCCGCCGACGCGCTGCGCCGCCGCGATCTCACGGGCGAAGCGGCGGCGCGCGTTGGGGGTGTCGGCGAGCTCGGGCCGGATGACCTTGACCACGACGTCACGGCCCCCTGGCGAGCCCGCCAGGTAGACCTCGCCCATTCCGCCGGCCCCGAGCCGGCCCTGCAGGCGGTACGGGCCGATCTGCCGCGGATCGTGCGGTCGCAGCGGGTCCATCATCCCCCCGAAGAAGCGCCGAGGCTGATCATGCTAGGGCCCGCGGAGCGGCCTCGTCCCTTGAGCCGCGAAGTCCCGACTCGGCGCAATGCCGGCCTCGCGCGTTCCCCGTATGCCGCGAACGCGCCTGGCCTCGCCGACTGTCAGTCGCTCGCGCCGCGGCCGGGCGGGTCGGCCGGGCGGGTCGCCCGGGCGGTGACGGTCCCGGTCACCGTGGACGCCGAGGCGGGATACGGCATGAAGCCGCGCGAACTGGTGGACCGGCTGCAACCTGGAGGACACCGGCCACCGTACGGGCGGATTGGCCGACGCCGGCGCGCACGCCGAGCGGCTGGCGGCCGTCCGGGCCGCGGCGGACGACGCCGGTGTCCGATCGAACGTCGATAAGGAGGCGTTTGCCGGCGGCTAACGCGACGAAATCCCCGCAGCCTGGCCCTCTTGGCTGCGGGGTTTCGTCGTCGAGGCCTACGCCGCGGCGTTCGCGACGGGAGACCGTGGGGCGGAGTGTCCCGCTGTTGTGCGGGTCGAGCTTGGCGGTGGCCTGTTTGGACGGGTATTCGGCGCCCGAGCACTCCGGTGACCGGTTGCTACTCAGCCTTGGGGGCCTCCCCACCGGTGTAGACGAGGTGCACCACGCCGGTGGCCTCGAAGGTCGTCGAGGACACCAGCTTCAGATGGACGGTCTCGCCGTCGTCGAAGAGTTTGGCGCCATGCCCGACGACGATCGGGTGCACGAGCAGGTGCAGCTCATCGATCAGGCCCTGCCCGAGCATCCAGCGCACCAGGGCGGCGCTGCCGGTGGTGCCGAGCCGGGTGTCGGCCTTCAGTTTGGTCAGCTCCGCCACGACATCGCCCTTGATCAGCGTGGAGTTCTCCCAGGTCGCTTCGGTCAGTGTGTTCGACACGACGTACTTGCGCGCGCTGTTCATGGCCTTGGTCATCGGGTCGGCAGGGTCGGCGTTGGGCCAGTAGGAGGCGAACCCCTCGTAGGTGTGCCGGCCCAGGAGGGTCGCCTCGGCCTCGTTCATCAGCCCGCCGACGACGGCGCCCATCTGGTCGTCGAAGTAGGGGAAGTGCCAGGTCTCCGGCGCTTCGATGACGCCGTCGAGGGAGATGAAGAGGCTGGACTTGATGAATCCCATCGGGATGCTCCTTTGAATCGCGTCCGGGGCGGGCGGCCCTGGAGGGGTACCGTCAATCAGAGGTCGAACGGCGCCAAGGCGGATCGACAAGCCACCGGCGATTTCTTGATTTTTCTGGCCGACCCTACCCCGGTGGCCTCTCGCAGAGGGGGCTTGCAGACTGCCGGAAGAGGCCAAACCACGGGCCCACGGCAGCCAGGGGCATGCCAGGAGCAGCCGCGAACGCGGGTGGATCGTGACCTCTACATAGGTGAGCAAAGCGTGATGAAGCGGGGTCGCCTCGCCGGGATGTTCCCCTGCCCGGAGAGAGCGCTTGGGCCTTCGCTACTGCCGCGGCCTGGCTGCTGCTCGGCAGGATGCGGACGAACGCTCCCCTACAGGAATGCCCGGCATGCGCGCAGGCGGCATGCTCGGCGCGATCTCTCCGAAACGACCCGGGGAAGGACACGCATGGCCGTGGTGCCCGAGCACGCCGTCCCGTCCGGAGCCGTGGCGCGTGCAGGGCGCCGGCTGTGGCGGGAGACGGAGGTGACCTGGCGGCTGCTGGCCGACAACGTGCTGGCCTGTCTGGTGCCTCCGCTGGTATTCGCACTGGGCGCGTGCATGCGGGCCCAGCTCACCGCGCCGCAGATCGCCGTGCACCTGGGTCTGGTGCTGGTGCTGTTCGGGTTGTACGCCTACACCTTCGACGTCTCCAACCAGGCGCGGGGTGCCGAAGAAGACCGGCTCAACAAGCCGTACCGCCCCATCCCGGCCGGGTTGATCACGCCTGCCGGGGCGATGCGCCGCTTCTGGATCGCGATGCCCCTCTACACCGCGCTCGGCTGGCAGCTGGGGGTGCTGGAGTGGGTCCTGCTGTGGCAGGCCGACCTGCTGCTGATCAATCTGGTCTTCGCGCCCCGCTTCCATGTTTGGTGGAAGACGCCCGGCATGCTGATCGGTACGGTGGCCCAGCTCGCCGCCGCCTGGCAGGTCGTGGCCCCCATCGACGCCACCGTCGCGGTGTGGCTGGCGGCCGTCGCCGTCCCGTTCGTGCTGGCGCTGGTCTTCGAGGACCTGCGCGACATGCCCGGTGACCGCGCGATCGGCCGCCGCACTCCCGCACTGGTCCTCGGCGAATGGCCGATCCGGATCTGGTTCGCCACGCTCGTGGCCGCCATTCCGGTACTGCTGCACTTCCTGATCTACGTCCCGACCGGGGCCCCGGGGTGGCGCATCGTGCTGGTCGACCTCATCATCGCGGGCATGTGCTGGGGCGCCGCCGTGCGGGCCGTGCTGCTGCGGAACACGACCGCCGACCGCCGCACCTACCAGTTGTTCATCGCCGCCTACGCCGCCAGCCTCACCGCGGCACCGATCCTCTGGGCCTGACCGGACCTCGGCTCGTCATCTCTCGTCCGCGGCTGCATCGGTGGACGACGAGGGATCGTCCGGCGTGACGGTGCTGGTGTAGGGGGCGCGGCAGCGGTTCGCTGGGAGGTGACCGGCTGCGGGGAGAGGGGATAAACCGCACCTCTCCACTCTCAACTTATAGCGCGCCTGGGGACTTGCGGCAAGACCCGGGTCGTGCCGGAGAATCGTCGCCCGAAGCCAGAACCTGCGGAAACGGGGATGCGAGATGCCTTGGTGCTGTCGTTGCCGAAGTACGGGTCGCGCGGAGACGGCGAGCCGCCGGTAAGGCTCGCCGGGTGTTCGCGGGCGCCGGACGAGGCGTTCGCCACATCCGGATCCACGAGATGACGAATCCCAGTTCGGAGCTGATGACGTGAACACCCTGACCGACAGCGCGTTCGACCTTCCCGACAACCTCGCCCCCAAGGCCGCCCCGGCGCTGATCGCCGACGACGAGAAGCATTTCGCGGCCATCGCGGAGAGCCTGGAGCAGGCGATCGCGGACCTGTCCGAACGCCTCGACGCCGCGCGCAAGGCGCCCGGCGGCAGCGGCCAGGCGGCGCTGGAACGGGACTTCGAGATCCATCGGCTTGCCGCCCGCCTGCGCCTTCTGCGTCGCTTCGGCCTCGACCTGTGCCTTGGACACATGGTCGACGCGGACGACGCCGAGCCCGTGTACGTCGGACGACTCGGCCTCACCGACAGCACGGGCCGCCGGCTGCTGCTCGACTGGCGCTCCCCCGCGGCCGAGCCGTTCTTCGGGGCGACCCACGCCAACCCGATGGGCCTGGCGAGCCGCCGCAGGTATCGCTGGACCCGCGGCCGGATCAGCGACTACTGGGACGAGGTGTTCACCTCGGACGGGTTCGAGGGGCACGCCGCGCTCGACGACCAGTCCGCCTTCATCGCCAGTCTGGGCGGCCACCGGTCGTCCCGGATGCGCGACGTGCTCGGCACCATCCAGGCCGACCAGGACGCCATCATCCGCGCGGGGTCCCGCGGCGCCCTGGTCGTCGACGGCGGCCCGGGCACGGGGAAGACCGTCGTCGCCCTGCACCGTTCCGCCTACCTCCTCTACTCCGATCCCCGCCTCGGTCACCGCAGGGGCGGCGTGCTGTTCGTCGGGCCGCACCAGCCCTACCTGGCTTATGTCGCCGACGTCCTCCCCAGCCTCGGAGAGGAGGGCGTGCAGACCTGCACCCTGCGGGACCTCGTCCCCGAGGGCGCCTCGGCGGCGATCGAGACCGACCAGGACGCGGCCCGCCTGAAGTCGTCCGCCGACATGGTGAAGGCCGTCGAGACGGCCGTCAGGTTCTACGAGAAGCCGCCCGCCAAGGGGATGACGGTCTCGACCGACTGGTACGACCTCTGGCTGAGCGCCGACGACTGGGCCGAGGCGTTCCGGGCGCCCGACCCCGGTACTCCGCACAACGAGGCGCGCGACCAGGTCCTGGAGGAGCTGCTCACGATCCTGGTCGACAAGTACGACGGCGACGCCTCGGCCGACCTCCTCCGCAGGTCGCTGCAGCGGGACAGGGAGCTGCTCATGGCCCTCAACAGGGCGTGGCCGCTGCTCGATCCGGTCGACCTCGTCGGAGACCTGTGGTCGGTGCCCGCCTATCTGCGGATGTGCGCTCCCTGGCTCAGTCCCGACGAGGTCCGGACGTTGCAGCGCGAGGACCCGCATGCCTGGACGGTGTCCGATCTGCCTCTCCTGGACGCGGCGCGGCAGCGGCTCGGCGACCCGGAGGCGTCCCGGCGCAAGCGCAGGCATGACGCCACCGTCGCCGCCGAACGCGAGCGCATGCAGCAGGTCGTCGACAACCTGGTCGAGGCCGATGACGACGGCGAAGGGCTGGTGACGATGCTGCTCGTCCAGGACGCGAAGGACACCCTGGTCGACGAGACCGCGCTGCCCGGCACCGACCCGGACCTGCTCGCCGGCCCGTTCGCGCACATCGTCGTGGACGAGGCCCAGGAACTCACCGACGCGGAGTGGCAGATGTTGCTGCTCCGCTGCCCGTCCCGGAGTTTCACCGTCGTCGGGGACCGCGCCCAGGCCAGGCACGGGTTCACCGAGTCGTGGCGGGAACGGCTGGAGCGGGTCGGGCTCGACAGGATCAACCTGGCCTCCCTGAGCATCAACTACCGGACGCCGGAAGAAGTCATGGCGGAGGCGGAGCCGGTCATCCGGGCCGTGCTCCCGGACGCCAACGTGCCGACCTCCATCCGCAAGAGCGACGTGCCCGTCGTCCACGGGTCCGTTTCGGAGCTGGACTCGATCCTCGACGGCTGGCTTGCCTCGAATGCCGACGGGATCGCCTGCGTCATCGGCGATTCCACCTTCCGGTCGACGTCCCGCGTCCGGTCGCTGACCCCGGAGCTGGCGAAGGGTTTGGAGTTCGACCTGGTCGTCCTTGTCGACCCGGAAACGTTTGGCAAGGGCATCGAAGGGGCGGTCGACCGCTATGTCGCGATGACCCGGGCGACCCAGCGGCTCGTCATCCTCACGAGCTCCTGACGCCGGGACCAGCACGTAGCGGGCGCGCCGGAAGGTCGGCTCGCCCTCGCCGGGCGGTTCGGTGGACGGTGTCACATGTACCGGTTCGGCGGTGCTCTACAGGTATGGACCTTGTAGGGCATTGTGGGAGCGCATCGGCCGCCGCGTTGCCGGGCGCGCTTTCCGGTGAGGGACGTGGGGCGGTGGCCGGGCGCTCCGAGCGGAAGGACGGCGAGGGGGTGTCGAGTCGTCCGAGACGGGGGGCCGTCCGTCCCGACCTCGAAGAGGTCTTCCGCTCGGCCTACCCGCGGGTCGTTGCCGTGGCCGCTCGGGTGCTCGGTTCCCGGGACGAGGCCGAGGACGTGGCTCAGGAGGTGTTCCTGGCGTTCGCGCGCTCCTCGGTGCCGGCCGGTGAGGCGGTGGGGTGGTTGTCGGTCGCCGCGGCGCACACCGCGCTGAACCATCTGCGCTCGGGCCGCCGCCGCGCCTCCCGGGAGGAGGCCGCCGACAAGGGCGGCGCCGTCCGCCCGGACGTCGCCGACGTCGCCGACGCGGTCGTGACGCTCGACGAGCGCCGCCGCGTGCGGGCGGCGCTGGCGCGGCTCCCCCGCAGGCAGGCCGTCGCCCTCGTCCTGCGGCACAGCGGCCTCAGTTACGCCGAGGTCGCCGCCGCTCTCGACCTGTCCCCCGGCAGCGTGGGCACCACCGTGCGACGTGCCGAGTCCGCTCTGCGCGAGGAGTTGAACCGTCATGCGTCATCCGAGTGACGGCACCCTGCGCCGGCTCCTGGACGAGCCGGCCGGGGTCGCCGACGCCGACCGCGACCACGTCGCGGGCTGTGCGGTGTGCCTGTCCGGGTTGTCGGCCGCCCAGGAGGACGCGGCGTTCATCGGCGCGGCGCTGGAGGTCGAGGTCACCGCGGACGTGGAGGCGGGGTGGCGGAGCCTGGCGAGCGCGGTCGACTCCGAGGAACGGCGTCCGGAGGTCTCCGCGCCCAGCGGCCGGTGGCGCGGGAAGCTGCGCAATCCGGTGGTCGCCGTTTTCGGGGTGGCCGTGATCCTGGGCGGGGCCGGTGTCGCGGCCGCGGCGGACTGGCTGCAGGTCTTCCGCGCCGAGAAGGTCGCCCCGATCACCGCTCCCCGGGCCGACCTGCTGAGGATGCCCGAACTGGACGCCTTCGGAGAGGTCGAGGTGACCGGGAGGATCAACATACGGCGGGTTCCGGACGCCGCCGCCGCGCAGAAGGCCGCGGGTCTTCCCGTCCCGCGGGTGGACAGGCTGCCCCGCGGCGTGACGGGCGAACCCACCTACCATGTCGGCGACCCGGCGCGCGCGGTGTTCACCTTCTCGGCCGAGAAGACGGCGCGGGCCGTGGCCGCGGCCGGCCACACGGCGCCGCCGCCACCGCCCGGCCTGGACGGGAGCCGCTTCCGCCTGGCCGCCGGGCCGGGCCTGGCCGCCGTCTGGTCGCAGGGCCGCCCCGTGCCGGCACTGATCGTGGCCCGCGCGGTCGCGCCGGCCGCGTACTCCTCGGGCGTCCCGTTCGAGACGGCCCGCGACTACCTGCTGTCCCTGCCCAACGTGCCGGAGAACGTCAAGGCGCAGCTGCGCGGCTTCACCGGCGGCGGGACGACGCTGCCGCTGTTCCTGCAGGTCGAGAAGATGAAGAGTGCGTCCGCCGACGTCGGCGGGGTCCCCGCCACCGTGTTCACCTCGCGGGACAGCGCGCTGGCGGGCGTGGTCTGGGTGGACAAGGGCGTCGTCACGATGGTGGGGGGTTCGATGCGCGCGGACGAGGTGCTGTCGGTGGCTCGCGGGCTGAGGTGGGGCCGGTGACGCCGCGTCCAGGCATCCGGCAGGAGGACGGCCCCGGCACCGAGGCCGCGGAGCGGCTGCTCGCCGAGTTGCCCCCCGCATCGGCGGTGTGGTGCTCGGGCCTGCGGAAGCGATACCGGCGGCAGGTCGCGGTCGACGACGTGTCCTTCACCGTCGGCCGCGGCGAGGTGGTCGGCCTGCTCGGCCCGAACGGCGCCGGCAAGACCACCGTCATCAAGATCCTGCTCGGTCTGGTCCGTCCGGACGCGGGGGACGTCCTGCTGCTCGGGCGGCCGGGTCGGGACCCGCGGGCCCGCGCCCGCGTCGGCTACCTCCCGGAGCTGTTCCGGTACCAGCCCTGGCTCACCGCCGAGGAGGTACTGGCCCTGCACGTCCGGCTCGCGCGCGTCGCGGTGCCGGACGAGGAGCGGCGCGAGTGCCTGGCCGCCGTCGGCCTCGCCGACCGCGCCGGTGACCGGGTGGGCGGCTTCTCCAAGGGCATGCAGCAGCGCCTCGGGCTGGCGGTCGCGCTGGTGGCCCGTCCGGAGCTCGTCGTCCTGGACGAGCCCACCAGTGCGCTGGACCCGATCGGACGGGCCGACGTGCGGGACCTGCTGCTGGCCCTCAAGTCCCGGCAGGTCGCCGTCCTGCTCAACTCCCACCTCATCGGCGAGGTGGAACGGGTCTGCGACCGGGTCGTCATCCTCGACAAGGGCAGGGTCGCCGCCTCCGGCACCCTGGCCGAGCTGCTCGGACGGCGCGAGGTGCGGCTGCGGCTGGACGAGGTGAGCGCGGAGGCGGAACGGCGGCTGGCCGCGGCAGGCGAACTCACCCGCAGCGGCGACTCCTACGCCGTCACGCTGCCAGCCGGCCAGGACACCGACCAGGACACCACCGCCGTGCCCGACCTGGTGGCCGACCTGGTCGCCCTCGGCGTACGCGTGCACGCCGTCGAACCAGGACGGATCAGCCTAGAAGAACGACTGCTGGGGATCCTTCGCACCGGAGGCGACCGCCGATGACCGCCCGGATCGTGTTCACCATCGCCGCCCTCACCCTCCGGGAGGCCGCGCGCCGGCGGGTGCTGCGCTCGCTCGCCGTGATGACGGTGGTGCTGCTCGCGCTCAGCGCCTGGGGGTTCTCCCGGCTGGACGCGGAGTTCGGCTCGCTGACCAGCGGAGAGGCGCGGCTGGCGACGTCCCAGGTGCTCAACCTGGTGATGTTCGGGCTGAGCCTGATCGCCGCGCTCGGCACCGCGTTCCTGGCCGGGCCCACCGTGGCCGGCGAGATCGAGTCCGGGACGGCGCTGGCGGTCCTGGCGCGGCCGGTCCGCCGCTCGGCGGTGCTGCTGGGCAAATGGCTGGGGCTGGTGACCTTCGGCGGCGGTTTCATCGCCCTGGCCGGGCTCGCCCAGTTGCTCATCGTCTGGGCCACCATGGGCTACTGGCCGCCGGAGCCGGTGACCGGTCTGGCGCTGCTCGCCGTCCAGACGACCGTGCTGCTCACCCTCGCGCTGCTGCTGTCGACGGTCGTCTCACCGATGGCATCGGGCGTCATGGCGGTCGGTCTCTTCGGCGCCACGTGGATCGCGGGCGTGGTCGGCGGGCTCGGCCACGCTCTCGGCAACGAAGGGGTGGCCCGGGTCGGCACCGTCTCCCGGATGCTGCTGCCGACCGACGGCCTTTGGCGCGGGGCCATGCGGGGCTTCCAGGACCCGGCGGTGCTGGAGCACTTCCCCGCGTTCCGCGACTTCCCGTTCCTGAGCCAGGCCCCGCTCACCACCACCTACCTCGTCTGGACGTGCCTCTGGGCCGTTCTCGTCCTCGGGCTTGCCGCCCTGGCCTTCCGGCACCGCGACCTGTGAAGGAAGCATGAGCGGATCACTGTCCCCAGGGGCTGCGACCCGCCGTCGTCACCGTGATCCGCGTGCTGACCGCCCCTGCCTGGCTGGGTCAGATCGTCCCGTCGTGGGTCGCGTGAAGCGGGTGGGGCTCGACAGGACCGGCCGTCGCTTCGGGCAGGGGGTGCGGCGGGAGCGCCCCCGGTCGCTCCCACCGCACCTTTCGTTCCGCTTGCCGTAGCTGTGGCAGGTCGTTGGTCGAGCGTCAGTCCCACCTGGTCCCGGCGGGCACCCGGAAGGTCGTGTTGAGGCGGTTGAAGAAGTTGGTGATCGCGACCATCAGCACCAGGGCCCCGAGCTGCCGCTCGTCGTAGTGCTTGGCGGCCTCGTCCCAGATCTCGTCGGTGACCGCGCCGGGCCGGTCGGAGAGCCGGGTCGCGGCCTCGGTGAGCGCCAGCGCGGCCCGCTCGGCGTCGTCGAAGAGCGGGTTCTCGTACCAGGCGGCGAGGGTGAGGAGCTTCTCGGGACTGATACCGGCCTTGGCCGCGCTCGTGGCGCCGGCGTCGACGCAGGCGCTGCACCCGTTGATCTGGCTCGCGCGCAGATGCACCAGCTCGAGCGTCTGGCGCGGAACGCCGCCGGAGTACACCTGCTTGTAGAGGTGCTGGACGCCCGTCATGAGATCGGGTTGGCTCGTCGTGTTCTGAATGCGTGCGGTCATCTCTCCTCCAAGGAGCGGGACGTCGAATCGGTGGACGGCACTACGACGTCCGGCCGCGGCGGGAGGTAACGCCGCCCCGGGAGTTGCCTCACTGGCTTGCCGCACTGTGTGTCCTCAGGTCGCTCTCGCCTACGAGCTCGCCTGCACGTGCCGACGCGGTTTCCGTAGCCCCGAGCAGCCGGAACGTGTGCTCCGACTCTGCGCGCGCATGGTCGTGGACGTCCGAGAGGAGGCCCTCAGCCCTTGGAGCGGGCGTTGCGGATGGCGTCGCGGACGCGGTCGGCGATGGCCACCGCGGGCCCGGTGAGGATGTTCTTGGTGGCGCTTTCGGTGCCGGGGTGCGGACGGGTGGGCGCGGTGGCCTCGGCGACCTTGACCGCCGCGGCCATGGCACGGCGCTGCGGCTCGTCGAACTCGTCCCCGAGCCGTTCGAACTCGTACCGCTCCTCGGCGCGGGCGTGGGTGAGCACGTCGATGCGGAGACGGTCGAGTTTCTCGGGGAACGCGGGGTCATCGGTGTCCATGCCGTCCAGTTCCGCCAGCAGTTCCTTGGCCGCGCGTTCCTCGGCGAGCCGGTCGGCGACGATGCCGTCGCCGCCGCGCAGGCGGCGCCGAGCCACCGGATGGACGATCTCCTCTTCGGCGGTTTCGTGGACGGCCAGCAGCTTTACCAGGTCCTGGAAGGCGTCCTTGCGGGCCTTGCCCGTGGAGGACAGCACGAGGTCGAACAGGTCGCGGATGCGGCTGTGCTGTTCGCGAAGCAGCCCGATGACGTCGTTGGTCGCGGGGACCTGCGCGGGTGCGGTGGTCATGGAAGCTCCTCTTGTCGCGTCGTCGCGCGTGTTGCGGCGCGCGCGATGGCGCGCGGCCGGATCGGTCGTACGGCGCGGCTCCTACCCCGCGGATCAGGCACTACGCCGCCTTGACAAGGATCGTGGAAAACCATGATTCGGCAGGTGAGGAGGGTCGTCCTGGGGGTAGGGCCGCTGGCGCACACGACTCCGCGAGGCGGATCGGATCAGCCCGAAAACACCCAGGGAAAGGCCGGCGATCATGACGTTCAACCCGCTCGAACACCGGGGCATCCCACTGGACCGGCAGGTCCGCAACTGGCGGGAGCTGAACGTGTCACCCGTGGACCCCGACCGGTCCGACCCCTACACCAAGTGCCGGATCATCACCATGAACGGCATCGAGGTGGAGGCCATCTTCTTCAGCCACCACTTCAACCGGGTCTGCCCCGACATGGACGTCAAGCGGCAACTGGCCGAAGTCCGCTACATCGAGCAGCAGCAGCAGAAAGTGGTGAACTGGCTGCTGCCCGGGCAGGCCTCGGTGCTGGAGACCACGATCTCCTACGAGCAGGTCGCCGTCGACCTGACCGGCTGGGTCGCGCGGATGGAACCCGACCCCTACCTCAAGCAGGCCTACGAATTCGGGGTCCTGGAGGACTTCGACCACCTGTACCGGTACGCCAACCTCTACGAGATGATCGAGCACCGCAAGGCCGAGAAGATCGTCGGGGAGCTCACCGAGGTCATGCCCGGCCGGCCGACGCAGGTGGAGCACCGCCACCCGGCCGACAACGTCCGCGAACCCTACGACCGGGCCACCGCCGACCCGATCTCCAAGCTGCACGCCCTGACCATCATGGCCGCCGAGCAGCAGACGATGAACTTCTACATGAACGTCGGCCCGATGTACATGGAGCCGATCGCCCGCCAGCTCTACCAGGAGATCGGGCTCATCGAGGAAGAGCACGTCACCCACTACGAATCCCTGGTCGACCCGGGCGAGAGCTGGTGGGAGCGGCTGGTCAACCACGAGTACAACGAGTGCTACATGTACCACTCGTTCATGGAGCAGGAGAGCGACCCGGGCGTGAAGGCCATCTGGGAACTGCACCTGAACATGGAACTGGAGCACCTGCGCATCGCCTGCGAGCTGATGCGCCGCCACGACGGCCGCGACCCCGAGAGCATCCTGGCGCCCCGGCTGCCGGCCCCGGTCACCTTCGAGCCCAACAAGAACTACCTGCGCGAACTGCTGGCCACCCAGATCGACCTGACCACCCTGGGCGCCGGGTACGTCCGCGACGCGCACGAGCGGTTCGAGAGGATGCAGCAGCAGATCAACGGCGATGAGAAGCCCCCGACCGAGCGCGTCATCGACCAGCACCGCCAAATGTACGGCAGCGAGTACCGCCTCCAGACCGAGGGCCCGCACCCCGTGGCCAGACTTCAGGAAAGCCGCGCCGAAGCCTGACCGCCTCGACCATCGACCGCGGCACACCTGGCCGGCACACCCCGATCATCCGCGCGGCCGGCCATCCGGCGTCGGCGGCCATCGCGTGACTCTCCTCGTGCTCGATCACCCATCTGGGGGATCTACACGGTGGCCGCCACCCGGATCGCATTGACACCGGGCCCGCGCATGGCGCGCGATGAAATCCCATTGACATTCTGCACGCATTCGCATTCTCATACGGCAAGGGCTTGCACCTCAGAGAGTCAGTCGCGCGCCGACGCGCGGCGCGAAAGGCCCCGGCACTGGAACGTCAGGCAGCGCGACCGGCGCGCCGACGCCGAACGGCAGGAAGCCGGACGCCGCGCCCAGGAAACATGCCGAGCGGCGCACCGCGGCTTCGTCGGTTCTGGGCCGAAACCGGCCGACCCGCACCCGATAAACGGCCGATTCTTCGTCTATTGTGACTTGCGTGTCACTCGCTGTTCGAGCTGTTCCGCGGAAATGGAGTACACCGCGTTGGCTCTGGTCGGTGATGGCCCTGGTGGTAGCGCTGGCATTGCTGTTCTGGCTGGTGGCGACGGCCATATCGGTGGGCGGCCAGGCCGCCGTGACGACAGCACGTGACCGAGACGTTCCCGCATATGTCAGCGCCCGCGCCGCCCGCGCCGCGCTGTCGGATGCCGACCGGGCCGCGTGGCAGAGCTTTCGTTCCGGAGCGGCCAAACTCATCGGCCCTGGTCAGCGGTTTCGGGACGACCTCACGACGGCCGGGCAGAACCTCGCGCGCATCGCCGGGATCGACCGCGGTGACGCCACCGGGCGCGACCTGCTGCGAGCGGTGAACGCTCAGGTCGTCACATATCAGGGGCTTGTGGAACAGGCCGATGCCACCTACCGGCAAGGGATGGAGGAGTTCGGCTTCGCGTATCTGAGCTACGCCTCCGATCTGCTGCGCGGTGACGGTGGGCTGCTTGCGAGGATCGACGAGATCGCCCGGCTCGACCGGCAGGCCATCGAAGAGCGGCGCCGTTCCGCCTGGACCGGCACAGGAATCGTGGTCGCCCCCGTCGCGGTCGGGGTCGTGCTCATGGCGGCGCTGGGATATGCGCAGATTTCGATGGCGCGGCGATTCCGGCGCGTTCTCAACGTGCCGCTCCTTGCCGCCTGCGTCGCGCTGTCCGTGCTGGTCATCTGGACGACGGTCACGCTCGTGCAGACCCAGCGGGCCTTCACCCACGCCCACGACAAGGAACTGTCCGCCCTCGACCGCGTCTGGCAGACCCAGATCGCCATGGCCGACTCCGGTGCCGGTGCGCTGAGGACGGGCCGTAGCGCCGACCTCACCGGCGGGCTGAACGTCGCGGCGGCCGACCGCGCGCGCCGGCCGCTCACGGCCCGGCTCGCGGAAGCCGCGGACACCGATGGGCTCACCGCGGGGCTGCCGCTGCTGACCCTCGCGGTGGCGGGCCTGGCCGCGACGGGCTTCGCACTCCGGCTCCGCGAATACGGGGGATGATCGTGCGACTTCTGACGGCTCTCCTGCTGCTCTGCGGTTTCGTCCTCGCCGGCTGCGGCGGCTCCCGCTCGGACACGACCGTCTCCGTGCTCGGCTCCTGGACCGGGGCGGAGGAGGCCTCGTTCCGGGCGGTGCTGGGCGACTTCGAGAAGCGCACCGGCATCCGGGTCGACTACACCGGCACCCGGGACGCCCGCGCGGTGCTGGCCAGCGAACTGCACGACGGCCACCCACCGGACACGGCCGTGCTGGCCAACATCGGCGACCTCCGCAGCTACGCGGCCGGCGGCGAGCTGCGTCCCCTCAGCGGCGTTCCGCAAGGTACCGACAACGGGCTGACCACCGCCGCCGGGCCGGACGGCGGCCGTCGCCCGTACGGGATCGTCGTCAAGGCGACGGTGAAAAGCCTCATCTGGTACAACCCGCGAACGATCCCCTCCAGCCTGCGAGACCGGCTCACCGCACCACCTCGGAACTGGGACGACCTCGCCGAAGCCACGGCCGGGCCACCCGGCGCCGGGGCGCGCCCCTGGTGCCTCGGCCTTGCCGACACGTCCAACTCGGGCTGGCCGGGCACCGACTGGATCGAGGACGTCCTGCTGCACGAATCCGGCCCGGAGGTCTACGACGCCTGGGTCTCCGGACGCCTGCCGTGGACCTCCGAGCCGGTACGGAACGCCTGGCGGGCGTTCGGCTCGGTCGTCGCCGGCGCCCGCGGCGGCACCAGGGGCATCCTGCTCACCGGCTACGGCCAGGCCGGAGCGCCGATGTTCACCGATCCGCCGGGATGCCTCCTCGACCACGCGGGCTCCTTCGTCACCGGCTTCTACGGCCAGGCCGCGAGCCGCCCGCAGGCCGGCCGCGACTACGACTTCGTCCCCTTCCCCGGCCGCCGTGCGGTCGTGATCGGCGGCGACGTGCTTGGCATGTTCCGCGACACTCCCGCGGCCCGCAGGCTCATCGCCTACCTCACGACCGCCCGCGCCCAGGAGATCTGGATCAAACGAGCGGGGAGCGGCGCGTTCTCGCTCAACCGCGCCGTCCCGCCCGATCACTACCCCGACCGGCTCTCCCAGCGCATCGCCCAGACCCTCACGACCGCGCAGACCGTACGCTTCGACGCCTCCGACTCCATGCCGACCGTCATGGCCGCGGCGTTCGACCACGCCGTCCTGGAGTTCGCCGCCGACCCCGGGGACGCCCGCCTCAACACCATCCTGACCGCCCTCGACCAGGTCCGCCGAACCACCCGCTTCCCGTCCTGACTCCCACCGCTCGCGGACATGGCACGCGCTACGCCAGCGACGAACCGGGCACCGCCCCGGTGGGAGCGGCGGGCGTGTCGGTCTTCGTCTCGCCGGAGGAACCCTCGGGCGGCCGCTGGACTTCCGCATGCCCGAACCCGCTCGCGGTCCGGGCGGCGTCGGCCGTCCCCATCGCCGTCACCTCCGGAGGCAGCCACCGGCCGCTCCCGCTCGCCGGATCCGCGAAATGGCCGAGGAGCTCGGCGACCGCAGGACGCTCGGCGGGATCCATCCACGCCGCCTTCGTCGAGGAACGGCCGCCGGAACACGGCCGAGCCCGCGCCGCCAGGGCACCCGCGCACCCCTGGCCGCCACGCGACACATCTGCGTTGGCAAGAGTAGATCGATCCCGATCGAGTTAGGTCCGCCGGAAACTACTGCAGTTCCTGCGAACCGGCCGCCTCACCGAAAGGCATGGCCGCCCCGCGGAACTGCGAAGTCACGCGAGAAAGAAAACGGTCACCGGTCGATCACGCGCCGTCTCGCGCGATTCGACACTCCTGCACGAACTTTCGACGACGGCCTTGTGTACAGATGATCTAGATTTGGCGAAGGTGCGCCCGTCCCGCCCGGGCCTCGCCCGCTGATATCGATCGGACCTTGAGGGAAGGCCGTGGCCGCTGTTAGCTTCAGCCGGTGGACGACATGCGTGCACAGGCGGATGTGATCGCGGACTTCGCGGCAGCTCTGCAAGAACTGCGCAGATCGGTCGGCAACCCACCGTTCCGGGAGATGTCCGGCCGGTCGGGGGCTATCTCGCACACGACATTGCACGAGGCCACAAAGGGTAACAGGCTCCCGAGCTGGGGGACCACCGCCGAGTTCGTCAAGGCGTGCGGCGCGGACCCGGCCGAGTACCGCGAACGCTGGGAGAAGGCGAACCTGGCGGTCAGATCGGCGAGCGCCGGCACGACCGCGACCGTCGCGGGCACCGCCGCGGCCCGTCCGCCCGGTGGGCTCGCGGTCTCCGCCACGAGCGCCGCGGAACGGCATGCCATGGCGGGAGCGTCCCAGCCGGCCGGCGAGAGCCCGGCATCCGTGCCCGCGCCGCCACCACCGCCCGACGAGATCGCGGGTGACACCCAGCCGGCCCTCCCCTCGCCGGGGGGCCGGGGGCGGTTCCGGCTGACCCGCCCGGTCGCGGTCGCGCTCGCGACGGCGGCCGTCGGCGTAGGAGCGGTCGTCTTCATCGTGGTCGCCGTCGAGCGCGGCTCCGAGCCCGGCGGGGACGGCCTGAAGCCTTCCGGCAGCCTGTCGAAGGCCGCGCCGTCCCCGGCCGACTGCCCGGTGCACGCCGCCAACCCGGCGTGGGCCCCGCCTGCGCACAAGGGCGACGCGGCCAAATTCATCGCGGACATCACGCTTCCCGACTGCACGCGCGTCGGCGCCGGCACGACCGTGACCAAGGTGTGGCGGCTCAAGAACTCCGGGACGGTGCCGTGGGAGGGATATTCGCTGCGCCGCCTCGACCTCCCGCAGCGGGCCGATCAGTGCCAGACCATCTCCGACGTCCCGATCGACGACACGCGACCGGGTGAGATGGTCGACATCCGCGCCGACATCACCACGCCGAAGAAGCCGGGCCTGTGCTACGTGCGGTTCAAGGTGGTGGACGCTTCGGGAAGGGTCGCGTTCCCCGGAAGCCGGCCGGTCAACTTCCAGATCATCGTCGAGACCCTCGTTCCCGGCCGTGGAGGAGGAGGCGGCGGGGAACGAGGGTCGGACGGTCCGCGGGTTCAGGAGAGAACGATCCCGCTGTAGTAGGACGTGAGGATTCTGGAGTAGGTCCAGCCGGCGTTCGCCCTGTCGCGAGAGCCGTTCTGCGACATCCAGTCCCCGGTGACCCACGCGCCGCACGCCGTCGTGGTCGCGCAGTACTGGGCCTGGAGGATCTTCCCGCCACGGGTCATCCGGGTGCCCCAGGTCGCGTCCACCGCCGCGCTCGTCGACGCCGTCGCGGAGCCGGGCTTGTACACCTGGCTCGAGGTGTTGTCGTAGACGTCGAAGCACTGGCCGCTCGGCGTCTTGCGCGTCGAGTGCAGCGCCCAGTACCAGCCGTAGCTCTTGACGGCCATCGCCCCGGCCCTGAGGGACTCCCTCGGCCAGCTCGGCACCCATTCGTTGGGCAGGACGTCCTTGACGTAGGTCTTGAACGGCACCCGGTCCACCCGGTTGAGGGAGACCCGGTACACCAGGATCGTCGTGGGCAGCTTGCTGTGCGTGCCGTCGGTCTTACATCCGGTCGGCGGCGCGGAGCCCAGGAACTGGTGCGAGGCGTTCTGGTTCTTCAGGCTGGAGTTCAGGTTGCCCTTGGCGCCCGCCTTGAAGTCCTGGTACGTCCCGCCGTAGTTGCTGTTGAAGTACACCCGGACGGTCTTGGTGCTGCGGTTCCACACCGAGGCCGCGGCGTTCTTGACGCACTTGCCCTTGCCATTGCCCGCACCCTTGAAGTCGTAGCAGCCGGGCTGGGCGGTGCCGTAGTCGGCCACCGAACCGGTGAAGTCCGACACCGACCCCTGGTTGCCGCTGTTGAAGTAGTAACAGAACTCGCCGCTTTCACACGTACCGTTGCGACCCGCCGCCGAGGCGGGCAATGCCGGGACGAGCACCGCCCCTCCGAGCGCCATCGCCGCCGTCGTCGCCGTGAGCCGCGAGATCAGCCGCGCAGTTCGTGTCGACACAGTCGTCTTCCTCTTCTGGCCGAGGCCGCCGCGCGCTATCGGACGTTGTAGTTCTGGGAGTTCCAGAACGAGGTCGGGTTCGGGTTGTCCAGGTGCGGGTCGTTGACGCTCTTGGCCGCGCGCGTCTGCCGTCCGAGGCGCATCTCGACATGGGTGTGCGCGGACGCACTGGACGACACCCCGCGCCACGCCTCGTCGGCGATGACCTGGCCGCGGCTGACCTGCTGGCCCACGCTCAGCGAGGCCCGCGGAGCGGAGTGCAGGTAGATGATCGTCTTGTTCAGCGAGGCGTTGTAGATGGAGATCGTGGAGAGCCCCCCGCTGCCGTTGGCCCCGCGCGCGATGTAGATGACCTGACCGCTCACCAGGGCGTGCACGTCCGAGCCGACGCCGCGGGCGATGTCGATGCCCTCGTGCCGGCCGGGGGTGGTGGTGTAGCCGTCGAAGCCGCAGGTGATCCGGCCGCCGCTCAGCGTGTACAGGCTGAACGACATGTTCGTGCGCGATGACGGACTGAACTGGTGCGAGGCGTTCTGGTTCTTCAGGGTCGAGTTCAGGTTGCCCTTGGCGCCCGCCTTGAAGTCCTGGTACGCGCCGCCGTAGTTGCTGTTGAAGTACACCCGGACGGTCTTGGTGCTGCGGTTCCACACCGAGGCCGCGGCGTTCTTGACGCACTTGCCCTTGCCATTGCCCGCACCCTTGAAGTCGTAGCAGCCGGGCTGGGCGGTGCCGTAGTCGGCCACCGAACCGGTGAAGTCCGACACCGACCCCTGGTTGCCGCTGTTGAAGTAGTAACAGAACTCGCCGCTTTCACACGTACCGTTGCGACCCGCCGCCGAGGCGGCCGATGCCGGGACGAGGGCCGCCCCTCCGAGCGCCATCGCCGCCGTCGTCGCGGTGAGGATCTTGCCGAGCGTGCTCATGCCGTTCTCCTTCTGTTCGCGGAGCCTGGGTTTCGGATGGGTCAGCGGAGCCGGAGGTACTCCTCCCAGGCGCGGATGGTCACCTTCGGGCCGTCGTCCGGGCCGCGGCCGGCGAGCCCGTCCAGGCCGAGGTAGTAGTCACCGATCTGGTGCTGGGCCTGGCTGGAGAGGTCGGTGTCGTTGATGGCGACGGCGTGGATGTGCCACGGCCAGTCGCCCTGGTCGGGGCTGCGCACCCATGCGGCGAAGCCGACCCGGCGCAGCGCGCGGGCGGCCTCGGTGCGGGTTGCGGAGTCCATCCCCTTGACCGAGATGTCGACGGCGCCGCCGCCGTCGTGGGTGCCCGCGGACGTGGGGTCGCCGCCGGGGTTGTACGAACCCTGTTCCAGCACGAGGTCGCGGCCCAGCAGCCGCTTCGCCTCGGCGAGCATGCTGCGCGTGCGCGTGTTGATGACGACCCCGCCGGTGGACACCCGGGCACCCGGTTCGATGATGCGGGCGACCGTGAAGCGGCCGGCTCCGAGTTTGGTGAGCGAAGTCTTGGCCGGCAGGCCGTTGGCGCCGAGACCGGTGAAGCCGAGCGACTTCTGGTACTTCGCGTAGGCGGCGACCGTTGTGGTGCCGAAGTAGCCGTCCACCCACTTCGGGTCGAGCAGGCGCCGGTCCCGCAGCGCCCGCTCGACGAGGAGCACGCTCGCCTTGGCGCCCGGGGTCAGCGTGTCGTCCGTCCGCCGCGGGTCGATCTGGGCCGCTTTGACGGTGGCTTCCATGTTCACGCTCGGAAGGTCCCTGGCGTCGGCCGCCTGTGCCGCCGACGTCTGGGACGCTCCGGTCAGGGGAGCGAGCAGGGCGGCCGTGACGAGGGCAGCGGCATATGGGGGGAGCTTCATCGTTTCTCCTGATTGCGGAGGCGGGGGGCGAAGTCCACGGCGGAGTCCACCGTCACCGATGGCTCACGAGTCCACAAGAAGATCGGTGTTGTCAGCCTGTCCGCCAGGCACTTCCGTACAGGCGCACGCGCCATCTGACAGGTGGTGTGCGGGTGAATGAGACGCACAGCAGGCCGCTCGCCGCCGCGCACGCTGAGAAATACCAGCGCCCTCATTCGCGGCCGGTGACACGTCCGTTAACGGCACGCGAAAACTTGACAGCGCGGGCGGGGGCTACGAGGACGTACGACTCGCATAACGACCGCGTGCCCTCCGGCGGAGGTTCGTCCGGCGCCGCGCCCAGCGGTGGAGTGTCCTCGGGCGTGCGCCCAGCGGT
Source organism: Spirillospora sp. CA-255316 (assembly GCA_050942275.1). Lineage (GTDB taxonomy): Bacteria > Actinomycetota > Actinomycetes > Streptosporangiales > Streptosporangiaceae > Spirillospora. Next base: position 692,721 of record CP192047.1, on the reverse strand, counting down.
GGCGGTGCTCCGTCCGGCGGCGCCGTGCCCGGCAGCGGCGGGCCGCCCACCGGCAGCGGCCCCGCACCCGACCCCCGGGCCTGGGCCCGGCAGCTCAACAAGCTCGACGCCGACTCAGCGGCGCTACGCGCCGCACACACCGGAAGCGACTCCTCCCGGCCCAGAAGAACCGGGATTCCTCACCAGAAGTTCGTTGAAGTTCACGTCCTCGTCTGAGGGGTCATTCGCCGACGGTGAGTCGTTCGATGGCCTTCTGGCGGTCTTGTTCGGTGGGCAGGCTGTAGCGGCGAGCGGTCTCGAGGGTGTGGCCGAGGAGTTCGGCGACGATCACGATGTCGGTGCCCTGGCGGGTCATGATGGTGCCGGCGGTGTGCCGCAGGACGCGCGGGGTGAAGGCGCCGTCGCGGCCCAGGGGCAGGCCAGCGGCGTCGGCGATGGCGCGCAGCGCGGTGTGGGCCGAGCGGGACGACAGGCGGCCGCCGTGGCGGTTGAGGAACAGTGCGGGTTCGGTGTCGGCACCCCTCCATCCGGCCCGTTCGCGGAGCCATTCCTCTAGCACGGCGCGGAGCTTGGGGTGCAGCGGGACCTCGCGGTATCGACCGTTCTTGCCGTGGCGGACGATCAGCCGCCCGTTGCGGGCCGCCAGGCGGACGTCGCCGGTGTCCAGGTTGGTGGTCTCGCTGATGCGGGTGCCGGCGTAGAAGGCGGTGAAGGCGATCGCCTTGTCGCGCAGCGGCGCGCGGTCGGCCTCGCGCAGCAGCCGGATCTGGTCGCGTTCGTCCAGGGCGCGGGGGGCGGCCGGGGGGATGTCGGCGCGTTCGGCGGCGGCCGGGCCCAGCCCGCGGCGGCGGTAGAAGTCATCGACCGCGGTCAGGTGCGCATTGATGGTGGCGGGTTTGCGCTTGGCGACGGTCTGCAGGTGGGTGCGGTAGCCCTGGGCGGCCCGGTCGCGGGCGCCGGGGTCGGCGAGCGGGTCGCCGGCGACCGTCCCGCCGGCCAGGGCGGTGGCCAGCCAGGCCAGGTATTGGCGGACCCGGGAGGCGTAGACGCGGACGGTGTCGGCGTCCAGCGGCCCGCCCGGCTGGGTGAGGTCGCGTTCGTAGGCGGTGAACACCGCCTGCAGGGCCTCGGGAAGCGGGGTCGGCCGTGCGCCGCGCCGCCGCGCGCGCTGCTCCGCACGCCGCCGCTCGGCCTGCGGGGTCGTGCCGCCCGGCGGGCACTGGCCCGTATCGGAAGCCGGTGGTGAAGGTGGGGAAACGGCCAAGGGCGGAGTATCGGAAGCCATGCCCCGATATTACTTCAGATATTTTCCGGTATCGGAAGTTCTGGGGGTAGGATGAAGGCATCCGGCAGCGACGACATCCCCGCCCTGAGGGTGACCCGCCACACCGGCTCACCCCGGCAAGGGAGGAGATGTACATGCCGATCTCGAATCGTGCTCGTCGACCCGACCGGCCCGGTGCGAGCCCGGGCAGGACGGTTCCCGGATGGACCAGATCCGGCCCGCTGTGATCGAGCCAACCGCGATGATCGTGTTCATCGTGTTCCTGGTCCTGGCCGGCAAGCCGATGGCGGTGGCCATGGCGCTGACGACCCCGGTGGCCGTCGCGATCCTGATCACGCGAGTGACCGGATCCGCGCGGCTCACCCCGCTTCGCCGCCTCGTCCCGCATCTGCGGGAACACCACTGACCCGTCCAGCCGGTCATCCCGATCACCATCTGCCCCGAGCCGCCACCCGGCGGCCCGGGGGGAAGGGGCAATGACCCCATGTGGACCCTGACCGAACGAGGAACAACGGTCGGTCTGCCGCCGCCTTCGACACCACGGCTGTGCCTGCGGCCGCCGCGTGTCGCAGACTCGCCCCGGGCGCCGCTGGAGGGCGGCTGGTGGCCCCGCTCGGACGACCCGGTCGCCGAACTGCCCGGGCTGGCCCATGCCCTGCACGCCCACAACGCGAACCCGCCCGACGATCATCAGCCCGTCGTCCACATCATGCTGCGGGCCGCCGACTGGCGCAGCCATCCTGCGAGCCTGCGCGTCGACAGCGCCGACGGCATCCGAACGGTGCGCCTGAGCTGGGTCGACACCCTGCCCGACGGGCTGCTCACCGCGATCTACGCCGACGGCCGGCACGCCGACCTGCTCACCGTCCCGGCACCCACCTCCCACGCGGAGGCCTACGCGGCCATGGAGCTGGCCGCCCACCCCGCCAACCATCTGCACACCCCCGACCTGCTCGCCGCCCTCACCACGTCCACCCGCAGCACACCGGCCGGCCCGGACGACCCGGCGGGGACCGAGACGGCGGAGGCCGAGACGGCATCCCACAACGCCTGGGAGAGCGAGGGCGGGCGGCTACGCCCGGCTACGCCGGCACCCGGCGGCACAGGGACCCGCCCGCCACCCCGGCCAGACCGGCCGGGCCCGCACACTCGCGATCGGAGATCGCCATGACCGTCATGCCCACCCCTGCCGCCACCGCGGCCACCGCCGCCGACTGGTACGCCGGATACTCGGGGTTCACCAGTGTCCGCCGCTCCCAGACCGCGGCCAAAGCGGAGATGCCCACCCATGGGCGCCCCGGCCACACGATCGTCGCCCTGCACGGCGAACTCGACATCGCCTCCGCCCCGGCGCTGCGCGAACACCTGCTCGGCACGCTGCAGCACAGCGCCCGGCTGCTGATCCTGGACCTGGGCGAGGTGTCCTTCTGCGACGCCACCGGCCTGGCCGTACTGATCGGGCTCCAACGCCGCGCCACCGGCCTCGGCGTCACCCTGCAACTGGCCAACGTCCGACCGCAGGTAGCCAAGCTGCTGCGCATCACCGGACTGAACCGCAGCCTCTCCGTCCAGTCGGCTTCCACCCAGTCGGCTTCCACCCAGAGCCCGCGTCCTGAGCCCGCGCTCCGAGCCTGATTGCATGCCTTCGGATCGTGGCCGGACCGGCCGCATAAGCACCTGAACGCCGGGCACAGGATTGGCGAGCGACCATTCCGGGTCCGGTCCACCTGCCGCCGACCGAGCCCGGACCCCGGTCCGGGCCTTTTGTGATGGAGAACTCCATGATCGACGTGCCCCATCACCACGCCGACGGCGCCGCACCACCGTGCATCGGCCGATGGCACCTGCCCAGCGGGCGGGCGGCGACCGCCCACGCCCGCCGGGCGATCCACACCGCCCTGCGGCGGTGGGGACTGGGCCCGGCCGCGGACGCGCTCGCCCATCAGGTGGTGTCACTGATCCAAGAACTGCCCGGCCACTCCGCCGCCCGCTCACCCGGCCCGATCGACCTGCGGCTGGAACTACGCCCGGCCGACCGCCTCCTGCTGGGCGAGATTCAAGCCGCCGCCCCCGACCGGCTCGGACGCGATGACCCGACGCCCGGCGGCCGCCCAGACGAGCCGTGTCGCAGCATCATCGCCCTCACCTACGGGCACCGCCCCGCCCGCAACGGCACCGCCACCTGGTACACCCACGCCTTCACCTGGTACCGGCCAGACGCGAACAGCACCGAACGCTGACCCGTCCCCATGCCTGACCACACGGTCGGCCGGCTACCCGGGGGCGATCACCAGCAGGCGCCTGCCCCGGCACAACGCCTGGTATCGCGCGCAGCGCCTCCGGCGGCCTCCGGCGCGCCCGACTCCCTGCCGTGCCCTCGATCGGCTCGCTCACCGGTGACCACCGCCACCACCGCCTCTGCGGCGCTTTGCGCGCTGCGTCATCTCGATCGCGTGCACGCACGAGCGCGCCAGCTTCCCGCGGCTCAGCCCCGAGTGCCGCAGCCGCTCCAGCTCCTCGCGGATGGCCTGCTCGTGGTGCACCGCCTCGGTCGCCAACACGTGATCGAGACGGTCTCGCAACCGCGCCCGCCCCACGCGCAGCACTCCGGCGGCCAACAGCGCACCGCACGCCGCGCAGTTCACGGCGAGCACGAGCCTGCCCCTCCGGCCCCAGCTCCGGCCGGAGGCGATCAGCGAGCCCAGCACCAGGCCACTGACGGCGCCGCTGCACACGGCGAACGTCGCGGTATGCCGCATGGTCCGCTCGTAGCGGACCAGGTCGTCCTGAAGCTCCCGCACCGGCCCGTGCCCCCGCCCCTGCTCAGGGACCGATCGGTCGGTGATGCGCATGAGAGGCTTCCTCTCTGTCACGTGCCTCTGCCCAGTCTCGAAGGAGCTCCTTCCCATCGCGCCGCCACTTGAGGCCGTGCCTCTCCCCCGTTGCCGGCCTCTGCCTCCCCGTTCGTCCCGCGAGGACCGGGCGACCGTGATCACGTTCCCAGGATGGCCAGGTGGTCGGCGCTGCCTCCTTTCCACTCGACCAGCAGGAGTGTGGCGTCATCGGTGGTGATCCCGCGCCGTTCCTGCATGAGGCTGTGGGAGTACCCGCGCACGAGCGCCTGGGTGTTCATGCCTTCGCGTGCGGCCCGGTCGATGACGTCGATGAGACGCTGCTCCCCGAACTGCTCCCCACCGATCTGGCGCTCCTCGACGAGCCCGTCGGTGAAGAACAACAATTGATCACCTTGCTGGAGCGCCAGCTCGCTGACCTCTGGCCGGTCACCGCCGAACCCGACCGGGAGGGTGGTGGGGGACTCCAGCCTGCCGATCACCCGGTGATCGCGGATCAGCAGCGGGGCGGGGTGACCGGCGTTGACCCACTCCAGGCGCCCCGTCCCGATGTCGAGCCGCGACATCTGCGCCGTGACGAACTGCTCGGGCTCGAACTGCTCAACGATCGCCGAGTCCATGAACGCGTAGAGTTCGGCCAGCCCGACATCGGCCCGCCGCGCGTGGCGGTAGGCGCCGATGGCGACGGTGGCCAGCACGGCGGCGTTCAAGCCGTGGCCCATCGCGTCGATGACGGCCAGATGCAGGATGTCGTCGTTGAGGGCGTAGTCGAAGCTGTCGCCGGCGACGTCGTAGGCCGGCTCCAGGATCCCCGCGACCATGACCTGCGGGGTGGTCATCCTCAACGGGGGCAGCAGCGACCATTGGATCTCGGCGGCCACGCTCATCGGTTCACGACGCCGCGCCAGGAAGAACTGGTCGGTGTAGCTGTTCTTGGTGACCAGCATGTCGGCGACGAGACCGGCCAGCCGGCGCAACAGCCGCCGGTCATCGTCATCGACGGAGTCCAATGTCAAAGCCAGCACCCCGACCTGGTCACTGCCGTCCAGCAGCGGCAGGAACACCCGAACGGCGGCGGCCAGCGGCTGCTCGACGATGACCCCGTCGAGGAAGGCCCTGCCGGCCACAGAGCCGTCGATCAGCTCGGCTTCACCGACCACCAGGCGCCTGCCCGGCAACGGAACCAGCAGCATCTGGTCATAGTCCTGCAGCAGGATGGAGACGTCCCGGCCGCCGATCCTGGCGACCTCCTCCGCGATCAGCGGCGCGATCAGCTGCGGCGGCATTTCGTGCGCCCGGTCCAGCAACACGCCCAGCAGCCTCTCACCGAACCCCTCGGACCGGTCCACCACATCCTTGTTCCGCTGCCCTTCCTCCTCGGCCATGGCCACTTGATTCCCCGCACCGCCCGCTCGTAGATGCCGACCGGCCGCAGCCACGCAAAAGATGGTTCAAGCTTGCCGGGAACGCTGTTTCCCACCAAGATCATGATCAGGGGCGCCTAGAGCGGCTCGCTGACCCAACGCCAGACATCACCGTCGTGATGCGCGCGGACCAGTTGGGCCCCGCTGGAGTCGGCGAGTTCGGCGATCGCCCGGATCAGCCGGCGATGGAAATCACCGGGTGGACGGCCGCGTGACGAGCCTTCCAGGAAGGTCACGCTGACTCTGGCCTCATCGTGGAGCTGTGCGGTCAGCCGACCGGCCTCGTCAAGGCGGAGCATCACGATCGCATCGGCACGGACCAGGTCGCGGTCATCGTGGCACGCGACCCACACCTCGGTCACCGTTCCGCTCATGAGCCTCACTCCTCAGGCGCCGGTCGTGGCCGCCGGTCCGGCCGGTGTGACGAGTGCGGCCAGCAGCTCGGGGGCGGGCAGGCGGTTGGTGTCGTGGGCGGCCAGCTCCATGGCCGATCGTGCCGCCGCGTGGGAGGTGGAGGGCGGGACGGTGAGCAGGTCGACGCGGCCGCCGTCCGCGTAGATCGCGGTGAGCAGCCCGGCGGGCAGGGTGTCGAACCAGCTCAGCCGCACCACCCGGGCGCCGGCCGGGCCGTCGACGCACAGCCGGCGTGGCCGGCCGTCCCAATCGGCCACCCGAAGCATGACATGGGTGATGCGCCCGTGGTCATCGGCGGCCCCGTCGGCCTGCGGCCCGGCTTGCAGGGCCAGGATCAGCCCGGGCAGTTCGGCGACCGGATCGGTCGAGCGGGGCCACCAGCCGCCGTCCAGCGGCGTCCGGGGCGAGCCCGCAGGGCCCGGCGGGCGCATCCGCAGCCGGGATGTCGAGGGCGGCGGCGAGAGGCTGATCGTTGTTCGTCGTTCGGTGATGGCGCGCACGGGGCACAGCCCCTTCCCCCGAGCCGCCGGGTGGCGGCGCGGAGCGGTCGGCGATCGGGACGGCCGGCCGGAGGGGCCGGTCGGGTGGGTCAGCGGTGTCCCCGCGGATGCGGGGCGAGGCGGCGAAGCCGGGTGAGCCATTCGGTTCCGGTCACCAGCGTGACCAGGGTCGCGGCGGCCACCAGGGTCGCCAGCGCCATGACCACTGCCAACGGCAGGCTGGTCAGGACCAGGAACACGATGAACGCGGTCATTGCGGCCAGAGCGATCACAGCGGGCCAGACCTGGTCGGTCCAGGACGCCGGCCTGCTCGGACTTGCTCCGGGCAGGCGGGGTCGCCGAGCGCGAGTGAAGATCGGCATGTGCATTCCCTTGTTGGCGTGAGCCGGTGTGGCGGGTCACCCTCAGGGTGGGGATGTCGTCGTTGCCGGATATTTGTATTCTACCCGTAAAACTTCCGATATCTTGAAATATCTGAAGTGACTTTATGGCTTCCGAGACGTCAATTTTGTGAAGGTGAGGCGATCGGCCCTGGTGATGGCCTTTGCGCGAACTGCCGGTTTCCCGGGTCTGGCGGATGGTCTTGGTTGGGAGGTGGGCAGCCACGGCTGGAGAGGCTGCGCCGATATCCCAGGGTCCAACCGGCGCTGCCAGCGACGGCGTGATCGGACCCGCACAGCCGACTCGGCGCCCGCCCTCGTGGACCCGGGTAACACCGCATGCACCGGTGCACCAGAAAGAGCCTGATGACCACCACGCCCCGTGAACCGGCCAGCCGCAGCCCTTCGACAGGCCCGAGCCGAGCCACCCCCGAACGCCGCCGAGTCACCTCACTCGGGGCCGCCGCCCACACCCTCCCAGCCGACCCCTCGCCGGCCGCCGGCCTTCCGGCTCCCGCACCGGCGCGGGTACAGGAGGCGCGGGCCTACCTGACCCCTCGCTACGCCACCGGGGTGGACGAAGTCCTCTGGGAGGCCAGGGAACGGCCGATGCCCGACCGCGACGCCATCGACGCGATCATCACCGCCTCCGCCCAGGCTCAACGAGGCGCAGCCGATCACCCCGACCTGATGGAGGTCGCCGCGGCCCTCGTGGTGCTGGGCGCGGTCCGCCTGAACCTGGACCAGACCGAGGCACGCCTGCTGAACACCGCGCAAGCCGCGGGCATGAGCTTCGACCAGATCGCCGCGATCTTCGGTCTCAGCGCCGAAGCGGCCCTGGAACGCTACCGGCAACTCAAACCCCGCCTGGACGAACCGGCCGCCCCACCACCCCCGCCGCTCCCCGACCGCACCACCGCACGAGACGAACCGAACCGACTGGGCAGGCCGACCGTAGAGCAGCCGATCTGGGACGAGCCGGACGGCGAAGACTGGGCAACCTGAGCCCCTCCCCAGACTCACCACCCGCCCCACAACCATGGGGGATAGAGACCGAACGCGAGAAACGCGCCCTCCCGCTGATGATCTTGCCGCGGAGTTCGCCCGTGCGCGGCGAGCACCTTCGACGAGGATGGGGACCAGGCGAATCGGGCGCGCGCAGCGATGGGAGCAGGCCCACTCTGGTCAGACGAAGCGCTGGTGGACGTAACACCAACGCCAGCTCGATCCGGTTTCCACGCCGGCGGCGAGCGGGTGGTCGGTCTCCTGGTAGTGCGCTCGGGCGTGCTGGTTGGGTGAGTCGTCCGAACAAGCCACCCAGCCACAGGTCAAGCAGACCCGCAGGTCCGTCCACATGTCGCCGCGGGCCTGACACTCCGGGCATCCGTTCGAGCGCGGGGTGACGGGCACCAGCCCGTCGAGGTGCTCACAGTGCGGCGCCGATCCGTTCGGGCTGATCGGGGGCATGTTCAGGGACATGTTCTGGTCGGTTCTCTCGTGGCCGGCGCCCATGTGCGGCCCCCTTCCCCATCACTCGTACGAACGCCCCGGCTTGATCCTTGTCTCTGAGACAACCCCGTCAAGGCCGCGGGGGAAACGGCCAAGCCGAGCACGGCCCATCACCAGGGCCGATCGCCTCGGGCGGGTCCTGCGTGCCTTCCTGCGATTCGGGTGGCGAAGTAGGATCGCGACTGCCGCCCTGCCCATCCGGGTTCGGCCGTCCGCCGGGTCCGCGAATGGGGGGCCGATCCTGGTACCAGCGGATACTGGTGTGGTGGCGGGTGCCGGCGATGTCGTTCACAGGGGGTGGCGGGTGTGGAGCTGCGCCAGCTGCGCTACTTCGTGACCCTTTCCGAGGAACTGCACTTCGGCCGGGCGGCGGCCCGCGAGCACATCGTGCAGTCGGCGTTGAGCCAGCAGGTGCAGCGGCTGGAGCGTGAACTGGGGGTTCGGCTGCTGGAACGCAGCACCCACCACGTCGCCCTGACCACCGCCGGGGCGTTGTTCCTGGTCGAGGCGCGGCGGATACTGGCCCAGGTGGAACGGGCCGCCCACGTGGCCCGGAGCGCGGTCGGTGCCTCTCCGGCGCTGCGGGTCGGGATCATCGACCCCAGCTACGACTCGATGCCGCAGATCCTGCACGAGGTTCAGGCCCGCTTCCCCGATCTGGTCATCCACCAGGTCGAAGCGGGGGTGCCCGAGCAGTACCAGCAACTGGTCGACGGGCGCCTGGACGTCGGGATCGGCCGGGCCTCGCTCGCCCCCGCCGCGGTCGCCTCCCACCTGTTCCGCCACGACCCTCTCGGGGTGCTGATCCCGCGCGGTCACCGGTTCGCCGAACTGGACGCGGTGCCCGTCGCCGCGCTCGCCCAGGAGCCGCTGCTGCTCGCCGAAGAGGCCCAGGCGCCGGAGTTCAACCAGTTCACCGTGGAGATGTGCCGGGCCGCCGGCTTCACCCCCGCCGTGTACGCGGGGACGGTGGAGAGCATTCGCGCGGCCGCCGATCTGGTCGCCCAGGGACGCTGCCTGTACTGCGTGCCGTCCTCCTGCCTCACGGCGATGGCCGGGACGATCTGGCGTCCGCTCACCCAGCCGGCCTCCTATTATCCCTGGTCGGTTCTCTGGCGAGCCGGTGACGACTCCGACCACGTGGCGGCCATCGTCGGCTGCGCGCGAGCCATGTCCCAGAGGCTGGGCTGGCTGGCCACCACCGATCGGACGGCGGACCGGCCAGGGCCCCTTGACGCCACCTCCGATGACTAGGCCGCGTTTCGACGCCCTGGCCTGCGACGGCGGCCGTCGCGGGCGCGGCGGCCGTCATCGTGTGCAGGGTCCGGCGTCGTGGAACCGCGCGGACGCGTGGATGACCTCTGGCCGTCGGCATCGCGGTCGTCGATGACGTCCTGGCGGCTGCGGGCGGGCGGTCGGCCGGGTGGCCGGCTGCGTAGCCGGTTCGGGCGGGCTCTGGTGCCTGTCAGCAACGTCAGCACGAGTCCGGCCGCACCGGCGAGCATCAAGATCACACCCACGGTGTGCAGGTCCAGGCCGCGCAGGGATCCGGTCAGGGCGAAGGTGAGGATGGCCCCGAGGGTGAGGAGAGCGGTGCCGGCGGCGACGGGCATCGTCCACCGTCCTTTCGGGTCGAAGGGCCGGCTCGGACCTGCGCCGAGGGTGTAGCCGTTTCCTCCGCGGCGGCCGATCAGCGGGTGCAGATCAGCGGGTGCCGCGTGGTCAGTACTCCAGTCGGGGGCGCAGGGGCCCGCCGACCGCATGCAGATGCCGCAGTACCTGGGCGTAGGAACGGAACAGGCCTGTCTCGCAGTAGGCGATGCCGTTCTGAGCGCAGAAGGCGCGCACCACCCCCTGGGCGCGATGCAGGTTGGGCCGGGGCATGGAGGGGAAGAGATGGTGTTCGATCTGGTAGTTCAGCCCGCCGAGCGCGAGGTCGGTGAGGCGGCCGCCGTGGATGTTGCGTGAGGTCAGCACCTGCCGCCGCAAATAGTCGATCTTGTGCTCCCGGGCGAAGACCGGCATGCCCTTGTGGTTGGGCGCGAACGAGCAGCCCAGATACACCCCGAACAGTCCCTGCTGCACCAGCAGGAAGCACACGGCCTGGAGCGGGGACAGCACCCAGAACAGGGCGGTGAGGTATCCGCCCAGGTGGACGATCAGCAGGCCGGCCTCGGCCGGCTTCGCCGCCCGCGAGCCGGTGGTACGGGTGAACAGGGCACGGGCTCCGGCAATGTGCAGGTGGAGCCCTTCCAGCAGCAGCATGGGGAAGAACAGCCAGGCCTGGTGGCGGGCGAGCCGAGCGCCGGCACCGCGGCGGGATCGGGCCTGCTCGCGGGTGAAGGCGAGCGCGCCGGGCGAGATGTCGGGGTCGCGGTCGACCTGGTTGGGGTGGGCGTGGTGCCGGTTGTGCTTGGCGGTCCACCAGCCGTAGCCGACCCCGACCAGCAGGTTGCCGTGCAGGCGGCCGAGCAGGTCGTTGACGCGCTTGGAACCGGAGATCTGCTGGTGCCCGGCGTCGTGCCCGAGGAACGCGGTCTGGGTGAACATCACCGCCAGGTACACCGCCACCAGCAGCTGCCACCACGACGACCCGATCAGCGCGAACGCCACCCAGCCGGCGGCCAGCAGGATCAGGTTCCCCCCGATCTTGACCGCGTAGTAGCCCGGGCGCCTGTCCAGCAGCCCGGCCCGCTTCACCTCGCGGGACAACACCGCGTAGTCACTGCCCCGGCCGCCTCCCGGCGTCCCGCCGGCATCGTCCCCGCCTCGGGCGACACCCTGGCTCGCAGCGTCGGCGGCAACGGTTCTGGTCATGGTGTTCTCCATCGGGAAGGCACGAGATCCTGCTTCGGGCGGGACGGGGCGCCTTCTTCGTCCAGGCGCCCACGGCACGGTGCCCGGCCGTCAAGATCGGACATGGACGCCCCCACGCCCCAGGTCCGTGCAGAACACGGCAATGCACGAGCACCGCACCGGTGTGACGCAACCGATCAAGTTCCAGTCAAGCCTGAAGCCGGCCAAGGAGAAACCGGCAATCCGAGCAGGGCCCATCAGCGGAGGTGATCACCCTCTGAGACCGGGTATGGCCGCGATGACACAGGAAGAGGCTTCGTCATGCCAGACGCCCGGCGGCAGCGCCCTCGCACAACGGCTGTCCCCGGCCACGCTCAGGCCCGGCCCCATCGACCTGCCGCTGGAACCACGTCCGACCGACCGCCCCACGCCTTCACCTGGTACGGGCGGGGCGCCCGCACCACCGGCCGGTGATATCGATCGCGGGGGAATGGTCCGGATGACGGATGGCGGGGGTGATGGGGAGTGAACGGCTTCGCGCTGGAGGCGTGGGCGGCGTTGATCGGCCTGATCCTCGCGTTGTTCACGGTCGACCTGCTGGTGGCCGTGCGCCGTCCGCATGCCGTCGGACTGGCCGAGGCCACGTTGTGGTCGGTGTTCTACATCGCCGTCGCCGTCGGGTTCGGGCTGACCCTGTGGGTTGTGGCGGGCGCGCAGGCGGGCACCGAGTACTTCGCGGGCTGGGTGGTGGAGAAGAGCCTGTCCGTGGACAACCTGTTCATCTTCTCGATCATCTTCGCCCGGTTCGCCGTACCGGCCGAGTACCGGCAAAAGATCCTTCTGTACGGCATCATGTTCGCGCTGGGCCTGCGCGCGGTGTTCATCGCGATCGGGGCAGCCGCGATCAATCTGTTCTCCTTCACCTTCCTGCTGTTCGGCCTGGTGCTGCTCTGGACGGCTGTGCAACTGATCCGCCACCGCAACGAAGAGCCCGACGTGACCGACACCTGGCTGGTCCGCCGAGCACGAACGATCATGCCGGTCGGCACGGGATACCACGGCGGCCGGTTGCTCGCCATCGAGGACGGGCGGCGGGTGGTGACGCCCGTGCTGCTGGTCTTCCTCGCCATCGGCAGCACCGACCTCCTGTTCGCCCTGGACTCCATCCCCGCGGTGTTCGGTGTGACCAGCGAGCCCTTCATCGTGTTCGCCGCCAACGCCTTCGCCCTGCTCGGGCTGCGCGCGCTGTTCTTCCTCATCGAAGGGCTCCTGGAACGCCTGCTCTACCTCGCCATCGGGCTCGCGCTGATCCTGGCCCTCATCGGGGTCAAGCTCATCCTGCTGTTCCTGCACGAGGACGTCACCGAAGCCGTGCCCGAACTCCCGACCCCGCTCTCGCTCGGCCTCATCCTGCTCATCCTGATCGCCACCACGATCGCCAGCATGCTCCGCGTCCGCGCCCACCCCGAGGAACGCGCCCATCCCGCCGCGGTACGCGTCCGCCACGGCCGGTCCGGCAACGGCTCCCCGCCGCCCCCGAGCCCTGGGCACCGACCCCCCAGGACGTGATGGAGCGGGCAGAGGCCTGTCGGACGGAGTTCATGGCCACAGCAGACTGGTTCAGGAGGCGCTCCGAACCGTCGAGAGGTCGGCCCGGACGACCACCACGCTTGTGATCTTGTAGATTCGCCGGCGCGTCAGCCGCGCTTCAGGCTGTCGATTACGCTCCCCCAGGCAGGGCCGTCCCAGGTGATGACGAGCGCCGAGCCGTCCGGCTTCATTTTCAGGGTGCCGCGCTTGCGCTCGGCATCCTCCGTGGCGCAGTTCAGGGTGAGGACCGGCTTCGCCGTGTCCGCTCCGGTGACCGTTCCGGGACAGGCGAGTTGCCCAGTGGTCCGCACCGTGTTCCCTGTGATCGTGAGCGTCGCGATCGGGCTCTTGTTAATCGGCTTCCAAGTCCCGGCGAGGCCGCCCTTCGGCTCCGTCGATTCAGGCTGCGTCGCCTGAGGAGCCCCTGTCGGGGACTGCGCCGAGGCGCCGTCCTTCCCGTCGCCGTCACCGCCACAGCCGGACAGCAGGACGGCGGCCATCCCGAGTGCCGTGGCGCTCAGTGTCAAACGCATCGTGGGTCGTACCTTTCTGTAACCAGACGCTCCACCATCGTCACGGCGAAACACTATCGATCACACCAAACCAAACAACTCAGAAGTCGGCGGGGCAGCGGCCCGGGTGGATGTCATCCGGGTCCGGAGTCGCGCCGTGTTGTTCTGTCCGCGTCCAGCCTGATCGTGGGGCTCGGCCGCCGGCGGTCAGAGCAGCTTGTCCCGGGTGAAGGGGACGTCCCGGAGGCGGCGGCCGGTGGCGTGGAAGATCGCGTTGCTGATGGCCGCGGGTACTCCGGTTCGTGGCGAACTCCGCTCGGGTCGATGGCGTCACAGTGGCTGTTGATCGATTTTGGTCGTGCCCGGCGCGCTGCGGCGGCGCGCCGCCCCGTGGTGGCGTGCGCACCGGTGATCACCGGTGCGTTGAACGAACGGAGTGATGGGTTTGGTGGACCCGCTGGAGCCCGGGGATCCGGAGCAGATCGGGGAGTTCTGGCTGGCGGGCCGGCTGGGCGCCGGCGGGCAGGGCGTGGTCTACGACGCTTACGGTCCCGACGGGACGCGGGTGGCGATCAAGGTGCTGCACGGCGCGCACGAGTCGCCGAAGGATCTGACGCGGATGGCGGCCGAGGCGCGTGCGGCGCAGCGGGTCGCCTCGTTCTGCACCGCCAGGATCGTCCACGTACGGCTGGAGCCGCCGCGGCCCTACATCGTCAGCGAGTACATCGACGGGCTGAATTTGCAGGCAGCAGTCATCGGCACGGGCGAGCGGGAGCCGCGCCGGTTCGGCGGGGACGACCTGCACCGGCTGGGGATCGGGATCGCCACCGCGCTGACGGCCATCCACCAGGCCAAGGTGGTGCACCGCGATCTCAAGCCCGGCAACGTGATGCTGGGCCCCGACGGTCCCCGGCTGATCGATTTCGGGATCGCCCGGGTACTGGACACCGCCTCGGCCACCCAGGGCGGGCTGGTCGGGACGCTGCGGTACATGCCCCCGGAGGTGTACGCCGGGCAGCAGGCCGGCGCCGAGGGCGATGTGTTCGCCTGGGGCGCGATCATGGTGTTCGCCGCTACCGGCCGGCACGCCTTCACCGGCACCGACCTGCCCCAGATCGCCCACCGGGTCCGCACCCACGACCCCGACCTGTCCGCGCTGCCTGACCCGCTGCGTGCACTGGTGGCGGCGGCACTTTCCAAGGACCCGCTGGAGCGCCCGCCGGCGCGGACGATCCTGGCGGCGCTGACCGGCGACCCCCGCGAGGGGGCCGGCGATCCGCGAGATCTGGCGGACATCGGGGCCGCGCAGGCCAGGCCGGACACCGGGTGGGAGCCGGGTGACCCGGCGCTGGGCAAGCTCGCGGAGGACGCCTATGCCACCCTGTCGCCGGACGAGCAGAACCTGGTCCCGGAAGTGTTCCTGCGATGCGTGGTGCCCGGTGAGGACGGAGGCTTGTCCACCCGCCCGGTGTCGGCCGCGGAACTGTTCGACCGCCAGGACCCCGCCGAAGGTGAGGCACTGAAACGGATAGTGCAGGCCTTCGCGCCCCTGCTGACCGTCGCCGGCGAGCAGGGGAGGGAGCGCACCGCCGGGCAGATCGTCCTGACCCGGCCGGCGGTGGTACGAGCCTGGCTCCGGCTGCGGGAGTGGGTCGAAGACCAACGCCAGGAGCTGCCCGCCCACCACCGGATCCGGCAGGCCGCCCGTGTCTGGGACGACAACGGGCAGCGCGGCGGTGACGTGCTGACCGGCGCCTCCCTGGACCATGCCGTGGGCTGGGCCGCCACCGGGCGCCGCCCCTCCCTCAACCGGATCGAACGCGGCCTGCTGGACGCCAGCATCCGTGCCCAGACCACCCGCACCCGCCGCACCCGTACCATCGCCCTGGTCCTGGCGGTCACCACGCTGCTGTCGCTGGCGACCACCGGTTGGGCGGTCCGAGCGCAACGGAACGCCACCGACCAGCGCGACAACGCCGGCCGCCAGCGCGACGCCGTTCTCTCCCGCCAACTCATCACACAAAGCGAGCAGGCCACCGACCCGGTGCAATCGGCCCTCCTCGCCGCAGCGGCCTGGAGAATGCAGAAAACTCCTGAAAGCCGCGCCCGCCTCCTCAGCGTCCTTGCCAAACCAGACCGTGCCGCCCTCACCGGCCACGCCGGCAACGTCTGGTCGGTGGCGTTCAGCCCGGACGGCCGCACCCTGGCCACCGGCAGCGACGACAAGACGGTTCGGCTGTGGGACGCGCGCACCCACCGTCCGATCGCCGCTCTCACCGGCCACGCCGGCAACGTCTACTCGGTGGCGTTCAGCCCGGACGGCCGCACCCTGGCCACCGGCAGCGACGACAAGACGGTTCGGCTGTGGGACGTGCGTAAGCGCCACCCGATCGGCGCCCTCACCGGCCACACCGGGCCCGTGAAGTCAGTGGCCTTCAGCCCGGATGGCCGTACCTTGGCCACCGGCGGCTTCGACAAGTCGGTGCGGCTGTGGGACGTGGGCACCCGCCACCAGATCGCCGCCCTCACCGATCAGACACCCTCCGTGGAATCGGTGGCGTTCAGCCCGGACGGCCGCACCCTTGCCACCGGCGGCTACCCCGACGGGACGGTGCGGCTGTGGAACGTGGGTAAGCGCCGTCCGATGGCCACCCTCACCGGCCACGAACGCAACGTCTACTCGGTGACGTTCAGCCCGGACGGCCGCACCCTGGCCACCGGCAGCCACGACAAGACGGTTCGGCTGTGGGACGTGGGTAAGCGCCGCCAGATCGGCACCCTCACCGGTCACACCGACCCCGTCGAGTCGGTGGTCTTCAACCGGGACGGCCGCACTTTGGCCACCGGCGGCAACGACGGGACGGTGCGGCTGTGGGACGCGGGCACCCGCCGCCCGATCACCACCCTCAACCGCACCGGCCTCGTGGGGTTGGTGGCGTTCAGCCCGGACGGCCATACGCTGGCCACCAGCGACGCCAAGGTGGTCCGGCTGTGGGACGTGCGTAAGCGCCACCCGATCGGCGCCCTCACCAGCAACACCGACACCGTGGAATCGGTGGCCTTCAGCCCGGACGGCCGCACCCTGGCCGCCGGCAACTACGACGGGTCGGTGGAACTGTGGGACGTGGGTAAGCGCCGCCCGATCGGCGCCCTCACCGGCCCCAACGGCACCGTGGAATCGGTGGCGTTCAGCCCGGACGGCCGCACCCTTGCCACCGGCGGCTACGACGGGCCGGTGCGGCTATGGGACGTGGGCAAGCGCCAGCCGATCGGCGCCCTCACCGGCCGCACCGACTCCGCGGAATCGGTCGCCTTCAGCCCGGACGGCCGCACCCTGGCCACCGGCAGCGAAGACCGAACGGTGCAGCTGTGGGATGCGGGCACCCGCCACCAGATCGCTACCCTCAACCCCACCGACACCGTCTGGTCGGTGGCGTTCAGCCCGGACGGCCGCACTTTGGCCACCGGCAGCGACGACGGAACGGTGCAGCTGTGGGACGCGGGCACCCGCCACCAGATCACCGCTCTCCCCGGCCACACCGGCACCGTCAACTCGGTGACGTTCAGCCCGGACGGCCGCGCCTTGGCCACCGGCAGCTACGACGGGACGGTGCGGCTGTGGGACGTGGGCAAGCGCCAGCCGATCGGCGTGCTCACCGGCCACGCCCACTCCGTGGAATCGGTGGCGTTCAGCCCGGACGGCCGCACCCTGGCCACCGGCGGCGAAGACAGGTCGGTGCGGCTGTGGGACGTGGGCACCCGCCGCCAGATCACCGCTCTCCCCGGCCACACCGGCACCGTCAAATCGGTGGCGTTCAGCCCGGACGGCCGCACCCTGGCCACCGGCAGCAACAACATGTCCATCGACGGCGGCGACTACGGCATGACGTGGCTGTGGGACGTAGCGATGCCCGCCGACCTTGTCGGCTCCGTCTGCGCGGTGGCCATGCGTACGTTGACACCTCAGGAATGGGAGCGGTACATGCCTTCCGGGCTCGAATTCCGGAAGGTGTGTCCCTGATACTCCAACCGGTGCCCAGTGAGGTGCCCCAGATCTGCCGGGCAGCGTCCTGACCGGGGGGTTCGCCACAACTCACCGCCCAGAGGTCAGGCCGTCCGCAGGGCTTCGGTCGGGGAGAGCCGGGCGGCGCGCAGCGCGGGTATCAGGCCGGCGATCGCGCCGATGACGATGGCCGAGCCGATTCCGCCCGCCCACGCCTGGGCGGGAATGACGACCGTCCAGCCCTTGACGCCGGCGTACACCGCGGTCGCCACGGCCCCGGCGGCCACGCCGACCACACCACCGAGCACCGCCAGCATGATCGCCTCCGACAGGAACTGCGTGCGGATCTGTCCCCGCGTCGCCCCGAGCGCGCGGCGCAGGCCGATCTCCGAGCGGCGTTCCAGCACGGAGATGATCATGATGTTGGCCACTCCCACCGCCCCTACGATCAGCGCCACCACGCCGAGTCCGAGGAACAGGCTGTTGAACGCTCCCTTCGCTGCGGCACGCGCGGTGAGCGCATCGGAGGGCTGGCTCACGTCGACCTCGTTCGGCGCCTCCGGGTTCGCGGTTTGCGCGAGCACCGACTGCACCTCGCCGACCGCGTCGGTCTCCGACCGCACGTAGAGCGTGCTCGGCGGGCCGTCCGCCGGCTTGCCGCGGGCCATGCCGGTGTGGCCGAGGTAGCGCCGCGCCGCCGGATATCCGACCAGGGCGCTCGTGTCGATGTCCGGTGCGAGCGTCGCCGGGGTGAGAGTCCCGGCGACATAGAACCACTGCCCGTCCAGCCACACCCGCTGCCCGGGATGGACGCGGCTGATGCCCAGTCGCTGCGCGGCCGCCGCGCCGAGCACGACGGCAGGCTGCGTCGCCGTCGCCTCGTTGAGCCAGCGGCCATGGGCGACGCCGGCGCCGGCCACCCGCGGCAGGTTCAAACTCGCCGCCTGGACCTTCAGCCCGTTGGTGCTGATCGGAGGTATCAACGGGCTCCGGTACACCTTCGCGTCGCTGACCGTGCCGGTATGCGCCACCTCCTCGACGGCCCCGAGCCGCGACACCCGGGCGGGCGCGGCGACCGGCATGACCGCCTCCTCCTGCGTGAAACTCTGGCCGGTCTTGGCGGTCAGCAGGTTCGTGCCGAGCCGGTCGATCTCCGCCAGCAGACCGGCCTGGGACGACGCCGACAGCCCGAGAACCGCGACGATCGCCGTGGTGCCGATCGCGATCCCGAGCGCGGACAGCACCGCCCGCAGTGGCCGGGCACGCAGCCCGGTGCTCGCCACCCGGGCCTGGTCTCCGGCGCGCAAGCGTGCCGGCACGAGATGGGATGGGCTCCGCATGTCACTCCACCTCTCCTGGCCCGCCGCAGGCACCCGCACCGGCGAGGGAGGCGGCGCCGTCGTCGGAGATGATCCGGCCGTCCAGAACGTGCAGCCGGCGAGGCAGCCGCGCGGCCAGGTCACCGTCGTGCGTGATCATGATGATGGTCGCGCCATCGGCGTTGAGCTCTCGCAGCAGCTCGAGGATCGAGGCTCCCGTGGTGCTGTCGAGGTTGCCCGTCGGCTCGTCGGCGAGGACGATCGCCGGCCTGCCCACCAGCGCGCGGGCGATGGCCACGCGCTGGCGCTCACCCCCGGACATCTTGGTGGGACGGAAGCCGGCGCGATGCGCGAGCCCGACACGATCGAGTGCGTCGGCGGCACGGCGCCGTCGCTCGCCGGCCTCGACGCCCGCGTACAGGAGGCCGTTCGCGACGTTCTCCAGGGCGGTGGAGTGCTCGGCCAGGAAGAACTGCTGGAAGATGAACCCGATGCTGCGGGCGCGCAATGCCGCGAGCTGCCGGTCGCCGAGCCCCGCCGCGTCGACTCCGTCGATCCGGACCAACCCGTCCGTGGGCCGCTCCAGCGTCCCCATGACGTGCAGGAGCGTCGTCTTCCCCGACCCCGACGGCCCGACGATGGCGACCAGTTCGCCGTGGCGGACGGTGAAGCTCACGCCCCGCAGCGCGGGCACGGGCGGCTGTCCTGCGTAGATCTTGGTGACGCCGTCCAGCTCGAGCGCGGGAGCCCGGCCGTCTTGATCGTGAGTCGTGCTCATGAGGCCGGCACCACCACTTGATCGCCGGCGGACAGGTCCCCGGACACCTGCACGAGCCCGTTGTCGTTGTCGAACATGCCGAGCGTCACGGGAACCAGACGGCGCCCCTGGCCACCCGCCGGGTCGGCCACCTCGACGACGTAGCCGCCTCCGGCCTTGCCCATGAGCGCGGTGACCGGGACGGTCAGCGCCTTCTCGACCCCGTCGGTCGTGATCTGCACCCGAACCGGGGCCGCATCCAGTTTCCCCGCGTCCTTGGGGCGTGTGAGCGTGATGTACACCGGGATCGTGGCGCCCGACGAGTCGTTCTTGTCGTCATCGGATTTCGCGACCGTCCCGATGCGGCTCACCCTGCCCGGGGTCGTCCTGTTGTCCGGAAGCGTGATCTGGGCACGGTCACCGACCTTGACCTGGGACTGCTGACCGGGGTCGAGTTCCACCGTCACCTGGCGCCTGGCCGAGGTGGTCTGGGCCGCCTGGGCTCCCGGCGCCGCCCGCGTTCCAGCCTTGGCCATCGCCTTCGTCACCCGGAGCGGACCGGGCAGGAATACGGCATCCCCGAGGGCCAGACTCCCTGTCTCGTCGACGCCCAGCTCATCCTGCAGTTCGGTGACGGCCTCCGCGGTCTCCGAACCGTAGTAGTCCGAGTCGGGATCGAGCTCGGACTTCTCCGCGTACCCGAGCTTCACGAGGTTCTCGTTGAGGTCGCGCACCTCACGGCCCTCGTCGCCCACCGACAGAGCGCGGTAAGCCGGTGTGTCACCGCAGATCAGCACCACCGGCTTCTCGTCCACCCGGTACAGGGTCTCACCGCAGCCGATCTCCTTGCCCTCGCCGGGGACCCAGGTGTAGATCCCCTCGGCCTGGTTGACCACGGCGTACGGGGTCCCGTCGCCATGAGCCGCGTACGAGAGCGTCCCACCCTGCGTCACCTGCGTGGACAGCGGTCCTTCCCGTACGGCCACCAGCGAGGTGCCATCGGTCGAGGACGCGGGCCGGGTGTCCCCCTCATCGAAGGGGTCCATGACGGCGGCGGCGACACCCGCGGCGACCAGCAGCACCAGCACCCCCGTCCCGGCGAGCACCTTCCGGCCTCTGCGCCGGCGCGGCCTCCGGCGGTCCGGGGCCGGGTCGCCGGAGGCGGTGTCCTCACCGGGCATACCGGAAGGCGCCTCGTTGACATCGGTGCTCATCCCCCAGCACCCGCCGGCCGCAATGACTGGCATTTCTGCGCCGCGGCCTTGAACTGCGGCGAGTTGGGATTGACGTCACCCGGGTCCAGTGTCCCGCCCTGGGGGTCGGGGAACTGTGGCACCCCGTTCTTGCGCATGCACTGCGCGTACTTCAGCATTTTGGCCTGATTGGCCGGGTCCTTCCGGGAGGTCCATCCCGGTGGCCGCACCGACTCGCATTTCTGCGCCGCGGCCTTGAACTGCGGCGAGTTGGGGTTGATAACGGGTCGGCCATCGTCCCCCATCGGGAGACGGAACTTCGTCCCGTCAACGGGGTCAGGCCACTCCGGGACTCCGTTCTGACGCATACATTGCGCGAACTTCACATACTGGCCCTTATCCTCGCCGGCGGCACCATTGCCCGCCGCCGCACCCGAACCGCCGCCTCCTGCCGCACCCGAACCGCCGGAGGAGTCGTCCGATCCACCGCAGGCCGCGAGCACCGGCAGGAAGATCGCGAGCGCTACCAGCGGCGGCGCCAGGGTCCGTTTCGGCTTCGTCATGGACATGTCATGGTCTCCTTCGCGTCACTGGATGGGCGCTGGAGGCCATTTCTAGACAACGGGCGGTCACACCACGGTCAGAGCTCCTGTGACCCGGCTGTGACCGCGGCGGTGGTTAATCTGAACACACGATGAGAGTGCTGGTGGCCGAGGATCACGCCGAGCTCGCGGCGTCCGTGGCGAGAGTCCTGCGCCGCGAGGGAATGGCCGTCGACGTGGTCCACGACGGCGAGGCGGCCATCGAGCGGACCTCGCTGCTGGACTACGACGTCGTCGTGCTCGACCGGGACCTGCCCGCCGTCCACGGCGACGACGTGTGCCGCTCGCTGGTGAGCCGGACGCACCGCACCCGTGTCCTGATGCTCACCGCCTCCGGCACGATCGACGACCGGGTGTCGGGCCTGAGCCTCGGCGCCGACGACTACCTGCCCAAGCCGTTCGCCTACGCCGAACTCGTGGCCCGGATCCGAGCGCTCGGCCGCCGGGCGCAACCGGCGCTGCCGCCGGTCCTCGTCTGCGGTGACCTGCGGCTGGACCCGGCGCAGCGGATCGCGACCCGGGCAGGAATGCGCCTGGCGCTGAGCCCGAAGGAGTTCGCGGTCCTGGAATACCTGCTCGGCGCCGACGGCCGTGTCGTGCCCGCCGAGGAACTGCTGGAACGGGTGTGGGACGAGGCGGCCGACCCGTTCACGACCACCGTCAAGGCCACGATGAACCGGCTCCGGTCGAAGCTCGGCCCGCCACCCCTGATCGAGACCGTCCAGCGGGGCGGCTACCGGATATGTGATCCCCATGCGCCTTCATGACCTGCTCCGCCCGCACGTCTCCCCTCATCTTTCACTCCGGACCGTGCGCATGCGTCTCACGGCCTTGTACAGCGCACTGTTCACGATCTCCAGTGCGGTCCTTCTCGCGATCACTTACTGGCTCATGCGCCGCTCCAGGTGGGTGATCATTGTGCACGACGACAGTGGGCCGGAAATCCGCAAGCATCTGAACCGGCTCAAGGAAGAACAACTGCGCGAGCTGCTGACGCAGTTCGGGATCACTTTCGCGATCATGGTGGTGATCTCGATCGCGCTCGGCTGGCTGGTCGCCGGACGTGTCTTGCGGCCACTACGCACGATGACGGCCACGATCCAGCAGATCTCCGCCCGTAACGTGCACGAACGCCTCGCCGTCACAGGACCCCGCGACGAGATGAAAGAGCTCGCCGACACCGTCGATGGCCTGCTCGGCCGTCTGGAGACCGCCCTCGACGCGCACAAGCGCTTCGTCGCCAACGCCGCACATGAACTGCGCACGCCGCTCACCCTCGAGCGTGCGCTCCTGGAGGAGACACTCACCGACCGTGAGGCCACGCTGGAGTCCTACCGGGCGACCTCCGAGCGATTGCTCGCGATCAGCAAGGACCAGGGACGGCTGCTGGAAGCCCTGCTCACGCTGACCAGCAGCGAGCGTGGTCTCGACCGCCAAGAACCCTTCGATCTGTCCGATCTCGCCCGTCAGGCCCTCGAATCGGCACACCTCGAGGCGGACGCGCGCGGCGTGCGCATCTATACCCAGGTCGCGCCCGCCCCGTCCGCGGGCCACCCCGCGCTGGCCGCACGCCTGGTCGCCAATCTCGTCGACAACGCCGTGCACCACAACGTGACCGGCGGCCACGTAGAAGTCGCGACCGCGACCAGGGCCGGGCGAGCGTTCGTCGCGGTGGTCAACAGCGGGCCGGTCATCCCCCCGCAGCAGGTCGGCCGGCTCTTCGAGCCCTTCCAGCGGCTCGGCGAACGGACGGCGCGCGGCGACGGCCACCACGGCCTCGGCCTTTCGATCGTCCGCGCCATCGCGGCGGCGCACGGCGCCGACGTCACCGCACACGCGCGCCCGGGCGGCGGCCTCTCCGTCGAGATCAGCTTCCCCGCACACTGCCGCGCCCAGGTGCCGGTACGCGCACACGCCTGACGACCTGCTGCTACGCGGCCTGCGTACGATCATTCCGGCGATTGGATCTGGCTGAGATGCCGCCGTAGCCGGGATCGATGATCTCGATGGCCGGCTCACATCGGCGCCGTCGCGGCGGCAGTATCAGAGGTCTTCAACCTGGCCGGCGGCGATGTCGTCGGGCGGCCCGCCAGGTCGGCAGAGGTCATCTCGATGCGCTCCATTCACGGGTCGCCTGACCTGCCCGGCGTGCGGTGCCCGGTTCAGAGCTTGCGCCGGGCCCCTTCGGCCGGGGACTTGAAGCTCGTCCGGCCCATGGCCTGGCGTCACACCACGGAGCGATCTGCAGCACTGCTGAAGCCGGGGTGACGTCCGCCGGGCGCCGGTCGCAGTGTGGCTTGCTACCAGCCTCGACCGCACGGAACACCTCCAGCAGCTTGATGGAGCCCTGCTGAAACCGGCCGGTCGGCGCGCATACGAAAACTCGGCAGGAATACACGACACAGGATGTCGTGATTTGCCGGAAGGCTTATCAACATCACGAAAAAGATGGTGGCTACCGAGCCGCTGGACGTACGTAATGTCAACGAATCGAATGGAGCGGATGCGGCAATGGAGCGAACGGCGGTCAACCCGTGGGCGTGGTCGGTGGAAATGGGGTACAACCAGGGCGAGATCGTCTCCGGGACCACCCGGACCCTGTACTGCGCCGGTCAGACCGCGATGAGCGGCAACGGCAGGCCCCAGCATGCCGGTGACATGGCGGCGCAGTTGGCGCTGAGCCTCGACAACCTGGAGGCCGTGCTCGGCGAGGCCGGCATGTCCCTCGCGAACCTCGTCCGGCTCAACGTCTACACCACCGACGTCGATCGGCTCTTCGAGCACTACGGCGTGCTGGCGTCGCGGTTGGGCGCCGCCGGGGTCGCACCGTCCACCACGATGCTCGGGGTGGTACGGCTCGCGATCCCCGACCTGATGGTCGAGCTCGAGGGGACCGCAGTCGCGTGACGCGACCTCGCCGCCTCCGGCAGGGCTGCCGGTTGAACCGGCACGAGTAGTCCCGGGGGCGATTCCCCGGCGCCACCCGACCCGCCGTCCCACTGAGAGGGGCCCGCCCCGCGCTGCGGGACGGGCCCCTCATCCTTCCTCATGACAGGGGCCACCCCATGTCAGCTCTGCTTCTCCCTGACCAACATGCGCTGCCGCTCTCGAGCGACGTCTCCCATCAGGTGGATCGAGGTCCGCCCCCACATCTCGAGCTGGGCCTGATTGCTGATCCAGGAGTTGGTTGAGTCTCCGTTGGAGTGGCCGGTGTCCGTGGAGGCTGTCGCATAGCCTGCCGATAGCGCCGAAGCCATCGCGGGGTAACTGATGTTTCCGGCGAAGCCGCCATTGCCGACTCCCAGGAATCTGTCGTTCCAGGTGGTCGTCGGCATCCAGACCTCAAAGCGGAGGCTCGGAGCAACGGCCGCGGTCACCCGGCAGAATTCCGGAAGGTCGCGATGGCGTCGGCCCTCCGGATCGACGTAGTCTCCGGCGGGAATCAACTCACCAGACGTGATCTTGGTGTCCGGCAGTGAGAGTCCGGTGAGGTCGGCGCAGGAGGCGCCGCCACCTGCGTTGCTTACATCGGCCACACTTGGACCAGCGCCGATTGTCTGCGAAAGCACCGCGAGCAGGCAAGCAATCGCAACGGGCAGGCGGCGTCTGCCCTTGGGCCGTTTGAGCGGTCGATCACCCATCGTTCCACCCTTCGATCTGGGTCGGTCTGCAGGAGCGGCCGGTCAGCCCTGAGTGACGGGGAATGTAACGCCGGCTTCACTGGCTCGGCAGGCCTTATGGTCCGCTGAGTGGACCCGCCTGGAAGGCATGGAGAGCCGCGCTGAGCGCGGGTGATGTGTGAGTGGAATTTGCGCGAAGGATTGTCCTCATGTGGGTTTGTTGCGTTGGTGAGGATCTCGTCAGCCCACGATCTTTCGCGCGCCCCAGCAGAGCGCGAGGTGTAGCTGCATTGAGCAGCTGATCTCGCCGAGCTGATTCCATGCTCCTCCGGCGTGGTGGTGCAGGGTGAGGATGGCCGCGACGACAGCGGTCAAGCGGCTGGGTGAGCAGCGGGCCTCGCGCAGGATGTACCAGCTCTTGAGGGCGGCGGCGCCGCGTTCGCCCAGGGCGCGGATCTTGGCGTGGTGCCTGTTGAACAGCTTCTTGCGTGTACCGAGCGTGCGGCGCTTCCCGCGCTTATAAGGGTGCCGATCGCGCCGCCGGCGCAGAGGTAGCCCTTGTCGGTGCGGGCCGAGGGGAAGGCAAGTAGGTTGATCTTGATCGCCTGCGACGGTGAAGGAGCCGCTCATGACCGCCGACCCAACGATGACCCGGATCGGCCAGGGGGTGGAGTTGCATCACCACCAAGGCCGGCGCGAAGCCGCTCGCGAGTTGTTCGCGCGGATCTGGGACGACATCGGCGGCGAGCAAGGCGACCCGCTGCATGTTTGCGTCCTTGCCCACTCGATGGCCGATGTGCAGGACGACGTGCACCAGGAACTGGTGTGGGATCTGCGAGCGCTTGCCGCCGTCGGCCTGATCACTGATGAGCGGGTGGCCCAAGCCGGGGTGCCGCTTTCGGTGGCCGGCTTGTATCCGTCGTTGCACCTGAACTTGAGTGAGTGCTACCGCAAGCTGGGCGATCTCGGCCGCGCCCGTGAGCACCTCCAGCAGGCGCGGGCCGGGATCGGCGCACTTGGCGATGACGAGTACGGGCAGCTCATCAAGGATGGACTGGAGCGGGTGGCCGAACAGTTGGGTGAGACCGTCTGACTGAGAGCCCAGGCAAGTAGGCTGCCCGCGACCGTCGCGAAACCGGTGCCGCGCCGCACGATCCGCAACAGCCGGGCCTCCTCGTCACCCCAAGGGCACGCCGACCTGGGGCAGGTGCTTGCCAGTCGTAGCGCGAGCGCGGCGATGGCGAGGACCAAGGGAATGATCGCCTTCTTGGCCGAGTCCCGGACGCGCCAGTGGGAGCCGACCGCGCCGACGAAGTAGAGGACGACACCGATGGCGGCGGCGGCACCGATCGGCCACCAGAGCAGGCCGATGAGAAGATCCGCAGCGCCGGCCGACCGGCATATCGAGGTTTGGCTGCGACGGCCGCCGCGCCCTTGATGTTCACCGTGGTCAGCGCATCTCGTATCGGCTGGCCATCGGGTACTCGCCTGGATACCGCTACCGCGTGGAGCGTCTTGCGTCGGCTTCGCACCTGGGCGAAGACGACTGCGTTGCCGTCACCGCGGCTGCGATCGCCCGGTCAAGGCTCATGCCGCGGCCGTCTCCGCGGTGGGGGTTGACGAGTGTTCGCGCGAACCCGACCGCAGGCCCAGCCAGCAGGACCCCGCCGCGATCGGGTTCGGCGCGGACGGCGTCCAGGATTCTCGGAACCTGTGCGGTTTCGGGTGGGGACCAGGACGCCGGACGGGGTCGCCTGCCCCTCGGAGTGCCTGGCCGGGACCAGAACGGTCCGTAGTTCCCGGCCCGGGACCAGGGCGGTCCAGCCGCCGGGGTAGTCGCCGCTGGGCTCGTGTTCGGCCGCCAACCGGGCCACGCACGCCGACTTGATCCGCGACGTGCCGCCCGCGCTCGCTTGGAAGCCGGCCTGGTGCACATCCCCGCGACGCCCACCTTCTGACGGCCGGCCATGGCCTCGTGCCCTCGGCGGGCTTTGCCAAAGGCGTGCGACACCTGCTATCTATTTAACAGGTGTTGCCTTGGAGGTTGGGATGAACGCTCGGTATCGACCCCGCACGATCAGCTTTCACGGCGTCGAGGCGGTCGGCGGGTGGACGGTGAAGATGTACGGCATCGCCGCGCACACCGAGGCGCCGCGTACCGCCCTGATGACCGCGACCGCGAAGATCGCGGCCTCGGCGCTGCCGCGGCAGGCGCACGGTGGCGGACGCCACGGCGTCGGCTTCGCCATCGCGCATGACGCGGCCGACTTCTGCTTCGCGCTGATCGACTGGTGGTCCGGCGACAACGAGGTGCATCAGCGGGTGTTCTCGTCGCCGCTGGATCGGCCGGAGGAGCTGCGGCCCCATCCGGGCCAGGCCATCGGGTGCGTCTGGGAGCTGCAAGCCACCGATTTCGAGCGGCGGGCGTGGCTGCGGCACGTACTGGCCAACCCCGACGGACCGGATCTGGACGCCTACATGGCGGACCACTTCGAAGGAAGGATCTGAGCGATGGACATGACGGTGGAGAGACTGGCCGAATTCGGCGCGGCGTGGAAGACGAAGGACCTCGACCTGCTCATGGAGTTCATGACGGACGACTGCGTCTTCGTGGCCTCCGTCGGCATCGAGCCTGGAACCACCTTCCGCGGGCGGGAGGAGGTGCGGCGCGGCTTCGCGCTGATGCTCGCCTACGACGAGGGATACGAGTCGCAGGGCGGCGAGGCGTTCATCGTCGGTGACCGCGGCGCCTCGAAGTGGTCCTACACGCGCACGGATGAGGACGGACGGGTGCATGAGGTGCACGGGTGCGACATCTTCGAGTTCGACGGTGACCGCATCCGGGTGAAGGACGCCTACCGCAGAGTCCGCGGGGACATCGGCGATGCTGCCGCCGGCCAAGCCTGAGGAGGTCACCGGCCTGCCCGACGGCGTCGCGCTGATCCACCATTTCGCCAACACCGACGATCGGCGCGCCTTCGTCGCTCACGGCCGGCGTCTCGAAGCGAACGACAGCCTGGCCACACCCGCCGACCTGGAACGCTGGCTGCGCGAGCACGACCTGCTGGGTCCTGACGGCGTGGCCGACCACACCCATCTCGCCCGCGCCCACGACTTGCGCGCGGCCCTTCGCCAGGCCCTTTGTGAGCACGGCGAGGTCCTGCTCGACTTCCCCCTGAAGGTCAAGCTGACCGCACGCGGCGCCGAACTGGTGGTCCTCGGTGACCCGGTGACCGTCGCGCTCGGCCAGATCGCCGCGGTGGCGGTCACCGCCACGGCGGATGGCACCTGGCAGCGGCTCAGGGTCTGCCCGGCTCCCGACTGCCAATGGGTCTTCTACGACCAATCCCGTCCCGGCCGGGCCCGGTGGTGCTCACCGCACCTGTGCGGCAACCGCATGAAGACGCAGGCCTACCGCCGTCGAAACCCGGCGGGGACCTGATCCGCTCACACCAGCAAGGAGATGAGTTGAGTACCGGCCTCTCCTGGCCGGGGGAAACCGGTCGCCGAGCGACCATGCCGTCGCGGTCACCGATCCCGACACCGGTGAGCTCGTCGGCCAGGTCGCCGTGGCGGGCCGGACGGAAACGGAGGCGGCCCTGGCCGCGGCCGTGACGTCGATGCAGGGCCCCGCGCTGGCCTGCCGGTGAGCGTGAACTCACCCTCGCCGCCACCGGTCTCGTTACCGACGTGGTCGTCGTCGCTCATGGGGTTCCCCGTGCCGTCTGGTGCGGTCCAGGTGTGGGTGGGGTTCTGGCCGAGCGGCCTGACCGGCCGCGACCGTACGGATACCGGACTATGCGGACTAGGGTCGTCAACCGTGATCGAGTCTTCCTCCCTGGACACCACCCGGGCGGCCTACGACGCCGTCGCCACCCTTTACGCCGAGCTGTTCCGCGACTCAGTCGAAGGCCATCCGCTGGACCGCGCCCTGGTCACGGCGTTCGCCGAGTTCGTACGAACCGCGGGCGCCGGGCCGGTGGCCGACCTCGGATGCGGCCCCGGCGGCGTTACGGCGCGCCTGGCCTCCCTCGGTGTGACCGCCTTCGGCGTCGACGCGTCGCCGGCGATGATCGAGCTGGCCCGCCAGGAGTACCCGGACCTGCGGTTCGACGAGGGTTCGATGCTCGCGCTGGACATCGCGGACGGCACGCTGGGCGGCGTTCTCACCTGGTACTCCATCATCCACACGCCTCCGCAGGACCTGCCGGTGATCTTCGCGGAGTTCGCACGGGTGCTGGCGCCGGGCGGTCACCTGCTCCTCGGGTTCTTCGCGACCGATGACGACTCGCCGCACCCGCCCGAGCCGTTCGACCACAAGGTCTCCCTCGCCTACCGGCTCTCCATCGACCACGTCGCGGACCTGGCGTCCAAGGCCGGGCTCGTAGAGGTCGCGCGGATGCGCCGCGGACCGGGTGAGAACGAGAGGTTCCAGCACGGCCGTCTCCTCGCCCGCAAGCCGACGGAGCCGTAAGCCCGTCAGCACGCTCCCTCACCCCACTCGACCAAGCCCCCAGCTCGATGTGGAACCCCGCGTCCTGGTCGCCCCCATGACCACCTGATCAAACCCCCGCGGCAAGCCACTGGGGACCTGCAGGGCGCTGTCATACGACAGTCATCTGCCAGGACCTCGCAGGTCACAGGCTGTACACGCGGCCCTCAGTGGCCCGCGCGGCTTGCGGCTTGGGCGAACAAGCCGCCGGTGGTCTCCTGGGCATCGCCCTCATCCGGTGGGAGACCACGATGACGTGGGCCTGCTTGGGTTTGGTTCGGCACGTCACACTCGCAGCTCGCGGTTGAGGGGCCTGACGCTGGCCCTGCGCGCCCGCTGATCAGGCGACGACCGAGGCGACGAAGGCGTCCAGCTTCGCCCTGATGCGCGCGACCTTCTCCTCAAGGGGGACACCGTCGTCGTGGCCGTCGCCCAGCAGGGTCTGCTTCCTGCCCCGCACGTAAAGAGAGCAGGCCAGGTCGGCGCACAGATACTGCCCGACGGTGTTGCCCTGCTTGCCGGCCTCGCCGCTGCGCCGCGCGCTCATCAACGCGACACCGCCGCCGGTGTGCACGGTCTGGCAGAACGAGCACAGGCTGGTCGAGTTGAACCCGCGCGCCTTGCCGGGCGCGGACGCGAATCGCAGCGCGATCCCGGTGAGCCGGTCGCCCGTCTCGGCGACCAGGTAGGCGCGGTCGGGGGCCTTGGGATCCCGCCAGCCGAGGAAGTCAAGGTCGTCCCAGGGTGACTGTGCGAAGTCCTTGGGGAGGTTGAGGCGCTTGGCGTCGCCCTTGGAGCAGTTGACGAAGCAGGACCGCAGGTCGCGTTCGGTAATCGCTCGCATGGGGTGCGAGCCTAGGTACGCGTTCGTGGCACGGGCAAAGGGTTATCGGGCTGGGACCGCACCCGCTACTACGCCTATCCGGACGGCAGCGGCGAGGGCGAGATCAACACCCGCCGCGGCGGCCGCGCCGTCTACTTCGACGACCCGGGTGGTCACGCGATGGAAATCCTGACCCTCTCGTAGGTGCGGCCGGAATACGTCGGGAAGGGCCGCGCCGGGTCTGACCGGACAGAACGGCCGATTCTGTCCGGTGCCTGCGAACGCATCGCCTTAGGCCACCACCCCGGCGCCGGTTCCCGCGCCATTGCGGTCCCACGTTGGGTACGGCGGGCTGCCGCCGAAAACCCGGTCCGTCGAACGGGAGGCTCCGCGCAAGCTCCTTCCTGGACACACCATCTCCCTGCAAGGAACGTCTTCGCAGGTCAGGCCCAAATCCGTTGGATCTACGGCTGGTGATGCCGGGACCCCCTGTAAGAAAAGGGGGCGATCTCGGGGGTACCCGGTGACGAGCTCACCGAGGGTTTCTGAGAGGAGGTGGTGGCGTGAGCGGCACGAAAACGGGCGGCGAACCCGGCGACGACGACGTCGCCCGCTTCACGTCAATCTACCGGCGTCACCATGGCCGCGTGCTCAGCTACGCGCTCGCTCACGACGGGCGGGGCACGGCCGAGGACGTCGTGAACGAGACGTTCCTGACCGCATGGCGCAAGCTCGACAAGGTCCCACAGGACGACCCGCTGCCCTGGCTTCTCGCCGTCGCCCGGCGGCACCGGCTCAAACAGCGCGACGCGGGCCGTCGGCACGAGTCGATCGCCTCCCGGATCGCCTCGCTCAGCGACGCAGGCGACGCACGCGCCCGGGACACCGCCGAGCTGGTGGCCGAGCGCGAGGCCGGGCTCGCCGCGTTCGCCGCGCTGCCGGAACGGGACGCCGAGATCTTGGTCCTGAGCGCCTGGTACGGCCTCGCTCCCGGCCAAGCCGCCACCGTTCTGGGGTGTTCCACCGCGACCTATTTCGTACGGCTGCACCGCGCCCGCAAGCGGCTGGCGCACGCTTTGAAGACCGTCGCCACCCACCCGGCAGGCCCCGCGTTCCACGCAGAGACCTTGGAAGGACAGCACGGATGAGCACCATCGACCGCACCATGGCGGCTCTCAAGCCCGCCGCACTGGACGAGGTGGAGCGGGCTCAGCCGGATGCCGCGCTCGAAACCCGGATCGCCGAGACGATTCGTACGCCCCGCGACGTCCGTTCACCCCGCCGCGCCGCCTGGCGCGGCATCCCGCGAATGCCGCTGCTGCTGACGGCCGCCGTTGCGACCACGGTCACCGCCGTCGTGCTCCCGCTGGTGGGAAGGGGTGATGCCCCCCACGTCCGGCCGACGGCCGAACCGGTCGCCGCTCCGGACGCCCGTACCTTCCTGCTCGCCGGCGCGCAGTCGATCGAGCGGGCGGGTGGGCCGGCTGACGGCAGGTACTGGCATGTGACCTCACGCAGGTGCGTATCGGAGGCCGGCCCGCTGGTCAAGAGGCCGGACGTCAAGCCGTACCGCTACACGATCTGCACCACCACCGACAGCTGGACGTCCAAGCAGGGGTTCGTCCGTACCGTTGTCGGCCTCGACCCGAAGGTCGACTTCGCGACGCGGCAGGACCGGGCCAACTGGCAGGCCGCGGGTGCTCCGAGGCTCGGCCAGCAGCTCGGCCACACCGAGCACAATGACCCGATGTTCGCCAAATGGGGTCTGGACGGCAACCGTCTGTCGCTCAGTGAGTTGCGCCGTCTGCCGTCCGACCCCGCGGCGCTGCGGAAGGTCGTCGCCAAATCGTTCAACGGCACACCGAAGAACGCCGCCGAGCTCGACGGTTTCGTCTGGACCTTCGCCCCGCAACTGCTCACCCAGCCGGTGACCCCGGCCACGCGGGCCGGCCTTTACCGGATGCTCGCGCAGATCAAGGGCGTCCGGACCTTCGGCACCGCCAAGGACCCGGAGGGCCGGCCGGCGGTCGTCCTGACCTACACCGAGCAGATGCCGGCGATGCCCGGCTCCTCCGAACCGGACACGGTCGAGACCCGGCTGGCCTTCCGCCAGGACACCTACGACTTCCTGGGTGACCAGTTCGGTGCCGCGGGCGCGGTCACCAACGCACAGCTCGTGGCGGAGTGGACGAACGTCCTCGGCGCGAGAAAGGGACCGCGCGGCCAGAGCTGACCCCGTTCAACCTCCCTGGAGGAGGCCGCCGCCCCGCCGACATCGGGGCGGCGGCCGGTTGTCGGCCACCTCGACCGCAGCCGCTCACGCGCGCTTGGCGATCTTGCCTGCGACCTCCACGGCGATCTCGATCGTCCGTGCGGCGAGCGGGGAGTGGGTGCGATCCGCCTGCCACAGCAGGAAGATCTCGCGTGGCGGGAGCCCCGGCCGGAGCTCGTGCGTGCACAGCGAATCATCGGAGCCGACCTCGGCACCGTGGACGGCGAGGTCGGGCAGTATCGCCGAGCCCATGCCGGCGCGCACCATCGACAGCACGGTCTCGTTGCCCGCGGTGCGGAACACGATCCGCGGCCGGACACCGCGGCGTGCGAGCTCCTGTTCCATCCGGGCCTGGTCGCAGATCGGCGGGTGCGCCACCATCGGTGCGCCGTCGAGTCGGGCCGGGTGCACCGGACCGTCAGGGAAGGTGCCGCGCCGGGCCACCAGCAGGTAGGGATCGTCGAGCAGTTTGAGGTGCTCGACGTCGCCGTCGACGCGGCCGTCGAAGAACATCAGGTCGAGCTCACTGACCTGCGGCAGGTCGGTTTCCTCCTCGAACAGCCTGATGTCGCAGCCGGGGTGCTCGTCCCGAAGCCTGCGCACGATCACCGGCAAGATCACGTTGGACACGCTCTGGAAGGTGCCGATGTCGACCCGGCCGTCGCCGGCCTTGAACCGGTCCAGGGCCGCCGCCATCGCCTGGGCCTTCGCCAGCAGATCGCGTCCGTGTGCCAGCACCACCGCGCCGAGCGGGGTGATCCGTACCGGTTTGGGCCCGCCCGGCCGGTCGAACACGGCACCGCCGACGGCCTTCTCCAAGGCCGCGATCTGCTGACTCACCGTCGACTGGGTGTACCCGAGCCGCGTGGCCGCCCGTCCGAACGAGCCCTCGTCAGCGACGGCGGCCAGCGTCGTGAGATGCCGCAGTTCGACGTCAGGCATGAGTCCCACCCTCACCAAGAGCATCGTCTTTAGCGATTGATTCAATCGGAAACTAACGCTTTTGTCGATGGACTCCCGGGGCCTAGCGTGGCGCTATGACCGATCACCTTTCCAACGGCGAGAAGTTCGTCGAGACGAGCGATGCCGAACTGTGCGTCGAGACCTTCGGAAACCCCGCGAACCCGGCGGTCCTGCTCGTCGATGGCGCTGCCGCCTCGATGCTGTGGTGGGAAGCCGAACTGTGCGAACGGATCGCGCGCGGCGACCGGTTCGTAATCCGCTACGACAACCGGGACACCGGCAGATCCACCGGCTACCCGCCCGGGCAGCCGGGCTACACGTTCACAGACCTGGCCGGGGACACGCTCGGCGTCCTGGACGCCCTGGACGTGGAGTGCGCACACATCGTGTGCCGGTCCATGTCCGGCGGTATCGGGCTCATACTCGGGGTGGACCACCCCGACCGGGTCGCCTCACTGACGTTCGTCTCCACCTCCACGGGCGAGGACGGCCTCCCGCCGCCGTCGGACGAGCTCACCGGCACCACCCCCGCCGACCCGGACCCCGCCGATTCCGCCGCGGTGGTGGACTTCGTCGTAGCATCGGCCAAGGCGTACTCGGGCGGCTCGCCCTTCTTCGACGAAACCGCCACGCGTGCGCTGGTCGAGCGGGACGTGGCCCGCACCCGCAACATCGCCTCCACCCTCGTCAACCACTACGCGATGACCTTCGACGGGTCGGCCCGCGATTTCGCCGCCATCAAGGCACCGACCCTGGTGGTGCACGGCGACCACGACCCGGCTTTCCCGCTCCCCCACGGGCAGGCGCTGCGCGACGCGATTCCCGGCGCGAAGCTGCTGGTCCTGGAGGGCGCGGGGCACGACCTGCCGAGGCCGCTGTGGGACGTGTTCGTACCGGCGCTGATCCAGCACACCGGAAGTGGCCGATCATGACCCGGTTGCGTTCGGCGCTCTGGCTGCCGATCTTCGACGATCTCGCCGAACCGGCGGCTGTCGCACGTCTGGCCGCCGAGGCGGAGGAGGCCGGCTGGCACGGCGTGTTCGTCTGGGACAACCTGCGCTGGCGGGCGCCGGTCCGGCGGGTGGCCGACCCGTGGATCACGCTGGCCGCGATCGCCACCGCCACCCAATCCCTTCGGCTGGGCCCCATGGTCACGCCTCTCGCCCGCCGCAGGCCGCCCAAGGGTCGCCAGGGAAACCGTGACGCTGGACCGGCTCAGCGGTGGCCGCCTCACCCTCGGCGTCGGTCTCGGCAGCGACCGCTTCGCCGGCGAGCTGAGCGCGACCGGCGAGGAACTCGTCGACCGGCGGCGGGGGCAGATGCTCGACGAGTCACTGGAGATCCTCACCGCCGCGTGGTCCGGCGATCCGGTGCACCATCGCGGCCGGCACTACACCGTCGACGGCGTTTCCTTCCTTCCCCGGCCGGTTCAGCGGCCCGGCGTGCCGGTGTGGGCCGCGGGATTTCCCGGCAACGTCAAACCGCT
The DNA here is from genome assembly GCA_050942275.1 of Spirillospora sp. CA-255316. Classification (GTDB taxonomy): domain Bacteria; phylum Actinomycetota; class Actinomycetes; order Streptosporangiales; family Streptosporangiaceae; genus Spirillospora. Next base: position 657,929 of record CP192047.1, on the reverse strand, counting down.
GCACCGCGCCGCCCGGCACGACGGCTTCTTCCCGATCAATCTCGACCATCCGGACCGGCTCGCCGAGATCGTCACCACCATCACCGGGCGCCGCGAGCACAGGACGACCCCGTACGACATCGCCGTCGCCCTCCCACCCGGCGCCGATCCGGCGCCCTACGCCAAGGCGGGTGCCACCTGGTGGCTGACGGAGTTCTCCCCGGAAACGGTGTCGCTGGACGAGGTGCGAGGCGTACTCCGCGACGGCCCGATAGAGCCTTGAGACATCGATTCCCACATGACCGACGAGAGGATCCAGTGACGATGCCGTCCGACCGCACCGACCTGTTCGACTACGACGCGGAGTTGCGCCCGCACAACGAACTCTTCCGCGCCGCTGCCCGCGTCGGCTCCCGCGACCGTGTGCTCGACATCGGCTGTGGTACGGGCCAGTCCACGCGCGAGGCCGCCCGCGCCGCCGTCAATGGAAGCGCGGTAGGCGTCGACCCATCCGCGCGAATGCTCGAACGGGCCCGTCGGCTGAGCGACGCCCAGGGCCTGACCAACATCACCTACCAGCAGGCGGACGCCCAGGTTCACCCCTTTCCACCGGCGCATTTCGACCTCTGTATCAGCAGGTTCGGCACGATGTTCTTCGCCGACCCGGTCGCCGCGTTCACCAATATCGGGCGCGCTCTGCGCCCCGCGGCGCGTCTGGTGCTGCTGGTCTGGCAAGACCGCGACCGCAATGAATGGGCGTCCGCGATCCGCCAGCCCCGCGCCGCCGCAACCCCCGAACCCGCCGCTCCCACCCGGCGGTCCAGACCCATTCTCACTCGCCGACCCGGCCATCACCGAAGGCATCCTGGTGGCGGCAGGCTTCACGGAGGTCAGCTTCACCGACGTGCACGAACCCGTGTACTACGGCCCGGACACCGCCACCGCCTTCGATAACGTGCTCCGCCTTTGGGACAAAGACCTGCTCGCCACCCTCGACGCCGCGACGGCCGAGCAAGCGCGCACGCGGCTACGCGTCACCCTCGCCGCCCACAACACCGACAGCGGCGTGTACTTCGACTCGCGTGCCTGGATCATCACAGCCCGCCGTCACTGACGACCGCGCCCACCCCATCCCCGGCATCCGGCCGGCCGACTCAGGGCGGGAACGACCGCAGCCCGCTCCGGCCTGGTCCTCGGCGAACATCCGCGTCGACACACCCGGAGCTGCTCGGTCGTGAGACGGGTCGCGTCCTCCAGTCCTCCACCGTGACTCGCGTCCGGCCTGCGGCGCGGTGATTCGCGTCCGGCCTGCGGGGCGGTGTTCACCAGCTGATTCCGGCCGCCACCGGCCGGTGGTCGCTGCCGGTGGCCGGCAGCACCCGCGAGCTTTCCGGCTGCACGCCTCTGACCAGGATCTGGTCGATCCGCACCACCGGGAACTTCGCCGGCCAGCTGAAGCCGAAGCCGTCCCCGGCGGCGTCCTGGACCGAGCGCAGCCGCGAGGTGATGTCGTCGAACGCGCGGTCGTCCATGGTGCCGTTCAGGTCGCCGAGCAGCACCACCCGCTCGTTCTGCTCGGCGGCGATGGCCTTGCCGAGCGCCTGCGCGTTTCTGTCACGGTGGGCCGTGAAAAAGCCCGCCCTGGGATTCACCCGTGCGGACCCCAGGTGGGCCACATACACCGCCAGCGGCCCGTGGTCCGTGGCCACCGTGGTGCGCAGCGCCCGGTTGTAGTCCATCTTGACGTCGGCCGGCTTGGTGGCCGCCAGCGGCCCGGCGTCCATCTGGATGTCGACCGGCTGGGTGTCCGACAGCGGCAGCTTGCTCCACAGCCCGACCGTGCCCTGCACCGTGTGGTACGGGTACGCCTTCGCCAGTTCCTTCTCGTACGTGCCCCGGGCCTGCTGGGTCAGCTCCTCCAGTGCCAGCACGTCCGCGCCGGAGGCGGCCAGGTCGCGGGCGGTGCCGGCCGGGTCGGGGTTGTCGGCGCCGACGTTGTGGCTGACCACGGTGAGGTCGCCGCCCGGGTGGGACTTGTCGCTGAGCAGCCCGCCGAAGAGGTTCAGCCACACCATGACCGGCAGCAGTAGCGCGGCCACCGCGGAGGCGGAACGGCGCCACAGCGCCCCGGCCAGCAGCACCGGGATGAACAGGCCGAACCACGGCAGGAACGTCGCCACCAGGCTGCCGAGGTTCCCGATCCGGTTCGGGATGTACGAGTGCAGCAGCATGAACAGGCCCAGCATCAGCGCCAGCGCCGCGAGGACCAGGCCGCGCCTCCAGGGCCCCGGCCGCGAGCCGACGCGGATCGCCCGGCGGATGCCCGCGCGCCAGGTCCCGGTCCCGGCGCCGGTATCACGGAGGCCGGCGCCGCCCTGTTCGGTCTCCGCCGTGTCCGCCTGCGCCATCGTCTGTCCTTGCTCACTGCCGGTCACTGCTGCATCCTCGGGTTCTGGGTGGAGTCGGCATACATACGCGGGCACGAAGGGCGTCTGGTTCGCCCTTACGCCGCCGCCGTAGAAACCGGCAGCTTCAGGAAGCTCCCATGACGCCGCCCGTGCGGTCGCGGCGATCAGGTGGCCTTGCCGCGGGCGATGTAGAGGTTCATGTCGGTGAAGTCGAGGGTGATGTTGTAGGGCTTCCAGAAGCAGTGGGCGAACCAGCCCATCGCGTCGAATCCTGACCCATAGGGCCAGGGCACGTTGACCGGCTGGTTTGGGTTCGTGTAGCAGTAGACCTCCTTGGCGGCGGCGTCGCCGAGGCGGATCTCCTTCGGGTAGCAGGGGTAGGCGACGGCTGGGTGGCTCTGGGCGAATGTCCCGATCGGACGGTCGTAGTCGGTGCGGATCCCCAACTGCTCGGCCGTTTCCCCGGACATGCCCGCGGCGATCTCGCCGATTCCGCCGAAGTTCACGCCCACCACCCGTGGGCCGGAGTCGGCGAAGCTGCCCGTGCTGTGCAGATATTGCTCACGGGCCAGCCACAGCGGCAGGGGCCTTGCGCCCGCCCGTGTGGCGTCGGCGCGTGCCTTCCTGGCCGCCTCGGGGGTCGGGCGGCGCAGGATCAGCGACCGGCCCGCGTAGTCGAAGGTGGTCAGCAAGTGGTAGAAGGCCCACGTGCCGATCAATCCGTCGCTGTCAGTGTCGACATCTTCGCCCGACTCCGTCGACGACCAGCCCACGGGGACGTTGCGCAGTTCGATACCGCCCAGCTTGAAGGAGTCCAGCACCCCGTAGTACGCCCATACGGTGCCGCCCTCGAAATCGATCTTCTGACTGGCGACGGGGCTCAGTCCGGCTTCCTTGGCTACCGTCGAGGTCAAGCCCAGATTCGGGGCGCCGGTGTAGAACGTGAAGCGCTTCGGCGGTCCGCCGTTGACCGAGGCCTCTACCAGCGGTGACGGGTCCATCTGCTGGAATGGCACACGGCCGATGTCGCCGTGGATCTGATACGGCTCGCCGCGGACTGCCCCGAACCATTTGGCGTAGACGTCCTCGCCTGCCGCTTGCCAGCGTGGTACGGAGAGGGAGAGTTTGTCTTGCCGGATGTAGCAGTCGCCCAGGAGCGCGTTGGTTTGCTTGTCGCTGGGCGCCAACTTGAGGGCCATCATGAGGTACTTCTCAGCGTCGGGGAACTTGTTGCCCAGTAGCCCGACATAGCCGCGCTGGCGGGCCGCGTGCAGGTTCGTGGGGTCTTTCTTCAGGATCTCCTCATACGCGCGGCCAGCCTGCTCGAACTTCCCGGCCTTGAACAACGCATCCGCGTCACCACCGTCGGCGTGCGCCGTGGCCGCCTCGCCCAGCAGCGGCGCCGCTGCGGCCGCTCCGGCCACCACGGCGGCGCCCCGCAACAGCGAACGCCGGTCCCACTCTCTGTCACTAGCCACGGCTTCTCCCTTTCGTGATCACTTTCCGCCCGCAACTTTCTAGCCAACGGACGGTCACAGCACGGTGCCCAACGCTGCGACCCGGCCGTGACCGGGTCTGCAGCCAGCGTCGGGTGGTGCGGACTCCGCAACGGCCTCCCAAGCCGGGGCACCATGCCCTCGGCATCGAGCGCTGCGGTCCATGCCTCCACTGAAGACGGAAGACTGTTGCGGTGGCGTATGCGATTTTCGATACGCCCGCGATACACCCGATCGGCATCCCGACATCCCCGGCCGTCAAGGAATCGGCGCACACCGGCAGTGAGGTGGTCCGCGCCGCTGGTGATCGCGACGTCCTTCAACCCGTCGTACTCACTGCGCCGGGTGACCGGATAGCGGCCGCCACCGCCCGCACCCCTCGCCCGCCACCGTTGGGCGCATGCTGCGCGAGCACGACGAAACGGCTGCCACAGCCGCAGCGGCGGCCAGCGGGTACCCGTTCTTTGCCGGGTCCGGCGGCGGCCCCGAGAGCATGATCCCCTGACACAAGCTGTAAATCGTTTTAACAGCTGCTTCGGAACAGGCTACAACCTGTGATCCATATCACTGCCGGAGGAGGGGAGACCGAGGGGTAGCCGACCGAAACAAGCTGCTCGAAACGTTTAAGGGCTATTGACTGATGTGTGGCCCGTCTCTAACGTGCATCGAAACGTTCTAATCCCCGAGGGACTGGACGGGCCTTCGGGGAGCGGGTGTCTGCGTCGCAAAGGCGGCCGCGTGTGCCCCTGAGCGCCTCGTCCACCACCCCAGCGGCCTGCCCGAGCTGGCCCATCGAGGAGAGGGAACGGCATGCCCCCCAACATGTCAGTCGCGCGCCGGCTGGTGGCGGCGTCGGCTACGGCGACCGTCGCGTTCGGCTTGATGAGTCCCGCGCATGGTGCCGCGGCCCCGGGCCGGTCGCCGGCCGCGGCCGCGCTTTCTGCGGCCGGCTGGTCGGCGAAGTGGATCGGGCGCGACACCCCGCGGGAGTGGCCCGAGCTGGGTCAGCAGAATCCGGCGCCGCTGCTGCGGCGGGAGTTCCGGCTGGGTGAGCGCGTCGCGAACGCGAAGCTCAGCATCGTGGGGCTGGGCTACTACGAGGCGTGGATCAACGGCCGCCGGGTGGGTGACCAGGTCCTGGATCCGCCGCCGTCGGCGTACGACCAGACGGCCTACTCGCGCACGTTCGACGTCACCCCGGCACTGAACAGGGGCGACAACGCCATCGCGGTCACGCTGGGGCGCGGCTATTTCGCGACTCCGAAGACTTCGCCGGACCTGTTCGGCCTGTCGAAGGCCCCCTGGCGTGCGGAGCCTCGGCTGCTGGCGCAGTTGGACATCGAGTTGACCGACGGCACCACTCAGCGTGTCGTCAGCGACGGGAGCTGGAGGATCGCCGACGGGCCCACCCGCGACGCGCTCTACTTCGGCGAGCACTATGACGCGCGCCGGGCCAGCCCGGGCTGGACGAGCGCCTCCTTCGACGACTCGGCGTGGCAGCACGCGCACGAGCAGCCCGCCCCCACCAAGAACGTGGTGCCCGCGGACATGCCGCCGGTCAAGGTCACCGACACCCTGCGCCGGGTCAAGGTCACCAGGTCGGCGGCCGGCAGCCAGGTCTACGACTTCGGCCGCATCACGGCGGGCTGGGCCCGCATCACGGTCAGCGGCGCGCCCGGCACCAAGGTCACCCTCACCTATGGCGAGCAGTTGGAGGACGACGGAACCGTGTATCAGCCGGGGGGGCTGATCAGTCCCGCCGAGGTGACCCATGTGGACTCCTACACCCTCGGCAGCGGCAAGGGAGCCCACAGCTGGGAGCCCAGCTTCACCCGGCACGGTTTCCGGTACGTCGAGGTGTCCTCCTCGGCGCCGCTGTCGTCGTTCGGAATCCAGGCCCGGGTCGCGCACACCGCGGTGCCCTCGACCGGACGGTTCCACAGCGCCAGCCCGCTGCTGAACAAGATCCACGCCAACCAGCGCGCCTCTCTGCTGGACAATCTGTGGGGCATCCCCACCGACACGCCCTGGCGGGACCGGCAGGGCTGGACCGCCGACGGCTACCTCTACCTGGACTCGGCGGCCCTCAACTTCGACGTCGAGAGCCTGTTCAGCCGGTGGCTGCGGACCTGGCGGGAGTCCCAGAAGCCCGACGGCAGCCTGCCGGTGATCGCTCCGAACCCCGGAGGACTCCCGCTCTACAACGACCCGTCCTGGTCGGGCACGCTGATCCCGACCGTCTGGACCCACTACCAGCACTACGGCGACGCCGGTGTTCTGCGGGACAACTACCAGGCGATGTCGCGGTGGCTCGAGCTGATGCGCACCACCATCGCCGGGACCGACGGGTTGTACACCGGTTTCTCCTTCGGCGACTGGTCCTCGCCCGGCTCCGAGGCGGGCGGCAACGTCAACCTCGCCCCGCCGGAGGGTTCGCAGCTGACCGCCAACGCCGACCTCTACCACGAGGCCCGCGTCCTCGCCCAGATCGCCGACGAGATCGGTCGCACCGACGACGCCGCCCGGTTCGACGCCATGGCCGACGGCATCGCCAAGGCGTTCAACGCCAAGTTCTTCGACGCCGGGGCCAATGTCTACCGGACCGGCGTCGAGGCCGGCTACCGGCAGACCTCCAACCTGGTGGCCCTGGCCTACGGGCTGGTTCCCCGGGACCGCCAGAACGCGGTCGTGGCCAACCTGGTGAAAGACATCGTCGGCCGCGGCGTCGACCTCACCACCGGGGCCATCGGCACGAAACTGCTGCTGCCCGTGCTGACCGAACACGGCCACGGGGACCTGGCGTACCGGCTCGCCACCCAGACCGACTACCCCAGCTGGGGCAACTGGGTGAAGAACGGCGCCACCACCTCGTGGGAGACCTGGTCCATCACCGGCAAGGACCACTCGATGAACCACGCCTTCCTGGGCACCGTGGACGACTGGTTCTACATGCACCTGGCGGGCATCCGGCCCGCCGCTCCCGGCTACCGCAAGGTGCTCATCGCACCGGTCTTCCCGGACGGCCTGCGCGATGCCTCGGCCAGCGTGACCACCCCGCACGGCAAGGTCAGCTCCAGCTGGCGCCGCGGGAAGGGCCGCCTGACCCTCACCGTGCAGGTGCCGAAGGGGACCCCGGCCGAAATCCGGATCCCGCTCCCAGACGGCTCCAGCACCGTCACGGCGAACCGGGGCGCGACGCGGGTGAAGCAGCAGGGCGGCTACGCCGTCTACCAGGTGACCCCTGGAACGCACGTGTTCCACGTGTCCTGACACCACCGGGATCTCCGCGCCGGGACTTCCCGCCGGGACTTCGCGCCGGGTTTCGCGCCCGGGTCTCCGCGCCGGGACTTCGCGCTGGGGGCCTGGAACCCCGTCCGCACTCGCGGATTCCAGGCTCCCGGCACGGTCAGGTGGACTGACGGCCGATGACCTGGGCCGAGACGGCGTCCTCCCACACCACGTCGGTGAAGCGGCTGTGCTCGCCGTTCAACTCCGCCTCCAGCCAGGCCCGATAGCCCTTGACGTCCTCGGAACCCGCGACACGCACCGTGGTGAGCGCGGGGATCGCCAGACGGCCCTCCACGGTGTCCTCCGCGCCGATCACCGCCAGATCCGACGGAACCGACCAGCCCAGATCCGCAGCCGCCGCCAGCACGGCCAGCCCATGACGGTCATCGGCCGCGCACACCGCCGAACCCCGCGCCCCGTCCAGACCCGACAGGGCCGCCACCGCCCGCGACCGGTCGAGAGGCAGGGTGAACACCTCGGGCTCCGGCAAGCCCAGCTTCCGGCACTCCTCCCGCACGCCTCGCAGCCGGTGCTCGGCCACCACCAGCCGAGCCGAACGCTCGGGAAACGCATACAGAACGCGCTCATGCCCGCGCGCTGCCAGGTGCCGCAACTGGGCCCGGCCGATCGCCTGCTCCCAAGGCCGATCCGCCGAGGACGGATCGCCCTCGGCCGGAGGGAGACCGACCACTCGCCCGGCACCGACGGCACGCAATTCGCCGTAGGTCCGAGCAGTCACGAAGGCGAGCAACACAACCCCGAAGGGCTGCAACGACCGCACCACCTTCACCGCCTCCGCCTCGCGGACCAGCGTGTGCATCACCACCGTGTGGCCAAGGTCCGACAGAGCGCTGATCACGGCCCCGTTCGAACGCTCACTGACGTCCCCCACGAACGTCGGATCGACGATGACCAAGACGACGTCGGAGTGCCCGCGCCGCAGAGCGGTACCGGCCGCGTTCCGCACATACCCCAGCTCGGAGACCGCCGCGAACACCCGCTGCTTGGTCGCCTCACTGACCCCCTCAGACTCCTTGCCGTTCAGCACATAACTGACCGTGGCCACGGATACCTCGCTGAGCCTGGCCACATCCCGGATGGTCGGACGGCGTTCCCCCGCACCCAATCGCCCCACCCCTCTCCCTCGGTCCCGGCCAGAGTATGCAAGCCCCGCAAGACATGGCGGTGACCTTTGCGGCGGTTCGTTCACCGAGGCGGACGTAGGCCCGAGGCCGGCCACCGGCCAGGTGCCGGTGGCGGCTCGGCCTCCGGGAGGATCGGACCGGATTTGGCGGTACGCCATAAGGGACCGGCCGCTGGTTTGACCTTGACGCTGCGTCAACTTCTAGCATCGGGCGCCATGTCGATCACTGTTCTTGACACCTACTCCGGCATGCGGCGGATCCTGCTGGCCCCGGTCGCGGAGCGCGCTGACCTGCTGCGCTCGATGCTGGAGCCCAACAGCGGCATGTACCGCTACTCCCCCGGCGAGGTCGACCTGGTGGCCATACACCTCGCAACGTCCGGGTTCCCCATCGACCGCGACGAGGAGCGTTGCCTCGACGCGCTCGAAACCCTGGCGGCGGCCGGAGCCTGGGAGCGGATGCAACGCGCGCTCGACGACGCTCTGGCCGTACTGCTGGAGGCGACGCCGGGACTGGAGGCCCCGGACATCACCGTGCTGTTCGTCCTCGGCGATCCGGCTGACAAGCACTTCATGGGTCCCTGCCTAGGAATGACCGGGTTCGGCGGCATCTCGGGCAACATCGCCATCACGTTGTGGCCCTTCCCCGAGAACGTGGAGCGGCTGGAGGCCACGGCCGTGCACGAACTCCACCACAACCTGCGGTTCAGCCCGGGCGGGGTCGTGTGGGACCCGATGACCGTCACGGTCGGCGAGCACATCGTCTCCGAGGGCCTGGCCGACGCCTTCGCCCGACAGCTCTACGGCGACGAGCTCGGCCCCGCCCGCATCGGCGTGCCGCACCTGCACGACGACGAGATCTTCGTCAAGGTGCTCACCGGGCTCGACGTGACAGGCATGCAGAACTTCACCGCCTGGGTGCACGGCGACCCCGGCGCCGAGCACCTCGGTGTCACCCCCGTGGGACTGCCGATGGGCGCCGGGTACGCCGCGGGCAACCGGCTGGTCGACACCTACCTGGCGGCGACCGGGCGGACGGCGGCGCAGGCCCTGCACGCCGAAGCCTCGGAGATCATCGCAACCGCGCTCCGCCGCGGGTAACACTGGAACGGTGGAGTGGACGATCCAGGAGCTCGCGGCGAGGGCCGGCATCACCAGCCGCACCCTGCGTCACTACGACCGCGTCGGGCTCCTGGCCCCGTCCCGGGTCGGCGCGAACGGATACCGCTACTACGACCCCACCGCGGTCGCCCGGCTCCAGCGGATCCTGCTCATGCGCCGGCTCGGCATGGGCTTGCCGGCCATCGCCGAGGTCCTGGCCGACGAGGTGGACACGTGCGACGGGCTCCGCGCCCACATCGCCGCACTGGAAGAGGAACGGGACCGCATCGAACGGCAGATCCGGTCTGTGCGTCACACGCTCGAGGCCCTGCAGGCGGGGGCGGAACCGCGGATGGACGTTATGTTGGCGGGGTTCAACGACCGCTACAAGGACGAGGTGATCTCACGCTGGGGCGAGCGCGCGTTCCAGGTGAGCAACGACTGGTGGCACGGCAAGAACCTTGACCAGCAGCGGGCCTGGAAACAGGCCACCGAAGACCTCGTCGCCGCATGGGTCGCCGCAGCGAAATCCGGCGTTTCTCCGACGTCGGAACACGCTCAGTCACTGGCTGCCCGGCACGTCCAGTGGCTGAGCCAGATCCCGGGTACCCCCACGGCCGAGGGCGACCGGGAATGCTCGATCGAGATGGTGAAGGGCCTGGGGGACATGTACGTCGACGACCCCCGCTTCGCCGGAATGTACGACGACGACGCGGGGGCGACGTTCGTCCGCGACGCGCTGCAAGCGTACGCGCGGACCCGGATGTAGCTCGTGTGGTTCGCAGAAGGGGGCGGTTGCGCGAGGTCAGCGCCGCGTCCGCTCCCAAAGCCGTTCGCCCAGGTCGCGGTTCGCGGAACTCTCCTCACAACCCGGGCTGTTCTGCGAAGCCCCGACCTGTACGGACGCTTCACCTTGCCCCCGGTGACACGAACCCGAGCGGAGGGCCTACTGGAACGCCGGCATCGCCCGGCTGTTGCCTCGTCTACTCAAGGGCCGCACCCGCGGGCCGGGCAAGGTCGTCGGCCCGCGCGATGTGTGCCCTGACACCGGATACGCCAGGCTTTTCGTACGGGCAGGCCAGCGCATTAGTGGACGCGCCCACCGCGCTCGGCGGACCAGGTCCCGAGTGGGATCTGCATGAACTGCGGCATTCGGGTGAGGGCGGCGCGAGCCTGCTGATGTTGACGGCCGAGTCCCGGCACAAGAAGCCCGAGAACGTGCGCCGCTACTTCCACCCGTCGGCCGAGGCGATCGCCGAGGCCACCAGTCCGCTCGCGCCGGGCGACCGGACCCGCTGACCGGATCACCCCAAGGCGGACCCAGCAGCGGACAGACCGAAGGAGTCATAGAGCCTCGACGGTGAATACGTGTCCGCCCTCATGGCCGTTCGGACGTTGACGAGCGCACGGGGGTCACGTCACCGGAGGCCTCCTAGGAGGGAAGGGTGAAGCCTTCGGGCGGGGAGCCTTCGACGAACAGCAGCCCGACCCGGGCCTTGCCGTCTCGGATCTCCCTGGCCCGCCGGTACTCAGGGGAGTCGTACCACTGCCGGACGCGGTCCATGTCGGGGAACTCGATGATCAGGAGCCGGGAGGAGGCCCAGACCCCCTCGGCCGGTTCGGGTACAGGGCCCGCGACCAGGTAGCGGCCGCCGTGGGCGAGGATCGACCGCTGGGCCACGGGAGCGTAGGCCCAGCCGGCCTCCTCGTCGAGCACATCGACGTTGGCGATGACGTACGCAGGCACGGAAACTCCGTTTCATTTGGACACGGCGTATACTTTTGACTCGGCGAAGAGTAACGCATCCCCTGTAACCTGCTCAAGGTGGGCATCGATGTGGGCGAACGCGCCGCCGGCCTGATGAGCCGCCGGGAGCGGCTGCGGGTGGAGACGAGCCGGGAGATCAAGGCCATCGCGCTGCGGCAGATGGCCGAAGGCGGGCCGGGAGCGATCTCGCTGCGGGGCATCGCCCGCGAGATGGGGATGACCGCGCGCGCGATCTACAGCTACTTCCCCACCCGGGACGACCTGATCACGGCACTGATCAGCGAGATCGCCGCCTCGCTCGCGGAGACGCTGGAGTCCGCCAGCAACGCGGTGCCCAACACCGACCCCGGCGGCAGGTTGATGGCCTGGGGCCAGGCGCTGAGGGAGTGGGCACTGGCCCATCCGGAGAGCTTCCGGCTCTTTTACGGACATCCCGTCCCGGGCTACCAGCCGCCCGAGGACGGGCCGGTCGACCAGACGGCCCGCCGCGTGTGCCGCGAACTCACCCGCCTGGTGGCGACCGCGTGGCCGCATGCCCGGCACCACCAGCCCGAAGACACCTCCTGGTCCGACCTCCATCCGGACTACGTGGCGAAGATCCAGGAGGATCTCCCCGACGTGCCGCCCGCCGCGGCGGCGCTCGCACTACGCGTCTGGGGCCGGATGCACGGCCTGGTGGCCCTGGAGATCGACGGCCACATCCAGCCCGTAGCAGGCAACCCGGCCGCCCTGCACCGGGCCGAGATGCTCGACCTGGTCAGGTCGCTGGGCCTGAGTTGAGCCGCGTCTGATCACGCCCCTGCGCATCGGTCAACCGCTGCAATCGTCGGCACGCTGGTTCATCAGCGCCGCATGCCGCTCGAACCATTGATGGCCCGACACCACTGCTCAGCGTCCTTCTCCCTCCCCGCCATCCCCCAGCCTCCTTCGCCACAAGGGCCAGATCAAAACCCGCATCGGCGGCGACCTCAGCGTCACCAACACCTACGACAAGGCGGGACAACTCAGCCGAACCGAGACCGGTGGCGGCGCCGTCACCAGCCACACCTACGACGACGGCCGGCTCGTCAGCACCGTGGACCCGCGAGGCAACGTCGCCGACCCCGACGACTACGCACCACCTACGAGGTAGTCGACCCCGAACAACCGCCGGATCAGCGTGGGCCACACGGCCGAGTGTCCAGCGCTGGTCATCGGCATAGGCGTGGACGGCAGGGCCGCGGTTCAGCTCGGCCTCCCAGCGGGCGAAGGCCGCATCGTCCAGCCGCTGCCGCCGGTGCGGGCCCTTGGAACACAGCGCCTCGGCCCCGCCCTCACGCCGCTTCTCCACCTGCCGCAGCCCACCAGCAACTCGGCGGCGATCTGCGCGTTGGGCCGGCCTTCGTCGAACCATTGCGCGGCCTGCATCCAGACCTGTTCTCGACGTCGGCGGCCGGCGGCGGTCATCCCGCCGCCCTGGGGGTATCTGGCCATGCCACCGGCATACGCCCACACCACCGGCCCGTCCACTTAATCCTGGTAGAAGCGCCAGCGGGTGGCGCTGAACCCCTTCTCCTTACCGAATGCGAACACCTGCGCCGGCTCAAGCGCGTAGACGTGCCGAGGATCGTTGAGGGCGGTGTCGGACGGATCGTAGAACTCGCCATCTCTGACGAACGGATGCCACCACGGATACTTGGCCGGAAACAGGTCCGCAACCTGTCGCAGTCGGGCTGCGTTCCGAACGAGATGGGCGGCACCTTCCAGAACCAAGTCGACCTCATGACCGGGCACCGTGACCGCACAGCCGTTGTTCCACGCGAGGTTGCGGGCCTTGCGGGCCTGCCGGGAGGTGACGAAACAGACCGTTCCTTCGAGCCATACACCCAGCACCGGCACCACGTGCGGCCGCCCGTCCTGGTCGGTGGTAGCGAGCAGGTAGTCGCCCGCTCCGGCCACCCGCGTCCGTACGTCCGCCCAGCTGAGCGCTGTCAGGGGTGCGCCGCGAGGGCTGGACAGTTGCTCGGGAGCCGGCTCCGACTCGTTCATGTACGTCGTCATACCAATGACGCTAGGCGGGTCAGCACATTACGAAAAGCGATGGTTTCCGATCAAGTCAATCGCCATGGGCGATGTTATGCCTCGTGGGTGACATGGAGCTGCGCATCTGAGGCCGGGCCAGCAGCGGCCCGGCTTGGCCATACCAATCGTCGGTGAGCCAGCAGATCGTCGCTTCCGGTACTGGTGCCCGGCGTCGGCTACCGCATCGATACCGGCAAGGACACCACCCACCCTGGCAGCACTCATGCGTAGACGCCCAGGGCCCAGCGCCCGACTGAAACTCACCATCACGCCGGATTGCTCTTCCTCGCCGGCGCTCTCCTGATGGCCATGGTATGGGTGCACCTGCTGCGCTAGGCACCCGAGGTGATAACTCCCCAAGGGGGACGCTGGCGCGCAGCGCATTGCCCCCAGGTACCTGATCGTCTTCTCGGTCTGGGCCTGGTGCCGCTGCAGCACGGTGCGCCCACCATCGATCTGCTGGCCCAGCCCCATTGGGCCCGCCATTCCAGGCCCTGGTGGGTGAGGCTCAGCACAACCCCGCCAAAGCCGCCGCGCTCAACGACCGCTTCATCACCCGCCCCGAAGACACAACCATGGCCCGACTCAAGAAGACCCGGGACCAGGGCCAACTGGCACCCGAGTCCGACCTGGACCTGGCCATGGCGGTGAGCCAGGTCGGCGCGATAGCCGGTGGGGCCGCCGTTGCGCATCACCTCACGCGTGAGCGTGGAGGTCGGACGGTCGAGGCGGCGAGCGTCGGCGTTAGGGGAGGCCGTCGGCCAGGCCCAGCGCGATCTGCTGGCGTTCCCGCCGGGTGAGCCTGCCTCCCGGCATCTCAATCTCCCCGTGTTCCTTCTCGGTGGTCTCCGACGCCCACCCCCGCCATAGCGTTCACTCCCAAGCCATTGCAATGAATGAGACTCCCGTCGTTGCATTACCTTCGAGACCGTTGCAACAAAATTGCTTGTGTCACCTGCATCGATATGGAAGTTGCGCAAAGATCACGTTGTGCAAACCTGGAAAGCAACGTAGCGTTTGCGTTGTCCGAAACAAGCAGCCGCAAGACGAACCCCAAGGAGCCCACCATGAACAACTTCGACACCCCCACCCCGATCACCACCGTCATCGACCTGCCCGCCGGACGCGTCCAGGTCATCGCCGCCGACCGCCCCGACACCACCGTCGAGGTCCGACCCGCCAACACCTCCAAGAGCCGCGACGTGAAGGCCGCCGAGCAGACCACGATCGACTACAGCGACGGCGTCCTGCGGATCCAGGCCCCCGCGGCCAAGAACCAGTACTTCGGCCCGTCGGGTTCGGTCGAGGTGACGGTTCAAGTGCCCGCCGACTCCCGGGTCGAGGGCAAAGCCGCCAGCGCCCAGTTCCGAGGCGTCGGCCGCCTCGGCGAGGTCGCCTTCGACGGCGCCTACCGCCAGATCAAGATCGACGAGGCCGCCGCCCTCCGCCTCACCGCCACCGACGGCGACGTCGAGGTCGGCCGACTGCGCGGCCCCGCGCAGATCAGCACCCTCAGGGGCGACATCCGCATCGCCGAGGCCACGGGCGGCACGCTCGTACTGTCCACCCAGTCCGGCGACATCTCGGTCAGCGCCGCCGCCGGCGTCTCGGCCTCCCTGGACGCCGGCACCGGCCACGGCCGCGTCAGCAACGCCCTCAAAAACGACGGCGCCCCCCAGCTCGACATCCGCGCCACCACCTCCCACGGCGACATCACCGCCCGCAGCCTCTAACCCGCAGCCTTCAAAGGAGCCCCCACCATGACCGACCTGGCCATCGCAGCGAACGGGCTGCGCAAGTCCTACCGCGACAACAACGGCGACAAAACCGTCCTGGACGGCATCGACCTGACCGTCCCCCAAGGCACCGTCTTCTCCCTGCTCGGCCCCAACGGCGCAGGCAAGACCACCACCGTCCAGATCCTGTCCACCCTGATCCGCGCCGACAGCGGCACCGTCCAGGTCGCGGGATACGACCTCAACCGCCAAGCCGACGACGTACGCGGCGCGATCGGCGTCACCGGCCAGTACTCAGCCGTCGACAAACTGCTCACCGGCCAGGAGAACCTGCTGCTGATGGCCGACCTGAAGCACTTGCCCAGGCGCGTGGGCAAGCAGAAGGCCAAGGAGCTGCTGGAGCGCTTCGACCTGGTCGAGGCCGCACACAAACCGGCCGCAACCTACTCCGGCGGCATGCAACGCCGCCTCGACCTGGCCATGACCCTGGTCGGCAACCCCCACCTGATCTTCCTCGACGAACCCACCACCGGCCTGGACCCGCGCAGCCGCCGCGCCATGTGGGGCATCGTGCGTGAACTGGTCGCCGGCGGCGTCACCATCTTCCTCACCACCCAATACCTGGAAGAAGCCGACCAACTCGCCGACCACATCGCCCTCCTCGACCACGGCACGCTGATCGCCCAAGGCACCCCCGACGAACTCAAACGACTCATCCCCGGCGGCCACATCACACTGCGGCTCACCGACCACAACGCACTCAACGCCGCACTCGGCGCACTCGGCACCGGCTTCGTGGACCCCACCGACGACGACCGGCTCACCCTCCAGGTCCCCTCCGACGGCGGTGTCACAGCACTCCGCGACCTGCTCACCCGACTCGACACCGCCGGCATCGAACCGGCCGACCTCAGCGTCCACACCCCCGACCTCGACGACGTCTTCCTCACCCTCACCGGCCAGAACAAGCAGGAGACCACCCGATGAGCACCCTCACCCTCGCCGCCCGCGACTCCTCGACCATGATCCGGCGCCAGCTCAAACGCCTGCTCCGCTACCCCTCCATGACCATCCAGCTGATCATCACACCCGTCATCCTGCTACTGCTGTTCGTCTACGTCTTCGGCGGCACCCTGGGCGCCGGCCTGGGCGGCGGCCGCGACACCTACCTCAACTACGTCCTGCCCGGCATCCTGCTCATGGCCGTGGCCACCGCCGCCACCGGAACCGCCGTCATGGTCGCCACCGACATGACCGAAGGCATCATCGCCCGCTTCCGCACCATGCGCATCTCCCGCGCCTCCATCCTCACCGGCCACGTCACCGGCGCCGTCATCCAGCAACTCCTGGGCATGGCCGCCCTCATCGGCGTCGCCGCAGCGATCGGATTCCGCCCCAACGCCACCCCCCTCGAATGGCTGGCCACCGCCGCCCTCCTCACCCTGTTCGCCCTGGCCATCACCTGGCTCGCGGTCGCCCTCGGCCTCAAAGCCCAAACCCCCGAAGCCGCCAGCAACGCCCCCATGCCCCTGATCCTGCTGCCCTTCCTGGGCAGCGGCTTCGTCCCCACCGACTCCATGCCCACCCTCCTACGCTGGTTCGCCGACCACCAGCCCTTCACCCCCATCATGGAAACCACCCGCGGCCTCCTCCTCGGCACCCCCATCGGCAACAGCGGCGCCATCGCCACCGCCTGGTGCACCGCCATCGCCGCCGCCTCCTACCTGTGGGCCAAAAACACCTTCAACAAGACCTGACCCATGAACCGGCCGACCAGGGCCGTCAGACCACCCGGTCTGACGGCCCTGAACCTTTTGCGCGCACCACACCGCGCACCGCACCCGCAAAAGTGCTTCGACCACACACTGTTCAGAAGCGAGTTCGAGATCTTTGACAACCAGCACCGCCCCACCAACGCATCGCGAACGCCCGACCGCTCCGGCCGCTGCCGCCGCCGATCACCGAACTGAGCGATGTTGCCCACTTGGAATCGGGAGGTCGGTGATCGCGGCGGACAGGTTGCAGGACGGGTCACGAGTGCACATCGCGGGATCGCAGCCTTGCGCGTCCGCCCACACGTCCGCGATCACTGTCAAATTGGCGACCAGGCGCACTCCCACCCACCATCCTGCTCGGGCTAGTCACCTGGCTCTGCCCCCGACCGTCGTCGTTCTCTGTTCCCGAACTTTCAAATGGACAATGGCGTCTACTTGTATCGGGATCTGGATCACTTTGACGCAGCGTTCAGAACCTCGGGAGGTTCTCGGTGGCGACGCCGCTTCTTGCCGGTGACCCGCGGCAGCTGGGCACGTTCTATCTGGACGGGCGGCTGGGCGCGGGCGGTTTCGGTGTGGTGTACGAAGGCTACGGCGCTGACGGCGGCCGGGTGGCGGTCAAGACCCTGCACCGTGTGGAGCACGGGGACCGGGATTTGCTGCGCGAGGAGGTGCGGGCCTGGCTGCTGGTGGATCCGGTGTGCATCGCCAAGGTGCTGCAGGTTGATTTCGACGGCCCGATCCCGTTCGTGGTCAGCGAGCACGTGGCGGGTCCGGATCTGCAGGAGGCCGTCAACCGGCACGGCCCGTACGAGCCCGCGGAGCTGCGCCGGCTGGCGGTCGGGGTGGCCGCGGCGCTGGTGGCCGTCGGCCAGGCGGGCGTGGTGCACCGTGACGTGAAGCCGGCCAACATCCTGCTGGGCGCGGACGGGCCACGGGTGATCGATTTCGGGATCGCCCGGGTCGGGGCGCTGCCGTCCACCAACGGGGCGGTCAAGGGCACCCTGCGGTACATGCCGCCCGAGCGGTATCGCGGGGAGCGCGGTGACGCCAAGGTCGACGTGTGGGCCTGGGGGGCGGTGGTGTGGTTCGCTGCGAACGGTCGCCACGCGTTCGGCGGCAGGAGCCTGCCGGAGATCCACCACCAGGTCGTCACGCACGAGCCCGACACCTCGATGCTGGAGGAGCCGCTGCGTTCGCTGGTCGCGGCGGCGCTGTCCAAGGACCCCGCTCACCGGCCCACCGCGCAGGAGCTGCTGTTGGAGCTGACCGGTGGCGCGGACCCGGTTGCGGTCGCCGTGCAGGCCGTCCCGACACGGGTGCCCGAGGTCGCCGTCCCGCCCCGCGGCGAGGTGGCCGAAGCGGTCTTCGCCCGGCTGGACCCGCGCGAGCAGGAGGCCGTCCCCGCGGTACTGCTGCGGATGGTCGCTTCCGGTGAACGGGCCGAGGACGCCCTGCGTCCGGCCCGCAAGAGCGAGTTCGCCGATGACAGGACCGACCCGCAGGTTCTGGAACGGGTACTCGGGGCCTTCACCGATGCCGGGATCCTGGTCTGGCAGGAGGAGACGGCGACGCTCTGCAGCGCGGCGCTGATACGGGCCTGGCCTCGCCTGCGCGAATGGGTGCGGATCGAGCAGGAGAGCCTGGTCACTCACCAGAGCATCGCCGCCGCGTCCCGGCGATGGGAGGAGCACGGCCGCAAGAACAGCGATCTCTACCAGGGAACGGCGCTGGCGGACGCGCTGTCCTGGGCCTCGACGGGGCGCCGTCACCTGACCCCCAACCATGCCGAACGCGCGTTTCTGGACGCCGGCGCGGCATTGGAGCGCCGCCGCGGCCGCCGGCGCACCGTGCTCAGTGCCGTACTGGCGGTCCTGCTGGTCGTCGCGGTCGGTGCGGCCGCCGTCGCGGTCGACCGCGGCCGGAACCTGGAGCGGCAGCGCGACCGCGCCGCCTCGGCGCAGGTGGCGGGGTTGGCCCAGGCGCTGCGCCGTACGAAGCCCGAGCTGGCCCGCCGCCTGGCCGTCGCCGCCGCCGGACTCGCCGACACCCCGGAATCCCGGTCGGGCCTGCTGGCCCTGCGGCACCAGTGGGAGGACCAGGCCGTCAAGCTGCCTGACTTCGAGGTCACGGCCTCCGATCTCGACGCCACGGCGCGGGTCCTCGGGGTCGCCGGCGGCGCGGTGGGCCGCGGCAGCGTGCAGGTGGAGTTCTGGAACCTCGACACCCGCAAGAGGATCAGCTCCTACACGGCCGCGTCCGCTGTCGGTGACATCGCGCTGTCCGGCGACGGCAGAACGGCCGCGGTCACCACCGGCGACGGGCAGACCCGCCTCATCGACACCGCCACCGGCCGTCCCCGCGACGCGCGCACCTACCCCAGCGCCCGCGGCCGGTACGGCCCGGTGGTGAAGCTCAGTCCTCTGGGCACCTACCTGCTGGTCGGGGAACTGGCCAAGGACTCCGACGGCCGGGACGTGCGCGTGCTGGCGGTCTGGGACACCCGCAGGGGCAAGAAGGTCATCACGGCGTCCGGAAGCATGTTCCCCGACATCGACGCCTCCGTCTCGCCGGATGAACGGATCATCTCGGTGCCCGTCTCCAGCGGGAAGGGACGCCCCTTCACTTGGATCGACACCCGGGCCGGGAAGAAGGTCCCCGGCCCGGAGCTCGGCCTGGAACCCGGCGATGCCCAGGGGCCGGTGACCTTCAGTACGGACGGGCGTTCGGCGGCCGTGAAAGTCGACGGCGGAAAGATCCGGGTGTTCGACCGCAACGGCACCGGCTATCCCGACCATCTGCTGTCCGGCGCCAATCCCGATTCGAGCCACCCCCTCACGTTCAGCAAGGACGGCCGGTACCTCGCACAAGGGGCCTTCGTGTGGGACACGCGCGCCCTTTACAACCCGCCGATCATGCGTTACCCGACGCCCCAGGGCGAATGCCATCCCGATGAGGGAGGCCTCCGGCTCACGGCCGACGCGTCCGAGCTGCGGTGCGTTGGAGGAGACGGCGTGTTCAGGTCCCTCGACATCAGTGTCTTCACCAAGGCGCGGGTCCTGGCCGGGGGCCGGTTCTATGGCACCGGCGGCGCGAACGAGGACAGAACCGCCGTCGGCCTCAAACGCGGCTCCCTGCTGGAACTGTGGTCCACGCGTACCTGGACGAACCGCGCTACCTGGGACGCCTCCGAGCACCAGATGAGCGCGATCACGGTCAGCTCCGACACGCGCCTGCTCGCCGGTCTCACCGCGCAGCGCACCAAGATCGAGATTTGGGACGTGGCCAGGAAGACCAGGCTCGGCACCCTCACCACCCCGCTGCTGGGACAGCGGCCGTCGAGGGCATATCTGAACTTCGCGTTCTCACGGGACGGCAGATCGATGGCGGTCTACGCCATCACGCCCGACGGAAACCACACTCTGGCGTTCTGGGACCTGACCACCATGAGGCCGATCCGCTCCATCAGTGCCCGGATCGGCTGCTTCGACCAGCAACAGGCGATCTTGAGCGGTGACGGCTCGTCGCTGCTGTTCCGGCCCGACGGCAAGGCCGTGATCGCCGCGCCCTGCATGGGCCTGGTCGAGTTCCCCTCCGGCCGGCTTCTGGCGAAGGGCGCCCCGGGGCTGCGGATCGACGGCGTCAGCGACGACGGCCGGACGCTGTACTCGTTCCCCCGCGGGGGCCGGCCGTACATCAGGTTCTGGGACGCGCGGACGCTGCTGCCCAAGGGCGAGGACCTGCGTACCGGTCCGGTGGAGAGCGCGGAAGGCGAGGGCACCGCCGTCTCCCCGGACGGCCGCCTGTTCGCCACCGTGCACGCGACCGGAACCTCGCTGTACGACTCCCCACAGATCAAGGTGTGGGACACACGGACCCGGCGGCAGATGGGGGTCCCGCTCACCGGACCGGTCGGCGGGATCGCCGTACTCACGTTCACTCCGGACGGGGCGGCCCTGGTGAGCGTGGACAAGCAGGGCAGGGTCAACACCCACGCCATCGCCCCGTCCCGGCTGCTCCGCGAACTGTGCGCCAAGTCGGGTCCCTTGTCCGAACGGCAGTGGAAGGCGCACATCCCCGACGTGCCGTACCGCCAGACGTGCTGACCTCTCCTCAGGCCGTGATGCCCCGGGGCGGCATGTGCGACCATGCGGGTCCATGCCGAGACCTGTGTCACCGGCCTTGACCTGCGAGGCGGTTGGGTGCCGTGTTCGGTGGTCTCGCTGCTGTCAGGACGGCTGTGGGGCGGTGTCGGTGTCCATGGCGTCGCGTTTGGTGTATCGCGCGGTGATGTGACATTTCACTACAATTCCAAACACTTGTCGCTATCTAGCGAACTCGCGATCAATTCTGATTACCATATCTTGAGCGTGATGACATTATGCACGTCTAGCGAGATCGTTTATCTTGCCGGCTCGCGTGGCGACATTTGACGGTAGATTTGACGATCGCACCGCAGCTCTCCCTTGGAGTATCGAGGCGGCAAATCGAACGGGGGTTGATGGCCGTGGATCCGAAAGTCCTGGAAGCACAACAGTGGGTGAATGGCACCTATAGCCACATTTCCGGATACGTGCGCTGCCCGGAGAACGGCAAGACGGGCTGGGCGACGATGCGCGCCCTGACCAGCGGCCTCCAGGCGGAGTTGGGCATCACGCCGGTCAACGGCTCGTTCGGACCCGCGACGCTCGCCAAGCTCATTCAGCGCGGCGATATCACCCCCGCGGAGACCAACCAGTTCATCCTTCGCATCCTCAAACACGCTCTGTTCTGCAAGGGCTACAGCGGCGGAGCGGCCGACGGCGGATTCGACGACGGGATGCTGAAGGGCCTGACGAGACTCCTGGCCAATGCCGGGCTCACCGGGCACGGCGCCACCGTGCAACCCAAGGTCGTCAAGGCCCTTCTCACCATGGACGCCTATGTGCTGCTGTCCGGGGGAACGCAGAAGATACGCGAGATCCAGCAGTGGCTCAACTCCGCGTACTATGCGCGGTCCACATTCTTCATCATCCCATGCGACGGGCTTTTCTCTCGTGACGTGCAGCAAGCACTGATGAAGGCCCTCCAGTACGGATTCGGGATCCCGGACGAGTCCGCCAACGGGCTCTTCGGGGAGGCCACGAGGGCGGGTCTGCGCAGAAATACTCTCATGCAGGGGTCGAACGGCCGTTTCGTCGAGTTGTTCAGCGCCGCGTGCGTGTTCAACGGCCCTGCGCGGTACCGCACTGAGGACGGGAAGTGGGCGTACCGGGAGGCGTCGTTCACATCCGCGTTCGACGGGACCCTGGCCGGCTACGTCCGGGCGTTCCAGCAGTTCTCGATGCTGCCGGTGAACGGCAAGGGTGACTATGCCACATGGGCGCAGCTGCTGGTGTCCTTCGGCGACGCCGACCGGCCGACGACCGCGTGTGACACCAGCCATCCCCTCACCGCGGCCCGCGCGCGGGCGCTGTTCGCCGGCGGATACCGCGTCGTGGGCCGTTACCTCGACAACGCCCCCGGCGGCAGGAACAAAAAGATCCAGCCCGGCGAGCTGAAACACATCTTCGACGCGGGCCTGCGGGTCTTTCCCATCTGGCAGTACGGGGCGCGCGAACTCGGCGACTTCACCTACGCGCAAGGCCGCGAACACGCCGCCCTCGCGCACAAGAGCGCCGAGGGGCACGGCTTCGGCCGCGGCACGGTCCTGTACTTCGCCGTCGACTACGACGCCACGAACGAGGAGATCACCAGCAACATCGTCCCGTACTTCCACGGCGTCCAGTCGGGCCTCGCCGCCCAGGGGCGCCGCTACGTCGCCGGAGTGTACGGGTCGCGCAACGTCTGCTCGCGCGTCAGCGGCGAGACCTTCACCCGCTGGTCCTTCGTCTCCGGCATGTCCTGGCGCTTCTCGGGCAACCTCGGATACCCGCTGCCGGAGAACTGGTCCTTCAACCAGATCAGAGAATTCCAGTTCCAGACCGGCCAGGAGGCGTTCGGCCTGGATGCCAATGTCCACCAGCCGAACACCGATCCGGGTACCGGTTCCGTCGGCTCGTCGGTGGACCCGGTCGCGGCCTACCTGACCTACATCGACGACCTCTACCGGGTGGCCAGAGAGTACGGGCGGGGACTCCCGAACCGTCTCGTCCTGGAGTACCTGCGCCATCCCACCTACACCGACCCCAATGGTGCCTGGCCGGTCCTTATCGGCGATGTCGACTGGGAGTGGATCGCCTACGCCGAACGGCACGGACCCGCCCGGGTCCTCCACTACGAGGATCCATCCCACGGCGTCACGATCAACGTCGACCATTTCGGCGCCACCGCCAACGGGGTGCTGCTGAAGGCGGAAGGCCCGCAGTCGGCCCGAGGCGATTTCAGCGGCTGGGGCGGCGACCTCTCGTCCTTCTATGGCGAGTGGCGTGCCGCCGGCGACTCCTACGCCTCCGGCTACGCCTTCTGCCAGGCCCGCCTCGCCCGCGTCGATGTCCGCTCGAGCTTCCCCTTCAATGACCTCATCGAGGACGTCGACGGCTACCTCATCGGGATGGAGGCCTTCCGCGAGACGCCCATCAACGAGGCGATTCACCGGCACCTCGCACAGAAGGGACACCTCACCCGCTTCACCCGGTTTCTGGGCGGGCGGTACGGCGGCTCCGCCGCCGGTGCCGTCTCCGCCGCCCGCGCGCTGCTGGTCAACGGCGACGACAAGGATCTTGCGATGATCCGCGCGGCCGTCGTCATCCAGGCGGGGGGCCTCAACGTCCTTCAGCCCCATCACCTTCCCGAGGAGAAACTCGCCCCGTTCCTGCGCGGCTACGCCGACAGGCTCGTCACGCTCTCTCAGCAGGAAAGCGGCTGACAGGCCGACACTGGCGGGTGCGTTGCAAGCACCCGGCTGCGGCTCGGCGTGCGCGTACTCAATCTTGTCGGCGAGGTGGGGGCGGCCGATGTGCCGGTGTGTCGGTTAGTCCACAGCCCATGCCCGCCAGCATGTTCGTGTCCCGTTCGGGCACTGGGTTTCATGCTGTGAACTGGGGGTTCGCTGCGAATCGCGTGATGTACGAGCTGCTGATCTTTTCGCAGATTTCATTTCAGCGAATCCCTGAGGGAAGCGGGGACGCACAGCGTGTGCGGTCCGCCGGCGCTGCGCCGGAGCTTGCCCGTGTGGCGCCGGGTGAAAGCCAACTGGCGCAGTTTGCGCCAGTCCAGCGGCGGCTGCGCCGGGAACGTTCCGCTGCGGTGGCGTGGTACGCGCACGCGCAGGGCGCCCGGCTGGATACGGCAGATGACGGGGGTCGGCAGTGTGAGTGCCTCGCCGTCGACTCCGACCGGCACCTGGGGTGCGTCGGCGTCGATGACGGCCTGGCCGGCGGTCAGGGCGGTGAGGCCGCGAGCATGCTGGCCGCGGAGCATTCCGGCGGCCTGTGCCGCGTTGTCGACGTTGACGCCAAGGATGCCGAGGACGCCCGCGTCCAGCCGTTCACGGCGTCCGAGCCCGGCGGGATCGCCCATCTGGTAGGGGTTGTTGCTGATCAGGACGGCCTGCGGGCCTTCGATGACCGCGTTCGCGGCATGGACGATCAGTCGCGGGCCGCTGTGGTGGGTCAGCAGATCGGGGAGCGTCTGCAGGCTGGTGCGGACCTTGTCGTCGCGGTAGGCGGGGCTCTGGACCACGGCCGCGTAGGCGCCGAAGGAGGCGTTGTTGACGAAGACGCGGTCTTCGATGAAGCCGAGATCGACACGGATCTCGACGCCGTCGGTGAGGGCGTCCAGGCACCTCGACGGGTCGTCCCGGTCCAGGCCGAGGTCCATGGCCAAATGGTTGCGGGTCCCCGCCGGGATGACCATGAACGGCAGGCCGTGCTCGGCGGCGACGCCGGCGACCAGCGCCTGCGTGCCGTCGCCGCCCGCGACACCGAGCAGGTCGGCGCCGTCGGCCACTGCCTTGCGGGCGAGCTGTGCGACATCTTGGGGGTGGGCGGGGTCGAGCACCACGACATCGGCGCCGCGCTCTCGCGCCCTGTCCACCAGATGGAACTTCCCCACCTTTCCGTCGCCCGAGCGCGGGTTCATGATCAGGAAGGGGCGCACGGGAGGTGGGGTGCGGAACTCCGGTGGACCGGTCGGCTGGAGGTCCGCTTTCAGGGCGGCTCTCGCAGCCAGGACCGCCAGCGTCCATAGGGCGAGGGACAGCAGCAGGGGCCACAGCAGGCCTGCCGCGGCGTAGTGCAGCAGAACGGCGACCGGCGTGGCCACGGCCAGTGCGGCGGCCAGCATTCGGGCTATGCCACGGTGAGTCAGCACCCACCACAACGCGGCCGTGGTGACGGCCGCCGCGGCCAGCCCCAGGGCCAGCAGCGTGATGCTCCTGAGCCCCGCGGCCAGCAGCAGGTTCAGTACGGCGGCGGTGCCGGCCGCGAGGGAGAGGCGCGCGTTCCGGCTCGCCGGGCGATGATCATGCCGCCGGGTCGTATTCGTCGTGCCTGTCGAACCTCGCACAGGCACATCTCACCGTCCGGCAGGTCAGGTCCACCTCACCTCATCCGGGTGATGTCGGTCGGAGGTCAGAGCCGCGACGCTCCGTAGAGAGGAGGTCCGCTCATGACCACGATCCGCAGCGCCACTCTGCCCGCAACTGCCTCTTTGCCCCCTTCCATGCGTGCGGCCTCCGGCAGGGAGGTCCGCGCCCGGGTGCCCCGTTCCGATCATGCCCGGTTCGAACCGGCGGAGCGGCGACCGGACCCCGTCGATGTGATCGAGCGGCAGTCCGCGGCGAGGGTGCCCGAACTCGTGCCGATCCGCTACGGCCGCATGCTGGAGTCGCCGTTCCGCTTCTACCGGGGTGCTGCCGCGATCATGGCGGCGGATCTCGGCGCCGGGCCGGACACGGGGATCATGGTGCAGCTGTGCGGGGATGCGCACCTGCTGAACTTCCGGCTGCTGGCCTCTCCGGAACGGCATCTGATCTTCGACATCAACGATTTCGACGAGACCCTTCCCGGCCCGTGGGAGTGGGACGTCAAGCGGCTGGCCGCGAGCCTGGTGATCGCCGGCCGCGCCAACGCGTTCTCGGTGCAGGAACGCCGGGCCGTCGTCCGGGACAGCGTGCGGGCCTATCGGGAGCGGATGCATGAGTTCGCCGGTATGGGCACGCTCGACATCTGGTATGCCCAAGACGACGCCGACCAGCTGGGCGCGATCCTGTCCGAGCGGTTGAGCAAGAGCGTTCGGCGGCGGGTGTCGGTGGCGACGACCCGGGCCCGTACGCGGACAAGCATGCAGGCCTTCGGGAAGCTCACCCGGCTGGTCGGCGGCGTACGGAAGATCACTCCCGATCCGCCGCTGATCGTCCCGATCCAAGACCTGCTCCCTGACGAGGAAGAGGCCGGCCTCAGGCAGGCGCTGCGCGGGCTGATCGACGCCTACGGTGAGAGCCTGTCCTCAGAGCGCCGGCATCTGCTGAAGCGCTACCGGCTGGTCGATGTGGCGCGCAAGGTGGTCGGGGTCGGCAGCGTGGGCACCCGCTGCTGGATCATCCTCATGCTGGGCCGGGACGATGAGGATCCTCTGTTGCTGCAGGCCAAGGAGGCCGGCGATTCGGTCCTGGCTCCGTATGTCGGCGCGAGCGAGTTCGACAGCCAGGGGGAGCGCGTCGTCACGGGGCAGCGTCTGATGCAGGCGGCCGGCGACATCTTCCTTGGTTGGACACGGGTCACGGGGATCGACGACCGGCGGCGCGATTTCTACGTGCGGCAGCTTCGTGACTGGAAGGGCATGGCCCGGCCCGACACCATGCCTCCGGACGTCATGGCGCTCTTCGGCCGGCTCTGCGGTGCGTCGCTGGCCCGAGCCCATGCCCGTTCCGGCGACCCGATCGCGGTGGCCGCCTATCTGGGGAGCGGCGACGGCTTCGACCGGGCGCTCGCGGAGTTCGCCGAGGCGTACGCCGACCAGAACGAACGTGACCACCAAACCTTCGCCGACGCCGCACGCAGCGGCCGGATCACCGCCGGCGCCACCCAGCAGGCCTGACATGCCCGGTGACGGCGGAGAGCGCGATGCCGGAGAAGCCGGAGAAGCCGGAGGATTAGAGTGAGCCTTCAGATACTCCCGCTGGCCGTCACCATGATGGTGGGACCGCAGATCATGTCCGCCATCATCCTGGTGACCGCCAAGCAAGCGGTACGCGTGTCACTGGCCTTCCTGCTCGGTGTGGCCGTCGCCACGACGCTGGGGGTCACCATCACCCGCGGCGTCTTCGCGCTGCTGGGAAACGGCGTCTCGCTCGGCGACCCCTCCGATCGCGGGTCGGCGGGGACCATCATCCAGATCGGGCTGGTCGGCCTCCTGCTGGCCGCCGCGGTGAAGTCCTACGTGAAGAGGGAGACGGCCACACCGCCCACATGGCTCGGGGCACTGATGGAGGCCGGCCCCGGGAAGGCTTTCACCACCGGCCTGCTGGTGATCTCGCTGATGCCATCGGACATCGCGGTGATGCTGACCGTAGGAGCGAACCTGGAACAGACCGGTGCGAGCCTGGCCTCGGCGTTGCCGTTCATCGCGGCCACCGTCCTGATCGCGGCACTGCCGCTGCTCGCCCTTCTGCTCTTCCACAGGCGCGCGCAGGGGGTGATGCCCCGGGTCCGGGAGTGGATCAACACCCACAGTTGGGTCGTCAATATCGCCGCTTATCTGGTCTTCATCGTGCTCATCCTGTGACGCCACCTCGCCGTCCACGCCTCCACGCCACCACTGCCCGCGCCATCGCCCGGCGGGCCGGCAGGACCAGGCGATCGACACCGAGACCTGCCCATCGGATGCCGCCGCGTGATCCGACCGGCGAACCGTGAAGCAACAGCGGACCGGTCCGATTCACCCCGGCGAGGCGACGGGCCTATCACCCCCACGGGGGGATGAGCACGCGAGCCTCCTACGCAAAAGTGACCGGGAAACAGGGCAGAGCGCATGGGCAGAGCGGGAGGTGTTCCCACATGAACGAGTCCGATGGCCGCCCTGACGAGGGCCCTGGCGCGCGGAGGCTCACGGCCGACGAGGTTGAAGAGTTGGAGCGGCTGCGCGCCGAGAGCGCCGAACTGCGTGAGCGGCTCGCGAAGCTGGAGTCCCGCCGTCGAGGCGGCCGTCTGACGATGCCCGCCCTGCGGCGGGTCTTGGCCGCCGTGCTCATCACCCTGGCCGCCTTCGGCGTCGTCGCCTCCGTCATCGGTGTCTGGGGGGCACGCACCACGCTCAACACCGACCGGTGGGTGGCCACGGTCGCCCCGCTCCCCCAGAAGCCCCAGGTCGACGCGGCCATGGCGACCTACCTCACCAATGAGATCTTCAAGGAGCTCAACGTGCAGCAGCGGGTCGCCGAGGCGCTGCCGCCCAAGGCCGGCTTCCTCGCCGCACCCACGACGGACGCCGTACGGAACCACCTGCGAGGCAGGATCCAGAGCTTCATGGCGACCGAACGCTTCCAGACCCTGTGGAACAACGCCAATCGCACCGCGCACACCGCGATCCTGGCCGTCCTTGAGGGCAAGAGCGCAACGGTGACGACCAAGGACGGCACCGTGACGGTGAACCTGCTGCCGATCATCAACGAAGCCCTCAACAGACTCGAGAGCGAACTGCCCACCCTGTTCGGCAGAGAACTCGATCTGCCGACCATTACCTCCGGACAGATCCCCCCCGATCTGCAGGCGCGTGTGGAGAGGGCCCTCGGCGTCACGCTGCCTGACGACTTCGCCCAGATCACCCTGTACGACCGCACCGAGCTCGATGAGTTGCAGCAGGCGGTGCTCTTCTTCAAGCGTTCCGTCGTCTTCCTGGTCAGCGGCACCGTGGTCACCTTCGCGCTGGCCCTGGCGATCTCCCCTCGGCGCTTCCGCACGCTGTCACAGTTCGGGGTGGCGCTCGCCCTCTTCGCCGTCCTGATGGCGGCCGTGCTGCGGGCCGTGAGGGAGCAACTGCTCGACCATGTGCCCGCAGGGGTTTACCGCGATGGTGTCTCGGCTGCGCTCCACGAGGTGTTCACCATGCTGCGCGAACGCGGCGACCAGTTGCTGTGGATCGGAATCGTGATCGCCGTGCTGGCCTACCTCGCAGGTACTGGACGTGTTCCCGTCGCGCTGCGGAGCTACACCGTCGCAGGTTCGCGCAAGGCCCTGCAGACCGGGCGCAGGGTCGGCACGAGCCAAGTGCTCGGACGGTGGACGGCACGCCATCTGGACCTGCTGCGCATCGGCGGAGCGGCGCTGGCGGCGCTGTTCGCCCTGCTGTTCTCCTCATGGACCGCGCTCCTGGTCATCGTGCTGCTGCTGGCAGGTTATGAGGGGCTGGTCACTCTGCTGGCCCGATGGGGCCGGACGGCGGGCGAACCACACGTCCCGCATGCAGCGTGAGCAAGCACGTGGCGTCCCATGATGATCATCGCGGCTCAGTGCGGCAGCAGGATCTCCACAGCGACGATGACCAGTCCCAGCAAGAGATTGATCGAGGCCGACACCCACAGGGACCACCGACCTGCCCCCGCCCGGATCGAGGCCACCACAGCCCACCCCACCTGACCTGCCAAAGCCACCAGCAGCGCCAGCAAGGCGGTGGTGTCCTTGGCCATCCCTAGGAGCCAGCCGACGCACACCGTCGCCGCCGGAAGGAAGGCCGCCTGGGCCACCGGCCACTCGGAGGCGCCGACGGCCTTGACTTCCGCCCAGCCCACGGTGGGGCCGTGCGAGCGGTCACCCGCCAGCCGGGCGTACACATGCGCCAGCCAGAACACCAGCCCTGTCGCGACCAGCAGGACCATCAGTGAAGGGGCCGACGCAGGATCCTCGCGCGGGCTGGATCCGGCGATCACCCCGGCGGCCAGCAGCGACCCGTACACCGCACCCGTGTAGTCGGCGCGCGGCGGTGCAGGCTGGGCGGTGGTCGTCCGCGGTGATCCGGCGGCCATGGGCGTTCATCGATCTCCGGAGGCGGCGGCCTGGCGCGAGCAGCGTGTCAGCCCCCAGATCTCATCGGACGCCGACGGCCCGTCGTGCGTCGCCTCGGACATCGCAGCTCCTCTGTCATCGAAACGAGCTCTGACATCGGATCGAGTCGAGTCCCGACTCGTCCATCCTCCGGCCGCGAGCCGGAACTGGTATCACCCGCAGCGGATGAGTTCTCCCATGGTCGCGGCGGCCATGACCGCGGGAAGGGCATGACCACGGGCTACGGGAGCCCCTGGCCGGCGGGCACGCCCTGACGGCCCGGTCCCGATGGGCGCACCTGGCAGGCCCCGGACGCGACAGCCTCGGCCGGGCGGCCGCTGGCCCCCGACGACAGGTACGCCTCGTGAGCAATGGGATCCCTGCGACGGTCTGGCCCGCGAATGGCCCCCAGCCCCGGATGGCCGTTCACCCGCCACGGAGGATGTGCCGGGCATGCCTCCGCGATGCGCTCTAGGCAGGTACATGTCGCCCGGTCACCTCCGGGGACCCGCGGAGCGAAGGAGGGAGCTCATGACCTCAGCGACACCCTCGGGCGAGGTCGGCGGAGTGGGCCGGCCAGGCGACGACAGGCTCATCGTGCGATTGGCGACCGGTGCTTGGGGGATCGGCGTGGCCGTCGGGATCATCTCGGTGCTGCTGGGCCTGGCCATCGTGACGTGGCCGGACGCCACCCTCCGTGTCGTGGCCGTCCTCTTCGGCCTGATGCTGGTGATCCATGGCGTGTATCGGATCGCGCAGGCGATCGCCGTGGACGAGGCGAGCGGGAGCACCCGGGTTCTGTTCACCCTGCTGGGCGTGCTGTCGTTCGTCATCGGCGTGATCGTGCTGCGCCACCCGCTCCAGACCGTCGAGCTGCTGGCCCTCCTCTTCGGCCTGTTCTGGCTTGTCGGCGGCATCGTCGAACTCGTCGCCGTGCTGACGACCGGATCCCTGCCAGGGCGCGGCTTGGCGGCGGGCATGGCGGGCCTGTCGGTTCTTGCGGGACTCGTTCTGCTCGTGTGGCCCGATGTGACCTTGGCGGCGCTGACCTGGCTCCTGGGCCTGTGGCTGTTCACCTGGGGACTGCTGACCGTGGCCTTCACCCTGTGGATCCGGCACGCCGACAAGCGGCTGGCAGGTGTCGGCCGATGATCGATCTTCCGCAGCGCCGCGGCTATGAGATCCGGATCAAGGGGCGCATGAGCGAGGCGGTCAAGGAGGCCTTCGACGACCTCATGGTCACCACCAATCCGGTCGAGACCGTCGTCGTGGGCCTGGATCTTGATCAGTCGGCCCTGTACGGGGTCCTTGACCGGATTCAGGCCCTGGGATTGGAGCTCGTCGAGGTCCGCCGGTTCCCGTCCGTCCCCATGGACACCAATTGAATCCAGGGCACCCCAAGTGAACGATCTTCCTGGGCGTTCGGCCCATCGAAAGCGCCGTCAGTCCGTCAACAGCGACAGATGCCGGGCGCGCCGCACGGCCTCGGCCCTCCTGGTCACTCCCAGTTTCCGGTAGATGCTCTTCAGATGCGTCTTGACGGTGTTGACCGTCAGGCACAGGTCCGCGGCGATCTCCTCGGTGGTCATCATCCAGGCGAGCCGCCGCAGCACATCGAATTCCCGCGAGGTCAGGCGCCCGACCGTGGTGGTCTCCCGCTCACCGGCACCGGCGGCCCGCGGCGGCCCGCCATCCAGGTTCAACGGGCCCAGCAGCCGGTCGTGGAGCCGCACGAGCTCCGGGTCGCGCCGCAGCACCGGATGCAGCCACTGACGCGCAAGTGCGAACGGAAGCCGGATCAGCTCGCGATCGGCGAGGAGAAGGGCACGGTGCAGCGAACGGCGGCCGTTCGACACGTCATCCTCCTGGTAGGCGAGGTACGCCTCGAGCAACCAGGCATCCACCCGCACGTCGGCCGGCACGCCCGGCGACTCCCTCAGCGCCTGGCGCACCAGACCGGCCGCACCGTCGGGCTCACCGCGGCACACCCGAGCCCACGCCAACGCCACTGCCGAACCGAGGGTCCCTGCTCCTCCGGCCCGCTCCGCGCAGACCTGCGCGGCATCCGCCGCGCCCCTGGCCACGTGGGCCTCCGCGACCGCGAGCCGCAACCTGCGCCTGAGCCAGGGCACCCGCCCGACCGCGCCCTCGTCAGCCGCACCCTCGTCGGCCACGTCCAGCAGCCGCAAGGCGCGCTCCGGCCTGCCCCGCGCGATCTCGAGCCGGGAACCGATCAGCCGACCCAGCATGGACAACAGCGGATCAGGGCACTCCCGCAGCGCCGGCCCGGCCATGCCCAGCTCGTCGCCGGCCGCCTTGCGCTCGTACCGTTCGAGATCCACATACGCGCGCGCCAGATGCGCGACCGCGACACGCCGCCCGGCGGGATGGACCGAGATCTCAGGCAGCTGCGCGGCCCGGGCGGCGAGCCCGTCGGCCTCGGCGAACCTGCCCAGCAACGCCTCGACGAGCGCCAGATACCCCAGGCAGGACCGGCGCTGGAAGTCACCTCCCGCCTGCGTGGCCGCGGCGACGGCCCTCTCGAAGAGCTGCGCCGACTCGTGCAGCACGCCTTCCCGCAGTGCCGTGGCGGCACGTGCCGCGAGGATCAGGGCCTGCAGTTCCGGACGATCGTTCAGCAGCCGCTCCGGAGACTTGAACACCAGCCCCGGCAGCTCGGCCGCCCGGCCCGAGCCCTCGGCCCAGTCCAAGGGACGGTGCCGGGCGAGACGGACGAAAGCGGACGACAGCCGCACCGCCTGCGCCTTCTCTTCGGGAACGTCTCCCAGGAGCCTGTCGGCGTGCTGGAGCGCCACCGCGCATGCTCGCTCGTCCCCGCGGGCCACCGCCGCGGCCGCCGTGACGACGGCCGGTTCCGGCTCCGGTCCCGCGAACGCGAGATCACCCGGCATGCGGGAGAACAGATCGGCCAGCGGGTCCGCCTGGCGGAGCCCGAGCACCCGTCCGATGGCCAGCCGATCGACCACCAGCCGCGCCGCGTACCGCCAGTCCCCGGCGCTCGCCGCCTGGTGGACGGCATCGGTCAGCAGACCGCGGCGATCGAACCACGCCGCCGCGCGCCGATTCAGTTCCGGCACCTCGGAGGGCGCCTCATACTGCAGAACGAGCCGGAGCGCCTCGCGGAACATCCTGTGGCAGCGGTACCAGCCGTGCCCCTCCGGCATGACGAAGGCGTACCGCCTGACCAGCGTGGCGAAGGCCCGCCCGGCGCCGTCTCCGGCCAGTTCGGCGGCCAGTGCGGCGTTGACGCGGTCGACGACGCTCGTGGACAGCAGCAAACGGCGCAGGTCGGCCGGTTGGGCGTCGAGGACCTCCTCCATCAGGTAGCCGACCACCGCGTGGTCGTCACCGGCGAACTGCTCCACGAACGCATCCGGGTCGGGATGCGACTCCATCGAGATCGCGGCCAGGCGCACCGCCGCCGCCCATCCCTCGGTCCGCTCCCGGAGAGCCCGGAGCGAGGCCGGCTCCAGCCGCACGCCGTGCTGGGCCAGGATCGCGGCCATCTCGGCCTCGTCGAGCGAGAGATCGTCGACACGGATCTCAGTGAGCTCACCCGCCATCGAGTAACGGCGCAGCGGTATCGGCGGATCACCGCGGGCCGTGATGACAAGGTGGAACCCGGGCCCCGCGTGCCGGAGCAGAAAGGTCACCGCGTCGGCGAGCCCGGTGCCCTGCTCTGGCCGGAAGTCGTCCAGCACGAGCACCACAGGGCCGTCGAGCCCGGCCAGGATCGAGGCCGTCTCCTTCAGGAGATCACGCGAACCGGGGACCGCCCGGGTCTGGATCCCCGCGCGCGGCAGGCATTCCCTGAGGCTGTCGCAAAAACCTTCCGCCGTGCTCAGCGTCAGGTCATTGGGCATCCACACGATGGGGCCGTGCGCTCGCGCGTCTGTGGCCGCCCACGAGTTGACGATGACGGTCTTGCCCGAACCGGGCGGACCGGTCACCACGGTGAGCGGGCCGCGGGCGCCCTTCCGAAGGCGCGCCAGCAGCCGAGGCCGCAGGATGACCCAATCCGGCAGCGGCGGCACCATCCCGTTCACCCCACGGTCAAGACCGGCCAGGTTCGAGGGCTCGGCACCCCGTCCCGGCCATGAGGCCGTCACCGGCTCCACCCCGGGCTGCTCGTCGAGACGAACATTTCTCTCATCCAACGGTGATCCAACGGCCCGCCTTGGAATTAACCCGCCCCATCACCTGACCTCATCATGGCCGATACAGATGACGAGACCGGCCATAAGAAGACAAATAGCCGCCCCAGAATGATCTACATATCCCTTTGCTCGCGATTGAGCATGACTTCCTTCGCAGGGCCACAAGCAGAGGCCCCTCCCACACCGCACTGGACCCGCGGACCCGGCCGACCCGATCCCCGCTCGCAATCGGTCCGGTACACCGTTGCAGGCTCGGCGCCGCCCGTGCTCCCCCTCTCGTGCACGCTGCCAACAACGACCACCTGCGACCTATCGCACCAAGTAGCCGAATACATCCACTTACAGACTTTCATGACTGTTGGTAATGTTACTAGTCGTGTGCGTTCGCCCACGACTCGAAGCCGCTCGTGCGCAGGGCGATCCCTGCTTACCGCCCGTCACGCTCACCCTGTCGAGACTCTCGGACCTGTCACGGACCAGGACGGGCCTTGCCCTGAGGGAATCCAGGCGGGACGCGCGCGGAACACGATCGGGAGAAATCACCTGCCGTGGGTGATGCCGATGCCGCCGCGACGAACGACCGTGAGTAGGCATCGCGTTGGGCATAGGGACCTGGCTGTCTCAGGCTCACACCGCTGGAGGAGCACCATGAACGACCTCGTACGACCCGTTGCCGCGACTGACTACCCCCTGCTGAATCTCTTCTGGACGATGCTGTGGTTCTTCCTGTGGATCGTGTTCCTGATGCTGCTCTTCAGGATCCTCACCGACGTCTTCCGTGACGACAGGCTGAGCGGCTGGGCCAAGGCGGGGTGGACGATCCTGGTCATCGTGCTGCCCTTCCTCGGTGCCCTGGTGTACCTGATCGCGCGGGGCAGGGGCATGGGAGAACGCGATATGCGCGCTATCGAGAAGCGCGACGCGCGGATGCGAGCCTACGTGCGTGACGCCGCCGGCCCACCGGAGCACACCAGCGCCGACGAACTGACCAAGCTGGCCGAGCTCAAGCAGCGAGGCGACATCAGCGAGGACGAGTTCCAGCGGGCCAAGACCAAGATCCTTGCCTGAGTCACCCCTCGTGACCGGATCCGGCTGGCCGGGCCACCGGCTAGGCGCAGCCATGCCGTGACCGGGGCTGACGAGCGAGCGACCGTCCCACTGGCCGGTGACAGCGCTGCCGCACCACCATAACGCCCACGCCGGCGTCGGCCGCTGATCCGGAAACCGGGCATCTGCCGGACACCATCTGAACTGCCGCCTGGCCCGCACCAGGGACCAGGCGGCAACCGTTCCCGGGGGAGCTTTCGGCTTCCCCGCCCCGGCATCGTCCGGCGGTCGGCTCACCGGCGGGGTTCCCAGCGGGAGAGGCGGGAGGCCAGGGCGATGGCCACGACGACCCGAGCCAGCGTGGGGGCCAGCATCGTGGGGGCGTTCGGGCTCTATTGAACGTCTCGATGAGAAACCGGTAGTGGGCTCGTCGAGGAAGATCAGCTCGGGTGCCTCGTACACGGCGGTGGCGAAGTCCAGCCGCCGCTTCTCGCCGCCGGACAGCTGGGACACCCTGGTGCCGGCCTTTGCGGTCCGGGAACCTTGGTCGATCACCTCCCCGCATCGCATCCTGGGAACCAGCGAGATGGCCGCGCGGCGATCTCAACCCCCGCGACCGCTCGGTAAGGGATCCGACACGCGACCGGGGACGGGCCGACCGGCTGCCACCGGACCGGCCCGGCACAAGGCCCCGCTGTATGCCGGCGGGACCTTAGCGCTATCGAGTTGAGCGACATCCACGCCCAGTGAGCAACGCCTCGCCACCGACGATGTCATCGGCGACGGAACCGACATCACACTCCGCCTCGGCGACCCTTCCAGGGACGACCTGCACCAGGCCCTGTCGAAGGAGCGAGAATCTTGAAGGCCGAACGCATCGGCGTCCTGCCGCCCGGCCGTGAAAGAGCGGCCCGGCCCGCGAGGGCTTGGCGGGGTGAATGGCGGGTGGGCTGGGGCCGCAGGTTGCCATGGCCGCAGGACCTGCCGGTGGCCGGGAGACTGTTGGCCGCACTCGTTCGGGTCACGCGTTGAGCCGGAGAGTGTGAGAGATGACGAGTCCGGCGGCGCCGAGCACAGTGGCGTGGTCATTGCCCTCGGCGAAGACAATTCGCGGTGGGCCGGCCGCATGCTGCAGGACTCGTGATTGCACGTGGTCTTCGATCCTGCGGCGGAACGTGTCGCCCCCAGCGATGGTGTGGCCATGCAGGATGAACAGACCAGGCGCGAGAATCTGCTGGAGATTGACGATTCCCAGCGAGATGTTGCGGGCGAATCGGTCGAGCAAGTCGTCGGCGCCGGGGTGTCGGCGGGCGGCCAGACGGGCGAGTGACCCGGTGGTCATGGTCGGGGCGGCGGGCAGGCCGAGAAGTGCGGCTTCGTCGCGCAACCACTGATCGGTGGCGATGGTCTCCCAGCATCCTCGCTGGCCGCAGCGGCACTCCCGGCCGTCCAGTTGGACGACGGTGTGGCCGATCTCGCCGCCGGCTCCGGCCTCGCCGCGCTGCACGGCGCCGTCGAGCGCGAGCCCCACACCCAGCACGTCGCCGAGGTAGAGCGAGGCGAACGACTGGACGCCGCGGGCCTGCCCGAACCAACGGTCGCCCAGTGCCTGAGCGCGGGGGTGGTGATCGAGGTAGACGGGCAGACCGACCCTTTCCGACACCAGTGGGCCCAGGGGCAATCCGCTGAGCACGGGGGCGAGATTGGCTTTCACGATCGTGCCGGTCTCAGTGTTGACCATGCCGCCGACCGCGATGCCCACGCCCAGAGGGGGTGTGCCTTCTGCCGGTAGCACCCGGGTCAGGCAGTCCACGACACAGTCGACAACCGCATCGGTGTCACGGGTGTCCGGACGGAACTGGCCGGTTGAGGTCGACAGTACGTCGCCCGCCGTGCTGACCAGGGCGGTACCGACCTGTCCTGGCATGAGGTGGACGGCCGCGATGGGCGGCCCGGAGGGGGAGAACCACAGAGGCCGGGCGGGCTTGCCGCCGGCCGCACCACTGGATCGCGGATCGCCCTCGACGAGGATGCCACTGTCGATCATTGGTTGGACGATCGAGCCGATCGTGGCCCGGGTTGTGCCGGTGAGCCGGGCCAGATCCGAGCGGGACAAAGGGCCGATGTCGTACAGCGACTGCAGCACCCGGGCGCGGTTGACCTGGTGGGCCAGCCTGGGGGAGATCAGCGGGGTGGCCGCGTGCTCGCGCCGTGTCGACGCCGTGCGGGTACGGGCGTCCTGGCGATCGTGGACGGACGTCAAGGCTGCTCCATCGGTTCGATTCCGGTAGCCGCTTCTTGCGACGCCAGTATATCTGCTTTACAAACCCCTGCCTTGTGCGGAGATCTCGACGTGACCCGCCTGAACTCCCACGCACCAGGGAGTTTCGCTGAGTATTCGACCCTTGCCCGATGGAGCCGACCGCAAAGATCGTCAGGGTAGACCCTTGACAGCCCTGAGGTTCGTATCGAGACTGTACAAACCTCGCGAAGGATGGTGCAGGTCACATCGAGCAGCGACCATGCGCCCCGCCGCGGCCTTCAACCCCAGCAGGTGCACAGGAGGTCTTGATGTTGAACGTCGGCATTGTCGGCGGGGGGATCCGCGGGCGCATGTATGCGCAGTCGCTGGACGGCTTCACGGACGTGCGTGTCCGTGCCGTCTGCGACCTGAACCAGCAGGCTGCACAGAAGGTGGCCGACGAGTTCCGCCTCGCAGCCTTCACCGATCACCGCACGATGCTGGAGCAGACGGAACTCGACGCGGTGATCGTGGCGACGCCCGACTTCGTCCACCGCGAGGTCGCCGTCGACGCGGCAGCCGGCGGTGCGCACCTGCTGATCGAGAAGCCATTGGCCACGACCGCCGAGGACTGCATCGCGATCAGCGACGCGGTGAGGCGGGCCGGGGTGCAGTGCATGGTCGGGTTCGAGAACCGGTGGAATCCGGCTATCCGCCGGATCCATGACCTGTCGGCCTCCGGCGAGCTGGGAGATGTGCTGACGCAGAACATCCTGCTCAGCAACACCTATTACGTGCCGACCACGATGATTCCGTGGGCGGCGAAGTCCTCGCCGGCATGGTTCTTGATGAGCCACACGGTCGATGCTGCAGTCTGGGTGGCGGACAAGCGCGTGACGTCGGTGTTCGCGAGCGGCTCGCGCGGTCGTCTGGCAGAGCTGGGCGTGGACACCTGGGATGTCGTTCATGCACTGCTGACCTTCGACGACGGCACCACCGCCAATCTGACCTCCACCTGGGTGCTGCCGGATTCGTCGCCGTCGGTGGTGGATTTCCAGTACAAGGCGGTGGGCACCAAGTCCGCCGTCGACGTTGATCTGCAGGACCACGGCATTCGTCACGCGGGCAAGGCATACAAGTGGCCCGGCCTGCTCGGCGGCGAGATCGACGGGCGCCTGCAAGGACCGCCCACCTGGATGGTGCAGTCCTTCGTGTCCAGGCTCAATGCCGGTGAGCCCGTCGGCCCCGGCCTCGACCAGGGAGTCCTGGTCACCGACATCGTCCTCGCCGTCCTGGAGTCCCTGCGCACCGGCGAGGTCACACCGATCATCCCGAGGCCGGTGGGCTGACCGCGAGCCGATCCACAAGGGACATCCTGGGAGAACGAGAATTTACATGACACCGAATGTGACCGCTGCGGCAGAGCGCCTGAGCTTGCGCGGCGCCGTGGCCAAGCGGGGCCACCGTTACCGCGACTATGCCCTCGTGGCTGTCTTCGCAGCCGAGGTCCTCTTCTGGACCCTGCAGAGCCCGGCCTTCCTGACCCTCAACAACCTCCTCAACATCGCCAGACAGGCGTCAACCATCGGGATCATGGCGGTCGGTATGACGTTCGTGATCCTCATCGCCGGGATCGACCTCTCGGTCGGCAGCCTGGTGAGCTTCACGGGCATGCTGATCGCCTCGACACTTATCGGGACCGACAGCCTCATCTTCGCCCTCGTCGCGGCACTCGGCTTCGGCGCCGTGTCGGGGTTGTTCAGCGGCTACCTGGTCTCACGGCTCCGCGTACCGGCCTTCATCGCCACGTTGAGCCTGATGCAGATCTACCTCGCCGGTGCGCAGCTGTGGAACGACGGCGGGCCCCTGTCGGTGACCAACTCCGCGGTCCTCATGCTGGGGTCCGGCTACATCGGCCCTGTGCCGGTCCCGGTGGTGATCTTCGCTGCGATTCTCCTGTCCGGCCACTGGGTCCTCTCCCAAAGCATCTTCGGCCGGCACGTGTACGCGATCGGCGGCAATCCCGAGGCGGCACGTCTGGCCGGCATCCCGGTCCGGCGGGTGACGCTCACCGTCTACGCACTCAGCGGAGCCCTCGCGGGTCTGGCTGCGCTGCTCTTCGTCGGCAGGCTGGCCACCGCCAGTCCGCTCACCGGCACCGGCCTGGAACTACAGGTCATCGCCGCCGTGATCGTCGGCGGATGCAGCCTCTTCGGAGGCAAGGGCAACCTCCGGGACACCCTGCTCGGCGTGCTTGTCCTGACCATGCTCCAAAACGGGCTCACCCTCGTGGGCGTGTCCGGCTTCTGGCAGAACTTCGCCACCGGCGTCGCGGTGCTGCTCGCCGTTCTCCTCTCGGGGGACGTCCTGGCCAAAATTCGTAAGAAAGAGGCATGACCATGAATTCGATGTTCCAGCGCCGTACGGCGCGGCTGGCCTTCGCAGGACTGACCGCTTCGTTGTCCGTGGCCGTCGTGGCCTGCAGTACGACGGGCCCGGGAGGCTCGTCGGTGAAGGACAGCTCCGGCAAGCAACTCATCATCGGTCACAGCTACCAGGACCTCTCCAGCCCGTACTTCGCCGACGAACGCAAGATGGAGAAGTCACTGGCTGCGAAGAATGGCTACAGCTACGTCGCCACCCAGGCGTCGAACAATCCGGCAACCCAGCTCACCGACATCGAGAACCTCATTTCCCGCAAGGTCAACCTGCTGGTGATCGACGCGATCGACCCGAACGCGGTGGTACCCGGGATCAAGAGCGCGAACAGCGCCGGAATCCCGGTGGTCATGCTGATCCGCAAGCCCGCGGGCGGCGACTACCAGAGTCTGGTCTACCTCGACAGCATCAAGGACGGGGCCACCGCCTGCTCCGAGGTCGCCAAGCGCCTGGGCGGCAAGGGCAAGGTCGTCAACGTGACCGGCCCGCTGGACATCCTCGCCGCGAAGGAACGGTCCACCGGATGCATGAACGAGCTGAAGAAGTATCCCGGCATCAAGGTCGTCGCCAGCCCGCAGACGAACTTCACCCAGCGGGACGCCGAGCAGAAGATGACCGACGTCCTGCAGGTGCACCGTGACGTCGACGCCGTCTTCGGCGGCAACGACGACATCGCCCTCGGCGCCATCCGCGCCTTCACCTCTGCCGGCATCGACCCCAAGAGCAAGGTCGTGATCGGCATCGACGGAACCCAGGCCGGGCTGCAGGCCGTGTGCAACGGCACCTACACGCAGACGCTCGCGACGTTCCCGGTCAAGGAGGCCGAGATCGTCATGGACATCGCCGCCAAGATCCACGCGGGCAAGTCCGCGCCGAAGGAAGTCCTCTTCCCCGCCGTGCCTGTCAACGCGGGCAACATCAAGGCGGCGGTGAAGACTGCCGGGTATCCGATCACGTCCTGTCCCGCCGCCAAGTAAGTGCAACGACCGCAAAGGAGAGCGGCCATGCAGGAACAACTCGAACAGCGCCCCGGCGTCGTCACGGAGCAAGCACCCGCGGTCTTGGCACAAGGGGTCACCAAGCGCTTCGGCGGCGTGGTGGCACTGGACAACGTGACCTTCTCAGCTCAGGCGGGACAGGTGACCGCCCTGGTCGGAGACAACGGCGCAGGCAAGTCCACCTTGATCCGGTGCCTGTCTGGTGTGCACTCACCCGACGAGGGAGAACTCTTCATGAACGGGGCGCCGGTGACCTTCGCCAGCCCCAACGACGCACGGCTGGCGGGTATCGAGACGGTCCACCAGAACCTGGCCTTGGCCGACAACCTTGACGTCGCGGCAAACCTCTTCCTTGGCCGGGAACTGTCCGGCGGCGCCCGCTCGCTGTTCCGCCTGCGCAAGAAGCCCATGGAGGTCAAGGCCGCCGAGCTGATCGACGATTACGGCATCCGCATGCCCAACATCAAGGCGAAAGTGGGCGCCATGTCGGGCGGCCAGCGTCAGGGCGTCGCCATCGCCAGGGCCGTCGGCTGGGGCAGCAAGGTCGTGCTGATGGATGAGCCCACCGCCGCATTGGGCGTCAAGGAAACCGGGCGGGTGCTGGAGGTCGTCAGGGCCCTCGCCGATCGGGGCCTGGCGGTCGTGTTGATCAGCCACAACATCGAGCAGGTCATGCAGGTGTCGGATTTCGTGTGGGTGCTGCGGGGCGGGCACATGATCGCGGATCTGCGGGCCGAGAAGACAAGCACCCAGGAAGTGGTCCACTACATCACCACCGGCGTGGGGCTCAGCACATGACCACGGCAGCCGGAGAGCCGAGCTCGCCGGCGCCGGTCCCGGACGGCCAGCGCACGCGTTCGCACGACCCACCGCGGCCACTCAGCTTTACGCGAAGATGACCGCCAACCCGGGCCGGAATCTGGCGTTCCCACTGGCACCACGCCCACCATGGACTTCAGGTCGACGTCTGGTTCACCCGCATTCTGCTTCTCGGGCGTCATCACCGCACAGAGGGAGTGGTTCTCATTACCGCGCCCGGTTCAGATCAGACGCAACGCGGATCGCTCGGTTCCCGGGTCGCCGTGGTCGCCGGGGTCGTCGGGGTGATCTACGGCTTCGACACCGGCTCGATCGGCGGGGCTCTGGTTTTCCTCAAGGAGGACTACCACCTCAGCACCCTGTGGGTTTCCGTCGTCACATCCATCGTTGTCGCCGGCAGCTTGCTGGGAGCCGTCCTCGGCTCGTGGATGGCCAATAGCTTCGGCCGGCGCATGACCATGGTCGTCGTCGCAGCGGGGTTCGCCGTGTTCGCCGCCCTGAGTGCCATCCCGTGGGGAGTCTGGTGGCTCACCGGAGTGCGTCTGCTGCTCGGCATCACCATCGGGCTGTCCACTGTGGTCGCACCGGTTTTCATCTCCGAGTTCGCCCCCGACCACCAGCGCGGCCGACTGGCCACCTCCTACCAGTTCTTCACCAGCGCTGGCGTGGTGGTCTCCCTCCTGGTCGGCTACGCGCTCGCCGACACCGGCTCCTGGGAGCTGATGCTGGGCATTTCCGCCGTGCCCGCCGCCGCCGTGCTCGTCCTGATCGCCCGCTTCCCGGACAGTCCCCGCTGGTACGCCATGCAGGGCCGCCATGACGAGGCCCTGGCCGCCTTGCGGCTTATCGACCCGGCCATCGCGGATCAACGGATCACCGATATCAAGGCCGACCTGCAAGTCGGGGAACAGGGCCGGTTCCGGGAAATCTTCACCCGCAAGTACACCCGAGCGACCGCATTTGTGATCGGATTCGGCTTCTTCGTGCAGATCACTGGCACCAACACGATCCTGTACTACAGCCCGCTGATCTTCAAACAGGCCGGCATCGCCGGCAACGCCGATTCGATCTTCGTCTCAGCCATCGTGCAGATCTTCGCGATCGTCGGCGTCGTGCTGTCCATGGCCGTCGTGGACTTCTGGGGCCGTCGTCCGCTCCTGCTGATCGGCGCAGCCGGCATGGTCGTCGGCCACCTGTCGATGGTGGCGGTGTTCTGGCAGCCCCACGTCTCCAGCGCGACCGGCTACCTCGCGGTGGCCGGGATCGGCCTGTATTACGTCAGCTTCTACCTCGGCATCGGCTCACTGATCTGGGTCTACGTCGGCGAAGCGTTCCCCGCCCGGCTGCGCAGCGTGGGCGCCGCGGCCCTGCTGATCAGCGACTTCATCGCCAACCTCATCGCCACGTTCGCCTTCCCCGGCATGCTGTCGACGCTGGGCGGTTCGCCGACCTTCGGCGTCTTCGCTCTGCTCTCAGCCGCCGCTTGGTGGTTCATGCACCGCATGGCACCAGAAACCAAGGACCGCTCCCTGGAAGAGATCCGCGGCTACTGGAACAACGGCGGCCGCTGGGACGTGTCCTAACCACGTGTGTTCTTCCTTCCTCCCCTCGAACAGGACGACTGTGAACACTCCACACACGATCATGGCCTGCGAGATCGCCGAGCAGCCGGTCACCGTGGCCGGCACCCTGGACAGGCTGCTGCCCGTGCGCGGCGAAATCTCCCGCCTGACTCGGCACCGCAGGCACCCGCTGTTCATCGGACGCGGCACCTCGGACAACGCCGCGGTGTACGGCCGGTATCTCTGCCAGATCCACTCAGGCCGCCGCGCAGCCCTGGCCGCGCCGTCATGGCCACGCATTACCGCACGAACCTCGACCTCGGATGGAAACGGCGCCCAGAGACGATGATCGTCCCCCCAGTCCGACCCCGCGAGCCAACATGGGAACAAAGCGGGGCGGAACGGGCGGGGGACGTACCGGGCGAAACTTGCGTTTGCCCTGGTCAGGAGGGGTGGGTCGCGTGGGACTCGAACCCACAACCTACGGATTAAAAGCCCGCTGGGACCGTATCAATCCGGAGCTTTGAAGGCCGGGCAGTGCCGTTCTGTCCGCACCTGGCCGGATCTCGGTGCCGGGCCGTATCGCCGGATGTCGTCCCGTACCGATCCCGCCGAGCCAACAACGAGCCAACAACGCCATCGACGGCCAGCGGTCACCGTCACCGTCCTGGAGCGAGCAGCCGCGTATCGCCTTCAAGATCGGGATCCGGGATGCGGCGATGCGCGGTCGGCACGCTCAGCCCGAACTCGGCTGGCAGATGCCGCCACGCACACTCGCTGGTCAGCACGCACACGATCGCGGTGAACACCGCCCGGTCGTCCACCGCCGTCATCCCGCCGCCCTGCCGCCGCGGCTCGAAGTTCGGGATCAACGGGCTCAACGATCGCCCACAGCTCATCCGGCACCAACCGGAGCGCAAGATCCGTCGCCACAGCCGAGCACTATCCCGCAACCTACCTCATCCGCCATGTGAGACGCATTTTCGGCGGGGAGTCGGCGCGATGCTTGGAACTCGGAGCGCGGGGTCGATGCCCGCACCATGATGGCTGGCGCATGAGCACGTCGAGTAGAGAAGATGGCATGTGAGCGCGGCTCCGTCGTGATCAATCGGTCTAGTACTACTATCAGGGTTTGTGATCTATAGTCCTG
Source organism: Spirillospora sp. CA-255316 (assembly GCA_050942275.1). Taxonomy (GTDB): domain Bacteria; phylum Actinomycetota; class Actinomycetes; order Streptosporangiales; family Streptosporangiaceae; genus Spirillospora. The sequence goes on along the minus strand of CP192047.1, from coordinate 613,776 downwards.
GGTTGTGGCTGATGGGGTGACTGAGGACGTTCTGCGGTCGTGGGTGTCGGGGCTGGATGATCTGTTCGCTCGGGTGGCGGGCCGGTTTCCCCGGGTGGAGCCGCGGCGGCAGGCGCGGGCGTATGTGACGGGGTTGCTGGCTCCGGTGGAGCGCAAGAACGGCTGGCAGCTGGCGGAGGCGGCGGGTGATGCGGCTCCGGACCGGATGCAGCGGTTGCTGGGCAGTGCCCGCTGGGATCCGCGGGGTATGCGGGATGACCTGCGCGAGTACGTGTTCGCCGAACTCGGGGACGACTCGGGGGTGCTGATCGTGGACGAGACCGGGTTCATCAAGAAGGGCACCGGGTCGGCCGGGGTGCAGCGGCAGTACTCCGGCACTGCCGGGCGGGTGGAGAACTGCCAGCTCGGTGTCTTCTTGGCGTATGCGTCCGCGCGCGGACGGGCGTTGATCGATGCCGAGCTGTATCTGCCCAAGTCGTGGCTGGCCGACCGGGAGCGGTGTGCCCGGGCGGGCATCCCGGACCAGGCCAGGTTCGCGACCAAGCCCGCGCTGGCGCAGCAGATGCTGGAGCGGGCGCTGGGTGCCGGCGAGGCTCCGGTGGGGTGGGTGACGGCCGACGAGGCCTACGGCCAGGACCACAAGTTCCGCCGCTACCTGGAGAATCGCCGGATCGGCTACGTGGTGGCCGTGCCCAGGAGCCAGTCGCTGGGGCCCGGCATCGGCTACGGCAACGGCGGATCGCGCGCCGACGCGGTCACCGCCGACGCGCCGGCCCGGGCATGGAAGAAGCTCTCGGCCGGTGACGGGGCCAAGGGCCCGCGCCTGTACGACTGGGCGATGGCGACCCTGGAACCGCACCCCGACGACGACCTCGGCGGTCCCGGTGGCTTCCAGCGGTGGCTGCTGGTGCGCCGCAGCCTCGCCCCAGGCGAGGACGGCGAGCTGGAGCTGGCCTTCTACCTGTGCTTCGGCCCGGCCGGCACCACCCTGCCCGAGCTGGTGCGCGTCGCCGGTGCCCGCTGGGCGATCGAGGAATGCTTCCAAGCCGCCAAGAACGAGGTCGGCCTGGACCAGTACCAGGTCAGACGCTACGACGGCTGGCACCGGCACATCACGTTGGCCATGCTCGCCCACGCCTACCTGGCCGTCACCGCCGCCCACGCCCCAAAAGCAGCGGCGGCCTGGTCAACCTCACCCCAGCCGAGATCCGCCGTCTCCTGGCACACCTGATCAGCGCCGCCCACCGCACCCTCGACCACGCCCTGCAACACGCTCTGGCCTGGTCCGACCTCCGCCGCACCCTTCAGGCCCGCGCCCGCAGCAGCCACTACTGGAAACGCTGGCTCAGACACAACCAGATCACGATCTAGATCACAAACCCTGATAGTAGTACTAGTACTACTATCAGGGTTTGTGATCTATAGTCCTGGGTTGTGGCTGATGGGGTGACTGAGGACGTTCTGCGGTCGTGGGTGTCGGGGCTGGATGATCTGTTCGCTCGGGTGGCGGGCCGGTTTCCCCGGGTGGAGCCGCGGCGGCAGGCGCGGGCGTATGTGACGGGGTTGCTGGCTCCGGTGGAGCGCAAGAACGGCTGGCAGCTGGCGGAGGCGGCGGGTGATGCGGCTCCGGACCGGATGCAGCGGTTGCTGGGCAGTGCCCGCTGGGATCCGCGGGGTATGCGGGATGACCTGCGCGAGTACGTGTTCGCCGAACTCGGGGACGACTCGGGGGTGCTGATCGTGGACGAGACCGGGTTCATCAAGAAGGGCACCGGGTCGGCCGGGGTGCAGCGGCAGTACTCCGGCACTGCCGGGCGGGTGGAGAACTGCCAGCTCGGTGTCTTCTTGGCGTATGCGTCCGCGCGCGGACGGGCGTTGATCGATGCCGAGCTGTATCTGCCCAAGTCGTGGCTGGCCGACCGGGAGCGGTGTGCCCGGGCGGGCATCCCGGACCAGGCCAGGTTCGCGACCAAGCCCGCGCTGGCGCAGCAGATGCTGGAGCGGGCGCTGGGTGCCGGCGAGGCTCCGGTGGGGTGGGTGACGGCCGACGAGGCCTACGGCCAGGACCACAAGTTCCGCCGCTACCTGGAGAATCGCCGGATCGGCTACGTGGTGGCCGTGCCCAGGAGCCAGTCGCTGGGGCCCGGCATCGGCTACGGCAACGGCGGATCGCGCGCCGACGCGGTCACCGCCGACGCGCCGGCCCGGGCATGGAAGAAGCTCTCGGCCGGTGACGGGGCCAAGGGCCCGCGCCTGTACGACTGGGCGATGGCGACCCTGGAACCGCACCCCGACGACGACCTCGGCGGTCCCGGTGGCTTCCAGCGGTGGCTGCTGGTGCGCCGCAGCCTCGCCCCAGGCGAGGACGGCGAGCTGGAGCTGGCCTTCTACCTGTGCTTCGGCCCGGCCGGCACCACCCTGCCCGAGCTGGTGCGCGTCGCCGGTGCCCGCTGGGCGATCGAGGAATGCTTCCAAGCCGCCAAGAACGAGGTCGGCCTGGACCAGTACCAGGTCAGACGCTACGACGGCTGGCACCGGCACATCACGTTGGCCATGCTCGCCCACGCCTACCTGGCCGTCACCGCCGCCCACGCCCCAAAAGCAGCGGCGGCCTGGTCAACCTCACCCCAGCCGAGATCCGCCGTCTCCTGGCACACCTGATCAGCGCCGCCCACCGCACCCTCGACCACGCCCTGCAACACGCTCTGGCCTGGTCCGACCTCCGCCGCACCCTTCAGGCCCGCGCCCGCAGCAGCCACTACTGGAAACGCTGGCTCAGACACAACCAGATCACGATCTAGATCACAAACCCTGATAGTAGTACTAGGCAACCTTGATCATCTGGAGTCGCGCTCGTTCGTTACGGCTTCCCACCGCCCCACGCCCACGCTCGCGAGCGCGACAGGTCACCGCTCGTCATCTCACCATCCGAGAATGCATCAGCCCTGTGCGGAAGTGCGGATGCTTTACCTGGATAGCTGAAGCGCCAAATCTCGGATTCGGTCTACATCATCCGAAAGAAGAGAAGTCATCTCCAACTCTCCGGAACCAGGGTAACTCCATTATGAGCCAACCCATCGATCACTTTACCCAGAAGCTGCACATCAATGAGCCCATTGCGATACCCGTACGCAACCTCTCTGTACGGGGAATCCAGGATCCGGAAAGATGTCTGCATTGAACCCGGGCCACACCTTGCGTATGCAACACCACCTCCGGCCACCGAGGAGGATCAGCCCATCATCCGCTCCAGAATCAGATCGATCTCGGATTCGATCTCTTGGTCAGCAGTGAGGTGGACATGCATTCCATCTCTTACACCCTCCTGTGCAAGCGTAAGAAGGTGGCGCGCCAATGATGTTAGCCCCGCACGGTTCCCCTTGATAATTACTTCCGATCGAGCCACAGAGACTTCGATCTCAAATCCCTCATCCCAAGAAAGGCGCAACCCCTCACTAGGCTGATAATCGGGAATGACGATCAGTTGCTCCATCGGACGCTCCTAACTTGCCGACTAGCGACTTGGCAACCCGGGGATGATGAGTCCTGACTGCATCTCCGAGCAGCAATACAGCTCACATCATTCTACTCTAGATAAACGTGCCGATTCTCAACAACCATCATCTTTCCGGGCTTCTTTGGATTGGGGGCGAGCCTCTCAAAATTCATGTGAGGGCCGCCGCCATGCTGCCCAGTGATATCCGATTCGCCCATTCTTGCAACGCGCGTTCCATCCCTAGAAACATATCGCCCACTGCCCGGAACAGGCTCCTTGTATCCAGGGCCCAGCCATTTCTCTGCCGCATCGAGTGCATCGTTCGTCGGTATGCGAGTTCCATCTACCGGGTAACCATCACCATCGTACTTACCCACCGAGTTCCACGGATCACAATTTGCATTGTGAACGAGTACCGGGGTGGCCCCCGCGAGCGCATAGTACGTGTGGTGGTCGGCGATGGTAAGGTTGTGGACGCGTTGGTGCGTTTTGGTCCAGTGCTTGGTGACCGTGACCTGGACGAAGGTGCCGGAACTAGTACGGAGCCACATGCCGGGCTTGAGGTCTTCGGCCTTGACCCACTTGTTGAGATCCCCGGCGACCCAGAAGGGGTGCTCGTCGGTGGCGATCACAACGCCGGTCGAGTCAGATCGGTTACCGATCTTGGAGAACGTCGGCTTGCCCGATGACGTGTTCGAAGTGGTCCAGTAGGGCTGATGGCTCTCGTCGACGGTGATCTGGACGAGGTTCTTGGTGCCCTTGCCGGTGATGGTGTCCACAACTCGTTTGGTCGTGGTCTCACCGGTGGCCGTATCGGTGGCAACGACCTTGTCTCCGACATCTACGTCTTCGATGGGCTTGTGGCCGCCGTCGGCCATGAGCACCTTGCTGCCGGACACGAAGCTGTTGCACATGCCCAGTCGCTTCTTGGAAGCGCCGACCATTCCCCGCACGCTCGCTCGTCTCTGTCGACCAGAACCGACGAACGCACCAAGGTTCAGTTCCGCAAACGCTGCAAGTAGCGTTCCATAGGCTTTCTTGTTGCCAACACATTCCTTTATTTCCCGGCAGGCGTTGACAGCGGCCTGCAACTCTTCGGCGTACACATCTTCAGGAGCCGCATGTGCACCATATGCGGCGGAGTTCATCGCGAATTTCCAGAAGACGGTACGGAAGCGTTCCGGATATACGACCTTCGGTATGGGAATCCGAGAGACGCCGACCACATTGTCCCATTGTTTTACAATGGGGAATCCTGCCCGCAGGCGTCCACGCTCCAGAAGTCCCGGATGGTTTCTTTCGACCCAGCCCTTCCTTGATCCAGGTTTGGCGCCGATCGGAGGCGTGACGTTCTCGCACCAGTCGGATGAGGGACAGGCCATGAGGCCGTCGGGGTCAGAATTGGTGACGGGATTGTTGTTAGCGTAGGTGTAGCCGTTCATCTGCTGCGGGTCGGCCGGGTCCATGAGGGGGTCGACGGAGATGAAGCGGCCGGTGTCGGGGTCGTATTGGCGGGCACCCAGGTGCGTAAGGCCCGTAGGGTCGTTGGTGCCCCCAACGAATCCCTTGTCGTTAGGCCAAGTGCTCTTATCGTCGAGGCCGCGAACGGCACCGTAGGTGGTGTGCCGGCGGGTGGTGATGGTTTGGTCGGTAGCGTTGACCGCGATCTGCGCGGTGCCCTGGTGGTCGTCGGCGAGGTGGGTGACGCCGTCGGGAGTGCGCATGGCGACGGTCTGGTCGGCGAAAATGTAGTAGCGCGTGCCAGTGGGCGAGGTGGACCCGTTGTTGAGGCGTAGTTCGGTGTTGGCCAGGTAAAGGGTGGTGCCGCCGGGGTCCTTACGAAGTAGCCGGTCGCCGTGGGGGCCGTAGATATAGGTGGTGGTGGCGTCACCTTCGGTGACCGTGGTCAGTTCGCCCGATGGTCCCCAGTCGAGGCTTTGGATGGTGTTACCGATGGTGCGCTGGGTGGTGTTGCCGGTGGCGTCGTAGCCGTAGCTGTCGGTGCGGTGTCCTTCGCCGCCGGTCTGGTTGACCTGCTGGAGTCGGTTGCCGTTGCCGGCCGCTGTATAGGTGTAGGTCCGCTCTGTGTCGGGTTGCCCGTTGACGCCGTGGCGGGTCTCGGTTTTGCGATTACCCGCGGTGTCGTAGCCGTAAGTGTGCCAGTACGGCGCGGGCCCGCCGATGACGCCTGACGCAGGCTCATCAGCGCAGGCGGTGGTGGGTTGGGTCCAGGCCTGGGTGAGGCGCTGCAGGCCGTCGTAGGCGAAGCATTGGGTGTCGGTGCCGTCGCGGGAGGCATCGGAGATGGCTTTGATGCTGCCGGCGTCGTCGTAGTCGTACGTGGCGTCGCGGTCCGCACCGGTGAGGCCCTCCCGCAGGGTGCGGGCAGTTTTCAGGCGCTGGGTGCCGTATTCGTAGCCGAAGGTCTGCCATACGCGCTTGCCTGCGGTGTTGCCCAACTCCAGGAGTTGAAGCTTGCCGGTCGGGGTGTAGACGGTGTCGTTGACGTAGGTGGTCTGTGCACTGGTCAAGCGAGTGGGCCGCAGCCAGGCGTCATAGTCGTAGAGGAGGCTCTCTCCGGGCAGGCCGCCGATAGCCGGGCCGTTCTGGCCGCGGACGGTCCCGTCGAGGGAGTAGGTGATGGTTGAGAGGTAGGTGCCGGCCAGACCGCCTTCGGTTGCGGGGATGGTGATGTCGGTGACGTCGGCTCGGCCAAGTTTGTCGTAGTGGCGGACGCGGGTGGTGTAGTCGGCGCCGTTGTGGTGGCGGGTAGCGGTGGCTTGCTTGCCTTTGCCGAAGGGGGCGGTGTCGTAGGTGAAGGAGGTCAGTTTGGGACCGTCGGTCGAGTCCTTGCGGGTGTCGACGGAACGGCCGAGACCGTCGTAGTTGGTGAAGATCTTCTGGCCGCGTGCGTCGGTGAAGGAGGTTTGCCGGTCGAGGTCGTCGTAGGTGTAGGTGGTGGTGCCCCTGTCGGGGTCGGTGGTCGTGGTCTTGCGGCCGCGGACGTCGTAGCTGGTGGTCCAGGTGTTGCCGGAGGGGTCGGTGATCGAGGCGGTCTCACCGGCAGGGGTGTAGGTATAGGTGGTGGCGTCATACGGCCCAGTGGTGGTGCCGTCCTTGTGCTGGCGGCGTTCGATCACCTGGTCGTGCGCGTTGGTGATCTGGGTGGTGGGGATGCCGCCAGCGGGAGGGTCAATGGTGGTGCGGTCGGCGCCGCCGTAGCTGTAGGTCGTACGCCACTTCTCTTGAGTTTCTTGTCCGCCGTTGCCGACAATGAGGCGTTCCAGGGTCTTGCGGCCCAGACCGTCGTATTGAGTATGGGTTTGGCTTTCGATATCGCCGGGGGTGCCGACGCCGAACAGGCTGACCTCAGGGGCGCCAGTGGCCGAGTAGGGCGCGTAGGTCTTGGTGACCTGGCCACGCTCGTCGTAGAAGGTGTCGGTGACCAGGCGCCCTTCGGGGCCTGGTGCCTGCGTCTGACGGTTGCGGAGCCAGCCGTCCAGCAGTTCGATCTTCTCGATGCGCTGGCCACCGGTGGCGGTGAGAGTCTTGGTCGTGACGGCGACGATCTGGTTTTCGGCGATGCGGTAGTCGAACTCGTAGTTGGGGTGCGGGTTGCTGCCCCGGGTCAGGTTGGGCAGCCATACCTGTCGCAGCCGTCCAAGACCGTCGTAGACGTTCTCGATCTTGAGGTTGTTGGCGTCGATGGTGGCGACGGGATGCCCCCACGCCGGGTCGAGTTCCTTGATGGTGGTCAGCCCGGTTGCGCCCGGGGAGGGCGGCGGGCTGGTGGTGGTGACCTTGGTGTTCAGTCCGTGGGTGTCGGTGTAAGTCGTGCTGCTGATCTGCCCCAGCGCATCGGTCACCTGGGTCGGGCGGCCATAGGAGTCGTAGGTGGTCTGCACCTTGGTGACGTACTGCGGCGTGGTGCCGTCGTGGCTGGCGAGTGACTGGGTCTTGGTGACGTCCCCCTTGGTCGGGGCGTCACCGAAGGCACCGCCGTCATAGATGGTGCGCTCGTCGCTGACCACCTGGGTGCTACGGTCGGCGGTCGCTGTGCAGGCGACCGCAACGGTCTCTACCTGCCGCGGGAAGGCGACCATGTGGGCGCCGGTGTTGTCGGCGTAAGTGGTACGGGTGCACTTGTCGTCCGTGCCGGTGGTGACGTCGCCCAGGTCGTTCACCGACTGGACGCGGCCTACGCCAGTTCCTGCGGAGGTGTAGTCGGTGTCGGTCTTGGTCTCGGTCCAGCCGCCGCCGTCCTTGGCCGTCCAGATTCGGGCGGTATCGGTGTTGACGACGTTGGCGGTGACCGTCCCCCAGGAGCGTGACCGTGAGGCCGTCTGAACCCGCCAGGGTGTATTCAGTGTTTTGGCGTGAACCGCGCCGCCGGGCCCGGCATATTGGACGGTCTTCAGGGTGAAGCCAGCAAGGGCTTCGTGGTCGGTGTGGGTACCGCCTTCACCGTCGGGGACCGAGACCTGCTTGGTGCCCCCGTCGCGGTTGAGGCGGTCACCGTCCATACCGCGCAGGTAGTAGGTGTCGGCCTGGGTGGAGGGGGTGAGGAAGTCGCCGGTCAGGGTGCGGACCTGGCTGTAGCCGCGCCACTGTGACCAGGTCTTGTGTTTCTCCTTGGTCAGGCCATCGTCGTCATCGAAATGCCAGGCGGCGCCGCCCAGGTACTCGTACTTGGTCGCCATGTTCGGGGCCAGGCCGGTGCGGTCGACCTCGGTCACCGACGTCACCACGTACTTGTGGAACCAGTCGGTGATGGGGTCGTCCCGGCCCGGTGGCTGCCAGATCACCGGGAAGCAGCGCTGGGTGTTGGTCTCCGGGGTGGGCAGGTCGTCCAGCGTGCATGCAGGCTGGGAGTACTTGATGTCGATCTGGCCGCCGGACTCGTCGTAGATGGCACCGAGCCGGTAGCGGATGTAGGGCAGAATGTCGTCGCCGGTCTTGTCCAGGCGGTTGGGCATCTGCTCGTAGTTGAAGGTGACCTTCGGCAAGGTCACCGGAGTGTCGGCGGCGTGGCCGGTGTGCTGGATCTCCTTCAGGCGCAGGTCTCGTTCGACATCGGCCAGGCCCCAGTCGTGGTCGAGAGCCCAGGAATCGACGTTGCGGTGGCCGGAGGCATCGGGCTTGATCACCTGAGTGGTGACCTTGGTCAGTCGCTTGCGTGACCAGAACGTTGGGGCCGCCGCTCCGTGGTCTTCCTTGCATTCCTGGCCGGAGTTGCAGTTCAGGTCCCAGGGGACGTCCCACCAGCGCTGCGGATTGTCACCGATCTTGTCTGGGGCGCAGTCGAAAGTGGAGTCGGGCATGCAGCGTTCGGAGACGTCGAAGACCACGCGGGCCGGAGCGGTGCCGTACAGAGCATCCGAGCGCAGGCCGTAGGAGATCGACTTCAGGTAGCCGCCACGGATGTAGGAGGTCTCGTCCTCGGGCTCGAGATTGCGGCCGTAGTGGTTGGTCTCGGTGCCGTAGGCGTAAGTGATGGCGTTCCCCTTGGGGTCCACCACGTAGTCCAGGTTCCACCGGTAGGCCTGATGGCACCAGGAAGAGGCGAAGGAAGAGCGGTGGCAGGGCTCGCCGTCATCGTCGCCGAAGACCGGGACCGTCCAGGTGGAGCCGGTCTCAGGTTTGTCACTGCTCCAGCCCGGCAACTGGTTGCGACCAAAGAAGTACTGCACACCTTTGGTGTCGGTGACTTTCCAGTACTCGCCGTCGTCGTCATCGTTGGTGCGGTTCGTGCCTCCGGTGATCTTCTCGAACTTGGTGCCATCGTCGTTCTTGAGGCGCCAGGTGCCGTCCGCGGCCTTGATGAGTTCGCCGCCCTTGCCGTTCCAGGTGACGGTGGCGTTGTCATAGCCCCAGCACAGATCCCCGGGCGAGTTGCCCCACTCGTCCTTGGGGGCGCCGTCGTCCTCACACGACTTGTACCGTCGCTCGATGAACCCCGGCCACATGTCGAAGCCCTGGCCGACCCAGGAGGGCTGGCCGTTGGTGTTGCCCGTCTTGCCATCCACGCCGCCCGAGGAGTACGACAGCGCCACCTCGGGAGCCAGCCCACCGGGAACGGGCGGGACGTCCATCGGGTAGGACCAGGTGAAGTCGCCGGAGTTTCCACCGGCTTTCCAGGTGGCCGACGACGAGAGGGAGGTGGCCTTGTAGTCGCCCTGGGAGCCCGATGCCTCCGCCGCAACCACGAGGACGGTGCCGGTGGCCGGAGCCGTTGCCGTCTGGGTTCGAGTCGGCGCGGCTTCGATGTCGGCGGTAAGGGTCTTGGCGACCGCATCGTTACGGGACTCGATGGGAGTGGCTGTGCGGCATTCGGTTTTGTCCGGGGTGGACAGCGAGCATTGCGGAAGTTGCAGCAGCCGCAACCGTGATCCGTAGGCACCGCCGAAAGCCTGAGCAAAACGCGAGTAGTCCACGCGGACCCCGACACGGCCCGCCTGGCCGGCATCCGTGCGGCCCACGGTGAACGCAAGGCCGTTGGCACCTGCGCGGGCGGTCGCCGCTCGATCCAGCACCTGCACCCGTACCTTGCCGGCCACATCGCGGACATGGGATTGGGGCTTGCTCTGCGGAGGCAGGATCTGCACCGGCAGCTTGCCCGCCTTCGTCACGGCCGAGCGGCCGTTGGCGCTGGGAACGTTCACCTCTTCGGTACCGGGGGCTGGCCAGTCGGCCTTGGCCGCCGGTCCCTTTTCGGCCGAATCCGTTTCCCGTCCACGGGCCTTCAGATCGCGGCCGTCAACGATCCGTTCGTTGCTGGATACCTTAGGCCGTTGGGAGTCAGGTTCTGCGAAAGCCGACGGCGCGGACAGCAGCCCCACCGGCATCATCACCGCCAGCGTGATCGCGATTATTCGGAGTGTCCGGCGCTGCTCCAGGACCAGCGACCTGCCGGGGGACCTACGGCCTACCTTCACCACGAATCCTCCACCACCCACACGCTTACGTCGGTCAGCTCAATCGCAGGGTCAAGAGCAGGGTGCGCGCGCCCCCGAGGCTGTGCTCCGGCACAGCGTGGACCGCGGTCGGCAGTGGCTAGGGGCCATCGCCTATTGCCAGTTCCTCGAGACTGGCCAGGCGCCCGACTTGATTCGGAGTCAAGGCCCCTCGGTAGGCCCAGATGTCGTCGATGGCATCGGGCCAGAACTCGCTCCCGCCGGTGGCGCCGAACTTGGTCCGGCCTACTTGCAGGCCGCCGTTGGCCGCGGTGAAGCCGAGCACCTGGTCTTCCTGGGAGACGGCGCCTTCCGACTGGTGCAGGGCGCCGTTGACGTACAGGCTCATCCGGTCGCGCAGCGCGTCGTAGACGATCGCGACATGGTCCCAGTCCCATTCGTTGAATCCAGGGTGCGACGCCGTACGTGGAGTGCCCGCTTGGTCGGCGTTGTTCATCTCCAGCTGCCAGCCGCCCACGTTGCCCGGATCGGCCGTGTCAGGGACATAGCGCAGGGCGAAGGCGTTGGTGTTGATGCCGGCTTGAGAGAACACAGTCGCCCGGGTCTGCGGGCGGCCGATGTTGCGCACCCATCCGGCGATGGTGAAGCTCTCGTCGGTCTTGATCGGTGGCGCGGTCGTTTGGGCGTGAGCGGTGGTGCCGTTCAGCAGAAGGCCGCCTGCGGAGATGTACTTGAAGCCGGCGCTGGGATCGATCGCCGCGCCGCCCGCCAGGGTCATGGCGGGGGCTCCGGCGGGTTCTGCCGAGCCGTCGGTGTTGAACGTCCAGCGGGCGGCCAGGACCGGGTGCTGGGTGACCAGTTCCTCGACTTCCTGGGGTCCCACGATGCGGTCGTAGATCTGGAGGTCGTCGATGGTGCCGGGCCAGTAGAAGTCGCCGCCGTACCCGTCGACCGAGCGGTACCGGCCGATGTTGAGCGGCCCGGTCGAGGGCCAGTTGTTGGGTTGTGCCCGGGTCTGCTGGAGTTCGCCGTTGACGTACAGACTGATCTGCCCGAGCGTGGCGTCGTAGACGCCCACCAGGTGGGTCCAGGCGTTGGCGACCGCAGGCGTCTTGGACAGGACGTTGATCAGGGTGAAGGTGCCGCCGTCGGGAGTTTGCATGTTGAACTCCCAGCGGTCGGAGCCGGCGGAGTAGTACAGCGCCATGGCCGAGCCGTTGCTGCCCTCCTGGCTCACCACCACCGGAGTCCCGCGTTTGGTGTCCAGCCGTACCCACGCGGCTACTGCGAAGCTGCGATGTGTGGCCACGACCGGGCCGGGCGTGGCGGCGTATCCGTCGGTGCCGTTGAGGCGTAGCGCGGTGCCGTCCTGGCCGGCCTGGCCGAGGGTCGCGCCGCCGTGTGGGGTGGCTTTGAGGTCGGCGGGGCTGTAGACGCGGCTGGATCCGGCGGGCTCGTCCAGCTTCCAATGCGCCTGCGGGCTGGCACCGTCCGGATTGTTGCCCGCGGCCAGGCCTTGGGCGTCGCCGTCGGTCACGGCCTGGCCGAAGAGTTTGATGTCGTCGACGCCGCCGGGCCAGGGGTTGCCGTATTGGCCGTTGTACTTGCTGCGGCCGATCTGCAGGCCGCCCTTGGCCTGCCAGGCGGTGACGCCGTCGACCGTAGCCTCCCGCTGCCCGTTGAGGTAGAGCCGGAGTTGGTGGGCGGTGGCGTCATAGACGCCGGTCACGTGCGTCCAGGTGTCCAGGCCGGCGGGTGCCGAGGCCAGGGCGGTGTGCCAGCTGCCGCCGCCGTTTGCGGCGGTGTCGGCCGAGGGCATCTTGAAGGCCAGCCGCCCGCTGGGTTCGATGCCCACCTGGAAGCCGCTCTGGTGCGCGCCGTCCTGGGCCAGGGCGTTGTACATCCCGGCGGTTTTGGGCTTGAGCCAGGCCGAGACGGTGAAGCTCTGCCCGGTGTCGACCGCTGGCAGCCCTGTTTCGGCGTAGCCGCTGGTCCCGTTCAGGTTCAGGGCTGCGCCGACCTTGCCCTCACCGCCGAGGGTGGCGCCGCCCTTCACGGTCGCGGCGGTTCCTGGGCTCTGTGCCGCGACGGTGGTGCTCCCGGCGTTCTCGTTGAGGGTGAAGCGCGCCGCCGGATCGGCGCCGGCCTTGGCCCAGAACTCGTAGGTGGCGGGGCTGCTGTTCTGGCTGGCGTCGGTGAAGGCCTGGACCGTCAGCAGGTTCGGCCCTGAGCGGGTCGGTGCCAGCGACACGTTGCGGGCGGCCCCGTCCGTGGTCGCCACGGACTTGATCACGGTGCCGTTGAGGGAGATGTCGTAGCGGTCGGCGACCCTGGCCGCGTCACTGATGGTGAACGTGCCCGCCTCGCCGACGCCGCCGTGCCAGGTGTCGTCGCCGGGATAGTCCGCGGAGGTCACTGTGGGAGCGGCGGGCACGGCCGGGTCGTAGTAGAAGTAGCAGGCGTGCTGGGCGCCGTCAGAGGCCCATGGGCCCCACTGCTCGCCGTCGAAGGCGCGCACGTTCCAGGCGATCAGCGTCTTCTGCGGGATCGTGGACGGCACCTTGTAGTACCGCTTGGTCCCTGAGGTCAACGGTGGCAGCAGCGGTGAGGTCCACCGTTTGATGAAGCCCTTGCCGTCGCCGCTGTCCCAGTTCAGGGCGAACTCGCCCTGCACCTTGTTGGCGTCCTCGGTATCGGGGTCCCACAGGTAGGCGTACATCGTCGACAGGTCGTTGACCGGCTTGGCCTGCGGCGCGTCCACGCACTTGGTGCCCGGGCTGGCATACATCGAGTCGGTGTTGGGCTGGTGCGGCGGCCGGTTGTACTGCACCTTCAGGTAGGCGTCATCGGCGAACCGCTTCCACCACGCCATCGAGGACTCGCTGTAGGCCTTCAGCCCGAGGGTGATCGTGGAGTAGCCCTTGTTGACCGCGTCCTGCACGTGCGATCGAAGCGTCGCCCCGCCGAACTCCACCGGCGCCCGCGAGCAGTAGGCCACATCCCGCGAGGCCAGCTGCTCACCCCAGTTGTCCCTGGTGTTGTTCCAGGTCGCGTTCGAGGACAACCCGCTGGTGCGCCACAGCTGCACCGAGGTGGGGTTCTCGCAGTCCCACGCGCTGGTCTCGTAGGCGACGAACTCGGTGGACTGGATGTAGCTGCCCTTGATCGACGGCAGTTTCATCCGGTAGAAGAGCCGCTTGGTCTGGTCCTTCACACACCGCGGGTCCTTGGCCACCTCACAGCGGCCCATGCCCTCGGTGGCGTTACCGCTGAACTTGTAGTACGACTCGTCGGGATAGCCCGACGACACCATCGCCCAGGCATAGGCCGCATTCGTCTGCCACACCGGATCGATATAGACCGGGAAGGTGGTGTCCGGGGAGGTCAACAGGCCCTGGTCCGGCTTCAGCGTCAGTTGGCCGTTCGCGACCCCTACCTGGACCGGCGCGGTCTGCCCACCCTCGGCGGGGCCCTCGGCCAAATCCTGCGCGGCCGCCCGGCGTCCTGCGGGCGGGGCGGGTTGGGTGGAGTCCCACATGATCGGGGCCGGTGCCTCGAAGACCCCTGCCTGTGAGGTTGCGTCCTTGGCCTGCAGCCCGCCCGCCGCGTCCGTGCCCACCGACAACCGCGTGGTGTTCAGTTTGAACGCCAGCGTCGCCAGCCGCGGGTCCTGCGCCGCCTCCGCCGTCTTGACCACGAAGGTGTGCGCGAATCCTTCAGGCTCTGCCCGCACCCGCAGATCGATGTCCGAGCCGAGGACCCCTGCGTACACCGCGGTGTCCCCGTCCAGCGTCGGCTCCGGCAACTTCTCAGGCCAGGACAACGACAGTTCCCTGCCCGCCCGCGACATCCGCACCAGCGGCCCGTCACCGCCGCCCGACAACCGCAGCCCCACCGTCGTCGCGCCCGGAACCACATCCGAACCCGAGGTGCGGAGCTTGGTGTCGATGTCCACCCAGCGGCCGTCCTGCCGCGTGCGCACCGGCCGCAAATGCTCGACCAGCTCAAGCCGGCCCGTCGGCAGCGCCCGGACCGTGCGGTGCTCCCCGCGGCGCGACAGCACCTCCACCGGCTCGCCCGACTCCCGGGCCTGCGTCAAAGCCTGCTGCTCGGTGGCAGCCCCCTCCGGCACCGGTTCCGCCGCCGCACGATCAACACCGCTCAGCCCCAGCACCTGAACCAGCGACACCGCCATAACTGCCGTGACCAGCCCAGCGCCAACCCGGCCAACCCGCACGCCGTACCTTCCTTCGCAAGAGGGCACGCACGCGAGCACCAGACACTCAGGTCCCGCTGCACCCAAACCCGGCAAGCAGCGCAAGAATCACATGCGCCCGACCCAAGATCCATACCGCCGATCATCACGATTTTGTGATCAAAGATCCGGACTTCGCAAGTCAACCGAACTGCCGCTCGCCGCGTCTTGTAGCGCGAAGCGCTGTCATCCAAAACTAACTTCGTGACCGATTATTTACGCACAGTCAACCTTGCCGCTCCGTGCAGAATTGGTCGCACACCGTCATCGCATCGTCGTGATTGACACAATGTCAGCGAGCAAGAACAGAGTGTGGACCCAAGGGAAACTAGCGCACATTCATCCAGGTCAGAGCCACACTGTTCTGACCGACAGCTCCAATCTTCCGCAGGAGAGCCAATTTCGATACTGCGCTGATGACTCATTGCCACAGCATCACTACCGACCGAGCTCTCCGGTAAGAAAGGTCGCCCTTCCCAAGTGACAAACGTCGCCGATACGGCGAAGATCACACCACCAACCCGCGCCGAGCACCTCCGAGGAACACCCGTGAAAAGCCTGCTCTACCTCACTGCCATCCTCGGCTTCATCACCCTGCTCGGTCTGGCCATCGCCCTGCTAGAACTGCGAGTGTTCAAGAACGACCCCGACGAACACTTCGCCCCAGACGACAGCACACAGCCACCCAACGGGCAGCAACGCCCACTAGACCACCACAACGACGGCCCACGCTCCACGCATGCGATCCCATGCCGTCCAGACCGTATACCGTCCTCACCGCCATCCGGAATTACCACCGATGCCCGCCGGGCAGCCCTCAAGCGGGCATCGGCACGAAGAACGCCGCCGCGCCATTAATAATCGGCACACCCGAAACTTGCATTTGCGCGAAGCTAACACCACGCAGCGCGCTGAGCTGTGAGTACTTCGGCGTCGACAGCGACCGGAGGTTCGAACTCATCTAGGACGCCAGAGCCTTCGCCCTCAGCGAGCTCGGTTCTCTGGTGTTATCGAGATGGCAGCGGCGTTTTATCGCGCCCACCATGGGCTCATGAGAAGACCGAGGAGTGCCGGTGGTGTGTACCGGCGATGCGGCTGCGAAGATTCCGGCACCGGTCGCGCCCTGGGTAGCAAGTGCCCGCGGTTAATGGCCGAGCGCAGCCACGGCAGCTGGTACCTACGGTTGGAGCTGGGCAGCGGGTCGGACGGTCGCCGACGCCGCGTCCGTCGGGGTGGTTTCCCGACCCCCAAGTCTGCAGAGGCGGCGTTGGTGCGGTTGCGTGGTCCGGCCGGGAGCCCGCTCACCGTGGCCGCGTGGCTGGAGTGCTGGCTGGACAACCGAACGGCCCGCGGTGGCAGTGTGGACGACCGCGCAGACCGCCCAGTTCCTGGACGCGATCGCCTCCCACCGCCTGTACGCGGCCTACCACCTGATCGCGTTGCGTGGGCTACGGCGTGGTGAGGCTGCGGGGCTGCGCTGGTGCGATCTCGATCTGGACGAGGGCACCGCGCTGGTCTGCCGGCAACTGCAACAGCGGGACGGGCGGCTGACGGTGTGCCCGCCCAAGACCGCGCACAGCACCCGTCTGATCGCGCTGGACCGCACCACCGTCGCAGCGCTGCGCGCGCACCGCTCCCGGCAACAGGCGGAGGCGGCCGCCTATGGCGACGGCTACCACGACAGCGGACACGTGTTCACCAACCTCAACGGCGACCCGGTCGCCCCGGGCCGGCTCACCCACCTGTTCCAAAGGCTGATCACCGAACACGATGTCCCGCCGATCCGACTGCACGACCTCCGGCACGGAGCCGCCACGCTCGCCCTGGCGGCCGGAGTAGAGCTGAAGGTGGTGCAGGAAATGCTCGGACACTCCAGCATCGTGCTCACCGCCGACACCTACACCTCGGTACTGCCAGAGGTCGCGCACCGCGCAGCAGAGAAGACCGCCGCGCACCTGCTCCGCACCGCAGGCATCGTGCCCGGGACCACCCGGCGCACAGCCGCGCCCCGGCCCGCCGCCGACGCTCTGCGCGAGGCCCCACCCGGGTGGGCCTGGTGCGGCGCAAGGTGACGGCCCGGAGCCCTGAACCATCCCGGCCACGCACTCGCGCACGGCTGGCCAGTCCCGTCCGCACAAGCACCGCGGCAACTGCGTGATCGAGAGCATCCGCTCCCCCGTCCCTGCCTGACGACCTGCGAAAGGACTAACCGCACATCGGAGGCGCGTCAGCCTCGACGAGGTCGGCGCGCGGGGACGGCCTTGCCCGCGATCAAGCAGCGGGACGTGGAGGGGCGTGGCGCCGACGTGTGCGGTGTCCTGGCCCCAGGGTGGTCTCAGGCTGGCCCCAGGCATGATCGCCTAGGTGGCCGGACGGGCGCGTTTGGGCTGGTCAAGAGGGGTGGGTCGCGTGGGACTCGAACCCACAACCTACGGATTAAAAGTCCGGAGCTCTGCCAATTGAGCTAGCGACCCTGGAGACTTGCCGGTCTTCCTCCCGTCTGGGGGTGGGACGGCTCGGAGGTCCGGGCCGTCCTGGTCGGGATCGAGTCTAGAGGGAGGGTGCGGTTCCCTGCATCTCAGTAGTCGCCCCGCCCGGTCAGGAGCCGAAGCGGAGGGTCAGGCGTCCGATGTCGGGGCCCGCGACCTTGGACGGGGGTTGGCGGCCGATCTGGACCTGGTAGGAGGCACGGGACGGGACGGTCGCGGCGGGGATCAGGAAGGTGCAGTGGGCCGCGTTCTGGCTGGCCGCGTCGCGTGTGATCTTCTCCGGCATCCCAGGGCCCAGCTTCGCGGCCGTCAGCGTCTTGCCGTCCGGGTCCTTGATCAGGATCTGGGCGCCCTCGGTGATGTCGGCGAACCGTCCCCGGCCGCCGCAGGTGCCCGGGTCCCAGCGGAAGCGCCCGGTGTCGACGATGGTCACCTTGCCGGCGAGGCCGCGCGGGGGCGGCTCGGGAGAGGGGCGCATTCCCGCGTACACCAGCGCGGACACCAGCGCGATGGCGATCACGGCCGCGCCGATGGCGATTCGGCGGTGCAACTGCGGACCCCCGGCGGCGTGGTGGGCGTGGGCGAACGATCATGCCACGATTCGTACGGGCAGGTGCTTGAGGCCGTTCTGGAAATTCGAGGCGAGGCGAACCGGGGGGCCGGTGCGCTCGATGGTGAGCGGGAGGAGTTCGCGGAAGACCGCGCGCATCTGGACGCGGGCCAGGTGGGCGCCCAGGCAGAAGTGGGGGCCGAAACCGAAGCTGACGTGGTCGTTCGGCGTGCGGGTGATATCGAAGGTGTCGGGGGAAGGGAAGACGGTCTCGTCCCGGTTGGCGGAGGCGTGGTAGACGACGACCTTCTCCCCCGCTTTCATCTCCTGGCCCGCGAGTTCGAGGTCCTGGGTGGCGGTACGGCGGAAGTCCATGACCGGGGGCCAGTAGCGGAGCATTTCCTCAATGGCCGTTGGGAGGAGTTCCGGGTTTTCGTGGAGGCGGGATAGCTGGTCGGGGTGGTCCAGGAGGGTGAGGAGGCCGCCGGGGATGCCGTTGCGGAGGGTCTCGTTCCCCGCGACGGCGAAAAGGAAGAACATGTTCTCGAATTCGGCGTCGGTCAGGCCGCCCGCCAGCATGCGCGACATCACGTCGTCCCCCGGGTCCTTGCGCTTGGCGTCGGCCAGTGCGTGGGCGTAGGCGAACATGTCGCGCAGCGCGGCGCGTGAGCGGGGGTTCACGGGGCGGCCGTCGGGGCGCTGGAGGGTGGGCCGCTGCCGTACGGCGGCGCGGCCCATGGGGCTGAGGGCTTCGGCGGCGGCCGTGGAGAGGCCCGCGTATTCGTCGTCCTGGTAGCCGATCACGCGGGAGGCCCAGTCGTAGAGCAGGCGGCGGTCCTCGGAGGGGACGCCCATGATGTGCGCGAGCGTCCAGACGGGCAGGTCGGCGACCAGTTCGACGAAGTCGAGTTCGCCGCGGGCGGAGCCGATCAGCGTCCGGGCGCGGTCGTCGATCGCGGACTCCAGGGCGCGCACGGCCCGGGGGCTGAACGCGGCGGCGACGATGCGGCGGAGCCGGGAGTGGCCGGGCGGGTCCTGGTTGAGCATCATCGCCCGGACGAACTCCAGGTCCGCGGGGGTGTCGGGGTCGCGGATCTGGGTGGCGCCGAGGTTGGAGGAGAACAGCTCGGGCGTGCGGAGGACGTGTTTGACGTCGGCGTGCCGGAAGACCGCCCAGTAGCCGGGGCCGGCCGGCCAGGGGCCCACGGCGGGTTCGGGGATCCGGCAGACCGGGGACTGCGCGCGGAGGCGCTGGAACGTCCCGTACGGGACGCCCGTTGCGTAGGTGGCGGGCAGAAAGATCTCCTCACGCATGTCTCCAGCGTGCATCATGGCGGGGTGACGGTGAAGGCCGAGGACGGCGACAGGATTCTCCGGGACAACTTCGCGCCGTGGGTGCTCGACCTGGGCCTGCGGGTCGAGGAGGTCGGCGACCGGCGGGCGGTGCTGCGGCTGCCGTGGTCGGACCGGCTGGCCCGGGAGGGCGGCGGGGTGTCCGGGCAGGCGTTGATGGCGGCGGCCGACACGGCCACGGTGATCGCGGTGTCGGGGGCCCGGGGCGGGTTCGTGCCGATGACGACCGTGCAGCAGAACACCACGTTCCAGCGGCCCGTCGCGGGCAAGGACGTGCTGGTCGCGGTGCGGATCACCAAGCTGGGCCGGACGCTGGCCTTCGCCGAGGTCACGATGACGGCGGAGGGCGAGGACGAGCCGGCCGCCCATGCCACCACCGTGTACGCGGTCATGGGTTGATCAGGAGGATGTGCCGGATATGTCGTTGACACGCACCGAGTCGGTCGCTGTTGCGGACGGCGAGTTCGCGCTGCACGTCTGGACTCCCGAGGGCGGAGCCGGCGGGCCGGGGATCCTGCTCGTCCAGGAGGTCTACGGCGTGGGCGCCTACATGAGGGCGGTCGCGGAGGACCTGGCCGCGCTGGGGTACGTGGTGGCCGCGCCGGACCTGTTCTGGCGGCTGCAGCCCGGCTGGGCCGCCGCGCACGACGACGAGGGCCTGCAGAAGTCCATCGAGCTGTCGTCGAGGTTCGACCCCGGGAAGGGGCTCGAAGACCTGGAGGCGTCGCTGGCGCACCTGCGGGGCCTTCCCGAGACGACGGGTCCGGTCGGGCTGCTGGGCTTCTGCTTCGGGGGCACGTTCGCCTACCTGCTCGGCGCGCGCGCTGACGACGTCTCGGCGGTGGTGTCGTTCTACGGGTCGGGCGTTCCCGACCAGCTGGAGTTGCTCGACTCCATCGACTGCCCGTTGCAGTTCCACTTCGGTGGCTCCGACCCCTACATCCCCCGCGAGAAGGTCGCGGCCGTGGAGAAGGCCGTCGCGGGACGCGCGAACGTGGAGATGCACGTCGAGGAGGACGCGGGCCACGCGTTCCACAACCGCAAGGCCCCGATGTTCTACACCCCTGAGCCGGCCGCGCGCGCTTGGAGCCGCACCGAGGAGTTCCTGGCCCGCCACCTCCCTACGACGTAGCGGCGGCGGCCCAGGCGGGGAGGGGTTCGCACGCGGCGAGCCAGGCGGCGGGCAGGCCCTGGACGCCCACGCGCGCGGCGACGATGCCCCCGGCGATCGCGCATGTCGTGTCGACGTCCCCGCCCGCGGCGGAGGTCGTCCAGAAGGCGCTCTCGTAGTCGTCGAGGTGCAGGGACGCGGCCCACAGGGTGTACGGCACCGTGTCGTGGGCCGCGACCTGCCGGCCGTTGCCGAGCACCGACGCCGCCGTGCCCGGGTCGCGGATGGTCAGCAGGCGCCTGGCCTCGGTGATGCCCTGGCGCACCCGCGTGTCGGGGACGTGTTCGAGCACGCCGTCCAGGAACACGCCGGGTGCGAGGCGTCCGGGGGTCGAGGCGGCGATCGCCGCGGCGACCGCGATGGCGACCGTGCCCGCGACGGCCTCGGGATGCGGGTGCGTGACGGTGGCGGACAGTTCTGCCTGCCGGGCCGCCTCCACCGGATCGTCCGCGTACCAGGCTCCGAGCGGGGCGACGCGCATCGCGGCGCCGTTCCCCCAGGAGCCCTGCCCGCCGAACGGCTCGCGCGACAGCTCACGCCAGTCGCCACCCTCCCGGACGAGGCGCAGCAGCCGGTTCGTGGACGGCCCGTAGCCCCGGTCGAAGTCGTGGCGGTGCGCGAAACTCGCCGCCAGGGCGTCCTGGTCGACGCTCCCGTACCGCTCCAGAACGTGCACCACGGAACAGGCCATCTCAGTGTCGTCCGTCCACTGCCAGGGTGCGTCAGGCGACCCGGGGGGCGGTGTGCGCGCCTCGAAGGCGGCGCGGTGGGCGGGGACGAAGAACTGCGAGCCGAGCGCGTCCCCCAGCGCCAGCCCCAGCAGCGAGGCGCGGGCGCGCTCGCGTGGATCGGAGACCATCGCCCGCCATTGTGCAGGATCAGCGGGCGGCGGTGGGCTCCAGGCCGCGGTGTACCCGGCGCTGCTGCGCGCTCGTGCCGCTGGGGCTGGCGTACGTCCACATCATGGAGATGGGGGACAGGGAGCTGACCAAGCGGCTGAGGGCGGAGTGGCCTGGGACGCTCCTGCTCAACCCGCACCCGACCCCGGACGCCTTCCCGGCCCGTCCCGAGCATGGGACGGAGGCACTGCGGGAGGGCGTCGCGGACGCGGTGGTGTTCGGGGAGCTGTGGCTTGCCAACCCCGACCTGCCCGCCCGCATCAAGGCCGACGGCCCGTACAGCAAGGCCGACCAGGACAGCTTCTACGGCGGGGACCACCGCGGCTACACCGACTACCCCACGCTGGAAGAGGCCCTTGGCGCCTGACGGGCCGGACTCGCACACCGAGCGCGCCGTGGGCCTCGTGGAGCCCACGGCGCGCTCGTGCCCTGCGTGCCTTACCTGTCCTGCGCGTCTTACCTGTCTTGCGTGCCTTACGTGCGTTACCTGTCAGCGGCTTCAGTAGCCGGGACGGACGGCCCCGCTGAAGTTGCGCTTGTAGTAGCCGTTGAGCTTGATCTTCTTGACCCGCTTGCCCGAGCTGGGGGCGTGGATCATGTAGCCCTTCCCGACATAGATGCCCATGTGGCTCTTGCCGGAGTAGAAGAACAGCAGGTCACCCTTGACGGCGCCCTTCCAGGACACCTTGTACTTGACGGCCTTGTAGATCTGCGTGGTGGTGCGGGGCAGCTTCACGCCCGCCTTGCGCCACGAGCCGCCGGCCAGACCCGAGCAGTCCCACGAGCCCGGCCCGGTGCCGCCGTAGCGGTACGGGTCGCCGATCTGCTTGTAGGCGTAGGCGACGGCCTTGGCCGCGCGCTCCTTCTGCTTGGCCTTGCGCGACTGGGAGATCTTGGCCTGCGCGCTCACCAGGGCCACCTGCTGCGGGGCGGCGGCACCGGTCGGCGGCGCGGCGGCCGGCGACGCGGCGGCGGTGCTCACGGGCCCGGCCGCCAGGAGGGAGACTCCCAGCGCCGCCGTCGCGGTCAGCGCGAGGCCGCCGGTGAACGGCGTGGTCTTGAGGGGGACTTCGGTCTTCGAGGGGTTACGGGACGTACTCAGGACGGCTCCTGACCTCGTGGGCGGTGCCTACCGGGCAGCCCTCACCGCGGGCGGGGGCTCCGCCCGGGGTGGTCGCTGCGGCGCCTTCCGGCACGGCGATGCCCCGGGGGGATGTCGAGGGGCGGCGCAGGCCTTGGGCGCTCTCCGGCTCCGTGCTTCTCGTCTGCACGGACGCGGCTGCCGTGCGCGGGGGGTTGCGTGGCGGCGGAGGGCGGAGTGCGTTGTCGAGACCGACGTGCCGGTCGGGACCGGTGTGCCCTGCCGCGTTCGCGCGACGGCATGAGTGTTCTGTTATCTCGGGCGGCGCCTGTGCCGCTTGGAACGGCATGAAGGTAGCCACGGATCTCGGCGCCCGGCAAATCTCGGGTAGATCAACGAGGCTGGACAGCTGTCCGAAAGATCTGCGACATAAGCGCACTGCCAGCACTTTTTCCGCTTCGTTCCGGGAAAAAGTGATCTGGGTCACTATTGCTTCACAATGCCGTGCGGGCCCTTGCTTTCTGGTGACCCGAGCCTGTCCGGGACTCCGATTCGACGGTCATTGGCGGCGATTCGCCCGCGCGCCTCCGGCCTGCCCGACAGGGAATGGGTCGGTCACCTCGAGTTATTGTCCTTATACATTCCGGTGACCATATTTAGCGATCTGTGATGATCGACACATTGGCGTCGGCGCCGATGGGACTGAAACGGCTTATCGCCTTCCGGATATGGACATGTGGCGGCCCTTGGCAGAACCCTCCTCCGCTTTTGTGATCCAAATCACCTTTTCACTGCCCCCGAGGGAGACGGCCCGCCTCGGCCGGACGCCGACCCGCCCGCCTGTACCGCGCCCTGTACCAGCCGAGGTCCCGGCCGAGGTACTGACCGGAAAGAGAGAGAATCTCCCACCTCCACGCTATGGAATGAATATCATTTTCGTGCAAGCCTGGTCCCTGACCGATCGCACGAAGGGTGAGAGGGGAGAACGGTCATGTCCCTGACTGTGGACGACAGGCTGCTGGAGCAGGCGCGCGCCGGAGAGGTGGACGACGAGGCGTTCGTGGCGTGCGTGCGCGACTCGCTGCCGTACGCCTGGCAGGTGATCGAGGACGTCGTCCTCCGGACGCGGGCCTCCGGCGACGGCTTCGCCGACAATCAGACGCCGCCGCCGGACGAGCAGGCGCGCGGGCAGCTCCTGCGCGCGCTCGCCAGCGACGCGATGCGGGGCGCGCTGGAACGCCACTTCGGCGTGCGGCTGGCGTTCCAGAACTGTCACCGTGTCGCGGCCTTCGTGCCGGGCGCCGCCGGCAGCGCCGAACGCCACGCCGCGTTCGTGTCGCCCCGGGCGCAACTGCTCAACCAGTCCCCGGAGCTCGTGGACTGCTGACCCGCCCGCGCCCGGCGGCCTCCCGCCCGTCGCCGCCGGGCCCAGCCCACCGTGCGTGCCCGCCCCGAGGTGCCGAGGGGCGGGCACGCCCCGTCTCTTCTTGATCTTGCCCCGGGCGGGCGGCCGGCCGGAGCAAACATGAAGGTGCGACTCGAATGAGCCCCGGTTATCCGGGTACCGCCTCCGCGAAACCGACGAACCAGGGGATTCTGTGGAGGAAGCGCACATCGGGGCCGGCGCCTCGGGCACCCGCTCCGCCGAGGCCTGCCTGCTGCGGAGCCTGAAGCGGGCGGCCGCCGCCATGGAAGAGGCCGGGATCGAGTTCGCGCTGGCCGGCGGGTTCGCCGCCTACGCCCGCGGCGCCGCCGTCTCGACGCACGACGTCGACTTCGTCCTGCGGCAGCGAGATGTGGAGGCCGCGCTGGACGCGCTGTCCGCCGTCGGCATGCGGCGGCACGACAGCCCGGAGAACTGGCTGGTCAAGGCCTACGACGGCGAGCAGCTGATCGACCTCATCCACACGCCGTCCGGCCGCCCGGTCGACGGGGCGCTGCTGGGCCGCGCCGACCCGCTGTCGGTCGAGGCCGTGCTCATGCCGGTGCTGACCGCCACCGACCTGGTGGTCATGCGACTGCTGGCGTTCACCGAGACCTCCTGCGACTTCAGCGACTTCCTGCACGTGTGCCGGGCGCTGCGGGAGCAGGTCGACTGGCCGCACGTCGGCAAGGAGACCGCCGGCTCCCCTTACGCCTACGCGTTCCTCACGCTGCTGGCGAAGCTCGACGTCATCGAAGGGGGATTCCTGTGAACGACCCGAAGGGACGCCAGGACCGGTCCGGGCCCGGCTCCGGATCGGGACCCGTCCGATCCGAGAGCCCGGGTCGCGCCGAACAGTGGGGGGAGCCCGGCTACCTGGCCGCGCACATCCAGGAGCGGCTCTCCTCCCACGCCCACGAGCTGGGCATCCAGGTGGACGTGCGGGGCGAGGTCGTCTACCTGCGCGGGGAGGTGGTGACCGAGGAGCGGCGCCGGGAGGTCGAGGAGGCCGCCCGCGGCGCCGCGGAGGGCCGCACGATCCGCAACGAGGTGTCCGTGACCCCGGTACGCGAGCCGGAAGGGGAGGAGACACTGTCATGATCCGAGTCGCGGCGGTCGGCGATCTGCACGTCGGCCCGGAGGTGGCGGGGGCCTACCGGGAACGGCTCGGCGCCCTGCCCGACCACGCGGACGTGTTCCTGGTGGCCGGCGACCTGACCCGGCACGGCACCCTCGAGGAGGGCCGGGTGGCGGCCGGCGAGCTGCGCGATCTCGGACTTCCGGTGATCGCCGTGCTGGGCAACCACGACTACCACTCCGACGCCCAGGACGAGATCACCGACGTGCTGCGGGACGCCGGGATCACCGTGCTGGAGGGCGAGGGGACGATCGTCGACTGCGGGGGCGTCCGGCTGGGCGTGGCGGGCGGCAAGGGCTTCGGCGGCGGGTTCGCCGGCAAGTGCGCCGGCGACTTCGGCGAGCCGGAGATGAAGGAGTTCGTCCGGCACACCAAGGACTTCGCGGGACGGCTCGGCTGCGCGCTGCTCGGCCTGGACGCCGACGTGCGGATCGCGCTGACGCACTACTCCCCGGTCGAGGACACCCTGGCGGGCGAGCCGCCTGAGATATACCCGTTCCTCGGCAGCTACCTGATCGCGGAGGCGATCGACACCTCGGACGTGACGCTGGCGGTGCACGGCCACGCGCACAAGGGGACGGAGAAGGGGGAGACGCCGGGCGGCGTCCGGGTCAGGAACGTCGCGCTGCCGGTGCTGCGGCAGGCGTACGCGGTCTACCGCATCAACGGGTTCGAGGACGCGCCGGAGTTCGCGGGAGCGGGGGCGGGAGCGGGCGCGGGCCGGGCCCCCGCCTCGGGAGCCCGCTGACGCCGTTCATCCGGCCCGGCAGAGCAGGTCGAGCACGGCCTGCTCCGCCGGGCCCTGCGTCGCCAGCTCACCGGTCTCCACGTCCACGCCCAGCTCGGTCAGCGCGGGGGCGATCGTCTCGCCGCGCTCGTACAGCTCGATGATCCGCGGGTCGATGTACGAGGCGCGCGCCACCGCCGGGGTGTTGCCCAGGTAGCCGGCGACCTCCTGCACCACCCTGGACACCGCCCGGGCCCGCCGCCGGTCGCCGTCCTCCGCCCGCGGCGCGGACACGGCCAGCCCGACCGCCGCCAGGACGGTGGCGTGCCAGGTGCGGAAGTCCTTGGCGGTGAAGTCCCCGCCGGTGATCTCGCGGATGTAGTCGTTGATGTCGGAGGTCGCCACGTCGTGCCAGGCGCCGCGGCCGGTGCCGCGGCCGGTCCGGTACGCCAGCAGCTCGGGCCCGGGGTCGCGGCGGCGCTTGAGGCCGTTGACGACCCGGCGGACCTCCTCCTCGGCGACGGCCTGCTGCCGTTCCTTGGCGCCCTTGGCCGGATACTCGAAGATCACCTCGTCGCGGCGGCAGCGGACGTGCTCGCGCAGCACGGTGGCCAGCCCGAAGGTGCCGTTCTCGGTCGCGTACTCCTCCCCGCCGGCGCGGAAGAAGCCCAGGTCGATCAGCCGTACGGCGGCGGCCAGCACGCGTTCCCGGGTGAAGCCGCGGCCGGACATGTGCTCGGCGAGGACGGCGCGCACCTTGGGCAGCCGTTCCGCCAGCTCGAGTACCCGGTCGTGCTTCTCCCGGTCCCGCCGGGCGCGCCACTCCTCGTGGTAGAGGTACTGGCGGCGGCCCGCGTCGTCGGTGCCCATGGCCTGGATGTGGCCGTCGGCGTCCGGGCAGATCCACACGTCCTTCCAGGCGGGCGGGATCACCAGCGCCTTGATCCGCGCAACCTCGTCGGGAGGGGCCGGGCTGCGGCCGTCCAGGCCGAGGTAGCGGAAGCCGCGGCCGCACCGGCGCCGGGTGAATCCGGGTTCGCCCGGGTCGCTACGCCGTAACTCCACTCCCTCAGCGCTCCTTCCTGGCCCGTCGCGGCTTCCTTCCGGCTCCCTCCTCGCGGCGGCGGGCGGCTCAGCCGGGGTGGATCTCCCCGCCGGCCGGGACCAGCGTCTGGCCCGTGTAGTAGGAGGACAGCCGGTCGGAGGCGAAGAAGACGTACGACGGGGCGATCTCGTCGGGGTGGGCGGCGCGGCCCATGGGCGCCTGCTTGCCGAAGCCCTCGACCTTCTCCTCGTCGAACGTGGCCGGGATCAGCGGCGTCCAGACCGGGCCGGGCGCCACGGTGTTCACCCTGATGCCCTTGTCCATGAGGTTCTGCGCCAGCGACTCCCCCAGCGTCATCGCGGCGGCCTTGCTGGCCGAGTAGTCGATCAGCGTCTTGTTGCCGCGCAGCCCGTTGATGGAGCCGGTGATGACGATCGAGGAGCCCTCGCCCAGGTGCTCCAGCGCCTCCTGGACGATCCAGAACAGCGACAGCACGTTCACGTCGAAGGTGCGCCGCAGCTGCGCGTCGTCGATCTCCCGGACGTCCTTCACCGGCTCCTGCGTGCCGTGGTGCAGCACCAGCAGGTCGAGGCCGCCGAGGTCGCGGGCGGCGTGCGCGACGATCTCGCGGGCGTGCCGCTCCTCGGCCAGGTCGCCGCCGAAGGTGAAGCAGCGGCGGCCCTCCCGCTCGACCAGCCCGGCGGTGTGCCGGGCGTCGTCGTCCTCGCTCAGGTAGGTGATCGCGACGTCCGCGCCCTCCTTGGCGAAGGCCACCGCCACGGCCCGGCCGATCCCCGAGTCGCCGCCGGTGATCAGTGCGCGGCGGCCGGACAGCAGGCCGCGCCCCTCGTAGCCGCGCATCTCGTCGTGCGGCTCGGGTGCCATATCCGCGGTGCGTCCGGGGTAGGGCTGGCTCTGTGCGGGCGGTTCGCTCATCGTCGTTCCTCCCCGTGGGCGGGTGTACGCGTCGCGCATGCCCGGGAGGCGAGGGGGCAAACGTGGCCCTTCGCATGACGCCTGGGTAACATCGGCCCGAACCACATTCGGTCCCTACGTAAGGTGCTGCTCATGGACCTGAACGGAGTTTCCGCCGTCGTATCCGGCGGTGCGAGCGGGCTCGGCGAGGCCACCGTCCGCGCCCTGGCCGCCGACGGTGTCAAGGTGGTCGTCGCCGACCTCAACGAGGACAAGGGCAAGGCGCTGGCCGACGAGGTCGGCGGCGTCTTCGTCAAGACCGACGTCACCGACGAGGCGCAGGTGCGGGCCGCCGTGCAGGCCGCCGTCGACACCGGCGCCCCGCTGCGCGTGATCGTCAACAGCGCCGGGATCGGCTGGGCGTCCCGCACCGTCGGCCGCGACGGCGAGCCGCACGACCTGGGCGCCTTCGAGACCGTCATCCGGGTCAACCTCATCGGCACCTTCAACCTGATGCGGATCGGCGCCGCCGCGATCGGCAAGACCGACCCCGCCGACGAGGACGGCCTGCGCGGCGTCGTGATCAACACCGCGTCGGTGGCCGCGCTGGAGGGCCAGACCGGCCAGGTCGCCTACTCCGCGTCCAAGGGCGGCATCGTCGGCATGACCCTGCCCGCCGCCCGCGACCTCGCCGCGCTCGGCGTCCGGGTCAACACCATCTGCCCGGGCATCATCGACACGCCCATCTACGGCCAGGGCGAGGCCGCGGAGGCGTTCAAGGCCAAGCTGTACGCGCCGGTGCCCTTCCCCAAGCGGATGGGCAAGGCGTCGGAGTTCGCGCACCTGGTCAAGTCCCTGATCGAGAACGACTACATGAACGGCGAGACCATCCGTTTCGACGGTGGCATCCGCTTCCAGCCGAAGTGAGGCGCTGAATGACCGACGCTGTGCCGCCCGAGGGGGGACGACCCCCCACACCCCCCGATGCTGTATCGCCCGAGGGGGGACGACCCCCCACACCCCCCGATGCGGCTACGCCGCAGGCCGTGCTGACAGAAGAAGATGGCGCCGTCCTCGTCATCACGATCAACCGTCCCGAGGCGAAGAACGCCGTCAACGGCGCCGTCGCGCAGGGCATCGCGGCCGCGATGGACGAGCTCGACAACCGCAAGGATCTCTCGATCGGCGTGCTGACCGGCGCCGGCGGCACCTTCTGCGCGGGCATGGACCTCAAGGGCTTCCTGACCGGGGACAACCCGATCGTGGAGGGCCGCGGGTTCGGCGGCATCGTGGAGCGCCCCTCCACCAAGCCGCTGATCGCCGCGATCGAGGGGTACGCGCTGGCCGGCGGCTGCGAGATCGCGCTGAGCTGCGACATGGTGGTGGCGTCCCGGGAGGCCCGGTTCGGGCTGCCCGAGCCCAAGCGCGGCCTGGTCGCGGCCGGTGGCGGGCTGCTGCGGCTGCCGCAGCGGATCCCGTACCACATCGCCATGGAGATCGCGCTCACCGGTGACAAGTTCACCGCCGACCGGATGGCCGAGCTGGGCTTCGTGAACCGTCTCACCGAGCCCGGGCAGGCGCTGGCGGCGGCCAAGGAGCTGGCGCTGAAGGTGGCCGAGAACGCGCCGCTGGCGCTGGCCGCCACCAAGAAGATCATCGTCGAGTCGCCCGACTGGGACGCCGCGGAGGCGTGGAAGAAGCAGGGCGAGATCACCCTGCCGGTCTTCACCTCCAAGGACGCCCAGGAGGGTCCGGCCGCCTTCGCCGAGAAGCGCAAGCCGGTCTGGAAGGGCGAGTAGACGACGCTCCGCGGGCGCCCGGAGACCCTGCGTCTCCGGGCGTCCCGCCTTTCCGGGGCTGGCCTCATCCGGTCGCCGCCCGGCGGGGCACTCCTCTTACTAGCGAGTAAGTATTCCCCTACTCTCGTGCCACATCTTGTGGTGATCTTGGGAGTGCCGATGAAGAGGAACACCCTGCTCGCGTCCGCCACCGCCCTCGCCGCCGGCGCCGCGATCGCCCTCGCACCGCCCGCCCACGCCGCGGCCTGGAGCGACGTCCCCACCCCCGCCACCGCCTACGACGGCACCCTCGACCGGGTCGACTTCGCGGGCAAGGACGCCGGCTGGGCCGTCGGCTCCACCGGCTCGGTGTTCACCCCCAAGACCAAGCTGCTGCGCTGGACGGGCTCCGGCTGGGCCGCCCAGACCAGCCCCGCCGACTTCATCCCCACCGACGTCGCCGTCGGCAGCGCCACCCGCGCCTGGGTCGTCGGCTACTCCCTCACCGGCATGACCGGCCTCTACTGGAACGGCACCACCTGGACCCAGGTGCCCTATCCCCTTGTCGGCCTGCCCACCCAGGTCTCCGCCGCCCCCGACGGCACCGCCTACTCCGTGGCCGGTGTCGACGCCGCCGCGGGCGGCCTCAGCGCGATCCTCCGCTGGGACGGCACCGCCTGGGTCGGCACCAGCGTCCCCCTCCCGCCCAGCTCCGCCATCACCACGGTCGACGTCCGCTCCAAGAACGACGTGTGGCTCGCCGGCACCACCACCAACGGCACCGCCGTCACCGGCCTCGTCATGCACTACGACGGCACGTCCTGGAAGCGCCACGATCTTCCGGGCAACATGGGCGTCCCCGCCTACCAGGGCACCCTGCACCGCATCGTCGCCCTCTCGCCCACCAGCGTGTACGTCCTGCGCGTCCGCCAGAACGCCCAGATCACCAACGCCCTCCTGCACTGGAACGGCACGACCTGGCGCACCATCGACACCCCGGTGAACGCCGCCGGCATCGGCCTCTCCCCCGATGGCAACGGCGGCGTCGTCATGCTCCCCATCACCACCGGCGCCCGCACCCAGTACATGCACTACAACGGCACGTCCTGGACCACCCTGAACGGCCCGTCCCGCACCGGCACCGTCCAGGCCACCGACGCCGACCACCGTCCCGGCACCACGGCCGTGGTGAGCACGGGCACCGCCACCGCGCCGGACAAGAAGACCCCGTTCATCGAGAACTTCAGCTGAGAGAGCCGCCCTGGCCGTGGTCAGCGCCGACGCCGGAATCACGGCGTGATCCAGACGGCGGGCCCGGCCCGGGGTCAGGCGGCGCGGCCGGCCTTGAGCGCGGCCGCGGTGTTGACGGCGCGCCGGGCCTGGTAGCGAGCCGCTTCCAGGGCCACGTCGGCGGGCGGGCCGTCACCGGCCCGGTGCGAGGTGCCGTACGGGTTGCCCGACTGGAACTGGACGGGATCGGTGTAGCCGGGAGGCACGATGATTCCGCCCCAGTGGTAGAACACGTTTCCCAAACCCAGGAGTGTGGACTCCTGCCCGCCGTGGGTGGTGTTGCTGGCGGTGAAGGCCGAGTACACCTTGTCGGCGAGTCCGCCCTGCGCCCACAGCGGGCCGGTGGTGTCGATGAACTGCTTGAGCTGGCTGGCGGGAGTGCCGAAGCGGGTGGGGGTGCCGAACAGGATCACGTCGGCCCAGCCCAGGTCGTCAAGGCTCGCCTCGGCGATGCCGGCGGTGTCCTGGCGGTGCCGGGCCCAGTCCGGATTGGCGTTGATCGCCTCCGGCGGCGCGAGTTCGGCGACCTTGCGCAGTCGCACGTGCGCACCGGCCTTCTCCGCCCCCTCGGCGGCGGCTCGCGCCAAGGCGTGCACGGTCCCGGTGGCGCTGTAGTAGATGATCGCGGCGTTCACGGATTCCATAGCGGTTTCCTTTCTCAGCTGGGATTTCTCTCTGGTCGTACCGTCGGTCAGCCGGTGAAGGGCTGGGGGCCGAAGCGGCCCCACGCCACAAGGACGGCCAGGGCGAGCAGGAGGAGCGGCACCCCGAGCGTCCTGGTCTCGTTCCGGCGGACGTGCACGACGGCGGCGCCGGCCATCAGCACCACCACGCCGACGGCGGCGACCGGCACCAGAACCGGCGCGATGTCGAACGCGGCGGGCAGGATCAGCCCCACCGCGGCCAGCACCTCGAGGACGCCGATGGCCTTGACACCGCCGGGGCTGAAGCCCTCGACGGCTCCCATGCCCGAGGTGACCAGCTTGTCCTTGGACTGGATCAGCTTCATGGCACCGCTGGGCAGGAAGACCGCGGCCAGCAGTCCCGCGACGATCCACAGGGTGAGGTTCATGGGCGTTTCTCCTCGCATGCTCGTGCGCTCGGCAGTACGACGACGCGACCCCCCGGAATGTGAGGTTCGGACTCTGCGGTTCGCTCGGACATTGAAGCGGCGCGCCGGCCTCACATTCCGGTGCGCCGTTTC
The DNA here is from genome assembly GCA_050942275.1 of Spirillospora sp. CA-255316. Classification (GTDB taxonomy): domain Bacteria; phylum Actinomycetota; class Actinomycetes; order Streptosporangiales; family Streptosporangiaceae; genus Spirillospora. The sequence goes on along the minus strand of CP192047.1, from coordinate 582,048 downwards.
GTCGTAAAGGTGAGGGCAGATGCGACCGAGGGGGCCGTCGACACCATGAGCACCCGATCCGAGCCGGAGAACGGCCGCCGCGATCCGAGCCTGGACGCGGTCATCAGCGAGCGGCGCCAGCTGATCAATCTCGGGTACCGGCTCCTCGGCTCACTGGCGGAGGCCGAGGACGTCGTCCAGGAGACCTACGCCCGCTGGTACGCCATGTCCCGGCGGCAGCAGGAGGCCATCGAATCCCCGGCCGCCTGGCTGACGAAGGTCGCCGGCCGCATCTGCCTCGACCTGCTCGGCTCGGCGCGCGCCCGGCGGGAGCGCTACGTGGGCGAATGGATCCCGGAGCCGCTGCCAGACCGGACGGAGTGGATCACCGGGCGGGCGGGCGGCACCACGGCCGACCCGGCCGACCGGGTCACCCTCGACGAGTCGATCAACATGGCCTTCCTCGTCGTGCTCGAGTCGATGACCCCGGCCGAGCGCGTCGCCTTCGTCCTCCACGACGTCTTCCGCTACTCCTTCGCCGAGGTGGCCGAGATCGTCGGCCGTACGCCGGCGGCATGCCGGCAGCTGGCCTCCTCGGCCCGCCGCCGCATCCGCGCGTCGCGGGCGCCCGCGACGCCGACGGCGCGGCAGGCCGACATCGTCAGGGAGTTCAAGCAGGCCTGGGAGGCCAAGGACATCGACGCCCTCATCGGCCTCCTCGACCCGGACGTCAGGACGGTCGCCGACAGCGGCGGCCTCGTCCCCGCCGTGCTCCACCCCATCGAAGGCGGCGAGCGGGTCGCGCGCGCCTTCGTCGACATCGCCGGCAAGGTGCCCGACCTGGAGGTCCTGGAGCGCACGGTCAACGGCCAGCCCGGCCTGGCGGCGCGGCTGGACGGCGTCACCGTGGTCGTCGTGGCGTTCGACGTCGCGGAAGACCGGATCAGGCACATCTGGGCGGTGCGGAACCCCGAGAAGCTCCGGTCCTGGACGACGGCCTGACGGGCTGACCGCCCGGCGGGCTGGCGGGCTGGCGGGTTACGGGCCGGCGGTCAGCAGCGGAACCACGTCCGGGGGCGGTACTCGTAGGCGTTGCCCTCGTCGGTCACCACCAGCGTGAGCGCGGCCGCCAGCGCGTCGGCCTCGGCCAGCCGCGCCCGGTACTCCTCCGGCGACAGCGGCCGCAGGCCCAGCGCCTCCGCTGCCTCGGTGTCCTCCTCCTCCGGGTCGCGCCCGTCAGGGGCGGCGCTCACCATGAACTGGAGGGCCTCGGCGAGGTCGCGTCCCAGCACCTGGTAGCCGCCCTCGGAGTCGGCGTACAGGACCGGACGGCGCGGACCGTCACCGCACAGGAAGTAGGTGCCGCCGGTGCCGTGCCCGCCGATCGCCTCCAGGCGCGCGCCCCCGAGCAGGTGGACCTCCTCGACGTGCTCGATATGCGAGACGTGGGACATTTCGAGGTCCAGTCCTGCCACCACATCCTGGAGTTCCTCGCTCTGGCGGATGCGCGCCAGCAGTTCCGGTTCCGGTGCGGGGGTGCCGTCGCCGTCGCCGAGCCAGCCCGCGGCGGCCACCGGGTCGGTGGCGTCGGCGGGCACCGGCAGTACCGTCCCGTGGCGGACGCCCCCGGCGCGCAGCACCACCCGGGACGCGCGGCCGAACACCACCGCGGGGACGTCGTAGAGCGTCAGTTCGCAGCCCGGGTCGCCGGGGTCGGGCACCGGGCCCGCGACCCGTGCCAGCGGCGCCTCGGCGGCGAACCGGGGCCAGCCCAGGCGTTCCACGGCGCAGCGGCGCAGGTCCGGGACGACGTTCTCGGCCGCGAGAGTGGCCGCGTACGAGGCGGAGCCGAGTTGCCGCACCGCGCGTTGCCGCAGCTCCTCGTCGGAGGCATGGGCGATGTCGGCGGCGCTCCACCCGGGATCGATGAGGTCGGGCGGCACCAGCTGCCCCCGCCAGCAGTGCTGCGCGAAGCCGTCCGCGTAGCGCACGGCCGGGCCGTCCTCGCGGTGAAGCCGGCCCGAGTCGTCGGTGTGGACCTCGGCGGGGGGAGGCGTGAGGAGCGCGACGTCGTTGAGCGCCCACCACCATCCGACCGCAGGCGCCAGACGCAGCCGAGCCTGGAGCGGGCCGGTGTCACCGGCGCCGCCGCCGCGCAGAGCCTCAAGGATCAGCAGCGCGTGGTTCTCCGGAGCGCGTACCGCCGCCCAGGCCTGCCGCCACTGCTTCCAGTCATCCGTATGCGGGGCTTCGGCACACATCCGCAGCGCAGCGCCGACCGTCTCCCACTCCCCCGCCGGGAAGAGTGGTTCCAGCTCTTGGAGCAGGCGCGTGTGGACCTCAGCGCTGATACGTGCGAAGTGTTCGGGGTCGGGGGGCGACAGTGCCTCCTGCTGGAACCGGATGGAGACGGCGGTGTTGATGGCCCAGGCGGGCTCGCCGACGCGCTGCAACACGGCTTGCAGGTCGGGCTCGTCCATGTCGTAGGAGAGCTTGTAGGCCGACAGCACCTCCGGCAACCGCCACCTGGCGGCGAATGGCTGGTCCGCCTCGAAAGCGTCCGGCTCCTGACGGTCGAACGTTCCGTAGGTTCCTTCCAGGCGTGCCGTGGTCACGCTCTTCCACGTGCGGTGCGCCTCCAGTTGCAGGTCGCCGTCGAGGTAGCGATGGCCGTAGAAGAGGGACTGCGCCGCGATGGCACCGGCCAGCGGAGAGTCCACCCAGATCACGGTCTGGGGACGCTCCCACCCGTGGTGGTCGTACAGCTCGCCCAGTGCCCGCTCGGCATCGCGGCGGTCCGGAGCGGCGGCGCGCGCCTCCCACTGCCCGCACAAATCGTCGGCGAGCCGCCGCTGCTCGGTGGTCAGCCGGTCCTCTGGTGCCATTGGTGTTCCTCAGCGATCGACGGACGGACGCTCTTTCTGAGCCCCGTGGCGCCGTCCAGGTTCCGCCCAATCATCCCGGGCGTTCGCCGGCTGCGCGCCGCGACGGCGATGCGCCTCGCAACCGGCACCGATGATTTAGCCCGAGCCGCGCGGTCTGCCTAGGCACACGTGACTCACACACGTGACTCACTCGGATGGAGGCAGGCGGCATGAGCAGAGTGGAACTCGGGGTCAACCTTCCCATCGCCGGAGAGCACGCCACCCCGGAGGCCATCGTGCGGGTGGCGGAAGAGGCGGAGGCGGCCGGGCTCGGTTCGGTGTGGACGTTCGAGCGGCTGCTCAGGCCGACCGTGCCCATCGCGATGGGCGGCGAGGGCGGGCCGGTGATGGACCCGCCGGAGGACTTCGCCACCGTGTACGACCCGCTGGAGGTCCTCGGTCATGTCGCGGCCCGTACCGAACGGATCAAGCTGGGCAGCAGCGTGGTGGACGCGCTGTTCCACAACCCCGTGGTGCTGGCCCGGCGGATCGCCACCCTGGACCGCCTGAGCGGCGGGCGGCTGCTGGCGGGCGTCGGGCAGGGCTGGATGGCCCAGGAGTTCGAGGCCGCCGGGGTCCCGCTGAAGCGGCGCGGCGCCGGCTTCGAGGAGCACCTGCGGGCGATGCGGGCCGTATGGGGGCCGGACCCGGTGCGCTTCGAGGGCCGCTTCTACCGGATCCCCGAGTGCGAGATCGGCCCGAAGCCGGTGCGGGACGGCGATCCCGGCCTGCTGATCGGCGGCGTCTCGCCGGCCGCGATCGAGCGCGCGGCGCGGCTGGGCGCCGGGGTCACCCTGGTGATCTTCGACTGGGACGCGCTGCGCGGCACGGTCGAGGCGTACCGGGCGGCGGCGGAGGCGGCGGGGCATGCGGCCGGCCCCATCGTGGTGCAGGTCAACGGCCCGGTCACCGCCCGGCCGCTGGGCGAGCGAACGCCGCTGACCGGCTCCGCCGAGCAGGTCGCGGGCGACCTGGACCGGCTGGACGGCCTGGGCGTCGACCACGTCTTCTGGACGATGCCCGGAGACCCCGCAGAACGCGTCCCGCTCATCGCCCCGCTGCTGACCCGCTGACCCGTCCGGCTCCCTGGGGCGGCGGAGCCTGGGGCGGTCCCGCACGTCCCGGCCACCGGCCGTCCCAGGGTTCTGGCGCTGTGACGCGTCGACCGTCACCTGGATCGTCGACCGGCTGGAGAAGCAGGGACTGGTCGAACGCCAGGCCCACGAGAAGGACAGGCGGGTCAAGGTCGTCGTGCTGAGCCGTCACGGCGAGGAGCTCCGATCGCAGTTGCTCGACCGCTTCTACGAGCCGCCCGCCGTCCTGTCGGAGCTGTCACCCTCCGACCTCGGCACCCTCCATCGGCTCACGCGGCAGCTGCGCCCGAAGGCCACCTGAACGACCGGCCGCACATGGGGAGCTTGACCTTGCAGTTGCCATAAGGGCGAACCTGGACCCATGTTGTCCATCAGCGAGTTCAGTGAGATGTGCCATCTGACGCCGCAGACGCTGCGGTTCTACCATTCCGAGGGGTTGCTCGTCCCGGCCGGCGTCGACGAGCGCAGCGGCTACCGCTCGTACACGTTCGACCAGGTCGAACAGGCCATGCTGATCACCGTTCTGCGCGGCACCGGCATGAGCGTCAAGCTCGTCCGGCGCGCTCTCGACGAGCCGGACGCCGCGCCCGCCCTGCTGCGGCAGCACATCGCGGAGGTGGAGCGCCGGCGGCGGGCCCAGGACGAGGCGATCAGTGACGCGCGCGAGTTCCTCGCCTCATGGCCGGAGGTGCGCCTGCGGCACGCACCCGAGATGACCGTGGTGTCGAAACTCGCGCCCAGCACGCCTGCCGGAGGCGACCAGTACGATTGGGACCAGGCCGAGGCCACCGTCATCGCCACCGTCCAGGCCGTGGTGAAGGCCGTGGAGTCGTGCGGAGCCGTGGTGGCGGGGCCCGCATGGCGGACCTGGGCCATCGAGACCCCGGAGCAGAAGCGGCGGAGCCTCACCGTCGAGGGTCCGCACTGGCTGGTGAAGGTCCCCATCACGGCGGACGAGGAAACGCTCGCGGCCCTGCCCGGCGACCTCGACGTCCAGGCTTTCGAGGCCCGGGAGGAACTGTCGATATTCATCCCGGGCAAAAGCTCGATGGCCAAGTACGGCACCGCCATCTCGCGCCTGTTCTCCCATCCCCTCGACGACGCGTACATCGACATCTCCCGCATGCGCCACCTGATGCACGACGACGGCATCGAAACCACCGCACCGATCTGCCGACTCGACGCGACCGATTGACCCGACCACCAGGCGCCCCCCGAGGCACCACTCCCTTCCTCGGACGATCACGCACGCCACCACCCCGTACGTCAATGACGTCCAAGAATCGGCCCCGCTCCGCGCGAGGCAACCGCCGCTTGTGGCCATCCGATGTCGCGGCGAGATTTCCATAGTTGACTTTCCGCATGCGCTACGGCATTTGCGTGCCCAATCTCGACGAGTTCGTGGACGCGCGCCAGGTCGCGGATCTCGCGCGCCGGGCGGAGGAGGCCGGCTGGGACGGCTTCTTCGTCTGGGACCATGTCGTCTTCCCCCACGGCCGGGTGTTCGAGGTGGCCGATCCCTGGGTGCTGCTGACGGTGGCGGCCATGGCGACCGAGCGGATCAGGCTGGGCCCGCTGGTCACCGCGGTGGCCCGGCGGCGTCCCGGGACGCTGGCGCGGCAGACCACCTCCCTGGACCGGCTCTCGGACGGGCGGCTGGTGTTCGGCGCGGGGCTGGGATTCACGCTGGAGGCCGAGTTCGGCACCTGGGGCGAGCCGGTGGAGCCGCGGGTGGTCGCACAGCGGCTCGACGAGGGGTTGGCGGTGCTGGCCGGGTTGTGGTCCGGCGAGCGGGTGGACTTCCGCGGCGAGCAGGTGACCGCCGTGGACGTCACCTTCACGCCGACTCCGGTGCAGCGGCCGCGTCCGCCGGTGTGGATCGGCTGCAACTGGCCGAACCGAGCACCGCTGCGCCGGGCCGCCCGATGGGACGGCGTGGTGCCGATGGTGTTCGGCCCGGACGGGTCCTGGACGCCGACCGCGGAGGTGGTGGCCGAGATCGTCGCGCACATCGGTGAGCAGCGCGAGGCCACCGGGCCGTTCGACGTGGTGATCACCGGGCGCACTCCGGCGGAGGAGCCCGCCGCGGCCCGCAAGACGGTCGAGCCCATCGCGGACGCGGGCGCCACCTGGTGGCTGGAGGGCTTCCGGCCCCAGCTCGGAGAGTACGACGCCGCCCTGCGACGCATCGAGGCCGGCCCACCCCGATAGACGTCCGCTTCGGTACGCCCAGGCCGTAGCACCGGGCGGTCAGATGAGCACGCTCACTCGTCCCTGCCGCTGGGCGGGCCGGGGTGGCGGGAGACCATTCTGAGCAGAGTCCGTCCCAGGTCGCGTACCGAATCCTCGGCTTCGTGCAGCGCGTTCTGGAGGGCGGTGACATCTTCCTCGTCGGGGTTGGCCGTTCGCGGTTCGCCGTCGTCCTCTGTGGCGTTGGTGTCGGTTTCTCGCCTGCGCCTGGCCGTCGCCGCGGGTTCGCCTTGCGAGCGTTTCCTGGGGGCACCGGGGCGCCGCCTCGTGCCCGGGTTGCCGTTACATCCGCGATGGACCGCCCCGGGGCACACGACCGGGAAGCAAAAGATCTACCTTTCGCGGATCCCGTGCGCCGCGGCGGCTCACGCGGCGCCGACTGGGCGGAAAGCCCGCCCGATCCTGGATGAACGTCCCGGTAGAGCGAGAATGAGATATGGCTCGCTGGGTCCTGCACGTCGACCTGGACCAGTTCATCGCCGCGGTCGAGGTACTGCGCCACCCGGAACTGCGCGGGCGTCCGGTCGTCGTCGGCGGTGACGGCGACCCGACCAAGCGCGGGGTGGTCAGCACGGCCTCGTACGAGGCCCGCACCCACGGCGTGCACTCCGGGCTGCCGCTGCGCACGGCGGCGCGGCGCTGCCCGGACGCGGTGTTCCTCCCCGTTGACAAGGAGGTGTACGAGGCCGCTTCGTCCCAGGTCATGGCGGTACTGCGGGACTTCGACGCCGTGGTCGAGGTACTCGGCTGGGACGAGGCGTTCCTGGCCGTCGAGAACGACGCCCCCGAAGCCACGGCCCGCGCGATCCGCGACCGGGTACGCGCGGCGACCGGACTGGAATGCACCGTGGGCATCGGGCAGAACAAGCTCCAGGCCAAGCTGGCCACGGGTTTCGGCAAACCGGCCGGCGTCTTCCGGATCACCCACGAGACATGGTTCGAGGTGCTCGGCGACCGGCCCACCGACGCGCTGTGGGGCATCGGCGCCAAGACCGCCAAACGCTTGAAGGCCCTGGGCATCGGCACCGTCGGCGAACTCGCGGCCACCGATCCGTCCGCCCTCGCCGCGCACGTCGGCCCGGCCACCGGCCCATGGCTGGTGCGCCTGGCCCAAGGGCAGGACCACTCACCGGTGACCAGCGCCCCATACATTCCGCGCTCCCACGGCCGGGAGACCACCTATCAGGACGACCTACGCGACTGGGACGAGGTGCGCCGCGAGGTCTCGAAGCTGGCGCGCAGGGTCGCTGGCGACGTCGCGGACGAGCGCCGAGGCGCCGTCCGCGTCGTCGTCAAGGTCCGTTACGCGCCCTTCATCACCCAGACCCACGGCCGGACGCTGGAGGCGCCGACGACCGAGACGTCCCGGATCGAGAAGGCGGCCCTCGCCGCCCTCGACCGGTTCACCGAACGGCGGCCGGTGCGGCTGCTGGGCGTCCGCGCCGAATTCGCCCGCTGACGCCGTGCGCGGCGACGAGGTTCGCGAGCGTTTCCCATTGGAATGCCGTCCGGGCGGCTACCGCAGGGCGGCGGCGAGGCGGCGCCACTCTTCGCGGGGGAAGGTGTTCGCGTCGGCCGTGAGCACCTGGACGCACACATGGTCGGCACCGGCGGCGTAGTGCTCGTCCACCCTGCGCTTGATCGCGTCCTCGTCGCCCCAGGCGATCAGGGCGTCGAACAGGCGGTCGCTCACCGACTCCACGTCCTCCTCCGAGAAGCCCAGGCGCAGCAGGTTGCCCGCATAGTTGGGCAGGGCGAGATACGTGCTCAGCCAGCCGGTGCCGATCGCGCGCGCCTCGTCCCTCGTCGAGCAGAGGATGACCGACTGTTCCGGGAGCACCAGCGGCCCGTCCCCCACCGCCTCGCGGGCGAGCCGGGTGTGCTCCGGCGGGACGAGGTAGGGGTGGACGCCACGGGCCCGCTTCGTCGCCAGCTCGAGCATCTTGGGGCCGAGCGCGGCCAGCACCCGGCTCTCCCGTGGGACGGGCGCGTCCGCACCATCGAGGCCGTCGAGGAAGCCGGCCATCGCCGCCAGCGGTCTGCGGTAGCGGCCGGGCTCGGAGGAGTCCACCAGCGGGGCGTGGCTCACCCCGATGCCCATCAGGAACCGGTCGCCGTGCTCCGCCGACAACGAGGCGAAGGACGAGGCCGTCTCCTCCGGCGTGTGCATCCACAGGTTGAGGATGCCGGTCGCCACGACCACCTGCCGGGTCGCCGCGAGGAGGCGGCCGACCGCCTCGAAGACCGGTCCCCCGATGTCCGGGACCCACAGCGCGCGGAATCCCAGCTCCTCCAGCTCCGCGGCGGCCTCCGCCGACTCCGCGGCGTCCCCGTACCGGAGCTGCTGGCTCCACACACCGACTCCAGAAAGATCCACAGCGCCTGTCCCTTCTTCAGCCGTGCCACCCAATTCGATCAACCCTATCGGCGCCGATACCGGCGTCCGAGGAACCTGGCGGCTCGGTCACGACCCGCCCGACCCGACCGGACCGCCGGAGATGGCCGCAACAAGTGGGACGGCACGGCCGCCGCGCTCCGGTCAAGCACCGACGCGAGCCGCCGGGCTGACGAGCAAGAACATCCGGGCCTGCCCCGCTGACGCCGGCCCCATGAGCCTTAACGCCCTGTGTCCGGGCGGCAGGGCCCGGAGAGCCTGCCGCCCGGACGTGGACGGGGTGGTGTCGTTCAGTTCAGCAGGGCCGCCACCGCGTCGGCGGTGGCCGGGTATTCGGTCAGCAACGCGGCCCCGGGAGCGGCGGTCGTCGCGGTCGGCCAGTCGGGCGGGAGGCCAAGGAGGGCGGCGACGGCGTCGCAGGCGGCGGGGTGGGCGGCCAGCAGCTCCCCGGCCGGCCCGCCGTCCGGGACGGAGCCGGACGGCGCCGGTACCGCCGAAGCCGCCTCGGCCGACCAGGGCGGGACCCACGAATCCAGTGCCTGCAGGGTGGCGGGAAACGTACGGCCCGCCTCCCTGACCAGCACCGGGACCATCTCCGCCGCGTGATCCTTCAGCGTGGTGATCAGCTTCGGCAGCCACGGCAGCAGGACCGTGTCGGGCAGCCGCGCGAACGCCTTCGACAGCACCTCCACCACCAGCGACGCCAGCGCCGGGGCGGGTTCGAGGGCCTGGACGAAACCGCTCAGGTAGAGCGGGAACGACGGCACGACCAGCGGGTTGTCCAGCAACTCGTCGCACCGCCGCCGCAGCTCGTCCAGCGGCAGCAGGCCCAGCTGCGTCTGCGCCGCCCACAGCAGGGCGACCTTGGCGGGGGCCTCCGGGTGCGACTGCTGGACGGCCAGTTCCAGCTGGGTGTGGTCGCAGCCGAGCGACAGCGCCAGGCTCTCCATCCCGAGCAGGAACCCGAGCATCGCCGCGACCTGCCGCACCCCGGTGGCGTCGTCGGTGAACGCGGTCGGCAGCAGCGTGCAGTAGTGCGCGTACCCGGCGGCGACGAACGCCTGGCACCACTCCGGCAGCTCGGGTTCGGTCGCCTGGTAGTAGGTGAGCAGCCGCCGGACGCGGCGCAGCACCTCGGGCGCGTCGTCCACCGTGCGCTCGGCGGCCAGCAGTTCGACCGCGCGGGCGCCCAGCTCGTCGGTGAAGCGCCTGGTGCCGAGGTAGAGGATGGAGTCCTCCACGGCGGCGAGCGCGACGGCGGCGGTGGCCTGCGGGGCGTGCACCGCCTTGCGGAGCCGCTGCTCCAGCACCTGCTCGATGGTGACGCCCTCGTAGCCCAGCTCGACGATCGAGCGCATGTTCCGGCCGATCGCCAGGTCCCAGCTCTCCTGGATGGAGCGTTCGCCCAGGCGGCGCGAGCCCATGATGGGTTGGACGGCGTCGTGCGGCACCAGCCGGCGCAGGATCCAGAGCAGGTCCGAGCACGGCCGCAGGTGCGGGTCGGCGTCCAGGTTGAGCAGCGCCCGCTGGATCGTGCGCTTCTCCAGGTCGAGGCCCAGCGGCTTGAGCCGGTCGAGGACGTCGCGGGCCAGCGGCGGCAGCGCGTCGTAGCCGACCTCGCCCACCCGGTCGCCGCCGAGCAGGATCTCGCACAGGCGCGCGATGTCGCGGCGGCCCGGGACCGCGTCCTTCTCGATGCAGGTGACCGCCGCGTCCTGGAAGTCGTACGGCGTGGGCCGCCGCCGCCCCCGGATACCGGCCAGCAGGATGGACGTCTCGTACACCGCGATGGCGTCGGCGGTGCTGGAGGCGTAGCCGTTCTTGCGGGCCAGCCGGACGATGTCGACGCACCAGCCGAGCAGTTCCTGCTCGTCGAGGCCGTCCGTCGCGGGCGCGGCCGTCAGGAAGCCCGACAGCCGGTCGGTCACCGGGGCCTGCGGCGCGGGCGGCTTGGCGGCCTTGGCGGGCGCCTTCTTCGCCGTCCGCTTCCCGCCCAGCCGGAACGGTTTGAGCCCGCTGCGCCGCAGCGCCTTCGCCCAGGTCGCGGCCGCGATCGACACCGAGCCGGGCGCGAGCCCGAACTGCGCCTCGATCGCCGAGTGGCTGGACGGGATGAGCCCGTACTGCCACTTCGTGGCCGTGCGCGGGGTGATCTCGAACGAGCCCGCCGTGCCGTGCAGCCCGAACTCCTCCACCCGGCTCGCCGCGTGGAAGGCGCCGCACACGTACAGGCAGTCGGCCGGGTCGGCGCCCGAGGACGCCAGGTGCTCGCGCATCCGCGTCCACATGTAGCGCTCGCGGTCCTCGTCGACGGTGGTGCGGGCGGAACCCTCCGGCCGCAGCCGCCGGAACAGGCTGCCGATCAGCACCATCACCTGCCGGTAGGTGTCGTGGTCGGCGTCGACCAGCGGCTGCTCGACGTACTGGTCCCACCACTCCGACCAGTGCCGCACCTTCCCGTGGTGGAGCAGGTGCTCCTCCAGCTCGGCGAAGCGCGGCCGCAGGTCGCCGATCTCGACGCCGACGGCGTCGCCGTGCAGCGCCGTCTCGTCGTCCTCGGCCTTGCCCGTGTCGGGGGCGTCGCCGTCGTCGCGCGGCTCCCACTGGAAGACGTGGTCGGTCGACCGGTCCACCAGGACCAGTTCCACGCCGGGCGTGGTGAGCGCGTACGAGATCGCCTGGTACTCGGCGGACGCCTCGGTGATCGGCGCGATCACGCTGAGCGGCGCCCACTTGGCCGGGAACCCGTCGATGTCGGTGGCGAACGACTGCAGCGCGACCGGCAGCGTGCAGTTGTGCAGCTCGTCCAGCAGCGGCCGCAGGTCCTCGCAGAGTTCCAGGTAGACGACCTTCGGCCGCTTCTCCCGCAGCCGGCGGGCCATCGCGGTCGCCGAGGACGGCGAGTGGTGGCACACCGGGAAGATCTCCAGCGGCTCGCGCAGCGCCCGGTCGACGTCCTCGACCAGCCCGCCGAGGATCTCCGCCACCGGCCCGGACCCGAACCGCTCGGCCGCACCGAGCAGCTGCTCCCGCAGCCCCCCGAACGGCCCGGCGCCCACGTCCAGGCCGGGGGCGTCGGTCGTGGGGGCGGTCACGACAGCTTCGCCAGAGCTTCGCGGCCGCCCTCCAGGAAGCCCTGCCACTCGCCCTCCTCCTTCTTGCTGCGCGGCTCGATCACGCCGTGCCAGAACTTGTTGAGGATGGCCAGGTCCTCCGGGGTGCGGCGGGCCAGCGAGCCGACCAGCGAGGACGCGAGGGTCTCGGAGCGCAGCTCGCGCTCGCCGAAGAACTGGCTGTGCAGGATCGCGTCCTCCAGCACGCCGATCTGCTCGGCCGTCGACAGCGCCGACTCCAGCTTCTCGTCGTCGCTGCGGGCGGACGCGGCGGCGGCGCGCAGATCGGCGAAGCTCTGCAGCAGCACCTCCAGCAGCGACGGCGCCACCTCCAGCTCGATCCGGTGCCGCCTCAGCAGCTCGGTGGTCCGGAAGCGGACGATCTCCGACTCGGCCTTCTTGCTGGTCACCACGGGGATGCGGACGAAGTTGAAGCGCCGCTTGAGCGCCGAGGACAGGTCGTTGACGCCCCGGTCGCGGCTGTTGGCCGTCGCGATGATGGAGAAGCCCGGCTGCGCGAACACGGTGTTGTCGGTGTCCAGCTCGGGAATGGAGACGTACTTCTCCGACAGGATCGAGATCAGCGCGTCCTGCACGTCGCTGGTGGAGCGGGTCAGCTCCTCGAAGCGGCCGATCACGCCCCGCTCCATCGCGGTCATGATGGGCGAGGGGATCATCGACTCCCGCGACTGCCCCTTGGCGATCACCATGGAGACGTTCCAGGAGTACTTGATGTGGTCCTCGGTGGTGCCGGCGGTGCCCTGCACGACCAGCGTCGAGTTGCGGCTGATCGCCGCCGACAGCAGCTCGGCCAGCCAGGACTTGCCGGTGCCCGGGTCGCCGATCAGCAGCAGCCCGCGGTCGGAGGCGAGCGTGACGATCGAGCGCTCGACGAAGGTCCGGTCGCCGAACCACTTCTGGGGGATCTCCCGGTCGAGGCCGTCGGAGCGCTCGGAGCCCAGGATGAACGTGCGCACCATCCGCGGGCTGAGCCGCCACGAGAACGGCTTGGGCCCGTCGTCGATCGACTCCAGGTAGTCGAGCTCGTCGGCGTACTTGACCTCGGCCGGGGCGCGCAGCATGTCGTCGGTCATGTCGGGGGAACTCCTGTAAGGGTCTGGGGGTCGTCTCTAGGTGAGGAAGTTCTTCAGTTCGAACACGAGCTTGTCGATGTGGCCGGAGATCACCGGGGTGCCCAGCTCCTTGAGCTTCTGCCGGTACCAGGAGTCGACGCTGGCCTGGCCGGAGCTGTTGACCGAGCCGACCGGGATGAACTTCACCCCGGACCGGTGCAGCGCACCGAAGTCGTTGATCAGGCTCCGGTCGTCGTAGAAGTCGGAGATCCAGACCAGCGCCGTGTTGCGCGGGTCGGCGATCTTCGGACGGGCCATCCGCATCGCGACCGGCCCGTGCGTGCCGCCGCCGAGCGTGGTGCGCAGCAGCACCTCGAACGGGTCGCCGACCCACGGGGTCAGGTCGATGGCGCGGGTGTCGTAGGCGATCAGGTGCACGTCGACCTTGGGCAGCCCGGCGAAGATGGAGGCCAGGATGGTGCAGTTGACCATCGCGTCCACCATGGAACCGGACTGGTCGACCACCACGATCATCCGCGCCGGGGTGGTGCGGCGGGCGGTGTGCTTGTAGAACAGCCGGTCGACGTAGAGGCGCTCTTCCTCCGGGTCGTAGTTGACCAGGTTCTTCCAGATCGTCCGGTCGAGATCGAGGTTGCGGAACACCCGCTTGGGCGGGACGCTGCGGTCGATCTTGCCGGTGCTGGTCTTCTCCACCCGGGTCTTCAGGACCTCGGCGACCTCGTCCACGAACCGCTTGATCAGGCTCTTGGCGTTGGCGAGGGCCTCCCCGGACAGGTTGTGCTTGTCGCGCAGCAGCTGCTCGACCAGCGACATGCTGGGGGTGAGCTGCCGTGCCAGCGCCGGGTCGGCGAGCACCTCGCGCAGCCGCATCCGCCGGACGAGATCGCCCTCCAGGTTGGCCAGCAGCGCGTTGAGGTCGGCGTCGGTGACGTCGAAGCCCTGGCCGGCCCCGGACCCGCGCCCTCGCCCGGCGGCCGTGCCCTGGCCGGGGGCGTTGCCCTGCCCGGCCCCCGCGCCCTGGCCCGTGCCCTGGCCGGGACCGCCGCCGGCGCAGGCGCCGAGCGCGCGGCGCAGCCATTCGGCGTCGCGCTGCCAGGCGGCGAGCCGCGTCGCCGACACGTCGCCGGAGCCCGTGCAGAACGCGTTCAGCAGCAGTTTCGACACCAGCGCGGCACGCCGCACCCGGTCGCCGCCGTCACCGCCGGCCATCGGGTCGAGGAACTCCGGCTCCAGCTCGGGGAACCGCTGCACGACGGTGTCGACCGAGACGCCCGGGTCGAGCAGCGCCCCCGGCAGCCCGCGCTCCTCCACGACGGCCAGGCTCCCCGCCTCCAGGGCGGGCTGCTCCTCGGCCTCGAACACCCGCCCCAGCAGCCGCCAGAACAGCACCTGCCGGCGGACGTCGTCGCTGTCGCTCTCGCTCATTTCCGCAGCAGCCTTCCCGCGCGTTCGGTGAGGACGGCCACCGCGTCGCCCGAACGGGCCTGCGCCTTCACGACCTTCGGGTCGGTGGGGCCCTGCGCCCAGTCGCCGTTGTGCGCCTCGACCGGTTGCTTCTTCACGGTGCTCTGCACGGCGAGCGGCTGGAGCGTCCAGCGCCCGGCGTCCCAGCGGAGCAGGCCGATGCACGCGGTGGACGCGGTGACCAGCTGCGGGGTGAGGGGGCCGCTCGGCGGAAGCCGGTCGAGATCGACGGCTAGGGTCTCGCCGTTCAGGTCGAACGTGCCGTCGCGCCCGGCCTTGTAGCCCTCGACCAGCACCGGCTCGGCGATCCGCACCGGGTGGCGGTCGAGCGGGGCGACGGCCGGGGCCTCGGCGCCGGGAAGGCGGACGCGGGCCGTGGCGAACGGGTCGGCGGGCTCGCCGGCCGTGGCGCGCTCCTCGTCCCAGAGCAGGTCGCCGCCGGAGGTCAGGGACATGCCGTCGACGTCGACGGCGCGGCGCTCGGCGAGGGCCGCGAGCAGCGTCGGGTACGCCGACAGCAGCTTCCACACCGCGGGGCCGAGGATCGTGTCGACCTTGGCGGCGGCGACGGCGACGCGGACGAGCCGCACCGGCCCTTCGCCCGCGGGCTCCAGCACCGCGTGCAGCTGCGCCTGGACGGCCGTTCCGTGCTCGTGGACGTCGACGCCCAGGGGGAGCAGCCGGCCGGAGACGGTGGCCGCGCCGCCCGTCCAGCCGCCCGCATGCGCCAGCAGCACCGCGCGCGTCCACAGGTCGGCCCAGCGTCGTTGCGGCAGCCGTTCCATCGTCGCGACCGGGCACGAGGCGCGCAGCTCGGCGGCGAGGCCGTCCAGCAGCACGGCGAGGCGGCGCAGCCGCGGCTCGGCCCACAGCGCCTCGAGCGCCTGGTCGGCCGCCGACACCAGGCCGTCGTCAACGCCCCGCCAGCCCGCGATGGCCAGCTCCTGCAGCCAGGACCGGCCTCCGGCGAGCAGGTTGGCGGGCACCGGCGCGCGGTCGTCGGCGGCCTCCTCCCACCCGGGACGGTTCCGGCCGAGCGCGCCGTCGAGCCGGGCGAGCAGCGCGTCGTGCACCGCGCCGAGCAGCGCGGAACGGGCCCCGGCCAGCGCGGTCAGCTCGGTGATGCCGATGGAACCGGTGGCGAGCTTGGCGGACGCGTCCACCACCGCGGCGCCGAGCGGGGACGCTCCCACCGCGCCCGTCAGCGCGTTGAGGGCCTCGGTATGGCGCGGGCCGAGCCGGGCGAGGCCGTCGGCCAGCGCGGCGTCGAACCCGGCGACCGCCTCCAGCGCCTCCGCGGCGCCCGGCGGGGTCTCGGCGAGCAGCTCGGCGAGCTGTACTGCCTGCATCAGCGGACCGCCCCCAAGGCCGGGAACCAGTGCATCTCGGTGAGGGGCTCCGGGCTGGCCGGAACCTCGAGATAGGTCAGATGGCGCAGGAACCGGCTGAACACCATGGCGGCCGGGGCCTTTTCCTGGGTGCCTCGGAGAAGGAAGTCGAGGTCGTCTCCCTCCGCGGCGTCCACCTTCAGATAGCGCGCGACGCGTTCGAGGCCGTACTGCTTGACCGCCTCGTCGATGAGCGCCCTGAGGTGCTTGCAGCGGTAGTCGACCCCGGCGCCGCCGCACGGCCGATTGTTGTTGGTGCTGCAATTGAAATTGTGCGTCTCCGCCGCGATCGACGAAACGTACACCCGGGCGATGTCCGAACCGCTCGACACCACCCCCTGCAGGCGTCCCTCCGCCAATTCGACGAACGGCACCTTGACCAGTTTTCGCGGTTGGACGGGCGGCACCACGCGCACCGCGCTCCGTTCCTCCCACCCGGCCTCGCCGGAATTCATGAGTTTTTCGACCTCCACCTTCGCGGGCCGTCGGATACCAAGAGTTCTATCGCTCTCCTCCGACAGAATCCGGCGCTTCCGAGATCACGTCCCCGAACCCGTTCCACGGCGGCGCGGTGGCGCCGTCACGGCGGGTGAAACGCCGCAGGTCGGCGCGCGACCGGGCGGGGCCGGTTGACAGGACGGCGGCATGTCCGCGACGCTTCGATATATGAACAGACCTTCAGACATCGGGTGGCGGGCGGGGGCCGCCCACCCCGGACGGGAGCGGTGATGGGAGCCGGACACGGACACGGGCACGGCCACGGCGCGGGCCAGGTCGCCGAGCACGCGGGCGGGCGGCACCGCCGGCGGCTGGGCGCGGCCTTCGCCCTGGTCGGCTCCTTCTTCGTGGTCGAGCTGGCGTACGGGCTGCTGTCCGGCTCGCTGGCACTGCTGTCGGACGCCGGCCACATGGCCGCCGACGTGGTCACGCTCGCCGCCGCGCTGGTCGCCACCAAGATCGCGGTACGCCCGGACGACACCGGCCGCCGCACCTACGGGTCGTACAGGGCCGAGGTGTTCGCGTCCGGGTTCGCGGTGCTGGTGATGCTGGGCACCGCCGTCTACATCACGGTCGAGGCCCTGTCGCGGATCGGCGCGGACGCCGAGGTCTCCACGGGGCCGATGCTGGTGGTCGGCGCGCTGGGCCTGGCGGTCAACCTGGCCGCGCTGGTACTGCTGCGCGCGGGCGCCGCCGAGAGCCTGAACGTCAAGGGCGCCTACCTGGAGGTGCTCGCCGACACCGCCGGATCGGTGGGGGTGATCGCGGCCGGGGTCCTGGTCGCCGTCACCGGCCGGGTCCTGTTCGACACCCTGGTCGCGCTCGCCATCGCCGTCTTCGTCGTCGTCCGCGCCCTGGCCCTCGGACGGCAGGTGCTCGCGGTGCTCGGCCAGCACGCCCCCGCCGGGCTCGACGTCGACGCCGTGGCGGGCGAGCTGGCCGCCATCGACGGCGTGCGGGACGTGCACGACCTGCACCTGTGGACGCTGACGTCCGGCATGAACGTGGCGACCGCCCACCTGGTCACCGCCGACCAGGCCGACGCGCACACGGTCCTGGACCGGGCGCGCGATCTGCTCCGCGACCGCCACGCCATCGCCCACGCCACGCTGCAGGTCGAGCCGGCCGGCCACGAGGGCTGCGACGAGATCGGCTGGTGACCCGCCCCTCGGACGACGGACCGGTGAAGGACTGACCGGCGAAAGACGGACCGGCCCCCGGTCCAGCGATCGCGGGGTCGCTGGGCTTGCACGACACCACCGTCGACCGCACCACCGACGGCAAGGGCAGGGTCGCCGACCTCAGGTCTGCGGGGACGTCCGGCCGATCGCGTCGGCCACGGCGTCCCACTCCTCGGGACGCGCCATCCACCGGCTGACCGGCACCTTCTTACGCCTGCCGTCCGCCCGGACCTGGACGATCCGGTTCCCCTCCACGGTGAGGCCGTTCTCGCCCGTCCCCTGGAACGAGCGGCGCGTCCCGATCGGGGCGATCACCTCCAGCGTGCGCGTGTGAGTGGTGTAGGTGAAGTACGGGCGGCCGAGGAACAGCGCGCCGAGCACGATGAACAGCACACCGAGCACCAGATTGATCAGAGGGCCGGGGACCAGCAGCGCGAGCACGAAGTTGACCAGGCCGAGCGCGAGGACCGCCCACGCGAACGGCGGGTTGTAACGGACCTGCAGGGTGGTACGAGGAGTGGCCACGATCGGGTCCTTTCGTCGCCGGTCATGATTGTTCACTCGCCCGCACGATGGCGGCCTCCCCGGTGGCCGGTTACGGCCGCGGAAACGCACCCTGGGCGCGCGGTCCGCCCGGCACGCGAAAGGGCCGGCGCCCATACGCGGGACGCCGGCCCGGGATCAGGACGGTGCGCTTACATTCCCGCCGCCACGGGGACCTTCTCCAGCCAGGCCTCTTCCCAGGTCCGGCGGTCGATCTTGCCGGTCACCGGCAGGCCCTTGAACCGCTGCAGCTCCTTGCAGACCGTCTCGGTCTGCGTCCCGAAGTCGCCGTCGACCGCGAGGGACGGCCAGCCGCGGTTGTTCACCTGCCGCTGCCACTTCCGGACGTCCGCGTTGTCCATGTCGCCCTTCTGCAGGGTGCGGCTGGGCGCCTGCGGAGGCCTGGTACTCGCGGCTTCCCAGGTGGCCCTCCAGGTGTCCGGGCCGACGATGCCGTCCTCTTCCAGACGGTGCTCCATCTGGAAGTTGGCGCACAGGCGCTTGCTCTCCTCGCGGTAGTCGCCGTCGACGTCGATGTGCCAGCCGCGGTCCCTCATCTGCTGCTGCCACCGCCGGACGCTGGCGGTCTGCGTCGGCGGCGGGAACTTCAGTAGCGGGGGCTGGAACGGCGGTGCAGTCATGCGTGCCTCCTCAGTTCGAGATGTGACGGGCCCTCGGGGGGTGACCTCGCACCCACCCGTGATCACGGGCCACCCGTTTCGTACGGCCTCTCCTGAATTGAGGCCGCACTTCCAGCAGAGCACAGGGCCGCCCGGAGATACGCCTCCGCCGCGTTTTTTGACTAATGACTTAACACTATATGACCGACATTATTGAGGCTTTTCGACCGCACGCCGATTAATACAAGTTTCCATTGAGTCTTCAACCGGGTGAGGGGGTTTCCGGATGAAGGCGCTGCTCACCGAGCGCCCGGCAGGCGTTCATGGCGTCGCCCCCCCCGCACTCCGGGTGCTCACCACGCACGCTCCCGGAGATCCGCCGCGCCAGGTCTCGGCGAGCCGCTACCACGTCCACCTGCCCCCCGATCCCACCAAGTCGCAACTGGACGAGGCCGTGCGGAGCCTGCTCGGGCCGCCGGACGGGCTGGCCGCCCCCGTGACGGCCAGCCGACCGGTCCGGGGCCCCACACATCGGATGGACCTTGTCGGAGTGCGCATTGAAATTCCGTCGAACAAGCCGGTCGTGGTGCTGAAGGAAAGAGGCGGCGTCAGATACCTGCCGATCTGGATC
This sequence comes from Spirillospora sp. CA-255316, assembly GCA_050942275.1. Lineage (GTDB taxonomy): Bacteria > Actinomycetota > Actinomycetes > Streptosporangiales > Streptosporangiaceae > Spirillospora. The sequence goes on along the minus strand of CP192047.1, from coordinate 562,874 downwards.
ACCGCGGCCGAAGCGACCGCGATCGCTTACGCGCAGCACGGGACGTCTCTCGACCGTCCCCTGACTCACAACCTTTTACGCGAGATACTCAGAACCATCGGCACCCGGATTTCGGCGACCATGATCGCGCATTCCGCCGAGGCGGGGTTCTTCTGCATGCTCATCCTTTCCAATGACGTGCGGGTACGCGGCAGGGAGGCCGAGTACCTCGACGAGGTCGGTGTGCTCTCCCCGGACGAGGAGGAGGCACCCACGAACTGACATGGGCCGCGGCGGTGTGTCACCTGCCCGGCGAACCGGCTCGCGGCCGAGTGACCATTTCGGGCCACAATCGAGTTACGGCCGCCCGCGGTGTCTACCATGCTTTCCACGTGCCGTGACGGGGTCACACGGCACGCGTCGGCTTTCGAATCACGACTCCCGGACACGAGGATGTGAATGATCAAGCTGACTTTTCCCGATCTGCCGCGACGGGAGTTGACGCTGGACTCGATCGACCCGGTGCGCGGCGAGCCATATCCCAACGGCGACGGACCGCCGCCGCTGGAAGGGCGCGTCTTCCTCGGCGGTCCGCACTCGCGCCAGGTGACGCCGGAGTTCGTCGCGGACGATCCGGAACTGAGCGCCTACGTGGAGCGCGAGTCGGAGCACCACACCTACCACCTGGTGTTCATGAACCTCAGTTTCGCGGTCGAGCCGGTGTCCCCCCGGCTGGCGTCGGCCACGCTGGATCTGCGGCTGTCGGCCACCGTGCCCACGCCGGAACCGGTGGCACTGTCGATGACCCCGCGGCGAATCACCGACTCGGCCCAGGTCCAGCGCGGCTTCCGGCTCGGCCCCCAGTTGATGCTCATGGAGGTCGAGGCGAGCCTCGGTTCGATCGAGCGGACCACGGTCCGGGAGGAGCACGAACTCTTCCTCCAGGCGCTCCGGCTGCTGCGGCCCGACCCGGCGTGGGAGTTCCGCCGTACCAAGTCCATGAACCTTGAGGGAGCGCACGACCTGGTCATGGTCGTCCGTACCGCGCGGAACACCGCGGCGGGCGTCACCTGCACCGTGACCGCCAGCACGAAGGCCCACATGCGCCGCTGGTACCGGCGGGAACTGCCGGATCCACTACAGCTGGGGGCGGCGCTGTGACCGGCGAGAACGCCTTCACCCGGACCGAGGTCATGGAACTCGCCAAGGTGTTCCCGCCCCTCCCGGCCGCCCGGTCGGTGCTGCGGGAGGCCGGATTCCCGGAGGTGGCCATCCCGGCGGCACCCGACACGGCGCTCGGCTTCTGGGAGCAGGTCTCCGAGAGCATCGCGAACGGCGTGGTCCGGGATGGGCGGCGCAAGATCCTTGCGGCGGCGCTGCGACGCTACCCGGCGAACGCGGTACTGGCCACGCCCGCCGTTGAGACGACGTCGTCCGCGTCGTTCCGCGTGCTGGTCGTGGGTGCGAGCCCTCGCGGAACGGACCGCATCCGCTGGGATCGGGAGTTGAAGGCGATCAGCGCGGCCGACCGCGGCCACCTCGTGATCCAGTCCTGCCCCGCGGCGTCCGTCCTCGATCTGGACCGCATTCGCACCTTCCGGCCGGATCTGCTCCACCTGATCTGCCACGGCGTTGGCGAGGACCTGGTGTTCGAGGACCCGGACGGGGAGCCCCACCCGGTCCCGGCCGAGGACGTGGCCGACACCATCGCCCGCTCCCGGGAGCACGAGCCACTGCGCGGCCTGCTGTTGCGCTCCTGCCACAGCGAGCACATCGCCGGTCTGTTCACCAGGGTCAGCAATACCGTCATCGCCCATCGCGGGCCGCTGGACGACACCTGCGGAACGCTCTTCGCCGACCGGCTCTACCGGGAGCTCATCAACACCCCCGACCTCCACGCGGCGGCGTGGCTGGCCGCACGCGAGGCGGCGAACGCGGACCAGGCGTGCCGCTCCATACTGACCGACCTCATCGTCCTCCCCGCCCGCCCCATCCCGCCCGGCTCCTAACGATCACAACGACGAAGCCGTCCGATCTCCAGGAGAGGCCACACCATGTCTTCAGCGCATGCCATGGAATCAGGGGGAGCGCCCGAATACACGACTTCTGTGCCGCATCCGGAGATATCCCTGCGGGAAGAAGACAAGAACACCTTCTGCGACGAACTCGCGAGAGTCTTCCACCGACCGGCCGATGTCAAACGGCTCCTCAACACCGTCGGATACCCCAAGGCGCGGATCCCCGTCATGACGGACAGCCCTCCCCGGGACACGTGGTTCGCGATTTTTCAGGAGACCGACAACGGGATTGGAATACGCTATTCCGACCTGCTTTTCGCGGCCTTGGCCGAGTACAGGTCCAACATGGTGTTCAGAGATCTGGCCGAGCACTACGGCACGGGTGACCGGAGTGACGCGGCTGCGGCCGAGCGGGCGACACCTGCTACCGGCACCGGGCCCCCATCCTCGGGAGCCGAGCCCAGCCCGCCGGCGGGCGCCGCGGACACCGCGGACGAGGCCGCCGCGGCGGAGACGCCGCCGGGCGATGACTACGCCCGGCTCCTGCAAGGCCGCGCACCGGCCGCCCTGCTCGATTACCTTGAGAGCCGACTCGGCTCCTGGGAGGACTTGAGCCCGTTTCAACAACACGTTCTGCGTATCTGCCGGACCGCTCTGACCGAACGGAACGTCGCGCTCATCTACGCGGTCACCAACAGCGGTAAGACCACGCTGGCCCGCGTGGCGATGAACATGGCGCTCAGCCTGGACTCATCGGCGATCATGCTGCTCCCCACCAAGGCCCTTGTGGCCCAGGAGGAGTCCGAATGGCTCGAATGGGCCGACGTCTGGAAAAGCGGCGGACCGGCCATCAACGTGTTCGCCGCCTCCCGCGATTATCCGGAGAACGATCGTCCGGTCTCGCGTGGCCGCTATGACGTGGCGGTCGCCATCTACGAGAAGCTCGGCGTGTACCTGGTCAGCGGGCGCCGTCCGCTGAACCGCACCGGTGTGGTCGTGGTGGACGAGTTGCAGACACTGGCGGAGGACAGCGAGCGCGCGGCCAAACTCGAGGCCCTTCTCACGATGATCAAGATGCTCCAGGAGGAGGAACAGCCGGCTCTGATCGGCCTCTCCGCCACGTTGACCCGCGAAGCCACGGAGGCGTTGCAGTCCTGGCTGGGCGCCACACCGGACCAGGTGGTCGTCACCAATGAGCGGCCCGTCCCGCTCGACACCTACGTGGTGGACGAGGTGTCCTGGAGGCTGCAGACGGACGCGCATCTGCTCAGCATGCCCGGCCGCCGGCCGCCGGAGTCCGTGGAGAAGCGCCACGGCCTGTCGGAACTGCGGCAGCGGTACGAGCAGCAGATCCGCGACCACGTCCCAAGCCTGTCGACCGGTGAACTGGCGGCGGCCCTCGTGGCCCGCATCATGGAGAGCGACCCCGACCACAACCGGCGGATCATCTGTTTCGTCCCGTCCCGGACCGCGGCCCGGGAGCTCTCAACGACCATCCAGCGCGTGCTGAAGAAGAGCATGGGCCGGACCAAGGGCCTGTCCCCCTGGGAGAGCGGTCGTTTCGCCAGCGAGAGTTCGGCGGCCCGCGACCGCGAACAGGCCCTGTACGACAAGATCGCGCACTCCGACCTGCCCGAACGCGACGAGATCATCCGTGGGCTCAAAGAGGGCGTCGCGCCGCATTCTTCCGCCTATGCGGCGGTGCTGCGGCGGCTGCTGGAAGCGGAGTTCCGAGACGAGGACGGGCTGTTGCGGGTGCTGGTGGCGACCGACACGCTTGCCGTCGGGATCAATCTGCCCGCCGACACCGTGATCGCCACCAGCATCTCCGGATACTCCGGGACACCGCGTAAACGCCGTCTCCTCCCGCCCGCCGACCTGGACAACAAGGGGGGCCGGGCCGGGCGCCGCGGCAAAACCGCTCGGCCCCGCGGCGAGTTCTACATCCTCGTCCCCGGCGAACGCGAACTCCAGGAGATCGAGGGCTTGGACAACCGGCAGCTGAGCGAACTCTCCGAAATCGACGGCGTCTTCCGTGAGTTCGTCACTGCCAGGACCCGCCTGGTCAAGGTGCAGTCCAAGTTCCGCGACCTGACAGCGATCAGCGGGCTCGTGCTCCAGGTCCTGTGCCAGGACGGATACGCCCGTTTCGGGGATCGCTGGCACAGCCGGGTCACGGAGATCCTCAACAGCCTGCTCATCGCTCACGAGGGCGAAGGGTTGATACCGGACTCCCACGAGGTGGAGAACGAACTGACGAGCAGGAAGCTCATCGTGCGCCGGCACCGCCAAGGCGGTGAACGCGGCGACAAACTGGCCCTCTCGGGACTCGGTACGGCGCTCGGCCGATCCGGTCTGGACCTGAGCGCCGCCGCGGATCTCGAACGGCTGGCCCGGCTGGCGTGTGAGGGCGCCGGCGCCGTCGATCTGCTCTGGAACGCATGCCGTGGCCGCGCGATCCAGTCGGTGACCGACTGGCTGACGCTTCCTCCCGTTCCGCGTCGGCATCATCCGTCCCTCAAAGAGAACGTCATCACGATGGCCCTGGCCTATTGCCACCAGTCGGCCGAGCGGCGCCAGTACTGCGCGCAGTTCTTGCGCACCGGAGGCCACCCGTTGCCCCAGCACCTCGTGCAACGGGGGGATCCAGTGAAGTCCAAGGAGCTTCTGGAACTCCTCGAGACCGACTCCGAGGACATACCTCTCGCTGATGTGAACGCGTTGCTGCGTGCCGTGGTCGCCTATGAGTGGTCTCACGGCATTCCCTTCGGCCAGATCCGGGCGCGTTTCTCTAGCGCGATCCACTCCGACGAGACCCAGCGCGGCGAACGTCCGGTGGAGCTGAAGCTCTATTACTCGGATGTGGAACAGCTTTGCGAGCAGGTGGCGGGTGTCATCAGGGCCGCCGCCGATCTGAGCTTCACCACCGATGGCTACGACCATTCCGGCCGTATGCGGCTGCTGGCCCAGGAGATCGAGGTCGGCCTTCCCGCCTGGCTCGCCCCAGTGGCCAAGATGCGCATCCCCGCCCTGCACCGCCAACGGCTGGCCCATCTGTGGGACCATACGGCGCCCGACAGGCTCGTCGAGATCCTCGACATCGAGCCGCTCCGCTCCCACCCGGGCATCACCGCCGACGACCGCAAGGACGCCCGGCACACCATCGAACGGCGCGACGCGGAAGAACGGAAGCAGCGCAACAGGATCGCCCGGAAATGGGCAGACCAGGACATCCCCAACAGCGGTGGCATGACCTTCGAAGACCTGGCCGAGGAACTCGACGCGGCCGGTTCCTCCGTCGCCTACCTGGAACTCTTCAACGACGTGGTCCGGCGTCTGGGCGTCGAGGCGCGCGAAACCTCGACCGTTCGGGATTTCGCGATATCCGACTGGAGCCACGGTGACCGAACGGTCCACGTGAAGGTGCCGCACGAGCCGCTCACCGCGGAAGTGGTGGCCTCGACGGTGCAGGATGCCACGCTCATCATTGTCCGAGATGTCACGCCAGGGGCGAGGGAGGCGCTCAAACAGCCCACGCGGGCACGCTATGTCCAGCCCGAGCACATCCTGTGGATGCTGGCGAGCCTGATGGAAAGCCGGGGGGACGAACTCACCTCAGAGGAGCTCATCCACAACCTTCAGATGGTCCGGGTCTCGTCGTTGGACGCCGATGGCTGGTACCTGATCCACACCGACGAGGTTGGTGCCCCGCCTCCGTTCCGCGGCGCGCTCCCGTCGCTCAGCACTTCTGCGAACGTAGGCGAACCCCCCTCTGACGACCAGCTCAGCTGAGGGGTGGTCATGGATGTGGGTGGGGATGTTCGCGCTGTCTGAGGATCGTCGCGGTGGTCTCGTCGGCGGGCAGGAACGCTTCGAGGTGCAGTTCGGACAGCGTGACGTCGACGGCGGTCGCGAACGAGGTCAGCGTGGTGATGAGGTGGAGTTCGCCCTCCGCCGTCCGCAGCCGCAGCGGGACGGCGAAGCCGAGGTGCCCTGCTTGCGGTTCCGCGTCGGGAAGGTAGCCGTCCAGTTCGGCGGACGCCGGGTTGGCGGCGACCAGTTCGCCGTACCGCCGGACGACGACCGCCGGGTACGGCAGGTGGCCGTCGAGGATGCGCTCCAGCGCCTCCCGGACCGGGCCGAGTTCGGGGGCGTCCAGGCTCGACTCGGTGTAGACCGGCGCGTAGCCCGCGGCGAGCAGCAGGTCGTTCCGCTCGCGCAGCGACAGGCCGAGGGATTCGGCGAGCCGGACGACCATGGCGCGTCCCGGGCGGGAGCGGCCCTGCTCCAGGAAGCTCAGGTGGCGCTGGGTCGTGTCGGCCCTGATCGACAGTTCGAGCTGGCTGAGGCGGCGGCGTGTCCGCCAGCGCCGCAGTTCGCGGGCGAACTGGTCGGGCTCCGCCAACACCGTCATGTCCCTATTCATATCGAAGGTCCGTGGCGGCGCGATTCCCTCCAGGGAATCGCGGGGCCGCGGGCGGGCTCGCACACTGCTGGGCATGAGCGACCTACCCGACATCAAGACATGGGCCGACCGCTATGTCGCCCTGTGGAACGAGCCCGACGCGGGGAAGCGGAGGGCCCTGATCTCCGAACTGTGGGCACCGGACGGGATGCAGGTGCTGGTCGACCCGCCCCAGGCGATCCGTGACGCCGCCACGGAACTCGCGCTTCCGGCGCCGCCGCTGGAGGCCCGCGGCCACGAGGCGCTGAACGCCAGGGTGACGCGCGCCTACGAGATGTTCGTCGCGCCGGGCGAGCACGTCTTCACCGCCGCGGAGGAGGCGTTCCCGCTGCTGCCCGGCGTGCTGGGCGTCCGGTGGGCGATGGTGTCGACCGGCGAGGGGCGAGTCGCCGGCGGCGGCCTGGACGTCCTGGCCCTGGACGGCGAGGGCCGTATCCGCACCGATCACCAGTTCCTCGGGGTGAGCTGAGCCCGTTTCGCCGCCGTCCGGGTACCCGAGTTCCTTGAGGAAACTCCGGAATGTTAAGTTCCCTGAGGGAACTAACCGCCGGAGAAGGGGGCCACCATGGCCGCGCCGCGCATCGTCCTGGACTCGTCCGCGCCCGGCACGGTCGACGGCCGCCACGTGCGCGCCGTCACCTTCCAGGAGGTGCGCCTGCGCTACCTCACGGGTGTCCTGGACGAGCGGGGCCAGGCCGCCGCCGGCGCCCGCGCGGCCGTGATCGGCGGCGGCCGCGGCCTGCTCGCCCGCGGCCTGGCCCGCACCGGGATGGAGGTCGTCTCCGTGGACCCCTCGCCCGAGGCGACCGAGCTGGCCCGGCGGTCCGGCGGCGCCGAGGATCTCGCGGTCACCTACACGGTCGGGCCGCCCGAGCGGCCCGGCCTGCCCGAGGGCGCCTTCGACCTGGCCTACTACGCCGACACCTTCGAGATCACCGACGATCTGGACGCGGTGCTGGCCGCCGCCGCGCGGCTGCTGCGTCCCGGCGGCAACCTGGTCTACGACACGGTCAACCGGACCCCGCTGTCCCGCCTGATCTACCTCGGGGCGTTCCAGCGGCTGCCCGCCACCCGGATCATGCCGCCCGGCCGGTACGCGGCGTCCCGGCTGCGCACACCCGCCGAGCTGGCGGCGCGGATGGCCGCCCACGGCCTCACCCACCTGGACACCTGCGCCTTCCACCCGCGCAACGCCGCCGCCCTGGTCAACGCGACCCGTGCCCGCCGCGCCGGACGCGTCACCGACGAGGAGCTGCCGTCCATGGTGGACTTCTCCCTCGACCCGGGCGGACGGCCCCTGGTCACCTACCTCGGTCACGCCCGCCGCGACTGAACGCCGGCCTGCACAGGCGGAGCCGGTCCAGGCGCGGCCTGGGCCTAAGGGCGCCATGGCGGTGGCACGGCACCGCCAGGCGATCACGCATCGCACCGGCGCCGACATCAGCGCCTCGCCGTCAACGCCGACCGGCAACCAGCACGGCCTGCGGGCCAGACACGGACGGTCAGCCGCCGGACGGCGCGTCCGGCCGTGCCGCATCGCCCCGTACGGGTGATGCCGCGCCGCCCCCTCGGCGCGGAGCGCCTGGCGCGCCCGACCCTGCGTCCGCCCTGGTAAGTAGGCACCCTCTACAGATTTCGAAACATGACTTCCCAAAAGGAAGAGTCCCATTCTACATTGGTCTCGTTCAGGTGAAGGGCCGGCGCACAGGAGGTTCCGGGTGGGCAACGATGCGTTCGACGGCATACGTGTCGTCGAACTCGCACAGTGGGTGTTCGTACCGGTGGCCGGCGCGCTGCTCGCCGACTGGGGCGCGGACGTCATCAGGGTGGAGCGCCCGGACGGCGACCCGTACCGGGGTCTCGCCACGCAGGGCATCGGGACCGACAGCGACGGCATCAACCTGTCGGTGGCCCTCGCGAACCGCAGCAAGCGCTCCGTCGCCCTGGACCTGCGCACCGAGGAGGGCCGGAACCTGCTCGACCGGCTCCTGGAGACGGCCGACGTCTTCCTCACCAACTTCCGTCCGGGCGTCCTGCGCCGGTACGGCCTCGACTCCGACGAGCTCACCCGCCGCTTCCCCAACCTGGTCTACGCGCGCGGGCACGGTTTCGGGGCCCGCGGCGAGGGGGCGGATCGGCCGGGCTACGACTCCTCGGCCTTCTGGGCGCAGGGCGGCATGGCCCATGTCCTGACCCCGCCGGACCGGGACTACCCCATCAACCAGCGCGGCGCGCTCGGCGACCGCAACGGCGCCATGGCCCTGGCGTTCGGCATCGCGACCGCGCTGCTGAAGCGCGAGCGCAGCGGCCAGGGCTCGGTGGTGGACGTGTCGCTGCTGGCCACGGCGATGTGGACGCTGTCGTCGGACGTGCTCGCCGCGCTGGCGGGCGGGAAGCCGCGCGCCACCTCCGGCCGCGGCGGCGCGGTCAACCCGCTCGTGGGCGCCTACCGGACCAAGGACGGGCGCCACATCCAGCTCGTCTTCCTCCAGGCGGACCGCTACTGGGCGGACTTCTGCCGGCTCGTCGGACGTGACGAGCTGATCGAGGACCCCCGCTTCGTCGACCTGAAGGCACGCGCGGAGAACCTCCAGGCGTGCGTCGCCGAACTCGAGGCCGAGTTCGCCAAGCGGACGTTCGAGGAGTGGAAGGACCTGCTCACCGGGATCGACGCGCCGTGGGCGCCCGTGCAGGCGGTCGAGGAGCTGCTCACCGACCCGCAGGTGGTGGCCAACGACTACATCGGCGAGGTCGAGACCGAGGACGGCCGCAAGTACTCGCTGCCGAACGTCCCCGTGCAGTTCGACGGAGCGCCCGCCGCGCTGGGGCGGGCGCCCGAGCACGGCGAGCACACCGAGACGGTCATGCTCGAACTCGGCTACACCTGGGAACAGATCGCCCAGCTGAAGGACTCGGGGGCGATCCCGTGACGGCGGCCCGGCGCCCCGTCCCGGCACGCGACGAGCTCTCCGCCCCCTACTGGGACGCGGCGGCCGCGCACACCCTGGCCATCGCGCGCTGCTCCCGCTGCCGGTCGTACGTGATTCCGCCGGGTCAGGCGTGCCCGCACTGCCACACAAGCGATCCGATGTTCGTGTTCGAGCAGGTGAGCGGGCGGGGCAGCGTGCGGTCCTGGACGGTCATGCGGCAGTCGTTCCTGCCCGGGTTCTCCGAGGAGGTGCCGTTCGTGCTGGTCGATGTCGAGCTGGCCGAGCAGAAGGAGCTGCGCCTGATCGGCCGCCTGCTGGACGGCCCCGACGCCCCCCTCAAGATCGGCGCCCCCGTGACGGTGGCGTTCGAGGACGTCGCCGAGGGCGTGTCCGTTCCCGCGTTCGTGCTCGGAGGTGAGTCGTGAGCGCCCGCTTCAAGGCCGCCAACCAGGTGGCGATCGTCGGGTACGCGCACAGCGCCGTCCAGCGGCACGCCAAGCGCCCGCTGGGCGCGATCGCCACCGAGGTCGCGCGGGACGCGATCGCCGACGCCGGGCTGCAGGTGGCCCAGGTGGACGGTTTCGTCACGGCGTCGCTGTTCCCGACCTCCGGCGACCACGCGGTCGAGGACGGGGTGAGCATCGTGTCGGCCAACTGGCTGGCCGAGCACCTGGGCGCCGACGCCCGCTATGTCGCCGGTTTCCAGGGGATCGGGCAGATCACCGGTTCGGTGTCCATCGCGGTGAACGCGATCGCGAGCGGTGCCGCCGACTACGTCGTGCTGCACCGGGCGCTGCACAACCCGGCGGGCAAGTACCACGGCAACCCGATGAGCGAGGCCAAGGGCCCCCAGCAGTACACCGCGCCCGCGGGCTTCTTCGGGCCGCTGGCGATGATCGGGCTGCCCTACAACGAGTACCTCCAGCGCTACGGCGCGAGCCGGGAGGCGATGGCGGCCACGGTGGTGGAGGCCCGCAAGAACGGCTCGCGGATCCCGTGGTCGTACTGGTACGAGCGGCCGCTGACGGTCGAGGAGTACATGTCGGCGCCGATGATCAACGACCCGGTGTGCCGGTTCGACGCCGACATCCCGGTCGACGGTGTGGCCGCGTTCGTGCTGACCTCGGCCGAACGCGCCCGCGACCTGCCGCACAGGCCCGTCCACATCGCCGGATACGCCTCCAGCCCGCCCACCAGGCGCAGGCTGCAGTTGCACTGGCCGCTGGACGACATCATGGACGGCGGCGCCGAGACCGCCCGCCGCCTGTGGGAGAACAGCGGCCTGCGCCCCTCCGACGTCGACCTCCCCCAGGTCTATGACGGTTTCTCGCCGTTCATCTGGTTCTGGCTGGAGGTCCTGGGCCTGTGCCCGGTCGGCGAGGCGCACCGTTTCATCACCGACGGCGGCATCGACAGCGACGACCCCGCCGCGCTTCCCGCGCTGTCGGGCGGCGGCGCGATCGGCAACGGCCGCATGCACGGCATCCCGCAGATGCTCGAGTGCTACCTCCAGCTGTCGGGGCGGGCCGGCGAGCGCCAGCGCCAGAACCTGACCGTCGGGCTGGCCTGCCATTCCTCGCCCCACTACGGGGGCGCGGTCGTCTACACCAACGAGCCCGGGTGACCCGGACCGCTCACACGCGATCGGCAGTGACGCCGCCTGGCGGCGAGAAAGGGAACGAGCCCATGGATGGGATCATCTCGGAGCGGCGGTCGTACGTGGCCGGGAAATGGGTGGAGGGCGACGAGCCCTTCGCCGTGGAGAACCCGGCCGACGAGTCGACCGTGACCGAACTCCCCGCCACGCCGCTGGCCGAGGTGGAGCGGGCCATCGTCGAGGCCCGCGGCAGCTTCGACAGCGGGGTGTGGGCGGACCTCGCGCCGGCCGAACGGGCCCGGATCCTGCACGCCTTCATCGACCACTTCCAGGCCTCGCGCGACGAGCTGGTCGCCACGATGATCGCCGAGGCCGGGCAGCCCACGTCCTTCGCCGAGCGCGCGCAGTACCAGGCCGGGCTGGGGATGGCCCGGGCCACGATCGACCTCTACCTGTCGATGGCGCACGAGGAGTCCAACCCCGTCCCCGTCGACGAGCTGGTGCGCGGCCGGGTGGCGCTCAGCATCCGGCGGCACGAGCCGGTCGGGGTCGTGTCGGCGATCACCCCGTACAACGGGGCGATCATCATGGCCATCCAGAAGCTGATCCCGGCGCTGATGGCGGGCAACTCGGTGATCCTGCGGCCCAGCCCGCTGACGCCGCTGTCGTCGCTGGTGTTCGGGGCCGCGGCGGACGCGGCGGGCCTGCCGCCGGGCGTGCTGAGCGTGGTGGTGGAGGGCGGCTCGGCCGGTGCGGAGCTGCTCACCACGCACCGGGCCGTCGACATGGTGTCGTTCACCGGTTCCACCGTCGTGGGCCGGGCGATCCTCGCCCAGGCCGCCCCGACGATCAAGCGGGTGGCGCTGGAGCTGGGCGGCAAGTCGGCGCAGATCTACCTGCCCGACGCCATCGGGAAGGTGGCGGCCGGCGCGCTCGCCGTCGTCGCCACCACCGCGGGCCAGGCGTGCGTGGCAGCGACCCGCATGGTGGTGCCCGAGGAGAGCAAGGACGAAGTGGTCGAGACGGTCTCCAAGGCGTACTCCGCCCTGGTCGTCGGCTCGCCCACGGACCCCAAGACCACGATGGGCCCGGTCGTCAGCGCCGCGCAGCGGGAGCGCTGCGAGCGCTTCGTGTCGCTGGCCGTGGAGAACGGCGGCAGGGTGGCCCGCGGCGGCGGCCGCCCGGAGGGGCTGGACCGCGGCTACTACTTCGAGCCGACGGTCCTGGACCTGCCCGACAACTCCAACCCCGCGGCCCAGGAGGAGATCTTCGGACCGGTCATCTCGATCATCGGCTACCGCGATCTCGACGACGCCGTGCGGATCGCCAACGACAGCGAGTACGGCCTGTCCGGCCAGGTCTACGGCGCCGACACCGCGCAGGCCACGGCCGTCGCCCGCCGCCTGCGCACCGGCGCCGTCAACGTCAACACGGCACTGTTCAGCGCCTACGCCCCCGGCGGCGGCTACAAGCAGAGCGGCCTCGGCCGCGAGCGCGGAACCGACGGCATCCGCGCCTACCAGGAAGTGAAGCACATGGTGGTCGGCGAGCTCCGCTGAGCCCACCCACGGGACCCGCCCAGGGACCCCGCCCCAAGGAGCCCGAAGCACGGAAGGAAGGGACCATGACCTCCAACCTCAACCTCGACTGGCTGATCTCGGTCGACGACCACGTCCTGGAGCCCCCGAACGTCTGGACCGACCGCGTCCCCGCCAAGGACCGCGACCGCGCCCCGCACATGGGGTACGACGACAACGGCCTGGACTTCTGGATCTACGACGGCAAGAAGTACCCGAGCTCGGGCCTGAGCGCCGTGGTCGGCAAGTCCAAGGAGGAGTTCAGCCCCGAGCCGCTGCCCTACAGCGAGATGGCTCCCGGCTGCTACGACCCGGTGGCCCGCGTCAAGGACATGGACCGCGCGGGCATCCTCGCCTCGCTGTGCTTCCCGACCGTGACCCGGTTCTGCGGGCAGCTGTTCATGGAGGCCAGCGACCGCGAGTTCGGCCTGGTCTGCCTGAAGGCCTACAACGACTGGATGATCGAGGAATGGTGCGCGTCCGCGCCGGGCCGCTACATCCCGCTGATCCTCATCCCGCTGTGGGACCCGCAGCTGGCGGTCAAGGAGATGGAGCGCTGCGCCAACAAGGGCGCCACCACCTTCGCCTTCTCCGAGAACCCCGAGCCGCTGGGCCTGCCGACCATCCACGACAAGGACGGCTACTGGGAGCCGGTCATGGCCGCGGCCAACGACCTGGAGATGGTCGTGTCCATGCACGTCGGCTCCTCCTCGCAGCTGCCGCAGATCTGCAAGGACGCGCCGTTCATGGCCAACCTCACCTGGGGCGCCACCCGCACCTCCGGGACGATGCTGTCGTTCCTGTTCAGCGGGCTGTTCCAGCGCTACCCCAACCTCAAGATCGCGCTGTCGGAGGGCGAGGCCGGCTGGATCCCCTACTTCTTGGAGCGCGCCGAGCAGGTCCTGGACAAGCAGCGCCACTGGGTCAAGAAGGGCGTGAAGTTCATGGAGCACGCCGGCAGCAGCGGGGTCGACCTGGACACCCTCGACATCCGGGGCACCTTCCGCGACCACATCTTCGGCTGCATCATCGACGACGCCCACGCGATCGCCAGCATCGAACTCGGTGACATCCCCGAGGACAACATCATGTGCGAGACCGACTACCCGCACTCCGACACCACCTGGCCCGACAGCATCGGCGTCATCAAGAACCGCATCGGCCACCTGCCCGAGGAGACCCAGTACAAGATCCTCCGCGGCAACGCCGAGCGTCTGTACCGGTTCACCCCGGCCGAGCCGCCCGTGCTGGCCACCGCCTGAACGGACCCGACATGACCGACCCGACCGTCACCGTCGACCGGGAACTCTGCCTGGGCAGCGGCATGTGCATCGTCTACGCGCCGGAGACCTTCGCCCACGACGACGAGGCCAAGGCCGTCGTCGTCGACCCGGCGGCCGATTCGCTCGACGCGCTCCAGACCGTGGTGGACGCGTGCCCCACGGGCGCGATCCGGCTGGCCACCAAGGCATCCGACACGGACGAGGCAGGAGAGTGAGCGGCATGCTGCTCGAAGGCAAGAACGCGATCGTCACCGGCGCCGGGTCGGGGGTCGGCGAGGCCGCCGCGATCCGGTTCGCCGAGGAGGGCGCACGCGTGGTGTGCGCCGACATCCGGCTCGAACCGGTCAAGGAGACGGTCCGCCGGATCGAGGAGGCCGGAGGCACCGCCGTCGCCGTCGAGTGCGACGTCTCCCGCGAGGACGACGTCGTCTCGATGGTGGCGGCCGCCGTCGAACGCTTCGACCGGCTCGACATCATCTACAACAACGTGGGCGTCCCCACGCCGCGCCTGGGCGCCAAGCTGGAGGACCACACCGCCGAGGACTTCCTGCGCCTGGTCGGCGTCAACTTCGGCGGCGTGTTCTACGGCTCCAAGCACGCGGTCGTGCAGTTCAAGCGGCAGGGCACCGGCGGCGTCATCCTCAACACCGGCTCGGTCGCGGGGATGGTCGCCTGGGGCGGGTCGGTGTACGGCGCCACCAAGGGCGCGGTGCACCAGCTCACCCGCGCCGTCGCCATCGAGGGCGCGCCGTTCGGCATCCGGGCCAACGCCATCTGCCCGGCCGGCATGCCCTTCACCGGCTTCATGGCCGCCGGAGGGCTGGACACCAGCGGCGCCGCCCAGGAGGCGGTGACCCGGCAGACCTCGGAGAACCACCCGCTCGGCCGTCCGATCACCGCCGGCGACTGCGCCGAGGCCGCCGTCTACCTGGCCTCCGACCGCGCGGCCAACATCACCGGCGTGCTGCTGCCGGTCGACGGCGGCTACGTGGCGAAGTGAACGAGAGAGCGACATGACCGAGAACAGCACGACGGCACAACTCGACCGTGACCGCGTACGCGAACTGTTCGACCTGCGCAGCTCCTACAACGCGCACATGGGCGGCGGATACCAGGAGGACCCCTACCCGATCTGGAAGCGGCTGCGCGAGGAGGCCCCGGTCCACCCGGGGATCGTGCACGAGCTGACCGGGTACGACGGGCCGGCGTTCTTCCAGGGACTGCCGCACCCCGACCGGCCGCACTTCTCGGCCTTCACCTGGGAGGCGTGCGACGCGGCCTACCGCGACGCCGAGCTGTTCTCGGCGTCGCTGGAGCCGGCCGACCCCAACAACGGCAACTACGACGCCATGAACAGCTTGCTGACCATGGGCGGCGACCAGCACCGCCGGTACCGCGCCCTGGTCCAGCCCTCGTTCGTGCCGGCCAAGGCCCAGTGGTGGATCCGCAACTGGATCGAGGAGACCGTCCACCACCTCATCGACGGCTTCGTCGAGGAGGGCCGCGCCGAGCTCAACGTCGACTTCTGCGCCGCCATCCCGGTCCTGACCATCACCGGCAGCTTCGGCGTCCCCGTCGAGCAGGCCCTCGACATCCGCGCCGCGCAGAGCCGGCCCAACGACCTGGTCGAGATGATCAAGCCGATCGTGGCCGCCCGGCGGGAGTCCCCGCAGGACGACCTGATCAGCATCCTCGTCGAGGCCGAGATGAAGGACGAGAACGGCGTCCTGCAGCGCCTCACCGACGACGAGATCTACTCCTTCGCCGTGCTGCTGCTCACGGCCGGGTCGGGCACCACCTGGAAGCAGATGGGCATCACCCTCACCGCGCTGCTCCAGCGCCCCGAGGTGCTCAAGGCGGTCAAGGAGGACCGGGCGCTGCTGCGCCCGGCGATCGAGGAAGCGCTGCGCTGGGTGCCCACCGACCCCATGTTCTCCCGGTACGTCACCCGGGACGTGGACTTCCACGGCGTCCACATGCCCGAGGGCTCGGTGCTGCACATCTGCCTGGGCGCGGCCAACCGCGACCCGGCCCGCTGGGACAACCCCGACGAGTACGACATCACCCGCAAGATGAAGGCCTCCTTCGCCTTCGGCGGCGGCGTCCACGTCTGCCTGGGCATGCACGTCGCCCGCGCCGAGATGCGCGTCGGCATCGGCGCGCTCCTGGACCGGCTGCCAAACCTGCGCCTGGACCCCGACCGCGAGCCGCCCCGGTTCATCGGCATGTACGAGCGCGGCGCCACCGAGATCCCCGTCGTCTTCGGATGACCGCGCGACTTCCGATGACACGGCGCCTTCCCCGCACGCCCACCCACCCCAGAGGAGCACGCACGTGACCGAGTCCGGCTACCAGAAGCCCGACCTCAACCTCGTCGGCGCCGAACACGTGAAGCGCTACAGGGAGACCAACGGCGAGGTCGGCTACGAGTGGAACGGCGCGAACATCCTGCTGCTGACCACCAAGGGACGCAAGACGGGCCTGGAGCGCACGTCCGCCCTGATCTTCGGGCGCGACGGTGACGACTACCTGGTCGTGGCCTCGACCGGCGGGATGCCCAAGCACCCGGCGTGGTACCACAACCTCCAGGCCGAACCGAACGCCGAGATCCAGGTCAAGGCCGAGCGCATCCCCGTCGTGGCGCGGACCGCCCCCGAGCCGGAGCGGTCCCGGCTGTGGAAAATCGCGACGAGCTACTGGCCCAACTACGATACTTACCAGACGCGCACCGAGCGGGTCATCCCGGTCGTCGTGCTGTCCCCGAGATAAGAAGGCACCACCACGTGACGACGAAGGATGCGATGCCCGCCGCCGGCCGCGATCGGCCGGCCGGCGGCGGCACGGCGGCGGGTCCCGGCACCACGCGGGACTCGCCGGCATCCTGGGCCGACCGGGCCGCGGACCGGTCCCCTTCCGTCCAGCGCTCGCGCACCCGCAGCGTCCGGCAGGTGAAGGGGATCGTGGACGCGGCCCGGCGGCTTATCCACACCAAGGGGTCCTCCTTCACCACCCAGGAGCTGGCGAAGGAGGCCGGGATCGCGCTCCAGACGTTCTACCGGCACTTCGCCGGCAAGGACCAGCTCCTCCTCGCCGTCTTCGAGGAGGAGCTCACCACGGCCGCCGTCCGCATCGACGCCGCCATCAGCCGCCTGCCCGACCCCGTGGCGCGCCTGCGGTTCTTCATCACCAGCACGCTGGAGTCGCTGGGCGAGCCGGGCGGCAGTGCCGCGTACGACCAGGACGGCGACGCGGCGGACGCCCAGGACGCCCGGGGTCCCCAGGGCGTGCGGGGCGGCGGCTTCGGGCCGCGGTTCGTCACCGCCGAGCACTGGCGCCTCCACCAGCTCTTCCCCGACGAGATGGCCCAGGTCAGCCAGCCCATCGCCGACCTGATCGAGCGGGAACTCCGGGAGGCGGCCTCCCTGGGCCTGCTCAGGCCCAGGGATCCTGCCAGCGACGCGTGGTTCGTGATGAACCTGGTCATGTCGGTCTACCACCACTACGCGTTCGCCACCCCCCAGGAGCGCTTCGAGGACATCGCCGATCACCTGTGGGTGTTCTGCCTGGCGGCCCTCCGCGGCGACCCGGACGAGGCGCCCCTCAGAGAGACACCGCCTTGAACGACTCGTGGTCGGCCACGGCGGTCCCGAGACGGCGCTGGAGCGTGCTCGTGATCTCGGGGGCGACCTTCAGGGTGATGCTCCACAGGTAGAAGCCGTGGATGATCCCGCGGCGGAAGCCCCGCCACGCGTCGTCCCATGAGGGGGCCTCGATCCCGGCCGCACCGAGCCTGTCGAGGTAGTGGCGCAGGAGGTCCTTCTCGGTCCGCCGCCGGTCCTCGATGGTGAGCGTGGACGCGATGTGGTAGCCGACGTCCAGGTACCAGGGGCCGCGCTGCACCAGCTGCCAGTCCACGAACGACGGGCGCCCGTCGCCGTCGAGGTAGAGGTTCCCGACGTGGGCGTCGCCGTGGATCACCGACCAGGGCGTCTCGTCCCGCGCCTCCCGGGCGAGGGCCGTGTAGGCGGCGTAGAGCAGTTCGGGGTCGCGGACCTCGTCGGGCACGCCCGCGCCGATCTCGCTCTCGAAGTTGCCGCGGATCTCCTTGAGGCCGCGGTGGACGAGGTGGCCCTCCAGCCGCGGCTTCAGCCACTCCGCGTCGAGCAGGGCGGGGTCGCCCCACGTGGCGGCGTGCAGCCTGGCGAGCTGCTCGAGGCTCTGGGCGGTCTGGTCGGGCGCGTAGTCGCTGGTGGCGTCGAGGAACCGGCCGCCCTGGGCGACGACGTCCTCGGTGATGACCACGCCGTGCTGGGTCTCCGGGTCGATGTCGGCGTACACGCTGCGCAGGGTCCGTACGCCACTGGTCGCCGCCAGGTTGCGGTAGAAGGACACCTCCGGCACCCCCGCGCGGCGGGCGTCCCAGGTGCCGATGTCGGAGAAGTACCCCTTCCCGCACAGGTCCGATGACAGCCCGCTGGGGAGGCCGCCCTCGCACTCGATGCTGAAGCGGGCGTTGGTCGACACCCGGCTCACCACCGGCCCGGGGGTGACGTTCGTGATCCGGATGCCCGGAAAACGCGGAGCGAGCGCCGAATTGAGCCATTCCGGCGACATCAGGTCCGTCATCGTGCTGGGGACTGGAAGGGAACCTTGGTTCGGCATTTTCTCCCTCTGATTGCTGTTTGCATTCTCTGCGGGCCCCGTGCCGTCGGCTCTCCGGACGGTTCGGCACGGGTTCCGGACATCCCGGCGGCCGTCCCCCCGGGCGGCCGCGGGGCCATTGCTCGAATGGCTGTCCGCGTTTCACGCCCGGGGGGCCGGCCATTGTCCGGATGGCTGGGGGTCAATTCATGGGGTCGTTTCTCCTTAGGCGGCCGCCTGCTTCGGGCCGAGGCCGGGGCCGGGGGTGGGCGGCGCCTCCTGCACGGGCGCCCGGCGGGCGCTGCCGATGAGCGCGGCGAGGACCAGGCTCACCGCGGCGGCGCCGATGATGAGCAGGCACGCGGAGGTGATCGCCGCCTCGGTCGGCAGGTGCGTGCCGGGCACGGTGGAGGTGGCCATGATCACCGAGGTGAGCGACAGGCCGCAGGCGATCGAGACGTTCAGCGTGACCCGGTTCATCCCGGTCGCCGCGCCGGTCTGCGCGGACGGCACCACCTCGACGATCAGGATCGGCAGCGCGCTGAAGGCGAAGGCGGAGCCCACGTTCAGGAGGACCAGGCAGACCACGGTGCCCGGCAGGTTCTGCACCAGGAAGATCCACATGGTGCCGCCGACGATGTAGAGGACGCAGGCGGTCAGCAGCGACCAGCGGGCGCCCATCAGCTGGGCGATCCGGCCGCTGAGCGCCGACCCGCCGTAGCCGATCACGGCGATGAACAGCATCACCACGCCGGCGGTCGTGGCCGACAGCCCGTGCCCGACCGGCGCGCGCTCGGGCAGCTGCAGGATCACCGGGATCATGATCGAGGCCGCGCCCATCGGCCCGAGGCCGACCAGGACCGTCGCCAGGGTGGTCAGCGCGACCTTGCGGTCGGTGAACTGGCGGACGTCCACGACCGGCTCGCGGACGCGGCGCTCCCACCACACCCACAGGGCCAGCGCGACCAGCCCGAGCCCGATCGACAGGAGCACCCGCGCGTCCGTCCAGCCCCACTTCTCGCCCTGGGTGACGCCGAACAGCACGCCGCCGGTGGCCGGGACGAGCAGGAGGGCGCCGACCATGTCGACCGAGGGGCGGGGCCTGAGGCCGGGCGTGCGCGGCAGCCCGATCAGCCCGGTCAGCGCCGCGGCGGTCCCCATCGCCGTGGCGACGATGAACATCAGGCGCCAGCCGCTCTGGTCGATCAGCACCCCGGCGAGCAGGGCCCCGCCGCCGGCGCAGATCGGGACGATACCGCCGAGCAGGGCCATGGCGAGCGGCACCCGCCGTTCCGGCAGCAGCTCGCGGATCAGGGCGAACGACAGCGGCAGGGCGCCGGCGGCCAGTCCCTGCACGCCGCGGCCGAGCACCACCATCCACAGGTCGACGGCCAGCACGCTGATGAGTGAGCCGCAGGCGGCGGCCACCAGGACGAACACCAGGACGTTCTTGCGTCCGAAGATGTCGCCGAGGCGTCCGGCGGTGGCGGCCAGCGCCGCTCCCACGAGCAGGTAGGCGGTGGTGGTCCAGCCGACGGCGGCGGAGTCGGCTTCGAAGACCCGCATGAAGGTCGGGATGGCGGCGATCGCCATCGCGGTCTCGAAGACCGCGAAGACCTCGATCGCGATGAGGACGATCAGGATGCGCGCGTGGGAGCTTTCTGTGGGCGTGATGGGTCTGTCCGGCGAGATGGTCATCGACGTCTCCGGGCGCTGGGGTGGGGTGGGGGGTGGTCGGCCGGGTGCGACCGTCGTGGCGCGGTGAAGGACGCTCTCGGCGCGCGTGCCTCCTCGGCGGCACGCCGCGCCCTCACCGGCCCGCGTCGGTCACGAGACGATGCGCGGTCGGAGGGACCGTGTGGATGCGGAGTCGGCGCCGACCCGCTCCGTCGTAGGCCCCGAGGTTCGTTAGGAATCGGTCAGATCGGGTTCGGTCCGGTTCGGTCCGGTTCGGTCCCCTCCGCGGTGCGGACCAATTCAGACCCCCAGCAAATTCGCCCGGCACCGGAGAGGTGATATGCGTCGTAGCCTAATAAGGAGAAGCTGATATGTCCATAAGCGATGAGAAGATCGTTCCCCAGTTCAGAGCATGTGATTCTCACGCACGGTGGCCGGTCGGGACGTGTTCCCGTACCGCCGGGACGACCTCGTCGAGAAGGCGGTGCACGATGGCGTCGGCGTCGCCGGTTCCGGGCGCGGGCATGAAGACGAAATGCCGGGCGCCGGCGTCGACGAACTCCCGCAGCCGGCGGGTGACCTCCGCGGGCGTGCCCGCGGCGGCGACGCGGTCGACCATCGGCCCGAAGTCCTGGTCGTAGTTGCCGCCCATCGTGCGCGCCGCCTCCTCCCGGGCCCGCCGGCCGTCGGGGTCGACGTTGACGAAGACGAAGGCGTACCACCCGAAGCCGCCGAGGTCGCGGCCCGCCTCGCCGGCGATCCGGCGGATCGTCCGCACCGAGTCGGCGTAGCGCCGCGGCGAGTACAGGTACGGGATCCAGCCGTCGCCGAGCAGCGCGGCCCGGCGCATCGCCGGCTCCTTGCGGCCCGCGACGATGATCGGCGGGCCGCCGGGCTGCGCCGGCGCGGGATGCACCTTGACCTCCCGCATGGGGTAGTGGACGCCGTCGTGCGTGATCTCCTCGGCCGTCCACAGCCGGCGCAGCAGCGGGATCGCCTCGTCGGTGCGCCGTCCCCGCTCGCCGACCGGGACGTGGCAGGCGCGGAACTCCTGCGGGTACTCGCCGCCGACGCCGACGCCCAGGATCAGCCGGCCCCCGGACGCCCGGTCGAGATCGGCCACCTGCTTGGCGACGATCGCGGGCGGGTAGAGCGGCAGGAGCAGGACGGAGGTCCCCAGGCGCACCCGTTCGGTGACCGCCGAGAGGCGGGCGAGGCTCATCATCGCCTCGGACGAGGGGTTGCGCGAGGCGACGTGACCGCCCGTCCACAGGGAGTCGATCGGCAGTTCCTCCATCGCGGCGGCGCGCCTGAGGTCACCGCCCGCGACGAACCCGACCGAGATGCCGCCCGCCGGGCCGCCGCCGTGCCCGTCCATCGCGGGCCCGTGCACCGGGGGCCCCTCAGCCGCCGCGGCTCTCGATCAGCCGGCCGCGGTTGACCTTCGTGGCCGCGCTGCGCGGGATGGCGTCCACCAGCTCGATCGTCTTGGGGACCTTGTACGCCGCCAGCCGCGCCTTGGCGTACGCGCGGACCTCCTCGAACGTCGGCGGCTCCGCCGGGTCCGCCGGCTCGATGACCGCGTGCACCCGCCGCCCCCACTCGGGGTCGCGCAGCCCGATCACCACCACGTCGGCGATCTTCGGATGGTCGATCAGCGCCGCCTCGACCTCCGCCGGGAACACGTTCGCGCCACCCGTGATGATCATGTCGACCCGGCGGTCGACGAGGTAGAGGTAGCCGTCGGCGTCGACGTAGCCCATGTCCCCCACGCTGCGGAACCCGTCCGGCGTCTCCGCCAGCTGCGGCGCCCGGCCGAGGTAGGTCGAGCCGCCGTACGACGGGGAGCGCATGAAGATGTCGCCGATCTCGCCCGTGGGCACCTCCCGCCCGTCCGAGTCGAGGATCTTCACCTCGGTGCCGCGCAGGCCGCGCCCTACACTGCCCTGGTGCTCCATCCACTCGTCGCCGCGCAGCGCGGTGATGCCGATCGCCTCGGTCATCCCGTAGGCCATGACGATGCGCTCCGGGCCGATCAGCTTCGCCCACCGGTGCACCAGCGAGGGCGGCATCGGCGCCGCGCCCTGCTGGATGAACACCAGGCTGGACAGGTCGCGGTCGTCGGCGCCGGGGGCGTCCGCCATCCGCTGCAGCATCGTGGGCGTCGCGGTGAACGTGGTGACGCGGTGCCGTTCGATCAGTTCGAGCGCCAGCTTGGCGTCGAACTTCTCCATCACCACCAGCCGGTCGCCCGCGAGCAGGTTCTGCAAGGTCACGAACGCGTTCACGTGGTACATCGGCGCGAGCACGAGGACCGTCTGGGGGCGCGCGACCGGCATCCACTCCTCGGCCATCGGCGTGCTGTAGAGCGGGTGGAAGTACCCGGGCGCCGAGCTCAGGATGATCTTCGGGGTGCCGGTGGAGCCGCTGCTGCAGATGCCCTGGAGGTGCGGGGACACCACGTCGGGCAGTTCCGGCGCCTCCCGGTCGGCGGTGGCGTCGATCCACTCCCGGTCGTCCGGGCCGAGGTAGACGCGGCAGTCGATCACCTCGCGGAGGCGCTCCAGCTCCCAGTCCGGGACGTCCCAGCGGACCGGCACCGGCACCGCGCCCAGCTTCCACGTCGCCAGGGCGCTGATCGCGAACTGCGGCGAGTTCCGCAGGCCCAGGCCCACCCGGTCGCCCTGGACGAGGCCGCGCTCGGCGAGCGCGCCGGCCAGCCTGGTCGACCGGTCGTCCAGCCACCGGTAGGTGACGGCCTCCTCGCTGCCGTCCATGCGCACCTGCAGGTACGCTTCCTCGTCCGGCCGCTCGCCCGCGATCCGCGCGATCTGCCCCGCCTGGCTTATCTTCGCGTCCTGCACGGTCACGTCGCTCACTCCAGCCATCGCGCACCGGGGTGGGACCCCCGGCGCTCGGACGGGGTGACCACCTGCCAATACGTCCCTAAGTAGAACGTTCCTCTACCAAAACAGAACTGGCGATACGTGTCAACGGCAGCAATGTTCTACCGACTTTAGAATCAAGCTCTACATGGGCGCGTGCGGCCGGGCGGAGCGGGAGCGCGGGCACGGCCGATCCCGTGTCCGGACAGCCGTCGACGCGGCCACCAAGGGGCTGTGGTGGCCGCGTCGACAGGGCTCGGGGGCTCAGGGCGGGCGTCAGGCGCCTGCCGTGGCCTGGCAGGTACTGGCGGCGGGCTTGCCGGCGTAGCGGTCGGCCAGGAACTTCACCGTCTCGCCGTTGCGGAGGACCATCTCCAGGGCGTGCTCGCCGAGCTTGCTCCGGACGGTCTGGATCGTGGCGCCCTTCGCGCACCAGTCCTTGACGAGCTTGTTCGCCTGCCCGACGGGGACGATCTCGTCGGTGTCGGCGTGGTAGTTGAAGACCGGCACCGCCGGGGCGGCGGCGCCCATCGTGTTGCGCCGCAGCACGGCCCGCACCCGCGGCACCGCCAGCGGGTCAGGCACGACGCTGTACTCGGAGAGCTTCTTGAACGCGAACTGGGTCAGCAACTCGGTCAGGCACTTGCCGCGGGCGGCGACGAGCGCCCTGCGGCCCTCCACGTTCATGAGCGCGTCGATGTCCATCTCGGGGAACTCGATGGCGAGGCTGCTGGCCGCGGCGGCCTCGAAGCCGGAGAAGACGCCGCCGTCCAGGAACCGGGCCACCGCCTCAGGGTCGGCCGGAGTGCCCCCCATCGCGACGCCCTTCAGTGTGATCTCGGGAGCGTAGGACGGCTGCGTCTGCGCGGCCCAGCCGGTGGCCTGGGCGCCGCCGGAGTAGCCGTTGAGCGTCCAGGGGTTGCCCTGGCCGATGCCCGGCGCGCCGGTGAAGTTCTTCACCGCGCGGATGCCGTCCAAGACGGCGTGCGCCGCCTGCGGACCGGCCATGAACACCGACTTGGGCCCCTCATGGTCGGGCATCGCCACCGCCCAGCCCTGGTTGAGCAGGTGCGCCGACCACGCCGCCGGCCAGCCGGCGATGACGCTGCCCGACGACAGCCCGTAGGAGGGGGCGCACTGGGTGCCGGTGGCGTCCTCGGCCGCCTGCACCGACACGATCGGCCGCGGGCCGGTGCCCGTCCACGCCTTCTTCGGCACGAGCAGGCTCGTGACGATCAGGTTCGGCGCCATGTGCGAGTCGTTGCTGCGGTAGGAGATCTGCCAGGCGTCGGTCGTGGTGGCGTAGTCGCCGACCTTCGGGGTGATCTTCCTGCTGCCCACGATCTGGCCCGGCTTGTACGAGGCGATGTTCACCGGCGTGTCGTAGAACGGGTCCTCGTCGGGCGGCACCGATCCGGCGGGCGGGTCGTCCGCGCGGGCGGGGGCCGCGAGCGCCGTGAGCGCCAGCGCCGCGCCGAGCGACACGGCGACGGCCGCGGCCGCTCCTCGTCGAGGCGACCACGGGAACAGGGACATGGGGCACTCCAGGGGGGCAGGGAGGCGGATGACCACACCTTCTCCCGGCACGGCCCGCGACGGTATTGACGTGAGAGTGGATCTCGGGGTCGCGTTTTAGCCGCCGGTAACAAGCCTCGGCGGACGCGCATGGGATGGACTTGGTCCTAGCCGAGCGGCTACTTACCAACTAGCCGGTCGGTTACATGCCCGATCGCCCGTTCCCGCCCCCTCCGGGCGCCGCAGACGAGGACTGAGCCTCCGTGACCGACGACACCCCCGAGACCCCGCGAACTCCACAACCCACGCAAGCCACCCCCGGCATCGGCCGCCGCCGGGTCCTCGGCGCCGCCGCGCTCGGCGCGCTCGGCCTCGCGGCCGCCCCCGGCACCGCCCGCGCCCGGACCGCCCCCGCCCGCAGGGTGCCGACCACCGAGCAGCGCGAGCGGGCCGTCATCATCGGCACCGGCTTCGGCGGCGGCGTCACCGCCCTGCGGCTGGCCCAGGCCGGCGTGCGCACCCTCGTCCTGGAACGCGGCCTGCGCTGGCCGACCGGCCCCAACGCCACGACCTTCCCGCGCATGGCCGACATCGACCGCCGCTCCTCCTGGCTGACCAACCGCAGCATGCTCCCCGGCATCATCAAGTTCTGGAAGCCCTACACCGGGCTGATCGAGACCCTCCAAGAGAACGGCATGACGCTCAACTGCGGCGCCGCGGTCGGCGGCGGGTCGCTGATGTACCACGGCATGACGCTGCAGCCGTCCGAGGAGCACTTCGCCCTCTCCATGCCGATGGCCGCGCACGACTACGACGCCCTGAACAGCTGGGCCTACCCCACCGTGGCCAGGATGCTGAAGATCTCCACGGTGCCGGACGACGTGCTGGCCTCCGCCCCCTACCGCTCGTCCCGGATGTTCCTGGAGGCCGCTCCCAAGGCCGGCCTGGAGCCGTTCCGGGTGCCGCTGCCCATCGACTGGAGCTTCGTCCGCGGCGAACTCGAGGGCAGGTACGAGCCCACCTACACCACCAACGACATCAGCTTCGGCGTCAACAACGGCGGCAAGCACTCCATCGACGTCACCTACCTCGCCGCCGCCGAGGCCACCGGGAACATCAGGGTGGAGACCCTCCACGTCGTCCGCGACATCGCGATGGACGCGCAGCAGCGCTGGGTCGTCCACGTCGACCGGATCAACACCGACGGCGAACTGCAGGAGCGCAAGCGGATCACCGCCGACGCGGTGTTCCTCAACGCGGGCTCGCCCGGCACGACCAGGCTGATGGTCAAGGCGCAGGCCAAGGGCCTGGTGCCCGACCTGCCCGACGCCGTCGGCACGCAGTGGGGCAACAACGGCGACCGGATCTACGCCTGGGCCCTGATGAACGACGACCCCGGACGCCCGCAGGGCGGCCCGGCCTGCGTCGGCGGGCGCGCCACCGACGACCCCATCCCGTACACGATCATCCACGCGGGGCTGCCCGTCGAGCTGCCCGACTTCGCCCGGGCGATGATCGTCGTCGGGTTCGGCATCAACAAGCCCGCCGGCACGTGGAGGTACGACGCCGGCAAGGACGACGCCCGGCTGACCTGGCCCTCCAGCGGCGACGCCGAACTCCAGGCGCTCATGCGCAAGCGCTTCGACCGGTTCACCCAGACGGGCGGCGGAATCCTGGTCGACACCAACGCGCTGGAGCCGTCCACCTGGCACTCCCTGGGCGGCGTGCCCATGGGCGGCGCGGTCGACCGCTTCGGCCGGGTGCTGGGCCACCGCGGCCTGTACGTTCTGGACGGCGCGCGCATCCCCGGCTCCACCGGGGCCTGCAACCCGTCCATGACCATCGCCGCGCTCGCCGAGCACAGCATGGCCACCATCGTCCGCAGCGACGTCGGATCGGTCTTCTAGGAGGGGTGGGCCTCGCGGCCGGGCGGCCGAGGCGACCGGGGCGGCCGCAGGCGCAGCAGGCGGCGGGCCATGCCGAGCAGGTGGCGGCGCAGGGTGTCGTCGTCGAGGGCGTCCAGCCGCGGGTCCATGCCGACGGCCAGCAGGGCGGAGCTGACCATGGCGGCGCTGACCAGCGTCTCGGTGTCCGGGTCGGGTCCGGCGATGATGCGGTCGACGCGCTCCTCCAGCGCCCTCAGCGCCGGACGCTCCCGGATCAGGTTGCTGACGGTCGGGTCGGTCCGGATGACGGCGGTGAGGCGGCGGTGGCGCACGACCAGGTCGACCACGCCGGACAGGACGGTGCCGAGCTGGTCGGACCGCCGCCGCCGCGCCTCCGCCGCCTCGGCCACCCTGGTGAGCTCGTCCAGCGCGGGCGCGACCACCGCCCAGACGATGTCCTCCTTGCTCTGGAACTGGTGGTAGACCGCGGCCTTGGTCACCCCGAGCTCGTCCGCGATCATCTGCAGCGAGGTGCCGGCGACACCGTGCCGGGCGAACAGCTTCAGGGCCACGGCCAGCACCCTCTCGCGGGCCTCTCCCGTCCGCCGGCTCAACTCACCCATCCGAGGACCCCGTCCGGAGATCTGCAACGAGCGCCCGAGCGCGCATCGAGGCATCATCTCAGCAACCGTTCGCCGCACAGTCGGGAGGGGAACCGGTTCATCCCGGCAGGCCGACGGCGAGGACGGCGTCCACGCCGGCGAGGACGTACAGGGCGTCCTTGCCCGCGAGCAGGGCGGTGGGGGAACGTCCGTGGTCGCGCAGGTCGAGTCGCTGGACCATGCGGCCGCTGAGGGCGTCGTGTGAGGTGACCTCCCACTTGCCGGGGACGTGCAGCCGCCCCCCTGCGAGGACGGGATCGCCTGCGGACGGATCGGTCCTGCGCTCCCAGCGCACGCGACCATTGTCGGCCCGCAAGGCCCGGACGCCGTCTCCACCGCGGACGAAGACCGTCCCGTCGGCGACGAGCGGGGTGAAACGGCGGCGGAAGTCGCCCACGGGGCCGGGCGGAGCTCCCGTGTCGACGGCCCACCGCTGGCGTCCGTCACGGCGGTCGAAGGCGCGCAGCACCCCGTCACCCGTGCCAAGGAACAGCATGCCTCCGGCGGCGACGGGAAAGGCCGCGCTCGCGTCGGCATATCCCAGCACGTTGGTGTCCACCTGTGGACGGACGCTCCAGCGGGTCACGCCGGTACGGGCATCGAGGGCGTGCACGTGGCGGCCTTCGACGGAGACGTACACGGTGTCGTCCGCCACGGACAGCGTCGCGTCGGTGTAGGAGGGCGTGTACGGCGGCTTCCGGACCACGTCGCCATCGGCGAGGCCTGCCGTCACCCAGCGCACGGCGCCGGTGGCGGCGTCCAGTGCGTGCACGCGTTCCCGCTGTTCTCGTGCAGAGGCGCTGACGACGTAGAGGACGCCCCTCGCGACGACGAGGGGGCCCACCGGTCTGCCTTCGATGTCGCGTTTCCAGACCTGCCGTCCGGTACGGGGCTCAAGCGCGTGCAGGGTCCCGGCGTCATCGGAACCGGCGACGGCGCCGACGTCGTACAGGAGGCCGTTACCGTGGGCCGCCGCAGGTATCAGACCCGGAAACCGGCGCCGCTGGGACCAGCGCACGGTTCCGGTGTCGGCGGCCAGCTCGTGCAGTTCGTCGGTGCTGCGCACCCAGACGCCCCCGGGGCCGGCCGTCACCTCCCCCCGATAGCGCGCGAAGGCGGTGAGGGGGCGGCGCCACCGGTGGCGCCCCGTCGCGGTGTCCAGGCAGCACAGGTCCAGGCGCGCGCCGCCCGAACGGGTGACGACGGTCCGGTCAAGGAGGAACAGGCCGCCGTTCGTCAGGGGCCCGAACTCGTAGCCGGACACCAGCGTCGCGCGGGCGGTCCACAGGACGTCCGCCTGCGGAGAGTCCCCGTCCGCGAACACGCGGACCGTCCCCATGCCCGCGAGCGCCGCCGCGGCCACGCCGGAGGCCCGCAGGACGGCGCGACGGCCCGGACGCGGGCGGCCCCGGGCCGGAGGCGGAACCGGCGTGGCCTGCTCGGCGATGTCGTGGGTCACGGGCGGCGACAGCCAGTCCGTGCCCATGGCGCTCGGGGACAGCGCGGCGACCAGTTGCTCCGTGCCGGGCCGCCGGGCGGGGTCCTGGGCCAGGCACGCGGCCACCACGCCTAGCAGGCCCGCGTCGCCGACGCCGTCCAGGACGGGGCGCCCCTGCGCGATCCGGCCGAGCAGCTCCGGCAGCGGGGCCGCACCGAACGGCGGCGACCCGGTGCGGCAGAACATCAGGACGCCGCCGAGCGCGAAGACGTCCGCGGCGGGGGTGACGGGCCCGCCGGTGATCTGCTCGGGCGCCATGTACGCGGGCGACCCGACGGCCCGTCCGGCGGTCCCCTCGACGGTGCCGATCTCGGGGCCGCCCGCGATGCCGAAGTCCACGACCCGTGGCCCGCCGGGGGTCAGCAGGATGTTCGCGGGCTTCAGATCGCGATGCACCACCCCGGCCCGGTGGATCGCCCCCAGCGCCTCGGCCAGCGCGGCCCCGAGCCGCCGCGTCGCCTCCACGTCGAGCGGGCCGTGCCTGCTGACGGCCTGGTCGAGGGGCAGCCCGGGGAGGTAGGCGGTGGCCAGCCAGGGCCGCGGGACGTCACCGGCGTCCAGCAGAGGGGCGGTGTACGGGCCGCTCACCCGGCGCACCGCCGCGACCTCCCGGGCGAAGCGGGCGCGGAAGGACGCGTCCCCGGCGAGGTCGGCGTGGATGAGCTTGAGCGCCACCAGCGCCCCGTCGCCCGCCCGGGCGAGGAACACCTCCCCCATGCCGCCGGCCCCGAGGCGGCCGACGCATTCGTATCCGCCGATGCGCTGGGGATCGCCGGGTCGCAGTGCCTCCACCGTCAGCTCTCCAAACGAAGGGCGAGGACCTGGATGCGGGCGAGGGCGTGGACCCGCGCACCGTCGGCGACCAGTTCGGTGCTCGTGCCGCCCAGTCTCAGGGCGCTGAGGTCCACGCGGTGGCGGACGGCCCCTTCGAGCGGGTCGTACGCGGTGACGGCCTGCGGGTCCGACACGTACAGCATGTCCCCGGCGAGAACCGGGCCGCTGTGGGAGTCGTCGGCGGGCCGCTTCCACAGCGTCCGCCTTTCGCTCGCGCTCAGGGCGTAGAGGGTGCTGTCACTGCGCCTGCCGCCGTTCCGGGCCCGGAAGTAGACCAGGTCTCCTCCTCTGCCCGGCCCGGGGAGCAGGTGCACCGCGGGAGGTCTGGCGTCGGGGGTGAAGGTCCAGCGTCTCCGGCCGTCGCGCACGTCGAAGGCATGCAGGACGCCGTACTCGTCGCACACGTACACGGTCGGCCCGGCCACCACGGGGGCGCCTGCGCCGAGCGCCCTCTCACCGATCGACAGGCGGCCCCTGCCGGAGGGGCGTTCTGCTCTGGCGTGCCATCGGATCGCCCCTGTGGACACGTCCACGGCGTGCAGGTCACCACTCCCCCGGGAGAAGACGTAGAAGGTGCCCGCGGCATGGGCGACCCCGCAGCCGCCCACCGTGTCGCGCACTCCCAGGGGCCGCGACCAGCGTTGCCGCCCGGTGGCCGCGTCCACGGCGTAGGCGAACGACTCCGAAACCCGGGACGGGCCGCTCATCGTGACGGCGGAACCGAGCAGCAGCCCCGCCGCGTAGATCGGGGCGTCGGCCGTCACCACCCGCGGCTGCACGGCCGTCGTCCAGCGCAGGCGCCCGCTGCCCGCCTCGAAGGCCTGGAGAGCGTGCCGCGACGCGACGCTCGACTCCGCGTTCTGCTCGCCGGCGCTGTCGTGGACGAGCCCTCCGCCGACCGTCACCATCACCGACCGCGAACCGCTCGTGTTCCGCTCCCTGCGCCACAGCGGGCGTCCCGTACGAAGGTCGAACGCGTGCAGGGCCGCGTACGTCCGCGCCAGCACGACCGAGCCGGAGACGAGCACCCTCCGCAGCCTCCCCGCCGACCCTTCGAGGGGGACGGACCACGACCGGCGGCCCGTTGCGGTGTCCAGGCACGACAGGATGGTCCGCTGCTCCGGTTCCCGCGCGGCGAACGGCTGCTCGACCAGCACCAGGTGGCCCGCCGCGGCCGGGCCGAAGAACTCGTCCTGGGCGAAGCTGACATCGGCCGTCCACAGCAGCGGTCCCTTCGCGGCCGGGACGCGCGGGCGCTCGTCCCGTCCACCGCCCCAGGGCCAGGCGGCCGCGCCCCCGGCCACCGCCGCCCCGGCCAGCCCCGCGATCGCACGGCGCCGACTCAGCCGCCCCTGCCCTCGGGCACTCATAGCTTGAACGCGCAGAGCCGGGTCAGGTCGACGCACGCCAGAACCCGGTCGCGCCACACCTGCGCGCGGACCTGGGTCTGGCGGCCCACCGGATGGCTCCAGCGCACCCTCCCGTCGGCCGTCGCGACCGCGTAGAGGCGGTCGTTGTCCGAACCGGCGAAGACCGTGCCCGCGGCGGCCACCGGCGCCGCCCGCAGCGGGCCGTTGGTGTCGAGGCGCCAGCGCGGCCGCCCGGTCGCCGCGTCCAGCGCGTGCAGGCGCCCGGCGTCGTCCCCGGCGAGCACCAGGCCGTCCGCGACCGTCACACCGCTCGATAGCCGGGCGCCGACGGCACGGCTCCAGCGCACGGTGCCCCGGGCCGCGTCGAGAGCATGCACGCGATCGCTGTCCGCGGTGTACACGACGCCGCCCCGCACCGCGGGCACGGCGGTCGCCTCACCGAACCGCCACCGGACCGCCCGCGCCTTGGGATCGACCGCGAACACCCCGCCCGGCGCGACGTAGACGAGACCGCCCGCGACCACCGGATCGAGACCGCCCCGGGCACGGACCTGCTCCACGTCACCGGGATCGGCCAGCCGCACCCGCCACTGGCGGCGGCCCGTCCGGCCCTCGTAGGCCGACAGGTAGCCGACCGTGTCGAACACGAAGACCTGCTCGCCCACCGCGACCGGGGCACCGGTGAAGTCGACGACCGGCTCCCTCCAGCCGGGTTCGGGCGTCCCGTCGGTGGCGCGCAGCGCCCACAACCGCCCGTCGGTGACCAGCACCGTCTCCGCCCCCAGCGCCGAGACGCCCGAACGGACGGGCGCACCCCGGTTGGCCGTCCACAGCAAGCGGCCCCGCGCGCAGTCCAGCGCGTGCACTCCCAGCGTCGAACCGAGGTAGACCGCGTTCCCGACGACGGTCGGAATCGTGAACCAGTGCTCGTTCGCGCTGTCGGGGCTGCCGTACGTCCACAGCGGCGCCCGGTCACCGGACGCCCGCCTGGTCGTCGTCCCGGCCGAGAGCGCGCTCTGCGCCGACGGCCCGAGCGTCGCCAGCACCGCACCGCCGACGCCGAGCGCGAGCAGGGTCCGCCGGGAGGGCCGCCCGCGCGGCGCCGCGCCCGGAGCCTTCCGCGGGCTCCCCGCGTCGGTGACGCTCGCCGCCACCTCCTCGGGCAGCCACCGCGTCCCCGCCGGATCGGGCGCACCGGTGAACCGTTCGACCAGCTCGTCGGCCGTCGGGCGTCGCCCGGGCTCGCGCGCCAGGCAGCCCGCGACGATCCCGGTGAGGCGCGGATCGTCCACCGCCGCGCGCAGCCCGTCCAGCCGGGGCTCCTCGAACTGGGTGCGGTAGAGCAGCGCGGGCACCGAGCCCACACCGAACGGGCCCTCGCCCGTCGCCGCGTACACCAGCACGGCACCGAACGCGAAGACGTCGCCCTCCCGGCCCGACCGCCGGTCGCGGACCCGCTCCGGCGGGATGTAGCCCGGCGTCCCGAGCAGCGACCCGGGCACGGTGATCGTCTCGGCCCCGTCGGGACGAGCGATGCCGAAGTCCACCACCCGCGGCCCGTCCGGCGTCACCACCAGGTTCGACGGCTTGAGGTCGCGGTGCACCACACCGGCCCGGTGGATCGCCGCCAGCGCCCGCGCCAGCGCCGCCCCGAGCGCCTCCAAGGACTCCGCGGGCAACGGGCCGTGCACCTCCACCACCTGCCGCAGCGTGAGACCGGGCAGGTAGGCGGTGGCGAGCCAGGGCTCGTCCGCGTCCACGTCGTGGTCCACGACCGGCGCCACGTACGCCGGGTCGATGCCGCGCACCGCGGCGATCTCCCGCGCGAACCGCTCCCGGCGGTCCTGCCGGTGGGCGAACCGCGCGTGCACGACCTTCACCGCGACGAGGTCACCGGAGGGGGCATGCCCCAGGAACACGCGCCCCGTGCCACCCGCCCCCAGCCGCGCGACCAGCCGGTACCCGCCGATCCGCGCCGGATCGTCAGCACGTAACGGCTCCATTCCGCTCCTTTGCGGGCTCGACGGCGAAGGGCGCCCGTGTAGCGTCTCCAACGCCTACAACGATCAACGAGCGAACGAATTCCATGGGGTGTGACAGCGTGCCGGCCGTTCTGGTGTACCTGCCGTCGGACTCGCGCCGCGACCCCGTGCGCAAGGAGCTGGCGCCGGGCGAGACCCTCAGTTTCGGACGCGGCGCCCCCGGCCGCGCCGTCGACCTGCACCTGGACAACCCCACCGTCCCGCGCCTGGCCGGGGAGATCCTCGCCGTCGACGACCACTGGCGGCTCAGCAACTTCAGCCACGACCGCACCTACGTGGTGGAGAACCCCGAGGGCGCCGGCGAATACCTGCGGATACCGCCGCTCCGCGCCTCCTGCCCGGTGCCCTTCGAGTTCTCCCGCGTCGTCCTCTCCACCCAGGGCCCGACCGCCTCCTTCCAGGTGTACGCGCCGCAGCACGTCTACCTGGAGCCGTCCGACATCGAGTTCTCCGAAGCGGACGGCTCCACCACCATCTCGGCGTTCTCCCTGGACCAGGCCGCGACCTACTTCCTCGTCCTGGTCGCCCTCTGCGAACCGCGCCTCCGGGACGAATCCTCCACCGCCGTCCCCACCTCACGCCAGGTCGTGGAACGCCTCAGCACCCTCCCCGGCCGCAACCCCACCCTGCGCGCGGTCAACTTCCACATCGACTACCTGGCCGAACAGAAACTCCGCGTCAAACAGCCCTTCGAGGAAGAACGCCAGGACGGCAAACGCGCCGCCGCCGTCGACACGGCCCTGCGCTTCGGCCTGGTCCGCGAAGAGCACCTATCCCTCCTCCCCGCCCGCCGAAGGCCTTGAGTACGGGCTCCGGGACCGCCTGCCGAGGAATGAGCGGAGGTCGCCGCCGGCCTTGGCGACGCGGACGTAGTGGCCGGTGAGGCGGCCGGCGAGCTGGGCGTTGAGGCCGCCTTCACCGATGCCGCCCGAGAGCTGGTGCCGCTCGACCGCGACGACCGCGTCGCCGCCGCGGATGAGGACCTCGGTGACCTGTACGGGGCTCATGGCGTTGGCCAGGAACGTCGCCGGGTCGCCGGAGTACTCGATGATCTCCAGCCGCTCCCTGCCGAAGGCCCGGTCCAGCAGCTTCTCCGCCCCTCTGAGACGGCCGGCGCCGCGGCCGATGCAGGCGCCCCGCGCGTCGACGCCCCCGGTGGTGGGCGCCACGGCGATCTTCGTCTTGGTTCCGGCGACCCGCGCGACGGCCTTGATGACGACCTGGCCCCTGAGGATCTCGTCGACGAACCCCGCCAGGACGCGCTCGACCAGCTCGGGCGCCGTGGCCGACAGGACGAGCCGTTCGGCGCCCGTCCCGCCGGACACGCCGACGACCAGCGCGACGACGGTGTCGCCGGCCGCCGGTTCCGGAGGGGCGGCGCCCTCGGGGAGGTCGTAGGCGTCGGCGCGGGGCAGGAACGCCTCCCAAGGAGGCAGGGCGCCGACGTCGTAGACGAGGCAGCGGAACCCGCCGGGACCGCTCGACATGATGTGCGCCGTCACCGCCGTCCCGACGAGCGGGGATGCGAAGCCGAGGTCGCTCAGGATCGATCGCACGGGCCGGGGGTCCTTTCGTTCGCCCTCCTGATGTCTAGAGTCCGGGCGTCTCCGGATCCGCAACCGCCGTCCCGTCGCCGGCTTTGAGAAAGTACGCTCCCTCGGCCCCCGGGGAGAGGCAGTGGGCCCCTGGAACTCTCCAGGGGCCGTGGCGTACGCCCCCGTGTCATCTTCTCCGTACCAGGGAGCCGGGGGGCGCATCCATCCCTACGCCGTCGCCGGCTCACCAAACGAAACGGCCTTCATGGCGGGGGAAACGGATGAACATCGTGCAGCTGCGCAAAGGCGGACGGCCCGCCGCCGAGGACTTCCGCAGCCGGAACGACGAGCTCTTTGCGCGCCGCAAGGAACTCCAGGAGCGGCTCACCGTTCTGCGTGACCGAGCCGACGAGGGTGAGCTGGACATGCTCTCGGAACTGGCGTTGCGCCGGGCCGAGCGCGAGATGGAGGACCTCACCCACGAGATCCTGAACCTGAACTTCGGCCTGGTCCGCAGGTACGTCGCCATGTTCACCTCCCGGTCCGGCAAGCACGTCGAGGATTTCGAGAGCGCCGGCAAGGTCGGTCTCCTGTGGGCGATCTCCTCCTACGACCCCGGGCGCGGCCCGTTCGCCGGCTGGGCGTTCAAGCCGATCCAGCGGGAGGTGCTACGCGCGGTACGGGACGCCGACCATCCCAACCTCAATCCGGGGGACTTCGAGAAGCGTCCCGCGATCCTCGCCGCGGAGCGGGCGTTCCTGGAGGAGACCGGGCCGGACGCCCCGGTGGACCACGCCGACATCGCCCGCCGGGCCGGGGTGACCGAGGCGCAGGTGCTCCGCGTGCTGGACCCGCCCCGGCTCGACAGCCTGCACGCGTCCGCTCCGGGTCAGGGCGAGGACGAGGCGCCGTGGGAGGAGCGGCTGCCCGACCCGTCCCCGCCGGTCGAGGACGAGGTGATGCTGCGGTTCGACCTGCGCGCCGTCACCGGCCGCGGCCTGCCGAACCTCGACCCGCGCGAACGGTACGTGCTGGCGCGCCGGTTCGGGCTGGACGGCGAGCCGGAGCAGTCGCTGCGCGTCATCGGAGAACGGCTCGGGCTGTCCCGGGAGGGCGTGCGGCAGATCCAGCAGAAGGCGCTGGCCAAGCTCGCCGAACCGCTCCTGGACGTGCCGGACGCCCCCGGCGCCCTCGAGGGACGGGCGGGATGAGCGACACGGCCGGCCGGTCAGGTCGAGTGGTCCCGTTCCCGCACTTCTAGGACCCGGGCTCGCGCCGCTGCCTCGGCCAGGGGGGCGATGAGGCGGGCCAGGGGTGCTCGCCGCGCGGTTCCGGGCGGCTCTGCCAGTTCGGTGACCCGCCGAGCGCCCTCCGGCCCGCGCAGCTCGAACCCGCGCAGTGGATGCGCCCAGAGCGTGCCCTCGGGCGTGTCCAGGACCGGGACCGGCTCCTCGCCCGGGGCGACGGCGATGCCCCCGAGTTCCCAGCCGGTGCGCCGGGAGGCGTCCGCAAAGGCGATGACCTGGTCCAGGTCGCGCCGCAGCCGCGGCACGGCGGCGCCGTCGAAGGCGGCCGGCGGGCGGCCCAGCGCGACGGCGCCGCGGCAGCCGAGCCGGGCGGCGATCTCGGCCACCCGGTCCAGCACGCTGCGGTGGACGAGGCCCGCGTCCCGCCCGTCCACGGTCACCGCCACCATGGCCGCGCGCCCCTGCGATCGTGCCATCGGATCCCCTCACCCGGTCGCCACCAGCGGACGGCGCTCGCTCACGCACCGCGCAGGCCGACCACGCGGCCGGCGTCCAGGATGAAGCTCGCGGCCTCGTCCGGGGTCACCCCGAGCACGTCGACGGCCAGCCGGACCGGGCCGATCTTCTCGGCGTCGCAGCGGTGGCACCTGACCCGATTCTCCCCGTACATCTTCATGGACGGGCGCCGATCGCCGTGGCCGCCCGGGCGCGGGCAGTGCCACACCCCCTCCTCGCCGGCGGGGGCGCCGAGCCGCCGCAGCACCTCCCGGACGTCCACCCGGTCGGCCTCGGCGATCCGGCGGTTGAGCGGCGAGAGGGGGACCGGCGGGACGATCTCTGCCTCCCCGCGCGCGCTCCGCAGCTCCTGCCGGTAGCGCACGGCCTCCTGCCGGAGCCTCTCCAGGTCGATCCCCTGGCCGGGGGCGTTCTTGACGAGCGGGACGGGCTCGGTGCCGGTGGACAGGAAGGGGAACCGGTCGTCGGCGCGCCGCCGCAGCGCCGCGACGAGCAGGAACATGGTGAGCGCGTCCCGGGCCGAGTCCGGCGGGACCATGCGCAGCCGCGCCGCGTACCGGATCACCGTGGCCGCCTCCGGGCTCACCGGCTCCGGCCCGCCGGTGCCGAGGTGCACGGTGGGGATCCCCTCGGCGACCGGCCCGCCGACCTGGGCCCAGACGAGGAACCCGGCCGGGTGGCCGGCGTCGGGGAACGCCGCGCCGTCGCGGTCCATCCGGGAGAGGGGCAGGACGACACCGTCGGTGTAGGCGTCGATGCGGCGGTTGGAGAACCCGCACAGCGCCGCGTACACCACCAGCCCGGCGGAACCGGGCGGCGCGAGGAAGATCACCCGGGAACGGAAGTCGGCCGCGGTCAGCCCGCCGGCCCGCAGCCCGGCGATCACGTCGCCGTCCCCGGCCGGCTCCACCATGACCGTCTTGACGCCCTCGGGCGCGGGAGGGGAGCCGGTGGTGCGGATGGCCAGCAGGTAATCGGTCAGCTTCTGCATCGGTGTCCTCTGTGGTCGACCGCCCTCATGTCACGGATGACCGTCCCCGCCCGCGGGCGACCCGCATGTGCCTCTCAGGTTGGACGAACACGGGGATTCGTTGATCTGTGCGTTGGACTTCGCTGGGTACGGGGCAGGCATGGACACGATGCAGGCCCGCCGGTATCTGGCGATCTACCTTAATGATCATCTTGCGGGAGCGGCCGGGGGCGTGGCCCGGTCGCGTGCGCTGGCGCGGGCGCACCGCGGCCGTCCCGACGAGGGGCGGCTGCGGCGGCTGGCCGGCGAGATCGCCGCCGACCGGGGCGCACTACTGGCGATCACGAAGTCGCTCGGGCTGCCGATCCGCCGCTACAAGAGCCTGGCGGTGTCGGCGGCCGAGAAGGCGGGGCGGCTGAAGTTCAACGGCCGCTTGAGGAGCCGTTCACCGTTGAGCGACCTGGTGGAGATCGAGGCCCTGCGCCTGGGGGTCGAAGGCAAGGCCGCGGGGTGGCGCACCCTGCTCACCCTCGCCGACCGGGAGCCGGGCCTGCGGACGGGTGAGCTGCAAAGGCTGCTCGCGCGCGCCCAAAGCCAGATCAAGGAACTGGAAGAACTTCACAAGGCGGCCGTCGACGCCCTCTTCAGCAGGCCGGTCAGCTCTCCCCGAGTCCCGACCATCGTGAAGTGAGGGCTCAGGGCGCGGGTTTGGGACGGCCAGGGGCACAGGAAAGGGCGGAAGACGGCACCGGAAGGCTGTCGCCGAGACTGGTGGCGTGCAGCAGCCGGACGTATGCGGCTTCTTCCTGCTGGCAGGTGTCCGTCCTGCTTGGCCGATCGGGAACCAGTCCGGCGCCCATGAGCGCGACCACGACTCCTGCGGCGATGGTCTTGCGCATGTTTCGGACTCTACCGAGGAAGACCTCAACCCCGGCTAGCCCCAGGTAAGCATGCTGTGCGCACCTGTCACTCCAGGTAATGCCAGTACACCCCGACCCCAAGCGAGCGGAGGTCAGCCGCCGTCCGCGTCGGAACACCGACTTCAAGGAAGTCTTCGAGGTGTTGCGGCGGCGCTCCTGAGGTCCTCGGCGACCGCGGCGCCGACGACCTCTGGGAGACGGTCAGGTCACGGGCGCGTCGAGAAGGGCCAGGTCCAGGGGGACGAGAGTCGAGCTCGCCACCAGCTCGCGGATGAGGTTCTGGTTCAGGGCGTTGCCGACGGGCTCGCCGACCTCCTCCCGGGTGAGCCCGGGGACGCCGCCCTCCGACAGCCGCCTGCGGACCGCCGCGACCCTGTACGCGACCTTCTTGGCCGTCCAGCAGGCGCCGGGCTGGAGGTCGTCGAGGATCTCGCACGCCTGCCTCCACGTCAGCGGCTGCGGATGCGGCTCGTGCAGCAGGTGCCGCCGCGCCAGGACGACCAGGACGAGCCGCTCGTCATCGGTGAGCCGCCAGATCCGCGGCGGCCGGGTGGCGTGCCCCTGCGACGCCACCGGCCGCCGCTCGTCCAGTCCCGTCACGTACAGCTCCAGCAGGTGCTCCCGGTGGCTCGACCCGGGGACGAACAGCGGCGTGTAGCCCTCGGTGAGCGGGACGGGCTCGTCGTCGGCGAACAGCAGCCGCGAGTCGGGGAAGCGGACGGGCAGCCGCCCCGTCGTCCGGACCCACCACCGGTCGTCGCGGCGGCACAGCAGGCCGTGGTGGCGGCTGACCCGGCGGTCGCTCTCCCCGATGCAGACGTGCACTTCCGGGAGGTTGCGCCCGAAGACGATGGTGCGGCCCTCCCGCGGCCGGACCGCGATGCCGCCGCTGGCCGTCAGGGCGTAGATCGTGCCGGGCGTGGACGGCGGCACGCCGAGCGCGAGGCTGGGGTGTCCCGCAGGGAACCTCTGACCGCCCGGATCCCCTTGTCCGTCACTCATGTCGACCTCCAGAACCGAACTGGCCGCAGAATGGCACGCACCCCCTGGGACCCGTCCCAGACAACTAGGACGAGCCCAGGTCTCTAGGACGTGACCGAGTTCCGTGCGGTCAGGGCGGCGCCGAGGAGCAGCAGGACGGACGTCCCGGTGACGGGCAGCCGGTCGCCGGCACCGGCCAGGGCGAGCACCGCCAGGGGCAGCACGGCGACGGCCCCGAGGACGAGCGGTGTTCCGGCGATGAGGCGCCCGTGCACGTAGCCGAGGTAGTCGGCGGTCGTGCGGCCGGGCCGGATGCCCGGGACGAACGCGCCGTCCCGCTTCAGCCGGTCGGCGATGCCGGCGGGGTCGACGGCCACCGCCGAGTTCATCACGGTCAGGACGGCGACCAGCGCGAACAGCGCGAGCATGAACCAGGGGCTGTCCTGGCCGGGCAGCGTCCAGAGCCCGTCCGGCCGCCCGCCGCCGGGCCACAGCCGGGCGGCCAGCGCGGGCACGTGCAGCAGCGCCAGCGCCGTGAACACAGGGAGGAGCCCGGAGTGGCCGAGGCGGAGCGAGACGTGCGTGGTCGTGCCCGGAGGCGGCGGCGGGCGGACTCCCACCCGCCTCCGGGCGAACTGGACCGGCACCCGCCGCTCGG
The DNA here is from genome assembly GCA_050942275.1 of Spirillospora sp. CA-255316. Taxonomy (GTDB): domain Bacteria; phylum Actinomycetota; class Actinomycetes; order Streptosporangiales; family Streptosporangiaceae; genus Spirillospora. Next base: position 523,188 of record CP192047.1, on the reverse strand, counting down.
CCCGGCCGAGGACGAGCACGGCGGGCACGGCGAGCAGCCCCGAGAGCAGGACGGCGGCCGACACGACGGCGAAGGCGCCGCCGCCCTCGATCTCCCGCACGTCCCAGAGGAGCCCGGGGAAGACCGCAGCGAGCTGCACGAGGAACAGGACCGCGAGCCCCTCGCCCAGCCCGCGCGAGGTGATCAGCCGGATCAGCCAGGCGGTGACCGCGGACCCGGCGGTCATGCAGGCGGCGACCGCCAGGACGGCGGGAAGCCCCTCGCCCGCCAGCACGTCCCCGCCGGGAAGGCGCCCGCTCTCCGCCGCGACCGCGACCGCGACGCCCATCAGGGCGCCCATGGCGACGGTGGCGACGCGGACGTGCCGTTCGATCCTGAGCGCGCCGACCGGGCCCTCCGCGGCGAGCGCCTTCATGCGCGGGACGGTCAGGCTGAGCAGGTGGACGGCGAAGCCCGCGGCGACGTAGGGGAGCACGCCGAGCCCGAGGACCGACAGCCGGAGCAGGCCGCCGCCGCTGAGCAGGTCGACCAGGGCGTACAGCGGGTCGTTCCGCACGGCCGCGACGGCGGAGTCGCGGAGCGCGCCGACGTCCACGCCCGGGACGGGAAGGGCCTGCCCGATCCGGTAGAGCACCACGGCCAGGGCCGTGAGCGCCAGCTTCGGACGGAGGCCGGGCGTGCGCGGGAAGCCGATCACGGTTCGACCGTACAGTGCTGTCTATTAAAGATCGGATCCGGCCCCGTGAACACCGGATGACGAACCCGGCCTCCGGCCCGGCGGCGGTCACATCGCGGAATCGGCGAGCGTGCGCAGGGTCAGGAGCAGCTCGGAGGCGGTCACGTCGTCCAGGTCGCCGAACGTCGCCTTCGAATCGCGGGAATGGAGCGCCCCAGGCTCGGCGATCCAGACCCTCCCGAGCGTCTGCTCCGCCCATTCGCCCGGGGACATGACCGGGAAACCGGGGCTGACGTCCAGCACGATGGTGCGGCCAGGCACGTCCCAGGTCAGCCAGTGCTGGACGCCCGCGTCCTGCGGCGCGCCGCGCTCCCAGCCCTGGCGTTCCAGCCCCAGCACCTTGCCGACGCCGACCACGACGTCCTCGACCCGGGTCAGCGTCCGGCCCGCCCGCTCCTCCTCGGTGAACGCGTCGACGGGCCTGCCGAGCTGCGGGAACGGCTGGACGATCTCGTAGTCGGCGAAGAGCTCGGCCCAGGCCGCCACGCTCTCCCCCAGGTGCACCGGGTGGGCGATCCGCACCTCGCCCGAGCCGGGCAGCGTCACCGCCTCGTCGGCGACGTCGGCGAACGAGCGGTCCTCGGCGACGCGGAACGCCAGGCCGTCGCCGTGCAGCCAGACCATGCGCCGCACGATGTGCCACAGCAGCGGGTGCCCGACGAACAGCCGACGGAAGTCCTCCACCGACCACGGCCGCTGCTCGGCCATGGCCCGCTCCATGCGCCGGATCTGGTCGGCGGCGACCATGCGCACGTCCTTCTTGAGCCCGGTGAACGCCCGGTACGCGGCCGGGGCCGATTCGGGGTCGTCCTTGGCGCCCGGTTTGGGCAGCGTCTTGCGGAGCGTGCCCTTGCCGTCGAACACCACCGGCTTCAGCTGCTCGTCGAAGCCCACCGTGAAACGGCGCGGCCCGTAGTCGAGCGTCATGCCGCCGTCGGCGTCCAGGCCGAAGTCCGGGACGATCCGGTCGCCGAGCTGCTCCATCGTCAGCCCGCGGTCGTCGGCCACCTGGACCAGGAGCTGCCCCGCCTTCTTCTTGAGCCGCTTGGGACGGGCCTTCTCCGAGACCATGTGCAGCTGCATGACCGCCACGTCCGTGCCGATCGCGGCCAGCACGTCGAGCGCCTTCAGCGGGAGCTGGATCCCGTCCTGGCCGGGCCAGGAGCGTGCCATGCCGCCCAGCCGCCGCGCGGTCTCGTCGTCGCCGGTCCAGCACAGCTGCGCCTGCGCCCAGGCGATCCGCGTGGACGAGCCGGACACGCGCCAGCGCTCGAACAGGTTCCAGCCGAACTCGGCGAGCGACCCGGGGTCGAGCGCGTCCAGCGCCTCCCTCATGCGCTGCCCCGGAGCGCGCCCCGGGCTCGCCTTGCTCAACTCCTCGATCAGGTGACCGGTCGCCGCCGCGGGCAGGGCGTGCTCCCGGCCGCGCAGCAGGACCTGCGGCATCGCCTCCGGCCGCGCCCAGGCCGGCACGCCCTTCTTCCCGCCGGCCCGCAGGGCCTTGGGCACCTGGCTCTCGGGCGCCTCCGGCACGACGGCGGCCTGGACGGCCTCGATCGCCGCCCGCGCCTCCTCGCCCAGGCCCGGCACGACCTTCGCGGCGAGATCGGGCCGCGCCGCCAGATGGGCGCGCAGCAGGCCCGCCGCCATCACGGCCCGCTTGGAGGTGCCGGTGCTCAGCTCCGGCAAGACGCGCAGGGCCCGCGCCGGGAAGCGCTTGATCATCGCCTCCATCGCGGGGAGCGCGTTCACCTTGTCGAGGCACCCGCCCATCAGCCGGAACGCCTCGTCGCCCGGCAGCCGCGACAGCGCGTCCAGGACGAGACGCCGGGCCTTCGCCTCGGCCTCCCCGTCGAGCGAGCGCGCCAGCACCGGGGCCGCCGCCTCACCCAGCCCGTCGACCAGGGTGAACAGCGGCGAGGGACGGCGTTCGCCCTCCGCCAGCACCGCCCAGTCACCCAGCGTCTCGACCTGCTCGGCGGTGCTCAGCGAGCACCACAGCAGCCTGGCGCCGTCGGAGGTGTTGTAGTACCTGTCGCGCTCCGGCGGCTCCGCGCAGCACTCGTCGACCCAGTCGGTGCGCGTCGGCACCAGGAACGACACGACCAGCCGTTGCAGCGGCTCACGGCGGTGCCCCTCCAGGGCCCGCACGGCCTCCTCGTACGCGTCGTCGGCCGCCGCCGCGAGCAGCGTCCGCATCCGCCTGCCCGCCGGACCCGCCGCCCAGTGCGCGTGCCCCGTCGCCCAGGTGCGTGCGCCCACATGATGGGGGTGCTCCTTCATCGGGTAGGGCCCGTCGCTCTCGATCCAGATCCCGTCGATCTCGGCGAACGCGCAGGCGGCGAAGGCCAGGCCGTGCTCGGCGGCAAGAAGGTCGGCCCAGGCCGCGTCGGTGGCGAACCGCGACTCCCCGCGCTCCATCGTCTCCACACAGGCGACCACCGCCGCCCCCAGCGGGGTCGCCTCGCCGTGCAGATAGGCCAGGCCCGCCTCCGCCGCCTCCCGGTCACGGGACGGATGCTCCAGCACCTTCCGGACCAGCGGCCGCGCCGCCTCCAGGCTCTCGCGGAGCGCGGAGACCGCCTCCTCGTCCGGGACGGTTTCGGGAACCGGGGCCGAACCCCCGCGCCGGGGGATGAGCGCCACCGGCCACGAATCGGGAAAGGCCAGAACGTCCTCAGCGGGGAACGGGGAACCGTGATCACTCATGCGCCCACACCGTAGAGCAGCCCGCCGACAGACCGCTCAGTAATCCTTGACGGCGTAGGACGCCACGATCTCCGCGAAGTCGCCGGCGCCCGCCTCCACCAGCGCCTCGGCCGCCTCGCCGTCGCCCTCCGCCCCGGCCTGCCCGGCCTGCCGCGCGCGCATGTTGCTGATCGCCACCTGCTGGTTGGCGTGCACGTAGTCGCGCAGCTCCTTCTCGTACGCCGCGAACGCCGCGCCATGGTCACCGCCGGCGGCCTTCAGCTCACCGGCCAGGACGTACCCGGCCACCATGGCCATGGTGGTGCCCTGCCCCGACAGCGGCGACCCGCAGTACGCGGCGTCCCCCAGCAGCACAACGCGCCCGCTGGACCAGGCGTCCATGTGGATCTGGGCCACCGAGTCGAAGTGGAAGTCCGGGGCCGTCCGCATCAGCTCCACCAGCTTCGGCATCTCCCAGCTGTCACCGGCGAGCCGCGCGGCCAGGATGTCCTTCTGCGCCTCCACGTCGCGGTGGTCGTACTCCAGCGGCTCGGCCGCGTCGAACATCAGGTAGGCCCGCGCCTCGGTGTCGTCCCGCGCGCTCATCACCATCGCGCCGCGCTGCCCGCCGCCCGGCATCTGGTGCATGACCTGCCAGTGGTCCAGCCCCAGGAAGTTCGGGACGGTGCACACCGCCATGTAGGTCCCCAGGTGGCTGACGAACCGCTCGGCAAGGCCGAAGACCAGGCGGCGGGTGTTGGAGTGCAGCCCGTCGGCGCCGACCAGCAGGTCGAACGTCCGCCGGAGGCCGCTGCCGAAGGTGACCCGGACCTCGTGCTCGTCCTGCTCGATCGCGGCGATCGAGTCGCCGAACAGGTACTCGACCGAGTCCCCGGCCGCGCCGGCGAGGACGCGGGCGAGGTCGTCGCGGAGGATCTCCACGTCGGGGGAGTCGAGCTCGCCGCCGCTGACGGTGCGTTCGGTGGTGCGGTAGAGCTCGGCGCCGTTCTCGTCCACGACCGACATCCCGCGCATGCCGGTGGTCATGGCGCGCAGCTCGTCCAGCACGCCCATGCGCTCCGCCACGTCCAGCGCGGGGCCGCGCACGTCGATCGCCTGCCCGCCCGGCCGGATGCCCGGCGAGCACTCGACGATGGTGACGGAGAAGCCGTGCCGGGTCAGCCAGTAGGCCAGGGCGGGGCCGGCGATGCCGGCGCCGGAGATGAGGACGTTCGTGTTCTTCACCAGGGGCTCCATCGGTTCGGTGCTTGGTCCCCGGAGGTTTCCGGCGACGAACCGAAGACTCGCCGTCCCCGCTGACCGGCCACTGACCGAGGACTGACCGCCCCTGACCGTCCCTGACCAGCCCCGGGCCGCCCCGTCGGTCCTTTCGCGAGATGCGGCGGAAGGGCATCACCAACAGGTACGGCGCCGTGCGGGGCTCCAGGGAGCGGGAGCCCCGCACGGCGCCGTCCGGGAAAGTGATCCGGCGGTCCGGGATCAGCTGAAGGTGAAGGAGGCGGTGTCCACGGTCGCGCTGCCCGGGCACAGGATGCCGCCCGAGGTCTTGGCGGCGGTGTACGGGCCGCCGGTGTAGGTCCGCGTGGTCCCCTGGCGGGCGACCGACATGTTGGTGACCCGGTACCCGCAGTTGACGCCGAACACCGTGGCGGTGACGTCGATCTGCGAGGCCGAGGCGGTGCCGGCGGCGTCGTTGAAGGTGACCGTCGGGGAGCTGCTGAGTGTCACGGTCACGCCGCCGCTGCAGGACGGGCTGATCGTGGTGTGGTCGATCGTGAGGGTGTTGGGCGGGGTGTCGCTGGTGGTCGCGCCGGTCCACGAGCAGGTTGCTCCGGCGGCGCTGACGGTGCCGTCGACCTGCCCGGGGGCGGCCGCGTGGGCGGGGGCCGCGACCAGGCCGGCGGCGGCGATGACGGAGAGGCCGACGAGGTAGCTGGCGGGTCTCATGGTGGTCCTCCTCCTCGACTCGCGCGGCGGTCCTTCCGCCGCCGCCCGGCGCGACCGGGCCCGTACCGGCCCGGGGAGCGGAGTGGGGGCCGATGCCGGTGCGCCGAACGTGAATCTCTCTCATAATCATTGGAGTTCGCGGGGGAAAACCCGTCCGATCAGGACGGGTTTAGTCGGCGACCGCAGCTCGCGCACCGGCAGACATGGTCGCGGCGCACCTCCTCGCGGCGGACGTCGTTCCGGTGCACGTCGTCGCGGCGGGCGTCCTCCAGGACGTCGCGGAGCTGCCGGCGGCTGCTCACCTCCAGCTTGCGCATCGCGTTGGCCAGGTGGAACTTCACCGTACGGTCCGACAGGCACAGGTCCGCGGCGATGTCCCGGTTCGTGTGCCCCGACGCCGCCAGGTCGACGACCTCCCGCTCCCGGGGCGAGAGCTGGTTGCCGTAGCCGGGACGGCCCCGCCGGTGCGGCACCGGCAGCCCGGCGGCGCGCATCAGCTGCTTCAGCCGGTTCGCGTCCCAGGCGGCGCCGAGGCCGGTGAACGTGCTCCACGCCTGCCGCAGCACGTCGGCGTCCGGCGCTCGCCCCGCCGCGATCTGCGCGCGCACCTCGGCCGCGCCCGCGTGCGCCGCCAGCCGCGGGTCGGGCAGCGCGGCGTACCAGTGGCGGGCGCGGCGGTACCCCGCCGAGGCGCGGCCCGCGTCGCCGTGCCGCTCGTGCGCCCGCGCCTCGGCGAAGGCGAGCGCGGCACGGGCCAGCGGCGCGTCCCGGCCCGCCAGCGCGCCGCGGTACCGGGGCAGCACCGCGCGCACCAGATCGGCGGGGGCGAACGGCAGCAGCGGCGCGGCCCAGATCCACAACTGCCCGCGGGCCAGCTCGTTCAGCACCTGGAGGGCCAGCGCGTGACCGTCCTGCCGGTGCGCCCCGGTCAGCGCGACCCGGTTGAACTCGGCGGCGGCGTCGGCGGCGAGGGCGAGTTCACCGTCCCGGCACGCCTCCTCGGCGACGGCGCGGAACGTGCGGCGCGCGGCGTCCAGGCGCCCCTGGCCGGCGCCGATCCGGGCCGCCAGCAGCCGCGGGTGCAGGTGGTACGGCGGATGCAGGGAGCCTCGGACCGGCGGCTCCCCGTCCGTCAGCCCCGCCTGCTCCTCGGCGCCGAGGTCGCCGGTCGTCCAGCGGGCCCGCAGCGTGACGGCCAGCAGCGAGCGCTCGTAGGTGCGCGACCGGACCTCGGCGGCCAGGCGCCGCCCCCGCTCCGCCAGCTCCAGGGCGCGCGCGTGCTGGCCCAGGTGCACCGCGGCGTCGGCCAGGTCGAGCAGACCCCGGATGAGCTGCCGGTTCACCTCCGGACGGTCGCCGCGGGCGGGCAGCGCGGCGATCGCGTGCCCGGCGGCGGGGCTGCCGAGGGTGAGCAGCAGCCGCGCGGTGGTGATCTGGACGACCGCGTGCGCCATCGGGTCGGCGGTCGCGGCGAGCGCCGCCCTGGCCTCGCTCAGGTACGCCGTCCGCGCGGCCAGGTCGCGGCCCGGCGGGCGGTCCGGCAGGGCGAGCACGGCCAGCGCGATCGCGTGCAGGTCCGGCCGCCCGGCGAAGTCGCCGAGCGCGGCGTGCAGCGCCGCCACCACGCCCTCGGTCTCCCGCCGCGGCACCGCCGACTCCAGGGACGACCAGGCGTGCAGCAGGAGCAGCTCGGCCCGCTGCGCCGGGGACCCGTTGCCGCGTTCCCGGACCGCGCCCAGCAGGCTCGCGGTCGTCCCGCTCCGGTCCACGCCGCCCGCCGCCGCCCAGCCCAGCCTGACGGCCAGCCCGGCCCGCCGGTCCTCGGCGACCTCGTCCGACTGGAGGACCTCGCGCAGGCAGGCGTGCGCGGTCTCGAACGCGCCGTCGGCGGCGGCGAGCTCGGCGACGACCTCGGCGCTCTCCACCCACGCCCGGACGTCCCCGGCCCGCTTGTGGTGCTCGGCCGCCAGGACCGCCAGGGCGCCGCGCCGGGTGCGCAGCAGCTCCCGCGCCGCGACGGCGTGCAACCTGCGCCGCCGGTAGCCGGGTATCGCCTGGTAGACGGCCAGCCGCGCCAGCTCGTGCCGGAACCGGACGGTGCCGGCGTCCGGGCCGTGGTCGCGCAGCAGCCCGCAGCGCGCCGCGTCGCCGAGGGCGGCACAGGCGCGTTCGGTGTCCATCCCGGCGACCCGGGCGACCAGTTCGGGCTCGGCCGCCCCGGCCAGGACGGCCGCGGCCTCCAACGCCGCGACCCCGACCGCCCCCAGGCCCCGGGCCCGCTCGACGATCTCGGCCCCGGTCGCGGGCGGCACCACGGCGAGCGCACCCTCCACGGCCGCGCGCGTCGCGGAGATGCCCGTCGCCGGTTCCCCCGTCGCGGGCTCGCTCGCCACGCCTTTCGCCGCGCCTTTCGCCGCGCCTCTCGCCGCGCCTCTCGCCGCGCCTCTCGCCACGCCGTTGCGCGAGCCGTTGCGCGAGCCGTTGCGCGAGCCGTTGCGCGAACTGTCGCCGGAGCCGTTGACGGCGCCGTCGGCGGCGAGGACCCACTCGCCGTCCACCGGGTGGAGCAGGCCGCGGTGGCGCAGCAGCGCCGCGTCCTCGGCGACCACGGACGGCACGCCGCCGCCGCGCTCGTGCAGCAGGGCCGCGAGCCCGCGCGGCACCGCCGTGCCGGGATCGCCCAGGACGCTCCCGGCCAGCCGCCCGGTGCCCGCAGGCGACAGCGGCGCCGGCCGCACCCGGACGGCGCCCGGCCCCGGCACCGGCAGCGCCGCCGCGGACCGGCAGGTGATGACCACCGACAGCTCCGGCGGCGGCCGGGCCTCGATCATCCGGAGCAGTTCCACCGTTCCCTCGTCGGCCCGCCGCAGGTCGTCCAGCACCAGCAGCGCGGGACCGAGCCCGGCCAGCAGTTCGGCGACGGCGCGCACCAGCCGGTGCCGGGCCAGTTGCCGGTCCTCCAGCGGCGGCGGCTCGGGCGGCAGGACGGCGGCCAGGTCGGGCAGCAGCGGGCGCAGCACGCCGGTGAGCGCGCCGAGCCCGCCCGCGGGCGGCGGGCGGGCCGCGGCGAGCGCCTCGATCACCGGGGCCAGCGGGCAGGAGGCCGGCGCGGGCCCGGCATGCCCGGACAGCCGCTGCCGCCCGGCCAGCGCCGGGTCCGCCAGCGCCTCACGCACCAGGCGGGTCTTCCCCGCACCGGGCTCGCCCTCCACCACGACCACGGCGGGCGGACGGGCCAGGGCCGCCACCAGCGCCGCCAGGTCGGCGTCACGTTCCACCAACGCTGGGTCGTCAGGCGGCATCAGCGGGGTCCTTCCTGCCACTCGCTCGGATTTTCACACGGCGCCCCCGCCGTGCCTAGTTTCCGGGCGCGCCGCCGTGGCCAGGTGCCGGACGCTTGATACCGGATGCTAAAAACGCCCGGCGATCACTCACCGGGCGCTCATTACTGCGAGGTGTCGTAGGGGTCCTTGCCCTCCATGAGGCGCCCCGCCATCCCCTTCAGCGTTTCGAGCGCCATGAGGTACGGCATGGGCCCGTACGACACGCGGGCGACGCCGAGCGCGGCCAGCCGGGCGAGGTCCACGCCCGGGAGCTGGTTGGTGTTGATCGGCCCCGGGATGCCCTTGGCCAGGGCGGCGATGTCCTCCACGGACGCCGCCATGATCGGGTAGACGCAGTCGGCGCCCGCCTCCAGGTAGCGGCGGCCCCGCTCGATCGCCTCCGCGACGGGGTCGGGCGTCTTGGCGACGAAGGTGTCGGCGCGGGCGTTGATGACCAGGTCGACGCCGGCGGCGTCGGCGGCGTCCCGGACGGCGGCGATGCGGTCGGCCTGCTCGGAGGCGTCCACCAGGGAACCCGTCCGGTGGTCGGTGTCCTCCAGGTTGCAGCCGGCGGCGCCGATGTCCGCCAGCCGCTCGACCAGCTCGGCGGCCGGGAGTCCGTACCCGCCCTCGGCGTCGACGGTGACCGGCACGGCGACGGCGCGGATCACGCGGCGCGCGGCGGCGAACATCTCGTCGGCCGGGGCGCCCTCGTGGTCGGAGTAGCCGAGCATCGCCGCGATGGAGGCGCTGGCGGTGGCGATCGCCGGGTAGCCGGCCTCCTCGATGATGGCGGCGCTCGCGGCGTCCCAGACGTTCGGCAGGATCAGCGGCTCGCCGGGACGGTGCAGCTCACGGAGCCGGGCGGCCTTCTCGTTGTGTTCGGTCACGGTCTCTTCCCCCTTGTAGGGTGACGCCCCCCGTTCAGGGCGACGGTTCTGGCACTAGTGAAGACCTCGTGGCGAGGTCTTTTGTGACAGCGTCCCCGCGCCGGGGGAAGAGATCGCGTCGGCTATGGCGCGCCATACCGGATGGGGCTCCGGGGTGTCACGCCGGGTGCGGCTCCGGCGCGCGCGGCTCCGGCGCGCGCGTCCGCGCCGGAAGCGGCTGCGGCGCGTCACGCCGCGAGCGTCAGGCCTCTTCCTCGAAGGTCTTCCGGCCGCCGAACTTGGCCTGCAGCTCGTCGTCGTACTTGTCGGCGCAGCCGCTGATCAGCGCGCAGGCGCGCTCCAGCTCCTCGGCCTGGAGGGTGTCGGCCAGCAGGTCGGTGGCGAAGATCACCCGGCCCTTGCGGTAGTACGCCTGGATGCCGTAGATGCCGGAGTTGATCTCGTTGAGCGCCTGGAGCAGCTCGTAGCTCTCCTCGACCCCGCTCAGCACCGAGGAGACGATCTCGACGCGGTACGGCTCGCGGTGGCCCACCCGCACGTAGTACAGGGCGCTGCCGCGGCGGACCGGAACGTCGCCGTCCTCGTCCTTCACGAGGCTGTCGGTCTCCAGGTAGGCGGCGAGGATCTTGTCGACGTAGGCGACGGTGGTCTCACGGCTCATGTCGCGACCTTTCTTCCGGATCGGTGTTGTCCATTTCGAGCATGCGCCGATGACCGAAAAGGCCACGGCGCCGAACCGGAGAGGGTAGCAGACCCCGATCAACCACGACTTAACGTTCTATCGACCGACACGCCGCCCTCCCGTATCGCCATAAATACCCAGTGAATTCGACAGAAGTCGTCAGGGACGCGCGAGGGAACGTATCGGACATCGCGCCCGTCACACCGGGCTAGCGTCGGTGGAGATGGACGGACGATGACGAAGGAGTCTTCATGCTGCCCTGGTCCGCCGAACGCGCCGGACGCCTCGAGGAGCGCGCCGTCACCAGCGAGGCCCTGCGCGACAACCCCCTGAAGGACCCGCACGAGCGCCCGCTGTGGGTGTACGTCCCGCCCGGCTACGACGACGACCCCGCCCGCCGCTACCCCGCCGTGTACGTGATCATGGGCTTCACCGGGCACGTCACGATGTGGCGGAACCGCACGGCGTTCCGCCGCCCGTACCCCGAGCTGGCCGACGAGGTCTTCGCCCGCGGCGGCACCCCGCCCGCGATCGTGGTGTACGTGGACGCCTGGACGTCCTACGGCGGCAGCCAGTACCTCGACTCCCCGGGCACCGGCCGCTACCACACCTACCTGTGCGACGAGGTCGTCGCGTGGGTCGACGCGAACTACCGGACGCTGCCCGAGCCCGCCCACCGCGCCATCTCCGGGAAGTCGTCCGGCGGCTACGGCGCGATGATCACCCCGATGCTGCGTCCCGACGTGTTCGGCGCGCTGGCCACCCACGCGGGCGACGCCCTCTTCGAGTACTGCTACCTGAGCGACTTCCCCGACGTGGTCCGCCACCTGCGCGCCTACGACCACGACCTCCTGCGCTGGTGGGACGACTTCAACTCCCGCGTCTCCTTCACCAAGCCGGAGGACGCCAAGCTGCTGGAGATGCTCGGCTACACCGCGGCCTACTCCGCCCGCGACGACGGCACGCCCGAGCTGCCGTTCGACACGGTCACCGGGGTGCTGCGGCCGGAGGTCTGGCAGCGCTGGCTCGATCTCGACCCGGTGCGGATGGTGCCGCGGTACGCCGAGGCGATGCGCTCGCAGCGGGCGATCTGGATCGACGGCGGCACCCGCGACGAGTGGTACCTCGACGTCGGCGCCCAGGCGTTCAACCAGGCCCTGCTCGACAACGGGGTGGACGGGCACGCTGTCCACTTCGAGCTTTTCGACGCCGCGCACGGCGGGATCGAGTACCGCTACCCGCTCGCCCTCGCCTGGCTCTGCGAACGCATCGCCCCCGCCTGATTCGCCGCACCGTCCCCACGCCGGTCGCGGCCGGGCCTCGCACAGGCCTGGCCGCGACCGGTGTTCGCACTGCTCGAAAGGCTGTTTCAGGGATTCCACAGCGCCATTGGCAAATATTGAAAATTCGGTCTGAAGTGTATTCATTGACACTTCATCCCTATCGGGGTGCACTTCTGGACAACTCATTCGGATGAGTTGATCGTCCCACTGTCGTTCGGCACGGGTTCCGGAGCCTGCGCCGAGCGTCCCGTGCCCCGCCACCGGAGCCCGCGGACGCGGCGGCCTCCCCCGGCCGCGCGTCCGTGCCGCCCTGAGCGGGGTCCCTCCCCAGTCGCCGCCGGACGGGCCCGGACCACCCGCGGAGCCCTCCCACAAGGACCTTCACGGAACGTCCGCGCCCGCCCGGCCCCCGGTAAGGAGCCCCCCAGTGAGACACCAGACCGCGCTCGCGGCCGCGGCGATCTCCGTCGGCCTCGCCGTGTCGATGTCCACCCCCGCGAGCGGGGCGGCCGCCCGTACCGCTCCGCCGTCCCCGTCCCCCTCGTACAAGATCGACCGTGCCGCGGCCACCGCGTCCGCGGACCGCGCCGTGGCCTCCGGCGCCGCCCGGATCCACGCCTCGCCCAAGGACGAGATCGTCCGCCGGGGCGTCACCACCGGAGCCGGCGGGCTCCAGTACGTCGCCTACGAACGCACCCACGACGGCCTCTCCGTACGCGGCGGCGACTTCGTCGTGGCCACCGACGCCGCCGGAAACGTCCTCAGCACCTCGGTCAACCAGGGCGCCCCGCTGTCGCTGTCCACCACGCCGGAACTGAGCGCCGCCAAGGCGGCTTCGATCTCGCGCGGCCGCGCCTCCCGGCCCGGCCGCGTCTCCGCGCCGGTCCTGACCGTCCTCGCCGAGGCCCAGGGCAACGGCCGCCTGGTGTACGAGACCGTCGTCGACGGCACCGGCCCCGGCGGACGTCCCAGCCGCCTCCACGTCCTCGTCGACGCCCGCGACGGCGCCGTCGTCCAGCAGTGGGACGAGGTCCGCGACGCCGACGACGACCAGGGCTACTACCACGGCGGCCGCCAGCAGCCCACGCACATCGACACCACCGCGTCCGGCGGCACGTACAGCATGCGCGACCCCAACAGGCCCGGGATCAGCTGCGCCAACCAGTCCGGGACGGTCTACTCCGGCACCGACGACGTCTGGGGCAACGCCACCGGCACCAGCCTGGAGACCGCCTGCGTGGACGCGATGCGCGCCGCCGCCGCCGAGTCCGACATGGTCAGGACCTGGCTGGAACGCAACGGCCTCAACGGCAGCGGCCGCGGCTGGCCCATGCGCGTCGGCCTCAACCAGGCCAACGCGTACTGGAACGGCAGCTACGCCAACTTCGGCCGCAACAGCGCCGGCACCCGCCAGGCCACCCCCACCGACGTGGTCGCGCACGAACTCGGCCACGGGATCTTCCAGGCCACCCCCGGCGGCTCGGGCGGCTCCAACGAGAAGGGCGGCCTGAACGAGTCCACCGGCGACATCTTCGGCGCCCTCACCGAGTGGTACCTGGGCGAGCCCCGCGTCGCCGAGCAGATCTCCGGGACGACCGCGCTGCTCAACTACGACCCGCCGGACTACCTGGTCGGCGAGGAGGTCGACCTGGCCGGAAGCGGGCCGATCCGCAACATGTACAACCCCTCGGCGATCCGCAACAACCCCAACTGCTACAGCTCCGCCGTGCCCGGCATGGAGGTGCACGCGGCGGCCGGCGTCCAGAACCACTGGTTCTACCTGCTGGCCGAGGGCTCGAACGCCGGCGATCCCGCCAACGGGCGGCCCGACAGCCCCACCTGCAACGGATCGGCCGTCACCGGAGTCGGCGTGCAGAAGGCCGGCCGGATCTTCATGGAGACCCTCAACCTGAAGACCACCACCTGGACCCACGGCACCGCCCGCCGCGCCTCCCTGCAGGCCGTGCTGAACCTGGTCCGGGTCGGCAAGGCCACCTGCACCGACTTCACCAGGACCCGGGACGCCTGGACCGCTGTCAGCGTCCCGGCATCGAGCGGTGAGCCCACGACCTGCACGGGCTGACCCTCAGACGCGGCCGTACGGGGCGAGATCTCGGCCCGCCCCGTACGGCCGCACCCCTTGTAAGCCACCCCTCGCGCAACCACCCCTCGCGCAACCACCCCTCGCGCAACCACCCCTCGCGCAACCACCCCTCGCGCAACCACCCCTCGCGCAACCGCCCCTCGCGCAACCGCCCCTCGCCCCGCCGCAAGCGGAGGAGACCGCATGAAATCCCGCCTCCTGGCCCTCGCCGCAGCGACCACCCTGGCAGCCGGTGCCCTCACCGCCACGGCCCCCGCCCTGGCGCTCCCCTCACCACCGGACGCCGGCGCCACGGCCGCCGCGGCCCCCGACATCCCCCTCGCCAACGTCAAGGCCCACCTGTCCCAGTTCCAGTCGATCGCCGGCGCCAACGGCGGCGACCGCGCCCACGGACGTCCCGGCTACCGGGCCTCGCTGGACTACGTGAAGGCCAGGCTGGACGCGGCCGGATACCAGACCACCGTCCAGTCGTTCAGCTACGGCGGCGCCACCGGATACAACCTGATCGCCGACTGGCCCGGCGGCGACCCGAACCAGGTCCTGATGGCCGGCGCCCACCTCGACAGCGTCCGCGCGGGCGCCGGGATCAACGACAACGGCTCCGGGTCCGCCGCCGTCCTGGAGGCCGCCCTGGCCGTCGCCCGCAGCGGCTACCGGCCCGCCAAGCACCTGCGCTTCGGCTGGTGGGGCGCCGAGGAACTCGGCCTGATCGGCTCCAGCCGGTACGTCTCCGGCCTTCCCGCCGCCGAACGGACCAGGATCAAGGGGTATCTGAACTACGACATGGTCGGCTCACCCAACGCCGGCTACTTCGTCTACGACGGCGACGACTCCGACGGCGTCGGCTCCGGCCCTGGCCCGGCCGGATCCGCCGAGATCGAACGCACGATCAACGCCTACTTCGCCGGGATCGGCGTACCCACCCGGGGCACCGACTTCGACGGCCGCTCCGACTACGGGCCGTTCATCCGGGCCGGCATCCCCGCGGGCGGCACGTTCACCGGCGCCGAAGGCCGCAAGACCACCGCCCAGGCACAGCTGTGGGGCGGCCAGGCGGGCGTCGCGTTCGACCGCTGCTACCACGCCTCCTGCGACACGACCGCCAACATCAACGACACCGCCCTGGACCGCAACGCCGACTCCGTCGCCCACGCCATCTGGACGCTGGCAGGCGGCGCCTGACCCGTCTCCGCCGGGCCTCCCCGCGACCCGCCGATCCGGCCCGGTGCCGTCTCCGCACCGGGGCCGGATCGGAACGTCGTACCCATTGGCGAGAATGGAGTCATGTGCCGCAGCATCAAGACCCTTCGACCGCCGTTCACCGAGGCCGTCACCGATGACGACGTCCGTGCGGCGGCGCTCCAGTACGTCCGCAAGATCTCCGGCTTCCGCGCCCCGGCCGCCCACAACGCCGAGGCGTTCGACCGGGCCGTCGACGAGATAGCCCGCACCACCGCCGAACTCCTCGCCACCCTGGAGGTACGCGGACGCCGCCCCGCCTGACCACGCCAGACGCCGACGCCCCTGACGGGCCGTCCCGCGAGACGGGCACCGCAGCGGGCACGCCGCCGCAGGCAACCCGTCGTCAGCGGGGGCCGATATCAGTGGGGGCCGTTATCACTCGGCGGCGACGAGTTCGGCGATCTGGACGGCGTTGAGCGCCGCGCCCTTGCGGAGGTTGTCGCCCGAGCAGAACAGCGCCAGCCCGTTCTCCACCGTCTCGTCGCGGCGGATGCGGCCCACGTAGGTCGGGTCCTGCCCGGCGGCCTGCAGCGGCGTGGGCACGTCCGACAGCGCCACGCCGGCGGCGCCCGACAGCAGCTCGGCGGCCCGCTCCGGCCCGATCGGCCGCTCGAAACGGGCGTTGATCTGCAGCGAGTGCCCGGTGAACACCGGCACCCGCACGCACGTCCCGGAGACCCTCAGATCCGGGATCTCCAGGATCTTGCGGCTCTCGTTGCGGAGCTTCTGCTCCTCGTCGGTCTCGGCCAGCCCGTCCTCGACGATCGCCCCGGCCATCGGCAGCACGTTGAACGCGATCGGCCGCACGTACACCCGCGGGTCGGGGAACTCCACCGCCGTGCCGCCGTGGGTCAGCCGGTCGGCGCCCTCGACGATCTTGCGGGCCTGCTCGTGCAGTTCGGCCACACCGGCCAGGCCGCTCCCGGAGACCGCCTGGTAGGTGGACACCACCAGCGCGGCCAGCCCGGCATCGGCGTGCAGCGGCCGCAGCACCGGCATCGCGGCCATGGTGGTGCAGTTGGGGTTGGCGATGATCCCCTTGGGGCGTACGCGGGCCGCGTGCGGGTTGACCTCGGAGACCACCAGCGGCACGTCCGGGTCCATCCGCCAGGCGGAGGAGTTGTCGATCACGACGGCGCCCGCGGCGGCGACCTTGGGGGCCAGCTCCTTGGAACTGCCCTTCCCCGCGGAGAACAGCACGATGTCGAGCCCGCCGAAGTCGGCGGCGGCGGCGTCCTCGATGGTGATCTCGGTGTCCTGCCACGCCAGCTTGCGTCCCGCCGAACGGGCCGAGGCGAACAGCCGCAGCTCGTCCACCGGGAATCCGCGTTCGGCCAGGATTCTGAGCATCACGCCCCCCACCTGCCCGGTGGCGCCGACGATCCCGATTCTCATGCCGCTCCCTCTATGTCGTACCTTCGCCCGTCAAACGTCCAGGTCACCGACCTGGTTCAACGAGTCTGCCCAGGGTGACGCCGGACCGTCCAGCCAAAAACCCTTCCACACAACCTTAAGCAACGCTTCACCGTCCCCGTTCCTGTGCCTGGTACCGCGGAACGGGCCGTCCTATGCGCGCGGACCGGTCCGGATCGCCTGGACGACCCTGGGAGTCCTCAGGGAGGCGCCGGGGTACGCCAGGGTTCGCCGGGCCGGGAGGCCGCCCCCGCCCGGGGTCGACTCAGGGGCGAATCAGGGCGAATCCCGATGTCATAGCGGCCCCCAGGTGGGCAGGATCAAAGCATGGACATGGAGAAGAGCACCACCTCGAGCACCGCCTCCAAGCAGTTGCGCCGCACCCAGGACGGCCGGATGGTCGCGGGCGTCTGCTCCGGCGCCGCCCGCTACCTCGGCGTGGACGCCAACATCCTGCGGCTGGCCCTGGGCGTCTTCACGATCTTCGGTGGGGCCGGCATCGCGCTGTACGTGATCGCCTGGATCCTGATCCCCGAGGAGGGCCACGCGACCTCGATCGGCGAGGACCTGCTCAAGAAGGCCAACGACAACCCGACCGTCCAGGAGACCATCCAGAAGACCAAGGACGCCGTCAGCAAGAACACGGCCAAGGACCGGGACCACACCCACATCTGAGCCCGTGAACCGGCCAAGGCTCGGCCTCCGGGCGTCCAGTCCCTGTCCCTGTCCGTTGCCGTTGACCGAGCCGGGCGGCTCCTTCCCAGGACACGCCCGGCTCCTGACCCCACGGCCCGTCACAGGCGAGCACGCGCAACGCATGCGGCTCAGGGGGCGGGCGCGGAGCGCCAGGCGTCGCGCGGCGGTCTCTCATCGCCGTCCGTAGGCGGTGCCCCCTCATGGCCCCCGTGCCTCCCGCGCCTGGCACGGCCGCCGCCCCTGGTCTGGTGGGGCACCTCGGCCGCCGGATCGGCCTCCTGAAGCGCCGGATCGGCCTCCGGGGACACCGTCCCCTCCCCATCGACGCTCGGCGCGGGCTGAGCGTCCCCGTTCCCGACCGCTCCCGTGGCTTCCGCGCCACCGATGCCGCCGGCCCCGTTCGTACCGCTAAAAGCGCTGGTCCCAGCATCGCCGGCCGCGCCGGCACCGTTGGTCCGGCCGGCACCGGCCCTCCCGCCGCCGTCCGCGCCGTCCCCGGGGTAGGGCCCCCGGGCGTATTCGGAGCCGAGCGCGGCCTCAGGCACCGGCCCGTCCTCGGTTCCCGGGGCGGCCTCAGGCCCCGGCGCGGTCTCGGGGCCTGGTGCGAAATCGGGCTCGGGAACGCGCCCTGAGCCGTCCGCGGGGGCCGAGCCGTTGGTGGGCTCGCCCGGGCCCCTTCCGGCCGCGACGATGGTCGACACGCGTTCGACGCCGGCCTCGACCTCGGGATGGACCTCCGGCGCGTCCGGCGGCGTCCCGGGACCCGATCCCGGGCCCGGCCCCGGCCCGCGTCCCGGATCCGAGCCGCCCGGCCCCGACGCGGCCGGGCCCGCACCGGCACCCGCTCCCCGCTCGTACATGGACGCGATCACCTGGCCGCGCACCTGGTTCCAGGAAACGGTGAGCACCGCGGCCAGCGACAGCCCCAGCGCCCCCGCGAACGCCACCACCGTCTCAGGCCCCAAGACCTGCGCGGCGGCGCCCGCGACCAGGATCCCCAGGCCCTGACCGGCCAGGATGCCCGACTGCGCCAGCCCGAACGCCTGGCCGCGCCCGGACGGCGGCACCGCGGCGACGAACGCGGCGTTGGCGGCGAGCTGGTAGGCGCTCCCCACCCCCGACAGCGCCCACAGCACCACGACCAGCCACAGCGGCGGATGGGCCGCCGCCCCGACCAGCGGCGCGCACGCCAGGATCGACATCCAGCCCATCGACCGGATCCGGTCACTGGGACGCACGAACCGGCTGAACACGAACGCGCCGATGACCATCCCGGTCGGCATCGCCGACATCAGCAGCCCCACCGTCACCGCGCCGCCGTCGAAGGTGGCCGCGTACGGCGCAGCCAGCCCCTCCGGGACCACGTAGAACCCGCACAGCCACGCGAACGACACCAGCGAGCGCAGCGTGGGATCGCCGAAGACGAGCCGCCCGCCGTCCCAGGTGCTCTGCCACAGGCCCAGCGACTGCCGTCCACGCCGTTTCTTGGGCGCGGGACGCCGCCGCAGCCCGGCCACCAGGATCACGGCGGACAGCGCGAACGTGACCGAGTCCAGCGCCAGGGCCTCGCGGGTGCCGACCACCGCCACCACGGCCCCGCCCGCCAGGAAACCGAGCATCTGGGTGCCCTGGTGGGTGATGTTGGTGATCGCCGAGCCGGCCACGTACCGGTCGCCGGGGAGCACGTCCGGCAGTACGGCCGCACGCGCCGCGCTGAACGGCGCCCCCAGCAGCACGGTCAGGAACACCAGCACGCACAGCATCCAGAACGGCATCGCCTGCAGCGCCATGAGCGCGACCAGGCCCGCCCTGAGGACGTCGCAGATGACCATCACCCGGCGGCGCGGGAACAGGTCGGCCAGCCCGGACAGCACCGGCCCGCCGACGATCGGCGGGATGTAGGTCAGCGCGTAGGTGAGGGCGGTGAGCAGCGCGGAGTTGGTGCGTTCGTACACCAGCACGGCCAGCGCCACCTGGGCCAGCTGATCGCCCACGAACGACAGCGCCTGCGCCAGCCACAGCGCGCGGAACTCACCCACCGCGAAGACCTCGCGGTAGGTGGCCTGCGATTCCGGTGGACGCCGATGCCGGCCGGTCTGCCTCTCCGCCACACGCGCTCCCGTCGGGTCCGCCCCTTCCCGGGCGACCCCCCTATTAACTCACGCTGCGTGGCGTTTATGTGACCTACAGTGCCCAATTCGCGGAACCGGTTGCCGCAATGGCGGCTCAGTAGCCGAGTTCGTGCAGCCTGCGGTCGTCGATCCCGAAGTGGTGGGCGATCTCGTGCACGACCGTGATCCGCACCTCATCGATCACGTCCTGCTCCGTTTCGCAGATGTGCAGGATCTCGTTGCGATAGATCGAGATGTGATCGGGCAGGACCCCGCCGTACCAGTCGCCCCGCTCTGTCAGGGGTACCCCCTGATAGAGACCGAGCAGTCCGGGCTCGGGCGCGTCGTCCTCGACGACGATGACGACGTTGCGCATGTGCCCGGTCAGTTCGGGCGGGACGGTGTCGAGGGCCTCCCCGACAAGTTCCTCGAACGCCTCTCGCGTCATCTCGATCACGTCATCATTGTGCTTGACGGAAGGAGACATCGTGCTCGTCGCGCACCTCCGGACCGCCTTCGGCAAGGTCCGGACCGCGCTCTCCAAGGTCACAACCCCCTTCTCCCGGCTCAGACTGCCGCGCTACCTCACAGGGCCCAGAGCACGCCGCTGGGGCACTGCCAGCGCAGTCGTGGTCGCCGGCCTGGCCGGTGGATTCGTGGGCCTCCTCCTGGGCGGCCGTATCGAAACCCCGGTCGGCCCCACCGATGTCTCCCTGCTCCTGCGCCCACACCTGGGCGGAGGCACCACGATCCAGATCCCCCCACTCGGAGCGCTCCACCTGGACACCCACTGGGGGCCCATCTCTCTCGAAGCCCGTGTCACGGAGCTGCGTCCGCAACCGGCCCGGGATCTCATCGAGAACCAGACCGGCCTGGACAACCTCACGGACCAGATCAGCGACCAGCTCCGGCACGGCGTCATCGTCCTGCTGCTGCGCGCCACCGTCCTGGCCCTCACGTTCTCCTTCCTCGCGGGCCTGGTCCTCTTCCGCTCCTGGCGCCGCGCCCTCCTGAGCATGGGCTCCACCGCCGCCGGGATGCTGGCCCTGACCCTGCTCACCTGGCTCACCTTCAACCCGCAGGCCGTGGCCGAGCCCCGCTACACCGGCCTGCTGGCCAACGCCCCGCAGGTGGTCGGCGACGCCCGCAGCATCGTCGAGCGCTTCTCCGCGTACCGGGCTCAGCTGGCCCGCCTGGTGGGGAACGTCTCCAAGCTGTACGCGGCGACCTCCACCCTCCCCACCTACGAGCCCGACCCGTCCACCCTCCGCGTCCTGCACGTGTCCGACATCCACCTGAATCCGGCCGCCTGGTCCGTCATCCGCTCGGTCAGCACCCAGTTCCAGGTCAACCTCATCGTGGACAGCGGCGACCTCACCGACCACGGCAGCAAGCCGGAGGACAGGTTCGCCGACGACATCGAGTCCCTGAAGGTCCCTTACGTCTTCGTGCGCGGCAACCACGACTCCATGGGCACGCAGCGGGCCGTCGACCGCCAGAAGAACGCGGTCGTCCTGGACGACAAGCTCCAGGAGGTCGCGGGCCTGCGCGTCTACGGCGTGGGCGACCCCCGCTTCACCCCCGACAAGACCACCCGTGACGACAACCTGGGCGCCGACCAGCTCCGCCTGAAGGGCTCCCAGCTCGCGCAGAAGCTCCGCGCCTCCGGCACGATCCCCGACCTGGTCGTCGCGCACGACCCGAACGAGGGGGAGGGCTTCTCGGGCTCCACCTCGATCGTCCTGTCGGGCCACGGCCACAAGCGCGCGACGCGTCTCCTTCCCTCGGGCACGCGCCTCTTCGTGCAGGGCTCCACCGGCGGCGCCGGCCTCCGCGGCCTCGAACACGAGGAGCCCACCCCGATCGAGCTGTCCGTCCTCTACTTCAGCCGCGCCACCCACCGCCTCCAGGGCTGGGACGACCTCCGCCTGGGCGGCCTCGGCCTCTCCTCGGCCCAGATAGAACGCCACCTGGAGCCCAACCCCGACCGCACCATCGGCCCCCCGAACACCCCCGCCCCCACCGGATCCCCCACGTTCCCGTCCCTGCCACCATCCGAGTGGCCTAGCGAAACGCCGCCCGCAACCAGCCCAACCCCGACCCGTCCCCCAGAAGGCGACTAAACCGTTTATGCGTCCAGCCAGGTTGTCCCCTATGCTGGACCGGTCGAGTAGCAGCCCGCTGCCACTCGAGGGCCCCCTTCGTCTAGCGGCCTAGGACGCCGCCCTTTCAAGGCGGTAGCGCCGGTTCGAATCCGGTAGGGGGTACGTCACAGACCGGCGCGTGACGCCGGAGCGTCCGCAACCATCGCGGCAATCGCCGCTTCGCGCAGCGTGTCGACGATTTCGGGCGTGATCGTGATCTCGCAGTCGACGCGGCGCGTCGCCCGGTCGTATTGCATCTTGAGTCGGAACACGTCGAACAGTCGCCGCAGCACCGGGCCAGGAACCTGTTCCAGATTGATCACCCCCGTCGGAAGCACGTCCAGTAGCTCGGGACAGGGTCGGGCGGGGGCCTCTTCGCGGAGTTGTCGCAGCCTGGCTTGGGCGGTCTCCAGTTCGGAGGCGATCTTGGCAGCGCGTCCTTCGCCGTGGTCTGCGCGCTCTCGTTCCTCGCCGGAATAGCGATAGCGATGTTCCTGCCGACGATCCGAGGCATCGTCGCCGACCTGCTCTCGGGAGACGCCAGGTTGGCCGGCAACGCGCTGATCAGCCAGACTCAATCGATCGGCCTGCGTGTCGGGCTGGCCTCCTCCGGACTGGTGGTCTCCACCATCGGCCCCGGCTGGGCGGCTTTCGCCCGAGGTGGCCTGTGCGCCGCCAGCGCGCTGCCGCTCAGCCGCCTCAAGACCTCCCGCTGGAACAAGGCCGGAGCCGGGATGCTGCACGATCTCCGTGTGGGGTGTCGGGAGTTCATCGCGTACAGCTGGGTCTGGATCATGACGGTCCAGTACACGGCCGTCATCGTCGCGATGATCTGCTTCACCAAGCTTGCGGGCCCGCTCTACATGGCACAGGGGAACGGCGGCGCAAGAGCATGGGGGATCGTCACGGCTTGTGAAGCCTTCGGAGCGCTGGTCGGCGCCCTCATCGGCGCCAGTTGGAGACCGTCCCGCCTCATCCTGGCCGCCGCGGCGCTCCCAGCCGTGGGTGCGGTTCCGATTCTCCTTCTAGGTGGAGGCGCACCGTGGCCGGTCCTCGCTATCGCCATCATCGTTCCAGGGGCGTGCCAGTCCGCCTACTACGTCCTCTGGACCACCGCGCTACAGGACACCTTCGCGCCGGAAGTCCTGGTTCGTGTGAACAGCTGGAACATCATGGCGTGCTATGTCCTGATGCCGATCACCGTGCTGGCCGCTGGCCCGCTCGTGGAATCGATCGGCCCCCGCGCAAGCGCCCTCGGCTCCGGCCCCCTCGTCATCTTCGCCACGGCAGCGGCGTTGATGGTGCTGCGGCTGACAGCGCCCCTTGCACCATCGGTCCCTCTTGACAAGAACGCCTCTCTGGCCTCATGACGCTGGCTCGGGTTCGTGGCATCCTGATGCCGCTGGGAGGGTCAGGAGTCGGGGTCCACCGTGCGCAGGAGGTGCAGGAGGCCGTTAAGGGAGTTGTACTTGTCGGGCGACAAATCGTCGGTGGCGAAGTGCATGAGTTCGTTGCGGATCTGCCCGACCTTTTGGAGGAGGCCGAGCAGGATGTCCTGGTCGATGCTCCAGTTCAGCTTGGACCAGCGCTGCGCGTCTTTCAGCAGGAAGTAGTAGTTGCCGAAAGTCAGATCAGCGGCCCGCTGGACTTTCGCCTTGTTGTTGGGATGGGCGGCCGCTTTGAGGTCGTCCACCTCGAAAGCGGAGTCGGCGGCGCGGCGGAGCCGGTTCTCCGCCTCCTCCACCAGGACGAAGGGGCGGGCAAGCTTACCGAACTCGGTCGTCAGGTCGGCAGCCGTGATGATTCCGGTGACCTGGACGCGGTCGGCGTCCCAGACGAAGATGAAGCCGTCATCGTAGATGACGCCGAGCTGGTCGAGAAGCGGTGCGTCGTGATCAACCACCTGCGGCGAGACGATCGCGTGCTTCAGGCTCGGATCCTCGTGCGCGATATGGGCCTTGCCGATCGACTCCCAGGTCACCGCGCCGTGATACTTCCCGTCCTGGTCGACCACGGCGAGCTGCGAGAACTGGCGCTGAAGCATCACCGTCTTGGCCCGTGTGAGAGTCGCCGAGCTCGGAACGGTGACCAGCTTGGAGGGCAGGTTGCCCAGCCGTAGGGTCAAGGGCTCGGGTTCAGAGACGTCCTCGGTGTCAGCGGCCTCCTCCGTGCTCACCTCACCGGCGGCCCCCGGTTCGGTGCTGATGGGCACCAGCTCGATCTCGGTCTCGATCGGGCCCTCGGTGAAGGGCGGACGGGTTGTCAGCCCTTGCGCCTCGAGATCCGCCTTGATGGTCTCGGCCACTGCGCTCGTCCTGCGCTCCGCGTCCCAGTGCTGGAGCAGATGGCGAATGGTCAGCTTCCGAAGGTTCTCCGCATCGCGAGAGGCCGCGTCCGCGAGGAGTTTCTCGGAGCTGGTCACCTCTTCCTCGTCATCGAGTCCTGGGTCGGTACCGGTGCGGGCCAGGGCCGCGATCCGGCGTGCCGCGTCGTTGCGTTTGAGCCTGCAGACGGTGAGCAGGGATCCCAGGCTGGCGCGGAGATCGGGCTTGACGGCCTCGTTCGGGATCTCTTTGTGGATCCACTCGACCTTGCGAACATGCCGGAAATCGATCGGCTCGTTCGCCCGGTACTCGTAGGGACCGGTCACCCGGCCGACGGCGAACGTGACCGGGTTTGTCTTCCGCGGCATCACCACGAAGTCCCCCGGCGAGATTTCCTGAGTGAACCTCCAGAGTTGGCCCGTCCAGTTACTGAGGACGTTGCGCGCGACCCCCGGATATGCCTCACGAACCGCGGCGGCCAGCTCGTCCCTCGTCTGGATCAGGCTGAGATCACCCATCTCGGACCAGCCCGTAATGACCGTCCCTTCTTTCAGGGCCCGCGGCTCGCGCTCGCTGTCCCTGCCTGAACGGACCATCCATGAACGCGGACCTCCGTCACGTCGTGCATCCACAGTCGTGCTCACCTCACCGAAGCCGTCGACCAGGCGTTGTCTTCCACGCTTGGGCAGTATCCCTTCTTAGTGGACTACATGACTTTCGGCGAGCGGCCAAACTCAACGGCTCTGGCCAGGGCCGGTCAGGTGCCTTCGAAGCTTGTAGTCCTTACGTCAGGTTCTGCCCTTGCCGAAGACCCCTGCCAGAGGGGGATCCGACATTCCAAGGGGTCAGATGTCCAGCAGTCCCGCCTTGATGCGGGCCACAAGCGGCATCAGGTCTCGCTTGGCGACTGACAGATGCCCCGCAGAGGGAGCCTTGCTGTCACGTATAGCTACTGAACTGGCCTCCAGGGAGGCCAGTTCAATGCATTGCCCCCCTTCACCGCCGCTGTAGCTGCTCTTGCGCCACTGTGGTGCCAGTCCGGCCTGCGTGCTCATAGGTTCTCCATCAATCTCCGGATCAGAGACGCCGAATCCGCCGCTGTCAGTGCCTTCTCCCTGATCAGCTCGAACCCTACTGCAAGCTCCGTTACGTGAGGACCCGCCTCGATGAGGCGGCCTCGTCCTCCCACGCTCTCTTCGTACCCGAGGTCCGGTTCGTTGTCGAAGCTGAGGACGGTGAAGGAGCTCTCTGGATAGATCGCGGCGTTGTCCGGCACAACGTAGACCGCGACGTTCGGCTCCTCTACCAGCTTCAGGAGGTGCGCGAGCTGCTGCCGCGTGTTCTCAGCGTCTCCGACCACCTTGCGCAGCAATCCCTCTTCGAGGAGCACCACGACGTTGGGCGGCGACTCCCGCTGCAGGATCTCCTGCCGTTCCATCCGCGTCGCCACCAGCTCCTCGAGCTTGTCCACCCGCTTGCCAGCCCGTAGAACCTCACGCGCATACCCCTCAGTCTGGAGTAGCCCAGGGATGTAGTTCTGGTTGTACATCTTGATCTGAGATGCCCGGCTCTCCTCCTCGACGTACTCCCAGAAGCCGGGTGGCAGTCCAGCCTCTTCAGCGATCCGCGGAAGCATCGCCTCGAAGAACTTCGGGATCTCGAACAGCCGGTCCATGGCCACCGACAGCTTGGTGTTCGGTCGGCGCTTCTTCGACTCGACCAGCCCGATGAACTTGCCGGTATAGCCCACCTTTTGGCCAAGGGCGTCTTGGGACAGCCCTGCCCCGTCCCGCAGCCGACGCATGTGGAACACGTACATGTCATGGATCGAGGCCATGGGGTTAATGTCGGGCATGGGGGGACCTTCCGGTACTGCCTACAGCCCGCTGTAGGCGACTGTAGGCATCGGGCCTTGGCTGTAGGCGCCGTTCTCTGGCTAAGAGTAGTCGGAAGCTTAACGATGTGTGCCAGAGGAACCAAAGGCACGATGAAAGCGGAACCGATGACCTCAGACACGACCCGTCACGCGATACC
Organism: Spirillospora sp. CA-255316; assembly: GCA_050942275.1. Classification (GTDB taxonomy): domain Bacteria; phylum Actinomycetota; class Actinomycetes; order Streptosporangiales; family Streptosporangiaceae; genus Spirillospora. The sequence goes on along the minus strand of CP192047.1, from coordinate 497,550 downwards.
TCCCACCCCGGCCCTTTCTGATCGACGCGCCGTCATTCCGGAGTCCACGGCCCAAGCCCTCCGCGCTCACTGCGAGCCCGCACGGGATATGCCAGGAAGCGGGAAGGCCGTCGTGGTGATCTACGGCATCCGAGTACCGGTGTAGATGGTCACCGTGGACGGCCTCGGCCAGATGGTTCTGGCGATCACCATTGGTGCTGTCGTATGTCTCGCGTTCGGTGTGATCTTCGGCTACTTGATCGTCCAACCTGCAGCCCGCGGAGTGCTCCGCCGGTGGAGAAAGAGAAAGAACTCCCGCAGTTACCCCAAACGATCCAGCGCTTCCCGTCGATGAACGTGGGCACTTCATGGACCAGGCGCGACGAAACAGCGGCCTCTGAACTCAACACTCGATCATCTCGGCTCGCACCCCTCACTCGCCATCCAGTGCTCGACGAGAGGGTGCACGACAACAGGCCCCTCCGGACGGAGGTCAATCCGCCCGTTCCCCCCGTACGGTCGGGCACGACCTGGGGTGAGGTCCGTCCGGAGACTATTCCCTCCGCCTGCCCGGCCGCATCTGCGGCGGGCGGGCGGAGCAGCCAACGGCGGTCACCTGTCTCGTGTGCCGCCGCCGTACCAGCATCCGTAGCGCCGCTACCAGCGGTTGCCCCAAGAATCCCCGAGGAATCAGCCGTGTGTGAGCCCGCAACCCTCGTCGTGAAGGCGACATTGAACGCGATCAAGCAGACGCGGGACTTCATCGCGCTCGTCTTCGGAACTTGGGGCCTGGACGATTACGTGGCGCGGACGGTCGTCTCCGAACTCGCCACCAACGCCATCCGCCACGGTTCCGAGCTCGGCGACCCCGTCATCGTTCGCGCCTACATGCTCAACGGTCGGCCAGTCATCGAGGTCTGGGACAAGAGCGACGCACAACCGGTGGTCCATGACCCCGACCCGACATCAGAGAACGGCCGGGGCCTGCTGCTCATGGAAGCGCTCGTCCACCGCTGGGGCTCCCGCCCCCTCAACGGCGGCGGAAAGGTCGTCTACGCAGTCCTCAGCGCGGTACCAGCATGAACGCCCCTCTGCCACTGCTCTTCTCAAGCACCTCTCCTCGGCGTGGCTCATCACGCTTGACCGCCACGGTGCCTTGGCGAGACCTGATCGTCCGGTCGATGCCTCGCCGCCCGCCCGGCGTTGAGCATCAGACGCCGCTCGCTTGCAGGCCCTCTAGCCACCATCCCCCATTAGGCTCCTCCCATGACCGTTCGTGGACGATCTCCCGTCAGGACATCTCAAAACGGTAACGACACCACGTAGGTGCAGGTCGCGAAGTGTTCTCCCCGCGCGAGCGGGGGTGGTCCGCGTGGGAGACCGCCAGGCGGTGGCTGGAGTCGTTCTCCCCGCGCGAGCGGGGGTGGTCCGGGCATTCCCTTCCCCGACATGACCCCGCGCCCGTTCTCCCCGCGCGAGCGGGGGTGGTCCGGCTTCGACTGGACGCCCGTCCGGACGGATCCGGTTCTCCCCGCGCGAGCGGGGATGGTCCGATCTCCCCGTCGCGGTTCCGGCTGTAGTCGGTGTTCTCCCCGCGCGAGCGGGGGTGGTCCGGCCACCCAGCCGGTGGTGCCGGTGGAGCGCACGTTCTCCCCGCGCGAGCGGGGGTGGTCCGCTAGCTGCCTTCGCATGATGGCGGGGCTGCCTGTTCTCCCCGCGCGAGCGGGGGTGGTCCGGTTCGCGGCAACGCCAAGGTCGCTGTCGTAGCGTTCTCCCCGCGCGAGCGGGGGTGGTCCGAACGGGAAGCCGACCACCACCACGGCCAGGACGTTCTCCCCGCGCGAGCGGGGGTGGTCCGCGGATCGCAGAGACAGACCCCGAAGCTGCTTAGAACTCCTAACTAAATGATGTTCGAGGTGGTTGGGTCACTCCCGGACCGTTGATCCGGGGGTGTGGGGTGGCTCGGCCGAAGCCATGGGAAGTTGACGACGAGTTGTGGGCGGTGATCGAGCCACTGCTGCCCAAGGTCGAGCGTCGGGCCCGGCATCCCGGGCGGAAGAGGCATCCGGACCGGCTGGTGTTCCAGGGCATCCTGTTCGTGCCGCACACCGGGATCTCCTGGGAACACCTGCCGCAGGAACTCGGGTTCGGCTCGGGCATGACCTGCTGGCGCCGCCTGGCCGAGTGGACCAAAGCTGGCGTGTGGCCTCGGCTCCACGAAGCGCTCTTGGCCAAGCTCCGCAGTACGGGCGCCCTGGACTTCTCCCGGGCGGCGGTCGACGGCTCCCACATCCGGGCGTTAAAGGGGGGACCCAAAACGGGACGAAGCCCTGTTGACCGTGGCAGGACGGGCAGCAAGCACCACCTGATCACTGACGCCACCGGCATCCCGCTCGCCGCTACCCTGACCGGCGGCAACCGCAACGACGTCACCCAACTGATCCCACGGCTTGAGGCGGTACCGCCGGTGCGGGGCAAACGGGGCCGGCCCCGCCGCCGCCCGGCCGTGGTGCTGGGCGACCGCGGCTACGACCACGACAAGTACCGCCGACTGGTCCGGGATCTCGGCGTGAAGCCGCTGATTGCCCGCCGCGGCACCGAGCACGGCTCCGGCCTTGGCACCCAACGCTGGGTCGTGGAGCGAGCATTCGCCCACCTGCACTGGTTCCGCCGCCTGCGGATCCGCTGGGAGATACGCGACGACATCCACGAAGCCTTCCTCACCCTCGGTTGCGCACTCATCTGCTGGCGACGCCTGAAGTCATCCGGTAGGAGTCCCAAGCCTGATTCACTGCCGTGATGAACGAGATCGATACAGCTGGCATGGGCGACGGCACCGTTGTCCCACCACCCCCGCAGGATTCCTCCACCTGGCCTTCGTACATCGAGCAACTGCTCGCCGCGCCGTTCCCTGACGGCTGCCACAGAGAGTTCGAGGTGTACGAGGCCACGCCGCGGTGCATCCAGGTCTTCCTGCGCGTCAGCGAACCCTTCGACGACAACCCTGACGACGCATACCAGGCCCCCATAGAAGAACGATTCCTGGCAGAGCGGGATGAGCTGGCCGCCGAGCTGGACAAGCGCTGGGGCAGCCGCAGTCAACCTGAACCGGACTGTGCCGACTTTTCCGCTCGTCTGTTGGAGTACCTTCAGGCGTGGCCCGTGTACGCCTGGGTCCACGGCGACCGGGTTGTGCTGCTTGGTCTCCAAAAGACCGAGCGGGAGCACCCGTTCGAGCTCTGTGTCGCCGTCGCCCAGCGCTGGACCGACACACCGCCCACTGAAGAGGACCTGTGGCCGCTCTTCGTCAGGCAGCTTTGCGACCGAATTTCTGCCACGGCTGGCCCCGTTATCGTCCCTCTGTGGCGGGAGCGTCGGACTGGGGACATGCGGGAGGAGTTCGAGCGGGACGAGTTCGAGACGTACCGGCTGAACCTCCTCGGCGAGCTTGAGGTGGACTGGGGACTGCCCTTGGCGCCAAGCCCCGACGGGGAAGACGCCGTGACGGCCGCGCTGGACATGCTCGGCAGCCCGTCCCGGGAGTCCGTGGACGTATGGCGGCGCGACGACCGGCTCGTTGTCACCGGAGTCACCTCGGAACAGGACGCCTACGTCCTGTTCGCCGCCGTCATACCGGACCCGGCGGTGCCGTAGCCCGGTCCCACGGCACCGCAGGTGGGCCAGAACCAGCAGAGCCTGTCCGCATCCGCTGCTCACGGTCTCGACCGTGCCGCTCCACACCCCGGATCGCCCGTTCCCGGACGATCCAACCACCCCAAAGATCATTTTGTTAGGAGTTCTTAGTTCTCCCCGCGCGAGCGGGGGTGGTCCGCGGTCGCATGGGAACGTCTCGGATGGTCTCGCGTTCTCCCCGCGCGAGCGGGGGTGGTCCTCTGAGTGCTCTTGCAGGGCGGGGCCCAGTGCCGTTCTCCCCGCGCAAGCGGGGGTGGTCCGCACGTGATGCTGTTCATCTACCCGTTCTCCGCGTTCTCCCCGCGCGAGCGGGGGTGGTCCGTGATGGATGTCGTTGTGGGATACCAGGGACACGTTCTCCCCGCGCGAGCGGGGTGGTCCGTGATGAGCGACGACCACACAGCGGGCCGCCGTGGTTCTCCCCGCGCGAGCGGGGGTGGTCCGCCGACCCGCCGGAGTAGACCCGCCGGAGTAGAGTTCTCCCCGCGCGAGCGGGGGTGGTCCGAAGGACGATCGATCCGACAGAGCCCCGGCCTTGTTCTCCCCGCGCGAGCGGGGGTGGTCCGTCGGTCTTCTCTGCCATGGTTCAGTCCTTTCCGTTCTCCCCGCGCGAGCGGGGGTGGTCCGCGGGGGAGCACCTGCTCCCAGCTGGGCGCGGCGTTCTCCCCGCGCGAGCGGGGGTGGTCCGCGCCTTGCGGGGGGACTGCCTGGCCGTGATCTGTTCTCCCCGCGCGAGCGGGGGTGGTCCGAAGAACGCCTGAAACAAGACGACCCCCGGGAAGTTCTCCCCGCGCGAGCGGGGGTGGTCCGCTCCACAAGCATCCAGACCTGCTGCAGACGGCGTTCTCCCCGCGCGAGCGGGGGTGGTCCGCTGCGACGCAGTTCGTCGGTGGGGATCGCCCAGTTCTCCCCGCGCGAGCGGGGGTGGTCCAGTGGTCGACGTCGGTGAGCTTCCATCCGGCGGCGTTCTCCCCGCGCGAGCGGGGGTGGTCCGCTCCCGGCGTCCGCGCCGCTGAAGCGAAACTCGTTCTCCCCGCGCGAGCGGGGGTGGTCCGCAGGTCTGACACTGGCCGGAGGATCACCATTGGTTCTCCCCGCGCGAGCGGGGTGGTCCGCGGGCGTTGTCGGCGGCCTCGGCCGGGCGCCGGTTCTCCCCGCGCGAGCGGGGGTGGTCCGCCGGAGATCGTTACCGAAGAGGTGGATTGCCCGTTCTCCCCGCGCGAGCGGGGGTGGTCCGACGTGCGGTCCATCCCGCTGGGTGAAACGGTCGTTCTCCCCGCGCGAGCGGGGGTGGTCCGTCCTCCTGCTCCAGATACGGCACGAACGGCTCGTTCTCCCCGCGCGAGCGGGGGTGGTCCGATCAGGTTCCAGACCATCTGAGGGACGTGCACATTCTCCCCGCGCGAGCGGGGGTGGTCCGATGGGATTCAAGGACGGGCGGCGGCTGGACACGTTCTCCCCGCGCGAGCGGGGGTGGTCCGGTCGCCGACGCCGAGTTCACCATTGACCTCGGGTTCTCCCCGCGCGAGCGGGGGTGGTCCAGAGCATTCGGGCGAATCCCAAGAATGTCAGTCCGGCGACCGGAGCCGTGATACAGGTTCTCCCCGCGCGAGCGGGGGTGGTCCGCCGGAGCGCTGTGCGGGAATATCAAGTGGACGGTTCTCCCCGCGCGAGCGGGGGTGGTCCGCTCGTGATCCCCGATCTACCCGAGCAACCCGAGTTCTCCCCGCGCGAGCGGGGGTGGTCCGAGCTACAGGTCACGACGCACCGGTTCACGTTCGTTCTCCCCGCGCGAGCGGGGGTGGTCCGCCGACAAGCACACGGGGACCGCCGCGGAGGAGGTTCTCCCCGCGCGAGCGGGGGTGGTCCGGTGGGGAAGAACCTGCTGGCACCACCGTGGTCGTTCTCCCCGCGCGAGCGGGGGTGGTCCGTAACGATGAGTTGTGCTTGCGTGTCCGCATCCGTTCTCCCCGCGCGAGCGGGGGTGGTCCGGTCCTCCTGCGTGATCGGGTCTCCCAGTCGCAGTTCTCCCCGCGGGAGCGGGGGTGGTCCGGGCAGCTCCCCGGGGGTGGCCGTTGCAGCCGCGTTCTCCCCGCGCGAGCGGGGGTGGTCCGCCTGATACAGCTTGGAAATCCAGCCCGCCACCGTTCTCCCCGCGCGAGCGGGGGTGGTCCGTAGAAAGCTCGTTCCGGCCTCAGCCGAAAGACGTTTTCCCCGCGCGAGCGGGGGTGGTCCGGAGATGCGGGGCGTTCGTGCCGTTGCCAGGGCGTTCTCCCCGCGCGAGCGGGGGTGGTCCGGGAGGAACGAGAACTCGAACGGTGCAGCAGGTGTTCTCCCCGCGCGAGCGGGGGTGGTCCGAACAGGCGGGCCGCCACCCCAACCACCCCAGGGTTCTCCCCGCGCGAGCGGGGGTGGTCCGACCGCGCTGGCGGTCCACACCGTGTGGGGGTTGTTCTCCCCGCGCGAGCGGGGGTGGTCCGCAGGCCCGGCAGGCGGCGGCGCAGACCGCTGCGTTCTCCCCGCGCGAGCGGGGGTGGTCCGCTCGCCCTGGCGGTCGACGGGCTGGAGGTGCGGGTTTTCCCCGCGCGAGCGGGGGTGGTCCGAGCGCCGACCGCAGCGGACGCGCGCCCGTCCCGTTCTCCCCGCGCGAGCGGGGGTGGTCCCTCGACAGACGGGCAGAGAAAGCGACGTTGAACGTTCTCCCCGCGCGAGGGGGTGGTCCCTCCTCCGGAGAGTGCGCGACCGCGTGCACGCCGTTCTCCCCGCGCGAGCGGGGGTGGTCCGAGCCCGGAGTGCTCCAGCAGGGCCCCAGTCGCCGTTCTCCCCGCGCGAGCGGGGGTGGTCCGACATCGACCATTCCATCCGGATGGACTCTGGCGTTCTCCCTGCGTGAGCGGGGGTTCGTTTGGCCACTTCCAACAGTCAGACGTTGCCGGGTTTCCTCGGCGCAGGCCATTCTCGGCCGCAGGCAGGGTGACCCCATCCAGGATGTGCTCCCCCGGGGTTCCCCATCGGCACGAATTGGCACACGTTATTAGGCGCCGATAATGATTCGATACGGTTCACCGATCGGGGACCATGTGGGCCATGTGCGGTCGGGTGCATTCGCCCACCGACATGAACCCCCATGATCACCCGATCGTGAAGCGGGACGGAATCGTCAGGTGGGCGCCGGGAGTGATGGGGGTGCGCGCCGGTTTGTGTAGAACCCCGTAGGGGGTACGTCACATCCGGGGCGTCCAGGTCATGCCGTCCGAGTGCTGGCCCGTGGAAGGTCACCTAAATCTCGGCCCCTGCGCCGGAGCCTTGACCCCACAGGCGGCCGGTGCGCTCCCGCAAGCTCCTCCCCGCCAGACGGGCGACGCAGAGATCTCGCGCAGGAGGCCGGCGACAGCCCCCTCAGCCGCGATCGTCGTGGCGCTGAAGATCACAGTGATCATCCAGCTGACGATCCTGCTGATCCATCGCCGCCTCCGTCGCGACCTTCGGCGCCTCACTCGCCTGGATTCCCGTGGCCAAATTTCGCCATCAGCAAGGCGGTGGAGGCCCTCCTTGGCTAAGCCGGGCGCGGGCGCCGCCCGGACCGTGACCGGCCTGGTCGGCAAGGCCACCAAACGCGTCATGCCCAGGACGGCAGCCAGACCGCCCGCCAGGCAGGCCGCCGAACGGCCGGCAGGCCGCCGCCACGTCAGGGCGCGCCCGCCCGAGGCGGTTCGCCGCACTCGCAGGCGCGCCCGACCCAGCAACGCCCAAGGGCGGCGACCCGATCAGCATCGTCACCGGAGATGCTGGTCCAGCAGGACGTGTCCTGGCCCACGGTCCTGCCGTTGATCCTGGAACGGATGCATGTGTCGTCCTACCGGGCGGGCCGCTGGTTCGGCGCCTCCTGGGCCTCCACCCTGGATCAGGCCCTGGAAACCGAATGGGTGCCATGGAAGCGCGGCGAGCAGTTCTGACGTTCGATGTGAGAGAAATCTGATGCCCTGGGAGTACAGCCCACTGTGGCACATAAGTGGAATTCGTCCGGATGAGCTGGTCAGCTGTGTGGTCACCGCGCATCGCGACCGCTTCGGCGTGGAGGTGGAAATCGTCGGCATGCCCTCCGGGTACCCGGCCTTCATCGATGCTGCCCTGCTCCGGGATGGAGGATATGCGCCGCGAGAGGAGTGGTCGCCGGTGGGGACCCGCCTCGATGCGATACCGGTGGACTTCATGCCGGACGGGGAGTTGAGGCTCTCGGCGCGGCCGTCGGATCTGCGCCATGCGGGCGAGCTGGGCGACATGCGCTTCCTTCCGGTCGCCTGGCCGGACTCCGGAGAGTCCGAACTGGCCGACGGGCTCGCCCGGGCCGGCCTGATCTTGCAGGGGTGGCATGAGCCGGACACGCCGTTCATCCCACCCGAACTGGCCGCCGCCGCGTTTCTCCTGGCAGGAAGGAAAGGACGACACGGGGCCTCGGTCGAGTTCACCGATCCCGACCTTGCGGAAAAAAGCGAACGCCGGCTGGTATCGGGTGGCGCACGAAGCAGGCCTGTTCGACGAGGACGATCCTCGTTTCCATATAGGAGTGCAACTGGAACGGGACGATCCCATGGCACGCTGGGCAATCGTCAGGTTGTCCACCCCCTGGGACGTCATGGGAGCTGGCGGTGACAGTGGAATGCTCGGGCGGGCCTGGTGCAGACCGGCGTTCACCATGCTGTCCCTGAACGGGGATGTGATCGTACGTGGCGACACCACGTCGACCGCCGTGTACACGGTCGGGATCCGCACCCCCGTCCATCAGATCAGGTTCATGGAATTCGCGCGAAGCGTCGGCGGAGAATCGTACTTCCGCTCCGCGCCCGAACTCCGCGCCGCCGTCGCGGCCTGGCTACGCACGCTCGACTGAGAAGCTCGACCGGTGCGCCGACACGCGCTCCGGCATGGCTGCGTTCTCCCAGCTCGAACGAGGCGTGGTCCGACGCACCAATCGTCGATGGACGCTGCACCGTCAGGGGATGTCGAAACAGCTGGTGATGGATGGGGCCCAGCGGCCGGGTCGGTCCGGGGCCCCGGTAGGGGACATCACGGACAGCCGCGCACCGGGGCGCCCGGCACGATGACGAGCATCTGCTCAGCCTGACCGCCCGTCGTGCCCCGCTATGCGGTACTCGGGTGGAGGTGTGCCATCAGCTCTCCGAACTGCTGCCATCGCGCAGCGTCCCCCTGGTCCCGCAGGCAGTACCAGAAGCCTGGGGAGGAAGAGGGTCCGATCTGACGGCTGTGGGCCGGCGCGCTCGATGCGCGGTGAAGCCCGATCTCCGCTGCCACGCGCGGGCCGATCGCCATGCCCACGGGGCTCGGTTCGTCTGTCCGAACGGGAAGGAACGTCAGATCAGGACGGCCCCATGCGCGGCGGACGACCATGGTGACAAGTGCGCCTGCCTGGGCGAGTTCGTCTGCCAGACCGGTCAGGACATCGACGGGCGCGGCCTCGTCCGGTTCGTAGGCTGCGGCGAAGGCGACCGTCTCCTTGACGCCGGATGGAACTCGTTCCACCAGAAGCGTCCCGATGAAGGGCCGTTGCGCTCTTTCCGCGTCCTCGTGACCGACGAAGACCAGCCTGGTGGGGCTCGGGGCGCGGCGTCGGCACAGCTCTGTCAGCCTCGAGCGGTCCCATTGATCCAGGGCGGGCTCGCTGCTCCCCCACGACGAGGGGCGAGCACCCGCCAGCGCCCGCGCCAGGATCTCGATCGACCCGCCCAGCACGAGACGCGTCGAGGCGGATTGAACGATCCTGAGATCGACGTGCAGTTGCCGGCTCGGCCCTGGCTCAGTGGCTGTGAAGGCGCTCGCGAGCGTGGCCGCTCTTTCGGTGGCGGCGGGCACGAACGCGGCGCCGTCCCAGGTCAGTTGGATGCCGGAGAGTCCGTCGTAGTAGCCGCCGGCGGGGTCCTGGACGACCCACATGGTGTCGGTGCGGATCATCGTCGAGCGCAGCGGTTGGGTGATACGGGCGTCCTGAGAGGTGAGGATCTGCACGGTACGGCGGCCGCTGCGCGCGGCCCCGCCGATCGTGTCGATCAGCCACGACGACAAGGGAATGACGGGACGCTCTTGGACGACGACCGAAACCCGGTCCGTCAGTGTGTCGACGCCGGGCGCCGCCCTCACACGCCTTCCTTGGCGTGCTTGGAGTGGGGAGGCCAGACCCGTCCTCCGAGTTGCCGCACGAGCGCCGCGGCGAAGCGGTGGGCGACCTCGGCCGAACGGTCGATGTCCCCCGTCGCGCGCGCCTCCACCCACCAGAACGGGGTGACCAGCCCCTCCGCGACGCCTTCGCCGAGCAACCGCTCCACCTCCGCGGCCACCTCGACACGTTGCGCGGCCTCGATCGCGACCAGCGGCATGCCGTCGTCATCACACAGCTGAACGATTGCGCCGGAGCCGGCTTCTTGGACCCGCAGGTCGGGATCGGCCTCCGCCATGCTCATCGCCAGCGCACGCGCATCGGGCGCCTGCACGGTCAACGCGACGACATCAATGCTCATTGAGCCAGGCGAGCGGATCTCTGAAGGGAAGGTTCAAACCAGGGAAACGGACCCGCATACTTCTGTTTTCTTCGTTCCAGGACGTATAGTCCCAGGCGACGTCCTCACCGATTCCGTAACCGTCTCGAAGGGCGATGACGGACATGTCGGCCAGCTCGCGGTATCTTGCGGAGCTCGTCGGCCAGGGAAGCGAATACCACCAGGTGTCGCGCCCGATGGACTCGACAGGCTCTCGCCAGCCCGCTCGCCTGATGATATCGGTTCCCTCCGGTGTCGCCTGTAGCTCGGGCGCGAGGTCTTCGTTCGCGCCCACTTCGGCGATGAGTTGGGATTCTTCCTGGACGAACTGGAGCACTCGGCCCTCGCCGGTTTTGCGGCCGACCTCGCCGAAGACGAGGAGGGTGCCCACGGACAGTTGCGGCAAGGTGTCGGCGAGCGCGTCGCCGAATTCCGACCAGCCCATCAGTCGTTCAGGCTCTCCATGAAGTCGCCCTCGTCCTGGTAGGAGTTGAGAACCCATACCAACGTGACGCGCACCGTGTTGTGCGTAACCATGACAGTGGCATCGGGACCCCGCCAGCGCACTTCTGGCGACACTCCCGGTACTCGCCGGGTCGGTGGCCCCATGGAGTCGATGACGAAGTTGGCCGTGTACGCAAAGGCATCGTGCAATTGCACGCGTTCCTCTGCCACCTCGCGATCAAAGAAGCGCGAGATCGGGAGGCTGATTATTTCAACCATCCCTTTGACGTCGATGAGTGCCGTCCCTACACCATCCGAGTACTGGGAGGTGATCTCGGTGACGCCTTCTACTCTGTGGTCGATCTGCCAGCCGAATACGTCGGCCGTGTCGGGAAGGTCGCGAGCCGCCCAGGACCAGTCGAACTCGCTGAGCCTGGTCGCCAGATCGGCGACCTGCTCGCCGGCCACCGCCCATTCATTCATATCGACGATCCTACATGTTGAGGCCGATGATCTTACTTATCTTCACGAGGACCCCGTCCCGGGTCAGATCGAACTGTTCCCACTTCACACTACCATCGGCGTCGACATGCACATGGTACCCGCGCACGTCCATCCTCCCCGCCGCGAGCTCCTGCCTGAGCTGCTCTCTGACCGCGCGGTTCTCCGGCGCTTCGAGCGCCTGTCTCAACTGCTTGTCTATCTTCAGCAGAAAACGATCATACTCCGGAGAGCCCTGCTGCGCGTACCGATCGTCTTCGACCTTGCGCGGTTGCAGACTCCCTCCCACCCCTTTGGCTTCGACAATATCCAGCACCGGCCTGTTGTTCTCGTAGTGAACGCCCACGATGTCGAGAGTGTCGTTCTTTTGCGTGAACGAATGGATCGGTGTCATGATCTTGGCGTTGAGCTTATGCTGGACGAAGTCCAGTCCACCTCGCATGCCCAACTCTTCACTCATTAGTTTAACGACATGGCGGGAGCGGTTCCAGCGATCGGCGTTTGTCCTGAGTTCATGCAGCCGATCCAGACGCTCACGCTTTTCAGGTTCAGGGAGTTCGGATCTGCGAATCAGGTCTTGTATCGGTTCCAGGTTCTCCCTGATGCTTGTCGGGCTATTGAGGTCATCGATATTCTTGATGCCGAACTTTGGCATCAACTTCACGACTTGCTCCTTGTGTCTCAGAGTTTGCAGATGGACGTCCCGCCTGATGGCTGCATAGACATTGAGGTCATGTTCCGTCAGTAGAGTCGGCATATAAGGGTGCGTCGCCTTGGTGGAGCTCGCCGGATAGGCGATTTCCTTGGAGGTGGGCGAGTTCGGATCATCAATAAAGCGCCTTCCGCTTTTCAGCCGGTAGTTGTGATCATCCGTGCGGTAGGTGTTTCCGTCCAGGTCGAGGTCTTCGATGCGGTGGGGTTTATTCTTCTTGTCGTCCCGGATGATGTATTCGGGATCCTTCGCGTCCCGGTGGTAGCCGTCGGGGATGGGGCGGTGCTCCCCCTTGCGGTCCAGAACGACCTTCGTCCAGTCGACCGGCTTTTCCTGATCGGACTTGTCCGAGCCGTTGCCGGACCCCTTGTCTGGCGGTTGCTCGCCGCCGAGCGCCGGTGGGGGCTCGGAACCATGCGGGTCCCGGGGCGCGGTGTCGGCGGCTCCTGGTTCCGTGGGTGAGCCGTCCGGACTCTCATGGCTAGCGTTGATCGTGCGATCGGAGGCACCACCGGCTCCGGCCATCGCCGGCTCTCGCGACCTTTCAGGGAAGGCGCCGAGTTCGGCGACGCGCCTTTCGGCCTGAGCGAACTGGTCGTCGAGGTCGTTCCTCTGGGCCGCGTCCTCGATGGCTTCTTCGAGCTGGCTCAGCAGTTGCCGTGTCGTCGGTGCCGGGCCGCCCCGCCCGGAGCCGGACGGGTCCATGCGGCTCGGGTCGAAGACGTTCGGGTCAGGGGGAGCCCCGCCACCACGGGGATCCGCGTTGTGGCCGCCCTTTCCGGGTTTCAGCACGCCCTTGACGAGACCCGCACCACCGGCCAGACCGAGCAGCCCCGTGGTGACCACGTAGCCGGGACGCTCGTCCCACTCGCGCCAGGGGACGAACCCGTGAACGAAATTCTTGATGTCCCCCCAGTTCTCGCCCACGGACTGCGGACCGAGGCCCTTGGGGCCGTAAAGCGGACCGAGCGACGCGATCGCCTGGACCTTTCCGACCCAGCTGGACCTCAGGTTGGTCCACCAAGCTCCGAGGCTGGTGAGGCCGGTCAGCTCGCCATCGGCGTTCTCGAGCCCAGTGGACTGGAAGAAGCCGCTCCACAGCCCCTTGAAGGTGTCGCCCAGCGCGTCCCCGACATCGCCCCACCAAGGTTTGTCCTGGCCGGTGGCGTGACCCCATGGAGCCTTCAACCCTTCGAGGTTCGTGTAGGGCGCGGGGCTGCTGAAGCGAGTGCCGCCGACCAGCGATGCGATCCTGTTGGCGCACTCGGTCTCCGCGGCCTTGAAGAGCAGCAGTTCCCTGCCCACGCTGGTGACGAGGAGGTCGTTCTCCTGCGCGAGGTCCTCGTCCTCGCGCCAGTCGTCGTTGCCCGCGATCTTGGCGCGGAACGCCTGCGCCATCGTCTTGAGGTTGGTCAGTCGCTGCTTGCTGGAGCGCGCGGCGTGCGCGAACTCGATCAACGCCTGGCCCGCGGATACTGAGGCGTTCATGAAGTCGACGCTGGCCGGGCCGATCGGCTTGATCGCCGCGAGGAGTCGGCCCTGCTCCGGCGCGTCGTACACGCCCCCGAGCCGGTTCCAGGTCCGTTCGATGTCCGAGACGGTGAGGGATACCGCGTTGCCGTTCTTCTTCAGCGCTTCGCCGTACTCCTCCAGAGCACCCGGATCGACCTGGATGTCGGGGATCGCGGCCGGATCGATCGCGCCGTGACTCACCGTCCGGTACCCCAGAGCCTGGGGGCGGGCGCGCTCGCCGCGTTTCTGATCGCGTTCGCTCGCATCTCCTCGTCGGCGAGCAGATAGCCCTTCGTCGCGGTCGTCGCACCCTGCACGCACCGCGTGGTCTTGGTGGCGATGCCGGCCAGCGTCTGGGCATAGGCGGCCTGGAACTCTCCGAGCGCCTTCGTCACAGCCTTGCTCTGGGCGGCGGCCGCAGCGCCCTTGACGTCTCGATCGAACGCCTTGATCTCCGCGAGGAGGCCGTCCCCGCCTGTGACATGTCCGGCGACATCGTTCAGCACCGCGCTGACCGCGTACGCGATGTTCCAGTAGGTCATTCTCAGCATCCTTCGCAGGTCGAATGACAGGGCGCCCTGGGCGCTGACGTGCTGTTCTAGCCCTGAGAACCGGAACGGAAGCGGGCTGGATCGAACTGGACGCGGGGGTCCGGCGGCACGACGGAGGTGGCGGGCCATGCGTCCTCGTTCTGCGCCGCGAATGCCGCGAAATCCGCGAGATCGGCCGTGAGCCGGTCGGCCACCTGATCCAGGCAGGAGTTCAGCCGTTCGGAGACGACCTCGAGCCGCTCGACGGGGTCGAGGGGGTCAAGGGGGTCGAACTCTGTCAGATCCAGGGAACCGTCCGCGGGAACTTCAGCGGGTCCGGTGCCCTGAGAGGTCGGTTCGGAGGCGGCGACCTGCTCGAACTTCATCCGTTCCCCCGGGCGTTGCACTGTCCAAAGGACGGGCGATCGCGACTCGCCCCCGACGAATGATGTCGCTTTAGGGAAGGATTTTCAAGATCTTTTCGGTAAGTCAGGATTGTGCTGACTATCACGGAGCCAGATGCCTGCGCATTGCGTCCGCGTGGGTCTCCGGACCCGATGCCGCCGCGCGGGATTCGCGGAGTTAATCAATGCGCCTGTCCAGCAGTCCGGCAGCTCACGGAGATCATCGTTCACACTGGACGAGTGGCGGCTGCCCACCATTGCCGTGAGCAACCGAATCACGTTTCCGCAGCCCACAAGGAACGCCGCGGCCTTGAGGGAATCTGTTCAGCCGCCGGGGGTGGTTACCGTCATGCCACCGGGCCCGACTTGCGCCGAGAACGCGCCGGGGACGGGTTTCCCGAGGCGGATGACGGCGCGTTCGCCCTGGACGCCGACCAGGGTCAGCGAGATGCCGTTGAGGTTGCTGGAGTCGGGCAGCTTCCTCGCCGGCTGGGTGTAGGTGGTGGCGCCGGAGGCCAGATCGTAGGCCACCTCCTTCTGGTTCACGCTCTTCACCTTGATGTCACCGAAGCCGGCCTTGCTCTCGCCTGCGGCGTTGAAGCGGATGACATTGCCGGCCTTGACCTCTACCTCGCACTTGGCGTCGGCGCAGGCCTTCAGCCGCGTCCCGTCCGCCGCCTTCAGCGCCGCCGGGCTCGCACTCGGCGTGGCGGAGGGCGAGGCGCTCGGGGGCGGCGTGCTCGGCGCGGACGCGGAGGCACGGGGGGTGGTTTTGTCTGGTTCGTCCTCGCCGCAACCCGCGAGCGGCAGGGTCGCCGCGGTGATGAACAGCGCCCACGAGGCGCAACGTTCCAGCTGCCGTTTCCGATTCATCAAAGAACCTCCGAGGAAACCCCGGCCTTGAGGCCGGGGAGGAATCGAGCCCCTGCGGAGCAGGGCAGGGAAGGAGATTCGCCTCCCGGGCGAATGTCCGTTGACCAGGCACGATCTAGCACGTTCTCGCCCCTGTGTTCGAGCGTGAACGCTACGATCGCCCCGTGCCGCGCTACCGCCTGGACCCCACGCCCGAGCAGGAGAAAGCCCTGCTCGCGCATTGCGCGCACGCGCGTTACGTGTGGAACCTGGCCGTGGAGCAGCATGCGTACTGGTCCCGGTACCGGGGCGGGGCGCCCGGCTACCACGAGCAGTCCCGGCAGTTGACCGAGGCTCGTGCCGAGTTCGGGTGGTTGCGGGCGGGGTCGCAGACGGTGCAGCAGCAGGCGCTGCGTGATTTCGCGCAGGCGATGAGCAACTTCTTCGCCGGTACGCACCGCCGTCCGACCTGGCGTAAGCAGGGTGTGCATGAGGGGTTCCGGCAGGTCGGTGTCAAACCGCACCAGGTCAGGCGGTTGTCGCGCAAGTGGGGCGCGGTGCTGGTGCCCAAGTGCGGATGGGTGAGGTTCCGCCTGTCGCGGCCGGTACCGGAGGGCGTGAGGTCCTACCGGGTGACCCGTGATCGGGTCGGGCGCTGGCATGTGGCGTTCGCGCACGTCCCGCCCCCGGTCCCCGGCCCCGGCGACGGGAGCGTGGTCGGGGTGGACCGCGGCGTCACCGTCACCGCCGCCCTCTCGACCGGAGACCTGCTGAAGGTGCCCGGCCTCACGCCCGGGGAGAGGCGGCGCCTGCGACTGCTGGCCCGCAGGCTGGGGCGCGCCAAACGCGGATCCAGCCGCCGCGCCAGGCTCAAGGCCGCGCTCGCCCGGCTCAAGGCCCGCGAGAGTGACCGCCGCAAGAACTGGGTGGAGCAGACCTCCACGATGCTGGCCCGCCAGTTCGACGTGACCGGTGTCGAGGACCTCAACATTCGGGGTATGACCCGCTCGGCGAAGGGCACCATCGAGCGGCCGGGACGCAATGTCGCCGCCAAGGCGGGGCTGAACCGGGGCATCCTGGCCGGCGGATGGGCCATGTTGGTGGAGCGGCTGGAGCACAAGGCGCCCGGCCGCGTGTACAGGATCGATCCTGCGGGCACCTCGCAGCGCTGCTCGGCGTGCGGGATCAGGGACCGGGAGGCGCGCGAGAGCCAAGCGCGCTTCCGGTGCCGGTCCTGCGGTTTCGCCTGCAACGCCGATGTGAACGCGGCACGCAACATCGCCCACGAGACCAAACTCGTGATCGAGCACGAGGCCGGGCTCGTGGGCACGGCGGCCGGACCGGCCGTTGCTGCGCGGGGACGCTCCGGATTGCCGGGGCGGACGAACCGCGAACCCCAACCTGTTCCCCTCTCATGAAGCCACGGGTTGGAATCCCCTCTCGTTCACGAGGGGGAGGAGGTCAAGCTCTCCGCCCTGATGCTGGCTTGGGTGGACAACGTAGAGCCACCCATCCGGGACCGGTCCCGGCCACGCTAGGTACCAGAATCGTTACCGACCGGACATTATGCACGAGCGGCCAGCCGGCGAGGAAGTTGCCCGACTCCAGCAACCTGAACGGCATCGCGCTGACCCTGGGCGGCGTCCAGGGCAGCGCGCCGTCAGTCTCGGGAAGCCCGTCTCTGGGGCGTTCTCGGCACGCGTGGGGCCCGGTGGCATGACGGTGACCACCCACGGCGGCTGAGGCGTTCGTGTCCGGTTGACAGGGTGCGGGGTCCGCGAGAAGGTCCCGCCGATGGAGATCGCCGAACTGTCGCCCGCCGAGCGCCGCGTGTGGCGGGCGTTCCCCCGGGGCGACACCGTCGATTTCCGCCGATCCGACGACGAGGACCCGGAGGACGGCCACGTCTGGGGCCCGGAGCGCACCGTTCGCGCGAAGGTCCTGCGCGCCCTCCTGCTCTCCGGCTCCGCCGAGGAGGGCGAGGTCGCGGCGTTGCGGGTCGTCGGGGCCCGGATCACCGGCGTGCTCGACCTGCAGTACGCGACCGTCGAGCACGCCGTCCGCCTGTGGGGTTGCCATTTCGAGCGCGCGGCCGTCCTCTACGGCGCGCACCTCCGCCAGCTCAACCTCGGCCATTCCTACCTTCCGGCTCTGGAGGCGGCCACGATCCAGGTCGACGGGGTGCTGCGGCTGACCGGGTGCGGCATCCCGGGGCAGGTCCGGCTCGGTGGTGCTCGGCTGTCCGGCGCGCTGTTCCTGGAGCGGGCGCGGCTCGGTGACGAGGACGAGGAGCAGGACGACGTCCTGCACCTCAACCACGCCACCATCGACGACGACATGTGGGCCCACGGGCTCACCGTGCACGGCCGGATCCGGCTGAACGGCACTAAGGTCTCCGGAACGGTCAACCTCGACGAGGCGGTGCTCGTCAACCCCGGCGGCACGGTGCTGGAAGCCAAGTCCTTCTCCGTCGGCACCGACCTGCACGCCGTTGGCATGCGTGCCCAGGGGCGCGTCAACCTCCGCGGCGCCACCGTCGCCGGGGGAATCGACCTCGCCAAGGCACGGCTTTCCAACCCCGGTGGGGTGGCGCTCCGGGCCAGCAGCGTCATCGCCCGTGAGCTGTGGCTGGGGCGCACACCCCGGATCGAGGGCACGGTTAACCTGCGCCGCTCCCAGTTCGAGCTGCTTCACGCCACTCCGGACGTGTGGCCGGACGTCGTCAGGCTGGACGGCCTCACCTACAGCGCGCTCACGCCGCATCTTCCTGCCGAGGAGCGCCTGCCGCTGCTCGAACGCGAGAAGGACGGCTACGTCCCGTACACCTACGAGCAGCTCACCGCCGCCTACCGGCGCATCGGCGACGACGCGGCGGCCCGCATGGTGCAGTTGGCCAAGCAGCGGCGCCACCGCGCCACGCTTCCCTGGTACGCCAAGGTCTGGGGCTACCTGCAGGACGTGACCGTCGGCTACGGCTTCCGGCCCATGCGCGCGGCGGCCTGGCTGGTGGCGCTGCTGCTGGTCGGCACACTGGCGTACGCGCTGGAGCGGCCGCCCGCCCTGAAGCCGGGTGAGGCCCCGGCCTTCAATCCGCTCTTCTACACCTTCGACCTGCTGTTGCCGATCATCGACTTCGGTCAGGAGAAGGCGTTCAAGCCGCAGGGCTGGTACCAGTGGCTGTCGTACGCGCTGATCCTGTCGGGGTGGATCCTGGCGACCACGATCGTGGCCGGTGTCACGCGCACGGTCAGCCGCCAGTAGAGCCGACGGTCAGGGATTTCTGCCGGTGAAGCAGAGGAATTCGGTCTGGAGGTCGGCGCCTGGAGGGGTCGGGATCTTGGGGCCGAAGGCCCAGGGTTGGCGCAGGGCTTCGTCCATCGGCTTGAGGTGCTCGTAGACGTGGGCGACCAGGCCAAGGTCGAGTTGTTCGTCACCGCCCGTCGCTCGGGCCAGGTCCCAGGTGTGGACGAGGACGTCCTCCGGCAGGGCCTCGACGCTGTCGGCGAACGGCACCATGCCGACCGGGGAGGGCAGCAGTGCGGTGCGGCAGGCCGGGTCGTCGATCGCGGCGGTCAGGTCGGCGCTGACCTGGGCCCAGGCGGCGTACAGGGCCTCGTCGGACTCGATGTGCGGTAGCGCGCCCATCTCGGCCAGGCCGACGCCGTGGACGGGCTCGGGCTCGGTGCCGCGGACGGTGGACGCGATGCGGCGGGTCTCGGAGATGACGTGGGCGGCCACATCGCGGGCCGACCAGCCCGGGCACGGGCTGGGATCGTTCCAGCGGGGGGACGGGACGGCGGCGATCCTGGCGGCGAAGCCGTCGGCGGCAAGGCGGAAGCGTTCGGCCTGGTCCGACATGGTGTCTCCATTCACAGGTGGGTCGAGTACGCGCTGTAGGGCGTTCATCACGTGGGAGCGCCAGCCGCCGCCCATGATGGTCCGGGCGCGCTGGTGCAGGGGGTTGTCCGGGTCGAAGCCCTCGTGGAGCAGGAACAGCCGGGTGCCGCGGCCTTCGGGCTGGAGCGTCCAGGTGATCGTCCAGTCGGTGTCGCCGCCCTCGCCGCCCTCGGCGTCCTCGGCGCCCTTGGCGCCCTTGGCGGCCTCGGCGTCCTGCCAGGAGACGCGGAGCATCTTCTCCGGCTCGAAGGCGAGCACCTCGGCCAGGACCGTGCCGGAGAACCCGGCGGCCGGCACCGGCCGGGTCCGCATGAGGTAGCGGTGCCCGACCTCCAGCCGGAAGTCGCCGGGCATCAGCCATCTGGCCAAAAGTTCCGGCTCGGTCAGCGCCCGCCACACCTTGGCGGGCGGGTGGGCGAGGAACTGGTCGACGCTGATCGTGTCGCCGGTGGTCATGATCCGTCACCGTCCAGGGTGTCGAGGACGTCGCTGAGGTCGGCCAGGCGCTCGCGCCAGAACCGCTCGAACGGGTGGAGCCACTGCTGGATCTCCGCCAGCGGTTCGGCCTGCAGCCGGTAGAGGCGGCGGCGGCCTTCGCGGCGTTCGTGCACCAGCCCGGCCTCGCGCAGCACCCGCAGGTGCTCGGAGAAACTCGGGCGGGCCATCGTGAAGTGCCCCGCGAGTTCGTTGACCGAGGCCGGGCCCTGCTCGCGCAGCAGTTGCAGGACCTGGCGGCGTACGGGGCTGGCCAGCGCGGCGAACAGGCGGTCTTCGGTCCCGGTGGTCATGGGCGGCGGCCCTTCCGGGGCGGGTCGGGTGGGACGAGTGTGGCGTGCATGGCGCCACTATACGTCGGATTTTTCCTACGTATTACCTCCGGCGTCGTTTCGGTCCGGACGTAAGAAGCGGAACATTGCACGGGTTGTGCGGATGGGTGATGATCTGGGCGTGGCGGGAGATCTCGATCATCGGGCCCGGCTGAGGGACCTCGTTCCTTCGGCACGGGTGCGGACCGAGCCGGTGGACGGCCTGGTGAGGCGGCTCGCGGAGGTCCCCGCGGACGCGCTGGCCGATCTCGTGCTGGACGGGCGCGAGCCCTGGTGGCGCCGGATGGCGTGCGCCCGGGCGCTGACCGGCCGGGTCCCCGACGGCCGTTCGGCGGCCCTGGTGGGCTGCGTGCGCGACGACGGCGTCACGACCGAGATCCGCCGGGCGCTGCTCGGCGCGCTGAGCGTGCCGGGACGGCCGCATTCGGAGGAGCTGCTCGCCTGGTTGCGGGCGCGGGACGGCGGCTCCGAGACCGAACCGTACGACCTCGACGCGGCGATCGCACTGGCGAGGGCGGAGCTGGGCGACCTGAGCGCGGCCCGACGGCTCGCGCTGCTGGCCGCCGACCCCTGGACGCACCGGCGCAAGGTCGGGGAGCGGGCCGTCGACGTGCTGGTGGAGTCGCAGGGGCTGGAGGCGTTGCTCGGCGCGCTGGGGGCAGGCTCGCCGGAGGCGCTCGCGGTGGACGGGGCTTCCCCGGCGGACCGGCTGCTCGGCGTGCGGCTCGCGTGGCGCTCGGGCGGCGATGTGACGCCCGCGCTCGCCGACGCGTCCACGATGGTGGCCCGGAAGGCGTACGAGCTGCTGGGCAAGGCCGAGGACGGTGAGGACGGCCCGCTCCTGGCGATGGTCCAGGAGCGGCGGCCGGGTCATCTGTGGGCGCTGGCGGTGCTCCACCGGCGCGGCCACTCGATCCGGTCGATGTGGGAGGCGCTCGGCTCACCCCGGATCGAGCTGCCCGGCGTACCGCCGGACGTGCGCGAGGCGATCGTGCGCCAGTACACACCCGGCCAGCGCGACACCGATCCCCGGTGGCTGGTCGAGGCGGCTGTCCTGGAGCCGGTGCCCGACCCCTGGGACGCCGACTTCGTGGAGGAACGGCTCGACCGCGCCGTCGAGGCGCTCGCCGCCGCGGACCTGGACCCGCAGGAACCGGTGGCGGCGGGCGAGCACGAGGGGACGGGATCGGGCACCTACGACCTGATCAAGACCCGCACGGGCTGGATCATGCTGAGCACCCTCGGGCCGTTCTTCGCCGGCACCGGCGCGGACCAGCGGGCGATCACGGCTTTGCGGGCGGCCGGATTCCACTACATCGATCCGGCGCTGGCCGAGATCCGCTTCGAAGGGCTCCACGTGTACTTCTTCGGGGACCGTGAGCCCTTGACCATCAAGGACCTCCTCTTCTACTGGCAGGACTGAGGGCCCGGGGGCCGCCATCGCAGCGGCTGCTACCGCGGCTGCTGCGGCTGCTGCTGCTGCGGCTGCTACCGCAGCGGCTGCTGCGGCTGCTGCCGCTGCGGCGGCTGCTACCGCGGCGGCTGCCAGCGCGGGTCGCGTCCGGAGGCGGCCAGGGCACGCTCGAAGGCCGGGGCGTCCCCGTCCACGGGCACCGGATCGGCGAAGCCGTCGTACTGCCGGTACATCTCGGCGTGCTCCTCGACGACCCGCAGCAGGAACTCCCCCACCTCCGGCGAGACGCGGAACTCCTGCCCGGTGGCCGCGGCGACGTCCCAGCCGTGCACGGCCGTCTCCTTGATGATCAGCGAGGCCACCTCGGTCGCCGGCGACGACGCGAACCCCAGGTCGATCTCGCTCTCCCACACCGCCGGGTCGGCCCAGGCGGCGACGGCACGATCGAGCTGGGCGGCGTACTCCTGCGCCCAGTTCTCGTCCGCGGTGAAGTCGCGCTCGGTGAGCGACTCGGGAAGTTGCTCGCGCAACGCCCTGTGCTCCAGGCCATGGGACGTGTAGAGCACCCAGTGGTTCACCAGGGCGCGAAGGTCGAACTCCCCGCACGGGGTCGGGTCGGACAGGCGCTCCCGGCGCACGCCACGGGCGACGCGGGCGGCCTCGGCGGCGCATTCCTTCATGTAGGCGTGGAGGTCGTTCATGCAGCTCACGCTACGGCCCGCCCCGGGCGCGGTTCTTGGAGAAACGCGCCAAGTACCCTGGTCAGGTGGCGGATATGGGACGTGGGGTGCTGTACCCGCACGAGCACGAGTCCATCGTCGACGTGGACCGCCGGGCCCCCTGCCCGGAGCTGGCGCCGTTCGTCGAGTTCTACTGGCACGTCCGGTGGGATACCGACGAACCGTACGAGACCAAGGTGCTCTCCCATCCCAACGTCCACCTCGTCTTCGAGGAGCCCGTGCCGCTGGTGTACGGCGTGGACCGCTCCCTGTTCGTCCGCAAGCTCGAAGGGCGGGGCCAGGTCCTCGGGGTCAAGTTCCGGCCCGGCCACTTCCGCCCGTTCGCGCGGTGCCCGATCATCGAGCTGGCCGACCGCAGGATCCCGGCCGCCGAGTTCTTCGGACCGGCCGTGGACGAGGTCAGCCGGGCCGTGCTCGGCACGACCGGCCTCGCCGCGATGGCGCGGCGCGTGGAGGAGTTCCTGCTGCCCCTGCTGCCCGCCGAACCGGACCCGGTCGCCGAGGAGGTGGCGGCCATGGTCGCGCGCATCACCGCCGACCCGGCCCTGTTCCGCGTCGACGAGGCCGCCGGGACGCTGAACGTCTCCACCCGCACCCTGCAACGGCTCTTCGCCGAGTACGTCGGGGCAAGCCCCAAGTGGGTGCTGCGCCGCGCACGCCTTCACGAGGCCGCGACGCGCGCCGACCAGGGCGCCGACATCGACTGGGCGCGCCTGGCCGGCGACCTGGGCTACTTCGACCAGTCCCACCTCACCCGCGACTTCACCGCCGCGGTAGGAACCTCCCCCGCCCGGTACGCCCGCTCCTGACCGAGCGGTCGGGGCAAGGCCGGCCCTAGGATTTCGACGAGGTCGTCAGGCCGACGAGGTCGGCGATGAGTTCGGACGCGACCGCCGGGTCCAGGTCGGCGAGCCGGGCGATGGTCGTGTCATCGCCGTCGTTCGTGTCATCGGAGTCGATTGAGTCGTCGGAGTCGCGGACGACGGACACGGACGTGATCTTCTGGTCGTAGGTCGGCTCCATGAACTCCGGCTGGATTCCCGGCGTGAACGCGATGACGGCGCCGTACCCGCCGGGATACCTCCGGGAGATCTGGTTGATGCTCCCGTAATCGGCCTCGCTCGCGTCCCAGGCGCGGTTGCGCAGCGCGAGGATCCTGCCCGTGGGCACCTCCGCGCCCTCGAACCGCTCCAGCCGGTCGCCCTGCCGTTCCTCCTCGGTGGGGACGTGGACGGCGCGGCCGAGCTGAGGGAAAGGCTGGAGGATCTCGTAGTCGGCGAACAGGTCCGACCAGGCGGCCAGCTCCCCGTCCAGGTGGACGGGGTGCGCGATGGTGACCCGGGCCGTCGCGGGGAGGGTCACCGCCTCGTCCTCGACGCCGGCGAAGGAGCGGTCCTCGGCGATCCGGAAGGAGAACGCGCCGCCACCGGCCCTGGCGCCACCGGCCCCGGACTCGGCCCCGGCGCCCGCGGACTCAGGCTGCTCGGCCCCGGGTTGGGCCGTCCACACCAGGCGGCGGGCGATGTGCCAGACCAGGGGGTGCTCCACAATGAAGGTGCGGAACTCGTCCACCGGCCAGTCGCGCTGGTCGGCCATCGCCCGCTCCAGCCGGCGGATCTGGTCTCCCGCGACCGCGGCCACGTCCTTCTTCAGCTCGGCGAACCGCTTGTACGCGGCGGGCGCCAGCTCGGGGTCGTCGGACGCGCCCGGACGGGGCAGCGACTTGCGCACCTTGCCGTCCCCGTCGATCACGTACGGCCTGAGCTGCTCGTCGAAGCCGACCCGGAAGCGGCGCGGCCCGTAGTCGAGGGCCATGCCGCCGTCGGCGTCCAGGCCGAAGTCGGGCGCCAGCCGGTCGGCGAGCCGTTCGGGCGTCAGCTCCAGCTCCGCGGCGACCTCGTCGAGCCGTTCCCGGGCCCGCTTCTTCAGCGACGTGGACCGCGCGGACTGGGCGATGCCGTTCAGGTGCATCAGCGCGACGTCGGTGCCGATGGCGGCCAGGACGTCCAGCCCGGCCACGACCCTCGGGGTGCGCCGCTCGGCCGACCACGACCGCAGCAGCGGGGACAGCCGCCGCACCGTCCCGTCGTCGCCGAGCCAGCCGAGCTGTGCGAGCGCCCAAGCGTCGCTGGACTGCGCCCCATGGGTGTCCCAGCGGCGGAAGACCTCCCAGGCGAACTCGGCCAGCGACGCGCGGTCGCACAGGTCGCGGACGATGCCCACGCCCGGGTAGACCTGGTCCGGCTTGGAGATCGCCAGCATGCTGAGCAGGTGTCCGGCGGCCTGTGCGGGAAGGGCGTGCTCGCGGTCGCGCAGCAGCACCTGGGGGAGCAGCTCCGGGTCGGCCCACCCGCCGATTTTCGGCATCCGCGGCGGCACCGCGTCCAGGGGATCGGTGGCCAGCATCGCCGCGATCGCGTCGGCGGCACGGTCCCCGTGCGCCCGCGCCGCCTCGACGACCGGCTCCGCGCCGTGCCGGGACGCCAGCAGCCGCAGCGCCGCCTCGGCGTCGCCCCGCGCCGCGCCCTGCTTGCCGAGCGCGGCGGGCAGCAGGTACGGGACGGCGTTCAGCCCGTGCCGGTCGAACCAGGCCAGCGCGAGTTTGCGCAGCCGCCGCACCCGCACCAGCCAGCGGGCCGCGTACGCCGCCGCCTCCGCGCTCAGGAACGGCAGCAGCAGGTCACCGGTCTCGGAATGCTTCGCCTCGAGCAGCCCGGACAGCACGTGGGACGCGTCGACCTCGAACCTCGCCAGGATCATCCGCACGCGGACATCGCCGGGGAAGACGTTGGCGTAGTTGGGCGCCCAGGTGGCCAGTAGCGGCCGGGCCTGCTCCTCGGGCGCTCCGGCGAGCACCCCGAGCTGGTTGTGCGGGGCGTACCGGCGGAACATCTCGGCGGCGTCGTCCGCGTCATTCCAGCGGACCCTCCAGCCGTACCGCGGTGTCAGCCAGCGTTTGCGCTCGCCCGGCGCCCAGACGACAGACCAGTGGTCCGGAGCCGCCAGGCCGTTGATGACGACCGGTTTGGCCTTCTTGCGGCGGGCGGCCGTCCACGGCGGCTCGACCAGCAGATCCGGCAACGCGTCGGCGGGCGCGTCCGGAACCCGGCTTCCGGACAGAGCCTCCAGCATCGGCGCGACGGCCTTGCGGGCCTCGTCCGGCAGCTCGGGCAGGACGGACACCGCGGTCTCGTGGTGCGCGCGCAGGTGGCCGCGCAGCAGGTCGGCGGCGATCCCGGCGGTACGGGTCGTCCCGGCGGCGACCGGCCCCAGCAGCCGCAGCGCCCGGACGGGGAACCGGCCCATCGCGTCGATCAGCACGGGCTGGGCGTGCTTGTCGTCGACCCGGTCGACCAGGAGCTGGAACGCCTCGTCCGTCGGAATGGTGGCCAGGCCCCTGAGGAGCACCTTGCCGAACTCGACGGTGGCCCTCTTCAGCCACGCCTCCAGCAGCGGCACGGCGGCCGTGCCGAGCCCGTCGACGAAGGTGGCGATGGCGTCCTCGTCGTAGCCGTGGTAGAACGGCTCGAAATTCTGCGCCATCAGGTCGGCGTGGGCTTGGGTGCTCACGGAGCACATCAGCATCCAGTGGTACAGGCGACCGCGGTACCCGGTGATCACGTAGTCCTTGCAGCATTCCTCGACCCAGTCGTGCCTGGTGGGCGCCAGGTACGCCGCCTCCAGGCGCTGCGGCGAGGACGTGCGGTGCCGTCCCAGACCCTCGACGGCGGCCCGGTAGTCGCGCTCGCCCGCCGCGGCCAGGAGGACGCGCATGCGGCGCAGGCAGTCCCCTCCCCGGACGCGCAGGGTGCCGTCGTCCCGGCGGTGCAGGTGCCTGGCGCTGGAGTTGGGCGTCCGGTAGAGCTCGACCGTGTTCAGTTCCACGGCCGCGCACGCCGCGAACGCGACGCCGTGCTCGGCCGTCCAGGCGTCCACGAGCCAGTCCGGTATCGCCCCCGGGCGAGCAGGCATCTTGGTGGTCAGCAGCCGGACCACCACGGCCGCCCCCACCGGATCGGCCTCACCGCCCAGGTACCGGCGGGCGCTCTCGACCATGCCGGGCTCGCCGCCCACGTCCAGCGCCTTCTGGACGTGATCGGTCTCCTCCTCGATCCAGGCGGCCAGGCGGCCCAGAGCAGAGGCGTCGATCTCGACCTCGGGAAGGTGGCGGCCGCCGTGCCGCGGGTGCACCTGACGCCGCCAGGAGTCCGGCATGTCGGGGGGCTGATCGTCCATAGCGGCCCACGCTAAGGGATGCCACCGACATTCGCCGGAGATCAGGCGGGTGGGAGGGCGGCGGCGGCCGAGTCGGCGAGCTTGGTGGCCAGCGCGCAGAGCCGGTCGGTCGACCACTCGCCGCCGACGACCAAGTAGAGCATCTCGATCGCGGGGCGGCCGTCCTGGTCCGCGTACGTGCGGTAGACCGTCCGGACCAGGCAGGTACCGTCCCCCTCCCCCTCGGCCTCGACGAACGCGCGGTAGCCGCGCAGCCGGGTCGGGCTGCCGTCCGCGGCGGTCAGCGGCTGGTCGCGGTCGAACCGCAGGCCGATGCCCAGGTCACGGGTGGTGCTGTGCCAGTCGCAGTCCCAGCCGCCGAACCCGACGTCGGGGTCGCCGGCGTCGATCCCCGGAACCTCGTCGAGCGCGTCGGCGCCGAGCAGCGCGCAGGCGTCGCGGTGCGCCAGCGAGCGCTCCGGGAGCGGTGGCGAACGCCGCGCGACCGGCCCCCGGTTCAGCGCCCCGGCCGCGCCGGCGACGGCCACGTCGGCGATCTCGCAGAGCGGCGCCTTGCCCTCCTCGGTCTGCCGCGCGGTGACCGTGATGTTGGTGTCGCGGTCGGCGGGGAGCAGCAGCGTCCGGTTGCACTCGTCGCCCTCCGCCGGGTCCTCGATGAGCCTGACCGCGCCGACGCTCTTCGCCGGCGCCGCCACCTCGGGCGCGGAGGCGCTGTTGAGATCGACCTTCACGTCCACCACGCTGTCGCGGCCCGTGTGGACGAGCACGTCGCAGCGGTCGAAGTTGCCGTAGTCCCGGTCGAGCTCGGTTTCGCCGAAACGGCGCAGCGCGGACGGGTCGATGAGGGCGCACGGGTCCGCCGTACGGGGATCCCCGATCAGGGACGCTCGGGAGGGGGAGGGCTTGGCAGGCTTGTCGTCCCCGTCCGCAATGGGCGGGACGATGGCCACCGCCGCTAGGACGACCGCACCCGCGATGAGCAGATGCGACCGGCGCGGCCTCCGTCCAAGGAACCGTTGGGAGCCGCCACCGTCCTGCACCTCCGCCGGATCTATGGGGGGCGGGATGGTGGGGAGGTTGTGCAGCTCGATCGGCCCCGCGATGTCGTCCAGGAGCCTGCGGGTTTCGGCTGCGTCGGGCCGGTCCGCGGGGTCGGCCTGGAGCATGGCCGTCAGGACCTCACGCAGCGGCCCCACCTCGTCGTCCAGCTCGACGACGCCCGCGGCGGCCTCGCGCCAGGCTGTGTAGCGATCCTGGTCGCCGCGCCTCGGCGGACGCCCGGTGACCAGGGCGTGCAGCGTCGCGCCGAGCGAGAACACGTCCGACGCGGGCTCGGGCATCCTCTGGAGGACTTCAGGCGCGGCGAACGCGGGCGTGTGGCCGAGGACCGCGTTCGGCGTAATCGTCTCCTGGCCCTCAACGCGATACGCGGCGCCGAAGTCGGTCAGCTTCGCGGTCCCGTTCCCGGCCATGACGATGTTGCCCGGCTTGATGTCGCAGTGGACGATGCCCTCCGCGTGCAGCGCCGCCAAGGCATCGGCGATCTGGGCGCCGACACGTGCCGCGACCTCCGGTTCGATGATCGGCCACCGGTCCAGGCTCCCGCTCGGTACGTACTCCAGGACGAGCCAGGACGTGGACTTGTCGCGCACGGCGTCGTACAGCGTGACCACGTGCGGATGGCTGAACCGAGCCAGCGCACGGGCCTCGGCACGCAGACGGTCGAACGCGGTACTGGTGTCGTCACCGAGCAGCGCGCGCTTGAGCACCACCGCCCGTCCCAGCTCGATGTCACGGGCCACCCACACCTCGCCCGTTCCCCCGCGGATGGGCCCGTGCGTCAGCTCGTACCGTCCACCGACCTTCGCTCCCAGGCGCACCGCGAATCTCCCTTCACCCGCGGCTGCACTCCGCGCGGGGGACGCAACCCACTGTGCACCTGAACCACCCCCCGTGTCCGGAGGTTCACTCCACTTCCCCCAGGCGCCGGACGATCCGCCGCAACTGCTCGGCGTAGCGCTCCTGGAACTCAGGGCAATCGGGGCTCAGCCCATAGATGCGCCGCACCGCGTTCGGCATCACGGTCGGCGCCGAGACCATCGCCGTCATCAGCAGCATCACCGCCTCGACCTCAAGCTCGGCCGCGATCTCCCCCTCCGCCTGGCGACGCCGCAGATCCGACAGGTCCTCCACAGGATCGTCCGGTATGCCCACGGCATCTGTAAGACCCGCCCACGCGTTCAACCGGGCACCACGAGGATCCCCCAGCGAATCACGCAGATAACGAATCAGAAGCTCCTCCAGCGGGATTTCCGGATCGTTGAACTCGGCCTCACGCTCCAGCCACTGCCGCCCCAGCTCCTGATACAGCCCCTCCTTGCCGCCGAAGTAGTAGCTGATCAGCTGCTTGTTCACGCCGGCGCGGTTCGCGATGTCCTGGACGCGGGCGCCGGCGTACCCCTTGGCGGCGAACTCCTCCAGCGCGGCGTCGAGCAGCAGCCGCCGTGACCGCTCGGCGTCCAGCTTGCGCTCGCCCGCCCGCGGCGACCTCCGGCTCTTCTCCTCCACGCCCGCATGCTAGCGCGCCTTCATCCATCCGTTTGGTTGACAAGTTCATCCATCTGGATGAAACTACTCATCATGATTCTCGTAACCGGAGCAACCGGCGCCGTAGGCCGCCCCCTCGTCCACGAACTCCTCCGCGCCGGCCACAAGGTCCGCGCACTCACCCGTAACCCTGACACCGCCCACCTCCCCGCCGAGGCAGAGCTCGCCCGCACCGAGGACCTGCCCCTGGACGGCGTGACCTCGATCTTCGTGAACCCCGCCGTCTTCTGGAACGGCCTAGAGGACCTCCTCACCAGAGCCGCCGACCACCACGTCCAGCGCCTGGTCCTCCTGTCCTCCCTGGCCGCCGCCTACGACGACCCCGCCAACCTCATCGGCGCCCACCACCTGGACCTCGAGGCCCAGATCGAATCGTCCGGCCTCGAATGGACCTTCCTCCGCCCTGGCGCGTTCGCGTCCAACACCTTCCAGTGGGCCGACCAGATCCGCGCCGACAGCACCGTCCGCGGCCCCTACGCCAACGCCCACACCGCCCCCATCGACGAACGCGACATCGCCGCCGTTGCCGCAGTCGCCCTCACCACCGACACCCTGATATCCGCAAAGCCCCAGCTGACCGGCCCCGAATCCCTCACCAACGCCGACCAGGCCCGCATCATCGGCGAAGCCCTGGGCCGCCCCGTCCACTACGAAGAAATAACCCCCGACCAAGCCCGCCAAGCCATGCTCGCCAACCACACACCCGCCCCCATCGCCGACTCCCTGCTCAACATGCAAGCCACCTCCGTCGACACCCCCGCCGAAATCTCCCCCGCAGTAGAACAAATCACCACCAACCCACCCCGAACCTTCAAAACCTGGGCAACCACCAACATTTCCCACTTCCACTAAAAGAAACCGCCACACAAATCGACCCCCACAACATTAAAGCGATACCCTCGGAGCCCGCCCCCTCCCCCTGAAGGCTCCATGCGGTCATTTCTGGTGATCTCGATACTCGTCACCCTCCTCCCCCTCACCTCCTGCGGCGGAGCACGAAGATCACTGAACGCCTGCACCCTCGTCGACCCGTCCGTAGCAGAGTCCCTGGTAGGCGACCGCTCCGGCGAACCCGCCACCATCAGCACCGACGGAGCCCACGACTACGTAGGCTGCTACTGGACGGGTCGCGACAAAACCGATTCCCTGAACGTAGAAGCCAAGATCTACGACAACAAAAGAACAGCCGAAGCCGACTTCTACACAACCGCCCAAACCTGGGAATGCCACACCACACTCAACACCCCCAAAAACTCCAGAGCCTGCGCCTACAAATCCCCCCTGGACACCGGCGTAATAATAACCAAGGGCCCAGCAATGGCCCGCATAGGCTACAAGGGCCCAGGCACCCCCCAACACGACCAGAACCGCCACCCAGCCATAGCCCAACAACTGGCCACCAAAGCAATAACCACCCTCTAAAAAGGAGCCTGCCGGGCCACAACCCGACAGGCTCCTCAACGCTCGAAGCTAGCGAACGCCCGGTTCCCCCTCCGTCATCCCACGAACCAACTCTCGCCAGCCCGCACGCGTGACCAGGAGCTTGGGCCCCGCAGGATCCTTGGAATCACGGACAGCGATCGCGTCCCCCACACCAGCGACCTCAACACAGTCGCTGCCAGAACTGCTACTCCGGCTGGACTCACGCCAGCAGGCTCGCGAAGGGTCAACTGGGAGGCTCATGGGATTGCCGGTACTCCTTAGCGATGTCGGCGATCAGCCGCCCGGACCGGTCACGCCCAACCCTGACCAGCCTCACAAGTCGTGAGCGTCGCCCTTTAGGACACGGACGAGGGCAGACCAACCGCGGACGTCGAGTTCCAGGACCGGGCCGCGTGGATTCTTGGAGTCCCGCACCAGGACGCCGCCAAGGCAAGAGCCGGCGACCTCAACGCAGTCACCACTTCCGGCCTGGCTGTGACTGGACGTCCGCCAGACCGGAGACTGCCGCTCCGTGCCAGTCACCTTCATAGAACCTTCCCTACTTGAGCCGGTCGACCAGTTCGCCCAGATACGCAATGGTCGCGTCCGGGCTGAGTGCCGAGGCACTCAGGTGCTGGAATATCACGCTATACCTGTTGATCTCCTCCCGGCCCTCCAAGTAGAGGCTGTTGTGCTGAGTCTCCATGTACACGAGGCTCGGGTCGTCCTCCGGGAAGTCGAGGATCACGAACGAGCCGGACAGGCCAGGGTGGGGCCCGGCCTCAACGGGCAGCACCTGGACCGTGACATGCTCAAGTGGCGCGGTTTCGATCAAGCGTTGGACCTGCTCACGTTGATCGGCGACCGTGCCGAACCTCCGCAAGAGCGCGACTTCGTCGATGACCGCCCACACGCACGGAGGGTCATCGTGCGTGAGGATCCGCTGTCGCTCCATCCGGAATTGAACGAGCCGATCAAGCTCAGCCTGATCGCGGATCAGGGCGCCTCGGTTGATGGCGGCCGCGTACGCCGGCGTCTGGAGCAACCCGGGAATCGTCGCGAGCTGGAACGTGTGGATCTTCTCGGCCCCGGCTTCGAACTCGACGAACGAGTCGTCCAGCACATCCTTGTATGAGCTCCACCAGCCACTTTGCCGAGCCTGCCGCGTCAGCGTGAGCAACTCCTCGCGGCGCGGATCCTCAGAGGGCACCCCGTAAAGGTCCAGCAGGACGCGAGTGTCGACCACCATCGGCTTGACCGCCTGGGCCTTCTCCAGACGGGTGAGCTTGCCGGGTGACCACTCAAGCTCCTTGGTCACCTGCTGGGCAGTCTTGCCGGCAGCCTCACGCAACTTTCGCAATTCGATACCAAGCCGACGACGCCGAACCGTCGGACTACGTCTCAGGTCTGCCACCTGGTCTCCCTCGTCAGCCTGGGCGCGGCCCCGATCGTAGTGGAGATCGCGGAAGTGGACATCCAAGACCTATCCCCCAACTTTGAATTTGTGTATTGCGAATCCTAGTTTCGCAAGGCACGATTGCGCCGAGCGCTCGCACAAGTATCGATCCGTCTGGCCGCGCCTCAAGCCACTTAATGAGGAGGACGAGGCAGGGACACCTCGCAACGAACCCCATCCCAGACCTTGATCAGATCGCCTCAAACGGGACGGTCCCGGACGCGGTGCTGCAACACCGGCCGGGACCTTGATCGGACGCTGGAGGTCCAACCCATGCACCATCGTACGGAGCCACCGCCACACGAGACGACCGCGCTCTTCCCACCTCGTCCGCAGCACACCCTCACCATGAGCCCATCGCCATGGCCTGAGCTGGAAATCGACCCCGAGGTGGCGCTGGCGCAACTCCAACGTCGTTTCCCGAGCGCGGTCATGTGGCTGGGCGAGTACACCGGCCGCTACTGGGCCTTGTTCCGGGACCGAAACCAGCGCGACCACCTACTCGACGCGCCAACCCCAAGCGGACTCAGCCGCATGATCACAGCCCTCGCCGCTCAGACAACTGCGCCATCCATGGCCGAGCACCCACACCGCAGCGAGGCCTCCCACCGTACGAGTCGAGGCATCAACGCCAGCCACCAAGCACGTCCCCGCCGCCGCCTTCTCCACCGTGCCCTGCGTTCCCTCGTCCACCGGAACGCTTGGCGACACCGCCCGGCCCACACTCGATCAAGCGCGCCGCACCACCCGACGAAGGGGAATCGATGAGGAGCGGTAGCGCCGCCGATATCCCTGCCGGAGGAGCATGCGCCTTCCAGCTTCCCTCGGGACCCCGCTGCGCCTCACAGGCACGCTCACTGACGGTGGACACGATGAGCGCGCTTTCCCTGCCGGACGACCTCATCGGGGACGCCAGGCTCGCTGTCTCGGAAGTGGCCACGAACGCGCACCTCCATGCCAGCCAACCGGCCGTACCGCCAGAGCTGTGGATCTGGGCGCGCACTTACCCGCGACACGAACTGGTGTTCTCCCTCTTCGACACCTCCCGCACGCGCCTTCCGAGCCCTGTCATGTGCCACCTGCTGGACGAGCACGGCAAGGGCCTCGGAATCGTCGCGGCGCTCGCCTCCGACACGGGCGCCCACTTCACCCGCTCACGCCTGGCCTGCACCCCCATCCAGGGCAAGGTCGTGTGGCTCGCCCTCGCGATCCCCGCCCCTTGGCCCGAGCCCGAACACAACGTCACACCAACCGTGGCTGCCTACCGTCTACTCCTGGCACTCCAGACACGCGGCATCCACTCCACCCACCGCAGCGACGACACCGGCCAACCCGTCATCACCGCAGGTGGCCTCAACATCCGGGTCGAGCCCAAGACCTTTTCATGGCCGGAAGGCAATGGCTATGTCCATCACCCCTTGTTCGACCTCCACGAAACCACCGAACACGTCATCGGCCTGATCGACACGTGCCCCTAGCTCGGGAGGATGATGCCGACCTACACAGTGGCTCAACCACCCCGAGCTTGTCCTACCTTCCAAGCACGGGTCTGAGACGAGCCTAATGCGGGCTATCGGGTCAGTCCCGAGCGGAACACTAGCCCCCCCGAGGGGCAGTGGTCTGGCTGAGGCAGACTCGATGTCCGGTGGCCGCGAGCGGGGCGAGCACTCTTCGAACCCTCCATCTTCATCCAGGTCAGAAGAATCCGATCTCTGGATTCGCGAGTGATCCGACCACGAGACCGCGATCGAGGAAGCGGTTGAATTCCTCGCAGGAGGTTTCGGGGAGTAGCCCGCAGGAGTGGCAAGCGGCTAGGTTGCACGAATCAGGTCCTTGACCGGCCTCGCCGATCTCCATGCAGATGGGATCCGTCGAGCACCATCCGGCATTGGCGAGAGCGGCCTCCCAGACGCGCTCGAGATTGTCCGGCCTGCCCATGCGTACTAGGCCGCCCATGGTCCCTTCGGCATCGCCGGCTGCCGTGTAGATCAGCAGTCCTGCCATCGGTCTTTCCTGATCGGGATCGATGAAGAGTCGCTCCCGCAGGGAGGCGGTGCTGTAGCCGCACTCGAAGATGAGCTGGTTGATCAGGATGTGGGCGATGGTGTGGATCAGGATGAGCCTAGGGGATATATCGCGTTCGGCAGAGCCTCGGGTCTGGCGGATGGTTTCATAGCGCTGCGCCAGCAATCCGGCACGTTCCAGGACCTCGGGTTTCCGCTCCCACACTTGGAGGCGAGTCTCTTCGAGTTCGAGGTATACGCCCTCACCGTTGACGGTGTATGCGGGGAGCCAGTCCCGGTTGGGGGCGACCTGGGACAGGCGCAGGCGCTTCTTGCCATCGCGGAGCTTGAGGTCAGCCGATGTCACGCGCGTGAAGCCCCACAGGGCTCGCGTCTCGCGCAAGAGCTCAACCAACCGGACCCGGGAGAATGCCTCTGTCACTGCCTCGGCGTAGGGCTCGCTGGATTCAGTAACGACCAGCTCCGGATGGCGCAGCCCATTGCGCAGGACCTCGTGTTCGGGACGGCGCCAGTCCACCGGCGAGAGCTCATCCAGGCCGTACTCCGACTTGTTTCCCTCCTGCCCGAGGTATTCGGCGAGCGCATCGCTGACCTGTTCGTCGGTGTAACTACTCGCGATTCCGTTGCTATCCATCTCGCGGAAGTCAGCGACCGTGATGGTCCCCCCGTTCCTGGCTCTGGCCAGGCTCATGCCAGAGCTGAAGCCTTGCGATCGGATGATCTTAATGAGCCTCTCGGGAGTCGAGGAAGGGCTCTGCGGGAGGTAGATGGAGCTCTCGACCAGGGGAAAGTAGACGTTGGAGGCCCCGCGCAGGCTGGCGCGGACCGGCTGGCCGCATGGCTCGGTCGCGTTGCCGAGCCAGGGGCGCGACCCGCGGCAGGGGAACTCGGCGCCGCGCTCGAGGGTGCTGGACAGCACCGTGGTCTCGCCGCCGTCGCTGCGAAGAGTGTTCATGACCCCCTCGAGCGTGCGTCGCTTCGTGCAGGTATCGCAAGATACTTCCTGGCCGGCTAGCGAGCCGCCACCGAGGGATCGGAGGCGGAGCGTGCCGGCACAGTCCGGGCGCACGGCGCGGTGTACCCACTCTCGCCAGGGGAAGTCATCGAGGTGGCCATCCTCGCAGACCGTGACGAACGGGACCTGCGCCATGTCCGGTCCCTTGCTCCTGTCCCCGTGCTTCGGGTCAGGGCAGCGTGCCTTACCTTCCAGAGTTAGCGGGCTCGCCTGCAGACGCTTGCAGTAGGGACAGAAGTTCCACGTGGGGAAGCGGAGGAAGGGAACGGTGATGCCGATGTTGCTGGTCCGGGCGGAGCTGCCCCCGGGACCTCGGGTTGGAGGGATGAAGGGCGGAGGCAGCCTGAAGTGGCTGGTCCTGAGCCTTTGCTGGAGTCGCCACTCGTCGATGCGGAACTCGCCGGGGTCGGCGCTGTCTCCCTCGAACCAGTGGTCCAGTCCTGCCGCGATCACCGAAGTGCCATCGAGGAGCACGGTCATGGCGCCGGTCCCAAATGGCGAGATCAGTTGCGATCGGCGGATATTCCCACTCGTCACGACGTGCCTCCCCGCCGGTCCTCATTCTGGTTGTACGAGCGGGTGATGGCGGCCTTGCAGTCCGCGTCGACATTTCGCATGGAGTTAGGTACTTCCCAAGTCACATCCACCTGGCCCGGAGCCGGGGTGCCGGCATACCTCATCAGTCCGTTAAGCCGATTAAGCGGGTCCCCACTCCTGGCGTTTGCGTCCCACTCGCTGCGTTCCCACCGCTCCCACTCGTCCAGTCGATCCTCGATGACCCGTTCGGCCTTCTCCGCTTCCTCTGGGTCGACCTCGCGCGCGCGCTCAAGCATGATCTCGGCAGCGCCGGTGGCGAGGTCCGAGGGGAAGGGCCAGGGGAGGAGATCGCTGGGACCGGCCAGGCGGACGTACGAGACCATCGCGGCATGGAGTGCCCGCTTCATCACGGGTAGCGCGAACGGTGTCACGCTGGTCGGCTCTACCTGCGCGTACAGGCGCTCGTGGTAGGTACGGAAGCGCTCGTAGTGGGAACGGTCTCGCGGCTTGGCCGCGCCGTAGAGGCTGACCACGAGGCCCGGCCGTTCGGCCCATCGCCGCCCCACGCGGCCAGAGACCTGGATGTACTGGGCCGTCGTCTTGGGCTGGCCAACGATCGCCATGAGGGAGAGCCGGTCGATGTCCACCCCGACCTCGATGATGTTGGACGCCAGGCAGATATCGACCGGGACCCGCTCCTTCCCGTAAGGGGCAGAGAGCTCCTCGATCGCTCGGGGGATCTCGTCGTTCCGCCGCCGACTGGTCAGTTCCATGATGTTGCGAGGGAAACGGTTCCTATCGAGCCCGTCGCGCTTGCGAAGCCCCACCAGGTAGTCGGGGATGTCGGCTTGCAGCAGCGATAGCGAGTTGCCGAGCTCCCGAAGGCTGTTGAAGAACCAGAGGCTGGTCCACCATGGGTCTCGCTCCTCCTCGGCCAGGGTGGTTGGTGCCTGGAGCAGAGCGCTCGCAACCCTTACCTGGACACTCTGCATTGAGCCCAGCGCGGGAGCATGCACGCCGATGTAAAGGCGGCCAGGCAGGAACTGGCCGTCAGGATCGCGGGCCCATACGGCGAAGAACGAGTCGCTGGCATCCAGCCCTGGGGGCGGGAAGAGCGCGACCTCGTCCCTCGCGTAGACCGCGGCTACCTGTTCCCGGTAGCGGCGGATCGTCGCGGTGGACGAGACGATCTTCGGTTTCACCGGCTCGTCAGGGCGGTAGTCGGTGCACAGGGTCTCGATCACGCTCTCGTACAGGCCGACCATCGAGCCGAGGGGACCGGAGATGAGATGGAACTCGTCCTGGATGATCAGCCCCGGAGGCGAGACCACCTGGTCGCCGAGCTCGTCCAGCCCGAAGAGCGCGCGGGAGCGTGGCTGCCAGGCCATGGTCGCGAACTTGTCCACCGTCCCGATGATCATTGATGGCGGTGCCTCGTAGATCGCTTCATCGACCACCAGCGTGGGGAGCCCATCGTGGAACTGGCACCGGTCGTCCGGGCAGTGGAGCGTGACCCGGTCGTGATGCTTGCGGTATCCCGGGATGATGCGAGGGGCCCTGCGCCCCTTCCTGCTCCGCCCTCCGCTGCCCTGTTGCTTCTCGGGAGGGCCCATCTTCGCGGCACACCACGGGCACCTCAATAGCAGGAAGTCGTTGGAAGCGGTAGCGGGCTTAGAAACGAGCTGATCCCACGATCTGACCGCTTGCTGGTGAGTATTAGGGGTAGTCGCGCTGCCGAGCCATACGCCGATGCTGTACGGCTCGGTGCCGAGGTCCGCACGCCGCTTGCGGATATCTTCCATGGCGCAGATCAGTGATGCGGCACGCGAGAACTGCTGGGCAGTCAGGAGGCGGAGCGTGTACCTCATGATGACTTCGGTCCCGACGTCCGAGGCATCCCGCAGGCGGCGCAGGAACATCGAGAATGCCGCGACCGCCAGGTAGGCCTCGGTCTTGCCGCCACCGGTCGGGAAGAAGATGAGCTCGACGGTCTCCCGGTCATCGTTTGCCGGATCGGCAACCGATTCGGCGACCGCCAGCAGGAACGCGATCTGGAACGGTCGCCAGCTACCGCGGCCCGCTGGTACTTCTCCCGCGGGCAACTCTCCAGCCACGTGGACGGTTCCTGCCGCGTCGACGGTGGTATCTCGCACTGGCACGGCCGACCGGGCCTGCTGGGCGAGCATCGCCGCGTTTGCAAGCTGGAAGGCAAGTGCCACATCGGGCTCCTCGCGTATGAGTTTCCATCCGCGCCGCATCCTCTCCAGCGCCTTCTCGCACTCGAGCAGGTGGCGTCCGGCAGCCGGGCGGTGCTCCTCCGGAAGTACGAGCTGGTCCTTCTTGCGCTGCAGGATCCACTCCTCGTAGCCCGCGATCAGCCGCTGGATCTGGCTGCCGGCCTCGTCCAGCGAGTCCGGGTCGGCGAGCGCTCGCATGCTGACCGATAGCCGCCCACCCTCGGGTAGCTCGATGTCGGGGGTGATGCTGGGGGCCTCGAACGAGGGCAGGCATACGGCCCTGACGTGCTGGATTGACTCCGCGGGTTCGCGCTCCCAGTCGGCGGCGCATCCGTGCCCGAGCGCAAACGTCTGGTGGCGCCGGTAGAGGAGGGCGTTGGACTGCTCCTCCTCGGTGAGCTCTCGCACCCCGTAGCGCTCGGGATAGGGGAGGAACGCAGCGCCGTTCCCGGCCCGGGCCTCGAACGCCGCCTGGAAGAGCGAGGCCCCGTCCCTGCTACCCGTCGACCGGTTGGTGATTGTGATGGTGATCAGGTGGTCACCCCGGACGATCCTGCTGAAGGCGCAGACCTCGATATCTAGCCCGTCCCCGTTCTCGAACGCGGGATCCGGGGGGAGTACCCGGCGGCGCTCGTTTCCGGTAACCGCGAGGGAATTAGCAGGGAAGACCGCACGGACAGCAACCGGCTTGCGGACCCACCACTCCCGCTTGCTGTCGGCGATCGTGACGGGGAACGGGCGGTAGCGACCGAACTCGGCCGTCACGACGATCTGGGAGCCGACCGGGATGGAGCCGCGCAACGAGAGGCCGAGCGTGCTCGGCAGCCGGACGTTCGCCAGGCGCAGGTCGAGATCATCGTCCTGCTCCGCCTCGTTCCGGCTGGCTATCCTCGCTTGCTTGCTCTCGACCTCGGCATCCTCGAGCTGGGGCGCGGAAATCTCGTCCGAGATTCCCAGCCCCGGAGCCTCGGCGCGTTCCTCGGCGCGCTCGCCGGCAGGGAACAGCACGCCGACCCCGAACCTGCGCGAGGGCACGGTCTCGGTCAGGATCTCCTGGCCGGTCGCGGCATCGTGCCAGACGCCCCGTGCTTCCTCCCAGGTGGCGAAGCTGACCGGCTTGGAAAGATCGAGGGGGCGACCGGATCGTTCGGGACTGGGGCCTACCAGTTCCCGAACGAGCTCGCCATGCACCTGGTCCCGGGACTCATGGAATGTCCGTTTCACGGCTACTTCCCCCTCGTGACGTTCGCCCACATCTGCTCCAGCGCGTCGCGGTGCGCGAGAACGGCGAGCCGGTCCGTGGCCCGGCTCAGCGCGATGTACAGGAGGGATGCAGCACGCTCTCCCACGACCGCGTCGATGTCCGTCACGATGACTGCGGGGGCGTCGAGTCCCTTGTATGCGTGGACGGTGGCATAGCCCACCTTCCTGCCGTGGGTCCCGTACTTGGCCAGGCGGTTGCGCAAGGCAGGATCCCTTGCCTGGAAGGCGGCTCCTTTGGCTGTCGGTGCGAGGACGACTATCTCGTCGTTCTGGAAGTGTTCCTCTCCGAAAGCATGCAGCACCCTCGCTAGCATCCGCTCCTGATCCTCTGGAGAGGAGTAGGAGGCGAAGGTGACGTCGATACCGTCATCCGGCCGCCGGAATCCGCGGTAGACGTCCGCAAGCCCGGAGACGTCGGCGGCGGTGCGCCCGATGCGAGGGGTGTTCCGGCAGTTCCTGTACAGGCCGCGCTCGTAGAGCGTTGGCGCGCGCTCCCTGAGTTCCTTCCGGCCGTCGGCCGTACCGTAGATGGACTGGCGCTCGAAGTCCCCGAACATCAGCCAGCGCCCGCCAGCCAGGCCTCCCTTGACCATCAGATCGAGGACGTCCAGGTAGGCCGGATCGCACAGGTCCTGGATCTCGTCCACGATCAGGACGTCGGCCGGATCTTCCCGATCGAACAGCGCTTCAAGGGCGAGAAGGGGGAGTTGCTCGCTCCACCAGCTACCGTTCGCGCCCTCGGGGGGCTCCGCTCCGGTGAACCCCATCATCATGCGATGCAGGCTCCCGGCCTCCTGGCCAGGGAAACCGTCCAGCTCGCGCTGGATCCATAGCCCGAGCAAGCGGTTGTAACAAGCGAACCGGACGCTAAGACCCTCGAGGCTGGCCCGCTTGGCGGCTTCCAGCGCGAGGAAGGTCTTCCCCGTCCCGGCCGCACCCGTGAACAGCACCCGGCGCTCGGCATCCATGACATCGAGGGCCTCGTACTGCTCGTCGAGGAAGGTCTGGAGGTCCTGCTCCCGTGCCTGCCGGTAATCAGCTGCGCTGATCGTCACCTCGAACCGCGGCCTCAGCCGCGAGACGATCTCGCGGCATTGGGCAGCGGTCGGTTGCTGGAGGGTGGCGTCGAACGCCTTGCTCCTCGATGCGAGGTGCTGGCGGGCGCGCCCGAGCACCGAGGCCAGGATGTGCGAGACCGGCCTGCGGAGATCGTGGCGGTCGAGCAGCTGCCAGGGCTGCCATTCCAAGGAGTTGGTGTGCACGGAAGCGCTCGCGCCCGTGAACCAGACGGCTGATGCGAAGGGAACGTGGCGGATGTCCACGCGCGCTCCGGACAGGAACGTCCGGAGGCTGTGCATCTGCTCGCTGGCTTGCCTGAACGGGCTGCGCTGGGTGGGAGGCTGGCTTCCGAGATGCCACATCCCGTCCGCGTCCCTGCGCGCAGTCCGATGCGACTTCACCTCAACGCATAGCACGCCGAGACCGGGAGCGACCACCACGAAGTCCGCCTCGCCCTCGACCTGCCGGACGTGGCGGGCGAGGTTCAGCGAATGGAGGACCGTCCAGTCGCTAGTGCCGGGATCATCGCGAAGGCGGTGGAAGAGGAGCTGTTCCCCAGGTGGAGCCTTCTGGACCGGGACAGGAGGGATCATTCGAGCCATGCTGCTCCTCGCGGGCGGAACGGGTGGCGGGCGTGATTGGAGGGGACATCGGTAACGTTGGGACTGACAGCGATGACCCGGAATGCCACCATGGCCGCGAGGCCGGGAGTCCCCTCCAGGCGAAGCTCTTGCAGGCCGCTAAATTCCAGTTCGGCGAAGTCCTGGTGCTCGACGTGCTCTTCGAGGGCCTGGGTGAGCGCGTGGCCCGCCTGGGCGTGTGCCCGCCTCAGCGTCCGGCCGGCTTCGATGTACGGCTCGGCGGGGAGCAGCCCGAGAACCTCTAGAAGGGCGCGGAAGTCGCGGTCATCCCTCGGGCGGATGCTGTCATCGGTAGCCCAGTGCTGAAGGTTCACCGCCTGCGCGCCGCGTGCGCGTACTCGCCTGCTGAGCTCTGTAGCGCCTGGACCGGCCATCCTGCTGCGCAGGCACGCCTTCCATTCTTCCTGGAGGCTCCGGATCGTGGCCTGCCGACTGCCCAGGAGGGAGTCAACGAGTGGCCGGAGTGCTGCGCTCTCCGTGCTGCCGAGCCGGAGGAGAAGGATCGCTCCCTGGTGCACGCCCTTGATAGGAAGGTTGACGACCCGCTCCCCGGCTCGGGCTGCAGGGATCAGGCCGCGAATGCGCTGCGCTCCAACGGGGAGCCAGATGGCGTACCCGCCGCCAAGCACGGCAAGCTTGCAGGGCTCCGTGGGATGTCCGGCCACGAGTGGGCGCGGAGCCGATGCCGCAACCAGGGACCAGTCAGGTTGCGGGACGAGTTCCCGGGCCGGCAGGTCCAGGGCAGGAGGATCATGGATATCGCGAGCCGGGGGTTCCCGAACGGTCACGCTGACCGTTCTGGTCGCGAACTCGCCGAACACCCCGTAGAAGCGGTGGCTGTCCCTGACCCAACGTGGATGGACGAGGGTGATCTCCTCTGCGCGTGCGGAGAGCAGCATGTGCGGGGGGAACCAGTCCCCCGCACCGGGAAGGATGGCCAGGTCCCAGACCCTGCCCGACTCCAGGAACTCGCGCGGCCCTAGCACCGGCGCCTGCTGCCCTGTCTCGGCGAGCCACTCCGAGATGGGAGAGGCGCGCCGGCTCCGTGCCACTGCCAGGCACGTGCTCGAGGGATCGCCCGAGCTCAGACATTCGAGGACGGCCCGGGCGTAAGCCATGTTCCCGCTGTCCCTGTATGCAGTCGCTGCGGTAACGAGCTCATCCAGAAACCCGCCACGCTGGTGATCAAGGCTTCCGGAGAGCTCCCCCGCCAGGTCAAGCAGCTCGGCGAGGGGCTCCGCGACGCTGGAGTGGTTGGAAGTGAACGGGACGGGGTCGATCGCGCCGCGCCAGCGGACAGCTCTCGCCGCGGAGACGATGGGCTCCCAGACGGAGGAGGAGGCGTCCTCCTCCAGGTCGCGGAGTAGCGCGCGCAAAGCTCCGGCGAACCGCGTGCTGCAGGCGTCGCCGATCGCCCAGCGGGATGCTGAGGGCCTCCGAGCAGTCCGGTAGAAAGCATCAGCATCAAGGATCGAGCTCATCCGCGACTCCCGAAGGCGAGGAGTTCGCACCCGCCGGGAGGCTCCCAACCGAGCCCGTCCATCATGATGGGCTTCATGTAGGCCTTTTCCTGGTCCAGAACGCTGACCGCTGCATCCAGCCCAGGCTCGGACCTGTCGACTATCGCGATGATCAGCTCGGCCTCGCATACCTCCAGCCACCGGCTGATGGCGTACGCGCCATCGAGCACCGCCACCGCCGGCGGTTCCGGCCAGCTAGCCCACACTGCCTCCTCGCTCCGGGATGCCATCAGCACGCTCCGCCAGCCGGCTATCCGCGCTCCCTCGGTGGCACCGGAGGCATCGAGCGGCCGGACGGCCGATGCCAGCGAGCCGAGCGGGGTACCCAGCCCGCCCGGGCCGATCCGCTCTGCCAGGTCCGCATGCAGCCGCGCGGGCGACCCCACCATGACGAGGTCCCAATTCCAGGAAGTGATGTACTCCAGCGGGTCGTGGGAGCGGAGCATCCCAGTGAGGAACGCTCGCTCTTCAGCTCCTACCTCGTTGAGGAGGTAACGGCCATCGGGCACCACTGCCCAAGAGGGGAGCACCCGAGCTTCCCTGACCACGCTCGCCCGGTACATCCCCGCACTGGTGTGGACCTTCTCGCCCGGAAGCGTCCCGTAATAGGTCCCCGAAAGCGCGCGGTCAGCCAGGTGGAGCCAGACTCTCGTGCCGGGTTCCAGCTCTGCGAGCGCACGGCTATGGTCACGCGGGCTCCGGAGCTCGGGAGCCTCGAGGAAGCGTTGCCGACAGTAGCCGAACGCGAATGCTGCAGCCGCCATGGATCGTACCGGAGCAGATATAGCGAGGACGGCCCGCCCCCGCGGCTGGACGATCAGCCTGCCGAGCGCTGCGAAGGCTCCTAGCCGCACCCAGCCGACGAACCAGGGTGGCACCGCGCGCGCGGTGCCGTCTGCGCCTTCGACCAGGAAGACGGGAGGTCGATGGGTGCGTGGATGCCTCGGCACGATCACCTCCCGTGAATGCGAATCGCCGTCACGCGGGGTAGGCCAAAGAGGCCCCCGTTTCACCCGCACCAGGTTAACGCCTCGCAGTCGGTAGGGGTAAGGAATCCGTCAGATATGCGGAGGCATTGCCGGGTGCCGGTGCCCTTCTCTGCCGCCACACCCGGCTCCACCCAGTGCAGTGTGGGTATGCGAGGTGCGGTTCTCGCTATCGCTCTAGGGAGATAAAGCCTGCGGGAACGGCCGCGAATCCGGGTCCCCCTGTCAACGAGATCCTGCAGCGACCCTCGATAAAGCCCATGCGCCCAGGCGGGATTCCTGGTTCGGCTGTGGGTCGTGGCGCCCCGAGGCACATGCATGTGCCGGGTGCAAGCGGCTTGCTGCAGTACGGCCGCGACCGCGTATTCGGTCGCAAGGTCGAGGCGGTTCAGGCTCTTCAGTAGCACCACTGGCAGTGCGGGGGTCCACTACGCGTGCAGCCTTGCACCGGCTGTCGTGGTGGTCGAGCCGAGAGGTTTCTGGCGAGGCCAGGCTTTCCGAGACCCAGCCGAGCCGTCTCGCCGGCAGCGTCGTGGAGGCTTCCGTCGCGCTCCGGCTGCGCAGCGCCGCTATTATTAAGATCACGTATCTTATTGCGGTTCCAAGGTGGCGGGCTGGTGCCTGTAGCGGGACAATCCCGCGAGTGGATACCGAAGCGCGCGACACGAGCTCTGACATCTCGACGCTCCGAGCGGAGGCGATCGGGCTGTCTCCCGGCGAAGTGGTGGAGCGGGTCGACGAGCTGCTCGAGGTAGCCCACCGCTCGGCATCGCTCGGAAACGTCGACGATCCCGTGGCTGAGGCGATCTACATCCTGCTGAGCGTCCAGACGCGGGGGGCCGTCTACAAGCGCGTGTTCCAGGAGCTACGCACCCGCTACCCGACCTGGGACGAGGTCCTTGGCGCGGACAGGGGTGAGCTGGAAGAGGTCGTGCGCGCTGCCGGCTTCCAGGAGCGCCGGGCGGAAACCATCCAGAAGTTCCTCGGTAAGGTGCTTGAAGGTAACGCGCGGCGCGGCCAGCCAGGCTCGATCAGTCTGGACTACCTGCGCGAGATGCCGGACGAGGAGGTCCTGGCCGAGCTGACCAGCCTTCCAGGCCTGGGACCGAAGACAGCTCGCTGCATCATGACCTATTCGCTAGGACGGAACGTCTTCGCGGTCGACACCCATGTCAGCCGCATCTTCCACAGGCTGGGGCTCGTCCCTCGGGGGAAGGGCAAGGTCGACCATGCCCTCTACGAGAAGGTCGTCCCTGCTGCCATGCGGCAGCGCCTCCACGTGAACCTCATCCATCACGGGCGTGCCACCTGCAGGACCCGGAAGCCAGCAT
This sequence comes from Spirillospora sp. CA-255316, assembly GCA_050942275.1. Taxonomy (GTDB): domain Bacteria; phylum Actinomycetota; class Actinomycetes; order Streptosporangiales; family Streptosporangiaceae; genus Spirillospora. The sequence goes on along the minus strand of CP192047.1, from coordinate 453,160 downwards.
GCGGTAGCTGCCCGCTCATCAGCTTCTGCACCGAAGGCCAGGGCAAGCTAGGAACCGATGCCCAGCCCGTGGCAGTGGAACTGTTCGCCGGGGCGGGCGGGCTCGCCCTCGGCTTCAAGGAGGGGGGATTCCGGGTCGCTGTAGCCGTGGAGATGGAGCGGAATGCCGCGCAGACCCATCGCGCGAACCATCCTGGCACCGTGGTGCTGGAGCGTGACGTTAACAAGATCACTGCGGAGCACGTGCGGGCCGTCGCACCGTGGGTCAAGGAGGTAGCAGCCGTGATCGGTGGGCCTCCCTGCCAGGGCTACTCCATTGCGGGCAAGCGAGATCCCGATGATGAGAAGAACGTGCTGTTCAAGCAACAGGTCAGGCTCGCTTCGGAACTCGGGGCGCGCTTCGTGGTCATCGAGAACGTGCTCGGCATGCGGAACATCAAGGGCATCCGCTTCCACGAGGCAGTCGAGCGGGAGCTGCGGGATCACGGGTACAACCCCGACCACCGCGTTGTGAAGGCGAGCAACTACGGCGTGCCCCAGCTGCGCTGGAGGCTGATCTTCACGGCCCAGCTCCTCCGCAAGTGGACGGGTGATGAGCCGCGGATGCCAGCGGGCGATTATTGCGGAGACCGAAGGGAGCGCTGCCAGTGCGGCCGTCCCTGGGCGCCGACGGTGCTAGACGTGCTCGGGCGGCCTGGCCTGCCGGAACTCGGCCCCGGTGAGGACGCCGAGTACAGGCTGCTCGAGAGGGGCGTGGTCCTCCTTAACGGCTCCACGATGAGGCACAGCCAGAAGGTGATCGAAAAGATCGCGGGCATCGAGCCCGGGAAGGGACCGATCTCCTACCGCCGGCTGCACAGGGACCTGGCGAGGACGATCGTCGCGGGCCACCGGGCGCTCCCGGTCCATCCCACCAGAAACCGGACTATCAGCGTCCGCGAGGCCGCCCGGATCCAGGGGTTCCCGGACGATTACGTCTTCTGCGGGAGCAGGGGGAAGCAGCCGCTCCAGGTCGCGAACGCGGTGCCGCCCGCGCTCGGCGAGGCGGTTGCCAGGGAGCTCATCCGGGTAATCGAGCAGCGGCCCGGTTCGGGCCTGCGGGAGGCAGAGCACGATCCCTGCGGGCCGCCCGCCCTCCAGCTCCTGCTGCCCCCGCGTGGCGAGCAGGGAGAGAGCGTCTCGCAGGCCGCCGCAGGGTAGTGCCTCGCTCCCCTGCGCTGCAGATAGGCACGGCCCGCGCAGGGGAGCGGCTAGCCCCGTCACTGCATCCAGCGCTGCCGGGCTGCCCGGACGTCGCCGGGCCCGGCGTAGAAACCCTGCAGCCGCTCCGCGCGCCCGCCGTGGTCGAAGATGAGGTCACCCCGGTCCCGCAGGCTCTCGGCACCGCCCCGGCCCAAGATCGTTGTGCTGTCCGTGGCGGATTGCACCTTGAGGGCCACTCGTGCCGTGAGGTTCGCCTTGATATCGCCCGTGATCACCTGGACGCTGGGCCGCTGGGTGGCCAGCACCAGATAGATACCGAACGCGCGAGTGAGCTGGCCGAACCGCTGGACGAGGCTCATGAAGGAGTCCCGCGCCGGGCGGTCCAGGCTCGCAGCCAGGTCGGCGAACTCGTCGACCAGGATCACCATCTGGGGGAGCTCGTCCAGCGTGCCCCCGGACTCGTAGAACTCCAGTGCGCTGGTCACGCCGGCGTCCCGTAGCCGCTCCTGGCGCCAGGCGACCTCGCGGCCCAGGGTCTCGCCGAGCGCGCCGACCGCGCGCACGGGGTCGGTGATGATCCCTTCCTGGACGAGGTGGGGGAGGTCCTGGAAGGGCAGGAAGTCGACCTGCTTCGGATCGACGATGAGCAGCCGGAGCTGGCGGGGGCTGCGCGCCGCGGCCAGGCAGCAGAGGAGACCGCGGAGCAGCACGCTCTTGCCCGAACCGGTCGCTCCGGCTACCAGCAGGTGCGGCAGCCGGGCCAGGTCGGCCACGCGGGCCTCCCCGCTGGGTGCCATGCCGAGCAGGAAGGGGAGCGCCCCGGGCTCCGTAGCGCTGGCCAGCTCGCCCATGTGGTCCGAGAGGTTGACGACGATCCGTTCGGCGCGCGGCACGTCGACTGTGAGCAAGTAAGGCTCCTGGTCGATCAGGACGCCTTCGGCGAACCCGACCTCGCGGCCGATATCCAGCGCGCGCTTGCGCACGTTGGCGATGCTTTCCTTGCCCAGGAGCTTCGTCCGGTACCGGATGACCGAAGGGCCGACCTGAGCAAGGGAGGTATCGAAGGGAGCGAGGCGAAGCCCGTACTTCGCGACAGCTGCGTCGAGCTCTGCCGCCTTGGACGCGACTTCCTCCGCGTTGCCGCCTAGCGAGGCCCGGTGCTGCACCTCCGACGGTTGGCAGGATCGATCTGCAGGCTGGGAAGGCGGTGGGGTAGCGGGCGCGTTGCTGGCGGCTTGGGCCGCGCTCGCGTTGTGTGACGCCTCCGGCTCGCTGCTCGCAGGCTCGGGGTCCTCGCCCTGCGCGCGGGGCAGAAAGGTGATGGGCTGCCACCTTGCTGGTGGCGCGAGCTCGCGCCCCTCGGCCAGCCGCTCCAGGGCGGGCGCTCCCAACCTCACGTACCCCAGGCGCGGCCCCTCGCCGGGCAGCAGCGTCCGGGCAGCGGGGACCGGGTTCTCGAGCTCCAGGCTGATGACATCGCCGCGGAGTTCCTCGCCACCAGCGGAGTAAGAGAGGTCGATCTCGTAATCTCCCCGGCCCACGACCGCGGCTACCTTCTCGATCTGTGCCGGGGCCAGGCTGCCGAGCCCGAAGCTGCGGTTGCGGATCGCGCCGGCCCGGATGAACTCTGAGAGGTCGCGGGACCGGAAGGGGCGCGTGACCGTGCGCGAATCTGCCAGCGAACCGAGCCATTCGCGCGTGCGCTCGAGTTCCCGGCGCGCAACGCCGAGATCGGGCTGCCCGGTGGACGTGAACTTGACCTCTATCAGCCGACCGGCGAGCCGTGCCCTGCCCTCCGCCAGGTGGATCCGCAGGTACAGGAGATCGTCGCAGGACCGCCCGGCAGGGCGGCTTATCCCGCTCGCTGGCAGCAGCCGGAACAGTTCCTCGAGGGGCAGCAGGACGCCCCCCAGATCGCTACCTTCTCCGGGCGGCGGCTCGAAGGCTCCGTCCAGGTCCCTCAGCGCGGCGATTGCGGCGAGGAACCCCAGCCTCTCCCGCAACCCGTTCATCGGCAGGTTGAGGAGATCCAGATTCCATCTCCCGCTGACGGCGTTGGCGCTGTCGATGAGGCCTGGCAGCGCTTCCTGCCGGAGCCGGGTCACGGGAGCGATCGCGCGGCTCAAAGCGGCTTGGTAAGGGTCGATGCGTTCGGTCACGGTGATGCTGTCCAGGCCCGCCTGCCAGACGCTCGTGCGGTCCTCGAAATCCACGATGTAGACCTTGTGATCGGCGCGATCGGGGCTGAATGCTTCCAGGCCGAGCAGCCGGTCCGCATGCACCGTCCAGACGCTGTTCCGCTGGATGCGGTCCAGCGTCCCGGTGCTGATGGCGGTGGTCGTGGCTTGCGTTATCCCCTCCTGCATCCGCCCGCGGGGCTGCCCTCCCACCATCTCTAGCGTGCGCCGGAGGAGCTGGGAGAGAGTTCCACCTGCTGAGGGGTCGACGAAGAGGCCGCTAGCGAAGGAGAGCTCGTTGGGGTTCTGCGAGGCGGTCCTGCCTCCCGCAGCGGCCAGGCCGCCAACCCAGTCCGTCGGCGCTCGCTCGCCCAGTTCGATGGGGCGAGGTTCGCGCGAGGCTGACGAGCGGAAAGCGAAGCAGAGATGGGCGAAGCCGGGCTCGCGGCTGGCGTCGCTGTACTCGGTGGTGAGCTCGACCCTGCTGCGCACCAGCCGATCCAGGTCGCGGTCGTTGCCCGGAGCCATCAGCTCGGAGAGCTCGCGCGGGACCTCCCCATCATCCGTGTAGACCGTTACCGAAAGGCGGGGGCGTGAAGGGCTTGCTCCAGGGGCTAGCTCGGCCTTATAGAAGGCACGCAAGGCTTCGACGACGGCACTGCCGTCACCAGGCTCCCTGAAAGCGACCGCGAGCCTCTGCCGCGGGTCGTGGTAGGCAGGGAAGACGTCCAGGAACTTGCTGATACGGCGGATGATCGTCTGCGGGCTGCTGCCACCCAGCGCGAACGCGCTTCCGAGGGGCCGGTAGCGCCGCCAGAGCAGGGGAGAGCGGTCGTCGACCTCCCACCATCCTCCCTGGGCGTGTAGCAGCGGGAGCAGGAACCTTGGGGAAAGCGCTTTGAGATCCCTGGGTGGCAGGTCCCCTCCAGCAGCGAGCCGCGGTGCCTCCCGTGCCATCTCCACGGCCCAGGCAACCGTTACGGGGTTCGTGGGCGCTAGCCAGCACTGGGTCGCGTCGACCGAGACGAGGTCTACCAGCAGGAGGCGGTCGAGCTCGGGCGTGTACCTGCCGGGAACCTCGATGCTGTAGATGAGCTCCCGGTAGGCGGAGACGTAAGCTGCAGCCTCCTCGAGTGCGATACCGCACAGCAGGGCATGGACCGTACCGGCCTCGTCCAGGGCCTCGAACAGCGAACTGCGCGCAGCGAAGAAACGATCTAGCAGCGTGCTATCCAGGCCATCCATCCGCAACCTGTCGAGCGTCGGGTCGGGAAGGACTTCGGGACCCCCGCCAGCGCCGGTGCCGCAAGCGAAGGCCAGGCTCCGGCCGCTGCGTCCGGCGTCGAGAATGGCTTGCTCGGCGGCCAGGCCGTCCAGGCTGCCGGATAGTGCCTGCGACTCCAGGTCGTAGCGAACGGTGCCTTCCACCTGGAACGCCAGCATTCCCGCCTTCCCGGTACGGCGGCTTATGGACGGATAACCATCCGGGATCGGCAGGCCATCGCGCTTCCGCTTGCTTGCGAGTTCCAGCAGGGCGTGCACCGCGCTGGGAATCTTGGGGTAGGTGCCGGCGGGCAGGGAGGGATCCGTGCCGCCGAGCTGGCCGTTACCGTCGTCGCCCCCCGTTCCATCCACCGGCTCTCCCGGCTCGTGGCCGGACCCCGGACTGCCATCCCCGCCGCCATCGTCCCCTCCACTCCCGGGGCCAGCCCCAGCCGATTGGAGGATTAGGGGAAGGGACGCACTGGTGCCATCGTGGAGGGCCTCCACTTCCTGGAGCTCTTCGGAATCCTCGCTGGCAAGGCGCGGCTCCGCTGCACCGAGGATGCGGCCCCCGCGGCCGATCGCGAGGATGCTGGGAGGTGCCAGTGCCCGGAAGCAGCCGAGAGCCGGATCGACCTGGAGGCCTTCTTCCACGGGGAACCATTGACCTTCCCCGCGGTAGACGGCCATGCTCATGCTTCTCCCCGGGCGCACGGCGACGGTCGAGAACCACCAGCCTTCCGAGCCAGCACCGGGGACCGGGACGTGAAGGAGCATCCGCCCCTCGTCGATCTCGCAGTCGGTCCTAGTCCCGTCATGCCAGCGAGCCACGGGGCGGTCCCGGCCGACCTTGCCGACGAGTGACAGCGAGAAGCTGCCATCTGCTGGCGAGAGCCAGACCGCTACCACCCCCGCTGCCGAGGACGCAGCTCTGGCACCGTGCACGCGTGGCGGCTCCACGATCGCTAGTCGGCCGGGCTGCCGGGCGGGCGGGAGGTCATCGAGAGTGAAGCGGGAGAAGTCGAGGCCGCCCGGTCCCCGAGCTGCGATGACGCGGGCGTTGCCTGGGTGGTCCTCGCCCGCGCGCCGCGCAAGCTCGGTCGCTAGATCGCGATCGGGCAGGGACCAGCGTTCGATGTCCTGACGCCACCTGGCTCCCTGCTCGAGCCTTTCCCTGCTCGGGCTGGGGTCCGCGATGTAGCAGCCAAGGGAAGGCAGGGCCATACCCGCTTCCCGAGCGCTCGCCCAGTCCGAATTCGCGAAGGCTGCGAAGGCGTCCAAGAGAGCCCTATGCTGCTCCGGCTCGCGAGCTATGAGGTCCGCTCCCACGTCCTGCACGACTGCGGCTGCCGGACCGGTGCAGGCCTCCCCGATCCTGCCGACGAGGCTCGCCCAGGAGAGCTGCTGCAAGGTGCCAGCATCCTCCGCCGCGGTCAGGACGGTCTCGAATGGATCCGGATCGAGGATGAGCAGGACGTGCACGTCACCGGGGGCGACAGCCTGGGAGAAGTCGGTCCTGAGCTTTCCAGCGAACCCCCGGATGCCGCGGTTCCGGGCAGCGGGGCGGGGGTGACCTTCCTCGTCGACGAGGTAAGGGATGAGGAGGACACGGCCGCAGCGGATGGCGGCGATCGGCCTCGCCCCCTTCGCCTCCGTAGCACCGACGGTTGCCACCTCGTCGAGCAGCGGCTCGAGCTCGCCGAAGATTTCGGCCGTACCCACGCCGAAGTGATCCCGCAGGTAGAACCGCCGGTGCTGGGTGCTGCCCGCCACCGCCTCCAGCAGGGCGTCACGGATCGCTGATGCGCTGGAAGGCTTCGCTGTCATCGGGTTACCTCCCTGGCGCCGGAGGGGCCGGTGTGATGGACGTATGCGCTCTCGGCAGCGTCGCTATACCTCTCGAACATCCCGAGCCGTTCCAGCGCCTTCTGAAGGGAGCGCTGCTCCTCCCGGTTCTGGGGCACCAGCCCGTAGCATCTGAGGCCTTCCAGGAACTCGGTGAAGGGCACCAGCTCTCGCTTGCATACGAGCCGGACCAGCAGGAACAGCATCGCTTCATCTATTTCGAAGAAGGTGATGCGCGTCCCGTTCGCCTGGATGAGCTTCCCGGCGGATACCTCTTTCACGAGCTGGTGCACTACGTCGCGGCCGACGTTCCTCATGGAGGAGCGGCGAGCCTCCAGCAGCGCTTCCCTCAAGGCGTACAGCCCGGGTGTACCGGTCCGCGCGAACCTTGCCTTGTCCTGCAGGGGAGCGGCAGGGTACTGCTGCGCCCCCCTACATATAGCCAGCACTCTCGTGATCGCGTCGAAACGGTTCCTTAGTTGCTCTCCCCCGCGGGCGAGAGCCTGTTGCAGGGCGGGGAGGTCTAGCGAGTGAAGTCTCCGGCCGCCGACTGCCGCGAGCGCATCAGCTGCGAGGTTCGCTGTGGCGATAGTGACCGGGAGCGGCACCAGATAGCCGCTGGTGAGTTCCAGGTAGCTGCCGACGCACGGATCCGAGACCTTCGCTGAGCGGAAGCTTCCGGAACCGACCCGGAAACTCATGAGCCCGGCGAGGTCGCAGCTCGCCAGGTCTCCGGTGCAGCCCGAAGAGCATGGGGAAGTTCCCGCCGACTCGGGGACGTGGGGCTCGATGACGCGATCGAGCTGGTGCGATAGCACGACGCTCACCCTGTAGAGCCAGATCGCGAGATGGAGGGCTAGCAGCAGCGTTATCTGGTCGATCAGGTCCCGCCGGGGGAGTTGCATGGTGAGCACCTCCGCGAGGTCCTCGCGGAAGCGATCCAGCGAGGCCTGGCAGAAAGCGCCACCGGCCTCCTCGAGCCGCGCGAGGGCCTCCCTGGTCCCGTCGCTCTCTAGCAGGATCCGGACGCTCGGCCCCGATGTTTCCGGAGAGATCTCCCCAGCGATCCTGAGTACCTCGCGGTCGAGCTGGGTAAAGTCGTCGTCGCTCCGGAAGACCTGGAGCATGCGATCGATCAGCTCTTCATCGATCCCGCCCGCCCGGCTGCAGAGGAACGGCAGGATGCTCCCGCGGAACATCTTGTACTGCATCCGCCCGCCACCGGAGCTGCTCTGCCTGAACCCGAGTGCGAGCGATGAGTGCAGCGGTAGGAGGTAGCGCACCCTCTCGCTCCGGTACCAGAACTTCTCAACCATCGCGTCGGATACCGCCGAGCGCTTTTCCGTCGTGTCCCCGGGGAGCCTCTTCCGCAGCTCTGCATCGAGGAGGCTGTCGAAGGGGCGTTCCCCGGTGGCGGTGCCCGAGTCCTGCAGTATCCCGAAGAGGAGCGTCGGCCGGGGTTGGCCGCGCGGAACGTTCGGGTACACGGAAGGAGCCTCGTGCCGCAGCCACTCGTCCCTGGTCTGGTTGACCCTACGCGGGACATCCAGGGCCGGAACCCCATCGACGGTTACCGAGCCATCCCGCAGCCCGACGCCGGCGCCAGCGATGGCTGGCAGGGAGGCGACGAGCCGTTCGATATCAGGATCGTTCATCTTCAGCCCACCTTGGTGATGCGGAATTCCTGGCGCCCGCGCCGGAGGCCGGTCTTCGCCCGGTACGCCTCCCTGCCGCCGTCACGCACGACCAGCAGTGGGGCGTCCCTCTCCCCCGCCATCGTCCGGCCCAAGGTCTCGACGGCATGGCGGAGTGAATGGAAGCGCTCGATATCGATCGAGGCCGCGCTGGTCCCGCTGGCGGCCCGCTCGAGAAGCTCGTACAGCGGAAGATCGAGCAGCATGGTGGCGTCACCGATCAGGAGCCGTGCGGTCAGCGGTCGCAAGCCCACGACCTCGCTTCCCTGAGGGTTCGCCGCTTCCGGCACCGAGGGGCCCCAGTCCAGGAAGTCGTCGAGCTCGACCCTGACGAGTACGCGACAATCCCTTCTCTCGGCGAGACTCTCCGTCGGGAGGTAGTAGTTCCCCTCCACGAAGCGCCCGAAGGACCGGACGATTCCCTGCGCTGCGACCCCGATCACCTCGTCCGTGGAGCCCTCGTCGCCACGGAGCGCGCTGGCGAACTCATCCGGTATCCCGGCCTGGAGCGGTAGCTTGCCGGCGAGCCAGGCCGCGCGGGCGAGCCCGCGGGCGACCGCAGCGGTGCCGCCTCCAACCTGCCTCGATCTGAGAGCCTCCGCTGCCGTGAGAACGGCCTCGCGCTCGCTCGCGGTCCCGCCGAGCATGCCGACCAGCGAGCGGGCATCATCCTCTGGATCGACGCCGGCTGATGCGATGATGTCGTGCCCTTCGAGGCTGGGAGCGAAGGCCGGATCGAGCGCGGCCAGCTCCGAGCACAGCGGGTTCGCGGTCGGCGCGGAGAAGGCGCCGTTGGGAAGCAGCGATCTCCAGACGGCGTCGAGGTCACCCCTGGCTGCTATCTCGGCGACGCCATCGCACGGGTCAGCATCCGGGGGGACGTCCAGACTCCCCAGTGCCAGGGTGCCAAGCGCATCCCAGAGCTGCCTCGGCCGCACATCCCGGCCGTGCCTGAGTGCCACTTGCTCGACCGCTTCGTCCAGCACAGCGCCGATCCCCGGATCGGCGAGAAGTTCCAGGTTCGTCCTGGGGGCGCAGAACGCTCTCACCTGGCAGGTTCTGCATCGCTCTGCCCCAGCGAGCACGCCGCGAGGTGCATCGGGATCCAGGACCGGGAGCATTCTTCTCAACAGCCTGTCCTCGCTACCGGACGTGGGCCTTTGATCGAGGTCCACGACCAGCACCGCGCCTTGAAGCTCCTGAGCCCTGGCTGCCGGGACGGGCGGAGCTGCCGGAACCCCCAAGCGGTGCAGGGCGAACGACACGAGCTCGGCGAGCGCGGGACGCCCGGATCGCTTGAACATGCGCTCGAGCCGCAGCAGGAGACCAGTGTTAGCCGCGAGCAGGATGCGAACGCCTGGCCCGGGCACGCCACCATCGAAGCCCGCGAGGACGTCTGCTAGAAAGCGCGTCTGATCCTCGTCCGGAGCTTCGGCGTGCGTGGCGTCCTCGACCACCGCCGTGAACGTATCGCGCGGGACAGCCCGTTCGAGCATCCGGATGAGAGCGGACTTGCCCCCGCCCGCGCTGCCGCTGAGCAGCAGCAGGGCTGGTGCATCGGGCTCGCGCATGCGCCGAGCAAGGCGATCATCGAGACCGGTCGGGATGTACATCGCCTGCTGCCGGGAAGTGATCGTCTTGCTGGCGACGACGCTGTCCTCCCCGGCCGAGCGGAGGGCCGCGATCGCCTCCAGGGGGCTGGGCAGCGATCTATCGAATGGTTCACCGTGTCCAGGGTTCACGATCCCTCCTCCAGCTCTTCCTCCTTGAGAGGTAGGAAGAGCTCCATCTGGCCTGCTTCGGCGATGCGCTGTATCGCGACCCAGCCGGGGACCAGCAAACGTTCCGCTACCTCTGCGGTCAGGTCAGCGCAGCTGTAGTCCCACAACTCCTCGCTCCGGGGGATGAGGCAGCTCCGGACGGCCGCCTGTACCAATCGGTCGGGTGCGAGGAGGATGCCTGCGATGTAGTTGGCTTCCCCCTCGCCCGGCTCCAAGCGCGGCCACCTGCACCCATCGCTCTGCAGCAGCGCGTGCGCGGCGGCGTGAGCCGTCCAGAAGCGCCGCCCCGCCGTGTCCAGTTGCGGGTGGGGGGACCGGGTGACGATCTCGCGGCCGGTCTCGCGGCCCACTGCGCGGGCAAGCCGCATCTCATCGACCTGGCTCCCGTCCCGGCGGAGTGCCGCGCGATCGAACCTCGCGGCGAATCCCCGGAGCTCGAGGCGCCTCAAACCGTCCCGGGTCGCCGGATCGCCGACCGCCAGGTGAGCTCGTTGAAGCGCGGGGCTGAGCTCCTGGACGGTTGGTGTCGGCAGCCCCGCGGCAAGGTGCAGCGAGTCGTTGCAGTCGAGCGCGCTCGCTAGCCGCGATAGAGTCTCGCTCTTGATGCGGTGCGGGTATTCGGCCCTTTCGAGGCGCGAGAGCACACTCGGATCGAGCCCTGCGCGCGCCGCGACTTCGCTGCGCGATAGGCGTGCCCGCATCCGGTGCTCGCGGAGGGCAGCCGCGAGCCTCTCGTGGGGCGGTGACTCGCCGGTGGGTGGGCTCACTCAAGAAACCTTTGCCGGCACATGTCAGGATTTGCAATCTATTGGCGTGTCTCGTGCGCACGAGACACGTCTCCGGATGTGGCCATGCGATTGGCAGCAAGCGGCGGAGGGGGCTGCCGCCGCGGCGCGCGGCTCCCTCGCGTTGGTGGCCTGCTGGTACTCCGGCTGACGGTGGTCTTTATCGCTTGTAGCTGCATCGTCACTGGTAGTGGCAGTGCGGGCGCGAGCTTGATGGCGTCGACGCCAGTGCGACCAGTGCAGGCAGTACGCGGGATCGAGAGCTGGGCGGCTGGTCAGGCGGATCATCAGACGCTGGACTTCGGCCAGAGTGATCGGGATCAGGCCGGGGCTGGTGCTGGTGGCGGGCGCGTTTGGCTTCGGCCACGGCGGCCAGGAAGGCCTGCGGGAGCATGCCCAGAGTGGTCCACCAGTTGGATTTCTAGGTGCGGACCTCGTGCTCGTCCAGCCGCACAGCCCTTTGCCGGCCTGGAAGGCTTCCTCCATGGCGCAGCGCCGTCCAGCGACCTTGACCACTGCCGGGACCGGGACGGGGCGGGGCGCGTAGCAGCGGTATAACGCCAGCTTGCGGGTGCGGCAGTTGCGGCGGATCAGCGGCACCGGCACCCGGACAGGTCACGATCGATGTCAATCAGCGCCCAGTTGCAGAAGCGTCGGCCTTTGGCGCCGGGTCCGGCCGACAGCTTCTGCCAGGCTCGTCTGGGTAGCGTGGCGGACGCCTGATCGGCGCGCTGGGAATCGATAACCAGGGCGACCCGGTGGCCTGCGGCGACCGCCAGCACGTAGCCGACCCTGCGCCCTTTCAGCTCCTGCCGCAGGTCGGGGCTTGGCCGTAGACCTCGTCACCGGCCACCCAAGGCGCGCGGGTTCCGGCCTCCAGAGCGCGCACGAGCATCCGCCGGGCCAGCTCAGGCTTGGTGGCAAAGCTCCGGTCGGTCGGCACTCCCGCGGCCCGGCAGTGCTCGGCGTCAGCGTCCAGGACTTGGGCAGATACAGATCCCGAACGACCAAGGACTGTACGGACACTGGGAGACGTGCCGGATCGATGTCCCGCGCGAGCAAGTGATCGACGGGATCCCGCAACTCGCTCCTGTCCTTGCTCAAGGAGCCTCAACTCTCCTGCGCGGATAAACAACCTTCGCTATCAGCCGGAGCGTCGGCGGGATCGAATCGCTTCTCAGACCACTCAGGCGCGGTGGTCGGCCGGTTCGTGCTCCCAGAACCGGAAGACGAGCCATCTGGCCTCCGCGAGACATGCGTCCGCCGCGTTACTCGGGGGTCGAGCTGGCCCCTCGGGTGTCATACTCGATTCGATCAGCTGACGTGTCGGCTTGAGATGGTGTTCGCCCGGGCAGGAGTGCCCGTAGCGCAGCGGCGCGTCTCCGTGCTAAGCGAGTGCGTCGGCGAAACAGCAGACATCATGGACTTCACCAAACCCGGCGGGGCTCAGTATCCTGCCTCCGGCTAGTAAATCGTGAGCGGAACCGGCGAGACCGTGGCTAATACACCGAGCAGTGACCCACGTGAACGGGCTTGGGCCAAGGGCCTGTATCCGCGCCCGATGAACGAGGGTCGGTCGCGCAACATGCGCGCTAACCGTCGCTCTAACACCAAACCGGAGGTAGCGCTACGTTGCGCCCTGCATGCGCTTGGATACCGATATCGCAAGGATCTCCGGCTCGATCTGGCAGATGGTGTTCGCGTCCGGCCAGATATCGTCTTCACGGCACGCAAGGTGGCCGTGTTCGTTGATGGCTGCTTCTGGCATGTCTGTCCTGAGCACGGCAGGGAGCCCACTACAAACGAGTGGTACTGGACGCCCAAACTTCGCCGGAACATGGAGCGAGATCAGCAGGCGAACGCCGCTCTGAAGGCAGCGGGCTGGCGTGTCGTGCGCCTTTGGGAACACGAACCCCTCCCCGCCGCGGTGGATGCCGTAGTCCAGGCAGTTGGGCCGACTTCGGCTGCGCAAAAATTCAAAGGTGAAACTGACGGCTGAGCAGAGCGCTACCTCACGACGTTTGGCTTCTACGTACATGGCCCACGCCCCACGAGTTGCGCGAGATTCTGGGACGTAGCTAAGGCATCGGGCGGGGCTTCCCTCCGGGATCGAATCCTGGGTTATTCGAGGCCCTTTTTGCCGGGGGTCCAGAGGGGTTTGGTTTTGATGGACTGGCGGGGCCAGGCGCGGTCTTGGATGAGGTGGGCTTTGATGGACTGGATGGTCTTGGCTTCGCCGGCCAGGTAGGCGAGGCCGGGTTCGGGGGGCAGGTCTAGGTTCTTGACGGCTTCCAGGAGGGTTTTCGAGGAGGCTGCGGGGGCGCCGTGGCGATAGAGCCAGGTGACGTCGTCCAGGGGGAGGCGGTCGTCGGGGGTGTCCACCTCGAGGAGGGTGTGGGTTTCGGCGTCACCCAGGGAGCGGAGCATGGGGGCGAAGGGGACGCCGGCGGTTTCCTCGCCCACGAAGAGGTGGTAGGGGGCGGGCTGTGGGGTTAGTTTGCCCTCGGGTTTGGTGAAGACGATTTTCTGGCCGGGTTCGATGGTGCGGGACCAGCGGGCGCCGGGGCCTTCGCCGTGGTCGAGGACGCACAGTTCGAAGCCGGTTTCGTCGCCGTCCCAGATGGAGTAGGTGCGGCGCGTCAGGAGGCCGTCGACGCTGATGCGGATCTGCTGGCCGGGCTTCCAGGTCTGAGGTGGGCAGGCGATGCGGAGGTGGCGCATCCGCTTGGTGATCCAGTCCGTGCTCTCCAGCGTGCCGGTGACGAAGAACAGGTCCCGCAGGCCCACGATCCCTCCCAGAGGCGATATATCGCGTTGACGGAGACACGATACATCGCGTTTGGGGGCGTATCTAGGGCAGCCCACGACCACGCCTGGTCGGGGCTGATCAGAGCTTCTTCAGGCCATGGGGGGCGCGGAGGCGGTGATGGCGCGGGCCTGGGCTATGGCGTTGGCGGCCCAGGCTGCGGTCTGCGGGCCCGGCGGGAACTGGGCGGTGTGGTGGAAGCCGGGGCCGGTCACGGAGATGGAGACGAAGCCGAGGTAGCGGCGTTCCTTCATCAGGAGGAAGAGCAGGCCCAGGAGGCAGAACCAGACGAAGATGACCGTCAGGACGATGGCGACGACGGGGATGCCCTCGGTGACCTGGGTGGAGTCCTGGACGGTCCAGGTGGCGCCATGCAGCGGATACTGGCCGTACGGGAGGATCACGTGCGTGCTGGTCAGCGACATGTCGCCGATCTGCAGCAGAACGGGTTCCGCGCCGCCTTGATGAACCGGGTACATCGAACCACCCCACCCGAATGAACCGTCCGCTGCCGCGGGATCACCTCATGCTAATTGCGGGCCGCCGGGCAAGTCAGCACCCGGCATCATCACGTCCTGGAAACATCCTGACGATCAGCAAGGGCCTCGGCGGATTGGTTTGATGGGTGGATGCCCCCGTTCACGAAGGAAGACGTACGCGAACTCGCCGGCGCCAAGTCGTATGAGCGCGGCATCGGTTACCTCGATGCGGTGGAGGATCTGGAGGCCGACGATGCCGGGGTTTACGCCGCTGTCCAGGGGACGGAGGTGTACAGCGTCCGGCTCCGTCTCGGTCGTGGGCTTGACGGGGAGTGCGACTGTCCTTGGGGCGAGGAGGGGAACTTCTGCAAGCACTGCGTCGCCGTCGCGCTGGTCTACCTGTACGACCTGGAGCACGGTGTGGAGATTGCGCGGCGGTTCGATCTGCGGGAGCGGTTGGCGGGTATGGGACGGGATCGGCTGGAAGAGCTGCTGCTGGAGGTGGCCGAGCGTCATCGTGGTGCTCGGCGTTACCTGGAGGAGCTGCTCTGTTAGCGGACGCCTCTTGGGCGGTATTGGATGCTGATTCTGGGGGCTGTGACGCGGGTGCTCTTCGGGACGGCGTGTTCCCAGGTGCGCTGGCAGCTGCCGCCCATGACGATGAGGTCGCCGTGGCCCAGGTCGTAGCGGAGGGCCTGACCACCCGAGCGGGGGCGTAGGAGGAGGGCCCGGGGGGTGCCTACCGAGACGATCGCGACGATCGTGTCCTCGGTGCTGCCGCGGCCGATGGTGTCGCCGTGCCAGGCGACGCTGTCGTGGCCGTCGCGGTAGAGGCAGAGGCCTGCGGTGCGGAAGGGCTCGCCGAGTTCTTCCTCGTAGTGGGCGTTGAGGGCGTCGCGGGCGTCTTCGAGGATGGGGTCGGGGAGGGGTGCGCCTTCGTCGTAGAAGCACAGGAGGCGGGGGACGTCGACGACGCGGTCGTACATGTGGCGGCTCTCGGCGCGCCAGGGGACCATCTCGACGAGGCGTTCGAAGAGGGCGTCGGCGCCGGCGATCCAGTTGGGGCGCAGGTCGATCCAGGCGCCGTGAGAGAGGTGCGTGCGGCGGATGGAATCAAGCTCGCGCGGGCCGGGCTCGTCGGCGAAGTCGAGGAGCGAACCCTGGAAAGCCCTGGTCATGGGCCCATTCTAAGCGGTCAGTCAAACATGTGTTCGATCATGTGCTCGGAGCGGATGAGTTCCAGGAGGCGGCCCGTCCAGTTGCGGCCGGCCGCAGTCCAGTACGTGGAGCCGGTACCGCTGTAGTGGATGCGGCCGCGCGTGCTGAGGAGGTAGTCGGCGAGGTGCGGGTGCTGGCGGAACTTGGCGCGGAGGAGGGTGGCCATGACGGCGGCGCGGGTTTCCGGCCAGGAGGGATCGCGGGGGGCGTCGCGGGCCAGGCGTTCGGCGTCGAAGGGGCGGTCGGCCTGGCGGATCTGTTCGCGGAGTGAGGTGTCGGTGGTGGACAGGGCCCAGTACGCGTGCGTGACGGTCGGGTAGGTGGTCGAGCCGATTTCGATGGGTGCGGGGTATTCGTTCTGGAGGTAGTGCGGCCCTGGGCGGGTGGGCCATCCGCTGGGATAGACGGTCTGGCTTATGTGGAGGGCCGTGGGCGGGGTTTCGGGGTCGTCGGACGGGGTGCGGGGCGGGAAGGCCTGTTCGGCACGGGTTCGTTCGGCGAAGTAGGCGAAGGCGTAGTCGCGCATCCTCTCGGTGACGATGGGCGGTGAGCCCGGCGTGCGGTTGGCGAGGAGGGGTTCGCCCAGGGACGTGCACAGGACGGCCAGGGGGCGGTCCTTGTTGTCCATGTCGCCGAGGGCGTAGACGCGCAGGTGCTCCGGGATGTCGAGGTAGGCGGTGCGGAGGGCCTGCCGGTCCTCCTCGGTGCGGGTCTCCAGGTAGCGGTCGAGAGCTTGGCGGCAGCGGCCGGTGGAGTCGGGACGGTCGTTCAGGCGGTCGATCTCGTCGGCGACCTCGCCGAGCAGCATCTCGGGGGTGAGGGACGTGCGGAAGTCGTCGAACCGCCAGGCGCCGACGTGGTGGGCGGAGGCGCGGGCGCCGGGTTCGATGGCGGTGGCGATCCGGCCGGACTCCAGCTTGGCGCGGAGGCCGTCGAGGTCGAGCCATTCCCAGCACCAGATCGCGCCGTCGGCGAAGATCTTCAGGTCGGTGAGGTGGTAGTCGAAGTTGTGGACGAAGACGGGCCGCCAGGTGCCCTCGATGCGTTCCCCGTCGACGATGCGGTACGTCCTGTTGCGCGTCACGGGGGTCAAGCCTAGGAGCGCGCCCCGATCTCGCGGGTGCGGTATTCGGCGAGGGCGTCCTCGATGAGCCGCGGGGTGTGCTCGGGCGGGGCGGCCTCGATGACCAGGGTGTTGAAGACGTGCCAGTGGTGCTCGATCTCGGCGGGCCTGGTCGGGTAGGCGGTGCGGCCGTCGGATTCGAGGCTCACCATGTCGGGCAGGTTCTGCTGCGGGAAGCGGATCAGGGTGAGCGGGCCGTCGGGGGCGACGCGGCGGCAGGCGGAGTACGGGGCGATCTGGACGGTGACGTTGGGCCGCCAGCACAGCTCGACGAGGTGTTCCAGCTGGGCGCGCATCGTCGAGGCGTCGCCGACCGGCCGCCACAGCACGGCCTCGTCCAGGACGACCCACAGGTTGACCGGCCGCGGGCGGCGGCGCAGGATCCGGCGGCGCCGTGCCAGCAGTTCCAGGTGGCGTTCCACGGACGGGTGGTTCTCGTGGCGGGCGAGCGCGCGGGCGTAGTCGTCGGTGCGGAGCAGGTCGGGGACGTACCGGTCGGCGAAGCAGCGGACGAGCCGTGCGGAGCCCTCGGCGCTGAGGTAGGGGCGGCGGTGCCGGGGGACGGCGTCGCGGTGGTCGTGCCACCAGGGGCGGGCCCGGGTCTGGTCGGCGAGGGCGAGCAGGGTGGCGCGTTCGGCCTCGTCGTGGACGCCGTAGAGGGTGACGTGGCTCCGGTCCGTCCCGGTGCCGCCCCGCTCGATCCGGGTGATCGTGGACGGTGAGCAGCCGGCCGCGGCGGCGGCGCGGCCCCGGGACACGGAACCGGCCTCGCGCAGCTCACGCAGACGCCGGCCCAGCAACAGCCGCGGGATCAGCGGATCGCCCGGGACGAGCGCCTGGCTGCCGGGCGGGATGGACGCAGTCGTTGCGGAGGCCAAGGCGGCTCCTCGGACGGGACGACCGGGTGCACAACGGTTTTCACTATAGCTCCGCGCGCGGCGATGGCCGTGTCCGGTCCCGTACTCACGGTAAAGGTGTCCGGCGCGGGCCGGATCAGGGTTTGCGGGCCACGGCGCACAGGGTGGGGTCGTCCTTGTCGTCGAGTGATCCGATCTCCGGGCGCCAGTGCCTGGCCGGCACGATCCCCGGTTCGACCGGTTCGAGTCCGTCGAAGTAGCCGGTGACGAATCCGGGGTCGCGCAGGACGTAGGGGACGGCCCCGGTGTCGTCGTAGCCGCTCTGCGCCTTGTTGAAGGTGGCGTCCTTGTCGGTGGCGTCGTAGAGGGTGAGGTAGCTGCCGGAGGGCAGCGCGTCGACGAGGCGGCGGACGATCGATCGGGCCTCGGCGTCGTCGACGATGTGCCCCATGACGCCGATCAGCATGAGGCCGAGCGGCCGGGAGAGGTCGAGCGAGGGCCTGGCCCGCTCGATGATGTTCTCCGGGTGGTGCAGGTCGGCGTCGAGGTAGGTGGTGGCGCCCTCGGGGGCGCTGGTCAGCAGCGCGCGGGCGTGGGCGAGGACGAGCGGGTCGTTGTCGACGTACACGACGCGGGTCTCGGGAGCGAGGCGCTGGGCGACCTCGTGGGTGTTGTCGACGGTGGGCAGGCCGGTGCCGATGTCGAGGAACTGGCGGATGCCGGCCTCGGTCACCAGGTACCGGATCGCGCGGGCGAGGAAGTAGCGGCCTCCGCGGGCCAGCTCCCTGATCTCGGGGTAGACGGCGACGTACTGGTCGCCGGCGACGCGGTCGACCTCGTAGTTGTCGGTGCCGCCGAGCCAGTAGTTCCAGATCCGCGCCGAATGCGGGATCTCGGTATTGATCTTCGGCGTGGGGCCGGGGGTCTCGGGGGCGTCCGGGGAGTCGGAAGGTCGCGGGGATTCCGAGGGGGCCTGGGCCCGGCCGGAAGTGTCGTCGTGCACGGTCCGGCATCTCCTTCTCTTCCGTTGTTCCGGCTGATGCCCCCAAGCTAGGCGGCGGGACGCGGGGACGCCGAGAACCCACGATTCGGACCGACTCCGGCGCCGTTTCGGCACCTTCCCCTCGCCCCACGGCATCCCGTTGGTGAGACCTTCCAGGCCGAGCCGGGCGCCCCGATCACCGGGGCAGGCGTGCCGAGAGGGGCGGGGTGGCCTTCGGACGGCCCACCCGCGTGATGTTCAGGAGCCGCGACGGGTCGTCGATCCCCAGAAGGCGGGCCAGCCGCTGCTTGGTGATCTCCACGTCGATGATCTGGCTGACCGGATGGGTCGTGTAGCCGAGCGTGGACAGCGTCAGCCACTGGCGCATCAGCACACGCCCCAGCGCGACTTGCTCGCCGTCCGTGCACCCGGGCCGGCCCACCAGGACGACGACCTCGCCGTCGTAGTCGAGCGTCTTGCGGGACGAGGACGCCAGCAGCTTGGGCAGCCCCAACCGCCGCAGCAGCGAGTACCACCGCGGGGACAGCGCCGTGCGCAGCGCCCGGGTCTCCATGCGGGTCAGGCCCAGCGCGCGGTCGGTCAGGCCGTCCTGCTCGTAGCGCGGGTCCTCGGGGTCGAGGCGCAGCCATTCGCGCAGCTCACGCGCGATGGGCGGGGTCGAGAACAGGTGGCGGTCGGCGTCGTAGGCCAGCTCGATCAGCTCGCGGCACGGGACGCGGCGGATCTCCGCCTTCTCCTCGGCCGCCAGCTTCTCCAGGCGGGCGGTCACCGCCTCGTCCAGCCGCCCGGGCTCGTAGGCGCCGCGCCCGGTACGGCGGTCGCGCACGTCCTGCGCCGTGAACGGCGTGGTGTACGGCGTCGCGTGCCGGCCCTCCGCGCCGGCCAGGTACCCGACCCGCCGGCCGGCCTCGGAGTGGTCCTGCCGGAATTCCACCCGCAGGCCCGCGTCCGCGCACACGATCAGGCAGGTCTCGGTGAACGCGCCGAGCGCCAGCCGCAGGTCACGCCCCGCGGGATCGCCGACCGGGAGCGTGCGGGCCGGATCCCACCCGATCTCGACCGAGTCCTCGCGGTAGCGGAGCACCCAGGGCTGGGTGTTGTGCGCGCTGGGCGCGCGCCAGAAGTCCGGTTCGAGTTCCCGCAGTGCGTCGGGCTTCAATGGAAGCCTTTCTCGTAGAACGTGTATCCGTGCAGGGGACGTCCGCCCATCGCTATGTATTGTGCCTCCGAACCGGCGTTGGCGCGCTCCACATACGTACTGCGGAGCACTCCATAACCGGCGGCGCGCAAATTGCGCAGCAGCTCGCGCGAGAGCAGCCGCATGTAGCCGCGCCCCTGCGCCTCCGGGACCGTGCCCTTGATGATGAGAACGGCGTCGCGGCGATAGCGGGAACTGGTGAGCACCAGCCGGAGCTGGTTGAGAAGGCCCAGGTGGCCGCCCACTTTCGCGACGAATTCGGAGTAGTCGGGGACGCACAGCACGAACGCGACCGGCCGTCCCGCCCTGGTCAGGTACAGCAGCAGCGACTCGTCGATCAGGAACTCCAGCCCGTCGGTCTGCCGGGCGAGCTGCTCGGCGGAGATCTCGGTGTAGTAACCGAGCCGGGCGAAGCTGGCGTTCAGCATCTCGCGCAGGATGGGCAGCTGCGCGCGGAAGCGTTTCCTGTCGCCGCGGTGCAGCGCCAGGTCCTCGGCGGCGATCCGGGCGTCGTCGAATGGGAACACCTCGTCGGGATCGCTGTTCGCCGGGCACATCCAGGTGTCGGACTCGAAACGGCGGGAGAAGCCGTAGGTCTCGTACGCGCGCGGGTAATAGGGATGATTCCATGCGCTGTCGATGAAACCGCGTTCCGCGAACCCGGAGGTGATCACGCCGCCGGACTGGTTGGGCAGCAGCGACACCGGCCCGAACGCCGCGTCCCGGCCCGCCGCCCGGCCCGCCTCGCAGATCGCGTCGAACAGCGCCTCCGCCACGCCGTCCTCGTCTAGGAACTCCGTCAGCCCGAACAGCTGGAGGCGCCTGCCGAGCTTGGCGTCGAAGTCGGCGTCGGCGTGCAGCGTCGTCCGGCCCACGACCCGGCCGGCGGCGTCCCGGAGGAGGTGCAGGCGCACGCCCGGGACCTCGCCGCGGTGCCAGCCGCGGACCTGCTGCGCGAGCACCGGGACGTGGCACGGGTCGCGCCCGTACACGCGGCGCGTGAACGCGATGAACCTCCGCAGGTCGCGGCGGCCCTCCACCGCCGTGAACGAGAAGCTCACCGGCGCTCACGGACGACCGGCGGCCCCTGCTCCTCGCCCGACAGCGGCGTGAACTCCGGAATGTGCGCCATGACGTCGCCCTCGGCCCGCCACACCCCGACCTCCAGGAACGTCTCCAGCGGGTTGTAGTGGAAGATCATCGGAAGGCGCTGCTCGCCCTCGCCCAGCAGCTCGCGGCGCAGCTCCGGATCGGACGCCAGCCGCCTGCGCAGCCACACCGTGAACCCGGTCTCCGCGCCCATCCCGATCGTCAGGTCGCTCGCCCCGTACGCGGAACGGACCTCCTCGAAGCGCCGCTCCAGGTACTCGCGCAGCGCCTCGGTCATGCCCTCGCCGCCCACCATCCCCCGGATGCGGTACTCCTCCCAGGGGAACCCGATCGCGTCCAGGCGATCCCGCAGATGCTTCAGGAACGGCGGGTACGCGGTGATCACGTAGTCGTAGCCGGGGCCGAAATGCTCCAGCGTGTCCACGATCTTCTCCAGATCGGGGCCGGTGTTCTTCACCATCGCGATCCGCGTCATCGCCGTCCCGGTGGTGGTGCCGGTGGCCCAGGCGCCCATCGAGTAGCCGTTGATGACGAACAGCCTCTCGCCGGGGAAGACCAGCTCGATGTACCCGGCCGCGTTCCGGTAGATCGCCTTCAGCTCGCGCGGGCCCCGCACCCAGTTGTACGGCTTGCCGGTGGAGCCGGACGACTCGTCCACGACCACCCCGGCCCGGTGCAGCCGGCCCTCCTGGCAGCGGCTGGCCTCGTCGTACACGCCCGCGTAGTTCCGCTTGGTCATCTCCGGGAAGTCGGCCAGCCTGCGCGGCCGCCGCCCGCCCGCGTGCCGCCGGACGAAGTCGCGGTACGCGGGCACGTCCACCGCGCCGAACTCGCAGGCCACGCGGGCGTGCCGGGCGGCCAGGCGGTCGAGCGCGGGATGGTAGCCGCGGGCCACGAACCGCCACACGGCCGGGTGGACGGACGCCGTCCGGTACGTCCCGGTGAGCAGCCACGAGTAGGCCTGGAGGCGGGCCCTGCGCCACCGCTCCCGCAGGGTGAGCCGTCCCAGCCGCGGCGAGAGCCGCCGCGTCGCGAGCCGGTCCGCCCCGTCCCCCGCCCTGTCCCCCGCCGTCGTCTCCACTGCCGCCATGATCCCCCCGTCACCACCCGCGCGGTGTCCGGCCTGTCACCGTTCCATCAGGATTGTGATCATTGCATCGGCAGAGTAGTCGAGGCACCACCCGTCGTACTACTCAACGGACACGGGCGGCGTACTCACCCGTCCCGCGCGAAGGGCCCGCGGCGGCGGTCGCCGCGGGCCCCTCAGGGAGCGTGTCTAGTGCCCCCGGTCGATCCATTCCTCCAGGTGGGGCGCCTCCGCGCCGATCGTGGTGCTGTCGCCGTGCCCGGTGTGGACGACCGTCCCCGGCGGCAGCTCCAGCAGCCGGTCCCGGATCGACGCGATGATCAGGTTGAAGTCGGAGAACGACCGCCCGGTCGCCCCCGGCCCGCCCTGGAAAAGCGTGTCGCCGCTGAACAGCACACCCAGGTCGGGGACGTGGAAGCAGACCGCCCCGGGCGCGTGCCCGGGCGTGTGGATCACCTCGACCCGGGTGCCGGCGATCTCGATGACCTGGCCGTCCGCCAGCTCCCCGGTCGGCCTGCGCTCGGTGTGGGTGAGCCGCCACAGCGGCAGGTCGGCCGGATGCAGCAGGATCTCCGCCCCGGTCGCGTCGGCCAGCTCCGGCGCCACCCGCACGTGATCGTCGTGGGCGTGCGTCGCCAGGACCGCCACCAGCCTGCGGTCCCCGACCACCTCCCGGATCGCCTCCGCGTCGTGCGGGGCGTCGACGACCACGCACTCGGCGTCGTCCCCGAGCACCCACACGTTGTTGTCGACGTCGAAGGTCTGCCCGTCCAGGGAGAAGGTCCCCGAGGTGACCGTGTGGTCGATGCGGGCGGTCACGGGAAGACCACCACCGAGCGCAGCACGTCGCCGTGGTGCATCTTGGTGAACGCGGCCTCGACCTCGTCCAGCGCGATCGTCTCCGACACGAACGCGTCCAGATCGAGCCGCCCCTGCCGGTACAGGTCGATCAGCATCGGGAAGTCCCGGGAAGGCAGGCAGTCGCCGTACCAGGACGACTTCAGCGCCCCGCCCCGCCCGAACACCTCCAGCAGCGGCAGCTCCAGCCGCATCTCCGGGGTGGGCACCCCGACCAGGACCACGGTCCCGGCCAGATCGCGGGCGTAGAAGGCCTGCTCGTAGGTCTCCGGCCGGCCCACCGCGTCGATCACCACGTCCGCGCCGAACCCGCCGGTCAGCTCGCGGATCTCCGCCACCGGGTCGGTCCCGGACGCGTTGACCGTGTGGGTGGCGCCCAGGCCCCGGGCCCAGTCCAGCTTCCGGTCGTCGAGATCCACCGCGATGATCTTCGCGGCGCCGGCCAGCCGGGCCCCGGCCACCGCCGCGTTCCCGACCCCGCCGCACCCGATCACCGCGACGCTGTCGCCCCGGGTCACCCCGCCGGTGTTGATCGCGGCGCCGAGCCCGGCCATCACCCCGCACCCCAGCAGCCCGGCCGCCGCCGCGCTCGCTTCCGGGTCCACCTTGGTGCACTGACCCGCCGCCACCAGCGTCTTCTCGGCGAACGCGCCGATGCCGAGCGCGGGCGACAGCTCCGTCCCGTCCGCCAGCGTCATCTTCTGCCTGGCGTTGTGGGTGTCGAAGCAGTACCAGGGACGCCCCCGGGCGCACGCCCTGCACTGCCCGCACACCGCCCGCCAGTTCAAGATCACGAAGTCACCGGGTTCCACCTCGGTGACGCCGTCCCCGACCGCCTCGACCACCCCGGCGGCCTCGTGCCCGAGCAGGAAGGGGAACTCGTCATTGATCCCGCCTTCCCGGTAATGCAGGTCGGTGTGGCAGACCCCGCACGCCTGCACCTTCACCAGGGCCTCGCCGGGGCCCGGGTCGGGCACCAGCACGGTCTCCACCGAAACCGGCTCGCCCTTCCCCCTGGCCACCACTCCGCGGACTTCATGCGCCATGGACAGTTCCCTCCTCAGGACCGGCATCGTCGCCGCCCACCCTAGGGATCACCGCCCCCGGCCCGCCCTAAGCACTCCATTCAGCGGAAAACCTCACCGCGAGGGCGCCCCGCGCAGCGCCCCCTTCCACGCCCGGCCGCACGCCCGCCCGGCGGGGATCCCGCCGAGCCCCTCCGACAGCATCGTGTTCTGCGGCTGGAGGAAGGAGAACCGGTACGGCGAGCCCGCGGCGGACAGCTTCATCCCGCCGCCGAAGTAGTACCAGGGGAAGGCGACCTTTCCGATCTCGGCCACCGGCACATCGAACACGACCCCCGCGTGCCCGCCGTCCAGGTGGCCGGCCAGGCCGGGACGTCCCGACCGCTTCTCGACCTCGCGGAGCTGCCCGCCGGTGAGCGCTCCCCGCCCGTACGCCTCGAACGTCAGCCGCCCGTCCGCCAGGTGCAGCGTCCCCGGCGCGCTCCCCGTGGATCCCATCATCAGCCACACCACGGTCCGCAACTCCTGAGCGATCATCACATCTCCCCCGTGCGTCGGTTGCCGCGCCACCGTAGGCACGCCCCCGTCCCGGCCGACACGGCCCCGCGTCCCGACCCCGTGACCCGATAGCGTCCGGGCATGCCGGATTCGCCGGCGAAGCGTCCCGCAGGCGCTCCTCCTCGCCCGCAAATGAATTCCTGAGCCCGCAGACAACCGGATGCGTCCAGCAAAAAGCCCCGGCACCAAAATTGCCGGAGCTTTTGCTGACGCCCATCAACGCCCGACGTGGATGCTCACACCATTGTGGTGCCCGAAGTCACCGTGGTGGTTCCAGTACCCGTTGTGGTCATCGTGGTCGTCGTCGTCATCGTCGTCGTCATCGTCGTCATGGTCGAAGAACCACCACCAGTCGTCGTACTCGTCGTCGTCCCCGTGGTAGTCCGTGGCGACCTGCTGTCCGGTGGTGGCCGACGCGGCCGACGCGCTGATCGCGGTGACCCCCAGGAGGCCGGCGAGCGTCAGTGCCGCTGTCATCAGACCAATGATAATGAGGCGCATGCTTCCCATCCTTTCCGTGTAATTTACGCTTCGCCTCTGGCCCTCTTTGATCTGTATGGGTCTTTCCCCCGAGCCTAGGAAGAATGGGTTTCATACGAACCTAACGACCGGTCAAGCCTCCCCAAAACCACCCGCGGATCCCTCACCGGGCCGCTCGCCGGGGCGGCCCACGCCGCCCCTGTCCTGCGGGCTGCGCGGGCTCAGAGGGCTTCGTTCAGATCGTCCAGGCGGCGTAGGTCGTCGCGGACGGCGGCGCGGTCGTCGGCGGTCAACTCGACGCGCGCGGCCTCGTCCACCAGTTCCCTGGCCCGGTCGGCCTCCTGCAACTGCACGGCGACGTCGGCGCGCAGGACCAGCGTCTCGACCCGCTGCGCCGCCGTCAGGCCGTCCGCGTCCGCGAGGAGGTGGTCGAGGATCTTGGCGGCTCCGGCGAAGTCCTCCTTGGAGTTCACATACAACCGGGCCGTGTGGAGGGCGCGGCCGACCTTGTCCTTGGGCGCGGGGCGGTGCTCGAAGTGGTCGGAGATCGGCTGGCCGATGCGCAACTGGTTGCCGTCCGGGTCGGTCACCAGGAACTGGCGGACGCCGTACGACATGTCGCCGAGCCGGCCGATCCGCGGCAGCCCGCGCGTGGGGATCCGGCCCAGCGCGGCCTTGAGGTTGCCGCGGAACGACTCGTACAGGCCGTCAACGTCGGTCGTCATGACGTAGCAGCTGAAGAGGCCGGTGTTCGGGTCGTGCGCCTTCAGGCCGCCGAACTGCACCTCGATGTCGCCGTAGCGGACCGCCAGGTAGGGGTAGGGACGCGTCTCCCGGAAGGTCAGCTCGAACCCGAGCGCCTCGTAGAACGCCCAGCAGTCGTCGATGTCCCTGCAGGGAAAGATCGGAATGGTCTTCTCGGCCATGCCGCCACGGTAGAACCTGATCAATGGGCTAGTCAAACTTGAATAGCCGACTGGATGGGCGAGGACGACCTTGCCGCCGGGCGGTTCGACCGCGCCTATATCGCCGTCGACGTGTCCTGAACCGCCGGGCCGAGGAGGTCCCAGCGGTTGCCGGCGATGTCGAGGAAGACGGCGACCCGCCCGTAGGGCTCCGTCCGGGGCGGGGTGACGAACTCGACACCCTCGGCCGTCATGCGCGCGTGGGCGGCGTCGAAGTCGTCCACCCGGAGGAAGAACCCCACGCGCCCGGCGACCTGGTTCCCGACGGCGGCGGACTGCCGCGCGCCGTCCGCGCGGGCGAGCAGGACGCCGGTCTGGGCGCCCGGCGGCCGCACGACGACCCACCGTTTCGGACGGCCGTCGTTCGTCAGCGACGGCGAGTCTTCGACAAGGTCGAACCCCAGGGCACGGGTGAAGAACTCGATGGCGGGGTCGTAGTCGTCCACGACGATCGTGATCAGGTCGAGTCGCACCCCCGAGAGCATAGGAACTCCGGTCATGCATCGGTGCAGAGGAAACAGGTCGTTCCGTCCACGCGTACGGGACCGAGGTGATCGGGAAGCGGGCCTGCCGCCGCAAGTCAGTCGCACAGGGCGGCGGAGACGGCGCGTTCCTGGTCGTCCTCCTGGGCCTGGGTGCCGCCGGGATTGAGGTTCACCATGACGGTGACCTGCCAGCGGCCGTCCAGGGACACGCCGGAGCGGGTGGTGTAGCCGAGCATCTCCCCGGAATGGCCCCAGAACTCACCGGTGCAGCCGTCCAGCGGGAACCTTTGCAGGCCCAGCCCGTACTCGCTGCCGGAGGCGTTGCCGGTGGGCCGGGTCGTCATCATCTCGCGTTGCTGGGCGGGCCGGAGCAGCCTGCCCCTGACCAGCGCGCCGAGGAACCGGTTCAGGTCCACCGCACTGGAGATCATGGCGCCGCTCCCGAACGCCATGGACGGGTTCAGCTCGGTGAGGTCGAGCAGTTGGGACCCCGCCTTCACATATCCGCGCGGATGCAGGCCGCCGATGCCGGTATCGTCACCGGGCACGGACGTGTCGCGCAGATGCAGCGGCCGCACGATGCGCCGGTGGATCTCCTCCCCGTACGAGCGACCCGTCACGCGCTCGATGATCATGGCGGCCAGGATGTAGTTGGTGTTGGAGTAGTGCCATTGGGACCCGGGCTTGAAGAGCCTGCGATGGTCGAGCGCGACCTGGAGCAGTTCACGCGGCTCCCGATGCTCGAACCGCGTCTCCATCAACTGCTGCGGCGTGAGGTACTGGAGGTAGTCCGGCAGGCCGGAGGTCTGCTGCAGCAGGTTCCGTACGGTGATCTCCCGCCCGTCGTTGTCGTTGCCGCGCACGAGACCGGGCAGGTAGCGCTCCACCGGCGCGTCCAGGACGACCTTGCCCTCCCCCACCAGTTGGAGCACCACCGTGGCGACGAAGGGTTTGCTCAGGCTGCCGATCCGAAACCGTCCGCCGCGTGGCATCGGCGCTCCGCTGCGCAGGTCGCCCACCCCTTCGGCGATGGCCGTACGCTTCCCGCGTTCGGTCACCAACGCTTGCGCGCCCACCGCTCCGTCCTGGGCGGTCAGCCGCTGCATCAGCCGCCGCAGCTCCGCATGGTCCGAACGCGCACCGGCCGGTTGCGCCGTCACGCCCAACATCAGGGCCAGCGCCCCGCTCACCATCGCCACATGCCACCGCATGGGCGTCACGCTATGAACGGCGCGCCCGAATCGACGTCCCCCGCGAGAGCCAACCCCCACCCGCCCCGAAAGTCCGACCCGATGCCCTGGCGGGCGGCGTTCACGGCACCCGCCGGCGGTCGCTGCCATGTCTCGGCTCATGAACGCGGCCGGTGACCTTGGCCTCCGACCACCTGTGCCTACCTCCCAGGTTCTCTTCCCCGCTACATCCGCGGTTGTAGGGGCGGCCAGGGAGATACGGCGGGAGCCAGATGCCGCACTGATCGTTTGTGAGCGAACTTTGCCGCATGCGAATCCTCACCGCTTCCGCGCTCACCGTCTCCCTGCTGGCCACCGGCGCCCTGGCCGCGCCCGCCGCGCCCGCCGACACGCGTACCGGGCACGCCACCGCTTCGCAGGCGCGGGCATCCGAGATCGTCGTCACGCCCGGCGGCTTCACCGCCCCGACCGCGGTGGCGGAGGACGCCACGTCGTTCCGGGTGACCGCCACCGATCCCGACGGCGCGTACATCGGGCTGGTCCGGCTCCGGAAGGGGGTGTCGCTCCAGCGGTACCTGGCGGATCTCGAACGGGCCTACGACGAGTCCGATCCCGACGCGGCACTGGCCGGATCGCGGGCCGTCGAACGCGACGTGGTGATGTACGGCGGCGCGGCCGTCCTGCCCGGTGTGCCCGTCACCTTCACGCCCACGCTCCGTCCCGGCACATACCACCTGCTCGACTTCAAGGACGTCGGCTCTCCCGGGCTGGCGGCCAAGGTGCGCACGCTGCGCGTCCTGGACCGGCACGGCGGCCCGGCCCGGCCACGGGCCGAGGCGGAGATCGTCCAGTTCCAGACCGCGCGGTTCGGCGTCTCGGGCGTCCTGCGGGCCGGGGCACCGATCCGCGTGACCAACCGTTCCCGCCAGTTCAACGAGGCGATCTTCATGCCCGTGCGGGAGGGCACGACCCGCGCCCAGGTCGGCGCCTTCTTCGCCGCCATGGAAGCCGGGACGGCGTCGTCGTACCCGTTCATCGGAGGCCCTGCCGGCACGGTGCCGCTGTCCCCGGGCCGCTCCACGGTCATCTCGGCCGGGCTCCGGCCGGGCACGTACGCGCTGGTCACCTGGCTCACCGACTACCGCACCGGCCGGATGTTCGCCGCCCAGGGGATGCACGAGATCGTCACCGTGCGCTGAGCCGCCGGCCTCATGGACGGCGTTCGGACGCGCAGTCCTCCCCATGCTGCTCAACGCTTCTCGGGCTGTAATGAGCGTCCTCGGGCGGCGGTGGGCAGTGCGGGCAGCGGACGCGGCGGCGACGACGGTGGTAGGCGGCCGTGGCGACGGCCAAGGCCAGGCCCCAGACCAGCCACAACAGGGGTGGGATCCAGGCGCCCCAGTTGGCCGCGTCGGCGACCGGCTCTCGCGGGGTGAGGCCCAGCATCATGGCGACCACGCCGCGGTTGATGGCAAGGCCGCCCGCGGTCAGGAGCGCGGCCGCCGTCGTGGCCGGCACGATCGCCAGCGCGGGCGGCACCCGGCGGCCGCCCAGTCCGGGCAGGCGTCGAGGGAAGCGCTCGCCCCAGGGGCGCACCAGTCCCAGCGTGAGGGCCGCGCCGCCCGCCGCCATCGCGCCCAGCACGAACTCCGCGAACCGCGCGCCCGGGGTGTCGTAGCCGCCCTGGCGCAGGAACTCGTCGGTGACTCCGATGTGCAGTCCGGCTGCCCATGCCCAGCGCGTCGCGGTGTAGAGCAGCGGTACGGCGATCGCGACGTAGGCGGCGGTCCTGCCCCAGCGCGGGCCGCCGTCGCCGGTCTGGGCGGAGGCTCCGCAGTGCGCGCAGCGTCCGGTGGCGGTGCGGCGGTGCGCCAGTGCCGCCGCGCCCCACAGCAGCCCGCCGGCGACGCAGACGATCTGGTTGAGCGCGGGCCAGTCGATGTGGTCGAAGTTCAGCATCAGGGTGCCGGCCACCACGACCAGCACCCGTGCGTCGGTGGCGACGCCGATGAGCACCGCGGCCAATCCGACGGCGACGGCCAGACCCGCCCGGTGCGGTGCCGCGGAGGGCCTGGTCAGTGCGGGGACGGCGGCGAGCCCGGCCAACGCGAGCACCGCGATGACCACCCCTCCGCCTGCGGCGGGCACGCCGACCAGCAGCGCCCCGGCATGGACGACGTCCTCGCGCTCGGCGAACGGGAAGCCCGCTCCGCCGGCCGCCCAGTAGAGGCCAGAGCAGCCCGTAGGCGCCCGTCCACACCGCCGCGGCCGGCGCCGCCCAGCGCGGCCACCGCGCGATCAGTGCCCTCAGGCGTCCGGTCATGATCGATCCCTCGGTTTCAGTGATTCGGATGGGTCAGGGCCTGCGCTGACTCGATTTTCGGAAGCCGAGGGGCCGGCGCCCATCGGCCGTGCGGGCGAACCGGAGGCGGTCGGCCGTACCGGTGTCACCCGATCGGGTGACACCGGGCGTCGTACCGGCTCACCTAGGCTCTGGCCCATCGCACCTGGATCGGCGCGACCGCACTCGCCGCAACGCCGCCGATCGTCGTAGCCCTGGTGCCCGCGATCGGCGTGGCCGGCGCGATCCCGCTGGGCACGGCCGTGGCGGCGCTGGTGTGGACGCTGGCGTGGTGGCTCCCGAACCGGGCGCCCAAGGGCGGGCGAGCACCGGGTGAGCGGGTGGCGACGTTGACGGGCGCGGTGGTGACGGCGGCGGTGGCGGCCACCTCCCTCGCCGCGACCGCGGCGCACTCGTCCGCGGGCGGCGCCGCCGCGGGGAGCGCCGCGTTCGTCGAGACGGTGGCGCTGCTGGCGCTGGTCGTGCTCACCCTGCGGTACGCGCTGCCGCGCCCGGCGGTGGTCGCCGCGATCACAGCGCTGGTGGCCGTGGGAGCGTCGCTGCTGCGCCTGTTCGTCCCGTCATCGACCCTGGAGGCGGTTTCGATGTGCGTGTTCGCGGCGCTGCCGACCGTCGCCGCGATCGCGCTGGGCGGTTACCTGCGGGCGCTGGACGCGCGCGACGGGCCCGTTCGGTGCGTGCGGCGCGGCGGGCGCAGCGGGTCGCGCTCGCCCGCGACCTGCACGACTTCGTCGCCCACGACGTGACCGGGATGGTGGTGCGGGCGCAGGCCGCCCTGGTCGTCTCCGACATGTCCGAGGCGAGGGCGGCGCTGGAACGCGTCGCCGAGATCGGAACCCGGGCCCTGGACTCCATCGACCGCGCCGTCGCCCTCCTCCGCGACGCCGAAGACGGTCCGGCCGACGGCGAGGACGAGGGGCGGATCTTCGGCTTGGCGGACCTTCCCGAACTGGCCGAGCACTTCGGCGCCGACGGGACGATCGACGTCGAACTGCGCTGGGCTCCCGGATCACATGAGGGGGTCTCGCCGGCCGTGAGCGCCACCGCGTACCGCGTGGTCGCCGAGGCGCTCACCAACGTACGGCGGCACGCGCCGTCGGCCGCGCGGGTGGAGGTGTCGGTCGAGCGCGACCCGGATGCGGCACCCATCGTCACGGTCGCCGACACCGGCCCCGGACACGTCACCGCAGGCCCCGGCCGCCGTGGCGGCTGGGGCTTGGACGGCCTGGCCGAACGGGTGCAGGCGCTCGGCGGTTCGCTGGACGCCGGTCCGCTCGGCGGCGGGGGCTGGCGGGTGTCGGCCGTGCTGCCGGCCGGGGCCCGATGAGCATCCGGGTGCTGATCGCCGACGACCAGCCCGACATCCGGGCCGGGTTCCGGCTCATCCTGGACGCGCAGCCGGACATGCGGGTGGTCGCGGAGGCCGCCGACGGGGCCGCGGCGGTCGAGCAGGCCCGCCACCTACGGCCGGACGTGGTGCTGGCGGACATCCGGATGCCCCGCATGGGCGGGCTGGAGGTCACCCGGAGGCCGGCCGGGCCGGACGTCGCCGAGCCGCTGCGTGTCGTCGTGGTGACCACCTTCGACCTGGACGAGTACGTGCACGCCGCGATCCGGAACGGCGCCTGCGGCTTCATCCTGAAACGCTCGGGTCCAGCGCTGCTCGTGGAGGCGGTGCGCGCGGCCGTCGCCGGTGACGCGCTCATCAGCCCGCAGATCACCGTGCGGCTGCTGCGGCGGCTCACCGAACCAGGTGCGGCCCCGCCGTCATCGGGTGAGTCGCTGAGCGCCCGTGAGGCCGAGATCGCCCGATTGGTCGCCGACGGCAAGACCAACGCCGAGATCGCCGCGGAGATGTTCATCTCCGCCAACACCGTCAAGACACACATCGCGCGCGTGCAGCGCAAACTCGGCGTCCGCAACCGGGTCAGCATCGCCAACTGGGTATGGGCCACCCGCCACCCCGACTGAGAGCGACGCGCGGATCAGGGAGCGTCGGCCTTCCCCGCTCGACCAGCCTCCGAAAAGCCGCCCGGCTCACGGCGAGGGACGGCCCTGCGGGGTTCTGAAGCCATGCAGTTCATTGCATTTCAAGAGCAAGCAAGTACACTTCCAGGCATGGCTGCAGAGACCAAGGGCCGCCAGGGCAGGGCACCACGGCAGCACGGCAAGTCACCGGCCCAGACGATCGGCTTCTCCGTCCAGGAAGAGGACCGGGAGACTCTCGACGAACTCGTGGACTATTTCGGCGGCGGCAACCGGTCGGCGTACCTGCGCGCGACCTACAGCGTCATGAAGTCGATCATGCTCGCGGAGCAACTACGCGATCTTCAGGCCTATGGTCAGCAACGCACCGCCGAGCTCGGGATCGAACCGGCCGAGGTTCCTGACCGCATCCGGGAGTTCCTGAAGGGCAAGGACGACCACCGATCGTGACGACCCCCGTCGTTTATGACATCGACGTTCTCGTCACGGCGGCGGCCAGCGGCAACAGCCCCTTCCGTTCATGGCCGTCACCCCCGCCGACCTCCGGCAACGCCTCCGCGGACTGCCTGGGCATCGCCAACGACGCGGCGGAGTTCTCGCTGTGGCTCTCGCCGCACATCCTGCGGAACGTCGAGCGCGTCCTGCTGGAACTGTTCAAGTGGGAGGAGGAACAGACCACGGCCTACTTGGCCGCGCTGGTAGCGATCACCGAGCACAGCGGGGGATACGTGATCGACCCGCCCCGTACGGTGCACGACTGCCCGGACCATGAGGACATCCTGATCCTCGACCTGGCCAACGACATCGGGGCGCTGCTGGTCGTGAGCAACGATGTCGACCTGATCTCCATGTCACCCTGGCGCGGCACACCGATCATCACGCCCGAGGTCTTCCGGCAGAAGGTCGACGGCATGCGCCGCCACGCCCGCCGCCGCTGAGTACTGCAACGACAGGTTGTGATCACGGCGCTGCGTGCGGTTGGTAGTGGTGGTGGTCACGATCGATGTCGAAGCCTGGTCGCGGGAATTCTCTGACTTTCTGGCGATGTTCGCTCATCGTTTTCCCCGGGTGGAGTCACGCCGCCAGGCAGCCTCCTACCTGCGCGGACTCCTGAGCGAGTTGGAGCGAAAGAATGGATGGACCCTTGCTGAGATGTCGGGTGAAAATGGTCCTGAGCGTTTTCAGCGTCTACTGAATTTCTACGCCTGGGACACGGATGGTTTGCGGGACGACATTCGTACTATGGTTGCTGAATCCATCGGGGACCCTGAACAGGTGTGCTGATTCTCGATGACACCGGGTTCCTGAAGAAGGGCGTGCGGTCCGCGGGGGTGGCCCGCCAGTATTCAGGGACCGCCGGCAGGATCGAGAACTGCCAGATCGGCGTGTTCTGCGCCTATGCGAGTCCTGCGGGGCGGGCGCTGATCGATCGTGAGCTTTATCTGCCGAAGTCGTGGACCGAAGACCGTGAACGGTGCCGCCAGGCGGGTATCGGCGATGAAGTGGAGTTCGCCACCAAGCCCGATCTGGGCAAGGCCTTACTCGCACGGGTGGTCGCGTCAGGGATCCCCTTCCGGTGGGTCACCGCGGACGAGGCCTACGGGCAGGTATGGCGGTTGCGGTGGTGGATGGAAGAACGCGGCATCGCCCACGTGGTCGCCGTTCCCAAAACGCAGATGGTGATCTCGATGAAGCTGACCCAGGAGCGCGCCCACCACTTGATCGACGAACTGGAGCAGGACGCGTGGCAGCGGCTGAGCTGCGGAGACGGAGCTCACGGTCCACGGGTGTACGACTGGGCGGCTGTCGATATCAGACCCTTGCGCGAACCCGGAGCAGGGCACTGGCTTCTCGCGCGCAGAAGCATCAGCTCTGGTTGATGCAGCGTTCGGCGGTGTTGCGTTCCTTGTACAGATCTTGATCGTGATGGACCGGGCGGCCGCCGCGCGATCCGCGCCTTTGGCGGTTGGCGGCCTGGTCCGCCTTCTCGGGGATCACCGCCCGGATGTGACGCCGACGCAGGTAGGCGCGGTTGCCGCGGGAGGAGTAGGCCTTGTCGGCGGCCACGGCACCGGGACGGGTGCGCGGGCGGCCCAGCCCGACAGCGACCCTGACCCCTGCCAGGACGGCGCGGAACTGCGGGCTGTCGGCGGCCTGCCCAGCGGTCACAACAAATGACAGCGGACGGCAGCGCCGGTCGGCCGGCAGGTGGACCTTGCTGCTCAGCCCACCCCGCGAGCGACCGAGCCCGGCCGCCTTCAGCCGTGCCCTGCGCCCCCGTCGTAACCGGCGACGTGCGGCGCGCTCCTCGTCCTCACCGTCCCCGGGTCCGCCGTCTTGGGGTGTTTGCCCCTTTGTCGGATCCCCTTTTCCTGCTCGGCGTCCACCCTCATTCCCGCGGCGTGGTGGTGGGCACGGGCGGTGGTGGAATCCACGCTGACCACGTCCAGATCCACCTGCCCGCGGGCGGCGGCCTCAGCGATCACGGCCTGCATCAGCTGCTGGAAAACCCTGCCACCGCCCATGACCGGAACCTGTCATAGACCGTGGACCATGGCCCGTACCCGCTGGGCACATCCCGCCAGGGACTGCCGGTGCGAAACCGCCACATCACCGCGTTGAACTGTAGCCGCAGGTCCGGGATCGGGCCGCGCTCGCCCAAGGGCAGATGAGGCTCGATCAAGGACCACTCGTCGTCGGTGAGGTCGCCACGCGCCATGACGACGGCCTATCAGGGCCAGGAACAGCGCGCAGCAAAACCTCACGATCTCAACTCCGCACAGGCTCTAGCGGTCCAGTCGTCATGGAGCCTGGGGCGGCCAAGTAACTTAAACCATCCCAAACCGGCGACAGCCTCACAGCCATACCCCAAGCTCCCAGGCCCGACCGATCCTACGAACGACCAGCTCAGGCCCGCAGCAAAAGCGGTAGGACAACCTCACCCTGCTCGGCTTCGCCCGCCCCACCACCGTGGCGCGGGCCGACACGAACGAGAACCCATAGCGGGCTTTGCGGCGTAGCCTGTTCAGTAGGCGGGCCGAGGAAGCGATGGAAACGGGCTGAGATGGAGACGCAGACTGCCGCGGTGCATCGGTTGATCGTTTGTGTCGATGTGGAGAGTTTCACTGATCGGAACCGGACCGAGCGTCAGCGGCTCGCAGTGCGGGACGGTCTTTACGAGGCGCTAAAGCAGGCGTTTGACCGGGCCAATGTGAAGTGGCGCGCCTGCTATCACGAGGACCGCGGCGACGGGGTGTTGATTCTGGTGCCCCCGGAGGTTGCTTTTAAGGAACGGCTCGTGGTTGATGTTCTCCAGCATCTTGCTGTGGCGCTGGCTGGGCACAACGAGCTCCATGCTCAAGGGGCGCGCGTCCGGTTGAGGATAGCGCTGCATGCTGGGGAGATCTACCAAGATGAGCACGGCGTGTCCGGCACCGCGGCCAATGTCGCCTTTCGTCTGCTCGACGCCAAGCCACTCAAACACGCGCTGGCGCATTCAGCCGGGGCACTCGCCGTCATTGCCTCTGATCGAATTTTCCATGACGTCATCAGGCACACTCCCGGCAGCCGCGCCGATTCGTATCGGCACGTCTACGTATCGGAGCGTGGCACGGAGGCTGATGCATGGATCGGTTTGCCTGATAACGCTCGTCCCCCTGACCTTCCCAGCGCGCGGCGCAGCCGTGGCGAGGAGTCCAGGCATGTTAGAGATAGGAGTAATCCGCCCGCTACCCAGCCGGTTGAACGGTGGGATCCAGCGCGTACCCGGGGTGCGCGGCTCGGGTTTTTCCGGCGTGGTGGCGTACGGATTTCGCGCACGGGCCGGGCGACGGCGGGTGATGGCGGGAAAGCGAATACGGGGTTCTCGGGTAGTTCTGTTCCCGAGGATGTACGTATTGATCGTACCGGGGACGCGGAAGGCGGGGACGCCAACACTGGAATCGAGAGTCGTTGATCAGTTTCCGCGCGCGGGCCGGTGACCGCAGATGGCTGGAAACAGTTTCATCGGTCCGGCGAGGCGTCGTCTGGGGGTGAACCACTCGTTCGTTCACGCCACCTCCGAGCAGGTCGCTCCCGTGCTGCGGGCCGGTTGTATCGGTATACCTGCACCCAGTCGAGCCGATTATCCGGTGAGTGAGAGACAGTGATCAGGATCGCTGTGAGGTTTAACGGCCGTGGCCGCAGGGGGATGGATGGCTGGGCGCTCGGATAAGGTAGGAGTCACTCGTAGTGGCTCAGCGACGGCATCGGGCGGTGTTGCCAACACCGGCATCCATTATGGGGATATCAATATCGGGTCCGGGGCGCTGGTTCGGACGCGGTATCTCGAGCAGGTGGAGCGTATCGCGCCGCTTGAGCTGGAAGGCAGGGACGCCGAACTGGCGGAGTTGGCGGAGTTTTGTACCTCGCCGGAGACCGCTGGCACGTACGCGTGGTGGCGTGCGCCAGCGTGGTCAGGTAAATCGGCGTTGATGTCGTGGTTCGTGCTGCACCCGCCTCGCAATGTGCGGATCGTGTCGTTTTTTGTCACTGCCCGGCTGGCGAGTCAGAACGACCGGGATGCGTTCATCGACAACGTACTGGAACAACTTCTGGCAATGTTGGGTGAAGCGCTTCCTCCGTTCTTGACGGAGTCAACTCGCGATGCGCATCTGCTGGGGTTGCTGGACGAAGCGGCAGAAGCATGCCACGAACGCGGCGAAGAATTCGTGCTGCTTGTAGACGGGCTGGATGAGGATCGCGGCGTAGGCAATGGGCCCGATTCGCACAGTATCGCCGCGTTGTTGCCCGCCCAGCCGCATTCCGGAATGCGGGTTGTTGTCGCAGGCCGGCCGAATCCACCTATCCCTGGCGAGGTGCCCGCGCACCACCCTCTGCGTGACGAATCAATCGTCCGTCCACTAGAGCCGTCTTTGAAAGCGCAGGCTCTTCGGGAAGAGATGGAACGTGACCTGTTGCGACTCCTTGAGGGAACTGGTGGCGAGCAGGATCTTCTCGGCTTGGTGACCGCCGCAGGCGGCGGGTTGTCGAGTTCGGATTTGGCGGAGCTTATGGGCTGGTCACAATGGGAGATCAACCGGCGTCTGCGTACTGTAGCTGGCCGAAGTTTTTCCATGCGCGGCAGCGAGTTTCAACCTGGTAGGCCGGAGGTGTTCCTGCTCGGTCATGAGCAGTTGCAGGTCACGGCGCTGGATATGTTCGGGCCTGCCCGCCTGACTGA
Source organism: Spirillospora sp. CA-255316 (assembly GCA_050942275.1). Lineage (GTDB taxonomy): Bacteria > Actinomycetota > Actinomycetes > Streptosporangiales > Streptosporangiaceae > Spirillospora. The sequence continues at coordinate 416,402 of CP192047.1, read as the reverse complement.
GTACCGCGAGCGCTTGCACACATGGGCTCAGCAGTACCGGGTGCGTCGATGGCCGGATGACACACCTGAATATCTGCTACGGGGTTACTTCCGGATGCTCAACGCCACGGGCGATCTAAATAACATGGTGGCACTTGCCACCGATCCATATCGCCAGAACCGCATGCTCAATCTATCGGGAGGCGATGCACTGGCACTGTACGAAATTACAGCAGTGCTGAATGACATCGCCGAACAGGGAAACCCTGATCTGACAACGGTACTTCGCCTAGCAATTCACCGCGATCACCTTTCCGACCGCAACAGCAATATGCCAACCGAGGTGCCTGCCGCTTGGGCCAGGATTGGCCAGTTCCACCGGGCCGAGTCCCTCTCCGACTCGCTTCCCACCGATTCCACCCGCATGACGGCGTTGGTGGCTGTGGCTGGGGCTGTCGCGGAGGCTGGAGAGCACCAGCGGGCACACGAGGTCTTGGATCGCGCTGAGGCGATCGCCCGCACCATCGCCGACCCTAACGAGCAGGCCCAGGCCTTGGCGGCTGTGGCTGAGGCTGTCACGAAGGCTGGAGAGCACCACCGGGCACACGAGGTCTTGGATCGCGCTGAGGCGATCGCCCGCACCATCGCCGACCCTAACGAGCAGGCCGAAGCCTTGGCGGCTGTGGCTGGGGCTGTCACGAAGGCTGGAGAGCACCAGCGGGCATGCGAACTTCTGGCGCAGGCCGAGGCGACCGCCCGCACCATCCGCGACGACAATTCGCAGGGGGCGGCGTTGTCGTCAGTGGCTAGGGCCGTTGCGGAGACCGGAGACTGCCAATGGGCCGAGGCGATCGCCCACTCCATCAGCGAGTCCATCAGTGGGTCGGACTGGCGAGCATATGCACTGGGGTTCGTGGCCGGGGCTGTAGCCAGGGCCGGAGACCACCAGCGGGGTGAAACAATCGCCCACTCCATCGCCGCCGCCCGCGGACGGGCGCAAGCATTGACGCAGGTAGCTGGCGCAATTGCGAATACGGAAAGTAAGCAACGAGCGCACGAACTCTTTGAACAAGCAGAAACAATCGCCCACTCCATCACCGATGGTCGGCCATTAGAGCCGGATCCCGCAACCCGGATCGATCGCGAGCACACGTTGCTGCTTCTCGCTGAGGCCGTGGCGGAGGCTGGAGAATACCAGTGGGCCGAAACAATCGCCCGCTCCATCACCGAGATTGCCCGACAATCACACGCATTGAGGTCCGTGGCCGAGAATGTTGCGAAGACCGGAGATTATCAGTGGGCTGAAACAATTGCAAGCTCCATTGCCTCCGCAGAGGACCAGGCGGTCGCACTGGTCGCCGCAGCAAACGCTGCCGCGGATACGGGGAAACGTCAACGGGCACGCGAGATTTTGGAACAGGCTGAGGCGATCGCCCGCACGATCACCGACCCTTATGGGTTGCGGGCGAGGGCGTTCATGTCCATCGCTAGGGCGGTCGCAGAGGTCGGAGACCACCAGCAAGCACACGAATTTCTTAGGCGGGCCGAAACGCAAACCCGCCTTTTGGGAGACCTAGGGGAGCTGTTCCTGCTTGTTCCCTTGGTTGATGCTATTGCAGCAACTGGAGATTTCCGGTGGGCAGAGACGGTCGCCCGCTCCATCACCGCCCCGGACCGGCGAGCGGAAGCGCTACAGTCATTGGCTGGGGTCGTCGCGGAGGCTGGAGACCATCAGGGGGCTGAGGCGATCGCCGGCTCCATCACTGACCCCGGCGGGCAGGCGAGTGCTCTGGGAGCCGTGGCCAGAGCTGCGGCCCGGGCAGGCGATCATAAGAGGGCCGAAACCATCGCCCACTCCCTCACCGAGCCCATCTGCCAGGTCGAGACATGGGCAATCCTGGTTGAGACAATGGCGGAGGCCGGAAACCACCGACAGGCGCGCAAACTTCTCGAACAAGCCGAGACCACGACTCGTTCTATCGCTGACCCTTACTGGCAGGTGTGGGCGTTGATAGATGTGGCCAGGGCTGTTGCGAGCATGGGCGACGGCCTGAGAGCGCCTCAGGTTCTGGAGGACGCCGAGAAGATCGCCCACACCATCACCGACTCTGACCAGAAGGCATGGGCACTGATAAACATCGCCCAGGATTACGCGAATCTGGGAGACAGCCTGAGAGCGCGTGAGGTCCTGGAGGATGCTGAGAAGGTCGCTCGCTCCATCAGCGAGCCCAACGATCAGGAACACGCTCTAACAGCTGTGGCGACGGGTATCGCAGAAACCGGAGACCACCACCGGGCCGAGACGGCCGTCCGTTCCATCACTGCCCCCCTCCGACAGGCCTCGGCGTTGGCGCAGGTAGCTGAGGCGATCGCACAAGCTGGAGAACTGCAGCAGGCAGAAACGATCGCCCGCTCTCTCACCGTCCCTTTCTTGCAGGCACGGGCATTGGCGGCTGTGACCGCAACTGCCGCAAGGACCGGGAACCACCAGCAGAACCATTCGGCGCGAATAATCGTCGATGCCTTGAGACTTTCTCACTGGCATCACTCCGTAGAGGGGTTGATCACGATCTTTCCAGCCGCAGGAGAGACAATCACTACCGAACTTGAGATTCTGGATGGCGCTTAAGTCGTATCGGTCATGCTCTAGAGGGTGTCTGAAAAGGGTCAGGGTGGGCGGCCGGTGAGGCGGTGAAGCAGGATCATGCTCATCGCCAGGTAGGTGACGTTCTCCGAGGTGTCGATCAGGTACTCATAGTCCTTGGACAGTCGGCGGTACTTGCCCAGCCAGGCGGACGTCCGCTCGACCACCCAGCGGCGAGGGACCACGGCGAACTGCGGGATCTGCCGAGTGGTGCCCCGGCTTTGGCCCAGGTATGGCCACGGCCGCTATCGCGGCGGACGGCGATCTGGATGCTCACCCCGACGGCCTGGCGGACCCAGCCGATGAAGTCCTGCCCGCGATAGCCCTGGTCGGCCCACACCAACTGCAGCCGGAGAAAGTCGTCGCGAGCACGCTCGTCGTGCGGTGGGGGACGCGGGCACTCAATGAGGGCGGGAAGGTCGTCTGGGCGGAATGCGCGGCCGAACCGGTTACGTCGGGCGGTTAGCGGCGTCAACACCGGGAAGCGGGTGGCGGGGCCGAGGCGTACGGAGGCGGGGCGTTCGCTGACCTTCCGGAGGGCGGACGGGGACGATGCGGCTGTTCCTCGGGTTCGCCTCGCAGCAGGCTCCCGACCGGCGGTCCAACCTGTTCCCCAAGAATGTGCTGGTGGGCTGAGCACCCCCAGGGGTTTAGGGGGTGTTTCGGGAGGTAGAGGCACTCTTGTCGGATTTGTGGCCGGATGTGGTCCTGGCCGCAACCACCCCAACCCTCGGTGGGAGGTGAGTGCCATCCTGACGCTGCTGATGGCCCCTCTGGTGGCGCTGGTCGTGTTGTTGCTCATGGAAAGGCTGGAATCGGCGCTGCTGACGCCCTCGTCGTCCCGGAGAGCCGCCCATCGGCGACCCGAACGAAAGCCCGGGAAGCCGCGCTGAGCGGCACGCGGCCCCGGGGCGGGCGCCCCTCTGATCTTGCAGGAGCGATTCGCCTTCCCGTAGGGGATGATGCGTTCCATGAGCCAGCCGATCCTGTTGACCGTCGACGACGACCCGTCGGTGTCCCGCGCCGTCGCCCGTGATCTGCGGCGCCGGTACGGCCCTGACTACCGCGTGATGCGGGCCTCCTCTGGCGCCGACGCGCTGGAGGCGCTGCGCGAGATCAAGCTGCGCGGCGAGACGGTGGCGGCGATCCTGGCCGACTACCGGATGCCGCAGATGAACGGCATCGAGTTCCTCGAACAGGCGATGGACCTGTTCCCGCGCGCCCGCCGCGCGCTGCTGACCGCCTATGCCGACACCGAGGCGGCGATCCAGGCGATCAATGTGGTGGACGTCGACCACTACCTGCTCAAGCCCTGGGACCCGCCCGAGGAGAAGCTCTACCCGGTCGTGGACGCCCTGGTGGAGACCTGGAAGGCGGTCGGCGAGCGGCCGGTCGAGGAGATCAAGGTGGTGGGGCACCGCTGGTCGGAGCCCTCGTACCGGGTGCGCGACTTCCTGGCCCGCAACGCCGTCCCGTACCGCTGGCACTCGGTGGACGAGCCGGAGGGCAAGCGGCTGCTGGAGGCCGCGGAGGCCGGTCCCGACGACATCCCGGTGGTCGTCACCCCGGACGGCACGGCGCTGGTCCGTCCGTCCGGCCCCGAGATCGCCGCGGCGGCGGGCCTGTCGACCGACCCTGCCAGCGAGTTCTACGACCTGATCGTGGTCGGCGGAGGCCCGGCCGGGCTGGGCGCGGCGGTGTACGGGGCGTCCGAGGGCCTGCGTACCGTCCTGGTGGAGAAGAAGGCCACCGGCGGGCAGGCCGGGCAGAGCTCCCGCATCGAGAACTATTTGGGTTTTCCCGACGGCGTGTCGGGTGCGCAGCTGACCGACCGGGCCCGGCGGCAGGCCCGCAAGTTCGGCGCCGAGGTGCTCACCGCCCGCGGTGTGGTGGCGCTGGAGACGCGGGGTTCGGCGCGGGTGGTGCGGTTCGAGGACGGTTCGGAGATCATGGCGCACTCGGTGGTGCTGGCCACCGGGGTGATGTACCGGTCGCTGGACGCCGCGGGCTGCGGCGAGCTGACCGGCCGCGGCATCTACTACGGGTCGGCGTCGACGGAGGCCCAGTCGTGCGAGGGCGAGGACGTCTACATCGTCGGCGGGGCCAACTCGGCGGGCCAGGCGGCGGTGTTCTTCTCCCGCTACGCCCGCAAGGTGACGCTGCTGGTCCGCGGCAAGGACCTGGCCCAGTCGATGTCGCACTACCTGATCGAGCAGATCCGGGCCATCGGCAACATCGAGGTGCGGCTGCGCACGACGGTCGCCGCGGCCAGGGGCGACGGGCACCTGGAGGAGCTGACGCTGTGCGACGCCGACACCGGCAGGACGGAGGAGGTCCGGACCGGGCACGTCTTCGTCTTCATCGGCGCGGCGCCCCACACCGACTGGCTCGGCGACACGCTCGCCCGTGACGACCACGGTTTCGTGTGCACCGGCCCCGACCTGCTCGACGAGGGGAAGCGGCCGGCCGGGTGGCCGCTGGACCGCGATCCCTACTACCTGGAGTCCTCCATCCCGGGCGTGTTCGTGGCCGGGGACGTGCGGGCCCAGTCCGTCAAACGGGTGGCCTCGGCGGTCGGCGAAGGCGCGATGGCCGTGACCCTGGTGCACCGCTATCTGGAGGATCGGTGAGCGAGCAGGCGGCGGGCGGCGTGCAGAGGCTGGCCCCGGACGATCTGAAGACGCTGTTCCTGTTCGAGGGTCTGGATCCCGCGCAGCTCGACTGGGTGGCGGCCCACGGGCAGGTCGAGGCGTACCCGCAGGGCGCGGCGGTATTCCGCGAGGGCGAGCCGGCGACGTGCTTCTACGTGCTGCTGAGCGGCACGATGCGGATGACGCGTGCGGTGCGGGGCGACGAGGTGGAGACCGTCCGCACCGACCAGCGCGGCGTCTACTCCGGCGCCACCCAGTTCTTCGTGGTGGATCAGGAGGATTCGCGGTACCCGATGTCGGTGTACTCGGTCACCGGCACCACGTTCTTCCTGCTGCCGGCCGACGAGCTGGCCGAGCGGTTCCGCAGCTGGTTCCCGATGGCGACGCACCTGCTGGAGGGCATGCTCATCGGCAGCCGCAACACCCAGCTGGTGGTGGGGCAGCGGGAGCGGCTGCTGGCGCTCGGCGCGCTGTCGGCCGGGCTGACCCATGAGCTGAACAACCCGGCCGCGGCGGCGGTGCGGGCGACGGCGTCGCTGCGCGAGCGGGTCGCGGGCATGCGGCACAAGCTGGCGCTGCTGGCCCAGCACGACATCGAGCCGGGCCTGCTGGAGAAGCTGATCGACGTCCAGGAGCGGCTGGTCAAGCGGGTCGCGGAGGCGCCGAAGCTGACCGCCATGCAGGTGGCCGACCGGGAGGACGAGCTGGCCGACTGGTTCGACGACCACGATGTGGCCGACGGCTGGGACCTCGCGCCCACGTTCGTCCCGGCCGGGATCGCGGTGTCCGACCTGGACGAGGTCAACGACGCGGTCGGGGAGGAGTTCCTGAACGCGGCGCTGCGCTGGCTCGGGTACGCGCTGGAGACCGAGACGCTGATGGGGGAGATCGAGGACGCCACGGCGCGGATCTCCAAGCTGCTCGGCGCGGCCAAGCAGTACTCCCAGATGGACCGTGCGCCGTTCCAGTGGATCGACGTCCATGAGGGCCTGGACTCCACCCTGGTCATGCTGGCCGGCAAGATCGGTTCGGGGGTCCGGGTGGTGAAGGAGTACGACCGCTCCCTGCCGACCGTTCCGGCGTACGCGGGCGAGCTGAACCAGGTGTGGACGAACCTGATCGACAACGCGGTGGCGGCGATGGAGGGCTCCGGGACGCTGACCGTGAGCACCCGCCTGGACAGCGACCGGCTGGTGGTCGAGATCCGCGACACCGGGCCGGGCATCCCGGAGGAGAACCGGCAGCGGATCTTCGAGCCGTTCTTCACCACCAAGCCGGTGGGCGACGGCACCGGCCTGGGGCTGGACATCTCGTGGCGGATCGTGGTGAACCGCCATCGCGGTGACCTGCGGGTGGAGTCGGAGCCCGGCGATACCCGGTTCCAGGTGCTGCTGCCGCTGGACGAGCGGCCTCCGGACGGTCCGTCCTGATCGGACGGGCTCGGGGCCCGGGGGTTCAGGCGGTGATCAGGCGGAGGACGAAGGCGAGGATGGCCAGCACCCCGTAGCCGATCGCCGGGCGCATCGCGTCCACCCGGTCGCCCGCCCTGGCGTGGGTGATCAGCGCGCCTCCTATCAGCGCGACCAGGCAGAACGCGGCGACCACGCCCAGCCAGGACAGCCAGAGCCCGAGCAGCAGCCCCAGCGCCCCGAGCAGTTCGGCGACTCCGATGAGCCGGTAGGCGGACCACTCCACGCCCAGGTGCTCGGCCTCGGCCACCTGCTGCTCGGCACCGCTGACCTTGAGGTAGCCGGCGAAGGCGAACGCGGCCGCCGTCACGACCGAGATGATCACGGTGAGTACGAACATGCTCACCCTGTGCCCGGACTGGGTCGCCCCATGCCACCGCGGCGGCCGTCCCGTCCCGGTTCGGGGCCGGGGTCGGGGCTTCAGGCGCCGGGGCGGTGGTCGAGGAGGCGCCGGATCTCGGTGGCGACCAGGTCCGGCTCGGTCAGGATGACCGCGTGGCCGGAGTTCCGGGCCAGGACGTGGCGGCCGTGCGCCGAGAGAGCGGCGCGGTCGCGGTGGGAGGCGTTGACGGCGGCGCGGAACTTCTCGGGCATGCCGGTGTCGGCCACGGCGCCGGAGATGGTGGTGACCGGGATGTCGCGGGGCAGGTCCAGGGGGACGTGGCGGAGCCGGTTCGTGGCGGCGACCAGGCCGTGCAACTCGGCGCCCCGGGTGCGCATCACGGCGTTGGTGAAGCCCTCGGCGCGCATGTCGGCCTTGGCGTCGGGGGGCAGGACGGCGAGTTGGTTGCGGTAGAGGAATTTCAGCAGGCCCAGGCGGGCCAGCAGGACGCTGGTGCGGTGCGCGACCCGCTCCATCCGCCGGAATTTGGGGTCGAACAGCAGGTCGCAGCCCTCGTCGGTGGCGTCGGCGAGGACCAGCCCGGCGATCCGGCCGGGGTTGGCGGCGGTGGCGGCGCGGACGATGGGGCCTCCTCCGCTGTGCGCGACCAGGATGAACGGGCCCGGTTCCAGGTGGTCGAGCAGGTCGTTCAGGTCTCCGGCCATGCGCTCCAGGGTGCGGGGCTCGGTGTCGGCGGGGCTGCGGCCCAGGCCCGAACGGTCGTAGACCACGGCTCGCGCCCACTGCGCCACCTGGGGCTGGACCAGCGCCCAGAACGACCGGGGGGCCGCCATCCCCGCCTCGAACACCACCGTCGGCGCCGTGCCTTCCCCGGGTTGCGGGCCGGGGAGTTCCATGTAGAACAGCTCGCGGCCGTCGCGGGTGCGCGCGGTTCCGGGCGTTCCCTGGGTGTGGGCGGCCTCCTGCGGCCGGGACATCGGCGATCCTCCCATGTCAGCTCTCACGCTCGAACCGGTTGAGTTTCACGGGTCCCTCCGTCCCCGGCCAGTGAATTAGGTAAGGCTAACCTCACTTAGAGTCGCCCACAAGGTCATCCGGCGACACCGGTGCTCGCGCACCAGGTCGCCGGATTCGGTCGTGTCCGAGTTGGATTTGCGGGTCGTCAGAAGTCGGTTTCGGCGAGGGTCAGGCCGGAGGCGCCGCCGGAGATGATGACCAGGTAGCGGTCCTCCGCGGTGCCGTAGCCGGGGGTCTCGTCGGTGAGGCCGTTCCCGACGGCGCCGAACGAGCGGTCGTCGAGCGTCACCTTCGTGAGCCCCTTGGCCGCCTCGATCCGCACCGGGACGCCCGCGGGCCGCCGGATCGTCAGGTCGTCGGCCGAGACCAGCCGGACGACGCGGGTGCCGCGCGGACGGCCCAGGGTGATCGTGACGTGCGCGACCCCGGAGTGGAAGGCCAGCGATTGCAGGTCGACCCCGGTGAAGTCGGCCTCCAGCCGGGCCGCTCCCCCGTGCACGTCCACCGACCAGGGCGAACCCGGGTCGATCCGGACGGCGCTGGGCGCGGCGCGGCGCAACAGGCGCGAGCCGAGCGGGTACTCGACGTGCGTCTTGCCGTCCACGGACCAGACGGTCGGGGCCGGGTCGCCGAAGTCGGCCTCCACCAGGCCGCCGAGGCCCGGGCGGGCCGACAGAGAGAGCCTGTCGAGCCCGTTGTCGAAGCTCAGCCGGGCCACGCCCGCCCCCTCCAGGCGGGGCACGACGACCCGCGCCGCCCGCACGCCCTCAGCCGTGACCTTCACCCGCGCAACCCCGCGTCCCTCGTCGGCGGGTTCGGCGTGTTCGGTGGGTTCGGTGGGTTCGGTGGGGAGGTGGCGGATGCTGTGGAGGGCGTCGGCCAGGGCGGCCGGGTCGGTGCCGCGCCAGGCCACGAAGCCGTCGGGCCGGACGAGGAGCGCGGTGCCCTCGGCGGCCGTGCCGCGGGACGGCCCCCACTCGACGCCCAGGTCACGGGCCGCCCGCTCCCACGCGTCCCCGTCGCCGACGACCACGAAGGCGTGCCCGTACCGGTCCAGGGTGGAGCGGCCGCCGCCCAGGTCGGCGTGCGGGGCGCGGGTGCCGGGACGCCCGTCCAACTCGGCGGGCAGGACCGGGGCGGTGCCGCCGTCCGCGCCGACGATCGCGGCGGAGTCGTACCGGTAGCCCATCGAGACCGCGCCGTAGTCGATGACCTCAGGGCCGTCGACGGGCCCCATCCGGGTGCCGAAGCGGGCCAGCGCCTGCTCCATCGTCAGCGCGCCCACCGGGCGGCGCTCGGCGTCGTAGGTGCCGAGCAGGCCCGCTCCGGCGCGCCCGGACAGGACCTCTGCGAGCTTCCAAGCGAGATTGTGCGCGTCCTGGACACCGGCGTTGGCGCCCAGGCCCCCGGTGGGAGGCCAGGCGTGCGCGGCGTCCCCGGCCAGGAACACCCGGCCCTCGCTGTAACGGCGGGCGATGTGCGCGCCGATCGGGAAGCCGAGCACCTTCAGGTCGGTGCCGGGGATCTGCGGGCGCAGCACGACCTCGGCGTCCGGCAGCCCGGCCGCCGCGCGGACCATCCCGGCGACGCGCTCGTCGGTGAAGTCCTCCAGGGCCTCCCGGGACGGGTCGTACCCGGTGCCGAAGACCCACCGGTCCCCGTCACCGTGCGCCATCAGGATCGTGTACGGCCGGGGCCGGTCCAGGTAGGCGATGCTGACCGGGCGCCCGCGCAGGGCCGGGCTCAGGTCGGCGTCGACGATCGCGGTGATCGTGTGGAAGAGCGTGCCGTGACCGTCCAGCTCGATGCCCAGCGCCGTGCGGACCGGGCTGTGGAAGCCGTCGGCGGCGACCAGGTACGCCGCGCGGACGGTGGACTCCGCCCCGGTCGCGCGGTCGGCCAGCCGGGCGGTGACTCCCTGGTCATCCTGGTCGAACGAGGTCAGCTCCGTCCCGAACCGCACGTCCGCGCCCAGCTCACGGGCCCGGTCGCGCAGGACGATCTCCAGCCGGTCCTGGTCGACCGGCCCGAAGCCGGTAGGGCTCGCGGCCGACCCGTCGCCCTCGAACGGCTCGTCGGGCTCGGTGTACTCGGCGTCGTCCAGCGTCGCGGCCCTGACCGGCTTCCACACGAAGTCGCCGCCCGCGTAGGCGGCCTCCCGGATGGCGGGCTCCAGCCCGGACTGCCGGTAGATCTCCATGGTGCGCGGGGTCAGGCCGCGGGCGCGCGGGTGGATGAGCAGGTCGGGGTGGCGTTCGACCAGGGTGCAGGCGATGCCGTGCCCGGCCAGGAACACGGCGCAGGACAGGCCGGTCACGCCGCCGCCCACGATCAGCACGGGGGTCTGCAACGGGAACTCGGACATCGTGGCTCCTTGTGGGTGTCGTCGAGTGATGGTCCGAGCTTCCGCCGCGGGGCCGGTAAGCCGCGTCCGGCGAACGCCTTACGCGGGTCCTTATAAATCGGGGGTCCGGCATGATGGGGCTTATGCGTCGTCGGGGACGGTTCGTGGGGCGGCGGGAGCAGCTGGCCCTGATCGAGGGGGCGCTGCGGGCGGCCGAAGGGGGCGAGCCGCGCTTCGTCGTGCTGGGCGGGGACGGCGGCGTCGGCAAGACCCGGCTGATGGGGCACGTCGCCGAGCGCCTCGGCGAATCGGGCGTGCGGGTGCTGCGCGGCGCGTGCGTGGAGCTGGGCGGGGACGGGCTGCCGTTCGCGCCGTTCACGGGGATCCTGCGCGAACTCGTTCGGGACGTCGGGCCGGAGGGGCTCACCGGGCTTCTCCCGAACGCGGGCCCGCTGCGCCGCCTGCTGCCCGAGCTGGACGACGGCCGCGGCGGCCCCGGCCCCGGCCCCGACGAGGGCGACGGCGGGCAGGGACGGCTGTTCGAGGCGTTCGCGGCGCTCCTCGAACGGCTCGGCGCCGACCGCGCCACGCTCCTGGTGATCGACGACCTGCACTGGGCCGACCGGTCGACCCGCGACCTGGTGGGATTCCTGGCGCGGGCGCTCAACGGGACGCGGGTGCTGGCGCTGCTGGCGTTCCGGTCGGACGCGCTGGTGGGACGGCATCCGCTGCGCCCGTTCCTGGCGGAGCTGGGACGGCTCCCCAACGTGGACCGCGCCGATCTGCCCCCGTTCGACCGGGCGGAGACGGCCGAGCTGATCGCCGCCGTGACGGAGCGCGAGCGCGCGCCGCAGGACCTCGCGGAGCGGGTCTTCCGCGGCTCGGGCGGGAACGCGCTCTTCGCCGAGGAGCTGGTGCGGGCGGACGGCGGTGAGCTGCCCGACTCCCTGCGCGACCTGCTGCTGATGCGGTTCGGGGACCTGCCAGAGGCGGTCCGCGGCCTGGTGCGGGTCGCGTCCGCGGGCGGCCCGGCGGTCCCGCACGACCTGCTCGCCGAGGTGTCGGGCATGGACGAGGACGGCCTGCTGGCGGCCGTGCGCGCGGCCCGGGACGCGCACGTCCTCGTGACCGAGGGCCCATCGGGCTACGCGTTCCGGCACGCGCTGGTGCGGGAGGCGGTCGCCGGTGACCTCCTCCCAGCGGAACGGGTGCGGCTGCACAGGCGGTACGCCGAAACGCTCGAAGCCCGTCCCGAGCTGAGCCCGCCTGACCGTCTCGCAGCGGAAGTGGCCTTCCACTGGTACGAGGCGGGTGACGCGGCGCGCGCGCTGCCCGCCCTTCTGCGGGCCGCCGAAACGGCCGAAGCCGTCTACGCCCATGCCGAACAGGCACGGATGCTGGAACGCGCGCTTGACCTGTGGGATCGGACGGACCGCCCGCAGGAGGAGCGCCGCGCCGTACTGGAGAAGGCCCTGGGCGCCGCCGGTTGGGCGGGAGAGGACCTCCAGGTACTCGACCTGCTCGACCGTGCCCTCGTCCACGAGACCAGCCCCGAACGCACGGGGATGCTGCTCGCCCACAGGGGGATGGCCCTGCACAGCCTCGGCAGGGACGGCGCCCTGACCGCCTTGGACGAGGCACTTGACGCCGTGACGGAGGCGGAACCCCTGGAGCGTGCCCGCGTCCTCGACCTCGCCGGGGCCGTCTTCATGCTCCGCGGCCGACCGGAGCAGGCCCGCGACGCGGCCGACGAGGCGGCCCGCATCGCCACCGACCTGGACGAGCCGGGCCTGGCCTCGAACGCGATCACAACGGCCGGGATGGCGCTGGCCCAGCTCGGCCGCGAGGAGGAGGCGCTGCGCGCACTGGACGAGGCCCGCGCCATCGCCGAATGCCACGGCGACGCCGGACACCGCGGGGACGCCGGACACCGCGGGGACGCCGGACACCGCGGCGACGCCGGACACCGTGGGGACGCCGTCCGACTGGCCCGCGTCCACCTCAACCGGGCCTACGTGCTGGGTGACGCGGGACGGCACGAGGCGGCGATCGCGGCGGCCCGCACCGGGTTGGACGCCGCCATGACCGCGGGCCTGGCCCGCACGCTGGGCGCGCTGATCCGGCTGCGGCTGGCCGCCTCCCTCGCCGCGACCGGCCACTGGGACGAGTCGGAGCAGACCGTCGCCGACGCCCTCCGGGTCGACCCGCCCGCCGGTTTCGGCGCCATGCTGTACGCGCTGCGCGGAGACCTGGCCCTCTGGCGCGGGGACGAGGAGATGGCGCGGGAGCAGCTCGCCCTCGCCCGCACACTCGCGGGCCCGTCCCCGCGTCCTGAGGCGATCCCGGTCGCCCGGCTCGAAGCCGCGCTCGCCCTGTACGGCAACCGCGTCGAGGAAGCCCGTGCCACACTCGCCGAGGCCCTGGCCATCCCCGCCGCCACCCCCGCCCAGACATGGGAGCTGCTGGTGCTGGGCGCGAGGATCGAGGCACGGGCCGGCCTCCGTTCCAGGACGACCGCCCCACAGCCTGTGTCCGAGCTGCGCAAGCACGCCGAGACCCTCCCGGCCGGCAGTCCCCTCGCCGCCGCCTACGCCGCCCAGTTCAACGCCGAAACGGGCGACGCGCCCTGGCTTGACGCCGTCACCGCCTGGGACGCGGTGGGCGACCCCTACGCGGCGTCCCAGGCACGCCTGCGCGCAGCCGAAACAGCCATGAGCCACGGCGACCGTGAACTCGCAGGCGAACTCCTCCGTGCCGCCGCCGAACAGAGCACCCGCCTAGGCGCACAGCCCCTCGCCCAGGAGATAGCCGTCCTGGCCAAGGCGGCCCGCCTCGCCCCAAGCCGCCCCGAGGACAAGGGCAAGCAGAGCGACCTCGGCCTCACCGAACGCGAGACCGAGGTCCTCCGCCTCATCACAGCCGGGCGCTCCAACCGCCAGATCGCCGAAGAGCTGTTCATCAGCCCGAAGACCGCGAGCGTGCACGTCTCCCGCATCCTCGGCAAGCTCGGCGTGGCCACCCGGGGCGAGGCCGCCGCAGCGGCCCACCGCCTGGGCCTCTTCCCCGGCTGACCCGCTACTCAGGGGCAGCGCGCGTACAGAGGGCGGGTGCCGGTGGAGTAGGCGGCGGGGTCGCTGAAGCGGCATCCGTAGTCCGGTGCGGCGACCGTGCCCGGACGGGCGACATCGTCCCCCTTCGGACGGGCCTCGCCGCGCTCCCACCGCACCAGGTCGTCCCACGCCGAGCCCACCTCGGCTGGGCTGAACTCGCAGTGCCCCACCGAACGGATGGCGCGCTGCACCAGCAGATGGCTGCGGCGCTGGCGGACGGCGTCGGCCCGGTAGAGCCTCTCCATGGAGAACGGCACGAACAGGTCACCCAGGTTGTGCAGCGACACCACCGGCACCGTCAGGCGCCCCGAGACGCTCGGGACCTGGGTCAGGCGGTGGGTGTACCGTGCGCCGGGCTCGGCCGGCCGCACCCGCTGGACGGTCCTGTTGACGTCCACCGGCGTGGCGGGGACGTACCGCGTGCGCAGGTTGGTCGCCACCCGCCCGGGCTCCTCGGCCAGCGTGCCGCCCGCGGGCGCACTCGCCAGGCCGAACAGGTAGTTCTGCCAGTACGCGAACGCGGCCTCGTCCCCGGGACGCTTCCCGCCGCTGCGGCCGATCGCGATCGACCGGAACTGCTTGCCCAGGTCGTTGGTGGTGTCCGGCCCGCCCGGCGCCAGCCCCGTCAGCCCCAGCCCCCGCTGGATCTTCGGGACGATCGCGGTCGCGTAGTCCTCCGGAGGCGGGTAGGCGGGCAGGTCCGCCAAGTCCTGGGCGACCACCTGGAAGTCCAGGAAGTAGTCGAACAGCCCGTGATCGCCGAGCACCCCGCACATCGGCAGCGCCCCGTCGTAGAACCCGGGGAACTCCTCGATCGAACGGGCCGTGACGTGCCCGCCCATGGAGACGCCCGTGATGAACGTCTTGCGGGGCGCGCCGACCGTACGGGCGAAATGCCGGGCCAGCTCGCGGGTGCTGAGCACACCGGCCCGCACATCGTAGTCATTGGCGTAGTACGAGGACGCTGCCCACGCGTACCCCTGCTCAAGCAACCTCTGGCGCAGCCCGTAACCCGGCGGCTCAACGGTCAGCACCCTGGTCGCGCCGCGGTAGCCGTGCGCCCACATCACCAGCCGGCCGTTCCACCGCGGCGGCACCTCGATGTCGTACGCGGCGTGCCCCTTCACCCCCTGAAGGACGCGCGTCGGCCGCCCGTCCACCAGCACCGGCGCCAGCGGCGGATTGCTGATCGTGTACCCGGGAAGCGGCTGGTCGTCGGGCACCTCCCCGCCCGGGGCCCCGCCGCCGACGGCAGGGGACGAGGCGGTGTCAGGGGACGGCGCGGCTGCCGCCGGCGCCACGGTGGCCGAGCCCATCACGCAGCTCACCGCGCACACCGCGGCCATCGCGGTCAGGGTCGGTGGAATCGGTCGCGGACGGCGCACGGCCGTCACCTCCTCGAGGCCGGGTGGCTGCGGCCCCGAGCGCGTCGCCACCGAGCGGCGGCCTCAGGGCACGCTTGATGATCTTCCCGGTGGGGCTGGTCGGAATCTCGTCCACGAACCACACCCGCCGCGGGTACTTGTACGCGGCCACGCGCTCCCGGACGAACGCGCGCAGCTCCTCCGGCGGGACCTCGGAGCGCACCGCCACCACCGCGGCGATCTCCTCGCCCAGCTCCGGATGCGGAACGCCGACGACCGCCGCCTGGCGCACCGCCGGATGCTCGTACAGGACCTCCTCCACCTCCCGCGGATACACCGTGTACCCGCCCCGGATGATCACGTCGCGGCGCCGGCCGACCAGGAAGAAGAACCCGTCCTCGTCGACCCGGCCCAGGTCCCCGGTGTGGAACCAGCCGTCGCGGACCGCCTCCGCCGTCGCGCCCGGGTCGTTCCAGTAGCCCTTCATCACGTTCGGGCCGCGCACCACGATCTCCCCGATCTCCCCGCACGGCACCGGACGGCCCTCGTCGTCCACCACCCGCATCTCCACGTCCCGGACCGGCCGGCCGATCGACCCCGGACGGCGGCCCGCGCCGCCCCGGTTCGACGCCGACACCGGCGAGGTCTCGCTCAACCCGTACCCCTCGACGATCGCGCAGCCGAACCGGGACTCGTAGGCGCGCAGCACGTCCACCGGCATCGCCGAACCGCCGCTCACGCAGATCCGCAGCAGCGACAGATCGGACACCCCCGGCTCCTCCAGCAGCGCGATGTACATCGCCGGAACGCCTTGGAACACCGTCACCCCGTCCCGCCGGATGACCTCCAGCGCGCGGGCCGCGTCGAACCGCGGCATCAGCGTCACCCGCCCGCCCGCGTGCACGGTCGCGTTCAGCGCGCACGTCTGCCCGAACGCGTGGTACAGCGGCAGCGCCCCCAGGACGACGTCGTCCACACCCAGCGCGTGCATCCGCGCCACCGTCGCCGCGTTCCCGCCCAGGTTGGCGTGGGTCAACTCGATGCCCTTGGCCCGCCCGGTCGTCCCGGCACTGTAGAGGATGACCGCAGTCTCCCCGCCCTCCATCGGAACGATGCCGTGCTCAGGGGCGACCGAACGCAGCAGCCTGCGGAACTCGTCAGGCACCACGAACAGGTAGTCGGCGCCCGTACCGGCCGTGCCCGCCTCCACCGCCTCCGCGCACGCGTGCCAGGCGACCACCAGCCGGGCCGCGCAGTCGCCCAGGTACGCCGCGATCTCCCGCCGCTTCAGCAGCGGGTCCAGCGGCACCACCACCGCCCCGATCCGCAGCACCCCGTAATAGACCACCGCGAACTCGGGGACGTTGGGAAGCATGACCGCCACCCGGTCACCGGGCCCGATCCCGCGCCGCCGCAGCATCGCGCCGACCCGGGCGCTCATGACCTCCAGCGCGCGGTAGCTGAGACCCTCCCGGTCCAGCGTGAGGACCGTCCTCCCGCCCAGCCTCTCGGCCGCGGCCCGCAACCGGTCGGCCAGGTTCATGCCCCATCATCGTGGGGGGACGACCCCCCACACCCCCCGACAAGAACGGCGCGGTCACCGCAGGGGGACGACCCCCCACACCCCCCGGCAAGAACGGCGCGGTCACCGCGGGGCGACGACCCCCCACGCCCCCGGCTAGCAACCGCCGTCATGCCCTCGCTTCGCTCGGTCATGAGGCGACGTTACGTCGGCCGTCCCATCACCCTCATTGGTCGCGGAGACCAGTCTTTTACGCCCGGGATTGGTACCCGGCGGCAATGCGTCCTGGAGCGCGATCGCGACCAGCAGATCCACAAGATCGGTGATGTGGCGCAGGTTCTTCCCGGTCCTCTCCTGGATGCGCCGCAACCGGTACTGCGCGGTGTTGTGATGGATCTGCAGCCGCTCCGCCGCCGCCCGCAGATTGAGGTCGGCGGACGCGAACGCACGGATCGTCGCGGTCAGCACCCCGCCGCGCTCCCGGTCCTCGGCCAGCAGCCCCGTGATCCGCGGATCGACCAGATGGCGGGCGGTGTCGTCGGCCCGCAGCGCCATGTACTCGAACGGGCTGATCCGCGGCAGCGCCGCCACCCCGCCGTCCTCCGGCAGGAACTCCAGCACCGCCCGCGCCTCCTGGTAGGCGCGCGGCACCTGCGCCATCCCCGACACGACCGTGCTGATCCCCATCGCCAGCACGATCCCCTCCGCCAGCAGCGCCTCCTGCACCTCCTGGAGCCGGTCGCACAGCCGCTCCGGATCGCCGCCCGGACCCAGCGCCGCCACCGCCACGATCTCCGACTGCCGGACCACCGACAGGGTCCGCCGACCGTTCACTCCGGTCCGGGCGATCGCGGCGCACGCCGCGTGCCGCGCGTCCGTCCCGCCGCCCGGGCCCGTGCCGGCGGGCGCCGCCGCCGGCCCCGCGCTCTTCCACTCCGCCTCCGCGCCCGGCCGCGGCGCCGCGGCGGTGTCCTGCCCGACCATGACCGCGGTCACCACCACCAGCGGGGTACGCGCGTCGGGCCCCAGGCCGTGCGCGTGCGCGGCGGCCAGCTGCGGGCCCCGCGTCGGAAGCTCCCCCGCCAGCAGGATCTCCACCAGGTCCCGGCTCTCCCGGACGGCCTCGGCCGCGGCGTACTGCTGGAACTCCACGTACGTGTTCGCCGCGTGCGTGGAGGCGAAATCGATGTACCGCATCACCGCCGACGCCAGCGACAGCGCGGCCTCGTGCCCCGCGTACGTGCCGCCCGCGTGCGCGATGATCGCCTCCCAGAAGACCTGCTGGCCCACCCGGAACGCGTTGATGTAGTCCGCCAGCGCGAACCCGGCCTGCGCCCGGCGCATCGACGCGCGCCTGGTGAACGCGATGTCGTCGAGGGTGACCGTGCGCTCCTCCAGCAGCACGGCCAGCTTGGTGCGGTAGTGGCGGGCGACCTGCTCCCGCACGTCGGCGTGGAAGGCCGCGTCCTGGGCGTCGTAGGCGGGGATCTCCTCCAGCATCGCGGCGACCGCACGGTCCGCCAGTTCGTCCACCCGGTCGAGGAGCTCGGCAAGGATACGTGAGCGTTCGGAACGGACCATGTCCGCACTGGTGACGGTTCCCGTGCTGAATCCACCGGACATGTCCGGATAATCCATGCCGGTGACGGCAGCGTCAACGCCCCGTGACACGTCCGAGACCGGCCCTGTGCTCTACGGACAACTCCCAGGTCGCATCTTGGGTGGCCGTGCCCAATGTGCGGCCTGATCGGCGGATCCTACGCTGACGCCCTACTCCAGAACACCGTTCCACGGCTACGACCGACCACCGCCCCACCCCGCGCACCAGGAGGCCGGATGCTGGAGGTTCACGAGCTCACCGTCCGTTTCGGAGGCATCACGGCGCTGGACGGCGTCGGTTTCACCGTGGAACGCGGCGAGATGGTGGGATTGATCGGCCCCAACGGCGCCGGCAAGACCACCCTGTTCAACTGCCTGACCCGCCGGTACGCGGCGAACGCCGGACGGGTCGGCTACGAGGGCCGCGACCTGCTGACCGTACCGCCGCACGCCATCGCCGCCCTCGGCATCGCCCGCACGTTCCAGAACCTGGGCCTGTTCCCGCGCATGTCGGTGCGCGACAACATCATGGTCGGCGCGCACCACCACGGCCGCACCGGGTTCTTCACCGCGAGTCTGCGGCTGCCGGGCGTCCGCCGGGAGGAGGCCCGGCTGCGCGCCGAGGCCGACGAGGTCCTGGAACGGCTGGAGCTCACCTCCGTCGCCGACCATCCGGCGGCGGGACTGCCGTTCGGCACCCTCAAACGGGTCGAGCTGGCCCGCGCCCTGGCGGCCCGTCCCAAGCTCCTGCTGCTGGACGAGCCCGTGAACGGGCTCAGCCACGGCGAGGTCGAGGAGTTCTCCGGCGCCCTGCGCGGCATCCGCGACGACCTGGAGGTCACCGTGATCGTCGTGGAGCACCACATGGGCTTCGTGATGGGCGTCTGCGACCGCGTCGTCTGCCTCGACTTCGGCCGCAAGATCGCCGAAGGCCCGCCCGACCACGTCCAACGCGACCCCGCCGTCATCGAGGCGTACCTGGGGACCGCAGCATGACCGAGCGGAGCGAGGGCATGGCTGCGGCTTTTGCCGGGGGGTGTGGGGGGTCGTCCCCCCACGGGACGAACCGCATGACCGAGCGGAGCGAGGGCATGGCTGCGGGTTTTGCCGGGGGGTGTGGGGGGTCGTCCCCCCACGAGATGAACCGCATGACCGAGCGGAGCGAGGGCATGGCTGCGGCTTTTGCCGGGGGGTGTGGGGGGTCGTCCCCCCACAAGGAGGACACATGAAGGGGGCCGCGGAAGGGACCGCGACGGACGCGGGCGAGCAGGGCTCGGGTGACGGGTTTCTGGTGGTCGAGGATCTGCACGCCGGGTACGGGGACGTGCGGGTGCTGCACGGGGTCGGGCTGTCGGTCGGGCGCGGCGAGATCTGCGCGATCCTCGGCCCCAACGGCGCGGGGAAGACCACGCTGCTGCGGGCGCTGTGCGGGATGGTCCGCGGGCGCGGCACCGTGCGGTTGGACGGCGCGTCCCTGTCCGGGCGCTCACCCGACGCCGTGGCGCGGCTCGGGGTGGCGCACGTGCCCGAGGGCCGCGGCACGTTCATGCCGCTGACCGTCGAGGAGAACCTGCGGCTGGGCGCCTACTCGCGGCGCGACCGGGCGGCGGTGCAGGCCGACCTCGACCGCGTGTACGGCTACTTCCCCGTGCTGAAGGAGCGGCTCGGGCAGGCGGCGGGCAGCCTGTCCGGCGGTGAGCAGCAGATGCTCGCGATCGGGCGGGCGCTGATGCTGCGGCCGCGGTTGCTGCTGCTGGACGAGCCGTCGCTGGGGCTGGCCCCGCTGGTCACCCGGGAGCTGTTCGGCATCGTGCATTCGATCAACCAGGAGGAGCGGACCACCGTGGTCGTCGTGGAGCAGAACGCCCATCTGGCGCTGGACATCGCCGGGCAGGCGCACGTGCTGGAGACCGGCCGGATCGTGCTGTCGGGTTCGGCCGCCGACATCCGGGCGGACGAGCAGGTCGCCCAGTCCTACCTCGGTTACCGGATCTAGGCATGGTCGAGTTCCTGCAGCAGGTCATCGAGGGTCTGGGCGCGGGCTCCATCTACGCGAGCCTGGCGCTGGCCCTGGTGCTGATCTACCAGTTCACCGGGATCGTCAATTTCGCGCAGGGCGAGCTGGCCATGTTCGCGACCTACATCGCCTGGCAGTTCGTGGACGCCGGGGTGCCGTTCTGGCTGGCGCTGGTGCTGACGCTGGCGGTGTCGTTCGCCGGCGGGATGCTGATCGAGCGGGTGGTCATCCGGCCGGTGGAGGGCGCGCCCGAGCTGACCGTGGTGATCGTGACCGTGGGCCTGTTCATCTTCGTGAACGCGGCGGCCGGCTGGATCTGGTCGTTCCTGATCAAGGATTTTCCGAACCCGTTCCCGCGCGGCGTGTTCGAGGCGGGCGGGGTCAGCGTGGCGTATTCGACGCTCGGGGTCATGGCGGTGGTCTCCGGGGTGATGGGGCTGCTCTACCTGCTGTTCCGGCACACCAAGATCGGGCTGGGGATGCGGGCGGTGGCGGCGAACCCCGAGTCGGCGCGGCTGGTGGGCATCCGGGTCGGCTGGACGCTGGCGCTGGGCTGGGGCCTGGCGGCGACGGTGGGGGCGGTGTCGGGCGTGCTGGTGGCGCCGCTGCTGTTCCTGGAGCCCAACATGATGGGCGGCGTCCTGATCTACGCGTTCGCGGCGGCGACCCTTGGCGGGTTCGACAGCCCGATGGGCGCGGTGGTCGGCGGTCTGATCGTCGGTGTGGCGGAGACGCTCGCGGGCGCCTATGTCGGCTTCATCGGCTCCGACCTCAAGATCGGCGTTCCGCTGGCCGTCATCCTCGGCGTCCTGCTGCTGCGTCCCCAGGGCCTGTTCGGCAGGGCGGCGGTGGAGCGCGCATGAGGCGAGCGGGGAGCACGGCATGAGCGAGAAGGCGGAGATGGGCACCGTGAAGAGGGAGGACCCCGCGGTGCGGAAGTCCACGCCGGACGGCGCGGCACCGGACGAGGCGGCGAAGGCCGATGCGAGTGCCGGGACGGCGGCCCCGGGGCGGGGCGGCCTGGTTCAGGCGGCGCTGGCGCGGTGGCAGTGGATCCTGGTCGGGGCGCTGCTGCTGGGGGCGTGCTACGCGCCGTTCCAGCTGGTGCCGTTCCGGGTGTTCCAGTTCACGATGGTGCTGGTGTACGCGGTGGCGCTGCTCGGGCTGAACCTGCTGGTCGGCCATGGCGGGCAGATCTCGCTGGGGCACGGGGCGTTCTTCGCGGTCGGCGCGTACGGCACGGCGATCATGATGTTCCACTGGGAGTTGCCGTACCCGCTGACGCTGCCGCTGGCGGCGGTGGCCGCGTTCGTGATCGGGCTGGGGCTGGGGGTGCCGGCGACGCGGCTGCGCGGGCTGTACCTGGCGCTGGTGACGCTGGCCATCGCGATCTTCCTGGTGCCGCTGCTCAAGCGGTTCGAGTCGGTGACGGGCGGGTCGATGGGCCTGACCCTGGGCAAGCCGCAGCCGCCCGCGTGGACGGGCCTGGCCGAGGACCAGTGGCTGTACTTCCTGACGCTGGCGGTGGCGCTGGCCGCGTTCGCGGTCACCTCCAGCCTGCTGCGCTCGCGGGTGGGCCGGGCGCTGCACTCGGTGCGGGACAACGAGGCGGCCGCCGAGGTCATGGGCGTGCGGCCGGCGTTCTACAAGCGGATGGCGTTCGCGTGGAGCGCGATGTTCGCCGGGGCGGCGGGCTGCCTCTACACGTGGGTGATCGGGTTCGTGTCGCCGGACTCGTTCACGGTCAACCTGTCGATCACCCTGCTGGCGGGCATCGTGGTCGGCGGTCTGGGCTCGCTGTGGGGGCCGCTGCTCGGCGGGCTGTTCGTGATGTTCGTGCCGAGCCTGTCGCAGGACGTCAACAAGGCGGCGCCCGGGGTGATCTTCGGCCTGCTCATCATCGCGGTGATGTACGTGGCCCCGACCGGGCTGGCCGGGCTGGCGGGACGCGCCGTGCACTCGTTCAACAAGACCCTTCGGAAGGGGTAAGGGCATGCGGTCTTCAGGGTTCGGCGGCAGGACGGTGCGCGGCAGGACGGTGCGCGGCAGGACGGTGCGCGGCAGGACGGTGCGCGGCACGGCGGTGCGCGGCACGGCGGTGCGCGGTACGGCGGCGACGGCGGCCGTGCTGCTCGCGGCGACGGCGGCGGCCTCGTGCGGCGGCCGGGGGGAGGACGACGGTTCCACCACCGCCTCCGGGGCGTGCAAGGGCCAGCAGACCACCGGCATCACCGACAAGACGCTCAAGCTCGGCGGGATCTACCCGCTGTCGGGCCCGGCGTCGGCGTACGGCGACATCCCCAAGGGCATCAAGGCCTACTTCGACTATGTGAACGCCGAGAAGAACGGCATCGGCGGGCGCAAGGTGGAGTTCGTCGTCCGCGACGACGGCTACCAGCCGCCGAAGGCGGTGGAGGAGGCGCGCCGGCTGGTCGAGCAGGAGCAGGTGTTCGCGCTGTTCCAGACGCTGGGCACGCCGTCGACGACGGCGACGTGGGACTACGCCGGGCAGCGCAAGGTGCCGCAGGTGTTCGTGGCGACGGGCGCGTCGAAGTGGGGCAGCGACACCGCCCATCCGTGGACGATCGGGTGGCAGCCGAACTACGTGTCCGAGGCGCGGGTGTACGCGCAGTTCCTCAAGACCGAGCGTCCCGAGGCGAAGGTGGCGGTGCTCTACCAGAACGACGACTTCGGCAAGGACCTGCTCGGCGGGTTCAAGAAGGCGATCGCCGGATCCAAGATCACGGTCGCGCAGGAGCAGAGCTACGAGGTGTCCGACCCGAGCGTCGAGGCGCAGATGCGCAACCTCGCCGGTTCCAAGGCCGATGTCCTCCTGAACATCACCACGCCGAAGTTCGGGTCGCAGGCGCTGGCGGCCGACGCCAAGCTGACCGGCTGGAACCCGCTGCACATCATCAACAACGTCGCCTCGTCGATCACCGTGCTGCGGCCGGTCGGCTTCCCGAACGTGCAGAACATCGTGTCCGCCAACTACTACAAGGATCCGAGCGATCCGCAGTGGAAGGACGACGCGGAGATGAAGCTCTACACGGAGAAGATGAAGCGGTACGCGCCGGGCGCGGACCCGTCGGTGCCGTACCACGCGTTCGGCTGGGCGTCGGCGAGCAGTTTCCACAAGACGATGGAGGCCGCCAAGTGCCCGACCCGTGAGGGCCTGCGGGACTCGATGCGCAACCTGAACAACGTGGAGGTGCCGATGCTGCTGCCGGGGGTGCGGCTGCAGACCGGCAAGGACGACGGTTTCCCGATCGAGTCGATGCAGATGATGCGTTTCAAGGGCGAGCGCTGGGAGCTGTTCGGCGAGGTGATCGACACCCGCAAGGCCTTCGGCCCCGTCACCGGCTGACCGGCCGGATGCGGCCCTTCCGGCCTGGCCGCGCGCGCGGCCAGGCCGGTGGGCCGCGCCGGGCGCGCCGCACCGCGTGCGGTGAGCGGGTACGGCGGGCTCGACGTGCTCCAAGGGGGCGCCTGGACGGTGTATCCACCGGCCCGTTGACGTCCTGACGGACTAGCCGCGTGCGGCGCGCTTCTTCTCGTAGGTGTCGATGATCCTGCCGAGCTTGGCGAACTTCTCGGTGAAGGCGTAGGGGTAGATGCCCTCCGGGGTGTCCGGGCGGCCGGCGTCGACGTACTGCGTGCCGAGGTTGGAGAACACCACGACGATGTAGCTGCGCCCGCCCTTGCCCGGCAGCGCCTTCACGATGCCCGCGTCGGCGCCGCTGTTGTTCACCCAGCCGGTCTTGTGGGCGAACGACACCTCCGCCTGCTTGTTGCACGGCCGCACGTCCCGGCCGAACTTCGAGCCGTTGACGTTCACCGTGCCGTCGGCGCCGACCCAGCGGGACGGGACGGCGTGCGGGATGCCGGGGGCCGGGTACGTGCCGCCGCACCAGTTGGGGGTGGAGAGCATGTCGTTCCAGCCCTGCGACTTCAGCTTGTCCTGGAAGAACTTGCGCGAGGAGGCGCTCAGGACGGCGCTGGTCACGGGCTTGCCGCCGGGGCCGGTCCAGACGGTGCCGGGCGCGCCGTTGACGAGGGTGAGGAGCTTGGCGGTGTCCAGGGAGCTCATCGTGACGGGGTTGCCCCAGCGGCCTCCGGAGGCCGGGTTGGTGTTCTTGAGCTGGAGCGTCTGGAGCCCGAGGTCCTGGAAGGTCTGGTTGAGCCCGTCGACGGCGCCGTTGTCGTGCAGGAGCTTGACCAGGGCGCAGGACGCGGCGTTGGACGACCAGGTGATGGACTCGTCGATGTACTGGCCGACGGTCTTGCTGGTGGGCCCGCCGCACAGGGAGCTGGTCTCGGTGGGCCGGTAGTCGTAGGTGCCGTCCAGCTTGATCTTGCCCTGGTCGACCAGCCGGAGCACGCCGAAGTTGACCATGAGCTTCAGGACGGAGGCGGGGTAGGGGCTCATGAAGTCCAGGCTCGCGCCCTCGCGTCCGGGGACGACGTCGATCGTTCCCTGGCCCTTGTTCGCGTACCAGCCCGCGTCGTCCCACTGCCGCCACCGCACGTCGGTGGTGGACAGGTTGCGGTCGACGGGGACGACGACGCCGTTCTTGTACTGCGGGCTCATGAGGACGGTGCCGGACGAGACGGGCCGTCCGCGCTTGTCGAGTTCGATGACGGTGGCGTCGATCTGGGGCTGCTGGGAGATCGGCTGGGCGGCGGGCGCGGCGGCGAGGAGGCTGCGGCGCTGCCGGAGGGTGTTGCGGGCCTCCTTGTCGACGGTGCTCGTCAGCGACTTGGCCTGGGCCGAGTCGGGCGGCGCGGTGTCCAGGACGTCCTGGAAGCGCAGCGCGTTCATGGTCTTCTGGAGCTGGAGCGCGACCGCGCTCGCCTTGGCTTCCTTCCCGGCCACCCGGGCGGTGTCGACCTGGCCCGCCTGCGCGCTGCACCCCGCGAGCGCGAGGACCGTGACGAGAGCGGCGGACCCGTGAATCCGTGATCTTCTCAACGCACTCCCCCTCGTGGTGTTGATCAAGTGGCCGATCATAGGGGGAGTCAAAGGACCATTTCCGTACGTGCACGAAATCGGTCGGTTTCTCGCGGCCTTTCAGGCGGCGTAGGCGATGAGGCGGCCGCAGACGATGACGGCGGGCCAGACGGCGAGGGAGATGGCGCCGGCGGCGCGGGCGGCGGCGGGCGCGCGGTCGGCGGTGTCCCAGTCCTGGACGCCGCGGAACACCCCCGTGTGGAAGACGAAGATGTTCAGGCCCGCGGCCCCGATGAGCAGGATCTTCACTTGGAAGGCGGTGTTGTCGGCGACCTGCGTGGCGTTGGCCGAGAAGAGCAGCGCGCCGCTGAGCGCGACCAGCGCGAACCCCCGGCGCGCCCAGGGGAGGGCCTGCGCGGCCAGGCCGCTGACGGGGAGGCGGCGGGAGAAGCCCAGCAGGCGCAGGTCGAAGACGGCGATGGCGCCGAACATGAGGGCGAGCCCGATGAGGTGGGCCGACTCGGTGAGGGGGTAGGCCCACCGGCCTTCCCGGACGAAGGTGGCGGGGCCGGTCGCCTCCAGCCAGGACAGGACGCCGTTCAAGGTTCGCGGCGCGTCGGGTCGCGGCGGGTGCGGAGGCGGATGAGCGCCGCGACGAATCCGGCGGCGAGCGCGGCGCCTCCGCCCAGGAGGAGGTAGGGCGGGTCGTCCGAGCCCGTGGCCACCGGCGCGGCGGAGCCCGTGGCGGCCGGGCCGGGCGAGGCGGGCGAGGCGGCCGAGCGGGGCCGGGCGGCCTGGAGGCAGCGGTCGACGATACGGGTGAGGGTGCCGCGGTACGGGTGGGCGCCGCCGGCCGCGTAGAGCATCTGCACGCGCAGCTCGCCCGAGTACTCGTCGCCCTCGGTGTCGCAGCGGCGGTAGACGACGGCCGCGACTTCGTCCCCAACCTGTGGACGGCCGCGCATGCCGCCGAGCGTGCCGGTGAGGTCGGGCGGCAGGAGCAGGTCGCGGGCCTGCCCGGCTCCTTCCGGTACGGGCGGCCCCGCCCAGTCGTCATGGCCGCGGAGCCCGTCGACCCCCGGAAGGCTCCGGGGGACGGTGAGGCCGGCGGGGACCTCGATCCGCAGTTGCGCGTGGGGGAAGCCGTACCGCGCCTGGATGACCCTGCCCCGGAGGTAGAGCGGCCTGCCGGCGTCGTAGCTGCCGCCGCCTCCGTGGTGGGCGAGCATGCCGTGGAGCATGAGGAGCCCGATCGCCTTGGCCGGGCCGGTACGCCCTCGTCGCATGCCTGTCCTCTCAGCCTGGGGAGAGCCTATTCGTACCGGGTTCCGCATAAAGGAGTACGAAAAGAGAAACTAGAGAGACTCTCTGGTTTTTGCGGCGTTTCCTCCCTACACTCCCCGGCATGGGCACGGGAGAGCGGCCGACGGCCGTGGTGACGGGAGCCAACCGCGGGATCGGCTACGCGGTCGCGGAGCAACTGGTCCGCGCGGGGCACGAGGTGGTGCTGGTCGCCCGCGACCGGGCACGCGGCGAGACCGCGCGCGCCGAACTCGACGCGTCGGCCGGGGCGAGCGGAGGAACGGCCCGCCTGGTCGTGGGCGACCTGTCGTCGATACGGGCGATCCGCGAGACCGCCGCCGCGCTGACCGCCGCGTGCCCGCGCATCGACGTCCTCGTGCACAACGCCGCGATATGGCCGTACGAGCGCGTCCTCAACGAGGACGGCCTGGAGCAGGCGTACGTCACCAACCACCTCGCCCCGTTCCTGCTCAACCTCGAACTGGAACCGCTGCTGCTCGCGTCGAAGGCGCGGGTCGTCCAGGTCAGCGCCGGGCTCTACGTCCGGGGCGTGGCCGACCCCGACCGCACCCCCGAGGGCCTGGACTTCCACTCCATGCGGACCTACGCCGACACCAAGCTGTGCAACCTGATGATGGTGCCGCTGTTCGCCGAACGCTGGAAGGATTCGGAGGTGACCATCGACGCCGTGCACCCGGGGGTGTACCGGACCGGGCTCGGCGACCGCACCGGTCCCCTGGGCGTGCTCCTGAAGGCGGCGAAGCTGCTGTGGAAGAAGCCCGCCACGGGGGCACGTCCCGTCGTCGCGCTCGCGCTGGCCACCGACGGCGGCACCGGACGCTACTTCCACCTGCACAAGGAGCAGCCGCCGGCCCCCGTCGCCGCCGACCGCCAACTCGCCCAGCGCCTCTGGGACCGAGCCGCCCGCACCTGCGAGGTCTCCTGAACGCCCATGTCACCCAAGCAGGAACGGGGTGAGGCGACCGTCGCGAAGGTCCTGGACGCGGCGCTCGCCCTGTACGCGGCGAAGGGGCCGGGCGGCCTGACGATGAGCGCGGTGATCGCCGAGACCGGCGTCAGCAGCGGCAGCCTCTACCACCACTTCGGCAGCTTCGACGGCCTGCGCGCCGCGCTCTATGCCCGCTGCATGGCCGATCTGCTCGACTCGGTCGCCGCCGCGCTCGAACGCTCCCGCACGGCCCGGTCCGGGGTGCGCGCGCTCGTCGAGGCCTACCTGGGCTTCACCGAGGAGGCCCGCCCGGCGGCGCACTTCATCCACGCCTCCTCCTACGCCGACTTCCTGCCGCCCAACGCGGACCGGATCGCCGCGGCGAAGAACCCCGGGATGGCGCGGATCGCCGGCTGGCTGCGCCCGCACGTCGAAGCGGGCACGGTCCTGGACCTTCCCGACCCGCTCCCCGAGATGCTGGTCATCGGGCCGGTGGCGGAGACCTCCCGCCGCTGGCTCGCCGGGGATCCGGGCGTCGATCTCGAGGTCGCGGCCCGGATCCTGCCCGAGCGGATCTGGCAGTCCGTCCGGGCGCCCGGCGGCTCTGCCTGACGGCGTCCTTGTAGGGGACGCGCGAATTCCGCCGGCCGAACGTTGGCCGGGCGAGTAGTGCGACCGGCGACCCAGGCGGATGATCACGGGCCATGAGGACGGTGAGCCGCGTCATACTCACGATCGCCCTGGCCGCGTGCTGGCTGTCGCCCGTCACCGCCGCGGCGGCGGCCGACGCCCCGCCCGCGCCGGGTCCCGGCACGCACGAGCGCACCCTGACGATGGACGGCGGCTGGGAGCGCGCGTACCTCCTGCACGTGCCGCCGGGACGGGCGCGCGGCCCCCGGCCGCTCGTCCTCGCGCTGCACGGCGGCCTGGACGACATGCACTACATCCGCCGGCAGTCCGGGCTGGACGCGGTCGCCGACGGCAACGGCTTCCTCGTCGCCTACCCCGACGGCTTCCTGCGGACGTGGAACGCCGGCGGCTGCTGCTGGTTCGCGCGGAT
This sequence comes from Spirillospora sp. CA-255316, assembly GCA_050942275.1. GTDB lineage: Bacteria > Actinomycetota > Actinomycetes > Streptosporangiales > Streptosporangiaceae > Spirillospora. Next base: position 388,081 of record CP192047.1, on the reverse strand, counting down.
GGCCGGCATCGACGACGTCGGCTTCCTCGACCGGCTGATCACGGCGCTGGTGCGGGAGGGCCTGGCCGACCCGCGCCGGATCTACCTGACCGGGTTCTCCAACGGCGGCGGCATGGCCTACCGGTACGCCTGCGAACGGTCGTCGCGGGTGGCGGCGGTCGGGGTGGTGTCGGGGTCGCTGGCCGTGGAGTGCGAGCCCCGCCGCCCGGTGTCGGTGATCGCCTTCCACGGCACCGCGGACTTCTCCGTCCCGTTCCTCGGCGGCGGCAACCAGGACTGGAACAACCAGGAGCCGTTCCCGGCGTTCACCGCCGTGATGGACTTCTGGCGGACGGCCGGGCGGCTGCTGCCGTTCGACCGGATCACCCTCGGCACGGAGAAGACCACGTGCCGGACCACCGGCCGGGGCCGCACCGGCCACGAGGTCGAGTCCTGCACGATCACCGGCGGCGGGCACGAGTGGCCCAGCGGCCAGGTGGACCCCGATCTCCAGGCGAGCCCACTGATCTGGCGGTTCTTCAGCGAGCACGCGCGGAACCGCTGACCCGCCCGGCGGCGGCCTCGCCTCCCGACGCCCGCCGGCTACCCGGCGCCTGACGGCCACCCGGTGTTCGTCGGCTCGGCCGCGGCCTCGTCCGCGGGCGGCGGCCGGAAGTCCTTCGGCACGTCCGGGAAGTGGACCCAGGCGTGCAGCAGGAGCAGCATCTCGATCCGGCGGTCCGGGTCGTACAGGGTGTCGCCGAGCAGCTGCTCCAGCCGCCGGATGCGGTACCGCACCGTCTGCTCGTGGACGACCAGCCGCTCGGCCGCCGCGACCGCGTTGTCGCGGCTCTCCATGTAGGCCAGCAGCGTGCGCACCAGCGGCTCCCTGCGGTGCCGCGGCAGCTCCTTCAGCGGGCCGAGCCGCACGTTCAGCGCGAGGTCGATCAGCTCTTCGCTCATGGACGCGACCAGCGTGGCCACATGGTCCAGCCACCGGACCGGCGCCTTCTCCGGGATGACGCCGCGGACGACCAGGTCCAGCGTGCGCCGGGCCCAGCGCAGCGACACCGCGCCCTTGTTCAGCGGCACGGTCGGGCCGACGGCGGCGGGCCGTCCCCGGACCAGCCCGGCGATCATCCGCTCCTGCGCGGGCCCGTCCGGATCCGGGACGATCAGGTACGGCGCGGGACCGTGCCAGTCGGCCAGCACGGACGGCGGCGTGACCGGCGCCCGGTCCTCCATGGCGGGGCCGAGTGCCACCAGCGCGATGGTGCGGGGCGGTTCCCAGCCGGCCGAGCGGGCCAGCTCGCGCACCGCCTCCACACTGGCGGGCGGCTCGACGACGAGCAGGTCGCGCAGCCGCCAGCGGTGCCGCTCCCGCTCGGTGGCCAGCCGCCGCTGGGCGTCGGCGTAGCCTTGCGCGGCGGCCCCGGCCAGCTTCTCCAGGAAGACGAACAGCGACTCGATGATCTCCCCGAGCGTGGTCAGCGACCAGCCGAGCCGGCGGGCGTCCTTGATGAACCGGCGGCAGGCGACCTGGCCGCTCACCCTGATCGCGGTCTGGAGCCCGTCCAGGCTGCGGCCACTGCGCGCCTCGTAGGCGCCGATGCCGACGTAGATCTCGGTCAGGGCGTCCCAGTCGGGGTCGTCCCGGCCCATGGCGTCGACGAACTGGCCGACGGTCTGCTCGACGGTCCACTTCATCCGGCGCCCGTACTTGCTGTCGGGCGGGCGCGCGTACTCGGGCACCAGGCCCTGGATCTCGCTGACCATCTCGGCCGCGGCCGCGCCGAGATGGTCCCGCAGCGGTTGCGCCAGCCCGGCGGGCACTTCGGCGAGCCGCAGCCGCGTCGCGGCCTGTGCTGCTCCTTCGCTCACGTTGGACCTCCCTTCCCCAGGTCCCCCGAACGCGTCCTGAACCCCCACTTCTTACACAGTCACGCGACGGCCGTCACAGAAATAGTCAACGGCGAAAGCTGTTTGGCCGCGTGGATTATCACTGTCCACATAAGTTCCGCGGCCGGGCAAGCACATCTGTGAGCGCTACAACCGCCCACCCCTGGTAGCTCCCACCGCTCCCAATCCGTTGACAACACTGTCCGGCGAAGAGACGTTCTGTCTCGCTATTGAGTCTTAATGTCGCCTGCTCTGATCCGGCATAGCATGCTGGGTGACGCCGAGGAGGAGTGCATGACCGGACAGGTACGACCGATCACGCTGGTGGGGACGCCCGTCCTGCACCGGCCGTGCCGCCCGGTCGAACGGTTCGACGACGAGCTGGCCGCGCTGGTCGACGACATGTTCGCCAGCATGTACGCGGCCGAGGGCGTGGGCCTGGCCGCCAACCAGATCGGCGTCGACCTGCGCGTGTTCGTCTACGAGTGCCAGGACGAGGACGACGTGATGCGCAAGGGCGTGGTCGTCAACCCCACCCTGGAACTCCCCGGCGCCGACGAGCGCCGCCTGGACGACGGCGAGGAGGGCTGCCTGTCGGTCCCCGGCGCCCAGGCGAAACTGGCCCGCCCCGACCGCGCGACCTGCCGCGGCTTCGACGTCAAGGGCGACCCCGTCACGGTCGAGGGCACCGGCCTGCTGGCGCGGTGCCTCCAGCACGAGACCGACCACCTGGAAGGCCGCCTCTACATCGACCGGCTGCCGACCCGTACCCGCAAGAAGGTCCTCAAGGAGTACGAGGCGTTCCGCGCCGAGGTCGAGGCGGCCACCGTCTCACCCGACTGACCTGCCACCCGTTCCAGCCGCACGATCGGGTGACGGCGCACATGCTCCGGCACCGGCGGCTCGGGCCCGGAAAGATCCGGTCGTTCGCCACGGTCGTTAACACGAACGCCCCGCCATCCCGCACCAGGGGCGCCAGCCGCTGGACGGTGTACGGAGCTACCGCGGGCGGGTGCGGGGCCCCTGTACGGGTTTCGGGGGCATCCCTCCCATACAGTGGGCATGTGCGGTTTGGGGTGCTCGGGGCGGTTGCGGTCTGGGCAGGCGACGAGGAGCCGGTTCGCGTTCCCGAGGCCAAGGTGCGCGCGTTGCTGGCGCACCTGCTGGCGCACGCCGGGCGGCCGGTGGCCGCCGACCGGTTGATCGCGGACCTGTGGGGCGAGCGGCTCCCGGCCAATCCCTCGGCGGTGCTGCAGACGAAGGTCTCGCAGCTGAGGCGGGTGCTGGAGGACGCGGAGCCGGGCGGCCGCGGGCTGGTGGTGTCGGATCCGCCAGGGTACGGCTACCGGCTGGAAGGCGCGGCGGTCGACGCCGAGGAGTTCGCGGCGCTGGTCGAGCGGGCTCGGGGCCGGGGCAGCGCGCGGGAGCGGGCCGGGCTGCTGGCGGAGGCGCTGGGCCTGTGGCGGGGCGCGGCGTTCGCGGACTTCGGGGACGAGGAGTTCGCCCGTTCGGCGATCATGCGGCTTGAGGAGCGGCGCCTGGAGGCGCTGGAGGCCCTGGCCGAGGCGCGGCTGGAGCTGGGCGAGCACGCGGCGCTGGTGTCCGAGCTCGCGGAGCTGGTGGAACGGCATCCCCTCCGGGAGCGGCTGCGTGCCGCGCACATGCGGGCCCTGTACCGCTCGGGGCGGCAGAGCGAGGCGCTGGAGAGCTACGAGGCGCTCCGCGTCCATCTGGCCGAGGAGCTGGGGCTGGATCCCGGGCCGGAGCTGGTGGCCTTGCAGGAGGCGATCCTGAAGCAGGATCCGGGGCTGGCGCCGGCCCCGTCCGGCAACCTGCCCTCGCCGGTGAACGAGCTGATCGGGCGGGACGGGGCCGTCGCGCGGGTGCGGGCGCTGCTGGGCGGGTCGCGGCTGGTGACGCTGACGGGCCCGGGCGGGGTCGGGAAGACGCGGCTGGCGGTGGAGGCGGCGGGCGGCCCGGTCGGGGACCTGCCGGACGGGGTGCGGATCGTCGACCTGGCGGCGCTGGCGCGTGACACGCCGTCGGCGGAGACGCGGATCTGCGATCTGGTCGCGGTCGCGCTGGAGCTGCGCGAGGAGGCCGGAACGCGGACGGCGTGGGATCCGCTGGAGCGGCTGGCGGAGGCGCTGCGCCAGAAGCGGCTGCTGCTGGTGCTGGACAACTGCGAACATCTGGTCGTCCCGCTGGCGGGGGTGGTGGCGCGGCTGCTGCGGGACGCGCCGGGCCTGCGGGTGCTGGCGACGAGCCAGGAGCCGCTGGGCGTGGCGGGCGAGGTGCTCCAGAACGTCCCGCCGCTGGACGCGCCCGGCCCGTCGGCGGAGCCGGACCCCGAGACGCTGCTGCAGTTCGGGGCGGTGCGGCTGTTCGTGGCGCGGGCGGCAGCGGCGGCGCCCGGTTTCGCGCTGGACGCGGGGAACGCGGCGGCGGTCGCGGCGATCTGCCGTCGCCTGGACGGGATCCCGCTGGCGCTGGAACTGGCGGCGACGCGGGTCCGGGTGCTGGGCGCGCGGGAGCTGGCGGCGCGGCTGGACGACCGGTTCCGGCTGCTGGCCTCGGGCCGCCGGGACGCGCCGGACCGGCAGCGGACGCTGCGCGCGGTGATCGACTGGAGCTGGGAGCTGCTCACCGAGGCGGAGCGGATCGTGCTGCGGCGGCTGGCGGTCCAGGTGGGCGGGTGCGCGCTGGAGGCGGCGGAGGCGGTCTGCGCGGGCGACGGGGTGCGCGGGGACGAGGTCCTCGACCTGCTCGGCCGGCTGGTCGACCGGTCGCTGGTGGTGGCGGCGGAGGGCCCGGACGGTCCCCGGTACCGGCTGCTGGAGTCGGTGGCGGCGTACTGCGCGGAGCGGATGCGGGAGGTGGCCGGGGAGTTCGACGCCGTCCGGCACCGGCATGCCCGCTACTACGCGGACCTGGCGGAGCGGGCGCGGCTGCACGGCCGTGACCAGCTCCGCTGGCTCGCCCGCCTGGACACCGAGGCGGCCAACCTCAACGCCGCCTTCGACTTCGGCCTGGGGAGCGGCGGGGAGGAGACACTGCGGCTGGCCGGGTCGCTGGCCTGGTACTGGGTGCTGCGCGGCCGGTTGGGCGAGGCGATGTGCGCGCTGACCGCCGTCCTGGAGGGGCCCGGTGAGGCGGGCGCGCTGCGTACGGTGCGGACCTGGCGGGCGGCCCTGGAGAACCTGTCGGGCTGCGCGGGCGATCCGGTGCGGGAGCTGCCGCCGGAGGAGGCGCCGGATCCGCGTGCCGAGTGGTTCCTGGCGTTCACGGAGATCGACTTCGGGGTGCTGGCGGTCAGCGCGGCCAGGACGCGCCGGGTGCTGGACCGGTTCCGTGCCGCCGGCGACCGCTGGGGCGTTGCGGCGGCGCGGCTGGCGCTGGCGAAGCAGGCGCTGGCCCGCAGCGATCTGGCGGGGGTGCGAAGCCTGGGCGGGGAGGCGTCGGAGGCGTTCACCGAGCTGGGCGACCGCTGGGGCCTGATGCAGGCGACGAGCGTCCTGGCCGGGCACGCGGAGATCGTGGGCGACTACGCGGAGGCGCGGCGGCTGCACCGCGACGGGTTGCGCCTGGCCGAGGAGCTGGGGCTGTGGACGGACGCCTCGTTCCGCTGGGCGGCGCTGGGCCGGATCGCGCTGCTGGAGGGGGATCTCGCGGCGGCCGAGGACCTGCATCAGCGGGCGGCGCGGCTGGCCGCCGAGCAGCGCAACCAGCTGGCGGAGGAGTACGCCGACACGGGCCTGGGGCTGGTGGCGCGGCGCCGGGGACGGCTGGACGAGGCGGAGTCGTACCTGCGGCGCTGGCTGGACTGGAACCGCGAGGCCGCCCCGAACCACGGCACGGCGCTGATCCTCGCCGAGCTCGGTTTCATCGCCGAGTTGCGCGGCGACGCGGAACGGGCGCTGGCGCTGCACCAGGACGGGCTGGAGGCGGCCCGCGCGACGGGCGATCCGCGCGCGGTCGCCCTCGCCTGGGAGGGGATGGCGGGCGCCTGCGCGCTGGCCGGTGACCGCGATCGTGCGGAGCGGCTGCTGGCGGACGCCGCGGCCGCGCGGGAGCGGGCCGGGGCGCCACTGCCGCCCGCCGAGCGCGGCGACGTGGAGCGCATCGAGGCGGCCGTCAAGGCCCTGGACTGACTCCTCGCCGGACACTTTCCGAACGCCCGCTGAATCCCGCGAGTATAGAAAAACCCGAAATCAACGGTTGACACACCACCCGATCATGCGGCTAATATCTACGGCATGGAGCTGTGATCCCCACCGGTTGAGCCGCCGCGACGCTTTCGCGGCCCGCTCCCGCACTCGGCGCCCAGGGCGCTCACCCATCGCGTCACCCTCTGATCGTCCGCCGTCCGGACCATGCCCACGCATGCCCTGCCGGCGGTGCGCCCAGGCGCGATGAGTCATGCTCCCCGTCCGGCGCGCCTTTCCTCGAACCATTTCTCGCGGCCTTTTCACGGCCGGATTTCGACGTGCCCGGAGGTGTCAGTTCATGCGTGCCATCAACCAGAACGCGAACGAAGAAAAGCCCTTCCAGAAGGCCATGAAGAAGAAGGGCAGGGGCCGGAACACCGACGCCAGGACGGCGGGCTTCGCCCACGGCGCGCAGCGCCGCAACGCCCGCCAGATGCCCACCCGGCAACTCCAGCGAGGCCGCTGACCCCACCCCTCTCGTCCGCCCGCCGCGAGCGCGGGCGACGTCCGACCGAGCGCCCCGCGCCACCCGGCGCGGGGCGCTCGCCGCCGTCCCCGCGCGGGCGCCAGGCTCAGGCGGGGTTCTCCAGGCGGCGGCGGATGAGGTTGAGGGCACCGAGGGTCGGGACGGTGCGACCGTCGAGCTCGCCGGCGGGGGGAGCGTCCCGGTGCCGTGTCATGGGCACACAGGATGGCTCAGCCGTCTTCGGTGTTGAGCGCGGGGGCCAGGCGTTCCAGTTGGTCGACGGTGGAGGTGAGGTCGGGCGCGAACGGGTGGACGAGTACGTGGTCGGCGCCCGCGTCCAGGTGCGCGCGTAGTCGTTTGGCGACGGCGGTCTCGTCGCCCCAGGCCAGGACGGCGTCGACGAGCCGGTCGCTGGGGCCGCCGCGCAGGTCGTCGTCGGTGTAGCCGAGCCGGCGGAAGTTGCGGGTGTAGGGGTTGTCGTGGGCCCAGCCGGCGCCGAAGAGGGCGCGGAGGCGGGCCCGCGCGGCGTCCGGGTCGGTCTCCAGGACGACGGCCTGGTGCGGGATCAGCAGGCCGTCCGGGCCGAGGGCGGCGCGGGCGGCCTCCGTGTGCTCGACGGGCTGGAGGAACGGGTGGACGCCGTCGGCGCGTTCGCGGGCGAGCCGGTGGGCCTTCGGGCCGAGCGCCGCCAGGACGCGGGGGTGGCGGACGCCGGGGAGGATGCGCCGGGACGCGGCGTCCATCGCGTCGAGGTACTCCCGGAGCGCGGTCAGGGGGCGGTCGCCGGGGGCCCCGCCCAGGCCGAGGACGAACCGCCCCGGGTAGGCCTCGGCGAGGGTGGCCGCGCCGCCGTGCATGGCGACCGGGTCGCGCATGGAGACGTTGGCGATGCCGGTGCCGACGGTGAGTCGTTCGGTGGCGGCCAGCATCAGCCCGTGCTGGGCGAAGACCTCGCGCCCGCCGGCCGCCGAGGCGGCGGGCGGTTCACCGCTCCACAGTGAGGTGTAGCCGAGGTGCTCGATGCGGGCGAACTGCTCGCGCTGCACGGTGGCGGGCGCCTCCAGCAGGGTGGCCGGCGCCACCCAGACCCCGAACCGTCCATGAATCGCGTCCATGATCCCTCCAAGGATAATCGGAGGCCGACTCCGGTTAATCTCCCCTAAGATAAGGAGGCAACCTCCGTTTGGCAACCGGCGGTTTTGGCCAGCGACACAGGGAGGGCCGGCATGCGGGCCGACGCACGGCGCAACTACGAACGGCTCCTGCGCGAGGCACGCGCCGCCTTCGCCGAGAGCGGCGTCGAGGCGTCCCTGGAGGACATCGCGCGGCGCGCTGGCGTGGGCATCGGCACCCTCTACCGGCACTTCCCCACCCGGGACGCGCTGCTGGAGGCGCTGCTGCGGGACGGATTCGACGCGCTGGCCGCCCAGGCGCGCGAGGCGCCCGGCACCCGCGACGCCCTCGCCGCCTGGGCGCTCGACCTGATGGAGTCCAGCACCGCCTACCGGGGGCTGACCACGGCGTTCGTCACGACACTGCGGGACGAGTCGACCGAGCTGTACGCCTCGTGCAAGGCGATGAACGCGGCGGGCTCGGACCTGCTGGCCCGCGCGCAGCAGGCGGGCGAGATCAGGGCCGATGTGGAGGCGCCGGAGTTCCTGACCATGATCTACGGGATCGCGTGGGCCGACGAGCAGGCCCAGGGCGGCCGCGCGGAGCGGCTCCTGGGCCTCCTGCTCGACGGCCTGCGCCCCGCTAGATGAGGCCCTGCGCCAGGACGGCGTCGGTCACCCGCTCGAACCCGGCGATGTTGGCGCCCAGCACGTAGTCGCCCGGGGCCCCGTAGCGCTCGGCGGTCCGGTACACCTCCTCGTGGACGGACCGCATGATCCGCGCCAGCTCGTCCTCGACCTGCTCGAACGACCACGACTCGCGGCCGGCGTTCTGCCGCATCTCCAGCCCGCTGGTCGCGACGCCGCCCGCGTTGGCGGCCTTGCCCGGGCCGAACGCCACGTCCGCCTCCCGGAACAGCCGGACGGCCTCCGGGGTGGCCGGCATGTTCGCGCCCTCGGAGACGGCCTTGACCCCGTTGCGGACCAGCGTCGCGGCGGCGTCCTCGTCCAGCTCGTTCTGCGTCGCGGACGGGAAGGCGATGTCGGCGGGCACGTCCCAGACGCTGCCGCCGGGCACGTACCGGGCGGCGGAGCCGCGCGCCTCCGCGTAGTCGGACACCCGGCCCCGCTCCACCTCCTTGATCTGGCGGAGGAGGGCGAGGTCGATGCCCTTCTCGTCGACCACGTAGCCGCCGGAATCGGATACGGCCACGACGTTGGCGCCCAGCGCCTGCGCCTTCTCGACGGTGTGGATCGCGACGTTGCCGGATCCGGAGACGACGACCTGCCGCCCCTCGAAGTCCTCCCCGATCAGCCGCAGCATCTCGGCGGTGAACAGCACGTTGCCGTAGCCGGTGGCCTCCGGCCGGCCCGCCGAGCCGCCCCAGCCGGGGCCCTTCCCGGTGAGGACCCCGGCCTCCCAGCGGTTGGTGAGCCGCCGGTACTGCCCGAACAGGTAGCCGATCTCCCGGGCGCCGACCCCGATGTCGCCGGCCGGGACGTCGGTGTGCTCGCCCAGGTGGCGGTGCAGCTCGGTCATGAACGACTGGCAGAACCGCATCACCTCGGCGTCCGAGCGGCCGCGCGGGTCGAAGTCGCTGCCGCCCTTGCCGCCGCCGAGCGACAGCCCGGTCAGCGCGTTCTTGAACACCTGCTCGAAGCTGAGGAACTTCATGATCCCCAGGTTGACCGAGGGGTGGAAGCGCAGCCCGCCCTTGTACGGCCCCAGCACCCCGTTGAACTCCACGCGGAACCCGCGGTTCACGTGGATCTCGCCGGAGTCGTCGGTCCAGGGGACCCGGAAGATGATCTGCCGTTCGGGTTCGGTGATCCGCTCGACGATCTTGGCGTCGGCCAGTTCGGGCCGGGCGTCCAGGACGGGGGCGAGGGCGTCCAGCACCTCGCGCACCGCCTGGTGGAACTCGGGTTCGCCCGGGTTGCGGCGGAGGATCAGCTCGTAGGCCTCCTCCAGCGCGGACACCGCGGCGCCGGACGCCGATCGGCGGGGGGACAGGGGCATGTGCGCTCCTTCGGGACGACACTCTCTTCACTCGCTTGCCCTCACGGAGCTTAGATTCACTTCACCCCTTCTCCCCTGTGAGATCGGTCAGTGCCGCGGACGGGATAGGTCAGGGCTTCCTGATGGCCTCGATGACGCTGCCGAGGCCGTCGGCGCCGTGACCTGCCTTGACGGCGCGTTCGAACAGGTCGCGGAGCGCGGCCGGGTAGGCGGTGTCGATGCCGGCGTCGCGGCTGGCCTCCACGACGTGGCCCGCGCCCACGGCCTGCATCGTGAGGCTGTTGAGGTCGCCGGGAGAGTGACCGGCCTCGATCTCGTCGGTGAGGATGTGCAGGAACGCCATCGGGCCGTCCTCGGCCAGCTCGCGCACCGTCCGGGCCGCGTACGGGAGGAACTCGCGCGCGCTCACCCCGGCCGTCTCCAGCAGGGCGACCGAGTGCATGTAGCTGCTCAGCGTGGACCAGAACAGGAACAGCTGCGCCTGGTAGTAGAGCATCGCCAGGCCGGGGTCCTCGCCCACGTAGGAGACGTCGGCGATCGCCTTGAGGGTGTCGCTGTGGCGGTCCAGGACGGACTCGGGGCCGCTGTAGAAGACGTACGCGCCCGGCTGCCCGATCCCGGGCGGCGGCGTCATGATCCCGCCGGTGATCAGCACGGCGCCGTGCCCGGCCGCCCACGCCGACGCCTTCCGCAGCTCATCCGGGGTGCCCGAGCTGAGATTGACCAGGACCTTCCCGTCCAGCGCCCCGATGGCGGGGCCGAGCGAGTCGTACATGGCCTGGTAGTCGATCTGGCTGATGACGATCACCTCGGACGCGGCGAGGGCGTCGGCGGGCGTGGCCGCCTTGGTCGCGCCCTTGGCGACCAGGGGGTCGGCCTTGCTCGCCGTGCGGTTCCACACCGTGGTCGGGTGTCCCTTGGCGAGGAAGGTCTCGGCCATGCCCGCCCCCATGGGGCCGAGGCCGACGACGGTGACGGGTGCGAGTTCCTGCGTTGGCTGCGTTGACATATGCGCTCCTTTCAACGGGATCCACAGTGCTGGGCGCCGCCACGGATCCCCTACGGATCCGCTACGGACTCCGTCGCGACCGCCCTCCCGAGGGCGGTTAGCCTGGCGGTGTGCGCTTCGGGGTGCTCGGTCCGCTGGCGGTGTGGACGGACGACGGCCGACCCGTCCACGTGCCCGAGCCCAAGGTCAGGGCGCTGCTGGCCGACCTGCTGGTCGCCCGGGGGCGGCCGGTCCGGGGTCGCGTTCGTGCTGGCCCAGCTGGGTTTCGTGGCCGAGCAGCGCGGTGACGCGGGCCGCGCGCTGGGGTTGCACCGGGAGGCGCTGGACGCGGCACGGGCGACGGGCGATCCGCGCGCGGTGGCGCTGGCGCTGGAGGGGATCGCCGGGGCGCGGGCGGCGGGCCGCCGAGGCGGCGCGGCTGCTCGGGGCGGCCACCGGCCTGCGCGCCTCGATCGGCGCCCCGCTCCCGCCGGGGGAGCGCGCCGACGTGGACCGGATCGCGGCGGCGGCCCGCGCCGCGCTCGGCGACCGGGCCTTCGAGGAGGGTTTCGCCGGGGCCTTGGAGCGGGACGCGGAGTCTAATCTAGACGTTAGTTATCCAGATTGAGAGGCGGGTCCCGATGACGCACCCACCCGGCGATCTCGCCTGGCAGGGCGAGCTGCTGGACCTCGACGCCTACCTGGCCCGCATCGGGTACGACGGCGACCGCTCCCCGACCCTGGAGACGCTGCGCGGCCTGCAGCGCGCGCACGCCACCTCCATCCCGTTCGAGAACCTGGAGATCGTCCTCGGCCGCCCCGTCCTGCTGGGCGTGGAGGCCGTCCAGGACAAGCTCGTTCGGCACCGGCGCGGCGGCTACTGCTTCGAGCACACCGAGCTGTTCGCGGCGGCGCTGGAACGGCTCGGCTTCACCTTCACCGCCCTCAGCGCCCGCGTCTCGATGGGCATCGACAAGCTGCTGCCCGCCACACACGCGCTCGTCCGCGTCGAGCTGGACGGCGGCCTGTGGATCAGCGACGTAGGCTTCGGCGCCGGCCCGCTCGCGCCCCTCCCGTTCGAGGACGGCGCCGAGGCGGAGCAGGGCGGCTGGGCGTACCGGCTCGAACGGCTCACCGGCGCCGCGGGTCGGCTGCCCGGCGTGCAGGAGTGGGCGCTGCACCAGCGGGGCCCGGAGGGCTGGTTGCGCCGGCACACCTTCGTGGTCGCACCCTCGTACCGGATCGACTACGAGGTCGGGAACCACTTCGTCTCCACGCACCCGAACTCACCGTTCACCGGCCGCGTCTTCACTCAGCGGTACGGACCGGAGGTCCATCACCAGCTGGACGGCACGCACCTGAAGACCACGCACGCCGACGGGCGCGCCGACGCGATCGAGACCCGCGAGCTGGAGCCGGGCGAGGTCCCCAAGGTCCTCGCCGAGACCTTCGGCATCGAGCTGGGCGCCGAGGACGCCTCCCGGCTGGTCGGCGAGCTGTCGCGGGTGTAGCACCGTGCGGTTGACCTCCTCCCCTCGTGAACTGAACGAGGGGGATTCCAACCCGTGGCCTCAGGAGAGGAGAAGGGGTTGGGGTTCGCGGTTCGTCCGCCCCGGCGACCCGGGGCGTCCCCGCGCAGCAACGGCCGGTCCGGCCGCCGTGCCCACGAGTATGAGTCTGGTCTCGTGGGCGATGTTGCGTGCCGCGTTCACATCGGCGTTGCAGGCGAATCCGCAGGACCGGCACCGGAAGCGCGCTTGGCTCTCGCGCGCCTCCCGGTCCCGGACCCTGCACGCCGAGCAGCGCTGCGAGGTGCCCGCGGGATCGATCTTGTACACGCGGCCGGGCGCCTTGTGCTCCAGCCGCTCCACCAGCAGCCCCCAACCGCCGGCCAGGATGCCCCGGTTCAGGCCCGCCTTGGCGGCGACGTTGCGTCCCGGCCGCTCGATGGTGCCTCTGGCGGAACGGGTCATGCCTGCGATGTTGAGGTCCTCGACACCGATCACCTCGAACCCGCGGGCCAGCATCGTGGAGGTCTGCTCCACCCAGTTCTTGCGGCGATCGCTCTCGCGGGCCTTGAGCCGCGCGAGCGCGGCCTTGAGAGCGGCGCGGCGGCCCGAGCCGCGCCGGGCACGCCCCAGCCTGCGGGCCAGCAGTCGCAGCCGCCGCCTCTCCCCGGGGGTCAGGCCGGGAACGCGCAGCAGCTCCCCGGTCGACAGGGCGGCGCTGACGGCGACGCCCCGGTCCACCCCGACCACGCTCCCGTCACCGGGGCCGGGGACCGGGGGCGGGACGTGCGCGAACGCCACATGCCAGCGCCCGGCCCGATCACGGGTGACCCGGTAGGACCTCACGCCCGCCGGTACCGGCCGCGACAGGCGGAACCTCACCCATCCGCACTTGGGCACCAGCACCGCCCCCCACTTGCGCGACAACCGCCTGACCTGGTGCGGTTTGACGCCGACCTGCCGGAACCCCTCATGCACGCCCTGCTTGCGCCAGGTGGGCCGGCGGTGGGTACCGGCGAAGAAGTTGCTCATCGCCTGCGCGAAATCACGCAGCGCCTGCTGCTGCACCGTCTGCGACCCGGCCCGCAACCACCCGAACTCGGCACGAGCCTCGGTCAGCTGCCGGGACTGCTCGTTGTAGTTCGGTGCTCTGCCCCGGTACCGGGACCAGAAGCCGTGCTGCTCGACGGCGAGGTTCCACACGTAGCGGGCGTGCGCGCAATGCGCGAGCAGGGCTTGCTCCTGCTCGGGCGTGGGGTCCAGGCGGTAGCGCGGCACGGGGCCGATCGTAGCGTGCACGCTCGAACACAGGGGCGAAAACGCCGAGGATAGTGCCTGGTCAACGGAGATTCGCCCGGGGGCGAATCTCCTTTCCCTGCCCTGCTCCACAGGGGTCCGATTCCTCCCCGGCCTCAAGGCCGGGGTTTCCTCGGAGGTTCTTTGAGGAACGAGGGCGTCGAGTGGGCGGTGCACGTCGTGCTGCTGCTCGACTGGGTGGGCTCGGACCGCCCGATGTCCACCACCCGGCTGGCGGCGGGCTACGAGCTGCCGCCGCCGTACCTCAACAAGCAGCTCCAGGCGCTGGTCAGGGCCGGGATCCTGACCTCGACGCCGGGGGCGCGGGGCGGGTTCCGGCTGGCCCGCCCGCTCGACAAGATCACCCTGATGGACGTGGTCGCCGCGATCGAGGGGCCGGACGAGGCGTTCCGGTGCACCGAGATCCGGCGGCGCGGGCCCGGCAGGGACGCCCCGGAACGCGTCTACGACTCCCCCTGCGCGGTGAACGCCGCGATGCGCCGGGCCGAGCTGGCCTGGCGGCAGGCGCTGGCCGAGCAGACGCTCGCGGACGTCCAGGCGGAGGCCGAGGCGCACGCCCCGCGCCTGGGCGAGCAGCTCCGCGCCTGGAACGAGCGCACCTGACCCGTCCACCCGCCACCGAAACCAAAAGCGACCGTCCGGCACCTCTCCGCTGGGCGCCCTGGTCATGGCCATCGCCGCGATCAACGCCTGGAACCGGATCAACGTCACCATCCGCCAGCCCGCCGGTGCCCTGCGGCGCGCCGCCGCCGCGGCCACCGCCTGACCGGTCACGTGACAGATGCCCCGGTCACCGGCTCCTCCCTAGCGTTCGAGAGGACGGAAGGAGAGCCGATGACCAGGGCACACGGCCAACGGGCAGACGACGAGCGGGCGGCGGCCGTCCGGTGGATCGCCGGACGGGCCCGCCCGCTGGGCCCGGCGGTGCCGGACGCGCCGCCGGACGATCTGGAGCCGCTGCGGGCGCTCGCGGACGGCGCGGCGGTCGTGGGACTGGGCGCCTCGACCCGCGGGGCGCACGAGGTGTCCGTCCTCCAGCACCGCATCCTGCGGTTCCTGGTGGAGGAGGCGGGGTTCCGCACCCTCGCCCTGGAGGAGGACTGGACGACCGGCCTGCTCCTGGACGCCCACGTGCTGACCGGCGAGGGCGACCCGCGCACCCTGCTGCGGCAGATGTGGCTGCCCTGGCAGACCCGCGAGCTGCTGGACGTCCTGGCCTGGATGCGGGCGTACAACGAGCGGCATCCGGACGATCCGGTGCGGTTCGTCGGCGTGGACATGTCCACGACGCGCGCGGCCGCCTACGACGCCGTGGCCGAGTACGTCCGGCGCGCCGCCCCCGGCCGGCTGCCCGAGCTGGAGGAGCACCACGGGCCGCTCCGCCCCGACCCCGCCGCCGGCATCGACGAGCACGTGGGACGCTACCGGCGCCTCCCCGACAAGCGACCCCTCATCCGGCACGCCGAGAAGGCGTACGACCTGGTCGCCGGGCTGCCCGCCGCCCAGGGGCGGGACCTGGCGCTGCACCACGCCCGCGCGATCGTGGACTTCCACCGCTTCCACTCCCGCCCGGTCATGGAAGCCCTCCCGTACGTGGAGCGCCGCATGGCCGAGAACATCCTCTGGTGGCGCGAGCACACCGGCTCGAAGATCGTCTACTGGGGCGGCATCGGGCACTCCGCCGCCGGGCTCTCGCTGGGCGGCCCCGGAGACGAACCGCGACGCAACACAGGCGGGCTGCTGCGCGAGCGGCTCGGCACGGGCTACCGCTCCATGGCCCTGACCTTCGGGCGCGGGGCGGTGCACGGCGGCGTCCCCGTCCCGCACCCGTCCGGCGACTACGCCGACTCGGTGTTCGACGAGGCCGCACCCTCCGCCCGCTACCTCGCCGACCTCCGCGACCTTGAGCCCGGGGAGGAAACCGCGGGGGCCTGGCTGGACGCCCCCGCCAAGCTCCGCGTGATCGGCCCCGGGTACCGGGCCGAGGACGACGCCGACCACCACATGGCCGGGGGCACCGTCCGCGGCTGGCTGGACGCCGTCGTCCACACCCGCGAGGTCACGCCCGCGCGTTTTGTCCCGGCGGACGGCAACGCCCCTCAGGCGGGGGCGGGGGCGGCCCCGGAGACGGAGGCCAGGTCGAGCCGGGCCAGCTCGCCGCGCGACGCGACGCCCAGCTTGGGATAGGCCTTGTAAAGGTGGTAGCCGACGGTCCGGGGGCTGAGGAACAACTGGGCGCCGATCTCCCGGTTGCTCAGCCCAGACGCGGCCAGCCGCACGACCTGCAGCTCCTGCGGGGTAAGGGAGGCCAGCGCCCCGGCCGTCCCGTCCGCGCCGTCCCGCTCGGCGACGCTCTCCCCCGCGGCGCGCAGCTCGGTACGGGCGCGCTCGGCCCAGGGCGCGGCGCCGAGCCTCTCGAAGGCGTCCAGGGCGGAGTGGAGGAGGGGGCGGGCGTCGTTGCGGCGGCGGGCGCGGCGCAGCCACTCCCCGTACAGCAGCTCGGTCCGGGCCCGCTCGAACGGCGAGGACGCCCCGTCCCGGCGGTGCAGCTCGACGGCCCGCGCGAACGCCCGATCCGCCTCCCCGGCGTCGGCGGCGACCAGGGCGGTGCAGCGCAGCGCGATCGCCTCGGCCCACGGGCGGCGGACCTGCGCGGCCCAGTCGCGGTACCAGGACGCGGCGTCCCGCCCGCGTTCGGGCGTCCCGGCCCGCACGGCGGCCTCCACCAGATCGGGCAGGCTGCTCAGGGCGCCCTGCCGTCCGGACCCCGCCACCACGTCCGACAGCCGGGACAGCGCGGCCTCATACCGGCCGAAGCCCAGGTCGAGCATGCCGAGCGCGCCGGCGGCGTGCGCCGTGCCCGGCGGGACGCCGCGGCGCAGCGCCTCCCCGGCCAGCTCCGCGCAGCGCTCCTCCTCGCCCGCGATCGCCGCCAGCAGCGCCAGCACGGTCGCGTTGTAGATCCGGAGCCGGTGCTGCCCGATGTCCCCCGCGATCCGCATGCCCTCGGTCGCCGCCGCGAGGGCTTCGGCGTGCCGGCCCAGCATGAGCCGGGCCCGGGCGAGCAGCGGCAGCGCCAGTGACAGCAGCCCGGCCGAACCCTGGTCGCGGCAGCGCTGCGCCACGTCGGCGGCCACCCGGCCGGCGCCTTCGAGGTCTCCGGAGAGCAGCCGCCACCACCCGGTCTCCACGATCTCGCGGGTGCCCAGGCAGCCGGCCATGTCGGTGATCAGCTCGTTCAGCGCGGCCGTGCCCGCCGCCGCGGCGGCGTCGTCCTCGGTCGCGGCGCCGGCGGCCGGCAGGTCCTGGCCGAGGTACATCGTGGCCAGGGCGCGCGGCAGGTGCCCGTTCGGCAGCTTCAGCTCCTCGGCCCGCTCGGCCGCCCGGCGCAGCGCGTCCAGGTCACCGGCCTTCGAGGCGGCGGAGGCGGCCTTGAAGAGCAGGTGACCGGCCAGGTGCGGCTCCCGGTCCGCCACCTCCCCGGCGATCCCGCTCAGCAGCCGGTACGCCTCCCGGCCGCGGTCGGCCTCTTCGGCGAGCGACGCCCGGATCAGCACCAGCTCGGCCCGCCGGACCGGGTCGGCCGTGTCGGCCTCGGCCCGCTCGGCGAGCGCGACGGCCCGTTCGGCCAGGCCGCCGTCGGCGGCGGCGCGGGCCGCGACCGCCAGCCGCCGGCCCCGGTCGGCGGGGTCGGGGCTGAGCGCGGCGGCGCGCTCGTACATCGCCGACACCGCCGCGTTCCCGCCCACGCCGTGGTCGAACCCGGCGGCGCGCTCCAGCACGGCGGCGACGGCCTCGTCCGGCCCGGTGGCGGACCGGGCCAGGTGCCAGGCGTGCCCGCACCCGTCGCCCAGCTCCTCGTGGACCTCGGCGAGCGCGCGGTGCGCGGCCAGCCTGCGGCTCAGCGGCGCGGCCGTGTACACGGCGGTGCGGATCAGCGGGTGCCGGAACTCCAGCGGCCCGTCGGCGGAGGTCACCAGGCCCCTGCGCTCGGCCGGGTCCAGGTCGGCGACGGACGCGCCGAGCCGTCCGGCGGCCGGGACGATCAGCGCGAGATCGCCGGTGCCGTCGGCCGCCGCGACCAGCAGCGCGGTGCGCGTTCCCTCGGGCAGCGCGGCGATGCGCGCGGCGAACGACCGCTGGATCCGCTGGAACCTGGACGAGGGGACGGACGGCGGGGAGTCCGCCGGCGCGGACGCGGCCGACGCCGCGGGCAGCTCCAGCAGCGCCAGCGGGTTGCCCATGGCCTCGGCCAGGATCTCGTGCCGCTCGTGGCGGGGCAGCTCGGCGGCGCGCTCGGCCAGCAGGTCCGCGGCGGCGGCCGGGTCCAGGCCGCGCAGCCGCAGCTCGGGCAGGCCCGGCGCGGCGAACCCCGGCTCGTCCGGGGAGTCGGGGACATCGGGGTCGCGCGCGGCCAGCAGCACCGCGATCGGCTCGACCTCCAGGCGGCGGACCGCGAACAGCAGCGCCTCGACGGAGGCGGAGTCGAGCCACTGGACGTCGTCGACCACGCACAGCAGCGGGCCTTCGTCGGCGAGGTCGGCCAGCAGGGTGAGCAGCGCCAGCCCGACCAGGAACCGGTCCCCCTCGCGGCGGGGCCCGCCGTCCCCCATGCCGAGCGCCTCGCGCAGGGCGCGCGCCTGCGGGCCCGGCAGCGCGCCGATCCTGCCGAGGTGCCCGCCGAGCAGCAGGTGCAGGCCCGCGTACGGCATCCCGGTCTCGTTCTCGATGCCCGTCCCGCGCAGCACCCGCATGCCGTTCCCGGCGGCACGGCCGGCGGCGCGCTCCAGCAGTGCCGTCTTCCCGATCCCGGCCTCGCCGCGCAGCACCAGCGCCCCGCTGCGGCCGCCGGCGGCCCCGTCCAGCAGGCGGTCGATCGCGGCGGCTTCCTCGGCCCTCCCGTGCAACCGCATGTCCCCAACCCTAGTCACGGCCAGTTATGTGGCCGAGGCTAAGCAGGCGGCGGGGGATCCGTCATCTGTCACGCGACTGGTCGTCCAGCCCGAGGGCGTCCAGGACGAACCGGGCCCGCTCCTCTACCGGGACGCGCGGCAGTTCCACCAGCTCGTAGCCGAACTCCCGGTACGTCTCCACCATCGACGCGTGGGTCCGCTCCGCCACCTCCGGGGACTGCTTGCGCTCCTCGTCCCGCCGGTAGATCTCCGGCCACGGCGGCGCGACGAACACCCGGCGGTGGTAGCGGAAGGCCCGCGCCGCCTCCGCCACGTGCGCCGGGACCGGACGCCCCTCCAGCCGCAGGTAGCCGACGATGTCCGGGACGCCGCGGTCGAAGAACGCCGGGCCGGAGGAGGCCGCGGCCAGCCCGTACGAGCGCAGCTCCCACGCCAGCATCAGCTCGGCGAACAGGTCCGGGTCCTTCCAGGGCAGCCCCGGGCCGCCGATCGCGACCTGATCGCGGATCACGCCGCGGCCCGCCTCGTCCGACCGGGCGAACCCGGCCTCCTCCAGCCGCTCGACCAGCGTGCTCTTCCCCGATCCCGGGCCTCCGGTCAGCACCACGAACCGTTCGCTCATGGACGGATTGTCGCCGAGCCCGGTTGAGCGCCGTCCCACGGGTATCGCCTACCGCACCGGCCCGGGACGCAAGGGGAGGACGAGGAGACATGACCGAGCGCAAGGATGACAGCGACAAGCCGCTGGCGGACCGCCGCGCGGAAGGCGGCGCCCCGCAGGAGGACGACCAGGACTTCGCGGACGAGCACACCCCCGGCCCGACCGACCCGCCCAACGCCCGGCCCGACGCGCCGGGCGGCGAGCAGGAGGGCTACAGCCCCCAGACCGAGATCCCCAAGGGCCCCTGACCCTGAGGCCACGGGAACGGCGGCGGGCCCGCGCGGAGTGTTCCGCGCGGGCCCGCCGCCTTGCTCAGCCCCTCACGAAGGGTGCGGAGGCTGCTGCTCGGGCGGTACTCCGCCGCCCTTGCCGCCGCCCTTGTTCCCCTTGTCGGTTCCGTGGGCGTGGCCCTTGGGCCGGGTGCTCTTCGGATCGGTGGCCTCGGGCGCCGGCTGCTCGTTCACCGCCGTACGCTCGGAGCGGCTGACCTCGCGCTGCTGCGGGTTGGGCATGTCGTCCCCCTCTTCTCGGTACGGATCGTTCAGGGTTTGAGCGGGTCGTGGCCGACCGTCATCAGCGACCGCCGCCAGGAGTCGTCCTGCGCGGCGTCCGGGGGCGCGTCGGCGACCTGGTCCTCCACGAACTCCACGACCTTGCGCATGACGTCGGCGTCGTCCCCGGTCAGGTCGGCCTTCCGCTTGCGCAGCAGGTCGACCACGCGGGTGCCGAGCTCCGGCAGCTCCATCCCGGGGTCGGCGGGGAACGCCCCGCTCTCGCCCGCGGCGTCGGTGAGCAGCCAGACCCGGATCTCGTCCGAGGTCATGTTCACGACCTGGTGGAACTCGTCCCAGAGCAGTTCGACGTCCGGGGGGTCGGGTCGGGTCATCGTCCTCTCTCCTCGGGTGGTTGTCGGTGGACGTGTGTCAGGCCGGGACGGCGTCCCGGTCGCGGTCCCAGTGGCGGTGCGCCGCGATCGCCTCGATCAGCCGCGGCGCGAAGTCGCCGTCGGGGCCCCGGCCGGTCACCACGCCCCGGTCGGAACGGGTGCCGTCGCCGTCCCCGGCGTACTCGACGCCCGGCAGCCCGGCGCGCTCCAGGACCTCGATGCCGGCGCCGATGGCGCCGACGGCCTTGCCGTGCTTGAACGCCTCGGCGACGAAGTGCACCGCGAGCCCGTCGCTCTTGAGCGTGCGGGCGGCCTCGGCCCCGCCGGGGACCAGCACGGCGTCGTACAGCACGGACGCGACCGTCGACATGGCCCGGGTGACCTCGACGCGGGCGCCGTTGCCCGCCTGGAGCGTCCCGTCCTTGGGGGCCAGCACCTCCACGACCGCGCCGGCCTCGATGAGGGCGTCGGCGACGGCGGCGATGTCGCCGGAGTCGACCCCCTCGGCCGCCAGTACCGCGACCTTGCGGGTCCGGACGCTCTCGCGCGGCGCGTTGGCCTGGCTGAGCGCGGGCGAGCTGCGCCCGTGGTTGGGCGTGTTGGACACCTTGGGCGGCTCCACCCCGATGCCCTCGGCGACCCGGACGGCCAGCTCGTGGTCCACGTGGTTGAGGTGCCCGACGACGCCCTCGCGAATGGACATGGTCTCGACCTTGCCCAGCTCGAACCGGAACGCCGCGACGATGTGCTCCTTCTCCCAGTCGGCCATGCTGTTCCAGAACAGCGTCGCCTGGCTGTAGTGGTCCTGGAAGCTCTCGCTGCGCTTGCGGATCTTGTGGCCGTCCACCCGCTCCTGGTAGTGGGTGAACGCGCCGGGCGCGGGCCCGGCCCCGTCCCCGGCGAGCGCCGGGCAGCCGCCCGACAGGGTGTTCCTGTGGTACGCGGCGCGCCCCCGGTGGATGTCCGTCTGGTGGTAGCCGTCGCGGTGGTGGTTGCGGACCTCGGCGACCGGCCGGTTGACGGGCAGCTGCGGGAAGTTCGGCCCGCCGAGCCGGATCAGCTGGGTGTCCAGGTAGGAGAACAGCCTGCCCTGGAGCAGCGGATCGTTGGTGAAGTCGATGCCGGGGACCACGTTGCCGAGGTGGAAGGCGACCTGCTCGGTCTCGGCGAAGAAGTTGTCGGGGTTGCGGTCCAGGACCAGCCGGCCGACCGGGCGGGCCGGAACCTCCTCCTCCGGAATGATCTTGGTCGCGTCGAGCAGGTCGAAGTCGAACCTGTGCTCGTCCTCCTCGGGCACCAGCTGGAGGCACAGCTCGTACTCGGGGTACCGGCCGGCCTCGATGTTGTCCCACAGGTCGCGGCGGTTGAAGTCGGGGTCCTTGCCCGCGATCTTCTGGGTCTCGTCCCAGTCCAGCGAGTGGGTGCCCAGCTTCGGCTTCCAGTGGAACTTCACGAACGTGGCCCGGCCCTCCGCGGTGACCAGCCGGAAGGTGTGCACGCCGAAGCCCTGCATCATCGCGAAGCTGCGCGGCAGCGCCCGGTCGGACATCAGCCACATCATCATGTGCATGGTCTCGGGCTGGAGCTGCACGAAGTCCCACAGGGTGTCGTGCGCCGACGCCGCCTGCGGGATCTCGTTGTGCGGCTCGGGCTTCACCGCGTGCACGAAGTCGGGGAACTTGATCCCGTCCTGGATGAAGAACACCGGCATGTTGTTGCCGACCAGGTCGAAGTTGCCCTGGCGGGTGTAGAACTTGGTCGCGAAGCCGCGCACGTCCCGGACGGTGTCGGCCGATCCGCGCGAGCCGGCGACGGTGGAGAACCGCACGAACACCGGCGTGCTCAGGGACGGGTCGGTGAGGAACTCGGCGGCCGTGTACTCGGCCAGCGACCCGTCGTAGACGTGGAAGTGCCCGTAGGCCCCGGCGCCGCGCGCGTGCACGACCCGCTCGGGAATCCGCTCGTGGTCGAAGTGGGTGATCTTCTCGCGGAAGTGGAAGTCGTCCATGAGCGTCGGGCCGCGCTCGCCCACCCGCAGCGAGTTGTCGGTGTCGTCGACGCCGATGCCCTGGTCGGTGGTCAGTTTTCCCTCGGGGTCCACCCGGTGGGGGTCGAGCTGCCGCTGCTTGTCGCTTCCGTTGTCGGCGGAGTTCGCCATGGTCGTCCGTGCCCCCATGCCGTTCGTTCGTCCGTCTGGTCCTTTGATTCTTGGGCCGGGTACCCGGGGAAAGGCCCGATATGCCCAAGCCGCCGCAAAGGCGCTTTCTCCCCGTTACGCCGCGATCACGCATCGATCCGTCCTCCCCGGGTAAAGCAGGCGGGTGGCGAAGTGGTGGCGCAGGGACGGGAAGACGGACGGAACGACGGACGAGGAGAAGGCACCCGGGGAGGCGCCCGGGGAGGCGCCGGAGAAGCCCTCGCGGCTGGGGGTCCGCGGCTGGTTCGGCGTGGTGCGGCGGACGGTCCGCGGGTTCATGGACGACAACCTGGTCGACTGGGCCGCCGCGCTGACCTACTACGGCGTGCTCTCGCTCTTCCCCGCGCTGATCATGGCCGTGTCGCTGGTCGGGCTGCTCGGCACGTCCGGGAAGCGGACGCTGGCCGACAACGTGCGGCAGCTGGCCCCGGGCCGGTTCCGCGACTCGATGATCGGCATTCTGGACAGCCTGCAGGGCGCCGCGCCCACCGCCGGGGTGATGGCGGGCGTCGGCCTGCTGCTGGCGCTGTGGTCGGCGTCGCGGTACGTGGCGGCGTTGATCCGGGCGCTGAACGCCGTCTACGCCATGCCGGAGGGCCGCCCGCTGTGGAAGCTGGCGCCGCTGCGGCTGCTGCTGACCCTGGCGATGATCGTCGTGCTGGCCTCCAGCGCCCTGGCGATCACCTTCACCGGGCGGCTGGCCGAGCAGACCGGGCGGCTGCTGGGGCTGGGCTCGGCGTTCGTGACCGCGTGGGGCGTGCTGAAGTGGCCGGTGCTGCTGACGATCGTGATCGTGGCGATCGCGACGCTGTACTGGGCCGGGCCCAACGTCCGGCAGCCCGGCTGGCGCTGGGTCACCCCCGGCTGCGTGCTGGCGGTGCTGGTGTGGGTGGCGGCGTCGGCGGGGTTCGCGGTGTACGTGGCGAACTTCGGCTCCTACAACCGGACCTACGGCGCGCTGGCCACGGCCGTGATCTTCCTGGTGTGGATGTGGTTCTCGAACGTGGCGATCCTGGTGGGCGCCGAGTTCGACGCCGAGCTGGCCCGGGGCCGGGCGATCGAGGCGGGCGGCGACGGGGACGGGGAGCCGTTCGCCGAGCCGCGCGACACGTCCAAGATCAACGATCGGGACGACCTCAGCGAGCGCGACCGCGACAACGCCCCCGGCGAGGAAAAGCCGGCCGACCAGGAAAAGGACGCCGACCGTTCCAAGGAGCCCGACCCGGCGAAGTAGACCTGGATGGAGGGTGAGTCGGGGGTTGCCCTGATGGTGGCGTGGGGGCGGGCGCGGCGAGCATCGTCGGTATGCGAACCACGACCCGTCTCACCGCGGCGGCGGCCGCGGTGTCCGCCCTCACGCTCGCGGTGACCGCGCTGGTCCCCGGGCCCTCCTCCGCCGCGGCGCGGACGAAGGCACGCAC
Organism: Spirillospora sp. CA-255316; assembly: GCA_050942275.1. GTDB lineage: Bacteria > Actinomycetota > Actinomycetes > Streptosporangiales > Streptosporangiaceae > Spirillospora. The sequence goes on along the minus strand of CP192047.1, from coordinate 364,506 downwards.
CCCCGCCGCACCCGCGCCCCCGCCCCCGATCCCCTGCCCCGAGGGGGCGCGGTGCGGGACGATCACCGTCCCGCTGGACCGCGCGAACCCGGCTGCCGGCACGACCCGCGTCGGGTACGCGCTGATCGGGCGCCGCGACGCCTCCCGCCCGTCCCAGGGGATGATCGCCGTCAATCCCGGCGGGCCCGGCGGATCCGCCGTGGCCCAGGCGGACATGTTCGTCAAGGCCGCCGGCGACCTGCTCGACGATCACGAGCTGCTGCTCATGGACCCGCGCGGCATGGGCGTGTCCGGGTGGCTGGACTGCGGCGTCCGCAACGACGTCTTCACGCTGCGCGGGGCGCCGCTGGTCGAGGAACTCGGACGGTGCGGCCGCGCCCTCGGCTCCCGCGCCCGCCACTACACCTCCGCGGCCATCGCCGACGACCTGGACGATCTGCGGGCGCGGCTCGGCGCGCCCCGGCTGAAGCTGCTCGGGCTCTCCTACGGCACCTACCTGATGACGGTGTACGCCCAGCGGCACCCCGCGAGCGTCGACTCGATGGTGCTGTCGGGGGCGTTCCCGCTGGCGTCCGACCCGTGGAAGCGGCCGAACGCGGCGGCGGTGCGGGAGGCGGTCCGCCTGGTGTGCGAGCGCGACGGTGGCTGCGACGGGGAGAAGGTCCTCGCCGACGCGGGGCGGCTGGCCGAGCGGCTCCGCCACCGGCCGATCCCGTTCGAGGTCACGGTCGGCGGGTGGCCCCGCACGGTGCTCCTGGACGAGCCCGCGTTCGCGGCGGTCGTGTACGGGGCGAGCAGCGCGGCCGAGACCGGCCGGTGGGGCGCGCTGCCGAAGATCATGCGGGAGGCGCTCCAGGGCCGTCCCGGCCGCCTGGTCGCCCTCGCCCGCCAGGACCTGCTGCGCACGGCCGACCTGTCGCAGGCGGGCCGCTCCTACGGCCTGGGCGCCGGGCTCTCGGTGATCTGCAACGACTATCCGAAGGCGTTCGACATGCGGGCACCGTTCGAGGTCCGGGAACGGCAGTACGTCCAGCGCCGGGACGCGCTGCCCGCGCGGGCGTTCGAGCCGTTCAGCGCGGCCGGGTGGACCGACGGCTACAGCGAGCCGGACTGGTGCCTGCGCTGGCCCGGCCGCAGCGGGCGCACCCAGTCGACCGCGCCGCCCGCGACGGCCGCGCCGGTGCTGGTGATGGGCGGCGACCTCGACGTCATCACCGCTCCCGGCGACGGCCGGGAGGCCGCGCGGCAGTTCCGGGACGCGCGGATGATCGAGGTCCCGAACGCCGGGCACACCCCCGACGCCGAGCCGACCGGTTGCGCCGCCGGAATCGCGCGGCACTTCCTCCGGCACCGCGAGACGGGCGACACCTCCTGCCTCACCCGCATTCCCGCCGTCCCGGTCGAACGCTGACCGCGCCCGGCGGCGCCCCGGGTCAGGAGGGGCGTGCCCCGGCGGCGAGGGCGGCGACGACCTCCGCGGCGGGCGCCTCCCGGGCCAGGCGGTACGACGTGCCCGCCCACAGGTTGACGGCCTCCGCGTCACCGCGCGCGGAGGCCGCCCTGCGCAGCGGCGCGGTGATGTAGTGGACCTCGGGGTAGGCGGCGGGCACGTGCTCCTCGTGCTCCTCCATGAACCGGTTGACCAGGCCGCGTGCGGGCCGTCCACTGAAAGCCCTGGTCAGCGCGGTACGCGTGAAGCGGGGGTCGGCGAGCGCGGTCTTGTGCACGGCGCTCGCCCCGCTTTCCGGGCAGCGCAGGAACGCGGTGCCGAGCTGCGCCGCGACCGCGCCCAGCCCGAGCACCTCGGCGATGTGCGCTCCCGTGCCGAGCCCTCCGGCGGCGATCAGCGGCAGCGTCGTCACGGACCGGACCGCGGCCAGCAGGCGGCGCAGCGGGACCGCGTCGTCCAGCCCGCCGGTGTTGGTGAACGAGCCCTGGTGCGCGCCCGCCTCCGCGCCCTGCACGCACAGCGCGTCGGCGCCGGAGGTGGCGGCGGTCACGGCCTCCCGCTCCGTGGTCACGGTCACGATCGCCAGCGCGCCCCGCTCCTGGAAGCCGCGGACCGTATCCGCGTCCGGGCAGCCGAAGGTGAAGCTCACCACGGCGGGCGGATCGTCGAGAAGATCGGCGATCTTCTCGTCCCAGCCGTCGTCGCGGCCGGCGGCGGACGGGTCGCCCGGCTCCGCGCCAAGCCGCTCCCCCTCGGGGACGAGCCGTTCGCGGTACGCGGCCACCGCCGCCTCGTCGACGGCCTCGGTCGCGGGCATGAAGACGTTCACGCCGAACGGCCGCGGGGTCAGCTCCCGCGTCGCGGCGATCTCCTCCCGCACCGCGGCGGCGGTCTTGTACCCGGCCGCCAGGAAACCGAGACCGCCCGCCTCCGACACCGCCGCCGCCAGCGCGGGCGTCGACGCGCCGCCCGCCATCGGCGCCTGCACGACCGGGTGTTCGAGCCTGAGCCGCTCCAGCATGGGACCCCCCTCGTACCTCGCGGAATACTACGGAACACCGACGAACGAGGAGAGAGCGGGATGCGGGTACTGCTGCACTACGACATGGACTACACGGGCATGGACCTCGACGGAGACCTGGACGTGGTGAGCTGCCCGGAGGAGGACGACGAGCGGTTCGCCAAGCTGCTGCCCGAGGCCGAGGTGATCTGGCACGTGCTGCGCCCGCTCGGCGCCGCCGACCTGGCCCGCGCCCCGCGGTTGCGGCTCGTCCAGAAGCTCGGCACCGGCGTGAACACCATCGACCTGGACGCCGCCGCCGAGCACGGCGTCGCGGTCGCGAACATGCCGGGTGAGAACGCGCAGGCGGTCGCGGAGACCTCACTGCTGCTGATGCTGGCGGCGCTGCGCCGCGTGATCACCTTCGACGCCCGGACCCGGGAGGGGCGGGGCTGGCCCGCCGACCGGGCGCTGGTGGGCGGCGAACTGAGCGGCCGCACGGTCGGGCTGCTGGGCGGCGGGGAGATCGCGGGCCTGCTGCGCGGCATGCTGGAGGCGATCGGCGCGACCGTCCTCTACACCTCGCGGCGGCCCCGCCCCGACGACCCGGCCTGGCGGGAACTGGACGACCTGCTGCGGGCCAGCGACATCGTCTCGGTGCACATCCCGCTGACCGCCGAGACCCACCACCTGCTGGACCGCGAGCGGCTGGCGCTGCTGCCGCCCGGCGCGATCGTCGTCAACACCGCCCGCGGCGCGATCATCGACGAGGCCGCGCTGGTGGACGCGCTGAGGTCCGGGCGGCTGGGCGGCGCCGGGCTGGACGTGTTCGAGCACGAGCCGGTCCCCGCCGGGAACCCGCTGCTCGCGCTCGACACCGTCGTGGCGATGCCGCACGTGGCGTGGCTGACCCGGGAGACCTGGGACCGCTACTTCGCGGTCGCGGTGGAGAACTGCCGCCGGCTGGCCGCCGGCGAGGACCTCCTCCACCGCGTCCGCTGAACGCCGGAGGGCACCGGTGACCGGTACGGCTAGCCGCCCGGGAGCAGGACGGGCTTGACGACCTTCCCGGCGGTGACGTCCTCCTCGGCGCGGTTGATCTCCGCCAGCGGGTAGGTGGAGATCAGCCGGTCGTAGGGGAAGCGGCCCTGCCGCCACAGCTCGACCAGCCGGGGGATGAAGGTCTGCGGGACGGCGTCGCCCTCGATGATGCCCTTCACCGTGCGGCCCATCAGCAGCAGCGTCGGGTCGAACCGGTACTCCTGCCCGCCGACGCCCACCAGGCCGCAGACGCCGGTCGTGCGCAGGCACGCCACCGCCGCCGACACCACGTCGGGCACCGCGGTGGTGTCGAAGGAGTACTGGACGCCCTCTCCGCCGGAGATCTCCCGGATCTTCTCGGCCACGCCGTCCTCGGCGCCGTTCAGCACGTGCGTGGCGCCCAGTTCCCGGGCCAGGTCGAGGCGGGCGTCGTTCAGGTCCACGGCGACGATCACGGCGGCCCCGGCGACCCGCGCGGCCATCACCGCGGAGAGGCCGACCGCGCCCGCGCCGAAGACGGCGATGCCGTCGCCCGCCCCCACACCCAGCGAGATGAACACCGACCCGGCGCCCGTCTGGATGCCGCAGCCCAGCGGGCCGAGCATCTCCAGCGGCGCCTCCCGGTCGACCGGCACCACGTTCCGGACGGTGGCCAGGGCGTGCGAGGCGAACGACGACTGCCCGAACCACCGGTTGTTCACGGGCTCGCCCTGCCCGTCCGCCACGCGCGGCACGCCGTCCAGCGGCATGCCCAGCATGTTGTGCTCGACCATCTGCGCGCAGTTGCCGGGCCGTGCGTCACGGCAGTTCCGGCACCGCCCGCAGGAGTCGAACGACAGCACCACGTGCGCGCCGGCCTCCACCTCGGTCACGCCCGGCCCGACCGCCTCCACGACGCCCGAACCCTCGTGCCCCAGGATCACGGGCCCGGGCATCCCCCGCCCGACCAAGTCGGTGTGGCAGTACCCGGTACCGGCGATCCGCACGACCACCTCGCCCGGGCCCGGGTCGGCGAGCTCCAGCGGCTCGATCGAATAGGGTCCGTCGGCGGCGCGCAGCACCGCGGCCTCGAAGCGCATCGGCCTCAGCCTCTCAGCGAGTAGCGGATCGGCAGGCGCTTCAGCCCGCCCACGAACGTGGTCGCCGTGCTCTCGGGAGTCCCCGCCAACTCGATCGACTCCAGTCTCGGCAGCAGTTCCTCGAAGAACGCCCGGGTCTCGATCCGCGCCAGCGCCGCCCCCAGGCAGTAGTGGACGCCGAACCCGAACGCCAGGTGCTTGTTCGGGTCGCGGCCGACGTCGAACCGGAACGGGTCGTCGAAGACCTCCTCGTCCCGGTTGGCCGACGGGTAGGACAGCAGCACCGACTCGCCCTCGCGGATCGTGACACCCCGCAGCTTGTAGTCGCGCTTGGCGGTGCGCATGAACTCCTTGACCGGGCTCACCCAGCGGATCATCTCGTCCACCGCCAGCGGCATCAGGCCGGGGTCGTCCTGCAGCCGGCGCAGCTGGCCGGGGTGCTCGATCAGCGCGTGCAGGCCGCCGGAGATGGTCGAGCTGGTGGTGTCGTGCCCGGCCGTCGCGATGATCACGTAGTAGGAGGTGGTGTCGAAGTCGTTCAGCGGCTCGCCGTCGACCTTCGCGTTCGCGATCGCCGAGGCGAGGTCGTCGGTCGGCCGCGCCCGCCGCGCCTTGGTGAGCTCCTGGAAGTAGGCGAAGAACTCCATGAGCACCTCGAGCATCTCCTCGGGCGTCTCCCCGCGGCGCAGCTCGGTGTCGTCGCCGCCGAACAGCTCCTGCGTCAGCTTGAGCATCCGGTCGAAGTCCGACTCCGGCAGGCCCAGCAGCGACAGGATCACGTACAGCGGGTAGTGCACCGCCACCTGCCGGACGAAGTCGCAGGTGTCGCCGAGAATCGCCATCCGGTCCACGTACCGGCGGGCCAGCTCCCTGATCCGCGGCTCCAGCGCCCGCATCGCCTTGGGCCGGAACCAGTCGGCGCCGATCGCGCGGACCACGCGGTGGTCGGGGTCGTCCATGTGGACCAGGGTCCGCAGCCCGATGCCCTGCTCGGCCCGGGTCCGGTTGATCTCGTCCTGGACGGCGGTGGCCAGCAGCGGACGCGGCGCGTTCAGGAACAGCTCGTGGTTGCGCTCGATCTCCAGCACGTCGGCATGCCGGGTGACGGCCCAGAAGGGGTTGTAGCCGGGCGCCTCCACCCAGCGCACCGGGTCTTCCCGCCGCAGCAGCGCCAGCGCCGCGTGCAGCCGCCTTTCGTCCGCGTACGCGCCCGGATCGGCGAGCGCGCGGCCCGCCTCCTCCACGGTGAGGCTCATCTCGGCTCCTCCAGCCGGGGTCGTCCCCCGGCGACACTGACGAACGGCCGCCCGCAAGGAACCTAGAAGCCGAATAACGTTCGGTCAACCCGTTCTCTCACATGTCCCCGAAGTCTCACCCCCTCGACGTCGCGCGACCGCCGGGCTACGCTGGAGAGAGAAATTCATCAGGCGTTGAACTCTTGGCGGTGACGAGCCCATGACCAGGAGCAAGAAGAAGGCGACCCTCGTCAGCATCGCGTTCTCCCTCACACCGATCACCGTCGCGCTGCTGGTGCCGTGGTGGCTGACCGGCCTCGAATCCGGCGACGCGCTGGCGTCGTGGTGGCCGCTGCGCGCGGCGGGCCTGCTGCTGTTCCTCCCGGGCCTCTACGTGATCACGCACGCGTTCTGGCGGTTCGTCGTGGAGGGTCTCGGCGCCCCGCTCCCGGCCGCGGCCCCCGAACGCCTCGTCGTCGGCGGCTTCTACCGGTACGTCCGCAACCCGATGTACGTGGCGATCCTGGCGATGGTCCTGGGCGAGGCGCTGCTGCTCGTCCGGCCCGTCCTCCTCGTGTACGCCGCCGTCATCTGGATCATCCCGGCCGCCTACGTGCGCTGGCGCGAGGAACCCGTCCTCCTCCGCCGCTTCGGCACCGAGTACGAGCAGTACCGCCGCGCCGTCCCCGCCTGGATCCCCCGCCTCCACCCCTGGCACCCGAACCACACCTGACCGCCTCCTGGGGGCAGCGTGCCGCCATCAACCGTCCGACCGCGGCAGAGGCCATGCGGCCGTGTTCGCGACGGCGGCGGCGGGCGCACAGGTCGCCGCGTTGGTGGCGTGGTCGCTCACATCTCGGCCCGCAGTCGCTGCCGGCGCTTGGCGTCCTTGACCGGCCAGGTGTGCGAACCGGGTTTGCGCGCCTCGTCCGCCAGCTGCTTGATGGGGCTCTTGCAAGCGGCTTCCTTGAGCTTGGCGCCGAGCCGGCCGCTCAGGTGAAGCCTCATCGCGGTGTCGTCCCTGTGGGCGGGCGGGCGGCCAGGTCCGGAACGCCGAAGCCGGCGGCCCAGATAGTCGCTGCGTCAGGCGATTGGCCGCCATGACACCGGCGTACCCGCCGCCGATCACGACCACATCGGTGTTCCCGCTCATGGTGTCTCCTCCGGTTCCAGGGGCTCGACCTCAAGACACCGGAGTGACCTATCGCCGTGACATCATGTGCGCGAGATCACCCCACAGGGGTGGTCTCCGAGGCGCCCTCCGGCCGGTCGCGGCTGAGGACCTGCTCGCGGAGAATGTCCGCGTGGCCGCAGTGCTGGGCCAGTTCGCGCAGCACGTGGAGGTACACCCAGCGCAACGGGAGCGGGCCCCGGCGGTTGCCCCGTAGGAGGTCGTCCAGCGTCAGCCCCGCCGTGGCCTGACGGGACGCCGCGCAAGCTTCCCGGTGGGCCCGCTGGACGGACGCGACCGTGTCGCCGTCGTCGAGATCGAACGACTCGTCGGGCGTGCCCGGAATGCCGATCTCCTCGCGGGACCGGCACGTGACCGCCTCGTCAAACCAGACCTTCTCGACGAACGTGGCGTGCTTGAGCAGGCCCAGCAGCGTGGTCTTGGACGCGACCAACGACCGGCGCGCCTGCTCCTCGGTCAACCCGTTCAAGCTGTTGTGCAGCACGGACCGATGCTCGTCGAGAAACGCCTCGAACTGGTCGCGGAACGCCGCGTGAAAGAGGGCGGGTTCCAGCGTCGGCGGCATAACCATGCCCGCAACCCTAAGCCGCCCGTGATCCCCCGGTGAGTTCACCCTGACCGCGTGCTGTCCACACTGCGTGACCGACAAGACGTACGGCGAACTCCTCAACGCCGTTGAGGAGGTCGCACGGGCCCTGAATCCGCGTGAACAAGTGACCTGCCTGTACGGGAAACTGGCGTCCCTTCCCGGCTGATCGCGTCGATCAGCAGCTTCGCGGCCACCGTCGCCCCGTCGGCGCTGATCGTGCCGGCCACGGCGGTCGCTCGTGCGCGGGTCTCGGGCGCCAGGGCCGTCTCGAGCGCGGCCGACAGGGACTCGAAGGTCGGAGTCGGACCGTCGTGCGCCGCGCCTATGCCCAGGTCGGCCACCCGCCCGGCCCAGTACGGCTGGTCCGCGAGCTGGGGCACCACCACCTGGGGTGCACCGGCGCGGGTGGCCGTGGTCGTGGTGCCCGCGCCGCCGTGGTGCACGGCGGCGGCCACGCGGCGGAACAGCGCCTGCTGGTTGACCTCGCCGACGACGAAGCAGTCGTCCCGGTCGTCGATCAGGGCCAGGTCGGCCCAGCCGCGTGCCATGACCGCGCGGCGGCCCTGCGCCCGGATCGCCGCGATGGCCACCTGGGCGACGTCCGCCGACGCGTGCATGGGCATGCTGCCGAAGCCCACGTACACCGGTGGTGTGCCCGCGTCCAGGAACGCCGTCAGCTCGGCTGGGAGCGGGTGGGGGTCGGGCAGGATCCACGCGCCGGTCTGGACGACGTCGAGGTCCGGCGTTCCCTGCCACGGGTCCAGGACGGGGTCCGTCGCCAGCCACGGCCGGTCGCCGATGACGTAGCCGCGGACGTCGTCCACCGGTGGCAGGCCGGCCGACGCCCGGTTGGTGTTGAGCGCCTCACCGAACAGGACGTTGATGCTCTGGGCGTCCAGGTCCCACAGCGCCCGGTTGTCGGTCACGTCCGGCGGGAACGGCCGCCCCGCATACGCCAGCGGCCGACGGTGCGGCGACGGCAAGGTGAGCTGCTGGAACGTCACGGACACTGAACGGATGCCCAGCTTCTCGGCCACCGACAGCGCCCCGGCCGCGGCGGGCATCATGCCGGTCGCCACCAGCACGTCACATCCTTCGGCCGCCGCGGGGAGCGTGTCGAACTGCGCGGCGATCAACTCGGCCGCGCGCTCGGGCAGCGACGACGGCGGCGGCGCGGCCTTCGTCATCGCACGGGCCGACCGCCCGACCGGCACCAGCGGCACGCCGACACCGGCCAGCCGCTGCGCGAAGTCCTCGTCCGGCGGCGCGCACACCCGCACCTCCGCGCCGAGTCCCCGCAACCGAACAGCGACCGCCGCAAGCGGTTCGACATCCCCGCGCGACCCGTACGTCGACAGCAACACACGCACTACGCATCCCCCGTTTCCGCAGGTGTTCCGGCCTCGCCCGACGATTCTGCGGCACCCCCCGGGCCTTGCCGCAAGCCCCCCGGCCCGCTATACGTTGAGAGCGGAAAGGAGCGGTCACTCCCCTTTCCCTCGCGACCGGCCAGGAGCGGTCTCACCAAAGAGCGCTCGCCGTGGTGTCATTGATCATGGCGAATGAGATCGTCGCGGCGCCCTTCCGGCGGCGGGCCGCGGCAGAGTCGATCGACATGGTGGTGCTGCTCGCGGCGACCGCGCCGTTCTGGGGGCCGCCCGTACGGGACGCGATCCGCGACCACCGGCAACGCGGGGCCGCCGCGGAGGAGACGCCCCCGCAGACTCCACCGAGCCGCGAAAGGGTCCTGAAGTGGTTCCTCATACCGCGGAACCCGTTGCCCGAGAACACCCGCGATCGGTGGCGACTCCTGATCGACCTCGGATACGAGATCGTCCCGCCAATGGTGTGGGGTCAGACCCTCGGGCAGCGCCTCATGGGCCTGCGAACGGTCACCACCCGTGGCACCCGTCCGGGGCTGAGCGTGCTCGCCAGAACACTCGGCTTGCGAGGGCTCCAACGCTCCCAACCCGAGTCGCTGGGAGTCGCGACCGCCCTTGCGGACTTCGGCGCCTTGGCGACCCGCTCACGGCGGCCGTGGCGCCACCGGCTCACCGGAATCGTCGTCGTGGACGACCGCCGCGCCGTCACTCCACGGTGCGGGCGAGGATGCCGAGGGTCGCACGCAACGCGGTCTTCGGAATGACCGGGAAGGTCAGGGCGCCGCGGTAAGGCTCGCCGACCCTGCTCCAGTCGTAGTAGGACGTGACGCGGGTCCCCGTCTCCGTCGGTTCGAGCAGGTAGCCGTAGCGGTGGTCGATTCCTTCGGCGACGGTCCATTCGATGTGCGCGTCGCGTTCGAATTCGGTGATCGTCACGGTGACGTCGTATTTCCCCAGGGGCATGTCGCCGAGCGATTCCCGGTCCATATGGACGATGAACGTGTCCCCGACACCCTTCACGGGCTCCCCGTCCGCCGACTGGAGCATCCCAGAGCTGTCGATCGCCACGTGCCCTTTCGGGTCGCACAGCACGCCGAACACCTTCTCCGGCGACGCCGCGATCTCCCGCCGGGCCTCAAGCCGCTCGTCCGCCATGATCTCCCCTTATCGCCAGAGGCAAATCCGAGTGTCGGTGAACGAGAAGATTGTTCCGCACCAACCGCCTCGAACGGTGGCCAGGAGCGGCCTCCCGCACCACCGCGCGACACCGAGATCATTAGAGGGTCTGGTTCGGCTCCTCTGCGGGCTCCAGCGCTCGCAACCACGCGCGGACGGCACGGGCCGAGGTGAGGTGGACCACCGTCAAGTGCGGGTGACGGCGCAGCCTTTCACCCGTCCGGCGCCGTTTCACCATGTGCTGCGACCACGCCCAGCGGACGGGGTGGTCGGAGCGGAGCCAACCACGGAAGCTCTCCCGATTGCCGTTCCACAGTTCGCGGCGGGTCACCGCCCGGCTCAGCGACCTGCGGACGACGCGGAACATGACCGTACGGCGCGGGAGATCGAGCCAGACGTAGGTGTCCGCCCGCGACAGCAGAAGGTCGCCGAGCACGCTCTGGTGCTGGTCCTCGGTGACCCAGCGCGGAGACCGCGCGATCCGCTCGGCGTCGGCCGGGAACGCGGCCCGCGGCTGCCAGTTCGGACCGTGGTAAAGCGCGTCCATCTCATGGCACGGCAGCCCGAAACAGGCTCCGATACGCCCGGCCATCGTGGTCTTACCCGACCCGGAGATCCCCCCGACCAAAACCCGCTCCATGCCCGGAAACCCTAACGAAGGCGGTCATGGTCAAGATCCTTTCAAGGCTGTCACTCCGGTGTCCGTCCGGACGTAGAGAACGCCGTCGCCGGGCAGGATCGCCAGGCCGTGCCCGTGGTACTGGTCGCCGAACTCGTTGACGAAGCAGGGGTGGAGGACCTTCCCGCCCGCCTCCGCCGTCCAGCGCGGCTCGCCGGTGCCGGTGTCGAACGAACGAACGGACCCACCGCGCCCGCCCGGACGCGATGTGCGACGGCGTGCAGGCGGGCATGTTCCTCCTCGGGCGGCGCGTCACACAGGATCTCCACGAGGAAGAGCGTGCATGCAGAGGTTCACCGGCTGCCGCACCTCGCTGGACGCCCCGACGCCGGTGATCCTCTCTCCAGACCGCCCGTCGCCGGAGCGTCAGAACTCGTCGAGGCCGCCGACCTGGCCGATGGTGAAGATATGCCGGGTGGCGGCGCAGATGGTCTCCAACACGTGCACCGGCGTCCCCTCGGTCGAGTACGAGGCACGCAGCACCTGGACGACCCACTCGCCAGGGTCGAGTTCCAGCGTCTCCGCTTCGAAGCGGGTCGCCGGCCGGGAGGTGAGCGTCTCGTCGGCATGTCCGAACGCATACCCCAGCGCGACGATCGCGGCCTGCAACGACGGCTTCACGAACTCAGGCTCGGCGATCCTGGTGTCGGCGAACAGGTCGGCTCGGAAATAGGAGGTGGCGATCCGCACGGGCACGTCATTGGCGGTCATCATTTTGCGGCGGGCAAGAATGTCCTCTCCCGGCTCGACTCGCAGACACGCCGCCACATGCTCGCTGGCGGGCTCCGTGCCGATGTAGAGCATCTGGCGGCCGGGCTTGATGCCCTGCCGTTCGGCCTCGGTGAGGAACAGCGACGCCGAACCGCGCGTGGCCGGGTCGGTCGGCAACGCGCGCTGAACCATGACGCGTGGCCCCTGGCTGACCGGCGCCGCCGGTGCCTTGGCCACCGGTCCCTTACGCATCTGCGAGACGCGGCCCGGTGTGACGCCGAGCGCCTTGGCGATGTCCTCCAGGTTGTGACCCGCCTCGCGCGCCTCGGCAATGGCGCCGCGTCGGATCCGGGCGGCCTCTTCGGTGAGGCCCTGCTGCTCAGTCATGGCGCGGCTGATCGCGCGCGCCCGCTCGATCGGGTCCGCAATAGCGGAGATATCCCGCAATGTCCTCAGGTCCACGTGATCGCTTCTCCGGCCGTCGTCTCGGTCTTCTCCAGGCCACCGATGGGAATCGTCCACAGGTTGTTGTCGGGACGAGGAGCATCAGGACCCGGCCGACCTCGTCCCGCACCAGCACGCTCGCCGAGGTCTGGCGGTTGGTCGGCCCGGGCGCGTCCGGGTCCCGCCACTGGTCGACCACTTCACCCTGGGTTCGGCGGGCCGGACCCGCGGGTGGGGTCAGGTCCCGTGTGTTGAGGTCGCCTCGGTCGGACGCGCGCCGTTCCAGAGTTCGCCGACGTGGTGGGCGAACCGGTCGTACAGCCCCTCGGCCTGGTGGCGCCGGACATGGAACATGGGCGAGTCGTGCCCGACGAGGTGCGCCAGGTGCGGGGTCACCAGCATCTCGTCGTCGAAGACGAACACGCTCATCGCGATGTGGTCCTCGCCGTGCCGGACCTCGATGCCGGGTACGTCGGCGAGCTTGGACAGCTCGTCCAGAGTGATCTTGATCCGGGTGCTCACGGTGAGCGGCACCGATTCCAGCTCCTCGCGCCGACGGGTGACATCGCTGTCCGCATCGCCCACCAGGAACCGGACCCGGCAGCCCCGTTCCGCCTTGCGCCGGAGCACCGTGCGCAGATTCGGTATCTCCAGCCACAGGAAATAGTTCGTGTACCCGGCGAAGATCAGTTGTTCGGACGCGTCCCCGATGAGGCGACGCCACACCGATTTGGGGCAAGCGGACCGATACGGGTAAACCGCAACGATCTCCCGGTCCGCTCCCGTCTTCACGTTCTTACGGATGCTGTCCGGCCACAACACGGCCTCATCAACTCCCAGGGCCTCGGACGCGGACCAACGATGCCGCGGATGTGGGATGCGGCTCTCGTCGGCGATCCACCGGTCCACCGTCTTGACGTCCACTTCACACGCTTTTGCGAGTTCCTGCCCGGTCAGTCTCGCATTGATCATGGCGTTTCGGAGTGCGTCATTGGCCACATTCACTCCCATTGACTCGGACGTCAAGGACGTTCACCCAATGTAGCCGCGAAACGTCCCGGACGTCCTCTGAATGCAGTTCAGCCGTCACAGGAGATCCCGCATTCTCGATTTCACCAGACGAGGCGGCCCCGGACGGTGGGCCAACACCGGTACCGCGGCCTTGACCGGAAGGGACCTCCGGCCCATGGGAGAGCGTACGGATCCGCTTGCTGCGTTGGGTGCGTATCTGGGTGCGCACGGTTTCGCGGTGGAGTTGACGGCGCGGGGGCTTGTTGTGCGGAACCCGGCGGTGGCGGGGTGTTGTGAGCAGGTGAAGGTCGCCTCGGACACGATCACGTGCCGTCCCAGAGACACCGACGGGGGGCGGTTGTGGTTCTTCACCTCATGGGGTGAGCCGATCGCTGAGGCCGACCGCATCGTGGACGCGCGGATCTTCGTGATGGGGCGGCTGGCCGGAGGTGGTGAGCGGTGACGGTGGTGGTGGCGTTCGAGGTCGGGCGGATCGCCGGGTTGCTGGAGCGGCGGTTTCCGGGGGCGTGCGTGTGGTGGGGCGAGCGGACGGGGTCGTGGTGGGCCGTCACCCGGGATCGGCACGGGCGGGACCGCCTGCTGGAGGCGGCCAGTCCGGCGGAGATAGCGCGGCGCCTGGAGATCGTGCGCGGGCCCCGGATGACCGAGATGCGGTTCAGGACCAACAGGGCCAGCGCGGAGGGACGGGCCAGGGCCGCCCCTCCCAGGGCTTCGCGGCCCGTCCGGGTGGGGCTGTTGCGGCGGTTGCTGCGGGTCTGAGTCTCAGGTTGCTATGAGCTGCTCAGGGCATTGGCGAAGCCCTTGGGGTTGCTCAGGAAGCCGCCGGGGAACTTGGTCGGCTCGACGCCCGGTACGTCATGGCCTGTGCCCCAGGGCGCCCTCAGAGCTCATCGCGCGAGGTACTCAGCAGGGTTGAGTACTTCGGCGGTGGGGGCGGGTCAGGGCCGTGGGGGAGGGTTCAGGCATGAAGCTTCGCGGCGTGGCCTCCCATCTGGGCGTGGCGGTCCTGGTGTTCGTGGTGAGCATGCTCAACTGGCTGGCCTGGCTCGGCTGGGACCAGAAGCGGGACGTCCAGCCCGACGGGCACGAGACCGGGCCCTACCACGCGTGGCAGGTGGCGGGGCTGGCGCTCGTCCTGCTCGGGGTGGCCGCCGTCGCGGTGTGGGGTCGCCGGGTGGTCGCCGCCCTGGCCGGGAGCGTGCTCGGGACGACCCTGGCCGCCGGGCTGGACTGGTCGGGCGACGACGGCAGCGGGCTCTGGGTCATCGGCGTCACGATCCTGGCCCTCGGCGTGCTCGGGGCCGGCGGCTTCGCGATGGGCCTGGCGAGCGCGCTCGTCCCGGATCGTCTGAAGGTGTCCTCTAATCGTTCTTGATGGCCCAGACCGCTCTCTCGTATCGGGTGAGCGCGTCGGGGATCCCTTGCAGGGCTTCGTACAGCCCGCCCTCGCACCGTCCATCCAGCAGGGACCTGATGAGGTGGTGCGGGACGACGACATCCATGAAGCCCCTCGGGGTGTTGGAGCGGATCAGCGGCACCCCGGTGTACGGGTTGCTGCCGGACGAGCGCCGGTAGGCCCAGCGGCACGGCCAGGTGCGCAGAGCGGTCTCGCCGATGTAGCGGACGGCCCCGTCGGCGAAGCCGTCGGGGAGGTCGGGACGGGCGAGGATGAGGGCTTCGAGGGCGCGGAGGGAGGCTACGGTGAAGTCGAAGGGGAAGCCGGCCGGCAGGTGGCGGGCGCGCCAGTGGGCGAGTTCGGCGTCCATTCCGGCGAGCCACGCGTCCAGGAAGGCGCGGGACTCCTCGTCCATGTAGCGGCGGTCGTCCTGCATGTAGTAGTCGAACGTGCCCGGCTCCGCGGAAGGCGGGCTTCCGGGCGGGCCGAAGATGCCGTGCTCGTCGAGCGGCAGGTCGAACGCCTCTCGGAGTGCCTCCGCCTGCTCGGGCGTGATCAGCAGGTAGTGGCCGGCCGGGCCCTGGTCCTCCTCCATCACCTGGTAGTAGCCGCGCGGGTCGGAGCCGCCCGGCGCGAGGTCGCGCAGGTTCTCCCAGACCGTCATCAGATCGAGGTAGCGGTCGAACTGGTGCTCCAGTTCCCACCAGATCGAGTGGCCGTCGCGGCGGAAGTGGAGGCAGTCGTCGCCGTCACCGTGCTCGATCAACTCGACGCCGTCGATGACCATCGAGCCGCCCGCGCAGGCCACCGCCTCCTCGAGGAGCCAGGCGTAGCCGTCCAGCAGCGTGTTCACCTTGTCGGGCACGTGGAGGGTGAGCCCGAACGCGTCCAGGGCTTCGAGGATGTCGGGGAGCTCGGCCTCCTCGTCGAGGTCGGTCCACTCGGCCACCTTCGCCAGCCCTGTTTCAGCGCGTTCCGGGGTGATTGCGCGGAGTCGTACGAGTTCTTCCGCCAGAGCGCGGCAGGTGTGGGGCATGGCACGGACTGTGGCACGTGCCTCCGACACTCTTCTAGATGCCCCCATAGTCCTGGAGCAGCATGAAGTCGGCGACGAACCGGGTGATGCCGCCGTGGGCGTCGCGTCCGATGAACGTCGGGTACGCGCCGTCGCCCCAGCCGGAGCCGACCACCGACAGGTTGGCCCCGGTGGCGGGGTCGACCACCGCCGTCACGTACCCCGGGACGGGCTTCTGAGGCAGCGGTCTGGGGATGTAGACCTCCTCGAACCGGCTGAAATCCCAGCGCCTCAGGGCTTCGCACGCCTCGGCGTCCGCGATGGTCGCGCAGCCGGAGTCGACCGTGAAGCCGATGTAGTCGTCCTTGGCCTTGAGGTCGTCGATCGACTCGCCACCGGTGAGGGCCATCTCCCACGACACGGTCGGGGCCTCGCCGACCCGCAACTCCAGCGCGGCGTTCCGGCGATCGACCTCTTTGCCGCGTTTCTTGATGACCGCGACCCATGCGTACATCGGATAGGTGCCCGGCGGGACCGTCACGGCGAACGGGTGGTCATCGCTGCCGGGGTAGCCCTCGGCGGCGACGATGCGTCCGGTCGGCAGCACGGCGGGGGCGAGTGCCCTGGACTCGATGACGAACTCGGTCCACCACCTGGTCCGCCGGTATCCGTCCACCAGAAGCTTGTTGAGGTCGGGCCTGTAAGCCATCCCGACAACCTAGGGCTAATCGCCGTTCATGAAGCGGAGGTTGTCGTCCATCTTGTGCAGGGACTCCACATAGCCGCGCCACCAGTCACGGGTGTCGTTCAGGGTGGCCCGGCCGTCGTCGGGCAAGTCGGCCAGCAGGACGGCGTCGAGACGTTCCAGCAGTTCCTCGGCCTCGCGGCGGACGTCGGCGACCAGGTCGCCCGCCTGGCGCAGCAGGTCGCGCTGCGCCTCGCCGGTCGCCGCCCTGATCGTCGCGGAGAGGAAGGCCGGGTCCATGGTCAGCGCCTGGCCGGAGATCTCCAGCTCGGTCAGCCCCTTCCCGTACGCCCAGCCCGCGTTGACCAGCAGGTTCGGGCTCGGCGCGCGGCCGATCGCGGTGTCGTGCCAGCGCACGGCCTCCGACAGCCGCTTCAGATGCTTCTCCAGCGCCGCGATCAGGTCGCCGATCATCTCGTCGTCAGGTGCGCTCTCGCTCTCGGACACACTGTCCCCTCGCCGATCCTGCGTACCGCCCAAATAGCGATCTTGTTGAGGCGGGATGGCGGCAGCAGAAATCGCGGCCGACGCCGACCGGGAACCGGCATGAACGACCCGTACCCAACGGGCGTGTCAGATTCGCAGCAAGGACGGCGACGATCTATGGCGGGACGTGACCGGGACCTGTCAGAGGGTGGTGTCAGGGGAGCAGGCCCATGCGCCGCGCGTCGTTCACCGCCTCCATGCGGGTGTGGCTGTTCAGCTTGCGCATCGCCGACTTCAGGTAGCTCTTCACCGTCGCGGGAAGCAGCCCGAGCTGCCGTGCGGCCTGCGCGTTCGTGCAGCCGATCGCCACGTACGACAGGACGTCCAGCTCGCGCGGCGACAGCGACGGGCCCGGCGGGCGCCCCGCCTGCGGGGCACCGGCCGGGTCGGCTCCGGCGGCGGCCAGGCGGGTGGACGCCTCCAGCAGGCGGGCGCGCACCCCGGGATCGGTGATCTGGTCGGCGAGGCCGCGCAGCTCGGCGTGCACCGCCCGGACCTCCTCCCAGCGGGCCGCAGCCGGACCGGTCGCCTCGGACGGCGCCGCCGCCCGCGCCAGCACCTGGTCGGCCTCGTCCCGCACGGCCAGGTCCTGCTCCAGGTCGCGGGCCGCCTGGACGGCCATCGCCACCACCCGGTCGGCGATCGACAGCGGTTCGCGCAGCGCCCCGTACAGCACCGCCCGGACCTGGCGGCGGACGACGATCGGCACCGCCACGATCGACAGCAGCCCTTCGGCGCTCACCGGTCCGTCGTAGTCGTGGCTGATCGTCGAGGCGCGCGGGTAGTCGCTGACCCACAGGGGGCGGCCCAGCGCCATCGCCTTGCCGCCCAGCCCGGAGTTCCGGCGGACCACCAGCCCGTCGAGGGAGCCCGTGGTGCCGCCGACCAGCTCGCTGATGCGCATCCGGTCGCGGCCGCTGAGCGCGCCGCCGAACACCATCGGAAGGCCGGTCGCGCGCTGGAGCGACAGGACGGCCGTGCGTACCGCCGCGGTGTCGTCACCCATGCTCAGAGCATGCCCGGACGGCGGCGCGGAGTGAAGGGGAAACGGTGATCCGGATCACGCGGCGGGCGTCGCGGTCAGGCGTGGCGGGTGCGTCGAGGGGCGTCGCGGTCAGGCGTGGCGGGTGCGGGCGGCCTCGTCCAGGCCCAGGATCCCGATCGCCTCCTCCCGCATCTGCACCTTGCGGACCTTGCCGGTGACGGTCATCGGGAACTCGTCCACCAGATGGACGTACCGGGGGATCTTGTAGTGCGCCAGCCGCCCCGAGCAGAACTCGCGCAGCACCGGAGCGGTCAGCGGCTCGGCCCCGGGACGCAGCCGCACCCAGGCCATCAGCTCCTCGCCGTACTTCGCGTCCGGCACTCCGATGACCTGCGCGTCCACGATGTCGGGATGGGTGTAGAGAAACTCCTCGACCTCCCGCGGGTACACGTTCTCGCCGCCCCGGATGACCATGTCCTTGATCCGGCCGGTGATGTTGACATAGCCCTCGGCGTCCATGACGGCCAGGTCGCCGGTGTGCATCCAGCGGGCCGCGTCGATCGCCTCGGCGGTCCTCTCCGGCTCCTCCCAGTAGCCGAGCATCACCGAGTAGCCCCGGGTGCACAGCTCGCCCGGCGTCCCGCGCGGCACGGTCGCGCCCGTCTCCGGGTCGACGACCTTGATCTCCAGATGCGGGTGGACGGTCCCGACCGTCGACACCCGGCGGTCCAGGGAGTCGTCCGCCCGGGTCTGCGTGGACACCGGGGAGGTCTCGGTCATGCCGTAGCAGATCGCCACCTCGGCCATGCCCATCCGCTCGATGACCTGCTTCATCACCTCCACCGGGCACGGCGACCCGGCCATGATCCCGGTGCGCAGCGACGACAGGTCGTGGTCGCCGAACGAGTCGTCGTTCAGCTCGGCGATGAACATCGTCGGCACCCCGTACAGCGAGGTGCAGCGCTCGGCCGCGACCGCCGCCAGCGTCGCCGCCGGGTCGAACGACGGCGCCGGGATCACCACGCACGCGCCGTGGCTGGTGGCCGCCAGGTTCCCCATCACCATGCCGAAGCAGTGGTAGAACGGCACCGGCACGCAGATCCTGTCCTCCGCGTCGTAGCCGCACAGCTCGCCGACGAAGAAGCCGTTGTTGAGGATGTTGTGGTGGGACAGCGTCGCGCCCTTGGGGAACCCGGTCGTGCCGCTGGTGTACTGGATGTTGATCGGGTCGTCGGCGCTGAGCCCGGCGCCCGCCTCGGCCAGCCGCGCCGGGTCCCCGACCCAGCCCGCGTCGTGCAGCGCCTGCCACGACTCCCGGCCGATCAGCACCACGTCCCGCAGCGCCTCGCAGCGCGGCCGGACCTCCTCGATCATCGCCGCGTAGTCGGAGGTCTTGAACGCCGGCGCGGCCACCAGCGTCCGGACCCCCGCCTGGTTCAGCACGAACTCCAGCTCGTGCACCCGGTACGCGGGGTTGATGTTGACCAGGATCGCGCCGATCCGGGCGGTCGCGTACTGGACGAACACCCACTCGGCGCAGTTGGGCGCCCAGATCCCGACCCGGTCGCCCTTGGCCACGCCCAGTTCCAGCAGCCCCAGCGCGATCGAGTCGACCTCGGCGGCCAGCTGCTCGTACGTCCAGCGCCGTCCGGTGGCGTGCTCGACCAGCGCGTCCCGTTCACCGAACGCGGCCACGGTCCGGGCGAAGTTGGCGCCGATGGTGTCGCCCAGCAGCGGCCGCCCCGACGTGCCCGAGGCGTACGACAACTCGGTCATCGAGCCGCACCCCCCGCAAAAGCAGCCGCGCCGCCCTCGCTTCGCTCGGTCAACGAGCCGCTTGTGGGGGGACGACCCCCCACACCCCCCGCAAAAGCAGCCGCGCTGCCCTCGCTTCGCTCGGTCAACGAGCCGCTTGTGGGGGGACGACCCCCCACACCCCCCGCAAAAGCAGCCGCGCTGCCCTCGCTTCGCTCGGTCATCGCAGGTCCTCCTCGCGGAACTCGCCTTCCGGGCGGGCGGTGGCGTCGGGATGCTTGTCCACCTCGCTCGCCCGCAGCTCCACCCGGCGGATCTTGCCGGAGATCGTCTTGGGCAGGGTGCCGAACTCCAGCAACCTGATCCGCTTGAACGCCGACAGCTGCGCCCGGCTGTGCTCGAAGATCGCCGCGGCGGTCTCGGCGGTGGGCTCCCATCCGGCGGCCAGCGTGACGTAGGCCTTGGGCACCGCGAGCCGTACCGGGTCCGGCGACGGGACGACGGCGGCCTCCGCCACCGCCTCGTGCTCGATCAGCACGCTCTCCAGCTCGAACGGGGAGATCTTGTAGTCGGAGGCCTTGAAGACGTCGTCGGCGCGGCCCACGTAGGTGATGTAGCCCTCGGCGTCCAGCGAGCCGATGTCGCCCGTGTGGTACCGGCCGCCCGCCATCGCCTCGGCGGTGCGCTCCTCGTCGCCGTGGTAGCCGGTCATCAGCCCGAGCGGGCGGTGGTCGTCGAGGTCGACGCAGATCTCGCCCTCCTCGGCGGGCTCCCCGGACACCGGGTCCACCAGCGTGATCCGGTAGCCGGGCGCGGGACGTCCCATCGAGCCGGGCTTGACGCGCTGGCCCGGGGAGTTGGCGATCTGCACGGTCGTCTCGGTCTGGCCGAAGCCGTCCCGGATCGTCACACCCCACGCCTCGCGAACCCGTTCGATGACCTCCGGGTTCAGCGGCTCGCCCGCCGCGACGACCTCGCGCGGCGGGGTGGACAGCCGGGTCAGGTCGGCCTGGATCAGCATCCGCCACACGGTGGGCGGGGCGCAGAAGCTGGTGATGCCGCAGCGTTCCATCTCGTTGAGGAGGCGGTCGGCGTCGAAGCGGGTGTAGTTGAAGATGAAGACGCACGCCTCGGCGTTCCAGGGGGCGAAGACGTTGCTCCAGGCGTGCTTGGCCCAGCCGGCCGAGGAGATGTTGAGGTGGACGTCCCCTGGGCGCAGCCCGATCCAGTACATCGTCGACAGGTGGCCGACGGGGTAGCTCGCGTGCGTGTGCTCCACCAGCTTGGGGCGGGCGGTGGTGCCCGAGGTGAAGTACAGCAGGAGCGTGTCGGTGGAGCAGGTGATCCCGTACGGGCTGAAGGCGGTGTCGGCGTCGTAGGCCTCGTCGTACCGCAGCCACCCGTCGGCCTCGGGGCCGACCGCGATCCGCGTGTAGTCGCCGGGGATGTCGGCGAACTTGGCGGCGGCGTCCGAGCCGGCGACGACGTGGCGGGCCCGTCCCCTGGTCAGCCGGTCGCGCAGGTCCGGCGTCCCGAGGAGCGGGGTGGTGGGGATCAGGACGGCGCCCAGCTTCATGGCGGCCAGGATCGTCTCCCACAGCTCGACCTGGTTGCCGAGCATGAGGATGATGCGGTCGCCGCGGCGCACCCCGGCGGCGCGGAGCCGGTTGGCGACCTGGTTGGAGCGCCGGGCCATGTCGGCGAAGGTGAAGCGGGCCTCGGACCCGTCCTCCTCGACGATCCACAGCGCGGGCCGGTCGTTGTCCTCGGCGATCTTGTCGAACCAGTCGAGCGCCCAATTGAACCCGGTCAGCACCGGCCAGCGGAACTTCTCGTACGCCGTCGCGTAGTCGTCGCGATGGGCGAGCAAGAAGTCGCGGGCCGCGCGAAACTCCACTGCCGCCATGACTCCTCCTCCTAGCCGGACAGCCACCCGTCAGGAGGATCGTTCGCCAAGCTCCGACCCTGCACCACCCCCGAATGGGGGTAGTCGGGGTGGCTCCGGGCGGTGGCTCCGGGCGGGTCCGCCCGGAGCGTGGCCGGGCAGGCAGCCCGGACCGTGCCCCCTGATGCGCTCTACCTACCCACCCCGGCCGGCGTTTTATGAGTGCGGCGCGGAGGGCGAGACGAAGGTGGAGTGGAGGAGGCGGGCCATGTGGTCGCCCACCTGCTCGGGCGTCCAGCCGCGTTCGACGAGGAGGGTCTCGCTGACGCCGTTGGAGATGAGGGCGAGGAGCATGTCGGCGGCGGTGTCGACCGTCCAGCCGGGGGCGAGCACGCCTTCGTCGTGGAGGCGGCGGACGAGGGCGCGGTTGGTCTCGTACCGCCAGTACATGGCGGTCTCCCAGTGCCGGGCGGCGTCGGGGTCGGTGGGGGCGACGCGTTCGACGGCGCGGGCGACGGCCAGGATGCGCGGCATGTACTCGGCGTGGCGCCGGGCGAACTCCTCCAGCGCGGTGACGGCGTCGGGCGCGGCACCGACGGAGGCGAACCGCCCCTGGATGTCCTCGACCTCGTTGACGTGGTCGAACAGCGCGCTGATCAGGTCGGCGCGGGAGGCGAAGTGCAGGTAGACCGCGCGGCGGGTGACGCCGGCGCGCTCGGCGACGGCGGCCATGGTGGCGGCGGTGACGCCCTCGGTCTCGACGATCTCCCGGGCGGCGGCGAGCAGCGCGGCGCGGGAGCGGCGGCCGCGCGCGTTCCGGGGCTCCTCGATGGGCTTGACCATGCCGGACATGCTTCCAGCTTCCCTCGCCCATTGAAGTAATTACACAAGGTGTGTAGTTTTTAACTTCACATCGTGTGTAGTTAGTTGGGTTGGGCATGGACGAACGACAACAGCGCAATCACTGGTCGCTGGTAGCCGGGACGGCCCTGGTCGTCTTCATGGCGACGCTCGACACCAGCGTCGTCGCGGTCGCGCTGCCGGCCATGGAACGGGACTTCGGCGTGCGCACGGCCGCGACGGAATGGGTCGTCCTGGGCTACCTGCTGCCCCTGGTCGCGCTCACGCTCCCGGCCGGACGCTGGCTGGACGGCGTGGGCGCGCGCTCCGCGCTGGTCCTCGCCGTCGCCGGGTTCACCGCGAGCAGCGTGGCGGCGGGGGCGGCACCCGCCCTCGCGGTGCTGGTCGCGGCGCGGATCGCGCAGGGCGCCTGCGCCGGGCTGCTCTTCGCCCTCATCCCCCTGATCTCGACGCGGGCGGTCCGGCCCGAGTACGTCGGGCGGGCGTCCGCGCTGGTCATGACGCTCGGCCCGCTGGGCGCCGTCAGCGGCCCGGCGGTGGGCGGACTGATCGCCGGAACCTGGGGCTGGCCGTGGATCTTCTACCTGAACGTGCCGATCGGCCTGCTGGTCATCGCGATCGCGCTGGTGCGGATGCCGCCGGACGCGCCGCCGCGCCGGCCGGACCGCTCGTTCGCGGGCGAGACCGCGCTACTGGGCGCCGCGA
Organism: Spirillospora sp. CA-255316; assembly: GCA_050942275.1. Lineage (GTDB taxonomy): Bacteria > Actinomycetota > Actinomycetes > Streptosporangiales > Streptosporangiaceae > Spirillospora. The sequence continues at coordinate 341,663 of CP192047.1, read as the reverse complement.
CCGGCGCGCTGCTGCTCGGCCTGTCGCTCGGCGCGAGCCACGGGCCCGGCTGGCTGGGCCTGGCCGTGCTGGCCGTCCCGCCCGCGCTGGCATGGTGGCGGAGCGCCGCGAGCGCGCCGTTCCGGGAGCTGACGCGCGCGCCCGGCCTGCCGGGGCCGGTGGCGCTGGTACTGCTGAACGCGCTGGCGATCTCCATGGTGGAGTTCCTCGCGCCGTTCTACCTCCAGCGGGTGCTGGGCCTGACGGCCGCGGCGGCCGGGGCGGCGATCCTGGCGTTCCCCGCCGGGATGGTGCTCGCGGGACCGGTGGGCGGCCTCCTCGGGGACCGCTGGGGCGCCGCCCGGACGACGCTGCTGGGCCTGCTCGTCACCACGCTGGGCACGCTGCTGCTCGTCCCGCTGGACGGCGGCTGGCGGCCGGCCGACCTGAGCTGGCGGCTGGCCGTGGCCGGGATCGGCACCGGCCTGTTCGCCGGGCCCAACTTCGCGATGATCATGTCGCGGGCGCCGGGCGCGCTGGCGGGGACGGCGGGCGCGGCGCAGAGTCTGGCCCGCCAGCTCGGCTTCGCGATCGGGCCCGCGCTGGCCACCGCTTCTTGGGCGCTGTCGGGGTACGCGCTGCCGGGCATGCGATGGGGCATGGCCGTCGCCGCGTGCGCCGGGGCGGCCGGGGTCGTCGTGCTCTGGCGCACGCGCAACCCGGCTCGCCCCGTACCGGTGCCGGCCGCTCCAGAGTCGGAACGGCTCAGCAACTGAACCGGCGGCTCGGCTCTCGGGATGCTCAGCTCTGGGGGATGTAGGGCGGCGCGACGCCCCACCCCCAGCGCGGCACCGGGGCCTGCATGGGCGGCGTCGCCCCCGGCTGGGAGTTGGCCAGCGCGATACGCGTCCCCCACTCGACGTAGCCGAAGAACGCGGCGCGGAACTCGGGGTCACCGGGCAGGCCGACCTCGTCGGCGGCGTCCATCAGCAGGCCCACCCAGCGGCGGCGCTGCGGCTCGCTGATGCCCTTGCCGAGGTGCTGGACGACCATGTGGTGGTAGCCGCCGCTCGCCGCTGTAGCGGGCCGGGCCGCCGAAGACCTCGGCCAGCCACATCGCCACGTACTTGGGGTGGCCCGGGTCCATGCCCGCGAAGATGGGGCCGATGAGGTCGTCCTTGAGCACCCGCGCGTAGAACACCTCGGTGAGCCGCTCGAACGCCTCGGCGCCGCCCGCCCACTCGTACAGGCTCGGCACGGAGGCGCCGGCGCCGCGCACGGCGGTGCGCTCGTAGTGGCGCATCTCCTCGATCCGCTGCACGTACGGGCGGATCTCGGCGAAGAACGCCTGGAAGTGCTCCCCGCCCCGGAAACCCTTCAGGTGGTCGTCCGCCGAGGTCCAGGTGATGCGCAGGACGTACCACTCGGGTTCGTCCACGCACCGGGAGAGTTCGTAGTCGACGCACTGCGGGGCGGCCGACAGGGGCACGGCGGCGCGCGCGTACGCGGCCTCGAACTCCTGGGCGTCGGCCTGGTCGATGCGGTAGCGGACGTACTCGACGATCATCGTGATCCCCACCCTCGATCAGGTCAGGTAATCACAGTAACGGAGTAATCATCGCGTCCACGGTCGTATGGCCGGAGCCGGAACCGCGCGGTACCGCGCGGTTTCCGGCTTCCTCACAGGCTTCTCCGAGGGCGGCCCCGCCCGGCTCAGTCCTGGCTCGGGCGCCGGGCCCAGGCCACGCCGCCGACCACCAGGACCACCACGAGCCCCGCCACGCCGATCCACACCCATCCGGACGAGGAGCCGCCCGACTCCTCCTGCCCGGCGGCGTTGCTCGGGGACGGGGTGGACGTAGGCGCACCGGACGGGTTGCTCGCGTTCCCCGCCGGCCCCTGCCCCTGCCCTTGGCCCTGGCCCTCGGCGGCCGTCGAGCCCTTCACGGTGAACTTGAACGTGCCCGTGACCGGGTGCCCGTCGGCGGACACCACCCGCCAGCCGACCGTGTACGTGCCGTTGGGCAGCGTGCCGTTCACCGGCTGAGTGACCTTGTCGCCGTCCGCCTTCGGGGGCCCGTTCTCGTGCCGGGACCCGCCCGGGCCGGTGAGCACGACCCGGGGCAACCGGATCCTCTCGTTGTAGGTCAGCGTGATCTCGCCGGGCGGCGCGATCTCCGCGTTCGCCTTCGGGTCGGACGACTCCAGGGCGGTGTGCGCGGACGCGGGCGCCGCGCCCAGCGCCAGCGTCGCCGCCGCGAGCGCGCCGGCCAGCCCGGTCCGCACGAGCAGGGCGCGGGCGGGCAGAGTGCGGGCGGCCAGGGCGCGGGCGGGCAGGGTGGGACGGGTGATCATGCGTGCCTCCTTGCACGGGGCGGTCAGGGCCTCGACCGCCCGGGATCCGCGAACGCCCGGATGGGCGCGCAGATGGTCGCGCAGGGCCATGGGAGGCCTCCGTTCGGACGTTCGAGACGTACGGGAAATCCGGACGCGCCGCGCCGGAAGGCGGCGTGTCCGGTGGCGTACGGCGCCCGCCCAACGGCCGCACCTGCCCCCGTGACGGGGCGGGTCAGCCGAGCGCGAGCGCCCTCGAACGCCGGGGCGGCCCCCTCCGTACGACCTGGTGCCGCAGGATCCCGCGGGCGGAGGCGGCCGGGACGACCGCCCTCACCACCGGGGTACGGGGCGCGGGCGCGGCGGGTCCGGCGCCGAGCAGCGCCAGCAGGACGCGCAGCGGTCTCCCGGCCAGTGCCGCGATCCGCCGGGCCAGCGTCCAGGCCGCCCGTTCGCCGCGCCGCAGCCACCAGGCGGAGACGACGGCCGCCGCCACGTGCGCGAAGGTCATCGCCAGGCTCGACTCGTGCCCGGGGACGGCCGCGACCGCGTGGTGCCCCGCCGCCGCTGCCGCCGGATCCGCGGGCAGGGGCGGGGCGGTGGCCGCCGCGTACAGGCTGTGCAGCGCGAACTGGCCGCCCAGCAGCCCGCCCAGGATGGTGGCCAGCGAGCGCTCGTGGCCCGCCAGCGCCAGCGTCACCGCCAGCACCCCGCCGAATCCCGCCGCGATCGTCCAGAGCGGGACCGCGGCGGTGGAGGTCAGGACATGCCCGAGGGTCGCCAGCGTCACGCAGACGGCGGCGAAGGCCACCGCCCGCGAGGTCCGGAAGAGCGGGTGCGGGGACATGGCCCGCCCATCGTCCCACCCCCGGTGCGCGATCTCCATACCTCCCCCCGGATAGCACCCAACACGCCCAACATATGGGGCTGTCGCAGGATCGATCAACTAGATGTAGGGTCTTGCCCGTGCTGGTTCGCCTGAGCCGCCGAGCGGCGCGGGCGTCGTAAGAGGGAACCCGGTGCGGGGGCGCAGCATGCCGTCGGCGCCGCCAAGTCCGGGACTGCCCCGCAGCGGTGAGCGGGAACGACCGCCGTCATCGGCACTGGCGCGTCCAACAGCGATGGGGGACGCGCCGGGAAGCGACGGCCAGTAGGTCACGGCCTCCGGGCGACCGGAGGCGTGGTGCCCGCGAGTCCGAAGACCTGCCCGCACCGATGTTCGTCCAGGCCTCGCGGGAGGGCCGGTGGACGGGCACGGCGTGCCGCCGTGCTCCCGTTCGCGTGCGCGCCCACCCGGCGAGGCGAGCAGCTCGCGAGGGAGAGAGCAGAAGACGTGGCACAGCAAGTCATCGCACCGCCCGCCCATCCGGTGAACGAGGAGCGCGGCCGGTGGGCCGCGGAGGTGGAGCGGGCCTGCGCCGGCCTGCCGGGGGCCGACCCGGAGCGGATGCTCTCGGCCGTGCGGGGCGATTCCGTGCGCGACGACGCGGAGCACCGCGACCAGGCCGTCGCCGAGGCCGCCGCGCTGGTCGCCGTCGAACCCGCCTACTCCAAGGTCGCCGCCCGCCTGCTGGGCTTGAAGATCGCCGAGGAGGCCGCGGCGGAAGGGGTGCGGTCCTTCTCCGAGTCGGTCGCGGCCGCCCACGCCCAGGGCCTGCTGGCCGACGCGCCCGCCGCGTTCGTCGCCGCCCGCGCCGCCGAACTGGACGCGCTCATCGACGAGTCCGCCGACGACCGCTTCGAGTACTTCGGGCTCCGCACCCTCTACGACCGCTACCTGCTGCGGCACCCGAGCACCCGCCGCGTCCTGGAGCGCCCCCAGCACTTCCTGCTGCGCGTCGCGTGCGGCCTGGCCGACGACACGGGTGAGGCCGCCGAGCTTTACGGGCTGCTCAGCACGCTGTCGTACCTCCCCAGTTCGCCCACCCTGTTCAACTCCGCCGGCACCCGCCCCCAGCTGTCGTCGTGCTTCCTGCTCGACTCGCCCCGCGACGAGCTGGAGTCGATCTACGAGCGGTACGGGCAGGTCGCGCGGCTCAGCAAGTACGCGGGCGGCATCGGCGTCTCCTGGACGCGGATCCGCTCCCGCGGGTCGCTGATCCGCGGCACCAACGGGCACTCCAACGGGATCGTCCCGTGGCTGCGCACCCTCGACGCCTCCGTCGCCGCCGTCAACCAGGGCGGCCGGCGCAAGGGCGCCGCCTGCGTCTACCTGGAGCCCTGGCACGCCGACGTCGAGGAGTTCCTCGAACTGCGCGACAACACCGGCGAGGACGCCCGCCGCACCCACAACCTCAACCTCGCCAACTGGATCCCCGACGAGTTCATGCGGCGGGTCGAGGCCGACGGGACCTGGTCGCTGTTCGACCCCAAGGAGGTGCCCGAGCTCACCGACCTGTGGGGCGAGGACTTCGACGCCGCGTACCGCCGTGCCGAGGAGGAGGGCCGGTACGTGCGGCAGGTGCCCGCGCGCCGCCTCTTCGGGCGGATGATGCGGACGCTCGCCGAGACCGGCAACGGCTGGATGACGTTCAAGGACGCCGCCAACCGGGCCTGCAACCAGACCGCCGAGCCGGGCCGCGTCGTCCACCTGTCCAACCTGTGCACCGAGATCCTGGAGGTGACCGGCGGCGACGAGACCGCCGTGTGCAACCTCGGCTCGGTCAACCTGGCGGCCCACACGGGCCCGGACGGGGTCGACTGGGAGCGGCTGCGGTCCACCGTCCGCACCGCCGTCCGCTTCCTGGACCGCACGATCGACCGCGGCTTCTACCCGACCGGCGAGGCGGCGACCGCGAACCGGCGGTGGCGGCCGGTCGGGCTGGGCGTGATGGGGCTGGCGGACGTGTTCTTCACGCTGCGGCTGCCGTTCGACTCGGCCGAGGCGCTGGCGCTGTCCACCCGGATCGCCGAGGAGATCGCGCTGGCGGCGTACGGGGCGTCCGCCGACCTGGCGGCCGAGTCCGGGCCGCTGCCCGCGTACGCGAGCACCCGCACCGCGCGCGGCACGCTGCACCCGGACCACTTCCCGGACGCGTCGCCGTCCCGGGCCGCCGAGTGGGAGGCGCTGCGGTCGCGGATCGCCGAGGTCGGGCTGCGCAACTCGCTGCTGATCGCGATCGCGCCGACCGCCACCATCGCGTCCATCGCGGGCTGCTACGAGTGCATCGAGCCGCAGGTGTCCAACCTGTTCAAGCGCGAGACGCTGTCGGGCGAGTTCCTCCAGATCAACGGCTACCTGGTGAAGGACCTGAAGCGGCTGGGCCTGTGGACGCCCGCCGTACGGGACGCCATCAAGCGCTCCAACGGGTCGGTGCAGGGGATCGTCGACCTGCCCCAGGAGCTCCGCACGCTGTACCGGACCGCCTGGGAACTCCCCCAGAAGTCCCTCATCGACCTGGCCGCGGCCCGCACGCCCTACATCGACCAGAGCCAGTCGCTGAACCTCTTCATGGAGACGCCCACCATAGGCAAGCTCTCCTCGATGTACGCCTACGCGTGGCGCAGCGGCCTGAAGACCACCTACTACCTGCGTTCGCGTCCCGCGACCCGGATCGCCCAGACGACGGTCTCCACGGTCTCCGACACAGAGGCGGTCATGTGCTCCCTGGAGAACCCCGAGACCTGCGAGGCGTGCCAGTGATGCTCTTGGACCCTGGCATGGATCTCACACTGCGCCCCATGCGCTACCCCGATTTCTACGAGCGCTACCGGGCCGCCATCCGCAACACCTGGACGGTCGAGGAGGTCGACCTCGCCTCAGACCTCCCCGACCTGGCCCGGCTCACCCCCGAGGAGCTGCACCTGGTCAACCGGCTGGTCGCGTTCTTCGCCACCGGCGACTCGATCGTGGCCAACAACCTCGTGCTGAACCTCTACAAGCACGTGAACGCCCCCGAGGCGAGGCTGTACCTGTCGCGGCAGTTGTTCGAGGAGGCGGTGCACGTCCAGTTCTACCTGACCCTGCTGGACACCTACCTTCCCGACGCCGACGAGCGCGCGCGGGCGTTCGCCGCAATCGAGCACATCCCGTCCATCAAGGCCAAGGCGGAGTTCTGCTTCCGGTGGATCGACTCCATCGGCGGCCTGGACGAGCTGCGGACGGCCGCCGACCGCCGTTCGTTCCTGCTCAACCTCATCTGCTTCGCCGCGTGCATCGAGGGTCTGTTCTTCTACGGGGCGTTCGCGTACGTCTACTGGCTCCGCTCCCGGGGCCTCCTCAACGGCCTCGCCTCCGGGACCAACTGGGTCTTCCGGGACGAGAGCATGCACATGGAGTTCGCCTTCGCCGTCGTCGACACCGTCCGGGCGGAGGAGCCCGAGCTGTTCGACGCGGCGATGACCGCGCAGGTCACCCGCATGCTGGAGGAGGCGGTCGAGGCGGAGCTGGAGTTCGCCCGCGACCTGTGCGGGGACGGCCTGCCCGGGATGGGCGCCGGCGACATGCGCGGCTACCTGGAGTACGTGGCCGACCAGCGCCTCGCCCGGCTGGGCCTGCCCGTGCGGTACGGCTCGTCCAACCCGTTCGCGTTCATGGAGTTGCAGGACGTCCAGGAGCTGTCCAACTTCTTCGAACGCCGCGTGTCGGCCTACCAGATCGGCGTCGCGGGCAGCGTCTCCTTCGACGAGGCCTTCTGACCGCCTGGGTGGGGGCACGCACGTGCCCCCACCCAGGGCTCGGGGTCTCAGCCCAGGAGTTCGGTGAGCCGGCCGGTCAGCCACTTGGGCTCTTCCAGCGTCACGCCCGCAATGTACCGGTGCCCATTGTCAGAGCGAGATGTGATGCATGATCACGTTGTGCACGTGGTGGGTCTTCTCCTCGCCGCGGAACTCGACCTCGTAGAGCTGGGTGCCCACGTGGATCGCGATCGCGCCGGAGGAGAAGAACGACCCGGCGAACGACTTGTTGCTGACCACGCTGACCGAGCTGATCCGCGAGTAGGGGATGCTGGTGATCGCGATCTTCTTGCCGACGAACGACTTGTCCTGGATGATCACGCGCCGGTCGGTGAGCCCGATGAAGCCCGTTCCGGCGCCCACGGCGTCGTACACCGCGATGATCTGCTCGCCCGGGAGCAGCCCGCTCTCGATCTGCTTGAGCTGCCCCGACCTGTCGTGCGGAATCCCGCCGCGCCCCATTCCGGCCTCCCCGTGAGTGGTGCCGCCCTCTCCGTACGACGAGCCCGGCCCGCGGCCCGTTCCCAAGGCGCGCCGGCCTACCGCCTGGCGTACCGCATGACGACCACGCCCGACTCGAACGGCCGTGTCTCGGTGAGCGTGAAGCGGTGCGCCTCGAACGGGCCGTCGAACACGCGGATGCCGTCGCCCAGCACGATCGGGTCCCGCTTGATGATCAGTTCGTCGATCTCGCCGACGAGGTGCGCGGCCAGCTTGCCGCCCCCGCACAGCCAGATGTCCTTGCCCTCCTGCCGCTTGAGCTCCCGCACGTACTCCGCCGGGTCCCCGGAGACGATCTCCACCTCGGGATCGGTCGCGCTCAGGGTCCGGGAGAAGACGTACTCCTTCAGGTGGGCGTACGGCCTGGTGACGCCCTCCTTGAAGGCGGAGTCGTAGGTGCCCCGCCCCATCAGGACCGCGTCGAAGCGGCGGTTGGGCCGGTCGGCGACCCCGGCCGGCTCCCGGAACGCCGTCGGGACGGTCTCGGGCAGCTCGGCGTTCATCGCCCGCGTGAGGTCCGGCTCGATCGGGAAGGAGTCCTCCCCGCCGGGCCCGGCGATGAAGCCGTCGATCGTGACGGCGACGTAGTAGACGAGCGTTCGCATGGGGTACCCCGTTCCTTACTTCGTGGTGTACGTCATGACGGCGGCGCCGCCCGCGACCGTGCGGTGGCCGGCGAAGGTGAGCCGGCCGGGGTCGAAGGGCGCGGTGAACATCGGGGTCCCGGAGCCCAGGACGATCGGGTAGACCTTCACGACCATCTCGTCGATCTCGTCGCGCAGCGTCCCGGCCAGGGCGGCGCCGCCGGCGAGCCAGATGCCGGCGCCGTCCTCCCGCTTGAGGGCGCGGACCGCCGCCGCCGGGTCGTCCCGGATCAGTTCGACGGCGGGGTCGGGGGCGCTGTCCATTCCGCCGGAGACCACGTACTGCCTGAGGTGGCCGTACGGGCTGGTGACGCCCTCCCGCAGGCCGGGCTCGTAGGTGCCGCGGCCCATCACGACCGTGTCGAACCGGCCGTTCGGCTCGGCGCCCAGCGACGCGTGCAGATGCGTGGGGATGGTGTCCGGATATTCCTGGACGAGCAGGTCGAGCATCCCGTCCGGTAGCGGGAAGAAGTCCGCGATCGAGCCGCCGGGCCCGGCGATGAACCCGTCGAGCGACGCGCCGATGAAGTAGGTGAGCCCGCGCACGCGACCCGCCCCCTTTCCATGCCGGATGTAGTACTCTGAGCGAAGTGGTTTGAACGTAGTACTACAGACAGAGTGATGTCAACCCCGGAGGAACAAACCCTTATGCGCCAGAACCCGGCCCGCCGCGCCGCGCTGATCGACGCCGCCATCGAGGTCCTCGCCGACCAGGGCGCCCGCGGCCTGACCTTCCGCGCCGTCGACACCCGGGCCGCCGTCCCCCCCGGCACCGCCTCGAACTACTTCGCCAACCGCGACGACCTGCTCACCCAGGCCGGCGGGCGCGTCTACGAGCGGCTCCAGCCCGACCCGTCCGCCATCACCGACCTCATGGACGGCCCCCGCGACCGCGCCATGGTCACCCGGCTCATGCACGAGCTGGTCGGCCGCATCACCGAGTTCCGCTCCGGCTACCTCGCCCTGCTCGAACTGCGCCTGGAAGCCACCCGCCGCCCCGAGCTGCGCGAGGTCCTCACCGAGCAGATCAAGGCCGACCTCAAGGCCAACATCGACTTCCACCACCAGTCCGGCATGCCCGGCGACACGACCACCGTCGTCCTGCTCTACATGGCCCTCAACTGGCTGATCGTCGAGCGCCTCACCCTCCCCGACGTCTTCCCCGAGGACGAGATCGCCGACCTGATCACCGCCACCGTCGACCGCATCGTCCCCTGACCCGGGCCCGCGGGCAGGCTTGACGTTGACGCAAGCGTCAACCTCCTACCGTCCCGCCATGGCTTCGCACACGACGGCGAGCAGGCGCCCGTCCGCGCCGCTCTGGCTGCCGGCGCTCTTCCTGCTGGCGTTCTCCATCGGCACCGACGACCTGGTCATCGCCGGGATCCTCCCCGCCATCTCCCGCGACCTGGACGTCCCGGTCGCGGCGAGCGGCCAGCTCGTGACCGCCTTCGCGCTCACGTACGCGCTCGGCGCGCCCTTCGCCGCGCTGCTCACCTCCCGGCTGCCGCGCCGCGCCGTCCTCACCGCCGCGGCGGCCGCGTTCGCCGCGGCCAACCTCGCCGCCGCCGCGGCCCCGACCTACGAGACGCTCATGGCGGCGCGGATCGTCTCCGGGCTGGCCGCCGCCACCGCCTCGCCCGCCGCGTTCGCGCTCGCCGCCACCGCCGCGCCCGAGGGCCGCCAGGGACGCTTCCTCGCCGTCGTCGGCGCCGGCCTCACCACCGCGCTGGTCGCGGGCGTGCCGCTCGGGACCTGGATCGGCGGCGCCCTCGGCTGGCGCTCCACGATGCTGTTCGTCGCCGCGCTCGCCGCCGCGGCCGGGCTCGCGCTGCTGCCCACGGTGCCGCGGGTTCCGCGCGCCGCGCCGGGCCGCCTCCGGGACCGGCTCGCCGTCCTGCGCCGTCCCGGGACGCTGCCCGCGCTGGCGGCGATGATCCCTTCCGGGGCGGGCGGCATGATGTCGTACGTCTACGTCACCGAGATCGCCGACCGGCTCGGCGGGGTGCGCGGCGCCGCGGTCGCCCCTCTGATCACCGCCGTCGGCGCGGCCGGGATCCTCGGCGCCCTCGCCGGCGGCCGGGCGGTGGACGCGCTCGGCGCCCTCCGTGCCCTGCGGCTCATGCTCATCGGAGTGCTGGCCGCGCCCGCCCTCATGACCCTCCTCGGCCTCGCCGGCGGACCGTACCCCGTGCCCGTGGTGGCACTGGCGCTCACCCTGTACGGGCTCGCGACCTGGGGGATCGCGCCCGCGACGCAGGCATGGCTGCTGGAGCGCGGCGGCGGCCCCGAGGCCGCCAACGAGCTGATCGCGCTCAACAACAGCGCCATGTTCCTCGGCTTCGCCCTCGCCGGCGGCATCGGCGGCCTGGCACTGGAGACCGGCGGCCCGGTCGCCGTGACCGGGACGGCGGCGGGATGCGTCCTGGCCTCCCTGGCGTTGTTCGCGATGGCCTTTCGGAACCGTCCGCGGGAGGGAACGGGCGCATGATGCGGATCGGCGAGGTGGCGCGCCGCGCCGGGGTGTCCACGCGGGCCCTGCGCTACTACGAGCAGCAGGGCCTCATCACCGCGGAACGGGACCGCAACGGCTACCGGATGTACGGCCCCGGCGCCGTCCCCCTCGTACGCGACATCGCCCGGCTGCTCCGCGCCGGCCTCGCCTCCGACGACGTGCGGCAGTTCGTCCACTGCCTCGGCGGACCCGGCCCCGCCCTGCCCGACGACTGCGCCGCCACTCTCACCATCTTCAACGAGCGCCTGGCGACCCTGGACGAGCGCATCAGTGCTCTCACCGACCTGCGTGAACGCCTCCGCGCCGAGACCGCCCGCCTGGCGGGGAACGCATCACCCCTTGACCTCGACCAAAGTTGAGGTTAGAGCATCGACTCCATGGACGAAGCGGACGAGAACGCGATCAGGGACCTGATGGCCAGGCACACCGACCTGTGGATCCGGCACGAGATGGACGAGTGGGGCGCCCTCTTCACCGAAGACTCCGACTTCATCACCCACCGGGGCCTGTGGTGGCGCACGCGCGCGGAGAACGTGGCGGGGCACAAGGACGTGCCGCCGTCCGTCCTCGACCAGAAGAAGAACTACACGCAGGACGTCGTCGACATCCAGGCGGTGACCGACGACGTCGCCCTCGTCCACACCGTGTGGACCTGGCCCGAGCACCGCCTCCCCGGCGCCCCCGCCCCCGAGGACCGGCGCGGCCTCATCACCCTCGTCCTCGTCAGAACACCCGAGGGCTGGCGGATCCGAGCGGCCCACAACACCCGAGCGAACGGCCTGGCCGACTTCGACACACCACCTCGTTGAGGCTTTTCCTGCACAACAACTCGATGAACTGCATCACCGCCGTCAAAAGTCTCACAAAGCAATTCAATGAGAAACTTGAAGGGCAATCGACTGGAAAGGCGGAAGATGAAGTTCGTTCTCGAGGTCGACATGGGCGACACGGCCTTCGACGGGAAGGCCGACAAGGAACTCGGCCGGATCCTGCGCTACTGGGGCGGAAACCTCCACCACTACGACCTGAAGCCCGGTGACGGCTCCCCCATCTACGATTCGGCCTACAACGAGGTCGGCTCGTGGAGCATCACCGCGACCGGCGACTCCCCAGGACGACCGGCCGAGTAGCGACCGCGGCTGCCTGCGGGGACGCCTGGTCAAGGGCTGCGTCATGCGTACCACCAGCGGGACCCGGCGTCTGGACGTCCGCACCGAGGAGAGCGTGAGATGCCCCCTTCATCGGCTCGGGAAGACCTGGCGACTCTGACGGCCCGTCCCGTCGCCGATCCCGGAGAGACCAGGCGCCGCCGCCCACCACCGGAACGAGTAATCCACTCGGCACGCGCAACCTTTCGCCACAGGCGCAGCGTCCAAGCACTCGATCCTCATGGTCGGGAGGGAGCGCGATGGGAAGGGTCAAATCGCTTGGTGCCGCCACGGTCGCCGTCGTGGGCGGGATGGCGGTCCTGGTGGCACTGCTTCCGGCGGAGCTGGCGGTGGCGCTGCTCGCCGGGGCGCTGCTGCTCGGCATCGCGACGATCATGGTCTGCCTCGTCCTGATGCCGAGCGCGGGACGCTCACGCGTGCCGCCCGAGCACGGCACCGTGGACGTGAACGGGACACCGGAGCCGGCCGTGATCTTCGGCCTGGCGCGCCGGCGCCTCGTCCTCGCCATGATCGTGATGGCGGCCACGGTGCCGATGGCGCTCTGCCTGGGCGGCGTCCCCCTGATCGCGGGCCTGGCCGACAGGGACGCCGGCGAGACGGGGTGGGCGGCCTTCCCGTGGGGGCAGGCGGCATCGGCGGCGCTGTTCCTGGGGGCCGGGATCTACCTCATCGACCGCACGATGTGGGCTTGGCGGGAACTGCGGCGTCCCGTCCATGTCGCCTGCGCTTCCACCGTTCTGCGGCTTGAGCTGCCGGGACACCGCATCGCCATACCTTGGGACGACATCCTGACCGTCGGGTGCGACGGGAAGTTCCTGGGCGTCGCGGTGGTGGACGATTCGGAGGTCTGGACGCGATTCGGGAGGCGCGCCGAGCGGAACATGCGCGACTACGGATGCGCGATCTGGACCGCCGCACCGGGCATCGACCCCGACCTGTTCCTCCAAGAGCTGGACCGGCGCCTCGCTCCCCCCGCCGCCTGATCACGCAGCCGCGCGAAGACCTCCGGCGATCAGAACCGGGCCCTAACCCTCAGAGGACTCCGTGACGTGCTGGAGAAGGTGGTAGACGAACCGCGCCTCCATCCGCCGCCCTTCGAGCTCGAACGGCACGACGTGCCAGTACGCGTTGGGCATCCGGGTCTCCTCCCAGCCGAAGAACGCCTGGGCCTCGGGCAGCAGGACCGACCAGGGGCGCAGCCCGTCCGGTGATCGCATCGGCTCGCCCGACCTGCGCACGAACCGCCGATTGAGGATGTATCCGCCGACTTCGGTGTCCAGGGTCGTGTGCTCAAGCCAGAAGTCGGGCCAGAGCGGAAGGGCGAACAGGTGCCGGGACGGGCCGCCGTCGACCGGATCGCCCAGGATCGCCGCCAGGTCCTTGATCTTCTGCGATTCCAGGGCATGCCACCGGCCGGCCTCCTCCCGGAGGTGAGCCGGCGGATCGTCGTAGGGCGCCGGCGGTTCCAGGGGAGCCTCCGGGAAAGTACGGCGCATGTCGTCGAGCAGCGACAGCTGGTAGCCCTCCATGGTCAGCGTTCGCGGGGGACGCGGTTCGGGGTCGGCGAACCTTTCGCACGACCAGCACCACCACGGCTCGGGTCCGCCCATGCACGATCCGGTGAAGTAGATCTCGCGGCGTTCGTGCCGCCGGTACGGCTCGTCGTTGGCGGGCATGCCGTACTCCACCGGGACCAACGCCCCGTCACACCGTTCGCACCTTGGGTTCATGACCCCTCAGACGCCACCCGCCTCCCTGGTGTTCGCGCCGTGCGGTCGCGGGTCAGAACCAGACGATGGTGCCGAGGACGGGGGCGTGGATGAGAGCGAAGGCGTTCTTCGCCTTGACGGGCGCCTCCGCCTGCCTGGGCGAGACGGCCATCGTGACCACCACGTAGCGGTCCTGGGCCCCCACCTGGCCGATGTGCGCGCCGCCAGGAGGGTCGATCCGGCCGCCCGGTGTGAAGCGCAGGTCGGTGAACGTCAGGCGCTGCCGCGCGGTCGCGGCGGCCTGGGCGTCGGGGAACTTCAGGACGTGGCTGCCGACCAGCACGCCGTCCGTGGTCCTGAACGCGGTCTCGATCCGGCCCTCGCACTCCGCCTGGCGCAGGACGGACCGGGCCTGCCCGGTGGTGGCGCCCGCCAGGCAGCCCTTCTCGTCGTCCAGGACCTTCGCGGCCGTGCGCTCGTAGGCCACGGCGATCCCGTTGCGGCGGTTCTCGAAGCGGAGGTCGTCGTCGTAGAAGGTGTTCACCTCGAAGCCGGGGCCCCTGGCCTGCATGTATCCGAACACGAGCGGCGTGGCCACCACGGCGGTTGCGGCGATTCCCACGGCGGAGCCGAGGACGATGCGGCGCGTGCGTTCGCGCCTCTCCCACTGCCGCACGTGGACGTCGTCCGGGGGCGGGGGGCTCTCCGTGGAGCGGAGCGCGGTCAGACCGCCTGACCGTGCGGGCGCGGGCGGGGCCTGGGCCAGGACGACGACCGTCCCGGCCTTCTGGTCGTGGACGCACTGGCCGAACCGCTTGTCCTGCTTGTGCGTCCAGAAGTCGCTCAGCAAGGGGATGATGCCCTGCGCGTACTGGGGAACCGCCCACCGGCTGAACGACTGCTTCCAACTCGGCGTCCGCGTGCCGTCGTCCTTGAGGACCACCCGGAGCCCGGCGACGCGCTGGCCCACGGTGCACCCCCACCACACGAGGCGTCCCACGCGCAGCAGCACGATCGCGGCGAAGGCGAACACCATGGCCGTCCCCAGCGACACGGCCATCACCGCGCTGGAGCTGTCCCCGCCCCAGATCGCGAAGGCGAAGGCGGGGGACAGGGCGGCCATGGCCGTGAGGCAGGTGGCCAGCAGGTCGACGAGCCGGGCCGCGACACGTCGCCGCGTGCTCGCCAGGACCCGGACGACGCGTTCGTCGTCATGGGGGATCTCTTGGACGGGCGTTCCCGAGAGGACATACAGGGGTTGCGGCACGGTGAGACATAGAAGCACAACGGACCGCCACAGGGAATGGTCAGCCCGTGTAGAGGCCCTGGCCGCACAGGCCGTCGGGAAGGGTGTCGATGGCCCGGACCTCCTCGGGGTCGAAGCGCAGCGTCCACTGCCTCTCGGCCTTGACCGTGATGGTGTCGGTGCCCGTGAACGCCACCCCCTTGATGGGCTCGGACGCGTCGTGGTTGAAGCAGCCGAAGTAGGCGCGCCTGCTGAACGGCCCATCGGTGGACTGCACGTACAGGCCCTCCACCGGGTCGATCACGTTGGAGGTCTCGTGCACGATCAGTTCGAATCGGCCGTCCGGCGACACCGCCGCGACCCGGGTGTCGGTGTCCCTGAACGCCAGGACGAACATCCCGGCCATCACGCACAGCACCGCAACCAGGCCAGTGCAGACTGAGGCCGCCCACACGGCCCAGCCCCATCCCCTTCGGGCCTTCGGCGCGGCGAAGAGCCCCGCCGCGGTAAGGAGGGCCAGCCCGCCTCCTATGAGAAACGGGCTGAACCACAGCAGGTCCCCGACTCCGACCCAGCGGTACGGGTTGAGCCAGGCCGCCCCCGCCAACGCGAACGGCAGCAGGGCGGCGGCGCCCAGCGTGTAGGGAAGCTTCATGCCCGCCCTTCCGTGGGGGTGACAAGGGACTCGTTGATCTGTCGGATGCCGGTTGGCAGCCGCGGGTTGGGGCAGAACGCCTGCAACCTTCGGGCAGAACGGTTCGTTGTCCGGATGAGGGCGCCGGATCCGCCTTCACGCGCCCGGCATACCTCACGGAGGAGAAGAGATGGCTTCGATCGTCGACCGGATCAAACGTTTCCTGCACACTCCGCAGGGGCGGCAGGCGCGGGCCCGCGCCGAGCGGATGGCGCGCGACCCCCGTACGCAGGCGAAGGTGCGCGGGCTGCTGGCACGCTTCCGCGGCGGCGGCGGGCGCCGGCCGCACTGACGACCGCCGCGGCGCCCGGCGCGTGGCGGTGATCACGCGGGCGATTTCACCGATCCCGCGTTACCGGCCGGTATCTATGCTGGCCGGGTGAACGACGACTACTCGCACTGGGTGACCGTCCCCACCCGCTGGAAGGACAACGACCTCTACGGGCACGTGAACAACGTCGTGCACTACTCGCTGATGGACACCGCCGTCAACGAGTGGATGATCGCGACTGCGGGGTTCGACCCGGGCACGGCGGAGACGATCGGGCTGTGCGTGGAGTCGCACTGCTCGTACAAGGCGGAGGTCTCCTTCCCCGACACGATCTCGCTGGGGCTGCGGATCGGGAAGCTGGGGCGGTCGAGCGTGCGCTGGGAGATCGGCCTGTACCGGTCGGACGGCACGCTGGTCGCCGAGGGCTACTTCGTGCACGTGTTCGTCGATCGGGAGAGCCGCCGTCCGGCCGCGGTCCCCGAGCCGATCCGCGCCGAGATGCAGAAGCTGGTGGTCACATGAGCGGGTTCACCGAGACGCGGGCGGCGGCCTGGCTCAGCGGTCCTTGGTGACCTCGTCGGTGCCCTCGCGGGCGAGCAGGGAGCGGCGGCGGCTGTAGGTGACGTAGATCACGACGCCGATCAGGAACCAGACGGCGAACCGCAGCCAGGTCTCCCGGGCCAGGAACGTGATCAGCCAGACCGAGAACACCACGCCGACGGCCGGGATCACCGGCATCCACGGGAGGGTGAACTCGCGGGGCAGGTCGGGACGGCGGTAGCGGAGGACGATCACCGCGACGCAGACCACGATGAAGGCCAGCAGGATGCCGATGTTGGTCAGCTCGGCGGCCTCGCCGATCGGCAGGAAACCGGCGATGAGCGCGGACCCGGCGCCGAGGATCCAGGTGATCCGGGTGGGCACCCTGCGGGTCGGGTGGGTCCTGGCGAACCAGGCGGGCAGCAGCCCGTCCCGGCTCATCGAGAACCACACCCGGGCCGCGCCCATCATGAACGTGAACAGCACGGTGAGGATGCCGAGGATGGCGCCCACCGCGATGATCAGCCCGACGGTCTCCATACCGACCGACTCGAACGCCGAGGAGAACGCGGCGTTGGGGTTGATGTCGCGGTAGTCGACCATGCCGGTGAGCACCAGGCAGGCCAGCACGTACAGCACCATCGAGATCGCCAGCGAGTAGATGATCGCCTTGGGCATGTGGCGGCGGGCGTCGTGCGACTCCTCGGCGGCGGTGGACATGGCGTCGTACCCGAAGACCGCGAAGAAGACGGTGGCCGCCCCGGTGAAGGCCCCGCCCAGCCCGTACGGGAAGAACGGCGAGTAGTTGTCGGCGTTGATCTTGAAGACGCCGACCACGATGACCAGCAGCACGATGCCGACCTTGAGGTAGACCAGCGCCGTCTCGAACCTGGCCGCGCTCTTCATGCCCAGGTTGAGGACGTAGGCGATGAGCAGGCACAGCAGCACGGCGAACAGGTTGACCTTGTAGCTGCCGGCCGCGACGCCCTCGGGTTCGGTGCCGGGGGCGCCGATCATCCACAGCGGCAGGTCGACGTCGATGAAGCCGAGCAGGTCGTTGAAGTAGCCGGAGATGCCGATGGCGACGACCGCGACGATGGCGGTGTACTCCAGGAGCAGGTCCCAGCCGATGAACCAGGCGGCGAACTCGCCGAGGACCGCGTACCCGTAGGTGTAGGCGGATCCGGCCCTGGGGATGAGCCCGGCGAACTCGGCGTACGACAGCGCGGCGGCGGCGCTGGCGACCCCGGCGACCAGGAACGAGACCAGCACGGCCGGTCCGGCCTTCTCGTTGGCGACGGCGCCGGCCAGGGAGAAGATCCCGGCGCCGATGATGCCGCCGATGCCGATGGCGGTGAGCTGCCAGAGGCCGAGCGTGCGGCGCAGCCCGCCGGAGTCGGTCTCGTCCTCGATACGGTCGATGGGCTTTCGCCGGACCAGGGAGCGCAGCATGTTGCGGGCGATGGCCATGGCGGTACCTCCTCTGGTGACCCCCGACCTATCCCTGTCTCATTCCCAGGCCACGGCGGTCACGCCAGGGACGCCGATCACGATTGAGGCAAAGTCCTGTTAGGACACCGGGTGGAGGGTCTCAGGCGAAGATGTGCTCGCTCAGGAGGCGCTCGAAGGCGGCCTCGAAGCGCTCGTAGTGCTCGCGCAGGGCGGGGCCGGGCCAGCCGGCGGGCAGCAGCGGCGAGGGCAGCAGCGGATCGCGCAGCAGGTGGCGCAGGACGGCGGCGGAGACGGTGAACTGCTCGGCGAGGGTGCCGGCCCGGTCGAGGGCGGCGCGCAGTTCGGCGGCCGTGACCGTCCAGCCGTGCAGGTCCCAGAGGGCGGCGGCGAGCGCGGCGGGCTCGCGTTCCGGCCGCCCCTCCAGGAAGGTGCACTGCCGCTGGACGATCTCGGGCCGTCCGGGGCGGCTCAGGTTGGCCGGCCGCAACCAGGTGCCCTCGCGGAGTTCGGCGAGGCGGAGCGCGGACATCGCCTGGCGCAGCGCGGCGCGCTCGGCGGGGGAGCGGCGCTCGGCGGTGATGACGGCGATCTCCCAGGTGCCGTCCCAGGGCCGGGTGCGGGGGAAGCGGCTCTCGTCCTGGCGGGTCTGGCGGTTGCGGAGCCGGTCGGTGAGCTCGTAGCGGCCCTGCTCGTCCTGGACGAGGTCGCCCGAGGCCACCATCCGCGACAGCGCGACCCGGATCGTGCCCTCGGCGATGCCGAACAGCTCGCCGACGCGGACGGCCTGGCGGGCGCCGATGCGGGGCGGGTGCAGGCCGAGGAGCGTGCTCAGGACGACCGAGCGCGCGGTCAGCGGTCTGAGTTCCAGAGTGTTGGCCATGTGGAGCAGGACATTACCGCCACGGAACCGTCCAGGCGGATTACAGTCTTTCGTCGGATGTAGGTGGAGTGTAATGTCCGGGGTATGGCGTCCTATCTGATCGAGCCCGTGGACCGGCTCCCGTTCGGCGGCCCGGAGAAGGCCCGCCGGTACGCGACCGAGCGCTACCAGGGGGCCGCGGGCCTCAACTGGTACACCTGCGACCCGACGCTGCGCCTCCTCATGCGGCGCCACCTCGGCGCGGACGGCCTCGCCTGGGCCGAGCCGCGGCTGACCGAGCTGGGCGCGCTCATGGGCGGGCCGATCGCCGAGCGGGCCGAGGAGACCGACCGCAACCCGCCCCGCCTGGAGAAGTACGACCGGTGGGGCCGCGACATCAGCCGGGTCGTGATGCCGCCGTCGTTCGAGGCGGCCCGCGCCGACCTGGTCGCGACCGGCTTCACCCGCCCCGAGTTCGTCGCCGAGGCCAAGGCGGCGGGCGTGGACCCGGCGCCGCTCGGCGTGGCCTGGAGCTACCTGCTCGACCAGGCCGACATCGGCATGGCCTGCGCGCTCGGCACGGGCGGCGACATGGTCGTCGGGCTGACCGAGCTGTTCGCCCCCGAGGACGTCAAAGCACGCGTCCGGGAGCTGTTCGCGGCCGGGGAGTTCTCCGGCGAGGCCGCGCAGATGCTCACCGAACGGTCCGGTGGCTCCGACCTGGGCGCCCTGGAGTCGACCGCCGCCCCGGACGGGGACGACACCTGGCGGCTGAACGGCTTCAAGTGGTTCGCCTCCAACGCCAACGGCTCGGCGTTCGTCGTCCTGGCCAAACCCGAAGGAGCCGTGGACGGCGTGCGCGGCATCGCACCCTTCCTCGTCCTGCGGGAGCGGCGGGACGGGTCGCGCAACGGCGTCCGCGTCCGCCGCCTCAAGGACAAGCTCGGCACCCGCTCGGTCGCCTCGGCCGAGATCGAGTTCACCGACGCCGAAGCGTTCCTGCTCGCCCCCGCGTCCAGCGCGCCGGTCCAGGGTCAAGCGGGTGACGGCAAGGGCCTGGCCCGCATGATGGAGCTGACCAACGGCGCCCGGCTCGGCATCGCCACGATGGGCCTGGGCTGCGCCCGCCGCTCGCTGGTGGAGGCGCTGTGCTACGCGCGGGCCCGGGAGGCGTTCGGCGCGCCCCTGTACGAGCAGCCGCTGATGCGCCGCAAGCTGGCCGAGCTGATCGTGGAGACCGAGGCCGCCCAGGCCCTCGTCTTCGACGGCTACCTGGGCCGGCCCCGGCTGCGGATCGGCGCCGCCCTGATCAAGCTGCGCACCGCGCGGCTCGGCGTGACCGCCGCCAGCGACGCCATCGAGATCCACGGCGGCAACGGCTACATCGAGCAGTGGCCGGTGGCCCGGATCCTGCGCGACGCCCAGGTCAACCCGATCTGGGAGGGCGGCGACAACGTCCTGTGCCTGGACGTGCGGCGCGCGATGGAGCGGGAGCAGGCACACCTGCCGTTCCTCGACCGGCTTGAGAGCGCAGCCGCCCGGGCGCCCGAGGGCGACGACGCGACGGCCGGCCTCGTCCGCGAACGCATCGGCGACCTGCGCAAGGCGATCGAGCGGTGGCACGGCCTCGACCGGGCCACCGCCGAGGCCCGCCTCTACCCGCTCGCGCAGTACATGGCCGACGTGTACGCGGCGGCGCTGCTGCTGGAGCAGGCCGGGTGGGAGCGGTCCGAGCTGGGCACCGGCCGCAAGGCGCTGGTCGCCCGCCTGTACGCGGGCGCGCGGCTGGCCGACCACGGCGCGCTGCGTGGCATCGACGCCCCGGCCGAGGACCTCGACCGCTTCAAGGAGCTGGCCGACGGCGCGTTGGTCGACGACCGCTCCTAGCCAGAAGTCAGGGCATCACCAGGGGTAGGGGCCGTTGTCGTCGAACGCGCCGCCGGTGGGGCCGTCCGGGCCCAGGGTGGCGAGCTTCACGGCGATGGCGGCCCCGTCCGCCGCGGTGCGGGTGATCGGGATGCCCAGGTCCAGCCCCTTGAGGAAATCGGTGGCGCAGGGGCCCGGGATCGCGGCGTTCACCAGGATGCCGTCGGCGCGCAGCTCCTTGGCGTACTGGACGGTCAGCATGTTCAGCGCCGACTTGGACGACACGTACGCCGCCGCGGCGGGCATCGCGGCGAAGTAGTGCCCCGGGTCGGTCATGTTGGTGAGGGAACCGGTGCCGCTGGAGATGTTCACGATGCGTGCGGACGGGGCCCGCCGCAGCAGCGGCAGCATCGCGTTGGTCACCCGCGCCACCCCGAACAGGTTGGTCTCGAACACCTCCTTGATCTCCGCCACGTCGCAGGCGCTCGGCGGCGTCAGCGTGCCGGGGACCCCCGCGTTGTTGACCAGCACGTCGAGGCGGCCGTAGCGGTCGCCGATCTCGGCCGCCGCCGCGTCGATCGTGGACTGGTCGGTGACGTCCAGGGCGATCCCGCGGGCGCCCTTCAGGCGGGCGACGGCGTCCGCGCGGCGCCCCTCGTCGCGGGCCCCGACCAGGACGGTCATCCCGAGCGCCTCGAGCCCCGCCGCGATCTCGAAGCCGATCCCCTTGTTCGCGCCGGTCACCAGAGCGATCTTCGTGTCATCGGTCATGCCGCGATTCCACACCGTGCCCCGGTAACGGACCAGAATCATCCGAGTCACGGGCAATACCCTGGCGGTATGGCCGATGGTCCGGACCATGTCGAGACGCGCGAGCTCGCCTACTTCGCCGCCGTCGCGGAGGAGCTGCACTTCGGGCGGGCCGCCCGGCGCCCGGGCATCGCGCAGCCGCCGCTGTCGCGGGCGATCCGGCGGCTCGAACGCCGGCTCGGCGTCCTGCTACGGGAGCGCACACCCCGCGGCGTCGCCCTCACCCGTCCCGGGGAGGTGCTGCTCCGCGAGGCCCGGCACGCGCTGGAGGCGGTGGACGCCGCCGTCCGCCGCCTCCGCCGGTGACACCACGCCCGCCGGTGGCGCCTCCGCCGGTGGCGCCACGCCCGCCGGTGTGGCCGCCGGTGACGCGGCAGCCGGTACAGGCAGCCGTACCCTGGCTGGTAACGCTGCCGATACCCGGGTGAGGCACGCCGGGCCCGAACCACCGAAACGATGGACGCGACCACCGTCCGTCCGCTAGAGAAACGTGTTATGACCGCTTTGGTACTGGGTCCCCTGCTCCGGCACGTGTCCGAGCGCACGGCCACGATCTGGGTAGAGACCGACCGTCCGTGCGAGGTGCGCGTGTCCACCGGCCCGCCCGGCGTGGAGGCCACCGCGCGCACCTTCACCGCGCACGGCCACCACTACGCGCTCGTCGAGATCGACGGGCTGGAACCGGGCGCCCGGCTCCCCTACGCGGTCGCGCTGGACGGCGAGACGGTGTGGCCCGAGCCCGACTCGCCGTTCCCCGCCAGCCAGATTCGGACGATGAAGGCGTCCGGGATGGTCCGGATCTCCTTCGGCTCGTGCCGCCGCTCCCCCGACCAGGACGGCCTCCACGGCGTTGACGCGCTGTCCGCGTTCGCCCACCACCTCGCCGCCGTCGCCCGCGGCCAGGGCGAGGGCGAGGGCGGCGGCGAGAGTGAGAGGGGCGGCGAGGGCGCCCGGGTATGGCCGGACGCGCTGCTGATGGTCGGCGACCAGGTCTACGCCGACGAGCTCGGCGAGGAGATGCTCGCCTACGTGCGCGAACGCCGCGGCGTCGACACCGAGCCCAAGGGCGAGGTGGCCGACTTCGAGGAGTACACCAAGCTCTACGAGCTGGCCTGGTGCTTCGATCCGGCGGTGCGGTGGCTGCTGTCGACGGTGCCCACGTTCACCGTGTTCGACGACCACGACGTCCGCGACGACTGGAACACCTCGCACACCTGGCGCCAGGAGATGTGGAAGAAGCCCTGGTGGCGGGCCCGGATCACCGGCGGCATCGGCTCGTACTGGGTCTACCAGCACCTCGGCAACCTCTCCCCCGAGGAGCGCGCGGCCGACCCGGTGTACGCGGCGGTGCGCGCCGCCGCCGCGGAGGGCGCCGACGCCGGGAAGATCATCGAGGATTTCGCCGAGCGGGCCGACCGGGAGCCGGGCACCGCCCGCTGGAGCTACGCGCACCACTGGGGCGGCACCCGCCTGATCGTCGTCGACAGCCGGGCGTCGCGGCTGCTGACCGCCGACCGCCGCGGCATGCTGGACGACGAGGAGTTCGCCTGGCTGGACAGGCAGGTCCAGGGCGGCATGGAGCACCTGCTGATCGCCAGCTCGCTGCCCTACCTGCTGCCCCGCTCCATCCACCACGCCGAGGCGTGGAACGAGGCGATGGCCGACGGCGCCTGGGGCAAGCGCGGCGCCCGGCTCGCCGAGGGGATCCGGCAGGCCGCCGACCTGGAGCACTGGGCGGCGTTCGACGGCTCGTTCCGCGCGATGGCCGACTTCGTGCTGGCCGTGGCGCGGGGCGAGCGCGGCACGGCCCCGGTGAGCATCTCGTTTCTGTCCGGCGACATCCACTACTCCTACCTCGCCCGGGTCACCAAGCCCGACACCGGCGGGACCGACGCGGCGGGACGGGCCATCGGCGGGACGGCGATCACGCAGGTGGTGTGCTCGCCGCTGCGCAACCCGCTGGCCGGCAAGTTCCGCAAGGCCAACAAGGTCGCCGGGACGCCGCTGCTGCCGGGGATGTTCCGCATGCTGGCCAAGTCCGCGAAGGTGCCGGTGCCGCCGCTGAAATGGAAGATCACCGACGGGCCCTGGTTCGAGAACTCCATCGCGACCGTCGAGCTGGCCGGCCGCCGCTCCCAGGTCCGCTGGCACACGCCGCGGTCCGCGACCGAGCTGGGCGAGATGGGCCGCGCCACCATCTGCTGACACGGCCCGCCGGGCGGGGGGCGGCGTGAGGTGCGCCCGCTCCGCCCCCTCGCCGGAGCGGACGCACCTCGCCGGGCCATCGACGCGGGCGACGGCCATGCCGCGTGCCCGCCGCCGCTCCCGCGGCCCGTCCGCGCCGGGGCCGGGCGCCGGCTCCCCGGGGACCGGAAGGCCTCGAAAGATCCTCACGTAACTCATGACGGCGCGCCGGTTTGACCATGACGCGGTTTGCGGAATCTTCTCAGCGACGTTCGGTGGTCATGTAGTAACAATGGGCGAGTCATTTTCCGGGTAAAGCGAGGAGTGCACGTGAGCGACACCGCGTCCAACCTGCCCCTGGCGGAGTCCAGCGACGCGGTTCTCATCTCCCGGATCCGGGCCGGCGAGGTCAGCGCGTACGGCACCCTGTACGAGCGGCACATCGGCGCCGCGCGGGGCCTGGCCCGGCAGCTGGCCGACGGCGACGCGGCCGAGGACGCCGTCCAGGAGACCTTCGCCAAGATCCTCGACGTGCTGGGGCGGGGCGGGGGCCCGCGGTCGGGGTTTCGCCCCTACCTGCTCACCGCCGTCCGCCGCACCGTCTACGACCGCCACCGCAGGGAGCGGCGGCTCCAGTCGACCGACCGGATGGAGCTGTACGACCCGGGCGTGCCGTTCATCGACCCGGCGCTGGAGGGGCTGGAGCGCTCGATGATCGTCCGGGCCTTCCAGGCGCTTCCCGAACGCTGGCAGGCGGTGCTCTGGCACACCGAGATCGAGGGCGCCCGGCCGGCCGACGTGGCGCCGCTGCTGGGCCTGTCGGCGAACGGCGTCGCGGCGCTGGCGTACCGGGCCAGGGAGGGGCTGCGCCAGGCGTACCTGCAGATGCACCTGGCCGATCCGCCCGACGCGGCGGCCGCCGGAACCGGGTTCGGGGTGGGCGTCGCGGCCCGCGCCGAGGCCGCGGGGGCGGGCGCGGGCGCGGAGGCCGTGCCGCCGATCGACGAGCGCTGCCGCCCGGTCCTGGACATGCTCGGCGCGTACGTGCGCCGCGGCCTGTCCAAGCGCGACTCCCGCACCGTGGAGCGGCACCTGGACGACTGCGAGCGCTGCACGGCCATCTACGCCGAGCTCGCCGACATCAACACGCTGCTGCGGGACGCCGTGGGCCCGCTCATCCTGGGCACGGCGTCGGCCGCCCTGCTGGCGGCCGAGGAGGCTGCCGCGACGGGCGGCGCCCTCACCTGGTGGCAGGGGCTGCTGCTGCCCAAGCGGCAGCAGCAGGGCCTGGGCCTGGGCCTGGGGGCGGGCGCCGTGGCGGTCGCGGCCACGGTCGTCCTGGCGCTGGTCCTGGTGGCGGGCGACGAGCCCCTCCGCCCCGGCCCCGAGCCTCCACCCGCGGCGGTGAGCCCTCCGGGAGCCTCCCCAAAAGCACCGGGGGCTCGCCCGCAGCCCCGTCCCCAGCCACCAACGGCAGGCTCGAGAGCGCCGGAGCCGCCCCGGCCCCGTCCGGTTCCTCCAGCCCCGGAGCCACCCCCTCCGGCAAGCCCTGCACGCCTGACGGCAAGCCTCGGGACGGTGGGAGTCCTTCTCCGCGAGGAGGCCGGGATCGTCGCGATGGCGGTCCGCAACGAGGGCGACGGCCCGTCGCAGGAGCTGACGGCCGATGTCGGCCTTCCACCGGACGTGACCTACCCGGGCGGCGCCACGGGCAGGAACGCGGTGATGTTCACCCCGGCACGCCCCCCAGGGGACGGGTGGACGTGCCGGCCAAGCCGCCCCGGCACGAGTCCAAGCCCCGGCACGAGCACGGGCACGGCCACAAGCACGGGCGGGGGCGCGGGCACGACCGCGGGCACAAGCAGAGGCACGGGCACAGGCACAAGCACGGGCACGGGCACGGGCACAGGTACAAGCACGGGCACGACAAGGGGCGCGGGCGCGGGCACTGACGGGGGCGGTAACCGCGTGCGCTGCACCCACGCCCCGCTGGAGCCGGGCACGACGACCACGGCCTACCTGCATGTGCAGGTGGGGCCGTCCGCGCCGTACAAGACCCCGCCCACGATGACGCTGCGTTCCGGCGCCGCACGGGCCACCGCCGAGGCGGCTGTGGGCATCGCGGCCGAGGGTCTGTCCGCGCGCTTCGCCGCCGACGGGCGGGTCCGCACCGTCGAGGCGGGCAACGCCCTGCTCGGCTGCCACGAGCGCGCCCCCGGATGCCGCCGCGCCCTTGACCGCAAGGGCCCGGCACGTGACAACGATTTCTGGGCGATGCGACCGATCGACCGGGACGGCGACGCGTCCACGAAGAACTCCAGCGCCGCGCGGCTGCCCTTCCCAGCCGGTGCGAAGGTGCTCTGGGCGGGTCTCTACTGGTCGGGCAGCGTCAGCCCCCGCCACCCCGACCTGCTGCCCGGTGGTGCGGGCCGGGCGCGGGTCGCCAGGGTGCGGCCTCCGGGGGCGGAGCGGTACGAGACCGTCCGCGCCACCGAGGTGGAGTGGGTCCGGCTGCCCGGGGCCACCGGCGCCTACCAAGCGTTCGCCGAGGTCACCGCGCTCGTGCGGCGGCACGGCACCGGGACGTGGTGGGCCGGCGGCGTCGCCCACGGCGGGCCGCTCACGGCCGGTCCCCGGGCCGGGCACTACGCCGGATGGAGCCTGGTGGCCGTGGTCGAGGACCCGCGCGCCCCGTCCCGGCGGGCCATGGTGCTGGACGGCGCGCGGCCGCTCGGCCCGCACGCGCCGAGCGGCCTCGGCATCCCGCTGCACGGCCTGCTCCCCTCCGCCCCACCAGATCCGGGGGGCCAGGGGGCTCGTTCCCCCAGAAGCGGCATGGTCCGGATCGGGCTGGTGGCGTGGGAGGGCGACGCGGGCCTGGCGGGAGACCGGCTGCTGATGGACGGCCGTGAGCTGGTCCCGGCGGGCGGCGACGGGACGCCGGGAAACGTTCTCGACGGTTCCGCGGCGGGCGCGATCGGCCCGGCTATGACTTTCGGGACAGATATCGATGACTTCTCCGCCAGGCTGGGCCGGAGTCGCGGTTTGGCGCTCGTCACCCGGCGCGATGCGGTGATCACCGGGGTGGTCACCGTCACCGCCCCCAGTGGTGGCTGACCACGGCCGGAACGCCCGTCAACCGATTCTTCCTGTAAAAATCATGTGCACTCATTAGGGACAGACCGGAACGGCTGGTAGCGTCCGCGCTGACACCTCGATCAGGAACGACGATCATGAGGCGATGCCGTGGCGTGGCACGGCATCGCGCGCGTCGTCGCGTTCGGATGCCCGTGCCGGCGCGCACCGATGCCCAGCGTTCGCGAACACGGTCCGCGGGTTCATCACGGGCCGCGCCCGGCGGGCCGTGGATTTTGTGAGTCCGGGTGGCTCGCATATGGCTAAGTGTCATGAAAGAGTGGCGAATCGCCGTATTCGCCTACGGGGCTAACGGGCTTCACTACGCTATAAGCCCGGGGCTTTCTCCGGCCCGCGTCCCAGAGAGCAGGAAGGGGAGACCGCCACACGATGGTCACCCCCGCGACCCTGACCGAGGAGTGGGCTTCCGGAGAGGTCCCGTGTTGAGGAAGGGCGATGTCGCATGGATCGCTGCGCGCTGTTCGTAGACGCCGGCTACCTGCTGGCCGACGGCGCCATGGCGGTGCACGGCACCCGCCACCGCGAGGCCGTCTCGTGGGACTTCGGCGGCCTGCTGCAACTGCTGGGCAACCTGGCCCGCGAGCGCACCGGCCTCCCGCTGCTGCGCTGCTACTGGTACGAGGCGACGGTCGAGGGGCGGCGCGGCCCCGAACACGAGGCGCTGGCCGACCTCCCCGGCCTCAAGCTGCGGCTGGGCAAGGTCCGGCCCGGACGGCGCGAGGGCGTCGACACCGAGATCCACCGCGATCTGATGACGCTGGCCCGCAACGGCGCGCTGGCCGACGCGGTGGTGGTCAGCGGCGACGAGGACCTCGCCCAGGTCGTGGTCGACGCCCAGGACTTCGGCGTCCGGGTCACGGTCGTGCACGTCACCATGGACGGCAACTGGACGATCGCGCGGGCCCTCCGCCAGGAGTGCGACGACCTCATCGAGGTGGGTTCCGGGCATCTGCGGCCGTACGTCAGTCTGCTGGCCGGGATCGAGGGGGGCGTCCGCGACGCGGGCGGCGCCCGGGAGAACCCCGCCATCGAGGCGCCCTCCGTCCCGGGCACCGGGACGGGCGTGATCGGGGCCATCGGCGCGGGATCGCGGGCCGACGTCCCCAGCCCGCTGTCGAACGGCCACGGCTCCGGCGGCCACACCGGCCCGCTCCACGCCGCCGACGCGCACAACGGCGCTCCCCCGTCGACTCCGCTGACCGGGCCGCCGCCGCTGGCCGGGCAGTCCTCATCGTCGGGCTCGGGCCTGGGCCCGTCTTCGCCGGCGCCGTCGTCCGGCCTGGGCTCCGGCTCCGGTTACGGCTCGGACAACGGGTACGCCGCGGACAGCGGCTCCCCCTACAACCTCGCGTCGGGCTCGGGCTCCTCGTCCGGGTACGAGCCCTCCGGGTACGAGCCGTCCGGGTACGAGCCGTCCGCCTACGAGCCCTCCGGGTATGAGCCGAGCTCCAACCCCGGGTTCGGCTCCAGCACCACGGGCACCGGCGGATTCATCCCGGGCGGCGGATACGGCTCCACCTCGGACTCCAACCTGAGCAACGGCAGCGTCAACGGCTCCGCCCCGGGCATGGGCACCGGCGCCCATCCCGTCCTGGGCACGGCCAACGGCAGCGTGAACGGCTCCAGGCCGAGCAACTCCGGGCCGAGCGGCTCCGGCACGCCGCAGGCCCCTCCGGCCGTGCCCTCACAGTCGCCGCCTCCGTCGAGCATCCCCTCGTCGCCGCTGCACGCGGCCCCGACGCCCAGCCCGAGCCCCAGCACCACCGGCCCCGTCACGGGTCCCAGCGTCACAGGCCCGAGCGTGACGGGCCCCAGCGTGACAGGTCCGAGCGTCACGGGTCCCAGTGTCATCGGCCCCGGCGCGACCGGCCCCGTCACCTCCGCGCCCCCGCCCCAGCCCCGGCCCGGCACCGGCCCGCAGTACATCCCGCCGAACTCGTCCGCGCCGCCGGCGCAGCAGCACGGCCCCTACACCGGGCCGCAGCAGATCACGCCGGTTCCCGCCGTCCAGCAGTCCGCGCCGACGCTCGCCGACGCGGTCAAGGCCGCCCACCAGGAGGGCCAGGACTTCGGCGAGTCGGTGGCACGCGACGCGCCCGCGCTGTGGCTGGAGGCGGTGCTGGCCCGCAAGCCGCGGATGCCCTCCGATCTGGAGGCGCGGCTGCTCCAGGGGTCGGCGCTGCCCATCGACTTCCTGCTGCACGACGAGGTCCGGCACGCGCTGCGCCGCGGCTTCTGGGACGCCCTCGAACGTTCCCGCAGGTGAACAGGTGACGGCGACACCGTACGCGTAGGTAATTCACGATCCTCCTCGATTCACCCGCTTCGCTCGCCGAGCGACGGGTAGCGTTGAAGCGTGACGCATGTGACGGAAGACGATCTCGACGATCTGGAGTTCGACACCCTGCGCACGGGCGATCACATCTCGGCGGCACGGCGGCTCTCCGAACTCGCCGAGTCGGTGTCCGGCGGGGTGTCACGTGCCAATGTGCTGCTGCGTGCGGGCGAGCAGTGGCAGCACGCGGGAGATCACGCCAGGGCCGCCGAGCTCTACCGCACGGCCCTGGAGGACGGCGGCGAGACCTACGGCGATCCGCGCGCCTACCTCGCCGACGCCCTGTTCGAGCTGGGCCAGGCCGACGAGGCGCGCAAGCTCGTCGAGCAGATCCGCGCCGACAAGCCGAGCGACCCGGAGGTCTACCGGGCCGTCGCCGAGGTGCTGTACGCCCAGGGCGACGCGGTGGGCGCGCACGAGTGGGCCACCAACGGCGCCGACGTGATCCTCGCCCTGCGCGACCGCGCGGTCGGCGTCGGAGCGGGCACCGATGCCACGCCCGAGGACGCGGACCGGTCGCTCACCCCCGGCCCGGACGACGTGGCCCTGGCCGAGGACAGCCTGGAGGCCCTCCTGCGCTTGCGCTACCGGGCCCGCGTCGACCTGGGCCGCGACGAGGACGACTACGACGCCCTCCTGGACGATCTCCTGAAGAACGCCTGACCGCCCGGCCCGGCACGCACCCCGGCGGCACCGGACCCGCCGGGGCAAGAGGGGCGAACGTGCTTCGAGGGCGAAGGCGCTTCAAGGGGCGTAGGCGGTCAGAGGGATGCGATCAGGTCGTTGAGCGTGCGGGCCAGCGAGGTTCTGGGGGCCTGTTCCACGACCGTCCAGCCGCGGAGGCGCGCCTCGCGCACCGCCAGGTCGGCCGTTCCGCCCCCGTCCCGGGCGGCGCCGGCCACCGCGGAGCCTCGTCCGGCGGTGCGGAGGTAGCCGCAGGGGGCCTCAGGCCAGTCGGGCGGCACCGGTACCGAGGGCTCGTCGTGGTCGTGGCCATGGCCCGGGCGGGGCAGTTCGGCGTCCATGAAGACATACCCGCCGATCTTGCGGTGGGCGGCGCGCTGCGCGAGGGCGATGCCCGGCAGCAGCGGGCCGGCACCGCCTCGGGCGACGAGCACCAGGGGCGCGGTGGGCGCGGTCGCGGAGATCACCAGCGAGGCTCGCGCCACGTACCGGGGGCCTGAGCTGTCGGGGACGTCCGGGGTGACGACGTCCAGCCCGTGCAATCGGAGCATCTCGGGCAGGTCGCCCCAGGCGGCGGAGCGGGCGTACGGGGAATGCAGCAGCACGAGGGTTCCGGGGGTCACGTCACCTCCCGTGACCAACCGTACCCCGTTCGGCCGGGGCCCTGGAGCGGGCCAGGGCTCGGTGCGGGGCGCGCGGGGGACCCGCATAGGGTTGCTCGATGTGAGCGAACGTGATGACCTGCTGGAAGAGATCAAGTCCAAGGCCGTCGTGCACGGCGACTTCGTGCTGTCGTCGGGGAAGCGCGCGTCCTGGTACGTGGACCTGCGCCGGGTGACGCTGGACGGTGCGGCGGCCCCGCTGGTGGGCCGGGTGATGCTGGACGCCACCGCGGACCTGGACTACGAGGCCGTCGGCGGGCTCACCCTGGGCGCCGACCCGGTCGCCACGGCCATGCTGCACGCGGCGGCGGCGCGCGGGCGCACGCTGGACGCCTTCGTGGTCCGCAAGGCCGGGAAGGCGCACGGGTTGCAGCGCCGCATCGAGGGCCCGGACGTCGCCGGGCGGCGGGTGCTGGCCGTCGAGGACACCTCGACGACGGGGGGCTCGGTGCTCACGGCGGTGGAGGCGCTGCGCGAGGCCGGCGCCGAGGTCGTCGCGGTCGCCACGATCGTCGAGCGGGGGGCCGCCGAGCGGATCGCCGCGGCGGGCCTGGAGTACCGGCACCCGTTCACGGTCGCCGACCTGGGCGTGGAGGCCACGGCCTGACGCGGCCGTCACGACGGCGATCCTCGCGGGGGCGAGGACCGCCGGCTCACCTTTGGGGGACGAACCACTCGCCGCGTTCGCCGGCCGCCTTCGGCGGCTGCTTGCTGCCGTAGATGACGACCTCGACCGAACCGCCGTTGTTGGCGACCACATCGAGGGGTGCCTGCTCGTACTGGCGCGCCTCACCGGTGTTGAGGACGCCCTGCCAGAGCACCTCACCGGTTCCGGAGACCCGCACGTACACCTGGGTGGGGGCGCCCGTGACGCGGATGAGCAGCGGCGTGGCCGACGCGGTGCTGGAGCTGGTGCGGGCCGACCTGGTCGTCCGGGGCGACGCCGGCTCGCTCGCGGTCGGCTCCACCTGCCCGGGGTCGCTCGATCCCGCCGTGCCCGCCGGGCCGGGATCGCTCGAACTAGAGGTCAGCGCGTTCACCAGCGCGATGCCGCCCGCGACCAACAAGCCTAATGCGAGCAGCACGGCGACGGCCGCTATGAGTATTCGCGCGAGACCCCTAGGGTCCGACCGATGACGTCCCACATGGGGAGGTTAGCGATAACTGTCACCGCTGAGCGACGGACGTGACTCTTCAGAGGCATTCTTATTCGTACCGTTGCCCGGACGGCGCCTGCCGCGGACCATCTCGCGGGCGATCGGGATGAGGCAGAGCACCAGGACCACGGCGACGCCGGGCAGGATGTAGTGCTCGATGCCGGGCACCGAGGCGCCGAGGAAGTGGCCGGCGAGAAAGAGCGACTCTGTCCAGATCACGGCGCCGGCGATGTTCCAGACCAGGAACCGGCGGGGGCTCATCCCGACCATCCCGGCGAGCGGGTTGAGGAACGTGCGGACGATCGGGACGAAGCGAGCCAGGACCACGGCGCGGGCGGGGCCGAAGCGCTCGAAGTAGTACTCGGCCTTCTCCACCCATTCGCGTCTGAAGATCCTGGAGTCGGGGCGGTCGAAGAGCCTGCGGCCGTAGCGGGCGCCGAGCCAGTGCCCGAACTGGGCGCCGAGGACGGCGGCGATCGGCCCGCCGATCATCAGCCAGGGCAGCGAGAGCGGCTGGAAGTCCCGCTCGCCGACCGTGGTGACGGCGGTGAGGATCCCCGCGGTGAACAGCAGGGAGTCGCCGGGGAGGACGCACCCGATCAGCAGTCCGGTCTCGGCGAAGATGACGGCGATGACGCCCGCCGTGGCGAAGGCTCCGAAGAACTCCAGCCACGTCGTGGGATGCAGCCACTCGGTGATGGCGAGAGGGACGAGTGCGGGGTCCACACCTGCGAGGGTACCGCCGGGGCTCCCGCCGTCCCATGAGCGGCGCGGGTCCGGCCTTACCTCATGGGGTCTGGACGCTTTTGTAGGGCTCTATGGGGAACGTGACAGTTATCCGCCATGTCCGGGGTCGTCCGGAAGCTTCGCGCGCCTCTGCGGGCTTCTGCGTCGTTCGCATGGGGGGCTTGGCGGACGCCGTGACGGGTAATCCGAGATACTGGCGGCTGTGTGGAGCCCACCCTTATGGCGGGTGAGGATCGTAACGAGATACTGACCGTGGACGGCACGCCCTGCCCGGGCCCCGCGTCCTCCGGCCGTGCCGGGGCGCGCGGGCCGGGGCGCACCGCCCGGCCGGATGCCCGGCGGCACCGCTGCGTAAGAAAGGACGCTGAAATGCCCATCGCAACGCCCGAGGTCTACGCGGAGATGCTCGACCGTGCCAAGCAGGAGGGCTTCGCCTACCCCGCCATCAACGTCACCTCCAGCCAGACGCTGAACGCGGCGCTGCGCGGTTTCGCCGACGCCGAGAGCGACGGGATCATCCAGGTCTCCACCGGCGGCGCCGAGTACCTCTCCGGGTCCGCCGTCAAGGACATGGTGACCGGTTCGGTGGCGCTGGCCGAGTTCGCCCACGTGGTGGCGGAGAAGTACCCGGTCAACATCGCCCTGCACACCGACCACTGCCCCAAGGACAAGCTGGACGGCTTCATGCGGCCGCTGATCGGCGTCTCGCAGGAGCGGGTGGCGCGCGGCGAGCAGCCGCTGTTCCAGTCGCACATGTGGGACGGCTCGGCCGTGCCGCTGGAGGAGAACCTCCAGATCGCCGCCGAGCTGCTGGAGGCGTGCGCCAAGGCGCGGATCATCATGGAGATGGAGATCGGCGTGGTCGGCGGCGAGGAGGACGGCGTCGCCAACGAGATCAACGAGAAGCTCTACACCACCGCCGGTGACGCCCTGGCCACCGCCGAGGCGGTCGGCGTGGGCGACAAGGGCCGCTACATGCTGGCGGCGACGTTCGGCAACGTGCACGGGGTCTACAAGCCGGGTGCGGTGAAGCTGCGTCCCGAGGTCCTCAAGGAGATCCAGGACGCGGTCGGCGCCAAGTACGGCAAGGATCGGCCGTTCGACCTGGTCTTCCACGGAGGTTCCGGCTCGTCCCTGGAGGAGATCCGGGAGGCGGTGTCGTACGGCGTGATCAAGATGAACGTCGACACCGACACCCAGTACGCCTTCACCCGCCCGATCGCCGAGCACATGTTCCGCAACTACGACGGGGTCCTGAAGGTCGACGGCGAGGTCGGCAACAAGAAGCAGTACGACCCGCGCTCGTACGGCAAGGCCGCCGAGGCCAACATGGCCGCGCGGGTGGTCGAGGCCTGCCAGAGCCTCCAGTCGGCCGGGCAGAAGCTCAAGTAAGGGGCCGTCCGCCGGTCCGGGAGACGGCCGAGACCGCTGAGACCGCCGAGGCCGGCGGGCCCGCCGGGGCCCGCCGGCCTTCGCCGTCCCGGTCGCCGGTCCGCCCCGGTTCACGGGTTCGTTGTGTCACACAACCCGGGTAGGCTCGGATCGTGGTACTGCCCCGCACCTACGAGTCGCAGAACTGCTCGGTCGCCCGCTCGCTGGAGGTCATCGGCGACCGCTGGACGATGCTGGTGATCCGTGCCGCCTTCGAGGGCGTGCGGCGCTTCGACGACTACCAGGACGCGCTCGGGATCGCCCGGAACGTGCTGACCGACCGGCTCACCCGGCTCTGCGACGAGGGGATCCTGCGGAAGGTGCCCTACCAGGAGCGCCCCGACCGCTACGAGTACCGGCTGACCCGCAAGGGCGTGGAGCTGTGGCCCGCGGTGATGGTCCTGATGCGGTGGGGCGACCGCCACTACGCCCCGGCGGGCCCGCCCGTGATCGTCTCGCATGCCGGCTGCACCGGCGCGCTGGGCGACGATCTGCACTGCGACGCGTGCGGCAAGCGCCTGGAGCCGCACGAGGTCGAGGCGCGTCCCGGCCCCGGCGCCGGTCACTGAGCCGCCGCCGGGCTTTACCCCGTACATAGTTGCTTCACGAAACGTACTGCGGTCCAATGAGTTTTATGAAGCAACCCATCACCGCCGATGTGCGCTTCCGCCCGTACGGGATCACCGACGGAGAGCGGCTGCGCCGGATGTCGGCGCGGCTCTCCCGGCACAGCCTCTACACGCGGTTCTGGTCCGGCACCCCTCGCATCCCCGAGGAGTACGCCGCCGCCCTCGCCGCGCTCGACCACTGGGACCGGGAGGCCATGGTCGCGCTCCTGGACGGCGAGATGATCGGCATCGCCGAGTACGTCCGGGACCGGACCCGCCCCCGGCGCGCCGACCTGGCCGTCCTGGTCGCCGACCCCTGGCAGCGGCACGGCCTGGCCCGCACGCTGGTCGGCTACCTCGCCGCCTTGGCCGGACGGCGCGGCATCACCGAGTTCGACGCCGACGTCATCCTGGAGAACCGCACCGCGATGCTGGCGATCCGGCACGGCTGGCCCGCGGCCCGCCCGGCCGGCGGCGACGGCGCCGCGCGCTACAGCCTCCCGCTGCCGATCCCGGCGGCGGCACAGGCGGTGACCCCGGGTTGAACAGCCCTGGTACCGGCCACTTACCATGACCCGCATGACCCAGAATCTGCTCGGCGGCCCGCCACCGACCGAACTGCCGGACAACGCCGAGGCCCGCGAGGCCCTGGACGCCGGCACCGATCCGGTCGAGGTGGCGGCGCGCCACCCGGAGTACCCGGGCGCGTGGGCCGCGCTGGCGGATCGCGCCTTCACCGCCGGCGCCGTGATCGAGTCGTACGCGTACGCGCGCACCGGCTACCACCGCGCGCTCGACCAGCTGCGCCGCGCGGGGTGGAAGGGTCACGGCCCCGTGCCGTGGGAGCACGAGGCCAACCGCGGGTTCCTGCGGGCCCTGCACGCCCTGGGACGCGCCGCCGCCGCCATCGGCGAGGACCACGAGGCCGAGCGCTGCCGCACCTTCCTGCGCGACAGCAGCCCCACCGCCGCCGACATCCTCAACGGCGAGCGCTGAAGGGCCGGCCGGTCGGCTAGCCGGCGAGCGACGTCGCGGCCAGGTGGGCCTGGGCGGCCATGCCCGGGATGCCGGTGGTGACGAACGACCCGCCGCCCGCGATGTCGCCGACCACGTGCACGCGCGGGTCGGGCCGCCGGCCGAGCATGAGCCGCCCGGTGGACGGTTCGGTGCGCAGGCCGCCGGCCGGGTCCAGCGCGGCCCCCGCCGCCAGCAGCGACGTGACCAGCGGCTCGGCGGTCCGGGGGATCGCGTGCGGGGGCGGGTTCACCGCGTTGATCACGATGTCGGCGGCCCGCTCGGCCGTCGCGTGCACGAGCCGGAACCCGCCGCCGGCGCCGCGTCCCGGCTCGATCTTCCGGATTCCCGGCACCGCTTCGAGCTGCCCGGAGTCGAAGAGCTCCAGCAGCACGGCGGCGTTCACCGGGACCATCGGGGACGCCAGGCCGGTCGCCGTGCGGAAATGGCGCTCGCGCAGGAGACGGCGGTCGGCGTCGGGCAGCATCCGCCACACCCGGGGGGCGAGGGTGTGCGCCGTCATCCGCAGGATCCGGCGGCCCACGGTCGGCGCGTCCACCTCGTCGAGGCCGCGGCGCAGGATCCCGGCGGTGTCGGCGGACCGGGCGTCCGCGGCGATCCGGGCGGCGAGCTCGTCCCAGTCCTCGCCGTGCTCGGCCATCTCAGCGCGCATCAGCCCCGCCAGGGCCTCCAGCGTCACCGGGCCGTCCAGGGCGCGCACCCGCTCGAACGTGAGGTGCCGGAACTCGATCTCCGTCGGCCGCTGCCACACGTACGGCAGCGCCCCGCTCCGCGACACCAGCGCGATCCGCCCGGTGTGCCCGCGCGCGGCCAGCGACACCACGATGTCCACGGCGGTCAGGCCGCTGCCGAGGACGGCCACGTCCCCGTCCGGCGGAACGTCCGCGAGGGTGCGCTCCAGCGGGTAGGGGTCCGGGACGAACCCGGGCGAACCGGTGAGCCCGTAGTGGTCGAGGGGCGTGCCGCCGCCTACGCACAGCACCACCCGGTCGACCTCGTGGCGGCGCCCCTCCGCCGCCTCCAGCGTCAGGCGTTCACCGGCGGAAACGCCGGTCACCGCGGTCCGCACCACCCGTGCCCACTCGAACCGGGTGAGCGCCGCCCGCGCCGTGTCCTCCAGGTAGCCGCCGAACACGCCACGCGGCACCAGTGCCCTGCCCAGCAGCCGGTCCATGTGGACGGCGCCGCGATCCCCCAGCCAGCGCACGTAATGGCCGGGGTCCCCGAACCGGATCGAACTGATCTCCGGGGTGACGTTGACCCGTACGGAGTCCAGGTCCGGCCGGTACGGCCGTCCCCGCCACGGCAGCGGCGCGGGGTCGAA
The DNA here is from genome assembly GCA_050942275.1 of Spirillospora sp. CA-255316. Classification (GTDB taxonomy): domain Bacteria; phylum Actinomycetota; class Actinomycetes; order Streptosporangiales; family Streptosporangiaceae; genus Spirillospora. Next base: position 305,074 of record CP192047.1, on the reverse strand, counting down.
CACGGTGACCGCCCCGGCGGTCCCGGGCGGCAGCGCGTCCAGCAGCCCCACCGCCGCCGCGCCCGCCCCGATGATCCCGATCTCCATGCTTCCTCCGATCTCGACCTGCCTGAGGAAGCCTGGCCGCCGGGCCGCGCGGCCCCCATCCCCCCGCTTCGGGGATCCGCGCCCGGCACGATCCCCCATTCGAGGGGTGCGAACGCTCCGCCGCGCCGGGCAGGCTGGACACGATGATCGAACAGCGCGGCACGCGGGCCCTCCTCCAACGGACCGCCCACGCCCAGGACGCCACGGAGCTCTTCGGCACCGCCTCGGCGCGGCTGCGCCGGATGCTGCCCTTCGACGCCGCCGTCTGGTCCGCCACCGACCCCGAGACCGGACTGATCACCGCGCCGATGCTGGTGGAGAACCTGGGCGGCGGCGAGCACTGCTTCTCCTACTGGGAGACCGCCATCCTGGAGGAGAGCGTCGTCCCGTTCCGCGAACTGGCCCGCGCCGCCGTCCCGGCCGCCGGCATCCGCGCCAGCACCGGCGACCTGCCCGCGCGCAGCGCGCAGTTCCGCAAGCTGCTGGCCCGCCAGGGCGTGGGCGACGAACTGCGCGCCGTCCTGCGCGCCGGCGACCGGTCCTGGGGCGTCGTCAGCCTCTTCCGGGAGAAGGGCCGCGCACCGTTCGGGCCCGCCGACATCTCCCTCGTCGCCGGGCTGTCCGCGCCGCTCGCCGGACGGCTCCGCGACCTGGCCCGGCCCGTCCCCCGGCCCGCGCCCGCCGCCGCGCCCGGCCCGGGCCTGATCCTGTTCGACCCGTCCGGCATCCCGATCTCGATCAACGAGGAGGCCAGGCGGTACATCGACCGCATGCCCGACGGGCCGTCCGGCCGGTACCCGTCCGGGCTGCGGCTGCCGATCTGGCTGGCCGGCACGGCCGCCCAGGCCCGCGCCGTCGCCGCCGAACACGACCGCGGCGGCGCCCGGGTACGGATCCGCACCCGCGACGGCCAGTGGCTGATCTGCCACGCCTCCGCCCTCGACGGCCCCGGCGGCGCCCCGGGCGGCACCGCGATGGTCATCCAGCCCGCCGCCGGATCCGACATGGCCCCGATCATCGCCGAGGCGTACGGCCTCTCCCCCCGCGAGACGGAGATCACCCAGATGATCGCGCGCGGGCTGTCCACCGGCGACATCGCCGCCGCCCTGTACATCTCGCCGCACACCGTCCGCGACCACATCAAGGCGATCTTCGCCAAGGCGCGCGTCACCAGCCGCGGCGAACTCGTCGCCCGCCTCTTCACCGAGAACTACTGGCCGCGCACCGGCCGCTAGGGTGAGGTGCGGTTTCTTCACGGCCCGCTCCCGGGTACGATTTGATCGCAAGAGGCCCCTTCGCGCTTGCGATCAGGGGCCTTCGTCGTGGGAGAGGTGTAACGGCATGCCTGCCATCGTTCTTGTCGGAGCCCAGTGGGGAGACGAGGGCAAGGGCAAGGCCACCGACCTACTGGGCGGCGACGTCGACTACGTCGTCCGCTACCAGGGTGGCAACAACGCCGGCCACACGGTGGTCATCGGCGACAAGAGCTACGCCCTGCACCTGCTCCCCTCGGGGGTGCTGTCGCCCGACGTCGTCCCCGTGATCGGCAACGGCGTGGTCATCGACCCGGCCGTGCTGCTCCAGGAGATCGACGGTCTCCGGGACCGCGGGATCGGCTGCGAACGGCTGCTGATCTCCGCCAACGCCAACCTGATCATGCCGCACCACCGTGCGCTGGACAAGGTCACCGAGCGGTACCTCGGCAAGGCCCGGATCGGCACCACCGGCCGCGGCATCGGCCCCGCCTACGCCGACAAGATCAACCGGATGGGCATCCGGGTGCAGGACCTGTTCGACGCCAACATCCTCACCCAGAAGCTCGACCTGGCGCTGCGCGAGAAGAACCAGGTCCTCACCAAGGTCTACAACCGCCGCCGGATCGACACCGGGCCGATCGTCCAGGAGTACCTGGCCTACGGCGAGCGGCTGCGCCCGTTCGTCGCCGACACCACCCTCGTGCTCAACGAGGCCCTCGACGACGGCAAGGTCGTCCTGCTGGAGGGCGCCCAGGGCACGCTGCTGGACATCGACCACGGCACCTACCCGTTCGTCACCTCCTCCAGCCCCACGTCCGGTGGGGCGTGCGCGGGCTCCGGCGTCGGCCCCACCAAGATCACCAAGGTGATCGGGATCATCAAGGCGTACACCACCCGGGTCGGCTCGGGACCGTTCCCGACCGAGCTGCTGGACGAGCAGGGCGAGTACCTCCGCACGACCGGCGGCGAGTACGGCGTCACCACCGGCCGCGACCGCCGCTGCGGCTGGTTCGACGCGGTGATCGCCCGCTACGCCACCCGGGTCAACGGCGTCACCGACTACTTCCTCACCAAGCTGGACGTGCTGTCCGGCCTGGACCGGGTGCCGGTCTGCGTGGCCTACGACGTCGACGGCGAGCGGGTCGACGAGATGCCCACCACGCAGACCGGGTTCCACCACGCCAAGCCGATCCTGGAGTACCTGGACGGCTGGAAGGAAGACATCAGCGGCGCCAAGACCTTCGACGACCTGCCGGAGAACGCCCGCTCCTACGTCCGCGCCATCGAGGAGATGTCCGGGGCCCAGATCTCCGCGATCGGCGTCGGCCCGGGACGCGACCAGACGCTGTCGCTGCGCCCGCTGATCTGAGCCCGTTCGATCGTTTCTCACCGATCGGCCACGACGAGTTCCGCTACCGGCTGTAGCGTGCCTGCCGTGACTTTCACCGGGGAGGCCGTCGAGCTGCACGGGCACCGGGGGGCTCGGGGTCTCCGACCGGAGAACACCCTGCCCGGGTTCGCGCACGCGCTGACGCTGGGCGTGCACGCGATCGAGTTCGACGTGGGGCTGACCGCCGACGACGTCGTCGTCCTCAACCACGACCAGCTGCTGTCACCGCTGACCACCGCCGACACCGGCCCGGTGCGTCCCGGCGACCCGCTGTTCCCCTACGTCGGGAAGCCGCTACGGGACCTGACGCTCGCCCAGGTCAGGACCGTCGACGCGGGCACCCGCCGCCCCGAGCACGACGACGACCCGTTCGCGCTGACCCAGCTCCCCATCCCCGGCACGCCGCTGCCCACGCTCGCCGAGGTCTGCGCCCTCCTCAGCGCCGTGCCCGGCGTCCAGCTGGCGGTCGAGCTCAAGACCGACCCCGACTGGCCCGACACGGAGATCACCCGTTTCACCGCCGCGGTCGCCGAGGTGCTGGAGGCGTTCGGCGTGACCGCCCGCAGCCGCCTGCTGGCCTTCGACTGGCGCGTCCTGGTGGAGTCCCGCCGCTACGCCCCGGACGCGGGCCGGGTCGCCCTGATCGACCGCCGGACGACCGCCCCCGGCACCCCGTGGTTCGCTGGCCAGGACCACACCGACCCGGCCGGCGCCGCACTCGACATCGGCGCCACCGCCCTCTCCCCGGAAGGGGCGCTGGCCACCCCGTCCCTGGTCGAACGGGCCCAGCGCCTGGCCCTCCCGGTCGCGGTCTGGACCATCAACGAACCGGACGACATGACCCGCTACGTCACCTACGGCGTGGACGCGATCGTCACCGACTACCCCGACCGCCTGCGCACCGTCCTCACAGCCCACGGCCTCCCCGTCCCAGAGCCTTGGCTGGAGACAACCCTCCCCGTCCCCAACTAACCCGCCCACCCCAAGCCCGCAACGACCCGTTCGTTCCACTGCCCGGCCCGGAGCGGAGCGCTAGCGGAGCGGAGGGGGCGCTTCGCGCCGTCCCGGGGGGCGTGGGGGGTCGCCCTCCACAGTGTTACAGCCAGCCGTTCCTTCGGAAGCCTCGGTAGAGGGACAGGCAGGCCATGGCGATGACGCCGAGGATCATGGGGTAGCCGAACTTCCACTGGGTCTCGGGCATGAAGTCGAAGTTCATGCCGTAGATCCCGGCGATGGCGGTGGGGACCATGAAGATGGCGCCCCAGGCGGAGATCTTCCGCATGTCCTTGTTGTCGGCGACGGTGACCTGGGTCATGTGGGCGTGCAGGATGGGGTTGAGCAGTTCGTCGTAGGACTCGACCTGCTCGCGGACGCGGGTGAGGTGGTCCTCGACGTCGCGCAGGTACTCCTTGATCTCGGTGGGGACGAAGCGCCGGGAGCCGAGGTTGCGCAGCGGTCCGGCGAGGGGTCCGACGGCGCGCTTGAGCTGGATGACCTCGCGCTTGAGGCGGTAGATGCGGCGGGACTCGTCGGTGCGCTCGGGGGAGAACACGGCCTCTTCGACCTCGTCGATGTCCTCCTGGACGGCGTCGGCGACGTTGACGTATCCGTCGACGACGCGGTCGGTGATGGCGTGGACGACCGCGGCGGGGCCGAGCGCGAGCCGCTCGGGGGCCTTCTCGAGGCGGGCGCGGACGGGGCCGAGTTCACCGTGGGCACCGTGCCGGACGGTGACGACGAAGTCGCGCCCGCAGAAGATCATGATCTCGCCGGTCTCGACGACCTCGGGCCCGTCGGGCTCCTTACGGACGTAGCCGACGGTCTTCATCACGAAGAAGTTGACGTCGTCGTACCGTTCGAGCTTGGGCCGCTGGTGGGCGTTGATGGCGTCCTCGACGGCGAGCGGGTGGAGTCCGAAGACCTCGGCGAGGTCGGAGAGTTCGGTGGCGGACGGCTCGTGGAGGCCGACCCAGACGAAGCCGGCGCTCTCCCCCTGGGCGGTGAGGCGGCCGTCGCGGATGAGCCGTACGGCGTCGGCGACGGTGTCGGTGCAGACGCGGTGGCCGTCGATGTAGGCGGCCCAGTCGATGACGGCGGTGTCGCCACGTCGGCCGGAGACGGGCACGGCGTGCGGGCGGCCGCGCGACTTGAACAGCGACCTGGTCGCGCGTCCCGGGCGGACTCGTGTCATGGCCATGGGGTGCTCCTAACCCGCCGGCCAACAGACGCGCCTGGGCGCGCTCGACCCTGGGAGGCCGGGGGGAGTGACCCCGGCGGCTAGCGAGGGGAGCGCGCGAAGGTGCTGGCCGGACGCCGAACGAAGGCGGACGGACGGACACTCCGAACGGGGAAGTTCGGACTGTGAGGGATCTCCGGCGTACTGCAAGGATCACCAGGACTCATCCCGACCACCTCCCTTCGCTCTAGGCGTTGGGGCCCCATCTGGGTAGCCCCTGTCATCAGCCACGCAAGCCGACAGAAGCCTACCAGCCCGGGAAATCCCGAGGGTCGCACCCCCGAACGCGCCCGAGTCGGCCCGAACCGCCCGGGAAACACGCCCGAGTAGTGGGACGCCCCGCCCCGACGGCGGGTTCACACGGGGCGGGTGTGGCGGCGGTCACGGCGTGGGCGGGCGCCGGTGCCACGGGGGCGGATAGGCTCCCGGCGTGCGAGTACTCGTCCTTGGATCCGGCGGCCGCGAGCACGCGCTCGCCCGCGCCCTGCATCGCGACCCTGCCGTCACCGGCCTGCACTGCGCCCCGGGGAATCCGGGGACGGCGGCCATCGCGCACAACCACGCGCTGAACCCGGCCGATCCGACCGCGGTGGTGGAGCTGGCCGCCCGGCTGCGCGCCGAGCTGGTGGTGGTCGGCCCTGAGGCTCCGCTGATGGAGGGGGTCGGGGACGCGCTGCGGCGGGCCGGGATCCCCTGTTTCGGGCCGGACCGGGAGGCCGCGCGGATCGAGGGCTCGAAGGCGTTCGCCAAGGAGATCATGGCGGAGGCCAGGGTGCCGACGGCGGCCGCGCGGGTCTGCGAGTCCGACGAGGAGGTCCTGTCGGCGCTGGAGGAGTTCGGGCCGCCGTACGTGGTGAAGGACGACGGGCTCGCGGCGGGCAAGGGCGTCGTGGTGACCGGTGACCACGACGAGGCCGTGGCGCACGCGTCCGACTGCGGCCGGGTGGTCATCGAGGAGTTCCTGGACGGCCCCGAGGTTTCCCTGTTCGCGCTGTCGGACGGCGAGTCGGCGCTGCCGCTGCTGCCCGCGCAGGACTTCAAGCGCGCCTACGACGGGGGCGAGGGCCCCAACACCGGGGGGATGGGCGCGTACACGCCGCTGCCGTGGGCGCCGCCGGGGCTGGTGGACGAGATCATGGCCACCGTGGTGCTGCCCGCCATCGGTGAGCTGCGGCGCCGTGAAACCCCCTACGTGGGCGTGTTGTACGCGGGCCTGGCGCTGACGGCGAAGGGCCTCCGGGTCGTGGAGTTCAACGCGCGGTTCGGCGACCCGGAGACGCAGGTGGTGCTCGACCGGCTCGCCTCTCCGCTCGCGGGGATGTTGCAGGCGTGCGCGATCGGCGGCCTGGACCCGGCGTTCCGCCCGGCCTGGCACCAGGGCGCGGCGGTGACGGTGGTGGTGGCCGCGGAGGGCTACCCGGCGTCCCCGGTCAAGGGCGATGTGATCACGGGCATCGAGGAGGCCGAGCGGGTGCCGGGCGCGTACGTGCTGCACGCCGGGACGGCGCTGGACGGCGAGGGCCGCCTGGTGGCCTCGGGCGGCCGGGTGCTGAACGTGGTGGGCTCCGGGTCCGACCTGTCCGCCGCGCGCGCCGCCGCGTACGAGGCCGTCGGCAAGATCGATCTCCGCGGCGCGCACCACCGCACCGACATCGCCCTGGAGGCCGCCCGGTCGGCCGGTCCCGCCTGAGCGAGGCTCCAGGCGGGACCGGAGTTCGCCTGATCACGGCCCCGGTCGTTTGCCTGATCACGCCCCCGGGCGGACCGGCGTCCGCCTGATCACGGCCCCAGGTCACCCGCGGTCCGCCGGGCCCGGGACACCGGGCGGACCGGGGCACGGCGGGCCGGGGCCGGAGCATCCCGCGCGACCTGGGAGAATCGTCGGGTGATTGAGCGGTACACCCTTCCGGAGATGGGACGCGTCTGGAGCGACGCGCACAAATACGAGCTGTGGTGCAAGGTCGAGACCCTGGTGGTCGAGGCCCACGCCGAGGCCGGCACGATCCCGGCGGAGGTGGTGGAGCCGGTCCGCAAGGCGCCGCCGCCGACCCCGGAGGCGGTGCACGAGATCGAGGCGGTCACCCAGCACGACGTGATCGCGTTCCTGACGGCCTGGGCGGACAACACCGAGCCGCGCGAGGCGGCCCGGTACGTCCACTTCGGGATGACCTCGTCCGACCTGCTCGACACCGCGCTGGCGCTCCAGCTGGTCGAGGCGACCGACATCCTGCTGGCCAAGGCCGACAAGCTGGTCGGCACGCTGCGCGACCACGCCCTGGAGCACCGCTCCACCCTGCGCGTGGGCCGTACCCACGGCATCCACGGCGAGCCGGACGTGTGGGGCCACCGGGTGGCCGACTTCGCGTTCGCCATGGCGCGCTCCCGCGACCGCCTCCGCCGCGCCCGCGAGGCCGTCGGCGTGATGGCGATCTCGGGCGCTGTCGGCACGTACTCCAACATCGACCCCGCGATCGAGGGGCATGTCGCGCGGAAGCTGGGCCTGAAGAGCGCCGACGTGTCCACGCAGGTGGTCATCCGGGACGGCATCAGCGAGTGGGTCTCCGCGCTGGCGATCATGGCGACGGTGTGCGAGGCGATCGCGCTGGAGGTGCGGCACGGGCAGCGCACCGAGGTCCGGGAGCTGTGGGAGCCGTTCGGCAAGGGCCAGAAGGGCTCCTCGGCCATGCCGCACAAGAAGAACCCGATCATCTCCGAGCGGCTTGCCGGGATGGCGCGGGTGGTGCGGGCGCAGGTCGTGCCGGTGATGGAGGGCATCCCGCTGTGGCACGAGCGTGACATCTCGCACTCCTCCACCGAGCGGATCACTCTGCCGGACGCGTCCATCGCGCTGGACTACATGCTGAACCTGACCGACCGGCTGATGTCCGGGCTGGTGGTGGACGCCGACCGGATGCTGGCCAACCTGGAGTCGACCGGCGGGCTGATCTACACCTCGACGGTGCTGCTGGAGCTGGTCGAGGCGGGCATGTCCCGCGACGACGAGGCGTACCCGCTCGTCCAGAAGGCCGCGATGGAGACGTGGCAGACCGGCGAGCCGTTCCGCGACACGCTGCGCAAGCACGCCGCTGCGGCGGGTCTGAGCCTGGACGACGCGCGGCTGGACGAGGTGTGCCGTCCCGAGCGGTTCGTCGAGCGCCTCGGGCCGGTCTTCGACCGCCTGTCCGCGCTCACCTGACACCCCAGGAGGCCCCATGGCTGCCCGGTTGACCGAGCTGAACGTGTACCCGCTCAAGAGCGGCGGTGGCACCGCCCTGCGCGCGGCCGACCTGCTGCACACCGGGCTCCGGTACGACCGCGAGTTCATGCTCGTCACCCCGGAGGGCCGTTTCCTGTCGCAGCGCGACCTGGGGCGGATGGCGGTGATGCGTCCGGTGTACGACGGCGAGGTCCTCACCGTGGACGTCGCCGACCCGGCCCTGGCGTTCGCTCCGTTCACCCACAAGCCCGTGGACGACGGTCCGGTGCGCGACGTCTACGTGCACCGGTACGAATGCCAGGGAGTCGACCAGGGCGACGAGGCCGCCGGCTGGTTCTCAGCCCTCCTCGGCACCGACTGCCGCCTCGTGCGCTTCACCGGGCACCGGTCCACGTCCCGGGGCGGCGGCCAGGTGTTGTTCGCCGACGGCTACCCGCTGCTGGTGATCTCGGCCGAATCGTTGGCCGACCTCAACGACCGGCTGGACGAGCCGCTGCCGATGAACCGGTTCCGGCCCAACCTGGTGGTCGAGGGCCTGGGCGCGTACGGCGAGGACCAGGTCAAACTGCTGCGGGTCGGCGGCACAGTGATCGAGATGGTCCGGTCCTGCGCCCGCTGCGTGATCACGACGACCGACCAGGACAGCGGGGAGCGCGGCCGGGAGCCGCTGCGCACGCTGGCCTCGTACCGGACCCACGAGCGAGGCATCCGCTTCGGCCAGAACGCGGTGCCGCGCACGCCGGGCCCGCTCACCGTCGGCGACCCTGTGGAGATCGTGGATTGACCTCCTCCCCCTCGTAAACGAGGGGGATTCCAACCCGTGGCCTCAGGAGAGGAGAAGGAGTTGGGGTTCGCGGTTCGTCCGCCCCGGCAACCCGGAGCGTCCCCGCGCAGCAACGGCCGGTCCGGCCGCCGTGCACACGAGCCCGAGCTCGCGCGCGATCACGAGTCTGGTCTCGTGGGCGATGTTGCGTGCCGCGTTCACATCGGCGTTGCAGGCGAAACCGCAGGACCGGCACCGGAAACGCGCTTGGCTCTCGCGCGCCTCCCGGTCCCTGATCCCGCACGCCGAGCAGCGCTGCGAGGTGCCCGCAGGATCGATCCTGTACACGCGGCCGGGGGCCTTGTGCTCCAGCCGCTCCACCAACATGGCCCATCCGCTGGCCAGGATGCCCCGGTTCAGGCCCGCCTTGGCGGCCACATTGCGTCCCGGCCGCTCGATGGTGCCCTTCGCCGAGCGGGTCATGCCCGAGATGTTGAGGTCCTCGACACCGATCACCTCGAACTCGCGGGCCAACTGGGTGGAGGTCTGCTCCACCCAGTTCTTGCGGCGGTCACTCTCGCGGGCCTTGAGCCGCGCGAGCGCGGCCTTGAGCCGCGCGCGGCGGCCGGAGCCGCGCCGGGCACGCCCCAGCCTGCGGGCCAGCAGCCGCAGCCGCCGCCGCTCCCCGGGCGTGAGGCCGGGAACGCGCAGCAGGTCCCCGGTCGACAGGGCGGCACTGACGGCGACGCCCCGGTCCACCCCGACCACGCTCCCGTCACCGGGGCCGGAGATCGGGGGCGGGACGTGCGCGAACGCCACATGCCAGCGCCCGGCCCGATCACGGGTCACCCGGTAGGACTTCATACCCTTCGGTACCGGCCGCGACAGGCGGAACCTGACCCATCCGCACTTGGGCACCAGCACCGCGGCCCACTTGCGCGACAACCGCTTGACCTGGTGGGGTTTGACGCCGACCTGCCGGAACCCCTCATGCACGCCCTGCTTGCGCCAGGTGGGACGGCGGTGGGTACCGGCGAAGAAGTTGCTCATCGCCTGCGCGAAATCACGCAGCGCCTGCTGCTGCACCGTCTGCGACCCCGCCCGCAACCACCCGAACTCGGCACGAGCCTCGGTCAGCTGCCGGGACTGCTCGTTGTAGCCCGGTGCCCCGCCCCGCCGGTGCCGGGACCAGTACGCATGCTGCTCAACGGCCAGGTTCCACACGTAGCGGGCGTGCGCGCAATGCGCGAGCAGGGCTTTCTCCTGCTCGGGCGTGGGGTCCAGGCGGTAGCGCGGCACGGCGCCGATCGTAGCGTTCACGCTCGAACACAGGGGCGAGAACGTGCTAGATCGTGCCTGGTCAACGGACATTCGCCCGGGAGGCGAATCTCCTTTCCCTGCCCTGCTCCGCAGGGGCCCGATTCCTCCCCGGCCACAAGGCCGGGGTATCCACGGAGGAATCCCGATGAAGCACCTGCACAGCGGCAAGGTCCGCGACCTGTACGAACTGCCGGGCGGCGAGCTGCTCATGGTCGCCCGCGACACCATCTCGGCGTACGACTTCGTCCTCGACACTCCGATCCCCGATAAGGGGCGGATCCTGACCCAGCTTTCGCTGTGGTGGTTCGAGCGGCTCACCGACCTGCTGCCGAACCACATCCTCTCCACCGACCTGCCGCCCGGGGCGCCGCCCGAGTGGGCGGGCCGCGCGGTGGTGGCGCGGCGGCTCGACATGGTCCCGGTCGAGTGCGTGGCCCGCGGCTACCTGACCGGCTCCGGCCTGACCGAGTACGCCAGGACCGGCTCCGTCTGCGGCGTCCCGCTCCCGGACGGCCTGGTGGACGGCTCGCGCCTCCCCGAGCCGATCTTCACCCCCACCACCAAGGCCCCGGTGGGCGAGCACGACGAGCCGATGACCTTCGCCGACGTGGAAACGACCGTCGGCGCGGACCTCGCCGCCCGCCTGCGCGACCTTACGGTCGCGGTCTACCGCCGCGGCGCCGAACTGGCCCGCGAGCGCGGCATCATCGTCGCCGACACCAAGATCGAGCTGGGCCGTGCCCCGGACGGCGAACTCGTCCTGGCCGACGAGGTCCTCACCCCCGACTCGTCCCGCTTCTGGCCCGCGGACGCCTGGGAGCCCGGCCACCCCCAGCCGTCCTTCGACAAGCAGTTCGTCCGCGACTGGCTGACCTCACCCGAGTCCGGCTGGAACAAGGCCTCGGGCGAGGCCCCGCCCCCACTCCCCGCCGAGATCGTCGACCGCACCCGAGCCAAATACGTCGAGGCCTACGAACGCCTGACCGGCCGCACCTTCACCTGACAACGCCCGCGCCGCTCACGTAGGACGCCCGTTCGCCGAGCAGCCAGGCGGCGGCCCATCGCCCAGGACGCGGTGGGCTGATCGCACGGGACGATCAGGCGCTGACGGTGAGTGCGCGGAGGAGCCAGATCATGCCCCGGCGGCCAACGCCTGGAGTTCCCGGGCGGCTGGAAGAACGCGCGCCCGCTGAGGCGGCACGGTAGAGCTTGAGCGTGTCGGGCCGATAGAACCGCAACGCGGCTTTGCTAGGCCTCGCCAAAGACCAGGCCCGATACTCGGCGGCCGCGAGGTGTGCGGGCGCACAATGGTCGGGTGCTTCAGATGCGCCTTGCGACGAGCGCTGATCGATCCCAGGTAGCCCAACTGGTGGCGGCCCGATGCGACTGGATGGAGCGGCGCGGGTTGCCGAGCTGGCGAGACGCGCTGGATGAGCTGGTCGCCCAATGCGACAACCCGTATGAGGACGTGTGGGTCCTGCAGGACGACGAGCGCGGCGTCATCGGGCAGATGCTTGTGCAGGACCAGGGACCTCCCTGGGGCTGGACGGACGAGGAGCGCGCCCAGGCCGCCTTGTACCTGTCGGGGTCGATCACGCTGCCGGGGGTGCGGGGCCTGCGGCCGGGCACGCTGATGGCGTGGTGGGCAGTTGATCGGGCCGCCCGGCTCGGGGTGCCGTGGGTGCGGCGCCACTGCCATTTCGCGGAAGTGGCCCGCTACAACCTCACACAGGGGTTCGAGCTGGTGCGTGAGGAGCAGCGGACCAATGCCCGTTTGTACATGATGGCGCGGCGGGCCGAGCGGCTCGATCTGTTGCCCTGGTTCAGCGCAGGAACGCCCTCGTCGCCTGGTCGAGGGTGATGACCTCGATCAGCTTGGAGTGGGGCTCCTCACGGTAGTGCCCGGCCTCCAGCTCGCTGACCGCGCTCTTGAGGCCGTCAGGGTCCAGGAGCCCGGCTTCGCACAGCGGTGATCCTTGGTGCAGGATGCGCCGCAGCAGCGGAAGCCCGTTGACCATCATGGACTCTTCGACCAGCTCGGCGAAGGACTCGCGCTCGGTGGGATTGCACGCGTCGTCGCTGAGCCCGAAGGTGGCGAGATGACGGCGCTGGAGCTGCTTGAGTTCGCGCCAGTAGAAGGGAAGCTGGTCGCCGAGTTCGACCAGCGCTCGGTGCGTGAACGGGTGCACCGGCCACAGGCCTTCTCGGATAAGGGGCGGCGCGACGGTCTCCGCCGCCAGGAGCGTGATCCCGCCCGCCATCGCGGGCGGTGCGATGCCGTCGTCGCCGTACTCGATCGCCGCGCGAGCGCGGGGCCCGAGCCAGGGCAGGTCGAAGTTCTCAGCCTTGTCGACTGCGGCTTGTGCCGATTCGGGGGAGCCGACGGCGACCATCTCGTCGCCGCCCAGGCCAGTCACGACCGTGTGCGCACCCAGGGCGGCGATCTGCGCGTTGAGGTCGGTGAACAGCTGGTAGAGGGGTTCGTCGTAGGGGCTGACCAGTTCGCCGCGGACCCGGCCGCAGTCCGGTCCGAACATCAGCCGGTCGCGGGTGTCCAGGCACAGGTCGCGGGGGCCGAAGCGGAGTCGGCTGCGGATTTCTGCGCGGCGTCGGATCTGCTGCCGCCGGCCAGGCCCAATGATGATCAGTGTGGCGGTGTTGACCTGGTCGGGCCAGCGGTGGGCCATGCGGGTGCTGATCGAGCCGGAGTCCAGCCCGCCGGTCAGGTGGCAGACGGTCGCGGCGGGCTCCAGCGGCCGGGCCTCCAGGGCGGCGTCGATGCCGTCGGCGAATGCGGCCAGAACGTCCGCTCCGTCGGCCAGGTCGCGGGGCCGGGCGTGAACGACCGGGTCCGGGTAGCGGATGACCAGGTCGCCGCCGAAGGTGGCGGTGGCGCGCTCGGTGAGCCGGTGGATACCGCTGAAGGGGGTGTCGGTGGCGTAGCGGGGCCGGTAGACCAACAGGCGTGTCGCTTCCTTGGGATTGATTCCCGCAGCGAGCGGTTGCAGGTCGGCCATGTCCCACGAGCCGTGCAGGACGCCGGCCTGGTGGGCCAGGAACAACGGTGTGGACCGGGCGGCTCCGGCGGTGACCCGGAGTGGCCGGTGCGGAGTGGTCTCGATCAGCACATGATCGACCGGCCACCGTTGAGCCGCGGCGGTGATCTCGTCCAGTTCCGTGGCCGTGACCTTCGTGGGCGCCGGCGACGCGGCCGGGCGGCGGGGCACGCGTTCCCGGACGACGATAATGGTGCGGGCGCCGTCGGTGGCGGCGGCCTGTTCGACCATCGGATGCGCGCAAGGCGTCACCCGGCCACCGTCGTCGGTCACGTACGAGGTCCCGGTCCACTTCCACGCTGACGAGGCGTTCGGGTCGATCCGCAGGGTCAGCACAACCGTCTCCTCTACCTGGGTCCTGCCCGGGCCCCGGCCTGCGGCCCGGCCCGGGCTCTGGCTGCTTCCGAAGATCAGATGGACGTCGTGTCGTAGGTCTTGGCCGCGTCCGAGGAGCCGGACTTCTTCTTGTAGTCGTTGCGAATCTCCGGCCCCTGGATGATGAGCTGCGGCGCCCCGGTGAACAGGTGCTCCACACTCGGCGACTTGTCAATGGGCGGCTGGAACGCCTCAGGCAATGAGGTCATGCCGGTCTCGGGTGCAACCTGCAAAGCCTGCATGTGTCCCTCCCAGGGATGTGGCGTGGTCGGTTCAGCTCAACCATCCCCGCTGCGTTGCCCCAAAGGCCGTTCGCGTGCAGGTGTCGCGCGGGTGTGCAGATTCTGCACACGGCTCTGGGCGGGAGCGGCGCGGACACGTACCGTGGTCGCGGACGCTCGTGTCCTCTCTGGGTTGGGAGCCACGATGCAATCTGACCACCAGTTCTGGGCCAACCCGGTGATCCGTGCTGCGGTCGAGGCCCGGGACACCGGCGCCGTGATCCGGATGGCCCGGGAGCGGTTCGGGCTGCGGCAAGCCGATCTCGGCGCGGCGGCCGGATACTCGCGGTCGACGATTTCCAGGCTGGAGCGCGGGCGGGTACGGGCCGACGACCTGGGCAGGTTGCGAGCCGTCGCGGGCGCGCTGGCCATGCCAGAAAGCGTGTTAGCAACGATGATCGGCCTCGGGACGGGCACGGAGCAGAAGGCTGGGGCTACGGTGGTCACGGACGTGACCACCGTGGCTTGGGAGGACGTTGTGCGCCGTCGCTCATTCATCGCGGCCGCAGGGGTGGCCGTCCCCCTGTCAGTGCTCTCCGGGCTGGACGAGGCGTTGGCCATCGCGCCGGCCCCGGCCCGGCCTGTAACCGGGCAGCAGGTGGCGGCGCGGCTGACGCGGGCGCGCCGCCTGTGGGATACCTCGGCCCTCGATCCCCTACTGCGGCAGATGCCCGACCTCATCGGCGCCGCGCACCAGGTCGCCGACCAGCACCGGGACGCGGACGGGTACGTTCTGCTCGCGGGCACCTACGGGCTGGCCACCGAGGCGCTCAACAAGGTCGGCGCTGCGCCGCAGTCCCGCCTGACCGCCGACCGGGCCATGCTGTACGCCTCTCAGTCGGAGAATCCGGTCGCGATGGCGGCCGCCGCCCGCGCCTTGAGCGTCGTGCTGCGGCACGAGGGCCACCCCCAGCTCGCCGAGCGGGTCACGCTGCAGGCCGCCGACCGGGTCCGGAAAGCGGGACTGCACACGGTGGAGTTGGCGGGAGCGTATGCCCAGATGCTGTGCAGCTGTGCGTACGCCGCCGCGCAGGGCGACGGTCTGGGCGACCGTGCGACCGCTCTGGAGCTGATCGGGGAGGCCCGGCAGGTTGCCAACCGGCTGCCCCCGCCCCAGCCGGGCGGGTTCGGCCGGTTCTGTCTTGACGCGCCGCAGGTCGCACTGTACGAGGTCGGCGTGCATTGGGCGTTGGGAGACGCCGGACGGGCGCTGGACGTCGGCCGCAGGCTGCGACCGGGCATGTTTCCCACGGCCGAGCGGCGGGGGCGGCTGTGCACGGATCTGGCGCGGGCGTGGTGGCTGCGAGGTCGGCCCGAGCAGACCGCGGCGCAGCTCCTGGCCGCACACGCCCACGCGCCCGCGGAGGTTCGCGACCGGCCGGCCATCCGCGCGATCGCCGTGGACCTGGTCGAGCGCCATCCACGGGTCTCCGGCGCGCGCGAGTTGGCCGCGATCGCCCATCCGGCCCGCCGGAATAGCTGACTTTCGCTGCTCACATCAGTGCAAAGCACGCCCTAGTCGGAAGTGGTGGCCATGACCGGACGGGACAGCCAGATCATGCCCCGGCGGCCAACGCTTGGAGTTCCCGGGCGGCTGGAAGAACGCGCGCTCGCTGAGGCATCGCGTCCAGGACGTGGCGGGCGGTGAGCGTGACCCGCTTGATGCGCCGCTCCACCGGAACCGAGTTGATCACGCTCATGGCTTCCCTGCCGGCCTCGCCGGGATCGGTCCGCGCGTGCATGGCAGCACGGTAGAGCTTGAGCTGGACGGCGGAGTAGAGGTGCGTGTCGGGCCGGTAGAAGCGCAGGGCGGCCTGCTGGGCCTCATCGGCGGCATGGCGGTGTCCGGCCAGGGAGTACACACAACTCTGGTCGAAGCGAAGCAACTCCTCGCGGTGCGGCTCACCGGACGGGAGGCGTTCAAAGACCTCTTCGGCCCTTCGCATGCTGCCTACCGCCGCGCTGTGGTCGCCCATGAACGCGAGCACTTCCGCTTCCACGGTCGTGGCGTACATCAGGGTCGCGCTTGGACGCTCGCCCGCCCGGCGGCAAGCGCCGCGAGCGAGGGTGAGCAACTCGGCGAGGTTCTCTCTGGGCTCGGCGACGCGGTTGGTCACCTCCCATGCGCGCGTGTACGCAGAGAGGAGCGCATCTCCCGATCTGTCGGCCAGATCGCGAGCGGTGAGCCACCACCGGCTCGCAAGGCGGGCGTCGTGCAGTTGCACGGCCGTCCCCGCGATGAGGTAGGCGAGTTTCGCGGCGGCATGGGCGAGATCGCGGCCGACGTCTTCCGGTTGCCTCGTGGCCAGGTGCGGGGCCATCTCTGCCCAGTCACGGGTGAGCCCGGCCAGGACGACTTCTGGCGCGTCCATCACGTAGCGACGAAGGTGGACGCCATAGGCGACGGCCCAATCGTCGATCATGGCCCGAGAAACGGTCGCCCCAGGTAGCCGAGGCTGGCTGGCCTGCCACGCCTCGGTGAGAGTGGCCAGAACCGGGGCGACCACGGCACCCGCGGTGAGAGCACCCGCGTCTTGGATGAGCTGTCGGCGTTTCACGTCGTCGCCCCCCTGGCCGGGAGTGGTGCTTTGCTCCAAAGTACTCGCACGGGCAGCGCCGTGGAGCGGTGGCGATGGGGGAAACAGGTCGCGCTCGGGGATGCCGTAGACCCTGGCGTACGCACTCGCCCAGTCGCGGGGTTTGATTTGCCCGCTCTCATGTCGGGTGATCTGCCGGGCGAGGTTCTTGACCTGGTCGGTGGGATGCCGGGTGATGCCCGTGGCGGCACGTAGTCGACGAGCGGTCTCGAAGGTTCCCCACCCTCGCTTGTCGCGTTCAGCTTGCAGCCGGACGGCCCAGGAGGGGCGCTGCTGGTCGGTCGTCACCCGTCCACCCTTCCGCTTGAGGGTGGGGACATGGGTGGTGAGTCCCCACGAGTGACGCCATTGTCCGCGTTCCACGATGCGTAGCGCAGTCGTTTCACTGGGTAATGCGGGGCGCGCGGCGGCCCGTCCAGGTACAAGGCGGCCCCGGACGCGACGATCACAGCGTCGGCCGGGGCCTTGACCGGAAGGGACTCCGGCCCTCATGGATCGTACGACCTCGGAAAGCAGGCTGGCCGCGCTTGGCGCGCATCTCGGCGCACGTGGCCTCACCGTTGAGTTCACCGCGAAAGGGCTGCGGGTGACCAACCCGCACGTGGCCGGATGCTGCGCCGACGCGGCGCACCCGGCGGACACGATCACCTGCCGTGCCCGTCGCGAGGACGGCGGCCGGACGTGGTTCTGGACGTCATGGGGCGAGCCGGTCGCCGAGGCGGACCGGATCACCGACGCGGCCATGGTCATCCTCGGCAATCTCGCCGGGCAGGCAGGAGTCGGGCAGTGACCGCCGTCGCGCCGTGGGCGGCGATCGACGTCGACCTGATCGTGGCCGAGCTACGGCGGCGGTTCCCAGCGGCGTGCGCGTGGCGCGGCGAGCACACGGGCGCCTGGTGGGCGCTCACGCGAGATGTGTACGGCCGTGACCGCCTGATCGAGGCATCCGACCCGGCTGAACTCAGCCGATACCTGGAGGCGATCGGGGCCCGGATGCTGCCGCGCGCCTCCCGTACGGCCCTCCAGACCGGCGCGGCGGCGCGGACGGCACCGTCCCCGTCCAGGGTGCCCCCCACCGCCGCGCCCACCAGGCGTACCCGGCGCGGATGGCTGCGTCGACTGTTGCGCCTCTGAACCCTGCGCCCCTCGGCCGGGCGATGTCCGAAAGGTGGAAGTGATGGATCTGGATGCCTGTGGGTGGCCTCGCCCGGCCATCCCCCACCAGATGTTGCCACCCTGCTCCATGGTGCTCACCGAGGGCGGGCTGCTCGCCGCGAAGATCACCAGCGTTCGGGACTCCATGTACGCGCTGGTGGGCTACGTTGCCGATGACGGTCGCCGCCGCTACGACGTCGAGGGGTCGGGCGTGTGGAGCCGATTCTGGGATCGGGACTGGAGACGCACGCTCAAAATGCCGTACGCCTCCTACGCGCCACTGATCGCCACCCATCAGCCGGACGCGCTCGTGCCGCGCCTGGGCAAGATCGCCCGCATCAGGGCCACGACCATCGTCGCCGCCAGGTCCACTCGGGATCCGGATCTACTGGCCGCCTACGTCCTGCCCCTGGACGCTCTTGCCTCTTGGTGCGGCATCGACCGTGACAAGCTCGGCATCTACGGATCGGCCATGTACAAACCACCGGGAGCCGCCCGCGACCTGGACGTCGTGGTCTATGGGCGGGACGCCTCCCGCCGCGTGGCCGCGCGTGCCGCCGGAGTCGTCCCGCCTCGTCCCGCCGATCACCCGCACCATCCGCACTTCCGGCCTCCCGGCGGCACGATCACCTTGGATCCTCGGTATCTGACGGGCGAGCACACCATCACGCGCGCCCTGATCGCCGGTGACTACACCGACTCCGGCGTCGAAGCGATCGACCGGCTGTGGGTGCTGGACGCCACTGAAGGGATCTTCTTTCCCGCCCGCTATACGCTCAGTGACGGTAGCGTGCTGTTGTCCTACCGGGCCGGGCACTCGGGCTGGCTGCGTACCGGGGACGAACTGTTCGGACCGCCGCTGCCGGTCTTCTTCCGCGACGGCACGCGGTACCGGGTGGTACTGGGCTGCGAGACCCTGCACGCCCGCCGCGCCGAAACCGACCCGACCGGAGGGGCCCGGTGACCATGCAGCCGACGGGCTCCGGCCGCGCGGTGTGGATGCATGCGCAGTTCGAGCGTGCCCTGCAAGGCTTCGACCTGGTCCCGTCCGGGAGATTGGTGCCGGGCGTGGCCTGGCGCACCTTGTCCGGGCGTGCCACCGACCCGGTGTCCGGCGACGCGCGATGGCTCCGCGTGCTGGCCGTATCCGCGGAGCGGGCCTGCGGCACCTTGTGGGACGGGCCGATCACCGCACCGACGATTCCTGGGCTCCGCCGCCCCGCGTTGCTGTCCAGCGAGACATGGGCCGACCGCCATCATGGCGCGGAACAGTCCGTACGGGCCGAGGTGTGGGAACTGGTCGACGAACCGGTCTGTGCACCACACGAGACGCTCACTCCGCGACGTGCCCGTCAACTCCGCTTGTCTGCGGCCTGGTGGAGGAACCTGGAGACCTCGCTCGACCGCCTCGCCGGGTATGACACCGACCGCGTCCCCCGTACCCAGGAGCAGATCACCGCCGCGATGCGCCGCGCCTACGGACCCGATGTGCCGACTCGGGTTCGGCGGTGGGCAGCCCAGCATGGCGATCTGCGCTGGACGAACCTCACCGCGCACACCCCGTACCTGCTGGACTGGGAGTTCTGGGGTCTGGCGCCTGTGGGCGCCGACGCCGCGACGCTGATGTGCACCAGCCTGCTGGTGCCCGAGTTGGCCTCCGGCATCCACCGGCGCTTCGCACATCTGCTCGACACGCCCGACGGCCGCATCGCGCAGCTATGCGTGATCGTCCAACTGCGCCGCCATCCCGACATAGGTGCCCTGGATCAACCACTCGCGGCCCTCGCCCACCGGCTCATGGCCTAGAGCCTCTCGAACGGGAGGGTCAGGCGCCGCAGGCGCATGCGGTGGAGTTGTCGGTTCCGCTGATGGTACCGGCGTCGGCCTTGAGGACACAGACCTCCCAGGGTTCCGGCCGCGGCCGGTCACCCACACCTCGTCCCCAGCAGGACGCGTCGTTCTCGGTGAAGGTGGCCGGCCCGGCTTCCTTGAGCCTGGTGGTGGCGGCGGTGACGTCCACGCCTGATCGTGACGCCGTGTCGACCGGTCAGCCGATGACTTCGCCGGTTTCCTTGCCGTACTGGTCGCGCATGCGGGTGGGGACGATCTCTACGGTCAGGCCCGGCAGGGACGGCACCGGGACGCGGCCCGCCTCCGAGCGGATCGCGTCGATCAGGCCGTCCAGGGCACCGCCCGGGACGCCGATCGACAGCCCGCCGTCCAGGCGTTCCACCCCGAAACCGTCGGCGGGCTCGAAGCGGAGCACGCCGTCCTGGGACTGGATCGCCAGCGGCCGCCCGAACGGCAGCCGCCCGCGCAGCGACTGGCGGATCATCGGCGCCTGGAGCGCGCCCAGCCGCAGCGTGGTGCCGCCGCCCTCCTCCTCCCACTCGGCCGTGGTCACGAACAGGACGCCGCTGCTGGAGCCGTCCCGCTCGATTCCGGCGCGGACCGCCGCCGCCAGCTCGGGGTCGGACAGCAGCGAGGCCCGGTCGATGTCGGTGACGTACAGCGGCAGCCGCGGCGCCAGGACGTCCAGCAGCGCCATGGTGTTCCACTGCCGGGCGGCCTCGTACTCCTCCCGGGCCAGCCCGATCACCTGGAGGAACTGCAGGCGGCCGTGCGGGGTGGAGATCGTCCCGAGTTCGGGGTCCTCGGCGAACATGACGGCGCGGATGGCCGAGTCCTCGCGGGACGCGGCGATCGGGCCGTTGACGTCCATGTGGTGGCCGGCCTCGAACCAGTTGCCGGAGGTGAACACGTACCGGGCCAGGTTCTGCAGGAGGCTCGCCGCCCAGACCGGCGGGGTGTCCTCGGCGGGGTCGCGGACGAGCCGGAAGGTGAACTCGAAGCCCCAGCCGGACTCCTCGGGGTCGCTCTCCTCGCCCTTGTCGTACAGCTCGCTCATGCCGTACGAGATGAAGTGCCAGTGCGGGACCGGGTCGGTCCTGGGGTAGGCGCTGATGCCGTCGAGCGGGTCGTTCCCGCCCAGCCGCCACTTGAGGATCGTTCCCCAGTGGTACGGCTCGATGCCCGGGTAGAGGGGGTCGAGGGCGCGGTCGATGGCGTGCCAGCCGGGCGACTCTTCCGCGGCCTCCGTGGACTCGTCCATGGGGGTTCACCTTAGGGGCGAAAGCGGTGGTACGGGCCTGGATGACGGAGTACGTCGCGACTCACATCGGAGTCGTAGCGTAAAAACCCGAACTTCCCGCCACATTCGCCGGTCAAAGAGACAAGACTGGCGCCCGATGGGGCGCGCTCCGGACCGTTCGCCTCCGTCCCGGTGGTTTACTGGGACCACGTTGTGCAATGAAGGACGTGCAATACGGGGGGACCGTCCGGCGTGCGCCCGGCCCTCGTGACCCTACCGTTCCGGGAGCGGACGGAGGGCGGCAGTCCGTTTTGAACCGACAGGACCGTACCCGCAGTTAAGGAGTTAGGCGGCATGAGCATGGGCCACGAGGTTCGCTACCGCGTGCACGGAGGCCGGCGGCTGCACGGCACCGTTTTCATCCAGGGGGCGAAGAACGCCGTCCTGCCGATGATCGGCGCTTCGCTGATGGCTTCCAAGGGCCGCACGGTCCTGCGCAACGTCCCGATCATCGAGGATGTGCGGCGCGCGGTGGAACTCGCCCGCGCGGTGGGCGCCAAAGCCGAGCTGCACGAGGCCGAGCGCACCCTGGTGATCGATGCCTCCGCGCTGGACAGCCCCGTGCTGCCGGCCGACATCGCCTCGCGTTTCCGGGGTTCGTTCCTGTTCGTTCCCGCCCTGCTGCACCGGCTGGGCGAAGCGGTGATCGAGGGGGTCGGCGGCTGCAATCTCGGCAGCCGCAATCTGGACTTCCACTACAACGGCTTCAAGCGGCTCGGCGCGACCGTGACCGAGCAGATGGGCGCCAACGGGGCGGGGCAGATCCACATCAAGGCCGGCGACCTGCGCGGCGGCACCCTTTACTGCGACACCCCCTCGCACACCGGCACCGAGAACCTGATCATGGCGGCGGCGCTGGCCCGCGGCACCACGTTGATCAAGAACGCCGCGCTGGAGCCCGAGGTGCTCGACAACATCGAGCTGCTGCAGGCGATGGGCGCACGGATCAGCGGCGGCGGCACCGGTTTCGTCACCGTCGAGGGCGTGGACGAGCTGTCGGCGGTCGAGCACACCGTGATGCCGGACCGGATCGACACCGGCGTGTTCGTGATGGCCGCCGCGATCACCGGCGGCGACCTCAACCTGGTGGGCGCCAACCTGGAGCACCTGGGCGTCGCCGCCGACAAGCTGGAGCAGATGGGCCTGGAGTTCCACCAGCAGGGCGCCGTCCTGCAGGTGCGCCGGGAGCGCGCGCTGCGCCCGATAAACGTCATCACCGACGAGTACCCGGGCTTCGCCACCGACCTCCAGTCGCCGATCATGGCGCTGTCCTGCCTGGCCGACGGCCCCTCCTACATCTACGAGCGCATCTTCGACGGCCGGTTCAAGCTGGCCGACGAGCTGACGAAGATGGGCGCCGACATCGAGGTCAACGGCAACCGGGCCAAGGTCAACGGCCCCGGTACGCTGCGCGGCGCCGAGGTGGAGGCGCACGACCTGCGCTGCGGGAGCGCGCTGGTCCTGGCGGGCCTGGCCGCCGAGGGCGAGACCACGATCACCTCCGCCTACTACCTCGACCGCGGGCACGCGCACACCGCCGAGCGGCTGTCCCAGCTCGGCGCCGAGATCACCCGCGAGACCGTCTGACCTCTCGGGGCCGCCGCCCCGGCCGAGCCTCCGACGCCTCGCCGAGGCGTCGGAGGCTCAGCGCGTCGAGTGGCTTGTGCAGCGTCGCTCGGGTGCGGCGAGTGGCTTCGGAAGCGGCTTCTGAAGCGCCGTTCGGCCTCCGGCTCCGGTCGGAGGCCCCAACCGCCCGGGGACCCCTCAGTGGAGATGGTCCCCGGGCGTCCTCACGTCATCCCTGCGGGGATCTTCATGGCCTTCCCGGTTCCGGGGTTCGCGTGCCGCCGGAGAGGACCTGACAGAGCATCTGACAGCCTCTCCTGACCGCCATCTGACTTCCCGAGGCCGCAACCGGCCCCCGGCGGCCGTGTCGC
The DNA here is from genome assembly GCA_050942275.1 of Spirillospora sp. CA-255316. GTDB lineage: Bacteria > Actinomycetota > Actinomycetes > Streptosporangiales > Streptosporangiaceae > Spirillospora. Next base: position 282,253 of record CP192047.1, on the reverse strand, counting down.
GGCCACGTTCCGTGGCCGATGGTGGACGATCGCGCCCGCGTTCCGGTCCGGGGCGCCCCCGTACCCTTCGGAGCCGGCGGCCGTTCCACCGCCCGTATGACCGGCGAAAACTTACGAACGCACGCGTCCCGGCGCTCCCGCCACGCAAAAAAGTGCGGATCACTCGCGTTTCAGGGCCCTACGAAGCCGGGACGGTCGATTTTCGGTCCCTGCGTACACTAATCGGACGTCGGAGCGGCCTCTGTAGTGCGCATCGGCGCCGCACACGGGCCCTCGCGGTGTTTTCGGGTCTTGTTTTTCAACTTCGGACGACCGAAGATGCAGGATCAAGACTGACCGATTGGTGACAAATTACTGACTAGGGGGTCGCGTAGGTTACTTTTTCGCCGCACTCTTGATTCGATTTCGCGTCTGGGCGTCACACCAGGTCGCCCTGACCCGATCTGCCCACTGAGGAACGAATCGCGGGATTGCGGTGCAGGGTCAGAAGGCAGGGGCGACAAGCCATGAGTCAACCGTTGGGCGGAGCGTGCGCGAACGCATGGCCGGGGCAGGACCCCCACCAAGAGCATGGTCGGGAAGCGAGCGATCGCCGATGACGGCCACGAGAACGGGATCGGTCACCCCCGATCTCACGATCGGCGTCGTCGGCCCGCATGACCTGGTCGAACGGGTCATGCTGATGGGACACGGTCCCACGCCGGTGCCGAGCCGGCTGGTGGCCGCCGCATATCGGGACGAGCAGGAGGCGGCCGACAAGGTCGTACGGCTGGGCTCCGGGGTGGACGTGTGCCTGTTCGCCAGCCCGGTGCCGTACGACTTCGCCCGCAAGGCCGGCGTGCTGACCATGCCGGCCACCTACGTGCCGCTGAACGGCGCCGCCCTGCAGGGCGCGCTGCTGCGGGCCTCCCTGGACGAGCGTTTCGATCCGGGCCGGGTGAGCATCGACGTGCTCGGCCGGGCCGAGGTCGAGGAGGCGTACGCGGAGATCAGCCTCGGCACCGAGCAGGTCCACCTGCGCGAGGAGGCCGCCGGGCCGGGCACGCTGGCCGCCTTCCACGAGCGGCTGTGGCGGCGCGGCGCGACCACGGTCGCGATGACGTGCGTGCACGCCACCGCCGAACGCATGGAGATGGCAGGGGTGCCGACCATCCGGGTGCGGCCGACAGGCGCGGCGATCCGCAGCTCGCTGCAGACCGCGGCGCTGCTCGGCGCCCACCACCGGCTGGAGGAGTCGCAGCTGGTGGTCGTGCTGGTGGACGTGCCGACGCTGCGCGAGACCCCGCGCCGCGTCACCCCCAGGTACTGGCGCGACGAGCTCAAGCTGGCGCTGCACCGGGTCCTCCTCCAGGAGGCGCACCGGATGAACGCGTCGGTGTGGCCGCTGGACGACCACAGCTACCTCGTCATCGCCACCCGGGGCTCGGTCACCGCCAGCACCGAGGGCTTCCGGACGCCGCCGTTCGTCGAACGGGTCCGCGAGGAGCTGGGGCTGGCGATCGAGGTCGGCATCGGGATGGGCCGCACGGCGCACGAGGCGGAGACGCACGCCCGCGCCGCGCTGGCCCGATCGCAGAGCTCGCAGCGCGCGCAGGGCTTCGCCCTGGACCGCGACGGCCGCGCGCTCGTCCCGGCGCCGCGCACGCCCCCGCGCGCGCAGCCGCAGGCGAAACCTAAGGGCCTGGAGATCCTCGCCCGGCTCGCCGACAAGCTCGGCGACCAGGAGCAGCCGCTGATCGTGGACGCGGAGAACGCCGGCAAGATGCTCGGCGTCACCCCGCGCACCGCCCGGCGCCTGCTGCGCACGCTGGTCGAGGAGGGCCTGGCCTGGCCGCTGCCGCCGAACCGGACCCCGCAGCCGGGCCGGCCGCGGCAGCTGTACCGGCTGATCGTCGAGAAGCTGGGTCCCAAGGCCGGCACCTGAACCCGGCCCAGGCGCTCGCCCGGCGGTCCGGCTCGGCCCGGGCGAGCGCGGCATCGCTTCGCGATCTGCCCGGTGAGGATCACCTCACCGGGCAGTAGCGCGCCCGCACGCCAAACGAGCCCCCACGCGGGGTGAGGGCGGTCTGGGGGCGGGTTAGTTGCGGTGGGGGAAGGCCCTCGCGACGGCCAGGAACGCCTCGTTCTCCTCCGGTGAGCCGATGGAGACGCGGGCGCCCTCGCCCGCGAACGGGCGGACGCTCACCCCCTGCGCGTCACAGGCCGCGGAGAAGTCCATGGTGAGCTCTCCCAGCCGCAGCCAGACGAAGTTGGCCTCCGTCGGGGGCACCGTCCAGCCGTCGGCCAGCAGGGCGTCACGGACCCGCTCGCGCTCCTTCACGGTGCTCTCCACCCGCTCCAGGAGCTCGTCCGCCGCCGCCAGGGACGCCACCGCCGCCGCCTGCGCGATCGCGTTCACGCTGAACGGCAGCTGGGTCTTGCGGATCGCCTCGGCCACCACCGGATGCGCCGCCAGGAACCCCGCCCGCAGCCCCGCCAGCCCGTAGGCCTTGGAGAACGTCCGCAGCACCGCCAGGTTGGGACGTTCCGGGTAGAGGTCGAAGCCGTCGGGGACCTCGGCGTCGCGGATGTACTCGCGGTACGCCTCGTCCAGGACCACCAGGCAGTCGGCCGGAACCCGGTCCAGGAACGCCTCCAGCTCGGCGCGGCGCACCACGGTGCCCGTCGGGTTGTTCGGGTTGCAGACGAAGACCAGCCGGGTGCGGTCGGTGATCGCCTCGGCCATGGCGTCCAGGTCGTGCGTCTCGTCCCGCAGCGGCACCTGCACCGCCTCCGCCCCCGCCAGCGCCACCAGCAGCGGGTACGCCTCGAACGACCGCCACGCGAACAGCACCTCGGCACCGGGCTCGGAGACGGCCTCCAGCAGCATCTGGGTGACCCCGACCGACCCGCAGCCCACCGCCACGTGATCCGCCGGGATCTTGTAGTGGGCCGAGATCGCCTCGACGAGCGCGGTGGAGTTGTTGTCCGGGTAACGGTTCACCCGCTGCGCGGCCTCGCCGATCGCGTGCAGCACGGAGGGCAGGGGCCCGTGCGGCGACTCGTTCGACGACAGCTTGAACGAGCGGCCTTCGGGCGACGTCACGACCTTGCCGGGCTTGTACGCCTGGAACCGGTCGAGCACGGAGCGGAAGCGCGGGGTGGTTGCCTCGGACACCGTTGTCCTCCTCGTTCTACGGTGGTCCGCTCAGCCTACGAGTCGTCCCGGGAGGACGGCGGGACGCCCTGCCGCATCATCCAGCAGATGGTGACGATCCGGACGAACTCCCAGTCCCGCGTGCTGTCGGGCCACCAGCCGCGCTCGAACGCCTCCTCGGCGAACCCGTGCAGATAGTTCATCAGCGCGTCCGGCCCGGGCAGGGAGCCGCCGGGACCCACGAGCAGGTCACGCACCGCCGCCGCATGCTGGTCGACGGCCGCCGCCAGGGCCGGGGAACCGGCCATCTCCGCGATACCGGCGTCACCGATGTCCCGGACAAGAAATCCCAGCTCTTCGGACAAATCGCCATCCATAGTGCCCCAAGCTAGCAATGCCGGAGCGATGGCCGGCACGATCCCCCGATCGTGGCCTGACCAGGTCAGGGGCGGGGCCGCAGCATCGGCGGGCGCAGCTGCTCGGCGTCGCCCCGGGTGTAGAGCTGCGCGGGCCGCCCGCCGTCCCGGGTCGTGGTCCGCCCGGTCGGGATCAGGAACCGGTCGGCGCCGGTCACCTTCCGGTGGAAGTTCCGCGGATCCAGTGGCGTCCCCCACACGATCTCGTACACCCGGCGCAGCTCGGCCACGGTGAACTCGGGCGGGCAGAACGCGGCCGCCAGCGAGGTGTACTCCAGCTTCGCCCGGGCCCGCTCCACCCCGTCGCACAGGATCCGCCGGTGGTCGAACGCCGCCCGGTCGCGCTCCTTGAGATCGTCCACCGCCGTCCACAGCACCTGCGCCCGGCTGGACGCCGGCAGGTCGGGCGCCAGGCCCAGGTAGGCCACGCTCACCACGCGCTGCCGCGGGTCGCGATCCGGATAGCCGTACGTGGCGAGCTGCTCCAGGTGGATCCGCACGTCCGCCAGCCCCGCCCGCTCCGCCATCAGCCGCGACGCCGCCACCGGCAGATCCTCGTCAAGCTGGATGAACCCGCCCGGAAGCGACCAGCACCCGTTGTAAGGCGCCCGGTCACGCCGCCACATCAGCGCGCTCAGCCGCTGCTCCCGCACGGTGAGGACGACGAGATCGACGCTGACGGCGAGACGAGGCACGGGCGCGGACATGTCACCGACTCTATTGGGGCCGCGGTCCCCCGGACCCGAGAAAAACGTCCGAACGCAGAGGACCCCGCACTCCGGCGCGGAGTGCGGGGCCGTCGGACTCGGTCAGTCGGTGTCGGACTGGGCGCTCTTCACGACCGGGACGCCGTTGTGGCCCTGGCCGTTCTGGCCCGCGTTCATGTTGTTGAGGAGGGAACGGGCCAGGCCCAGGCCGGTGCCGCCCAGGGTGAGGGCCTTGGCGAGCATCTCCTCCATGCCCTCGGCCCCGTTCAGGACGACCATGTTGTCGACGTTGCCGAACACGCCCGCGCCGGCCTCGACGATCTGCGGCCAGTTCTCGGCGAGCTGCTGGGCGATGACGGCCTCCTGGTTCTCCGCCAGCGCCTGCGCCCGGGCCTTGATCGCCTCGGCCTCGGCCAGGCCCTTGCGGCGGGTGGCCTCCGCCTCGGCCTCACCCATCAGGCGGACCGCCTCGGACTCGCGCTGCGCCTTGAGCTGGACCTCGGTGGCCGCGGCCTGCGCGTAGGCGATGCGCTCCTCGCGCTCGGCCTCGGCCAGCTTGACCTGCTCGTAGGCCTTGGCGTCGGCGGGCTTGCGGATCTGGCTCTCCAGCTGCCGCTCGGTGCGCTCGGCCTCCAGCTCGGCGTTGCGGGTCTCGCGCTGGATGACCTCCTGGCGGGCCTGCTGCTCGGCCTGCTTCACCTGGCCGTTGTACTCGGCCTTCTTGATCTCGGTGTCGCGGATGACCGCGGCCTTCTGCCGCTCGGTCTCCTGCTCGCGCTGGGTGGCCTCCTGGTCCCGCTCGGCCTCGGCGATCCGGGCCGCGGCGGCGACCTTGGCGGCGTGCGGGCGGCCCAGGTTGGTGATGTAGCCGGTCTCGTCGTCGATCTCCTGGATCTGCAGCGAGTCGACGACCAGGCCCAGCTTGCTCATCTCGTCGGCGGCGGAGCTGCGCGTCTCGCTGGTCAGCCGCTCCCGGTTGAGGATCAGGTCCTCGACGGTCAGGTTGCCGATGATCGAGCGCAGGTGGCCGGTGAACAGCTCGTGGATGGCGTCGTTCATGGAGTCCTGCTGCTCCAGGAAGCGCCGGGCGGCGTTGGCGATGGAGACGAAGTCGTCGCCGACCTTGTAGATGACCACGCCGCGGACCTTGACCGGGATGCCCTGCTGGGTGACGCAGTTGACCTCGAGGTTGGCGGCCCGGCTGTCGAGCCGGAGCCGGCGCGCGACCTGGAAGCCCGGCAGCACCGAGGTGCCCTTACCGGTGATGATCTTGAAGCCGAGGCTGTCCACCCCGTCGATCGGCTTGGACTTGGCCCCCAGCCCCGAGATGATCAGGGCCTCGTTCGGTTCCGCCACCCGCCAGACCATCTTGAAGAGAATGATCAGGACGATGACGGCGACGACCGCGATGACCGCCACCATGATCACGGGCATACGACCTCCTCAAGGGCCGGGAGGGAGCGGAACCCCCCTCGCTGTGCCCCTTGGACGCCGGAAACGAGCGTCCGGTTTCTCCCCGGAAGGTCTCGAAGGTGTATCGATCTGCCTCAGATCAGCGCCTGCGCCACGTACACGGTGCGCGGCGGGTGGTACTCGACGACCACCACGATCGTCCCGACGGTGAACTCGTCGCGCGGATCGCTCGGATGGGCGTAGAACGCCTCCACCCCGCCGCGGACCGGGATCATGACCTCTCCGACCAGTCCGGGCCCGATCTTGCCGGTGACCCGTCCCTCCTTGCCGATCAAGGGCTCCCCCGCTCGTTCACGCCGTCAGGTAGGGGAACGGTATCCGTTCCGCCCGATCCGTCGCGAGTGGGGCGCGATCAAGGCAGGATGCGCTTGGCCTGCGCGTCGGCCTGCCGGGCGAGCTGCTCGGCCTCGGCACGCGTGGCGGCGGCGCCGATCAGGCTGATCGTGGCCAGGTAGCGACGGCCGCGCAGCACCACGTACCACGTCTTGAGCTGGGACGATCCGCTCAGGGTGCTGACGCCGACCGTGCGGGAGCCCTCCCCGATCGCGCCGGGCGGGGACTCGAACACCTTGTGCTCGGCCCACTGGTCGCCGACCCTCGTCCGGAACGTCAGGCAGCCGGGAGGGACGCGGGCGTTCACGTGCTTCTCGGCGGCGTCGGCGGGCATCGCCATGAGGGTCTCGGTGACGTTCTGCCCGTTGTCCTTGACGAACGCCGTGATCGCCGTCGGCGCGCTCGCGTCCATCGGCGGCGACCCAGGCCGCGCGCCGCCCGCGTTGCTGCACCGCGGCTTGTCGATGGAGACCTGGCGCTGCAACTGGTTGAAGTTCTGGATGGACTTCAGGCCGCCGTACTCGCCGGAGTCGGGCTCCCCCGCCCGCCGGTAACCGGGAAGCTCGGCGAGCAGCGCCTGTTCAAGCTGGTCGGAGGTGTAGGACGTCCCGGCCAGCGCGGCCCGCCCGTTCGCCTTCACCTGCCGCCCCGGGTCGTCGTCGCCACCGCCGCCGCACGCCACCGCGGCCGTGGCCGTCACCGTCAGGAGCATCGCCGTCGAAAGGAGCCTCTGGGCCATGCCTGGTGACACTAAGGCCGCCACCCCCGGAACCCACCCCGGCGACACGCCTTTTGCCCAAGCATGGCCCCCCACTGCCACGCCTTACGCACACCCCGCGCCATCCCCACCAGCCCCGGCCCGCGGCGACCTCGCTTTTCCACTGGCCGGCCTGGAGCGGAGCGCTAGCGGAGTGGAGGGACGGGCAGGCGGCGGGGAGCGTTTCCGTAGCGAGCCCCCAGGCGAGCGGAGGAGGCGCTTCGCGCCGTCCCGGGTGGTGTGGGGGGTCGCCGGGGGTCGCCCCCCCACAATGACTAGACGGCGTCGGCGCGTTCGTTGTAGGTGCCTGCGTACTCCTGGCCGGACATCTTCTGGATCGTTTCGACGATCTCGTCGGTGATGGCGCGGCGGGCCTTGGCCGGGGGCAGGTCGCGGTAGTGGGTGAAGTCGATGGGCGGGCCGATCCGGACGGTGGGGCGGGGGCCGAGGAAGCGCGGCATGGAGGCGCCGATCGGCTGGACCTTCTCGGTGCCTTCCAGGGCGACGGGGAGGACGCGGGCGCCGGAGGCGAGGACGAGCCAGCCGACGCCGGTGCGGCCGCGGTAGAGGCGGCCGTCGAGGGAGCGGGTGCCCTCGGGGTAGATGGCGAAGGCGCCGCTGTTGTCGAGGACGTCCACGGCCTGTTCGAGGGCGCCCATGGCGGCGCGGCGGGCGCCGCGCTTGATGGGGACGTGCCCGAGCGTGGTCAGGAACCAGCGGACGAACCAGCCCTTGAGGCCCTTGCCCTCGAAGTAGTCGGCCTTGGCGATGTAGGTCACCGGCCGTGGGAGCACCAGCGGGATGATGAAGCTGTCGATGAACGACAGGTGGTTGCTCGCCACGATGAGCGGCCCGTACAGCGGGACGTTCTCGACTCCCTCGACCCGCGGCCGGAAAAGGGCGCGCAGGATGGGGGCGACGACGCGCGACATGAACGTGTAGAACACCCAGCCTCCAGAATTCGGCACCGCCACTGTAACGTCTGAGCCGTTCCGCCCCCCACCTCCATCGTCTTTTGCCCCGGTCTTGAACGTCCCGGAATGTGGGATGGAGCAGGTCAGGGGGCGTGGCGGCGGGGCGGGGCGGGTGCGGTGGAAGTCACCGACATTGGACGGCCGATCCAATCCCCGGACCATTTCTTACCCAAAAGTAGGTTTCCGAACGGTAGCTTTCCCGGCCGGATTGCGGGTTCCCGGGCCCCCGCACGGCCGAAGATCGGTTAACGTCGGGGACGTACGGGGCGACCAGGACCTTTGCCCTGCGGGCTTGGATTGCGGGCACGGGTGCGCGATCCTGAGCGCACGGGGCCGGGTCGCGGGTAGCTCATACTCGGGGCGGGAGGTTGCCCATGGACTTCGACGTGAATCTGCTCCGCCAGGACCGCTGCGCCGTCGTTCGGGTGCGCGGCGAGATCGACGTGGTGTCCCGCGAGCCGTTCGAGGCCAGCATGTCCGAGGCGCTGGAGGCGGGCGGCCCGATGGTCGTGGACATGCGGCAGGTCACCTTCTGCGACTCCACCGGGCTCAACGCGATCGTCACCGCCAACAAGCGGGCCATCGAGCGCGGCACGGCGATCGCGCTGGTGGCGCTGCCGCCGCGGGTCCGGCGGGTGTTCCGGATCACGGCCGTGGACGAGTTCATCCCGATCTACGACACCCTGCGGGAGGCGATCAGCGCGCTACCGTCGGCGGCCTCGCCGTCCTGACCTCAGGAGCAGCCCTCGAACTGGGGGACGCTGGAGGCCAGCCGCAGCCCGGACTCGCCGAACCACTTCCGCAGCAGCCGCAGGGCGTGGCCCGACTGGTACATCTGCGTGATCGCGCGGTTGACCGCTTCGCAGCCGTCCAGATCGCCCTTGGGCAGTCCGACGCCGTACTTCTCGTCGGTGAACGGGGCGTTGATGATCTTGACCGGGCGGCCGCGGGCGAATCCGGCCAGGATCAGGTCGTCGGTGGAGACCGCGTCGATCCGCCCGTCGGCGAGCATGGTCATGCACTGGCTGTAGGTGGGCGACTGCACCCGCTTCGCGGCGATCTTGCGTTCCTCGATGACCCGCCGCCAGGAGTTGGAGCCGGTGACCTCGCACAGCCGCTTGCCCTTCAGGTCCCGCACCTCGCGGATGGCGGTGTCGTCCGCGCGGACCAGGGTGTCCTGGTGCGGGACATAGTACGGCCCGGCGAAGGTGACCTTGGTCTTGCGGGGCGCGGTGATGGAGTACGTGGCGAAGATCATGTCGACCTGGCCGGACTGCAGCGCCCGCTCGCGGACCGACGACGGGGTGGTCTTGAAGGTGACCCGGTCGCGCGGCACGCCGAGCCGCCCGGCGACGTAGAGGGCCACGTCGACGTCGAAGCCGCTGTAGCGGCCGGCCGAGTCGGCCAGGCCCAGCCCCGGCTGGTCGGCCTTCACGCCGATCACCAGGGAGCGTTTGGCGGCCACGGACTCCCGTTCGCCGCCGTCCAGGCCGCAGCCCGCCGCCGCGATCCCCGCTGCCAGCGCCACCGCCGCCGCCGCGTTCCGGACGATCCTCCGCATGCTCTGCTCCTTCTCAGCGGAACTCGGCGAGCCGGGGCCGCACGCCCGCGAGGACCAGCCCCGCGATGGCCAGCGCCGCGACCGGCGGCAGCGCCGTCCAGCCGCGCAGCCCGCCGTCGGCCGACCTGATCGCGTCGTCGAACGCGGCGCGGTGCACCGCGGCCTGCCGCACCAGGGCCTGGTCGTACTCCTGGAACGCGCTGATCGCTCCGGCGCTCCCATGGCTCATCCGCAGCCTGATGGCGCCCGCCCGGTCGCCTTCGGCGGCCATCTGCCGCATCTGCCGGTCGATGTCCAGGACCGCGGCGTACGCGGTCATGGTCCGGGCCAGCGTGCGCCGTTCGGCGGCCGTGCGCGCCTTCGCCGCCTGGTCGCCGTAGAAGCCGAGGAAGTCGATCTGGTCGGGTTTGGTGGTGTACACCTGGACCGCCCGGTTGACCAGCGAGTAGTAGGTCTCCAGGTTGAGCGGGCGGTCGCCCGGGTCGGTGTAGAGCACCGAGAGCGCCTTGTCGAGGTAGGTCTGCTCGTAGGTGTCGGCGCGCCGCGGGTCGAGCAGGTAGCGGCTCTCGTCGGCGAACGCGCTGTGGCTGATCGCGCGGGCCCGGGAGAGCGTCAGCATCGAGTCGAAGCCGTCCTCCTTGGCCGTCCTGAGATGGTCGGCGTGCGCGGACAGCACGCCCAGGCCCGTCCCGACCAGCAGGAGGGTGGCCAGCGTCGCCAGCGCCAGCGCCGGGTTGATCGTCCGGCGGAAGCCGCGGGCCAGGGAGAACTGCGCGGCGAGCAGGACGGCCAGGAGCAGTGCCCCGGTGACGGCGACCCATACCCGGCCGTTCTGGACGGCCTGCCGCTTGTCCTCGTACTCCTGCCGCACGGTCGCGCCGCTGTCGAGGGTGAGGTTGTAGGCGCGGGGGAGCAGTTCCATCCGCATGAGGTCGGTCGCCTGCCGGTAGGCGTTCAGGACGTCGGCGGGCGGCTCCCCGGCGGCGTGCGCGGCCTGCCGGTCCAGGACGAGCGCCTCGCCCACCAGCCGCTCGTACGAGCCGAGCGCCGCCATCGTCTCCCGGACGGTCCGCTGCCGGTCGGCGTCCTGCCCGGCGAGCTGCGCGGCCTGCACGAGCGCCTGCCCGGCCTCGCGGCGGCGCTGGTCGTACAGCTGGAGCGACCGGTCGTGGCCGATGCCGAGGCCGTGCTCGCGGCCGATCAGCAGGACGTCGGCGACCTGGGCGTCCATGTCGCTGAGCGCGAAGAACAGGTCGCCGGTGGCGACGACCTGCGGGCCCGCGTCGTGCCCGATGGTCTGCACGCCGTCGCGGGCGTTCCCCACCGCCATGGTGAGCGCGGCCAGCAGCAGGGCGGCGGCGCCCAGTGCCAGCGCCGCGTACAGGCGGATGCGGCCGGGCACGGTCTGCAGCCACCGGCCCCGGAAGAACGTCCGCAGGAGGCTGCCGGGGTGCGCCACCGACATCGTCGTCGGCCGGTCGGCCTCGGGCGGCCCGCCCGTGGAGGGCGGCGAGGCGCCCTTGGCCTGCGGCGCGGCGGCCTGCGACTGCGCGGGCTTCGCCGTGGTCGTGGTCTGCGGGCTGGTCATGCGGGCGAACCTCCCCCGGGTCCGGCCGGGGAACCTCCCGGCGGCCCTGCTCGGAGGACGAGGGTGAGAGTGGTCCAGGCGCCGACGTGGATGCGGTCGCCGTCGCCGACCGGGACCGGGACGTTGACGTCGACGGGCTTGGTGCCGCCGTTCAACGTGGTGCCGTTCATGGAGCCGGGGTCGACGAGCGTCCACGTGCCGTCCGGCTGGGCGAGCAGCACGGCGTGCATGTGGGAGACGCCCGGGTCCTCCGGCGGGACGCTCAGGTCGATCTCGGGCGTGAGGCCCCTGGACGCGCTGCGCCGCCCTATGCGGACTTGTTCTCCGGACAGCTCGACGCGCCGTTCCGGGCAGTACGGGGGGAACGGGATCGAGGCGGCGTCCGGGCCGCCGAGCGCGATCACCGAGTCGTAGTACGCGCGGTCGGCGTTGATCAAGACCGTCCAGAGCGCCCCGGGTGGGGGCGCCGACTCGACGGAGTGGGGTCCCGGGGTGGACGGTGCGGGCGGACGGCCGGGCGCGGGTCCGGGCGGGGGGCCAGGCGCGGGTCCGGGTGGGGGGCCAGGGGGTTCGGGGGGTTCTGCGAACATCTGGGCGGTATGGCTGACCGCCCCGACCTCGAAGTCGTAGGCGTCCACCTCGCAGAAGCGCCCCGAACGCGGCGTCCCGCACAGCGGACAGGGCTCGCCTGGCTCGTCCGCCGCGGCCCCGGCGCCCGGGGCGCCCCCGGCGGCTCCGGACGGCGGCGGCCCGTCCGCGCCCTCACCGGCGTCGAGCCGGACGCGCGGCGCCCCCGGGATCAGATCCCCGCAGACGTCGCAGAAGTCGGCGGAGCCGGACGTATGGCCGCTCGGACAGATCGGCATGGCCTCACCCCTCACCCCGGGGCGCCTGTGAGCCCGGCGGGCCCTGCGGCCCCGGCGACCCTTGGGAAGTGGGACGCGTGGCACGGGTGCGCGGGTTGCCGTCCGGGGTCTCCCCGGTGCGATGCGCGGTCCGGACGGTCCGGACCGAGCGGGTGTCCAGCGACATCTCGTCGGCCTTGGAGACCTCCTTCTTGAGTCGCACGGTCCCCGACTCCTGGTCGATGACGTCCACGACCCGGTCCAGCAGCCCGGCGATCTGCTCATTGCCGACCTCCCCGGCCAGCACCACCGCCCGTCCCAGCCGGGCCGTCGCGCGCTCCTCGTCGCCCGCCCGGCGCGCCTCCAGGCCCTCCTGGATGGCCTCGGCCAGCTCCGACTGGCCGGTGTGGATGGCGACCCGGGCGTTGATCCTGGTCGACTTGCCCTCGTCCTCGGTCCACTCGGCCAGCACGTTGCCCGCGGCCAGCTCGCGCTCCCCGCCGCCCGAGGCGGATGCGGAGCCGGTGCCCGTCCCGGCGGCGGAACCACCGTCCGGGACGACCAGTTTCACCCAGGCGGCGCGCATCTGCCGCCCGACGTCCCCGGCCGGGACCTCCACGCACAGGTGGTACTCGCGGTCCTCGGCGCCCCACGCGCCCAGCGGGTAGTCCCCGATCTGCCCAGAGCCCGACCGCCGTCCGGTGAGGTCCTCCACGGTCGGCACCATCTGCTTGAGGAAGCGCAGCCTGGCGTTCTGCGGCGTCCACACGCGCAGCACCACGTCCGCGACCCGCTTGCCCATGGCGGCGGCGGTCATGTCGCGGAAGTCGTCCTCCAGGTCCTGCGGGTCGGGGACGTCCAGGAACGTCCCCAGCAGCGCGGAGGAGATCTTGCGGAGCTCGGCCACGTTCCAGTCGGTGCCGACGCCGCGCGCGTCGCAGACGAACGAGCCGGAGCACTGCTGGAGGGCGGCGTCCAGTTCGTCGTCGCTCTCGTGCTGGTTCTTGCCGTCGGTGAGCAGGATCGCGTGCCGGACGGCGTCCCGGTGGCCCTCGAACAGCCGGTCGGCCAGCCGCAGCCAGGATCCGATCGCGGTGCCGCCCGCCGCGTCCAGCCGGTTCACGGCGGTCAGCGCCTCCTGCCGGGTCCCGGCGTCCATCCGGGCCGTCCGCTGCTCCCGCGGGTAGATCATCCGCGGCTGGTTGGCGCCCGCGACCACCGCGAAGTGCACGCCGTCGCGCAGCACGTTCAGCGCGGCCTTGGCGGCCCGCTTGGCCGCCGCCATCTTGCCCGAGTACGACATCGAGCCGGAGGAGTCGATGATGATGACCTCGGCCGCCTCCGCGGCGGCGGACGGCGCCGCGCCCGCGGGAGCGGCTTCGGAGGCGGTGCCCTGGGCCGTCCCGGACGCCTCCACGGTGACGATGGCGTGCATCTCCCGGCCTCCCGCCGGGAGGTAGGGGTTCTGGTCGACACGGATGGTGAACTCGGGAAGGTCGCTCATCTGGGGGGCTCCCTGGGGGTTCCGTCCGGGGCATCGGGGGAGGGGGATCGCGCTTGGGTGGGAGCAGGGGCGACGGCGGGCGTTCTCGGCGGGTAGGGGATGAGCGCGACGGTGACGTTGTCGTGCCCGCCCTCGTCGAGCGCGGCCTGCACCAGGCTGCGCGCCAGGGGGAGCAGGCGCGCACCGGGCCGGCCGGTGTCGTTCTCGGCGGAGGGCTCGGCGGAGGGCTCGACGGGGGGCGAGGTGGCGGCCCTGATCAGGACCTCCTCCAGGAGGGACGGCTCGGGCAGATGGTTCCACAGGCCGTCGCTGCAGATCAGGACCATGCCGGGGCCGCGCGGCCGGAACGTCACCGCGTGCGGGGCGAAGGCGTCCGCGTCGGCGCCCAGCCAGCCGGTCAGCAGGTGCGCCCGGGGGTCGGAGCGGGCCGCGGCCTCGGTCATCGTGCGGCGGGCGATCATCAGGTCGGCCCAGGAGTCGTCCCGGGTGAGCAGGGCCGAGGCGTGGCCGTTGAAGCCCGTCGAGCCGTTCGAGCGGCTGGAGCCGTTCGAGCCGTTGGCGGCGGCGTCCAGGTCCCGGAAGGGGATCCAGTACGCGCGGCTGTCGCCGACCCAGCCGATGGTGACGCTCTGCTGGCCCACGACGGCCGAGACGTAGGTGCAGGCGGGCGGGTTGTGGGACGACGCGGCCAGACCGGTCACGGCGCGGTTGGCCCGGTCGACGGCGCCGCGCGTGGCGTCCTCCGGGCCGTCGCCCTCCACCAGCCGCTCGGCCAGCGTCACCACCCCCGTGTCGGCGGCGACCTGCGCCGCCCGGTCCGAACCGGGCGCGGAGGCGACGCCGTCGCACACCACGGCGCACACCGTGCGGGGCAGCGCGGCCATCGCGACGGCGTCCTCGTTGCGGCCCCGGCGGTGCCCGAGATCGCTGATGCCGGCGGCCCGCACCCACCCCGTCGCAGGCCCGGCCAGCTCGATCTCCACATGCTCGTTGCCGGTCGGCTGGCGCAGCCCGCAGGCGCCGCAGTAGCCCTCGGCGTCGATGTCGGTGCCGCCGCAGTCGCCGCAGACGGGGTCCGGGACGGTCCGGGTCCGGCGGGACGAGGTCTCCAGCACCGCCTCGGGACGGATCTCCGGGATCTCGATGACGGCGCGCGGCCCGTACGGCGCCCGCCCGCACGCCTCGCAGAAGCGGTCGCTCGGCTCCAGCGGCTCCCCGCACCAGGTGCAGGACAGCACCACGTCCCCGTCGCCCGCAGGCTCGCGCCCGTCGCCGTTGCCGGGGTCCGTGTCGCCGTTGCCGTTGTCCATCGTCAGAACAGCGTCCTCGGACGTACGGCGTTGGCCCGCTTGACCAGGGCGTGGCGGGACTCGGGGCCGTCGGCGAGCTTGGCCAGCAGCCGGTAGGTGCGTTCGAGCCTGAGGCGCAGCGCCGGCTCGGTCAGGGGCGTGCCGAGCAGCTCCTGGGCGGCCCCCTCCGCGGCGGGACCTTCCGCGGCGGGGCCTTCCGAAGCGCGGCGCGCGGCACCGGGCGTCAGGACGGGTGCGGGTATGGGGCCGGGGGCGGCCCACGCCTGCGCTTTCAGCCAGGCCAGTCCCGCCTCCAGGACCTCGGCCGCGTAGGCGTTGTAACGCTCGGTGTCGAGCCGCAGCCCCTCCAGGCGCCGGCCCGCCTCGATCAGCGCGGCGGCGTCCAGCTCCGACGGCCTGCGCCCCCGTACGGCCGCGACGACCGCGGCGAGCTGCGCGGCGAGGTAGTTGCTGGAGATCCGCGGAACCGAGTCGAGCACCTCCTCGGCGCCCTGGCGGTCGCGGACCTCGAGCCGCACCCGGGCCAGCCCGAACGCCGCGCTCACCAGCGTCGGATCGGTCCGCCACACGGTCTCGTAGTAGCGGGCGGCCTTGGACGTTCCGCCCTCGCACTCATAGCAGAACGCCAGCGCGAGCTTCGGCGCCGACTCGCCCGGCATCAGGTCGTACAGATCGTCGAAGATCTCCGACGCGTCGCGGAAACGCCCGGCGGCCAGCGCGGCTGCGCCCCGGTACCAGTCGGCCCGCCAGTCGTCCGGCTGCGCCGCCGCGATCTCGTCCAGCACCCGGCGCGCCTCGTCCAGCTCGCCCAGCTCGATCCGCACCCGCGCCAGCGCCAGGCTCACCTCGGTGGACGGCATGGGCGCGGCGGCGAGCGCGGCGGCCAGTTCCTCGGGGTCGCGGGTGGTGAGACCGGCCAGGAACCCCGCGGCCGGGTCGGAACTCGCCACCAGCGGCGCGGGCAGCGCGACGGCCGCGGCGGCGGGCGACAGCGGCGCCAGCACCGGCAGCTTCTTGTCCTGGCCGTTCGCGAAGCGCCCGGCGATCGGACCGATCTTGGGCCGCCCGGCGGCTCCGGCTTCGGACGTGGTCAGGGCGGGCCTCGCCCGGCCCGCCCGGGCGACCCGGTGCGCGCCGTTCACGCGGGGCAGCACGACACCGGACGTCGGCCCGCTCACGATCTCCGTGCCGGCGGCGTGCTGCTCCGGCCCGAACAGCGCCGACGGCGCCGGGCGCGGACGGCCGTCCTCGGTCGACAGCACCTCCCGCAGCACCCCGGTGAGCTGCTCGGCCATCTCCTCGGCGCTCTGGAACCGCAGCGCCGGATCCATGTGCGTGGCGCGGCGCAGCAGCCGGTAGTACGACTCGTGCCGCACCAGCAGCGGCACCTCGTCCCGCGGCGGCAGGCTGCGCAGGTGGCGCCCGGTGTAGCCGCGGAACGGGAAGCTCAGCACCGCCAGCGCGCGGCCCACCGTGTAGAGGTCGGAGCTGACCGACGGGCCCTGGTCGGCGATCTCGGGGGCCTGGTAGCCGGGGGTGCCGAAGATCGGGCTGTTGACGTCGAACGCCCGCCGCACCCCGCCCAGGTCGATCAGCTTGAGCTGCTCCTCCGACTGGATCGCGTTGTCGGGCTTGAAGTCGCAGTAGAGCAGGCCCACGCCGTGCAGGTAGCCGAAGGCGCGCAGCACCTCCAGGCCGTACGCGATGACCTGCCCGAGCGGGAGCGAGGCGTCCTCGCCCTCCTCCCGGCGGCGGCGCAGCAGGATGTCCTTGAGCGACTGGCCGCCGACGTACTCCATGACGATGTAGCCGGAGCCGCCGTGCCGCACAAAGTTGTAGATCTTGACGATGTTGGGGTGCTCGACCTCGGCCAGGAACGCCCGCTCGGCGGTCGCGGCGGCCAGCGAGTCGGAGTCGCCGGTGTCCAGCAGGCCCTTCAGCACCACCCAGCGTCCGCTGACGTTGTGGTCGCGGGCCAGGTAGACCCAGCCGAGACCGCCGTGCGCCAGGCAGCCGAGCACCTCGTACTGCCCGCCGAGCCAGCGGCCCGGGTTCAGCTTCGGCTTGAACGAGAACGGGTGCCCGCAGCTCTTGCAGAAGCCCTCCGTACGGCCCGGACGGCCGTCCCGGCCGCGTCCCACCGGGGCGTCGCAGCGGCTGCAGAACCGGCGGCTCTCCGGCACCTCCGGACGCTCCATGATCGCGTCGGCGGGGTCGCGGTACGGGACGGGCGGCACCTCCACCAGCCCGGCGCCGAGCATGCCGCGCCGGGCCTGCCCGGTCGAGCCGGTTCCGCCGCTGCCCCGCGTGCCGCGCGTCGCCGTCCGGCCGGACGAGCCCCGCGACCCGTGCGATCCAGGGGATCCGTGCGATCCGGACGACGCACCGCCGGAACCGGAGCCTGCGCCTGAGCCTTGGCCTGAACCGGAGCCTGGCCCCGAGCCTGAGCCGGGCCCGTCCGGGGAGGGGGACGCCATCGCGGCGGGCGTCGTCGGCGACACCGAGGCCGCCTCGGGAGGTGCCGACCCCGGCAGCCGCACCCCCTCGCCCTCCGCAGGGGAGGCCGCGGACGGCGCGGACGGCGCGGACGGCGCCGAAGCGGCGGAGGCGCCCGAGAGCGGGGCCATCCCGCACAGGTCGCAGAAACCGTCCGCCTGCACGCTGCCCGAGCAGTCCGGCTGGTCGCACGGCGTCCCCGGCGTCCCCGGCGTCCCCGGCGTCATCGCCCCGCCTCCGTCCCGCCCTCGCGCTCCTTGATCGCACGCTGGTACTCGGCCAGCGCCGCGGTGGCCCGGCGCAGATCGCACGGCGCCGTCCACAGCAGCTCCCGCGCACGCCCGTACAACTCGGTCAGCCGCTCGTCCTCGGCGAACCCCAGCCGCCCCGCCTTCGCCCGGTACGCCTCCAGCCGCCCCCGCAGCTCGCCCCGCCGGTCCAGCAGACCGGTGCTCAACGCCAGGTTGTCGCGGGCCTGCTCCAGCGCCGCCCCGGTCGCCCGGTCCAGCTCGGCCACCCGCGCCGCCAGATCCGCCCACCGGCCCGCCTGACGCAGCTTCTCCAGATCGGCCAGCCGGTGCCGCAGCCCGCCGCCCAGCGACGGCGGCTCCGGCAGCCGCGCCGCCTCGATCTTGATGGTCGCGGTGGTGCGCGCCTCCCGGGCCCGCCGCTCGGCCTCCTCCACGTCGTCGATCGACGCCGTCACCGCCGCCAGCCGCTGCTCGTACCCGTCCCGCAGCCGCGCCGCCTCCGCCAGCGACCCGCGCAGTGCCTCCAGCGCCTCCCGCACCCGGTCCAGCCGGGACGTGTCCACGCGGCCGTCGGTCACCAGCGACAGCGGATCGGTACGGGCCACCTGCCCCAGCGCGGACAGCTCCCGTCCCAGCCGGTCCAGCTCGGGATGGCGCGCACCGTCCAGGCCCTGCGCCAGCCGCGCCGTCTCCCGCCAGATCTCCTCCACGTCCTCCAGCGGCACCAGCAGCGCCGTCCACGCCGCGTCCGCCGCCGCGACCACCTCGGCCGCCCGCGCGTACCCGGCCGCCATCTGCGCCACCGCCTCGTCCAGCGTGATCCGCTCCCGGGACGCGCCCAGCAGCGTCCGCCGCTCCAGCGGGATCTCGCCGCCCGGCACCTCCACCGACTCGCCCGCCAGCAGCCCGGTCAGCTCCACCAGCACCGCCGGGCCCGGCCGGGCGTGCCGCGCGCGCAGCTCCTCGACCTCGCCCAGCACCCGCTGGTACGCGTCGTACAGCCGCCAGACCAGCGCGATCTCCGCCCGCGCCTCCTCCCAGCGCCGCCACGTCTCCCCGGCCAGCCGGGCACCCTTCAGCAGCCGGTTGCCCTCGTGCCCCTCCAGATCCAGCAGCGCGGCGGAGATCTTCTCCTTCTCCTCCCGCAGACCACGGAGGGCGTGGTCGATCCCCTCACGGCTCATGGGCGCGGCAGCGCCGGCCCCGCTCTCGTTCAATCCAGCCCCGCGTTCCTGGTCCCCGCCGGTCAAGGGGTCGCTCGCCCGCACACGTTCTCCGCCCCCAGGATCCGACGCACGCTCACCCACCAGTGTGATCGGTGACACTTTTCAGGACAAGCCGCCCCCGGAGCCGCCCCATGATGGCCGCATGAATACCCCGGCGCGGAAGATCGCGGAACCCGCTGGCCGCGACCGGTCATCCCCTCCGGAGGGGCCCGCGGCGCGGCGCGATCGGAAGGATGAGGCGATCATCACCTCCGCGGTGCTTGTCAACCGGGAACGACCTGGTATGAGGTGACGTTGCGAATAGCGAACCATCGCCGATCGAGAGGAGTTGAGAGTCCGCAGTGTCGGACCCCAGTCATAGACCCGGTTCCAGCGACCCTGGTACCGATCCGCGCGCCTCCGCCGTACGGGGCGCGTCATGCTGACCGCGACCTTGGGCGTCCTCGCCGTGTTCGTGCTGACCGCGGCGACCGGATACTTCGTGGCCCAGGAGTTCGCGTACGTCGCCGCCGACCGCGCGCGGCTCACCGAGGCGGCCGACCGGGGCGACATCGCCTCCCGGCGCGCCCTCAAGGTCATCGGACGGCTCTCCTTCATGCTGTCGGGCGCCCAGCTCGGCATCACCATGACCACCCTGGTGGTCGGATTCATCGCCAAGCCCGCCCTGGCCGAACTGATCGAACCCCTGCTGCGCGTCACCGGCGTACCGCTCGGCGCCACCGGGGCGATCGCGCTGGCCACCGGATTCGTGCTCGCCACCCTGATCCAGATGCTGCTCGGCGAGCTGTTCCCCAAGAACCTGGCGCTGGCCCGCGCCGAGCCGCTGGCCCGTACCCTGGCCGCCTCCACCCTCGTCTACCTGACGGTCTTCGGCCCGATCATCCGGCTGTTCGACCGCTCCGCCGAGAAACTGCTGCGCGCCGTGGGCGTGGAACCGGTCGAGGAACTGCACAGCGGCGCCACCCTGGAGGAACTCGGCGAGATCATCGGCCGCTCGCACAGCGCCGGGCTGCTGCCCGCCGACCTGTCGGGGCTGCTCGACCGGGCGCTGTCGTTCGGCGACCGCACCGCCGACGAGGTCATGGTGCCGCGGCCCCAGGTCGACACCCTGCCCGGCGACGCCACCGTCGCCGAGCTCACCGAGCTGATCGCCGCCACCGGCCACACCAACTACCCGGTGTACGGGCAGGACGTCGACGACGTCATCGGTGTCGCCGGCGCCCGCGAGGTCGCCGACGACACCCTCGACCCGTGCACCCCGGTCCGCGGCATCGCCCGGCCGGCGCTGCTCGTCCCGGGCAGCCAGCCGCTCTACGGCGTGATCGAGCAGATGCGCGAGAGCGGCGAGGAGTTCGCCTGCGTCGTCGACGAGTACGGCGGCCTCGCCGGCATCCTCACCTTCGAGGACGTCGCCGAGGAACTCGTCGGGGAGATCACCGACGAGACCGACGCCGACGAGCAGGAGGCCACCGCCGCCGCGGACGGCTCCTGGGTCGTGGACGCGGGCCTGCGCGTCGACGAGGTCGGCCGGCTCACCGGGCTCGACCTCCCCGCGGGCGAGGCCTACGACACCCTCGGCGGCCTCATCATGGCCCGGCTGCGCCGGCTGCCCGCGCCCGCCGACCGCCTCACCATCGACCTGGACGACGGCGCCCGGGTCGAGCTGGAGGTCATCACGGTGCGCCGCCGCGTCCCCGACGACGTGCGGCTGCGCACCGTCCCGGCCGCCGACCTGGTCCCCGCCGGTGATGCCTCGTGACCACCCTGCTGATCACCGTGCTGCTGCTGGTCGGCAACGGCTTCTTCGTCGCGTCCGAGTTCGCGCTGGTCGCCGCCAACCGGCCGGCGCTGGAACGCGCCGCCGCCCGCGGCAGCCGTCCCGCCGTGGCCGCCCTCGCCGGCACCCGCGAACTGTCGCTGATGCTGGCGGGCGCCCAGTTCGGCATCACCATGTGCTCGCTGGGCCTGGCCATCGTCACCGAGCCCGCGTTCGAGCACTTCCTCGAACCGCCGCTGCACGCCCTCGGCGTCCCTGAGGCCGGCTCCAAGGCCATCGCGCTCGCCACCGCGCTCGCCGTGGTGACGTTCCTGCACATGGTCATCGGGGAGATGGCGCCGAAGTCGTGGGCGATCGCCCACCCGGAACGCTCCGCGCTGATCCTGGCGCTGCCGTTCCGGGCGTTCGCGAAGGTGTCCAGGCCGATCCTGGCGTCCCTCAACAGCGTCACCAACGGGCTGCTCCGGCTCATCCGGATCACCCCCAAGGACGAGCTGGACGACCACACCGACCCGCAGCGGCTCGGCCACCTGCTCGGCGAGTCCCGCCGGCTCGGCCTCATCGGCCGGCACGACCACGAGCTGCTGCGGCGCGCCATCTCCGCCCGCGAGGTCACCGTCGGCCACCTGGTCGTCCCCAGGACGAAGGTGACGACCATCGACGCCGACGCGACCGCCGCCGGGATCCGCCGCACCGCGACCGCCAGCGGGCACAGCCGCCTGCTGGTCCGCAACGCCGACGGGACGATGGCGGGCATCGTCCACGTGCGGGCCGCGGTCACCGAGCCCGACGGCGAGCGCCGCGCCGCCGAGCTGGCCCACCCGGCGCCCGTCCTGACCGCGGGCACCACCGTCCTGGACGCGGTCACCAGCCTGCGCCGCGACCGCGCCCAGCTCGCCGTCGTCAACGACGCTCAGGGCGCCTTCGCGGGCATCGTCACCCTCGACGACCTGCTGGCCGAACTCCTGGCGACCAACCCGCACTAGCCGTTGCCGGCATCTCGACGCCCGCGCAGTCCCGCGCAGGTGTCGAGATGCCGGCAACGCGCTTCCTGGCGCGGTCCCCTCGATGGCATAGATCACCACGCCGCCCTGAGCGCTCATCGCGTGTGAGACGTTATTCCCAGTACAAGGGGGAATGGATAGGCCCCGAACCGATGGAACGGGATGACGGCGTGGAGCACTCACCAACGGGCCGGCCGAACAACGACCTTCCGGACGAGGACCCCGGCCACCTGACCAAGGACCCCTCAAAGGCCACCGGCCCCTATGCCGACGCGGACCTGGCCACCCGCCCCCTCCCCCAGGTCGCCCCCGGCACCGGGCCCCAGTCGACCGACCCCACCCCCAGCGCCCAGACGGACGAACTGAACCCCCCGCCCGAAGCAACGATGGTCCCCCTGGACGACGACCCGCAGACCGTCCAGGACGTAACCGAGCTGGCCCACACCCTCACCACCCCCGGCGCCCCCGTCCAGGCCACCCCCCAACCCGTCCCCCCGGACGGCGAAACACCCACGGCCGAAGCCCTCGACGCGCCCCAGCCCCCCGCCGGCGAGGCCACGACCGGCCTCACCCCAGCCCGGGAAACGGCGGTCACCGGCACAACAAGACCACTGCCGCCATCGGCCCTGAGCGATCTCGAAGAAAGCGGCGACACCGTCCCGGCGGACACCGACAGCGTGAGCCCGGACGCCCCCGCACCGCTGGAGACGGTCGCGCCCGCAGGGGGCGCACCGGAGCTCGCAGAGCCCACCGGCGAAAACGACGCCCCTCTGCCGGACGGTGACGACGTCGCGGAAGCTACGCCCACCACGCCGCCAACACCCCCCGGCGACTCCCCCGGCGCGAACACCGACCCCGCGTCCAGCGACAACCCGGCCGACACGGCCGACCCCGCCCACACCGCGCCCTCCACCTGGACAGCGGTCGCAGAAGAGGCCGAAGCGACAGGCATCGACGACCTGGACGGCCCTGCGGACGCGGATGCGGACGCCACAGCGGTCGACCACACACCACCAACGACGGTCGCAGGCGAGCCCGGAACCGCTGGCACGGACACTGACGGCCTCACCTCGCGCGAGGGCGCCGTGCCGACGACGCCGTCCACAGGCACCGAACCCAACGTGGACGACCCCGCACCACTGGAGGCCAGCGCCCCCGCAGGCAGCACGCCCACGCTGGCAGCAGCGACGGACGACACCCTCCGGGCGGGCACCGAGAGCGCGAGCCCAGACGACACCACGCCGGGCGGCGAGCCCGAGGCGGTCGACAACGCGGACGATGCCGTGAGCACGGCCAGCCTGGAGGCAGGCACGCCCGCGAAGAGCGTCCCAACATTGGGAGCGGCCACCGGCGAGCGCGACACACCTGACGCGGACGCCACAACGGTCGACCACACGCCACCGGAGACGCCGGTCGCCCCCGCCGACGCTACGAAACCCCTGCCGGTAGTGGTCTCGGGCGAAGCCGAAGCGACGGACACGGACACTGGTAAAAGTGATGTCGCCACAGCGGACGTCGAGAGTGCGGGCCTGGACGAACCCGCCTCGGGCGGTGAGCCCGAGGCCGGCGATGCCGTGGGCACCGCCGAGCCGGAAGCGACAGCGGTCGATGACGTCTGCGCGGTGCTCGCGGGAGCTTACGAAGGACTTGAGCGGCGGCTCCGGGACGGGGAGAG
Source organism: Spirillospora sp. CA-255316 (assembly GCA_050942275.1). Classification (GTDB taxonomy): domain Bacteria; phylum Actinomycetota; class Actinomycetes; order Streptosporangiales; family Streptosporangiaceae; genus Spirillospora. The sequence continues at coordinate 259,220 of CP192047.1, read as the reverse complement.
CAAGGCTGTCGGGTGGCGGGGCCAGCTGGCGGCCTTGCGGGCGATGCGCGAACGGCGGGTCGCGGGGGACTGGGACGAGCTGGCCCGCCTGCTGCTGAGGGCGGAGCCCTCGGATGTCGTCTGGGACGAGGCGGTCGGCGAGGTCGTCCGAAGGCTGCTGGCCGAACGGGAGCGCGTGCTGGTGCTGGCGCCCACGGACGAGCGGGCGCGGGAGATCGTCCAGGGGCTCGGCGACGAAGTGTTCGCGCTACTCATCGACGGTGAGGAAGGGCCCGTCGTGGCGGGGCGGCCGCTGCGCGAGATGGGCTCGAACGGGACGGTCGAATTCAGGCCCGTCAAGCCGGAGGACCTGGAGCGGAAGGCGCAGGAGCCGGAGCCCGAGCCTGAGCAGCCGGAGGTGCCGGAGTTCGAGGCCGTCGAGGCCCGGCTTCAGGGGGTCGTCGTCCGGCCCGTGGGCGGGGCCTGGCGGCAGGCCTGGGTCACCGAGGCGAAGATGCTGCAACGCGGGTTGATGTGGCTTGAGCAGTGGCCGCGTGACCTGGCGACGCTGGAGGCGTTGCAGGACGCCCGGGAGCGGCGCCGGGAGGAGCTGGACGCCGAGCTGGCGGGGCTGGCCGCGCGGATCGAGGAGATGCGCGGCGCGGTCGAGGAGGCCGAGCGGGCCGGGGTGCAGGCCGCCGAGGAGGCGGAGCGGCTGGAGGGGACGCAGGCGCGGATCTCCGCGGAGCTGGCCGGGCCGCTGGCGGAGGCGCAGCGGTTGCAGGCGGACGCGGACGCGACGGCGGACGAGGCGGGGCGGCTGACCCGTACCGCCGAGGCGACCCGGGCGCGGTGCGAGGCGCTGGACCAGCGGGACGCCCAGGCGCGCACCGAGTTGCAGGCGGCGCAGCAGCAGGAGGAGGCGCTGACCGCGGACCTGGGGCGGGCGCGGGACGATCTGCCGCGGGCGGTCGAGGAGGCCGAGCGGCTGGTGGCGGAGTCGGCGGCGGCCGACGCCGACGGGCACGCGAAGTACTACCGGCTGGCGGCGGCGGAGTCGGCGCTGGCGGCGCGGCGGCGGAAGCTGACGCTGGGGCAGCGGTTGCACGTGGCGGCACCACCCCCGGAGATCAAGGACTTGCGCGCGGAGGTGAAGGCGCTCAGCAAGGAGGCGGACAGGGCGGCCGAACGCGCGGGGCAGGCGAAGCAGGCGGCGGAGCGGGCGCACGGTTACCGTACGCAGCTGGAGGCGTTCATCAACGAGGGCGGGGCGCGGCTGGCGCAGGCGCAGGAGGCGCAGCGGCAGCTCGGCGCGGAGCTGGCCCGGCTGGTCCCGGAACGCGAGGCGGCGGCGGCCGATCACCAGGAGAAGGCGCGGCTGGCGGCCGAGGCGGTGCAGCGCGCGACGCAGGCCAGCGCGCTCGCGGTGGAGGCGCAGCGGGTGGCGCGGGAGATCGAGGGACGGCTCGCGGCGGCGCGGCAGGCGCACGAGGCGGCGCGGGCCGCGTACGAGCGCGCGGGCGCGGAGGCGGGGGCGGCCCGCACAGGGTTGGCGGAGGCCGGGGCGCTGCTGGAGAGACGGCAGGCCGAGGCCGAGGAGGAGCTGTCAACGCGTTCGGCGGAGTTCGAGGCGGCCACGGAGGCGGAGGCCCGTTCGAGGGAGAAGGTCCGGGAGATCTGCGGCGGGGATCCGGTCGACCGGGAGTTGCTCGCCACGCACCAGGGCCGGGCGATGGCGCGGATCGAGCAGCTGTCGCACTACCTGGAGCACGCCGAGTCGGGGCACGCCGCGTCGGACGAGTCGGCCGAGGTGCTGCTGCGCACGGCGGACCTGGTGTGCGGGACGCCCGCGACGGTGGGGGCGTCGGGCGCGGAGTTCGACGTTCTGCTGCTGGCGGGTGCCGGGGCGTTCAACGAGGCCGATTTCCTGGTGGGGGCGGTCCGGGCCCGACGCTGGGTGCTTCTGGGGTACGACGGCGAGACCCCGCCCGCGTACCCGGAGTACGCGGACGGGGGGCGGCTGTCGCGGTCGCCGTTCGCCGCTAGTCGTCGTCCTTGATCAGGAGGTTGAGGAGCCAGCCGACCACGCCGACGACGATGGCACCGGCGAAGGCGGGCCAGAAGCCGTCGACGGTGAACGCGAGGTCGAACTCCTTGGCGATGTAGCCGGTGAGGAGCAGCAGCAGCGCGTTCACCACCAGCCCGATGAGGCCCAGGGTGAGGATGTAGAAGGCGCAGCCCAGAGTCTTGACGATGGGTTTGATGAGGGCGTTCACCAGCCCGAAGATCACCGCGACGCCGAGCAGTGTCAGCGCGCGGCGTCCGGCGGTGTCGCCCTCGACGTCGATGCCGGCGATCAGCACGGTGGCGACCCACAGCGCGACCGCGGTGATGCCTACCTTGAGAATTATCCGCACACCACGATCCTGCGTCGGCGGCGCACCGCTCACCATCAGCCCACACGGGGATTTTCCCGGACCCGCATCTCATCATGGGGAACGACGTCGCCGACGGGGCCGAGGTCGGCTCTCCTGCGGGTAAGGGGATCACACCTGCGGGGGCATCGGACCGGCGCGGCCGGAAACGACGGTCCTGAGGACGACGCCGAACGAGGAGGGTCTTCATGATCGCGAAGTTGTACGAGCGGTGGCTGCTGGAGATGTGGGCCGGGGAATTCCGGCTCGCTCACGAGCTGGTCACGCCCGGTTTCGTCGGGCACTGGCCCGGCCTGGAGGTACGCGGGCCCGAGCAGCTGATCGAGACACTCGCGCAGGGGCACGCCCCGTTCGCCGACGTCACGGTGACGCTGGACGTGGGGCCGATCGTGGACGGTGACCGGGTCGCCGCGCGGTGGACGTTCGGCGGGCGGTACAAGGGCGGCATGCCGGGGGCGACGGTTCCGGAGGGCACGAGCGTCTCGTTCAGCGGCCACGACATCCTGCGCGCCGAGGGCGGCCGGTTCGCCGAATACTGGGTGATCTCCGACGTCCAGACCTTCTCCCGCCAACTCGGCATGGGCTGAGCCGCCAGTGAAGGGTGTCGCCGTTGGAGCCGCTGAACGGGACTGGCGGTCACGTCATCGGCAGATCTGATGTCCGGGCTCGTCGAGCCACACATGCTGGGCTTCTGGGGTGATGGTCAGGCCGAAGCGGGTCAGGGGTGGGCGGCCCCAACGGATCCACTGGAAGTAGGCGGCCTCGGCCTCGTCCCAGAGCCGCCGCTCGCCGGCCTGCTCCACCGCGAACTCGTCCTTGCCCGGGACGTGGTCCACCGAGGCCCAGGAACCTCCCGGCCCGTCCGCATCGAGTAGCCACAGGGTGGCTTCGCCGGTCGGTTCGGTGTCATGGAACAGGTCGGCGCGGACGCCGGGAACCAGCGCGGTCATGGCGGCTTCCAGACCACCGCCTGGAGTGTGCCACAGCAGCCGTGGGTCCAGCCGGGTCGACGATGTCGTGATGTCGGTGACGGCTTCCGTCCACTTGCGCACTGGCGTGGTGTGGTGGCGGCGTTGCGACCGCAGCATCATGTACGCCGCCGATCCGGCCAGACGTCCGGTCGCCGTTCAGTCGGGCAGGACGTCCAGCCGGACCTGGTAGCCGTAGGAGAAGTCCGTCATCCACGGGAACACGAGTGCGCCTCCGGGCCGGAGCCGCTCCACCCACCCGTACGGGAGCGTCGTCACGCCGCACGTCACGTGCACCAGATCGAAGGCTCCGCCATCCGGGACGCAGGTGACAGCGTCACCCGTTATCAACTCCGGGCTGAAACCGGCCTCGGACAGGTTCACGGCGGCCTGCCGGGATCGGACGGCCTTTCTGCTGCCCGTCTCCCTGGATCTCCTTCTGGTCCTTGTCCTCGTGCTTGCCCATCGATCCTCCAGCCCCCGCCCGGTCACGGCCATGCGGTCTCCTCCCGAGCCAGGGGCTGCCCGGAGAAGAACGAGCAAAGCCCGCGCCACCACCGGCTTCGCCGCCGTGCCGTCCTGTGGTGCGCGCGCCTTGCGGCAGGCGGACGCGACCGCCTCCCGGCATGCGGGACGAGCGGGGCTTCCGCCACCCGAGGCCCTGCGTGGGGGACACGCCGCCGAGTCGCGGAGGGCGGTGGTCGCTCCGGCCTCGGTTGCGGCGCAGTGGCCTCGCTGATGACGTCGAAGAGGTGGCGCAGGGTCGTCCCTTCCAGCAGCCGACCGCCGACCAGCGCCCACCACGACCCGGTGAACTCGCCGTAGTAGACGGTCTCCACCGCGGGGAACCGTCTCCGGATCTCCGCCAGTATCCGTTCGGTGCCGACATCCGCGATGTGCGGCCCACGCACCGCCATGGTTCTCCTACGATCTGTCATCGGGTCGGATCTCCTGTGTCCGATCAAGGCCCCGGATCCGGTGTGACCGCACCGCCCGGGGCCGCTCTGTGCTTACGCCGAGTACTCTCCTGATCTCTGTACGTGGCCACAATGGACATGCGAATATGCGAAAGCGCATATCGCGTCCCGGAGGTGAGGAGATGATCAACCGCACATGTTCTGCCTGCAACAAAACGCTCAATAAGTACAGTCCGGGCAACCTTTGTGGATCATGTGCATGGGAGGCGCGGGCCCGCGTCGGCGAGCCGCCTTCGCTCCCCTCGGATTTCTGGGCTGATCAGCCGATGCGGGCGGCACTCGCCAAACGAGAACTACAAGCCGTGCTGCGCATCTACCTGGAGTGCACAGGGCTGACACAAGAGGCGGTCGCACTGCTGGTGGACACCGATCAGAGCACCGTGTCGAAGATCGTCCGGGGCCACCGAAGCCGCTACACGATCGAGGACATCGAGTCCTTCCGCGACGGGCTCCACATTCCGGGGCATCTTCTCGGCCTCCAGCCCGGTCGACACAAACTGTCGGCGGAGGTTACGTTTGAGGCCGGTTCGGTATCAGAGAGGGGTGACGATCCGACGAAGCGCCGTGATTTCAACAAGACCGCCCTCCTGACGGCCCTCGGCGTCTCCGGCATGGCGGGAGAGGCACTGGCCTCCACCGATCCGACAAGGCACATCGGCATGGAACATGTGCGGATGTTGCAGCGCGCCGTAGATCGACTAAGAGATCAGGACTCTTTGGTCGGCGGAGACACCCTGTACAACGTGGCGACCAGTCTGTACAACCGCGCGTACCAGTGGTTGCAGGGCAGTTCGTACCCGACTGAGGTCGGCGAAGCACTTCATGAGGTCACCGGTCACCTCGGCGCGTCGGTCGGCTGGCTGGCGATTGACTCGCAGCAGCAGGCGAAAGCTCGGCAGCACCTCCAGCAGACACTGCTGCTGGCTCGGATGGCAGACGACCGGCCCCTGGAGGTAAGGGTGCTGTCCCTCATGTCTCTGCAATCCGTACAGCGGCACCCGAGAGAAGCCTTCCAGATGGCGAAGACCGCACAGCGGGTCGCCGGGGGTTGGGGTACCCCACGCGTGCATGCGCTTCTCCATCTGAGAGCGGCAAGAGCGTACGCGGCTATGGGCAACGAGTCCGGCTTTCAACGCGAACTAGCGAAAACCAAGAACGAGTTCGAACATGGCACACATGCCGATGACCCCTCGTTCTTCAACTTCGTCACCACAGGTGAGGTCGCCGCTCTCACGGCTCTCGCCTATCTCGATCTCAACAAGCCAGAGCGGGCATCCGAGTTGCTTTACCCGATCGTCGAAGCCCCCGAATCCGCCTTCCGCCGTAACGTTTCCCTCCGCACGATCACTTTGGCCGACGCACGGCTCAGATCGGGCGACATCTCCCAGGCCGCCGAGATCGGCTTGGGAGCCGTCCAGATCGCGTCGGCCATGGATTCCGCGAGGGTTCGCCGCCGTCTGCGCGACCTGCGGAACCACACCGTCCCTCACATGAGGGCAGTCCCCAAGGCCCGGGAGTTCGTCGCGAGCTACGACGCCGCCTTCGGGGTCAAGGCGTCTCATGCCTGACCTTCGGATGCGTCACTTCGACTCCGGTCAGGCAGGCGAGATCTTCGAGCCGCTCGTCCACCTCCAACGCGAGGTCTACGGGGAGAGCGACCGCGTCTTCGACAGCGAGGACCGGTACCGGAGGCAGCTTTCCGGCCACATGACGGCGCCGGGGTTCGAGTTGGTCGCCGCCTACCTCGTTGGGGAGATGGTCGGCTACGTGTACGGCTTCCCGCTGCCGGAGAACGCGCGCTGGTGGCGGGGACTGCTCACACCTCTTCCGGCCGAGATGACAGCCGAGACGGGCAAGCGCACCTTCGCTCTCTGCGAGCTGATGGTGCGCCCCCGGCATCAGGGGCGCTCCTTCGGCCATGCTCTGCACGACGAGTTGCTCACGCACCGGTCCGAGCAGCGCGCCACTCTGCTGGCCGACCCGGAGAAAGCCGCCCACGGCCACTACCTCAGGTGGGGATGGCAGGTCATCGGCCAGCTACGACCGAGCTGGGAAGGCTCACCGACCTTCGACGCCTTGATCCTCCCCTTGCCCTTCTCCAAGCGCCCCTCAGGCTCGTCCGGCGCCGTGTAGTCGACCGGGGGCCCGCTGGGGCGGCCGGTTCTTGCGGCTGAACGGCGCTTGTGAGGGGATTTCCGGCTCTTCGTACCGGGGCGGCGCCGCACCCGCACCGGCGTGCCGAGGCACGGGCATCGTGCGGGACCTGGACATGCCGGCCGTGGCCCCTCGTTCCGTCTCGCCCCAGGCTCATCCACGAGAACCAAAAAAATCTTTGGCGGCGATGTCGAGAACCCGTGGCCGGCTCCGTCCCTGCTGTGAACGCGACCAGAATGGGTCGCACCAGCACCTAGGAGAACCACGATGGCCAAGTACCTGCTGCTCAAGCACTACCGCGGCGCGCCGGCGGCGGTCAACGACGTGCCCATGGACAAGTGGACGCCGGAGGAGATCTCGGCCCACGTGCAGTACATGAACGATTTCGCGGCCCGGTTGGAGGAGACCGGCGAGTTCGTCGAGGGCCAGGCGCTCGCTCCCGAGGGGGCGTGGGTCCGGTACGACGGTGAGGGGCGCCCGCCGGTGACCGACGGGCCGTTCGCCGAGACCAAGGACCTCATCGCGGGCTGGATGGTGATCGACGTCGACAGCTACGAGCGCGCCGTGGAGCTGGCCGGGGAGCTGTCGGCCGCGCCCGGGGCGGGCGGGAAGCCGATCCACGAGTGGCTCGAGCTGCGCCCGTTCCTGACCGAGCCGCCCACCGTCACCGAGTGACCTCTCAGATGGACGAGGCCCTGTTGCGGAGCCTCACGCCGAACGTGCTCGGGATCCTCGTCCGCCGCGGAGCCGACTTCGCGGCGGCCGAGGACGCCGTGCAGGAAGCGCTGGCCGAGGCGGTCCGCGTCTGGCCGGACGACCCGCCGCGGGACCCCAAGGGCTGGCTGGTCACCGTGGCCTGGCGCAAATTCCTCGACGCGACCCGGGCGGACACCGCCCGCCGCCGGCGTGAGGACCTCCTCGAGGAGGAGCCGGCCCCGGGGCCCGCGCCTGCGGTGGACGACACGCTCCAGCTCTACTTCCTGTGCGCCCACCCGTCGCTGACGCCGTCGTCCGCGGTCGCGCTCACGCTGCGCGCCGTCGGGGGGCTGACCACCCGCCAGATCGCCCAGGCCTACCTGGTGCCCGAGGCGACCATGGCGCAGCGCATCAGCCGTGCCAAGCGCACCGTCTCCGGCGTGCGGTTCGACCGGCCCGGCGACGTCGCCACCGTGCTGCGCGTCCTCTACCTGGTGTTCAACGAGGGCTACTCCGGCGATGTCGACCTGGCCGCCGAGGCCATCCGGCTCACCCGGCAGCTCGCGGCCGCGATCGACCATCCCGAGGTGGCGGGGCTGCTCGCCCTGATGCTGCTCCACCACGCCCGCCGCGCCGCCCGGACCGCGCCCGACGGCAGCCTGGTGCCGCTCGCCGAGCAGGACCGCAGACGGTGGGACACCGCCTCGATCGCCGAGGGCGTCGAGATCCTGCAGGCGGCCCTCGCCCGCGACCGGCTGGGCGAGTTCCAGGCCCAGGCCGCCATCGCGGCACTCCACGCCGACGCGCCCACCGCCGAGGAGACCGACTGGGTGCAGATCGTCGAGTGGTACGACGAGCTCGCGCGCCTGACCGACAGCCCAGTCGTCAGGCTCAACCGCGCGGTGGCCATCGGCGAGGCCGACGGACCGCGCGCCGGGCTGGCGGCGCTCGCGGCGCTGGACGGATCGCTGCCCCGGCACGCCGCGGTGGCGGCCTACCTCCACGAGCGCGACGGCGACCTGGCGACGGCGGCGCGGCTGTACGCCGAGGCGGCCCAGAAGGCGCCCAACCTCGCCGAGCGCGTCCACCTGACACGCCAGGCCGCCCGGCTCAACGCCCGCCTGTGACGCTGACGGGGTCGCGCTCGAGCGGCCGCCGTGAGTGTGACCGCACCGGATCGCACGCAGGCGGGCGTTGAGGCGATGCGCCCGGTCGACGTCGGCGGGGCGCCTTCCGCGCTGTGATCGGGTGTGCGATGTCCGTGTCCGGCACCGCCAGGCGGGGCTCGGTGCGTCCCGGCGCCGGGAAATGCTCTGGGACCGGGACGAGCCGCGCTCAGGTGGTCAGTCTTTGCGGTCGAAGAAGGTGGTGCGGGCGGCGGCGCTGGCGAGGGGGGTTTCGCGGGGGGCGCCCTGCGGGGCGCCGGCGACCTGGCGGCCGGGGGCGGGGGCGGGGGCGTGGGCGGCGGGGGCGGCGGGGCCGCTTGGACGAGGGGCGGGGCCGCTGGGGCGGGGGGCGCGGGACGGGGCGGGGGCCTCGCCGCGGCGGACCTGGGCGAGTTCGCGCTGAAGGCGGCGCTTCTCCATCTCGAGGGTGGTGAGCGACTCCTCGTGCTCTTCGCGGAGGTAGCGCAGGTCGCGGCGGGTACGCAGGAAGCGTCCGAAGCCGACGATGGCGATCATCATGCCGAGCATGAAGACGACGGCCACGGCGGCTCCTGCGAGGAAGACCTGCCAGTGGGTGCTGACGCCGGGGACGGCGTAGCCGAAGACCGTGAGGGACGCCTGGCCGTCGTTGGCCATGACGATGCCGGCTCCTGCTGTGACGGCCGCGGCGGCCAGGATCAGTCCGAGGAACACCATGGGTCGTTCTCCTCTCCAGTCACTCTCCGGAGGCGGGCGGGGTTCAACCACCATGCCAGACTTGATCAGAATTTGCCTTATTTGAGACATTTATCCTGCTCAGCCGCTGTTCACCGGGAGCAATCGCCGAGATTCTCCGGGTATTCGCTGGGTAGTGGTTCGGTGCGGAAGATCCCAGAATCGAGCCGGGAGTGGTCCATGGACGCGCGGGACGCGCACGCGGTCGTCTTCGATCTGGACGGGGTCCTGATCGACTCCGAGCCCGTGTGGGAGGAGGTCCGCCGGGGCTACGTCGCCGAGTACGGCGGACGCTGGCTGCCCGACACCCAGGAGCGGCTCATGGGGATGAGCACCGAGGAGTGGGCCGCGTACCTGGCCGACGACCTGCTGGACGGCCTCCGGTCCCCCGAGGAGACCGCCTACGAGGTGATCGACCGGATGCGCCGCCGCTACGCGGACCACCTGCCGCTGCTGCCGGGCGCCCTGGAGGCGGTGCGGCGGCTCGCCGAGTCGTTCACGCTCGGGCTGAACAGCTCGTCCCCGCGGGCGCTCATCGATCTGGTGCTCCTGGAGATGGGCGTGGACGCCCTGTTCCGCGCCACCATCTCGACCGAGGAGGTCGACCAGGGCAAGCCGGCCCCGGACGGCTACCTGACCCTCGCGGCGCGGCTGGAGGTGCCGCCCGGGAAGTGCGTGGCGATCGAGGACTCCAGCAACGGGCTGCGGTCCGCGCACGCCGCCGGGATGAGGGTGATCGCGGTGCCGCGGCCGCACTACCCGCCCGCGCCCGACGCGCTCGCCCTGGCCGTGTACACGGCGGAGAACCTGGACGCCATCACAGCGGAGACGATCGCCCGGGTCGGCAAGGCCCCGGCTCCCTGAGAACGGCGGTCGAGTGTCGGGGGAGGCCAATAGGATGAATCGGTGGTTGCCCCGGAGAGCGAGTTCCCGCCCGAGCCCGACTTCTACGAGCCCGAGTTCTACGACCGGGAATACGAACCGGCCGAGTTCGAGCCGGAGTTCGCGCCGCCGCCGCAGCACGCGCCGGCGGCCGACGAGGACGCGCTGGGCACGCTGCGGCGGGTGTTCGGGTACGACTCGTTCCGGGACGGCCAGCAGGAGATCATCGACCATGTGATCGACGGCGGCGACGCCCTCGTGCTGATGCCGACCGGTGGCGGCAAGTCACTGTGCTACCAGATCCCCTCCCTGGTCAGGAAGGGCGTGGGCGTCGTCATCTCGCCGCTGATCGCCCTCATGCAGGACCAGGTGGACGCGCTGCGGGCGCTGGGCGTGCGGGCCGGATTCCTCAACTCCACCCAGGACCTGGACGAGCGCCGCGTCGTCGAGGCGCAGTTCCTGGCGGGCGAGCTCGACCTGCTGTACCTGGCGCCCGAACGGCTGCGCGTCCAGGCGACGGTGAACCTGCTCGACCGCGGCACGGTGGCGCTGTTCGCGATCGACGAGGCGCACTGCGTGGCGCAGTGGGGGCACGACTTCCGCCCCGACTACCTGATGCTGTCGGGCCTGCACGAGCGCTGGCCGGACGTGCCGCGGATCGCGCTGACCGCGACCGCGACCCCGGCGACCCGCGAGGAGATCGCGACCCGGCTCGACCTGAAGGACGCCCACCATTTCGTGGCGAGCTTCGACCGTCCCAACATCCGGTACCGGATCGAGCCGAAGTCCGACGCCAAGCGGCAGCTGCTGCGGCTGCTGACGACCGAGCACGCGGGCGACGCCGGCATCGTCTACTGCCTGTCGCGCAACTCCGTGGAGAAGACCGCCGAGTTCCTGACCTCGAACGGGATCGAGGCGCTGCCGTACCACGCGGGCCTGGACGCGGCCACCCGCGCCGCGAACCAGTCGCGGTTCCTGCGCGAGGACGGCCTGGTCGTGGTGGCGACGATCGCGTTCGGGATGGGCATCGACAAGCCGGACGTGCGGTTCGTGGCGCATCTCGACCTGCCCAAGTCGGTCGAGGGGTACTACCAGGAGACGGGCCGGGCCGGGCGGGACGGGCTGCCGTCCACGGCGTGGCTGGCCTACGGGCTGCAGGACGTCGTCAACCTCCGCAAGATGATCGACTCCTCGGAGGGCGACGACGCGCACCGCCGCAGGCTGAGCCTGCACCTGGACGCGATGCTGGCGCTGTGCGAGACGCCCACCTGCCGCCGCGTGCGGCTGCTGGACTACTTCGGTCAGGAGGCGGAGCCGTGCGGCAACTGCGACACCTGCCTGTCGCCGCCGGAGTCGTGGGACGGGACGGTGCCCGCGCAGAAGGTGCTGTCGACGGTGGTGCGGCTCAAGCGCGAGCGGCGGCAGAAGTTCGGCGCGGGGCATGTCATCGACATCCTGCGCGGCAAGAAGAACGCCAAGATCATCCAGTTCGACCATGACGCGCTGAGCACCTTCGGGATCGGCGCCGACCTGGGCGAGACGGAGTGGCGCGGGGTCGTCCGGCAGATGCTGGCGCAGGGCCTGATGGCCGTGGAGAGCAACTACGGGGCGCTGGTGGAGACCGAAGCCAGCGCGGCGGTGCTGCGCGGCGAGCGCAAGGTGCCGATGCGGCGCGAGCCCGAGCGGGCGAAGGCGGCGGCCGGGGCGGGGAAGGCGGGCGGCTCGGGCAAGGCGGGCGGCTCGGGCAAGGCGGGCGGCCGGGAGCGCAAGGCGCCGGTCGACCTGCCCGCGGAGGCCGTGCCGGTGTTCGAGCGGCTGCGGGCCTGGCGGGGCGCGACGGCCAAGGAGCAGGGCGTCCCCGCGTACGTGATCTTCCATGATGCGACGCTGCGGGAGATCGCCACCGCGCTGCCGGGGTCGCTGGCGGAGCTGGGCAAGGTGAACGGGGTCGGCGAGAACAAGCTCGCCAAGTACGGGGAGCAGATCCTGGAGACCCTCGCCGCCACCGACTGAGATTCTTTCGACTTTTACCAAACCCCAGGTCAGAGCACTTCTTCGGGTTTTCGGTAAAGCGCGGAAACGCAGGTCAGAGGCGAATGTGAAATGCATGTTCGCGTTTGCCTTCCGGCGTTTCCCGTGAGCAAGATGAGCCATCATCCCGACACTGCCCTGACCTGGGGCTTTGTCGCCATGCCCGGAAAGAGGGGGACACGATGGCGATCCTGGTGACCGGAGCGACCGGCAACATCGGCCGGTTGGTGGTGGAACGGCTCGTCGAGGAGGGGCGGCCGGTGCGTGCCCTCACCCGCGACCCGGCAGGGGCACGGGCGAAGGGGCTCTTCCCCGACACGGTGGAGGTCGTCGCGGGCGACCTGCACGAGCCCGAGAGTCTCAAGGGCGCCTTGGACGGCGTCGACCGCATGTACCTGTTCCCGGTGGCGAAGACGGCGCGGCAGGTGGCCGGCCTGGCCGCGGACGCGGGCGTGCGGCACGTCGTCACCCTGTCGTCCGGGGCCGTGACCGGCGGGTTCGACACCGACTTCCACCTGCCCGTCGAGCAGGCCGTGGAGGCGTCCGGGATGGCGTGGACGCATGTCCGGCCCGGCGAGTTCATGCTCAACAAGCTGTGGCTGTGGGGCCCGTCCATCCGCGCGGAACGCGTCGTCCGCGACCCGAACCCGGACGCGACCTGGTGCCCGGTACACGAACGCGACATCGCGGACGTCGCCGCCGCCGCGCTGCTCGACGGCATCGATCGGCACGCGGGCGCCGCGTACGACCTGAACGGCCCGGAGTTCACCTCCTACCGCGACCAGGTCCGCCTCATCGCCGAGGCGATCGGGGAGGAGATCCGCTTCGAGCGCGTCACGCCGGACGAGGCGCGGGAGATGTACCGGAAGCAGGGCGGTTTCGCGGCCGACAACGCCGACTTCCTCCTGGGCTTCACCGACTACTCCGGGAACGACGCCGACCCGGCCGCCGTCGCCGACCTCGACCTGGCCTCCTACGGGCCGATGCCGACGTCGGAGGCGGTCACGGGACGTCCCGCCCGCACCTTCGCCGAGTGGGCGCGGGAGCACGCCGCCGACTTCCGCTGAGGGAAGGGACAGGCGATTCCCAGCCTCCTCCCAGCTTTCTCCATGGTCTTCTACCAGGCGCCCGCGATGGGGTGGGGGCCATGCGAGAGAAAGTGAACAGGAAGTCGTTGGCGGCCGGCCTGGGAGCGGCGAGCCTGCTCGGCCTGGGGCTGTACCTCGCCGTCCCGGCCGCGTCCGCCGACCAGTCCCCGTCGCCGTCCCCGAGCACGACCGCGTCCGCGCATCCGAAGGGCAAGGACGGGCGGCCCGGCGCCCAGCGGCCGTGGAAGCACCGGGCCCGCTGGGCCGCCCGCGGCGTGCACGGCGAGGCGACCGTGCGCGGCAAGGACGAGAAGTTCCATGTCCGCACCTGGCAGCGCGGCGAGATCACCGGACGGTCCGGCGCGACCCTGACGGTCCGCAGCGCCGACGGCGTCACCTGGACCTGGACCACCGACGGCGACACCCGGGTGCGCAAGAACGGCGCCAAGTCCACGCCCGCCGCCCTCGCCGCCGGCGACCGCGTCATGGTCATCGGGCAGCGCGAGGGCACGACCCGGACCGCCGGCCTCGCCGTGGTGCCCAAGAAGCGGTAGGACCGCAGTAGCGTCGTCGGGAAGCAGACGACGACATGCGGGAGCCGATGAACGAGAGCCGGCGGGTGCTCGTCGTGGAGGACGAGGCCAACATCCGCGACCTGATCCAGACCGCCCTGCGCTTCCACGGCTTCGAGACGTGCACGGCCCGTACCGGGGGCGAGGCGCTGCGCGAGGCCCGCGGCCGGCGGCCGGACCTGGTCCTGCTCGATGTCATGCTGCCCGACATCGACGGGTTCGAGGTCTGCCGGCGGCTGCGGGCCGGCGGCGACCAGGTGCCGGTGATCTTCCTGACCGCCCGGGACGCCCCGTCCGACACCGTCACCGGACTCACCCTCGGCGGTGACGACTACGTCACCAAACCGTTCTCGATCGACGCGCTGGTGGCCCGGGTCCGCGCGGTGCTGCGCCGCGCCACCGCGCACCGGCCGGCGCCGGAGGAGGAGGACGGGCCGCTGCGCGTCGCCGACCTGGAACTGGACGAGTCGCGCTGGACGGTCCGCCGCGCGGGCGTCGACATCGAGCTGTCGCCGACCGAGTTCAAGCTGCTGGCCTACCTCATGCGGAACTCCGGGCGCGTCCTCACCCGCGCGCAGCTGCTGGAGAACGTCTGGGGCTGGGACCACCACGGCAACGCCCAGGTCCTGGAGACCTACATCAGCTACCTGCGGCGCAAGCTCGACCCGCTGGGCCCGCCGCTGATCCACACCAGGCGCGGCGTCGGCTACTCCCTGCGCCCCGACCGCCCCGACCGGCCCGGCCGGCGCGCGCCATGAGCCTGTCGGCGCTCAACACCCGGCTGCTGGCCGGGCTGGTCGCCGTCACCCTCGCCGGGCTGCTGGTCATGGGCCTGGTCAGCGCGGTCGTCCTGCACGGCTACCTGATGAACCGGGTGGACGACCAGCTGCGGGCCACCCGCGACCGCGCCGTCACCCGGCTGGTCCGTCCCGGGCTGCCGAGCGAGGGCGTCGCGCCCGCGCGGTTCGTCGTCCTGTCCGTGTCCGCGTCGGGACGGATCAGGGTGATCAGCGGCGACCAGCCCGATCCCGCGGAGGCGGTCGAGCAGGTCCGGCGGCTCGGCCCGTCCGGGCTGGCCGAGCACGCCGGCACGCTCGAACCGTTCTCCCTCGCCGGGCTGCGCGCCGTCGCCCGCCCCGCCCGCGCCGGCGGCACGGTGGTGGTCGCGACGCCGCTGGACGAGATCCGCCTGGCCGTCCGCAACCTCGTCCTGGCCGAGGTCGCCACGGCCGCGCTGCTGCTGGCCGCGCTGCTGCTGCTCGGCCGCTGGCTGATCCGCCGGGGCCTGCTGCCGCTGGACCGGATGGCCGCGACCGCCCAGGCCATCGCGATGGGCGGCGACCTGCGCGCCCGGATGCCCGACCCCGGCCCCCGTTCGGAGACGTCCCGGCTGGCCGCCGCGATCAACGTGATGCTGGACCGGATCGAGCAGGCGTTCTGGGCGCGCAGCCGTTCCGAGGCCCGGGTCCGGGAGTTCGCGGCGGACGCGTCCCACGAGCTGCGCACCCCGCTCACCACCATCCAGGGGTACGCCGAGCTGTACCGGCACGGCGCCCTCGGCCCCGACGAACTCCCCGAGGCGATGCGGCGGATCGAGGACGAGGCCCGCCGCATGAGCCGCCTGGTCGGTGACCTGCTCGAACTCGCCCGGCTCGACCGCGAGGCGTCCCTCAGGACCGCACCCACCGACCTGGTCGCCGTGGCCCGCGACGCCGTGGCCGACGCGTCCGCCGCCGCCCCGGACCGGTCGTTCACCCTGGACGCCCCGGACACCCTCACCGTGCCCGTGGACGAGCCCCGGATCCGTCAGATCCTGGCCAACCTCCTGGCGAACGTCCGCGTCCACACCCCGGACAGCACCCCCGCGGCAGTCCGCCTGACCCTGACCCCGCAGGCGGTCATCCTGGAAGTGGCGGACGAAGGCCCCGGCATGGCCCCCGAGGACGCCGCCCGCGCCTTCGAACGCTTCCACCGCTCTGAGCACGAGGGCGAGGGCGCAGGGCTCGGCCTGCCGATCGTCGCCGCCATAGCCGCCGCCCACGGCGGCCACGCCGAACTCCTCTCTGCCCCCGGCACCGGCACCACCGTCCGCATCACCCTCCCCGCTGTCACAACGGCGCCATGATCTGTGAGCGTCAGTCGGTGTCGTACACGGTGACTTGTATGCCCTGGTCGGTCAGGCGTGTGGTGA
Organism: Spirillospora sp. CA-255316; assembly: GCA_050942275.1. GTDB lineage: Bacteria > Actinomycetota > Actinomycetes > Streptosporangiales > Streptosporangiaceae > Spirillospora. The sequence continues at coordinate 243,367 of CP192047.1, read as the reverse complement.
TGAGAGGTTCTATGCGTGACCATGTGCCGCCGGCCAGGCCGCAGCCTATCCGGGGCATGTGGACGGTCGCATCCAGGGCCTTCGCCTTGCCGGCCAGCGCGGTCAGGCACTGGTCGACGGCCTCGTAGCGGATGGGCGGGCCGTGCTTCTTGCTGGGCCTGATGCCGCGCTGGGCGACCATGTTGGCGACCCAGATGTGCGGATCGACCTGGACGAACTGCACCGCGCCCAGGCCGAAGTCGTTGCGGGCACGATCGCGGTGCCAAGCGCGGTAGGCCTTCTCCGGCTCAGGCCAGCGCTTGGAGACGGCCAGCACGAAGCCCTTGCCCCAGCCGCCCAGGTCGTTGCAGACGTGCGCGATCACCTTCACGCCCTTGGCCTGGGGTGAGGTCGCGTCGCCCTTGAGGTACCGGATGGCGGCCATGCACCGACAGTAGCCGGGGGCCCCGACAGTTCAGCGGGCCCGACAGTTCAGCCGTTCGGTGTGGTGGCGGTGGCCGGGGCCGCGCTCTACCTGGGATGGTCGCGGCGCCGGATCATGCCCGCCCTGGCCCACCGCCTCCACTGAACGCCCGCGTCCCGCACCGAAGGCCCGGCCCCGGCACCCGTCCTGTGCGGGTGCCGGGGCCGGGCCCTGCCGGGGAAGGCCGGTCCTGGCGTGGCTCAGAGAGCGCGCTTGTTGAGGAGCCGGTTCGGCGTCCCGGACGGGTTGCCGCTGATGACGCCGCTGGTCGCGTTGGACGTCAGCCAGCTGCGGATCGTGGTGAACGACGCGTCGCCGTTGGCGGACTTGTACAGCGCCGCCACACCCGCGACGTGCGGCGAGGCCATCGACGTGCCGTTGATGGTGCGGGTACCGCCGCTCAGCCAGGCGGAGGTGATGGAGGACCCGGGCGCGTACAGGTGCACGCAGTTCCCGTAGTTGCTGTAGGACGCCTTGGCGTCGCCGCTGGTGCTGGCCGCGACCGTGGTCGCGTTGGTCGCACTGGCCGGCGAGTAGCTGCACGCGTTCCGGTTGTCGTTGCCCGCCGCCACCGCGAGGAACACGCCGCGGGACGCCAGGTTGTTGGCCGCGGAGTTCACCGTCGAGGAGGCGGCGCCGCCCAGGGACATGTTCGCCACGGCGGGCTTGACGTGGTTGTTCGCCACCCAGTTCATGCCCGCGATGACGCCGGAGTTGGTGCCGCTGCCCTGGCAGTTGAGCACGCGCACGCCGCGCAGGTTCACGCCCTTGGCCACGCCGTACGCGGTGCCGCCCACGGTCCCGGCGACGTGCGTGCCGTGGCCGTTGCAGTCCTGCCCGTTGCCGCCGACCGCGTCGTACACGTTGGTCGCGCGGCCGCCGAAGTCGGAGTGCGAGGTGGCGATGCCGGTGTCGATGATGTACGCGTTCACGCCCGCACCCGTGGCGGTGTAGGTGTAGCTGCGCGACAGCGGCAGGTTGGTCTGGTCGATCCGGTCGATGCCCCACGACGGCGGGTTGTTCTGCGTGGCGGTGGCCTGGACGATGCCGTCCTGCTCGATCGCGGCCACGCCCGGGGCGCGGCGGAGGCGTTCCAGCTGCGACGGGCTCAGCTTGGCGGAGAAGCCGTTCAGCACCTGGCCGAACCGGTGCGTCGTACGGATGCCGCGTTCGGAGACGGTGTCGCCGACGGACACGCCCTTCTTGAGGGTGACGATGTACTGGCCTTCCACGCCCTGCCCGGGCGCGGCCTTGGTGAACGGGGCGTCGTGCGTGACGGCTTGGGCGGGGGGAGCGAGGACGGCCACGAGCGGCCCTGCGGCCAGCAGCGTGACCAGGGGGAGACGCCTTCTCATCGGGACTCCGATCCTGCCGGGAGCGGCCGCTCGGGGAAACGGCCAGGCTCAGAAGGTGGTCGATGAGAATGCTGACCAGCGGGGACAAGGCCGTCAACGGCTTCGACCGCCACAGAATTCAACATTGACATTCGATGCGAAAGCGCCCACGCCGGTCACGCGGTGCCCAGAATGTCGGTCGCGCCACGCCCGCAACACGCCGCGGCACCGCCCGCGTCACCAGGATCCGCTCCGCGTCCCCGCCCAAGAGCCGATCCCCTGGTTCACCGCCGGGACGCGGACGTCCGCCGGTGAGGAACCGGGGGCCTCGCGGTCGGCTTCGCCCATCCCGGGATTCTGTCCCGTTCCGGGGGGAACCTCATGCCGTTAACCGGATGTCCGTCCAGGTCTCGTACGGTGCGGCGCATGCAGAACGATCAAGGTCCGGGCGTCCCGACCCGCCGCGCCCTCCTGACCGCCGCCCTCACCGTGCCGGCCCTCGCCGCGACCGCCACCGGCACCGCCGACGCACGCCCCCTGCACCGCCGGCCGCACGCCTTGATCGCGACCAACGAACCCTGGGGCACCTACCACGTCAAACCGCTGCTCGCCGAGGCCGCACGCCGGGGCTGGCGGCTGACCCAGCTCGTCCCCGACCTGTCCCAGATCACGCCGGGCGACCCGGTACCGGTCGCCACCCCCGACCAGGCGCCGTCCGCCGACCTCATCGTCGTCACCGGCGCGGGCGACTGGCCCCTCGAATGCGCGGACCGCTTCCGCAAGCCGCCCCTGGCGGCCGGCGCGCTCGCCTACCTCGGACCTGCGGAGGCCCCCGGAGCCCGCCGCCTCCGCCCCCGGCTGCGCGCCATCACCGCGCCCTCACCGGCGGACGCCCGCTCCTTCGGCGGCTACCTGGGCACCCGCCGCCCCATCGCCGTCGTCGGCTCGCCGCAGACCGACGACCTGCCCGTACGCGCCCCCGAACCCGGACTCGTCCTGGTCCTCACCAGCGTCACCCACCCGGACGAGACCGGCGAGGCCGCGCCCGGCACCGAACTGCTCCTCGCCTCCGCCGAACGGCTGCGGGCCTCCGGCAAGCGCATCCTGGTCGGCCTGCACCCCCGCGAGGACCGCTCCCTCTGGGACCGGTACGAGATCAGCGACGTCCCGTCCCTCCAGGCCTCCGCGCGGGCCGAGGCGGCCATCGGCATCCCCGGCACGATCTTCCCCCTCATCACCGCCGTCGGCACGCCGCTGGTCGGCTGCACCGACCCCGCCCTGACCGTGCCCGCCCACCTGCTGGCGGTCTGCTCCAGCACGATCGACGACCCCGGCAGGGCCGTCCAGGCGATCGAAGAGGCGAAACTCCCACCCCGGTCGACGATCGACGACGCCGTCGGCCCCATCGGCGGCTCCACCGCCCGCCTCCTCGACGTCTGGGCGAAGGTCACCCGCAGGGGCCGCTGACCGTCCTACACGCTCAAAACAGCGACACGTGCGTCCACATTGATGATGTGACCGTCCCCCAGAGGCGACACAGGTCGTTCCCAGTGAACGTGCCCGCACAGGGTGAGCGCTGGGGGACGCGACGCGATCACTTCGCGCCCGCCGATAGGGAACCATCACCGCCCCCGCACCGTTGAACCGGCGTGCCCGCCGCCCTGACGATCATGGTCATCGTGTCGCTGCCCGGCCTGGTTCTCCTCCTGTTCGGCCTCGCCGTCATCGAACGGGTCGGCGGCAGGCTCCGCGTCCCCTGGCGGAAGACCGCCGACGGCCGTCCCATGGCCGCGACGGGCTTCGAGGAACTGCAGGCCCTCTACACCTCGACCAAACGCCACGAGATCGACCAGCGCCAGAGCTCCCTGATCATGCGGGAGGAGGAGGGCGACAACGCGGTCGACCTGGACGCCGGCACCGCCGTCATCCGAAGCGTTCGCACGACTCCCGCACCAGACCGCCGATCTCCTCCGCGAACGCCGGAGTGACGGCGATCGTGGCGGCCGAGTCGACGGTGTGCTCGCTGCCGTCCTGGTCGATCACCCGCGCCCCGGCCTCGCGCGCGATCGCGACACCGGCCGCGGTGTCCCACGGCTTGTTCGACAGGATGACGCAGGCGTCCAGCTTGCCGTCCGCCACCCACGCCAGGTCGATCGCCGCCGACCCCAGCATCCGGATCCGCTGGACCCTCGCCGCGAGCCGCTCGGTCAGATCCAGGCGGACCCGGTTCTTGAACTCCGGCTCGTCCCCCACCGAGTAGTCGCCCAGGGAGACGATGACCTCCTTGAGCTCCGTGGTCGCACTCGCCCGCACCCGACGCTCCCCGTCGAACGCGCCCGCCCCCTCAGCAGCGTGGTAACGGGCCCCCAGGAACGGCAGGTCGATGACCCCCACCACGGCCCGTCCCCGTTCCAGGAGCCCCAGCGAGAACCCGCAGAGCGGGATGCCGCGGGCGAAGTTCGCCGTCCCGTCCACAGGATCGACCGCCCACACCAACTCGCTCTTGGTGTCGCCGCTCATCCCCTCCTCCTCCCCGAGGATGGCGATGTCCGGCGTACGCTCCCGCAGGTAGGCGCGCACCTCCCGCTCAACGGCGTAGTCGACCTCGGTCGCCATGTCACGCTCCCCCTTGGCCGTCACCAGCCCGGGCCCGCGCGTACGCATGATCTCCCCAGCGACCTCGGCCGCCCCCAACGCCACACTCACCAACGCACCCACGTCAGCCATAAAAAGCCCCCTCCGGTGATCAACCCCCAAGAACCTACCGAAGAGAACCACCCCCCAGGGCCTCAGGACCAAACGCTCACGATCACCTAACCCCCCGTTCCCCCACCCCAGGCAACGGGGTGGGATCCAGAAGCAGCCATAGGAACAACGCCCGGGAAGTCGCCGCACACCGCCCTTGTCGCGCGCGCCCCGGCGGCCCTACCCGCAGCACACAACTTCCCGGGCGATCATGGGGCACTGGGAAAACGGGGAACAGCTCGGCCGTGCCCGCGTCCAGGTTCACCCGGCGTGTTCCGCGGCCGTCTTCGGGGTGTCGAACCGGGGCGCACAGACCTGAACTCCCCCGACAACCAGTTGGATCGGCTCGCGTAGGAACCATCGTGATGACCCTGGGGTCATACCTTTGTTACCGCTCCCCACGCCCACAGCGTGCTCTGGCCTGGCCGGCATCAAGATGGCCCGGGAAGATGACGTGCCAATTCCGGGCGGTGGGCTCGAATCCCTAGACGCAGCAGGGCAAGCGAGTGTAGATATTAATGAGCCTTTCCAACCTCACTTTAGGGGCTTGAGGCGGAGGGCGAGGACGGCTTGGGCGAATGCGGTGGGTCCACACCGCAGTTTAAGCAGGAGTCGCCAGGTCTTGAGCGTCGCCCGGAGTCGCGGACGATTACCTGAGAGGAGAGAATCTCATGGCAGATTCGAACGGTAACCAGAAACGTGTCACCATCACCCTTAGGTCCGTGTACTGCGGTGCTACCGAAGACGCCATCGGCCCCGACGAATTCTACATCGCGGGCGGCGCGGGGACCGGCCCCCGGTCCGGCTCCAAGAGCAAGGCGGTGCTGACCAGGCCGATCGAGATCAATACCCGCCAGCAGAAGATTCTCTCCGGCGACGAGTATGTAATCTTCGACGACAACGTATACATCGACGACTTCGTCGAAATAGGTCTCGAAATTCGCGACCAGGACTTCAGCGATGATTTCGACGCCAAGTACAGGACGTTGCTTTATGCGCTGAACGGAGCCGTCGGAACCGCGGTCGGCTCCCTGGCCGGCCCCACCGAAGGTGCGGTCGCCGGAGCGATTCTTGCCGCCACGCCGCCGGCGCTGACCATGGTTCTGTCGACCATCGCCAACGACGATGTCCTTGGGACGGTTCAGAAGAGAGTGAATATAGCCGATTGCCCGGACGGACGCAGCGGCCCATTCAAATGGAAGTTCTCGAACGAGGAGCCGAACATCACAGAAGGAGCAGGGACACCCGCAGGGGTTGATTGGGACTACGAGGTCAGTTACGTGATCGACGTGGGTCCTGCGCGGTGACCTGAGCCTCGGAAAGCCTCAACCTGCTCAATGATCCGGGCGGCGGCGCGTACCACGTGACCGCCGTCAGCCGGGGAGCCGGGCGGGGTGGCGCGATGCGCCCGGGGCGGCGACGCGAGCGCCGCCGCCCCTTGATCACAACGTACTGCCGGGCCTGGAACGCAGCTCGCGTCCTGGCGCTCGCTCCGAAACAGGCGACCTCGCCCCTGGCTCGTCGGCCTTATGCGGCACCCGGCGGTGTCGCCGCCGTGCTCCGCTTCGCCCAGCAGTACTCCGGCGCCAGTCAGGCCCGCCTCGCCACCGCCACCGGCATGGGCCAGGGCCGCCTGAACGAGATCATCAACGGCAAGCGGACCGTGAACCAAGCTGGACGTGTACGAACGCATCGCGGACGGACTCGCGATGCCCGACGCTGCCCGCGCGCTGCTCGGTCTCGCGCCGCGCCGCTCCGAGGCCGGCGCGCTGGCCGGGCATGCCGAGATAGCCAACGTGTACAGCAGCCAGGCCGACGTCGCCCGCGAACTGCGTGAGCACGCGGGCACCGCCGAGGCTCTCGACATCCTGGCCGTCCGCGTCCTCGGCCTGGTCGCCATGAACGACTCCCTCCTTCGCGGGCCGCTCACCACCCGGGAGACACCCGTCCACGTCCGCGTGCTGCTGCTGGACCCGGACGCGCCGGCCGCCGCGATCCGGGCCGAGGAGATCGCCGAGTCCGTCGAGTCGTTCACGGCAGGGATACGGTTGTCGCCGGCGCGGCTGGCCGAGCTGGACGGGCACCCGTGGGTGAGGCTCCAGGTCCGGCTGTACGACGACTTACCGACGTGGCGCATGCTGTCGTTTGACGGGACGCTGTACCTTTCGGCGTTCGCGGCCGCGCACGAAGGGCACCGGTCGGGCGTGTACAAGCTCACGGCGGCGGCCGATGGCGTGCTGCATGCAGCGTTCAGACGGCACTACGACGACGTGTGGCGGCGGGCGCGGCGCCCAGGAAGGGATGACCGGTGATCGAGGCTGAGCTGAAGGCGCGGGTAGGTGACCCCGAGGATCTGCGCGAGCAACTGCGCAAGCGCGCCGAGGAGGAGCCGAGCATCTACCGGGACACCTACTACGACCGGGTGGACGGTTCACTCACCGCCGAGGGTCGGGAACTGCGGGTGCGGGTGGTCGACCGGAGCAGCACGCGCAAGACGATCCTGACCTACAAGGAGCCGGCCGTGGACGAGGCGTCAGGGTCCAAGCCCGAGCACGAGACGAAGGTGGCGGACCCGGCCGTAGTGGACACGGTGCTCCGTGCTCTGGGCGCAGTGGAACACGTCCGGCTCACGAAAGAGTGCGTGAACTACCGGTTCAACGCACGCGGCCGGGACATGCTCGCGACGGTGGTCACCGTGCCTGAGCTTGCGGGGACGTTCGTCGAGCTGGAGACGCTCGCCCCTGAGGAAGAGCTGAGCGAGGCGCTCGGCGCCGTCCGCGCGGTCCTGGCCGAGCTAGGCATCACGGACGCGGACCTGACGACCGAGCAGTACACCGACGCGATACTTCGCGCTCGCGGAGGAACGCGCGAGAGCCCCGCCGGTCGGTGACCGTACGGGGCTCACCCCAGGGCTCCACGTCGTGGAAGAGGAATCCGGCCTTGCCCTGCTGGCGCGCGATCATGATCTCGCGGAACCGGTCGGGGTCGCCGCCGGCCTCCCGCCAGACGGCGCGACGTGTACGGCGACGTTCGAGCGCGCGGGAGATAGCCCGCTCGACACGCGCGTCGCGAGAGCTGAGCGACGGCGGGGTGACCACCTGCTCCCATTTTGCTCCCATCTGATCTTCGGATGGGAGCGTGTTGGGAGCGCTGGGCGTTTACCTGGTTGCGGAGGCTGTGGGATTCGAACCCACGGGACGGGGGATACCCGCCCAGCGGTTTTCAAGAGCGCTGATGATCTCCGATCCGCTAGCCCCTTGACCAGGGAGAACCTGCTGCTTTATGACCATCCACCGTAAGATCATCCCGCACATATCCCGTGCCGCCCTGGACCACATGGAGAATCCACGTCATGACCGATCGAGTCTCGGATGATCTTCCCGTTACGCACGGGCCCGTGCCCACCCCAGTGACCTACCATCAATTCCACCTCGCCGAAGAAGGGGAGGACCCACCCTCGATACTGCCGGGTGAACCGACTAACGGGCTGATCACTCCCAGTTCGGCGTCCTGCGGGGCGATAGTCCATACCGGGATAGCTGGTGGGAGGGTCGCCGTCAGCGTTGAACTGCACGATGCGGCGCCACCAGTTGGTGCTCCCTCCTGGGAGCATTGGGAAGAGATCGCCGAGGTCACGGTGGAGTCGGAGACCGGACAGTTGACGGTGGCCTGCTTGATGGCCGATAGCCCCGCTCTCCCGCTGCTCAGCCCATCGGGCGCGGGAAGCTACCGGGTCCGCGTCCACGCCCGAGGCCGGGACATCGCCTACGACGCGACGGTAATCGGTCGGATCATTGAGGACTACCTCATTCAAATCTGGCCAGCGTCACCGGCAGCAGAGACCATCCACAAGCAGACCGACGACTGTGGCGCCCGCCTCCGCCGATCTGCTGCACGTAATGCAGCGCGGTTTGCTGGTGAGCGAACCGATTCTCAGCAGTGAGAACCCGAGTGCGGCTGACGGTCGCATGGTCCGCCGACCGAACCGTTCGCCCCAGAGCTTCCCGTCTGCCGTCGTCCCGCGCTCCGCGCTACCAGGGCGGGGCCAGGGCGCCAAGGTGGAGCGCCCCACTGGACGAACGACCTTGGCGCCCTGGACCTGGTCTGGTAGATCTCCGATCGGGACGGCGGCAGACGGGAAGCTCCCCCACCTCAGCCCCTCGATCTCCGTCACGGGCGCGCCCCTGCTTCCCGGAGTCGGAGGCCCCCGCCGGAGGCATGTAGGAACCTGCGCCCCATGGTGTGCGCCAGCTCGGCGGCGGCGCGCTCCCCGTGACTGCCGTCAGCCGAGCGGCTGGGCGGCGGCGGTGGCTTTCGCGCGCCCGCTTCGGCTCGCCGGGGTGGGACCGGCGCCCACGCCGCACGCCCGCCCTGGCGTCGCCGGGCGGGCGGTGCGGTGGCGCGAAGCGCCGCCGCCCTTGATCTCAAACAGCCAAATTCGGCAAGCGGCGTGCCTGGTTCCTTGAACCTGGGGCAGTGACTGCACCCAAGAGGCATAATGCGCTCATGGGGCACATGGAGCAGATCCAGGCCGGTGATGAGCTGATCGACTTCTGGGTGATTGACCACGGTGCCGAGTTCGAAGTTGAATCAAATAGGGTTGAGGCTATTTCTATTGGTTCGCTTGTGCAGCACCTCAAGAAGCATCAGAGTCAAAGATATTCAGATAATTTCAAGAAAGCCAAGAGCTCTTCCGTTGACGCCGTGACTACCGGCGATCTAGTAATAAGTGTTGTGAGAGATAAGAGCCCTTGGTTGGACCATAACTGGATCTTTATTGAGCTAGTTGAAAGTAAGATCTTTCCTGTTATGTTCAGTCTTAAGTCCGCAGTTGATCTGCATGAACGCCAAGTCGTTGAAATTCTGCGCCCCGCAATACGTGCCTATCCCGTTGAGGTCGCTAAAGTTAGGCCCATCAAGGAAGGTGAGGCTTACGCAAAGGGGAATAGTAAAGCGAGTCGATGGGAATTGAGCATCCTGATTGAGGGAGACCGGATGACGGTTTCCCAACTAATTCAAGCACGCTTCGAAATATCCATATCCTTGTTTTTTGCCTGGGATCAGACTTTGAGCCCGAGAGGCACTTTGGAAATAATAAGACATGGTGGAGTAGGCCAAGTAGTTGGCCGCTCGGAATCGGACATATTTGAAGCCAAGTCTTCTGCTTACGAGCTACAGCAGAAGCCTGGTGAGGTATGGAAGTTTCAACTTGCGCAAGATGTGGCCAGGTTCGCTAATTCGGAGAACGGTGGCCTACTGGTTGTGGGCTTGCATACCAAGAAGCGTGACGGTGTTGATACAGTTGACAAGATAACTCCCATTCCTGTTTCAAGTCCGCGTATTGACACTTATCGCCAATCGATAGATGCCCGCATACATCCGCCCGTCGAGGGTATGGAGATAATTGAAACAAAATTTCAAGAGGGACAGATTCTCTGCATATATGTGCCCCCTCAAAGGGAAGAGAATAAACCATATCTGGTTCAGGGTGGCATGGTAGGCGAGAAGTATGAGAGCAGTGCGATTTCAATCGTTCGTCGTCGTGGTGATGGATCTATCGCCGTAACTGCTAGAGAGATCCATGCTGCACTTGTTGCAGGTAACGCTTTCCTTAGACGGGGTGGCGTGGAAAAAAGCTAAACTTTGGTATATTGTGACGAGTCAACCTAATGACGTTAAAGGGCTCGGATGGGCGTGCCGTTGGTGCAACCGCCTCCGCTGCACGTGGAGGGGCTAGGCCGAGGGCTAATTCGCCAAGTCGACTTCGTGCAGGGCTAGTTGCCAGGGGAACTTGTCGTGGCCGTTGCCGCCGCTTCGGGGTGGGTGGGGGTCGAATTCGCCTGGGCCTAGCAGGATGCGGACGCCTTCGCTGCGGAGGGTTGAAACGCTGTGCTTGAAGGCGTGGCGGCTGGCTAGGGCGCTGTTGACGAACGGTAGGACGACGATCGGGGTCCCCAAGCCTGGGGCTTCGGCGAGAACGCCTAGGGCGTAGGTGTCGCTGATGCCGTGGGCCCATTTGTTGATGGTGTTGTACGTCGCTGGGGCAACGATGATGGCGTCTGCCAAGGGGGCGCGTGGTTCGCCTGGCTTGCGGTACTGGCTGCGGACGGGGCGGCCGGTTTGGGCTTCCAGGGCTGGGGCGTCGATGAAGTCCAGGGCTGCTGGGGTGGCGATGATCTGGACGTCCCAGTCTCGTTGCTGGGCGAGAGTGATCAATTTGTCGACGTCAGCGGCGGGGCCGGCGGCGCATACGACGATGTTGAGGATGCGGCGGGGGTTGGTCTCGGTCATAGGCGGACCCCGATCTCTGCGGTGAAGTCCCTGAGTTGCCGCTTGATGCTGGGCGGGGCTGTGGCCATCAGGTCGCGCAGCATTCGGTGTACCGCGGGGCGGGCGGAGATTTCTTCGGGTGCCAACTGGTGCGCGACGCGTAGGACGTCGTACGCCTTCTCGTGCTTGCCCCATTGGGTAAGAGCTCGTGAGGTGTCGATGAGAAGGGTTGCCTTGCGCTCCGTCAGGGGGATGCGGTTGAGGTCGATGGTGCGGGCCTCTTGGATGGCGGCTCCGGCGTCGCCGAGTTGGAGGGCGATGTTGACGCGGTGGAGTTGGACGTTGGTGGGGCCGAATGCCGTCCAGCGGTGGTTAAAGTCTCCGCCGAGTCGGTGTCCGGCGTCCTGGGCCTCGTCCAGGAGTGTTGCGGCGGTATGGCGGTCGGTGCGCTGGCCGGCGGCTACGGCTCCGCGTAGGAGGAGTGCGCCGTAGACCGAGAGGAAGTCGGGGGTGTGCTCGTCGGTGTCGCGGTCGATGCGCTGGGCGAAGCTGCTGGCGGTCTGTGTTGCCGCGCCGTAGTGACCGCCGTTCATCAGGGTGTGGGTGATGATGCGGGCGGAGGATCCGAGGATGGTGAGGTCTTGGCTGTTGCGGGCGGCCTGCATGCTGCGGTCGGCGGCGATCCAGGCAAGGCCCTCGTGGTCGAGTTTGAGCAGGATGCTTGCCGCGACGTGGTGCGCCTCGGCGGAGAGGGCTTCGGCCTGGAGCCAGGTGTCTCCCTCGTAGGTATCGCACGCGGTGCGTAGGTCGGCCAGGAGATCCGGCAGGGAGTCGATGACTGTGGAGTATCGGCAGTCCTGGTAGTTGCGTTTGGCGGCGGCTACGGAGGAGCTGAGCCGGTCCATGCTGAGCGTGCTGGGGCTGGGCGCGCTGCCGATGTCGGGGTAGCCGGCAAGGGCGGCGGCGAATGCGTCCACACCTCCCAGTGGGGAGCCGTCTCCGGGGAGGTCGGCGAGGATCGCGTTGAAGACGCTGGCCCCGGCGAGTTTGGTGAAGGTCCTGCGGCGCAACGGGTCCCCTTCCTCCCTGACGTCGGGATCTACATCCAGGGAACCCAGGAATGTGGAGGAAACCAAGTCCGCGGGCTCATCCCGCGCTGTGATGACCGTCGCGTTCGCCGTGGGTGGAGAGGCTGGGGGGAGCGTCCGGGGTGCTAGTCCGAGGGTCATCCGGGCTTGGTCGGGCATGTCCAGGCCGTCTGCGATGCGCTCGAAGACCTCCAGGGTGAGGACTTGGCGTCCACCCTTCTTCATGGTCTGGCTGACCTTGCCCTGCGTCATGCCGACGGCGATGGCGATCTGGGTCTGGCTCGCGCCTGTGTACTGGCGTAGAAGCAGGAAGACCGTGCGGATATCGCGGGCACGGAGGGCATCGATCATCTCTGGGCGCTGCCAGAGAGAATCCGGGATCTCGATCGGGTCTGACGCCCGTCCCGGCATCGTGGCTCCCTCCGCGTCTACGCGTCTGCCGCCTGTTGCTGAGCGTATATCCCGCCGAGGGATATCGCCCGGTAATGGGAGCGGGATGGCCGGTAGCGGGATCTTGGGGGCATGACCCAGGAGCAAGGAGTCAGCGAGACCGGATGCCGGTCCTGCGGTGGCCGCGGCTGGATGTTCGTCTCGACTCGGCGTGCGGTGTTGACGGGTGTGTCTAGGTCGCCTTCGCGGGGGCCTCGGCGGCGGGCGTGCAAGGGATGTGCGTCGGTGTGCAAGGCCAAGGTGGCCTGATGGGCGCGGGGCCGGCGGCGCGGTGTGGGTGTGGCTGTGGTTGGGCCCGTTCCCCCCGGACGAGTCCAGCAGGGGTGGGCAGTCGTGTCCCCCGTGTCGCCGGTCCTGCTTTGCCGGGTGGTGCGTGGTGACGGGGTACCGGGCGGATTTTGCTGATCGCAAGCTGTATGCGCTGGCGATGTTGTGCCGTGAAGTGGTGCAGGCCGATCGGAGTGTGCGGGTGGGGTTGCGTGACGCGACTCCGCGATTGGAAGTGCGGTCGGTGATCGGGGCCGTCGTGGATGTGCGGGTGGATGAGGACGGTGCGGAGTTCGTGTGCCGTCCGTCGTTCGGTCGGCATTCCACGGGTGATGTGCCGGGTGCGGCGCGGGTGGTGCTGGCGTTGTTGCGTGAGTGCGGCGGCGGCCCTCCGCCAGGTGGTGCGGCGGGTGGTGGGCTGCGGTGAAGCCGTCCGGGCGGTTGCCGTTCCGGCCGGCGTTGCAGCAGCAGATGTTGGGGACGCGGTTTCCAGGGTGGCGGATCCGGCCGGTGTCGGGGATGTGGATCGCTCGGCATCCTGGGGTTGGCGTGGTGGTGTGTGACACGGTGGCGGAGCTGGTGGAGGATCTGGGCCGCCGTGATCGGTACTGGAATCCGCGGTGAACGCTGCCGGTGCGGCCGGGCACGGTGGGCGTTCCTCGTCGGGGGCGTCGCCGGTTGAGGAGTATCGGGCGTGGCGGTCCTCGCACTTGGTGGGCGGGCCGGGGTGGTCGGCGGAGTCGGGTGAGGATGTGCATGGGCCGCATGTGGCGATGCGGCGGCGGGGGTTCGAGCCGATCCAGTGGCGTCCGGCGTGTGCGGGGGATGGGCGTGTGCGGGTGGTGGCGCACACGTGTGAGTGCCTGGCGACGGTGTTCGAGTTGTGCGGGCTGGGCGGGGCGTACTTCATCCGGCGGACGGTGCGGGGGCCGGATCGGGATGAGGTGCACGACTCTCCGCGGGTGCCGCTGCGGCTGGCTGAGGAGCGGTGGTTTCGGCTGCTGCGGGGCCGGGCTCGCTGAGGAAGCTGCTGGTGAGCGGGTGGGGTGCGTGACGTGGCTGGCTTGTGCGGTTACGCTTCCGTGTAGTCCAGTTATCCGGTCAAGTGGTAGACCCGTCTGCGGGTCGTCTTGAAGGTCGCAAGGTGCTCTCATGGCGGATCTGAAGTTCGAGCCTCCCAAGTATGCGCAGATCGTGTTGGAGATCCGGCGGCGGATCGAGTCGGGGGAGTATCCGCCCGGCGCCACGCTGCCGACTGAGGCGGCTTTGGTCCGTGAGTTCGCCGTGGGCCGGACGACCGTCGTCCGTGCGTTGCAGGTGCTTCAACAGGACGGGTGGATCACCCGTGAGCATGGGCGGGGCTCGTTCGTCAAAGGCCGGCCGGAGACCCATGAGCAGGCGACCCGGACGGGCCTGGCCGTGTTGGACCAGCCGGAGACCTCGGGGCCGGCCAACCTGCTCAACATTGGAACGGCTCCCGCTCCGCCCCCGGTGGCTGCGGTGCTGGAGGTGGAGCCGGGTGAACGGCTGTCGCGGCGCCAGTGGGTCAACGTTCGTGAGGACATCCCCTCAGAGCTGGTGACGTGCTGGTTCCCGCCCGCCCTGGTCTACGGCACCGATCTGGAGTTCGGCGCGCTGTTGCCGGTCGGGATCCGCGATCACCTGCGCACTGTGAAGAAGCTGCGCACCGATCACATCGTCGAACGGCTCACGGCACGGATAGCGACCGATGAGGAGGTCTCGGCGCTCAAGCTCAAGAGCGGTGACCCGGTGCTGGTCGTGCTGGCCACCGTGCATGACGCCGAAGACGCTGCGCTCTTCGCCGTGGAGGTCGTCTTGCCGGGCACCCTGCACGAGCTGGAGGACGTGTACAGCGTCCCTGACTGACATGGCTTGAAAGAGTGACATAGGTCACTCATCTTCCTAGTTGTCCGGACGACTCGCTCACGTATGATCGACTCACAGATTCGACCGGACAACTGGTCGAAGAGTCGAAGGAGAGTCCATGGCGATTCAGGGTCGGATCCCGGTGAGCTTCGGGGATGTGTTCCCGCACGGGGTGTTCGCGACGTCGGCGGCTGAGCCGCTGGAGAACTTCGAGACCAAGCGTCAGGAGGTCGACAAGGACAACGGTCTGCCGGTGTGGGTGGTGGACGTCTACGACGCCGACCCCAACGGCAACCACAAGGCGTCGGCGATCAAGGTGAAGATCTCGGCGCAGGTGTGCCCGGTGGTGCCCGAGCCGGTGATGGGTCCGTTCCGCCCGGTGGAGTTCGAGGGGCTGACCGTCACCCCGTACGTGGAGGAGCTGGGCAAGGACCGCAACGGCAACATCCGCACGCGGGTCGCCTACTCCTTCCGGGCCCGTGCGGTCCGCGCTCCCGGTGGCGGCAAGGGTGCTGGGCGTCCGGCCGCGTCGGCTAAGGACGCTGCCTGATGGCGGCGGGGCGCATGTCGGCGCTGTCCCTGCCGATCGATCCGACCGCGACCAGTGAGTTCCGCTCGTTCCGTGCGCGTACTCCGCTGTTCACGGTCTCGGCCGGTCGGGTGCTGGTCACCCTCACCCTCCCCGAGCGGCTGGGTGCGGCTGATGTGGAGTTCGCGCGGTGCCTGGCCGAGCAGGCGGCGGCCTACGCGGTGGAGGTGGAGCGGCTGTATCGCTCTGGTCGTCGTCCCTCGGGCCGTTCGTCGGGGCGGTCCTCGGGCAAGGGGAGGACCGCGTGATGGACGATCGCGGTACCTGGTTCTCGTGGTCGATGCGGGTGGGTGGTGACGCGCGTGCGGAGTGTCTGTCCTACGCGCTGGAGCACCCGATCCTGATCGTGCACGGTGGTGGCGGCAATCTGGCGATCAGTCCGGCGTCCCGTCGGGAGGACGCGGTCACGGCACGGGATGTGGAATTCGCCCGCCAGCTCGTCAACGCGGCCGGGGCGTACCTGGCCGAGTTGGAGCGGCTGCGCGACCAGAACGCCGAGGGCGCTGCCGGAACGGAGCGTGCGGCATGACCCTGCTCCTGGTGTCGGTGTTCGTCCTGGTGGCGCTGGCCGGCGGGGCCGGTGCGGGGCTGGTCGTCCTGACCGGCTGGGCCGAGTCCCGGCGTGACGTGCGCTGGTCGCACACCCTGGCCCGGTTCTGCGGCAACCCCTCGTGCGGCATCTGCCGGTCGCGGTCGCTGTCGGGTGAGGTTCCCCGGCTCGGCGTCAAGGTCGTCGGTTAGTTCGGGTGGGGCGGCTGGAGCTGGTACCTCCGGCCGCCCCGCTTCTCTCCCCCTGATCAGCACAAGTGAAGAGGTGACCCATCATGGCATGGGAGTTCCGCAAGCTCGGCCCCGGTGAGAACGTCGCCGTAGAAGCCCAGAAAGACCCCTTCGCCGCGCCCAAGTGGGCGCCGCCGGTCTGGCACATGCCCGAGGGCCTGGTCCTGCTCGTCAACGCCGTCCGCGTCCTGGTGCGGACCGTGGTGTTCCTGTTCCGCAACATCGTCCCCGTCTCGGCCGCGGCCGGGCTCGGCTGGCTCGGCTACCGCTACGGCTGGGCGGTGCCCGTGCTCGTCCTGGCGCTGGTCGCCGTCGTGCTGGGTACGTGGGCGGTGGCGGACCGTCCCTCCTTCGTCCGGTACGCGGTCCGTCCGGCGCGGGCCCGGTGGCGGCTGGTGGCGGTGTACCGGCGGGACTGGCAACCGGTGCTGGTGACGGCCGGGCTGACCAAGATGCACAAGGGGCGCGAGTACCTGCCCTCGATCGTCCGCGTCCGCTGCGGTCCGACGTCTGATCGGGTGCTGGTGCGCATGCTCAAGGGGCAGGCGCCGGACGCGTGGGAGAAGGTGGCGGCCAACCTGGCGCACGGCTTCGGCGCGACCCTCGTCCGCGTCCGGGAAGGTGACCGTCCGGGGCGGATCTGGGTGGAGTTCGTTCGCCGTGACGCCCTGGCCGTCCCCATCCCCGCCCTGCCCGTCCCGGATCCGTCCGAGGTGGATCTGTCCGGGGTGGTGGTCGGGCGGCAGGAGGACGGGGCGCCGTGGCGGCTGCGGTTGTCGGGGACGCATGTGCTGATCGCTGGTGCGACGGGGGCCGGCAAGGGGTCGGTGATCTGGTCGACGGTGCGGGCGCTGCTGCCGCTGATGCTGGCCGGGCTGGTGGAGGTCTGGGCCATCGACCCCAAGCGCATGGAACTGTCCTTCGGGCGGGCGCTGTTCGAGCGCTACGGGCGCTACTCCTCCGACCCGGGCGGGGGCATGGTGCAGCTGCTGGAGACGGCGGCCGACGACATGAACGCCCGCGCCGAAGACTTCGCCGGAATCACGCGCTCGTTCACTCCCACGCATGTGCACCCGTTCCGGGTGGTGATCGTGGATGAGCTGGCGTTCCTGACGGCCTACTGCCCCGAGCGTGATCTGCGCAAGCGTGCTGAGGCGGCCTTGGGCGTGCTCACCAGTCAGGGGCGGTCGGTGGGGTATTGCGTGATCGGTGCGCAGCAGGACGCGCGCAAGGAGGTCAACAACCTGCGCAACCTATTCCCCACCAGGATCGCCCTGCGCCTGGACGAAGACGAGCAGGTGGACATGGTCCTGGGCGACGGGTCCCGCGATCGCGGGGCGCTGGCCGATCAGATCTCCCCGATCCCGGAGATCGGCGCGGGGGTCGGGTTCGTCCGGCTGGAGACCGTTCCCGATCCGGTCCGGGTTCGTGCGGCGTTCGTCTCCGATGACGACATCCGGGACATGGTCGCCCTGGCCCTGGGCGATGTCGGGGAGGTGGCGTGACCCAACTGGCCCTCGACGGTGCCCCGGCCGTCCCAGCGGAGGAGGAGACGGCGGGGCCTGTGGTCAAGATGCTGCCTCCGCTGGCGCGCGGGGTGCTGGAAGCGGTGGCCATCGAGCACGGGGTGTGCATCCGCCCGGTCCCGATGCGGCGCGTGGACCTGCACACGGGCGCCTCGGAAGTGATCTACGTCCCGTGCGGGCACACCCTGGCCTCGGTCTGCCCTCCGTGCGCCGAACGCAAGCGCCAGCTCCGCGCTGTGCAGTGCCGTCAAGGCTGGCACCTCGACTCCGAACCGGTGATCGAACGCGCTGACGCTGATGAGCAGCAGCGGGCGTTGATGGAGATGCGGGCGCGGGCTCAAGCCGAACGCGACACGGCGGCCGAGACCGGTTCGGCGGCCGGTGAAGGCGTGGACTTCTGGGACGGCCTTCTCCGCGAACTCGATGTGGAGATCGAACGCGCTGGCGTCCGCGGGGCGCTCAAGACCGGTGAGAGCAAGGCGCGGCGGACTCGTTCCACCCGGCGGCGTCAGGACGCTCCCGAGCTTCCTCGGCGTCCTGTGGACGCCCGCACGGTCGGCAGGGTGTTCCGGGGGCGGAACGGGAAGACCTTCCGGCCCTCGATCTTCCTGACCCTGACCCTGGACTCCTACGGCCGGGTGCGGGACGGGGTGCCGGTCGATCCGGACGGCTACGACTACCGGCGGGCGGCGCGCGATGCGCTGCACTTCTCCAAGCTCGTCGATCGCTTCGTGCAGAACCTGCGCCGGTTCGTCGGCTACGACGTGCAGTACTTCGCCACCGTCGAACCCCAACGGCGCCTCGCCCCCCACCTGCACATGGCCATTCGCGGGACCATCTCCCGTGCGGAACTGCGGCAGGTGGCGGCGGCGACCTACCACCAGGTGTGGTGGCCCTCGACCGATCGGGTCGTCTACGAGGCGGATCGGCTGCCGGTCTGGGACGACGCAGCGGGCGAGAACGGCGGATACATCGATCCCGATACCGGTGAGGTGCTGCCCACCTGGAATGACGCGCTGGACGCGCTGGGCCTGGAGGAGGATGCCGAACCCCTGCACGTGGTCCGCTTCGGGCGCCAGGTCGACGCGCAAGGGGTCATGGCGGACTCCTCGGAGTCTCGGCGGCTGATCGGCTACCTGACCAAGTACCTGGTCAAGGGCGTCGCCGAATGCCACGAGGCCGGGACCGACGCCGAGCGTGAGCACGTGGAACGGATGGCGGAGGAACTCCGGTATGAGCCGTGCTCTCCCACGTGCGCGAACTGGCTGCGCTACGGCGTCCAGCCCAAGAACCCGCGGGAGGGGCTGACGCCCGGCTTCTGCAAGGGCAAGGCACACCGACGCGAACACCTCGGCTACGGGGGCCGGCGCGTGCTCGTCTCGCGGAAGTGGTCCGGCAAGACCCTCGCCGACCACAAAGCCGACCGGAAGGCATGGGTCCTGGCTCGGCTGGCTGAGGCCGGAATCCCCGTCGTCAACCCGGCCGACCCTGACGCACTCCACGTCTGGGAACGCGCCGGGCCCGGTGACCCGGACGTCAAGCCGGTCGAGCAACGGCTGATGCACCTGATCAACGAACGCGTCACGCGGCGCGCACAACTCGATCAGGCCACCACACAGACCACCCCAGAAGTTTCGGCAACTGCGGAGGCGGCGTGACCGGCAAGCGCGATGAACTCCTCACCGTCGATCAAGTCCTGGACGAACTGGGCGGCATCTCCCGCCGGACCTTCTACCGCTGGCGCGAGATCGGCAAGGCGCCCGCGGGGATCAAGCTGCCCAACGGCGAGATCCGGATCTACCGCAGTGACCTCGACGCCTGGCTGTACTCCCTGCGGGAGGCGGCGTGAACACCTCCACGGATGTGAAGTTCTGGGCCATCCGACGCAACAAGTCGAGCAAGACGGCTTCGTATGAGGTGCGCTGGGTGGTCGCTGGTAGGGGGAAGTCACGGATACGCAGGACCAAGGCACATGCCGAGTCGCTGCTCTCTGATCTTCGTCAGGCGGCCAAGCGGGGCGAGGAATTCGACATCGACTCGGGGCTTCCCGTGTCCATGGTCAAGATCAAGGATGCGGTCACCTGGTACGCCCTCGTCCTGGCCTACATCGACATGAAGTGGCCTCATGCGGCGGCGAAGACTCGGGACAGCCTGACGGATGCTCTCGCCACCGTCACGCCTGCCCTTGTCCTGGAGGACATGCCGGGCGCTCCTGAGCCTCTTCTACTGCGTGAGGCTCTTCGGCAATACGCGCTCGTCCCGGCCGATCGTGCGCGGCCTCGGCCTACGGAGATACGGAAGGCGCTGGACTGGCTGAAGGCGGCTTCGTTGCCCGTCAGGGAGTTGGACAAGGTCAAGAACGTGCGGCTGGGCCTGGACGCGCTGACGGTCAAGCTCGATGGGAAGGCGGCGGCAGCTACGACGATCGCGCGTAAGCGGTCGGTCTTCTACAACGTTCTCCAGTACGCGATCGACCTGGAGGAGCTGGCGTCCAACCCGATCGATCGGGTCAAGTCGTGGTCGCCTCCGAAGGTTCGGGAGGTCGTAGACCGGCGGGTCGTGGTCAACCCGCGGCAGGCTCGGGAGCTGCTGACGGCCGTGTCGTACGTGGGGCGCACGGATAGAGGCAGGCATCTTCGGGGCTTCTTCGCCTGCCTGTACTTCACGGGTCTGCGGCCGGCGGAGGCGCTCGGGCTGCGTAAGCAGGACTGCGTTCTTCCGGCAACGGGCTGGGGGCGGATCACTATCGCCAAGTCCAAGCCACTGGCGAACAAGCGGTGGACGGACAGCGGGGAGGCTCACGATGATCGGGGCCTCAAGCATCGGCCGGGGGACGAGACACGCCCGGTGCCCGTCCCGCCGGAACTGGTCGCCATCTTGCGTGCCCATATCGCTGAGTTCGGGGTCGCCGATGATGGGCGGCTGTTCCGCACGGGGACCGGCGGCGTTATCTCGATAACGACGTACTGCCGGGCCTGGAAGGCGGCTCGTGTCCTGGCGCTCACACCGGAACAGGTCGCCTCGCCCCTGGCTGGTCGGCCGTATGACCTGCGGCACGCGGCCGTGTCGCTGTGGCTCAATGCCGGGGTGCCTGCTCCCGACGTGGCGGAACGGGCCGGTCATGGCGTTGACGTGCTGCTGCGGGTCTACGCCAAGTGCATCGACGGTGGGGAAGAGGTCGCGAACAGGCGGATCGATGGTGCTCTGGCTGCCTGATCCGGCCTACGCTGAAGGGGTCCCGTTCATCCCGGGGCCCCTTCTGGCGTCCGGGCTGAGCTGGGGAAACGGGGCGGTTCTCATCCCGCGTATATCCCGCGAGCAGCGGCGTACGGCGGCTTCCGGTGGCGCCTGGCTGCATATGGTGATCATGCGTCTTCCCGGCGGTCTGGCTTCTGAGCTGGGAAGATGCTGGTTGCGGAGGCTGTGGGATTCGAACCCACGGAGCCGGGGACACCGACTCAGCGGTTTTCAAGACCGCCGCACTCGTCCACTATGCGAAGCCTCCCGTGGTGGAGCAGGCACCACGATAGCGGGTCGTGGCGGGAGGGTTCACCGGGCTTTCCCAGGGTGTGGCGGAGGGCCTGAGCTTGGGGGAACACTTCCGTTACCCTCGTCCGCATGTCTGAAAAGCCCAATGATCCGGCCGGGACGACCCACCAGTTCCAGAACTTCGCCGCGCAGCGGCCGGCCGAGAAGTCCAAGCAGGTGAACACCGGGCTCATCGTCGGCGCGGTCCTCGTCGTGGCCCTCGTCGTGGTCGTGGCGATCGCGGTCGCGATGATGGTGTGATTTAGCGGCCCGAGCTGGAGAAGTGCTGGTAGTCCTCGGGCACCAGGGGCGACCTGGGACTCTCCGGCGAGACCCGCTCTGAGCTGGGGAATCAGGTTCCCCAGTGTTCCCCGCTATTCCCCGTTCCCCCGGGGCATATGCCCGCGATGTGCCCTCTCCCGGGGCGCGCTCGACGGGCGCCAGGGCCTTGTCGATGAGCCGGCGCATCCGGGTCTCGCTCTCCTTCATCAGGTGGGCGTAGATGTCGAGGGTGGTCTTGATGCTGTCGTGGCCCATCCACTCGCTCACGGCTTGGATCGCCTCGCCCTCGGTCAGCAGCGCACTCGCGAAGTAGTGCTTGAGGGCATGCATGCCATGCCTGCGCGAGTCCGGCCGCTTCTGGCCTTCGGGCGTGGCGGGGATGATCCCGACCCGCTCGGCCGCCGCGAACCACACCTCGTTGACCTGGTCGTGGAAGAGCGGCCAGCCGCCAGGCCTGGCGAAGTAGAGCCTCGCCGTGTGCTCCTCGCCGTCCGGCTCACGCCAAGGGAGGGTGACCTCGATCGGCGGGAACTGCTCCTCGTGCGCGTCCAGAGCCCGCTCGACCGACTCGGCGAGCGGCACCTCCCGGATCTTCTCGCCCTCGGGCAGAGCGAAGACGAACTTCCCTCTCACGAGCTTGACCTGGCGCTGGATCTTGACCATGCCGATCGACTCGTCGATGTCGTCAGGGGAGAACCCGAAGATCTCGCCCTGGCGCATCCTCAGGCCGGCCCCGACGTCGACCATCGCCGCGAACTGGTCGGGCAGCTCCTCGCGCATCCCGGTCACGTACTCGGGCGTCCACGGCACGACCTTCTCCTTGTCGGGTGGGTTTTGTGCCATCGGCCGTAGACGGCCATGGGCGTACTTCATGGGGGTTAGGGAAAGGGCGCGGCCCCTGGACCGCGGGGTGGGCCCAGGGGCCGCGGTTGAGCGGGGTTCTTAGAAGCGCCAGCCTTAACTGGACGCAGCCCTACGACCCTGCGGTGGCGATCCAGGCCGTCAACCGGGTCTCGAACATGCAGCGGCTCCTCAACGTGATCGACCCCGAGCGTGAGCCCGCCAACTGGTCGGTCATTCCCACCGAGCCGGGGCATGGGCCGTCCGCTGGCTCCGCGCTCTGGTCACCCGCGCCCGGATCGCAGCGCAGTACGACGCCCCGATCGTCCCGCTGCGGGACATGCACTGTCGGCACTGGGGTGGCCAACTCCATGTGCGCCAGGACGCGAGCAGCGCCGTGTGGTGCTCCGGGCTACGCCCGCCGCCGCCCGCTCCACGGGCCCGCTATCGACGGTTGGCCCTTGGCCGATCGGATGGGTCCCGTGCGGCGCCAGGTGGCCCCGTGGCGCGTGGGTCGCGCTCCTCGCGACCGCTGTGACCTGTCCGAGCCGCCAAAACCCGCCATGACCCACCGCCAAGAACCACCAGCGAGCTGCTGCGAACCCGCTCAGGTACCCGGCGGAGTGTGTGGCGGACACACCTTGTAGAGCTTGTTCAGCGCATCAGTGAAGCGCATGTTGAGCTGGCCCCGGGCCTCTGACATGCCGCCATCATCGAGAGCATCCATCTGACGGTGCAGATCGATCAACGTCTGAACCGTGGCGGCCACTCGGGATCCTTCAATTCCGGCTGGACCTGACGGAATGCCGACGTGACTCGCTCGGGCGCCGTCTCGATGGACTCGGAAGCCGACGCGGACGGCCGTGACTCCCTCCCATTTGCGACCGCCTGCAAGACCTTCCCGCAGTCGGCGCGGCGAATCTCGTTAACCGAAGCCCTTGGGCCTGTACTGGTAGAGGCATTTGGAGTTCGATCCCCTCCAGAACAGCCGCTCAGCGTGAGGAGTGTTACGAGGGTAACGACGGATGCCAAGTAAGCAGAGCGCATGTTCACAAGAACGATCTTTCGGCATGGGTCCCGGAAGTGTACTGCATGGTCACGTGAATCTAGCCTGCCCGTTTGCCGCTGATCTGGCTTATCGGCCGCAGTATCGCCTCGAAGACGAGTCGTGGGTTCTCGCGGTCCTCACGTAGTGACGCGACCGAAGTTGACATGATCGTCGCACTTAGGTCGTGATCTGCGTGACGACGCATGCCCGAAACCCGGTAAGCCCCACACGGCGAGCCGGGTTTCCGCACGTCAAGGGGATGAACGATGCACTCGACTATCCTCGCCCGTTTCCGTCCCGTCGCCGTCGTCACCCAGCGCCCGCACCGCACCATCCGGAACTGGGCCGCGGCCGGCCGCATCGAGCGCATCGACCACCGCGGCACCGTACTCGTCGACCTGGTTCAGGCCGCCGCGCTGTCCGAGCGGACCGGCCGCCGCAACCGCACAAGCGCGGCATAGCGGCCGGCCCGACTGGTCACGGAGTCAGGGCAACCACCAGCACCGCAGCCACCGCAGCCGCCGCCCCGATCGGCGCCGCCAGCTTCGGATCCTTGGCGACCGCGACCGCGACGACAACCGCGATGAACACAAGCAGCAGCGCCGGAGCGCTGATCGCCAGGTGCTCGGACGGCTGCGCACCGGCCAGCATTGGACGTACGCTCATAGCCAGCTCGACCTCCACGCAGGGGATTCGGGTTTCAGACGGCTCTCGGTGCGCTACCACCGGGGGCCGTCGTCATATCTGACAGGGCCCAAGAGCCATCGGAGCGTCAGTCTGCCTCAGCTTTGAAATTTGTGTCTGTCCTTGCGGCTGGTCATCGGAAAGGGTGTCACCCCCCCCACTGAAGTTTCGCTGTAATCGGATGAGAAATCTCCACCCCATCCGCAGCTAACTGGTCATAGGGAAAACCGAAAAGGGAGGTGACTCATTCATGGCCGCAGGGGCCCGCCCATCAACGACCACGCCCGCGAACAAGTCCGCGCGCTACACGCCGAAGGCCTCGCCCGCAACGCCATCGCCCACCGCATCGGCCGGTCCAACGCCACCGTCACGAAGATCGCCAAAGAGCTCAACCTGTCGTTCGACCGGGCGCGCACCCGCGCGGCCACCCGCGCAAAGCAGGACGACGCCAAGCACCGGCGCGCCCAGCTCGCAAGCGACCTCCTCGACGACGCCCAGCGACTCCGCCGGCAACTCTGGCAGCCGTGCGAGTTGGTGAAGATCGGCGGTAAGGACAACGTCGCGACCCGCGAGCCTCTCGCCCGGCCGCTGTTTGAGGATCAGCTCCGCATCGTCCAGGCCACCGGGCTCGCGGCCGAACTCGGCATCGTGCTCAACAAGGCGACCAGCGCCCAGGCCGCAACGGTCGCGGTCGCCGTGGTCGCCGGCGCGTACTACGCGCTCGTCCGCGCGCTGGAGGCGCGCTGGCCCATCGTGGGCACGCTGCTCGGCTCGGCTCGGACGCCAGCGTACGAGAAGCCGTACCGGCTGCCCCGGTAACTGCCCGTACCGGCTCGTCCAGCTCAATCGGTCACGCAGACCTGAACGCCCCGCCCTCCTCCGCTTCGGCGGTTGGAGGACGGGGCGTTTCGGCGTTAGTGCGGGATGCCGGCGATGATGTCCCGGGCGCCTTTGCGTGCGAGCGTCGCGGCCACGTAGGCGCCCAGCTCGTACGCCCGGTCGCGCGAGTCCCATTCCTGCGCGTAGGCGAAGTGCGCGCCCTCCCGGCTGAACACCATGCCGTGCAAGGACAGTTGACCGTCTTCGGTGGTGTGGCAGTGGCCGGCGATCGGGGAGTTGCAGTGCCCCTGCAATCCGTGCAACATCGTCCGCTCTGCGGTGATATGGATGCGGGTCTCGGCGTGATCGATGAGCTGGAGCAGCTCGACCATGCCCTCATCAGACTTGCGGCACTGGACACCAACAACGCCGGCGCCAACGGCTGGGCACATCTGCTCCAGGCCGAAGACCTGGCCGATTCGGTGGTCCATCCCGACGTGGACCAGGCCCCCGCGTGAAAGGACGATCCCCTCCAGGCGGTCGGACTCATCCAGCTTGGCGATCCGGGGGACGACGTTTCCGCGGAACCGTTCGACCTGGAGGTCGGGGCGGTGCCGGAGGAGCTGGGCCTTGCGGCGCACGGCAGAGGTGCCCAGCGCCGTACCGGGCGGAAGGTCGTCGATGCTGGCGTACTTGGAACCCTCCCGCCAGACGACGCAATCGCGGACGTCGTCGCGCTCCAGGTAGGCGGCGAATACCAGCCCCTCGGGAAGCGGGATGTCACCGGGCACGTCCTTCATGCAGTGCATGGCCATGTCGATCTGCCCGACGGTCAGCGCCTTGTCGATCTCCTTCATGAACAGGCCCTTGCCGCCCAGCTTGGACAGGTCGCCCTTGTGCCGGTCGCCGGAGGTGGCGATCTCCACAAGCTCGACCTCCAGCCTGGGCGCGATCTGGTGCAGGGCGGCTATCACCCGTTGGGCGTAGGCGCGCGCGAGGTGGGACCGGCGGCAGCCGAGGCGGAGCGGCCGCTCCGGGAGCTTGGCGCCGAAGTACTGGTCAGCCGCTGCCGACGCCTGCGCTGGCGTGTTCGGCATGATCGTCATTACGGTGGGGTCCTCGGTCGTCGCTGGTGGAATAGGTGATGGCCTGCTGCCGAGGCTATCGGCGAGGGTTGCGGCGGCGTAGGTGACAACCTGGTCGGCGCCCGCCCGGCGCAACATCGTGTACTCCTCGGCGAGGAGTTCGGGCCCGAGCGTCAGGTACTCGCCCGACACCGAGAACGGCAGCAGCGGAACAGTGGTACGAGCTCTCAGACCCGCGAGGATGTCGCAGCACATGAGCGCGGGTTCGAGAAGTAACGCATCGGCGCCCTCCTCCACCATCCGCAAGCCTGCCCGGATGGCGTCAGCCGCCGCGGTCGGGGGGATCTGTAGCTTCCGCTCACCCGAGCCCGGTACGGCGCTCATCGTCTCCCGGTATCCCGTGTACAGGCTCGAACGAATGATCAGGTGCGGCATGATGCGCGTCGCGCTAAGCCCGGCTTCCTGGAGCGCGCGGCGGCACGCAGCAACGGCACCGGCCGCCATCGCGGCCGGCCCGACGACGTCCGCGCCGGCCCGCGCCTGGGCGACCGCCTGCTCGGCCAGCGCCGCCACCGTCCGAGCCACGTCGGCAGTACCGTCAGGCCGAATCAGATGGCACTCGCCGGTGGGGGTGTAGGAACACAGACACGTCTCAGTCATCACCACCAAACCCGGCGCCGTCTCCTTGATCTTCCGAATCGACCGCGCCATGAGCGAATCGGGCGCCTGGTCCGCCCGCCCGTCCGCGCTCCGCAGCGACGGCGAGGCGAACACCTTCACCGCCTGGATCCCCCGACGAGTCATCTCCTCCACCGCCGCGGGCAGCTCCGGTACGGCAAGAGTCGGCATGACGCCGACCCCACCGTCCTCCCTGACCAGCACCACCATCACCAGATCCGCAGGCCGCAGAGCCTCGCCGCAGAGCCTCTCCTATTCCGTGCATCTCCGTCCCCTCGTTTGGCGGGCGCTCGCCGGTTGCATCATGTGGCTCTGGGGCCATGGCCCCGGGTGACTCCCCGCGACGAGGTCGGCACGGGGCCATGGCGTCCATGCGGGAAGGTCCGGCTGCCGCGCCGTTCCGGCCAGGCCGCCCCGCGTTCGTGTCGTACGGCCGCCGACGACACGGAGGGACGCGCGGCCGTACGACGCTGGCACCCGCGGTCCTGCCTGCCAACAGGCCACCAGGACCGCGGGACTCCTTACGCGGGCGCCCGCGGCCGCACGAGCGCGCCCAACTCCCGCTCGACGTAGGCCACGGCGGCGGGTATGTCGTCGCACCGGGCCATGAGCGCGCCCGTGGACGAGCGGAACCACGGGCCGTCCGGTTCGCACGTGACGTTCACGGTCTCGCCGACGACCGGGTTGGACGGGTGCCAGACCCGCAGCCGGACGGGCATCTCGTCGTACCGGGGGGGCGGCGCGCCAGCCTTCACCGACCAGCGCCAGGCCAAGCGCCCTCAGGAGTTCGGTGTCGCTCATGCTTCGGCCTCACGCAACCGGTTGCGCAGCCCTTCCGGGGTGTTGGCGTCGACCTCGGTAACGGCGTCGTCCGGTCGGCCCCCGCGCTCCGACGGGCGGAGCACGGCCCACCAGCGGTTCGTGTCGGTGGTCTGGATGATCGACCACTCGGGGAACTCGGCAGACAGCACCCGCTTGGCCGTCTCGTCGGCGGCGGGCGAGGGCGACCATCCGTAGTACTCCGCGATGCCCTGTCCGTCCGCGGGTGGTCCCGCCGAGGCCGTAATCTCGTTCACGGGTCGGACCTACCTTCCGGCCAAGGCCCTGGGACCCGGCGTTCGCCCGCCGGCCCGGGGCCGTCTTTTGTGCTCTTGTGCTCTGCGGCACACGTTCGACATCTAGACCAGCGCCTTACTGGCTACGGTGGAAGGTGTTGACCTGTTGACCGTTAGTCGTGGTCAACGCTGGTCAACGGCATAAAGGGCCAACCCGGGCGGAACGGGTGAGTGTGATGACGACTTTCGGTGAGGCGATGCGTGCGCTCATGGCCGAGCGTGGGATCAGCTTGCGAAAGCTGGCTAAGGACACCTTTTACGACGTCGCGCACCTCAGCCGCGTATCGAACGACATCAAGGCGCCCTCGGCCGACCTCGCCCGTGACCTCGACAACGCCTTGGGCGCCGATGGCGAACTAACCGCGCTCGCCAAAGCCTCAGCGGCTCGCCAAGTGCGAAAGACCAGAGGGAAGGGCGGCGCGTCGATCGCGCGCCGTGATGCCCTGGCCTTGGCTGGAGCGGCCGGAGGGCTTCTCCCGCAAGGGCTCTCCGGGCCAGTCGCCCCCGAACTTGCGGACTACTTCCGCGACCAGTTGGCCGGCCACTACACCGCAGACCGCTATCTCGGACCGTTCCGGCTGATCCCCACGGCGGCCGCTCAGTACGATCTACTGTGCGACCTGGCGAACGCGGCCCGCGGCGCGCTGCGCCCTCGCCTGTGGTCGCTGGCCGCCGGGTACGCCGCGTTCCTGGGATGGCTCTACCAGGACGGCGGGGACATCGACCGCGCGGTGTACTGGCATGACGTGATGCTGGAGCGCGCACACCGCTCGAACGACCGCCAACTCGTCGCGTTCGCGCTGCACAACAAGGCGATGCTCCACGCGGACCTCCTCGACGGCCCCGGCGTCCTTGACCTGACACGGGCCGCACTGGAGCAAGCGCCGAACCTGGTGCCGAAGGTGCGTGTCCTGGCATTGCAGCAGACGGCGCACGGCGTCTCGCTCACCGAGGACGGTAACGCACGAGACGAGTGCGCCCGCCTGCTCGACCAGGCCGCCGCGCTGGTCGACCAGATCGACGACGCGTACCCGTGGGGCGGCGCGTGCCGCACGCCGCACTACATCGACATCCAGCGCGCAACATGCCTCGTCCGCCTTGGCCAGGCGGCCGATGCCCTGGCGCTCTGGGAGCAGATCATGCCCTCACTCCGGGCCGCTGGCGCGCGACGGGACGTGGGGGTGTTCCTGGCCCGGCAGGCTCAGGCATACGCGGTCCACCGCGACCCTGAGCACGCCGTGACCGTCGCCGGTGAGGTCGTCGAACTGGCCAATGCAACCGGCTCCGAACGGATGCGACGGGAGCTGTCAGGGCTCCAGGCTCGCATGAGACCGTGGGCGAAGGAGCAGCCGGGACGGCAGCTTCAGGAGATGCTCAGCAGCATGGGAGGGCACACGTGAGCCTGAGGACCCCCCTCACCGCAGAACGGGTCGCCGAGCGCCTCGCCGACACGGGATGGTCTGGAGACACCGCCGAGATCAGCCGCACGTTCGCGGTCGAGTACGACGTGGCGATGAAGATCGTGGCTGAGGTCGCCAACATCGCGATCGAGATGGAGCATCGGCCCGACATCGACATCAGGTGGGACCGATTGCGCTTCGCCATGACCACCCACACGGCGGGCGACGTGGTGACCGAACTCGACTTCGCGACCGCCGAGAAGATCAACGCGATCGCCGAGAAGCACGGCGCCGAGCCGGTCTAACTATTCGCAGACGGTTCCGTCGCCGTCGCGGTCCTCATACCAGCCGTACTCCCGATCCACGCCGCGGCGGTAGGGGCCGAGGCCGGCGCGCTTCGCCGCGGCGCACGTGCCATACCGCGGGTCGGTGTCCGGCACTGCGGCCGGCTTCTTCGTCGTCGGCCTGGCCGCCGGGCGCCTGGTTGTCCTCGTCGGCTTGGGTGTCGCGGTCTTCGTCCTGCGCGACTTCTTCGCCGTCGTCTTCGTCTCGGCCGGAGGCGAGCTCGATGCAGCGGCCACGCGGCCGTCAGGGGCCGGGGTCGAGGCGAGGCCGACCCCGGCGAGGCACCCGCCGAGCATCCCGGCCAGGAGGCACCCGATCGCGATCATGGCGACCTTGGGGCGGGGAACGCCGGGGTCGTGCCACGGGTGCGGGGGGACGGGCGGCGGGCCGTACATGGGGCCTCCAGGGGTCGGGTGAACGGTGCTGTTGTGACGCCTGGTGGTTCGGCACCGTTCACCCGTGGCGCGATGCGGCCACTGTGCCCCCGACCTGTGCTGATGTGCCCTCAATGTGCCCCGTGAGGGGAGTTGATCAAGGTTCCAGCAGGTCTAGCGGCCGGTGCTGGAGAAGTGCTGGTAGTCCCAGGGGCCGCCCCAGTCGCCGCCCCAGCCCCAGCCGATCGAGGCGAACGCCTTGACGACGCGGTCGCCGTCGTGGATGACGCCCGGGTCGCGGCGCTTGCGGTTCTTGAACTTGACGCAGTCCTTGTGAGCGACGGTGCCGTCGGCGGAGACGTACGGGTTCTCGCACGGGTTGATGTCGACGGCCAGCCCGTAGGCGTGCTGTGACCAGTTGCTCGACCCGGTCGCGCTGCGGCAGTTGAACGCCGAGGTGTTGTTGGCCTCGATCGAGTCGAAGTCGCTGCCCTTGTAGGCGTCCACGGGCTCCATGCGGGCGATCGGGTAGCGCATGGCGTACAGCTTGCGGAAGACCTTGACCAGGTCGTCGGCGGCCTCGGCGTTGACGACCAGGCGGCCGCCGCTGTGCGGCTTCCTGTCCATCCCCCAGTAGGTCATCTCGATCATCCGGAGGCCGGACGGCGAGACGGGGCAGCCCCGGCGCCAGGAGTATCTGAGGTCCTTCGCGGTGACCTTCTTGATCTCGGATCGGAAGGGCGTGGGGCTGGGTGACGCGGCCGGGCTGGGCGCGGCGGCCGGCGGGGTGCCGGTCGCGGTCGGCGGGGCGGCCGGGGCGGGGCTGCCGGCCTGCTCGTCGGAGCCGCGGCCACATCCGGTCGTCGCGACGGCGAGCGCCGTCACCAGTGCTGTTGTGTACACGAGGCGGCTACCAGGCATAACACCAGGATGACATGCCGCGGCGCCTTCGCGTGGGACCGGGGATTCGCTACGGTGCGTCTGAGGGCGTGCCCGTCGTGACAGGGGACGGGGGCGAGCACGCCGCGCCAATCCGTTCACCCCCAGCCGGGCCCGACCCGGCGTCCCCGGCGGCCGGGAGCCGGCATGGGCGAGCAGCACGAGAGGGACCCCCGACCGGACGACGCCAGCCTGGAGGACGAGATCTTCGCGGTGGCCTCGTCGGTGGAGGTGGAGGACGCGGCGCGCGCCGAACCGCTGCTGCGGCTGCGGCGGCGCCCGGTCGTCGCGCCCCCGCGGCGGGAGATCGGGCTCGCGGCCGCGGGGTTCCTCACGTTCGTGTTCGTGGACGCGGTCATGATGTGGGCGCCGCTGATGATGAGCCGGCGGCCGAGCCTGATGCCGCAGATGGTGACGCTGCTGGTGCTGGCGTTCGGGCTCGGCGGGCTGCTGGCGTGGAAGGTCCGGGGGCCGTGGCGGCCCTACGGGTTCGGGATGATGCTGGGCTGGGTGTTCCTGACGCTGGTGTCGGTGGGTTTCCTGACGGGCCTTCCCCTCTAGCGGTTGTCGCCGATGCGCTTGTTCACGGCGGTGAAGGCGCGGCCGATGGCGGCGAGGTCCTCCGGCTCGATCACGTCGATGAAGAAGTTGCGGACGGTCTCGACGTGGTCGCGGGCGGCGCGTTCCAGCACGGCGAAGCCCTCGTCGGTGAGGTGGGCGAACACGCCGCGCTTGTCGTTGGGGCAGTTGTCCCGCTTGACCAGGCCCTTGGTCTCCAGGCGGGAGCAGGTGTGGGACAGGCGGCTGCGGGACTGGCTGGCGTGCTCGGCCAGTTCGGCCATCCGCAGGCGGCGGTCGGGCGCCTCCGAGAGCCGGACCAGGATCTCGTACTCCGAGACCGACAGGCCGTGTTTGGTCTTCAGGTCGCGGTCCATGATCTCATTGAGCCTGACGCTGCCGTCCACGTAGGCCCGCCAGTTGTGCTGCTGGGCGGCATCGAGCCAGCGTGGTTCGCTCATGGGGCCAGTATACGTTCGGGTTGAAGTTTCAACTAATGGCCCGTGCGGCGGAATAGTTTATGTTTCAACTAGGTTGTAGGGCGCACCAGCGCTCCCCGGGAAGGCGGACCGACCGGCGACCGGGGGCGGCCCACGAGTGAAGAGGAGAGCCCCATGCCTGCCGTCATGGCCGACCCGCTCACGCTGCCCCGTCTGCCCCGCCTCCCCGAGGCCGGTACGGACTGGCGCCGCGTCGCCAAGGTCATCACCGCCCAGCGCCACCTCGAGGGGGAGGGCTTCCAGGTGCGGCGCCCGTTCCCAGGGGTGGACCTCGCCCTGGCCGACCCCTTCCTCCTGCTCGACCACATGGGCGCCGTCGAGTACGCCCCGGGCGAGGCCAAGGGGACCCCGTGGCATCCGCACCGCGGCTTCGAGACCGTCACCTACATCATCGACGGCGCGTTCCAGCACCAGGACACCACGGGCGGGGGCGGCCTCATCTCCGACGGCGGCACCCAGTGGATGACCGCCGCCTCCGGTATCCAGCACATCGAGCAGCCGCCGCCCGAGCTGGTCGCCAAGGGCGGGCTCTTCCACGGCGTGCAGCTGTGGGTGAACCTGCCCCGCGCCCAGAAGTGGGTCAAACCGCGCTACCAGGACATCGAGGCGCGCGACGTGAAGCTGCTCGCCGCCGACGACGGGTCCTCGCTGGTGCGGGTGATCGCCGGATCGCTCGCCGGGCACGACGGGCCCGGCGTCACCTACACGCCGATCAACTACCTGCACGCGACCGTCGCGCCCGGCGCGCGGCTCGCCCTGCCGTGGCCGCGGGAGTTCAACGCCCTGGTGTACGTGCTGTCCGGACGCGGCACCGCCGGGGTCGAGGAGGTCGCGGTGGACGAGGGACAGATGGCGGTCTTCGCCGGGTCCCACCACAAGGGCGACGGCGACGGGCTGGTGCTGCGGGCCGCCGACGGCCAGCCGGCCTCGAGCCCGAACGGCTGGGAGATCCTCGTGCTGGGCGGGCTGCCGATCCGGGAGCCGGTCGCGCGGTACGGGCCGTTCGTGATGAACACGCGGGAGGAGATCGTCCAGGCGTTCGAGGACTTCCAGGCCGGGCGGATGGGAACGATCCCGGCCGAGCACGTCCCGCACCTGTCCAGCGCGGACGAGTCCCTGTCCTGACCTGCGATTTCGTACGTCGAACGGCCGCGCGCCCGAGAAAAAGGGCGCGCGGCCGTTCGCCGTGTTCCGGGTGACGGACGGGTCCGCATGCGCTACTGTGTTCGAACAGTCGAACACAGGTTCGACCAGCTCGTTCGCACGCACGCGCGCCCGGGGAGGTGGCACATGGCTGCGACGGTGACACCGATCGGCCGGGACGCGACGGCGCGCTGCGCGGGGCGCCGGGACGCCCGCGCGACACGCCGTACGAGTTTCTACGCAAATCTACGGCCTCAGCTATATCGCCTCATAGAGTCCGAGAGCGTGGACCCCGTGCGCAATCCCTATGCTCCGGGCGCCGGGCAGCGCCCTCCGGAGCTGGCCGGCCGCGACCGCGAGCTCCGGCAGTTCGAGGTGGTCCTCGAACGCGTCGCGCGGGGCCGTCCCGAGCGCAGCATGGTCATCACGGGGCTGCGCGGCGTGGGCAAGACCGTGCTGCTGAACGCGTTCCGTTCGATGGCCATCCAGAAGCTGTGGGGCACCGGCAAGATCGAGGCGCGGCCCGACCAGTCGATCCGGCGGCCGGTGGCCTCCGCGCTGCACATGGCGGTGCGGGAGCTGGCGCCCCGCCACCGCGCCCCCGACCGGATCGAGGAGTTCCTCGGCGTGCTCAAGGCGTTCGCCCAGGCGGGCGAGGAGCCGGGCACCGGGCGCGGCAAGGCCCGCGCCCACCGCTGGCAGCCGGGGATCGACGT
The DNA here is from genome assembly GCA_050942275.1 of Spirillospora sp. CA-255316. Lineage (GTDB taxonomy): Bacteria > Actinomycetota > Actinomycetes > Streptosporangiales > Streptosporangiaceae > Spirillospora. The sequence continues at coordinate 209,914 of CP192047.1, read as the reverse complement.
GCCCGCCGCGCGCGGCCGGGCCGACTCCGGCGACCTGGAGATCGACCTCACCGAGCTGTTCGTGGACGCCGCCTCGGTCGCCACCGACGTCGGCGTGGGCATCGCGCTGTTCGTGGACGAGATGCAGGACGTCCCCGCCGACGACGTCTCCGCGCTGTGCGCCGCCTGCCACGAGCTGTCCCAGGTCGGCGGCCCGCTGATCGTGGTCGGCGCGGGGCTGCCCCATCTGCCCGCCGTGCTGTCGGCCAGCAAGTCCTACTCCGAGCGGCTGTTCCGGTACGCCCGCATCGACCGGCTCGACCGCGAGTCGGCGGACTTCGCGCTGATGGCCCCGGCCGAGCGCGAGCATGTCACCTTCACCCCCGAGGCCCTCGACGCGCTGTACGGCGCGGCCGACGGCTACCCCTACTTCGTCCAGGCGTACGCCAAGGTCGTCTGGGACGTGGCCCCCGACACCCCGATCACGGCCGAGGACATCAAGGTCGCGGCGCCGGAGGCGGAGAGCGAGCTGGCGGTCGGCTTCTTCGGCAGCCGCTACGACCGCGCCACCCCGGCCGAGCGCGACTACATGCGGGCGATGGCGATGCTGGGCGACGATCCCGTCCCGACCGCCGCCGTCGCCGAGGAGCTGGGCCGCAAGCCGTCCAGCCTGTCACCCGCCCGCGACGGCCTGATCAAGAAGGGCCTGATCTACAGCGCCGAGCGGGGGCTGGTGGCGTTCACCGTCCCGCACTTCGGCAAGTTCCTGCGCTCCCAGCCCGCCTGACCGCGGCGCCGTCGAACACTCTCTATCGCTTTCTAGGGGACGGCCTAGAGAGCCTTATAAAACCGCATCGACCGGCGACGTCAGGGCACTCTACGGCTTTCTAGTTCCTCTGCTAGAGAGCCGTATATTCGGCAAGCCTGCGATCTCGCCTTCTCTAACCCGCTCTAGGCGCATCACTAGAAAGCCCTAGAGAGACGTAGCCAAGCCCGGACGACAAAAGGCGGTTACTCACCGCATCCGGGGTATAACGCGGGGTGTTTGCGCCTTTTGAGGGCGCACTGTCCAAGTCAGGGGGAGAAATGAGCAATCGAGAAGCTCGCCGGAGCAGCAAGCCGCGCAACGAGGGCCAGCAGTCGTCCGCGCAGCGGAACCGCGACGAGATGGCCTCGTCCCGGCGCGGCGCCGGCGCCGCCGCCCACCCCGCCGCCGCACAGAAGGCCCGCCAGAAGATGCCCATCGGCGCCCAGAACGCCCAGGACGAGTTCTCGGCGGACCGCGACGACCAGAGCCGGCCGGCCCGGGAGGACCAGAGCCTGCACTCCTCCCGCCAGCAGGACGAGCACGCGCGCGAGCGCGAGGAGCGCATGAGGAACGAGGAAGAGGGCAACTGGTAATAAACGCCGTATAACCAGTGGTTCGAGGGCCGTGTCCGCACCCATCCAGCGGACGCGGCCCTCACCTTTCCCAGATCCTGCTGCCGGGACCCCTCCCCCGTTCTCGGCCGTCAGCATCGACACCAGCCCCCGGACGGCGAACGCATCGCCCCCATCCGGGCCGGGCCCACACTCCTGTGGTAAGCGTTGTCTAAGGGGTTCTAGGGATGAACCAAGAATGGCCTAGAGAAGCGGAGAGTCAGCGGGAGACGGAGCACACCTCCGCTGAGACGGGCCCGCGGTCGACCGCCGGACCGGGCTCCGGTCCCCGGCTGCGGCCTGGGTCGAAGTCGAGGTCGACGCCGGGTTCGGCGGGGCGCGGGACGGGGGCTGCGCGCACGGTGCGGCCGCGCTCGGCGGTGGAGACGGCGAAGACGATCTCGGTGTCGTGGCCGTCCACCCGGGCCGGGAAGACCACGAACCGCCAGCAGCCCTCCCGCCACACGTCCACCGGGACGGCGCTGGTGACCGAGTTCTCCGCCTCCGTCCAGGCGGCGCTCCCGTACAGCCGCGAGTACGTCTCGGCCAGCGGGCTGCGGCGCCGCTCGCACGGCGTCGCGGGACGGCGCCGTCCCAGCCGGCCGCGCCGCCGGGCGAGTGCCGCCAGTTCGGGCGAGAGCGCGGCGAACAGCGCCAGCTCGACCGCGAACACCAGCGCCACCTGGGCGGGAACCTCGCGCAGCACCTCGACGCCCGCGTGCGGCGCACCGAGCGACAGGACGGCGGCCGCGGTGAACAGCATCGCGCGCAGCACGCCGCGGCGGCGGACGCGTTCGGTGCTGAGCCCGCCGAAGCAGCCGCACCCGGCGTCCGGCCGGTGCACCCGCAGTTCCCCGACCATCCAGGTGGCGGTGGCGAACGCCACGGTCGTGGCGACCCGTACCGACATGTGCGAGGTGACGAGCAGGGCGAGGGCCAGTACCCCCTCGGTCAGCCCGAGGCCGACGCTGATCCGGCGGCTGTGCCGCAGCGCGGTCGCCCGGCGCAGCCGCTCCGGGACGGGCACCCCGTGCACGTGCTCGGCGGCGGCGGACGCGGGCGGCAGGACGAGCAGCTTGGCCAGGCAGGCGGCCAGCAGGACGGTGGCGAGCAGCAGGACCTGGGTGTTCTGGATGTCGTCCAGCATCGTCAGGCTCCCGCCGCCGCTCCGGGCGCGCCGTGCCGCAGGACGGTGTTGAAGCAGCCCGCGTCCAGGTCGCCGCCGAGGCCGACGAACGCCGCCGGGGTGAGCTCGACCAGGCGCCCGCGCGGCGAGGTGCCGCATTCGACGCACCGGTCGCAGTAGCCCGCCGCGACGCAGCCGCATTCGATCACCGGGAGCGTGGCGGTCAGGTCGGCGCATTCGTTCCGGACGACCAGTTCGCTGCCGAGGGAGAGGTAGGGCAGGGCCGCGCATCCCGGGGGCGGGGCGTCGGGGCAGCCGCCGCCCTGGCCTTCGGGGTCCAGCGCCGGGTAGGCGACCCCGGCCGCGCCTCCGCTGAGGCGGAACTCCGGGCCCGCCGCCCGCACGTCGGGCCGGGGCTGCGGCGTGTCGGGTTCGGGGCGGCGGCGCGCCGGGCGGGCCGGGCCGCGCTTGCGGGTGGACGAGGCGTGCCGGGGCGCCGCGCCGCGCCCCTCCCTGCTTCCTCCGCCGCCCGTCCCGGAGCCCCTCTCGTCCCGGGGCGTTCCGTTCCGTTCCGCTCTGCCGGGCAGTGGGAGAGCAGCGCCGTCGATGTGGGGCAGCGCCTCGGCGTCCGGGCTCGGCTGGACGAGCGGTGTGCCGCCCCGGCGCGTGTCCCCGCCGTCCCGCTGCGGCGGCGCCGCGTGGACCGCGCCCGGACGGGCCGCCCCCGGCTGCCGCGCGACTTCGTACGTGGCGCCGCCGAACCAGGTCGCCGTCCCCTGGAGCACCTCGGGCACGGAGACGTCCGGCGCGGGCGCGGCGAGGTCGGCCGCGCGGTGGCCCGGCTGGGACGTCCCGGGCCGGACCGCCTGCGGTCCCGCCGGAGAGCGCACGCAGATGACGTCGATCAGGTAGCCCGGTTCGAGCCTGGGGTGGCGGACGAGGACGCGGCCGAGGGCGTGCGGGGGGATCACCACATGGGTACGCCCGCGATGCGGACCCATGTCCACCTCCACGGTGTCCCGCCCGCACGCCAGGATCGTGCCGGTCACCCGGCCGATGTCCACCCAGATCCGGTCGGCGCCGAGACCGTCCGGGGTGGAGCGGACGATCACCTCCCGTCCCGGCAGCAGCGCGGCGAGGCCCCCGCGCCCGCCGTGCCAGACCGAGGTGGCGGAGGTCATGGGCAGCCGCACCTCGCCGCCGGACTCGGCGGCAAACTCGGCGGCGGACTCGGCGGCGCCGCGCAGCACCAGCAGGTGCGGGCTGGCGTCGAGGACGGACCCTGCCAGGACGCGCGGGGGACGGCGCGGACCCGGGGCGGTGCCGGCACCGGGGGGCATGGGCCTCCCGAGGACGACCTCCCGGTATCGGCGGCGCTCTCCGCCACGGCATCGGGGTGGAAGCGGCATGGCGATACTCCGGCGTCGGTCTTCACTTCGGCGGATCTTCCAGTCGTGGCCACGGCTGTTAGGACAGCGTGTCAAGACTCACCTGCCGGCACCGGACTGTCGACGGATTTGTCGCGATAAGTCATGCGAGGGTTGAGCTTCTTTTTACCCCGGTTGATTATTATCCCCTGGTTGACCCTAATATGTCTTTTGAGATGACCCGGAATTACGATCTTCGTGTCATCGTCGAGGGGTCGGGATCATGCTCCGGTCCCTCAAGATCAGCTCGTCGGTACGGGTCGACTGCAGGCTCCCAACCCCTGGCTCGGTGGTGACGTGAACAGCACGCGGCACGAGGAGTTCCGCGATTACGTCGCGGCCCGCGGGCCCGCGCTGCTGCGCGCCGCGCTGCAGCTCACCGGTGATCGAGTCGAGGCCGAGGACCTCTTGCAGGCCGCCCTCGCCAAGACCTACCTGGCGTGGGACCGCATCCAGGACCGCGCCTCGGTCGACGGCTACGTGCGGCGCGCCATGGTCAACACGCAGATCTCGTGGTGGCGCAGGCGCAAGCTGGAGATCTACCCGACCGACCAGTTGCCCGACCAGCCGGTAGATGATCATACCCGGCGGAGCGAATTGCACGACGCCCTCGGCCGCGCGCTCGACCGCCTCCCCGAGCGTCAGCGCATGGCGGTCATGCTCCGCTACTACGAGGACATGCCCGAGGCGGAAATCGCCGAGGTGCTCGGAGTCAGCGTCGGGACGGTCAAGAGCACGGTTTCCCGCGCGATGGCCAAACTCCGCGACGACGCCGGCCTCGGGGCCGACTTTCCCAAGATCCCTTCCGCCGACCCCGGCGTCCCGCCGCAGAACCGCGACACACCGCCCCAGGACCCCTGACCCACCGCCAGGACCCCTGCCACCCCTGCCCCACCGCCACTCGGCCACCAGACCGTCCCTCCCGGCGGGCCATCCGCAGAAAACTACGGACGAGTACTGACATCACCTGATAGTTCGGGCAAGAATCCGGTCCTGGGATCCACCGAGCTGGAGGTGCGCCGTGTGGAGCACGATGCAGGACTTTCCGCTGACCATCACCTCGATCATGCGCTTCGGCACCGGCGTCTTCGGCGGAAGCGAGGTGATCACCTGGACCGGTGACGGGACCCGCCGTCAGACCTACGCGCGGCTCGGCGAGCGTGCCGCCCGGCTGGCCGGGGCCCTGCGCGGGCTCGGCGTGGACGGCGACCAGCGCGTGGCCACCTTCATGTGGAACAACGCCGAACACCTCGAGGCGTATCTGGCGGTCCCCTCCATGGGCGCCGTGCTCCACACCCTGAACCTGCGGCTCTTCCCCGACCAGCTCGTCTACATCGCCGACCATGCCGAGGACAGCGTCGTCATCGTCGACGGCTCGCTGATCCCGCTGCTGGCGCCCGTGCTGCCGCAGATGAAGACCATCCGGCACGTGATCGTGGTCGGCGAGGGCGACACCGCGCCGCTGGAGGGCGCGGGCAAGGAGCTGCACTCCTACGAGGAGCTGCTCGCCGCCGCGCCCGCCGAGTTCGACTGGCCGGAGATCGACGAGCGCGCCGCCGCCGCCATGTGCTACACCAGCGGCACCACCGGCAATCCCAAGGGCGTGGTGTACTCGCACCGCTCGGCCTACCTGCACTCGATGTCGATCGCGACGGGCAACGCGCTGGGGCTGGGCGCGGCCGACCGGGTGCTCCCGGTGGTGCCGATGTTCCACGCCAACGCGTGGGGCCTCCCGTACGCGGCGATCATGGCCGGGGCCTCGCTGGTCATGCCGGACCGGTTCCTGCAGGCCGAGCCGCTGGTCAAGCTGATCGAGGCGGAGCGTCCCACCATCGCCGGGGCGGTGCCGACGATCTGGGCGGACGTGCTGCGCCACACCAGGGAGCACGGCGCCGACCTCAGCTCGCTGCGGCTGGTGCCGTGCGGCGGCTCGGCGGTGCCGGAGGCGCTGATGCGCGGGTTCGACGAGCTGGGCGTGACGATCGTCCAGGCGTGGGGGATGACCGAGACCTCGCCGGTGGCCACGATGGCGCACCCGCCGGTCGGCTCGGACGGCGAGGACGCCTGGCGGGCCCGGATCTCCCAGGGCCGCGTCCTGGCCGGGCTGGAGATGCGGATCGTCGGCGACGGCGACGTGGTCCTGCCGCACGACGGCGTGGCGGTCGGCGAGGTCGAGATCCGCGGCCCGTGGATCACCGGCGCGTACCACCTGGACGAGGACCCGGCCAAGTTCCACGACGGGTGGCTGCGCACCGGCGACGTCGGCACGATGTCCCCCGACGGCTACCTGATCCTCACCGACCGGGCCAAGGACGTGATCAAGTCCGGTGGGGAGTGGATCTCCTCGGTGGAGCTGGAGAACCACCTCATGGCGCATCCCGACGTGCTGGAGGCGGCGGTGGTCGGCGTCCCCGACGAGCGCTGGCAGGAGCGCCCGCTGGCCTCGGTGGTGGTCCGGGAGGGCGCCTCGGTGACCGCCGAGCGGCTGCGGGAGTTCCTCGGCGACCGGATCCCCAAGTGGCAGCTCCCCGAGCGCTGGTCCTTCATCGAGGCGGTGCCCAAGACCTCCGTCGGCAAGTTCGACAAGAAGGTGCTGCGGCGCCGGTACGCGGACGGCGAGCTCAAGGTGCGGACCATCGCCTGACCCGCGCTCGTGCGCGGCGTTCGTGCCCGTGCCTGACCGGCGGACCCGGCGGCGACGTGACGGCGGCCGTACGGTGTCGCGCCATGTCACGGCACGGGCACGTCCTGGCATCCCCGCAGATGGCGACGGGGCCGAGGGTGTCACCCCAGGGCCACCTCATTGTCATTTCAAGGGATCAAGTGGTGCGGATGGGGCAGACGGGTGTATGCAGGGTGGGCCGAATACCCAGACGGCCCCGCGAGGGCGGGTCTCCCACATGCCGGTGCCGGGAGCGCGAATGCCCAGGTGGTCATCCTTCGACGCCGCGGCCGACCGACGGTTGGTCCACAGGCTGAACGAAGGCGACGATGGCGCGCTGGCCGCCCTCTACGACGGGTACGCTGAGCGCCTGTACGACTACGTCCTGTCCCTGTCCGGCGATTACAAGATCGCGGCGGACATCGTGCACGACACCTTCATCGACGCCTGCCGCCGCGCGCCGCGCATGCGCGAGCACGTGCACCTGCGCTCCTGGCTGTACGGGGCGGCGCGCCGCCGGTGCATCCTGCGCGGCAGGCCGCGGGCGCTGTACTGGGAGCCCGACGTCGATTTCGGCGAGCCGCCCGCGCTGACCGCCGCCGAGCCGTCCAGGGCCGCCGCGGGCGGGAAGGCGAAGGGCCACGGCCGTCCGGGCGGCCCGCCGCTGCCCCGCCGCAGGCCCGACCCCCTGGCCGGGCAAGACCGCCGCGAGCCCGGGCCACGCGAGAGCGCGCCCGCCGGCGGCCCGGCACCGGCCGAGGCAGGCGAGTCGGGCGAGTCAGGCGAGTCGGGAGGGCCGGAGCCGCCGTCGTCCGCCGAGCTGCGCAGGCTGCTGGACGCGTCGCTGGGCAGGCTGGAGCCGGGCGACCAGGAGGCGCTGCTGCTGGCCGTGCGGCACGGCCTGCTCCCCTCCGAGATCGGCATCGTGCTGGGCATCTCCTCGCGCCGCGCCGCCGCGCGCGTGGCCCGGTCCCGGACGGCGCTGGAGGCCGCGTACGAGACCGAGCTGCTGCTGCTGACCGAGCGCTGCGTCGCCGAGCGGCGCACTCCGCCGGCCGTGGAGGTCGCGGACGCGGAGGCGGAGCTGTTCGCCCGTACCGAGTCCGTCCAGGCGTCCAGGCCGGGCCGCGCCGGCAGGGGCGCCGGGGACGGCGGGCACGCGGACACCGTCGTCGGCGGGGCCGCCGCGAAGGAACCGCCCGCCGCCGCACCGGACGACGAGGACGGGACCGACGAGGAGAGCGGCGCCCCGGACGAACGATTCGAGCGTGGCGGCCCGGCCGTGGCGGCGCGCTCGCGGCGGGCCGCCACGGTCGTCCCGCCCGGCCGCACGCGCCGCCCTCCGGCACCCGCGCGCCGCCCGCCCCGGCGCGGGAAGGCTCCGTCCGGCAGCGGCCCCGGCGGGGCGAAGCGCTCGGGTGGACGGCGCACGCCGCCGCCCCCTGGCGGGTCGGCGTTCGACGACCACTCCTGCGACGACTGCGACCGCCGCGCCGCCGTCTACCCGGCCGCGCTGCTCGCGCTGGCGCCTTCACCCGTGCTGCCCGCCGCGCTGCGGCACCGGGTCGTCCACACCGCCACCGACCCCGAGCTGGCCGGCTACCGGGCCGACATCGCGGCCCGCGGCGGCGGCCTGACCCCGGCGGGGCTGCCCAGCCAGCCGGACATGCCGTCGCCGTTCACCAAGCGGTGGCTGTTCGCGGGCGGCGGCATGGCCGGGGCGCTGGTCACGGCGCTGCTGGCCGCGCTGATGATGGGGCCGGGGCTGGGCAACCCGACGATCTACTGGCCGCCGTTCCACACCCGCCCGCAGCCGTCCATCACCGAGCAGTCGCCGGGGGCGGCGCAGGGCCACGAGCGCGACGGGCGGCGTCCCACGCACAGCCAGGCGCCGTCGGCCCCGGGCGCCCGGCCGCCGCTGGGCCCGCACTCCGGCGAGCGCCGGACGCCGCGGCCGTCGCCGTCGGCGCCGGCCCCGCCCGCGCCGCCCAGGCCCGGCACGCTGACGGTCAGCCCGGCGAAGGTGGAGCTGTACGGCACCAAGACCGGAAGCGTGCGGGTGACCGCGCTGCGCGGCCCGGTCGAGTGGAACGCGGTGTCGTCGTCCGAGCAGGTGACCGTGTCGCAGCCGCGCGGCGACCTCGGCCGGGGCGCGACCGCCGATCTGACGATCACGCTGAGCACCGGGCTGATCAACCTGCCGGGCGAGGCGACGGTCACGTTCATCGACCCCACGACCGGCGACTCGCGCCAGATCACGGTCGTCTGGGGCGCCTCCCTGCTCTGACCGGCGGGCGGTCAGGCCCGGGGGGCGTCGGCGGACGCGGCGGAGGCGGCGGAGGCGGCCAGGTGGTCGCGGATCTGCTCCAGCTGGGTGCCGAGGGCCGCCTGCACGCGGGTCTCCATGGAGCGGGCGATGAACGGGTCGACGACCATCTTCACCAGCGGCCGCATCCGCCGCACCATCGCGGCGATCTCCGCGACGTCGTCGCCCGGCACGGACTCGCCGGGCGCGCGCTCGAAGATGTGCTCGCGCACCAGGTCGACGAACCGTCCGGCGATCACGTCGCAGTCGTCGCGGATCTGCTCGGCGATGTCGAGCACCGACTCCAGCGGGATCCCGGCGGCGACCAGTTCGGCGCCCACGTGCAGCAGCCGCGGGCTCGGCACCCGGTAGTGGTCGCCGGCGGGCTCGATCAGGCCGAGCCGTACGGTGCGGTCGAGCATCCGGGCGATCTCGCCGGGGTCCAGGTCGGGGCCGAAGGCGGCGCGCAGCTCGTCCAGGGTGGCGGTGCCGGGGATCTCCTCCGACCACGGGTCGGTGAGCACCTTCTCCAGGCCCAGGACCTCGCCGACGTCCTTGCCGGTCTCCCAGGCCGACAGCAGGTCCTTGATGATCGCGAAGGTGTAGCCGCGGCCGAGCAGCTTGCCGATCAGCCGCAGCCGGGCCAGATGGGAGTCGTCGTAGAGGCCGACCCGGCCCTCCAGGCGCGGCGGGGGCAGCAGCCCCCGGTCCTGGTAGGCCCTGATGTTGCGGACGGTGCTGCCCGCCGCCTGGGCCAACTCGTCGATTCGGTACTCGGCCATGCCCCGCCCGCCGGTCTCGGATTCCTTGACCGCCTTGATCTTACGCGCCACCATTGTGACATCGATCAATGACACATAGGGGTGGTCATGGCGGGTCCCCAGAACGCCCAGGATATCGAGGAGACCCTTCTCGGCGGCCCGATGCGGTACACCCGCAAGCAGGTCGAAGAGCGTTCCGGAGTGCCCGACGAGCAGGCCCGCGCCATCTGGCGGGCGCTCGGCTTCCCCGTCCCGCCCGACGACGAGATCGCCTTCACCGACGGCGACCTGCGCGCGCTCTGCGAGATCAAGGAACTGCTCGCGCACGACCTGGTCGACGAGGACATGGTGCTGCGGCTGTCCCGCGCGGTCGGGCAGACCATGGGACGGCTCGCCAGCTGGCTGGGCGACGTCTGGCTGCAGCGGTTCAGCGACCTGCTGCCGCCGGACGAACCGGTCACCGAGGAGGCCGTCATCGCCGCCCTGGAGGCCACCGAGGAGCTGCGGCCCGCGTTCGAGCGGCTGCTGATGCACGGCTGGCGCCGCCAGCTCGCCGCCGCGGGCATGCGCGCGACCGCCTCCACCGCCACCGCGACCGCCGACCCCGCCGCGGGCGTCGCCCGGCTCGCGGCCGGGTTCGCCGACATCGTCTCCTTCACCCGGATGAGCCGGCAGATGGAGGGCGACGAGCTCGCGGAGTTCGTCGAGCGCTTCGAGACCACCGTCACCGAGATCGTCGCCGAGCACGGCGGCCGGATCGTCAAGACCCTCGGGGACGAGGTCCTGTTCGTCGCCGAGGACCCGGCCGCGGCCGCCGAGATCGGCCTGGGCGTCGCCGGACGCTGCGAGGACGACCCCGACTTCCCGCGCGTGCGCGTCGGGATGGCCTACGGCGAGGTGATCCTCCGCCTGGGGGACGTCTTCGGCACGCCGGTCAACATGGCCGCTCGGCTCACCGCCGCCGCGTACCCCGGCTCCGTCCTGGCCGACGGCGAACTCTCCGCCGCGCTGCCGTCCGGCGCGTACGACGTCTCCTCGCTGCGCCCCCGTCCCCTCCAAGGGCTGGGACGCGTCCGGCCACGCCTCCTCCGCCGCCCCCGCACCGCCTGAGCCATGCCCCGAAAGGCGTTTATCGGGCCTTTAGCGAAGGCCCTGTCGAATGGCCGCCATGACGGATTCTCGGCCGGTGCGAACCCGGCGGATACTGCTGGCCGGCGGCCTCGGAAGCGCCGCGGCCCTCCTCGCGGCCCCCTCCCCCGCGTCCGCGGCCTCCTCGGGCGGACGGACCAGAAGGGTCGCCGACCGCCTGAGCCTCGACCGGCCCCGCCCCCGGCAAGGGGCCGGTCGATCTTGGTCTTCGGGGGTACGGATGCGGGCATGGCCGACAACAGGGAGAAGGCCCGGACGAGCACGAGTCCCTCGCCGGGCGCCACTCGTCGGGGCCGCACCGCCGGCGGTGACCGCACCGTCTCGGACGCCGAGCGGCACGCCGTCATCACCCGCCTCAACCGCGCCTGCGGCGAGGGGCTGCTGAACCTGGCCGAGTACAGCGAGCGGCTGCACGAGGCGGAACTCGTCCGGACGCGCCCCGAGCTGGACAGGCTCGTCGACGACATCCCCGCCTCCGACCAGGTGTCGTTCGGGACGCCGGAGATTCGTACCGAATGGCACGTGACACCCGTGGGCGGGCTGCGCCGGCACGGGCACTGGCACATGGACCGGCACCTGGTCTCCCTGACCGTGATCGGGGGAACGCACCTCGACCTCCGCAACGCCGAACTGGCGGCACCCGAGGTCACGCTCACCAAGGTCTCCCTGATGGGCCGGGTGACGGTCTGCGTGCCGCGCGGCGTGCGCGTGATCCTCGAAGGGCACAGCCTGCTCGGCCTGCCGAGCCTCTTCGGCGGCCACCGCGACGCGGGCTGCGGGGACGCGGCGCCGGACGCGCCCACGCTCCGGATCAGGGCGTTCTCGCTCCTGGGCGGCGTGACCGTACAGACCCCGGGCCCCTGAGGACGCGGCGACACGGAGTGCCGGAGGCGGGTCTTCCGCCGTTCCCCCGACCCGCTCACCGCGCCCGCCGGAGGCGTCGCCTGCGCGTGCTGACCAGGTGATGTGGATCACCAGTGGGGGCCCGGAGGCTTGTGAGACTCGGGAAATTCAGGTTTGTCCACCGGGACGCGGGCATAAGCAGGTGCGTCGACGACGTTAGACTGGAGCAATCACTCTCGACGCCGAACCGCGTCAGGCTCGTCCTTGCAGCGCACTGGTCCCTCCGGATCTCTCCCTGGTGCCTCCCGAGACGTGCCCCCCTCTCGGAAGGTAATGCGTGACCTCTGTGCCTGCTGGTAGTGCCCTGCCCACGAACGACCTCCCCGCCGACCTCGCGTCGGAGAACCCGTCCCCCGCCGACGTGGCCGACGCCGTCCCCACGTTCGCCGAGCTGGGACTCCCCCAGCCCCTCGTGACCGCGCTCGCGCGCCAGGGCATCGCGTCGCCGTTCCCGATCCAGGCCGCCGCGATCCCGGACGTCATGGCCGGACGCGACGTCCTCGGCCGCGGCAAGACCGGATCCGGCAAGACCCTCGCCTTCGGGCTCCCCCTGCTGGCCCGCCTGTCGGGACGCCGCGCGGCGCCCAAGCGGCCCCTCGGCCTGATCCTCGTCCCGACCCGCGAGCTGGCCCAGCAGGTCCAGCACAACCTGGAGCCGCTCGGCCGCGCCCTCGGCCTGCACTTCAAGACCGTCATCGGGCAGACCTCGATGTTCAAGCAGATCGACGCGCTGCGCCGCGGCGTCGAGGTGCTGGTCGCCACGCCCGGACGGCTCAAGGACCTGATGCGGCAGGGCGCCTGCGACCTGTCCGACATCGAGATCGCGGTGCTGGACGAGGCCGACCACATGGCCGACATGGGCTTCCTGCCCGACGTCACCGACATCCTCGACCAGGCCCGTCCCGGCGGGCAGCGGCTGCTGTTCTCCGCGACCCTGGACCGCGACGTCGACGTCCTGGTGAAGCGCTACCTGAACGACCCGGTCACGCACGCGATCGGCCCGGTCGACGAGTCGGTCGACACCATGGAGCACCACCTGCTGCTGGTGGCGCCCAAGGAGAAGGGCGCCATCACCGCCGAGATCGCCAACCGCGAGGGCCGGACGATCCTGTTCGCCCGCACCAAGCACGGCGTCGACCGGCTGGCCAAGCAGCTCGTCCAGGTCGGCGTGCGCGCCGCCGGGCTGCACGGCGGCAAGAGCCAGGGGCTGCGCACCCGGACGCTGGCCGAGTTCCGGGAGGGCTCCATCAGCGTGCTGGTGGCCACCGACGTCGCCGCCCGCGGCATCCACGTCGACGACGTCAGCCTGGTCATGCACGTCGACCCGCCGGCCGACCACAAGGACTACATGCACCGCGCGGGCCGGACGGCGCGCGCCGGCGAGCGCGGCACCGTCGTGACGCTGGTGCTGCCCCACCAGGTGCGCTCCACCGCCGCGATGACCCGCCGCGCCGGCATCAACGCGCCCCGCACCCGGGTCGCGGTCGGCGACGACGAGCTGATCCGCCTCACCGGCGCGCGGACGCCGTCGGGCGTGCCGATCGAGGGCCCGATCATCCCCGAGCGCCCGCGCCGCGAGAACGGCCGTGGCGGCCGTCCGGGCGGCGGCCGGCGCAACGGCGGCGGGCGCGGCTTCGGCGGGCGCGGGCCGCGCTCGTACGACCGCCAGGACGGTGGCGGCCGCTCCCCGCGCCGCGACGACGCCGGCGGCGGCGTGGGCGGTGCCGAGGGCTCCACGTACGCGAACCGGCGGGACGGCTCGTACGGCGGTCGTCACGAGGGCGGTCACGGCGGCGAGCGCCGCGGTGGCGCCCCCTACGGCGAGCGCCGCGGCGGCGGGCCGCACGGCGGGCGTCGCGGCGGCTCGTACAGCGGCGGTGGCGGCGGCTCGTACAGCGGTGGCGGCGGCAAGCGCCGCGACGGCAGCGACCGCCGCACGGCCCGCTACAGCTGACCTGACGTCCCGGAGGGGCGGGGCCGCGCCGCGTTTCGCAGTCCCGGCTGCGGCGCTCGCCTGGCGGCTCGCCCCTGACCGGGCTTGGCGAGCGCGGCATCGCGTCGCGATCCGGCCGGTGAGGCGCGCTTCGGCGTCGCCTCACCGGCCGGGCAACGCGCTCGCGCGTGATCCCTCGGGTCACGCGCTCGCGCGGTACCCGTGGGGTCAGCCGGCTTCTTCGCGCAGCTTGTCCTGGAGGATCTGGAGGTCCTGGAGGCCGTCCACCGACAGCTTGGCGAGTTCCTCCAGCGAGACGATCGTCTCGTTGCGCAGCGGCGGCTGCCAGCCCAGTTCGGTGTCGTAGCTGCGCAGCACCTTGGCGGGGACGCCGCCGATGACGGCGTGGTCGGGGAACTCGCCGCGGACGACGGCGCCGCCCGCGACCGCCACGTTCCGGCCCAGCCGGGTGCCCGGCAGGATGATCGCGCCGGTGCCGATCCAGCAGCCGTCGCCGATCACCACCGGGTTGTTCTCCGGCCACTGCCGGCCGATCGGCGTGTCCGGGTCGCCGTAGGCGTGGTTCTGGTCGGTGATGTAGACGTTGGGTCCGGTGAAGACGTCGTCGCCGATCTCGATCGACTGGTGGCCCACGATGTGCGTGCCGCGGCCCAGCGAGCACGAGCGGCCGATCCGGACGATGACGTCGGGCCCGAGGTCCAGGCCGGGCACGAACCCGGCCGAGATCGTGCAGTGCGTGCCGACGAGTGTGTGGTCGCCGATGGAGATCCACGGCTCGCCGTAGATGGCGCCCACGGGGAAGCCGATGCAGGCGCCCTCGCCCAGGTGGGCGAACCTGCGCCGGCCGTACGTCTGGGGGGTGATCTCGCCGGTCCGCTGGATCCACTCCCAGCCGCGGTGCACGGCAGAGTGCAGGCCACGGCGGGCCTGAGCGGCCAAGCGCTGCCGTATCGAGCTGGTCTTCGGCGACATGGCGTTACCGTACCGGTTGGTAGCCAAGCCCGATAACCGACCCATTACCGACAACCAACCACGAATCCGGCCGGGTGTCCGACCGGGAGTCCGGGCAGGGCGTCCGAACAGGAAAGAAGGCCCGGCCTCGCGGCCGGGCCCTCCAACGCGCCTGTGGCTAAGGCGTCCGCACCTGACCGTCGGCATCGGCGGGAGTCGTCGTCGTGGACGACTGCCCTTCCTGCCGGTCGGCCCCGGCCGAACCCTGGGTGCCGCTGCGTCGTGTCAGCAACGCCCCGGCCAGCCCCACGGCGGAAACCGCGGCCACCATCGTCACCGCGACATTCCTGCCCTTCCGGACCGGATGCGGTGGCTCCACGCGGCGGGCGGCGTTCGACAGCATCGCCCCCATCCGCGGGCCCAGCTCGGTCTCGACGTAGGTGCCGGCCCTGCGCAGCCTCGGCGCGCTCCAGCCGCGAGCGACCAGAACGCGGCCGGCGGCCATGTCACGGGTGTTCCGTGCCGCCGGTCCGATCCGCCCGGCCGCGCCCGACGCGCCCTGGCGCCACGCCGACTGCATACGGCCCAGCCTGGTCAGGGCCTCTTCACGCGGCTTCCGGCGGATACTCATCATTAGGGACACGCTAACCTCCCTGTTTGCGAGGTCCTGCACAGCAGCCTTCCCGGCGAGCGGAAGGTAAACATCGGGAGCGTTACCACACGATCACTCCCGGTGGTGCGGGAGACATGCCGGAGACGGCGACATCCGACGATGAGGAGGGCGGCCCGCAGTGGCTGAACAACTCTTTGCGACGCTCAACACCAACCACGGCAAGATCGTCGTACAGCTCTACCCGGACAAGGCCCCGATCACGGTGGACAACTTCGTGTCCCTCGCGGAGGGCACCCGGGTCTGGACGCACCCGGCCACCGGCGAGAAGAAGCAGGAGCCGCTCTACAACGGGACGATCTTCCACCGGGTCATCGACAACTTCATGATCCAGGGCGGCGACCCGATCGGCCGCGGCACCGGCGGCCCGGGCTACGACTTCCAGGACGAGTTCCACCCCGACCTGAAGTTCGACCGGCCGTACCTGCTGGCCATGGCCAACGCCGGGCCCGGCACCAACGGGTCGCAGTTCTTCATCACCACCAACGTCGCGGCCACCGCGCACCTCACCGGCCGGCACACCATCTTCGGCAAGGTGATCGAGGGCACCAACGTGGTGGACGCCATCTCGGCCGTGCCGAAGGGGCCGAACGACCGTCCCAAGAACGATGTCGTCATCGAGTCGGTGACGATCGAGCGGCGCCAGTCGTAATACAGAGAGAGACCCCGCAAGGCCGACGGAGCGCCGCATGAGCACAGACCCCAGTCCCACCCCCGGGCCCGACACCCCGGTGCCCTCCTGCTACCGGCACCCGGACCGGGAGACCTACGTCCGCTGCACCCGGTGCGACCGCTACATCTGCCCGGAGTGCATGCGGGACGCGGCGGTGGGGCACCAGTGCGTGGAGTGCGTAGCGGCGGGCCAGAAGGGCGTCCGGCAGCCGCGCACCGTGCTCGGTGCGCGCGCCTCCGGGTCGCAGGCGCCGGTGGTGACCTACACCCTCATCGGCCTGTGCGTCCTGGCCTACCTGGGCGAGGTGGCCTCCGAGCAGGTCGTGCGCGACTTCATGATGCTCGGCCTGGGCGCGGCGCAGGGCGGGACGCTGGTCGGAGTGGCCGATGGCGAGTGGTACCGCCTGGTCACCTCGATGTTCCTGCACCAGCCGCCGCAGAGCGGAGGGTTCGGCCTCACCCACATCCTGTTCAACATGTGGGCGCTGTGGGCGATCGGCCCGCAGCTGGAGCAGCTGCTGGGACGCTGGCGTTTCCTGGCGCTCTACATGCTGTCCGGGCTGGGCGGCTCGGTGCTGCTCTACCTGGTCGATCCGTTCGACGCGGCGGTGGGCGCCTCGGGGGCCATCTTCGGCCTGTTCGCGGCGTTCTTCGTCATCGGCCGGAAGCTGGGCGGCCAGGTCGGGCCGATCGTGTTCCTGCTGGTGCTCAACCTGGTGATCACGTTCGCGGTGCCGAGCATCTCGTGGGAGGGGCACATCGGCGGGCTGGCCACCGGGGCGGTGCTGGCGGTGGCGTACGCGTACGCGCCGAAGGCCCGGCAGCAGGTGGTGCACGTCGCCGCGTCGGCGGCGGTGCTGGTCCTGCTGGTGGCGCTGGTGCTGGTGAAGACCTCGGACGTGATGTCCGGCGTCACCTGACCGCCGCCCCCGCGGCCGGCGCCCAGCCCACCACGGGCACGGGCCACGGTGGCCTTGCGGGCTCGGGGGCGTGCCGTCGCGTGAGAGCGCGACGGCACGCCCCTTCCGCACTCAGGGCGCGATCCGGGCATTACCGACCACACCCCCGGCGGCGCGCCAGCGCCTGTGGAAAACCTGGGGATAACGCGTCCACTCATCCCCAGCCTGTGGATAACTCTGGTGGATTAGCCGGCCGGGAACCGGGGTACCCGTGGCGTCCGGCCGCCGTCCGACATCTCAGGGACCGGCCGGGGCCTCCGGGACGACCCGTCCCGTCCAGCCGCCGTTCATCCGGTCAGCGCCAGCGTGTGGACAGCACGACGCCCAGGATGATCGCGGTGAAGCCGATCCCCAGGTTCCAGTTCCCCAGATCGCTCATGAACGGCACCTCGGTGCCGGTGCTGGCCGTCACGTAGAACGTGGCGATCCAGGCCAGGCCGACCAGCCACAGGCCGATCATCGTCGGGACCAGCCAGCGCGGGCTGACCTGCGGTGCCTGTGACTTCTGCGGCGGCGTGTAGACGGCCTTCTTGCGCACTTTGGACTTGGCCACGGTGGCTTCGTTCTCCTCGGGCGGCGGCGGCCGGAGCGCCGGACCGCACATGTGTGGATTGTCGGTTAGCGTAGTCGCTGGTGAGCAGCGTACGGCGTCCGGCGTGGGGAAGCATCATCCCAGCCCTCACGCTTCTTGCGGGAACCTTGTTCGCGGCGGGCGCGAGCACGTCCCGCGGCACCGACCTGCGCGAGGACGGGCGCACCCGGATCACCGAGCTGATCGGCGCCGAACAGCGCCGCACCCGCCACGCCCGCGCCGACTACCGGCGGCTGCGGCACGAGGTGGACGCCCTGTCCCGGCTGGCGGGCCGGCACGACGCCCGTGTCGAGGACGCCCGGGCCCGCGCCGGCCGACTGGCCGCGCGTTCCGGCTTCGCCCCGCTGAAGGGCCCCGGACTGCGCGTCACGCTGGACGACGCCCCGCACACCGGAGACTACCCCCGCGGCGCCGGTCCCGACGACCTCGTCGTGCACGAGTCGGACGTCCAGGCCGTCGTGAACGCCCTGTGGGCGGGCGGGGCGCTCGGCATGCAGATCATGGACCAGCGGGTGATCTCGACGAGCGCCGTGCGCTGCGTGGGCAATACGCTCATCCTCCAGGGGGTCGTCTACTCGCCGCCGTTCCGGATCACGGCCGTCGGCGATCCGGCCCGGCTGCGCGCCGCGCTGGACGCCTCCCGGGAGGTAAAGATCTATAAAAGGTATGTGCGCGAGTACGGCCTGGGCTACGCGGTGCGCACCGCGCGGCGGGCTTCGCTGCCCGCGTACACCGGCAACGTGACGATGGAGCATGCGACGGTGCCGTCCGATCCGCCGTCCGACCCGGACCGGAACTGACGGACCGGAAGGGGGGATGCGCGGGTGCGGATGATCATCCGTGGGCTGGGCGAGCTGTGCATCACCGCGGGCCTGATCGTGCTGCTGTTCGTCACCTACCAGCTGTGGGGCACCGGCCGCTACACCCAGGGCCAGCAGGACCGGCTCGGCCGGGAACTGATGGACTCCTGGCGGTCCGCGCAGGTCACCCGGGAACAGGTGAAACTGGGCGCGGGCCTGGCGATGATCCGCATCCCGCGGTTCGGCGCCAGGTACCGGTACGTGATCGTCGAGGGCGTCCAGCAGTCCGACCTGCGCAAGGGGCCCGGCCACTACCCTGGGAGCGCGCTGCCCGGCCAGGTCGGCAACTTCGTCGTCTCCGGGCACCGCACCACCTACTCGGCGCCGTTCAACCGGGCCGGCGAGCTGCGCAGGGGCGACCGTATCCTCATCGACACCCGCGACCGGCAGTACGTCTACCACGTCACCGGGCGCAGGATCGTCAAGCCGACCGCGGTGGAGGTCACCGCGCCCGTCCCGGACCGTCCCAGGGAGCGGCCCACCAAGAAACTGATCACCCTCACCACCTGCCACCCGAAGTACTCCGCCGCCGAACGGATGATCATCTTTGGTGAGCTGGTGTCGGAGATACGCCGGGCCGCCCCGGCCGCGTCCGCCCACGGCCGCTAGCCGGCGCCGGAAGGAGAAGGAGCGAGCAGCGATGTACGCCTGGATCTGGCGGCACCTGCCCGGCCGATGGCAGACCAAGACCGCCGTCGCGCTCGGGCTCGTCCTGGCCGCCTGCCTCGTCCTGTGGTTCGCGGTGTTCCCGTGGGTGGAACCCAAGATCCAGTTCGACCGGGGCGTCGTCGAGCACGGCACGCCCGCCTCCCCCGGCCCCGCCCCGGCCACCACCACCGGACGACCCTGACCGCCGCCATGCCAGCGCCCCGCGTCCTGGTCGTGGACAACCACGACAGCTTCGTCTTCAACATCGTCCAGTACCTGCGCGAGCTGGGCGCCGACTGCGTCGTGCTCGACCGGTCCCACACCGACCTCGGCGACGCGGACGGCGTCGACGGCGTGCTGCTGAGCCCCGGCCCCGGCCATCCGGCCGACGCCGGGATCTGCCTCGACCTCGTCCGGCACGCCGAACGGCGCGGCCTGCCCCTCCTCGGCGTCTGCCTCGGCCACCAGGTGATCGCCCACGTGCACGGGGCGACCGTGGCCCGCGCCCCCGAACTCGTCCACGGCTACACCAGCCCCGTCCACCACGACGGGCGCGGTGTCTTCGAGGGGCTGCCCGACCCGTTCACCGCGACGCGCTACCACTCCCTCGCCGTCACCCCCGAGACCATCGCGCCGCCGACCGCCGCCGGGCGGGACCTGGACGTCACCGCCCGCACCCCCGACGGGGTGGTGATGGGCCTGCGCCACCGCTCCCGCCCGGTCGAGGGCGTCCAGTTCCATCCCGAGTCCGTGCTGTCCGAGCAGGGCCACCGGCTCCTCGGAAACTGGCTCCGGACCTGCGGATCCACCGCCCGGCCCGGCTCCCCGCCCACCGAGCCCCGGCCGAACCAGAAAAAAGTTGGTGAAACACGTAACATCCCGGCGCCATGATCCGAAGTTCAAGATGAGAGCTTCCGCCATTGCCCCCGAGTGGCGGAAGCTCTCTCATTTTCTCCGGCCCCCTCGCTCCCACCTCGGCCCCCAGGCGGACCCGAGGCGGACCCGCCGAACGCCACGGGCCCCGCCCCTCCACAAGGAGGAGCGGGGCCCGTTCCGCGTTCAGGACGGCCCGACGGCCGTCACTCGTCGCCCTGGTTCGGGATCGGGATCGACGGCCCCGGGTCCGACGGCGTCGGCGACGGCCGCGCCGCCACATGGATGGTGATCGTGTCACCCGGCGCCACGGTCGCGTCCGGCCCCGGCTCGTGCGCGAACACCTGCCCCGGCGCCACCTGCTTGTCCGGCGGCGCGGGCTCGACCACCGGCTTGCACTTCAGCCCGAGCTGCGCCAGCTGGCTGCACGCCGACCGCTGGCTGGCGTTGAACAGGTTGGGCACCTTGATGTTGCTCGGCCCCGCCGACACGTAGACGGTGACCGTCTCGCCCTTGGTCACCCGCTGGCCCCCGGCGGGATCGCTGCGGATCACGCTGTTGCGCGGAACCGTGTCGTTCGTGTCGATCTTCCGCTCGACGTCGAAGCCCTTGCCCTCCAGCAGCTGCTTGGCCACCACGTACGGCTTGCCGGCCACGTCGGGGACCTCCACCAGCGCCGGCGGCTTCTTGCCCTTGGAGACCACCAGGCTCACCGCCGAGCCCTTCGCCACGTTCGCCCCCGGCGCCGGGTTGGTGCTGATGACGTGGTCCTTCTTGACCTCGCTGTTCCAGTCCTGCTTGACGTCGCCGACCTCCAGGCCGGCCTTCTGCAGCTGGGCCCGGGCGTCGGTCTCCGAAACGTTCACGATCGCGCTCGGCACCGCCACCGTGTCGGGGTCGCCGTCCCGCGTCACCGCCCAGCCGATCAGGCCCGCGCCGCCGATGAACACCACGGCCAGCGCCAGCCACAGCGCCGCCTTCTTGCCGGCGCCGGCACGCTCGGGACGCCGGTCGTCGTAGTGGACCGGCGGCAGGTCGTAGCCGGTGTGCCCGCCCGGGCGCTGCACCTGCGTACGGGCCGGCCCGCCGCCCGGCACGGCCCCCATCACCTGGGTGCCCTGCGGCTGCGCCCCCATCAGCATCGTCGACGCCGCCGTGGACGACACCGGCTGCCCCTGCAGGACCCGCTGGATCTCCTGCCGGAATTCGGTGGCGTTCTGGTAGCGGTGGTCGGCGTCCTTCGCCATCGCCTTCAGCACGATGGCGTCCGCCCAGTGCGGGATGTCCGGATCCACCTGCGACGGCGGGACCGGCTCCTCCCGGACGTGCTGGTAGGCGATCGCGACCGGCGAGTCGCCGGTGAACGGCGGCTTGCCCGTCAGCAGCTCGTACAGCACGCACCCGGTGGAGTAGATGTCGCTGCGCGCGTCGACCCGCTCACCGCGGGCCTGCTCCGGCGACAGGTACTGGGCGGTGCCGATCACCTGCGCGGTCTGCGTCATCGTGGCCGCCGAGTCGGCCATGGCCCGGGCGATGCCGAAGTCCATGACCTTGACCTCGTGGCCGCGGGTCAGCATCACGTTGGCGGGCTTGATGTCACGGTGCACGATGCCGCCGCGGTGGCTGTAGTCCAGCGCCCGCAGGATCCCGTCGGTGATCTCCAGGGCCTTCTCTGGCAGCAGCGCGCGGTTCTCGCGGAGCAGGTCGCGCAGCGTGCTGCCGTCGACGTACTCCATGACGATGTAGGGGATGGGGGTGTCGCCCACGACGTCCTCGCCGGTGTCGTACACGGCGATGACCGAGGGGTGGTTGAGCGAGGCCGCGGACTGCGCCTCCCGCCGGAAACGGGCCTGGAACGTCGGGTCGCGTGCCAGATCCGAACGCAGGGTCTTGACCGCGACCACGCGATCGAGGCGCAGGTCTCTGGCACGGTAGACCTCGGCCATGCCGCCGCGCCCGATCACGGTATCGAGCTCGTAGCGACCGCCGAGCAGCCGAGGTTGGCTCATATGTGTACTTTCCCTCGTACCTCTACACCTTGTCCTCCGAACCTAGCTCCCCGCTCTCGGTAGGTGAGGGATCCGGGCTCGGAGTTGACGGAGTCGTGGTGCTGTCCGTCGGTCTCGGTGTTGGATCTGGGGCGCTGGAAGTCGCCCTGGGCGGTTTCCTGGTTGGCTTCTGTGATGGGGACGCGCGTGGATACCGGGGCGTTGACGTACGTCGGTCGCGGGACGGGGAGGGCGTGGTCTCCTGGCCGCGGCGCTCGTGCAAGCGGGTCGCCGGGTCGGCCGGGAGATGCCGGGCGGGGTCTCCCTCGCCCGGTTGTACGGCCGGGAGCCTCTCCTGGTTCTCCCGTTGGGGCTCGGCCGTACCGAACCCCCGCCACATTGTGCCCACCACGATGACGCCGAGCAACAGGGTGCCCGCGGCGACCGAGGCGTAGGTCAGTGCCGTGCGCCGTCGCGCGGCCATCTGCCCCCGGCCGAGGCTATCCGGACTGTGGTTCCCGTCAAATTCCGGCAAACCCGCCGGGTGAGGAACGCCCGGCGCGGGGGGCTCCTCCAGGCCCACTCCAGCGGCGTAAAGGGCCGCCGTTCGAGGGACGTGCGAACTACTCGCTCTCCTTGCTCCAAAGGCGTACGGATCGCCCGGTCCGGGGGCGGGCGCACCGCTCGGGCCGAAGGCGTACGGCCCGGGCCCGGGGCTGCCCGCGGCCTGCCCTTCCGCGCGCGCCCGCTGGACGGGCCGGCTGTCAGACGGCCCCGCCTGACCTCCGGGCCAGGATCGCGTTCCGGACGGGTGCCCGCCCGCCGGCCCGGCCTGATCGTCGGGGGTGGGCCGGTCCAGGGTGGGCCGGTCCAGGGTGGGCCGGTCCAGGGTGGGCCGGTCCAGGGTGGGCCGGTCCAGGGCGGACCAGTCCGCGGGCTCGGCCATGCCGATCCGGCCCGTCGTCCACCCGCCCGTGACCGCCGACCGGCCCGGGCGCCCGGACGCCCGGCCATCCGCGACCGTCCCGCCGGTTCCCGGGAGGCGCCCGGTTCGCGGGGGGCGCCCGGTTTCCGGGAGGCGCGTCCAGCGGCCCAGACCGGACGAGGAGAGCCCGGCGGCGTCGCGGATCACCAGCGCCCGGTCGGCCACCTCGTCCGCGTCCGCCGGACGCTCCGACGGATGCTTGGCCAGCAGCTCACCCACCAGCTCCCGGACCCGCGCCGGAACCCCCTCGGGAAGGGGCGGCGGCACGTCCCGGACATGCTGCAGCGCCACCTCGACCGGCGTCGGCGCGTCGAACGGCACCCGCCCGGCCAGGCACTCGAACGCCACCACGCCCAGCGAGTACAGGTCGGCGGACGGCGTCACCCCCTGCCCGGACGCCTGCTCGGGCGAGATGTAGTACGCGGTGCCCATGACCATCCCGGTCTGGGTCTGCGACGCCGCCGCGAGCTGCCGCGCGATACCGAAATCGGTGACCTTGACGGTGCCGTCCACGGTCACCATCAGGTTGGCCGGCTTGATGTCGCGATGCACGATCCCCGCGGCATGGGCGGCGGCCAGCGCCCGCCCGGCCTGGGCGACCACGTCCAGCACCGCCTCCGCCGGCAGCGCCCCCGCCCGCGCGATGATCTCCGCCAGCGGCTCGCCCCGCACCAGCTCCATCACCAGGTAGGCGCGGCCCGCGCCGATCTCCTCGTCGCGGACCGTGCCGACGTCGTACACCTGGGCGATCCCGCCGTGCCGCAGCGACGCCGCGAACCGGCCCTCGGCGCGGAACCGCTCGCACGCCGAGACGTCCGACATCAGCTCCGGCCGCAGCAGCTTCACCGCCACCTCGCGGGCCAGCGCCTGGTCGGCGGCCCGCCAGACCTCGCCCATCCCCCCGGTCGCCAGCCGCTCCACCAGCCGGTACCGGTCGTTCAGGACGAGGTCACGACTCACTAGCGCAGCACCGCCTGCATGATGGCCCCGGCCACGGGCACCGCCGCCTCACCGCCGCTGCCCGTACCCTCGGTCACCACGGCGAAGGCGTACCGCGGCTTCTGCATCGGGGAGAACCCCACGAACCAGCGGGCGTTCGGGTTGCCCGGCCCCTGCTCGGCGGTCCCGGTCTTGCCGGCGATGTTGAACTGTGCCGCGTTCTTGGCGGTGCCCTCGGTGACCACGGCCCGCATCATGTCCTCGAGCTGCTCGGCCGTGCCCTCCTTCATCGCCTGCGAGTACTCCTTGGGGTCGGCGCTGTACAGCTCCGTCTGGTCCTTGGCCCGGACCTTCTGCACCAGGTACGGCTGCATGATCTTGCCGCCGTCGGCCACCGCCGAGGCCGTCATCGCCATCTGCAGCGGGGTCGCGCGGACGTTCTCCTGGCCGATGCCGGAGCGGGCTGTGCCGTCCTTGCCGGTCTGGATGGTCTCGCCGGTCTGCGGGTTGCGGACCGACACCGGGACGTCGCTCTCGGCCGCGAACAGGTCGGGCTCGAGCTCCAGCCTCTTGTTGAACCCGAACTTGCTGGCGCCCTGGTTCAGCTTCTCGATGCCCATGTCCATGGCCATCTTGCCGAAGGTGGTGTTGCAGGACTCGGCGAACGCGCCCCGCAGCGACGCCGACCCGGCGCAGTTGCCGGTGTCGTGCGAGTTCGGCAGCGGCCGGTTCGACTCGGGCAGCACCAGCTGGCCGGTCTGGACGACGCTGCCGCTGTTGAGGCCCTGCTGCTCCATCGCGATCGCCGCCGTCACCGTCTTGAACGACGACCCCGGCGGGAACGTCTGGCTCATCGCGTTGTCGATCAGCGGCTTGATCACGCCCGGCTGGTTCTCCAGCTGCTCCAGCCGCCGGCCGCCCTTGAGACCCTGCTGCGGCGCCACCTCGTTCGGGTCGAACGAGGGGAACGACGCCAGCACCACGATCGCGCCGGTCTTGATGTCGATCACGGCCGCGCCCGCCCGCCGCGACGTGCTGCCCTTCAGCCGCGAGTAGGCCACCTGCTGCGCCCGCGGGTTGAGCGTCAGCTCCACGTTCGCGCCCTCGGCCGGCTTGCCGATGAACGTGTCGAACCACCGCTGCTGGGTGATCCGCTTGTCCTTGCCGCCCAGCAGCGAGTTGTAGGCCATCTCCACCTTCGACGCGCCGCCGTTGAAGAACCCGGTCGCCGGGGAGTAGATCAGGCCGTCCTTGTAGGTGCGCCCGTACTTGGGGTTGTCCTTGCCCGTCTCCTGCGACTGGGCCAGCACCTGCCCGCCCGCGGTGATCTGCCCGCGCGGGTTGTTGAACACCTCGGCGTACTGCCGGGAGTTCTTGTCGTCGGTCCGCAGGTCCTCCGCCTGGCTGCCCTGGACGTAGTTGACCTGGGCCATCAGCCCGAAGAACAGCAGCAGGGCGAAGATCGCCACCCGCCGCAGCGGCTTGTCCATGTTCATGTTGCCTCGCTCCGCTCGCGCTCGGCGCCCCCGCGCAACGCTGAAGACCCGGCCCCGCCCCTGGGCCCGGAAGGACCATCCGGAGCGGGCCCGCTCCTCCGCCGCCGCGCGCGTTCGATGGTCATCGGGACGAGCTCACCTCACACTCACGATCTGGGTCATGCCCTCGTCCTGGATGGCCTGCGGCGCGGGCTTGCGCGCGTCGTGGCTCATCCGCACCAGGATCGCGATGAGGATCCAGTTGGCCATGAGGGACGAACCGCCCTGGGACAGGAACGGCGTCGTCAGACCCGTGAGGGGGATCAGCTTGGTGACACCTCCGACGATGACGAACACCTGGAGGGCCAGAACGAACGACACGCCGCCCGCGAACAGCTTCAGGAACGGATCCCTCGCCGCGACGGCCGTTTTCATGCCGCGTTGCACGATCAACGCGTATATCACCAGCAGCACCATCAGCCCGGTGAGCCCCAATTCCTCACCGAGCGAATCGAATATGAAGTCGCTGAACGACAGCGGCGTGCGCCACGGCTCACCCTGGCCGAGGCCGGTGCCGAGCACCCCTCCCTGACCGAGGGCGTACAGGCCCTTCATCAGCTGCCCGCTGTCGGAGTACTCGCCGCCGAGCTTCGCGCACGCGGTGAACCCGGGGCCCTGGCTGCCCGCGGCCTGCTCCTGCTTGTAGATCTCGGTGTCGGGGTTGACCGGGATGACCCGGCCGTCCTCCAGCAGGCAGCCGCCGTCGAAGTACGGCTTGGGGTTCTGCCAGATGTCGATCCGCTGGTTCACATGACCCATGAACGGCAGCAGCGTCGCGACGAAGATGCCCACAGCCAGCAGGCCCACGCCGATCAGCACCCACGACACCCGCTGCGTGGCGATGTAGAGCATCGACACGAACAGACCGAAGTACAGCAGCGCCGTCCCCAGGTCCTTCTGAACGAACAGGACGCCCAGGCAGAAGATCCAGATGACCATGATCGGGCCCAGGTCGCGGGCCCGGGGCAGGTTCAGCGGACCGATCTTCTTGCCGATCAGTGACATCGCCTGCCGCTTGTTGACCAGGTAGCCCGCGAAGAACGCGACCAGCAGCAGCTTGGCGAACTCGCCCGGCTGCACCGAGAACGGCCCGATGAAGATCCACACCCGGGCGCCGTTCACCTCGCCACCCAGCCCCGGCACGATCGGCAGCAGCAACAGGATGATCGCGGACAGCCCGATCAGGTACGTGTAGCGCTGCGCGGTCTTGGGCGTGAACGACAGCGGCGCGTCCGTCTTGTCGGTGTCCCGCATGATCAGCACCGCCGCCACGAACAGCGCGATGCCCACGAACGTCCACATCAGCTGACCGGACGCGGACGCCTCGTCCTCGGCCAGCTTCTGGCCCGCCGCCACCGCGTCCAGCTTGTCCTTGCTGGTGTCCAGGTCGAGCCGGTAGATCATCGCCAGCCCGATGCCGTTCAACGCCACCGACAGCGGCAGCAGCAGCGGATCGGCGTACGGCGCGAACCTCATCTGCACGAAGTACGCCGCGAAGGACAGCACGGCCAGACCGCCGCCGTAACCGAACAGGCCCGCCGGGATGTTCCCGTCACGGGCCAGCCCCACCTCCGCGAACGCCGACAGCGTCAGCACCATCGCGAAGATCAGCAGGATCAGCGACGCCGCGTTGCGGCGCTGGTACGGCACCTGCGCCCGGATCCGCTCCCCGATCGAGCTCATCTGCTCATCCACCCCCGCCGGACGCCGGACAGTCCGGGATCGACGGCCGGTTCGCCTTGCACTCGGCCCGCCGCCCGTTCAGCCGGTTCAGCTCGGCCTCCGCCGCGGCGAGCCCGGGGTACGCGCGCGCCCCCTTCTTCACCGCGGTGGCGTCGCTCTCCGGCAGGTCGCTCAGCGCGATCTCGCTGTTCTTGACCTTGGCCTGCTGGCAGTTCTGCTGCTTGAAGCCCTTGACGATGACCACCTTGCCGCCCTCGTCGGCGAGCGTGTACTTGCAGACCAGCTTCCGCAGCTCCTCGACCCCGGACGGGCCGCTCACCGTGTAGGTGTCCTTGACCTGCTGCTGCTTGTCCTGCGGCAGATCGGCCACCATGATCGGCGGTTTGGGCTGGTCCTTCGCGTCGGCCTTCCGGGACAGGTCGAAACCGGGCACCTTCTGCGTGGTGCCGCGGAACAGGACGACCTGACCGCCCTCCTGGCCGATGTAGTAGCCGCCCTTGACGTTCTGCAGCGCCACGAACCCGACCGCCGCCACCCCGATCACGACCAGCCCGGCCGCGCCGATCAGCCACGCCCACCTGCGGGCGGCGCCGCGCGGGCGGCCCGCCGGGGGCGGCGGCGCCATCGCCCCGGCCGGCGGCGGGCTGGACCGCGGATCGCCCATCGGCATCGGAGCCGGTGCCGGCATCTCGTCCACCGCGACTGGCGGCTGCGGCATCGTGTCGCGCAGCTGCGCCGCCCGCCCCGCCGGGGTATCGGGCGTGGTCGCCGGAGGCGGACCGGGGTTGCCCGGGTTGCCGGGAAGATCCGGCGGGCGGGTGTTGGCCGCCGCGCCCACCGCGTGCCCCGGAGCCGCCGGAGGCGCCTGCCCCAGCTCCACCACGTCCGCGACCACACAGGTGATGTTGTCCGGGCCACCGCCGCGGTTCGCCAGGTCGATCAGCTGCCGGACGGCCTGCTCGGGATCGTCCACATCGGTCAGCACCTGGAAGATCGTCTCGGCCGTCACCACGCCGGACAGGCCGTCCGAACACAGCAGGTACCGGTCGCCGACCTTCGCCTCGCGCAGCGACAGATCCGGATCGACCTCGCCGCGGCCGTCCAGCGCCCGCAGCAGCAGCGAACGCTGCGGATGCGACGCCGCCTCGTCCGGGCTGATCCGCCCCTCGTCCACCAGCGACTGCACCAGCGTGTGGTCGTGGGTGATCTGAAACAGGCTGCCGTCGCGCAGCAGGTACGCCCGCGAGTCGCCGATGTGCACCAGCGCGACCTGGTTGCCCGCCCACAGCATCGCCGTCAGCGTCGTGCCCATGCCCTGCAGCGCCGGATCCGACTCCACGATCCGATGCAGGTTGTCGTTGGCCGCCTTGACCGTGTGCTCCAGCGCCGCCAGCAGCTCCGGCGCCGGCAGATCCTTGTCGAGCTTGCGCAGCTCCGAGATCGCCGCGGCGCTGGCGATCTCGCCGCCGACATGGCCGCCCATCCCGTCGGCCACCGCGAGCAGGTGCGCCCCCGCGTACGCCGAGTCCTCGTTGCCCTCGCGCAGCATGCCGACATCGGAGCGCGCGGCGTAGCGGATTCCCAGAGTCATTTGCGAAGCTCGATCACGGTCTTACCGATACGGACCGGCACGCCCGGAGGCACCGGCATGGGGCGGGACACCTTGGTACGACCCAGAAACGTCCCGTTGGTCGAGCCGAGATCTTCCACGATCCACTGACCGTCCTGCGCGAAAAGTCGGGCATGCCGGGTCGAAGCGTAGTCGTCGTTCACAACGAGCGTGGAGTCATTCGCCCGCCCCACGGTGATAGGAGCCCCCGTGAGGTCGATGACGGTGCCCGTGCGCTCGCCCTGGACCACGACCAGCTTGGTCGGAACGTTGCGCTGCGGCGTCCGCTGCGCCTTGGGCTGCTTGGCCGCCTTCGCGGGACGCGGCCGGGCCGCCCGCTCGGCGGCCTTCGAGCTGAACATGTCAGCCCTGATCACACCGACGGCCGCGATGACGAAGAGCCAGAGCACCGCCAGGAACGCCAGCTTGATGAGCGTGAGGGTGAGTGGGGTCATCGGAGTCGGGGTTACTCCCTGTCGCGGCGGAACACGAGTGTCGTCCGGCCCATCGTGACGCGCGAACCGTCGACGAGCGTGACCCGCCTGATCGGCTGACCGTTCACGAAAGAGCCGTTGGTCGACCCTAGATCGACGAGAGCGATTTCGGGACCTTCTACACGGATCTCGGCATGATGCCGGGATACGCCCGGGTCGACAAGCCGCAGGTCGCAGTCGGTACCGCGACCGAGCAGCGTCACCGGCGTATTGATCTCATACGTGCGCTGGGTGGCGTCGCCCCCCTCCACCGCCGTGGTGACCAGCAGCCGCGGATGGCCGCCGAACACCCCGCCCCGCCCCTGCGGGACGTCGCTGACAGGCCTGCGGATCTCCCCGCCCTCGACCGTCGAACCCCGGATCACCCCGGACCGGATACGGAACATGCCCGTGGCCAGATCGCCGGCGTTCTCGAAACGTACACGCACCGGCCCCACGAAGGAGTACCCCTGTTCCTTCGCGTACTCGCGCGCCAAGTTCGCCAGCTCCTGGCTCAGGCTGTCGGCGTACACCTGCAGCCTCTCCCCGTCCTGCTGGGAGATCTCGACGACGAAGTCGTTCGGCACCAGGGTGCGTCCCTGTGCCACGATCGCGGCCCGGTCATCCATCTCGCGCTGCACAGCACTGGCCACCTCGACCGGCTGCAGCTCCGACTTGAAGGCCCGGGCGAAGGCTCCTTCGACCATGCCCTCGAGCCGTCGCTCGAAGCGCTGAATGACGCCCACGGGCACCTCCCTTCCCCACTGGTAGACGATCGTATCGGTGCGAAGGTTCGCTCGGAGTATCTGGATACCTAACCAC
Source organism: Spirillospora sp. CA-255316 (assembly GCA_050942275.1). GTDB lineage: Bacteria > Actinomycetota > Actinomycetes > Streptosporangiales > Streptosporangiaceae > Spirillospora. Next base: position 179,970 of record CP192047.1, on the reverse strand, counting down.
TCCTCCGACCGTGCTAGCCTTTTCGAGCACCCCGACGAGGGGACGCTCACCCGGGCGGGTGGCGGAACGGCAGACGCGCACGGTTCAGGTCCGTGTGTCCGCAAGGACGTGAGGGTTCAAATCCCTCCTCGCCCACTCGGGGGTACCGACGAAAGTTGTACCTCCACAGTGACGGAACAAGCCTCGGAGCAGCAAGCTCCGGGGCTCTTCGTCTTACGGGGGCACTCTGCCGTGACTGTAGAGGCCAAGGGGCCGGGTAATTGGAGGAGCTACCCGGCCCCTTGGCCCGTTTTGTGCTGGTGTGGTGGCGCGGTAGTCGCTAGCGGCTCAGGCCGCGGGCGGGTCGATGTGCCCAGTGGGCGTCCAGGTACCCAGCGCCTTAGTCGTCTTGTGGCGAGCTCGCCGATGCGGTCGTCCGTCGGGTCCGGGCAGCGTGGCCAGCCAGGCGTTGATCTTGCGTTCGTTGGCGTGGGCCAGTTGGAAGGCCAGCAACAGGGTCTGGGCGGCGATGCCGCGGACTCGGCGGTTGCCGGCGCGTTCGATGCCTTCGTAGGCGTCGGTCTTGGCGTAGCCGTTCATGCCCTCAACCGCGTTACGGAGCCGCCCGTAGACCCTCTGCCATTCCGCACTGCCATAGGGGCGCGGCTGCCAGTGCTTGGCACCATCCTCCAGGGTGGTGCTGATGCTGGTCTGCTCGCAGATCTTGGGCGGGCCCACCGGACTGGGCATGGGGTCGACCAGGGGCAGCCTGGGGTCGGTTCCGAGGCTGGTGGGCTTGAGCGGGCACTGAACGCGGCCCGCGGTCGCCGGGCACATGTACCGCTGTCTTCCCGTGTCGTTGGGCTTGCCCTTGGGAGCCAGGGCGAACGCGGTGCGGGCGTCGACGCGGGCACGCCAAGTCTCTTGATCGATCGGCTCCTGGCCCTTGGGACTCTGGGTCCGGTGATCCTTGGTGGCGTTGATGAGGTTGATGGGCATCGAGGGGCAGTACCAGGTTCCCTCGACCTGTATGGCGCCGTGCACGCTGTCGATCCTCCCGAGTTGGTCTGTCCGATAGTCATATGTGGGCCGGTAGCCAAGTTTTCGCAGTGGGATCTGCCAGTTGTCTGGCTCGGAGTTGTTGTAGGCCGCGTCGGCGGCGAGGTCTCCTGCGGGGTGGCCTCGGCGCTGGACGTCTTCGAGCACCGCGATGCCGTTGGGTCCGGGGCTGTGCCCTGGCTTGTCGAGGATGAAGCCAACGGTGAGTGCGGGGACGGCCTTGGGATCACCGCATCCGCCCGGCATGGGCTCAGGGTCGTGGTGGGGGTTACGGGCGACGGCGAGGGTGGCGTCGTAGCCCCACAACAGCTTGTCCTTGGTCCTGCGGCGGCGGCGTGGCTGGCCTGGCGCCGATGGTGTCAGGTCGGGATCGCGGTGATCACCCTGGCGGACGTAGTAGGCGGCGTCCGGGTCGGTGGAGGTGTAGCCCTTCGTGGCCGATACCCCACGGGCGAAGGTGGCGATCGGGGTCGCATCGACGCCGACCGATCCGTCCCAGTACGTCGCCAGGTGCTGATCTACTGCGGCGATCGAGGCTTGCAGGATGCTGTTGCTGATGCGGATGAGGGCCTCACGGTGCTGTTGCAACAGCTGGGGGTCTGCGCCCTCGAAGTACGCCTTGGCCTGTTGGACGGTCAGGCGCTTGTTCTTCGGCAGGGGGGATGGATCCAGGGCCGCAACGATTGTCCTGAAGAGGCGGAGAACGACCGCGTAGCCCGCCTCAAACCCGTCGGTGTCGTCTGGACGCTCTGGCAGCTTGAACTCGCGTCGCCAGTGTTCGGGAATCGCCCAGTGCAGGATGTCGGTGACCTGGTTGAAGAACACAGCGCCGTTGGCGTTCCGGCGCGAGCACAAGGTCATGCCGACCAGCAGACCCTTGACTGTGCACAGGCGAGGACGCCCGGTCGCCTTGGTGATCATGGCTTGGAGTTCGTCGGCGATGCCGGTGGCGTCGACGAACTCGGCCGCGCGCCGTACCCGGAGGTCGTTGAACTTGACCCGTTCTTCCCGCACCCGGAGCCACCCGTGATCCTTTCCTGGACGCGCGGGATCAGAGGGTCCCTGGGGCTCGCTGTCTGCATGGCCGGGTGCGGCAATGGTCACTGTCACGGCTCCATGCCTCGCAGTTGCCGCTCCGCCTCGGCCGGATCCGAGCTGGCGATAAAGGGCAGCACCGGGGACAGCGGGTCGAGGGAGTCCAGGCCGGCGGCCGCGGCGATCGTGTCGAGCGCGACCCGGTTTTCGATCAGGTCGATCAACCAGGTACTGCGCATCCGTCTGACGTTGACCGCTGGCGAGTCAGGGGCTTTGCGGGCGCGGGACACCAGGCTGCTGACAAGGCTGGTGCTGCGGCGGCCCACAGTGGGCTGGAACAGCCATGTCGCCTGCCCTGACAGACCGGCCACCAACTCGGCTAGTGCAAGTTCCCATGCTCTGCGACATTTCACGGCACGCGGGCGGGGTCCGCGCACGTGGACAGTGACAGCGCCGTTGCGGGCCACTCGCACGTCGTGCGCACGCACCTGGCAGATTTCCGCTGATTCCAGGCCGCAGCCCAAGCCCAGACAGAGCAGGACCTTGCACGCGGCCTCACGGCGTGTGGTGGGTTGATTATGTGCCCAGTACCACATCTCCGTCTGTTCGGCCCTGGTGTAGGGCCGGTGGGGGTTGGAGTCCGACAGCTTGAGCGGCTTGCCACTGCCCTCGCCGAACACGGCGGCCCGCAGCCTCAACAAGGTCCGCCGATAGGAGTCGCGCGTTGCGGTGGTGGTGCCGGGCAGCCCGTACTGGATGAACCGGTCGATTGTCCCGATCGACAGCCACTCGGCCGAGTTGGGCTTCGTCCGCTTGTCGGCGCAGGCCAACCCTGTGCTGTTGCCGCCCTTGGTGCTTCGCCTGGCTTCGTGGACCCACCGAACCTGCTCAGCTTCCTGGGCTCTCTTGGCGTTCTCCGCCTCGACGAACAGCGCCAGCCGGGACAGGGCGCGCATCAGTTCCAAGACCTTGCGGCTGGTCTGGGGCGCGGCCGTAATGACGGTGCTGCAGACGACGGGCGCCACCCGAGGCCACTCGGGATGGTTTCCGGTCGGTTCGTAGGAGGCGACCTTCTGCTTCATCAGCACCTCCCAGGAGTAGACGCCTGGAGGTGCGGTCACCCCCTCACCCATCGCTACCCCGACCGGTCGCTGCAATTGCATTAGCACACCGAGTTTTGATCAAGAGACGGGAAGGAGTACAGGCGTGGTTCGTGGCGACTCGCGGGCCCGATGCCCTCGTGATTTCGCCGAGGTAGGTGAGTGGCCGCATGCCGTACTCGCCGACCATCACGCGGCCGCAGTCGCACAGTTCGTCGCCAGGCGGTTGGCTCAGGGCATGGCGAACCAGGCAGTGAGCGCCAACCGTTTGGCACGGGCGAGCGGAGTGAACCGGCAGACGATCGCCAACGTTCTGGCCGGGACGGTCTGGCCTGACCTCATGACGGTCGCCAACCTCGAGAAACATCTCGGTTGGCGGCTGTGGCCCGTGGAGGACGAGCTGCAGGCAGGCACGGAAAGCAAGGCATAGAAAAGTAGAGGGCATCGGCGCCTTTCCTGGCTCCCGGGGAGGGGAGGCGGGCATGACGAGCCGACGACAGGGCGAAATGCGCTAACACACCGCCACACCGGGTCGAGTGACGGTATGTTCAGAGCGCGGCCGAGCCGTCAACCAAGAGGACTGGGTCAGTCGCCGGCCGCCGCCGAGGGCCAACTCGGCGGCGGCCACCTTTTTGTACGGGCTGCTCGCAGGCCGTACGCCTTGGCTCTACATCGCCGCTCCCTGATCGGTCGCGCCAGGAGTCGCCTCGGGTTCGGGAACCGATGTGCCGTCGTTGAAGCGAAACCAGGCGTTGTCTGTCTTGATCAAGTTGCCTTTCGTGGCAAGCTGGCCCAGGAGGACACGCAGGCTCTTCTGGTTGTCGATATCGAGGGCTTGGGCGATGTCTCGGACCTTCCACCAGTGAGTGGGATCCTGGCCGAGCAGGTTGAGAACCTGAACGCGGCGAGGCGGCGGCGTGATGCCGACAACGTTCACCGGCGGCATCTGACCACTGGCGGCTTCCGCCGCCTCAACTGCCTGCTCCGGTGGCGACTGCTCGTCGTTGTCCTCTGGATCTGGGTCCACACCGAAGGCCTCCGTCCAGCCCCGCTGCGTCTCCAAGATCCGCCTGACCAACTTGATCTGCTGGCGGATATCAGACAGCAGTTGCGCTGTCTCACTTTCCTCAGCCTGGAGATCGGCCAAGGCCCGCTCGGGGTCGGCCACCGCAGTCCGATATCGCAGTTGGCTCATGAAGTAGAAACTACCGTTTCCGGCGATCTCAGGGGAAGGTATTTGGCCTACGGCCTCCATCTCAAGACAGCAACAGACAGCTATGCAGGTCACGACATGATCACTATGCCACGGATCTTTTCCGAGCCCCGACTGAAGCTGTCACTCAGTACTCCAAAATCAGGACAGATTCCCCAAACTACCATCTATGACATAGGTAGTGCGCACATTGCCCGTCGAGTAATCCATCAAGTTCGTTACCATGATGACGTATGTCAAATAGGGGCTATTAGCTGTATAATTCGACCACTCTGACCAGTGAGCACCTCTCTGACGGTCGTGCAGCTACCATCAACCGCCTCGCAGCAATCGCGCTACCTCGGAGGCTTCCACACGGCCGACGTACGGCATGAGGCGGGACATACCGTGCAACGTCTCCAGACCCGCCGCAGGCACTATGACAGTGAGCGGCAGCCCAGCCTCGATCAGAGACACCAGCCAGGTAGCCCGTAGCCTGCTCATCTTGAGCGCGGGAGTCCCCGCAGCGGGATGGGTACGGGACAGGAAGTTAGTGACCAGATTGCCACCGCGCCTCGCTGCCCCAGGCCGAAAGAGGTAGGTATCCCGGGCGGCCGCGCAGGCGGCTTGACCCGCCAGGATCGACTCCCATGCGCGACGGCACACCACCAGTCGGGATCGTTTGCCGCGAACCGCAACGACGGTCGGCTGGTCGTCTTCCTTCTCGTCCAGTCCCGGTACGCTCACGTCACCGGCACGCAACGGGATGATCTCACTGGAACCCAGGCCACAGCCGAGCCCGAGACTGATCAGAACCGTCAAGCCGTTGCGAAGTTCTTCAGTGGGCTGGCCACAGGCCCACGCCCAGAGGGCCACCTGCTCTACGCGAGTGTAGGGGCGAGAAGCCTGGGAACCAGACAAGCGGGAAGGCTTGCCGGTGGCGCAGTCGCCCCCCAGCACCGCCTCACGCAACCGCAGCAGCTTGGACCGGTAATTGGCACGAGAAGACTCGCCCAGGTGCGCGCAGCCCACCAAGACGAAGCGCTCGATGTACTCGCGAGTGAGCCACAGATCGGCCTGTATCGGTTGCCCCTCGGCGTCGGCGAACAGCGCCAGCTTGGAAAGTACCCCCATCAGCTCACCTGCTGGGTACCGCGTGAACGGCAACGCGGTCGCGACGACCGTGCGCACCTCCCCCGCCACCCGCCGCCAGCCTGGCGGGTTCTCCGCCGGAACATAGGAGGCGATCGCAACGTCCTCCCCGCCGAACTGCGCCGTTGCCATCTGCTCCCCTGATCGCTACTCACAAGAGAAGTGGAACCTCTCGTGATCAGCGCTGCCCAATGGAGCATCACGCAAATCCATTAGCAAGCCGACATTGCCAGGTCTTTATAGAGCCGACCCGCCTGGTTGCCCTGCGCGGCTGTTTCCAGGATCTCCCCCACGCTGTGCCCAAGCCACAAATGGGATGAGCGTGGGCCGACGCCGGTTCTAGTAGTGCTTGGTTAAGTGGGGTGTGGGTTGGTGTTGCGGGTCCAGGACGATGTCGCAGGTGGGGCAGCGTCCGGCCCAGCAAGCCAGCAGCACCCGCAGATCGGCCACGACCTGGTAGGTGGTCAGGTCGTGGTCGTGGTCGAGGGCGGAGCCGCTCCAGGGTGCAGAAGGCGTGCGCGGCAGTGATCAGGGCCAGGTGGTGGTGCAGGCCGGTCCAGGTGCGGCCTTCGAAATGGGCCAGGCCGAGGGCGGTTTTGAGTTCGCGGTAGTCGTGCTCGACCCGCCAGCGGATCTTGGCCAGGCGGACCAGCTTGGGCAGTGCTGTGTCAGGCGGCAGTGCCGACAGCCAGTACTTGACCGGTTCGTCTTCGCCCTGCGGCCACTCCGCCAGCAGCCGGCACACCGGCAGCACCCGCCCGGCGTGAGCGTCGCAGATCGAACGGCCGGCCTGGCGCACCCGCAGCGCGACGAACCGCGAGCGCATCTCGCCCTTGGACCCCTCCCGCCAAGTCAGGGTGTGCAGGTGGCCGCGTCCTGCCTGAAGCACCATCTCCCGGGCCGAGCGTCGCCGTTGGCGATAGCGCGGCGCCAGCGGCCGTCCCACCGGGCGGTGCGCCGGCCGGGCGGGGGTGGTGCGCCGGGCACCGGCCAGCAGCAGCGCGGTGCCGGCGCGGACACCGACCACATAGGCGATACCGCGCTCGGCCAGCGCCGACCGGAACTCCCCGCTCTGGCCATAGCCCTCATCGGCTGCCACCAGCGGCGGATCCAGACCCCAGCACGCCAGTTCATCGAGCATGTCGATCGCCAGCTGCCACTTGGGCACATGCCCCGCATCGGCGGGAATGCGGGCCCGCCGGCGGCGCTCGGCGACCTGGGCGGCCCGCTCGCCCGGCACCTGGTGCTCATCCCAGGACCCGGACACCAACAGCCGCCAGTTCACCGGGCACGAGGCGGCATCGGTGACCAGATGCACACTCGGGACGACCTGGCAGTTGGCCGTCTTGCCCAGCGCCCCGCAGTACTGGCGGGCCACACCCGGCGAACACTCACCGTCCTTGGGCAAGGACACATCATCGATCACCCACGCATCGGCATCGATGACCTCTTCCATCCGCCAGGCGACCTCGGCCAGCACCAGCTGATGCGACCACGGCGAGTCCGTCACCGGTTGCTGCAGGCCCTGGCGGTCCACAGCCAGCCGGCCGGCCATCGGCTCCATCGATTTGCGGCGGCCCTCACCGAGTAGACCACGCACATACCGCACGGCCCACCGCCGCTGGTCAACACGGGCGAACGGAGCAAACACCCCGGCGGCGAACTCCTCCAGCCGCGCCCGCACATCGTGGGGTTCTTGGGGGATCATCCACTCCACCTCCAGGAGCGGATCGGGGGTTACACACCCACCCACTACCCACCTCACCAAGCCCTACTAGGCGGCAGGCGGGGAACCTTCCCAGCGGTCCAATCACCGCAGCGAGGTCGTCAAGCATCAACTCGGCGGCCGGAAACGCCAGCTAGCCGGGCCGGGAGCGCGGCCGCCACCACGTCCAGGCTCATCGCCTTGTCCAAGATGGCCGCCGCCAGCGTCGCGAACCCGAACGCGCCGATCAGCATGGGTAGCCGGAACTCCGCACCGCCCAGGCCGATCATCCTGCCCAGTTACCCGACCAGGCAGTCCACCGTCCATCACCACCGGCGCCGATCGCACCTTCGCGGCCGTAACCTGCATCTGAGTTCGTCCTTCATGTCCGCGGTGCCCCGTGCACTGCCCTGATCCCGGCCATTGACTCCGCCAAGGACGTCGGCCCGATCAGCCTGCACGGCGCGGTGACCGGCCTTCCTAGCCTGCGCCGACCCGGTCACCGCCATGCGTCACCAGATCGTGGTGGCTGACATGCTCTTGGCCACCGGAGCAGAGGCTGAACTTGATCGGGTCATCGAGCGGGCAGTGGGGGAAGGCCCCGCCGGCTTCCCCCAGGAAGGATGTGTTAACTTCGAGAAGCGGACTCGCCCCGCACAAGTGGACCAGCGGGTCTAGCTTTTTCCTTGCCTCGTGCTGATCGGCAAGCCACGAGCTTGCGGCCCAGCGACCTCAGCATCGATCCATCCCTTGCCCCCAGGCCCCGTGTCTCCCAGGTGACTGGTCCAGGCGCGAGCCGTGGCGCCGTCCAGGATGGTCAGTTCGGTGGGTGGGTCCCGGCGTGCTCCACAGGCTGGCGCCGGTCATGGCGTGCCCACAGGCCGCCACAGCGCCCGCCGGGGCGTCAGCGGCGTGGCCGGCCAGGACGCCAAGTTCGAGGTAAAGGGCGCAGGTTACGTGCCCGGCGCTGTAGTGGCCTCGTGTACGGACCTGCCGGAGCCTGGCCCAGGGTGACGAAGGCGGTGCTGGCTCGGGGTGCATGGCCGCTGCCCAGGCGGCCATGCCGCCAGCAAGGTGTCTGGCGAGCCGCTCGTAGCCGATCTTGTAGGCGAGCCAGACGATCTCGTCCAGCTCCTGGCTTGGACCGGTGACGAAGACGATGGGGGCATTGTCGGGCTGCGGCCAGCTCAGCCAATTGATTAACTGGTCACGCAGCGGGATCGAGATCGCGCCGGTGATGTGCCCGGTGGCCCCCGGACGCACGTCGACCACGTATCGGCCGCCATCCAGCAGTGCCTTGACCTGCCCCGCCTCCAACTCCGGCAGCCATGGCGCCGCGTAAGCACGGCCGTGCCGCGCCGGTTGACCTCGGTGAGGTGGGCGAAATAGGCCGGATACAAGCCTAGGCTCACCACCGACTCGCATGGAGGTGCCCCAGTCGGTTGCGGTCGTCGAGGTCGGCGCCGGAACCAGGTCGTGCTGCGCCCTCTATTCGACCAACGTCGACGCCGTGCTAGCTATAGCTAGCAGTGGAGCCCGAGGCGCACCTGCAGCGCATCGCCGCCATTGCCGCTGAACGGGCGCCGGTGCCGGATCGAGGTCGTGGACGGGTCCGCTGACCGACTTCCGGCCACCGACGCCAGTTGCGATGAGGCCGTGGTCTCGCTGGTGCTGTGCACGGTGCCCGACCCCGCCGAACCCTGGCGTCGCTTCATGCCAGGGAGTTGGGTGAAGTCTCCGTTGCCCGCGGTCTGAGTTTCGTGGAGAGCACCGCTTGGCCCGCCCTGACACTCCTAGGGTGGGCCAAGAACGCGGTGGTCAGAGATGACAGACGGCGCAGCCCATCGAGTCGTCGTCTTCATCGAGAGCGTCGGACAAGACCTCTAGCAGCGGACGGTTCGGCTTGATCCGCTTGGCAGCACGTTCCATGGCAGCATGGTGCCTGGCCTCGATCTCGTCACGTCGGGCGATGAGCTCCTCCAGCGATTCGCCCTGGGACCAGGTGTATTTGCGGCCTTTCATGGCGGTCGCCTGGTAGTTCACCTTGTCCTCGTAGGCGACGGCTTTCTCAAACAGCTCTGGGTGGCGCTCCTTGAGACCGAGCCACTCATGCTTGCGCTGGAAGAAGCAGAAGTAGCAGCCGGAGCGAGTGCGCCACTCGTAGTAGTCCGGCAGGCCGATCCCTGCTTCCTCCAGGATGCGGTCGACACCTTCACGGTCAATGCCGTCCTCTCGGAAGGGGAAGACGGCTTTGATGTTCGGCTTGGTGCTGACGTACCCGAGCCGGTTTTCATCTGCACGGATGGCAACGTAGGACATGACGTCGTCGTCTCCGACCCACGCCTCCAGCGGCTTGATCTTGAGGTTTTTGGTGCACCAGCGCATCTGCGGGCTGGGCAGGGTGCCCTGGTAAACCTCCAGCCAATGATCGAAGTCGCGGCTGGAGTTGAGCCGTTCGATCGGCTTGCCCAACGCGCCTTCGAGCCGGTTGAGGTACTCATAGGTTTCGGGTAGTTCCGCGCCGGTGTCGCAGAAGAAGTACTCCATCTCCTGGACACGGTCACGCATGTAGATAGCCAGCGCCGACGAGTCCTTGCCTCCGGAGATGCCCAAGACGTGGCGCGTGCTGTTGGCATCGGTCACAGCTCCTCCTTCCCGAGGGGGGCGGGGTTGGAGTCGGTCATGGCGAGCCGCTCGGCCAGAGCCGCGAGCAGCACTCGTGCCCCGCCAGGCCCCAACGCTTGCTCAGCTTGCTCTATGACACTGACAACCAGCCTTTCGGTGTTGTTCCTGGACTCTCGTGGCACGTGAATGAGGGTGCGTTCCTCGATGCCCTGCGGGCTCGTGAGTGTCAACAGGTGAGTGTCGATCTTCCGAGGCTCAACGGGAGCGGAGGCCGACTCCACTGGTAGTTCCAGCGTCTCCTGCGCCTGGTACAGGTGGCCGACACGGTCGAGGCGGCGCGCCATGTCCTTGACACGCAACGGGAAGTTGTTGATGTCCTCGTCAGTCCAGTCGCCCAGCGCCTTGTTGGTGAGCCGGATGATGATCGGGTCTAGCCAGTCCTCATCGGGCAGGCTGGTGTTGAGCACACGGGAGACGAACCCTTGCAGGTCCAGCTCCAGGGATGCGTTGACGAATCCGCTGAGCGCTTCGGCGAGGCCGCGCCGGAGCACTGACAGGTCTCCGGAGATCCCAAACGCTCGCCCGACTGCCGACACCACGTCCCGTCGCAGCGCTTCCAGCGCCCCAGAGATCTCGTCGAGCGCAGAAGTCAGAGCAGTCACGTAGGCGCGGGCGGCGTGCTTGTCCTCTGCCTCATCCACAGTGATCGTAGGCAGATCAAGTGCCAGCGGCAACGCGGTGAAAACCAGCTTGTCCGGGTCGTTCTCCGTGGATAGCACAGCACGGACTTGCTGCGCCCGAGCGGACAGCCGCTTGGTCTTGCGGCCGTAGGGCGTCAGCACCATCATCCGTTCCAGCATGGTTCGCGTCACCGCCAGCAACCGCGGGTTGCGGGCCGTGCGTGAACGCGGAACATCCACCTTCAGAGCGGCGGCAAGCTGGTCTACGACGGCCTTCCGCTGCCCGGCCCCGACCGGAACCGCCTTAACGGTGAACCGGTCAGGCCCGCTGGGAGCGGTCAACAGTTCGATAATCTCCGGGGTCAGCCTGGGGCAGTAGGTGCCTTCCTGGAACAGCGCGACGTCCGAGCCGCGCACGATGAGTGCCGCCACCATCAGGATCGGCACGACCCCGGCCTTGACCCCATAGGGGGGCGCCATCAGCCGATGGTAAATGTCCACGATCGGGGTGGGCCGTGTCGCCTCGGTCAGCAGCCTTTCCAGCTCCTGCCAGACGGGAATCACGTGTGCGTTGCGTTCCGGGTCGGGGCGGGCGGCGCCATGAGTGGCGATGCTGTCTTCCGCGACCGCGCCAGTGTCGTGGACCGCTCGGTGCAGCCCGAGATACTCCACCACCCCGTGATACATCGCGCGTTCCTGGGTGTAGCGGGTGGTGTCGTACCCGAGCACCGGCAGGCCGGTCTTGGTCAGCAGGTCGGTCAGCAACACTCGGCGGGCGCGCGCACCGTTGCTGGTGAGTTCGTGACGACCGGCCATCTCGTTGCGGATGTGTGGGGTCTGGAAGAACACCTGGTCACACGCCGCCGACACCAGCGCGGCGAAGCTGCGTGCCTCGATAGGTTCATGCTGATCAGTGCGTGATTCGTCACCTCGGGCCCACAGGTACCAGGTGGACTGGGCGCTGCGTGGGTTGAACGACTCGTCCAACTGTGCGCCGATGCCGTGGGACAGTTCGGCGATGCGTTCGTTGATCTCTCGCTCGGCGACCGGGTCGATGTCATCTTCGTGGCGGAGATCTTCTAGCGCCCGCAGGGTGATGCCTGCTTCGAGAATCGGTGTGGGGTCGCGTGTGGTGCCGATAAGCACCGGCAGCGGAGAGTTAACGACGGGGCGGTTGTCGGGTGTGCCTAGGTGGAACACCAGCATCCCGTCGGCGGCGTCGCCAACGACGTCGGGGCCGTGGAGCTTGTCGGTGTTCAGGCTGACCGCGGTACGGAAGTACCGGAGCATGCCTGTGCGCTGGGTGTGGGCGCCAGCGACCACCTCAGTTGGCAGCACGCTCCCCAGGTGCTGCGCCAGGTACTCCACGACGTCGCCGGCGGAGCTACGGACGGCGATTTCCTTTACCCGCGCTTCGATGTCAACGTCGGTTCCTTGCCAGACCCGGTACTCGTCGCTGTAGGCCCGGTGGGTGAGGAATCCGGTCTCCACCAGATGCTGGAGGCGTTCCTGCAACGCGGTAAACCGTTCGGGGCCGGTTGTCTCGGTTGGGTCACCCAGCGCAAACTGGATCATCGCGGGGGTGGCGCGCAGCACCCCATCGACATCGATCAGGTTCAGGATGCCGATGGTCTTAAGGATGCTCTGGTCTTCTGGCGGCAGGCCGTGCGCTTCGTTGATCCTGTTGTCCACTTCCAGCCAGCGGCTGGCATTAGCGGATGCGAGAATCGTGGTGCGGCTCGAGGCGAAGAAGTAGTCGTATAGTTGCGGCAGCCGGACCGTTGAAGCATGCTCGGCGTTCGCAGCAGATGCCTCGTCGAGGGTACGGCGTACCGTGTGCGGCTCGTCATTGGCCAGGAAGCCCACAAGGCTGCGGTCGTGCTGTCCGATCTGGAAGGCCAGCAGTGGTGCTGCGACGGTGGTGAGGGGATGCAACGGGTACAGCTGCTCGAACATCTCCGGAGAGATGTGCACCACTGAGTTCAGGCCATGTTCGGTCCATGTGTCGGTGGATGCTCGCGCGTGCTTTGCGATCAGTACCCGACCGTCCGGGGACACGGCGGACTGGTCGAGGCGACGCTGGAGTAGGCGCACTGAGTCGCCGAGGTGAGGCGCGAATGTGACGTCTTCGAACCGTCCCTGGACCTTCGCCCACTCCTTGGTCTGGATGCTGCTGGAGCGCGCCGCGTAGTCGCTGAACGCCAGGTGCTGGAGGGTGAAGATGAACAACGGCAGTCCGGAGCGGCCCGCTCCCTTCTCGGCGAGCATCTGGAGCAGGAACACGTCGCTGCCGTCGCTGCCGTCGTCGCCGGATGCAGCCAGGTACTCCAGAGATTTGCCGAACTCGTCAATGATCAATAGGACCGGGTGGCCGGTTTCGCACAGTACCGTGACTGCATCCAGCAACTGCTCGGCCGTGGGCAGCTCCGAGCACGCTTCCAGTGCTTGGGAGACGGCCTTGGGGAGACGGCTCTTCCACCGTCGTTCGGCAGCGGTTCGCAGCGCGCGGCCGACGGTGGCGGCCAGCGGTTCACGCCGCGCGGTGGTCACCGCACCTAGAAATCCCGGCTTGCCCGTTTTGGAGGCCAGGTTCGCGCGAGCCTGTGTGAGCCGTTCAGCTAGCGCGGAGCTGGACTCCTCGACTGTCGCGCGGGCCTCGTCGTGCCGAGCCTCGTCGTGCCCGAGGAAGGCATCTAGCACGTTCGCCAGGGTGGACTTGCCCGAACCGTAGGGGCCGGTGAATGACCAGGCACGGGTTCGTCTGAGGTCATCAACGGCGTTGGTGACGCGATCGAGAACATCTAGCGCCTTAGCGCCCATGTAGGGGGAGTTCAGCTGCTTGTCGCGGACATCGCGTTCCAGGTTGGTGGAGCGCAACTCGGAACCAACGAGCGTGATCCCGGCGGGCACTTGAGCCTGGTCCATGCGGGACTCTGGCCGTCCGTTGGCGGTGGTCACGCGTTCTCCTCGGCCAGTTCCAGTGTGGCGAACTGCTGCGAACCGCGTTCGCGCTTGTTCTTTCGGCCTTCGCCCAGCCCGGGGAACCGTTGCAACCACTCCGCCTGGGTGGGAAAGCCCTCTTGCCGACGGATGTTGCCGTAGTGCCGGTCCAGCACATCCCACGCCAATTCTTGCGGGTCGCCGATGAAGCTGAGGCTGCGCTGCCCGAGCGAATCGGTAATCTGAATCCCGTCGTAGTCGGCGACCAGCACCTCAATCGCCTTGATCAGCTCTGGTTCCCGCATGCGGAACGCCTGGCCAGGGGCGCCCGGTTCGTTGGCGAGACGAGCCAACGAGATGGAACCGCCACCGGTGAACTGGGAGGCATAGTCCAGGCACGCATACACCAGCACCGCCGCCGGAAGGTTCCCTCTCGGCCGGTTAGTGAACCGCCAGACGCGGCCCTTTCCCTTGCCCTGGCCTTCCAGCAAGCCCAACTCCCGGAACGGGCTCATCAACTGGTCCTCGAAGCTGCCCGGCGAACCCGCGTTGGCCTCCAGGTCCAGCGCGTACATCTTGATCAGGCAGTCCACGTCCCGTTTGATCGACTCGGCAGCGGGCGCGACGTCCTTGGGATAGCTCTCGTTCACCTGCCGGATAATCACCGTGTTCATCTCAGCAGCGGTGACCTTGGAAAACGGCGCAAGGTGGAACATCACGTACCAGCTCGGCACCATGCACTTGGCTCCACCGTTCGCCGGATCGGACGACAGCAGCCACCAGTGCAGTAGCCACAAGCTGCCGCTGTCCTCCAGGTAGGGGTCCGCGCCGCCCTCGCCCAGCAGCCATTCCGCCCGCCACGTGGGGGAAGCGATGTAAGCACGGTAGGCCGGATCGGGGTGCGGATGCTCCCGTGTGAGCTTGAACGCTTGCATCCAGAACCGAATGGAGTACACCATGTTCTTCCCGACGCCCAGCACCACCGGCGCGTCGTCACGGTGGAACAGGTCGCTGCCGCCTTCGCCGTCCTTCATGATCTCGGTGTGAGCCTTGTGGAGCCAGCCGAAACGAGGAGCGAAAGTTTCGTGGCGCGCAAACTTCGGCTCAGTCGCCTCTGCGAGCCGACTGTCGGACATGCAAGGACCCCTTCCAAGGGATGACGGAACGAGCATTACGCGGCGGCCGGTCAACAGGTCACGGATCAGGAGTGGCGGCCATGACCGCGCGAACCTGGGTGACGGCACGCACGGTCGAAGCAACGGCACATTTAATGTCATGTCGGGTGGAGGCGTAGCCGAGAGAGAAACGCACTGTGCAGTCCGCATCCTCCCGGCTAAGTCCCATCGCCAACAGCACGTGACTAGGCGTCGGCGCACCCGACGCGCACGCGCTGCCATCAGAGGCCGCCACGTCCGGCATCGCCGCCAAGACCGCGTCGGCCGGCGCGCCAGGAAATGTAACGCTGGTGACGCCGGGAAGGCGCGAAACTGCCGCACCGTTAACCCAGCAGTCCGGCACCCGAGTCAACAGTTCGCCCTCCAGCTCGTCGCGCAAGGAAGCGACGTGGGCGGCCTCGTCAAGCAGTTGCGTACGCGCGGCCTCTGCTGCGGCTCCCAGACCCACGATGCCAGGCACGTTCAGTGTGCCCGCGCGCCAGCCCCGTTCCTGCCCGCCGCCCACCAGCAAGGGACGGTACGGCAGCTCGGTGCCGCGGCGAACGAACAGTGCCCCGACGCCCTGGGGGCCGCCAAACTTATGGGCTGACAACGACAGCAGATCCACATCGAGCTCGTTCAGATCCACGGGCAGACGGCCGACGTGTTGAGTGGCGTCGGTGTGTACCAGGGCATCGGCCTCGTGTGCCAGCTTGCTGACCGTCTTCAGATCGTTGAGCACCCCGGTCTCATTGTTGGCGAGCATCACCGACACGATCGACACCTGCCCGCTCTGGCAGGCGTCCTCCAGCAGCTTCAGATCGACTGTGCTGTTGCCGTCCACAGACAGCTCGACACGCAGCTCCGGGGTGTCGGTGGTAAGCACACGGACGGCCTCGAGAACGGCGGGATGCTCCACAGTCGTGGTGACGAGCACTCCGCCGCTGGAGTGCGCAGCGCGGAGCGCCAGGTTGTTGGCTTCCGTCGCGCCGGAGGTGAAAACGAGCTCCCCCGGCGTGCAGTTCAGCAGCCCCGCGAGTTGCCGCCGGGCCTTGTCCACGCGTGCAGCAGCACCCCGGCCTGCTTGATGAGGGCTGGAGGCGTTCCCGACGTGCTGGAACGCGTCGGTGATCGCTTCGAGAGCCTCCGGCCGTACCGGCGCGGTGGCGTTGTAGTCGAGGTACACCACGTCGGGACGATCAGCGTCAGGCATCGCGATTAGCTCCAAGCGCCATGATCCCTCTCTCAGGCTGCTCCTGGCAGGACTTGTCGCGGTCGCAATCGAACCCGCCAGGAGTGCAGTGTGATCCTAGCTGACCTCTTGGGCAACGCGCGTGGGTTCGCCGCCCCCGGGCACCATGAGTTTGAACCCGGTTCGCCCGGCTCAACAACTGCCCTCATCTCGTACCACCTCACCGGATGAAACCCGCAACGATGGCCTTGAACGGCCGGAACAGCGGAATCTGACACGAGTTCGCTCGCACTGTCGACACCGCGGTCTATGGTGGGTTGCGCTGTGGTCAACAACACCCAAACGCACGCCGTGTCGGCGGCTAAGGGCGAGGAGCTGACTAGCACGTGGGGCAACGCACCGACATGACGGCATCACGCACAGTCGATCAACTCGTCAGCTCTGCAAACGCTGCGCAACGACCACGCAGGACACGATCCTCGCAGGCACCTACGCGAGACAGCACGGAGCCCGCGTGACGACGTGGACGCCGGGTATCCCGTTCGAAACCATCCTCAAAGACGCCCCATACATCTACGTTCGGCGTCTTCTCGGCGACGACTTCTGTCGGCTCCTTGATCTCTTCGAAGGCGGCGAAGCGAACGAGGCATGGGTCCGCGCCGTCGCCGGCGACGCCATCGACCTCGCCCACCTCATCACCGACGCCGCTGAGCGGGAGGAACTTCTCCGGTTCGTCCCCAAATCTAAGCAGGTCGAGCTCCTCCAACGCCTGCAACAGGACACTGACGGAGCCCCGCCTCTCGCGGTGTTGAATGCTCTGCGCTGGACACCCGACCAACGGACAGAGCTGCTGGAATTCTTCGGCCGGACGGTCGAGCCTGTCCCGGTTGCCGGTCCGCAGAGCCGGACCACGGTGGAACCCGAGTATGGGTTGTTCGCGCATCAACGCGACGCCGTAGAACGCACGAAGGTTTTACTGTACGACGGCTACCGCCGTGTCGTGCTGCACTTGCCGACCGGAGTCGGCAAGACCCGCTCGGCGATGAGCATGATCGCCGACCACCTCCGGCAGCACGGCCCCACGGTCGTCGTGTGGCTCGCGCACGGCCAAGAACTCCTCGAACAGGCCGCCGCAGAGTTCGAACGCGCCTGGAGTCGGCTCGGGGACCGGCCGGTGACCGTAGCCCGCGCCTGGAGTTCCGCCCTGACCGACGTCAGCGACGTCACCGACGGCATCGTGATCCTCGGCCTGGAGAAGGCTGCCGCCGCCGTCAAGCAAGACTCGAGGTACCTGGACAAGCTCGCCTCGCGCAGCAGCCTGGTGGTCTTCGACGAGGCGCATCAGATCATCGCCCCGACCTACCAACGCGTGGTCTACGCCCTGACGGTCCGGCCTGAGTGCTCGTTGCTCGGGCTCACCGCCACGCCGGGCCGAACCTGGTCGAACATCGCCAAAGACGAAGAGCTTTCGGACTTCTTCCATCGACAGAAGGTGATGCTGAAGATCGACGGGTACTCAAACCCGGTCACCGCCCTCATCGACGATGGGTTTCTCTCCAAGCCGACCATGCGCACGGTCGGCGCGGACGCAGGTCTTAAGCTGTCCGAAGAAGATCTTAAACGCATCGCGCGATCCTTCGATATCCCGGGCGATGTTGTGCAGCGACTCACTGCCTCAGAGCAGTGGTGCCTTCAGGTCGTACACACGATCCAGGATCTCGCCGAACGGCACTTGAGAATCCTTGTCTTCGCCGCCTCGGTCGAACACTGCCGTCTCCTGGCGGCAGTGTTGAAATCCATGGGGGTGGATGCCGACTACGTGACCGGCGAGTCCGGGGCAGCACACCGCAACAGAGCGATAATGCGATTTAGGAGTAAGTCGCGCCGCACCATGGTGCTCTGCAACTACGGGGTCCTCACCACGGGTTTCGACGCGCCCGCAGCGAGCGCGGCAGTCATTGCCCGCCCGACGAAGTCCCTGGTGCTCTACAGCCAGATGGTCGGTCGGGTGATTCGAGGCCCGAGGGCTGGCGGCACCCCGAGCTGTGAAATCGTCACCGTTATTGATCCGAATCTCCCCGGATTCGGGGATCTCGCTGCTGCATTTACCAATTGGGAAGATGTATGGGGGACCGCATGAGCGAGCAGTCCAACAAATACCGGATCGTCAGCCCCGAGTTGACAGTCAAAGCGATGCGCGACAGTGGTTACAAGGACACGGCCCACGCCATCGCCGAGCTCATCGACAACAGCATCGACGCCGAAGCCGACCTCGTGGAAGTCTTCGCGTGCGAAGCTCCTGTCCAACTCAAAACGCGAGTGTCTTACAGGGTTGCGAAAATTGCGGTCCTCGACAACGGCCACGGGATGGACACCGAAACGCTTCGGAGATCCCTCAAGTACGGTGACGGGAGCGGCAATGGTGATAGCGGAGAACCTCGTATCGGCAAGTTCGGCATGGGCTTGCCGAACTCTAGCCTGTCACAATGCACACAGGTCGAGGTCTGGTCCTGGACCAACGGTCCCGGCAACGCCCTATACACCCTCCTGAACCTCGAACAGATCAGGAAGGGCCAGGAGGACGTTCCCGACCCTGAGCACATCCCTGTTCCGGAGTACTGGCGCAAACTCAGCAGCGGACTCGGCAAGTCCGGGACGCTCGTGTTGTGGACTGACCTGGACCGAGTCAACTGGTACGGGGCTGCCGCCACACTGCGCCACACGGAGGAACTGATCGGCCGCATCTACCGTAAGTTTCTCAACACGGGGCGGGTCCAGATTCGCATGGCGCCCGTCCGGGACGATCAGGTCATCGAAGCCGATGAGTACTACGCGACCCCCAACGATCCGCTGTACCTGATGAAGGAAACCTGCACACCTCCCCCATTCGATATGAAGCCGATGTTCCAGGCTTTTGAACTCGGTGACCCTGAACGACCGGGCGTCCAGTCCTTCCAGATAGCGGACAAGGACGGTGTTCGACACACGGTCATGGTCCGAGCGGCGATGGCTCGGCCCGAAGCTCGCCTGCGCGATATTCCAGGCCACCCGTGGCCCGAAGATGCCAAGTCAAACAAGGACGCGGGCCACCAAAAATGGGGCAAACACGCAGAACGGAACGTCGGAATCTCCCTCGTCCGGGAGGACCGGGAACTTCTACTCGACAGCGCTTGGGCGAACAGCGACGTCAGGGAACGCTGGTGGGGGATAGAAGTCTCCTTCCCTGAAGCGCTGGATGACGTCTTCGGTGTGACCAACAACAAGCAGAGTGCCACCGTTTTCGAGTCACTCGCACGTCTAAACTGGGAAGCGGAGCTTGAAGAAGGCGAGTCCTTCAAAGCGTACAAAGACCGACTGAGGGAACTGGGAGACCCAAGGCTGCCGCTAATCGACCTTGCCAACCACATCGAGACTTCATTGTTGCGCCCAATGCGCGCCAAGATAAAAGCGCAGAGACATGGAGCTCGTGGCGATTCAGGGGAGCGTTACCCGGACAAAGCTACACAACAAGCCACCAACGCAATCAAGAAGCGACAGGAGGAGGGGCATACCACCAAGGAGGACCTCGCCAGCCGCAGCCAGAGCGAAGACGAGAAACGAAATGAGCAGGTCGACAATCTGATAAAGCGCCATCACGTTGCCCCAGAGGCCGCCACGAAGATAGTTGACCATTCCCTCAAGTTGGGCTTGTTGGCGAACTGGATCGCCTCACCTCAGGACACTGAAGCGTTCTTCACGATCGACCCCATGACCAGCATCCTCCAGGTCGCGTTCAACTCTGACCACGTCCTCCATGACAGGCTGATGACTGTCATGGAGGAGGTCCCGAACGAATCCTCTACTGAGGACCTGCGAGAACGGCTTGCTCAAGTCGCCACCACCTTCCAACTTCTCCTCTTCTCTTGGGCGCGCATGGAGAAGGAGACGTCAGACCCCGAGCATCTCAAGATGATCAAAGGCGCTCGTCGTGACTGGGGTAGTTATGCCCACGACTTCATCGAGGACGGGGATTTCTGAGCATGCGGGACACGGGGCGTGTCTGGGGACAACTCGAAACGCTCCTTAAGCGCGCTACGGGCCGCGTCGTCCTTGCAGCACCCTTCATCAAACACAGTATCTTCGAAGCTGTCATCCGCTGCGTGCCCACGTATGTGACAGAAATCCACTGTATCACGCGATGGATTCCATCGGAGATTGCCGTGGGCGTATCAGATCCGGAGATCGTACAACTGGCGGAAGCTGACTCTCGTATCCAGATCCATCTGTGCCATGCCCTGCACGCAAAACTGTACCTTGTGGACGAGGTCTGCCTTGTTGGGTCAGCAAATCTCACGGCTAAGGCGCTCGGGAGAACCTCGGGCTCCAATCTCGAAATAATGGTAGAGGTGAGCGCGTCACACCCTGAGGTGCAGCGCCTACTGTCGGAACTCGAAGGCATGACCACCCCTGCCACAGCCGGTCTGGCTGAACTCATGCGCGAGCAGGCCAAAATGGTCCCGCCGGTAATAATTGGCAGCACTACCGGTGTCGAACTCGTGCTTGGACCATGGATTCCGAGTACTCGCGAACCAAGTCGCCTATACCAGGTCTATCAAGGGACTAGGGGAATTCCCACATCAATCCGCAAAGGAGTGTTGACGGACCTCGCACACCTTGACTTACCCGCAGGCCTCTCGGAGGGCGAGTTTAATGACGCCGTCCGGACGAGACTGCGAGATATCCCCGGTCTTCTTGAGCTGCTGAATCGGCCACGCTTGCAGCCCGAATATCTGCGACAGATTATTGTCGCATGCGGAAAAGGTGACGAGGATGCGCAAGTCATGACTGATACGCTCGCGGCCTGGGTGGCGCACTTCGAACAGTTCTACCGTGCTTATGATCGTTGGGAGCTCCGCCAGGGGCGAGAACTAAGGTGAGATTCGCTGGCGCCCGCCGCCATGCGAGACTGGGCGGCCCCCAGCCGGCGGGCAGGCCTACTCAATTCGCTTGCAGTAGTGCTGAGCGCCGTTGTCCCTGTTAAAGATCATCCGTCCAAGGTGCCGCCACACACATGCGGGTCGCTGCCTCAAGCACGTCGGTGACCAGGGTGGTACGCATGTGTCGGTGATCGACGAGCCCACAAGGCGTCCCAAGCCCAGCACAGCCTCCCGGCCAAATATCAAGAGTGTGCCGTCAGCGACCGGCAGGTAGGTGACGGCCCCGGCGTACTTCTGGTTGGGGCGTCGGCGGTGAAGTCGCAGCGCAGCAGGTCGGGCGCACCGGTGTGGCATCCGGCTCTGTGGCATCGGCTCGGGGATGGTGGTGCGAACCTTACGGCGCAGCCGCAGCCCGACGATACCGCGCGCCAATCACCCGCTCGACGCGCTTGTGGTTGACCGGGACGCCCTGGTCGCGCAACTTGGCGGTGCTCCGCGCGACCCGAAGGTGCCGTCATGCTCGGCGTTGAGCGTGCGGATTTGCGCCGCCAGTCCGGCGTCGGCCTGTGTCCGGGCCTGCCAACAATAGCGGCGCCGCGCTCTCGGTAGAGAGCTGGTTCTCTTGTTCAAACACGTCAGGTGAGCCTATGCCCGGCTCCGACCGTGACCACCGAACCGCCTGGCGCGAACTTGGCCGGGGCGGTGCCCTTGGCCTCGATGTCGAGCACCCACTCGCGCAGCTTCGGCCGGTTGATCCTTAGATCCTCAGCAACCTGCCAGTAGATCTTGGACGGATCGACAGCCCCAACGCGACCGCATCGACCTTGAAGTCCTCTGGCTAGCGCTTCAGCGCCATCGGTGACGTCTCTTACCTGGACTCAAGA
This sequence comes from Spirillospora sp. CA-255316, assembly GCA_050942275.1. Classification (GTDB taxonomy): domain Bacteria; phylum Actinomycetota; class Actinomycetes; order Streptosporangiales; family Streptosporangiaceae; genus Spirillospora. The sequence continues at coordinate 158,357 of CP192047.1, read as the reverse complement.
TCCAGGCTCCATGGTGTCCACGTGCAAGGGGGAAGGCCCGATGCTCTCTGCAGAGTCGTCATCTCCGTCGGATTCAATCTCGTCATCGACATGGCTGACCACTGCATCGGTCGTCGATTCCGACCACGCGATGCCTAGCCAGCCCTTCAGGCGTGCGTAAGCGAGCCGAAGGAGAACAGCCGCTCGCTGATCCATAAAAGCCGGATCCAATTCCGCATCGCGCTGTCCGAGCGCGCGTAGGTGCGGCAGGTAACGAGACATCTGGGCCAGTTCCTCGGTCGACTGCGCGAACACCAAGTCAGAACCGCTGAGGATGACCTTGGCCTCCTCGGTGGTCGTAGCACCAAGTGCCGCGTACAGCACCTTCTTCTCAATCCACGGTCGCGAACTCAGTGATGTGTTGGCTGCTCCCGGCGCAAGGACCAAGTTGCCGATTTTGTGTACAGTCTCCTTCTCACGGTAAAAGCCCTGATCCCATCCACCAGTCTTTTGTTGCGGAGCGATGTGTTCAATCGTAAAGTGGGTTTCATCGGACCAGCCGTCTGATGTGAAGCACGAAGCCACGCCCGCCTTTCCCTGCTTTATAAGGCCGGGATTCTCGGGGTCCTCAATGGTGTCATGGTAGGCCGCCAGCAGAAGAAAGCGTGTCAGCGGCCGGCTGATAGTGTAGAGAGGCAATGCTGTTGCGGCTGCCAAAAACGAAGCAAGATTCGGGATACCGCCGTACTTCTTGTCCGTATTGGACAAGCGCTCCGCGAGCTCCTTCTTCAGGGCTTCGGCGTCCACCGCTGGATCGGGTATGCTTGAGCTCGGGATTGGCCAACGCGCGAGGGGCCCCATGCCAGTCAGCGAGTCACCCGCCATAATAGCTCGATACTGGCTGTCGATGTTCCCGGTGCCACGTCGGGTTGCTCGCCAGAAGACTGTGAAGGCGGTGATCGCCTTGATAGCGATTTCAAACTCCGCGACTCGTTTGTCCCGATCCTCGCCCTCTTCAGCATGAACAGCCTCGGAGTAGAACCGCAGCAAGGGTGCAATGGCAATCGTGTGATTGAGGTCTGTTAGAAACCCAAGGCAGAGTTTAACCGTGTCCGTCATCGCGGAGGCGGGGAGTCCGGCAAGTTGACGCTGGACGTCTTTCGCTGGCTCCCACGTTGCGCCAATAAAGGTCGCCGTGTCGTTGAGATGACGCAAGTAAGCAGTGCGACCACTGTTGGAGTCCTTATGGGTGTCAAAGGTGTCCTTCATGTAGACGCGCTGGTCAGGCAGCCGCTTCGAGAGCTTCTTGGCCGTCTCCGCGAGGGCAAACGTCACCAACAGCTCACGAGTTGCATTCTGGAGCTTGTCTCCCACGGCGAATCGGTCGAGGTAGCTCTGGACAGCCTTCATGTGCTCGTGCGCGGCAGAACCTCGGTAGTCCTGAACTTTTTCCGCCATCACCACACGCGGCAAGAAGGTTTCGAAGGCAGTCAAGGGCTCACCGGTCGTGTTCAGCGACTCAAAAATCGTAAATGCATAATCCTCGTCCTTGCCCTGCACCACAGTCAGCGCAATGCGGTTCAGGGCGTACGCGGCGAACACTACGAGCCGCATCAAGACAGCCTCGGGCTCATCCTCCAGGCCGCGAAGCCAAGTGCACAACTTGGGGTCGAGTTCATGATTAAACAGCGCACGCTGAAACTCGATATTTTCGTCCAAGATCGAGAGCGGTGGCAAACCCTCAAGCTCCTCAATCGTTTTACAATGAGCGAGCTTGGTCAGCGCGGTGCGGATTTCATTGAACCGTTTGATTAGATCGCCCTCCCCCTCACCCGCATCGGAACGCGGCTTCGGCCTAAAGTCGGTCGGCTTCACGATGGGAGGCTCAGCGTCTGCGTTGACCGAGTAGGTGTAGATAAGATTCGCAATGGGAGACTCATACTTTTTGTTCTCCTCATCTTTGGACCACTGATCGGCGAAGGCACGGATCAAGCGGGGGTAAATCGGAGCGCCGCCAAAATTTTTTCGCTCATAGAAAGCTGTGCTGAGGGTCTGCAGGATGCTGACGGTTTCTGAGTAGAGCGAGAGACGTGCAGTGTCCGAGGATTCGGGTGTCTGGCCTTTGAAGACTTTCCATGAGTGCTGGCGGATCAGATTGTGAAGACTCACGAGCAAAAGGAGCAGGCTCGACAGACGCTGCTGCCCGTCGATCACGGTGAGCACCTTGGAGGGCACTTCAGGCTTCACAATCGGCTGCACCGTAACGTGGTTGACGTCGTGAATGGTGATTACGGTGCCTAGGAAGGTGAAGCTATCGGGAGCCTCGCCGAGATTCTTGAGACCGTGAAGGGTGTCGTCGAGCAGCTTCTCAACCTTGTCTTTACCCCAGCCATATGGCCGCTGATACGGCGGAAGATACAGGCCAAGGCCATTGTCCGAAAGTAGTTCACGGAGGCTCTTGCTCTGCGCCTCAAAAATCTCTCTGGCCTGGGTGGGCATGAGCTGTCCTTCGAATCCGCCAGGTTGGTCAGGTTAGATTTTGCACACCATGCAGGCGTCGTCCCCACCGCCCTCTGTGAGGACGTCCTCGATCATGTCGATGATACGTGTTTACGCCTGCTTGGGGAACCGTTGCCGTCCGGAGCGGCTAGTTCTCTTGGCTCGGCCTTAGGCCTTTGCCTCGGGCGGATTGATGGTTCTGCAGATCAACGGTGGCCGACTCTGCCGGGCTGCAGCGGAGCTTGCTTACAGCCACCAGTTCTTCAGCTGGATGATCGTCTGCTTGCCGGGTGTGCGGAGCTTAGCGTGGCAGCTGTTGGTCCGTTTCTGCGACGCCGGCCTGCTGCGGCCCGGGTGGGGACCAGCAGCTCGTCCGCTCCGAAGTGGCCTTTGTTGGCCACGACGAACGAAGCGCGATGGCCAAGGCCCGGGGATGCACTAGATGCAGGCTGCGGTCAGGTCGTGGACCGGCCGTCGAGGGCACCCGGCTGGCAGAAGGCCATTTTCACCGCGACCACACAGCTGCAGCTCTCGTGCGGGGGCCACGTTCCGCCGGGTGCCTGGACGGGCGCGCTGCCGCCGCTGCCACCGTATGTGCGGCGGGCGCACGATGATCGGCTGGCCGAGGTGGTCACCCAGGCCATGAACGGGCACAGCGCGATGGCGGTGCTGGTGGCCGGGTCGTCGGCGGGCAAGACGCGGGCCTTGTGGGAGACTCTGCAGCCGTTAAAGGTGAGGTGGTGCCGCCTCGCGAGGCGACCGAACTGCTGGGCGTACCGGCGACGGTGGAGGACCTGTTCTCACGGCGGATGCTCGGCCACGCCCCGAGCGAGCACCACGACGCGGCCCTGGTGGTCGCATCGTTGCAGATGGCCGCCGCCACTCGCGGCGGTGACGTCAACGGGTGATCTTTTACAGCGATCGAGGGTCGAGGTACACCGCGGCCCGCACCGCGGCGACCTGCCGCGCCCTGGGCGTGGTGCAGTTGATGGGCCAGGTCGGCTGCGCCCTCGACAACGCCGCCGCCGAGTCGTTCAACTCCACCCTGAAGGTCGAGTTCGTCCACTGCCAGAACTTCACCACCCGCGCCGAAGCACGCATCAAGATCGCGACCTGGATCGCCGACTTCTACAACACCAGGAGACACAGCGTCAACGACGGGCTCGCCCCGATCACGTTCGAGCGTCGGGTGGCAGAAGCGCGGAGAGCATCAACGGCCCAGATCAGGGCCGAAGTGGCATAACAACGTCTCTACGCTTTGAGACATCCGGTCTTCGTAAGTGTCAAGCGGCGACGGTGTTGAGGGTGGCGAGGCGGGCTCCGAAGGCGGTTGTCTCGTCGTAGTGGTGGCCAGTCTGGATGCAGTGGAACAGGCAGCCGAGCATGCGGTTGAAGGTGTTGCGCAGGGCGCTGGAGTGCCGGTCGCCGGCCTGGCGCCGGTGGTCGTAGTGGGCTCTGGGGCCGGCGGCTTTGAGGGAGGCAAACGCCCAGACGTAGCCGGCGGCGGCCAGCCGTTGGTTCTTGACCTTGCGGTGGTGGACCACGACGGATCGGCCGGAGGCGCGGGTGATCGGTGCCGCTCCGGCGTTGGCCTTGAGGGCGCGGGCGTCGGCGAACCGGTCGCGGTCGTCGCCGATCTCGGCCAGGACCCGGGCGCCGGTCAGGTCGGCCAGCCCGGGGAAGCTGGTGATGATGGCGGCGTCGGGGTGCTGGTGGAAGGCCTGGCCGGTGGCGTCGGCGAGGTCGTCGGCGGCGTGGCAGGCCGCGTCCAGTTGCAGGAGCAACGCGCGGGTCTGGGCGCCGAACGCGGCTTCGACCAGCGGGAGCTGCCGCAGGGCTTCCTCGCGGAACAGGGCGTGGAGCCGGTCGGTCCAGGCGTCAAGGTTGCGCTGGCGGCCGGAGCGTCGCAGCGCGGCCCGCAGCTGGGTCTTGGTGAGCCTGGCCGCCTGCGTGGGGGTGGCCGCCGTGGCGAGGACGGCACGGGCCTCGCGGCTGGTCAGGCCGATGCCCTTGACCTGGAAGGCCGTCAGCGCCGCCGGGAAGTACTCGCGCAGCAGCGAACGCAGTTGGTTGGCTGGATCCTGGCGGTTCCAGACCGCATCCTGCTGCGCGCGGGCCAGCACCGCGATTGCCTGGACCAGCTCGGAATCGGCGGGCAGGGGCCGGTGGTGCGCGGCGTCGACGCGCAGGATGTTCGCCAGCGTCATCGCGTCCGCGTGGTCGGACTTGGCCCGCGCGACGGTGTGCCGTTCGCGGTAACGCGCGACCGACAGTGGGTTGATCGCGTAGACCGTGCGGCCGGTGGCGCGCAGGCAGGCGACCAGCAGCCCGCGGGTCGTCTCGATCGCGACCGGGATCTGCTGGTCGGGGGCGTCGCCGTGCTCGGCGAACAGCTCCAGCAGCATCTTCCAGCCGGCGACATCGTCGGTGATGCGCCGACGCGCCACCAACGTGCCGTCGGCGTCGACCAGGGCGACGTCGTGATGTCTCTCGCTCCAGTCGATCCCGCAGGTCACCTTCAACGGGTCTCCTCCTTCGGGGGTTGGTGCAGTGCAGAGCCGTGCAGGGACACGCTGCGCCCTAATGAGGGAGCTCGATGGCTCGACATCCGATCGGCAGTTCGTGGCCCCAGCCGACCGCAGGGCCCGCGCTCTTCATCAGGGCTCACAGGCCCCAGTTGATCGAGCGATGTTCCCTACGGCTGACTCAGCCCACGATCTTGCACGACGGGCCGCCCCGGACCGCGTGCAGCCTGCGCCAACAGGAGCAAGCGCTCCGATCCTTTCCCAGACGTCAGCCAGGTGCGGGCTCGCGGGTGGCGGCCGGGAGACGCCAGCCGCACGGCCTCAAATAGGGACTCCAGGTCCAGGGGATTGACGGGCGTTCTGGTGCCCGCCGACCGCCACCCACCGAGCAGGAACGGCCCGGTCCCGAGCACTCCGCCAGCCTGTGGACAGGGCTCACCAGTCCCATGTTTCAAGTAGACATCCGCGACCGGAACCGGGCCGTTCGGAAGTCATTAGGGGATTGACAGAGCCGACCGACTGGCCGCAGATGCGCAGGCTGGCTTCCGCGGAACCTCATCTCGGCGTTCGAAGCGCCACTCCCGCTGACCGATGTGAAACCCAACACTGCCCCCGACCGTCAGGTCTGCGTCTGGACCTCCAAGGTGCACACCTGCATAGGTCGTGCCCGGGGCGGTGCAGATGACCAGCGAGACCATCTCGCCTCGGATGAGTGTGCACGGGCGATGTCCGGACAAGGCCCGCGGCCAGACGTGGCCGACGGCCGCTCGCGATGGGCCATGGCCCGGCGCTCAATCCACGAAGATGGGCTCTGCGCGCTTCTGGGTCTGCTCCACCCATTCCCCACCTTCAGCGGCTGCCAGCTCGAGCACTTGTAGCGCGCTACCCAGACCAGTGTCGTCCAGGACAATCTGACGCAGCAGGGCCGGGTCCTCCCCTTGACGATTGCCATTGGTTACTGAAAGTAGTGCGTCCACTTCTGCCACGAACGAGTGGCCGCTGATCAAGGTGACCTCCAATGCTAGCGTCGCATCGGCGTCGAGATCGTCATCGGGTGTGTTTCCGTTCCTGTGCCTGCGCTCTTGATCGCGTTGGTCTTGCTCATCGGCTTTGGGTGTCTTCTTCTTTTCATATCGGGGCTGGTCCGGCGGGGAGATGGGTTCCTGTCCTCCCTGGTCGTCTAGGCAGATGCCCCTCTCGATGATGCTGGCCGAGGCGATGGCGTCGTAGCGGAAAGCGGTGCGCTCCTGGTTGCTGAGCTTTCCGGTGGCGAAGTCCAGTGTCACCTTGACCAGGCGGACGCCAGCGCCGGTCAGCAGATAGACCCAGATGTTGTACTTTGTGTAGCGCCAAGGACCGTTCGGAACCCGCGCTTTGCGGCAGCCGGGTGCAGGGACCGTGAGCAAGGCATCAGCGATGACGTCCTCGCCTTTCACATCGCACTTCTTCATGACCAGGCTCCGGGTGAAATTCCTGTCGTCGTCCAGCCAGTGCGCCATTTCTGGATCATCTGGCCGGTCTCGCAACTCCTCGGTTCGCTTGCGATAGAGATCGTCCTCGGTGCGCTGCCGGTCGGCGGCAGCTTTCTTCTCAGTCGGCCGGTGAAACAGCCGAACGAGGAAAATATCTCCCCCGCCCGCCGGGAGTAGCAGGGCCGCCACCATCATCAACGCCAGCGGTGCCACGGCATGCCTGGGATCAGCCACGATCGTTGCGGCCAAGGTGATGAGAGCCGCCACGGTGAACGCTGTCGCTCCCCAGCCGAACTTACCGGCAGCGGGGTTGTGGTTACGGGGAAGGTCGCCGGACCGCCACTGACGCCAGGCTTCCTGCGCCCGCGGTTTGAGCAGGTACTCGATGCGGTTCGCTGGGAAATCTGCATCGCTGTATATGCAGGCGTACTCCCTGCTGAGGTCGGCCCGGAGCCGCCTGGTGGCAGCGGACCATCCCTTCGTGCTCTCCCCCTTCTTACTGTTACTTCTGCGCACCTGTTCGAACACACGGTTGACAGCTCGATCCATCCTCCGGCGCGCCTGCCGCGTCGGTGCAGGCCAGGGGAAGAAGCGGTCGGGAAACCGCGCTGGGGCTTGGCGCACCATGACCGTGGCTCCGGTCAGCGCTAGTGCGGTTATGGCAAGTCCCAGGACGGGGCTGTGCCCGAGGATCAGGCGCAACGACAGGAAGGAACCGACAGCTCCGAGGCTGAGCGCGATGGCGCTGGTAATGCCGTGAAGGGAGGTCAGCGTCGGGGCTGGCGGTGTGCTGTCCAGCGGTGGGTGGGGGACGGGTTCGAAGAACTTCGGCACTCGGTCCTCGCGCCCGTTGTTCAGTCGGCGCCTGCGGATTTGCTCGGCGTGGTCGAGTTCGAACTGCTGGCGAAAACCACCGGTGACCAGCGCGTCGAGGTGCCGCCGGATCTCATCCTGCTGTTGTTCCGGCAGTCGCTGGCGCGCCTCCAGCGCCCGGCTCAACTCAGAGGTCTGTGTCCCATCCTCCCAGTGCACAGACGCCAGGCACCCGCACAGGTCCTTGACGACCTCGGCGGCCCAGGACCAGCGATCCCTGGTGCCCTGGGTGGCCAGTTTCCATGCCTTCTGCAGGTTGTCTCGGTCATGCGGGTCCAGACGGCCCAGTGTCCGGCCGCTGAGGATGGCCAACATCCAGTAATAGGCGACCTGGTTGGTTTCATACGGGAGGCCGGCTAGGCCCTCAAGGATGTCTTCGGCTCGACGCGGGATCATCACGTCTAGGAACCGCTTGGCCACCGTGAGCTTTCTCTCCGGGGGATCATCCGGGCCCACCTCGTACATGTGCACGTCACCGTGAACGATCCCTTGCACCCCGACGGTGGAGTCGGATTCCGCGGTGTAGCTGTGGTTGTTGTCCGCCGAGGGACGCTGCTGCGGGCTCACGATGACAACTCGCCCGTGTCCTGTGGTGACTCTTCAGACTCGGTCTGCTGGGCTTGTTCGCCCACGTGAACGGTGACGGCGCCATGGATTTCACCCTGGGCTCCGACGTTCGCGCCTGGATGATTGTTGAAGGTGAATTTCGATTCGCGTTCGCTCATGGGGGTCTCCTGTTTCGCATGGGCGGCCTGGGCGAGGGTGGAGGTGTTGGAGCGGCCCTGGGAGAGGGGTTGTGCAGCCGGGGACAGCAGGGCCGGGGTGGAGCAGGGGCCAAGTTCCCGGTCCTGTTTGCGGATTCGCGCGGCCAGATACGAAAGGTCACGGCTGATCTCCAAACCCTGCATCCGGGTCATGGCATCCTCCGCCGCGCTGTAGATATCGAGGGCGCGATTACGACCTCGCGTGCGGTAGGCGGCGCACATCCACAGCCCGACGAACTGCTCGTCCTGGAACGCCTCAGCGTCGTTGGCGAGTTCGTCGCACTCTGCGGCCACCTCATCGTAGGCACCGCTGTTCCACGCCTGGTTGAGGCAGAACAACCGCGCGTCACGGTATTCACTCTGCAGGCGAGCCCGGTGGCTGTTAGCCCACGACTCGGTCAGCCCGCTCAGCGGATGGCCCCCATTCAGCCCAGTGCTTTCGGGCCCCCATTCACGGAGCGCTTCCTGCGTCAACCGCAGGGCCTCGGGTCCGTGTTCGCTTCGCGCTTGCGCGAGCTTGTGGCGAAACCGGTGGACGTCCACGTCGTGCGGGTCTACCAGCAGACGGTAGCCAGCTGCTTCATGCGGTATCAGCTTGCGGCCGTCCGCCCCGGAACCAAGGCGTGTTCGTAGGTGCGCGATATTCGTGCGCAGCGCCCCGATGGGGTCGTCAATCTCTCGGTCTTCCCAGATAAAGCCCACCAGCGTGTCGTTATTCACCGGTCGTCCCGCAGCCATGATCAGGATGGCCAGCAGCAACTGGCGCTGGGGAGTCAGCGGGATGTCGGCGTGGTCAGTGCGCACGGTGACCTTCCCAAGGATTCGGTAACGCACAGATGCACCTCCCAATGCTCATAACATGGAGAATTACTGAACGGCTTTCATCGAAACCTGCAATCGCCTGCCATGCCGACGACCATGGCTCTGACATGTCGCCCCTCGATGCTGATACCAGGCAGCAAAATCCAAGCCCAGGAAGGGGCGAAGCAAGATGTCGGAGAAGGCGACCACGAACGTGGAGATGCCGGAGTTCGAGTACCAGTGCAACGTGAACGGATGCATCATCGTCGAGCGCGTGGCCGGCGCCGTCGTGATCCGCGATTCCAAGAATCCGTACCAGCCAGGGCTGGTCTTCAGCCGCCGCGAGTACGCTGACTTCCGGCGGCGCGTTCGCAACGGCCCGGCTCTCCGGCTGCGCAGGCTGGCATCGTGGCTGGGAATGATGTTGGCCCAGGGCACCCGAGACCTCCTGCGGTCCATGCTCAGCTGACCCAGCCCGAGGGTGCGAGGGGGTGGCCTGGCGGCCGGCGGGCGGCCGGGCCACCACCCCGACAGGGCCATCACCATGACTCGACCGTCCGGAGTTCGGCACGCAGCCCGGACAGGAAGTCACGCGCATCCTCACCGACGATCGCGGTCCTCTCCAGCAGCGACCACTGACGTCGGTACAAGGCGAGGCTCTCAGGATCACTGACGGTCAGGTTGGCGTGGACGGTCTCCACCATCACCACGGCTTCCCCTGCAATGCCTTTACCGGCATCACTCATATCGTCTTGCAGGTCGAACAAGACGAAACCGTGCGGCACATAGGTCACCGCTGGCGCCGCATGCGTGATCAGGCCCATCGAGATGTTCTCCAACGTGGTCAGCGAAACGATCCGATCAAGCTGGGCCAGCAGCAGCCCCGGCGGCCCCAACCGCCATCGCAGCGCCGCCTCAGTGATCAAGAACTGGAACTTTCGCTCCAAGTCGAACAGCGCGAGCTGCCTGTCCAGCCGACCCGCCACCACTGCGGGCAGATCCGCTTCGGCGTACATCGGCTGAAACAGCTCAATGGCCCGCCGGGCATAATTCGCGGTCTGCAGCAGTCCCGGCACCACCGACGGCTCAAAGACGGAGATGGTGTGCGCCCGAGCTTCTACCTGCTGGACGTCACCCTGCACATTCCGATGGCCCTGCACGAGCGGGTCCCAACGGTGTACCTCGGTGAAGGCCGCCTCAGTCAGCGCCTGCAACAGCGAAGCCGTATCGGCTGAGGCCTTGACCTCCGAAGCCCAGGCGGACACCTCGGGCACGGTGGGGATCGTCCTGCCCGTTTCGATCCGGGACACCTTCGACTGGCTGATGCCTATTCGATCCGCCAGCTCGCGTCCGGACATGCCCGCCAGGTCGCGTAGCCGCCGCAACTCCGCCGCAAGCCGCTGTCTGTTGCCGAGCAACCTCCCTTGATCATCTCGGATCAACACCAGCCTCCGTTGGGTCGCTTCAGGTCAGCTTGAATCATTTTGAATCACTCACATTGTGGAGCCCATGACCAAGGACGTCAAGAAGCGTCGACGAGGCAGTCCACGTCCGACCGGACGACCCGCCGCGGGACCCCAAGGGCTGGCTGGTCACCGTGGCCTGGCGCAAATTCCTCGACGCGACCCGGGCGGACACCGCCCGCCGCCGGCGTGAGGACCTCCTCGAGGAGGAGCCGGCCCCGGGGCCCGCGCCCGCGGTGGACGACACGCTCCAGCTCTACTTCCTGTGCGCCCACCCGTCGCTGACGCCGTCGTCCGCGGTCGCGCTCACGCTGCGCGCCGTCGGCGGGCTGACCACCCGCCAGATCGCCCAGGCCTACCTGGTGCCCGAGGCGACCATGGCGCAGCGCATCAGCCGTGCCAAGCGCACCGTCTCCGGCGTGCGGTTCGACCGGCCCGGCGACGTCGCCACCGTGCTGCGCGTCCTCTACCTGGTGTTCAACGAGGGCTACTCCGGCGATGTCGACCTGGCCGCCGAGGCCATCCGGCTCACCCGGCAGCTCGCGGCCGCGATCGACCACCCCGAGGTGGCGGGGCTGCTGGCGCTCATGCTGCTCCACCACGCCCGCCGCGCCGCCCGGACCGCCCCCGACGGCAGCCTCGTCCCGCTGGCCGAGCAGGACCGCACCCGATGGGACACCGCCTCGATCGCCGAGGGCGTGCAGATCCTGCAAGCGGCCCTGGCCCGCGACCGGCTCGGCGAGTTCCAGACCCAGGCCGCCATCGCGGCACTCCACGCCAACGCGCCCACCGCCGAGGAGAAGCCGGCATCGGGGACGGCACCACCGGTGATGTCGACCGGCTCGCCACCGCAATGATCGCCCTCGCAAAGGCGGTGTATGATGCGCCGGCGCCGCTGGCCGAGGACCCGCAGGTACATCCGGGGACGCGGGGACGCGGGGACGCGCACGGACGCCGCCGGCCTGTTGGCCAGGCATTACGGCGGGGATAGCAGAGCCTGGTAGCCGGGGGGCGTCTAGATGATCGCGAGTCAGGGGGCCATGGGCTCGTTGGGGTTGATCGGCAGCCGCACATAGGGGCCGCACATAGGGATCGTCTTCCTCGGTGGCAACCGACGGCTGGCTCCAGATCCATCGGCACCCGGAGTCGGCCGCGTCGCTCGATGAGGCGGCTACCCCAGATGTTCTGGCAGGCGACAGCCGTGCTTGAGCCAAGGCCCGCTGGATGACCACGACGGATGTGTTATGTTTGAGACGCGGACCCGCCCCACACAAGTGGACCAGCGGGTCTAGCTTTCTTCTTGTCTCGTGACGATCCGGAAGTCCTCGCTCATGAGCGAAGGCTCGGTCCGGCGTCACACCTCATGTTCGGTGTTGTGTCCCATCACCGAGCGCATGACTACGATGCATCTAGCGATCTCCGCATCGATCTGGTCCCTTGGGTAGGCCACTCGAAGATTCATCTGGCGATCCTTGGCCCGGACACGCATGTTCCATGCCTCCCTCATCTGCGCACCGGCCTGGCGTTTTGCAGACCTCACCAACCGGTCATAGGCGACAGCGACCCGGGGCTCCTCGATGCGCATCCATGCTTGATAGAAGGCGATCCGTGACTGGATCTTGCTGATGTCCTCGGTGAGTTGGAGGCGAGCCTCCGCGTTCCCAGAGCGGCGTCGGATTCGATACGGCAGTTCGGCATAGTCCTCGACAGCGGACAGTGCCTCGGCGAATGTTTTGACCAGCCGTTCGCGGCGGACGACCCGTTGATTGAGGCCATAGCCGAATATGGCGACAATCATGGCTCCGACGATCGCGATGGATGCGGCTAGAAGGGCTGCCGTTTGGGCCCATGTCCACCCCGTCTGCGCTGCCGTGCCCACCATGTAGAGCATCGTGACCGATGATCGTACTAAGGGCCACTCACCCGAATCTGTTCAGCGCGGTGAGGCGCTTCGGCGCCGGGCCACTCACCCGTCTGCCGCCACCACTCTTCGCGCAACAGGTGGGCCACAATCTGTCCCAGAAGCGCGACAGGTCCGTCGTGGCGGATCCATCGCTGGTCGGACGGGTCGTACGGGTACCACATACAGAGCGCGCCGTCGGCGTAACGGTGGGGTGATCCCGTTGGTCCATCGGTGTAGACGAAGGGCACTTCGGGTAGCGCGCGCCCAAACGCGATCACGATGTGCTGCTTCGGGATGTCCTCCACGTTCAAAACGAAGCTCAGGGCATAACCGCCACGGTGTAGTCGAGGCGGACGGACCTCTCGAACTGGGAGACCGCACGTGGTGAGTCCACGTTGAAAGAGGATGCGCGAGGCCGACCTGACATACCAGGCCGGCCTCCAGTGACGGCCTCTCCTCCTCACGCGCCCTGTTCCTGGGAGCCGTAGGCGCGTGTAGGGCGGACCAACGTGGCCGGACCAACGAGTCCAAGCATGGTGGTGGTCACCGGCTGGTTCTGCCGCAGAGGCGCGACCTTCTCTGCCAGGCCGCTGAGTGCTGGGTCATCGAGGTATTTGAAGAACATGCGAGACAGGGCGGACAACACCGCCTGCCGGTCGTCGTCATGCTCCAAGCCCTCGACGATTGCCGCGGAGGCTGTGCGTAGCCGCCGAGCGGCAGTAGAACGCGGGATGAGCGGCTGCACGTTCTTCGACACTCCTGCTGGATCCTTGGTCGCCCGTCCTGATTCGAGCCGGACTGCTGCCTTGGACAGCACGATGCTCAGCGCGTTCGCCACCCCAAAGCCCGGCCCGACGAACTCCCAGGCCCAAACGCTGAGGTTGTGCGAGGAGAATGCGGGTTCGCTGTACTGCTTGTTCCAGGCCTTGAGCAGGCGAATGACGCGTCGGCGGGTCCGGCGCAGGGACTGGCTGCCGGACGTGAAGAGCTCCACGTGGCGTTCGGGATGCGATGCTTCCCAGGTGTCGTGGTGGAGGTTAGGGATCCACAGACCCTCGCCGTCCCGGCGGGTAAGCGCAACGACCAGGTCCACAGTCGGGTCTTGGCCATCCACCGCCTTGTTGAAAAAGATCTTGGGGCCACGTTTGGAGGTGCCGCAGCGGGCTCTGGGGTACACCTCGCGGATGGCAGGGCCAAGGAGGCCGCACAACTCCGTGGTGATCTCCTTCGGTGTCTCGCCTCCGCCCTCAGGGCCGAGTTTCGGGTAGACCCGGCGGTCCAGCACCACACCACCATCACCATCGCCGATCGGGTGAATGAAGGTGCGCTGCGGCAATGAGCCGCTGGCGTAGGTCCGGAGAGCACCCGTGAAAGCGATAGCCCTGGAGCGGACCATCCTCAGGCGGTTCCGGACTTCAGCTAGCGGCTCGGGTGAGGCGTCGATCTGTCTACGGACGTCGTCGAGAACGTCGTCGGCATACCCCATGTGTCCTCCTCCTGTACAGGGTCGTCTTTGCCCTTGTGGTCGTGCCTTCGGCGCCAACTGCTGACGTAGGGGCTCACGCTGTTGAACCGACGCGAGCGACGTGCGTTGCAGCAAAGCGTCACTGTGTACTTGAGGCCACTGTTGCAGATGGTAGCTGTTGCACGAAAGTTGCATTGCGACGACGTAGGATGGCGGCCATGACCTCGCCACCCGATCCCAACTTCCGCCAGGAGGAACTTCCGGTCGAGGCCGAGCGGCTGGCCATCGACGAACTCGGCAGAATGCTGAAGGAGCGCAGGGGCGCCCTGTCAATCCGCAAGGCGGCCGCTGAGGCTGGGGTGAGTTTCAGCACTTGGTCCCGGGTGGAGGGAGGCTCTCAGCCTGACCTGGCCACCTTTACTCGACTGTGCACCTGGCTCGGCGTTTCGCCCGCGCGGTTCTTCAACCCGATCACCGAGCGGACCACCTCGCCGCTTGACCAGGCGATCAGTCACCTGCGAACCGACCCCAGGCTCGCCCCAGAGGCGTCCGAGAAGATCAGCACGATGTTGCGCGGCATGTACGAGGCGCTTGCTCGCGACGTCCCCCCGCGCCAGCCCCCCGTGGCCTGCCATCTACGCGCCAGTTCGGTGCTGCGTCCGGGGGTGCCCGAGCGGCTGGCGACAATCCTGAACGACATGCACGGTGAACTCATCCGTAAGATCGAGATCGGGGAATTGTGACACTTCCGCGTGGCTTCAAGGCGAACGCCGAACGCGAAGCCGTCCGCCTCCGCAACGAAATGGGCCTCTCACCCAACGCTCCCATCAGTATTTTTGACCTCGCGGAACACTTGAGCATCACCGTGATAAGTGGCGAGCAACTCGTCGCCATAGAGATGCTCGAGGAACTGGAGCGAATGCAGGCGTACGCCTTCTCGGCAGCAACCTTCCACGTGAAAGGCGTTAACTACATCGTCACCAATCCGCTGCGCACCTCGGGTCGGCTCGCTAGTGACGTTGCCCACGAGGTTGCCCACATACTGCTCCGCCACGACCTCACCGAGGTTCGCGAGGTGAGCGGTATCCCCTTTCGCACCTGTATGCCCGAGCAGGAGGAGCAGGCCACCGCTATGGGCGGCACGCTCCTTCTCCCGCGACCACTTCTGATGACCGCCGTCTCCCGCGGCATGAACGTCACTCAGATCGCCGACACCTTTGGCGTGACCACTGAGATGGCGCGGTTCCGATACAACACCACCGGAGTAGCTAAGCAACTAAGCCGTCGGAGCTGAACAAATTCTGTGCTCCGGGTTTCAGTGACACGTTCACGCCTCGCTCCGGTACTAGGGGCGCACGATCCCGTCCAGCGGAATGATCACAAGGGCGCCATGGCTGGCTCCAGTCACAGCCGGTGCCTGGTGGAGAGACTCGGCGGGGAGCGGATTGACGGCCTGGAGTGGTCGCCTGAGAGTCGTTATTCTTTATCGGGTTCGATTGGGACGCCGCCGAACACGTGGCATGCGTGATGGACGAGACCAGGAATGTCGTGTCAGAGGAGTTCATAGTCGAGCACTCGGCGAACGGCGTCACCGGGGTGGGTGCGCCGACTGCCCGAGTCCAGTGCCCCCGGCTGGTGCTTCACGACACCATGCTTCTGACCTGCGCAAAATCTTCACGTCGTGACGGATCACGTGTCCTCCACTTCTGCTATCACCTTCACCGGGCACGATCGTGGCTGAGCTCCGCCCGCTGGCACGCAGGCTCACCTCGAGCCTGGAGTCGATCCCGCAAATTGGGTGGGGACACCGTCCTCCAAGGCGGAGCCACCTTGTAGATCCGCACGCCTCGCCAGAACCAGCAGGTCACGACGACGCTTGGTAGAACCGGTACCTACTCCCAATAGGCACTCAATGCCACTTCATCCGGAAGGCCGTCCGGACGTCTTCCTCGCGCATCGTCGAAGTAGACCACGCTGCCATCGAACGAGGCGTCGGTGAAGTCGACCCTGCCGCCCACGAACCTGGTCTCCTTGAAGTAGATTTTTCCGCTCTCGAACCGGGCGTACCAGAAGTAGACCTTGCTGCCCACAAACCGGGTGTGCCTGAACTTGACCTTGCTGCCAACGAAATGGGTGTGTGCAAAGTAGACCTTGCAGCCCTCGAAATGCGCGTCCGCGAAATCGACTCCGCCGCCCTCGAATCGGGCATTTGTAAAGTTGACCTCGCTGCCCTCGAACCGGGCGTCCGCAAAGCTGACCATACCCGCTGTAAACCTGGCACCTCTGAAGCGGACCGTGCCTCCGGTGAAGTGGGCATGGCTGGAATCCCCGCCGTCAAAGACCGTGTCGGTGAAGTCGAAGCCGTGGCCCTTCCAGGAGACTGCGGCGTCCTCGCGTGGGTGACTGCCGATAATACGGATCACTGTGTGCCGGACTTCGCGTAGAGCCCGGTAGGTCTTGCGGGCCTCGGCCTGCTCAGGGGACTCCGGCACTTCTTGGAGATCGCCGGGGTCGGGATCGTAGGGAAGGCGCAGGTAAGCGCACAGCACATCGATACAGGTTTGGCGGAATTCGCGGGTGGGGGCATCGTCGGCCAAGCCGGCCAAGGCGTGCACGCCTCCGAGTTGGATGGCGGGAGAGGTGTCGCCGAGTTGGGCAACAGCAGCGGTGACCCGGTCGGTGCGCTGGCCCTGCTCGGTCAACTCATGTGAACGACGCTGAGCCTCCTCGCTTTGCCGCTGACCTTGCTGGGTGAGTTCGAAGGTCCGCCGCTGGGCAGCTTCCGTGATCTCAGCTGTCCGTCGAGCCCGAGCGCCGGGCAGAGGCGGCGTTGGCGGCGGTGTAGTAGATCGCCACCGCCGCCAACAGCCCGGTGCCCAGCGCCATCGCACGGCCCCGAATGGTGTCCAGCGCCGCAGCGAGGTCCTTGCCCTGAAGACCCTCCTTGCCGCACGTTGACCTCGTCAACGTTCTCCAGCCACCAGGCCGCGCCCGGCCCCAGCACCCCAGAACACCGCCAACGCCAACGCGACGCCGCAGACCACCAGAGCGCGCCGTGCCCACCGGCCCCGCCGTCCAGTCGGAGCAGCATCGCCTTGTCCCCTGCCTGCTCTGCCCCCATGAGCACGGAACCCTACGATCAACGCTACGGCGTGGAGCGGCGAACGCCGTCAACTGCCAGAACCGATCATCCACCGCCGAAAGGTGCAGAATGTCACGGTGTCTGGTTGGGACTCTCGTCCAGGAACGCAAGGGTAAGCGTGGTCACACCATCGCCTGAAGCGCCCCGGGTTCGATAGAGGCGCTCTGGGTTGTGGCTGTGACCTGTGGTTCTGTGTGGTTCTGGAAGTAGCTGGCCTCGTATTCATCAGGTGGGACGTGGCCGATCTCACCGTGGAGTCGGGTGGTGTTGTACCAGTCCACGTACTCGGCGGTGGCCAGTTCGACGCCGGTCAGGTTCTTCCACGGCCCGTGGCGCTTAATGAGCTCTGTCTTGTACAGGCCGATCGCCGATTCCATCAGGGCGTTGTCGAGCGCGTCGCCGACGGTGCCGATGGAGGCGTCGATCCCGGCGCCGATCAGGTGGGTGGTGAACCGGAAAGAGGTGTATTGCGAGCCTGCGTCGCTGTGGTGGACCAGGCCCGGCCCGACCGGACGTCCGGCGCGGTCGCGCCGCCATAGCGCCATGTCGAGCGCGTCCAGCACCAGCCGGGTTTGCTTGGTGGTCGCGGCGGCCCAGCCGACGATGGCGCGGGAGAAAATGTCCACGACGAACGCGATTATGCGGAATCTAAATGTCCGGATTTAAGACTGATTGTGCTGTCGGATTTCAACGATCGGGAGCATTGTTGCGGCAGGGGATGTGCCGAGTTGGCGTGGAGTGGCTCCGGCTGGGGTGGGAACGTCGGCGAGGCGGCCGAGGAGGGTGTCGAGTGCTGCTTGTCCGTCGTCGACCGCGGCCTGTTCGTCGTCGGTGAGCGGGATGGTGGCGAGCATGCGCTGCAGGTTTTCCTTGGCCTCGAGGAGTTGGGCCTTGGTTGAGTCCTTCGGGATGTAGAAGTCGCACTTGGCGCAGGCCATGCGGTGAGGGCACTGCTCGAAAAAGGTGTAGGAGCACAGGCCGTGCCCCAGGTCGTAGTGCTGCCAGGGCTCGCCGTCAGCGGCGTTTCCGGAGGAGACGGCGTCGCGGTCGAGCAGGACTTCGATGGTGCGGACGTTGCGGGCGAAGTATCCGGCTTCGGTGTAGGCCTTGGCCAGGGTGTTCGGGGTGATCTTGGCGTAGTGCTGGGTGGTGTTCGGTGATCGGTGCCCGAGCCAGGCCTGCAGCTCGAACAGCGTCATCGGTTCCTTGGCGTTGTAGAGCTGGCTGGCGATCGTGGAGCGGGCCCGGTGGCTGGTGATGTTTCCGCGGACGTCGGCAGTCGGGACGCCGGCTTTGGCGCAGAGCCCTGGGATGAGGTTTGGTTGATGTAGCTCTTGGCGACCGGGTGGGCGCGGATCGAGAACGCCAGATCGACGTACTCGCTGGTCTTGCGGTCCAGATGTTGGGGCTGGGCAGGGCGGGCGGCCTGCCATGCCTCGATGGCCTGGCCGACGATTGGGTCCACGGGCTTGGTGAACGCGGTGCCGGTCTTGTGGACGGGGACGTCCAGGAGACAGACGGCATCGTCGGCGAGGATGTCCTTGGAGTTGCCGGGGATCGGTGTTCCGTCGTGTTGCCAGCGGACGCATCCGACTTGTAGCCGGGACAGTTCGTCGCTGCGCAGTCCGGAGAACAGCCAGGTCAGGGTGAGTGCTCGGGTCAGTTCCAGCGGGTAGTAGGTGCCGGGGAAGTCGGCGGGCTGCAGGTTCAGCCCGGCCCAGAGCAGCTTGGCCTACACCTCGTCGGCGATCACGCGGGGGTCGGTGCTGATCAAGGAGCTGATGGTCCGTGGTGTCGCCAAGGCCCTGGCGGGGTCGAACCGTCGGCCGATCCATTCCCATTCCTGCAGGTCGCGGAAGAACATGCGACTGGCCATCAGGATGTGGGACTTGGTGCGCGGGGAGATCGGTGCCCCGATGCGTCCGTTGAGGTGATCTCGTCGCTGGACCCAGTCACCGATCACCATCTTGTCGATCGCGGCGATCCAGGCGGCGCAGGTGGTTCGGGTCCACTCGCGTGGATCGACGGCGTCAGGCTGTTCGGCGGCGGCCCACCGGCCGGCCTTGGCCATGTTGACGCGGATGCCGCTGCGGACGTTGGGGGTGAGCGTGGAGGTGTCATACCAGCGTTGCAGCAGGTCCGCCCAGGGCTCGGGGACGTCCGGTGAGCCCGGGTGCGTGATTGAACCCGGGGCGGACCGGTGGATCGCAGTGCCCGAGGTCGGCCACGATCTTCTGCAACGAGTAGAGGATGACCGGGTAGCGGCCGGTGGTGGCGGGGTGCGCGTGCAGAGCGGCGAACGCCTCGGTGGTGAGGTCCTGCAGGTGGGGGCTGCGATTGAGCAGCAGCGCCTGGGCCAGAACACCGACGAGTCGGTAGCGGCCGTTCGATCGGACCATGCTGCGATAACCCCAGCGTTCCAGCACCGTGCTGGCCTCGGTCCTGGCTGCGGTGACCGGGCCGGGGCCGAAGACCAGGTGCGCCAGGTGGAGACGGTTGAAGTTGCCCAGATGCTGGAAGTCGGTGAAGTCGGTGAGCACGTAACCGAGCGCGATCAGGAACGGCCGGGTCGACTGCTCGGTCGGCAGCGGCTGGGCTGTCAGGAACGCCTCGCGGCTGGGGCCGGCCAGACGCGCCCAGTCCCATGCCGTCCAGGCCCACCAGGGACGTTCCAGCTTGGTGCAGTTGGCCAGGATGACCGCGACCGCGGTTCGGCCAGCCCGGCGGCTGAGCTCGTCATCGTCGTGATGCAGGGCCAGCCGGGCCTCGTCCAGCGGCTCGACCATCTCCGACAGCGCCTGCCACCATGTGGCGGTCCGGCGGGGAACGCCCTTGCAGCGATTGCGGCGCAGCGCCTGCGGCGACAGCTCCGCCAGGGCCTCGACCTCCTCGGGCAGCAGCTGCGTCCTGCCGCTTCTGCCGACGATGCCGATCTCTCCGGCAGACGAGGGACCAGGCAGAGCCGTTGCCGCGTGCTGTTCGATGCCGTTCATCCTGCGTGGCCCGTGAGTGCGGCCACCCGCCAGGCGTGGATGTGCTCCATCGAGGAGTTCAGCTTCTCCGACAACTCCCGCCCGGACAGGTGGATATACCGGAGTGTGGAGTCGGTGGAGGCGTGCCCGGCGAACGTGGCAATCGCGTGCAGTTCCCAGCCCATCCGGGCCAGGTCGGTCAAGCACAGGTGCCGGGTCGAGTGTGTGGAGAACCGCGGCACTCCCGCGGCCAGCGCGATCCTCCGCACGACCTTCGACCAGGTCCACAAACTCAGCGGTTCAGCCCTGTTGCGCCGCGACTCCGACAGGAACAACGGCCCGCGGGCCCGTGACAGGCCCGCCCGGTATCGCAGATACTCCGTCAGCAACTCACCCGTCGCCGCCGAATACGGAACCATCCGCTCCCTGCGGGTCTTGGTCGTCTCCGCCCGGATCCGCAGCATCCGGTGCGCTGGGTCAAGGTCGTCCGTGCACAGGGAGCACAGCTCCTCCCGCCGCAACGCCGCGTCATAGGCCAATGCGAGCATCACCCGGTTGCGCGCCCCCTCCCCACCGAACACGCCGAGGATCTGCTTCCACTCGGCCTCGCTGGGAATCCACGGCAGCTTGACCAGGCGCGGAACCAGCGGCCGACCCTGCCCTCGACCACCGCCCCGCCTCCTGCCGGGAGAGTACGAGCCCCTGCCGACGGGATTGGACTCGCGCACCCCTTCCTCGACCAGGAAGTCATAGAACAACCGCACCGGCACCAGACGCTGCTGCAGCGTCGCGTTCGACAGCCCCACTCCCGAGTCCAGGGCCAGCACGTTCGCGCCCCGCCGACCGGGACGGCTGGTCAGTTCCCTGACGAACACCCCCACCTGAGCCCGTGAGGCCTCCAGCGGATCGATCCCCTCACGCTCGCAGACCTCGAGATACTCGGCCAACCCACGCCCATAGGCGTCGATCGTCCGAGGCGCCCGCCCCAGGTCCACCCAGATCCGCAGCCACTCCAACGCCCGCTCATGCCGGGCAAGGACCGGCCACTTGCGGCTCGGGGCGAGGCGGGACGCGACTTTGCGGCGTAGTAGGTGGACGGGGCGATCTTGGTGCCGTGCTCGGACAGGACACGGCAGATCGGCTCGACCCCGAACACCTTGCGGAACGCGTCGATGAACGCGATCAGTACCTGTGTGGCCGGTCGAGCTCGGCCGCGAAGAAACCCGCCGCGGCCTTGAGGATCTCGTTCGCCCGGCGCAGCTCGGCGTTCTCCCGCCTGAGGCGCTTCAGCTCCGCCGACTCCTCGGTGGTGGTCCCCGGCCGGGCACCGGCGTCGACCTCGGCCTGGCGCACCCAGCTACGCACCGTCTCGGCGTGCTTGACACCCAGCTTGGTCGCGACGGCCTTCATCGCCGACCACTCACTGGGATAGTCCGGACGCACCTCGGCGATCATACGGACCGCCCGCCTGCGCAGCTCAGGCGGATAGGGGGACTGACGTGCCATGACTCGATCCTCTCAGGGAATCGAGCCTCCATTCGACCCGGGGCGCTTCACCCTGCGAACCGTGCTGCAGGCCCGCCAAGGTGAAGCCCGGGCTTCAAGGCCGGAGTTGGTCATCTGAGTACACCAACCGCATTGATGGAAGGTAGACTGAGTACTTAGTGAGCGCTCAGTGCATGCTAAGTACTCAGGGGAGGGTGGTCGTGCAGGACGAGATGGACGTGAGGGCGATCCGGGAAGCTGCCCACCTGACACAGGCTGAGGCAGCCAGGTCGGCGCGGATCTCGGTGGCGACATGGCGGAGGGCCGAGGATGATCTCTCGACGGTGTCAGCCAAGACCCGCGCTGCCGTCGAAAGGGCTATCCGGACGTTCAAGCTTAAGCCGCAGGCGAAGGAGCCCGAGGCGGTCAGACCGGCCGAGCACGTGAGGAGACTCAACAAGTTCTGGATGGAAGGGAGCGCTTTGACGCCAGCCATGGCCGCACAGCTATCGGTCTCCGCTGATCAGCTCGTGGACCTGGATGTCTCTGATTGGGATGAGCAGCCGGCCATGCTGGGTGGGCTTTCTGACGCGGTGCGGTTCCGTGTCCACGGCAACTACGCGTGGTACGAAAAGCTGGCCGATACCTTCAAGGACGTGACGAATCGGATCGACGCGGGAGTTCGGCCCTACCCTCGGACTCTGGCGGAGGAGTACGTGCTGCACACTGCCCTCCGCTGGGCCAAGGGGACGTGGGAAGACATGCCACCCTGGGAGTACCTCGAAGGCCTCGAACGCCGCGACAACGATGGTGACTGGACAGGGGTGGCGGCCGAACTGTCCCGCTTCCCCTTCGGGTTTCCGAAGTTGACCGAGGACGAGATCGCCGACCGCATCGGCGAGGACGGCCGGGCCCGCCTGTCAAGGCTGCATCCCTACCGGTGGTGGGAACCACTGGATCTGGCTCTGCAGGAATGGCGGACGGCCGGTCAGCCTGGCGCCCTTGCCCCGGAGTTCGTCGCCCGCGCGCTCTTCGACTTTGTTCGCGGCAACAGGATCGTCGTTGACGAGATATTTGAGGGGGACCTGTACGCGTTGGACCTGGATGCGGCTCGCGGAGCGGTCTTGCTGCGGGACGCCTCCGGGTTCACGGCGGTGTTCAGCGTGACTCATCCGGACACGGTGATCTTGCCGAAAGACAATCCGTTCCAAGCGGTCGTGTATGCCTTCGCTTTTCTTGAGTACCTATTCCGTACGCGTGAAGAGCACCGTTTGGATGTGTGCGGGGCCTGTGGAGAGTGCGAGGAGTGTGATCTCGGCTGGTCCATGAGTGACGATGTCGTGGGTCGGGAGGCCTGGCGGAGGATCACCGGCCTGGACTCAACTCCGGTTCTCATCGATAGCGGAGACTCCGAGAACAACTATCGGGACAGCTGCCGGGCGGTTGGAATCAGGTTCAATGACAGTGTGGCGATCCGGGTGACGATCGTCGACGACGACTGAGGTGCGGGGCTTGGACTTCACCGAATCCAGTGAAGACTTGAAGGGCAGGGCTCAGCAAGCGGAAGGTCAGCGTCATCATGGCCGTCGGCAGGGCGTGGGCGCCAGGCGGCTGGCCTCTGCAGCAAGGTTGTGGACCATCTCCGCTAACTGGCGGCCGGAATGCGCCGCGCACCTCGGTCTGGTCATCCAGGCCATCCAGCGCTACGTCGCTGAGGAAGCCACCCCACCTGGAACGGGCAGTGCCCAACCCGCCGACAACCAGCTCCCTGGCAGCACTACGACACCGCCTAACAAAGCACTACCAGCCGGGGCGTGATGATGCGGTCGATCAGGCAGTCCGGCGGGATCCTGGCCGTCCCGCTCGTCCCTGCTGCGCGAGCGAGCTCTTAGGAGACCGCCTGGCCGACCGTGTAGAAGGAGTCGCAGTGAATCTCCAGGTGCGGGCTCTGGGACCGTTTCTCCAAGATGTCCACGATCTCCTCCTCCAATGGAGGCAGCGTGATCAGGGCCAGCCGCGGAAGCCGCGCGAGGTCCAGAATGTCGCGCAGGTCCGTGCAGCCGTCGAGGTGGACCTTCTCCAGATTGGGCAGGCCAGGCGTGAATTCCATTGAAGGCTAGGGAGCTGGCCCGCCACTCCCGGCCCTGCCGGACGACCGCCTGATCTTGCGGAGGAACCGCCGCAGCCGTCCGGGCTCCGGCGCCGTCGGGGGTGCGCTGAAGGCTGCTTCGGCATGTGGGTTTTCGGCCTGTGGGGTGATGCTCCTTCGCTCATTGGTGCGATCCCGCAGCCAAGACGGTGCCCATCGGATCGTGCTCCTGCGGATCCAGTAGTGCGACCGGCAGGGGAAACTCCAGTTCCCGATCGACGGCTCCAGCGTGACGGTCTCGCCGTCGAAGACGAGGCGCCAGTCGCGAGGCGTCAACGGGGTCACGACCTCGCGGCCGCATCCGCAGCAGCACAAGTGCAGCACCGAGGCGAACGGGATCGAGACGTACAAGACCCCGGCCTCCAGGCTCTCCGGAGCGTGGTCGACGAACTGGTGCCTCATCCGGGCCACCGGGGTCACCAGGTGTCCTCATTGGTGATCAGGTTCCCGCCGATCTGGTAGACGCTGTGCCGCTCGTGCTCCTGGTCAGCGTAGAAGCCGCGCAGCTTCTTCCACTTGATCACCGCGAAGGCGGCATTGATAGCGTTGAGATCGGCGACCTGGATATTGCGGTTGTAGTCGTTGTCCGGGCTCGCCACGTACGGAAGGCGCCGGTCCTCGGCCTCGTGGTCTCCTCCCGGGAGGCCGGTGGTCAACCTGATCAGCCCCGCGAGAGCACCGTCGACCTCGTACACCCCGAGGCCGACGTCGAGGTAGGGGACCCCGAACTCCCGCAGGCTCGTGATGATCTGGCGCCGGGACGGCCCGTCGTCGATGGCGAGGAAGACGAAGTCCATCTCGCAAAGTTTGTCGACATTGGTCTCGTCGACCCGGACCGGGTGGGCGATGATCCCGCGGCGCATCCTGCCGTGGACCTCGGCGAAGTGGACGGCCTTGTTCGGGCCGCCCGCGAGGTCCCCGCACCCTGTCGCGCCGGGGGCCCGGAAGGCGTTGTGCTGGCGGAACGCGTCCCCGTCGAACAGGTGGTTCTCCCGCACGCACGTCTTGGCCAGCAGGTCTAGGAGGTAGGATCCGGTTCCGCCCAGCCCCACGATGGCGATGCGGTCCTGCTCCAGCTTGGCGTTGATCGCGCCGAGCCCCGCCCTGCTTGAGGCGGTGTCGGTATAGAGGAAGACCGAGTCGGGGTCGGACTCCTCGATCACCGGGAACGTCCTCGCGGTCACCTCCAGCTCCAGGCGCCGGGCGTATCCCGAAAGGATCGCCACATAGGTGGTCATCTTCTCGAAGTAGTCCCGGTAGCCGGTCTGCGGCTTGCTGGAGAAGGAGCAGTCGACCTTCAGGCCAGGAGCCAGCTGCTGAGCGCTCGCGGAAAGCAAGATCCGGTGCAGCGGCCGTCCCTCGGCGTCGCAGGGGATCCCGCCGGCGAACATCGCGACGTGCGTGCTCGGCAGGGCGATCACCTCGCCAGCGAGGGTGAGTTCGGAGACCAAGGTCCCGTACTGGACGCTGCAGTCCGAGCCGACGTACGGCACGTGGCCGACGAGCAGGTGTCCATCCCGCACGTCGACCTCGTACCCCTCGTCCCGCAGGCGCGTCAGGTCGGCGCTACGACTTATCAGTCGCGGTGGCATCGAATACCGTCCCGTTCTTGATCCGGACCGTCTACCCGGGCAGGAGCGTCCCCGCCTGCGGCTGCTGGTGGGCGTGCCGGTAGCTGACGGTGAACTCCCAGTTCTCACCGACCGGCACCGGGTCGAAGGCCAGAGCCAGCACGTCCCGGAACGACAGCCTCTCCTGTGTTACGACCCGAGGCCGGGTGTTGACGACGATCTTGTACTCGCGCTGCGCATCCTGTTGACTGGAATCCACAAGTCTCTCTATCATCGCTTTCATTGATCACAGTGAAAGCATATCACGGGTGGGGCCACGGAGGTGAGGGTGTGCAGGGGCGACCGCCCGAATCACACTTCGCCGCCGTCTGGTGGCATGCTGGATGACCGTGCATCTGAGGCTCGCCGGCCGCCAGCCGTTCCTGAGTTCCCGACGGCTCGCAACGGCCGACTTCCCCGGTCAGTGCGTGATCGCCGCACGTGAGCTGAGCTTCGTCACCCCGCTGGACCTGACCGCCATCACCGCCCTGGCGCATTCGCGCGCCGCCGGAGGAGATCGGGTGCGGCTGCTCCTGCCCGGCGACCCCCGTGTGACCTCATACCTCGAACGCATGGACCTGATGAACCGGCTCCCTGGCCGGTGCGAACTGGACCGCACCGTGCGGGCCAAGGGCCGCGCCGACCGCTCGGACAGCCTGCTGGAGATCACTCCCGTGACCAGCACAGCCGAGGGAGCGGTGGCCAGCGAGCGGGTCTTTAGCGTCGCCCGCGCCAACCTCGGCGAACAGTTGGGAGCCCTCACGGTCCGGGTCGTCGGCGAGTTGATAGACAACGCGGCAAGCCATGGCGCAAGCGAAACCGGCTCCTTCGCCGCGGCGCAGATCTACCTACTCCAACGGCGCCTGGAGTTCGCCGTGTGCGACACCGGCGTCGGCGTCCTAGAGCATCTGCGACGCAATCCCACCCACCTGGACCTGAACCTGGACCACGAGGCGCTGACTCGCGCTCTGCAGCCAGGGGCGAGCGGCGAGCGGGAAGTCCGCGGCAACGGCCTGCCCGATCTGCTGCAGATGGCCGGAGACGCCGGCCGCACTAGGCTGGTCCTACGCAGCGGCAACGGGCTGCTGCACACCACGAGCGGGGTCGATAACCCCTCCGCCCGAAGCGGTCCGGTTCCCGATAAGGTAAAGGGCACGTGGGCCTGGCTCCGGGTCACGTTCCCATGAACCTACACATGTGTTTCAATGCGTTCAATGAACCCAAGGGACGTTTGCGGGAGTGTCGTCCTCTCCGTACGAGACGATGGCCCAGAAGTCCTTGCCATGCGCGCGGCAGGCGCAGAACTGCGCCAGAAGCTGGAACGAGCCCTCGACCCCATCGAGAACCGGACAATCATCCTGGACTTCGCCTCCGTCAAGGCGATGACCAACAGCTTCGCCGACGAACTGGTCGGCAAGCTGTACATCTCCCTGGGCGGCGGCGCGCTCACCAGCGGCGGCGTCCAACTCGTGGGCCTGGACGAGGAGACCCGCGATGCCATCGAGGTCTGCCTGGAACGCCGCAAGCTCATCGCCGTCGACGGCGATGAGCACATCCTGCTGGCCGCCGAGGACTTCCTGCAGCAGACCTACGACGAGGCCAGGAAGCTGGGCACCTTCATCGCGGCAGATCTCGCGGAGGCCCTGGACATCTCCCTGCCGAACGCCAACAACCGGCTCAAACGACTGGTCGCCGCCGGTGCCCTCGTCCGCACCCCCGACCCCGGCCGCGAACGCGGCGGGAAACAGTACAGCTACTCCGTGCCGGGCAGCGGCGCTGGTCAGACCAGTTGACGGCGTGCTCCCAGCGATCGATGACACGGCTTCGGTGAACCAGCCGAAGCCGTGGGCGTCGAGGGATGACACGACTCGCACGTCGCCTGGGACGGCATCTCCTAACCATTGCCGCCGCGCTGGCCGAACAGACCGCCGCATATGCCGCACTCGACGACATGCGCACCGTGGCCGACCTGCTGCGGGTTGCAGACAGCTGGAACTGAGGATAAGGCCGTCACACCGGCCCAGAGGCTGCATGTCAAGTGGTCCACATCCCGCCCCCTCAACCGCCAGGCAGACTTGCCGTCCGGATACACGGCGGGCGGCCTGCTGGCGCGAGACTTCTTCTTCCCGATGCTGGTCGACGGTATGTGGCCTGCGCCGCGAGGACACCAGACCAGCAGCTTGTAGCGGGCACCGCAGAGCACTCCTGGGCATCCAGGGCGATAGCGGAACGCTTCCCGTGGAAGCGCCTTGCCTCACCGGTGTCACGGCTGGCCAGTTCGGCCCAGCGTGGAGCGGGCGCCGATCAAATCTCGTCTCGTCCAACGGCCTCGGTTGCCAGACACGAACTCCGCCCCCTCTGGTGACGAATAGCCTGAATCTGTCACTTCGCCCCAGGGTTCCCGGATCGCCCCAGGGTTGAGTTGGCAGGCCGGGCTCCAGTCAGGAGCGTCGCCGGGAGGATGCGCCCGCGGGTTCCTGCGGGGCGTCCGCAAGAACCCGCCACGCCGCGACCGCGAAGGTCTCCAGCCAGTCGATCGTGCTCAGAGTTTCTTCCGCAGTAAGCGGCGCACGGCTTTCGCTCCCGCTGGGGCGGCGATCGGCGCCGTGGACGATCTGATTCCTGCGCTGGACGATCTCGTTCATACGCGACCGCAGGACGTCGGGCGATTGTTGGTCTCCGCCAAGGGCGCGTGCGGTCTCCGGCCAGAGGTCGAAAACGCCGCCGCGAATGTTGGGTCGCTCGCGCGAGGGTTCTCGAGCGGCCGCCATTGAATTCGACCGCCGGTTTCGGACTCCTCCCAAGATCCAACTTTCTACGACAGCGACCGCCTGCACCCAGCAGGCCCGGTGAAGATCTTCCAGATCCAGCAACTCTGGTTGGGCTTCCAGAGTCGGAGCGATCCGTGCCGCAGTGCTCACCAGTCCCCGGAGCCGATCGAAGCTCTCGCGGAGGGGTGGTGGCGGGTCCGACGGCGGGGCAAACAGTGCCAGGGGCTCTGGATCAGGTCGCCGCACTCTTGATGCCGAGGAAGTCGGCGTGCTCGGGACGCCGCTGGGCCGATCCTTACCCTCTGCTGGGATCTTGGTGACAGAGTCGATGATCAGGCTCTGCCCGTCGTGAAGCACCATCTTGATCCGGTCGACCCGGACGGCGCCGTGGCCTTTCAGCTTCTCGTGCTCGTAGCGTTCGACTGGTCGGCCGTCTAGGAATCGGCGAGGAGCATCATCGGAGTGGGGCGGCAAATGGTCGCGAAACATTCTGATGTCGCTGACACGCACTGGGGCTGGACTGCGGTCAGGGTCACGCTGGATCGCCGCGTCGGTGGTGTCCTGTGATGGGGTCGGTGGATCGAATGCCGCTGTGCTGAGCCGGTCGGCCAGAGTTGCGAGGTAGGGGGCGTCCTGGACGTCCCTGCCCAGGGAACCTGTCCACTCTGGTCCATGCAGGGCGCCCAGCAGGGATGCGGTCATGGAGGCGAGGGTGTCGGTGTCGGCCTTGGGCAGGAATGCTGCGCGCAGTAGTCCGGTGAGCGGGCGGGTGGCCGTGCGGGCGGCCAGATAGGCGGCTGCGACGGCGGTGACCGTGCCCGCACCGTTGCGGGTTTTGTCGAAGCAGCCGAACTCGGCCAGAGTGTCGTCGTCGTTGGCGAGCGCACCGCGACCCAGCGATCGATGGGCGATGGCCAGCAGATCGCGGGCTTCGCCGATGGTGGCATCCCACATGGTGGCGGGTGGCTGGCCCGTGGACATCGTGAAGGCTCGGAGCCAGTCTTCGGGCAGCGTGCCGTACACCCTGTCAAAGTCCTGCCACGATCGGTCCTCGATGAGGGCTTGGATGAGATCGCCGTAACCGAGTGTTCCCCGGCGGAGCAGCGTGTGACGCAATGCCAAGCCATGGATGAGCGCGCCCACCAACGCACGAGGGTGGCCATGGGTGGTGATGCCGTCTGTGGTGATCCTGGCCAGCAACGACCCGGGATCCAGATCGGCGGCGACGATCACGTGGGGAGCGATCCGCATCGCCACGCCGTTGGCGCCCGCGTTGAAGTAAGCAGCGAAGGCGCGGTCGGCGAGGGCCCGGCTGGTGGAGCTGGCGGCCCGTCGCCACGGCGGTGTGCCCGTGGCCCAGACGCGGGCGGCGGAGATCACCGCCCGGCCTCCGCCGCGTTGGTAGACAGGCCAGGCCGGCAACTCGGTCTCGGTGAGGCGGTTGAGCCACCGCGGGCCGCTCAAGCAGGCGCGGGCGACCGACATCAGCAGCTGGGTATCGTCGCTGTAGTCGCCAGCGTTGACGCGCTCGGTGTAGCGGGCGTACTGGCCGCCGGAGTTACGGTCCCAGGAACGAAAGTGGGGCTCTGGCGAGATTCCACGGGACTTGTCCCCGCCGACGATGCTCGAGCGGATCTCCTGTGGCCAGCCGAGAGCGTCGCCGACGGCGGCGCCTAGCACGGCGCCCCGTGCGCGTTGCGGGAAATTCGCAGGCGGCGACGTCGTCATGTCAGCCATCTTCCCAGTCCGCCGACGGCGACCACAGCCGCTCCTCGATCGTTCCGCCGTTTCGGATCCGGGAGGGCAGTTCCGCGCGGTCGAAAAAGATCGGAGCGACGATCCAGCAGAATCGCTCGGGCGCGTGCCCGCGACGGTGAAGGACCGCGTACTGCTCCCGCGCGATATCGGCGTCGGCGACGACGATGCCGGTTACGGCCGATGCCGGCACGGGGCCGGGGATGAGCGCTTCGGCCTGCAGGTCGGTTGCCGCCCCGGGAAGGTGCCGGGGACCGCGCCGCCATCCGCCGGGCTTTGAGACGGTGGCGTAGCAGTCGAGTAGGGCCTGGCGGCCGGCCCGCAGGTGCGTGCCCCGGTCCCTGGCGGCGTTGCAGGGGGAGAACAGGGTGCCGGGCTTGTCGACCAGTGCCGCGTCCAAAAGCAGGCACACCCAGTCCCGGTAGTTCAGGAAGGGCCCCTTGGCTTTGGCCATCGACAGGTAGTAGGCGTTGGGGAACTGCATGCTGCAGCAGATGCGGTCAGGGTGGTCGTCGTAGCGTTCGGGGTCGGTCGGAGAGAACTGGTCGCTAGCGTTGTCGGCGAGTTCCTTGCTGCTGCGGATCTGCTCGTCCCGGGTGATGTGGAACAGGTTCTTGGCAGGCGTGAAGTGCGCCAGCCGTGTCAGCCTAACGGCGGCGCGAGCGTGGGCGACCTCGCCGTTGGCGCTCATGCTGCCAGCCTGGTGTAGAGGTCGGGGTCGGTCGGGAGCAAAGGGGTGAGGGGGCCGCTGTGGGTGAGCAGCAGGTCCGAGCGCGCCCGGGTGATCGCCACGTACAGCAGCCGGGCCTCCCGAGACTCGGCGTCGCGTTGACCGAAGGCGGCGACCTTGTCGGGGTTCGGCATGTGCGCGGCGTCCAGGAATGGCAGGATCACCGCATCGAACTCCAGGCCCTTGGCCGAGTGGTAGGCACCGCACCAGATGCCCGGCGCGGAGTCCCATGTGCGCATGTCGATGTCCAGCTTGCGGGCCGGCAGCCCGGCGCATGCGCGGCGCGCGTCCGCCCAGGTGCGTGCCAGCACGGCGACGGTCCCGGTGCGGGCGTAATCACGAGCCTGAGCGCCCACCAGTTGGATCTCCCGCTCGGGATCGGAGCAGGTCACCAGTGTCGGCAGCGTTCCGGCAGCGGTGGGCTCGCGTGGCTCGACCAGGTCCTGGGGGTCGCCGGCCATGTGCGGCATGCGGCTCATCGCTATCGCCAGCCGGGCGATCTGCGCGGTGTTGCGGTAGTTGTCACTGAAGCGCTCAACCCGGTGGATGTTCAGTCCACAGGAGCGCCAGCTGATCCCCTGCCCGTAGATCAGCTGGTGGTAGTCGCCGAAGAAGGTGACCGACCCGCCTGAGGGAATGGTCACAGCCAGGGAGCGGATCGCCTCCGGTGCCAAGTCCTGACCTTCGTCGATCACGATGTGGCGGTACCGGCGGGGCCGGGAGTCCTGCGAGAGGCTGACGCGGACTGCTTCGGGCAAATCCCACCAGTCGTAAGTCTTACCATGATTGAACCGCAGCTTGAGGTAGGCGGCGCGGATCTTCCAGATCGCCTCCCGCTGGCTGTCGTTCAGCCTGGTTCCCCGACCGCGGCCGACGCGCTCGGCGGCCAGGTAGGCTGGCAGGGACTGCAGGCCCATCCCGCTGATCCACTCGAGCTCGTCGAGGAAGAACTCGACGGTCCGTTCGAAGAACTGGCTCGGCTTGTGGGTAGCGGCGATCTCCTTGATGGCCTGTTCGGCCAGGTGGCGACGCAGACCGGGATCGGCTATCGCGCCATAGGGCATCTTGCCGACGCTGTTGAGGTAGCCGCGGGCGAAAAGTCCGTAGGTCTCGATGGTGATGTTGGCCGCGGCCGCGGGCTGAATATGGCGCAGGTAGGTGACGAGCGCGTTGTTGTAGGTGACCAGGAGGACCCGGCCACTGTTACGAGTTTCGGGCGCGGCCAGATGCTCAGCCCGCAGCATCGCCATCGTGGTCTTGCCAGTGCCTGCAGTGCCCAGAACGACCTGATGTCCCGCTCCCGGCAGGTAAATCACATCCGATTGCCGTCCACGCGGCTCCGGCAGACTCAAAGCACCCTCTCACCGATCGTCATGCCCTTGCAGACCGAGCGCCGGATGCGAGGGCCTCGCTGAGGCCCCACGCTTGGGATCTTTTGGGCGCAAGCCGGCTTCACCGAGAAGGGGCCGTCCGGCGCGCCACCGACGACCCAATGGACTGGGGACCGGAGGGGACGAGGCACCACGAATGACAGGATGATCACCAACCTCCTCGTTGAGACCTGACCGGCGGAGGTCGTGCGCCATGTCCGCGGCGCACTGCCAGGCAGCGCAACTCTATCGAATTCCGGCGATCCTCGACTGAAGCACGGATACCGCAGCTGATCGGCCGAAAATGGCCATCCCGGGTTGTGAACCAGAAAGCTCGTTGGAGCGCAGTGATGGCACCGACAGCGGCCGTCCTTGGCTCGGACACGAGAGGCGGTGGGGCAGACGATATTGCACACCCTACGCAGCTCTGGCCGCTGTTTCGTGACCCCGTACGCTCCTTTTCGCTCTTTCGGATTGCTGGTGACCGAGTCCGCCGAATGTTTGATGTTGGCGGCGAGAACTCTTGAGTCGTCAGTTCTCGGCCTGATGCGGCCGCGGGGGTTAGCAAGCCGCGGGACGGCGGCTGTGAGTGTCGCGACCGCGTGTTTCCATCAGGATGCGAAACGCCCGTTGTCGGATTGGAGTTGGACGGAGGAGCGATGACGCAGGACCGGCCGGAGCCTTAGCGCCATCCCGTATCGGGTGAGCGACGCCGTGCGGCTTGGCGCTGACGCGGGCCGGGTCCTGCATCGCCGCAACCAGGAGACCGCCTCCGCCTGGACGATCCACGCCACGACCCATAGGTGGAAGATGATCTTGCTTAGCGTGGAAGCCGGGATGGACGGGACCGGATGCTGCCGCTGGTCAGGGGGTTTCGTCGGTAGCCCACTCGGAGGATGGGAGGAGTGTGTCCGCGGAAAGCGCGGACCGCTCCTCCTCGTCGTGTCTGCCCAGGGGGGCGACCCCCTGGAACCCCCGGGACTGGCGGGGGGCTGAGGTGGTTGGTCGCGGACCGCTCCTCCTCGTGGGGTTGCGGTCGGTGCTTCAGGGCTGCGCCGTTCGGGGGTCGGGGCTTCGCCCCTCTGCTCCTCATGAGGCCTCGGCGGGCCGGTGCCTGGGGTGGTCATGGTCGTCCGACGGGTTTTCGGTTTGTTTCTACTGTCCCTCGGCTCGCGCGTGATCGCTACCCCGGAGTGGGACCGGCGGCGGAGCGCGATTCGCCTACGGGAGAACATTGGTCCATGTGCGAGCGCCCCGGGGCCGTGCGTCGTCAACCCAAGATGCCCTGCTTGTAGGCGGTGGCCACGGCGGCGGCTCGGTCTTTGACGTCCAGCTTCGCGTAGATGTGGGTCAGGTGGGTCTTGACGGTGGCCTGGCTGATGAAGAGCTCGGCGGCTATCTCGCGGTTGGCGGTGCCCTTGGCGACCAGGCGGAGCACCTCGAGCTCGCGGGCGCTCAGGGCGTTGGTTCGCGGGGCCCGTACGCGGTTCACCAGACGGGACGCGATGGCCGGGGACAGGACGGTGCGGCCCTCGGCGGCGGCGCGGACGGCGTTGAACAGCTCGTCGCGCGGGGCGTCCTTGAGGAGGTAGCCGGTGGCGCCGGCCTCGATGGCGGGGATGGTGTCGGAGTCGGTGTCGTAGGTGGTGAGGACCAGGACCTTCGACGGCAGGCCCCGGGTGGTGATCTCCGTGATGGCCTCCACGCCGCTGCCGTCGGGCATGCGGAGGTCCATGAGGACGACGTCGGGGCGCAGGTCGGCCGCCAGGGCGACGGCCTCGCGGCCGTTCGCGGCCTCCCCGAGGACCTCGAAGCCGGGGGCACCGGCGAACATGCCGCGCAGGCCGTCCCGGACCACGGGGTGGTCGTCGACGATGAGGAGGGTGATGTCAGCCATGGCGGACCAACGGTACGCGGGCTGACACGGCGGTGCCCTGGCCGGGCTCGGACTCGATCTCCAGGGTGCCCAGGACGCGTTCGGCCCGCTCGCGCATGCCGTTGAGGCCGAAGCCGCGGGTGGGACGGGTGAAGCCACGGCCGTCGTCGCGGACGTCCAGGGTGACCTCGTCGTCCATGTAGGAGAGGGTGACGCCGACGCGGTCGGCGCCGGCGTGCCGGGTGGCGTTGGCGAGGGCCTCCTGCGCGATGCGCAGGAGGGTGGCCTCGATCTCCTCGTGCAGCGGTTCCACGGTGCCGGTGACGGTGAGGCCCGCCGTGGGGTGGGTGGTGACGATCTTCTTGAGGGCTTCGGGCAGGGTGTCGTGCTCAAGGTGGGCCGGGGCCAGGTTCTGGACGGAGCGGCGGGCCTCCCGCAGGCTCTCCCGGGCGAGTGCGTGGGCTCGCCGGACGTGGGCGGGGTCCGCGGTGTCCTCGGCGGCCTGGAGCTGGGTGACGATTCCAGCCAGGCCTTGGGCGATGGTGTCGTGGATCTCGGCGGCGAGGCGGCGGCGCTCGTCGTCCACGCCCGCCTCCCTGGCCTGGACGAGGAGCTGGGCCTGGAGCGCGGCGTTCTCGTCGAGGGCCTGTTCGAGGCGGGCGTTGGTGCGCTCCAGCTCGTCGATCATCGCGGTCTGGGCGGCGGCATGGCGGTCCTCACGCTCGGCGATGCCGCCGAGGATCACCAGGAGGGTGATGTGCAGGGCCAGCAGGACGCCGAACAGCGCCCAGACGAGGCCCTCCCGTGGAGGGAGGCCGCCGGCCTCCGCGCCCGCCATGGTGACCGCGTTGGCGAGGCACCCGGCCTTCGCCCAGCGGGGCCGGAGGTAGTGCCTGGCGTCGAAGTAGCCGATGACGGTGAAGATGGCGAACAGCGGGTTCAGCCAGCAGAGGGTGAAGGCCAGGACGGTGCGCGCCCAGTAATAGAGCGGTCCGGGCACCCCGAAGGCGGTGTGGAGCAGCTGGAGGGCGAGGGTCACCGCGAGCAGCGGCGGCATGAGCCGCTGCTCGGCGGGCGTCATCAATGCGTGGCGTGTGAGGTACGCGATGGGCGTCGCCAGGGCGAGCAGGCCGTACGGGCCCCAGCGGATGAAGCGTTGCCAGTGGTCCTCGATCACGGTGCCAGTCTGCGTCATTCCCAGCGGAACCAGCGGATGGCGGCCGCGAGCAGCAAGACGGTCCACAGGGCGGTGACGCCCAGGTGCGTCCAGTCCGGCCAGTCCCCGCGGCTCGCCTGGTCGAGGGCCTGGGAGGCGGCGCCGGACGGGGTGAACTCGACCATCCGCCGGAGGAGGTCGGGCAGGACCTGCACCGGCACCCAGACCCCGGCGGTGAACATCGAGGGGAAGAACACCAGCGAGCCGACCACGTTCGTGACCTTGATGTTGGGCGAGACGGCGGCGATGGCCGCGCCGGTGGCGATGGTGCTGGTCGCGGCGAGGGCGAGCGCGGCCAGGTAGCCGGGGACGTGCGCGGGGAAGGCGACGTCGAACGCCAGCCTGCCGATGGCGATGGCCAGGGCGACCGAGGCCAGTGCGCCCGCGAGGTGCAGGAAGATCTGCGCGCCGAGCAGCGAACCGGGGCGGACCGGGGTGGTCGACATGCGGCGCAGGATGCCGTTCTCGCGGTAGCCGGCCAGCACCGGCGGCAGCGCGTAGATGCCGGCGAAGATCAGGGCGAGCAGCACGGTGATCGGGACGTACAGGTCGATGACCCGGCGGCCGTCCAGGTCGGCGGAGTGCTCGCGGAAGGAGGGGATGAGACCGAGGATGACCAGCAGCAGGGCGGGGAAGCCGACCATCCAGAAGAGGGTGTAGGGCTCGCGGGCGAACAGCCGGGACTCGGCCTTCAGCACGGCGGTGGAGGCGGACACGTCAGGACTCCTGCTTCTCGGTGAGGTCGAGGAAAGCGTCGTCGAGGGTGGCGTCGACGACGCGCAGCTGGTGGGCGGTGATCTGGTGCCGGGCCAGCAGCGAGATGACGGCGTTGACGGTGGTGTCGGTGCCGTTGATGGTGATCCGGCCGCTCTGGAGGTGGACGGTGTCGATCTCCGGCAGGGTCTCCAGGTCCGCCTGGGGCAGTTCGCGGGACGGGGTGAAGGAGATCACGGTGTTGCCGGCGGCGCGGCGGATCAGCCCGGAGGGGGTGTCGAGGGCGGCGACGCGGCCGGAGTCGATGACGGCGATCCGGTCGCAGAGGCGCTGCGCCTCCTCCATAAAGTGGGTGACGAGGAGGACGGTGACGCCGGAGTCGCGGACCTCCTCGATGAGGGTCCAGGTGTCGCGGCGGGCGCGGGGGTCCAGGCCGGTGGTGAGCTCGTCCAGGACCACGACCTTGGGGCCGCCGATGAGGGCCAGCGCGATGAACAGGCGCTGCTTCTGGCCTCCGGAGAGGTCGGCGAAGCGGGTGCGGAGTTTCGGGGTGAGGCCGAGGCGTTCGGCGAGGGACCGCCAGTCGAGCGGCCGGGGGTAGAAGGCGCTGTAGAGCTCCAGTGCCTCCCGTACGGTCAATTTGGCCTGGAGCTGGCTCTCCTGGAGCTGGGCACCGAGGAACCGGGTGAGGCGGTCGCGGTCGGCGACGGGGTCGAGCCCGTTCACGCGGACGGTGCCGGCGTCGGGGACGCGCAGGCCCTCGACGCACTCGACGGTGGTGGTCTTGCCCGCGCCATTGGGACCGAGGATCCCGAAGATCTCCCCCTCCTCGACGGCGAAGGAGACGCCGTCGACCGCGGGGCGGCCCCCGTAGGCCTTGCGCAGGCCCGTGACTTCGATGATCGGCATGCTCCGAGCATGTCCGGGGGCCGAGGGCCGGCGGTATCGGCCAGGGCGCTCGTCCCGGCATCAGCCGATCGGCCGATGCCGCCGTACGACCTGGGAGGCGAGCGCGAGGACGGCGGGGACGAGCAGGTACGTCCCGCAGGACAGCAGGACGGCGGCGGTGAACGCGGTGGCGGTGCGGGCGAGGGCGCGGCGGGGCAGCAGCCGGACGGCCGCGGCGACGCCCACGACGGTGACGGCGGCGAGGCAGGCGGCGGTGGCGCGCATCAGGGCGTCCAGGCCGAGGCCGGTGGGCAGGACGGCGGCGGCGAGCAGGAGCGTGAGGACTTCGAGGACGACCAGGCTGCGGTGCGGGATCTCCCCGGCGCGGTGGCCGCGGGCGAGCGGGGCGGGCAGCGAGCCGTCGCGGGCCATGGCGGCGCCGAGGCGGGACCCGCCGGCGATGTAGGTGTTGATCGCGACCAGGCTGAGGACGACGGCGGCCGCGGCCGTGGCGGCGCGGGCGGCGGGGCCGAAGCCCTCCTCCATGAGCAGGGCCAGCGGTACGGGGGAGGCCGCGGCGCGGTCGCCGAGGACGCCGGTGACGGTGGCGGCCAGGGCGAGGTAGAGGGTGCCGACGATCACCAGGGTGAGGACGGTCGCCCTGCGGAGGAGGCGGCGCGGGTCGGCGAACTCGGCGGAGAGGTGGCTGGCGGCCTCCCAGCCGGCGAACGCGAAGAACAGGACGCCGGCGGCGTGGGCGATACCGAGGCCGCCGTGCGGGGCGAACGGGGTGAGGTTGGCCGCCTCGGCGTGCGGGGCCGCGGCCGCGATCGCGATGACGAGCAGGGCGGTGAGGCCGGCGACGAGGGCGAGCTGGATGCGTCCGGACACGCGCAGGCCCCGGTGGTTGGCGGCGAACCCGGCGGCGAGCAGCGCGAACGCGGTGGCGAGGGCGCCGGGCGTGCCGAGGCCGAGGGCTGCGGCCACGTAGTCGCCGCCGATCAGGGCGCCCGCCAGCACGCCCAGCGGCACGGCCGCGTAGAACCACCAGCCGACCATCGCCGAGATCCGGGGGCCGAAGGCGCGGGCGGCGAACGTGGCGACGCCGCCGCCGTCCGGGAAGCGGGCGCCGAGCGCCGCGAACGTCAGCGCGACCGGGACGCTGAGCGCCAGCAGCGCCGCCCACGCGACGATCGACGCGGGCCCGGCGGCAGCGGCGGCGAGGTGGGGCAGGGCCAGCACTCCCGGCCCGAGGACGGCGCCGGTGAACAGCGCCGTCCCCTGGCCGAGGCCGAGCCGGTGCCCGCCGCCGTGCGGGCGGACGGGCGGCGTCGGACGGTCGACGGTCGGAGATGCCATGGATTGCCCCCCAAACGGTCGAGTCCCCGGGGAGAAGGTACGCGTTCGGGCGTTGGAAGCCGCTTGCCACCGACCGTTTGATCGGAATCGGGGCGATAATCGGGCCATGGACGAACTGGATACGGAGATCGTGCGGCTTCTCCAAACGGATGCCCGGCAGTCCAACCGGGAGCTGGCCCGCACCCTCGGCATCGCCCCCTCGACCTGCCTGGAGCGGGTGCGCGCCCTCACCCGCCGCGGCGTCATCCGCGGCTACCACGCCGACATCAACCTCGCCGACCTGAACCGCGGGGTGCA
This sequence comes from Spirillospora sp. CA-255316, assembly GCA_050942275.1. Taxonomy (GTDB): domain Bacteria; phylum Actinomycetota; class Actinomycetes; order Streptosporangiales; family Streptosporangiaceae; genus Spirillospora. The sequence continues at coordinate 120,279 of CP192047.1, read as the reverse complement.
GGCCCTGGTGTCGCTGCAGATCCGCCCGCTGAGCCGGACCGTGATCGACACCTTCAAGGACTACGTGTCGCGGATGCCCGAGGTGATCAGCGTGTTCGTGGTGGCGGGGGGCGACGACCTGGTGCTGCATGTCGGCGTGCCCGACCTGGACCAGTTGCACGCGTTCCTGCTGGACCGGCTGAGCAAGCGCAAGGAGATCGCCGGGTTCCGCACCTCGGTGATCTTCCAGCATGTGCACAACACCGTGCTGAGCCGTCTCGAGGCCTAGGAGAAGTCCTTCACTTCTGCGGTCATCGGGTGGCTCCCGTCATCTCTTCGGCGGTTTCGGCGGTGGCGGCCCGGGGCGGCGGCGCCGTACGGCGGGCACGCAGGCCGAAGGCGATGACGACCGCGCCGAGGGACGCGGCCACGACCGGGACGAGCAGCGCCGTACGGATCGAGTCGTAACCGGCGGCGGCGCCCGTGCCGGTGCCGAGCGCGGCGACCTGGACGGCGGTCGCGGCCGAGATCCCGAACGCGGCGCCGAACTGGAACGCCGTGTTCAGCAGGCCACCGGCCAGGCCCTGCTCCCGCTCGTCCACGCCGTCGGTGGCGGCGATCGTGATCGGGCCGTAGGCGAGGGCGAACGACACCCCGACCAGGAAGAGCGTCGGGAACATCGCCGCGTACACCGTGTCCGGCCCGACCGGCAGGAACAGCGCGTAGCCCGCCGCCGCGAGCACGAACCCGGCGAGGATCACCCGGATGTAGCCGAACCGCCGGACCAGCCTGGGCGTGAGGGTGGGCGCCAGGACGGCGTCGATGCCGAGGAACAGCAGCGCCAGCCCGGTCTCGACCGTCGACCAGCCGCGCAACTCCTGGAGGTAGAGGGTGGCGAGGAACTGGAAGCCGAAGAAGCCCCCGAACAGCAGGGCCGCGCCGATGTTCGCGCGGACCAGCGCGCCCGAGCGCAGGATGCCCAGCCGTACCAGCGGCGCCGGCGTCCGCCGTTCGATCGCGACGAACGCGGCCAGCAGCGCCAGCCCGGCGGCGAACACGGCGGCGGTCAGGCCCGGCCCGTGCCCCGGGTCCTCGAGCCGTACGACGCCGTAGACCAGCAGCAGCATCGCGCCGGTGGCGGTGAGCGCGCCGGCCGCGTCGAAGCCGGCGAGGGAGTGTGCGGCCCGGCCCGGGGCGCCGGTCTCCCTGATCAGCGGGACGGCCGCCGCCAGGATCACCAGCGACAGGGCGACCGGCGCGAAGAACACCCACCGCCATCCGGCCGCGGCCAGCACCCCGCCCGCGACCAGGCCCAGCGAGAAACCGCCCGCCGCCGTGCCCGCGTAGATGAGCAGCGCCCGGTCGCGCTGCGGCCCCGCGGCGAACCCGGTCGTGATCAGCGACAGGCCGGCGGGGGTCATGAACGCCGCCGCGACCCCCGTCACGAACCGGGCGACCAGCAGCATCCAGCCCTCGGTGGCGAAGCCGCCCAGGCCGGAGAAGACCAGGAACACCGTCAGCCAGAGCAGGAACATCCGGCGGCGTCCCAGCAGGTCGGCGGCGCGCCCGCCGAGCAGCATGAACCCGCCGTAGCCGAGCACGTAGGCGCTGACGACGCCGCTCAGCATCCCGGTGGACAGGCCGAGGTCGGCGCGGATCGCGGGCAGTGCCACGTTGAGCATGGCGATGTCGATGCCCTCGAGGAAGATCGCCCCGCACAGGACGAGCAGCACGCCCCAGGCGCGCCCGTCCATCCGGGCGGGCGAGGGATCTTCCGGTGGGGATGGTGGTGTGGACATGGACGTCTCCTCCCGGCCCGCATGGTTCCCCGAGGGCCTGCCGGTTCCTTCTTGTAACCGACAGCATCATGCGACACCATGTCTGACCATGGAAGACGGGACTTTCGAGTCACCCGGTTACTGCGGGGATACCGAGGCCGGGCAGGACTTCGACGTCAAGAACTGGGACACCCGGGAGGACTGCGAGGTCCGGCAGATCCTCGACCGGATCGCCGACAAGTGGTCGCTGCTGGTGATCGCGCTGCTCGACCGGCGCAGCATGCGCTTCACCGAGCTGCGCCGGGAGATCGACGGGATCTCCCAGCGCATGCTCGCCCGCACGCTGCGCCATCTCGAACGCGACGGGCTGGTGAAGCGGACCGTCCACCCGGTCGTCCCGCCCCGGGTGGACTACGAACTCACTCCGCTCGGCGCCGACCTGCACTCCACGATCAAGGCGCTCGTCACCTGGACCGAGGAGCACCAGACGCAGATCGCCGCCGCCCGTACCGCCTACGACGCCCGCGCCTCGGCCGAGGCCGCCGAGGCGGCGGGGGCGGGCGGCGCCGAAGAGGCCGCCGTGGCCGCGAGGTCCGTGCCGTCGTCCGCCCGGGGCTCCTCCTCGGCCCGCTGAGCCTGGCCCCGTCCGGGACGGCCGGCGTCGCGGCGCGGCAGGAACAGCGCGGGGACGATCGCGAGCACCACGAACGCCACCGCCCACACGTAGGTGTGCTGGAACGCGTCCGCCAGCCCGGGGGCGACCGCGGCGCGCGCGTCCGGCGCCAGCCCCTGCAACGCCTGCAGGCCGCCCTCGCCCGCCACCGGCACCCGCGCCGCCATCGCCGTCGACAGCAGCACCGACGCCACCGCCGTGCCCACCGCGGCGACCGTCGTGTTGATCAGGTTGAGGGTGGTGCTGGCCGCGGGCGCCTGGTCGTGCGGCATCCGCCGGGTCGCCGCCGTCATCAGCGGCATCATCGTCGCGCCGCCACCCGCGCCGACCAGCAGCAGCGCGGCGCCCAGGCCCCAGTACGAGGCGTCCGCGCTCAACTGGTGGGCGAACAGAGCGAACCCGGTGCCGGCCAGGGCGATCGTCAACGGCACCGTCCAGCCCGGGCTCACCTTGTCGGCCAGCCGTCCCGCGAACTGCATGACCGTGCCGGACGCCAGCGCCATCGGCACCCCCAGCAGCCCCGCCATCGTCGCGCTCTCGCCCCGCACCACCTGGAAGTACAGCGGGAGCAGCAGCATCGAGCCGAAGTAGCCGACCGCGAACAGCGTCATCGTCCCGGTGGCGGTCGCGAACGCCCGGTCGCGGAACGGCCGCAGGTCCAGCAGCGGGTAGCGGGCCGTGAGCGCCCGTCCGACGAACGCCGCGATCAGCACCCCTCCCGCGGCCAGCGGCACCAGCACCGCGGGCCGGGCGAAGTCGCCGTGCTCCCCGCCGGAGGTCACGCCGTAGATCAGCGCGGCCAGCCCGGGCGACAGCAGCAGCATGCCCGGGACGTCCAGCGGGCGCGGGTCGCGGGCGCCGTCCCGGGGGAAGATCCGGGACGCCAGCACGACCACGACCGCGCCGATCGGCAGGTTGATGTAGAACATCCACCGCCACGACACCTCGTCGATCAGCCAGCCGCCGACCACCGGCCCGGCCAGCGGGCCGACCAGGATCGCCAGGCCGAGCGTGCTCATCAGCCGGCCCAGCCGGTCGGGGTCGGCGGCGCGGATGAGGATGGTCATGCCGACCGGCATCACCAGCCCGCCCGCCAGGCCCTGCACCACCCGGAACGCCACCAGCGACTCGATGTTCCAGGCCAGCCCGGCCAGCACCGACCCCGTCGCGAACAACCCGATCGCACCCAGGTACAGCCGTTTCGCGCCGAAGCGGCCGATCGCCCACGCCGACAGCGGGATCACCGCGCCCAGCGCCAGCGAGTAGCCCGTCGCGACCCACTGGATCGTGGCCAGCGGGGCGTCGAAATCGCCCGACAGGCGGGCGATCGCGACGTTGACCACGGTCATGTCCAGCGTCACCATGATCGAGCCGAGGACCAGCACCAGCGCGATCGTCATCGCCCCGCGCCCCGCCGCGGGCGCGCCTCTGGACGGGACCGCGTCCGGGCCTTCCTGCTCGGCCGGTTCTCCCTTGCTCATGACATCTCCTTAAGAAGTCCCAGGTCAGGTGCTGTACGGGCGGACGGCGCGGGCGTCGCGCAGGGCGTGGCCCCACCAGGCGAGCTGGTCGAGCATGCCCTTGGCCGCGGCATTGGCGCCCTCGGGGTCCAGGTGCCGGCCCTCGCCGTCGAACTGGCCCCACGGGTTGTGGAAGCTGACGGTGTCCCGGACCGTCACCGCGTGCAGCTCGGCGAAGACCTGCCGCAGGTGCTCCACCGCCCGCTGTCCGCCGGCCATCCCGCCGTACGACACGAAGCCGACCGGCTTGGCCTGCCACTGGGTGAAGTGCGCGTCGATGAAGTTCTTCAGGCTCCCGGGGAAGCTGTGGTTGTACTCCGGCGTGATGATCACGAACGCGTCGGCCCGTTCGAGGACCTCGGTGGCCTCGGCCAGCGCGGCGACGGCCGCCGGGTCGCCCAGGATCGCCGGCACCTCCAGGTCGCCCAGGTCGATGACGTCGGGCCGGACGCCCTCGTGCGCCCTGGCCTGTTCGGCGAACCACGTCGCCACGGCGGGGGCGAACCGCCCGCTGCGGTTGCTGCCGACGACGATCGCCACGCGCAGTGCGTTCTCGGTCATGGTCTCCTCGCTCCGTCCATGCGGGTCGTACGGTCGTTGACGACGCTAGGAAGCCCTCCGTGGACGGGCATCCGTCACGTGACCGGTACGGGTGACCGGCTCGCACCCAAGCCTGAAACCTCAACAATGGTTGATGTCAAGCGCCGCCGCGGCGGTGGCCCGGCGGCTTGGAACGACCCAAGCGAAAAGGAGGATTGACCGCGGCGGACGGCGATCACAGCATGAGGCCATGCCGATCACCGCGGCCACCGAGCTCCTGCGCGCCAGGGGCGCGGGCGAGATCGCCCACCCCGGCGGCACGCTCCTGGCCCACCTGGAACGCGTCCACGCGCTGCTGCGCCGCTGGGACGCCCCCGCGCACATCAGCCTGGCCGGCCTGACCCACGCCTTCTACGGCACGGACGGCTTTCCCCAGGCCCTGGGAAACATCGGTGAACGCCACGTCCTCTCCGCCGCCGTCGGAGCCCAGGCCGAAGAACTCGTCTATTTCTACGGCGCCTGCGACCGCGCCCACACCTATCCGGGGATCGCCAACGCCGGCGGCACGTACCGGGACCGTTTCACCGGCACAACATGCATACCGCCGGAACCCCTCCGTAAGGCCTTCGCCGAAATCACCGTCGCCAACGAACTCGACATCATGCGGGTATCCGCGGAAATGCGCGCCCGCCACGGAAAGGAACTACGCGAACTCTTCCTTTCCTGGCTGCCCGTCATCAGCGAACCAGCAGGTCAGGCCGTCAGAACGACCCTTCCCTAGCGCGCCGCTCCACCTCGTCCACATGGCGGGCCACCTCCGCGGCCAGCCCCGCGCACGACGCGAACCCGCACTTCTCCGCGACTACCTCGGCCACCTCCGCGAACACCTGGCCCAGGCCACGATCGCCGCCCGCAGCACCTCCGGATCCTCCACGCGTCCCGACCCTAGACGGCCACCGCCGGGAATTCCGCCCACACTGCCGTGCCCCCGCCCACCTCGTCCACGCCCCACGCCGCCGACAGCGCCTCCACCAGCCGCAGCCCGCGGCCGCGTCCTCCCCGAACGGCTCGGCCACGTGCGGTTTCCCGTCCGCACCGCCATCGTCGATCACCGTGACCCGGACGACGGCGCACCGCGCCTCGAGCAGCACCGCGACCCGTCCACCCCGTCCCGACGCGGTGTGCTCGCACGCGTTGGCGATCAGCTCGCTGACGCACACCCCGATGTCGCCCAGCACCTCTTCGTCCACCCGCAGCCGGTCCCCCACCAGCCTCCCCACGAACTCCCGCGCCCGCGGCGCCGATCGGGTCACCCCCGGCAGGCTGATCGAACCGAGCACCCTCACGCGGCCCACCCCCTCCGTAAGCAGGATGAGGCCCTCGGTGAGGGGGCACAATCACCTGGCGCGACAATGCCAATCCCGATTTTTGGGATATGGATGAACCCGCCCTTAAGGTGAGCCGAAGATCGAGCCCACCCCCGGCGACGCTGGGCGAGCCCCAGACCCCGAATTCTGGGCGACCACGTGGGAACACCACGCCAACGAGCACGTGGCGCCGCTTCTCGGCCTGCCGGAGCTGCCCGTCGTGGAGTTCTCGACGTACCGGCGGCGGAAGCGGGACCCGCGATCCGGAATCATCCAGCTGCTCGAGACGCACAAATGGGCGCCCATCCTCCGCCATGCCGACGGGCGCCGCTTCGCCTGGATCGATGACGTCATCCCGTCGCGGATCAAGCACCAGGCGTGGCCGTACCGGGGCATCAAACTCGTCCACGTCGACCCGCACGAGGGAATCACCCGCCGCCACGTGCACCAACTCCTCACCTGGTCGCCGGGAGCTAGGGCCGGAGGGCGGTGGCCAGGGCTTGGAGGGGGGCGGTTTCGCGGTCGCGGTGCCAGACGAGGGTGAGCGCTGAGGGGGGCAGGCCGGTGACTGGGACGAAGGCGATGTCGGCGCGCGCGTTCTTGCCGGCGGTGGGGGCGCACAGCAGCATCCCGCCCCGGCCCACGGCGATCATCGTGAGGGCTTCCTGGATGGTGCGGACGGCCGGGCCGGGCGGGATGGGGCGGCCGTTGGGCGTGGCGGGCGGCGACTGCGCCTCGCGCCAGTAGCGGGGCGCCGGGCCCGCGATCGTGATCAGGGGGTGCTCGGCCAGGTCCTCGGCGCTGATCGAGGACTGTGCCGTGAAGGGGTGGCGGGCGGGGACGGCCAAGCTGAGGGGGGCCTCGGAGAAGATCGGGCCGGTGACCAGGCCGGGCTCCGCGACGGGTGTCAGGACGATCGCGGCGTCCAGGTCGCCGTTGTCCACCGCTCCGAACGGGTCGGCCAGCGGGAGTTCGGCGATCTGGATCGTGTAGTTGGGGTGGTCGTCCTGGAACGTCCCGACCAGGCCCATGAGCTTCTCGTCGAGTGAGCCGAGGAAGCCGACGCGAAGGATGCCCTCGACGCCGCGGGCCCGGTCCCTGGCCCGTTCGACGGCGGTGACGAGGGCGGTGTAGGCGGGGCGCAGCTCGTCCAGGAGGCTCTCGCCGAGCGGGGTCAGGCGGACGCGGCGGCTGGTGCGTTCCACCAGCCGGGCGCCGACCCGGCGCTCCAGCGACCGCAAGAGCTGGCTGACCCGGCTCTGGGACAGGTAGAGGCGTTCCGCGGCCCGGCCGAAGTGCAGTTCCTCGCTGAGGACGAGGAAGCATTCGAGCTCGCGGGTCTCCAGTTCCGGCACGGCGCGTCCTATCGATGAGTCTCGCTCATAGAAGGTTGCGATCTTCGCCGTTGTTCCCGTGTCAGGTGCGGGCGAGGGTTTCGGTCATGGCACTCTCCCCTGCCGTGGCGGCCGTCGCCGCGGCCACGTTCCTCGTCGTCACGACCGAGATGCTGCCGGTCGGACTGCTCACCTCGATGGGTCCTGACCTTGGCGTCTCCGCGGGCACGGCCGGGCTGGCGATGACCGTGCCCGGTCTGGTCGCCGCCGTCGCCGCCCCCGCGGTCGCGGTGGCGACCGGGCGGCTGGACCGGCGGGCGGTGCTGGTCGCGCTGGCGGGCGTGCTGGCCGCGGCGAACGTGGTGTCGGCCGCCGCGCCCGGCCTGCCGGTGCTGCTGGCCGCGCGGATCCTGGTGGGCGTGGCGATCGGCGGGGTGTGGGCGATCGCGGGCGGCCTGGCGGTACGGCTCGTCCCGGAGCGCTCCGCCGGCACCGCCACCTCGGTGATCTTCGGCGGGATCGCGGTGGCGTCGGTGGCGGGCGTGCCCGCCGGGACGCTGATCGGCGACCTGGCGGGCTGGCGTGCGGCGTTCGCCGTGGCGGGCGCGCTGTCGCTGGCCGTGTGCGCGGCGCTGGCCCTGCTGCTGCCCGCCCTTCCCCCGACCGGCCCGGCGCTGGGGGTGGGTGAGATGGCGCGGCTCCCGCGCATCCCGTTCCTGCGGGCCGGGCTGGTGGTGACGTTGCTGCTGGTCACCGGGCATTTCGCGGCGTACACCTACGTGCGTCCGGTGCTGGAGCGGGTGTCGGGGGTCGACCCGGGGTTGATCAGCACGCTGCTGCTCCTGTACGGCGTCGCGGGCGTCGCCGGGAACTTCGCCGCCGGCGCGGTCGCCGCCCGCGATCCGCACCGCACCGTCCTGGCGATCACCGCGCTGCTCGCGCCCGCGGTGCTGCTGGTCCCGGTGGCGGGGCGGGCGCCGGTCGCGGCGGTGGCGCTGCTGGTGCTGTGGGGCGTGGCGTACGGCGGCGTGTCGGTCAGCCTGCAGAACTGGCTGCTGCGGGCCGCGCCGCCGCAGGCCCGCGAGCCCGTGTCGGCGCTGTTCGTGGCCGCGTTCAACATCGCCATCGCGCTGGGCGCGCTGGCGGGCGGGCGCGCGGCCGACACCACGGGGGAGGCCGGGGTGATGTGGCTGGGCGGGGCGCTGGCGGGGACGGCGCTCGCCGTGGCGGTCACGCGTCCAGGAAGTCGGTGATCAGCTTTGCGGCACGGACCGCGACCGCGCCGCCCAGCGAGTACCCCGAGATCGCGAACGTGGCCAGCCCCTCGGCGGCGGCGGCGAACGAGCTGGTCGGCGAGGCCGTCCAGGATGAGCGGGGTCGCAATAGCTCGGGCCCGTCCGGACGCTCTTCGGTGGGGCGCGGGAACATCGTGGCGGCGATCGTGGTTACATGGGATGGCCGGTGTGCCTGGAGTCCCCGGGCCTCACCTATCGCCTTCGCGGAATACCGTCCGGCTGGAGCCGCGTTGTGCCTTTCGCCGAGAGGCGACCCGCACACCGGCGTGACCACGGCCCCGCCAGGTCCCAGGACCTGGCGGGGTCTGGTCGTCTTCACGGCGGCCGGTGCGCTGCGCGGCTGGCACACTGTGCGGCATGGGTCTCGCGGCGCATCTGGAGCAGCTCGGCCGGCCGCTGGTCGAGGAGCAGCTCACGCATCCGACGGTGGCGGGCATCGCCCGGGGCGACCTCGACGAGGCGGTGTTCCGCTCCTGGCTGGAGCAGGACTACCTGTTCCTGCACGACTACGTCCGCGTCTTCTCGCGGCTGGCCTGGCAGGCGCCCGCCGCGCACCTCGGCGACCTGGTCGACCTCGCCCACGCCACCTACCACGAGGAGCTGTCGCTGCACCGGTCGCTGTCCGCGGAGTTCGGCGCCGACCTGGACGGGGCGGACAAGGGGCCGGCGTGCGCCGCGTACACCGCGTTCCTGCTGGACGCCGCCGCCTCGTACGGGACCGGCCTGGCCGCGCTCTACCCCTGCATGTGGGGCTACTCCACGCTCGGGGCGAGGCTCGCCGAGGACCCGCCCGCCGAGCCGCGCTTCCGCCGCTGGGTCGACACCTACGCCGACCCCGGATTCGCGGAGCTGACCCGCCGCGTCGCCCAGATGATCGACGAGGCGGCCCCGGACGGGGACGCCGCCGAGCGCGCCTTCCTGGAGGGCATGCGCCACGAGGTCGCCTTCTGGGATGTCCCCCTCTGAGCCCCCAAGCCTCTCCGCCCCCAGGCCGCCTCTGCCTGATGGCCGCCTCTCCTGGGCTCGGCCGTCAGGTCCCTGAGCGCGCCCCCTCCGCGGTGGACGACTCCAGGGCGGGGTAGTCGATGTAGCCTTCGGCGCCGCCGCCGTACACCAGGTGCTCGGCGTGAGTGTTGAGCGGGGCTCCGGCGGCGAAGCGGGCCGGCAGGTCGGGGTTGGCGATGAACAGCCGCCCGAAGGAGAAGAGGTCGGCCAGGCCCGCCTCCAGCACCTCCTCGCCCGCGCGCCGCGTCGTGGGCTCCGGCCCGTTGAAGTTGGCGATCAGTGTGCCGGGCCAGAGCGGGCGCAGGTCGGCGAGCGCGCTGTACGCGCCGCGCTCGATCACGTGCAGGTAGGCCAGCCCGAGCGGGGCGAGGGCGCCGACCAGCGCGCGGTAGGTGCCCTGCGGGTCCTCCTCCGCGATCTCGTTCTCCGGGTTGTCGGGGGAGATCCGCAGCCCGACCCGCTCGGGGCCGATCTCGGCCGCGACCGCCTCGACGACCTCGATCACCAGGCGCAGCCGGCCGTTGCGGGAGCCGCCGAAGCGGTCGCCGCGGAGGTTGGTGTTCTCGGCCAGGAACTGCTGGAGGAGGTAGCCGTTGGCGCCGTGCACCTCCACGCCGTCGAACCCGGCGCGGATCGCGTTGCGGGCCTCGGCGGCGAACGCGGCTATCACGGCTTCGGCCTCGGCGGTCGCCAGCGGCCTGGGGGTGACGTGATCGAGCACGCCGTCCCGGGTGAAGATCGGTTCGGAGGTAATCCGCACCGCCGAGGGCGCGACCGGGAGCTCGCCGTCCGGGAGCGTGACGGGGTGCGTCATGCGGCCGACGTGCCAGAGCTGCGCGAAGATCCGTCCGCCCTCGGCGTGCACGGCGCGGGTCACCTCGCGCCAGGCCGCCACCTGCTCGTCGGTCACGAGGCCGGGGATGCCGGGGCCGCCCTTGCCGAGCGGGTCGGGCCAGACGCCCTCGCTGACGATCAGCCCGGCGCTCGCCCGCTGCGCGTAGTAGGTCTTGGTCAGCGGGCTCGGGACGGCGGTGATGTCGTCGGCCCGGCCGCGGGTCATCGGGGCCATCGCGATCCGGTTGGGCAGCCGCAGGCGGTCGGTCTCGTACGGCAGCAGCAGCGGGTTCCGGGGCTGCGACACGGCCTCGGGCATGGGCTTGCTCCTTCGCTCAAGGTGAAATGCATGTACCTACATAGATTGCATGTACATGCAGATATTGGCAATGCATGTATTCTCTGTCAAGAGGAGGCACCGAGATGAGGACGACGGACGGGGCCATCTGGGACCAGGTGGTCACCTTGCACGGACGCGTCGAGAGCGAACTCGCCAAGACCGTCCAGCGGCGGCACGGCATCGGCCTGTCGGAGTACCGGGCGCTGTGCCGGCTCGCGTCCGCCGACGGCGGCGAGCTGCGCATGCAGGAGCTGGCCGATCTCATCGGCCTCAACCAGAGCTCGGTCAGCCGCCTGGTCGCGCGGCTGGAGGCGTCCGGACTGACCAGGCGCTCGCACTGCCCCAACGACCGCCGCGGCGTCTACACGACGATCACCGAGGAGGGCCGGGCCGTCCAGGAGAAGGCCGCCCCCACCTACCACGAGACCCTCCGCGCCGCCCTCGACGCGGCCGCCGGCGACCAGCGCGTCGGCTCTCTCGTCACCGCGCTCCGCGCCTGACCTCTCCGGCGGGACGGCCGGGACGCCGGGACGCCGGGACGGCTCGGACACGTGCCGGTCATCGCGTTTTCAGCCGGACGATGACCCAAGGTGAGGAGAGGAACACGCAGCGGGATATAGGGTCCGTTCCGTGGGCATGAGTCACTACCGTCCGGTATCCACCGGTCACGTCTCGCGGCGGCGACCGGTGCGACCGGCCGTCCTGGTCGCGTTCGTGCTGCTGGCCGGGCTCGCCGGGACGACCGGTGCCTCGGGCGGCCCGGGCGCCGCGCTCCGCTCGGTCGGCGACGACGGCGCGCGCGGCACGGGCGACGGCCGCTGGCACAAGGTCCCGGGCCAGCAGGTGACACCGGCCGTCCTCCCGACCAGGGCAGGAGTCCGCACGGCGGGCCCGGGACGATGCCGCCTCACCTGGCAGCGGCATCCCGGCCGGCTGTTCCGGTGCTTCACGGCGCACCGCCGCCACTGAGCGGACGAGCGAGCGGCGCCCCCGTCCGGGAGCGCCGCTCGTCATCATCGGCGATCGATGGGATCAGCGGGCCGCGGTGGCCGACTCCTTCGCCGGAGGCTCCGAACCTCCGGCCGGTTCCGCGGCGGCGTCCTCCTCCGCCACCGGACGGCCCTTCAGCGGTTTGAAGCCTCGCAGGCGCAGGCTGTTGCTGACGACGAAGACCGAGGAGAACGCCATCGCCCCACCGGCGATCATGGGGCTGAGCAGGCCCGCGGCGGCCAGCGGCAACGCCGCCACGTTGTAGGCGAAGGCCCAGAACAGGTTCCCCTTGATCGTGGCCAGCGTGCGCCGCGACAGCCGGATCGCGTCCGCGGCGGCGCGCAGGTCCCCGCTGATCAGCGTCAGGTCCGATGCCTCGATCGCGACATCGGTGCCGGTGCCCATCGCCAGCCCGAGATCGGCCTGGGCCAGCGCCGCGGCGTCGTTGACACCGTCGCCGACCATCGCGACCGTGCGGCCCTGGGCCTGCAACCGCTTGACCACCTCGACCTTGCCCTCGGGCAGCACCTCGGCGATGACCTCCTCGATCCCCACCGCGTCCGCGACCGTCCGGGCGACCGCCTCGTTGTCACCGGTCAGCAGCACCGGCCGCAGACCCAGCGCGCGCAGCCGCTCGATCGCCTCCGCGGAGGTCGGCTTGACCTGGTCGGCGACCGTGATCACCGCGCGGGCCTCGCCGTCCACCCCGACCGCGACCGCGGTGTGCCCGCGCTCGGCCGCGGCGGCCATCGCCTCCTCCAGGACCGGCGGCAGGTGCTGGGACCACTCGGCCAGCAGCCGGGGACGGCCGACCAGCACCCCGTGCCCGTCCACGATCCCCTGCACCCCCAGGCCCTCCACGTTGGCGAAGTCCTCGACGGTGCCCAGTTCCCCGGCGCGCTCGGCGGCACCGGCGGCGATGGCCTGGGCGATCGGGTGCTCGGAGGCGTTCTCCAGCCCGCCGGCCAGCCGCAGCACCTCGGTCTCTTCCACGCCTTCGGCGGTGACCACGTCGACCATGGCCATCCGGCCGGTGGTGACGGTGCCGGTCTTGTCCAGCACGACGGTGTCGATGGCGCGGGTGGACTCCAGCACCTCCGGGCCCTTGATCAGGATGCCCAGTTGGGCGCCGCGCCCGGTGCCGACCATCAGCGCGGTCGGGGTGGCCAGGCCCAGCGCGCACGGGCAGGCGATGATCAGCACCGCGACCGCGGCGGTGAACGCCGCCGCCGTGCCCGTGCCGGTGCCCAGCCAGAACCCCAGCGTCGCCGCCGACAACGCGATCACGATCGGGACGAACACCCCCGAGATCCGATCGGCCAGCCGCTGCACCCGCGCCTTGCCGTTCTGCGCCTCCTCCACCAGCCGGGCCATCTGCGCCAGCTGGGTGTCGGCGCCGACCCGGGTGGCGCGGACCAGCAGCCGCCCGCCGGCGTTGACGGTGGCGCCGGTGACCGCATCGCCCGGGCCGACCTCGACCGGGACCGACTCGCCGGTCAGCAGCGAGGCGTCCACCGCCGAGGAGCCCTCCACGACCTGCCCGTCGGTGGCGATCTTCTCCCCCGGACGGACCACGAACACCTCCCCGGCCGCCAGCCGCTCCACCGGGATCCGCTCCTCGCGGCCCCCCTCGCGCAGTACCGAGACCTCCTTGGCGCCCAGCTCCAGCAGGGCGCGCAGGGCCGCACCGGCACGGCGCTTGGAACGGGCCTCGAAGTAGCGCCCGGCCAGGATGAAGGCGATCACCCCGGCGGCCGCCTCCAGATAGATGTTCATCGACCCGTCCGAGCGGGTCATCGAGAACTCGAAGCCGTGCCGGATGCCCGGCACACCCGCCGTGCCGAAGAACAGCGCCCACAGCGACCAGCCGAACGCGGCCAGGGTGCCCAGCGACACCAGCGTGTCCATGGTCGCGGCGCCGTGCCGCAGGTTCGTCCAGGCCGCCCGGTGGAAGGGCCAGCCCGCATACACCACCACCGGCGCGGCCAGCGTCAGCGACAGCCACTGCCAGTACTCGAACTGCCAGGCCGGGACCATCGCCAGCGCGATCACCGGCACCGCCAGCACCACCGCGGTGACCAGCCGCTGCCGCAACGGCCGCAACCCGTCATCCTCAGCGGACGCGGACGCAGGTGCGGCCGCGGGTGCGGCGGCCCCGGGCTGGGGCTCGGGGGCGGGGGGCGGGGGCGGCTCGGCGGTGTAGCCGGCCTTCTCCACCTGCGCGATCAAATCCTCGACGCTGACGCCCTCGGGATAGTCCACCCGCGCCTTCTCGGTGGCGTAGTTGACCGTCGCGGTCACACCCTCCAGCTTGTTCAGCCGCTTCTCCACGCGGGCGGCGCACGAGGCGCACGTCATCCCGCCGATCGCCAGCTCGACCCGGTCCAGCGCGCTGCCGGAAGTCATGGCCCCTCCTCCTTGGGATCCTCGTGCGGGATGTCAGTTGTGCTCGTGGTCGCCGTGCCCGTCGCCGTCACCGGTCTCGGCGGGCGGGACGGGCGCGGCCTGGTCTCCGGCCGTCGCGGTGAACTCGGCGGTACGGACCTTGCCCTCATGCTGGAAGTCCAGGTAGAGCCGGTAGGCGCCGGTGCTCGGCACCTCCGCGTAGAAGGTGATCGACGGCCCCGGGCGGGTCTTCCCGTCACCCGGCTCACCGTCCGGGTGAACGTGCAGGTAGGCCAGGTCCCGGTCGCGCAGCGCGACCAGATGCCCGTAGGCCTCCAGGTACGGCTCCAGGTCGGTGACCGGCTTCCCGTCCTTGCTCACGGTCAGGGTCAGCCTGCTGGAGCGGCCCGGGACGAGTCGCCCGTCGAGCTTCACCTCGTAGCCGTCGACCTTCGCGACCTGCCCCGCCTCCGGCAGCTCGCGCGGCCGGTAGTCGCCGGGAGCGGTGACGTCGGTGCCCAGCGTCAGCTGCTTCTTGGCGCCCTCGGGCTGGACGTCGGTGAAGAAGCGGTAGGCACCGGGATCGGGCAGCGTGAGCGGAACCGTCCACACACCCCCGCCGGCCTCCGACGGGTGCAGATGCTGGAAACCCGACAGGTCGCGGCGGGCGATGATCAGGTGCAGCTTCTTGCCGTGCAGCGGCGTGTACCGCGTGACCGGCCTGCCGTCCGGGCCGTCCACCGTGAACCGGAAGTCCGACCGCTTACCCGGCTCGACCGTGGTGGTCTCCGGGCGGAGCGTGTAACCGTCCTGGGACACCTGCAAGCCACCCGGTACGGGGGTGGGGGTATCGCCGCCGGAGGTTCCGTGGCCACCGCCGTGGCCGCCGCCGGCCTGCGCGCCGCCCGTCCCGGCCGTCCCGTGACCGCCGCCCTCGCCGTGCTGCGCGGTCTCGGTGGTGGCGCCGACGGGGCCGACGACGGCGCCGGCCCCGAGGGCGCCTCCGAAGACGGCGGCCAGGCCCAGGGCGTACGCTCCCAGCTTGGTCGCGCTTTTCATCTCACCTCACGCCTTCAGTTCATATCCGGCCTCCTCGACGGCTGCCCGAACCTGGGCCACGTCGAGGGGCGCTTCACTGGTCACGGTCACCTGGCCGGTCGCGAGGTCGACGGCCACCTCGCTCACCCCGGCGACCTGGCCCACCTCCTCCTTGACCGAGTTCACGCAGTGCCCGCAGGTCATCCCGGAGACGGTGTAGGTGGCGGTGCTCATCGGCGCTCCTTCTCTGCTTTACCCCTGGGGGGTATCTGACGCTTCTGATACTGACACAACGCTCACCGCATGGCAACCCGTACCCCCTAGGGGTTATTTCGCGATCCCGGTCACATCCCCGCGGCGGGCACGGGACGCACCATCGCCGGGGATACCGGTCGCACACCCGCTCCACCGGGACGACCGCAAAGTTATCCACACCCCCACCCGAGGGAGGGTGGACGATCTTCATGGAATTTTGTCCGAGTTTGTAGGGCTCTATCCCCTGAAAGTGTCGAACACCCGGGGTCGCTCCCCGTCGTCCACAGTGTTGTCCACAGGTTTCCACAGGGTTGTGGACACCTCCGTCACGGATACTTGAGCCATGCCTGAACTACCCGAGGTCGAGGCGCTCGCCGGATTCCTGCGCGAGCGCGCGGCCGGACACGCCGTCGCCCGCGTCGATGTTCTCGCCATCTCCGCGCTGAAGACCTACGAACCGCCGGTCACGGCGCTCGGCGGGCTGACCGTCACCGGCGTCGCCCGCCACGGCAAGTTCCTCGACATCGACGTGGACGGGCTGCACCTGGTCGTCCACCTGGCCCGGGCCGGGTGGCTGCGGTGGCGCGAGGAGATGCCGGCCAAACCCGCGCGGCCCGGCGGGAAGAACCCGCTCGCCCTGCGCGTCCACCTCGACGACGGCTCCGGGTTCGACCTCACCGAGGCCGGCACCAAGAAGGGCCTGGCCGTCTACGTCGTCCGCGACCCGCGGGAGGTCCCGGGCGTGGCGGCGCTCGGCCCCGACCCGCTGGACGAGGCGTTCACGCCCGACACGCTGGCGGCGATCGTCGGCGGCAAGCGCACCCAGATCAAGGGGCTGCTCCGCGACCAGAGGGTCGTCGCGGGCATCGGCAACGCCTACTCCGACGAGGTGCTGCACGCCGCCCGGATGTCCCCGTTCAAGATCGCCTCATCGCTGACCGAGGACGATGTCCGCACCCTCCACGAGGCGATCGTCGAAACGCTGCGGGACGCGGTCGAGCGCTCCCGGGGCCTGGCCGCCCAGGACCTCAAGGGGGAGAAGAAGACCGGTCTGCGGGTGCATGCCCGCACCGGCGAGAAATGCCCCGTCTGCGGGGACACGATCCGCGAGGTGTCGTTCGCCGACTCCTCGCTCCAGTACTGCCCGACCTGCCAGACCGGCGGGAAGCCTCTCGCCGACCGCAGGATGTCCCGCCTGCTCAAGTAGCGGGCCGGGCGGGCCAGGTGGGCCAGGTGGGCCGGACGGTCCCGGCGGGGCGCGTCGCGGGTCGGTCCGCCGGGCCCGGATCGGCGGGCTCGGCGGAGCGGGGTGTGCGTGCGGGGTTGTGGTTCTGTTTTCTTTCTTGGCGAACGGGCTGTCAGCGGACCTTCGGCACGTCGCCCAGGAGCGGGGCGACCTGGGTCCACCGGTGCAGCTCGCAGCCGTCGGCGCGGGTGAACTTGGCGTCGATCGGCTTGTCGTGCCAGGTGCCCTTGACCGTGGCGATCTCCGGACCGCCGTAGATCTTGGTGCACATCTGGTCGGGGGCCGTGGGCTTGAAGGGGTCCTTGGCCTTGGCCAGCGCGGCGCACGCCTGCTGGGCCTTCGGGTGATTCCCGCCCGCCGGGTCACAGGTCAGCGTCCAGGTGGTGGCCGGGGCCTGGGCCGAGGCCTTCACCTGGACGGTCAGGGTGTTCTCCGCCTCCGGTGACCCGGAGGGCTGGACGGACGTCGTGGCCGAGGGCTGGTCAGCGGGGTTGCTCGTGGCCTGTTCTGAGCCGCAGGCCGCCAATGACAGGATCATGGCGAGCCCGGGCGTCGTGAAAAGGAGCGTCCGATACCGCATGCGTGATTCGACGCGGGCGGGGTCCGCACGGTTCCATGGAGGTGTGATGATTTTCGGGGACGATGTACCGGCGGTTGACGCGAAGGACGTTCCGCAGGACGCGTACCTGCTGGATGTGCGGGAGCAGGACGAGTGGGACGCCGGTCACGCGCCCCACGCGGTGCACATTCCGATGGGGCGGCTGAGCGACCGCGCCGCCGAGGTGCCCCGCGACCAGGAGGTCTACGTGATCTGCCGGTCGGGTGTGCGGTCGGCGCAGGTGACCGTCGCGCTCAACCAGGCGGGCTGGCTGGCCCGGAACGTGGACGGCGGCATGAAGCGCTGGGTCGAGACCGGACGCCCGATGGAGACCGACTCGGGCGCACCGCCGTACGTGGCCTGACCACCGGCCCACTGGGCCGAGGGGCCCGATGCGCCGAATAGCCCACCTGTGCCGAAAATGCCGGGCCAGGGGTGGTTCGGCCGGTTTCGCCTAGGTACGATCTGCTCGACCGATATCCGCGGGAGCTCGGGCCGACCGGGCTGAGAGGGCGACCTTCAGGGCGTCGCCGACCGCATGAACCTGTCCGGGTAATGCCGGCGTAGGGAGTGTGTCCCATGACGTCCGAGGTCGAGTCGCGCCCGAAGAACGAGTCCGAGTCGCGCCCGCGTGCCGAGGCGCCCTTCACCCTGGAGGAGCCGGCCCCCAAGGCCCTCGGCTTCTGGGACCAGGGCGCGTTCTGGGCCAATCTCGGCGTCAGCCTCTTCGCGTTCTCCGGCGCGTACACCGTGCTGGCCCCCGACGAGAACGGCCGGCCGACGCTGTCGATCGCGGCCGGGATCGTCGCGATGGTCGTCGGGACGGTGCTGGGCGGGCTGATGCTGGGCCTGGCCGCGGCGCCCGGCGCGCGCACCGGGCAGCCGGCGATGGTGCTGCTGCGCGGCCTGTTCGGCGCCCGGCTGTCGTACGTGCCGACCGTCCTCAACATCGCCCAGCTGATCGGCTGGGGCACGTTCGAGCTGATCGTGATCGCGGACGCGGCCCGGACGCTGTGGGACGGGATACCCCGCTGGGGGTACGTGATCGCGGCCGGGATCCTCACCACCGCGCTGACGATCTGGCCGCTGGGCTCGGTCCGGATGCTGCGCCGCTACGTGACCGCCGCCGTGATGGTGGCGCTGGTCTACTTCTACGTCCAGCTGCTGCGCGAACCGCTGCCCGACCTCACCAACGGCTCGTGGGGCGGTTTCTGGATCGGGGCAGACGCGGCGCTGGCGGTGTCGATCTCGTGGGTTCCGGTGGCCGCCGACTACACGCGGCACGCCCGCAGCGCGCGCGGGGCGTTCGGCGCGGCCGCCGTCGGCTACTCCGCCACGCAGATCTTCGCCTACGTGCTGGGGCTGCTGGCGCTGGCGCTGGTGGCGGGGGACTCCGCCAAGGTGTTCGACCCGTTCCTGGGCGTCACGCTGGGCGTGCTGTTCTTCGCGGTGTTCGTGCTGCGGGAGGCCGACCAGTCGTTCGCGAACGTGTACTCCACGGCGGTGTCCATCCAGAACCTGATCCCGCGCGCCGACCGCCGGGTGCTGACGGTGGCGCTGGGCGCCGGGATCACCGGCCTCGCGCTGCTGCTGGACATCGGGGACTACGCGGCGTTCCTGTCCCTGATCGGGTCGGTGTTCGTGCCGATGCTGGGCGTGCTGGCCGCCGACTTCTTCCTGGGCCGGGGCCGGTGGCGGGCCGCGATCGGGACGGCCGGCGCCGGCCGGCTCGGCTGGGACACCTCGCGGGACGCGCCGTCCCGCTGGGGGATGATCGCCGCGTGGGCGATCGGGTTCACGGCGTACCAGCTGATCTACCCGGGCGGGGTGAGCTGGTGGGCGGGCTTCTGGCAGGACGTGCAGGGCGCGCTGGGCTTCACGCCGCAGACCTGGATGAGCGCGTCGCTGTTCTCCTTCCTGCTGGCCGGGGTCGCCGCGATCCTGATGGGCCGCCTGCGCCGCCGCCCGCCCGCCGGGACCGCGCGGAAAGGCCCCGCCGCCGGGACCGCGCAGGACGGTCCCGCCGCCTGAGCCGTGCCGATTCCGCCGGGGGCGGTCATCGCTTTTACGCCCTTTCCCGGGCCTGACGTGGCGTTCTTCCGTCCTTGCAGGTGGCGAGGTGGGAACTTTTCCAGGGCGGTTGCCCGGCGCGGCGACGAGCCGCAGTGGCACGATGACAGACGTGCAGACCGTTCACGACCCGATCGCCCGCGCCGTCATCGAGTGCGCGGCCGACGCGATCGTGGCCGTGGACGACGGTTTCCGCGTCACCGTGTGGAACCCGGCGGCCGAGCGGATGTTCGGCTGGAGCGCCGCCGAGGTCCTCGGCCGGCCGCTGCCGATCGTCCCGGACGAGCTCAAGGCCGAGCAGAACGCCGTCCAGGAGCGGCTGCTGACCAGGCGCGGCGGCGACGGCGGCCAGATCTCCATCGCGACCCGCCGGTTCCACCGCGACGGGCGGCTGATCGACGTGCGGATCGACACCAGCCTCCTCCAGGATCGCGACGGCGCCCCGCTCGGCTGGGTCGGCGTCTTCCACCCGGTCGAGGAGGACGAGGTCGCCCAGCACCACACCGCCGAACGGGCCCGGCTGGTGCGCCGCCTCAACGACATCGTCGCCGACCTCAACGCCGAGCTCGACCTGAACGTGGTGCTCGACCGGATCACCGCCGCGCTGATCGAGCTGACCGGCGCCGACGCGGGCGGGTTCGTCCGGATCGAGGGCGAGCGGCTGCGGCTGGTGACCATGACCGGGCTGCCCGACCACATGCGCGGCGCCACCGCCGACCTGCGCACCAGCCTGGTCGGCGAGCTGCTGCGGTCGGGGCGGGCGGTGCGGCTGGCCACCGGCGAGCAGCGGCTCGGCGATCTGATCTGGTCGGAGCTGCCCGGGCTGCACACGGTGGCGCTGGGGCTGTCGTTCCTGCAGAACAGGCCGTACGGGGCCCTGTACGCGCTGTTCTCCGGCCGCAAGGTCGGCCACCGCGAGCTCGAGCTGCTGGAGCTGCTGGCCGGGCACGCCGGGGTGGCGGTCGGCAACGCCGTCGCCTATGCCGAGGTGGTCCGGCAGCGGGCGCACGAGCGGGCGGTGATCGACTCCAGCGCGGACGGCATCGCCGTGCTCGACCGCGACGGCCTGGTCCGGCAGTGGAACCCGGCCGCGCACGCGCTCACCGGGATCCCGCCCGATCAGGCGCTGGGCAAGGAGCTGCCGTTCGCGATGCCCGCGGTCGGCGAGATGCTCACCATCCCGCTGGAGTCGGGCGTCTGGCTGAACGTGCTGGTGGCGGAGATCGAGGAGACCGAGGAGCTGGTCGTCGACTTCCGCGACGTGACCGAGGCCAAGGCGCTGGAGGAGGCCAAGGACCTCTTCCTCGCCACCACCAGCCACGAGCTGCGCACCCCGGTCACGGTCGTGCAGGGGTTCGCCAGCACGCTCGCCAACCGGTGGGACGAGATGTCCGACGCCGACCGCCGGTCCGCCGTGGCGACCATCGCCGAGCGCGCGCAGTCCCTGGGGCGCCTGGTGGAGCACCTGCTGCGGGGCGCGCGGGCGGGCGCGGACGAGCTGGGCGTGACGATCGAGTCGTTCGACCTCGCCCGGGTGCTGGAGGGGGTGGTGGCGGGCTTCCGCTCGCTGTCGGACCTGCACCGGGTGGAGCTGGAGATCGCCGGCGACCTGTCGCAGGCCCGCGGGGACGCCCTCGCCACCGACATCGTGCTGGGCCAGTTGCTGGAGAACGCCGTCAAGTACTCCCCGGACGGCGGCACGATCACGGTGCGGGCCTGGTGCGAGGACGGCGAGGTGGTCGTCACCGTGGTCGACGAGGGCATCGGGATCGCCCCCGGCGACCATGAGCGGATCTTCGAGCGGTTCGTCCAGGGCGAGGCGGGCGACCGGCGCCGTTTCGGCGGGATCGGGCTCGGTCTCTACATTGTGAAACGCCTCACAGAGGCACAGGGCGGGCAGATCTCCGCGCACCCGGCCCCCGGGCGTGCGGGCACGCGGATGTGCCTGAGGCTCAAAACGGCGGTTTCCCTGGCCGCTGAGGCGGTTCCGCCCGCCGGTGAACCCGGTTGAGGCCGCGTCGCAGCACGCGGGAGACCCGCGGCGGTGTTGCTGTAGAGACCGGTGGTGCGCTTTGGGAACGTTCCTGGCGACGGCAGTGTGACGGACGAAACGCGCGCGTGAGGAGTAAATCCGCCGTTGGCTGGATAGATCCATAGATGTTTTGCACCGGGGTTGTGCTTCCGATCTGCGCCGTTTACGGGGGTGATGGGCCGTGACTGGACGGTCGGTCACTCGTTGTGCCAGGAAGCAGAGCGTTTCGTGCAGGTTTCCGGCTTCTAACGACCGGGAATTTCGGACGTACCGGAAAGCGTGGTCCGGATCGCAGGGTCAGGGGAGGTGAGGGCGTCGAGCGTCGTACTGCTGCCACACGCGCCGTCCAGCGTCGCGATCGCCCGTAGGCGCCTCAGCTCCGACCTGATCGCCTCGGGCGTCTTCGAGTCCGTGGTCGACGATGCCAGCGTCATCGTCAGCGAGCTCCTCAGCAACGCGCTCCGCCACGCCCGCCCGCTGCCCTCCGGCCAGATCCGCCTCACCTGGATCCGCAACGGCGACCTGATCGAACTGTCGGTCAGCGACGGCGGGGCGATGACCGAACCGAGACGCGGCCCCGGGACGCTGTCGTCCCTCGGCGGTCGGGGCCTCGGCATCGTCGAGGCCCTCTCCGAGGGCTGGGGGGTCCGGCACGAGGACGGCTCCACCACCGTCTGGGCGGTGCTGCGCGCCCCCAAGAACGCCGAGGAGAGCGCCGCCGGCCCGTCCGCGGTCTTCCCCGACTTCGGCTCCCTGGAGGACCTGGCCGACGAACCGTCCGGGGGCCTGCACAACGGCAGCGCCAGAGAGACCGCCCGCACCAGGGCGTTTCCGGCCTGACGGCCGGAGTCGGACCCCGGCTGTTCATCCCCCCGCCCGACCTTGTATGGTCCTCTTCAAGCTCGGGCGCTGTCGTGCCCCCGTCGACACCGCCCGAGCTATCCACGTGACCGGCCGCCAAGTCCCGGCCTACGGCGCCCGCCTGGCGGCTCGCCCCTGACCGGGACTTGGCCGGCGCGGCATCGCTTCGCGATCTGGGCGGGTGACGCTCGCCTCGGGCGTCGCGTCACCGCCCAGGTAACACGTTCGCGCGGTACCTGAGGCCACGTCGAGCCATGCCCTAGGGGCCGGGCGGCGGGGGCGGGTCGCGCAGGATCGGGCACGACATGCAGCGGGGACCGCCCCGCCCCGTGCCCAGCTCGCTGCCGCTGATCCGGATCACCTCGATGCCCGCCGCCTCCAGCTGGGCATTGGTCTCGATGTTGCGCTCGTAGGCGACCGCCAGCCGCGGGCCGATCGCCAGGGTGTTGTTGCCGTCGTCCCACTGCTCCCGCTCGGCGGTGACCGGGTCCAGACCGGTGTCGATCACCTTGAGCCGGTCCAGGCCCATCGCCTCGGCCGCCGCCTCCAGGAACGGACGCGGCTCGCCCACCCGCAGATCACCGTTGTCGGAGGTGACCGCGTAGGCGGTCAGGGAGTGCGCCACGGGCGGATACATCACCACCGTGTCCACGTCGACCATCGTGCAGACCGTGTCGAGGTGCATCGTCGCCCGCTCCTGCGCGATCGGGACCGCCAGCACGGTGTGCGCCAGCCCCGCCTCCAGGACCTGCCGGGCCAGCCGCTCCACCCCCGCCGGCGTCGTGCGCTCCCCCGTCCCGACCGCCAGCACGCCCGGGGACAGCAGCAGGATGTCGCCGCCCTCCACGTGCTCCAGGGACGGCCCGTACACCGGCTCCACGCCCGCGAACCGCGGATGGTGCGCGTAGACCAGCCCGACCAGCGACGCCTCCATCCGCCGCGCGGGCATCGCCAGGCTCGTCACCGCCACCCGGTCGCCGATCCACGCGCTGTTGTCCCGGGTGAACAGCAGCCCGGGCAGCGGGTCGATGATGAAGTCGAGCCGGTCCATCAGGCGGTACACCAGGCCGTGCCCGCTCTTCAGCTCCTCGTGCGCCAGCCCCGCGATCAACACGTGGGCCAGCTCCTCCGGATCGAGATCGAGCAGGTAGTCCGACACCACCCGGCGCAGCTGGTCGCCCCACCGGAGATCGGCGACCACCCCGGCGATCGCGGCCGCCCGCGCCTCCTCGTACTCCAGGGCGTCCTGGAGCAGCTCGGTGACGTACAGGACCTCGACCCCCCGGTCGCGCAGCGCCTGGGCGAACCCGTCGTGCTCCTCCTGCGCCCGGCCCGCCCACGGGATCGCGTCGAACAGGAGCTTGTCGCTGTTGCGCGGGGTGAGCCGCTTGAGCTCCGCGCCCGGACGGTGCAGCAGCACCGTCCGCAGGCGTCCCACCTCGCTGGTCACCCGATGCTCGTACGCTCTCGTGTGCGTCACACTGCGAGTCTAGGTGCCCGCTGATCAGCGTGAATCCGGCAGACGAACGGCTGTGTCACCATTTGGTGGTGCCCGGACGGATCGGTGCCCTCCCGCCCCATCTCACCGCGGCCACGCTGCTCCGGGTGTCGGCGGAGGGCGCCGCGACCGCGCTGGTCCTCACCGTCCAGGCCCGGACGGGCCGGGCCGCCGACGCCGGGTTCCTCCAGACCGCGCTGACGCTGCCGTACGTGCTGAGCGGCCCGGTGATCGGGCACCTGCTGGACCGGACGCCCCGTCCCCGCACGCTGGCCATGGCGCTCGCGGCCGGCTACGCGGTCGCGACGGCGCTGCTGCTCCTGACGGCCGGACGGTCCCCGCTGGCCCTGGCCCTGGCGGTCGCGGCCGTCGTCGGCTGCACGGAGCCGATCGTGGTGGCGCTCACCAGCCTGCTGCCCCGGTTCGTCCCGGCGGAGCGGCTCCCCCGGGCGTACGGGCTGGAGGCGTCGAGCTACAGCCTCGCCGCCATCGCCGGCCCAGGGCTCGCCGCGGCGGTCGCCACCGTCGCCGGCGGCTCCAACGCCGGCCTCGCCATCGTCGCCGCCGCCGCCCTCGGCGCAGTGGCCCTCGCCTTCCTCCCCCTCCCCGCCCCCCACGACAACACGGGCGAACGCGGCGCCGTCGGCGCCGCGGGCGGCCACGCCACGGGCGGCGGCACGAACGGCGGCGGAGAGACGGGCGGCCTCGACGCTTCCACAGGAGCCATGGCCGCTCAGGACGCAGGTGGCCGCGATATTCCGGAGAGCACCGACGGCGGCGCCCGGCGCCCGGGAGGCGGTGAGGCGCTGGAGGCTCGCCAGGACGGCGCGACCGGCAAGGCTGGCCAGGACGGTGGAACGCTCCCGGACCGGAGCGACCGCGCCGGAAACCTGCGGGCGATCGCGGACGTGGTGATCGGCGGCCTGTTGGTGCTGGTCTCGAACCCGAGCCTGCGGTCGCTGACGGTCGCGACGACGTTCGCGTGGCTGGGGTTCGGCGGCGTCGCGGTCACCGCCGTCCTGTTCGCCGAGCACATCGGCGAGGACGCCAGCGCGGGCGGCCGGTTCCTGGTGGCGTTCGCCGCGGGCTCGCTGATCGGGTCCCTCGCCTCGTCACGATGGCTGAAGACCCGCCACGCCGACGGGGTGGTCCTGGGCGGGCTGGCGGCGTTCGGCGGCGCGCTCGCCTCGGTGACGCTGGCGCCGTCGCTCCCCTGGGCGCTGCTGTGCTTCCTCGTGGTCGGCATCGCCGAGGGACCCGTCTTCACCGCCACCCTGATGCTGCGCCAGCGCGAGTCGCCGCCCGAACGGCTCGGCCAGGTCAACACGACGGGCGGCAGCCTCAAGATCGGGGCGTCCGCCGTGGGCGCCGCGCTGACGGGCGCCTTCGCCGACACGATCGGACCGGTCGGCCTGCTCCTGGCCATCGCCGCCTGCCAGTTCCTCGGCGCCCTCCTCGGACTCCTCCTCCTGCTCGGCCGGAGCCCGGGGGGCGGCGATCGTTGACGGCGGCGCGTCCCGGCACTTCCGGCTGTGGCCCTCGTACCCGGGAGTTCGCTGGTCACAAGGTGTCATCCTGGTCGGATCGATCTGCGGATGCTTAGGGTCGGGACGGTCATGTCTCTGACCCCGCATGCGGCCCTCGGGGCGGCCATCGCCGTACTGGTGCTGGCGAACGTCCTCAACAACCGGGTGGCGCCGTCCGCGTACGTGGTGACCTCCGTCGTCACGACCGGTGTGCTGCTGGCGCTGTTCGCGGCGGCGGGAGCGGGCTGGTCGCAGGCCGGTCTGGGACGGGACGCGGTGCGCCGCGGCCTGGTCTGGGGGCTTGTGCTCGTCGCCGCGGTGGCCGCGTGCTACGCCGTGCTCGCGCTGCTTCCGGCGACGCGGGAGCTGTTCCTGGACCGGCGCGTCGGGGACGCCGGACCCGGACGGATGGTCTACGAGGTCTTCGTCCGCATCCCGCTCGGCACGGTGCTGCTGGAGGAGGTGGCCTTCCGCGGCGTGCTGTACGGCCTGGTCAGGGCGGAGCACGGGGCGGTCCGGGCGACCGTGGTGTCGGCGGTGCTCTTCGGCCTCTGGCACGTCCTGCCCTCGTCCGGGATCAGCACCGTGAACCCGCCCTTCGAGCGGATCTTCGGGACGGGCCCGGCCGGAGCCACGGCGGCCGTGGCGGTGACGGTGGTCGTCATGACGCTGGCCGGGGCGCTGCTGTGCGAAATTCAGCGCCGCAGCGGGAGCCTGATCGCGCCCGCCGCTCTGCACTGGGCGGTCAACGGGCTCGGGTTCGTCTCCGCCTACGCGGTCATCGGCGCACGCGGATAAATCAATCGACTTCCGGAGTAGCGCTTCGTACCCTCAGGGCATGTTCTTCGCAGCCGGCACCCGCACGCTCGCAGAGTCCGCTCTGCTGAGCGCGGTGCCGGCTGCCTTCCTCTCGGCAGCAGAGGCAGCGGACGCGACCGTCGTCGACGGCCTGCGAAGCTGACCCCTCTCCGTCCCACCTCCGGAGAACCAGCGGAGGGGGGTTGGTCCAGACACCCGCGGAATACCCGTGGGGGGTTCTCACGTTCCACCGGAACCCAGTGAGGACACAGATCATGGCCAAGCAGCTGTACGAACGCGGCAAGCCGCACCTCAACATCGGCACGATGGGCCACGTCGACCACGGCAAGACCACCCTGACCGCGGCGATCACCAAGGTGCTCGCCGAGCGCGGGCTGGCCTCCGCCGTGCCGTTCGAGGGCATCGACCGCACCCGCGAGGAGCGCGACCGCGGCATCACCATCAACATCGCGCACGTCCACTACGAGACCGCGACCCGGCACTACGCCCACGTCGACATGCCGGGCCACGCCGACTACGTGAAGAACATGATCACGGGCGCGGCGCAGGTCGACGGGGCGGTGCTGGTGGTGTCCGCGCAGGACGGCGCGATGCCGCAGACCCGCGAGCACATCGTGCTGGCGCAGCAGGTCGGCGTCGAGCACATCGTGGTGGCGCTCAACAAGGCCGACACGGTCGAGGACACCGAGCTCCTCGACCTGGTCGAGCTGGAGGTCCGCGAGCTGCTCTCCGAGTACGGCTTCCCGGGGGACGAGATCCCCGTCGTCCGGGTGTCCGGGCTCAAGGCGCTGGAGGGCGACCCGTACTGGACGGCCCGCATCGGCGACCTGCTCGACGCCATCGACGCGTACGTGCCCGTCCCGCCGCGCATCCTGGACAAGCCGTTCCTGATGCCGGTGGAGAACGTGCTCACCATCACCGGCCGCGGCACCGTCGTGACCGGCGTGGTGGCGCAGGGCTCGGTACGGGTCGGCGACGCCGTCGAGGTCGTCGGGCTCGGGGACACCTTCGGCTCGGTCGCGACCGGGCTGGAGACCTTCGGGCAGACGATGGACCACGCCGAGGCCGGGGACAACACCGCGATGCTGCTGCGCGGCGTCAAGCGGGACCAGATCCGGCGCGGCCAGGTGATCGCCGCCCCGGGCACCATCCGGCCGCACCTGCGGTTCCGGGCCCGGGTCCGGGTGCTCACCGCGGACGAGGGCGGCCGGAGCAGGCCGTTCTTCCACGGCTACCGGCCGCAGTTCCACTTCCGCACGACCGACGTGCCGGGCGCGGTGGACCTCGGCGGTGAGGGCTCGATGGCGATGCCCGGCGACTCGGTCGAGATGACCGTCGAGCTGGGCAAGCCGGTCGCGATGGCCGAGGGCCTGGGCTTCGCCATACGCGAGGGCGGCCGCACGGTCGGCGCCGGCACCGTCACCGCCCTGCTCGACTAGGGCGCCGCACCGGGCTCGGCACCGGGCTCGGCACCGGCCTCGGCCGGGGCGCGACCGGGGTGCGGGCGGGCGTCGTACCGGGGAGGACCCGGCGGAGGAATCCGCCGGGTCCTTCGCTTTTCCGGGTGCCTACTTCCGCGTTTCCCCCGCACGTATGGATCTTGATGTGGTGGGATTTCCCTATACCCCGCTGTTTCACCACGTGACACGCATGGAGAGCGAGTGCGACCCCCGCGCGCCCTGATGCCCCTGCTCGCCGTCGCCGGAGCCGCCGCGGTCGTGGCCACCGCCGGCGCCGGCGCCGCGATCGAGAAGATCCCCGGCACCGCCGGACCGGCCCTGGCCGACGCCGCCGCCGAGGCGCACCCCCCGGCCTCGGTGAACGCCATGACCTGGAACGTCTGCGGCGACACCGGCTGCCCCCTGGGCACCAGGCCCGGCGAGCTGGCCACCGGGATCGCCCGGCAGATCGCCGGCAGCGAGGTCGGCGGGCGCACCGTCGGCATGAACGCGGTCTTCCTCCAGGAGGTCTGCTCCGGCCACCTCGACACCCTCAAGGGCAACGACCGGCTGCGCTCGTGGAGCTGGGCGTTCGCCCCGTCCCGGACGACCGGCGGCGCCGAGCGGGCGTGCGCGAACGGGCAGGGCAGGCTCGGCGTGGCGGTCGGCACCGAGTCGCCGATGTCGGACGTCCGGGAGATGCGGCTTCCCTCGCCCGACCGGTACGGCCGGTCCGCGATCTGCGGCACCGTCGGCGCCTGGCGCGCCCGGCTGTGCGGCGTCCAGCTCAGCTCGTCGCAGTGGGACGACGACCCGCGCGGCCAGTGGCGCGGCAAGCAGATCGGCGCGCTCGGCGCGCTGGCCGCCGAGGACCGGGTGATCATCGGCGGCGACTTCACCGAACGCCCCGAGTCCCCCGCGCTCGACCCGCTCTACAAGGCCTTCGCCGAGTGCGACCAGGGGCCGAACGAGTCCCGTACCGGCGCGATGACCCAGCAGGACTGGCGCGGCACGGCGGTCGCCAAGACCGACTACCTCTTCATCAGCAAGACCGCGGGCGCGTCCTGCGGCGTCTCGGGCACCCCGACCCGCGCCTCCGACCACCGTCCGCTGGCCGCCGCCGTCCGCTTCCGCTGACGAGCCCCCGCCGGACCCCGTACCGGGCCGGGCCCCCGGCCACCGGGACCGCGCGGGCGCGGGGTCGCGCCCGGCGCGCGTGCACCGGTGGCCGGCACGGTGACGGGCCGCGTCAGTGGACGGCGCGGTCGTGGCCCTCCCAGTACGGGGCGCGCAGCTCACGCTTGAGGATCTTGCCGGTCGGGTTGCGCGGGATCGCGTCTCGGCGCTCGATCGACTTCGGGCACTTGAAGTGCGCCAGCCGCTCCCGGCAGTAGTCGATCAGCTCTTGTTCCGGGACGTCCGCGTCCAGCACCACGATGCCCTTGGGCGTCTCGCCCCACTTCTCGTCCGGGACGCCGATCACCGCGCAGTCGGTGACATGCGGATGGCCCATCAGGACGTTCTCCACCTCGGCGGGATAGATGTTCTCCCCACCCGAAATGATCATGTCCTTGACCCGGTCGTGGATGAAGAGGTAGCCGTCCTCGTCCAGGTAGCCCGCGTCGCCGGTGCGGAAGAAGCCGTCCGGCAGCAGCGCCGCCGCGGTCGCCTCCGGCATCCCCCAGTAGCCCTTCATGTTCTGCGGCGTCCGGCACAGGATCTCCCCGACCTGGCCGGTCGGGACCTCCTCCAGCGTGGCCGGGTCGACGATCTTCAGCTCGCAGGACGGGTTCGGCACGCCCGCGCTGCGGAGGCGGTGCGCGTGCGGGCCGTCCGGGTCGTGGTCCTCGGACGGCAGCGAGGTGATCGCGCCGGTGGTCTCCGTCAGGCCGTACACCTGCATGAAGCGCGTGCCGGGCAGCATGCCCATCGCGCCGCGCAGCACGTCGTCGCTGATCGGGGACGCCCCGTACAGCAGCAACTGGAGGCTGGACATGTCCGCCTCCGCCACCTCCGGCATCAGCTGCCAGAACTGGAGCAGCACCGGGACGAGGAAGACGTGCGTGACGCGGTGCCGCTCGATGTCCCGGGCGATCCCGACCGGGTCCGGCTCGCGCGCGATCACGCCGGTGATCCCGTCGAAGATCACGCAGATGGTGAGGGCGTTGCCCGCCACGTGGTACATCGGCATCGCCACCATCAGCACGGTGGAGTCGTCGATGTTCCAGATGTCGTTGCTCAGCGGCAGCACCGAGTTGAAGTTGTCGTGGGTGAGCATCACGCCCTTGGGCAGCCCGGTGGTGCCCGAGGAGTACAGCTGGACGAACACGTCGGTGGTGTCGGTGGCGTCCACGGGGTCGCCCGGCTCCTGCGCGTCCATCCAGGCCGCGTAGTCCCGGTGGCCTGACTCCCGGACGGCGTCGCCGCCGCCGATCACGATGGTGTGGCCGGTGTGCTCCAGCTTGCCCGCGATGGCGTCCAGCACCGGGACGAACTCCGGCCCGACGATGAACACCTTCGCCTTGGCGTTGTTGACGATGTAGGCGACCTCGTCGGGCGCCAGCCGGTAGTTGATCGGAACCTGCACCGCGCCGATCCGGGCGGCGCCGAAGAGCTGCTCGGCGTACTCGAGCGAGTTCTTGTCCAGGACCGCGACCCGGTCGCCGTGGCCGACCCCGGCCGCGGCCAGTGCCGCGGCCGCCCGGTCGACGCGCCGGTCGAAGTCACGGTAGGTGATCGAGGAGTCGCCCGCGTGGAACGCGATGCGATCAGGATGCCGCTGCGCCCGCTCGCGCAGTACCTCAGTCAGGCTCGGCACGAAGGCCCCTTTCGCCGGGTGGCCGCCCGTTGTGACCGAAATCATGCGGGCACCGGCATGCCGGGGGCAAGGGGCTCGGCCGAGCCTTTCTAACGGCCCTTGAAGGACTTGGACGAGGACTTGGAGACCAGCATCACCGCCAGGTACACCAGGACGGCGACGAAGCCTATGAAGAAGAAGAACTTCAGCATCGACATGAGCGCGCCGATGACGGTGAGCACCAGCCAGATGGCGAGAACCACTCCGGCGATCGTCAGGATTGTCCTACCCATGACCCCACCGTAGGCCGCGCCGCCCGCGACCGTCATCACCCTGCGGGAGGACCCTGCGGAGGCTGCCCCCCGCCCGCGGGCGGAGTGTCACCCTGAGACGGACCCTGACCTCCACCCTGACCGGGGGGCTGCCCGGGGGCGCCGGGCTGCTGGGGCGAACCGCCGGGAACGCCCTGGTCGTACGGCGGCGCGAACTGGCCACCCGGCTGCTCACCGGGCTGGTCGAACTGTCCCGGCTGAGGGGGTTGAGCGGGCTGCCCCGGGTAGGGCTGGGCCCCGGGCTGCCCCGGCTGACCGAATTGGCCCGGCTGCTCCGGCTGGCCGAACTGTGCGGGCTGCCCCGGCTGGGCGAACTGGCCTGGCTGGCCGAACTGTGCGGGCTGCCCCGGCTGGCCGAACTGGCCCGGCTGGCCGAACTGTCCGGGCTGGCCCGGCTGCCCGTACGGGCCGGGCTGGGCGCCGTAAGGGGCCGGAGGCTGCGGTTGCGGGCCGCCCCACGGGCCAGCCGGCGCGGGCTGCTGCGCCTGCCGCCCGCCTCCCTGCATGACCCGGAGCATCCCGAGGCCGGCCGCGACCGCCGGTGCGAGCAGCAGGATGATCACCCCGATCAGGTCCATGCGCCCGTACGACTCGATGTAGAGCTCGACGATCTCGATCCGGAATTCCAGGCGCCGGATGCCGTGGAACACCAGGATCCCGATGATGTCGCCGACGAACCCGGCGACCAGCGCCGACACCGCGGCGAGGATCGGCCCCAGCGGCCCGTTCGGCCTGGTGAACAGCAGCACGCCGCCCGCGACCGCGCCGATGATCAGCGCGGTCAGCGCCCCGAACCCCCGGGCTGTGTACAGGCCACCGAACCCCACTTCGTTGATGACGAAGTTGTAGATCACTGTGACCACCACGTTGACGATGGTCGCGGCGACGAGACCGATGAAGACGGCGGCGAGGACCGCGCCATGGGGCGAGGGGGAGCGCGTTTGGGACATCCGCCCATTAAACCGTCCACCGCACCGCTGTGTAGAGTCCCGATCACCGGCAGCGATCAGGTCTGACCTGCCGGTGACATGACATCGTCCGTGACGGTCGCCCAGGTCAGGACGGTGTCGGGGTCGGGTCGCCGTCGGGTTCCGGACTCTCGGGCCAGGTGAGTCCGGAAAGGGTCTTCAGGGCGCGCACGAACGCGCGGCGATCGTCCGGGGGCAGGTGGGCGAGCAGTTCCTCCTCGCGGCGGCGGATCGCGGCCTGCGCGGCGTCCAGCAGCCGGCGGCCCTCCGGGGTGAGGGAGAGCAGCCGGGCGCGGCGGTCGGCGGGGTCGGGCGTGCGGCGGATGAGGCCGCGTTCCTGGAGGTCGTCGAGGACGCCGATGATGCGGGTCTTGTCGGCTCCGATGGACTTGGCGAGGGCACTCTGGGTCCGTACCGGCTCCTCCCTGAGGCCGAGCAGCACCCCATACGCCCACATGGCGAGGCCGTGGTCGCGCAGGATCGGCTGCTCGGCCGCCATCAGCGTGCGGCCCAGCGGGACGATCATCGCCGCGAGATCGGGCCGCCCGGCGCCGTCCTCTTGTTCCCCGCCCTCCTCGTCCGCCATGGCGTCAAAGATAGGACGTCCAAGAAAATAAGCATGGACAGATGATAAGCAGATACCTATCATCCAGTTCATGACGATCAACGAGATTCGCGAACTGGACCGCCGGGCCGTGCTGGCGACGGTGGACGTGGTGGCCCGGGCGACCCCGGCCGACCTCTCCCGCCCCACTCCCTGCGCGGACTGGACGCTCGGCGACCTGCTCGCCCACATGGCCGCGCAGCACCACGGATTCGCCGCGTCCGCGCGTGGAGAGGGCGCCGATCTCGGCGCCTGGGAGGTGCGCCCGCTGGGGGACGAGCCCGTGAAGGCCTATGCCGCGGCCGCCGACGCCGTGGTCAGCGCGTTCGCCGAAGCGGGCGCGGCGGGGCGGGACTTCGCCCTGCCCGAGTTCGGCGAGGGGGTGACCGTCCCCGCCGAGCGGGCCATGGGGTTCCACTTCGTCGACTACGTGGTGCACGGATGGGACGTCGCGCGGGCGCTCGACCTGCCCTACGAACTCGAGCCGGACCTGGTGGAGGCGGCGCGCCCGATCGCGCTGGCCGTCCCGGACGGCGACTTCAGGCTGGAGCCGGGCGCCGCCTTCGCCCCCGCCCTGCGCGGCGCCGGCGACCCCGCTCCGCTGGAGGAGATCCTCCTCGCCCTCGGCCGGTCGCCCTCGTGGCCCCGCGTACCGACCGCGTGATCCTGGCGCGGGCGGGGCGGCTCAGCGGGGCGCCTCAGCCGCCGAGGGTCTCGTCGACCACCCGGAACGTGGCGCACGGCCAGCGCCCCATGCAGGCGCGGCAGCGGAGGATCGGGTGCTCGGGGTCGCTGGTGATCCCGCCGGCGTCCTGGGGACGGTGCAGTTCGAGGAGCCGCAGCCCCAGCTCGGCGAACGCGATCACCTCGTCCCGGGCGCCGGTCAGGAAGGCCAGGTCCTCGCGGGAGAGCCGGGTCCTGATCGGGACGAAACCGGACCTGTTCACCAGCCGCGACAGGTACCGGGTGGACGAGCGCCACGAGGTGGACTTCTCCGAGCGCGCCCGGATCGCCTCCAGGCGCTCCCGCAGCCGGGTCTCCCTGGGATCGCCCCTGTGGTCGGCCTTCATACGCGCCGCACCCCCCATGCATGACGGCCCCGGATCGCCCTCGCCCGGCCGTCGCCCGGGCCCGGCCCGCGGCGCGATCCCCGCGGCGCGCGCCGTGCGGGGTCCGGCTGCCTCTGCCGCTGTCGCACCCGCTCAGCCTCTCCTACTCGGCGTCCCCGCGCGGCCCGAATCCGCAGATCGCCGCCCCGCTCCGGCCCCTGCGACCTGCACGGATATATCGGGCAAATGTGGTGTCACGGAAGGTCTCGCCCGCCCAGGCGGGGCCTGCGACACGGGACTTGGCGTACTCCCTGGCCCGCGCGCCGTTCGCCCGATAGTGTGCCGGACGTGGAGCTAAATGTCTCGACCGCGTCTCAGGGAGGTCACGCCGTCGTCACGGCGACCGGTGAGCTGGACCTGTACACCGCGCCACGGTTGCAGACCGCGCTCGCCGGGGTGCTGCGCGATCAGATCGACCGCGTCGTGGTCGACATGAGCGGTATCGACTTCTGTGACTCGACCGGTATGAACGTCCTCCTGTCGGCACTCAAGCGCCTCCAGGAGCGGGGCGGCACGCTGGAGCTGGCCGCGCCGCGGCCCGCCGTCAGACGGATCCTGCAGGTGACCGGGCTGGACTCGGTCTTCACCGTGACCGACGCCGTGCCCGCCGCCCTGGACGCCGGGTGACCGCCGGCCGGCACTGACCGACGATCGACGACCCGCGGGGAGCATGTCCCTCGCGGGTCGTCCCTTTTCCCGGGACGGGCCGTTCCCCCGGGACGGGTCGTTCTCTTCCAGGGCCGGCCGTTCGCCGCGGCGGCCGCCCGGCGGCCACTACGATCGCCCCTATGCAGGATGTAGCGGTGATCATCCCGGCCAAGGACGAGGGCGACCGCATCGCGGCGACCGTGAAGGCCGCCCTGGAACTGCCCGGAGCCGACCTGATCGTGGTGGTCGACGACGGTTCCGCCGACCGCACCGGCAGGGTGGCCGAGGAGGCCGGGGCCCGGGTCGTGCGGCACGGCCGCAACCGCGGCAAGGGCGCCGCCATGGAGAGCGGCGCGGAGGCCGTCCGGCTGCTCGACCAGGGCCGCGACCGGCCCCGCCACCTGCTGTTCCTGGACGCCGACCTGGCCGAGACCGCGCGCGACGCCGCGCCGCTGGTCGAGCCGGTGCGGGCAGGCCAGGCGGACATGACGATCGCGACGTTCTCCAGCACGGTGAAGCTCGGCGGGCACGGCTTCGTGGTCCGGCTCTCCCGGGACGGCATCCGGCGCGCCACCGGGTGGGAGGCCACCCAGCCGCTGAACGGGCAGCGCTGCCTGACGCGGACGGCGTTCGACGCGGCGCTGCCGCTGGCCGCCGGGTTCGGCGTGGAGACCGCGCTCACCATCGACCTGCTGCGCAAGGGGTTCCGGGTCACCGAGGTGGAGGTGCCGCTGGCGCACCGGGCCACCGGCACCGACTGGCGGGCCCAGGTGCACCGGGCCAGGCAGTTCCGGGACGTGGCCAGGGCGCTGGCGGCCCGCGAGCCCGCCGTGGTCGCGGGGCTGGCCCGGTTCCGGGGCCGCCGGTCGTGATGGCCGCCACCCGCCTGCGGCGGAGCCCCGCGGGACGGGGCCGCGGGAAGGGGTTCGCGGACGGCGTCGGGCCCGAACGGCTCGGCCGGGCCGGACTCGGCGCGATAGGGCTGAGCCTCGCCTGCTTCCTGGCCACAGCGATGCTCGGCCCGTCGGTGATGGAGCCCGCGCTGCCCGGCAGGCCCGGCCAGCCGCCCTGGTCGTTCGACGCCGCGCCGTCGCCGTACCTGGTGATCGGGCTGGTGGTGCTCGGCGTGCTGGCGGGCGCGGGCGGGCTGCTGGCGTGCTTCGCGGCGGTCGGACGGGGCTGGCGGTGCCGGCCGTTTCCGCTGGTCGCGGCGGGGGTGCTGGTGGCGGCCGCGTTCGCGTTCCTGCCGCCGATCGGGTCCGGCGACCATCTCAACTACGCCGCGTACGGCCGGATGGTCGTCACCGGGCACGACCCGTACGCGACCCGGGCGGTGGACCTGCCCGGCGACCCGGTGGTCGGCGCGGTCGAGGAGTGGCGCCGCGCCCCGTCGGTGTACGGGCCGCTGGCCACGGCGCAGGAGGCGTTCGCGGCGCGGATCGGCGGGGAGTCGGTGCGGCTCACGGTCTTCGTGATGTCGCTGGTGAACTCGCTGGCGTTCGCGGTGACCGCCGCGATCCTGTACTGGACGTCCCGCACGCCCGAGCGCCGCCTGCGCACCGCGCTGATGTGGACGTTCAACCCGCTGCTGCTGTTCCACCTGGTCGCGGGCTCGCACAACGACACGCTCGCGATCGCGCCCATGGTCGCCGCGCTGGCCGTCTTCGCCGGCCGCGTCACCGCCCCGGAGGGTGCCGGGACCGAACGCGCCCGGGAGGGAACGGACGGCGGCCTCGGCGGGACGAGGGCGCGGCGGGCCCCGAGAACTCGCGCGCTGGCGGCGGGAGCGCTGGTCGGGGCGGCCATGGCGATCAAACTGCCGGCCGCGCTGGTCGGCGGCGGTCCCGCCTGGGTGCTGCTGCGCCGCTGGCGCGGCACCCGCGAAAGCGCCGCGCTGTGGCGGGCGGCGGCGCTGTTCGCGGGCGCGGCCGCGGTCGCGGCGATCACGTTCGCCCTGGCCGGGCCGCACGCGCTCGACCAGGTCTCCAAGGCGTCCAACTCGGTGTCCCTGGCCACCCCCTGGCACCTGTTCGACATGCTGATGGGCAAGGGCGGGCACCGCACCGTCATCAAGATCGGCTTCGTGCTGCTGATGGTGACGCTGGTGGTGCTGCTGGCGCGCGCCCTGCCGCGCGAGCCCGCCGCGGCGACGGGCGAGGTCGCGCGGCCGTTCGACGAGCACGCGGAGAGCCTCCGGATCGCCGCCGCGCTCGTCCTGGCCTGGCTGCTGGCGGCGCCGTACGAGCTGCCCTGGTACGACGGGTTCGCCTGGGCGGCGCTGGCGCTGCTGCCGTGGTCGCGCTTCGACCGGCTGCTGCTGGCCCACACCACCGCGCTCAGCCTGGCCTACCTGCCCGCCCGCGACCCCGACCTGATCGGGCTGCCGGACGGGCTGCGCTGGCTGGTCACCATCGTCCGGCCGATCGTCATTCCGGTACTGACGACGGCGATTCTGATCGCGGTGATCCGGACGTGCCTGCGGGACGGCCGTGATCGAGTTCCAGCGCCCGCACGCTCGCCGCGAGCATCAGCGGAGTCGCGAGGCTGAGCGCCACCGACAGGATCACCACGCCGGAGTCGTTCGCGAGCGTGCCGGCCACGCCCATGGTCAGCGCGGACAGCAGCGCGGGCCGCATGGTCGCGCTGTGCTCGTAGGCCCGCTCCAGCAGCGGCGTGCGCGCCTTGATCGGCCGTACCAGCGCGAAGAACAGGAACCCGACCGCGCCGGCCAGCGGGATGATGAACGGCCAGTAGCCCAGGCTGCGCAGCATCGCCTGGAACTTGCGGGTGACGGTGTCCCAGGCGTCGCCCGCCACCAGGTCCTGCCAGAACCGGCCCAGATGCGTGGGGTTGGCGCTGCGCGCGTTCAGGTACGAGATCAGCAGCACCAGCGCGGCCCCGGCCAGGCAGAACAGCGCCAGCTTCGGCACCGACACCCGCTTGCCCGCGATCAGCAGCCCGAGCACGGCGAACGCCGGGACGATCGCCAGCACGCCGCCGAAGTCGCTGCCCCAGGCCGGCAGCCCGTCCACCGCCACCGCGGCGACGCCGACCACCGCGACGATCGCGACCGCGAGCCACCGGCGCCCGGCCCGCAGCGGGTACTCCGCCAGCCACGCCGCCGACAGGATCACCGCGACCGCGAACAGCGAGAACGCCTGGTTGCCGAAGCCGTAGAACCGGCCCGCGACCAGCGCGGTGTAGCCCATCAGCGCGTTGAGCTGGAGCCGCGAGCCGGTCATCACGTCGATCGCCAGGACCAGCGCGGTCACGCCCGTGATCACCAGCCCGGGGGCGGTCACCGAGCGCCGCCACGGACCGGCCACCGCCACGCCCGCGACCAGCCCGGCGAACCCGACCACCGCGCAGACCAGGGCGGGCGCCGGATGCCCGGACTGCCACCAGGGCAGCAGCCCGGCCAGGAACGATGCGACCGGCGCGGCTCCCCCGACCAGCGCGACGATCCGCGTACCGGCGAGGATCTTGGCCCGGGACTCGGGGGTGTTCCAGCGGCGGCGGCGCAGCGCGAGCACCGCGAGGCCGTACAGCAGCAGCTGAGCGCCGCCCAGCACCCAGAAGAACGCGCCCTGGATGTTGCGGATCGCCTGCGCGGCGACGTCGGCGTCCTCCAGATCCTCGACCCGCTCCCCGGTGGTCATCCGGCTGGGCTGCACCCGCCAGGGCGACCCGACGGCCTGCTTGGGCTGCTCCAGGCCGAGCGTCATGAGCGCGGTGGAGGTGACGTCGGTGAGCGTGACCATGCCGGGCTGGCGGGTGGCGCTGGAGGTCAGCATGCCGGAGCGGGCGAAGCGGCCGTCGCGCGCGCCGAGGGTCTCCGCGGCGGCCACCCGCAGGTGGGGGGTGACGCCGATGTCGGACAGCCCGGCGACCAGCACGGTCGTGCCGGGCGGCTGCGCGGCGACGACCTGGGCGATGCGGCGGTCGGCCGCCGCCGCGGCGTCCCTGCGGCCGGCGGGCGTGACCGGGACCTGGTCGCCGTCGGCGTCGACGCCGGCGTCGAGGTAGACGCGGAAGACGTCGTCGACCTCGACGGCCGCCAGCGGGCAGCGCGTCCAGTCCTGCGCGGTCGCCCGGTCGGCGGACGGGACGTAGCGGTCGACCCGCCCGTCGGCGTCGGCCAGCCCGAACACCGCGCCGGGGCCGACGGCCAGGGTGCAGCCGCCGGCGCGCCGGACCGTGTCGCCGAGCAGGCCGACCTGGGCGTGGTACGAGCCGCGCGCGTTGTTCTTCTTGATCTCCGCCCAGCCGGGGGCGGTCGCGCCGGCCTGCGGGGGCGGTGCCGTCCCGGGCGCGCCGGCGGCGCTCGTCCCGGGCAGGACGGGGGAGGCGGGGAGCACGCAGTCGCCCTGCGGCAGCCGGGCCCGCTGCCCCGCCGACACCGTCAGCCAGCCGTCGGTCGGGCAGGTGTTGACCTTGGTGGTGCGGACGCTGAGCGCGCCGCCCGCGCCCTGGCCGGTGAGCCGCCACAGCGCCGGGGTGGTCTTCTCGCCGACGTCCCGCCACATGAGCCCCGGCACCCCGATGATCACCGTGCGGCCGGCCGGGGCGCCCGAGGCGCTCCCCGCCGCCGGGGTGGCCGCGGCCGGTGCGGGTCGTGCGGTCATGAGCACGGCCAGCCCCGCCACCAGGGAGAACACGGCGGCGAGGACCATGCCGATCTTGAGCCCCCGCGCCATGGCGTCCAGGCTACAGGCAGCTTGCCGAGCCCTGCCCCGCGTTCCCGGTCGTTGCCGGTCGCCTCCCCCGGGGCGGGTGGGACGGCGGCGGGGCGGGGCCGCGCGGGGCCGTGCGGCCATGGCGCCCGGGGACTTGCGCCAGGATGGGGGCCATGGGTGCAGGCAACGAGGTCCGCGGTGACGCCGGACGGGCCGCTTCCCGGCGGACGGAATCCGCTGGGGGCCGGCGGTGGTGGTCGGGCCCGGATCTGGCGTTCCTCGCGGCCGGGATCGCCGTCGCGGCGGCCCTGGTCGGCCCGATCGTGGCGTGGTGGCTGACCAACCCGCCCGACCAGCGCATGGTCGACCTGGAGGTCTACCGGGACGGCGGGCGCGCCGTGCTGCGCGGCGCCCCGCTGTACGAGGTGCTCACCCAGCCGCCGCAGCTGCTGCCGTTCACCTACCCGCCGTTCGCCTCCCTGCTGGCCGTGCCGTTCACGGTGATCTCGTGGAAGGCCGCGCAGTGGCTGTGGATGGCGTTGCTGTACGCGGCGCTGGTGGTCGTGGTCGGGTACGCCTTCCGCGACCTGATCCGGCGCACCGGGCGCTGGGCTCCGGTCACGGCGGGCCTGCTGATGGGTGCCACCGCCTGGCTGATGCCGGTGTTCGACCAGGCCAGGTTCGGGCAGGTCGGGGTGCTGCTGATGGCGCTGTGCATGGCCGACTGCCTGACCGAGCGCACCCGCTGGCCGCGCGGCATGCTGGTCGGGCTTGCGGTCGCGATCAAGCTGGTGCCCGGGGTGTTCCTCATCTACTTCCTGATCACCGGGCGGCGGGAGGCGCTGGGCAACGCCGTCCTGACCGCGGCCGCGGCCTCCCTGGGCGCGTTCGCGGTGCTGCCGAGCGACTCGGTCGACTTCTGGTTCGGGGCGCTGCTGGAGGGCGGCGACCGCACCGGCGCCGTCAACGGCACCACCAACCAGGCCATCAACGGCATGGTCGCCCGCCTGTACCTGCCCGGCCCGATCGGCACGCTGCTGTGGCTGATACTGGCCGCGGCCATGGCGTACATCGGGTTCCGGATGGCGCGGCGCGCCACGCTGCTGGCCGACGACCTGCGGCTCTCCGGCCCGGACGATGCCGTCGGCGTGGGCGCCGGGGGCGACCGCGCGGTGGACGCCCGCAGCCTGCGGCTGGCCGCGGTCGCGATCGTCGGGCTGCTCTCGGTGCTGCTGTCCCCGGTCGGCTGGATCCACCACCTCGTATGGCTCGTCCCGGTCCTGGGAGCCCTGCTCGGAGACGGTCGCGCCGCCCGGAGGCGCCTGGTCGCGGCTGTCGTGTGGGTCTGGTTCCTGTTCCCGCTGCCCTGGTGGGGCGCCAAGCTGATCAGTCTCCAGCAGGGGCTGATCACCAAGGTTCCGGGCAAGATCGTGCAGGACGCCTACGGTCTGGCGGCGGTGGCCCTCGTCCTGCTGCTGGGCCGGTGGCTGGTCAACCGGCTGGTCACAGAGGTAAGAGATGAGGAAGATGCTTCGCGCCGACCGGCCGGGGTGGATACTCTCGCCCTGTGATGCTTGTCGCGGTGGCCGTCGTCGGCTTGGTCGCCGGGGTGGCCGGTCTGTCCATCGCGGTGGTGGCCCACAATCGGGTGAACCAGGTCCTCGAAGAGTGCTCGGAACTCCTTAGACGCCAGTTGCAGGTCGCCGGCGGTAACGCCGACAACCAGGCGCTGCGCGATCTCGCCATCGTGCACTACGACGCCCTCAAGGAGATGTCGGGCCACCGGTCGTTCTCCCTCGCCGTGCTCAACGCCAACGGCGACGGGGTGGTGATCAGCTCGATCAACGGCCGTACCGAGACCCGCACGTACGCCAAGGCGGTCCGGGAGGGGCACCCAATCGAGATGCTGTCGCCCGAGGAGAACCAGGCGCTGCGCGCGGCCCGGCTCGGCAAGGGCCCGGTCGTGTCGATGGACGACCCGCTCCCCGACTTCGGCAACCGCGCCCACTCCGCCACCGCCTGACCACGCGAGTTCCGCCCGCCATCCGCCCGCCCCCGGCGGGCTCCGCACGGCTCCGCACGGGCTTCGCGCGGTCCCGGGGGCGGGCTTCGCGCGGGCCTCGGCGAGCGCATGCCGGGCGCTTGGCGGGGTGGCGTGACCGAGCGGAGGCGCTCCACACCGTAAACTCGGACCACTCGACGCCGTCCTGCCTCACACCCGCCCTTGCCACCGCGCGCCGGGGCGGAGGAGTAGACCTCACATGCCACAGCGATACGCCTATCTCGGGCCCCAGGGCACGTTCACGGAGGCCGCGCTGCGCTCCGTACCGGACGCCTACGACGCGGAGCACCTGCCGTTCGCCACCGTGCCCGCCGCGCTCGACGCCCTGCGCCGCGGCGAGGTCGAGGCGGCCGTCGTCGCGCTGGAGAACTCCGTCGAGGGCTCGGTGCCCACCACGCTGGACGAGCTGGCCACCGGCGAGCCGCTGCAGATCGTCGGCGAGGTGCACCTGCCGGTCTCGTTCGCCCTCCTGGTCCGGCCCGGGACGACGTTCGCCGACATCAAGACCGTCGCCTCCCACCCGCACGCGCAGCCGCAGTGCCGCCGCTGGCTCGGCGAGCACGTCCCCGACGCCGAGTGGCGCGCCGCCACCTCCAATGCCGAGGCCGCGCAGCACGTCGCCGACGGCCACTACGACGCCGCGCTGGCCGGGTCGTTCGCCGCCGCCCGCTACGGCCTGGCCGTCCTGGCCGAGGACATCCACGACATCGCCGACGCGGTCACCCGCTTCGTCACGCTCCGCCGCCCCTGCCCGCCGCCGCACCCCACGGGCATGGACCGCACCACGGTGGTCGCGTTCATCGGCGAGGACCACCCGGGCGCGCTGCTGGAGATCCTGAACGAGTTCGCGATGCGGGGCATCAACCTGACCCTCATCCAGTCCCGGCCGACCGGGGCGGGGCTCGGCTCGTACCTGTTCTGGATGGACTTCGAGGGCCACGTCACCGACGCCCGTGTCGGCGAGGCCATGATGGGCCTGCGCCGGGTGTGCGCGGACGTCCGCTTCCTGGGCTCCTACCCGCGGGCCGACCGCGTCCGCCCCGAGATCCGCCGCGGCACGCACGACGCCGACTTCACCGAGGCCGCAGCCTGGCTGGAGTCCGTCCGCTCCGGGCAGCCGCATCCCTGACCGGGCCGGGGCCGCGGGCGTACGCTGCCCGGGTGACGACGTTCGATGAGTACGAGCGGGAGCTGTGGGCGGGGCGGGCGCCCGCGTACGACCGCGGCTTCGCCCGCCTGACCGCCTACACCGCCGGCCCACTGCTGGACGCGGCCAAGGTCGGCCCCGGCACCGCGCTCCTGGACGTGGGCACCGGCCCCGGGGTCGTGCCCGCGGAGGCGGTGCGGCGGGGCGCCGAGGTGTCCGCCGTCGACGCCGACCCGCTCATGGCCGAGACGGCCGCGCGGAACGTCCCCGGCCTGGACGTCACCGTGGCCGTGCTGCCGGAGCTTCCCTTCGGCGACGCCGCGTTCGACGCCGTCACCGGCAACTTCGTGATCAACCATGTGGGCGATCC
Organism: Spirillospora sp. CA-255316; assembly: GCA_050942275.1. Classification (GTDB taxonomy): domain Bacteria; phylum Actinomycetota; class Actinomycetes; order Streptosporangiales; family Streptosporangiaceae; genus Spirillospora. Next base: position 78,144 of record CP192047.1, on the reverse strand, counting down.
GGCCGCCGCGCTGGCCGAGCTGCGGCGCGTCCTGCGGCCCGGCGGGCGGCTGGCGCTGACCTGCTGGGAGATGCCCGGCTCGGGCGCGCTCGGGATCGTCCGGGAGGCGGTCGACCGGGTCGGCGTGCCCTGGCCGGACGACATCCCGGTCACGCCGTTCATGGAGTACGGGGAGCGCGCCGCCTTCGAGCGCCTGGTCCGCGACGCCGGGTTCGGCGACGCCCGCGCCGAGGCCGTCACCTGGCACCACCGCACCGACCCGGAGGAGTGGTGGGAGACGGGCGCGTTGTCCAGGGTCGGCAGCAACGGCGTGATCATCGCCCGCCAGGACGCCGCCACCATCGCGCGGATCAAGAAGTCCTACGACGAGATCATGTCCGGCTACACCGTGGGGGCCGGCGAAGTCTCGCTCCCCGCCCACGCCCTCCTGGCCCACGCGACCCGCTGACCCGCCCCCGCTCGACCGCTGGAGGAGGCGCCGCGAAGCGGGATGGGCGGGAAGGCGGATACTCGCGCGCGGTGGGGGGCCTCTCGGCGGTAGCCTCGGGTCTGTGATTGACCTGCGAGCTCTTCGAGAGGATCCCGAGCGGCTGCGCGCGTCCCAGCGCGCCCGCGGCGAGGATGAGACCGTCGTCGACACGCTGCTCGACCTGGACGAGCGGCGGCGCGCAGCGCTGTCGTCGTTCGAGCGGCTGCGCGCGGAGCAGAAGAGTTTCGGCAAGTCGGTGTCCAAGGCGCAGGGCGACGAGCGGCAGGCGCTGCTGGGCCGCGCCAAGGAGCTGGCGCAGCAGGTCAAGGAGGCCGAGGCGGAGGCCGACCGGCTCGGCACCGAACTCGACGGCCGGCTGAAGGGCGTGCCCAACCTCATCGAGGACGGCGCCCCTCCCGGCGGCGAGCAGGACTACGTCGTCCTGGAGCACATCGGCGAGCCGCCCGCGTTCGACTTCGAGCCGAAGGACCACCTGGAGCTCGGCGAGAGCCTCGGCGCCATCGACATGGAACGCGGCGCCAAGGTGTCCGGGGCCCGGTTCTACTACCTGACCGGGGTCGGCGCGCGGCTGCAGCTCGCGCTGCTCAACCTGGCCATGGAGCAGGCGGTGGAGAGCGGCTTCACGCCGATGTACCCGCCGGTGCTGGTCAAGCCGGAGGCGATGGAGGGCACCGGGTTCCTCGGCGCGCACGCCGCCGAGGTCTACCAGCTGCCGGCGGATGATCTTTACCTGGTGGGGACGTCCGAGGTGCCGCTCGCCGCGTACCACATGAACGAGATCATCGCCGACCTGCCGCGGCGGTACGTTGCCTGGTCGTCCTGCTTCCGGCGGGAGGCCGGCTCCTACGGCAAGGACACCCGCGGGATCATCCGGGTGCACCAGTTCGACAAGGTCGAGATGTTCTCCTACTGCGACCCGGCCGACTCCCACGCCGAGCACCTGCGGCTGCTGGAGTGGGAGAAGGAGATGCTGGCCAAGGTCGAGCTGCCGTACCGGATCATCGACGTGGCGGCGGGCGACCTGGGCGCCAGCGCGGCCCGCAAGTTCGACTGCGAGGCGTGGGTGCCGACGCAGAACGCTTACCGCGAGGTGACCTCGACGTCCAACTGCACCGAGTTCCAGGCCCGTCGCCTGGCCGTGCGGTACCGGGACGACGCCGGGAAGAACCAGCCGGTCGCCACGCTCAACGGCACCCTGGCCACCACCCGCTGGATCGTCGCCATCCTGGAGAACCACCAGCAGGCCGACGGCTCCGTCCGCGTCCCGAAGGCGCTGCAGAAGTACCTGGGGCTGGAGGTCCTGGAGCCGGTCAAGCGCTGACCGCCCGCGCACCGCGGACGCGGACCCCCGGGGGCCCACCCCGGGGTCCGCGTGTTCGTGGGGGCTCGGGGATCTCTGTGGCGGGCGGGGATGAGACATCGCCTATGGTGTGTTCCAGCCGCCGTCGTACCCCGCCGACCCTGCCGGCGGGGCGGGGGAGGACCCGGGTGCGGCCGGACTGGAAGGTGACATGTCTGACTTCACGCCGCGCCCGGCGCACCCGGATTCGGACACGCCCCGCCCCTCGGACGGGCCGGTGATCCCGTACACGCGGCCGGGCTTCACGCCGCGCCTGGTCGCCACCGACCTCGACGGGACGATCGTGCGCTCCGACGGCACCGTCTCGCCCCGTACCGTCGCCGCCCTGGCCCGGGTCGAGCGGGCAGGGGCCACCGTCGTCATGGTCACCGGACGGCCCCCGCGGTGGATGCGCGAGATCGCCACCGCGGTCGGCCACCAGGGCGTGGCCATCTGCGCCAACGGCGCCGTGCTCTACGACCTGCACACCGAGCGGGTGCTGGACTCCCACATGATCGAGCCGGAGGTGATCGCGCAGGTCGTGGAGCGGCTCCGCGGCGCCCTGCCCGAGCTGCGCTTCGCCGTCGAGTACCCCAGCGGGTTCGTGTTCGAGGCCCGCTACAACCTCGGCCGCTGGGACGCCGAGGCGCTCGGCGGCCGTCCCGTCGACGACGAGACCCTGGTCAGCCAGGGCGGCACCAAGCTGCTGGCCTTCCACCCCGGGGCCGACCCCGACTCGCTCGCCGAGGAGGCCGTCAAGGCGGTCGGTGATCTGGTCACGGTCACGCACTCGTCCGGGCGTGGTCTGCTGGAGATGAGCGCGCAGGGCATCACCAAGGCCAGCGCGCTGGCCGAGTTCTGCAACGGGCAGGGCATCACCTCGGCCGAGGTCGTGGCGTTCGGCGACATGCCCAACGACCTGCCGATGCTCACCTGGGCGGGCACCTCCTACGGCGTCGCCAACGCCCACCCGGACGTCCTGGCCACGGTCACGCACCGTACGGCGAGCAACAACGACGACGGGGTCGCCCAGGTCCTGGAGTCCTTCTTCCCCGAGCCCGCCTGAAAGGCGAGACGCCCGCGACGAGGTGCCCGCGACGAGGTGCCCGCGACGGGGCCGCCCGCGACGGGCGCCCGTCCCCGAGGAGACGGGCGCCGTTCACGGGCGCGGGCGGCCAGGCGGCGCAGCCGGCCGCGGGCCGGTGGCCACGTCTACAGGTAGGGGCCCGAGGAGTGGCGGCGGCCCGTCTGGTCGTCGTCGCCCGCCGGGGGGACCATGCCGGCCGGGAGCGCCCGGCGCATCTGCTCCAGCTGCGCCCGCGCCGCCATCTGCTGCGCGAACAGCGTGGTCTGAATGCCGTGGAACAGCCCCTCCAGCCAGCCCACCAGCTGCGCCTGGGCGATCCGCAGCTCCGCCTCGCTCGGCACCTCGCCCTCGACGAACGGCAGCGACAGCCGCTCCAGCTCCTCGATCAGCTCCGGCGCGAGGCCGTCCTCCAGCTCCTTGATGGACGACTGGTGGATCTCCCGCAGCCGGGCCCGGCTCGCCTCGTCCAGCGGCGCCGCCTTCACCTCTTCGAGCAGCTGGCGGATCATGCTGCCGATCCGCATCACCTTGGCGGGCTGCTCGACCATGTCGGTGACCGACTTCTCGTTGGAGCCGCCGTCACCGCCCCCGCCCTCGATCGCGATCCCGTTCGGACCGACCACGAGGACCTGCGGCTCCTGCTCCGACCGCTCGGACTCGTTCTTCGAAGGCTCGTTCATCATGTCTCGGGTCTCCCGTCTCACACGCTCAGCAGAATCTTGCCGGTGTGGCCACTGTCCTCCAACACCCTGTGCGCCCGGGTCGCCTCCGCCATCGGCAGCGTACGGTCGATGACCGGACGCACCTTCCCCGCCGCCAGCAGCGGCCAGACGTGCTCGCGCACGGACGCCACGATCGCGGCCTTCTCCTCCGGCGGGCGGGCCCGCAGGGAGGTCGCGTGCACCGCGGCGCGCTTGCGCAGCAGCGCGTTCAGGTCGAGCTCGGCCCGGGTGCCGCCCTGGAGGCCGATCACCACCAGCCGCCCGCCGGTCGCCAGGGACCGCACGTTCCGGTCCAGGTACTTGGCGCCCATGTTGTCCAGGACGACGTCGTACGGGCCGCTCTCGACGAAGTCCTCCTCGCGGTAGTTGATCGCCGCGTCGGCGCCCAGCTCCCGGCAGCGGGCCGCCTTCTCCGCGCTGCCCACCGTGCACAGCACCCGCGCGCCGTGCGCCTTGGCCAGCTGGATCGCCATCGTGCCGATGCCGCTGCCGCCGCCGTGCACGAGGAAGGTCTCCCCGGCCTCCAGGCGGGCCAGCGTGAAGACGTTCGACCACACGGTGCACGCCACCTCGGGCAGCCCGGCCGCCTGGACCAGGTCGACGCCGTCCGGGACGGGGAGCAGCTGCCCCGCGGGCACCGCCACCCGTTCGGCGTACCCGCCACCGGCCAGCAGCGCGCACACCTCGTCGCCGACCCGCCAGCCGGTCACGCCCTCGCCGAGCGCGGCGATCCGCCCGGACGCCTCCAGGCCCGGGTACGGGGGCGCGCCGGGCGGCGGATCGTACACCCCGATCCGCTGCATGACGTCCGCCCGGTTGACCGCGCTCGCCGCGACGTCCAGCAGGACCTCGCCCGGGGCGGGGTCCGGGTCGGGCACCTCGGTCCACTCCAGCACCTCGGGGCCGCCCGGCTCACGAATAACGATCGCACGCATACCGATCACGCTACCGGGCGCGGTGCGGGCGTACGCCCCGGTTGGTGCCCCTCTGCCCTGGGCGTACGGGGGTGCGTGGCTCCTGCGGCGGGATGCGTGGTATTGGCACACAGGTATCCTGCCGATGGGCCAATGCCTATCCGCTCCTGAACCGAACTTTAGAGGCGTGGCCGAGGGGAGAAACGGTGGCAAGGAACGATCACGACGGACGTTCCCTGGAGGAGCGTCTGGCGTCTCTGGACGCGATGAGCAGCGAGGCCACCGGGCCGTCCGCTGTCCCGCCCGCGCCCGCCGCCGAACCCCCGTCACCGCCCGCGGATCCCGGCGAGGACGCCGAGCCCCCGGCCGCCGCCGGGGGCGGCGCCGAACCGGGCGAGGGCTCCCCCGCCGGATCGCCGGAGACCGCCGGCGCCGGTGGCGCCACCGGCCCGGAGGACGACGGCCCGGACAAGCCCGCGCCCGACGCCGGCGATCCCTCGCCCGCCGCGGGCACGCCCTTCCCCGGTGCGCCCGGTGCACTTGGTGCCAGTGGTGTCCCCGGTGCGCCCGGTGGAGCGGTCCCCGGCGAAGGCCCCGTGGCGCCGCCGGCCGGGCCGCCGTCGGGCGAGCAGGACGCCAACCCGTGGATGCCGGCCCCACCGCCGCCCTTCCAGGAGGGCAACACACCCCCGCCCGGCCAGGAGGCGGCCTTCCCGCCCCCGCCCGAAGGCGGCTTCCCCCCGCCCCCGGAAGGGGGTTTCGCTCCTCCTCCAGAGGGCGGTTTCCCGCCGGCGCCGCCCGCTTCGCCGGCCGACGCGCCGGGAGGCCAGGGCCCGATGCCGCCGGGCTTCCCGCCCGCGTACAACGACTTCAACGCCCCGCCGTACCAGGGCCCGCCGCCGTTCGAGCCCGGCCAGGGCCCGGGGGCGCCATCGCAGCCGTACGACGGCAGCCCGATGCCGCAGCCCTTCGACGGCGGCATGCTTCCCCCGCCGTACGCGCAGGGCTTCCAGCAGCCCGACCCGGGGCAGGGCGGCCCGCCGCAGCCGGGCGTCCCGCAGCCGCCGCCGTACCAGGGCCCGCAGCCGCCGCAGCCCCCGTTCGGTGAGCCGCACCCGCAGCCTCCCGCCTTCGAAGGCCCCCCGCAGCCGCCCTTCCAGACGCCTCCGCCGCACCCGGCCGAGGGGGGCCCGCAGCCGTTCGACCAGCAGCAGCAGCCGCCGGGCGCCCCTCCCCTGGACCAGCTGCCCCCGTACCCGCCCGAGCAGTTCAGCCAGCCCGAGGGCCCGCCCGCGCAGGGCAACCCGGGTCCTCCCCCGCAGCCGCAGCCGCAGCCGGTGGAGGGCTCGCCGATGGGCTTCCCGCCCCCGCCGCCGCCCGGCTACGGCCCGCCCCCGCACGGGTACGGCCCGCCGCACGAGCAGCCGATGCCTCCCGCCGAGGGTTACGCCCCCGGCCCGCCACAGCCCCCCGGCTACCCCCAGGGCCCTATCCCGCAGGGTCTCGTCCCCCAAGGTCCCATCCCTCAGGGGCCCGTCCCGCAGGGGCCCGTCCCGCAGGGGCCCGTCCCGCAGGGGCCCGTCCCGCAGGGCCCCGTCCCGCAGGGCCCCGTCCCGCAGGGCCCCGTCCACCAGGGCCCTCCGCAGCAGGTCCCGGGCCAGCACCCAGGGCAGGGGCAGGGTTACCCGCCCGAGCCGCAGACCGCCGAGAGCCTCAGCTCCGAGAACCTCCTCGGCGAACGCCGTATCGCGCCCTCGTCCGGCTGGCGCCGCGCCGTCTACAAGGCCACCGGCGGCAATGTCCACCCCGGCGAGTCTCAGGGCGAGATGCGCCGCAAGGACCTGGTGGCCCGCGCCCGGCAGCAGGTCACCGGCGGCCACCACCGCGTCGCCGTCATGTCGCTGAAGGGCGGCGTCGGCAAGACCACCACCACGACCGGCCTCGGCTCGATGCTGGCCTCGCTGCGCGGCGACCGCGTCATCGCGGTGGACGCCAACCCCGACCGCGGCACCCTGTCCGACAAGGTCAAGCTGGAGACGGCCGCGACCGTACGGGACCTGCTCAACAACCGCGACAAGATCCACCGGTACGCCGACGTGCGCGGCTTCACGTCCCAGAACGGCGCCCGGCTGGAGGTCCTGGCCTCCGACCGCGACCCCGCCGTCAGCGAGGCGTTCAGCGCCGAGGACTACTCCGCGGTCGCCGTCATCCTGGAGCAGTACTACTCGATCTGCATCACCGACTGCGGCACCGGGCTGCTGCACTCGGCGATGGCCGGGGTGCTGAGCCTGGCCGACCAGCTCGTCCTGGTCAGCTCCCCGTCGGTCGACGGCGCCCGTTCCGCCAGCGCCACCCTCGACTGGCTGGAGGCCCACGACCACGGCCATCTGGTACGGAACGGCGTCGTGGTGCTGTCGATGGTCCGCAACCGCACCCGCAGCCAGGTCGACCTCGACAAGCTCCAGGCCCACTTCGAGAGCCGCTGCCGGGCCGTCGTGCGCATCCCGTACGACGACCACCTGGAAGAGGGCGCCGAGGTGGAACTGGAGGCCCTGGCCCCCGCGACCCGCGAGGCCTACCTGGCCCTGGCCGCCGTCGTAGGCGACGGCCTGGGCCACCGCCGCGACCAGTAACCCGGCATGTGCGGGGCCGCGACGCCCGGCCGGGGTGGCCGCGCGTCGCGGAGCGGTCTGGGAGTGTCGGGCGTTCCGCAGCACAATGGCGTCCATGCGACCACCGCGCTGTTTCGTCTGCGACCTGAGTCTGCGCGACCTTGGCGATGGCCAGGACCTCTGGACGGTCTTCGACCTCGTCACCTTCGCGCTCACCCCCGAGGAGAAGGCCGCCCACGAGGCCCGTGACCGCAGAGGCTGGGTCGGGCACCCCGAGAACACCGAGTGGTTCTGCAAGCGGCACGCCCCGCTGGCCCGGGAACGTGCCCACCTGCACTGGCGGACGGCCCTGTCCGAGATCAGGGCCGCAAGCCAGGACCGGTCATAGGGCCGTAGGACGCCGTCGCAGGTGAGGTGCCCTTCTCGTCACCGGTGATGGCGCCGGGACCGCTGTGACGCGCGTTCGTTATGAACGTTCCGGTTGTAGCCGCACTTCTCACTCGTACAGAATTGTTCTTCTGACGATGGGAGGTGCCGTGGAAGCATTGCTGGCGTCCGATCCCGTGCAGGTCGGGCCGTACCGGACGCTCGCCGAACTCGGTCGTGGCGGCATGGGCCGGGTCCTGCTGAGCAGCGGGCCGGACGGGCGGCTGGTCGCGGTCAAACTGGTCGACGAGGAATTCGTGGACCACGACGGGTTCCGCGCCCGCTTCCGCCGCGAGGTGCAGGCCTCCCGCAAGGTCGCCGGCGCCTACACCGCGGCGGTGATCGACGCCGACGCGGACGCGCCGGTGCCCTGGCTGGCGTCGGTGTACGTCCCCGGGCCGTCGCTGCGCCAGGCGGTGGTCGCCGCCGGCTCCATGGCGTCCGAGCCCGCGCTCCGGCTGGCCGCGGGCCTCGCCGCCGCGCTGATCGAGGTGCACCGCGCCGGACTGGTGCACCGCGACCTCAAACCGTCCAACGTGCTGCTCACCGACGACGGCCTCCGGGTGATCGACTTCGGTATCGCGCGGGCGACCGAGGCCACGGACGGCACGCAGTTCACGCGGACCGGCGCGCTGGTCGGCACCCCCGGCTTCATGTCGCCGGAACAGGCCCTCGGCCAGGACCTGACCCCGGCCAGTGACGTCTTCTCCCTCGGCTCGGTCCTGGTGTTCGCCTGCACCGGCCGGGGCCCCTTCCACGCCGCCACCACTCCGCAGACCCTGCACAACGTGATCCATGCCGTCCCAGATCTCAGCGCGCTCCCGGACCGGGTCCGCGAGGTCGCGCAGGCCTGCCTGAACAAGGACCGGACGGCCCGTCCCAAGCCCGAGGAACTGCTGGAGACGATCGGCGGGGTGGTCCCTGCCGCCCGTCCCTGGCCGGCGGCGGTGCACCAACTCATCGCGGAGCAGAACGCCGAGGTCGACCGGCTGCTGCCCGCCACGCACTCCCAGCCGACCGGAGGGCCCGGGACGGGCGGCGCACCCGGCGGGGCCGGAGCGGGCGGCGCGCCTACCGCCATTGACCCTCCACCGGTCCCGGTCGGCGCGCCCGGGGCCGGGAACGGTCCGGGCGTCCGGGCCCCGGCGCCGCTCACCCGCCGCCGCCTCCTGCTGGCGGGCGGCGGCGCCGCCGCGCTCGGCCTCGCCGCCATCGGCGGCACCCTCGCATGGACATCGAGGGAGGACGACCGCCCCGCCTCCAAGAAGAACGGCACGTCCGGCGGCACGGCCACCGCGCGCCCGGCCGCCGTCCTGTCCGGGCACCTGCGCGGCGTCACCCACGTGAGCTTCAGTCCGGACGGACGGCTCCTGGCCACCGCGAGCGAGGACGGCACGGCGCGCCTGTGGGACGTGGCCTCCCGCCAGATGTCCGGCGAACCGCTCAAGGTGTCCGCCAAGAACGTCCGCAAGGTGCTGTTCGACGAGGTCGGGCAGGTCCTGGTCACCGGAAGCATGGAGGACGTCCGGATGTGGGAGGTGGAAAGCCGCCGCCAGGTCGGCGAGCCGCTCACCGTCGTCCTCAGCGAATCCCTTCCCGGACGCGGCGTGGTGACCGACGTGGCCTTCACCCCCGACGGCGAGACGCTGGCGGCCTGCGGCATGAGCGTGCTGCACCTGTGGGACGCCGACTCCCGCGAGCCGTCCGGCCGCCTGACCTTCGGCCGCACCAACCTGATGGCCAGGCTGGCGTTCAGCGGGGACGGGCGGCGGGTGGCCATCCCCGACGACAAGCAGATCCGCGTCTGGGACCTGGAATCCCGGAAGGAGACCGGCCGGTCCCTCCTCGGACACACCGCCCAGATCACCGAAGTGGCCATGAGCCCAGACGGCCGGACCCTCGCCACCGGCGCCTACGACCTGACCGTGCGGCTCTGGGACCTCCAGAACGGCGCTCCCGCCGGCCAGCCGATGCGCGGCCACGCCCATGTCATCCAAGGCCTCGCGTTCAGCCCCGACGGCCGCACCCTGGCCAGCACCAGCGCCGACGGCACCATCCGGCTCTGGGACGTGACCACGCAGAAACCCCTCGGGCCGCCGATCCTTGCCCGGAGCAGAAGCGTCACCGGCGCGGCGTTCGACAGGGAAGGCCGGACGCTGGCCGTCGCCGTCGACAAGACCGCGCAGCTGTGGGACGTCTCCGACCGCACCCGCAAGTAGACAGGAGGTGGCCGTGCGCCCGCTGGCCCAGTCCGACCCACGCCACGTCGGCCCCTACCGGACGCTCGCCGAACTCGGCCGGGGCGGCATGGGCCGCGTCCTGCTCGGGTCCGCGCCCGACGGGCGGCTGGTCGCGGTCAAGCTGGTGCACGCCCGCCTCGTCGGCGTCCCCGGCTTCCGGGACCGCTTCCGCGACGAGGTGGCGGCCACGCGCGCGGTGTCCGGCGCGTACACCGCCGCGGTGATCGACGCGGACGCGGACGCGCCGACACCCTGGCTGGCGTCGGTGTACGTGCCCGGCCCGTCGCTGCACGACGCGGTCCGGGCGGCCGGCGCCCTTCCGGTGGAACCGGTGCTGCGCCTGGCGGCGGGGCTGGCGGCCGCGCTGCTGGACATCCACCGGTCGGGGCTGGTGCACCGCGACCTCAAACCGTCCAACGTGCTGCTGGCCGCGGACGGCCCCAGGGTGATCGACTTCGGTGTCGCGCGCGCCGTCGAATCCGGGGACGGAGACCAGACGCAGACCGGCCTGCTCGCCGGAACCCCCGGCTTCATGTCGCCCGAGGAGGCCGACGCGCGGCAACCCACGGCGGCGAGTGACATCTTCTCACTGGGCTGCGTCCTGGCCATGGCCTGCACCGGCCGGGGCCCCTTCGACGGCCCAGGCGTCCCACAGACCCTCTACAACGTCGTGCACACCGCCCCCGTCCTGGACGCGGTCCCCGGCCGGCTGCGCCCGATCGTCGAGGCCTGCCTGGCCAAGGACCCCGACGCCCGGCCCGCACCCGACCGGCTGCTCACGATGATCGGCCATGTCGCCCCGTCCACCCGGCCCTGGCCGCCCGCGGTCCACCGCCTGATCGAGGAACGCCAGGCCGCCATCGCCGGGCTGCTCACGCCGCCGTCACCACCCGCCCGCCACCGCGGCCGCCTCCTGGTAGCCGGTGCGATAGCCGGATGCGCCACCCTCACCGCCGCCATGCTCTGGGCCCTGTGGCCCGGCCCCGCCGCCGGCTCACGGCCCGCCCCCTCCGCGTCCCGGTCCACGCCCCCGCCAGTCAGCTGGCCGCTGCGCGGGCACACCTCCACCATCCAGTCCGTGACGTTCAGCGCCGACGGCCGGACCCTGCTCACCGCCAGCGAGGACCACACCGTACGCAAGTGGGACGTGGCGAGCCGCACCCAGCGCGGCACGCCCCTCCAGCACCCGGACGGCGTCAACGACGTCGCGCTCGGCCCCCGCGACATCGCCATCTACACTTCCGGGGACGACGGCTCCATCCGGGTCTGGCCGATGTCGGGCCGCGGCCGGCAGACCGGCTTCGACATCCGTCTCGGCCCGGTCAGCGCCATGGCGATCAGCCCGGACGGCCGCGTCCTGGCCACCAGCAGCATGAGCAGGGTCGTGCGGCTGTGGGACCTGGACGACGGCCGGGTCGGACCGGCACTCGACACCGGGGCCGGCTCCGTCGAGGCCCTGGCGTTCGCCCCGGACAGCCGCACCCTCGCCGTCGGCACGACCGGCACCCGGGAGAACGCCGACACCGGCAACACCGAAGGCCACGTCCAGCTGTGGGAGGTGTACGACCGCAGGAAGATCGGCGAGGACCTCACCGGTTTCAACTCCTGGGTGCACGGCGTGGCGTTCAGCCCCGACGGCCGCACCCTGGCCGCCGCCGGCGGCGACACCGCCCGCCTGTGGGACGTGACCACTCGCAGCCCGGCCGGCGCGCCCATCGACTGCCGCAGCACATGCCGTACCGTGACGTTCAGCCCCGACGGCCGCACCCTGGCGACCGCGGGCGGCGACACCATAGCCCGCCTGTGGAATCTCGCCGACCGCCGCCAGCTCGGCCCCGACCTCAAGGGCCACACCGGGGTCATCTTCAGCGTGAGGTTCAGCCCGGACGGCCGCACCCTGGCAACCGCCGGCGCCGACGGCACCGCCCGCCTATGGCCCGTCCCCCGCTAAACCACACAACACTGCCTGCGACTCGACGGAGGGGAACGATGACCGAACTCGCCGAGCTTGCAAGCCTCGTCAATATGGGCGCCGCGACGCGCCGGTATGACTGGTCGAAGACGGCCGCGGTGCTGGGGGCCATGCCACCGCCCGATTACATCGAGCTGATCGACGCTCACGGCGGCGGCATCATCGACCGGGACATCGTCATATTCGAGCCAGGAGCGGTTCCCGCCGGCTACGACCTGCTGATCGAAGGAACCCTGCGCGCAGAAGATGCCGAGGAGTTCTGGGAGGAGAACCTTCCCGGTTTCACCAAACCATCCCAGCTGACGGCCACCAGACTGATCTGCTGGGCGAGCACGCCAGAGGCAGAGTACCTCTACTGGGTCGTCAACGACGCCGCCCCGTCCCGTTCATGGACGATCGCCGTGGAACAAGGCGAGGACCACCTCTGGGACTTCTTCGACCTTGGGACCGTGGACTTCCTGTACGCACTCCTCACCGGCGAGATCGAGCCCCGATTCATGAAAGGACTGGCGCGGGATTCACACTCCTACACCCGGTACTGAACCACCCTCCTGACCGAGTCGCTTCTCGGAGTTGCTAATGTCGGCGGCCACGGGGTAGGCCAGACGGACGGACGCTCCCTGCCTTAAGACGATCGTTCATCACCCTCACTCAGAAACACGCGACCGCCTGGCCCGGTGGATCGCGCTGATGCTCATGACGGCCAGTCGGCGAAGAGCACCCACGAACACGCCCTGAGCCCCACATCAACCCTCAACGAAGCGTCACGGTTCGGCTTGGCTTCCCGGAGATCCTCGGGCACACGAGCATCTCGATCGGGGCTCCCATGGCGCATGCAAAAGGCCACTTTCCATCGTGGAAAGTGGCCTTTGATCTGGGGCGCAGCCGGAGGGATTCGAACCCCCAACCTTCTGATCCGTAGTCAGATGCTCTATCCATTGAGCTACGGCTGCCGGTTCCTGGTGGTGCCAGGGGGTGATGCCGGAGGGGAGTCTAGCAGCTTCCCGCGCTCGGCAACGTGATCCAGTGTAGGGCACCGGAGGGGGTGCCCGAGCCCGGGTGAAGAATCGCGGAGAGTGAGGGAACCGATCGCGTCCGTGGTGCGCCCAAGGTGGTGATCGATGCAAGAGTGACGGATGAGGTCTGCTCGTCCGTCGCCGAACCCCCGCTAAAAGGAGTCACCCCCATGCGCATGTCTGCCACCAAGCTGGTCGGCGTACTCGCCATCGGTGGCGCGCTGCTCACCACGACCGCCTGCGGCGCGCTCAGCACCGTCACCGGCGGCGGTGACAAGGACGCCGCCTGCAAGGCCATCCGGACCGAGCTGAGCTCCGTGCAGAGCAAGATCGCCTCTCCGGACATGAGCAACCCCGGCGCGAGCACCGCGGCCAACGCGCGAGTCTTCCGTGACACCGCCGCCAAGATCCGTACCGAGGGCGGGAAGGCCGGCGGCGACGTGGAGACCGCCGCCGGGAAGGTCGCCACCGACCTTGAGGGCCTTGCCACCGCCATGAGCAACACCACTTCGCCGAGCACTGCTTCCGGCTCGTTCATCCGGGACGCCGCCGAACTGGGCCGCGCCTGCGGCTTCTCCGGCACCTGATCGTCCGGCGGAGGCCCCGCTGTGGCGCGGGGCCTCCGCCGCGTGCGGCTCGGACTTTGCCGGTTGGCCTGCGGACCGGTAACCTGTCGTGAGCCTGATGGCTTCTGGAGGATTCGCCTAGTCCGGTCTATGGCGCCGCACTGCTAATGCGGTTTGGGTTTACCGCCCATCCGGGGTTCAAATCCCCGATCCTCCGCCAACGACCTGCGGGGATGCGGCACACGACGCATCCCCGCAGACGTCTTTCAGAGCGGGAACCGGCCCGTGCTGGAACGAGTGCGTCAGCAGGCAGAAGCGGCGGGTCGTCTGCCAGCGTTCGCCGGGCTGCTACGTGGCCACCGGACGGCGCGGCACGAACCCGCCGATCTTGCGGGCCGCGTCCTCGGCCACCACGGCGTAGACATCGGCCGTGAACGACTCCGAGGCATGACCCAGGTTATCGCTGATGACCTTCATCGCCACGCCGGCCGCTGCCGCCATCGTGGCCGCCCGGTGCCGAAGGTCGTGGAATCGCACGGGCGGCAGCGTCGGGCCCGAGAGTGCGGCATCGACCCGCCTGACGCTCGTGCGGTGCTTCCGGGCGGCCGCCCGTCCTCGTAGGTGAAGACGCGGCCGGAGTCGGTGTACGCCTCATTCTCGGCGTCTTGGCGCTCGAACCACTCCGTCATCACCTTGGCGGTCTGTTCGTCGAAGATGACGTAGCGGTTGGAATCGCCGGACTTGACCTCGTCCAGCTCGTCGTCAGGCTGCGCCTGCCGAATGTGGAAGCGTCGGCTGGGCAGCTGAAGTCCTGCTCCTCCAGGGCCCAGTACAACTCCCTGCCGGTTCTCGTGCACCCGGATCACGGGGTTGCCGCCCGAGCAGGTCACCTGCTCGCGGGCGCCGACAGCGTTCTGCGTCTGTTCGAGGTCGTGGCGGGGAATCGTGCCTTGGCCTTCGCGACGATCTCGCGGGGGTCGGTGAAGTAGCCGCCATCCGCCGGCGGCTGCGTCAGAGAACGGGCAAAGCCAGGCAGTGCACGGTCAGAGCTGCGCCAGAGGGTGAGCGAGAGGGATGTATCCCAGCCTGGCAGCGCACCGGCCGCAGAGCCGCAGGTACTCGTTGTCCTTGGCTTGCTCCACGGTCCGACCGCTGCGGCAGTGGTCGCACAGCTCTCGCTCACGCACGACCAGATCGGGCGCCTCCAAGGCGGACTGCTCCGGGACGAACGTCAGGTCTTAATGCCGGGCCATTTTGCCTCCGCCGACCGGTGGCTTGGCTGCCGAGATCGGGGGCGTGTCCTGTTGGCACACGGTTCCGGCCGGGGGAAGGGTGCCGTCGATGAAGTATCGGCTCTCGTGCTCGTTGATGCAGCTGCTGGGGTTGATCAGTGCGGTGTGCCCGTACCCGCTGTTGGTGAGCAGGCGGGCGTTGGCCAACTCCTTGGCCATGGCCTGCGAACCCCAGTAGGGGGTGGCCGGGTCGTAGGTGGTGCCGACCACCAGGATGGGGCGTGCCGTCGGTTTGTTCCACGGGCCGCGATAGCGGTCGGCCGCCACGGCCGGCCAGGTGGCACACGGCTCCGCGGCCCAGGTCCAGAAGCGTCCGGCGTCGCCCGAACGGGCGGCACTGGCCTCCTCCAGGGCGTGGTAAGCACCGGGGTCACGCGGATTGGGACTGTCGCCGCAGAGCACCGCAGCCGCCTGTTCCTCACCCAGATACGGATTCGGATTCGGGACCGGTGGTGGGGGTGGGGGCGCGGACGGCTCCGGGACGCGGCCCTGCCACAGGTCCTGCAGCCTGCCGGCGAGGTCCATCCATCCGGGGTGGACGATGTAGAGGCTGCTCACTGCGTCACCGACCGTACGGCCATACGTCCACGTGCCCACCGGATGCTCCCGGAGGCGCCGCATCAGCCGGTCGAACTTGTCCCGGGTCGCTTTCGGGCCGCCGGCGGAGAAGGCGCAGCCGGCGGTAGTGGTGGACCCGCACAGGGCGAGGAACCGGTCCAGGGTCGCGGCCGCGCTGCGGTCCGCCCCCATGCGCAGGAACGTCGGGAGCCGGGGGTCGTCGTCGGCGCGGTTCGTCCAAGCCTGCGGGTCGATATTGCTGTCGAGGGTCATGGCGCGGACCTTGCCGGGGAAGAGGTTGGCGTAGGTGGCGCCGAGGATCGTGCCGTAGGAGATCCCGTGGTAGGTGAGTTGTGGGTCGCCCACCGCCTGGCGGAGGTGGTCGAGGTCGCGAGCGCTGTCGACGGTCGACACATGACGCAGGAGTTCGGGGTCACGCTGCTGACAGCGCCGGCTCAGATCTTTGTACGCGGCAATCCAGGTCGTCCGCTCCTGCTCGCCCACGGGGAAGCCGGCCGGTTTTCTCGAAGCCCAGGCGTCGGCTTCCTCGGGATTCTTGAAGCAGTTCACCGCGGTGCTGTTGCCGATCCCGCGGGGGTCCCAGCTGACGATGTCGAACCGCTCCCGCACCTCCTGCGGGAAGAGCTCGTAATTCTGTGGCATCTGGACCGTCCCGGGCCCGCCGGGGCCGCCGGGGTTGAAGAACAGGGTGCCGATGCGCCGTCCGGGGCCGGTGGCCTTCCCTTTGACGACGGCCAGCTCGATGGTGCGACCACCTGGGTTGTCGTAGTCCAGTGGCACCTTCGCGGTCGCGCAGTCGAACTGACTGCCTTGAACGCAGGGGCTCCAGTCCAGCCGCGGAGCGGGCACCGAAGGTGACGGTCCGCCGGACGCGCCGACGTTCGGCCCGTTGCATGCCGTCGAGCAGACAACCGCCACGGCGATGACCGCGGCAGCACGCCGGCGAGCCGCCAGGGGTCCGGATATGGGCATGCTCTGTCCTTCCTTTCGCGGCTGAACGCCCGATGCCACCAAAGCGCTGGACGTCGGCACACATCCGTGTCAACAAGACCGCGGTCAGGCGACGCGCGCCGGCCGGCCGCAGCCGAATGGCCGAGCTGCCGCCGCCGCGGCGGTAGTAGCTCGGCGCCGGGTCGCATCCGCCCCAGGCCCGGCGACTTTGGTCAGAGGCCCCGCAACCTCCCTCATCGGATGGAGCGATCGTGGGGCGGCCCTAGCTCACCGGATGTGCTGCATCTGCCCGACCATTCCGATTACTGCGCTCGGGGCGACCCATCCACCTTCATTTATCCCCGGTCAAATCTTGATTAGGCGACAGGAGAGGTCAAGCCGGATAACTTCCTCCCCATGTGGGGGGAAACCGAAAGTGATGCTCGTCCGTCATCCGTCACCGGTTTCCTCATCCCCATCTCAGACACGCGAACGGCCCGTTACGGGAGGGAGTCGGTCAAGCAACGGGCCGTCAACGGCGCTCAAGCGGGCTTAAGCCGCGATACGGCTCGCACATCACCGCGCGGGAGGCCAGTTCGCGCCGGAGACGGCCGTTGCACGCAACGTTCCAGATACGGCCGGTCGGGTAGCCATGGACGGCCCCGCGGCGAGATCCGCCGCCGGGGGATAGTGCGGTAGTCCTGCCCCGCAAGGGGCGCGACGTCGTCGGCCGCGACGCGCGAGCGCCTGATTCTCAACGCGTTGCCGCCAGATTATCGACGTGCGCGTTCCGCGCCGGTCAGGCGCATCCAAAGGTGCGCCGGAGTGGCCCTGCAGCGTGATTTCGGCGGCCTGACGGGCTTCTAGGCTCCCGATCACCTGCCGCAACATTGTCCGGTCGGCCTCTGCCGAGGACGTGGCCCTGTCTGCCACTGCCTGCCCTTGATCGCCATGACCGGTCACGCTCCGCGCGGCACCCATCGACCACATCTCTGACGGACAACCAGGAGGAAAGCCATGCGCAATTCCAGGCGGAACAGGCTCGCGGTCGCCTTGGCCGCGGGGCTCACGGCGGTCCCGCTCGCCGCATGCGGGACGGGCAGTGGGGCGGAACGGGCAGCGGCCCACGGCAACGACGGTGGGCGCGCCGGCTCTGACCAGGCCACGTTGCGGCGTCCGGTGAACGCCTCCGCCAGGACGGTGGTGGAGGCCATCGACACGCACGCGCAGCCACTGCGTTCGACCGAGGCCGGCGGCGACCGGAGCGACCTCGACGCCCTGGGGGGCATGGTGAACGGCGCGCACGTGGTCGGATTGGGCGAGGCGACCCACAACTCGCGGGAGTTCTTCACGATGAAGCACCGCGTCTTCCGGTACCTGGTCGAGACCAAGGATTTCCGGGCGTTCAGCCAGGAAGTGCATGTGGCGGCGGGCCTGCGCATCAACGACTACGTGGTGAACGGCACCGGCGACATCCGGCGGATCATGCGGGAAGAATTCCAGGGCGGCACCCGCCTGTGGAACACCCGCGAATACCTCGACCTCTTCCGCTGGATGCGCGCCTACAACACCCGCCACAGCACCAAGCTCCGGTACGTCGGGAACGACATCGACTACCCCGGCCCTGAGCTCTTCAGGCGGGTCGAAAAGTACGTCGCCACGCACCACCCGGGTCTGTTGCCGACCGTTCGGGACCACTACCGGAACCTGCGCCCCAGCGCCGGCATGGACGCGTGGTTGCGCGATTATCCGGCCAGGCCGCTGACCGAGCGGAAGGCGACCCTGGCCCACGCGACCCAGGTCAGCAAACTACTGCGCGACCATGGCGCGAACGCCACCGCGCTCCAGTACGCCACGTTCATCGCGCAAGTCGCCGAGATGTACGCCTACGACCTGAGCGACCCGACCGAACTGCTGCAAGCCCTCCAACACCGCGAACAGGCCATGGCCGACAACACGATCTGGTGGAGCCGACGCACCGGCAAGACTCTCCTCTCGGCGCACAACGGCCACGTCGCCTACGGCAACTCACGGCCTGAATACCCGCATCGGATCCAAGGCGACCTGATCAGAGATCAAATCGGACGCCGCTATGTGAACATAGGCTTTTCCTTCGACCACGGATCCTTCAATGCCTTCGACCCCGACGGCGTTCTTCGGCCCTTCACGGTCGGTCCGGCGGGCAAGGGCAGCAACGAACGTACCCTCGACCAGGCCCGATACCAGGACTACGTGATCGACATGCGGACGGTCCCAGAGCCTGCCCGCGGCTGGCTGCACCAGGCCCGTCCGACTCGCGACATCGGCGCCGACTATCCGACCGAACCCCGCCCGGTCGCCCTGGCCGCCTTCTACGACATCCTCATCCACCTCAACCGAGTCCGAGCCGCCACCCTCCTCTGACGCCCGCAGCGGCACGCCCCCCCTTCGCGTGGCCGTGTTCGGCCAGCTCGGTGCTCGCCCTGAGTCCTTCACGCACGGCCTCAGCGAACAGGTGGCCTCATACGGCGGCTGCACTAGCCGGCTGAGTAGTGTGCGTCTCCCATGCATCATGGAGTAGGCAAGGCACGAACTGTTTCGCTTGGTTGGACGAGTGGATCCGGACCGGGCTGTCGGCCGGCTCGTCTCCATCGGTACGCATGCTCAGTGAGGCTCAGCTGAAGCCGCCTCGTGGTTGACTCGGTCCACGCACGTATGGATCGAGACCCTTGGAGGTTGCAGTGGGACTGGCTGTCCTGGACATGTCGATGTCAGTTGACGGGTACGTCGCGGGACCGAACGACGACGACCCGAACAAACCCGGCGGCGACGGATTCACGTTGCACGAGTGGGGCCTCACGCCGGAGGGCGGGTTCCGGGAGACGGGGCCGGAAGGCGATCTGATGGGCGAGATCCTCGCGGCCGGCGCGGTGGTGTCGGGCCGGCGCACCGCGGAGCACGCCGAGCACTGGGGTGGCGTCCACCACGGTGACGGAGTCCCCGTCTTCGTGCTCAGCCACCGGCCCGCTCCCCCGGCCATCGCGGACTACCCGCTGATCACGTACGTGACCGACGGCATCGAGAGCGCAATGGCGCAGGCGAAGGCCGCCGCCGGCGACCGGAACGTGCACGTGATCGGCGCCCAGACCGCGCAGGGAGCACTCGAGGCGGGACTGCTGGACGAGATCCAGCTACACGTCGTCCCGGTCCTGTTCGGCGGCGGCCGGCGGTTGATCGACCTGCTGCCGGCGCGCGTGCAGCTGGAGATCGTACAAGTCATCGACACGCCGGAGGCCACTCACCTGCGCTACCGCGTCCGCCGCTGAGGACGGGCGTAGGGGTGATGTCCGGGCACCAACCGACAGAGTGTCACGTCACCAGCCGGGATCTCCGGGTCGTAGCAGGTCATGCAGCGGGTGAGGGTCGGTGGCGACGGCTTGCTGGGAGGAGCCGGTAGAACAGCAGGCCCCGCTTGTGGGCGGTGCGGCGGTTGGACCGGAAGGTGTACTCGTCGAGAACCCCGGCCAGGCCGGCACGGCGAAGTTCCCGGGCCGGCTCGCGCCGATCCGCGACGCTCATGCCATGCTCACGGCGACCTTCAGGCGGCCTTTCGCCGGTACGTTGGCGCAGTCGTAGGCGGCCTGGATTTCGTCGACTCCGAATGTGTGCGTCACATACCCGTCCGCCAGGAACCGGTGCTCCGCCAGATGCTCTTGCGCCAGCCGCAGATATCGAAGCCGCGACTGCGTCGCACCGGCCCGCAGCGTCAGTTGCTTGCGCAGGAATTTCCACAGATCAAAGGCGTAAGGACGCGCCTCTGGAATCCCGAAGTAGTAGACGAGACCCGACGGCGCCACGGCGTCGACCGCGTCGCCCAGCGTCTCGTGCTGATGCCCGATCGCCTCCACGACCACGTCCGGCCGCCGGTCGTCCGCAAGTTGCGCGGCCCATCGCTCGGTCGTGCCGTGAACGGCCTCGTCCACCGCGAAGAGGCCGGCGACGTCGCTGCGGTCGACGAGATCGACCCCGGTGACCCGCCGCGCCCCCCGCTGCTTGACGACGTGGCTGAACAGGACTCCGAAGGGCCCCTGGCCGAGGACGGCGACGCCGGCGCCGTCAAGGGGGCCCAGCCGGTCGACGGCGTAGAGCACGCAGGCCAGCGGTTGCAGCAGGACCGCGGCGGTCGGTTCCAGGGCCGCGTCATACCGCAACAGTCCGTCACCATCGGTGACGACGTATTCGGCGATCGCGTCGAAGGCGTTCGCCCATCCGACCACTCGCGCGCCGGGGCGCAGGGACGCGTCCCGCGAGGCGACCACCTCGCCGACCACCTCGTGCATCGGATAGCCCGGGATCCTGGCGGCGTACGGCCCGATCTCCGCGTCGGCCAGCGGTGCCCGGTACCCGCGGAACCTCGGCAGGTCGCTGCCGCAGATCCCGCCGGCGAGGGTGCGCAGCAGCACCTGCCCGTCCCGCAGATCACCGGGTGCCGGCGCGGGCACGTCCACCTTTTCGAAACGCCCGGGTGCGACAAGCATGTACGCCCACATCGCCGAATCTCTTTCTCTGCGCTATGAATGTCCAACGAATTCGGGGGCCGCGCCGCCGAGACGTGGCGGCCGCAGCCGGCAGACCATTTCCACCGGCGCCGGGTCCGCGTCAGTCTCCGCCTCGCCGTTCGGCGTCGTGCCGCACGGCCTCCGGCGCGGGGCGCGCGCCGGAGTCGGCCATGCCGCGGGCGTCCATCCCGCCCAGCGCGTCCGCCGCCACCTCCGCGTTGTGTGCGTGCGCGAAATGGTGCAGACCGAACACGGAGTCCATGCCGGCACGCATGCCCTGCATGTCCTCGGCCTGGTTGACGGCCTTCTTGGCCAGCGCGAGGCCGAACGGGGGCATCGCGCTGATGCGCTCGGCGATCTCGAGGGTGGTCTCGAGGAGTCGCGGACGCGGCACCACGTGGTTGACCATGCCGAGCTCGTGGGAGCGTCGAGCGGTGATCCTGTCGCCGGTGAACAGGAACTCCTTGGCCGCCCTGGGGTTCATCACCCAGGGGTGCGCGAAGTACTCCACGCCCGGTATCCCCATCCGGACCACCGGGTCGGAGAAGAAGGCGTCGTCGGAGGCGATGACGAAGTCGCACGACCAGGCGAGCATCAGCCCGCCGGCGATGCAGGCCCCGTGCACCATCGCGATCATCGGCTTGGGGATCTCGCGCCAGCGCCGGCACATCCCCAGATACACCTCGGTCTCGCGGGCGAAGCGCTGGTCGCCGCCCTGTCTGCCGACGTGGTCCCACCAGATCACGGCCTTGCGGTCGAACGTCCGGTCCGCGTCGCGCCCCGGCGTGCCGATGTCGTGCCCGGCGCAGAAGTGCGGCCCGTTGCCACCGAGCACGATGACCTTGACCTGGTCGTCGTCGACCGCCCGGGTGAACGCCGCGTCGATCGCATAGGTCATCGCGGAGTTCTGCGCGTTGCGGTACTCCGGGCGGTTGAGCCTCACGACCGCCACGCTTCCGAGGCGTTCGTAGGTGACGACCGGGCCGTCTTCCATCGTTGCTCCTAGTGCTAGTGCACGCGGTCCAGGTCCGCCAGCATCTGCCTGACCATTGCCTTGTTGTGCTTGCCGAACTCGGTCTTGGGCAGCTCCTCCACGAGGACGACCTGCTCGGGGTGGGACTGGCGCGGCACGTCGTGTTCCGCCAGGAGCCCGGTGAGGTCGGCCAAGGTCGGTTCGCTGCCGGGGCGCGGCACGATGACCGCGACCGCCTGCTCCCCGAGCCGGGGATGGGGCACCCCCACCACGGAGATGTCGTTGACATCGGGGTGCCGGACGAGCAGGCGTTCGAGCTCCAGGGGATCGATGTTGATCCCGCTCCGCCGGATCACGTCCTTGAGCCGGCCCACGTAGCGGACGAACCCCGAGCCGTCGATCGACATGATGTCCCCGGTGTGCAGGTATCCGTCGCCGGTCACCGTCTCCGCGGTCAGTTCGGGGCGATGGAGGTAACCCAGCATCAGCGACGGACCGCGCACGAGGTACTCGCCCGTGTCGCCACCGCCTTCGATGAAGCACTCGACACCGTCGAAGGGGAGGCCGTCGCGCGCCATGCGGACGTCCTGGGGCGCGTCGACCGGCATCACCGCGTGGCCCATGCATTCGGTGAGGCCGTACATGCGGCGGATCCGGATGCCGAACCGCCGCTCGGCCGCCGCGTACCGCTCGTCGGAGCCGGAGCCCGCGCTCAGCCCGCGCACCGACGACCACAGCGCCACGTGCTCGTCGTCGAGTTCCAGCATGTCGTAGATGTGGGTGCCGGACAGCAGGCACCAGGTCACTGCGTGCCGGTCGACGGCGCGGCTGGTCGCCCGGGGCTCCCATCGGGCGGCGGGCAGGACCGAGGCGCCCGCGATGATCGGGGCGTACAGGGTGAAGACGGTTCCGCTCGCGTGCCCGAACGGGCCGGTCGAAAGGATCACGTCGCGCGAGGTCAGGCCGCACCGCTCGGCATACTGGGCGGCCGCGTACACGGCGGCGTTCTCGGAGTGCATCACGACCTTGGACGGGCCCGTGGTGCCGCCGGTCGAGAGCAGCAGGAACGGTGCGCCCGGGTCGGTCCGGCCCACCTCGGCCGGCTCGAACCCCGCGCACGCCGAGGTCAGGTCGGGGAGATCGGACGCCCACGCCGGAGCGTGCGCGGCGTCGGTGAGCACCAGCGCCCGGACGCCCGGGGTCTTCGTCCTCAGCTCCTCGACCGTGTCCTGCCAGTCGCCCCTGGCCAGCACCCGTCCGGAGATCACCACGGCCGCTGCGTCGGTGGCGTCCAGCAGACCTCGCACCTGCGACCGGGTGGCGCGGCTGGGGAGCGGAGCCAGCCTGGCACCGATGCCCGACGCGGCGGCCAGGACCGCGGTCGCCTCCCATCCGGTGACGAGCGGTGCCACCACCGTGTGCCCCGGGCGGACACCCCGGTCGAGCAGGAAGGCGGCGAACCGGCGGGCCGCGACGGCGACTTCGGCGTACGTCCTGGGATCGTCCCCGACGTAGAGCGGCGCGTCGGGGCTCCGCCGAGCCTGCTCGACGAGGATCCGCATCAGGCCGGTGTCCCGCCACAGCCCGGAGTCCCGGTAGGAGTCCTGGAGCTCCCGTGGCAGGAGAGGGTGCGCGCTAGGATTCATGACCACCGTCCACCAGAACGAACGCGCCGGTCACATACGATGCCGCGTCGCTGGCGAGGAACCTGACCACGCGGGCGACCTCCTCCGCCTCCGCCCAGCGGCCCATGGGGATCTGGGCGATCGACTCATCGCGAAAACCGGGCCGCTGCTGTGCCGCCGTCAGATCGGTCTCCACCAGATGGGGTGCGACCAGGTTCGCGCGCGCGCCGGACGGCGCCAGCTCACGCGCCAGCGTCTTGGTGAGCCCCACGAGCGCGTGCTTGCCCGACACGTATGCGGACAGCCCCGGCCGGCCATGGAACGATCCACTCGATCCTACTGTGACGATGTTCCGGCCCCCCGCCCGGCCGGCAGGGTCGCCGGGCGCCTCCCGCCAGGTGCGCATGACCGCCCGGGACGCCAGGAAGGCGCTCGTCAGGTTCAACTCGACCGTCTTGCGCCAGCCCTCGGCCCGGATGTCGGCGAGCGGCACCTTGAACGACGCTCCGCCCACGTTGTTGACCAGCACATCGATGCGGCCGAACGCGTCCATCGCCTGCCGGACCATGGCGTCCACGGACTCCTCGTCGGTGACGTCGGCCGCCACGCACTCGACGGGACGGCCGATCTGCGCCAAGACGTCCCGGACCTCCTCGAGACCGGCCGCCCTGCGGGCGCTCAGGACTATGCCCTCCGCGCCCGCCTCGGCGGCCTCCACCGCGATGGCCCGTCCGATCCCGCGGCTGGCGCCCGTGATGAGCACCACCTTGCCTTCGAGGCGGAAGGCCCTGTCCGAGGCGTTCACTCCCCCATCACGACGGCGTGCAGGCGCTCCAGCCACCGGACCACCTCCTCGACATGATCCACGAACGGCATGTGCGCCGCCGTCCCGACCGGCACGAACGCGCCTCCGGTCCGCTCCGTCAGCTCGAGATGGTCCCGGAGGGAGACCGAACGGTCGAAGCCGCCGCCCAGCACGAGCGTCGGCGGCTGGGGCACGGCCCGGTCGATCCGCGGCTCGTGGTCGCGGATCGCCCGCAGGTGCCGGGCCATCGTGCCCGCCGTCCGGGACTCGAAGTCGGCGACCACGGCCGCGAGATGCTCGGGCCGCACGTCCGGACCGACACAACGCCGCGCCACCTCGGGAAATATCGCGGCGCCCTTCGAGTCGACCCGATGGATCAGCTCCTTGGAGACGGGAAACTCCCAGCCGGCGGCGAGCAGCATCAGACCCGCCACGGGGACGCGCTGAGCGCACTCGAGCGCCACCAGCGCACCGAGGGAGTTCCCGACCAGGATGCGGGGAGCGGGCATCCGCAGGAGCGACGCCTCGAGCGCGTCCGCCATCCCGGAGACGCTCTCCAGCTCGGGCAGGGCCATCACCGTGCCACCGAAACGGTTCGCGACCGGCCGCCACAGCGTGGAGCCGCCGCCGGCGCCGGGGAAGAACACCCAGGAAGCGGCGCGCCGGCCGCTCCGCGCGAAGCCTCCGTTGAAGGGGTCGGTCGCCTCCTCTACAGTCACGTCATCAACTCCAGCCCCACATCGACGAGTCCGGGAATGGTCTTCGTCAACCCCTCGTACACGGGGTCGACCCGCTTTCCGCGCCTGTGCAGTCCCAGGTTGTAGCCGAGAATCGACGCGTACTTGTGGCAGGTCGCCGCGAGGACGTGGTCGAAGTCCGGCTCGTCCGCCATCGCCACCATGTCCTCCAGGGGGATCGCGGCAGCCGCGCCGCTGTAGCTCTCCCCGAACCGCTTGCGGATCGCGAGCATGCACAGGCTCGCCTTGTCCGAGGCCGTGACCCCCAGGTGCGCGATCTCCCAGTCGAGGACGGCGACCACGGCGCCGCCGCGGAAGACCAGGTTGCCCGGGTGGAAGTCACCGTGCACGAGCCGGACCCGGCCGACGGGGGGCGCGCCCTCGATCAGCTTCGCCTCCAGTTCCGGGGCGCGCCGGAGCAGCTCCGCGGGCGCACGCTCGCGCAGCCGCGCCCACCGGCGGACCTCGTCCGCCGGCTCTGTCACCCCCTCGCCGCCGATGCCGGTGGCCGGGGACGGCACGGCGCCGATCAGGTCGATCGCCTCGAAGGCGGCGCGCATCAGGGCATGCGGCGTCATCGACGCGAGCGCCGCTTCCCCGCTGTCCCCTTCGACCCTGCCCATGAGCACGAACGGACGTCCTTCGATCACCGGCTCGGCGGAGTACGCGAGGATCTCCGGCACGGGCACGGCGGTCTGAGCCAGCGCCTCCATGAGGCGGGCCTGCCGCGCCACGTCGGCGGGCCCCACCGGGCGGGCCCCCGGCGGGGGCAACCGCAGGACGGCCTCGGTACGGCGGCCTTCCAGTTCGGCCTCGACCCAGTAGGTGAAACCCGAATGGCTCTCCGGAACGGGGCGCAACGATACGTCCCGTGCCCCCGGCCAGGCCCTTTCGAGGGCGGCCGCGAGCGCCGGGTCGAACGGCCTCGTGGCCGGTTCAGCTGTCATGATCGCTCCACGCTGGTACGTCGGCGAGGAAGTCCGCCGCGGCGGCGCGCCGGGTGGGCACGTGGTCGGACGGCCACGGACCCTCGGGAGCCCGGTAGCCCTTGAGGACCTGCCGGGCGACGGCGATCTTGTGGACCTCGTCGGCGCCGTCCACGAAACGGGCCGCCCGGGCACGGCGGTACATGTGCTCCAGCGGAAGGTCACCGGAGAACCCGAGCGCGCCGTTGACCTGGATGGCCCGGTCGATGACGCGGTTCAGCACGTCGGCGCCGAAGTACTTGATCATGGCGATGTCGGTCTTCGCCGCCGCCGCTCCCCGCGTGTCGATGACCCAGGCGGCCTTCAAGGTCAGCAGCCGTGCGGCCTCCATGTCCGCCGCGCACTCGGCGATCCAGGACCGGATCAGATCCGAGTCGGCGAGCGGGCGGCCGCGCACGTCTCGTTGCAGCGCCCGTTCGCACATCAGGTCGAACGCGCGCCGGGCCTGCCCGAGCCACCGCATGCAGTGGTGGATCCGGCCGGGCCCGAGCCGCATCTGCGCGATCTTGAAACCGTCGCCCACGCCGCCGAGGATGTTGGCCGCGTCGATGCGGCAGTCGGCGTAGCGCACCTCCGGATGGCCGAACCCGAGCCGCTCCGCACCGATCATGGTCGGCACGTTGCGCACCACCTCGAGCCCGGGCGCGTCCTTGGGCACGATGAACATCGAGGCCCGCCGGTGCGCCTGTGCGCCGGGGTCGGTGACGGCCATCACGATGAGGAAATCGGCGGCCATGGCGTTGGAACTGAACCACTTGTGACCGTTGATCACCCACGTGTCCCCGTCCCGGGTGGCCGTGGTGCTCATCCGGGTGGGGTCCGAGCCGGCGTTGTCCGGCTCGGTCATCGAGAACGCCGACCGCATCCGCCCGTCCAGCAGCGGGTCGAGCCAGGTCCGCTTCTGTTCGGGCGTGCCGGCGAGGGCGAGGATCTCGGCGTTGCCGGAGTCGGGGGCCTGGCAGCCGAACGCGTAGGGGCCCCAGAACGAGGTGCCGATGATCTCGTTGAGGTGTGCGAGCGGGACCTGTCCGAGCCCCTGGCCACCGAGTTCGGGGGGAAGGTGCGCCGCCCAGAGCCGGCGCGCCTTCACCTTCGCCTGCACTGCCCGGAGGACGTCCTCGAACTCCTCGTCCGGCACGTCGAGAACCTCGAGCGGCCACACATGGGTCTTCATGAACCCCCGGACCCAGTCGAGCTCGCGCTCGAAGTCCGGATCCACCGTGAACGCCCCGCGCATGTCTTGGTCTCCTCCCGCGACCGGCAGGGTCAGCGCCCTTCCCATGTCGGCTTGCGCTTCTGGACGAACGCCGTGGCGCCCTCCATCGCGTCCTTCGTCTGGTGGTTGCTCATCACCATGAAGTGCTCGAGCAGCGCGATCGTCTCCCGGTCCGCCTCCAGGCCGCGGCTCACCGCGAGCTTGCACCATTCGAGCGCCAGGGGGCTCTTGTCGATCAGCGGCGCGACGAACTCGTCGATGGTCTGCTCGAGCTGGTCCGCGGGCGTGGACAGGTTGACCAGCCCCCACTCCTCGGCCTGCTTGCCGGTGAGGAGCTTGCCGGTCCAGAACAGCTCCTTGGCCTTGCGGAGGCCGATGGACCGGGGCACCGCCCAGTACGGGCCGGCCCCGCCGAGCAGGCCGCGGTTGAGGTGGTAGTCGCCGATCTGCGCGTCATCGGTGGCGATGGCCAGGTCGCACCACATCATCATCTCGAAGCCGCCGGCGACGGCGAACCCGTGCACGATGGCGATCGTCGGCTTGGAGATGTGCCAGTCGTTGCTGAGCGCGAGCAGCCCCGAGGAGCGGACGATGCGCCAGCTCTCGGCCTGGTTGCCGAGCGCCTCGCCCGACAGCTCCTTGAGGTCGCGTCCGGCGCAGAACGCGCGGCCGCGGCCGCGGATCAGGATCGCGCGGACCTCTTCGTCGGCGTCGGCCAGCTTCAGCGCCTCTTCCCGCTCACGCGCGAGGACGTTGTTGATCGCGTTCAGCGACTCCGGGCGGTTCAGCCAGATGGTCGCGACCTTGCCGTCGTGCGACTTCTCGTACTCGAGGGTTTCGAAGTTCACCGGATCCTCCTTTGATAAATTATCCGATATCCGATATCAGAAGACTAGATGATGGGCGCCGTTCCGGCAAGGGTCAGTCAGGGGACGAACGTCTCAACGAGGGAGTCGCGCCCGAGGGCGGACCTTCCGAGCGCCGCCTGGTGCTCGGAAGCGCTCCCCCACCTGCTCTGGAGCTCGTGGCCGTACAGCAACCAGCGATGCAGCGGGTGCTCCATCGTGAAACCGATGCCTCCGTGGACCTGGAGGGCATGGTCGTTGACCAGCGCTCCGGCCTGGCTCGCGACGGCTTTCGCCACGCCGGCCGCCAGGCCGCTCTCGGGGTCGTCCGCGGCAAGCGCCCGTGCGGCGCTCCACGCGGTCGGACGCGCCGACTCGACGGCCGCCGCCATGTCCGCCAGCATGTGCCTGACCGCCTGGAAGCTTCCGATCGGGACCCCGAACTGCTCGCGCGTGCGGGCCTGCTCAAGGCTCAGCTCCAGAAGGCGCCGCCCGACACCGTTCAGCAGCGCCGCGGTGACCCACGCACTCCTGGTGTGAAACTCCTCGACCGAGGCACCGGGATCGTCCAGGGCGGAACCGGCAGCCGCCGCGACCATCTCACCAGCGCGCATCGTCGCGGCCTCGGCGCCGAGCGCAGCGATCTCCACAAGGTGCACCCGGCCCTCATGCTCCACGAGGGCCAGGTCGGCGCCGCGGCGGGTGCCCAGCCCGCCGCTCGGGCACACGGTGGTGGCGAGGCCGTCCCCGCCGGCGAGCGCCGGCAGCCAGCGTTCGCGCTGCTCGGACGACCCGAAACGCGCCACCATCGGGGCGACGACGCCGACCGTCTCGGCGATGGGGACCGGCACGTCGGCGTAACCGGCCTCTTCGACGATCAGTACGACGTCGGCCTCGGTCATGCCACCGCCGCCGAACTCCTCCGGAACCGCCAGCAGGGGCAGTCCGAGCTGCGCCAGCTCGGCACGCAGCCCGGCCGGTTCCGCGTCCGCCCCCACCCCCGCGAAGGATTTCGCCGCCAGTCGCGCGAACTCGATCTGCTCGTCGCTGAACGCATCGATCACGGTGGTCACCTCGGCAGCCTGAGGACGCGGTCGGCGATGATGTTCCTCTGGATCTGGTTGGTCCCCGCGAAGATGCG
Source organism: Spirillospora sp. CA-255316 (assembly GCA_050942275.1). Lineage (GTDB taxonomy): Bacteria > Actinomycetota > Actinomycetes > Streptosporangiales > Streptosporangiaceae > Spirillospora. Next base: position 49,093 of record CP192047.1, on the reverse strand, counting down.
GGCGGCCCTCGAGTACCAGTACTCGGCCATCCACTCCTGCGCCCCGTCGGTCCCCGCCCCGTCGCGGAGATCCCCTGTCGCGCGCAGGACGCGCTCCCCAAGCTGGAACAGCTGCACCTGGACCTCGGACCAGATGAGCTTGTTGTAGGCGGAGGTCGCCGTCGGGGGGTCGGACGTGGCCTCGGCCACCACCCGGGCCGTGTAGTCCCGGTACATGAGCACCTTGGCCAGCACTTCACCGAACTCGACCTCGATCGCCGGGTCGAGTCGCACACCCGCCGCGGCGACGGCCCGGCGTAGGTACTCCAGGCGGGTCATGTACTGGACGTACGAGCGCCGCCCCACCCCTCGCTCGAAGCCGAGCGCCGCCATGGCGACCCGCCAGCCGTTTCCGAGCCCGCCGACGACGTTGTCGACGGGGACCCGGACGTCCTCGAAGAAGATCTCCGCGAACTCTGGGCGGCCGTTCAGCTGCACGATGGGCCGGACCTCCACGCCGGGCGTCCGCAGGTCGATCATCACCCACGAGATGCCGTGATGCTTGGGACCCTCCCTGCCGGTGCGTACCAGTGCGAAGACCCAGTCGGAATAGTGCGCTCCCGTGGTCCAGATCTTCTGGCCGTTGACGACGAGTTCGTCGCCTCGGCGGACCGCCTGGGTACGCAAGGAGGCCAGGTCGCTCCCCGCGTTCGGCTCGCTGAAGCCCTGGCACCACACCTCGTCCGAGCGCAGCATCGCCGGAAGCCAGCGGCGCTGCTGCCGTTCGGTGCCGAACGCCATCAGGGTCGGACCCGCCAGCATCAGGGCCTGGATGTTGATCCGTGCCGGGCCGCCGGCCCGCTCGTACTCCTCCTGGAAGACGAGGCGTTCAGGTTCACTCGCGCCGCGTCCGCCGTGCTCGGCGGGCCAGTGGACGGCGGCATGGCCGGCGTCGGCGAGCTTGCGTTCCCAGGCCCGGTAGCCCGCGGAGGCGGCATGGCCGTCGAGCGGTGGGAGATCGCGCGGCACATGTTCCGCGAACCAGGCACGGAGCTCGGCGCGCCAGCCGTCCAGGCTTCGGCCGTCGGATACCGCCTGTCTCATCGTTTCTCCATCACGAGACTTGTGATTTAATATCAGAGATTTAATATCTAGAAATCCCCCTGGATGGGGCGTCAGGCGGCTCGCTCAGCCGCCCGCGGCGGGCACCGCGTCGGGATCGATCCTCACGTCGAGCAGAACGGGCCGGTCCCGGTGCTCGATCGCCGCCAGCGCCTCATCGAGCTCGGCCCGGTTGCGCACGGTGAACCCCCGGCCGCCGAGGGCCGTCGCCACCGGCCCGAAATCCGGCCAGTCGAAAGTCGAGATCGTCGGGTCCATGCCCTTGTGGCGCAACTGGATGTGCTCCGCGCCGTAGGCCCCGTCATTGAGGACCACGACGACCAGGTCCGCTCCATGCCGGACGGCGGAACCGAACTCCGCCAGCCCCCCGAGCATGAAACCGCCGTCACCGGTCACCAGCAGCACCGGCCGCCCGGGCTCGCCGAAGGCGGCACCGACGGCGTTGCCCATGCCGAGCCCGATCGAGCCGAAGTTGACCGTGTGCACGTACGCGCGCGGTTCGGGCACCCTCAGCAGCCTGAAGGCATGGTGGATGAACCGCCCGCCGTCGAAGACGAGCGTGCGCTCCCTCGGGAACGCCGACTCCAGCCGCATGAGCGCCGTGCGGATGTCCACGGTCACCTCGGTGCCGCGGTCCTTGAAGTCTTGGGCGGAGCGGGCCGCCAGCCGCTCGGCGAGCTCCGGCGACGCGAAGCCCGTCGGCCTGACATCGGCCTCGTCGAGCCAGGCGATCAGACCGTCGGCCACCGTCGCGGCGTCGCCCACGACTCCCACGTGCACGCCCGAGTGCCGCGCCAGCGCGACACGGTCGACGTCGACCTGGACGAGCTTCTTGCCCTCCAACGCCGACCCTTCGGCCGTCGTCCACTTGTTCAGGGAGGCGCCGAACGCGATGACGCAGTCGCTCCGCATGATGGTGTCCAAGGCGACCTCGTCCGAGAGCGTCCCGAAGATCCCGAGGTCGTGCGGCTCGTCCCGGAAGAGATCGCGCGCTCGGAGCGTCGTCGCGACCGGGGCGCCGATCCGGCCGGCCAGGTGCAGCAGTGCCTTGCGGGCATCGGGTGCCGTGGCTCCCCGGCCGGCCAGGATGATGGGCCGCCTGGCGGAGGCCACGACGCCCACGGCCCTGTCCATCACCGCCGGATCAGGCAGGACGGCCTGCGGAGCCACCCATCTCCCGGGTACGGGCGAGCGCTCCACCTCCTCCCACTGGAAGTCCACCGGCATGTTGAGCACCACGGGACGCCGTTCCAGGACGGCGCGGCGAACGGCCGCCGCCAGGTCCTCGTCGAGCGTCGACGGGGCGCGGACCTGCTCGAAGCCGGCCCCGGTCGGCAGCACGACGTCCCTTTGGTTGATGTTCTGGAAGTTCTCCCGGTCCACGACCGCCGTGTCACCGGCGATGAGCAGCACCGGCGTGCGGTCCCGGACGCTCTCCACCAGCGCGGTCACCGTGTTGGTCAGCGCGGGGCCATGGGTGACCGTGGCGACGCCCAGACGACCCGAGGTTCGCGCATACCCGTTCGCCGCCAGGACGGCGCCGGCCTCGTTCGACATGGAGACGAAGGTTCCCCCTGCCTGACGCTGGAAGGCGTCCATGGCGTAGAGGTTCGCGTCGCCCAGCACCCCGAACACGGTCGTGACGCCATGATCGGACAGCGCCAGCGCGATCGCTTCATGCAACAGCATTGTCAGTCACCTTCAACCACCGGCTCGTCACATCTTGTTGAGCGTGTCGGATCCGCCGAAGAGCACCGCCAGGCTGACACCGGCGGCCGTCACGGCGGTCATCACAAGGGCAACGGCGGCGACCATCGGATAGCTGCCGTTGTTCCAGTAGTCGTACAGCAGCGTCCCCATGACCCGCGTGGTGGAGGACCGCACGAGGAGCGAGGCCGTGAACTCATGGGTGAGGAGCACGAAGAGCAGGGCCGCCGAGCCGGAGAGACTGGACCGCATGAGCGGCAGGACCACCGTCGCGTACGTTCGGACGAGACCCGCTCCGCTCACCCGGGCCGCCTCGATATATCCCTCCCCCAGCGCAAGGAGCGTGGACAACTGCATCCGAGTGGCGAACGGGATCATCAGCGTGACATAGGCGATGATCATCACCCATGGCGTCCCGTACAGCACGAAGGGGCGCGAGGTGTAGGTGATCAGGAAGCCGGCGCCGAAGATCACCGCGGGGATGCTGAGCGGCATCGAGACCAGAAGATCCAGGATCCGGCGCATCACCCGGTACCGCTGTCCACGGATCAGCAGGCACGCCACCACGAACCCGAGCGGCAGCGTGATCGCCATGGCCGCCACCGAATAGAGCACGCTGTTGACAATGGCCGCGGACGCCTCCGGCCGTGCCAGCAGCGTTTCGAAGTTCTGCAGCGACAATCTGGCGAACGACAGCTTTCCCGTCCAGTAGGGCGACAGAGCCACGAAGACCAGGGCGCAGATCGGCAAGACGCTCGAGAACAGGGCGTAGAGCACGATGACGGCGACGGCGAAAACCGACGATTCCCCTCCCGTGCGCCTTCCCTTCCCGGTGTGGGTGATGAACCGCGACTCGCCGCCGAGCAGCTTTTTCTGGGCGATCACGACGACTATTCCGGCGATGAGCAGCGGTGAGCCGAGCGCGGCGGCCGCGCCGTACTCCACGGGGGTCTGCGAGACCTGCAGGTACATCTCGGTGGTGAGGACCTTCACCCCGCGGTTGGCCCCCAGCAGGAGGGGTGCCGTGAACTGCCCGAGGCTCAGGAGCAGGACGACGCCCGCGGCGTAGATCAGCGAGGGGCGGAGCAGGGGCAGCGTGACGGTGAAGAACACCTTGAGCTGCCCGGCCCCGCTCACCCGGGCCGCCTCCTGAAGCTCTTCACCGATGTTCTGCAGGCCGGAGGTGAGGAACACGTAGACGAAGGCGCTGAGCGAGAGGCTGGTGACGAAGATGATCCAGCCGATCGAGAAGACGTTGAGCGGGCCCTCGAAATCACCGGACCAGAAGGGCAGCCGGCGCAGCGCGGTGTTCAGGTAGCCGGCCGTGGGAGACGCCAGGAGGGACCAGCCCACGACGGCCGCCACCGCCGGAAGCACCAGCGGGAGGATCGGGAGGATCTTCAGGAAGCCCAGGCGTCGCGGCACCTTGCTGCCGGCCCAGGCCAGCAGGGTGCCGAGCACGAGCGCCACCGCGACGGACCCGACGGCGAGCCCGACCGTGTTGAGGATGGTACGGCCGATGTCGCCGGCCGAGAACCCGAGCCGGTACCCCTCCGCTCCGTTGCTGAACGCCTTGACCTGGAGACTCACCAGAGGCGCGATGACCAGGTACCCGATCACGGCCGCGAGGGCACCCAGCCCGAGCCGCACCGGAAGCGACCGGAGGGCGTCGGACACGGTCGGGGCGGACGAACTCCTGATCACGCGATCACCCCACGGTCGCAGGCTCGGTCGGGCGGCTGACGCCCTCGGACGCGTCGAAGTAGCGGGCGGCGTTCGTGTCGAACGCGAACACCACCCGGTCCCCCCGGGCGAGCACCTTGAGGAAGTCGCCGGATCGCCCGATGTCGGCCCGGACGTTCAGCCGATGCCCGCCTTCGACCTCGACCGCCACGTCGAGATGCTTGCCGCCGAACTCGATGTTCGCGACGACCGCTGGAATGCCCGACTCATGCGGAGCGAGCGAGTCGGCCTCCGCGGCCAGGCGCGCGTCGTCCGGGCGCACCCGCACCGCCACGTCGCTTGTGGAACGTTCCGGCCGGAGCGTCGCACCGAGCACGCCGGCCGTACCGAACTTCCATGCGCCATCGGCGAAGCGGGCGGCTATCCGGTTCGACATCCCGATGAACGCCGCGACGTACTCCGAAGCGGGGGCCTCGAACACCTCCCGGGGAGAACCCAGTTGCTCGATCCTTCCGGATCGCATGATGGCCATCCGGGTGCCGAGGGCCAGTGCCTCACTCTGGTCATGCGTCACGAACACCGCGGTGAACGGCTTGCGCTGATGCAGTTCATGGAGTTCGGCACGCACCTGGTCACGCAGCCGGGCGTCGAGGTTGCTCAGCGGTTCGTCGAAGAGCACCAGATCGGGCTGCGCGACGAGCCCCCGGGCCAGCGCGACGCGTTGCTGCTGGCCTCCGCTGAGCTGGGACGGATAACGGTCGAGCAGGTCCTGGCAGTCGACGAGCCTGGCGGTCTCGTCCACCCGGCCGGAGGCGAGGGCCGCCCGCATCTTCCTTGCCTTGAGGGGATAGCCGATGTTCTTGCGGACGGTCATATGCGGCCACAGCGCGTAGGACTGGAACACCATGCCGATGAAGCGCTTGTTGGGGGGCAGGTCGAGCCTCTCAGCACGGTCGAAGACGACCGAGTCACCCAGACGGATCGTTCCCGAGTCCGGGGTCTCCAGTCCGGCGAGGCAGCGGAGGGTCGTGGTCTTCCCACAGCCGCTCGGGCCCAACAGGACCAGGAACTCGCCGTCCTCGATCTCGAGATCGAGGTCCGCGACTGCGACCGCGGGCGGGCGCCCGTTGAAGCGACGAGTCAGTCCCGAGACCGACACATGGGACATGTTCTTCCTCCCGGCGATGAACAGGCGGTTCGGTCCTTCGGCAGGCCGATGGGGTGGGCGCACCGCCAGGACGCCTCGGCCTCTGGATCGGCTACCGGAACAGGCCGTTGAACCTGTCAACGAATGCCCTGAACTCTTCTGGGCGCGCGTCCATCACGCCGCCCGTGGTCGTCTTGTCGGCGGTCGTCGCGGCCCCGGGGATGTTGGGGAGCACCGATGCCGTGCGGTTCGCGACGATCTCCTGCCCCGCCTGCGAGAACATGTAGTTGATGAGCAGTTGCGCGGCGTTCGGGTGGGCGGCGCGCGCCAGGACGGCTTCGTAGATTCCGGCTCCCCACGCCGGGTTCGCGAGGCCGCCGTCGACCGGAGCGCCGGCGTCCTTGGCCTTGTAGAGCGCGACCTGGGCGACCTGCGTGGCGGCGACGATCTCGCCGGACGCGAGCGCCTCGGCCATGGCGGCCCCCGCCTGGAACTTGCGCGGCTTCTGCTTGGCGAGCTTGTCGAGGTAGTCGGCGCCGTTCTGCTTCTGCAGGTAGGTGTAGAAGTCCATGACCGCCGGCGTGAACGGGGACAGCACGCCGATCTTGCCACCGGACAGTGAGGGGTCGAGCAGGTCGTTGAAGCCGCGGAGGCCCTTAGGATGGCGCTCGGTGTTCCAGGCGTAGCTCATCGTGGTCGCCACCGACCGGTGCACGCCGCGGGCCAGCGTGTTCGCCTTCCGGTCGAATCCGGGGGCGCTCAGGGCCGGTCCTCGGGGGTCGGCGAACGCGCCGCTCGCGGACATGCGCTTGAGGTAGTTCTCGTCGCTCATCCCGACGATGTCGGCGACATGGTTGCCGGTCTTGAGCTCCGCGTCGAGCTTGGGCTGGAGATCGCTGTCGGCCGCCCGGAAGACCTGCACCTTGATGCCGTACTGCTTCTCGAACGCCGCCCCGAGCTGGTTCAACGTGTCCTCGGCGTGCGACCCGTAGATGACCACACGCCCTTCCTTCTTGGCGTCCGCGACGAGCTTCTGCCACGCCGCGTCACCGGCCGGCCCCGTCCGATCGGACAGCTTCCACTTCGCTTCGGTCTCCCCCGAGCCGCATGCGGCCAGTCCGATTCCCATCACGAGGGCGGCGACGACGAGTCTGAGGTGGGCGAGTCGCCGGAGCACGGTCGTCCGCGTGCCTGGGCGGGTCCGGGGAGAGGTCATCACAACCAGCTCCTTATTTTTGATAATTGATAAGGCGGCCTATTAGACATGATGCGAGTTGGTCGGTCAAGGGGTACGTGCACATGCGGTGACAGGCCGTGCCGGGACGCGCACCAAGGAGGAGAAACGGAAGTTTTCGCAGGTGAAGTCAGCGATCCACTGATGCCGGCCGGGCATGGCGGGCCCTCAGGCTCGTACTGCTCCGAGTGGCGCCGCCGGGACCCGCCCCGCCGTGGAGGCCCGGATCCCGGTGGTGGCAACTGCCCGGATCCGCGGGGGGCACGCGCGACGGCTTCGTGGCACGCGCGACGGCTTCACTGCCCGCGCGACCTGCTCAAAAAGCTTCCCGAACCGTCCCCGCCACAGATCGCCGGCCAGGAGTCAAGCGCCCCGACGCCACGGCACACTCGGACTTGCGAGCCTCCGCCGTCTCTGCGCCCGCCAGGGCCCGATCTCGCAGGATCTTTCGCCAGGCGCCGGCAATGCCCGGCGACAAGTCCACCGGAGGTGGTTCCTGCACGTCGCCGTCTCGGCGACGATGTCCGTCCGGCCTGGACGGTCAAGCCGTGTGCGGCTCAGCCGGTTCGCCGCCGTCGGTGTCGTCCGGGAAAGACAGGAAGCGCACCGCATGGGTGCCGGTGTGGCGGATGTGTTCACGCATGGCCTTGCCGACGGCCTCGGTGTCACGGCGCTCGAGATGCTCGATGATCTCGCGGTGGTCGCGGGCCGCGATCTCCCATCCGGATTCATGGAACCCGCTGGGCACGCTGCTCGCCAACAGCCCGAGCAGCCACATCAGCCGCGGTGACCGGCTGGCCCGGTTGATGATGGTGTGGAACTGATCGTTGGCGGTTTCCCGCTGGGCGGGGTCCGTGTGGGCGACCATCTCATCCACCGAACGGCGCAGCAGGGCGATCTCCTCGTCGGAGACGTTGGCCACCGCTCGCTGGGCCGCCAACTCCGAGACCATCGCATAGACCTCGTATTGGTCGAGGATGTCCTGGCGGCGAAAATCCCAGACAAAGGACCCGCGCCTCGGAACGTTGCGGATGAGACCTTCCCGTTCGAGGGCGATCATGGCCTCGCGAATGGGCAGCCTGCTCAGTTCCAACTTCTCGGCGAGCTCATCCTGGTTGATGCGCTCACCCGGCTTGAGCTCCCCGGTGAAGACCGCCCGGCGGACCCACTGGACGACCACGTCTTGGAGGTTCGGCCGCGGCATTCCATACCCACATTCGTTTCGCGATGCACACCACGAGATACAATATCAGAGATATACCATGCCCCAGGTGTACGCCACGACGCCGCACCCGCGGCCAACGGTCACCCCTCCGCGGCCCAGACCGGCGGGCGTGAGGAGTAGGCGACGTACTCCGTCAACTGTCGCAGGTCGCGGTCGAACGACGCCTCCGAGACGAACGACGCCACGACCGAGCCGTCGGCGTCCTTGACGACACCGGAGACGAAGAGGCGGCCGTCGCCATGCGCACTCCCGATGATCTCGTGCCGCGTGGCCCGAAGTCCCCTGTACCGGAAGAGAGCCAGGATCGCTTCACGCCCGTGCGCCTCGTGCCGCCCAGATCCTGGCGGCTCCTCGGCGTACGGGGGATGCGAGTACCGTGCCGACTCACTGAAACAGCCGGCCGCGCCGATGAAGTCGCCGGCCTCAAGGCGCTCGAAATACGTCCTGACAAGATCGAGAACGTCCATAATCCTCCCCAATCTGGATAGATGATATAATATCTAGCCCGCGACCATGCGGACGGCGCCCTCAGAGGGCGCCGCCGCGTCATCGGCGCGGTTCCCAGCGGAAGAGCCTGGACGCCAGCGCGACGGCGACGACGACCCAGGACAGCGTGGGCGCCAGCAGGATCAGGGAGTCGGCCACAGGGGCACCGCCGTTCCAGGCGTCGACGGCCAGTTCGGTGGCCGAGCCGCCGGGAAGCAGCCGCTTGAGCAGGGCGAGTTCCTCGGTGCCGCTGATCCCGACCCAGCTGGCCACGGCGATGGTGCCGAGGCTGACGGGAAGCGTGGTCACCTGGGCGTGCTCGGGGGAGTTGGTCAGCCCGGCGGTGGCCAGTCCCAGGCCGAGCATCATGGTCACCATCGAGAGGACCGCCGCCGCCATGAGGGGGACGTTGGCCGGCGCGCCGGTGACCACGGCCAGCACGGCCAGGAGCACGCTCACCTGGACCAGTGAGATGACGGTGATCGGGAGCAGCAGCCCGGACAGGATGCCGGTGTCACTGGCCGCGGTGGAGCGCAGGCGCTTGAGGAAGAGGTTCTGCCGGCGTGAGGCCAGGGTGGTCACGGTGGATGCGTAGAGCCCGAACGCCCCCACGGTGAACACCAGGATCGCCGCGATGCAGCCGAGGCTGCCCAGAGTCGCGAACTCTTCGTGCCGGTAGATGAAGAACGCGCTGACCGCTACGGGCATGACGAGGCTGGTGACCAGCACCAGGCGGTTCCGGAAGATCTGTTCGCCGTCATCGACGACTGCCCGCTCACCGACCGCGAGATCGACGTGCTGCGCGCGACCCGCGAAGGCTACTCCGTCGCCGACATCGCCACCCAGCTCCACCTGGCGGAAGGCACGGTACGCAACTACCTCTCCAACGCGATGCAGAAGACCCAGACCCGAACCCGTCACGAAGCAGCGCGATACGCACGCGAACACGACTGGCTATAGCCCCCGATGGCGACAACGCCAGCGCACGCACGTACCGGGAACGGCCATGAACACCGCGGTGACCCGGACCGCCGCGGCGATCGCCGCGTCGAGTGCCGCCGTCAGCATCTCCGTCATCACCGGAGACACCTGAGCTGCCTTGAGGCAATCCACGGCCGATGCGGAGTCGGCCGTCAGGCGGCTGCGAACCGCACGCTCGAGACGATGTGGTTCATCGTCTTATCGTCGCAGTGGCCGGGGGCGCAGAACAGGGTGAGGAACGCGGTCGGCGAACCGGCGCGCGGTAGGACATATGCCCTGAAGTCCAGCCGCGCGCCCTGCTGGGGATCGCTCAATGTGCCGTCCAGCCTGTACCCGGGACGTCCGCCGACGGTCTGCGGGGACGGGCTCCCCGAATAGCCGACCGTTCCTGGGAGCAGGTACTGCACGCTCTGCTGCATGCCACCGGCCTCCGTCGTGCTCAGTGTGTGGCTCACGCCGGCGAAAACTCCCTGGGCCTTCTCAGGGTCACTGCGTATCAGGTCGTTGATGTCCGTCCAGTCCGCGGAGACCGGCGTCCGGAAGAGTTCCTCGAACTGCGCCGCCTCGGGGGAGGCGACGGCGTACTCGTCGGAGTGGGTCCGAGCGTCCCACGAGCCCGGGTGGCTGAAGCTGAACGGCACCGTCGTGTTCGACGAGTAGGTCTGCCAGCCGCGCTCCGCCCCGAACGTCACGAGGTAGAGGCCGACGAGAGCGAAGACGGCGAGCACGGCGGCCGCGGCCACAAGCCGGGGGCGGCGCCAGTTCCGGGACGGGGGCTTCTCCACGGGGCCGCGCCCGGACGGGGGTGACAAGGTGGTGTCGCGTTGGGTCAGCATGCTCCGGGCGTCCACGTCCATGCTGAGGGCGTCCCGGAGTTGTTCGACGAACTCCATGCAGGTGCCGAACCGCTCGTCCGGCTCCTTGGCCAGGGCCCGCGCCATGACCTCGTCCGCGGCAGCGGTCAGTTCGGGCCGCAGGCCGGTCATCGGCGCGGGGGCCTCCGACAGGTGCGCGTACAGCAGGGCCAGCTGGGTGTCGCGATGGAACGGCGGCGCACCCGTCAGAACCTCGTAGGCGAGGCAGCCGAGCGCGTACACGTCGGCGCGCGGGTCGATCGGTCCGCCGTTGATCTGCTCGGGCGCCATGTAGCGGGGCGTGCCCATGAACTGCCCCTGGCTGGTCAGCCCGCTCAGCGAGTCGGTGTTCTTGGTCAGCCCGAAGTCCGACAGGTAGGCGTGCTCGCCGTACTCGTCGCCGCTGATCAGGATGTTGGCCGGTTTCACGTCGCGGTGGACCAGGCCGCGCTCGTGGGCGGCGTCGAGCGCGGCGGCCACCTGCGCCAGGAGCCGGTTGGCCCGCCACAGGGGCAGCCGGCCCTCGGCGGCGAGCAGCGCGCGCAGATCCCGGCCCTCGACGTAGCGCATCGCGATGAACAGCAGGCCCGCGGTCTCGCCCGCCTCGTAGATCGGGATGATGTGCGGGTGGTCGATGCCGGCGACCATCCGCGACTCGCGGATGAACCGCTGGCGGTACCGTTCGTCGACGGCGAGCTGCGGGGCCAGGATCTTGAGCGCGACCTGGCGGCCCAGGCGCCTGTCGCGCGCCCGGTAGACCTCGGACATGCCGCCCCAGCCGAGCAGATCCTCCACGTGGTAGTCCCCGAGATCGGTACCGACGAGGGCCTTGCCGAACGCCGTGTCGCTGGTACGAGGTACCTTTCCGTCGCTCATGTGCCCACTTGCTGTCCGCAGAAGGCGCAGAACTGGTGGCCGTGCCCAAGGCGCATCCCGCAGCGGGTGCAGAACCGCCCGGTGCGCCCCTCGCCTTCAGGACGCGCGGGCGCAGGCGGGGCAGGCGTCGACGGGGTGGACTCCGGCGGGGCGGACTCCGGCGGGGCAGGCTCCGGCGGGGCGGACTCTGGGGCGCCCGGGACGTCGGTCCGCATGGTGGCCCGATCCTTGTGGGTCGCGGCCTCCCCCTTGCGCGGCTGGTCGCGGCCCTTCGTCGACCCATCGTCGGCGGGGCGCGGGAACAGGTGCGCCGACCGCATGAGGCGTGGCAGGTCCACCGCCTGGGGACGCCACAGCAGGAACAGCACCGCCCCGGCCACGAGGATCAGCGCGGCGGCCCCCACCGCCCGCCAGATCCAGGGCGCCGCCCCGCCGCCCTCCGTGCCGTCATCGGCGGCGCGCTCCTTGCCGGCGTCCTGGGCCGTGCCGCTCCTGGCCATCGCGGTACGCAGGTGCTCGGCGGCCACGGCGTGGTCGGGACGCAGCTTGAGGACCTGCTGGAGGAGGGGGACGGAGTCGCCGTAGCGGCGGGTGTGGTACGGGGCGAGCGCCCTCTCGTACACCACGTCGACCGGTCCCCTCCGGACCGTGCTGCCCGTCCCGTTGAGGACGGACCGGATCTCCTCGATCGGCGTCGAGGTCAGGCGTCCCCCGCCGTCGGCGGTCACGATGCCGATGACATCGCTCTTACCGTTGTCGATCAGCGCGCCGCCGTTGCCGCCCGCGCGGACCAGCTTGGTCAGCCGGTCGCGGTCCTCCGCCTTGAAGGTGCGGCTGCCCGCCGATTCGAAGTGGGCGATCTGCGCGGTGGGCACCGGGTTCCCCGCCGCCGGCCGGCCCGTGTAGGCGGCGACGTTGAGGGCGGTGACGGCGGCCGGAACGCTTTCGGCCACCGGGACGGTCGGCAGCGTGGTCCCCGAGCCCTGGGCGATCTTGACGACGGCGGCGTCCTCGGGGGCCTTCCCAGCCGTGGCCACCGTGCCCGCCAGCCCCTGCGAACGGGGCGGGTCGGTGGCGGGGAAGATCATGACCGACGGCGTCACGCGAATCAGGCAGGTCGAGTCGGCGTCGTTCGGGGGATAGCAGTCCTGCAGTTGCTCGTCGGCGTGCGGGTCACCGGCCTGGTGCCGCTGGAAGTCGGCCGGGATGCTCTCCTTGTAGCGGTCGGCGACGATGCGATTCGCCGCGTAGACCTGCGGATCGCCGGCGGGGCGGACGACCCCGGTCGCGGTGACGATCACACCCTCCGGCGCCACGGTGAACCCGCTGCCGGTGCCCAACGGCACCGTGTACTCCCGCGTGACATGTTTCAGCTGCTGGGCCTGGTGGTCCAGCAGCGTGATGGCGATCTTGGCCGTGGCCTCGACCCGTACCACACCCGGGGTGACCCGGTCGGTGGAGCCGCTCGGATGCGGGTGGGCGCTCGCCGGAGGCTGGACGAAGCCCGCGGGCGCAGCGGCGCAGAGGACCGCGAGGCCGATACGGACGGCGGTCGCGGTTCCGCTGGCCAAACTGCCGAATCTGGCGAAACGTGGACGTGCCATCGTGACTACAGAGGGTGATATCGATCACATTCCGTGTCCAAGCTATCACGGTGGTTCGGAGGCTTCCGAGCCCGTTTTCCCATGGCCATACCGATGAACCGAGGGTTTTGTCAGGCATTGTCTCCCCCGTTGCGTTGACGAACCGCCCTGCCCCGGCGGAGCGGAACGAGGATCGACCGCGCGAACAGCGTCGTGGACGACCGTGCGAGGCGTTGTGGCGGCGGCGCTTTGCCGGTCCTTGAGGGGGTGGGTGGCAGACGGCACAGGTAGCGGCACGACCGGGGCCTCGGCGTACGAACGGATGGTCTCCTCCGTCCTGCGCGAAGGGCCACGTGATGAACGATCAGCGGGCCGCTCGGCCTCCGCGCGCCGGGCGACGCTGGGCTTGCACGGCACCCGGGACCGGTTGGACGGTGCCATCACCGACCACGTCTGGACGCTCACGAAGATCGCCAAGCGTGAGTGCACGTACGCGGCCTGGGACGATCCTCGTCTTCCCCCTTGGGGCCGTGGGCTTGCCGGCGCGAGTTGTGCGGGACGCCCGCCGCAATTGGCTGCGACAACTGATGGGCGTGCGCCGGTTGCTGAATTCGGCGCGGTCAGCGCGCCTTTTGACATGAAGTGACAATAAGGTCGGCGTTTATGATGCCGGCACGTATGCCGTTATCATCCGCGCGCAATTGCGCAGGGTCAGGCCGCGGTCAGGCCGGGGTCGTGCCGCGGGCTCGGGACGGGGAGGTCAGGTGCTCGCCCATGCCGCCGACCATGACGGTCATCTCGTACGCGACCACGCCCACATCGGCTTGCGCGTCGCTGAGAACCGCCAGGCAGGCGCCGGAACCGGCGGTCGTCACCAGCAGGAACCCCGCCTCCATCTCCACGATGGTCTGCCGGACCGGGCCGTCGCCGTGCCGCTCGCTCGCGCCCTTGGCCAGGCTCTGGATGCCGGCGGCCACCGCGGCGAGGTGCTCGCCGTCGTCCTTGGGCAGATCGTGCGAGGAGCCCATCAGCAACCCGTCCGCCGAGAGCACGATGGCGTGCAGGACGTGCGGCAGCCGGCGCACCAGATCGTCCAGCAGCCAACTCAGGTCGGCCGCGGTACCGGGCTTCTGGGTCACGTTCATCCTCACCTTCTGCCGGGCGGTGGGGTGGGGGCTGTTCCGCCCCACCCTTTCAGTTGCCGGACGGGAACGGGGTGAGGTAGCAGAAAGGGGTATCAGATCGCGCATTTACCGACGGTCCAGAAGTCGGTCATGCACGCAGGAGACTGCACTTCCGTTTTATCCGGACACATACTGTGGCGAGTTGATGGTCGCGAACATCCTGTGGGACGTTTCAGGATAACGACCGCCGAACAACGGGCGAACCGCCTAAAAAGGCTGCATTGCCGGAAGAACGAGCGAAGCGGGCCACCGGGCGCGGCGGACCTCGGTACGCGGCTGTTGTGGACCTAACAACGCCTTACTCGAACACGAGCGTGAGGGCGCAGCCCTCACAGCCGGGGGGGGCTCGGGGGGTCGTCCCCCCGAAAGACACCGCGGGCACCCGGGAAGGCGCGGAGCGCCGACCACAGTCGCCCGACTCGGGGGGCTCGGGGGGTCGTCCCCCCGAAAGACACCGCGGGCACCCGGGAAGGCGCGGAGCGCCGACCACAGTCGCCCGACTCGTGGAGCCATGGGGAGTCGAACCCCAGACCTCCGCCTTGCAAGGGCGGCGCTCTACCAACTGAGCTATGACCCCGGGATGTGTCCCCTAGAGGCTATCGCACCGTGGGGTGCGTATCGGGCGGCGCGGACGGCGCCGAGGCCGCCGCGGACGGAGCCGACGCGGAGTGCGCGGGCGCGGGCAGGAAGAGGTCGGGGAACTCCTTCACGCTGCCCAGGACGTGCGTCGCCCCGGCACCCAGGAGCTGGGCCTGGGAGTGGGCACCGGTCAGGACCCCGGCCACGATCGACGCCCCCGCACGCCGTCCGGACAGGATGTCGTTCTCGGTGTCGCCGCAGACGGCGATGTGCCGGACGTCGTCCACGCCCAGCCGCAGCGCGGCGGACAGGATGAGATCCGGGTACGGACGGCCGCGGCCCGAGCCGCCGTCCTCAGGGCAGAGCGCGAGATCGACGCGGCCCCACCAGCCGAGGGCGTCCAGCACCCGGCCGAGGGTACGGCGGCTGAATCCGGTCGTCAGGCACACGCGCACGCCCGCGTCGCCGAGCCGCTCGATGGCGGCCTCGGCGCCGGGTACGGGTGCCAGCCCGCGACGGTCGACGACCAGGTCGTAGGACCGTTCGAAGGACAGGTTGGCGGCCTGCGCCCGGGCCTCGTCCCCGGTGAACAGCATCCGGAAGATCTCGATCTTCTGGCGACCGCGGAACTCGCGGACGCGCGCCATCGCGCGTGTGTGCGCCGCAGTACCGGGCACGACTCCGACGGTGGCGATCGCCTCGGCGAACGCCGTCTCCACGGCATCGCCGTCGACGAGCGTGGTCCCGGCGAGATCGAGGCAGGCGATGGTGATCCGCTCCGCACCGGTCACGCCGGGCCCTCCCTCGAAGTCGTCATCCCGTTCGCGGCGGGATCGCTCCGGCGCGTCAGCTGTCGGTGGACGTGGCCTCGGTCCACAGGTCGAGCTCGGCACGGTCCTGCTGGAGCCGACGCCAGACAACGAAGCCACCGAGAGCGACAACAGCGAGAACAAGCAGCTTCTTCACGGTGGGGACCCCTTCACCTCGACTATGAAGCCAAGCCCGGGGACGTTCGGATCAGATTGATGCTCCCCCAGGCTCTCCGCAGCCTAGCAACCGATGCCGGGCGGTCCGCACCCTGACCGAGTTATCGGACCGATCGTCCAAATTCCCTGAGGGAATGTGACCGGGAACACTGGGTGGTGCGGATGCTGTGACCGTTCCGTCATCTCGCCGGGGGCGCCGATCGGACGGATAATCCGACTATGGGCGCACAGGACGACTTCGCCCTCTGGGAGCGGGAGCTGGAACCGCCGCCCCCGCCCGGGAATGACGGGAGCGGTCGCGGGATGGTGCTGGTCGCGGCCCTGACCGCGGTCGGCTGCACGGCGCTCATCACGCTCGGCCAGGTGCCGCTGGGCGCCGCCGGGCTGGTGCTCTCGTCGCTGGTGCTGCTGCTCTGGCGGGCCGGCATGTGAAGGACGGTCCCGTTCGGACGGAACGAACACCGTTGTTTGGGGATCGATGGCGTTCGCCTGCCGTTAGGCGGGTTCGTTCCTGTCCTGGCCGCGGGGGCCTCCTTGCCCTGGGGACGCGTTCCGGCGACCCGAGATCAAGATCATTTCAAGCTTGCGGCAGCACGGCGCTGATGCGTGTCGTGGACATGGCCCCCGGGAGGTCCGGCACCTCGCCGCACTGTTCGACGCGTTGACCTGACCGGCCCGGCTCGGCGGCCGGTGTTCGGTGGGCGTCCGGTTCCGGTCAGTGGGTCGCGGGAGGACGGCGCAGGGCGATTCGCGTTCGTCCCGGGCGTCCGGCGTGCGATCATCGCGGCCATGGAACTGCGCGGCACCACGGCCCTGCTGACAGGGGCGACCGGCGGTATCGGCCAGGCGCTGGCCCTGGCGTTCGCGGCCCGCGGCGCGTCGGTGGTGATCACCGGGCGGCGCGCCGACGTGCTGGAGCCGCTCGCCGAGCGGATCACCGAACGGACCGGCGCCCGGGCCACCGCCCTCACCGCCGATCTCGCCGACCGCGACGCGCCCGCGGACCTGCTGGAACGGGCCGGCGACATCGACGTCCTGGTGGCCAACGCGGCGCTGCCCGCCTCCGGGCTGCTCGCCGACTACACCGTCACCGAGATCGACCGCGCGCTGGACGTCAACCTGCGCGCCCCCATCGTGATGGCCAAGCTCGCCGGCGAGCGGATGGCGGAGCGCCGCCGCGGCCACCTGGTCTTCATCTCCTCCCTCGCGGGGAAGACCGCGTCCGGACGGGCCGCGCTCTACAACGCCACCAAGTTCGGCATGCGCGGGTTCGCGCTGGGGCTGCGCGAGGACCTGCGGGAGCACGGCGTCGGGGTGTCGACGGTGTTCCCGGGCTTCATCCGGGACGCGGGGATGTTCGCGGACGCGGGCGTGACGCTGCCGCGCGGCGTCGGCACCCGTACCCCGCGGGACGTGGCGCGCGCGACAGTGCGGGCCGTGGAGAAGAACGTCGCCGAGATCGATGTGGCGCCGTTCGGACTGCGCGTCGGCGCCCTGCTCGGCGGGGCCGCCCCGGCGCTGTCAGCGGCAGTGCAGCGCCGCGTCGGGGGCGACCAGATCACGCGCGGGCTGGCGGAGGGGCAGCGCGACAAACGCTGAACGGATCCACCGGTAACGACCGTCATCGCCTGACCACCGGGCATTTCTCTCGTTCCTCGCACGTGCCCGCCCGGGCTGAGGCGCGCCCGCCGGCCAGTGATCAAATGGATGCGCAGGAAGGCGCGAGAACGACTGTGATCCAGGAGCGACCATGAGCGATTCCGCCGCGCGTCCCGTCGCGAGCACCGGCACGTTCGCCATCGGCGGCGATCTGCCGGTGCATCGGCTGGGGTACGGCGCCATGCAGATCACCGGTACGGGCGTCTGGGGCGAGCCCCGGGACCGCGACGAGGCGGTGCGGGTGCTGCGGCGCGCCGTCGAGCTGGGCGTCACGCTGATCGACACGGCCGACTCCTACGGCCCGTCCGTGAGCGAGGACTTGATCGCCGAGGCGCTGCGCCCGTACCCGGACGACCTGGTGATCGCCACCAAGGGCGGGTTCGTCCGGCCGGGGCCGGGCGAGTGGGTGCCGCTGGGGCGGCCCGAGTACCTGCGGCAATGCGTGGAGATGAGCCTTCGGCGGCTGCGGCTGGAGCGGATCGACCTCTACCAGCTGCACCGCATCGACCCCAAGGTGCCGCTGGACGAGCAGCTCGGCGTGCTGCGCGAGCTGCGGGACGAGGGCAAGATCCGCCATGTCGGGCTCTCCGAGGTCACGGTGGACGAGCTGGAGCAGGCCCGCCGCCACATCCCGATCGTGTCGGTGCAGAACCTCTACAACCTGACCAACCGCAAGTCGCAGGACGTGCTGGAACGCTGCGAGGCCGAGGGGATCGCGTTCATCCCGTGGTTCCCGCTGGCGACGGGCAGGCTGGCCGAGCCCGGCGGGAAGCTCGCCGAGGCGGCGCGCCGCCATGACGCCTCTCCGGCGCAGCTCGCGCTGGCCTGGCTGCTGCACCGTTCACCGGTGATGCTGCCGATCCCGGGGACGTCCAAGGTGGCCCATCTCGAGGACAACGTAGCTGCGGCGACCGTCTCCCTCTCCGAGGACGAGGTGGCTGAGCTGGAGAAGCTCGCCTGAGCCGGCCGGGGCGTCGGCCTCGAGTGACGCCGCTGGGCCGTGTTCTTCGTACGTTTTCGACGGCGACAGGGTCAGGGACTCCTGGCGATAATCCGGCTCAGTCCGCTTGATCAGCGGGCTGAGTCGGCGCGCCGTCCCCCCGGGCTGCTGTCTCGCCCCGCCGCGCGCGCCCGAACGCGAGGAGTGCGCGCATGTCGAGGGCGAAGAGGGCCAAGACCGTCAGCGCGATCACCGCGGCCGTCATGCTGCCGCCGGCGACGTTCACCGCGCCCGCCCAGGCCAGCGGCCAAGCGAGCGCCCCCGGCAACACCGGCGGCGCGGGCGGGACGGGAGGCGCCGGTGAAGGCGCGATCGCGGGGCGGGTGGGCGGTGATGCCGCCGCCAAGGTCGTGCCGGTCCAGGTCACCGGGGATCCGGCCAAGCGCTTCAACCTGGTGGTCCTGGGCGACGGGTACACGGCCTCGGACATGCCGAAGTTCCGCGCCCACCTCGACAAGCACCTGAACGACCTGTGGACGATCGAGCCGTTCAAGTCGTACCGCGGCTACGTCAACGTCTACGCCGTCGAGATCACCTCAGACGAGAGCGGGGTGAGCTGCGATCCCGCCCTGTCGTCGCCGCGCCGCACCACACCGCTGGGCATGGCGTTCTGGGGCGGGTGCAGGGAGGCGGGGCCGCAGCGTCTGCTGGCCATGGACTCGGCCGCGGCCAAGAGGCACGCCGACCTGGTCACCGGCACGACCTCCGCCAACAGGCAGATCCTCGCCCTGGCCAACAGCGACACCTACGGCGGCGCGGGCGGCACCTTCGCCACCGCGTCCGGCGGCAACGCCCTGTCGGCCCTGATCACCCCGCACGAGCTGGGGCACTCGCTCGGCGGGCTGGACGACGAGTACGACTACTACCAGCGGGGCGTCCCGGGCGGCACGTACGAAGGCGGCGAGCCCGACTCCATCCACCACACCCTCCTCACCGAGCGGCAGATGAGGGAGCAGCGGAAGAAGTGGTGGCGCTGGCTGGGCGAGCCGAGTGAATCGGGGGGCCGCATCGGACGGTACGAGGGCGGCCTCTACAGCACCAAGGGCGTCTGGCGTCCGAGCAGGCACTCGATCATGAAGACGCTCGGCTACTACTTCGACCAGCCCGCCCGCGAACGCATGACCCAGCGCGTCTCCGCCAAGGTCGCCCTCGTCCAGGACCACACCCCCGACGACGCGCCCGTGGGCGCCGACCGGGTGCTGTGGCTGGAGACGACGCATCCGACCGGCCACGAGCTGGCGATCACCTGGGAGGTGGACGGCGAGGAGGTGCGGACGGCGCGCGGTGCCCGCAATCTCGACCTGGCGCGGCTGCGGCTCAGGCGCGGCGCGCACACGGTGAAGGCCACGGTCACCGACCCGACCCCGTTCGTCCGCGACCCGGAGGTCCGCGCGTCGGCCGCGCTGACGCAGACCCGCGTGTGGAACGTGGACACGCGGCTGACGACACCGCCGGGGGACGTGCCGGTCGACTTCGGCGCGTCCACGCCCACGGACCGTCCCGTGAGCACCGACGACGTGGTCCACGCCGAGACCACCCATCCCGTCCGGAAGATCCCGCGGATCCGCTGGGAGATCGACGGGCGGCGGGTGCGCGGCGGCGAGCGCTCGGTGGACCTCGCCCGGCTCCGGCTCGCCCCCGGCACGCACCGCCTCACCGCCCGCCTGGGCACCGGCAAGGTCCGCGAGTGGACGATCGACGCGCGGCGCCCCACGGTGGCGTACGAGCTGTCGCGGGCGTCCGAGACCAGGCGGCGGCCCGGGCACCCGCCCGAGTACGTCTTCGACGGGCCGTTCACCATGCGGCTGACCCCATCCGACGACCGGCCCGGCGCCGTGGTCGGCGAGTTCCGGGTGGACGGGGACGGCTGGTACAACTACTTCGGCTGGCCGACCGACTCCACGGCGCCGTTCCGCTTCACCGAGAAGGGGACGGTGATCGACCATCTGCCGTACGGCGGGATCGGCAAGGGCCGCCACACCATCGAGTACCGCGCGATCGACGCGTCCGGGAACATCGGCGAACCGCAGAGGTTCATCGCCACCCTCCGCTGAACGGTGATGGGACGGGGTAAAGCCGCGCCGGACAGGCGCTCGGCACGCCCCGCCCCTCCTCGGAGCAGAGCCCGCTCCGAGGCCCGGCTCATGCGCGGACTCCGCCCCAAAACTCGGCTTCGGACTGCGGCTCCGGCCCCGGGGAAAGTTCCTCCCCGGCTCGGGCGGGCGGCCGCGGATCCGGCTTGTGCACGGCCCCGCCTCCGACCGGGCTCGGTTCCGGCTACGGCTTGTGCGCGGGCTCCGCCTTCGACTCGGGCTCGGGATGCGCGTCCGGGTCCGGGTCCGGTTCTGGTGCGAGTTCCTTCCCAGTCCCCGGCTCCGGTGGGAGGTCGGCTTGAGGGCGGCTGCCCGTCGCCAGAATGGAGCCGCAGAGGATCAGCATGAACGCGGCGACGATCGTCCCGGTGAGCGGCTCGTCCAGGAACAGGACACCCGCGGCCACCGCGACCGCCGGGTTCACGTACGTGAAGACCATGGCCCGGGACGTCCCGACCTCCCGGATCAGCTCGAAGAACACCACGAACGCCAGCGCCGTGCAGACGATCCCGAGTCCGGCGAGCGCCGCCAGCACCGACCCGTCCGGCATCGACTCCGGCCAGGTCGCGGCCGCGGGGGCGGCGTAGATCAGGGCGGCGAGGGTGAGGCACGCGACGGTCATCTGCAGGCTCGGGACGTCCCCCAGCCGCCGCGCCGCGATCATCGGCGCGATCGAGTACCCCAGCACCACCAGCATGATCTCGCCGATCGCCCAGGCGCTGCCGCCTTCGAGATGCGGCGCCGCCAGCACCCCGACACCGACCAGCCCCAGCAGCAGCCCGGCCCAGCGCGCCAAACCAAGCCGCTCACCGCCGGCGGACGTCCCCTTGCCCCGTGCCCGTTCCCAGGTCCCGAGCAGCCGGGCCAGCACCAGTCCCACGATCGGCACGGCGGCGATCAGCAGGCCGGTCATCGAGCTGGACAGGTGCCGTTCGGCGTCCGACAGCAGGGCCCACGGGCCGAGGATCTCCAGCGCGGCGAAGGCGAGGATCGGCCGCCAGTGGCGGCGCAGCGTCCCGAGCCCGCCGCCTTTCCGCCCTCCCGCGCCGCCCCACACGACGAGGGGCAGCAGGACGGCCGCGCCCAGCGCGGTACGCGCGAACACCAGGACGGGCACCGAGATCCCGCCCTCCACCGCCACCTTGATCATCAGATAGGGGATGCCCCACAGCACGCTCATCAGCGCGAACAGCACCCAGCCGCGACGACTCACCGGCTCCTCCGTCAACCTCCGGGTCCCGGGTCCCCTGGCGCCCGGTCGCGATCCCGTCCGGGTCAGTCTCGGAGGCCGCGGGCGGAGCCGTCTTGAACGCTGTTGCGGTACGCGCCCGGCGTGACCCCGACCACCCGCCGGAACCAGCGGGTCAGATGGGCCTGGTCGGCGAACCCGACCCGCGTCGCAGCCTCGGCCGGGCGCACGCCCGCGTCGAGCAGCGTGCGGGCCCGCGCCACCCGGTGCTGCGCCAGCCACGCGTACGGCGGCATGCCCATCACCTCCCGGAACCCGCGCAGCAGCCGGTACCGCGACAGCCCCAGCTCGGCGGCCAGCTCGTCGAGCGTCGGCGGTCCGGTGAGCTCGTCGGCGAGGCGGGCGGACACCGTCCGGGCGATCCACGCCGCCGCCGTGTCGTGCCGCCGCCCGTCGCGCACGGCGTCGCCGGCGGACCGTCCCGCATGCCGCCGGACGAGGACGTCGAGGAGGGACAGCAGCATCGACTCCCCTTCCAGCGGCTCCGGTCTCGCGCCGGGCCGCCGGGTCAGGGCGCGGTGGACGGTCCAGATCCGGCGGGCCAGATCGTCGTCCGCGATGATCGCGTCCCGGAAGTGCGGCAGTCCGCCGCGGCCGAGTTCGGCGAGGAGGCCCGGCGCCGGGTACAGGACGCGGTACGCGAAGCCCTGTTCGTCGGCCGGGCCGCCGGTGTGCGGCTCGCCGGGCTCGACGACCACCACGCTGCCGGGGCCGCTGTAGCGCAGCTCGCCCCGGTAGCGGATGACCTCCAGGCCGTCCGTGCACACGCCGATCGCGAACTCCTCGTGCGAGTGCGGCGCGTAGTGGCGGCACCCGATGCGCGCGGCCATCAGGTCCAGGGGGACGCCCTGGATGCCGTCGATCCGCGTCCACACCGCCCGGTCCGGAACGGCCGGTACGACGGTCGTCGCGGACCGCCGGTCCGGGAGCGGTGCGGAGGTTTCCGGATCAGGCGGGGAAGAGGTGCCGGATCCGCCAGCGGTCCGCGTCACGGCTGAGCTCCGCGATCGCGACGCCGTCGTCGCCGTTGATCCTTACCCGGTAGACGAGCGCGTCCGGGGACGATCCGTACGTCTTCAAAACCTCGTCCACGGCGTAGCGCGAGCCCCGCCACTCGTACGCGGTGAGCCTGCCGGCCGGGTCGTGCTCGGCCCGGATCGGCTCGTTCAGAAGGTGCCCCATGAGTCCGCGAGCCTAGCACCGATTCGAACTGATGTTCGCAGGTGGTGGCCCTTTTCGCGGCCGGGACGGGGAGGTGACGCGCTCTCACGGTAAGGCCGCCGGCCCGCGCGCGCCGAGCATTTCCGCGTCCGGGCGTGGCGCCCGATCCGCCGCCGGGCCGGACGCCGAGCGCAACTCCAAACCGGGCACCGGGCTCGATTCCGGCCCCAACGCGTGGCGCGACGCGGGCCGCGAGGCCGGCTGCGACACCGGGCGCAGTGCATGGCTCGACGCAAAGTCCGGCGCGGCTTGCGGCGCGGGGTATGACGCGGAGGACAGCGCGGCCTGCGGCGCGCAGGACGACGCAGAAGGCGGGGCCGAGGGCTGCGCGGAAGGCGCGGTGGGTGGGGCTGATTGTTGGGCGATCACGGACTGGACGTGGGGGCAGCGGGTGAAGTCCTCGTGGTCGCAGCCCAGCGCGCATTCGATGATCTCTACCGCGGCGCGGGCCTCGTCGATTCGGCGCAGCAGTTCGTCCCGGCGGCGGCGCAGGACCTCGCGGCGCTCGGCGGGCTCGGCGGCGGCGAACATGGCGCGGATCTCGTCCAGGCCGAGGCCCGCCTCCTTCCCCCGCACGATCATCGCGATCCGGTAGAGGTCGGCGGTGCCGTACCGGCGCCGTTCACCGGCGGCGCGGGCGGGCGAGAGCAGGCCCTCCGCCTCCCAGTGCCGCAGGACGTGGACGGCCAGGCCGAACCGGGCGGCGGCCGCGCCGATGCTCATCCCGGGGCTTGACTTCATGTCGACATTAAGTCGCAGCATGTCCGCCATGTCCACTCCTTCCCTCGACGATCTCGTCCGCCGGCTCGACCTCGCCGACGCTCGGCCCGACGCCGTCGCCCTCCGCGCTCGCTCGTACGGTCTGCTCCTCCATCCCGCGTCCGGGGACACGGGACGGAGGAGCAGGGTGGTGGACGTGGGCTGTGGCGCGGGCCGTGCCGTCGCGGAGCTCAACGAGCGCGGCGGGCGGGCGATCGGCCTGGACGGCAGCGAGCAGATGATCGCGGCGGCGCGGCGGCGGTGGCCCGCGCACGCGGAGGCGTTCCGGGTCGGCGACGCGCTCGCGCTCCCGTTCGAGGACGGTGAACTCGGCGGTTACCGGGCCGACAAGGTCCTGCACGACCTGGCCGAGCCGGCTCGGGCGGTCGCCGAGGCGCGGCGCGTCCTGGAACCGGGCGGGCGCGCGGTCCTGACCGGGCAGGACTGGGAGGCCATCGTGATCGACTCCGACCATCCCGCCCTGACCCGGACGATCGTCCACGCCCGCGCAGAACGCATTTCCTCGCCGCGCGTGGCGCGCGCCCATCGCGCGCTGCTGCTGGACGGCGGTTTCCGTGACGTGACCGTGGAGGCCCACACCGCCGTGTTCACCGACGAGACGGCGCTTCCCCTGCTCGGCGCCGCCGTGGAGGCCTGCCGCGCCGCGAACGCGATCACGGACGGGGAGGCCGACGCATGGATCGGCGAGCAGCGTGCTCGGGCCCGGGCGGGCCGGCTCCTCGTCGCCGTGCCGATCTTCATGGCGGCCGGGACGCGCGCCTGAGACACTTCATCCACAGGCTGGGGGAAACGTGACGCACATGCCGCAGGCCCTGCTCGGGGGCGTCTTCCGGCCGTCACTCCACAGCGAAATCCCCAGGAAATCAGGCTTTCCACGGCCCTGCGGCCCGCCGCGGCGCCAGATCGGGAGAACGGTGCGGCGGTTTCCACTGTCCACCACAATCCACAGCCTGTGGATAACTTTGGCGCACACGGTGTGGGTCGCGGCCGGGCCGTGTCGTCCACCGTTCGTCCCCACCCTCCGGTTCCCGCCGGATTCACTTGTCCACGTCGTGGAGAACGCTCTGACCAGCATCTTCGGTACGCTGAGCGACGCATTGCCCACAGGGCGTTCACATCCTGTGGGTGAACCCGCTCCACAATGCCGCCGGAGCGGTGGATCGTCGTCGCCCACCGGTCTTCCCCAGCCGCGTCAACAGCGGGCGGCCTGTGGGAAACACCCTCGCGGCATCCACACCCCCGCTCCAGCCGACACACCGCCACCCGGGTCGCGCGCCGCGCCGAGGGGTCAGAACCTCCAGCGAGTGGGCGCGAAGCGCTCGTCGACCGGGAACGCCAGCACCTTGTCCGGGACGATCCCGTACAGCGCGTACGGGGGCGGCCCGGCGGTCGGCGCCCCCTCGGTGTCGTGGAAGGCGCCGTCCCGCACGGTGACGTGCCATCCGTACTTCGTCCCGTAGACGCCGGCGGCCCGCCGGAGCCTGGACTCATCGGTGACCCGCACCGCCGTGCCTTCCACGACCAGGTCCAAGCCGTCGTTGCGCGTCGTGACGGCACACCGGGGATCACGCGCGATATCGCCGCTCTTGCGCGAGGTGTCGCTGGCGGCGAAGTGCAGGCCGTCGTCCGTCCACACTCCTAGGAGGGGAACGACTCGGGGCCTTCCGTCAGGCCGCCCGACATCGCGCCGTCCAGCAACACCGTGAGCTGACGCGCCAGCAACGCGGGATCGGCGGCCGCGGCCTCGGCGGCCAGCCCCTCCACCCACTCGCGCACGCGACGCTTGTGCTCGATCGTCGCCTCATGCACCGGCGTCCCGGGCTGCGACTCGCTCGCCGAGTTGATGAAGGCGCACCCCCGGAAGCTCCCCCCACGCCCGACGGCACCACCGGCGCCGCGGGCGTTGCGGGCGCCGCGCCTCACGCTCGTACCGCCGGTGCCGGCCATGGAACCTCCACAGCGCGTCGATCGAGGCGGTGTCGTTCATGTCCACGCGCACCGGGCCGCGTCGCGACGCCCGGACGACCTCGTGCTCCTTCTCCAGCGCGGCGGCGACCGCGGATCCGATGATCCCGCTCGCC
The DNA here is from genome assembly GCA_050942275.1 of Spirillospora sp. CA-255316. Lineage (GTDB taxonomy): Bacteria > Actinomycetota > Actinomycetes > Streptosporangiales > Streptosporangiaceae > Spirillospora. The sequence continues at coordinate 23,384 of CP192047.1, read as the reverse complement.
CCGATCACCACGATCCTCATGTCAGGCCGCCTCCACCCGATGCTCGCCACCGTATTCCAGCAGTTCCCGGTACGCCCGCACGTACCCGGCCGGTTCCGAAAAATTAAACGCGCGCTTTAAACGCTTGCTTGAAAAGCGGTAGGGTCGGGCGCCATGGGACAACGTGAACGCCTGATGTCCGCGGCCCGGCGCCTCCTGGAGGAGCGCGGCTACGCGCGCACCACCTCGCGCGACCTCGCCGCGGCAGCCGACGCCAACGTCGCGTCCATCAACTACCACTACGGCTCGAAGGAGGAACTGCTCACCGCCGCGCTCCTGGAGACCGTCGACGCCTGGGGCGAGAAGATCGTTCACACCCCCGGCGAGCAACTGCCCGCGGACCCCCTGGAAGCCGACGGGACGACCACCGCGGCGACGGCGGCGGCGCGGCAGCAGCGGCTCATGACCATGTGGAAGTCGATGATCGAGTCGTACGTCACCGACCGCGCGATGATCGTCGCCACCGTCGAGGCGCTCTCCCAGGCGGGCCGGCTCCCCGGCGTGCGCGAGCAGATCGCCACCGCCTACGAGCGGTCGCGCGAACCCATGGGCGTCGCCTTCCCCGGCATCGACCCCGGCGACGAGCAGACGGTCCGCGCGGTCGGATCCGTGCACATGGCGCTGATCGCCGGACTCTCGCTCCAGTGGCTCGTCGACCCGGAGAACGCCCCGTCCGCCGACGATGTGGCCCTCGGCCTCCAGGCCATGCTGGACGCGCTCCGACCCGGATGACCGGCCGACGTCGAGACCGCGGGACGGGAGGGACGGACGATGGGGCCCAAGGAATTCACACACCTGCACGTGCACACCGAGTACTCCATGCTGGACGGCGCCGCGCGCCTCGAAGACCTCTTCCAGGCGGTCGGCGACCTCGGCATGGGCGCGCTCGCGATGACCGACCACGGCAACCTGCACGGCCTGTACGAGTTCTACGGCCAGGCCGTCGCCGCCGGTGTCACTCCCGTGCTGGGCATCGAGGCGTACCTCGCGCCAGAGCACCGCGGCACGCAGCAGCCCGTCCGGTGGGGCACGCCCGCGCAGAAGGGCGACGACGTCTCCGGCGCCGGCGCGTACACGCACATGACGATCTGGGCGTACAACTCGACCGGGCTGCACAACCTTTTCCGCCTCCAGTCGCGCGCCGCGCTGGAGGGATATTTCCGCAAGCCGCGCATGGACCGCGAGCTGCTCGCGCGGTACGCGGACGGGCTCATGGCGACGACCGGCTGCCCCTCCGGAGAGGTGTCGACGCGCATTCGCCTGGGCCAGGAGGACGCGGCATTGCGCGCGGCCGGGGAGTTCCAGGACATCTTCGGCAAGGACGATTTCTTCGTCGAGCTGATGGACCACGGGATCGACATCGACCGCCGTGCGCGCGCCGGCCTGGAGCGCGTCGCGGCACGCCTCGGCGCGCCCTTCGTCGTCACCAACGACTCGCATTACACCTACGAGCACGAGGCGGCCGCGCACTCGGCGCTGCTGTGCGTGCAGACGGGGTCGCGGCTGGACGACCCGGCCTTCCGGTTCGAGGGTTCCGGCTATTTCCTGAAGTCGCCGGAGCAGATGTACGCCATCGATCCGTCCGAGGCGTGGCAGTCCGGATGCCGCAACACCGCGCTCATCGCGGAGCGGGTCGACACGGCGGGGATGTTCGACCGGAAGGACCTCATGCCGCGCTTCCCCGTGCCCGAGGGAGAGACGGAGGAAAGCCGGTTCCGGGCCGAGGTGTGGCGGGGCCTCGCGCGGCGTTTTCCCGACGGGTACGGCGACGGCTCCGGCAGCGACGGGCGCGGTGGCGCGCGTGCCGAGGAGGAGTACCGGCGGCGCGCCGAGTTCGAGATGGGCGTCATCGTCGAGATGGGTTTCCCGTCGTATTTCCTCGTCGTCGCCGACTTCATCATGTGGGCCAAGGAGAAGGGCATCGCGGTCGGTCCCGGGCGCGGTTCGGCGGCCGGATCGCTGGTGGCGTACGCGCTGGGCATCACCGACCTCGACCCGATCCCGCACGGCCTCATCTTCGAGCGCTTCCTCAATCCCGAGCGCGTCTCGATGCCCGACATCGACATAGATTTCGACGAACGCCGGCGCGGCGAGGTCATCCGGTACGTCACCGACCGCTGGGGCGCCGACAAGGTCGCGCAGATCGTGACGTTCGGCGTCATCAAGGCCAAGGCCGCGGTGAAGGACGCGTGCCGCGTACTGGGCCATCCGTACGCGCTCGGCGACCGCATCACCAAGGCGATGCCCGTGGACGTGGGCGGCAAGGGCATCCCGCTGTCGGGCATCTCCGATCCGAAGCATCCGCGGTACGCGGAGGCGGCGGAGGTCCGGGCGCTGTACGAGGGCGACGCCGAGGTACGCGAGGTGATCGACACCGCCCGCGGGCTGGAGGGCCTGATCCGGCAGACCGGGGTGCACGCGGCCGGGGTCATCATGTCGGCCGAGCCGCTGACCGAGCACGTCCCGGTGTTCATGCGCCCGCAGGACGGGACGGTCATCACGCAGTTCGACTACCCCACGTGCGAGTCGCTCGGGCTGCTGAAGATGGATTTCCTCGGCCTGCGCAACCTCACCATCATGGACGACGCCGTCAAGGCGATCCGCCGCCACCGCGGCGTCGACCTGAACCTGCTCGACCTGCCGCTGGACGACACCCCGACGTACGAGCTGTTCGCGCGCGGCGACACGCTCGGGGTGTTCCAGTTCGACGGCGCGGCGATGCGGTCGCTGCTGCGGATGATGCGGCCCGACACGTTCGCCGACATCACCGCGGTGACCGCGCTCTACCGGCCGGGGCCGATGGGGATGAACTCGCACACCAACTACGCGCTGCGCAAGAACGGCCAGCAGGAGGTCACGCCGATCCACCCCGAGCTGGAGGAGCCTCTGCAGGACGTCCTGGGCGAGACGTACGGGCTCGTCGTCTACCAGGAGCAGGTGCAGCGCGCCGCGCAGAAGCTCGCCGGTTATTCGCTCGGGCAGGCCGACCTGCTGCGCCGCGCCATGGGCAAGAAGAAGAAGGAGATCCTCGACAAGGAGTTCATCCCGTTCCAGAAGGGGTGCAGGGAACGCGGCTACTCCGACGAGGCCGTCCAGGCGGTGTGGGACGTGATGGTGCCGTTCGCGGGCTACGCCTACAACAAGGCGCACGCGGCGGCGTACGCGCTCGTCTCCTACTGGACCGCCTACCTGAAGGCCAACCATCCGGCCGAGTACATGGCCGCGCTCCTCACCAGCGTCAAGGACGACAAGGACAAGATGGCGGTGTACCTCGGGGAGTGCCGCCGGATGGGCATCCGCGTGCTGCCCCCGGACGTGAACGACTCCGACGCCGATTTCACGCCGCAGGGCGACGACCGGATCCGTTTCGGGCTGACCGCCGTCCGCAACGTCGGCGCCAACGTCGTCGACTCGATCCTGGCGACCCGGGCGGAGCGGGGGAGGTTCCGGTCGTTCCCCGATTTCCTGGACAAGGTGGAGGCGGTCGTCTGCAACAAGCGCACCGTCGAGTCGCTGATCAAGGCGGGCGCGTACGACTCGCTCGGCCACACCCGCAAGGGGCTGGCCGAGCGGCACGAGCAGGCCGTCGACGCCGTCATCGGGGTGAAGCGCAGCCGCGCGTTCGGGCAGCACGACCTGTTCGCCGTCGACGTCCCGGACGACGGTGACGCCGGGACGGGTTTCGATCTCGGCTTCGAGTTCGCCACGGATGAATGGGACAAGCCCCACCGGCTCGCCCAGGAGCGGGACATGCTCGGGCTGTACGTCTCCGACCATCCGCTGCTCGGCCTGGAGAACGCGCTGCGCGCCCGCACCGACCAGACCATCGCCGCCCTGGTCGCCGACGAACGCCTCCCCGACGGCGCCGTCGTCACCGTCGGCGGCATCGTCTCCGGGCTGCAGCGGAAGATGACCAAGCAGGGCAAGCCGTGGGCGATCGCCACCGTCGAGGACCTCGGCGGGACGATCGACTGCCTGTTCTTCCCCTCGGCCTACCTGCTCGCCGGCCCGCGGCTCGCCGAGGACCGCATCGTCCTGGTGAAGGGCCGGCTGGACAAGCGCGAGGACGTCCCCCGCCTCATGGTCATGGAGATGGAGGTGCCCGACCTCGCGGCGGCGTCCGACAGCGCCCCGCTGACGCTCACCTTCGCCGAGCTACGGGTCACCCTGCCGCTGGTCACCCGGCTCAAGGAGATCCTGCTGGCGCACCCGGGACCGACCGAGGTGCGGATCAGGCTCACCCGTCCCGAGGGCGACGTCCTCATGCGCATCGACGCGCGGTACTACGTCACCCCGAGCACGGCGTTGAAGAGCGAACTCAAGGCCGCGTTCGGCGCCGACACCGTATGACTCGAAGGTGTCGGGGCGAACACAGGGTGCGTGCGCGGCAGCGCGCCCCAAGCGGAGCGGTGCCGGACGGGAGCGGTTCCAGGCGGGCGAGGGGTGCACGCGCCACCACTTGTCCACAACCTGTGGACAATGTCGTCAGTCCCACCAGAACGACCAGCGTTCGGCACCGACGAGGCCCTTGGCGTACTCCTCCAGAGACCCGCTGCCCTGCCACACATTGTCGGGGCAGAACGCGTGGTGCTCGGCCGCCACGTGCAGCGCGTGCTCGAACGTCGCCGGAGGCGCCGCCACGGAGAGGTCGAGCGTGTCGAACCCGACCGCCACCACCCGCGCCCCGAACCGCTCCTCCCAGGACCGCACGACGGCCGACAGCTCCTGCGTGTAGCCGGTGTGGTTGACCGGGCCGTCCCAGCCCGCCAGCGTGAGCGTGTCGGCGCCGCGCCCGGCCGGCACCAGGCCGAGCAGCCACGACCGGGACTCCCCCAGGGAGGCCACCAGGCCGCGCGCCACCGCGTCGGGGTCGCGGCCGTCCTCGCCGGGCGCCGCCAGGCCGGGCCACGGGCCGGTGGGGATGTCGGCGTCCTCGTCCTCCTCCGGCTCGGCGGCGACCTCGTCCCAGAAACGGCGCAGCACGCCGGCGGCGGACAGCACGTCGATGGTGCCCACGGGCGCGGGGGAGAGCTCGCGGCTGTGCCACGGACGCTCGTCGTCGCCGCTCAGCGTGTCGAGCAGCAGCGGGTACAGGCCGGTCTCGGCGCGGCGTTCGTACAGCCGCAGCCAGTGGTCGGCCGCGTCCGCGAGCCGCCCGTCCGAGACCCACAGAACGTCGTGGCCCGCCCACGTCTCGTCGTCGAAGTAGTCCTCGTCGGGCTGCAGCAGGGCACCCGGGGGGAGGCCGTCGGGAAGTTCGGCGAAGGGGGATCCAGTCGGCATGAGGCGCAATCTAGCGGTCGCCTACGACACCCGCGCCCCGATTTCCGCCATCGCGAGCGCCACCTTCGCCGACGCCCGGCCACGATCGGGGAGGCGCGCGCCCGCGTCCGCGCACTCGTCCCGGAGGGCACCGCGGTCGGACGGCCGCTTGAGGTCCGCGGGCGGGAGCCCTGGCCCCTTGCACGGACGGGATGTTTCGGGCGAGGGTAGTGCGCGCAACGGAGGCGGTGCGAAGGCCGCGCTCCGCACAGACGGGCGCATTCGGACGGGGAGGATGAGGGCCGGTGAGCGAAGAGCTCGATCAGGTGTTCGGCCAGCTGGTGAAACGCAGCTGGCAGCGGTTCGACGAGCAGCGCCGGGCGCGCGAGATCGACGACCTGCTGGTCGGCGCGGTGGTGGTCGCGATGGTGGCCGAGGGCAACGCCCTCATCGACCTCAACTCCGACGGCAACCACCACCATCTGCGGTTCGAGCACCCGCAGGGCAAGCAGCGCGTCATGTTCCGGCTCACGCACGCCACCGGCGGCCTCACCGCCGCCAAGACGCTCGGCCACTACGCCTCCGTCCACATGGGGTACGGCGAGCGCGTGGAGGACACCCGCACGGTCTGGCAGGCCCTCAAGTCGGAGATCAAGAGCAGTTTCCTGGACGTGGGGGAGCCCGGCGTGATGACCGTGGACGCCGACCTCACCACCGGCTACGTGTACGTCCAGGTGGAGCTGCTGCTCGACCTCGAACCGTACTTCGCCGACGACTACACCGTCCGCTACCCCCTGCTGCAGCAGCATCTGTCGGCCGTCCGCCAGGCCCTGGCCAAGTACCTGCGGGGACGGCTGGCCGCCGGCACCGGCGCCCCCGCCTGACCCACGGCCACCGGCCACCGGCCGACTACCCCTTCAGGAGGTCTCGATGCTGTCGCTGCTGTCGAAGTTCAAGAACAGCGCCGAAGCGCGGGAGAGCAAGGACGAGGTCCTCATCGGCGAGATGGTGTTCGCCATGGCGCACCTGGGGTGCCCCACCATCGGCTTCCACGCCGGGACCGATCTGCAGTACGTGAAGTTCAAGCCCGTCAAGGACGGCGTGCTCTACAGCGTGACCGTCGTACTGGACCGCAAGACCGGCGACAGCGCGTTGCAGCAGGCGGTCATCGGCAGCAAGGCCACGCTGATGTTCGTCGGCGAGGTCAAGAACCACCTCGCCGACCCCGACGATCTGGTGGCGATGTTCAAGACCGACATGGCCAACCTGTTCCGCAACCCGTGGATGGGCGACATCAAGCTCGACCACCAGCTCAACTCCGTGACGGCGACCAAGAAGCAGATCATCGACATCGACAGGTTCCTCGGCGCCGACCCGGCCAGCCGCGAGCAGCTCAGCCAGATGCTGCGCGGCACGATGCTGGAGCTGCGGGAGAAGCTGGTGCCTTACAAGAAGTGAAGACCACCCTGGTACAGGGCCTCGCGGCGCATGCCCGCGGGGCCCTGTTCCTTCTCCCGCCCTCCCGGCTCTACGACGGGCTCGGCCTGCTGCGAGCTGAACGGCCACGCGGCGGCGCGGGAGGTGCGCGCGCGCTGGGCGAGGGTCGAGAAGGCGCATCCGCAGACTGCGGATCGCGGATCTGTGGACGGCGAGCCTGTGGACGGTGGTGATCCCCAGGCGTGAACAACCGGGTCAGGCCGCGATCCACCGCCCGTCCCCCGGCGCCTTACCCGCAGCTCAGCCGCCCTTACCTGGGCTGACCTGCCCGAAGGCCCGATCCCGCCGACTCCGTCCACAGCCTGTGGATAACTCGTTCCACAAGACCCCCGGCGGAGGGCCCGCTCTCTGTCCGCAGCGGTATCCCCAGGGACCTCGATCCTCACATGCCCGGCGCGACGCCGCGGCCGGCGACACGTGCGCCGCGGCGCCCGCCCGCACGCCGCCCTCACCTGCCGCTCTCCGTGCCGTTCCGCCGTGATCAAGGGCGTCGGCGCAGTACGCTGAGCAGCGAGTTCTCCGGTCAGCGAGGAGGGTCATGCCGTCTGGTGCCGACCCCTGGCAGGGCACGATGCGCCCCGCGCCTCCCCGCAGGGCGGACGCGCGCCGCAACCACGAACGGCTGCTGGCGGTGGCCAGGGAGCTGTTCGAGGAGCGCGGCGCCGGCGTCCCGCTCGACGAGATCGCCCGCCGGGCCGGGGTCGGGAACGCCACGATGTACCGGCACTTCCCCACCCGCCGCGACATGATCGTCGCCGTGTACGCCGACGAGGTCGAGCGGCTGTGCGCCAAGGGCCGCGACCTGCTGGACGCCGACTCGCCCTGGGACGCCCTGTTCACCTGGCTGCGGGACTTCATCGAGCACGTCGCCGGCAAGCGCGAGCTGATCCTGGCGATCCCCGAGGACCGCGACGGCGAGCGCTCGGCGCTGTTCGAGCGCTGGCACGACGCCATGCACGCCACCGCCGCCGCCCTCCTCGCCCGCACGGGCGAGACCTGCGACGTCGGCGACCTCGTGGCCGCGGCGCACGGCATCGCGCTGGCCGCCTCCGACGCCGACCAGGCCCACCGGCTCCTGGAGTACTTCCGCCGCGGCATCACCGCCGCCCCCGCGTCCTGACCGGATCGTTCCGCCGCCTCCGCACGGCCCGTTCCCGTGGAACAGCTCCGGCCGCGCGAGCGTCTGACGGTTGATCGATTCCGAGGGGAAGGGTTTCCAGGGGTGAGCTACGCGATCATGCCGTACGCCGTGCATCTGAAGGGCGTCGAGTCGATGCTCGGCTCGCGCAGCGAGCGGTTGCTGAACGACCTGCTGGCCGGCCGGGCCCGCGACCTCGAGGACCTCGACGAGCTGCGCGGCTACGTCGGCCTGGACGGCGACGAGGTCACCTCCGCGCGGGACGCCCTCAGGCACATGATCATGGGGGAGGAGTACGACGACCGCGTCGGGTTCCTGTACGGCTACTGCCTCAAGATCCTCATCGAGACGCACCGGTCCTCGGAGTGGCTCCCCAACGGCGGCTGGTCGGCGATGCGGTTCGACTGGTTCGGGACGGTCGGCTCCGAGATGAAGGCGGCCGGGGTGAACTTCGACCCCATGGACCTGATCTTCGGCGGGGTCCCGTTCACGCTGCCCCGCATCGACGACTTCCCCAACATCGGCCACATCGCCCCCGGCGAGATGCCCGCCCTCCTGGAGTCGTTCGCCGCCATGAACGCCGACGCCGTCACCCAGTACGGCGCGCTCGACTCCATCCGCGAGATCGAGGGCTGGCTGAACACCTGCCACCGCTCCGGCCGCGACCTCGTCTGCTTCTACCACTGACCCCGCTCACGACGCCCCCACCGCCCGCCTGCGGGACGGCGGGCGCGCTCGTGGACGTTGGCTCGCTCAGGCGCGCTGTTGCGGGTGTGGTCGCCGGGGGGCTCGCGGGCGGCGCTCCTACCGGTTGTCGGTGAGGAATTCCTCGTAGGAGATCTCGCCGTCGGCGTTCTTGTCGGCGGTGGCGATGTAGGCGTCGATCTCCTCGATGGAGCGAGGGTCGCCGGACGCGGCGAGGGCGGCGATCAGTTCGTCCCTGCTGAGGTAGCCGGAGCCGTCGGTGTCGAACGAGCGGAACTCGGCCAGGTGATCCGTGTCGGGGTTCTCATGCTTGCCCATGGAACTGCTCCTCACGTCGGTTCATGGCCAGCGTACGAGGACCCTCGACGACGCCGGAGGGCCGCCCCGGTGACGCCAAGAACGCCAGAAGCCCCCACCGGTATCCGGTGGGGGCTTCTGTGCTGGTGGGCCTAGGTGGACTTGAACCACCGGCCTCATCCTTATCAGGGATGCGCTCTAACCGACTGAGCTATAGGCCCGGGCTGTGCCGCCGCCCTTGCGGCGCAACGAGAGGTTACCCCATCCGGCGGGACAACCGGAAATCGATAAACGCGGGGCGGCGGCAGCGGTCGGAGACCGGCCGTCAGACGGCCGTCACTCGGCCTCCTTGAGCGTGACCTCCACGCCGCCGACCAGGTCGGCCGCCAGGTTGTAGATCACCGAGCCGACCGTGGACAGCGCGGTGATCAGCAGCACGTTCAGGGCGCCGACCAGCACCGTGTAGCCGAAGACGCGGGCGAAGGAGAACCAGCTTCCGGCGTCCAGGCCCCCGGTGGTCTCCCCCTGGCGGCGGGTGAGGTCGGAGACGGTGTCGGTGATCGCGGAGAACACGCCGAGGCCGGACAGGATCGCGTACAGCACGATCACCGCGACCAGCAGCACCACGAAGCAGACCAGCGACATCACGAAGCTGAACTTCATGACCGACCACGGCTCCAGGCGCGCCAGCTGCAGCTGGGCCTTGCGGGCGGTCTTGCCGCCGCCGGCGGCGGGCTTGGCGGACCCGGGCGACGAGCCGCCGCGCCCCCGGTTCTTCAGGACGCTGCCGGCGAAGCCCGAGCCGAAGCGGGACGTGCCGCCGGAGGCGGAGCCCGATCCGGGGCCGGGCGTGCCCGTGTGACCCGTGCCGGCCTGCGGCGGGGCCCCGGGGCCGGGCGCGCCCGCGTTCATCACGCCCGGGACCGCCGGGGCGGGACTCTCGGGCGCCCCGAACGACGGCTCCGCGCGGCGGCTGGAGACGGACGCGGCGGGCTCGGCGGGCTTGGTCCAGCTCGGCTCGGCGGAGGAGTCCGAGGGCGCGGGCGGCACCGGCGGCGCGCCGGGCGTGTCCTTGACCGGGGCGATCTCCGCTTGGTCCCGGGCCCCGCCGGCGGCGTCCGACGGCTCGGGCTCGGTCTTGGCGGTGGACGACGGCGCCGGCTCCGCCTCGATCCGGGGAAGGTCGGCCTTGGTCTCCTCGGCCGGAGGGATCTCCACCGTGGCCTCGTCGCGCCCGGGCTTGGCGGCCGAGGCCGCCACGGTTTTCTTGGCCTTCTTGGGCTTACCACCCGCCGGGGAGTCGCCGGAGCCGGATCCCTTGCCGGTACGGCCGGCGCCTGACCGGGCCTCGTCCTTGCCGGGCTGGCTGCTCACGTGTCCTCCTGGCCTAGGGCGCGGTCACTGGTTCCCTGCTCCCGCGCGCGGGGGCGGGACGCCCGCCCGCCCGGCGCGGACAGGGCCCGGCGACCCCGCCCCGGCGGCTCGGAGACGGAACCGGGGGCGTCATTCACCGTCGCCCCCCTCGTCCGCCTCGGTGTCTGAGTCCTCCATGGACTCTACGTTCCTCGCGATGGCGACGACGCTGTCCCCTTCGGCGAGGTTCATCAGACGGACGCCCATGGTCTGGCGACCGGACTGCTTGATCTCCGCCGCGGTGGTGCGGATGACGCCGCCGTTGGACGTCATCGCGAACACCTCGTCGTCGGGCCCCACCATCAACGCCCCTACCAGCCTGCCGCGAGTTTGCACGATCTTAGCGGTGAGGACGCCCTTACCCCCACGGCCCTGGACCGGATACTGGTCGATCGGGGTGCGCTTGGCGTACCCGCCCTCGGTGGCCACCAGGACGTCGTGCGCGTCCTGCTGGGCGACCAGCATGTTCAGCACGTCGTGGTCGTCGTCGAACCGCATCCCGATGACACCGCTGGTGGCCCGGCCCATCGGACGCAGCGAGTCGTCGTCGGCGCGGAACCGGATCGCCTGCGCCCCGGTCGACACCATCAGCAGGTAGTCGTCCGGCGACACCAGCCGGGCGGCGATCACCTCGTCGTCGTCGACCAGGTTGATCGCGATGATCCCGCCGGTGCGGGGCGAGTCGAAGTCGCGCAGCGCGGTCTTCTTGACCCGGCCCTTCTTGGTGGCCAGCACCAGGTAGGGCGCGACGTCGTAGTCGCGCAGGTCCATCACCTGGGCGATGTGCTCGTCGGGCTGGAAGGCCAGCAGGTTGGCCACGTGCTGGCCGCGCGAGTCGCGGGCGGCGTCGGGCAGCTCGTAGGCCTTGGCGCGGTAGACCCGGCCCTTGTTGGTGAAGAACAGGATCCAGTGGTGCGTCGTGGTGACGAAGAACTGGTCGACGATGTCGTCCTGCTTGAGCTGCGCGCCGCGCACGCCCTTGCCGCCGCGCCGCTGCGCCCGGTACAGGTCGGTCTTGGTGCGCTTGGCGTAGCCGCCGCGGGTGATGGTGACGACGACGTCCTCTTCGGCGATGAGGTCCTCGTACGACACGTCCCCGTCGAACGGGATGATCTCGGTGCGCCGCTCGTCGCCGTACTTCTCGACGATCGGGGCCAGCTCCTCGCCGACGATCCGGCGCTGCCGCTCGGGCGAGGCCAGGATGTCGTTGTAGTCGGCGATCTCCGCCATGAGCTTGTCGTACTCGTCGGTGATCTGCTGGCGCTCCAGGGCGGCCAGCTTGCGCAGCTGCATGTCGAGGATGGCCTGCGCCTGGATCTCGTCGATCTCCAGCAGCCCCATCAGGCCCCGCTGCGCCTCCTGCGCCGACGGCGACCGCCGGATCAGCGCGATGACCTCGTCGATCCGGTCGAGCGCCTTGAGCAGGGCGCGCAGGATGTGGGCGCGCTCCTCGGCCTTGCGCAGCAGGAACCGGGTGCGGCGGACGATGACGTCGATCTGGTGCGCCACCCAGTACCGGACGAACTGGTCGAGGCGCAGCGTGCGCGGCACCCCGTCGACCAGCGCGAGCATGTTCGCGCCGAACGTCTCCTGCAGCTGGGTGTGCTTGTAGAGGTTGTTCAGGACGACCTTGGCGACCGCGTCCCGCTTGAGCACGATCACCAGCCGCTGGCCGGTGCGGCCCGAGGTCTCGTCGCGGACGTCGGCGACGCCGTCGAGCTTGCCTTCCTTGACCAGCTCGGCGATCTTCAGCGCGAGATTGTCGGGGTTGACCTGGTACGGCAGCTCGGTGACGACCAGGCAGGTGCGGCCCTGGATCTCCTCGACCTCGACCACGGCCCGCATGGTGATGGAGCCGCGGCCGGTGCGGTAGGCGTCCTCGATGCCCTTGCGGCCGACGATCAGGCCGCTGGTGGGGAAGTCGGGGCCCTTGACCCGCTGGATCAGCGCCTCGAGCAGCTCCTCGTCGGTGGCGCCGTAGTTGTCGAGGTACCACTGGACGCCCTCGGCCACCTCCCGCAGGTTGTGCGGGGGGATGTTGGTGGCCATGCCGACCGCGATGCCGGCCGAGCCGTTCACCAGCAGGTTGGGGTACCGGGACGGCAGGACGTCCGGCTCCTGGGAGCGGCCGTCGTAGTTGGGGGAGAAGTCGACGGTCTCCTTGTCGATGTCGCGCAGCAGCTCCATCGCCAGGGGCGCCATGCGGCACTCGGTGTACCGCATGGCCGCGGCGGGGTCGTTGCCGCGCGACCCGAAGTTGCCGTTGCCGTCGACCAGCGGGTACCGCATCGACCACGGCTGGGCCAGGCGGACCAGGGCGTCGTAGATGGCCGAGTCGCCGTGCGGGTGGTAGTTCCCCATGACGTCGCCGACGACGCGGGCGCACTTGAAGTAGCCCCGGTCGGGGCGGTAGCCGCCGTCGTACATCGCGTACAGCACGCGCCGGTGCACCGGCTTGAGGCCGTCGCGCACCTCGGGCAGGGCGCGCGCGACGATGACCGACATCGCGTAGTCGAGATAGCTGCGCTGCATCTCGACCTGGATGTCGACCGGTTCGATCCGCTCGCCGGGGCCCCCGCCCTCTGTGGTCACGTCCGTCACTCTCAAAGACCTCTTCTACGTAGTGGAAGGAAGTTCGTCCGCGCCGGCGCGGCTCCCCCGAAGGGCCGCCGCTCCCGCGAGCACCGCCGCCGCTCGCCGTCCCCGTTCCGCCGGCCGTCCTGCCGGCGGTTCCGTTCGCCGTGCCGCCCGTGCCGGTGATGGTGCCGGGACGGGACGGGGAGCACGGGGACGGCGTGGGGACGGTCCCCGGGGCGCGCCCATGCTCAGATGTCCAGGAAGCGGACGTCCTTGGCGTTGCGCTGGATGAACTCGCGGCGCGGTTCGACCTCTTCGCCCATGAGTACGCTGAACAGCTCGTCGGCCTGGGCCGCGTCGTCCAGCGTGACCTGCAGCAGGACCCGGTTGTCGGGGTCCATGGTGGTGTCCCACAGCTCGTTGGCGTTCATCTCGCCCAGGCCCTTGAAGCGCTGCACCAGGTCGCGGGGGCGCGGGTCGCGCTTGCCGGCGGCGACGCCCGCCTCGATGATCGCGTCGCGCTCCCGGTCGGAGTAGGCGTAGTCGGCTTCCTGGCCCCGGGCATCCCACTTGATCTTGTAGAGCGGGGGCTGGGACAGGTAGACGTGGCCCGCCTCGATCAGCGGCTTCATGAACCGGAACAGCAGGGTCAGCAGCAGCGTGTTGATGTGGTGGCCGTCCACGTCGGCGTCCGACATCAGGATGATCTTGTGGTAGCGGAGCTTGGAGATGTCGAACTCGTCGTGCACCCCGGTGCCCAGCGCGGTGATGATCGCCTGCACCTCGTTGTTCTTGAGGATGCGGTCGATCCGCGCCTTCTCCACGTTCAGGATCTTGCCGCGGATCGGCAGGATCGCCTGGTAGTGCGGGTCGCGTCCGCCCTTGGCCGAGCCGCCCGCCGAGTCGCCCTCCACGATGTACAGCTCGGACCTGGACGGGTCGGTGGACTGGCAGTCCGACAGCTTGCCGGGCAGCGAGGTCGACTCCAGCAGGCTCTTGCGGCGGGTCAGGTCGCGCGCCTGCCGCGCCGCGATCCGGGCCCGCGCCGCCTGCGTGGCCTTGTTGATGATCTCCTTGGCCTCGCCCGGGTTGCGCTCGAACCAGTCGCGCAGATGCTCGTGGCAGGCCTTCTGCACGAACGACTTGGCCTCGGTGTTGCCCAGCTTGGTCTTGGTCTGCCCCTCGAACTGCGGGTCGGCCAGCTTGATCGAGATGATCGCGGTCAGGCCCTCGCGGACGTCCTCACCGGTGAGGTTGTCGTCCTTGCCCTCCTTCAGGAGCTTCTGCTCCTTGGCGTACCGGTTGACGATGCTGGTCAGCGCCGCCCGGAAGCCCTCCTCGTGGGTGCCGCCCTCGGCCGTGTTGATCGTGTTGGCGAAGGTGTGCACCGACTCGGCGTAGGAGGAGTTCCACTGCATGGCGATCTCCACCGACATGCCCTCGGTGTCGTCGCCGAAGTAGACCACCGAGTCGTGGACGGCGTCCTTCTTGCTGTTGATGTAGCGGACGAAGTCCTCGATGCCGCCGTCGTAGTGGTAGCGGACCTCGCGCGGCTCCGCGGGCTCATCGGGCCCGCCCGGCTCGCTCTCGGTGTGGCCGGGCCGCTCGTCCCGCAGCGTGATCGACAGGCCGCGGTTGAGGAACGCGTACTCCTGCATGCGGCGCGAGAGCGTCTCGAAGTTCCACTCGAGGGTCTCGAAGATGGCGCCGTCGGGCCAGAAGGTGATCGTGGTGCCGGTCTCGTCGGTCGGCTCGCCCTTCGCCAGCGGGGCCTCGGGGCCCTGCCAGGTGTAGGACTGCCGCCAGAAGTGGCCGTCCGTCCTGACCTCGGCCTCCAGCCGGGTGGACAGCGCGTTGACCACCGCGGAGCCCACCCCGTGCAGGCCGCCGGAGACGGCGTACGACTTGCCGTCGAACTTGCCGCCCGCGTGCAGCGTGGTCAGCACCAGCTCAATGGCGGGCCGCTTCTCCACCGGGTGCTCGCCCACCGGGATGCCGCGGCCGTTGTCGCGCACGCGCACGCCGCCGTCGGCGAGCAGCGTCACCACGATCTCGTCGGCATAGCCGGCCAGCGCCTCGTCGACCGAGTTGTCGACGATCTCGTACACGAGGTGGTGCAGGCCTCTTTCCCCGGTCGAGCCGATGTACATGCCCGGGCGCTTGCGCACCGCCTCCAGACCTTCAAGGACCGTGATCGAACTAGCGTCGTACGCCAAAGGAGATCCTCCTGCCGGGGATGCTCGTCACCCGCGCCCGTTTCCCGTCGGGGGAACGCGGTGTGCCCCGTAACACACGTAAGGGCGCCCTCATGCTCTGGTCAGTCGGCCAGAGATCCGGGCGACCCATTGGCGGCGCAGCATCCTGAACCCGCTTTCATTCTACCGGCTCGCGAGCCAAAAAGTGGCACTCACGGGCTCTGTGTGCGCGTGTGGCGGGCGAGTGGGCGAGGAGATGCATCCCCCCATAGGCCCCGGGGGGTTCTCTGGCCTACGGCGCGCTCGCAGCGAAATCCAACCGCCGCCGCTCCGAACAGATGTTCACCCCCGTCCGGTCGCCGCCCGTCGTCACCCGGTCACGTTCGGCACGTGGTCCATGTCTTCTCTTGTGGTGGTCTTGCACGCGGATTGGAGACTGTCACACGCCACTGACAGTTCGTGGCCGCCGCCTCGCGCTCCGGCCACCCTCACACCCTGCGGTGACACGGCGCGTCGGCGGCGCGTCGACGGCGTGCGGACGAGGCGTCGAAGGCGCGTGGACGGGGCGACATGATCAGCGGACGCGCCAGCCGCCCGGACGGCGCGGGCCCGAGGACGGGCCGACCACCTTCACCCTGCGCACCGTCCCGTGCCCCAGCTCCTCGTTCAGCCGCCGGACCAGCGTGGACGACAGCAGGCGGAGCTGGGTGGCCCAGGTGGTGGAGTCGGCCACCACGGTGAGCTCGCCGTCCTCGAACCGTTCGGGACGCGTGTGCTCGGCCAGTTCGGGCCCCACGATGCCGGGCCAGTTGCCGAAGACGCCGCCGACGGCCGCGCGCTGCTCCCACCCGCGGGAGGCCAGCAGGTCCCTTATGGCGGCGCCGAACGCCTTGGGATCGCCCCCACGGCCGGGCTCCCGCACAACGGAGGGGCGGACGCTCTTACGCTTGCCCGCCTGCCCCGGAACGGAGCCGCGCTTGCGGGCATCGGCCTTGGCCTGGGCCAGGGCCTCCCGTGCCAGCTCGATCCCCGACTTGGACGGGGGAGCACCCGCCCCCGCACCCGGGTCGGCGGTCGAGCCCGGGTCGGAGGCCGGGCTCGGCCCGCCGGACCCGGGCGTCCCCGTCCCATGGGGGACGTCGGAGGCATTCAAGGGATCGGGGGAGTTATGCACATCCTGTGGATGATCGTTCACCGGGTCACCTGCCCGCCGGAAACGGTGTACGAGCCACCGGTCAGCTCCTCCGGCACGTCCACCGGAACCGCGGCGGTGATCAGGACCTGCTCGGCCGGCGCCACCATCTCCGCCAGGCGGCTGCGCCGGCCCGTGTCCAGCTCCGCGAACACGTCGTCGAGGATCAGCACCGGGTCGTCCCCGTCGTCCCGCAGCAGGTCGAAGGCCCCCAGCCGCAACCCGAGCGCGAACGACCACGACTCGCCGTGGCTGGCGTAACCGCGCGCCGGCAGCTCCCCCAGCCGCAGCATCAGCTCGTCCCGGTGCGGGCCGATGAGGCTCACGCCGCGCTCCAGCTCCTGCCGCCGCGCACCGGCCACGCCCGCCAGCAACTGCTCGGCGAGTTTTGCACGGTCTGTGGACAACTCCGCCTCATCACCCAGAGAGCTCTTGTAGACGAGGTCGGCGGCGTCACTGCCGGGGGCCAGCGCCGCGTACGAACGGGCCACCAGGGGACGCAGCGCGCTCACCAGCTCCACCCTGGCCGCCAGCAACTCCGCTCCCGTACGGGCGAGGTGCGAGTCCCATACATCGAGGGTCGCCAGCACCTCCGGGCCAGGGGCGCGCCTGTGCACGGCGGCCGACTTGAGGAGCGCGTTGCGTTGCTTGAGAACACGGTCGTAGTCGGACCGGACCCCCGCGAACCTGGGCGCGCGCGCCGTCAGCAGCTCGTCCATGAAACGGCGGCGCTCCCCCGGGTCGCCCTTCACCAGGGCCAGATCCTCAGGGGCGAACAGCACGGTGCGCAGCATCCCCAGGATCTCCCTGGGCCTGGGGACGGGCGAACGGTTCAGCCGTGCCCGGTTGGCCTTGCCCGGGTTGATCTCCAACTCGATCAGGGCCTTGCGGTCGTCCTTCACCACCCCGGCCCGCACGATGGCCCGCGGGGCCCCGTGCCGGACCAGCGGGGCGTCGGTGGCCGCGCGATGGCTGCCGTGCGAGGCCACGTACCCGATGGCTTCCACCAGGTTGGTCTTGCCCTGGCCGTTGGGCCCCACGAACGCGGTCACCCCCGGCTCGAGCGCGACCTCGGCGGTGGCGTACGAGCGGAAGTCCTGGAGCGACAGGTGGGCGACGTGCACGAGACACGAGCGTAGAGCCTTCCGGCCACTGCTACCCCACCGTGCCGCTCACCCGCACCTTCACTTCACAGCTGGGGCGGCTCCACGTCCGCGCCGGGGGAGTCGGCTCCCTTGGCGGAGTGCACGGCATGACCCCCGAACTGGTTACGGAGGGCCGCCACGACCTTCATCGCGGGGGAGTCGTCCTGCCGCGAGGCGAACCGCGCGTAGAGGGAAGCGGTGATGGCGGGCAGCGGCACCGCGTGGTCCACGGCCGCCTTGACGGTCCAGCGCCCCTCACCGGAGTCGTCGGCGTATCCACGGATCTCGTCCAGGTGGGGATCGTCGGCCAGCGCCCGGTTCATCAGGTCAAGCAGCCACGACCGGATGACGGAGCCCTGCTCCCAGCTGCGGAAGGTCTCGGCCACGTTCGTCACCGCGTCGCTGGCCTCGATCAGCTCCCAGCCCTCGCCGAAGGCCTGCATCATCGCGTACTCGATGCCGTTGTGGACCATCTTCACGAAGTGGCCCGCGCCGATCTTCCCCGCGTGCACGAAGCCGAACTCGCCCTCGGGCTTGAGCGTCTCGAAGATCGGCATCAGCCGCTTCACATACTCCTCGTCGCCCCCGACCATGAGCGCGTAGCCGTTCTCCCGGCCCCACACCCCGCCGCTGACCCCGCAGTCGAGGAAGCCGATGCCCTTGGCCGCGAGCTCGTCGCCGTGCCTCTGGTCGTCCACATAGTGGGAGTTGCCGCCGTCGACGACGATGTCCCCAGCCTCGAGGATTTCCCCAAGCCTGTGGACAGTCTCGTGGGTCGGGGCACCGGCGGGCACCATCACCCACACCGCGCGGGGCGCGGGCAGCCGCTCGACCAGCTCCTCCACCGAGGAGACATCGCTGATCTCGGGATTGCGGTCGTACCCCACGATCGTGTGGCCGCCCCTGCGCAGGCGTTCGGCCATGTTGGCGCCCATCTTGCCCAGGCCGATGATCCCCAGCTCCATGCTCACTCCCCTGTACGTAGCGTCCTTGCCGTACGTGTCGTGCGTGCCTTACATCGTCCCTGCACAGGGCGGCCGACCCGCATGCGGGCACCGATGCCCGCGTGCGGGCGCAGGCGCGGGCCGCCGCGCCGTATACGCGCGGTGCGTCCGGCCCTGGCTCCAGGCCGTCCGCAGCCGCCGCGCATAGGCGTACCCGGATACCGGCGTCTACGCGTAGCGCGTCCACAGGCTGTGTGCGCGCTTCCCGCCTTCGCCCGGCCCGCCGTCCGGTCACGTGGTCCGCTCCAGGTGCGCGCGTCGGTCGTCCACACACCTGTGCATGACGCAGCCCGAGCCGCCCCGGTTTCAGGCGGGACGGCGCGCACAGCGCAGAAGCGCGGCGGGCCACACGGGCAGGCGTCCGCGCGAGGCGTCCAGGCTTCCAGGCGTCCGGGCAGGACCGCGCGGCGCGGAGGAGGACCGCGCCGGGCCGTGGCCAGCCCGTGGCCGAGCCGAACCGAACCGTGACTGAGCCGTGGCCGAGCCGGGCGAGCCCGTGGCCGAGCCGTGCCGGAGCGGGCCGGGAGCGGGCCGGGAGCGGGCCGGGCGGGATCAGCCGGACAGGCGCACCGGCATGATCAGGTAGCGGTAGTTGGGGTTCTCGCCGTCCTGCGGCGGCTTGCCGGTCAGCACCGCGGGCTTGGTCGGCGTCGTGAACGACAGCCTGGCCACGTCCGAGCCGATCGCAGCCAGCCCGTCGAGCAGGAAGCCGGGGTTGAACGCGATGTCGATGTCCTCGCCCTCCAGCGTCGCCTCCAGCGCCTCGACGGCCTGGGCCTCATCGCCGGTGCCCGCCTCCAGGACGACCTCTCCCTGGCTGAACGAGAGCCGCACAGGGGTGTTCCGCTCGGCGACCAGGGACACGCGCTTGACCGCCTCGATGAACGGCGACGTCTGGATCTCGGCCAGCCCCGCGTACTCGCTCGGCAGCAGCGACCGGTACTTGACGAAGTCGCCGTCCAGCAGCCGGGACGTGGTGCGGCGGCCGCCGCCCTCGAACCCGATCATGCCCTCGCCCGCGCCGCCGCCGCCCGTGCCGCCCAGCGCGATCGACACCTCCGCGCCCGCGGTCAGCGACTTGGCCGTGTCGGCGAGCGTCTTGGCGGGCACCAGGGCCACCGCGGCGAAGTCGGGACGGTCCGGCTTCCAGTGCATCTCCCGCACCGCCAGCCGGTACCGGTCGGTGGCGGCCAGCGTGACCGTCTCACCCTCGATCTCCACCCGCACCCCGGTGAGCATGGGGATCGTGTCGTCCTTGCCGGCGGCGACCGCGACCTGGTTGACCGCCGCGGCGAACTCGTCGCTGCCGACCGACCCGGCGGCCGGAGGCATCTCCGGCAGCGTCGGATAGTCCTCCACAGGCATGGTGAGGAGTGTGAACTTCGCGCTGCCGCAGCGGAGCATCACCTTCGCCCCGTCCGTCGTCACCTCCACAGGGTGCGGGGGCAGGCTGCGCGAGATCTCGGCCAGCAGCCGCCCCGACACCAGGGCGCTGCCCGGCTCCTCCACATCGATGTCCGTGGACACCTGGGCGGACACCTCGTAGTCGAACGCCGAGAGCTTCAGCCGGTCGGTCACCTCCAGGTGCATGCCCGCCAGCACGGCGACCGGGGGGCGCACCGGGAGCGTCCGGGCCGTCCACGCCACGGCGTCGGCGAGGGCGTCTCTGTCGATGCGGAACTTCATGGGGACCCGCCTCCTGAAGGTTTCGGTACGAGGGTGAGGTGGAACTGGTCAATCGGCACGCCCGGGACACGGGATCCCCAGGCCCTGAGTTGAGATGGTTCTTTTCTTGGATAGATACATGGGGCAGTACTCGTCATAGGGGCCGTGGATAGTGTGGACGACGGGTGTCCTCCCAGGTGACGGCCCTGTTTCTGTCCACCGGCCGTGTGCACCGGAGGTGGATGCGGCGCGGCCGCCTGAGGACGGCGAAATCGTCCCCACACGCGATCCTCATCTAATCCCCCGGTTGTCCACGAGTTCTCCGCAGGTTCTCCCGCCGGCCGCCGGGCCGCCTCGTCCGGACGCCACCGGGACGGGCCGTCCGGACGCTCCGTCCCCAGCACGTCCCCAGGAGTTCCCCAGGCTGTCCACGGAGTCGTCCCCATGATGCCGGTCGGCTCCCCCGCTCGGTCCCCAACCGGTCCACAAACCATCCACGATCTGTCCTCAGGTTCTCCGCAGGTTGTCCCCTGGCTTTTCCACTCGGATCCCCAGTGTTATCCACAACCTGTGGGTAGGGCGGGGCGCCGGAGCGCAGGACGCCGCCGGTCTTCGACGGGCTGCCACCGTACGCCGTCCCGCCGGGCGACGTCGCCGGGCCGGACGAGGCGAGCGAGGCGAGCGGGCCGGACGAGGCGAGGCGAGGCGAGCGGGCCGGACGAGGCGAGGCGAGGCGAGCGGGCCGGACGAATCGCCGTCCGCCGTCCGCCATCCGCCGCCTGGGCATGGCCGGGGTGGCGAAAGGGCGGGCGAATCGGCTTCGTGCGAGTCGTGCGGCCGGGTCCCCGGGTTCGGGGTCCGGGGCGAAGCGCGGCCGGCGTCCGTCCCGCCGTACGGTCAGCGTTTGCGGGCCTGGTGCTTGATCCGCCCGGTGAGCTCGGTCACCTGGTTGTAGATCGCGCGGCGCTCGGCCATCAGGGAGCGGATCTTGCGTTCCGCGTGCATCACCGTGGTGTGGTCGCGGCCGCCGAACTGCTGCCCGATCTTCGGCAGCGACAGGTCGGTCAGCTCCCGGCACAGGTACATCGCGATCTGCCGGGCGGTCACCAGCATCCGCGACCGCGACGGGCCGCACAGGTCCTCGATCGTGGTGCCGAAGTACTCCACCGTCTGCGCCATGATCATCGCCGCGGTGATCTCCGGGCCGGTGTCGTTGGGGATGAGGTCCTTGAGGACGATCTCCGCCAGCTTCATGTCCACCGACTGCCGGTTGAGGCTCGCGAACGCCGTCACCCGGATCAGCGCGCCCTCCAGCTCGCGGATGTTGGTCGCGATCTGCGAGGCGATGAACTCCAGCACGTCCGGCGGCGCCGCCAGGCCCTCCTGCCGCGCCTTCTTCTGCAGGATCGCGATCCGGGTCTCCAGCTCGGGCGGTTGCACGTCGGTCGTCAGCCCCCACTCGAACCGGTTGCGCAGCCGATCCTCCAGCGTCACCAGTTCTTTGGGCGGCCGATCACTGGAGATAACGATCTGCTTGCTCGCGTTGTGCAGGGTGTTGAAGGTGTGGAAGAACTCCTCCTGCGTCTGTTCCTTGCCTTCGAGGAACTGGATGTCGTCGACGAGGAGGATGTCCACGTCCCGGTACCGCCTGCGGAAGCCGTCGGCCTTTCCGTCGCGGATCGAGTTGATGAAGTCGTTGGTGAACTCCTCGGAGCTCACGTACCGCACCCGTGCCCCGTTGAAGAGGCTCTGCGCGTAATGCCCGATGGCGTGCAGGAGGTGGGTCTTGCCCAGCCCCGAGTCGCCGTAGATGAACAACGGGTTGTACGCCTTGGCCGGCTGTTCGGCCACCGCGACGGCCGCCGCGTGCGCGAACCGGTTCGACGACCCGATGACGAAGGTCTCGAAGGTGTACTTCGGGTTGAGCCGTGCGTGCTCCGCGCCGGGGGCGGGACCGCTGCCCGCTCCACCGCCGCCGCCCGTGCCTGGGCCCGCGCCCGTGGGCGGGTGCATGCCGCGGGTCTCGAGCAGGCCGGACGGCTCCTCGTCCCGGAAGGCTCCCTCTCCCCTGTCGTCTCCTCCTCTATAAGGAGACTCGTCGCCACGGTAGGAGTCGGCCGACTGGTAGGCGTCGCCGGTAGGGGCCGAGATGTAGGAGTCTTCGGTACGGCCGCGCGGCGGCTCGTTCTGGCCTTCGCCGCCTCGGGGCTGGGGAGGCCCGCCGCGTCCTGGACGCGGGGCGCCGAGGGTGCGGTCGTTCAGGTGAGAAGGCGCGTGCCCTTGGGGACCCTGGGGCGAGCCCCCCTGACCCCCCTGTGGACCGCCGCCGTGGCGCCCGCGCGCTTCACCGCCGGGCCCGTACCCCTCGGGGTCGTAGCTCTCTGAACCGTTGCCCGCGCCCATCCCGGGACCACCGGGGCCTCCCGCGCCACCGGGCCCTCCAGGCCCCCCGGGACCGGGGCCTCCGGGGCCTGTCGGTCCGCCGGGACGCCCCATCCCCGGATATCCGCCGCCTTGCGGACCGCCGCCCTGAAGTCCGCGCCCGTCGAACGGGGACGGCCCTGGACGACCGCCCGGCCCCCCGGAACCGTGGCCCGAACCCTGCCCAGGCCCGGGGCCCGGCCCGCCTGAGGCGCCATGCCCTCCATAGGAGGGGGGACGGGACGTCGACGGGTAGCCGCCGCCATGGTCGCCCTCGCGCTGGGGCCAGCCGCGGTCCTCCTCCGGAAGGGGATATCCACCGGGAGCGCCGGGGCTGTGGATAGAACCTGTCGACGGACGCCCTCCATACCCCTGCTCGGGATAGGAGCGGTCGCCGTAGGACTGATCCCGGTACGGCTGCTCCCCATAAGAGCGGTCCTCATAGGGACGGTCTTCATAGGGACGGTCATCGAACGACCGGTCGTCGTAGGACTGCTCGGCGTACGGCCGCTCCCCATAGCGGTCGGGGGGACGTTCGTGATGACCCTGGCCCGGCTCACCGCCGGCCGCCGCGGGAGGCTCCGGCTGGACGGTCACCGCGACGCGGATCTCCCGGCCCAGCTCATGCGACAACGCCTGCGTGATGAGGTTGCGCAGCCGCGTTTCCAGTGCGTCCTTGGCGAACTCGTTCGGCGCGGCCAGCAGCGCGGTGCCCTCCACAAGGGCCAGCGGACGCACGAGCGGCAGCCAGGCTCGGTAGCTCGGAGGCAGCTCTCCCTCGGACAGGGCGGTGAGAGTGCGGGTCCAGACCGACGCGAGATCCTGACCGTCCAT